>CAVYRS010000001.1:2935000-5374118 GCA_963770995.1 uncultured Acidobacteriota bacterium | reverse complement strand
CGCCTCGAGCCGGGCGTGCAGACGCCAGAGGAAACGCTCTCGACCGGCAGCGGCTCGTGCCGCGACACGGGATGGCTGCTCGTGCAGGTGCTCCGTCATCTCGGACTGGCGGCGCGATTCGTCTCCGGCTATCTGATTCAGCTCGTGCCCGACGTCAAATCGCTCGACGGTCCGTCAGGCGCCGCGGCCGACTTCACCGACCTGCATGCGTGGGCGGAGGTGTATCTGCCGGGCGCCGGGTGGGTTGGCCTCGATCCGACGTCGGGACTGTTCGCCGGCGAGGGTCACCTGCCGCTGGCCGCGACGCCCGACCCGTTCAGCGCCGCTCCCATTTCCGGCAGTGTGGACGATTGCGAGTCAACGCTTGAGCACGAGATGCACGTGCGGCGTATTCACGAATCCCCGCGCGTCACCAAGCCGTACACCGAGGCACAGTGGCAGGAGATCGATGCGCTCGGGCGCCGCGTCGATGACGCGCTCAGCGCCCGCGACGTCAGGCTGACGATGGGCGGAGAGCCGACGTTCGTGTCGATCGACGATATGGAAGGCGACGAGTGGAACACCGCGGCACTTGGCGCGACGAAGCGCGAGCGTGCGGGTGTGCTGCTGCGGCGACTCAAACGAAGTTTGCGCCGGGCGGTCTACTGCACTACGGACAAGGCAAGTGGTATCCGGGTGAGTCGCTGCCGCGCTGGGCGCTTGGGTGCTGGTGGCGCCGCGATGGCGAGGCGATCTGGCACGACGACCGTCTGATTGCCGACGGGACTATCGATCACGGTCACGGCGAGCGCGACGCGCGCCGTTTCATCGACGCGCTGTCGGGTGCGCTCGATGTCGATAGTGGATGTGTGCTGCCCGCGCACGAGGACGTGTGGTACTACCTCTGGAAGGAACGCCGCCTTCCCACGAACGTCGATCCCCTGAAGTCGGAGCTGAAGGACCCCGAAGAGCGGGCTCGGCTGGCGCGCCTGTTCGAGCAGGGCCTGGGCAGCGCGGTCGGCTACGTACTGCCGCTGCGACGTCACGCGGTTCCCGGATCATCGGCGCAGTGGGTGACGGGACAGTGGTTTCTGCGTCCCGAGCATCTGTTTCTGATTCCCGGTGATTCGCCGATCGGCCTCCGGCTGCCACTCGACTCGCTGCCATGGGTGGCGCCTGAAGACTATCCGTTTGTCTACGAGCCCGATCCGCTGGACGAGCAGCCGCCACTCCCGTCCTCCCGTAGGGCCGGTCCTTCTGGACCCGCCGAGCCGCAGACCGTGGCCGATCGTAGGGCCGGTCCTTCGTCCCGGACGGCGGACCGCCGAGCCGGAGCGACGCGCTTGGACCGGCCGGAACCGCCGCGCGAATTATCGAACAGGTCGCCCCGCGTGCCGGTGATTCCGCGAAAGGCATCGTGCGCACCGCGCTCTGCGTCGAGCCGCGTCACGGCCGGCTGCACATCTTCATGCCGCCGGTGCACGCCACCGAGGACTATCTCGATCTGATCGCGGCGATCGAGCAGACGGCGGCCTCGCTGTCGATGCCGGTCATCATCGAAGGCGCGCGGCCGCCGTACGATCCGCGGCTGAACCACTTCTCAGTGACACCGGATCCTGGCGTCATCGAAGTCAATCTGCATCCAGCGAAGGACTGGACGGAGCTGACCGATCACACGACCGTGTTGTACGAGGAGGCTCGGCTGACGCGTCTCGGCACCGAGAAGTTCATGCTCGACGGCCGTCACACGGGTACTGGCGGTGGCAATCACATTGTCGTCGGCGGCCCGACGGCCGCCGACAGTCCGTTTCTGCGCCGTCCCGATCTCCTGCGCAGTCTCGTCGGCTACTGGCACAACCATCCATCGCTGTCGTACCTGTTCTCGGGAATGTTCATCGGGCCGACGAGTCAACATCCGCGCGTCGATGAAGCGCGCAACGACTCGCTTTACGAGCTCGAGATCGCGAACACTCGCATTCCCGATCACGGAATCGCGCCGTGGCTGGTGGACCGGATCTACCGAAACGTGCTCATCGACGTGACCGGCAATACCCACCGCGCCGAGTTCTGCATTGACAAGCTCTATGCGCCGGAGACGAGTGCCGATCGGCGAGGCCTGGTCGAGCTGAGGGCGTTCGAGATGCCGCCGCATGCGCAGATGAGCCTCACGCAGCAACTGCTCCTGCGCGCGCTGATCGCGACGTTCTGGGCGGCGCCGTACGATCGGCCGCTCGCGCGCTGGGGCACCGAGCTTCACGATCGGTTCATGCTGCCGCATTTCGTCGCGCACGACTTCGACGACGTGCTGGACGATCTGACGCGAGCCGGGTGGCCGATCCGGCCCGAATGGTTCGCCCCGCACCTGGAGTTCCGCTTCCCGACATTCGGCGCGATCACGCGACGCGGCGTGCACGTGGAACTGCGGCAGGCGCTCGAGCCGTGGCACGTCACCGGGGAAGAGTCAACCGCCGGCGGCACGGCGCGATATGTCGACTCGTCGGTCGAGCGGCTGCAGGTGAAAGTGAGCGGAATGACCGGGTCGCGTCATTCATGTCGTGCAACGGCCGGCGTGTGCCGCTGCATCCGACGGGACGGCCCGGCGAATATGTCGCCGGTGTCCGGTATCGCGCGTGGCAGCCGGCCAATAGTCTGCATCCGACGATCCCCGTGCACGCGCCGCTCGTGTTCGACATCGTGGACACCTGGAACAACCGCCCGCTCGGCGGCTGTGTCTATCACGTCACGCATCCGGGCGGACGGCACTTCGACACCTTCCCGGTGAACAGCTACGAAGCGGAAGGCCGCCGGCTCGCGCGATTCTTCGACATCGGTCACACGCCAGGTCTTGTGCACGTGCCGCCCGAGGATCGCAATCCCGACTTCCCGCTGACGCTCGACCTGCGTCGTCCGCCGTCCCACATGCTGGCGTCCAGGACGCCCCGCGAATGGCATGAGTGCGCCGATCGCGCCGGAGTTCCGCGACCCGGTCATGCCGTGGCGGCTCCTCGATGACTATCGTCCGCTCACCGGCGTGTACGACGAGATGTCGAGTGGCGCCGGGCAGCCGCGCGCGCACTGCGAGGCGCTGATCCAGTCGCTCGAGGGATTGGGTCGCACCGAGCTGTCGTTGCGATGGGAAGGCGCCAAACGCGCGATTCGCGAAAATGGCGTGACCTACAACGTCTACGGCGATCCGCAAGAGCGTCGATCGGCCGTGGACGCTCGACATGCTGCCGCTGCTCATCGCACCGGCGGAGTGGAGCCGGATCGAGGGCGCGCTGCTGCAGCGCTCGCGGCTGCTCAACACCATCCTGGCGGACATCTACGGTCCGCAACGGTTGCTGCACGACGGCGTGCTGCCGCCGGCGCTCGTGCTCGCGAATCCGGCGTTCTTGCGACCGTGTCACGGCATGCGCGTCCCCAACGACACCTACGTGCACCTGCACGCCGTCGATCTCAGCCGCTCGCCGGACGGTCAGTGGTGGGTGGTGGCCGATCGCACGCAGGCGCCCTCCGGCGCCGGCTACGCGCTCGAGAATCGCATCGTGATGTCGCGCAGCCTCCCCGAGGCGTTTCGCGACTGTCGCGTGCAGCGGCTGGGCGCATTCTTTCGCGCAATCGGGATGGATTGATGGCGCTCGCGCCGGCCGATCGCCGCGATCATCCGCGCGTCGTGCTGCTGACGCCGGGGCCGCTCAACGAAACCTACTTCGAGCACGCCTATCTCGCGCGGTATCTCGGCTTCACGCTGGTCGAGGGCGCCGATCTCACGGTGCGCGACAGTCGCGTCTTCATCAAGACGCTCGAAGGCCTGCGTCAGGTGGACGTGATCCTGCGGCGGCTCGACGACAGCTTCTGCGATCCGCTGGAGCTGCGATCCGATTCCACGCTCGGCGTGGCCGGTTTGGTCGACGCGGTGCGCGCCGGCCACGTCACGATGGCCAACGCGCTCGGCTCGGGACTGGTCGAGGCGCCGGGGATGGCGGCATTTCTCCCGACTTGTGCCGCCACCTGCTCGGCGAAGAGCTGCTGCTCTCGCCGGCGCGATCGTGGTGGTGCGGTCATCCCGACGACCTGCACTATGTCCTGGCCCACCTCGACGAGCTGGTCATCAAGCAGTCGTTCCCGCCCGCGGCACGACAGCCGGTGTTCGGCCGCACGCTCAACGCCGAGCAGAAGAGTCTGCTGCGAAGCTCGCTGCTGGCGCGCCCGGAGGAGTACACCGCGCAGTCGGAAGTCGCGCTCTCGACCGCGCCGGTGTGGAACGGTACACGGTTCGGAAGCGCGTCAACTCGTCCTGCGCGTCTACGTGGCGTCGAACGGAGATTCGATGGCCGTGATGCCGGGCGGACTGACGCGTGTCGGCGCGGCCAGCAATATTCCGATCGTCACGATGCAGCGCGGAGGAGGAAGCAAGGACACCTGGATCGTCTCCGACGGACCGGTCACCGCCGTCTCGCTGCTCGCGCCGATGCGCCTCAGCGTGCGGCGCGAGCGCCTCGATGCCGATCTGCCAAGCCGCGTCGCCGACAATCTGTTCTGGATGGGCCGGCACATCGAACGGGCGGAGCAGATCGTCCGGCTGCTGCGCAGCCTCGTCGACCTATGTCACCCGCGAAGACATGTCCGAGGGTGTGCCGGAGCTGGTCGGCCTTGCTGCACGTGCTGGCCGACATGGAACTGATCCCCGCGCAGCTCAAGGATCCGATGCCGCTGCCGCAGCTCGAGCACCAGGTGTCGCTGCTGTTCCGGTTCGATGCGCCGCCCGGCCTGCTGCGCGTGACGTTGGGCGAGGTGCGGCGAATCGCCGCGGCGGTTCGCGACCGCCTGTCGAACGACACGTGGCGCATCCTCAATCAACTGCAGCTGGACTCACGTCAGCGGCACGGGCGCGTACAGTTCGACGAAGTCCTCGTCCATCTCAATCGGATGATCACCGACCTCGCGGCCTTCAGCGGGATGGAAGGCGAGAGCATGACGCGTGGTCACGGCTGGCTGTTCCTCGACATCGGCCGCCGCCTCGAGCGGTCGATCGGGATCACGCGGCTGGTGCGCAGCGCGATCGAGGCCAGCCCGTCGCATGTCGCCATTCTCGAGCCGCTGCTCGAAGTGGCCGACAGCTCGATGACGTATCGCCGCCGCTACTTCGCAGAGGCGCAGTTGCCGCCGGTCCTGGATCTGCTGCTGGCCGACGGGACGAACCCACGGGCCCTGCGGTTCCAGCTCGATACGATGGCCGTGCTGCTGTCGCATCTGCCGCGCCATCCGCGGGCGCCGTCGCCGACCCACGAGGAGCGGACCGTCGCTCACGCGATTGCGTCGCTGCGCGCCGCAGACTTCGATGCGCTCAGTCAGCCGGGTGCCGATGTGGCCTTCGATCGACTGACGGCGGTTCTCGATGTCGCTGGATGCGGATCTTCGCGCGGTCTCCGACGCGATAACGTTCCACTACTTCAGCCATGCCGAGCAGCGTGTCAACTGACGCGGCCGTCACCTATCAGGTGGTGCACACGACGCGCTATGCGTACAGCGCCGCGGTCTCCGTCTCGCACCATCTGGCCCGCGTCACGCCGCGGGTCTGCCCGGGCCAGGAATGCCTGTCCCACGAGCTGCAGATCGATCCGCAGCCAGCGGTCGTGCGATCGCACCAGGACTACTTCGGCAACGCCGTCGACTTCTTCATCGTCGAGCGGGCGCACACCGAACTGACTGTCCGATCGACCAGCACGGTCAGAGTGCAAGGCCGGCCGCGGCCCGCCTCTGCGACGACGGCGCCGTGGGAGGAAGCGCGTGAATTTGATGCCCTGCCGCTCGAGGCGATCGAGTGCTTGTTCGACTCGGCGTCGATTGCGGTGAGCGATGCGGTCGCCGGTTACGCGCATCCCTCGTTTGCTCCACGCCGCCCGCTGCTCGAGGTCGTGGAGGATCTCATCGGTCGCATTCACGGCGACTTCACGTTCGATCCGAAGGCGACGACCGTCACCACGCCGTTGCGCGATGTGCTGTCCCTGCGGCGCGGTGTCTGTCAGGACTTCGCACGTCTCGCGATCGCCTGCTTGCGATCGCACGGACTCGCCGCACGCTACGTGAGCGGCTACCTCGAGACGCTGCCCCCACCGGGCGCGCCGCGTCTGGCCGGTGTGGACGCGTCGCATGCGTGGCTGGCGATCTACTGTCCGGGACTCGGGTGGGTGGACGTCGACCCCACGAACAACATGTTCCCGTCCACGACCCACGTGACGCTCGCCTGGGGACGCGACTATGCCGACGTGAGCCCCGTCCGCGGTGTCATCCTGGGCGGCGGCCGGCATACGTTGCATGTCAGCGTGGACGTGTTGAGGACTTGAACGTCAACTCCCAACGACCAATTCCCAACTCACCAACCACTCCCAAATCCCAACTCCCAAGGCCCCGTAAAAGGGCACCGTTGGAATTGGCGGTTGGGAGTGGTTGGTTGTTGGCAGTTGGGAATTGGGAATTGGCAACTAGCCGGCTCCGCGTCGAACGAACACATCGATCGACCAGATCCAGGTCCGGCGGCGGCTGGACAAGGTGAATCCGCCGCGCCGGATCATGCGCTCCATGAGTGTGGGTGAGTGCACGAAGGTGCGAAACGGATTGCCTGTGAGCCGGCGCTTGAGATTGTCGGCGCCCATCGCGGCGCGCGCGTACCAGGACCCGCGCGGGTACGAGAGCGCCAACGCGCGCGTCGCGTGCTCCATCGCGCGGCCAGCAGCGGTTCGACGTGCGGGTAGCAGCACACCACGCGATCCAGCGTCACCACGTCGGCGTTCGGTAGCGTGGCGGCAACGTCCACGAAGTCCCCGTGAACGAACTCGATGCTCCCGGTCTTCCGCCGTCTCGTGGCTTCCCGTGCTCCGGCGTCCAGATACGACGAGGATGCATCGACGGCAATCGCGCGAGTGCTTCCGCGGTCGATCAGCTCGAACGTCAGCGCACCAAAGCCGGCGCCGATGTCCAGCAGCACTCCGCTGACCAGCCCGGCCTCGTACGAGGCCGTCGCGAAGCCGCCGCGTTGTCCGCCCTGGTCCATTCTTCCGGTAGTCGGCGACCTCGCCGGCGACCTTGTTCGCGTCGAACTGACGGCCGGCGACGTCGTTGAACGGGGAGCAACATCGCACTCATGATCGCTCACGCCACCGCACATCGGTTCGCGCCCGCCTCGAGCTCGGTCGCATCGTCGTCAGGCAGCTGGCCCGAGTTCGTTCAGCGTCGACGATGTGCGCGAAGTTCGGCGGGGTCGGCGGGAGCCGCGACACGAGCCTGTCGATGAACGCCTCTTCGGACACGAGCCACGTCGAAAGCCAGACGTCGATCATCCTCGATCGTCGCGGCAATCGCGACGCCGTCGAATGGAATCGGCTCGCTCGCGTGACCCGGCGAGCACGAGCGTCGACGGCGGAAGCGATCGGAGCTCGATCGAGTGATCGGATACAGCTCACGCGCGCGCGTGCGCGCGCCGTCCGCGTCCGCGTGCAGGTCGGGTCTGCCGACGCCGTACGTGAACAGCGTGTCTCCGGTGAACACAGCCTCGCGCCGTTCAGCACGTACGACATGCTCTCGAGCGTGTGACCCGGGGTCCGCCGCGCGGCGAGCACCAACATTGCCCACCGTGATCGTGATCGCCGTCTGACAGCGGCGGTGTACGGGAATCGCACTCGTTGTTGCTCCGGCAGCATGAGCGTCGCACCGGCGTCCTCGGCCAGTCGCCGGCCGCGTGACAGGTGATCAGCGTGAATGTGCGTGTCGAGGACGTATCGAATCCGCCAGCCGCGATCGCGCGCGAGCGTCAGATACACGTCAGGCGCGCAGAGCGGCGTCGATGACAGCGGCCTCATCATCCGAGCCGACGACGTAGGAGAGACAGCCTTTCCCGGTGCGTCGCACCTGCACGATGTGCGTAGTGGCATCCGGCATCGGCACGTCGGCGGTATTCCAGGCCAAGCTCCACGCTTTCATGCCGCCGATCAAGCGAATAGACATCGAGCCCACGGGCCGACAGGATGTCCGCTGCAGTTCGGCTCAGCCGGCCTGCGCCGCACACGGTCACGACTCGCCTGGCCTGCTGGTAGCGCGAGTGTCGCCAGCGGGCCCGCCTCTCCCTTTCGCAGTGCCTCGTACGCATCGACGTGCGTGCTGCCTCGGGATCCACCACTGCGCGCGATCCTCGCGCGTTCTGACATCGAGCACGGTCATCTGACGATGTTCGTCGAGCCACTGGCGCAGCGTGTCGACCGCCGATCTCGTTGGTCATACCGTCCTCGCTCTCAGCGTCGGCAAGGTTTCCGTCATGCGAATCGCAGCCACCACGCCCGAGGCAAACGTCAGACGCCGCGATGGTCAGCACCGCGGCGGTCAGGCCGAGCAGATCGGCAGTGATGCCCGCCAGCAGCGCCCCGAAGGCGTAGCCGAGATCGCGCCACAAGCGATACACACCGACGGCCGACGCGCGCCAGGACGGATGCGCGACGTCGCCGACCGCGGCGAGCAGCGTCGGGTACACCATCGCCGTGCCCAGCGCCGAGCAGCACGCTGCCGAGCGCGAACGCGGCGAAGGTGGTGCGAAGCGCGATGACGACGATGCCGACCGCCTGCGTCCACATGCCCGACACGACGAGCGGCTGCGGCCGGTTCGATCGGAGAGCGCACCCGTGAACAACTGGCCGATGCCCCAGGTCACCGGATAGATCGCCGCCAGCCATCCGATCTGGTCGCAGCGTCATTCCGGCGGCTGCGAAGACGATCGGCATGAGTCCCCACGCCATGCCGTCGTTGAGGTTGTTCACGAGGCCGGCCTGACTGATGCTCGAGAGGTTACGGTCCTCGAGTGTCGTCCGCCAGAACACCTCGCGGGGCGAAAGAGCCGCCGTCGCCGGCGACGCATCAACGAGGGTCGATTCATGAGATGCGTGTGCCGTCGTATCGCGGACGAGCGTGACGGAGAGTCCAAGCCCGAGTGCCACGAACACGACGCCGAGATAGAACGGCTGCGGACGCAGGCCGTACGTCGCAGCGATCCAGCCAGTGGCCAGCGCGCTGGCGCCGACAGCGAGATAGCCGGCGAACTCGTTGAGGCCCATGGCGAGGCCGCGCTGGCGCGGCCCGACGAGATCGATCTTCATGATCACCGTGGTGGACCAGGTCAGGCCCTGGCTCGCACCCAGGAGCACGTTGGCGATCACAATCCACGTCCAACTCGGCCCCCACATCAAGAGAAACGGCACCGGGATCGCGAGCAGCCATCCGCCGATCAAGACGTGGCGCCGGCCGATCCGATCGGACAACGAGCCCGCCGCGTAGTTGGTCAGTGCCTTGGCGACGCCGAATGCGGCGATGAACGACAGCATGGCGGCGCGAGCCGCCAGGTGAAACTCCTGCTCGGCGATGGCCGGCAGAATGCTGCGTTCGATGCCGACCATGCCGCCGACGAACGCGTTCACGAGCACGAGCAGCGCGAACTGCCCGAGATTCTCGCGCAGTCCGAGCGTCGGCGCCGCCAGTTGTGGGGTCACTTCACGATGTCTTTCTTCGTGCTGCCCACGATCTCGACCAGTTCTTCCTGCTCGCGAGACGGGACTTTGAATTTGTCGAGCGACTTACGGAAGTCGACGACCATCGCGTCCCATTGCCCCTCGTTGATGTTCAACTTGGCATGCGAGTCCTTCATGCTGCGGCCGGTGTAGGTGCATGGCCCGCCGGTGGCCGCGCACACGAGCGCTGTCACTTGAAACTTGAGGCCGGCCTTTGGCACGCGCGCTCGCGCCTCTTTGAGGGCCGGGTTTGCGTTCAGGATGTCGTTGACCAGTAGACGCTCGATGAAGTCGTCCACCACCGTCGCGATGCTGTAGACGCCCCCGAGCCGATCGTAGAGAGGCTTGGTCGCGGGCTGGGCTGCAGCCGGCGCCGCGATCGCCAGTACGAACATGAGCCACATTCCCGTCGAAGCCTGTGAGATAACACGTCGCATGGTGACCTCCTCCGTCGCCTCAAGGACGCGCGAAGCCGCGAAAGCGTTCCAGCAGTCAGCGCCGACGGCCGTTGGAACCATTTCAGGTCTTTGCGCGTCTTCGGGGCAGTCCTGAATGTCCATCACCAAAGAGGCGTTTGAAACGCAGGTCATGGCTATGCTGGGACGGCTGCATGGGGTGGCGGCGCGACTCACGCGAAATGACGCCGATGCCGAGGATCTGGTGGCCGATACCATTGCGCGGGCGTGGCGCGCCCGCGAGTCGCTGATGGCGCCGAGCGCGTTTCCGGCGTGGATCTTCCGTATTCTCAACAACACGTTCATCAGCGATCGCCGGCGGGCGTCGGTTCGTGGGCAGACGGAGCCGATCGAGGACGCGGAGCGCGACGACAATCAGCCGTTCTCGATTTTCGAGCGGCTGCATCAGCCGTTCTTGTTGTGGTTCGCCAATCCCGAGCAGGAGTTCCTGGACAAGCTCCTGCGTGACGACGTCGATAGAGCGCTGGCAGCGCTCCCGGAACACTATCGTGTCGTGGTAATCATGGCCGACATGGAAGATCTCAAGTACGCGGAGATCGCCGAGACGCTGAAGATCCCGATTGGCACGGTGCGCTCGCGACTCGCTCGCGCCCGCGCCGCGCTGCAGGAAACGCTGTGGACGGTGGCCCAGGAACGCGGCATCGAAGTCTCGCACTCGCCGAAACACTGAAGTAGTGCACAAACGGAGAGAGACCGTGGCTGTAAACAACATCGACTGTGCGCAAGCGCTCAAGCGGCTGATTGAGTTCATCGATCGGGAGCTTGCGGATGCGGATCGCGACGTGATCGAACGTCACCTGCAGACCTGTCGAAGCTGCCTCTCCCGAGCAGAATTCGAACGCGCACTGAAAGGCAAGCTGCGGGGCCTGTCGCACGGTGACGTGCCGTCGAAAACGCTCGATCGCATCACGGCGTTGATGCAGGAGTTCTAGCGCAGACGCAGGAGGACAGCTTCATGGTTGCGATTCTGGGCGGCACGCGAGCGTTCATTTTCAAGGCGGTCGAGCAGATGTATACCGACGTGGCGACGCAGCCCGGTCGGACGTTCCATTTCCCGACCGGCCGCCTCGCCTGCCTCTTCGTCGGATACCCGGGGGACCTGCTCGATCGGATCCCGGCAACGGCGACCGAGTCATTTGCAGGCGTGGGGTTCCCGTTCGCGGCGAACGTTATCCGGGAAGGCGACACGGTGCTCGACATCGGGAGCGGCTCCGGGACTGACACGTTGATTGCGTCCCTGCTCACCGGTGACCGCGGCACGGTGTACGGCCTCGACATGACCGAGGCGATGCGCTCGAAGCTGCACCACAACGCCGCCGAGATGAAGGCGACGAACGTTCGAGTCGTGGACGGGAATGCCGAACGCCTGCCGCTGCCTGACGCCAGCGTTGATGTGGTGACGAGCAACGGCGTACTGAACCTCGTGCCCGACAAGGTCGCCGCATTTGCGGAGATCGCCCGGGTGCTCAAGCCCGGCGGCCGGCTGCAGCTGGCCGACATTGCGCTTCGTGTGCCCGTGTCGGATCAGTCACGCTCGGACCCGAAGCTGTGGGCCGAGTGCGTGGTCGGGGCGATCGTCGAGGACGATTACCTCGCGCACTTGCGGGCTGCGGGGCTGACCGTCGAGGTGATTCACCAGATGGACTACTTCGCCGGCAGCGTCAGCGAGAGTACGCGGCGGGCGGCGCACGGCCTTGGCGCTCACGCGATTGTGATGTGCGGGACCGACCCAAACAGACCTGCACAGCCTCTCATCCGCCACCAATAATCAGCGTCACCTGAAGCTGGCAGCGTGCACAGCGCGGCCCTCTTCCGCGCAGCAGCGCGCGTGATACGTGTCAACGCGACACATGCGCCCTGTAACCAGCGCTACTTCCTGCTGCGCCACCCCAGCGTCTAGCGCCAATTTCGTTGATGCCAGATGCTTCGAGCTCTGCTTCCGCCGCGTCGAGCTGCCCGAGGCGCGAGCCCGCGCGCATAAAATCCAACAGATTCAGCATCTTCAGCGCTCCATTCTACCCACGGCGCACGAATTGACTGAACTCCCAACTGCCAACGCCCAACTCCCAACCACTCCCAACTTCCAACTCCCAATTCCCAACCACTCCCGATTTCCAATTCCCAACTTCTATCTGCTTGGGAGTTCGTTGAGCATTGTTGGCAGTTGGGAGTTGGGAGTGGTTGGTAGTTGGGAATTGGAAATTGGGAGTTGCTCCATGAATGACGAGGGATCGCCGAGGAGCTTCTCGGCGAGAGAGTCGGGATTGCGCACGAGGACTGGATCGCGCGCGCCAATCGCCCGTCCTGCCGCGGTGTAGATGCACGTGCGCGAGATTCCTGTTGTGGGTGGGTTCGCAGTGTCCGACACTATTTCCCTCTTCCCTGATCCTAGTTGTTACGAGTCCTGGAAGGATTACCGCCGTGGATATTCGTCTGCCACGTCTGACGTGGTGCGCCGTGGTTCTCGTCGCGGGATGCGCGGCGATCGCTTGCAAAGACGACGATGAGAAAACGCTGCCGCCGGCACCGCCGCCGACGGCGGCGCAGAACCCGTGTCCAGCGTCGAGTGCCGCCACTGCCGTCACCGGCGATGCGGTCTCGCCATCACGTTCGAAGAACAGCGGCAGGGTGGTACACGGTGACCCGCGCGGCATGCTCGGCGACGTCCTCTGGCGCCACCGCGCTGGAGCGTCCCTGCGCACCGCGTCGGAAGGCGTCACGTCGCGGGCGACCGAGGATGTCGGCGAGATTGCCGTCATCCAGGACGAAGGCGATGTGGTCACTCCAGCCAACACCTTCGACCTCCAACTCAACGGCCTGCGTTACACGCCGAGAACCGGAGGCGGTTACGACGTCAGCCGCACGGACGCCTCGTTTCGTGCGACGCTCGGCGATGCGGTGACGCTCGGTGATGACGACAGCGTATCGAGGAGCTGTGTCGTTCACGTTCAATTTCTATGGCCGCCCGCAGACGCTCGCCTGGGTGAACTCGGACGGCAACATCACGTTTGGTGTGCGCGATACGGCGATCACATCGCGCGATATCAGCCGCCTGTTGACTGGCGCGCCGCGCGTCGCCGCCTTCTTTGCCGATTTGGATCCGTCCGCGGGAGGCAGGGTGTTCGTCCGATCGGCCGCCGATGCCTTTACCGCCACCTGGTGTGGCGTGCGCGTGTTCGATTCGACCCGGCAGGTCACTGTCCAGGCCTCGTTCTTTCCGGATGGAACGATCGAGATGAAGTACGCGGGAGCACCGGCGTTCACGGCGGCGGACGGTATCGCCGCGGTTTCTCCAGGGAGCACCGACACGTTCCTGCCGGTGGATCTCAGCACCAGCGCGACCAGGACCATTTCCGGTGGCTCAGGCGCGATTGGCGAGCAATTCTCGCTGCGGCCCGATCTCGATCTCGTCGCCCTGTCGCGGAAGTTCTACCGGACTCACGCCGACCGCTACGACCAGCTCGTGATCTGGACCGACGAGGTGATGACTCCGGAAGGCGCCTTCTCGTTCGAGGTCACCGTGGCCAACGACATCGCCGGGATCGGTCTCGATCGCTTCGACGCCTCGGGTGAGTTCGGCAGCAACGATCTCAGCAGCCTGGTGCAGATGGACGACATCTCGAAATTTCCCGACGACCCGGCCACCAAGTTCCTCGGCGAGAACAACACGCTGTCCGTGATGGGGCAGGAAGTCGGACACCGATGGCTGGCGTTTCTTCATTTCAGCGATCACAACCGCCAGAACTCCGACGCCCTGCTCGGACGCGATAAGGCGCACTGGAGCTTCTTCTTCAACTCCGATGCGTCGGTCATGGAAGGCAACCGGATCGAGGATCTCGGCGGCGGCACCTTCCAGACGAGGGCGGCGGTCGAGCGATACAGTCTCCTCGACCAGTACGCGATGGGACTGGTTCGCGACATCGACGTGCCGTCGATGTTCTACGTCGAGAATCCCACCGGGCTCCCGGCGAACATCGCGGCCGACTCTGCGCCGAGGGTGGGCGTGACGTTCTCGGGACGCGACGCGATCTGTTGATCAACGACGTGATCGAAGTCATGGGCGCGCGCCAGCCGTCATCGGCCAATTCGCCGCGCGTCTTCCGTCAGGCGTTTCTCTTCGTCGTCGGACGAGGCCGAACGGCGAGCGCCAGCCGCCATCGCGAAGATCGATCGGATCAGACGCGCATGGGAACCGTTCTTCGCACGCGCGGTGGACAATCGCGGGCGCGTCGAGACCCGTCTCACTCCGGGTACCTGAAGGTCAGATCTGATTTTTGCGTGCCCGCAAAAATCAGATCTGACCCCAGCTGACGCCGCTATCGGCCCAGGGAGAAGCTCTGTGACGTGTCGATCTTCGGAGTCGGCGCCTTCGACGGGTGCGCGGCGACGACGAGCGTCCAGATCGTGATGCCGAGGCCCGCGGTCAGCATCGCGCCGACGAGCGGTGAAGCCGTAGGCCCACAAGATTCGCGCCCACGGCCACGTGAGCGGATTGCGCCAGTCGCGGCCGAACGAGTCGTTGAGCAGACGCAGGAAGTCGTCGGTGATCGGCTTCGGCTCCGACCGCGCTCCACAACTCCCACAGCAGCCACGCGGCGACGCCGACGAGCGTCAGCCCGAAGAGTGACGGTGAACGCCGCGTTCAGCATGCCGCCCTGATAGACCATCCGCTCGCACGGCGAGCGCCACGGGCGGAGGCGCGTAGCAGTTCGTGAGATCCGGGACGGCGACGATGCGGCTGGGGGACGTGGCGATGAGGACGACGCCGAGTCCGAGGACGGCGCACGATCAGCATGCCCATCCAGATCTCCCAGATCGCGAGCTGGATCCAGGCGTTCGTCGAGTTGGGCGGAATGGTCAGCGGGCGCCGGCCCCAGGGCCGCATGTCGGGGACGACGGCCATCCAGCCGAGGGTCGAGTCGTCTGCCGCGTTACGCTGCCATCGCTGCTCTCTCAGATTCCACATGGGAGTCGTGACGACTTTCGGCTCTTCGATTGTAATCACCTTGTTCGCGCCGCGATCGCCCCAGGGCGGCGGCGCGCCGTCGCCGACGCGGATCGTGATCACCGGGAAACGGCGGCGTCTCCTCCGGCCACGGTGTCTGGCAATCGGTGACGATGACGAGCAGATCGATCGGGCCGGCTCTTGCGATCGATGAACCAGCGCAGGCCGGCGCCGATGTCGGTGCCGCCGCCGCCGTACAGCTCGAGCTGCGCGGCGTTGAACACCTTTCTTCACGTCGTGCACCGCTGCGTCGCAGCAGGCGACGACGACCTCGGTGCTGTAACCGAGCTGACGCGTCAGGCCGCCGAGCTCGGCGACGGCTCTCGCCAGCTGCGTGTCCTGCATCGAGGCGGACGTGTCGATCAGAAAGCCCGGCCTCGGGCGCGGCTGGTGAAACGACGACATGATGAATTCGCCGTACGCCGCCTGCCGGCGATGCGGGCGGCGGTAGGTGCGGTCGTAGCGGCCGAGCGTGCTGTCGCGCAGCGCCTTGCGCACGGCGTGGCGGATGGTGGCCATGTAGTCCACCTTCGGCGTCAGCACGGTGTGCGCCCATCGGCGCCAGCCGATCGGCGCGTCGCCGGCATCGCCCGATCGATCGAGGATCTTCTGCGCGCACTCGCGCCGTACGAGCTCCGCTTTCACCGGGTCCACGCCTGGCACTCCACCAGGACTCCCGTCATCGTCGGGCAGTTCCCACGGTCGCCGCTCGCCGTGCGCGCCGGAGCCGCAGTCTCTGCGACTGGTGGTGGCTGGCTGGGCGGTAGCGCTGGTGCGTAGGCGGTGGTGCTAGTGGTTGCCGGTTGCTGGTTCGTGGTCGCGGCGCCTCGCGTGCCCGATTGAGCCGGCTTCAGCATCTGGCGGTAGTAGGTCTCGGCGTTCTCGCCGGTGCTCAGTCCGAACGTGCCGGGCTGCGGCGGATTGTCGGGCAGCGGCAGTCCCTCGGCGACGAGGTCGTCGTTGATCTCGCAATCGGTGGCGGTGTTCCAGAGCGTGACGTCCGTCGACCGCGGCCGCCTGCTTTCGCGCTTCGTGCTCGCGCAGCAGATGACTGACCTCGTGAATCAGCACGGCCGCGTTCTCTTCGACCGTGTGCGCGGCGACCCAGGCGTCGTTGTAGTAGAGACGCCAGCGCGAGTCCACCGCCATGCTGGCGATCATGTCGGTCTTGACGGGAATCAGATTGAAGAGCGCGGGCGCGAAGTAGGCGCGCTGATACGACGCGCGCACGCGTGCCGCCTGCAGCGCGCGCGAGTAGCCGTCGCCGCGCGCGATCGAGGCCGCGAATCAGCTCGGTGAGGCTGGCTCAGCACGAAGTCGACATGCCTCAGTCTCTCGGAATGACCTTCGCCAGCTGCATCAGCTCGTAGAACGGCCGGCACTCGTCGGGCAGCTTGATCGACCCTTCAGGGCGATTGCGCTTGTCGCACAGCGTGCGCGCCGCCGCGGTCGGGATGTCCGCGTTCTTCCGGCACGCCACGCCGAGCGCGATCATCGCCGCCTGCCAGCGCTCCGGCGTCTTGTTGTTCAGCACCGCGCCGACCAGCGACGAGCACACGGCGTATGCGCGATCGGTGCGATCGGGCAGCACCAGACTGCGCGGGTCCTTCAGGATGTCCTCGGGATCCGGCAGGTTCAACGTCTCGCGATACTCGAGAAAGGGCAGCGCCTGATCGCCGACGAGTCCGGCGAGCGCCGCGCCCTGCAGCAGACGATTGCCGGGCGACACGGCTTCGATCGCGGCGAGCAGTCGCGACGCCAGATACCACGTGCGACCCGACGGCCAGGCACCGCTGCGTCGCGCCGGATCGTCCGGTGGCGCCAGCCACGCGTCGCGTCCCGCTGCCTTCACGTACGCCGCGATCAACGATCGCTGACGATGATGATGCGTGCGCAGGTAGTCGGCCGGCAGCACCGGCAGATCGCTCGGAGCAGGGAAGTCGCTCACCATCATGTCGCACCACGTGTCGTGGTCCATGGGGAACTCGCCATGCCACAACCGGTTCGCCATCGGCGGCCTGGATCTCCTGTCCGCCGGCCGCCCACTCGACGGCGTTGCTCGCGCACAGATACACGACGCCGCCTTTGCCGGGCTCGTAGTCGGGCAACTGCAGCTCGCCGCAGACGTTCTCGGTCAGCAGCCGCAGCATCGCCGCCTGCGTCGTCGGCGGCACGGTGGTCAGCTCGTCGAGAAAGACGATGACCAGATAGCCCTCCTCGGCGAGTCGCTTCGCGTCGCGTGCCCACGCCATCGGCAGCAGTCGCACGCCGTCGGGCGTCGACACCGGGAAGCCGCCGAAGTCCTGCGGCTCGCGGATCGACCCGACGAGGATGAAGACCTTGCACTTGACGCCGGCGCGCGTGAATCCCGTCTTCGAGGCTCTTGGTGAACTCGGTCTTGCCGACGCCGGGAAAGCCGGTCATGTGCATCGGGAATGCGCGCCTGCAGACCGATGGCGATCAGCTGGACGAAATGGGTGAAGTTCAAGTGCGCGTCTCAGCCGCGACGCACACCTTGGCCGTCGTGGTTGTACCGCTTAGACACCGCAGTTGGCAAAAGGAGCCGGCCGCGCAGCCGGAAAGCTAGTCCTTCGGCGGAAATTTCTTGAGCAGATCGCGAACGGCCTCGCGAATCAGGTCCTCGCGCTTGGGGTTCTCCGTCTCCCGCTTGATCTTCGCGTCGGCGACGCCGCGCCAGACAATCACGTTCTTGGCGCTCATGTCGAGCACGAGCGCCCCGTGGTTCATCATCTCGAGCGATTGTGTGGCCGCGTTGTACGGAGGCACTCCCCACTGCGTGGTCGCTGGCAGGAACTGTCCGATCGTCTGCGCGGACGTTTTCGTCGAGAGCAGGAGATAGTAGGTGACGACAAGCGACGCACCAGTCGCCGCCTGCTTCAGGCCGCGCCGAGCCATCTCGTCCGAGACCGCTGACATGATGACCGGCTCGGCGATCTTCTGCATCGCCGCCGGGTCGTCCTCCTGCGTGCGGGCCATCTTGACGTCACCCGGATGTGCACTCCACGTCCACGTCTGTGCGCTTTTAAAGTCGAATGACTTGTCGTGATCGACTTTGACGTCGACGGCCAGTAGGGCCGGCGCTGCCCATGCCAGCGCCAGCACAATCACCAGCCGCTTCGTCGCCGATCTGAATCTCATCGTCATCGCCGCATCCCTTCTCAGGTCGCAAACTCCAGGTCCGGACTCTGGGCAGGCGCAAGAGTTACGCCATCAAGTACGTCCGTGCGAATGCGGTTTCATGTGGTCGTCGACTCAGCCGACCACGGGATGTCGTGAGACGGCACTCGAAGGCGTTACGGAATGCCATCGCTTAGAATCGCTCGGATGAAAGCGTGCACGATTGCCTTGTCGCTGTTTGTGACCTCTGCCTGCGGCAGACCCGAGCCTCCTGCGTTTCCGCAAGGCGAGCTCGTCGATCTCTCTCACACCTACGACGCACAGACGATCTACTGGCCAACTGCCGAAGGCTTCCGTCTTCGCAAGGATGCTGACGGTGTGACGCCAGCGGGCTACTACTACGCCGCGAACAGCCTGTTCACGTCGGAGCACGGCGGCACGCACATCGACGCGCCGATTCATTTCGCGCAGGGACATCCTGCGGTTGACGCGATTCCGCTGAGCCGTCTGCTTGGCAGTGCCTTCGTCATTGATGTGACCGCGCAGAGCGAAGCGAACGCGGACTATCAGGTGACGACCGAGGACTTCGCGCGCTTCGAGCGCGAGCACGGCGAGATCCCAGACAATGCGATCGTGCTCATTCGGACCGGCTTCTCGAAACGATGGCCGGACGCGGCGCGGTATCTGGGAACGGCGACACGAGGGGAAGAAGGCGCCAAGCTCTTGCATTTCCCCGGACTGCATCCCGACGCCGCCCGATGGCTCGTCGCCAACCGGCGCATTGGCGCGATCGGCATTGATACGGCCAGCATCGACTACGGCCAGTCCTCCTTGTTCGAGTCGCATCGTGTCCTCTACGAGCGCGACGTGCCCGCTTTCGAGAACATCACCGCGCTCGAGCGTGTGCCCGTCACCGGCGCGTACGTGATCGCGCTGCCCATGAAGATCGGCGGAGGAAGCGGTGCGCCGCTCCGCGCAATCGCTGTCCTGCCCTCGAATCGGTAGCCTTCGTCCCTCGCTGCTCGCGATTCGTAACGTTGGTGCTTGGGGTTTGGGAGTGGTTGGCAATTGGGCGTTGGGCGTTGGGAGTTGTGAATGGCATCCGACGTGCTAACGCCTCCGGCGTGAAAGCGAGCCGTGTGTTTGGTCTCCTTTTGGTGACGGTATGTGTGGCCACCGACGTGTTCGCACAGACCGCTGTCGCAGGCATCGTCATCGATGATCGGACGGAGAAGCCGATCAAGGGCGTGCTGGTGTACGTCGAACACCAGTCCGTCTTTGCCGAAACCGATGACGATGGTCGCTTCAGCTTGAGCGTTCCTCGCGGTCAGCACACCATCACTGCCTCGGTGATCGCTTACGCGCTGCTCCAGACTGACATCGACGTGGCTGCCGCACCGATCGACCTCACCATTCGACTCTCTGAAGGCGCCGGGGCTTACACCGAACGGGTCACCGTGTCGGGTTCGCTGCGGACCGAGTCCGATTCAGTGCCTGGCAGCACCTCGCTGCACGGGCGCGAGCTCGAGAACCTGCGCGGCGCCGTCCTCGATGATCCGCTGCGGGCGCTCCAATCCTTGCCCGCGGCAACCGCCACCGACGACTTCTACAGCGAGTTCGCGGTTCGTGGAAATCCGTTCCGCTATGTCGGCATGGTCGTCGATGGTGTGCCGACGCGTTACCTGATGCACTCGGTCAATGGCATCACTGACGGCGGCTCCATTGCGATGATCAACAGCGACACGCTCGGCAGCGTCGCGCTGCTCCCCGGCAGTTACCCGCAGCGGACCGGCCGCCGTCTCGGCGCACAGATCGATCTGACCACGCGCGAGGGGAGCCGCGATCAATTTCGCGGACGTGCCGGTCTGAGTGGGACGAGCGCCTTCATGCTCGGTGAAGGACCGATTGGCGGTAAGGGATCGTGGCTCGCGTCCGTGCGACGCAGTTACCTCGACTACCTGATCAAACGCATCGATCCCGAGGCCGGATTCGCCTTCGGGTTCGTTGACACGCAGGTCAAGGCCGTCTACGACCTCACTCCGCGGCACCAGAGTCTCGATGGCGTTACTCGGCGGCAGGGCCGTGTTCGACGAAGGCGACCCGGACATCGGCACCAACGAGATTCGAAAGGGCATCAGCCGGGCGTGGCTGACCTCGTTGTCGTGGCGATATCTGCCGAGCCCGCGCGTCGCCGTCACTCAGCGCGTGTATTCAACCGGCCTGCGGTTCAACAACGACAACCGCGACGGGGAAGCACTCGACGCCGCACGGTTCACCGAGCTCGGGTGGCGCATGGACGGCTCGTTCGCGCCGTCAGCGCGCCTGGTCGTGGAATTCGGCGGTGATGCTCAGCGGTTGAACGGCGACAACGCGATCACGCGCGAAATCTCGCCGATCGGTCGGATCACCTTGAATCACTTCGACCAGCACACAAGCGCCGGCTCGGCGTACGGACAGGTCCGGCTCGGTATCGGGTCGCGATGAAGAAGAAGAAGAAGAAGCGATGAGGCCAGGAAGAAGAGAGAGAGAGAGAGAGAGAGAGAGAGAGAGAGAGAGAGAGAGAGAGAGAGAAAAAAAAAAAAAAAAAAAAAAAAAAAAAAAAAAAATTTTTTTTTTTTTTTTTTTTTTTTTTTTTTTTTTTTTTTTTTTTTTTTTTTTTTTTTTTTTTTTTTTTTTTTTTTTTTTTTTTTTTTTTTTTTTTTTTTTTTTTTTTTTTTTTTTTTTTTTTTTTATGGCGACCTGGTGCGACCGTGGAGGTCGAGACGGAACATGTTCCACCGGCCATCGGGAGGCGTCGCGAATGTCGTGTCGCCAAAGACGTCGGTGATCGCGACCGCCGTGGTCTCGTAGATGGTCCACGCATCGAGCGCAATCGGGATGAGGAACCAGTCGTCGCTGTAGCTGAGCGCGAAGTCGAGCACCATCAGCGTCGCCGGTGATGGCGGCTGCTCCGGATTCGACAGCAACGCCAACTGATCGAATCGAACGCCGGGATTCTCGAAGGTCCAGAACCGGGGGTTTGGCATGCCGGCAAAATCGAGCGGTGCCGGAATCCGGAAGGCGCGTCGTGGCGTGGCCGTTCCGGTCGCCCAGTGTCCCGGTGCCGTGCTCGAAGTCGTGACCACTCGAGCCGGCCTTCGACGTACTCGGGTGCCACGAGTGCCGCTTCGCCGGCGCTCCCATTCCCGAGGCGGTGAACGCGTACTCGACGTGCTCCGGATCCCACGTCGATGGTCCGCCCGGCGCCTGATCGAATCGCGCTGCCGCCCACGTAATCCACGCGCGGAGGACGTCGCCTCGGCGCCTTCGATCGCGGCGCGCTGCTCCGGAGCCAGACGGGCGCGGATGACACGCGGCGTCAGCCATCCGGCGCCGTCCGGCCGTCCACGACCGTCCGAACCAGGCGTCGCCCAGTCCATGTCCGGCCGCACGAACGGGCTCTCCGCGACCCAGAACGAGACGCGGCCGTCCATCCCGGCGGCGCGCATCATTCGAACGAACTGCAGACCGGCTTCGGTGCGGAGACGCAGATTGTCCAGCCCGGTCTCCGGAACTGTCTCGCGTTCGACGAGGGTTTCGAGCGGAATCTGCGCCGACTTGATCGGCACGCTGCCCGTTGCCGATGCCCCCGTGATACCGCCGCGCAGCCGCGTCAACGGAGACGAGGTGCCATCGACGCGCACGTCGATTGGCGTCGCGCCGCCATCGTGTCGCAGCTCGCCGAACTGCCACTGACGTCCGAGCAGCCACAGCGGATCGTGGATACGTGCCTGCACCGACGTCACCATCGTGTCGTCCGTCGAATCGGGATGCAGTCGAATCCAGGTCGGGTACGTTTCCATCGCCTCACAGGGAGAACGAGATGCCGGCGTTGCCCGGCCGTTGTCCGAGCCACGCGAACGGCATGAGACCGCCGCGGCTGAACGTGGTCGGCGGCTGCACGCGCAGCCGTGCCAGCATCAGCGTTTCGCGCAGCACGTCAACGAGCGTGGTGGTGGTCCAGGCGACCGCGGGATTGGGACTGACCGCCAGCAGAATCACCTGCGGCGCTCTCGTGCTGGCGTTGTTGAACCGCAGCGCCATCGCCGTGTCGCGTGACGTCGAAGGGATCGTCTCGGTCCATGCGTCGATGAGCAGCCCGCCGACCGGCTGGGTCGCGGTGAATCCGCCGGGCGCGAGGATCAGCGCCGAGAGTCGTCCGGACGGCGGACGTTGCGACGCGCTCGTGAACGAGGTCGCAATCCAGCGATCGCCGTTGGTCCATGGCGACTGGGCGATCAGCAGGCGCGTCGATCCGTTGTCGCCAGCGATGTCGCGGCGCAGCAACACGTCGGCGAGTGCGGCGGTCCTCGGACGAGTCCGGCCCGTCGCGTCCAGCCACGTGCGAGGATCGTCCAGTTGCCGTCGAGCAGGCTCGCCGGAGGCGAGGACGTCGCCGTCACCAGCGCCTCCGGATCGTGCGGCGTGAACAGGACCAGGCCAGGAAGATCGCCGCCGAACAAGGCGCGCAGCCGATCGCGCGGTGTGCCGGTCGTCGCGCCAGCCAACCGGGCCTCGATGGCGTTGGCCAGCGCATCCTGCTGCTCGAGCGCTCGGACTCGCGCCGAGCAGCACACCCGGCACGCGAATGCCGAACGCCGCCGCCCGCAGCGTGGTCCCGATCGGGTCGGTGCGGGCGAGGAGCGCGTCGCGGATGACGGTCAGCGCGGCGCTCGCCTCGGCCACGCGCGCCGGCAGATCACCAAAGTCTTCCGCCGCGGCGGTGGTCATCGCGCTGGGCGGGTCGAACGCGTCGGGCCGCAGCGGCTCACCGCGCGTCAACACCCGGGCGGCGGCGTCGCAGAGCCCGATCAGATCTTTCCACGCGCGGTCCTCGCGCACGCGGCCATCGCGCAGCTCCGGTGTGGCGGCCGAGGCCGAGCGGACGAGAGCTCCGCGAGCTCCTCGCCGCGATTACGGCCGCTGAGCACGACATCGATGGCCGCCGTTCGGAGTGACGACAACCGCACGGTCACTGCGTGTCCGCTCCCGCTCGACCGTGACGACGATGTCGCTGGCAGGGCCGAGCAGCAGTCCGCACCACGCATCGAGCAGTGGCTCGGCGCGCGATCGTGGGCTGACCTGCGCTGCCCATCCAGGTGCCACGGCGGTGGCCGGCAGCGCGAGGACGACGCGGTGGGTGAGACGAATGCCGGTGGATGGTGTTTCCACGACGCGCAGATCGGGAGGGGATGCGCCGGCGGCGATCGACTCGATGTCGATCAGCGCGCCGACCGGATTCCCTTTCACGATCTGATACACCGCTTCGGCGGTGAGCGCATCGGCGACGGCATCGAGCGCGTCGTTGAGTTCCGCCGCGCCGCGAACGATCTCCGGACTGCTCGACGCCGGCACTCCTTGTTGCTGCAGCGCGAGGCCATCCAGCACGCCCATTCCGCTGAACGCCGGAAACAACGTGCGCAGCTGTCTGAGCGCGGTTTCAGCTGGCGTGTCTTTGACCGCGCGCTCGAATCGCACGCCGAGCAGCTCGTTGAGCGAGCGCCCGTTGCGGATGCCTTCGAGGATCCAGCGCGCCAACCGTACTCGCCGCGACGACAAATCGATATCGGCGTGATGGCTGCCGGCCCTCTGCGCGCGTCGCGCGCCGCTGCGCAGCACGGCGGCTGCCGCTGCCTGATCCAGCGACGGCGTATGAATGAACTCGGCGCGCTGCTGCGGATTGACTGGATCGACGCGCCGCACCTCCTGCAGGCATCCCCAGCCGCCGATGACGACGCCGGTCGGCGCGGTCGCGCGAAGCGTCGCGAGACGACGAGAGGCGAGCGAGGTGAACCACGCGTCGAGACGGTGATTGCAGATGTCGAGTGTGCCGAACATCTCCGACTCGAGACTGGCGCGCGGGAAACGTCGAGAGTTGGGTGAGCGCCTGACGAAACGACGCCAGTCGCGCGGCGCCAGGACACGAGGCGATCGGCTGTCACGAGACTGCCGACCAGCGCGCGAATGCGCTGAAGTTCGGCGGCATTGACGGGCAGGTCGCCCTCCGGTCTCGGACGGAGGATCGTCAGGCTCGATCGGGTCGTCGGGCTCGGGAAACGGGTCGATCGGGTCGTCATCGCGTCGTCGTGCGGGAAGCGCCGGGGGAAATCGCGGTTGTCGCGGCGGAGCTCCGGCCGGCCGTGCCGCGCGCAGGTCGCGCAGCACATCACGATCGGGCAGCGGATCGACATGGGTCGTGTCGGTGAATGCCTGGACCAGCACGTCGATGTAGATCTGACTGCCGAGGCTGCGACGCCCGCCGCGCCAAATCCACTTGTGAGGCCTCGTCGACCGAGACGAGGCACGCGGCGCGCGCAAGCCGACTCCACTCGAGGAGCGTCGCCTGGCGCGCCATTCGTCCGAGCACCGACGAGTGCAGCGGTCGGATTTTGAGCGCCCCTGGAAGCGCCGCGGCCAGCGCGGCAAGCTCCGCGGCTGCTGTCTCCTCGACGATCGCGCGTTCGATTGGCAGCGGTGTACCGTCGACCGTGCCGCGTGATCGGAGCTGTTGCGCCAGGTGTCGCGAATCAGGTTGCGGGTCGAGCGGGCGAGCGAGCCAGCCAGCGTCGCCCATCGATTCTCGACCCGTGAAGCTGGCGTTCTGCTGCGTCGTTTCGGCAAAGAGTTGCGTCGAGCGTCCGAGATGGACGAGTGCGTCCTGCGACGAGCCATCGAAGACGGCGCCCTGCCGGAACATCGCGAACCATGAACGCGCCGCTCTCGAGCAACGGCACCAGCTGCGGATCGATACCCTCGTGTCCCGCCGGCCGTGAACTCATTGAGAGTCGTCACCGGCAGCACGCCGTACGGCTGGCGTCCCGACTCGCACCGCCGGCACCGGTCCAGCCGCGCGCACGTGCGCACGGAAGAAATCCCTCACCACGTGCGCGCGCGTGACTCGGGCAGCCCCAGGAAATCTTCGAGCGCCGGTCCGATCGTCACCTGCCACAGCGCGGTCTGCATCGCCGCGGCCATCGTCGGGCTCGAATCCATCTCGGTTCGTTCGCGACCGTCGGATGTCGCACCTGACGCCGGCAGAGGCGCGAAGACGTCAGCGGCGATGCCGAACGCGCGCGCGGCGGTCGTGCCGTTGGCGGCCAGCGTCTGGTGTGAACACGCGCGGCCGCCGCTCGAGGTCGAACGCCGCCTCGATGCGCTCGGTGCGCGACGGGAGCCCGGAGCCGCCGGCGACGCTGTTGTTCGTCGGGGTGTTCTGCGGGACGAACGCGAAGCCGCGGCTGAACCGATGACCGGTGAAGAGACCGGCCGAGCGCGTCGGCATTCTGTGCCGGCGTCTGCGTCATGCGCAGACCGACGATGAGCAGTTCGTGCGAGGCGATCGAGGTCGGCGGCGACCGGAATGTCGAGGGCCATGCCGACCTGCACGCGCCGTCGCGAAGTCGGTCATCCACCGCATGCGCGGGCGGCAGCTGAATCGGCTCGCCTTCGCGATTGGCGAGCGCCGCGGTTTCGCTCGGCGTCGTGTCGAGACCGACGGACAGGTCCATCGGAATCGGCGCGCCGAGGTGCTCGACGATGCGCGTGCCGTCGTCGCGGATGCCGATGGCGATCCATCGATCGGGCAGAACCGCGCGCTCGCGGCGACGAATGGTGCCGCCTCGTCCTGCATCGCGACGATCGGAAAGACCGGGGCGACGCCGGGTGCGAGCACGTCACGATTGGTGGGTGTGAGGATCTGCGCGGCCCACGCCGCCCGCGTGACGCCGATGGCGTCGCACAGCGCACGCCACGCGGCCCGTGACGCTTCCTCGCCAGTCGCGGCGGCCTCAGCGCGCCAGTACTCCTTCGTCGCCGCGAGCTCCTGTCTCGGTGAGACGCGGATCGTGCGTGGAGGTCGAGATCGCATCCGGCCACACCCGCACGCGCAAGCGGCCAGGCTCGAGTCGGGCCTCGACGCCGACCGGAAACAGGCTCAGCACCTGATTGCCCGCGACCGACCCGAGCAGCGCGTCTGTGGTCTCGAACGTGAGCAGCTCCGGCGAGCCGGATGTTGTCGAGCGCGACACGCGCGGACTCGACCCGAGTGCGCGACGCGTGCAGCGCCTCGGCTCGCGAGCTGCAGATCGCGCACGGCCGTGGCGTCGCGTCGGGTTCTGCGTGGTGCGTCGCGTCGCCGCGGCGAGCTGCTTCAGCGCGGTGTCGTACGCCGCCTCGGCGGCGGCCATTTCCGACGATGGATGGTTGAAGACGTGTCCGGTCCATGCGTCTCACGCCCCGAGACGGATCAGCAGAGAAGCATGGAGGAACGCGCGGAACGGCCGCTGACGCACCAGGCTCGCCATGCTCGCGGCCGTCGCGGTCGCGGCCGTGAAGCTGCGCGTCCGGCACGGACGGAAACGAGCCGATCGGCGCGTAAGGCGTCGTGAGGCGCCGGCGACAGATGTCCCCAGCTCAATGTCGCGCGCGTCGGTGGCGAGGCGCCCTCGCCAGGATCGAGACCGAACCGTGGATCGCCAGGGTTCTCACTGAGCAGGAAAAACCATCCAGCTGTTCCCGTCGGTGTCGTCGCGCCGATGGCGTCGGTGACCGACGGCTGCGAGAATCCCGGCATAGAGGACGTCGGCGCCGATGCGGCCTCTGAACGCCGGCAGCACCAGGCGTGGCGGGTTCTTCACCGGCGATCGGTTGTCCATCGGTTTCCACTCGGCTGGCACAGCGGCGACGAGCACCGACGGATAGCGGCGCACGAGCTCGCTGCGAACGACGAGCACCATCGACGCGGTCGTTCTTCACATGAGTGCCGACGGCGGTGTTGGTGTCCCACGTGCTGATGGCATCGATGTCGTCGGAGCCATCGGCATGTCCCCAGAACCGGCGAAACGCCGTGGCGCGCATGTCCGCGGGCAAGCGTCGCCACAGCAACTCGTAGTTCAGCTCCTGGTTGGCGCCGACGAGAAAGGCCTCGACGAACGCCGGATCGCTCTCGACGAGCATGACGCCATCCGGCGCGATCGCTCCGGCACCGGGCAGCATCAGCTCGGGAAATCGTTCCGCGAGCGGCTCGCTCATCGGACGCGAGAATCGTGGCGCGAACTCGCCAGTCGCAATCGTCGTCGCATCGACCGGCGCCACCGGCGGTGGAATCTCGCGCACCGGCTCACGCACGATCGCGGGCTGAAGAACGACGGCATCGACGAGACGCTGAGCAAGCTCGGTCGCGACCGTCGAGCGTCGGCAGGTCGCGCATCGTGAGGGCTGGCGATGAAGACGACGGCGACGTGGCCGAGGTTGCCGAGCCGTTCCTGTCGTGGACGCCGTTGTCCCGCGGACGTCGCTCGCGAGAACCCCGCCTGATATGACGCTCTTGCGCAGCACGCGTCGCCCGGCGGTCGTGAGCAAACCGACGTTCGACGCGGCCAGTTGCGTCGACACGGCGAGCGGCGCGAACACGCGCGCCGACTCGCGTGGCAGGTGCTGCTCGCCAGTCGCAGCTTGACGCGATTCTCGAACGTGGCGGCCAGTTGCTTGCGCCGGCCTTCGCGCTGCCGGGCGCGAAACGCGTCGAGCTGATCCGACGCGGCGGCGACGAGCGCGTCCTGCTCGCCGCGCACGGCCTCGGCGCCGAGACTCGCGGCCGCGCGAGACATCGGCGTGAGGTTCAGCTCGGGAGCCCACTGCGTGAGCGGTGTCAGCGGACGGCCCTCGATCCACGGCGCGCCGAAGTACGTCGGGCCAAGGACTCGCCGCGTCGGGACTGCTGGCGGCCAGCACGCTCTTGATCTGCGTGACCGCCGCTGCCGGCCGTCGTGGCTTCGACGTCTTCTGCCCGCGAACGCGCAGCGGTGGCTCCCAATCGACGGTGAGCGTGCCGTCACCGCTTGGGCAGCGACAGGTGAAGCGGCGTGGTCGGAATCGACGCATCGAGCGGCGCCGCGTGGAGACGCTGCGCCAGCGACTCGAAGTCGCCGGCCTCGCCCGTTCGAAAGCTCCACGAGTAGTAGACCGGCAATTCGGCCGGGATGTCGGATGCGCTCCACGCCGGCTCGTGACCGGTGACCAGCGTCGGTTCGCTCGCCGGATCGCGCCCGAGACCGGCGATCCGTCCGGACAGAAATGCCGGGACGACGCACGCGATGTACGGACGGAAGGGCAGCAGCCGCCGCGGCGCGAGCAGACGCGACAGCGTGCGGTCGGGATGATTGGCCAGCGTGTCGGCGACGTCCGCCGTCCCTGCGCACGCCACCTGCGCGTGGGCCCACGCCCACGCAGTCGGTCAGATCGGGCAGCTCGCGGCTGCGCCACTGCCGCCGGCAGTCGCAGGATCCACGGGCTCTGTCCCTGCTGGCCGGGTACGAGGCTGACGTCGGGCGTCGCCTCGACGACGATCAGCGCCATCCACGGCAGGACGCGCGTGCCGTTCGGAACGATCGGGCTGTACGTCCACGGCAGATCGGGCGCGTCGAATTCGATCGACGGGAAAGAACTCGGGCTCGGCGTCGCGTGTGCCGGCCGCCGGCGTCACGCGAAGCACCTGACGCGGCTCGATGGCGACCACGTCGCCCGGCCCGAGCAGCGGCATCGGGCGACTGACGTCGCGCGCCTGTCGCCCCGGTGATTCGAGACGCACGCCGACCGACGGCCTGCGCGCGCGCGCCGCCGAGGTCGTCGGCGCGATGCCTTCTCTGACGTGAGGAAGAAACACCAGCTTCATCGCACGGTCCTCCAGCACCAGCGTGTGACGCGTCCACTTCGCGTTCGAGCGATCGCGTCGGCGCGGCGACGAGGACGGCATCGACGATGCGGAACGAAGATGTTGAGACGGCAGCTCGTTTCGGCCGGACCGGGAGGCTGTCGAGCACCAGGTCCTCGGTGAGCGACTCGTCGCTTTCGACGGCGAGATCGCTGCGGACGCTCCAGCCGTGACCGCCCATGCGCGCGCCGGACACGAGCCCGCCGCGGAACGGCGTCTCCTTCGGCGGACGCTGCAGATAGCGTCGCGTCGGGAACACGTCGGTGAGATCGGAGACCTTCCGCAGTCCGCCGCGTTGCCGGCTGCAGCGTCCACGTGCCGGGATCCGACAACTGGTTCGCGTCGTGCACTTCGAGGTCGATGCCGAGCGGCAGTCGCGTCTGCCGGATGTCGATCTGATCGCGCGGATCCAGGGCATCGTCACTGCCCGAACGCAGGCGCACCGCCAGACGCGGATTGCGCCGGACCGTCCAGTTCTCGCCGGCGCCGAGCGCGTCGCCGAGCACTTGACGTGCTTCCTGCTGCTGGGTCGCCAGCTGCGGCGGACTGTCGCCCCATTCGTACGGTCCGAAGTCCTTCGAGATGTCGACGCCGCAGACCTCCCAGTACACCGAGCCTTCCATCGTCCACGGGCCCGGGCCCGAGATCGCTCCGCTCAAGCGACGCGCTGATCAAGTCGCAGCCGAAGAGGAACACCGTCACGCGGAACGAGAGGTCGAGCTCGAACCTGACGTCCGGCTCGGTCATCACGAGGAAGTTGAATTCGGTGTCGGCGCGGAATCCGCCCCAGCTCGCGCCGGCCTCGACGTGGGCGGCGAATCCGAACTGCAGGCTCGTCGATGTCAGCGCGAAGTAGGCCTTGATGCTGCAGCTCGACGAGCCGGTGCGGCTTCCAGTACGCACCGAGCCGCGGCGGTTCGCGCAGGCCCTCGGGGATGAACGGCCTGAACGACGGATGGAATCCGCCGAGCGTCATCGCGAACTCGTTGCGGTCGCCCCAGCGAATCAACAGTGCCGCGCCGCCGGTCAGGTGGACGCGCTCGAAGAGCAGCGCCTCGATCAGCGTCAACGAGAAGCGCGCCAGCTTGGCCCGATGGTCGTAGAGCGCTTCGGCCGACGGCTCGCACGCGCAGAATGTGCGGGCTGTCGACCTTCGGGAATCCGAGCTGCGCCGTGCCGTACAAGGCGAACTGAAACGTCTCCAACTCGCCAAGCAGCGCGAGCCGGAAGACGCCGAACTTCGTGCCGATCTCGGCGCGCCATTCGATCTCGGCCAGCAGTCCGACGACCTGATGACCTTTTGCGGGTGGGAAGAACCGCTCGACGGCGGGAAGCAGCTCGAGGAACCGCTGCTCGGGCCGATCGGGAAAGAGCACCGGATCGAGTGTGCCTTGCGTGCCGGTTGCCGCATCGCGCAACGCGTTGACGTTCATCGTCCGGTTCAGCGCGACGAGGCCGCCGAGAGCGACGAGCTTCAAGCCGGCGGTCAGGGGAATCGGCGGCGAGAATCGCACGACGAGGAACGCGATCAGCGTGTACGGGCGTCCGCCTCCGGTCTCGACGACGCCCCAGGCGCTGACGTCGTAGCGCTCGCCGAGACGCAGCGCGAGGCCGCCGCGCCACGTCACCGCGCCGCCGGGCGAGGCGATGCGCTGCAGGAAGCCGCCGCCCGAGATCGCGTCGGTGTCGATCGAGACCGCGAGGCCGGTCGGCATCGGGATACCGATCGAGAAGTCGATGAATTCGTCGAGCGCTGTCGAACTCGGTGGCGAGCAGGAGCGAACCCCGCACGCCGAGACCCGAGACGGCGATGCGGACCGGTCCGATGTTGACGGACACGGTGGCCGTGACCGCGATATTGAGCGCGGCGCGACCGTCGATGACCGCCGTCGTGACCTCGAACCGCCGCTCGTGAAGCGTCACCGGTCCAAGGCGCGTGTTCATCGGTGTCACCACCTCGGTGGGTACGAGGGGCGAGCCCGGAGGCGGATCGTCGAAGTCGGCGTTGGGGTCGCGGGGCGCCGGCGTCTCCTTGAGTGGCGCCTCGGTATCGACGAGCACGGCGCTGGCAATCTGGCCGACGCCGGCAAATCGCCAGCCGTGTTCCAGCGTCCACTCGAGCGCGGCGTCGATCGGCAGCGAGAGCCCGTCACTCGGGAGCAGTTGAACGAGCAGTTCGTCGTTCGGCTTGAAGCTGACGCGATCCTCCAGATCGTTCAGCGCGAGTCGGAACGTCACGGCGGGCCGGTAGGAGTCCTCCTCGGCTCCCGACTTCACGCCCAGAGACAGCGACGCCGAGGGCGTGACGCGAATGTCGGTGCCCGGCAGCGTGAGGACGGTCGGCCGCAGGATCGATACGCGAAACGCCGCGCCGCCGCGACCGTCGATCGTGAACGGGGCGCCCCACGGAATCGTGTGGATCCCGCGCGCATCGAGCTCGAACCGCGCACGGAACCCGGCGCCGATGTCCTCTTCCTTCTCGAGCCCGCCATTCCATCCCACCAGCAGGCTGCCGTGAGGCGGATTCTCTGCCGCCGGCGTCGTGTCTTCCGCCGGCGGCGGAATCATCGTGAACGACACGCTCTGTGCCGGTCGCGTGAAGCGCTGATGTCCGCTCCGGATGCCGGATCATCGTCAGCGTCTGCTTCGCCATCGCCTCCGGTGTGCGCGCGACCGCACGCGTGCCGGGCGCGATCGGAGTGGCGGGCAACTCCCAGCCAGACACGAACGTGTAGTGCTTCGGCCGCTCGAGGCCCTGCCACGCGCCGAGCGCCGCAGCGACCAGCTCCGGCGTGAAGATCGGTGGTCCGCCGCCAGGACGTGTTTCGTGGTCCCGGATCACATTGACGACCACCTCGAGGAGCAGCCTGACGACGAAGATCGCCGACCGGCCCATCGTGGACAGCAGGATGTCCACCGGGTTCTCGCCCACCTGGTCGGCCAACGTGCGGTTGCGCCACAGGTCCCACAAACCGCCCATCAACCCCGCGAGCACCGGAACGTGTTTCGTCACCGGGCTGCGGAAGGTGACGAGAATGCCGCAGATCATGGTGACGATCCGCGCGCGATCGTTGACCCACTTCCGAACACGCGAGCAGCAGCAGGTCGTCGAAGAGCGCGGTCTTGTCGACCGAAGACTTCAACGCCAGCAGGCGCTCGATGTCGCCTCGAACCAGGGCGCGTGCTTCCTTGCCGGCGTCCCAGCGGCCGATCTGCGGGAATCGCTGCGAGGATTTCGGCGTCGGTGAGCGCATCGAGCGCGGAGTCCGGCAGCAACGCATACGGCCCGAGCTTTCTCAGGATGCGCCGGCGAAACGGCGTGCTGACGCGTGACGCCGCGTCGGTGACGAGCGCTTCCCGCGCGATGTCATCGAGAACCGCCGGAATGTCGTTGAACACCGCGCCGCCAAAGTCGGCGGCGAACTGCCAGATCGGCGGCACGAACTCGAGCAGCAGCTTGACGACCGGCTCCGTCGTATCCACGCCCCATCCGCCGTCGTCGGTGATCTTCGGACGGGAGGTGTCCCACGTAGACGTCGGCACTGGCGCCAGCGCGAACTCGTGGACGATGTACGGCTGAAGGCCGGTCGGGGAGTTGCCGGTATCGGGGATCGGGAAGAGCTCGCCCGCGATGATGTGCCGCACGGACCGGTTGTCGCCGGCGCGCGCGAACGTGACGATGCCGACGTTCGGTGCGGTGGCGAAGACGCGACCGAAGGCCATGCGCCGCGCGGCCTTGGCGTGCCAGGCACCCTCACTGGGATCGAGCGGGTCCGCCGGCAGATCGACTGGTGTCCAGCGCCGATCGATCCTCGGCGGCAGCGTCGAGTCGGGACGATGGTCGCGCGCCATGATCGCGCGCCACGCCCAGTTCGGCTCGCGTACTTCTGCCGTGTCCTTGGGCCAGCCGTGCGTGGGCACGACCGGCGCGCGCATCTTCAGCCTCGCGCGATAGAAGGGATGCGCCCGATCGGGCTGTGTCACCAGCGGGCCGAGTGGCGTTGGCGGCGTCAGCGACGTCCTGAAGGGAGTGCCCCAGCCCACACGCTCGGCGTGCAACTGCTGCGGGTTCGTGGCCGACTCGAAGACGTCGAGCGAGAGCGCGTGCCCGCGCAGCGGCGGTGCGAGATCGCCCCAGTCTTTCGTCGAGCCCGCTCGAGACGAGCTGCACAATCTTCGCCGTGCGTACGGGCCCACCGTCAGGCGAGCTCCAGTAGTCGAGCTCGGCGCTCCATCCGATGTGCACGTCGCCCGAGAGCAGGACGACGGACTCGTAGCGCGCGAGGGCGGCGAGCATGGCCTCGAACGTTGACGGCTCGTACGACCACGACTCGGCATCGACGTCGCCCAGCAGGCGCGCGAACCGCTGGAACGGCACCAGCGCCAGCTCCATGCCTTCGGGCCCGATGAGTGGCACGCCCGTGACGACAATCGTGAGCTTCGTGTCTCCAGCGGGCCGGGCCGGGAGAGCCGTGGCCATCGGCGAATCACCGAAGAGGCCGGTCGCTTCCTCGCCGGGAAGCCCGGTCGGCAGCGCGTCGTTGATCAGGCCGGTTGCACCCTCGTAGTCGATGCCGCCGGCTTGCGACGTGCGGAACGGAAAGCGCCGTTTGGTTCGGCCGTCGATCCCCAGCGCGCGATGAGCGGGACCTTCGACCTGGAAGGAGAACTCGACGAGCGGCCTGAACGTCGGCGCCACGCCGGTGTTGACGCTCTGGGGAAGTCCGAGCAGCTCGTGCAGGCGGTCGAGGCTCGCGCGTGGAAAAGTGCCAGGCTGCGCGGCGGTCGCGGCCATCGCCGGGGCGAATCCGGTGATGCGATCGATCAGCTCCCGCTCCGGGCCAGTGGACCAGCGGCGTGGATCGTTGCCCCACGCCTGCATCAGCGCGATGGCCATCATGCCGTTGCGTACGATGTCCACGCCGAGCGGCCGCGTGAACACCTGTTCGCGCCACTCGCGGCTGAAGTACCAGTCGTCGGAGACGTCGTGATCGTCCGGCACCATGTACGTGGGCACGTTGGCGAGCGCGCGTCGGACTCGCGGCAGCTGAGTGCGGAATCGCCGGAACCACCATTCGAAGAGCGCCGGTGACCAGTACTTGCTGGTGACCCAGTCACGCACCTGCAGGAAATACCACTCGCCGTGCTCTTCTGGTGACCGGTCGAGCAGCGGTGCGGGACGTATCGGGTCGTTCTGCCCCTTCGTCCTCCTGGTCCGCCAGCTGCTCGAGCAGCGTCTGGTACGCGTCGGTGAAGTTGTCGGACGAACGCGTCTCCGCATCGACCGGTTCCTCTTTGTAGAGGAAGCGGATCAACCAGTCCTGGGGCACAGTTATCTTGGACGGGTCGAAGTCGGGACGGGTCGAGGCCATCGATGCTCGGCCAGAGATCGAGCTTCCAGAGCTCTGGAGACCACGTCAGCAGGTAGTAGGTGACGAACTCGCCGAACGAGAGCAGGTGATCGCCAGCCGACGTGGTGAACCCGGCGCTGCGCCGGACGGTATCGCCGCGGAATCCCGGGGGAAAGTTCTCGAGCGTTGCGGCCTTGAAGACCGTGCCCGTTGGCTCCGCGCCGAGTTCCTCCTCGCCGACGAGCATGCGCGCGAGCGTGTTCAACGCGGGTAGCAGCGGAGGCGGTGGCTGATCGGCGTAGATCTGGTCGCCGGTCAGGAACAGCTGATGAGGGCGCTGCACCATCGGCGATGGACCGCGTGCCTCGATGAGCGCATCGATCCACACCATGCCGTCGCGTTTCGGCACTTGCGGATACTCGTCCGGCGGGAACGGATACGGTGGGCCGTCGTGACGTGGCGAGTCGACCGTCGGGCGCTCACGCGGCCAGTTTGGAAACGTCGGATCTGCACGCAGGTCGATACCCGGCGGCACGAAGGGGTCGTCATCGTTCTCGGCCTCATCGGCGAGCGGCGGCGCCGCGAACAGCTGGCGACACGACCCGTGGAGGATGACAAGGCGATCGAGTTCCTGAGGACACGTCCTGAACGACGGCAGTTCCTCGGGGTCGTAGCCGATCGGCGTGGGATCGGCGACCAGGCCGAGCGATCGCAGGTTGTGGATGCGCGTGGGATTGGCGCGCTCGATCAGACGCAGGTCGTACGAAAACGTGTGATTGGCTTCGAGTGTCGCGCCCGCGCGAACGCGACGCGTTGCCGCCGGGGTTACGCAGGTCCAGGACGACGGTCAGGATGTGCAGGTGGGCGCCGACCTGGACGCGTGGGCTGCGGCGCCGACACCCACTTGGCGCGCAAGTCGTCCTGCTCGTTGCGAGAGGCGACGATGTCGGCGCCGTCGAAGAGCAGCAGCGAGACGTTGCATGCGCGTGAAGTAGCGATCCAGACGGAAACGAGATCCGACTCGACGCGACGAAGAATTGGTCCTGCCAGCAGCGGAGGCAGCGCTGCGGGTACAACGGGCATACGAAGGCTCGGGAGGGTGCGTCAACATAACACACGTTTTTCTCGAACCGTGCACGACGCTGTGTGCGTTCTCGGTTTGCGCACAGTGAGTGAGTGCTTGACATGCCTCAGCTGCGCAGCATATACGTCAGTCGCATAGAACGGAGGCATGAGTGACGAACCCTAGCAGAGTCATACTCGGCGTGCTCCTGGGTCTTCATCTGACAGCGTCGGCCGCATTTGCGCAGGCGACCATCGCCGGCGTCGTGCGCGATTCCTCCGGAGCCGTGCTGCCGGGGGTGACCGTCGAGGCCACGAGCCCATCGCTGACCGAAAAGGTGCGAACGGCGCTGACCGACGGCACCGGGCAGTACCGCATCGTCACGCTCCCGCCTGGCGATCTACATCGTGACCTTCTCGCTGACCGGATTCACCACCGTGAAGCGGGACAACGTGAACGTCTCCGGCTCAGGCGTCATCCCGATCAACGCCGAGCTGCGGCTCGGATCGCTGCAGGAGACGATCACCGTCTCCGGTGCATCGCCGCTCGTCGATACGCAGACGACGCGGCGCGAGACGGTGATCAATAGCGAGACCATCAACGCGCTGCCAATCACGCGCAACTACGGCGGTGTGCTCTATGCCACGCCGGGTCTGGTCGTGCAGCCGGGCGTCAACGCCAACGCGCTGATGCCCAGCATGGCGCTCGTTCTCCGCGCACGGCGGCATCAGCACAGAGGGACGCGTGTTCGTCGACGGCGTCTCCGTCAACGGGCCGTTCGGCCAGAACAGCGTGACGCAGTTCGCCTTCGACGTCGGCAACGCACAGGAAATGCAGGTGATGGTCGGCGGCGGCCTGGGCGAATCGGAAACCGGCGGCCCGGTGGCCAACATCATCCCGCGCTCCGGCGGCAACACGTTCAGCGGCTCGGCGTTCTTCAGCGGCACGCAGTCGAACCTGCAGTCCGAACAACATCAGCGACGAGCTGCGGGCGCAGGGGCATTCCAACCGCGCCCACCGTGCGCAAGAACTGGGACAGCAGCGGTGCGCTTGGCGGGCCGATTCGTCCGCGATCGGTTCTGGTTCTTCGGCAACGTCACGGACGATCGGGATCGCGCAGGTCGTCGCGGCCGGCATGGCGCCGAATCTCAACCTCGGTGACGCGACGAGGTGGGCGTTACGCCCCGACGCCCGGCGTCGAGACTCGTTTCGCCGAATCGAAGTTCGATCTGTCCATGCGATTGACGGGACAGGTGACGCCGAAGAATCGCGTCACGTTCTCGTATCAGCCGCAGTATCGCTGCCTCGGATCGACGCTGACGACGAATGCCGACGGATGCCGCGTGCGTGAGCGACGACTGGATTGGCTCGCCGTTCGGTGCGGAGACCATCGCTCCGGAAGCCGGTCCGGGCTACCAGGACGGGCCGGTCAGCCTGACGCAGGCGACGTGGACCTCGCCGGTATCCAGCAGTCACCTGCTGGATGCGGCCGTCTCGCGCTTCTGGTACGGCATCATCGGCTCGGGCCATATGCCTCCCGATGCGCCGATGGGATTCGTCGGCGTGCAGGAAACCTCCAACATCTACGGCCGTGCCAACAGCTCGTATCGCGCCCCGTACGGGTGGGGCGTGTACGACACCGTCTCGTGGAACTGGCGCGCGTCGTGGTCCTATGTGACCGGCGGCCACAGCGCGAAGCTGGGATACACCGGCACCGAGATGAAGTACGACTGGGTGAACTACACCAATCCGAGCCTGATGCGCTACACGTTCAACGCCACCGCCCCGGCGACCGCATCATGCGTGATCCAGAGTGGCACGCGCCTGTGTCCGACCGGCGTGAACTACACGATCACGGAGGACTTCGAGAACGCCAATCGAGCGGTTGCGCATTCGATCTTCCTGCAGGATCAGTGGACGCGCGGCCGGATGACGCTGCAAGGTGCGCTGCGATACGACTACGTGTACAGCTGGGCGCCGGCCGAGGGCAACGGCACGGATCAGACGAGCCGCTTCACCTCGACGCCCATCCGGTTTCCGGAGACGGAGAGCGTGACGGGCTACCACGACCTCACTCCGCGCCTTGGTCTCGCGTACGATCTCTTCGGCAACGGCAGGACCGCGCTGAAAGTCAGCGTCGGCCGCTACCTGTCAGCGGCGACTGCCGACGGTGTCTACTCCTCGCAGAGCCCGGCCGGAAACTTCGTCCGGACGGTCACCAACCGTGCGTGGACCGACTCGAACGGCAATTTCGCCGTCGATTGCAACCTGCTGAGTCCAGCCGCGCAGGACACCAGCGCGACCGGCGGCGATATCTGCGGTGCGCTCACCGGTGCAAACCTGAACTTCGGCAACACCGATCCGAATACGACCAGAGTCGACCCGGCGCTTCTGAGCGGCTGGGGCGTGCGGCCGTACAACTGGCGCTACGGCGCGTCGATTCAGCACGAGGTGCGGCCCGGCGTCTCGGTAGACGCCGGCTACAACCGTCGTCATTGGGGCAACTTCAACGTCACCTACAACGAGCTCGTCGGTGCGAGCGACTACGACGTGTGGACGGTTCCCGTGCCGAACCATCCCGAACTGCCGAACGCCGGCGGCACCGAATCGTTCGTGGCGATCACGCCGGCGGCGTCGGCGCGCGGCTCGCGCAGCTTCCAGACGAAGGAAGAGACCGTCGCCGGTGAGACGCGCACCGCGTACTGGCACGGCGTGGACCTGAACGCCACCGCCCGTCTGGCCGGACGGGTTGACCCTGCAGATGGGGACGTCGACCGGCCGCGGCGTGCGCGACACCTGCGCGCTGTGGCGACGCGCGTCCGCAGTTCGCAGGGCAGCAACTCCGCTGACGCGTGCGACGTGACCGAGCCGTGGCTGACCGCCGTCCGCGGCCTGGCGTCGTACACCATCCCGAAGATCGACGTGCTCGCCAGCACGACGATCCGATCGACGAAGACCACCGCCAGCGAGAACGCGAGCAACGGCACGTCGCTCAACGCGAACTACCAGATTCCGAACACGGTCGTGCAGACGCTGCTCGGCCGCCTGCCGGCTGGCGCGTCGGCTGCCCAGAACACGACGGTCAACCTGCTGGCGCCGAGCGAGCTCTATCCGCTCGAGCGCCGCACCGAAGTCGACATCCGGCTCGCCAAGATCCTGCGATTCGGCGGCCGGCGACTCGACGTCGGGTTCGACCTCTACAACCTGTTCAACTCGAACACCACGACCACCTACGACCAGACGTACCTGTACTCGAACAACGGGGCGACGTGGCTGAATCCGACGGCCATCCTGGACCCGCGGCTGGCCCGGTTCAACGCGACGCTGTCGTTCTGATCGAGGTGCGTGACAGCGCGGCAGGCCATCAAAACTACAATGTAGTTCAAATGGCCGCCACGCCACCCCTCGGTGAATTCGAACAAGTCGTCCTCCTCGCCATCCTTCGGCTCGCAGACGAGGCGTACGGAGTGACGATCCGTCGTGAGATCACCGAGTGCACCGAGCGTGAGCCGGCACCGGGCGCGCTCTACACGACGCTCGACCGGCTCGAAGAGAAGGGGCTGGTGGCGTCGAAGTACGGCGATCCGACGCCCGAACGCGGCGGACGCGCCAAGCGCTATTTCACCGTCACCGCCCGTGGTGTGCACGCCGTCGCCCGCGCGCAGCGCGCCTATCAGCGGCTGATGAAGGGGCTCGTCCTGCCGGGAGGTGCGCGTGCGTAAGGCCGATGTCGCCGAGACGCTGCTGTCGCTGGTTGGCTCCGCCGAGCGCGCTCGTGCCTTCGTCGGCGATCTGATGGAGGAGCGCGAACGAGGGCGTGTCTGGTTCTGGCGATCGGTGACGCGGCTCTGGCTCGCGATGCTCGGACGCGATCTCCTGTCGGCGCCGCTCGCGATGGCGATCGTGCTGCGGCGCTCGCGTGGTTCCTCTACATGCTGCTGAGCGCAGTGCTCGCCTTGGCCGGCTACGTGGTCGTCACGCTGGCGTGGGGCATCGCCGTATGTGCTGAACAATCACACCGGCCTGGAACTGTTGACGGATCTGTTGCGGATCCGCTTCGACTGGCCGCCGATTCCAGATGCGGCGACCTACCTGATTCAGGCCGTGGTGTTGTTCGCGATCGCTCCATTTCAGATCGGTCGCAGTAGCGCGCGGTTCTGGCGCGGTCACGAAGTGAGCCTGGCCGTCGTGATGCTGGTCGTCTGGACCGGGATGGCGGCGTTCGTGCCGCTGGTCGGCGTCGGCATCAGTGCGCGTCCGGCGATGGTGCCAGTGATGGTGATGTTCGTGCTGGCCGGCGCGCTGCTCGAGCGATTCCGGTCTACTCCAGCGGCGCTGTCATAAGACTCCGCGTCTCAGCGCCTCGGTGTGTCGTGGGCACGTGCAGTCAGTGTGTGAGGCGCGAACACGCCAGGTCCGGCTGAAGCCGGACACTACATCGTGGCCTGTCATCTGTCGGCACGGGCGTGCTGAGAATCGAGCCGACGCTCTTGCTCCGTCAGGAGTAGGTCGGCCATAATCGGCGCACTTATGCGTCCAGCGAATCGCGAAGGTGGAATGACGACTCGGGCTCGGATGCGAGCGGTTGGACTGGTGCTGATGGTTGCCGTCGCGGCCATCGTCAACCTTCGCCTCGTCGGCCCAGGGCGGCGCCGGCCGCCTGACATCGCCGGCGAATGGCGGGTCGACAGCGCCGAGGATCCCGGGCAGCCGCCGCTGGCCGACTACCTCGGCCTCGCGCTCAACGAAGCCGGCCGTCTGCGCGCCGACACGACGCCGGAATCGATCTGGGGCACGCCCGAGTACCAGTGCCGGCCGCACTCGGCGCCGCACCAGTGGCGCGGCGTCGGCGGCGCGCGCATCCTGAAGGACCTGGATCCGATCTCGCGCGAGATCGTCGGCTACCGCGTGCAGTTCATGCGCTCGCTCGACCGGCCGATCTTCGTCGACGGCCGCCCGCATCCGCCCGCATGGGCGCCGCACAGCTGGAGCGGATTCTCCACCGGCGAGTGGATCGGCCAGACGCTGAAGGTCACGACGACGCACCTGAAGGACGGGTACTCTGAAGCGCGGCGGTCCGCAGACGAGCGACATGCTGACGATGACGGAGTTCATCACCCGCCACGACGACATCCTGACGATCGTGCAGGTGGTGGACGACCCGATCTATCTCGACGAGCCGTACGTGCTGTCGATCACCTACACCTACGACCCGAACGCGGGCCCGGCGACGGAGAACTGCAGCGGCTCGTCGTTCGCCGAGAACGGCGGCCGCGATCGGCACTGGGTGCCGCACTTCCTGCCGGGCCAGAACAGCGGCATCGGCGAGTTCCTGAAGACGCAGACCTGGATTCCGTTCGAGCCGGTGCGCGGCGGCGTCAAGACGATCTATCCGGAGTACCGCGCGGTCATGAGCAAGCCGGGCGACGGTCAACAGCCTCACCGTGCCGGTGTCGAAGTCGGCCAACGACGTCGCGAAGCAGATTGCCGATCAGAGCCCGCGCGACGGCCAGGTCCACGTGCTGCCGGTGCAGGGCAACATCTACATGCTCGTCGCCGACGGGACGAACATCACCGCGTCGGTCGGCAGGGACGGCATCGCGGTCGTCAACACCGGCTCGGCGCAGATGACGGACAAGGTGCTGGCGGCGCTCGAACGAGCTGGCGAAGACGGCCGTCAGCGCGCCGGCGACCAACACCTGCTTCGGCGCCAACTGTCCCGGGCATGCCGAGCTGGTCGAGCCCGTACTTCAACACCGTCGTCGCCTCGCCGCGTCCGGCGCAGCCGATCCGCTACATCATCAACACGAGCGCGGCGCCGGAGCACGTGGGCGGCAACGAGAAGCTTGCCGCGTCGGCACGGTTCCGCCGCGCCGGCGGTCAGAGCGGCTTCGGCGGCGCGGTGCGCGACGTCGGCGAGACGGCGACGATCGTCGCGCACGACGGCGTGCTCACCGCGATGAGCACGCCCGCGCGACAAGACCCCGGCCGCTCCCGAAGGCGCCTGGCCGGTCGACACGTTCTTCGACGACTTCCACAAACTGTCCGAGTACGTGAACGGCGAGCCGGTCATCCTCTACCACGCGCAAGGCGGCCAACACCGACGGCGACAGCTTCGTGTTCTTCCGCCACTCGGAGGTCATCAGCGCCGGCAACCTCTTCTCGACGATCAGCTATCCGCTGATCGACACGACCAAGGGCGGCACGCATCCAGGGCGTGATCGACGGCCTCAACCACATCCTCGATCTCGTCGGTCGCCGAATACCGGTCGCAGGGCGGCACGTGGATCGTTCCGGGCCGCGGGCGGCTGTCGGACACCGCCGACGTCGCCTCGTATCGCAACATGCTGGTGATGATTCGCGATCGCATCCGCGACCTGAAGACGAAGGGGATGACGCTCGATCAGGTGAAGGCGGCGCGGCCGACGCTGGACTTCGACGGGCGCTACGGCTCGACGACCGGACCCTGGACGACGAACATGTTCATCGAGGCGGTGTACAAGAGCCTGCAGGAGAAGAAGTAATGCGCAGCGTGCTTCTGCTACTCGCCTTGCTGCCGCCGCGTTGACGGCGTCGACCGCCGTTCGCTCACCACTCGTTCAGCGCCACCTACGAGACCACCAAGGCGATCAAGCTCGAAGGCGCGATCGTCCAGTTCGTCTACCGCAACCCGCACTCGTTCGTGCACATCGACGCGCCCGACGCGAGCGGCGTCTCGCAGCGATGGGCGGTCGAGTGGGGCGGCACCGGCAGCTGGCGCAGTCCGGCGTGAAGCGCGACTCGCTGAAGGTCGGCGACAAGGTCGTCATCAACGGGCGGCCGTCGCGCGTGCCGGGCGAGTACCGCGTGCTGATGGTCAACCTGACGCGGCCGGCCGACGGCTTCACCTGGGGCCGCGGCGCCAACGAAGTGCGTCGATTGACGATGGACCGCACTGACGATATGAAGCGCTCGACTGCTGATGCTGCGATCTGCTGTGCTGCGTGCTCGCGTTCGTCCGCCTGTCGCTCGACGCGCAGCGCGGCGGCCGCGGCCGCGCCGGCGGTCCGCCCGTCAGCCCTCAGAAGGCGGCGCCGATCGATCTCACCGGCTACTGGGTGTCGCCGATCATCGAGGACTGGAAGTACCGGATGGTCACGCCCGCGAAGGGCGTCTTCGACGCGGTGCCGCTGAACCCGGAAGGCCGGAAGCTCGGCGAGAGCTGGGATCCGGCGAAGGACGAAGCGGCCGGCGAGCAGTGCCGCGCCTACGGCGCCGGCGGCATCATGCGTCTGCCCGGCCGCCTGCGCATCTCGTGGCAGGACGACACGACGCTGAAGGTGGAGACCGATACGGGCACGCAGACGCGGCTGCTTCGTTTCGGCAACCCGCCGCGCTCCCGCCGAGGCGACCTGGCAGGGACATTCGGTCGCGCAGTGGAACGCGGCCGGCGCGCAATCTCAAGGTGGTCACCACGAATCTGCGTCCGGGCTACGTCCGCAAGAACGGCGCGCCTACAGCGAGAAGGCGACCGTCACCGAGTACTGGAACCTCAACGAGATGCCGAACGGCGATCGCTGGCTGACGGTCATCACCAAGGTCGAGGATCCGCAGGACTTCACCCGCGCCGTACACGACGAGCTCCGACTTCAAGAAGCTCGCCGACGCGACGGGCTGGAATCCGACGCCCTGCTCCGCGCGATGACGTAGGGCCGGTCAGCGATGAGCGTCGTGATCCTGGGTCCTTGCGACTCTTGGCCCGTGCGCTGACCACAATCCGCCCACACTCGGACCGAAGCCGCGTCGCCAGTCCACGATATGGAAGGGCGTCACCTGGGCTCGTATCGAATTGTCTCGCTGCTCGGCGCGGGCGGGATGGGCGAGGTGTATCGAGCGTTCGACGAGAGGCTCCAGCGCGACGTCGCGATCAAGGTGCTGCCCGCGTCCGACGCTCGACGATCCCGCGGCGGCGGAGACGCCTGGTGCGCGAGGCCCGGGCGGCGGCTGCACTCAATCACCCGAACATCTGCACGATTCATGAAGTCGGCGAGGACGAGGGCCGCGCGTTCATCGCCATGGAGCTTGTCGAGGGCGTCCGCTCCAGAGCGCCGTGCCCCCTGGCACCGGCCTGCCGCCGGAACAGGTCGTCAATTACGGAGCACAGGTCGCCGACGCCCTGGCTCACGCCCATGAGCGCGGAGTGCTGCACCGGGATCTGAAGACAGCGAACATCGTGATCACGCCTGGCAGGCCGGGCGAAGGTGCTCGACTTCGGTCTCGCGAAGCGGGTGGTCGTCGGTGCGGATGTCCCGACGGCAACGACGCACGCCGTGACGATGACCGGTACGCACGCCGGCACGCCGGCGTACATGGCGCCCGAACAACTTCGAGGGGGCGAGTCCGATGTCCGCAGCGATGTGTGGGCGCTCGGGGTCGTGCTGTACGAGCTCGCCGCCGGTGCGCGGCCGTTCGCGGGACAGACGCTGTACGAGCTGAGCTCCGCGATTCTGAGCGAACAGCCGACGCCTCTGCCCGCACATGTGCCACCGACGCTGCAGGGAATCATCGAGCGATGCCTGCATAAAGATCCTGCCGCGCGATTCCAGAGCGCAGACGACGTGCGCCTGGCACTCGATTCGGCTCGTGCCGGCATACCGGTCACAGCCGTCGCCTCACCGCGCCCGATCGCATCTCGCCGTGTATCGCTGCGCGCCGTTGCCGGTGCGATCGCGAGCTGGCCATCGTGCTAACGGCCGCCGTTGGCCTCACGCTGAACATTGGCGGCGTACGAGACCGCATCTGGACATCTCGGCCACTGTTCGATTCAGTCGCGGTGCTGCCGCTCGAGAATCCCTCCGGGGACGCCGAGCAGGCCTATCTGGCGGGCGGCATCCACGAGCGGCTCACGAACGATCTGGCGAAGCTCGGCGGATTCTCGAAAGTGATTGGACCAGCATCCACGCGCCGGCTCAGGAACTCGACGGCGACGCCAACTGAAATCGCCCGCACGCTTGGTGTGCGAGCGCTGGTCATGGGATCGGTCATGCGAAGCGGCGAACGCATGACGATCACGGCGCAACTGATCGACGGCGCCGATGGACGGACCGTGTGGGGCGAGACCTACGAGCGCGCGGCTACAGACGTAGCCGCGCTGCAAAACGATGTCGTATCGGCCATTGCTCAGGCCGTCCACTTGCGGCTCCGGCCCGAGGATCGCGAGCGATTGGCCGGTCGTGCAGCCGTCAGTCCTGAGACATACGAGCTGTATCTCCGCGGCATGCACGAATTGACCAGCGCAGACGATGGAGGGACGCCTGCGGCGGGGATCGCATACCTCCAGAAAGCCGTCGATCGCGATCCTGGCGATCCTGTACGCGTACGCGGGGCTGGCCAGAGGCTATGTCGCGATCGGGCACAGTCCCGCGGCGCTGCCGGATTCGTGGATCCGCGCACGGGCGGCCGCCGAGCGTGCGCTGACACTGGCGCCGGATCTCGCCGAGGCGCATGCGGCGATGGCTGAGGTGAAGTTGTATTACGAGTGGGATTGGGCAGGCGCCGAGCGCGCCTTCCAGCGGGCCAACGAGCTCAATCCGAACATGCCTGCTGCCCACTACCACTACGCGTGGCACCTGTTTCTGCTCGATCGCCTGGACGAGGCGATCGCCGAGCACGAGCGCGCCCGCGATCTCGATCCCCTCACACCCAGGAATACCGCCTATTTGAGCGTGCTCTACACGGCAGCCCGGCGCTACGACGATGCGATCGCCGCGGCAAAGCAGGTCATCGGGTTGAACCCCCGCGCGGGGGTTGCGTGGGAGTCATTGGCCTTTGCCTACAGCTCTATGGGCAGACACGAGGATGCGATTGCGGCGGCCCGTCGGACGGCCGAGTACGCGCCGCCGCGGACGTTCTCGCTGGGCATCGCCTACGCCATGGCCGGCCGCAACGACGAGGCCCGCGCCGTGCTGGAGACCATCCTGAAGCGTCAGCCGACGTTGTACAACATGTGGGCGCGTGCCATGCTGCAGATGTATCTGGGCGACAGTGACGCGTTCTTCACGTCGATCGCCGTACATGAGCCCCACCACGCCTTCGTCCCATGGGTCCGGGTCGAGCCAGCCATGATCCGTCTCAAGGACGACCCACGTTATCCGCAGCTGTTCGCTCGCCTGAAACTCCCGCTGCCGGTGCGCTAACTCTTGAGCGGCCGGCCCGCCGCGAATTACTCTGTTCGCGATGGCGGACGAGGTTGCTCCTGCGGTGGTGTTCGACAGCGTGTCGCTGGCCTTCGACGAGCAGGTGGTCCTGGACAAGGTCAGCTTCATCGTCCCGAAGGGACGCATGACGATCGCGCCGGCGCCAGCGGCTCGGGGAAGTCGGTGGCGCTGAAGCTGATCTGGGTTTGCTCCGGCCGGATGCCGGCCAGATTCTCGTCAACGGTCACCGCATCGATCGGATGAGCGAGCAGGAGCTGCTCCGCGTCCGCGGCGATATCGGCATGCTCTTCCAGGAGACCGCGCTGTTCGACTCCCTGACGGTTGCCGAGAACGTGGGCTACCGCCTGTCAGAAGAGTTGCGCCTACCGGAGGAGGAGGTCATACTCGTGTGCAGGACGTGCTCGGATTCGTGGGCCTCGCGGAGTACGGCGAACGCGGCACGACGGAACTATCGGGCGGCCAGCGGCGTCGCGTCGCGATCGCGCGGGCCATGGCCGCGCAGCCGAGCCTGTTGCTGCTGGACGATCCGACCACCGGCCTCGATCCCATTACCGCCGCCAGTGTGGACGATGAGATCGTGAAGCTGCGCGACCTGCAGAAAGTCACGTCGATCGTCGTGACGCACCAGATTCGTGACGCGGTGTACGTCGCCACACACAAGGCGGTGCGGCAAGACGGGAATCTGTTAATCCAGGAGGCCGATCTCGACAGCGGCGGACGGGTTCAGTTCCTCGTGCTGCGCGACGGCCGTATTCACTTCGTGGGGACGCAGGAAGAACTGCTGGACAACCCAGACAGGTACTTGAAGGAGTTCCTCTTCATGACGTTGCCGCCGTGGTAGCGCGCCGACCTGCTCGTCCCGCGGTCGCGTGGATGACGATCGAGCAGCTCAAGGAAGCGGCAAATCTCGACGGAACCTCTGGAACCCACGGAACCTTCGGAACTGACAACCCTCGCGTGTTACGGTATTTCGCCATGCGCACACACCTGATGCTGCTCGTCGTTGTCGCACTATGTCTGACCCCGCTATCCGCCGCGGCGCCGACGGTGCGTCCTGAGCGTGTCGGACTTTCGACCGAGCGTCTCAAGCGCATCGGCGAAGTCGATGCAACGGCACATTGCCGCGAAGACGTTCGCCGGGGCCGTGTCGCTCGTCGCCCGCAACGGCCGCATCGCGCACTTCGAGACGCACGGGCTGGTGCCGATCTCAAGACGAAGAAGCCGATGCAGAAGGACGCCATCTTCCGCATCATGTCGATGACCAAGCCGGTCGTCGGCGCCGCCGTGATGATGTTGGTGGAGGAGGGCAAGGTCAGGCTGGCCGATCCGGTCCCGAAGTTCATCCCCGACCTGCAGGGACTCTCGGCGGTCGTGCTGAATACCGAGGGCCGTGTGGCGCCGGCGCCGTCGGGAGCGGTCACCGCGGCGATGCCGAGTCGCAACGTGCCACATGGGCATGACGACCGCCGGCACGGTGAACGTTGAGTGGGAACCCGCGTCGGCCGACCTGCGAATCTGTGGCGTAGCCTGCCACGCCGGAAGCTCCTCCATCGGTCTCTCGTCCGAGCGAAAGCGGGACATGACGATCGCGCTCCTCGACTGGGCGGTTCTCGTCGCCTACTTCGTCGTCATCACGGGCATCGGCCTGATCGTCGGCTACCGCGTGCGTCGTAGCGCCGACTACTTTCTCGGCGGCCGGCGATTCGGACCGTGGGTGATGATCGCCCAGAGCTTCAGCGTCGGCACGCACGCCGAAATGCCGGTCGCGCTCGCGGGCGCGGTCTACAGCACCGGCGCGTCCGCCATCTGGTACCAGTGGAAGAACCTGTTCATTACCCCGATGTATTGGATCATGGCGCCCGATATTCCGCCGCATCCGGCGGACGACGATGGCGGAGTTCACTGAGGATCGGTACGGGCCGTGGATGGGCGCGATCTATATCGTCTTTGCGGTGTGCTTCTTCCTCATCGAGACCGGAAGTCTGCTCAAAGGCGCCGGCAAGGTGATCAGCCAGGCGACAGGCGCCACAACAGGTGTGAACGAGATCGTGGTCGCCATGACGGCGATGTTCATCCTTTACAGCTTCGTGGGCGGCCTGGTGGCGTCGGCATGGACGGATCTCCTCCAGGGATTTCTGATCATCGTCTTGTCGTTCATGCTGATTCCACTCGGCTGGCAGGCGGTCGGCGGGCTCGCCGGCATGAAGGCCTCGCTCGAACCGTTCCGCTTCTCGCTGTCGACGCCGGCGGGGATCGGTCCGTGGGTGATCGGGATGCTCACGGTCAACGGGCTCGTCGGCATCATGGCGCAGCCGCACATGCTCGCCGCGGTCGGCACGGGCCGCGACGAACGTTACCTGCCGCGTCGGCATGCTGTTCGGCAATTTCGTGAAGCGTGTGTGCACAGTCGGGTGGATGCTCGTCGGCCTGATCGTGGCGGCCATGGTTGCGCAGGGCCGCGGGCAGGGCGCGCTCCTCACCGATCCCGAGAACGCATTTGGTTTTGCGTGCCGGCAGCTGTTGTTCCCCGGCGCACTGGGGCTGCTGATCGCGTCGATACTGGCCGCGAGCATGTCGGCGTGCTCGGCGTACATGGTCGACGTCGGCGCCTTGTTCACCGAAGGCCTCTACCGGCCGCACCTGGTGCGGAACCGAGGCGATCGACACTACCTCTGGGTTGGGCGCTTCAGCGGCGTCGCGCTCACGTTGCTCGGCGTGCTCTACGCGATGTTCCTGATCCAGAGCGTGCTGTACACGTTTCTCCTCACCGAGACGCTGGCGACGTATGTCGGGATCAGCGTGTTGGGGGGCATCGTCTGGCCGCGCGCCAATCGATGGGGCGCGCTGGCGAGCCTGCTCAGCGCCCTGTCGACCAATTTCCTGCTCTACTATCTCGCCGGCCAACGCCTGGATCAGTGGGATCCGAACGTGTTCGGCGCGGCGCTCAGCGCCGGAATCGTGGCGCTCGTCGTGTTCAGCCTGCTGACGGATCCTGAACCGGCCGCGCGGACCGTGTCGTTTTTCAGTCGGCTGCAGACCTCGAGCGATGAGCCGCGTGCGATCGCGCGCCCGTTGCTCCTCGTCAACATGTTACGTCTGCGGCGCGCCGCGGCGGAGCACGGATGGCGGGTGTTTCGCGAAGATCTGCGAGGGCTGGCAATCGGATTCGTCCTGGTCGGCGCACTCGTCGCCGCGACGACGCTGCTTCTGACAATGTGATGTTGCGTTCAACTCTCGGCCGTTCGAGAGCCTTGTTATTCTCCTCGTATCGCCGGCGTAGAATATTCCGCCATGCAACGTGGCTCCAGCCGCTTTCTCTCCTTTGCGCTGATTCTTGCGGTCACAGTCACAGTTCGCGCGGATGAGATCGACGACTGGGTCAAATCCCAGATGCAGGTCCGACATGTTCCGGCCGCCTCCATTGCGGTCATCAAGAACGGCGCTCTGGTCAAGGCTGAAGGATACGGGTTTGCGAATTTGGAGCAGAACATTCCCGCTGGGCCCGAAACGGTTTACAAGATCGGATCCGTCAGCAAGCAGTTCATCGCGGCGGGAATCATGTTGCTCGTTCAGGACGGCAAGATCACCCTACGCGACAAAGTCGGCAGACACATCCCCGGCACGCCAAGCGCGTGGCAAGAGATCACGATGCGCCATCTGCTGACGCACACGTCAGGGCTTGTACGCGAAGCGCGGAATTCGATCCCTACAGGGTCCAGCTGGACATCGATGTCATCAAGACAGCCTTTACACTGCCGCTGAATGCGAAACCCGGCGATAAATACGATTACTCCAATCTTGGATATTACGTATTGGCTGAAGTTATCCACACGGTTAGGGCCTGTCAGGAATTAAAAGCTTGTACTGCTGATCGACAAGTGGTCGGTGCCGCTGTGGATCTGGCCACCCTGCGAGCCAAGCATGCGGCTCTCTCGCCCGTGTTGACGGAGCGATCCCGCCGCGTGTGGGCGGCGACGGAAGCCCAGGCGATCGGCTACGGTGGTATCACGCAGGTGGCGCGCGCGACGGGGATCGCGGCGTCGACCATTCAGCGAGGCCTGCGTGAACTCGCATCGGGCGACACGCTGCCCGGCCCACGGAGCCGGAAGGCCGGTGGGGGTCGTAAGCGAGCCACCGAGCGCGATCCCACGCTGTTGCGTGACTTGGACGCGCTGGTGGAGCCCACGGCGCCCGGCGATCCGGACTCGCCGCTGCGCTGGACGTGCCTGAGCGCACGCACCTTGGCGGTGGCGCTTGAGGGGCTGGGCCATCACATCAGCCACACCGTGGTCGCCGAATTGCTGCATGGCCTGGGCTACAGCCTGCAGGGCAACGTGAAGACGCGGGAAGGCCGCCAACACGTCGACCGAGATGCGCAGTTTCGGTATATCGCGCGACGCGTACGAGCGGCCCAACGACAGCACCAGCCCACGATTTCGGTCGACACGAAGAAGAAGGAATTGATCGGGGATTTCAAGAATACGGGCCGCACGTGGCGTCCGGCGAAATCGCCGCAGCGCGTGCGGGTTCATGACTTCGTGATCCCGGCCACCCCCACGACCGGCGGGAAGGCCATTCCGTACGGCGTCTATGACCTGCACCGGAACGAAGGCTGGGTGAGCGTGGGGATCGATCACGACACCGCGACCTTCGCCGTCCAGTCGATTCGGCGCTGGTGGCAGCAGATGGGCCGTCCGGCGTATCGCCACGCCCAGTCCCTGGTGATCACCGCCGACGCGGGCGGCAGCAACGGCGCCCGTCTGCGTCTGTGGAAGTGGGAACTGCAGCAGCTCGCCACCCGCACGGGCCTCGCCATCACGGTGTGTCATTTCCCGCCAGGAACGAGCAAGTGGAACAAGATCGAGCACCGGTTGTTTTCACACATCGCCATGAACTGGCGCGGCACGCCGCTCGTCGACCTCGCCACCGTCGTGAGCCTCATTGGGTCGACGCACAGTCGGTCCGGCCTCCGTGTCCGATCGGAACTCGATCGCGGTGCGTTACCCCGGCGGCGTCACCGTCACGGCTGCGCAACTCGCGACCGTCCGGCTTGAACGCCATCGCTTCCACGGTGACTGGAACTACACGATTCACCCCGCCACGCGCACGCCAGACAAGTCAGTTGTTGTCTGACAGGCCCTTAGCGGCAAGCCGTGGCTCGACTTCCTAAACGAGCGTGTGTTTGCTCCGCTTGGCATGACCGCCACGCGCCCCACCAGTGTTGCCGATGACATCCCGAACCGCGCTGCCGGCTATGAATGGAACGCAGATAAGTTTCAGGACACCGCGAATTGGCCTGCGGTACGTCCAAGTGGTGCGTTCTTGTCCACGGTTCTGGACTTGGCAAAGTGGGAAGCCGTGTTGCAGACGGATCGCATCCTGAGCACATCGAGCACAATCGAAATGTGGACGCCGGTGAAGCTGAACGACGGTAGTGAGTACCGCTACGGGTTCGGGTGGGAGATCGATTGGTTCCCCAATGGGATCGGCCCAACTGAGGTGCCGTTGATCCGTCATGAAGGGACGATGCCTGGATTTCGCGCGGTCTATTGGCGATTGCCAAATCACGGCCTCACGGTGATCGTGCTGTCGAACTTGGATCGCGCCGCGCTCGACAATCTCACGGCGGGCATTGCCGTCCGGTACGTACCCGAACTGATGCCGGCGTACCTCAAACGCTGGCCGCGAAATTAGAAGCGCACTGCGTTTCATTCACGGAGTTCCCCATGCATCCGATGTTTCTTTCCGAAGTCGAACGCGCTGAGCCGACGGGCCCGTATGCCGCGACGATCGACCAGCTCCGGTCGGCGGGGCTTCCCGTTCCGCAAATCATGCACCTGTTCGCGTACAAACCGGACCGCACGGAATTCCTGTCACGGTTTACGCAGGGCGTGATGCGCGGGCCGTCCCCGTTGTCGCCCGGCCTGCGCGAGCTGATCGCCGCGTTCACGTCGAGGAGGAACGACTGCCTGTTTTGAATCGGCTCTCACGCCGCGGTCGCGGCGACGTTGCTCGGCTCTCGACCGATGGTGGAGGCGGTTCTGCAGGACTACCGTACGGCGCCGATCGATGCCCGCGAGAAGGCGTTGTTTGCGTTCATCGACAAGGTGAACCGCCGGTCCAGCCTGGTGCGGCAGGAAGACGTTGACGAGGCGAAGGCCGCCGGGTGGAGCGACGAGGCGCTCTACGACGCGATGACGGTCTGCGCGCTGTTCAACTTCTACAACACGTGGATCGACGCCAGTGGCGTCAGCGACATGCCGGCCGCGGCGTATGCCGCGTCGGGCCAACGGCTGGCGACGGTCGGCTATGTGCCACCGGCGGCGGCGAGTCGCAATCCGTAAAGGCGTCGACGCGACTGCGTCTGGCCTTTCCAGGTCCCTCTCCAGAGTCCGCGTATCATAGCAGCTGGAGCCAAGAATGGACCTGCAATTCACCGCCGTATTTCGAAAAGTGCCAGAGGGCTACATCGGCTTCGTCGAGGAGTTGCCCGGCGCAAACACGCAAGGCGCGACGCTGGAGGAAGCTCGAGCCAATCTGCAAGAAGCAGTGGCGCTTGGTGCTCGAAGCGAATCGAACGCTCGCTCAAGAGGACGCGTCCGGCGCCGAGGTGATTCGTGAGCCGCTGAAAGTCAGGGCTTGAAGCGCCGAGACCTGATTCGACATCTCGAGGAACACGGCTGCCAGCTACTGCGTGACGGCGGCAACCACACGATCTACGTGAATCGCGTCGCCAAGAAAACCTCCAGCGTCCCTCGCCACAACGAAATCAACAACGATCTCGCCAAGAAGATCTGCAGAGATCTTCAGGTGCCGCAACCAGACGTCTAACGTATCGGGGCTGACCTGGGCGACCGCTCAGCAATCGCGTGGAGCTAGCTCGTTGCCACGTGGCCGCCGTCGGGTCCAGCCCTTGTTAGTCAGAATGGAACGACCGGCTCCGAGTCGCAGCTCGTGGGTTACGCTGCGAGTTGGAGACCCCAACGCAGAGCCACATGCGAAAGGAGCCGGTCATGAAGAAGGTACGATTTGTCGGTCTGGATGTCCACGCGGACACGATCGCGGTAGCCGTCGCCGAGCCGGGCGGCGAGGTGCGATCGCTGGGCGATGATTCCGAACCGACCGGAGTCGATCCGGAAGCTGGTGAAGAAGCTGGGGCCGGCCGAGCTCGCTGCGGGTGTGCTACGAGGCAGGGCCGACCGGCTATGTGATCTACTGGCAGCTGACCGGCGCTCGGCGTGCGCTGTGAGGTGGTGGCGCCGACGCTGGTGCCGACGAAAGCCGGCGATCGCGTCAAGACGGATCGCCGCGATGCGGAGAAGCTGGCGCGGAGCTACCGCGCCGGCGACTTGACGGCGGTGTGGGTGCCGGACGCGGCGCACGAAGCGTTGCGCGATCTGGTGCGCGCCCGCGAGGCGGCGAAGAAGGATCAGTTGCGCGCGCGCCACCGGCTCGGGAAATTTCTGCTGCGCCACGGGCGTCGCCCGCCGACGCGGATGACGGCGTGGACGCAGCGGCACCTGACGTGGATCCGCCAGGTGCAGTTCGAGCAGCCGGCGCAGGAGGCGACGCGGCTGGACTACCTGCACGAAGTCGATCACGTGGTCGGGCGCATCGAACGGCTCGAGCGCGCGATCGATGAGGCGGTGAAGACGGCCCCGGCGGGCATGCGCGCGGTGATCGACGGCCTCCAGGCGCTGCGCGGCATCGCGCTGGTCTCGGCGGTGACGATCGTCGCGGAAGTCGGCGAGCTCTCTCGCTTCACGCGCGCCCCGCAGTTGATGGGCTACAGCGGGATGGGCGCGCGCGAGGACTCGAGCGGCACGCGGACGCGACGGGGCGGGATCACCAAGACCGGCAACGCTCACCTGCGGCGCATCGTCATCGAAGCGGCCTGGGCCTATCGGCATCGGCCGGCCGTCGGCGGCACGCTGCGGAAACGCCAGGCCACGCTCAGTGAGGAGGTCAAGGCGATCGGCTGGAAGGCGCAGCTCCGGCTGCACGCACGCTATCGCAAGCTGCTGGGCCGCGGCAAATGTCAGCAGCACGTCGTGACGGCGGTGGGGCGCGAGCTCTTGGGCTTCATCTGGGCGATCGGCATCACCGTGGAGCGCGAACAGCGGAAGACGTCGTCATCGATCGCGGCGTAGCGGATCACGGCAGAGGACGAGGACACGAAGAAAGCAGCAACGATGGCGGTCGAGGGGCACACGGAAAGGAGAACCCTCGAGCGGCCTATGCGGTAGGCCTCCGGGCCGAACCCGCGCTGTTAGTCCGAGGTAGCTCCCGACGGATCACGATTATGCGGTTCCGACCCGCGAATATCAGAGTGATCAACCGTCGCGATAGCCGCCTCGACCGCCTTCGATGCTGCTTTCGACATTGTTCGAAGATACAAGCTGACTTGACAGGTCGTTCCATATCAGGCTGCCTTCATCGCCAGAACGATCTACCGACCACCACTGCCCCCTCGCGATGGGACATGAATCATCGTCGGCTGCCAACCAATGAGCAAGAGTGATCCGAACAGCGCCGTTTCAGCGACCCGTTGCGCCAAACCCCGCCACAGCGCCATATCTGGCGACGCCATGAAAACGAAGGCCACAAGTGTCACGATGCCGGCAAGAGCCAGCACGCCCCGACGCGCCAGCGGCACTTCCTGCGGCAGGCTTCGGGACACGAACATGAGCCCGGCGCTGCCACCGACGTACTCGGCGACCCCCAGCAGATTGTGCATCTGCTGACGCACGGATCCTTGCGCCGGACACCCGAGGTCGCAGCGCGCGAAGGCGGCGCCGATATAGGCAAGAGCGACGGACATCAACAAGAAAAAGCCGATACGTCCTGACCCGGTCACTCCCGCTCGAGCAGCCGCCGCCGCTAAGCACGCCCCCACGAGCAATCCTGTAGGAAGAAATCCGGCGAAACTGACGAGACCGCCACGGGGCATCCCGATCGCTCCGAGCTCGCTGATGTAATTGGCGGTGTGCGAGTAGTCCGGCGCCAGCGTCCCAGCCACCGCTGGCACTATGACAGCCAGCGCCGCGGCGGCCGTGGACGTGAATCGAGTGTCGATCAAAGAGCTCAAGTACCTCGCGACGGTTGGCTACCTGCCGCCGGTAACGGGCAGTCCCAATCCGTGAGCGCGTCTACGCCAGCGCCCCTCTGCAGTACTGCACGCACTTCGCGACTTCCGTCAGCGGATCGCCCTCGTATTCGAACTCGATGTTCGCGGGGATGTCCCATTTGTTCTTCTGCACCAGCTTCAGGACCTCCCGGATCGGCGTGTCGCCCTGACCCCACGGCGTGTTGCCGCCGCCGTTGGTGGCCTTCTTCTTGTCCTTGAGGTGCAGGTTGGTAATGCGCGCGTGGTGCTGCTGGATGAACGCCACGGAGTCGTAGCCGGCGTCCGTGTAGTGACCGATGTCGAGGTTCGCGGCGTGGTACTTCGAGGCGGCCATCACTGCCGTGAAGCTTTCGGGCTTCGCGACCTCGTCCGGATCCGTCGTGTTCGCGTGGCCATGGAAGCCGACCAGCATCTGGTGCTTGTCGGCGAAGGGCGCCAGCCGCTTCGCCATGCTCACCTGCGTCGACGTCGAGATGGCCTTGACGCCGAGCCACTTGGCCATCATGAACGCGTACTCGATCTCGTCGTCTTTCGTGTTCCGGACGTTCATGTTGTAGCAGAGCAAGCGGAGCTCGATGCCGGCGTCCTCGATCTTCTTGCGAACCGGCGCGAAGGTCGCCGCCGACGAGGACATGCGCCAGTCGTGCAGAACCTTCGCCGCGGCGTCCCGCGCCGCCTGCTCGTCCGGCGTGAGCGCGCCGCGCCCGCGTCCGCCGCCGCCGCGTCCACCGCCGCCAGGCGCGCCCGCCAGCGCCTCCGCATGATTCGCCATCAGCTCCATTTCGCCGAGGCCAATCGTCTGGTACGCCTTGATGATGTCCTCGGCGTTCGGAATCGTGCGGAAGCTGTAGGTGATCGCGCCGATCTGGACGCCGTTGATCCTGGACGCGATCGCGGCCAGCGCCGCAACGCGCGTGTGCGGGAGTAGCCAGGGTGCTGGCAACCCAGCCAGCGTGAGCGCGGCGAATTCGCGTCGGGAGCAGCGCATGGTCGCCTCCTCGAAATGATCGCGGAGAATAACACCGTTTGACACTCGGCCCGCCTCGGTGTTACATCCAGCGCGTGCATAGGGGGACTTCGCTCGTCATAGCAGCCACGGTGTGGCTTGCGGCCGGGTCAGTTGCCGCGCAGGCGCCACAAGGGGGCCGCGGCCGCGGCGTGGACGCCGGCGTCGAACGGCTTCGCGCCTTCGATCCTGCTGCGGTCGAGCGCGGGAGAGCCGCGTTCGGCGAAACATGCAGCTCGTGTCACCGTGCCAACGCGAGGGGCGGACAGGGATTTGCCGGCCCGGATCTGCTCCGCTCCGTGCTGGTGCTGCAGGACGCGAACGGCCAGCAGATTGGCGCCCACCTGCAGGCCGCCCACAAGCCGCCGATTGCGCTCACGGCATCAGACACCTCGGATATCAGGACGTTTCTCCACCGCGAGATTACCTACGCCGCCGAGCGATCGAACTACCAGTTGCAGTACGTCATGACCGGAAATGCCAAGGCGGGCGAGACCTACTTCAACGGCGCCGGCGGGTGCAGCAAGTGCCACTCGCCGACGGGCGATTTGAAAGGCATCGGATCCCGCCATGACGGTCCGACCCTTCAGGCGCTCATCGCCTTCGGCGTCGTTGGCGGCGGCGGACGCGGGCGCGGTGACGCACCCGTCGTATCACGCACCGCGCGACGAGCCACCGTGACGCTGCCCTCCGGTGAAACAGTCTCCGGTGTGCTCGTCCGCTTGACCGACTTCGACGTGACGATCCGCGACGATGCCGGCAAACCGCTGTCGTGGCTGCGCAGCGGCAACGTCCCGAAGGTCCAGGTGACGGATCCTCTGCAAGGGCACATCGACCTGCTCGCGAAATACAAGGACTCGGAGATCCACGACCTGGCCGCGTACCTGGCGGCACTGAAGTAGTGTTTGCAGACGGTGGACCCGTACACCGCTCGTCCTGAGCTTGTCGAAGGACGAGCTCGTGGTTCGACAAGCTCACCACGAGCGATGAGAGAGGACGCAATGAACAGGGTTCGGATGATGCTGTTACTGGGCGTGCTCGTCCTGCCGATCGCGCTGCTCGCGCAGAGCGGGCGGACTGAATCGCCCACCACCTACCCCGACTCGTGGCCGACGCACTACGGCGACCATTCCGGGCGGCGCTACAGCCCGCTCGACCAGATCAACGCGGGCAACGTGAAAACGCTGTCGCTCGCGTGGATCCATCGCGCGACCGCGCAGGAGGGCGACAACGTCGGCGGCGAGTACAAGGCCGGCGATCCGTACTACTGGGGCGGGCCGCAGGCGAACGTGACGATCAAGGCGACGCCGCTGGTCGTGAACGGCATCATGTATTTTTCGGCGCCCGATCACGCGTACGCGATCGACGCGCGCACGGGCCGGCAGATCTGGCACTATTTCTGGCGCACGCGCGGCGGGATCCACATCGGCAATCGCGGCATGGGGATGTTCGGCAACAACCTCTTCTTCGAAACGCCGGACTGCTACCTCGTCTCCCTCGACGCCGCCACCGGCAAGGAACGCTGGCACAAGGAGATTGCAGACGTCCGGCAGCAGTACTTCTGCACGCCTGCGCCGATCATCATCGGCCGGCACGTCATCGTCGGCATCGGCGGCGATTCGCTCGACGTGCAGGGCTGGCTCGACGCTTACGAGCCCGAAACCGGCGAGCGTCAGTGGCGCTGGTACACCACGCCGCAGAAGAAGGGCGATCCCGGAGCGGACACCTGGCCGGATGAATACGCGATGACGCACGGCGGCGGGATGACCTGGCTGCCGCCGACCTACGACCCGGAGCTGAATCTTCTCTACATCGCCACCGGCAATCCGAATCCGGTCTTCGCGCCTCAGAGCCGCAAAGGCGACAACCTCTACACGTGCGCGCTCGTCGCGCTCAATCCCGACACGGGAAAGATGGCGTGGCATTTCCAGACCTCGCCGCACGACACCCACGATTGGGACAGCGCGCAGGTGCCGGTGCTGATTGACGGAGACATCAACGGCAGGCCGAGGAAGCTCATCGCCCAGGCGGCTCGCAACGGCTACTACTTCCTGCTCGACCGCACCAACGGTCAGCACATCGCGACCACGCAGTATGTGGACTTCATGAACTGGTCGCTCGGCGTGAACGCGAAGGGGCAGCCGATCAACAACCCGGCGAAGAACGCTTCCGTGGACGGCGTCCTGATCTCGCCCGGCTCGGCCACCAACTGGCCGCCCCCGAGCTTCAGTCCCAAAACAGGATTGCTCTACGTCGGCACCTCGCAGTCCTACAGCATGCAGTACCTGACCGACACCGACGAGCGGCCGGAAGGGTACGGGGGCGGCAACGTCATCCCCGGCGGCGGCGGTCGTGAAGGCTACATCAAGGCCCTCGACTACCGGACGGGCAAGGTCGTCTGGAAACATGCGCTCACCGAAGGCGGCGCGATGGGTCTGTTGACGACGGCCGGCGATCTCCTCTTCGGGGGCGACGGCTCTGGGAATTTCGTCGCCTACAATCCGTCGACCGGCGATCCAATCTGGCACGCGGGGCTTGCGGCCAACCCGTCGAATGCGCCGATCACCTTCATGCTGGACGGCCGGCAGTTCGTCGTGGTCGGAGCGGGCGACTCACTGTACGCGTTCACGCTGGCCCGGTGACACGCCCGGAGAAACGAATGGCTCGACCCGTGCGTCGAACGGCGGTGAGGATTCTCGCGGCGGGTCTCGCCTGTGCCGCGCTCCTCTGGACGCTGGCGAGCGCGGCGCTGTACGCCGCGATGCGTCAAACGCCGGACCGGTTCGGGGCGATCATGTCGCACGTCCCGACGTTCGCGATGATCGTGCTGCCGTTCAAGCCGCTGTGGATGTCGGCGCGCGCCGGACATCTGGCGGTCGGCGATCCGGCGCCGGACTTCGCGCTGCCCATGCTGCACGGCGATCGCGTCGTGACGCTCTCCGAAGAGATTCGCCAGAAGCCGGTCGTCCTCATCTTCGGCAGCTACACGTGACCGCCGTTCCGATCGGGAGTTCCCGACCTCAATCGCCTGTATCAGCAGTATCGTGACGCGGCGCATTTCTACGTGGTGTACATCGAGGAAGCACATCCGACCGATCTGTGGCAGTTGTCATCGAACGTCAAGGACGGCGTACTGTTCGAGTCTCCGCGCACGAACGAAGAGCGTATCGACGTCGCCACTACGTGCATCCTACGGCTCGCCGTGAAGATTCCGGCGCTCCTGGATGGCATCGACAACCGGATCGAACGCGCGTACACCGGCTGGCCCGATCGTCTCTACATCATCGGGACCGATGGCCGCATCCACTACAAAAGCGCGCCAGGTCCGTTCGGATTCTCGACCAAGGAACTCGAAGCGTCCCTGAAGCAGCTCGGGCACGAGGAGCGGCCATGAACCGACGCACGTTTCTTCAGCACACGCTCGTCGGCGGCGCCGCAACCGCGCTGGGCGTGTCCCGTACGCCATCGATCGGCGCCAGCGTCCGGTGGCCCGTCGGGTGCTTCAATCGCCCGTGGACGACATGGAGCTTCGACGAGACGTTGAAGCAGATCAGGGCGGCGGGCTACCAGACCATGGGGCTGCTCACACGCACGAAAGACGAGCCGTTCATTGGCGCGGACGCGACGCCCGAATACCTGGCCGGGTTGAAGCAGCGGCTCGCCGCCAGCGGGTTGACGGCGAACATGGGCGCGCTGCGCTCGCGGCACGACATTCCACAGGACGAATCGATCAAGGAAGTTCGTCGGCAGATCGAGCATGCCGACGCGCTCGCGCTCCCCTACCTGCTCACGTTCGGCGTCGACAAGCCGGAAGAATACGAGCACTACTACAAGGTGATGAGCGATGCGGCGGCGTACGCGCAGGAGCGCCGGATCAAGCTGGTCATGAAGCCGCACGGCGGCGGCAGCGGCGCCTCGGCGGAGATCGTGGCGGCGATGAAAGCAGTCCGGCATCCGAATTTCAAGATCTGGTACGACGCCGGCAACATCATCTACTACACCGGCAAGGACCCGGTTGAGGAGCTCAAGCCAATTGCGCAACACGTCACCGGCTTCTGCGCCAAGGATTGCGGGGCGCTCAAAGGCGACGTGATGATTCAGTTCGGCACCGGCAAGGTGGATTTCGCGGCGGTCTTCGGCACGCTGAAAGCCGCCGGATTCGATGGACCGATCATGGTCGAGTGCTGCAAGGTCGGCGCAACCGCGGAAGAGACGATGGCGAATGCGCGGGCCAATCGGCAGTTCCTCGAACGCGTCCTGGCCCAAGTCTGAAAGACAACCGCTCTCATTTCCCGCGAAGCCTCGCGACTGGTCCATCGACTCCATTCGGCAACTGATCGTCGGCGAGCTGGTCGTCGTCTCCCACCACCCGTTTCAGACGTGTGAGCTCGGCGTGTAGCGCCGCCGTCAGCTTCTCCTGGCCGGGCTGGCCGTACAGGTTGTGAAGCTCGAACGGGTCGTTCACCAGGTCGAACAGCTCCCACTGATCCTTCTTCCAGAAATAGATGATCTTGTGCGTGCGGGTGCGGACGCCGTAGTGCGCCCGCGTATTGTGATCGCCCGGGTCGTGGTAGTAGCGGTAGTACATCGATGTGCGCCAGTCGGCCGGCGTCCGGCCGCGCAGGATCGGCAGCACGCTGCGGCCCTGCATGTCGCCAGGCACGGGCATCCCCGCCGCCTCGAGAAATGTCGGAGCGAAATCGACGTTCAGAGCGACTGCGTCGCTTCGCGTTCCAGCCTTGATCGCCGCCGGCCACCGAACCAGGAACGGCATTCGCAGCGATTCCTCGTACATGAACCGTTTGTCGAACAAGCCGTGATCGCCTAGAAAGAAGCCCTGGTCGCTCGTGTAGATGACCATCGTGTTCTTCGAGAGCGAGTTGCGGTCGAGGAAGTCGAGCACGCGGCCGACGTTATCGTCGACGGATTGGACGGTCGCCAGATAGTCCTGCATCAAGCGTTGGTACTTCCATCGCGTGAGCGCTTCCCCGGTGAGCGTGACGGGCTCACCGTTGCGCATCGTCGTCACGGTGTCGGGCTTCGTCGTGAGCCACGCGGTGAGCTGCGCGCCCTGGAGACCGACCGGCGGCTGAAGCTTGAGATCGCGGCGCGTGAGGTCCGCCGCCACCCGCTGCTGGTTTTCGTGCAGGGCATCGCTTCGCGTGTCGTACGAATCCCAGAACGTTTCCGGTTCCGGGATCCATCGATCGGCGAACCGCGATCCGTGAGCGGCGTCCGGTTCCCACGGCCGATGCGGCGCCTTGTGATGGAGCATCAGAAAGAACGGCTTGTTCCGCGGCCGGTTCTTCATGAAGTCAATGGCCAGATCGGTGATCACATCGGTCGCGTACCGCCCGGTGTAGGTTTTCTCGCCGGTCGCGGTATACAGGACTGGATTCACGTAGGCGCCCTGGCCCGGCAGGATTTCCCACCGATCGAAGCCGACGGGATCGCTGCCGAGGTGCCATTTCCCGATCATGCCCGTGTAGTAGCCGCCGTCCTGAAGGCGGCGAGCCACCGTCGTGCGCGAGCTGTCAAAGCGATTGAACATCGTCACGCCATTGACGTGCGAGTACTGACCGGTGAGGATCGCCGCGCGGCTGGGCGTGCAAATCGAGTTCGTCGCGAACACGCTCCTCAGGAGCGCCCCCTCACGTGCCAGTCGGTCGAGGCTGGGTGTGCTGTTCACGCGCGACCCGTACGCGCTGATCGCATGCGCGGCATGGTCGTCGGTCATGATGAAGACAATGTTTGGACGGCCGTCGTTCAGAGCCGGCACGACGATGGCCACCGACAGGACAATCGCCAAAGTCAACGCTCGCCATGTCATCGCACACCTCCGAGATCGTCCCGGTATAACATGATTCCTCGCCTTGCCCTCTGTCTTGGGTTGACCGGCGTTGGTGGGAGGCCACAGATGTGGAGTCGAAGACGTTTTCTCGAGATCGCCTCCGGATTGCCAATCGTGGGGGGCCTCATCGAAGGCACCGCGACGCCCGTCGCCGCGGCTGCGGCCCGAGCCGCCGGCCGCGACTATTTTCGCGAGCTCGGCGTGCGACCCTTCATCAACGCGGCGGGGACCTACACGGCCATGACGGCGTCGCTGATGCCTGCCGAAGTGTTGGAAGCGATCACCTACGCGTCCAAACACTACGTGATGCTCGACGAGCTCCACGACAAAGTGGGAGAACGCATCGCCACGCTGCTGCGCTGTGAAGCCGCAATGTTGACGTCGGGCGCCGCCTCCGCCCTGACCCTCGGAACGGCCGCCGTGCTCACCGGAACGGATCGGCAGAAGATCGTCGCCCTTCCGAACCTCGCCAACATGAAGAGCGAGGTCATCATTCAGAAATCGCATCGCTTCGGTTACGACCACGCCGTCCGGAATTGCGGTGTGCGGCTCGTGGAGGTCGAGACGCGGGAAGACCTGGAGCGCGCCGTCAACAACCAGACCGCGCTGATGCTCTTCTACAACAACAACAACACGGTAGGACGGATCCAGGACGAAGAGTTCGTCCGGCTCGGAAAGACACACGGAATTCCCACGTTGAACGACGCCGCCGCCGACGTGCCGCCGGTCGACAACCTGTGGAAGTACACCAAGATGGGCTTCGATCTCGTCGCGTTCTCCGGCGGCAAGGGGCTGCGCGGCCCGCAGAGCGCCGGCCTGTTGCTCGGCCGGAAGGATCTCATCGCCGCGGCCCGCTTGAACGCACCCCCGAACGGCGACACCATCGGACGCGGGCTGAAGGTCAACAAGGAAGAGATGCTCGGGATGCTGGCGGCCCTGGAGAAGTACCTGGCGAAAGATCACCTGGCGGAAAAGCGTGAGTTTGACGCGCGCGCCGAGACGATCCGCAGCGCTGTGGCAAGCATGTCCGGCATCAAAGCTGAGATCTTCGTACCGGAAGTCGCCAACCATGTTCCGCACGTTCGGATCTCGTGGGACGCCGCGGCAAAAGGCATGACGGCGACCGACGCGGTCAACGCGCTGCGAGCCGGAGAGCCATCCATCGGAACCCGGTCGGAAGGCGACGCCCTCGTCATCGGCGTCTGGATGATGCAACCGGGCGAGGAGAAGATCGTGGCGCGCCGTCTTCGCCAGGTGTTGGAAGCGCCTGCGGCTCGAACCAGGTAGCGCGGACCGAATGACTGCACGCTGCGCGGCGGCGGTGGTCGCGGTGTGGCTTGCCTGCGTCTCTGCATGCGGCACGCGTCCGCACCGCAGCATCTGCATCGTTACCAAGCCAGCCGGATATCGATGGCGTGCGAGTACGCCATCGAGGCGTATGGTCGCGATGCCCACGCATTGCCGCGCATCGTGGACGAAGCCTTCGATGAAGTCGACCGCATCGACCGGCTGATGAGTCACTACAAGGCGAACAGCCCTCTGTCGCGCATCAACCGCGAGGCCGCGCAGCAACCCGTCTCGGTCGAACCCGAGCTGTTCGACTTCATCGTAGACGCCATGCGTTACCACCGCGATTCCGACGGCGCGTTCGACATCACCGTCGGTCCACTGATGAAGGCGTGGGGCTTCTTTCACGGCGAAGGTCGGGTGCCCTCGGAGACCGAGCTCGCAGCAGCACGCCGTCACGTCGGCGCCGCTCATGTGGTGCTGGATCCGGTTTCGAAGACGATCGCCTTCGATCGACCCGGCCTCGAACTGGATCTCGGAGGCATCGCCAAGGGCTACGCCGTCGATCGCGTCGTCGGATTGCTCAGGCGGCGGCAGATCGCGGCCGCCTTGATCAGCGCCGGCGGCAGCACGATCTACGGGCTCGGTGCGCCGCCCGGCGCCGACGGCTGGGAGATCACGCTCCAGGATCCGATTGATCCTCGAAAAACTGCCTTCACCATCGAATTGCGGGACCAGGCGCTCTCGGTGGCCGGCAGCTCCGAGAAAGCGTTCGAGGCCAGCGGCGTCACGTATTCACACATCATGGACCCGCGCACCGGCAGGCCGGTGCAGGGAGTGCTGAGCGTGGCGGTGCTGGCGGACAGCGGAACGGCCGGCGATGCGCTCGACACCGCGTTCTTCGTTCTGGGCCCGGATGGCAGCCGACCCTATTTGGATCGACTTCATGACACCGAAGCGATGTTCTTCCTACCCGCCGAAGCTTCAGCGAAGGCGGAAGCGCCGAAGGCGCGACGGCGGCCCGACAGCCGTGGCTGGACGGTCGTCCGCGAGAAAGCAGCGCGGCTCTTTTAACTATCGTCAGCGTCGCGTTCGTGAAGCCAACGGCCGCTACGCCGCGACCCTCGATGCGCTTCACGCCTCCGATATCCGCGTGGATGGTGTCGACTTCCGCCCCGTTCTCCGCGCGACGCCATCGCTCTACGAGATCACAGCGCAGGGATTCGACGGGGCCGTCGTGCACATCACCCAGGACGGCCGCGTCTGGGTGACGCGCTGACGATTCAACGCGCCGCCTTCAGCGCGACGGAGCATGCGACCACGAGAGACACGTCATAGGACGCACGCTTTGTATCTTACAATTCACGGTTGCCTGGGAGCGTACTAGGAGTTCGTTCAGGCATTACTCGGACGAACGCCTAGAGGAGGTCGAGATTCATGCGATCCGCTGCGATACTTCTGGCCGGGCTGCTCCTCACCCAATCCGGCGGCGCCCAACAACGCACGACGCGCGATGCCGGATCCGACTGGCCGATGTACCGCCGCGACCTGGTCGGCAGCGGCTACTCGCCGTTGACGCAAATCGACGCGACGAATGTCTCGCGACTGACCCAGGTGTGGACCTATCGCCTGCAGGGGGACACGCCGGCCGCCCCGCCCGGTGGCGGAAGAGGCGCCGCCACTGCAGTTAATTCGCAGGCGACACCCATCACCGTCAACGGCGTCATGTATCTGCCTGCTGCGAATCGTGTGGTGGCGCTCGAGCCCGAGACGGGCAAGGAACTTTGGCAGCACCCGGTCGTCGGCAGCGCGCCGTCGCGTCGCGGGGTCGCGTATTGGCCCGGCGACTCGAGCCAATCGCCACGCATCGTTTTCACTGCGGGCCGCCGCCTGATCGCGGTTGACGCCAAGAACGGCGCAGTCGTCTCTGGATTTGGCAAGGACGGGGAAGTCGACATGCTGGTGCCGTACAACTCGGTACCCCTCGTCTTCAAGAACATCGTCGTGGTCGGAGCGAACACGCCGCCCGGCACCATCGGAGGCATCGGCAATCCGCGCGCATACGATGCGCGCACCGGCGTCAAGCTGTGGGAATTCAGTTCGGTGGCCCAGCCCGGGACCGTCGGCCACGAGACGTGGGAGGGCGAGAGCTGGAAGGACCGCTTGGGCGCCAACGCATGGCCGTTCTACTTCACGCTCGACGAACAGCGCGGCCTCCTCTACCTGCCATTGGCATCGCCGATTCCCGGCGGGTACGGCGGCGATCGGAAGGGCGCCAATCTGTTTGGCAATTCAGTCGTCGCGGTGGACATCCAGACCGGAAAATATCGCTGGCATTTCCAAACCATCCATCACGACCTGTGGGATCACGACCCGCCCGCGCCACCAGGGTTGGTCGACGTCGTTCGCAGCGGGCGCACGATTCCCGCGCTGGCGCTCACAACGAAATCCGGATACATGTACATCCTGAATCGCGAAACGGGCCAGCCAGTCTTCGGCGTGGAAGAACGGCCGGTGGCGAAAAGTGACGTCCCGGGCGAACTCGCATTTCCCACCCAACCTTTTCCGGTGAAGCCGCCGCCCCTGGCACGTGTCGCGTACGCGCCCGGCGATCTCGTCACCGCCGCCGACACGACGGCCGAGCACGCCAACGCGTGCGCCGATCTGATCGAACAGAGCGGCGGCGTGCACAACGCCGGCCCGTTTACGCCGTGGCGGTACCGCGCCGACGGTTCCCCGCCGCCCACCACGCTGACGTTTCCGGGCGGCCTCGGCGGCGCCAACTGGGGCGGAACCGCCTTCGATCTCCGGTCCAGATATATCTTCGTGGTGACTCAGGATGTCGGCGCGCTCGGCTGGATCGAGAAGACTCGCGCCGGATCACCCGGCCCTTACGACAAGGTCGTACCTGAACGTCCCGGTCGCGGCAATTTCGACGCTCGCATCGATGGCGCGAGCTGGCCGTGTCAAAAACCGCCGTGGGGCCGCCTGATCGCCGTCAACTCGTCGACCGGCGATTTCGCGTGGCAGGTGCCGCTTGGCATCACCGAACAGCTGCCGGCGGACAAGCAACGCACCGGACGACCAGCGCTGGCGGGTGTCATCGTAACCGCTGGCGGCGTACTCTTCGTTGCATCGACTGATGACAACCGTTTCAGAGCATTCGAGGTGAGGAGTGGGAAGGAGCTGTGGGCCGCGAGGCTCGAGCGGCGCGGAAACGCCGACCCGATGACGTATCAGGGCCGCAACGGCAGACAATACGTGGCCGTCGTCGCCACCGACACGCTCGTCGTGTACGCGCTTCCATGACTCATCGATCCGTCGACGTCTTGGTCAGCAACCCTTCGTGGGGAGACATTACAATGGCGCCGGAACCGACAACGCCTGTCCGTTTGCGTTTCACCACGAGGAAGTTGGCATGCACAAGCCCAAGGTTTTTGTCACACGTCTAATCCCCGCCGCTGGACTGGAACCGGTGCAGGAGTATTGCGACGCCGATATCTGGACGGAACCGCTGCCACCGCCGGCCGACGTGCTGCGGCGGAAGGTGTCCGATTGCGAGGGATTGCTCTCGCTGCTGACCGAGCGGATCGACGGGGCCCTGCTCGACGCCGCACCCCGTTTGCGGGTGGTCAGCAACTATGCCGTGGGGTTCAACAATATTGACATTCCGGCGGCCACCGAGCGCGGTATTGCGGTGGGAAATACTCCGGGTGTGCTGACCGACGCCACGGCCGACATGGCCTTCGCCCTGCTGATTTCGGCCGGCCGTCGCATCGTCGAGTCGGAGAAGTACGCCGTGGCCGGGCAGTGGAAAACGTGGGAGCCGATGGGGCACATCGGACAGGACATGGTCGGCCGCACGTTGGGCATCGTCGGCATGGGCCGCATCGGCTATGCGATGGCCCGCCGGTGTCACGGGGGCTGGGGGATGCGGGTCTTGTATCACGATCAGCGGGCCCACGAGCAGGCCGAGCGCGAATTGGGCGCCGAACGCGTCGCGTTCGATCGGTTGCTGGCCGAGTCGGACTTCATCTCCGCGCATGCCGACTTGAACGACACCACCCGGGGCATGTTCAACGCCGCCGCGTTCGCCAAGATGAAGCCCACCGCGGTGTTCGTGAACACGGCCCGAGGGCCGCTCGTGGTCGAAGCGGATCTCGCCGCGGCCCTGCGCAACGGCACCATCTTCGCCGCCGGGCTCGACGTCACCGATCCCGAACCGCCGCTTGCCGGCAATCCGCTCGTGGGGCTGCGCAACTGCATCGTGGCTCCGCATATTGCCAGCGCGACGGTCAGCAGCCGCAATGCGATGGCCGAGATCGCCGCTGACAATTTGATCGCCGGGCTCAAGGGAGAGCCGCTGCGGGCCTGGGTGAATCCGGAAGTGGCGACGAACCGGAGACGGGAGACTGGCGCATGAACACATCGATTCGCTTCAAGCTGTTCCTGATGGGGTCGATCATCTTCCATTCATCGAACGACCTGCACAACATCCGGAACGCGGGCAGCACGCCGGCCACCTATCACGTGATTCAGTGGAGAGCACCCGCCAGATGATGAACTGACTTCTCAGAAGTGCGTCCCTCGCGGGTTGCTGACCTTGACCGGTCGTGCGGTGAGGTGAAGACTATCGGGTGTCGGGTTGCGACGACTCATTCCGATCGAGTGTCTGAAGCAGAGCCGGAGGCGACCGCATGTCCGTCGAGTTCCTCGGCAATCCGTTGACCCTGCCCTACGACATTCCCGGCGGTCAGGCCCGTCTCTATCAGCGCGGCGCGACTATCACTGGCGCGAGAGGCGAGGCCGTCGTGACGTTCCAGTTTCCGATGATCGGCCGGCCCGGTATCGTGACCGGCCACACCTCCACCACTCCGCTCTTCGAGCTGCATGCCGTCCGCTTTGCCCTGGGCGCTTGGGGCCTCGATGAGCTTGCGTCGCTCGTTCAGATCGCGCTGAAGGGACGATTGGCTCTGCTGCCGACGGGCGAGTCGGTCAATCCGATTCGGTTGACCTTCGGAGGGGCCACGATCGTGACGCCGGGGACCGACATCTATGGGTTGCCGGTCACCATCGCGTCCCTGCAAGAGCGCCAACTGTACGACGTCGCGATTCTCGCCGACGGCAATCAGTGGATTGTCGCATCGCACGCGCTCTACCACCGCCGGTCCTGGACCGACTTCGGGATCGCGCATGTCACCGACATCCATGTCGCTCGCCGGATCGACGGGTTCCGCGAGGTGCTCGTTCAGACTGGCCGCACGGTCGGCGCCAAGCGTCTGTACAACTGGAACGACCGCTTCCGCGGGTTTGTCAGATACGCCAACTACTTGCACACGATCGGCCTGCTGGATGTGGTGATCTCAACGGGCGATCAGTACGACTACATCTATGAAGATGACGACGATCGGGCGAGCGGCGGCAACGCCGCATTCATGCGAAAGCTCATCCTCGGGCAGGCGCCCGGGCCGGACTTCTCCGACGTCGAGGAATTACGTGTCCCGATCTTCATGATTCCCGGCAATCACGATTATCGAAAACACCCGTACAAGCTCATCTTCGATCTCCATGTCGACACGCGCATACTCGGTCCGGAGATCGGCACGGACCTGAAGCGTTTCACGAACTTCTCCTCGTACAACCTGGCACTGGCCGATGCAAAAGTCCTGGCCGCCAAGCTCGAAGGATTGCCCGACGTTCTTTTGCCCCTCGGCCACGTGGCCAATGTCAGCCCGGAGGGCGCGGCACGAATGGTCGAAGTCGATCGCGAGATTGAAGCACACCGGGAGTTCCTGTCGGACCGGACGTCGTACGTTGTACAGCTCGGCAACCATCGCGTGGTCATGCTCGACAGCGGCCCTGACACGGGCATGCTGACCAGCGTCTGGGATGGATTGCGCAACCTGTTCGGAAACACCTCAGAGGACGAAGATACCTTCGTCGACGGCTCGCCGAACAGCGAGGGCGTTTCCGATAGCGAGCTCGGCATGGTGTCCGAGGCCCTCGCCGATATGCCAGACGAGGGCCTGTTCATCGTCGGAGTGCACGCGCCGCTGGTGAACCCGATCCACGAAGAGTACCCCTACTTTCTGCGCGAGACCCAACGCCCGTCACAACGGCACGAGGTTCCCGCGTTTCTCGCTCGACACTCCGACAACGGCGTCGCCCAACCTTCCCAGGCCGAACAGCTGATGAAAGCGCGGCATCCGACATGGTTCGCCGCCGCAGGGGACGATGCCGCCCCTGCGTTCGTCAAGCGCGTGAACAGCCAGGACATGCTCGACTTCGCCGTCTCGCGCGGTCGGAGCGACGACGTGATTCGGCTCCTGGCAGGCGTCGGCACGCATCGCCCGGCGGACATCGTGCTCTCCGGCCACACGCACTATCAGAACGAATTCAGTGTCAGATCGATGCCGAGCGGCGAGATCGCGTTCTTCATGGATTTCTACACGCAGAATCCGACGAATTACTATCCGACTCGGTTTACGAAGGAGTGGGTGCAGATTGCGGGGCAAACTCCTTTCTTTCCGCGAACGGACAAGACATACGTCGAGGTGCTGCCCGAGGCCCAGCCGGACGCGACGCCGTCGGCGCTTCGCGAAGCGAAGCTCAAGTATGACGTCAAGGTGCCGCCGTACCAGGACCCGTTGAACTCCGCCTCGAATTCTCGTGCGTGGTGGTCGGCACACCGCCCGCTTCTCGTGCAAACGGGCGCGCTCGGCCCGCTGAAGGTCGTGTCCTCTCTCGCCGGGTTCAGGATTCTGTCGGTCAGAAACAACGTCATCGACAAGATCCATTTCATCTCGACGGCTAGGCTGGAAGCCAACAACTACCGGCTGCCATGGGAGGAAGCGATCCTGCCGGATCATCCCGGTCCGCCGGCCCCGACGTGGAACAGCGTGTCCGACGGTAGTACCACGCCCGGCGGTCACGTCATGGCGATCACGATAGGCGAAGATCGGATCGCGGTGTTTGCCGCCGATCCCGCTGGCGGCATCTTCACCACAACCGGCAACTACCAGGACGGCTGGCAGCCGTGGACGAGCGTCGCGGACGGCAAGAGCACCCCGGGCGCACCGCTGGCCGCCGTCCGGAACGGGGATCGCGTCACGTTGTTCGTGGCCGATCCCAATGGCGGCGTGTTCGCGACCTCGGGGAATGCCCAGCACGGCTGGGGGGCATGGAAGAGCGTGTCGGACGGCGCCACCATGCCCGGCGGGCACGTGAGCGCCGTCGACGCGGGCGATCAGATCGCGGTGTTCGTGGCCGATCCCGGCGGTGGAATCTACGCGACGTCTGGAACCTATGACGACGGATGGCGCCCCTGGAAGAGTGTGTCGAGCGGCAACAGCACGCCGGGTGCTTCGATCGGCGCCGTCGTCATCGGGAACGACACGACAGTGTTCGTTGCCGATTCCGCCGGCGGTGTCTATGCCACATCCGGGAACTACCATGAGGGATGGCGTGCGTGGAAGAGCGTGTCAGAGGGTGGTACGAGCCCGGGCGGTCACCTCACGGGGGTCTTCACCGATGGCGACCGTCTTACTCTGTTCGTCTGCGATGTCGATGGCTCAGTTTTCACCACTTCAGGGAATTACCACGACGGATGGCAGCCCTGGAAGAGTGTGTCGGAAGGCAGTTCGTCTCCCGGGGGCCACGTGACGGCCATCCCTGGGCAACCCACTCGGATCACCCTCTTCGTTGCCGACCGCAATGGTGACATTTTCACGACGTCCGGGAGTTATCACGGCGGCTGGGCGCCGTGGACCAATATCGCCCAAGGCGCCAGCCTCCCAGGCGCACCACTCGGCGCGACGATAAACGACGAGCGAGTGGCGCTGTTCCTGGCGGATGCCAACGGCGGGATCTACACCATCATGAAGGGCTTCGGATAGCGGCCCGAGTGACGCCGCGATCCCTAACGCGTCAATTTCGCGTCGACGGCGTGGCCCTGCCAGACCCATTCGAGCGCCTGCGGCAGCGTCTGCATCTTGACGGCGCGGTCGCAGTGGCCAGCATTGCGGGCAAACACGAACTGGTACGCGTAGCTCCTGGCGGCCAGCAGCTTCGCCATGTTCTCGTTCGCGAGCACCGAGGATAGCCTGCATTAAGGCCGTGGGGCGAGAGCGAGTTTACCGAAGATCCCTTATCGGACAGCGCTTGCCCGTGTTCGCTGCCTTCGACAGTGCCACGGACGTCGGCGGGTACTTCGACAATTACGCGCGGCTGGAAGGCATGCGCTTGGAGCCCGGCGTGGTGGACGGCCGCCCGGCGATCCTTGCGCGCGAACAGCCCGACGGACGGCCGGTCTACTGTCTGTTCGTGCGCTTCCGCGGCGAACGCATTCGGTTCATCCGAGACTACCGCTACGCACGATACGTCTTCGATGAAGCGCAGTGGACTAGTTTCGACCGAGAAGCGCTGAAGTCGGCGGACCCTTGAACGGTCGAGGGCTACGGCTTCATGGCTTCTGGTGGTGTGCGCGGAAGCGTCAGCACGAATGTCGTTCCGACGCCTTCGGCGGACTCAACCTCGATCCGACCGTGCATCGCCCCCACGCAGTCTTCGACAATTGACAGCCCTAAGCCCAGGCCGCCGACGTGCACCACGTCGGCGCGCTGTGCGTGTGCGCGTGTGAATCGCTCGAAGATCTTGGCGACTGAGTCGGGCGGAATCCCCAGGCCGTTGTCTCGCACCGCAATCTGACACCAGCCGTCAGCGCTCTCGAGTCCGCTGATCTCGACCCATCGAACAGGCTTTGCTTCGTCCGAGTACTTGATGGCGTTCGACAACAGATTGACAAACGTCAGTTCAAGGCGGCCGACGTCGATGGTGAGCGTCGGCAGTGCGCCCAGCACGCGGATCTCGACGCTGCGCGCGTCAGCCATTTCACGCAGTTGCCGCGCGGCTTCAGCCGCCACGGTCCCGGGCGAGACCTCTTGAACCACTGCGTTGTCTCCCTCGCTGTGCATCCGGGCGACGGTCTCGAGCTTGTGCGTCAGATCGATCAAATGTCGGACGTTCCGCTCCAAGGTGTCGAGCGTCCGCCGTGTTCGTTCGGGATCCAGGTGTGCCTGGCCGAGCAGACTGACACCGAACTGTAGGGCCCCGAGCGGTTGGCGCCACTCGTGTGCCGCCATGCGTGTGAACAGTTCGAGCCGCTCGCGCTGATCGTCAATCGTCTGCGTGTAGAGCGTGACAAATGCTTCGACCGTCGCTTGGGACAGGACGTCCACCGCCTGATGAAGCCGCGACACCAACAATGCAGTCTCGGCCGGACGCGGCACGATCCCGAGTCGCGTCATCTCTTCAACGACGAACGTGACGAGCACTCCGCTCAGAACCTGGTATTCGCGGAGCACTTGGTGCAGCGACGCGCGTTGGGCGTGACGGAGCGACCCAAGTTCCCTGGCTTTGTCCAGAATCGCGGTGTTGGCCGCAATCGCGCCTTCTTCCGGGTGCCGCAGGTACGCGCCGATCTCGAGGATCAACGCTGGCACGTGATCCAGCAAGCTTTCCGTCGGGAAGATCTCACGCGCATCCACCGGTAAGAGATCCAGGAGGCGTTCGAACCACCGGGTGGCCAGCGCACGATGTTCGGCGCGTATCCGTTCTGCGATCACGTCGCCGAAGTCGGTGAGAATCTTGGACATGACCGTTGAGACAGGTCTGGTGTTCGGACGCTCCGAAATCCGCTCGCTCTAGGATGGTATGTACGCTGCTTGAGTTTAGCGTATCCCCGCTGTCGAGCTTGCCCCGCCGCCGGGCCGAGAAGCGAGCGCACCACGCGCAACAGCGCCACGCGCTCTGGAAGATCGAGGGCGAGAACGTCTCCAGCGGCGAGGCCGCACAGCACTCGCTTCGGCGGACGCACGCGTTTGCGCGCCGGTTGCGGACCGGTCAGCTGCGCGCGAGCTTTCTCGGGCGCTGCGCGGCGCTTTGGCAGCAGCACAACGCCGGGATCATTCGTTCTTGGGCGTCACCACATCCATGACCCAGATGTCGCCGAGACCGACTTCCCACGTGAAATAGAGATCGTGTTCGGCGACGGCCAAGCTGAAGCCGCCTAGGTAGCCTTGCCTGTCCGAGAATCGTGTCACCTGTCGCTCCTTGCCGTCGGCCAGCGTGAATTCCCAGAAGTTCTCCGAACCTCGAAGTTGAGCACTGCTGGGTGGGGGTTCGAAATAAATGCGCTTCCCATCTGGTGACCACCGAAAGAACATCGCAGGACCCTGCGTCAGCCGTCGAGGAGATCCACCGGAAGGAGGTACCCACCACAGACGGTAGATGCCATCGTCACGATTCGACGTGAACGCCAACCGTGTCCCATCCGGGGACCATTGTGGAAAGAATTCCCATGCCGATCCCGACGTCACCTGACGGGCTTCGCCACCCGTGGCGGGCATCACGAAGATGTGGCCTCCTCCGGCCCGGCTGGAGGAGAACGCGATGTTTCGGTTGTCAGGAGACCACGAGGGGTAAAAGTCAGTCCCCGCACCGGTGGTCAGCTGAACTGCCGGCCCCCCGTCCGAAGGCATCGCCCAGATTTTGCGTTCTCCACTTCTATAGGACCAGAACGCGATCTGCTTTCCATCGGGCGATACGCGTGGAGCGTAATCCGGAACTCGTTCGCTCGTGATCTGCCTCGGATCGTTCCCCTGAATTGGCAGGCTCCAGATGTTCTGGATCCCTCCGCGATCTGAGTTGACGAGCAGGTGCTCTCTGTCCGGTAGCACGTCCAGATCAGTGATCCTCGCGTAATCGAACGTGAGTTGCTTGGCATCCGTCCAGAGGGCGTCGCGATCTTCCAGAATGGGCACGCGCCAGACGTTGGCCACCCAGCGGCCTTTCGAATAGGTCAACTTGCGCCCATCGGGAGTGAACGCGGCTTGCTGGATGCCAATCCCCGCCGTGATCGGCACCGTCTCGCCTTCGGGTCTTCCGTCCTTCGAGATGCGTTGTTGCCACAGGTCCATGCTCCCCTTGAGGTTGGAGACAAAGAAGAGCGTGCGTGCGTCCCTGGACCACTTCGGGCTCCAATCGGCCGACATCCCTCCGGTGATGGCGATGGCCTGCGCGTCCGTGGCGCGCAGGACCCAGATGCGTGTGACCTCCATTGCATCGTTGGCGGCGCGCACGTAGGCGAAGAATCGACCGTCGGGTGACCAGCTCAGATCATAACGATTGCCCGACTCGCCTGGAATCTGCAGGCGACGCGATTCGCGGGTTTTCAGCGTGACGATTTCAATGAACGTCGCCTGGGAATACACCGCGAGGTACGCAAGCTCCGCCCCGTCTGACGACCACGCCGGACTATTGAATGCCAGGAGATCTACAGATGCACGAGGCGACATGCGGTTCGACGGTCCTCCGATCGCAGAGATCACGTAGACGCCCCTGCCGTCTCGTTCCGACACGAACGCAATCTGATTTCCATCGGGCGACCAGGCCGGCTCGCGGTCGGCCCCGTCGTGGTCTGGAGTCAGATTGACTGCAGGTCCTCCGGTCGGCTGTGCGACCCAGATATCCTGGTTGCCGCTTTGGTCCGAGTCGTACGCGATGCGCCCACCATCTGGCGACCACGTCGGATGGTTCTCGACGCCGCCGGCGGACGTGACTTGGACCGGGTTCTCGACGCGAGGCACGACCACCTGCGGCGGTTTCGTTGACCTCGATACGCGAACCAGGAGAAACAGTCCGATGGCAGCCGCGATCAGCAGACCCACGTTCGTGAGTGTGAGGCGAGTGCTTCGAGTGGGCCGCAGTGTGCCGATCAGCTCTCCGGATTCGAGCTCTCGCCTGCGGGCGTCGGGCGGCACCACCGCTGTCACGGGAGTGACGCGCGCGATCAGGCGGTACCCGCGCTTCGGGATCGTCTCGAGGATGGTCGGCTCGCCGGCATCGTCGCCAAAGGCTTGGCGCAGGTCGGCAACGGTTCGCGTCAAGGTCGACTCGCTCAGCGCCTCGAGGCCCCACACGCCGTCGAGGAGTACGTCCTTTGAGAGAACCTCGCCCGGGTGACGGGCCAGGAACACCAGCAGATCCATGACCTTGGCGCGAAGGCGTATACACCGGCCATCGCAGGAAATCTGACAGCGCCCGGGCTCGATCAGCCAGGCGGCGATGTAGAAGGAATCGTCCAAGCTCAGCATTCTCAGCGACCGGTTGGAGTGCGTCAAGGCATCGAGGCCCGCCGGGAAAAATTTCACGAGAATTCAGGAGCCACGGGATCGTTTCGCGATCAATTCACGACGGATTTCAGGCATTTCTGAGGCGGCGCGCCCAGTGTCGCCGACGTGCCACAAACATGGCTGACGTGGGCTGCGCTCGGGATCCTCGCCGGCTCGTCCCTCAACGACGCGTTCGTGCGGCTCGTCGAACAGGCGCTGGCGGCGCCTGCATCGAGACCGGCGGCCATCGTCGTGCAGCTGCGGAAAGTTGTCCGGCGAAGCGGAGCTCCCGCGCTAGCGCTCCGGTTGAACGAGACCCTCGTCGCGGTTGGTCCGGCCGGAGACGTGGTAGACAGTGTCGACGGAACGCTGAACAAATTGCACGTCGGCGAACCGTTGAACGAGCGACTGCTGGACGCGGCGGCGGCGATCACGCTCGTCCACAATCACCCGGGCGGCAGCGGTCTGAGCGGAAATGACCTGGGCCACCTCTCGAAGCCGGGGGTGCGGGCAATGGTCGCGGTCGGCCACGACGGCAGCTTGTACGCCGCTGCGGCCGGGCCGAATTACCCACCGAAAGGCTTCGAGGAATGGCTCTTTCCAGTCGCACGCCGCGAGGTCATTCGCGGTTTGCGCACGGAGGCGCCGTCTGCCCACGTGGACGTCAGGGTCTTCGATCCGTATGTTGACCATCTCGTCGCGGCGGCGATGGACCGTGTGCACGTGATTGAGTACTCCGCCGACCTCGGGAGCTCGCGTCTCGAGATTGCGCGCCGCTTCGAGAGGGTCTTCGCCCATGTTGTAACCGACGTGGCGGCAAAAGTCGTTTCGGTCTTGCACGCTCGCGATCGGTGAGCGACGGCGCTGACGCGACCAGCGTCCTCCGCTCGGCATCACTGGCCGCAGGTGCTGCCCGGCAGCGCCGCGGCTGTGTTCACCGTGGACGCGCCTGACGACCGGAATGCTGTTATCGGGTTCGTTGGCCTAGTCGCCGGATGGCCAGTGGATCTTCTTCACGTCCTTCAAATCTGCGGGGGACAGGGCGATGTTCGCGGTGCTTCGTGTCAAGCGATCGTGGCCGCACGCGTCGCAATAGAAACGGGCGAATCCCGCCGCGAGACAGCCGCACGTGAGGAACTCGCGGAACTCGCGCTCCACGAATCTCGGCAGACCTTCTCCGTCCCGCAGCGAGGCCGCCTGCGCTCGGAAGGTCTCGAAATGTGCGAGCACGATCTGATGCAGCACCTGCTGCGCGGGACGTCGTGGCTCGTACGACGGCGACGGCGTGCCACGCGACGGCCCATGGCAGGCCGCATGCCAGCCCCTGATCCGCCGAATCTGGCCTGAATCTGCGGATCGCGCGCATCAAGATTGCAGTTCCTGCCGCCTGACGATCAGCCGAGATCGCGAATCTTGCCGCGGCCAATCCGGCGACGTCACGGGTGCGCGCGGGTTACGCTACACCGAAGACAACCGGCGGCCCGCTGATGTGTGCACATTGAACAGCTCCACAGGCGCGGCAGACCGCGAGCGATGTGGGGTTCCCGACCGGTCGCGAGTGGACCGATGCTCACGTTCCTTGCCGAGCGTGTGCGGCAAGGAACTGACGCACGCCGGCCAGGAAATCGTCAGCATGCGCCACGAGGGTGTCGATGTCTTCCCGGGAGAGCATGAGCTCGGACCCGTAGTCGACAGCCTGAAAATCACGGGCGCCAGCAGCCGCCCGTGGTCGAAGCCGAGCTCCCAGGCGGCGTAGTGCATGCCTTCACGAAGATCACGGGTCAGCTCCCCTACGACCACGCAGAGATCGAGATCGGCGTCGGGATGAGCCGAGCCGCACGCACGTGAGCCGAATGCCCAGATAGCTACGGCGGACAAGCCGCCGCACTGCTCACTTCTGACGTTGTACTTCTGACTTGTGGATTGCGCCAGTCCCCCAAGTCCCCCGTCCGTTCGCCGATGAAGGTGGCCATTGTGAGCGTTGGACGGAGCCAGATCTGATTCGTTGACTTTCTCGGTATAGGATGAGCGCGATACCCTAACCATCATCGACGGCCGATATCGTTGACGGGAGACTGGCGCATGAACACATCGATTCGCTTCAAGCTGTTCCTGATGATGGTGTTGGAGTTCTTCATCTGGGGCGCGTGGCTGCCGCTGATCTTCAGCTATCTGCCCAGCCTCGGCTTCACCGCGACGGAACAGACCTGGATCCTCAGCGCCTTCCCGATTGCCGCCATCGTCGGCATGTTCTTCAGCAATCAGTTCGCGGATCGGAATTTCGCCGCGGAGCGATTCCTGTCGGCCAGTCATCTCGTCAGCGGCGTCGCCATGTTGTCGCTGGCGTGGGCGCGGGAGTTCTGGCCGTTCTTCGTCGCGATGCTCGTGCACTGCCTGCTCTACGTCCCGACGATTTCGATCGTGAACTCGATCGCGTTCACGCACATGAAGGATCGGCAAAAGGAATTCGGCTTCGTGCGAATGGGCGGGACCATCGGATGGATTCTGGCAGCCTGGCCCTTGACGTTCATCCTGGTGGACTGGGAAAAAGTCAACGCCACCCCAACGGAAGGATTCGTGAGCTGGCTCGGCACGGTCCTGGGGTCGGGGCTGACCGGGCCAAGCTTGCAGGCCGGGACGAAGTGGACGTTCATCGTTGCGGGGATCGCGTCGTTGATGCTTTCGGTCTTCAGCCTGAGTCTCCCCCACACGCCGCCAAAGCCCGCCGCAACCGGCGAGACCAAGTTCGCCTGGCTCGAAGCCCTGAGACTGCTCCGCACCCCTTTCCTTCTTGTTCTGTGGCTGGTGACGTTCGTGGATGCGACGGTGCACAACCTGTTCTTCAACTGGACCGGCACGTTTCTCGGCACTGCGGCCGCCGCCGGCGGCGTGGGCATCGCCGGAAACTGGATCATGCCGGTGATGAGCATCGGGCAGATTGCGGAAATCCTGACGATGCTGATCCTGGGCGTGACGCTGAAGAAGCTTGGCTGGCGCACCACGATGATCGTCGGCATTCTCGGCCATGCGGCGCGCTTCGCGGTGTTTGCCTTCCTGCCGCAGCAGCCGGTCATCATCGTTCTCGTGAATGTGCTGCACGGCATCTGCTACGCCTTCTTCTTCGCGACGGTGTACATCTTCGTGGATGAGTTCTTTCCCAAGGACGTGCGTGCGAGCGCCCAGGGATTGTTCAACCTGATGATCCTGGGGTTCGGTCCGCTAGTGGCCAACGTGCTGGGACCACGATTGATCGGTGAAACATTCAACAGCGCGGGCCTCGTGGATTTCAGAAGTCTGTTTCTGGTGCCGTGCGCCGCGGCAGTCTTCGCGGCGGTTGTGCTGGCGCTCTTTTTTCACCCGCCGCAACAGGCGCAGCTTGGAGCAACTCGCAATTTAGCGCGCGCATAGAACGGGTCTTCACTCATTGGGCTCTAGCGTCGCAACCCGCTGAGCCAGTTCAAGACGACGGTCACAGGAGAACCAGTCGTTTCGTCGCTCCTGACATTTACGAGGAACCGTTGTCCATCCGGCGCCACCGCGTATTGCTCCTTGTTGTTGTCGCGCGGCGATCCGCCAAAAACGATCGGTACTCGAAATAGTTGCTTGACGTCTGATATTTCAAGTGAGTGCCCGTCTTTGGAGAAGAGAAGACTCGCGGACATCATCGCGCCATTCGATGCGACGTAAAACAGTTCGCGGCCATCGCCTCTCCATCGTGGAGTTGCTCCGCCCCCCGAAGAGACTTGCCACTTCGGTCCTGGTCCGGGGAATCGTTGGATCGAGACTTCGAACCGACCGGACTCATTCGAGTCGAAGGCGACCCAATGTCCATCCGGCGAGAATTGGCCGTTGCGCTCTGAGAAGGGTGTTTCGGCAACGGCCAACGGCTTACCTTCGCCTGCAAGAGGTAACGCGCGCAGATCCCAACCGGTCTTTGGATCGCCCGAAGAGAATAGAAGGAAACGGCCATCGCGCGACCAGTCCACGAGCGTCTTCGGTTGTGTGGAGACCAGTAGGACTCGTTCGTCGCCAGCTCCGCTGGCCGCTTTTTCGAAAATATCGAACACGCCGTTTCGCGTGGAGGAGAACGCGATACGTTGGCCATCAGGAGACCAGACAGCAACACTTTCGTTCGACGCGTCGAAGGTCAGGCGGCTGGCCACCGAACGATCGTTTTCAACGATCCAGATATCGGTATTGCCACGCGCGGTCCGGCTGAGCGCAATCCTCCGGCCGTTCGGCGCTAGCGTTGGATTGGTCGGCACAGCGTCATCAGGACTGCCGACCGTCCCTGTCTGGAATCCTTTACGGTCCAACCAGACGAGTTGGCGTCGTGCGGCGGAGCTGCTGCGGTAGGCCAGGACCCCCGTCGTCGAGACAGAGAACGCGCCGCGACGCACCGCTGAGTCGGATCCCGCGGGGTCTGCGACGACTACGGGTTCCCCTACGGTGCCGCTGGAAGGATTGATCGGACGCGCGAGAAGCGCGCCCTCCTGGACAAACAGGAGATAGCCCTCCGCATAGGCCGCGTCGGTTTCAGCCGTCATAAGCCTTTTCGGAGCGTCACCATCCAATGAGGCCAGGAACACAGTCTGCGATGCAAGCGGCCCCGCAACCGTCAGATACAAGAACCTCCGGCCATCAGGCAGAAAGTGCGGAAAGCGATGGCTCGGATGCTCCTGTCCCGGTGTCGTGATCGCTTTCGCCTCACCTCCCCCGGCATCAATGCGGAAGAGCGCGCTCGTTATCGAAGGCGCGAAAACGATCACGTTGTCTTGGTTCCACGTTCCGCCTCGTCCTGTGGGCGCGTCGGCGAGGTCCCGAGGCATTCCACCACCGATGTCGAATCGCTTGAGCTTCCCATCTGCGAAGAACCCGATGGAGCGTCCGGTTGGTGCCCAAAAGGGATAACTCGCGCCTTCGGTGCCTGCCAAAGGTTGAGCGTCGGCGCGATCGAGCGGCCGTAGCCACAGGCGAGACTCGATGCCATCGCCCGCGACGAAGACAAACTGGCGACCATCTGGCGACAGGGCAAAGCTGACGGGATCACCACTTGATGGTGTGCTGAGATCAAGGCGTGTCACGAGTCCGGGAGATGGCCGCAAGTAGTCGATGGCGACTGCGGCGATGATCACCAAGCCGACCAACGGAATGAGCCAGGCCAGCGACCATCGTCTCCTTCGAGTGTCGCGGCTCGTTGGCACCGCTCCTGGTGTTTCGATCGCGTCTTCAATCACGAGACGGGCATAGGCGGCAGAATTGACTCGTCTGGCAGCGTCTTTCTCGAGGCAGCGTCGAAGCAGCGTTGTGATCGTCGTCGGAACATCAGACGGGAGTAACGGCCAGTCTGGCGGCGTTTTCAAGACCGACGCCAGAACTTCGGGCAGTGTGTCTCCGTTGAACACTGGCTTTCCAGTGAGCATTTCGAACAGCACCACACCGAGTGACCAGAGATCGCTCCGTCTGTCTGCAACCTTCCCGGCCGCTTGCTCGGGGCTCATGTATGCCGCGGTACCGAAGATCAATCCCTGGCCGCTCAGAGTAGGGTCGAAGACGGTAGTCGCAGGCGCGTCACTCTCGACGCCAGCACCTGATCGCTCGATGATCTTCGCGAGGCCGAAATCCAGGACCTTCACTTTGCCGTCATGTCGAATCTTGATGTTTGACGGCTTGAGATCACGATGAATGATCCCCTGCTCGTGCGCCGCTTCGAGCGCCTCCGCGATTTGCTTCGCGATGGGCAGCGCCTCATCGATCGGGATCGCGCCGTGCTCGATCCGCTGCGACAGGTCCTCGCCCTCCACCAGCTCCATCACGAGCGCGGAGACGCCACCACTTTCTTCGAGGCCGTAGATCGCGGCGATGTTCGGATGATTCAGCGAGGCCAGGGTCTTTGCTTCACGCTGAAAGCGCGCCAGGCGGTCCGGAGCGTGTGCGAACGCCTCGGGCAGGACCTTGATCGCGACGTCGCGATCCAGCTTTGAATCGCGCGCTCGAAAGACCTGGCCCATACCCCCTTCGCCGATCGGCGCGGTGATGTCGTAGACGCCGAGGCGCGTGCCGGGAGTGATAGCCAGACGGCTTGGATTATATGGGCCAGACGGCTGCGTGGACCGGATGACTCCCGTGTGCCTGGCGCTCTATTTGGTTGCCGGCGCGATCTTGCGCAGGTAGTCGAAGAAGTTGAAGACGAAGACGACCTTGTCCGCTAATGCTTCCTATCCTGACCTGCTCAGTCCTCACGGGACGGTTGGCACCATGTTCCGGATTGCGGCGATCCGCCACGCACCTGAAGCCTCGCGTATCACCACGAAGGTGGTCCACATCCGGCGCGGGTCGACGGACTGAGCGCCGCGTATCTCGTACCGGCCATCCGTAATCGCCACACCCGGCGCCACGAAGCGAACGGCTTCGAGGATGATTCTGCGGGTCCCCGGGTTGTTCTGTGACGATGCCTGCGCGCCCTGAACGACGCTGTCACGTCCTCGGCGCCATTGGCCGCCAGTGGTCATCTGGTCCGCGTCCGAGGTGAACAGCGCCGCGATGAGATTGGGATCGCGCTTCTCCCGCGCGTCGACATACCTGCTGACGATCTCGCGCACAGCGGCCTCGTCGGCGGCGGCGCGTCCGGTGTTTTGAGCGAGGAGTGGTGCTGCGGCGGCGAAGCCCAGGGCGAGTGCAATCAGTAGACGCATGTGGCACCTCGCGAAGAACGATAACGGGGTTTGCACGAGAATCTTTGACAAGCCTGCTGGAGAGTTATACTGCGGCGTCCGGGGGGTCCGACAGCTTCCCAGCCACGGAGGCCGCGCATGAAACGCACACAGCACGTCATCGTAGGCGCGACGTTTCTGGCCGTTTTGACCGCACTCGGGATCGCCGAGGGCATCTTCTCGCGCGCGGCGGCCCAGCAGGGCGGCAAGGAGGCGCCGCGCTTCGAGGTCGATCCGCTCTGGCCCAAGCCGCTGCCCAATCATTGGGTGCTCGGGCAGACCATCGGCATCTGGGTCGACGATCAGGATCTCGTCTGGATCATCAACCGCGGCTCAGCAACGCTCGCCGCGAACGAAAAGGCGCTCGAGCTGAAAGCTGGCGACTGCTGCGCCGGCGCGCCGCCCGTTCTCGCCTTCGATGCCGCCGGCAATCTTGTCCATTCCTGGGGCGGTCCCGGGCCCGGCTACGACTGGCCGGCCTCGAATCACGGCATCTTCGTCGACCATGCGGCGAACGTGTGGATCGGCGGCAACGGTCCGGGCGACTCGCACGTCCTCAAGTTTACGAAGACCGGGAAGTTCATCGCCCAGTACGGCAAGCCCGACGCGCGCAAGGGTCCGCCCGATGCCAAGGGCGAGCCGACCTACGTCCGCAACAGCAACGACCCGGCGAACTTCGGACGCGTCGCGAAGATCTTCGTCGACGGGAAAGCGAACGAAGCCTATCTCGCAGACGGCTACTTCAACGTGCGCGTTGCGGTGATCGACGCGTCGACCGGGGCGATGAAACGCTACTGGGGCGCCTACGGCAGCAAACCCGACGATGCGAATCTGGGTCCGTACGATCCGGCGGCGCCGCCGGCCAAGCAGTTCCGCAATCCGGTGCATTGCGCCGACCTCTCCAGCGACGGCTTCGTGTATGTCTGCGACCGTGTGAACGATCGGCTGCAGGTGTTCCGGCCCAACGGCACGTTCGTGAAAGAGGTGTTTCTCGCGAAGAACACGAAGGCGTCGGGATCGGTGTGGGATGTCGCGTTCTCGAAAGATCCCGCGCAGCGCTATCTCTACGTCGCCGACGGGATCAACAACCGTATTTACGTCCTTCGCCGCGACACGCTCGAGCAGTTGACGTCCTTCGGGACAGGCGGGCGCCAGCCGGGGCAGTTCTACGGCGTGCACAGCCTGGCGGTCGATTCGAAGGGCAACCTCTACACGACCGAGACGTGGGAAGGCAAGCGGCTGCAGAAGTTCGTCTTCAGGGGGGTCGGCGCGGTGCCGAGCGACCAGGGTGTCGTCTGGCCGCGGCGCAGCAGCAACTGACGCGGCCTCACGGGTAACGAGTTCGACGCGTCTGCGGTGGAGGCGCGACGAACTGCGTTTGTGCGCGGCTCCAATTGCACGGGATTGACTGCGCGCATCGTGCGCCGCTTCCGTCGCCACACCATTTCACCGTTCGGTCCTCAGATCCACGACGGCATACGTCGCGATGCGCGGAATCGTGAACTCGGTCGCTCCGCCCGAGACGATGTGGTCTTCCAACGCCAGCCGTCCGGCGCCTGCGACATGAACCTCGCCGTCGCCGTACGTTCCACGCACCCGAATACGCAAGCCCTCGATCTCGCGCCCGCCGTAGTTGATCAGGTGCAGTCTCGCCCGTCCCGGCATCGCCGTGAGCCGGCAGATGACGACCTCGCTCCCGTAGACGCGCAAGCCTCGCTGCTCGTCCGTGAGCTGACGCCGGATCTTCTGCGCGAACGCGCTGGGATCGGCGGCTTCCTCGCGCGGGTACTCGGGAGTGCCGATCCTGATGTTGATGGGAAAACGCGAGGACGGCGCCTGGACCACCTCGAACAGGAGGTTGCGGCGGGCGAGCAGATTCATCACCTCACCCGTGACCGCCGAGCCATCGTCGACAACTGCGAGGTCCGACACAGTCGGAAGATCGACGGGCGGCAGCGCCTCGAGGAACGTCAGCATCCGACCGAGGTCGCCCAGGTCCGCAGGATCGATCTTCAGGACCGCATCCGCGCCGTACGCGAAGACCTCCGCCGCTGCGAGCGCTGCCTTTCCGGCCGGGACGTCGTAGACGTACTTCGCTGCCCGGATGTCTCGTGAAGCGCCAGCCGTTCGCGACAATCCACGGGCTGCGCGTCGGCGACGCCAGCCCCGGCGCGCGGCGTCGTGCCCGGCGAAGGCAGCGCTTCGCGCGAGGCAAGGTCCGCCGTCGGTGAGCGCGATCGCCGTGAAACCCGCGGCACGCCAGGAATCGGCGCGCTCGGGCGGCACGCAGATCCGTCTGATGGCCGCCGCCTCGAGCATCGCACGGCTCTCGACGCCCTGCGTCCAGTAGACACATGGCAGCGACAGGGCCAGCAGCAGCGCCGCCGTCATACCGTGAGTTGCTGCACCTTGATCCGTTCGCGATCGTACACGCCGAGGCCGAGCGTCGAGGCGTACTCCACGTGGCCCGGCTCGCGGATGATGATGTTGACGTTGGGATCCGCATCCCGCGCCCGCCCGTCGTCAATCTTCAGCGAGCTGGGCGAGCGGTCCCAGATCGAGAGCGCGCCGCGCGCGCGGCGCTCGTTCTCGATGATGTCGAGCAGCAGCCGATCGATGGCCACCGGATCGGTGCCGAACATGATCTGCCGCGGGTAGAAGACGTAGCGCGTGGTTCTCGCGAACGGACCGCCGTGCCAGACGCCGCGCAGGCCGTCCATGATCTGAAGCACCGTTCTGGAGCGCAGCGGCTCGATCGCGGCGAGCGTGCCGACGACCGAGTAGGTGTGGGACTTGCCGCGCTGGTGCGTGCGCGCCACGTTCGAGAAGCTGCCGTAGGCGATGTTCTTCAGGCACCCGGTGACGCCGGTGGCGCCATGGTCCTTCATGTTCGGGATGTTGATGATCTTCGTCAGGCGGCTGCGACACGAGCCGCATCATGTTCGACCGCGTGTCCTCTTCTCCGAAGAGATCCGCCTCGAGGTAGGTGGCGGGATCGTAGCCGCTGTTGTCGACGTTCCGGTTGGCGCGCTCGGCCGCGACGATCTGCACGCCTTCGGGCAGGTGCGGCGCGTAGTTCACCTCGTCGAGCTGATTCTGAAACCGCTCGTACACGTAGATCTGCGACACCGGAACGCCGATTCCCGTGAGCTGGCGGACGACCTCGGCCACGATCTCGTACGCGGACACGCAGTGCGGATAGCCGCCGCAGTTGACCTTGATGCCGACGATGTCGGACGGTTCGAAGAAACGCCGCCACGCGTCGGACGTCGTGCCGGCGCCGGTCAGCGTGCGCATGCCCCGCGCCATCATCTCGCGCACGACCGCGTCGTTGGCCGCGCCCGTCGAGGTATCGACGCAGCTGTCGCGACTTCACCGACACGACGCGTCCCGGGTACGGGCCCGGCATCCCGGGAGTCGCCGCCGGCGCGTAGCTGCGATACGACACGGAGCGCTGGAAGTGCCCGAGCGGACTCTGGAAGGCTCCGGCGAGCGGCGCCGCCGCCAGCAGCCGGACGAACGATCTCGCGATGCATGGACTCCGTCATCCTATCTTCGACCTCCCTTGACTCGAACGTCGCCGTGCGCCATGGTTACGCAAATTCGCCGTCATCGACAGGAGCGCACATGAAAAGAAGACGAATCGACGCAGCTTCATCAGACGCGGCGTGGCCGCGCCGCGGCGGTCGCGCGCCGCCGCGGTTCCCACGACGGCGGCCGCACAGGCCGAGAAGCCGGTCAAGAAGGTCCACTACGAAACGGCCGCAAGCCGGAGAAGACCACCGCTGTTCAACGGGACCGTGTCGCTACGGCAACCTGCTGTTCATCGCCGGCGTCGGCTATCACTCTGAAGGCGACATCAAGGTCCACACCAAGGCGGTGCTCGATCAGATCCAGCAGCAGCTCGAGAGCGTCGGGATCGTCGATGGACAAGGTCCTGAAGTGCAACGTCTACCTGAACGACCTGAAGGACTACGCCGGCATGAACGAGATGTTCCAGGGCCGTTTCGGCGCCGAGCCGCCGGTGCGCACGACCATCGCGGCGCCGGGTGGCATTCCGGGCAACTCGCTGGTCGAGATCGACGTGATCGCGGTGCTCTGAACGCAAGAACCGAGGACGCTATGCTGCAGCGCTCAAGACCCGCTGACCCGCGTGAGCTGTTTCGACGATCGGCGCTGCTGACGCTGCCGGCGCTCTTCCGAGGACATCCGGCGGCGGCAGCCACGGCGCGCGGCTGCCGCTCCGGCGCGCGGAAGGCCTTCGCGTCGGCCAGGACATCTATCAGTCCATCGGCGTGCGCCCGCTGATCAACGCGCGCGGCACGTTCACCATCATCAGCGGCTCGCGCATGCTGCCGGAGGTGCGCGCAGCCATCGACGCGGCCGCGCAGCATCACGTGCACCTGGACGAGCTGATGGCGGCGATCGGCGCGCGCCTGGCGGAATTGACGAAAGCGGAATGGGGGATGGTCTCGTCCGGATGCTCGGCCGGCCTCACGCATGCGACCGCCGCCTGCGTCGCCGGCGGGAACCCCGATCTCCACGTGCGGATTCCCAACCTGACGGGTTTTCCGAAGGACGAAGTCATCATCCCGAGCGCACTCGCGCAACGTGTACGACGCCGCGATCCGCGCCGTCGGCGTGCGCGTCGTCGAAGTCGGCACGGCTGAGGAGCTCGAAGCGGCGTTCGGTCCGCGGACGGCGATGGTCTACATCCTCGCCGGTCCGCAAGCGGACACGGGCCCGCTCAGCACCCGAGCGATCGCGCAGATGGCAGCGTCAGAAGCGTGTTCCGGTGCTCGTCGACGCCGCCGCCGAGATCCTGACCGTGCCCAACGTCCACCTGGAGAACGGCGCGACGCTCGTCGCCTACAGCGGCGGCAAGTGCATACGCGGGCCGCAGAGCGCCGGCCTGCTCCTGGGACGCAAGGATCTGGTTCAGGCCGCGTGGGTCCACAGCGCGCCGCATCATGGCTTCGCGCGCTCGATGAAGGTCGGGCAAGGAAGAAGCCATCGGGATGCTCATGGCGGTCGAGATGTGGATGAAGAGCGACCACAAGGCCGAATGGAGCCGATGGCTGTCATGGCTCGATCCCATCGCGAAGCATGTCTCGACGATCGAGGGCGTCACGACGTCGATCACGGAAACGACGGACGCTGTCCAACCGCACGCCGTCGCTTGTCGATCCGATGGGATCCGAAGCGGCTCGGCATCAGCGGCGCGGCCGTCGCGAAGCACCTGATCGACACCGAGCCGCGCATCGCCACGCCCGGCGGACGAGACCGTGACGGCGAAACCAGCATCTCGATCACGCCCTACCAGATGTCAGCCGGGCGACGAGAAGATCGTCGCCGAGCGGATTTACGCCACCTCTCGAATCCTCCGAAGCAGGACGCGGCGGCGCGAACCGCGGCGCCCGCGCGTGGACGTGACCGGCCAATGGGACGTGCGCATCGACTACCTCGCGAGCACGTCGACGCATACGCTCCATCTGAAGCAGGTCGGCAACCGCGTCGAAGGCACGCATCAAGGCGACTTCGTGTCACGCGATCTCGTCCGGCACGATCGACGGGAACAGCGTTCAGATGTCCAGCTCGTACACCGAGCGGCACGGCGACGCCTTGAGCTTCCGCTTCAACGGCACCGTCGCGGCGACGGCGATGTCCGGAACGCTCGACATGGGCGAGTACCTGACGGCGACATGGAGTGCCAAACGGCACGACTATCGTCGAGGCTAAGACGATCTGCCACGAAAGCACGAAACCAACCGTACCGTACGTGTTCGTGCTTTCGTGCTTTCGTGGCTATGCCGGGTTTATGAGATGGGCTGTGTTATGAGATTGAGACTTCGTCATGCGGCTGGAACATGTTTGATCATTTCCTCGATGATCGATGTCTCGGCACAGCAGAAGTACGACTTCCTTCTGAAGGGCGGTCACGTCATCGATCCCAGGAACAGGATCAGCGCCGTGCGCGATGTCGCCATCGCGAACGGAAAGGTCGCGGCCGTCGCGGCCAACATCGATCCTGCCGAGGCGCTCAAGGTGGTCGATGCGTCCGGGTCTCTACGTCACGCCGGGGCTCGTGGACATTCACGTCCACGTCTACGCCGGCACGGGCGAACGCGGATCCTACGCCGGCGACAACAGCCTGTATCCCGACGGCTTCACGTTACGGTCGGGCGTCACCACCGTCGTCGACGCCGGATCGTCGGGCTGGAGGAGCTTCGCGGACTTCAAGGATCGCATCATCGATCGCTCCAGGACGCGCGTGCTGGCGTTTCTCAACATCGTCGGCCACGGGATGCGCGGCGATCAGTTCGAGCAGAACCTGGCCGACATGGAAGCCAAGCCGACGGCGGAGATGGCGCTGCGCCACAAAGGCGTGATCGTCGGCATCAAGACGGCTCACTACGCCGGACCTGAGTGGGCGCCGGTCGAGCGAGCGGTCGAAGCGGGGACGCAAGCGAACATTCCGGTGATGGTCGACTTTGGCGCCAATCGCCCGGAACGTCCGATGGCGGAGCTCGTGACCAAGAAGCTGCGGCCCGGCGACATCTACACCCACGCCTATTCCGGGCTTCGCAACGAACTGGACGAGTCTGGCCGCGTGAACCCGGGCATCTGGGAAGGACAGAAAGCGCGGAGTGATTTTCGACGTCGGCCACGGCGGCGGCAGCTTTGCCTGGCGGATTGCGGTGCCGGCGCTGAAGGAGGGATTCCTCCCGATTCCATTTCCACCGATCTCCACATCGGCAGCATGAACTCCGGCATGAAAGACATGCTCAACGTGATGGACAAGTTCCTGGCGATGGGTATGTCGCTCGACGATGTGGTTCTGCGCTCGACGTGGAATCCGGCTCGGGAAATCGGGCGCGAGGACCTGGGCCATCTTTCAGTCGGGTGCCGCGGCCGACATCGCCGTGCTCCGGCTCGAGAAAGGCGCCTTCGGCTTCGTCGACATGTACGGCGCCCGGTTGAGGGGCACGCAGAAGTTGACGTGCGAGCTGACGCTCCGCGACGGGAAAGTGGTCTACGACCTGAACGGGATGACGCGGCCGGACTGGACCACGCTGCCGCGGGATTACGGACAGACTGGCGACGCCCGCTGGGACGCCATCACGCCGGCGCCTGTCAGACAACCGCCGCGGTAGGACCGATCGGATTCGAGGGCAGCGATGATATGGGGCCGTGCGCTGAGCGTCTGCGCGATCCTCGGCATCGGCCTGCTCGCTGCAGCTTTGCGCGCCCAGACCACGGGTATTCCTTTCGAGGATGTCGCGCGACCGAAACCTGGCACGTGGCCGACCTACGATGGAAACCAGAGCGGGAATCGCTTCAGCCCGCTCGATCAGATCAACACCAGCAACGTTCAGCACCTCGCGCCCAAGTGGATGTTCACGATTTCGGGAGCTCCGCGCGAGCTCGAGGTCACGCCCCTCGTCTTCGATGACGTCATGTACGTCACGTCAGTGAATGAAGCCTACGCGCTCGATGCCCGGAGCGGCCGCGAGATCTGGCATTACAGCCGTGCCCGCACTCGAGGCCTGGCCGGCGATGCCGCCAGCGGGATCAACCGCGGTGTGGCGGTGCTCGGCGATGGGGTGTTCATGGTCACGGACAACGCGCACCTGATCGCACTCGATCGCGCGACAGGAAGGCTTCTCTGGGACGTCGAGATGGCCGACTCCCGTCAGAACTACGGTGCCACCGGCGCGCCGCTGGTCGTCAACGACCTGGTGATTTCCGGCGTCTCGGGTGGAGACGAAGGGATCCGCGGGTTCGTCGACGCCTACCGCGCCTCGACGGGCGCGCACGTCTGGCGGTTCTGGACGGTTCCCGCGCGGGGCGAGCCAGGGTCGGAGACGTGGATCGGACGGGCGATCGAGCACGGATGTGCGGCGACGTGGCTCACCGGCACCTACGATCCCGACGCGCGCCTGCTCTACTGGCCGACGGGCAATCCTTGTCCCGACTACAACGGGGATGAACGCAAAGGCGACAATCTGTTCAGCGCGTCCGTCGTGGCGCTCGACCCGGACACGGGGAAGCTGCGCTGGCATTACCAGTTCACCCCGCATGACCTCCACGATTGGGACGCGAACGAAACGCCGGTGCTCGTCGACATCCAGTTTCGCGGCGAGCCCCGCAAGCTGATGTTGCAGGGAAACCGCAACGGCTTCTTCTACGTTCTGGACCGGCTGACGGGCAAGCTGCTGCTGGCCGAACCATTCGTCAGGAACCTGACGTGGGCGAGCGGCATCGGCCTCGACGGCCGCCCGAAGCTGTTGCCCGGCAATGATCCGACCGTTGCGGGTCAGCGGGTCTGTCCCGCGGTCGCGGGGGCGGCGAACTGGACGTCGACGGCGTTCAGCCCCATCACGCAGCTGTTCTACCTGTTCGCTGACGAGTCGTGCTCGGTCTACACGAAGAACGACAAATGGTGGGAGGCCGGCAAGTCGTTCTACGGCGGCACCACGCGCCGGGCGCCCGGCGGCAACGCGGCAGGAAAGTCTCTCAAAGCGATCGACGTGCAGACGGGCAAGACCGCCTGGGAGATACCCGCAGTCGGCGGCGGCATTCTGGGAAGCGGTCTCATGGCGACTGCCGGCGGGCTGCTGTTCTATGGAGACGGCACGCGGTGCCTTCGTCGCGGCAGACGCGAAGAACGGCACGCTGCTCTGGCAGTTTCAACACCAGCCAGCGTTGGAAGGCGGGGCCGATGACCTACACCGTGGACGGCAAGCAGTACATTGGCGTCGCGGCCGGGTCGACGATCCTCGCGTTCGGTTTGTGGTAATGGCCTGAGCGAATGACGCTGAGCGCCGGAACGAAGCTCGGGCCGTATGAAGTCGTCGCGCCGCTCGGCGCGGGCGGCATGGGCGAGGTCTATCGCGCGCGCGACACAGGCCTGAAGCGCGACGTCGCCATCAAAGTGCTCCCGGCGGAGTTCGCCGCGGATCCTGAGCGCCTCGCGCGCTTCCGCCGCGAAGCCGAGCTGCTCGCCGCGCTCAACCATCCCAACATCGCCAGCGTCCACGGGTTGGAGGAGACCGCGGACGGCATCGCCATCGCGATGGAGCTCGTCGAGGGCGAGTCGCTTGCGCAGAAGTTCGAAGGCCTCAGGGGTTCAGGATTGGGGATCAGCGAGTCGTTGCCGATCGCGCGACAGATCGGCGACGCGCTCGAAGCGGCGCACGACAAAGGGATCGTCCATCGCGATCTGAAGCCCGGCAACATCATGCTGACGCACGACGGTCAGGTGAAAGTGCTCGACTTCGGACTTGCGAGAATCGAGGCCGGCGCAGCTGGATCGGGCCCGGGCGGGGCGTCGCACTCGCCGACACTGACATTTGCAGGGACGCAGGCCGGCCTGATTCTCGGCACGGCAGCGTACATGAGTCCCGAGCAGGCGAAGGGGCGCGTCGCCGACAAGCGCAGCGACGTGTGGGCGTTCGGGTGCGTGCTGTACGAAATGCTCACTGGCACCCGCGCGTTCGACGGCGAAGACGTATCGGATGTCCTCGCGACGGTCCTCAAGAGTGAGCCGAACTGGGCGGCCTTCCCGCCTGGCGTCCCCTTTCATATCCAGAACATCGTGAAACGCTGTCTCGCGAAAGATCGCAAGGCGCGCATTCCCGACATGTCGGTCGTCCGCTTTCTCTTCGATGACGCCGCAAGCGCCGCGGTACCGCCGGCGGCGCCGACGGCATCGGCGCGGCCTAGCGCATCGGCGATCGTCTGGAGGCTCGTGACGGCACTGCTCCTGTTGACGACGATCGCCGGGTTTGCGGGGTGGTACGCCGCGCGTTCGATCGTCCCGGCGGTGGCACGGTTCACCGTCCTGCCGCCCGAGAAAGGGAGCTTCGTGATCACAATCAACCTCACTTTTTTCTCCAACCATACGCGGTCGCACCGGACGGGCAGCGCTTCCTGATTCCGCGTCCGGTCGCGAATGTCACCGAAGACACGACATCGTCTCCGGTCGTCGTCGTGATGAACTGGCTGGAGGGAGTAAAGAGGTGACTTGTCCGCCCTGTCCGCCCTATCGTGGAGCGATGCGCGGCGCCGGCCTGGACGGACCGTTGCGGCTCAATTCAGTTCCCCTGGTCGTGACGTAGTACTTGGCGAGCATGTTGGGGCGTTCCCACGCGGGAAGCGTGCGTCGATCCCGCAGATACTTCAGAAAGCTCGCGGTCACCTGAGCAAAATGGGCCTCGTGGCCCACACGCAGCGCATCGGGAATCGTGATGCGGAGCTCCGCGCCGCGGTCCTCGACCCCGAGTCCGGGATAGTCCTTTTTCAACCCCTCGATCTTCGCCGTCAACGCCGCGAGCACCTGCGGCTTCATGGCCGCCGCGGGAACGACGAACAGTTCCGGGAGATAGCGATCGGCGCGTGTCTGTCGCACTTCGATGCGAGCGCGCGTGCCGCGATAGACCGCAAAGTGCGTGTCGCCGCCTCCCGCGGGAGGTTCCCAGTCCCAGATCACGTTCAGCTTGATGTGGTTCCCTCGCAGCGTGTAGGACACGAGCGTGTTGCAGTAGTACTCCAGTTTTCCGTTCTTGACCGACGCCGAGAGGCTCTGCGGGAACCGCGTCTCGTTCGTCACGCTTCGGAAATCCAGCTCGGAAATCGTGGTCGGCCATCGTTGGGCCGACAGCACCCGAATATCCGAGGAGGCGTCAATCGCCTGCTCCGGAAAGAGCGTCCACTGCACCAGGTCGACGAGGTGCGTGCCGATGTCGTTGAATCCTTCGCCCTGCTCAGTCGTGTCGAAGAACCAGGGCGGCCTGATGTTCGGAGCGCCGGCAACAACTTTCTTCAGGTAATGCACGCTTTCCATGTAGACGGCAGGTTCTTCGGCCGTCCCCTGCACAATGTCCCCGAAGGTCGCCTTGTCGTTCACGAGCGCGCGCTGGAGACTGTTGGTGGCCTCGAAGCGCTCGGTCATGATGTCGTAGGCGACCACGCCTTTGGCATCCGCGTCGGCAAGCGCCGCCGCAACCATCGGCAGATCGTCCGACTTCAGGATCCAGGGCTTGTCGGCGAGCACGTGGAGGCCGGCGTTGACCGACTCGACGATCTGCGCGATCTTCCCCCGATTGCGGCCGGACAGAATGACGACGTTGCCGGGGCGCTCGCGAAGCATGCGCTGAAAGAAGTCAGGGCCCGCATGGACTTGCACGGCCCATGTCGTCGGCTGTTCGCTGCGCCGGTTGAATGCGGCGATGCGGTTGAGGTGTTCGGTCAAGTCGCTTCCCGTCGGGGCATAGACGTCGACGCGGTCCGAGACGCCTGCATACATCTCTTTCTGCACGAGCGCCGCGTGGAAGTGACCGGGGTCGACCGCCATGAGCCGTACGTCAGCCATCGGGCGCGCGCTCTCCTGTCCGCTGATCGAGATTCCGCCGAGAAGGGTGGCCACAATCCACGCACGACGTGTGAATCGCATACGTCGCAATCTCAATCGAACGTCGGAAACAACTGCTTGAGCTCTGCCGTCGACGCCTGACGGCCGTACTCGCAGAGCTCGAACGCCTCGGCGTACTTGACCGCTTTTCCCCGCTGCTCGCCGTACACGGCGATGAGCCGATCGCGATACTTGTCCGCGACGGCGGCGGTGCGCTGTTTGACGAGCTCGAGGAGATAGGCCGGGCGCTCGCGGTCGCCCGGCGGCACGTCCGGCCGCGTCCTCCCCTGCCACGAATCCTTGTCGCCGAACTGCGACGGCATCGCCGTCACGCAGCTCCACTTCTTCTCCGCTGTCTCGTCGATCGACACGACCACGTCCGCCTTGAACGGGTAGGGACGTTGAAAATCGTCGGAGTAGTGGAGGAACACGGGATTGCGAGCCGTCGGCGGCGTGTCGGGCGTGAAGAACGGCGCCACGACCAGCACCGCCGCATCGTCGGCCAGCACGCCCGTGTAGCGATGATCAGGGTGATAGTCGTACGGCCGGTGGCTCAGCACGATGTCCGCCTGCCACTCGCGAATCAGGCGGGCGACCGTCTTTCGATTCTCGAGCGATGGCGTCAGCTCGCCATCGTGGATGTCGAGCACCTCGGTCTCGATGCCGAGGATGCGCGCGCATTCCGCCACCTCCGCTTTGCGCCGCTTTGCGAGCGGACCGCCAGCCGTTTCGAAGTGTCCGACATCGCCGTTGGTCATCGAGACGAACTTCACCTTGTGTCCGCGGGCGGCCCACAGCGCGGCCACGCCGGACGCCTTCAGCTCCGCGTCGTCGGGATGCGCACCAAACGCGATGATCCGAAGTGGCCGAGGCGTCGCGGGTTGCACGATCGTGAGGACGAGCAACGATGCAGCAAGGCGAATCATGGTGGACGGCATTCTAGTGCTGTTTCGAAAGCTGTAGTGGCGCAGCGCTTCAGCCTTTTTCACAACGGTGTCGCGTCACTCGACTGGCGAACCGCCGGTGGCCAGAGGTCGGGCTCCGCCGCGGGTCGGCGCGTGGAAAAAGTCGGCCTCCGGCCCGTCCTGCCGATCCCCGCGTCGATTCATGTGCTTCTTGCATCCGGCGCGAACTGGTCAGATCCGGGTGACCGAAAGAGGTGGGTGACACTCGCCCCATCGACGCGGCCGGTGCGCCTCCGGCTCGACTTTTACTGCTGATCGATGATCACGCGCCTCGCACGCGTCGGGCCCGACCTCTCGCCACCGGCGATGGTCGACCGCGCTCTACGGCCCAGATCGGTCGAGCGGTCGCCGAGCAGCGCGCCCTGTAGAGCGGCCCTCCAAGGGCTCTGGCGGATTACACAAGATCAGAAAATGCTCTTTAAAACCTTGTGCCACATTTCAAGAAGCCGTCTTCTGCGAGTTGTGAGACGATCCGCCCATGTCCGATCTTTCACGACGTGAGTTTCTTCGAAAAGCCGCGACCGATGCCGCGGTCGCCGGGTTCCTTGCCGCGGGCGTCGCCACGCTTCGCGCCAACCCGCTCGGACTGCCCATTGGCAGCCAGACGTGGCCCCACCGCCAGATGATCAAGGATGGCAACTTTGCCGGGCTGGCGAAGGCGCTGGCCGACATCGGCGTTCAGAGCGTCGAGATGTGCTCGCCGCTTGGTTACGCTGACTTCGCCAGCCTCTCCGATGGAAAGCAGGTCAAGAAGATCCTCGCCGATCACGGTCTCACCTGCGTGAGCGCGCATTTCGGCATGCGGGAGCTGCGAGAGAGACAAGCGGAGAGCATCGCGTGGGCCAAAGACGCCGGCATTACACAGATGATCACCGCCAGCCTCGGCGCGGGAAACACGCCAACGATGGACGACGTGAAGAAGGCGGCCGATGAATACAACAAGATCGCGGCAACGGCCGCTCGGGCCGGCATCCAGCAGGGGCTGCACAACGAGGGCTTCGAGGTGTCGATGGTCGACGGTCAGCGGACCTACGACGTGCTGATGAAGCTGCTCGATCCGGCGCTCGTCAAGTTCCAGTTCCAGATGTCAACGATCAGCCAGGGATTCGTCGCCGCTGAGTACTTCACCAAGTACCCCGGTCGTTTTTTCTCGATGCACGTGCAGGACGTGGATCTGAAGGCCACGCCGCCGTCCGGCGGACGCGGCGGTGGCGTGCAGGTGCCGGTTGGAAAAGGCAGCATCGACTGGATCACAACCTTCACGGCGGCGAAAGTCGGCGGGGTCAAGAATTACTTCGTCGAGCAGAGCATGGAGCTCACGAAGGAAAGCGTCGCGGCATTGAAGGCGATGCGAGTCTAAGGCTAATCCACTAGAATTCACACGGGACCAATGCCACGCGCGTGGATGCCGTCCTTTGTTGCCTTCGTATTGGCTGCCGCCAGCATACACGCGGGAGCGGACGGAGACTCTCCCAAGTTCGTGGTTCCAGACGTCCGCGACCTGACAATCAAGACGCGCGAGACCATTGACACCGTTCACACCAACACCCTCTATTTCAAAGGCGCGTGGCAGCGGAGAGAGCTGCACCTGCAGTTTCCGTCGGCCTTGCCGGACCAGAGAACGGTGCGGCATGCCACAATCACCCGGTGTGACGAGCGACGCACCCTCGAACTGAATCACGAGGCGCGTCTCTACGGCTGGTCGCCTCTCGACTTCATCGGCAGAGACGTTTACTGGGTGCGTTCACGGTGGCGGAACAGACCCGAACCGCCCGCTGCCGGCCCGGAGGTGAAGGTCACCATCAATACCGTGGACACCGGCGAACGCCGCCAGCTGGGTTCGTATTCGGCCCGACACATCATCACAACCACCACGACGGATCCCAGTCCTGCCGCGAACACTCGCCCCAGTGAATCCGTGGAGGATGGTTGGCATATCGATCTCCCGCCCGCTGGTTGCTGGGATGGCGGCGAGGGGCATTTTCTCTTGACAGGTTCCGTCGTGCGCCCTGGTGGGGCGCTCGAGCGCATGAACATGGAATTTCGCGGCGGCGGGCGACGCGGGTTCCTAATCGAGGCAACGACCCGGCGCCATGGCGAACACGAGCCGCCGATTACGAGCAGAGTGAAGTTGATTGAGTTCTCGGAAGCTGTTCTCGACAAGTCGCTCTTCGATGTTCCTGCAGGATATCGCCCTGCGCTGCCACACCTGATCGGTCGCTTTGATATGACAAAGCCGGACACGGTCGCGAATCGCCTCGCAGCCTACTGGCAAGACGTGACGACATTGGCTCGCGACTTCTTCCGATTCTGATCAACCAGAGGGGAGACATGACGCGATTCGTTGCTGGCATGGTGCCGTGCCTGATCGCCGGCTGCTTGAATCTGTCCGCTCAGACACGAACACAGAGCACCGAGGCCTGGGAGGTCGAGTTCCACGTCGGTGGCGCCTTCATCACCACGCCCGAGGACGGCGACGCCACGCTACCCGGCGGAACGCGATTGACAAACGTTGGCGTCGAGATGTGGCAGGTGCCGTCGTGGTTCTTCGGTGACGGCGCCTTTCTCCTGACGCAGTTCCCGCTGCCACGAACCACGTCGCTGGATTCCGTGCTCCTAGGCAGGTTTGCGCGGCGGGAGCGGAGTGCGTCGTACGGGACCAGCGTCGCGCGAAGATTGACCAACCGCCTGCGCGTCGAGGGCAATGTCGATTTCAGCAGCGGCGCACGCGAGGCGACGGCTTCTACTCGTACCGCCCTCGAGGCGAGCCGTGCGAGCTTCGTCGAGTACTGGCGCGGCTTTCCGACGATATCTGTGGCCAGCGTCACCTCGTCCGTCGAAGTCCGCGAGGGCGATCTTCGAGAGGTGCTGACGACCGGTGCGTTGTCGTGGGATCTGGCGCCCATCGGGCGCATGGTCCCCTACGTTCTTGGCGGCGGTGGCGTACGCTGGTCGACCGGTGATGGTCCAGCCGCGAGCGTCATCGGCTCGTACTCCACCCTGGTCCTCAATATCCGCGAGATTGATTCGTTGAACATCCGCTATGTGCAGTCGGCGCGCACCGCTGTCGGCGTTTTCGGCGGCGGCGTGCGGTGGCCGGTCGGATCGCGCTGGGGCATCCGCGTCGACGTTCGCGACCATGTCACAGGGTCGGGTGTCTGCACCGAGCTGGATACGACCCCATCATCGGCGCAAAATGGCAGCGCGTCGATCATCGTGATCAATCCTAGCTTGACGACGGCCATCCGATTCGGAACGTCATTGGCAGGACCATCCACGCTGAGTGGTCCCGTGGCACGAGGCGCTCGCACATTCGAAGCCGAAGGTCTGGAGCATCACTTGAAGGTGACGGGTGGTCTGACGTGGCGCTTTTGATTTCGGCAGCATGTCGGACGAATCTGAGCCTGTCGGTAGCGCCGAATATTCAGTGCCCTCGAATCGACCGTTCTCGCGATCTCCGATCTCCGAGCTAGTTTGAAGGAGGCGCCCAGTCGTCCTTCGTACACCTGGAACGCGACCAGTCCTCGCTTGACTGGTTGCGTCAGATTGAAGCGCGTCGACAACGCCAAGTGGCCATCGTCGCATTGCTCGCGAGCGGTCAGCCGGACGCGGCGAGCCGCGCGAACTGAAGCTTCAGGCCGTTGACCTCCGCCAGGTAGCGGCGGGGGTCGTGGTCGCCGCAGCGCTGACCGCGTCTAAGCCGGAACCCGCGCCGCGCGTATGCGTTGCCGGCCCCGCTCCCGCACAGGTGGATGACCGCCGCGAGGTCCTGCCGCTGCCGCACCGAGGCGGTGGTAATGCGGTTGCGCTCGAGAGTGCGCGCAACCGTGCGATCCAGCAGCGCTGCGGTCATTTCCACAGCGTGCCCGGGCACCACGCGCGTGTAGAGCGCGTTGAACCAGCACGACCGCGGGTCGTGCCAAGGGCCGTCCTCGACCACGAAGTGGTCATGGATGCAGTAGCGTCTGGCTTCGGCGAAGGTGCCGTCGGTGATCTGAAACATGCCGACTGCGCTCGAGGTCGGCCGGTACACCTCGAATGGGTTCCATCTGAGTCGCCACCGCCAATAGGTCCGTGCCACCGGGTTGCCGCGCCCCTCCACCTGGGCCAGTGCGGCCAGCAATTCCGGCGTGATGACCGCTGTGGAGTGCCTGGCGAAGAGCAGGCCGTATTGGCGCCAAGTCTGCGACGGATGCTTAACGAGTGAGCCGCTGACCGGGAAGAATAGCTCCGCCGGCTTGCGGGCCACCTGCACGATCCCATTCACCGCCGCCCAGACCGCCACGCCAAGGACCGTCCCAAGGACGATTCGGATGGCCAATGGGGCGATCCGCAGGGCCAGACGCGCGCGTGCGGCCAGGCGCCATGCCGCCGAGCGGCGCGCACGGTCCGGGCGGGTCGGAAGTCCCTTCGGCATACACGTGGGTTAGCCGAACTCTGCCCTCGCCGGGGAGTCGACGATGATGGCCCGCCCATCTGTGAGCGCCCGGACCGAGTGCCGCGCGTTGCTCGGCACGACCGCGGCCACGCCAGGGCGAGCGACCTGCGTGACGCCGTCGACCGTGAGCTCGAGTTCGCCTTCGAGCACTTCGTACAACTCCTCCTGCGGATGGTGATGCTCATGAATCGAGGCGCCGCGAGTGAATTCGTAGTGCGCGACGGTCATGTTGACGGCATGGAAGTATCGCCCTCGCCAACCCGGCAGGCGTTCGGTCACCTTCAGTTTGTCGACATCAACGAACGACAAGGTCACACTCCTGCACTCAGCCTACGCGAACGGGCCCAGTCTGCGCGAGCTCAGGGTCCTCGCTGCATCAGACTCGCATGCTCCCCCGGCCATCCCGCCGTACGATCATCGCCAGTTCGTCGCTGCGGCGCTACCCGTGGTCCAGATGAACCCTAAAGCGCGCTGATGGTGACGTAGTATCCGTCGAGATCGCGGACAGCGAACTCCTTCGTTCGAGTATTCGGGTTCATATGAGGCTCCTCTTCGAGGCGAGGGACGAGCCCGCGGGCCCTTTGCAATGCCAGATCGAAATCGTCGACGCGAAAGAACAAGAGGAGCCCGTTTCCTGGTGTCGCGCGGTCAGGACTCATCAAGGAGGGGTGCTCGTGGGCGCCCCATTCGTGGAGACAGAGCAGGACAGTTCCGTCCGAGTCGAGGAGTTGACCAAACTCGTCGTGGGCCGGTGCCGTCTGCGGCTGGCCGAAGAGAGACTGGTACCACTTGAAGCTCGCGCGGACGTCGTTCACCCCGATGATCGTCCAGGTGCGCTTCATGGTCCTCCTCCGGCGACCTGCTCAGAAAATAGCATCTATCCGACCGCCTCGACCGTGACCTTGACGCCGAGGCGTTCGAGCGCGTGGACGGCGCGGGCCCTCGTCCGGTCGACGTCGCGGTGCCCGAGGTCGATTACTTGCGAGATGGCTTCTAACCACGATTTCACATAAAAAGCACGCTGACTGGCGCACCAACGCTGGTCAGCGGCCCGACCGGCGACAGCCCACCCGTGTTCTGGTCGATGCCGAAGACGGCAAGCGTGCCGGACTGCTGATTGGCGGCGATCAGCCAGCGGCCTGTCGGATCGAGGGCAAAATTCCGAGGCGTCTTGCCGCGCGTGGACTGGTACTCGACCAGCCTCAACGCGCCGCCGGCGCCAACGGCGAAGACGGCGATGCTGTCGTGCCCGCGATTGGATCCATACACGAACCGGCCGCTCGGATGTACGGCGATCTCAGCCGTCGAGCCCGTCGTGATCTCCACAGGCCTGGTCGACACGCTGCCGGACGCTGCAAGTCTCCCCGACTCCTGGTCCCACGAAAACGTAGTGATGGTTGCCGCCTGCTCGTTGATCGCGAACAACCACGTGCCGTTCGGATGAAACGCGAAGTGCCGCGGTCCGGAACCGGGCGGCAGCGCCGCTGACGGCGGTTGATTCGGGGTCAACCCGCCGGTTGGCGCATCGAACCGATAGACGAGCAGCCGATCCAACCCTTTATCGGCGGCAACCAGGAACCGGTTGCGGGCATCGAAGCCCACCATATGACCCAGCGGTCGCGCGGGCGGCGTTGCACCGGTCTCCGATCGGTCGCCGGCGAGGACGCGCGCCGCCGGCTGGAGCCGACCATCGGTGTCGACGGGGAAGATTGCGAAATTGCCGCCGCTGTAATTGGCTACGGCCAGATACCGTCCCGTTCGATCGAGCGCCAGATGGCAGGGACCGGCGCCGCGCGACGGTTGCACGCTGATCTTCGTGAGCTTCGCGGTGACCGGATCGGCGGCGAATGACGCGACGCTGCCACTCGCGGCGCCTTCGAAGGACTGCAGCTCGTTCACCGCGAAGACGAAGCGGCCGTTCGCGCTGGCCGTGAGGAAACTTGGACTGGGTGTCTCAGCGACGAGTCCGAGCGGGGTCAGTGCGCCAGTGCTGTCGTCGAATCGGAAAGCGTAGATGCCTCTGCTCGTCTCTCCGGTATAGGTGCCGATGTAAACAACGCGTTCGCTGGCGAAGACGCGTGTCTCGCCCGCAGCCGCGATGGCGAAGAGGCCTGGAATGGCGAGCAACTCACGGCGACTGAGCGACGCGAATCTCATGATCTGGGCTACTGATGAGGACGATGGGAAATAGGCTGTTTGAGGTGGTGATTCTATACAAGGTCACTCAGTCGATGCCCATCTGCGGACGATATAGTAGAGCCTGGCTCATCTGTGCGCCGTGGAAGCCCAACCACGATCTATTTCGAACACGGCTGGCACGACTCTGTGCGCGAATCGACTTTCCAGATCAGAGCGTTATTTGCTCAGGCAGCCTCCGGATGCCTCGCGGACGATCCGTACTCGGACCTCGGGCACGGGGATGCTTCCGGGCCTGTTCCCCTCGGAGCCCTGCGCCGCCATCGCCGCGCGCGTCGGATCGATGGCGCCCGCCTGCGCGGCGACGTTCGGCGACGGCAACAGGCCCCCGACGATGGCGACCTTCGGCTCGACTCGCGAGCCGACCACTGTCACACGCTTCCCAAAGTACTCGCGCAGGTCGGCGGCTCCCGTCAGGCGGTGCGTCGTTTCTCCAGACGTGAAGTCGGCGAGCGTGAAATGGGTCGCTTCGGCGGCGTCGCGAGCGACACATCCGGTCAGCGTGATCCATTTCGTGGCGTCTTTCTTCGTCACGGACGAAGTCGTCGTCGTTTGATCGGCAGTTGCAGCCGCGGCGCAGGCGCTCGAGACAACGATCGCGCAGAGCAGTCGAGCTCGCATGAGGCACCTCGTTCAGAGAAGGCTGTGGCCCACTGGCGCGATCAGCGACGCGCCGAATGGTCGACGCCGCAGCTTAAGCTCACGCAGAGACGTGTCGGTCAATGACGGCTGAGAAGCCCCTCAGACGTCCGCTTCGCGTCTCTTCGAATCGTTCACGCGCTGACGCGACGAGCCTACGGGTGTCGTCCGCATACGCTCTGGTGCGGGCCAGTTGTTGCGCCAATCGTTTGAAACGGTCCAGCAACGCTTGCAGGCGCTGGACGCTCGCTTCGGACTCCACGCCGTATTTGAGTGCGACATCCGTACCATCAAAAGCACACGGTACCGAGGCCTCGGCATCGATTGTGCTACCGGTTGTCGGTTGAATTGGCGCCCAGGAGCGGGCGAGGAGGACTGATGTTGTATTACGCCCTCGTTTTTCTCATTCTCGGCCTTGTCGCCAGCGCGCTCGGCGCCTACGGTGTTGCCGCTGTTGCATCGCAGATAGCCTGGGTGCTGTTCGTCATTGGCATAGTTTTCCTGATCGTGCACGTCATTTCGGGACGTCGGACGCTGGTGCCTTGAGTCAGCGTCGCTGACGACATCTTCGCCTTCGGCCAGCCCTCCGTCTCGGGGTCCGACAACGAGACGGAGGCGTTGCTCTTCCGTCAGTGTTTGGACCTTGGCTCTACTGTTTCGGGACGAAACCATCCCCACCGATCCTCACCGGCAGCCTCCTTGCAACCGTCCAGTCACGAGGAACCGATGACTAACATGATCGTTTACCTGATTGGGACGTTGTTCGTTGTTGCCGGGCTGGCATACGGCGCATCGCGTCTGGGCGTCAGTCAGGTCTGGATCATCGCGGGCGCGCTTGTGATCATCGGCTTGGGCTTGATGGCCGGTATCGTCAAGACTCGTCAGAAGGATCCTGCCTCCTAAGATCGCAAGCCTCGGACTCCGACACGAACGAGCCAGCGCTGTGAGTCCCGTTTGGGAACAGCTTTCTGTTCCATGCGAGCAACGGCCAACCGCTTCGTTTGGACGCTCCTGCGCCTTCAAGCTGTCCAGGCGCGAATTTATGAGACAGATCCTCTCGAGTCATGCGATGGTAGACCCGCTTGCGCACCATTCTCAGCCGTCGTAAGTTTTTCGAGCTCTCCGCGGGAGCGTCCGCGATGGCGAGCATGGCGCCCGGCATCGCACACCCGGTCCTCCAAGTTCAGCCTTCCGCACCAGACGCGTGGTTCTCCACTGCCCCAACCGGGCGATCGGTCGTGCGCGCGAGCCAGGGCATGGTCGCGACGAGCCAGCCGCTGGCCTCGCAGGTCGGCCTCGACGTCCTGAAGCGTGGCGGCAACGCGGTGGATGCATCCATCGCCATGGCCGCCGTGCTCAACGTGACCGAGCCGAACATGACCGGCATCGGCGGCGACGCCTTCATGATGATCTATTCCTCGAAGACGAAGAAGCTCGAGGGACTCAACGCGAGTGGACGCGCGCCGCGTGCGCTGAACCTGGAGCACTTCACCTCACGGCGCATCATGCAGATGCCGACGACCGGCATGGAAGCGGTCACCGTGCCGGGCGCGTTCGATGGATGGGTCACGCTGCTCGACACACACGGGACGATGAAGCTCGCGGAACTGCTCGCGCCCGCGATCGAGTACGCCGAACGTGGATTCCCTGTCATGGAGAAAACCGCGGCCGACTGGGAACCCGAGGTCCCGAGGCTCAAGCTGACGGCGGCGGCCGCGTCCACCTATCTCGTGAACGGGGCGGCGCCGAAAGCGGGGGCGATGTTCGCGCAAAAGAATCTTGCGCGAACACTCCGCACGCTGGCTCGGGAAGGCCGCGACGGGTTCTATCGAGGCGAGATTGCGCGAGCGATCGTGGACTACTGCGGGAAGAACGGCGGCTTTCTTTCCATGGAGGACTTCGCGTCGCAGAAATCGGAGTGGGTCGAGCCCATCTCCACAACGTATCGCGGCCATACGCTCTACGAGCTCCCGCCGAACGGCCAGGGGCTGACCGCCCTCCTCCTGCTCAACATTCTGGAAGGCATCGACCTGACGGCGATGCGGACGGAGCCCGGCCTGTACTACCACACAGTGATCGAAGCGACGAAGATCGCGTTTGCCGATCGCAACCGGTACATTGCCGACCCGGCGTTCGCGAAGATCCCGGTGAGCGAGCTGCTTTCGAAGAGCTACGCCGCCCGCCGGCGTGCGCTCATCGATCGGAAGCAAGCGATCGACCCGCCAGCCTACGGCGACGTTCGCGTCGGTCACGACACGACCTATTTCACCGTCGTCGACAAAGATCGCAGCGCGGTGTCGTTCATCAACAGCCTCTTCTCCTCTTTCGGGTCGGGGATCGTCGCCGGCGAGACGGGCATCGTGCTCCAGAACCGAGGCGCCGGGTTCTCGCTCGAACCCAATCACCCCAACGCCATCGCACCCGGCAAGCGACCTTTCCACACGTTGATCCCCGCCATGGTCTTCAAGGACGGCCAGTTCCTGATGTCCTACGGTGTGATGGGCGGCGATGTGCAGGCGCAGGGACACGTGCAGGTGCTGGTCAACCTGATCGATCGGGAACTGAACCTGCAAGAGGCGATTGACGCGCCGCGTGTGAGATACATCAGCGGCCGCGGCGTGATGATGGAGGACGCACTGACGGCGCCGGTGATTCGTGATCTCATCGAACGGGGCCACGAACGCGTGCTGCCGGCGGCCGGCTTGACGCACCGGGCGCTGATGGGCGGCGGTCAGGCGGTCATGGTGGATCCGGTGACCGGGACGCTCGTCGGCGCCTCCGATTCACGGAAGGATGGAATGGCCCTGGGTTACTGACGTGCCGCTCTCTTGACCAACTGGAATCGCCACGAAAACACGAAGACACGAAAAACATCACGTCACATCAGAACGTTGAAGGACAGAGCGATGAAGATGGCAATTGCCGGATCGTGCGCGGCTCTGGTCGCAATGACGATGACCGGACACCCGCTCGACGCGGCGGCGTCGTGCGAGAGCTTGTCGTCCATGGCGTTGCCAAACACCTCTATCACCTTCGCCCAGATGGTGCCCGCCGGAGGATTCACTCTGCCCGGAATAGGTCCCGCGGCGGTACAGCAGTTCAGCCGTCTGCCGGCCTTCTGCCGCGTAGGGGCCACGCTCACTCCCTCGTCGGACTCTGACATCAAGATCGAGGTCTGGCTGCCGACTGCTGACTGGAACGGGAAGTTTCAGGCCGTCGGCAACGGCGGCTGGGCGGGAACCATCAGCTATGGCGCACTGGCGTCAGCCCTGCTGGAGGGTTACGCGACGGCATCGACGGATACGGGCCATACCGGCGGGAACGCGGCGTTCGCCATCGGACATCGGGAAAAAGTCGTCGATTTCGCGTATCGAGCCGTCCATGAGATGACCGTTAAATCGAAAGCCATCATTGGCGCGTTCTACGATCGCGCGCCACGGTTCTCGTACTGGACCGGTTGTTCCACGGGCGGGCGGCAGGGGCTGATGGAAGCGCAGCGCTATCCGGAAGACTTCGATGGCATCATCGCTGGCGCGCCTGCGAACAATCAAACGCAATTGTGCGCCTGGCGGCTCGCCGCCGAATCGAAGATCCTCCAGGAACCGGCCAGTGTCGTCCCCCGGGCGAAACTCGCACTCGTCAACAATGCTGTACTCGCTGCGTGCGACACGCTCGACGGAGTGGCCGACGGGCTCCTGACGGATCCGTACCAGTGCCATTTCGATGGCGCCACACTCCTGTGCCGCGGGGGCGACGCCGACAATTGCCTGACGGCGCCGCAGCTCGCAGCGATCAGAAGCGGTTACGCTCCCTTGAGTCGAAAGACGGGCGAGTTGATCTACCCCGGCTTGGTACCGGGCGGCGAGACGGGCTGGGCCATGCTGACTGGCGCCAACCCTGAGCCTGGAGGGATCGACGTGGGCATGTTCCGGTACGTCGCCCACGAAGACCCGGCCTGGGACTGGCGGACGTTCGACGTGGAGAGCGACACCGCGCTGATAGAAAAGAAAGCTGGCTTCATCGACGCCACGAATCCGGATCTTTCGGTCTTTCGGGCTCGTGGCGGAAAACTTCTCATCTATCACGGCTGGAATGACGGCGGCTCGGGGGGCGCGATTTCGCCGCAGAACAGCGTCAACTATTACCGCAGCGTGGTGGCAAAGATGGGACCGCATCAGGAGGATTGGCTGCGGCTCTTCATGGTGCCCGGCATGGCGCATTGCGGGGGCGGTCCTGGCCCTAACCAGGTGAACTGGATCGCCGCGCTGGAACGGTGGCGCGAATCCGGAATCGCGCCCGATCAGTTGGTCGCGACGCGAGTCAACGACAACAGTGTAAGCATGACGCGGCCGCTCTGCCCCTATCCGCAGATCGCACAGTACCGTGGCGTGGGCAGCACGAACGATGCGGCAAACTTCGCCTGCAAGGTGCCATGATCTCGACCGCGAGAGCTATTGACGAGGCACGGTTCACGCCCAACCCGTTTCAAGCGCCGACCGACACCGGCATCGGGAGACGATGATTCTAGCGATGGACCCCGTGACGGGAAAGGAGAAACGAGGCTTTGGAAGCATTGATGCGGCGAACGTTCTCCTCGTAAGACAACGACACATCGCTCGCGAACCGCAGCGGATACCCAGGGGTTTGGTACACCTCGTACGCCTCCGTTCGAAGGTGCGCCAGCATGTGGTGTCCAATCCGGCTCTCCCGCTCGTGGCGCAGCGCCGAGATATCAACTGGCGCGACGACGATTCGCTCGCCGGGCCCCGGCGAGGCGTTGGCCACAAGACGACCATCGAAATCGACCACCTGTGAGCCGCCCGGCCAGGAATACGGCGGGTAGTGCCGCAGGCTGGCGCCCTGGTTCGCGGCGACCACGTACGCCATGTTCTCGATCGCCCGCGCGCGATTGATGATCGTCCACCAATCCATCGGCTCGGTTGCGCCCCACGGATCCATGTATGCCGACACGCGCACCAGCACCTCGGCGCCGTTCGCCGCCAGCTGACGGATCGCCTCCGGGAACAGCCAGTCGTAGCAGATCGCACAGCCGATGTTGCCAATCGGCGTGTCGACCACGGGAAACAGCGGCGCGTCGTAGCCCGGCAAGTCGTGCGGGCTGCTCTGCACTTCGTACGGGATCCACGTATTCACCTTGCGGTACTTGGACAAGATCCCGTCGGGCCCGATGAAGCACGTCGTGTTGAACACAGCTCCGGGCCAGGCGGGATCCTCTTCGAGCATCGAGCCGCTCTGGATGAACAGATCGTGTTCGCGCGCTTTGGCGGTCAGGCGATCGGTGTGCTCGTTCGGGATTGATACCGTCAGCTTCTGGAGCAGCTCCTCCACCGTCGGGAACACCGGCGCCGCGTGGGCGAATTCCGGGAACACGACGAGCCGCACGGGCAGAAAGGGTGCGCTGCCGGCCACGGCTGAATCGATCATGCTCAGCATCCGGTCGGTGTTCGCGCGCATCTGACGCCGGTCCACGGGATTGGGCAAGTCGGTCTGGCATACGGCGGCGGAATAGCGAATATGCGCCATCCTCTGTCTCTCTCCCCTACTTCGACACTATGTCGATCGACGGCATGCTTCTGGAGACCACGCGCGTGTTGTACCTCGCTCGGTACTGTTCATGCTCTGGCGTATCTGGATAGCGTTCCGGCGCGCGATAGGGATACGCCGTCATCGCGTGAAATGGCAGCGGCTCGACGCTGTCGGGACTCGCCGAGTTGATATCCATCTCCTTGCTGAAACCGTCGGCCAGCAGGAGATACGTGCGGGTCCAGCCGTCGGGCAGCGGACCGGCGGCCGCCGCATCGAATGCGATGGCAATCTCGTCGCCCGGTTTTGCAATCACGAACATGTCGTCGGTCTTCGTCAGCAGCTCGCGCACGTCGCCTTCGCGCGTATAGCGCCCCGCCAACGTTTTCCACGGCGATGCGCGTGTCACTTGCGCGTAATCGTAGAGAGGCGGGTCCTGGCCGTCCGGGCGAATCTCCGTCGAAAAGCCGCGGGCGCCGAGCGTTGCCGTCATCGGGTCCAGCGACCGGTTCTGTCGATCGTCGATCGGCACGGCGGTCGCCGCCAGCACTCGATCCCAGTAGATGCGCATGTTCGTGACAATCCGCACTTCGTGCTCGCCGGGCCGGAGCCGTCCGGCGAGATCAACGGTCACGGTCTGCGGCCGTCCGACCGGAATGCCGATGTTCTCCACGATCGTCCGCCAGCGGCCAGCCATATCGCGAGCCTGCAGCAACGGCGGCGTCAGCGTCTGGCCGGCCTGGTGCGCGGCACGGTTGTCGCTCGAGAACGCGTAGTCGGTCCACCCGGTCAACAGGAGGACCGTCGGGGACGGAGGTCGGCCTCCCGGTTGACCGACCTCCGTCCCCGTGTCCTGCAGCCCGTGGTGAAAGTCTGGCGTCGCACCGAGACGGGCGAGGCGCCTCGCTGGCAAGGCGCGACGACTGAGAATATCGGGAATATTTGAAAGAGGAGCAACGCAGCCAGCGAGGATGCATCGCCTGTCGAATGCAGCCAGACTTTCAGCGCGGGCTGCCAGGTCGAGGGTGAGCGTGTGGGGCGCAGCGTACCCACGGAAACGCTCGAGCGCGAAGCTGTCGGGATACCGCCGATCGATCGTCGAGATCCGATCGGTCACGTCACGATCGCTCTCGTCTACCGCGTGCGGGACTCGAGCGTCGCGGATCGCGAAGAAGCGGAACGGCTTCGGCGGCTCGGTCATCCCTTCGTCGGGATAGAGGTCGACGCCGCGCGGGTGGGCAATCGCCAGGAGCTGAAAGCGATCGGCGAACAGCGTCTCTTCCAGCTCGTTCGTGATGCGGATCTCGAGGCGGCCATCCTTCGGGCGCAGCTCGTCGCCGCCGATCCGCACGTACTCCAGCGGATCCGGCACGTTCCACCTGCCAGGGCCTTCCCAGTACCCCATTTCACCGCCGCCCATGAAGTCGGTGACGAACACGAAGCGCTCGCCATTCCATGCATAGAGAAAGGGGCACGAGGAGGGTTTCCGATCCAGCTCCTCGATGCGAAGCGGCGACGGCAGCGTCGGCTCGCGCGTCTCGGCTTGCAGGATGCCCGACGGCCACAGGACGCGGACGGCGTCTGCTCCACTTCGATTTCCCAGCCCAAACACGACGTCGTGCGGCGCGACTGCCGGTGTCGCGGCCGAACGCTCCAACCGCGTGCTCAAACTGCCGGCGCGCATCTGGACGATCGATCCGATCCCGAGCCGGTTGCTCGCGCGGCCGGTCAGGGCCAGACGCAGCGACCGGCGGGTGCCGTCGCCACCATTGCGCCACCATGCGAGCGCGCCGGCGCCGCCGGTCACCAGATCGGTGCGGCCGTCGCCATTCAGGTCCGCGAGGGCCAGGCCGCGCGCGGACGCCGGCGCCGGACCGTCGGAGCCTCGAGGAATCGCGCTGGCCGACACGTCGGCCCACCGGGGGACGGAGGTTGGCGCGGGGACGGAGGTTGGCGCTTGCCCGAGGTTGCGGGACATCTGCGGGCCGCCTTCCGACCACGTCAGGAGATCGATCAGACCGTCATCGTCGTAATCGAGGAACTGCGCCGCGAGTCCCGCGCGGACGCCGCCGGGCGCGGGCCCGGCGGCAAATCGCCCATGACTGTCGCTGAACGCGAAGACGCCGCCGCTCTGGCGGCCGAAAAAGAAATCCGGGAAGCCGTCCTTGTTCACATCGGCGGCCGTGACCGCGGTGATGTCCTCGCCCCCCACGGCCGCCGCGAGACCGGACGCGGCGCCGACGTCGCGAAACGAGCCGTCGCGCAGATTCTGGAACAGCATGGGTGGACCACCGCGATTGACCACGAGGAGATCGATGTCGCGGCGGTTGTCGAAGTCGGTTGGGACAATGGCGATCGCGTGCGTCGGGATCTGCAGCCGCGCGTCGGCCGTCGTGTCGGTGAACGTGCCGTTGCTGTTGTTGCGCAGCAGCCGCATCGGCGCGGGCGCGAACTCGCCGGGAAACGAGAGCTGCCGTTCCGCCGCGCGCTCGCGGCTCGCCGTCAGGTCGGCAAGGCCGGCGATCAACAGATCGAGGTCGCCATCGTGATCGACGTCAAGGAAGGCGGCAGCGCCGGGGAGAAACGGATACGGCGCGATGGTGGCGGGACGCGTCACGTCGCTGAAGCGGTTGCCGCCGTCGTTGTGATACAGCGAGCTGAGGCCGTAGCGAAGCACGAACAAGTCGGTCCGTCCGTCGTTGTCGTAGTCGCCGGCTACGCACCCGATCGGCACCGCGTCACCGGGCACGATCAGCCCGGACGCCGATGTCACATCGATCCACGTTCCCTGACCATCGTTGCGAAACAGACGCTGCCCGGCCGATGACGCGTCGAACAGATCGAGATGTCCGTCGTTGTCCACGTCGGCGAGCGTCACGCAGCCGCCGAGACCGATCGCGATGTCGCGTGCGCCGGTCGGTGTCAGATCGCTGGCCGTGAAACGCCGTCCGAACGGCCCTTCGACTCGCCGGCGACCAGCGGGCTCGCTCAGGGCAGGCGGACCGATCGCTGTCTGTGTGAACGTCACAGACGGCACGGCAGTGTCGACGAGGTCGGGCTCGGCACCGGTCGACGCCATCGCTTCCGCGTGGCGTCCCTGTTCGAGGTAGCCGGTGCCGTAGGTCACCGCGTAGCCGGCCGATCGGAGCGTCTGCACGCGCTCGAGCATCCGCCGGCCCTCGTCTCGCTGTTCGCTGCGTGTCAGCGCGAGCCCCAGGTTGTACGCGGCCGTCACGTTGTACGGTTCGGCTGCGACGGCGGGCCGCAGCGCCGCGATCGCCTGCGGGTACTCCTGCTTCTCCAGATGAATCTGTCCGAGGTTGATGCTCGCGCCGACGTCAGCGGCATCGATCTGGCGTACCCGCTCGAACTCACGAAGGGCGTCGGCCGTTCTGTTCTCCGCGCGCGCGACAAGACCCAGGAGGTACGGCGGCTGCGGCGCCGACGGTAGCAGCCGCGCCGCCTCCGCCGCTTCGCGCGCCGCGCCGGCGAGATCCTGAGCATAGAGCAGCGCGATGCTCAGATTGACGCGGGCAATCGCGAGGGCGCTGTCTCGTTGCAACGCCTCACGAAAAGAAGCTGCTGCTTCCGGGTATTTGAGCTGCTCGAGTTCGGCGACGCCACGATTGTTCGCGCGGTATGCCTGTTCGCGGGCTTCGCGGCCCCCGGATCCGCGCCCACACGCCAGAAACAAAAGCAACCACGAAGCCACGAAAACACGAAGACTTCCTTTTTTCTTCGTGCCTTCGTGTCTTCGTGGTTGCATTTGCACTAGCGCTTCGGACCAATCGGCGTCCGGCGAACGACGCCGCTGCCCTCCTGGACGGTGATCGTCTGATTGGCGTCGAGCGCGCCAACGGTCTCGACACGCCCGCTCGGCCACGCGACGCGGACGCCGTCAACGCCGGTCGCGGAACCGAGGCCGAAGGTCAGCGGCAGCTCGCTCTGCGACGCGTAGCTCGATCCGGTCTTCACGATCTGCCAGAGCCGGGCTCCACCGCGAACGGAGACCTCGACACGCGCCCCGATGCCCTCGCGATTCGACGCGGCCCCGACCGTCTGCACGCGCAGCACGTTGTTGCGGTTGCCGCCGTCGTTTCGGAAGAGACGCGCCGGGCCGTTGTTGGTCGTGACGACGATGTCCAGATCGCCGTCGAGGTCGTAGTCGCTGTAGGCCGCTCCACGCGCCACGATCGCGCGCTGCAGCGCCGCACCAGCCTGCGCGCCGACGTCCTCGAACTGCTTCCGTCCGGCGTTGCGGAACAGATGCGGCCGCTGCGCATAGGTGACGCGCGGCTGCACGCGCTCGATGTCGTCGCTGACGTGGCCGTTCGCGGCAAAGATGTCCGGCAGCCCGTCGAGATCGTAGTCGAAGAAAAAACACCCGAAGGTCAAGCTCAGGAGCGACGACCGGCCGATGGCAGATCTCGGGGCGTCATCGATGAAGAGGCCGCGGCCCTCGTTGTGATAAAGCGCCATCATCTGGTTGGCGAAGTTGCCGATGATGAGGCTCGGCCGCCCCGAAGCGTCATAGTCGCTGGCGTCGACGCCCATGCCCGCCCGCGCGACGCCCGACTCGCTGAAGGCGACTCCGGCGCCGACCGCGACGTCCTCGAACATGCCGTTGCCCTTGTTGCGGTACAGGCGGTTCGGCTCGGTGTCGTTGGCGACGAAGAGATCCATCCGGCTGTCGCCGTCGAAATCGAGCATCGCCACGCCAAGACCTTTCGAGGACGTGTCGTAGATGCCGGCCGGCTTCGTCACGTTCTCGAACGTGCCGTTGCCGCGATTCCGGAAGAGCGACGGACTCTGACCCTTGTAGGATTCCGGCGTGCAGTAGGACTTGTTCTTGCCGTCCAGCGTGCAGAACAGATCCTTGTCGATCGACCACTCGACGTAGTGCGCGACGAACAGGTCGACCTTGCCGTCGGTGTCGTAGTCGAACCAGAGTGCGCTCGTGGAGAAGCCGCTGTCGGCAACACCCGCCGCGCTGGTGACGTCCGCGAACCTGCCGGCGCCGAGATTCCTGAAGAGCCGGTTGCCGCCGAGCGCCGTGATGTAGACGTCGACCTTGCCGTCGTTGTCGTAGTCGGCGGCGGCCGCACCGATGCCGTACACCGGCACATCCAGTCCCGACCCACGAATGATGTCGACGAATGCGCCTTGGTTGTTTCGATACAGCGCCGGCACCGATCGCGGCCCCGGACGTCCTGGCCAGTTTGTGGAGTTGACGAGGAACAGGTCCTGCCAGCCATCCGCGTCGGCGTCGAACCACACGGCGCCGGAGCCCATCGTCTCGGGCAAATATTTCCGTCCGAACGCGCCGCTGTTGTGGACGAACCGGATGCCCGCCTGTGCCGTCACGTCAGCAAAAGTCGGAGGCGGGCCGGCAGCCGAGGCGGCGATGGCCATCGCGCCGAAACCGAGCATCAGGAACGTGCGCACGCTCCGGCTCATGGTACGACGATCCGAGAATTTGGGGCGCCGCGGATCAGCAGATCGGAACGCCAGGAGAATCTCAAACCCATGTTGCATCCGGCATTCCAACAGTGTAGGGTGTCGCCATACTTCAGCGGATCGTACGCGCAGATTCCCCGGCTTCATCCAGGATCTTATCCGTGAATTGAGCACTCGACATCGCCCGTGACGGAAGGAGCGACCATGAGAGCGCTGCGGATCCTATCAGTGGTAGTCGGGTTCATCGCATTGAGCTCCGAGCCGGCCTTCGCGCAGACGGTCAGCGCGACGACAGGCGCAATCAACGGGAAGGTAGCGGACGAGTCGGGTGGAGCGTTGCCCGGCGTCGCTATCTCCATCACGAGCCCTTCGATGCAGGGCGACCGCACGACCGTGTCCGGTGTGGACGGCTCGTTCCGCTTTCCGGCGATCCCCCCGGGTACCTACAAAGTCACCTACGAGTTGGCCGGATTTGCCACCGTCGCTCGCGAAGGAGTGGTTGTCGGCCTGGGGTTCACGGCCACGCTCAATGTCGAGTTGAAGGTGGCCTCGCTTCAGGAAACGGTCAACGTCACCGGCGCGTCTCCCGTCGTCGACGTCACGTCAACGACCACCGCGACAAGCTTCAGCGAGGCGCGATTGGCCGCGCTGCCGAACGCACGCGATTTCTGGGCCGTGCTGGCGGCCTCCCCAGCGGTCCAACTGTCGCGCATCGATATCGGGGGCAGCGCCGCAGGCACCCAAACCGCCTATTCCGCTTACGACACGAAGGCGGACCAGCACCGGCCGATGGTGGAAGGGATCGTCAACACCGAAAACACCGGTGCGGCCGGCTTTTACTACGATTACGGCTCGATTGACGAGGTGTCGATCAACGCCGGCGGTAACACGGCGGAGATGCCGTGGGCCGGCGTCTGGTCCAACTTCATCGCGAAGTCCGGTGGCAACAGCTACCACGGGAAGGTCTACGCCGACTACCAGAACAGCGGCATCCAGGGTCGAAACATCGACGACTCGCTCACAGCGCTCTGTCCCGGAGGTCGCTGCGGCAATCTCAAACCGTCCGACCTCAACCGGATGGAAAGCTATCGCGACCTCAACGCGGATGTCGGCGGATATCTCAAGAAGGACAAGCTGTGGTGGTACTTTTCGGCGCGTGACCAGAACGTCAAATCACTCCTGCCAAACTTTCCCGTGAAAGCGTTCGAGACCGGCCTCCGCAACCTCACGGGCAAGGGCACCTACGCGCTGTCGAAGAACAACAAGCTCACGGGTTACGCGCAAGGCGGCCGCAAGCTCCAGCCCAACCGAATGGACACCTTCGTGGTCGGTGCGCTCACGGCGCGCCACAACTCCGAAGACTCGACGTGGCGCCAACAGTACCTGGGGGCACACCTACAAGACCGGGTGGGACAGTGTTGTCAATGACCGAATGTTCTTCGAGATGCGGGGAGGACAGTTCAAATACATCTGGCCCAACTACCGATACTCGCAGGCACCGGCGTTTCAGGACATCGGCAATCAACTCGTGAGTGGGGGCAACCGGGATGGTTGGTTCAACATCCTGGCGCGAAACCAGGTGCTTGGATCGTTGAGCTACTACAAGGATGGCTGGGGTGGCAGTCACAATTTCAAAGTCGGGGGAGAGTTCTTCCGCGAGACCGGCACGTTCATTCGGGGCGACGGCGGCCTGGGCAATGTCCCCGGCGACGTGCTCCACATTCTGAACAACGGTGCGCCCGCCCAGGTCTACTTGTTCCAGACACCGTCGAAGTCCGAGAACGGGCTGCTGACCACCGGTCTCTATCTCCAGGATACATATCGAGTCGGGTCCCGGTTGACGTTCAATGTGGGCCTTCGGTTCGACCAGTACCACGCGTTCAAACCCGAGCAGGAAGGCCCGCCGGTTGGGAGATTCAACACGACGCAGCTGCATTTTGCCGCGGTCGACGACGTGGTCACCTTCAACGCGTTCGCCCCACGTATCGGCGTCGTCTATGACCTCACCGGCGCCGGCAGGACCGTGGTGAAGTTCAACTACGGCAATTTCTGGTGGAACCCGGGCACGGCCATCGTGCAAGACTCCAACGACAACTCACCGGACTGGTATCGCCAGCACACGTGGGTGGACCGGAACACCAATGGGCTGTGGGACTCCGGCGAAGAGACTACGCTCCTCGCACAGCGCGGCGGCCTCGGGAGCGCGACGCTGGATCCAAACCTCAAGGAGCAATACACACGCGAGGTGGCGACCTTCTTCGAGCACGAGCTCATGCCCAACTTCGCTGTCCATCTCGGTTACGTCTATCGCCGGATTGGCAACTTGAACGTCCTCCTCAACGTCAACCGTCCGATCTCGGCCTACAACGTGCCGACGACCATTCGCGATCCAGGCATCGATGGCGTGATCGGCAACGCGGATGATGGCCCCAGTATTCCAGGTTTCAATCTGAACGCCGCAGCCCTTGCGGCTCCGGTGCTCAACACGCGGACGAACCTGCCGGGCAAGAGCGAGTTCCACACGCTGGAATACAGCGCGACGAGGCGCCAGTCCGGGAGCTGGTCACTCTCGGCCTCCGGTGGCATCCGGCTGAATCGCGACAACGACACCGGGTACTTCGGGAACAACCTGCGCGCCCTTCAGGCCCCGAGCACGATGAACGACTTCATCAACACCGATGATGGCCGCTTCATCTTCAGCACCTGGTCGTTCAAGCTGAACGGCTCGTATCGTGCGAAAGGGAACATCGTCGTGACCCCGGCTCTGCGGGTTCAGTCCGGTCAGCCGTTCGGGCGCACGTTCCTGGCCGGTACGGCCAACGGTGTCAACTACAGCCAACGCGTCCTGGCGGAACCGATCGATTCCCGCCGGCAGGACAACATCGTCGTGCTCGATGCCAGGGTCGAGAAGGTGTTCAAGCTGGCCAAGGCGACGTCACTCTCCGGTTTCTTCGACCTCTACAACATCACCAACTCCGACGCGGCCTCCAACATGGGCTGGGGCGCCGGGTCGTCGTTCCTGCTGCCGTCAACGATCATCGGACCTCGGATTGCGCGGTTCGGACTGAAGTACGACTGGTAGAGTAACGAAGCTTCGACTCAGACCGCCGAGTGAAAACCTGAGGCGCGTCGTACGCGAATCTTCGTTACTAGGCGGCCGCTGTGCGGCCGCTAAGACAGCTTCTAAAGCCGCGCCGGCGAAAATCTGCCTCATTTCGCCAAAACGGCTTTAGAAGATGTCTAGATGACTCGTCCCTCGCGCCGCCCGCCAGCCTCCAAAACTCCCGGCGTCCGTCGCTCCGCCACGACGTGGCTCGTGATCGTGATGATCGCCTGCGTCACGCTCGGCGCGGCCGCGGCGTGGTGGGGTCTGCGCGCGCGGGGGCCGGAGCCGCCGCGACTGGCCGACCTGGGTGCCATGGACCCGGACATCGCCGCGCTGATCGGCGAGCGAATCGATCGCGTGTCCGCGGCCAGGTCCAGCGCGCCCGCATGGGGAGAACTCGGCATCGCGTGCGAAGCCAACGGCTTTGCGGGTGCCGCGGCGAAGGCCTATGACACGGCCATCACGCTCGAGCCGGCAAACGCGCGCTGGTGGTACCGGCTGGCGCTCGTCAAATCGCGCCTGGGCGATCAGCCGGACGGTCTCGCGGCACTTGACCGCGTCCTGGAACTGGACGCCACCTACGCGCCGGCACACTGGCGGCGCGGGTTGTGGCTGCTCGATCAGGGGGACACTGCGTCAGCAGAAGCCTCGTTCCGCCGGGCCACGACGGTTGATGCCGCCGATGTCGGTGGATGGGTGGGCCTCGCTCGCGTGTACCTCGCCCGCGGTGAGAATCAGCGTGCCGTGGACATGCTCGAGCGGCTGCTGAACGATCATCCCGGCGACCGCTACGCGTTGCAGTTGCTCGGCACGGCGTACCGGACGAATCGGACGCGAAGACGACGCCCGGTTCACGCTGGCCGTGGGCGCTCGCGGCGAGCCGGTGTGGCGCGATCCATGGTCGGACCAGATCGGATCGGATCGCCGAGGCTTCGCGTCGATCTTGAAAGAGGCCACCGCGCTCGCGACGGCCGGCGATTATGCTCAGGCGATTCCTCTGCTCGAGCGGCTCCGCGCGGCCAAGCCCGACGACCTTGCGCTGCTCAATCACCTGGGCGGCGTCTACGCGGCAAGCGGCCGGACCTCCGAGGCGATCGCGTTGCTGGAGTCGGTGTTGGCGCGCGATCCGCAGAACTTCGACACGCATCTCAATCTGGCCACGGCGTACGGCTTCGACCGAAAGTTCGCACAGGCCGAGAGTCATGCGGATCGCGCGCTGACGATCAGACCCACGAGCGCGCGAGCGCTCGAGGCCAAAGGCGTGATCCTGTGGCAAGAGGGCCGGCCGGCCGAGGCGCGCCACGCGCTCGAAGCGGCACTTGCGCGCGATCCCCGGCAGGCCAGACCGCGCGTCTGGATCGGATTCCTGCTCGACGAGCAGCGGCAACCCGCTGCCGCGGTGCCTTGGTTCGAGGCGGCGCTCAGAATCGATCCGATGTCCGCCGACGCCCTGGTCGGTCTCGGCATGGCGCAACTCCAGCTCGGCGCGCGCGACGCCGCCGCAATCGCGCTGCAGCGTGCAGAACAGATCGATCCCAGGAACGCGCGGCTCGCGAGTGCCATGCGGCTGTTGCGGGGAGAGGGACCGCCAAGGTGATCAGCGCGGCGTGCGGCGTGCGGCGTGCGGGGTGCGACGTGCTAGCAGCCGTTGGCCTGACAGTCGCGTTGGCTGCGTGCGGCGGCAAGCCCCCCTCGTCGCCAGCCCAGGCGGCGTCCGGCCCGCCGTGGTTCGAGGAGCAGGCGGCGGCCCGCGGCCTCGTGTTCACGCACCGGTCCGGGCATCGCGATCGCTTCCTGCTGCCGGAGATCATGGGCGGCGGCGTGGCGCTGTTCGACATGGACGGGGACGGCGACCTGGATGCGTATCTCGTGCAAAGCGGCAACGTCAGAATCCCCACCGAGAAGGCATCCGGCAACCGCCTCTTTCGCAACCGCGGCGATGGGCGCTTCGACGATGTGACGAGCGGCAGCGGGGCTGATGCCGCAGGGTACGGCATGGGCGTCGCGGCCGGCGATTACGACAACGACGGCGACACGGATCTGTATGTCACGAACCTCGGGCCGAACGTGCTGCTCCAGAACGACGGGAGCGGGCGCTTTCGCGACGTGACCGCAGCCGCCGGCGTCGCCGGATCCGGTTGGAGCATGAGCGCCGCGTTCCTCGACTACGACGCGGACGGCTGGCTGGATCTCTTCGTGACGCGCTATATCGACTGGAGCCCGTCATCAGAGTTGGAGTGCTACAGCCTTACGGGCGTGCCCGATTACTGCGCGCCGCGAAATTACGACGCGCCGACCTCCGACCTGCTCTTCCACAACCGCGGAGACGGGACATTCTCGGACGTCTCGGCGCGTGCCGGGCTGCAGACCGCGGTCGGCAACGGCCTGGGCGTTGTTGCGGCCGACTTCGATGCTGACGGACGGATCGACGTCTTCGTCGCCAACGACGGCACGCCGAACCACCTCTGGATGAATCAGGGGGATGGCCGGTTCACCGACACGGCGCTCGTGGCCGGGGTGGCCATCGATCTCGACGGCGCGCCGAAGGCCGGGATGGGCGTCCATGCCGCCGATGTCGATGCCGATGGCGATGAGGATCTGCTGGTCGTGAACCTCGACACGGAGTCCGACTCGTTTTTTCGAAACGACGGCCGCTTCTTCGTCGACGCCGCAGCGGCTGCCGGACTCCGTATGGCGAGCCGGCGCTTCACCCGCTTCGGGATGGCGATGCTCGACTTCGACAACGACGGGTATCTCGATCTGTACGAGGCGAACGGCCGGGTCGGATTGCAGTCGGAGCGATTCTCGGAGGATTCGTATGCGGAGCCGAATCTGCTGATGCGCGGCGGGCCGGGTCCGCGGTTCGAGGAAGTGCGACCCCAGGGTGGCATGTTGGCGCCGCTCGTCGCCACGAGCCGAGGCGCGGCCTTCGGCGATATCGACAATGACGGTGGGATCGACATCCTCGTGGCCAACCGCGACGCTGCGCCCCATCTCCTTCACAACGTCGTGGCCGGGCGGGGCCATTGGATCGCCTTTCGCGTCCTGGACGAGCACGGCCGCGATGCGCACGGCGCGGAACTGACGATGAAGGTGGGATCCAGGTCCATCAGGCGGGACGTGCGAGCCGCGTACAGCTACCTCGCGAGCAACGATCCGCGCGTCCACGTCGGGCTCGGCAGCGAGACCGTTGTCCGGGATGTCACCGTGCGGTGGCCCGACGGCAAGCGTGAAAGATTCGGCGACGTCGCGGCGGACAAGATCGTCGTGCTGCGCCACGGCGCGGGCGGGCGGCAGCATGCTGCTGAAAAACGCAGCTTGAAGTGAGAAGCGAAAAGTTAGAAGTAAGAAGGTCGACGAAGTCTAGTCACACGCTCGTGGTGAGCCTGTCGAACCACGAGCCATCTTGAACGCGGCGACGGCCATGGCTATTCTTGCGTGCTATCATCCTGCCCTCGTTGCACATGGCAGTAATCGGAGAAGTTGCACTCGCGGTTTTGTACACCGCGAGCGAACCGTTCCGGTGTACCTCCATAGACAGTTAGACGGCCAGAAGAACATGGAGCAATGACGTCTTTGAACATTCAATGAGTGATCTACCGGACCACGTTCGTCGTAATCGTGCGCTATGGGATAACTTGGCGCAACAGTACGTAGCGCCAGGCGAAGAGAACTGGGCGGCGGCTGAGCCAAGGTGGGGAATATGGGGCGTTCCCGAATCGCAGCTCGGCATCCTCCCCGATGGTCTCGCAGGTAGGGATGCGATCGAACTCGGCTGCGGCACTGCATACATCTCGGCTTGGCTAGCGCGGCGTGGCGCGCGAGTAGTGGGCATCGACAACTCCGAAGCACAGCTCGCGACCGCGCGGCGCCTACAGCAACAGCATGGTCTCCACTTCCCGCTTCTTCACGGCAGCGCCGAAGCGATTCCCTACCCCGATCAGAGCTTCGACTTCGCCATCTCGGAGTACGGTGCATGCCTTTGGGCCGATCCCGAGCGCTGGGTTCCAGAGGCCTCGCGCCTTCTCCGCCCGGACGGCCAACTCGTTTTTCTCACCAACTCCTTTTTGTTGACGCTGTGCATGCCGGTGAACGAGGGCGCCGCTGCCACGGATCGGCTGCTCCGCGCAGCATTTGGCATGCACCGCGTCGAGTGGCCGAACGATCCGGGCATCGAGTTTCACCTCTCGCACGGCGATTGGGTGCGCCTACTGCGGCGCTGTGGCTTCAGCATCGAGGATCTCCTCGAGGTACGGCCTATCGTCGGCGCGACGACGCGCTATCCGTTCGTGACACTCGAGTGGGCCGAGCAGTGGCCATGCGAAGAGGTATGGAAAGCGCGCAGGTGCGCAGCCTAACCCGCGATTGGAGCCGCCGGCGCGCCGCGATCGTAATCGCCGCGGCTCAATCGCCGCCCGTTAGACAGCCCGGAACGACCTTGCCGGTAGGTCAGAGATCTTCTGGGGTCAAACCGGTTTTCTTCGCGACTCGGGCCAGCATCTTCGGCCCGATTTCTTCATCGTCGTGGAAGGCGAAAACGAAGTCGGCCCAATTCGTACGAGTCAGGGTTCGGTGCGAACCGGATTGTCGCTTCAGTTGCCAGCCGATCTTCAACAGAGCGGCCAGGACGCGGCGGCGCCTTCCTCGACGGCCAATTGCTCAAGCGGCTTGAAATCTAACGTCCAGAAACTCGGCGGGAGCCTCGCGGTGCTCAAGACGTTCGGCAATCACGCGTAGAGCGAGTGCCTGCACTCGGGCGACAGCTTCATCCCGGTCGGCGCTGTAGCACATCACCCCCGCCAAGGCGGGCACCTCGGCAAGCCAGCGGCCACGTCCTCGCGTTCGATCTCGATCGAAAAAATCACGTCGGTACTGTACCATCCGGGCCGGCTGTCCAACAAGCGAACGGAGCCGGCGCGTTCTCGATTTCTGTGCAACTCGTCGCAGTGGCGCGCGGCGCATTCGCGAGCGTTAGGCCGGCAAGATTCGATCGATGCCGACGATCATGTGCACCAGGAATATGTGGCGAGCCATTGGTGGACGAGCCTCTCTTCCTGCTCGGGTGCGTGCAGAAATCAAGGGAACGCGTCTCGGGGCGTGGTCGATTCGAGAGCTGCCAACCCCCGCGGGTCTACTGGCCGTGGGGCTCGAAGAATCGACTTACCTTACGGTCGTCTATCCATTATTAACTTTGCCGGAGTTCCTGCTTGTTTTCGCCGCTTCCCTGCAGACCGTCCTGACGGATCTCGGTGTGCCACTACGACAATCAGAGATGGAAGCGCACGCCATCGTCCGCGGCGCTCGATTCGCCAAGAACGACAGTCGTAGCCTTCTTGGTTCGCTCAATGATGTTGCGTTTCATGTGAGCGTGCGACTCGAAGACGAACCGAAAATCACGATGCCGGCGCTTCGGAAGATCCAGCTGGAACTCAATGGCATGCCTCATGTGAACCGGAAGCCTGCGTTCCCTGATCAAGCCGTCCGGTTTCTCTTTGGCGAGGCCTCGTCCCTTTGATCGGCGGTCTCACATCGGCTTGCGGCCGACGGCAGCCGGTGCCATCATGAGCCGCCGCGGCTGATGCCGCGCGTTGACGGACACCCCACGCCGCGATCCATTGTCATCGTCGCCGGCCGTCGGCCCACCAGGCTCGACTATGATTCGAACCGCGTCGTCCTGAATGGGACGGAAGAGCGACGCGCCTCGTTGGCGACGTGTCGACGGTAATGGAGCCCCTGTTCACGGCCCTGGCTGGCCGGTATCGTATCGAGCGCGAGCTCGGGTCTGGCGGGATGGCCAAGGTGTTCCTCGCGCGCGATCTCCGGCATGAGCGCGACGTCGCCATCAAAGTGCTCAAACCGGACGTGGCCGAGTGGGTGGGCCGGGATCGGTTCGTCCGCGAGATCCGCATGGCAGCCCGCCTCACGCACCCGCACATCCTCCCGCTCTACGCGTCCGGCGAGGAAGCCTCCTTCCTCTACTTTGTGATGCCGGTCATGCAAGGACAGACGCTACGCGACCTGCTCCGGGAGCAACGCCAGCTTCCGATCGATCAGGCGGTCCGACTCTCGGCCGAGGTCGCCGATGCGCTCGACTATGCGCATCGCCACGACATCGTCCATCGGGACATCAAGCCGGAGAACATCCTGCTCCACGAAGGGCACGCAGTCGTCGCCGACTTCGGGATCGGAAAGGCGATTGTGGCCGCCAGCGAGGACACTCGCGCATCGCTGACGCAGTTCGGCGTCGTCGTCGGGACGCCGACCTACATGAGCCCCGAGCAGGCCGCGGGCGAGGGTGTCGACGGGCGCAGCGACCTCTTCTCGCTCGGCTGCGTGATGTACGAGATGCTCACTGGCGAGCCACCGTTCACGGGCGATTCCACCCAGGCCATCATCGCGAAGCGCTTCGTTCACACGCCGCCCGAGGCCAGCACGGTCCGCCCTGCGGTACCTCGCGGCCTGAGCCAGGTCGTGGCTCGCCTGCTCGCGAAGGCACCCCGGGAACGATTCGCGACCGGAGCACGCGTGGTCGAGGCGCTTCGGTCCGGTGAGATGCCGGACGCTCCACCTCGCCTGCCGGACGCGTCAGTCGCCGTGCTGCCGTTCACGAACATGAGCGCGGACGCCGACAATGAGTTCTTCTCCGACGGGATGACCGACGACGTGATCGTCGCGCTGACACCGGTGAAGGGACTCAAGGTGGCCGCGCGCGCGTCGAGCTTCGCATTCAAAGGGAAACAGGTCGATCTGGCCGCGATCGGTGCCGCACTCGGCGTCAGGACCGTGCTGCAGGGGAGTGTCAGACGTGCCGGCAACCGCGTTCGCGTGACGGTGCAGCTGATGAGCGCGAGTGAGGGCACGCAGCTGTGGAGCGAGCGGTACGACCGCGATCTCAACGACATCTTTGCCATTCAGGACGAGATCGCGCGCGGGATTGTCGAGCAGCTGAAGGTGACGTTGGGCCTCGAGCCCTCGACCGCGCCCCTGGTGGTGCGTCCCACCGACGACCTCGAGGCGTACCAGATGTACCTGCGCGGGCGCGAGGCTGCGCAGGTCCGGTCCCCGGCTTCGCTCCGCCGTGCGATCGAGTACTTCCGCCAGGCACTCGCGCGCGACCCTCAGTACGCGCGGGCGCATCTCGGTCTCGCCGACGCGCACGTCGGGCTGGGCGTCTACCAATACACTCCGACGATCGATGCCGCCACCGAAGCGGCGGCCGCGCTTCAGGAAGCCGAGCGGCTTCGTCCGGACCTCGCGTTCGTGCATGTGCTATGGGCGCAGCTCAAGCTGTACCTCCGATCCGATTGGCACGAGGCGGGGGCTCACCTCGAGCGCGCGCTCGCCATCGATCCTCACGAGCCGCTGGCCCACACGTACGTGGCCCTGCTCAACGCCATGCTTGGCCATCTCGAAGAGAGCCGGGCGGCCGCCGCGCGCGCGGTGGCCGCGGATCCGTTGTCGGTGTTCATCCGCGCCGCCTCGGTGATGGCATTGCCGCCGGTGGGAGTTCCCGGGGCCGACTCCGCTGCGGCGCTCACGGCGCACGAGGCAGCACTGACGATCGATCCGAACAGCATAGTCAATCTGTGGCTGTCGGCGATTCGCCTCGGCGACTTCGGCCGCCACGACGAGGCAATCCCGCGCCTGCGCCGTGCGGTCGATCTCACGCAAGACGGTCCGATCCTGGTCGGGCTCTACGTGCGCGGCCTGGCACTCGCCGGCCGAAGGGAGGAGGCGCTGGCGGCGCGCGCCGACCTCATCACGCGGGCGCAGCGTGAGTACATCGGGCCGGCCGCGATGTTGATGACGATCGCGCTCGACCTCGACGACGAAGCGGCGGCCGCGGCATTGATTCAGGCCAACGTCGATGCGATGACCGGGCCGGTGACGATCGTCACAACGGTGGTGCGGGAGCTCATGCCGTTGCTCGATCACCCGCGCCTCGGGCCTTTGATTCGCCGGCTGACGCTGTGGGCGACGCGAGACACGTCACAGCAACTTGGATCACGCCCCGGTGACATCTAGAATGCGGAGAACTGCGCCCACGAACTGGGGCAGTCTTATGAGGACGGTTCAACTCGTCAGGCTTGAGCGAGCGATCGAGGAGTCGATCGGCAAGCATCCTGAGTATCTCGAAGCACTGGCGCAAGACAACTGGGCGCGGGTGGCTGACCTCGTACACGGACTGGTTGGACGCACCCTCGTCTCAACCCCCGTCAGCGTGGACGAACTCCAATGGGGCGGGTACTTTGTGGTGGATGCATCCACGCGCGAGGTGGTTGGCTCGTGCGCGTTCAAGAGTGCGCCGACCGAGGACGGGACGGTAGAGATCGCCTACTTTACGTACCCGGGCTTCGAGGGGCGTGGGTACGCAACAGGGATGGCGGGGAAACTCATCGAACTGGCGAGCAGCTCGCCAGCGGTCCGGCGGGTTGTCGCCCATACGCTGCCGGAGACGAATGCGTCGACACGTGTGCTAGAGCGCGTGGGGATGACGTTTGTGGGCGAGGCGATCGACCCAGAGGACGGGCGCGTGTGGCGCTGGCAGATGCAGACCGGGGCCTAACGGCTCATCGATGTTCGTGGATCGACTGCCGTTCGTTGTTGTCGTCGGGCGATTTCAACCGATACGGTCCGGTGATCGCCTGCGCGGACTCATCGGCTTTGAATCGCGTGTAGAGCGCCTGCTCGCGGGCCGCGAGCTTCGCGTCACCCTTCCCCTGATAGCACAACATCAGGTTGTAGTGCGCTTCGAGATCCTCCGGATCAACATCCAGCGCCCTTGTGAAGCTCGCAATGGCATCGTCGAAGCGGCGCTCGAGGAACTGCACGCGGCCAATCTGATTGAGCACCACGCGGTCGCGTGGGTACTGCTCGGCCGCAACACGCAGATGATCGAGCGCTTCGCCGTAGCGGCCCAGCGTCTTGAGCGCCACGCCGAGGAAAAAATGCGCCTTGGCCAAACGCGGCGATATCTTCAGGGCCTGCTCGAGCATCGCGACTGCGCCATCGACATCTCCCTCCTGAAGCTGTGCGCGGGCGACGTTCACCGGACCGTCGGCGTAGCCGGGATCCATCGCCGTCACGTTCCTGAAGGCCGCCTGCGCCCCTTTCAAGTCTCCCTGCAGCAGCAGTCCGATGCCGTAGTCGTTCCAGCGCTCGCGGACCGACGGGTCCATCAATGACTTGATCGGTGGAAGCGCGGCGCGCGCGTCCACCACGCCAATCGACGCCGTTGCCTCGGCCATGACGGTCGTGGGAATGTCTGGGATCGCCTTGACCTTCCCCGACACGCCCGAGGTGTCTCCGGTAAATTGCCACACGCCGTCATCGTACGAGCGGGTGACCGGCGGATTGGGCTGCGACGGATCGCGGACGCCGGCAAACGCCCATTGCGTGTTCCACCACGCAAACTTTCGATAGTTCACTTTCGCGCGCAAGGAAATCCGGTCGCCGGCGTCGCGTGGAATCTGCAGCTGGTAGTGAACCGTGTCGGCCGCACCCGGCGGGATCAGCCGCACGTACGCCACCGACCGTGTCATCCATGCATTGCGCTTGTTGATCGGATTGCCGTGCTCGTCGAGCTGGAGGCTGCGATAGAAGTGCGCGGCGGGATCGACAGGACCCTTGCCTTTGTCCGCAGCTGCGCCGCTGTGGAGCAGCACACGCCCTTTATCGTCCACGGCCTCGAACTCTACCCAGACGTCGAACGCGTCGACCGTGCCGCCTGGGAAGAAATGACCCACTTTCCGCGTGCGCACCACAACCTCGACGCGGACCGTTTCGCCGCGGCGCACGGTGGCCGGAATCTTGTCGAGCGGCGCGAGCACCTCGGCGGGAGGCGTCGTCGTCGTGACCGCCGCGGCGCCAAAGGAGGCCGACTCTTCGCCGACGGCGAACGTGCTGGCGATCCGCCCGCCCTCCACCGCGCCGCTACCGCGAGCGGCTCCTTCGGGCGCGCGGGTCTCCGCACGCGTGATCCCGAACACGTCGACGGAAATCTGGCCATCGCGGAGGAAATCCTGCACGGTCTTCAACTGCACGGGATCCTGATTGACGAACGGCAGCGCGGTGTTCGCGCCGGGGAACCGGTGCGATCGAACCTTGCCGTTCTTCGCGGCGGGATCGGTGGAATCCACGAGGGGCATGTGGCAGTCGGCGCACTTCTGCGGCTGCGCTGGATAGTAGAACGAGCGTGCGCCCTGTCCCGACACGCCCGACGCCTGCCAGTTGTCGTAATCGTTGAAGCCCCGGAACCATCGATAGCTGTTCACCGGCTCGTCGAGATGCACCTTGTGGCAGGCCGAGCAGAACTCCGCGGTCTGCTCGCGGTGGAACGGCTTCAGGAATGTTTTGCGGTGTGGTTCCGGCGCGAGGTAGAGCAGCGAGTCGTGGATGCGTCGCAGCACGGGGTTCTCGCTGGCGGCGAGGTCGTGCAGCGGCGGGTACTCGATCTCGAAATCGCCCTGCCCCATCGAGCTGTGCACGCGCGTGATCGAATGGCAGGAAGTGCAGGCCAGACCCGCTTGCGCCTCCGGCGTATTGATCTGCTCCTTGATGGGACGGTCGAAGCGCCCATTGAAGAACACGGCATGATCGTGGCAGCCCGCACACCATTTCGAGGGCCGGGTGCCGACGACATCCTGCATGTACTCGATCGACTTTCGATACCACTGGTTGTTGAACGACGAGAAATGGTGCGCCGACGAATTCCACTGCTGATAGATGTCGCCGTGGCAACGACCGCAGCTCTCGCTCGTCATGAAGAAGTTGGCCGGGATGATGCCGTCGACGTTGGTATTCGCGGACGAAGGAAAGAACGGACTGTTCGCGCCGGCGCCTTCCTCATCCATCGTCTTGGGCGGTGTCGTCGGATTCTGAATGCGATACGCCGCCCGCCACCGCGCCTCGCGGCCGACGCGCGCGGTCGCTGCGGCGCCGGCCGCTACGAGCACAAGCACCATCCCGGCTCGGGCGGCCCATGCAAGGCGCGGATCGCGAGCCTGCCATGCTGTTCTCCAGAAATAGAGAAGAAGGAGCGCAGCGCCCACAGTGGACGCCGCGACGTGCGCGTCGACGAGCAGGCGATGCGGCGTCGTGGCGCCGACGACGAGGACCGCGATCCCGAGCGCGAGGCCAACGGCCAGGATCGCCAGCGCTGCCTGTCCGAGCGCGCTGGGACTGAACCGGCGCCTGAGCAGCAGCCACAGGGCGGCGGCGGCAAGCGTCAGACCGAGCAGCGGATGGACGGCGACCTGGATGAAATACCCCAGGGTCGGATCAGCAAAGGCCCACAGGTACGCCGAATTGAGGAGGAGCGCGATGAAGCCGGCGATAAGCCAACGCCCTCGCCCAGTGCTGTCCACGCAGCTACTTTACCGCCGTTTCCGGGAGAGTGGCGCATGCCTTGAGGCAGCGAGGCCACGGGCGACGTGCTACAGCACTTTCAGTTCCGGCCAGTCGAGCGCGTACCCGAGCGCCCGCTTCGCTTCGCGCACGCGCCTGGGGTCGAGGGATCCGAGACGTGCGCCGATCCGCGCTTTCGCGATGACGTGAATGTTGTCGAAGTTCACGACCGATGGCCGCGCGAGCCCCTCGACCTCATCCACGACAATCTCCTGCGGGATATCACGCGCGGTGGCCGTGACCTCGACGACGATGACTTTGTTGAGATAGGTGTACGCCGGAGTCCGCGACAACAACATGACGGGACGCCGGCCAATCGGCGGAGGCATCGACGCCCACCGGATCTGGTACTGTCTCATCGGCGCGTCTTCCGGCGCCGGGGGCTTGCCGGCTCCCAGACCTCAGGATCGACGTGGGCGTCGCCGCCGGCATCGGGCTGTCGTCGATAGGCCTCAGCCGTCGTCTGTTCCTCGAGATCCCACAACGCGCGACGCAACGCCGCGCGGATGAACTCCGAACGCTGGCGGATGCGGCTGGGCGCGACGCGCTCGAGGCGGGCCGCCATGTCGTCGTCCAATTCCACGAGCACTTTGATCATATAGATAAGTATATAGAGTGTCTCATATAACGTCTACGTGCATGACCACACTGATGATCGAGACCGGAAGTCCTGCGACACGCCGCTCCAACCTGTCCTGAGCGAGCTCACCCCTTCGACCCCTCGGCAAGCTCGGGGTCGCCCTGAGCCAAGTCGAAGGGCGACAGCCTCAGGGTGAGCGAGTTGAACGGGCCTGCGCCACACCGGTCAAAAAGCGGTAGGCTACGCCAATCGAAATGACCACTCGCGATGAGAAGCTCGGGGTCGCCATCTGCGGCGCCGGCTGGTGCGCGTCGCAGCACATTGCGGCGTTTCAGCACAATCCGCACACGGCGATCACCTGGATCTGCGGCGCGCGACCTGGACCGACGCACGCGCGGCGCTGACGAAGGCCGGCCTCGCGCTCCGGCGACGCTCGCATCACCACGAACTACGACGAAGTGCTCGCGGCACCGGACGTGGACATCGTCTCGATCGCGACGCCCAACCACCTGCACGCCGACCAGGCCGTCGCCGCCGCCCAGGCGGGCAAGCACTTCGTGCTCGAAAAGCCGACCGGCCTCGACGTCGCCGAGCTCGTCCGCATTCGCGACGCGGTGCGAGCGCGCGGGCGTGCGGACGATCGTGTCGTTCGAGCTCCGCTACAACCCGTTCCTGAAATTCGCGCGATGGCTGCGCACCGAGCGGCTGGCTCGGCGAGATCCGCTTCGCGCGCACGCAGTATCTGTCGCGCGTGACCGACTGGTACAGCGGCTGGGACTGGGTGCGCACGCGCGAGAGCGGACGCAGCCACCTGCTCGCAGCCGGCTGCCACGCCGTCGACGCGCTGCGCTGGTGCTCCGGACTCGAGCCGATCGACGTGAGCGCGTTCCACACGCGGTTCACCGAGCGGATACGAGTGGCCGACCTCGATCGTCGCGAACATGACGCTGCGGCGGCTCCGCCCTCGGCCACGTCACCAGCTCGACCGACTTCATGCTGCCGTACACGTTTCTGCGTGGAGCTGATGGGCGATCGCGCGACGCTGCGGCAGGATCTGCTGCAGTGGCTCGACACGCCGCTCGACCTGGAGGCGCTCGCGGCCGCGAACCCGTTTCCGGACGTGCGGCTGCGGCGGCGACCGACACCGCCGGGCCGGCCGGCGATTCGCATCGACTGCACGATGCCCGAACTCGGCCGACGTCAGCCACCATCCGTTCCAGGCGGAGATCGACGAACTCGTGGCGTGCGTGCTCGAGGACCGCGAAACGTCGATCGAGCGTGTTCGAGGCGCAGAAGACGATGGAAGTCTGCCTGGCGGCGGACCGGTCGGCGGAGCTCGGAGGCGCAGCCGGTTTCGCTCCCGTTGATCGTAGACTAGAGATCACGCTCGCTGAGCTTCGACTCGCCGCTCATCCTGAGCTGTCGAGATGGCGCTCGAGGAGCTTGTTGAGGATAGACCTGGAACGTTGCTCGTGGTTCGACAGCTCACCGAGCGGAAACTGTGTCGACGCAAGTCAAATCGAGGACGCCATGACCACTCGACGCTCCCGGCGTGATTTTCTCAGGACCGTCGCCAGCGCGACCGCGACGGCGCCGACCGTTGCTGCGCGCAGCAGACACCCGTCCGGCCGCAGACGGTGTCGCCGAACGAGCGGATCCGGATCGCGCTGTTCGGCATGGGGATTCGCGGCCAGCAGGATCTCCGCTCGGCGCTGCGAGCGCCGGGCGTCGAGCTCGTCGCGGTCGCCGACGTCTACGACGGCCGGCTCGACGCTGGCGAAGGAGCTGTGCGGGCAACCAGGTGTTCACGACGCGCGACTACCGCGAGGTGCTGGCGCGGCCGCGACGTCGACGCGGTCGATCATCGCGACGCCGGATCACTGGCATGCGCAGATGGCGGTCGACGCGATGAACGCGGGCAAGGACGTCTACGTCGAGAAGCCGATGGTGCAGGAGCTCGACGAAGGCCCGCGTGATCATCGACGCGGCGCGTCAGACCGGACGTATCCTGCAGGTCGGCAGTCAGCACCCCAGCTCCATCGTCTACGCGAAGGCGAGAGAGCTGTTCCGCGCCGGCGCGATCGGCGAGCTGAACCTCGTCGAAGCGTGGATCAACCGCAACTCCTCGATGGGCGCGTGGCAGTATTCGATTCCGCCCGACGCATCGCCGGAGACCATCGACTGGGATCGGTTTCTCGGCCGCGCGCCGAAGCGGCCGTTCGAACCGGTGCGCCTGTTCCGCTGGCGCAACTACCGCGACTACGGCACCGGCATTCCTGGCGACTTGTTCGTGCACCTGTTCACCGGGATCCATTTCGTGCTCGACGCGCTCGGACCGACGCGCGCGATCGCGAGCGGCGGGCTTCGCCACTGGAACGACGGCCGCGACGTGCCCGACGTGATGCTCGCGCTGTACGACTATCCGAAGACGGCGATCGCACCCGGCGTTCACCTTGTCGCTGAAGGTGAACTTCGCCGAAGGCGCCGGCGACGCGTACGTGTTCCGCTTCGTCGGGCCCGAAGGCGTGCTCACGATTGGCGACAACGTCGGTGACGCTGTCGCGGCGCCCGCCGGCCAAGGAGCCGGGCCAGACGGCCGACACGTTCGCCAAGGCCACGCAGGACGCGTTCATGACGGAGTATCGCAGCAAGTATCCGGATCGGCCGGAGCTGCAGCCCGCGCGCCGACGAGACGTATGCCGCGCCGCAGCGCTACAACAGCACCGAGGATCACTTCCGCAACTTCTTCGACGCGGTGCGCACGCGACGGACGGTCGTCGAGGACGCGGTGTTCGGTCTGCGGGCGGCCGGGCCCGCCCTCCTCGCCAACCACAGCTACTTCGAGCGAAGCGCCATCGGCTGGAATCCCGAGAAGATGACGCGCACCTCGATCGAGTCGCACTGACGATGAACGCAAGAGCGCCAAGAACGCCAAGAACAGCATATGAACACCATCCTTAGCAGCCTTTGCGGTCTTTGCGGTCTTTGCGTTCTTTACACGGCGGCCGGCATGATCGCCATCGCGCAATCGGCGCCGAATACGCTCAGCGCGAAAGAGCGTGCCGACGGCTGGCGCCTGCTGTTCGACGGCAAGACCGCCGCGGGCTGGCGCGGGTATCGGCAGCAGACGCTGCCCGGCGGCTGGCAGGCGATCGACGGCGCGCTCACGCGCGTCGGCCAGGCCGGCGACATCGTGACCATCGACGAGTTCGGCGATTTCGAGCTGACGCTCGAGTGGAAACTGGCGGCGAACGGCAACAGCGGCCTCTTCTACCGCGTCATCGAAGACGACCCCGTGATGTGGCACATGGCGCCGGAGTATCAGATCATCGACAACGCCTACAAGGAGCCGCTCAAGCCCGGGCAGTACGCCGCCGCCAATTACGATCTGGATCCGCCGTCACGCGACGTCACCAAACCGATCGGCTCCTGGAACGAGACGCGCATCGTCGCACGCGGCGCGCATGTCGAGCACTGGCTCAACGGCGTGAAGGTCGTCGACTACGAGCTGTGGACGCCCGGCTGGGAGCGCCAGGTTCGCGAGAGCAAGTTCAAGGACTATCCGAAGTTCGGCCGCGCCCGACGCGGCCACATCGGGCTGCAGGACCACGGCGATCTCGCGGCGTTCCGCAACATCAAGATCCGCGAGATCGCCAGCCGCTAACCGGACCGGCGCGACCCCACCGATCGCGCCACCACGCTCCCCTCGCCCGCTCCCCTTGACAATCGAAAGGAAGCGGGTCTACCCTTCTTTCGTCGTTCGAAAGGAGCCTTCGACAAGGGAGCCTTCAAAAAGGAGCGCTGTGACCAAGGAACGAGGAGACCTCCTGCAGGGCACGCTCGACATGCTGGTGCTCAAGGCGCTGCAGCTCCAGCCCATGCACGGCTGGGGCATTACCGAACGCATCGAGCAGTGGTCGGAGAGCGTGTTGCAGCTGGGGCAAGGCACGCTGTACCCAGCGTTGTACCGGCTCGAACGCCAGGGTCTGATTCGATCCGACTGGAAGGTGACCGAGAACAATCGGCGCGCGCGCTACTACGCGCTGACGCGCGAGGGTCGACGGCATTTCAGCGACGAGCTCGTGCAGTGGCGCCGCATGTCCCGCGCGGTCAACCTGGTGCTCGAAGCGACGATGCACAGCTGAGACAACGTCATGAGCTCGATTACTCAGGCCTGGAAGTGGATTCGTTCGATCGCTCGACGGCGGACGCTCGAGAGCGGTCTCGACGAAGAGATGCGTTTTCATCTCGATCAGCAGACCGAGAAGAATCGCCGCGCGGGAATGGGTTTGGATGAGGCCAGACGTCAGGCGCTGCTCAAGTTCGGCGGAGTGGAACGCGCCAGGGAAAGCACGCGCGACGAGATCCGGCCGGCGCTGCTCGACGACTCGGTGCGTGACTTCCGCCATGGCGCGCGCGTGCTGCGGCGTGCGCCCGGCTTTACCGCTGCGGCGCTGGTGACGCTGGCGCTCGGCATCGGCGCGACCTCTGCGATCTTCAGCGTCGTACGCACGGTGATGCTGGAGCCGCTGCCCTATCACGACCCCGATCGGATCGTATCGGTCTGGGAAACCAACCGCGGCGGCACGCAGCGGAATGGCATCAACCTGGCGAACTTCGTGGCGTGGCGCGAGCGCACGCGAACGCTCGAGCATCTGGGGATGGTCGGGCCAACGAGCGCCGCCATGGTCCTCGACGGCCAGGCTGACGAGGTTTCGGGCTTTACGGTTTCGTCCGACGCCTTGCGCGCACTGGGCGTGCAGCCGGCGCTTGGCCGCGCTTACACGACCGAAGAAGACCTGAGGCGACAGGCCGGCGTCATCGTGCTCGGCCACGAGTTCTGGCAACGACGCCTGGGCGGCCGCCAGGACGTGCTCGACCTGACGCTCACGACCGATGGCCAACGCCGGACCGTGATTGGCGTGATGCCGCCCGGCTTCACGATCGTCGGCGAGAAAGCCGACTTCCTGATTCCCTACGGCCTGACGATCGAGCAACAACGCGCCGCGCGCGGTCGCGGTGTTTCGTACGGCGTCGCGCGCCTGCGCGCCGGCATGTCGTTCGAGCAGGCGTTCGGCGAGATGCGGCGCATTTACGCGGAGCTCGAGAAAGAGGAGCCGCAGCGCAACGCCGCGCGGACCGTGATGATGTTCCGGTTACAGGAACAGATGGTCGGCGAAGTCCGGCCTGCTCTGCTGGTCCTGGCGGGCGCGGTGCTGCTCGTGCTGCTCGTGGCTTGCGTCAACGTCGCGAATCTGCTGCTGGCGCGGAGCGCCGCGCGCGAGCGCGAGCTCGGCATGCGGGCGGCACTCGGCGCCAAACGCGGGCGGCTGGTGCGGCAGATGCTCGCCGAAAGCCTGCTGCTCGCGGCCTTCGGCGGCATCGCAGGGCTCGCCGTCGCGGCGCTGTGTCTGCGCGGACTGCTCGCCCTGGTCGGCAATCGCATTCCGGTTCCGCGGCTCGACCAGATCGCGCTCGATCTGCCCATGGTCGCGTTCACAATGGTCACCGCGCTCACGACCGGCGTCCTCTTTGGCCTGGTTCCGGCATGGGTCTCGACGACGCGCGCGGGCGCGGCGCTGCGCGAAGGCGGGCGGCACATCGGCGGCCGCCGATTGCAGCGCCTGCTCAGCACGCTCGTGGTCGCTGAAGTGGCGCTGTCGCTGGTGCTGCTGGCGGGCGCCGGTCTGCTGATGCGCAGCTTCGTCAAGCTGCAGCGCATCGATCTCGGCTTCCGCGCTGATGGCGTCCTCACGGCCGGCGTGCAGCTTCCGGGGGTGCGTTACGACCTCACGAAGGCCACCGACTTCTACCGCGACGCGCTGTCGCGTGTGGCGGCGCTGCCGGGAGTTCGGCGTGCTGCGGCGGCCTCGTGCCTGCCGCCTCCGGGATCCTGCATCGGCACGAGTGTCTGGCGCGCCGACCAGCCAAAGCCTGCGGATGGCCAGCTGCGATCCAGTCAGATCCGGCCGATCACGCCGGCATACTTCGGCACGATGGAGATTCCATTCCTGATCGGACGGGATTTCTCCGTGTCCGACACGGCCGCGTCGGCACCCGTCGCGGTCGTGAGCGAAGCGCTCGTGCGAGCGCATTTCGCCGGTCAACATCCGCTGGACCGCCGCATGCGCATCAACATCACGCACGCCAACGGCAGAGACGACATGGAATGGGTGATTGTCGGGGTGGTCCGCGATATCAGGTCGTCGCGCGATGGGGCCGTCAGCCCGATCATCTATGTCCCGACGTCGCAGCTTCCCGGCCGCAGCCTGCGCTTCTACGTCCGCACCCAGCAGGAGCCGATGGCGCTCGCGACCGGCGTGACCGGCATCGTTCACTCGATGGAACCCGAAGCGCCGGTCGACGTGCGGACGCTCGACGATGTCGTCGGCACCACGATCGCGCGTCCGCGCGCGATTTCAGTGCTGGTCGGCGTGTTCGCGCTCGTCGCGCTCGCGCTCGCGGCGGTCGGCGTCTACGGCGTGATGGCCTACTCGGTGCGGGAGCGGACCCAGGAAATCGGAGTCCGCATGGCGCTTGGCGCGACAGCGACATCGGTGTTTCGGCTCGTGATCGGCCAGGCGCTGCGCCTCGTCTGCATCGGTGTCGCGACCGGGCTGGTCGCGGCCGCCGCGCTCACCCGGCTGCTCGAGCGGTTGCTGTACGACGTCGAACCGCTCGATCCGTGGACGTTCGCCGTCACCGGGCTGGTCCTGCTGGTGGTCGCTACGGTGGCGTCGTACGTGCCGGCGCGCCGCGGCATGCGCCTCGCTCCGATCGACGCGCTGCGGACGAATTAGAGCGAGACCTACGGTCAGGGCAGCGCGAGCGCGATGTATTCCGCTGCCACCTCCAACCCGCCGATCGCGACCACGATGTACTGTTTGCCGTCGTGCATGTACGTCATCGGCGCGCCGGTCGTGCCCGCGGGCAAATCGGTCTCCCAGACAATCGCGCCAGTGGCTTTGTCCAGCGCTCGGAACTTCGTGCCGCCGGCCCCGGGGGCAATCGACCGCGGCATCTCCGGACGCAGGCGGCTCCCCGCCCGCACCATCATCGGATCGCCCTCGCCGACAAAGAGCAGCGTCTTCGTCACGAGCAGTCCGCCGCGGCCGGGATTGCCGAGCGGTGGAAGATTCAGCCTCTTCAACAGCGGGTGATCGCGCGGGCCGTCGCCGTTCGGCGTCGTCCACGCGATATCTCCCCTGTTGAGGTCGATGCCGGTGATGCGGCCGTACGGCGGCTTGAGCAGCGGCAGGCCCTGCGGCCCCGGCGGATACGCGCGCAGTCCGGGAACGTAATCGAGATCCGTCCGCTTCGGATCGCCTTTGACGAGATCCGCGACAAACGGACCCGTTATCGAGACGACGTACAACATGCCGGTCTCGGGATCGAACGCGGCGCCCTGCCAATCTCCGCCGCCGACCGAGCCGGGTAGCTGCACGGTGCCCTTCGTCGCGTCGGGTCCTCCAGACCCTCGAATCGACGGCGGCGTGAACAGCGGACCGATGCGGTACTGCTTGACCAGCGTCAGCGCCTCGCTGCGCAGCTCCGGCGTGAAGTCGATCAGATCGTCGACCGTCACGCCCTGGCGATCGAACGGCGGCGGCCTGGTGGGAAAGGGCTGGGTCGGCGACGTCCGTTCTCCGGGCGTATCGGACGCCGGCACCGGACGCTCTTCGATGGGCCATACCGGCTGGCCGTTGGTCCGATCGAAGACGAAGGCGAACGCCTGCTTCGTGACCTCGACAACGGCTTTGATTGGTTTGCCGTCAACGATGATGTCGGCCAGGACCGGCGCGGCTGGCAGATCGTAGTCCCACAGATCGTGGTGGACGATCTGGTAATGCCAGACTCGCTGGCCGGTCGCGCATCTGACGCACACCAGCGTGTTCGCAAACAGATTGTTGCCGAGGCGATGGCCGCCGTACATGTCGTTGGTCGCGCTGGTGAGCGGGAAATACGCGAGGCCGAGCTCCTCGTCCACGCTGATGAGGGACCACAGATTGGCCTGTCCGGAGTACGCCCAGGAGTCTCTCTCCCAGGTTTCGTTGCCCACCTCGCCAGGCTGGGGGATGACATGGAACTGCCAGCGCGGCTTGCCGGTGCGAGCGTCGAAGGCTTGCACGTCGCCGGGCGGCTGTGCTCGCGTTTGCGGCGAGTCGGTCATCGCCGCGCCCGCCATGACGACATCGCCGCATACCTGTGGCCCGCTGCTCGATGAATACGTGGTGGCCCTTGGGCCGAGACCGCGACGCAGGTTCACGCGCCCGGAGTCGCCCCACGTCGCGATCGGCCGACCCGTCGCCGGATCGAGCGCGATCAGAAACTCGCCTCGAATCACGAACAATCGGCGATCGCGGCCTGCACTCCAGAACGCGATGCCGCGGGTACTAGTACCGCGCAGCCCATTCTGCGGTTCATCGGGAAACGGCTGCTGCACCCACACCGTCGTCCCTGTGCCGGGATTGAACGCCTCGACGAGGCCAATGCCATTCGAGCTGTACAAGACGCCGTCGACCATGAGTGGCGTGGCGCGGAAATCGTGAGAGAAGGAGAGGTCCGGCACGTCGCGCGTCAGGCTGGCGTCCACGGCCGGACGGCGCCATGCGATCCGAAGCTGCGATACGTTCGCCTTCGTGATTTGATCGAGCGGTGCGTACTTCGTGCTCGCGGGATCGCCGCCGTGCGCGCGCCACTCGCCGCCCGGCGCGCCATGCTGGGCGGCCAACGGGATCGCGAGGCCCGCGACGATCGCCGCGCCGACTGTTCGTTTCAGTCCATGCACCATGGCCGTCGCCCCTCAGCGATCCAGATCGAGCACGACGATCGTGTCGATCGGATCGATCGACTCGGCCGGCATGCGGAGAACCACGCCGAAGTCGTGCTCCGAGAACGTCACGGGGCGTCCGGTCGCCAGCAGCCGGGCCCCGCGAACCTTCGCCCCGAGCGCAGGGAGCAGCAACGTCGCATCCGGCATGTCGAGGACGTGCACGTACACGCGGTTGCCCTTACGCGTCGTCACGCCCCACGGGTGCGGCGCGATCGGTCCGCCGCGCGTGCCATAGAATCGCCTCGCCGTTCTTCGCCATCCACGCGCCAACCTCCCGAAGCCGCGTCACGAACTCCGGCTGGATGCGACCGTTCGGCATCGGCCCGACGTTGAGCAGGAAGTTCGCGTTCGATCCGGCGGCGCGCACGAGATAGCGAATCAGATCGCGCGTCGACTTGTAGCGGCGATCGGTCAGATTGAATCCCCACGCGCCATTCATCGTCTCGCAGGTTTCGAGCGGCAAATCGCCGATCTCCGAGTCCTTGTTGAACTCGGCGGTCCGGCCGCCGGGCAGGTCCTTCTCGAACATCTGGAAGTCCTCGCCCGGAAACGGCCGGCGGTGATGGTTCGCGCCGATGAGCGCCTGCGGCTGCAGCTGATGGATGAGCGCGTACGTCGTGTCGAGCTGCCAGTCGGCGTCGGGGCGATCCCACCAGCCGTCGAACCAGATGCCGCCGATCTCGCCGTAATTGGTCAGGAGCTCGCGCAGCTGCCCGTTCATGTACGTCGATGTAGTGCGGCCACTCGCCGCGCTCCGGCCGTTCCGTCGTCCCGCCCGGTCCGGCCGCGCGGAAAGTAATCGGGATGATGCCAGTCGAGTTGTGAGTAGTAGAAGAAAAGCTTCAGCCCCTGCCGGCGGCACTCGTCGGCGAGCGCTTTCAGCACGTCCTTCTTGTACGGCGTCCGCGCGACGATGTTGTAGTCGGAGACTCTTCGAGTCGAACATCGCGAAGCCGTCGTGGTGCTTGCTCGTGATCGTGATGTATTTCATGCCGGCGGCCTTGGCGAGCGCGACCCACTCCGCCGGATCGAATTCCACGGGATTGAAGAGTGCCGGCAGCTTCTCGTAGTCGGCAATCGGGATCTGGCGATTGTTCATCACCCATTCGCCGTCGCCGAGCACGCTGTAGACGCCCCAATGCACGAACAGCCCGAAGCGCGCGTCCTGAAACCACTCGCGCGCCGACAGGTTCGCGGCGCTCGGACGATATCCGGATCTGCGCGCCGGTCGACGCGACCAGTGAGGTTGCAACCGCACACACCACGACGAGACGTTTCCACGCGGCTTTCACGGCGCCTTCCTTCCGCGAACCGTGTGCATCGTACCTCAGCCGGGTAGGCGCGCGTCAGGCGGTGAGGAGGTGTTTGTCGTATCCCGCCTGAACCAGCTGCTCGTACGCGTCCACACGTCGGCGGGAACGTCCTGGTGTATCTGAAATCCCTTCGCCGGATAGAGCCGGATCCGCTGCAGATCGCCGACCATGATGCCGATCACATCGTCGGCCGTCAGCGTATCGTGTGAGCATGCGGTTCAGATACTCGTCCATCGACACCTGCGGCGACGTCACGCAGCAGCTGCTTTTCAGGCCACACCTTCCTGAAGGTCGCATAGCTCCGGCGCTCCATGTACGGTTTCTGCACCACGATGAACGTCCGGGGATCGAGACCCTTCTCGGCGAGCAGCTGTTTGGTGAACAGGACGTTCTCGCCCGTGTTCGTCGACCGGTTCTCGACGAGGATGCGCTCCGTCGGAACGCCCATCTCGATCGCGATCGCCGCGAACTGATCCGCTTCCGGTTCGGCCACAGCTGCCGCGTGATCGCACCGTGCCCGCCGGCGAAGATCAGAAGCGGCGCCCACCCCTGCAGGAAGAGCTCGGCGCCGCGCGTCGCCACGATCTTGTCGTGACTGCAGAGGACCAGAATCGCGTCGGCGTGCGCCAGCTGATGATTGAGGTGATGGTAGTCCCAGATTTTCTGGGCGAGGCCGCGCATCCGATCGTCCATTCGCGCGCCGGGCTCTCTACACCGGCTTCTGACCCGACAGGAACCGGTCGACGCGACCTGCGAGATCCTTCAAGTAGGCGGCGTCGCCCGCCGCGACTTCGGTCGTGAAGTAGCCCTCGATACCCGGCGTCGTCGAAGGCGCGCCGCACCTCGAGCCAGTCGATGTCGCCGTCGCCGATGTTGGTCCAGGCGAAGCGGCCGTTCGGCCGATCGAGGCGAAAGTCCTTGAGGTGCACCTTCGCGATGCGGGCGCCGAGCGTGCGAATCCAGTCCTGCGGATAGCCGTAGAACACGACGTTGCCGACGTCGAAGTACGCCTTCAGCCACGGCGAGTCGAGCTCGTCGACGTAGCGGGCGAACTCGAGCGGGCTCAGCAGAAACTTGTTCCAGACTTCCTCGACGGCGACGATCACCTTCAGCTCGCTGCGCGAGCGGCAGCAGCCGCTCGCGAATCACCCGCTGCGATCGCGTCCACGCGTCCCGGTACGAGGTCGTCGTGATCGACGACTGCCGGGACGAGCAGCACGGCATCGGCGCCCCACGAGCGCCGCGTTGCGCAGCGAGGTTTCCATGCCTGCGACGCTGCGATTGACGACGTCGCGATCGCTGCTCGACAGCGGAAAGCGCCAGTGATCGGCGTTCATCACGGAGTGAATCCGCAATCCGGTCTTGCCGGCCGCGTCGCGAATCTCCGCCGCCTCGTCTTCGCGCGCGATCGTCTGCATCTCGATCGCGTCGAACCCCGCCTCGCGCGCGATCGCGAAGCGCTGCGCGTAGGACAGGTCTTTCGGGAGCATCGAGATGAGAACGGCTTTCCGTAGTTCGGCGCGCGGTTGCTGAACTGTGCGCTCATCCTTCGACGGGCTCAGGATGAGCGATGAGTCGAATCTTGAGCACTCGCCCTGAGCTGGTCGATCTGTCCGCCGTAGCTTCAGCGAAGGCGGAAGGACGAGCGGAGCGGTCGCGACTTGCAGAAACGTGCGGCGATTCATCACACATCACCGGCTCGCAGACGGTCCTTCAGATAATCCATCGTCCGCCACGCCATGGCGAGAATCGACCAGGTGGTGTTCTGCGTGCCGCCGCAGACGAACGGCGCGGCGTCGGCGATGTAGACGTTCTTCGCGTCGTGCAGGCGGCAGAAGCGGTCGGTCACCGACGTGCGTCGGATCGTCGCCCATGCGCGCGGTGCCGATCTCGTGGATCGACCAGCCGGGCGGCAGCGGCTCGCGCTCGATCTTGATGTCCTCGGCCTTCGCGGCGATGAGCATCTCCTCGACGGAGTCGGCCATGTCCTTGGCCATCTTCAGCTCGTTGTCGCCGGAAGATGTAGTCGAACCGCAGAACCGGGATGCCCCACGCGTCCTTCACCGTCGCGTCGAGCGTGACGCGGTTCTCCTTGCGCGGCAGCACCTCGCCGAAGCCGCCGAAGCTGATGAGGGCCGGATAGTGCTTGCGCACGTTCGACTTGAACGCCTTGCCGTACCCGGGAATGTCGTGCGCCATGCCCGGGTACTCGCGCGCAGCCGCCGCCGCCCTGGAAGTGGTAGCCGCGGATGAAGTCCGGATGCTTATCGGTGACGTTGCGAAACCGCGGAATGTACGGCGACACGGCGCGCCCGTCGTCGAGCGTCGTCTCGGTGCCGATGCGGGCCGGGATGTACCCGCTGCCGCGAATGCCCATGATGTGCTCGCTCAAGTAGCAGCCGAGGACTCCCGACGAATTCCCGAGGCCGTTCGGATGCGCGCTCGACCGCGAGTTGAGCAGAATGCGCGTCGTGTCGAGCGCGCCGGCGCCGAGCACGACCACCGGCGCCTTGAAGTCCATCACCTCGCGCGTGTTCGCGTCGATGACGCGCACGCCGATAGCGCGGTTCGACGCCTCGCCGACGAGGACCTCGGAAACCAGCGAGTACGGCCGCACGGTCATGTTGCCGCTGTCGCGCGCCGGATAGATGAGCGCCGTCGGCGAATGGAAGGCGGCGCCGATGTCGCAGCCGCGCCCGCACCGGCCACGGCCGGCGCAGCGCGCCCGATACTTGTTGTTCAGGACACCCTCGGTCGTCACACCCGCGCGGCCGGGAATGTAGTGGCGTCCCATCTTCGCGATCGCCCGCTTGAACGCCACTTCGACGCAATTCAGCTTCGACGGCCGCTGAAACACGCCGTCCGGCACCTGGACGAGCCCTTCGTTGGTCCCCGAGCATCCGAGCAGCACGTCGACCTTGTCGTAGTACGGCTTCACGTCGTCGTACGAGATCGGCCAGTCGACGTCGAAGCCGTCGCGGCTGGCGGCGTTGAACTGCAGCGGCCCGTAGCGCAGCGCGCCACGGCCCCAGAAGTTCGTCTTGCCGCCGAGAACGTTGCGCGCGCACCCACGCGTACGGCGTCCCGGTTGTCGGGTGCTTCCGCTCGTCCACGACCCAGTTGCGCGTGAACCGGTTGCCCGCGTACGACACCACCTTCTTGTACTTGTCGAACGCGGGATTCGATGCCGTACGGGCGATCGAGAAAGCTGTACTCCGCGACGTCGATCGGGCCGCTCGCCTGCCGGCAGGCGGCCCCGCCGATTCGACGCGTACGGCCACTCCATCGTCCGGTACTCGGTCTTGATGTCGATCATCCGGCCGGCTTCGAGCAGCAGCACCTTGACGCCGGCCATGGCCAGCTGGAACGCGGCCATTCCGCCGGCTGCCCCGCTGCCGACGACGATGACGTCCCAGCGATCGCTGCCGGGCTTGATCGAATCGGCGAGCCGCTTCGACTCGTCGAGCGCGCGCGTCAGGTTGACGTTGAGTGTCGGATCATCCTGCATAGGTGTCCCTGGCATTTCAGATTTCAGACTTCAGATTTCAGATTTATTTGCAGATTGCCAAATCTCAAACTCCTGAATTCTGAAATCAATCTGAAGTCTGAAATCTGAAATCTGAAATTCACGCGTGCTTCTGCCCGCAATGCGGGCAGTCCTTGCCGTCCTCGGTCTGGCAGCCGACGAACTCCCGAAGGAACTGATTGCCCTTGTAGCGCAGCTCCTCGTGAATGCCGATCTTCGAGGTGTAGTAGCCGCGGATCGTCGCCTGCTTGGCCATCACGAAAAACGTCTCGAGCGGCGTCTGCGGTGCCTTCTCGTTGCGGCTGATGATCTGGAGGATCGCGTCGACCTGACCGGCGCCGAGCCGGCTGAACGGCGACGCGGAACCGCGACTGTCGCTTCGGCGTCGAGCGCCGCGAGCCCGCCGAACCACTGCAGCGTGATTTCACGATCGACTTCGCTCAGCAGCAGATCGATGTAGTCGGCGACGCGCGCCTGCTTCGCGCCGGGAGATCGGTCGTCGGTGGGAATGATGGCCTCGACGAGGGCCTCGAGCGTCTCGAACTGCGCCCGCGAGAGCACCTTGAGCTGCGGCGCCGCATTCGTCTCCTGGATGCGAGCGAACGCGAGCAGCCCTTCGTCGGACAGCCACGGCAATGCCGCAACTGTGCCGATGCCGGTGCCGATGGCTCGAAGCGCCGCCCGCCGGCTGACCCCTACGGGTTGGGATTCTGCAGTCTTCTGCATGGGCACATCATGCGCCGATGCCTAGAGGTCTGTCCACGCTGATCACGGACGACCGGTGCCGCGGCGCCGCGCCAGCAGGCCTGGCTACGTCTGCTAGTCCGCTCCAGGGAACGATCACCGGGACTCGAGCTCCGCGTGTAGATCTTCGAGGTCGCTTACGGGCAGGTAGCGCCCTTGCGTTCGCCTTTGACCCAGGCCGCGAGCATGCGATATTCCGGATCCTCGCGCGACTGCCAGCGGCGCGGCCCATTGTGCGTGTACGACCCGCCGCCGTCGGGATGCAGCGGCTTGAGCAGAAAACGACTCTGCTCGGCGTTGCCCGGAATGATCAACCGGGAGATCGACTGGAACGCCCGTCTGGCTTCCTCGTCGGTCCATTGACTGCCGCGCTGCGGGGCCGGCGCGAAGCCGATGAGGCCGGCCGAATGGCAGTTGCTGCACCGGATGTGGCCTTCGCGAGGCGTCGCGAACACCATTTGAACGCACGAGCGGAAGAATTCGAAGTCGAGCGCCGGCTCTGGTGCGGGGACGTACCGGCCGGCCGGCAGGCCCCGAATCCACTTCAAGACCGCTTGGTACTCGGGATCGTTTCGCGAGGTCCAATACGTTCCGCCGGTATGTCCCAGGCCGCCCTCCGTCGTCGCGAGCGGCTTCAGCAACAGCCGGCTCTTTTCCGGATCCGCGGTGTTCACCAGCCTGGTCACGACAGCCAAGTTCCCCCGCGACTGCTCCGCAGTCCAACCGGCGTCGGTGGCGGGAGTCGCCAGACTGAACCTGAGGCTCGTCTGCCACGTGTGGCACATCACGCACGCCGCCATGCCCGGGATGGTGCCGCCGCGATCGGTCAGGAACACGCGCTCGACGTTGCTCCGATAAGCCTCGACGTCTGCGGCCGTGGGAGGCTGCGACGCTTGCGACGCCGCCGTTTGTTCGGCCGACATCGCGGTGGTGACGCAGATGGCGAACACGGCGGCCGCGCCGATCGCCACCCACGTTGGCCATGAGTACCGGTTCGACATGACGAGCCTCCGCGCGCGCATGCCGTCTACTTCTGCGGCTGCCCGCTGATCGACATCGTGGGATTGACGCGGTCGAGCGGCAGAATCGCGGTGCTGATTCGCGCCGGCCGCGCGCCGGTCTTGATCTTGGCGGCGATCGAAAGCCTGCGCAGGTCCACAGCCAGCGTATAGTCGACGCCCGAAACCGCCACGTACATGTAGCGGCTGTCAGGCGTCGGCGTCATCCAGTTCGCGCTCGGGCCCACTTCCACGGCGCCGATGTACTTCAAGTCGGGCAGGCTCCATCCGTAGATGCGGCTGTCGAGCCGGCTCGACGCCCACACCGCCGAACGATCCGGAAGCACCTCGAGACCGTGCATGTCGCCGGTCTGGATGCCGTCCGCGTTCTGCTTCCACAGCGGAAGCTTCGGAGGCCACAGCATGTCGACCACCTTCCGCGTGGGCCAATCGATCACCCAGACGGCGTTGATGCCCGTCGCCTGCGCGAACATCCGCTTTGTCGATCCGTCGGGGTTGGCCTCGAAAGCCATCGGCCGGACTTCGTGATTGTTCTTGCCGTACTGGCGATGTCCGGTCAATTCCATGCCCCACACGACGGTGTCGGTGTTCGGGTCGATCACCTCGATCGTCGGCTCACCCGGCTTGACGTCTCCTCGGAGACCCGCCACCACGTACTTGTCGTCGGGCGTCACGTAGGTGTTGTGAACCGGATGGTGAACAGCAATGCTGCGAACCACTTTGTGGGTGGCGATGTCGATCACATCGACCACCGCCGGCAGCGTGCCGTCTGCAGGCGTCCGGGAGATTGGACCCGCCACCTTCGCCGACCTCGTGGTGATGCCCGCGTAAATCTTCCGGTGCTTCTTGCTGACGGCGATCTTGTTGGGCCGCTCCGACAGTGTGATCTGCTGCACGAGCTGGAGCGTCCGCGTGTCGAACACGTCGACGGTCTTGTCCTGCTCGTTCGCGCAGTAGTAGTAGAGCCCGTCGGGGTGCACGGTCAGGTTGTGTGCGTGCGGACAGCCCCTGATGAGGCCCACGACCCGGTTGGCGGTGGGATCGATGATGTGGTGGATATTCCCGGCGTTGTTGGACTGGAGGATTCGCACCGCGACCCCCTCATAGGAGTCGAGGCGCGGCACTCCCTGTGCCGCTGCCACCACGGCCAGAGCGGCGATACCGACGACGACCACCAACGTGCGACTGATGAGTAGCCTCGCCATCTTCGACCTCCGCGGACTGGGTGTCCAGAGGGCTGAGAATAGCACGCCGAGTTGAGCGAGCTATCGAAAACCCGCGGTGCCGCGTCGCATCGATCGCAGGATGTTCGTCCGCGTCGCCGCCACGCCAAGTACGCGTCGAAATGCGTACGTGATGTGGCTGTGGCTGTTGAAGCCGAGGTTGTAAGACACGGTGGCCAGATCGACGCCGTCGGCAATGGGCTCGAGCGACGCCAACACGCGGACCCGCGTCCGGTAGGTGCGAAATCTGGTTCCCGTGAGGCGATGAAACGATCGGCAGAGATGATAGGGAGACAGCCCGACGGTCCGGGCCAGCCTCGCCAGCGACGGAGGATTCGCGAGCTGCGCGCCGACGATGGCGCGGGCGTGCTCGATGCGGGAGCAGATCGACCGAGTGCCCGCTGCACACGCCGCCGGCGAAATCCGGAACGCTCGGTCGGCGCCGGAATCACCCAGACCAGCGCTCGCAGCACGACGCCGCTCGTTCTCGCCATTCTCGACAGGGTGGCCAGCATGCGCACCTCCTGAGCGATCGGCCGGCACTTTTTGTCCTTTGAATTTCATGGGCGGGCGAGACAACCCGCCCGTAAAATGGCGTGATAATCCCGGCTATCGTCACGGGCAGCTGACGATCGATGTTCACCTCTACGACCATTTGCATCCCGCCGGCCAGGCGAGCACTCAGTCTCGTTCTGCGAAACCGGACGCTGTTCGTGAAGCGTTTTCCCTGGGTTGCGGGCGCCACCTATCCGGATTTCGGCAGCAACACCGAAACGTACACGGCCGGCACCTTCATCGAACTCGAGACGCTGGCGCCGCTCTCACGGCTCGGGCCCGGCGGTTCGGCGGAGCACATCGAGCGTTGGTTCCTCTTCAGAAACGTCGACGCGGGGGCATCGGAGCAGACGCTGGATGCGGCGCTCGGGCCGCTCGTGGCTCAGACGAGTCTGCGATAACGACGCGGATTGGCTTCGTGAAAGCCAGGAGGCATTCGAGATGATCAGCGGGCGAACTCTGGCGTACTCGCTGCTTGTCGTTCCGGCCCTGTTGTCGGCTCAGGCCCCGGACGACAGGGTCTTCTACTACCCCAAGCCTCTGGCGAGGACTCGGTGGCAGCCACCGATGCGGCCGATCACGCGGCTTGCCGACGTCAAGGCCAGACACAAGGGCGAAGCCGGCTGGCGCGAGCTGGTGATCCACGACGAAAACTCGCGCGCGTTCCTGGTGCAGGAGCCGGCGGGGACAAAGCACCAGCAACGGCTGTATCCCGACTCCGCGGCCTGGTGGGCTGTACTCGAGGGTCGGGTTCGGTTCGAAGTCGAACAGCGCGATCGCAGTTTCAAAGTGGTCGAGGCAACCAAGGGCTCGTACGTCTTCGTGCCCGAACGAATGCTGCACGCGTTCGAGGTCGTCGGCAATCAAGCGGCAATCACCTTCGAGGTGACGCTGGCGTCAGCCACGCCCGTGTACCCCGACCGGCCCGCTCATGTGCAGCCTGGCATCGAGTACATTCCGGTTCGGTTGAGCACCGGCCCAAACCCGCTCGACGTGCCGGATCCAAACGGCAAGCCGTGGCCGATCCACTTCAACGTGTACGAACTCGCGAAGCAGAACGCGGGAAAGAAGAACTGGACGCAGGAAGCGATCCGCAAGAACCGGGCGCGCGGAAACTTGATCTGTGGCTACGAGGGATCCGGTCAGCCTGTCGGGCCGAACAACCGCGGGCATTTTCACTCGGACTTCGCCGAGTTCTGGGTCGTGATGCTCGGGGAGCTGCGCTGGACATTCGACGGAGACGTGCCGAACTCGATCGTGGCCACTCCGGGCGACATCGTCTACGCGCCGCCGAAGACTTGGCACGCGCCACAATTCTGGGGCAAACAGGGATTGAACTGCCGTCTCACGAGCAGTACGTATCCTTCGGCGAACCATCTTTACGACCCGACGCAATGAAACGCGTCGGACTTTCTTTTCTAGTCAGTTCCATGTCACGAAGAACAGCCGAACTTACCGCTGTCCGGTGTTTCTGGAGAGCGTGACAACGCGATCCGCTGTGAGCCCGGTCCAGCGCTCGCGCTGGCCGTCTGGCCACTGGACGACGACGGCGGTGATGGCCGATGACGAGCCCAGCCCGAAATGCACGCGGACATCGCTCGCCGACAGGTAGCTGCCGTCCGTGCGCACGCGGCGCCAGAGCGTGGGACCTCCTGCACGCTCGACGCCGACCCACGCGCCGATCCCGAACCGGTTGCCGGGCCGCTGGTCGAGGCGCAGCTGCAGCCAGTGGTTCGCCGCCGCCGCCTGGTTGAGCAGGAGCCGCACGGGCCCGTTGTTGTTCGTGACGACGATGTCGATGTCGCCGTCGTTGTCGATGTCGCCGAAGGCGGCGCCGCGGCTGATCTCCGCGCGCGCAAACGCCGGACCCGCGGCGGCGCTGGTCTCCTCGAACCGCCGGCCCGCCAGGTTGTGGAACAGCTGATTCCGCATCCGGTAGGGCGACGGCTGTCCGCGCAGCGCCTCGACGATGTTGACGGCGCCGTTGGCGACGAAGAGATCAGGCCACCCGTCGTTGTCGTAGTCGATCCAGTCGGTGCCAAACCCTGTGAACGCCGCGGTGAGCGGCGCCAACCCCGTCCGCGCGCGAGCGTCGTCGAAGTTCCCGCGTCCGTCGTTCGACGTACAGCACCGACGTCTCGCCGATGATGTTGGTGACGAACAGATCTTCATCGCCGTCGAGGTCGAAGTCGCCGGACGCGATGCCCATGCTGCCTTCGGGATTGCCGCTCGCGCTCAGCGCCGATCCCGAGAGCAGTCCCTCGTCTCGGAATGTGCCGTCGCGCTGATTGATCCAGAGCTGGTTCGGCGTGGCGTCGTTGGCGACGTAGACATCGGGCCAGCCATCGGCGTTGTAATCGCCGATCGCGACGCCGAGGCCCGCGCCGTCGGCTTTGGTGATCCCCGCACGACTCGGTGACATCGACAAAGCGGCCGTTGCCCTCGTTGCGGAAGAACCGGTCCGGCACCGGACGATAGGCGCGAGGACCGCAATAGTCGCGGGCGCCGGCAGGGTCGTTGCACAGCTTGTTGGCGGCCGCCGTGAAATCGACGTAATGCGCGACGAAGAGATCGAGGTCGCCGTCGCGGTCGTAGTCGACGAACGCGGCGCTCGTGCTCCACACCGTGTCGACGAGGCCCGCTTGTTTCGTGGCGTCGCTGAACGTGCCGTCGCCGTTGTTGTGGAGCAGCGCGATCGACCCGAACGAGGTGACGAAGAGATCGAGAGAACCGTCATTGTCGTAGTCGCCGACCGCCGCACCCATGCCATAGCCGCGCACGCCGGCGCCGGCTTTCGCGGTGACATCGGTGAAGCGCAGCGTTCGGCGGCCATTGGATGCCACGGCGAGATCGTTGCGAAACAGACGCGAGGTGGGGGCCGCGCGCGCGACGTTCGTCCCGAGCGGTCCACCCTGCACGAGGAACACATCGAGGTCGCCGTCGTTGTCGTAATCGAACAGCGCGACGCCGGCGCCCATCATCTCCGGCAGATAGTAGTTGCCGGCCGCGCCGTTGACGTGCGTGAACACAAGCCCCGTGGCAGCGGCCGATTCGATGAAGAGCGGCTCGGCGGCTCGGGGCATCCGAGCAAAGAGCAACACCACGGAAAACACGGAAGTGATCGCCAATCGACGGAGGACACGGTAACGGTTTGTACGAAAGCCGTGACCTCCGTTTGAGCCGGTGTCCTCCGTGGTAGAGCCTTTTCGGTAACGTGCCAGGCAACGGCCGATCATTTCAACCGCGCCAGGTCGCGGTCGATCGCGGCGGCCAGCTCGCGTTGTCCATGCTCCAGCGCCAGCTGCCGCGCGTCCGTCGCCCACGTGATCCCTTCGTCGCGGTGGCCCGCCCTGACGTGCGCGGTCGCGAGCGCGAACAGATAGCGCGGCGCTTCGGCATCGCGCGGCTGGGTCAGCTTCTCGAGCTCGACGATTGCGTCGCCGGCGCGGTCCAAGCGCGATCAGCATCCGCCCGAGATTGAATCGCGCCAGCCGGAAAGCCGGTTGACTCTCGACGGCTTGGCGGTACGCGGCGGCGGCCTCGTCGAGGCGGCGTTCGCGCTCGAGGATCTGGCCGAGGTTGTTGTGCGCCTCCGCGTGGCGAGGATTGACCGCGATCGCCTGCCGGTAGGCGTCGGCCGCGAGCGCCCATTTTTCCTGCAGGCCCAGCAGCACGCCGTAGTCGTAGTGCGCCTCGTCCAGATTGAATCCGAGGGCAACCACGGCCCGGTAGTGCTGCTCCGCCCTGGCCCACTCGCCGGTGCGGCCGTACAGCGAGATCAGGTTGACGTGCACTCGAACAATCGACGGATCGAGCGCGAGTGCCGCTTCATGCGCCGCAATCGCGCCCGCGAGATCCCCGGCCTCGGCGAGCTTCAGCCCGCGCTGCAGCTGTGTTTCCGCATCGTCTCTAAGCGACGTGACCGTGGCCAACACCGGATCGTCCAGCGCGGGCCATCTCGCCCCGTACTGCGTGTGTCGCTCGAGGGCGCGCCGGGCGTCGTCGCCGCGGCCAAGGGCGCGATAGACCCGCGCCAGCGTGTAGTAGGCGGCGCCCCACTCGGGGAATAGCGTAACCGCGCGTTCCAAGTGAGTCACCGCCGCCTTGTCGTCACCGGATGCGGCCGCGATTCGTCCGAGTCCGAGCTCGGCCGCCGGCTCCGCGGCCGGTTCCCCACGCAGCGTGTCGAACAACTGCTTCGCTCGATCCAGGTTTCCGGCTTCGAGCAACGATTCAGCGAGGTTGACTCGCGCCGGGAGGTAATCGGCAGAGCGCTGAAGGGCCTCCTCGAAACGAATCGCGGCGTCCGTGTGCCGCGCGAGCCGTTGCAGCGCGAGCCCGTCCAGGTAGTGCCACTCGAACGCCCGCGGCGCCAGGGCCTGTGCCCGGGCATACGTGTCGTGCGCCGCACCCCATTGGTTCCATGCGTGCAGCGTTCGCGCCAGCGCACCCACCGCCTGCACGTCTGCCGGTCGTGCGGTCGCAGTCTGATAGGCGCGCGCCAGGACCTCGCGCGTTTCGGGTGGGAAGGAATCGAGGGCGAGACGCGGGAGCGGCGGCAGCGTTGTCTGTGCTGCCACAGACAACGCTGCCAGGCCCGCGAAGAACACGCGCTTAGAAGCTGAAGCGAATGCCGAGCCGAACCGACCGTTCGACGTACGCAGCGTTGGTCAGCGCCGTGCCGCCGGCGATGCCCGTGATCTGACCGAACGTACCAGAGGTGACGCTGTTCTGCGGGTTGGCGTACACCTCGTTATTGAAGATGTTCCCCGCTTCGACGCGCGCTTCGAGCCGCTTCCTGCCGCCCAGCGGGAACGAGCGGAACAACGACAGATCGAGGCTGTTGCCGCCGGGACCGTAGAACTGGTTGCGGCCCGTGTTGCCGAAGCGGACCCCCGTGGGCTGCTTGAACTGCGTCGTGTCGAACCACGCCCCGGTCGCGCCGATCTTGTCGGTGATGGTGTAGGAGCCGACGAGGTCCGCCGTCTGCTGGTTGCTGGGCGTGTTGATGGATGCGGCCGTTGTCGCCGGTGACGGTGAACGGATTCCCGGTGAACGCCGCGAACATGCCGTTGATCTGCCAGTCGCTGATCAGCGCCTTGCCGATGCTGCCATAGCCGCTGCCGTCGCCCTGCCACGGCAGCGCGTAGACGAACCCGACCTGCAGGTTGTGTCGCCGGTCGAATCCCGCCGCCGCCCAGTTGCGACCAAGCTCGCTCGGCGTGTTGAACAGCCAGCGTGGCCCGGCCATCGGCGTCGCTTTCGTTCATGGCCTTCGCGAGCGTGTAGGCGCCCTTCAGCAGGAACCCGTGCGTGAACGGCTTGTTGAACGCGACCTGAAGCGACTTGTAGTCCGTCTTCAGCCGTTGTCCCCATGAATTGATCGCGACGAGACGTCCCAGCGACGCGTACGGCCGGCTCGCATCGCCGCCGCCGAGCGTCTGCGGCGCATTGATGTCCAGCCCCGCGTACCCGCCGACGCCCTTGGCGCCGACATAGGCCACGTCGACGGTCGTATCGAACGGCGAGCAGCCGCTGGAACGCGGCGTTCCAGGTGTGAATGTACCCGCGATCGATGTTGTCGATCTCCGGTGTATAGACGGCAGCGGCGCGATCCAACGGCACGCGGCCCGAGCTCTGATCGGGGCCCGACGAGTTTAGGGATGCCCTGTTCGAGCGATGCGTACGGCTGGAACGACTTCGGCGTTGATGAAGGTCGACGCGACCGTCACCGGGTAATCGTTGTCGCCGCGCACCGCGCGGGCCCACGCCTGCGCGTTGTAGGTCAGGCCGTACCCGGTGCGCACGACCGTGAAGTCGTTGATGCGATACGCCGCGCCCAGGCGCGGCGCGAAGTTGTCCAGCCCCGCCTTCATGCCGTTGGTCTGCGGGTTCGGACCTCGTCCGGCGATGAGGACGTCGAGCTGGCGCGCGAAGGTCGGGTTCGAGAGATCCAGCCGGTCGAGGCCGCGCCCGTCGGCGCGATGCATGATCGGGATAGAACTCCCACCGCAGCCCGAGATCCAGGGTCAGCTTCGGCGTCGGCGTCCACCGATCGCGGAAGTAGAGGGCGTGCTGCCACTCGCGCGACGTCATCAGCTCGTTCTGGAGGCTCTTGTTGGCCGACCTGACCTGGCCGAGCAGAAACGCCGCGAAGGCGTTGTAGAAGTTTGGCGTCGGGCCGCCGCGCAGCCCGGTCGTGTTCCACGTTGAAGTCGAATCGCCCGCGCGGATTGCCGGTTTCGGGCTGCCAGTGATCGAGATACAGGAAATTCAGGAAGTACCCGCCGCGGAAGTCGTGCCGCCCCTTGACCTTCGTGATGTTCGTGGCGATCGAGTAGGTGCGCTCGTCGCGGAAGATCGGGTTCCAGCCGTCGCGGTTGCCGAGCTGGCTGAAGAAGCCGGATGTCGTGCCACCGAACCGGAACTCGGGATACCCGGCGTACCGCTGATCGCCGATGCCTTGATCGTTGGTGCCTGGAATGCCCAGCACGTCCAGGCCGAAATTGCCGGCGTTGAAGTCCGGCCCGAGCACGTCCTGTTTCTGCATCGAGAAGCCGAACGTCTGGTCCATCAGCAACGTCGGAGAGAGCGTCCACGTCTGACCGGCGGTCAACTGATAGACGTTCGTCAACCCGCCGCTGCCCTTGACGGTCGGAACCCCGAGGTAGTTCGACAGATCGTCCACGACCGCGTGCATGTGGCTGAACTTGGCCCACAGCTGGTGCGTCGACGTCCGATTCCAGTTCACCTTGCCGTCGTAGTTCTGGCGATCCACCTGCCGATCTTCCTGACGCTGGAAGTTGTTCGTGTAGCCGCCGGCCCCGATGCCCTGCGTGTTCGGCCGCGGGTACATGTTGAGGATCTTCTTCGCGATCGGGTTGATCATGCTCGCCGGAATCTGGTTGTTCGGAAACGGCTGTCGTCCCGTGCCGTCGGGGTTTCCCGTGAACGGGTTGTAGATGACCTGCTGCGAGCCGTTGGTGTTGAACGCCTTGCTGAAATCGCCGTTGCGGAGCGCCTCGTCCGGCACCTGGAAGATACGTGAACAGGCTCGTCGTCCGCTTGTAGCCTTCGAACGACCCGAAGAAGAACACGCTGTTCTTCTTGATCGGGCCGCCGACCGTTCCACCGTAGCCGTTGCCCTTGACCGGCAGCTTGTCGGGCGCCGGCCCGACGCCGAAGAACGCCGGCTTCGCGTTCATCCCCTGGTTGTTGAAGCCTTCGAATGCCGAGCCCCTGAACGAATTGGTGCCCGACTTGGTGATGACCGTCACCGCGGCGCCGCCGGCCATGCCCTGCTCCGCGTCGAAACTGCTGGTCGACACGTCGACGGTATCGACCGTCTCGGTCGGCGACACGTACATCAGGTGGTTCGGCAGCCAGATATTCATGTTCGTGGCGCCGTCGGTGCGGGTCGAATTCTGTGTATTCGCCTGCCCGTTGACGTTGGTGGCCATCGAACGCCCCGGCGTGTCGGTTTCCGCGTTGCCGAACGCCATCGGCGTCGTGCCCGGCGCCAGATTGATCAGCGCCTGGAAATTACGGTACCGATTGAGCGGCAGCTGCGTCAGGTGTTCGGATTTCAGCTGGGTATGAATGTCCGTCTTGTCGGTCTGGAGGAGCGGCGATTCGGCAACCACGAGGACGTTCTCGACCACCGTGCCGAGTTCCATCTGGAAATCGACGCGGGCGATCTGTCCGATGGTGACGTCCACGTTGGGCCGCGCGATATCCCGGAATCCCGTCAGCGTCACCTTGACGTCGTAGGGACCCGGCAGCACGTTGATCACGCTGTAGGCGCCCTCGTTGTTGGTGATCGCTTCCCGTGTGAGATTCGTGTCCTTGTTGACGACCGTGACCGTGGCGCCAGGGATGAGCGCGCCACTGCCGTCACGAACGACGCCGACCACGGTGCCGTACAGAATTTGGGCTTTCACGGGCATGGCCGTGAGGCCAATGGCCAGGGAAATACAGGCGGCGATCGAAACCCGCCAACGTGACGGTACACCTCGGACGCGTTCGCCCATCAGACCCTCCTCCATGAAAGCGACTTCTTGCAGCGCCCCGACAAGCGCGCGGTCTTCCAGCGGCACATAGAACACCCTCGCGACGCGTGTGTCAAGGACAGATTTGGTCTAAGGCCGCTCTAATCGGCCCCCGGAGGCCCACGCGATTCAACGAAATGGGTCGGCTCCCGGGCCAGCCGGCAGCAAGGCGTCGAACAGCGGCGGGCCCGCAACCATGCCGCGCCGGTGGAGGTCAGCTTCCCGGAGGAGGTCTGCGACGATCTCAGGATGCGCGGCCGCGACACTGTGATGCTCGCCGGGATCGGCCGCGAGATTGAACAGGAGCGGCGGATTGTGCTCACGCCGCGGCTCGCCGTCACCGTAGGCACCGCTCGTGATGAGGTGGGCTTTGTAGTCGCCTTTCCGAACCGCCCGGAGCTCGTTGTCCCAGTAGTAGAAGTTGAGCGTCCTTGGGACTGGCACCGGATCCGGTCAGACGTCCTCTCAGGTCGACGCCGTCGATGACGCGATCCGACGGCGGCTCCGCGCCGGCCAATCGCGCGGCCGTCACGAACAGATCCATGGACGAGGCGAGATCAGTCACGACTGACGGCCGAACCGTGCCTGGCCACCAGAAGATCGCCGGTGTCCGCACGCCGCCTTCCCACGTCGTGCCTTTGCCGTCCCGAAGCGGGCCGGCGGAGCCTGCGTGCGCGCCGAACGGCAGCCAGGGACCGTTGTCGCTCGTGAACACGACCAGCGTGCGGCGGTCGAGTCCGGCCGATGCAAGTGCGTCGAGGATGCGGCCCGTGCTCGCGTCGATCTCCTCGATGACGTCGCCGTACATGCCACCCGCGCTGTGCCCGACGAAGTCCGCCGATCGCGCCAGCGGAATGTGTGGCATGGAGTGCGGGAGATAGAGGAAGAAGGGCCGCGTCCGATGCTCGGTGATGAAGCGGACCGCCTCGTCGGTGTAGCGCTTCGTGAGCGTGCGATGGTCCGCCGGCCTCTCGATGACATCGCCGTTGCGCATCAGCGGCACGTCCCAGTACTCCGGGCTTGGGATCGTAGTAGGCAGCGCTCTGCAGCCCCTTCTCGCGAGGCACGGTCATCCGCATGTCGTGGGAATACGGCACCCGAACCAGGAGTCGAACCCGTGCTGCATCGGCAGGAACTGCGGCAGTTGTCCGAGATGCCACTTGCCGATGATGGTCGTCGCGTAGCCGCGCGATTTCAACAGCTCCGCAATCGTGATCTCGTCGGCGGGCAGTCCCTGGGCCGCGTTGTCTCGAAAGACTTTCGGTGCGATCCCGACCGGCGCTCCGTACATCCCGTTGCGGAGAGGAAGCCGGCCGGTGAGCAGCGCCGCGCGGCTCGGCGAACACACTGGCTGGACGTAGAAATTGGTCCACTTCTGGCCCTGAGCGGCCATGGTATCGAGCCTCGGCGTTCGGATGTTGGGACTTCCGAACGCACTCAGGTCGCCATAGCCCAGATCGTCGGCGAAGACGATGACGATGTTCGGTGGCAGCGGCGGTTGGGCCCTGGTGGTTGGCCGATCGACAACTGTCACCAGCGCGGCAACAACAACGAACAGCGCACACCGCTTCACGAATGTCGGAGAGATCGCCATGCTCTTTCAGGCAACAATCAAGTGATCGTGTTTGCCGGTCGCGAGGAAATAGCCGCACCCGATCATCATCAGGCTGAACAGCCAGAGCGCACCGCTCGGCGTGGTCGGCAGCATCGTCGTGGACGCAACGACCGCCGATGGAAAGATCGCCACAAAGGTCCACGCCAGCCACGGCGCCAGGAACCTGCGCCGCAGCGCGGACACACCGACGGTCATCGCGCCTGCCATCACCAGGTTCATGCCCATCATGTGGACGGCGTACGCCGTGTTGGCGAGAGGATTCGTGCCCGGCGTCGGAATGGTCAGACCATTCTGGTGCCACGTCCACGAATGGATCGCATCGCCTGGAATCACCAAACACAGTCCCGCGAGGACAATCCAATAGCCCTTCGTCTGCAGTCGCCCCCGGGCATCGCGGCTCCGGCCGGACAATCCGGCAAAGCCCACCAGCATCAGCGACAATGCCAGCGTGTAGAGGCTCCCGTACATCGTCCACAGCCATTGGGGCGTCGCAAACTGGAGCAGTCGGCCCAACGCGTTCTGGGCGGCGTCAACCCAGATCGGTTCCGGAATGATCGCCCAGCCAGTCATGTACTTGACGATCACCATGACCGGTGCGAGCAGGAATCCCAGTACTCCGCCCGCCATGGCCGCGTAACCGGCGGTCAGATCCCTGTGTACCACGCCCACCCGTTCTGAATGTTTCCCTTCTTCCCGCCATCGTCGAACTCGTCCGCGACGATGATGCGCTGAAGGTATTTCATGCTTTTGTAGCCAAGCTGCCGTTCCACGCGCAGACGCACCGGGGCGCCGTGCGCGAGCGGGAGATCGCGGCCGTTCATGCCGTAGGCCAGAATCGTCTGCGGGTGGAGCGCGTCGAGCAGGTCGATGCTGTCCACCCAGTCGTCGTACGAGTGGAACAGTACGAAACGTGCGGTCGGCAGGACGCCCGCCGCATCGAGCACGAGGCTCAACGGGACGCCAATCCATTGGCCGATGGCGGTCCACCCTTCTTTCTGCAGCACGCCGTAGTTCGGGCCGCCGGTGGCCGCGGGAATTCGCAGCCGCAAGTGATCGACCACTTCCTGCCAGAAGCGGCGAGGCGCAAGCTCGCCGACCCGCGGGACGAGGTGCGAGCGGAAATGACCGGCGCCGATGCCGGCCAGCAGATACACGACGCCTGGCACGACCAGGCACCACGCGGCCAGGAAGTGAAGACTCCGCCCCCAACCGTTCTGATTGAAGATGTCGTAGGTCCGGTTCGCGCTGATCGGACCCGCTCCATCCGCTGAGACCGGCGTGCGCGTGCCCCAGCCGCCGTGCTGGTAGTTCCGGCTGATCGGCAATTCCAGGAGCGCCGGCGTAAGGTCATTTCCCGCCTCACCCCAGTAGAGCCGCGGGTGGGCCATCAGGATCACGAACCCGGTGACGGCGAGCGTCAGGACGCTCGCGGTCACGATCCAGTGAGCGACCCTCACCCAGCGCGCATGGCGCTCGCTGCTCACATTCACCGCGCCCTCACGCGACGTCCCCTCGAAGGTCTGTCAGCACTTTTACGATCGCGGTGATGGTATTCCAGTTGCGCGTGGTCACGGGAACCCCGAAGAGCCGGTCGACCGTGCCGAGGTAGCCGATGACCTTCATGTGGCGGCGGTAGACGCCCACGACGAAACGGTTGTCCGCCGCGAGGATCTTGAGCAGCCACTTGCCCCTCGACGGCAGGATCACCGGCATCGACGGCATCGTTCGGGGACGTCTGGACAGCACGCTCACGAAGCGGACGATGTCGGGTCGCTCGGGCTGATCGGCGAAGTGGTTCCGAGACATCAGCTTGACGATCTCGCGGCCCTGGCAGATCACGATCTCGGCCTCGAACGGCAGTCTGCGCGTCAATTCGCCTGCGGAGCTGCGCCCGCGTGACTGGCCGCCGGATGACGAAGGTGCCGGCGGCGCCGATGTTGACGGCATCGAGGTGCTGCAACTGTTCGGCGAGCACGCTGGGCCGGAACCTCCGGTGACCGCCGACGTTGACGCCTCGCAGAAGCACCACGAGTGCCACGGGTCTCCTCAGAACACTACAACGGAATATTCAGCAGCTTCGCTGCGTTGCCGCCGAGGATGGCCGCGCGGTCGGCGTCGCTCAGGTCAGAGGTTCCAAGCACGTGATCGACGGCCGTCGACGTCCATGGAAACGGATGGTCCGTTCCGAGCACGATCTGGCTGATGCCGCAGACAGCGACCAGATGGCGCAAGGCTTCACCCGAGAAGACCAGCGAATCGAAGTAGAGCTGTTTCAAGTACTCGGTGGGCCGCTTCTTCAGGGTCTTGGTGCATTGCTCGGGAAAGGTGAGACACCCGTGATCGGATCGGTCGGCGTACGAGGGTAGGTAGCCGCCACCATGAGCCGCGCAGATCTTGAGCCGCGGAAACCGATCAAGCGTTCCTTCGAAAATCAGTCGCGAGAGCGCGATCGTGGTCCCGAGGGGATTGCCAATCACGTTGCCGAGCACCCCATTTCCCTGCAACCGGGATTGAAGCTCCTGCCTTCCCGACGCGGAAGCGAGGACGTCGCTCACGCCCTGTGGATGCAGGAAGATCGGCGCTCCCAGTTCCTCGGCTTTGGCCCAGAACGGATCGAACCTGGCGGACGCCAGGTCTTCACCGTTTACGCTCGCTCCAATGGACACGCCGCGCAGCCCAAGCCGCGTGACCGCTTCCTCCAGCTGCGCCGCCGCAAGATCCGGAAGCTGCAATGCCACCGTGGCGAGACCGACGAGCCGATCGGGGTACGCTCCGCATATCCTCGCGAGCTCCCTGTTCTGTGCGGCGATCAATCGGCCCGCGAGGTCGCGATCGACACCGTACCAAAAGGGATTGATGCTGAGCACTTCGACGTCGATTCCCTGGGCGTCCATCTCCCGCAGACGGTCCGGGCCGATGATCAGCGAACGATTGGTTGTCGCCGTTCCGCCCATCAGTGCTCTGATGCCCTCAATCTCGCAGTGGGCGTGCACGTCGATCGTCTTGACCCGACGTCCACCGACGACGACCTCGCGGCGTCTCACCTCACGACCGGCCTGCATCCGGGCCGTCGCAGCTCCTCCGGCTGCGCGGCCCACACCGAGCATTCCAGCCACCACGCCGGCGGCCGCCGTACAGAATTTTCGGCGAGTCACCATGTGTTATATCGCTGCCTCTCTCGCCATCGCCGGCGCAGCGGACTCCCGTGGGTCAAACATCTTCTCCCGGATGAACAGAGCCGGGATCAGGCCGGTGAGGAAGTAGGCACCGCCCATGACGATCAAGCCAAGCCCGATCGAGTAGGTGGTGGCAATGGCGCCGATCAACATCGGAGCGATGGCCGCGCCGACTCGCCCGAGGTTGTACGCGCCTCCCACCGCCGTTCCCCTGATATGCGTCTCGAAACTCTCGGTCATGTACGTGGCGTTCACTCCGTACGGGACGCCGTAGAGAAACCCGAAGACCGTGAGCAACACAACGATGTTCCCTGGCGTCTGCAGCTGGACGATCACCGGCAGAAACAGCGCCGTGCTCAGGCCGCCGAAGACATAGACCCAGCGGCGGCCGAACAGGTCCGCCAGGTAGCCCGCGATGATCTTGCCCAGAATCATCGCCACGTACGTGCCGACCATGTAGCCGGTCATCGTGGTGAAGTCGAACGCGAGCTCGCTGACGATATATGTCGGCAGCCAGTTGTTCACGCCGAAATAGCCAAACTGCAGAGCGCAGGAAGTCAGCGTCCACAGCATGAAGATTCGGCGTCGCTGCGGGCTGGCGAAAACGGCTTTCCACTGACTCTCTCGTTTCGCCGCGGACGGAGTGCTCACTGATTTCTTCCAGCTCGGAGGCTCTGGCACGACCCTGCGAATGAAGAGCGCCAGAAGAACCGGGACGAGAGCCGTGGCAAACAACGGACGCCATCCGTACACCGGAATGATGGCTCCGGCCAGAACCGTCGCCACGACGTACCCGACCGACCACCCCGCTTGCAGCGTGCCCAGCACCGTCGCGCGGCGTTCCGTGGGGACGTATTCCGCCATCAGCGTGTTGCACACGACGTACTCGGCGCCCAGGCCGAGTGCGGAGATGAACCGCAGGATCGCAAATTGCCAGTAGCTCTGCGTCAGGCCAAGGGCGGCGGTCCCGACGGAAAACACCACGATGGTCCACACGACGACGCGCACGCGCCCGAAGCGATCGGCCGCCCAGCCTCCAAAGAACCCGCCGAGCGCCATTCCAAGCAAGGAATAGCTGGCCAGCGACCCGGCCTGCACTTTCGAGATCTGGAGATCCCGCATCAGGCTGGGGAGGCTGTAGGAGAGAAACATCAGATCCATGCCGTCGACCATCAGGCCCAGAAAGCCTGAGATCAGCACGACAATCCAGAGGCGATCGCCTGTCATCGTGGAATCGACACGGATTCTACGCGATGCGGCAGCCGCCCAGATGATGTGGAAGGCGGCAAACACCGCCGCCCACAGCGCAGCGGCGTAGGCGACCCAGGGTCCGATATGCTGCCGCGAGCCGGTCACGAGCACATGTGCGTCAGCCGCGCTTGCGCACGACCCAGGTTGTCATACAACGCTGGTCTTGCACGACGGTGGTCTTGAGCGGATCGATCAACGCTCCGCCCAGTTCTCGTGTGAGGGTGGTCAGGAGTGCCGCGTCCACGAGATAACGCTCGGAACCGTCGGGCAAGCGGTGACGCCGGCCGGCGATGGGCTTCACCTGTTGTTCCATCCCGATGTCCCCAAACTGCTCATGCAGATCGGACATCAGACCGTGGTGATTTGGACGAATTGACGACCCATCTTCAGCCGCGGCCGCGCGCTGTGAGCCATTCCTCACGCGGAAGCCGGCCGGTGCGCGCGGAGGAAGGAACGGATCTGGCGCACTGCCAGGGGAATCCGTTCCTTGGGCTCCTTCCACGGGAACATGCTCACTTCGGCGTTCGGCGCGAGCATCGCGGCTTCCATGGCCACCGCGTACGGATGCGCCGGGATGTCGTCCGGCAAGATCAGGATCGGCGTCTGGCATGCGCGCACGAAGTCGCGGGTCACGGTAAAGACGAAGTCGGCGTTGGTCCGATACATCTTCGTCAGAAACCTGTCGACCATCTCCATCGTGATCTCGGGCCGGCGCTTGACCAGCTCGGGACCCCACCCCTTCATGTTGTTGTCGTAGAACAGATCGCGCATTTCCGGACGCGACCCGCTCGGCTGCGCGAGCACGGCGGCGACGACACGATTCGGCGCCCGCCGCAGGAGGTTCCAGATGAACGGCCCGCCGATGCAGAAGCCCATCACCATGAACTTGTCGATGCCCAGGTAATCCATCACCCCGAGATGATCGTCGGTGTAGGCATCCCACGGCCGATCGATCTCGAGCGGGCCGGAGGACTGGCCGCCGTTGGCGTTGCGCAGATCCGACGCGATGCAGCGGTACTCGCCCTTGAACTCCTCGATCGCGTTGAAGGGACTGGCCAGGCCGGCGATCGTCGAGTTCAGTCCCCCGCCGGCGATGAGCAACAGCGGAAAGCCGGAGCCCGCTTCCTGATAGCGGATGCGAACCTTCCCTTTTTCGTAGAAGGACACGGCAGCGCCTCCTTTCACAGCCTGCTGCGCAAACGCGCGCGGCACCGCTGCGATCGCCGTCGCGGTGGCGCCGGTTTTCAATATCTTGCGTCTGATCGGATCCATGTCAGTCTCCCCGCGATCGCGAGCATGGTCAACAGGCCTACGGCGGACGTCGATCGTGACACGACTGGCACCTCTATGAGATGGGGCTGAGCGGGCGGCATCCTACCTCATCCGCAGCGTGGGTTCTGAAGCTTCATGGAATCCGAGGGACGAACACCGCGCGAAGGAGGAATACGAAGGTCAGAACTCCAGCCACATTCCGAGCATGATTCAGCAGGATCCATCGATCCGCGCGGGCCTTGAGGACCTCTCGCGAAAGTGAGCTCGCGCTCGAGATCAACTGTTCCTGCTCGGGAACGAAATACCCCATCGTGGCTGCTTGAACGGCCACGTACAACGTGAACGCGATGAACAGCCACACCCTCCTGTCCACTACCTGCCAATTGAACACGAGGCTGCCGACAAAGCTCACCACGGCCAGGGGTGTCACGATTCTCCAATAGTGGGCCGTCTTCTGACCGTAGGCTCCGAGGAACATGTAAAACGAGTCCGGTGGATTGGACGCCCACGTTCGGTCGGACGTGAGTGACTCAAACATCATCGGGCCGACATTCAGGCTGTAGAAAAACACGAGTGCAGCCAGGGACCACTCAGCTTGGGACACGTCGCTCACCGCTTTGTCTGGTTCTGTCCAAGGGGCTTCCTCCTACGGCATTGATGCTGCGCGATTCCGAATGGAGTCGGGAATGGCCCAGGACACGACGCCCTCTCGACCGTGGATATTCACCACTAACTCGGCTTCCCTCGTACCAGGGTCGAACAATGGCCGACCGGACTCGTTCTTCAACGAAAACACAACCCAGAACGCGTCGTATGCGTAATCGCGCTTGAACACACCCGACAACGCCCGCACGTCCTGAAGCCTCGCGTTCTTGGTACCGTGGACCGCGCCGGCTTCCCCTCGAGCCAAGCCCTTCGGCTGCAGGATCGCTGTCCAGTCCTCTGGAACGATGCCGGAACCCTCGTTCGGGTCGATTTCGATCAGGAACACAGTGTCTCCTGCGCCCTCAGCTTCGGCGACGAGCGCGCGAGCGCGTTCTGGAGACAGTCTCTCGTTGAGTTGGACCAGGCGGGCCGCTGCGCGTATGACTTCCGGTGTCAGCCATGTTGCGCGCATCTTGTAACTGATCGCTCTGTCGGTCTTCAGCCCGCGCAATGACATCGGGCTTCCGATGTTGTCGACTCGCCGCATCGCCGTTCCGATCGATGTGGCCTGACCCTTGTCCCAGTTCAGAAACGCGTCAGCCTGTTCTGCGAACGCAGCGGTAGCGAGCACACACGCCATGAAGACGGAACGCGAGATCAGGTGGAGACTCATATAGTGCCGCCGAATGTTATCAATGGTGCCGCGGTGAGCACCGCGCTATTTCGTCGGCACGAGCCGCTTCAGCTCCTCGACCCAGTGCTGCACGACGATGATGCTCGCAGGCGCAGCGGTCCCATCGGCGCCGCCCTCTTTGATCATCAGGAACCGCTGGCCGTCGGGTGAAATGTCGTACGACCGGCCCCACCAGTTCAGATTCGTGAAGTACCCCTCCTTCACAACCAGCGTCGGCGTCGTGGCCGCCCACGACGGGCCGCGCGCCACCCCCACCCCCATGAGCGCACCCGTCGGAGAGACATAGACCAGCTCCTGCCCGCTCCGCGCCCAGATTGGCCGGGTCCCGCCGGTGGTGGACACCTGCCAGCGACCGCTGTTCACGTCCGGGAACGGCCGCACATAGATTTCGAACCGGCCCGAGTCATTCGCCTCGTAGGCGAGCCAGCGGCCGTCGGGCGAGATGATCCCGTTCCGCTCGGTGAACGGGGACTGCACGAGCGGCGTCACGCGACGGGTCCCGTCCAATTCGATCATCATCACGTCGTTGGCCGTTGTTGGAGACTCATCAGTGAAGATCAGCCGACGGCCGTCGGGTGACACCCCCGTCGGGTACTGGGTGTCGGGACTCTCGGTCAGCCGCTCGACCGCGCCGGTGCCGTCCGCCGCCTGCCAGAACAGATTCCGCACCCCCGCTCGTTCCGACGTGAAGATCAGCCGGCGGCTGTCGGGCGTCCACACTTGGACAACATCAACACCAGGCGTGGATGTGAGACGTGTGAGCGTCGTGCGGCGAAGATCCCAGAGCCAGAGGTCACGCTGCTGATCGTTGGCGAAGACCGCGACGCGCGTGCCATCGGGTGACAGCGCGGGAAGGAGATACGGGCGCGGCGGCGCCGGAATCGGCGTCTCGTGGCCCTGGCGGTCTACCCACACGAGCGTGCGCGGCGTTCCCTCGACCGTCCCCAACACGTAGGCCAGCGTGCCATCGCCCGCCACGACGGCGTTCACGCCGCCTTTGATTGTCGTGACCACGTCAGGGACGACGGTCACAGGCGTCCCGCGCGTTTCGAGACGGGCCAGGTCGAACGGCACCGCACGCAGCGTGCCGGCCGCCGCGTAGACGAGATGGCCGCCTTCGCGCTCGCCGCGCTGGCGAGCCGCCCGCTCGACACGTAATGGGCGTGACTGCCGCCGCGCACGAGAATCCGGCGCGCCCCTGTCTGGAGATCCAGGACGGCCACTTGTGCGGCATCGAGGCCGCCCGTCAGCGACGTGATCGTGAACAATACGGCCCGGCCGCCGGGCAGCATCTCGGGCCAGAAGTGATCGGCTTCGCCCTGCGCGCGGTCGGGCCGCGTCAGCACCGTCAGCGGCCCGCCTGCCGCGGAGACCCGCTGCAGACCGGTGTCCACGCTATTGGTTGCGACGATGATCGTGTCATCCGGTCCCCACGTCGCGCCGCTGGAACCAGCGGTGTCGATCGTCGCCAGGGTGACCGCCGGCCCGCCGGTCACCGCAACTTTCTTCAACACGCTGAGGCCGTCCACGAATCCGATCCACTGTCCATCGGGGGAAACGAACAGCCCGCGCGGCAGGCCGGTGAACACCGCCACCGGCGCGAGGGCGTCGAGCGCGCGGACGAAGATCTGCGTGCCTTGGTTGCCGACGTAAATGAGGCGGGAACCGTCCGGCGTGATTGCCAGGTCGCGGTCGTTCCAGCCGATGGTCAGCGCGGCGGCGCCCGCGGGCGTGAGCTGCAGGCGCGAGACACGAGGCGGCACCGGCTCAGCCCGGCGCGCGGCAAACCACACCAGCGTGCCGATGATCGCGCCGCTCGCGATGATCGCCGCGACACCGACGAGTGCGACGCGCCGCCACTGCGCCACAACCGCTGGCGCGGCCGTCTGCGGCACAGCCGTCTCGAACGCGCCCTCCAGCGCCAGCCGGACGTCGCCGATGGCCTGCACGCGCTGTCTGGGATCTTTCTGCAGGCAGCGCGTGATGTATGTGCGCAGCGCGGGCGACAGCGTCGCCGGCAGCCTGGCCCAGTCCGGCTCACGCTCGATGACGCGCGCCAGCGTTTCCGAGACACCCTCCCCATCGAATGCCCGTTGCCCCGTGAGCATTTCGTAGAGCACACAGCCGAACGCCCAGATATCGGCGCGCTTGTCCACCGTCTTGCCGCGCGCCTGCTCCGGGCTCATGTAGGCGGCCGTGCCGAGAATCATCCCGGCCTGCGTCATCGCCGGCGTCGTGATGGTCGGTGACATCGATGCGTCGGCTTGCCCCGCCGAAGCGCCTTGCGCGAAGGCGGGCTCCATCGCCTTCGCCAGGCCGAAGTCCAGCACCTTCACCGTGCCGTCCGGTCGCACCTTGATGTTCGCCGGCTTCAAGTCGCGATGGATGATGCCTTGCTCGTGCGCCGCTTCCAGCGCGTCAGCCATCTGCTTCGCGATGGGTAGCGCCTCGGCGACCGGGATCGCCCCGCGCGCGATGCGCTGTGCGAGGTCCTCGCCCTCAACGAGCTCCATCACGAGCGCGCGGACGCCGTTGGATTCTTCGAGACCGTGGATGTGGGCGATGTTCGGGTGGTTCAACGAGGCCAGGGTCTTGGCCTCGCGCTGAAACCGCGCGATCCGCTCCGTGTCGGCGGCGAACGCCTCGGGCAGGATCTTGATCGCGACGGCGCGATCCAGCTTCGTGTCCCGCGCGCGGTAGACCTCGCCCATGCCGCCGGCGCCGAGCGCAGAGAGGATCTCGTACGGACCGAGGCGTGTGCCAGCGGATAGGGGCACGGGGCGACGCTGATTCTAATGACCCGCGCCTCTGACGACAACGGAGAAAGGGCTCGTAGCCGATTGACCTCGTCACGCGATCGCGCCTTCGACGACGCTCACCGGCGATGCGGTCGGTACGACGCGGGTGAGACGGAACCCGGCCTTGCCGAGCAGCGCGGCGTATTCCTGTTCCGTTCGCTCCTGCCCTCCGGGTCCAACCAGCATCATCAGGTCGAGCATCTTGCCCGGGTGCGGCGTATCGCCGGCCGGAAGGACCGTCTCGATGATCAGCAGGCGGCTGCCGGAGCGCATGGCCCGCCGGCAGTTTCCGAGGATGGTGAGGCACTGGTCCTCGCTCCAGTCGTGAATGATGCGGTAGAGCGAGCGCGTGAGTCCCGGTGGGTCCGGCCAATTCGTCGGCGCTTTTGGGCCCTCCGGCGAGGTGATCAGCCAGGCCCAGCCTGGCGGCTACGTAGACAATGCGCGAGACCCAGTGGCCCATCGCCATCTGGACAAGTTGTGCGTGCGGTGGAAGAGCGTCCGTGGTGCTGCGATCGCCGTCCGACATGTCGGTGTCTCCTGTGATGTTCTACATTATTGCTTCGTTTCAGAAAGCCTCCGGCGGCTCACGGTCAATGAAGCACATGCCAATAGAAATCGGACAAGTCGAGGCGATCTTCCGGTATCCGGTGAAGTCCATGGGCGGCGAACCACTCGAAGTCGCCGCGCTTGGCTGGCACGGCCTCGATGGCGACAGGCGCCTGGCCTTCCGGCGGATCGATGACCGCAGCGGGTTCCCGTGGCTCTCGGCCAGCACGCTTCCCGACCTGCTCCTCTTTGCTCCGCACCGCCGTGACGACGGTGCGCAGGGAGACCTCCCGACGCATGTTCGCACGCCGGATGGCGACGAACTGCCAATCTTCGGGGAGAACCTGGCGATAGAGGTCGGACGCCGCTGCGGCGCTCCCGTGCAGATGATGCAGTTGAATCATGGGATTTTCGATGAAGGGAGCGTATCCGTGATCGCCTCCGATACAGTGCGCGAGATCGGACGACTCGCCGAGCGGAGCGCGGACGTGCGACGATTTCGCCCGAATGTCGTGGTGCGTTTACGGCGACCGGCGCCCTTCCAGGAAGATGCGTGGGTGGGCAGCGTGCTGTCCTTCGGCGAGGCCGACGACGCCCCCGCGATCAACGTCACGATGCGCGACGAGCGGTGCTCGATGGTGAATTTCGATCCCGACTCGGCTCGTCCTGCTCCAGAAATGCTGAAGGCGGTCGTACGTGCGAACCAGAACACCGCGGGAATCTACGCCGCGGTCACTCGCATCGGTCGACTGGCGGTCGGACAGCCCGTACTCCTCCATGAACGACCGGCTCTTCAGTCCCGAGCGCCTCGGTAGATCACCCACGCCCATCCTAAGAGTGTTGCCGCCAGGAACGGATAGGCAAAGAACGGCAACGGCTCGGACAGCGGCGTCAGCGGGTACCCCAGGAAGATCTGCACGGCCACGACTGCGAACAAGAGTGATCCCACAAGGCCGACGCCACTGACCAACGCGGGCATGGCGCGTGACGCGCCGACGCTGGCGAGCGACGCAGACCAGAGAGCAACGCCGGCCCCAAACGACGGCGCACTGGCCTCGAGGTCCATGGCCGCGCCGGAGAGAATCAGCGCCTCGCCCGCGACGAAGACGAGGAATCCGGCGGCCGCGAGGTCGTTTCCCTTGCGCACGTAGTGAATCGTCAGCAGCGCGGTTGCAACGACAAGCGCGGTGCCATCCAGGCCCCAGGCAAGCCCACGCAGCGAGGCGGACGGGGCAAACGTGCCGGCCATGCCAAGCAGCGCACCGATCACGAGCCCACTCGCTGCAATGAACCGCAAGGGTGAGCCGCTCACGCTGGCTCCGCATTCCAAATGTCAACCGCACAACGCCAGATGCCGTCTGGATCTCGGCGCCAGATGGTGACGGCACGACCCGCGGCCGTCAGTGGTGTGCCATCAGCCCCGTTCACGGTCACGGCGTTCTGGCCAAACATGTACGCGAGGTTCCCGTCAGGCGAGAAGTGCACGTCCATGGAAGCCCATGTAATCCGAAACCCCGGAATGCGAAGACTCGCATTCACATATTCACGAAGTGCCGCTTTCCCTACGACTGCGGGTAGACCCGGCGGCAGTACGACCGCATCGTCCGTCCAGTAAGCCAGCATCCGTTCGACCTCTTTGCCTTCCGAGGCCAGACGTGCCCATTCGGCATCGCGCTGGAGCAGCCGATCTTTCTCGTCTTCCAGGTTCATCGGTTGGTTCTCCAAGCCGGGCAATCTTGCGGCTCTTTCGGCGGCAACCATGTCTGCGGCAATTTTCGCCATGCCGCCCGGCAGGGTCGCCCGGAATTCCGTTTCGACGTGCTGAGTGTATGCTTCCGCGTTGCTCCCCGAGAGAATGATGCGTTGCGCCAGCTTTGTCCGGCGATCGGAGACAGCGCTCACATGCCATTCAAAGCGGAGCGTTGCCCGGTCCAGCGGCATTTCGATCGCGAACGAGCGTCCGGGTTGAACGTCGCGAATCCACCAAGCCAGAGGCTCTTGCCCGGGGAACAGGGTTGTGCCCCGAGTTCCCTCCGCGAATGGGCCATCCAGCAGGAATGTGGCCGGGGGATCACTCCAGTTGGCGATGTCGGTTCGAAAGCGCCAGGCAAATGCCGCGTCGACATCCGCCTCGATCGAGTGCTCGAGAACGAGCATGGTGAACTCCGGCCGTCATAGCCTACTTGAGTCCCAGCGGGTTGCCCGCATTGAGCAGGCGAATCGCCTCCTGTAGACGCCTGGCTTTGGTCTCCTCGCGTTTGGCGGACTCAATCCAGCCAAGATACCGTCGCCGGTGCCAGGGCGACAGGCCCTGGAAATGCCGCCATGCTTCAGGCTGTTTGCGTAGTGCTGCCTGGATGTACCGGGGAACCGTTGCCGGCATTTGGTACCGTGGGCGCTGACCATAGCCGCGGTCCGTCGGCGCGCGATCGATCCCACCGGGCTGCAGCCGGCCGCTGGCTTTCAATGCTGCGTAGCGCTTCCGGTTGACCGTCGACCACCGGCTATCCGCTTTCCGTGGCGTAAACTTGATCGCGTACCGTCCGTCGTCCAGACGCTTGATCAGACTGTCGACCCAACCAAAGCACAACGCCTCATCGAGTGCGTCCAGGCGCGCGATCGAACGCCGACCCGTATGGACCTTGTAGAAGACGAGCCACACCTCGGACGCGGAATCGTGGTGCTTGACGAGCCACTCGTGCCACTGGTCGGCAGTCTGAGCTTCAAATGTCTTCATGATCCCGTTGATACCTCTCGAGCAGCAGCTGCCGGCGTGCCAACGCCGACTTGGAGCATGACGATCCCTGCCCAGAGATCCCAGAACACGACGAATCCGAACAGTTGCTCGGCAATTGGCGCGAACTCGCGCAAATGCGGTGCGCCCGCGGTAACGACAGCGAACACCACACCCGACGCGGCAGCCACAAGCCCGAACGCCCCGAACCATCGTGACGCGACACCGGTGCGCAGCACGGCAACCGAATACAGCGCGCCTCCGACACCGAGTAATGTGTTCGCGACCGCCTGCTGGACCCCGATGATGGCGCCCACCGTCCGTGCGAGGGGCTCGAGCGCCAAACGCGTGGTGGTGTCTGCCGCGGCATAGTCAGTGGGAAACTGGCGCACGAACGCGACAACCGCAGCGTCCTGAACGATTCCCACAAAGATCCCAGTGGAGAACGCCACAAGCGCCCAGAGGGCCATGCTTCCAGCCGGGCGGGTCAGATAGTACAGACCCAGGCCCTCCCCGACGACGAAGATCGCGTAGATCAGGAACAGCCATTCGCGGACGTACAACGGCGATTGTTTGTCGACGAGAGACAGGAAATCGGTGCTGCTGCTTAGCGGGATTTCTTGTCCGCCCAGACCATAGATCGCTCCGACGACCGCGCCGGCCAGCCCGGCACTCACTCCCAGAAGCGTGCATGCGCCGCCCACGTTGATAATGCGCGCACTGTTCATTTCGTGGTGCCCCCGGAGCCTACTTTGAGTACACGCTCTTGCCGCCGACAATCGTCTCGAGCACCTGGATGTCCTTGATCTTCGCCGGATCGACAGTCGACGGGTTCTCCGCCAGGATCGTCAGGTCGGCAAACTTCCCGATCTCGATCGATCCCTTGACCTTCTCCTCGAAGTTCTGAAAGGCCGCGTCGATCGTCACGGCGCGGATGGCGTCCACCGGCGCGATCCGCTGATCGGGTCCCAGCACTTTTCCCTCGCGGGTTCGCCGGTTGACGGCCGACCAGATGGCCTGAAGCGGGCTCATTGGCGTGACTGGTGTATCGAGGTGGATCGAGAACCGGATGCCGCGTTTCACCGCGGACGCGAGCGGGCTCGTGTGCGCCGCCCGCTCTGGGCCCTGGAAGATGTCGCGGTGGACATCTCCCCAGTAATAGGTGTGCGAGACGAAGAACGAGGGCGTGATGCCCAGCTCCCTGTATGCATCGAGCTGGTCCTCCCGCGTCATCTGTGCGTGCTCGACGCGGAACCGGTGATCGTCCTTGGGCCTTTCCTTCAGCGCTTCGCGGAACGCAAAAATGACGTCATCGATCGCCGCGTCGCCGTTGGCGTGAATCGCGATCTGGTTGCCGTCGCGATGGAGCGCCTTGACCGACTCCACGAGCTCTTCGCGCGAGAGGCTCGGATAGCCGCGAAAGCCAGTCCGTCCTTCGGGCTGGATCGTATAGGGCTCGCGCAGATATCCCGTGTACCCCTGAATCGATCCGTCGGCGACCATCTTCACCGCGCCCGCTTTGAGCATTTCGCTCGGCGACGCGACCGCCGCCCGCGCCGCGCGCACCTGCTCGGGAGTTCCGCGCAGCATCGTATTGATTCTGATCGGGAGCAGTCCCTTGCCGGATGCTTCGACGAGCGACCTCACAGCGTCGATCCCGTTGCCGGCGATTGTGGCGGTGGTGACCCCTGCCGCCGTGTAGATCGCCACCGCACGCTTGATTCCCTCCATCGTCTCTCCGGCGGTCCGGGACGGAATGAGGCGCGCGACCATGTTGACTTCCTCGAAGAGGCCGGTGGGCTCGCCAGAACGGCGATCCTTGACGATCACGCCCCCTTTCGGGTTCGGCGTGTCCTTGGTCACGCCGGCCATCATCAGCGCGACGCTGTTCGCCGCGAAGAGGTGACCCGACGTGTGCACGATCGAGATCGGGTGATCCATCGAAGCCTTGTCGAGATCCTCACGGGTCGGCTGGCGCTTCTCGCGGAGGAGCGTCTGGTCGTATCCGCGGCCGATCACCCATTGGCCCTTCGGTGTTTCGTCGGCCCGGCGTTTCAGCGCGGCGATGAGATCATCGATGGTTCGGACGGCGCCGACGGGCGGGCTCTGGAGATCGACGATGTAGAGCGCGTCCGTGCCGGCGGCTGGGAAATGGCTGTGTGCGTCAACGAAGCCGGGGAGGACGGTCCTGCCCGCGAGGTCGATCGTTTTTGTCGCCGATCCAGCGAGTGCGCGAATGTCGGCGGTGCGGCCTACAGCGGAAATCCTGTCGCCGCTGACGGCTATCGCTTCGACGGTTCGCGCCTGAGCATCCATCGTCACGACGGTGCCGTTCACGTAGATCGTGTCAGGTACGGAGCGGGTCTGAGCCCGGACAGCCACGATGAGCGCCGCCACGCCAAGCGTCGCGAGTGCTTTTTCCGTCATGACGAATGGTCGTTCTGTACGCGGCGCTTCCTCATGTCCAAAAGCGTTCACCAGAGCCGCTCACGATCGCATGGGTCGGGCGACTCGTGCAACGGTGCTAGCCGGGGGCATGCGCACCGGCCTTCAAAGCCTGCGTGTGCCCGTAGGTGAGCGTTCGCCATACCCATTCCGCAGGCCCGAAGCGAAACCGTTGCATCCATGCGTGTGCAAGTCCGACCTGAAGCGCGTACCCTCCCACCCAGATCAACGCGATCCATCCTGGCCCAATCTTGCCCATCAGATGCGGACCGGGCATGAAACCATAGAACAGCCAGATCCCGAAAATGGTCTGGAGCAGATACAAGGTCAGAGCCATCTGGCCGGGAGGCGCCAGCACGCCGACGGCACGCTTCCAGCGCGGGTGCAGGAACAGCAACGCGAGGCCGGATGCGAAGGCGAGCGTCAACCCCAGGTATCCACTTTCGACGATGAGCCTCCGCGTGAAGGGCAGAAAAAAGCCCTTTGTGCCAGCGAGGAACCGAGCGGCGAACACGGCGTTCCCCGTCACGCCAACCATCGTTCCGCCGACGAGGAGCGACGTGAGCGCCGACCGATGGCGATCGAGGTTCGCAAATCGAGCGCGCGAGCCGCAAATCCAACGAGCAGGCGCCCGAAGACGGCCAACTGATATGCCACCTGGTCGATTGAGTTGGTCAGGTACCAGTCGTGCTTCCAGTTGGCGACGAGAACCTCGGAATAATCTCCAGTCGAAAACGCCGTGAGCGCTAGCGCATCGTAGGCTGGCCCCGTGTCGCCCGTGCTCGCGAGCGACCCGAGAAAGCCGGCGATCGCCGCGGGGAGCAGCACGGCTGAACACACCGAAGAGAGCGAATCCGCGCAACCCGTCAACGAACAGCAACCGTCGCGACGTGCCTGTCGCGTTCTCAGGCTCTGTCATCCAAGGCCTGTTGGGGAGCCAGTGCCGTAACCAGTTCTGTGACGACCATGTCTACCGGCGGCATCGTTTCGACCTTGCGAGCTGGCAGCCCCAGGTAGATGGCAAAGCGTGCGCGAATGACCTGCTCCTCGCGCTCCGCCGAGCGTGCGAATGGACGCCCCAGTTGCCGACGGACAGTTTCCGCGACGCAGATCTCAATATCCAACGACGGGAGTAACACAAACGTTGATGGACTCGATCCGATCCGCTTGCGCCACTCGCGATACGCGGGGTGGATATCATCCGCGTATGTCATGAACCCCGACGAGAGCGCCACGATGCCGGGCCGGTTCGGCCAACCGACCAGATCCGAGTAGAGACCCACGTTTCGTTCCGCATAGGCCTCATAGCCGTGCCCGTCGAGATACGCCGAGATGCTGCCGTATCTGGCCGCGAACTCCGTGTCCAGGTCCACGAATCGCAGGGCAAGCGTGTCGGCGAGTGCCGATCCGACGGTAGTTTTGCCGGCACCTCCGGGGCCAACGAGTTGAATCACGCGGCGCCGTCAGATGCTACTACTTTGGAGATCACGTTCGCTGTTCGCTCGTGGATGTCCTGACCGAAGACGATGTCGATACCGTTGAGGTCTCGAACCGTGAACTCCCGGATCTGGTAGGGACGATCCGTCGGGGCGTGGAGCACGTCGGCCCCTCGGTCCTTGATCTCTCGATAGTACGCGTCGACGTCACGTACCCACTGGAACAGGTGGATCCCGGTGGGAGGACGCTGGCCTCTTGCCAGATGGATCGAAGAGTTGTCTCGCCAGACGACCGAGTACTCCTCGTCGCCGAAGTCCCACGTGAAGCCAAGCATGTCACGGTAGTAAGCCGCGGCTGTCTTGACATCGGGCACATGCAGGACAGGCGCACCCTGGATGAATTGCTTGGGATCTGCGGTAGGCCGATCGGGCATCTCTGACCCTCCTCCTGCGTTCACGCGCGCGAGCGTGCGCGGACCCACGCAGCATACGTCTTCGGAACGTTCATGCTCTTGAGCATCGCCCAGGCTCTTATGGCTTGCTCTCTCGTTGCCCCCTTCCGTACTCGCAGGAAAGCGCTCATGAAGTTGATGTATCGCCCATGAGGGATCGGTGCGAAGCGGTCGGTGGATTGATTCAGGCGAACATACTCATGCACCAGATCCCGGTAGCGGAGCCTGACACCGGCGAGGATCTGGGCCTCTCGCCACCGATTCAATCGGTACCGTGCACCTGAGCGACGCCTCAGGCCTGGAACGAGTTTGCGCGCCTCCCGCTCGAGGAACTGTTTGGTCTCCGGGTCGTTGGTATAGCGCACGACGCGCAGGTCGAGGCGCAGCCCTCGGTCGACATCTTTGGCCGCCGACGCCGACGGTCTGCTCCGCGTCGGCTGCACTATTGCGCCGGTCCGCAGGAAGGCCTTGATGGCCTGCTCGAGTTCGTCTTTGCGGAGCGCGCTCGCCGATCGGATTCCGAGTTCCATCGCGAAGCGCTTCAGTTCCGCTGCGTACCAGTACCCACGATCGAACTGGGTGATGGTCATCGAGGCTGACAGTTTCGGCTTGCGCTTCAACAGGTCGACCTCAATCTGCATTGACCGTCGCGGCTGTCTTCGGCTTCTTCCACCATGGCTTGCCGTCACCACCCGAGCGTCGACCGCCCGAGTGCCTGCGGGAACCGCCGCCCTTGCCGAAGCCGCCGAACAGGATCCGGGACAGGGCCAGGAGGCCGAGCGCTTCCCAGAACGTGACGCGGCGCAGTTCGAAGATGTCGGGCATCAGCCAGTTCCACAGCCACTGCACGACGATGCCGCCGACGAACATGAAAATCATGAACCCGAGGAAGAGTGCGATGCCAATCGCAATCTTCTTCGCGATGGTCTGGCCGATCTCCCGTTCGATGGCCTGAGCGATGTCGTCTTTGTCGTCCATGATATCGACCTTCTCCGCGGTTCAGCATCCTCGCGCGCGCGTCAGCTCGTCGAACGCGCGCTGCAGCCGTCGGCGCAGATGGAGCACGGCGTAGCGCTTGCGCGAAAGCAGCGTGTTGACGTTCGTGCCCATCTCGGCGGCCATCTGCTTGAAGCTCCGTCCCTCGATCTCGTGCTCGACGAACACGCGCCGCTGTTCCTCGGGCAGCTCGCCGAGCGCCCGTTCGAGCTCCCGCAACAGCATCTGCTGCACGTAGACGCGCTCGGGGCCCGCGTCGCCAGACGGCACGAGATCTTCCATCCGCAGGATCTCGCCGTCCTCGGTCACGATGTCCGCGTCACCGAAACGCTCCGGCTCCTTCCGGCGAAACAGATCGATGATGCGATTGCGCGCCACGCGGAACAGCCAGCCGGTGACGTGATCGATCGGCATCAGGCGCCGGTTGGCTTCCACGAGCTCGGCGAAGACGTCCTGCAGGATGTCCTCGACGTCCTGCGCGCTCGGTACGCGCCGGCGGATGAAGCGGCGCAGCCGCGACTGCTCCCGCGTCACGACGTCGGCGATCCGTTGGTCTGGGTCTGGTGCCATCCCGCTACAGCGACGACGTACCGGATCGCCTACCGATGTAGACGGATGAAGAGGCCAAATATTGCAGAGGGACGGTGAACGGCCTCGGTCGCCACGTCGAGACCACGCGCACGAGCGTTTTCAATCATGCGCAGGGGGCTGCAGCATACGGAGTCTGGAGTGCTCTCGCAGGTTGCCAATCGCAGCCGCAAAGGCGTTGCGATGTTCCGCTGTCCATGGCGGCTTCAGTGTCTGCCGGAGATCGAGTCATGAATCGTTCGACTTCATGCGTGCTCGCCTGCAACGCCTCAGCGGCCTTCGCCAGCTCCTCCCCGCGACGATGAAGCACCAGCGTCCAGTCACGCTGACGAGCGGCCGCACAAATCGCCGAGTGATAGAGCATGCCATCTGCCCGGCACAACGCGTGATAGGAACCGTGAACCTCTCCGACCGTCGCTGGCAGGTGTGCGAGCGGCGGTTGTCGAATGGTGATGGAAGCGACGCGATACCGCGGCCACAGATCGGCCGATAGGCGGTCAAAAGCCAGAGCCGTACACGCGGCAATCGACCGCTTCACCTTGCGCAGCAGCTGCTTCGGCCTCGGCGTCACTGAGAGCCAGCGTCTCGTGGTGATACGGTTGGTTGGGCACGCCCTTCTCGATCAGGCTCGACACGTCGTCGATCGACGACGGTCGGCTCGCCATTCACTGCTGCAGCAGAGACGAGGATCGCCCATCCGTTATGGTCGGCCACGCCGACAACGACTGGCCGTCCGGTTGCCCGCTTCTGATTGCTCACGTCAGCGCGTCAGCGTGAAATCGCCCGGTCGAACACCCAGCACAGTGTCTCGCTCTCGGTCAGCACCTCGCAGCCAATCCGTCGCGCGAAACCGACGGCCTGAATCCTCCAGTCAAGTCGGTCTCATGCCGTAGGCAGCTGTCGTGCCCTGAATTTTCGCCGCACGTCGAAACCTCGCGAGGTAAGCGCGGGACACTCGCAGGGAATCTACGAATTCCAAACCGGTCCCTTGCGTGAGCGTCCGCAGTTGCTCCTCCGTAACAGCGTCCGGATCACCCGGAAGCTCGACGACCAAAAGCAGGCCGCCTGGCCGCAGTACCTGCGCAATCGAGGCCAGACCGGCTTTCGGATCGGGGACCTCGCCGAGCACGGCCACGAGGAAAGCCACATCGAACGCGCCAGGACGAAAGGGCAATGTGACGGCGTCCGCCCGCGTGTAGCCTGTGTTTCGGACGTCGGCTCGGCCCAGGCGCTCTCGCGCCTTCTGGAGCATTTCGAGCTGGATGTCGACGAGTTCAAGTCGCCCGCTGGGAATGGCTCGAGCCACATCGATGCTGAAGAAACCTGGCCCTGGTCCCACCTCCAAGACACGAGATGTGCGGGTGAGATGAAGGTGGCGGACGAGCTTCTCGGGTGAGAAGACAATCCGCCGCAGCGGGAAGAGGAGCATGCCTGCGAGTTCGTGCGGGTATGTCCCGCGGCCGATGAACCTGCGCCAGACGTCCTTCCACTTTGCAACGTTCAGCCGGCTCAAGCGGTTCGGACGAGTCACCGCCGTCTCGACGGCTCCATGCCGCTCCTCTTGATCGCCGCCGTTGCAGCGTCCGATGAAAGAAATGCGATCAGCCGTCTGGAGGCTTCAGGTTCTTTCGATCCCGCGACGATGGCAGCGGCAAACACAGAAACGTGCTGGAGATCCGTCGGGATCGGACCAGCAAACTCGACGCCGGGCATGTGCAGAATCTCGCTGACGGGTTGGATCGCAAGCTCCGCGTCGCCCCGCGCGACCATGGCGACAGACTCCGTCCCGCGAGTCGGGATCTTCACCGCGATCTCGTTGGAGATGCCGAGCCGAGAAAGGACATCGGTGATCATGGAGGTACCGCTGCCAGGCACCGCGATCGTCTTCGCACGAAGCAATGTTTGTCTGAAGGCATCGACGGTGCTGATGTCCGGCTTGGGCCCTCCAGCGCGCACGGCCACGCCGATGATGGTCTGGGCCAGATCGAGATCAGTTCCGGGAGCGATTCTGCCCTGCGCGATGAGTTCCGCGAGTCCTTGCCTGTTCATGATCAGCACATCCGCCGGCTCGCCTCGACGAAGCAGGGCGCTGATGGTATCGGGCCCGTTTCCTTGCGACGCTCCCGATGCAGTGATCACTGTGATGCCGGTCGTCCGCTCGAACTCCGGGAGGACCTCCCGATAGGCGGCGGAGAAGCCGCCCGAGATGATGACCTTGACCTGCGCGAACGACGAGGTCGGCAGGGCGAGAACTGCCGCGATCGCAAGTGCAGCCGCGGCGGGTGCGTGACATCGCTTGTTGGTGACGCCCATTTCTTTATTCATGTGATCTTCAGCACCAAAGAGGCCCGGGTCCGCCCAACGCACGTGCTTCCGCCGCGGCGCTTACGAGCCCACGCCGCCGTTCGGCTGCAAGCGCTTGTTGGCCAGCGGACACATCCCTATCGAGGTAGATCTCTCTTCGAACTACCGTCGTATCCGACTTTCTCGATTGCCCACATATTGGTTTCAGCCGTCTAACGTTCGCGATGAGCCGCGGCGCTCGCACGCTCGCCGCGCCGTCGGCTCCATCGCAAGGTTAGCCGCTCACTGAATCGACACCACGGGTTCTTCTCGGGGGAGCCCATTAGCGCAAGACGCACGTGAAATTCGCCGCTTGGTCGATCCTGCCGGAGCCTTGATACTTCGCGACTTGCGGATAGGGACACAACGGTCGAGTCCGGTCCACCTTTCCATCGACGCGATGGGACGCAATCATGACGTCTGGGGCTTTGCCGTATTCAACCCACTGTTCGAGCGCAGTCAGCGCGTCGAACGTGTTTGGTCCCTCGCCGCCTCCGCAATGCCCCATCCCTGACACCAGAAACAAACGAAGCCACTCCGCGCTCTGGCCGGAACCCATCGTGTCGAGCACGCGCCTGTAATAGTCAATCGTCGACTGGGCGGAGAAGTTTTGATCGCTCCAGCCGTGGAAGAGAAGCAGTTTGCCACCGCGCTGCCTGAACGGGCGCAGGTCGGGATTGGTCGCGTTCATCGTGCCCTTGTCGATCTCGTCGGCTCAGTGCGACCGCAGTGTCGAAATCGAATGTGCGCCAATCCCACTTGGGATCTTTGAAGACGACATACTTGACGTAGTCCGTGCCCAAGAGATTGGGCTCCGGTCCGCCGATCCTGGTTGCCCAGCCGAGTTCTGTCCCCAGTGCAAGACCGGGAAAGATAATCTCGCCCGTTCTTGAATGAACCGCCGGACTCGTGAGTTTCCTTGCCGTTTCGACCTGTGCGGCGGTCAAGCACGATGATGCGTCCTCGCCGCGACATTCGAGCGTTTTGAAATCGAAACGGCACCGGCCCGGATCGTCGATCAGACCGTCCGTCAGCCCATCGAGCGCATCGCAGGCGTTGAGTACTGCCCGGTGGATCATCGGGTACTTCGAGGATGGAATGGTGTTTGCGGAGTCCTTGAGCGCCGCCTGTGCAACGTACACATTCCACGAGGAGAGCCGGGTCGTCGGGTTTGCCGGCGCGCCCGCGATGATGCCATCGTAATCGGCGGGGAAACGCTGCGCCTCCATCAGACCCTGGCGGCCGCCCCCCGAACATCCAGTCCAGTAGGAGAACTTCGGAGCGGTTCCGTAGAACGCGCCGATGATGACCTTGGCTGCAGTCGTCATTTCGTGCACGGCTCGATACCCGAAATCGATCAACTTCTCCGGGTGTCCAAGAAAGGGCGCCGCCGTGTTGCCCGTGTGCCCGGTGTCGGTGGACGCCGTCGCATAGCCGCGCTTCAGCGCTTCCGCCATTCCGCGCTCGATTGCCCCGCCGGACGTGTAGGTGATCGCACCCGCGTATCCGCCATTCCCCACACCCTGGAACTTGTTGTTCCAGTTTGCGAGCGGCATCCACACCTCGATCTTGATATCGGAATCACTGGAAGGTCTCAACGTTCCCGCCACGCGGCAGAACGCTGGCAGCTGTTTGAACGTGACATCCGCCTGCCGCTGCCGCAGGTCCGGTGATCGTCGCCGAAAACACTCCGGCGGCGACCGCCTGCGCCAACGTGATGGTCGTGTTTGGCAGCGACAAGGCCACCAGGCTATCGCATGTTGCTGCGGACGATTCGGACGTTATCAACAGAACCAACGCCAGGCCGAAACCCAAACTTCGTGGATTCATGGTGTCACTCCGAGCGGTGATGCCTTCCTGTCCGGCTAGCGATCGCGCATCACCTGCGAAACCGCCGCGACGCGTACGATCTTCTGCCAGAGACGTGGTTTCGTCAGGTGCATACGCCTGTTAGCCAGCGTTTAGTATTGTCTACCAGCCGCCCGGAATAAGACGCTTCGTCTGTGACTTGTACACGGCGTACTCGTTGCCAAATTTGTGGGCCATCATTCTCTCTTCCGGGCCAACACGAAGCGCAAAGAGAACCGCGAACGCAACCAAGTTCGAGAGACCTGCCAGCCAGTTCGGGATAACGAGGGCCTGGCCGACGGAATAGAGGATCAACGCAGAGGACATCGGGTGGCGGATCCTCCGATAGACGCCTTGCGTGACCAGTCGATGCCCCTCGCGTATCTCCAGAGTAATCGACCAATTCGTACCGAGATCAGCGTGCGATCGATAGAAGAGCCAGAGACCGATCACGAAGCACATCACGCCAGCGACGAGCGGGCCCGTGCGCAGTCTGTACTCAGCGAACCAGAACGCCGGTGACGCGACCCAGATCAGCGGGACGAAGAATCCCATCCACGCGAGAACCAAGAGGAGGGTCTCTAGCGGGGTCTTGAGGCTCTCGGCAACCTTTATACTTCGACTTCGGTGGCCATGCGGTGCACGAATGGCCACCATTACCGCCGTGGCTGAGATGACGATCGCCTTCGCGATCCACGGATTCATGGCCAGTTGCTTTTCTCTTTCACCCAGCCCGCGACGTCGTCAAGGGCGTCTGTCCGGCTAACGTGAAGCATCAGCCGCGGCGCCCGCTTGGTTTCTCCAGCGCCGTCGGCTGCATGCCGTGTTAGACCGCTCAGTGCATGATCGGTCCGATGCAATTCCCGCTACGAGCGACCATGCCAACGCGATGGATCCTGACGACCATGGACCGCAAGCACGACGATGTTCTCGTCCGTGATCCGGAAATACAACGCGTAGGGAAATCGGTGAAGGACCGCTCGTCGAATGTCACCACGCGCCAGCGGAAACGCAAGAGCATTTTCAACGATCCGGGCAACTGTTGCATCGACTTCGGCACCGAACTCGTCACCAAGCCTGGCGCGTCGTGATGCGTACCAGCTGCGAGCGTCGAGTGCTTCCGCCTCGGCTTGCGGTCGGAAGACAGGCGCACGTGTCACCCGTTTCTCAAGAGCTTGCGCCGAACCTCAGACCAAGGAATGGCCGAATCCGGGTTTGCCAGGTGCTCGGCCCATCGACGATCGAGTTCGGCTGCCTGCGCGTCGGTCAGGGTAAATTCTGCCTCTCGTTCGGAGTCGGAGAGACTGTCCCACAGCGCCATCGCGAGTTCGGCCCGATCGTCGGCAGGCAGCTTCAGGAGTTCCGAAAGCGTGCTGGATTCCATGCCGTGATCCTCTCATGCGACGAGGCGTGCAACAACTGAATCGATCGACGCACCCGGAACGCAACGATCGCCGCGAAGGAGATCTGTTTCAGTACCGGCTTGATGGTGCTTCAGCGGTCTGATATGGAACGACCTGTCAAGTCAGCTTTATTTTCGAACAAAATCGAAAGCAGCATCGAAGGCGGTCGAGGCGGCTATCGCGACGGTTGATCACTCTGATATTCGCGGGTCGGTACCGCATAATCGTGATCCGTCGGGAGCTACCTCGGACTAACAGCGCGGGTTCGGCCCGAAGGCCTACCGCATAGGCCGCTCGAGGGTTCTCCTTTCCGTGTGCCCCTCGGCCGCCATCGTTGCTGCTTTCTTCGTTGTCCTCTTCCTCTTCCGTGATCTGCTACGCCGCGATCGATGACGACGTCGTCCGCTGTTCGCGCTCCACGGTGATCCCGATCGCCCAGATGAAGCCCAAGAGCTCACGCCCCACTGCCGTCACTACGTGCTGCTGACATTTGCCGCGGCCCAGCAGCTTGCGATAACGCGCGTGCAGTCGGAGCTGCGCCTTCCAGCCGATGGCCTTGACCTCCTCACTGAGAGTGGCTTGGCGTTTCCGCAGCGTGCCGCCGACGGCCGGCCGATGTCGATAGGCCCAGGCTGCTTCGATGGCGATGCGCCTCAGGTGAGCGTTCCCGGTCTTGGTAATCCCGCCCCGTCGGGTCCGTGTGCCGCTTGAGTCCTCGCGCGCGCCCATCCCGCTATAGCCCATCAACTGCGGGGCCCGCGTGAAGCGAGAGAGCTCGCCGACTTCCGCCACGATCGTCACGGCTGAGACCAGCGCGATCCCGCGCAGCGCCTGAAGGCCGGCGATCACACCGCGCATACCCGCCGGGGCCGTTTTCACGGCCTCATCGATCGCGCGCTCGAGCCGTTCGATACGCCCGACCGCGTGATCGACCTCATGCAGGTAGTCCAGCCGCGTCGCCTCCTGCGCCGGGTGCTCGAACTGGACCTGGCGGATCCACGTGAGGTGTTGTTGCGTCCACGCCGTCATCCGCGTCGCGGGGCGGCGCCCGTGACGGAGCAAGAATTTGCCGAGCCGATGGCGCGCGCGCAACTGATCCTTCTTCGCCGCCTCGCGGGCGCGCACCAGATCCCGCAACGCTTCATGCGCGGCATCCGGCACCCACACCGCCGTCAAGTCGCCGGCGCGATAGCTCCGCGCCAGCTTCTCCGCATCACGACGGTCGGTCTTGACGCGATCGCCGGCTTTCGTCGGGACCAGCGACGGCGCGACCACCTCACAGCGTACCCCCAGCCCGGTGAGCTGCCAGTAGATCACATACCCGGTCGGCCCTGCCTCGTAGCACACCCGCAGCGAGCTCACCGGCCCCAGCTTCTTCACCAACTTCCGGATCGACTCCGGACGGTTCGCAATCATCCCGAGCGATCGAACCTCGCCGCCCGGCTCGGCGACGGCAACCGCGATGGTGTCCGCGTGGACATCCAGGCCGATAAATCGTACCTTCTTCATGACCGGCTCCTTTCGCATGTGGCTCTGCGTTGGGGTCTCCAACTCGCAGCGTAACCCACGATGCTGCGACTCGGAGCCGGTCGTTCCATTGTGACTAACGTCAGGCATCAGCCGCGGCGCTCGAGTATCGCTGGCGCCGTCGGCTGCATGCCATATCAGACCGCAGGTGTCGCCTTCCCCGCTGTCCCTGGTTTTTCACGTCCGGCTCCGCGCTCTATTTCTCCAACCGCAAGCGACCAAACGCTTCGGGCACCTGGTAATTGTCGGCGTTGGTCGGCTGCCACGCGATGCGTTTGCGGTCGGGCGGCGGCCCCTGAAAACGGTAAAAGTTGATCCGAAATTCCTGACCGGCTCGTGCCGTTCGTTTGGCAATCTTGTCGATCGGGATGCGCATCTCGCCTAGTGCATGCGCTGTTAGGGCCTGTCAGACAACAACTGACTTGTCTGGCGTGCGCGTGGCGGGGTGAATCGTGTAGTTCCAGTCACCGTGGAAGCGATGGCGTTCAAGCCGGACGGTCGCGAGTTGCGCAGCCGTGACGGTGACGCCGCCGGGGTACGCACCGCGATCGAGTTCCGATCGGACACGGAGGCCGGACCGACTGTGCGTCGACCCAATGAGGCTCACGACGGTGGCGAGGTCGACGAGCGGCGTGCCGCGCCAGTTCATGGCGATGTGTGAAAACAACCGGTGCTCGATCTTGTTCCACTTGCTCGTTCCTGGCGGGAAATGACACACCGTGATGGCGAGGCCCGTGCGGGTGGCGAGCTGCTGCAGTTCCCACTTCCACAGACGCAGACGGGCGCCGTTGCTGCCGCCCGCGTCGGCGGTGATCACCAGGGACTGGGCGTGGCGATACGCCGGACGGCCCATCTGCTGCCACCAGCGCCGAATCGACTGGACGGCGAAGGTCGCGGTGTCGTGATCGATCCCCACGCTCACCCAGCCTTCGTTCCGGTGCAGGTCATAGACGCCGTACGGAATGGCCTTCCCGCCGGTCGTGGGGGTGGCCGGGATCACGAAGTCATGAACCCGCACGCGCTGCGGCGATTTCGCCGGACGCCACGTGCGGCCCGTATTCTTGAAATCCCCGATCAATTCCTTCTTCTTCGTGTCGACCGAAATCGTGGGCTGGTGCTGTCGTTGGGCCGCTCGTACGCGTCGCGCGATATACCGAAACTGCGCATCTCGGTCGACGTGTTGGCGGCCTTCCCGCGTCTTCACGTTGCCCTGCAGGCTGTAGCCCAGGCCATGCAGCAATTCGGCGACCACGGTGTGGCTGATGTGATGGCCCAGCCCCTCAAGCGCCACCGCCAAGGTGCGTGCGCTCAGGCACGTCCAGCGCAGCGGCGAGTCCGGATCGCCGGGCGCCGTGGGCTCCACCAGCGCGTCCAAGTCACGCAACAGCGTGGGATCGCGCTCGGTGGCTCGCTTACGACCCCCTACCGGCCTTCCGGCTCCGTGGGCCGGGCAGCGTGTCGCCCGATGCGAGTTCACGCAGGCCTCGCTGAATGGTCGACGCCGCGATCCCCGTCGCGCGCGCCACCTGCGTGATACCACCGTAGCCGATCGCCTGGGCTTCCGTCGCCGCCCACACGCGGCGGGATCGCTCCGTCAACACGGGCGAGAGAGCCGCATGCTTGGCTCGCAGGGTGGCCAGATCCACAGCGGCACCGTACCACTTGTCGATCAGCAGTACAAGCTTTTAATTCCTGACAGGCCCTTAGGCCGTGATCCGAACGTTGTCGTGCAAGAACTCTGGCGCGAAATCAGCCCCATTGGGCCACGTCACCGTGTGAAATTCGGGATGGACTTGAAACACACGAAATGTCGCGGGATCCCGAAGCGGCTCGAAGACAGGCCCGTGCAGCTCCGCTGTCAGGTCAATCTCTCCCACGGTGCCGTCGCGAAACCGAAGCCAGAGGACGAAACCGCCGACGTGCCGAGCTTCGATCACGTCATAGGGCATCATATTCACTCCAACGGTTCGACTCGAATGAGCGGTTGGCGCTGACGTGCCCGCTCCCAGTTCGCCAACAATTCTGACTTGTGAACGTCCCCAGCGACGGGTCGTTCATGCCCCAAGTGTCCCGCGACACGTCGTAATAGAACCCGGTCCGCGCCGTGAAGGCGCTCACAAGCAGGAATCGCGTTCGGTCGTTCAGGTCGAGCACGCGGCGCTTGAGCTCGCGAATCTGTGCTGGAGTGAGTGGAGGCACGTCGTCAGGTGGCTGGGTTCCTTCGACGCTGCTCAAGCTTGGAGGCACCGGTCGACTTCGCATCGCGACGACGATGCCATCGTCAACCCGTTGACGTCAATCGACATCAACGCGCCAAATGAGCCGCGCGCCACGGCCTCATGATCGCACAGACGGCGAGCGCGTCGGCTCCATTTGGTTGTTCGGCGGCCCGGTATCAGGAGACGGTTGAGAACTCGGGCCGGTATTTGGCTAAGCCCGAAGCACCCTGCATTTTGGTCTGGTCCAGGACCAACAACATGAACACGTCGTCCGGCACTTCCCATTCGCACGAAACTCCGTAGCGGCTCGCCGAGCTGAAACCGAATCGAGGATAGAAGGCTGAGTGCCCGACAACGACGATGAAGGCGCAGCCCGCGTCTTTGAGTTTCCGGTTTCCGACGGTGACCAGCTTGCTGCCGATACCTTGGCGCTGGTGTTCCGGAAGCACCGCCATGGGACCCAGACCCGCCCCAGTTACATCGCCCACAGACAGTGGGCTGTACATGATGTGACCGACGACTCGACCATCCAGTGTCGCCACCAAAGAAAGCAAAGCCGCCCCGTTTGACCTCAATGCTTCGACGATGTTGCCTTCTTGGTCTTGCCGGAATGCACGCTTGTTCACGTCACGAATGGCCGTGACGTCGCCGGGATGCTCTTCTCGAATTTCGATCAACGTGGGTTTCCTTGTCCGCCGAACGTGTACTGGAGTAGACGGAACCCATCATTCAATAGCGAACCATGGCGAAACGATTAAGATTCGATCGAACTCGAACCGCAGGAAAGGCTGAATTTTAGCACGCCACCGCGAGCGTATTCGGTCGCCACGTTGACACGCCGCGGAGAAATGACACGCCGCGCTGGCCAGTCATCCACTGACGCGATCCGCACCCGTGTCGACGGTAACCGCTGCCAGCGTAAGAATTGCCGGTGAACAAAGCAGACCGGTCCGACCTGCTTACACGCGGCGCTCGCCGGCGAACCGCCGGTCGCAGTCGTCATAGCCGGTCGGCCGGACTCCGCACCCCCAACGCTCCTCGATTGAGCACGTGTGTGTAGATCATCGTCGTCGTCACATCCGCATGCCCCAGCAACTCCTGCAAGTCAGGAACGCCGAGATCTCTGGCGCACCCATCTTGGACGGATGGGCTTTCTTGTGAAAGACGATGTACCGCCGGATCCAGTACACGTACGCGTCCTCGGTGCGCCGGCTGTAGTGACGTGTGCGGATCGCGTTGCGCACGCGATCGAGCAGCCTCGGAGGATCGGGCATCCCACCATGATTGGCGAATGTCATGCCATCGCAATTCCCGTGACTTAGCTGGACTTGTCATTCAGAACGTCGCAGTTTCTGCCATCTTGGAGAGGCATTCGTACGCAAGAATCGCAAACCGGCCAAGTGTTAGACTCGCGAGACTCATGCCGCAGCGAATCCCCATTCAGCTTCACGTCGCCAACGCTCTGCAATGGCTCGGCACGCTCTACCGGAATCCGGCGGACGCGCTGAAAGAGCATGTCAGCAATGCCATTGACGAGCACGTGAAGGCGAAGCTGCACGGTGCGGCGCACGAGCGGTGCGACGTCACGTTCACGCTCGAACGGCGGCAGGTGACCATTGCGTATCCGTACGGTTTGAGCCGGATCGAGTTCGAATCGGCGCTGCAGCGGGTCGCCGACTCCGCCAAGCGCGCCGGCGCGGTGCGGACGATCGGCCGCCTCGGCATCGGCATCTTCAGCTTTCAGCAGATCGGCCGCCGTTGCACCTTCTACTCACGCAAGACCGCGCTCTCGGACACCATCCGCGTCATCTTGAAGGAGGGCGCCGACGAAGCGACGATCGAGTCGGCGCTGGCGCGCGACGGTCTCGCCCGGCCCGGCGTGCGCGTCGTGATCTCCGATCTGAAGTTCGATCCCACCCGCTCGCGCGGACCGCTCGCGCCAGACATGCTGCGCCGCTACCTGGCGGACAAGTTTGACGCCTATCTGCGTGAAGGCTGGCTCACCATCGAGATCGAGACCGGCGTTGGGCGCTTCGCCGTCACCCCGTCGCGCATCCGTCTGCCCCGCCTCCTCGTAGACGTCCGCGAGCTGGCGCTCCCTCGATCGACGGACAAAAAAGTGCGACTGGAGCTGTACTTCGATCCGTCAGGCCGCGGGCGCGTGGCAATCCGGCATCACGGAGTGACGATTGTCGAGGACCTGGCCGGCGTCACGGCCTATGGGCTCGAAGACAGCGCCTGGGCTCGGGGACACGTGCGCGGCACACTCGACGCCGACTTTCTTTCCCCGCTGCCGGCACGGTCGGGCTTCGAGGAGAACGAGGACTGGATCGCCCTGCTCGATCTCCTGGATCGATATCTCCCCACGCTGGACGCGGATCTCGAGAGTCACCTCTCGGTGCATCGCGCGCGTCAGGCTTCCGAGATTGGCGAGCGCGCGCTCCGCCTGGCTCGCGAGATTCTCGATCTCGACGAATTCCGCGACCTGGCCCTGCCGGGCGGGTTGGCGAAGCGCGGCCGGCCGGAGCCTTCGCCGCCTCATGAGCCCGCGCGGGGCCGGACGCGCAAACGCCCCAAAGGCGATACGCCGCAGGGTCCGGGAACCCAGCCATCGCCACGCGGCCGGCGCATCCGGTACGAGGAGGTTCCGTTCGAGTCCGGGCCGCACGCGCATAGCCGGTTCGCAGCGGGCGTGGTCCAGGCCAATACCCTCAATCCCGACTTTCAACACGCGGCGCGTTCTACCGAATCGCGTTTGGTGTACGCAGCGCTGATGATCGGCAAGGAATCGATCGCGTTCAACGATCACGCTGGCGTCGCCGGCGATTTCCTCGAGAAGCTGCTCGACTTCTATTTCAAGCTGCACGCGCAGAAGCCGAGACGCGGCAAACCCGCTCGCGCGACGATCGGCCTCGAACAGGACCTCCTGCCGAGGGAGCCCGTGCGAGATACCTCGACGCGCTCCAGCGAGAGCCGAAACCAACCGGCAAAGTCCGGCTGAAGCCGGACGCCACGTACAGATTCATCGCAGGGCTGAAGCCCTGCGCCACAAACGACCGCAAATCGCGTCTGAACGAAGAACGCCGAACCTCGAACGTCGAACGACGACGTCGCGAGGCCGGACTGAGTGTAGACTGCTCCCTTCCGCGTTTCCCGGAGGCCTTTTTATGACCGGCATGCTGAGCCGCCGCACATTCTGGGCTTGCGTCGCGCTTCTCGCGCTCTCCGCCGCGCTGAACTTCCCCGCGCCGACCAGGCGCGTGGTCGCGCAATCGGGCGGCGGCAGCAACCCGATCGACCAGTCGATCGTCGACGCTTTCCGCTGGCGCAGCATCGGCCCGCGATCGCGGCGGCCGCTCGATCGCCGTGTCGGGCGTGAAGGGCCGGCCGCAGCGAGGCCTACTTCGGCGCCGTCGGCGGCGGCCTCTGGAAGACCACCGACGGCGGCGCCACGTGGGCGCCGGTGACCGACGGCCAGATCAAGAGCTCCTCGGTCGGCGCCGTCGCCGTCTCGGAATCGAACCCCGACATCGTCTACATCGGCATGGGCGAGTCGTGCATCCGCGGCAACATCCTGCCGGGCGACGGCGTCTACAAGTCGACCGACGCCGGCAAGACATGGACGCACGTCGGCTTCTCGAACTCCGACGCGATCTCGAAGATCCGCATCCACCCGACCAATCCCGACATCGTCTTCGTCGCCGACTTCGGCAAGTACGGCACGACGAGCGACGAGCGCGGCGTCTACAAGATCGACCGACGGCGGCAAGACCTGGAAGAAGGTGCTGTGCCGCGACAGCAAGACCGGCGCGGTCGACGTGGATATCGATCGTCGAAATCCCAACGTGATGTTCGCGGCGCTTGTGGGAGGCGTACCGCGTCGAGTATCAGATGTCGAGCGGCGGCCCCGGCAGCGGCCTCTTCAAGTCCACCGACGGCGGCGAAACGTGGCGCGAGATCACGCGCACCGGCGGCCTGCCGCAGGGCGTCGTACGGCAAGATGAGCGTCGCGATTTCCGGCGCGGATTCGAATCGTGTCTACGCCCTCGTCGAGAACGACAAAGGCGGCCTCTACAGCTCAGACGATGGCGGCGCGACGTGGAAGCTGATCAACGAGGCGCGCAGCATCCGGCAGCGCGCGTTCTACTACACGCACGTCCACGCCGATCCGAACAACAAGGATGTCGTCTACCTGCTCAACACGAGCGCGTTCCGATCGACCGACGGCGGCAAGACGCTCGTCAGCATCGGCAACGGCACGCACGGCGACCATCACGATCTGTGGATCGATCCCGACGACTCGAAGCACGTGGTGCTCGCCAACGACGGCGGCGGCGCGATCACGTTCAACGTGGACGTCCCGCAGCGCGTCTGGTCCGATGAGGATTTCCCGACCGCGCAGTTCTATCACGTCATCACGACGAAGCACGTGCCCTATCCACGTCTGCGGCGCGCAGCAGGACAACACGACGCTGTGCATTCCGAGCGCGCCGGCCGGACGCGGCGGCGGTGGCGGCGGCGGCGCCTCGCCCTTCTATACGGTCGGCGGCGGTGAGCCCGGCTACATCGCGCCCGACCCGAAAGACGTCAGCACGTTCTACGCCGGCGCGAACAACGGCTCGTTCCTCACGCGCTTCAATCGCGTCACCGGCGAGCTGAAGGAAGTCGGCGCGTATCCGCGCTTCTTCTCGGGCGAGAACTCGGCCTCCGTCGTCGAACGCTGGCAGTGGACCTATCCGATCATCTTCTCGCCGGTCGATCCGAACGTGCTCTACACCTGCTCGCAGCACGTCTGGAAATCGACGAACGGCGGCGATAGCTGGGAAAAGATCAGCGGCGACCTCACCCGCCACGATCCGAAGACGACTGCAGGATTCGGGCGGGCCGATTACGCACGACATGAACAGCCCGGAGATGTACGCCACGGTGTTCTCGCTCGCGCCCGGCAAGACGGACGTCGAACGTCATCTGGGCGGGATCGGACGACGGCCTCGTCCACGTGACCCGCGACGGCGGCAAGACGTGGACGAACGTGACCCCGCGCGACATGCCGGATCTCGGCCGCGTCAGCCAGATCGATGCCTCGCGATTCGATGCCGGAACCGCGTATATCGCGGTGAAGAAGCCGCTGCTCGCGGACTTCGCGCCGTACATTTTCCGCACCCGCGACTACGGGCGGACCTGGACGAAGATCGTCAACGGCATCGCCGCCAACGACTACACCCACGTCGTGCGCGAAGACACCGGCGATGAAGGGCCTGCTCTACGCGGGCACGCAGCACGGCGTTCTACGTCTCGATCGACGACGGCGATCGCTGGCAGCCGCTGCGCGCGAACCTGCCGGACACGCAGGTGTCGGACATCTGGGTCGATAGCCAACGACATCGCCATCGCGACGCACGGCCGGAGCTTCTACGTGCTCGACAACATCGGTCCGCTCCGGCAGTACGCCGCAGCCGCGACGGCAACCGACGCGTTTCTCTTCAAGCCGGGCGATGCCGTTCGACTCGGAGCCCCGGCGAGCATCGCGTACTGGCTGAAGAAACAGCCGCAGAGCCTGAAGCTCGAAATCCTCGACGACAAGGGCGCCGTCGTCCGCACGTTCGACGGCGCGGCGGCGACCGGAAGGTCAGGTGGGGCGGGTAGGGCTGGTGAGGCAGGTGCGGGCGGGTGCCGGGCAGGAGGGGCGAGCGAACAGAGACTCCGACGCCAACCGGCGAACGAGAAGGCGGCGGGCGCGGGCGCGGCGGTCCGCAGACGGCGTCGATGGCGCTCGGACTCCAGCGCTTCACCTGGGATCTGCAATATCAGCCGGTCGTCACGTTCCCGGGCATGGTGCTCTGGGGCGCGACGACGAGCGGGCCGACGGCGGTGCCGGGCACGTTCCAGGCGCGGCTCACGGTCGACGGCCGCGCGCAGACGCAGTCGTTCATGGTGAAGAAGCACCCGTGGCACAACGTCACGGACGCCGACATGCGCGCCCAATTCGACCTCGCCAGCCAGATCCGCGACAAGGTGAACGAGGCGAACAACGCGATCATCCAGATCAGGCGGCTGAAGCAGGAGCTCGACGACCGCACGAAGAAGTCGCAGAACGCGGACGTCAAGGCGATCGCGGAGCAGTTCACCAAGGAGCTCGTGGCCGTCGAGGAAGACGTCTACCAGGTGCGCAACCAGAGCAACCAGGATCCGCTGAACTTCCCGCTCAAGACGAACAACCGGCTCGCGTCGCTCCTGCGTGTCGTGCTCGCCGGCGACGGCAAGCCGACCGCCAACACCGGTCCGATCTTCGAGGACCTGAAGGCCGAGCTGAAGGCGGAAACCGATCGGCTGCAGCGGGCGTTGTCGACCTACATCCCGCGCTTCAACACGCTGGCGCAGCGCCTGGGACTGGAACCGATCAGCGAGAAATGACCGGGATCGGGATTCGGGCATCGGGATTCGTTCGAGAAGGATCTCTCCGGGCGAATCCCAAATCCCTAATCCCTAATCCCGATGATTCCGCCGACCATCGCGCACTACCGTATCCTTTCCAGCCTTGGCGCTGGCGGAATGGGCGAGGTCTATCTCGCGCAGGATACGAGGCTCGATCGCCAGGTCGCGATCAAGCTGCTGCCCGCTGAGCTCACGAAGGATCTCTCGCGCCTCCGGCGGTTCGAGCAGGAGGCGCGAGCCGTTTCAGCGCTCAACCATCCCAACATCGTCACCATCTACGAGATCGGCGAAGCCGCCGCCGGCCGCTTCATCGTCCTCGAGTACGTCAAAGGCCAGACGCTGCGCGGCGTCATCGGCGGCCGGCAGGGTCTGGCGTCCATCTCCCCCATCGGCCGGCAGGTCGCGATGGCGCTCGCCGTCGCGCATGAGGCCGGCGTCGTTCATCGCGACATCAAACCCGAGAACGTGATGGTGCGCGACGACGGGTATGTGAAGGTGCTGGATTTCGGGCTGGCGCGCCTGAACGCGGCGAATGCCTCGAGCGATTCCACCGCCGATACCGCGATTCACACCAAGCCCGGCATGCTGATCGGTACCGTGGCGTACATGTCGCCGGAGCAAATCACCGGCCAGCACATCGCCGCCGCATCCGACATGTTTTCGCTCGGCGTCGTCTTCTACGAGATGGCCTCGGGGCGCAAGCCGTTCAAAGCCGCGTCGGAAATGGCGGTGATGTACCAGATCGTCCACGACAGGCCGCCGCCGGTGACGAGCCTCAACGCCGACGTCCCGGCTCCGCTCGAATCGCTCATCTCGGCGATGCTCGACAAGAACCCGCGCCTGCGGCCGACGGCCGCGGACGTCGTGTCGGCCTTGAGCGATGGCCGAGAGTCAGCAGTCGTTGCGTTGCCCGTCTCGTCGCGGGTCGCGACAGCGGCGACAGCCGGCCTGCGCACCGTTGGACGTGCGGCCGAGAGCGCCCGGCTCGTCGACGCGCTTCAGTCGGCCGAACGAGGACGCGGACTCATCCTCTGCGTCACCGGCGAAGCCGGCATGGGCAAGACCACGCTCGTCGAGGAATTCCTGTCGCAGATTCAGGATGCGGATCCACCGTGCTCGATCGCGCACGGCCGCTGCTCGGAACGGCTCGCCGGCGCCGAGGCCTATCTGCCGTGGCTCGAGGCGCTCGACAGCCTGATCCGCGGCCAGTCGTCGCTGGCGCGCGTGCTGAAGTCGACGGCGCCGTCGTGGTTCATCCAGCTCGCGACGTCGATCGACGCGTCGGTCGAGCGCGTGCTGACCGAATCGCCGACTGTCTCGCAAGAGCGAATGAAGCGCGAGCTGGGCGCGTTCCTCCACGAGGCGACGGTCGAGCGCCCGCTGGTCCTGTTCTTCGACGACTTGCACTGGGCCGACACGTCAACGGTCGACATCATCGCCTACATCGCGACCAAGCTCGCGGCCATGCGACTGCTCATCGTCGCGACCTACCGTCCATCCGAGATGCAGTTGAACAAGCATCCGTTTCTGCCCGTCGCGCTGGACCTGCAGGCGCGCGGTGTGTGCCACGAGGTGCCGCTCGAGTTGCTGACCCGCGACGACGTGGATCAGTATCTGGCCCTGAAGTTTCAGGGTCACGCCTTTCCCGGGCAGTTCGCGTCGCTCATCCACGCCAAAACCGAAGGCAACCCGCTCTTCATGGCGGACGTGGTTCGGTATCTCCACGCCAGAAAAGTGATCGGCAAGGCGGACGATCGCTGGTCGCTGGTGCAGACCGTGCCCGAGATCGAGAGCGATCTGCCGGAAACCGTGCGCAGCATGATCCAGCGCAAGGTGGCGCAGCTGAGCGACGAGGATCGGCGGCTGCTGTTGGCGGCCAGCGTGCAGGGCGCCACATTCGATTCGGCGGTGGTCGCACGCGCCCTCGAGATGGATACCGGCGAGGTCGAAGAGCGCCTCAGGGCCCTCGACCAGACCTACAGCTTCATCACGTTCCGCAAGGAAGAAGAGCTGCCCGACCATACGCTGACCGTCGAATACCGGTTCGTGCACGTGCTCTATCAGAACGCGCTCTACGCCACACTCACGCCCAGCCGCCGGGCGGCGCTGAGCGCGGCGGTCGGGAATGCCGTGCTCGCCTTTCATGGTGGGGAGAGCTCGGCGATTGCGTCCGAACTGGCGTTCCTGTTCCAGGCGGCGCGCGACTGGCCACGGGCCTCCGAGCACTTCCTCACGGCCGCGCGGAACGCGGCTCGCATTTTCGCGAACCAGGAGGCGATCGCGCTCTGCCGGCGCGGGTTGGACATGAACCGGCGCACGCCGGATACCCCGGAGCGCGCGCGTCAGGAGCTTCGGCTGCAGATGACACTCGGCCCGTCGCTGATGACGGTCAAGGGGTTCGCGGCGACCGATACGCTCAAGACACACTTGCGTGCCCGCGATCTGTGCGAGCAGGTGGGCGACGAGGCGATGCTCTTTCGCGTCCTGTTCGGACTCGCCATCGTCTCGGTCGTCCGCGCGGAGTACGCGAAAGCGCGAGAGTTCGCGGAGCGGTGTCTGCAGCAGGCGGAGCGCGCGGCCGAAGGCGCGCTGTTAGTGCAGGCGCATTGGGTGCTCGGGCTGACGCTGCAGTTCATCGGCGAGCTCGGCCGGTCGCGCGAGCATCTCGAGAAAAGCATCGACTTGTACGACCATCAGCGGCACGCAGCCCACGCTTTCCTGTATGGCGCGATCCTGAATCGGATGCATCTCGGCCGCGTGCTGCTGTACATGGGCCGCCCGGACGAAGCGCACACGCGCACCGACGCGGCTCTTCGCACCGCCGAGAAGATGCGGCACCCGATTGGACTATGCAACACGCTGTCGGTCGCGGTGACCCTCGCGGCGTTCGATCGCAATCTTGACGCGCTCGAGGAGATGACCCAGCGGATGCTGTTCTACGCGGAGGAGCACGGGCTGCCCTACTACTCGAGCATCGGTCAAATCATGCGCGGGTGGGCGCGGGCCATGCGCGGAGATGTCGACGAAGGCTGCGCCGACATGCGCGCCGGTCTGACGGCACAACGAACCGCCGAAACGGAGCAGCAGCGCGCGTACTTTCTCGCGTTGATGGCGGAAGCGCTGTGCGAGGCGGGCCGGGTCGACGAAGGACTCGCGGCGCTCGACGAAGCCATCGAGCGCGTCGGTCAGACGGACGAGCACTATTACGAGTCCGAAATCTATCGCCTGCGGGCGGAACTGCTGATGCGGGCCGAGCGGCTGGAGGAAGCCGAAGTCGCCGCGCGGCGCGCGCTGGACATCGCGCGAGCGCAGGGGGCAAAGGCGTTCGAAGAGAGAGCGGCGGCGAGCCTGGCAAAAGCATTGTCGCTCGGCTGAAGCCTCGCGCTCCATCACGGGCACGCGGAGCGCGAGGCTTTAGCGCACTCTTCATTTCGATGTAGCGCTCCGTGAGCCGAAAATCGTCGTACGTGGGGTCCGGCTTTAGCCGGACCTTCTATGAGAGCCGTCGGTGTCAATCCCGTCGGTGTGCGGCGAGTAGCCGTCGTATTCTTTGTCATCGAGCGCACCTTCAGTGAGGCCGCCGAGCAGACCCCCCGCCCACGAGCGGGTCCGCGCAGGCGGCCGGAGCCACGAACGATCACGCACAGGCGCGTGGCGCACGCCGATCATCGACGAGAGCTGGCGGCTTCGTGTTCGCGGAGCCGATGGCTCCCGCGCCCCTTCTATCCGTGCCGGTGGCGATGCCCCGGACACCAGAGACTTTTTCGTGAAGCCTGGAAGCGAGCGCCCCTTCTACACTCCGGTTCACAGAGGAACCCAGTCCGATTGCACGGGCGCTCGCACCAGCTCGTTGGGCCGACGATCGGCGTCGGGCCGTCAGACCTCCATCGGTTTCAGCTGCGCGCCAGCAGGAACCACGCCGGTTTCCAGATAGCGCCAGAGGGCAATTAACAGTTTCCGCGCGAGCGCGACAATCCCAATCTTTCGGAGGCGCTTCCCGCCGGCGCCGAATCGCTGCTGATACCACTGCGTCAGGGCGCTGTCCGGTTGGTGGCGGATCCAGCCCCATGCGAGCTGCACGATCACGCGACGGACATGCGCATTCCCCGCGCGCGTAATGCCTTGGTCGTAGGCGGTCTCGCCGCTTTGATACGGCGCCGGGACCAAGCCGACCAGGGCCCCGAGTTCTCGCCCGTTCCGAATGCGCCGCCAGCCGAAGATTTCTGTGGCCAGCACCGACGCGCCGATCGGGCCGATGGCCCGCATCGTCAAGAGCTGTGCGAGGGCGTGGCTCGTCGCCGGGGTCAGCTGCTCCAGTCGGGTGAGTCGCAGCGCCTTCAGGTCGCGAATGTGTCCATCCACTGCCTGCAGCTGCGTCCACGTGCGCATCAGTCGCTCCTGCAGGCCGGGCGGCAGCGGGGTGCCGTCCCAGAGATGGGCCGCTTCCAGCCGCTGGAGAAACCTCGCATCGATCGGGAGCGACACGCCCTGCGTCGTCAGCAGCGACTTCAGGCGATTCATCAGCCGCGTGCGGTCCTGCGTCAACGCTTCCAAGGTCCGCGGGAGGTGCCGCGCATCTTCTTCGGCCACGGTCGGCACGCGGACGACGCGCCAGGCGCGCCGGTCGCCCAGGACATACCGCGCCAGCAAACTCAACAGGCCCGCGAGATCGAGCCGATCCGTCTTCGCCCGTCTCGCCCGGCGATTGACTTCGATGCTCGAGGAATCCACGACGTAATTCGTGATCCCCTGCGCCAGCAGGTAGCGATGCAACCAGAAGCCATCGCGGCCCGCTTCGTAGCAACTCGTCACCGGCGCGTCAGCCGACAGGCCGAGTCGTTTCTTCGCGCGCTCAATCTCTGTCACCAACGCGCTCACGGCGCCTGCCGGAATCTGTCGAATGCGAGGACGCTGCCCCATCCCTACGGTAAATCCCAGCTTCCAAGTGCGCTGACCCAATTCGAACGCCAACAACAAGCCCCCGGTCGGTGCCGTAGAATCACTCGTGCGGGTCATGGTGCTCATGGTTACGCTCCTCCTCTGAAACACATCACGGTGAGCGTAACCGCCATGGCCCGCCTGTCCAACGCTCTGCATAGTGTCTACATTGATGATCGCACTCGCTGTAGGTCCGCCTAAAGGCGGACCCCACGTAACTACACCGATGCGAAAACGCTATAGCCGAGCGTCATTTGCACCGGTCGGTCAGCCTGAACGCGCCGATGCGGGTCGAGTAATTCGGCGCGCCCTTCTTGACATAGTCCCCGACGTACCAGATCGTGCAGTCGTCGCTCGGATCGACTGCCGTCTGCGTGTAGTCCTCCCACCGCATCGCGTTCTGCGCGTCCTCGCCCTCGACCAGCACGGTCTCGCGCAGCGTCAACGTACCCGGCGGATCCGTCGCCAGGCGTCCCGCGAACCGCTGACCAGCGTAGTTCGGCGATCCGCCGAACGAATAGCCGACGCCGATGTTGCCGAACTTGTCCATCGCCGGACTCGCCATCCAGCGGTAGAAACCATCGGGCGCGTAGGTGCCCTGCTGAAACAGCGACACAGTGCGCTTCTTGTCGCGGTTCTCGTCGACCCGCAGCTCGTACCAGCGCACGCCTCCGCCACCCGCAGACGTGTTGACCGAATGCACGGCGACGATCGACTCTCGGCCGTTGACGTTGCGATACACCACGCGGGCCATGATCTTGTCGCCCTGGGCATCGAGCCGCCGATCGCTGTTTGGCTGCGGTACGCAGTTCGTGAGCTGACCGTCACACAGATAGCGATACGGCGCGACCGCGATTTTCGCCGGCCCCACCAGCGCGCTCTTCGACGGATCCTTCCAGTCCACGTGCATCTGCCATGCAAAGATCGCCGAGTCCTCGAGCACGTTTTTCAGCTGCGTGCCGCCGGCCGCCAGCATCACGTTCGGCGCACCGGTCGGCGGCAGCGTCTTGCCGTCCACGTCGGCGTTGTTCAGGAAATTCACCTCGTCGATCACGAAGCACTGCTCGGTCGCCGCCTCCCCTTTCAGCATCCGCGTGCGATCGACGACGCAGGCGTGCTTCTGGATCACCTCGTCACCCGTGCTGGTCGGCACGTAGTAGCCGTCGCGCCAGATTGCGGGCCGCGGATAGTCGGGGAACAGCGGCCGGAGAAATTCATAGCGGTAGTACGGACCGAACGGATCGGCACCCGTGCTGATCGCGTAGCACATCGAGTACGGACCTTCAGCCGGCGGAGGCGGCTGACCAGCCTGCCCTGAGCCCGTCGAAGGGCGCTGACCGGCTGAAGCCGCTGGCGCCGCGCGCGGCAGGCTCGGGCGGCGGAGGCACGAGCGCCGCCGCGGGACCTGGTTGCCCCGGCTGGCCCGGCACGCTGAGCACGGCGGGACCGCCGGATCGACCGGCCGTTGGCCGCTCGGCGCGGGACGGATCGCGGCGGAAGATCGGCATCACGATGAGCCAGCGATCTGCGATCTGGTCGTACCGGACGACCGCGTCGCCGTTGTTGGATCGCTCGCAGGCGCCGCCGAAACCCTTGAACACGTTGTTCGTGTTGACCGGACCGTAGAGCGCCTTCCCGCTCGCCTCGAAGCGCTTCCCTTTCTTCGAGAAGATCGCCATCCGCGAGTTCACGGTCTGGACGATGTGGTCGGGGCCGACGGCGAGGCTATTGTCGGATGGATTGCGGAGGCTGGCCGTGCCTTGCGGCCCTTCGAACCCGACGCCGAGGCCGTCGAAGCTGTCGATCAACGCCGGCGGCGGATGCGTGCCAGGGGCGGTCTGCTCGATCGCCTCGCCGCCGGGAGGCTGCAGCCCCGCGCCAGCGCCGAGGGCGGCCAGCGCCAGCAGCGATCGGACAATGACAGTTCTTGGAGTGCACATGCGCCGCCGCGCATGATCCCACGGATTGCCGTCGGAGCGCGGGCGACGGGGCCATCGAGCCGACGAGTCGACTAGAATCACTGCCTTCTCGAGCGCGGTGTGCGTGTTCCTGCAGCAGCCCGCCCTCCGAGAGCGACGACGGAGTTCTGTTCATCATGCGTAGGCGACGCCCGTACAGGGCACAGTCAGGAGATTGCACATGAACCGATTGCGTTGGACGGTGCTCGCTCTTTTCGTCGTCTTCGGCGCGGGCTCGACGCTGGCGATCCCGGCGCAGACTTCGGCGGGTGCGGGCAGGCCGCCGGGCACCACCTACACGGGGCCGGCATTCACGTTCAACAAGATCACGGACGGCGTCTACCACGCGGTCGGCACCGGCAGCCTGGTAGTCATGTCGAACGCCGCCATCTTCGAGGGCGACCGCGACGTGCTCGTCGTCGACTCGCACGTGTCGCCGGGCGGCGCGTGGGCGCTGCGCGAAGAGCTGAAGCGCGTCACGCCGAAGCCGATTCGCTACGTCGTGAACTCGCACTACCACTTCGATCATTCGCACGGCAACCAGATTTACGGTCCCGAGGTCCAGATCATCGGCCACGACTTCGCGCGTGAGATGATCGTGGCCGGCAAGTCGCAGGATTCGCGCGCGCGGCAGTTCTTCGTCGGCGCCATCCCCGGGCAAATCGATTCGTTACGGAAGCGCATCGCCGAGACGACCGATGCCGCGGAGAAGACCCGCCTGGAGACGCAGATCGCGATTCAACAGAACCACCTCGAAGGCACCGCCGCGGTGACGCCGACGCCCCCCAACGTGACGCTCACCGATCGACTGACGCTGCATCTCGGCAGCCGCGAAATTCGCATCATGTTCATGGGCCGCGGACACACCGGCGGCGACGTGGTGGTGTTCCTGCCGAAAGACCGCATCATCGCGACCGGTGATCTGCTGGTGGAAGGCACCTCGTACTCGGGCGACGCGTACATCCCGGAATGGATCGAGACGCTCGAAAAGGTCAAAGCGCTCGACTACGACATGACGCTGCCCGGACACGGCAGCGCGTTCACGGGCAAAGCGAAGGTCGAACACTTCCAGGCGTATCTGAAAACGCTGTGGTCGGAAGCCAAGCGCATGCACGACGCCGGCATGCCGATGGAAGAGGCGGCGAAGACGATCGACCTGCGCGCGCACGCGGCGAACTACCCGACCATCCGCACCGTCGGCCTGACGCCACCGCACGGCGTCTGGCGAGTCTACGAATTGCTCGACGGCAAGGCGAAATAAACAGTTGCGACGTGATGATAGGGCGACAGTTTACGGCGCATCGACGGCGCCGCGCAGCCCTGCCCGCTCCGCCGCACGCCTGACGAGCCCTTCTGACTTCACGGCGTCGGCAAACACGCGGATCGACGCCAGCGCCGAGCCGCGCTCTTTCGGAATGGCAATGGCGAACGTTTCCATCCCCCACCGGCCGTCGAGCACGCGCGAGCCCGGCAGCTGGTCCGACATCTCGAAGAGAATCGCCTTGTTGGTCGCATACGCGTCGACTGCGCCCGCAGCGAGCATCGCGACCGCCGCCTTCACCGAGGACGCGGGAACGACCGAGGCGTTCGTGAACGCGTGCGACAGCGTGGTGTGCGACGAACCGCCCTCGGTGACGCCGACTCGGATCCCCGGCCGGTCGATGTCGGACAACGCCGCGATGGAGGAACGGGCCGGGACCAGATAGCCGAGCTCGACGCCGAGGATCGGGCCGGAGAAATCGATCGTCTGCGCACGAAGCGGCGACGCGTTCGTCACTGTGAAGTCCACGCCGCCGGCGCGCAACGCCTCGAGCACGTCGGCGATCTGGCGGAACTCCACGAGCTCCGCCGGAATCTCGAGCCGCCGCGCAAGCTCGCGCCCCAGGTCGACGGTGAGACCCTTCTCTTCGCCCGACGCCTCATCGCGGAGCAACGACGTGGGGCTCCCCGGATACACGCCGATGCGGAGGGGCCCCGCTGGCGCCACGGCCTTGCGGACCAATGGACCGAGTTGCATGCGTAATGCGACCTCGCCGCCGGGAAGCGGCCCGACCACGAGCGTGGCGACCAGCAGGGCCGCGCAGCGACGGCGCACCCCCTCAGGGCTGCGACTCACAGCGCGAGCGCCGTCTGGTGCGTCGGCTGGTAGAGGCCAAGCTCGCCGCCGCTCGGCATCTTGATGGTCGTCCGGATCCCCCATTGCTCGATCACGACTTCAGTGCACTCGACGTTCTTCTTCGCGAGTGCGGCTATCGTCGCCTGCAGGTCGTCGCACATCAAGTAGACGAGCGCCCCCGGCAGCACGTGGCCGCCGTGCCGCTGCGCGAACTCGCCGTCACCGGGATGCAGCGCAAGCTCCGACGGCGGCAGCTTGAAGATCATCCAACCGTGGCCGATGTCGACGCCGCGGAATTCCAGGACGTCGCGGACGAACACGCGGTCGGCGTCGGGGTTGGTGCTGTAGATGAGAACGTGTACGCCAGTAATCATGCTCGTGTCCGGGTCCGCCTGCAGGCGGACACTACTTTTAGTCGGCCTGATGATGCTCCCGGGTAAGCGGATGCATAATGCACAATACTAAAGCGAATGGGAGGTTCGACCGTGAGAAACGTAGTGAGAAACGTAGTGAGAAACGTACTGCTGGCTGCGGCGGCGGCCGCAAGTTTATCGATCGCGCAACCTGCCTCGGCGCAGCCGCCGGCCCCGGCGCCGCCGCAGGCCGAGGCCGCGGCGCCAAAACCGAACGACTACAGCGATCTCAAGTCGTGGCTGTGCCGCCCCGGACGCAAGGGCGACGCCTGCGACGTCGACGAAACCTCCACCACCGTCGCCGCGGACGGAAAACTCACGCGCGAAACGTGGTCGGCCGACGCGAACGCGCCGATTGACTGCTTCTACGTGTATCCCGACGATCTCGACCGACCCGACGCCGACCAGCGACATGACCGCCGACCCGGCGGAGCTGAACGTCGTCCGGCAGCAGTTCGCGCGGTTCGGGTCCGAATGCAAGCCGTACGCGCCGCATGTATCGCCAGATCACGCTCGCCGGACTCCGCCGCATGCTGACCGCCGGAGGCGGCGGCGCGTCGCTGGAAAAGGGTCCGCAGTACGACGACGTGAAGGATGCGTGGAATTACTACCTGCAGAACGACAACAAGGGGCGCGGCGTCGTCCTGGTCGCGCACTCGCAGGGGTCGTTCATCCTGAATCGATTGATCCGCGAAGAGATCGACGGGAAGCCGATTCAGTCGCGCATGGTCTCGGCGATCCTGCTCGGCACGACGCTCGAGGTGCCGAAGGGCAAGGACGTCGGCGGCAGCTTCAAGAACATTCCGCTCTGCCGCGCGGCGTCGCAGACGGGCTGCGTGATCACCTACGCGTCGTTCCGATCGACGATCCCGCCGCCGGCCAACACGCTATTCGGCAAAGTGGCGGACCCGAACATGATCGCGGCGTGCACGAACCCCGCCGCGCTCGCGGGCGGCAGCGGCGAGCTGCGCGCCTATCTCGATCGCACGGGCAAGACGATCACCAGCACGCCCACCCTGAAGCCGTGGGTGACGCCCGAACAGCCCATCGACACGCCGTGGGTGAGCGTGCCCGGTCTGCTGACCGCCAAGTGCGCGACCAACGACAATGCGACCTATCTGGAAGTGACCGTGAACGGCAACCCGTCAGATCCGCGCGTGGACGACATCACGGGCGACCTCGGCGCGGGCGCGAACGTCGCGGCGAACTGGGGACTGCACCTGATCGACGTGAATCTCGCGATGGGCAATCTCGTGGACATCGTCTCTCAGCAGTCTAAGAGTTATGTATCAAAGACTGGGTCTAAGTAACGAGTCATGGCTGATGGCTGATGGCTGATGGCTTATGGCTTATGGCTTATGGCTTATGGCTTATGGCTAAACAATGGGGTTAACTCGAACGTTTAGCCATAAGCCATCAGCCATCAGCCATTTCACGATCGCAGCCAGCCATCAGCCATGTCGAGCGTCAGACACGCAGCTTGCGCATGGCGGCAGTGAACGCTTCGCGGCCGGTGGCCGGGTCGTACACGATCACCGGCATGAGCCGGCCGCGAATTCGGTCCGGGGTTCTCCTCGCATATCCCATCAGCGTCGTCGCAAGTTCGGTTTTGGGTCCGCCTTCGCCGCTTCGCGGCTTCGGCGTGACAAGCGACATCGGGTCCTCATGCGAGGTCAGCAGATCGTTGAACGAAACGTTCCATGCTGACCCGCGCAGCAAGGCGTCGACGACGGTGCCCTTCAGCACGTTGTGGGAGAAGTTGAAGAAAAACGATAGCGGCGAGTACGCATCGTCCCGCGGCCGGTAGGTTTCGAATTCCGGCAACAAGTTGCCGCGGTACGTCGCGAAGAGATCGGCGAATGCGGACCGATCGGCCTCGGCCCTCGAGAGCGAAGCAGGCGCCTGGCCGATGAACGCCCGCGGATCCGAGGAGAGGCCGTTGACGAGCGCTTCGACGAGGTGGTCGCGTTCGGCTGCGGCGGCATCGGTTTCGCGCACGCGCGCGTACTCGCGCATCACCGTCGCCAGCGCGAAGCATAGCCAGGGATAGTCCGCGACGTTGTCGTCGCGCATCACAACCGTGTCGCGCCCGTAGGTCGCCTCGAACCCGAAGCGGAGATGGCTGCCCATGCTCACGGCGTGGCCGAGCGCGATGTTGGTCTGGTGCGATCGGTTCAGCGTGCGGACCCGTGCGAGCAGCTTCTCGTAGCCGACCTCGACGGCTTCGAAATGCGAGGTGCCGATCAGGATCAGCGTTTCGGCGTCCGTGACGAAGCGTTGGCCGCTGCCGTTGGGACCCTGCAGCATCTGCAGCAGCACGTTCAGCCGATCGAGGTTGGCGTCCGCGTCGCCCCCGTCCCAGATGCGGAGACAGAACAGCGCCAGCAGGTTGGCGAAGTAGTAGTCGAGCAGAATCGCCAGCACGGCCGCGTCCGGCGGCTCGCCGCCGCGCCGATCGATCAGGTAGTTGAGGACGTCAACCGGAATGGTGTCTTCGTTGACGCGGTCGGCCTTGCCGTCCCAATCGTTCAGGACGTGAAACCCTTCGCTGCGCGTCGTGGCGTCGAACTCCTTCACGAACCGGCCGAGCGCGATCGGCGTCGAGCCGGCCTTCCATGCGTGGGATCGCATGCTGTCGCGCAGGCGCTGCAGCCCGCCGCCCAGATCCCGTGCCGACGCGAACTCCGCGACGAGCGCTCGACGCGCGTCGCCGGCCAGCATCGTTTCGATCAGGGAGCACGCCGCGTCGAGCGTCACGCTAGGAGCCCGTCCGAGGAATGAACGGGCTCCTCGTAGGCGCGCTCCGCGCGCGGGACTGGCGCTCGTGCCGGCGAAGCCGGCCTACTAGGAGCGTGTCGCTCATTTCTCGGACACGATCCTAGGTGGAGGGGCGTTTGAACAGTCCGATGTAGACCGCCTTGCCGCGGACGTGTCCGGCCATCGCGGCCACCACGGCGGCGCGCGTCTGCGGCGGCGACGCGCCGACCGCGGGCACGTCGAGCGGCGCGTCGAGCGCGTACAGCTCGAACACGTAGTGATGCGCCGGACCACGCGGCCGGGGCGCCGGGACCTCGATAGTACGGACCGCTGGCGCTGATCTGCCGCGTGCCGTCGGCGAGCTGTGTGCTCTGCGGCACGCCCTCGGCCAGACTTCGCGTCGCTCCCGGAATGTTCCACAGCATCCAGTGCAGGATGTCGTCGGTGCCGTTGCCAATCGCTGCGTCGACGTCGTGCACGATCAGCACGAACGCTCGCGGTGTTGTCCGGCACGTTGCTCCACGCCAGCGGCGGCGACACCTGGTCGCCGGCCTGCGTGTATTTCGCCGGGATCTGTCCCGCCGTCGGGCCACGCGCGTCGTCGTCAGCGTCATCACCTGCAATGCCGCCGCGCCCACCGCGCCCGCCGCCGCCGCGGCCGCCCGCCGGCGGCTGCCCGGCCGGAGTTGCGTTGCGGCGGCGGCTGCGCGTACGTCGAGCAGGTCGGATGCGGCCACGAACAGCGCAACAGAAACGCAGAACGAACAACGACTCTTGCATCGTTGCCATCGCCTATCTGAACGACGCCGGCTGCGTCTTGCGCCACGCGTCGTAGCGCATGCGAAGCGTCTTCACGGGATTCAGATTCTCGCCCTCCTTGATCGCCGTTCGGCCGTGATCCGCGTCCGGGCTGCGACACGTTGATGTACATCGTGTACTTGCCGTTGTTGTGCGAATCGCCGTTGGTGTCGGCTTTCTCGGCCATCAGGATGTAGGCGACGTGCGAGGTCTTGCCGTCGCACGGGATCTTCGGCATCGCCCCGTCGGTCGGCCAGGGCGGGCAGGTGCAGCGGCTGTCGCCGCCCGATCCGTCCGCGGCTTCCATCGCGGCCATCACGCGATCGGTGATCGCGCCCTTCGCCTGCACGAACGCCTGCACGGCGTTCGGCACGACCTGACCAGGGCGGAGGATGTTGCCCTGAATCGAATAGAAGATCTCGCGTCCCCGGCACCTGACCCTGCATGTCCTGCGACACGTAGCCGTTGGTCAACCCCGAATGCCCCGCGCGCCGGCCCTGCAGATCGACGATGCCGAACTGGCGGCTCTGGAACGCCGGATCCTGCGCTGAGCATCTCGATGATCTGTTTCGGATCGGTGCCCTTCTGCAGTTCCTGGAAGACCAGCATCTGATTCTGGTGCGTCTGGTCGACGGCCGCCTGACACGCCGCCACGCCTTTGCCCGGCACGACGACGGCCTGCACGCCCTTCAGGAAATCGTCGTCGCCGTTGACGCAGGTGGCCGACGCGATCGACGACCCTGCCGGTGCTTCGATCGACAGCGACAACCGACCACGTCGCGAACGCATGCGCCGGCAACGCCAGGACCAGTGCGAGACACCCGACGATTCTGTTCATGAGGCCCCCGTCTACAGGCTGCCGAACAACGCAGCCTGAACTCAGAAGTTGGAAGTCAGAAGTTAGAACCTCGGAGAATTCCGGCCAGAATCGAAAGTTCTTGCTTCTACCATCTCTTTTCTGACTTCTGACTTCTGACTTCTAACTTCTAACTTCAGGTTGCCGGCTTTTTCAGCAACCTGCCAGGCGCTCAGATTGTAGAGCGATCGTCGCCCGCTGCAAGTCTGGGTTTCGTCAGCGGTGCGCGAGTGCGCACTGGAAGCATCGCCTTGCGCCAGGCCTGGAACCCGCCGATGACGTCCGTCGCCCGTCGCAATCCGATCTGCCGAAGCGTTGCGGCAGCCAGAGACGAGGCGTAGCCCTGGTCGCAGATCACGATCCACGCGACGTTCGTGTCGGAGGCTTCGGGAATCCGGTCGTGGCTTCCAGGATGGAGACGCCATTCGAGCTGGTTGCGCTCGATGACGATCGCGCCGGGGATCTCGCCGTCGGCGCGGCGCTGGTATTCAGGACGGATGTCGATGAGCCGCGCGCCGGCGTCAACCGCCTTCGCCGCCTGGCGCGGACGAAGGCGAGACAGCCGCGAGCGCGCCTCGATCAGCAAACGATCGAGGCGGCTCCGCCCGTCTCGCCTCGTGCGGTGCACGTCCCTACGACGACGACTTCGTGACCCCGAAACCGTCGATGTGGACTTCAAGCTGATGGTTGACGCGGATCCCTGTGAGGCCGTCCGTTCTGGCCACGGCGGTCTTCGGCGACGATCCGACGACCGTACCGTTGACGACGTAGTCGATCTTGTCGGCCGCAACGCGCACTTCGAGGGCGTTGGTGGACTTGCCGCTGGCGTCCGGCTTCTTGACCGCTTCGTTCGTCCCCTTCGGCAGGACATCCTTGGCGACATCGCCGTCGCGGCGCTTCACGATCCAGGTGCCGTCCTGCGCGACGAGGAAGTACGTGTAGCTCTGGGCCGCGCCCTCGAGCTGGTCACCGCCGAACACGAGACCGTAGTAGTTCGTGTGGCCGCTCGGCTTCTGCAGCACGAACGAGCCCTTGAGCGTGTAGGTCCCCGTCCCCCGGTTCGCGGGATTCCAGTACACGGCGGCCTGGGGATTGGTGGCATGAAAGCCCGGGCCCATCGTCACGAACTTGATGGTGCCGGCCGCGTCCGGATCCGACGCGCTGGTGCTGCGATCGACTCGCTGCTTCCAGCCTGCCGGCGCCGACTGGGCCGCGAGCGACGCGGCCGCCATGAGCATGAGAGCGACGGTCGAAAGATGACGTTTCATGAGGGTCCTCCTAAAAAGGTCAGGCGAGAATGATACTCCCGCCTTCGCTCGGGCGACACTGGAACGAGCTACGGCGCGGCAAGCACCGCCTTCGCTCGGGCGACACTGGATGAGCTACGGCGTGGCGGCCAACGCGTGGAGTTTCAGGACGGTGTTCCAGTTGCGACCGGTGCCGCGCGTCCCGAGCTTTTTCTCGATGAGGGCACTCGTCAGCTTCGAGTGTCCGACCCCGTCGGGAAACGTGATGTAGGCCTGCCGGCCGTCCGCGCGGACGACCTCGGGCCCCTTGATCGCCGCCTGCAGAGCTTTGACGCTCGCGGCATCCGGCGCGTCCTTCAGGCAAAACAGGAGGAGATGGCCTGGATCGCGCGCTGCTTCCCTGGGGAACGGATTGCGCTCGACGATCGCGTGCCACTCCTCCGCCGTGCGTACCATGAAATCGGTCTCGACCTTCAGCCGCGTGCGCAGCTCGGCTTCCAGCAGCCGCTCCAAGGGCGCCGCGGCCCGCGGCCGGCACCGAAACAGCACGTTGCCGCTCTGCAGCAGCGAACGAGGCTCGTCGAATCCCAGCGCCGACAGCATGTCCCGCAGATCGGCCATCCCCACGCGGTTCCGCCCCGCGAGGTTGATCGCTCTCAGCAGCCCGATGTAGGTCGTCATTTCTTCGGCGCGGCGCGCTTCTTGTCGAGATACGCGGCGCGCAGCGCGTCCACGAACCGCGCGTCGACCAGCCCGGCCGGATTGCCCTGGTAGTTGAGATTCTTGTCGGCGCGGAACTTGTCCACCGCCGCGATCGTTTCCGCGTCGTACTGCGCGTAGTCGCGCGAGTACGCCGTCGATGCGCGCCGCGATTCTTCGACGATCGTGTCGTATTCCGCCGGGCTCGCCCGCCTGAGGTCCTGCATCCGCCGCGTGTTGGTCGGCGGCGGCGGATCGGGGAACGCCGCAAGCGACGCGCGCCAGTACCCGAGCGCATGCAGCATCCGTTTCAGCTCGATCACATCCGCGCCGTCCACTTGCGAGAAGCTGCGATAACCGAGGCGCCTGCCGGTCGTGTAGTAGATCCGCTTCACCTCGCCGACGGGATCGGCGTGCTCGCCCACTTCGATCGCGAGCGCGATGTAATCGTTCCCGCGGCCCGGATCGTTCGGATCGGCAATCTTGATCGCGGCCGACTGCAGGTTTCCCCAGCGGCGATCGCCGCCCTTGGCATAGCCCGCCTCGAGCGACAGAATCATCCGCTCGGCCAAGGGCCATCCCGTGCCTTCCGTGGATTCGAACGTCGCCGCCACCGCGTCGACGACCTCGGGCCCGACCATGATGTTGGCCTGCACGGTGTAATTGCGCCCCTGCTTGCTGCCCGCCCAATTGCCGTTCTGCTTCCCCGTATGCGCCGCGGCGCGGCCTTTCATGTCGATGACGCCCACCTGACGCGATTCGCGCGCGTTGTCGTCCGCCAGGAGCTGCGCGAGCACCGCTTGCGGCTCCACACCCTTCGCCAGCAGATCGAGGCCGCGCGTCCCGTACTCGACCATGGTCGACGCCTGCGTGCACACCGCGCCAACTCCCGCTCGGACCCACGGCACCGCCCGTCCGACAAACGGCACGCGCGTCGTCACCGCCGCGCCGGACTGGCCGGTCGCCGGATCGATCGCGCACAGCGAGAAGGTGGAGTACTGCGGCTGACCGTCGTCGTTGATGACGACGCCGTCCGCAGCGCGCTGCTGGGCGAACGCGGGCCAGGGTCCGAAAACCGCCGCGCCTGCGATGATCCCAGCGAGGATGAAACGCCGTGCCATTGATCCTCCTCTGCCGAAACGTTCGAGCATTATGCCCGAAGAAACTGGATGTCGAAATCGAACTGTGACGGCATGCCATGGCGCCGCTACACTGAGGCCCGGCGATGAACGCGCGTCAAGTGGTGCTGTGCGGAGACGACCGGCTGTCCGCGGCCATCGAGCGACGGCTCGTGCTGGCCGGGTGCTCTGTCCGCCGGCTGCCGCCCGCTGCGAACGCAGACGTCGCCGGAGACAGCTTCGATCTGGCGGCGGTCCTCGTCATCGCGGCCGACGACGACCCGGAGAACGTGGATCTGGCCTTGACGGCCAGACGGTTGCGATCGGATTTGCCGATCGTGATCCGGGTGTTCGACCACGCCCTGGCCGCCCACATCCGATCAACCCTCGGCGGCGTCGCCATTTTGAGCGTGTCAGCGCTGGTGGCCCCCGCGTTCTTCGAGGCCACGCTCAGCGCGATGGCCCGTCGCGGATCGGGTGCTGCGCCGCGGCAATCACAGACATCAATGGCCGGCGCTCGCCGTCTCCGCCGGCTCGACCGGGTCGTCGTTTCCGCCGTCGCCGGTTTCGTCGCGATTCTCGTTCTGTTCACGCTGTTCTTTTCGACGGCGCTGCAGCTGTCCTACGTTGACTCGATGTACTTCGTCTGGACGACCGTCACGACGGTGGGCTATGGCGACATCGCGCTTCGAGAACGGTCCACTCTCGTCAAGGTCGTCGGCATGATATTGATGTTCTCGGGAGCGGCGTTTCTTGCTGTCTTGTTCGGGTTGTTCACGGACTGGGTGGTCGGACGGCGGCTCGACCAGCTGCGCGGCCGGGTGCGCGTCCGTGGCAGTGGTCACATCGTGATTGCCGGAGGTGGCAACATCGGGACTCGCGTTGCCCAGCGTCTGCAGGAGAGCGGACAGCGGGTCGTCATCATCGAGCGTGACGCGGACAACAAGAATGTCGAAGCGCTGCGCTCCGACGGTCATCACGTGATTCTGGCCGACGCGGCACGAGCGGATATCCTGCAGCTGGCGAACGTCGAGGATTCCGCCGCGGTACTCTGCCTGACGGATGCAGACGCCGTGAACTTTCAGATTGCCCTGCTGGTGCGCGCGCGCAGTCAGGATGTCCCGGTGGTGATGCGCGTCGTTTCTCCGGAGCTGTCGGCTCATGTGTCCGAGCACGGCGATGCGGTCGCCATTTCGCCGATCGCCATTGCCAGCGAGCAGTTCGCCGCCGCGGCACTGAAAGCGTCCGTGACCTCATGATGCAGATCCCGGCTCGCGCTTCGGAATTGGTCACCGCATTCGGGTCGCCTCTGTACGTGTACGACGCGGACGCGATCGAGGCGGCGTTCGCTGGTTTTCGGTCCGCGTTCACATACGCTCCGAGCGACCATCACTACGCCATCGTCTGCAACAAGAATCACTACATCGTCGGCCTGCTCCATGCGTTGGGCTGTGGCATTCATGCCAATACGCCCGGCGACGCCTACGCCGCCCTGCGGGCCGGCGTCCCCGGAGACCGGATCCTCTACAGCGGGACAAACTTGAACGCCGACGATTTCGCGTGGCTGCTCGAGCGACGCGTCCGCATGAATCTGGACTCCCTCGATCAGCTCCGCGACTTCGCGGCACGCGCGCCGAAATCCGAGGTCGGCCTGCGCCTGCTCATCGACGACGAGGAAGCGAGAAACCGGATCGGCATTGCCGCGGCGGAGCTGTCGGAGGCCGTGGAGATGTGTCGCTCGGCGGCGATCCGGCTGACCGGGCTGCATATGTACGCGGGAACCAATACGCGCCGGGTCTCGCGTTTTGTGGACGCGCTGGACCGCCTCATGATCTGCGCCCGGAGCCTGCCGGATCTGGAATACGTCGACATCGGCGGCGGATTCGGCGTCGCCTACGAAGACGACGCGAAACCGTTTCCGCTTCGCGAAGCCGGCGCCGAGATCTCATCGAGAATGGAGCAGCTGTCGGCAGATGTGGGGAAGCGCCTGTGCCTCGTGCTCGAGCCCGGCCGGATTCTGGTGGCCGAAGCTGGATGCCTGTTGACGACGGTCATATCCGTGAAGCGACGCGGTGGCCGCCGGTACATTGGCGTCGATACGACGGTGGGAAACATTGTCGTCGAGAGCGTGTATCACTCGACCCACCGAATCGAAGCGGTTGGGCCTCGGGGACCGCTTCTCGACGAGCCGACGGACGTGTGCGGCAACACGACGCACACGCGTGACATCGTCGCGAAATCGTGCCGGCTCCCGGACGTGGCGCCCGGCGATCTGCTCATCCTGCGGGATGTGGGCGCGTACGGGTATGCGATGTCGAGTCATTTTCTCAATCGGCCGCGGCCGGCCGAGGTCGTGCTGCATCGGGGCACGACACACCTGACCACGCGACGCGAGACCTTCGAAGATCTGGTCGCGACGCAGTTGAACGCACGCGTGTGAGCGGCATCTGCGGATTCGTCGGCCCGGGAGATCCGGCAGTCGATCGACGCGATGCTCGCCGCCATCGACTACCGCGGCGATGCGTCCGATACCGCGTCGCTGCCCGGTGTGTCGCTGGGCTATCGCTGGTGGGGTGGACGTCCGGGAAAATCGCCAGGCATTCACCGCGACGGCGATCATCTCGTTGCCTGCGCCGGGACGTTCGCGCCGCCGTCGCCTCGCCGGCGGCGGCATTGCGTGATCGGCTGACGCCAGGTTCGGACGGCCTCGACACGTTCGATGGCGCCTTCGCCGGCGCCTGGTGGGACGGCACGTCGCCGGTGTCTGACGCTGATCCGCGACCCGTTCGGCGTCCGCTCGCTCTACTACGTCGAGCACAGCGGCGTCTTCTACTTCGCCAGCGAGCTGAAGCAGCTGCTCGCTGTTCCCGGGCTGCCAGTCGAGATCGATCCGGCCGCGCTCCACAAGTACCTGACGTTCTCGTTCGTTCCCGGCGAAGACGTGCCGATTCGGGAATCCGGCGCTTGCTGCCCGGGCAGCTCGCCGTGTGTATCGCGAGGGCCAATTCGCGGCCACGCCCTACTTCACGCTGCGCGAGGAACTCGACCCGCAGCTCGAAGACCAGCGGACGGCGGTCAGGCTCATTCGTTCCAGCTGTCGAGAGGCCGTCGCGCGGCGGCTGAACGGCGAGCGCCAGACGGCGGCTTTTCCTGTCGGGCGGCATCGACTCCTCCGGCGTCGCGCTCTGGCTGACCGAGGCCGGCGTGCAGGTCCGCGCGTTCAGCCTGGACTTCGGCACGGCAGAGCGTCGAGCAACGCCCAGGCCGCGCCGTCGCCGAGCACCTGGGCATCCCGCTGGAGTTCGTGCCGGTCGAGCGGCGAGGACATCGCCGCCATCCTGCCGGATCTCGTCGTGGAAGCTCGATCTGCCGTTCGGCGATCCAGTGACCGGGCCGCAGTACCTGCTCGGCCAGGGCGGCGCGCGACGCCGGCTTCTCGAGCGTGTCTTCAACGGCGAGGGCGGCGATCAGCTGTTCGGCGGCTGGACGAGCAAGCCGATGATCTCGGCCGAGCTCTACGCCGATCTCTACGACGAGGACAGCCGCGAAGAGCTGTACCTGCGCTCGTACCACCGCTTCTACGGGCTGGAGGACCAGCTCTACACGCCGCAATTCCGCGCGCAGGTCGGCGGACCGGGCCAGCGGCGCGCGCTTCTGGCGCCGTACCTGCGGCGGAGACCAGGCCACTACGTTTCTCAACCGCGTGCGCCTGGCCGACATCTCCCTCAAAGGCTCGCAGAACATCCTGCCGCGGGCCGAGCGCGATGGCCAACGGCACGCGCTCGACCTACGCGTGCCGCTGTTCGACCGGCGCTGGCCGAAGCGTCGTTCCGCCTGCCGCCGCAGCTCAAGCTTCACGGGGCCGCTGAGAAATACATCCTCAAGCTGGTGCTGCAGCGGCACCTGCCGCGAGAGATCGTCTGGCGGCGCAAGTACGGGATGAGCGTGCCGATCACCGACTGGGTGCTCGGTCCGCTGGCCCCGGCTGATCGAGAACCTGCTCGGACCTGAGGCTCGCTGCGACCGCAGAAGTCTCTTTCGCGTGCGAGTTCGTCGAGCAGCTGCGGCAGGGCCACAACGAGCCCAACGAGATTCGACGCCGCCGCGTCGGCGAGCGGCTCTGGGCGCTGGCGATGCTCGAGGCCTGGCTGCGCGTCTTCATCGACGGCCGCGGCCGGCAGCCCGAGGGCGGCCTCGCTGTGAAGTGCATCCACTGCGGCACACGACAGCAAGTACAAGATCGCGGCAGACGGGCGATGTCCGAGTTGCCGAAGCAAGTTCGCCTTCGAGCCCAAGGAGCGGCGACCGCTTCACCGACGGTGCGTTCAAGTCGGCGATCGACGCCGTCTCCGCACAGGGCCAGATCCGCTGGGGCGTCGAGCACCTGTACTACGAGATTGTGCCGGCGCCTGGCGCCGGCGGCGCGAATCCGTGCGGCCATCCGCTGTCGTCTGCTTCGCGGTCGGCATGGCCGTGGCTCCGCCTCTGCTCCGGTGTGTTGGGGAGCCTGTACCTCGCTGGCTCGGGCAGCCGGCGGCCATTCGCGTCCTTCTGCCGGCGTGCCTCGGACTCTGGTGGCTGGTGCGGAACATCGTACCACCGGATGACGACGGTTGGGCTGGACCAGGCGAGTTCGACGGGCTGTGGCAGAAGTGGCTCGGCGCGCACGGCAGCCCGCCGGGCCTCATCGTGCGCAAGTCGAAACCCGCGCCCCAACGATCCGCAGGAGAGCGACATCGGCGACTACTCGTTCGACCGGGCCGTGATCTGCGATCGAGCGCGCACGGTCGATCTGCTGATCGCCAACAACTTTCATTTCGAGAACAACTGCGCGATTCTGTCGATTGCCGGATATCCGGAAGGACCGTTCGAGACGGTCCGCACCATGCTGAAGCGGAATCCGAAGCTGCAGGTCTTCGCCCTGCACGACGCCACCGTGGCCGGTTGCAAGCTGCCCTTTCACATTGGCGAACGACGAGGCCTGGTTCAAGGGGCGTGCGTCGGTAACCGATGTCGGTCTTCGTCCGCATCACGCCGGGCCATTCACGGGTCTTCTGCTGCCCGGCGGATCCGATGGCGCTCGTGCGACCCGGAGAAGGGATTCGCGCCGGTGAGATCGACTGGCTGGGCGCGTATGTGCTGGAGCTGGCCGCGATCCGCCCGGAGCAGATCCTCAAGCGCCTGTTCAAGGCGATCAACCGGCGCGAGGAGGCGACGTCCGACTCGGGGAATGGGGGCGACGGCGACGGCATCGGCGTCGCGAGCGGCGGCACTGGGGACGGCGGTGACAGCGGCGGCAGCGACAGTTTCGGCGGCGGTGAGAGCGGTGGTGGCGGCGCCAGTGGCTACTATTCCGATGACAGCTCCTTCGGCGCGGATGCCGGCGATTCGGACGGTGGTGCCGATTCCTTCGGCTAGAGCGGCTCGCGGAATCGGAGGAGTCGTCGGTCCGGCGACCGAAGACCACCGTCTCACCGCGGACTTCGATGCCTGCTGGATCGACGGACGACGAATCGACACGCTTGCCGATTGGTCGGATGTTCTTCGGCGATCGAAGCTGAGCGAGGTAAACGGCGCGTTTGCGTTGGCGTGGCGGGAGCCCGATGGAGCGTTCTGTCTCGCCCGGGATCACATCGGCGAACGCAGTCTGTTCTACGCGAGCGCCGGCGATCGATTGATCTTCGGATCCAACGTCGCGTCCATCCTGGCGAGCGGGCTCGTTCCCTCCGTCATCAATCACACCGCTGTCGCTCGATACTTGAGCTACGGCTATCTTCCGGGCAGGGACACGCTGCTGCACGGGATCTTCAAGGTGCTTCCCGGCGAAGTCGTCCGGTTTCGTCGAGGAGCGCTCTCCTTCACGTCCTACTGGTCGCTGCCGGCAGAAACAAATCGAGAATCGGCGGCGAACGAGGCCACGCTGCGAAGAGACCTGCGGCGGGAGCTGGAGGCCGCCGTGCGACGCCGCCTGCCCGAACGCGGTCCCGTTGCCGCGTTCCTGTCCGGCGGCATCGATTCCAGCCTGGTCGTGGCGCTGGCGCGGCGCCTTCATCCGGACGATGTGTTCACGTACTCCGTTTCGTTTGGCGCGGCGCATCGGAACGAGCTGCCGTTCAGCTCATTGGTGGCCGATCACTGCGGAACCCGCCATCACGTCGTGGAGCTGTCGCCCGACGCGATTTTGAACAGCCTGGATGCGTCGATTGCCGCGCTGGGCGATCCCATCGGCGATCCCCTGACGGTCCCCAACTTCCTGCTGTTTCAACAGGCGGCCGAGCGCTCGGCCATCGTCCTCAACGGCGAGGGCGGCGATCCGTGTTTCGGCGGCCCCAAAAACATCCCGATGCTGCTGGCGGATCTGTTCGGCGACGGCGAGGAGGGCGACGCCGGCGATCGAACGCTCTACCAGCGCGAGCGGAACTACCTGCGGGCGCACCAGAAATGCTTCGACGATGTCTCCTCGATGCTCGCGCCGGACGTGACCGCGTCGATCGGCGCGAACGCGCTCGAGTGCCAGCTGGCTCCATTTTTCGCCGATTCGCGGTGGGTGAGCTTGATCGGCAAGTTGATGGCGATCAATGTGGCGTTCAAGGGTCCGTTTCACATCCTGCACAAGGTTGACGCGCTCAGCGCCGTATTTGGCGTGGTGCCCCGCTCCCCATTGTTCGATCGCGCGATCGTGGAGGCTGCCTTCGGCATTCCCTCACGACTCAAGCTGCGCGGCTCCGTCGAAAAATACCTCCTGAAAGAAGCCGTCCGCGACCTGCTGCCGTCCGCGATCGTTGACCGGCCGAAAAGCGGCATGCTGGTTCCGGTCGAGGGGTGGTTCAAGGGACCGCTGCTTCATCACGCTCGCGAACGGCTGATCGATGGGTTGTCGCCGTACGGATTGTTCGATCGAGCGTACCTCGAGACGTTGCTGGCCGGGCGATTGCCGGGTGTTCGTCCCCGGCGCGGGATCAAGATCTGGATGCTCGTGACGCTCGAAGCCTGGCTGCGCGCGACGCTGTCGCGCTGATACTCGCGCAGGTCCTCAGCGATGAGTTGGCCAACGCCGTCGATCATCTCGACGGAATACGCTTCCGCCCAGGCAGACCGAGCTCACCGAGAAAGCTGCGCCACCATTGTTGGAACGACGCGGCCAGATCCTTCACCCCGAATCCCTCGACCACCTGCGTCTGCGCGATCCGGTCACCCAATCGCTGACCCTGAGGATCCCGCATCACCGTGGCGGCTTCGAGCACCAGCGCCGCGACGTTCGCGCCTGGAATCAGGAACAAGGCGTTGCGCCAGACCGAGTCCTTGAGCGTGCAAGGCTCGCTGGTCTCGAGGTTGATGACGACCAGGCCAAGCCACAACTTCCCCAGACTCTGCCCGCGCACCCCGTCCCGCAGGAGCAGGTACGCGGCGCCGATGAACGGCAACATGACCGAACCGGCACTCCAGTAAAACAGGAACGAGGCGACAATCGGGACGCCGTCAATCAGGGCTGCGGCCAATCGCTTGCGGACGTCAGCTTTCGGGTACGGCGACACGAGCGCGAGCGAGAACTTGTTCAACGTTGGGAAGTACACGGCCGCAAACAGGAGCGCCGGCAGAACGAGCCCGATGACGATCGGCGTCACAGCGTGCGATGCCGGGTTTCGGAAGCCAGAAGCACCGCGATGATGGTGATGATGGCCATGCCGATCATGTAGGCAGCCAGCGCGCTCTTGCCGTACGGCAGCAGCGCCGTCGCGATGAACGGCGACAGCCCGCCGGCGATCACCGACGACAGCTGCGACCCGAGCGAGGCGCCGCTGTAGCGAACGCGTGTGCCGAACAGCTCGGACAAGAACGCCGCCTGCGGCCCGTACATCGGCGCCTGACCGAACACGAGGGCGAGCACGAGCGCGAGAGACACGAACGTCGCCGATCCCGTGTCGAGCAGCAGGAACAGCGGGTACGCGAACAGCGCCGTGAAACAGGCGCCGAACAAATACACCGGCCGGCGGCCGAACCGATCCGACAGCGCGCCGCACGCGAGCAGCGCCGGCAGCAGAAACGCCGCGCCGATGAGCACGGCGTTCAGGATCGTCTGCCGCGGAAGGCCGACAACCTGCGTGCCGTACACGAGCAGGAAGACGGTGTAGATGTAGAACCCGCCGTTTTCCGCCATGCGGACGCCCATCGCGAGCAGCACTTCCTTCCAATGCGTCTCGAGCACTTCGACGATGGGCCGCCGCGATTCCGCGCCGGCATCCTTCACGCGCGAGAAGGCCGGCGTTTCCACGATGCGCAGGCGGATCACGAGGCCGACGCCCACGAGCAGAATGCTCAAGAGGAACGGCACGCGCCAGCCCCACGCGAGAAACTGATCCTCCGGCAGCCGCACCATGAACGCGAACGCGCCCGTGGACAGCACCAGACCGGCCGGCACGCCAACCTGCGGCCAGCTTCCGTAGAATCCGCGCCGGTGCGGCGGCGCATGCTCCACGGCCATCAGCACCGCGCCGCCCCACTCGCCGCCTACGCCGAAACCCTGCGCCAGACGGAGCAGCACGAGGAGGACCGCCGCCCACGGTCCAATCTGCTCGTAGGTGGGAAGCAGGCCGATGCCGAAGGTCGCAATGCCAGTGATCGTGAGCGTGAGCACGAGCATCGACTTTCGTCCCACGCGATCGCCGAAATGGCCGATGACGATGCCCCCGATCGGACGCGCGGCGAAGCCGAAGCTATAGGTGGCGAACGCAGCGAGCGTGCCCACGAAGGGATCGAAGGTCGGGAAGTAGAGACGGTTGAACACCAGCGCCGCTGCCGTCCCGTAGAGATAGAAGTCGTACCACTCGATCGTGGTCCCGATCAGGCTAGCGAGCGCGACGAGTCTGATTGACTGCGCGTCCCGGCCCGACATGCGACCTCCGCCCACGTTCGATCAAGCGCTCCCGCTGTCCCATCAGACGATAGCTCTCGCGCAGCCAGCGCTGCACTTCGGCATCGAGCTGATTGGGATCGGTGATGTGCAATCGATGCTGCCACCAGCCCGGCACGACTTCCTCGACGTTGAGAAAGCGCCGGGATTTCAGCGGGCGCGGCAGCGCGAACCCGCACGTCATGGACTCTTCCGAGATCTTCGAGATGCTGGCAAAGCGCACGCGGCCGAGAAACGCGATGCGTGTCTTGGCCGGCGAGACGTGATACTCACCGCAGCTCGCGATCAACGCCTCGAATCGATCGTAGAGCGCGCGCCCGCGCGGGCCCATGCGCGCGAACCAGTCGTCCATCGTCGCGTAGCCGCAGGAGTGCCACAAGTTCGTGGTCACGAACTTCAGGCCGCATTTCGGACACGTCCACAGCGGCCGCTTCGAAGATGCGAGAGCTACTTTCCTGGGCATGCCGCGCGTGTGTACGCGAACTCGACGCGTCTCGGCGTTCCCTTCATCGTGCCTTCGATCCACGCCGTCAGCGCGTCCGGACCGTCGCGCCGATAGGCGACGCGCTGGGGAAAATCGTGCTCGGGGTTCTCGAAGACCACCGACGATTCATCGATGGTGCGCGACACGAAGACGGCGGTGGGTTGCCCCGAAGGATGCGCTTCGTAGGCGAGCTGATCGCCCTGCTCGCGAAGAATCAGGAACTCGTACTCGACGACCCGATCGCCCTGCACCGTCCGGCTCATTCCCATCATCGTCTTGCCGCGCGGCGCCATCCACTGTTCCTCGACGGTGCGCTGCCCCGACGTCCTCGCCCAGCATCCCTGCAGCCAGGCGACACGGGCGATGCCTGCGGGCGCCTGCGCCGCGGACGGCGTGCCCAACCCTGATGCGGCGATCGCCGCGGCGAACAGAAGGATCGGGCTCATGTCGACCCCAGTTTCTTTCGCAGCAGCGGCAGCGCCGAGGTCCAGTGCAGCTCGCCGTAGTACTGCGATTGGCGATCGGGCCTGCCGTACTCGTAGCTGTTCGGATCGACGGTGTCGTCGGTGATGGAATGGCCGAGCATCTGGTGCATGAGCTCATGAATCGCGACCCTGCCGATGCCTCGCCCGATGCCGGCGATGATGTCCGCGCGATTTCCCTCGGCGGGAGCGTACTGAACCGCCTGGAAGGCGACAAAGTCGACGCCGACCGTGCCGCGTCCGCCGAGAAATCCCATCGTCAGCGATTCGCCGGCACGAGGCAGCGCCTTGCTCTGTCTCTCCGGCATCGATCGAAGCACGGCGACACGCCAGAATGCCCGGTCGCTGTCGGTGAACGACACGGCCAAGCCCGAAAATGCGCGTTCGACCTCCCGGCGCGACAGCTGTTCGATCGATTGCATCTCCGCTTCGGTCAACCGTCCGCCCAGGCGGGCCTCGATGTAATCGGGCAACGAGAGCGCGTCCGCGGCGAACCAGAGCCCGGCGGTGTACGCACGCGAACACGCAGCTGATACGGCGACGACAGCCATCGCCAATAAAACGGCCCTCGTGCGCGATGCGCAGCCTAGAACTAGTACCACTTGGCGAGGCGCACCTCTGTCGGTGTGCCCTTCATCGCGTCCTGGAACATTTGCAGACTCTGCGCGATCGTGATGCCGCCTGGCAGGCCCCGCAGCGTCGCGTTGGGATTCGCCGCACGCGAGGCGAAATCCTGGTCGTAGTGGTAGACGTAGACGACCTTGGGGTTGATGATCTTGGTGCATGCCGCCGTGTCGGCTGGGCTCATGCGCTCGACCGGGATGTTCATCGGCATGAACGCCACGTCGATGTCCTTCAGCGCCTTCACCTCGGGCACGCACTCGGTGACGCCCGCGAAATAGATCCGCTTCCCGCCCAGCGTCACGATGTAGCCGCTGGCCTCGCCCTTGGGATGCTCGGGCGCGCCGGGCTTGATGTCGTACGCCGCGATCGACTCCACGCGAACGCCCGCGGCCGTCGTCGATTGCCCGTTTGCCAGCACGATCCCGTCGGGCACCTGCGGCTTCCCATTGGCGGCGATGACGATCGGCGCACCGGGCTTACGCAGCTGCTTGATCGCCTTCACGTCGAGATGATGGCCGACATCGTCTGTGACGAGAATCAAGTCGGCAGGCTTCGCGCCCGACAGATCGCCAACGCTCCACGGATCGATCTGGATCACTTTGCCGGCGTGCTCGAGCTGAACGCTGGCGTGGACGAGCGGCGTGATCTCGATGTCCCCGCCGGCTGCGGGAAACCGATCGGAGGCGGCCGGCGACAGCGTCCACGCAGAAAGGGCGCCAGCGACAGCCGCAGAGAACGTCCACCTACGAGCCATGTCCGCCTCCTCGACGATCTTCGAGGAGAACCTTGAGCGCGGCAAGGTCCTTCTGATTCGTCTCGCTCAACACCTCGACGTTCACGTTTTCAGAAGCTGCTCCATCCGGACCGCGGTCCGAAGCAGTCTCGCCTCGTCACCGTGATTGGCCGTCAGCTGCAGCCCGAGCGGCAGCGCGCTGCCGACCGGCATCGGAATGCTGATCGCCGGCGTGCCCAGCGCCGTCCACGGCGCGTTCATCCGCGAATCGCCGGTGGACGTCAACCCGCGCGGCGCGGGCCCAGGCGCCGCGGGCACGAGGATCGCAGGCGTGGCCTTGTAGAACTCGGCCACTGTCGTGCGGCACGTCGCGATGTACCGTCGCGCCTCGTCGTAGCGGTCGACGGGAATCTGAAGGCCTTCGCGAGTCAAATCCGCGATGTCGGCGAGCCGCGTCCCGTACTCCTTGTATCGCTGTTCGTGAAAACGCGCGCCCTCATAGAACATGATGACCCGCGCTTCCGCGATCAGCTTCGTCAGCATCGGGGCGATGTCGATCGATCGGATTGACACGCCGGCTGAGCGCAGACGCGCCAACGCACGCCGAAACGCCGCGGCCATCTCGGGCTCGACGTCCGGCATCGGCTCTGGCGCGGCGAGCGGACTGTCAGCGCTCGCGTCCCTCGACTCCGCTCGGGACAGGTTCGTCGAATGTCCCAACGCCTCCCAGAGCGCGAGCATGTCGGCGGCTGTGTGTGTGAAAAACCCCAGCGTGTCGAGGCTCTTCGCGAACGGCAGCACGCCTTCCGTCGATGTCCAACCGAACGTCGGCTTGAAGCCCGTCACACCGCAGAACGACGCCGGCCGCAGTACGGATCCGCCGGTCTGCGTGCCGATCGCAAACGGCACCATCCCGGCGGCGACCGCCGCGGCCGATCCGCTCGAACTTCCGCCCGGCGTATGCGCCAGGTTGCGCGGATTGCGTGTCGGCGCCGGCGTGCGATACGCGAAGGCCGTCGTGTGCGTCTTGCCGAGCAGGATGCCGCCGCGCTGCCGGAGCTCACGAACGATGGCGGCGTCGTCGGTGCCGATGCGGCCCTTGTAGATCGGCGATCCGTATTCGGTCGACAGCCCCTTGGTTTCGACGATGTCCTTCATGCCGAACGGGATGCCGGAGAGCGGCCCTCGTCCGGTCGGCGGCTGCGGCGACACCTGCACCCACGCGTGGATATCCGCATCCTTCGATCGGATGCGGTCGAGGCAGGCTTTCACCCCCGCCTCGCGCGCGTCCGGCGATGCGCGGAGCCAGTCGCTCAGCGTCTCGAGCGGCGTCCCTTCGACTCGCTCGACGCTGCTGCGTTGGCGCTCGCTCAGGGCAGGCTGCGGGCGGACGGTGACGGCCGCGAGGCCGGCGAGCAGGAGCGTTCGGCGATCGACCAGCACAACGGCGGAAACGATATCACGCCCGCGGGCCTAAGGCCCGCGCTACGACCCCAGCGTGTCTGTAGCGCGGCCTCGTTCAATCGAGTGCTAGGATCGCCTGCGTGGCGGCTCGCCGGACCGCGCGTCGATCAGTGAGTTTCGACACCGTGCGCAAGTTCGCGCTTGCGCTGCCGGATGTGGAAGAGCGAACGAGCTACGGCGCGCCGGCGTTCAAACTCAACGGGCGCCTCATGGCCTGCCAGGCGACGAACAAGGCCGCCGAGCCGGGCACGCTCGTCATCTGCATCGACTTCGCGGATCGCGACGAGCTGATCGCGGCCGAACCCGACATCTACTATCTGAAGGATCACTACGTCGATTACGCGTGCGTGCTGGTCAGGCTCTCCCGCGTCCATCCGGATGCGCTTCGGGATTTGCTGCAGGCCGCGTGGCGATTCGCGAGCTCAAAGGCGCCGCGCAAGGGGCGCCGGCGGAAAACCGGGGTCTGATCCGGGATCAGATCTGGGATCAGATCTGCATCAGACCCCGCGTCAGCCCGCCAGCCAGGGGTGATCGCGCACGTCGAGCACCTGGCGCAGGTGGTGGCGGAGGTGGCCGACGTAGTCGCGCATGAAGTATTCGAGCGTCGCCGGTTGGTCTGACGCAACCGGCACCCAGGCCAGCTCGTGAAGGTTGTGATGCGCGCGCGGCCGAGTCAGCACGTCGTGCGGCACCGCGTCCATGACCCGCGCGATGTGACGGTTGAATCCCGCCCACAAGGCGACCAGTTCCTCCCACGGCGACTCGGCGTATCGCTGGACCTGCACCCACGCGGCCTGCTCGTATCCCGGAAAGACGAGATCGTCCTGAAACTGGGCGCGCACGAATCGCTGATGGTTGTTCGAGGCGGAGTCCACGAGATGACCGATGACTTCGCGCGGCGACCACTTACCGGGAGCCGGATGGCGCCGGCTGCCCTCGTCTCCAAGCGCCAGCAGCGGCGGCACCGCGCGATCGATCGCGCTCAGCAGATCGACGGCGAAATCACGCCCAGGAGCGTGGCCGAGCAATGTAGACACGCTCCTGGTAGGCCAGCTCCGCCGGCAGGAACACCGCCGAACTGGCACGTCGTTCAGCGCGAAGCGCGACTACTGCGAGCCCGTGACCCATGACTCACACGGGCTCGCAGACAACGGCGCGAATTCTCTCGACCTGCTTGAGGTGCAGGAGATCGTGGCCCGCGTACATCCGGATCAGGTGGGCCACGCTCTCTTCGCCGCGTTCCGAGTGGACGCCGACGCGCTGGAGGTCGGCAGCGCTCGCGCCACGGATCAGGCGAAGATTGCCGCGGCGCAGCGTCGTGAAGTCGGTGAGCGCTTCTCCGACATCCGCGTGCGCGTAATCGAGACGATCGGCCCAGAGATCCTGGTCGTAGCCGGTCAGGGTCGGGCGATCCTGCGCGAGCACGAGCCGCATGCGCCAGCCCCACACGAGATCGCCGTCCGCCAGATGGCGGACCACGTGCCGGATCGACCACTTGTCCGGCGCCTCACGCTGCGACAATTCCGCGTCGGACAGACGCTCGACGGTCGCACGCACGGCATCCGGTGTTCGCTGCAGCACGTCCATCGGATCGCGCGTGCCGAGCAGATCCAGGATCGCCGCGGTGTAGGCCTGTGCCTCGTCGCGCGATCGGGATGCGGAATTGGTGAAGATCGACATCGACAGATCGTAGCATCAGGCGGTGTGAGTCCGCGGCGCAAGAACGGACAACAGTCAAATTCCACAAGCTCGATTCTAGCGACATCGCAGTTTCTGCAACGAGTGGCGACCTCCCGTGCGCGCAACCGCGAAAAGTGGCCTGAATTCGCTCGGCGCGCTCGCGGCAGCCTTGGCAAGCGCGCTGCAAGGGCGTCGGCGGAGCTGCTGATGCGCATCAAGATCCGGAACGGAACGCCGATCCACGCCGAAACGACGCTGTGCAACACCTGCCGCCATTCGCGAGTCACGCGCGGACGGAAGCTGGATGAGGAAATCGTGTTCTGCAGCGCCTCGCACCTCACGGCCACGCAGATCACCTTCAAGGTGACGTCGTGTTCGGCATACAGCAACCAGACTGAACCGACCTACTACGAGCTGATGCAGCAGGCGTGGATTCTGCAGCCAGGCTCACGCCGGCGGCCGTCCGGGTTCGTGCGCGCAAGTGAGCTGCGCGACGAGGAACTGGCGCGCTACATGTCCGAAGCGCGGAAGCACGACGAGTGCTAACTGGCGCGATCGGACACGTCGCCGCGGTAGGTCTTCTCCGGGGCCCCGTGCAGGATGTGATCGACCGCTTCGACGCCGCTGCATCACCGAATGGTCCTGGTTCGAGGCCTCGTATTTCCAGGCGCCGAACCGCCCGCGGCTGAGAATGTGCGGCGCGCCGCAGCTCGGCATCTACAGCGATTCGAATCGTACGCGGTTTGTGTTCTCCTACTCGCGTCCGGATTCCGATCATCTCGTGCTGCAGAATGACCAGCTCGCGATCACGATGCGCCGAATGGACACGCCGTACCCGTTGCTTACGCGCGCATCTCACTGGATCACAGAGACCGCGTTCAATCGATGAATGCTGCACACGATCCACGTAAACGCGGCGTCTGATCAACGCCGAACGCTCTCAGTCCGCGGGCACAATCCCCAATCTCGCGACAGCCCATCCGCGCTAAGCTCTCGTAGTTATGACTCCCGACGACCCTAGTCGCGAGCCCGACGTGACGTCTCGAGCCGAGACCACGACGGTGACAGATCGCGCTTCGGTGCCCCCCATCGGTCGGGTGGGGGACGAATGGCTCGGCCTGGTCGTGGGCCACTACCGACTGCTCGGCCGCGTGGGTCAGGGCGGCATGGGCACTGTCTACAAGGCGGTTCGAGGCGACGACCAGTTCAACAAGACGGTTGCAATCAAGATGCTCCGTCTCAGCGGGCAGGACCCCTCCGGACAACAGCGGTTTCTCGCAGAGCGCCAAATCCTCGCCTCGCTCGAACATCCTCACATCTGTCGCCTGCTCGACGGCGGCTCATGGGTTCCGCCCGGCGCCGCCGAGAGCCAACCCTTCATCGTGATGGAGTACGTCGAAGGCGTGCCAATCACGACGTTCTGCTCGAGCCGCGGCCTTGGCGTTTCCGCCCGCCTCGAATTGATTCGCACGGTGTGCAGCGCGTTGTCGTACGCCCACCGGCAGCTGGTCATCCATCGCGACGTCAAACCGGACAACCTTCTGGTGACCGCTGACGGGACGGTGAAGCTGCTCGACTTCGGGATGGCGAAGCTGCTGGACGCGTCGGCAGATTCGACGCTAACGCTCACGGGGATGCGCATGATGACGCCGGCCTATGCCAGCCCCGAACAAGTGCGCGGCGACGCCATCTCCACCGTCACCGATGTGTACGCGGTCGGGGCTGTCCTCTACGAGCTTCTGGCCGGACGCCGACTGCACACGATCACAGGCAACGATCCCTCCGAAATCTATCGCGAGATTTGCGAGCGCGATGTGCGCCCGCCGAGCACGTGGGGTCATCGCGAGCTGCGCGGCGATCTCGACCTCATCGTGGTCACAGCCCTGCAAAAGGAGCCGTCGCGGCGCTACCAGTCCGTAGACCAGCTGTCGGAGGACATCCGGCGCTACCTGACCGGGTTGCCCATCGTCGCGCGCGCCGACACGATGACCTATCGGACGACGAAGTTCGTCCGTCGGCACTGGCTCGGCCTCGCGGCCGTCGTCTCGATCGCGCTAACCCTTGCCGGGGGCGCCGCCGTGTCCCTCTACCAGGCACAGAACGCCGCGACCCGCTTCCAGCAAGTGCGCAAGCTCGCCAACCGCTTTCTGTTCGATTTCTACGATCAGATCCGCAATCTTCCGGGATCGACCGCCGCGCGTGAGATGGTCGTCGCCACGGCGCTCGAATACCTGGATAGCCTGTCGAAGGACGCGCAGGACGATCCGGATCTGCAGTGGGAATTGGCCAAGGCGTACGAGCGTGTAGGCGAGGTGCAGGGAGATCCCGGCGGGCCCAGTCTTGGGCAGACCAAGGCGGCTCATGAGTCGTATAAGAAGGCGGCGGCGATGCAGCAGGATCTGGTCGATCGTGGCTTCGCCGACACGAACAGACGGCAATCGCTGTCGCAGGCCTATGCACACGTGATGGCGACGGCCCGCCTGGTCGGCACGCCACAGGAAGCGCTGTGGGCCGCGGAGCGAGCGGTCGAGCATGCGCGGGCCGTGTCTGAGGAGACCGAGGCCGGGGCACGTGTCTCCCTGATGATGGTGCAGCTCGACATGGGCGAGCCGCTGAAGTCGATGGAAACTGGGCAGGCGATCGTGTCAAAGCTGCTTCCCGTGTCCCGGGCCGACGTGTCCTGGACGAGGGCCCGGCAAACATTGGCCAGAACGTATTTGATGATCGGCCGTTCCGCTCATCGCGCGGCCCGCTTCGAGGCTGCGGCCGACGCCTACCAGCAAGCCATCCGTCTACGGGAACAGCGGCTCGCAGAACCTGTGCTCGATACAACGAATGCCCGCGATCTGGTGCTGGCGTATCACGGCGCCGGCGACGTCTTGGGCGCCGACGATCGATTCAGTCTCGAGCGCCCGGAGGAGGCAGAAGCGTTCTACCGGAAGGCGCTCGACCTCGCCGAACGGCTCGTCGCGACCGACTCGAAGAACGCGACGGCGCGAATGGAGCTGGTGCGATCGATCGGCAAATGGGCGGCGGTCGCCGAGGCGACACACCCTGCCGACGCGTTGCGCCAGTATCGGCGCGCGCTCGATCTCGCCGAGTCGGTGCTGCCGGAGGGGCCGGATCGGCAGGCGCTTCGCGGCTACGCGTACAGTTCGATTGGATCGGCGGCCGCTCGCCTGGGCCGGAAATCGGAGGCGCGCGAGAACCTCCAACAGTCGCGAGCAATTTGGGACGCCAGGCTCGCGGCTCGCCCCAATTCGCCGGCCGCACTCAGTGATGTCGCCGACATCTCTCTGAGTGGGCGGAATTCGATCGCGACGACCCGCACGCGTCTAATCGCCACTATCGCCGGTCGCTCGCCGCCGCCGATCAAGCCGCCGCCCTCGTGCCGAAGGATTTCGGCATCGCCTTTCGTCAGGTGAAGGCGATCGAAGGCCTGGCACAGGAGCTGGCAAGAACGGGCGCAGTCGACGAGGTCACGGCGCTTCGGCAACGGCTCGTCGAGTTGTGGACGAAATGGGATGGCCTGCAGCCAGGGTCGTCCTTCATTCAGAACAAGCTTCAGGAAGCACAGTCGGCGCTCGGCCGCTGACACGAGACCCGCTAAAGTCGCATCCCAGCCGCCCCGATAGGAAGAAACGATGAGTGACGCCGCCGGTGCGGCCAACGCCCGGATGCTCGACGAGGGCCACGACGTCCGCGACAGCGACGCGGAGTACCAGCTCGAATACCCCGCTGTCTGCCCCACCTGCGCCACCGGGATTTCCACGGTGAAGGTGGTCAGGCTCCTGCGCGCGCGAGTGAATTTCACCTCGACCCTTCCGCGGCACGGCCGCGTCGTGATCTGCCCGAAGTGCCGCGTGATTTTGAGCGCCGGCCTCACGACCATCTAGTCCAGCGAAGCCAAGAGCACGAGCACGCCCGCGAAGATGACGCCGGCGCCGATGCCGACGCCAATGAGCACCTTCGATCCGGGGCTCATGCCATCCTTCAGCCGGGTCATCGATGCGATCTCGTCGTACCTGAAATCCTGGACGGGCACCTGAATGCGCTTCTTGGGCCGCATGCGCAACTCGTCTCGCGTGGCCTGGATGACGTGGCCTTTGACGGTCGCGCCGCTCTTGAGCGTCACGCCCACATAGGAACCGGCGGGCAGTTGCTGCGAAAACTGGCGCCAGACGTCGGGGGGTTCGAAACGCGACTGCGCACGGGCGCCCGGGACCGCAATCAGAATGACAAGCGCACACACGAGAAGCGACTTCGGGTTCATGAGATAGCTCCAGCGATCAAAAGTCGACGCCGGCGCCGATGCGCCACGTCGAGTGCGAGTATCCGGACGGACCGAATGCGACCAGAACCTCCGGCCGCATGAACACGCGACTGTTGAAATAGGACTTGCACCCGACGGCGACGAAAGGCCTGGCGATGACCGATGTCGTTCGCGCGTCGACTCCGGGAACAAAGATGTCGACTCCCCGTGGCCTGATGGTCTGCGCGGCCCGGAACGTGTGCTCGGCCTGCCAGATCGTTCGCACGCCCGCCGATAGATACGGATGCACGAACTCGTTGTCCCTGAACTGATAGGTGAAGGCGCCAGATACGGTGGTCGGACGGACCGTGGCGACGGCCCACTCGAAAATATCGAACTCGCGTGGCAAGCCGTTGACGGGTCCCACGCGCCGGCCGACGGTCTGCGAACCCGTCAGCATCAGACCTGCGTCCAGCTTGAGGTGCGGCGTCAGGTAGTGCCCGACGTCCAGATGCCACGCCGCAGCTTCGTCGCCGCTGAAGGGCCTCTCTTCGCGGTGTCCGGCGTCGAGGATGCCGAAGCCGCTGCTGATGTCCCACCTCGGGAGCTCAACGGGCGCAACCCCGATCTGCTGCGCGAGCGCGTCGAACGGAAACATCAGCGTGACGAGGAGGGCCAGAACACCCTGGCCGGCGCGCTTCATCGTGTTCTCCATTCATTGGAGACTGTGAAGAGGCGCGGAAAACAGGGTCAGCTCGACAGAATGTCGAGCGCGAACTACTCGTATCGCAGCGCGAGAATCGGGTCGATCCGGCTCGCCCGCCGCGCCGGAATGAAGCCCGCTGCGGCCGAGACGATCGTCAGCAGGGCGACGGTCGCGATGGCCAGTCTGGGGTCGTACGGTTGAATGCCGTAGAGCTGTGTCGAAACGAAGCGTCCAGAAGCGATGGCCGCAGGCACGCCAACGGCCAGTCCGATTGTGAGCAGCAACAGCACTTCCTTCATCACCAGCCAGATCACGAACGACGGCTGCGCGCCCAGCGCCAGCCGGAGCCCGAGCTCCTTCCGGCGGCTCGCGACGACGAACGCCATGACGCCGTAGAGGCCGATCGACGCCAGCAACGTGGCCAGCAACCCGAAGCCGGCCGAGAGCAGCGCGATCAAGCGATCAGTGAGCAGGGTTTCGTCGAGCTGCGCGTTCACCGTTTTCATCTGGTAGACGGGCATCGCGCCATCGAGCTGGCGAACCTCGTTGCGAATCGCGCCGAACACCGTCGACACGTTCGACACCGTGCGCGCGTAGAACGTGGCGCTGTTCCGGCCCCAGTTCGGGACGAACACCTGCCGGTGGACGCCTTCGCGCGGGCCCTCGTAGAGCGAGTCGGCGACGACGCCGATGATCTCGATGTCCAGCTTCGATACGCGGCCCGACGCCGAACCCGATGTGCTTGCCGACGGCGCTGCCGGTCTTGAAGAAATGCGTGGCGAACTTTCGATTCACAATCGCGACCTTGGCGTTCTCCTTGACGTCCATGGCCGTGAAGTCCCGTCCCTCCAGTACCGGAATCTGCATTGTCTCGAAATAGCGCGGCGACAGCGCGTTCATGAACGCCTGCATGTCTTCGCCGTCGCCCGGCTTGTGTCCCTCCACTGACATCGAGCTGTCCCATTCGTCGCCGGAGAGGATGGGCACCGTCGCGAGCGCCGCGGACGTCATGCCCGGCTGGGCGCGCAGCTTCTCGAGCAGCTGCTGATAAAACAGCGTCGCGCGCGGGTTGTCATAGCCGCTGAGCGCAGGCGCGAGTTGGAAGGTGACGAGATTGTCGAGCACGACGCCAGTATCGGTCGTCCGCAGGTTCTGCAGGCTGCGCACGAAGAGACCCGCACCGAACAGGAGCAGGAAGCTGAGCGCCACCTGCGCGGCGACGAGGCCCTTGCGCAGGAAGAGCGACCCACGTGCGCCGGCAATGGAGCCGACGACGTCCTTCAGGGTCGACCAGACATCGGGCCGGCTCGCCCGAAGCGCCGGGACCAGACCGAACACGACCGCGGTGATCACGGTGAGCGTCAGCGTGAACAGCAGAATGCGCGCATCTGGCCGGGCGTCGATCAGGATCGGCTGCCCCTGCGACGGCACCAGGGACAGGAGTCCTCGCGTCAGCACGACAGCGAGGCCGACGCCGACGAGGGCGCCGGCGACCGACAGGACGCCGCTCTCCACCAGAAGCTGGCGCACCAGTCGGCCGCGCGACGCACCGAGCGACAACCGCACGGCGATTTCCTTCTGACGCATGAAGGCGCGCGCGATCAGCAGGTTCGCGACGTTCGCGCAGGCAATCAACAGCACGAGCGCCGACCATCGACATCAGCACGAGCAGCGCCGTCGAAAAGTCGTTGCGGATGCCCGAGTAGCCCGTCGCCGCGCTTTCCACGAGGAGTTGACCCTTCATGAACCGGTCGCGCGAGAACTGCGACCAGTCCTTCGCAGCCGGCAGCGTCATTTCGTAGGCGCGGACCTGCGTGAAGAGCGTCTGGATCGGCGCGCGCGCGGATTCGACGGTGTACCCGGTCTTCAGCCGCGCGAACACCTGGAGCCACCGCGAACGGCGATCGTCCGTGCGCACCCAGGTGAACTCGGGCAGCATGACCGGCAGCATCAGGACGGGGACGCGAATCTGCGGCGCCTGCGCCGGATCGATGCCGGCAAACCCCGCAGCCGATACGCCGACGATCGTCATCGGATAGTCGTTCACCAGGATCTTCTTGCCGACGACCTTGCGGTCGCCCGCGAAGCGCCGCACCCAGAAGTCGTAGCCGAGCACGACGACGGGATGGCCGCTGTAGACCTGATCGTCTTCCTGCGAGTTGAACACGCGCCCGATCGCGGGCTTCACGCCGAGCAGCGAGAAGTAGTTGCCCGACACCATTTCGGCGGTCACCCGCTCGGTCTGGTTGTCCACGCTGATCGAGGCGGGCATCAGGCGGCGGCACAGCACTTCGGAGAGCGGCTCGGCTTTCTGCTGCAGATCCTGGTAGAGCGGATAGGAATGCATCCGGCTCCCCATGTTGCTGCCCATGTGTGGACCTTCCTGGTAAAGCATCACGAGCTCTTCCGGACGGTGCACGGGCAGCTTTCGCAGGATGAGCTGATCGACCAAGGTGAAAATGGCTGTATTCGCGCCGATTCCGAGCGCCAGCGACAAGATGGCGACTATCGAGAACACGGGGCTTCGAAGCAGGCCGCGAACGGCCAGGCGGAAGTCGGACGAAGTGGCGCTCATTGGGGGATTGGACGCGCGCGGCAGGCCGATGGTTTACTGGCCCGGGCGTCAGGTCATCGCATCTGGCCGAGGACGGCTTTCCCGATCACGCAGGAGATCGTGCGGGTCTTCCCGACCATGTCGAGCGTGACGTCCGCGGCCGGCGTCCACGCCGGATAGTCGTAGGTGAAGCGCATACCGCCCTCGACGGGACTCCGCGCAACCGCCGCGACGGCCTTGCCATCGCGCTTGAGGATCAGATCACTGAACGCGTTCTTCGATCCGCGAACGGGCGTGACGCCGACGGTGATGCGCGTCCGCTGCGCCTCGGCATAGTTGGGTGTGGGGGCCGGGCGCTTCTGGCGGACCGCGTTCCACACTTCATACGCGACCATCTTGTACGGCGTGTAGAACGCGAGCTGGAAGTCCTCGTTCTTGCAGACGCCGGTGTCCCAGAACACGCAGGGCGGATCCTGGCCGCCCTGCTTGCCGCACTCCATCGCGTTGTAATAGCTCTCGCGGTTGATGGGCAGGATGCCTTTGCTCCAGGGCGGAGTCGGAGCCGCGCGCACGTCCGCCTTGATTTGCGCGGAGACGCTCGTGGAGAACAGCACCGCCGCGACCGTGGGAACTAACCACCGATACCGAATGCCCACGGGCACGATTATCGCCTCAAAACGTGTACTCGATTGCGAGAGAACGCGGCAACTTCAGAACGTATATTCAAGCCCCAGGCTCAGCGCAGGCTTGTTGCGAAATCTCGCATCGCTCAGCGGAACCACCACACTTCCGATCGCCAGCACGGTCCGCCATACGTGCACCTTTCCACCAATCGCCGCGTGCATCAACGCCGGGCCCGCATCGGTCCTGAGGAACTCTCGAACGTTCAATGTCTGTCTGGGTCCGTTGGCGGTCGTCACGTAATCGATAGTGCCGTCGGCCGGTCTCAGATCGTTCTGAAAACCAAAGTCGCCAAACGAGCTCCGGATCAGGACGTCGGCGTTGACCGTGACGCGCGGAACGACTGACCAATCGAACCCGCCGACGTAAGTCAACTCGGCACCCTGCTGATGGAATCCCAATTCCAGGCCTTCAGACGGGACAAGGGTGACGGTGATGCCCGCATGGGACGAGAGCGATCGACCGCCCGCCGACACAATTGCGGAAGCTCCCGTAAATACCCTCCCTGTTCCGAGGAGGTTGTCAGCGTCCCCCGTCGGTAGGCGCACATCCCACGCGGCGGCCAAGGCCATCGACGGCCGCCGCAGCACGTTGTACTTTCCGGTCAAACGAATATCACCGATCCCGGAGCGCGTTCCGCCGCCCGTATCGCTGTTCGTGTCTCCGCCGCGGCCGTCGAAGCTGTGGATAGTGGGGTTCGCCGCCGTGCCGAGCCGCAGGATCCGTCTGTCCACCGCTGCCTCGAGCGTGGTTTCCACGAACGGCACAATGATGCCGACATCCAGCCGATTGGTGACGCCGTACACCATCATGGTCGACAGCGTGTTGCTCCGCACATTCAGCCGAACGGTTGCCTCAATGACGTCACTAATTTCCGGCGTTAAGGTTCGAACAGAACATAGGGAGCCGGGTGGTACCGGAGGTCCGCAAGGAGCGAAGCGATCGCGTTGAACGAAGTACATCCGCACATCATTGCTGTTCAACGGAACACCCGAAATGCGGTCAAATTCCAGACGCTGAGAGTTCACTCCAACGAACAGCCTGCCGCGGCCGCTGGTGAGCGGCCGCTCCGCGTATGACGGTCCAAAGCTGCGCGTCGATCGCATGAATGTACCGATCGCGGGATCGAAGCTGTAAAGAAAACCGCCCGAAGACGTCGCGGTTGGAAACGTCCTCAACTGCTCGGCGACGAACTCGTTGAGAATATCCGGCCGCGAGCGGAGAAACGCATCGGTGATTTCTGGTGGAGATACAAAATCGTCCGCGTGAGTCCCGCCCGGACCCGGCGCAATCCGCATTCCCGGACCGAGCAGCGTCGGAAGTACCTTCGCCAGCGGTGTCTGTGCGGGAGCGGGGCTGGCCGCCAGTACCGCCGCCGCCAACACGACACCGGACCTGCACCTCCACAGCCGAGCCTTTGCCGAACTCTGAGAACGCATAAGTGTCGCGACCGCCAGTACCGTCACGCGCACGATGTCGATCCAGGATGTCAGCGAAGACTGACGATGGTCCATCGGCCTGCGTCCTTTCGAAGCGTGAACGTGACGTTCCGCGTCGGCGCCGCCCGTGCTGTTCCGACTCGTGGAACGAAGTTCTGGTTCAACCGGCAGGCAGCCGTCGCCGTGTTCGCCGAGGTGATCGTGATTTCGGGTGGCGACATCCCAATCAGCACTTCGCGCGCCTCGGTGAACGCGGTGCCCACCGCCGCCGCACTCGGGAGCTCGGGAAAGACGCGCCGCACGCGCGCGAGATCGCGCGCCTCGTACGCGCGGCGGTACTCGTTGAGCACTTCTTCGATCGCCGCCTTGTCATCGACCACGGGCGCCGCAGCGACAGGTGCCGCTGCCGCCGGCGGCGTTTGCGCGGGTGCCGGTCTGGGCGCCTCATCGGGCGGACTCGGCCGAGTGCTCACCGGCAACTGGTCGGCAGAAGCCGCGATGTCGCGAACCGGCACTGACGGCGGCAGCGCGGCAGCTGGCGCGGGCGGCGGTGGCGGCGACGGCGTGGGCGTCGGCTCGATTGCCGATCGGCCCCCGGCAGCGTCAGTCGGCATGGGCCGCGCGGACGCGGGCGGCGCGGACGTCAACGGCGTTGGAGCAGGGGGCGTCGGCTGACGTCCCGCGTCGCCGGATGAGAGCGGCGGAATCGTTGACGTCGCTACCGGCTCTTTTGCCGGAGGCGGGGCCGCCTCGGACACTGCGACGGCGGCAGCGGCTGACGGCTCTTCCGCCGGCACGACAGGTGTCGCAGGTCGGTACGCGACGAGTGCGAACACGCCGGCGGCGGCGGCCACTGCCAGGAGCGGTGCGGCACGCCACACGCGCAGCCGACGAATCGCGGCTGCCGCGCGCGCCGCCGTCGAAAGCTGAAGGGTCGTCGGAGAGCCCACGCGCGCCGGCGATGGGCTGCGGAATGCTGTCGGGGAAGGCGTCGCGATCTCAGTCGGAGCCGCCAGCGTTCCATCGAGGCTCTGGCGGGCCGCATTGATCTCGGCCGCCATCGAGCGGAGGGTGGAATACCGCTGGTTCGGATCCTTCGCCAGCGCCCGCTCGACAATGCGGATGAGGCGTGGATCGAGTGAGGGCACCAGCCGGGCCAGTGGCGCCGGCTCCTCGTACACAATGCGGTGAACGCTGGTGATGAGATCGCCGGAGAATGCACGCTGATAGGACAGCAGCTCGTAGAAGACCGACCCAACGGCGAAGACGTCGGTCCGCCGGTCGATCTGACCACCGGTGACCTGCTCGGGCGCCATGTAGTTGGGTGTGCCAACCATTACTCCCGACACGGTGACGTTCGATTCGGCAACGTGCGCGATGCCGAAGTCGAGAATCTTCACCAGATCCTCGTCGTCCACCATGACGTTGTGAGGCTTCACATCACGGTGGATCACACCGTTGCGATGGGCGAAGTCGAGACCCGAACAGAGCTCCTCGATATAGCGCAGCCTTGACGCGAGCGGCAACGGCGTTCGCCGCTCGATCTTCTGCGCGAGCGTTTCGCCGGTGATGAACTCCATCGCAATCCAGGATCGCGACTGCCATTCGCCGACATCGAAAACCGTGACGATATTCTTGAGGCGAAGACGGCCGGCCGCGCGTCCCTCGATCGCGAAGCGCTGGCGGGCCTGCGGAGAGTCGATCCGATCCAGGAGCAGCTTGATGACAATCGATCGATCGACGTCTGGATCGTGAGCGAGATACAGCTCACCCATGCCGCCGGACGCCATCCGACGGACCAGTTCGTACCGACCTATTCGCTCGGTGGGAAGATCTGAGTCGTGAGCCTTGGACAAATCGGATCGAAGGGAATTCTACTAGCAACAATAGGACCGGTGAAGCCCGTCATCGGCCCGCGGTCGGATTGGCGGTCGACGCCGCTACGCACTCGAAGTTCGCCGCGTCGTCGGTGCTCCCGATCCCCTTCCAGCGCGCGATCTGGCCGTATGGGCACAGCGGCCGTGTTCGATCGGTTTTCCCGCTCGTGGCGTGCGCTGCGATGATCTGTTTCGGCGCGCTCCCGGTCTTGATCCACTCCTCCATCGCGGCCACCTTGTCGAACACGTTCGGGCCAGGGCCGCCGCGGCAATGATTCATCCCGGGCACCATGTACAGCTGAATCGACTTCCCCACCACCGACGGCCCCAGCGTCTTCACGACGTCGCTGAAGTACCTGACTGCGTTCTGGGCCGGGACCTGCGGATCCTGCCAGCCGTGATAGATGAGCAGTTTGCCGCCGCGGGCGAAGTACGGCTGGAGGTTCGGATCGGTCAGGCTCAGGATGCCTTGGTCGGCCGCAAGCGCCTTCGCGATGTCGGTCGACGGGTTGAATCGACTGAGGGTCCACGTGGGATCCTTGAACACGATGTGCTTGAATGCTTCGAACGCGGTCCCGACCGGCTGTTGACCTGCGAGCGTGTTCCAGCCAAGCTCGGTGCCCGGCTGCAGCAGCGGCGATGAATACCCCTCGCCTGTCGCGTTCTTCAGCGGCGCATACAGTATCCGCATCGTCTCGACCTGCGCCGGCGTGAGGCACGACACAGCGTCCGCGCCCTTACATTCCAGAACCTTGGGATCGAACGCGCAGCGGAGCGGCTCTTCGATCACGCCGTCCTTCACGCCGTCGAGCGTATCGCAGGCCTGCAGCACCGCCTGGTGGACCATCGCGTATTTCTCGCGCGGGATGCGGCTCTCGGGCGTGCGCTGCGAGGCGGCGTTGAGGGCGACGCGCGCGGTGTGAATGGCCATGTTGTAGATGGCCGGCGCGCCCGCGATGATCGCGTCGTAGTCCGCCGGATAGCGGTTCGCTTCGGTGATCGCCTGCCGCCCGCCCTGCGAGCAGCCGTTGAACATGGAGACCTTCGGCGCGCTCCCGTAGAAGGCGTTCACGATGGACTTCCCCTGCGCGGTCATTTCGTGCACCGCGCGGTAGCCCATGTCGATCAGCTTTTCGGGATGGCCGACGGCAAACGCTGCGGTGTTGCCGACGTGCCCCGTGTCGGTGCTCGCGCCCGCGTACCCCGCCTTCACCGCGTTGCCAAGCGCGGCGTACCCGATCGTGCCGGCCCAACCGCCGTTGCCGACACCCTGGAAGCTGCCGTTCCATCCTGTCATCGGGAGCCACACTTCGATCTTGATGTCGGAATCGCTCGACGGCCTGAGCGTCGCCATCACGCGGCAAAACGCCGGAACCGATGCATAGCTGGTGGGCTCCGGGGCTTCCGCGTTTGGATCGGCAGGCTCGCGTCGAGGCGCCGCCGGTGGTACGAACGCCCCGGCGGCGACAACCTGAGCGGCTGTGACGGCGGCGGCAGGGAGCGCGAGCTTCGCGAGGTCTTGACACGACGCCGCTTCGGCGTGCGGCGCGCACCAGAGACCGAAGCCCAGGGCCACGCCGGCTGCGAGACGCTTCATGTGTCCTCCGGAGAGAGGTCGACTACTTCTTGAGCTCGTCGTACATCGATCCCAGCGCACCCTCCAGGCTCAGACGCGGATTGAATGCGATCACCGATTCGAATCCCTTCAGGGACGCCACTTTGGTGATCTCGTCCTTCGACTGGCCGGCGCTGATGCCCTTGCGGACGTGGTCCACTCCGGCCGTCAGGTAGTCGCGGAAGAACACGACGTCGGCCTTCGCGCCCTTCACGTTGTTCTCGGCGCCATGGCCGAACACGAAGATCGTGTCGGCCGACGCATGATCCTTGAGCACCCGATCGAGCACCTTGATCCAGTTGACCGCCGAGGCGCCCGCCGGACCGTCGATCCGCGGGTGCACGCGGCGGAAGAGGAGGTCGCCGCCGTGCACGATGTTGGCGCGTTCGAAGAAGATCACCGCGTCGCCGCTGGTGTGGCCCGGACCGAAGTAGTGCGCCCACACCTTCTCGTCGCCGAACGTCGTCGACCAGCTCTCGCCGAACGTCACGTCGCCGAACGCCTGGTCGGCGGCGTTGTTCGCCTGCTCGGCCACCTTCTTGTGCCAGACGAGGCAGTTCTCCTGACAGACGATGTGCTTCACGGCGGCCTTGAAGGCTTTGTTGCCGCCGGTGTGATCGCCGTGGTGATGCGTGTTGATGAGCAGCTCGATGCCTTTCGGCGCGCGCTGCTTCAAACCCGCGACGCAGATCTCGGCGGTGTTCATGAACTGACTGTCCACCGCGAGCGCGCCGGCGGCGTTGACGAGATAGCCGATCGTCCCGCCGTTGCCGATGAACATCCCCACGCCGCGCCGGAGATCCTCGAACTTCGTCACCGGCGGAGCCTGCGCCGCGGGCGCCTGCGCCCAGCTCGAACCGCCGATGGCGAGGCCCGCAATCCCCAGCGACGACGACTTCACGAAGTGACGGCGATTCATGGCACGCTCCTTTTACCCGCGCATCTTACGCTATTCCCGCACGCTTGAACGGCATGGGCGCCTGGCCTACGCTCGGTGCATGAAGACGACGACGATTGCCTTCGTCGACAAGTTACGGTCACTAGACGCGAGATCACGAAGAGGACGGAGAACACGGGATCACACGGAGAAACGAAGAAACGAAGACGCACGGAGAAGAGGTTCGACGGGTCGGCCGGCGCGGCCGGCCGACTGGCGCGAATGGATCGGATCGTGAAAAATGAACACCAATTCGATCGTCTGATGTGTTCGTTTTTCACGATCCGATCCACTCGCGCGCGTCGCTTCGCGACGCCCGTCGAACCGCTGCCGCGGTCCTCTTCCCACATTCTGCGTGCGGCCAGAAAATAGTGGCCTGTCAGCGTACGCGAGCGTTGCCTCCGAACAGGCGGCGCAGCAGAAAATATTCGTTCATCGGCCGGTCGTCGACCAACAGCGGCGCGGATGGAGCGAGCGCCAGAATCTGATCCGCCTGCACTTCGCGGGTCAGCAGTCCGTCGAGCAGCTGCTCCGGCGTCTTGCCTTCGAACCACTCGACCAGATCCGCGGCGGCACGCGGCGGCAGGCGGCCGGCCAGTTCGGCGGCGGTCCGCGCGGGAATCGGCGCGTCGCTGGCAAGGTAATGAAATCCCCAGCCCTCGATCGACTGGAAGATGCGAACGTGCGGGAACGATTCGACGAGCGACCGGGTGACGGCCACGCCAATGGACGGCTCTCCGCCGGGGAACCACTGCTGCAGAATGCCGCCGGGACGCAGGCGCCGCCGGGCCAGCGTGTAGAACTCGCGCGAGTACAGCAGTCCGGAGCCGGCTGCTTCGACGGGCGGCGGCGGATCGATCGTGATGAGGTCGTAGGTCTCGTTCGTGCGCTCGAGAAACCGCCGGCCATCGTCGATGACGACGTGCGCGCGCGGCGATTGCAGCAACTGCGGCCCGTCGGCGTGGTAGAAGCCGAAAAGTGAAGGCACGCCAGGCACGAGCTCGGCTGCCGTCGTGGACACATCCCACGAGAGCGACGATCGAAAGCTGGTCCCCATGCCGAAACAGATCACCAGCACACGCGCCGGCGGGCGATCCAGGAACGCCAGGGGCAGATGCACCATGAACTTGGTGATCGGCGTCAGCTCCGTGATGCCGATGCCGTTGACGAGCAGCCGTTTCCGGCCGCGGGTCTCGGTGGCTATGGCCGTCGCCTGGTAGTCGCGCCGCACCTGAAACGTTTCGAACGCCGCCGTGTAGTCGCGCGTGACGGCGACGAGACCGATCGCGGCGGCAATGGCGACCGACAGCGTCAACCAGCGCGCACCGGTGAAGAGCGCGAAACCAAAGAACGGGACAGCCAGCGCTACGATCGACCCGCGCTCCCCGAGGAGAGGCAGGAGTGTAAAACACGCCAGGAGCGGCCCCAGGATGCAGCCGGTGACGTTGACGGCATAGGCGCGCCCCGCGCGCGCCGCGTCGCCGCCCGAGAAGCGATCGATCAACATCGGTGTCAGGTAGCCGGCGACGGCGCAGAACGGCATCAGGCCCCAGGCGACCCGGACCCCGCCGGCGAGAATCGATCCGGGCACGCGAGGATCGCCGGTCAGCAGCGGGAGGAGCGCCGTGACCGCGCCGGCGACCCACAGCGTGTCGAGGGAGATGTGCAACCCCTTCCGGTAGAACCACGCCCCGACGAATGTCGCGCCGAGATAGACGGCGAGAATCGCGGCGAACGCGTAGACGACCGTGCCGACGTATGGCGTGAACAGCCGGACCCACACCACTTCCATCGCCATGCTGCCGAGACCGGTGGTGAAGAGCATGACGAATGGCGCCACGGCAGCGGCCGAGGGTTGTCGCTGCACGCTCACCGACGAAGGTCCTGCCACTGGCCGCTGCTCGCCGCCGCCGATCGGTCGCGAGCGCGCCGGCACGACGGCGGATTCGAGGAGCAACGCGCCAACGGCGACCGCGAAATTGACCATCGCCGCCACGCGTAGCGTGCCGCGGAAGCCGAAGATCTCAATCAGAACGAACGCCGACAGCAGCGTACCGAGCGTGGCGCCGAGGACGTTGGCGACGTACAAATGTCCGAACGGCCGCTCGTCGCCATCACCCGCCTCGTGATGCAGCGCGGCGAGCGCCAGCGGAAAAGTTGCGCCCATGCAGACGCAGAACGGCAGGAGCGTCACGGCGATCCACGCGCCCGACGCCAGGTGATAGCGCAGCGAGCCCCACGCCGCGCCCTCCCCCGCCTGCAACAACAGATCGCGCCCGATGTCGAACAGCGAGGGCACCACGAAAACCGACAGGCCGATGACGATTTCCGCGAGCGCGTAGAGACGAATCGGCGACAGTCGTCGCCAGGCGGCCGCGCGCTGCGCCAGCAACCCGCCTTGCCACGAGCCGACCGCAAGGCCGGCCATGAACACCGAGAGCACCGTCGAGATCAGCGGCGTCACGACGCCGAACCGCGCCATGGCGAGACGCAACCACACCACCTCGGCCACGAGGCTGCAGAAGCCGGACGCGAGGAAGAAGACGAAAAACCAGCGGCGGCGCAACGGCGCTGCTGAGAATATCAGGATTGGTCGACGGGTCGATCGACGAGGCGGCCGTCGAGCATGTAGATGTGCCGCTGCGCCTGCGTCAGCCAGCGCGGATCGTGCGTGGCGAGACAGACGGTCGCTCCCGCCGCGTGCAGCTCGGCGAACATCTGCATCAGCGCCTCGCCGCTCTTCGAGTCGAGATTGCCGGTCGGCTCGTCGGCCAGCAGAATCGCCGGCCGGCCGGTGATCGCGCGCGCCACTGCGACGAGCTGCTGATGTCCGCCCGACAACGAGCCGGGACGCATTTTCGCGCGGCCCGTGAGGCCGACGCGCTCGAGCGCCGCGTCCACGCGCGCCCGGCGGTCCGCCGGCGAAACGCCGCGCAGCGTCAGCGGATACTCGACGTTCTCGTACACCGTCATGTCGCCGATTAAGTTGAAGCTCTGAAAGATCAGGCCGACGTCGATGTTGCGGACACGCGCCCGCTCGGACGCGCTGAGGCGATCGGTCGCACGGCCATTCAGCCAGTACCGGCCGGAGGTCGGCGTATCGAGCAGCGCGAGGATGGCCAGGAACGTCGTCTTGCCGCATCCGGACGGCCCCGACACCGAAACGTACTCACCCCGGCCAATCTCCACCGACGCATCGTCGAGCGCCCGGGTCTCCTCGTCCGCATCGCCCTTGAAGAGCTTGGTCACGTGTTCGAGGCGGATTACCGGCTGGTTGGCGTCTGCCGGCGTCTCGAGCGTGTCGGAAGTCTGGTCGCGTTTACGCCACCACGCCATTGTTACCCCTTAGCGGCTGCTGAAAAACGCAGCCTGAAGTCAGAAGTCTGAAGTTTGAAGTCTGAAGCAGCACGAATACTGGCCAAATTCTGCACTTCTGACTTCTGATTTCTGACTTCAAGCTTCAGGTTGCTGACTTTCTCAGCAACCTGTTAGACGGATCCAGGAGCAAAGTGGCCGATCGATTCGCCTCAGGGCTGCAAAGGCGCCGGCGTCTGGCGAATTTTCAGGATTCGGAGGCCTTTAGCCTCGAAAACGGGCTCGAGGCTGAATCCCGGCTCGCCTCTGACCGCCTCGATCATGCGATCGCTCGTACCGGGCCAGTACGCGTTGCGCGCGAGAAAGACTTCCCGCGCGTGTTCGCGTTCGAAGATCCTGCGAACAATGGACACGTCGGGTTCACCGGGTTCGTAGATCCTCCCGACCTGTCCGCGAAGCGGCTCCACAGGAACCGCGAAGAGACGTTTGAGCCGCTCGCGAATCCCGCTGCGAACGTCGTTTGCGACTGGGGCAGACGGTTCGGCGTCCAACCGCTCCGGCCCGAACCCCGCGTCGTAGTACCTCAGCTCGAGGGCCGGCGTCATCGCCAGCACGACGACAGGGCGCCTCGACCGCGCATGCTCGCCGGCCAGCATGCGCGCGACCGCCCTCCAGTCCGCGTTGGGCTTGTAGACCGTCGACTGATCCGACTTGGCGTAGTAGTTGACCAGTACCACCGTACCGAACGCCGCAATGAGCGCAACCGACGACGCTTGCGAGAGAGTTCGGCCCCACGACGCGACACCGACGCCGATCGCAATCGCCAGGAACGGCAGTACCGTGAGCCCGGTTCGCTCGATGTAGAAATGTTCGGCGCCCGTCATGCCGATGGCCAGCAGGGCAACCGGCAAAGCCGAGGAGCAGCAGTGGAAGCTCGGCGCGGCTCGTCTCCCGCACGTTGATCACCCCGCGGACGACGAGCACGAGCACCGCGAGCTGCACGACGAGCACGCCAAGCCGAACCGCGATCGCGCGTTCACCTGGCGATCCGAGCGTGCCGCCGACGATCAGCCATTCGAACATCAGGTGCCAGAGATCCCCGACACGGAATGCCCGAAGGTACCCCGCACCGGTCGGGACCGAGCCGAGCTTCCACTTCACCGCAAGGAAAGCCGCAAGCATCAGGGCGATCGCCAGACCGATCGACCACAGGCGAACGCGTCCGCGGGGATCCGCCAGCGCCAGCAGCATGATCGCGGCGACGTAGATCGCCGTCGGGTACTGCGTGAACACCATGCACGCGGCCAGCGCCGCATAGGCCGCATACCAGCCTCTGGCGTGAGTCGCCTGAATACGATGAAACACGACGACCGATGCGACCGTCAGCAGGAGCAGGAACGAGTACGAGCGCGACTCCTGCGAATACCAGATGTGCGCGGGCGAGATCGCCATCACCAACGCTGCCACCGGCGCCGCCGATCGCCAGCCGTAATCGACGGCCAGCCGCGCGGTGAGCACGATGGTCAGGAGCCCGCAGATCATCGGCACCATCCGCACCGAGATTTCCGAATCCCCGAAGACGCGGATCCACAGGAACATCAGGACGTTGAACACCGGCGGATGGAGATCCGCGCTCAGCATGCGGACCGTGGACGACACGCTGCCGAGAATGACGCGCGTGGACCAGATTTCGTCGTACCAGAGACTTTCGGTGAAGGCCGGCAGGCGAAGCAGCAGCGCGGCGGCCACAGCGATCCCGACCAGCAGGTTCGTGCGATCCGGCGCCGACCGAAGCTGCCCTTCCAGCTCGCGCCCTTATTGCGCTCTATTGCGCAGAGCTGCCGTGCGGGTGCTGCAGATAGTGAAGCCGCAGCAGATCTCTGCCGTAGTCGTTCCCGTTCGGCGTGCGCATGACGGTGTGGATGTGTTCGTGATTCGGCGCGTTCGGATCTTTCGCGTATTGCTTCAGGTTGGCCGGGACCTGGTGATCGAACTCGATCAGGATGACCGGACTATGGACGCGATAGTAGAACACGCCGTTCGGATCGGTCTGCCCGATCCACGCAAACCACGTGCGGTCGAGGAATCGCCGCACCTCGTCCATCTTCACGCGCGCATGGCTCTCGTCCATGGTGTTGACGTAGAGCGCGACGATCTCCAGGAGCTGCTTCCGCTGCGGCTCGCTCATCTCCGACACGCGCAGGCCCGCGTAGTCGAGAACGACGTTGTCTTTCCATGCTTCGGTGAGATTCTCGTTGCCGGTCTTCGAAACTTTGAGAATCGCTTTCTTGCGCTGCGCTTCGTCCAGCGCGTTCACCAGAGCCACGCCGCGATTCTGCTCGTCCTGCAGCACGGACGTGCCCTTGAACGCGCCAGCGTGGGCGGTGACCGGCTCAGAGCCCGCGAACACCGGCGACATCACGACCTGATCGCCGAGCACGAAGTAGTTGATGATCGCGTGATGGCCATCGAGCTGCCATCCCCAGGGCTCGGTCGCCGACGGCTTCCCCATCACCGTGATGTGATACCGCCACTCGCCGTAGCGATCGAAGTCGTTGTCGTTCAGCTCGGCGAGGGTGTGATTGAGGCGCATGATGTCGCGCGTCTGCTTCAATCCCCTGGCGCTGAGCGCGGCCTGCATGAGGGCGAGACCGGCGTCACGCTGCGCCGGCTTCAGATCCTGAAAGCTCACGCCTTGCCGGAAATAGAAATCCTGGTTCATCCACCTGCGCCATTCCGCATCGTCCACCGCAAACGTGCTCGCGGTGCGCTGCGCCGGCGTCAACGCGGCGAGAAAGGCGTCCGCGGCCTTGCGCACTGGTTCCGTGGACACGCCGGTCGAGCGGATCGCGAAGAGTCCCGGCTCGACGCCGCCGTTCGTGGTGAGCCCTTTGAACGGCTCGGCCAGGCCGGCTTTCTCGGCGGTGTTCGATCGCTGCCGGAAGTCCTCGGCGCGTTGACGAAGGAACTCGGGCGTCCGCGCGGGCGCCTGCGATTGCGACGAGACCGTCGGCTGCAGAAATACAGCCAGGACGAACAGGGCCAGGAATCCACCGGCCAGCGTGATGCGCGACATCGTTCCTCCGATCAGCGCAGTCTAACATCGGGAACACGGGAACAGACGTGGTTCCGCGGTGCGCGTAGAATGCGCGTCGAGGAGGGTGGGATGCGCCACGTAGCTGCGATCCTGGTTGTCGTCGGTGCGGTAGCGGCGGTGTCGGGGCAGGCTCCCCGGCCGGCCCCGGTCGAACCGCTCGCCATCGTGCGGGCCAACGTGATCAACGTTCGCGATGGGCGCGTCACGGCGAACGCCACCATCGTGCTGCGTGACGGACGGATTCAATCGATCGGCAGCGGCAGCGCTCCGGCCGGCGTGAAGGTGGTCGACGCGGCCGGCAAATACGTGGTGCCCGGCCTCATCGACGCGCACACCCATGCCGCCGATTTCGCGGCGTTTCGCCGGGCGCTCGAGTCGGGCGTCACGACGGTGCGCAGCGCGGGCGTGTCGCACTACGTCGACGTCGGCTTTCGCGACCTCGTCCGGCGCGGCGTCTTCGCAGGACCGGACGTGCTGACGGCCGGGTATCACGTGCGGCCGCAGATGGCGCCCGAAGCGTTCCTCGATCACCCCGACTATGCCGACCTGATGGCCGGTGTGACGACGATCGAGCGCATGCGCCGCGCGGTGCAGATGAACCTCTCGCACGGGGTCGACTGGATCAAGATTCTCGCGACCGAGCGCGCCGGCACCGCCGGCACCGATCCGCGCAAGCAGGTGTACAACGGCGAAGAAATCGGAGTCATCGTCGCGGAAGCCGCGACCAGGAACATCCCGGTTCTGGCGCACGCGCACGGCGACGAAGGGGCGATGGCCGCCGTACGCGCGGGCGTCAAGAGCATCGAACACGGTACCTATCTGTCGGATGCCACCCTGCAGCTGATGAAGCTGAACGGAACCTACTTCGATCCGACGTACACGACGGTGATCGACTTGGTGGAGGCCGGCGGCGATTACGATGTACCCGCCTTGCGCATTCGCGGCGCCCACATGCTGCCGCGTTTGCGCGACACGGTCCAGCGCGCGCACAAGCTGGGCGTGAAGATCGTCACCGGCGCCGACACCGGGTACGGCCCGAACAGCCTGACGCGCATCGGTCAGGAGATCGTCCATTTCGTGGAGATGGGCTTCACGCCGCTCGAGGCCATTCAGGCGGCGACGATGGTCAACGCCGCGATGCTCGGGCGCGAGACCTCACTCGGCGTCATCGAGGCCGGCTTCGAGGCGGACCTCATCGTGCTCGAGAAAAACCCGCTCGAGCATGTGACGACGTTGCAGGATCCGGTCCTCGTGATCAGCAACGGACGCATCGGCCTGGATCGATTGAATTTCGGCCGGGCAATCAGCCGGCCGGCGGCGTTTCCGGCACTTCGGCCAGGCGGGCTTCTGAAACCACGCTTTGAGCTTCGACGCGCACGGAGGGAGCGGGTCGCACGCCAGCAGATACAGCACGACGGTCGTCAACACGACCAGCGAATACGGCAGCAGGACGAAGTGCACGCGAAACGTGACGTAGAGAACGAACGCCGGGTAGGACAGCGCGAAACACATGAACAGAAAGGAGACGCGAAGCACCGCATCGCGCACGCGGCGAGGATTTCTCAATCCCTTGGCGACGCGCCGATACGCGTTGTTCTCCGCCGTCTCGACGGAATCCTTGAACACGGTCTGCGTCAGGAGATATAGCAGGCTGCCGCAGAAGAGCACCACGAACACACGGACCGCGAGGTCGTTGCTGATCCAGAAGTAGAGCGCCGCCCAGAGGAAGTACATCACGATGCTGAGGTTGGTGAGCTGAACCGCCAGCCACACGTTCGTCCTGCCTGTCAGCTTCTGAAACCATCGACAGGACGCTTCGGCCACATTCAACAGCTCAGTATCGATGTACGTCATGTCCGCCGGCGGATCGCGCAACCCGCGCCAGTTGGGTTAGACACCAATCGACCGGGTTCGGGCTTGTCACTGCCGCAAAAGCATGTGATAGTGCGGCGCCCGCCTGAAGGATGCCCGGCGACAAGCCGGCTCGACGCGGGGGGCTTCACCACCACGAGGTGGAGTCTCGTCCTTGCCGCAGGTCAACGGTCGAGCGAACGATCGATCGACGCGCTCAACAGTCTGTGCGAAACCTACTGGTACCCGGTCTACGCGTTCATCCGTCGTCAGGGACACGACACCGACGCCGTGCGCGACCTGACGCAGGAATTCTTCGCGCGCGTGCTCGAAAAGAATTACTTCGGCGACGCCGATCCGGCGCGCGGACGGTCCCGCGCATTTCTCCTCACGTCGGCGCGCCACTTCCTGTCGAACGAGCGCGACCGCTCCCGCGCGTTGAAGCGCGGCGGCACGACGCCGATCCTGTCGCTCGACGTCGAAACCGCTGAAGGGACGTATCAGCTCGAAGGCAAGAACGACCTCACTCCCGAGAAAATCTTCGACGCGGGCTGGGCGACACTCGTGCTGGACCGCGCGCTGGGCCGCTTGCGGAATGCCTACGAGGCGTCCGGACATCCGGAAACGTTCGAGGGCTTGAAGGGGTTCTTGACCGGCGACACCGCCGACCTCACCTACGCCGAAGCGGCGCACACGCTGAAGTCGACTGAATCCGCCGTGAAGGTCGCGGTGCATCGGCTGCACCGCCGTTTCCGCGAGGCGCTGGTCGAGGAAATCGCCGAAACCGTGTCCTCCCCGGCGGATATCGACGCCGAGCTCCGCCATCTGCGCAATGCCGTTCTTCGCTAGTAGTTTCTCGTCACCGGATGGTAACGGCGACGTCGCGATCGACGATCCTGATCCGTTCCTGTCGTTGTTCTTGCGCTCCGCGCAGCTCGATCACGTAGTCGCCCGGCGGCAGCGGACCGAGCGACAGGCGGCCAGGCGGTTCGATGCCGCGATCTGACCCGCCGTCGAGCAGACCGTCCAGCGTCCGGCCGGCGTCGCGAAGAACGCGAACGAGAAGCGGACCCGATGTGGCCGGCAACTCGACGCTGACGACTGCTCGATACCCCGGCGAGAGCGTCAGCACGGCACCAGCCCGACTGTCCTGCGACATTCGCATCGTCGAGGCCACGTATCCACTCGCGATCGCCGTGACGCGAAGCAGTCCCGGGGGAGCGTCGGGGATGGTGACCTCGCCTTTCGCGTCGGTCACCGCGAGTTGCGGCGCCCACAGTGGACTCTCGGGCGCGACTTCCACGACGGCATTGGGTAGCGAATCGCCCGACGCCGTCACCACGCGGACCGACAGACGCGAATCGGGCAGAGGCACGAGCGCAATCTCGTGGATGATCCCGGGCGGCTCGGACAAGTGCTCCTCGGCGGGCTGAAACTCGGGCGCCGTCACCGTGAGGATCCCCGGCCTGGTGCCGACGCCTTCGAGCAGCGCTTCGCCGATGACCGTCGCTGTCGCTTCGGCCCGGCCGCCGCCTTCGACGGTCCAGGTGACGAACGCCCGCGGCACCGGCTCGCGCTTGACGGCGTTGATGACGCGAACCGGCAGGACGCCGTCGGGTACGGAGACGACTATTTCGCCTCCGCCGATCGGCACGTCGAGCCGCCGCACGAAGAGCGAGTTGGCGAAGTGCACGGCGATGTCCGAGGGACCTGGTGGAAAACTCATGAGCGTGACACGCCCGTCGACGTCGGTCGTGCCGCGGCAGCGCGTCGTGCTCAGCGAAAGTGCGATCAACGACGGCACACCCCGTCCCATCAAAGGCACCGTCGACGCGGATGCCGGGTTGTCCGGTCTGGCCGATACCACGACTCCTTTGATGCGGCCCACCGGCGACGAGATTCGGAACGTCGCTTTGCCTGCAACCACGATACGTGTGTTGACGCTGCCGGTGCCCGACACCATCACGGTCCGCGCGAGCGAGAGGTCCTGAGTCACGCACCGCCCCACCGCGTTCGTCCGCACGCGATAGCGTCCGGCCGCGAGCCGTTCGAAGGTCACGCGCCCCTCGGCATTCGTTCGCACGGGCCACGGGAACTGGAGCGGCGACAGCGGCAGCACGTCTTCGAGCAGGACGAGCTGATTCGGTACCGGCATTCCCGACGCATCGAGCAGGTCGACGTGAAGCGTGGAGCCTGGCTGAACGACGATCGTTCCGCCGTCGAGCAGCGCGTCCGCGCCGGTGACGGAGAAATTCGGGACGCGCGTCTGCGCGAAGATCGGCGTGTCGAGCGCCAGTGCCGTGATGCCGTGTGGCAGCGGTCCGATCCGGGTCGCCCCGTCGCCGTCGAGCTCGATTGAGGTCGCGTCCGGCGCACCGGGGATCGGCGCGCCGCTCCCGTCGAACGAGCGGCGGCGGATCGCCAGCGACGTGATGGGCTCGCCGGTCGGGGAGACGAATCGTATGCGGAAATAAGTCGGTGGCTCGAGATGGATCACCGGTAGGCGCAGCACTCTCGAAGCCGGCACGGTGACGCGGAACTGATACGGCGCGAACCCCGGTACGCTGACGGTGATGCGATAGATTCCGGTCCTTTCGACAGGAATGCGGAAGTGGCCGATCCTGTCGATCGAGGTAGACGCGGACGTGACGAACGACAGATACACGACCGTTCCGCCCGATACCGGGAAGCCGCCCGGCGCGAGCACGTAGCCGTAGATGCCGGGCTCATCGGCCGCGCCCTGCGACGCCAGCGAGCCTGGCACGGCGAGCAGCGCGAGCAGTGCAAATCGGCGCATGACCGGTCGGCAGTGTGCCTGGCGACTCGCGTCAGGTCAACCTGCTGCCACTTCCGTCGTCCTCGGCGGAGGCTGTTCCAGACCCCCTATTTCTTGCTCGACGGCTCATTGAACTCGAACTCACTCGAACCCGGGTCCCGTGGCTGAGAAAACGAAACGAAGACGTCAGCGGTTTCGAACTCTGCGGGACTTGTTGGTAAATCCGTGTCGATTATGCAAAAATGATACAGTGTTGATGGTGCAAAATGATGCACATTCGCTTCAAAATCGCACAGGTTGAAAAAAGTCGCCGTAATCCCCAACTCATCGATGGTCATAAATGATACAGCGTGGAAACGGCCCGCAATTTCACGGCCAGCGCCTGGTCTAATTCTTGCGATGCGCAAGCATTCACGGAGGTGCATTTGAGAAAGCACATCATCCTCTTGACGATCTGGGCGTTCATCGGGCTGACGGGAGTTGGCCGCGCGCAGGAACCGGGCCGGATGGGTAACGACGTACGTCCGAAAAGCGTTCCCCAGGCACCAGAAATCAGCGTCGAAGGTGGCCTGAATGGCCTCGCCTTGTTGATTGGCAGTTTGGTCGTGATGCGAGGGCGGCGCAAGCGCCTGAGTTGATGGTGTGGTTGACAACGGTCCCCCGCTCAATCCTCCGTACGCTCGAGGTTGACTACTCCTTGATCCCGTGTACATCAGTTCTCCGCCCGTACGACTGGGCTCTTCCGCCGCCACCCGCCTGACGGTTCCCGCTCGGGGACCCGACGTAGATCTTGTTCTTCTCAGACGGGTCGGCGGTCTCGCCGCATTATTTATCGGCGAGCTGCTCGCGATTACGATTCTGCTCGACACCGGAACGCTGCAAGGGGCCCGAGGCTTCGCCTCTCTCGTGGCGGACTACGGACCCCAGGTGCTGCGCCTCATCACTGCGTCGGCCCTGTGCCTGCTCGTTTTCGGCGGCTCGCGAACATCAGTGGAGTTGAGAAGGCGGGCATCTGCGGACCTGATCAATCACCGCATCAACTGGCTGCACCTTCTCGCGCACGTCGCCCTGGTCATCGTTCTCGCCGCGGTGGGCTCGATTCTCTTTTCGGCTTCGCTGCCGGCCCCGCTGGACAGCGGACTGATGGCGTTGTGGTTGCTCGCGGGCGCCCTCGCGGCGCTGACAGCGGCACTCGCGTTGGTGCCTCCGAGAGTGTGGGGGCCCCTGCTTCGATTGCTGCAGCCGGTCAGCACATTCGCGATCGCGGTAGCTGTCGGGGCGTACGCGTTCGGCGTCCTCGTCTCGCACCAGTGGCGTTTGCTGAGCCGAAGCACGATGTTCGTCGCGCACGCCATTCTCGCCCCGTTCATCAGCAGCATACAGACCGATCCAGCCGCGCTGGTCATCACCGCGCCGAATTTTCAGATCGGCGTGTCCGCTGAATGTTCCGGCTATGAGGGACTGGGCCTGATTCTGGCATTTACGGCTGGTTGGCTCTGGTTCCACCGCGAAGAGTGGCGTTTCCCTCACGCGTTGCTGCTCGTCCCGGTCGGGCTGCTCGCGATTTGGACGATCAACTGCGTGCGCATCGCCGCGCTGGTGTTCATCGGGAACGCCGGCGCGCATCGCATCGCACTAGGAGGGTTTCATTCGGAGGCCGGCTGGCTTGGATTCAACATCGTGGCTCTGGGGATTTGTCTCGCCGCGCGCCAGATGCCCTGGCTGAAACGCACTCCTACCGAGCTGGCCTCGACGTCCGATCACGTCAACCCCACCGCTGCGTATGTCATACCGTTCCTTGCGATTCTCGGAAGCGCGATGATCTCGCGGCTCGGCTCGGACGAGTTTGACTGGTTTTACGGGTTGCGAGTCATCGCCTGCGCTGCGACGCTGCTGTTCTTTGCGCCGACGTACCGGCTGTTCGAATGGCGGATCGGTTGGATTTCACCGGTCCTCGGATGCGTGGTTTTCGCCATCTGGATCGGTCTGGACCGGGTGGCCGGCTCGGTGTCGCCCGCAACGATGCCTTTGGCGTTGAGCGAGGCTCCCGGTGCATGGAAAGCCGCATGGGTGGCTTTTCGGCTGGCAGGCGCAGTACTGGCCGCGCCGATTGCGGAGGAGCTCGCATTCCGCGGCTTTCTGCTGCGGCGCTTCGTTGCGGCTGATTTCGAATCGGTCAGCTGGGGATCGATCTCATGGGTCGCGATTCTGATGTCGTCAATCGCCTTCGGTGTCATGCATCCCGAGCGCTGGGCTGCGGCGGCGGTTGCCGGCATGGTGTACGCCTTCGCTGTGATGCGACGCGGGTCGATCGGCGACGCCATTGCTGCACACGCGACGACCAACGGCCTCATGGCCGGTTGGATCCTGCTCGGCGGGGACTGGCGACTCTGGTAATGCAAGCTGGCGGCGGATGGAGGTAGGCGACTGAAAGGACTGGCTGCTCACGTCAGGCTGAATCACGCGCGCTCGAGGCAGTACTCGCCAGACCAAGGAAAGCAAGGACCGCCCTGTTCAGACGCACGATATCCTCGACCGACAGACGCCCGATACGGCTCTCGAGCTTGTTCTTCGAGACGGTGGTGACCCTCCATGAAGGTGGCGAACATCACGCTGATCGCGATCAGCACGGGTTGACGTGTTTCACCGGCTGGGTGACGGGCTCTCCTTCGTCGATTTACCGTGCAGCGGATCCCAGGTAGCGGTCGAACCACTGCAGCGTCTGTGTAATCAGCTCCTTCCTCGGGATGGAGTGGCCCGAGTCGAACAGCAGATGGCGCTTGTCGGGTTCCGGCGTGCCCAGCAAGCGGAACATCGGAATCTGGGAGCTGTCCACTGGAAAGACGAAGTCGTACCTGCCGTTGAGCATCAAGACAGGAATCTTCACGCGAGGCGCGAAGTTGATGGCCTCGACTTCCGGCAGCCCCTGCTGTTGCCAGAATCCACCGATGATCAGCACAGACGCTTTGATCCGCGGTTCCAGCGCGAGCACGATTGGGCCCATCGTCGCTCCCCAGCTCAAGCCGCAATAGCCCAATCGCTGAATGTCGATGTCCTTGCGAGTCCCCAGATAATCGATCGTTCTTGACACATCCTTGTACCACTCGATGACGTGCTCCCGATAGGCGCTCGTCAGATTCGGCCGATCGTAGAGCAGCCCGTCGCCACGCTCGTACGTGGACTTGAAGACAGGATAGATGACGGCCCGGCCGCTTCTCACGATGAAGTCCACCTCGGGCAGGTCGTTCCCTTGCAGTCGTTGGGATGAGCGCAATCGAAGCGAACTCGAACCTGGGAAGTACACGACCGGTTGATACGGAGGATTCACGACCCTGGGGAGAAACACGTACGCGGCGACTCGCTCGTGGGCGTACGCGGCGTTGAAGGTCACCTTTTCGGTCTTCCACTGTCTGGAATCCCGGCTTCACGATTTGCCACCGCTTGAGACCGCGCGGCACTCGAACGGTTTTGAGCGGAGAGCGTCCGAGCAACTGCCATTCGCTCTTGCCGCCGTATTCCATGAACCGGACGTCCGCATCCGCCACGCTGGTCGTGATCGACAGCTCCGCGGAAATCTCCGGCCAGAGTTCTGCCAGGCGGCGGTTGGCGGGAATGTACGTCTGGGCTTTCTGAGCGATTTGGAAGGCCGCCGCGAAGTCGCGCTGATCCGCGAGGCGGCTGATCTCAGGGAGCGCAACGTCGAGCGCCCATGTCACGCGCGAGCTTTGTCGCCAGTACCACGCCAGCGCCGCAAGGATGGCGACGAGCGCCACCACGGCGGGCACGACAACTCGCGGGCGGCGCAAGAGAGACTGGACGCCGATCTCGCGCTGGGTGAGCCGAGTCTGGCACGCACGGAGATCCTGATGCAGCTCGACGCCGGAGGTGTAGCGTGACTCGCGGTTCTTCTCCAGACAGCGCCGGAGCACGCGTTCGACGTCCGCAGGTACATCGGCACGAACGTTCCGAATCGGCGTGGGCGAATCGCGTAGAATCGCCGACATGATCGAAATGGTTGACTGACCTTGAAACGCTCGGTGACCCGTCAGCATCTCGTAGAGCACCGCACCGAAGCTGAACACATCCGAACGTGCGTCCACCACCTGGCCGTCGACCTGCTCCGGCGACATGTACGCGGCCGTTCCGACGATGGTGCCTTCCGCGGTGTGAGGCGTGGCAGCCCGCGTGGTCCCGGAGTCGTGAAGGTCGGCGGGCTCGGTCAGCTTGGCGAGGCCGAAGTCCAGAACCTTGACCAGCCCGTTGTCGGTGATCATGATGTTGGCCGGCTTGAGGTCGCGATGAGTGATCCCGGCACGATGCGCCGCAGCGAGCGCATCGGCGATCTCGATGCCACAGGTCAGTGCCTCGTGAATCTCCAGTCGGTTCTGACCGAGCCGATGGGCCAGCGTCTGGCCCTCGACGAACTCCATTGAAATGAAATCAACGCCGTCCACGGTGTCGATGTCATAGATGGTAACGATGTGCGGGTGATTGAGCGCCGAGGCAGCCCTGGCTTCGTGCGCGAAACGCCGCCTACGCTCCGGATCGGCGACCGTCTGTGCCGGGAGCACCTTGATCGCCACAAGACGGTTGAGATGCGCGTCGCGAGCTTTGTAGACGACGCCCATGCCGCCCTGACCGAGCTTCTCGACCACCGTATAGTGCGCAAGCGATCGGCCAACCATCATCGGAGCGAAGTGTATCGCCGCGGCCGGCGAAGCGTTATCCTCAATTTCAACGGTCGATCACCTCGTAAACACAGTTGGCACGGCGGAAATCACCGGTCGCGGACGCAAGACGATAGCCAGGATGATCAGCCTGTTCGCCCCCGTGGACGCAACCTGACGTCCCTTCTCATGATGCGATCCGCCACCCCGACCTCGTCCCGAGGGGGTCGCTCACGCCCCGATGCCAGACCAATGTCGATGCGTGTGGCCGCACGATCGCGTGCACATTCGCCGCATGACACAGCGGCCGATCACCGCCTGCGGTTTAGGGGTCATTGCCGTATCGATCACCGTCACCGCGCAGCCTGTTGCGAACGCGTGCTCACGCGCGGCAATCGGCGATCACGACACCTGCCATGACAACGACCATCACCGTGACAGTCCGCGCGCGTGCGACGCGTGTTGCGCGCAGCCAACGGGCGCTGCCGTCGCGCGGCTGACACGATGCACTCCGACGCTCCCGTAGTCTTTCTCCTACCTATAGAAAGCCATTCGATCTGTTCGCTCGCGCAACGAAACAGGAGAATGGGCGGGGTCCCCAACGGGCGGACTTTGCGCGTTGGGGTGCCAATGGCGGGGTGTGTGGGACGAGTTTCGACCCTGGCTGACCGGTCGAGAGGCCTGTTGGCAGGAAGCGGAGGAGGACAGGGACCAACGACGACGGCCGTGATCAGACGTCGATTGGAGACGATAGCCGGGGATTAACGGGATCAACGGCGTTTCCGCGGCAAAGGGACTCTTGACAGCCGTTGTGGGGCTCCGTCGGTGCGGCCGCTGAATTCGGGTGAAACTGCTCAACCATGCGGATCCTGCTGTGGCACGGCTACCTGCTCGGCGGCACCGGCTCGAATGTCTACACGCGCTCGATCGCGCGGGAGTGGAGTCGCGCGGGTCACGACGTAGTGGTCGTCTCGCAGGAGCCGAACCCGGAGCTCCACGACCTCGGCGGCGCGCGGACCGTGCGTCCCGACATCGGCGCGCTCCTGCCGGTGTTCGTGCTCGACCGCTACGAGGGAATGGAGGCGAAGCTGCTCCAGGACACGACGACGGAGGAGCGCGAGCGGTTCGTGGACGCCAACGCCGCGGTCCTTCGGGAGCTCGCGCCCGCCGACCTCGTCTTCGCCAACCACGTCCTGCTCGGCGCTCCGGTCGGAGCCGCATCGGGTCTCCCGTTCGCGGTCAAGGCGCACGGCTCGGAGCTCGAGTACTCCATGCGCGGGAACGAGGAGCTCGCCCGGTGGGGACGCGAGACGCTCGCCGAGGCGCGGGCCGTCTTCGTCGGCTCGGGGCACATCCGTGAGGTGCTGGAGGAGGTGGTCGGCCACGTCGACCGCGTCCACGAGGTCCCGCCGGGAGTCGACGTGGACGAGTTCCACCCCGAGCGAAGAGGCGACGCACTGGCCAACCTGGTCGAGAAGGCGCGCCGCGACCCGCCGAATCCCGGTAGCGCGAACGAGCGGCTGCCGGACGAGGGGAACGCCGAGAGGTTCACGGAGTTCCTCGCCGGCGAGCGCCCGACGCTCCTCTACTTCGGGAAGCTGATCCGCAACAAGGGCGTCCACCTGCTCGTCGAGGCGCTCGAGCGGGTCGACGCCCGCGCCGTGATCGTCGGCTTCGGCGACTACCGGCACGAGCTCGAGGCGATGGCCGGCCCCGACGCGCTCTTCACGGGCCCGCTGGAGCACCGGCATCTCGTCCACCTGATCCCGCTTGCCGACGTCACCGTCGTGCCGTCGATCTTTCCGGAGGCCTTCGGGATGGTGGCGGCGGAGGCCGCCGCGGGCGGTTCGCTCCCGCTGGTCGCCCGCCACTCGGGCCTGGCGGAGATCGCGGCCGCGCTCGAGGAGGAGGGCGTCCCGGCGGCATTCGAGTCCGGCAGCGTCGACGACCTCGTCGACAAGCTCGAATCGCTCCTCGGGCGATCCGAATCGGAGCGCGAGGAACTCCGGCGCCGTGCCCGCCGTGTCGTCGAACAGCGCTGGTCGTGGGCGACCGTGGCCGACCGGCTGCTCGAGCCGTTCCAAGGCGCCGACTAGGCGGCGCCGACCAGAAAGGCCATACCGGCTTTGCCGGTGTGGTCGCTTATCGCCTTCACGCGCTCATGGGAGAACGGAGCAAAGCGCCGGTCTCGTCGAAGACCGCGGCCTTGCGATGGGGCGAGGACCGCCAGCGGCACGCGCTGCAACACGGTCTCCCTCAACCAAAGAAGGAGGTGCCCACACTCGAAGAGTTCGCGCCTTCGCCACACGTTTTGTTCACACCTGGCGATGCGTGGCGCGCCGTGCGCGCGCGATTCAGGAGCTCGCGGGACATCAGGACCTCATCACGAGGCAGGTACATGCACCTGAGTCCGGCGGCGATTGAGGGCGCGATTCGACTGCTGGAGATGGAGGGTCCGCCTAACCGCCTTCGCCAAGGCTACGGCGGTCAAGAAGGCGGACGCCACGTACTATCAGGAACTGATCGTGGAGACATCATTCTGGAGACGGCGGAGGGTGAATCCGCCATCTCCAAGCCTTAGTGTGATGTAGTTGGCGGGGTCTGTGGGACGATTTTCGCAACTGGTTGCGGCTGGGCCTGGAGGCCCGCGAAAGAGAATGAAAATCATGGATTGGACAGAATGGCGGGCTGGGAGCGGCGGAGATCGAGATTAGCCATGGAGCAATTGAGGCCGAGCAACTGTTTGATCCGGAGCGTGCGTGATTGAACGAATAATTGGGCGTCGTTGCGGTGACACCGCCGATAGCCTGCGACCCTGAATGATGTGACGAGGCACGCTCTCCGCTCCCATGAGGAGAGGCCGATGCCATACCAGATCGCGGGAATTGACGTTCACAAGAGGCTATTGGCAGTCGTCGTGGCCGACGTCGAAGTCGATGACGAGTACCGCTTCGAGCGTCTGAAGGTCGGGACGAGCCCCGCTGACCTGCGCGCGCTCGCGGACTGGCTCGTCGAACGCGAGGTCGACGAAGTCGTCATGGAATCGACCGCGCAGTACTGGCGGCCGGTGTGGGAAGCGCTGGAACAGTATTGGCGCCCCCGACGCCGCGCGCGCGACAGCGCGCCGCCGCTCGCGGGCACCCTCCATCTTGCCCAAGCGCAGTCGAATCGTGGACCCGGCGGACGCAAGCGGGACTTTCCCGATGCGGAGCGGTTAGTGAAACGCCTCGTCGCGCAGGAACTCACCTTGAGCTTCGTACCTGACGCCGAGCAACGGCTCTGGCGCACCGTGATGCGCCGAAAGTACCAGGTCACGCGCAATCGCGTGCAACTCCAGAATCGGCTGGAAGCCCTGCTCGAGGAAGCGCACATCAAGGTATCGAGCCTCGTGTCAGATCTGCTCGGCATCAGTGCCCGCCGCATGCTGCAGGCGCTGGCGGACGGCGAAACAGATCCGGCCGCCCTGGCGACGCTCGCGACCGCGCGCCTGCGTGCCACGCCCGAGCAGCTGTGCGATGCCTTCCAGGCGTGTCCGACGCTGCATCCGGTGTACCGCCGATTACTGAAGCTCACGCTTGAAGAATTGCGTGTGATCGAGGATCACCTCGGCCAACTCGATCAGCAGATGGCCGACCTACTCACGGCGCACCACGACGCGGTGCAGCGCCTCGCCGAGGTCCCCGGACTCGGCGTCGATTCCGCACAGCAGCTCATTGCGGAAGTCGGCGCCACGGCCGCGACGTTTCCCTCACCCAAGCACCTCGCCTCCTGGATGGGTGCGTGCCCCGGCACGGAGGAGAGCGCAGGCAAGAACTACAGTCACCGCTGCCCCAAGGGCAACCGCCAGATGCGGCGAGTCCTTAATCAGGCTGCGAATGCCGCCGTTAAGGCCAAGGGCACCATCTTCGCCATCGTGTATCGCCGGCTCGTCCCGCGCCTCGGGCACGCGCAGGCCATTGGCGCCATCACCCACCGGCTGTGTCGTCTTATCTGGAAGATTCTTCACCAAGGCATTCGCTACGAGGAACGCGGACCAGCCGTCAGCGCAGAGGCGAAGAAAGTGCGGGCGCGTAAGATGATCCGCGAACTGCGAAGTCTCGGCTACAGCGTCGAACTTCTCCCGGCTGCATCGAGCAGCCGGGCATGATCGGGAGAGATTTTCGACCCTGGTTGCTTGGGACCACCGAACGCTGAGGAGCGAGAATCAGGGAGTCTCGCCGCGCTTTGGCCGGTAGTCGCGCGGATCGATGCACTTCTCGTACGTCTCACGATCGATCTTGATCCAGTCAGAATGTGCCAGACCGCGCCGGTTCTTCGTGGTCGGACTCACGGGGAAGGCGCAGGCAATCTTGATCCAGCGGTCCTGCTCCTTGGCGATGACGCGAACCTCACCGCACAACTCGGAGAGGTCCTGATCCTGGCTGAACACGACGGCGACGTCGTACTCCGCTCGATGCGCCAAGCGGATGACGTCAATCGCGATCCGCACATCGATGCCTTTCTCTTCAGCGGTCAGAAATGCGTGAGTCGAGCCATCGGGCAACTTCACTGTCTTGTTTCGGTACCGCAGCGAGCGACTGAACGTATACACGCCCTGCCGGCTCATTTGCAGGAGCTTTCCAGCCCAGAAGTGATTCCAGGCAGCATTGTCGGTTGGATCGGGAATCCCGGTGTAGAAGCGCGTCTCCGTCAGTTGCCAGCCGTTCGCTTCGCACACGGTGCGAGCGAGCCCGGGAAAATCATAGTTCGGGTACGTGTATCCGAAAGCCTCTCGAACAGCGAAGAACAGATTCTGGCCATCGACGAACGCGACAGCTCTTTTGTGCAGGGGTTCGGGCGGCACGCGGCCACAAAAAATAACCCCGCCGGGGCCTTACGGCAAGTCCAGCGGGGAGGAAGTGCAATTTGATCTTATGGTTAGGGTGACACGATGTCAACCTGCGGCCAGGAGGCCTAAGGTTCAGACCCATCAGCTGTATCGGACCAGGCCGTCAATCGCCCGTGTTGATCAACTACGGCCGGTCTCAGGAACAATCCTTTTCGCCTGCTCCGAGCGCAGACTGAAGACGTGAAGTCCTGTTCGCGCCCATGCTAAGACTTCGCCCATGCTGCCGGCGCCGATGGCAGCGAGGATTTCGTACGGGCCGACGTGTGAGCCGAACGCAAGCATCGGTTGCCTTAGCGGTCAGCGGGGCTCAGCCGACGCCGCGCGTCTTCGATAAAGTTGGGCGCTAGGATGAAGTGTCCACGCGTATCCGCCGGTTCCGGCGCCTCGGTCGACATCAGCACCGCGAACCGCGTGCCGTCCGGCGCGATGTCGACGTTCGACGTCATGCCGGTGTTTGCGAGACGTCGCGTCGACCACGCGCGGGGAGGACCAGCCGCAAAGACATCGCCGGTCGCCGTGTAACTGACGACCAAGAGTCTCTGATCGACAGTTCGATAGAACAGGTCCTTGCCGTTGCGAGACCACATCGGCGTATAGCCGCCGCCGCTGGAAATCAGGCGTTTCGTGCCGGTGTTGGGAAACGCCCGCACGTACACCTCGAACACGCCTGATTCAGCGGACGCATACGCCAACCAGCGTCCATCCGGAGAGAACGCCGCCGACGAATTGCCGGTCGGCAAGTCCACAAAGAATTCCGACTGACCCGCCTCTGGTCCGCTCGATCCGTTCCGCACCGGCGCGACGCGTATGGCGTGCTTGCCGTCGGCCGAGCGCTCGGTGAAAGCGAGCGTCTTTCCATCGGGCGTGAACGACGCGGGAATAGCCGTTCGTCCCTGGCTGGAAATTAGAGGCCTCGGGCCCTGTCCGCCGTCGGCAGGCACCCAGAAGATGCCGCCGGTTGTCCCCAACACGAGATACCGGCCATCGGCGCTCCAGACCGGGGGCGCGTTTTGTCCGGCTCCTTCCGTCAGCCGGGTGCGTGTGCCTGTACGCCAGCTGTACACCCAGACGTCTCCGCTCGATGCCACGGGGACAGAGAACGCCAGCCGCTCCCCGTCGGGGGAGATTCTCGGATAGGTGTACATTCCCGGCTCGCCCAACAGTGTTTCGAGGTTCCCGGCAGCGTCGAGCCAGTGAATGGTTCGAAGTCCGACAGTTCCCCCTTTGTGGTACAGCAGAGATCCGCCAACCGACAGATCCAGCTGCGCATGGCCGAAATCCTGGCTATTCGACACTTGCTCCAGCACGGGAGTCGGCACTCCGCGAATCGCAAAGCGGTTGGAGTCAAAAGATGCCGCGTACAGAGTCCCCTTCTTCACAAACGTCAAGTACTCAGTCGCCAAGTACCCGCGGGTACATACCGGCGTTGCTCAAAAGAATCGTGTGCTCAGACACGGCGGTCGGACTGTTGCCGAGCCTCGCGACGGCGACGTGGCTCTCCGCAAAATTCCCAGCAACGAGATTTACGAGAAACAAAACTCTATCGTGGCCGGGCAGCACCTGTGGCCACCGGTGACTTCGCTCCTCGCCGTTCAACTTCGTGAGGGCCGTTGGAGCTCCGCCGTCAGCGGGAATCCGGCTCAACCCGCTTACATTATCAAGAGCCGCGACAATGAACGAGCCGTCGTCGCTCCAGCTCGCTCCACGCCCGACCGAGGCATCGCACAGGGCGACGAGTTGACTGCCGTCGACGCTAACTTTCTTGAGTCTCCCGCCCGCGAAGAATCCCACCCACTGTCCATCCGGTGAGAAGAATGGAGCGTTGGCATCCTCGGTGCCCGCCAACTCCACCGCCTTTGGCTGATCCAGGAGTTTGGTGAAGAGCCGCGTCCGGTCCTCAGCGTGTTTTGACACAAACACCACGCGAGTGGCGTCAGGCGACAGGATGGCGGCCGGTCCAATCGATTCGAGCGACACATCAGGACCGAGATCGACATCTACGCGAGGGAACGAGGACGGCGGCGATGTTGCGCCTCGACTTTGGCGCCATAGACTCCACCAACCGACGACCGCAACGACCGCTAGAAGCGCCGAAGCGAGCTGTCAGCGACGGTCGCGTGCCGCACGGTACGATGGCGCGACAGACGAGACCTCTGTTCCCGATACGCGCTCGACCACTTCGGCAATCTCGAGCCGCGCATCGCCGATGTCGCGCAGCCGCTCCCGCGGATCTTTTTTCACACATCGCTTCAGCAGATCGACGATGCGCGATGGCGTCGACGCCGGCACCTTCGTCCAGTCCGGCTCCTTCGTCATGCCCTTCCTGCCAAGATAGCTGAGACACTTTCCCCCTCGGAAATTAGTGTGCAGGGCGGGGAGGTGCAGGGACGTTGATGAACCCGATCCGGAGGATGCTGGGAGGCCAGTCGATCGTGGGAGAGCCGGAGCGAAGGGACGGCGAGCGAAGCGAGACGTCCCGTAGCGGAGGGTCTCCTACGATCGAGCGCGCGATCGCGCCGGGCCGACCCGACCCGGAAGTGCCGGCGCGCCACGCGCGTCGACGCTTCACGACCGCCTACAAGCTGGAGATGTTGCGGAAAGCGGACGCCTGTACCCGAGGCGAGCTCGGAGCACTGCTGCGGAAAGAGGGCCTGTATTCTTCGCATCTCATCACCTGGCGCCAGCAGCGTGAGCGCGGATTGGTGCCGAAGAAACGCGGGCGCAAAGCGGTGCCCGTCGATCCGCGGCTCAAGAAACTCGAGCAGGAGAATCGGCATCTCACGACGCGGCTGCAGAAGGCGGAAGCGCTGCTCGATTTCCAAAAAAAAGTTGCTGCACTCCTACAGATCCCGCTGAAACCCATGCCGAGCGACGAGGACGCTTGATGGGGGCCGTCGAGCAGGTGGCGACGTCGATCGGCACCGCGCCGGCGTGTCAGGTCTTGGGCGTCTCGCGCGCCTCGCTCTATCGGGGGCGTCGCCCTGTGGCGGTGGCTCGCCCACGACCGGCGCCGCCTCGAGCGCTCGATCCCGTCGAACGGCAAGGCGTGTTGGATCTCCTCCACACGCGGTTCGTCGATCAGGCGCCGGCGCAGGTCCATGCCACGCTGCTCGATGAGGGCACCTATCTCTGCTCGCCCCGCACGATGTACCGAATCCTCGATGCGGCGCACGAAGTCAAAGAGCGGCGCGATCAGGTGCGGCGGCCCGCCTATGCCGCGCCGGAATTGTTGGCGACGCGGCCCAATGAAGTCTGGAGCTGGGATATCACGAAGCTGCTCGGCCCAGCGAAGTGGACCTATTTCTATCTCTACGTGATTCTCGACATCTTCAGCCGGTACGTCGTCGGCTGGATGGTCGCGCCGCGCGAGAGTGCGGCCCTGGCCGAACGCCTGATCCGAGAGACGTGCGCGAAGCAGGGCATCACCCCCGGGCAGCTCACCCTCCATGCGGACCGCGGCTCGTCGATGCAGAGCAAGCCGGTGGCGCTGCTGCTCGCGGATCTCGGGGTCACCAAAACGCATAGCCGTCCGCAGGTCTCCAACGACAATCCGTTTTCCGAAGCGCAATTCAAAACGCTGAAGTATTGCCCGCAATTTCCGGAGCGGTTCGGATCGATCGAGGATGGTCGGGCATTTGGGCAGGTCTTCTTCCGCTGGTACAACGAGGAGCACCGCCACAGCGGCCTGGGGTTTCTGACGCCTGCCGTCGTGCACTTCGATCAAGCGGCTCGTGTGCGCGACCGGCGGCGTCAGGTCCTCAACGCGGCCTTCGCGGCGCATCCCGAACGGTTCGTCAAGGGCCGTCCGCACCCCGCCGATCTGCCGTCGTCGGTGTGGATCAACCCGCCCGCGAAGAAAACGACCGCTCAGGATGCCCCAGGAGCGACGATTGGCACGGTCGACACCCCCTGGGTCGACCCGATTTCTATCGCTCCTGACTACGATGGCGTCTCGCTCATCGATGTCAACGCGACTCTAATTCCGTCGCCCCTCGTGTCTCAATGTCATTGACAGGTTCCGATGACCGCCACGACGAAGTCGGTAACGTCCTCCCCTGCAAACGCGCGCTGACCTGTCAGCATCTCGTACAGCACACACCCGAACGCCCAGATGTCTGTCCGCTTGTCGACCAACTTCCCCTTCGCCTGCTCCGGGCTCATGTACGACGCCGTGCCGACAATCACCCCGAGCCGGCTCGCGACCCCCGTCATCGTCGGCGACATCGACGCGTCCGGCGCCGCGTCGTCGGTCAGCGCTTTGGCCAGCCCGAAGTCGAGCACCTTCACGCGCCCCTCGTCCGTGACCTTGATGTTCGCGGGCTTGAGATCACGGTGGACAATGCCCCTCTCGTGTGCCGCGTCGAGCGCGTCAGCAATCTGCGCGGCGATCTTTGACGCCTCGTCGATCGGCACTGGCCCGCGCGCGATCCTATCAGCGAGGGTGGGACCCTCAACCAGTTCCAGCACGAGCGCCGTCAGACCGTCGGCCTCTTCAATGCCGTAGATCGCCGCGATGTTCGGATGGTTGAGCGACGCCAGCACGTGCGCCTCGCGCGTGAAACGGGCGCGGCGATCGGGGTCGGCTGCGAATGTCTCCGGCAAGATCTTCAGCGCGACCTCGCGCCGCAGCTTTGTGTCGCGCGCGCGAAAGACTTCGCCCATCCCGCCGGCGCCGAGCGGTGTCAGGACCTCATAGGCGCCGAGACGTGAGCCAGGCGCGATGGACATGAAAGGCAGCGATTATACGGCCGGCAGCCACCGACGCTCCCCGGGGGCCAGGGCGCCAACGAGCTCGCACGGGTGCGCGTGTCTGACGATTGTCGCTACGCATGACGTCCGATGTGACCGGAAGGACACGGTGAAGAGTCCCGGGAGCGTGGTCTTCCGGACACGCGAGACGAAATGACAGCGTTCCAGTGAACGCTGCCGTCGGGTGAACGACGCTCTACGTTCCGTCCAACCGGTCACCATGAAGCGATTGTCGTGAAATGCGACGGACCGCTCGCGCACGCGGGCGGCGCTCTGTGCCGCCCGACTATCCCGGTCGGGGACAGCAGCCGGGACGTGAGCGACCCCCACCTCGATCCCGATCCCCGACCCCGGGTCTGTCCCAGGGGGTCGCTCACGTCCCGGCTGCCAGCTAAGTTTCAGCGGATATCTCTGTGGGAACCAGACGGTGATCCGACCGCGCGCAGCCTCGGTCTGTGACAGATCGCGCGTCGGTTTCGTGAGATGTCTCGACCCACGAGCCAAAAAATCCCACGACGAAACCGTCCAAGTCTCTCGGCAAATGCCGGTCGTTTTGATCGCGCGGAAGCAGAATTTTTTGAGCCGCGTTCGTCACACCTTCCCGCTTTCCTAGCGCTGGACGGACGCGTCTTTCGGGTCATCCGAGCACCCGCGGCCGGCGAACATAGCGGATCACAAGCCCGTCTTCGCGGCCACTCTGAACGGTCTGTTCACGATGCCTCTGAGAATTCGCGCGGGGCTGAGGAGGGGACGAAAGGGGGGACCATGGTCCAGGGCAGGTTCGTCCCCCTCGGGCGCCCGCGACATTTCCGTGGCCGCTGAACGAGGCGGTCGTCAACGCGTGCACGGAAACCGAAGATGTTCAGGCGGTTGTGGCTTCAGGCGACGACGGCGGCGCGGCGTGACCGGCGGCGCTTTTTGCCGCCGCGAAAACGGAGAGGGACAGCAGCCGGGACGTGAGCGACCCCCACCCCTGGTTCGATCCGCCACCCCGCCCTCGTCCCGAGGGGGTCGCTCACGCCCCGGCTGCCAGACCGGTGTCGAGGCACATAGCGCGCTGATCACGCGCGCAATTCTGGCCGCGACAGGGCCGAGATCATGTCCTGTTAGCTGTACGCGTTCGTCACATGGATCTGCGGCAGTCCGCCGCGTTGTTGTACGCACAGTCGCGCGTGTGGCGACCCAAACACCGCGCCGACAGGATCGCCGGCGGCAACACAGCCGAGAACGCAGCCCGTGTACGGGCGCCGGTACGACAGTTCTGCGTCCTCCAGTTCTCTGCAAAGTAATGCCGTCGTTTACGACGCGTGCTCGGCCAATCACGCTCCGTTGATGACGGCTGTTGCGACGGTGACTTGGAAGCACACGAACGACTGCTCCTCCGCACCGCACGACATCTCATCGCTCCTCATGGCGGAGGCGTCGACACGGAATCCGTACCGTGCCAGAACCGACGCTTTGCACACGATCTGCAGTGCGCTCGCCCGATGGCATTGACAACGACATGGTGGCGATCTACGTTGGCGTCTTGATTCGTCGCGGCGCTCGCGCCGCCCCTCCGCGTTGCTCAACGTGGAGCACTCCTCCACCTCGTCGCCCCAGGGCACGGTCACGAAGAGTCATTCGCCGCAATTCATCTCCGTGCACATCGGGAGGAGCATTGGTGCAACTTCATGCGGCAATCGATCGACGAACGGCGCCGTCGAGCCGACGCGTGTTTCGCGCTCGGGCACCGATTCTTCGCTGGCGATGGCGCGTACGGACGTGTCGGTACCGATCGGCACCAAGTACGCCGGGCCATCACGCCCGTGATTGTCCGGCTCGCCTCGGTCCGATCAAGGCTTTCCGCGCAGACTGTCGCCGCGCTCCAACCCCTGACGGGGCTGACGGCCTTGACCGGGCCTTCGGTCGAGCCGGTGGATGGCTATTGCGTGATGGCCCGCCGACGACAGACGACGCAACATCCGCTTGCGCGCTCTCGCCGCAGGAACTCGATGCAATTGTCGCGTTCATCCGGATCCTCTTGGAGTGGGACAAGCGCGCGCGCACAATGAGTGCCGATGCTGTGAACGAAGGAGCAGAGTGCGATGACCGCGACGAACGGATCCATGCGCGCGGTGCTGTACGCGCGGGTTTCGAGCAAGGACCAGGAGCGTGAGGGCTTCTCGATTCCTGCGCAGCTGAAGCTGCTCCGCCAGTACGCGCGCGAGCAGCACCTGACGATCGTGCGCGAGTTTGTGGACGTCGAGACTGCCAAGCAGTCGGGCCGCGGCGGATTTGGCGAGATGATCGCCGCGCTCAAAACCGACGCGTCATGCCGGACGATCCTCGTGGAGAAGACGGATCGGCTCTACCGCAACATCAAGGACTGGATGACGGTCGATGATCTCGACGTCACCATCCATTTCGTCAAAGAAAATGCGGTCGTCTCGAAGGACTCACGCTCGTCGGAGAAGTTCCTCCACGGCATCAAAGTGCTGATGGCGAAGAACTACGTCGACAATCTGAGCGAGGAGGTCAAGAAAGGACTGCTCGAGAAGGCTGAGCAAGGCCACTGGCCGTCGCGCGCGCCCGTCGGGTACGTCGATAACCTCGCGACACATCGGATCGAGGTCGATCGCACGCGGGGGCCGATGATCGCGAAGCTGTTCGAGTGGTATGCGAGCGGTCAGTACTCGCTGAAGCCGTTAACGGCGAAGGCGCACGCCGCCGGTCTCACGCATCCGCGGTCGGGCCGGCGCATGATGAAGGCCGAGATCCACCGCATCCTGCAGAATCCGATCTACACCGGCGACTTCCGGTGGCATGGGCGATTGTTCCACGGCTCGCACGAACCGCTGGTTGCTCGCGACACGTTTGCCGCGGTTCAGGCCGTGCTCAATCGCAAGCCGCGCGCACGATATCCGAAACAGCGCCACGCCTTCATGGGTCTGCTGACGTGCGCGCGGTGCGGCTGCGCGATGACAGCGGAGCGCAAGAAAGGCAAGTACACCTACTACCGGTGCACCGCGTTTCGCGGTCGCTGCGGCAACGCGTACATCCGCGAGGAGCAGTTGGCCGACTTGCTCCGCGGCGTGGTCGACAAGATCCAACTACCCGGACGGGTAGCGGAGTTGATCACGCACCGCCTCCGAGCGAGCCAGGCCGATCTGGAGCGGGCGCGGGAACGAACGTCGGTACGGCTCCTCGATCGCCAGCGGGCGCTCCAAGCGAAGATCGACCGCGGGTACGACGACTATGTCGAGGGGCGCATTTCCGATGCGCTGTGGCGGCGCAAGTCCGCGGAATGGGAGACCGAGCTCGCGACTGTGAACGCCGAGCTCAGCGCGCTCGATCGCCCGGCGACGGCGTTCGTCGCAACGGGTGAAAGGACTATCGAACTTGTGAAACGGGCCGGAATTCTCTACAAAACCAAAGATCCGGCCGAACAGCGGCGCGTCCTCGATTCGGTGCTATCGAACTGCACCTTCGATCGCGGAAGTGTCTGTCCTACCTACAAAAAGCCATTCGATCTGTTCGCCCGGGCGAGCGAAACAGGGGAATGGCGGGGTCGACGGGACTAGAACATTCGCACCCGCGCGGGAGTTGAAACCGCCCGTAACCTTTCAGGGCCGTCCCTTCAGTAGAAGCGACGCCATGAACGGACCTACTCACGTACTCAATTGGCAGCTCGGCTGGTGGTTACTTCTCTTCGCGTTCATCACTGGCGCCGGCATCGGGTTGTTCTTCCATCGCGACGATTTCCTGGGCGGCTACAACTCGTTCCGCCGGCGGATCGTGCGGCTGGGACACATCGCGCTGGCGGCGCTCGGCATGCTCAACGTGATCTTTTCGTACTCACCCTGGCCGCTGCCGGCGACGACGATGGGCGACGGCGCTTCGATTGGCTTCGTGGTCGGCGGCGTCGCCATGCCGGCCGTCTGTTTTCTCACCGGCTGGCGCGAATCGTACCGGCACCTCTTCTTCATTCCCGTGATCGCCCTGATGCTCGCGGTCGTCTTCACCATCATCGGAGGCGGGCGATGAGAATCGGGTTTCTCGCGATGAGTGGCATCCGAGCCCACGACCCGGAGCTGCTGAAGCTCGGGCTCACGCTTCACGGCTTCGTCGAGCGCAGCAAGACGATTGCCTCGCTGCCGAGTCTCGGTCTGTTGTATCTGGCGGCATGCACGCCGCCCGGCCACGACCTTCGCTATTTCGAAGCCGAGGCGGACGGCAAAGAGCCAGCCGAGATCTATGACTGCGATCTCGTGGCGATCAGCACGTTCTCGGCCCAGGTGTTCGAAGCGTATGCGATCGCGGATCAACGGCTGCTTCATCCTCGGCCTCGACGGCCACATGCCCGATATCTTCGGCGAGGTCCTGGAATTCGCGCGCGCGGTTCCGCTGTTCGACGTGCAAATCACGGTGCTGACGGCGTTCCCCGGCACGCCGCTGCACGATCGCCTCGAACGAGAAGGACGCGTGCTCGCGCCGCGGCGCTGGGACTTGTGCACGCTCTTCGACGTCAACTACCAGCCGGCGCGGATGTCGCCGCGGCAGTTGCAGGAAGGCATGTACTGGCTCACGGAACGGCTGTACGACGACGAGTGCACGAGAATCCGCCGCAAGGGCTTCTTCGAGCTGACGAAGGGGCATCGGAACACGGAGGCGGAGCTGGTTTCCGTGTAACCTGTCAACTATCCCCGCAATGACAAAGGTGGGTCGGCCGCCCGGCGCGGCCTCCTCGTGTCCGCGCTGTGGAGCGCCTCGGACCGTTCGAGCGGCAGCGACGCCGCTGTGCCCCGCGTGCCTGCTTGCCGCGGCGCTCGACGGCGACGACGAGCCTGATGAGGCCGGCGCCGAGGGCGACGAGCCGCCGTACCAGATCGTCACCGTCCTCGCGCGGGACGCCGACGCCGTCACCTATCTGGCGCGCGGCTTCGTGTCGCGAGAGCACGTCGCGCTGAAGATCGTCGACGTGCCGGATGTTCCGGCGATCCTCTCCCGTGCGCATGAATGGAAATCCCGTCTGGCGAACATTCGCCACCCGGGTATTTCGCGAGTCGTCGACGCGGGTGCTGCCGGCCCCGGACGCGTCTACCTGGCGACGGAGTACATCGCCGGATCGTCTCTTGACTACCTGGTGCGTAATCGCCCGTTGAGTGCCACCGAACGGACCGTCGTCGCGCGCCAGCTCGCCGGCGCGCTCGCCGCGGCGCACGCACACGGACTGGCGCACATGCGGCTCGACGCCTCGCACGTCAAAGTGGCAACCGGCGGAGGAACGCACGCGACGATCCTCGGACTCGGCACCAGCCTGATCGTCTCCGGCTGGTCTCCGCAACCAGCGCTCGATCTCACCGCGCTTGCCGCCATATGCCGCGAGCTCGGTGTGTCCGTGCCGTGACGTCCTCCATCAACGATCGCCGCGAGATCACCGGCTGGGTCATGTACGACTGGGCCAACTCGGGGTTTCAGACGACGGTCATCACGGTGCTGTTGGGCCCGTACCTGACGGCGCTCGCGCAAGAAGCGGTCGGCGAGAACGGCATCGTCGTGAGCCTCGGCCCGCTCGGCGTCGTGACCGCGAAATCGCTGTTCCCCTATTGCGTGTCGCTGTCGGTGTTTCTGCAGGTCTTTCTGCTTCCGGTGCTGGGCGCGATTGCCGATTACACGAGCCACAAGAAACGCCTGATGGCGTTCCTGTGCTATCTCGGCGCCGCGGCCACGTGTCTCATGTTTTTCGTTCCCAGTCAGTCGTATGTGGCCATCGGACTGCTGTTCGTCGTCGCCAATCTGTGTTACGGCGCTTCGCTCGTTCTGTACAACGCGTTTCTGAACGACATCACCACGCCCGATCGCCGCGACGCTGTGTCGAGCCGGGGCTACGCGCTCGGCTATCTCGGCGGCGGGCTCCTGCTGGCGGTCAACCTCGCGCTGGTGCTCAACGCGTCGGCGCTGGGACTCTCACAGCCGCTGGCCGTACGGATTTCGCTGCTGTCGGCCGGCCTCTGGTGGGGCGGCTTCGCTGCGATCACGTTCAGCCGGCTGCGCGCGCGGCCGGCGCCGGTCGCTGCGCCGATCGGCCGCTCGCCAGTGGCGGCTGGCATCGCGCAGGTCGCCGCGACCCTGCGCGAACTGAAACGGCTGCCGCAGACCGTGCGGTATCTGCTTGCCTACATGCTGTACAACGACGGTATCCAGACCGTCATAACCACGGCATCGGTGTTCCTGGCACAGGAACTGTTCGTCGCACGCGGGCTGCCCGCCAGCGAATCGTTTCTCATCGGCATCGTGCTGATGATTCAGTTCATCGCGTTCTTCGGCGCGCTCTTGTTCGAGCGAATCGCGCGGCTCGTCGGGACGAAACAAGCGATCCTGATTTCGCTGGTCCTGTGGACCGGCATCATCGCGTACAGCTACGCCCTGCTGCAGACGACGACGCAGGCCTGGGTGATGGGCGTGGTGCTGGCGATCGTTCTCGGCGGCTCGCAGGCGTTGTCGCGGTCCCTGTTCTCGCAGATGATCCCCACGGGCCGCGAAGCGTCGTTCTTCGGGTTGTATGAAATCTCCGAGCGCGGCACGTCCTGGATTGGCCCGCTGATCTTCGGTATGGTCGCCGGGGCGACGAACTCGTACCGCCAGGCGATTCTGTCGCTCATCGTGCTGCTCGTTGGCGGCATGCTGCTGCTGGCGGCAACCGACACCGATCGAGCCGTGCGGGAGGCCGGTTCCACGTCATGAACCGATCGACGCCGTGGTGGGTCCTCGCCATCGCGGCGTCCTTCTTCGCGTACTTCGCGCTGCTTGTCTACTGCGACCTGTGGCGGCCGGAAGACGCCGGCTTCATGGCCGACTATCGCGACAGCCGCATGGTTGGCGGCTGACGGATATCAACGAGCGGCGGCGCGTGAAGACTCTCGTCGTCGGCGCGCTCGGCGGCCTCGCCAGGGGCTTTCTCGTCGTCGCAGCCTACTGGTTGCGCTCGAGCGCGAACGCGACCGAATCAATCTTCGCGTCGCGGGCAACGGCGCTGGGCACGTTGAGCCTGTTGTTCTTCCCGACCGCGTTCGCGTACGCGATCCTGCGGCACCGGCTGTTCGACATCCGCGTGATCATCCGGCAGGGCGTGCAGTACGCGCTGGCGCGGCGCGTGCTGACATGGCTGATCCGGCGCTTGCCCTTTTGCTGGCGGTGGACGTGCTGCTGCACGGCGACCAATCGATTGCCGACATGCTTCGCGCACGCGGATGGGTCTACCTCGCCGCCGGCGCCCTCGCGCTCATCGCACGCGCGCAACGGCGCGAATGGCTGAACAGCCTGGACCGCCGGTTCTTTCGCGAGCACTACAACGTGCAGCAGATCCTGCGTCAGGTGTTCGACGACATCCACAACGTCGGCGATTTCGAGCGCGTCGCGCCGCGCGTGGTCGCGCAAATCGAGGCCGCGCTGCACGCGGAATTCGTTGCCTTGCTCGTGCGGCAGCCCAACGAAGTGTTGTATCGAGTCCTGGTTGCCGTGCCGGCCGGTCTCACCCCAATTCCCCTACGTGTGGACAGCACCCTGGTGGCGCTGTTGCGGGTGCTCGGCAAACCGCTCGAGGTGACGGGCGGCATCCAATGGCTCACCCAACAACTGCCGCCCGCCGAAGTGCGCTTTCTCGAAAAGAGCCGGATCGAGTTGCTCGCGCCCATCGTCACGCACGTGGAACGCGCTGAATCGGTGCTGGTGCTCGGCGTCAAGCGGTCGGAGGAGCCGTACACGCGCCAGGACGGCGATCTGCTCGCAACGATCGCCGCCAACCTCGCGCTGATGCTCGAACGGCCGGCGCTCGCCTCGGCGCCGGCGGCTGCGGCGTTCGAGGAATGCTCCGAATGCGGCGCGTGCTACGACACGGGAACGGCCAGCTGCGCGCACGAGGGCGCTGCGCTCGTGCCGGTGCGGCTCTCGAGAGTGCTCGCCGCGCGGTACGAGCTCGATCGGCGGCTCGGCCAGGGGGGGCTCGGCGGTCTACGCGGCAATGGACACCGCGCTGGATCGACGCGTCGCCGTCGAAGTGATCCGCCACGACCTCGTCACGAACGACGACATCGCGCGGCGCTTTCAGGTCGAAGCGCGGATCGCCGCGGCGTTCGAGCACCCGAACGTCGTGACCGTCCGCGACTTCGGCGTCACGGGCGGACGGCCGTTCATCGTCATGGAGCTGCTCAACGGGACGACGCTGAGAGAGGGAGCTACAGCGTCAGGGGCCGTTCTCGCCGGCGCAGGCCCTTCGCAACAGCATCGCCGCCGCACTGGCCGGCTCCCTCCTGCTTGCTGCAGCGCCGACAGCATCAGCGCAGACGACGGAAACGGCTGCCGAAAACGCTCGACCCGAGGCACGTGAGCGTACAAGGACGGCCTCCGCTACAGCGGTCTGGCGCTTGCGTCGAGAGCGGGCGTCAACCTCATTCGCGAGTTCGTCTTCCGTCGCTGACGCCGTTCCGTCCGCGAACGCGCGCGACCAGGCCGACGGCCATGATCGTTCCGAGCGCCAGAAGTTCGAGCCCCGACGCTCGATCCGCGCGTCGATCCGGTGCAGGGGCCAGGACCTCCACGGCAGGTGACGTGGTTTTCGTTTGCGCCGCCTCCTGCGCGAAGCGGCGATAGATTTGCCGCGCCTCGTCGAACTGCGCGAACACGTGATCCTTTTCCTTCTGCGAACGCCAGCCAGGGTCCGCCGCCGCCAGCGCCTGCAGCTTGTCGATCCACTTGACGCAGTACTCCGCCGCCGCCTGACTCCGTACCGGCTGACCGCCGACTGATACCCAGATCGGATTGGTGAACGCCTGCGCGAACCCGGTGTCGAGCGGACGCCGCTCCCCTGGATCGCCTTCGACGCGCAATTGGAACCAGCTGCTGCGCGCGACTTTGACCTGACGCTTGAATTCGAGACTCCGGCGATCGTTCGCCAGCGGGATCTCCTCGACCACGTCGCCGTTCGAGATCAGCATCACCTTGGTGAGCGGCGTAATCGACTTGACCCACCCGGCCACGTCCACGACTCCACCGGCCGCCGGCAGCGGGATGTCGTCGCCCGGCATCCGGCCGTTGATCGTCACGCCGATCAGCGGGCCGGTGCTCATGAACGCGTGGCCGTCGCGCAGTCCGTCCATCCACGCGCGCGCATCGAGACCCTTGCCTCCCGTGTAGACATACGTGCGTGACGATCCCACGAGCTTGCTGACATGGAGGTCGCTCATCGAATCTTCGCCGCCGGTACCGGTAACGCGGAGTCCGTTGTTCAGCACGGCGTACCACGGGAAGAACGGCGCGCGGCCCGAGAACGACCACTCGATGCCGTCGGCGGTCTTCAACGCGGCGTCCACGATGAAGCCCTTCGCCTGCCCGAGCTCGGCCGACTGCAGCGGATCGGCATCGCCGCCGAACGAATGCGCGTAGTCGGTCGTCGCGTTCTGCGCCTTCGCCTTGCGCAGCATGTCGGTGTTGCTTGGATACAGGCTCTCGATCCCGGTGCCCTCGTATCCGGTCGACCATGGCGATAGCAGGTGATCGCGCAGGCCCATGAGGATCACGTGACCGTAGAACGGCGGCCGATACTCCTGGCCGACCAGGACGAGCCGATCGGGTTTCGAAACCGGATGCGCGCCGCCACCCGGCACGAAGTACTGATAATCGAGCACCCGGTTGTCCTTGTTCGCGATCAGTTCGTTCACGACGTCCTGATCCTCGCCCGCCGACATCAGCATCAGGTTCTCGAGCGTGTTGTGCAGGTTCCCGCCGTAATTCATGTGCATGTGGGTGGATCCGCTGTACCACCCGAGCGCCGACATGTCGGTGAGCCGCTTCAGGCGCAGCGTCACGAACGTCACTTCACCCGGCGCAACCTGGACGTCGGCCTGGTCGGGCCAATACTCGAACCCCTTGACCGCTTCGACGTGCAGCTTGCCGGCCGGAACCTCGAACTGCGCCGTGCCGGTGCTGTGGAACGCATGCTCCCGCGACCCTTGCGCGATGCGCGCGTAGGTGTCCGGCGGCGCGTAGAACTTTCCGTCCGACGCCGTCAGGTGAATTCGCGCGGGCGTCACCTGCTCGCCCGCCGCATCGACGGTACGAATGGACACGACGCCAGACGGCCGCTTCCACCGCCGCTGGACGATGTCGACGTTCTTGCGCCCGCCGCCGTAGGTTTCGAGCACCGCCAGGCGCGGGACGCCGCCCTCGTTCGAGATGTACGCGATCGACTCGCCGTCAGGCGACCAGCGTGGATGGAACGCGTCGTAGTCGAACAGCGTCAGCTTGTACGGTTCGCCGCCCTCGACCGGCAGCACGTAGAGGTTGTCGTACTGATCGCCGGCGCCGCGATGCGACGAGTAGATGAACCGCTTGCCGTCGATCGACACGTCGGGCCGCGGCCGGAAGAGGGACTGCTCCATCAGCACCGGCTTCGCCTTGGCCATCGCATCGGCTTCGAGCGGCACCTTCCACACGTGCCCCGACCCGAGCGGCACGCCGCGGTTCGACACGATCAAGAGCGACATGCCGTCGCGCGTCCACGCCGGCTCGATGTGCATGTCGTTCAAGCCGAAATACAAGCGATTGCGCGGATAGCGGTGATCCGTCGTGATCTGCACGGCATCGCCCGCCCACCGGCCGTTCCGGATCGGCCGCACGAAAACGTTGAAAAAGCCGTTCGGCTGCGTGGACACGTAGGCGAGCCGCGTGCCGTCCGGCGAGAAGACCGGATCCGTGTAGATGAACGTGTCCGAGGTCAACGCCTGCGTCGCGCCGGTCGCGGCGTCGAGCATCTCGAGCTGAATCGTCTGCCCGTCATCGTCGGCGGTGTAGACCAGCCACTTGCCGTCGGGCGACCACGCGGGGGACGACAGGTACTTCGGGCCGGCGGCGATCTCGTCGGCGATCCCCGTCTTCGGATCGACGTTCCAGATCGATCCGCCCATCGACACGGTGATCCGCGCGCCGTCGGGCGTCCACGCCGGGTACCACGGCGTCGAACTGGGCGCCATCGGGAAGTAGTAGTTGTGCATGTAGTTGCCGCCGGAGCGCGCCGACGGATACATGCGGCTGCGGGGATCGGTGGGCCCGTCCTGCACGCCCCAGTGCGCGAAGATCGTCGTGCCGAGAGCGAGCGTGAGGAAAGCGGCGGCGAGAATCCACTGACGACGAAGGCATCTGGTCAGCATGAGGTTCTCCCCTGTTCTGGCGGCATTCTACGCCGGACGTACCCATTCACGCTGGAACCGGGCCTGGCCGACCGACTCGTTCGCGCGGCCGGCTTTCGGAATGTCGTCGCGCACGCGTACGAAACGATCGACATGACGCGCGTGCATCGCGCCGCAACCGATGGTCCAGGCGACCTGATCGCATTTATCGCCGTTCTTGAAGGCCTGACGACTACAAATACCGGAGCCACCAGTCCTGCCGCCGCGCCTTGACGCGCGCGAACCACCGGCACGCCGGGTAGAGTCCCGCGACCACGAGCACCCACAGCAGATACGCCACCCACAGGTCGTACCCGAAGTTCGGCGGAAACAGTTCCCGCGGCCCACCCATCGACGGCATGGGATAGAAGGTGAAGGCCCGCGCCGCCGCGCCGTACCGAATCCACGCGAGGACGACGGCGATGATGTGCGCCGCGAAGAAATGCGCGACGAAATAGAACAGCGGGACGCGTCCGAAGACGACCAGCGGGTTGGCCGGCGACAGCGAGCGCGCGTCGAACCACGCCAGCGCGAGCAGCGCCGGGCCCAGCGTCATCAACAGAAACGCCAGCGACGGCGGATTCTTGGTCGTGTTGAGGAACGACAGCGCCGTGTAGACGGCCGATCGCTGCGGCGACCACGGAGCGGGATCGCCGTAGGCGTTGAGCGCGCGAAGGGCCACGAACGCGAGCGTCGCTGCCGCGCCGCTCACGATCAGGAACCGCCGCCTGGCCGCCGCGTCAGCCAGAAAGAGCTGCCCGGCGACGAAGCCGAGAGCCATTACGGCAATCCACGGCACCAACGGGTATCCGACGATGACGGTCGATGGGCCCACGCGAAACACACCTGACTGGTGAAAGAGGTTCCACATCCACGATGCGTCGCCGAATTGCGATGCCTGCACGCGGTCCATGGTGTTGTGCAGAACGATCATTGCGAGGCTCAGGGCGGCGAGCGCACGCGCCGGCAGCCAGATCAGGCCGGCCAATCCAATCATGCAGATGCCGAGCACCCACAGGATGATCAGGAACACCGGGTCGCGCAGCGAGATGTCGAAGTTGAAGGCCAGTCGCATGACCGTGAGCTCGAGCACGACGAGCCACAGACCACGCGTGACCAGGAACGCCGACAGCTGCCGCCGCGGCCGCCGGCGCTGCCACCACAGAAACGCGCCCATGCCGGCGGTGAACACGAACACGGGCGCGCAGAAGTGCGTGATCCAGCGCGTCAGAAACAGAAAGGGCGTCGTTTTCGCCAGGTCGGTCGGCGACGAGACCATCGCCGCGCGATGCACGAAGTCGCGCACGTGGTCCAGGGCCATGATGATCATCACGGCTCCGCGGAGCGCGTCGACTGCTGTCACCCGAGACGTGCGTCGCGGGATCTTTTCCGGCGTGGTGGTGATCGTGGCGCTCGGTAGCGTAGCATTTGCGTGATGCTCTTCGCGATCCTGCTGGGCCTGATGGCGTTCGCACAGTCGCGGGATGCCGGCTGCACCGAGTGGCCGCAGTGCCGCGCGATGGCGCTCGAGGCGGCCGAGCGCGGTGAGTTCGAAACATTCCACAACCTGGCCTGGCGCGCCGTGCAGACGGGTCCGCCGAGAGATCCCGCGCTGATGTTCATCCTCGCGCGGGCACAGGCGTTGAGCGGACGGCCGCACGACGCGCTCGTGATGCTGGATCGCCTCGCGCAGATGGGCGTCGTGCCCGACGTCGACTCGAACGACGACTTCGCCCGCACAAAGCAACTTCCAGATTGGCCGGACGTGGCGGCCCGCATCGACCAGCTTCGGCCGCCCGGGACAGCCAAAAGCCCACCGCCGGCGCCTGCTCCGGCGGCCGCACCAACGCCGCCCGAACCGCCAGCGGTTCCCGTGCCAGCGCCCGAGCCACCGCCGGTTCCCGCTCCCGCGCCAGCGCCCGATCCACCACCGATTCCCGCGCCCGCACCGGCACCAGCTCCCCCGCCGCCACCGGAACCTCCGCCGGCGCCCGAACCAGCGCCAGCGCCAGCACCTGTTCCGCCGCCCGCGCCCGTTCCGCCGGCAGCTGCGCCCATCGCGAGGACGGAGGCCGTTCGCTTCCTCACGGATCGAAAAACCGTCGTCGGCCTCGCCTACGACGTCGTGTCCCGGCGGTTTCTCTTCGGCGATCGTGTCGCGCGCAAGTTGATCGTCGTCAGCGAGGGCTCGAATCAGCCGCTGGATCTCGTGCGCGCCGAGTCCGCTGGATTTCGCGACATCACCGCGGTCGGCATCGACGAACGGCGCGGCGATCTGTGGGTGGTCAGCAGCGCGGATGCGGACGGTACCGGCACGCTGCATCGGTTGCAGCTCGTCTCGGGCCGGCCTCTCAAAGCGTTTCGCATCGCCCCGGAATCGGCGCCGGCCGATCCGGTCGACGTGGCGATCACGCAAGGTGGAACGGTCCTCGTCCTGGACGCTCGCGGGAGGGTGCTCCTGCTCCGGCCAGGCGCCTCGGCTCTCGAGACGGTCATGCACCTCGATGTGCCGGTGCCGGCGAGCCTCGCCGTCGGCACCGACGAGGCCGTCGCCTACGTCGCGCATCGGGACGGCGTCTCGCGAATCGATCTGCGCGGGCGATCCGAATCGAGCGTTCGTGCACCCAAAGACGTCTCGCTCGCCCGGTTCCAACAGGTCTTGTGGTACCGCAACGCGCTGATTGGTGTGGTGGTGGAGGAAAATGTCAGGAAGATCGTGCGGTTCGATCTGAACCCCACCGGACGATCGGTCACGCGCGCGACCACGATCGTGACGCCGCAGCCGATGGCCGGCCACGGCACGGTGACGATTTCCGGGGACGATCTGCTCTACCTGGCGCCCGGCGAGGCGGACACGGCCGAATTCATCGCTTATCGCGTCCGGCTGCGCTGACTGAATGCGAGGGACGAGCTACCTCGTCCGGCGTAAAGGCGAGTTCCCAGCAGGCGTCGCACAACATCTTCTTGGCGCACCGCTCCTTCCAGCAGCCGACGGTGCCGAGCTGCGCAAAGAACAGCCGCGCGACGTGGTCGGTGGCGCGGCCCTCGAGCAGCACCAGATCGCCGGATCGCAATTCCACCCGCAGGAATTCGGCGGCGTCCTTGAGCGACGCGAAACTGTGCGCGTTCGCGCTCGCCATTCCAGCCTCGACCGCTCGGCGGGCGGCGTAGTCGGCGGACTCGCCGATGAACACCACACAATCCGCGACCTCTCCTGCGCGACGACCCAGGTACTTGAGGCGGCGGCGCGTGTCCATCCCGGAATCCGAGTAGTCGGTCATCACCAGCAGCTTTCGCGTTGCGCTGGCTTCGTCCAGCACGCGAAACGCGGGCTCGATGGTGTCGGGGGAGACTCCGTACTCATCACGTAGCACCATGGCGCCGCTGGGCAGTGTCACGGGGTTCATGCGGGCTGCGAATGGAGGGACTTCACTCAACGCCGCCGCCGCCACGCGCGGATCCATTCCCAGCGACACCGCAGCGGCCATCACCGCGCCCGCGGATGCGAGCCACTGCGTTCCCACGAGCTGGGTTGCCACTGGCCATGCCCGGTCGCGATGGTGGAGTGTGAAGCTGAAGCGCTCCGGCCATGCGCCACGCGCGTCCGCCACGCGGAAATCTGCGCCGGGCCCGGCGCCAAACCGAATCACGCGAACGTCCTGCCGCACTGGCGTGCTCGCAACCCGATCGTCGTCGGCGTTCAGCACCGCCATGCCGCCGCGAGCGACGGCGGAGACCAGGCTCGCTTTCTCATCAGCATATGCGTCCAGATCGGGGAACGCCCTGGTGTGCGCTCGCATGACGTTCAGAAAGATGGCGACGTCGGGCCGCAGAATCCTCGCGGACGTTTTCGCCATGCCCGGCAACGCGCCGGCGACCTCGATGACGGCGAATCGATGCCACGGCCTGACCCGCAGCACGTTCAACGCCACCATCCGGGAATTGTTCTGATTTCGGTACGACCTGAACGTGCGCCCGTATCGTGCGAGCACCGACGCCAGACACTCCTTGGTTGTCGTCTTCGAGACGCTGCCGGTAATCCCCACGAAGGTCGTGCGCCACAGCAGCCGCCGCCACAGGAAGGCCACGGCGTAGACAACCGGCTGCAGTGCACGGACAATCGGTCCCGACACTTCTGCCCGCAGCCAGAGGTTCAATCGTCCGCGGGTCATTCGATCGCCGCGCGCACCAGGGAAATCACGGGCCGGATCTTTCCTCCGGCGGAGGGTTCGATCGCGTCGACGAAGTCCACGTCGGTTCTCACGACCTCACCAAACCGTTCCCTGAACCGGCGTCTGACGCGCTCGGCGATCCCCTCGTCTTGCGTCACGCCGACGATTGCCACCGTGAAATGATCCGGCGACCGCTGGACGACTTGATATTGCGAGATGGCAGGCTCGTTGGTGAACAGCGAGCGCACCGACTGCGGATGCGTGGTTTCCCCTGATGTGAGCACAACCCAGTCGTCGGTGCGGCCCTCGACGAACGACAGCAGCGGCAGGGTCCGACCGCACGCGCACGTGCCGGTCAGCAGATGGGCGACGTCGCCGAGGCGATAGTTGAGCAAGACCGTGGCGCGATTGACGAGATTGGACACGATCACTTCCCCGCTCACGCCGGGCTGCACGTCGTGCCCCGCACGATCCAGGACGCGAACGGGGTAGACGTCCACGTTGAGGTGATATCCCGCGTGCTGCTCGCACTCGAAGCCGATCTTGAAAGCCTCCGCCGCCTGATACGCGCTCAACACGCAGACGCCGTATTCCTCGGCGATCAGTGAGCGCGTCGATTCCGGCAGCGCGTCTGCGTCATAGAACACCACGCGCGGCCAATGAAATGGTGCGCCGGTGCGGTGGAGATAGCGGAACAGCCGATCCAGGTAGGAGCCATAGCTCCTGATCACGTGCGGCTTGAAGCGGTTGAGGTGCTCGACGTTCTGTTCCGGCGGATCCATGAGCGACAGGTGTTGATACGTGATGCGCGCCCACGACGGAAGCGCCGCACGTTCGCTGTAGAAGGTCTGGATCTTGTTCTCGCAGCCGAGCGGCGACGCGAGGACCGTCTCGCGATAATCCACAAATCGGCCGACGGCAGCCGCGATGATGGAACGCTCGCGCTCGGCGTGGCAGGCGTTCTGAAGGATGGCGGCAGTGCTCCATGTGATCGTGCGAGGCAAGCCGGTCGAGCCGCCGCTGAAGATGTCGAGATCGGCGCCTCTTCGCCGCGCCGTCGACTCGAAGGCGCGACGATCGCGGTGCAGGTCCGATCGGTCGATCAGCGGCAGCCTGCCGAGGTCTGCGGCGGTGCGGAAGTCGGCCGGCTTGAGTCCCAGGCGTTGCATCGCATCGCGGTAGAACGGCACCGTGCGAAATGCATGCTCCACCATGCTCCGCACCCGGCGCGCCTGCGCGCGCTCGACGGCGGCGGTGGACCGGAACGGAAACCGGGCCTGCCCTCGCCAGTTGAGGGCGAGGTAGCCGGTCCACATCAGCCGTTCGGCCAGCGGGGCCTTCATCGCGGATACATGCGCACGAAGTCACAGGAAGTATAGTTTCGACGGACGCGAGGTCCAATTGAGCACAGCAGCACGCATCACCGAGCGGACGACGTTCGTGGAGCATGCGTATTGGATCGCGATGGGCCGGGCGCCGTCGGCGGAGGAACTGGCACGGGCGGTGGACGGCCTGCACGAGGGGACGAAGCTGACGCTCGTCATCAACCTCGTGACCCAACCCGAGGCCGTGCGATACCGGGCGGCGTGGGCCAGCGGCCAGCATGTTCGCAATCCCGGCGAGATCGAGCGCGGCCTGCGGTCGCTGGGCTCGCACGAAGCGTTCATCGCCAGCGCGTACGAGTGCCTGCTCGGGCGAAGCGTGGACGAAGAGGCGCTGCAGCACTACACAGCGGCGCTGGCCAGCGGCGATCAGCGTCTCGACACGCTCCACAACATCGTCCGGTCCGACGAGTTCCAGCGGCGTGTCGCCGAACTCCTGACCTTCGGCACGGTGCCTCGCGACGTGCAGTTGTGCGAGCTCGCGAACCCGGCCAAGTGGGACAACCCGGAGTGGGTGGAGATCCTGCGAAGCCTGGGCCACACCGACGACAAGGCGTCGATGCACCGGAAAGCGTACGAGTTCACTCAGTTCGTGTTCGGCTGCCGCCGCCTCGGGGCGCTCACGGAGGATGCCCGGGTCATCAGCGTCGGCGCCGGTCACGAGCTGGTGCTCTACTGGCTGGCCAACCACGTCGCCGCCGTCGTCGCGACCGACATCTACGGAGGCGCGTGGAAGGACGCGCGCGGCCACGAAAGCGATCCCGTGGTAATGGAGGATCCAGACCTGTACGCGCCGTTCGCCTATCGCCGGGATCGCTTGCGGTTCCTCAACATGGACGGCCGAGCGCTCGCGTTTCCCGACGCGTCATTCGACATCGCGTATTGCCTGTCGTCGATCGAGCACTTCGGCGGGCTCGACGGCGCGACCGCCGCAATCCGCGAAATGGGACGCGTCGTCCGGCCGGGCGGAATCGTCGCGATCGCGACGGAGTACGTGCTCAGCGGTCCGCCGCACGACGAGACGTTTCAGCCCCACGAGCTGGACGCTCTCATTCGCCAACCCGGCCTCGAGCTCGTGGAGCCGATCGACGACCGCGTGTATCGGCGCTACGACTACAGCGTCGTCGATCTCCACACGCGGCCCTACCAGTCGCCGCACATGGTGGTGCGGTTCGGCGACACGGTGTTCACCACCGTGATGGTGTTCCTCAGGAAAACGCCGCACTCCTTGACAACTTAGGAGAGCTTCCGCATACTCTCCTAACTCAGTCAGGAGAGACATGCGAAAACAGGCGGAGCTTCTTCCCGGCACGCTCGACCTTTTGATCTTGAAGGCGGTTTCACTGAACCCGCAGCACGGCTACGGGATTCTGCTGCGCATCGAACAGATCACGGCCGGCGCGCTGACCATCGAGCAGGGCGCGCTCTACCCCGCGCTGCATCGCCTCGAGCACCAGGGCCTGCTCGCCTTTTCCTGGGGCGTCTCCGACAACAATCGCCGCGCCAAGTACTACCGGCTCACCGCCGCCGGCCGGAAGCGGCTGGGCGAAGCGGTCGGCAGCTGGAACCGCCTGGCCGCCGCGATGACGCTGGCGATCAACGCGCGCACCGGGGAGGCGTGATGCTGGCCCGGCTGCGTTCCGTCGCCCGGATGATCGTCGGGCGGTCCCGCTGGGAACAGGATCTCAAGGACGAACTGCAATTCCACATCGAGCAGCGCGTGGAACACCTCGCGGGCGCCGGTCTGCCGCGTGAGGAGGCGATTCGCCGCGCCCGCTTCGAATTCGGCGGCGTCGAGCGCTACAAGGAAGGCTGCCGCGACGTCCGCGGCGTTGGCTGGCTCGACGAGCTCTCGCGCAACGTCCTCTACGCCTGGCGCTCCCTTCGCCAGCATCCAGGCTTCACGGCCGTGGCCGTGCTGTCGCTCGCCCTCGGCATCGGCGCCAACCTCGCCGTGTTCGGCGTCCTGCATCGGCTCGTCCTCAACAAGCTGCCGGTGCGGGATCCGGACGGCTTGTACCAGGTCGTCGTGAGATCAGGCAGTGGGCCGTCCTACACGATGCCGCTCCCAAAGTTCGACGTGATCCGCGACAACTTCACGTTCTTCAACCCGCTGTTCGGGTGGAGCGACCGGATCGCTGCCCTGACTGCCGGCGAGTACAAACGATCCGCACAGATCGCCCCGGTCACGGCCAACTATTTCGAAGCGCTGGGCCTGCGGGCGTCGCTTGGGAGGCTCTTCACATCGCAGGACGGAGAGGCGCGCGCGGCGGACATCGCGGTCATCAGCCACGACCTCTGGCAGGCCGCCTTCGGCAGCAGTCCACGCGTCATCGGCAGCACCGTGAAGGTAGGCGACGTCAGCTTCGTCGTCATCGGCGTCGCGCCGTCGGGGTTCAGCGGAACTCAGCCGGGACTCGCTCCGGCCCTGTATCTGCCGCTCCACGGCTACGAGCGCGTCGTGCCCGGCATCCTCACGCGTCCCAACATGGCGTGGTTGCATGTCATGACGCGGCTGATCGACGACGCCTCACTCGAGAGCGTGCAGGCGGCGATTCGAGAGCAGTGGCAGCAGATCGACGAGCCGAACCGCGCCCGGCGCGGCCGAAGCTGGCGCGACACGCTCGTGCTCGAAGACGGCAGCCGCGGCTTCTCGACCGTTCGCATGGAGTTCTCCCGCGCCGTGCTCGTGCTCATGGGTCTCGTCGCCGCGGTCTTTCTGATCGCGTGCGCGAACCTGGCGACGCTCCTGTTCGTGCGCGGCGCCGGCCGCGCCCGCGAAATGAGCATCCGCCTGGCGCTGGGTGCGTCGAGGGCACAACTCGTCCGGCAATGGATGACCGAGTGCCTGCTGCTGTCCGTTGCCGGAGGTCTTACCGGACTGCTGGCGGCGCGCTGGATCACCGATCTGCTGCTGGTCTTCGTCGCCGAATCCGATCGGCCCTGGCTTCGGTTCGACGCCAGTCCCACGATCGTTCTTGTCAGCGTCGGCCTGACCCTGGCGGCGGGTTTGCTCTTTGGCTTGCTGCCAGGCGTTCAAGCGACACACACGCGGCCGGAGGCTGCGCTCAGGTCACAGTCGGGCGCCGTCACGGCCCCGCGAGGGTTCCTGACCCACGCGGTGCTGGCTGGTCAGCTGGCCGCCTCGCTCGTCCTCGTGGTCGGGGCCGCGCTGTTTGCTCGGACATTGTGGAACCTGAACGCCGCGTCCGGCGGCTTCGATCGAAAGACTGTCGTCTACGCGGACCCGCAATTTGGAGGGACGAAGGTTCCGCAAGAGCGTCGAAGTGCTGTCATGAACGAGGTGCTGGATCGTGTCAGCCGCTCGCCGCAGCTCGCGGCGGTCAGCATGGGAAGTCCGCCCATGGTCTGGGCCGATGGCGGCTGGTGGTGGTTGACGGGCGGCGACTACGTGCCCGGGCCCAACGAAGACAACACGGCGTTCATCAATCCGGCTCAGCCGGGGTATTTCGATGTACTGGGTATTCCGATCGTGGCCGGGCGCGATTTCGAGGAGCGCGACCGGCCGAGCGACGGCAAACCCGCTACGGTGGTCATCGTCAACGAACAGCTCGCGCGCCGATACTTCCCGACGCGCAGCGCGCTCGGGCAGCGGATCAAGTTGCAGACCTGGTTCGAGATCGTCGGCATCGCCCGCAACACGAAGAACAAGAGCCTGCGCGACGTGCAGCGGGACGTGCTCTATTTGCCGATGGGACGGGAGCAGTTCGGCGCCATTCTGGCGAGGCCGGCGGCTGGCGTCGCGCCTCAGACTGTCGAGGCTGAACTGCGCGCGGCCTTCGCAGCCGTCGTGAAGGATCTGTCGGTCGAAACCGGAGCGCTCGAGGACGCCGTGCAGCGGTCGCTCGCCCGCGATCGCCTCGTCGCGCAGCTGTCGGCGGCCTTCGGCATCCTCGGCGTGGTGCTGGCGTCGATCGGGCTGTACGGCGCCATCGCGCACTCGGTCAACAGCCGGACGCGCGAGATCGGGATCCGCATCGCCATCGGCGCGAGAGCGCGCGATGTGATGTGGATGGTGCAGAAGCAAGGGTTGATCGTGACGGCCATCGGCGTGGCGATCGGCCTGCCCGCTTCGATTGCCGGATCGCAGCTGGTGCAGCTCGCTCCTCTTCGAAGTGTCGCCCTCCGATCCGACCACGCTGGCCGTTTCCGCGGCCGTTCTTGCGTCGGTCGGAATGCTTGCCGGCTGGTGGCCCGCACGCCGGGCGGCACGGCTCGATCCGTCGCAGACGCTGCGGTCGGAGTAAACCACGTTCGTTCGGCGTCGCGAGCCGGGCCGACCGGCGAATTCTCCATCCACTGGCCACCTTGGTTATGATGGCCGCTCATATGTCGACGCGCGCGTGCGCCGATCGCCGGAGACTGCTCCAGGTGGGACTTGCAGCAGGAGTCGGCGCGTTCTTTTCGCCGCGGGCGCTCGCCGGCGCTCAGAGCGATCCTGCCGCGATTCGGCCCAGGCCGGGCGACTTTCTGGTCAGGGCCGACGACCCGGAGCATCGCCCGCTGCGACCCGCCGACATTCCGCTGAACGCGCGCCAGATCGCCGCGTGGGCGATGGATCCGGCGGAGCGGGCGGTGCGCAACGCGTCGCGATTGAATGCGCTTGATCCTGTTGCGGCTCGACGAAGCGGCGCTGACAACGGCGACGCGCGCGAGGGCCGCCGACGGGATCGTCGCGTACACCGCCATCTGCACGCATACCGGCTGCGACGTCGACGAATGGATCGCGGACCGCCTGGTGCTCTCGTGCTCGTGCCACTTGTCGGAATTCGATCCGAAGGATACGGCTCGGGTGCTCGACGGTCCGGCGCCGAGAGTCCTGCCGGCGCTGCCATTGAAGATCGTCGACGGCCTCCTGGTCGTCGCCAGGCCGTTTACGTCGCCCGTTGGATTCGAAAAGGGCTAGCGATCATTGGAGGTCCTGCGTTGTTGAAACGGATGCTCAATGCGGCCGTGTTGGCGGGCGCGCTCGGAGTAACGCTGCGCGCGCAGCAGACCTTCACCTCGCCGAACGATCCTCCGCCACCCGTGCCGATGCCGGCGATCCTGAAGTCGTACGCCGCCGTGACCACCGAACGTTTGAGGCGGCCGGACCCGGGCGATTGGCTGATGCTGCGAGGCACCTACGATGGATGGGGCTACAGCCCACTCGACCAGATTACGCCGCAGAACGCCAACCGTCTTCAGCCGGCGTGGGTGTTTGCCACCGGCGCCACCAGCGGTCATGAGGCGCCCGCGCTCGTCAACCGCGGCGTGATGTTCGTCTCCACCCCGGGCAATCAGGTGATTGCGCTCGATGCGGCGAAGGGCACGGTGTTGTGGCGGTACAAACGGCCGCTCGCGGAGGACGCCATCGTGCAGCATCCGACCAGCCGCGGCGTCGCGCTGCATGGCGACAAGGTCTTCTTCGCGGCGGGCGAGGCGGCGCTCGTCGCGCTCGATGCCAGAACGGGCGAGGAGGTGTGGACCGCGGAGGTTGCCGACAACTACAGCGGCTACTACATGACGCTCGCGCCGCTCGTCGCCGGCGGCAAGGTCATTGTCGGCGCGTCGGGCGGCGAGCGCGGGATTCGTGGCTTCGTCGCCGCGTACGATCTCGAGACCGGCGAGCAGGCGTGGAAGACCTACACGGTCCCGGCGCCTGGGGAGCCCGGGAGCGACACCTGGCCGGCCGGAGACCAGTGGAAAACCGGAGGCGCGTCGATCTGGGTCACCGGCACCTACGACGCGGACACGAACCTCACGTTCTGGGGCACCGGCAACGGCGGACCCTGGATGGGCGACAAACGGCCCGGCGACAATCTGTACACGGCGTCCACCGTGGCGATCGACGCGGCGACGGGCGCGATCAAGGGCCACTTTCAGTACCATCCCAACGATTCGTGGGACTGGGACGAGGTGTCGCCGCCGATCCTCGTCGACTTCACCCGCGGAGGCCGGACGGTCAAGGGTCTGATCGATGTCGCGCGCAACGGCTACCTGTGGTTCCTCGAGCGGACCAACAACAAAATCAATTTCGTCGACGCCAAACCGTTCGTGAAGCAGAACGTCTTCAGGAGCATCGATCCGCGGACCGGACGGCCCGACGTCGATCCCGATCGCAAGCCCGGCACCGGCAAGCGCGCGAGCTTCTGTCCCTCGCATTGGGGCGGGAAGAACTGGCCGCCGATCGCGTTCAGTCCGAAGACCCGGTTGATCTACATTCCGGCCAACGAGAATGTGTGCGGCGAGATCCTCGGCAGCGAGGTCACCTACACCGCGGGCCGCACCTACATGGGCGCGGTCAGCCGCATCTATCTCGCGCCCGGTGCCGATCACATCGGCGAGGTCCAGGCGTGGAACGTCGACACCGGCGCACGCGTGTGGACTCACACGTTCGCGAAATCCGCGAACTGGGGGCCGACGCTGGCGACCGGCGGCGGGGTCGTGTTTGGCGGCGGCACGAACGATCGCATGTTCCGCGCGTTCGACGCGTCGACCGGCGCGGTGTTGTGGGAGTTCCCGACCAACTCCGGCGTGATCGGGCAGCCATCGTCATTCGCGATCGACGGACGGCAGTACGTGGCGGTGCAGGCGGGATGGGGCATCGACGCGCGATCGATGCAGGCGCGGCTCAACCGGTTGTTCCCGGGCGAGTATCCCGAGGTGCCCGAGGGCGGCGCGATCTGGGTGTTCGGCGTGAAGTGACACTCCTTGACAACTTAGGAGAGCTTCCTCTTGGCTGGTCGATGCCGGTCGACGATCTCTTTCCGCCCCGCGAAGACCAGTGACCCACCAGCTGTGGGACGCGTCGCGCGCGCCGATCGGTCGCCTCGAGTAGCAGACGTTCCGCACTATAATCCGCCGTCGAGAGCCGCGAGCTGATGTCTCTTGCCATCGGAACAGGCCTCGGCGCCTATGAGATCGTCGACGCGCTGGGCGCCGGCGGGATGGGCGAGGTCTATCGCGCGCGCGACACGAAGCTGCGGCGCGAGGTCGCGATCAAAGTCCTGCCGGCATCCCTCGCGGTCGACCCCGATCGCGTGGCGCGGTTTCAACGTGAAGCGGAACTCCTCGCTTCTCTCAATCATCCGAACATCGCGGCCATCTACGGTATCGAAGAACACGACGGCGCCAGCGCGATCGTGATGGAACTCGTCGAGGGCGAGACGCTCGAGCAGAAGCTCCGTCATGGCTCATCGCTGATGGCTGATGGCAGGGAGGCGCCGCAGCCATCAGCCATTGGCCATCAGCCATCTGCCGCGCTCCCGATCGACGAAGCTCTCACCATTGCGCGCCAGATCGTCGACGCGCTCGAAGCGGCGCACGACCGTGGCGTCGTCCATCGCGATCTCAAGCCCGCGAATATCAAAATCACCCCGGAAGGCAAAGTCAAAGTTCTGGACTTCGGGCTCGCCAAGTTCACCGAGACAAGCGGCGGTGCCGTGTCGGGTGCACACGGGCTGACCGTGTCGCCGACGTTGAGCGTCCACGCCACGTATGCAGGGATGATTCTCGGCACGGCGGCGTACATGAGCCCCGAACAGGCGCGCGGCAAGCCCGTCGATCGGCGCACGGACATCTGGTCGTTTGGGTGTGTGCTGTTCGAGATGCTGACCGGGAAGCAGGCGTTCGAGAGCGGCGAAACGGTGTCGGACGCTACTGCGACAATCCTGAAAGGCGATGTCGATTGGAACGCGTTGCCTCAGGCGACCCCGTCCCACGTTCGGTCAGTCCTGCGCCGGTGCCTGCAGAAGGATGTGCAGAAGCGCCTGCCCCATATCGGCGTGGTGCGGCTGGAGCTCGATGAGGGTTCCGCCGAGCCCGCTGCTGCGGCCGCGACGCCCGTCGCGGACGGTGCGCGATCCCGTCAGTCGCGCTCGAAGCTCGCAGCGGCGATCGTCCTGACCGCGACCATCGCCGGCGCACTCGCCGCCGCAGCAGCATGGCGATTCAAACCGCCCGAGCCAAAACCAGTTGCCCGTTTTTCGATTGCGCTCCCGGACATCCCAATCCCCAGCTGGACTAGTCACTTCATGACGATTTCGCCCGACGGCACGCGGATCGCTTACGAAGACAACTCACGCGTGCTTATGCGGCTGGTGTCGGATGTAGACGCTCGGCCGATTCCAGGAACGGAGGATCCGAGGCTCATCGGACTGAGCAACCTGGCGTTCTCGCCGGATGGTCAATCGATCGCCTATGCAACCGGTTCCGCGCGAGCGATCAAGCGGATTGCGGTTTCGGGGGGCGCAGCGATCACGATCTGTCCGATCGAGACCCCGCCGCTTGGTATCAGTTGGAATGCGCACGGCATTCTCTTTGTGCAGACGGGAAAAGGCGTGTTCCAGGTACCGCCAAACGGCGGCACGCCGGAACTGCTGATCCCGATGAAAGCGGGTGAGCTGATGCAGGGCGCTCAGAGACTGCCCGATGGACGCACCATCCTTTACACGCTCGCGGCCGACAACTCTGGAAGCGACAGCGCAACGCGGGACAACGCAGAAATCGTTGCCCACTCACTCGACACCGGCCAGCGCAAGACACTCGTGCGAGGCGCCACGGAAGGCCGTTACGCTGCCAGCGGCCACATCGTCTACGCCGTCAGCGGCGTCCTGTTCGCGGTTCCCTTCGACGCTCGCCGCATGGAGGTTTCGGGCGCGGCAGTGCCATTGGTCCAGGGTGTCAGAACCGACGGCAGCACGGTGCACTACTCGGTGTCTGACACCGGAACGCTCGTCTATCTGCCCGGCCCGGTCTCGGGCACACAGGCACAATCGGATCTCGGGCGCATCGACCCGTCAAAGGGCACGTTCGAGCCATTGAAGCTGCCGCCCGCTCAATACGAGACGCCCCGCGTGTCGCCGGACGGCCGCCACGTCGCGTTCGGCGTCGACGACGGGAAAGAACAGATGATCTGGGTCTACGACCTGTCGGGGACGACCTCGATGCGCCGGCTGACGTTCGGCGGCAAGAACCGGTTTCCGGTCTGGTCGGCGGATTCCGCGCGCGTGGCGTTCTCCTCCGATCGCGAAGGAGACGCGGCGATTTTCTGGCAGCGCGCAGACGGTACGGGAACCGTCGAACGGCTCACGAAGGCGGAACAAGGTACGTCGCATGTTCCCGATGCCTGGTTGCCAGATGGCAAGATGCTGCTGTTCAGCGTGAGCAAGGGTTCGGAGGTCTCACTCTGGATGTTCTCAGCGGTTGACAAGAAGGTCGCCCCGTTCGGTGTGGTGAATGCTCGGCTGCCGCTCAACGCCGCGATCTCTCCCGACGGACGCTGGGTGGTGTACCAGTCGACAGAAACAGGTAGTGGTCAATTGTTCGCGCAACCCATTCCGGCCAACGGGACCAAGTACCAAGTCACGAAAACGTCGACCTCCAGTCACCATCCGCTCTGGTCGCGTGACGGCAAGCAGCTGTTTTACATTCCCAGTCGCCAGCAATTCTCCTTGGTCGGCGTAACCACAACGCCGAGTTTCACATTCACCAACCCAACGTCTCTGCCACGTGGCATTTTTCTGGAGCGTGGGTCGGCGGTGGCCAGGAACTACGACTTCGCCAGGGACGGCCGCCTGATCGGAGTCGCGCCCGTATCGCAGACGGATGGAGCCGGCTCGCCGCCTCTTCAGGTGGTTCTGAACTGGTTCGCAGAGCTGAAGCAGCGCGTTCCGCGCGAGTGATGTTCAGGGCGCGATGATCTTCAGTTTCGAGAAGTAGGATCGATAGCGGCGCGCATCGCGCGCCAGCAGGGTCATGCCGGCGACGGCCGCATGCGCGCCGATGAAGAAATCGGGAAGGCGCGTCGGGCACGACCGGCGCGACCAGGCTCAGCGCCACGACGTCCCCGCTGTTGTCGGCTCGCCAGACTGCACGGCTCGATCCGTCGCAGACCTCGAGGTCCGAATAGAATAGCGGGTCGATGACTCGCACTCCCCTGCTCGGCCGCTTTCAACGTCTCTACCGCGACTTCGTCGAACACGAAGCCACGGGGCGGCCGCTTGCCGTCATTCAGGCCGCGCGCCTGGAGCGTCCCAGCCGGCGCGACTTCCTGAAGATCGCCGCCACCGCCGCGGCCGGCGCGGCGCTGCGACCCGCATGGGTGGCGGCGGCGCCGCAGCCGCGGATTGTCATCGTCGGCGGCGGCATCGCCGGGTTGAACACCGCGCTCACCCTGCAGGACGCCGGCGTGACGTCGACGGTCTACGAAGCGTCGCCACGGCTCGGCGGCCGGATGCATTCGGACACCACGTCGTGGCTGAACGGACAGGTATCGGAGCGCTGCGGCGAGCTGATCGACAGCGGCCACACCACGATTCTGAACCTGGCGAAGCGTTTCAAGATTGCCGTCGACGATGTGCGCGGCGCGGAACCCCGGACGTCGACCGATACCTACTTCTTCTTCGGCCAGTACTACACGATCGATCAGGCGAACACCGATTTCGAGCCGGTGTACGAAGCCGTGAAGAAGGATCTCAAGGCCGCCGGGTATCCGACGCTTTACAACAGCTACAACGCTGCCGGCTACGCGCTCGATCACCTGAGCGTCCACGACTGGATCGCCAGCCGCGTGCCCGGCGGACATGGCAGCCGGATGGGCCAGCTGCTCGACGTGGCGTACAACATCGAGTACGGCGCCGACACCACCGATCAGAGTGCGCTCAATCTGGTCTACCTGCTTGGCTATCAGCCGCGCGGCAACGCATTCGAGATCTTCGGCGAGTCCGACGAGCAGTACCACCTGGCCGGCGGAAACGAACGGCTCCCGAAAGCCATCGCCACCGTCCTGCCGGCGCAAAGCCTTCGCGCCCACACCGCGCTCGAGCGAATCGTCCAGAACGCCGATGGCACCTTTGCGCTTCGTTTTCGCGGATCGTCCACATTCTCGGTGACTGCCGATCGCGTGATTCTAGCCATCCCCTTTTCGGTGCTCCGAACGATCGACCACGACCAGGCTGGTTTTCCGCCCGGGAAGCAGGTGGCGATCGAAGAGCTCGGCGCCGGCACCAACGCGAAACTGAATCTGCAGTTCGGCCATCGCCTGTGGAACGATCCCGGTCCGTGGGGCGTGAGCACCGGCGGCGGCTACGCCGACACCGGCTGCCAGGCGACCTGGGACGTGTCGCGCGCGCAAACAGGATCCACCGGCATTCTCGTCAACTACACCGGCGGGTCGATCGCGGCATCCTTCACCGGCGATCCCGGTAACGCGAAGGTCGTAAAGAACCACGCGAAGCAGTTTCTGGCGAAGGCAGAGCCGGTTTTCCCGGGTCTGACTGCCGAGTGGAACGGGCGAGCCACGCTCGACACGCCGGCGACCAACCGGTTCCTGCTCGGGTCGTACTCCTACTGGCGTGTCGGGCAGTACACACAATTCGCAGGGGTCGAGAGAGAACCGTCGGGGCAGTGTTACTTCGCGGGCGAGCACTGTTCGACCGATTTCCAGGGCTTCATGGAGGGAGCCGCGCAGGAGGGCGCGCGCGCGGCGAAGGAAATCCTGGCCTCGCTCTAGGAGCGTGTCTGAGTAACACGAACACGCTCCTAGTAGGCCGGCTTCGCCGGCAAGAAACCTAAGATTTCGGCGATTTCGCGCGCGGAGCGCGCCTACTAGGAGTTCGTTCAGGCACTACTCGGACGAACTCCTAGGCTGGAGCTGACAGCCCGGCTACTTCACCAGCCGCAGCTTGACGACGCGCTTGGTCCGCGTCTCGGCGACGTAGATCGATCCGTCCTTTCCAATTGCCAGATCGTGCACGGCGTTGAACACCGGATCGCCCGGCTGCCCGAAGCCGATGGCGGCGACGATGTTCCGCTGGCGATTGAGCTTGAGCACGCCGGTGTGCTTCGTGTCGTAGTCCGCGCGGCGAATGCCGACGTAGGAGTTTCCCGCCTCATCAGCGGCGACGGCAAAGACGCGGCCGGTCGTGGCGGCGTCCGTGACGCCGACCCACTGCCGCTTGAAAACGCCGTCTTTGTCGAACAGCTGCACGCGTGAGTTCTCGCGATCCGCAACGAGCACGTCGGTGCTGCCGGGAATGAACGACAGCCCGTGCGGGTTGCTGAACTCACCCGGTCCCGCGCCCTTCCTGCCCCACTCGCGGATGGCTTTCCCGTTCCGATCGAAGATGGCGACGCGGCTGTTCACATAGCCGTCCGAGACATAGAAGGTGCCGTCGGGACGGATGGCGATGTCTGTCGGCTGGTTGAAGTGCGTCGCGTCCCAGGCGCCGACGCGAGGTTCCCCAACCGCAAGGATCGGCCGGCCGTCGTGCGAGAACTTGAACACTTGCTGCAATCCGACGTCGGTGAGAAAGACGTTGTTGGCGGAGTCGATCGTGATCCCGTGCGGCACGAGGAACGTGTTCGCGCCCCACGAGTTGATCAACCGCCCCGAGTCGGCGTCGATCTCGAGGACGGCTGCGTCGGCCAGCGTCTCCGTGGCGGCGGTATCGAAGCCGCGTCCAGGCCGATGGAACACGAACACGTGGCCGTTGACGTCGACGGCGACACCCGCGCATTCACCAAGCCGCACGCTGGCGGGGAGACGAGGCCAGTCTTTGACCTCTTCGTAGCGGTCCGACGCTGGAGCGCCCTCGAGCGCCAGCAGCAGCGCCGCGGCGGCGGCGATCTTCAGCGCCATCGATTCACTGCAAAGGCGAACAGATCCGCCAGGGCAGAGGCAAGGTGGTGCTTCACGGCGCGAATTCTATACCCCATTGACGTGGGTGTTTCCGTATGAGACCGTGACGTCGTGAAGCCGGTGCCGGTCGGCGCGTCCTGGCGTGCGGCCATCGTCACGCTTGGCGTCGCCTGCTGTATCTCGTCAGTAGCCGGGCTTCAAACGGCTGCGCCTGAAACGGTCATCGGCACCTACTGCGTCACCTGCCACAACCAGCGGCTCAAGACCGCGGATCTCGCGCTGGACGCGTTGGACGTCACCAAGCCGGCAGCCAACGCGGATGTCTGGGAGCGCGTGATTGCGAAGCTGCATGCCGGCTCCATGCCGCCGGCTGGAAGACCGCGTCCCGACGCGGCCACGTACCGGGCGCTCGCGAACTGGCTGGAGACCGAAATCGATCGCGCCTGGGCGGCTGCTCCCAGCCACGGCCGTATCGCGCCAGTGCATCGACTGAACCGCGCCGAATACAACAACGCGATTCGCGACCTGTTCGCGTTCGACCCGGCGGGGTTTGACGTCAAGGCGCTGCTGCCCGGCGACGAGACGGCGGACGGCAGCTTCGACAACTTCGCGGACGCCCTGTCGATTTCGACGGCGCATCTCGAGCGATACCTGTCCGTCGCGCGCCAGGTCACGCGCCGGGCGACGGGTCTGCCTCCGGCGTCGCCGACGCTCGAGACCTTCGAGATGCCGCTGCACATGATGCAGGACGACCGGCAGAGCGACGATTTGCCGTTCGGATCGCGCGGCGGCCTGGCGATCCGCCATCACTTTCCGGTCGACGGCGAATACCTCGTCAAGGTCCGGCTCCAACGGCAGTACCAGGACTACATCAAAGGCATGGGCTGGCCGCAGCAGCTCGACGTCCGCCTCGACAGCAAGCTGCTGAAGCGGTTTACCGTCGGCGGCGGAGCGCAGGGCCGGCCGGCGGCGTCGAGCTACGCCGGCGACGGCGAGCCAGGATTTGCCGGCGACGACTCCTGGGAAAAGTACATGCAGATCGGCGGCGATGCCGGGCTGCAGCTCCGCATCCCCGTCACCGCCGGCCCGCACATCGTCGGCGTGTCGTTCGTCCGCGAATTGTGGGAGCCGGAAGGGTTGCCGCAGCCGCTGCAACGCGGCCGCGTCATCACCGACGATCAGGTGTACATGGACTACGCGCGCGTCGGATCCGTCCAGATTGGCGGACCGTACGCAAGCTCGGGACCGGCGAAGGAGACACCCGCCTTCGCGCGCGGCGCGCGCTTCGGCGCGGCAAGCCCCAGCCGCCGCGCGATCTTCACCTGCCGGCCGGCGCAACCGGCGGCCGAGCGGGCCTGCGCGACACGGATTCTCAAGCGGCTCTCGCGGCTGGCCTATCGCCGGCCGGTGACGGACGCCGACGTCGGCACGCTGCTCGAGTTCTTCGACGCCGGGCGGCGTTTCGACGGCAGCTTCGACGCGGGCATCCAGTTCGCGCTCGAACGGATGCTCGTCGATCCGGATTTCCTCCTGCGTGTCCATCGGCCCGGGGCGGACACGCGGGTCCGCCCTTACAACGGAGAGCCTATCGTAGGGGCCGACCCACGTGTCGGCCCGCACCAGGCGGATCTCGAGCTGGCATCGCGGCTGTCGTTCTTCTTGTGGAGCAGCATCCCGGACGATCGGTTGCTCACGCTGGCCGAGCGCGGTCAGCTCGGCGATCGTGCGGTGCTCGCGCAGGAAGTCCGCCGGATGCTCGGCGACGCGCGAGCGGCCGGTGCGCTCGTCAGCGACTTCGCGGCGCAGTGGTTGAATCTGCGGCGCGTCGACGAAGTGGTCATCGATCCGGAGCGGTATCCGAACTACGACCTGAGCCTGATGCAGGATCTTCGGCGCGAAACGGAGCTGTTCGTCGGCAGCACCATCCGCGAGGACCGGAGCATCGTCGATCTGTTGAACGCCGACTACACGTTCGTCAACGAACGTCTGGCGCGGCACTACGGCATACCGGGCATCTACGGCAGCCGCTTTCGCCGCGTCCAGCTGCCAAACCGCGATCAACGCGGCGGCTTGCTGGCCCACGGTGCGCTGTTGGCGACGACGTCGTATCCCGACCGCACGTCGCCGGTGTTGCGCGGAAAGTGGCTGTTGAACAACATCTTCGGTGTGCCCATTCCCCCGCCGCCGCCCGGCGTCGACATGACCTTGAACGCCAAGCCGGGTGCGCCTCCGGCGTCGATCCGCGAACGGCTCGCCGAGCATCGCAAGGATCCCTCCTGCAACAGCTGCCATTCGGTCATCGATCCGCTGGGCTTCGCGCTCGAGAATTTCGACGTGATTGGGGCGTGGCGGAGCGTGGACGAATCGGGAACGCCGGTCGATACCGCCGGCACGACGGTGAGCGGCACCACGATCGAGGGCCTGTCGGGCCTTCGGAGTTTCCTGCTCGAGCAACCCGAGCAGTTCCCACGCACCGTCACCGAAAAGCTGCTGGCCTACGCGCTCGGGAGGCCGCTCGAATTTACCGACCGGCCGGTGGTGCGGCAGATCGTCCGCGCAGCGGCCCGGTCTGAATTCCGCTGGTCGGCGATCGTTCTGGGGATCGTTGAAAGCCCGCCGTTTCTTTTGAAGGGACGCCCATGAATTTCCTCACGACCACACTTCCGCGACGGACCGTGCTGCGGGGCCTCGGCGCCAGCGTGGCGCTGCCCTTCCTCGACGCCATGCTTCCGGCCTTTTCGTTGCGCGGCCGCGCCGCCCCGAAGCCCGCGCATCGGTTCCAGACGTTCTATGTGCCGAACGGCATGGCGATGGAGTACTGGACGCCGAAGAGCGAAGGCGCGGCGTTCGAGCTGTCGCCGATTCTGGAGCCGCTGGCGCCGTTCCGGGATCAGATGCTCGTGCTGTCCGGCCTCAAGGCGAACTGGAATTACATCCATGCCGGCGCCTCCGGCTCTTTTCTCACCGGCACGATGCGCGGTGGACGAACCGAAATCGAAATCATCGCCGACGTCTCGATCGATCAGCTGCTCGCCCGGCATTTCGGCAACGAGACGCAGGTGGGGTCGCTCGAGCTGTCGATGGACGTCCCGGCCAACGCCGGCGCCTGCACCGGCAACCTCAGTTGCGTCTACACCCACACGCTCTCCTGGCGTGGGCCGACGCAGCCGCTGCCGATGGAGTGGAACCCGCGCGCGGTGTTCGAGCGATTGTTCGGCGACAGCGGCAGCACCGACCGAGCCGCGCGTGAAGCACGGCTGCGCCAGCACAAGAGCATCCTGGATTCCGTCAACGACAAGCTCGCCAGTCTCAGGAAGGATCTCGGCGCCCAGGATCAGACGAAGATCGACGAATACACCGAAGCCGTTCGAGACGTGGAACGGCGCATCCAGAAAGCGGAGCAGCAGACCGATCTCGAGCTGCCGTCTCTGGACCAGCCGCAGGGCGCGCCGCCGGTGTTCGAGGATCATCTGGCGCTGATGCTGGACCTGCAACTGCTGGCGCTCCGATCCGATCTCACGCGCGTCATCTCGTTCATGATCGGCAAGGAGCAGAGCGCGCGGCCGTATCCGCAGATTGGCGTGCCCGAGGCGCACCATCCGCTGTCGCATCACAACGACATTCCCGAGCTGATCGCTCACATGTCGAAGATCAACCGGTATCACGCGGAGCTGTTCTCGAAGTATCTGGCCAAGCTCCGCGCGACACCTGACGGCGACGGGTCGCTGCTGGATCACATGACGATCCTCTATGGGTCCGGGATTTCGAACAGCACGCGGCATTCGGGCGACAACCTGCCGATCGTGGTGATGGGCGGCGGAGCGGGCACGCTCAAGGGCGGCCGGCACCTCGCGTATCGCGACAAGCCGACGATGGCCAATCTGCTGGTGACGCTGATGGACAAGATGGGCGTGCCGGTGGAAAAAGTGGGCGGCAGCACCGGCAAGCTGCCGCTCGATACCGTGGCGCTCTAGCGCCGTTGGCGCGAGGTCACGGAGGAACGGTTGTCACACGGAGCCACGAAGTCACGAAGGCGCACGGAGAAGACAGCGTGATGCGAACAGGCAGCGTTCGACGGGCGTCGCGAAGCGACGCGCGCGGCTGGATCGGATCGCGAAAATGAACACGCCCTGTGAATCTCGCGCGTGCTCATTTTCGCGATCCGATCCATCCGCGCCAGTCGGCCTGCTGCGCAGGCCGACCCGTCGAACGACGATGACCGCTCCGTGCGTCTCCGTTCCTCCGTTTCTCCGTGTTGGACCCCTCGCTCCGACAACTCCGTGCGCTCTGATTGCCGTCGTCGTCGCGGCGCTGATCGGCGTCGCCGCCGCGGACGGACCGCCGCTCCTCGACGCGGCGAAGAACGGCGACCGTGACGCGGTCCGCCTCCTGACGCAGAAGCGCGCCGAGGTCAACGCCGCGGCGCCCGACGGCACGACGGCGCTGCATTGGGCGGCCCACCGCGACGATCTCGACATCGCCGACCTGCTGATTCGCGCCGGCGCCAAGGTGAACGCGGCCACCGATCTCGGCGTCACGCCGCTGTGGAACGCCAGCCAGAACGGCAGCGACGCGATGGTCCGCCGGCTGCTCCAGGCCGGCGCCAACCCGAACGCTCCGCTGCTCGCCGGCGAGACACCGGTCATGGTGGCGTCGCGCTCCGGCTATCACAGCGTCGTCGAGCAGCTGATTGCGAAGGGCGCCGGCGTCAACGCCCGCGGCGCGCGCGGCCAGACCGCCCTCATGTGGGCTGCGGCGCAGAAGCACCCGGACGTCGTCCGCGTCCTCGTCGCCCACGGCGCCGACGTCCGGGCGAAATCCGACGTGTGGAGCGAAGTCATGGCCGTGTCGCCGCACGGCCACCTCGAGTACAACCGCGCGATCCCGCATGGCGGCGATACCGCGCTGATCTTTGCGGCGCGTGCCGGCGATCTAACCTCGGCGAAGCTGCTGGTGGCCGCGGGAGCCAACGGCAACGACCAGGATGCGTGGGGCGTCAGCGCAACGGCGATGGCCGCCCACGCCGGCTACGCCGACATTGTCGACCTCTTCCTCGAACACGGCGCCGATCCGAATGCGGCTCAGGCCGGATTTTCAGCGCTGCATGTCGCGATCATGCGGCGCGACGAGAAGATGGTGGGCGCGCTCCTCGCGGCCGGCGCCGACGCCAACGCTCCCCTTCGCAGCTGGACGCCGACCCGCCGGTCCTCGAGGGACTTTCACTTCGGCCCCGAGCTCGTTGGCGCGACGCCGTTCTGGTTGGCGGCCCGTTTCAGCGAGCCGGCCGTGATGCGGCTCCTGCTGCAGCGGCGTGCCAATCCCATGGTCGTCCACCGCGGCGACCGCGTCGTCGACGGGCCCCGCGGCACGGACTTTCAGCACCGGATCGACGTCACGACTGCGGTGATGGCGGCGGTCGGAATGGGCGGCGGCGAGGCCTGGATCGAACTGGATCGCAGCGACCGCGAACCGCTGATCCTCGATGCCGTCAAGCTGGCCGTCGAGCTCGGCGTCGACGTGAACGCGAAGAACACCGACGGGCGAACGGCGCTCGACGCCGCCAAGGCCCAGAAATTCGAGAGCGTGGTCCGCTTCCTCGTCGAGAAGGGCGCACGAGCGGGAACGAAGTGAGTCTTTTTCTGGGAGAATCGATGAAACGCATCCTGTTCGTGACGCTGCTGCTGACGTGTTATGCAGCTGTTTCCTCTGCGCAGTCCATGGGTACGCTCACCGAGAACGTCGTTGTGATGGACGTCAAGGCCGCCGTCGGCGTGCTCGAGTCGGACGGGGCTCGCCTCACGCTGTTCCTGCTGCCGTTTCAGCCCACGGCCGCGGAAATCGCCAAGCTTCAAACCGACGATTCGCTGACGCGGGCCTGAAAGGCCTGCGCTCCAACTCATTGCTTCAACTGCGCGTAAACCATGCTGACGAACCGGTCCGCGCTCGTTCCGGCGCCGCCGACTGGCAGCAGGCCTCCGGGAACCTTCGCGTCGTACGGCGCCGTCACCTTCGCGGCCAGGACGTCCTGCAGCGACTTGCCCTGCGCAATCAGCTGCTGCACCCTGGTCCTGCACGTCGACGATCATGTCGCGGTACGGAATGATGTCGGTGCGGTTGATGTAGGTGCCGTGGCCCGGAATGAGCCGCGTGGTCGGGCCCGCGATCTTCATCGTGAACTCGAGCCCCTCCAGCGCGCCCTTCAATGACCCGCCATTGTTGGTGTCGATGAACGGATAGCCGAAGTTGCGGTAGAAGTCGCCGATCATGATCACATCGGCGTTCACGAACCTGACGATCGTGTCGCCGCCGGTGTGCGCGGCGCGAACCGGAATCAGCTCGACGGTTTCGCCGTTCATCCGAAACCTCACCGGGTCGCCCATCCCGTAGGTCAACGACCGGAAGTCTCGCCGGATCCCGCGGCGGCGCCGGCGGCGTCGTCGGCGGCTGGCGCGCCATCCCCTCGCGCAGCTCCTCGCGCGCGAGCAGCACCGCGCCCAGCTTCGCGAACGTCGCGTTGCCCGCGGTGTGGTCGCCGTGAATGTGCGTGTTGACGAGGAAGCGGATCGGACCCGGATCGATGCTGCCGCACGGCCGCCAGCACCCTGTCGCCGATCTGCTGGTATTGCGAATCGACCATGAAGATCCCGTCAGGCCCGGCGAGCACGCCGATCCGTCCGCCCGCGCCATCCGGGTGGCCCGGATCCACGTTCTCGGAACCCGACAGCATGTACAGGTTCGGCGCGAGCTTGTCGGTCTTGATTTCGATCTTGTCGTACTGAATTCCCTGCGCGCCGGCGCCTGCTGACAGCGCAGTCGCCATCAATAACGCCGGGAGCGCGGACTTCAAGTGCACATGCATGACGCACCTCATGGCTTCGTGATGCGGTACAGCTTCGACGCCGTCCGTATGAACAGGCTGCCGTTCGCGACTGCGGGGCTCGCCAGCGTCATCTCGTTCAGTGCGTTCCGGCCGAGCAGCTTGAACTGGGGACCCGCCTGCATCACGAACGTGTCCCCGTCTTCGCTCACGGCGAAGATTTTTCCGTTGTAGGCCCACGGCGACGCCGTGAAGGTTCCCGAGTCGACGGCAATGCGCTGCCGGCCGTAAATCTCCTTGCCGGTCTTCGGGTCGTTCGAGGTGAGGAATCCGCGGTCCATCAGCGTGTAGTACCGATCGCCGAGCACGAGCGGCGACGGATACGCCGAGGCCAGCGTCGGGTTGGACCAGGCGATGAACGCGTTGCTCGTCTCGCCCGGCTTGAGCGAGATGTCGCCGGTTGCGCCGGGCCGAATGGCGTAGGTCGGCCTGGGATTGTCGGGGAAATAACCCGAGCTGACGAACAGCAGGCCGTGGCCGGCAACCGGTGTCACGGCGTGGATCGTCGTCATGCCGGCGAGCTCCCACAGCAGCCGTCCGTTCGTATCGTACGAGCGAACCTTCTTGCTGCCGGTGGTGACGATTTCCGTCCGCTGCTCGTTCTGCCAGACGAAGGGCGTCGCCCAGTTCGAAGCCTCGCCGTCGCGCTCGGTGCGCCACAGCTGCGCGCCGGTACGCGCATCGAAGGCCGCGATGAACGATCGCTCTTCGTTGTCGTTCACGATGTAGATCCGGCCGTCGTGAAGCACCGGCGACGCCGCGGTGCCCCATCCGGTGCGCATCCTCGGCGCGTCCATCGGCTTCGACCAGACCGGCGCGCCGTTCATGTCGAACGCAAACAAGCCGGCGTAACCCAGGTAGACATACACACGCTCGCCATCGGTGACCGGCGTCTCCGACGCGTACGAGTTCTTCTGATGCACGGACTGCAGCGGCGTTGCCGCACGAATCGCGCGTTCCCAGCGGGTCTTCCCAGTCTTGACGTCGATGTCGAACAGCGTCCACCGATGCTCGTCGGTCGCCCTGCTGATGTCGGCGCCGCTCATGGTCCCGCCAAGCGATCGCGCGAGGTACGTGATGACGGGATTCAAGGACGGATTGGGATTCGCCGTATTGACCGCGCTCACGACGAACACGTGATCGTCCCAGAGGACGGGCGAGCTCCAGCTGCGGCCGGGAAGATCGATGCGCCAGGCAACGTTCTCGGTCGTAGTCCAGCGATCGGGCAATCGAGGATCGTCCGCCGCCACGCCCGCCTGCGCCCCGCGGAACTTCGGCCAATTCTGCGCCTGGAGCGCGGGCGCGCGCACAACCGCCAGCATCAGGATCGTCGAGAGCGAGCGAACGACGGCTGTGTGAGTCATGGCGCTTCGACCTGAGGGTTCGCGGCTGATTGTATGTGCAATTCAAGCGGTCGGTACATGCGGCGCGCGGGCAACGCGGGTCGCCGGCAACGCCTACTCCAGTCGAGTCGCATATCCGCAGCCGATCTGGGCGCGCAACACGCCGGCATTGAACAGACGCGGTCGATCGAACTTGCCGCTATGTCACAGATACGCTTTGAATGAGCGTCATTCACGGACGGGACCGCGCAAGACATCGACTTCCGGCCGGTGCTGCACGGCGCACTCTTCGGCCCACTGCGGGACCTGGAGGTGTTTAACGCGGTGATTCTCGACCAGGAAGTCGGAACGCTCACATGGCCAAACGGCGCCGACTTCGACCCGGCGACGCTCCACGAGTGGCCACACGTGTCGGCGGAACTCGCCGCGAGGGCTCAAACGTGGGCCGAAGCGAACTACGAAGAGCGGGCCAACACGCGAATGGAGCCGACGCGCCGCTGAACGTACAACGGCGCGCGGCTCATTTGTCACGTTGGGCGGACTCCGCTTCAGCCTCCACGGAATACCGGCTCGGGCATGACGATGTGTTCTACTCTCGACGCGGTGTCTGGGCTTCAGCTTCCTCTCCGCGTCCAGACCTACCTTGACGCGGTCGTACAGACGTGCGCGCCGGCCGGGCATTCGTTGGTGAGCGTGATCCTGTTCGGCAGTGCGACGAAGGGCGGCTTCTCGGGTGTCTCCGACGTGGACCTCATCATCGTCCTTCCCGACGATACAACACCGGAGAACAAGCGTCGGCTGCGTGACGAGGTCGCGCGCCTCGAGACCCTCCACGGTTTCCGCCCGGTCACGGCCCATTCCCTGGGAGCGCTGCAGGCGCGCATCGAGCGGGCCGTGGGTCACCTGTTCCCCTGTTGTGTCTGCACGCGAGGTGACCTGACCTCGGGGGACGTGGCACGGGTACTCGACCTGCGGCCATGGGAGGCGCCGTTCGTCGACCGGATCGCCTTTGCCAGTATCGTCGCCTCGGCGGTGACGGTCTGGGGAGAGGACCTGCTCCCCTGGGTCCCGGTGCCGTCCGTCCGGCGTCTGGACGTCTTCAAAGCGCTTTTCGCGTTCTGCTGCCAGGTGGTGCTGAGCGTCATGACGTTTCCCGCGCTCCCCGAAGCCACCAAGTACGCCATGGGGGCCCTCAAGCACTCACTACACAGTTGCTTCTTCTGCTATCACCAGCGGACGGCCAGTTTGGAGGAGGAAGTCGAGTTCTTCAACCGAACCCTAGGCGCGAGCCAGACCCTGGTAGAGTTGCTGTCGCTGCGCAAGCAGTACCGGCCGTCGTTCGCGTTCGTGATCCGATGCCTGCCGACGCTCGCGCGGCTCCACCTACGGACCGCGCGGGATAACGGGTTCCCGCGCGCCGCGTGACGCGGTGCTATCGTGTGTGGTCGCACAGAGCGAAGGTGGTCGGTCGGTTAGAGTTGGTGGACACTCACGCCGCCCAACAGCAACTGGAGCCGACGGCGCCGCGAATTCACCGCGCCGCGGCTCAGTTGCGAGCGTTGCCGGAACCGAATCGACACCGAGCTTATGAACAGCTACGACCCGGAAATGGAGCCGCGGGCAGCCGATTGGCTTGCGATCGACGAGGCCGAGCGCATTGCTCTTGTCGAGTCCTACCATCGGCGGCGCCGCATTCGAGTCCCACAGTTGACGCTTCACTCGACGATCCATGTCGTCGTCGAAAATCAGATCGCGCTCGGAGAGGCCGTGGTGATCGATGCGTTGACGCGACTCCGGGCGGAAGGCTTGACGCGCCACGACGCCCTGCACGCAGTGGGCATGGTACTCGCGGAGAACATCTACGAGCTCCTCAAGTCGCCGCCGGACGGCCCGTCCGACCCCAACCCGCCCTACTTCGAGCGTTTGCGCCGCCTCACTGCGGCTGAGTGGCTTCGATCTGGTTAGAGTGACGGGCTCCGCCCCGTGAGCGTGGCGGGTTGACCGGAAAGCTGGCAGAATCGGAGCCGGTCAGTCCGACGGTTCTGCAGAGCGGTCCGTATCGCTTCTTCTTCTTTTCAAGAACGCAAGAGCAGGTCGGTGCTCACGCTTCGATCGGTGAATACCTGGAGGCAGCAGTACGCCGGACGCGGCCTGCATCTACATGCAGTCGACGCGATAACGCTACTGGAACCGTTTGCACGGTGTCGGCCACGACTCACACGGGCCGACGGCGGTCATCCGCGTGTAGCGAAGGGCGCTTGTCTTCGTCTCCCCCGCGGCGGTGACCACGTCGATCGACAGCACGTTGCCATCCGGGCTCACCCCGTACGTTTCCTTGACGCGCGTGGTCGGGCCGCCGGCGCTCACGACTTCACCTTCGCTTGCCATTGTTGCGCCGACCCGAGCGGTCGTCATCGTGATCGTGCCGGCCTGTCCCGCCGGCGTCTGCGTCTTCCCGCCCGGACGATACATGCGCGCATGGCCTTCGTTGATCGGACTCTCGACGATGAGATCGCCGTTGGCCGGCTCGGTGATGAAGAGCATCGGCGGCGCACCTGCGGCAATCAACCCCGCCAGTCCGGCGGCCGGATCGATGTGGCTCGCCGCGGCATCGAGCTGCCAACTGCCTCCGAAGCCTGGCTTGACGCCTGCCGCGGATTGAGCGGCTGGCGGCGGTTGACGCTGCGCCACCGGCCGCGAATCAGCCTGTGACGTCGTCGAGATTGCCCTGTCCGACGCCGGCAGTCCGAGTTCGAGCGCCACGATCTTTTCGCGATCGCGCGCGTACAGCCTGGTTCCGGCAAGCGTCGGCAACGTCCACGTCGTCGTGTCGAAGATCTTCGCCTGCGTCAGAACCGTGGCGCCCTCCGGCGTGAGGCGCGCCAGCGCCAGATCGCCGTCCTCGTCCATGATGAGCGTCTTGCCATCGACGTGAAGAAGGCTGGCCCGGCCGAATCCGCGATGCTGCCACGCCGCCTGGCCGGTCTTGATGTTGAGCGCGGTCAGGAAGGCGGGACCGAAGTCGCCCGTCGTGCCGTAGACGAAGTCTCCGAGCCGCACCGAGTTGAGAAACATGAAGCGCACGCGATTGGTGAACCACACCTCGTCGGGAATCGTCGCGTTGCCCTGTTTCGTCAGACGAATCGCTCGGCTTCCCGCCTTGTAGGCGGACGAGACGAAGAGGACGTTGTCGGGGCCCCACAGCGGTGTGCCGCAGTTCAAGTCGTTGCCAGGATCGTGCGGGGTCGACCAGAGGATCCGGCCGGTCGACGGATCGAGCGCGGTCACCGTTCCCCCTGCGAGGAACACGAGCTGGGGCGACCCTTCGAAGTCGATCAGAATGGGAGGCGCGGCGGATGTGAGAAAGTCGCCGCTCTTCCAGACGACGGCCCCGTCGCTCTGACGAAAGGCCATGACCGCCTGTCCGGGTCCTCCGACGCTGCAGATGATGGTGTCGCGATAGGCGATCGGACTGCATGCGTAGCCGACCTTCACCACCGGGCGAATCAGCAGTTCCGGCGAGTTGAACTCCTTGACCAGATCGTGCGACCACACGACCTTGCCCGTCTTCTTCTCGAACGCCAGCAGCAGCTGGTTGGTGCCGATCGTGAAGAGTCGATCGCCGGCGACGAGCGGCGTGGAGTGCGGGCCGGCGCCGAAGCTGAAGTCCTCGCGGCGCGACGGGTATGTGTGCTCCCAGATCGTCCGGCCGCTGCCGGCATCGAGCGCGATGACCGTCTCTTCCGCGGCCCACGGTCCCTGACGTGTCCGTCCGTTGCCCGCGCGATACATGGTGTAGAGGCGACCCTCGTCGAAGATGATCGACGAGTGGCCTGGGCCGAGAGGGCGGCTCCACACCACGGGCGGGCCGCTCTCCGGCCACGTGTCCGCAAGCGGCGCGCCGGGCGTGACGATGAAGTTCCTCGCAGGTCCGGCCCACTGCGTCCAGCCACTCGGGTGCGTCTGGCTGTGAAGCGGAGCCGTGGCGAAGAGCGCGGTCGCGAGGAGCGCCAGTCGAATTGGATGAGCAGTCATGCCTTCACCGCAGCGTGACCGGCATCGTCGTCGTGCCGCTGACGACGATCCCGGATCCTTGCTGATTGAACGTCGGGGTCAAGGTCCCTGTGACGACGCCCCCGTTCAAGACGCCGGTGAACGCATAGACGAAGGCTCCGACGAAGCCCGTGCCGCTGGCGGTGAAGCTCTGGCTGAATTGCAGATTGCTGGACGAGCCGGTTACTGGACCCGAAAGTGCGAACGGATCCGAGGTCCCGCCTTGGAAAGGAATGCCAGCGCAGTTCACATTGGTTGTCGTGCTCGTTCCGTCGCCCGTGAGCGTTCCGGTCACCGCTGAACCCTGCAGGTTCAGCGCCATTCGCAACGTGCCGGCCAACAAGAAATTCCAGGAACAGATGAACGTTCCACCCGCGGAACCCGTGATTGGAAGGTTGCCCTGAAACGGCCCGGAAACGTTGACGCTTGTCGGACTAGAAGAGCTCGATGATCCGCCCAATGCCTTCTTCGCCACCACGGCGCCGGCCACCCCGGCGCCGGCAATGACGGCGATCGTCGTTCCCGACATTCCACCACCGGCTCCGGCGCCGGCCCCGGCTGCGGCGGCGCCGCTGGCAAGGCCGGCTGTCGCACCCGCCGCCGCGGCCGCGGCGGCGTTGCTCGGCCCCGGCGTACGACCGGCGCGGGCCGCCTCCTGCACCGTGGAGAAGTTGGTCTGCGAGATGCTCGCCGTCGCCGTCTGGCCCTGATGCGTCGCGGTGACGTTGATCTGGATCGCTCCGTTGCCGGTCGGCGTCAGACCGGAGGCGGTCGCGCGGCCGGCCGCATTCGTCGTGACGGTCACGGCTTCGCTTCCGCCGGCGAACGACGCACCGCCGCCGCGAATCGCAAACACGACGGCGACACCCGCCACCGGCAGATCGTTGCGATCGCGCACCTCGACGACTGGCGCGACGGCCGTGCGCTGCTGGATGATGTTGACAGCGTCCTCGCCGGCGATGACGGCGATTTTCAGACCCGCGCCCTGGGCGAGGGCGGCGAAGAGAAGAACGGACGACAGAATGGCGCGCATCTACACTCCGCACCCGAGCTTGCGCACGATCGCCGTGATCTGCTCGAGATAGTTTTTGGCGTTCCGCGACTCGACGAGATCGGAATTCAGCTCGATCATTCGGTTGTAGCTGACTGCCGCGGCCTTCAGGTAGTCGCACGACTCGAACTGATTGTAGAGATCGCGATTGACGTTCCCGAGGATGAAGTACGCAATCGGATCCTTCGGGCTGTAGCCGATCGCCCGCTGGCAATACGTGCGGGCGCGCAGCGGGTTGCCGACTTTGTGCTCCGTCAGGCACAGGCCGAGAAACCCCGACGTGCGGAGGGCAACGTAGGCGGGCTGCCGATCGGCGTGGCTGCGCGATCCGATGTGAAAGCCCACGAAATGGAACGCGAGCCGCTCCGCGAGGTTGCTCGAGAAATTGGTCAGGTTGAGAAACTCGCGATAGTCCTCGCGTGCGCCGGCGTAGAGGTCGCGCTGCCGGTTCTTGTCCTTCTCGACCGCGGCCATCTGTCGCCGTGAATCGGCCCGCCACAAGTGGGCCTGCGCGTTCGAAGCATTCAGGCGGATCGCGTTGTCGGCCAACTCGATGCTTCGCGCCCAGGCCGCCTTGTCCCAAAAGGCGCGGGCGAGCATCGCGTACATCTCGTCGTTGTTCGGCTCGAGGCGCTGCACTTCGAGGAGATAGCGAATCGCTTCGTCCGGATCGCCGCGTTCGATCAGCACGGCGGCGCACTGGATGCGCGACTGGACGTGACTCAGATCGCCGGCCATCGCCCGCTTGTAGGCGGCAACGCTCGCGTCCTGATCGCCGAGCAGCTGGTTCACCTGGCCGAGGTTGAACGTCGCCTCCGTGTAGCCTGGATCTTCCGTCACCGCGCGAGTGAAGAAATCCCGCGCCCGCTTCAGATCGTTTGCGCTCTGCTGCCGCGCGGTTGGCACGACATTCATCAGGGACAGGGACGAGCGCTGGGTGAGCAGAAGTTTTTCGCCGTCCGCGTTCAGATCGAGCGCCGCCTTTTTGATCTGCTTGACGTACCGGATCCGCAGGGTGACAGTCACTTCCTGACCGGGGGCGATCAACGCCTCTTTGCGGTCGGGCTCATAGCCCGTTTTGACGCCCTTGAACTCGTGCAGCCCGCTCGAGAGCCGCGGCACGACCAGCGGCTTGTCCTTCGACAGCCGGCCGACCAGGTTTCCATCGATGTACAGCTCCACATCGTCCATGTTGGCTTCGATGATGGCCGTACCGAGCATCGACGGTTCTTTGTTGTCCGATGTCAGACACCCCTTGCCGACACCCAGCGGCATCGTCGGCTCGTAATCGCCGCGGGCAGTCGGCGTCTGCGACACACCGTGATCCTTCGCATATCGCCGCACGTTGGTGTGGACGTACTCGATGAGCTCGTCCGCCGTGATCCTCCCGTCGCAGGGATCGTTGTCGGCGTTGCCTTGCCACGCCTGGACGAGGAAGTAGGTGAAGAAGCCGAAGCCGGTCGACAGCTTCGGATCCTCGTAGCTCTGCTCACGCTCGGTCGTCGCCGTCAGCGTCAGAAAGTTCGTGGGCAGGCTGCCGAACTGCCGATCCAGCGTCTCGTTGGTCGTCTCCGCGTTGATCTTGCCGGAATGGCAGGCATCGGTGAGCAGCACCTTCCACGTCGCCTTCACCTTGTTCGCGAGCACGTCGCCGACGGTCGTCATCGGATACGCCGTGGTCTCCAGGCGATCGGGATGCACGTCCCACGGCGCCAGATACCCGCGTCCGTTCTTCACGAACCCGTGACCGGCAAAGAATACGACGACGCGATCGGACGGCGTGGCAACCGACGGCAACCATTCCTCGAATTCGCGCCGGATGTTGGCGAGCGTCGCCTGCCGGCCTTTGAGCACGTGGACGTTTTCGGGCGGAAATGCGCCGCCCTCGTGGCTGATCAGAATCCGATGGATCGCATCCGCGTCGGACTCGGGGAACTGGAGTTGCCTGGCGGCGTCGAGATTCTGGTACTGCGCGACGCCCACGACCAGCGCGTACCCGCGAGGGATGGCGCCCGACAGGCGCTCCGGGGTTGCCGGCTTTTCGAGCACGAGATCGCGCGGGGCTTGTCCGCGTTGACCTGGCGGCGGCTGCGGCGTCTGTGCCGCGAGCGCCGTGGTGGCCAGCGCGCCACAGAGCAGCCCGGCGATGCGCTTCCGTATGGTCATCTCGTGAACCCTACTGCTGATGAAGCAGCTCAATCGATGCCGCAACCGAGCGTCCGAGCTCGTCGCGGTTGACGACGAAGGTCGACGCGGACTTTCCCGAACTGGATCCGGCCACCTGCTCGCGCTCGAACAGCAGATCGCGGGCGCGCACGCTGCGCCGCAGGTTTTCGACGATGGATGAGGCGACCGATTCCATGCGCGTCACCGGCTGGTTGAAGCCGGGCAGCTGATCGAGCGGCTCGCGGCTGAGGAAGACGAACGCCCGATCGATGCCGGGAATCTCGTTGAAGACGAACCAGCCACGCGACGGGATGGTGTATTTCTGCAGACGCTTGACGGCGTTGATGCCACCGTTGATGTCGGGGTTCGGGAACAACACGGTCCATTTCCCGCTGGACCCTTCCTGCACGAGATACAGATAACCGTCGCCGTTCGATTCGAACGTGAAGCGGATCTTGTCGCCCGAGTGGAACGTGGTGCCCGCAGGATCCACTTCGCCTTCACCGCCGTCGGGCGTCTGTCGAAGGATGCCGTATTTGAGTCCGAGAGCGTGTGACGCGGCGTCGGCGAACATCTTCTTGGCGCTCGCGCTCGCGGACGCGGCGCTGGCCGTCTCGACCGGCGCCGGCGCGGCTGCCGCTGGTGTCGGCTCGGCCGCCGGCACAGACGGCGCAGCGGTTGCAGCGCCTCCACGGGCCACCGCCGACGGGCGCTCGGCGGGCGTGACCGCCGCGTCGGCGGGCCGTGCGGCGACACTCGGCTGCGCAGGTGGCGGCGTGGGTAGCGGCGTCGACGAAGCCTGCGGCGCATCTGCGACCGCCAGTGGTGTCTCGGGCGCCGTTCGATTTCCAGTGAGCGTCCACGCCGCAACGGCAACGATCGCCACCGCAGCGGCGAGTCCGGCCCAGAGAAACGTGCGCGAGGGCGGAGCCGGCGCCGGCAGAGGTTCCGATTCAGGCGCCACGGCCGCTTGTGGTGCGACAACGACCGTAGCCGCTTCGGAGCGACTCGGCGCCGGAGCCGGGGCGTCGGTCGGCATCAGCACGGTCGGTTGTGCCGCGCCCGATGCGACCTTCGGCGGCGACGGCGGCGCCGAGCGGGCTCGTCGCACGCTGGAGGTGTCCTTCAGCAGCGCGCGGACCGCGACCGCCTCGGGATTGGTTCGCAGCGTTTCGGCCAGCAGCGCTTCGGCCTGCTCGACCCGCCCGCTGTCGATCAGCGTCCTGGCCTCGAGCACCGCTTTCTGCGCGGTGATGGCCTGCGTGGCGTGGATCGCCGCGAGACCTTCGCGCGCGTTGGCCATGAACGCCGCCAACGCATTCCGCATGTCATCGGCGATGGCGTAGCGCTCGGCCGCGTTCTTGGCCATCGCCCGCGCCAGAATCCGATCGATCTCTGGAAAGGCGGCGCTCAACGACGTGCCCATCGGCGGCGGCGGATCCGAGAGCACTTTGACGATCACCGCCGAGAGCGTCTCGCCGTCGAACGCGCGGCGTCCGGTGAGCAGCTCGTAGGTCAGCGCGCCGGTCGCGTAAATGTCGGTTCGCCCGTCGACGTCCTCGCCCTTCAGCTGCTCGGGCGATGCGTAGAACGGCGTGCCCATCGCCATCCCCGTGGCGGTCAGCGATTCGGCGCGCACGACATAGGCGAGGCCGAAATCGAGCAGCTTGATCGATCCGCCGGGCAGCAGGTGGACATTCGCCGGCTTGATGTCGCGATGAATGACGCCTTCACCGTGCGCGTACTGCAGCGCGTCGAGAATCTGCGAGACGATCTTGATCTTGGTTTCGAATGACAGGTCGCCGCGCTGGAGCGCCGCGCCGAGGCTTTCCCCCTTCAAGTACTCCATCGCGATGTACACGAGGCCGTCCGCTTCGGCGGCCTCGAACACGGTCACGATGTTGGGATGCTGAAGCTGCGCGACCGCCTGCGCTTCGCGATAAAGACGCTCGAGATACGTGCCGTCGGGATTGTGGATGTCGGGCCGGACCGTCTTGATCGCGACCGTTCGATGCAGCGTCGGATCGGTGGCGCGATAGACCTCGCCCATCCCTCCGCTGCCGAGGTGCGCGTCGATGACGAACCGCCCGATTTTCTCAGGTACCGCGCCCACAACAGTGCGCGTCGATACTACCACGCGATGTCGGATGCGGCGGCGCGGGTAGAATCTGTGCGTGGCGAGACCGGCGAAGCGCCGCCAGCTGAAGGCGATCGGGTTCGTCGTCGTGCTCGTGATGCCTGGCGAGCGGTCTCCTGCTGGGCACGCAATCATCGCTGACTCTTGACCGGAACGAGGCCGGCGCCGGTACGGCGGTTGGTTCAGTCGGACGAGTCGCTGCGCACGCTGCTGATCAAAAGCGGAGGTAGTACCCCACGCTGAGCACGATTCGCAGATCGAGACCGCTGCCGGTGAATGTCCTCAGCCCCGCCGTCGATCCGTTCAGCGACGAGCGATCGGTGGTGGTCGTACTGAATTGAAGGCTTGGGTTGGTGTTCGACGGCAGTGCCACGAACGGTGCGAGACGCTGGACGGACGGCGATGCGTCTACGAACGTGCCGCTGCCGTTGCTGCCGGCGAAGACGCGCACGTCGGCACGGACACCGTGACGTTCGCCGACATCGGCGGTGACTCCGCCACCGAAGACACCGACGGTCGCGGCGTCGCGCTCCGTGAACCGAATCGTTACCGTGTCGGTCTCGTTGACGGGGAAGGTGTCGAAGAACCGGAACTGATAGTTGCCGCGCACGCGGGCTTCCAGCGGATCGGCGCGATTGAGTACACGGCCCGCACCCGCCAGCACGTGGGTGGCTATCCGTCCGTGTTTCGTCAGCTCGATCGTCAGCACACCCGTGAACGCGGTTTGGTGTGCGGCTGCCTCATCGATGTCTGCCGTTGACGTGACTCGCAGACCCATCTGCGGAATGGTGCCGATCAGCCCGCTGAACGCGCGCTCGAAGCTCGTTCGCGTCGCTTCGATCGCGTTCCGGGCGGAATCGGTGAGCCGAAGCCGTACCTGACTGCGATCGACGCTGAATTCGGCCCCGAGCCGCGGTCTGATTCGGCGGGCGATGCGGAAACCCCAACTGCGACCGCCCTGTCGGCCCATCGCCGCTGCATTCAGCATGCTGTCGAGCGGGACGAACGGCGGAAACCGGATGTTGAAGCGAGAGCCGAACTGCGCGTTCACCTCGTTGAACAGGGCGGCGCCGTCGCCGAAGTACCACGACGAGTTCGTGCGGCTCGGAAAGCCTGGCTCGGTCGCGAACGTCGTGCCCGGAGGAAACCGCCCCGCGGCGCCACCCGTAGGCGCCGGGCCGCGCAGCACGCCGACATGCGCCTCCGCCGTCCACTTCGGATCCGCCTTCGGCCCGGTGATGATCTGCGCGAAGACTGGACGCTGTCCGAGCGCGCCGCAGAGTACTCCTGACATCACCAGCAGTCCGATGCGGCGTTGCCGGTGTCGCGCGCTCGCGGCCATCGCGGTGAGTCTCTCACAACTCGTGCGACGCCCGCGGCCGGTAGTAATATCGGAAAGGGCGACATGAATACCTCCTTCGTCCTCCGTCTCGGCGTCATCGGATTCCTCGGCGTCGCTGCGGCGTATGGCGCGTCCAGAGCGGGGACCGTCAATGCCGCCGGCGGGCCGTTGCTGATCGACGCGGGCCCGCTCGGTGCGCCCGAAGCGCAGACGGGCGACGATCCGACCGTCCTGCGATCGCGGGCCGCGGCGATCGACTTCGACGTCCTGCCAGGTCCAGCCGACCGCCGGATGCTGCGTGAGCCGGCAGTATCGCTGCAGCTGTTTCCCGACGTCACCATTTTCGGAGTCTTCGATCGATACGATCCCAATCCCGACGGCGTGACATGGGTCGGCCACGTCGATGGCGTTCCGGCGAGCTTCATCACTCTGGCGTACAGCGGCGGCACTATTGCCGGTTCTCTGGCCGGCAGCATCATCACGCCGGACGCCTGGTTCCAGATCAGACCGGCGCCGGGCTCGGCGCTGCACATCGTGTCCGAGATCGATCAGTCCGCGTTCCTGCGCGAGGCGGAGCCGATTGAGGTGCGGCTCTCCGATGCGGACCGGGCGGCAGCGGCGAACGCGCCGATGGCGGACACCGCCGACGTGATCGACGTCCTGGTGCTCTACACCGCGCTGGCGGCCGCCAACGCCGGCGGGCCGGCGGGAATCGCGAACCTGATCAACCTCGGCATCAGCGAGACGAACACGTCGTACGCGAACAGCGGCGTCACCCACCGCATCCGTCTCGCGCGCGCGATCCAGGTGCCGTACACGGAAGTCAGCAGTTTTTCAACGAACCTGACCAACCTCCGAAACGGCACCGGTGCGCTCTCGGGCGTGGCGGCACTCCGCGATACGTATCGCGCCGATCTCGTCACGATGCTCGTGCATCCCGCCGCTCCGGACGCCTGCGGCATCGCGTTTCTGATGACCTCCGTTTCGAGCGCGTTTGGGACATCCGCGTTCAGCGTGACGGATAGCTCGTGCGTCAGCCCCAACTACTCGTTCGCGCACGAGCTCGGTCACAACATGGGCGCGCGCCATGACTGGTTCGTGGACAACGGGACCACGCCGTTCACCTTCGCGCACGGGCACGTCAACGCCACCGCGAGCCAGCGCTGGCGGACGATCATGGCGTATCCCGACATGTGCACCGTGCTCGGATTCAACTGCTCGCGACTGCTTTACTGGGCGAATCCGCAGACGAAGTATCTGGGGTTCTGCGGCCGCGGCGCCAATTGCGACGGCCTGCAGTATTGGTTTTTTCCAGGCGTGCCGATGGGCATCGCGGCCGGCACCAGCACCGCGTGTCAGTTGGGGAACACCGCGGCGACGAACTGCGATGCGGACGATAGCCGCACGCTGAACAACAACGCGCTCACCATCGCCAATTTCCGACAAAGCAGCTGAACAGGCGAGCTGATCGGGCTTATTCTCCACGGATGGAAAGATCCGTTGAGGTCCTGGCCATCATTGTGTTCGGAGTCTTTGGTCTCTCACATGTCCTGCAACCCAAGGCCTGGGTGGAGTTCTTCATCCTCCTGCGAGGCAAGGGAGAAGCCGGCGCCTTCGTGGACGGCTTTCTGAATCTGCCACTGGCAGCCATCATCATCGGGTTCCACAACGTGTGGTCTGGGATACCAGTCGTGCTGACGCTGGTGGGGTGGAGCCTCCTCATCAAGAGCCTGCTTCGCTTCTGCGTACCGAAACAGGGGTTGAAGCTGATGGCGCGAGTATCCGTGGAGCGGTCCTGGGAGGTCCAGGTGGCTGGCGCCGCTCTCATGGTCCTTGCCGGCCTTCTTGCCTACGGGATCTACGCTGGCTAGCGGTCACACTGGCGGCGCTGCCAACGGACGCCACCGTCGAGAGGTGTACAGGCCCTCAAGGCAACCAGGCCGTCCAAACGGAAACGCCGTCAGTCGTACACCGAGCCATCATTAAACGGGAGGTTCAGAATGAGTCTACGTAAGCGGTTCGTCGTCATTGCCGTGTGGGTGGTTTCGATGTGTGCGGCCGGGATCTGGGGCCATGCGCAAGTGCCCCCAACGCCTCGTGAGCCGCGCCCAACGCCGTCGCAGCTCCAACCCCAACTGACGATCATCTCGGGGAACGACCTCGGATTCCGGGTGGACGCTCACAAGGGGAACACGCCGATCGGCCGCTTCGTTGTCCGGATCGATGGGCGATGGGTTGAGATTGAAGAATCAGCAAGCATCAGGCGGCTGACAGTCGGCAACTAGAACTGCTTCATGCGACTCGGGCTGTGACGTCAGTCAGCGCCTGGCAGCCGCGACCGTCGCCGCTTCGGCCACGAGCACATCTTCTGGATGATCGGCTTCCTGGTCGGTTTCGCCGTTCAGGACTCGCGTCATCCTTCTCCTGTCCAGCGCTCCGTCCCAGCCGGCGATGGCCACCGTGCCGACGCCGTTGCCGATCAGGTTGGTGATCGTCCGGCACTCCGACATGAAGCGATCGATGCCGATGATCAGCGCCAGCCCGGCCACCGGGATCGTCGGGATCGCCGACAGCGTGGCGGCGAGCGTCACGAAGCCGCCGCCCGTCACAGCCGCCGCGCCTTTCGACGTCAGCAGCAGCACCGCCAGAATCCCCATCTGCTGGCTCACCGACAGCGGCGTGTTGGTCGCCTGCGCGATGAAGATCGCCGCCATCGTCATGTAGATCGACGTCCCGTCCAGGTTGAACGAGTAGCCGGTCGGAATCACCAGACCGACCAGCGACTTCGAGCAGCCAAGATGCTCCAGCTTCGCCATCATCCGCGGCAGCACCGACTCGGATGAGGACGTGCCGAGCACGATCAGGATCTCTTCCTTGATGTAGCGGATGAACTTGAACAGGCTGAAGCCGGTCCACGCCGCGATGCCGCCAAGGACGACGAAGATGAACAGCAGGCAGGTCGCGTAGAAGCACGCCATCAGCTTGCCGAGCGAAAACAGCGTGCCGATGCCGTACTGGCCGATGGTGAACGCCATCGCGCCGAAGGCGCCGATCGGCGCCACCCGCATGATGATGCCGACGACGCCGAACAGGGCGTGCGAGAACTCGTCGATGAATCCGACGAGCGTGCTTCCCCCGCTCGCCGACATGGAGCAGCGCCAGCCCGAACAGCACCGAGAACAACAGCACCTGCAGGATTTCGCCCTTCGCGAACGCGTCGACGATGGTCGTCGGGATGATGTTCAGCAGGAAGTCGACGGTGCTCAGGTGCTGCGCGTTCGATCGTGTACGCGGCCACGGCTTTGGCATCGAGCGTCGCCGGATCGGCGTTGATGCCGACGCCGGGCTTGCAGGACGTTGATGACGACGAGACCGATGAGGAGCGCGAGCGTCGAGACGATCTCGAAATAGACGAGCGCCCGGATGCCGATGCGGCCGACGCTCTTCATGTCGCCCATCTTCGCGATGCCGACGACGACCGTGCGAGAAGATGATCGGCGCGATCATCATCCGGATCAGCTTGATGAAGCCGTCGCCGAGCGGCCGCAGCGCGGCCCCCGTCTGCGGCCAGACGTAGCCGACGACCACGCCGAGAAGAATTCCTATCAGAACCTGGAAGTACAGGTGCGCGTAGATCGGCGTTCGATCCGATGTGCGTGCCATTCGCACCGGAAGTCTATTGGATCGTTGCGAAGACTTCCAAACGCCGAGCCGCCGCTACTCGCTGATTGTCGGCGTGCCGTCGCCACCCTTCGGCCCGCGCGGCTGGCTGTTTCGCCAGAGCCAGCCCAACGCTCCGACGGCCGTCAGCCCGATGAATCCGTGCCGCAGCAGCCGGATCCGCCGCGAGGCGCCGTCGCGATCGCTGTCGATCAGCTGTCGATACGCCTGGACTTCGGGAGACGGCGTCGGCGGGCGCTTCTTTCGGGGCTCGGGCGCCGGTATCCAGCGCGCGAGGAAGCTGAAGGTTTCCGACGCACAGACCGGGCAGACCTGAGCGTCGTGGACTTCTTCGCAGTCCAGACAGAGCCGAGCGGTACTGAGGTTCATGACTTAAATGTAGACCGGCCGGCCCCCGGCGCAACTCCCTACGGCTCAGCTCGAATCGGTCCCGGCTCGACCTACGATTTATCGACATGACGCCCTGGCTCGATCGCACCCGCGAAGCCATTGGACGAATCATCGCGACGCACGCCACGCCGCTGTCCGCCGAGGCCATCGTGCGGCTCGGCGTGAGACGGCCCTCGCAGTGCGGCCAGGATCGCTGGGTGATCGAGACGCTCGGCGGCTTACGCGGCGGGTACTTCGCCGACGTGGGCGCGTCGAACGGCGTCGTGTCGAACAACACGCTCGCGCTCGAGCGCGATTTCGGGTGGCGCGGCGTCTGTATCGAAGCCAATTCCCTGTTTCTGAAGACGCTGCGGCGTCATCGCCTCGCGACCTGCGTCGACGCCGTCGTGTGGGACACGGATGACGCCGAAGTCGATTTTCTGGCGAGCGGCGTCTGCGGTGGCGTCGTGGCGGCGGACATGGACAATGTACCGGGCGCGGCGAGCGAGGCCACGACGCCACGCCGCACGCGGAGCCTCGCGTCGATCCTGCACGACGTCGGCGCGCCGCCCGTCATCGACTACCTGAGTCTCGACGTCGAAGGCGCCGAGAACCGCGTGCTGGCCGGGTTCCCGTTCCACGAGTTCGCGGTCCGGCTGATGACAATCGAGCGTCCGCCGCCCGCCCTCGAGTCTCGCCTGGCCGATCTCGGCTTCCGCGTCGTGCGGCGGATCGTCTCAAACGAAGGGTTACCGGTCGATTCGTTCTTTGCGCACGACAGCGTCGCGCCGGCTATCGCACGATCCGGAAGATAATGATCATCCGCTGCAGTGAGCTCTCCATGAGGAAGACCGCGCTTGCAATCGGCGCATGTGTCGCGATGCTGTCCGCATCGGCCGCGACTCAGGACCCGACGCTCGTCACGAACCCGCCTGGACGCTTCACGATGCGCGTGCTCGTATCGGGGCTCGAAGGGCCGTGGGAAATCACGTGGGCGCCGGATCAGATGTTGTGGGTGACCGAACGAAGCGGCCGGCGCGTGATCCGGATCAACCCGGCCGACGGAACGCAGCGCCGGCTGGTCACCATCCCCGAAGTGAACACGACGTTCACGCAGGACGGGCTGCTCGGCCTTGCGTTCCACGCGGACTTCCTGCGAAACAGCGGCAGCGATTTCGTCTATGTCGCGTTCACCTACGACGATGCCGCGGGGACGGCGCTCGCCCGACGGATGGCCGTGCGGCGATACCGATACGATGCCGGCACGAGCACGCTGGTGGATCCGCTCGATATTCTGACCGGGCTGCCGACGCACACGGACCACGTGGGCGGGCGGCTGGCCTTCGGCGCGGATCGCAAACTGTACGTGACCATCGGCGATCAGGGCAGCAACTTCGGGGCGAACCTCTGCGACGCCAACCTCGCACAGGATCTTCCAACCGCCGCCGAAGTCCGCGTCAAGGATTGGTCGCACTACCAGGGTAAGATCCTGCGCATCGAGCTCGATGGATCGATCCCCGCGGACAACCCGGCGATCGACGGCGTGCGCAGTCACGTGTACTCGTGGGGCCATCGCAATCCGCTCGGGCTCGTCGCAGCACCGGGAGGCAAGCTGTACGCGTCCGAGCACGGCCCGGGCTCCGACGATGAGGTCAACCTGATCGAGGGAGGCCGCAACTACGGATGGCCGAATGTGGCGGGATACCGCGACGACAAGTCGTACGTCTACGCGAACTGGTCGAAGTCCGCTCCGCAGCCCTGCGCATCGCTGACGCCGCGAGGCGGCGACCCGATTCCAGCGTCGGTTCCCACGCTGGCCGAGACGGCCTGGAACGACCCGCGGTTCACGCCGCCGATCCGGACGTTCTTCACGGTGGACAACGGTTACGACCTTGGCACTATCGGCAGCGGCACGATCGCGCCGGCCGGGATCGACTACTACGCTGGTACGGCGATTCCGGGTTGGAACAACTCATTGCTGGCTCTCAGCCTGATCCGGGGAGCGGTTTACCGGCTGGCGCTCGCACCAGATGGACGGTCTGTTCAGGGACCACCTGTCGAGATGTTCCGGTCCACGAATCGCTATCGGGATATCGCGATCAATCCAAACGGACGAACGCTGTATGTGGCGACGGACGTGTCAGGCCCGAGCCGGAACGCGGCGGGCGTCGTGACGCAGACACTCGCGAATCCGGGGAGCATTCTCGAATTCACGTTCACCCCATAGCCTTGGGACTATGATGGCGCGATGTTCAGAGCACTCATCTCGGGCGTTACGCTCGCCTGTGTCCTGACCCTGCCGGCGGCCGCGTCGGCGCAGGCGATTCAGGCGCTTGGCGTGTTCGAGTCGCGGTGCGGCGTATGCCACACGAAGCCGACTGACGACCGCACCCCGACCCGCGAGGCGCTGCGAGCGCGCACGCCTGAAGCCATCCTCGACGCGATCACCACCGGCTCGATGGCCGTCAACGCGGAGGGGTTGAGCGTGACGCAGAAGCGGATGATCGCGGAATACATCACCGATCGTCCACTCGGCGCGGCGTTGGCCGGTCAGGCGGCGGCGATGAAGAACCGCTGCGAAGCCAAGCCGCTCGGCAACCCGTTGACCGGCCCGGCGTGGAACGGGTGGGGCGCCGACGAAGCCAACTCGCGTTTTCAACCCGCGGCCGCCGCTGGTCTGACGGCGGATCAGGTACCCAGACTGAAGCTGAAGTGGGCGTTCGGATTCCCGAACGGTGCCTCGGCGTACGGGCAACCCACGGTCGCCGGCGGACGGATTTTCATTGGATCCGACAACGCCTTCGTCTACTCGATCGACGCAGCGAACGGCTGCGTGTACTGGTCCTTCCAGGCACAGGGCGGCGTCCGCACCGCGATCACGATTGGCAAAGCGGGCGCGCGCTACGCCGCGTACTTCGGCGACGTGAAGGCCAACGTCTACGCGATCGATGCGGAGTCGGGTGCCCAGATCTGGATGAAGAGCGCTGAATCACATCCACTGGCGCGCGTGACGGGAGCGCCGGCGCTTCACGACGGCCGGCTGTACGTGCCGGTCGCCTCGTTCGAAGAGGGATCCGGGCCGAACCCGAAGTACGAATGCTGCACGTTCCGCGGCTCGGTTGTGGCCTACGACTCAGTGAGCGGGAACCAGGTCTGGAAGACCTACACGATTCCCGAGCGCCCGCGGCCGACGAAGAAGAACTCCGTTGGTACGCAGATGTGGGGACCGGCGGGCGCGGCCGTGTGGTCCGCGCCGACCATCGACACCAAGCGCGGCGTCCTCTACGTCGCCACCGGCGACGCCTACACGTCGCCCGCCGCGGAGACCAGCGACGCGATCATCGCGTTCGACCTCAAGTCGGGCATTCCGATGTGGACGCACCAGTTCACGCCGAACGACGCGTTCCTGGTCGGCTGTCCGGCGGGTCCGTCGACGCGCGACAACTGTCCCGACGTCGGCGGCCCGGACTTCGACTTCGGGAGCTCGCCCATTCTGCGCACACTGGCTAACGGCAAGTCGGTGATCGTGATCGGACAGAAGTCCGGCGCCGCGTGGGCGATCGATCCCGACAAGGACGGCGCGCTCGTCTGGGAGCACAAAGTGGGGCGCGGGAGCGCGCTCGGCGGCATCGAATGGGGCTCGGCGGTCGACGATCGCCACGCGTATTTCGCGACCGCCGACTCACAGCTCGGACCAAACGCCGGCGGACTGGCCGCGCTGGACCTGGCGACCGGCGCCGAGGTCTGGAAGGTGCTGCCGCCCGCCATGGACTGCGGCAACGGGCGAAACTGCTCGCAGGCGCAGTCGGCGGCAATCACGGCGATTCCGGGCGTCGTCTTCTCAGGGACGACCACCGGCGTGATGCGCGCGTATGCCGCGGCCGACGGTGCGATTCTCTGGGAGTACAACACCGCGCATGCCTACGAGACCGTCAACGGCGTGGCCGCCAAGGGCGGATCGCTCAACGGTCCGGGGCCTGTGGTTGTCGGCGGCATGGTGTTCATGAACTCCGGCTACGCGTATCTCGGATACGGCGCGCCCGGGAATGTGCTGCTCGCGTTTGGTGTTGAATAGCAACTGTCGGTACCGCGCCGGTACTATCCGGTGCACGGAGGGATCGAATGAAACGCTTCTGCTTGTTCGTGATTAGTGTCATGGCGATTTCGATCGGGGTGGCGGCGCAGCGCGGCGCGCCGCCGCCACCGCCGCCGCCGCTCGAACCGGGCGCGTCCCAGGCTGACGTGGACAAGGCGCTCATCGCCGCACCCGGGCCACAGCGCGATCAGGCGACGGTGATCAAATGGAAGCCCGACTTTACCTACACGACGCTGCGGAAGGGCACGAACCGCCTGGTGTGCTACGACGAGTCCGGCTTCCCGATGAAGCAGCCGTTCGCGGTGCAGTGCACGAGCATCGCGAACCTCGACCGAGAGGCGCAGAACCTGAAGGCCGAGGCGACAGGCGAGCGCGCCAAGTCGGAAGCGATGCTGCAGGAAATGGAGAAAAGCGGGACGCGCGCCAAGCCGGAGTTTGGCTCGCTCTGGTACAACGTGAACGGCCCCAGCCAGCAGGAAGCGCGGCCGCACCACATCACGATCGCGGTGCCGGGCGCGACGGCAGCGTCGCTGGGTCTGCCGGACAATCCGCGCCAGGGCGGCGCGTGGATCATGAACGCGGGCACGTCGACCGCTCACATCATGGTGCCGGGCCAGTAAGCTGAACCGGCGATCGCCGATCGAACGATCGGCGATCGCCCACCATTCCCAAACGGATCGCCATTCCGGCGACAAACCTGCCTACAATCGCGCTATGAGGCGCGCCGTCGTCACCGTCCTGCTGTCCACCGCCATGCTCACGCCGGCGGCCACTGCACCATCGGACGTCCGCATGATCGATGTGCCGGGACCCGGCGCGAAGTTCTGGCCGCGCTGGCGGGGACCATCGGGCCAGGGGCTCGTCGCCAATGGTCCGTATGTCGATCGATGGTCCCCGACCACGCCGATCAAGTGGAAGGTCAAGCTGCCGGGACAGGCGAACTCGTCGCCCATCGTCTGGGGCGACCGCATCTTCATCACGACCGCGCAGGGCGGCCAGCGTCTCTCCGTGATGGCGATCGATCGCGCCACCGGCGCGATTGCGTGGGACACGAACGTGCCGCCCACCGGCTCCGAGAGGGTGCACGAGAAGAACGGCTACGCGTCGGCGACGCCAGCCACCGACGGCGAGCGCATCTACGCGTCGTTCGGCCGGCACGGCCTCGTCGCCCTCGACATGCGCGGCACGATCGTGTGGCACCGGAAGTTCGGCGCCATCAACAACTATCACGGCCCCGCGGGCTCTCCGATTCTGTACAAGGACCGCGTGTTCCTCTACCAGGATCATCAGGGCAGCGCCGAACAGAAGGCCTTCGTGGCCGCGTTCGATGCGCGCACCGGCCGGACCCTTTGGGAGACGCCGCGCACCGAGTCGGTGGGTTGGGGAACGCCGATCGTGATCGCCACGGGCGTCCGCGACGAGCTCGTCGTCAGCAGCCAGGGACGTGTCGCGGCGTACGACCCGGACAGCGGCCGCGAACTGTGGACGGTGCGCGGCATGACCTTCGAAGTCATCCCGACACCGGTCGTCGGTCACGGGCTGGTGTTTGCGTCATCCGGACGAGCAGGCCCCACCCTGGCGATTCGTCCCGGCGGCAGCGGCGATGTCACGTCGACGCACGTGGCTTGGAGCGCAGCGCGCGGATCACCGTTCGTACCCTCAGGCATCATCGTCGACGACCTGCTGTATCTCGTGAACGACATGCAGAGCATTCTCACGGTGTACGAGGCGGCGACCGGGACGCTCGTGTATCAGGACCGTCTTGGCGTGGCGATGCGAGAGGGGTTTTCGGCGTCGCCGGTGGCCGTGAACGGCAAAATCTTCTTCACCAACGACGATGGGCAGACGTTCGTGGTGCAGGCGGGACGCGAATTCAAGCTGCTCCACGTCAACGAGCTCGGCGCGCGGACGCTCGCGTCGCCGGCGCTGGTAGACGGCGTGTGGTACTGGCGGACGGAGTCGGACCTGATCGCGTTGAAATAGTTGAGGCGAAGAGGCGTTCAGTCCTGTCTGATGCCGACGAGCAGCCGCAGCGCCGGACGGGTCCGCTCAGGAATCCGGCTCTGCCCTTGACGGCCCGGCTCGACGAGGATCGGCTTCGTCCGGAACTGGGCGAGCGTCTCGTCGCTCATCCCTTGTTGGAGCGGCGCCTCGACGTCGCTGACGATCGCGTGGTACTGCGCGCCGAGCGAGGCGCGCGCCTGCGCGATCGAGATACCCGGCTTCAGCCGCGCAAACAGATAGAGGTAGTAGCTGCGACGATTCGTATGCCGTCCGCCGTACGGATTCACCGGCGACTTCAGCGTCAGTGGAATGAACAGTCGCGGATCTGTCCCGATCGTCGTGCCCGCGAAGCCTCGCGGCGCCACGCCGACAATCGTCAACGCCGCACCATTGACCGTGATCGACCGTCCGATCGCTCCCGGATCTCCCGCCATTGCGCTCCGCCAGAACGCATGGCTCAACACAGCGACCGGCGATCCGCCCGGATCCTGATCATCGTCGGGACCAATGAGCCTGCCGAGCGCCGGCCGCACGCCCGCCGTCGAGAAGTAGCTGCCGGACACGATCATCAGGTCGCCGTGCAGCCTCGCCCCGCCGAAGGCGATGTTCGCGCCCGCGAGCCGATGCGCGGCAAGACCGGTGAACACCTCCTGCACGCGCTCGAGGTCCCGAAACATCGGGTAGCTGAACACGACCTGGCTGGGACCTGCCTGGTTGCTCGATTGGGAGCCCCACTTGGGGCCCGGGGCCGACAGGTTGACGAGGCGATCCGGTTCAGGAACCGGCAGCGGCCGTACCAGGATCTGTGTGAAGAGCGACACGATCGCGGCAGTCGCCCCGATGCCCAACCCGAGCGACACGATGGCGACGCCGCTGACCAGCGGCGTCTTCGAGAGCATGCGAACGGCAAGGCGAAGGTTCGACATGCCGGGTTGAGATGCCTTGGACGGCCGGATCGTTGACAGGCGCGCCTGCGATAATGAGGCCTTGGCCGCCGCGATCGGCTGCGGTCGCGAAGCGATCCACAGGCGATTTGGCCAGCGGCTTTCCGCAGCGCACGCTCGACGTTCTCGGGGCTTCGCCGCGGATCAGGCGCACGTGGGGAACCGGTTCGCGCAGACTCTTGCCGATCATGCCAGCATCTCGTACAGCACGCACCCGAGCGAGTAGATGTCAGAGGCGGATCCAGTTCGTAGACGTCGCCCGCCTGATCGGGACTCATGTAATTCCGGTGCCGAGCAGGAATCCCGGTCCGGTCATCCGGTGTCGGCGGTCGCGGCCACCGCCACGACGATTCCGAAGTCCGCGAGGATCGCCTGGCCCCCGTACAGCAGGATGTTGTCCGGCTTGATGTCGCAATGGATCACGCCCTGCCGATGGGCGTAATCGAGTGCCAACCCGATCTGCCGGGTGAGCTCGATGGCCTTTTCGACTCGAAGCTGTTTCTCGCGGCGCAACTTCTGGCGCAAGCTGTCGCCGACGTATGGCATCACGTAGTAGAGAAGACCATCGACCCCGCCGGAGTCGTGCAGCGACAGGAGATGCGGATGGCTGAGTCGCGCGGCGACCTGGATCTCCCTGAGAATCGCTCGGTCCCCACATGCACCGCGATATGCCGGTGCACGACTTTTGCGGCGACCGATCGCTGATGCCTCAAGTCCCTGGCGAGGAGCACGGTCGCCATGCCGCCTCGTCCGAGCTCGTGTTCGACCGGTACTGACCGCCGAGAGCCGCGCTCAGCCGCGCCGAGGCGTCCGACATGCAGGTGGGGCGTGCATTCTGCGCGAGTGGTCGCCTAAGGTCAAGTTACGGTCAGATGCGCCGCTCGATCCTTCGATTCTTCATTCTCGGTCTGGGATTCATCGTTCGCGGTGACGCCTGAGTCGTTCACGCTAGAATGAGCCCCGCCCGGTCCGCCGGGATCATTTGTCCATTTCTCCAGGCTCACGACTGGGTCCTTACGAGATTCGATCCGCCCTCGGTGCCGGCGGGATGGGCGAAGTGTATCGCGCGCGCGATACGAAACTGAATCGCGATGTCGCGATCAAGGTTCTCCCTGCGGCGCTGGCGCAGGATCGGGACCGGCTCGCACGGTTCGAGCGGGAAGCGCAGCTTCTCGCCACGCTGAATCATCCGAACATCGCGCACATTCATGGATTCGAAGACTCGACGGGCACACCCGCGCTGGTGATGGAGCTCGTCGAAGGGCCGACGCTTGCCGACCGCCTCTCGCGCGGGCCATTGGCGATCGACGAGGCGTTGCGGATAGCGAAGCAGATCGCCGACGCCGTCGAAGCCGCGCACGAGCAAGGGATCGTGCATCGCGATCTCAAGCCGGCGAACATCAAGGTGCGCGACGACGGCACGGTGAAAGTGCTGGATTTCGGCCTGGCGAAGGTGTTCGGAGTTGGTGGGAGCGCGGTGCAGGGCTCGGGCGCCGCGGAACTCAGCGCGTCGCCGACGTTGACCTCGCCCGCGGGCACGATCGCCGGAACGATTCTCGGCACGGCGGCGTACATGGCGCCCGAGCAGGCACGCGGCAAGGCCGTCGATCGCCGCGCGGACACCTGGGCGTTCGGCGTCGTCCTCTTCGAGATGCTGACCGGCCAGCGCGCGTTCGAGGGCGACGATGTGTCGGTCACGCTCGCGTCGGTGTTGATGAAGGAGCCCGACCTGACGAAGCTGCCGGCGGCGACGCCGGCGGGGATCCGGCGCTTGCTTGCGCGATGTCTGAAGAAGGACCCGCGGGAGCGGCTGCAGGCGATCGGCGACGCGCGCATCGAGATCGAGGAGGCCGGGTCGCGGGGCGAGGAGGCGGCGGCTGCCTCGGCGGTTCCGGGCTGGCGTCGGCACGCGGCGGCAATCGCCGCCACGGCGTTCGCAATCGGCGCCCTGTTGTCGCCCGTCGTCATCCGACTGATCGCTCGTCGGCCGCAGGCCGCGCTGCCTCCGCCGATGAGATTCTCGATCGTCCTGCCACCCAGATATCCATTGGCTGTCAATCCAGTCAATCGCGACTTCGCGCTCTCGCCGGACGGAACACGTCTCGCGTACGTCACCGGCGGGCTGGGCAGCGGGCAGTTGATGATTCGTGCCGTCGGGCAACTCGAAGCCGAGCCCCTCGGCACTGATGGCACGGTGCGAAGCCCCTTCTTCTCGCCCGACGGAAGATGGGTCGGCTACTTCACCCTTGGCGGACTGCTCAGGAAGATCGCCGTCAACGGTGGAGCGGCAATCACGATCTGTTCCGTACCGGCCTGGATCGGTGCGAAGCGCGTCTTGGATGCCGGAGGGCATGATCGTCTTCAGTAACGGTGCCAGAGGCGACGGTCTGTTCAAAGTCCCGGATTCTGGCGGCCAGCCGGAAGCACTGACAAAGGGAGACGTGTCACAGCTCCACTTGTTTCCGTCCGCGCTGCCAGACGGCCGCGGCGTCCTGTTCACAATCCAATCCGAGCGCGCGAGACAGGTTGCGGTCGTCGATGCGAAGAGCGGCAACGTGAGAACGGTAATCGAAGGCGGCAGCCAGGCCCAACTCGTGTCGGATCGGTACCTTGTATTTGCGTCGCGTGGATCGCTGCAACTCGTCCGGTTCGATCCGCTTCGCCTGGAGGTCGTCGGCGAACCGGTCCAGATCGTCGATCGCGTCCTCTCCAAGGAAGCCGGCGCAACCGATTTCGCCGTGACGCCCTCAGGAATGCTGGCATACGTGCCGGGTTCGGATGCGGGCAGCCGGACGCGGCTGCTCGTCTGGGTCGACCGGCAAGGTCACGAGCAGATCATCAGTGCGCCGCCACGCGCATACAGCGTGGTTCGCTTGTCGCCGGACGAGACGCGCGCAGTGGTCGACATTCGTACAGACGCAATCGGACATCTTCATCTGGAACTTCGCGCGGCAGACGCTCACGCCGCTGACGTTCGAGCACGCCGACGACAATCCAGTCTGGACCACCGATGGTCGCCGGGTGATTTTCCAATCGGCGCGCAGCGGCCAGGGGGCGAACCTGTACTGGCAGTTTGCTGACGGGACCGGGTCGGCCGAGCGGCTGACATCGACCCGCGGTAATCAGAATCCAAAGGCCGTCACTCCGGACGGTCTTCGCGTGATATTCACACAGCAGAACACGCAGACTTCCGCCAACGATTTCCACACGGTCAGTCTGGATGGGAAAGCGGCCGTGGCACCATTGCTCGAAACGCCTCATTCGAAGAACGACCCCAGCGTCTCGCCCGACGGGCGGTGGCTTGCCTATCAATCTCGCGAAACCGGGGACGAGGAAGTGTATGTCCGCCCGTTTCCAGGAGTTGACTCTGGTCGATGGCTCGTCTCGACCAGTGGGGGCCGGCAGCCGCAATGGGCGCGCAGCGGCCGTGAACTGTTCTTCATCGACCGCGAAGGGTTCCTGACATCGGTGCAGGTCGACGCCGCTCCAGCGTTCGCGGCGTCAGCGCCACGGCGGGTGCTCGAAACCAAGTACGCGGCCGGAAGCGGTCCGTGGACGTACGACGTGGCAAAAGACGGCAAGCGGTTCCTGATGCTCAAGGACGCACACGAGACGGGCACGCCGGCGTCGCCCGATATTGTCGTGATGCTCAATTGGCTCGAGGAACTAACGCTGAAGGGTTTGGCTCAACGATAGCTACGCCGTAGGTTGCCTCGACGTAGTAGTGGGCAGACACCGGTTATCGGCAATCCCGGCGGGCCATGAGGAACAGATCCATCTCGTCGGCGCAACGTCTCACGCCGGTGAAGCCTTCGCCGGCGAACCAGGCGCGCACCTCCTCGACGCCGTGGCGATCCCTGATCATCGGGGCGATTTCGTCGAAGTAGTGCAGGAGGCTCGCCGAGCCGACCACCGGCGCCAGCGTCGCAACCGTCTCGTCGAACGACATCTCGCGGCAGCGGCAGCGCCACGCCTCGAGGGACACGGCGCAGTGGTAATCCTCGATGTGGCCCGGCCTCGGCTCGCCATACAGCATCACGAGCAGATAGCCGCCGGGTCTCACGCGGGCGGCGACGTTCCGAATGCAGCGCGAGTATCGCCCGTGCGATGAAGCACGCCATAGCACCACACCAGGTCGAACTCGCGACGAAGCGGCAACGGCTCGAGCACGTCCGCCTCGATCGCGCCGAGGAAATTCGGGAAGGCGGCACACGCGGTGCGTGTCGCGGGGAGCGCCGCCGGTGAGCGGTCGAGGGCCGTGACGTGAGCGCCCAGCTTGCAGAATCCGAACGTGTGGCGCCCGAGGCCGCACCCTGCGTCCAGGACGGACTTCCCGCTGAACCACTGACGGTCGATGCCGGTGATCTTCCCGATGAACTCGGGCACGTACACCCGGAATTCAGGGTCCGCGAGCGACCACTCGCCGGGCGGCACGTTGGACCACTGGTAGTCGAAGGTGGCCCGGGTCTGTTGGATTTCACGATGTCTCATGACGTGGACTCGTGCGAACAACCGCTCACAGTTGGGGACCTTTGAGTTGCTTGGGAGCCATGCCGCCTGCGACGCGATCCAGGTCAGCGTCTTCCAATTCGCCCTCCGCGCTCGGCGCCGGGATGACGAAGTGCCACAGCGCCGGCATGTCTTGCACGAACTTGACGGTCACGTCCTGCGGCACGCGAATGCCCATCGCCGCCAAGACCTCGTTGCCGTCGGCGAGGAGCTCCGTCCTGAACGCGGAATCCGACGGCGCCCGCGTCACAATCACCTCGACCACATCTGCCCAGATATCCGTTTTGTCCGCCATTCGTCGGTCTCCTCTCGAGCGGCGTACCGCTCCAGACACAGACGCGCCTTTGGCGGGAAAACAGGATCAGACTCGGCCTTACGGACCGCTCGGGGTCTTCTTTTGCGCTATCCTGGCTGCCACCTCGGCACGCGGCACATGTCGTGAGGGTAGAGGGGAGGTGCCATGTCGGGGACACGAACGCTCGCTATCACTGGCTTGTCGCTGGTCGCACCGCTCGCGATCTTCGTCGCGGCGCAAACCTACCCGCACGCGTTCCCGCGCGAGGGTGTGAGGAAACTCTTCGAGAACGAGCGCCTGATCGCCTGGGACGTCCGCTGGGTCAGGGACGTACCGCAGCCGGTCCACCGCCACCAGTTCGACATGGCCGGTGTGTACACGGTGTACGGCCCGATTCGCATCACGAGCCCTGAAGGGGCTGTGTCGCCCGTGACGCCATTCGAGGTGCCGCGTCCCTACTTCCAGCCCAAAGGCGTTACCCACAAGGAAGAGGCGATCGGATTTCCTGGGGCGCCCGAACGGGAAGCCGTGATGCTCGACCTGAAGGATGTGTCGTTCCCGCCGGTCGCGAAGGCAGGTGTCCCCGCGGCATTCCCGCGCGACGGCGCGAGGAAGGCGATCGACAACGAGCGGGTGTTCGAGTGGGACTACACGTGGACTCCGGGCCGCCCGGTGGCGCAACACATCCACGAGAGAGATTCAGTGGAGGTCTTCTTCGATCCAGGGACGATCCGCTATCGGACCGCGGATGGGAAAGAAGAAACGAAGACGTTCAAGCGCAAGGACGCGCGGTTCGTGCCGCGCGGCACCATCGACACAGAAGAGTCCATCAGCGGCTCGCCGCGAGCCGTGATCGTCGAACTGAAATAGGCGCCTATCTCTGGGGCAGCGCGAACGCGATGTACTCGCCCGAGTAGTTCCCGCCACTGACGGCGACGACGATGATCTGGCGGCCGTTCAGCGAGTAGGTCATCGGCGTTCCGGACTGCTGTGCCGGTAGATACACCGCCCCGACTTCTTTTCCCGTCGCTTTGTCGTACGCGCGCAGCATGGCTCCACGCGGGCGGCCGGCCACGGTCGTCGCCTGCGGATCGCCGGCGATCACGAGCGTCTTGGTCACGAGCGCGCCGACCGCACCCGCCTGCCCTGTGCGCGGAACGTTCACGCCCTTCAGAGCCGGGTGATTCCTGACGCTGTCCGGCGTCTCCCCGTGGGCGACCTGCCAGAGGATTTCCGCGCGATCGAGATCGATCGCCGTGAGGCGGCCGTACGGCGGTTTCAAAAGCGGCAGGCCCTGTGGCGACGCGTCCGCGTTGACTGCCCCATCGTTCGTCGTGGCGGCCGGCGCGGTGCTGCCCCGACCGCCTGGATTCCGCGGCGGCGCGTCCGCGCCGACGTTCTCACCAGGCCCAGAGATATAACGCACGCCGGTCAGTGCGTTCCCGGACACGAACGGGAGATCCGAGAATTCCTTGCTCGGCGGCGGCAGCAGGCCGAGGACCGGAAACGCCGTGTACGACGGAACGTAGGCGATATGCGTCTCGGGATCGAACGAGCCGCCGGGCCAGTTCGTGCCGCCGGACGATCGGAAGCCGGCGATCGGGCCTTCCGCTCTGCTCACCGGCGGCGGCGTGAAGATCGGCCCCGTCTTGTAGCGCGCCGCGATCTTCACGGCTTCCGCGCGCAGTTCCGGCGTGAAGTCGATCAGGTTCTCCACCGTCACGCCCTGGTGATCGTACGGCGGCGGCTTGGTTGGAAATGGCTGCGTCGGCGAGGTCTTCTCGCCCGGCACGTCCGACTGCGGCACGGGCCGTTCCTCGATGGGAAAGATCGGCGCGCCCGTGGCGCGATTGAACAGATACAGCATCGCCTGCTTGCCCATCGCCGCGACGGCCTTGACCGGTTGCCCGTTCACCGTGATATCGACGAGCATCGGCGCCGCTGCGACATCCATGTTCCAGATCGGATGATGGACGAGCTGGAAGTGCCACTTGCGTTGGCCGGTGTGATAGTCGATCGCGACGATGCTCTCGGCGAACAGGTTGTTGCCGGGACGCAGACCGCCGTAGAAATCCGAGCTCGGCGTCTCGACCGGCAGATAGGCCAGACCGAGATCCTCATCGACGGAAATCTGATTCCACACGCCGGTATTGCCGGTGACGGCCCACGATTCCTGTTCCCAGGTGTCGTTGCCAAACTCGCCCGGACGCGGGATGGTATTGAACGTCCACAGACGCCGTCCCGTACGAACGTCGTAGCCGCGCACGAGGCCTTTCGTGTTGTTGTGCGTCTTGGGCGTGCCGCCCTCGAGGAACGAGGACCCGATCATCACGACGCCGTCCCTCGTGACCGACGGCGTCGAGTGCACGCCGATCTCTCCGGTGACGAGATCGATCTGCTGGCCCTTGCCGACGACTGCTCCTTCCTTCAGATCGACGATGCCGTCCTTCCCAAAGCTGGGAATGCGGGCGCCCGTCTTGGCGTCGAGTGCGACGAGCCGGTACCCCGTCGTCACGTAGAGGATGCGTTCCTCGCGCCCGTCGGTCCAATAACCGACGCCGCGTCCGGACAGTTGCCGCGGCGAGGCGGCCGCGCGCGCGCCTTCGTACTCCGCGTGGACCCACCGCAGCTCGCCCGTCGCTGCGTCGAGCGCGACCACGGCGCGCCGCGTGCCCGCAGTCGTGTAGAGGATGCCGTTGACTGCGAGCGGAGTGCCTTCGAGCTTGAACTCGGGGCGCGGCCCCAGGCTGTCGGTCCTGAAGCGCCAGGCGACCTCGAGGCTGTTGAAGTTGCCGGCGTCGATCTGAGCGAGCGGTGAATAGTGCTGATGTCGAAGGTCGCCCCCGTAGGCCCGCCACTCCACGTTCGTCGACGCTCCGGACGCCGGTGAACGTTGCGCCGAGAGCGATGCGGCCAGCGCCGCACCGAGCAGAACGACCGGAATGACGCTCTTCGGTGTCATGTCATGCTTCTCCGTTCGCCGGGATTGGTTGTGCGTCCCATGAAGACCGCCGCCAACATCAGACCCATCGCCGCCGCGCGAATCAGACTGCTCGTGAGGGCGACGGCCGACAGAATAAAGCCGAGTTTCGCCGTGTCCCAGCCCATGTCGGCCCTCGATTGAATGACATATTGACCGAGGATCGTTTGGCCGATTGTGACCGCCAACAGGGACGCGCTCGCAATCAGCATCAGCGACGCGGGGCCACGATAGCGGGACCAGTAGGCCAGCGCCACGACGATCCCGATCATGTACACGAGAAGAAGCGGACTCTGGCCGATCAACTGCGCGACAACGGTTGACATGATGCTCATGGCGTGTGCCTCAATCCATCAAATCGCGGAGGGCGCCTTATTCTCCCAGCTTCGGGCAGAAAGGTATTCATCGGATCGGGAAACACATCCCGGGCGTCGCAGAGTGTAGCGCTCGCGCAGCTGATGAAGCGAGGGCGGACCTCCCTGGCCGCGGGGCACGTAGCCCCACGACACGCGCAGCCGGCTCCTGACCCGGTCCGAGAAGGTCGCTATCGTGGGGTGTATGCTACCCGACGCGATGGCGCGACGGCATCGCGTTCCACCGTCGCGCCACATGGCCACCAGCGCGCTGATCGCGCGCAAGCCGGCTTAGGACCTTAGGGAATCCGCCGGATCTCCACGCGGAACGCGCCATCGTTGTCGGTCAGAACGGAGTCGTTGATGCCGAGCATCAACTGGCCGGACTCCGGCATCTCGAATTGAGATTGCGTGCCGATGCCGAAAGGGCGGCCGTTGCCAATCCTGCCGATGAGCGCACCCGAGAACACTTGCGGCAGCGGCGAACCCGGATCGTTCTGTCCCGAGCCATCAGGTGAAGCAGTCAGGCCCGTCGTGCTCAACCGAATCTGCCCGCTGGTCTGCAGCGCCAGTCGCTCGCCTTGCCTCACCCTGAGTCCGGTCGTCGTCCACCGCTGACGCGCCGACACGTTGATGACCCGTACATCGTCGCCACCGATCGTACCGACGGGCGTGTCTCGAAGGATGCCCGTCCCTCTGCCGGTATTGATCGTTGCCGTGGGTTGGCTGAAGTAGACGCGCGACACATCGGCGCCGGCCAGTTGCCGCTCCAGTCCATTCGACGTCCGGAAGGAAATCAGATACGGCGATTTCGGATCCTCCTGGTTCGTGTGCGCGATCCGCGTCACCTGCCCTCTCAGGACGCTGCCGTCACGCAGCACGGCCGCATGCTGGGAACCTCGGAACATGACGGCGTTCGCTTCTCCGCCGCCAAAGTCGATGTAGGCGACTTGCCCGATCGGGAATCGCGGCTCCTCTTCGAAGCTCGTCCGCACGATCAGCTCGTTGCCGTCGAAGAAGCCGATGTTCTGCGCGGGCCGCTCTTCGCCTGACCTCAGAACAATCTTCGCCTGTTGCTGGGCGAGGACAGGAAGCACGAGCCCAGCCATAAGCAGGGTGAGTAACAGCAGCCGCGATGACGTTCTCTGGCTCATGATGTCTCCTCCCGCGTCCGAAAACGCGCCGACACCAGGCCCAGCTGCAATTCTTCAGCCGTCTGATTTACTGCGGCACGGTTAGGCGTTTGACCAATTCGTACAGGAACGTCTGCCCTTCGTAGAACGACTGCACTTTCAGACGCTCGTCCTGGCCATGAAACCGGATGTCGTCCCGGTCGTAGAAAAATCCCTGGACGCCGTAGGTGGGAATGCCCGCAACGCGCAGATACAACCCGTCGGTCGCTCCCATCACCATCATCGGCACAGCACGCACTCCGGGCCACATCGCCTGCGTGACCGTGCGGATAGCGCTCATCACATCGTCTCGCATCGGCGACGGCGGTCCGCTCACCACCGGACCGTCGACCACGACCTCGACCTGATCGTCGGCGATGACGCGCGTCAGTGTCTTCGTCACATCATCGAGCCCTTCGTCCGGCAGCACGCGACAGTTCACGTTCGCCGCAGCCAGCTGCGGCAACGCGTTCTTCGCGTGCCCGCCTTCGAGCTGCGTCGCCACACATGTCGTCCGCAGCGTCGCGTTCCAGGCCGTGGTCGCGCGCGCGACACGCTCCATGGCGGCCGGATCGCGATTGGCGACCTTGGCCAGATCGTCGCCGATCGAGCCCCTCTCGATCGACGACATCGCGGCGAAGTACGCCTGCGTGACCAGGTTGGTCTTCAATGGAAACGCGAATTTCGACAGCCGATCGAGCGCACCGGCGAGGTGGTAGATCGCGTTCTCCGGAACGGGCAGCGAACTGTGGCCGCCCTTGTTCTTCACCTGAAGACGATAATTGACCACGTATTTCTCGCTCACCTGCACGTCGTTCGACAGGCGCTTCCCGCCGACGGATTCTCCCCAGCCCCCTTCGTTCAGACAGAACTCGGCGTCAATCAGCGCGCGCTGGTTCTTCAGCAGCCACTGGACACCGTTGTAGGGCCCGCCGCCCTCTTCGTCGGCCGTGAGCGCCACGATGATGTCGCGATCGGGCCGGAAGCCTTCCCGCTTGTAGCGGATCAGGTTGGCGATCCACACCGCCGCCTGCGCCTTGTCGTCGCCGGTTCCGCGGCCGTAGAAGTAGCCGTCCTTCTCAATCAGCGTGAACGGATCCATCGTCCAATCCTCGCGCTTGGCTTCGACGACGTCCGTGTGCGCGAGGAGAAGGATCGGCCGCCGGCCGCCCGTGCCGCGATAGCGGACGACGAGGTTCGCCTTGGTCGGAATCGCGCCGCCGACGAAGATGTCGGCATCCGGAAATCCGGCGGCCTTGAGACGGCGCGCCGCGGCTTCGGCCACCGGCGTGGTGGCGCCGGTCGTGAAGCCCGAATTGATCTCGACCATCTCCTTGTAGATCGCGCGCGCGAGCTGCTGTTCCGACTCTGGAGGCATGGTCTGGGCCGCGAGCCCGGATGCGAACGAGACGACGAGTACGGCGACGTAAGTCAGCAATCTGCGCACGCGAGCACCCTCACTCGGAAATCCGCATGGTGTCGAACAGCATCGCACAAAAGTGCTCAACCGCCGTCGTCGCGGTTCAAGAACTGTTGGCGTTCCTGTTCGAGCAGATCTTGAAAAGATCGGAAGCGGTTGGCGCCGGGAATCCAATGGGCCAGATACAGAGCCTCCCACTCGCCGTCGGCGTGCCGTGCCAAAGGATTGAGCAGAAAGACAGCGGTCCCGACCAGTTCTCGTTCGCTGATCAGCAAACACTCGCCGAGTTGACTCTCGGGCGATCCCGGCTCGGCGAACTCGGCCCAGGTTGCGATTGTCTCCGGATCGACATCTCGATACCAGGCCACCTCCGCGGCTGCAAACAGGCGCGGAACGATGAGACCGGGAAGCAGGAAGCCATTCGAGGCGGCGAGGAACGACCGGTACGAGGGCGGAAGGGCAACTCCTAGACGTCTCTCGAGTCCTGCGAGTCCTGTGTCGTCGAGCCCTTCCTCGCCCAACCAGCCCGACGCGATGCGCGCAGCGGTCACGGCTTCATGCCGGAATGCGTCAGGCTGATCGAGATCAAGGCGCGCGATCAGCTCGGCGCTGAACTGTCTGAGCCAGACCGACCACTCCGCGCTGTTCGTCGCCACAAGACTTCGGACCGAAACGCTTTGATAAAGCTCAGGCGAGCGGGTCGCTACCGTTTGTCGACGCGGAGAATCGACTGGCTCACGTCTTCGATGTCGCCGGCACGTGTCTGTCCCTGCAGCGTGAGCAGATAGTCGCCCGACTGGAACTGACCGGTTGGAACGTTGAGCGTGATGGTCGCGCCAGAGCCGGCGGGTGTCACTGTCAGCGGGCCACGACGCGCGACATCACCGCCGCCTACCGCGCGGAGGATCACCCGATACGCCACGTACTTGTGCTCCTGCATGGTGAACTGCATCCGTACTTCGGCAGTGTCCGCCGGGATGAGCAGAGAAGTTGGAGGAGCGGTGTCAGCAGTCCTGACGCCCGGGCCAACCGTGAGCGCCATGACCACAACAGCCGGCGAGGGCGCTTCCGTCTCGCGGTTTCGACGTTCCTGATCCGCTCGTGCGGCTTCTCGCTGAACAACCTCCTGCTTCGGGCGCGTCTGCGTGACTTCGAAGGCCAACCAGACTCCCGACACAATGATGAGAGTCGCAAACGCCAGACCCAGGACCGACATCGGCCTCATCGAAGACGCGCAGGTCGCGGAGGTATCGCTCCTCGAGCGCGGCCTGCGTCCTTGGGCAGTTCGCCGAGCAGGTAGCGTGTCATCCGGTTCGCCGATCGCTGACAGACATTGGACGCCCTCCTCGTGATTCTAAGCCAGCGTCGGGCATCGAGGTGTGGGACGATAGCCTGACAGCCCTAGTCCCATGTTCCCCTACCACGACGAGAACGACACGCTGCGGACGCCGTACGTGACGATGGCATTGATCGGGATCAATGTGTTTGCCTGGCTCTTCGTGCAGGGAGCCGGCGGCGAGGAGTCGCTCGCCGCCTCGGTCTGCAACCTGGGGCTCGTGCCCGCCGAGCTCACGCGATCGGCGCCGCCGGGCGCCGAGTTCCCGATGGGCGAGGGACTCGCCTGCGTGATCGACTCCGGACGCGAGCCGCTTCACCTCTTCACATCGATGTTCCTGCACGGCTCCTGGATGCACATGCTCGGGAACATGTGGTTCCTCTGGTTGTTCGGGAACAACGTCGAGGACTCGATGACGCGTTCGCGCTTCGTGGTGTTCTACCTCGTGTGCGGACTCGCGGCGGCCTTGCTTCAGACGTTCGTCACGCCCGATTCGATCGTGCCGATGGTCGGCGCCTCCGGGGCGATCAGCGGAGTGATGGGCGCGTATCTCGTCCTCTATCCCCGGGTGCGCGTGTTCACGCTGGTGACGCTCGGTTTCTTCATCACGACCATGGCGGTGCCGGCATGGGCGATGCTGCTGTATTGGGCATTTCTGCAGTTGGTCAGCGGCCTGTTCACCGGCGTGACGGGTTCGCAGGGCGGCGTGGCATTCTGGGCGCACATCGGCGGCTTCTTGGCCGGTGTGCTTCTCGTCGGCATCTTCCGGCGCGCCGACCACGTGGTCGCGCACCGATCGAGTCCATGGCGGCCGAGCCACGGTGGCTGGGCGTAGCAGGCTGCTGAAAAACGCAGCCTGAAGTCAGAAGTCAGAAGTCAGAAGTCAGAAGTCAGAAGTCAGAAGTCAGAAGTTTGAAGTCTGAAGTAGCACGAATACGAGCCAAATATTCTGACTTCTGACTTCAGGTTGCTGGCTTTTGTCGCGGTAGGGACGCCGGTTGACCCGACGCCCCCCGCACAGATCCGTACGTGCAGGATTGCTGCATACGGCTCCTACCTTGGATGCATGGCGTCAAAGCGCACGTTCGGATGCGGATGCAGGATCTTGGCACTTGGAATCCATCGATCGACCAACCGCCAGAACCGCTCCCAAGTCATCCGGTCCCGCTGACTCCGTCGCCGGAGCGCGCGGTACCAGCGCCAGATCACCTGGGCCCGAAAGCTGTTCAGACTATCCATGTTGCCGGGTACCGCGTGATAGTTGAAGTAGCCTTGTACGACGGACCTCAACCACTTCCCGACGTCGGCGACTGGCTGCGTGCCAGCGTCGCCGAAGCTCCTCCTTCAGCTCTGTGAGCTTGGCAGAGAGTCGCTTACGGATCGTCTTTCGCTTGACGATGAACCGGCCGGTCTTCCGAGTCGTCCCACACATGTGCGTGAAGCCCAGAAAGTCGAACATTTCCGGCTTGCTCTCGCCGCGCTGCTTCCGGTTTTCGGCTGCGTGGCGCCCGAACTCGATCAGGCGCGTCTTGTCCGGGTGTAAGCTCCAACCCGAACTTCGCAGGCGCTCCTGCCATTCCTGGAGGAACCGCTCCGCGTCGGTGCGATGTTCGAATCCCACGACGATATCATCTGCGTAGCGGACGACGATCATGTCGCCCGTTGCCTGATGTTTACGCCAGTGCTTGACCCACAGATCGAAGACGTAGTGCAGGTAGATGTTTGCCAGCAGCGGTGAAGCCACCGCCCCTTGCGGGGTCCCTACCTCTGTCTTCGACCACTTCCCGTCCTCGGACACCCCCGCCCTCAGCCATTTCTGGATCAGGCGCAGTATCCGTCGGTCGGCGATGCGGTGCTCGACGAACTTGACCAGCCATTCGTGTCGATAGATTATCGAAAAAGCCACGAATGTCTGCATCGAGCATCCAGTTCACCCTCTTCCGCATGATCCCCACCCAGAGCGCGTCCAGCGCCTGGTGCTGGCTGCGCCCGGGACGGAACCCATACGAGAACCCCAGGAAGTCCTCTTCGTAAATCTGGTTGAGGACCGTCACCACGGCCTGCTGAACGATCTTGTCCTCCAGGGCTGCAATGCCCAGAGGGCGTTGCCGTCCATCGGCCTTCGGGATGTAGGCTCTCTTGGAAGGCTGCGCTCGATACGTCCCGATGTGCACTCGGCTATGTAGGTCCGCCAGCTGCTCATCGAGGTCCGTCTCGTACTCCTTCCACGTCACGCCATCCACTCCGGGCGCAGCATCCCGCTTCAGGGCGTAGTAGCTGTCCCGGAGCAGAGCGACCGTGACATGGTGGAGCAGCGCGGTGAACCGTGTCCGCTTGTCCTTACGTGCGACTTCCCGCACACCGAGCAAGCCGCTCGACTCGCGATCCGGCTCTGTGTCCGGGGCGCGGTCGTCTGCTCGATGTTCTCCTTGGTCGGTCGCCTTCCCTCCATGCCCTCCGCGAGCGGTTGTCCGCCGTTGTTCGGACACTTCGTCGGTACTACGCAACCGTCCGACTCCCCACCGACGTGCATGTTGGACGTCTGGCTCATGGCCTTCTCCAACCGGCCCGCTCCGACCGACGACCGCGGGTGTCGATGGGGTCTCCCGGTTCTCGCGCGTGGAGTTTCCATGCATGCGCGGGGTCTCAGACTGCGCGGAGTCGGGCAGAGGCTTGCGATAGCGCCCCCGTCGGTGTGGCCTTCCGCCTTGCTGAACGACGTCGGCACTCCGGTCGCGATTATTTCGCAGCTCAATACCCGGCCTGCATGTGCCCCTGTCAACGCTTCGATGGCAGCCTTGCGGCTGGCCACGCATGACTCGGGGTCAGGATGGATCGCTACTCCTTTCCTGTGTGACTCTTTCATTCACGACTCCACGCCGGTTTATCCCGGCGCACTCAGCAACCTGCTATTCCTGACGCAGCGTGAGCGCCGGATCCACGCAGCTCGCGCGCCGGGCCGGCAGCCATCCCGAGACCAGCGCCACTCCAGCGAGCACTCCGGCCGCGATAACGAGCGTCTTGACGTCGCGGCCACCGACTCCGTAGAGCTGCGCTTCCACGTAGCGGCCAAGGGCGAGCGCCAGGACTGCCCCCAAAACAATCCCGCCCGCCGCCATGCTCGCCGCCTCGCGCAGCACCATTCGCAGGACATCGCCGCGCTTCGCGCCGAGCGCCATTCGGACGCCGATCTCGCGCGTGCGCCGGGCGACAGAAAAGGCCATGACCCCGTAGAGACCGATGGCGGCGAGTCCGGTCGCCAGGAGACCGAACGTGAGCGACAGCGACGCCACCAGCCGTTCCGGCCGCAGCACGCGGTCGATCTGGTCGTCGAGCGTCCGGTAGGCGGCCACCGGGATTGCGGGATCGTGGCGTTTGACGAGCTCCTGAATGGCCCGGCGCAGTAACGCGGGTTCGCCCGCGGCGCGGACCAGGACGAACGAGGAACTCAGGACGTCGAACTGCGTGTACGGCAGGTAGAACGTGCGCCGTGGCTGGTCGCGAATGTTGTTCAGGCGGGCATCCTTCGCTACGCCCACGATTTCGTGAGTGAGGCGAGGCGGCCGGCCGTAGTCGAGCGTCAGCGTATGGCCCAACGGATCGCTGTTGGGGTAATACTTTTTGACGAACGACTCGCTGACGATCGCCACGCGGTGCGACCTCGACGTATCGGACCCGGAAAAGTCGCGGCCACGGACGAGCGGCGTGCCGACCACGCCGAAATATCCCGGCGCGACCGCATTCGCCACGGAGCTCCGGTTTTCGCCCGCGGCAGGTGTATAGCCCTCGACCTCGAGGCTGAATCCGATCATCGCGTCGCTCAACACCGGCGCCACGGCGAGTGTCGCGTTGCTGACGCCGGGAAGCGCGCGCACGTCGGAGACGACCCCTCGAAACAGCGCTTCGGAGCGGGCGCGATCGTGGCCCGCGGCGCCCGCATTGAGCTGGAATTGAACCAGGTGATCGGTGCGAAAACCGGTGTCCGTGTGCCGGAGGTTGGACAACGTCCGGAGGAACAGGCCCGACGAGGCCGCGAGCACCAGGCCCAGCGCCACTTGCGCGGTCACGAGCATGCGGCGCAGGCGCACGTGACCGCCGATGGCGGAGGCGGCGCCGGCTTTGAGTGCCGGCGAAACCGCCGTGCGGGTCGCGAACAGCGCGGGAAGCAGCCCGAACACAATCCCCGTTGTCGCCGACACGGCGAGCGTGAACGCCAGCACGCGCGCATCCAGGAACGCCGTGACCAGTTGGAGGCGACCGGCCGTTTCTCCAACCTCCGCAACGAGCAGGCGAATCGTGAAGGATGCGACCGCCAGACCGGCCAATCCCCCCAGAGCCGCGATCACGGCGCTCTCGGTCAACAACTGGCGGACGACGCGTCCTCGAGAGGCGCCGATCGCCAAGCGAATCGACATCTCTCTGGATCGCGAGGCCGCGCGCGCCATCTGCAGTCCGGCGATGTTCGCGCAGGTAATCAGCAGCACGAGCACGGTCATCGCCATGACGGCCTTGAGCGGGGTTTCGAGCTCGCCGCGAAGGCCGGACGTCCCGCGGTGGGCGTCGTCGAGCAGGAGCTTGCCCAGCCTCCAGGCATCGCCGGACGGCGCACGCTGACCCAGACCGGCGACATCCTGCTCGAGTTGCGCGACGTACAGCGGCTGCAGTTGCGCCTCGGCTTGCTGGCGCGTGATGCCCGGACGGAGGCGGCCGTAGACTTGAAAAATGTACGCGCTCCGCACATCGAGCGCGGTGCCGTAGGTCACGACCTGCGGCAGCATCATCGTCGGCACGAAGACATCGACGGATCCGCCAACCTCCAGCCCGTTGAAGCCTTTCTCAGCGATGCCGACGACCGTGAACGGATGGCCGCCCACGCGAACCGTCTGACCGACGACGTCGGCGCGGCTTCCCAGCCGCTCGACCCAGAAGCCATGACTGAGCACGACGACAGGATGGCCGCTCCTGATCCGATCGTCTTCATCCGACAGCAGGCGGCCAGCCAGTGCATGAACACCGAGCACATCGAAGTAGTTGCCGCTGACGATGCTGGCGACGGCCCGAAGGGTGGTCCCATCGATCGTCAGGTTCACGGCATCTGTGCGCTCGGCGAGAAGACCGGCGAAGACCTGCTGGCGTTCGCGCAGGCCGCGATAGGTCTGATGCGACCAGGTGGTGCCGCCTGCCGTCCATCCATTGCGCAACCCCGTGGGGTTGAGCAGGACCAGCTCGCGCGGTCGTTCGACCGGGAGCGACTCGAGCAGCAGCTTGTCGATGATGCTGAAGATCGCCGTGTTGGCGCCGATGCCGAGCGCCAGCGACAGGATCGCCGCTGCCGCGAACCCCGGACTTCGCAGCAGCGCGCGACAGCTGTAGCGAACGTCCTGGATCAGGTGCTCGACGAGCTGCATGCGCCTCATGTCGCGGCACTCCTCTTTCTTCTGATCGATGCCATCCATGGCGCGAAGCGCGACGCAGCGGGCTTCATCGGGCGACGCACCTCGCGCCAGTTCGAGTTCAATCCGCTGCTCGACATGAAACTGAAACTCTTCGGCCAGCTCCTGTTCGAGGCGGTCGCGCTGCAGCAGGGTTCGCAGACGCAGCATGAACCGTCGGAGCCAACGCCACTCACCCATGGGGTTCAGATCTCGTTGAGGCGGACGACGCGCGAAATCGCACCGGCGAGCCGTTCCCAGCTGGCGGTTTCGCGCTCGAGGGCGCGCCGGCCGGCCCGCGTCAGCGCGTAGAACTTCGCACGCCGGCCGTTGGCGGTGACCTTCCACTCGGCGCGGAGCCAGCCCTCCTGCTCCAGCTTGTGCAGAGCCGGGTAGAGCGCGCCGTCGCTGACCTGGAGGACGTCGCTCGAGATGTGCTTCAGGCGCTGGCTGATCGCCCACGCGTGGAGCGGCTCGAGGGCGACGATCTTGAGCAGCAGGAGATCGAGCGTTCCTTGAACGAGATCGGCGGGCCGGCTCATCTCACCCCTTGGTTACCGAGCCCAATGTGCCACAAGTGCCCTAGGTAAGCAAGGGGAAGGGCGTTCGCCGTGTCGTGTGCGACACCCGAATTGGGTTATAACAGTGCGCATTCTGACACCACAGGACAGTGAGAGGCCCGCTCGCGGCCACCGGCGATGACTGACGCGTTTCCGCCCGACGGCCTCGTCCCGTTTATCGGCACCGCCCGCTTCAAAATCATTCGCAAACTCGGGTCGGGCGGGATGGGCACCGTTTACGAAGCCCTTGATCAAGCGCACGACACCCGCATCGCGATCAAGACGTTCAATCTGCGCGACCCCGAATACCTGCTGCGGCTCAAACGCGAGTTCAGGTCGGTGCAGGGGAGGCCGCCAGGCCTACTTCGACCGAGAGCGTGTACGGAACCCGGCGAGGATGGCATCCATGCTCGTTCCCGGGATCCTCGGCAGCTGAACGCGCGCACGTCAGTCCTCGCTCTCAGCTGAGAGAGCGTCGGGGCACGCCCGGTACCAGAACGTCTCCAGATCGACGACTATTTCGGCCGGTTCTGATAAAGCGCCGCGGTCATGTCGTAGAGCGATCGCTCCTTGTATCCGGCGGTCTTCAGGTGTTCGAGCACGCCGGCGCGATCGCCTTCGCTGCGCTCCTGCCCGAGCTTGAACTTGCCCTCGAGCGCATCGATTTCCATTTCGAACGGGCTGATGCCCTGCATCATGCGGTCGACGTACTCGCGCGGTTGACCCGCGAAGTCGTAGCCGGTCGAACCGGCGCGCCGCTCGTTGGTGCGGATCAGCGTGGCGAGCAGATCGTAGGCTTTGTCGCGATCGGTGATGAGCCGCGGGCGGCCCGAGGCGTGGACCACCCCGAAATTCCACGTCGGAACCACGGACTCACGGACCGTATACCAACTCGGGGAGATGTAGCTCTGAGGGCCGCGAAAGACGATGACCGCGGGGTGCGAGCCGTCGAACGCGGCCTTCTGCGGATTCTGCGCGGAAATATGGGCGCGAATCGTCCCGAACCGTCCACGCGTCCGGTCGAGGATCGTCGGGATGTGCGTGATGCGCAGCGTGGGTGTTGTCGTGATCAGCGACACGAACGCGTATTCCTCCATGAAGTCGTGGAGGAACGCCCGCTCCTGGACCACGTGCGCTCTGGGGATGTAGAGCGTCGGGTCAGGCGATGTCTGCGATTCCTGCGCGCCGATCGGACTCTCGTCCCACACGGCGGCAGCGGACACCAGTCCCAACAAGACGGCGCGGCGATTCACGTCGGTCGGCATGCGCGTAGTCCTACTGCGGACGCTTGAACAACCCTCCGTACACCGCTTTCCCGAGCACGTGTCCCTGCATCGCCTTCATGACGTTGGCCCGCGTCTCGAACGCGTCGGCGGCAGGCTGCACATCGAGTTTGATGTCGAGCGCGTAAATCTCGAACATGTAGTGGTGAAGCGGGCCCGTCGCGGCGGCGCCTGGACCGCGATACATCGGGCCCGTGGCGCTGATTTGATGACTCCCGTCGGGCCGCGGCGACCCCTTGGGAACCCCTTCCGGAAGCCCGGCCGCTGTCGCCGGAATGTTCCACACGACCCAATGCGCCTGATCGTCGGTGGTGCGATTGCGCGCGACGTCTTCATCGTGCATGTGGAGCACGAACGACTGCGTGCCCGCCGGCGTGTTGGTCCACGTGATCGCCGGCGACGTGCCCTCGCCGGGCGCCGCGCCTTCGGCCGCCTGGCTGAACTTCACCGGAATCTGGCCGCCGTCGGGAAATCCGGCCACGGTGAGCGTCATCGGCGGTCCCGCCGGTGCGCCGCCGCGCTGTCCACCGCGCTGGCCGCCGGCCGTTTGACCGGCCACGGGCGCCGCAGCGAGCAGGATCGTTGTCGACACGACCGAAAGAGACGCTGCAAGGGACATTCGTGGCATGTCGCTCTCCTGAGAATTAGTGTGGAGTCATGGCCGCGACGTGCGCGGCGTGGTCGACAACTCTCCCGCGGGCACCGCTTTCGAGCGCCTCGCGGAACGGCGCCGGCAGCGGCGTCTTCTTCAACGTCTCCGCCTCGACGAGCACGTACACGGTTTCGATGGTGGTGACGATCGCGCCGGCGGTCGCCGTGCGGAACGTCGCCCGGCAGGTGAAGGACGTCGTGCCCAGGCGCACCGCCTCGATCTCGATCTCGAGCACGTCATCGAAGCGCGCGGCGGCCTTCCATTCGGTCGTCTGCTTCACGAGCTGAAAGTCGAGGCCGGACGCCAGCAGCCGCTTCGTGTCGTAGCCGACGGCGCGAAGAAACTCGTTCAACGCCACGTCGACGTACTCGGCGTAGCGGCTGTTGAACACCACCTTCTGCGCGTCGCACTCGGCGTATCGAACCCGGAGGTAATAACGGAACGGCCGCACGCGACCATTCTACTCATCGCGCTAGCCGAAGTGCGCCTTCTGGCGCTAGCATTGCGGCATCATCCGTCCCGAGGAGCACGCCGGCCATTCCCACGATTCCGTTCACCGACAACTACACCGATCTGTCGTCGAACCGCGGTTTTCAGTTCAAGTTCTTTTGCCGGAAGTGCGGCGGCGGTTACATGTCGACGTTCCAGACCAACACACTCGGCACCGCGGCCTCGGCTGCGCAGGCGGTCTCGGGATTGCTCGGTGGCATCTTCGGTCGCGCCGCGCAGTCGGCAGAGTGCTCCAGCAGATGGCGGCCGGGCCTCAGCATGACCCGGCACTCAAGAAAGCGATCGAGGAGATCGGCCCGATCTTCAAGAAATGCAGTCGCTGCGGCCATTCGGTGTGCGAGCCGGTGTGCTGGAACCACAAGGCGGGACTGTGCGAGGCGTGCGCACCGGACCTCGACGAGGAGATCTCCGCCGCGCAAGCGCAGGCGGCCCAGGCCCAGGCCTTCGAGAAGGTGCGAACGGTGGACTACCTCGGCCAGCGGGATCTGGCTCAGGTGGCCGCGGTGAATTGTCCCGCCTGTGGCGCGAAGACCCAGGGCGGCAAGTTCTGCCCCGAGTGCGGTGCCGCAATCTCCCAGAAGAAGAAGTGCCGGAACTGCGGCGCCGAGGCCGACGGATCGCCGAAGTTCTGTCCTGAGTGCGGCACGCCGTTCGGCAGCTGACGGCCGGGTCTTGCTGTCATCGGGCTTCCTCGATCGCGCCCTTTCTCCGCCAGAACAGGAACGTGTGTCGGCGCTCCTTGAAAGGTATCGGGACATCGATACGCCCTGAAGAGCATCCCCCGAACGCCATCGTCTCGAACTGTTGGCTGACCTCGCTCTTGCTCGGATCGACGTGGGTGGGCCTCAGCTCGTCGACGCCGAGCACGAGCCAGCCACCGGGGCGAAGCGCCTTTGCGCAGGCGTGAAGGGCGGGCGTGACCTCTTGAAGGTCGTTCAGCCCGTATCCGATGACGCCGGTCATGACAATGGCGTCGAACGTCAATCCCGGAAGATGCTGTTCGAGCTCCTGGATTCGCCCGACGATGTGAGGCTTGCCGCCCCATTGTGCGACGTCTGGATCCGGATCGACGGTCGCGAACGTCTTGCCTGCGAAGAAACCGGGATAGTGGGCTGTATACCACTGGACTCCGACAAAAAGCAGATGGCGAGTGTCGGGATCGCGCGCAAGCGCCAGGAGGATGTCCTGCTCGAGGATCCGCCGATCGGGAGGCTTGTAAAGCCCGCGTCGCCAGGCTGCCCGAAGGATCTCCGCACGCACCCACACGAATGGATTCACCGGCCCTCACGTACCCGGGTTACGTCCGTCGCGACGCACTCTACGGCTGCGCCGTCGGCGGCTTCCCCTTGGCGGCGATGGCTTTCCTGATGAGGTCCGCGGTGCGTGTCGCGCGCGCCTCGACGATCTTCTTCGCGAGCTCGAGCGATTTCGCCTTGTCGGCAATCGACACGCCGTTGATGGTCGCCTTGCCGGCCTTCACTCGCTGTTCCCAGCGAACCGAGTTCGGGTCGGTGAGCATCATGTTGAGGGTGATGCCCGGACTGTCGTGCAATCCATCGTTCGGCTGCCCCTCTTTCACCACGCCGAGATCGCGCAGCACGTTGGGCGTGCCGGGTGGCGCGGTGTAGTACTCCCCGATGTGCGCAACCACCGGCGTGCCGTTCCATTGCGCGGTGAGCTTCTCGGCGACGGCCTTCTGCCCGTTCTGGTTCCCGCCGCTGTCGCCGATGAAGATGATGTTCTGAAAGCCGTGCATCTTCAGGCTGTGCGCGGTGTCGGTGAGTACGGCCTGGAACGTTTCCTCTCGCATGCTGATCGTGCCGGGGCTGAGCATGTGGCCGCGTGGCGGCTCGATGGCGCCTTCCGGCACCAGCGCGATGATCGGCGCGCACAGGGCGTTCCCGAGCTTGCGCGCGATGACGTCGCAATTGGCTCGCAGCACGTAATTGTGCTTGCCCAGCGCGAGCCACGGACCGTTCGGCTCCATCCCGCCCGTCGGGACGATGACCGTCGTCTTGCCCGCCTTCAGCGCATCGCGGACGTCCATCCACGTCATCTCCTCGAGCCAGACCGTATCCGGCGCCGGAATCGGATTGGGCGTGTCCGCACAGTTGTAGGGATTCGCCCGGCAATCGCCGCCGCCGCGGGAGCGCGGGTCGGGAGCCTGGCGTGGAGCGGATTGGAAGGCCGTCGACGCGAGCGCACTCGACACAACCAGCATGAAAATAATCGGTTTCATCCGCCGCATTGTATCCTTCGAGCTCAGCGCATGTGACCCATGAAAATCATCACGCTGCAACAGATGAAGATTCCATCGCGCATGCCAATAGTCATCGACACCTGGCATCGAGCGCCCGCACGGACTTCACCGTCACCTTGGGCAGGTCGACCTCGCCAGTCGCCGAAGACGGACCGCCGGGCTGCGCGGCCATGGCCGCTCGAACGGGATCGATCGCCCCGGCTTGTCCGGCGGCATTCGCCGTCGGCCACAAACCGCCCTTCACCTTGAATTTCGAACTGTCGGAAATGCCGGCAATCTCGACGCGCTGTCCCACGTAGCGACCGATGCGGGATCCTGTCACCACGTACTTGCCGGACTCTTCGTCCGCCAGCGTAAATTGATTCGGCGCGCTGCCCTTTTCCACGCAGCCCACGAGCGTCACCGTCTTGTTCGTCTTCGCCGCGGCTTTGTCGGCGGACGGCTTCTGCGCCAGCGCAATCGCGCCAGCCGTCACCAGACACAACGCCGTCATGAAAGCGCGCACGGCTCTTGCCCGTGAGTAGTCTATCCCACCCGCGCGAGCCGCCGTTACGCTGTCAGGTTATCGCGGCGATTACCGAGGACAGCCGTGGCCAGGTGGCCGACAGCAAGTCGCCGACGAATGTGAAGTAGCCGCCGATGAAGCCGCGACGAGCGGAGCCGGCCGATTCATTGCTGCCGGCATCGCCGCCCATCCTGAGGTCGACCGGCACATTGTCGGCCGCCCACCATTCCCCGGCCCAGGGTTCGAGCGGCCGCAGTGAGCCAATCGCGGTGGTCACGACTGGCGTCAGCGAGCCGGGCTCAACTGCGGGACGACTCCACGGCTGCCCTGCCATGGCGCGGGCGTAGACCTCCGAGTACCATCCGAGACGTGATGGCCGCGGCACGACATGAAACACCAACTGTTGACGTTCGACGATCAGGAGGATGTCGCCGGCGTCGCTCATCGTCCGAAGCACGTCGTGGATTTCCCGGACGGTGCGAAGCGGCGTGTTGACCATCGCGATGTCGAACGCGAGGCCGAGCGCATGCATCGGGATCTCAGTTGCCGCATTCGGGTTGGTCGTGCGGAGCTGCTGCTGATACTCCAGATGCCGAACCAGGCTGGTGACTTCGATCGGCCCCGACTCCACCCGCGACGCGACGTCGAGCAGGCAGCCGATCGCCGCGGCGCGCGCGGCGACGTAGCTCGATTGGTGGACGATGTCCTTTTCGCCGATCGGGCTGGTTCCATCCAGCCGGACACGCACGTTGAAGCGCGGATCGTGCGGCAGTCGAACGAGGCCGCCGGTGGCCAGGCCTTGCTCGATCTCGTTGTAATCAGCGAGCGCAAGCGAATCGACGTACGGCTGGTAGACGTCCCGCATCAATGCGGCATCGTGCGCGCTTCGCGGCGCCTGCGCTGTGACCATGGCGGTCACCGCCAGCAGGTAGTCGGCCTCCGGGACGCTCCGTGCGGATGCCGCGGCCGCGGACGCGAGACAGACGACGAGTGCCGCGACACGAGTAGCGTGTGTGGTGTGTGCGATCACGTCCCTCAATTGTGCGGAATCGCGTGCCAGATTTCGAGCTCGACAGGGACGTCCGGTGGATCAGCTCTCGCTCGCGATCGCACGGTACCGGGACGCGTCCGGTTGATACAATCTGCTGAGCCGCTGCTGTGAGCGGCGATTCGGGAAGGACAGCGATGTCGGCGAGAACTCGAGGCTGGGTGGAATCCTGGAACCGCGTGAAAAATCTGCCCGAGGCGGAGCTGCACGACTACCTCGTGAAGAAGTGCCGGAACGGCTTTCAGATGGCCAAGAAGCCCTCGCGCGGTCAGAAGGACGCGTGGGTGACGTTGCTCGCAGAGCCAGACGTAAGCCGGCACGAATTGAGTCCGGTGGCGGTGCGGGCGATCGACCACGTGCGCCGCAGTCTCGAGGAGGAAGGCTACGACTTCGAGTTCAACCTCGACGAGACGGGCGGGGTCGCGTACGCGGAAGTCCATTTCCGCACGCTGACGAAGAAACATCGAGCCGCCTGACAAGCAATTCCACGTTCAGCGCAGACTGATCGCGTTTCGACCTTACCGCCCGCCGTTCGCGATGAACTGCCGCAGGTGCTGCTCCAGCACCGGCAGCGGTACCGAGCCCAGCGCCAGAATCGTGTCGTGGAATCGCCGCTGGTCGAACGCGGTGCCGAGTTTTTCTTCTGCCTCTCGACGAAGGCGGCGGATCTGCAGTTCGCCGAGCTTGTAGGCGAGCGCCTGCCCCGGCCAGGCGATGTACCGTTCGACTTCGGTCGTGATCTCGTGCTCGGCGAGCGCCGCATGCTCTCTTAAGTAGTCCATCGCGCGCTCACGGCTCCACCCGAACTGGTGGATGCCAGTGTCGATGACGAGCCGGACGGCGCGCCACATTTCATACGTCAGACGTCCGAAATCCTCGTACGGCGTTTCGTAGATCCCCATCAACGTGCCCAGCCACTCGGTGTAGAGTCCCCATCCTTCCGCGTAGCCCGAAAATCCCGTTCCCCGGCGGAACGGCGGGCGCTCGGGTCCCTCGAGCGCGAGCGCGGCCTGGAAGCTGTGGCCGGGCGTGCATTCGTGCAGCGTCAGCGACGCGAGCGTGTAGAGCGGACGCGCCGGCAGGTTGTACGTGTTCATGAGGCACGTCTCGAGCCCGCCGCGTCCACCCGTATAGATGGGCGCGAGCGCGTCGGGCACGGGGCGGATGCCATGACGGCGGCGGGGAATCGTCCCGAAGAACTCCGCGAGCCTCCAGTCGGCCTTCTTGGAGACGTACGCCGAGTAGGACAGCAGTTCACGAGGCGTCTTCGCATAGAACTGCGGATCCGTTCGCAGAAACTTGAAGAACTCGGCCATCGTCCCGGTGAAGCCGGCGCGCTGCTTGGTCGCCTCCATCTCGGCCTTGATGCGCGCGACCTCGGCGAGACCGATGTCGTGGATCTGCTGCGCGGTGAGGTCGAGCGTGGTGAACTTCTCGATCTGCGCCTTGTAGAAGGCCTGTCCGTCCGGCAGCGACGTCGCGGCGAGTACGGTGCGCGCTTTCGGCAAGTACTCCTCGCGCATCATCGCGAGCAGCTTGGCATACGCCGGCGCGACGACGGTCTGGAGCATCGCCAGCGCGTCACGACGCATCGCCGCCTGATCATCGGCCGGGATCGTGGCGGGCATCTGCGCGAAGGGAGCGTAGAGCGGGTTCGTCGCGTCCCCCTTCACGTACGGCTCGATCGTCCGGTCGCGGCCGACCACCGACACGCGCGGAACCGTGTACCCGCGGGCGAGCCCGGCGCGCATGTTGGCGATCTGCTCGTCGAAGTAGCGCGGCACGTCGCGAAGCCGCGCGAGATAGTTCCGGTAGGCGTCGGCCGTCGCGAAGCCCTGGCGCGGCGTGAAGTCGGTCCAGAAGAACGTGTCGCTGTTGAACGGGGCTTCGTAGGTGCCGAACCTCACCTCGTCCGCGAGCGCGCGGATGGACGCGCGAAACACCTGCGCGTTCACTTTCTCGTCCGAAGAAAGCTGGTCGAAGGGGATGCTGTCGAGCGTGGCGAGCGTGCGGGTCCAGTAGGCGAGCCGCGCCTGCTGCGAGTCGGCGTCCACGCGAGGGAAGCGGTTGTCGCCGCGCACCAGTTCGCCTTGCCGCCACGTCCACTCGGACGTGTACAACTCGCGCAGGCGGCGATCGGCGTCGGTGGAATTGCCGGTCACCTGCGCCGCTGCGGGGACGACTCCGGCAAGCGCTGCGACCGCGAAACAAATTACGTAAGAGGCCTTCAACTGTCGCGACATGTCGATCCTTCCTTCCTCGACGAGCTCAGAACGTTCCTTCTTTCGGCCCTCTCACGCGCTTGGCGATCTGCCTGATCGCGCCGATGTGATACGCCAGGTGCGCGATGCTGGCGATCATCCCGCTCAGCTCGAGGTCGCTTACGTCACGCGGCGAGCCGAGCGTCTTTAGCCAGACATGCGCCTCGTCGCGAAGCCCCTTTCGAATGTCGTCCCACGTGCTCGCGTCGACGCCGACCGTTTTCCACGCCTCGTCCCATTTCGCATCGGCGAACGGGTTGCCTCCTTCGGCCGCCCACCGGTTCATCAACGACAGTCCGTAGCGCAGGTGCTGTGCGTGCGCCGCGATCGTCGCGCCGTCGTTGACCGATTGCGACGCCTCGGCGGCCGACAGCTTCTCGAGCGATCGCAGCAGTCCGACGTCTCCGGAATTGAGAATGAACGCGCCGTTCGGATCGTTGGCGCCGTCGATGAGCTCAGCGAACAGGCGGGCGTGGACGAGGCTCGTTTCGAGAGTGTGCATGAGAATCCTGACTCTTGCCAATTCTATTGACAATTCCGCCGGCCCTGCGCGATCTTGCCGTCACGCGCCACCGATTCATCCAGCTTGAACCATGAACGAACTGCTCGACACGCTGAACAATCTGACCCCCGTGGTCGCCATTGGCAGCCTCGCTCTCTTCATGACGCTCGAGAAGTGGTTTCCGTACTTCGAGCATGGTGCGCACCGGGGCCGGCAGCGCTGGCGCAACGTGGGCATGATCCTGATCGGGTTCATGATCAATGCAGCGTTGGGAACCCTCCTGGCGATCCCAATCTTGTGGGCGGACGCGAATCGCTTCGGCCTCATGTACCGCCTGGCGGTCTGGACGCCGCTGGCGATTGCGATCGGAGTGTTCGTCATCGACCTGTGTCTGTACGCGCAGCATGTCACCCTGCACAAAGTGCCGGCGCTCTGGCGCATTCACCGGGTGCATCACTGCGACGCGGAGCTGGACGCGTCGAGCGGCCTGCGTGCGCATCCCTTCGAGCTCCTGCTGCTGCTGTCGATGCCGGCGATCGTCATGCCGCTCGTCGGCGTCCCGATGGCGAGCCTGGTCGTCTACAACACGGTGGCGCTGCCCTGGTTCCTGCTCAATCACAGCAACATGAAATTCCCGGCATGGTTCGAGCGATGGGGCAGCCTGCTCATGTCCACCCCCGACTGGCATCGCGTGCATCACAGCAGCCATCAACCGGAAACCGACTCGCACTACGGCTGCGTCTTCAGCGTCTGGGACCGGCTGTTCGGCACGGCAGGAAAAGCGGACGTCGAACGCATCCGCTTTGGATTGGAGCGGTTTCGCGAACCGCGGGAGCAGACGGTCTGGCAGCTGCTCAAGATGCCGTTCAGGGAGCTGTGAGCGCGACGCATTCGAGGATCGCGCTCGTCCCCTGTAGCGTTTTTGGGATCGGTGTAATTCGTGGGGTCCGCCTTTAGGCGGACCTACCGCGAACTCGATCGTCCGTGTAGGTCCGGCTAAAGCCGGACCCCACGTACCCGGAGTTGTGCGAGCGCGATTCTTGAGGATCGCGCTCCCCCACTAACACGGAAGAAACGTGAAAGCGAAAACGCCCATCACGAACCACAAGGCCGCGAAGATCAGCCGGTAGCCGAACATCAGCCGGAAATCGACGCGCGCGATGCCGGCGCCGACCACCGCCCAGAATGGCGTGATCAGGTTGCCCATGTGATCCCCGACGCTGAGGGCCAGCAGGCCGCGCTGCGCGCTCACGCCAACCAGGTCGGCGGCCTCGATCGTGACGGCGCCCTGAATCGCCCATTGCCCGCCGCTCGTGGGGATGAAGATCGCCACGATCGTGCTGACGAGGGCGATGACCAGCGGATAGGTGTACGCCGTGAGGATCGGATCGAAGAGCTTGACCACCCATCCGCCGACCGGCGTGAACTGAATGAGGCCGGCAAGCCCCGCGTAGACGTGATACATGAGCACGATCGGCCAGCACAGGGCCACGGCCGTCTGCGTCGCCTTGGTGAACTTGTAGACGTTGCCGTGGAGCACGAGGCCGGCGAGCAGCACGATGGTATTCACCGAGTTGATGTCGAGGCTCAATTGCCGGACGAAGAAATGATGATAGATCCAGCCGCCGAGCATGAGCGCGAGCGGCATGATCGTCAGCGGGCTGTGTTCGAGCTTGTGCGCCAGCGTGGTGCGCCCGGATGCGTCGAGGCGGACCGGCGCCGGTTCCTCGTCGATGATCATGGCCGCCTGGGGGAATTCGGATACCGGACGCACGTTCCTCGGCATGAACGCGATGCCGGCGACGATCACCGCGATGGTGAACGTGATCACCAGCACGATCGCCGCCGGGGACCAGATGGTCGAGCGGAGCGGCATGACGCCGGCCTGCTGCTCCAGGAAGTTGCCCGGCGTCGCCATCAGCAGCGGCGCGCTGCCCGAGAAGCCGAACTGCCAGATCGCGCCGGCGCCCGCAAGCGTCGACATCAGGAAGAGGAAATCAATGGCCACCCCTTTCTTTTCCGCTTCCCTTGCGAAATGAATCGCGATGAGCGGCGATAGCGCGATCGAGAGCCCCCAGTTCAGATAGGCCACGAAGGCGCCGCACAGAACGGCCGCCACCATCACCTGGGTCGTGGTCTTCGGCATCCGCGACAACGCGATGATCGCGTTCTTGAACGCAGGCGTCGCACCGACGATCAGGCTCAGCACGAGGATGAGCGTCATCTGCATCGTGAACTGGAGCAGCATCCAGAGGCCGCGGTAGTACGCGTCCATGCTCGCGGTCAGCGGCGAGCCCAGCGCCAGCGACAAACCGAACAGCGCGACGAGCAGGATGATCGACGTGGTGATCGCGTCGGGTACGACCCGCTCCATGAATCCGGCGAGCGCGTCGACCCAGTGGTTGTCCGTGGTCTGACTATGATGAGTGCTGGTTCTGGAGGAAAGGCGTTTTGGCACGGGCGGCATCATATCCCGTCGCATGGCGGACCCGCAGCCACCGCCGGATCCGCGTCGCGCCGAACGCATCTACGGCGAACGAATTTCAGCTGTCGAGAAGTTCAGGATTGCGAGTCGGCCCAGACAAAGGGCGTTTTCTTGTTGGACTGCAGCATGTCGCCGGGCGGCGCCCCGGCGAGATCGACGAATCCGCTGAGACTCTGATGAATTGTCGCCTCGGCGCCCTGGATTCTCCCCTTGCTGTCCACGACCAGTCGTGCGACCGAATGCTGCAGCAGATACAGATTGCCGTCCGAGTTCATCGTCGCAACGCGAACCCCGACGTAGGCGCCGCCGCGCGCCGACCCTTCCGCCTGTTCGGCGACGCTCGACGGCAGCATCGCCGACAGCGTCACGATCTCGACGCCGCCCGCCTTCACCACCATCGGCGTCTTTGGCGTCGTCAGCGGAATGTCGGGGTGGACTTTGTCCGACAGCGGCACCCACTCGGGATTCTGGCCCGAACCGCGGCCCCACAGCGCCGGCTCCACGCGCAGGAGCGCCGCGTCCCGATTCCCGCCGTTCGAGAAAGCGACGGTCATGTAGAGCTCGCCCCGGTTGGTCACGTAGGACACTTCCGTCACCATAACGTCGAGCTGCTGTTTGGTGTAGACGTAGCTCACATAAAAGCTGACCGCGGACAGGACCAGAGCCAAGAGCGCGACAACCGCCGTCGGATCAAGCTTCGCGCGCCATGCGGCGCTCACATCCCTACGCTCATCACTTCTCGGATCCATGGATCATCTCCCTTTGCCCCTACAGATCTCTGACGGCCGACCACCCTGGCACACCGCTCGCGACGCGGACGGCCTGCACGATCGCGTCCGCGACGACCTCTGCCGCCATCGCGCCGAGCGAGGTGAGCGACACCTCCGCGTTCAGCGCGCCGGTCGACACTGCGATCACCTGATCGCCGTCGCTCTGCGTGTGGTAGGGGTTGATGGCGCGAGCGGCGCCGGTGTTCGCCATCATCGCCACCTTCGTCAACTGTGTTTTCGTCAGCGCGATGTTCGTCGCGACGACGGCCAGCGTGGTGGCGCGCAGCGGATCATCGCGCAGCGCGCGAGCGGCGCGTCTCGACTCGAGATCGCGGCGCAGCACGTCGACCGTTCGCGCGAAGCCGCGGCCGTCCGCCGTGCGCGCGCCGGCGATGATCGCGCCGGTCCGGCGATCGACGATGTCGCCGCTGGCGTTGACGACGACGAGCGCGCCGATGACGATGTCGCCTAGGCGGGCCGATGCGCAGCCGAGGCCGCCTTTCATGCCCGGCATGCCCCGGCCGACGAACAGCTTGCCGACGGTCGCGCCTGTGCCCGCGCCGACGCTGCCTTCCGCCACCGCGGCGGTGGATGCCGATTGACAGGCGCGATAGGCCTCGTCGGCACCGACGCGGATACGCCCGTCTCCAAGGGCAAGATCGTCGATGACCGCGCCGACGACGATCGGCACGCGGACGTTCGGCACGCCCCAGTCGTAGCCGATGTTCCGTTCCTCGAGGAAGCGCACGACGCCCGCGGTCGCGCCAAGCGCCATCGGGCCGCCGCCGCTGAGCAGGATCCCGTGAATCTGTTCGAGCGGGCTCACGGGCTGCAGCATGAGACCGAGCGATTCGCCGGGCGCCGAGCCGTCGTAATCGGCACCTGCAGTTACGGGCCGATCGAACAGAATCACCGTGCAGCCGGTCGGCCGCCGCGTGTCGGTAACGTGTCCGACACGCACTCCCGCGACATCGGTCAGCGATCCGGTCGGAGGCGGCGCTTGTCCGGTCACCGCGAGCGGCGCCGCCGCGCCGACCGCCGTCAGAAAGCGTCGCCGCGACACGCGCAAAGAGTCCATCCGTTCATCGTATGCGAGGATCACGAGATGAAGACAAGAGGCTGACGCGCTGAGTGACGACACACATCCGCCGCTCGTGATCGGCCTCGTCTCGGACACGCATGGCCTCTTCCGCCGGCAACTGCGCGCTGCGCTGGCGGGCGTCGACCTCATCATCCATGCGGGCGATGCCGGCGGCGCTGAGCTGCTGAGACAGCCGGCGAGACTGGAGCTGGCGCTGGCGCACGAGCTTCACTTGATTTTCGAGAGCCATCGCCATTGCAATGGGCGCGTTTAACGCCACAGGAGGCTGCATGTCCGCACAAGATCAGATCACATCCACGTTCGAACGCTTCTCGGCCGCCTGGCAAGCCAATGACGGCGCGGCTGCGGCGGCTTTCTTTGTCGACGACGGATCGCTCATCAACCCGTTCGGCGAGCGGGCGGACGGGCGAGCGGCTATCGCCGGCATGTACTCTCAGTACTTTGGGGGCATGCTGCGCGGCTCGACAACCAGTTTCACGCTCGACAGCGTCCGCGACATCGAAAACGATCACGCCTTCGCCGATGGTCAGCAGATCGTTACCGGCAGCGACGGCAAGGTCATTCTCGTCGTCCACATCGCGTCGCTGATGCGGCGCGGCGGCGACAGCTGGAAGATCGTCGATTCCCGACCCTATACGTTCGCGGCCAGGCCCGCGTAGCCGCGCGGCTCATCGACGCGCGTACAGACAAAGGGCGGCGATCTTTTGACCGCCGCCCTGAACTCGTCTACGGCTTCCGTCTATACTCACCATCCCGTTCAGATGTCCCTGGAAAGCGGGCAGCTCCTGTCCCACTATCGCGTCCTGTCGCGCCTCGGGGCGGGCGGCATGGGCGAGGTCTATCTCGCCGAGGACCTTCGGCTGGGCCGCAAGCTCGCGCTCAAGATCGTCTCGGCGCGGCTGGCGCAGGACGAAGACCGTCTGCGGCGTTTTCAATGGGAAGCGCGGAGCGTCTCGGCGCTCAACCATCCCAACGTCATCACGATTTACGACATCGGCGAAGCGGATGGGCAGCACTTCATCGCGACCGAATTCATCGACGGCGAGACGCTGCGCGCGCGCGTGAGCGCCGGCCCGTTGCCGCCGGCGCTCGCCCTCGATCTCGTGGTCCAGGCGGCACGAGGGCTCGAGGCCGCCCACGCGCTCGGCATCGTCCATCGCGACATCAAGCCCGAGAACGTGATGATCCGGCGCGACGGGCTGGTGAAGGTCCTGGACTTCGGCCTGGCCAAGCTCGTCTCGGACGACGACCGCTCCCTGAACGAGGATGTGACCGGCAGGTTCGAGACGCTGAAGGGCGAGATTCTCGGCACCGTGGCCTACATGTCCCCCGAACAGGCGCGAGGCCTGCTCGTGGATTCGCGCTCGGATGTCTTCTCGCTGGGCGTCGTGCTCTACGAAATGCTGTCGGGCAGTCCGCCGTTCCTCGGCGAGACGCCAATCGACACGCTGGCCGCGATGCTCAACAGCGAGCCGGCGTCGCTGGGCCACCTGCCGGGTGTCGGCGCCGCGCTCGACAGCGCCGTGCGGCGCGCGCTCGAGAAGGACCGCGATCGACGATGGCAGTCGGTGGGCAGCTTCGCGGATGCGGTGCGCGAAGCCGTTGGCGCTGTGAACGGCCTCGGTCGGCCGCGCAGCCGTTCGACCAGCCCGAGTCGGACACGCGCACGTCGCCGCCGCAGCGTCATCGACTCGCTCGCTGTCCTGCCATTCGTCAACGCCACTCGCGACGACGAGCTGGAGTATCTGGGCGACGGGCTGACGGAGAGTCTCATCAACAACCTGTCGCAGATTCCGAAGCTGCGCGTGATGGCGCGCGGGACGGTGTATCGCTACAAGGGACGCGACGCCGATCCCCAGCAGATTGGCCGCGAGCTCGGCGTCAAGGCCGTGTTGTCCGGCCGCATCGTCCAGGTCGCGGATCGGTTCCGCATCGCGGTGGAGCTCGCGGACGCCGGCGACGGATCGCGGATCTGGGGATCGCAGTTCACGCGTCCGCCATCGGATCTGCTGCTGGTGGAGGAGGAGATCGCCGCGCGAGATCACCGAAGCGCTGAAGCTGAGCATGGCCACGGCCGTGCGGCGCCGGCTGCGGCGGGCGGCCCCAGCCAGCGCGTCGGCGCTGGACCTGTACCTGAAGGGCCGCTATTTCTGGAACAAGCGTTCGCAGGACGCCCTGCAGAAGGCCGCGGAGTTTTTCGAGCGCGCGATTGCCGACGATCCCAACTTCGCCCCGGCGCACTCGGGACTGGCCGACAGCTACGCGCTGATGAGCGCGGGCTACACCGCCGTGCAGGGCGTCGGCCGCATCGACCGCGCGCGCGAGGCGGCCGAGCGTGCGCTGGCGCTCGACGAGACGCTCGCCGAGGCGCATGCCTCACTCGCGTACATCAAGATCGCGATTCGATTGGGAATGGGAGATCGCCGAGCGGGAGTTCCGCACGGCGCTGTCGCTCAACCCCGGGCACGTGCAGTCGCGTCAGTGGTACGGGATGTTTCTCGCCGGCCGTTGTCGATCGGAGGAAGCGATGCGCGAGCTGACCCGCGCTCGCGAGCTCGACCCGTTGTCGCCGTCCGTGCAGAGCGGCATCGGCCGCGTGATGCATTTCGAGGGCCGATACGACGAGGCGATCGCGGTCTTCACCAGGATTCTCCAGACCGATCCGTCGTTCACCCCGTCGCGTATGGATTTGTCGCTGTCGCTGATGGCGAAGGGCGAGCTCGACCGGGCGGTTGTCGAGCTCGACGTGCTGGAGGCGAAGCTCGGGCGTCTGAGCTCGGTCTTGATGCTTAGAGCCTGGTGCGATGCGAAGAGCGGGCGGATGGATCAGGCCCGCGCCACCTACAGCGAGCTGGAAGTCGCAAAGCCGCGACGGGAAGGCGTCGAGCGACGAGCTGGCGCTGCTCGCGCTTCTGGTCGGACACGAAGCACAGGCGCCCGAGATGCTCGAAGACGCGTGTCGGCGAAAGGCGCCGCTGCTGACGTATGTCAACGTCGAGCCGATCATCCGGCATCTCCTGCACCACGAACCCTGCCGGCCGATTCTGCGGCGATATGGATTGTTGATCGAGTAGTGCACACTCTGCATTTTCGCTGACAGGTCTGGATCAGAGCCGAGAGCGCGGTCAGCGCACGGCGTTCGTCGGAACGCCGCGCGCGATCCACTCGTTGATAACCGTGAGGTCGACGCGGCCGCGCATCTCTGCGGCCCGGCGCCGCACGCGATCCAAGGCGGCGACAAACCTCGGATCGTCTTTCAGCGGCGCGAGGAGCGCATCGTAGACGTCAATCTTCTCCTCGACGAAGCCCATCTCAACGGCGCGTTCCCATGCGTGCAGCGCCGCTTCGCGATCGCCGAGCATCGCGTGAACCGCGACGTTCTCGGACCATGGCTTGTCACTCCCATCGCCCTCGTCGATCGCCTTGCGGTTGATGTCGAGCACCGCGTCGAGGAGAGGACGCGCGCGATCGGGCCGGCCGCCGCGCACGTACAGGTACGCGCGCAGCGTACGCGGCGTGTACGCCTGCCACCAGCCGCGCCCGCTCGGCGATTCCTTTACGGCGGCGTCGACCAGCGCTTCGGCGTCCGCTGTCCCCGCATACGTGGCCATTTCCGCAAGCACGGACTGGGCCCCGTAATAGTCCGGACGCAGACGAACGGCGTCGCGGGCCTGCGCCACCGCCGCGGCGTGGTCGCCCCGCCGCATCGCCATGATGGCGCGCTGCATCACCAGGCGCACGACACTGGACGGATTGTCGGACTTGAAGCGCGTCAACGCGGCGTCCACCCATCGCTCCCCTAACGCCGGATCGAGGAAGAGCAGCGACAGCGCCAGGTGGTAATACGATGTTGGAACGTTGGGCGCCAGCGGCCAGGCACGCATGGTCCAGTAGACCGCCTGATCGAGACGCCCGGCATTCACTTCGAGCAACCCCAGGTCCCACATCGCCTCCTGGTAGTTGCTGTTGAGCTCGATCGCGCGCTGCATCGAGAGTCGTGCTTCCTCGACCTGACCGGCCCTGCTCAACGACGTACCAAGACTGTGGTGGCCCGGCGCCAGTTGCGGATCGATCCGCACGGCGTTTCGTCCGGCTTCAACACCGCGCACGTACTCGGCCCGGCCGTGGACATTGCCTTTCCAGACGAAACGCTGCGCCAGCATGGCGTGGCCGAGCGCGAACTGCGGGTCGAGCGCGATGGCTTTCTGCAACAGATCGATTCCCTGCTGATTCTGCGCCGGCACCCCATTGGCAAGCCGACGCTGCTGCAGATAGAGCTCGTAGGCCGCGGCATTGTCCGTCGGAACGCGTTCGATGCGCTGACGTTCCTCCGGCGCGAGCGAGGCCTGCAGCGCGCGCGCCACGCGCACCGCAATGTCGCTCTGCACGTCGAAGATGTTGGCCATCGTGCGGTCGTACTGCTCGCCCCACAGCGTCTCGCCGCTGGGCGCCGCGAGCAGCTGCACACCGACGCGCACGCGCTGGTCGGCGTGACGCACCGACCCGGTCAGAACCGCCCCGATGCCCAGTTCGCGAGCCATAGTCGGGAGCTCGGACACGCCTTTGAAGCGTGAAACCGCGGCGCTGCTCATGACGCGCAGCGCGCTCACCTTGGCCAGCTGCAGCGTCACCTCCTCGGTGACCCCGGCGGCGAAGTCCGACGGACCGGCCTCGCCGAGGCTGTCGAATGGCAGCACGGCGATGCCGCGCGCCTGCGGCGCGACCGCGGCCCGCGGTGCGCTCGTCGGCGCCCCACGCCGATACCACACTCCCGCGGCGGCCGCGGCGATCACGACCGCCGCAACCGCGATGCGAAAGAGCGGCACTGGACCTCGGGCGGAGACTGGCGGCCTCGTGCTGCTTCGGGCGGCATCGCCGATGTTGTCGAGCGCAAAGCGGAGATCGGCGGCCGTCTGGAACCGGTTCGCCGGCTGCTTCTCGAGGCAGCGACCGACGATGCGCGAGAGAGGCTCGGGCACGGCGGCGAGCGTCGCGACGTCCGGCGGATCGGCATGCAGCGTCGCGTGCAGCGTGTCGATGGACGAGTCACCGTGAAACGCACGGCGCCCGGCCAGCAGCTCGAACAGCATGCACCCGAAGGCGAAGATGTCGGCACGCTGATCGACCGCGCCGCCGCGGACCTGCTCCGGAGCCATGTACCCGGCGGTCCCCAGGACCGCCCCCGCGCCGGTGACGCCGACGGCCACGGTGGTCGATCGGTCCGGTGCCTGGTGATTCGCCGCCGCCTGCTCGCCGATTCCCGTCGCCTTCGCCAGGCCGAAGTCGAGAATCTTCACCTGCCCATCGTCGAGGACGAACACGTTTTCCGGCTTGAGATCGCGGTGCACGATGCCGCGCGCGTGCGCCGCTTCGAGACCGCGCGCGATCTGCGAGACGATGGCGAGCGCCTTTTGCGGCGCAAGCGGCCCCCCGCGCAGAAGGGCGCGAAGCGTCCTGCCTTCGAGCAGCTCCGTGACGGCGTACATGACGCCGTCGTCACGACCGAGGTGGTGAATCGCCAGGATGTTCGGATGTGACAGCGCGGCAACGGCGCGCGCCTCGCGTTCGAAGCGCGCCACGCGTTCGGGGTCGGCGATCAGTGCCGCCGGCAGCACCTTGAGGGCGACATCGCGCCGCAGATTGCTGTCGTGCGCGCGATACACCTCGCCCATGCCACCCGCTCCAAGCAGGCTGACCACCTCGAAGGTGCCGAGGCGCGTACCAGGGGCGAGGGCCATGTCGGGACGGGCGGCATGCTACCACGCGGTCCAGTCGTGTCGACGGAAGCTCCGCGATGACGGCGTTGACCTCGCAGGGGCGAGGCAGAAGTACGAAGTCAGGGCCCGATGTGCACCCTCTTGCTATGATGCTCGGGTCACGCACCGCGCAACACCCGGAGATTCACATGGCCAAGGTCAGATTCGCGTCGCTGTTGGGTTTCTTCGTCCTCATGGCGGCGCCCGCCGCCGCGCAAAACGCCACGCTGGGCACGATCTCCTTTCCGAACTCGGGTGCGGCCAACGCGCAGCCCTATTTCGTCGAAGGCGTGAAGTTCCTTCACAGCTTCGAATGGGAAGACGCCGCCGCTGCCTTTCGTAAGGCCCAGGAAGCCGACCCTGGTTTCGCGCTCGCGTACTGGGGCGAGGCGCTGAGCCACACCGGCGGCCACCACTATCCGCCGGAGCAGGACATTGCCGCGGGCCGCAAGGCGCTCGTGAAGCTCGCCGCGTCGCGCGCCGATCGTCTCGCCAAAGCGCCGACGGAGCGGGAACGCGGGTACTTGAACGCCGTCGAGCTCCTGTACGGCGACGGCGACAGCCTCGAACGCTCGCGGAAGTACGCGGACGCGATGGGCCAGCTCTCGGAGAAATTCACCGATGATGACGAAGCGGCGACGCTGTATGCGCTCGCCCTCATGCGCACGGAGCGGCGCGGGCAGGAAAGCAAGCGCGTCGACCTGCAGGCCGGCGCGATCGCGCTGCGCGTGTTTCGCAAGAACGGCAACCATCCCGGCGCCGTGCACTACGCCGTCCACGCCTTCGACGATCCCGAACGTGCCATCGTCGGGCTCGAAGCCGCCGACGTCTACGCGAACCTGGCGCCCGACGCGCCGCACGCGCTGCACATGCCGTCGCACATCTACGTGCAGCTCGGTCAATGGGACAAGCTGTCGGTGGCCAACCGGCGATCGTACGAGGCATCGGCCAGGCGGTCCGAGCAAAAACAGCTGCGCGCGATCGAGGGCCAGGCGTTTCACGCGATGTTTTGGCTGCACTATGCGTATCTGATGCAGTGCGATTTCGCGAAGGCCGACGAGGCCCTGGCGCTTGCCGAGCGCCACGCCAAACACGTGGACGCCGGACCGAACCGCACCGGCCAGTTCGACTCGATGGTCGCGCGCCATACGATCGAGACGGCGCGGTGGAAAGTCGTCGACGTGGCCGCCACGGTGGCGCAGATCAAGGCCGCGCCCGACAAGATCAACGTCCGCGCCGCCGGCGCGACGCTCCTGGCCGCGGCGTTGAGCGCGGGCCACCTGCGAAACGCGGCCGCGGCGGAGCTCGCCGCTGCGGGCTTGCGCGATCTCGAAGCCTCGATGAAGGCGCGCAAGGTGCGCGAAACCAAGCAGATCGAGATCATGGCGCTCGAAGCCGGCGGCATGGCCGAGCTCGCGCGCGGCAATCGGGAGGCCGCCGTCAAGAAGCTCGAGCAGGCCGCGACCATCGAGGAATCGATGGATCCGCCGTCGGGCCCGCCGGGCGAGCAGGAGACCGATCCACCCATCAAGCCGGCGCACGAGCTGCTCGGCGAAGTGCTGCTCGAGCTCGGACGGCCGGCGGACGCGGCCAAACAGTTCGCGATCGGGCTGGAGCGCACCCCCAATCGTCCGCGGCTCCTCGTCGGCGCGGCCCGGGCCGCCGCGAAGATCAACGATCAGTCCACGGCGAGCCTGCGTTACCGCCAGTTGTTGAATCTTCCGGGCGGTGGTCCGGATCGGCCCGGCCTCGACGAGGCCAAAGCATTCGCCAGTTCGACATCCGAATCACGCAGGAGGTGAGCTGTGAGATCAGCTGTTGCCGCGTTGGTTGTGTGTCTTGCGGCGCGGTAGCAACGCAACCACACGGCCGACCTGCCGACGAACGATTTCTGAAACGCTGGCGAAGAACACGCCGACGTAGACGTTACTTCTGGATCGTGGCCCTCCAGTTGAGCACGACGGTGAGCGGCGTCGTGCGAGACTGCTTGGGCGTCGTGCTGACGAGGAATCGCTTTCCATCCTTCGTCACCGCGAACTTCTGATTGGGGCCTGTCTGAGTGGGGTTTGAGAAGCCTACTCGCGTGCTGGTTGGGAAGAGGGCCTCCGCCACTCCGGCAGTGAATTGACCGGTCGCGTCGATCGGTACTGCCATCATGGTCCCGTCCGCTCCGATATAAAACAACTCCTTGCCGTTCGCTCGCCAGACTGGTTGACCCCCTCCGTTCGTTGACACTTGGTATTTCCCGCCGGTCCCAGGAAACGATCGAACGACGACGTTGAACTGGCCGCTTTCGTTGGTCGTGTACGCGATCCACCGAACATCAGGAGAGAACACCGCGGCCGTCTCTGTGAATCGGGTTTGTACCAGCGGAAACGGTTTGCGATCGCCGAACAGCGGCAGGCCCCAGACATCGGATGTGCCGGACGACGTGGACGTGTACGCGATGAAGCGCCCATCTGCCGACCAGTCACTCGGGGAGATCTGATAGAGGCCAGAGGCATCGAGGAGCGATTCATCAGCGGCTGTTTGGGTGATCGATTGCTGACGCAAGGAGACCTTCCCAGATCGGTTGCCCAGGAACGCGATGCGCGTGCCGTCTGGCGACCACACCGGCGAGGCATCGAATCCCGGATCGAATGTCAAGCGTGACGGAACGCTACGAGCGATATCGAAAGTCCAGATGTCGGTGTTGGCTGGACTCCCGGTTGCCAGTCCCACGGCCACGCGGCGTTCGTCTGGTGAGAGCGCGATATCGAGGTACGGAGCCGCGTCACCCAGCGTCGCAAGAGTACGGCCCCCACGATCGAACCATGTCAATTGCACGGCCGCGTGTGCGTCGCTGTGCGCGTACACCAGCGTGCCCTCCTGCGAAACCGACGCGCCCACGTAGCGGGTTCCCTCAGAGCTGACGTGCTCGGCCAGCGGAAAGGCGTCGCCCGTCGTTCGACGAGCGTCAGGATCGAATGCCTGCGCCATCAAGGACTCGTCGCGGGAAGCGAAGAACAGGTGGCCGGCGGCGTACAACGCCGATGAATCAGCTTCAAGAAGGGTGATGACCGCATCGGCCGGGTCAAGTGAGGCCATTCTGATCACACCGGGCTTCGACGGGGGACAGCAGGTTCCCGACGTTGCTGTGTAGAGGAAGTGACGGGCATCGGGCAGAAAGTGGGGCCACCGGTGGCTCGTCTCGCCGGTTGCCGGATCGAGGGTCGTGACGACGACCGGCGCCCCGCCGGCGCTCGAGACCCGCAGCACGCCCTCGGTGTTCGACGGCGTGAACAGGATCACATTGTCGCGGCTCCACGTCCCACCGCGCCCGGCCGGCGCGTCACAGAGCACGATCGGTGGTCCGCCGGCGATCTGGACTTTCTTCAGCTTGCCGGTGGCGAAGAACCCGATGAACCGACTGTCTGGCGACCAGAAGGGGAAAGCCGCCGCCTTCGGTGCCCGGTATCGGCCGTGCGTCCAGCGAGGCGACCGATCGCAGCCAGATTTGGTAAGCAGATTGGGTGCGGGCAACGAACACGACGTTGCCGGCCGTCGGGAGACACAGCCACCTGGGTGGCGATGCCCGATCCTCCGCCAGGCGGACCGCCAAACGACGTGTTCTCCGGCGGCGCGATCGTGAACTGAACCGCGCCGGCCGCGGGGATGACTTCGCCCGCGCGGCGCAAGGCCATGATCGCCGTGCCAACGAGTGCGATGGCCAGGACGCCGGCGATGATCCACGCGAGACGGTTCGATCGGGCGGGCGGCGCAACCGTCTGTGCGACGGCGCTGTCGCTCGATCCGGAGGCCACCCACTTGAGGTCCCTCAACAGATCGCGCGCGCTCTGATAGCGGTCGTCCGGATCCTTCGCGAGGCAGGTGCTGATGATGCGGTCGAGCGCCGCGGGGACAACGGGTCGGACGCGCGATACCGCCGGCGGCTCGTCTTTGAGAATCGCGCCGAGCAGGCTCGCGCGCGTCTTGCCTTCGAACGCGGTGCGACCGGTGAGCATTTCGAACAGCAGCGCACCGAAGGCGAAGATGTCCGTGCGCGCGTCGGCCTCGAGCCCTTCGATCTGCTCGGGCGCCATGTATTGAAACGTCCCGAGGATCGTGCCCTGCGCCGTCAGGTTGGGCGGCGTCGTCGGCAACATCGACAGGCCACTGGTGGCGACGACCGGCGCGGCGCTCTTCGCCAGCCCGAAGTCCAGGAGCTTCGCGCCCGTTTTGGTCAGCATGACATTCGCGGGCTTCAGGTCGCGATGGACGATGCCCGTGCGATGCGCCTTGTCGAGCGCGTCGCAAATCTCCATCGCGATCTTCAGAGCTTCCTTCGGATCGAGGGCAGCGCCGCCGTCGTGGGCCAAGCGTTCGGCCAGCGTCCTGCCCTCGAGATACTCCAGCACCAGAAAGTCGACGCCATTGTGATGGCCGACGTCGAACAGCGTGCAGATGTGCGGATGATTGAGCGACGAAATCGCGCGCGCCTCGCGCTCGAAGCGTTCGCGCAGCTGCGGGTCGGCCGCGAGCGAGGCGGCGAGGACCTTGATCGCAACCGTGCGATCGAGCCGCGTGTCGCGGGCGCGATAGATTTCGCCCATGCCCCCGGCACCGACGAGCGCGATGATTTCGTAGGCGCCGAGGCGTTCGCCTGGCGACAGGCTCACATTGCCTCCTGCCTTCTGCTTTTACTGCCGCTCTACCGCTTCTTCTCTCCGGTCTGCTCTTTCTCGCGATTCAACTCGACGATGTCGATGCTGTCGGCGGATTGTCCCAGCAGGTGACGCGCGAAGTAGTCGCCGCGCAGCCAGTTCACGTATCCGGCCACCGGCTGGAACGAGTGGCGCACGCCCGGCAGCACGAACATATCGAAGCGCTTGTTGGCCTTGATCAGCGCGTCGGCCAATCGATAGGTGTTGGTCGGGTGCACGTTGTTGTCGATGTCACCGTGGATCAGCATCAGGTGGCCCTTCAGGTTCCTGGCCAGCTCCGAGTTCTTCTCGATGTCGTACTCGAACGTGATCTTGCCGTCCTTCTCGATTTCCTTCACGCCGTGATGTTTCTCGCTCCAGCTGTTGTTGTAGATGTTGTTCTCGTGGTTGCCCGACTCCGACCAGGCCACCTTGAAGAAGTCCGGGTAGACGAGTATCGCCGCCGCCGACATGAAACCGCCGCCCGAGTGGCCCCAGATGCCGACGCGGTTGATGTCGACGAACGCATGCCGCCGCGCGAGCTGCTCGATGGCCGATTTCTTGTCGGCGAGCCCGTAGTCGCGCAGGTTGCCGTAGCCGTAGTTGTGGTACCACTTCGACCGCTGCGGGTGGCCGCCGCGATTGCCGACCTCGATGACGACGAACCCGAACTGCGCCAGCGCGACGTTGTTGCTCCGCGGGTTGAACGTCTTCGTGACGCTCTCGGTCTGCGGCCCGGGGTAGACGAACGCGATGATCGGGTACTTGCGCGATGGATCGAAGTTGAACGGCTTGTACATGACCCCGTAGAGATCCGTAATCCCATCGTCAGCCTTCACCGTGAAGGGTTCGGGGAACTTGAAGCCGGCTTCCTTCAAAGCCGAGAGATCCGGACTTTCCAACTTCATCACCGGGTTGCCGAGCGTGTCGACGAGCGTGGATTCGGGTGCGCCGTCGATCCGCGACGCGTTGTCCACGAAAAATTTCGCCGAGTCGGTCACCGAGACGCTGTGCGATGCATTGCCGGGGTCGAGCAGCTTGAAGCCGCTGCCGTCGAATCCCACCCGATAGAGGTGGGTGTAGTACGGATCCTCCCCCTTCTCGCGGCCGCCCGCCGACACGAACAGGACGCGGGCCTTGTCGTCGACGCTCTCGATGCCCGTCGTGACGAACTCACCCTCGGTGATGCGATTCTTGAGCGTGCCGGTCGCGGCGTCGTAGAGGTAGTAGTGGCCCCAGCCGTCGCGCTCCGACCAGAACACCAGCTCCGAGCCGCCTGACACGAGCCGGAGCGGTTTCGATTCGACGTAGGTATTGAGCCGCTCTTCGATCAGCGTCTTCACCTCTCCAGTGGCGGTGTCGGCGACGACCACGTCCAGGCGGTGCTGATCGCGGCTCAAGCGGGTGAAGTAGAGCTTGTCCGGCGTGTCGCTCAGCCACTCGGCCGGCAGCGGCCGCCTCGGGTCGCGCTGGAGGTTGGTGCGGGGCGCGCGCGTGGCGATGTTCACGGTCTGATCGGTGAACTGGTTCGACTTGAGCGAGACGCGCTGCTTCGTCGTCCGGTCGAACACCTGGATCTCCGACTGTGGAATGTTGGCTTCACCTGGCATCGCGTAGCGATAGGTCTCGAGCGTCGGCCGCGGCTGCGCCAGCGCGTTGATGACCCACAGGTCTTTGACCTTGCGGGAATCGCGGCGGACGAGCGCGAACTTGTTCGAGTCGCGCGACCACACAATCTGAATCGCGGGCATGCGCGCGTCCTGATTGGTGATGTCGATCTCGTCGTCTTGTTGCTGCTGCTCGCCTTCGCCGTCCCGCTCCTGCTGCTGTTGCTGCTGCTGTTCCTGCTCGCGCTGGTTCTGAATCTCACGGGCGGACCGGCCGTAGCTGTAGTGTTCAACGCCATCGGTCGTGAGCTGGACCTCGACAATGCCCGGATCGTCGGCCTTCTTGAGCGCTTTGGCGTAGTTGTCCGCATCCATCATGAAGAGGTTCTCTTTGCGCGCGAAGACGACGGTCTTGCCGTCGGGCGCGATGCTCGCCCAGCGCGGCGGACGCGGCTCTTCCTTGTAGTCGTCGAGGAAGGTGACCCTGGCGGTCGCGAGGTCGTACTCGAAGTGCAGCGTGCGGTTTCTCCGACGAGCCGGCGTCGCGGCATTGCCGCTCTGACCGCCGCGCTGCGGATCGTCGACCTGGACAACCGGGTCGCCTGTGTCCGCCGGCGAGTCGTCTGCCCCGCCCTTACCACTCTTGGCGCCTTGGGCTGGGCCAGCCTTCGTCCCCTGCGCCCCGCTGCTCTGCTCGGTGGTCGTCTCACGTTTGGGCGGCGTGGCGATGCTGGCGTCGGCGGGCACCTGCACGTCGAACTCGAAGGCCGTGTCCTTCTTGACGAAGCGCACGGTCGTGAAGGGCAGATGCTGCGCGTCGTAGGGTATGCGTGTGATCGAGGTGAGAGTTGCCGCCATCTTGGCGTGGTCGAACAGCGGCGTCTTGGTCCGCTTGATCGGATCGACCAGCGAGAACTTACGCCCCTCCCGCGTCTGATAGGAGTACCAGAAGCGATCGCTCGTCTCGAGCCAGCGCGGCGCCACGCTCGTGTCGAACACCAGCTTTCGCACCTTCTCCGACGTCCACTGCGCCGCCAGGTCGTAGTTGGGCGAAGTAACACGCTCGGCCCGGGGCGCGGCGTCTTGACCTGCGCCTTGTTGGGCAACTATCGATGAGGGTGACAGGGCCGCGAGAACGACGACGGTGAAGGCAGCGATGAACGTGCGCATCGGGGACTCCTTTGGGGATGTGCGAGTGATATTACATGGCATTCTCGCAGGACCACGACCTCCGTGATCCAGAGCATCAGGAAAGTCGTCGGGCCGGAAAAGAAGGGACCACGGCCGCGATTCGTCACTCGCACGGCTGACCCGGCTCGATTATTATCCCCGCAGCCGGACGACGCAGACCCGACCCATATGTCGATCGAGGGCGCCCACGGGAAGCCGACGCTGTCGGGGAAGACGCTGTTCATCACAGGCGCGAGCCGCGGCATCGGCCTGGCGATTGCGCTGCGCGCCGCGCGCGATGGCGCGAACATCGCGATCGCCGCCAAGACCGCGGAGCCGCATCGCCATCTGCCAGGCACGATCTACACCGCCGCGACGGAGATTGAAGCCGCAGGCGGACGCGCCTTGCCGCTGATCGTCGACGTGCGCGACGAAGCGGCGGTGCTGCGGGCGGTCGAGGCAACGGTCGAGAGGTTCGGCGGCATCGACGTGTGCGTCAACAACGCCTCCGCCATCCAACTGACCGGCACGCTCGAGACGGAATTGAAGCGTTTCGATCTGATGCACCAGGTCAACACGCGTGGTACGTTCCTCGCGTCGAAGGCGTGCATCCCACATCTGAGAAGCGCCGCGAACCCTCACGTGCTGATGATCTCGCCGCCGCTCGACATGTCCCCGCGCTGGTTTGCCCCCCACACGGCCTACACGATGGCGAAGTTCGGCATGAGCTTGTGCGTCCTCGGCATGGCCGCCGAATTCAAGGACGACGGAATCGCGTTCAACGCGCTCTGGCCGCGGACGATCATTGCCACCGCGGCGATCCAGTTCGCGGTCGGCGGACAGGAGGCCATGCGGCGGTGCCGCACGCCTGCGATCATGGCCGATGCGGCGTACGCCGTCGTCACGAAACCGTCGCGCGAATGCACCGGCCGCTTTCTGATCGACGACAGTGTGCTCTACGAGGAAGGGGAGCGCGATTTCGACAGGTACCGGATGGATCCGTCGATGGTCCCGGTCGCCGATTTCTTCGTGCCCGACTCGATGCCGCCTCCACCGGGCGTGGCGATCGGCGATCGCGCCGTCATCTCGCGGCGGCCTGGGCGCTCGTGATGAGCCCGCAGTCGATGTCGGATGATCGATCGCTATCGCGGGCGCTCGATCGATTCGCGCCGGGGCTTCGGGTACAGGAACTCGTAGCCGATCGCGTCGGGAGGGTACCAGCCAACGATTCGGAGCGTGTCGTCGCCGACGTGCTGGAATTTGATCCGTTCGCGGCCGGTGTCTCCTTCTCCATCCGCTCGAAGCGTCATGAACATCGTGTAGACCTTCGATTGGTCGGCGCTCAACACCTGCACGACCGTCGGCGTCCTGAGCCTGAACAGATACGTGCCCGCCGACAGAATGGCGCCTGGAACTTCGATTCGTTGGCGGAACGTCAGGAAATGATCGGTCGGCCCGCCTCCCATGCGCGGCGGGCCCTGCGTGACGTTCACGATGAACGCCTCCACCGCCGGAATATCCGACGACTGGGCGGCGGCCGGTTGGGAGAACGCGAAGCCGACGAGAACAGCAATCGCAACGATCGGTCGTCGAGACATGCCGGGACAGAAACAAGACGCGAGCCACGCCGAGTCCGCGTTTTTCGCTCACACCGCATCCGGCCAAGGCGACACTCTGAGAGTGATCACCATGGCTGGTGACGTGACCAGCGGGGCCGGCCCCAATGCTGTGGTACGCTTGACGCTCCCTCCAACAATGAACGCGGTTCAGGACGTGTACCTCGACACGGCTATCACGGTCGTCTGATCCGGCGAGGATGCGAGCCTGGCTACTCGCTGCTGCCGTCATCGTTGCTGTCCTGGCGCTCGGATGGCCGGAGCTGTTTCGTCCCGGCTACTCGCCTGACGAGGAGTACACGGTGTTCGCCGCGCGCGGCATCGAGGAGTCCGCGCGGCGCCTCCCGCTACTACCTTCGGGTCTTCTCTACGATCGCGGTCTCGCGTTTTCGTACGCGAGCCGGGCCGCGGCGCAATTCGCCGGAGCTGAGCTCTCGTCGTATCGAGCGCTGGCGCTACTCTCGGTGCTGGCCTCGCTGGGGTTGATCTATCTCGTCGTGGCGAGATCCGCCACGACGAGGGCGGCCACGCTCGCGGTTTTCCTCGCGGCCCTTTCAGTGCCGTTCTGGGCGGCGGCCACAACCGGGCGTTTCTACGCTCCATTTCTCGCGGTCTACACGAGCAGCTTGCTGTCACTCTCCACGCTTGGCATCTCGGGGTCACCCACCGTTGCCAGCTCCGCCACCCTCGGCCGTCTTGGCACCCTGGCTGTTCTCGCCTTTCTGGGCCGGCTGGTTCACGAGCTGGCGTTTACGATGGCCGCGATTCCGCTTCTGTGCTGGGTCGTCGCGCACCGGGGAAGCCGAGCGAAGTGGCTCGCCGCCGCTCTCGCTATGGTCGTGGGAGTCGTCGCCGCACAGGGGCTCATTCTGAGCCTTCATGCGCTCGCTCCGTCACCGAGCGGTCAAACGATGGTCGAGCGGTTCTTCATCTGGCAGGTGTTCAACCTCTTCGAAGTGCCGCCTGATCTCCAGTTCGGCATTCCACTGGTCGTTCTGTTCATCTCCTGGTTAATCGCGCCGACGCGGGCTCGGCTGAATCTCGTGGTCGCGCTGTCCTTCGCTGCGCTCATCGTGAGCTTCGCAATGGCACGCGCCGTCACTACGGCGCCGATGTCGCAGGCGCTCGTCGAGAGTGTGGTGGCCGATGGGTTGCGCTATCCGCTCGACATGTTCTGGCACATCGCGCGCGCGAACCCCATCACGATCACGCTCGCGCTTGGATTGCCGATCGCCAGACTCGCCGGTGCCGGTGGTGAATGGCGGCCGGCCGAACGCGCCGCTCATCTGTTGTGGATCGGGTGGGTGCTGTGGTTCGGCGTCATTGAATCGGGCATCACGCTCAATTACTTGCTGCTGCCGGTCACGCTGATGCTCGTGGCAATCGCCGTCGACGTCGCCGCGATCGTGTCGCACAACTTCGCCCGCACCCCGGCTGCCGGCCGTGTCGCCTCATGGTCGATCTGCGCGCTCGTCGTTGCGGCAGTCGCGGCGGATCAGTGGCGCGGGGACGGTCCGCTGAGGGCGCGGCTCGAGGCCGCACGGCCGACGATCCACGTCAACGGCATCGAGCAGATACGAAGCAGCCTCCAGCCCGGCGATCGCGTCGTCTGCACCGACGAGCTGGCGTGCCTGATGCTGGTGGGCCGCATCGACGCCTGGCTGGCGCTGAACGACTACGTCCGTGAACGGTTCGTGATCGTCAAGGGCGATGGGAAACGTGTTGGCGTCTACTCCGGCCGGCCGGCGGTGTTCCATCCGGCTGAATTGTTCAATGGGCGACACGCCAATCGCACACTCATCGTCGACGTCTTCAAGGAGCTGCCGATCGGCAGCACGCAGGAGTGGCTGCCGCGCGCGCTGCAGGGCGATGGCCTGGACGCGAGGATGCTGCTCGAAACCGCACAGGCGCGCGTGGTCGAGGTCGCTTTCAACCGATGATCACAGCCGTCGATCAACGCGAAGTCTGGACCGAATTGGCTGACGATCGCGAACGAGCGCGCCGATGTCGAGAGCGTGCCCCTGTAACCTCGTTCGCACCGCTTGATTTCCGCGCGACGACGATGCCATCGTCGTCGGCATGGGAATGTTCGACAACGTGGTCGTCCTCGATGAGATCCTGCGGTGCCCGCACGGGCATCACGTCTCCGGCTTCCAGACCAAGAGCTTCGACAATCCGGCCGCGGACGTCTACCTCTTCGACGGACCGCAGGTATATCGCGTGGTGCCAAGCAGATCCGCCGATCCCGCGGACAATGCAGCGGAGCACTGGCGGTTGGAGGCCGCCGAGGCAGTCTTCCAACGCCGGCACGCAATTGAGCCGGTCGTCACGCCGCCAGAGGTCGTCTTCTATACGTCTTGTTCCGAGTGCGCGCCCGTCCTCGTTCGGCGCGACCGGGCGCACTGGGGCGACCTCGTCGACGAACGGCAGCTTTGGGTCGAATTCCGCGCCACCTTCAGCGCAGTCAGCACGCGGAATATCGAATGCACATCGGGCACACGTGACGACCTTGCCGCCGAATTGCGTGAGGAAGGGCTCCGCGTACTACGCGACGACGAGCCGCTGGCGATCGCACATCACGAGATTCGTGCCGCGCAACACCATGTGTCGTCCCGTCGCAGCCAGAGGCGTCGCTGAACAGAAGCGCGAGTGGTTTCCCTGGTCACGTGGGTCCGGCTAGAGCCGGACGCCACGACTGTCACGAGCGCGTGGCTGACACCTCGCCTTTGGACAGTCGACGGTCCACAGTCAAGGCTCGCGAAAAACCTGCGCTCGGAAGGCGACCTCACCGATTCGCAACACCGCAACATCTGGGAGCGCGCACCGCGGGCGGTGCATGACCGCCTGGTCGACTTCGAGCGAACTCCCACCACCGGATGCAAGATCTTCGACCCACACACTTTCGGGGCGAAGCGTGACTCGAACAACCCGCCGGCCCACGCTGGCGGCGTTTACGACGATGTCCGCGGACGGAATCCGACCGATGAAGATCGGTATCCCTGGCTCGAGAACCCGCTCGGTTGACGCACCGATGGTCATGTCAGCGGGTTGACCGTTAGCTTTTTCAAGCAACGTCAGACGCAGCGTTGTCGTTCCCATCACCCCTCGAAACCGACGAACCGGGTCAATGTTAAATCAATCTGAAATCTGAACTCTGAATTCTGAAATCTAGCCTATCCTTCCGTTCATGAAGCACATCGTCGTTGTCGCTGTCCTCGCACTGGCCGCCGGCGTGAAGGCGCCCGCTCAACCGAAACCCGCGACTTCGTCGAAGCCGGCCCCGTTCGACGTGTTCGAGGCGAGCATCGCCGAGATGCAGGCGGCGATGAAGTCCGGCCGGACGACGTCGCACGCGATCGTGCAGCAGTACCTGAACGCGCATCGCGACGTACGAGGACCTGCTGCACGCGGCGATCACCGTGAACCCGAAGGCGCTCGAGGAGGCCGACGCGCTCGATCGCGAGCGGGCGCAGGGCCGCATCCGCGGTCCGCTGCACGGCATTCCGATCGCGCTCAAGGACAACATCCACACGACCGACATGCCGACGACCGGCGGTGCGCTCGCGTTCGAGTCGGCTGGTGCCGCCGTACGAGGCGACGCTGACGAAGAACCTGCGCGACGCCGGCGCGATCATCATCGCCAAGACCGGCATGACGGAGCTGGCGAACTACGTCGCCGGCCGGCATGCCGACCAACTACAACGCCGTGCACGGCTACGGCTTCAATCCCTACGATCCGCGGCGCGATCCGCGCGGCGACGGCCGACGGCCGGCCGATCCTGCAGACCGGCGGCTCGAGCTCGGGCATCGGCACCGCGGCGAACTTCTGGGCCGGCAACGTCGGCACCGAGACCTCCGGCTCGATCCTCAGCCCGTCGAACCAGAACATGCTCGCGGCGATCAAGCCGACCGTCGGCCGCATCAGCCGCTACGGCGTGATCCCGATCACCGCCGATCAGGACACGCCGGGACCGATGGCGAAGTACGTGAGGACATCGCGATCATGTTCGGCGCGCTCGAGAGCGCGTCGCCCGATCCGAACGACGCGGCGACCAAGACGTGCACCCCGCCGCCCGGGCGCGACTACACGAAGTTCCTGAAGGCCGACGGTCTCAAGGGGGCGCGCATCGGCATTCCGCGCAAGAACTACTACGAGGCGTTCGATCCGCCCGTCGTCAGGCCTGAGCGGCGGCCGCGTCGGTCAGCGGGCGGCGGCCGCGGCGGCGGACGCGGCGGCCTGAATCCGGAGCAGACGAAAGTGATGGACGAGGCGATCGCCGCGCTGAAGGCAGCGGGCGCGATCGTCATCGACGTCGACATCCCGAGCATGCTCGTGAAGGACCCGAAGGAGAACCTGCTGACGGCCGGGCAGTCGAGCGTGCTGAACTACGGCATGAAGCGCGACTTCAACGCGTGGCTCGCGTCGCTCGGTCCGGCCGCGCCGGTGAAGTCGCTGACCGAGCTGCGCGAGTGGAACACCGCGCACGAGCGGCTCGGCGCGATCAAGTACGGGCAGTCGCAGCTCGACGCGTCGGACCAGATCGATCTCGAGAAGGACCGCGCGAAGTACGAAGAGGATCGCGCGCGCGACATCCGTGTCTTCGGCACCAACGGCATCGACGCCGCCATGAAGGCGAACAACCTCGACGCGCTGCTGTTCCCCGGCCCCGGCGAGCGCCGGCATCGCGTCGAAGCCGGGCTACCCGACCGTGCTCGTGCCGTTCGGCATGATTCCGAATCCCGCAACCACCTTCGGAGGCGGAGGCCGGGGCGGTCGCGGCGCCGACGGCCGCGGCGGCGACGTTCCGGCTCCCCCACCGCTCCCCCTCCCCTCTGGGTTCGATCCGAAGCCACAGCCGTTCGGGGTTGGGTTTACCGGGGGCGCGTGCAGCGAGCCGAAGTTGCTGCAGCTGGCGTATGCGTTCGAGCAGGCGACGAAGAAGAGAACGCCGCCACCAGGCCTACGCTGACGAAGAGCCGAACGCGGTCGTGCGAAGGAGAGTCGAGATGACAGAGCCGGAAGTCTGGCAGCGCGGTCCGCTACCGGGCGTCGAGCCGCTGCTGATGCCGGTCGCGCACGCGTTCGTCCAGGTGCAGGAGGATCTGCAGGCGCTTGCGGCGACGCCTGCCGATGCGGCGTGGCAGCGGCCGGGCGGCGCGGCGTCGATTGCGTTTCACGTACGCCATATCGGCGGCGCGACGGATCGCCTCCTGACCTACGCGCGAGGGGCGGCGCTCTCCGACGAACAGCGCCGTTTTCTCGAGTCGGAAGGCGAGGAACCGACTCCACGACCGACACTCCAGCAGCTCGTGGACCAGACGATTCGGATGCTGGATGCCGCGCTTGTGCAGGTGCGCGCCACCAGCGCCGATCAGTTGACCGCTCCGCGGACGATCGGAAGGGCGGCATTGCCAACCACCGTTCTCGGACTTCTCTTCCATGCCGCCGAACACGCGACGCGGCACGCCGGCCAGGCCATCACGACCTCGCGGATCTTGGGCGGCCCTCGCTGACGCGAGCGCACTGGTGGGCTGTCGCCTTCGCGCTTCGCGCTACGGCAGGCCATGAACGGGTTGATAGTCAGTCGTGTTCGTGCCCGTCGGGCACCGTCCGGGCGACGTCGTCGACGTTCGCCGATACCGCCGGAATTCTTCTTGCCGCCACAGCGTAGGCGTCGAAATACTTTTGCAGTGATGCCACGGTCGATCCGTACTGATTCTCACCGGCGAAGATTGCCGCATGACAGCCGCAGGGTGATCATGGAATCGCACTCCAACCAGTCGTCCGCCGCCGCATCTGGATACCGGCGAACCCTTCTCGCGGAGGAACTCCCGATCTACGGAGGCGTGCCAGGAGTATCCACGCCCGTCGCGCCCTCAAACTTTTTGTCGCCGATGGTGTCGCCGATGATGGTGATCGTGCACTTGAAGCTGTCGGGCTTGCTCACGTCTGGCCGCACCTCAGCGGCCGAGGTTGTAACGCCTTTCTTCGCCCTGTGCGGCATGTCCGCGGTGAACGGATTCTTGTTGCTGGGAAACGACACAGTGAGGTCGCCATCGTCACTCTTCCACGCGACGCGGTCGCCGGGATCCACCCGAACCGGATCCGGTTCGGTGACCAGCTTGCCGTTGCGCACGAACAGCGTGACTAGTATTGGTGCTTTCGGCATAGTCGCTCCTCTCGCATGCTCTAGTTGACCGCGGGTTTGTTGGCCAGCGTCATGATACCCACGAACCGTGGATCGCCGCGCAGTTGCGCGAGATCCGGATGACGGCGGATGTCGACAACGGAGTACCCGCCGCGAACCGCGGCCTCGAGACCGCGGAGCGCGGCAGCCCGGTCGCCGGTCAGTTCGTGGACCAGCGCCGAGCGGAAGAGAACGGACACGTCCCTGGGCGCTCGCTCGAGAGTCGTCGTTATTTCAGCGAGGGCCTCGGCGCCCTGTCCGGTCTCGGCCAGCATCTGGGCGAAGTTCCCGCGGATTCTCGCATCCCGCGGGTTGTGATCGATCGCCTGCCGTGCCAGATCCATGGCTTTCCGATATGTGCTCTGCGCCTGCTGCGGCCGTCCGGCCCACCTGTACACGCGCGCCAGATTGCCCCAGTGAAATGAGTCCGCAAAGGGCAGGCGGACAGCCTGTTCCATGAACTGGACCGCCTCCGGGAATTTTCCCTGGTAGATCTGGACCCATGCGAGGTTGTTGCACACGACGACATCGGGCTTGAGCGCCAGGCCGCGCTTCAATTCGGTCTCTGCCGCGGCCAGGCGCTCCGTGAAAATGTACAGTCCCGCCAGGTTGCCGATGGCGCGGCTGTTGTCGGGCGCGTATCGCATGCCGTTGACCAGACTCGTCTCCGCCTCGCGGTATCGTCCGCGCTTGATCAGGAAACTGCCGTAGTTGACGTGCGGCGCGAAGTAATGCGGAGAGGCGGCAATCTCCTGCCGGTAAACATCCTCCGCCGCCTGCAGATCACCCTCCGCCTCGAAGATTTCGGCAAGACCGCGGCGCGCATCGACGACGGCGGGGTCGATCCCGAGGGCGGTCTGAAGCTCGCGAACCGCGCGCTCGTTCTGACCGGATGCCTGGTAGACCCGTCCGCGGATGACGTGCGCATAGGCGACAGAGGAGGCGAGCGCGATCGCCTCGTCTGCACTCGCCTGCGCCCGTCTCAGGAAACTGGCATCGAGCGTCGCGCGATATTTTCGCAAGTACGCATCGCCCAGGGCGGCGTGCGCCATCGCGTAGCGTCCATCCAGCTGAATCGCCCGTTGAAAGGCATTCGCGGCGGCGTCGAAGTCGGCTCCAGGTCCCGTGAGCTGGCCTTTGCCCCGAACGTAGAGCTCCCTCGCCTTGGGCATTGCCGAGCCGTGCGCGTCCAACGCCTGCAACGTGCGTGGGCTCAGCGTCACGCCGACCTGGCGTGCGAGATCCCGCACGGCTGCCGGGGCAAGGATCGGCGAGCCGGCCACCGACGCCACCCGTTGGGTGTGCGTCGGCGACTGCCCGTCACGCGCTTCCTCGACGTTCACCGTGATCGCGTCGCCCTCGAGCCGCCCCGTGATCAGGATGGTGGCGCTGAACAGCCGCTGGGCGTCCTTCGCCGTCCTGACCTCGACCTCGAGCACTTCGGCGGCGGGGATGACCAGGACCCGCGCCGCATCGCCTTCGAGCGCCGACGCAAAACGAAGGTCGTCGGTGAGCGACGCGGCCAGGCCGCGGCCATATGCCTGACTCTCGGGAGCGGCGCCGTCAACCGTGAACGGCAGCACGGCCACGATGCGATCGTTCGGCGCCACGGCAGCGCCGTCGATCGAGGGCGTGAAAAAGGTGCGGACCAGCATGCCCAGAAGCGCCAGCAGCAGCACGCCGGCCACGCCAGCCGACCAGCGCAGTGTCCTGGCGCGCGGCGCAACCGGCGCGTCGAGCGCGTGCACGAAATCGATCGCGCTCTTGAACCGCTGTCCGGGTTCGCGGTCGAGGCACGTGGCAATCGCCGTCCGCCACGGTGCATCCAATTGCTGCGCGTCCGCGGCGGCGACCGCCACCCGTCCGGTGAGCATCTCGTAGGCGACGACGCCCAGCGCGTAGATATCGCTGGCGGGCGTGATGCGGCTCTTGCCTTCCCGCTGTTCGGGAGCCATGTACGCCGGCGTACCGAATCTGACGCCGCTCGAGTGCCGCGATGCGTCCGGGCCGGGCATCGTCTGACGAGCCAGGCCGAAGTCGGTCACGACCGCTCGTTCGCCGCCTCGCTGCCCCGGGACGAGGATCACGTTGGACGGTTTGAAATCGCCGTGCACGATGTCGGCGGCATGGGCCGCGCCGAGCCCCGCCGCCATGTGTCTCAGCAGCGAGCGCGCCTCGTCCGCATCGAGACGACCGCACCGTCCCAGCCGTCCAGCCAGCGTCTCGCCGCGGAGGAGCTCCATCGTAAAGAACGTGATCGGCCCGTGAGGGGTCTGATGCTGATCCGCATCGAACACGCGGCACACATTAGGGTGTGTCACGCGCCGCGCGGCGGCGATCTCGCGCTTGAGGCGATCGACCGCGCGTTCGTCGTTCGCGGCGAAGGCCGGCAGCGTCTTCAGTGCGATGTGGTCGCCGCCGAGCAACAGATCTTCCGCCTCGTAGACCTCGCCCATCCCGCCGGCGCCAAGCAGGCCGACAATCCGGAAACGTCCTGACAGGAGATCGTTCGGAGCGAATGTCGCGGGGCCTGGTGCCGATCGGAGATCGTCGTGGCCGACGGTAGTCGCCTTGGACCCTTCGCCCATGATCGCGGCAGCCAGGGCCTCCAGCGCATCGGCCGCAAGAAAGTTCTCGAGCCGGTTTTCCTGCGCCAGCAGCGATTCAACGTCCCGGCGCAGCCCTTCGTCGCTCTCGCAGGCCGCGCGCAGGAACGACGGACGCGCGTCGGGGCTCAGTGCGAGCGCCCGGTCGCACAGCTCCTCTACCCGGCGCCATCGTTCAGGATTGCCGGCCATGGAACTCATGGAACCGAGCGGATTCTACCGCGGCGAGGGACGGCGGCGCCGTTTCCTTCGAGCGATTTTCCGGGCGATTTCGACGATCTTCACCCTGCGTCCCGGCGTTCCCGCACTCCCCACTGCCAGCGGCCGCGTGGCCGTGCGGCGGAGGGAGCGCCATGCGACGACATGCCCGATCCCGGAGCGCGGTCTTCGTCGCCGCCATCATTGCGTGGACGGAGACCGCGGCCGGCGCGCAGGACGATTTGCCAGCCCTGACGGTGCACGCCTATAACTACGCGGCTGTTCCGGCCGCGACGCTGAGGGACGCGCGAAACACCGTCATTCGAATCTATCGTGAAGCCGGTGTGGACCTCCGGTGGATCGATCGGCCAGCCGACCCCGCGGAAGGTTCCGGCGACACGACGTCGGCGTGTCTATTCAGCGTCCGGATATTTATCAGGGAGAAACGTGAGGCGGCATCGCCGTCAACTCCGGCAGTGCTGGGGACGGCGTTCGAAGCCTCTGACGGTGGTGGGACGCTGTGGGTGTGGTACCGCCAGGTGGTGCGGATGGCGCGACAGTACGGTCAGCCGCTCGGACAGGTCCTCGCACTGGCCGTCGCGCACGAGGTGGGGCATCTCGTGCTGCCGCACCACGGCCATTCGTCCACGGGCATCATGCGGGCTCTGTGGGGTGGAGACGACATCCGCCACGCCGTCGTCGGCGGAATGCGGTTCACCGCGGAGCAGGCCGCGATCATGCGCTCGAAGGTCGCCGCCGCAGGCGAGTCGAGTTGTGTGCCGTAGAGCCAGCTACTGTCGTCGCGTGCCTTCGATCTCGTGGAGCAGCCACAGCCTCGCCAGCTTCCAGTCGCGCTTGATCGTGTCACTCGACACATGAAGGACGGCTCGAACAACGCGGCCGAGTGGAACGAGTCGGTCGAGAGCGACGCGAAAACAGCCAGTGCATTCTCGACGCGGCCGCGTCTTCCTCGTTCCGGAAGCGGCACGACGCTCTCGGTCACGCTCGCGCTCAGCTTCAAGGCGGGTTTTACCGGTGCCAAGAACGACTACATGCAAGCGATCGAGCGCGTGAATCCGGCGGGGTCCTTGACGCGACAGGCACGTGGACGGTCACGAACCAGGGCCCCGCGGCCGTTTCGAAAGGCATCTTTGTCGTGAACTGACGGATTGAAAGAATAGGACCTACCCGGTTGGTTTCTTTTGTTCCCACTTGACGACCACGTCATTCCCGCCGCCGACCAGGCGGAGCATGTCCGAGACGTCTTTCGTTCTCACATCGACCGGCGCCGACACGCTGTAGCGAATCTCATCGACGTCTTCGAGCAGGAGCTCGAACTGAATGCCAAGCCCCTTCAGCACATCCTCTACCTTGGGCCGGAAGTCTTCGGCGTTGGTGGCTGCGATTTTGATCTCGAAATTCTTGCGCGCCGGGGGCTCGAAGAACTCGACCACCCACAGCATTAGCAGCATGAACACAGTGGAGCCAGCGGCCAGCTGAAACAAGCCAACCCCGGCGGCAAGTCCGGATGCCAGGGCTGACAGCATCACGACCGCATCCTTCGGGTCTGCAATGTTCGATCGATAGCGAATCAGGCCGGCGGCACCGACGATGCCGAACGCGCGCGAGAGACTATTTCCCACCACCAGCATGATCACCGCGCCGACGACGGCCAGCATGATTTGCGTCTGAATAACAACGACCTTACGGGCTCCCTGGCTGCGGCGCCGTGGCCGTAGCGCGAGCGCCGTGCCCAACACCGCAGCCAGTGGGAGCCGCACGAACATCATCTCGAGTTCAGTTGGCGTCTTGACGGGCGCGGACTCCGAGAAAGGACTGGCCTGGGGCTGCTCCGCCGCGGGCGGAGGCTGCATCGCCCGGAGCACCATATCGGGCACACCGGCACCGACGAGGATCAGGGCGATACCGAAGGCGCAAACGTACCACCAGGGTGTCCGGGAGTGTCGCAAAGAAGTCACGGATTGCTGGGATTCTACTACCACCCAGCAGCCGCGGGCGACGACGATCGAGTTGACACAAGGGATCCGTCCGATGAACCCCGCGGCGAAATCGCGACCTGCGGCGGGGACGTCACACGCGGTGACGGCGGTGGACCGCTGTCACCCGATTCAGCAGCGCTTCTCCCGCGCTCGCGCTCTGCCTCCTCCCTCGGACTTCGTCGTGACAAGTCGCTCGACGAAGCCGCCGACATCGAGTTCGTGCGGCTACCAAGTCGAATCGAGGCCACGCTTGATTTATCCGTGACGACGATGCCATCGTCGTCGACATGGGAATGTTCGACAACGTTGTCTATCCAAACAAAAAACCGGAGATGGACGCTTCAGTGAGGACGCGCGTCGTCTCCTCCACCCCGGCGGAACGACGCCGCTGAGATGATGGAGCCTTAGCTCGCTTTTGGGGCGCTCGAGCCAAGGAGCTGCCGCACGCCGGCCAGGAAATCTCGAGCATGCGCCAGGAGGTCCTCGATCTCTTCCCGGGTAACCATCAGTTCGGCACCGTAGTCGGCGGCTTGGCGGTTCACGAAGGCCGCATGGAGCCAACGCGAAAAGTGCTGTGGCAGCAGCGCAGGTTTGACGAACAACAGATCGAACTGCGAGATGGCGCCACTGTGCTTGGATGTCTCCGACTGGCGGGCCGCCAGCAGCGCAAGCACGCCGTAGAACATCACGTAGTACGCGCGGTTCACCGCAGACCGCTGCAGTCCGTTGGTGAGATTCAGCCGAGCGGCCTTGAGAGCTTCCTCCGCCTGCTCTAACCGGTACCGGACGAGTGCATCGATCTTCTCGGCGTCGGTCACGCGGCGACCCCGTCCCGCCGAATATTTGCCACGAGCGTGCTCGCGGACATCGGGCCCCGTTCGAAGTCCTCCGCTGTGAGAATGACCGGCGCGAGCAGCCGCCCGTGCTCGAAGCCAATCTCCCAGGCGGCCCCATAAATAACCTCACGAACCTCCCGGGTTACCTCCCCTACGACCACGCAGAGATCGAGGTCGGAATCGGGATGCGGCGACCCACGCGCGCGCGAACCGAACGCCCAGACAGCAGCCGACGGCACAACGAGACGGACGCGCGTCGCGAACGCGTCGAGCAACGCTCGATCCTCAGCGTTCATCTTGTAGGAAAGATAATCCGCGCGCCCACCAAAAGAAAGGGCGGCGATCTTTCGGTCGCCGCCCTCCTTCGCTTGCTCGCTGGGCGCCCGCCAGCCTTCGGCGGGCATGCCCAATCTGAACTCTGAAATCTGAACTCTGAAATTTCAGCTTTCCAGATCCCCCGTCCGCGGCGCCAGCGGCACATCGTCCGGCTCCACGAAGTACTCGAGATCGCGTTCCAGCTCCAACTCGTCGTCACTCGGCTGCGGCGGCGGCGGTGGCTCGTCCGCCGGGATCCGGACGTTGCGGTAGTACTCGAACCCGGTCCCGGCCGGGATCAACCGCCCCATCGTCACGTTCTCCTTCAGCCCGCGCAGGTGATCGACCTTGCGACAGCAATGGCGGGTTTCGCCGCCGTCAAGCCGGCATGCGAAATGTCTTCTTCACGTATTCGATGTTCGCGCGGGTGTCGGCGACGATGTCCTTCGTCGGCGAGCCGGTCTCGAGGACGTACCAGCCGCGGTAGCCGATGTCGTAGAACTGCTGGGCCATGCGCGGCCAGTCGATCCGGCCGCCCGGCTGCGACAACAGCATGTCGGCGTTCTTGACATGAATTTGGTTGATGCTGCGGCCGAGCATCTTCGGCTCCGTGTAGATATCGCCTTTCACGCGCGTGACGAGGTTGTGTGCGTCGTAGTAGACGGCCACGTGATCCGAGCCGATGGCGTCCAGCAATCGGCGATTGTCCTCCGCGGAAATCCAGTCTTCGATCGCGACGACGACGTCGTGCCGCTCCGCGTGGCGCGCCACCTCCTTCATCATCGCGACGAACGTGTCGGCCTGCGGCTGGCTCGACATGTCGATATGACTGTCGCCGAGGATCGGCAGCAGGATGTTGTTGGTGCCGATGTTGCGCGCCACCTCCACGGCTTCGACGAGCAGGATGGCAGCAGCCGGATTGGTGTGCAGGGGCAGCCGCGAACGCCCCGGCGATCCAATCGCCAGCGAGCAGATCTGAATCCCGTTGTCGAGCGCGGCGCGCCGGAACGCAGCCTGCGTCGGCGGATCGCGCAGTGTCGGCGTCCTGCCGTCGGTCGGATAAGTGATGCTGACCTGAATGCCGTCGAGCCCGATCTCGCGCGCGAGCGCGATCTTCGTGATGTCGCCCCGCTGGCCGAGATTCCAGTCGGTCATCCCGACGCGGACGCGCACCGGACTCGGGTCTGTCGTCTGCGCCCGGCCAATCGCCGGGACGAAGGCGGATGCGGCACATGCGCGCGTCAGAAAATCGCGGCGGGTCATGTCAGCGGCTTCAGGATGTCGTGCCAACCCTTTCGATACTCGCGCCGGATGAACGGTTCGGCCTCCGGCGCGTTGCGCGCGCGCACCTTCTCGTAGTCCCACTCGAGCTTCTTTCCCGTTCGATAGGCGACATTGCCCAAATGGTTCGCTTCCGTCGTCCAGCCGGAGTACTGGAAATCCGAGCCTGGCACGGGCCCCAGACCCTTCGCGTAGTTCACCCACTCGACCCAGTGACCGGGCGAACGCGGCAGCGTCTCGGGCGGCATCTCGAAATCCTTGAATTTCTCTTCGGGCAGCAGCTTGCCGTTGCCGAGCAGCATCCCGTTGTCGCCGATGAACAGCTGCGAACGGCCGCCCCACTCCGGCACCCAACCGGGCGGCTTGCCGTCGCCCTGATACCAGATCAACTTCACCGGCGGCGCGCCGGACGGCGACGGTGCGAATTCGTAGACCACTTTCATCGTCGCCGGCGCGAGCTCCTTGTGTGCGACGGGACCGTTCGGCGACGTCGCCTCGATCGTCAGCGGCTGCCGGTGGTCGAGCGCGGTGTAGAACACGTCGTTGTCGTGGCTGCCGAGATCGCTCATCGTCCCGTTGCCGAAATCCCACCACCGGTACCAACGCGGTCCGGGGAAATACGTCTCGTGGTACGGACGCGCGGGCGCCGGTCCCAGCCACAGGTCGAAATGCAGCGTCTTTGGCGCCGGCATCGCATTGGCCGGGCGGCCCGTGATCGGGGCGCCGTCGTAGTAGCCCCAGCGTGTGTCGAACTTCTCGGCCGATGCCGGGTCCTGGAGTCCCCAGGCGCGGTCGACCCAGACGTGCACTTCACGCACGGGACCGATGACGCCCGTCATCAGGATTTCCTTGATGCGCCGCCGGATCGGCGTCGCGTGTCCCTGGTTGCCCATCTGCGTCGACAGCTTCGGGAACTTCGCGGCGGCCTCACGAATCAGGCGCGCTTCCCAGATGTTGTAGGTCAGCGGCTTCTCGCAGTAGACGTGCTTGCCGTGAATGAGCGCGAGGTACGTCGCGAGCGCGTGCGTGCTTTCCGCCGTCGACACCACCACGGCGTCGAATGCCTTCGGCCTGTCGAAGACGCGCCGGAAATCGTTGAACCTCTTTGCTTTCGGAAAGCGCGCCGACGCAGCGTCGACCGCTATCTGATCCACGTCGCACAGCACGGCGACGTTTTCGTCCGGGTGCCCCGGTTGCGGAGCGCCGGCGCCCGGCGTGATCGTCAGCTCGGCGAGATTGGCGAGCCCCCGTCCGCCGCAGGCGATGAACGCAATGTCGAGCTTGTTGTTCAGATTCCGTCCGCGCAGGATGGCCGGGGCGCCCCCCACGATACCCGTCGCGATTGCGCCGCCGACGAACTCGCGTCGCGTGATCCTCATGCCGCGTATTCTACGGCGAAGTCACACGTCCGGATCGCGGCCTGTTGACTCCTTCGGGCCTGCCAGAATCTTCGCGTCCAGCTTGTCGTCGACTGCTACTGTTTCTGCAGCGTCACGGGAAAGACGCCCCGATCGAGCTGTCCGGCGCCAGTGCCGGCCCCGATCCACGTAAGCGTAAAAGTACCGGTCACGACGTCGCCATTGAGCGAGCCGGCAAAGTCGTAGGTAACCGTGACATTAGCGTTGCCATGACTCCCGCTGAACGTGAAACTCGATGTCGTCCCCTGCACAGCCGGCGCCGGAGTGCAGCAGCCGTGGGGTTGTACGTTGGTGGTGATCGCACAGAGGTTTCCACCTGAGAACGACACCATTTGCGTTGTGCCGTTCACCCCGCCTTCACCGGTGACCCTGCCGTCGCTGCCGACCTCTACGTCGATCTCCACGGTCCCCGCATTTGCCATAGTCCTGGAACAGAATGACAACGAAGCAGGGAACACAGTGTTGACGTTGCCCGAGTAGTTGCCTTTGTACGTCGCGCCGGACTGGGCGACCAGTTCCTTGGCCACGAACGCGCCGCCCGCGACGGCGCCGGCGATGACGCCAATCGTCGTCGAAGAAAGTCCGCCGCCACCCGCACCGGCGCCTGCTCCTGCGGACGCGCCGCCGCTGGTCCCGCTCGCGCCCGCGCCCGAGACGGCCGCTGCCTGCGCAACCGTCGTCACGGTGGTTTGCGCGATCGTGACCGCGGCCGCCTGGCCCTGGAACGTCGCGGTGGCGGTGATCTGCAGTGCTCCGCTGCCAGTCGGCGCGAATCCCGTGGCGACCGCCCGACCGGCCGCATCGGTGGTCACGGACAACGTGCGGGCGCCGCCGAACGCGGCCCGCCCGCTGCGGATGCCGAATCGCACCGCAGCGCCGGCGACCGGCAGATCGTTCTGGTCGCGCACTTCGATGACCGGGGCCGTCGCCGTCTTCTGCTGGATGATATTGACGGCCCCTTCACCGTCGAGGACGACGATCTTCAGGGCCGCCTGGCCCGGTGCATTCTGCGGGCGCGGCGAGGTCAGCCTCGTGCGCAGCGTCGCGCGGCTGCCGGCTTTCACAGTGACCAGCCGGCTGTTTTCCAGATACCCCAGCCGCACGAGCCGCACGCGGTGCACGCCGGGGGGAAGCGTCTCGACCGTCAGCGGAGTCTCGCCCGCCAATCGACCGTCGACGTACACCGATGCTCCCGCTGGCTCGGATTCGATGAACAGCGAGCCGACCGCCTCTGAGGCCGACAGCTGAAGCTGCGACATGCTCGCGATGACAAGAAGTGCCCCGAATCCTGCGACAAACAATCGCAGGACGACTTGAAAAGCTCTGCGACGCTTCACGGTGTTCGGTTGATAGCAACGGAGTCCATGGCTGAGCTGGTGCACATAGCATAGCCGATCGGACATCTGACGTCGTACCCCAATGATGCGCGTCGCCTGACGTCGACCGGTTGCTGCTTTCGTCACGAAGATCAGGGCAAATGAAAAAAGGGCGACGATCTTTCGACCGTCGCCCCAGAACGCGACCCTAAAAGGGTCGCGCTACACCCCATTGATCTACTCGCCGAGATCCCCCGTTCGCGGAGCCAGTGGAACATCGTCCGGCTCGACGAAGTACTCCAGATCGCGTTCCAGCTCCAGCTCGTCGTCACTCGGCTGCGGCGGCGCCGGCGGCGGCGGTGGCTCGTCCGGCGGGATCCGGACGTTGCGGTAGTACTCGAAGCCGGTCCCCGCGGGGATCAGCCGGCCCATCGTCACGTTCTCCTTCAGGCCGCGCAAGTGATCGACCTTGCCGGAGATCGACGCTTCGGTGAGCACGCGCGTCGTTACCTCCACCCCAACGCGCACAGTCCGCGCGTCGGGGACCCCGGCTGGAACGACGCCGCCGAGATGAACGAGTCGGTCGACAGCGACGCCTTGGTGATCCCGAGGAGCAGCGGCCGGCCCTGTGCCGGGCGTCCGCCCGCCGTGATCACGCGCTCGTTCTCTTCGAGGAACCGGAACTTGTCGACCTGTTCGTCGACCAGGAATTCCGTGTCGCCGACGTCCTCGATCTTCACTCACCGCATCATCTGACGAGCAATCGTCTCGATGTGCTTGTCGTTGATGTTCACGCCCTGCAGCCGGTAGACCTCCTGGATTTCGTTCACCAGGTACGACTGCAGCGCCTTTTCCCCGAGCACGTTCAGGATGTCGTGCGGGTTCGACGGGCCGTCCATCAACGGCTCGCCCGCCCGGACGCGCTCGCCCTCCTGCACGTTGACGTGGACGCCACGCGGCAGCGAGTACTCCCGCGGCTCCGCGCCCGGCTCGTCCGGCACGATGATGATCTTCCGCTGCCCCTTGACGATGCCGCCGTGCTTGACGATGCCGTCGATTTCCGAGATGACGGCGGTTTCGCGCGGCTTCCGCGCTTCGAACAGTTCCACCACGCGCGGCAGACCGCCCGTGATGTCCTTGGTCTTCGTCGTTTCGCGCGGGATCTTGGCGAGCACGTCGCCCGCCGACACCATCTCGCCGTCCTGCACCATCAAGTGCGCGTGCGACGGCAGGTGGTACTTGCGGTTGACCTTGCCGTCCTTGCCCTTGATCTCGACGCCCGGCTGCTTCTTCTCGTCCGGCGAGTCGACGATGATCAGCCGCGACAGACCGGTGACTTCGTCGACTTCCTCGTGCACCGTAATGCCTTCGAGGATGTCCTTGAAGCGGATCTGCCCCGGATCCTCGGTGAGGATCGAAAACGTGTACGGATCCCACTCGACCAGCACGTGGCCCTGATCGACGCTCTGCCCTTCCTTCACCTTGAGCCGCGCGCCGTAGACGATCGGATAGCGCTCGCGATCGCGCCCCTTCGCGTCCTGCACGAGGCGCCGATGGTTGATGGAGAGCGATCAAGCGCATAGAATCCTGGTGATTGTCATGAATTCGAAAGTGTTTATCGATCAGGCGCAACTCGCTGAGTTCTGCCGAAAGAACGGCGTTCGTCGGCTAGCCATTTTTGGGTCCGCACTGCGCGAGGACTTCCGGCCGGACAGCGACATCGACGTGCTAGTCGAATTCGAACTGGGACGGACGCCCGGCCTTAGGTTTTTCGAAATGCAGGATGATTTGAGCCGGCTCTTTGGTCGGACTGTCGATCTGCACACGCCCGCATCACTCAGCCGTTATTTTCGCAATCAGGTCCTCGCGGAGGCCGAAGATCAGTATGTCGCAGCGTGATCCCGCGATAACCCTGCGCAGATGCGGGACCACGGTCGCGAGCTGATCGAATTGTTGTGCGATCGCAGTCGTGCCGACTTGGATTCGGATCGCCTATTGGCTCTGGCTGTCGTCAGGCTTCTCGAAATCATTGGCGAGGCGGCAGGCCGCGTTCCGGTGGAGGAGCGAGCGCGCAGACCTGGCGTCCCGTGGCCATCGATCATCGGTTTGCGAAACCGGCTAATCCACGGCTACGACGACGTCGACCACGACATTGTGTGGCAGATTGTGACGAACGATCTCCCCTTGCTCGTGTCTGAACTGTCCGAGTCGGCCCCGAGCAGGGACGAGAGGGATAATCCGGATTAGATCCGGCTAAATCCCGGCTATCGTCATCGTCTGAGCGGATAGATCTTGACGTCGGAGAGAATCGAATTCTTCGTAAGAGAACGGCGCATTATTTTTTCAGCGCGGCAGCCGGTCGTTGCCCCCGGTCCACACGAGCCACATGTTCCGGCCGGCCACGGCCTCTGCACCTGAGCGGCTTCTGGCCCCCGGAGACGAGGTTGAAGTCCATGTCGCGGAAGTAGTCGGGCGTCGACCGAACAAAGTGCTCGGTGGGAGGCCGGCGCGCATCGCTTCGTCGCGGACCGTTCCGGGCTCGAGCTCAGACGATAGCCGGTACAAAGGCCGTGTCCGAGGCAGGAGGGTTAGCGGAACGGCCGTTCTCGGACCCCGCTGCCCCCTCAGCGACAGACTTGTTCTACCGCCTCAACGTGATCCCGATCGAAATCCCGCCGCTGCGCGAACGGCGCGACGACATTCCGGCGCTGGTCGAGCATTTCGTGAAGAAGCATGCGCAGCGCATTGGCCGGCGCATCGAACGCATCGAGGACGGCGTGCTCGCCGCGCTGCAGCAGTACGACTGGCCGGACAACGTGCGCGAGCTCGAGAACACGATAGAGCGGGCGGTCGTGCTCTCGCAGGGGCCGATCGTGACCGCCCGCGCGGTGTCGGTGCTGAGTGCGGCCACCCCGCAGGCGACTGGGCTGCCGTCGCTTCGGCTGCGGCAGAACATCGAATGGGTCGAGCGCGAAACGATCCGCCGGGCGCTGGAGAGTTCCGGCGGCATCAAGAAGGATGCGGCGGAGCTGATGGGCATCAGCCAGCGCGCCTTGTCGTACTATCTGGCGAAATACCGCCTCGATTGAAAAACGGCGATCGCGGGCAACTGAGCGCGGTCATTCTCTAACTCAACCGCTCTTTCTTCTTTCCGGTTGAAGAGAACTCAGGAACGCAGTATCCTCACGCGCCGCGACTGAGGGAGGCGTCATGTTTCCTGACGTGCTCATTCCAGCCGGGTTGGTGCTGGCAATCGACCAGGCCAGCAAGAGTCTTATCCTGACGAGGCGCGGCTCACGGCGCCCGGCCCGCCCCAACGGATTCAGACCGCAACTCCGGCCAGTCCTCAACAAGCCCATCGGTCTCCGTCTGATCGCGGATCGGCGTGCAGTGCTGATCCTCTGGGGTCTCGTCGTCCTGGGCATGTTGCTGCTCGTTCAGTACGAACCGGCGTTTCACACACCGTCCGCTCGTCTCGCACTCGGCGCCGCGCTCGGCGGCGCGACGGGCAATCTCATCGACTGGCTGCGTGGTGGCGCAGTGATCGACTTCATCGACCTTCGCTTCTGGCCCGTCTTCAACCTCGCCGATGTGTTCATCGTGGTCGGAGTGGGAGCCGTCCTGTGGTCGATTCGGTAGTCGTCGAGCACGCTGCGCCGTCTGAACGGTCGCTGCGCGTACGGACGCGCGGGTTACATCAGGTTCTCTTCGAGTGGCGCGGCATCCGCATCCATAGCTATCCCGCCATGCTGTATGTCGGACTGAACCTGGGCATTGTCGCAGCAGACTATGCGGCGAACCAGGCTGGATTGCCGTCGGCCCGGCTTCTCGCCGCCATCATCCTGCTGACGATTCCCGGGTTGGTTGGCGCCCGGCTTCTGTTCATCGCGACGAATTGGGAAATCTACCGCCGCGAGCCGCGGCGCATGTGGCGTCGATCCGAGGGCGGAGCCGCGATGTTGGGCGGATTCGTCCTTGCGGTTGCGGTCTCGCCGCCGCTTCTTGCGGCGATGGCGCTTCCATTCGGAGCGTTCTGGGATGTGGCCACGTTCGTCATGCTCTTCTGGCTCATCTTCGCGCGGCTTGGGTGCCATCTGCACGGTTGCTGCTGCGGAAAGCCCTCTACCGGTCCATTGACGCTCTATTTGCCCAATCATCGCGGAATCTGGTGCCGGCGCGTTCCGACTCAGCTTCTGGAGGGTGGCTGCGCCGTCCTCCTCTTGCTCGGCGCCGTCGCGTTCTGGCGCGAGCGTCCTTTTCCGGGAGCGCTCTTCCTCTCCACAGTTGGCATGTATGCACTCATCCGGTTCGCCTTGCAGCCGCTGCGCGAGGAGCAGGATCGACTCCGCGGGCTGAACGTTCAACAGATTCTTTGCGCCGGGCTCGTGATCGTGTCGCTGGCGAGTCTCCTGGCGCTCGGGTTTCTTCGCGATCAACGCCCCTTGTGAGAACTCCGCCCAATGGTCGATTGGTACGTCGTTCTCGCGCCGCCTGCCACTCTGCCGATCGTCCTGCTGCTGGTGTTCTTCGGCTGCCAGCTCATCTTTCCGGTGGATCCGACTGCTCCCATTGTCGTCGCGTTGAACATTTCGCCCGGCTGCGAAACCGCTGCAAGCGCAATCACGGTCACGTTCGCCAGTTTCATCAACGACGAAACAGACACAACGACGCTGAATCCGGTTCCCGCCGAAGGAATCACCATCTCGACGGACGAATTGCAAATCGCTCTCGACGATGAAGGAGACGTGTGGTGCACGGTGACGATCACGCCGATCAGCGGTGACGCGTTCACCCTCCCGAAAGCAGCGAAGAGCAAACTTGAGGATCAGCCGTTGGATCCGTTTACGCTCGACTGCATCGACGGCGAGTTCGAGCTCAGCCGAAGGGGTGCGTCGTGATCGATTGGTTCGTCGCGCTGACGCCGCTGATCCTTCTGGCGATTTTCGTGCCCTTTGTCTTCGTCGGCTGCGCGCTGAACACCAGGGGAGCGCCGGCGCAGGTTGTCAGGCTCATCTTCGGCGAGGGAGTTGGCGGGCACGTGGACACCGTCAAGGTCATGTTCACCTTCACACCGAGCGGCGCTCCTGCTCCGACTCTCGCGGCGATAGAGACGCTCACTGGCGGCGAGATTCCAGCTGCGGACATGGTCGACAAGACCGACGAATTTGCGATGCACAAGCAGCCGCCCGGCGATCTCATCTGCACTTGCACGATCGCGAAGAAGGACACACTCGAGAAAGTGACAAAAGCGCTCGGACAGAAACACGACATGGACGCCGGGACTGTTTTGGAGATCTTCGAGCTGACGACCGATGGGGACAGTTTCGAAATCGGGTTCCTCGCGGGCGAAATCGTCGTCGTAGGCGGCGCGTAGCGCTCGACCATCGTCTCGACAAAGCTCTTTCGCCGACACGCAACAGGAGCGCACCGAGATGTCTAACGGACTGACGGGCGACTATGACGTGGTCGTGGAGGTAAGGGCCTGTCAGACAACAACTGACTTGTCTGGTGTGCGCGTGGCCGGGTGAATCGTGTAGTTCCAGTCGCCGTGGAAGCGATGGCGTTCCAGGCGGACGGTCGCGAGTTGCGCAGTCGGTGACGGTGACGCCGCTGGGGTACTCGCCGCGATCGAGTTCCGACCGGACGCGGAGGCCGGACCGACTGTGCGTCGATCCAATGAGGCTCACGATGGTGGCGAGGTCGACGAGCGGCGTGCCGCGCCAGTTCATCGCGATGTGCGAAAACAACCGGTGCTCGATCTTGTTCCACTTGCTCGTCCCCGGCGGGAAATGACACACCGTGATGGCGAGGCCCGTGCGATTGGCGAGCTGCTGCAGTTCCCACTTCCACAGACGCAGACGGGCGCCGTTGCTGCCGCCCGCATCGGCGGTGATCACCAGCGACTGGGCGTCGGCGATACGCCGGACGGCCCATCTGCTGCCACCAGCGCCGAATCGACTGCACGGCGAAGGTCGCGGTGTCGTGATCGATCCCGACGCTCACCCAGCCTTCGTTCCGGTGCAGGTCGTAGACGCCGTACGGAATGGCCTTGCCGCCGGTCGTGGGGGTGGCCGGGATCACGAAGTCATGGACCCGCACGCGCTGCGGCGATTTCGCCGGACGCCACGTGCGGCCCGTATTCTTGAAATCCCCGATCAGTTCCTTCTTCTTCGTGTCGACCGAAATCGTGGGCTGGTGCTGTCGTTGGGCCGCTCGTACGCGTCGCGCGATATACCGAAACTGCGCATCTCGGTCGACGTGTTGGCGGCCTTCCCGCGTCTTCACGTTGCCCTGCAGGCTGTAGCCCAGGCCATGCAGCAATTCGGCGACCACGGTGTGGCTGATGTGATGGCCCAGCCCCTCAAGCGCCACCGCCAAGGTGCGTGCGCTCAGGCACGTCCAGCGCAGCGGCGAGTCCGGATCGCCGGGCGCCGTCGGCTCCACCAGCGCGTCCAAGTCCCGCAACAGCGTGGCATCGCGCTCGGTGGCTCGCTTGCGACCCCCACCGGCCTTCCGGCTCCGCGGGCCGGGCAGCGTGTCGCCCGATGCGAGTTCACGCAGGCCTCGCTGAATGGTCGACGCCGCGATCCCCGTCGCGCGCGCCACCTGCGTGATACCACCGTAGCCGATCGCCTGGGCTTCCGTCGCCGCCCACACCCGGCGCGATCGCTCCGTCAACACGGGCGACAGAGCCGCATGCTTGGCTCGCAGGGTGGCCAGATCCACAGCGGCACCGTACCACTTGTCGATCAGCAGTACAAGCTTTTAATTCCTGACAGGCCCTAAGCGTCGCGGCCGTGAACCGGCTGCTGGCCACGGTGCATCAGAAAGGCGTATCCTCGGACGCGTCGCCAAAGTTCCTGCACAGCATGGTGGCGCGGGTTGGCGACACGCCGAAACATCCACACCTCGAGCTTGCCGAGACATTCCTGCAAGAGTATTTCGGTGCGAGCGGCGTGGACAGCAGCGACATTTCGCAGGATGTGCTCACGACCCTGCAGGACCACGTCCACGATGCGCAGGAAGCCGTTCAGGTTGTCGGCCGAGATCTCTCCGGAATCCGCGCGGGGCGGCGGGGAGCGGAGGCTTGGCGGAAGGCATCGGGCAACTCGCAGGGTTGGCCGTCGTTCGCGGCACCGCCAGGATCCAGGTGGGAACGCCAACCATTTCGCTCACGCCAGGCTCCTCCTCGGAGGTGACGGTCCACGCCCAGGTCCGCGCGCACTACTCACCCGACCCCAGCACGCCTGCATTGCCGGAGCCCATCCACGGCGAGGTCAGGGCCGCCTTTGCCGTCCACTACAGCGCGTCGGCAAGCGAGGGCAAACCCGCGCTCGAGGTGGCGCCGTCCGACGACGATCACAAGGTCACGTTCGAGCCGGCGCCGGGAACCTCGTTGACTGCTGCAGAAACCAAGCGGATTGCCCGCGAGGTTCGGCGTTTCATGCGAACCAAGTTCAAGCCGATGCTCGCGGAACTGCCGGACGAATTCCCGTTCAGGCAGTTCAAGTCTCTGGTGGCCGGCAGCGCGCAGGTCATCGCCCTGCCCCTCAGACTTGTCGGCCACATACCGGCATTCGCGCTCGACAACGTGGCCAATCTGTTCCTGCAATCCAACGACGCGTTCGCACTCGCCATCAGCAAGGACTTCGTGGGCGAGATCCTGCGACCGGCGCTGAAACAGATCGAGGCGTTCAGCTACGGTCCTTACAAAGTCGTCGACCCCTTTGGCGGGACGGCGGTTGGCTTCAAGGCGTGGGCATCGAGCGCAACCATCGAATGGAGTCCCGGCGTGATGACCCTGGTCGTCACCGGAGAAGCGAGTCTCTGGGGCTACTTGATCGACGAGCAAAATTACGACGTTACGATCACGCAAAAGCTCGCTCTTGCGCTCGATGTCACGAGCCAGACGGTGTCGCTGCAACCTGTCGGTGACGTGTCGATCTCCGGACTGCCCACGAAGTGGAAGAACAAGGCTCTGCCCCTCGTGAAGGCGGCGCGCGACACAGCGGTGGCCTCCGCACAGGCGATCGCTCAGCAGGAGCTGGCGAAGCCACGCGCTACTTTCAACAACGGGCTCAACTCCTTCGCCCCCGCCAACGCCACATACTCGGCGCTCGAGGTCGGACCGGACGGCGTGATCCTGCGCGGCGTGATTACAGTGCGCGGAGTCAATTACTTTTGCCGGTCGCATTGACTCACCCTTTCTGTTACCCAAGGGGGGTCGTTGCCTCACGAAGTCTGCTACCACTGTGGTGGACCCCAGGAGGACACGATGGCACAGGCAGTCAACGCGGCGACCCGGCAGGATCTGTTGCAGGCAATTCGGGAGCGGTATCGCGGCGGGCTGAAGGACGAGAAGCACCGGATTCTCGACGAGTTTGTCGCGGTCACCGGCTACCACCGCAAGCACGCCATTCGATTGCTCATGCACGCGAAGCCGTGCGCAACCGGTGCGAGTCGACCCGCGCGGCTTCCGGTGTACGACGCCGCGGTGCGCGAAGCGCTCATTGTGCTGTGGGAGGCCTCCGACCGGATCTGCGGAAAGCGGCTCAAGCCGCTCTTGCCGATGCTGGTCTCCGCGCTCGAGCGGCACGGGCACCTCACGCTGGAATCGACGGTGCGGGCCCGGCTGCTGACGGCGAGCGCGGCGACCCTGGACCGCTTGCTGCGTCCCACCCGCGCGGCGGTCGCTGGGAAGCGCGTGCGCGGGCGTGCCACCCCGGCCGTCCAACGGAACATCCCGCTGCGCACGTTCGCGGAATGGGAGGAGCCGCTCCCCGGCGATATGGAGGCGGATCTCGTCAGCCATGGAGGTGAGTCCCCGGCGGGGAGCTTCGTGCACACGCTGACGTTGACCGACGTGTCGTCCGGCTGGACGGAATGCGTCGCGCTCGTCGTGCGCGATGGGGCGCTCGTCACGGCGGCACTGGAGCAGTTGCGGACCACCATGCCCTTTCCGCTGCGTGGGTTCGACACCGACAACGGCGGGGAGTTCATGAACGAAACCGTGGCGGCCTACTGTCTGGCCCATAGCATTCCCTGCACCCGGTCCCGCCCGTACCACAAGAATGACCAAGCGTGGGTCGAACAGAAGAACGGGTCGATCGTGCGTCGGCTGGTGGGCTATCGCCGGTTGGAGGGGCTCGCCGCCGCCGCCGCGCTCTCACGGCTCTACGCGGCCTCACGGCTCTTCGTGAACTTCTTCCAACCGTCCTTCAAGTTGGCGTCCAAAACGCGGCTCGGCGCCAAGGTGCGCAAGACGTATCACCTCCCGGAGACGCCCTATGCGAAGCTGCTCGCCAGCGCGGCTATCCCCGCCGAGATGAAGGACCGGTTGCGAACGGTGGCCGACCGCCTCGACCCCTTGCGCCTCCTGGAGGAGATCCGCGTGGTGCAACACCACCTGGCGGGACTCGCGTCCGGCCAGCCGACGCATCTGACGGCGCGTCACGAGGGCAGCTTGGACGGCTTTCTTGCCGGCTTGGCCACGGCGTGGCGGCACGGCGAGGTCCGCGCCACCCATCGGCGCGCACCCAGACCGCGGCGTGACTGGCGGACACGCGCGGACCCGTTCGCCAGCGTCTGGCCCTGTGTCCGCACGTGGCTCGAGGCCGAGCCCGATCGAATCGGCCGAGAGCTCTTCGAGCGCCTCCAGGGTGAACTCCCGGGCGTCTTCCCCGATGGTCAACTCCGGACGTTTCAGCGGCGGGTCCGGGATTGGCGCCAGGCCGCCGCGCGCCAACTCGTCTTCGCATCGCCGTCCAAGGACGCGGCGTAGATTCTCGACGATCGATCGGGCGCACACGATTTCTCACCGAGCCGGAGCGGTGCTGCCATGATCGCCACAGTGTTTCCCGGATCTCTCCTGGCGCCTCCGCTCCTAACGGAGCTCCGGCGCTGTGACCTCAGAACAACGGCGTCCGGAGAAGATTGCCTCCGTTTGATTCGCATCCCTATGAAGCGATCCGCCTTACAAGTGACCCATGTTTCGCTGGTAACATTCCGAAATGAGGCAACACGTGCGGCAGATCTCATTGTCGCCGCGCATACAGTGTCGCCACGGCTGGACGTGGTCGTCGACGTTGCGGAAACGGGCGCGGGAACCGCGCTCAGCGCGTTCAAGAGCTGGATACCGGCCGGAACTGTCGGCAGATACGTGTGGACCTGGGTCACTCCGGATGCCAAGAATCCAAACCTGCCCTGGACCGGAACACAGGAGGAGAGAAGCGAGCCGCATCGTTTCATCTTCTCCTTGCTCACGCCCACGCTTGGAACCGCAAGGCCGCGGCGCATCGCGCAGCAGGTGTGTATGCGTGTCGAAGGCTTACAGCTTGGTTCGGTGTCCGGCGTCGAAGGTGTGGAAGGGGGTTCGACGTGCTCCGTGGGAGGACCCCCGCTGCCAAATATGCCGGCGTGGTGGGTCAACCTGATGCTCCCGATCTGGGGCCGGTTGGGCCGGACGAGGTACTCAGCAACGCGATCACGGCGCACATCAGCGCACGATTCGCGCCGAGCCGTCCCGCCGATCCCGACACCACGTGCATCATCCACTTTGCGGGGGAACCATCCCTGGCGCCGTTGCCGGTCTTGAGCGAGGCCGTACTCCGCAGCGGGCTCAGGGATGCAGAGATCCCGGTGTTCGTCGTGCTGCCTGAGCGATCGTTCGACCAGACGCGCGCGGCGGTTGAAAGAACGCTCGGTCCGTTTGCAGGCGAGCTTGCCGGTCCCCTTGTGATCACCGAGGACTATCAAGGGAACTGGACCGCAGCCTTCAACGCGCACGCGCGCTCCGCGACTTATCTCATGAGCGGGACGGGTGAGTTGATCTGGCAGCACGCCGGTCCGCTTGACGCGCAAGCGTTCAGGGCCGCGCTCGAGCGGCATGGCAAGGCCGGCCAGCACCACCCTTCCCGTATGTTGCGCCTCGGCGTCCGCACCGGCGAGCGGGCGCCAGATGCGGTCTTCAGGGATGGTGAAATTCAGGATGAGGCAGTTCAGGATCAGCAGGCGCGCGACCTGCTGCTCGGCCGGCTGCGCGGCCGACGTGTGCTGCTGCTGTTCTGGAAATCGTGGTCGGCCCCGTGCGTGGCCGAGCTTCCGGCGTCTCCAACGCGTCGTGGACCAATCGCGCGAGGAACGTTACGTCGTTCTGGCGGTCGGCGACGGCGAGGGAGCAGCGCGCGTGCGCGCGTGCGCGCGCGAGCATGGTCTGCGGTTCGACCTCATTCCGGATCCCACGTCGCAACTGGCGAAACGATTTCGTGTCGCGTGCTGGCCGACTGCCGTCTGGATCGACGAGCGCGGCCTCGTGGAAGGGCTCCACTTCGGCGCCACGCCCGACCGCTCGCCTCGCGAACCCGGGCGCGTCGAAGGCTGAGCGCAACGAACTTATAATGGTGCGTGCCCGCCCCGCAGAAAGCACGCGTGACTACGTTGCAGATGCTGATGCTCGGTGCGGTGCTCGCGGCTGAAGTCGAGCGGCAAGAGCTCGGGCACAGCGCCGTCGCCGAACATCACCTGCTCGAGCATCACGAACCCGGCGACGACATTCTTAATCCTGAACAATGCCGTCTGTCTGACCAGTCTGACCGTGCCACGCGGTACGCGCGTGACATTCATCAACAACGATACGCGCGCGCACGAAATGACGTCAGATCCGCATCCGGAGCACACCGACTGCCCCGAGCTCAATCAGGTTGGGCGCCTCGAGGCCGGTCAGCAGCGCGAAAGCGGAAATCTCAACGTCGCCCGCCGCTGCGGCTTCCACGATCACATCAACGATCAGAACCGCGCGTTACAGGGATCGATCACCATTCAGTAGCTGCATGGCAGGAAGGGCCTTTCCTGCCCAGGTCCGGCTGAAGCCGGACACCACGTCCTACTCCCAGGGCTGAAGTTCTGCACCACAAAAACCGAAGTCCTGCGCACACAAAAAATGGGCGGCGAGCTTTCGCTCGCCACCCATCTCGCGACCCTGAAAGGGTCGCGCTACACAGCCTCGCGCTACGCCAACTACTCGCCGAGATCGCCTGTCCGCGGCGCCAGCGGCACATCGTCCGGTTCGACGAAGTACTCCAGATCGCGTTCCAACTCCAGCTCGTCGTCACTCGGCTGCGGCGGCGCCGGCGGCGGCGGTGGCTCGTCCGGCGGGATCCGCACGTTGCGGTAGTACTCGAAGCCGGTCCCCGCGGGGATCAGCCGGCCCATCGTCACGTTCTCCTTCAGGCCGCGCAGGTGATCGACCTTGCCGGAGATCGACGCTTCGGTGAGCACGCGCGTCGTTTCCTGGAACGACGCCGCCGAGATGAACGAGTCGGTCGAGAGCGACGCCTTCGTGATCCCGAGCAGCAGCGGCCGGCCCTGCGCCGGGCGGCCACCCGCCGTGATCACGCGCTCGTTCTCTTCGAGGAACCGGAACTTGTCGACCTGCTCGTCGACCAGGAATTCCGTGTCGCCGACGTCCTCGATCTTCACCCACCGCATCATCTGACGAGCAATCGTCTCGATGTGCTTGTCGTTGATGTTCACGCCCTGCAGCCGGTAGACCTCCTGGATTTCGTTCACCAGGTACGACTGCAGCGCCTTTTCCCCGAGCACGTTCAGGATGTCGTGCGGGTTCGACGGCCCGTCCATCAGCGGCTCGCCCGCCCGGACACGCTCGCCTTCCTGCACGTTGACGTGGACACCTCGCGGCAGCGAGTACTCCCGCGGCTCCGCGCCCGGCTCGTCCGGCACGATGATGATCTTCCGCTGCCCCTTGACGATGCCGCCGTGCTTGACGATGCCGTCGATTTCCGAGATGACGGCGGTTTCGCGCGGCTTCCGCGCTTCGAACAGCTCCACCACGCGCGGCAGACCGCCCGTGATGTCCTTGGTCTTCGTCGTTTCGCGCGGGATCTTGGCGAGCACGTCGCCCGCCGACACCATCTCGCCGTCCTGCACCATCAAGTGCGCGTGCGACGGCATGTGGTACTTGCGGTTGACCTTGCCGTCCTTGCCCTTGATCTCGACCGCCGGCTGCTTCTTCTCGTCCGGCGAGTCGACGATGATCAGACGCGACAGGCCGGTCACTTCGTCGACTTCCTCGTGCACCGTGATGCCTTCGAGGATGTCCTTGAAGCGGATCTGCCCCTGCTCCTCGGTGAGAATCGAGAACGTGTACGGATCCCACTCGACGAGCACCTGGCCCTGCTCGATCGCCTGTCCTTCCTTCACCTTCAGCCGCGCGCCGTAGACGATCGGGTAGCGCTCGCGATCGCGTCCCTTCGCGTCCTGCACGACGAGCGAGCCGCTGCGGTTCATGACGACCAGGTTGCCGTCCTTCGCCTCGACGGCCTGCAAACCGTGGAATCGCACGGTTCCGCCATTGCGCGCCTCGAGCGTCGACTGCTCGGTAACGCGCGACGCGGTGCCGCCGATGTGGAACGTCCGCATCGTGAGCTGCGTACCGGGCTCGCCGATGGACTGCGCCGCGATGACGCCGACGGCCTGACCGAGCTCGACCAGCTTGCCGGTGGCGAGATCGCGACCGTAGCACCTCGCGCACACGCCGCGCCGCGACGTGCAGGTGAGCACCGACCGAATCTTCACCTTCTCGATGCCGGCGTCCTGAATGGCTGACGACAGCTCCTCGTCCATCATCTCGTTGACGTCGATGATGGTCTCGCCGGTGAACGGATCGACGATCTTCTCGAGGGTCGTGCGGCCGATGATGCGGTCGCGCAGCGGCTCGATGATCTCGCCCGATTCGACGATGGCGCGGGCTTCGATGCCGTCCACCGTGCCGCAGTCATCCTCGTGGATGATCACGTCCTGCGCGACGTCGACGAGACGGCGCGTCAGGTAGCCCGAGTCCGCGGTCTTGAGCGCGGTGTCCGCGAGACCCTTGCGCGCGCCGTGCGTCGAGATGAAGTAGTGCTGCACCTCGAGCCCTTCGCGGAAGTTGGCGGTAATCGGGGTCTCGATGATTTCCCCCGACGGCTTCGCCATCAGCCCGCGCATCCCGGCGAGCTGCCGGATCTGCTGTTTCGATCCGCGCGCGCCAGAGTCGGCCATGACGTAGACCGGATTGAAGTTCCGGCCTTCCTTGTCGATGGCTTCCATCTCGCCGAACATCGCGTTGGCGATCTCTTCGGTCGCTTCCGACCAGATGGCAATCACCTTGTTGTAGCGTTCGCCGTTGGTGATCGCTCCTTCGAGGTACTGCGATTCGACCTTGATGACCTCGTCGCGCGCTTTCGCGACGAGGGTGGCTTTTTCCTTCGGGATGATCAAGTCGTCGATCCCGATCGACAATCCGGATCGGGTCGCGTACAGGAACCCCAGGTTCTTGAGCGCGTCGAGCATCTCGACGGTCTTCTCGAGTCCGAACTTGAGATAGCAGCTCTGCACGAGCTGCTGCAGGCCCTTCTTCTTGAGCAGACCGTTGACGAACGGCATCTCGTGCGGAATCGCCTGGTTCAGGATCACGCGCCCGACGGTGGTGTTGATGATCTTGTTGTCGACCGGCTGAATCTCGGTGCGCAGCACGTCCTGATCGTCGCGCGCGGCGGTCAGGTCCTGCAGTTCACCGGTGTAGCGAAGCCGAATCGGCGACAGCGTCTCGAGCTCTCCCGCCTCCAGCGCCAGCATCACGTCGTCGGGGTTGCCGAACGCGCGGCCTTCGCCCTTCGCGCCCGACTTCGACTTCGTCAGGTAGTAGATGCCCAGGACGATGTCCTGCGACGGAATCGCAATCGGCGACCCGTGCGCGGGCGACAGGATGTTGTTGCTCGACAGCATCAGCACCGACGCTTCGATCTGCGCCTCCGGCGACAGCGGAATATGGACCGCCATCTGGTCGCCGTCGAAGTCGGCGTTGAACGCCGTGCACACGAGCGGGTGGATCCGGATCGCCTTGCCTTCCACCAGCACCGGCTCGAACGCCTGGATGCCGAGACGATGCAGCGTCGGTGCGCGGTTGAGCAGCACCGGATGCTCGCGAATCACTTCCTCGAGCACGTCCCACACTTCGGGCCGCTGCAGTTCGACCATCTCCTTGGCCTGCTTGATGGTCTGAACCAGGCCCCGTTCTTCCAGCTTGTTGTAGATGAACGGCTTGAACAGCTCGAGCGCCATCTTCTTCGGCAGGCCGCACTGGTGCAGCTTCAGCTCGGGACCGACGACGATGACCGAGCGGCCGGAGTAATCGACGCGCTTGCCGAGCAGGTTCTGGCGGAACCGGCCCTGTTTGCCCTTCAAGGTATCGGACAGCGACTTCAGCGGTCTGTTGTTGGCTCCGCGCAGCACACGGCCGCGGCGGCCGTTGTCGAACAGGGCGTCCACCGCCTCCTGCAGCATGCGTTTTTCGTTGCGGATGATGACGTCGGGCGCCTTGAGCTCGATCAGCTTCTTCAACCGGTTGTTGCGGTTGATGACACGGCGATAGAGATCGTTCAGGTCGGACGTCGCGAACCGGCCGCCGTCGAGCGGCACCAGCGGACGCAGTTCCGGCGGAATCACCGGGATGACGTCGAGAATCATCCACTCGGGCCGGTTGCTCGACTTGCGGAACGAATCGACGACCTTCAGGCGCTTGGCGAACTTCAGCTTCTTCTGCGCCGAGTTCTCGCCCTTCATCTTCTCGCGCAGTTCGACCGCGAGCTTCTCGACGTTGACGCGCTTCAGCAATTCCTTGATCGCTTCGGCGCCCATCTGGGCGCGGAACTTCGTCGGGCCGTGCTCTTCACGCGCCTTGCGGAAGCCCTCTTCGTTCAAGAGCGAGTTCTGCTTCAGCTCGGTATCGCCGGGATCCACGACGACGTACGCTTCGAAGTAGAGGACGCGCTCGAGATCCCGCAGCGAGATGTCGAGCAGGTGGCCGATGCGGCTCGGCAACCCCTTGAAGAACCACACGTGGCTCACCGGCGTGGCGAGCGTGATGTGGCCGAGGCGCTCGCGCCGCACCTTGGCCTGGGTCACTTCCACACCGCACTTGTCGCAAATGACGCCGCGGTGCTTCATGCGCTTGTATTTGCCGCACAAGCATTCCCAGTCGGTGATCGGGCCGAAGATCTTGGCGCAGAACAAACCGTCGCGTTCGGGCTTGAACGTGCGGTAGTTGATCGTCTCCGGCTTGGTCACCTCGCCGTGCGACCACGACATGATCTTTTCGGGCGAGGCAAGACTGATGCGAATCGCATCGAAGTCGCTGGTCAGCGCGCCGCGTTCATGAAATGAGGGTCGCATCTATTTAGACCTCCTCCAAAACGGGTTGAGGAGTGACGTCCACAACTTTCTTCTTCGTCTTCATCAGTTCCACATCCAGACAGAGCGACTGGAGCTCGCGGATGAGCACGTTGAACGACTCGGGCAGGCCGGCCGTGAACGACGCGTCGCCTTTGACGATCGCTTCGTAGATTTTGGCGCGCCCGGTCACATCGTCCGATTTCGCCGTGAGCAGCTCCTGGAGAATGTGCGCCGAACCGTAGGCTTCGAGCGCCCAGACCTCCATCTCCCCGAACCGCTGGCCGCCGAACTGCGCCTTGCCGCCGAGCGGCTGCTGCGTGATCAGCGAATACGGCCCGATCGATCGCGCGTGGATCTTGTCGTCCACGAGATGCGAGAGCTTGAGCATGTAGATGTAGCCGACGGTGACGTCCTGCTCGAACGCCTCGCCGGTCATCCCGTCGAACAGCCTGGTCTTGCCGCCCTTCGGAAGACCCGCGCGATCCAGCCAGTTCTTGATCTCCTGTTCCGTCGCGCCGTCGAAGACCGGCGTCGCGAAGTACAGGCCGAGCGCATGCGCGGCCCAGCCGAGATGCGTCTCGAGAATCTGGCCGACGTTCATACGCGAGGGAACGCCGAGCGGGTTGAGCACGATCTCCACCGGCGTGCCGTCCGGCAGATGCGGCATGTCCTCCTCGGGGAGGATGCGCGCGATGACGCCCTTGTTGCCGTGGCGGCCGGCCATCTTGTCGCCGACCGACAGCTTGCGCTTCATCGCCACGTACACCTTCACGAGCTTGATGACGCCCGGAGGCAGCTCGTCGCCGCGGCGAATCTTCTCTTTCTTCTCCTCGAAGAGATTGCGCGTCACCTCGACCTGACGCTCGGTCCGCTCTTCGAGATCGCGAAGGTCGTCCTCGAGCCGCGAATCGTCGGTCGCGATCTTGAGGCGCACCATCGTGTCGTAGGGCATCTCCTGCAAGAGCTCGGGCGTGAGCTCCGTGCCCTTCTTCAACAGCCGCTCGCGGCCGTACTCGTCGAAGAGGTCCGACCGAAGCTGCTGTCCCTTCAGGATCATGACCACGCGCTTCTTCGTTTCGTCGTGAAGAATGCGGATCTCGTCCTGCAGGTTCTTCTCCATCATGTCGAGCTCTTCCTGCTCGATGGCTTTCGCCCGGTCGTCCTTCTCTATTCCTTTTCGGGAGAAGATCTTCACGCCGACGATGATGCCTTCGATGCCGGGCGGGCAGATCAGGCTGGCGTCGCGCACGTCTCCGGCCTTCTCGCCGAAGATCGCCCGCAGCAGCTTCTCTTCCGGCGTCAGCTGCGTTTCGCCTTTCGGCGTCACCTTGCCGACGAGGATGTCGCCCGGCTTGACGTTGGCGCCGATCCGGATGATGCCGCTCTCGTCGAGGTCCTTCAGGAAGCTCTCCGAGACGTTCGGAATGTCGCGCGTGATCTCTTCCGGACCGAGCTTGGTGTCGCGCGATTCGATCTCGAACTCTTCGATGTGAATGGACGTGTAGTAGTCGTCCTTCACCATCCGTTCGGAGACGAGAATCGCGTCCTCGAAGTTGTAGCCGCGCCACGGCATGAACGCGACCAGCACGTTCCGGCCGAGCGCCAGCTCGCCGAGCTCGGTGCACGGTCCGTCGCCCATCACCTGGCCCTTGTGCACCTTCTGGCCGACCCGGACGATCGGCTTCTGAGTGATGCAGGTGTTCTGGTTGGACCGCTTGAACTTCGTCATCGGGTAGATGTCGGCGCCCATCTCCTTGCTGGAGTCTTCGTTCTCACTCTCGACGCGCACGACGATGCGCTGGCTGTCGACGTAGTCGATGGTGCCGGAGCGGCGCGCGACGATCACCGCGCCCGAATCGCGCGCGGTGATGTACTCCATGCCGGTGCCGACAAACGGCGCCCGCGCCCGCAGCAGCGGGACCGCTTGACGCTGCATGTTCGATCCCATCAGCGCGCGGTTCGCATCGTCGTTCTCGAGGAACGGGATCAGCGAGGCCGCGACCGACACGAGCTGCTTCGGCGAGACGTCGATGAACTGGACGTTCGCGCGCGGCGACAGGATGAAGTTGCCGGCCTGCCGCGCGTTGACGCGCTCCTGGACGAGACGGCCGTCGTTGTCCACGGCCGCGTTCGCCTGCGCGATGATGTACTGGTCCTCTTCCCACGCCGACAGATAGAAGGAGAACGGCTCGAACTCGACGCCCTTCTTCTTGGCGCGGCCCTCGTCGCTGACCAGCTCATCGGCCTCGACGATGTCGTTCGTCTTGTACTTGGGGTGGCCGCCCGCGTTGGTCACGACCACGTAGTCGGTGACGCGCCCGTCCTTCACTTTGCGGTAGGGCGACTCGATGAAGCCGAACTCGTTGATGCGCGCGTAGCACGACAAGGAGGAGATCAGGCCGATGTTCGGACCTTCCGGCGTCTCAATTGGACAAATCCGGCCGTAGTGTGTCGGATGGACGTCGCGGACCTCGAACCCGGCGCGCTCGCGCGACAGACCGCCGGGCCCGAGGGCCGACAGGCGGCGCTTGTGCGTGATTTCCGAGAGCGGGTTCGTCTGGTCCATGAACTGCGAGAGCTGCGACGACCCGAAGAACTCGCGAATCGCGGCCATGACCGGCTTCGCGTTGATCAGGTCGTGCGGCATCGCCGTCGCCATTTCCTGGTACACCGACATCTTTTCCTTGATGGCGCGCTCCATCCGGACCAGACCAATGCGGAACTGGTTCTCGAGGAGCTCGCCCACGGAACGGACGCGGCGGTTGCCCAGGTGGTCGATGTCGTCGACGTTCGCCGGGTTCTTGCGCAGCTTGAGCAGGTACTTGATGACCTCGTAGAAGTCCTGCGGGTGCAGGATCTTCTCGTCGAGCGGCGTGTTCAGCGCGAGCTTCGTGTTCAGCTTGAGGCGGCCGACGCGCGAGAAGTCGTACTTCTGCGGGTTGAAGAACATGTTCTCGAAGAGCGACCGCGAGCTGTCGAGCGTCGGCGGATCGCCGGGCCGCAGGCGGCGGTAGATCTCGATGAGCGCTTCTTCGTGGGTGTGGATCGGATCCTTCTTGAGCGTCTGCCCGATGATCGGGCCCACGTCATCGCGCTCCGGAAAGAAGATCTCGATGCGATCGACGTTCTTCTCCTGCGCCATCGACACGACCCGCGGCTCGAGCGGCTCGTTGGCTTCGAGGATGACCTCGCCGGTCGACGGATCGACGACGTCGGCGGCGGCGAAAGCGCCTTCGAGCTCGGCGTCCGAGATTTCGATCGCTTCGACGTTCGCCTTCTTCAGCGCTTCGATCGCGTTCTTGGTGATTTTCTTGCCCGACTGGATCGTGAACTCGCCGCCGGGCACCTGGATTTCGGTGGCGGCGCGCAGCCCGACGAGGCTGTCGGCGACGGCCCAGTACAGCTTGCCGTTCTTGATGTGCAGCTTGTCGACGCCGTAGAAGGCCCGGATGATCTCGTCGGCGCCGCGCAGGCCGAGCGCGCGGAGGAAGACGGACGCCAGGAACTTCCGCTTGCGGTCGATGCGGACGTAGAGCAGGTTCTTCGAGTCGTACTCGAACTCCACCCACGATCCGCGATACGGGATGATCTGCGCGACGTAGAGCGTCTTGTCTTCCGAGTGGAAGAACGCGCCCGGCGAGCGGTGCAGCTGGGAGACGATGACGCGCTCGGTACCGTTGATGATGAAGGTGCCGTTCTCGGTCATCAACGGGATGTCGCCGAAGTAGACCTCCTGCTCCTTGATGTCGCGGATGGTCTTCACGCCGGTCTCGGGGTCCTTGTTCCACACCACGAGCCGGATCGTCACCTTCAGCGGCACGGCGTAGGTCATGCCGCGCTCCTGGCACTCGTCGACGTCGTACTTCAGCTTCAAGCCGACGGTGTTGCCGCAGATGTCGCAGACGTCGCCGCGCGCCTGGTTGGCCTTGCCGCAGCGCGGACAGAGGACCTCACGGTCGCCGTACGGGTCCGCGATCAGCGTCGCGCCGCAGTTGCTGCACGGCTTGCGCAGGTGATGCAGCCCCTGCAGCTTGCCGCACTTGCACTCCCAGTTGCCGATGGAGTACTCGATGAACTCGAGCGACGAGTTCTCGCGGAAGTCGCTGATCGGAAAGACCGACTTGAACACCGACTGGAGACCCGCGTCCTCGCGCTCGCTCGGCAGACGGTTCATCTGCAGGAAGCGTTCGTAGGACTTCTTCTGGATCTCGATCAGGTTCGGAATCGGTACGGTCGTCTTGATCTTCGAAAAATCGATGCGCTCGCGGTAGACGTTCTTAGGAAGGCTGTACATTCTTAAACCTCGAGGAAAAAGCCGGCGCTCGCCGGCTTCGCTGCGCTCGCGCTGCCGGGGTGGTGCTGAAACGCGTCAGGTATGAGGGACGAGTGATGAAGGATGAGTCCGATCTCAACCCTCATCCCTCTGACCTCATAGCTACTTGACTTCCACCTTCGCGCCGACTTCCTCGAACTTCTTCCTGATGGCCTCGGCCTCTTCCTTGGGGATCGCTTCCTTGACGGCCTTGGGCACGCTCTCCACGAGGTCCTTGGCTTCCTTCAGGCCGAGCGCGGTGATCTCGCGCACGACCTTGATGACGTTGATCTTGTTCGCGCCGAAATCGGTGAGCGTCACGGTGAACTCGGTCTTCTCTTCCACCGGCGCCGCCGCCGCGGCCCCGCCGCCCATCGGCATCGCCATCGGCATGGCCGCCGCGGCTGACACGCCGAGCTCGGTCTCGAGCGTCTTCACGAGCTGGGACAGCTCCAGCACGCTGATGCCCTTGATGTAATCGACAACTTGCTGCTGCGTCACTTCGGCCATTTCGATATCTCCTTGTCGCTCTCAGCTATCAGCGGATAGCCACTCTTATGACTCTTGCCGTTTCTTTTCAGCGGCAACCAACACGTTCATCAAATCGCGCGGGGCGGCGTTGAGCACGCTGACAATCTGGACCATCGGCGCCTGCAGCACGAACAGGAGCTTCGCGTACAGCTCCGGCTTGCCCGGCAGCGCCGCCAGATCGGTCACCTCCGCCGGCTGGATCGCGCGGCCCGACACGACGGCCGCCTTGATCTTCAGCATCGGCGCGGTCTTCGCGAAGCCGGTCAGCGTCTTGGCGAGCGCGACCGGATCGGTGGTGGTATAAGCGACCGCCGTCGTGCCCTCGAAATGTTGCTCGAGGGATTCGAACGCCGTGCCCTTGAGCGCGCGCTTCGCCAGCGTGTTCTTGACGACCTTGTAGGTCGCCTTCGCGCGGCGCAGCTGCCGCCGCAGTTCGGTGACCTGGGGCACGTTGATGCCCTTGTAGTCGATCAGGATCGCGCTGTCCGATCCTTTGAACGCCGCCTGGAGCTGCTCCAGCTCGGCGACTTTTTCAGCTTTGGAAACAGACATGTCGGATCCTTAATGCTTCGCGGTGGCTTCGATGTTCGTCGTGTCGATGCGGATCCCCGGGCCCATCGTCGAGGACACCGTGACGCTCCGCAGGTACTTGCCCTTCGCCGCCGACGGCTTCGCTTTCACGATGCTCTCGACGAGCGCGTGCGCGTTGGCGACGAGCGACGGGGTGGCGAACGAGGTCTTGCCGACCGGCGCGTGGATGATGCCCGTCTTGTCGACGCGGAACTCCACCTTGCCGGCCTTGATTTCCTTGATCGCCTTCCCGATGTCGGTGGTCACGGTGCCGGTCTTCGGGTTCGGCATCAGCCCGCGCGGGCCGAGCACCTTCCCGAGCTTGCCGACCGCCCGCATCATGTCCGGCGTCGCGACCACGGCCTCGAAATCCATGAAGCCGCCCTGGATCTTCTCCACCATCTCCTCGCCGCCGACCACGTCGGCGCCCGCGTCCGACGCTTCTTTCTGCTTGTCGCCGCCGGCGATGGCGAGGACACGCTTGCTCTTGCCCAACCCGTGCGGCAGGACCACGGTGCCGCGCACCATCTGGTCCGCGTGCTTGGGGTCGACGCCGAGCCGCAGCGACAGCTCGACAGTCTCATCGAACTTGGCGAACTTGACTTTCTGCATCAGCGGCATCGCGTCTTCGATCGAATAGGTCCGATCGGCCGCGACTTGCGCCCTGGCGGCGGTGAATTTCTTCCCGTGCTTCTTCATGTCTTCTCCCGTGGTTCAAACGAGCGCATCGCGCTCTCCCACTTTGTGATTCTCGTCATGGCTAATGGCTGACGGCTAATGGCTAACGGTCCGGGTTAATCCCAATGTTTAGCCATCAGCCCTTAGCCATCAGCCATGTCGCCTATCCGATCACATCCAACCCCATGCTCCGCGCGGTACCGGCCACCGTCTTCACCGCCGCTTCGAGCGACTCGGCGTTCAGGTCCGGCAGCTTGATCTTCGCAATCTCCTCGACCTGCTTCACCGTGACCGTGCCGACCTTGTTCTTGTTCGGTTCGGCCGATCCCTTGGCGATGTTGGCCGCGCGTTTCAGCAGCACGGCGGCGGGAGGCGTCTTGGTGATGAACGAATACGAGCGATCCGCGTACACCGTGACGACGACCGGGATGATCAGGCCTTCGTCCTTCGCCGTCTTCGAGTTGAAGTTCTTGCAGAAGTCCATGATGTTCACGCCCTGCGGACCAAGCGCGGTCCCCACGGGCGGCGCCGGCGTCGCCTTGCCGGCGGCAATCTGGAGCTTCACCATTGCCTGAATTTTCTTGGCCATACGCGCCTATATCTTTTCCACTTGCAGGAAGTCCAGTTCGACGGGCGTCGATCGGCCGAAGATCGTTACCATCACCTTCAGCGTGTTCTTGTCGAGATTCACTTCGTCGACCACGCCGTTGAAGCTGGTGAACGGGCCTTCGTTGATCCGCACCTGCTCGCCCTTCTCGAACATGTACTTCGGCTTCGGCTTCTCCGCCGCCGTCCGTACCTGCTGCAGAATCTGCTCGACTTCGTCCTTGCTGAGCGGCGTCGGCTTGGCGCCCGCGCCCACGAAGCCGGTCACTTTCGGCGTGTTCTTCACCACGTGCCACGCGTGGTCGGACATGTTCATCTCGACCAGGATGTAGCCGGGAAAGAACCGCTTTGCCGTGACCACTTTCTTCCCGCCGCGCATCTCGACGACGTCTTCGGTCGGAATCAGCACTTCGCCGATGTCCTGCTGCAGTCCGTAGGCCTTGACCCGTTCGGTGAGCGACTCGGCCACCTTCTTCTCGAATCCCGAATACGTGTGGACGATGTACCAATTCTTCTGAGCGTCGTCGGTCATCACGCCGCACCGAACCTGCGAAAGATCCACTGGACCCCCGCGAGCAGCACCTGATCCAGCGCGAACAGATACAGGCCGAAGAAAATCGACGTCAGGATGACGACCACTGTCGTGGCATACACTTCTTTCTGCGACGGCCAGGTGACGCGCTTCAGCTCGTTGCGCACCTCGCTGAGGAACAGGCGGGCCCGCTCGATGCGTCCGCCGGTCGCCTCTTTCATCGTTTCGAGCGTTGTCGTCTCAGCCATGTTCACTACTTCTAACTTCTAACTCACTTCGAACTTCCCGAAGGGTTCAGGCCAGGAGGGAATCGAACCCCCAACCCCCGGTTTTGGAGACCGGTGCTCTGCCAATTGAGCTACTGGCCTTCATTTGCTCTCCCGATGCGGCGTGTGTTTGCGACAGAAGCGGCAGAACTTCGAGAACTCGAGCCGGTCCGTCGTCTTCTTCTTGTTCTTCGTCGTGCTGTAGTTGCGCCGCTTGCACTCGGTGCAGGCGAGCGTGACGATGTCTCGCATGGCTATTCAACGACCTCGGTCACGGTTCCCGATCCGACCGTGCGCCCGCCTTCGCGGATGGCGAAGCGCGCGCCGGCTTCGAGCGCGACCGGCGCCATCAACTCACCCGTGATGGTCGTGTTGTCGCCGGGCATCACCATCTCGACGCCTTCCGGCAGGTTCAGCGTGCCGGTGACGTCGGTCGTCCGGATGTAGAACTGCGGACGGTAGCCGTTGAAGAACGGCGTGTGGCGGCCGCCTTCTTCCTTCGACAGGATGTAGACGGTGCCCTTGAACTTCGTATGCGGTTTGATGCTGCCCGGCTTCGCCAGCACCTGCCCGCGCTCGACGTCGTCTTTTTCCACGCCGCGGAGCAGCACGCCGATGTTGTCGCCCGCCTCGCCGCGGTCGAGCAGCTTGCGGAACATCTCGACGCCGGTCACGACCTTCTTCTCGGTCGGCCGGAACCCGATGATCTCGACTTCCTCGCCGACCTTGACCAGGCCGCGATCCACTCGGCCGGTCACGACGGTGCCGCGACCCGAAATCGAGAACACGTCTTCGATCGGCATCAGGAACGGCTTGTCGATCTCGCGCTGCGGCAGCGGCACGTAGGTGTCGAGGGCTTCCATCAGCTTCATCACGCCCGCGACGCCTTCCGGATCACCCTGCAGCGCCTTCAGCGCCGACAGGCGCACGACCGGGACGTCGTCGCCGGGGAATTCGTACATCTTGAGGAGCTCGCGCACTTCGAGCTCGACGAGATCGAGCAGTTCGGGATCGTCGATCGCGTCGACTTTGTTGAGCGCCACGACGAGGCACGGCACGTTCACCTGTCGAGCGAGGAGGATGTGCTCGCGCGTTTGCGGCATCGGACCGTCGACGGCGCTGACGACGACGATGGCGCCGTCCATCTGGGCGGCGCCGGTGATCATGTTCTTGATGTAGTCGGCGTGACCCGGGCAGTCCACGTGGGCGTAATGCCGGTTCGCCGTCGAATACTCGACGTGGCTCGTCGCGATGGTGAGAATCTTCGTCTCGTCGCGGCGGCCCTGCGACTCGGACGCCTTCGCGACCTCGTCGTACGACACGAACTTCGCCCAGCCCTTGTCGGCCGCCACCTTGGTGAGCGCGGCCGTCAGCGTCGTCTTGCCGTGATCGATGTGTCCGATGGTGCCGACGTTCACGTGCGGTTTGCTGCGATCGAATTTTTCTTTGGCCATGTCAACGATCCTCGTCGTTTACGAATCAATGCGCTGGAGCCGATGACCAGGATTGAACTGGTGACCTCGTCCTTACCAAGGACGCGCTCTGCCAACTGAGCTACATCGGCCCGCCTTCGCTACTCGCTCGCTGCGCTCGCAGCTTCGGCGAGGCAGGCCCCAGTGCTCCATCCCGTCTGCGTCAGCTCGCCCGCTTGCCTGGACGAAGCCGTGAGCGAAGCGAACGTTTGGCGGAGTCTGGAGCGGGAGACGGGGATCGAACCCGCGACCAACAGCTTGGAAGGCTGTGACTCTACCACTGAGTTACTCCCGCCTACGCGCCGTCCCGCTTCGCGCCCCCGGCGCTTCGGCGGGCAAGCCCGCTCGCTCTACCCTCACCGCTCGATCCCGATCGCTGGCTTGCCAACCGTAGCTCGCGGTCGCAATCCAGCCGCGAGCGAAGGTTGGTGGCGAGGGAAGGACTCGAACCTTCGAAGCCGCTAGGGCGACAGATTTACAGTCTGCTGCGTTTGACCGCTTCGCTACCTCGCCAACTGGTCTGTGTTATGGAAACGCGTGCGTTCGGTGCTTTCCGTTCGGTGCTTACCCTGACGCCCGGTGTACTCAGCCGATTCCACCCCCACTGCGCAAACCCCGCGCAGCGGGGACGCCGGTGGAGCTGGCGAAGGGATTTGAACCCCCGACCCGCTGATTACAAATCAGCTGCTCTACCTGACTGAGCTACGCCAGCCAGAGACAAAAGGTGAACTTTAGCACGTCTCGTGCCACCCGCGCAAACCCTGACTCGTCGGTTGGCAACAGCCGAACCACACTCGTACCTGCAACTCTCCATTGTACACGTGTTATCGCCCGCTGCGATTTCTTTGCCGGACGGCCTCGAAGAGGGCGATCCCCGCGGCGACCGAGACGTTCAAACTTTGAACGTGTCCGCCCATCGGGATCGACACCAGCCAGTCACACCGCTCCCGCACCAACCGGCGCAACCCTATGTCCTCCGCCCCCACGACGAGGGCCGTCGGGAGCGTGAGATCCACCTCGCTGTAGTGTTTTGAGGCATCCCCCGCGAGGCCGACTGTCCAGACACCAGCGTCTTTCAGCGTCTCCAGGGCACGGGCGATGTTGACGACCTCGGCGATCTTCACGTGGGCGACGGCGCCGGCCGACGCTTTCGCCGCCGCCCCGTCGAGCCGGGCAGCGTGCCGGGACTGACGGACCACGCCGTCCGCGCCCGCCGCATCGACGGTCCGCAGAATCGCGCCCACGTTGTGCGGATCCTCGATACCGTCGAGGACGACGATCAGCGGCGCCGCTGGTGCACCGACGACGAGATCCTCGACGCTCACCGACTGATTGAGCGAACGAAGATCCGCGACGACCCCCTGGTGACGGCCGCCGCCCGCCGCGCGATCGAGCTCGGCGACGTTGACGCGCTGGATCGCAACGCCCTGCGCCTCGGCCAGGCGGACGAGCTCAGTCAGACGCTCGTCGGCGCGCGGCGACACACGAATCGCGGTCACGCGGCGCGCGCGCACTGCTTCGAGCACAGGGTTGATGCCGTAGATGCGCATTTCAGAATTCAGAATTAGAATTCAGAATTCAGATTGAATTCAGATGTTCCGATTGAATCCTCAAATCCACAATCAATCTGAATCTGAAAATTACGTGCGCTCCAGCGTGTGCGCGAATGCCGCCGCGCGCTCGCGGCTCCCGGTGATGCTCGGCTCCGTCGTCCCCGGCGCCAGCTCCGCCCCGCGTTCGATCGCCGGCACCGCGAGGTCGAGCTCCGGACCCTCGGCGCGCCCGGTCAGCGCCACGCGGATCGGATGGAAGAGCGCCCTCCCCTTCAACCCCGTACGCGCCTTGACCTGATTCGCAACGGCGCGAAAGCGTTCGCGGTCCAGACGCGGCGCCGACGCCAGCTCCGCCGCCAGCGCGGCCACGACCGCCTGCGCGCCGGCTTCCCGCATCTCGCCGAGAACGGCCGGCACACTCAGCGTGGCGGCCGCGTCGTAGTCGAACAGGAATGACAGGCGCGACGGCACCTGGTCGAGCCGATCCACGGACGCGGTGACCATCGACATCGTCGACGCAAGGAACGCGCGGCCGGCCTCGTTCGGTGTGACTCTGATCCCCGCCTGCTCGAAGAAGGGAACCGACAGATCCGCGATCCGCGTCGGATCGGCGACCTTCAGGTAATGCCGGTTCACCCACGCCAGCTTCTCCTCGTCGAACACGCCAGCGCTGTGGCCGACGGCTTCGAGCGCAAACCGGCGCGCCAGCTCGTCGATCGGCAGCAGCTCGTCGTCGTTGCCGGGCGACCAGCCGATCAACGCGAGATAGTTGACAAGCGCCTCGGGCAGGTAGCCCTTCGATCGGAACTCGGCCACCGACGTCGCGCCGTGCCGCTTCGACAACGGACTGTGGTCCGGGCCCATGACGAGCGCGAGGTGGGCGAACGCCGGCGGCGCGAATCCCATCGCCTCGTAGATCAGGATCTGCCGGGGCGTGTTCGAGATGTGATCCTCGCCTCTGATCACATGCGTGATCTCCATGAGCGCATCGTCGACGACCACGGCGAAGTTGTAGGCCGGGCGGCCGTCGGCGCGAACGATCACGGGATCGCCAATTACGCTGGTGTGAAACTTGACGTCGCCGCGGACCACGTCGGTGAAGACCACCTCGCGATCCTCCGGCACGCGGAAACGGATCGCGGGCCGCTCGCCTCCGCTGATGCGCGCCGCGGCCTCCTCGCGCGACAGCCCGCGGCACGTCCCCGCGTAGCGGGCCACGCGGCCTTCGGCGAGGGCCTGCCGGCGTTCTGCTTCGAGCTGTTCGACGGAGCAGAAGCAGTAGTACGCGGCCTCCGCGCCGAGCAGCTCCTTCGCATACGACTGGTACAGATGCAGGCGCTCGGACTGCCGATACGGACCATGGGCGCCTCTCGAATCCGGACCCTCGTCCCAGTCGAGACCGAGCCACTGCAAATCGAGCTGGATGGCCATCTCGGATTCCTGCGTCGACCGCTCCACATCCGTATCTTCGATTCGCAGGATGAACGTGCCGCCCGATCCGCGCGCGAGCAGCCAGTTGAAGAGCGCCGTCCGGGCGTTGCCGACGTGCAAATGCCCTGTCGGGCTCGGCGCGAATCTCACTCGCATGGTTGATCACTCAAGAACGCAAAGGCCGCAAAGAGTCTATCGCGTGCGTATCAACGCGACTGCGTGCGCGGCGATCGCTTCGCCGCGTCCGACGGCGTCGACGCCTTCGTTCGTCTTGCCCTTGACGCTGACGTGCGCGGCGTCGAGGCCGATCGCTCCGGCGATGGCCTCGCGCATCGCGCGCACGTGGTCGCGAATCTTGGGCGTCTCGAGAATGACTGTGACGTCGACGTTGCCGACTTCGTATCCGCTCTCCCCGACGATCGCGGCGGCGCGCTTGAGCAAGTCGAGGCTCGACGCGCCCTTCCACTGTGGATCGGAATCGGGGAAATGACGGCCGATATCGCCCAGTCCCGCGGCACCGAGAATGGCATCGGTGATCGCGTGGCAGGCGACGTCGGCGTCTGAATGGCCGACTGCGCCGCGATCCGACGGGATCGTCACGCCCCCGATGATCAGCGGACGGTCTGCGGCCAGCCGATGCAGGTCGTAGCCCGTCCCGGCGCGCCCGGTCCGGACGGGTCGTCGATCGCCCGAGCGCGCGATCGCATCCGCAATCACGAGATCCTCCGGCGACGTGATCTTGATGTTCGAGGCGTCCCCTTCGACGAGGCGCACCGGATGCCCCGCCCCCTCGGCCAACGCCGCTTCGTCGGTGCCCTCCGCATTAGTACGCGCCGCGAAGTCGAAAGCGGCGGCCAACACCTCGCGCCGGAATGCCTGAGGCGTTTGCGCCAGAAAGATCGTCGCGCGGGCGAGCGTTTCGGTCACCACTCGGGCGTCATCCGCGCGCTTGACCGTGTCGCGCGCCGGCAGCGCCGCCACCGCGGCGCCCGATTCGGCCGCGGCTGCGATCGTGCGCGTGATCAGGTCGGCCGTGACGAACGGCCGCGCCGCGTCGTGGATGACGATGACCTCGGTCTCGCGCAGGGCGGCGCGGAACGCATTCGCCACCGAGTCCTGCCGCCGGCTTCCGCCGGCGACCAGGCGCAAGGCCTTTCCGCCGCGCAGGTACGTCGGCGGATCGTCAATCACCGTCTGCGGGAGCGCGACGATGACCTCCGTGATGTCCGGATGCGTGAGAAATGCGCTGACGCTGCGGTCGAGCATCGCGCGGCCGGCGATCGGCAGCAGCTGCTTGAGCGCGCGTCCGCCGAGGCGCTCGCCTCGTCCCCCCGCGGCGATGATGGCCGTGACCTGCAAACCCTGATTATAGATGCCGCTGACGCGCGTCGACGGTGGCCGCTACGACGTGGTGCACTTTGTCGGCGAGCGCTTTGGCGTCGCGCGCCGTCGGATTGCTGATGGCCGGCGGCTGAATCGGATCGTGAATGACGAGACCAACGTCGGCCGGTTCAGTCCGAAGACGCCCCTTGGGCATCACCTGCCGGGTGCCGATGACCGCGACCGGCACGATCGGCAGGCCGGCCTGGATGGCCAGCAGAAAGCTGCCCGCCTTGAACTTCGCGGCCCGGCCGTCCCGGCTTCGCGTGCCTTCGGCGTAGATGATCAGCGAGAGGCCTTCCACGACGAGCGCGCGCCAGCGGCGCAGGATGCCCGCGCGATCCGGATTCTTGCGATCGACGAACAGATGGCCGCCGCGTTTCAGATGCCATCCAAGAACCGGGAAGCGCGCCAGCGATTCCTTCGCGATGATCCGCAGCTGATACGGTAGCGACGCGAAGATCACGGGCGTGTCGTAAATGCTCTGGTGGTTCGACACGAACACGTAGGTGGTGCCTGGCGTGATGCGCTCCAGGCCCTCGACGGCGACCCGGACTCCCGTCGTCTTCAGGATCAACCACGACCAGGCGCGCGCGCAGCGGTGCGCGAAGTAACCTCGGCGGTCGAACAGGCTCGACAGGATCGAGGCCGCGCCGAGCACGATCGTGTAAACCGTAATCGCCGGAATGAGATAGAAGACGGTGCGCCACCAATGAAACGGAGGGATCGACCGTCGGCGAACGGCGATTGGCTGATCGGCGATTTGGGTTATAACCTACAATTTACCACTTCGGCGAAGACGCACTTCTATAGAAGGAGCACCTGATGGAACGAAAGAAAGCGTCCGACTATCCGCAGGAGCTGCTCGATCTCTTCCACGAGTACCAGCACGGCGACATCACGCCGGCGCGACTTCCTCGATCGCGCGCAGCAAGTTCGCCGTCGGCGGCGCTGACCGTCGTGGCGCTCTTCGAAAGCCTGAAGCCGAACTACGCCTGGGCGCAGCAGGTGCCGAAGGACGACGCGCGGATCAAGACGGAAGTACGAGACCGTGCAGTCGCCGCAGGGCAACGGCAGCATCAAGGGCTACTTCGCGAAGCCGGCGAACGCGACCGGCAAGCTGCCGGCGTGCTCGTCATCCACGAGAACCGCGGGCTGAACCCGTACATCGAGGACGTCGCGCGCCGCTTCGCCGTGGCGAACTTCATCGCCTTCGCGCCGGACGGTCTGACGTCGGTCGGCGGCTATCCCGGCAACGACGAGCAGGGCGCGGTGACGTTCCGCGAGGTGAACGGCCCGAAGATGTTCGAAGACTTCGTCGCGGCGGCGAACTGGCTGAAGGCGCACCGGACTGCACCGGCAAGATCGGCGCGGTCGGCTTCTGCTTCGGCGGCGGCATCGTGAACCAGCTCGCCGTGCGGCTGCCGGACCTCGCGCGCCGGCGCGCCGTTCTACGGCCGTCAGGCCGGCGCCGAGGACGTCGCCGAAGATCAAGGCGCCGCTGATGCTGCACTACGCGGCGAACGATCAGGGCGTGAACGCGGGCATGGCCGGCCTACGAGGAAGCGCTCAAGGCGAACAACAAGAAGTACACAGAGCTTCATCTACGAGAACACGCAGCACGGCTTCCACAACGACACGACGCCGCGCTACGACGAAGCCGCCGCCAAGCTCGCCTGGCAGCGGACGGTCGACTTCTTCAACAAGAATCTGAGAACCACGTAGGGCTGGAAGGGCAGGAAAGGCTGGAGGGGCGGAAGGGAAACCACCCATCCAGCCCCCTCCTGCCCATCCCGCCTCTCCTGCCTTAAGTCTGCGCAGCCGCCTGCGCGGAGACGCGCACCGGCTGCGGCGCCGCCGGTTGCATCGGCGCGGCCGGTTGCGCCGACGCTGTCGCCGCTTCGACGTACCGCCCGAAGATCATCTTCCCCGCGGTGGTCTGCAGCACGCTCGTGACGACGATGTCGATCGTCTTGCTGATCATCTTGCGCGCGTTGTCCACGACGACCATGGTGCCGTCGTCCAGGTAGGCGACGCCCTGGTTGTATTCCTTCCCTTCCTTCAGCACGAAGACCTTCATGATCTCGCCGGGCAGTACCACGGGCTTGATGGAGTTCGCGAGCTCGTTGACGTTGAGCACGGCGACGCCGCGCAGCTGCGCCACCTTGTTCAGGTTGAAGTCGTTGGTCACGATCTTCCCCGGCAGCGTGCGAGCCAGCTCGATCAGCTTGAGGTCGACCTCGCGGACGTCCGGGAAATCGATGTCGGAGATGACGACGTCGAGCCCGGCCATCTTCTGAATCTTCTGCAGGATGTCGAGGCCGCGCCGGCCGCGATTGCGCTTCATCGAGTCGGCGGAATCGGCGACGAGCTGCAGTTCCTTCAACACGAACTGCGGAATGACCAGCGCGCCGTCGACGAATCCGGTTTCGCAGATGTCCGCGATGCGGCCGTCGATGATCACGCTCGTGTCGAGGATCTTGTAGTGGCGCTCCGGCGCGGTCGCGCGGAACAGGCCGACGAGCCGCGAAGGCTCGAGCCATTCGCCGTTCTTGCCGCCGAGCACCAGTCCCAGGTACGGCAGCACGATCAGCACGAAGCTGTGAAGGAACTCGACGCGGCGATTCGCGCTGTCGGCCCAGAACAGTCCGGTGCCGATGGCGTGCGCCAGCATCAGCCCGATGGCGCCGCCGATCAGCGCGCCCAGGATCCGGGGGAGCGCGGTTTCGCGGAGCCGGCTCTCGAAGGCGACGACGAGCGCCGCCAGGAGCAGGCCGAACGCCACGTTTGCCGCCAGTCCCACGGGCACCGGTTGGAGGATTGCGGAGGCGTAGGCGACGGCGACGACGAACAGGATTCGAGCGAGTGCGAACCAAGACATGAGGGCACCGTTTGTGAACAGCCGTCTATGAATGTAAACAAACGTAACGGCTTCCAGCCGACAGACTACACCAAAACGCGGGGATTTTGGCGTAAGGATTACGTGGGTATGCGGTTAGGGAATTAGCCCAAAGCGGCGTCGAGGGCTTCGCCAATTGTTCGCACGCCGACCAGCTCCAGGGCCGCGTCACGAGCCGGTTCGATGTTCGCCTCGGGAAGAATGCACCGCTTGAACCCGAGCTGGGATGCTTCGCGGATGCGCAGCGACGCCTGCGCGATTGCGCGCACCTCGCCGGCGAGGCCGACCTCGCCAAACATCGCCGTTGTCGACGGGACGACGCGGTTTCTGACGCTCGACGCAATCGCCGCGACCACGCCCAGGTCCGAGGCGGGCTCGTCCACCGTCATCCCGCCGGCGATGTTGACGAACACGTCGTCGCCGATCAGGTTCAGGCCCGCGCGCTTTTCGAGCACCGCGAGCAGCAGCGACAGCCGCTGTTGATCGATCCCGTTCGCGGTTCGTCGCGCGGTCCCATAGGCGCTGGAGCTGACGAGCGCTTGGACCTCGACGAGGATCGGCCGCGATCCTTCCACCGTGCACAACACCGCCGAGCCGGGCGCATTCGCCGGACGCTCGGCCAGGAACATCTTCGACGGGTTCGGCACCGCCCGCAGGCCGCTGGACGTCATCTCGAACACGCCCAGCTCGCTGACCGCACCGAACCGGTTCTTGACCGCGCGGACGACACGGTGCGAGTGATGGCGCTCGCCTTCGAAGTACAGGACGGTGTCCACGACGTGCTCGAGCGCCTTGGGTCCGGCAAGGCTCCCGTCCTTGGTGACGTGGCCGACGAGAAACGTCGGGACGTTGCGGCCCTTCGCGGCAAACAACAACTGCGTGGCGGCCTCGCGAACCTGCCCGATGCTGCCGGGCGCCGATTGAAACTTGAGCGAGAAGACCGTCTGCACGGAATCCACGATCACGAGCGCCGGCTTGATGCGCGCGATCTCCTCGAGGATCCGCTCGAGACAGGTCTCTGCCAGGAGATAGAGGGGCGCGTTGCCCACAGCGAGCCGTTCGCCGCGCGACTTGATCTGATGCTCGGATTCTTCGCCCGAGCTGTACAACACCGGGCCGACCGTGCGAGCCAGGTTCGCGGCGGCCTGGAGCAGCAGCGTCGATTTGCCGATCCCCGGCTCGCCGCCGAGCAGCACGAGCGAACCGGGAACTATCCCGCCGCCGAGCACGCGATCGAACTCACCGATGCCCGTCGTGAGCCGCGCATGCTGCTCGAGCTCGACGTCCGCGTACAAGCGCGCGCCCGCAGCGCCAGCCAACGCATAGCGATGATCGGCCGGTGGGGCGCCGCCGGCTTCCTGCGCGCGCTCTTCGACCAGCGAATTCCAGGCCCCGCACTCGAAGCACCGCCCCTGCAGCTTCAGCGACTGTGCGCCGCACTCCTGGCAGACAAAGACGGTCTTGGTTGGCTTCGCCATGGGCGACCGGAGGAATCGGGTAATTTGGTAATCGGGTAATCGGGTAATCGGGTAATCGGGTAATCGAATTGGGAAATTGACTGTCAATCGAACAATCAATTACCCGATTACCAGATTATCCAATTACCCGATTCACCCGTAAACACGCTCGATCCTACTCCCGATTCTGCAGAGAATCTCGTAGGGAATCGTACCAATCTGTGCAGCCATCTCGCGGACGTCGATCCGATCGTCGCCCTGGCGGCCGATGATCACGACCTCGTCGCCGGGCGAGACGTCGAGGCCGGTGACGTCGGCCATCAGCATGTCCATGCAGACCGATCCGACGATCGGCGCACGCCGGCCGCGAATGAGCACGACGCCGCGCCCGGCGAGCCGGAGATCCAAACCATCCGCGTAGCCGGCGGGCACGATGGCGATCTGTTTCGGCGAATCCGCCGTGAACTTCACGCCGTAGCCCACGCCTTCGCCGGGCCGGATGCCTTTCACGGCCACGATGCGGCTGCCGAGCGTGATGACCGGCGTCAGCGCAATCGTCGACGCGAGCGGCGGCGGCACGAGACCGTACAACAGCAGCCCGGGCCGCATGCGGTCGTACCACACACGCGAGTCGCGGAGCAGCGCGGCGCTGTTCGCGGCATGGCGATACGGACGATCGGTGCTGCGGCCCCACCTCGTGTCGGCGAACACGTCGTCGAGCGCCCGCTCGAACCTGACCCGCTGCTGGTCGAACAGTGGCGACTCCGGCTCGTCCGCCGTGGCGAAATGCGTGTACACCGCCTCGAGGTGAAGGTTCTGGCTCGCAAAAAGCTCGGGCAGCGTGCGCCGCAAGTTGTCGAAGCGGAACCCGAGACGATTCATGCCGGTGTCGATCTTCAGGTGGTAGCGCTGCCGCTGATTGAGGCGCGCGGCCGCCGCCTGCACGGCCCGCGCGGCGCCCGGCGTCGAAATCGTCGGCGTGAGGCGGCAATCGAACACGCCATCCAGATCGCTGACGCTCAGCGCGCCGAACACGAGGATGTCGGCGCGGACGCCCGCGGCTCGAAGCGCCGCCCCTTCCTCGATGTCCGCGCACGCCAGCAGATCCGCGCCGGCGTCTTCCAGCGCCAGCGCAACCTGGGCGCGCGCCGTGTCCGTACGCGTTGGCTTTGACGACCGCGATCAGGCGCGGCGCGCCGCCGCCGGCTTCGGCCTCGACGTGTTCAACGATGTGCCGGTAGTTCGATTTCAGCGCGGCGAGATCGACGCGCGCGACAGTGGGACGAACCACGATTCGATCATAACGGTTTCAAAACTGCGGCGTCCGTCGGTTTGAAACCGATACTATCGCCCGACCAGAACCTTGACGCGTCCGACGAGCCCGCCCAGGTTCGACTCTTGAAACGCTTGAAGCGCGCCGCCGATGCCAACGGTTTGCGGGGCGCGCGTGTATTGCACTTCGAACGCCGTCGCCACCCACTCGTTGCGGAATTCGATCCCGCCGAGGATGTGGACACTGGAGAACCGCGCGTCCACTCTCTCGCCGTCAGCCGCGAATGCGGACTGCTCCTTGTAGAACATCCGCCCGACACCGGCGCCGACGTAGGGCGTCGCGCCGTCGCGCCGCATTCGCCACCCGGCCGATACCGCGACCGGCACGATCGTCACGGTTTCCGGAATGCCAAGCTTGAAGACCTCGCCGTCGACGACGAGAATCCGCTGGCCGGTTTTCGCGAAGCGTTCGATCGACGCGCTCAGAAACGCCGGTCCAACGCGCACCTCGGCGCCGCCGCCGAAGAATCTGCCGCCCGCCTGGCCCATCACCGCGCGGAAACTCTGCTCCGCGGCGAACTGGACGTAGCCGAACTGCCCGATCCCGAAGACCCCGAAGGTGTCCGACTGCGCTGCCGCGGAGCTGGCCGACCCCGCCACGATCCACGCGATCAAGACGACGGTTCGCATGTTCATTTGACCAACCCGATTCCAAGGAGCGCCGGCCGCGGCTGCACGAGCCCGTAGCCGTACTCGTCGTTTCGCCCGTTGCCATCCGGCGCGCCAAGAGGCCGCGCGGTCTTCTTGAGCGTTTTCTCGATCGCCGCCGGATTCGACACGCCCTGGCTGACGAGCAGCGCGGCCACTCCCGCCACGTGCGGCGATGCCATCGACGTGCCTTCGTACGCCGACTCGACGTACCGATCGAAGCGCGGCGCGATCACCGCGAGCGGCATCGAATCGTTGCGGGAAATCGTCGATTGCCAAATCATGCCCCTCGAGCCGCCATCGCGGTCGTCGCCGCCCGGCGCGGAAATTTCCAGGTGCGGTCCGGTGTTCGAGTAGAACGATCGCTTCAACGACGGCCCGACGGCGCCAACCGACATCACACCGTCCAGATCCGCCGCGTCGGCTGCCGGGTACTCGACGGGATTGCCGTCCTCGAACGCGTTGCCCATCGCGATGGCGACGAATGCGCCTTTGCCGACGGCATACGCGATGGCGTCGCGAATCAACGATGAGGGCTCGGGCCCGCCGAGGCTGAGATTGATCACCTTCGCCCCGCGATCGGCCGCGTAGCGAATCCCATCCGCAATCTCCGAGGTCGGGCAGCCGCCAATTCCCGCCGGCAGAAACCCGCGGTAGCCGGACGCCGCCATCACGAACTGCAGCTCCCAGAAGCCGATGCACACTTTGACCGGCATCAATTTCACGCGATACGCGATGCCCGCCTCCGCGACGCCGTTGTTGGTCTCTTCGCCGATCGTCGACGCCACGTGCGTGCCGTGCCCTACCATGTCGACGACCGGTCCGTCCCAGAACACGAAGTCGCGCGGGCTCACGATCCGCGCCGCTTTGATGTCAGGGTTGATCGAGAACGGGACGCTGATGTTCTGAATCGCCCGGCCGTTCCACGTCTGGAACGAATACGAGCGGGTGACGGCCGTAATGCCGGTATCGACGACGGCGGCGATCACCGTGTCGTTGCCGCCGGGGTTGATGTCCCACGTCCGCGGCATGTCGATCGCGTGCAGATTCCATTGCCGCTCGGTGAAGCCGGGATCGTTGGGCGTTGCGCTCGGGTGGTACAGGTAGTTGGGTTCCGCGAACTCGATTTCGGGCTGCCGCTGCAATTGCGCGGCAAGCACCGTGGCGTCGGGCTCCGTCGGATCGATCAACACGGCGGCATCACCGATCCAGCGGAGGTCGCTCGGCGCCGGCCTGCTGCGCAGCGACATCAGCGCCCGCTGCTGGCCCGCCGGTGTGACGCCGGCGCGAAACCGCACTACGACCTCGCCCGGAACGTAGGCCAGCCCGCGGTCCGATGCCATCAGCATCGCGAGCGCACGGGTCGGCGTCAGCAGCATCGGATGCGGCGACGTCCAGTCCCCGGTTTGAGCGCTCGTCGATGTCGCCGACGCGAGCAGCAGCGTGACGACGGCTCGTCTTCCCCGCATGTGACACTCCTCGGGGCCCCCGCCGCGCGTCCTGTGCGCGGTGGGGCAGAGATACAGATTGCGCGGCCCGTTGCCGAATTCGTAAGTCGGCGGCGGCGCGTCGCTCGGCCAGCCGTCCTGTCAAACTGCGGCAGTCCAACTGGTTGGGCGATACGACCGGCCGTCCCTACCCTCGCGGGCAAACGGTCCGAATCATCTGGCGTGCCGGGATGATGTCGTGGCGGGGACGATCAGTAGTTCTTGCGGAGATCCATACCTGTGTACAGGCTGGCGACCTCGTTCGCGTAGCCGTTGAACATCTGCGTCTTGCGCATGAAGAACTCGCCGAGCCGCCGTTCCGTGCTCTGGTCGCGAAAGGCCGAATTGGTCGACCCTGGATTCACGTTCGAATAGAAGGCGTAGTACTCGGGCGCCGATTTCTCCCAGGTCGTCTTCGGTTGCTTGTCTGCGAACCTGATCTTCACGATGGATTTGATGCTCTTGAATCCGTATTTCCAGGGGACGACGAGCCGCAGCGGCGCGCCGTTCTGGTTCGGCAGTTCCTCGCCGTACAGCCCGACGGCAAGAATCGTGAGCGGATGCATCGCCTCGTCGATCCGCAAGCCCTCGACGTACGGCCACGGCAAAAGCGCGGGAAACCGGCGACGCTGTCCCGGCATTTCCTCGGGACGCAGCACCGTCGTGAACTCGACGAACTTCGCGTTCCCCGTCGGCTCGAAGCGCTTCAGCACATCGCCCAGCGGAAATCCGACCCAGGGAACGACGATCGACCATCCTTCGACGCATCGGTGCCGGTACACGCGCTCCTCGAGCGCGTGCGGCTTCACGATGTCCTCGAGCGTGTAGGTGCCCGGCTTGTTGCACGCCCCTTCGATCGCGACCGACCACGGCAGCGGCTTGAACGCCTTCGAGTGCTTCGCCGGATCCGCCTTGTCGCTGCCGAATTCGTAGAAGTTGTTGAACGTCGTGATGGTGTCGCGCGAGCTCACCGCTTCGTTCGTGGTGACCATGCGCTTCGAGATCGCGAGTTTTTCGGCGGCCGCGATGCCGGCGCCGCCGACGCCCGCCAGGAGGCCCGCCGTCCCGACACCGGTCGCGCGAAGAAATTCGCGACGATTCAGGTAGAGGTGCTTCGGCGTGATCTCAGAAGAGGGGACATCCCGGGAGTGCTTGATCGCCATGGACGCTCAAGCCGTGGCGAGGTTTTCGAACCTGGTGAATTCCCGGATGAACGCGAGCTTGACGGTGCCGGTGGGGCCGTTGCGCTGCTTGCCGATGATCAGCTCCGCGACGCCCTGGGCGTCGGGTGGGGGCTGGCTCTTGTCGGCGTACTGATCCTCGCGATAGATGAAGAGCACGAGATCTGCATCCTGCTCCAAGGCGCCCGACTCGCGCAAGTCCGACAGCTGCGGCCGGTGATCCGAGCGCGATTCCGGCGCGCGGCTCAGCTGCGACAAGACGACGACCGGCACGCTCAGTTCCTTGGCCAGGCCCTTCATCGATCGCGAGATCGACGCCAGTTCCAGCGTCCGGTTTTCGAACCGCCCGCGCCCCTGCATCAACTGGATGTAGTCCACGATCACGAGGTGCAGGCCATGCTCGGACGCCAGACGCCGGCACTTCGCGCGCATTTCGAGGACGCCGATCGACGGCGAGTCGTCGATGAAGATCCTGGCCTCGCTCAGCGTGCCGATCGCCTGCGACAGACGCCCCCAGTCGCGCTCGCCGAGGAAGCCGCCGCGGAGGCGGTGCGCGTCGATGCGCGCTTCGGAGGTCAACATGCGGAGGAACAGCTGTTCCTTCGACATCTCGAGGCTGAACAGGCCGACGGTCATGTCCGTCTTGGTCCCGACGTGCTGCGCCATGTTGAGCACGAGGCTGGTCTTGCCCATCGACGGCCGGGCCGCGACGATCACCAGGTCGGACGGCTGCAGCCCCGACGTCAGCTCGTCGAGGTCGGCGAAGCCGGTCGGCACGCCGGTAATCAGCTCCTTGCGCGAGTGCAGCTTCTCGATGGTGTCGAGGCTCGACTGCGCGAGATCGCGCACCGAGACGAAGCCGTCGCGGACGTTGTCGTCGGCGATCGCGAAGATCGCGTGCTCGGCCTGATCGAGGATGACATCGGCCTCGTCCTCCGCGGCGTAGGCGGTGGTCAGAATCCGATTGGCGGAAAAGATCAGGTTCCGGAGCGTCGCCTTCTCTTTGATGATGCGCGCGTAGTGCTCGACGTTGGTCGAACGCGGCACGCCGTCCACGAGCGCCGTGATGTAGGCGGGGCCGCCGACTTCGTCGAGATCGCCCGATCGCCCGAGCTCCTCCTTGAGCGTGACCAGATCGATCGCGTCGCCTCGCTCGGCCAGCCGGACCATCTTGTCGAAGATGCGGCGATGCGCGTCGCGGAAAAAATCCTGCGCGTCGATCACTTCCGCGGCGAGGTTGAACGCGTCGTTGTGCAGGAGAATCGCGCCGAGCACCGAGCGTTCGGCCTCGAGGTTGTGGGGAAGGGCCCGCTCGGCGACGACGGTATCGGGCATCAGGAACTACGGCAAGTCAGAAGTTTGAAGTCAGAAGTCAGAAGGGAAAACGTGAAGCCACACGTTAGAACGGCGTTGCAAAAACTGCAACCGAAAACGTACGAAAAAATCGGACGCTGACCATCGGCCAAACGCCCGAAGCAAAACCTGACTTCTGACTTCGTACTTCTGACTTACTGCGCTTTCTTCTCGTCTCCGCCTTCCGCGAGGACGTGCACCTTGACGCGCACCGTGACCTCGCGATGCAGCTTGATCGGCACCTCGTACTCGCCGAGCTTCTTGATCGGCTCCTGCAGTTGAATTTTCCGCCGATCGATGTCGAAGCCCTTCGCCTGCAGCGCTTCTCCGATGTCCGCGGTCGTGACCGAACCGTACAAGGCCTCGGTCTCGCCGACCTTTCGTTTGATTTCGAGACTTTCGATGGCGCCGAGCCGGTCGCCGATGGCGGCGGCCACTTTCTGTTCTTCGGCCTCCACCACGTCCAGCTTGGCCCGCTCGCGCTCGACCTGCTTCTTGTTGCCGTCGGTGGCGAGCAGCGCGAGCTTGCGCGGGAGCAGATAGTTCCGCGCGTAGCCGTCGGCGACCTTCACGATTTCGCCGCGGCGTCCCAGGTTCTCCACGTGCTGTCGAAGGATGACTTCCATAGGCTGCCTCTCAGAATTGATGGATTGCAGAATGGCAGGATTGCAGGATTGCCATTGCACAATTCAATCCTGCCAACCTGCAATCCTGCAATCCTCCAATGTCAGTCCGTAACATAGGGAATCAGCGCGATTTGTCTCGCGCGCTTGATGGCAATCTGCAGCTTCCGCTGGTGCATCGCACAGGTTCCCGAGATCCGGCGCGGCAGAATCTTGCCCCGCTCCGGCACGAAGGGCCCCAGCAGCTTCACGTCCTTGTAGTTGATGTCGTCGATCTTGTCCGCGCAGAACTTGCAGACCTTGCGGCGGCGGAAGAGTGTACGGCGCTGACCCTTCTCCTTGTCCGTCGATTTCTTGTCGCCGCGGCCGCGGCCGCCGCCCGATCGTCCTTGTCCGAATGGCATGGCTAAACCTCCACTCCGTCGAAGCGGTCATCGTCGCCTTCGTCGATATCAGCCGCCGGACGGCCTTCGCCCGGCTGCCGCTGCGGCGGCAGGCCGCGTTTGACGCGCCGGCGCTCCGACGTGGTGCGGCGCCTGGTCTGGGTCCGGTCGACGACCTTTTTCTCCTCGTCGACGCGGACGACCATGTGACGGATCACCAGGTCCATCACCTTCAGACGGCGATCCAGCTCCTTCATCAGTTCGCCGGAGCCGTTGATCACCTCGAGGACATAGACGCCCTCTTTGTGCGGACCGATTTCGTAGGCGAGGCGCTTGCGGCCCCAGTTCTCGGTGCGGTCGAACACCCCGTTCATCCGCGAGACCACGGCCTCGATCTGGCCGTGCAGTTCGGTCACCTGCTGTTCGGTGGTTTCGGGAGGAAGAATGTAGACGAGCTGGTACTGTCGATCAGCCACTGCAATGCTCCTTCTGGACACGGCCTGCGCCGCGGCCACCTCGTTGGGTGGCAAGGGTTCAGATTTCAGACTTCAGGTTTCAGATTTCAGATTGTCGGTTGCCTCCTCAGGCGCGTTGTATCGATTCATCGCCTCAAACACGCCGTCGGTGATGAAGGTTTCGACGGCATCAGCCGCTCTCTTCACCGCGCGATCGACGACCGGCCGTTCGTCGGCCGCAAACTTCCCGAGCACGTGGTCGCTCAGATCCCATTGCTCGTTCCCGCGGCCGACGCCGATGCGCAGCCGGGGGAAGTCCGAACCGATGCTGGCGATCACCGACTTCAACCCGTTGTGGCCGCCCGCTGATCCCGACGGTCTCAACCGCAACTTGCCGAGCGGCAACTGGATTTCATCGACGACCACGAGCACATCGGCCGGCGCCAGCTTGTAGAACGCCATGATCCCCGCGACTGCGGCGCCGCTCAGGTTCATGAACGTTTGCGGCTGCGTCAGAAGAACATCACGATCCTTGACAGACGCGAGCCGCGCCTTGCGCTTCCACGACGACCTCAGATCAACGCGCCAGCGCTTCGCCAGTTCATCGATCACCTCGAACCCGACGTTATGTCGCGTTCGCTTGTACTCGTTCCCCGGGTTGCCTAAGCCAAAAATTGCTTTCAAATCCAGAAATCAATCTGAAATCTGAACTCTGCACTCTGAAATGCCGAGAGGCGCTACTTCTTCTTCTCCGGCGCCTCTTCCTCCGCTTCTTCCTTCTTGCCCTTCTTGATGACCTCGGGTTCGGCCGGCGTCGCCGTGGCCGCTGCGGCGACCGCATCAGCCGGCGCCGCGACTTCTTCGGCCTTCGGCATGATCACGTGGACGAGCATCGCCTCGCCTTCGGTGACCGCTTTCCATTTCGGATCGGTGGCGACGTCGCGGACGCGGACGCCCTGGTGCAGCATCAGCTCGCTGGCGTCGATGTCCACGTGCTCGGGGATGTCGCCCGGCAGGCACTCGATCACGATCTCGCGGCGGATGAACTCGAGAATGCCGCCCTGCTGCTTGACGCCCTTCGGCTCGCCGTGCACGGTCACGGGAATGGTGACCTGAATCACACGATCCATCGCGACGCGATAGAAGTCCGCGTGCAGGACTTGATGCGTCACCGGATCGATCTGAAAGTCTCTGACGAGCACGCGCGTGTCGCCCGCGCCCGGCAGCTTCAGCGCGATGAGCGTGTTCTGTCCCGATTCGGAGTGCAGAATCTTGAGCAGCGCCTTGGGGGCGACCGATATCGGCGTCGCGTCCTTGCCATCGCCGCCATAGAGCACGGCGGGCACCTGTCCGCCGCGGCGCGTGCGCCGCGCTTCGTTCTTGCCGAATGTATCGCGTGGTGTGGCTTCGAGTACGGCTTCCATATCTGACCTCTACCTTATCGAACCGCCACGAAGACACGAAAACACGAAGAAGGCTGTTTTGGTGTTTTCTTCGTGTCTTTGTGACTTCGTGGCAGATCCTTCTCTAGACAAACAACGACGACACCGACGTTTCCTCGTGAATGCTCTTGATCGCCTGGCCGAGGAGCCGCGCCACCGAGAGCACGACGATCTTGCTGCACGCGGCGGCATGCGGCGACTGCGGAATCGTGTTGGTGACGATCAGCTTGTCGATCGGCGACTTCTCGATGCGCTCGACCGCGGGGCCCGACAGCACGCCGTGCACCGCGCACGCAAACACCTGCGCCGCGCCGTTCGCCTTGAGCGCGCTCGCGCCCTTGGTAATCGTGCCGGCCGTGTCGATGATGTCGTCCTGCAGAATGCAGGTCCGGCCTTCGACGTCGCCGATCACGTTCATCACTTCCGCCGTGCCATCGTCCGATCGCCGCTTGTCGATGATGGCCAGCTCGGCGCCGAGCCGCTTCGCATAGGCGCGCGCGCGTTCGGCGCCGCCGGCGTCCGGCGACACGAGCGTCCGCTTCGGGTAATCGAGGCGCGAGAGGTAGTCGATGATCACCGGCGCCGCAAACAAGTGATCGACCGGAATGTCGAAGAACCCCTGGATCTGCGCTTTGTGCAAGTCCATCGTGAGGACGCGGTTGGTGCCCGCGGCGCTCAGGATGTTGGCGACCAGCTTGGCGGAAATCGGGACGCGCGGCTTGTCCTTGCGGTCCTGCCGTGCGTAACCGTAGTACGGAATCACGGCGGTGATGCGCGACGCGGACGAGCGCCGGAACGCATCGATCATCACCGTGAGCTCCACCAGATGGTCGTTGACCGATCCGGTTTCGGTGGCGCACGTCGGCTGCACGACGAACACGTCGGTCCCGCGGATGTTCTCGTCGATCTGAAACGAAATCTCGGAATCAGGAAACCGTCGCAGCCGGGCTTGTCCGGGCGAGACCCCCAGGAACGCGGCGATCTCCCGGGCGAGCCCTGGATGGGCGCTACCGGAAAAGACTTTCAGCTCGCCGAATCCGGTGGCCATGAACACGTCATCCATCACCACGTCAGCCTCTCGCGTTGGCTGGGGCGGAAGGATTCGAACCTTCGAATACGGGATCCAAAGTCCCGCGCCTTACCGCTTGGCCACGCCCCACCGTGTCCCATTCAATGCCCATCCGTTGATGTGAGTGCTGACCTTCAGGAGTGGCCGCAACTACGTGGTGCAAACGGTAAGTGTATCCGATGGGCTCAGGTGCCATCAAGTCGGCGGTAGGCCGCGCGTGTCAGCGTGCGCGTCACGACCGTCCGCTGGCAGAGGCGCGGCGAAAGGGCGCTCGCGGCCCGGCGCGCTGTGGACTCGCGGCCGAACAATCCGAAAACTGCCGAGCCGCTCCCGGACATCGCGGCGTGCGAGGCGCCGGCGCGGCGGAGGGCGCGCGACGATACGTGTGATCACAGGATGGCGTCTCGGCCACAGGCTTCTGCAGATCGTTCGATTGCGCGTCCTTCGGCAGGTCGGGGCGGCGTTCAGCCGGACCGCATCGTCCGAGGTCGCCTGAAGGAGGACCCGCGTCCGTGTCCCGCGATCGGCGTCCCACCACTCGATAGGCCTCCGCGGTGCTCACCCCGAAGTCCGGCAGCGCCAGCACGACCCAGGCGGGTCTTGCGTCTGGCTGCGGAACCAGCACGTCGCCGCGCTCGACGCCCAGCACCGTTCCGCCTTCCAGAAAATACGGCACGTCGGCGCCCAGCGTTGGCGCGATCGCGCGAAGAAGCGCCGTGTCCACGCGCCAGACTTTTCCCAACGCTCGCAACGCCGCGGCGGCGTCGCTGCTGCCGCCACCGAGCCCGGCGTCGAGCGGAATGCGCTTGACGAGATCAATTGCCACCCCGTTTGGCGCGCCGCGGCGGCCGCTCGCCTTCCAGACCGCACGCGCCGCGCGCACCACGAGATTCCGGCCGTCGACAGGGAGCTTTGGATCGTCGCAGGTGAGCTGAAACGCGCCGCGACGCCGTCTTACCGTCAGCGTGTCGTGCAGCGCAAGCGACTGGAAGCGCGTCTGGAGCTCGTGAAACCCGTCGGCCCGCGTCCCGAGCACGCGCAGCGTCAGGTTAATCTTGGCGAACGCCCGGACGCGCACGTCTCAACTCGTCGATGGTGATCGGCTCGGCGTCCGGGGGAATCTGGACGCGGAATACCTCGGGGCCGAGGGTCGTATTCGTTTCAACCTGCGACAGCGCAAGACGCACGTCGAAGCTCTTCGGGCGCCAACCCCGCGAAGCGGACCGATCGGGCAGACCGCTCTCGAAATCACGGTACTCGGCCCTCCAGCCGCGGCCCGATGGCGGGGCATGGACGATGGCCACGAGCCGCCAGGCGGGCGGCTTGCCGTCGCGCCGCAGATAGACCTGATCCGATCCGTCGGCGAGCAGGCGCCAGTCGTCGGCCACTTGTCGTGCCGTGCCTGCATCCGGCGACGAGGGACATCCAACGAGCGCACGGCGAAGTTGCGCGGCGTCGAGCGGCAACCCGGCGAGCGCTTCGAGCACCTCCGCCGGCCGGCCGTGCTCGAGGACGCGGCCGTCGTGCGGCATCAGCAGCGTCGCGTCGTCGGCGCCCGCGACGAAGATGAAGATCGGCGCACCGAACGGCGCCGCCGCTTCGATCCGCGCCGACGCCGGTGGTGCGAGACCGGCCGTCATGCGCGCGCGGAACCGCTGGCCGCCGATCGATCCGCTGCCGCCGATTTCAGCCGTGATGGTGGAGACGGCACCGCAGGCGCGCGTGGCGTCCGCGAGCGCAGCCGGCGCGTCGGGAGCGGGCGCGCCGGGGCCGGCCGGAAGCTTCATCAGACCGGGTGCGCAGCCCGAGCAGAGGACGCAAGCGACCAATAGGCCACGAAAGCGCGAAAGCACGAAATCAGCCTTGTACAAGCAGCGTTTCGTGTTTTCGTGTTTTCGTGGCAGCGCTCATTTTTTTGGGGCTTTTTGTCTGGCCGATCGGATCTTCTTGTCGATTTCGCCCCGATCGATCGAATCGCCGTCTCCGGACAGTGCGCGCGTCCAGGCGGCGATGGCATCCGTGTAGCGCCCGAGCTTGAAGAGCACGTCGCCGTAGTGATCCTGAATGACCGAGTTGCCCTTCAGCTGATCCGCGGCCTTGCGCAGACTGTCTTCGGCGAGATCCAGCCGCTCGGACTTGAAATACGCCCAGCCGAGACTGTCGAGGAACGAGCCGTTCTCCGGCTCGATCTGCAGCGCCTTTTTCAGGTAGTTCACCGATTCGTCGAGCCGCTCCCCGCGCTCGGCCAGCATGTAGCCGAGATAGTTGAGCGCCGCCGCATTCTCGGGCTCGCGCGTCAGCACTTGTCGAAACGCCGCTTCGGCGTCGGCGAACTTCTTCTGCTTGTCGAAGACCGAGCCGAGCTCGAATGCAATGGCGTTGTCCTGCGGAAACTTCGCTTGCGCGTCCTGCAACACCTTGACTGCCTGCGGTCCGCGATCGGCGTCCGAGTAGGTCTGCGCGAGCGCGATGTAGACAAACGGGTCGTCGGCGTGGGATTCGATCGCCGACTCGAGGATCGTGATGCCCTCGTTCGCCTTGCCGGCGCGATTGAGCGCCTGCGCGTGCAGCCGCATCAGCCGCAGATCGTCGGGATGGTCCACGCGGGCCGCGCGCGCCGCCTCGACGGCGGCTGGGTATTTCTTCGCCGCGATGTTGGCGCCGACGACGTAGGACGCCAGCGACGGATCCTTCGGCGACAGACGGCGGGCCTCCTCGAACGTCGCGATCGCCTTGTCGTACTGCGCGAGCTCCTGGTACGCGAAACCCAGGTGCGGCAGCAGGATGCCGATATCGACCGCGTCGTCTCCCGACCGGCCGCGGTTGCGAGCGACGACCGGCGCCAGTTCGTCGACTACGCCCTGGAATTGATGACGTTCCTCGAGGGCCTCGGCCAGCGCGAAGTACCCGCGCGGCGATCGGCTGTTCTGAGCGATCAGGCGGCGGGCGGTCGCTTCGGCAGCTTGTCCGTCGCCCGACCGGCGCTGCGCCTGCGAGAGGAGATAGAGCGCGAATGCGTCAGTGGCGCGGCCGGCGACAACCTCGGTGAGGACGTCCCGAGCCTTGACGATGTTGTCGCGTCCACCGGCGTTGAGGAGCGTCTGCGCGTAACGAGTCTTCAGATCGAGATTGCGCGGCGCGCGCTGCACGATCCGGCCGTACACGCCGGCGGCGTCGCTCCAGCGACGCTCGCGTTCGTAGAAATCGGCCAGCGACGGCAGCAGACGCGGATCGTTGCCGGCGCGCTCTTCGAGCCAGGTGATGGCTTCGGCGGTGCGGCCGGCGCCGGCGTACGCCTCGGCGAGGAGCATCGGACCGTCCTGCCATCCCGGCTCCTGGTTGACGAGATCGGTGAGCATCCGCACGGCCTTGTCGTACGCGCCGGTGCGCACGTACAAACGCGACAGCGTCGCCCGAACGTTGGGATCCGGATCGCCGATGGGGCGCGCGATCGCGCGCTCGAGATGCTCGACCGCCTTCGCCGCGTACTCGCTCGACTGGTCGGACGGGTTTGACCGCCCGCGCGGCTCGCGCCCGGTATCGGACATCGCCGCGTAGACGATGCCGAGAACGCGATTGCCTTCGCGGTTCTCGGGTTCGACCTTCAGCGCCTGCTGCGCCGTCGTCAGCGCGTCCTGAATCTTGTTCTGTTCCAGATAGAGCCCGGCGAGCTCGGCGGGGATGTCAGCGGCCGTCGGATCCAGCTCCATGGCCTTCTTGTACGCCGCAATCGCGCCGGCTTCGTCGTCGTTTTCCGCGAGACGATGGCCGATCAGGAACTGCGCGTACGCCTCGGCCGCTTTCGCGGACGTCGTCGGCGCGGTTTGCGCCGCGGCCGCGGTGGCCGACGCAACGAGCACGAGGAAGAGGACAGACGACTTCATAGTGGAATTGTTCCACAAAAGCGGGAAGGTGTCATATATTCCGACCATGGCCGTCGATCCCGAGCTGCTCGAGATTCTCGCGTGTCCCAACTGCAAGACACCGGTCACGCTCGTCAAAAACGGCTCGGCTCTCAAGTGCGCCACGTGCAAGCGCGTCTACCCCATCAAAGACGACATCCCCGTAATGCTCATTGACGAAGCCACCATCGAACAGGACTGAATCGGGGAATTGGGTAATCTGGTAATCGGGTAGTTGCTTGTGGCAATGCAGCAATCCAATTATCCGATTACCCAATTACCCGATTACCCGATTCGTATTCTCCTTGTTCGGCTTCGCCTCATCGGCGACGTCATCCTTACCACTCCAGCCATTCGAGCGCTTCGCGAACGGTATCCCAACGCGCGCATGAGTTATCTGGTCGAGCCGCTCGCCGCCCCGATCGTGCGGCGCAATCCGCATCTCGACGAGGTGATCGTGGTCGCGGCGCCAGACGCCGCGGGCCGGCTTCGCGACGACCTCCGGCTGGGATTCGACCTTCGCCGCCGGCGCTTCGACCTCGCGATCGACTTTCACGGCGGCCCGCGCAGCTCGTGGTTCACGTGGGCCTCGCGCGCGCCTCGGCGAATCGGCTACGAAGTCGCCGGCCGCGCGTGGATGTACACGACGCGAGTGGCCCGGCCGCGCACGCTGCGGCCGCGGCATAGCGTCGTGAATCAGTGGGACTTGCTCGAGCCGCTCGGCATCCCGAGTCCGGCGCCCGGCACGCACCCAACCGAGTTCGTGCCCGACCCGGTCGCCGCAGACGCCGTCGAATCCTGGCTGCGCGAGTCGGGGCTTGGCGCTGACCAGCGGCTGGTGATCGTCCACGTCGGAGCGCGGATAGCGTTTCGTCGCTGGCCGCCGGAGCGCTTTGCGGAAACGATCGACGCGATCGCCCGCGCCGATGCGCGAACGCGCTTCGTGGTCATCGCCGGCCCGGGCGAGGACACGGCCGAACGGGTCGTCGCCGATGCTCGCGGCCGCTTGCCTGAGTCGATGCGTTCGGCGGTTCTCGATTCGCGGACCTGGACGCTCGACGAGATGCACGCGTTGTCCGCGCGCGCCGCTCTCTACATTGGCTGCGACACGGGACCTGCGCACATTGCCGGGACGACGGCCGTCCCGATCGTGGCGCTGTACGGGCCGACGCTGCCGGAAACGTGGGCGCCGTGGCGTCCCGCAGGCCCGGTCACGATCCCGCTGGCCGTGCAGGGACTGCCGTGCCGCCCCTGCGATCAACGCGTCTGCGAGCCTGGCGACTTCCGCTGCTTGAACTGGATTCAGCCGGAGCAGGTCCTCGAGGCCGCGATAAAATGTCTGCACACATGAGCAACGCCCTCGCGCTGGACGCGCCCCAGCCGCTCCGGTCCGATCGGTTCGAGCACGCGGGATATCTCGCGCTCATCGGCATCGCCGCCACTCTGCAGTTCTCGATCGCGGCGGCGCAGATTCTGCTGACGATCGCGCTCCTCCTGTGGGTGGTCCTGCTCCTGGTGCGCCACGAACGCGTCGAGGCGCCGTCGTTCTTTTGGCCGTTGGCGCTGTATGGCGGGCTCACACTCGTGTCGGCGGCTGTGTCGATCGAACCGCGCACGAGCCTGGTGGACTGCAAACAGCTCCTGCTGTTTCTGATCGTGCCGCTGACGTTCCGGCTCGCATCAGGATCGCGCGGCATCACGCTGGTGACGGTCGTGATTTCGGCCGCCGCCATCAGCGCCGCGTTCGGCATCATCCAGTACGGCATCCTTCATTACGATCATCTCAATCAGCGGCCGCGGGGCACCCTCGGGCACTACATGACGTACTCGGGCCTGTTGATGCTCGTGATGTGCGTCGCGATCGCGCGCATCCTGTTTCTCACCTGGGGACGGGCGTGGGCGGCGCTCGTCATGCCGGCGCTGGCCGTCGCGGTGGCGCTGACCTCGACGCGCAGCGCCGCGGTCGGCGTCTGCATGGCGGCCGCGCTGCTGTTCGCGCTGAAGGATTTCCGGCTCTTCGCCCTTGCGCCGATCCTGGCGGCCATCTTCTTCGCGTTCGCGCCGCAGATGGTCATGCAGCGCTTCGTGTCCATGTTCGATCGGAAGGATCCGACCCGGATCGATCGCGTCGCGATGCTGCGCGAGGGCGGCCGCATGATCGCGGCGCATCCCCTGGTCGGCGTCGGCCCGAACATGATCGAGAAGCGGTACGCGGAATATCGCGGACCGGATGCGGTGAACAGCGTCAATCCGCACCTCCACAACAATTTCGTCCAGATTGCGGCCGAACGCGGGTTGCCGGCGCTGGCCGCCTGGCTCTGGTTCCTCGTCGCGCTCACACGGGATCTCGTGCAGCGCTTCCGAACCGGCCGCCACGCGTTTCTTGCCGCGGCGGCGCTGGGTACTCTGGCCGCACTCATGACGGCCGGACTGTTCGAATACAACTTCGGCGATTCGGAAGTGTTGATGCTGTTCCTGATGCTGGCGACCCTGCCGGCGGCGGCGGATCGGTCGTCGGCGGCGCTCGGCTGACGCATTCGGCTCTATGGAACTTCCGCCGCTCGATCCCGCGCGCGCACGCGATCTGGTCGCACGCTTCGAGGACATCCCTGTCCTCATCGTCGGCGACGTGATGCTCGATCGGTTCATCGTCGGTCGCGTCAGCCGGATCTCTCCAGAAGCCCCCGTCCCGGTCGTCCACTTTCAGTCCGAGCACTATCGATTGGGTGGAGCGGCAAACGTGGCGCACAACATCGTCACGCTGGGCGGAAAGCCCTCCGTGGTCGGCCTCGTCGGTGCTGACGCGGCGGCGGAGACGCTCCGGACGCATATGACCGCGGCGGGCATCCGAATCAACGGGCTGATCGAGGATCGCTTGCGGCCGACGACGGAGAAAGTACGGATTGTCACGGAGCGCAATCAGCAGGTGGCGCGCATCGATCGCGAAACCGACAGCGAGGCGGTCGGCGACGTCAGGCAGACGCTGATCGGTCGAGTGAAGTCGCTGGCGCGCGGCGTCAAAACGCTGCTGGTGTCGGACTATCTGAAAGGAACCGTCTCGAGTACCGTGATGAAGACGCTCGTGACGATCAGCCGCAGCCACGGCGCCACGGCGTCAATCGCCCGGCCCGACATTCCGTTGATCGTCGACCCGAAGATTCCGCATCTCGAGTGCTATGCCGGGGCCTCGGTCGTCACGCCGAATCATCATGAAACCGAGATGGCGACGCAGCGTCCCCTACGCACGGACGAAGATGCCGCGGCGGCCGGGCGCCTGCTCCGCCGGCGCGTCAAATGCGACGCCGTACTGATCACCCGCGGGGAACACGGCATGTGGCTCGCGGAACGGGACAACGAAGGCTCCATCCCGGCCGTCGCGCGCGAGGTCGCCGACGTGACCGGGGCGGGCGACACGGTCGTCGCCACGCTCGCGCTCGCGCTGGGTGCCGGAGCGACGCTGAGCGAAGCCGCTGTCCTCGCCAACCACGCCGCCGGGATCGTCGTCGCCAAGTTCGGACCGGCGACGGTCACGCGAGAGGAGCTGCTCGGATCGCTGCGGCTCGCCTTGAAGGCTTCGGTCTAAGGATCAGTCGTTCGTGTTCGTGGAGCCTGGCGGTCGTTCGTGGTTCGTGGTTCGTGGTTCGTTGAACGTTGAACGTCGAACGTCGAACGTCGAACGATCATTTTCGAAGGAACCTGAACTCGCCCGACGGGGTTGACCGCTTGAGCTCGGTGACCCGTCCATCGCTCACCGTGAACTCGAAGGTGACGTCCGGGAATTCCTTGATGCGGAAGCGGTGCGGCCGCCACGGGATCAGATCCTGAAACGTCCCGTCCGCGTTGCGGATGGCGAGCGTGAGGTTCGGGCGCAGTACGACGTCGAATTTGTTGCCGTTCGGCGATTCGTAGGTGGCGACGTATCGGTTCAGCGTCGTCACGCTCGTGAGCACGGGCGGCACCCGCCGCGTAAAGATGACGGCCGACTCATCCAGGGACATTTCGGCGCGGTCGATCTCGCCCTGGGCGTTCGTCAGGAAGTTGACCGAGGCCTTGCCGTCCTCCTCGTCGTCGGGCGTGTCGAAGCGATCGTAGTGAAAATGAGTGAGCGGCTGCTTGACCTTGTGGAAGTCGAACGTCAGCCCTGGATCGCTCTTCGCGATCGTCAACACGCCGTACGCGGGATGCTCGAACTCGCCGATGTAATCCTCGAGCGCATGTGATGGTTTGGTCCCCGCGACGCGGCCGCCGCCGGCCTTCGCGCGGGCCTGCATCCCGAGCTCCTTGTTCTTCAGGCGGATGGTGTTCTGGCGCTCGGACCACGGCGTGAGCGACATCCCCAGGAGCCGCTCGTAGACGTTGTACGACACGATGTTGTAAAGCGGCGCGGCATGATTGCCGATGACGAACACGATGACACCGAGCCCGTCGTACGGCATCGTCGACACCTGCGAATGGAAACCGGGCAGATCGCCGCCGTGGTACGCCATCAAATGGCCGCGGTACGATGCGGTCCAGCGTCCCATCCCGTACGCCGCGTTGAGCAGCTCGCCCCAGCCGCGCACCTCCAGACCCGTGTTGGGGAGCGCGATCGACGGCGCGAGCGTCTGCCTGATGACCGCCTTGGGCAGGACTTGCTTGCCGTCGACTTGTCCGTCGTTCATCAGCGCGATGAGCCATTTGGACATGTCAACGATGTTCGAGTTCATCGCGCCCGCCGGCGCCACGCCGATCGCGTCGCTGTAGTACGGAATCTGGTACAGCTCGGTTGTGTCGCGGCGCTCAGTGTACGGGACGCCGGGCTCGGCGTTCTTGAGCATGGCGTCGATCGTGAAGGTCGTGCTGGTCATGCCGAGCGGCGTGAGGATGCGATCTCGAACGAAGGTTTCCCATGGCTTGCCCGCCAGGAGCTCGACTGAGTAGCCCGTCCCCGCATACATCATGTTGTTGTAGAGAAACACCGTGCGGGGCGGCTGGGAGGGCTCGAGATATTTGAGGCGCTCGAAAAGATCCTTCTGAGTGAAATCCGACTTGAACCAAATCGAGTCGTGGCGCGTGATCCCCGTGCGATGCGACAGCATGTCGCGCACCGTGACCGTGCGATCGAGATCGTCATCGTGGAACTTGATGCCCGGCACGTACTGCCTGATCGGCTTGTCCCAATCGAGCTTGCCTTCGTCGACGAGCAGGCCCGCAGCCACCGCCGTGAAGAGCTTCGTGTTCGAGGCGATCGGCGCCGTCGTCGCCGGCGTGAAGGGAATCTTCTTGCCGTAGTCGCGGTACCCGTAGCCTTTCGCGAACACGAGCTTGTCCTTGACGACGATCCCGACGCCGATGCCCGGGACGTTCCAGTCCTTGAGGACCTGGGCCATGTAGACATCGAAGCCCTCGAGGCGCTTCTCGACGGAAGGCTCCTGCGCGCGCCCTATGGCGCCCGCAAGAACAATCGCGATGAGAACCAGCCACAGCACCCGGCGCGCCGACAACATCGTATGCATCATCGTGACCTCAGCTTCTCGCGCGTGGTTTCTGACATCGGACGTCTGACTTCCGCTACTTCGCTGCCACGCGCTGCTTCAGTTCCTCGAACCAGTTGAGGACCACTTGAACTTGGTGCGCGCGTGCTGGGTCTACATCGGCACGTTCGGGACGCACAACGGTCATGAGACGGCCGTCGCGGGCGAAATCGAAGTTCGCGATCGTCGACGGTCCGCCTTCCACGAAGATGCCTCTCGGCAACGGCGTGGGATTGCTGAAGGCGAAACTGGGCGTTGTCGTGACGGTGACAAGGGCTAATTGCTGGCGGCCGGGAATGTACAGCAGTCTCTTGCCGTCTCGCGACCACAGTGGGTGGATGCTGGAGGTCGTCGTTTTCGTGATTTGGTACTTGGTCCCGTCGGCTGGAATGGGCTGAGCATACACCTGGCTGATGCCTGTTTCAGTGGATTGATACGCCACCCAGCGACCGTCCGGGGAGATCGCGGCGTTCAACGGTTGCGTCGACTTCACGCCTCCGAACGGGGCAGCCTTTTTGTCGGCGATGGAAAACGTCCAGAGCGCAACCTCTGAACCCTTCGTCACGGTGAAGAAAAACCATTTGCCGTCCGGCGACCAGGCGTTGGGAACATGTGACGCGCCCTGCTCCGGCTTGGTAAGCCGTTCGGTGGTTCCAGTACCGTCTGCGCGCTGCCAGAAAATCGCCGCATCTCCTTCGCGATCGGACGAGAATGCCACGCGCGCAGAATCGGCCGACCAGACTGGATACCTGTTCTTGCCGCCAAACGTCAATCGGCGCATGGCGGTCGCCCCCGTCAGCTCGTAGATCCACACCATCTGTTCCTTGCCGTCGTCGACGCCAAACGCAACGTAACGGCCGTCGGGCGACACACGCGGCGTCTCGTATTGCCCGGGCGGCAGCTTGAGCGCCTCGGTTGTGCCCTTTGCCGCGTCGACCAGTGCAAGATCCAATTGCCCCGCGGAAGCCGTGATGGGACCCGGCATATACACCAGCGACCCGGTTTCGGAGACGCTGTAGTGCACCGTGCTGCTGTCGGTTCGGACACCCTGAACCAGCGGCACCGGTGCGCCGGTCACCTCGAGACGCCGAGCGTCGAACGGCACGGCGAGCAGCACGCCGCGAACGGCGTAGACGAGGTGGCCGCTGGCGATGTACTGGCCCTCCATGCCGCCCTGCACGAGCGTCTTCCGCTGGCCGGTCTTCAGCGAGTGCGCGACGATCTGCGAGTTCTCCCATGTCGTGCCGGCGTTCCCGGAATTGCCAACCGCGTATGTGAATAGAACCGTCTCTTCGTCCGGCAGCCTCTGTGGGCCGTGCATCAGCTCGTCGTTTTTCATCGGAATGATTAGCGCCGGCGTGCCGCCACTCGGGGAGACGTGGAAGATGCCCTTTCCGGGCTGTTCGAACAGGATCCCGCGCCGATCCCAACTGACGCCGAACGGCGCGTCTATCGGACAGATCGTGATCGCGGCGCCGCCAGCGACCGGAATCCGCTTGAGCGCTCGTTCTGCACCGGACGCGTACACGATCGATTCGCCATCCGGGGAGAAGACCGGATTGCTCAGACCAGCGGCTCGTGGATCCTCAGTGCCCGGAACGGGCCGGGCCTCCGCGTCCGATAGCGATCGCACGTATACGCGCGTGTTGTCTTCGTACGCGATCCGTGTCCCATCCGGTGAAATAGTCAGGAACTGGCGAGAGCTTGCGAGGGTTCCCGGTCCGGGGAGCACGATCGCAAAGCGCGCGACCGGTCGTGAGACCGCCGGTCTGAACCAGATTGCGGCTGCCGCGCCGAGCGCGCCGACGATCGTGGCTGTGATCGCGATCGGCGCCGCGCGCTTCCAGCGCGGCCGAGGCTGTTCGGCGACCGGCGCGGCCGCGGCCACGAATTCGGCGGGACCCTCATCGAGCTCGAGTCGGACGACGCCGATGTGCGGCAGCCGCTGCTGCAGATCCTTCCGTAGACAGCGGCGCAGAATCGAGCGCACGTGCGGCGGCGTATCGGCCGGCAGCGCGCTCCAGTCGACGTCGCCTTTCAGGATCGTGGCGATCGCGTCGGAGACGGTTTCGCCGCCGTCAAATGCCTGCTTCCCCGTCAGCATCTCGAACAGCACGCACCCGAACGACCAGATATCCGTGCGGCGGTCGACCGGCTTACCGCGCGCCTGCTCGGGACTCATGTACGCCGCCGTGCCGAGAATCATGCCCGCGTACGTGGCATGCACGCTCAGCGTCGGCGACACGCTCAAGCCCGCCGGACCGCCGGCGCCGCTCATCCCACCCGCTTCGAGCGCCTTGGCGAGACCGAAATCGAGAACCTTGACCTTTCCCTCTGGTGTGATCTTGATGTTGGCTGGCTTCAGATCGCGATGGATAACGCCGCGATCGTGCGCGGCTTCGAGCGCGTCGACGATCTGCCGCGCAATCGCCAGGGCTTCGTCGACGGGGAGCGATCGGCCTTCGAGCGTCTGGCCGTCGACCAGCTCCATGACGATGGCTCTGAGATCGCCGGATTCCTCGAGGCCGTACACAGCGGCGATGTTGGGATGATTCAGCGAGGCCAGGAGCTCGGCTTCACGATGGAATCGCGCAACGCGATCCGGGTCGAGGGCCAGCGCCTCGGGCAGGATCTTGATGGCGACCTCGCGCCGCAGCTTCGGATCGCGCGCGCGATACACCTCGCCCATGCCGCCGGCCCCGAGCGCGCCGACGATTTCGTACACGCCAAGGCGAGTTCCAAGCGTGAGGCCCATAGCGACGCGCCGCGATTATATGACCGTTCGACGTTCGTCGTTCGGCGTGTTCGTTCGGGTTCGCCGTTCGTGCAGTGCCTCGGCCTATTCCCTGACTGCGCCGGTTGGCGCACCTCTTCGCTCGTGGTGAGCTTGTCGAACCACGAGCACTCGGCTCGTCCTTCGACCGGCTCAGGACGAGCGGTACGCCAATCTGCTCACCGCGATTAGGTGCCGGGCGGAAGGAGATCGTCGACAGGCATCGACCAGCCGGGTACGGCGGGCTCGGCTTCGGCTCGCTGACCCCGCGCATACACCGTCGGCGATGTGGGATCGGTCGCGCGATAGACGTGGACCACGCGATCGCGCAACTGGTCGACGTCCCAGACGACGAGCGTGCCGGCGGCAAAATAGTCGGCGCGCCTGGCCGCCATCGCGCGTTCCGCGGTAGGTCCGTAGTCCTCTTCGCTTCGAATCTCCACGGCGAACACCGGCGCGCCGTCGGCCAATTTCCGCGTCAGCGGGCCGGTCCAGAACGCAGCATCGGGGCTGAACGATCGACGGTTCGGCAGGTCGACGATGAAACCGACGCTGTCGCCAAACGCGACGCCACGGCCGGTGCGCCGTGCGTACTCGCGCAGGCTCGCGAAAATCTCGCCTGTAGCGTAGCCGTGGAAGCCGCCAGCCGCGGGCATCAGGACCAGCTCGCCGCCGACGATTTCGGCTTTTTCCTCGACTCGAGCGAGATCCTCGATGGTCGCTTCCCGCCGTCCCATATCGCAAATCCTACCATCGTCGCGGACGGGGATCGGTGCAGGTTCTGCCACACATGCCTTATTTGGCGCGGCGTTGGTGTGATTGCGAGACGTGCTAATGCAATCGGAGAGCCGCACGGGCGAGCGAGCCTGCGGATCGTTCCGGAACGGCGCGCGCGATCAGTGTCTGAAATGCCGGCGGCCGGTGAACACCATCGCCAGCCCGTGCTCGTCGGCTGCGGCAATCACCTCGGCGTCGCGCACCGACCCGCCGGGCTGGACGACCGCGGTCGCGCCGGCCTTCGCCACGGCGTCGAGGCCGTCGCGAAACGGGAAGAACGCATCGGACGCCGCGACGGAGTGTTGCAGCGACACGGCCGCGCTCGCGGCTTTCATCACGGCCACGTTGACCGCGTCGACGCGGCTCATCTGACCCGCGCCGATTGCGAGCGTGCGGCGCGCGTCGGTGAAGATCACCGTGTTCGATTTCACGTGCGCGCAGACTCGCCAGGCGAAGCGCAACGCCTCCCACTCGTCCGCGGAAGGCTCCCGTTTGGTCACGACGCGCACGCCCTCTGGCAGCGATCCGGAACGCCACGGCTCGCGCGCTTCGACCACGCGATCGCGTTCCTGCATGAGCAGCCCGCCGAGAATCGATCGGAGGTCCACGCCGCCGTCGCGGAAATCGCCGAACGACGCCGTGACGACACGCATGTTGGTCTTGCGCGCCAGCACCGGGAGCGCTGCCTCGTCCACGGCCGGCGCGATGACGGCTTCGATGAACGTGGAGACGATCGCCTCGGCCGCGGTGACGTCGATCGGGCGATTGAGCCCGACGATCCCGCCGAACGCCGCCAGGCTGTCGGCATCGCGGGCGCGGAGATAGGCGTCCGCCGGCGAATCTCCCGTTGCGGCGCCGCAGGGGTTCGTGTGTTTGATCACCGCGGCAGCCGGTTCCTCGAACTCGAGCACGATGCGCGCGGCCGCGTCCAGGTCGAGGAGGTTGGTGTACGACAGCTCCTTCCCCTGCAGAATCGTCGCTCGGCCAAAGCCGAGCGCTCCATCATCTGCGTACCACGCCGCTTTCTGCTGCGGGTTTTCGCCGTATCGAAGATCGCGAATCTTCGCGAGCTGAAGATTCATGGAACGCGAGGCTTCAGCCGAGCGGGTGAAGCGTCCGTCCGCGGCATCAATGGCATTGAGCGTCTGCGCAATGGCACTGTCGTAGGCGGCGGTATGCGCGAAGGCCGTCTGCATCAGTTCGAAGCGAAAAGCCGGGCTCGGCCCCGTGTCGAGCGCGTCGAGGACGCGCGGATAATCCGACGGCAGGACGACGACGAGCGTGTGGCGAAAGTTCTTGGCGGCGGCCCGGACGAGCGATGGTCCGCCGATGTCGATCTCTTCGACGAGATCGTCGAACGGCGTCGACACATTCGCCGCGGCCTTCACGAATGGATACAGATTGACAACGACGAGGTCGATGAGATCGATGCCCTGACCGGCGATCGCCGCCAGATCGTCCGGGCGATCGCGCCGCGCGAGAATGCCGCCGTGGATCGCGGGGTGGAGCGTCTTGACGCGGCCGTCCATCATTTCGGGAAAGCCCGTCACGTCGGAGACGGCCACGACCGGGAGGCCGGCGTCGCTCAGCGCCCGCGCCGTGCCGCCGGTCGAGACCAGCTCGAAGCCGCGCGCCGCCAGCCCGCGGCCCAAATCGACGATCCCGGTCTTGTCCGATACGCTCAGCAACGCTCTTGGCATAAACGTCAAAGTCCAGTATTATCGCTTCGACGCTGGGCGGGCCTGGCGCCGTAAGGGAAAGGCCGCAGAAACGCGGCCTTTTTTTTTGGGTCCCTTATTTTTGTCCACCGACGCCCTCCGGCCCTGAAAAGCAATGGAGTGCGTCACAGCAAGCAGGAAGAGAACGATGCGTATTACAGGCAAGGTCAAGTGGTTCAACAACGCCAAGGGGTACGGGTTCATCGAGCGTGACGGAGGCAGCGATGTCTTCGTGCACTACTCGGCCATTCAGGGCGACGGCTTCCGTTCGCTCGAGGAAGGCCAGGCAGTGGAGTTCGAGATCGTTGACGGTCCGAAGGGCCCGCAGGCCGGCAACGTCACCAAGATCTAGACCCTGACAGTGCCGAGGGCAGAGGGCAAAGGGCAGAAAAAGCCCAGCCTTCTGCCCTCATCCCTCATCCCTCTTCCCTACACTCATTCCACCCTTTAAAGCCCTCGCCGTAAACGCCACCTTCCCGTTCTTCACCGCGACACGAAACGCCACTTCGGAGCTGCCGGTCTGGCGCAGCTTCTTGACCTGCGCACGCACGAGATCCGCGAACCGGTGAAAAGCCACCGGATCCTGGCCAACCTCGCGGCGCGCCTCGGCAAGCGACTCGTACAAGTCGGTCAGCTTGTCGATCTCATGGACGGGATCGTGGAACGATGCCACGAAGAGAATGCGATCGGCCGGGGCCTTGTCGGGCTCGGGTTTCCGCGCCCGGCCGCGGACGAACGGTCCCGGGCGGCCCTCCTCGCGCGCACGGAGCCCTCGATCCCAGAGCTCGACGAACGCGGCGAAACGATATTGCAGGGTCTGAAACCGAAACCGATCCCCCGTGTTCGACAGATGCGTGCGGTCGATCTGTTTGACGAGCGCTTCAACGCGGCTGCGCGTCTCCGACGGCGGCCTGGCCAGGAGTCCGGCGAAGAACATGTTGTATTCCGCCTCGAGCTGCTTCAAGTCGGCTTCGAGCCGCCGCAGTTCGCGATCCAGACCCAACGGCGCCATGTGAGGACCTAGCGGGGAATCAGGAACCACACGAGCGGGAGCCACAGCTCACGCGCGTAGGGCACCGGCCGATCGTCGATCAGCACCTCAGTGCCGTCGGCGTGGCCCACGATATGGAAGAGATCGCGAAGCTTGGAGGCATCCGTCGACCAGAAGCGCGCGCGATACCGGTGAGTGGGCCCGGCGCCGGTCTCGCGGAATTCGGCGCTGCCGCGCGCCAGCGTCATCGCCTCGGCGAACTGCGGGACGTCGAGATCGGGAAAAACGAGCGTGATCGAGAAGGGCCGCGGCCGCGCGCCGTAGAGCGCTTCGTAGAGATCGGGATCGAGCGCCGCCAGCTCTTCGTCGGTCGGCTGCTCGGGCAGATCCGCATAGGGCCAGAAACGCTCGAGCGGACGATACCTGGGCGCGTCGGACATCAGCGCTCATGATATTGCAGGATTGCAGAATGGCAGAATCGCAGGGTTGAATTGAGCGAATTGCAGGATTTGGATTTGCAATGCGGCAATGAATCCTGCCATCCTGCAGTCCGTCAATCCTGCAATGTTTGATTTCAGATTGATTCCCTCGATTGAACAGCTGCGCCAGCGATCCGCCGTGCGTGCGCTCGAAGCACGCTTCGGCGCCGATGCGACGGTCGATGCACTTCGCGCCGGCGCTGCACAGATTCGCCGCGAGCTGACCGCAGGCGAGCCCGATCCGGCGGAGACGGACACGGCGGAGCGCGTCGTCGCCCGCATCGAAGCGGCGGCCGCCGCGCAGCTCGAAGGCTGGTTTCGCCCATCGCTGGTGCCGGTGATCAACGCGACCGGCGTCGTGATTCACACCAACCTCGGACGCGCGCCCCTTGCGGAGGTGGCCGTCGCGCGCGCCGCCGAGATCGCGCGAGGTTACGCGTCGCTCGAGTACGACGTCGCGCGCGGCACGCGAGGACGCCGCGATGTGCACGCCGAGGCGCTGCTCCGCCGGCTGACCGGCGCCGAGGCGGCCGTCGTGGTCAACAACAACGCCGCGGCGACGTTGATCGTGCTGGCGGCGCTCGCGGCCGGCCGGGAGGTCGTCGTCTCGCGCGGCGAGCTGGTCGAGATCGGCGGCGGCTTCCGCGTCCCCGACGTGATGGCGCAATCCGGCGCGATCCTGCGCGAGGTGGGAACGACGAACAAGACGCGCGCGTCGGATTACGGCGCCGCGATCAACGAAAAAACTGCGCTCATCCTCCGCGTCCACCCGTCAAATTTCCGCATCGAGGGGTTCACCGAGCGGCCGACCGTCGAAGATTTGGTGACGGTTGGCAAAAACTGCAACATCCCCGTCGCCGAGGATCTCGGCAGCGGCCACCTGTCCGCTCGTGGGACGAGTGGGGTCAGACCCCGAACCCCTACTAATAGCGCGTCGGGGGTCAGACCCCAGCCCCCTGAAAGGCCCAACAAAAACGACCCCATGGGGTCAGACCCCATCGTCGAGGACAGCGTTGCCGCCGGGGTCGACGTCTGCTGCTTCAGCGGCGACAAGCTCCTCGGCGGACCTCAGGCCGGCATCATCGTCGGGCGCGCGGCCCTGATGGATCGGATCCGCAAGCATCCGCTGATGCGCGCCCTGCGCGTGGACAAGCTGACGTACGCGGCGCTCGAAGCCACTCTCGCGGAATATGTCGCCGGCCGCGCCGCCGACACGGTGCCGGTGCAGCGAATGCTGCGGATGACTGCCGACGATGTCCGGCCGCGCGCGCAGGCGCTCGCCGATCGCGTGAATCACGTCGCTGGCTGGCGCGCGGAGCTGGTCGCCGGCGTATCGGCAGTCGGCGGCGGCAGCGCGCCCGGCGTGGATCTGCCGACGTGGCTGGTCGCTGTGGAAAAAGAAGGACTCGGCGCCGATGCGCTCGACGCGCGACTGCGGAGCCAGACGCCGCCTGTCATCGCGCGGATCGAACGCGACCGCCTCGTGCTGGATCTCCGAACGGTTGCGCGCGAGGATGATCAGCGCTTGGCGGCGCTGTTGGGGTCGCTATAATCCGCGCATGCGACAGTTCCTTCGCGCGCGCATCTACCTCGGACTCTGCATGCTGACGCTGCCCTCTGCCGCGTTTGCGCAGAGCCGGCCCGCGCTGGCCTCGCCGACCGACGTCGCCGCCGGCAAGCACGTCTTCGACTCGCAGTGCGCCTGGTGCCACGGCACGGACGGCGAAGGCGGAACCGGCCCGAATCTGCGCGGCAAGCTGAGACACGCGACCGGTTTGAACACGATCGCCGCCATCATTCAAAACGGCATCCCCGGGACCGAAATGCCGTCGCTCGGTCTGACCGAGCGCAGCGCGCGGCAGACGGCGGCCTACGTCCAGTCGCTCTCGCGCGCGCCGGCGCGGCCGGTCGCGGGGAGCGCCCCGCGCGGCGAGGCGCTGTATCAATCGACCGGGTGTGCGTCGTGTCACATCGTGCGCGGACAAGGCGGCGTGCTCGGTCCCGAGCTGACGGCGATCGGCACTCGTCGCGGCGCGCCGTATCTGCGCGACGCCCTCGTGAGGCCCCAGGCGACGCATCCGCCGAAGTACATCGTGGTCCGGGCGGTTCAGGCAAACGGGCCGGAGATTCGCGGCAATCGGGTCAACGAAGATGTCTTCTGGATTCAAATCCGCGATTCGGGCGGCACCGTGCATTCGCTCGAGAAATCCACGCTGACCAAGATCGAGCGTCAGCTCGACGCTACGCTCATGCCGTCGTACGCGACGCGGCTCTCCTCCGTCCAACTCGACGACCTGGTTGCCTACCTGGTCACGCTCCGAGGTGCTCAATGACTTTTCGCGTCGCGCGAATCGCGGCGATTGTGTTGGTGGCAACGGCGCCGTTCCTCGCGCAGGACGGCGACTGGCCGATGTACTCGGGATCGTACTCGTCGCATCGTTTCTCGCCGCTCGCACAGCTGACTCCGCAGAACGTGGCGCGATTGCGTCCGCTCTGGGCGTATCAACCGCCAGGCACGGGTTCGCTGGAAACGACGCCCCTGTTCGTCAACGGAGTGCTGTACGGGACGTCCGGTCCAACCGCCGTCTATGCGCTCGACGTCAAGAGCGGCAAACCGCTGTGGGAATGGACGCGGCCCATCGCGCCGAGCGTCCTGAACCTCGGCTTTCCGCGTGTGAATCGCGGCGTCGCGATTCTCGACAACACGATTTACGTCGGAACGCTCGACGGGTATCTCGTTGCGCTCGACGCCCGGGTCGGCACCGAGCGATGGACCGTTCACGTCGGCGCGAACCCGACCGGGCATGCGATCACGGCCGCTCCGCTGGTCGTGGGGGACAAAGTGATCGTCGGCATCAGCGGCGGCGAAGCCGGCATCCGCGGCTTCCTCGATGCGTACGACGCGAAGACAGGCAAGCAGGTGTGGCGCTTCTGGACGGTGCCGTCGCCCGGAGAGCCGGGCAGCAACTCGTGGTCCGGCGACAGTTGGGTGCACGGCGGCGGTGCCACGTGGCTCACCGGCTCCTACGACCCGCAGTTGAAGCTGCTCTATTGGGGCACCGGCAATCCGGGACCCGACTGGAACGGCGACTCGCGGATCGGCGACAACCTTTACACCTCGTCGCTCGTCGCAATCGACGTCGAGACCGGCAAGGCGCGCTGGTCGTTCCAGTTCACGCCGCACGACACGCACGACTGGGACGCGAACCAGATTCCCGTCCTTGTGGACGCGGAGTTCGCCGGGCAGCCGCGCTCCCTCGTCGTCATGGCCAATCGCAACGCGTTCTACTACGTCCTCGATCGGAAAACAGGCGAATACCTGCTCGGCGCGCAATACACCAAGCAGACGTGGGCGCGCGGTCTCGATGCCCAGGGACGGCCGATCCTGATCCCGGGCATGGATCCGTCCGAAAAAGGCACGCTCGTGTATCCGAGCCTGCAGGGCGCCACCAACTGGGCGAGTCCTTCGTACAGCCCGTCCACCGGCTGGCTCTACGTACCAGTTCGCGAGATGGGCTCGATCTACTTCAAGACCGGCGTCGAGTACCGCCCGGGCACCTACTACACGGGCGGCAGCGAAAAGCGATTAGACCAAGAGGCGTGGGGCGCCGTGCGCGCACTCGACATCAAAACCGGCAAACAGATGTGGGACTTTCCGCTCCCGACGCCGACCTGGGCCGGCGTGATGGCCACTGCCGGCGGACTCGTCTTCAGCGGATCGAACGAAGGGAACTTCTACGCGCTGGACGCCTCGTCCGGCAAGCCGCTGTGGCAGTTCCAGACGGGAGGCCCGATTCGGTCAGGGCCGATGTCGTTCCTCGCCGACGGGAAACAGCACGTGGCGATCTCGGGCGGTCACACGCTTTACGTGTTTGCGCTGACCGACTAGGCCGCGTCGACGCGCACGACAGTCCGGCCGACGCTGCCGAGAGCGGCCGCGACGCTGCCCACGATGATCCCTGGAATCACGGCCATGAACGGCAGGACGTACGCTTCCTCGATGCCACCACTGTCGGCAACCGCCTGCAACGTGGCCGGGTCGTGCCAGATCGCCAGGAGCATCGTGACGCCTAGCACGCTCATCACGGCGGCAACTTGCGTCATCACGATCATCACGACGATTCCCGCGATGAACGATCCCGACCGCCATGCGCTCCAGAAAGACGTCGCAGCCAGGAGCGCGATGGCCGTGTACGTTGTCAACAACGACCGGAAGTAGAACTCGTGGGTGGGGAATAAAAAGTCGAATGCCTGACGGATGACGAAGGCGGCGCTGAACAGCAGCGCCCATACCCAGGTCGCACGCCACATGAATCCGGCCACCTGGCGGACGTACCACACGTCGGCCGATGGCTGCCCGCGCGTGGGAACGATCGTGTCGCGATACTCTTCGAGCAGGTCGCCCGATACGGTTTCGCGATCCGCGCGCTTCAGTGTCAGGCGCAGCAGCGATTCGGCCCATCGAGGCGGATGCGCAGTCGAAGGTGCGGTCATGCGATGCTCCTCGCTTTGATCAGCGGCCATTTCAGCCCGTGCCACAGTGTGTCCACAGCCGCGCGCGCGTCGTTGAGCGCGCGGATGCCTGCAGGCTGCAGGCGATAGTAGCGTCGCGGACGTCCCGCGCGGACCGGCGTGCCGCTTCCCAATCGCGAGGTCAGCAGACCCTTGTGATCCAACCGTTCGAGGGTCGCATGCACCGCGCCCGCCGCGACGTCTCGCTCCAGCCGCGCTTGCACTTCCTTCAGGATCGCGCGTCCATACGCCTCGTCGCGGAGCCGCACAATTGCCAGCAGCACCGCTTGCTCGAACGCACCGAGCACGTCAGCCATTACAGACTACATTGTAGGCTTCAAGCCGACACTGTCAAGTCCGGTCAGGGCCGCGCCAGATATCCGGGACGCGCTTTTACCGTCGCTCTCCGCTTGACTCTGACTTCGAGACGATGCCAACCGTCCGTGGCGACCGCGCGCGGCGTGTAGCTGAGGAGGTAGCGTTGCCGGAATTCCTTGAGCACTTCGAGAAAGATGGCGCTCAGGTTCGCCGTCTTGTCCACTTCGAAGAGCCGTCCTCCCGTGAGCGACGTGAGCTCGCGCAGAAACTCCGGCTTTCCACGGCCAACCGCCAGGCCGTAGATGACGACATCCGAGCGCTTGGCGGTATCGATCACGATCTCCGGCGTCAGCCAGCTGACGGTGTCGAGGCCGTCGCTGAAGACGATCAACAACGCGCGGCCCACGTCCGACTCGCCGACGATGATCCCGGCATAAGCGCCGTCGACCAGCGCGGTATTTCCCACGCCCGCCGCACGGTCGAGGGCTTCGCGCACCGTGGCGACATCCGTGGTGAGCCGGGCGGCAAGCGTCACGGCGTTGCTGAACGTCACCAGGGCGGCCTGATCCTCTCTCGTCAGGGCGCTCAGCAGCGTGCCGCCGGCGTCGCGCAGGTGATCGAGCCGGTCGCCCGCGACGCTTCCGCTCATGTCGAGCGCAAGCACGACATTCAAGGGAATCTGCTCGTAGCTGACCAGATCCACTTGCTGCGGCACGCCGTTGTCGAGGATCTCGAAATCGGCGGGAGTCAAACCGAGCACGGGTTGGCCGCGGTCCGTGACCAGCGCGTCGACGCGAACGGCTTCAACTCTTGCGGAAAACGTCGGGGCCTGCGTCTGGGCGGTCAGAGCGGCTGAGCACAGTAAGACAAGAACGCCAAGACCGCAAAGACCGCCAAGGTCGGCACGGCTTGCTAGCTTTGCGGACTTCGCGATCTTTGCGTTCTTTGCGTTCATGGCTCGCGTCGAAACGGCCGACGCAGCGCCTCGAGCAGCTCGTCCACGTTGCGGGCCTGAGCGACGTAGTAGTGCCACCAGGGATCGTCGCGCTCGGCTTCGATCGCGGGGAGGTCGAAGATCACCTGCATCTCCCGCATCGCGCCGTCACGGTTGCCGAGCCGCCGCGCCAGCTCGCTCAAGGCGATCCGCGGGGATTGCGCATCGGGAAAGAGCCCGGCCGCTCGACTGTATGCGTCGCGCGCGGCGTCGAAGTTCCGGCGCGACGTCTCAGCGGCTCCAAGGAACAACTCCCCGTAGTAACGCTGCTCGGCCTCATCGGTCTTCGCCAGCGCTTGCCGCAGTTCGCTGGCCGCGTCGGCTGGCCGATCGAGCAGGAGCAGGACGCGCCCATAGCGGAGGCGAGCCTCAGCCATCGCCGGGTTCGCGGCGAGGGCGCGCCGGAAGAAGCCTTCGGCGTGCTGAAGTTCCGCGCGCTCCGAGCTCACGTCGGAACGCATCCCCGTCGGCACGGGCATCCCGCGCAGCGCGCTTTGCACCGGCGCTCCGGCATACACCTCGCGCTGGCACGCGCTGAGAAACAGAATGTCCGCGTCGTTCGGAAAGATCGCGCGCGCGCGATCGAGGTGATCGGTGTCGTGCTGCTCGCGCGCCTGCATCCATGCGGCGGTCGAGCGGTACCACAGCCGAACCATGTCGTCCAGACCTGGGGCGGGGTTGGCCGCGCCGGCAGGCCTGACGGCGTCGAGCAGCATGCGCCCGACTTCCCAATGGGGCGGGAACTGACCGATGTCGAGGGCCATCCCGTCGGACGTCTGGATGCGGACCGCCTGCGGTCCACCGAAGGCGCCCCCTCCCATCGGCTCGGCGCTGCCGGGCATGAGCATCGCGATATCGGCGTGCAGGAGCGCTCCGCGTCGCAGCACGAAGTTGTCGTCGCCACCGAGGCTGGCTGCGGCCGCGACCGTCGACAGTCGCATCAGATCGGCGTCGAGCGCACCTGCAGCGCGAATCTCGATGCACGCGGGATGCGACAAGCTGCCGGCTGCCGCGCAGGCCAGGACTCTCATCTTCGCAAGCTGCAGCGTCGAGTACCGGATCGGCTGCGAGCCCTGCTGGTTCTCGGCCTTGACGCTGAAGCCCGACTTTCGCGGATCGCGCATCAACTGCACGGTCACGTTCGCGTCGATCCACAACATCCGGATATCGCGCGCTGACCACGAGGCGACGCGCTGCGCCGCCTCGTCGGTCGTCCCCGGCTCGTGGTTCAGGACGGCCTTGAGCCACTGCTCGACGCGCGTCACCCGGTCGTCCGCGGTCTGAGCGCGGCCCCAGCCAGGTCCGACGAGCAGCAAGACGACGGCGAGTACTGCGCGCCGCATCTCGTTCGCTTTCTAAAAAATCGTGGAAATCGACGCGGCGGCCCAATCCAGCACGCGCGTCGGCAGGATGCCGAGGTAGAACACGAGCAGTGCCGACACGGCGAGTGCGAGCCCGGCCATTCTGGGCACGGCGGGAACCTGCGCCGGGCTGTCGTTCGGCGTCATGTACATCATCACCACGATGCGCAGGTAGAAGAAGACGGACACGACGCTGGTCAACACGCCGATGATCGCGAGCCCGGCGTAACCGGCTTTCACCGCGGCACTGAACACATACCACTTCGCGATGAAGCCGGCGGTCGGCGGGAAGCCGCCCAGCGAAAGCAGAAAGATCGTCATCAGCGCCGCCAGCACGGGATGCCCGGCGGCAAGACCCGCGTAGTCCCGCAGTTGATCGTTGGGACCGTCCGCGTTCTCGACGAGCGCGATGATGCCGAACGCGCCGACGTTGGTGATCGCGTACGCGAGTAGATAAAAGAGCACGGCGCCTTTGCCGACGTCGTTGGCCGCCAGCAGCGCGACCAGCAGATAGCCGCCATGCGCGATGCTGGAATACGCGAGCATCCGCTTGACGCTCGTCTGCGCCACACCCACGACGGCCCCCACCACCATCGTCGCCGCCGCGATGATCCAGACGATCGGCCCCCAGTCGTCCCGCAGCGGCTCGAACGCCGAGAGAAAGACGCGAACGAACGCCGCGAACGCTGCGGCCTTGACGCCGGTGGACATGAACCCGGTCACCGCCGGCGGCGCGCCCTCGTAGGCGTCGGGCGTCCACATGTGGAACGGCACCGCCGAGACCTTGAAGGCGAAGCCGACCAGGAGCAGACCGAGGGCGAGAAACTGCATCGGCGACGGCGACGTCGCCTGCGACGCCATCAGGCTGCCGACGCGATCGAGCCGCGTGCTGCCGGTCAGGCCGAACGTGAACGCGATGCCGTAGAGGAAGAACGCGCTCGAGAATCCACCGAGCAGGAAGTATTTGAACGCCGCTTCAGTGCCGGCCGCGGACTCGCGCCGGATGCCGGTCAGCACGTACACGGCGAGCGACAGAATTTCGAGCGCGAGAAAAATGACGAGCAGATCCGACGCGGTGGCCATCAGCATCATGCCCGCGAGGGCGAACAGCATCAGCGCGTAGTACTCGCCGCGCGGCAAGCGCTCCCGGTCGATCGTCGGCTCCGACAGGGCCAGCGACAGCAGACCGACGACGATCAGGATCCCGGTGACGAACAGACCGAAGTTGTCGGCGACGACGACGCCGAAGCTCGAGGTGTTGTGATTCCACAACACGACGGACGCGATGGCGGCGCCGACCAGGCCAATCGCGCCGAGCGGTCCAATCGGCATCCGCTCGCCCGGATCGCGAAACGCTTCGGCCACCATGGCGGCCAGCGCCGCCGCGGTGACGCAGGCCATCGGCACGATCGCGTTCAGGGAAGAGATCATCGTCGTTCGTCGTTCGTCGTTCGGGCTCGCTCGGGCCCGTTCGTCGTTCGAGCCGGATCGAGCTGCGCCCGAATTTCAGTCTGCACGCCGCGGTGGTACTGCGCCAGCAGCCGTTCGATCGCCGGCTCCATCGGACGCAGGAACAGGTTCGGCAGGACGCCCATCAGCACCGCGGCGGCGACAATCGGCACGAGCGCCGCCCATTCGCGAGGCCGCAGGTCCGCGAGGCCGGCGTTCTTCTCGTTGGTCACCTCACCGTAGTTCACGCGTTGGAACATCCAGAGCATGTAGGTCGCCGACAGAATCACGCCGGACGCGGCACACGCGGCCAACTTCGGATTCTCGCGATACGCACCGAGCAGAATCAGGAACTCGCCGACGAAGCCGTTCAGCCCCGGCAGACCGATGGACGACAACGTGACAATCAGGAACGCCGCGACCAGATGCGGCGTCACGCCCTTGAGGCCACCGTATTCGGAAATGAGGCGGGTGTGGCGCCGGTCCGACAGCATGCCGACGATCAGAAACAGTCCGCCGGTGCTGACGCCGTGGTTCAGCATCTGATACACGCCGCCCTGGACGCCCTGCGTGTTCATCATGCAGATGCCGAGCACCACGAAACCGAGGTGGCTGACGCTGGAATACGCGACCAGCTTCTTCATGTCCGGCTGCACCATCGCGACCAGCGCGCCGTAGATGATGCCGACCACGGCGAGCGCCGCCAGGTACGGCGCGAAGAAGAACGCGGCGTGCGGGAAGAGCGGGAAGGCGAAGCGCACGAGGCCGTAGGTCCCCATCTTGAGCAGCACACCCGCCAGGATCACAGAACCGGCGGTCGGCGCCTCGACGTGCGCGTCCGGCAGCCAGGTGTGGAACGGGACGAGCGGCACTTTGATGGCGAACGCCAGGGCGAACGCGAGGAAGAACCAGAACTGCAGGTTCGCGGGAACCTCCAGCTCGTAGAGTCTGAGTAGATCGAAGGTGTAGCCGCCCGCGGTCGTGCTGTGCAGGTAGGCCAGACCAAGAATCGCCAGCAGCATCAGCACGCTGCCGGCCATCGTGAAGAGAATGAACTTGATAGCCGCGTAGACCCGGCGCTCGTAGCCCCAGATGCCGATGAGGAAATACATCGGCACGAGCATCGCGTCCCAGAACACGTAGAAGAGAAACAGATCGAGCGAGACGAACACACCGATCATCGCGCTTTCGAGGAACAGCAGGAACATGCAGAACGCGCGGATCTTCTTGTGCACCGACTCCCACGCGCTCAGGAGCGCGAGCGGCGTCAGGAACGTGGTCAGGACCACCAGCAGCAGGCTGATCCCGTCGACGCCGACGGCGTAGCTGATCCCGAACGCCGGGATCCAGGCGTGCCGCTCGACGAACTGAAAGTCGGCGGACGCGCCGTTGAACCGCGCCCACAGCAGCAGCGACTCGACGAAGACGAGCAGCGAGATGACGAGCGTCACCCGCCGAATCGATCCCGCATGCTCCTCGTCGTCGCGCACGAAGAGCAACAGCAGGGCGCCGACAATCGGCAGGGCGATCAGGGACGTCAGAATCGGGAAGGGCATCACCCTCGACCTACCTCCACAGGTAGTACCCCAGAATGCTGACGACTCCCAGGAACAGGGACGCGGCGTACATGCGGACCGAACCGTTCTGCAATCGGCGCAGCAGTTCGCTCAGGCCGCCGACGGTTTCGCCGACGCCGTTGACCGCGCCGTCGATCAATCGGACGTCCACGCCCTTCCAGAGCACGTCTTCCGACACGATGCGAACCGGCTGCACGATCGTCGCGTCGTAGATTTCGTCGACGTAATACTTGTTCAGCAGCACGCGATGCAGCGCTCGGAAGCGATCCGCCAAGGCCGCCGCCGCCCCTCGATTCTTCAGAAAGAAGAACATCGCGATGCCGATGCCCGCCACCGCGACGAGCGACGACACGATCATCAGCGTCGACTCGAGACCTTCTTCCGCTGCGTGCGGCGCGGCTTCGAGCGCGAAGCTCGGTTCGAGAAAATGCTCGAACCGCGCTCCCAGCGCCACGTATCCCGCCACGACCGACCCGATCGCCAGCACGATCAACGCAAGGGCCATCGCCGGAGGGGCATCATGCAGACCGTAGTGCGCAGTGCTCGGAGCAGAGTGCCCAGTGCTTGGTGCGGAGTGCTCGGTGCTCAGTGCCTGGCGCGACGGGCCATGAAAGGCGAGAAACACGACGCGGAACATGTAGATGGCCGTCAACAGCGAGGTGAGCAGGCCGACGGTCCACAACAGCGTGTGCCCGCCGGCGAACGTGCGGAACAGGATTTCGTCCTTGCTGAAGAACCCGGCAAGCCCCGGCACCCCGGCAATCGCGAGCGCACCAATGACAAACGTCCAGTAGGTGATCGGCAGCGCGCGTTTGAGGCCGCCCATGTGCCGCAGATCCTGTTCGCCGGCCAGCGCGTGGATGACCGCGCCTGACCCGAGGAAGAGCAGCGCCTTGAAGAACGCGTGCGTGTAGAGATGAAAAATGCCGGCGCCGAACGCGCCGACGCCCATCGCCAGAAACATGTACCCGAGCTGCGACACGGTCGAGTACGCCAGCACGCGCTTGATGTCGTTCTGCACCAGGCCGATCGTCCCGGCCATCAGCGCCGTCGCCGTGCCGATCACGGCAATGATGGCGAGCGTCTGCGGCGCGTGGCTGAAGAGCACCGCGTTCCGCCCGATCATGTACACCCCCGCCGTCACCATCGTCGCCGCATGGATCAGTGCCGAGACGGGCGTGGGGCCCTCCATCGCGTCGGGCAGCCAGACGAACAGCGGAATCTGGGCCGACTTCCCCGTCGCGCCGACGAAGAGCAGCAGCGTGATGAGCGACACGGCGCCGAAGGTCGTCTCGGGCGCCACCGCCGACGCCGCGCGGGCGATCTCCTGGAAATCCACCGAGCCGAACCGCACGAAGACCGCGAGCACCCCGAGGATGAAGCCGAAGTCGCCGATCCGGTTGACGATGAACGCTTTCTTGCCGGCGTCGGCCGCCGTCTTCTTGCGGTACCAGAAACCAATCAGCAGATACGAACACAGGCCGACGCCTTCCCAGCCGACGAACATCACCAGGAAGTTCGCGCCCAGCACGAGCACGAGCATGAACGCCGCGAAGAGATTCAGATATGAGAAGTACCGCGCGTACTCCGAGCTCCCCTCCTCATGCATGTAGGCGGTCGAATACACGTGAATCAGCGATCCGATCCCGGTGACGACGAGGATCATCACGGTGGCCAGCGAGTCGAGGCGGAGCGAGAAGCCGACGCTGAAGTCGCCCGAGGCTATCCAGTTGAATACGTCGTTGACGACCACCTCGTCGGGCGCGGCGAGAATCGGCCACGCAGCCGCCACGGACACACCAAACGCGGCGATCATCGCGCCGCAGGCCACCCCACCCGCCGCGCTCTTGCTGATGCGCCGCCCGAGGCTGGCGTTCACCAGGAAGCCCAGGAACGGCAGCAGTGGAATCAACAACAGCAGCATGTCGGTTACGCCACGAAAACACGAAAACACGAAACCAAAATGGTTTCTTTTTCGTGCTTTCGTGCTTTCGTGGCTGTCCCTACCATTTGAGCGACGTAAACATGTCGGGGTTCAACGACTCGCGGTGGCGGAACAAGGCGATCACGATCGCCAGGCCGACTGCCGCTTCGGCGGCGGCAACCGTCATCACGAAGAACACGATGATCTGGCCGTCGGCCGTCCCGAGCGCCCGGCCGAAGGCGACGAAGCTCAGGTTCACGGCGTTCAGCATGATTTCGATGGACAACAGAATCGTAATCAGGTTCCGCCGGATGAACACGCCGGCCGTACCGATTGAGAACAGAATCGCCGACAGGAGGAGGTAGTGACTCAGCGTCGGCATCAGCGCGGCTCTTTGCGGGCCAGTACCACGGCCCCGACCATGGCGACCAGGATCAAGATCGATGTCACCTCGAACGGGAAGGCGTACTCGGTGAAGAGCACTCGGCCGATGGCCGCGACGGAGCTCGTCGATCGACCGGAAAAGGCGCCCGCATCGCGGCTGGCGCCAAGCGCGAGGCCGAGCTCCGCGATCAGCACGAGCGCGAGCACCACGCCGAACCCCATGGGTCCGCGGCGCATCAGCGGGTGCAGCCGCAGGTCGTGCTCGGTCTCTTCGTGCGGCGCGTTCAGCAGCATGACCACGAACAGGAACAGCACCATGATCGCGCCGGCGTAGACGATGATCTGAGTCACCGCCGCGAAGGGCGCGTCGAGCAGCACGTAGAGGCCCGATAGCGCGCCGAATGACGCGATGAGCAGCAGCACGCTGTAGATTGGATTCCGCTGCGCGATCACGAGGATCGACGCGATTACAGCGATGGCGGCGAGGGCGTAGAACGCGATCATCGCCGGTCCAAAAGCAACCACGAAAACACGAAAACACGAAGAAGACATTCTTCGTACCGTGTGTGTTCCGTGGCTTCGTGGCTTCGTGGTTGCATTTTAGAGATTGAAGTACAGCACACCGGCCGCCGTTACCAGCAGGTTGACGACCGCGATCGGCAGCAGCATCTTCCAGCCGAACCGCATCAGCTGATCGTAGCGGTATCGCGGCAGCGTCCACCGCATCCAGACGTAGAAGAAGAGGATCGCCAGGACCTTGATCAGGAACCAGATCCAGCCGAACGACTCCGGCAGGAACGGACCGTGCCAGCCGCCCAGGAACAAGTCGGTGGCCACCGCCGACACGGTGACCATGTTGATGTACTCCGCCATGAAGAACATGGCGAACGTCATGCTGCTGTACTCGGTGTGGTACCCGGCGACGAGCTCCTGCTCGGCCTCGGGAAAATCGAACGGCGCGCGATTGGTTTCGGCGATCCCGGCCGTCATGTAAACGAGGAATCCGACCGGCTGCAGGAACACGAACCATCTGGGAATGAACCCGAACCAGGTGCCGCTCTGCGCGTTGACGATCTCGCTGAGCGAGAGCGAGTTGCCGAGCACCAGCACGCCTGCGAGCGCGAGCCCGTACGACAGCTCGTAGCTGAGCATCTGCGCCGACGCGCGAAGCCCGCCGAGCAGCGAGTACTTGCTGTTGGAGCTCCACCCCGCGAGCACGATGCCGTAGACGCTCATCGATCCGATCGCGAACACGACCAGGATCGCGACGTTGACGTCCGCGACCTGAAGGCGCAGCCCTTCCGGGATCAATCCAAAGACCGTGGTGTCGGCGCCGAACGGCACGACGGCGAAGGCGGCGAACGCGCAGGTGGCGGCGATCATCGGCGCCAGCGCGAACAACAGCGTGTCGGCCGCCCGCGGACGCAGCTCCTCCTTGAACATCAGCTTGATGATGTCGGCGAGCGGCTGGAGCAGGCCTTTGGGGCCGACGAGGTACGGGCCGAGCCGCTGCTGCATCAGCGCGGCGACCTTGCGCTCCATGTACACCATGCCGGCCGCTGAGCTGAGCAGCATGACGAAGACGAACAGCGTCAGGACGATCTGGCCAACGAATAACGCGCTCATGGCAAAGCGGCCACGAAAACACGAAAACACGAAAACGCAACCTTATGAGGTTTCGTGCTTTCGTGATTTCGTGGCATTAATGAGCTCCCACGGGTTGCCGCGCTCTCCACGCAGCTGGCAAGGTGCAGCGTCCCTCCTTCACGTGCGCTTCGTACTCGTGTCTGAAATGCTTCAGCGTCGTCAGCACCGGGGTGACGGCCGCGTCGCCGAACGCACAGAGCGTCTTGCCGGCGATGTTCGTGGAAATGCTCTGCAGGAGATCGAGGTCCCGCATCTGGCCCTCGCCGCGCTCGATCTTGCGGAGGATCTTATAGAGCCAGTCGGTGCCTTCGCGGCACGGCGTGCACTTGCCGCACGACTCGTGACGGTAGAAGTGCAGGAGGTTCTCCGCGAGCCAGACCATGCAGGTCGTGTCGTCGAGCGCGACGATTGCGGCGGATCCCAGGAGCGAGCCGGCTTTCTGAATCGCATCGAAGGAGGCCGGGATGTCGATCTGATCGGGCATCAGGATCGGTACCGACGATCCGCCCGGGATGACGGCCTTCAGCGTCCGGCCTTCGCGCACGCCGCCGGCGCGTCCCTCGACGAGCTCGCGCAGCGTGATGTGCATAGAGTCTTCGTAGACGCCCGGCCGCCGCACGTGGCCGCTGACGCAGTACAGCTTGGGCCCGCCGTTCTTTTCAGGGCCGAGCGCGGCGTACCACTCGGGGCCTTTCAGCACGATCAGCGGCACATTGCACAGCGTCTCGACGTTGTTCACCGCGGTGGGTTTGCCGTAGAGCCCGACGAGCGCCGGAAACGGCGGCTTGTTCCTCGGCTGCGCGCGCTTCCCTTCGAGCGATTCGAGCAGCGCCGTTTCTTCACCCGCCTCGTAGGCGCCGGCACCGCGGTGGATGTAGACGTCGCAGTCGAATCCCGAGCCGAGGACATTCTTGCCGAGGAACCCTCGCGCGTAGGCCTCGTCGATGGCGCGCTCGAGCACGCCCTGCACGTGAAGGAACTCGCCGCGAATGTAGATGTAGGCAACCTTCGCGCCGATGGCATAGCACCCGATCGCGCAGCCCTCGATCAGCAGATGCGGGTTCCGCTCCATGAGCAGATGGTCTTTGAAGGTGCCAGGCTCGCTTTCGTCGGCGTTGCACGCGATGTAGCGCGGGTCGACCTTCTTGTCGACGAACTGCCATTTCATGCCGGTCGGAAAACCCGCGCCGCCGCGGCCGCGCAGGCCCGACGCCTTCACGATCTCGATGATCTCGTCGGGTTTTTTCGCCAGCGCCGCGCGGAGCCCGTCGTACCCTTCATGCGCCAGATAGAAATCGAGAGCAAAGGAGTTGGCCTCGCGAACGTGTTTGGTGAGAACTGGATCCATGCGGCTCCCGGGTTAGGCCACGAAAGCACGAAAGCACGAAATGCAAACTGTACGTTTCGTGTTTCGTGTTTTCGTGTTTTCGTGGCTGATCCGCATCTTTCTCATCGTTTCTCCACCACGAGGTGACAGCCCGTCACCGCGGCCTCACCGCGCGTCCGCAGGTCGTCGACGAGCGTCGACGCGTCCTCCGGGCTCAGGCACTCGTGCCATGCGTCGTTGACCATCACCACCGGCGCGCGATCGCAGGCGCCGAGGCATTCCACTTCGACCAGCGTGAACGTCCCGTCGGCGTCGGTGTGTCCCGGCCGGACGCCGAGCTTCTCGGTGAGCGCTTCGGTCACCCGCTCGGCCCCGTTCACCGCGCACGACAGCGTGCGGCACACCTGGAGGACGAACCGGCCGACCGGCTTGCGATAGAACATCGTGTAAAACGACACGACGTCTTCCACGTCGGCGCGCGTGATGCCCAGCGCCTCGGCGACGTGGCGAATGGCGTTCGCCGTGATGTAGCCCTGCTGCTTCTGGGCCAGATACAACGCCGGGAGCACCGCCGACCGGCGGCGGTCGGGCGGATACCGCTTGACCACCTCGTCGAACCGCGCGCGATTCTCCGGCGTGTAGGCGAACGGCGGCCCTTCGTCCTCGAGCTCGCGCGCCGACCTGTGGAAGGCGGCGTCATACGCCATCTTGGGATGAAAGCTCACCGGTCCACGTCTCCCATCACCACGTCAATCGAGCCGATCACGGCAATCACGTCGGCAATCAGGCCGCCGACGATCATCCGTTCGAGCGCCTGGCAGGCGAGGAGCGACGGCGCGCGCGACTTCACGCGCCACGGCCGGTTGCTTCCGTCCGAGACGATCGAGAATCCATGCTCGCCGCGCGGGCCCTCGACCGCCACGTAGGCCTCGCCCGCCGGGACGGTGAAGCCCTGCGAGTAGACGAGGAAGTGTTGAATGAGCGCTTCCATCTCCGTGTACACGCGATCCTTCGGCGGCGGCGTGATCCGCGGATCGGCCACGGCGTATTCCCCGATCGGCGTAATGCGCTCGAGCACCTGACGGCACAGCTTGAGACTCTCGCGCATCTCGGCAACGCGCACCTGGTAGCGCCCGTACACGTCGCCGGTCGTCCGCGTCGGGACCGCGAAATCGAGCTGGTCGTATCCGAGGTACGGGAAGTATTTGCGCACGTCGTAGTCGCTACCCGCCGCGCGCGCGATCGGCCCGACCAGCCCGTACGCGATCGCGTCCTCTTTCGAGATGACGCCGACCCCCTGCGTACGCTGCATATAGATCGTGTTCCTCGTGAGCAGATCTTCGTACTCGTCGAGCTTCGCGGGAAAGGCATCCAGAAACGCCCGCACGGCTCCGTGGAAACCACGCGGCAGATCCTCGCGCAGACCGCCGACGCGCATGTAGCTCGGAAACAGACGGAAACCTGCGAGCATCTCGTTCAGGTTGAGCAGCAGCTCCCGCTCGCGGAAGCAATACAGCATCACTGAAACGGCGCCGACCTCCATCCCGTGCGTCCCGAGCCAGACGAGATGGCTGTTGATGCGCTGGAGCTCGGCGATCAGCACGCGGATCCAGCGGACGCGCTCCGGGATCTCGAGCCCGAGCAGCTTCTCCACCGACATGCTGAACGCCATCGAGTTCGACTGGGCGCTCAGGTAGTCCATCCGCTCGACGAGCGGGATCACCTGTTGCCACTTCTTCTGTTCTATGGTTTTTTCGATGCCGGTGTGGAGATAGCCAATCGTCGGCGCGGCCGACAACACGGTTTCGCCGTCCAGCTCGAGCACCAGCCGCAGGACGCCGTGCGTGCTGGGGTGCTGCGGCCCCATGTTCACGGTCATCACTTCGGTGCGGATTTCGGGCATGGCGATCAGGAGATGCAACCACGAAAACACGAAGACACGAAAAAGACAAAAAGGTTCTTCTTCGTGGTTTCGTGGCTTCGTGGTTGCGTTTTGTGGCGTGTCATCGGCGCGTCAATCGATCTCGCTCGACGTTGGCGCGAAATTCTTCGGGCGTGACCTGCAGCGCCTGGGTGGCGTGAGGCGTCATGTGGATCTGGACTGGATAGTCCTTGCGGAGCGGATGCCCTTCCCAATCGTCGGGCATCAGCAGGCGCCGGGGATCGGGATGCCCGTCGAAGGCGATGCCGAACAGATCCCAGACCTCCCGCTCCAGCCAGTTGGCGGCAGGCCACACGTCGCTGACCGTTGCGACGTGCGCGTCCTCGGCCGGCAGCGCGACCTTCAGGCGGAGCCGCTGGCGGTTGACGATGGAGACGAGCAGGTAGACGAGCTCGTAGCGGGGCGCGCGCGGCCAGTAGTCAACGGCTGTCACTTCCACGAGCAGGGCAAACGCCAGCTCGGGGAGATCGCGAAGCGCTCGGGCAACCGCCGGTAGCGCCTCGCGCGGCACATACACGGTTGTCTGTGCGTCGACTGACGGCACGCGCTCGATCTGCGCACCCGGCACTGCCTGCTGCAGCGATGCGATGAGCGTGTCGGCATCCATCAGGAGAGCTTCTGCTGGGCGATCTTTCGCTGGAGCTGCACGATGCCGTAGATGAGGGATTCGGGGCGGGGCGGGCAGCCCGGGACGAACACATCCACCGGCACGATCTGATCGACACCCTGGACGAGGGCGTAGTTGTCGAACACACCGCCAATCGAGGCGCAGGCGCCCATCGAGATCACCCACTTGGGTTCGGGCATCTGGTCGTAGATGCGGCGGAGCGCCGGCGCCATCTTGCGCGACAGCCGGCCGGCCACGATCATCAGGTCCGACTGGCGCGGGCTGCCGCGGAACACTTCCGCGCCGAACCGCGCGATGTCGTAGCGCGAGCAGCTCATCGCCATCATCTCGATCGCGCAGCACGCCAGCCCGAACGTCACGGGCCAAATCGACGAGCGGCGCGCCCACTGCACCATCTTCTCGACGGAGGTCGTCAGAACAGGAATGTCAGCTTCGAGTCCCATCGCTCACGCTTTGTCGTTTCCCCAGTCCAGGACACCTTTGCGCCAGACATAGATGTACCCGGCCAGAAGCAGCACCAGGAAGAGCAGCACCTGCACGAAGCCAGCCCATCGGAGATCGCGCAGCGCCATCGCCCACGGATAGAGGAAGGCGACCTCGATGTCGAACAGCAGGAAGATCATCGCGACGAGATAGAACTTGACGGACTGCCGGTCGCGCGCGTCGCCCACCGCCGGCATGCCGCATTCGTAGGGCGCGGCTTTTTCGGGTGAGGGTTTGCGCGGCCCGAGCAGGCTGGAGAGGAGAACCGAGATCAGCGCGAAGCCGGCGCCGAGCGCGGTCATGATCAGGATGGAAACCCAGCCCTGCATCGCTAAAGGACGTAGCTTGTGAACGATTTCGCAAGCTACGGCCCCATGCTAGCACAGTCAACCGCCGGCCGCGGACGGCCGACAGCCGAGGTGGTGGACCAGTACCTACGATTCTTTCTTTTTCTTCGCGGCCCGCTTCCGCGCGGGCGCTTTGTTCGGCGCCGGCTCGTTGGTCGCCGAGAGCGAAACGAGCCGCGTCGAGAAGGTGCGGCGGCCATGCTCGTCGAAGTCGATCACCGTGTGGTGCTCGTTGACCTCGACGAGGGTCCCCGCTCCGTACGTGGGTTGCGAGACGCGGTCGCCTTTTGACCAGTTCTTCATCGCTACCATCGGGGCTCACGACGCCCGCCGCCGCCGCCACCGCGATTGCCGCCGTAGCCGCCGCCGCCGCCGCCGAACCCGCCCTCAGGCTTGGGCCGCGCTTCGTTGACCGTCAGCGCCCGTCCGCCCATCTGGTACTGATTGAACTCCGAGGCCGCCTTCTGCGCTTCCTCGTCGGTCGCCATCTCGACGAACGCGAAGCCCCGCGCACGGCCGGTTGCCGCGTCGCGCATGACGCGCACGGATTCCACCGTGCCGGCTTTGCTGAACAGCTCCTGCAGCTCCGCCTCGCCCGTGGTGTATGGAAGGTTCCCCACGTAAAGCCTGCGCCCCATCACACTCTCCTCATGCTACAGGTGGCGGCACGTCGGCTCGACAATCACGGGGAGGGAGCGAGTGGAGGCTCGATCGACTCTCTGCGCGGACGAAGCAGGCGGGGCTAACCACCAAAGGCGGGTAGTCTACCACACAGAATTGCAGGATGGCCGAATGGCAGAAATGCAGGATTTCGAAGCAATCCCGCGATCCTGCGATCCTACAATGTCGCTTCATGTCCGTCGTACTGGGCTCCGAAAAGCTCCTCGACTCTACCGCGCTCGACGGCGCGCGCGTCGGCCTCGTCTGCAATCCGGCGTCGGTCGATCGCCGACTGCGACATGTCGCCGATCGCCTGGCGGCGCATCCCACCGCGCGGCTCACCGCGCTCTTCGGTCCGCAGCACGGCTTCCGATCCGACGTGCAGGACAACATGATCGAAACGCGCCATGCGCACGACGACATCCGGCGCGTGCCGGTGTACTCGCTGTACAGCGACGTGCGCGAACCGACGGCCGACATGCTGCGCGATGTCGATCTGCTGGTCATCGATCTCCAGGACGTCGGCGTGCGCATCTATACCTACATCTACACGATGGCGAACTGCCTGAAGGCCGCGCGGAGGCACGGCATCAAAGTGCTCGTCTGCGATCGGCCGAATCCGATCGGAGGCGTGCAGGTCGAAGGGCCGGTTCTCGTGCCTGGCTTCGAATCCTTCGTCGGCATGTTTCCGATTCCGATGCGGCACGGTCTGACGATCGGCGAGATCGCGCGCCTCTTAAACGAGCACTTCGGCATCGGCGCGGATCTCGAAGTCGTCTCAATGGATGGGTGGCGCCGCGACATGTACTGGGATGACACGGGTTTCACCTGGATCATCTCGTCGCCCAACATCCCGACGTTCGACACGACGACGGTGTATCCCGGCGGCGTGCTGTTCGAGGGCACGAACGTCTCCGAGGGCCGGGGCACGACGCGTCCGTTCGAGCTGATCGGCGCGCCGTGGATTGTCGCCGAGCGATTCGCCGACGCCATGAACCGTCGCGACCTCCCTGGCGTCTTCTTTCGGCCCGCCGTATTCGAACCCACGTTTCAGAAGCACGCCGGGATGGCCTGCGCGGGTGTTCAAGTCCATATGCTGGATCGCCGCGCCTACCGTCCGGTCGAAGCGGGTGTCGCGCTCATCGAGGCGTTCCGGGCGAGCGATCCGGATCGGTTTGGGTGGAAGCCTCCGCCCTACGAGTACGAGTTCGAGAAGATGCCGATCGACTGCCTCGCGGGATCCGCAACGCTGCGCGAACAGATCGACGCCGGCGTTTCCGCAACAGAAATCGCTCAGGCCTGGAAGGAACCGGTCGACGAGTTTCTGAAAATTCGCGAGCGCGTCCTCTTGTACTAGCGGAACCTCACCAGTACGTGGGGTCCGCCTTCAGGCGGACCTACAACGCCAGCTACGCATGCGCTGCGCCGTGAAGGTCCGGCTAAAGCCGGACCCCACGTACGGATCGACATAGGTGTCTTCAGCGTCGACGCGCCTATAATCGGCAACCACCACCGGCTGGAGGACGCGCATGACCATCAGCAACATCACAGTCACGCTCACACTGGCGATCGGTCTCGCTTCATTCGCGCCGCGGTTCGTCGGCGGCCCTTCGACTTCGCTCAGGGCAGGCCCCCAGGCCCAGTCGCCGCGTGCGACTGCGGTCGCCATCGACGCCGACGACATCGGCGGTGTCGTGTCCGGGCCGAGTGGGCCCGAGGCGGGCGTCTGGGTGATCGCCGAGACGCGCGACCTGCCCGTCCGCTACATCAAGATCGTCGCCACCGACGATCAGGGACGCTACGTCATTCCCGATCTTCCGAGAGCGCGCTACTCGGTCTGGGTGCGCGGCTACGGCCTGGTGGACAGCGCCAAGTCCACGAGCGAGCCGGGGAAGCTGGTCAACTTCACGGCCACGCCCGCGCCGACGCCGGCCGACGCGGCGAAGTACTACCCCGCCATCTACTGGTATTCGATGCTCAAGATCCCGACACAGGCCGAGATGGCGGACCGGGCGAATTTTGCCGCCAACGTGACCCAGCAGCGGTGGCTCGGGTCGATGAAGAACCTCGGCTGCATCGGCTGCCACCAGCTCGGACAGCTCTCGACGCGCACGACGCCCACCTCGCTCGGGACCTTCGCCTCGGGCGCTGAGGCCTGGCGCCGCCGCATCCAGTCGGGCCAGGCGGGCGAGATGATGCTCGGTCAGCTGAACGGGCTCGGCGCCGCGTCGTTCCGGAACTTCGGCGAGTGGACCGATCGCATCGCGAAGGGTGAGCTGCCGCACACCAGGCCGCAGCGCCCGCAAGGCGCCGAGCGCAACATCGTCGTCACGCTGCGCGACTGGATGGACGACAAGCACTACCTGCACGACCTGATCGCGAGCGATCGGCGCTACCCGACCGTGAACGCGAACGGCCCGCTGTACGGATCGCCCGAGTACAGCTCCGACCTCATGCCGATTCTCGACCCGGTCGAAAACAAGACGACGACGTTCCGGCTGCCGGTACGGGATCCGGAGATGCCGCTCAGCCTCGGGCCCGGGCATGCGGCAGCGCTGAAGTCGGCGGCGCCGTCGCCGTACTGGGGAGACGAGGCGATCTGGGAGACCCGCGCGAACAATCACAACTCGATGTTCGATCGCGAGGGTCGTTTGTGGCTCGCTGCGACGGTCCGAGCGCCGGAAAATCCGGCGTTCTGCCGTGACGGCTCGGACCATCCGTCCGCGAAGCTCACCCCGAACGATCGCGCGGCGCGGCATCTGGCCGTCTTCGATCCGAAAACGAAGAAGTACACCTTCGTCGACACCTGTTTCGGCACGCATCACCTGCAGTTCGGCTACGACGCGAACGAGACGCTGTGGACGAGCGGTGGTGGACAGGTGCTCGGCTGGCTCAACACGAAAATGTTCCTGCAGACGGGCGACGCGGCGAAGTCGCAAGGCTGGACCGCGTTCGTGCTCGATACGAACGGCAACGGCAGGCGCGACGACTACGTCGGGGCGAACGATCCGGTCGATCCGGCCAAGGACAAGCGCGTCGCATCGCCGCTCTACGCGATCATGCCGAGCCCGGTGGACGGCTCGATCTGGGGCTCGACGCTGGGAAATCCTGGTGCGGTCGTGCGCGTCGCGCCCGGACCGAATCCGCCCGCGACGGCGCTCGCCGAGGTCTACACCGTACCGCCGCCCGGCTTCGGCGCACGCGGCGCCGACATCGACGGCAACGGCGTCGTCTGGGTGTCGCTCGCGAGCGGGCACATGGGCAGCTTCGATCGCCGAAAATGCCAAGGGCCGCTCAATGGACCGAAGGCGACCGGCGATCACTGCCCGGAGGGCTGGTCGATCCATCAGTATCCCGGCCCGGGCTTCCAGGGCATCGGCGAGAACAGCGCCGAGTCGAGCTACTACACGTGGGTCGATCAGCACGACACGTTCGGCCTCGGGCGGAACGTGCCGATCTCGACCGGCAATCTCAACGACGGGCTGATCGCGTACGCGAACGGGCGGATGGTGGTGCTGCGCGTGCCCTACCCGCTCGGCTTCTACGCGAAGGGCCTCGACGGGCGCATCGACGATCCGAACGCGGGCTGGAAAGGCCGCGGGTTGTGGTCGGCGAACGGCGATCGCACGCCGTGGCTCATCGAGGGCGGCAAGGGCACCAAGCCGCTCGCCGCGCATTTCCAGCTGCGGCCGAATCCGCTGGCGAAGTAGGCATCAGCCGCACCTTTACGTTTAGGATAGAGGCATGGGCACTCTGACCATCGAGCTGCCGTCGCAGGAGGCGCAGCAGGAGTTCAACGAGCGTCGCTGGGCCGAACTGTTGGAGGACCGCGAGCTCGCGCGCTTCGAGGGCCGCGTCGAGACCGACCGGCACGGGCAGATCATCATGAACCCACCCCCTGCTGCGCGTCACGGACAGCTTCAATCGGCCATCTCCTATCTCCTGCACACGCATACAAGCGGCGGCCGTGTCGTGACGGAATGTCCAATCTCCACCGCCGACGGTGTGAGGGCGGCCGACGTAGCCTGGGCATCGGACGAGACAATGCGCGCGCTCGGGGAACGGGTCTGCTTTCCGCGCGCACCGGAGGTCTGCGTCGAGGTGCTGTCGCCGCGGAACACCGATGCCGAGATTCGCGAGAAAACGGCGCTCTACTTTGACGCTGGTGCGAGAGAGGTCTGGATCTGCGCTGAATCGGGCGAGATGACGTCTCTGGGCCGCGAGGATCAGAACGCCCCGCTGCCCTCCTCTAAGATTGTTCCATCGTTTCCGGCGCACATCACGCTGCGCTGACTGACGCGGCGACCCGTCACAACTCGGCCCACCGTGCCGTCAGTACCAATGAGCTCCATGGCAGTCTCCCGTTTTCTCATCACCGGCGGCAGCCAGGGCATCGGCGCCGCCCTCGTCGAGCTGGCCTGCAAAGCAGGCCATCAGGTCGTCTTCACCGGCCGCAATCAGCAGCAGATCGATGCGGTGGCGCGGCAAACCGGCGCGCACGGCCTCCGCGCCGATGTATCAAAGGCCGAGGACAACGCCCGGACGGTCGACTTCTGCGCCGAGCGCATGGGCGGCATTGACGTGCTCGTGAACAACGCCGCCTACGCCTACCGCGGCGAGATCGGCGCGCTCGACGTGGCGAAGATGAAAGAGATGTTCGATACGAACGTCTTTGGCCTGGTCGATTTGACCAATCTGGTCGTGCCGCAGATGAAGGCGCGTGCCCAGGGCGACATCGTCAACATCGCGTCCACTTCAGGGATGAAGGGGGCGGCCACCGCGACCGCGTACGCGGGCAGCAAGTGGGCCCTGCGCGGCATCAGCCAATGCTGGCAGGCCGAGCTGCGGCCGCATGGGATCCGCGTCGTCTGCGTGTGCCCGTCGGAAGTGCAGACCAACTTCGGCGGGCGCACCGGACGCAACAATCCGAACAAGCTCTTCGCGGCGGACATCGGCGGGACGATCATGGCCGCGCTCGACATGCCGCGGCGGGCGCTGTGGCCGGAGCTTGCGGTGTTCGCGACCAATCCGTGGAAGGAAGACTGACGCTTCTTTTCGCGGCCACGACGACGCTCAGCGCGTTCCTGCTGTTCTCGGTCCAGCCGCTCATCGCGAAGCAGATCGTCCCGTGGTTCGGCGGCTCGAGCGCCGTCTGGACGCTGTGCCTCGTGTTCTTCCAGACGCTTCTGACCGCGGGCTACGCCTACAGCGACGGGATGCTGCGGCGGCTCAGTCCACGGAGCCAGGCGGCGCTCCATCTCGGGCTGCTGGCGCTAAGCCTGATCTCGCTGCCGATCGTCGCGGGCGACCGATGGAAACCCGCAGGGGGCGAGGAGCCGAGCTGGCGGATCCTGGGGCTGCTCGGCGCAACGATCGGGCTGCCCTACTTCCTCCTCTCGACGACGAGTCCACTCGTGCAGACGTGGTTCGCGCGGCGATTCCCGCGTCGCATGCCGTACCGCCTGTTCGCGCTCTCCAACCTGGCGTCGCTCCTCGCGCTGGTCAGCTATCCGTTCGCCGTCGAGCCCTGGGTGCGGACGCGGATCCAGGCCTATGTCTGGTCCGGGGGATACGTCGTGTTCGTGGTGCTGTGCGCTGCTGCGTTGTTCGTGAACCTGCGACATCTTCAGCGTACCGCTCGTCCTGAGCCTGTCGAAGGACGAGCCCCTGCTCGTGGTTCGACAAGCTCACCACGAGCGATCACAGGCGACGCGCCGGATCCATTGGAACCGGAGCCGCGCGCCGCCCAGCAGCTCTTGTGGTTCGCGCTGCCCGCGATGAGCAGCTGGCTGCTGCTCGCGGTGACGAATCACATCACGCAGAACGTCGCCGCGATTCCGTTCCTGTGGCTGCTGCCGCTCGCGCTCTACCTCATCACGTTCATCATCGCGTTCGATCACGATCGGTGGTACCAGCGCGAGCTGTTCGTCCTGCCGATGCTGGGAGTGCTCGTCGCCTGCGCGATGCGGCTGCCGGACAGCAATCTCGATCCGGACATCAGGATCGCGATCCCGCTGTACGGCGCGGGGCTGTTCCTATGCTCCCTCGTCTGCCACGGCGAACTGGCGCGGCTGAAACCACAGCCGCGGCATCTCACGCGGTTCTACCTGATGCTGTCGCTCGGCAGCGCGATCGGCGCTCTCGTCGTCGGCGTGGTCGCACCGCGAGTCTTCGGCGGGTACTGGGAGCTCGGGATCGGGTTGACGCTCACCGCCCTGCTGGCAGCGGTGACCATGCGACGCGCGTTCGCCATTCTGCCACTGGCCGCGCTCGGCGTGGCCGCGGCGTGCGCGTACTACACGTACGTCGAGAGGCGGGAGTTTCGCAGCGGCGCGCACCTGCTCGTGCGCAGCTTCTACGGATCGCTGCGAACCCTGGACATGATCCCGCCCGACGTCCCGGAAGCGGTCCGACAGCTCATCCACGGCACGATCATCCATGGCCAGCAAGGGCTCGCGCCCGAGCTTCGGACCACCCCTACCGCCTACTACGGGCCGACCAGCGGTGTCGGCCGCGCGTTGCAGACGATGACGGACGCCGGGCGTCGGATCGGGATGATCGGGCTGGGCGCCGGCACCATCGCCGCCTACGGCCGGGCGGGCGACGTCATCCGCTTCTACGAAATCAACCCGCAGGTCGTCGACGTCGCGCGAGGAGAGTTTTCATTTCTCGGAGACAGCGCCGCGACGATCGAGATCGCGCTCGGCGACGCCCGGCTCAGCCTGGCGCGCGAGCCGTCGCAGGCGTTCGATCTCCTGGCCGTCGATGCGTTCTCCGGCGACGCGATCCCCGTCCACCTGCTCACGCAGGAAGCGATGGCCGTCTACCTGCGGCACCTGAAGCCCGACGGCGTGATGGCCTTTCACGTCACGAATCACTTTCTGAACCTCGCGCCGGTGGTCAAGCAGATGGCCGATGCCAACGGTCTCGGATCGGCGCTGATCGCGGACATGGGCGAGACCGACATCGTCTTCAAGTCGGATTGGGTGCTGGTGACGCGCAACCGCGCCTGGCTGCAGCGCGACGACATCGTCCCCTCAACGAGCGCGATCGACGACATCCCGGGGCTTCGTCTCTGGACGGACGATTTCAACAACCTGTTTCAGATCCTGCAGTGAGTCCCACCGCTGAGGCCGACGAACGCAAGTGCGATAAAATCGCTCTCCGAAACAATCAATGGCGCGCGGACGCCCCCGCGAGCCCGGTCGCGGCGATTGGCAAGCCGCACGTCGATGTGCGGGGACTGTCGGCCGGCGCCGCACGTCTCATCGATGGCGCCCAACAAGGCCTCTCCATCCATCCTACCTGAGCCGCAGTCCTCTGCCAACGCGCCGTGTTTATGGATCAATCGATGACGTGTGTGGCGACCGGCTCGGCACGCTCGGTGGTGACCGGCCGCTTGGGCCGCTCATCGACGTGGAGCTGGAAGATGTCGGGCCGGGCGTAGTGGCCGACGACGTCGAGATCGAACTTGCCGCGCACGATCTGCGCGCGATCGATCTCGGCGACGAGAATCGCTTCGCCTTCATAGTTCGGGCCCGGCCAGAAAGTTGCCGAACGGATCGACGATGCAGCTGCCGCCGCGCGTGATCACCGTGTCGGGATCGTCGCCGAACGCGCGTCCGGTAGTCGCCGGGAAAGTCGCGCCGGCGGTTGAACTGATTGCACGACAGCACGAAGCAGCGTCCCTCGACGGCGATGTGGCGCATCGACGCGACCCACGAATCGCGCGGGTCCGCCGTCGGCGCGCAGTAGATCTCGATCCCCTTCGCGTACATCGTCGCGCGCATCAGCGGCAGGTAGTTCTCCCAGCAGATCACCGCGCCGATTCTGCCGAGCGGCGTGTCGAAGACCGGCAACGTCGAGCCGTCGCCGAAGCCCCAGACCAGCCGCTCGGACGCCGTCGGCATGATCTTCCGGTGCTTGCCGAGGTACGCGCCGTCGGGCGCGAAGAAGAGCACCGTGCAATACAGCGTGCCGCCGTCGCGCTCGATCACGCCGACGACGAGGTAGATGCCGTGCGACCGCGCGGTCACGCGCGAGCCGATCGACGGCCGGGCCGGGCACGTCCACGCTGCTCTCCCAGTAGCGCCGAAAGTCTTCGCGGCCCTCGTCGGTGCGCGAGCCGACGACGGCGCCGAAGTCGAGTCCGCGCGGGTAGGCGGACACGAACGCTTCGGGAAAGAGCACCAGCCGCGCGCCCTGCTGCGCGGCTTCGCCGGTCAGGCGGTGCACCTTCTCGAGCGTCCGCTCGCGATCGAACGCGACGGGCGCCGCCTGGACGACGGCAACCTTGCGTGTTGAAATCATCGTCAGTCGCTCCCGCTGGCCTTCTTCTTCAGCACGACGTGCCCGCCGCCCGTGTCGAGGCGCAGTCGCACCACGCGACCGCCGTCGCGTTCGAACATCACGAGCGCCTCGTTCGCCGCGAACGTCTCCCCGCTGCGGAACGCGAGCACGCGCGGCGTCGGGCCCGTGCCTTTCATGGTCAGCTTGCCGTCTTCGACAGCGATCGTCACGACGGTCGGCCGGCCGCGTCCGACACCTTCGAAGGTGCCGGTGAACGCCGCCACGTCCCCGCTGTACGTATTTGTCGGTTCGGTCACTTTGCCGAGGATCACGTCGGCGATGTCGCGCGCGAGATCGGCGGGACCGACGGGACCGGCCGTGTTGAACAGCACGACGATCGACAGACCGCTGTCGGGGTAGTACTCGACTTCCGACAGGAACCCGTTGATGCCGCCGCCATGCGCGATGGCGCGCCGGCCGCGGATGTCGCCGAGCCCGATGCCGAAGCCGTAACGGGTTGTTGTTCCGTCGGAAAGCATCGCCGGTGTGATCATCGCGCGGTACGAATCGGCGCTCAGCACACCGCCGCCGTGGAGCGCGGCTGTCCACGCGGAGAGGTCCGCGGCCGTCGAGCAGAGCGAACCTGCCGAAAACGGCCAGACGTGGCTGACCGCGCCTTTCAGCACGAGCGCGTTGGCGAACGTGTCGTAGCCATGCGCGTGATGATGACGAATGGCGCGCTCGCTGCAGTAGTAGGACCCGGGCATCCCGACCTTGTCGAACAGGTTCGCCTTCACGAAGTCGGCGTAGGTCTGACCGCTGACCTTCTCGATGATCAGGCCGAGCAGGAAGAACCCCGAGTTGTTGTAGACGAGGTTCTCGCCGGGCGCGAAGTCGAGCGGCTTGCTCGAGAACATCTTGACGAGCGTATCCGGCGTCTTCCGCAGCGGCATCAAATCGCCGAACTCGGGCAGCTCCGTGTAGCCCTTGATCCCGGACGTGTGCGTGAGCAGGTGGCGGATGGTGATGCGCTGATTGTGCGTCGGGTAGTCCGGCAGGTACTTGGTCAGCTCGTCGTCGATCGCGAGCTTGCCGCCTTCGGCGAGCAGCAGGATCGCGGCTGCCGTGAACTGCTTCGTCACCGATCCGATCTCGAAGCTCGCGTCAGCCGGCATCGGCACGTCGAGCTCGAGGTCCGCCCTGCCGAAGCTCTCCGACAGGATGCTCTGACCCTGACGCGCGACGACGACCGACGCGCCGGCCACCTTGCCGGATTTGATGGGCGTTTCGACGATGGCCCGAATCGCGGCGAGGTCAGGAGTGGCGGACGACTGCGCGAACGTCTGGGCGGCGCGCCAGCCTGCGAGGCCGGCGAGGGTCGACGCGGCGGCAATCACGGTGACGAGCGAGCGGAAACGTGGATTCACGAACCACCTTCCTAGTTAATCGATCATGCAGGCCGCGCTGAGCATGCCGCTCGCGAGCGACGCGACCGCGACCGTGATGCCGGCCGCGAGATCGCCCTCTTCGATCCGGCGAGACAGGTCGCGCAGGAACAGGTTGGTCAGCAGGAATACGGCGAGCTGGACGACGAGCGCGACCACGGCCCAGGCCACCGTGCCGGGGAGCGATACGTTATGGGCAATGGCGCTTGCGAGCGGGAGCGTGAAGCCGATCACGGCCCCGCCAAAGCTGAGCGCGGCGGCAGTATTGCCGGCTTTGATCAACGTCGCCTCGTGGTGCGGCGTCACCGCCATGTACAGGACGACGAAGATCGCTTCGGCAGCGAGGGCCGTCGCGAAGTAGAGAAGGAAGTCATCGATACCCTGAAGCGATTGCATGATGTCCATGGCGGTCACTTGAAAAAGTGCGGGACGAAGCGGCTGGTATCGCGGGTGATAGCGGTGGAATCCTCGCGGATGCCGATGCCCGCCGGCTCGCTCGCCACCACCCACGATCCGATCACGGGATAATTGCCGTCGAAGGCGGGAAGAGGCGCATGGGCCTGGTAGACGAAGCCCTCGGCGCCGTAGCCGCCGCCGGTTTCCGCCACCACGCGGTCGGCCTCGATCACCTGCACGTTGGCCCCCTCGCGGCCGAAGATCGGCTTCCGCACGACCGCACCCTCGATCCCGCCGGGCTCGAGCGCCGCCGGCAGAAGGTTCGGGTGGTTCGGCGCCATCTCCCATAGCAGCGAGAGCACTGCCTTGTTGGAGAGCACCATCTTCCACGCCGGCTCGATCACCCGCGCCGCGCCGGACAAGAGATGCTGGCCGAACTCCTCGCCGACGATCCACTCCCAGGGATAGAGCTTGAACAGCGCTTCGATCGGCGCGTTGTCGAGATCGAGGAAGCGTCCTCCGTCCCAGCCGATGTCTTCGACCGCGATGCGCGCGGTGTCGAGGCCCGCCTGGACCGCGGTATCGCGAAGATAGTCGACCGTGCCGCCGTCCTCCTCATCGTCCTTGACGGCGGAGAAGTACACCCGCGTGCGCCCGAGCCCGAAGTGCTTCCAGGCGTCGATCAGCTTCTCGTGGATGGAATTGAACTGGTCACTCCCCGGCTGCATGGCTTCAAGCCAATCCCACTGGACGACCGCGGCCTCGAACAGCGCGGTCGGAGTGTCGGCGTTGTATTCGAGCAGCCGGGGCGGTCCGTTTCCGTCGAAGCGGAGGTCGAAGCGGCCGTACAGGTTCTTCTCGCCCGCTTTCCAGCTGTGCTCGATCGCTTCCCAGGCGGGACGCGGGATGAGGAGGCGGGCGTAGGCTGTATCGCCGGACTTCACCACGCGGTCGACGAGCTCGAGGCACATATGCTCCAACTCGCCCGTCGCGGCCTCGAGGGTGTCGACTTCCTCGGCCGTGAAGCTGTAGCAGCACGTCTCGTCCCAATAGGGCGCACCGTCGCTGGTGTGGAACACGAAGCCCAGGTCGCGTTCGACGTGGCTCCGCCAATCCGGGCGCGGCGGCGTCGCGAGACGTTGCAAGGCCTATCCGCCGGCGGAGCTGCGGAAGCCGCCCGCTGTTCGGCCGAGGCCGCCGCGCTGGACCTGCGTGAACTGGCCGCGCTGAAACGGCGCGGCCCGGCCGGCGCCGGCAAAGGAGCCGACGTTGAAGAACCTGCTGCCACTCTGCAGCATGGCGCCGTTATTGGGGCCGCGGTAGACCGGGCGGTTGAACGCGTTGCCCATCATGTAGCCCATCATCATGGGCATGAAGAAGCTGCCCATGCCGCCCCCCGCCTGGCGTGTCTCGCAGTTACCGACGCCGAATTCGGCCTCGCACTCCTCCTTCTTCGTGAAGCGGGGCGCCTCGGCGGCGAACTCCTGCTCGCTTTTGGCGAAGCCCTCCCGACATTCAGACTCGCTTTTGACCGCGATGCAGTCCTCGACCTTGGAGAAGAACGTCGCGTCGGACGGTGGCGACTGGTCGCAGGCGGCGAGCGTCAACCCGGTGCTGCCAAGCAGTACCAAACGGATCGCCCTAGATTTTTTCATGGCCCAACCTTCCTTCGTCGATGCCCGAGTATGACAACCCCTGCGCCATTCTCCAAGCCCAGAGGCCGAAGAGCCTTTCTAGAGCCAGGCCGATCCGGGTGAAGGATTATCGAACTCGTGAAACGTGCCGGAATGCTCTACACAACACACGATCCGGCGGGTCGACGGGCTCGTGGCACGCGACGCGGTGGTGCACGTCCGCCTCCGCGTCACGCTCCGGCGTGACGGACTTCGCGCGTTAGCTTTCGGGCGTGCCAAGACGAAGCCCGCCGAGTGGCGGGCGAAGTCTGGCGGGCCGTACGGGACGGTTTTCGCAACTGGTTAGCCCGACAGGCGTCGCATCGGGCGCTACGACACGCTGAAGGGAAAACGCGCGGATGTACTCCGCGTGCTAGAACCGCGCGCGGACGACATCCGGAGATTCATGGACGATCACCGGCCGAGGCGCGGCACGAGGCGAACGGCCGTGTCGCGCCCGATCGCCTGAAGCTCTGCGTCGTTGAAAAGCTGCGATTCGGCCAGCGATTTTGCGACCGCCGCGCTGGTCCCACCGGGCGGGAAGTCGGTGCCGAACACAATCTGCGAGGCGGACACGAGTTCGCGCAGCGACACCAGCGCACCGCGATTGGCCGCGCCGGCCGTGTCGTAGAAGAACCGTCTCGCTGCGGCGATGAATCCGTCCGGCAGCGCGTCGCGAGCGTTGCCGGAAGCGGCGTTGATCCGTCCCGCAAGAAATGGTGCACTCCCGCCGCCGTGCGACCAGATGAAGCGGATGTCTGGAAACTTCGTCGCATCGCCGCTGAAGGCGACACCCAGAATCGCACGCGTCGTATCGGTGCCGTACTGGATCGTGCCCGGGCCTATCCCGGGCGCATAGGAAAGGTTGCGACAGCAGTCGGCGGCAGTGGGATGGACGGTCACGACCGCCTTGCGGCGATTCAGTTCCTCCATCACCGGCCTGAACGATGGATGGCCCAGCCACATCCCGCCGTAACTGGTGTACAGACCGACGGCGTCTGCCTTCAGCGTGTCGAATGCGTACTCGATCTCCTTCAGTGCGGCATCGACGTCAGGCAGCGGCAGGGCCGCGAACAGCCCGAAGCGCGCCGGATGATCCTGAACGAGCTTCGCGCCGTACTCGTTGCAGGCCCGCGCGAGCCGTCGAGCCTGCGCCGGATCGCCGAACCAGAGGCCGGGATTCGTGATCGACACGACCGCGGCTGCCACACCACCCTTGTCCATGTCGTCGATCGACTGCTCGGCGGTCCACCGCGTGTTGGCCGGTTGGAGCAACGGTTTGCCCCGGACGTCGGCGATCCAGGCGGGAGGCGCGAAGTGATGGTGTATGTCGATCCAGCGCCGATTCGGAGGTGAGCCGGCGCCCTGGGCAACAGCATCCGCAGCGCGTGTGGCACACGGCGCTGTCACCATCCCGAGAGCTGCGGTCAGGAAGGTGCGGCGATCGATGTCGGTCATCGGTTCAGCCTCGTCGAGAATCCGGACCGCTCAGGCGTTTTTCAGCCACGCCGCCAGGTTAGCGTGCCGGACAGCGTTCGATTGCCGTCCGAGAATCGTACCCGAAAACAGGAGACTCGCCTGCATATCACACGTGTCGCAAACACGACGTTGACGAACCATAAAACCCTTCCGCACAGGACTCGGCGGTCGCTCTTCTCTGCCGTCGTTCGAACATGGGAACACCCCGGACGAATGTCGATCGACGCGACGAGGAGGGATGGTAAATTTCGCGATCGAGGAGGTCGACCATGTCTGTGACCGCGATACGTGGCAACGAAATGTGGGCGCGGGATTTCGACGATCCGCACAGCTACAGCGTGACCGTGCAGGTGAAGAACAAGAACATCTTCGCCGAGATCGCGCTGATCAGCACATGGACCGCCGGCGAAAGCCATTCGGCGTCTGACGCCTTCATCACACAAGTCGTCAGCGACAGCGGCGTCGAGAACTTTCCTACCGAGAACACGGTCGGCGGCGATCTCGTGGCGGTCCTCTATCGGAACAATGCAACGAGCATCACGTTCAAAGTGGCGTGCTACCAGACGAAATCGATGGCCCGCTGGCTGATTTTCGAGTGGGTCTGAGGACACAGTGGCTTGCACCGTTGTGACAGGAGGCCCCATGTTCAGTTCAACTGACGAATCGATGAGCTCGCAGTTCTGCCTCGTGTACGACAAGGAGACCGGCAAGGTCGTGCACATCCACGAGTTCGTATCGGCCGGGCCCGCAGCGGCCGCGTCGAACGAGATGCTCGAGACACAGGCGCTTCAGCTCGCTCCCACGAAGTTCGAGCGGCACCGCCTGGCGGTGTTTCATCCGGAAAAGGGCCAGGCCTTCGGTCGGCAGTTCAGGTATCGCATTGATACCCACAAGCAGGCCTTGATTGTCGAGAAGGCCGACGAGGGTTCCGCAAGCACGTTGGACAGCAAACGGCGTGGCTGATTTCTGCCTGGACCAAGCCGCGAGCGAAGCGAATACGGGTAGTCATTTTCCGCTCGCCTTCCGGATCGCACGGCTCTTCCGGAAGAGGATCGAGGAGATCTTCGATCCAGACGGAGACTGACATGATCAGAGCGCGCCCGGACGGCGACATCTGCTCTTTTCTGTTGGTGCGGCCTTCACTTCCCTCCGCCGTGCGGCACGCGCTGGCGGCTGTGCCGCGGCAGCGCATGCGATCAGCCGTGCGCCGGCTGTCGCGCCGACGCGGAGCCACGGCATGACGCGAAATGGTGACGCATCGCCATGTTTCGATTCGGACGGTGGGTGCCCTTTGTCGTCGCGGTCGCGATCGGGTGGAACGCGCGCGACGCATCGGCGCAGGTGACGCGGGCCGACTACGGGCGTGTCCCCCTGAGTTTCGAGGACACGTCGGGCAGACCGACGCGCGGGTGGAGTTTCTCGACGTCTTCAAGAAGCAGACCCAGGCGACGCCGCTCGCCGTCATCAACGCGTGCAAGCAGCGGCTGGCGGATTTCCAGCGCTTGACGACAACGAAGAAGGAGACGGGCCGTGCGAAGGGATAAGCGCCGACGGTTGGAGCGCGCCGGATGGAAGACCGGCGACGCCGCCGATTTCCTGCAGCTATCCGACGAGGAGCGCCGGTTCATCGAAACGAAGCTCGCGCTAGCTGCTGGGTTGCGCCGGATGCGGGAACGTCAAGGGCTGACACAGACCGATGTTGCAAGACGAATCGGCTCGAGCCAGTCGCGAGTGGCAAAGATGGAGATCGCCGATCGAACCGTCAGCACTGACTTGCTGTTGCGGTCATTATTCCGTCTCGGAGCAAACCGCCGTGATGTTGCTCGCCTCTTGAGCCAATCTCGCGGAATCCGGGCCGCGTAGGCGGTCGTGCCAGCCGGGGGGACACGCCTCGTTCAACGCGGCCTGAAGGCCAGGGCGCCCGGGCTACGAAGATTGAATCGCCACGTTCTGCTTGCCGTCCACACCACGCACGAGGGATATAGGACGATAGCGGGACGAGGACGATAGCCGGTACAAAGGCCCTGTCCGGGACCGGAGGGTTAACGGAACGCTCGTTCTCAGACCCCGCTCCCCCCTCAGCGACAGCTGCCCTTCGCCGACGCGGATCGGCTGGTGGCGCTCGTCGCGACGAACCCGGCCCAGAACCAGCCGCGGCAGCCGGTCGCCGTGCAGGATCTGGCGGTGTTTCAGGAACGCCTGACCGCCTTCGAGCGGATCGGGGCGTACATGTTCGGCGCGGTGAATCTCGCCGCGGGCGACGGACGGCCCGAACGATTCAGCGGCGGCCAGTTGACGGTTGCCGCGTTCGAGGCGCTGAGTGTCCCGCCGCTGCTGGGCCGCGGCTTTCGGGCGGGTGACGATCAGCCGGGCGCCGACCCGGTGATTCTGCTCAGCCACGATTTGTGGCGCGATCGATACGGGAGCTCGCCGGGGATCGTCGGGCACGACGATCCGCGGCGAACGGGACACGCCGGACCGTCATCGGCGTGATGCCGGAGCGCTTCGCGTTTCCGATCCGCGAGGCCCTGTGGACGCCGCTGACCGTCGATCCGCTGGCAGCCGCGCGGCGAGGGACCCGTCTCTCTGGTCATCGCGCAGCTCAAGGCCGACGTCAGCCTCGATCAGGCGCAGGACGCAGGCGCGATCGATCGCCGCGCAGCTCGAACAGGAATTCCCGGACACCAATCTCGGCCGTCGGCGCCGACGTGATGCCGTACGTGAAGACCATCCTCGGCCCGGAGATTTACAACCTGCTGTACACGATGCTGGGCGCGGGCATCGGCGTGCTGCTCATCGCCTGCGTGAACGTGTCGAACCTGCTCGTCGCGCGCGCGTCGCTGCGGCGCCGCGAAGTGGCGGTCCGCATGGCGCTCGGCGCCGGCCGCCACCGCGTGGTCCGCCAGCACCTCACCGAGGTGCTCGTGCTCGCCGCCGTCGGCGGCGCACTCGGCGTGCTGCTCAGCGTGTTCGGGATGCGCTGGTTCACGCAGCGCTGGCGGTGAATCCGCCGCCGTTCTGGATCACGTTCGAGCTCGACTACCGCGTGATGCTCTTCGTCGCGCGGCCTGATCGTCCTGGCCAGCCTGGTCGCCGGCGCGCTGCCGGCGCTGCACGCGGCGCGGGTCAGCGCCGGCGCGGCGCTCAAGGACGACAGCCGGGCGTCGACGAGCGCTCGCCTCGGCCGATTCAGCAGCGGGCTCGTCGTCGCGGAGCTCGCCGTGTCGTGCGGCCTGCTCATCGCCGCGGGCCTGATGATCAAGAGCGTCATCCAGCTGAAGAACGTGCAGATGCCGTTTGCGATCGAGCACGTCCTCACCGCGCGCGTCGATCTACCTCGCGGCCGATACCCCGATTCCCCGGCGAGCATCCGGTTCTTCGAGCAGCTGCTGCCGAGGCTCCAGGCGGTGCCCGGCGTCGAGGCGGCGACGCTGTCGGACGGGCTGCCGGCGGCGGGCAACGGCTCGATCCCGGTGCAGATCGAAGGCAAGGCGTACCCGCAGGAGCAGCGACTATCCGCTCGCGCGCGAGGGCATCGTCACGCCCGGCTACTTCGAGACGTTTCAGACGAAGGTCGTGAGCGGCCGCGAGTTCGCCATCGGCGACACCGCGACGAGCCGTGCCGTGGCCATCATCAACGAGTCGTTCGCGCGTGTGCACTTCCCGAACCTGGATCCGATCGGCCGGCAGATGAAGCGCATCCGTCCCGGCGACAAGGAGCCGTGGATGACGATCGTCGGGCGTCGTGCCCGACCTGCTGATGGAGGGGATCGGCAACAACAACGCGAGCCCGGTCGGCTATTACATTCCGATCGCGCAGAGCGATGTCGCGAACGGCGTGCGCATCGCGGTGCGCACCCGAGGCGAGCCGGGCGCGATCGCGTCGCTCGTCCGCGGCGCGGTCGCCTCCCTCGATTCCGATCTCGCGATCTACGAGGTCAACACGATGCGGACGGTCATCGAGCGACAGACGTGGTTCTACACGATGTTCGGCACCTTCTTCATGGCGTTCGGGATCTGCGCGCTGTTCCTCGCGGCCGCGGGCCTCTACGGCGTCATGTCGTTCGCCGTGACGCAGCGGACGCGCGAGATGGGCGTGCGGTCGGCGCTCGGCGCCCGCGGCCCGCAGCTGATCCTCCTGGTCATGCGGAGGAGCGTCGTCCAACTGGCCGATCGGCCTCGTCCTCGGCCTCGGCCTCGCGCTGCTGGCGTCGCGGCGCGCTGCAGCCGGTGCTGTATCACGTGGATCCGCGCGACGTGGCGGTCTTCGTCGCGTCGTCGCCGTTCTGACGGTCGCGAGCATCGTGGCCAGCTTCCTGCCCGCACGGCGCGTGACGAAAATCGATCCGGTGCTCGCGCTCGCAGCCGAATAGCCTCACCTGATGGGATTGATCTAGTCTGTAACGCTGTGTTCATCGGCCACCTCGCGCTGGGATTGGCAGCCAAGCGCGCCGTCCCGCGAGTCTCGCTGGCGCTCGCATTCGCGGCCGCGCAATTCGCCGATTTGCTGTGGCCGATCCTCGTCGCCGCCGGGATCGAGCAGGTGCGCATCGACCCCGGCAACACGGCGTTCACGCCGCTCAAGTTCGTCAGCTATCCCTATTCGCATTCGCTGCTGTTTTTGATCGGGTGGGGCGCGCTGCTCGGAGGCGTGTGCGGCATTCGCATGCGCGATGCCCGCGCTGCCATCGTTCTCGGCGCGCTCGTCGTCAGTCACTGGCTGCTGGACGTCATCACGCATCGCCCCGACATGCCGATCTTTCCTGGGGGAACGATGTACGGCCTGGAGCTCTGGAGTTCGATTCCGGCGACACTGGGCGTGGAGATCGTCCTCTTCGCCGCGGGCCTGTGGATCTATCTGCGCGCCACCGACGCGCGCGACCGGATCGGACGCTGGGGCTTCGGCGCGCTCGCCGCATTTCTGGTGGCCGGTTACGTGGCCGCTGTCGGCAGCGTGCCGCCATCGATCCCGGCGCTGTACATCTCCGCACTCGTGGGCGCCGCGATCCTGACGCTGTGGAGCTGGTGGGCGGACCGACACCGAACAGCGCGCTGAGCGCACGGCCGGTTAGAGGTGGCGGAGCGCCACCATGGGATCGACCGACGCGGCTCTCTGCGCCGGCAGGTAGCAGGCGCTGATCCCCGCCAGGATCAGGGGAATCGGGACCACCAGCAGCATCCACGGATCCACGATGGGGACGTCCTCGAGCTCCATGTAGTAGTGCACGATGGCGCGGCCGGCCAGGCCGATCAGCAGACCGATCAGCAGCCCTTCGAAGACGGGACGGCAGCCGGCCGTGAGCACCATGCGCTGAATCTGACTCGCGCTCGCGCCGAACGACATCCGGATGCCGATCTCGCGCGTCCGGTTCGACACGACGTGCGACTGAATCCCGAAGAGGCCGACCATCGCGAGCAGGAGCGTCAGCGCCGCGAGCGCCAGCGTCGTCATCCCCATCGCTCTCAGGAACACGAACGGGCCGACGAGCATTTCGCGTCCGGTCCCGATCGCGTCGACGGCGAGATCCGGGTCCGCCCGGCGCAGCGCCCGCTGCAAGGCGCGCACGGCGGCGCCAACGTCGCCGGATGACCGCGCCGCGATCGTCGCGAGCGAATCGTATCGCTGTGACAGGGGCAGATACACGAGAGGGCGCGGCTCCGCGAACAGCGACCCGACGTCGGTGTCGCGCGCAACGCCGACCACCATGGCCACGGTGTCGCCCGATGAAAGGCCGCGCACGCTCACCGGCTGACCGACCGCGTCGGCCGGGCCGAAGATCGCGCGGGCGGTAAAGTCGCTCAACACGAGGACCGGCCTCGAGCCGGCATGATCGCTGTCGTTGAACCCGCGGCCGCGGACGATGGGCACGCCAATGGTAGTGAACAACGACGGCGTCGCCGCCACGGCGATCGCGGCGCGAAACCCGACTGCATCGACCACATTCGGCAGCGCGATCGACACGCGTCGAGGATTGACGATGCCGAACGGCATCCCGGCCGATATCGATATCGAGGCGATCGCGGCCTCCTTTCGCGCTTCTTCCATCACGCGGTCAAGGGTCCGCCGCGCGCGCGATTCGTCCCACCCCTGCGTCTCGAAGCTCAGCACGGCCATTCCGAACCGGTCCATGGCGACTCCGGAATCGTGCCGGGCCTCCGCAATCGTGTACTTCACGAACATTGTCGCGACGATGAAGAAGCCGGCGGAGATCGCGACCTGCCACCGCAGCAGCAGGCGATGTCGCCGTGTCCGCGCGGGCCCCGTGGCGCCCGCCGCCACCTCGCCGCGGACGTCGCGCGTGCGCGTCAGCTGCAGCGCCGGCTCGAGGCCGAAGACCACGAGCGAGACCAGCAGCGATGCGACCGCGATCACGAGCGCCGTCATGTCGAGCTCCGGTCGAATCGTCAGCGTCCATCGTCCGCCGCCAAATGGCGTGGCGAAGTTGAACTCGGTATCCATCACGATCTGAAGCGTGCGGAACACGAGGTACGAGCCGATGCCGCCTGCGACGGCCAGCACGAGGCTTTCGGCCAGTTGTTCGCGAACGAGCCGCCAGCGCGGCGCGCCCAGCGCATACCGGACCGCCAGCTCCTGCTGCCGCGTGGTTCCCCGTGCGAGCACCAGGTTCCCCAGGTTCGTGCACGCGACCACGAGCACGAGCGCCACAAAGCCGATGAGCGTCAGTCCGAATCGATCCAGCACGTTGGCGACTTCATCCGGAGTGGAAGCCAGTTTCGCCGTCCACGATCGTTCGGAGATGTGCTGGAATTTCAAATGCGGCGGCGGCGGATACGTCGTGTCGAGCGTGGCGGCGATCGCCGCGAGCTCGCCGGACGCGCGTCCCACCGTCGCGGACGGAGCCAGCCGGCCGAAGACACGCAGCTGCCGCTGTTCGCGCAGGGGAACCGGACTGGCCGACGCCCCGCGTCGAGAATCGTTGGCCTTCAGTGGAATCCAGACGGCGGTTGCAAAAATCCTGAAGCCCGATCGGGCGCCCGATCCCACGAACGACGGCGGCGCAATGCCGACCACTTCGTACGGCCGACCCGAGATCCGAATGGTCTGGCCGACGACGCGCCGGTCCGACGCGAAGCGGGACCGCCACAGCTTGTGGCTCAGAACGGCGACACGAGCTCCCGTGCGATCGTCCTCGGGCTCGATGACGCGCCCCATCGCGGCGCCGACACCGAGCGTCGAGAAGTACGCACCCTCGACGGCTTCGGCCATGACGACTTCCGTGGTGAGCGGCGACGCGAGCGCGGGCTGAAACGCGACGGAGCCGGCGAGCGTGAGGAACGACTGCTGCCCGGCGCGCAGGTCCTCGAGATCGGGCGTCGAGATGGCCGCGTTGACCAGCCGGCCGTCGTGCGGGCTGACGATGAACGCGACGCGATCCGGCTCACGGATCCCGAGATCCTGAAGAAAAATCGACTGAATGACGGAGTAGATCGCCGTCGTGACGCCGACGCCGGCGGCCAGGGACATGACCGCGAACAGCGTGAACAGCGGCGTCGCCAGCAACCGGCGCACGGCGAGCTTCACGTCCAGATACACGGGCTACACCTTACCGCGGGTGTTCCCGGGTTGTGACGGTCAATATCGTGGGATCGACGGATCGATCGTCATCGACCAGACGATAGCCGGTACAAAGGCCCTGTCCGGGACCGGAGGGTTAACGGAACGCTCGTTCTCAGACCCCGCTCCCCCCTCAGCGACAGCGCGGATTAGCCGGCACGGGATCCTGACGGGGCTCGGGAGCCGAAGTCAATGGCGCAATGGGGCCAAGCACTGATAGTGGATCTGGGCGCCGACACACACCGGGGTGTCCGCGCCGTCAAAACGTCGCATCGAATGTTGGCATGTCCTCGTCCCACGCACGTGCAGACGCATCGGTCCGAGTGGGCGGCGCTCGGGCGGGCCACGGCTCTGGTCGATCGGTAGGCAGACCGAGATGACGCAGGATGCGCTCCACGGCGGTGCGGTGCTCGATGAGCGCCAGGAGGCGGAGCCGCCCGCCACAGCGGGGACACGCCAGCACATCGAACCCGAAGGTCCGGCGCATCAACTCGGCCCAGAGATACGCACCGGTTCGCCGGCGGGATGTTGCGTCGGGTCGTTGTGCATCGCCCGTCGCGTGTTCGGTCGCGGGCGACGGGTCGGCCTGCGGTGGGCCCGTCCAGCCCACCGCCGCCGCGCGCCAGCGCGCCCGCGGCGCCAGCACACCGTAGTACAGCACCAGATTGATGCGCGGTCGGGGGGTCAGCACCGCCAGCCGTTCGAGGAGCTCGAGCGGCTCGAACTTGAGATGCGTCGTGCCGTCGCTCCAGCGATGCCGCAGCGTCAGCCACACCGCGCCGTCGCCGTCCATCTTCAGCCGGTCCTCCGCCAGCGGGGGCCGCAGCGCGTACCGACATAACCGCTCGAGCCGATCGCGTTGACCCGCGCGCGTCACAATGGCCGCGTGAAGGTCGAAGCCGCCCACCTGTGCGTGGCACTGACCCACTGCGGCCGGCTCGCGGTCATCGGGCGGCTCGCCGTAACGCTGCACCCCTGCGGCGGCGCGCGGGCCGAGCCCGATTCGTCCGTGGATGGAGGCCGCAGCCAGGCCTGCCAGCACTGGCGCGTCGTCCGACCAGGCGTCCGGGACGCAGCGTTCCTCCGGCGCGGCCGCCACGCCGCGCCGCTGGAGCAGCCGATCGATCCGTCGCGCCACCACCGCCACGACCTGGGCCACGTCGTCGCGCGTGAGCCGTCGCGAGGCATGAAAGCCCACGGCGTCACCCCCGCCAGTGAACACGCCATCGATCACGAGTGCATGGACGTGCACATTCAGATTGAGCGCGCCGCCGAAACGCTGAATGATCGCCACCGCTCCACCGTGTCCGTCCCTCATGCCGTCCCGACGCGCGCGACGGCGCAGGACGCCGAGCAGGGCGCGCACGTAGACGGCAACCACCGCGCGACACAGATCGTGGTCCCACGCCAGCAAGTAGCGAAGCCGATACGGCAAGCTGAGCACCCATTGTCGGACCGGCACGTCGGGGAAGACGTGATCGATCAAGTGGGCGGCACGCTCGGCCATCCGCCGGCCACCGCAGCTTGGACAGAAGCCACGACCCTTGCACGAGAACGGCACCAAGCGATCCAGCCCGCAGGCGTCGCAATGGAACCGCGCGAACCCCGACGCGAGACACCCGCACCCGAGAAATTCGCGGAACTCCTGTTCGACAAACCGGGGCAAGCCTTCCCCATCCCGAATCGACGCCACCTGCGCACGGAACGTCTCGAAGTGCTCGAGGACGATGCGATGGAGCACGCGCTGTGCGGCATGGCGCGGCTCGTACGTGGACGACGGTGCGGGCACGGGAAGGGCCAGGGCAGGCGACGTGCCATGCGACGAGACCCCGAATCTGGCCTGAATTCGTGAATCGCATGCGCGGCGATCGCAGTTCCAGCAGTTCGATGATCACGTGCGATCGCAATTTCTGAGGCGGCCCAAACCCGCGATCGGTCTCACATCATCCCGTTCGATGCCGGCGGCAAGAGCGATCCCGTCCTGCGCGGAGTCGGCGTCAAGGCCATCGCCCGCAGGGGCGTAGCGCGGCGCCTCGCACGCCGGCGAGCACAAGACCACGATGAATTGGCGCCGGCAGCCCCTGATCGCTCCCTTTCATGTCGGGTGGCGTCGTCCCCTCCGTTCTCGTCCGCGAACACGCAGCAGCTCGCGGCGCTTCCCGAGGGGCCGAGAATCTGTGCAAAGCGGGCTTGATATCCTCCAGGCGCGAGCGTATCAATAGATCGAGCGGCCTCGGTCGTCCGCTTGTCTACGCCGGACAGGCGTAGACGGGACTCACTTTCGCGCGGCGTAATCGCCTGCGACCACGGTCCTCCTCGACCCTTCGCAGCGGACCCCGGTTCTAGACCCGGGTCCGTCCGCGTCCAGCATCACGCGCACATCCGCGTGAGCCATTTCCGTAGCCAACACCCGGCCCGGCGCCCAGCCCGACGAAGGGAGCGCAGATGTTCGACTTGGATCCGCGCGATTACGACCGTGACGACGCACGGCACGATCACGACCTGGATCGGCTCGACCGTGACGACAATCATCGGCCGGATTGGGGCGACCGCTTGGACGACGAGCGAGATCGTGACGAGGAACGCCGCGACGATCGCGATCGGTACGGCAGAGACCGAGACCGGGACACGCGGGATCCGCGCGACGTGTTCATGCGCGATCTCGATCTGCCGCGTGGACATGAGCGCGAGGTCGTGCGGGATCGTGACCGCGAGCACAAGCTTCGCGGATCCGAGAGCCGCACCCTGTCGACGGTCGGGTCGTTTCGGGTGGTGATGCCGCGCGACCTTGGCGACGGCGCTCCGCGAGCATCGGCATTTGCGATCCGACCGAGTCTTGTGTCAGCCGGATGGGTCTCCGATCTCGGCTGATGTCGTGAAGCATCACGTCGAACGGGCGGCGCGACGTGCGCACATCGAGCAAAGCGGCGTCCACCGGCTTCGCCATACCTTCTGTTCACATCTGGCGATGCGCGGCGCGCCGGCGCGCGCGATCCAGGAGCTCGCCGGACATCAGGATCTCAGTACGACGCAGCGCTACATGCACCTGAGTCCAGCGGCGATTGAGGGCGCGATTCGGTTGTTGGAGATGCCAGGTCCGGCTGAAGCCGGACCCCACGAAGAGAATTCACGTGGAGACATCTTGGAGACGGCGGATGCGTGATCCGCTATCTCCAATCTGCTGCGTGCCTTTAGTTGGCGGGGTCGACGGGACTCGAACCTGCGGCGTTCCTGCTCAGGCCGACTCTTCCCACACGTGGCACAGGTTCACGATCACCTCGACCGCCTTCTCCATGTCCTGAACGGACACCCATTCCAGCCGCGAGTGGAAGTTGTGCTCGCCGGCGAAGATGTTCGGCGTCGGCAGACCCATGAACGACAACCGCGACCCGTCCGTGCCGCCGCGGATCGGCCGCGTGCGGGGTTCGAGGCCGGCCCGGCGGATCGCTTCGCGCGCGTGCTCGACCACGGTCGGATGGTGGTCGAGCACTTCCTTCATGTTGCGGTACTGCTCCTCGACCAGGACGTCGACACGAGCGCCGGCATGCGACGACACTGTCTCGCGCGCGAGCCGTTCGACGAGCTCTTCCTTGTCCTTGAGTGCCGCGGTGACGAAGTCGCGAACGAGCAGCTTCACGGACGTGCGCTCGACACCCGCGTGCACGAGGTACGGATGCACGAATCCTTCGTAGCCCTCGGTCGTCTCCGGCGACAGCGTGTCGTGCGGAAGGCGCTCGAGGAAGGACGCCGCGAGCTTGATGGCGTTGATCATCCGGCCTTTCGCGTAGCCGGCGTGCGTGTTGAAGCCCTGAAACGTGACCGTGATCGCATCGGCGGAGAACGTTTCCATCTCGAGCTCGCCCCGAAGTCCGCCGTCCATCGTGTAGGCGCAGCGCGCGCCGAAACGCGCGACGTCGAAATGCTGCGTGCCGCGGCCAATCTCCTCGTCTGGCGTGAACCCGATCCGGATCAACCCGTGCGGAATCTCGGGATGCGCCATGAGGAATGCCGCCGCCGTGACAATTTCCGCGACGCCCGCCTTGTTGTCGGCGCCGAGCAGCGTCGTGCCCGACGCGGTGACGATGTCGTGGCCCATTTGATCGGCGAGCGCCGGGATGTCGTGCAGGCGAAGGACCGCTGAGGGATCGTCGGGCAGCACGAGGTCCCGGCCGTCGTACTTCGCGTGCACGATCGGCTTCACGTTCGCGCCGCTCATCTCCGGCGATGTGTCCACGTGGGAGACGAATCCGATCGTCGGCACGCCGTCCTTCTTCGTCGTCGCCGGAATCGTGGCCATCACGTAGCCGTAGTCGTCCACCGCGGCATCGGCCAGGCCCAGACTGCGCAGCTCGTCAGCGAGATCGCGAAGCAGGACGAGCTGCTTGTCGGTGCTCGGATAGGTTTTCGAGGTCTCGTCCGATTGCGTGTCGTAGCGGACGTAGCGGAGAAAGCGGTCCAGGACGGTCGTCATGGGGAGGGCTTATACTCCATTTTCATGAGTCCGAACCGTCGTCGTTTCCTCCAATCGCTGGCCGCCGGCGCGATCGTCTCGAGCGCGCCGAGGTGGGCCGGCGCACGAACGTTCGACCCGCAGCGCGAGCAGGCGCCTCCGGTGCGCGATCCCAAGTATCGCGAGTGGTCGACCATGGCGCTGGGCGAAGCGAAGCGCCTCGGCTGCTCGTATGCCGACATCCGGTTCACGCGGAACCGCGCGCAGTCGATTGGCGTCCGCAACGGGCTGATCCTGCGCGGCGGCGGCGGGTTCGGCGGCGGCGACGCCACCGAGACGTACGGGTTCGGCGTGCGCGTCATCCACAGCGGGGTGTGGGGCTTTGCCAGCAGTCCGCTCGTGACGCCCGAGGAGATCAAGCGCGTGGCGGCCGTTGCCGTCGATGTGGCGCGCGCCAGCGCCGTCGCGAAGAAGCGCGACATCCAACTGACGCCGGTGCCGGCATACGACCAGTTCTGGCAGGTGGAGATCGAGAAGGACCCGTGGGCGGTGCCTCTCGAAGAGAAGGTGGAGCACTTGCGAAGCGTGACCAGCACGATGCAGAAGAATTCTTCGGTGCTGTTCGCGGTCGCGAACATGAGCTTCGAGCACGAATGGAAATACCTCGCGACGAGCGAAGGCTCGTTCATCGAGCAGGTGTTCCATTTCGCCAATTGTGCCGCCGAGGCCACCGCGCGCACCGGCACGCAGGTGAAGACCCGCACCCTCGAGCGGCTCGGCGGCGCCGGTTACGAGTTCCTGCTGAAGGCCGACCTGCGGGGCCAGGCCGAACGCATCGCCGCTGACGCGGTCGAACATTCCATGGCGAAGCCGGTCGAGCGCGGCCTGAAGGACCTGGTGCTGATGCCGTCGCACCTCGCGCTCACCATCCACGAGATCGTGGCGCATGCCACCGAGCTCGATCGCATCGCCGGCTACGAGGCCAACTACGCCGGCACGAGCTTCGTGAAGATCGCCGATCTCGGCAAATTGAAGTACGGATCGAAGTTGTTCAACGTAACGGCCGATCGCACCTTCCCCACCGGCATGGCGACCGTTGGTTTCGACGATGACGGCGTGAAGGCGCAGAAATGGCCGCTGGTAAAGGACGGCATCCTGGTCGGGCTTCAGACGAACCGGGAAACCGCGCACCTGATTGGCGAGAAAGAGAGCCGCGGCTGCACGTTCGCGAACCACTGGCGCAACTACCCGTTCCTGCGGATGCCGAACGTCCAGCTCGAAGCGGGTCCGAAGGGATCGCCCACCGTGGACGAGATGATCGCCGACGTGAAAGACGGCGTGCTCGTCGACGGCATGGGCAGCTTCAGCATCGACCAGCAGCGCTACAACGGGCAGTTCGGCGGCGACGCGTTCTGGGAGATCAAGAACGGCAAGAAAACGCGGATGGTGACCGACTTCACCTACAACGCGATCACGACCGACTTCTGGGCGAACCTCGACGCCGTCGGTCCGCAGGAAACCTGGGAACACCACGGCCTGTCCGGCGATGCGAAGGGCCAGCCGGTGCAGTCGAACCATCCGTCGCACGGCTCCGCGCCCTGCCTCATTCGCAAGATCATGGTGGGAGCGGCGTATGCGTAACCGCGATGAGAACTGCGAGCAGCGATGAGCTATTCACGCGAAGAGGTCAAGGCGATCACCGACAAGGTGCTGAACATGGCGAAAGCCGACGCCGTCGAGGTCCGCTTCTCGGGCGGCGAACGATCGGCGACGCGCTACGCCAATTCCACCATCACGGCGAACCTCGTCGAGCACGACCAGGAAGTCGCGATCACCGTGCACTACGGGCAGAAATCCGCCACCACTTCCACCCACCAGTTCGACGACGCCTCGTTGAAGTCGGCGATCGAGCAGGCGCAGGAGCTCGCCAAGCGCCGCCCGGACAACCCGGAATTGATGCCACCGGTCGCGCCGCCGCAGGAGTATTTGCCCGTCGACGGGGCGCTGCAGGCCGCGGTCGACTTCGGTCCCGCCGAGCGCGCGCGGCTGGTGAAACAGAGCGTCGACGTCTGTGAAAAGAAGGGCGTGCTCGGGGCCGGCTATATCCCCAAGCTGCACTGGACCGATGCGCTGGCGAACTCGGCCGGGCTGTTCGCCTACTACCGGTATGCGGAGGCGAGCTTCATCCTCACCTGCCGGACGCCGGACGGGACCGGTTCCGGTTGGGCCGGCACGACCGGGCTGAAAGACGTGAGCAGGATCGACGCCGCCGCGATCAGCGAGATCGCGGCCGACAAGGCGTTGAAGTCGCGCCGGCCGCGAGCGCTCGAACCCGGCAACTACACGGTGATCCTCGAACCTCGCCCGGCCGCCCGATTCCTGTCCCTGATGATCTTCGCGCTGAACGCTCGCGCGGCGGAAGAAGGGCGCAGCTTCATGAGCGGCGCGGAGCGCGGCGCCACCAAGCTCGGTCAGAAAATCTTCGGCGAGAACGTGACCATTCGCGGTGACGTCGGCAACGCCGTGCTGCGGCAGACGCCGATCGGCCCTGATGGCCTCGCTGCGCAGCCGATCACCTGGATCGAAAAGGGCGTGGTGAAGAACCTGTTCTACGACCGGTACTGGGCGCAGAAACAGAACAAGCCGTTCACGCCGACCAATCCGCAGCAGAGTCTCGTCATGGACGGCGGCACCGCCACCATCGAGCAGATGGTGAAGTCGACACGGCGCGGGCTGCTGGTCACGTTCTTCTGGTACATCCGCACGGTGAATCCGATGACGCTGCTCAACACCGGCATGACGCGCGACGGGATGTTCCTGATCGAGAACGGCGAAATCGTCGGGCCGGTGCAGAACTTCCGCTGGAATGACGGGCCGGCGCGCGGCTTCAACAACATCACGATGCTCGGCACGCCGGTGCCGATGCACATCGGCGAAGCCTACGACTTCCCGGGCACGGCGCTCGTGCCGGCGATGAAGATCGAGGACTTCAAGATGACCTCAATCTCACCTGCCGTGTGATCGAGTAATCGGGAAATCGGGTAATCGGGTAATTGAATTGTCGGATTGACTGTCAATTTCACAATCAATTACCCGATTACCAGATTACCCAATTACCCGATTCACCCGCGCGTTTTGGCGATACCCGGCGCCGCCGCTTCCTGCGGGTGCAGGGGCTCGAGGTGGTGCGTGACCAGGTGGCTCCGCAGCTGCTCGAACGCGTCGGCCGGCGTGTCGGCGTAGTCGAGCAGCTCGACGTCCTTCTCGGCGATCGCGCCCCACTCCGCCATCGGCTTCAGATCGAACACCTCCGACCAGTAGTCGCGCCCGTAGAGGATCACCTGGATCTTCTTCGAGAGCTTGTCGGTCTGCACCAGCGTGAGGATTTCGAACAGCTCGTCGCAAGTGCCGAAGCCGCCAGGAAAGACGACGAGCGCTTTCGCGAGGTACGCGAACCAGAACTTGCGCATGAAGAAGTAGTGAAACTCGAAGCGCAGCCCCTCGGTGACGTACGGGTTCAGCCCCTGCTCGAACGGCAGGCGGATGTTGAGGCCGATGGTCTTGCCGCCGGCTTCCCGCGCGCCGCGGTTGGCGGCTTCCATGATCCCGGGGCCTCCGCCTGACGTGACGACGAAGCGGTGATTGGCGGAGCGGAGCGTCAGGCTCCACGACGTCAGCAGCCGGGCGAGCTCGCGTGCCTCTTCGTAGAAGCGCGCCCACTCGACCGCCTTGCGCGTCTTGTGCAGTTCCCTCTCGTAGGCCGCGTCGGCATCGCGCTCGCCGCGGGCGCGCAGCGTGCGCAGCGCCCGTTCCGCCCGCTCGCGGCTGTCCACGCGCGCCGACCCGAAAAAGACCACGGTGTCCTGGATTAGCTGTTCCTTGAAGCGACCGAGCGGCTCCAGGTACTCCGAAAGGATCCGGATCGGACGCGCTTCCTCACTGTCGAGGAAGTCCGGATTCAGATACGCCAGCGGCGTTTGCGCCATACCGGCCAATGTATCATTTAGTTAGAAGGAGTCGCCGTCGCATGTTCGTACTCTTCGATCGCCGCGCGCTGATACCGGGTCTTGCCGTCGCTGCCCTGCTCACGCTGGGAACCGCCGCACAGCAGTCGTCCTCGACACCGCCGACCCACGCCAAAGCCGTACGTCGCCTGGTCCTTCAGAACGCGATGATCATTTACGGCAACGCGAAGCCGCCGTACGGCCCGATGGACGTGCTGGTCCAGGACGGCTTGATCAGCGAGATCGTGCCCTCTTCCTCGACGGCCGCGCTCGCGGCGCGCGGATCGGCCGATGCCCTCATCGACGCCACCGGCAAGTACGTCATGCCCGGCATCGTCAATGCCCACATGCACTGGCACGAGGAGCGGCAGGCGGGGATCGCGCAGCCGATTCAGTACGAGCGGAACCTGTATCTGGCGGCCGGCGTCACAACGGCGCGGGAAGTCGGCGGCGACTTCGACAAATCGAAGCGCTGGCAGGCCGAGAGCAACGCGCACACGATCGTCTCGCCGCGAATCTTCGTGTATCCGTTCGTGAGCAAGGGACGGACCGGATCGCCGGCCGAGATTCGCGCGTGGATCCGCGACATCAAGCAGCGCGGCGCCGACGGCTTGAAGATCATCGGCATGGATCGCGATCAGCTCGAAGCGATCATGGACGAGGCGCACAAGCTCGGTCTGCGCACGGCCACGCACATCGGCGTCGAGGAGACGACCGCCGAAGACTACATCGAGCTCGGCGTGAGCTCGATCGAGCACTTCTACGGCGTCGCCGACGCGGCGATGAACGGCATCCAGCATTTTCCGCCGGAGATGAACTACGCCAACGAGATCCATCGCTTCGGCCGCGCCGGCGAGCTGTACGCGCAGGCCGATCCCGAGAAGCTGCGCAAGGTGACCGACCTCATGGTCGAGCGCAAGGTCGCATGGGATCCGACGTTCTCCATCTATGAGGCGAGCCGCGACTTGACGCGCGCGCAGAACCAGCCGTGGTTCCGCGACTACCTGCACCCGTCGCTCGAGGAGTATTTCAAGGGATCGCTGGACAACCACGGCTCGTATTTCATCGGGTGGACCTCCACGCAGGAGGCGCGGTGGAAGCAGCAGTACCGCATCTGGATGGACGCCGTTCGCGACTTCGCGAAAAAGGGCGGCCTGGTCACGACCGGCGACGATGCGGGGTTCATCTACTCGATGTACGGATTCGGGATCGCACGGGAGCTCGAGCTGCACGAGGAAGCGGGCTTCCAGCCGCTGGAAGTGATCGAGCACGCCACCTGGAACGGGGCGAGGCTCCTCGGCATGGAGGACCGCCTCGGCAAGGTCCGGGAGGGCTTCATCGCCGATCTGCTCGTCGTCAACGGCAACCCGCTGGAAAACCTGAAACTGCTGAGCCCGGCCGGGACGGACGTCATGCTGCTGAACGGCACGGCAGCGCCGAACACCGCGCCGATCGGTCCGAACGACAAGGTGCAGACCTGCGCACGGCGGCGGCATCGAATGGACGATCAAGGACGGGATCCCGTACCACGTCCCGACCCTGATGCGGGAAGTGAAGGAGATGGTCGCGCGGGCGCGAGCGCAGCGCGTGCGGACTACGGCCGGCGAACAGTGACATTCCAGAGTTCAGACTTCAGATTTCAGATTGATTTCGGATTTGGGGAATTCTTGAAATCGCGAAATCTACATTCAATCTGAACTCTGAAATCTGAAGTCTGAAATGGGAGAGCGAGATGACATCCCTTCTCCTTCTCTGCGCTCTCGCGACGGCAGGAGCGCAGCAGCACGGCCACAGTGTCAGCGAGCCAAAGCGGGCGACGCTCATGCCGGGCCTGGGCCGGCTCAACCATCCGATCGCCACGAAGAACGTTGAAGCACAGAAGTTCTTCAATCAGGGGCTGACCTTCGTCTACGCGTTCAACCACGACGAGGCGATCCGATCGTTCCGCCGCGCGGCCGAGCTGGACCCGGCGTCGCCGATGCCGCATTGGGGCATCGCGCTTGCGCTGGGGCCGAACATCAACCTCGACGTCGATCCCGAGCGGGAGCTGGCCGCGTACGAGGAGGCGCAGCGCGCGAAAGCGCTGGCCGCGCGGCGCCCCGGCGAACGAACGCGCGTACGTCGACGCGCTGCTCAAACGCTACTCGAACGATCCGAAGGCCGACCTGAAGGCGCTCGCCGTCGACTACAAGAACGCGATGGCGGACCTGGCGAAGCGATACCCGAACGATCTCGACGCGGCGACGCTGTACGCGGAGAGCCTGATGAATCTCCACCCGTGGCAGCTGTGGAAGGCAGACGGAACGCCGACGGAAGGCACCGAAGAGATCGTCAGCGTTCTCGAGTCGGTGCTGAAGCGGGACTCGATGCACATCGGCGCCAACCACTACTACATCCACGCCGTCGAGGCGTCGAAGACGCCCGATCGCGCGCTCCCGAGCGCGCGGCGCCTCGATACGCTCGTGCCGGCGGCCGGTCACCTGGTCCACATGCCGGCGCATATCTACATGCGCACCGGCAACTACGAGGGAGCGGTCACCGCCAACGCGAAGGCGGCGGACGTCGATCGCGAGTACATCGAGGCCACCGGCGCCGGCGGCGTCTACCCGCTGATGTACTACAACCACAACCTCGATTTCCTCGCGTCGGCCGCGATGATGTCCGGGCAGTTCTCCAAAGCCAGCAGCTCCGCTGACGCGCTCGTCGCCAATGTGCTGCCGGCAGTGTCCGAGATGGCGATGATCGAGCCGTTCGGCGCCAAGAAGCTGTACGTCCTGCTCCGCTTCGCGCGATGGGACGATGTGATGCGCCTGCCGGCGCCGGATCCGAAGCACGCGTTGCTGACGATGCTGTCGCATTTCGGGCGCGGGATCGCGCAGGCGGCGCGCGGCAACGCTGCGGATGCTGAACGCGAGCGCGAAGCATATCGGGCCGCGCAAAAGAACGTGTCGCCCGATTTCGACTGGGGTTACAACAAGGCGCGCAACATGTTCGTCGTCAGCAACGCCGTGCTGGATGCGTGGATCGCTCGCGCAAAGCGCGACGACGCCGCCGCCGATCGAGGCGTGGCGAGCCGCCGTGAACGGCGAGGACGCGCTCAGCTACAACGAGCCGGCCGACTGGTTCTATCCCGACGCGTGAGTCGCTCGGCGCGACGCTCCTGCGCGCGAAGCGGTACGCCGAGGCGGAGCAGGCGTTCCGCGACGACCTGGCGCGCAACCCGAAGAACGGCCGCTCGCTGTTCGGGCTGTGGCAGACGCTGCTGGCGCAGAAGAAGGAGTCAGCGGCGGCCGCGGAGAAGGAATTCAGAGCGGCCTGGAAAAACGCCGACGTCCAGCTGGATCTCGACCAGTTCTAGGATCGACGGCCAATCCTCAGCGTCGTTCGGTCTTTCGGATGACCAGCTTGAGGCCGGACCACGTCTCGGTGACCGCGCAGACCTTCACGTCGACGAAACCCATGGGGAGCGCCACTTCGCGGATCACGTCTTCCAGTGATGTCGGTGGCGACGCTCGAGGACTTCTTCGGCCACGATACCCACACGAACCCGGCCTGGTCGATCGTGGTTCTGAGGCGCAGCAGGGCGCGTTCAAGCTTGAGCCGCTCGGTCGCGAAGATGTGCACCGCGGCCGCATCCTTGGCGACCTCCGAGACGACCTTGGCACCACGCGGCAACCCCTGCAGCCACGCGACGTACCCCTTCGGCGCGTTGAGCGCCGCGAGGCGCATGCCGTCTTTGATGCCGAGCTTTTTCGCGAGAGGAGTCCCGAGTACCCCGCCGTCTTCGCCATCTGAACTCTGAACTCTGAACTCTGAACTGTCTTACTGCGGCGGCGCGATCGTCTTGCCGTCGGTGTCGAGGAACGTGATGTCCTTGTACGCCGGCGAGCTGATCCTTCACCTTGGCGTAGTCGCCGACGATGGTGATCACGAGTTCTCGGATCCGAGCAGCGTCGCGGCGCCGCTCTTCACCTGCTCCGGCGTGACGCGCGGCGATCTTGGCGCGGAACGTCTCCGGATAATCCTTCGGCAGGCCGAAGACGTAGACGTTGTTCAGCGTCGCCGACGAGCCCGGTCTGCGTCGCGGTCTGAATCGGAAAGATGCCGCGCAGGTACGCTCTTGGCGCCCTGCAGCTCGGCGCCGTCGCTGCCTTCGGCGCGCAGCTTGTCGATTTCCTTGAACACTTCGGTCAGCGTCGCGCCGGTGACCTCGTTGCGCACGTCGGCGGCGAAGCGATAGAAGCCGGCGTCGGCGAAGCCGGTCAGCGATCGACGGCGGCGAGTAGGTGTAGCCCTTCTCCTCGCGGATGTTGCGCACGATGCGCGAATTGAACGCGCCGCCGTAGATCGTGTTGGCCAGCGTCAGCTCGAACCAGCGCGGATCGCTGCGCTTGACGGCGAAGTTGCCGACCGCGATCGACGACTGGATGCTGTTCGGCCGCTGGACGAAGTACGACGTGCCGCCCGCTCAGCGGCGGCGGCGGCCGGGAACGACGGGCTTCGGCACGTCGCCGCGCGCCCAGCCGCCGAACGACTTCTCCACCGCTGCGAACATCGCGTCGGGCTCGATCGCGCCGACGATCAGCAGGAACGCGTTGTTCGGACGGTAGTGGTCGCGGTGGAACGTGATCGAGCTTCGCGCGGTCGATCGCCTGCAGCGACGCCTCGGTCTCGCTGACGTCCGCGCGTAGGGATGGTCGCCGAACAGCGCGCTGCCGGAACTCGCGGTTCGCCAGGAACTGCGGCGACGCCTTCTGCTGCGTCACCGCCTGCAGCTGCTGCTGCTTGAGGATGGCGACCTCGTCGGTCGGGAATCGTCGGGTTCATCGCCACGTCGGCGACGCAGATCGATCAGCCGCGGCGCGAACTCCGACAGACCGCGGACCGTGACCGACGAGATAGTCCTGCGACGCGGCCGCCGACAGCGAGCCGCCCATGCCGAAGACCTCGCGCCGGATCTGCCGGCTGTTCTTGGTCTTCGTCCCTTCCTGGATCAGGTCCGCCGTGAGCGATGGCCAGCCCGGTCAGATCGGCCGGATCGCTCGAGTAGCCGGACAGCACCGTCAGCGTGATCGAGACCTTCGGCATCGCCGTCTGCCGCGTGACGATGACGCGCAGCCCGTTGGGCAGCGTCCGCTCGACGCGCGGCGCGAGCTGAAACGGCCGCTCGGGGCCGACGGCTGGGCGCTCCTGGCGCGGCGACGCGCGCGACGGCACAGCACGAGCGCACGGACGAGCGACCAGCGACCAGCAACGGCACGCGACGTTCCGCAATGCGGTGATGCACGTGCGCGTCACTTCGCACCCCCTTCCGGCCGGCGATCGATCGACGTCCGGTTCGCGGGCATCAGGTATTTCTTCGCCGCCTGCTGCACCTCGGCGACCGTCACCTTGTCGAGGTCGCTGAGGATGGTGTTGATGCGGTTCGGATCGTCGTCGTAGAGCGCCAGCGCCGCGAGCAGATCGGCGCGGCCGAAGCCGCGCCTGGCTCTCGAGATTCTCGAGGAACGACGAACGGAAGTTCACCTTGGCCTGCCTGAGCTCGTCCTCGGTGATGCCGTGCTCCTGGACCGCGCTGATCACCTTGTCGACGACCTTCAGCACGTCCGCGCCCTTGAGATCGGGCCGGTAGTCGACGCGGAACGTGTAGAGCATCGGGCCGTTGTAGTCGAAGTTGTTGCCGAGCCCGTAGTTGAATCCGCCCGAGACGTCCGACGCGATCTGGTTTTCCTTGATCAGCGCCTGATACAGCTTGGCGCTCTCGTCGCTGACGAGCAGCGGATCGAGCAGCGACAGCGCGAAGAAGTCCTTCGTCATCCGCTCCGGCAGGTGGTAGCCGAACGCGACCGCCGGCGTGCGCGCGAGCTTGTCGCTCTCGGTGAAGATCTTCTCCGCCGTCTGCGGCGGCTCGCTGATGTCCGGGCGCGGCGGCAGCGGGCGCGACGGGATGCCGCCGAAGTGCTTCTCCGCCAGCTTCATCACTTCGTCCGGCGTCGTGTCGCCCGACGACCACGAGCACGGCGTTGTTCGGCGCGTAGTACGTGTCGAAGAACTTCTTCACATCGTCGAGCGTCGCCGCCTCGAGCTCGGCGAGGTCGCCGTAGAAATTGTGCGCGTTGTACCAGTTCGTGTTGGCCTTCTGCGGCAGACCCAGCCACTCGAACGCGCCGTACGGCTGGTTCAGCACGTTGACCCGCACCTCTTCGCTGACGACGTCCTGCTGGTTCTTCAGGGTCTCGGGCGTGATCTTCAGCGAGCGCATCCGGTCGGCCTCGAGCCACATCGCCGAGCTCGAGCGCGTTCGACGGCATCACCTCGAAGTAGTTCGTGTGATCGAATCGCGTCGATCCGTTCAGCGTGCCGCCGTTCTCGTTGACGATGCGGACGTGCTCGAACTTGCCGACGTGCTCGGAGCCCTGGAACATCATGTGCTCGAACAGGTGCGCGAACCCGGTGCGATCTCGCGGCTCGATGCGGAACCCGATCCGGTACATCACCTCGACGACGACGACCGGCGCGGCGTGGTTCTCGCTGATCGACCACGCGCAGGCCGTTCGGCAGCTTCTTGTAGACGACCGGCACCGTGAAGCTGGCGGCGGACGAGGAGCCGCTCGCGGCGCGGCTGGGAGTCTGGGCCTCGGGGGTCGACGCGATGAACGCAATCAAAGCCAGGAACAGCAGCAATTTGCGCATAAGGAGTGAATCTACCATGGGGGATTAGACGACGTTGCAGGATTGAAGGATTGCAGAATTGCAGGATTGGCGGATTGGATGGCGAGGTGTCTCATGATCCCGAAAACGGACGGATCCCGAGGCCGACGAACACCGTCATCAGTCGGCTGCGAAGCAAATTCGGAAGCTCAACTACGGCTATGATACGCCCCGAGCGGAATTTGCCCATTATGAGAACCTCGCTGACTCGTTCTTGGCCACCTGCCATCGCACTCGCCATTCTTCTGGGTGGCGCAAGCTGCGCACAGCAGGCGCGGGGTTCGTCGCCCTCTTCGACACTCCGGGTGTTGGACACGTTCGAGCACAGAATCCGCGTTGTGCCGATCAATGGCTTACAGCGGCCATGGGCGCTCGCCTTCCTGCCGAATGGCGATATTTTGATCACGGAGCGGGCCGGACGGCTTCGGATTGTCCGCAACGGCGTGCTGGATCCTCAGCCTATCTCCGGCGTCCCAACGGTGGTCGATTACTGGCTGAAGGGGCTGAATGACATTGCAGTTCACCCGCGCTTCGCCGAAAACAAGCTCATCTACTTCACCTACTACAAGCCGAAGCCGGGATCGAAGGGCGTTGGAACGGCCACGCTGGCAAGAGGCCGTTTCGATGGCGGCGCAGTTCTCACGGACGTCCGTGATGTGTTCGTAGCGGATGCATCGACTGGCGGGCCGACCGCGTCGCGCATCGTGTTCGGCCGCGACGGCAAGATCTACATGACGATCGGGGTTCCCTTTCGCGGGCGTCCCGGCGGGGAAGTGAATGCGGAGGATGCGCAGAACCCCGGCAGCCACGCTGGAAAGGTGTTGCGCCTCAACGATGACGGCAGCGTCCCGATCGATAACCCGTTCGCGGGCCGAACAGATTACAAGCCGGAGATTTATGCGCTCGGTATTCGGAACGCGCTCGGACTCGTTGTTCATGCAGAGACGGGTGAGCTCTGGGAAAGTGAAAATGGTCCTCAGGGAGGCGACGAGATCAACATCATCCGGCCGGGCCGCAACTACGGCTGGCCAATCATCTCCTTTGGCCGCGCATACACTGGCGAGCTGACCGGTGACGAGTCTGGCCCCACAACCGAAGTTCCGTTCGCGCCTGGTCTGGAGCAGCCGCTGCTCTTCTGGGTGCCTGCAATTGCCTCGTCGGGTATGACCATCTATACCGGCGACCGGTTTCCTGCGTGGAAAGGCAATATCCTGGTCGGCGGACTGCGAAGCGCCCAGCTTCAGCGCGTGGTGTTGGACGCGAGAGGCATGCCGGTCCGTCGCGAATCGATGTTGACCGAGCTCAAATTGCGGATTCGCGAGGTGAGGCAAGGACCTGACGGGCTTGTGTATCTTCTTGCCAGCAGCCCCGTGGGCCCCGGCGCCGAAACCATTCGCGGGGCCAGGCTCTCCCCCGGGCAGCCGCCAGTTGAGGAGGACGACGAAACCGGAGCGCTCCTGAGAATCGAACCTGTAGCGGGTGCCACCGAGACTCGATCCCCGTCGTGAGAGGCTGCTGACAGAATTCCGCCGAACGGAATGACACCGTGGATGTGGTGACCCGTCTGAACGCTGCCCTCGAGGGCCGCTATTCGATCGAGCGCCAGCTCGGTGAAGGCGGAATGGCGACGGTCTATCTCGCCAAGGACCTCCGCCACAACCGTTGGGTGGCGCTCAAGGTCCTCAAGCCCGATCTCGCTGCGGTCCTCGGGGCGGAGCGCTTTCTGGCCGAGGTCAACACCACCGCCAACCTTCAGCATCCTCACATTCTGCCGCTCCACGACTCGGGCCAGGCCGGCGCCTTCCTCTTCTACACGATGCCGTACGTCGACGGTGAAACGCTCCGCCAGCGGCTCGATCGGGAACGGCAGCTGCCCGAGGAAGAGGCGGTCAAGATTGCCACCGACATCGCCGACGCGCTGCAGCTGGCGCATGAGCGCGGTGTGATCCACCGCGACATCAAGCCCTCCAACATCCTGCTCAGCCGCGGCAAGGCGCTGGTGGCCGACTTCGGCATCGCGCACGTTGCCGGCTTGGGCGACGCGACGCGAATGACTCAGGCCGGCATGTCGCTCGGAACGATCGGTTACATGAGCCCCGAGCAAGCGTCCGGCGACCCGACGCTGGACCACCGGTCCGACATCTACAGCCTGGGCTGCCTGCTCTTCGAGATGCTCGCCGGCGCGCTGCCCTTCGACGGGGAAACGCCGCTCGAGGTGCTCGCGAAGCAGGCGACAGGACAGGTACCTTCGGTGTGCGCCAGGCGGCCCGAGATTTCGAGCGGTTTCGATCGCGTCTTCGACGCGGCGCTCGCGAAGGATGCGGCGAAGCGTCCTGAGAGTGCGGCGGCCTTCGCGGCGGCCCTTGCAGCTCGACGAGACCCGGACGCCGCCGCTCCCCAGGCCTCGTCGGCCACGACCGTCGTGGTCCTGCCGTTCGTGAACCGGAGCGCCGATCCCGACAACGAGTACTTCAGCGATGGGCTCACCGACGAGGTGATCACCGATCTGTCGCGCGTCTCGGCGCTGCGCGTCATCTCCCGGAACTCGGCGATGACGTTGAAGGGGACGACGAAAAGCACCGCGGCGCTGGCCCGCGAGCTGGGCGTGACGCACCTCGTGACCGGCACGGTGCGCCGGGCCGGGCCGTCGCTGCGCATCACCGCGGAGCTCGTGGACGCCCGCACCGACACGCCCATCTGGAGCGAGAAGTTCTCAGGGTCGATGGACGATGTCTTCGGCATCCAGGAGGACATCTCCAGGCAGATCGTCGCGGCGCTGAAAGTGCGGCTCACGCCCAGCGAGGACCGTGGCGTGAGGGAGCGTCCCTTCGACAACCCGGTGGCGTACGACTCATACCTGCGCGCGAGTCACTTGATGTACAGCTGGACGCCGGAGTCGCAGCGGCGCGCGATGCGCCTCGTCGACGAGGCCATCGATGTCGCCGGCGATATACCGCTTCTGCTGGCGATGAAGGGGCAGCTCCACTGGAACATGGTGAACATGTCGGTCGATCCCTCGGACACGGCGCTCGAACAGGCAGACGCGCTCGCGAATCGGGCGCTGGCGCTCGATCCGGACTGCTATCTCGCCATCTTCGTGCGCGGGCTCGTCGCCGGAACGCGGGGACAGCCCGAAGACCGGGCTCGTGGATCTCTTCCGCGCGCATCACCTTCGTCCGGGCGACGGCAACGTGCTCGTCGAAGTGGGTCGTTTCTCGCTCGCCGCTGGCCTTCGGCGCTGGCAGACGATCGAGGACCGGCTCGTCGCGATCGAACCATTGAGCCCGCAGACCCACCTGCTGGTGGCGTTGAACCGCTGGCTTCACGGCCCACGAAGCGAGGCCGCCCGGCACGCCTCACGCGCAATCGAGCTCGCTCCCGAACCGTCCATGCTGCACGTTGGCGCGGCCTGGTGCATGGCGGCGGCAGGTCAGCGGACGGAAGCGGCCGCGATCCTCGCCAGGGTCCGTTCGGCTGCGACTGACGTCGTTTCCGCGCTGGCAGCATTCCTGGACTGTGCGCTCCGGCTCGATGAGGCCGGCGCATCCCGCGTGATGACGCCCGAGATCGGGCAGGCGGTGTCCAACGAGTTTTTCTGTCGCATGATGGCCGAGGGCCACGCGCTGCTTGGCCGGACCGACGATGCGATCGGGGCGCTTCGTGCGGCGGTTCGATTGGGTTTCATCAACTATCCCAGTCTGACCGCCGGCGGCACGTTCCTCGACAGCCTGAACGCGAGTCCGGCCTTCCAGGCGCTCGTCGCGGAGGTCCGTCCACGCTGGGAAACCGTCGTCGCGTGGGAACGCGGGGAGGCTGGATGCCTGACGTGTGCGGCGCGGCGCTCAGGATCCCGAAAACGGACCAGCCGCGCCCGGAGTGTTACCGGGCCTGCTCGACAGTGACGTCGAAGACGCGCAAACCAGGGAACGGTCGATTGGGATCGAGCGCCTTGTAGCGGGGGCCCAACGACGAAACTGTCTGGATCGTGACGAGGCCATCAGCTCGGTCCAGCGCGGCGCGCGGGATGGAAAACCTGAGGGTCAGGTTGTCGTCGTCATCGGCCAACACCGAGGTGAGGATCTCGGCTCCGGCTCGCACCACAATCTGAGGAGGTCCCGGTAGATAGTTGAGCGGGCGGTCGGCTTCCAGTCGGACGTTCACGTCCCGATTCGCAGGATGAATCCGCAGTGACGCCAGCCGATCGGTCCAGCGCCAGCTCCGGCGCGTATGGGGATCGAACTCCATCTCGTACCATCCCGAATCGAATCCGTAAAGAAGAGACCCGTTCGGTTGCGCGTCGAACTGATCGATCACGACGGTCGGAGAACGCGCGCCCGCTGTCGTCGCACTATCGGCGGCGACCTCCAGCGTCGCATACGGCCCGCCGCCGTTCAGCTGGCCGGCTGGAAGCTGCCAGGTTCTGAGGAAGGCGCTCTTTCTCTCGATCCAGGAGTCGATGAGGCGGCCGTCCAGCCGGACCTCAATTCGAGGTGACGGATCACCAGGTGTGCCGGAGTGCCGCCCGCCGATCAGCAACGACATCGCTTCGGGGCGCCGGCGGACGAACGCTCGAATCGGCTGTTCAGAGGGCCCGCGCCGATCGGCGAACGCCACGCCGCCCGTTTCTGGTGTGAGGGCCCAGCCTTCGTCCACCATCCAGCCTGGCGGCTGGATTTCATGCCACTCGACGCCTCGGGGCTTTGCGCTGGTCATGAGCGAGCGATTTTCGAACGGCCAGGCGTAGCTCCGGACGATTCGCCGGCTGGCCCTGTCGATCAGCGCAAGGTCGGTGCGCCCTGGTTCGGCCAGGAACCAGACTGCAGACTGCCCTCCGCTTCGCCAATAGCGCACCAACTCACGCCATTCCTTGCGCGGACGCGACGGCAATGTGCGCAACGGCGTCTGCTGGCCCCGGATCATCCGTGCGACGGCGTGGTGCATGGCCAGCACCGGGCGATCGGTCGCCGACGGAAAACGGGCCGCGCCGGACTGCACGTCCGCCAGCGCGAGAAACACCGGGTTCCCGGTATGAGCGTAGACGAACGCCGGCGGAATGACGATCGACAGGCACACCGCGATGAGCCCGGCGACCAGCCACGGCATGAAACGTCCTGCGGCGAAGTCGAGGCCGCAAACGATCAAATAGGCCAACGGAGGAATGATCGGGAGCGCATACCTCGCGTCGCTGGCCTCCTGAAAGACCAGATGGAACAGCAGGTACGGCCCATACATTGCGGCGATCCACTTTGCTCCCTCGCGCCCACGCCAGACCGCCACAGCCAGGCCGAGCAGCCCGAAGGCGACCGCGACGGCGGCCACGAAATTATTGGCGAAGGGAGACGCAAAGGTCGCAGCGACGGCGCGCGCGAGGTGTGCCGGCGTCAGTGACGTGGCCAGAATGGCGTCGTCGCGCCAGTGCTCAGCCGCCTGGCCTTGGAACGCGTCCACGTATCCTGCGATTCCGCCACTCGTCATCAGGAGCGGGACCACCCAGATCATCACACCGAGCACCAACGCAAGAGCCATGGCTCCGACCCGCTTGCGATGCTCACGCCAGAGTTGCTGCGCGCTGAACGCCAACAACGGCATCGTCAACCACACGGTCTGCGATCGAATTCCAATCGCGAGGCCCGCGAGCAAGGCCGCCACGACGACGGTGTAGTGGTGCAACGGATGACCGTCCTCGGGCGCCGGCGCGTCCAGCCTGCGACACAGCGCGATCAAAAGGAGTGCCTGCACCGTGAGCGCAACCGTCAGCCCGGCGATGTCGCTCAGCGGACGGATCGCCAGGATCCAGAACAGCGGCGAGGCGAGAGTCAAGAGCGTGGCCGCCCACGCGCGCCGTTCGCCGCCCAGCCGAGTGAAGATCGCAAGCATCGGCAGGACCGCCACCGATCCGAGGATCGCGCTCCACAGCGCGAGCGCCCGCGTCTCCACTCTCAGACGGTCCCTGAGTTCCTGCGGACTCGATCGAAGCACCAACCGCGACACTTTGCCCAGCGCGATGAACAGCGGATATCCGGGCGGGTGCGGTTGATGGTCGCTGAGACTGAACTCGCGGACTCCGAGGACAAAATTGACGCCATCGATCGACGCGGGCGTGGGCGCCAGGAAGAAAAGATGGGCGACGAGGAATAAGAGCAAGGCTCCGAGCGCTAGGCCGAGCCTACGGATGCGGATCGACCCACGCAGGGGCGGCCGATCCGGACGACCGTCCGCGACCGAAGTCGCCGTAATTGACACGGGAGAGAGCGGACTTTACCACACTGTTCGCGTCACACTACGGCGCAAACGGTCGGATGCCGCGGCCGACGAACGTGCTCATCAGGCGCCGGCGCAGCTCGTTGGCCACCTTGGCCCTGATTGAGCGGCAGCGTCTTGAACTTCACGCGGATGGTCGCCGCGCCGTCGGCCAGCGACTCGACGCCGAGGATCTCGAGCGGCGCGAGCACGAGCGCGCCCCAGACCGCGTCGCGCTCCATCGACGCGCCGACCTCGCGCATCGTGCCCATCACGCGATCGATGTTCTCGCTGTAGGCGACGCGCACGTCGACGACCGCGTAGGCGAACTGCTTGCTCAGATTCGCGAGCGCCGGTGATCGTGCCGTTCGGAAACACCTGCACGGCGCCTTCGCCGTCGCGCAGGACGATCGTCCGCAGGTTGATCTGCTCGACCGTGCCGGTGACGCCGTTGATGCGCGCGAGATCGCCGATCCGCACCTGATCCTCGAGAATCAGGAAGAAGCCGGAGATGACGTCGCGCACCAGATTCTGCGCGCCGAAGCCGATCGCCAGGCCCGGCGATGCCGGCGCCGGTCAGGATCGGCAGGACGTCGATCGACAGCTCGCGCAGCAGCATCAGGATCGCGACGAAGCCGACCGACCGTCGGTGACCAGGCTCGTCAGGATGCCGCCGAGCGTCGCCGCGCGCCGCTGCCACTCGAGATCGGTCGGCCGCGTGGCGCCGCGCCAGCTTGAACTGCAGGTGCTCGATCGCGAGGTTCGCCGCGCGGATCGACGATGAACGCGCCGACGACGATGATGACGATGTTGACGCCGTGGGTCAGCGAACCAGTGGCCGAGCAGCCGCGGGATCCCACCTGCGGCTCGTTGACGCCGAAGCGGCTCGAGCGCCAGCGAGACGCTCGCGAGCGCCGCGACGCCGTAGGCGAGGAGCGTCAGCGCGCGGATCAGCTGCTTCGCGCGCGCGTGGACGGCGGCGCGGTTCTCGGCGCCGACGATGTCGAGCGCGGCCGAGCAGCGCGATGGATGAGCGGCGCTGCGCGACGCGGACGGCGAGCGCGGCGAGCACGAAGGCGAGCACGACCGCGCCGACGGTCGCGTAGCGGATCGGCGGCATCACAGGCGCTGGATCTTCAGGTAGTTCGCGTCGCTGCGCGGTCAGGTCGGCGTTGATGCTGACGAACGACCGCGGCGGCGCCGGCCGGCGACCAGGCCGCGCGTCGACCAGCTCGTGCGCCGATGAGCGCGCCCGCCGCGTCGACGTTCTCGCCGATGTCGGTGCAGAGCGGCACCACGCCCCAGTACAGGCGTCAGCCGCCGCGCCGTTTCGTCGCGCTCGGTGGTGGCGATGATCGGCGCGCGCGGACGCAGCGCCGACAGTCGCCGCGCCGTGCGTGCCGCCGCGCGTGACGGCGACGATCGCCTGCGCGTCGCCGCGGTTCGGCGAGCGTGACCGCCGCCTCGCAGAGCGCCTGCGCGTGATCGTCGTGCGAGCGCGGTCGGTCGCGCGGCCGCGGCACGCTCGGCGAGCGGCGGGCTGGCTCTCGGCGTCGCGGATGATCGCGTCGAGCGTCTGCACGGCGCGCGCCGGATACGCGCCGGCGGCGGTCTCGCCCGCCAGCATGATCGCGTCCACGCCGTCGTCGACCGCGTTGGCGGCGTCGTTCACCTCGGCGCGCGTCGGCCGCGCCTCGATCGTCATCGACTCGAGCACCTGCGTCGCGACGATCGACCGGAATGCCGCGGCGGCGCGCGCGCGCGCGTGATGTCCTTCTGCGCGCGCGGCACGCGCTCGAGCGGCATCTCGAGGCCGAGATCGCCGCGCGCCACCATCACGGCGTCGCACGACCGCGAGAATCTCGTCGAGGTGCTCGAGCGCCTGCGGCCGCTCGAGCTTGGCGATCAGCGGCACGTCGCCGGCGTTGGCGTCGGTCATCACGTCGCGCGCGCCTGGCGCAGGTCGGCGGCGGTCTGCACGAAGCTGACGCGCCACCATGTCGACGCCGAGCGACAGGCCGAACTTCAGATCGTCGACGTCCTTCGGCGTGATCGCCGACGTCGGCAGCGGCACGCCGGGCGCGTTGATCCCCTTGTGCTCGCCGAGCTCGCCGCCGTCGACGACGGTCGTCTCGAATCTCCGATGCCGTCGGTCGCGTCGACGCGCAGCTCGATCGAGGCCGTCGGCGAGCAGCAGCCGATCGCCGGGCCGCACGCTGCGCGCCAGGCCGTCGAACGTCGTCGAGAGCCGGCCGGGCTCGCCGACGAAGTCGCCGGTCGCGATGCCAGAGCGTGTCGCCCGGCTTCGAGCGTGAGCGGCTTGCCGCTCGTCGAGCCGGCCGGTGCGGATCTTCGGCCCGCCGAGATCCTGGAGGATCGCGACCTCGCGGCCGGCGCGCGCGGCCGCGGCGCGGATGCGCGCGAACGTCGCGCGCCTGCGACTCGTGCGTGCCGTGCGAGAAGTTCAGGCGGAAGATGTCGGTGCCGGCCGCGATGAGCGCGTCGAGCATCGCGTCGGAGTCGCTGGCCGGCCCGACGGTCGCGATGATCTTCGTGTGACGCATCATAGTCGTTCGACGTTCGCGTTCGTCGTTCGTCGTTCGTCGTGCGGTTCGACCGACGAACCACGAACGTCAGCGTTTAGAATAGCTGCAATGGGCGCGATCGTGCCGGATGCCATCGAGCAGTACCTCGCCGGTCTCAACCGCGGCGGCGATGCCGTGCTCGACGAGATCGCGCGCGAGCAACGCCGACGCGCGGTCTGCCGCTCGTCGACGCCGAAGTCGGCGCGCTGCTGCGCGTGCTGGCGACCGCCGTCGGCGCGACGCGCATCCTCGAGATCGGCACGGCGATCGGCTACTCGGGCATCTGGCTCGCCGGCGCGCTGCCGCCGGGCGGCATGCTGCTGACGATGGAGATCGAGCGAGGAGCGGGCGCGCGAGGCGCGCGAGAACTTCGCGCGCGCCGGCCTCGCCGATCGCGTCAGCGTCATCGTCGGCGACGCGCAGCTGAAGCTCGCGAAGGTCTCGGGGCCGTTCGATCTGATCTTTCAGGACGGCGACAAGCAGCTCTACGCGCCGCTGCTCGATCGGCTGGTCGCGCTGCTGCGGCCGGGCGGCCTGCTCGTCACCGACAACGTGCTGTGGGACGGCGAGGTCGTGCCCGGGTTCGTCGCGCACGCCGCAGCGCAGATCCCGACGACACGCGCGCGATTGCCGAGTACAACGAGCGGCTCGCCGCGCACCCGCAGCTGCTGACGGCGATCGTGCCGCTGCGCGACGGCGTGTCGATCTCGGTGAAGAGGTCCGGCTAAAGCCGGACACCACGTGACTGTGTGCGGTACGTAGGGCCCGCTCACCAGGAGAAAATCATGACCATCGAAGCCTGGCTGCAGGCCGCGCTCGCCGACGCCGAGCGGCGCGGCCTGCCGGAGCTGAAGCCGCTCCTCGAAACGCTGGCCAGCGCCACGGCGGCGTTGCGCGCGGCCGACTTCAACCGCCTTCGCTCGACGGACACTGGTCCGAGCTTCGGCGTGGCAAGCCGCGACACATGATGACCATCGAAGAATTCGGCCGCCGGCTGCGCGCGCGCGAGCTCACGGCGCGAGCAGGTCACCGAAGAGTGCCTGCGGCGCATCGACGCCGACAACCCGCGCCTGAACGCGTTCATCCTCGTGATGGCGGACGAGGCGCGGCGGCAGGCGCGCGAGGCCGACCGGGAGCTGGCCGCCGGCCGCGATCGCGGGCCGCTGCACGGCGTGCCGATCTCGATCAAGGACCTGCTCGACATCCGCGGCGTGCCGACGACCGCGGCGTCGCGCGTGCGCGAGGGGCACGTCGCCGACCGCGACGCGCCGGCGATCGCGCACCTGCGCCAGGCCGGCGCCGTGTTCGTCGGCAAGACCAACCTGCACGAGTTCGCGTTCGGCACGACGAACGAGGACTCGGCGTTCGGGCCGGCGCGCAATCCGCACGATCCGGCGCGATCGCCGGGCGGATCGAGCGGCGGGTCGGCGGCGAGCGTCGCCGCCGGCATGGCGCTCGCCACGATCGGCACCGACACCGGCGGATCGATCCGCATTCCCGCCGCCGCCTGCGGCATCGTCGGGCTGAAGCCGACGTTCGGCGAGGTCTCGACCGGACGGCGTCGTGCCGCTGTCGCGCACGCTCGATCACGTCGGGCCGCTGGCGCGGACCGTCGCCGACGCGTGCGCTCGTGTATCACGCGCTGCTCGGCGACGACGCGGCCGCTGCCGCCGGCGCCGATGCCGATGCACGGCCTGCGGCTGGCGGTGCCGCGGCCGTACTTCTGCGATCTGCTGGACGACGAGGTGCGCGCGCGGTTCGAGGAGGCGCTCGATCGGCTGCGCGCGGCGGGCGCGCGCGTCGACGACATCGAGATCCGCGCACGCGGCCGACATCGCGCCGATCTACCTGCACATCGTGCTGGCGGACGCGGCCGCGTATCACGCGCGCGACGCTCGAGACGATGCCGGAGCGATACACGCCGCCGGTGCGGCTGCGGCTGGAAATGGGCCGCTACGTGCTGGCGGAGGACTACGTGCGGGCGCTCGCCGGACGCGAGCGTGCTGACGCGCGAAGTCGACGCCGCGCTGGCGCAGCACGACGCGCTGGTGCTGCCGACGCTGCCGATTCCGGCGCCGCCGATCGGCGCGACGTACGGTCCAGGTCGGCGCGGCGACCGAGCCGGTCCGCAACCTGATGCTGCGGCTGACGCAGCCTTCAACGTGACCGGGCATCCGGCGATCTCGATGCCGTGCGGGCTGACCGCGGCCGGGCTGCCCTGCGGCGTCCAGCTCGTCGGCGCGCGCGATGCAGACCGACGCGCTGCTCCGCGTCGCGCTGGCGTGTGAGAACAGATCCACGCGTAAGGCCGACCCGTGTGTCGGCCCGGGCGGCCGCCGTCGCGCTTCGCGCTTTGGCGTGCCTCGCCGTAGCTTTAGCGAAGGCGGGACATCTGGGTCGCCTTGACACCACCGGATTGCCGTCGTCGCCGCGCTCGGGCCGAGCGGGGATGATGGGCGGTCCGGGTGGCGGAATATCCGGCGGCGGCACCGGCTTGATGTCGGGCGGCGGCTGGTCGATGGCGGTCGGGTCGGGCGAAGTCCGGCGTGACTGCGAGCCGACTGAGGTCTGCAAGGTCTGATGCCATGACCGATGTGCAGACTGCTTCGACTCGCACGTGCAGAACGGCTCGTGCTCGTTCAGACGTCCAGGCCGATCGCCCGCATCAGCGCGAGCGCGTTGCTGTGCTCGACGACGCCCGGCCGCATCCGGTAGTCGAAGATCATCCGGCCGTCCTCCAGCCGATCCTCGAAGTGCATGTTGACGGCGGCCGTGCCGAGCGTCGACGGCAGCTCGGTCAGCGCCAGATCGTGCGTCGTCACCAGACCGATCGCGCCGAGCCCGACGAGCGCGCGCACGATCGCCTTCGGCGCCGATCCGGCGATCGTGCGAATTGGTGCCGTGCAGGATCTCGTCGAGCAGAAACAGCAGCGGCACCGGGCCGCGCGCGCGCGTCGACGATCGTGCGGATGCGGAGGATCTCGGCGTAGAAGCGCGAGTGCCCGGCCTGCAGCGAATCCTCGATGTCGCAGCGTCGCGCCGAGCGACGAGCGGCGACAGCCGCAGGCGCGCCGCCGCACCGGCGCGCCGGCGAGCGCCAGCACGACGTTGACGCCGACCGATCCGCAGCAGCGTGCTCTTGCCCGACATGTTCGAGCCGCTGACGATGAGCGACGCGCGGCGCCGCCGCCGCCGAGCCTGCACGTCGTTCGCCGACCGACACGCCGTCGGGCATCAGCGGATGGCCGAGCGCGTCGGCGTCGAAGACGCGGGCCGTCCTCGACGAGCTCGGGAAACGGATCGCGCGGGCCGCTCGAAGGCGTACGTCGCGAGCGCCGACAGCGCTTCGAGCTCGCCGACCGCGCGCAGCCAGTCGCCGACCGCGCGGCCGTAGGCGCGCGTGCCAGCGATCGATCGCGACCGCGAGCTGCGGCCGCAGCAGCAGGACGTAGCGCAATCGGCGCGAACAGCAGGTTGTGCGTCGAGTCGAGCCACGACACCAGCTGTCGGAGCTGCGCGATCCGGCGCGACGGCGGCACGCCGTCGGTCAGCAGCGTCTGCGTGCAGCGCGGCCAGGCGCGGCGACGTGAAGCGTCTCGCGCTCGATGCGCGCGAGCAGCGCCGGCAAGCAGACCCGAGATCGCGCTCGGGCGTCTCGATGGCGTGCAGCACGTGGTGAAACGGCCGCCGCCAGATCGACGGCGATCGCCGATCTCGACGAACAGCCAGACGAACGAGCCAGTCCGGATCCGACGAGCTCGCAGTAGGCCGCGACGGCCAGCACGACGGTCACGCAGCGCGAACGCGGCGAGCACCGACGCGGAGCGCCGGCGGAAAACCGGCCGGCGGCGACGCGGCCCAGGCCGCGAGCAGCGCCGGTGCGGCCGACCGGCGACTCCGACGCGAGCACCGCGACGTCCTCGCGGAAATCGAGCATCGGCCGCAGCTCGTCGACGGCCGCCTGCCGCGCGCGGACCTCGGCGGCGGCGCGGGCCCGCGCGAAGCCAGTCGGCGAGCGTCACCTCGCCGACCTCGGTCCGTGCCGTGTTCAGCAGCTCGAAGAGCGAGGCGCGGCCGAACAGATCGAGATCGCGCGCGTAGGGATGCCCCTCGAGAAACCGCGCGCCGTCGCGGCCGGTGCCGGCCCAGCGATCCGTCGAGGCGATCGAGGCCGCGCAGGTAGACGCGCTCGGCGCCGGCGCGCGCGTTCGCAGGCGCTGGAGCAGCCGCGCGTGGACGACGGCGAGCACGCGCGAACGCGAGCCACGCGGCCGACCGGCCACGCACGGCGAGATGCGCGCGCGGACGAACGCCATGCCAGAGCAGGACCGCGCCGGCGACGGCGACGACAAGCCGGGCGTTCGAGATGAGGAGGTGCCGGCGATCGAGACGCGCGATCCGCGCGCGCCACTCGAGCAGACGGCGCTCGTATTCGGCGCGCGGATCCATGTAGTGTCCGCCGTTCAGGCGGACCTGCTCTCCGCGTGGGGATTCGTGCTCAGCAGCGTGCGCGCGATCGTGACGTAGTGATCGGCCGCCGCGGTCAGCTCGGCGATCGACGACCGAACTCGTCGGCGGTGTGCGCGACGTGAATCGAGCCGGGACCGAACAGCAGCGGCTCGCCCCAGCGCGGCAGGAACGGGATGTCGGTCGTGTAGGGAAACACCGCCGAGTCGAAGCCGGGCACCGTCGTCAGCCGGACCGGCGGCACCTCGAGGACGTGCTCGATCGCACGCGGCGCTCGAGCGGCGCGACCGCGCGCCGGACCTCCGCGGCGTCGCTCACCGTCCGGAACATCACCTCGGCCTCGGCCGACGGCGACACGACGTTCGGCGCGACGCCGCCGGTGATCAGGCCGACCGTGTAGTGCGTCTGGCCGAGCACCGGATCGGCCGGCAGCGCGATCGAGCGCAGCTCGATCAGCGCGTCGATCAGCTTGTCGATCGCCGACTCGCCGAGCTCGGGAAACGACGAATGCGCCGCGCGGCCGCTCGCGCGCAGCTTGAGCCGCAGGATGCCGCGCGTCGCGAGGCCGAGCCGGTTGTCGGTCGGCTCGCCGTTGATCAGAAACCGGCTGCCCGCTCGCGGCGTCGTTCGCGACGCCGCGCGCCGTCGCTGCCGCGCTCCTCGCCGACGACGAACAGCAGACCGACGCGCGACTCGCCGTCGCGCCGCAGCCGATCGGCGGCCGCCACCTGCGCGGCCAGAATCCCCTTCGCATCGCACGCGCCGCGGCCGTACAGGCGGTCGCCCTCGACGCGGCTCGGAAAAAACGGCGGCACGCAGTCGAAGTGGGTGGAGAAGACGACCGGCCACGAGCCGGCATCGCCGGGGCCGGCGGCCGAGCTGGCGATGACGTTGAACCGCGTCGTCGTCGACGCGCTGCTCGGCGACGGCACCAGCCGCGGCCGCGCAGGTAGTCGGCGAGCCAGCGTCCCGCCGTCGCCTTCGCGGCCGGTCGTCGAGTCGATGTCGACGAGCGCGCGCGTCAGCGCGACGATGTCGACGGCTCAGACGTCACGCTGGATCGATGTTCCCGATCGCGATCGCAATCCGCAATTCGACGATGTCTACCGGATCCACGCTTCGAGCTCCGTGCGCGTGTCGGTGCGCGAGTCGCGGTACTTCACGATCACCGGCGTCGCGAGCGACAGGCCCCACTCGGCGCCCTTGCCCGCCGTGACCGGCGCGCGCGCCGGGCACGACGACCGCGCCTTCGGGAATGACGAGCGGACGATCGGCGGTCGGCTTGATGATCTCGCCGCGCACGAGATCGTAGACCGGCGTCGATCCGGTCAGCACCGTGCCGGCGCGCGATCACCGCGCGCGTCTTGATGATCGCGCCTTCGTAGATGCCGGTGTTGCCGCCGATCAGCGCGTCGTCCTCGATGATCACCGGCAGCGCGCCGACCGGCTCGATGACGCCGCCGATCTGCGCGCCGGCGCTGACGTGCACGCGCGCGCCGACCTGCGCGCACGATCCGACGAGCGCGTGCGAGTCGATCAGCGATCCCTCGCCGACCCAGGCGCCGATGTTCACGTACATCGGCGGCATGCAGATGACGCCGGGCGCGAGGTACGCGCCGTCGCGAATCGCCGATCCGCCGGGCACGATGCGGACGCCGGCGGCGAGCCCGGGCTTCTTCAGCGGCAGCGTGTCCTTGTCGTAGAACGGCAGCTGGCCGTGGTCCATCGACGCGTCGACGATGTCGCCGAACCTGAAGCCGAGGAGGATGCCCTGCTTGACCCAGGTGTTGACGCGCCAGCCGAGCGGGCTCGACGCGTCGGGTTCGGCGGCGCGCACCTGCGCCGGACGACAGCGCGTCGCGCAGCTGCGCGAACGCCGCGCGCGCCGCGTCGCGATCGGCGGACGCGCCGGCGGCGACCAGCTTCTTGATGTCGGTTTCCAGCATGTCGTCGGTGTCGTCCGGCGAGTCGCCGTCGCGCTACGACCAGCGCGCGCCTTGAGCAGGCCCGAGCTCCTTCAGCACGCTCGAGGATCTTCTCCTTCGACGCCGGCCGTCGGCGAGCACCATCGGCAGCCGGTAGATTTCCTCGAGCAGCCCCATCGCCGCCATCGCGGCCTTCACCGGCATCGGATTCGACTCGACGAAGTTGATCGACATCAGCGGCAGGATCCGCGCGTGGATCGCGCGCGCGGCGGCGAAGTCGTTGCGCTCGGCCGCTTCGACCATCTGCACCATCTCCGCCGGAATCTCGTTCGACGCCACCGAGATGATGCCGCGCCCGCCGACCGCCATCAGCGGCAGCGTCAGCGCATCGTCTCCCGAGAGCACGAGGAAGTCCGGCGGGCACGGCGCGGCAGATCTCGCACATCTGCGTCATGTTGCCGGAGGCTTCCTTCACGCCGACGATGTTCGGAATCTGCGCCAGCCGCGCGAGCGTCGCGACCTCGACGTTGACGCCGGTGCGGCCGGGCACGTTGTAGACGACGATCGGCAGCGGCGTGCTCTCGGCGAATCGCGCGGTAGTGCTGGTAGAGGCCCTTCCTGCGTCGGCTTGTTGTAGTACGGCGTCACCGAGAGGAAGCCCGACGCGCCGCGGCGCGCCATCTCGCGCGGCGAGTGTGAATCACTTCGCTGCGTGTCGTAGCCGCCGGCGCCGGCGAGGACCGGCACCTTGCCCTTCGCCTCCTCGACGACGATCTCGACGATGCGCAGCCGCTCGGCGTCGGTCAGCGTCGGGTTCTCGCCGGTCGTGCCGCACGGGCACGAGGAAGTGGATGCCGGCGTCGATCTGCCGGCGCGCCGAGCCGCCGCACCGCCGCTTCGTCGAGGTCGCCGCTCTTCGTGAACGGCGTGACGAGCGCGGTGCCGACGCCGGTGAATGGCTGTTCTCATGCTGCTCTCCGTGCATCGGCCTGAAGCCTTCGCACCACGCACTGCACCGACCCGCCTTGCACCGCGCACTGTGCACCTGCACTACGCGATCCCCAGCACGTCCTGCATCGTGAACCAGCCGCGCTTGCCCTGAACCCACTGCGCGGCCGTCAGCGCGCCGCGCGCGAAGGCCGTGCGATCGCGCGCGGTGTGCGTCAGCGTAATCGTTTCCGCCGGACCGTCGAAGCCGATCGTGTGCGTGCCGGGAATGAAGCCGGCGCGCGTCGACGAGACGTCGATCGGCCGCGGGAACCCCGCCTGCTCCATCGCGCGCTTCAGCAGCAGCGCCGTGCCCGACGGCGCGTCCTTCTTCGCCGCGATGATGCGCCTCGTGGAGGAACGCGCCGAAGTCCGCGCTGCGGCGGCGAACAGCTTCGCCGCGTGCGCGACGAGCGCCTCGAACAGCACGACGCCGGTCGGAAAAGTTCGGCGCGGCGACGATGCCGACGCCGGCGTCGGCGACGGCCTGCGCGCAGCGCCGCCTCGTGCTGCGACCAGCCGGTCGTGCCGACGACGAGGTTGATGCCGCGCGCGCGCGAGCGCCGGCGCGTTGGTCGACGACCGAGTCCGGCGGTCGAGAAATCGATCGCCACGTCGACGCCGGCCCAGCGGTCGGCGTCGGGTCCGCCGCCGTGCAGCGGCGACTGCGGATCGATGACGCCGGCGACCTCGCAGCCGTACTGCGCGGCGCAGCGCCCTCGCCGACAGCTGTCCCATCTTGCCGTGGCCGACCAGAACGATTCAGCGACCGCTCCGACTTCGTGCCTCACGCGACCTCGTGTCCTGCTCAGAAGAACGTCTCGTGCAGCCGCATCATCGCATGAGGCACGTCGGCGTCGCGCAGCACGAACGTGATGTTGCGCCGCGACGCCGCCTGCGACACGAGCCGCAGCGGAATCCGCGTCGAGCGAGGTGACCGCCCGGCCGAACAGCGTCGGATCCGCCCGCAGATTCTCGCCGACCGCGCAGATGATCGCCATCTCGCGCTCGCAGCTCGCCTCGGCGAAATTGTGCAGGTTGTCGAGGATCGCCTCCAGCCGGCGGGTGTCGTCGACCGTCACCGACACGCTGACCTCCGACGTCGTCACCACGTCCACGGCGGTCTTGAACCGCTCGAACACCTCGAAGAGCCGGCGCAGGAAGCCGTGCGCCATCAGCATGCGCGTCGACGTGATGTCGATGACGGTGACGTCGCGCTTGCAGGCGATCGCGGTCAGCGCGCCGCCGGCCGGGCGCGCGTCGGCGGTGATCAGCGTGCCCGGGTTCTCCGGCCGCCGCGAGTTGAGAATGCGCACCGGGATGTTCTTCGCGACCGCCGGCAGGATCGTGCTCGGGTGCAGCACCTTGGCGCCGAAGTACGCCAGCTCCGACGCTTCGGCGAACGACAGCTGCGGCACGACGCGCGGCTGCGGCACGATGCGCGGATCGGCGGTCAGCATGCCGTCCACGTCGGTCCAGATCTGGATCTCGTCGACGCCGAGGCACGCGCCGAAGATCGCCGCCGAATAGTCCGACCCGCCGCGGCCGAGCGTCGAGGTGACGCCGTTCGCGGTCGCGCCGATGAAGCCGCCGAGCACCGACGACCTTCGCCGCTCGCCGTGCAGCGGCGCGATCTCGCGCCCGCGCGCGCTCGCAGGTTTCGATCATGTCGGGCGCCGCGCGCGTTGTGCTCGGCGTCGGTGATCAGCACGCGTCCGCGCGTCGACCCAGGCGCTCGGCATGCCGTGGTCGGCGAACGCCGCCGCGACGATGCGGCTGCTGACCAGCTCGCCGACCGCGTGCACCGCGTCGCGCGATCGCGGCGACACCTCGCGCAGCACCGCCAGCGCGTGCACCAGGCCGATCAGCTCGTCGAACTCGCGACCGCACGTCCGCGAGCACCGTGCGCCGGCTCGTCGCTCGTCACCGCGCGTCGCCACGGAGAGGTGCCGCTCGACGCAGCGCCTGCAGCGCCGGCGGCCGCCTGTCGACCTCGCCGTCCTCGGCCAGCTGCGCGACCGCGACCAGCGTGTCGGTGACGCCGGACAGCGCCGACACGACGACGACCGGCGCGCTGCCGCGTCTTCGCCTGCTGCTGCCGGACGATGCCGATCAGGCGGTTGATCGCGTCGGGATCGGCGACCGACGTGCCGCCGAACTTCATGACGACGCTCACGGACGCACCTCTCGAGTGGTGCTCGGGCTCGGTGCTCCGTGCAGGTGCTGGTGCACCGTGCTCGGTGCGCGGTCAAGCACGCGCGCACTGCACCCAGCCGACCTGCGCACCCAGCACTGAGCACTGTGCACTGACCTGCGCACGTCGCGATCTCATAGACAGTCCCTCGCGTGCATCAGCTCCGCGTTCAGGATCGCGGCGCCGGCGGCGCCGCGGATCGTGTTGTGGCCGAGCGCGACGAACTTGTAGTCGAGCACCGGGACAGCGGCGCAGCCGGCCGACGGTCACCGTCATCCCGCCGTCGCGGTTCGCGTCGAGCGCCGGCTGCGGACGGTTCGCTTCCGGTGAGGTAGACGATCGGCTGCGGCGGCGCCGACGGCAGGCCGAGCTCCTGCGGCTTGCCGCGGAACCCGTTCCACGCCGCGATGATCGCGTCGGGCTCGGGCTGCTGCTCGAGCGCGACCGAAATCGATGCGGTGTGGCCGTTCTGCACCGGCACGCGCGTCGACCGCCGCGCTGACTGTCACGCGGATGGTTCGTCGACGGCGCCGCCGCTGCAGCGCGCCGAGGATCTTCTTCGTCTCGGTCTCGATCTTCTCTTCCTCGCCGCCGCCGATGAACGGAATGACGTTGCCGAGAATGTCCCACGACGGCACGCCCGGATAGCCGGCGCCGGAGATCGCCTGCAGCGTCGTGATGATCGACGTCTTCAGGCCGAACTGCCGCAGCGGCGCCAGCGCCATCGCGTAGCACGACGACGACGCAGTTCGGGTTGGTGACGATGCGTCCCTTCCAGCCGCGCGCGGCGCCCTGCGCGTCGAGCAGCGCGAGATGATCGGCGTTGACCTCGGGAATCAGCAGCGGCACGTCCGCTTCCATCCGGTAGTTGCGCGAGTTGCTGACGATGACGTGGCCGGCCTGCGCGAAGGCGCCTTCGATCTCGCCGGCGACCGACGAATCGAGGCCGGAGAACACCAGCTTCGGCGCGCCGTCCGGCGACCGCGGCGTCCACCTCGAGCGCGCGACGTCGTCCGGCAGCGGCGCCGGCAGCCGCCACGCGGCCGCGTCGCGATACGCCTTGCCCGCGGACCGCTCGCTGGCGCCGAGCCACGTCACCTTGAACCACGGATGGTTCGCGAGCAGCGCGATGAACTGCTGGCCGACCATGCCGGTCGCGCCGAGTATTCCGACTTCGATCGTCGGCATGACTCCTGTCCCTCTCTGCGACCTTTGCTTCCGTTGCGGTCTTTGCGCGCCAAAAAAAAAGCCGACGCGGTGGTGTAACCGGTCGGCAGCTGGTCGCTCGTTTGTGATTCGTCGTTCAGCGCTCGAGCACACACGCTCCGACACGGCTGGCCCGCTTTCGTAGCTGCACTTCTGTGATCTGTGCGCTTTGCGCGTGTCGGAGGTGAAGCGCATGAGGTAGGCAGTATAGCATGGGTCAAGGTGGCAAGAACCTTCAAGTCTGAAGTACGACGGTTCGGCTTCTGACTTCTGACTTCTGACTTCGTATTTCTGACTTACATGCTTCAAGCCTCTTCCACGCCTGGGAACGCCGGCTCGCGGCCGTCACCAAGGATCGCGTCGTCCGCCCGTTCGAGTGGGGACTCGACTGGATCCCCTGTCCGCCATAGCGCCGAGCGCGTCGGCGGAAACGGCAACGCGCCGGGCGCGGCGGCGCCGGACGTGATGCGCGCATGGGTCGCGCACGTGATGGCGGACACCGACGCGTTCTTCACGCCGCCGCCGACGACCGACTACACGCTGACACCCGCCGCCGACGGCGACCTGCTGACGTTCCCGAGCGCGTTCGTCACGCCGCACCCGGAGAACAACACGGTGTACTGCCGGTTCTTCCCGTGCCGCGGCCAAACAGGCCGCGGTCCTCGTGCTGCCGCAATGGAATTCCGACGCGGGAGGCCACGTCGGCCTGTGCCGGCTGCTCGCGTGGAACGGCATGAGCGCGCTGCGCCTCAGCCTGCCGTATCACGATCAGCGGATGCCGCCCGAGCTGCAGCGCGCCGACTACATCGTCAGCGCCAATGTCGCGCGGACGCGTGCAGGTGTGCCGCCAGGCGGTGCTCGACGCGCGGCGCGCGATCGCGTGGCTGGCGGCGCAAGGATTACGACGGATCGGCATTCTCGGCACCAGCCTCGGATCGTGTCTGGCGCTGCTGACGACGGCGCACGAACCGCTGATCCACGCGGAGGCGCTCAACCACATCTCGCCGTACTTCGCCGACGTCGTCTGGCGCGGCCTGTCGACGCGGCACGTGCGCGAGGGCCTCGACGGCCACATCGAGCTCGATCTGCTGCGCAGCGATGTGGTAGCCGATCAGCCCGCGCTGCTATCTCGAGCGCCTGCGCGACCGGCAAGACGCTGCTGGTCTACGCGCGCTACGACCTGACGTTTCCCGTCGATCTGTCGGAGGACCTGGTGCAGGCGTTCCGCGACGCCGCGCATCCCGCACGAAGTCGCGGTCGCTGCGCTGCGGCCACTACAGCACCGGCAAGGCGCCGTTCAAGTTCGTCGATGGCTGGATCCTGACGAGGTTTCTGAAACGAGCGCTGACCGCGTAGGGGCCGACCCGCGTGTCGGCCCGACGGGGCGGACACATGGGTCCGACCCTACAAGTATTTCAGCAGCCGCTGAGCGCCGAAAGATTACCTCCGCGAGGCTGCGCACGAGCGGCGAGATGTCGCCCTCTTGACCGGCGTTGGCGACCGTGACCGGGTTGGTGACAAACAGCCAGATCGTCGCCGCGGCCAGCACGATGCTGACGAGGGCGACAAGAGTGAACAGGCTGACGCCGACGCGTTGGACGTTCACGGCCGTATTGCAGAATTGCAGTATGGCAGGATTGCAGGATTCTGATCACTCGCAATTCTGTCAAATCCTGCCATTCTGCAATCCTGCGATCCTGCAATTGTTTCAGAAGCTGTCGTGGCCGACCACGACGGGCTCGCCGAGTCCGAGCCCCTGCAGATCCGGGCCGATCACGTCGAGATCGCCGACGATCAGCGTGGTCAGGCGGGCGGGATCGAGGTGCTGGGCCATGACGCGCGACACCTCGTCGGTGGTGACCCGCTCGATACGCGGGACGAACTGCTCGAAATAGTCGTCGGGCAGATCGTAGAGCGCGAGCTGCATCGCGGCGCGCGCGATCTGCTCGCCGGTCTCGAAGCTGCGCGCGTAGCCGCGCGTGAGCGCGGCGATGCCGAGCTGCGAGCTCCTCGGCGCGTCACCGGACGCGATCCGCGGATGCCGGCGATCTCGCCGAGCGACTCGCTGATCGCCGTCGCCGTGCCGCTGGTCTGCACGCTCACCTGCAGCGCGAACGGGCCCGAGCGCCGGCGGAACTCGAACGCCGTGCGCGCGCCGTAGGTGAGCCCCTTGTCCTCGCGCAGGTTCAGGTTGATGCGGCTGACGAACTGCCCGCCGAGAATCGTGTTCGCCGACGACGAGCGCATGGTAGTCGGGCGTGTCGCGCGCCACGCGAGACCTGCCCGATGCGCAGCTCGGACTGCGGCGCGCGCGGCCGCGGCACGATGTTGAGCCGGGCGCCGCTGCGGCAGCGCGCCGTCCGCCGCCGGCTCGGTGCCGTCGCCGCGCCCGTCCAGTCGGCGAACGCCTCGCGCGGCCAGCTGCACGATCGACGCGTGATCGCAGTCGCCGACCGCGATCAGCGTCGACGCGCCGGGCCGAATCGCGCGCGCGTGAAACGCGCGCACATCGTCGACGTTCATCGCCGCGAGCGACGCTTCGCTGCCGATCGGCGAATGGCCGTACGGGTGCGCGCCGTACATCAGCCTCAGGAACGCGCGATCGGCGACGCGCACCCGGCATGTCGCGCATCTGCGTCAGGCGGTGCAGCCGCAGCTGGCGCACGCGTGAGAAGTCCGCCTCGCGGAGCGCCGGGCGCACGACGATGTCCGAGAGGAGCGTCGAGGGCGCGTTGCGGTGAAGCGGCTGAGGACGGTGACGCTGGTCGACCGTCGCGTCCGAACCGATGTCGGTGTCGAACTGCGCGCCGAGCCGCGCGAGCGCCTCGTGCATCTCGATCGCGGAGCGATCGCCGCTGCCCTCGTCGAGCATGTCGGCGGTGACCGCGGCGAGCCCGTCCTTGCCCGGCGGGATCGGACGAGGCGCCGCGGCGGATCAGCAGCGTGAAGGCGACCAGCGGCACCTGCGTGTGGTGCACGGTCCAGACGCGCAGGCCGTTGGGCAGCGTCGACTTCTCGATGGCGGGAAATGGGAACGGCCGGGTCGGCGCCGGGATCCGGCAGCTGGCTGCGATCGACGTGTCGCCTGCGTCCGCGCGACGTCACGAGACCGCCGCCGGCGTCGGAATCGGGCGCGGCGAGCGCCGGCGCGGCCGCTGCGGCACGATGCTGAGCGTGACGCGCCGCGCCGGATCGAGATAGCGGGTCGACTGCCTGCCTGCAGCGACGCCTTGCGTGCAGACCTGGTAGCGCGCAGATCGCGGTCGAAGTACGCCGGGTCCTTGAGGAACACGTTGTAGGCGTTGAGCTGATCGGACTTGCCGCCGAAGCCGCCGACCGTCTGCAGCCGGAACATGAACTGCGCCTCCGCCTGGACGCGGCCGCGCTCGATCTCCTCGTCGGTCGGGCCGTCGGCGGCGAGCCGGGCGATCTCCTCGAGGATCACCTGCTCGAGCTCGGCCAGCGTGTGGCCCGGGCGCGGCGGTCGCGGTGATCTGCGCGTAGCCCGTCATCTCGCGCGAGTTCTGCGACGCCGAGACGTCGGTCGCCATCCGCTCGTCGAACACCAGCCGGCGATAGAGGCGCGACGTCTTGCCGTTGGCGAGCAGGTCGGTCGCCAGATCGAGATCCGCGTCGCCCTCCGCGAACATCGCCGGCGTGAGCCACGCCAGGTACAGCCGCGGCAGCTCGACGCGATCCTCGAACTGGATCCGGACGTCGCCGGTCAGCGACGGCGTCGACGTGCGACCGGTTCGACGCGCTCGCCGGCGTCGATCTCGCCGAAATACGCGATCGACGAGCGCCAGCGCCTGCGTCCGGATCGATGTCGCCGGCGAGCGCGAGCGACGCGTTGGCCGGGTGATAGTAGCGGCGGAAGAACGCGTGCACCTCGTCGAGCTTGCACGGCCTGCAGGTCCGCGATCTCGCCGATCGTCGTCCAGTGGTACGGATGATCGGGCGGAAACAGCGCCGCGAGCAGCGCCATCGGCGCCAGCCCGTACGGGCGGTTCTCGTAGTTCTGCCGCCGCTCGTTCAGCACGACGTCGCGCTGGTTCGTGAACTTGGCCTCGGTCAGCGCCGGCAGCAGGTAGCCCATGCGATCCGATTCCATCCACAGCGCGAGCTCGAGCGCGCCGGCCGGCACGACCTCCCAGTAGTTGGTGCGATCGGCGTTGGTCGATCCGTTGAGCGTCGCGCCCGCGCCCTGCAGCGGCTGGAAGAAGCCGCTGATCGTGGTGCTGCGATCCCTCGAACATCAGGTGCTCGAACAGGTGCGCGAAGCCGGTCTGGCCGGGCCGCTCGTTCTTCGACCCGACGTGATACCAGAGGTTCACCGCGACGATCGGGCAGGCGTGGTCTTCGTGCAGCAGCACGTCGAGTCCGTTGTCGAGCGTGTGCTTGCGTGAAGGAAATGTTCACCGGAAGCTGCCGCAGGTCAGCATGCTCTTGCCGTAGTACGGGTTGTCGATCGTCGCCGTCCGTCTGCAGCCACGGCTTCTGGACCATCGGGCAGATAGGCGACGCTGCACGCCTTCCGGCGCGCTTCAGGTTGCAGCCCGGTCATGTAGGTGTCGATCGCCTCGCTCAGCGTGCCGAACTTCTCGCGCGCGTCCGCGATCTTCGGTCGCTGACGGCGAGCTGCGAACGCGCGGCCATGTCGATCTTCATCGCCGGCGCGCCGAGCGCGGTCGCCGCGGTCGCGATGCTCGCCGGCGTTGGCCTGGCCACGCCGTCCATCCTGTCGTCGCGACAGCGCCGCCTGAATCTTGAGGTACGGATCGATGATCGAGCGCGGCTCATCGTCGGCGGCTCCGGCCTTCGGCGTCTTGCCGGTCAGCCGGCGCACGACGCGCCGGCGATAACCAGCCAGCGAAAACACGAAAACACGAAACCTTTCCTGGAACAAACGGCTCTCGTGCTTTCGTGCTTTCGCGGCAGATCCATATGTCTCATTTCACCACCGTCAGCTGAATCGTCGGCCGGTTGTAGCTCGCGATCGAGACCTGCGCGGCGGTGCGCTCCGCCGCGGCCATGAACGCCCGTGCCCGCCGGCGACTCGGGCTCGCTGATCATCAGCGGCACGCCGGCGTCGCTGCCTTCGCGAATCGGCTGGTAGATCGGAATGCGCCCGAGGAACGGGATGCCGAAGTCGGCCGCCATCTGCTCGCCGCCGCCGTGGCCGAAGATGTCGGCCTCGTGCTGGCAGTTGCGTGCAGACGAAGTAGCTCATGTTCTCGATGATGCCGAGCGGCGGGATGTTCAGCTTCTTGTACATCGCGATCGCGCGCCGGCTGTCGGCGAGCGACACCTGCTGCGGCGTCGTCACGACGATCGCGCCGGCGACCGGCACGGTCTGGCTGAGGCTGAGCGCCACGTCGCCGGTGCCCGGCGGCAGATCGATGACGAGGTAGTCGAGATTCGTCCACGCGCACTTCGCGGAAGAACTGCTGCAGCGCGCCGTGCAGCATCGGACCGCGCCAGATGATCGGCGCATCGTCGCCGGTGAGGAAGCCCATCGAGATGACCTGCAGGCCGTACTTCTCGGCCGGCACGATCTTCTTGCCGTCGGTGGTGAGCTGCGTCTTCATGCCGAGCATGATCGGCACGTTCGGGCCGTAGATGTCGGCGTCGATGATGCCGACCTTGCTGCCGCACTTCGCGAGCGCGATCGCGAGGTTCACCGCGACGGTCGTCTTGCCGACGCCGCCCTTGCCGGCGCCGACCGCGATGACGTTCTTCACGCCCGGCACCGACTGCCGCGCGCCGTCGGAGCCGACCGCCTCGCGCACGCGCGCGCTCATCTGCACGTCGACGCCGCTGACGCCGGGCACCTGCATCACCGCGGCGCGCGCCTGATCGCGCATCTGATCCTTCACCGGACACGCCGGCGTCGTCAGCTCGATCGTGAACGCGACGCGGCCGCCGTCGATCGTCAGATCCTTGATGAACCCGAGGCTCACGATGTCGCGCTGGAGATCGGGATCGCGGACGACCTTCAACGCCTCGAGAACGGAGCCCTGCTCAACTTGCATATCCTCAAGAATATCGTACACTCCAGCCCGCGTGTCGGATGCCGTCGCCCAACCGCGGCGTGATGATCGTGCTCGCCTATCTGTGGCCGCTCGCGCTCGTGCCGCTGCTGCTCGAGAAACAAGACGCCGAGGTGCAGTGGCACGCCAAGCACGGCATCGTGCTGATGATCGCCGAGCTCATGCTGCTCTTCGTCCTACGTCGCTGATGACGAGCATCGTCAGCCTGCGCCTCGCTTGGGCCTCGGCTGCGTCGCTCAGCCTGCTCCTGATCGTTTCGGCGTGGGTCGGCATCCTCGCGCGTGCACGTCGTCGCGATCCTCAAGGGCATCAACGGCGCGACGGTTCATCATTCCAGGCGTCAGCGAGTACGCGAACCGTTGTCTGAGCTTCAGCCCGACATGGCTGATGGCTGATGGCTATATGGCTAATCGCCGATGGACCCATGGACCATATGCCATCAGCCATGAGCCATCAGCCATTGACGACGAAGAGGCGCCTTGCCCTTCTCGTTCAGCAGGACCCAAAGCGCATAGACCCCGAGCGCCGTGCCGTACGGCAGCAGCAGCAGATCGACCGAGCCGAGCATCAGCGCGATGCAGCCGCGACCACGGCGTGCGGCGCCGCAGCGGCACGCCGACGACGACGTGCGCGGTGCCCCAGACGATCGCGATGATCGCCAGCGTCGTGAACGCCGCCGCGGTGATGCCGGCCGCCACCTGGCCGCCGCCGCGCGGCTCGCCGACGCGATCAGCGCGACCGCGCCGACGCCGAGCGCGAGCGTCGACACGCCGACGAGCGTCGTCAGCAGACCCCAGACGATGAAGAGCACGCCGAGGAAAGTCGACGTGGGACTGTCACTGCGCAGGGATTACGGAGTTGCGGGAGTGCGGAGTTGTGATTCAGGCGGCGGACGAGCGGATCGCGACGCGCAGCTCGACGCGGACCGACGACGCGTCCGGCGACTTCAGGCGGAAGCGGAACGCGCGCGCCGTCGGCGACGCCGCGGCGGCACCGAGACGCGCACGCGCCTGCTGAAACAGCGACTCGCCCGGTGCCGCGGCAGAGCGCGCACGGCTCGGTCCACGTTTCGCCGCGGCCGCCGCAGTTCGGACAGGTGATCGCGGACCGGGACGTTCAGCGAGCACGACGAGGCCGGCGAACGCCTCGCGCTGCGACAGCGACACCTCGGCGCGCAGCACGTCGGCGTCCGCGTGCTCGCCGAGAAAGGCGTCGCGCATGCGATCGACGACGTGGCCGACCGACGGGAAGTCGATGGCGATCTCGTCGGCAAAGCACTCGTGCGTCATCTGCGACATCAATTCTCGCTAACGATAGGAGTCGATCCCAGGCTTGTCAAGGCGACACGCCGGTGCTAGCGTCTGTCTTTGCAGAGAACAAGAATCATGCCCGCGAGCCAAAGAGTGTCCGCTGTGCGGCGGCACGATGAAGATGCAAGGCAGAGCACGACCGTCACACACGTGCCGGGCAATCCGAGTGCCACCACGCGGACCACGACGGAATGGGTGTGCCCTGACTGCGACTACTTTGAAGAAGCCGAAGAGGAAAGCAGCAGATGAAAAGCCGGCGCGCCGCGTTCAGCGCGCGCCGATCGTCAGCAGGACTTCTTTGCGGAGCGTATCCTCGAACTCTTCGAACTTGAGCGCGGACTCGCACTCGTCGCACAGCACTTCGAGCACCGCCGGACGGCTCTCTTCCGACACTTCCACGCGGCCGCCTTCGACATTCACAACGTGCATCTGCAGCGTTTTGACCAGAAAGTTCCGGTCGTTGCCGCAATTCGGACAGGTCAACGTCACGTATGACTCCTTAGCCTTTCGATTCTATGAAATGGTCGGGGCCGGCGCAATGTAAATCGGCCCAAAATCGCGAATCGTCGCGAAATCGGCCTAAATCTGATAGATTCTGACTCCAAATGGCCACGCTTCCGGCTCGTACCAAATCCACAGCGAAGCGCGCGGTCCGCACTGGATCGCCTGGGTCAGCCGCGACGGCAGCGGCAAACCGGACCGTTCGGTCATCCTCGTCGGCGAAACCAGAGAGAAGGCCGAAGCGCAACGCCCGCCGGTGGGCCGACCAGACCTCATACTAGGCCCGGATAGCGTCACACGTCGCCCCGGTCGACGCGCGCGAACGACGGTGAGCGTGTGCGCCGGCAGCCGCTTCGGCCGACGTGATGTGCCGCACCTCGACGCCGCGCGCCACGAGCGCGTCGGCAATCAGCTGGCGGTGGCACTGCCACCACACCGCCTCCGCGCACATCACCGCCGTGGCGCTGCCTGTCGACCACGCCAACCAGCTCGTCCAGCGCGCCGGTGAAGGCCGGCGTCTGCATGTAGTCGGCGTAGCCGCGAAAACCGGCGTGCCGCCACGCCGCTGTTGGCCGAATCGGCGCGCGGCTTGCGCAGGCCGCCGAGCCCGGCGAAGTGCCGGTAGCTGATGCCCGCCGCGGGCAGCGATGTCGACAACGCGTCCTGCGCGAAAGTGCGGATGCCGCCGCGACTTCGGGATCGTCCGGACGTCGGCCAGCTGCGTGACGCCGTGCGCCTGCGCAGCAGCGCGATGAAGTCGTCGAGCGAGCGCGTGGAATGGCCGATGGTGTAGTACGGTCATGAGACCGGCGGTCGAACTCGGTCTGATCGCCGGATCGGCGCGGCCGCAGGCGCGCCCGCAGACGTCTGCGATGCAGACCCGATCAGCCTTCGGACGCTGCGATCCGCCCGCGGCCACGAACATCGCGCGCGCACGACGGCCGGCAGCACCTCGCCGAGGCTGCCGCGCCCCATCCGGCACACGCCGTCCTTCACCGTCGCGGACAGATACAGGCGATCGCGCGCGCGCGTCAGCGCGACGTACAGCAGCCGCTTCGATCTCCTCGCGCTCGCGCGGCTGCGCGTCCTCGTCGGCCTCCGACTGGTAGTCCGCAATCGCCACCGACGCCTCGCCGCCGGCATCGTCGGTCACGCGGATCGGCGCGCGGATGCCGCCGGTGCCGCGGCCCATGTTGACGACGAACACGATCGGGAACTCGAGGCCCTTGGCGGCGTGCACGGTCATCAGGCTGACCGCGTCGATCGCGTCGATCGCCGCGTTCGACTCGTCGCCGACCGCGAGCCGCTCGAGATGATCGGCGATGCGCGCCAGCGTCGCGTAGCCGCGATTCTGCGCGCGCCGGATCATGCCGCGCAGCTTCTTCAGGTTCTCGCGCGCCTGGCGGCGGCGCGGACCCGCGCAGCTCGAAGGCGTACGCGGTCTCGTCGCAGCACGGCGTCGAGCAGCTCCGACGGCGCCAGCCGATCGACCCACGACAGCCAGCGCGGCACGGCGCCGCGCAGCCGCTCGAGCACGCGCGCGATCCTCGTCGCCGAGCTGCGCGAGCGCCGGCGGCGGCTCGGCGCTCGAGAATCGCCGTCCGCGGGCGCGGCGCCGAGCCTGCGCGACCGCCGCCGTCCGACAGCCGGACGATGCGCGAGCGCAGCAGCGTCGCGGCGCGCAGATCCGACAGCGGATCGGCGAGGTAGCGCAGCAGCGCGACGGCGTCCTGGATCTCGTCCGCGTCGAAGAAGCCGAGCCCCTTGTAGACGTAGGTCGAGACGCCGCGGCGATCGAGCGCCGCCTCGAAGTCGCGGTGGCTGTCGCGCGAGCGGAACAGGATCGCGATGTCGGCGGCGCCGGCCTCGCGCGCGACGCCGGTCGTCCGATCGCGCACGGTCGTGCCCGACAGCAGCCGGACGATCTCGTCGGCGACGCGCGTCGGCGGCGCGCTGCACGGTGTCGCCGACGATGAAGCGGACGGGATCGTCAGGCCGGACACGCGGGTCCGCCCCTACGTCTGTCCGCCGTGCCGCCGAGCGTCCGGTCTGTCGGGGCCGACCCGTGCGTCGGCCCGATCGGAAACCGATCGCGCTCGCCGTAGCGGAACGCGTCGCGCCGCGCCGCGGCGCTGGCCGCCTCGCCGTCGACGATCGCGGCGAACACGTCGTTCACGAACGCCAGGATCCCCGGCGCCGATCGGAAGCTGACGGTGATCGCCTGCCGCGGCGAGCCGTCCGGGCCGCAGCGCGTCGATGAACGCCGGCGGCCTCGTCGACCATCGCGACGTCGGCGTCGCGGAACCCGTAGATCGACTGCTTGCGGTCGCCGACGATGAAGATCGACGGCGGGATCGCATCGGCGGCCGCGCCGAAACCCTTCGCCCCAGCTCTTGACGAGCTGCCGGACCAGCTCCCACTGCGCGCGGCTCGTGTCCTGGAACTCGTCGACGAGCACGTGGCGATGGCGCGCCTCGAGGCGGAGGCGGCTCTCCGCGAACTCGTCCATGTCCTTGAGCAGCTGGACCGCGCGCTCGAGCACGCCGGAGAAATCGAGCAGCGCGTGCGCCTCGAGCGTGTGCTGATACTGCTGCAGCGCGACCGCGAAGATCCGCCAGACGCCGCGCGACATGACGGCGTTCAGGTCGCGGCGGAACGCGCGGATCGCCTCGTGCGACGGCCGGCGCGATCTGCGACGCCGCGGCGCGGTGGCGCTTCCACGCGTCGGCGGTGTCGCAGTCGTCGGCGGTGAAGCCGGTGCCGGCGAACTTCTCGCCGCGCGGCTTGCCGTCCTGCGTCAGGAAGTACGCGCGCAGCCGATCGATCAGCGCGCGAAACGCCGCCTGCTCGCTCGCGGCTCGCGGACTGCGGATTGCCGGACGTCTGGCGGATCGCGCGACCAAGCGCGCGAATGTCGTCCGCCAGCATCGCGAACTGCGGATGGCGGCGCGGGCCGTCGTCCAGGAACGCGTCGAGGCCGTCGCGGACGCCGGTGAAGATGCTCGCGCAGGCGCGCGCGGCCGACGCTCGGCACGCCGACGGCCGCGGTCAGATCGCGCGGACCCTTCTGCAGAAACCGGCGCAGCGCGTGCGGCGCGACCAGCCGGCGATCGAGCAGCGCCGCGATGCCGGTGCGCAGCCGCCGCTCGCCGAGCTGCGCGAACACCAGCGCGACGTCGTCGTCGTCGCGCGCGAGCGCCGCGGCAGATGCGCAGCGCCTGATCGAGCGACTCGCCGACCAGCCGCGGCACCTCGGTGTCGTCCGCGAGGTCGAAGCCGGGATCGACGTCGGCTTCGAGCGGAAACTCGCGCAGCAGCGACAGGCAGAAGGCGTCGATCGTCGAGATCGCGATGTCGCCGAGCCGCTCCTTCAGGTCGCGCCAGCGCGCGGCGTCGAACTCGGACAGACGGCTCGCCTCCTTCAGCCGATCGATGATGCGCTGCCGCATCTCGGCCGCGGCCTTGCGCGTGAAGGTGATCGCGAGGATGTGATCCGGCTCGACGCCGGCGCGCAGCAGGTTGACGTAGCGCTCGACCAGCACGCGCGTCTTGCCGGTGCCGGCCGACGCCTCGAGGACGACGTTCTGCGACGGGATCGACGGCGTTGCGCGCGTGCGCGTCGGCGTCCGGCGAAGCGTCCGGTCGTGGAGCTCGGCTGTCGCGGAGCTGCCGCGTCTGTCGGCTCGGCGGCACCGACGCGTCTCGGCGAGTGTCCGCGCTGTCAGCCGGACCGTTCGGCGGACTCGCGTGTCGGCGGACCGCGTCCGCCTCGTCGTCGAACGGCAGACGCGGCTCAGACATCGCCGACGTAGTCCTTCCGGCACACCGACGCGAAGCTGCACGTCTCGCAGCGCCAGACGTCGTCCGGCGTCGGCGGAAACTCGCCGCGCGTCGATCGCGTCGACCGTGTCGGCGAGCCGCTGCTGCGCCTCGGCGAGCACCTTGCGCGCGATCGGCCGGCGACGCGAACAGCGGCACGACGCGCCGCGGACCCTTGAACGCGAGATACACCGCTTCGCCGAGCGTCCACGTCCGGCCGCGGTGTCCGGCGAGCCGCTGCTCGGCGCAGAGGCTGTAGATCGGCAGCTGCAGCGCCCGGCCGCGATTGCGGCGGCCATCCGAGCTTGTAGTCGATCAGCCGGAACGTGCCGTCCTCGAGCAGATCGAGCCGATCGGCCTTGCCGCGCAGCGCGATCGTCCGCGGACCGTCGGCGGTCGCGAACGTGAAGTCGCCCGTCGAGCCGGTGCTCGAGCAGGCGCTCGACGACGGCGATCGGGCCGTTCGGCTTCCATGCGAAGCACCGCCTCGCCGAGGCCGGCGGCGGCCGGCGATCCGAGCAGCCGCGTGCGCTCGAGCCCGGCCTCGGCCGCCGGCAGCCGCTCGAGCGCGCGATCGACGACGGCGGCGAACAGCTCGCGCGCGACGTCGAGATTCTGCGGGCGTGATGGCGCGGTGGCCCGCGCGCCTGCCACGCGTCGAAGAACTGCTCGAACACGTCGTGGACGAACTGCCCCTGCCGCCGCGGATCCATCACCTCTTCGTCGTCGGGCTCCTCCTCGAGCTTCAGCACGTGCTGCGCGAAGAACTTGAACGGGCAGTCGAGATACGTCTCGAGCGCGCTGACCGACCAGGCGCGCGCCGGCAGGTCGCGCACGGTGCCGTGGAAGTCGGCGCGTCCGCCGGCGACCGCGCGGTGCGCAGCTCGCGCCCAGCTCGCGCGCGTCGCCCTCGAAACGGATCGAAGCGCGATCGGCTCGAGCGACAGCGCTTCGTCGGCGAAGACGCGCGCGTCGCTCGAACGGCTCGCGCGCGACCGTCGACAGCCGCGCGCGCGGAATCTCGTCGAGCTGCATCGACCGCGACACGAGCGCGTCGTCGTCGAGCGTGAAGGTCGAGACCAGTCGTGCGGCGCGACGCCGACGTCGAGCAGATCGAGGAAGCGCGCGTCGGCGGCGGCGCGGCGATCCTTCTCGGACGGCCAGCCGAGCGCCTTCGAGCAGCGCCGGCGGATAGAAGATGTTGCGCCGCGGCCGCTCGGGCCAGTCCTGCTCGACGACGCCGACGATCGCGACGTCGTCGAAGTCGCCGTAGCGGGCGGCCTGATCGTCGAGCAGGTGCACGCCGCGGCCGTCGTCGCAGTCGCGGCGACGAACGTCTGATCCTCGATCCAGCGGCGCACGGCGATCGCCGAGCTCGTCGATCGTCCAGGCGGGATCGTCGTGCGCGGCGTGCACCGCGGCGAGCGCCGCCAGCATCTCGACGATCGCCGCGCGGGCGCGGCGCTCGCGCGACGGCGAACGGATCGTCGTCGGCCGAGCGGCCGCAGATGCGCCGACCAGAACGCGCAGCAGGCGCGCGATCTGCTCGGACGCCGGGTGCGCGTTCGGCGAGCGGCGCGAGCTCGCGCGCGACCGCGAGCGCCGCGTGCAGCGCCGGCACGCGATCGGCCGTCGCGCCATGACTCGGCCGCCAGCGTCGTCCAGCCGCTCGAGCTCGCCGAGATAGCGCGCCTCGCTCAGCGCGCGATCGAGCGCGCTGACTGCGACTCGCGCGTCACTCCGTCGGCCGTCGTCGTGCGTGAAACGCGAAGTGCGGCGACCGCAGCAGCGCGACGAGCGTGCCGCGCGTGAAGTTCGCCGCAGCCGCGTCGAGGACGAGATCGAGCGCGGCCGCCGTCGGCTCGGCCGCCAGCGGCAGCGCGTCGGACGTCTGATAGCGGGATGCCGGCGGCGCCGAAGACTTCGGCGCGCGAGGTAGAGGTACGGCAGCGGCCGCTTGAAGACGATCGCCGGTCCGGTCGAGCGGCACCGCGTCGCCGCGCCGGCGGTCGGCTTTCAGCTGCCGCGCGATCGCGACGAGCTCTTCCTCGCGATCGCGGAGCGTCCACCACGGCTCGTCCGGCGGCGCGCCCGGCGGCGTCGATCAGCATGCGGCGTCGCAGCCGGCCTCGACGCGCACTGCCCGACTCCGATCTCCTCGAGGCCCGGCCACCAGTTGTGCAGCCGCTCGTGGAAGCCGGACGCGAGCACGCGCTCGGTGGAGACGATGTCGAGCGACTCGAGGCCGGGAATGCGCGTCAGCAGATCGAAATCCGCCGACGAACAGCCCGTCGGCGTCGGCGATCCAGTCGGGGACCGTGACGATGACGTGGCGGACCGGATCGGCCGCCGGCTCGGCGATCAGCCGCTCGCGCAGCGTGTGCTCGTCGCAGCGCGCCGGACTCGCGGACGCGGCGCTCGTACTCGCGAAACGCGTCGGCCAGAAACCGCGTCTGGCGTCCGCATCCGCTGCGCGCGCGCGGTCGACGTCGTCCGGACCCGAGCGCCTCGTCGATCAGCTCCTCGAAGCGCTTCACCTGCTGCGACTGGCGGCGCAGCTGATCGTAGAAGCGCAGCATCTCGGCGACGAGTCCGGGCCGGAGCTGAAACGACAGCTCGGACGCCGGCCGCCGCGGCCGCGCGGGCCGCCGCCTGCGCGATGCACGTCGCGCTCGAGCGGGCTCAGGCGGCGCGGCGGGCTCGGCAGCCGCGCGTGCAGGCGGTCGTACAGCTCGTCGCGCGTGACGACGTCGCGCGTCGACGGACCGCATCAGCAGAGCTGCGCGGCGCCGCGCGTCGGCACGACGATGAGCGACTCGGGATTCGGGTCGGATCCGGTCGCGGTTCCCGGAGTCGGGCTGCGCGAGCGCCGCGATCGGCGTGCGCGGAAGGCGTGCAGGTCGGGGACGCGGACGAGCCGCGTCCGGCGGGGAGTGATCACCTGAGTTGCGGCGGCCGCAGCAGATGGCTTGAATGTCCGACCTGCGCCGCGCGCCGAGCATCAGCGCGCCGGCGGCGGCGGACGAGGCGTCCCAGGCGCGCGTCATGTCGCCGGCCAGCGCCGCCTCGCGGCGAATCTGCGCCGGCGTTGCCGGCGAGCTGGGCGGCGCTGACGAGCAGCGCGTGCGCGGCGGCGAGCTCCTCGGGCGGCGCGATCGACCGACGACGAGCTTCAGGATCTGCGGCCACGCGTGCGCTGGATGCCAGTCGAGCGTCGCCGGCGCCGAGCCCGACAGCGCCTTGATGTCTTCGAGCGACGGCTTCAGCTGCGCGAACAGGTCCATCGGCGCGCCGATCGCCGACGCGGTAGCTGCGGCAGCTCCGGCGCGCGCAGCGCCCAGCGATCGCGCGCCAGCTGCAGCCGCCGCGCGGCGTCGAGCTTCGCCTCGACCGCGGCGACCAGCGCGTCGACCGCGTCGGGCCGCTTGCCGCCGAGCGCCGCGTCGCGCTGCGTGAATGCGACTGCAGCAGCCGCTCGAGCCCGCGGACGTCGGCCATCCGCGCGCGCCGGTTCGCGAGCGCCATCATGCGCGTCGTCAGCGACTCGGTACGAGCGGTCGAGCGCTAGCTCCGTCGCGATCGCCGTCTGCGCGTCCGACGCGCGTCGTCGCGGCCCAGTCGGCGCGGCAGCGACGGCCTTGTCGCGATCGATCGGCGGCCAGCGCGGTGGCCAGCAGCGACGTGCGCTCGGCGCGCGTGTCCGACGGCCCGCGCGGCGCGTCAGCACCTGCTCGATCGCCTCCTGCGGCGTCGGCGGCGGCAGCAGCGGCTCGACGATCGTCGGGCGGATCGGCGAACGCGGACAGGGTCAGGTCGAAGCGGCCGGGCGCCGCGCGACGGCCCGCAGATCGGCAATCGCCTCGTCGAGCATGCGACAGCATCTGGCGGACTTCGGCCGCGCGGTAGTTGAAGTGGTTCTGCGGCCAGTCGGCGAGCGTCCTGCCGCGCGCGCTCGACGATCGCGAGCCGCTGCGACGGGTCGGCGGTCGTGCGCGACCTCGTTCAGCGTCGACGCGACCTCGTTCGACAGCGCGGCGTAGTCGCTCTCGGCCTGCGTCTGCGACGTAGTGCGACGCGCGCGCGGTCGCGGCGTAGCGGGTGGTGCGATCCCAGTCGACGCGGTCGAGCGGCAGGTTGACGAGATGCAGCGGCGGGTTCGGCGTCGGTCGTCGGTCGGCATCGAGAAGACGACGCGATCGCTCGACGCGCGCCGGCTCGCCGTAGCTGACGAGCGACGTGCCGTCGTTCAGGAACACGCGCAGCAGCGTCGCGTCGTCGGCGCCGGGCGCCGCCGCGCGGAGCGGACATCGACCACGGCAGCCGCGACGACAGCGCGGCCGCCAGCCGTGCGACTGTGCATGAAGTTTCAAGGGTAGTGTGCGGGCTGGACAGCAGGTCAAGTCTGTGGAAAACCTGTGGATGACTCGTGCATTTCCTGTGGATGGATGCGACAGCGAAAATTTTTTTCGACGCGCGCGGTCGAGAGAATCGCGCGGCGACCGCTGTGTGTCGCGCTTTCGTCGATCCGCTTCGCTTGATCGCCGCGCCGGCGCGTACAATTCCGCTTCCCAACGTCACATCCATCGACACCGTGACCGCCGCCGTTCATCGCTTCGAAGAATCCATCGCCGGACGCGCCTATCTGATCGAGGTCGCCGCCGTCTCCAAGGATCGCTGGCGCGCCTACATCGTCCGGATTCCCGGCGTGCCGACCGCGCTGATGCCGTTCTACGGCCCGACGCCGGCCGAGGCGGCGCACCTGCTCTGCGACTGGCTGACGCGCGCGCACGCGCGCGCCGCGAACCCCGCCGCCACGGTGTAGGATCTGGGGCATGAAGGCCTCAGCCGTTCGCGTCTTCGCCGCTCGTCTCGTGCTCGTGGCCGCTGCGGCCAGCCGCTCCGCGGCCAGAGCCAGCCAGCGCGCCAGCCCGACTTCGAGCGCCAGCTCCAGCAGCAGGCCGAGACCGACAAGACCTGGCGCGCCGCGAGCGACGGCTTCATGCAGATGGAGAAGATCACCTACCGCAGCAAGGCGGGTGACATGGACATCCCGGCGTTCGTCTTTCAGCCGCTGAAGCTGCGCGGCGCGAAAGGGCATCCGGCGCATCGTCTGGGTGCACGAGAACATCCGCGGCCATCTCTACGAGCACTACATTCCCTACATCCGCGAAGCGACGGCGAAGGGCTACATCGTCATCGCGCCGGAATATCGCGGCAGCATCGGCTACGGCAAGGCGTTCTACGACGCGATCGACTACGGCGGCGCCGAAGTCGACGACGTGGTGACGGCGGTCGGAGGTGCTGAAGAGCGAAGTATCCGCAGGTCGATCCGGCGCGCATCGGGATCATCGGCTGGAGCCACGGCGGGATGATCACGCTGCTGTCGATCTTCCGGAATCCGACGCTGTTCAAGGCCGCGGTCGCGATGGTGCCGGTCACGAACCTGTTCCAGCGGCTCGCGTGGAAGGGCGTCGAGCGTCAGCATCAGGCGATCGATCCGGCACAACCGCTACGGCGGCCTGCCGTTCGAGCGCCGCGACATCTACAAGGATCGGTCGCCGCTCTACAGCGTCGACAAGCTGCAGATTCCGCTGTACGTCGGCGTGACGAAGAACGACGAGGACGTGAACATCGAAGAGGACATGCAGCTGGTGGACGCGCTGCGCGTCGCGCAAGCCGGCGCTCGCGGAGACGATGGTGTACGACAACCCGCCGGGCGGCCATACGTTCGATCGCCGCGTCGATCCGAAGACGTGGCAGCCGGAGAACACGCGCGAGCAGCGCGATTCGTGGAACCGCGTCTGGACGTTTCTCGACTGGAACCTGGATCCGTTCCACGAGGCCGCGACGAGCGCCGTCAGCAAGTAACATCGCATTCGGATCAGCCACGAAAACACGAAAGCACGAAACCTACTGAAGGTTCTTTCGTGTTTTCGTGATTTCGTGGCCAACCTGGCCGGTCTCGATCCACGGCGCTTCGACGACTAGTGGCGACGTTCCAGCAGCACCGAATCCCCGAACTCGTGCGTGCGATAACCGAGCGCGTTCATCAACGCGTCCGCCCGCTGCAGCGTCTCGTCATCCGCAAACGCCCTCAGTAGCTGATAGTGGCTCGTGGCCGGCTCGTGAACGCCGGAGAGGATGGCGTCGACGACTCGCAGCGGTGTGCCGGCGTCGATTCGTCTCGTCGCCAGGCCGTCGCCTGCGTTCACGAGGCCTCGCTCGTCGACCGCATGTTCGAGCGCGCGGACGACAGTGGTCCCGATCGCCACAACGCGTCCCGCCTTCGCCCCAGACGAAGACGACGGGCTTTGGCGAGGCACGCTCGCGGCTTTGAGGCGATTGATGGCGCGCGCGGTTGTCGCTGGAACGTGGTACGGCTCGTCGAACGGCAGGCGCGCATCGAGGCCCGGATCGCCGGTTGACGAGATGCCAGCGGCAAGCGTCAAGGTCGCGAACTCGATGTGACGCGTGTGCATCGCCGCAAGCGTTCGCCAATCGAGCACGAAGCCGGCCGACGGCGGCTCGAACGCCACCGGCGATCCGGCGATGGGCGTCCATACGTCCCACAACGCCAGCGGCGTCGCGATATGCGCATATTGAAGCGGACGTCCGTGACGCGCGATGCCCGACCAGATCTCGTCCGGCGCGCCCTCGAATCGCAGCGACACCAGCCGTGGATGATCGAGCAGTCGCGTGATGGTGGCGTTGAGCGGTCCGAGCACGAGCCGATCGCCGGCCGCGAGCGGCGGCGGCAGCGGCCGATGCTCCGTCGGCGTGTGGAAATCGCCGGCGCCGAACACCACCGCAGAGAACGCTGTCGACGTCCGTCGGTGACAGTGAACGGCGGCCCGCCAACCGCACTTCCACCTCGCCTCCGCTTGGCACGTGATGGCCGTGCAAGCTCGCTGGAAGCGTCGCGGCGTCGTTGGCAATCACGAGGTCTCCAGCGCGCAGGAAATCGAGCAGATCAACGCGACTCGCCGGACGCAACTCGCGCCGCTCATCGATCACGAGCAGCCTGGCGTCCTTGGGCCGCTGCACCGGTTGCGTGGCGGCAGTCATCCGCCTACGCTCCCGGAAACCTGTTCGAGCTTCGGCGGCACAAGTCCAGTGACGCTCGCGGAAACTTGTCCGAGCTTCGGCGTGACACGCGCCGCCAGTGCCTCGAAGATCTCGTCGACGAGCTCGCGCGCGGCCTGCTCCGGTCGTTTCAGCGTCGCCGGATCGGCGTCGGGCACGGCGATCGCGTGCAGCGGCGTGTCCATGTCGCCGGGATCCACCGAGAGGAACCTGACACCCTCGTGTGCAAGCTCCTCGTTCCAGATGGCGCTCATGTGGCGGAGCGCGGCCTTGCTGGCGCTGTACGCGCCCCACGTGGGATACGCGTTGACCGCTGCGTCGCTCGAGACGTTCAGCACGACGGCGCCGCGGCCTTCGCGCGCCGAAGCCGAAAGGGCGCCGAGCAGCGCTTTGGTGAGACGGAATGGACCCAGCAGGTTCGTCGCGATCGCCACTTCGAAATCCTCGCAGTCGGTGTCCGCCAGCAAACGCAGCGGCGCGGGCCCGAGGCTGGACGCGTTGTTGATCAGCACGTCGAGGCCGCCGAGCTCGCCGAGGATCTGCAGCGCGACGGGGTAGATGTCCTCTTTGCGCGCGACGTCGCCGACGATGCCGTGGGAGTACGGGATGCTCGCGCGAGACGCGCTGCACGGCCTCGGCAGTGCGGGCGACGAAGGCAACGTCGGCGCCGCGCCGGGTCAGCTCGCGCACGAGCGCGAGACCGAGTCCGGAGGTGCCGCCGGTGACGGCGACGCGGAGAGCTGGAGCGGATGGCATACGGGAGAACCTCCTCAGACTTTATAAAGGACAACCTTTACATAGTTGAAGCCTACTCCCGGCTCTTGACTTTGTAAAGCAAATCATTTAGAAAGTATCCATGCCCTCGGCTCGCCGGGCGCCCGCCCCGGCCGGAAAAACCCGCCGCGCCATCGTCAAGCGCCTCAAGGCCGATGGGCCGTTGGACTCGGCGAAGCTCGCCCGGCGCATGGGGCTGACGCCGATGGCGGTGCGCCAGCATCTCTACGCCCTGCAGCGGGAAAAGCTGGTCACGGCCGAGGAACGGCGCGGACCGATGGGCCGGCCGGCAAAGTACTGGCGCCTCACCCGCGATGCGGATCGGTTGTTCCCGGATGCGTACGCCGAGCTGAGTGTCGCGCTCATCGGCGCACTCGGCGACGCGTACGGGCCGGCGGGCGTTCAGCGCGTGCTCGACTCGCGCTGCGCCGCGCAGCGCACGGCCTATCGCGCGCGCCTCTCAGGATCGGCGGCGCTCGGCGACAAGCTGCGCGTGCTGGCGAAGCAGCGGACCGAGGAAGGCTACATGGCCGAGGTCCGCCGCGACGGCGACGGTTACTTGTTCATCGAAAACCACTGCCCCATCTGCGCCGCGGCCACCGCGTGCCAGGGCTTCTGCACGACCGAGCTCGACCTGTTCCGCGACGTCCTCGGACCCGGCGTCACCGTCGAGCGCGGCGAACACATCGTGTCGGGCGATCGGCGCTGCGTCTACCGCGTCGCGCCGGCGCACCGCTGATCAGAGCTGGAACACGAGAAACGCTCCGCGCAGGTTTGCGTTGCTCGCCGGTTTCGTCATCGTCGGCGGGTGGCCGAAGGCCTCGACGAATTTCGGGTTCGCGACGAAACAGGCCGCGCGCCAGCCGCTGAAACGGCCCAAGGCACGCCCGATGTCAGCGTAGAGCGCGAGCAGCTTCTCTTCGCCTTCCTCCGCGCCGATGCGCACGCCATACGGCGGGTTGAAGCAGAAGACGCCCGGCTTCATCTCGCGCACGGCCGGCAGCAGGCGCGCGATGTGATCCGGCGTCAGCGCTCGAACGTCCTGCTGGGCGATCACGATTGAGTGCTCGTACGCGGAACCGGTCAACCCGGCGGCGCGAAGGTTGCCGACCATCGCGGGAATGAGCTGCTGGTCGGCGTCGAGCGCGACGATCCGTGGAACCGTTCCGGGAAAGAGGTCGGGCGCCTCGCGCGGCAGTCCTTTGAACGCGGCGAGATGGTGCAGCGGGAGATCCGGCGGGCGGCGAATGGCGGCCCCCGCGGCGAGGCCGGCCGCCTCAATCGGGATCGTAGCGCCGCCAGCCATGGGATCGACGAGGGGCTCGGTCCGCGCATCCCACCGCGACAGCATGATCAGCTGCGCCGCCAGGGTCTCGCGCAGCGGCGCCGGTCCGCCGGCCACGCGCGCGCCACGGCGATGCCGCGCTCCGCCACCGATGTCGATGCCAACCACCGTGCGCCGCCCTTCCGGCGTACCCGCGCGGCGTACCACGAACACCACGTCTGGCGAGTCGGCGTCGACATCGGACGCGACGCCGCGTGACGTCAGCGCCTGCACGACCGCGTTCTTGACGACGCCGCGGAGCTGGAGCGGCGACGCCTCGAAGTCGTGCGACGGGCCAAGTTCGACCGAGAAGCGCAGGCGGGTCCCGCCAGGGAGCCTGTCATCCGACGAAAGCCCAGGCAGAAGGTCATCGAACAGCGGCTCGAGACGTACCGCCGTGCTCGACCACAGATCCCAGGAGATTTGCGACGAGGTGCGGTGATGGCACGCGGCCACCCACGCGACGCGCGCGTCGAAGGGATACAGCAGCGTCGCTTCTCCCTCGCGCTTCGGTTTCTCGACGCGCACGTCGAACGGCGAGCGCATCACGAGGCGCTTGAACTCCGCCTCCATGACGCGATTCGCGCCGCCCGAACCTGTCAGGCGCAGCTCGTGGCAACGTCGCCCGCTCACGCTTCAAAAGTCTAGTTCAGCCGCAACGGACTTGCCCGTGGAGCAGGAGGCGGCTTGACCTGGACCTTTGCCAGCACGGCGAGCTCATGGAGCTGGAGCCGACGCGGCAGTTCGGCTACACCGAGTAGGCGGATGCTTTTCGTCGACGGTTACTCCACGACTCACGTGACCGGTCCTAAAAGGGCCCGTCCGGAAATAACTCGACGCCCAGAACGACGCACTTATTTCCGGACGGGCCCTAACACACGCGTGAATGCCGCGACCACATCGTCTTGGTCAAGGCACGCGCGCACGTGAGAGGCACTTGCGAGAGCGAGGTCGAGCCGCGATCCGCTGTCGAGCTCTGGAGCCGTGATTCGATGTGCCGCCCACGCTCCACATGCTCGCATCCCCGCGACGACCTCGTCGACGCGCGTTGTCGTCAACGCGAGGCAATCGGCGCCGCTGACGCGCACGACCTCGATCATGTTGATCTCGCGAAGGGCAACGAACAACAGATACGGGACCAAACCGAATGGCGCGGCCTCGGCAGTGCGGCCGCGGTGATGCTCACCGAAGCGTGTGGCGACATGGTAGTGGAATACGCTGCTCGCCTCGGCCGGCGTGTACGCGTCGGCGGCGATCGCCAGCGCGTGCAGATCGGCGCGCACCTCTTCAAGGTAGACAAGCGGCCAGCACAGACGGCCGTCCGGCCGAAAATGCTCGGTCGCCGTCTTGGCGTGGATGTCCACACCAATCAGATGACCGGCTTCGTGCGCGAAATACTCTCGGCGAATCGTGTCGGTCGGGTCGGTGATTGCGGACACGATGTCTTCGGCATGCGAACCCCACAGCGCAACGAGCGTCGCTGCGACCTCGTCCCAGCGGGCGATGGCTTTGTCGACATCGACGAGGTTGCTATCGAGCTCCGGCGTGCCCGGGTCGGCGACGAACAGGTCTCGCTTGTACAGGACATCGGGACACGTCGCAAACGTGCCGGAGCGCTCGATGACTGAGGCTGTGCGCAGCGCCACCGATCTCCCCGTACTGCGCAGCGGGTGCGCATCGAGGGCGCGGTTCACGACGAACGCAATCGCGGCGTCGCCGGTTCGCCAGGTGCCGCGCAAAGCCGAAGGCTGACCCGCCCGCCGGCTCTGCACACGGTAGTGACCCCGAAGCTCGAAGTCGCAATCGCGCATGGCACGGGTCACAGATCATTCGGGAATCTGACGGAGCTGGTCGCCCATCGATCGACGAGCTCGTCGAGGCGGGCGCATTCGACGGCCGCCACTGCCTCGCCCCCCCGGCGCCCGAGACCGTCGCCATGGATGTCGAGGTGGAGTCGCAACGCCAGTCGCTCGACCAAGGCTGCCCACTCGAGCGGCCGCGCCGCCGCCTCGGCGAGGAAATTGCCAATCGCGAGGGTCCACGGCGAGGCAGGCAGCTCACCGGGATCCGGCGCGCTGGCGAGGTGTTGATGGATCCGCCCGGCGAGCATGATCTCGTCGTGCCCTCGTCCGCAGCCGAGCGCACGCAAGGCCGTGCGGGACACCGCTGCGACGATGTGCGGTCGATCGTGGCGCGCGACGGGCCCGAGCTCGACGCCTTCGCTTCCGGTTGTCGACCACTCGGCTCGAGCATCGGGATTGCGCAGCACAATGCGGTCGGCCGGGCGCGCCTCTGCCACCACGTCGTCGAGGCTCTCGCACAGGAAGTAGAACGCTGCCCACGCGAGCGCCATGCTCCGCGCCGCCGAGTGGGCCTCGACGACACCGGCAGCGAACAACTCAGCCAGGCCCGACGCATGCTGCTCGGCGACGTCGATGGCAATGTGTGCCTGCCACGGCCGAAAGAGGTCCTCGAGCTGATAGGCGCGCGCGACTTCCGCATAGAAGTCGTCGGCGGCGTCGCGGAACATCACGCTGCTCTCCTGGAAGTAGGCGACCAGCAGGTGCGCGACGGCGTCGTGTTCCGCCAGTTGCAGGGTGTGCTGCTCGAAGGCCGTCGATCCTGGGAGCGGGACGTAGGATTTGATCTGTTCGTCCGAGCAGCCGAGCGCTGCTGACTGCACGAAGTAATAGGCGTCGCAGTGCCAATACTCCTCGCGCGCGTCCTCAGCGAAAAAGGCCCGCCATTCGGCTGGACCGCGCGTCGCCATTCGCGCGGCAACCGCGCCTGCCGCACGCGACACGTGGTAGTTGTGCACGAGGTACGCAACCAACTCGTTTCGGCTCGCGACGCCTTGCCGCAGACGATCCCACATCGGATGTGCGTTGTACGCAGCGTACCAGGCGCCGCGAAGCCGATCCAAGCGCTCGCGGATAGCGCGCAGCGACACCGATCCGGCGAGCGGCTCTGGGACGATGCAGCCCTGGGCGTCGAGCAACGCGATCACCGCGGACGCCTCCGGTTGGGTGGCGATGTCGTAGCGGGTCGAACGGCGGCGCAGGAACGCCTCCATATCGGCGTGAGCCGACACCCAGCCCGCCGGCAGGCTCACTTCCCACAGGCCGTGCGTCACCCGGACCGCGTCGCCGGCGAAGTGAACGCGCACGGCGTCGCGGAGCGCGCCCGGGCGCGCGCCGCCAGCCGAACCTTCCATAGTCTCAGCGGACGATGACGGACGAGACGCGCGAAGACACCTTCACCTGGGTGCCCTTGGGCACGCCGAGCAGATCGAGCAACTGCTGGAGTTTCGCCGCATCCTGGTGAACGCCGCCGAGGTCCCCCTTGATGTGGATGGGTTCACCATCAGTGCGAGCGATGGAGATCTCGACGTCTTCGTGTGTGATCTTCGACATGACAATGACCCCCGCTTTGCCTGGAACCGCTGCCGCTGTGGTGAGCAGTCTTCGAACGGCGATTATATACAGCCGAAAGTAGACCGCCGACGATCAATGGTCAGCGCGTTGTGGCTGAGGTCCGGGCTGGGACAGACGGGATTTCCACTCACTGCTTTTTCCGTTGCGCCAACCAGTTTTCGAGCTTCTCGTCGAATGCGGCTTCGTTCGCGAGTGCCTTCTCGAGAGTCGGGGCCACGGCGGCAGGTATCGTCTCGGGAACACGCGCATGGACGAACATGTTCTCCCCGCGCACGGCGCGTAGGATCAGTTCCGTGAACCCGTCGATCCACCATGCCTCGACGGCTCGGCCGTGCGCCGCCGTCGCCCTCGCCGGCGACGAGAGATAGCCCTGCCAGCCCGGAGCCGTCGCGATCTCTCGCAACTCCTCGAGAGAACTCCCCGCTCGGCTGGGGAGCGTTTTGTAAGTTGGGACGAACCAAATCGGGACGGACCGCGAGCATGCCGGACGTTTCGCCGACGCCGGCATGAACATCCATGCCGAAGGAGGAGAGCTCTGCGGCCGAAAAGTACCTGGCGTTCATCCTCTCGCCGCTCGATTGAATGGCCGCATCGGCCCGGAACAGCGCCGTGACGTGCAGCATCGTCACCCGAAACGTTTCGCTGACGAAGTCGCACGCCTCGTTGATGGCGATGTTGTGCGTGGGCGCGCCGTGACCGTTCAGGACGAAAATCCATTTGAAGCCGTTCTGCGCGATCTGTCCGCCAAGATCGGCCACGAGCGATCGCAGCGTCGACTGCCGGATGCTGTACGTGCCGGGATGGACGGGCATGTCGCCCAGCTGGTTCGCGCCACTCTGCCCGTAGTTGATCGAAGGCATCATGACGACGTTCCAGTCGGGCAGCGCTCGGCTTACACGCGTCGCAGTTCCATTTGCTTCGTACACGACACCGATGGTGTCGGCGCCAACGGGCAGATGAGGGCCGTGCTGCTCGATCATGCCAACCGGCAGGATGAACAGCGTCCGCTGGCGATCGAGCGCATCAATCTGGGGCCATGTAAGCTCATCAAGCTTGTAGATTCTCGACCCGGCGCGATCCCGTTGCGCCGCTGCCTTGGTTGGGCCTGCCTCGGCAGAGCCGGCGATGACGCAGACGATCAACACGGCGAGCGCGTGATTCATGTTCGCCTCATCGACTCGCGCTGATGGAGAGGACGTTGCCGTCAGTGTCTTTGAACCAGGCGACCCTGGCGCCGCCCGGCGCCGTCCAGATCCCGCGTGCCTGATCCTGAACGAAGGGATACTTTTCGAACACCACCCCCCGTTGCGATAGCGCGTCGACGACAGCTTCGATGTCCGAGACTTCCCAGCCGAGAACCGTGTTCCGCAACGGTGTGAATTCAGCGGCTTTCGAAATACGGATGTGGTGGCCGCCGACGCTCACGACCAGCGCAAACTGATCGAGGCTGACGAAATCACAGCCGAGCGTGCGTTCGTAGAACGCTCTCGCCTTGTCGTAATCCGTCGTGATCACAAAGCCGACCATCTTTGCGAGCGCGAGCGCCATCGAGGCCTCCTTGACAACAGCATTCTCGCATCACCGTCTTGTGCGCCATCTGATCATGTCGCAGGGCTCTTCGGAAGAAGGCCGGATTCAGCGATTCATCCTGCAGACGTTCAGCTACTCTTCACCCGACAAAGCGCCCACATGATCTCTGTTGTCGGTGGGCTAGTCCTGGCGAAGCGTGAGCATCGGATCGAGGCGAGCGGCGCGGGTGGCCGGAATCGAGGCGGCCACCAGGCAGGCGCCGATGATGATGAGCACACTCACGGCGTACGCGACCGGATCGAGGACGTGAACGATCGCGCCAATGCCGGCGGCGGCCGGTGTGGCCAGGAGCAGCGCGGCCAATCCGGCGGCTGAACCCCCGCCGATGAGGAGGCCGAAGCCGACCGGCCGGACCGACTGCGCCAGGACCAATCGTGTGACATCCCGGGTGGTGGCGCCGAGCGCCATCCGCACGCCGATCTCTCTGGTGCGCTGCTCGACGAGGTACGACAGCACGCTGAACAGGCCCGACAGGGTCAGCGCCAGCGCCAACCCGCCGAGGGCGATCGTCAACCAGAACGCGATCTGCAGGACGTAGGTGCCCATCCTGGCCAGGGTCCGCAGGGTCAGGACCTGGCGAGCCATATCCGGATCGATGGCGATCAATCGATTGAGAAGGGTCTGCCGTGCCAGTTCGGGATCGCCGTGGACACGCGCGATCAGCGACGTCTTGGGCGTTTCGGCACTCGTCGGCACGTAGACGACCGCTTGTGCGAGCGGCATGATCCGGAGCCCTGCGACGTCCCTGACGACGCCGGCCACCGTGAACGTTTGCGAGACGAGCGACGGCTCCTCCTTCGCGCCGGGCGCTACGGCGGACAAGTCGTCTGGACGCGGCGGTTCGGACGTGGGATCCGGATCGAGGCGAATGACCTGCCCGATCGGATCGGCATTCGGCCACATGTTGCGCGCTGCCGTTTCGGAGACGATGGCCACCGAACGATTCGGCGTGCGCTCATCCGGCGCGAACGCGCGGCCGCGCACGACCCGGATATCGAGCACGCTGAAATAGCCGGGCGACACGAGCTTGTACGCGATCCTTGCCTTGGCGCCGCCACTCTCCGCGAAGGCCGGTAGGAGTGCCACGTCCGGCCACGACGCGGCCACTGCGACGACCGACGGTTCCGCCGTCACAGCCTGGACGATCGCGTTCCGGTTCGGCTCGTGCACGATCTGAACGGCGAGTGTATCGGAGGTCCGGACGCCGGAATCGTACGTCGCCGCCGCGAACGCACTTCTCAAGAACACCCCCGCCGAGATCAGCAGCAGCGCTGACGCGCTCACCTGGAGGCCGATCAGGAAATTCCGCGCACGCCCTGGCCGCGCGCTCCCGATCACTTCCCCTCGCATGGTCCTGAGCGGTTCGAGGCGCGTGGCTTGCAGCGCTGGCCCCAGCGCGAATGCAATGGTCGAGACGACGGCGCCAGCGAAGAGAAATACCACCACGCGCCAGTCCGCGTCCGGTACGAGCAATCGAATATCTCCGATATCAGGCGGCATGCTTGTCATCAGCGCGTTGATGATCGCAGCGAGTGCCAGGCGCGAGATCACGAAACCGGCCGCGGCGGCCATCAGCGCCAGCAGCAGGCTCTCCGTCATCAGTTGGCGGACGATGCGGCCGCGCGTGGCGCCAAGCGACAGCTGAATGCCAATCTCACGCTGTCGCGCCACCGCCCGGGCGAGGAGAAGATTTGCGACGTTGGCACAACCAATCAGCAGGATGAGGCCGAACGCAAAGAACAAGGGGCCGGTTACAGGCACCGTTTCGAGAGGCTGGGGGACGGTACCGCGCCTCGGAACCAGCGTCAGGTGCGAACCGCCGCGCTCGACCTCGGACTGCCGCTGGCCCGGGCCGCATCCCAGGTGTTGAGTTGCGCCACAGCCATCTCGCGCGACACGCCCGGTTTGAGGCGTCCGATGACGTCGAGGCCGATGGTCGCCTCGCGGCCCTGGTGCATCGGGCTGACCCGACCGAGTATCGAGAGCGGCGCCCAATAGTCGTCTGATGCGATGACAGCCAGTCCGCGAAATTCATCGGGCATCACACCGACGATCTCGAACGTGAGCCCGTTGACGAGCAGGCGCCGGCCGAGAACGGCCGGGTCGCGCGCAAACAGCCGGTCCCATCCGCGGTGACTGAGGACCATCACCGGTTGTCCCGCGGGTGGCTCGTCGTCGGCAGGCGTCAGCACGCGGCCCATTGCGGCGCCGACGCGCAGTACCTGGAAGAAGTTGCCGGTGACGAACGTGCCGTACATCACCCGCCCGTCCACAGTTCTGTCGACGTCGTCGACCTGCGCATAGAGGTCGCGGAAGAAGCTGGTCTCTCGACGAAGCGCGTCGAACCTTTCGCGTGTGAGACCCGCTGGCTCGCCGTCCGCTCGCGGCCGTTCCACTGCATACAGCTCCTGCACGTCCGGCACCGCGTCGACCCGGAACACCAGCGCATTGAGCACCGTGAAAACCGCGGCGACCAGACCGAGCCCCAGCGCCACCGTGAATACGATGGTGACTGCCGCCAGCGGAGCGCGCCGAAAGGTGCGGACCGCGTAGAGGATGTCGCGAACCGTGTTGTCGACGAATGCAGTCCCGCTCACGCCACCTCTCTCTTGTAGATTGGCATCGGGAAAGACGGAGTTGTACGGAAAAAGTTCAGGGTATTGACAGCCAGCGTGAATTTACCTACATTGCAGGACAAATGGCGCCTGCGTTGAATCTCGGCGAATTCGAGCAACTGGTCCTCTTGGCGATTCTCCGGCTCGGCGACCAGGCGTACGGGGTCTCCATCCGCGCCGAGCTCGCGGATCGCGCGCGACGAACTGTCACGCCTGGCGCGTTGTACACCGCCTTGGAGCGACTCGAGGCCAAAGGCCTCATCACGTCGCGCATGGGCGACCCTACTCCTCAGCGAGGAGGCCGTGCGAAACGATACGTTGCGGTGACCGCGGCCGGCCGGCGGGCCGTGGCGCGCGCCCAGCAGGCGTATCAACGCCTGCTCGACGGCCTCGACGTGCTGCGAGGTGCCCATGCCTGACATCGCCCGCGCTCAGAGCCTGCTCTCCCTCTTCACCTCGGCAGACTGCGCCGAAGCAATGGCCGGCGATCTGGCAGAGGAACGCCGGGATCACGGCTCGACCTGGTTCTGGCTGCATGTCTTCGGAACGACGGTCACACTCTGGTGGAGTGCGGTCGGCGGCGCGCCAGTGACGATTCTGGCGCTTACCATCGCAGGACTTGCGTCCCTGGCGGCACCCGCGTTGGCCGGCATCGCTGCCGTGAGCTTGTTTCCGCAACTGATAGGTTCGCTGGTGAGCTGGATCGTGCTGTCACTGTTCTGGTGGGGCGGAGCGCTCTGCAGCGGCTTCGCGCTCGTCGGCTTTGCGCCGGCACGCGGCATGACGGCGTGCGTGATGCTTGCCGTGATTGGCGAGGCGCTCCTGATCGCGTTCGGACTCGCCGGTATCGCGTTCCACATGCTGAGGACCCCGTTCGACGTCCTTTATGCGACCGCCGTCCTCGCCGCGGCGCCGCTCGTGGCAGGCGGAGCGATCGCACGTAGTCGAATGATCGCGGCGGGCAGGCCGGCTCTGGAGCCGCCACGATGATTCGCTGCTTCTCGTTCGCCCTGTGCGTCCTGTTGGCTGTCGTGACGCCTGCTTCACCACAGCATGTCGAATGGAAGGACCCGTCGCCGCACGCCGCCACGCTCGTGACGGTCGACGACGAGGTGCAGCTGGAGGTGCTGGATTGGGGCGGTTCCGGTCCAGCCATCGTCTTGCTGGCAGGGCTTGGCGATACCGCCCACGTGTTCGATGATCTTGCGCCGATCCTTACCACGCGGTATCGGGTGGTCGGTCTGACGCGGCGCGGGCATGGACGCTCAACGGCGCCGGCGTCCGGGTACGCATTCGTGCGCCTGGCCGAGGATGTCGTCCGCGCGATCGATGCGGTCGGCGTGAAGAAGCCCGTGATCATCGGCCACTCCCTGGCTGGAGAAGAGCTCCATGTCCTGGGCGCCCGGTACTCCGCGCAGATCGCGGGTCTCGTGTATCTCGATGCGGCATTCAATCGTGCCGACGGCTCCGAGGACTACGACGCGGTCGCGCGCACGCTGCCGTCCCTGCCCCGTCCGGAACCCGCTGATCTCACGTCCTTCACGTCGCTGCGAGCGTTCCTGAACAGGATGCAACAACCCGTCCCGCCAGAGGCGCACTTGCGGGCGCGGTATGTCCCCAATCCCGACGGAAGCGTCGGTGCACCGTGGGCGCCCGCCCCGGCGGTTCGTCAAGCGTTCACGACATCGATGCGAGCGATGTCCGAGGCGTACAACCCCGAACGGATTCGGGTGCCCGCACTCGCGATCTACGCCGTGCCGCACTCGGCGGATGACCTCATGCGGCCCTGGTACACGGTCAACGATCCAGTCGTTCGTGAACGTGTGCAGACGCTCTTCAGATTGGCCCGCGAGCGGTTCGAGCGCCACGCGAAATGGTTCCAGGCATTCGCCGAGCGCGGCCGGGTCCTTGAACTCTCTGGCGCGCACCACGTGTTCATCACCAATCCGCGCGAAGTCCTCCATGAGATTGAGGTGTTCGTGTCATCGCTCCCCGAGAGGCCGTGATCGACAGCGCTATCGATCGCGAGCCGGGGTTGACGGAGCTGAAGCGCCGCTCACCGGCAGCTGTACGCGAAAAACCGTCCGGCCCGGCTCCGACGTGAAGTCGACGTTTCCGTTGTGAAAATGCACGACGCGTCGCACCAGGTCGAGGCCGAGCCCTGTCCCCTGCCCGACCGGCTTGGTCGTGAAGAATGGCTCGAACACGTGTGACCGGTGTTCCCTGGGAATCCCCGGGCCGTCGTCCGTGACGCACACGATGACCGCGTCGCCGCGCGCGGTCGCGGCGACCGTCACGTGCCCATCGCGGCCGGCGGCGTCGATCGCGTTGTCGAGGAGCTTCTCCCACACCTGATTGATTTCGCTGCCGAAGCCGAACACACGCGGCAGATCGGGCGCCACCTCGACCCACACGTCCACCGCCTTGGTACGCGACTTGTGCTCGAGCACCACCAGCGTGTCTGCCAGTCCCTGCGCGACGTCGACCTCCTCCGGCACCGACTCGCGGTCCATGAAGGTGAACCGCTTCACGGCTTCGACCAGGTCGTGGATGCGCCCGGTCGCCGACGCGACCTGCCCCGCCAGCGCGCGCGCCGCGCGACCGGTCGCCGTCCAGCGTATCGCGGCGTCGAGCGCGAGCGGTGGAATCGCGGCCGCGAGCCGATCGAGATCGACGACGCGCAGATCGGATGCGGCAAACGCGTCGGCGGCGCGGAACTCGATGCCGTGGCGCTCGAGCCAGTCGGCGAACGCGTCCTCGCGATCGGCGAGTTCAAGGGCTCCAAGCTCCGGTGCGGGCGCAGCGCAGGCCGTCCGAACGGCATCGAGGACGTCGAGCTGGTCATCGCTCAACCGCGCTCTCGTGAGCGCCCGTGCCGCATCCTCGGCTTCGTCGAACAGACCGCCGAGCGACTGCGCGCCGCGCGACGCCGCCGACGCCGGGTTGTTCAATTCGTGCGCGAGTCCGGCGGCGAGCCGGCCCAGGGACTGTAGCCGGTCGTCGTCCAGCTGCAGCGTCCGGTCGCTTCGCGCACGATCGATCATCTCGTGGATGAGTGTTGACGTCAGCTCGCGGCAGTCGCGGAGCATGTCGGCGAAATGGCCGCGACCGAGCGCGAGCAGCGTGGCGTCGTCCTCGATGACGAGACGGCCCGGAGCCGAGCGCATCCGCGAGTACGGGATGGCGCCGTGCACATGGCCGCCCCTCGACTCGGTCGCCCTGCGCCAGCTGCCGCCCTTGTTGGCGTAGAAGGCCACGCGTCCAGCGAGCAGTACGAACATGTCGTCGGTCGCCTCGCCGTCCTCGAGCAGGATCGTTCCGGCGGCACAGGTGCGCACGTCGCCGCGCGCAGCGAGCCACTCGAGTTCCGCGCGCGGGACTCTTGCGAAGAGAGGCAGCGCTGAGAGGCGGTCGACGACCTCGCCGCGATCGGCGATGCTCGACATAGGTTCCTCACTCCTACTGCGTGACGAACGCGATGCGATCTCCTGCCGAAGAGACAGCCATGCGCGTGACGCCGCGCAGACCGAGTGCCGCGAGATCGGCGACGCGTTTCCACGCAGCATCCCCGCGTTTCCATCCGTAGAGCGTGTCCTGATGCGCCATCAGCAGCACGCCGTCCGGCGTCCACGCGCAGTCGGCTTCGGCGGCGCCGCTCACTGCATCCACGAGCGGCGCGATGCGTCCGCCCTTCGGTTCGAGCTCGCGGATGTGGAGCACCGATCCCTCTCGCTGCACGAAACTGACCGTCGCGCCGCCCGGAATCTTCTGCAGTGAACGTCCAATTCCGCGTGCAACGATGGCCGCCGTGCCGGTCTGCGCGTCGGCGACCTGCAGCGTCGCGGGCGTTCCGAGCACGAACAGCGCCAGCGTGCGGTCGTCAGCCCACGCGTGATATCCGACCGGCTTCACGTTGGCCAGCACCAGATCGGGCTCCCCACCATCGACCGTGAAGCGCCACAACCGCTGTGTGCCGTCGGCTTCGACACGGATGACGGAGATGTGCGCGCCGTCGGGTGTGACGGTGGGCGAGTACTCGCTCTCCGGCGTGTCGGTGACCCGCGCGACCGTTCGGCCGGCGATGTCGTACCGATAGATGTCCGTCTGGGTTCCGCCGCGATTCGACGTGAACAGCACCTGCCGCCCGTCGGGCGTGAACGAGGGTTGGTTGTCGTAGCCCGGACTATTGGTGGCATTCACCGGCTGTCCGACTGTGAGCGCGCCCGACACGTTCGACAACGATGCGAGAAAGATGTCGGTGTTCGGCGGAGGCGTCGGCGGTTGAAGCGCGAGGACGAGAAACGCCCCGGCGATGTGTCGCATGCCGCGATGATGGCACAAGAAGCGTTCAGCGACCGAGATCGCCCCGCAGGCCCAGCGCGGGAGAGACGGCCGCGAGCCGCCGCGACTGCCACGCGGCGGCAGCCAGCGCGCACACGGTCAGCGCGCCCGCCGCCGCCACGATGACCGACGGATCGGTCGCCGACGTCTGGAACAGGAGCTGCGCCAGCAGGCGCGCGAACAGGACGAACGCGCCGATCCCGAGCGCGACCCCGATCCCGATCGGCAGCGACGCGTCGCGCAGCAGGTTGCCGGCGACGCTCAGCGGACGCGCGCCGAGCGCGAGCCGGATGCTCGCCTCCCACGTCCGCGCGGTGACGTAGGCCGACGTCACCGCGTAGACGCCGACGATCGCGAGCACGAAGCCGACGACCGCGAAGAGCCCGACCAACAGCGTCCTGAATCGTTCGGCGCTCGCGCCCTCCGAGAACACGTGCTCGAGCGACGCGATGCGATCGATCGGCTGATTCCGATCGACCTCCCAGATCGCCTGGCGGATGCTGTTGGTCATCTGCTCGGGATCGCTCGATCTCGCGCTGATGACCAACGACGTGGACGACCCGCGGCTGCGCGTCCGGCCGTTGATGACCGACGAGCACGCCGCGATCGTCGCGCCCGATCATCCGTGGACGAAGCAGCGCTTCGTATCGCCGCAGGAGCTCGGGCGCGAAACGCTGCTGCTGTATTCGGCGGCCGCCGACAGCTTCACGGTCCGCCGGATTCTCCATCCGGCCGGTGTGCGTCCGGCCCGTCTGCGCTTCGTCCAGCTCACCGAAGCGATTCTCGAAATGGTCAGGGCCGGTCTCGGCGTCACCGTGATGCCGACGTGGGTGGTCCGCCCCGCGTTGTCGCGTGGCGACGTGCGCGCCATCCGCATCACACCCTCCGGTATCCATCGTTCGTGGACCGCCGCGACGCTCAAGGACGCAGCCGAACCGGCGTTCGTGACGGACTTCGTCAACCTGACGCGGAAGGCGATCGCGAAGCGGGATCGCTGACGCGCGGGGTCGGTCGCATCGGCATCGAGTGATACAGTGGTTTCGTTATGGCCACAATCGTCCGGACCTCGTCACTCCTCGACCGACTCCAGTTGAAGGAGGTCAATCCCGGTGCGTCATCCGGCGCCGATCGCTGGATCACCGACGCGCGCGCGGAGGCACTGGTCTCGTACAACCCTGCCACGGGCGAGCCGATCGCTCGCGTGCAGCAGGCGTCGTCCGAGTCGTACGACCGGGTGGTGGCTGATGCCGTCATGGCCTTCGAGTCGTGGCGCATGACGCCGGCGCCGAAACGCGGCGAGCTGGTGCGCGATCTCGGGAACGCCTTGCGCGAGATGAAAGAGCCGCTCGGCGAACTTGTGTCGCTCGAGATGGGCAAGATCCGCGTCGAGGGACACGGCGAGGTGCAGGAGATGATCGACATCTGCGACTTCGCCGTCGGCCTGTCGCGCCAGCTCTATGGCCTGACGATGGCGTCGGAGCGACCGGGGCACCGGATGATGGAACAGTGGCACCCGCTGGGCGTCGTCGGCGTCATCACGGCCTTCAATTTCCCGGTCGCGGTGTGGTCGTGGAACAGTGCCATTGCCGCCGTGTGCGGCGATCCAGTCGTGTGGAAGCCCGCCGGGCCGACACCGCTGTGCGCGGTAGCCGTGCAGCACATCGCCAACCGCGTCATGGCCGATCACGGCGTGCAGGGCGTGTTCACGCTCGCGGTCGGCTCCGGGTCGGTCGTCGGCGAGCGGATGCTGCACGACACACGCCTGCCGCTCATCTCGTTCACCGGATCGACGCGTGTCGGCCAGCGCGTCGCCGGCACGGTGGCGCAGCGTTTCGGGCGCACGATTCTCGAGCTCGGCGGCAACAACGCCATCATCGTCGCCGAGGACGCCAACCTCGATCTCGCGACGCGGGCCATCGTGTTCGGCGCGGTGGGAACGGCCGGGCAGCGCTGCACCTCCACGCGTCGCATCATCGTGCAGCAGCAAGTCGCGAACGAGCTGGTCGATCGCCTGGTGCGCGCGTATCGGCAGGTGCCGATCGGCAACCCGCTCGACCCGGCGACGCTGATGGGCCCGCTCGTGACCGCGGACGCCGTCACCGACATGGTCGCGGCGCTGGACCAGGTGAAGGCTGAGGGCGGCGAGGTCGTCGCAGGCGGCGGCCGGCGCGCTGATCTCGGACCGCAGTTCGTGGAACCAACCATCGTCCGCATGCCGGCGCAGACCGCCATCGTCAAGACCGAGACCTTCGCGCCCATCCTCTACGTGCTCGAATACGACAGGTGGGAGGACGCGATCGCGCTGCACAACGACGTGCCGCAGGGCCTGTCGAGCGCGATCTTCACGGAAAGCCTGCGCCAGGCGGAAGCGTTTCTGTCGCCGCGAGGCTCCGACTGCGGCATCGCCAACGTCAACATCGGCACGTCGGGCGCGGAGATTGGCGGCGCATTCGGCGGCGAGAAAGAGACGGGCGGCGGCCGCGAGTCCGGCTCGGACGCGTGGAAGACCTACATGCGCCGGCAGACGAATACCGTGAACTGGTCCACCGCGCTACCGCTCGCGCAAGGCATCAGTTTCGGAGCGTCTTGAGGGAGGCGATCAAGGCGACTCGACGCGCGTTACCAAGCTGTTGCATCGCCGCCCACCGAGCTCATCTCAGACACCCTGTACCGCCTCCCCGGCGCCCGCATACGTCACGTCGCTTTGTGCTATAAAGTTCTTGGGAGATCTGGTGCGATACATCAGCAGGCGACGCGTACTGCTCCTGCTCGGCGGACTGTTGGGGGTTTTTGCGCTGGTACTCGTCGGCCAACGGCTGAACGCGACGAAAGTCGGCGGGCAGGCGCCTGCCGAACCGTTCCGCATCGCCGGCAACCTCTACTACGTCGGCGCGAACGACGTCGCGGCCTTCCTGATCACCGGGCCCGAGGGGCACGTCGTGCTCGACGGCGGCTATCCAACTACGGCAAAGATGATCATGGCGAGCATCGCGAAGCTCGGCTTCGACATCAAGGACGTCAAAGTGCTCCTGAACTCGGAGCCGCACCCCGACCACGGGGGCGGGCTGACGGTGCTCCAGCAGGCGTCCGGCGCCGAGCTGTGGGCCAGCGACGCGAGCGCGGACGTCCTCGCCTCCGGCGGCGACGACCCCGACGCCGTCCTGCCCCTGAGGGCCCTCATCTGGATCGGCATCGTGGGCTACCCTGGCGCGCGGGTCGACCACCGGTTCAAGGACGGCGATACGATCCGGGTCGGGCCGATCGCGCTCACCGCGCACATCACGGGCGGCCACACGCGCGGCTGCACCTCGTGGTCGTTCCCCGTCCGCGATGGAGACCGAGTACTGAACGTCGTGAGCGCCTGCGACCTCACGGTGCTGGCACTGATGCGGTATCCGGAACAAGGCGCCGACCTCGAGCGCAGCTTCCGCGTGCTGCGCAGCCTCCCCGCCGACATCTGGGTGACCTGCCACGCACGACAGTGGGGCCGGTACCGCAAGTTCGTCGCAAGCGCCACCGCGAAGAACCCGGCGGACCCGTTCATCGACCCCGACGGCTACCGCGCCTATATCGACAGCGCCGAGGGGGAATTCCGCAGAGGGGTCGTGCATTAGCCAGAAGGAACGAAGCTCGTGGCCAGAGCGCGTCGTGATGAGCAGCGGCGTTACCCCAGGAACCTGTCCATGTTTGCCCCACCTCACACGCGTATACTCGCGTCACACTTGGCCCTCAGTCCCGGGACCCGCCTCGGCGTCTACGAGATCACGGCCCCGATTGGCGAAGGGGGCATGGGTCAGGTGTATCGCGCCACCGACACGACGCTGAGCCGACAGGTCGCGATCAAGATCCTGCCGGGCGCGTTCGCCTCTGACTCCGAACGCTTGGCGCGTTTCGAGCGCGAGGCGAAGACGCTCGCGTCGCTGAATCATCCCCACATCGCCGCGATTTACGGCTTCGAGAAGTCTGCCGGCCTACACGCCCTCGTGATGGAACTGGTCGAGGGTGACGACTTGTCGCAGCGCCTTGCAAAGGGCGCGATCCCGATCGACGAGGCGCTGCCAATCGCGAAGCAAATCGCCGAGGCTCTCGAAGCCGCGCATGAGCAAGGCATCATCCATCGCGATCTAAAACCCGCGAACATCAAGGTGCGTCCCGACGGCACGGTGAAGGTCCTGGACTTCGGCCTGGCGAAGGCCATCGAGAGCCGGACGGGCGTCGGCAGGAGGCGCAGCGAAAACACGTCGATGTCGCCAACGATCACCACACCGGCGATGACCCAGGCCGGAATGATCCTTGGCACCGCCGCCTACATGAGCCCGGAGCAGGCGCGCGGCAAGCCGGTGGACACGCGCACAGACATCTGGGCATTCGGCTGCGTCCTCTTTGAGATGCTCGCCGGCCGTCGATGCTTCGAACGCCTCGACTCGATCTCTGACGCGATCGCCGCGATTCTGACTCGCGATCCAGACTGGCGCGCCCTGCCGCCAAACACACCCGAACCAATCAGGCGCTTGTTGCGCCGGTGCTTGAACAAGAATGCAGCGGGGCGGCTCCATCATCTCGCTGACGCGAGGCTCGAAATCGAAGAGGCGCTCGCGTCTCCCATCGCGTCGTCGACGATTCACGGATCGCCGGCGCGCGAGGGCCTCGTCAGAGCGGTTCCTTGGATGATCGCGGCCGCACTGGCAGCGGTAGTCGTCGCACTTGGAATCCAGTTCCGAATGCGCGAGCCCACAAGAGCCGCGCAGCCTGTCGCGCAGTTCGAAATGAACTTGCCTCCAGGTGTCGAGATCTATCAGGGAGCGAGCCAGGTAGTGGCGTTCTCTCCCGCCGGCACACACGTGGCATTCGTCGGAACCTTCAGTGGTCTCAAGCAGGTCTATGTGCGCGACCTGGGTCGGCTCGACGCTGTCGCGGTCCCCGGCAGTGAGAACCGCTCTTTCGTGTTTCTTCTCTCCGGCGGGCGACGCCGTGGGATTCATCACCGACCTCGGTGTGTACAAAGTATCGCTGCGAGACCTGCGGGTCACGCCTCTGGCACCCAACGCCCTCAACAGAAGCGGTGGCACGTGGGGCCCCGACGGGCGGGTGACGTTCGCCCGCAACGACGGCTTGTGGCAAGTTCCATCTGAAGGCGGAGCGGCGACGCAGGTCACAACCCTCACGGCCGGCGAGAGCCTGCACGCCTGGCCGTCGGTAGTAAATGACGGGAAGGCGATCCTGTTCACGTCCGTGCCGAGCGGTGGCGTCCAAGGCGCGCATGTCGAAGCCGTCGAGGTCGGCACGGGCAAGAGGCGGGTGCTCGTCGAAGGCGCAAGGTTCCCGCGCCATACGTCCAGCGGACATCTCGTCTTCTACCGCGAAGGTGGGCTGCACGCCGCGCCGTTCGACGCAGCTCGCCTGACCGTGACCGGCCCACCGATTGAGGTGACCGCGGCGGTCGAACAAGACTCCTCGGGCGCGCCGCTCGCCGAGATTTCGAGCGCGGGCTCACTCGTCTACCGACGCGCCGGCGTCGCATCAGGACAGCTCGTGTGGGTCTCGCGTCAAGGCACCGAGCAACCCGTGACTGATGTGCCGCGTGCCTATCAGAGCCCGCGCCTGTCGGCCGACAACCGTCGCATCGTCGTAGGCGTCGGGAGCGAGCTCTGGATTCAGGACACGCTTCGCTCGACGTTCACACGCCTGACGCCGCGACAGAGCGAGACCGCTTCCTATCCGGTGTGGACGCCGGACGGAAAGCAGATCGTCTTTCGAACGCCCACCGGGTTGCGCTCAATCGAAACCGACGGGAGCGGCCGTTCACGGACGATTGCTGAGACGACATCCGGCGATTTCCCCAGCACGGTCTCACCGGACGGCACCACAGTGGCGACGGCACGACGCACGGCTGAAGGCCTCGTCGACATCTACGTGCTCTCGCTCGCCGGCGATCCCGCGGCGCGTCCGCTCGTCACTGGTCCAGCCTTCGAGGGTGGCCCGCAGTTTTCTCCAGATGGCCGCTGGTTGGCCTACGTGTCGAACGAGTCCGGTCAGTTTCAGGTGTACCTCCGTCGCTATCCAGGTCCCGAGGGCCGCTGGCCGGTGTCAACTGGCGGCGGAACCTCTCCACTCTGGAATCGCACCGGCAATGAGCTCTTCTATCGCAACGGGAACAAGATGATGGCGGTCTCCGTCTCGACGACGCCCGACGCGACACTGGCGACGCCGCGCGTCATCTTCGAGCGGCCCTATGCGTACGGGAGCACAGTTGCCCTGACGAATTACGACATCAGCTCCGACGGCCAGCGGTTCCTGATGGTGAAAAGTGAATCGGGGGTCGCGCACCTGAACGTCGTGCTGAACTGGTTCTCCGAGCTTGCGCGACTGGCGCCCTTTGGAATTCGGTAGCGAGCTACAAGTCCGCCGATCACGCTACGAATCGGCGACCGCTGATTCTCAGACTATCGGCCGGCAACCGGCCGGGCAATCCGGTACAGGCGGGATGCGGTGCGCAGGATCACGCTGCCGCGCACGATCGCAGGCGTGGCCATGGCCATTTCGCCAAGGGAGTTCTTCCCCAGCAGCTCGTAGGTCTGCCCCGCCTTGATGACGTAGGTATCGCCGTCTTCGCTCAAGGCGAAGATCTTGCCGTTGGCCGCCCACGGCGACGCGCTGAAGGCGACGATGCCCTGCGGCGCGACGCGCTGACGCGCGTACAACTCCTTGCCCGTGCGCGCGTCGTGCGCGGTGAAGAAGCCGCGGTCGAGGACCGTGTAGTAGACGCCGTCGTACACAATCGGCGACGGGTTGTACGGACCCGCCTGCCGCTGATACCAGGCCACGAACTCGTTGCTTGTCGAGCCTGGCGCCAGCGAGATGTCGCCCTGCGCGCCGGGCTTGATCGCGTAGGCCGGCCGATGTTCGTCGCCGACGTAGCCGGACGTCACATACAACAGACCTCCGGTGGCGAAGGGCGTCGGGATGACGATGTTCGACATGCCCTTCAGTTCCCAAAGCAGCTTGCCGCTGAGATCGTACGAGCGGATGCCGCCCGTCGCCGCGGTGACGATCTCCGTTCGCTGCGCGTGCTGCCAGATGTACGGCGTCGCCCAGTTGGTTTCCTTCGCGCGTGCGACCCGCCACAGCTCTTTCCCGCTCGCGGCATCGAGCGCCGCGAGGTGCGCATCCTCTTCATTGTCGTTGACGACGTAGAGGCGGCCCTGATGGAGAACCGGGGACGCGGCGGTGCCCCAGCCGTAGCGCGTCGCGCGCGCCGGCCACTTGTGCTGCCAGACCGGCGTGCCGTCGAGGCGAAAGGCGAAGAGACCGACATTGCCGAACGACACGTAGACGCGCTCACCGTCGGTGACCGGCGTCTCGGAGGCGTAGGTGTTCTTCAAGTGCCGCGCTTGCCCCGGAATCGCACGGTGCGCCTCGCGTTCCCACAGCGTCTTTCCTGTCGCGAAGTCGATCGCGTAGACCATCCAGCGATGCTCGTCGGTCGGCGTGGGCCGCTCGCCGCCGAAGTACAAGCCTGGCCGCGGCGGCTCCGGCGCGCGCGTGCTGACGACGGAGGTGAGGAAGATCCGGTCGCCCCAGACGACGGGCGACGACCAGCCGAGGCCAGGTACGTCGACCTTCCAGGCTATATTTTCGGTGGCACTCCACGTATCGGGCAGCGACGGGTCGTTGGCGACGCCGGTGCCATCCGGTCCGCGGAACCGGGGCCAGTTCGTCGTTTGGCCGCTCGTCGCCGTGGTACCAAGCAGAAGCGCGATCAGGCCAATCGTCAGCGGTGTACTAAAGAGGGAGCGCACGCTGCATTATGACGTTTTTTGCTTGGGGGTAAGCAACCGGCCTCAACGCGCGAGCTCCGCCGGTCATGCCACGGCCTCCATCGGCGCTGCAGTGGGCACCGGTTCGGTACGCTCGTGGCGCTTCGCCATGTAGTAGAGGACGGGCACGGCCATGCGCGACAGCAGGAGCGACGCCACCTCGCCGGCCATCAGCGAGATCGCCAGGCCCTGGAAAATCGGGTCGAACAGGATGACCCCGGCGCCGACGATCATGGCGGCGGCGGTGAGGGCCATGGGGCGGAACCGCACCGCGCCGGCGTCGACGACGGCCTGCTCGAGGGGAAGACCCTCGAGCAACCGCAGCTCGATGAAGTCCACCAGGATGATCGAATTGCGCACCACGATGCCCGCACCGGCGATGAAGCCGATCATCGACGTGGCGGTGAAGAACGCGCCCATCGCCGCGTGCGCCGGCAGGACGCCAACCAGCGAGAACGGAATGGCGGCCATGATCAGCAGCGGCGTCTTGAACGACTGGAACCAGCCGACCACCAGCACGTAGATGAGCACGAGCACGGCCGCGAACGCGAGGCCGAGGTCGCGGAACACCTCGATCGTCAGGTGCCACTCGCCGTCCCACTTCATCGCGTAGCGCGAGGTGTCGAACGGCTGGACCGCGTTGAAGACCTCGAGCCCATAACCCTCGGGCAGCGACAGCCGCCCGATCGGCTCGTTCATCTGGAGGATGGCGTAGACCGGGCTCCCGTTCTTTCCTGCCAGGTCGCCGGTGACGTAGGTCACCGCCTGCAGATTCTTGTGATACAGGCTTGCCCCTTCCTGCGTGGTCACGGCGCTCGTGAGCTCGCCCACGGCCACCGGCCTGGTGCCGCGAAGCCGGATCGACTGGACGGCCTCGAGACTGCGATCGTCGCGGGGGAGGCGGATCACGATCGGCACGTCCTCGCGCGCCCGTTCGTCGTGCAGCAGGCCCGCGGATTCTCCCGAGCCGGCCATCCGTACGACCGCCGCCACCGCCGCCGGCGAGAGGCCCGCCGCCGCGGCCTTTTCGCCATCGACGGCGAGCGTGATCTTCGCCTGCGGGGCTTCGACGTACCAGTCGGTATCGACCACGCCGGGGGTCTGCTCGAAGATCGACTTGATCTGCGCGGCCACCGCCATCCGCCGCGCCGGATCCGGCCCATAGACTTCCGCGACGAGGGTTTGCAGCACGGGCGGGCCCGGTGGCACTTCCGCCACCTGGATGGTCGCGCCGAATTGTTTCGCGATCGGCATCAGCCGCTCGCGCACGCGTCCGGCCACCTCGTGGCTCTGCGCCGAGCGTTCGCCCTTCGGCACGAGGTTCACCTGCAGATCGGCGAGGTGCGGAGCGCGCCTCAGAAAGTAGTGCCGCACGAGGCCGTTGAAGTTGTAGGGCGCCGACACGCCCACGTACTGCTGGACGTTGACGACCGTCTCATCGTCCAGGGTGGCCGACGCCAGTGCCGACGCGACGCGCGCCGTCGTCTCGAGCGCCGTGCCCTCGGGCATGTCGATCATGACCTGGAACTCGCTCTTGTTGTCGAACGGCATCATCTTCATCGTCACCAGTTCGAGCGGGACCAGCGCGGCGGCCGCCAGCAGCAAGGCCGCCACGCCCGCCAGGAAGATCGCGCGCCTCCTGCCGCTGGCGATGAGCGGTCCCATCACGCGGCGATAGAGCCGCGTCAGGAGATCTTCCTCGCCGTGATCGTGATGCGCGGCGGGCTTGAGCAGCCGGACCGCGGCCCACGGCGTCACGACGAAGGCGACCACCAGCGAGAAGACCATCGCCGCCGACGCGCCCACCGGAATCGGCCGCAGGTAGGGCCCCGACAATCCGCGGACGAACGCCATCGGCAGGATCGCCGCCACCACCGCGAGCGTCGCGAGGATCGTGGGGTTGCCCACTTCGTCGACGGCGCGAATCGCGATCGCGGCCAGCCCGCCCCGCTCCTCGCCGCACTCTCCACTCCTCAGGCGCGCCTGGCGGACGATGTTCTCCACCACGACGATCGCATCGTCCACCAGGATGCCGACGGAGAAGATCAGCGCGAAGAGCGTGATGCGGTTCAGGGTGTAGCCATAGAGATAGAACATGAAGAGCGTGAGCGCGAGCGTGACCGGAATCGCGATCAGCACGACGGCCGCCTCGCGCCGGCCGAGGACCAGCCAGATCAGCGCCGAGACCGAGAGGACGGCGAGCAGCATGTGCCACAGCAGTTCGTTGCTCTTGTCGGCGGCGGTCTCACCATAGTCACGGGTGATGGTGAGATGCACGTCCGACGGCACGAGCGATCCCTTGAGCGTGTCGAGCTTCGCGGCGACGCGGTGGGCGACGTCGGTGGCGTTGGTGCCCTTCCGCTTTGCGACGGCGATGGTGACGGCCGGTTGCGCGCCGGACGTCTTCGACTGGAAGGTGACATACGACGTCGGCTCGGCGTCGCCGTCAACCACTTCCGCCACGTCGCGCACGAACACGGGACGCCCGCTGGCGGAGGTCACGACGGTGTTGCGCAGTTCATCGGCTGTGCGCAGACGGCTCCCCGCCTCGAGGCCGGTCACCACGACCGCCCGCGACGGGGCCCGACGCGGTGCCACGCACGTTGGTGCGGGCGATCGCCTGCTGAACCGAGAGCGGATCGAGATCGTAGGCCGACAGCCTCGCGGGGTCGATGTCCACGCGAACCTGCCTTGGGCGCCCGCCGATGATGGTCACCTCCGACACGTCGTTGACTTCAGCGATGGCCTCTCGCAGTTGGACGGCGAGCGATCGCAGCTGATCGTCCGCGTAGCGCGCCGACCACACCGTGACGGCAAGGATCGGCACATCGTCGATCGAGCGCGGCTTGACGATGGGCCCGATGACGCCTGGTGGGATGCGATCGGCATTCGCGGCCAGTTTCTGATTGAGGCGAACGAGCGCGGCTTCCTGCGGCTCGTTCACCTTGAAGCGGACGACGACCATCGACTGTCCGGGACTCGAGGTCGAGTAGACGTATTCCACGCCGGGCACTTCCCAGAGCAGCTGCTCCAGCGGACGCGTGACCCGCTGTTCGACATCCGCCGGTGTCGCCCCCGGCATCTCGACGAACACGTCAACCATCGGCACGATGATCTGCGGTTCCTCTTCGCGCGGCAGCGCCACCACCGCCAGGGCGCCAAGCGCCATCGAGGCCAGGATGAAGAGCGGCGTCAGCTTGGAGTGGATGAACGCCGCGGCCATCCGGCCGGCGGCGCCGTAGGTCTTAGCCATCTACCGGCCTCCCACGCTGACGCGGCGTCCGTCGGTGACGCCGGCCGGCGGCGAAAGAATCACCACCTCCGATTCCGTCAGGCCTGCCAGTACTTCGGACTCGCTGAGGTTGACGAGACGCACGCGCGCCACGCCCTTGTCGACCACGAATACCGAGGTGAGCTGTCCGCGGCGCACGATCGCCGACGATGGAATGGTCAACGCGCGTCGCGGCGTCCCGCCAAATCGCGCCTTGCCGAATTCGCCGGATCGAAGGCCAGGTGCATCGGGCAACGCGATCTTGACGAGAAACGCGCGCGCATCTGCATCCACCGCCCGGCTGACCTCAACCACCGTGCCCTTGATCGAGGTGGTCCCGGTCCCGAGGAAGACCGGGACGCTGTCGCCGTTTCGAATCTGGCCGATGCGTGATTCGTCCACGCGGACCTCGAGGCGGAATCCGCGAGTGTCTTCCAGGCGGAGAAGCGGCATGCCTGGTGACGCCATGTTTCCGGGCTCGACCATCTTCTCGGTGACCATGCCGTCGAAGGGCGCGGCAATCGTGGTGAAGGATTCGGTGGTGCTCGCCTGGTCGCTGGCGGCCCGGGCGCTCTCGACCGCCGACGCGGCCTGCAATGCCCGCGCGGACGCACCGGCGACGCGCGCTTCGGCGCTCCGCAGCGTCGCAGTGGCGTCATCGAGTTCCTGCGCGGTGGCGGACCGCCTGGCCTGCAGGCCGGCGATGCGATCGTGGGACGCGCGTGCGAGGGCCAGGCCAGCTTCCGCGGCCTGGAGCTCGGCGGCGGCCGCCTTCGACCCCTGTTCGGCGGCAAGGGCCGCTGAGCGCGCGGCACGGGCGCCGGCGGCGAGATCGTCGCCGTCGAGCACGATGAGCGTCTGGCCTGCGCGGACCCGATCGCCTGGCGACACGCGGACCTCGCGCACCGGCGCCAGGATGCGCGCCGTGATCGTGGCCGTGGTGCGAGCCTGCACCACGCCGCCCGAGTCGATCGCACTGGCCACGTCGGTCATCGCAACCTGGGCGATGGTGACGGCGATGGGCTCTGCCGCGTCGGCCGGAGCGGCGGCGGCCCGGGGAGCCGAGCATCCGGCCAGCGCCGCGCTCGATCAAGAGTGCTGCCGTAGCGGCCGCGACGATGACGTGATGACTCGCGGTGATCTGTTTCATGGCCTTCCTATCGCTCGTTGCAGGGTCGCTGTTGCGGTGAGCACATTCACACGCGCAGCGATTTGCTGGGCATCGGCCTGCTGCACGGCGTCGGCCGCGCGCAGCAGCATGGCCGCATCCGTGAGGCCGCTCTCATAGCGGTCCCGGATAATGCGGCGGCTCTCTCGTGCCTGATCGGCGGCCGCCCGTCCAACCGCTTCGCTCGCCCGCGCGGCCTCGAGCCGGGCGATCGCGATCTGCACATCGAGCCGCGCCATGGTCTCGGCTTTGCCCTTTTCGATCGCTCGACGCGTCGCCTGCTCGCGCGCTTCAGCGAGCCGTGCCTTGTCGGCAAGACCATGGAACAGGTTGATCCGGGCGACCGCGCCAGCCACCCAGCTCGACGACCGCGAATTCCAGGCGCCGCCGTTCAGTTCCCACCCGCCCTGCGCGGCCACTTGCGGCAGAAACGCCGCCTGCGCCGCGTCCACCGTGGCGGCCGCCAGCTGTTCCTGCTGCATGGCGAGTGCGACTTCGGGCCGGTTCTTCACTGCTTCCTCTTCAAGGCCTGCGGGATTGGTGATGTCGATGGCGATCGCCGGTGGCGTGGGATCGAGCGAGAACATCGTGCGTCAAGGGCTCGCCCATCAACTGATTCAGCCGGGCGCGCGCGATGCGTTCGTCCGACGTCGCCTGCACCTGCTGTTCGAGCGTGCGTGCCAGGTAGACGTCCAGCTGCAGGACATCCGCGTCGGTCACCCGACCGGCGTCGCGGCGGTTGCCGGCCAGCTCGCGGTCTGCCCGGGCGGTCTCGACCGTGGCCGCTGCCGAACGAACCGTCGCGGCAGCGATGAGCACGCGGCCAAACGCGTCAGTCACCGCCGACGTCAGGTCCTGGTCGACGAGTTGCCTGCCGGTGGCCGCCATGTCCCGCCCGATCGACGCGGCTCGGACATTCGCCGAGGTGGTGCGATCGAACAGCGACTGCTCGACGGAGAACGCCGCGCGGAAGTTGTCCGTGGCAGCGGGGTGATTGAGCGCATCGAGGGCGAAGTCGGCCGCGGTGAACTGCCGCTGCGCAAGAAGCGAACTGAACACGAACACCGGGTGGTTGCCGCGCTGCCAGGACTCCGCGACGTCCACCTTCGGGAAGTAGCCGCCGCGAACCTGTGTGACGCGTTCGGCCGCTTCCCGCTCGGCTGCCGCCGCCGATCCGGCGTCGGGGTTGCGGGCCTTGGCGCGCGCAATCGCCTCCGAAAGCGAAAGCGGCGACTGCGCAGACGCCGGCAGGGCCACAAACAGGGTGGCAAAGAGGAGTGGAACGACGAGGTGCCCTGGTGCGAAGGAAGTCTTGGTCACGGAAACCTCGAAACAACAGGAGCGATTCTGCGGGACCGCTCACTGGCTGGCCATGCCCGCGCGGTTGAAGTTCTTGACCGCCAGTCCGGCGAGGCTAGAATGCTTTGCGGAGGCGCCACGAAACTTTGCCGGGCGTCCGGAGGGACGATGGACGCGTTTTCAGAGGTCCTGAGCGGTGTCCGATTGAAGGGCGCGATGTTCTTCAGCGCGGAGTTCTCGGCGCCGTGGCGACTCTCGACGCCCCACTCCCGCACGCTTGGCGTCGACCCTGGCGCCCGGCGCGCAGCACCTCGTGATCTATCACTTCGTCGTGGACGGCTCGGCGCGGGCACGGTTGGAAGGCGGGCCGGATGTCGAGCTGTCGCCAGGCGACATCGTGGTGTTTCCGCACGGGGATCCGCACCACTTGAGCGGCGGCTCTGGAGCGAACCAGGTCGAGAGCGCTGCGGTACTCCTGAAGATCGCGACACGGGACATTTCGCCGATGCAGGCCGGTGGTGGCGGGGCGACGACCCGGTTCGTGTGTGGGTACTTGACCTTTGACCCGCTCCTCTGCGGGCCGATTCTCGAGAGCCTGCCGCCGATGCTGAAGGTGAACGTCAGGACCGATCGCTCCGGCCACTGGCTGGAGCAATCGATCCTGCATCTGGTGGAGGAGGCCGCCTCGGACCGTGCGGGCAGCGACGCGATGTTGGCGAAGCTGTCTGAAGCGCTGTTCGTGGATACGCTCAGGCGATACGTCACAGGCCTCCCCGATCAGACGACGGGGTGGCTCGCGGGTGCACGAGACCCGGTCGTGGGCAAGAGCCTCGCGCTGCTTCACCGGCGCGCGCATCACCCATGGACCATCGCCGAGCTCGCCGCGGAAGTCGGCGTATCCCGCTCTGCGCTGGTGGCGCGTTTCACGCGCTACCTGTCGGATCCGCCGATGGCGTACTTGACCGGATGGCGATTGCGTCTGGCTGCCCAGGCGTTGACGTCGTCGCCGAAGGGGGTCGCGGATATCGCGGCCGCCGTGGGCTACGAGTCTGAAGCGGCGTTCAATCGAGCCTTCAAGCGCGCATTCGGAGTGCCGCCAGCCCGGTATCGACGCCAAAGCAGGAATCCTGCGAGCTCACCCGGATCGCCGAGGTTGCAAGCGAGCCCCCCAAAAGAGTAGAAGCGAGCTCGTCATGGGACGGCCCGCGCGGCGGTCCGAGAACGACAGTTCTTTGACCCCGACTCTACTTCGGCGCGTTCTTGACGATGTTGCCGAACATCTTGCCGCCTGTGGCGCCACCGCCCCACGTGCCCGCATAACCGCCCTTGTAGATCACCAGGCGCGTATCGAAGAGTCCTGGCGTGCCCTTGACCGATTGGCGGGTCAGCGAGATCACCGGCGTATCACCTGCGAAGAACACCGGCACATCGAGTGTGACCGGAAAGTCCCTCTTGTTGTATTGCACGCGCGCAGCGAATCTCCAGACGCCGTCCTTGACCTTGGTCACGCTGGTGATCTCGTAGCGATCGGGGTGTAACTCGGTGCCGTCACCGACGGTAAAGAATCCCTCCAGGACGACGTCGGTCATCGTTTGCTGGAACGACTGCTCCGCTGGCGACATCTCTACCGGCACTGCTACGGCGGGCTGTTGCGTGAGCGTGGCCGTGATCAAGGCGGCAAGGATCCAGGTCATAGCGCCCTCAAGATATCAAAAATCGCGGACACATCATGAAAGGGTTCAGCGAAGTACGCCGCTTGGGGTCGGAGCGCTCGCCGCGCATGCAATGATGTGCGAGTCGGCGCAGCTCCTCGTACACAATCGGCACGAGCCGCTCCCGTGCGGCGGGATCGCCGTTGGCCCAATCGGCCAGGAGCGTGGAGATGCGTTCCGGCGAGGCGTCGCGGGGATCTGCGACCATCGGTTCCGGGGCTACGCGGCGATTCTAATGCACACCCTCGACAAGCTCAGTCGCCAGAACACTTCGCACGACTGAGACCGGAATCCTCGTCGAAGGCTATAGAAAAGTTGCTGCGACAGGCATGCTTTGGTGGTTCTCACGGAACGTTGGCGGTGGGGATGGGAATGAAGGTTTGGTGGACCAGACCGGCGCCAGTTGGAACCGCGTCCACAGCTGGTTGCGCGAAATCGATTCGCCTAACACACTCGACGGCGCCGCCCGTGACGCAACACGCTACCGGCGCCGCCTGAGTTCGTCCAGATAGGTCAGCCCGACACCGCTGTCCACGAGGCCGCGTTGCACGAACTGTTTCCACAGGTCCTCTTCCCGCTCCTGTGCGTGCCGCTCGTCGAGACCTTCCGCATGCGCCATCTCGTGCCAGATGACGGCGGCCAGCATCAGCACGTAAGGCCCTCCGGAGTACTCGGCGGCGAGCAGCGTCGGGCTCTGCCGGCGCAGGTAGATGACGCGGCTTCCGACAGGCACGAAGGCGTCCAGGTCACGCCACTGCTTCTCGTGCGCCGGCGGCATCGCGCTCGGCGTCCACCATGACGATCCGCTCCGGCCGGCGCGGCAGCGCTTCGAGCGCAGCCCGCAACGTTCGGAGTGTCGATGTCGCCGTTCGACGAGCGTACCGGCGACGATCCGCGAGGATGTCTCTGACGATCGGTCCCGTTTCCGCCCCTGACCATCGGCGGCCTCGCTCGGTTGGACAGATCAGAATGCCCATGAGCACGAGACAAGTCCAGCCCGGCAGCAGTCGCTTTTGAACCATCGGTCACCTTCCGGTGACCACAGTGGAGAACTGCGGCTGCTACCTCAATCGCTGCGGCCTCACATGTCGTACACCAATTGATCGCCGCCACGTCACACGATGTCGCGAGGCCTATAATCGAGGACGGGTCGCCCCGATGACCCGCCATGCCGCAACCGCTCCCGCGCCAAAGGCGTTCCGCTTCGGACCATTCGAGTTCGACCCCAAGTCAGGACACCTGCGGAGCGAAAGCGGCACGCACCGCCTGGCGGACCAGCCGCTGGCCCTCCTGAACGCCTTGCTCGAACGGCCCGGCGAGATGGTCAGTCGCGAAGAGCTCCGGCTCAGGCTCTGGCCCGATGGGACGTTCGTCGACTTCGACCATGGGTTGAACTCCGCGGTCAGCCGATTGCGTGAGGCGCTGAACGATTCAGCGAACACGCCGCGATTCGTCGAGACGATTCCGCGCCGCGGCTATCGACTGCTCGTGCCGGTCGAGGCCGACGGCCCGGTGGTCGGCGACGAGGTCGCGCCGACGGAGCCGCTTCCGGCAGACGACGCCGCGCAACACGCCGCGCCGCTCCATGGTCCGCGAGCCCGCGATGGCGTGGCGGCCGCGCCGCGCGTGGCTCGCCTGGATGGGAGTGGCCGCGACCGGTCTGTTCCTGGTGTGCGTTGCCGGCGTGCTTCAGTTTCGACGCGACGCCGGCCCGGTCGCCGCTGCTGGCGAGCTTCGTCATCGATCTTCCCAGACGAATGGATCATCCTGAATGAATCGCCGGCGATCTCCCCCGACAGTCGCCACATCGTCTTCTCCGCCTGGAACCCCCGCGACGGACGCCGTGCCATCTGGCACCGGCCGCTGGACACCGGCGCCGCGCGGATGCTCGCCGGCCACCGAAGATGGCAGCGCGCCATTCTGGTCGCCGGATGGCAAGTCGATCGGCTTCTTCGCCGAGGGCAAGCTGAAAACGATCCAGCTCGCGGGCGGCTCGGCGCGCGTCGTCTGCGACGCGGTGCAGGACGCGACCGGAACATGGATCAGGGCGGATGTCATTCTGTTCGCGCCTGGACCGACCGGGGCAGTCTCCGAGGTCAGCGTCGAACACGGCACGGTCCGAGCACGATCACCAAGCTCGATCGCTCGAGGGGCGAGCTCCGGCATGTCCGGCCCACGTCGCTGCCCGACGGTCGTCATTTTGTCTACCTGGCGAATCGGAAGGACCAGCTCGTCGCCACGCTCGCATCGGTCGACGGAACGCGACGCCGTGCCGCTCGGCACCGTGCAGTCTCACGTCGTGGCCAGCGCCGTCGGGTCTCGTGGTGTTCGTGCGCGACGGAACACTCCTGGCGCAGCGGCTCGATGTCGCGGCGGGTCGCTTGACCGGCGATGCGACGGTGCTGGCAGAGGGCCTCACCCTACCCGGGCGAGGTCCGTCGATGGCAGATTTTCGACATCGCCTGCCATGCTCGTCTACCTGAAGGCGCGGAGACTGACCAACCGGTCCGAGCTCAGGATCTTCGACCGTGCGGGAAAGACGGTCGGTACCGTGGGTGAGCCGGCTGAATACACGGCGCCGAGTCTTTCACCGGATGGCATGCGCCTGGCCGTGGCGCGCCGCGATGCGGACGGGCCCGACCAGGGACATCTGGGTGTTCGATCTCGCGCGTGGCAATCGTTTGCGGCTGACGCTCGATGCCGGCGGACGATCTCGCCCCACGATGGTCGCCGGATGGGCAGTGGCTGATGTTCAGCTCCAATCGACGCGGTGTGCGCGACATCTACAAGCGACGTCCGTCAGGTGAGGGTGCCGACGAGCTCGTATACGAGTCGACGACCAGCAAGTCCGTCAACGCGTGGTCGCGCGACGGACGCTTTGTGGTGTACGACACGGGCGGAGAGGGGACGAATTCGGATCTGTACGTCCTCCCGCTGATTGGAGAGCGCCGTCCTATCGTCGTGGACTCGGAACCTGGTTTTCAGCAACACGGCTGACATTTCTCCAGACGGTCGGCTGATCGTGTATTCGTCCTCGGAATCCGGGAGGTTCGAAGTGATCGTCAAGAGTTTTCCCGATAACACCGGGCGCCGGCAGATCAGCACGAACGGCGGAAGGGAACCGGCCTGGCGAGGCGATGGGCGTGAGCTCTTCTTCCTGTCGGAAGACACGGTGATGGCGGTCGATGTTCAGACCAGCGCGGTCGGCGTTCGAGTGGAGTGCTCCACGACCACTGTTCAAGATTCCGAACTTGCAGCCGGTGCCCCGCGGGTTTACCGTCTCGGGCGACGGCCAGCGGTTCGTCGCGGTGGTCGCGACGACGCCTACCGAGCCGCAACAGATTCACGACGGTGTTGAACTGGACAACGTTAGTGAAATAACCAGATCGACGACTTGCTCAGGCGGCTTGAGGCGCTCCGAAGCGCGGCCGGTTCGGCGTAGGTCGCGCCTTACCGGCCGCGAAGTCACTCGTGGCGCAGGGCCACGAGTGGATCCATTCGGGCGGCCCGGCGCGCGGGCACGAATGCGGCGGCAATGCCGACGAGTGCGGTCACGGCGGCGATGGCCACGAGCGCTACCGGGTCGATGTTCGGGCGATACACGTCCATGTTGCCGATCCCGATGTCCGCCGATCCGGACGTCGCGCGCAGCGCGAGCATGATCAGGACCGTGAGGACGAGACCGATGCTCGTAGCAACGCCGATCAGCCCCGCCACCCCTCGTGCAATGCTCCAGACCACCTGCTGACTCCGGGCGCCGAGCGCCATCCGGATGCCGATCTCGCGCGACCGCCTCGCGACCGCAAACGCGACGACCGCATAGAGACCGATGCTCGCCAGCGCCAGAGCGAGGCCGCCGAGGGCACCGAGAAACGTGGCGACCACCTTCGGCGCCGCCTGCAATCGTTCCAGATCCTGCGCCATCGTCTGCGCCGTGATCACCGGCAGCGTGACGTCCACGGCGCGCAGCTCGCGTTGCATCGCCCCGAGAAGGGCGGCCGCATCACCCGACGTTCGCGCAATGACGGTCGCCGGCACAAGGCCCGCCTGTGTGTACGAGCGGTAGAACTGGGACGGCTGGCGAGCGAGGACGTCATCAGGGGAGAGACTCCGCGCGCCGGTGTCGCGGACGACGCCAATGACCTGCATCCAGGAGTCCGGCTGGTTCCCGTTCCGGAAGCGACGCCCGACAGCGTCTACCGCGCCGAAGTACTGCCGCGCCATCGTCTCGGTCACCACCGCGACGCTCGGCGTGCCCGCGCGATCGCGGGCGTCGAAGACACGCCCGTGCAGCAGCGGGATGCGCAGCGTCTCGAAGAAGCCCGGCCCAGCCCAGATCATCGAGGAGTCACCAGTTGATCTCGTGTCGCTGGCCGCCCCCTCGACAACGGTCGCCACGGTCGCGCTCTGCAACGGTAGGCCGTAGGACAGCGCCGCCGACTGCACGCCCGGAACGGCGGCGATCCGCCGCAGCAGTTCGTCGTACACGTTCACGACCGTGGCCGCAGGGTAGCCGGCGAAGCGAGCGTCCGTCTCGAGCATGGCCACGCCGTCGACGGCGTAGCCGACGCGCCGCTCTCTTGTCGCCGCCAGCTGCTGCAAGAAGATGCTCGTGCCGCCGAGCAGCAGCACGGAGACCGCGACCTGAACGACGATCAGCGCGTTCTTCAGCGTGAGCCGCCGATGATCGATCGGCGGCACCCCCTCGTCGCGGAGTACCGGCAGGAGGTCAACCCTCGTAGCCTTCAGCGCCGGCACCAGGCCGAACGCCACGCCCGTCATCAGCGACAGCGCCATCGCAAAGCCGAGCACGCGGTAGTCAACGGTCAGATCCACGGTGACAGGGAGATCGACTCCTTGTAGCGCCTGCATGGTCCACCACGCCAGGAGGCAGCCGGCGATGCCGCCCGCCAGCGAGAGCAGCAGACTCTCGGTCAGCAGCTGCCGGACGAGCTGACGCCGCGTTGCGCCCATGGCCAGCCGCACCGAGATTTCTTTGGTCCGCGCGGCGCCGCGCACCAGCAGCAGCGTGGCCAGGTTGCTGCACGCGATGGCGAGAACGAGGCTGACGACGACGAGCACGCCCGAAGCGATCGCCATGAACGGCGCGTCCGCCTGCGGATGAACCCGCACGTCCGTCGCGGCAACGACCGTGATGCCCGTGCCCACGGTGAACTCGCCGCCGCCGCGAACCTCTTCCGGCAGGGCGGCCGCGATCCGTGGTGCGAGGACGTCCATCGCCGCTTTTGCCTGCGCCACGGTCACGCCCTCGCGCAGACGGGCTTTCACGAAAAAGGGGGCGATGATCGTGGGGCCGGCGCGCATCCCCGGCATGGCGTTCAGCTCACGCACTGCGGTCACCGGCAGCCAGAAGTCGGTGACGAGACCGACGTCGAGCGTGCCGCGGTGATTCGCGGGACCGATGCCGACAATCGTCACCGGCGCGCCTTCAATCCGAACGATGCGTCCGAGGACGGAGGGATCGGCGTGGAACACTCGCGTCCACGCCCGATGCCCGAGGACGGCGACAAGCGGTGCCCCGGGCCGTTCCTCCGTCGTGTCGAACCACCGGCCGAGCGACGGCCGGAGTCCAAGGACATCGAGATAGGTCGCCGTCGCGTACTCGGCGGTTCCACTGCGAATGCCGCCTTCGTGGAGATAGCGGGCCGGAACCGGAATCGTGGCGGCCATCGTCGCCGCAAAGATGTCGGTGTGCTCCGCCATCTCCTTGTAGGAGTCGTACGAGACGACGACGAGCGGCTTGCCGGCGGGATCGTTCTGATAGATGTTGATGAGGCGATCGGGATCTGCGAACGGTGAGTGACGGAACAGCACCGCGTTCACGACGCTGAAGATCGCGGTGTTGGCGCCGATGGCGAGGCCCAGAATCAGCACCGCCGCCGTGGTGAAACGCCAATCGCGCACCAGGCGGCGGACGCCGTAGCGCGTGTCGCGCGCCAGCGCGTCGAAGGCCGCCGTCCCGCGCGCGTCGCGGCTGGCTTCCTTGATCTGCTCGACGCCGCCGAACAGGCGCAGTGCCTGGAGACGCGCGTCCTCCCGCGACAGGCCGCTCGCCTGCAGCCGCTCGGTCTCGCGCTCGAGATGGAGTTGCAGCTCTTCGTTCAGATCGGATTCCCGGCCGCCGCGGAAGACGAGCGATCGGAGCCGGCTGCGGACGATGTGCCAGGCGCGCACGGCTACGTCCGCTGCAGAACGAGGTTGACGCCGGCCGACAGGCGCTCCCACTTCGCGACTTCGGCCTCGAGCTGCTTGCGGCCCGCCTTCGTCAGCGCGTAGAAGCGCGCGCGGCGGTTGTTCTCCGACGCGCCCCATTCGGCCGTGATCCAGCCCTGGTGTTCGAGCCGGTGGACCGCGGGATAGAGCGAGCCCTGCTGGACCCTCAACAGGTCATTTGAAATCTGCTGGATACGCTGCGCGATTGCCCAGCCGTGCAAGGGTTCGAGGGCGATCGTTCGCATGATCAACAGGTCGAGAGTGCCTTGCAGAACGTCCGTCTGGTCGCTCACTTCGACCTGCTGATACTTTCGAGTGTATCGACCGAGTACTTGCGATAGCCGGAAAACTCTGACGTCCCGCTGCGCCGGAGCGTGACGAGCAGGCCCACCCGTGCGCTGCCGTTATAACTGACAGCGGCAGGCAGCCAGACCTCGCCGTTGACTTTGCGGCGCAGGAACGACAGTCGGGCACCCTGGTGCAGCTTGACCAGCACACCCAGGCCGGACTTCAGGTCGTCGATGGCCTCGGCCTCCAGTTTCACCAGCTCGTGATCGTTCTCGCTGACCCAGGCGCGCACGCTGAAGTGCCGTATCTGTTCGCCCGCGCGGGTCTTTGGTTTCGCATCACGCCGCGGCGTCAGTACGAATGCGATCGTGTCGTGCTCTTCGACTCGCTCGCGTCCGATCATCCGGATCTCGAAGACGTTGTAGATGTCGCTCAATGCGTCGTCGCGCTCACGACGAGCCTTCTGAATCTCACGCTCTTGCCGCGCGAGCTCTTTCGAGGAGTTCCGGGCGAGCCGCTGGACCATCTCGTTGGCCTTCTGCAGGCGCTCCCGATCCTGTCTGGCCAATTCTTCCGGCGGCACCGGCCGGCCATCCTCGGCGATGAGCCGCTCCCATCGCTCTTCGCCGGGAAAGCCGGGATAGCTCTCGTAAACCTTGACCGATTCCTCGCGGGTACGCCCGCCTTTGTCGAGCTTCAGCTCCCGTCGCGTCTCCACGTACACGTAGCCGTTCTGAAGCGTGCTGTCGGTCTGGAGGTGTTTGCGCGTCTCAGCGAGGAAGGATTCCTGATCGGGCAGCGGCCTATTCTGTGCGCCCAACGTGGAGCCGGCGATGAGGAACCCGAGAGCGACCAGTATCGGTAGTACGCGAGCTATCATGACCTCTTGAACCTTCATGTCAGTACCAGGGGGCTTGCCCAGGATTCTCGTGCACCTGGGCTCGGCTCACCGGTGGATGGTTACTCCTTCGTCCAATTATTCCGTCTGCGCCGTTGGAACAGAGCGTCATTCTCTTTGTTCCGTCGGCGCCATGATGGTCATCATTGGTCTCCGTCGGCAGGTCGCCTTGATCGCTCTGGATGCTCACGATGCCTCTCTTGTAGATTAGCCTATGGAGAAGACGGAGCCGCCCTCCGAGAAGTTCATTCGAGCGGGATGACAGCATCGCCGGCTGTCCGAAGCTCGCAGGCTGACTTCGGACAAGCCGGGTTTCTGAAGGCGTACGGCTGCTCGAACTTCATCACGGAGGCCGATGAAGTTCAGTCGGGGCCCACCGTCGCGTCGCTTTGCGACGCTATGGTGGGCAACCTTCGCATGGCACCAGAGCGAAGGTTGGTGGACCAGACCGGGATCGAACCGGTGACCTCATGAATGCCATTCATGCGCGCTCCCAACTGCGCTACTGGCCCACTCGGGAAGACCTTCAGTTTAACACTGCCTTTAGCTGTTCATCTAGCGAGCCGGGACCGATACACTTCGAAACCCCTGTCGAGATGCGCCACGCTCGTTCGACCAACGCCATTCGTCCTGGCCTGAGCGCCGCAGATTGACTCACGGCGTCTGGGGCGATCTGAAGCTCGCGGCGAGGCGGCTGCTCGCCACTCCCCTCTTCACCACGTTCGCGGTCCTGTCGCTGGCAGCCGGCGTCGCCGTCACGACGGCGGTGTACTCCGTCGTGCACGCGATCCTTCTGCGGGATGTGGGCATCCACGATCCCGATCGCGTCGCCTTCGTCGTGACACCGTACGACGGCCGCCTGCTGAAGGGCTCGATATCGGAGCCGGACTTCCGGGACATTCGCGCCGCGCAGACCTCCTTCAGTCGCATCTCCGCCTCCGCCCTGTTCTCGCCGGCGCTTGCATCGCGGTCCACAACAGAGGTGGTGGCTGCCGAAGCCGTCGACGGCGCCTTCTTCTCGACGCTCGGTGTCGACATGGCGATCGGGCGGCCGATCGAGACCGCGGATGGTGACTCGCCGGTCGCGGTCTTGAGCGACGGCTTGTGGCGCACCCGTTTCAATGCCGATTCAGACATCGTCGGGCAGACGATCCGTGTATCGGGTCACCCCTTCGAGGTCATCGGCGTCGCGCCGGCGACGTTTGAGGGAGCGAGCGGTCTGTTATTGGGCGGCACGCGTGTTTGGATCCCGCTCGCGTTCGCGCCCTCGCCGGGGCCGTCTCCCCCGACATCGCCGCGCGACCACCGCGGATTGCTGGTGTTCGGCCGCCTGGCACCTACGATCACCGTCGAAAGAGCGTCGGCCGAACTGGCCGCGATCGCAGCCGCTCTCGACACCTCGTTCCCGCCGCCGACGCGGTCAGGCCGCGCCGCAGCATCCGAACGCCCATGGAAAGCGAAGTCGGTGTCCGCGGTCACCGAAGAAGACAACATCCTTCGTCGCGCCGGCCTGACCGTTATCGCGCTCGTCGCCCTGGTGCTCGTCGTCGCCTGCACCAACCTCGCAAATCTTGTCGCCGCTCGAGGGACAACGCGGCAGCGTGAGCTGGCGGTCCGGCGCGCCTTGGGTGCGTCGCGATGGCGCCTCGTCCGGGAACAATGCACGGAAGCACTGCTCCTTGCGATGGCCGGCGCGGTAGCCTCCGTCGTGGTGTTTCAAAGCCTGCGTCTCCTGATGAACGCGGACTTCGACATCACGCTCCCGATGGGTGCGCGCTCGACGCTGGCGATTCGTCCGACACTCAGCGTGCCGGCGATGATCGTGGCGGTCGCATCGTTGCTGATCTCGCTGCTGGTCTTCGGGCTCGAACCGGCCTGGCAACTCACACGATCGCTCGATGTCAGGGCCGCGCTCGCTGCGGGCGCCGGGACAGGCAGAATGAGGGCCGGCCGTCAGCGCATGTTGCTCCGATGGCAGGTGGCGATCTCCGCCGGGTTTTTCATCATCGCCACGCTCTTCGTGAGGTACACCGTCGAGGAGGCGCGCCACGATTCCGGCATCGAGATCGAGCGGCTGGGTGTCGCGGTGCTGAACTTTCAGACCCAGCAGTGGGAGGAAGCGCGCGTCAGGCGGACGATCGACCGCGTGCTGGACGAAGGACGAAGGGATCCGGCGGTCGAAGCGATGTCGGCGTCCACCGGCATGCCCTTCGGCATCCGCGCCCTCCGGCTGTCACTCTCGACGGCGGACAAGGACGGCGACCGCTACGCCGCCACCGGCATTGGAGCGACACCATCGATTTTCAGAACGCTCGGCGTGCCAATCGTCCGGGGCCGCGGGTTCGACAATCGCGACCACGCCGGCGCCGAGCCCGTGGTCGTGGTCAGCGAGCTCACCGCTCGCCGGATCTTCGGCTCGATCGAGGCCGTCGGGCGCCGGCTCGTGCTCCAGGGCCGGCCGCACACGCCGATCGTGACGGTGGTTGGAGTTGCCCGCGACACGGACGTCAGACAGATGCTTCTCGAGCCGGAGGCCTTGGTCTATTTCCCGCTGACACAGCAGTACGATCCGTTCCTCACGGTCGTCGCGCGTTCAACGGGCGATGCCGGCCGTGCGGTCCGCGCGCTCCGCGAAACGCTCCATCGCGTCGATCCAGATCTTGCGCTCGAAGCGATCGGGACGGGCCGCTCGGTCCTGACTGGCCCCTATGTGCTGGTCCGGGCCCTGGGGATTGCCGCGCTCATCCTTGGGGCATTGACGCTGCTGCTGGCGATGGCCGGCCTGTTCGGCATTCAGTCGCACCTGGTCGTTCACCGAACACGCGAGATCGGCGTGAGGATGTCGTTCGGGGCGAGCGGCGCGCAGATCCAACGCATGGTCCTGAAGGACGGCTACCGTCCGGTCCTCGAGGGGCTGGCCTTGGGGCTGTTCATCGGTCTCGTGGGCCGGGCGATCGTGGTCGCCTACCTTGAAGTCGACGTCGACGTCATCGATCCATGGATGCTGCTGGTCACGCCGGTACCGCTGATTCTGGCGGCGTTCTGCGCCTGCTACATGCCGGCGTGCAGCGCGGCCCGCCTCGATCCGAGTGCAGCGCTTCGGCACGACTACTAGCCGCGTCAGGGTCGCGCCACAGGTGCAGACAGGCGCCCGGGCAGCACACCGAGCGCCAACGCGATTTCCCGCAACGCTCCCTGAATGATCCGCACATTGCGCGGACCGGTGCGCAACAGATGTTTCTGCGCAGCCGTCAGCCCCTCGAGATCCGGATCGGCATAGCGGTAGCCGATGCCCTTCGGTTCGACGCGCACCGGACCCTCGATGACCGGCACGCGGAGCAGCGCGACGATGGTGCGTTCGAGCGCGCCGTCGAAGGAGTCGGGCGGCATGCCGAGCTGGCCGTACGCTTCCTGGATGCGCGGCTTCAGCGTCGCGTAGAGGCGCGCGGCGCCCGCCGCGTCGATCGACGCGGCCGCGGCCGCGATGCCGTCGTAGCGCTCGTAGCTCTTGGGATCGATGACGAGCCTGTCGCCACGTTTGAGCACGCGGAACGGAGTCGATGGCCGCAGCGCGCGAAGGTGCGTCGCCGGCGTAAGTCCCTCGGACACGTTCGTCACCACGACCGTGAAGTTGCGAATGAGGCCGTTGGTGGCGAGCCACGCGAGCGCCGCCGGGTGCGACGTGATTTTGCGCACGAGATCGCGAACGACCCCATCGCTCTCGTCGAGCGGCGGCACCGCCACGCGTTCGGGAGTCCCGCCGAGGGGACGGACCGGCACTTCCGTCGCCTCAACAGCCTTGGGCGGCGGCGAAGGCGCCGGCCGGCGGCCGTACACGAAGTACGCCACGGCGCCGATGCCGACGACGACCAGAAGCGCGGCGAGCCAGAGGCGGGACCGTTGGGCGGGTCCGGCGTCCAGCGGGCCGTCCGTTTTCACCAGCTCGTAGTCGGGAATCTCGGGCATGGTCAGCTTCTCCCGATCCTCGCGCCGCGGACGCGCGCGGTCAAACTCGACCGCAGTCAGACACGAGATGTGTCAGGTCAGCGCGAGGTATTCGTGCACGACCCGCACCGCCATCGATCCCTCGCCAACGGCCGCCGCCACGCGGTTCATCGCGGTGGCGCGAACGTCGCCGGCGGCAAAGATCCCTGGCACGGTCGTCTCGAGCAGCAGCGGCTGACGCTCCTCTTTCCACACACGTGCGAAGCGTTCGGAGATGGCGCCGTCGCGCCCGGTCAGCACGAAGCCCTTGCCGTCGCGCAGCACTGCCTCCGGCAGCCAGTCGGTGTGGGGCCGCGTGCCGATGAACACGAACAGGGCGTCCATCTCTTCGGTCGTGACCTCTTCGGTGCTCAGACATCGCACAACAACCCGCTCGAGACGCCCCTCGCCCTCGACCGCCTCGAGCACGGTGAACGGACGCACGCGGACGTTCGGCGTCGTCGCTATCTGATCGCACAGGTATGTCGACATCGTGTCGGCGAGCCCCGCTCGCCGGACGACGATGTGCACTTCCTTCGCCAGACCCGCCAGATACATCGCCGCCTGCCCCGCGGAATTGCCGCCCCCGACCACCATCACGCGCCGATCGCGGCAGGCATGCGCTTCGGTGGCGGCCGCGCCGTAATAGACACCCGCCCCCGTGAGCTCGACCAGCCTGGTGGCAGGATGTTCGCGGTAGGTCATGCCCGTCGCGATGACCACGGTCTTGGCGAAGACCTCGTCACCACCCTCGATCTGCAGCACTCTCAAGCCGCCGAGCATCGTCACGCCTTTGACCTCCACCGGCGCGAGGAGTTCCGCACCGAGGCGCTTCGCCTGCAGCACAGCCCGCTTCGTCAGCTCCTCGCCGCTTACGCCGGTCGGAAAACCTAGATAGTTCTCAATTTTCGAGCTCGTTCCCGCCTGCCCGCCGGGGCCGTGTCGATCGATGAGCACCGTCTTCAGACCTTCGGACGCGCCGTACACCGCGGCAGCGAGGCCGGCGGGACCCGCGCCGACGATCGCGATGTCGTAGACGTCGCGGCTCGCAGAGACCCGCAGGTTGAGACGTTCCACCATCTCCCGCACAGTTGGATTGCGCACCACGACGCCGTTTTCGAGCACGACGAGCGGCAGGTCGGCCTCGCCGGCAAATGCGGCCGCCATCTCTTCTGCCGCATGCGGATCGCGGTCAACGTCCAGCCACCGATACGGAATCAGGTTGGCAGCGAAGAAATCTTTGATCGCGTGCGATCGCGGCGACCATTGGTGCCCGACCATTCGCAGCCCCGAAAGTTCTGCCGGACGTTCCTCCTGCCACGCATAGAGCAGGTCAGTGACGACCGGATACAGCCGCTCCTCGGGTGGATGCCAGGGCTTGTAGAGGTAGTAGTCGGATCGCGCCTCGTTCAGCGCACGAACGGCCGCGTCGACGTCCGCATAGGCGGTGAGCAGCACACGGCGCGACCGCGGGTAGATCTCCCGCGCCTTCGTCAGCAGCTCGACGCCCTGCATTCCTGGCATGCGCTGATCACTCAGGATCATCGCCAGGTCGCTGCCGCGCGCCTTCAGTTCGCTCACTGTGGCCAGCGCTTCTTCCCCGGAAGCGGCGGCGACCACCATGTAGTCGCGGTCGTATTTCGTCCGCATGTCACGCCGCACGGCAGCGCGCACCTGCGGATCGTCGTCCACGACCAGAATGTAGGGCTTGGCTGTGCTCATGCGGGCGCGTTTTCGGTGGCGGACGACGCGAGCGGCAACGACACCGTGAATTCCGTCCGCCCCGGCTCCGATTCCACACCGATCATTCCATGGTGTTTCCGGACGATCCGGTGCACGATGTCGAGGCCGAGTCCGGTTCCCTCGCCAACCTTCTTGGTGGTGAAGAACGGATCGAAGATGCGGCGCTTGACGTCTTCCGGAATGCCAGGCCCATCGTCGGTCACGCGAACGATGACGTCGGGGCCTTGGGCGGAGCCGGTTATGGCGACGTGTCCGGATTCGCCGACGGCGTCGAGCGCGTTGTCGATCAGGTTCGCCCAGATCTGATTCAGCTCGCCGGCGACGCCGAGCGCGCGCGGCATCGCCGGATCGAGCGCGACCGTCACGGACACCGACTTGCCGCGCGCCTTCCCTTTCAGGATCGCGAGCGTTTGCCCGAGCCCCTCGGCGATGTCCACGGGCCCCGCGGTGGCGTTCTGATCCATCCGCGTGAAGCCCTTCACGGCGTCCACGAGCGTCGAGATCCGCGCGCCTGCCTGCTCGATCTCGTCGGCCAGATGCCGGGTGACGCAGGCCGCGGCGAGCCAGCGCACGCTGGCGGTGAGCTCGGCGCCGCTCAGCACGGCGCTCAAACGCTCCAGCGTCTCCGCGGAGAGGTCCGTTTCGGCCAGCGCCACCGCATCGGCCGGATCCGCGCCGTGCGCCTCGAGCCAGTCGCTGAGCTCAGCCTCGCGGTCGGCTTGCTCGAGCGGCGATCGCACCACCGACGGGGCCGAACCCAGGCACCGCTGCCGCACGGCGTTGATCGCGTCCGCTTTTGCGCCCGTGAGCTCAAGCCCGCCGAGAATCCTCGACGTGTCTTCACTGGCGGCCATGGCCTCGCGGAGTGCCCGGGCGGTCCGCGAGATCGCAGAGGCCGGGTTGTTCAATTCGTGCGCGAGACCAGCCGACAGTTTCCCGAGCGACACCAGCTTCTCATTCTGCAGATCGCTCGACGTGAAGTGGCGCGCGCGATCCACCATGACGTGCACGAGGATCGACGTCAGCTGGTGGCAGTTGCGCGTCAGCTCCTCCAGATCGTCCCGGTGGACGACGACGATCTCGCTCGGCTGCTCGACGATCGAGTCGCCGGGCGGCGCCTGCAGCCGCGAATACGGGAGCAGGCCGCCGACGTCGCCGCCACGCCATTCAATGATCCGTTCGCGGCCGTTGGCGCGGTCCACGTGGAGCGCGAACTGTCCGGATAGCACGATGAACAGGCCTTCGACGAAGCCCGCGGCGCGCGGCGTGAGGATTTCGCCCGGCTCCATTTGCCGCAAGCGGCCGTGGGCGGCGACCCATTCGAGTTCTTTACGCGGCGCGGCGCCGATCGTCTTGTGCGCGGCCAAACGGTCGATCAGGCTCTCGGATCCACTGTCCATGGGTCTCTGGTGGCTGTCGCGATCTACTATACCCGGGGACCCGATCCTCGGAGCGTGTCCGAGAAAGCGCGGCACGCTCCGAGTAGGCCGGCTTCGCCGGCAGAATTCCCATGGTTTTTGCGCGGAGCGCGTAGCGCGACGCGCTTACTAGGAGCCTGTTCAAGGTTTACTCAGTCAGGCTCCTAGAGTGGAGGCCTTCGTGATTCTGAGACGGACACATCTCCCGCTGCTGATCGCGGGTGTCGCGATCGGCGGTGCGCTGCTGCTGACGCGCGCGCAACCAACGGCTCAGGCAGCAGATCCATTGCCGGTGATGAGCCGGCAGCGGGCACTGGCTTTCACTCGGGCCGCCGAACAGAAACTCGACTATTTGCCGGGCGAAGTGCTGGTCAAATTTCGATCGGGCATGACGCCGGGACAGCAACAAGCGGCGTTGTCCGCGCTGCGCAGCAAGCCGGCGGCGTCCGATCTGCAGTGGATTGGCGAGGTCGCGCTGCTGCGCGACGCCGCCGATCCGGACGCGCCGTTCATCGCGAGCGTGCTCAGGGCCCAACCGGAAGTCGAGTACGCGGAACCGAACTACCTGCGCCGCTTCAAGGCGACGCCGAACGATCCCTCGTTCTCCCGCCAATGGAATTTCACCGCGCTGGACTTGCCAAAAGCGTGGGACATCAATCCGGGCGCGAACGCGAACACGATCGTGGCAGTGGTTGACACGGGCGTGACGACCGTCAACCAGTCGTTCAGTGCGGTGACGTGGAACGGCCGCGGCTTCCAGGTCTTCACGGTGCCGTTTGCGATCAGTCCCGACCTCACACCCTCGCGGCTGACATTGCCACGGGACTTCGGAACACCCGAAGCATTCGGTCTGACCTTTCCCGCCGTGGTGGACATGGACGGCCACGGCACCCACGTGTCGTCGACCGCCGGAGAGGATACGAACAACGACATCGCGGTCGCCGGCGTTGCCTACGCGTCGAAGATCATGCCGGTGAAGGCGTGCGTCACTTACTGGGACGTGCAGTTCGCGATGTCGGCGGTAGGAATTCCCGGGTTTACCCCGCTCAATGCCGGTGGCTGCCCTGTGAGCGCGGTGGTGCAGGGCATCCGATTTGCCGCGGACAACGGGGCCAATGTCGTCAACCTCAGTCTCGGCGGATTCCAAGCGTCGAACGCCGAGCGCGACGCCATCACGTATGCGGTCGGGAAAGGCGTGTTCGTGGCCATCGCCGCCGGCAACGAATTCGAAGAGGGGAATCCGACGGAATTTCCCGCGGGATTCGCGCCGGAGATCAACGGCGCGATGTCCGTCGCCGCCGTCGGGCGTTCGCTGAGACGATCGTTCTATTCGAACACCGGTTCGTACATCGAGATTGCCGCGCCTGGCGGCGACAGTCGCGACGGCGGACTCGACGGGATGGTCTGGCAAACCACGTTGTCGTTCTTCGATTTAGACCCGAGCACTATCGTTTTTCCGCGTTTCGACCGGTACGTCGAATCACCCTATCAAGGGACGTCGATGGCGACGCCGCATGTCGCGGGAATCGCTGCGCTGCTCATGAGCCAGGGCATCACGAAACCAGCGGCGGTTGAAGCGGCCATTCGGGCGACGGCTCGCGACCTGGGGAGTCCAGGGCGCGACAATGAGTTCGGCTTCGGTTTGATTCAACCTCGCGCGGCGCTGCGCGGCGTAGGTGTGAAATGAGCGCCGCGTCCACACGCTACGGTTGCCGCATCGTCCTGGCGATTGCGCTGCTCATCGCCTCCAGTCAGTCCGCGTCGGCGCAAACCACGCAAGCCCGCGTTCGCAGAGACCAATCCATCGTCTGGAACCTCAGCATGCCCACGCCCATCACCACCATGAGTGCGGGGACGGTGCTGGAAGTGGTCGGGCGCGTCCGGGAATTTTACGTCGTGCGAATGCCGGCGGGCGGCGGACGGCCTGCCGGGTTCGGACGGATCGCGATCTCACAAGTTGAGATCATCCAGGGTGTCGCGCCGACGGGACCTCCGCCGCCGGGGATGCTTCCAAGCGATCCCTTTGGTGACATCCAGACGACCACCGTTCCGGCTGAAGATCGTGGCATCGGGGTGTTTGGATTCGGCCACGCCGGGTTGGCCATGTGGAGCGCGCGGGATTCGTTTGCAGCCGTGCTCGGGACTTCACGAACGCCGATGTTCGGCGTTGGCGCTCAGGTGCGCTTCGACGGACGGATCATCGTCGAAGGCGCGGTCGAACGATCCTCCAAGACGGGCGAGCGCGTGTTCATCTCCGACGGCGAAGTCTTCAAGCTGGGGATCCGCGACACGGTAACCGTCACGCCCATCTCGTTCACAGGGCTCTTTCGCCAGCCCGGCCGCCGGGTTGCGTTCTACGGCGGCGGAGGCATTGGCCAGTATCTCTACAAGGAGGACTCTGATTTCGCCGATCCGGGCGAGAACATCAGCGAGCGATTCACCAGCTACCACGTGGTGTTCGGAGCGGAGTTCGGCGCGCTCACACCGATACTCAAGGCCGCCATCGAAGTGCAGTACACGAACGTGTCGGACGCGTTGGGCACGAGCGGCGCGTCCGCGGCGTTCAACGAGCACAATCTCGGCGGAATTCAGCTCCGTGTGAAGATCCTGGCCGGACGCTAGGGCGCTTTCGAGTTCGTGCAGCGCCCAGTCCTTGGTCCTTCGTTCTTGGTCCTTGGTCCGTCCTGGGTCCGTCCTGGTTCCCGCTGGGACGAAGGACCAAGGACGATGGACGGACGAAGGACAAAGGCCCAAGGACGAAGGACAGGCTTTTACGCGTGACGCAGCGCCACGATCGGATCGAGCCGCGACGCGCGGCGCGCCGGCACATACGTCGCGCCGAACGCGACGACCAGCAGCATGGCTATCGCCAACGCAATCGTCAGCGGGTCCTGCGGCGCGACGCCGTACAACCGGCTGACGATCAGTTGCGTCGCGAGGTAGGCGAGCCCGCCGCCAAGCGCGAGACCCATGGCGACGAGGACCGCAGTTTCACCCAGAATCATCGACACGACCCGACGGCGCTGCGCTCCAAGCGCGATCCGAACCGCGATTTCGCCGCTCCGCCGGGTGATGCCGTACGAGAGCACGCCGTAGAGGCCGATCGCGGCGAGCGTCAGCGCGACGCAGGCGAACACGACGGCGAGCAGCGCCGTGGTGCGGTCCTGCGCGGTAAGCGGCCTCATCCTGTCCTCGATCGACGTGACCGTCAGGATCGGAAGCGAGGCGTCCGTGCGCTCGATGGTCTTCCGCACGGTGCCAACGATGGTCGAAGTGGCCGCGGCCGTGCGAATCAGAAATGTCGGGTACCTCGCGTACGAAAGTTCCTGCATCATCGGCACGAAGTACTGCGGGCGGATCTCGCTTCGAAGGTGCTGCGTACGCGCGTTCCGCGCAACACCCACGACGCGGTAATCGCTTCGCCTGGTGCCGTCGTAAATCGCTGACACACGCATGCCGATCGGGTTCCGTCCTTCGAAGAACACCTTGGCGAACGCCTCGTTGATCACGCAGACCTCGAGGCCGTCCGCGCGATCGCTCTCGAGGATGTCGCGTCCCCGTAGCAGGGGGACGCCCAGCGTCGAAAAGTAGCCAGGGCCGACGACGTCGCGCGCCGAGCCATTATCGTCGCGGCCCTTCGGCGTGTACCCTTCGACATCGATCGACGTGGACGATTCGCCGCCGCTGAACACGCCCAACTGCGAGAAGCTCACGGCCTTCACGCCGGGCGTCCGCCGGAACTGTCCGACCAGCTCACGAAGCATGGTCTCGCGCCGCGCTTCCTCGTACCCCGCCTCGCGGAAATCGACGCGCGCCAGCAGAAGCTGTTGGGCCGGGAAGCCGAGGTCGGCGCGCTGCAGGTTGTACACGGTCCGCGCCAGCAGTCCAGCGCCCACCAGCAAGGGCACCGACAGCGCCAGCTGCACGCTCACCAGCAGCCGTCCCGATCGCATCTGCCGCAACGAGCCGATGCCGCCACGCGTCTGCTCCTTGAGCGCGGCACCCATGTCGGTTTTCGTCGCCTGCCAGGCCGGCAGCACGCCGAACAGAAGCGCCGCGGCGACGGTCGCCACGGCCACGAACGCCAGCACGCGTGGATCGAGCGCGAACGCGACGTGAAAATCCGGATCGGATTCCGACAGCATGCGCACCAATGCGCCGTGCAGCGCGTAGGCGACGGCGATGGCGGCGACGCCGCCCATTGCGGCAAGCGCCAGACTTTCGGTGATCAGCTGGCGCATGATGCGCTGGCGACTCGCGCCGAGCGACACGCGCAGCGCAATCTCCGATCGGCGAGCGGCGCCGCGCGCGAGCAGCAGGTTGGCGAGGTTCGCGCATGCGATCAGCAGCACCACGCCGACGGCCACCAGCAGCGTCGTCAGCGAATCGGAGAGCTCAGATCGAGACGAGGACACGCCGCGCGCGCCGGGGTGCAGTTGCAGCCGCTGATCGAGATACTCGGCTCTGCGGGGGCCGGACGCGAGCGCGCCGTAGAACGGTTCCAGGCCGGCTTGAAAGATCGCGTTGGCCTGGTTTTCGGCCTGGGCCAGTGTGATCCCCGGCTTCAGACGTCCGAACACCTTCAGCCACATCACCTTGTCCGGAGGCGTATCGTGCAGCCGGTCGACGCCGGGCAGCATGATGGGCGCGGTGTGCAGCGGCAGCCAGACGTCGGGCTGCTGATCGGCGCTCTCGCCCACGAAGCCGCGCGGCGCGACGCCGACGATCGTCGCGCTGCCCCGTCGTACGGCGAGGGACTTCCCCAGCACGTCGGTGGTTCCGGCGAATCGTCGCTGCCAGTAGCTGAAGCTGATGACGGCACAGGGCGCTGCGGCGCAATTGTCAGACCTGGAGAACACACGTCCGACCGCGGCGCCGACACCCAGCGTCTGAAAGAATCCATCCGAAACGAGCCGGCCGTGCACGACTTCCGGCGCACCGCCGTCGATACGCATATCCCAATCGTTGAGGGTGCTTTGCGACGCCATCAGCGCCGTGAAATGATCGGCGCGCCGCAGCTGCTCGAATTCCTCGTACGTGAGCCACGAGCGAGGGCCATCGGACCGAAAATCCTGACGACCGGTCCACGACCCCGAGTCGTGGGGATTGGTCAGCACGACCAGCTGCTCCGGCTTGTCGACCCCGGGCAGCGCCGCGAAGAGGACGCCGTTCCACAAACTGAAAATGGCGGTGTTGGCGCCGATGCCAAGGGCCAGCGAGACGACGGCGACGAGCGCGAACCCGGGCGCGGCGGCCATCATGCGCATCGCGTAACGGAGATCCTGAACGACGACGTGCCAGTGCTCTCTCGGCGCCACGACGAGCGCATCCGCGCTCGCGCGGATCCACAAGGACGCCTGCTGGAGCCACCCGCCGCTTCGCCGCGCTTCTCCGAGCTGCTCGGAGAACATGAGGAGCATCTGATTGCCGTACTCCTCCCGGAAGGCCGCGGGGTAGCAGTGCAGCAACGCTTTGTACACGGCCGCGGCGCGCATTACGTGCTCCGGACGAGACCCGTGGCTCGGGCCTGCTCAAGCAATGTGTTCAACCGCTCCACTTCCGCCGCCGCCACCCGCTTGCCGAAGCGCGTCAGCGCGTAGTAGCGCCGCCGCTCATCGGTGCTCGACGGATCCGGACTCTCGCGCAGCTCTTCGATCAGGCCCTGTTCGAGCAGGCGCCGGATCGAGCTGTAGAGCGTCCCGGCACTCAACTGCACCTTGCCGCCGGTGCGCGCGGCGACGTCCTGCATGATCGAGTAGCCGTGCCGATCGCGATCGGCGAGCGCGATCAGGATGTGAAAAACGGCCGGCGGCAGCGGCAGCAGCGAATCGGGCTTCGAATCGTCCATGGCCGCCAACTATACCGAAGTCAAGTATAGTCTGCAACAGTATACTTGCGCCAGCTAGACAGCAGGGCCGACACATGGGTCGGCCCCTACAACCCGTAGGGGCGGACCCGCGTGTCCGCCCCGGAACCTTCGCTGTGTCGCGCTCAGCGCGGGGGCTGATACAGCTGAATGAGGTTGCCGCAGGTATCGGCGCAGACTGCGATGCTGACCGGCCCCATCGCCGTCGGCTCCTGCGTGAACACCACCCCCAACCCCTTCAGCCGTTTGAATTCCGCGGCGAGATCGTCCACCTCGAAGGCCGCGAGGGGTATTCCCTGTTCGAACAGGGCCTCCTGAAACGTCTTACCTGCAGGATTGGCGTTCGGTTCGAGTGAGAGCTCGAGATCGTCCCGGCCGGATGAGACGACGGTGAGCCACTTGTACTCGCCGACGGGAATCTCCTGCTTCTTCACGAAGCCTAGGACCTCCGTGTAGAACTTCAACGCCTTGGTTTGATCGTCAACCATGATGCTGGTCAGCTTGATTCGCATAGTAACGAAGCTCCGTCAAAAACCGTCCAGTAACGTGCGACGGGCTCCGCTTCGTTACTAGAATTGCGCGGCCGCCCAACGCGGCCGCGCTTAAGCCGGCCTTGCACGGAAATCTGACAGGTTGGTACACATGCCCGGCGTGCAAGCACGGCTAGAGTCTGCCAAAAGGCGCCGTCCGGCGCTTCTCGGAAATTGCGAACGCCGCCGCCATCAACGACAGACACCCCGGCGTCATGGCGCGAGGCAAGTCGGCCGGCACGTGCACGGTCGATCGCACCTGCCGCCGGTAGCGCGAGGGTGACGTCCCGACGCGGCGCGCGAACAGATCGCTGAAGCTGCCGAGACTGCTGAAGCCAACCTCCATGCACACGTCGGTCACGGAATAGTCGCTCAGCGCGAGCAGCCGCTTCGCGAGGTCGAGCCGCGTCTGGATGCGGAACTGGTGCGGCGTCGCTCCGAACACCGCCTCGAACTGACGGATGAAGTGAAACGGCGACATCGAGGCTTCGCGGGCCACCTCCTGGATCGACAGAGGTCGATCGCGCTGCTCGCGCAGCATGTCGCGGGCCGAGCACAACCGCCGCAATGCGCCCCTGTCGAGCATCGCTTTCCTGAAGGTCTCGATCTACGTTACCCCGACTCGTGCCGCGGGCATCACTGACGTCGCGCGAACACGGCCAGGCTCGACGCGACCGAGCGGCCGTCGGGGCTGTCGGACGAGGTGTTCAGCACGGTGGGCACGCCGGTGGCCGGATCCTGCCAGACCATCGTTGTCGATCCCCCGCCGTCCAGATTGATGGCATTCCAGACGCGGTAGTCCTTGATGAGCACGGCGGCGACTTCGTCCAGGCGCATGCCTTCGCTGCCGCCGCGGACGTCCACCGTGAAGAGCGTGAGCGTCCGGTTGTCGCGCGACAGGCCGGCCGCGGTTCGCGCCGTTGTCACCTCGTACCAGGATCGTGGGTTCGAGTAACCGCTGCCCGGTCCGCCGGGTGTCAGCAGCCCGCGCGGATGCTCTCGCGTCGCGGTAGACCGGAACGGTTGGCCGACCGGCGGTCACGATCTGCGCCGACCCGGCCACGACGTTCCACAGCGTCACGCGCTCCCGTACGTGCAGGCCGTCGGCTTTTCGCGGATCGCGGTGCACGATGCGCGCGCGGTTGCGCGCGTCGATGTTGAGCGCCGGCGCGTCGGCGACGATCGCGAAGTTCTGCTCCGGCGACTCGAAAGCCGAAAACACGCGGCCCTCGGACGCGGCGAGGCCGATCGTCCAGGCGTCGGTGTCGTCCGAAGGAAACGGCAGAAAGAAGTGGCCGTTGATCGCCAGCTGCGCGCCTTCCTGCCGCAGGTAGTCCATCGTCCGCTGGCGGATGGTCTCGCGCGTCCCGCCGGGCGGCGACACCTTGAAGCGAAGGCCCGGGGTTCTGAGATCGATCTGCACCACGCGCATGTGCAGCAAACGCGGTGAAACGTCCACGCGATCGATGTAGGTAATGCCTGCATACGGCTGCGTGACCCGCGACTGCCCTCGAGGCACCGCAACCAGAAGCAGCGCGACGACGACGCTCAGCCCAAAGAACCGTCCGGCAGGTGCGCGCATTAGACCCGGCAATTCTGGATCGGGCTGACACAAACCTGACAAATACGACGGCGTTGTGATTGCTTATGGGCGGATGGAACGCGCACAGGACGTTGAAGTGTGGATCCTCGAGCACTTCCTGCCGAGATCGAGCACGTAACACCTGGCTTGACGAAAACTCGACACAATCTCGACGCAGCGCCGACCGCGCGGCCGTGACTTCGCTCGCCATTTGAGCGAAGCTACGGCCGTTCCCGATGCCGACACCGCGTCCCTTGACGAACGCGCGCTCGTCGGCCAGGCTCCGGATTTTCTTCAGGAGCGACACGTACTGGCGAATCTTGGCGATCCGCGCCTGAACGACGTACCGATCAACCACCGATCCGCGCCGTCCTCGCGTGTTTTTTCAGATAGCGGATTTGCGTCTCGAACATCGGGACCAGATCGGCGTACAGCGCCGCGGTTCGCACCTGGAACCGAACTCGGGCGGACGCGGAGCGCTCGAAGGCCAGTTTCCCTTTTGAGAGGACGCGGTGGGCGAGGAGCGGCGGGGCGTCGTTCAGGATGACGATCTCGATGTCGGAGCGATGAAGCGCCGCGCCTAGGTCGGTCATCAGCTGCAGGCGGTAGTCCACGGAGCGCGCTGGGTTGAGCGGTTTCCCCAACAGAACCGCGACGTCGAGGTCGCTGACCCGGCGCATCCGGCCAGTGGCCGCGGAGCCGAAGACGTACGCGGCCTGAATCTCGCGCCGCTTGGACAGCGATCGGGCGATGGCCCTCAGCGTTGACGAGAGGTCTGGTGGCATCATCTGAATTCTACCAGCCGACGCACGGCGGTCTGGCCGGCGGACCCACGCTGGCTTCGGCATCACGCACTCGTGACACGACCGTGACGTGGCGACCGAGTCAGTCCTCCGTAGAATAGGACCGGTGATCTGGTCAGAGAGGCCGCGGCTGGCGCTCTCCATTGGCGCGGCCACGCTCGTGCCGGTCGTCGCGCTCGTCTGGCTCGGCCTGCGCGTGCTGCAGCAGGATCGCGACAGCGAGCGCCAGCGCCAGCGCGAACGCCTCGAGGTGGCGGCCGGCCGCCTCGCCCTCGAACTCGAACGACAGCTGCAGGACCTCGAAGATCGACTCGTGCTCGGTGACGGCATTCGACTGCTGGCGACTGGTCTGAGCGCATCCTCCAGTCCCGGCGTCTTGTCCCAGCCCGAGACAACCGGCGAGGTTCCAGCCGCTCCACCTGCGTTGGCCGCCGCCGAAATCCAGGAATTCCAAGCGCGCGATCTCAACGCGGCGGCCACGATCTATCGAACGCTCCAGCGTCAGACGACGCACGCGACACTGCGTGCGGGCGCGCTGGTTGGTCTGGCGCGCGTGCTTCGGCAGGCCGGCGATCGTCAGGGCGCGCTGCAAGCGTACGCGGATCTCGAGCAGATGGGATCCGTCCTCGTCGGCGGACAGCCGGCAGCGCTCGTCGCTCTGCAAGGGCGATGCAAAGTCCTCGAGGAATCGGCAGGCGCCGCGGGCCTCCGCAGCGCGGTCGACGCGCTTGCGAAAGCCGTCAACACGGGCGCGTGGCCCATCGATCGCGCCACCTTCGCTCTCTACCGCGACCTGCTCGATCGCTGGGGCGCAGCCGCAACCGCGCCCGATTCGATCGTTCGTACGGATGCCGCGATTCGCATCTGGCAGACCTGGCGCGCTGGCGATCTGCCGGCGCGCGGACGCCGCGTGATTCGGACGGACCGCGGCGGCGCGCTCGCCGTGTGGGCCGGGGAAGCGGCATCGCCGAGGCTGTGGCTGGCGACGGCGGCCGACCTCGACGCGCAACTCGGGCCGCTGCGAAAGAATCTGGATCTGCGCGTCAGCGTCTTCGACGCAGATGGCGCGCCGCTCGTCGGCGATGCGCCGATCGGCAGTTCGCTGTCGCTGACGCCCGCCGACACGCGACTCCCCTTCGTCCTGTCGATCGCGCCCGGGGGAGCCGTCGATGGCACCGATGCCTTACGGCGAAGGCTCGTGCTCGGGGGGCTCGCCGGCGTGATCGGACTCATTCTTGCGGCGGCATACGGACTGTACCGGGCAACCGCGCGCGAGCTGCTGCTGGCGCGCCAGCAATCGGACTTCGTGTCGGCCGTGTCGCACGAGTTCCGCACGCCGCTGACGTCGATGCGGCACCTCACCGATCTGCTGGTGTCGCGCGGCGTGACGAGCGAGGAGCGGCGCACGCACTATTACGGGCTGCTGGCGCACGAAACCGAGCGGCTGTATCGCATGGTCGAAGCGTTGCTCAGTTTCGGCCGCATCGAGGCGGGCGCCTACGCGTTTCGCCTGGAGCCGGTCGCGCCATCCGGCGTCGTCGAGTCCGTCGTCCAGGAATTTCGATCCGAGTCGCTCGCGCGCGGCCGCGCCATCTCATGCGAGGTCGATCCGTCGCTGCCGTCGATCCTCGCGGATCGGGAAACGTTGGCGCGCGCGCTCTGGAATCTGATCGAGAACGCCGCGAAATACTCGGACCCGGGCACACCCATCCGCGTGTTCGCGACGCGGCGCGACGACTTCGTGCTCATCGGCGTCGGCGATTCAGGCGCCGGCATCGCACCCGCCGAGCGCGACCGCATCTTTCAGAAGTTCGTCCGCGGCGCCGACGCCAAGCGCGCGGGCGTGCGCGGCGTGGGCATCGGGCTCGCGCTGGTCAAGCGGATCGCCGAGGCGCACGGTGGCTCGGTCCGCGTCGAGAGCGAACCGGGCCGCGGCAGCATCTTCACGATCCTGCTGCCGATGAAGGTCCGCCTGAAGGCGGACCCCACGTACGAGTTAGCCGGCGACCATGAACACACTGTACGGGGGGTCCGGCTTTAGCCGGACCTACAGGTCATGTCCCGCATTCTGATTGTCGAAGACGATGAGGCGATCGCCGTCGCGCTCGAGGACGATTTGCGTCTCGAGGGCTACCAGGTTGTCGTCTCGGGCGATGGAGAGGCCGCGCTCAAGGAAGCGCGCGGCGGCGCCTTCGACGTCATCCTCCTCGACGTCATGCTGCCGAAGAAGGACGGCTTCGACGTGTGCCGCGAGCTCCGGCGGTCTGGCGTGACGTCGATGATCCTGTTGCTGACGGCGCGCACCGGCGAATCAGACAAGGTCCTCGGCCTCGAGCTCGGCGCCGACGACTACGTGACCAAGCCGTACAGCCCGAAGGAGCTGCGCGCCCGCGTCAAGGCGATGCTCCGGCGGAATCGCGCGGAGACGTCCGAGGTTACGCGCTTCGGCGACTGCGAAGTGGACCTGGGCCGCGCGGAGGTTCGGCGCAACGGCAAACCGATCGCGATCACCCCGCTGGAGTTCAAGCTCCTTGCGCTCTTCACGCGCCGCGCCGGGCGTGTGCTCACTCGTCGCACGGTGATCGACGAAGCCTGGGGGCAAGACACCGCCATCACCGAGCGCGTGGTCGACAACCAGGTCGCGAACCTGCGCAAGAAGATCGAGCCGGAGCCGGCCTCGCCGCGCTTTTTGAAGAGTGTCAAAGGCATCGGGTATCGATTCGACCTCGAAGAGGTGACCGAATCGTGACGCGGCTCTGGAGCGGTCTCGACGTGCGGTGCGTAGTCTCGGTGTCGGAGGTTCTGCCATGAAGCGATATGGAATCGGCGTGCTGGTCATCGCCGTCACAACGGTCATGCTCGCCGCGGGCGCCGACCGGAATCCGGATGCCGAGCGGCTGTTGAAGGCGGCGACGAACACCGAGCTCGTCGACGGCAACTTGAAGAGCGCGATCGAGCAGTACCAGCGGGTCGTCAACACGTACGGCACGAGCGATCGTGCGACCACGGCGCAGGCGCTGGTCCGCATGGCGGAGTGCTATCAGAAGCTCGGCGACACAGAAGCGAACCGGGTCTACGAGCGATTACTACGCGACTTTACGGACCAGAAGGACGCCGCAGCCATTGCCCGCGCGCGGCTGGGTCGCCCGCGCGAGATCGCCGTGCACTCGAGAGGCGATCGCGCGGTCTGGACCGGATCGAAAGTGGATCTGTTCGGCCGCGTCTCGCCGGATGGCCGGTATGTGACGTACGTCGACTGGGGGCTCTACGGCAATCTGGCATTCCACGACATCGCGTCAAACAATGACCACCTGCTGACGCGGAAGAAGAATTGGGACGATTTGGAGGGTGGGCAGGGCAGCTGGAACGCGCTGTCACCGGACGGCAAGCGGGTCGCCTACGGCTGGCAGTCCACAGATCCTGGGATTCGCATCATGGCTGTCGATGCGGGCACGACAGCCGAGCCGAGGACCCTTCTGAAGTTCAGCGCCACCGAGGTCCGTTTTCTGGGCGTTCGCGACTGGTCGCTCGACGGCACGTCGTTGGCCATCGTCCTCTCGCGAAAAGACGGCACATCGCAGATCGGCATTGCGTCGGTCGCCGACGGCGCGTTCCGCGTCTTGAAGTCGACCGATTGGCGCGGGGCCGACCGCATTGCGTTCTCCAAGGACAGCAAGTACGTGGCCTACGACCTCCCGGCAACCGATGCGGCCGATCAGCGCGATGTCTTCATCATGGCAGTGGATGGCAGCCGCGAAATTCCCGCGGTCGTGCACATGGCAGACGACCTTGTCGTGGGGTGGTCGCCGGATGGCAGGTACTTGTTGTTCAGCAGCGACCGCACGGGATCCAATGCGTTGTGGGCCGTGCGCGTGGCCGAAGGAAGACCGCAAGGTTCAGCGGAGCTGCTCAAGGCGGACATCGGCGCTGACAGCTATCCGCTCGGACTGACGAACAGCGGCGCCCTCTTCGTCTACAAGAACATCAGCAGCCGCGACCTCAAGATCGCGCGCCTCGATCTGGAGGCCGGCAAACTGGTCGGTCCGACCATGCATTTCTCCCAAGGGTACCTGGCCGCCCCGCAGGATCCGCATTGGTCTCCGGACGGCAGATATCTCGTCTACCAGACGCGCGGGGCCCAAGAAGGCCTTGCCATCCGTTCGATCGAAACGGGAGAAGCGCGACGAATCCCGCGCAAGCTGCTGTATGCGCGAGACCCGCGGTGGTCGCCGGATGGAAGATCATTGATTGTGGGTGGACGAGACGGCAAAGGCCGTGACGGCGTGTTTCAGGTCGACGTACAGAGCGGCGAGTTCACGCCGATCGTGTACGGCTCGCGGTTGGGCTCGGAACCGCGCTGGTCCGCTGATGGAACGAAGATCTACTACAGAGACTTCGCGAATCCCGGGCGTGTGCTGGAGCGCGAGCTTCGGTCAGGCGTCGAGCGAGAGGTATTTCGACATCCGCAGCTTCGGAACGTCGAGGTCTCGCCAGACGGTCGAACGCTCGCCGTCGAAACAGCGGTTGAGCCTCCCTCGCGTGCCGGATCATCGCTTGACCCGCCCTCGCGGGCGGGATTGCTGCTCGTCGTCTCGATAGCAGACGGGTCATCTCGTGAATCGTTGCGGTTGACGGCACAAGAGACGTTGTTCCGCTTCACACCATGGCGTGGACACCGGACTCACGAGCGATTTTGATTGCCAAGAAGACGTCTGGTCGACCGGAACTCTGGTCCGTCGAGGTCGACAGCGGCCGGTCGCAGAGGATCGATGTCGACGGCAGCGACTGGACGGTTGCTATGTCTCCAAGAGGAATTCCGCTTTCTCGATGGCGGTTTTTCGTCGTCCCCCGACGGCCGCTGCATCGCATTTCTAATGGGGAAAAGCGCCGCTGAAGTCTGGGCGCTCGAGAACTTCCTTCCGCGCTCGTCGAGCCGTCCGTAACCCAAGCTTGACGAAAACATGACGGAACCATGCGTCGAAGCCTGACATGACATCGGGTACCGTGAGCGCCACACAAGGGAGCTGCCGATGCACACTCGGGCCGAGCGACTCTTCCTCGGGCGCCACGAAATTCTCGAACCGCTCGGCGACGGCGCGATGGGCGTGGTCTACAAGGCGCGCGACACGCGGCTGGATCGGTTCGTGGCGCTGAAGTTCCTGGCCGCCGGCCTGGTGGATGGCCATCGGGCCGGCGATCGGTCCTCGGACGAAGCGCGCGCGATTGCCGCGCTCAATCATCCCAACATCGCGACCATCTACGAAATCGGCGAGGACGCCGGCGCACCGGTGCTCGTCCTCGAATACTTACCGGGCGGGACGCTGCGCGCGCGGATGGAGGCGCGGCGGTTTTCGCTGGAGGAGATCGTCGAATACGGCGTCCAGATCGCCGACGGCCTCGCCCACGCGCACGCGCACGGCGTCGTCCACGGCGACGTGAAACCGGAAAACCTGATGTTCACCGAGGAGGGACGGCTCAAGATCACCGACTTCGGCGTCGCCCGCTTCCAGGACGATCGGACGATCGCCGCCGATCCGGCGGTCGCCGGCACCGTGAAATACATGGCGCCGGAGCTCCTGACCGGAGCGCCTGCCGACTGCCGGACCGACGTCTTCTCCGCCGGTGTCGTCCTCGAGGAAATGGCCGCCGCACAGCCGATGCCCGAGCCGTTTCACAAGCTCGTCGCGTGCGCGACGGCACGAGATCGATCGCAGCGCTTTCACTCGATGCAGGAGCTCGCGGGAGCGCTGCGGCGCATCGACCATGCGAAGACGCGCCCGTCCGAGACGCACACCATCCTCGTCGTCGAAGACGATGACACGTTGCGATCGGTGCTGGAGATGGGGCTGACGAGCGAGGGCTATCGGGTGCTGGTCGCGGGCAGCGGCCGCGAGGGAATTCGGCTGGCTGCCGAAGAAGCCCCGCACCTCGTCCTGCTCGACGTGACGCTGCCCGGCCTCAACGGGTTCGACGTCTGCCGCGAACTGCGCCACAGCGGCTTCAACGCACCGATCATGATGGTGACCGGCCGGGCCGAAGAAATCGATCGCGTCGTCGGCCTCGAGATGGGCGCCGACGATTACCTCGTCAAGCCGTTCGGGCAGCGCGAACTGGTCACGCGCGTTCGCGCGCACCTGCGCCGGGCGTACGCAATGGATGCGTCACGCACGGGTTCGCTCCAATTGACGTCGATCTCTTCGGACCTTTTCCGCTCCGGCACTCTCGGCCGGCGTCGATCTGCCGGCCCTAACCAAGTCTTGACAGAACTTGTCCGTGCGCCCGCCTGGATTTGGTTGAATAGCAGCCAACCCGGCCATGCGCACCCAATCGCTCTGGCGAAGCAACTCGCGCCGGCTCACGCTCCTGCTGCTGGCGGTGGCCGTTCCCCCGGCCGCCACACTCGTGTGGCTCGGGCTGCAGCTCCTGCAGCAGGATCGCGCGCTGTTCGCGCAGCGCGACCTCGAACGGCGCCAGGTCGCCATGCAGAGCGCGATTCGTTCGCTCGAGCAATCTCTGGCCGAGGCCGAGCGACGATACTTCGACGAAGCCGTCCCCGACGGCATGGTGCGGTTTCGCATGTCGGCGCAAAGCGTCGACGCGCAGCCGAGGGACCGCGTCTTGTGGCTTCCCATCTCACCTCCTTTGCCGGCGGCCGAAGAACGCCGCTTCGCTGACGCCGAGCGGCTCGAGTTTCAGGGGAGCGCCGATCGCGCGCTCGCGCTCTACGGCGAAGCCGCTCGGTCTCCGAATACCGCGGTCCGGGCCGGAGGCCTGCTGCGCGCGGGACGCATCCAGCGACAGCACAGAACGCTGGGACGAAGCGGTGAAGATCTATCGAGCGCTCGCAACGATCGACGATGTGGCGGTTGCGGGAGCGCCGGCCTCGCTGCAGGCGCGCCGGACGCTGTGCGCCGTTTTCGCGGAAGCGGGCCGCACCAGCGAGCTGGATCGCGAGGCGTTGAGCCTGCAGGCGGACGTGCTCGCCGGCCGCTGGGCACTAGACCGCCCCGCGTGGGAATTGACGGCCGCCGAGATCGAACGCTGGACCGGCCGTCCCGTTCCTGCGGTGTCCGATCGGCGATTGTTCTCGGCGGTCGCCGACCTGGTCTGGAACGAGCGGTCGGGGACACATCCGGCGCGCCGCGTGGTCGTCGTCGATCGCACGCCGGTCACCGTGCTGTGGCGAGTGCAGGGCGGCGACGTGGCGGCGCTGGCGATGTCGCCGGCGATCGTTCGCACCTGGGTCGACCGCGCGACCGCGGCGGCCCCACGTGCCGGAACACGATTGAGCGTGATCGCCGCGTCCGGCGAGATCCTCGCGGGACCCGGTCCCGCGCCGGAGTCGACAACCACGAAGGCGGCGGCGGCGGAAACCGGACTGCCGTGGACGCTCGTCCTCGATCCCGGCGACGCGTCGGCGGCCACGGCCGAGATCGCGAGCCGACAGCGTTTGCTCACCACGGGCCTCGTCGCCATGCTGCTGCTGCTTGCCGGCGGCAGCTACTTCCTGTGGCGCGTCATGCAGCGCGAGTTGGCGGTCGCCCGCCTCCAGACGGAGTTCGTGTCGGCCGTGTCGCACGAGTTTCGAACGCCGCTGACCTCGCTGCGCCACGTGACCGAACTACTCGACGAGAACGACGACATCCCGCGCGAGCGGCGCAAAGCGTTCTATGAGGCGCTCGGTCGAAACACCGATCGCCTCCATCGGCTCGTCGAATCGCTGCTCGATTTCGCGCGGATGGAAGGCGGCCGGAAGCCGTACGACTTTCAACCCGTGGATGCCGGAGCGCTGACCGCCCGGGTCGTCGCCGACTTCCAGAAGGAAGTGGCAGCGCGCGGCTACAGGATCGACCTGCAGGCCGCACCGGCGGCCGGCGCGCCCGTGCGCGCCGATGCCTCGTCGCTGACCAACGCGCTGTGGAACCTCCTCGACAACGCCGTGAAGTACTCGCCGGACCGCTCCGTCGTGCAGGTCGGGTTGGAGCGCCGGAACGGTCACGTGCAGATCAGCGTGCGCGATCGCGGCATCGGCATCCCGGCGCACGAGCGGACGAGTCGTCTTCGACAAGTTTCACCGCGGCGAGCAGGCGCGAACGCTCGGCATCAAGGGCACCGGCATCGGCCTGGCGATGGTGCACGCACATCGTCCGCGCGCACGGCGGGCGCGTCGAGGTCGAGAGCGAACCGGGACGCGGCAGCACGTTCACGATCGTGCTGCCGGCGGAGGTCCGCCTGAAGGCGGACCCCACGTACAGACAGCCGCGCGTGGCGACGGACGTGGGGTCCGACTAGCCGGACCTACATTGTGATGGCCAAGATTCTCATCGTCGAAGACGAACCCGACATCGTGCTGTGCCTCGAGGAAGACCTGCGCCGGCAGGGCCACGAGACCGACGTGGCCGCGCGACGGCGCGCAGGGACTCGAGCTGGGCCGGAGCGGCGGCTGGGACCTGATCCTGCTCGACGTGATGCTGCCGAAGATGGACGGCTTCGACGTGTGCAGCGAGCTGCGCAAGGCGGGCGTCGCGACGCCGATCATCCTGCTGACCGCGCGGCGCAGGAGGCCGAGAAGGAGCTGGGCCTCGACTCGGGCGCCGACGACTACGTCACCAAGCCGTTCAGCCTGCGCGAGCTGCGCGCGCGCGTGCGCGCGCAGCTTCGCGGCGACGTGCGAGCGCGCCGACGAACGTGTAGCCGGTTCGGCGACTGCGAAGTGGACTTCGACCGCGCCGAGCTGCGGCGCGCCGGGCGGCCCGTCGAGATCACCGCGCAGGAGCTTCGGCTGCTGGCGGTCTTCCTCGGCAACCGCGGCCGCGTGCTCAGCCGCGATCAACTGATCGACGCGGCGTGGGGCACGGCATGGCGATTACCGATCGCGCCGTCGACACGCACGTCTTCAACCTGCGCAAGAAGATCGAGCCCGTGCCGGCCGAACCGCGGTTCCTGGTCGGCGTGCGCGGGCTCGGTTATCGCTTCAACGACGAGAGAATTAACCGAGTCTTGACGAACCTCCATCGAACGATTGACGGCACGCGTCGACACTGCGCGCAGGAGACGAATCGATGATGCAAATCCTGACGAGTGGGCGCAATGGTGGCCGTTGGCGCGCTGCTGGTGGCGCCGGCGAGGCCGGCGGCGCAGACGAAGCTGACGTCGCGCTGCGCGCGGCGATGGAAACCGAAACGGTCAAGGGCGATCTGAAGGCGGCGATCGAGCAGTACCAAGAAGCTCGCGGACTCGAGCGATCGCGCGATCGCCGCTAGCGCGCTGCTGCGGATGGCCGAGTGCTATCAGAAGCTGGGCGACGCGGAAGCGCAGCGGGTCTACGAGCAGCCTCGTGCGCGACTTCGGCGATCAGAAGGACGCCGTCGCCGTTGCCCGATCACGATTGGGCGGTGGCGGGATCGTCGCGCGTTCCAAGAGTGAGCGGCCCATAGCGCTGGACCCCTCGCTGACGTTTGTTGGGACCGTGTCGGGGGACGGCCGGTTCCTTTCGCACGTCGAGCGCGCAACGGGCAACGTCATGCTGCGCGATCTGACGACGGGCGCGGATCGTGTGCTGGCCAGGAAGACTCGCACCGAATCGCCCAGGGGGTACAGCGCGACTTCGCGCGACGGCAAGCAGGTCGCGTTCTATCAGTACGTCTATGACAGCGAGGCCGGACGCACGGCCGGAATGCGGCCCACCGGAGTCGAGCTTCGCATCGCGAGCTCGGAGGCTCCCGCCGTTTCCGAGACGCGGCGGCTCCTCGCACTCGGCCTGGACGTTGCCGACGAAGTTGCGCCGTTTGACTGGTCGCCGGACGGCAAATGGCTTGCGGTTCGCGTGGTGAGACCGGGCCCGACACGTCCCAGATTGCGCTGGTCTCGGTTCGAGACGGCGCCATGCGCGTGCTCAAGTCGATCGAATGGGGCGCCACCCGCAGCATCTTCTTCTCTCCTGACGGCCGCTACATCGCGTACAGCCTGCCGAAAGCCGGTACACACGACGAGAGCAACGTGCTGGTGATGACCGTCGACGGCAGCCGCGAGAACACAGTCGTCGAGCATCCCAGCCAGAACCAAATCATGGGCTGGTCGCCCGACGGATCGACGCTGCTGTTCGCGAGCGATCGCAACGGCGCGTTGAGGTTGTGGACGCTGCCTGTCAGCGAGGGGCAGTCTCACGGTACACCGGCCCTGGTCGACAGCGACATCATCGTGGGATCGGTCCCAGTTTCGCTCGGCGTGACGGCGTCCGGCGCACTCTATGTGGGGAAGTTCACGCAGAACATGCACGTGCAGGTCTCTCCAATCGATCTGACCGCAGGAAGGCTCTTGGCGGATTCGGCCGCCAGCCCTCGAGTGTTCGTGGGATTCGGCGGAAAGCCGACATGGTCTGCCGACGGCAAGTACCTCGCGTATCAGTCGTGCCCTGCGAATTGTGATCGCACGGGACAGCATCAAGATTCGAGCGATGGACACCGATCAGGTGCGGGAACTGCCGATGCGGCTCCTCTACCTGATGGCTCGGACAGACTTGGCCTGGTCGGCGGACGGCCGCTCACTGTTGGTCGACGCCAGTAGATTTGAAGGGACGCCGCGGCAGTTATCTGATCGATGTGCAAACCGGTGAGGCGTCTCCAGACAGCAGCGGCGCTGATCCTAACGACATGACAAACGTGACGCTCGATGGTACGAAGATCTATGCAGGCGTCGGCGGCAGCATCGTCGAGCGCGACCGGCCGTCCGGAAAGGAGCGACTGCTATTCGCGGAGCGCGCGAACGGGAACAGTGTGCTCGTCAACAGCTCTCCCGACCGCCGATACAGCGCGTTCATCGAGACCACCAGCAACAAGGCGTCGACGCTCTTTGTCATGCCGTACGGCGGCGGAGAACCGAGGGAGCTGCTGCGGGCGACAGCGCTCGATCGGTTCGACAGGAACGGCATGACGTGGACCCCGGACAGCCGCGGCATTCTGATGATGAAGGCCGACGGCGACCGTAAGGAACTCTGGCTGATTCCCGTTGCCGATGGCAGCGCTCCGCGGAAGCTGAACATCGACGTGGACAACTGGCACGTGAATAACATCAGCGGGTTCAAGCTGAAGCCCGACGGGCGGCAGGTCGCATTCGTGGCCGGCGAAAGCAAGAACGAAGTCTGGGCGCTGGAGAACTTCCTGCCGAAGACGAAAGTCGGCAGCCGCTGACGACGCGCAGAACCGGGCTTCCCCGAAGCCCGGTTATCACACCGTCATGACACAACCTTGACATGGACACCACCGTGTCCTGACATTCAAGCGCTATGCTCGGGCGACAATCAGAACTCTGAAATCAATCTGAAGTCTGAACTCTGAAATCTGAAATGCCCGTGTTCTGGATGCTGCTGGCGGTGACGATTCCTCTGGGACTGGATCTCTACATGCCGGTCCCGGAGGAGAACCCTCTGACTCCTGAAAAAATCGAGCTGGGGCGGCAACTGTTCAACGACCGCCGCCTGTCTCGCGATGGCACGATCGCGTGCGCCTCCTGCCACGATCCCGCGCGCGCGTTTTCGGACGGCCGCGCGAAGTCGCCGTCGGCGTCTTCGGGCGCGAAGGACGGCGCAGTGCTCCGGCGCTCATCAATCGCGGCTACGGACGCGCGTTTTTCTGGGACGCGCGCGTGACGACGCTCGAAGAACAAGTCCTCAAGCCGATCGAAGATCCGAATGAAATGGATCTACCTGTTGCCGAGGCCGCACGTCGCGTAGGACTCGGTCCAGCGGATCTGTCGCGTGCGCTGGCCAGTTTCGTCCGCTCGATTCTGTCAGGCGACGCGCCGTACGACCGCTTCGTCGATGGCGATCGCACGTCGCTCTCGGTCGAGCAGCAGGCCGGCCTCCAGGTTTTTCGCGGCAAGGGCAACTGCACGGCGTGTCACGTGGGACCGGTGTTCAGCGACGAACGCACGCACAACACAGGGATCGCGTGGGCAGGAAGGGCGGGACAGGCGGGAGGGGCAGGACAGCCAGGACGGGCTGGACAGGCAGGAGGAGAATTCCTCGACGAAGGGCGGGCGGCGATCAGCGGCAAGCCGGAGGATCGCGGCGCGTTCAAGACGCCCACGCTTCGTGAAGTGGCGCAGACGGCGCCGTACATGCACGATGGCAGCCTCGCGACGCTTGAAGATGTCGTCGACTATTACGACCGTGGCGGGAACGTGAACCCGCTGCTCGATCCCGAAATCCGGCCCCTCCGGTTGTCCGCCGACGAAAAGCGGGCGCTCATCGCCTTCCTTGCCTCGCTTTCGGGAAAGATGGGCCCCTGACGCTGGTCTGAAGCGGCAGGCAAACCTTTCGCGAGACGTATCGTCTAACGATACGTCTATGCCGCGCTCGCCCGCCAACCCGCCACCCAAGCCTCTGTCGGCGCCGGTGCTCCATATCCTGCTCGTCCTTGCCGATGGCCCCAAGCACGGCTATGCCATCAAGCAGGAGGTCGAAAGCCGGTCCGAGGGCTCGATCCGCGTGGGCCCGGGCACCTTGTACGAAGCCATTCAGCGCCTGCAGGACGAGAGGGCCATCGAGGAAGCGCCCGCGGCGGATCCGGTCAACGGCCAGGAGGCGCAGCGCCGCTACTACCGCCTCACGGATCGCGGGTGGCGGGTACTGCGCGCGGAAGTTCGCCGGCTCGGAGGTCTGGTCGCTCAGGCGCGCGCGAACCCGCGGCTGAAAAAGGAGCTCGCGTGATCCGCGTGTACGCGGCGCTCCTCGTGCTCTACCCGCGGGCGTTCCGCCGCGCCTACCGGGGCGACCTGGTCGCCGCGGTTGCGCTGGATCTCGAACGCGTCCGATGCCTCGGCCAGGCAGACATCCTGGCGTTCTGGGCGTTCGTGATCGGCGATCTGCTGAAGAGCGCCGGCCGATTGCGCAGCCGTCAGATCGCGGCAGCCCTCGGTCGCCTCGGCGGTGGCGACGTGCCCCGCCTGCCCCATCGAGAAGAGAGGACCCAGATGGAGACGCTGATACAGGACGTGCGCTTCGGCTTCCGCCAGTTCATCCGACGGCCCGGATTCACGGCAATCGCGGTGATCTCGCTGGCGCTCGCCATCGGCGGAAACAGCTTGATCTACGGAATGGTCGACGGGTTCGTCCTGCGCCCCTTCAGCTACCCGGATCCGGATCGGCTCGTCACGATTGGCGTCACGTTTCCGAAACTCTCGTCGGAGACGACGTACGTGGAGACGCTCTCGCCGGCCGAGTATGCCGACATCCGCACCAACCGATCCTTCCAGCACACGGCGGCCTTCGACCTCGGCAATCGCAATCTATCCGGGGGCGATGTGCCCGAGCGCGTGTTCACGGCGCTCCTGCTCGACGATCCGTTCCCGGTTCTCGGCATGCGCCCCGTTCTCGGACGCGGCTTCACCGACGCGGAGCTCGCGCCGAACGGGCCCTCGGTCGCGATCATCAGCCACCGTTTGTGGCAGACGCGATTCGGCGGCAATCCCGACATTCTGAACAAGACGATTCGCATCGGCGGCACGTCCGGCTCCGTCGTCGGGGTGATGCCGCCCGGCTTGCTGCTGATCGGGACGGACCTGTGGGTTCCGTGGGGCGGCGATCCGAAAAGCCTGCCGCGCAACGTCCGGCAGTTCACGGTGCTCGCGCGTCTCGCTCCCGATGCGACCCTCGACCAGGCGAACGCGGAGCTCGCCGACAACTGCGAAATCCGTCGAGCAGACGGCCGCGGCGACGTTCAAGGAATACGAGGGCTGGCGGCTCACCGCGACACCGTGGGCCGCAGCCTTGTTGCGCGACGTCCGGCCCGCGGCGCTGCTGCTCGTCGGCGCGGTGTTCTTCGTGCTGCTGATCGCCTGCGTGAACGTCGCGAACCTGCAGTTGGCGCGATCGGCGACCCGGCAACGAGAACTCGCCGTGCGTCTAGCGCTCGGCGCCGCGCGGTCGCGGCTGGCGCGACAGCTGCTGACCGAAAGCTGCCTGCTCGCGCTGGCGGGAACCGCCGGCGGCCTCGCGATCGCCTACATCGGCTTGCAGTTCGCCGGCGCGGTGGTTCCGGCGCAGTTTCAGACACTCGGTCTGCATGCGGGACTGAACGCGCGGGTCCTGATGTGGAGCCTGCTGCTCACCGGCCTGTCCGCGATTCTGGTGGGTGTCCTGCCCGCGTTCCAGGCCACGCGAACCGATCCCCACGATTCGCTGAAGGCCGACGGCCGCGCCGGCACATCCCGCACCGGCCGACTCCGTCAAGGGCTCGTGGTTGTCGAGATCGCGCTGTCGGTCGTGCTGCTGCTCGGCGCCGGACTCCTGATACGAAGCTTCATCAAGATTCAGCAGGTGCCCCTCGGATACGACCCGGAAGCTGTCTTGACGATGCGACTGACGCTGCCGCGCGAGGGATATGCGACGGGCGCAGCGATCACTGCGTTCTTCCAGCAGCTCGTGGAGCGAACGGGCCGGGTCGCGGGCGTTGCCTCCGTTGCGGTGGCCACGCAGTATCCGCCCCAATCCTCGTTCTCCGGACAAGTGGATGTGGAAGGCGTGCCGGCGGCCGGCACGACGCTGCCGACCGCCGTGACGACGATCGTGTCGCGCGGCTTCTTCGACACGCTGCGGGTGCCGGTGATAGCGGGGCGGGGCTTCGACGATCGGGACCGCACCGGCGGGCAGCGGACGATCGTCGTCAATCGCGCGTTCGTCGACCGCTTCTTGCGCGGGCGCGATCCTGTGGGCGCCCGCGTTCGCATCGGTCCGCGCGACCGGCAGGGTCCGTGGTCCGAGATCGTCGGTGTGGTGGGCGACGCGCGGAACCAGGGCGCGACGGCGGACGTGCGGCCGGAAATATTCAGCCCGATGGAAGCAGGCCTCGGCGCGTGGAATCAGCTCTTTCTACTCGTGCGGGCGAACCGGCCGCCCGGCTCGCTGCTGCCCGACATCCGGCAGGCGGTCACCTCGATCGATCCGCAGCAGCCGGTCTACGCCATCCAGACGCTCGACGAGGCGCTCGCCGCCACGATGTTTCAGCAGCGCATCGCGGCCGTCCTGCTCGCCCTGTTCGCAGGCGTTGCCCTGATGCTCGCGGCCATCGGCATCTACGGCGTGATGTCGTACTCGGTGAACGCGCGCCGGCAGGAGCTCGGCGTGCGTCTCGCAATCGGGGCATCGCGCGCCGCCGTCATGTGGCTCGTGATCAAAGACGTGCTGCTGATGTCAGCGCTCGGCCTGGCGGCCGGCATTGCGCTGCTGCTGGCAGCCGGACGCGGTCTCGGGCAGCTGCTCTTCGGCGTGCAGCCCAGCGATCCAGGCACGATGGCGATCGTGGCGTTGGTGCTCGGCGCCGTGGCGCTTGTCGCCGGCTGGGTACCTGCGTCGAGGGCGAGCGGCGTCGATCCGATTCAGGCGCTCAGGTACGAGTAGACAGGGCTTTCGCTCCGAGACCGCAATCGTCGTACGTGGGGTCCGGCTTTAGCCGGACCTGCACTGACGATCGAGTTCGCTGTAGGTCCGCCTAAAGGCGGACCCCACGTACTACGCACAGAAACGGAAACACTTCAGGGCAGCGGTCCGCAAAAGCAGTGCAGGCCCGCAGAGAACCGCATCAACCTGTGCGCGACGCCAGGATCCGCTGACACCGGGACCGGCGTGACACCGACTTGGCGGCCTTCTTCACCGCAGCCTTGGCTTTCTTCGTACTCTATGCGGCTCCTCCTCAGCGTACGCGGCGCCAGAGTATCATGCTCACACTCTCGAGTTTTCGCGGAGTTGTCCACTGGACGTCCACCTCGTAGACGGCACGTACGAGCTGTTCCGGCACTATTACGCTGTTCCTTCGGCCCGGGATCGAAGCGGCCGGGAGGTCGGCGCCGTGCGCGGCGTGCTCTCGTCGATCCTCGGCATGATCAATGGCGGCGCGACGCACGTCGGCGTCGCGACCGATCACGTGATCGAGTCGTTCAGGAACAAGCTCTGGAGGGGCTACAAGACCAGCGCCGGCATCGATCCGCCGCTGCTCGCGCAGTTTCAGGTCCTCGAAGACGCGTTGATGGCGCTCGGCGTGGCCGTGTGGCCGATGGTCGAAATGGAAGCCGACGATGCGCTGGCGGCCGCGGCGGAGGCGGCAGCGCGAGACACGCGCGTGGATCGCGTCTTCATCTGCACGCCCGACAAGGATCTGGCACAGTCGGTGCGCGGGACTCGCGTCGTGCAGATGGATCGCCGCGCCCGCAAAATCCGCGACGAAGCAGGCGTTGTCGCCAAGTTCGGCGTCAAGCCCACGTCGATTCCCGACTATCTGGCTCTCGTCGGCGACGCCTCGGACGGGTTTCCCGGCTTGCCTGGCTGGGGCGCGAAGTCTACCGCCGCGGTGCTCGCCCGATTCGAACATCTCGAGTCCATTCCGCCCGACCCGCGGGACTGGTCCGTCAACGCCACCAATGCCGCGCGGCTCGCGCGCACGCTGGCCGAAGAACGCGATCGCGCGTTCCTGTTCCGCGATCTGGCGACGCTGCGAACCGACTTCACGCTGTTTGAATCCGTCGACGACTTGCGCTGGAGCGGTCCGCGGCCCGAATTCAAGGCCCTCGCCGCCGAGCTCGACGGCGCGGCCCGCGAGACAGTTCAGTGAATTGCGTAGCTCGTGGTTCGACAGGCTCACCACGAGCGGGCTTGAATCGCGTTTAGCCCTCATGGCGGATGACTCCGACAAAGAGATCCTGACCGTCGCCGGTCGTGACATCGCGATCTCCAATCCGCGCAAGGTCCTGTTCCCTCAAGCGGGCCACACCAAGCTCGATCTCGCGCGCTACTACCTCGCGGTCGCCGACGGTGCGCTGCGCGGCGCCGGCGGACGGCCCAACGTGCTGGTGCGCTACCCCAACGGCGTCGGCGGCGAGTTCTTCTATCAGAAGCGCGCGCCGAGCGCGCGGCCGGAGTGGATTGAGGTCGTGGCGCTGCAATTTCCCTCGGGCCGGACCGCCGAGGAAGTCGTGCCGCGCGATCCGGCGGCGCTCGTGTGGATGGCCAACCTGGCGTGCCTGGAGCTGCATCCGCATCCAGTTCGCGCGGACGATCTCGATCATCCCGACGAGCTGCGCGTGGATCTCGACCCGGTGCCTGGCGTCGAATGGTCTCAAGTCCGCGACGTCGCCGCCGTCGTCCGCGCGACGCTCGACGATGTCCGCCTCGTCGGGTGGCCCAAGACGTCGGGCTCGAGAGGCATCCATATTTACGTGCGGATCGAACGCAAATGGCCGTTCGACCAGGTGCGCCGCGCCGCGCTCGCCTTCGCCCGCGAGGTCGAGCGTCGCGCGCCCACGATCGCAACGAGCAAGTGGTGGAAGGAGGAACGGCACGGCGTCTTCCTCGACTACAACCAGAACGCAAAGGATCGGACGATCGCGAGCGCCTACTCCGTCCGGCCCACGCCGGATGCGCGCGTATCGGCGCCGCTCGACTGGGACGAGCTCGCGGTCTGCGACCCCCGGGATTTCACGCTGGTCACGATGCCGGCGCGCTTCGCCTCGATCGGCGATCGCCACGCCGGGATCGACGCGGAACCGTGTTCAATCGATCGGCTTCTCGACCTGTCCGCGCGGCACGAGCGCGAGGGGCTGGGCGACGCGCCGTGGCCGCCCCATTACCGGAAGCAGGCCGGTGAACCCGCACGGGTTGCGCCGTCGAAGCGCCGCGTGCCGAAGCGCCCTCTCATCGAGATCGGGCGCGCGCAGCAGAAGGATACTGCGCTGGCCGGCCTCGATCGATGGAAGGCGCGGCATCCGGAAGCGGCCGCCCATCTCGAAGCGGCCGACGTGCTCGTAGACTCGATGCGCGGAAGGTTTCGGACGTGGACGCGCATCCGCGTCAACCTGCAGCACGTCCCCGAAGCGCTGCGTCCGGCGCAGGAAGATCTCGATCCGAACGAAGCGCCCGACGACTGGAGCGGCTTCAGTCAGGACGAGTGGAAGCGAGGAAGACCTTCTCGAGCTCGAAAGGAGTCGTGACCTCGAGCTGATCGTAGCGGCAGTCCTTCGGCTGTTTGTCCGGCCGCCAGCGGAGGAACACTGCGGCGTGGCGGAACCGCGTTCCCTGCATGTGGTCGTACTTCACCTCACACACGCGTTCGACGCGCAGCGGTTCCCACGAGAGATCCTTGCCGGCGCTCCATCGGCTCTGCCCGCCGGGCATCCGCGTCATCGCGTTGACGTCGCCGCCACCCCACTCGGCCCACTCCCGCCACGGATGGCCCTCGAGCGCGCGCGCGCGCAGCGGCGCCAGTTCGGCGACCAGCGCTTTCCGCATCGTGGTCGTGAACGACGAGGTGACGCCAACGTGATGGAGCGCTCCGCGGTCGTCGTACAGCCCGAGCAACAGCGATCCGATGCGCTCGTCCTTTCCGTCCTTGTGCCATCGAAAGCCGGCGACGACGCAGTCGGCGCTGCGGACGTGCTTGATTTTGATCATCGCGCGTTTGCCGGGCACGTACAGTCCATCTTCCGGCTTGGCGATCACGCCATCGAGTCCGGCGCCCTCGAAACGTGCGAGCCACTCGCGAGCAACCTCCACATCTCGCGTCACCGGCGTGACGTGAATGGGCGGCGCGACGGCCGCCAATGCACGCTCGAGCAGGGCGCGGCGTTCGTGTTGGGGTGTCTGCCGCAGATCGCGACCCTCGAGCGCGAGAAGGTCGAACACGACGAACGACGCCGGCGTTTCCGCCGCCAGCTTCGCGACGCGCGAGGCCGCCGGATGAAGCCGCAGCTGAAGCGCGTCGAAGTCGAGGCCGCGCGGCGTCGCAATCACGATCTCGCCGTCGACGACGCAACCGTCCGGAAGGCCCGCCAGCAGGGCCGTGTGCACTTCAGGAAAGTACCGATCGAGCGGCCGGAGATCGCGGCTCTGGATGAGCAACTCGGAACCGCTGCGAAACACGACGGCGCGAAAGCCATCCCACTTCGGCTCGTACAGGAAAGCGCCGGTGGGTAGCTCGTCGGTCAGCTTTGCGAGCATCGGCTCGAGCGGCGGCGCAATGGCAAACGTCGAAGCTGTCGACATCGATGATGCTTCTATCACGAACCCGGGTCGTCCGCATCCGGGACGGCGCGATTGACATCCCGGTACGCGCGCGCATAGATCGTTGCATGTCGTTTCTCTCGGGCTCCCGGCTGGGATGGACGGTGTGCGGCGCCATGTGGCTTGTCGTGGGTTCTGCGGCACCTGGTCGCGCGCAAATCAGTCCTGCCGCGTCGCCGGACGATTCGGCTTCGCGCGCGACGATCTCCGCAGGCTACGAGCGGCACCGCGACCGCTGGCGGTACGAGTTCGAGAATCCGTCCAACTTCGACACGCCGTTTCTGGTCCCGCACAAGTTCGTCCAAACCTATAACGGCGACAACCAATGGCTGGTCGTCGTCGCCCGCTATCGTGGGTTGGGCGACATGATGGAAACGGAGTTCGGCGTGTCGCCCGACAAGCCGACCGTTGCTTCGGACTTCGACACCTTCTTCGATCCCGATGACGTCATCGTCTCCGGGACCGACGGACCGGTGTCGCTGCACGGCTGGCGTTTCGCGCAGTGGAGCGAGGGGCGGCTCTGGGATCTCTCCATCAGGGCGGGGTACGTCTATCGCCACGACGTCGCCGAGTTTCATCACACCGAGCGGATGGTGTCGCATACCAACCCGCCCTCGACCACCCGAACCCCGATCAACGCACACGAGACGACCTTTTCGCGCGTGCACGAGATCCCGATCGGGGTGACGGGCCGCAAAAGGCTGACCAGTCGCTTGGTGATTGTCGCCGGCGCGGACGTGTCGCCTCTCGTCCTCGCGCGGTTGACGACCATCCTTCCCGAGAAATATCCCGGGCAAGAGATACTGTTTCAAGCCAAGGTCGGTTCGCTGACAACACGCGCGCACCTCGTCTGGCAGCGAGGTCGATGGCCGATCGTCTTCACCTCGGTGTACGGCCGCACGTGGAGCTATCGATCAGCCGGCCAATTCGATCGCGATACGCTGCAGGTCGGAGTGCGGGTCGCCGTACAACCGTGAGCAAGCCGTGATCCAACACCCAGCATGGCCTGCCCTTTGCTCGTGCTCGTAACAGGAGCATCAGGGCTGCTTTGTACGTAGTCGAAGGGCCGTTGTTGGAGATGAAAGTTCGCATAACGGAAACGCCGCGGGAGTCCGAGCTGGACGGCGTCCAGCTGGATGGGCTGGCGCGCGGCATGATTCGCGAAGTGTCCCCGAGCATCGGAGCCTGGCTCATCTTGCAGGGCTACGCCGAGCCTGAGATGCGGCAAGCCTCGCGCGAGGAGAACCAGGACCTCTCGGGCTTCAAACGCGTCCGCGATACGGCTTCCGATCGGCATCGTCGATCGACTGACTAGCGTTGGTCATATCGGCCCTGTCGAGCAGCGGAACGAATCGCGAGCAAGTCGGTAAACCCGCGTACACAATCCCGCACCACCCTCGTCGGACGCCCGCCGCCACGGCGGTGATCGCATTCGATGTGGACCTCCTTGATCGACAGACCCTGCCGTTTGGCCGCAAACAGGAGCTCGACGTCGAAACCCGGTGACAGGTTCGGACCCGACGTGCGTGCTGTCGCCGCGCGGCGATACACGACGAGCCGATCGAAGAGTGGGCCGACGATCTCGCGGCGAAACGCCTTGAACCCGCATTGGGTATCGACGATGTCGGAGAATCCCAACACAACGGATCGCGCCAGCAACTGCCCGTACGAGATCGCGCGCCGGCTGAGCGACGCGTGCTTGCGCTCGAACCCGCGCGATCCGATGACGATGTCGAAGCCCTGCTCGAACCACGGGAGCAGCTTCGACGCCTCGGCGATCGGGATCGCCTGGTCCATGTCGGAAAACAGCACGATGCGGCCCTGGGCCGCTCGCATGCCGTGAATCAGTGCATGCGCCTTCCCGCCGTGATCGACCTGAACGAGACGCACTGCGCTGTGCCCAGCGGCCACGGCGCGTGTCAGCTCTGCCGTCCCATCCTCGCTGCCATCGTCCACCACCAGGAGCTCGAACGACACGCCGGCAGTGCGCAGGACATCGAGCATCTGCGGCAGGACTCCGGCGCCAATCGTGTTGGCCTCGTTGTAGGCGGGCACGACGACCGACAGCGCGAGCCCTTCGACTCGCCCGAGATAGGGCTCGCTCTGAGTGGGCCCTTCGACTCCGCTCAGGGCAGGCGGCTCAACGGACGTAGGTGACCTCGCCATTTTCCGAGACGCGCGCGATCACTGGCGCGTCTCGCTGGATCCGGCCACCGAGGAGCGTGAACAGGTATTCGGAGTCGCTCAACGGGTGGAGGAACGGCACGTCGATGGCGCGCACCGGTTCCCCGTGTGCGGCGATCTCGCGAGATCCACGGACGAGGGCGCCATAGCCGGGCATGCGAAACACGAGCGCGGAGCTGTCGATGCGCGGTTTCTGCACGAGGATTGCGGTGACGAGCAGTGCGGCGGCGCACATCGAGCGCGCCGGCGGCGCTGGCAGAAGCCGAGACGCCCAGGCGATAGCGAGCAGGGCGCCCGGCACAACAGTGAGGAACACATAAGCGTCGTAGTCCTGCTGCCACACCGACCACATGCAGACGGTCAGCACGATCGGGACGATCGTGACGACGCCGATCGCGCTGAAGGGGCCGCGGATCAGGAGGAGTGCTGCCAGGGCCGCGAGAAGAATGAGCGTCGGCTGCGGCAGCGCGAACGGCGCGAAACCAATCGAATTGATCGAGTCGTTGACCGCACGAAAGGCATCGCCGACGCGAAGGTCCTGCGGTTCCTGCATCGCGGCCACGATCTTCGTCGGCCGAATGGACTCCGTGGCGAACATCGCAGGTACCTGCAGGATCGTGACCACGACCAACGCCTCCAGGATGGCCGTTGCGAGCGGACCACGACCCTGACGGAACTGCGTCCACAGTATCCACAGGAACACCGCGAGCGCAAACGGCAGCGCGGCGGAGTGCGCCTGCACGGCGAACCAGGCGACGGCTGCCAGCGCCATGCGCCGTGATCTCGTCAGCGAGTCTTGCCAGGACAGGATGAGTCCGGTGCCAATCTTGGCAAAGACCACGGCGAGCACGGGATTCCATATAACCGAGGACAGCGCGAGGTCGAACGGCGATGACGCGATGATGAGGACCGTCGCAATCGCGAAGGTCCACGACCCGGTGGCCCGGCGGATGCCGAGACACAATACGACGTCGGCGATCGATTGCAGCGCTGCCAGACCGAGGCCGCCGGCGTGCGGCAGATTGCCGGCAAAGGGCCCGATGACTACGCGGATCAGCCACAGCACCCAGTAGAAGATGGGCCCGAATGTATGCCCGCCGGCCGTGCTCGCCGTCCCGACGAGCGGCAGACTCGAGAGCGGACCCATCGCAATCGTCCAATCGCGGATCTGCTCGCGAAGCATCAGGAAGTGATCCGTGATGCCGCGCGTGCGGATGATGAAGGTGTAGACGGCGAGCACAGCGACCGAGCCGGGGCCGACGAGCTTGGCCGCTGAAGGTCCGCCTAAAGGCGGACCCCACGTACGGAATGAAATAGGCGGACGCCACGTACAGGAGGGACGTCATGAACCACAGTCGCAACAGGCGATCCACGGCCACTGCGGCATACGGCACCAGGATGGTGTGGAACGGCAGGATCAGCCGCTCGCCCTTGGGGTAGACCAGTACGACGGCGGCGAACTGCGAGAGCGCGATCAGGCCAGGAAGGCAGACGATGGCCGCAGGAGCGGTACGCGAGCGGAGAGCCAGCACGAACCCGATCACGCTTCCCAGGGATACGCCAAGGAACACAAGCGAGTATCCCCAGCCGGGCGCGTAGGGTTCAAAGAATCCCAGCGCGAACAGACCCTTTCGTCCGAGATTGGCCGCGAAGGCGCCAGGCGCGCTCACCGCGAACTCCACGACCTGACGCGTAATCGGGTTGAGCCCGATCCGATCGTAAAGCGGACCACGAGCCGTGAGATCGAGCTTGAGGTCCGGAGGCGGTTCGTTGCCGCCGAGCAGGGTGATCGCAAACTCGGTGGGCATCGGCACGAAAGCGTGCACGACGATCCAGTTCCGCACGGCGATGAGCGCGAACACCGCGCACGAGCACGCCAACAGAGTCGCGGTGAAAAAAGCGCGCCGGCGCGTGCTCTTCCACGCCGTCCAGCAGGCGGGAACGATCGCGGCCCATGCGAGCACCGCGGTCGATCGCGTGAGCGCGGCAAATCCGCCGACCACGCCCGCGTACGCCACGCGTCGTCCGGTCGGATGCCGGCAGGAGCGGATCAGCAGCAGCGTCCATGCTGCAAGAAGAGGAATGAACAGAGACTCGGTTGACGGCGACGCCACCAGCGTCGCGAACTTCACGTACGCGACCAGCGCGCCGCTGGCGAAGGCGGCCGGCCAGACGTCCTCACCGCCGATCTCCACCGCGATCTCGACCACCATCCAGACAACGAAGGCGACGAGCACGCGCTGCACGAACACGAGACCGAACATGCCCTCGCCAAACAGCGTGTGTGTCGCGGCCAGGAAATACGGATAGAACACCTGGTAGTAGTACGGGCCGTCAACGCTCCTCAGCAGCAGACCGTTGAGTTGAATGCTGCGCGCGTAGGATTCGTATGTGATGGGATCGTCGCCAGCCGCCAGCAGCGCCAGGCGCGTGAGCCATGGAGTCGCGTAGACGTACGCCTCGACGATGGCGACGACGCCGAACCATGCGAGAAACTGATGGCGCAGAGTCATCGGCGTGCCGTCGGCTCGCCGGCCGCGCCACAAGTCGAGCAGATCGAATCCCGCCAGCAACGCCAGCCACGTGAGCGCGAACGCATCGAACACCAGCCGCACGATCCGCAGCAGCCGCTCGAGCCACACCTGCCACGGCTCCAGACGCCGGCTCACGACAGTGCTGGTGTCGAACGGAATGCGCCGGCCGTCCACGACCTCGCCAGCTGAAAAGCGTCGCGGGGATCCGGGCGGCGACGCAAAGCTGATGTCGAGCCTGTGCCAGCCTGGCGCAACGGTGACGTCCGCGCTGACCACGCCCTGCCCCGGCGTCACCGCGATCACGCGCGTCGCGTCGAGGACGAGCTCCGCCGACGCCTCACGCGCGTCGACGTACAGCGTGGCCGTCTTCGCGGCGCCAACCCACCATTGACCATCCCAGCTCACCGCGAACGGCAGCTTGTCCCGATCGGGTTGCTCCGGGCCGCGAAAGTTGAAGCGGGCGATGTCGTTGAAGAAGGCGAGCGGAAAGTCGAGACGCCGCGCCGAAAAGTCGAGGCGCTGGTCGATGCGCGTGATGATTCCCGACTTGAGCTCGGTGCTGACCTCGATGACGCCGCGAGACTCGGCATCCGCGAAATACCGCGCGCGGAATCCGCGATCGGGGACCAGCCCGCCCACGGCCCACGTCACGATGGCGACCACGGCGACGATCCGGCCGCCGCCAATCGACCGGCCGCGCGCGGTGAGCCAGATCACGGCAACGAGCGCCCACGTGTCGAATCCACCGAGCGGCGCACCGTGGATGAGACCGCCGACCTGGGCCGGCAGCACGATGTAGACGATCCAGAGGACGGCTGCGAGCACGCGACTCACGGGAAGCGCCGATGCCAGGTGACTACTGAACCCACGATGGCGAGCACAAGAACCGCGAGGCCCGCCCATAAACCGGGCGGGAAAAAGGAAAACGCAAATCGTCCCGTCTGGCCGGGCGCCAGTTCGACGTACATCCTGCCGCCGGCTTGCGGATCGAGACGAACGGGCCCCGCGTCGCTGCGCCAGCCCGCGGCGTAGTTCTGGTTCAGGAACACGCGAGTTCGATCGCTCCCGCCGATCGCCGAAAACTGCACGCTATTGGGTGTAAAGGCGACCGATGATACTTTCGCCGGGCCGTCCGTCCACACCAGCGGGCGCACGTCGTCGGCGCCACGCTTCAACTGGATCACCTCGTAGCACCACATCACCGCCTTGTCGTTCATCAAGGCGTGGAGCATCGGCGCGTTCGGCTGGTACGGATTGACGAACTCGTCTCGCACGAGCGTCCCGGTGCCTTTCAGCACGCGGAAACCGGGCTCGAGCCGCGGCCCGGAAAACTTGTCGCGAAAATGCGTGCGGTTGACCAGCGCAAGCTGCAGGACGCCGACCAGGCAGACCATCGTCACTACGACACGAGCCGTCGCCGTCCAGGTGATCTTGTCCACCAGGGACCGGACGAACATGGCCGCCGCCAGCGATCCGAACAACGCGACGATGACGGTGTAGCGGCTTGGAATGCGGAACGACGAAAAAAACGGCAGATGCCGCAGCAACGCGGCGGGGGCGAACCGGCTGAACTCACCCGCCGAGAGGACGAGAAATACCAGCGCAGTCACGGCGAAAGGAGTTCCAAGAGTGCGAAATTGCCGGTCTGATCCGCCCGGCACCAGCAGAAACCAGATGATGCTCGACACCATCAGAAACGCCGCCAGCGTGCCTACGTAGTCGCCGTACTCCAGCCAGTCGTGCTGCTGCTCGAGCGCCGAGTATTTCGATCCGATGTCCTGAGACGGATCGGTGTAAGCGCGTACCATCATGGCGAGCGTCATTCGATCGAGGCGCTCGGTCGGATCGCGTGCGTCCCAGAACCGATCGCTGCCGACGAACAGCACGACGGGGAGCAGTTTGGGCGCGGCATACGCGGCGCCTGCGGCACCCACCACCATCGCGACCACAATCGGACGCCAGCTTCGCATGGTGAACGCCAGCACGGCGGCAAACGCCGCAAGCGCCGGAACGGTCATCCACACGATGTGGAGGCCGCCGTTGTAAACCATGAGCGCAAATCCGGCCCCCGCCCACAGCGCCGGCCGCACGGCCTGTGTCTGCACGGCCTGGATCAGGAAATAGAGAATCAACGGCAGGTAGAAGGCCGGCAGGAAAACAGTGTGTCCGACCGCAACGTGCATCACGTGGCCGCCGGCGAGCGTAAAGACCGACGCCAGATAGACCACGATCGGCAGGAACGACAGCCGCAGCACGCGCGTGAGCAGCAGGTGCATGCCGACGAAGCCCACCCAGTAGTGGAGAACGACGTTCAGCTTCATCGCCAGCGGCAGACCGGCCACCGTCGCCAGCGGATACACGGGACTGAGCAGCGCCGTCTGCGGGTTCTGCCACATCACGTTCCCGCCGCAGTACCACGGGCTCCAGAACGGCGGCTGCGCGTACTCCACGACGTTCTTGATCACCTGCGCGTAGTAGAACAGGTGCTGATCCCAGTCCATCGCGCCAATCCCGGTGGGCCGAACGAAGAGCGGCGAGCAGAACGCAAGGCTGATCGCGGCGTACAGCAGGTAGATCAACGGCGCCCGGGGCGAGGGGCGAATGTCGGTCGGCGGTCCCAAGTCGTCAGCCAACGATCCGCTGATAGTCTTCCATGTTATCGATGTCGGTGAACGCACCCTCATCGTCCACCGCCACATCTCCGGCGGCGGACGCGTAGGCGCGCACGACAGGCTTCGCGCCCGTGCCGGCGTCGGCGCCCCGCAAAGCATCGAACAGCCCGCGATCGATGAGCAGCGGATGGCCGTGTCGCGTTCCCGACGTGGGGCGTACGACCGGGGCCCGCGTCTCCGGTACCGTTCGACCACCGCCCGCACCGTCGCCTCGGAGACGAGCGGGACATCGACCAGCGTCACCAGGACGGCCGCAACCCCCGGCCGATCCACGACGCCGAGCCCCGCGAGGAGCGACGACAACTGACCTCGGTCGTAGTTCGGGTTCACGACGAACCGCGCGGGCAGGCCGCTGGCCGCAAACGACGCGGCAATCGGTTCGGCGTCATGCCCGACGACAACGACCACATCGTCCACACCCGCCGCGAGAAACGTGCGGACGATCCGCGTAAGGAAAGTATCGTCGTCGTCGATCGGCAGCATCGCTTTGGCACGGCCCATGCGCGACGACCGTCCCGCCGCGAGCACAATCGCGGGAATCACAGGCGGCCCGTGGTGCAAGTCCATCGTCGCACCGAGAACGGCGAGGCGCCCTGCTGGCAAGGCGCAACGACCGAGAATATCGGGAATATTTGAGGGAGGAGCAACGCAGCCAGCGGGGATGCGTCGCCGTTCGAATGCAGATGGAGTTGCACTACGGGCTGCCTAGGCCATGTTATAGAATCGCGGCGATGAGCGAACACCATCTGCAGATTCGATGCATGCGCTGCGGCGAGCAGATGGACATGCGGGACCCCGGACCAGGCATGGAGTGGAAGCCCGATCAGTTCTGGGTGTGTCCGCGCTGCGGCCGGCACTTCTGGACAACGTATCCGCCCCCAGCCAAACCGAAACCTGCGGAGCCGGCGAAGCCGGCAGAGGCCGCGTCGTGATACATCCGATGACGATTGCGATCCGCGTCGATGACGAGAGCGACGACGTCGATGACGACGAAGATGACTCTGCCGATACAGACGAAGACGACGATAGCGACGAGGATGAGGAAGACGACGAGGACGACGTAGAGACCTGGCAAGTTCGCACGGCCCGCGCCGATTCCCGCTAAAGTACGACCCTGGCTTGACTTCCGGTTCCGAACTGCCTAGACTGCCGATGATTTTCCAGCTCAACTAGGCTGGATACTCGGCCGGATTCGCGTCGGACGGTGGTCGACCCCTTCGGAGGCGCCCGGCGGAGTTCCCTTGGGATGTCCCTGGGGGTTCGGAACGGAGGGCGTGGGGTTATGCCAACCGGGACAATTGCTCGCCTCCTCATCGACAAAGGTTTCGGGTTTATCCGGGACGAAGGCGGCATCGAGCACTTCTTCCATCGCAGCTCGGTCCGCGGCGCCGTGTTCGAGCTGCTGCGCGAGGGTCAGCGCGTCGAGTTCACACCCGAGGAGTCGGCGAAGGGTCCACGCGCCGGCGACGTCCGTTTGATCGAAGGCTGAAGCGGCCTATCCGTGCCGGCTCGCGCGCCCCGCGGGCCGGTCCCTGTACATTCCATTACAACTGAAATTGATCTGAACAGCCCTTCGACTCACTTCGTTCGCTCAGGGCGCCATTCGCTGGCCTGCCATGAGCGAGCGTGCGCGAGCAGTCGAGCCGCATGGCCTGCCATGCAGCGAGTTCCCGAAGGCAGGCGAGTCGAATGGCGGAAGCGCCTGGGAGTCGAACCCAGCCTCCCCGCGTGAGCAGGGAGCGACCGATTTTGAAGACCGGGAGGGCCACCGGACCCCTTTCGCTTCCGATTGAATTCTAGCTGTTGATCAGGCGCAGGACGGCCGGCGTGTCGCTCAAATCTTCGAACACGACATCCGCGCCGGCGGCGCGCAGATCGTCCACTGAGTAGTTTCCCGTCGCGACGGCAATCGAACGCGCTCCCGACGCCTGCGCGCAGGCGACGTCGAGCGGCGTGTCGCCAATCACGACGGCTTCGCGGGCTTCGACGGCTGGTCCGCCGCACTGCGCGACATGCGCGACGGCTCGAGGCAGGAGGCGGTTGCGTTCCGGGGCGTCGTCGCCGAACGCGCCGCCGCGAAAGTACCGCCACAGATCGAAATACTGCAGTTTGAGTTGCGCGCTCGCTTCGTAGTTGCCGGTCAATAATCCGAGGTGGACGTCGTCGCGTGCCGACAGGACATCGAGCAGCGGACGCACGCCCGGCATGATCCCCTTGCGGGGACCCGGCTTGTCCAGCTCGCGTGTGAGGTGTTGAAAGTAGATCTCGGGAAACCGCGCGAGAGCTGGCGAGTTGGCGGCGATGCCGTGGGCGGCGGCGGCGTCGACGAGTATACCCGTGTCAGTACGGCCGGCCATCGGTACCGAGTGAAAGGCGTCAGGTACCGAGAAGAGTTCATCGAAGGCGGACGTCATCGCTCGTACTCCCGCTCCACCGGTGAGCACAAGCGTACCGTCGATGTCGAAAAGTATCAGAATCGCCGCGACAGACTCCGAACTAACCTTCGCTCCGAACGTTCCCGGCGCGTGGCCCCTTGGCTGACGGTTCCTCATCGAAGTGGACGCGCTGGCCTTCGTTCAGTTGATCGAAGCTGCCCTGCACGGAACTTCGATGAAAAAACCACTCCTGCCCGCCGTCGTCGCGAATGAACCCAAAACCCCGGTCCCGAACGAGTCGCTTGATAGTGCCGGTCGACATCCGAGTCTCCTTGGGCGCGCGCAATGCCCGAAGGGATCATCGTTTCAATATTCGTTCCAGCACACACTCGTCTCTTATGCTGATTTTGCGGCCGAGTTCCTAAGCTCATCCGCGACGGAACATGAAAACCTAATACGGGGGTGTCTATTTCACAGTCACTGTGATGACCTCGCACGTGCCCGGCATCGTCACGTGCAGGTCGTCGCCGAGTTGGAGCGCCAGCTTGTGCTGCCCGGGGGTCAACTGGGTATCGAACACATCCTTGCCGTCGCCGAAATGTACCCACGACGGCGTGCCCTTCACGATCTCTTTCGAAGCAGGTAGACAATCCTGATCGATGCCGACGTGGTAGTGGGCGATGCCCTTGCGGACCTGCGCTTTGGTGATCTCTCCTGGCGGCACCGCGCCGATCGTGACCCCTTCCGATCCGAATTTCATGTGGAGCGGGCTCGTAACCGTCGCGCCATTCTTGGGTTCGACGAAAAACACCCGCGGTTTCTTTGCCGCGGGCTGCGCGGCGGGCGGCGCCGATTTCGCAGCCTGGGCGGCGACGAACGCGCCAAGACCAGCCACCACTCCCATCACCAGCAGCGCCCGCGACCTCATGATTGCCATACGCAGATCTCCTTTCAACAGGCCCCATTCTACTTGAACCACCCGCGGCGCCGTTCGACCAGGCGGCCGCTCGCGGCCTCGAGTTTGAACACGCGCGCGGCGACGCCGCGCGCAAATGCTTCGTCGGCTGTCGCGGCGACCACAGCGATCCTCCGCGCCGCCGCGATGCGGCGAATGTCGCCGCCCAGCGCGGACGCCCCGTGCGGCGGCAGCCCCGCGCTGACGTGCTCCAGGAGCAGCAGCGCCGGATTCGCCGCCAGCGCCCGCCCGAGGCGGACGCGCGTGCGACCGTCACCATCGAGATCCGCGACGGCGTTCCTCCAGCAGGCTGCCGGCAACCCGACCTCGCCGGCCACCGCCTCGGCGAGATGTCGCACGTCATCGGAAGGCGGCTCGACTTCCAGCGTGAATGGGATGGCCAGGTTCTGGATCACCGTGAGTTGATCGAGCAGCACGGCGCGTTCGGTGACGATCCCGAAACGATCGAGCGTATGCAGCCATTCCGTTCCGTCCGCGATGGACGACGTGGCGTGTCCGAAGACGTGAACGGTGCCCGTGTCGGGCAGAGTAGCGCCGGTCACGAGGTTGACGAAGATCTCCGCGGACGCCTGGTCAAATCCGAGAATCGCCACCGTGTCGTCGACGCCGACCGTCAATTGCTGGATGCGAAGCGGCCGCAGACCGCGGTAGTCCTTCGTCAGACCCGCGATCTCGAGAGCCGTTCTCACTTGCGGCTGCAACCCAGGCAATCGGTCTTCCTATGAAGTGAGAACGGCTCGAGCGCCGCCGGCGTCACGATCCGGCGAGCCGGTTCACTTCGTCGACGACGCGGCTGGACACCACGAGCGCGGAGATTTCGGTCTTGAGCGCCGCGAGATTCGCGGCGACGGCGCCGTACGCGATCATCGCGTGCACCATCGGCGGTAGAACGCCGGTGTCTACGCTCGCCCCCATGATGGCGGCGACCATGGTGACCGCCATGGCCAGCATGCCGGTCGAGAACACGGGCTTGCGCGCGGCGCCGATGCGGCGGTAGTAGTCGCCGGTGATGCTGTGTTCCTTCAGCGCGTCCTTGACGGCCTTTCCCTTGCCGATGAGATAGAACATCATCATCGAATGCGCGAGCAGGGTGACCATCGTGGAGAAGATGCCGAACGAGATGTGACGCGGCACGTCGTTCCCGCGTAGACCGACCACCACGGTCGCGACGAGTCCGGCCACGCCGATCATCACGGCACTCACGAGCGCTTGAGCCACAGTATGGAAATTATGGCACCTTCGCCGTTCGTCGCGGAATGGATGATCCGTCTCGCGCCTGCCGCGGGCAGCACTCGGCGCGCGTTGGACGTGGCGACAGGACGCGGACGCCATGCTGTTCTGCTGGCGCGGGCGGGCTTCAAAACCTTCGGCGTGGACATCAAGCTCGACGCCGTACGGGACGCGGTGCGTTCCGCCGCAGCCGAGGGGCTCATCGTGCTCGGCTGGTGCGCCGACCTCACGCGCGATGCTTTGCCCGTGGACCGGTTCGATCTGATCGTTGTCACCCGCTACTTGCAGCGCGACCTGTTCCCGTCCCTCGGCCGTGCGTTGACGCCGGGCGGCGTCCTCCTCTACGAGACATTCACGGTCGCCCAGCGTGCGCTGGGACGAGGGCCGACGTCGCCGGATCACCTGCTCGAGCCCGGAGAGTTGCGGCAACTGTTCGACGGGTTCGACGTGGAGTTTTACGAGGAAGTGTCGGAACCCGAGGCAGTTGCCCGTATCGTTGCTCGTAGGTCCGCCTAAAGGCGGACCCCACGTACCTTGTTTGCCGCCGTCTACAGGTCCGCCTAAAGGCGGACTCCACGTACGAACATGAGAAGTCGAGCGCGTCCCTGATGTACGTGGGGTCCGGCTTCAGCCGGACCTACAGGCGTTTAACCGGACCTTCAGCCGTTCAAATTCCTCGCGGGGAAGCGACACGGCGCCCGGCGCCGTCGGGCCATGCGCATCGTCGGCGTGAAAATCCGAGCCGCCCGTTACGTCGAGGTGCAGCCGGCGCGCGAGCGCGACGTATCGTCCAGTCGTGGCGGCTTCGTGATCTGAGTGGTAGGCCTCGACCGCATCGAGACCGGCGGCGGCGAGCGATTCGATCCATTCGTCGCGCTCGACCACACCCGGATGCGCCATCGACGCGAGGCCGCCCGCAGCGTGGATTCGCGCGACGACTTCTTCCGGACCAGCCGCCGCACGCGGCACGAACGCCGGCCGGCCGCGCGACAGCCACCGCTCGAATGCTTCGCCCACCGTCGCGACGTGGCCGCTGGCCATGAGGGCCCTCGCGATCCAGGGGCGGCCGATCGAGACTCCCGCGTTGTCGATCGCTGGCTGCAGAATGGCGTCCGCGTCGAGCGGCATGTCAAGAGTCGCGAGCCGCGCGACGATTTCGCGGGCGCGATCGAGCCGGCGCGTCCGCTGTTCGGCCAGGAAGGCGTGCAGACCCGCCGATTCGGGATCGACGAAATACCCGAGCACGTGCACGTCCACGCCCTCGCGGCTGGCCGTGATCTCGATTCCGGGGACGAACTCGATGCCGGCTGTCTCGCACGCCACACGCGCAGCGTCGCTCGACGCGACCGTGTCGTGGTCCGTCACGCTGAGCACGCGTACGCCTGCGGCCCGCGCGCGCGCGACGAGCTCCGCCGGCGTACATCGACCGTCCGAGGCCGTGGTGTGGGTGTGAAGGTCGATCAACCCCGGTCCTCGCTCATTGACACTGGTCGAGCCCGCTGGAGGGCGGTCACGCGAGGACTGGGGTCAACGGGCCGATTTCGCGCCTCGGCCGGCGCTCTGCCGGTCGCGGCCGGATCCGAGCCGCTCGCGCAGTTTGTTGTATTCGCCGATCAGCAGGTCCCGGTGCTCGCGCTCCTCATCGGCAAACTCGAGGAAGATCTGCTTCCCCTCGGAGTCCTCGAACCGCTCGCCGTAGCGCTTGAAGAACTCATGCGAGCCGCGCTCGCAGCGGATGCCGATGCGGAGCGCCTCCAGATCGTCCACGCCCTTCTTGAGTTGCTCGGCGCCGGACGCGAACAGCGTGCTCGCGGCGCCCTTGAAGAACAGGAAGGTTGGCCTCGATTCGAGCAAGGGATCCTTGGACAGCAGCACCTGGTAGCGCTTCTGAAGCGTGCCGAGGTGCTCTTTCTCCTCGCCCGCCAACCGCTGGAAGACCGTGCGTCCCCGGCGGTCTTTCGTCGTGGCCGCGGCACGCGTGTAGAACTCCAGACCGCTGCGCTCGGTGGCAATGGCCATGCGCAGGGCGTCGCGTGCGAAGACCAGCTCGGTCGTGGTGCCGTCGAGCGTGGGCGATTTCTTGCCGGTTCGGCATTCGTCGCAGAGACCGTAGACCTGTACCACGGCCTGCGTGGGCGCGAAGTTCCGCGCCGCGGCGATCTCTTCCAGGAGCGTCTCGACGTCCGAGCTCAGGAATTCCGACGACCGGTAGCAGCGAGTGCAGACGAGGTGAAAGTGACGCGGATGACGGTACGACGGCTCGAACCGCGATCGACCTTCGCCGAAATCGACTTTGCGCGCGATGCCGGCGTCCACCATCCACTGCAGCGTGCGGTAGACGGTAGCGCGACCGATGCCCGCGTCCTCGCGGTGAACGCGCTCGACGAGCTCGTCCGCGTTGAGATGACCCTCTTGCCGGAGAAAGACAGCCAGAATCCGATCGCGCTTGCTGGAGCGCTTGCCGCCGGGCGGAGGCGGAGATGGGAAGGGACGGATCATTGGAGTCGATGGGCTGGAAGCTGACGATCCAATTACAGCTCGCCAGTTCTTAGTCGACTGAAAACGATTGCCCGCAGCCGCAGGTTGACGTCGCGTGCGGGTTCTTGATGGTGAAGCCGCCGCCCGTGACCGTATCGACGAAGTCAACTTCCGCGCCGGCCAGATACCGGATGCTGATGGGATCGACGAACAACCTGACCCCGTGAGATTCGAAGACCTGGTCCCCCGAGCCCTGGCCGTTCTCCTCGATCATGAGGCCGTATTGGAAGCCGGAACAGCCGCCGCCCTGCACGAACACGCGCAGCCCGCTGCCGGCCTTGTTTTCCTCGCTCAACAGCTCGGTGATCTTGGATGCCGCCGTTTCAGAGACGTTAATCATGCCAACATTATAGCAACTCCGATGGCGCACGTGGCCGTTTCGCCCCTCAAACCAGCCGATCTCCTCGAAACGGCCGAGCGCCGCTGGCAGGCCCTCGCGGTGGCGCGCGCCCGACCTTGCGCCGGCTGTCGCGCTGCAACGGCAACTCGTCGGGATCGTCGTCGATCTCGCGACAACGCTCGAGGCCCGACCGCTGCCTCGGCTTTCGATGCCGCCCAAATACCTGGCGGCGAAGCTCGCGCGCGGGGTGCCCGTGTTCGCGGGCGAACCGATTCCCTTGCCGGTTCCGACGCTGAAACCGGCGCTTCTCGGCCTTTGCGACGCGCTCGCGGCCGGAGGCGCAGCGGACGCGGCGACGCATATTCGCGACGCCGTCGACAGCGGCAGCATGGAGGTCGGATCGCTGCTGGCGGCATCCTTGAAACGCGATCAGGCCGCGATCCGCGTTGGCGCCACGCATCGAGGCCTCGCGCCCGACCTCGTCTGGCTCGTCGCCGAGCTCGCCGTGAGCCCGTTCATTCACTTGATGCAGCGGCGGCTGTTCGAACCGACCGGCAGCGACGCACTGCAAGCGGCGCTGGGCGGCTGGGCGCGCGGCTACTGCCCCGCCTGCGGATCGTGGCCCGCCGTGGCCGAAGTGGTGGGCGGGCATCGGACGCTGCGCTGCTCGTTCTGTGCGAGCGCCTGGGAGCTCCCGACCTACGCGTGCATTTACTGCGACGAGCACGGCGCGCCATTCGTCACCGCCGCGCCGAACGAAGAGCGGAAGGATCGCCGCCTGGAGCTGTGCTCGACGTGCGGCGGCTATCTGAAGACGATCGACCTGGCGCGAGCTGTCGCCGTTCCCGCTGCTCGCGATTTCAGACATCGAGACGACGGATCTGGACATCGCCGCGATGGAGCATGGATACGCACGTCCGCCGCTGAAAGACTTCGCCGTCGAAACGCTGAGCGCCACGCCCAGGTGCTCGCCGGATTCCTGTTCGATGTCCTTGTGCAGGCTGTTGCCGTGCGCGTCCATGGTCACGATCGCCGGGAACCCGTCCACGGTGAGGTGCCACATCGCTTCGGGCGTTCCGAACTCCAGGAGCGACACGCCGTCCACCTTCGTGATCGAGCGCGCGTAGAACTGCGCCGCGCCGCCGATCGCGTTGAGGTAGACGGCGCCGTAGTCCTGCAGCGCGGCCAGCGTCTTCGCGCCCATGCCGCCTTTGCCGATCACGGCGCGGACGCCGTATCGCTTGATGATCTCTCCCTGATACGGCTCTTCCCGGATGCTCGTCGTCGGCCCGGCGGCCGTCACGCGCCAGCCGTCGCCATCCTTCACCACCACGGGTCCACAGTGATAGAGGACTGATCCGCGCAGATCGACGGGCGGCTCGTGCTTCATCAGGTGCGAGTGCACCGCGTCGCGGCCGGTGAACATCCGGCCAGACACCAACACCACGTCCCCGACCTTCAACGACCGCACGGTGTCTTCGCTGAGCGGCGTCTGAATCGCGATCTCGCGGCCGGTTCGCGTGAAGCCGGCCTGGTCGAGCATCGGGATGATCGGATGCGCCGGATCGCGATACAGCCAGCGTTCGATCGCGCCGGTGGCGCTGTTCAGCACGACGCCGAGGCGCCGGAACGCCCAGCAGTCGTACGCAACCGACACGAAGAAGCTGGCCGGCAGCCGGTTGAGCGCGCCGATCTTGCAGCCGATGAGCGTCACTTTCCCGCCGAATCCCATCGTGCCGATGTCGAGATCGTTGACGCGCGCCATGATCGACGCTTCGACCTCGGCGAGCCGAGGGTCGGGATTGATGTCGTCGAGCGTGCGAAAGAGCTGCTCCTTCGCGTGGGTGTAGCCCGACGTCCGATCGCCGCCGATGCACACGCCGACCGCGCCCGGGGAACAGCCCTTGCCCTGCGCATTCCATACCGCGTGCAGAATGCATTTGCGGACGCCGTCGAGCGTGCGATCCGCGCGCCCGAGATGCGGCAGTTCCACGGGGAGCGAGTACTGGGCGTTGGTGTTCTCGCACCCGCCGCCCTTGAGGATCAATTTCATCTCGATGTCGTCGCGCTCCCACTGATCGAAGTGGATGATGGGCGTGCCCGGTCCGAGGTTGTCGCCCGAGTTCTTGCCGTCGATCGAGTCGACCGAGTTGGGCCGCAGCTTTCCGCGCCGAGTCGCCTCGGCCACCGCCTCGCGAATCTGCTCGCGCATCCAGATCTGGTTGGCGCCGATCGGCGTCTTCACCTCGAACGTCGGCATGCCGGTGTCCTGACAGATCGCGCCTTCGCCATCCACGGCCAGATCGATGTTCTGCGCGATGATGTTCAATGCCTGGGCGGACCGCGTGCCCACCGGCTCCGCCACCAGCGCCGTCTTCATCGCCGCGCGCACGTCGGGCGGCAGATCAGTCGAGGTTCGAACGATCAGTTGCAGCACGCTATCGAAGAAAGAAGGCAGCATACGGGGCAGTATACTGACACCAGTCATGGCTGATCGCGAATGGCTGATCGCTGAGCTAGCTGATGGCTGATAGCTTTCGCACCGAGCGCGATCCGCTGGGCGAGCTGAGCGTCCCCTCCGAGGCGTACTACGGCGTGCAGACCGCGCGCGCCGTCGAGAATTTTCCGATCAGCGGCCTGCGCACCCACCCCGACCTCATCACCGCCACGATCCTCGTCAAGAAAGCCGCGGCCGAAGCAAATGCGGCGCTGGGACGCCTGGACGAGGAGCGGACTCGCGCGATTACGACCGCCGCGGACGAAATCCTTTTCGGCCGCTTCCGCGATCAATTCGTCGTCGACGTCTACCAGGCCGGCGCCGGGACCTCGCACAACATGAACGCCAACGAGGTGCTCGCCAACCGCGCCGCCGAGATCCTGGGCGAACCGCTCGGCACCTACGCGCGCGTCCACCCGAACGATCACGTGAACATGGGCCAGTCCACCAACGACGTCTTCCCAACCGCGACGCGTCTGGCCCTGCTGCTCGGGACGGCTCCGCTGGTGGCCGCCGGCCAGGCGCTCGTCGATAGCCTCGGCCGCAAAGCGGCGGCGTTCGCCGGCGTGTTGAAAACCGGGCGAACGCATTTGCAGGACGCCGTCCCCATTACCCTCGGCCAGGAATTCAGCGGATACGCCGAATGCGTGCGAAGCGGGACAGACGATGTGGAAGAGGCGTCGGAGCAGTTGCAGGAGCTGAACATCGGCGCCACGGCGGTGGGAACGGGCCTGAACGCCGGCGACGACTTCCGCCGGCTCGTCGTCGATCATCTGGCGCGGTACACGAGCCTGCCGTTGATTCCCGCGCGCAATCTGTTTCGCGTCACGCAAAGCATGGGAGACGTGCTCGCCTACTCGGGTGCGATGCGCCGGCTGGCCGTGGAGGTCGGCAAAATCGCGAGCGATCTGCGCTTGCTCAGCATGGGACCGCGCGCGGGTCTCGCAGAGATCGTGCTTCCTGCGGTCCAGCCTGGTTCGTCGATCATGCCGGGCAAGGTCAATCCATCGGTGCCGGAGATGGTCAATCAGGTGTGCTTCCAGGTGATGGGATGCGACATGACGGTCGCCATCGCGAGCGAAGCCGGGCAGCTCGAGCTGAACGTGATGATGCCGGTGATCGCCTGGAACGCGCTGCACTCCTCATCTATCCTTCGAGAGGCCATGAAAGTGTTCCGCCTCCGCTGCGTAGACGGCATCGTCGCCGACGAGGCGCGGGCGCGCGAGCTCCTCGATCGCAGCACTGCCGCAGCCACGGCGCTGAGTCCCTACATCGGCTACGCGGCGACCGCCGAGATCGCGAAGGACGCAGTCAAAACCGGTCGCTCGATTCGTGAGCTCGTCCTCGAGCGCGGACTGCTCGACGCGCAGCGCCTCGACGAGATTCTGTCGGTGGATTCGATGACGCGCGGGGGAATCGTGGGGGCTGGACGGGCAGGAGGGGCGGGAAAGGCAGGAAAGGCAGGAGGGGGAGAAAACGGAGGAACGGAGCGCTCGTGAAGACTCTTGCGTTGTCGGCCGCCGTCGCACTGATGCTGCTTCCCTCCGTGTCTCCTCTTCCTGCCCTTCCTGCCCTTCCTGCCCAGTCAGCGCAGCCGAAGGCTGCGAAACCAAAGCTGTTCGAGCCGCAGGATCTCGGACTCCTGGAAGGACCCGATCGCGAGGACTGGCAGAAACCTGATCTGATCATGGACGCGCTGCGCATTGCCGAAGGCTCAGTGGTGGCCGACCTCGGCGCCGGCGGCGGATGGTTTACGGTCCGTCTGGCGCGACGCGTCGGACCGCGCGGCCGCGTGTACGCCGAAGACATCCAGCCGCAGATGATCGACGCCATCGAAGGTCGGGTCGAACGCGAGAATCTGTCGAATGTCGTGACGGTTCTCGGAAGTGCGGACCATCCGCGGCTGCCGCCGGGGATCGACGCGGCTTTGATCGTCGGCTCATATCACGAGATGCAATTTGACGAATCCGGCAAGCGTCGCGATCCCGTTGTGCTCCTGAAGAACGTCGCGCGATCGCTGAAGGCCCAGGGACGGTTGGGGGTGGTGGATTTCCTGCCGGGCGCCGGCGGCCCGGGGCCCGACCCCGATCAGCGGGTCGATCCGGAGGCGGTGATTCGAGCGGCGGCGGCGGCCGGCCTCGCGTTCATCTCGCGAGACGATGTGCCGCCGTTCGAGTATTTGTTGATCTTCGGCCGGTCTAAGAGCGTGTCCGAAAAACTGGAACACGCTCTTAGTAGACGAGCCGATGGATCGCCCCGCGAAGCGGGGCCTAAGACAGCTTCCAAGGCGCCATGATTCGGGCCTTGGAAGATGTCTAGCGGGAGCCCGTGAGCCACCACAAACTCGGCATCACGCCCGCGGCGATCAGAAGTTTGACCAGGTCGGCGGCGATGAATGGCGTGAAGCCGATGCGCAGCGCGCCCGTGATTCCGTCGGCCGGCCGCGCGACCAGGGTGAGCCACATCACGCCACCCGCGAACACGACCGCCAGACCGCAGGCCATGGCCAGAACGGCGGTCAAGTACCGCCGATCGAACCCGCGTTCGGCCAGCCATCCGGCGGCGAACGCCGCGAACGGATAGGCCATCAGGTAGCCGCCGGTCGGTCCGAGAAGCCGCGCGACGCCCTGCGGAAGCGCCGGAGACGAAGCGAACACGGGGAGGCCGGCGATCCCCAGCGCCAGGTACAGAATCTGGCTGGCCATGCCCAACCGCGCGCCGAGCAGGGCGGCGCCGACGAGCACGACCATCGGCTGGAAGGTGAAGGGCACCGGAGTAAACGGCAGCGGGATGCTGATTTGCGCCGCCACTGCGGTGAAGTTCGTGACGAAGAGCACCGCGCCGATCTGTTCGCCTAATCGCAGCGCCCGCGAGTGGTCGCGTACGACGAGAGTGGTCAACAAGGTGGACTGCATGGACGAGGATTCTAGCTCAGGCGCGGAGGGACGCGCAGCACAGATGCGAGCGGCGCTGACCATCGCCGGGAGCGACCCCGGCGGCGGTGCGGGCATTCAGGCCGACCTGAAAACCTTCGCCGCGTTCGGCGTCTACGGCGTGAGCGCGATTACCGCCCTGACGGTGCAGAGCACACAGGGCGTCGATCGCGTGTCGCCGATCGAGGCCGATCTCGTCGAAGCGCAAATCGAGGCTGTCGCCGGCGACATTACGTTGCACGCGACGAAGACCGGCATGCTCGCCACCGCCGCGATCGTCGAGGCCGTCACCGCCGCGATCGAGGATCTCGAGCTGCCGCTGGTCGTGGTCGATCCGGTCCTCGTGTCCTCGAGCGGCAAGCCGCTGCTGGACGCCGACGGCGTGCGCGCGCTCGTCGCGGAGCTGCTGCCGCGCGCGCGGGTCGTGACGCCCAATGTGGCCGAAGCTGAAACGTTGACCGGCCGCCCAATCGCGTCGCGCGAGGACGCGCGCGACGCCGCGCGCCGCATCCGCGACCTGGGGCCCCGCGCAGTCGTGATCACGGGCGGCCACGCCCGGACATTCGAAGAACACGACGATTCTCGGTCCTACGTGCTCGACCTGTTGCTGGACGGCGACGAGTTCCACGAATCGCGTGTCCTGCGAGTTGACGCCGGCCCGACGCATGGAACCGGGTGCACGTTTGCGTCAGCGGTTGCGGCCAGTCTGGCGCTGGGCCGCACCCTGCCCGACGCGGTGGCGCGCGCGCAGGCCTACGTCGCCGGCGCGCTGGCCAATCGGCCCGCGATCGGCCGCGGCCGCGCCGTCCTCGATCATTTTTGGGAGAGGAGATCTCTGTAGGTCCGGCTAAAGCCGGACCCCACGTACTTGTCTGGAACAGAGCGACGCAACGTTCCGTTCTGAGAAGCGCGCCCCGCACGTGCTGTTTGAGTAGATCGAACGTACGTGGGGTCCGGCTTTAGCCGGACCGTCTCCCGCCCGTATACTGAGACTGTGACACTACCCCTGCTGCACATCGGGCCGGAACGGCTCGATCTCGAGCGGATCGCCGCGGCCCTGGGCCAGAGCGCCGGGGCGGATGCGGGGGCGGACGGGGCCGTGGTCACCTTCGTGGGGCTCGTGCGCAACCACAATGCCGGACGCAGCGTCCGATATTTGGAGTACGAAGCCTACGAACCGCTGGCATTGAAGGCGTTCGAGCGCATCACGGCCGAGATTGCGGCGCGATGGCCCGGCGTCCGGCTGGCGCTGCATCATCGAGTCGGCCGCCTCGACGTCGGCGAGGCAAGCGTCGCCATTGCGGCGCGATCGGCGCATCGCGGCCATGCCTATGCGGCGTGCCGATACACGATCGAACGGGTGAAGCAGATCGCGCCGATCTGGAAGCGCGAATTTTTCGACGGCGGCGACGTGTGGATCGAAGGCGCCACGGCGGATCCGGCCGACGACCGGGCGCGCGCCGAAGCGGAGCGGCTGGCATGCGCGTAACGGTGCGGCTCTTCGCCCGGCTGCGGGACATCGCCGGCGCCGCCGAACTGGCGCGCGAGATCGCGCCGGGTGCGACGATTGGCGATTTGTGGCGCGAGCTCGAGGGCGAGTTCCCGGACCTCGCTCCCTATGAGCGCTCGATCTCGAGCGCGGTGAACGCCGACTACGCGCGCATGACGCACGTGCTGCGCGCGGACGACGAGGTAGCGTTTCTGCCGCCGGTTTCGGGGGGATAACGCGACGTTCGTCGTTCGAGGTTCGTCGTTCGTCGTTCGAACTACGAACCGAGAACCACGAACCACGAACGACTGCGAACAGGACCTATGTTCGACAAGCTGACGGCAGAAGAACGGCGCTACGAAGAGCTGACGCAGCTCCTCTCGACCAACGAGGTGCAAAGCGATCCGTCCGAATACCGCAAGCACGCCAAGGCGCTTGCGGAAGTGGAACCGCTCGTCGAGCGCTTCCGCGAATACAAGACGGTTGCCCGCGATGTCGCGCAAACCGAGGAGCTCGCGGCCGGCGCCGACGCCGACATGCGCGAGCTGGCGCGCGAGGAGCTGAAGTCGCTGCTCGCCCGCCGCGACGGCCTGCTGGCCGAGCTCAAGATGTTGCTCGTGCCGAAGGATCCGAACGACGCGAAGAACGTCATCCTCGAGATCCGCGCCGGCACTGGCGGCGACGAAGCGGCGCTCTTCGCCGGCGAGCTGTTCCGCATGTATTCGAAGTTCGCCGAGCGTCAGGGCTGGCGTCTCGAGGTGATGTCGTCGAGCGACACCGGCGTCGGCGGGCTCAAGGAAGTCATCGCCACGATCGAAGGCCGCGGCGTGTACAGCCGGCTCAAGTACGACAGCGGGGTTCACCGCGTTCAACGTGTGCCGGCGACCGAAGCGAGCGGACGCATTCACACGTCGACGGCTACGGTGGCGGTGTTGCCAGAGGCCGAGGAAGTGGATATCCAAATCCAGGAGAAGGATCTGCGGATCGACACGTTCTGCTCGAGCGGGCCTGGCGGTCAGAGCGTCAACACCACCTATTCCGCAGTCCGGCTCACCCATATTCCGACCGGGGTGGTCGTCTCGCAGCAGGACGAAAAATCGCAGATCAAGAACCGCGCGAAAGCGATGAAGGTGCTGCGCTCGCGGCTCTACGAAATGGAGCTGCGCAAGCAGCAGGAAGCGATCGCGAAGGACCGCCGCAGCCAGGTCGGCACCGGCGAGCGATCCGAGAAGATCCGGACCTACAATTTCCCGCAGAACCGCATCACCGACCACCGGATCAACTTCACGACGCACCGGCTCGTCGAAGTGCTCAACGGCGACCTCTCCGAGATGCTCGACAACGTCAGCACGTTCTTCCAATCGGAGAAGCTCAAGGACGCCACGGCTGTCTCGTGACGTTCGTCGTTCGACGTTCGTCGTTCGGGGTTCGACGTCGGTGAGCGACGAACCACGAACCACGAACCACGAACGGACGGGCCGTGCGTCCACCATCCACGAGCACGTCGTTCAAGCGCGCCGGCGGTTGCGCACGGCTGGTATTCCGGCCGACGAAGCCAGTCTCGACGCCCGCATGTTGGCCGCATATGTGCTCGGGTGGAGCACGGAGCGTTACCTCACAGACGCGAGCACCGCGCCCACGCCGGCCTTTGCCGACAGATTCCAGGCGCTCATCGCCCGGCGCGCCGCCCGCGAGCCCTTTGCTTACATCGTCGGCCGTCAGGAGTTCTGGGGCCTCGAGATCGAAGTCTCCTCGTCGGTCCTGATCCCTCGGCCCGAAACCGAGTTGATCGTCGAGGCGGCCTGCGAGGCCCACCCGGATCCATCCAGGCCGATCACCGTGGCGGATGTTGGAACCGGCACAGGGTGTATCGCCGTGGCCATTGCGAAAGAGCGGCCGATGGCCGCAATCCTTGCGACCGATGTGTCCGGCGCGGCGCTCGACGTCGCACGGCGCAACGCGGCGCGACTGGACGTCGCCAACCGAATCACCTTCCGGCGCGCCGATCTGCTCGATGGTATTGACGGCGCGTTCGACCTCGTTGTGTCGAATCCGCCCTACGTCCGCAGCGGAGACCGGCCCGGCATTCAACCCGAAGTGCAGTGCGAACCAGCAGAGGCTTTGTACGGCGGCGACGATGGACTCGGTGTCGTGCGACGGTTGGTGCTGCAGGCCGCGGAACGGTTGAAGCCTGACGGCATGCTGATCTTCGAGTTCGGTTTCGGACAGGACGACGCCGTGACGGAGTTGATCTCCTCCGTGGCCGGCCTCAGAATGGTCGGCCTGCGAGAGGATCTGCAGGGAATTCCCCGGATCGCGCTCGCAGTACGACGGTAACGCTCTGGAGACTGCCGTGGCCTCTTGCCTCTTCTGCCAGATCATCAACCACGAGATCAACGCGACCATCGTCTACGAGGACGATCGAGTGGTGGCGTTCAACGACATCAACCCGCAAGGTCCGACGCATGTGCTCGTCGTGCCGCGGCGTCACATCGCGTCGCTGAACGACCTCACCGACGAAGACGACCAGATCGTCGGCGAGTTGGTGCGGAGAGCGGCGGCGCTCGCGAAGAGCCGCGGCATTTCCGCGAGCGGCTTTCGAACGGTGTTCAACACGAATCGCGACGCGGGGCAGACGGTGTTTCACATCCACCTGCATCTGATCGGCGGCCGCAGCCTGCACTGGCCGCCTGGATAGCGCGCTACTTGTCGAGAGGAAGAACGATACCGGCGCTGATACGCAAGACGTTGAAGCCCTCGACGTCGGCCAGCACCCGCTTCACGCTGACCATCACGCTAATCAAGTAAGGCGCGTCGGGTCGGAGCAGGAAATCGACACCGCCGCGAAAGTCCAGGATCAGGTCGCTAAAACCCTCTTGCGAGTTCAGGCCGATCCCGAAGCGTCCGAATGGGCTGATTTGCCGTTGACCGGTCGCCGGACCTTGCGCGTGGACGTAGGCCTCGAATTCCTTCAGCAGGGAGCTCTCGAACTTCTCGAATTCGAGACTGCCGCCGGCGCCCCATCCGCCTCCGCTCGCGAAACCTCCCAACATACGAGTGATGTCGACGTTGAAACCCAGGAAGCTGTTCTCGTCGCCGGCGTGTGAGAAGAAATCGTAGCGAAGCCCGAGATTCGTGGTGTACGGATCCGTGGTCGCCTGAGCAAAGCTCGGCGTACTGCAGCAGAGCACGAGCACCGCGAACGCGGCTGTCACCATCGTTTTCTTCGTCACGCCGACCTCCTGGGAACGGATGCACGCCGTTCCATCACATACGTACCCTTTCGCACACCTCGATTCAACACAAAGTCGACCACTCGATAGCCCCGATCCAAGTAGGTCGTAAAGATCGCGCGCGTACAGACACGCCAGGCCATCGCGCGCTCCGGCGCGCGCGCGAGCATGTCGGTGAAGCCCATCGGGATCTCGACCGCGAGCCGTCGAGCTTCGGACGAGAGGTCGACGTCGACCGACTCGAGCCATTCGCCCGCCCACTCCGTCCGATTGACGGCGACGGCGTCATCCGCCGATGCCTTCACACGTTGCGCCGCGCGCCGCTCACGAATGAACCATTCCGCGACGAAGCGATCGGTCGGATTGCCTTGATGCAGCGGGCTGCCCGACTCGCCGTAGACGTTTTCGAGATACTCGTCGACGACCACGCCGAGCTTGACGAAGTTCAAGTGCGCGTTGGCGGCCTGGAGCGGGTCGTACGTCCATTCGATGAGGTCGACGCCGATGGCGAGCGCGCGATCGCGCTGCAGCAGCTTGAGCCGATACCCCGTGCCCGCCTGACGAAATTCGTCCAGGACGCCCAGCATGTGCGACCACTGGGTCGCCTTCCCTTCCTTGATGCCGGGCATCGAGTAGACGAAGCCGATCATGCGCTCGCCTTCGAAGGCGCCGATCAGAATGCCGCCGCGATGGACGCTGACCGCCAGAATCGGCGACGGCACGACATCGACGTAGCCGGGACCCCAAATCCGGCGCTCAAGATCGACGACCGCCGCGAAGTCGTCCAGCGTCGTGAGATCGCGGTAGGAGATGGCTGACATCGGGTAATCGGGTAATCGGGTAATTGCATTGCGAGATTGGCTGTCAATCAGCCAATGCAATTACCAGATTACCCGATTACCCGATTACCAGATTCGGTAGCTCCCGCAGCGAGCGGATGATCGGCACGACCCGCGAGGCGAGGTCGTGTTCGCTCGCATGCGGTCCTTCGCCGCGGTGCAGGAGCACGGCGCTCATTCCGGCTCGCAGCGCGCCTTCCACGTCCTGTCGGACGCTGTCGCCGACCATCACCGCGTCGGCTGCCTCCACGCCGGCCAGCTGCAGCGCCGCCGCGAAGATGCTGGGGTGCGGCTTCATGAGCCCGTGGTCCGACGATGAGACAGTCGCGGTGATGAGGCCCTGCAGCTCGAAATGCGACTGAAAGGAGGCCAGGCACCGATGTGTGTTCGAGATCAGACCGATGCGGATGCCGGCGGCCGTCAGCTCTCTGAGTACGTCCGGCACGTCGTCGTACAGCTCGAAGTGCTGGCAGGCGGCCCATTCCTCGTAGATTTCCCGGGCGCAGGCATCAAGGGATGGACCGTGTCCGCCCATCTGCTCGATGATGTGCCGCGTGTAGGCGATGAAAATGTCGGCCGCGTACGGGGTGTCGTCGGGACCGTCGAGCAGCGGCGCGGCGCTCGCCACGGCGGTGGCGAACTTCGCGGGATCAACCTCCATCCCGTGACGCGCGCAGAACGCCTGATACCCCTCCCCGCGAAACGTGGGACCCGGATAGATCAGCGTGAAGTCCACGTCGAAGAAAACAGCCTTCGTGGCCACGGTTACTGCGGTGGGAATTCGCACGGCACGGCCTGACGCCCGTGCCGCCGGTAAGCGGAAAAATCGTCGCGATCGACAGTCCAGAGTTTGCAACGCGCTGTCAATTCCGTCATGCGCACGAGGCACGCGTCTGCCAAGTCCATTGAACGATCGGCGTACTTGCGGCAGAGCTCGAGGAGGCGGGGAATCTCCTGTGAAAAGGCGAACTCCGGATCCACGATGAGATCGCCGCGCGCGACAAGGCCGAGCACGGCCAGCGGCGAGCCGAGGACCCAGGCGGTTTCGAGAATCACCGCCTCACAAGTATGAAAGGGGGCGTTCGCCCGCAACGCCGCCGCGGCCCATCGATGATGGCGATCGTGTGGGTCGGCCGCCGCGACGAGCAATCCCGTATCAGCGATTCTTTTCACGTCGCGCGCGCAGCCGTTCGCGGACGATTGCCCGGACGCGGCGGTTCGTGTACGGTCCGCGGCTGAGCGGTACCGAGCCGATGAAGGTCTCGGAACTGAACGTTCGACATCGCCGGTCCCGGACACCGGTCGTGATGTCCTGTTCGATCAGGCCGCGGACGTAGTTGCCGCGGTCGAGCCCGAGTTGCGCGGCGCGCTCGTCGGCCTTCGCGAGCAGGTCCGGCGGGACACGGACGGTCAACACCTGTGTCATACGCTAATGTATACACCTCCGGTCGATGAGCGTCAACAAACGGCGATTCGTTCCAATATGGTCGGGTTCAGGTGCAGCCAACAACTGCCGAAGCCGCCGATCCTCAAGGAGGGTCAGCCAGCTCAAGAACCGGGGGCGCTGTAAGGACCGGCGATCACGACGCTGGCGCGATCCACATCCAGCGCCCGGCCTGCGGCGGCGTTGACCTGGTCGAGCGTCACCGCTCCGAGCTGCTCGGGGAGGCGGGCATCGTAATCGAGGCCGAGGCCGAACAATTCTTCGGTCTGCAGAAAGCTCGCGATCGCCGCGTTGGTTTCGAGCGCGCGCGGGATGGCGCCGACGAGAAACGTCCGCGAGTCGGACAACTCCTTCGCCGCAGCGCCGTCACGCACCAGGCGCACCACCTCCGCGTCGATGGACGCGACCGCCCGATCGACGTTGGCGGCAGCGACGCCGGCGCGGACCACCAGCGGTCCGGGCGCGAGGTTGGCGTCGAACGCGCTGGTCGCGTAGTACGCCATCCCCTGCCGTTCGCGGATGCTCTCGCCCAGGCGCCCGCCCATCGCGTACTGACCGAAGATGTTGTTCATCAGCCAGAACGCGTAGTAATCGGGATCCGAACGCGCAATCGTGACGAAGCCGTACGCGATGTCGGCCTGCGCCTTGTTCATCATCGGCATCACGAGGCGCTGGCGGCGCGACGCTGGAGTCACGGCCGGCAGCGTCAACGCAGGAGGCGCCGGCCGTTGCCACGATCCGAGAACCTCCGCCGCTCGCTCTCGGACGCGCGCCAGGTCGACGTCGCCGACGACAACAGCGGTCGTGACGGAGGGCGCGAAGCGTTCGGCGTGCAGACGCATCAGCTCAGCGCGCGTCAGGCGCTCGACGACGTCGACTGCGCCCTTGGTCTGCCGGCCGTACGGATGTCCGTCCGGATACAGAAGGGCCATCAGGCCCTCTGTCGCGCGCACGCTCGGGTTGTCCTCGTCCTGACGAATAGCCGTGATGACCTCGCCCTTGCGCACGGCGATCTCGGCCTCCGGAAAAGACGGCGCCATGATGACATCGGCGAGCAATCCGAGGACGTGTTCGAAATCCTCCGCCAGGCACGTGCAGACGAGCGACAGCAGGTGACGAGTGACCGTAATGGTCAACGTGATGCCGCGGCTGTCGAGCTCCTCGGCGATGTCGGCCGCGGATCGCCGAGCCGTCCCTCGATCGAGCACGCGTGATAGGAGCCACATCGCGCCGGGCGTGCCCGCCGGATCGCACGCCGAGCCCGCGCGGAGTGAGAGATTGATCGTGACTGCCGGCGTGGTGGATGTCGTTTTCGAGATCAGGACGACGCCGCTGTCGAGAACGGTCCTGATGGGCTCGAGCCCTCTGTACGTCTGAACGCTCACGCAGTCCTTCTCACTTCTACCTTCTCACTTCTCACTTCCGTTGCCGACAGGCAACGGTTCGAACCATCCAATCGTGCGATTGGACGGCGCCAGCACGTCGCGCGCGGCGCGCGCAACGTCGTCAACCGTGACGGCGTCGATGCGCGACGGCGCCGCGGATACCAGGTCCGACGCGCCGATGGTTTCGAAGTACCCGAGCTGGTGCGCGATGTTCGTCACGCTGTCGTTGTCGAAGACGATCCGGGCCTTGAGCTGGGTCTTCGCCTTGGCGAGCTCGGACTCGGTCACGCCGCCGTCGCGAACCCGATCCAGCGCCTCGATCAATGCGCCTTCCGCCTCGCCCAGCGCGACGCCGCTTCGAACGGTTGCCGAGATCGTGTAGAGAAACGGCTGCTCGGTCGGCAGGAGCGAGCCGGAGACGGCGGACGCCAAGCCGCGCTCGACCAGCGCTCGAAACAACCGGGCGCTCCGCTGCGGCGGCGGGACGCGGAAGCTCGCCCACAGGTTGATCCCCTTCGCGCCGGTCAGCACGGCATCGAGGAGGAGGAGCGGCAGAAAGAGAGCGTCGTGCGCGCCTGGCGCATGATGGCCGATCTTCAGGTACGCCGTCGTTCCTTCCTTGCGGATCGTCAGGCGGCGCTCGCCCGTCTGCTCCGGCTCCACGGTGCGGACACGTTTCGGCAACGAACCCGGCGCGATGCCGCCGAACTGGCGCTCGACACGGCGCAGCACATCGTCGGTCTCCAGGTCGCCGACGACGACGAGCGTCGCGTTGTTGGGGACGTAGTACCGCCGGTAGTACCCGTAGAGGTCGTCGCGCGTCATCGTCTCGAGGTCGGAGAGCCAGCCGATCGTCGGGTGCCGGTACGGGTGCGCCTTGAACGCGGTGGCGGTCAACTCCTGATCGAGGAGCTGATCCGGATCGTTCTCGCCGCCCTGAAGCTCCGCGATGATCACCGTGCGCTCGGACTCGCAATCCTCGGGGTGATAGAGGGAGTTCGCCATGCGCTCCGACTCGATGAACAGCATGCGATCGAGCGCGTCGCGCGACGCCGTTTCGAGATAGGTGGTCTGATCGATCCAGGTGTAGCCGTTCCAGCTCCCGCCGTACTGCTCGATGATGCCTTTGACCTGATCGCGCGGGATATTGGTCGTGCCTTTGAAGTTCATGTGCTCGACCCAGTGGGACACGCCGGTGAGCCCGGGCAGTTCGTCCTTGGAGCCGACGCGATACCAGCACCAGACCGAGGCGAGCGGCGCGGCGTGCTCTTCGCGTACGATCACCTTGAGTCCGTTGTCGAGCGTCGTTCCGCATCGAGCCGTGCTGGCGACGCGCGCAGTTCGGAGCTTCTTACTTCATTATAAAATCGTTGGATACGCATGCCCGAGTGGAAAGACACCGTCAACCTGCCGCGCACCGGCTTTCCCGATGAAGGCGAATCTTCCGACGAGCGAGCCCGAGACGCTCGCGCGCTGGAAGACGTCGAACCTCTACGGCAAGATCCGTGACGCGCGCGCCGGCGCGCCGAAGTTCGTCCTGCACGACGGTCCGCCGTACGCGAACGGCAACATCCACCTCGGCACGGCGCTCAACAAGATCCTGAAGGATCTCGTCGTCAAGTCGCACTCGATGGCCGGCTTCGACGCGCCCTACGTCGTCGGCTACGACTGCCACGGGTTGCCGATCGAGCTGAAGGTCGACCGGGAGCTCGGTCCGAAAAAGCGCGAGCTGTCGGTCGCGGACTTCTGCCGCGCCTGCCGATCGTACGCGGAGCGCTACGTCGGCGTCATGAGCGAGCAGTTCCAGCGTCTCGGCATTCTCGGCACGTGGGACAACCCGTACCTGACGATGGATTTCCGCTACCAGGCTGCCATCGCGCGGGCGTTCGGCCGGTTCGTCGAGCAGGGGCTGGTCTACAAGGGCAAGAAACCGGTGCACTGGTGCATCCACTGCCGCACGGCGCTCGCGGAAGCGGAAGTCGAATACCAGGATCACACATCGCCGTCGATCTACGTGGAGTTCACGCTCGCGCCCGAGAGCGCGGATGAACTCGCGACGCGCATCCCCGAACTCGCGGGACGCGCCGTGTCGGTCCTGATCTGGACGACGACGCCGTGGACGATTCCGTCGAACCTGGCGATCGCGTTCCATCCCGAGTTCGACTACGCGGCGTACGAGGTCGACGGACGTGCCGTGATCGTCGCCGAGGCGCTCGCGGCGAGAGTCGCGGGGGTGGCCGGGAAAGACGTTCGGTCCACCGATCGCGAAGATGAAGGGCGAGCAGCTGGAACACATCCGCTTCCAGCATCCGCTCTACGCGCGGCCATCGCTCGGCGTGCTCGGTGACTACGTCACGCTCGACGCGGGCACCGGGGCCGTCCACACTGCGCCGGGTCACGGCGCCGACGACTTCAACACCGGCGTGAAGTACGGACTCGAAATCTACGCGCCGGTCGGACCGGCCGGGCACTTCCTCGAAACCGTGGAGCTGTTCGGCGGCCAGCGCGTGTTCGACGCCAACCCGAAGATCGTCGAGGCGCTCGCGGAGCGCGGACGTCTGTGGCATCGGGAATCGTTCTCGCATCAGTACCCGCATTGCTGGCGGTGTCACAACCCGGTGATCTTCCTGGCCACGTCGCAGTGGTTCATCTCGCTCGACGAGCCGCTCAGGCGCCCACGTACCGGGAACGACAGTCGCACGGATCACGATAACAGCGTGTCCGGACGGACCGGCAGACGCTGCGACAAGCCGCGCTCGACGCGATCGATCACGACGTGCGGTGGATTCCGGCGTGGGGCCACGACCGCATGTACAACATGGTGGCGAACCGGCCCGACTGGTGCATCTCGCGCCAGCGCGTCTGGGGCGTCCCGATTCCAGCGGTCGACTGCACGGCGTGCGGCAGAGGCCGAAACGAGCCCGGCGCTCGTCCAGAAGGCGGCGGGCGTGTTCGAGCAGCACGGCGCGGACGCGTGGTACGAGCGGCCCGTGGAGGAATTCCTGCCCGACGGTTTCACGTGTCCCGAGTGCGGCGGGACGACGTTCGAAACGGAGATGAACATCCTCGACGTCTGGTTCGACTCGGGTTCGAGCCACGAGGCGGTGCTGTCGGTGCGGCCGGAGCTGACCTGGCCGGCGGACATCTATCTCGAAGGCAGCGATCAGCATCGCGGCTGGTTCCAGAGCTCGCTCCTGGTCGGACTCGGGACGCGGCGGCGTCCGCCGTTCCAGCAGGTGCTGACGCACGGCTTCCTGATCGACATGGAAGGCCGGAAGATGTCGAAGTCGCGCGGCGACTCGATCGCGCCGGAGGATGTGATCAAACAGAGCGGCGCCGACATCCTGCGGCTGTGGGTGTCGATGAGCGACTACCGGGAAGAAATCCGGGTCAGCAACGAGATCCTCGCGCGCGCGGTCGAAGCCTACCGGAAGATCCGCAACACGCTGCGCTATCTCGTCGCCAACCTGTACGATTTCGATCCCGCGACCGACCGCGTGCCGCACGCCCGGCTCGAGGAAGTGGACCGCTACATCCTGGCGAAGTACGCCGAGGTCGGCCAGCGGATCCTCCGCGGCTACGAGGACTACGACTATCTGCCGATTTTCCAGGCGCTGAACGCGTTCGCGACCGTCGATCTGAGCGCGTTCTACAACGACATCTCGAAGGATCGGATGTACACGTTCGCCGCGCGCTCGCGAGAGCGGCGATCGGCGCAAACGGCGATGTACATCATGGCCGACGGCCTCACGCGGCTGATGGCGCCGATCCTCTCGTTCACGGCCGACGAACTGTGGCGCTATCTGCCCGGGGCACGCGAGGACTCGGTGCACATCGCGGTCTTCCCGTCGCCGGAGGATCTGCTGCTGCTGGTCGACGCTGAGCTGACGTCGCGATGGGATCGGCTGGTCGGCCATTCGCGAGCGCGTCCTCGCGCACATCGAACCGCTGCGCAAGGACAAGCAGATCGGCAGCTCGCTGCAGGCAAAGGTCGTCATCGCCGCCCCGCAAGCGGATCTGGCACTGCTGGAGCGTTACGCCCGCGACCTGCCGATGCTGTTCATCGTCTCGGAGGTCGAGCTGAAATCGCTGCATGCAGACGAGACGGGGCCGGATGCGGCGCCGACCGTGACGATTGCGCGCGCCGGCGGCGTGAAATGCGATCGCTGCTGGCGCTATGTGCAGTCCGTGTCGAGCGAGCCGGCGTGGGCCGGCATCTGCGAGCGCTGTCAGGATGCACTGGCCGAGGCTGTCAATGGCTGAAGTCCTGGACGCCAGCGCCGCGGAAACGCCCCGCCTGGAACGTGTCGAACGGCGGCGGCTCGAAATCTGGCTGCCGCTCGTCATCGTGGCGCTCGACCAGCTGTCGAAAGCCGCGATTCGGGCCACGCTGCCGCTGCACGAGAGCGTCACCATCATTCCCGGTCTGATGGATTTCACGCACGTGCGGAACACCGGCGCGGCGTTCGGCATCCTCAACCTCGCGGAGTTTCCGTTCAAGTCCGCGGTGATCGCCATGGTCGCGACGGTCGCGCTGGTCGCGGTCGGCATGTACGCGGCGAGCCTGGCGCATCATCAGATCGTCGCGCGCCTCGGCCTCGCGCTGATCATCGGCGGCGCCGCCGGCAACCTGATTGATCGGATCACCACCGGATCGGTCGTCGACTTCGTCGACGTCTACTGGCGCACGTATCATTTCTGGGCGTTCAACGTCGCCGATTCGGCGATCACCGTCGGCGTGGCGATCATGATTCTCGACATGCTGGGCGTCGACCGACGGCGCACGGAACCGTAGCAGATGCATCCAATTCTTTTCGAGCTGCCGTGGTCGATCGGCTCGTTCGGCCACATCACGGTCTACACCTACGGCGTGCTGCTCGCGGCCGCCTACCTGCTCGGGCTGCAGCTCGCGCGCGTCCGCGCCAGGAAGCGCGGGCTCGATCAGAACCGCGTGCTCGATCTCGGGATCTACATCATCATCAGCGCCCTGGTCGGCGCGAAGCTGCTGCTCCTCGTCACCGACTTCAAAACCTTCACCGCCGACCCGCGCGAGCTCCTGACGCTGGCCCGCTCCGGCGGCGTGTTCTACGGGGGGTTGATCCTGGCGGTGGCGGTCGCGCTCTGGTATATCCGCCGCATCGGGCTGCCGCTGTGGACGACGTGCGACGTCTTCGCTCCCGGCATCGCCCTCGGCCACGTCATCGGGCGCTTCGGGTGTCTGTTCGCGGGGTGCTGCTACGGCAAGCCGACGACCAGGCCCTGGGGGATCACGTTCACCGATCCATTCGCCGCCGCCAACGTCGGGACGCCGCTGGGCGTGCCCCTTCATCCGACGCAGCTCTACGAAGCGGGCGCGGAGCTCGTGATCCTGATCGTCCTGCTCGCAACCGAGCGCAAGGGGCGCGGGTTCGCCGGCCGCACGTTCTGGCTCTACATGCTCCTCTACGCCATCTCGCGGTTCGCGATCGAGTTCTTCCGCGGCGACGAGCGCGGCGCGGTCGGCATGTTCTCGACGTCGCAGTTCATCTCGATTCTTCTCGTGCCTCTCGCGATCGGGATGCTGGTGTATCTCTCGCGCTCCGGAGCGCCGGAACCCAAGCGCGCGCGCAAGGCGGCGTGAGCCGTTCTCACACGGCATAGCCGTACGCACGGGTGATGTCCAAGAGTGAGAACGGCTCGTGACCACCATCACGGTTCCCGACGACAGCAACGGTGTTCGCCTCGATCGCTTCCTGACATCCGTTCTGCCCGATCAGTCGCGATCGCACATTCAGCGGCTGATCAAAGAGGGCGCCGTCCGCGTCGGCGGCTCGGGCGCGAAGCCGAACCAGCCGGTCAAGACCGGACAGACTGTCACCATCGAGATCCCTGAGCCTGTCGATCCCGAGCCGCGGGCCGAGCAGCTCCCGCTGCCCATCCTCTTCCAGGATCGCGACATCATCGTCATCGACAAGCCAGCCGGAATGGTGGTGCACCCGGCGGCCGGGCATGCCTCCGGAACGCTGGTCAATGCACTGCTCCACCATGTCGACGACTTGAGCGGCATCGGCGGCGAGAAGCGGCCGGGGATCGTGCACCGGCTCGATCGCGGCACGTCGGGATTGATGGTGGTCGCCAAGCACGACGCGGCGCACGCGGAGCTCGCCCGCCAGTTCCAGGATCGCGAGGTCGAAAAAGAATATGTCGCGCTGTGCTGGGGCGAGGTCATGGCGGGACGCCGGATCGACGCGCCGATCGGCCGGGATCCGGCCAACCGCAAGAAGATGTCGGCGCGGGCCCGGCGCGCGCGATCGGCGGTGACGCGCATCGCCGGCGCGGAGCATTTCGGCCGCTTGCTCACCCTGGCGCGGGTCGCGATTCACACCGGCCGCACGCATCAGATTCGCGTGCACCTCAGCGCCATCGGCCACCCCATCGTCGGCGATTCGCTCTACGGCGGCGTGCACCGGCGCGTCCCGGGCGACATTCGCGCGGTGACGCACCTCGAGCGGCCGTTTCTGCACGCGGCTCGGCTCGCGTTCACGCATCCGTCCGAGAGCCGCCGAATGGAATTCGTCAGCGAGCTGCCAGACGATCTGCAGCGCGTGCTGGACGAGCTGCGCGAGACGCTGGAGAGTTCGTAGCGCGGCGGGCCTGAGCCCGCCTAACAACCGGGGAGGCGCACCGATGCCGATCGTCTTCAAGGGCCGTGTCTTCGCCGTCGAAGTCGAGACGCGCCGCCACCCCAATGGACGCGAACACGAAATGGCGATCGTGCGGCACCAACCCTCGGTAGTGCTGATTCCGGTCGACGACGATGGCCGCGTGATTCTGGTCCGGCAGTACCGGGCGGCGATCGATCGCTTCACGTGGGAATTCCCGGCCGGCAGTGTTGACCCCGGCGAGTTCGTCGAGACGGCGGCCGCGCGGGAATGCGAGGAGGAAATCGGGCTGGTGCCCGGCCGCATCGAACACCTGGGCTCCTGGTACCCCGTGCCCGGCTACTGCGACGAGCAGATGATTTTCTTCAGACTCTCGCTGCTTCAGACACCCGCTCCCGATTCCCCGTACAAGCCCGACGAGGACGAGGACATCGAAACGAAAACGATGTCGATTGATGAAGTCCGCGCCATGGTTCGCCGCGGCGACGTGGTCGATTTGAAGACGGCTTACGCGCTGACGCTGATGTAGGGACCGATGGTCTGGCCGACCATGAACGGTTGAATGCTAACGTGCGAAGGCTTCTTCGATTGTGGCCACATGAATGGCCACGGTGTCGTCGACTCTTCGCGCGTACCCGCCCGCGAGCGTGACGACGAGCGGCAGGTGTGCGGCACGGAGGGCGTCCATCACCAGCCGATCGCGCTGACGCAGGCCAGCGCGCGTCAACCGTAGACCGCCCAGCTGATCGTCTTCGTACGGATCGGCCCCGGCCAGATAGAACACGCAGGCCGGCCGATGTGCCAGCACACGCGGCAGCGCGTCCTCGAGCTGCCGCAGGTAGGTGGCGTCGTGCGCGCCATCGGGCAGCCCGATGTCCAGCGACCCGCGCGGTTTCCACATCGGATAGTTGTACTGCTGGTGCATCGAGAACGTGAAGACGCGCGGATCGGATTCGAAAATGAACGCCGTGCCGTTGCCATGGTGCACGTCGAGATCGATCACCGCCACGCGCTCGATGCCGTGCGATTGGAGGACGCGGACGGCGACCGCGACGTCGTTGAACGGACAGAAGCCTTCGCCGTGGTTGGGAAAGGCATGGTGAAGGCCGCCGCCGATATGGACGGCGGCTCGCACGCCTGAAGTCTGAAGTCTAAAGTCTGAAGTGCTTCTGACTTCTGACTTCGTACTTCTGACTTCCAGGCCGGTAGCAATCAACCCGGCCTGGATCGTGCCGCCAACCATCACGCGAAACCCGTCGACCATCTCGCGCGACCAGGGCAACTCGAGCTGCGCGACGTCTTCGGGGGTCATCGCGCCGTCGCGCATCCTGTGGAGGTAGTCGGCCGTGTGCACGAGCGCGAGCTCGTCCCAGCTCGCTGGCTCCGGCTCGATTGTGTCGCGCGGATCCACGAGGCCGCGATCGAGCAGCCAGTCGTAAACCAATCGATACTTTTGGGTCGGAAAAACGTGAAGCCCTAGATCGATCTGGTATCGCGAGGAGTAGACGACACGCATACCACATGCAACCACGAAGCCACGAAGAACAAAAAGGTCTTCTTCGTGTTTTCGTGTTTTCGTGGCTGCCGTCGAACGCCGCCGATTACCGCGGTGCCGCGACCTGCCCGACGGGCCGGGACGGCGTCTTCTGCGCCGGCCGCACGTCGGACGCCGCAGGCTGGAGCGCGAGCGCGAGGACTTCGTCGATCGTCGAGACGAGATGGATCGTCATGTCCTGCCGGATCTCGGGCGTCAGATCCTCGTTGACGTTCTTCGCGTTCTGCTTCGGCAGGATCACTTCGCGGATGCCGACGCGGCGCGCGGCCAGCACCTTCTCCTTGACGCCGCCAATCGGCAGCACGCGGCCCGACAACGTCATTTCGCCCGTCATCGCGAGGTCGCCCCGCACCGGACGCCCGGTCAACTGCGACGCCATCGCGGTGGCCATCGTCACGCCCGCCGAAGGACCGTCCTTGGGAATCGCGCCCGACGGCACGTGCACGTGCATCTCGGCCTTGGCGAAGAACTCGGGATCGATGTTGTATTCCTTGGCGTGCATGCGCAGCCACGACAGCGCCGCCCGCGCCGATTCCTTCATCACGTCCCCGAGCTGGCCGGTCAGCGTCAACGACCCCGTGCCGGCCATGCGCGAGGCCTCGATGAAGAGCACCTCGCCGCCGGCCGGCGTCCATGCCAGGCCGATCGCCACGCCGGGCTCCTTCGTGCGCTCCTCCATCTCCTCGTCGAGGAACCGCGGCGCGCCGAGCAACCCCATCACCACATCGGGCGTGATTTCGATCGGCTCCTCGTTGCCTTCGGCGCGCCGGCGCGCGACCTTCCGGCACAGCGACCCGATTTCGCGCTCGAGGTTCCGCACGCCGGCCTCTCGGGTGTAGCCGCGAATCACCTGGCGCAGCGCGTCGGGCGTAAAGCGGAGGTAGTCCGCAGTCAGCCCGTGGTTCCGGACCTGCTTGTCCACCAGGTGGTCGGTCGCGATCTTCAGCTTCTCTTCCTCGGTGTAGCCGGCGATCTCGAGGACCTCCATCCGGTCTTTGAGCGGAGGAGGCACCGGGTCGAGAATGTTTGCCGTCGTGATGAACAGCACTTCGGACAGGTCGAACGGCAAATCCAGGTAGTGATCGCGGAAGGTGTTGTTCTGCTCCGGATCCAGTACCTCGAGCAGCGCCGATGACGGATCGCCGCGGAAGTCGGATCCCAGCTTGTCGATCTCGTCGAGGATGAACACCGGGTTCTTCGTTTCCGCGCGGCGCAGGCCCTGGATGACTTGCCCCGGCAGGGCGCCGATGTAGGTGCGGCGATGCCCGCGGATTTCGGCTTCGTCGCGCATGCCGCCGAGCGAGACCCGGACGAACTTGCGGCCGAGCGAGCGCGCAATCGACTTGGCGAGCGACGTCTTGCCGACGCCCGGAGGGCCGACGAAGCAGAGAATCGGTCCCTTCACATCCGGGTTGAGCTTGCGAACCGCGAGGTACTCGATGATGCGGTCCTTGGCTTTCTCGAGCCCCGAATGATCGGCGTCGAGCACGCTCTTCGTCAGCGGCAGATCGATCACATCGTCGGACCGCTTGTTCCAGGGCAGCGCGACCAGCCAATCCAAGTAGGTCCGCGACACGGTGTATTCCGCGGCCGCCACCGGCATCTTCGACAGGCGATCCAGCTCCCGCAGCGCTTCTTTCTTCACGGCCTCCGGCATGCCGGCCGCTTCGATCTTGGCGGTGAGCTCTTCGATCTCCTTCGTTTGATCGTCGCCCTCGCCGAGCTCCTTCTGAATGGCCTTCATCTGCTCGCGCAGGAAGTACTCGCGCTGGTTCTTGCCGACCTCGGACTGCACCTGCGATTGAATCTTCGAGCCGAGCTCCAGGACTTCGAGCTCTTTGATGAGAATCCGGTTCAGCGTGTCCATCCGCGTCCGGATATCGAGCGTTTCGAGCACTTCCTGCTTGACGGCGGTGCTGATCGTGGAGAGCGACGAGGCGATGAAGTCCGCCAGCCGGCCCGGCTCGGTGATGTTCATCGCGAGCGTTTGCAGATCGTCGGACAGGAGCGGCGACAGCGAAACGACCTGCTGAAAGTTCGTCTTGATGTTGCGCGCCAGCGCGTCGATTTCCAGGCGATCCGCGTCGTTGGTGCCCTCGAGCGCCGGGCTGACGCGCGCGCGCAGGTACGGCTGCGCCGACACGACCTCGTCAAGTCGAAGCCGCGCCAGACCCTGGACGATGAGCCGGAGACTGCCGTCGGGCAGCTTGAACATCTTGTGGATATGCGTGGCCGTGCCGATCGCGTACAGATCCGCCTGCGTCGGCTCCTCCATCGCCGCGTCACGCTGGGTGAAGACGGCGATCAGCTTGCCGTTCGCGATCGCGTCGTCGATGAGGCGCACGGAACTCTCGCGCGCCACCGCGAGCGGCATGAACGAATTTGGAAAGAGGACCGTGTCGCGCAGCGGCAGAATCGGCAGCTCCGCCGGAATGGACAGCGGCCGATCGCCGGCGGAAACGTCCTCGGACGGAAGGTTTTCGAGTTGGTCGCTCATGGGCTGACCCTCTCAGCTCACCCGAATCGTAGTCGAAATCTGAAGCTGGGCCGGTGGGGAGGGAATCGGGCTCCGCCACCGGCGGAGCCCCGGGATACTGGGACGCCGGATCTTACATGTCGAGGAAGAGGGCCGACGTGCCGCGCCGCGCGGCCATCTGCCGCTGACGCTGTTCGGCATTCTCTTTGACTTCCTCGCAGTCCTTGCAGCGAACCGCGAACGGCAAGGCCCGCAGACGCTTCTCCGCGATTTCCTCGCCGCAGTCGTAGCAATTGCCGTAGTCGCCCTGCTCCAGCCGGACCAGCGCGTCGTTGATCTTCGTGAGCGTTTCCGACTTCATCTGGACCAGCGCGAACTCGAGGTCCTCCTGAATATCGGCTTCCGCGCTCTCGACCGCGTCGAGCACTTCGTTCAGTTTGCCGCCCCAGGTGCCCTCTTCGCGCACACCGCGCATCTTGCCCTGGACCTCGGCCTGAAGTTCCCGACGCCGTTCCGCCAACATCTGTTTCAGCTCGCTATACCGGGCCCGTGACATCTTCGCATCCGCGCCCGACTTCTGAGTGTCCGCCTTCATGACCGCCGCTCCTTCCTCGAGGTCAGCATCCCGCATCCGACCGCACCCTCAAGATTGCACACCGCATATGCAAATAAACTGCCAGTCGAAATGCTGTGCGTCGCCGCGCTCAATCTGTTTCCGACCGCCCTCAACCGTACGGATCAACGTAGGCCGTTCACTCGCGGATTTTGTTCGGCCAACTCGAAGCGCGTCCTGAATCTTCCGCCTCAAGATGTTCATTATAAACCACTTATCGGCCAATTCGTTCCAAAAATCTACCGGTTGTTCAAAATCCGGATGCCTCCTTAGACGCCGCCAAATCGCGAACGGTTCGGCACCCATTGTCATAATTTGTCCGCTCGAGGAGACGTCGTATGTTGCAGAAATGCCGAGGTGTGACAATGTTGCTACGCTCAGCCGTCAAGAGTTGACAGTCGGCTGCTATACGCGATCGCCGTCTATTGAACTCGATTGGACCTGATCGAGCTATTGGGAACGACACCCCGATCGACGAGGAGTTGCCCGGCGCGGCGGCTCCGCGTCTTGAGCCACCGCTCATACATGCGGAGCAGGTCGCCGTTCGACGAACAGGACGTGCGTTCGCTGATCTCGCTCAAGACGTCCGCGAATTCAACGAACCGTTCCCCGAGTTCGGCGAAAACGGGCGACAACTGGTCGCTCTCGAAACGACTCAAGGTGTGATACGCGCGACCGCCGATGCTCGCGTAGTAGTCCACGTCCACGAGCCGGCGATTCAGCGAGTCCGAGAAGAATCCGGAAACGAACAGGGAAACGTCGCCGATCTGTTTGAGGCTCGCGCGCTGTTCGAGACCGCCTCCTTCGAGGGCGCGACCGAGTCTCAGCGCCAGCGGGCCGTCCTCGCCCGCGACGTCTTCCGGGCGCTGAAGGAAGCTGGCCAGCAGGTGCACGACATAGAACGCGGTCAACTCCCCGGTCGCGAGTCCCTGGCGCGCGATCGCGCCTTCGACGAGCTCCTTGAAGTACTCGATCGCCGATTCCTGTCGGACCACGCTCATAGGCAACGCTCCGGCTCGACAACCACATGAGGCGACTGCAAGGCGTGTTCCGATGAGTTCTGGGGATTTTGGCCGGAATTATACAATAATCGGCGCGTGCTCTGTCCTCTCTGCGGTGTTCGGCGAGCCAGACGCGGGTGCCCGGCGCTGGACAAACAAATCTGCGCGGTGTGCTGCGGCACCAAGCGGCTGGTGCAGATTCAATGTCCGGCCGACTGCACGTGGCTGGCGAGCGCGCGCGAGCATCCGCCGGCGGTGGCGGTGCGAAGGCACCGGCGCGATCTCGGCGTCCTCGTCCAGGCGACGCGCGACTTCAACGAACGGCAGACCCAGATCTTCATCGTCGTCACGACGTTCCTCCTCCAGTACGCGCCGCCCGACTTGCACGGGGTGATCGACGACGATGTGGCGGAAGCGGCAGCGGCGGTCGCCTCGACCTTTGAGACCGCTTCACGGGGCGTGATCTACGAGCATCGGCCGGCCTCGCTGCCCGCCGAGCGTCTGGCGACGGAGCTTCGCCACATGCTGACCGAGGCCGGCAAGGGCACCACGTCGTCGTTCGATCGGGACGCCGGCGTCGTCCTGCGGCGTCTCGAGGAAGCCGTGCGCGACCTGCGCGCGACCGATCACGAAAACAGTCGCGCGTTTCTCGATCTGATGGCGCGCGTCCTCCCCACGACGTCCGGGGATGCCCCGGCGGAATCCGGCGAGCCCTCGCGGTTGATAGTCCCCTGAGAGAACTGGTAGATTGGTAAGTTCCTGAACTGCAGAATTGGTGAGTCATGGCAAAGATATGTGAAGTGTGTGGAAAAGGACCGGTCGTCGGACGAACGCATAGCCACGCGAACAACGTCCGGCCGCGACGGTTCGAGCCGAATCTTCAAACCGTGCGGGCGACGATCAACGGCGGGAACAAGCGGATTCGCGTCTGCACGCGCTGCCTGCGCAGCGGAAGGGTAACAAAAGCCGCGTAAGTCAGAAGTACGAAGTCTGAAGTCAGAAACGATCTGATTTTTGACTTCTGACTTTTGACTTCTGACTTCGTCCTTGCGATGAAGCACTCCATCTCCAGTCCCGGCGCGCCGAAGGCCATCGGGCCCTATTCGCCGGCGATCCGGGCCGGGCAGCTGCTGTTCGTATCGGGACAAGTCGCGATCGATCCCGCCACTGGCAACATGATCGAGGGCGGCATCGCGGACGAGACGCGCCGGGTGCTCGACAACGTCGGCGCGCTCCTGCTGGCGGCCGGCCGCTCCTTCGGCGACGTCGTGCGTACGACCGTCTACCTCGCCGACATGAACGACTTCGCCGCGATGAACGCGGTCTACGGCGAATACTTCGCGGAGCCCTACCCCGCGCGCGCGACCGTCCAGGTCGCACGTCTGCCGAAAGACGCGCGGGTGGAAATAGATGTGATCGCGACGTACGAAGGCTGACATGGCTGATGGCTAACGGCTGATGGCTCATCGTCGATGGCACTGACCATCAGCCGTATGCCATCAGCGATCAGCCATCAGCCATGACAGAGCTCACCGAGCGGCCCGCTCCACCCCAATCACGCCTTCCACCCCGCGCACCGCTTTGATGACCTTCTCCAGGTGCTTGAGATCGCTGATCTCCACCGTCATGTCGATCCGCGCGTGTTGATCCTCGTCGGTCCGCGCCTCGATGTTCTTGATGTTGGTGTTGATATCCGCGATTTTCGTGCTCACGGCCGCCAGCAGCCCCTTCCGGTTTTCCACTTGCATCGTCAGCCGAACCGGGTAGCGCGGTGATTGGTCGACGCCCTTGTCCCATTCGACGTCGATGCGGCGCTCGGGGTCATAGAGGAGGTTCACGACGTTGGGACACGTGGCGGAGTGGACCGAGACGCCTTTGCCGCGCGTGATGTAGCCGACGATCTTCTCGCCGCGAATGGGATTGCAGCAGCGCGCGCGGAACACCATCAGGTCGTCGAAGCCGCGCACTTTGATCTTCTCTTCACCTGCACCGAACACGCGCCGCACGACCGACGCCACCGCGCCGTCCGGGGGGCGCTCGTGCAGCTTGTCCGCGGGCACCAGCCTGCCCAGCACCTGCTTGGGCTGAATCTTCCCGTATCCGATGGCTGCGAACACATCGTCGGCCTTCGCCAGCGCGAGATCGGAGAGGGCCTGCGGCGAAGGCGTCGCTGTCGAGAATCGACTTGGGGTTGATATCGTATCGACGCGCCTCCTTGTCGAACAGCTTGCGTCCAAACTCGATGGCCCGCGTCTTCTCCTCCGAATGAATCAGGTGCTTGATCTTGTTGCGGGCGCGCGAGGTGGCCACGAACGTGAGCCAGTCGCGGCTCGGCTTGTGCCCCGTCTGCGTGACGATCTCGACGATGTCGCCGTTGCGCAGACGCGTACGCAGCGGGACCATCTTGCCGTTGACGCGAGCGCCGACACACTGATGGCCGACGTCGGTGTGAATGGCATAGGCGAAATCGACGGGCGTGGCGCCGCTCGGCAGCGCCTTGACGAGCCCTTTCGGCGTGAAGGTGTAGACCTCGTCCGGGTACAGCTCGACCTTCAGGTTCTGAATGAACTCCTGCGGATCGCGGAGCTCCTGCTGCGACTCGAGCAGCTGGCGCATCCACTGGAAGTACCGATCGTCGCGCCGGTCGCCGGCGCGCCCTTCCTTGTACTTCCAGTGCGCGGCGACGCCTTCCTCGGCCATCCGGTGCATTTCGATGCTCCGGATCTGCACCTCGAAGGGCATGCCATGCTCGCTGATGACGGACGTGTGCAGCGACTGGTACCCGTTGGGGCGCGGCATCGCGATGAAGTCCTTGATGCGCCCCGGGACGGGCGACCATGTTTGATGGATGATGCCGAGCGCCGCGTAGCACTCCTTCACGTCCTCGGTGATGATTCGCAGCGCGATGAAGTCGTAGACCTGCTCGAGCTCGATCTTCTGGCGCTTCAATTTCTGGCTGATGCTCCACAGCCGCTTGATACGGCCGTCGATCTCGATCACCGGGACCTGCGCCTCGGCGAGCTTCGCGGCGACGGTCCGTCTTCAGCTCCTCGATGAGTCCTTCGGTGGCCCGGCGCCGCGCGTCCACCTTTGCCCGCAGCTGTTCGTAGGCCTGCGGCTCGATGTACCGGAACGACAGCTCCTCGAGCTCGTTCTTGACCTTGCTCATGCCCAGGCGGTTGGCGATCGGCGCGTAGATGTCGCGCGTCTCCTGCGCGATCTTGACGCGCCGCTCTTCCGACAGGTGGCTGAGCGTCCGCATGTTGTGGAGTCGATCGGCCAGCTTCACCAGGATGACGCGGATGTCGTCCACCATCGCGAGCAGCATCTTGCGGACGTTTTCCGCCTGACGCTCCTCGCTCGACGAGAAGGTGATGGCGCTGATCTTCGTCACGCCCTCCACCACGTGCGCCACCTCGGGCCCGAAGAGCTCGCGGATACGCTCGACCGTCGTCAGCGTGTCTTCGACGACATCGTGGAGGAGGCCGGCGGCGATGGTCACGGCGTCGAGCTTCAGGTCGGCCAGGAAGTCGGCGACGGCGAGGGGGTGGATCAGGTAAGGTTCACCGGAATGGCGAACCTGTCCCCGATGCTCGAAGGCCGAGAACACGTAGGCGCGCCTGAGCAGCTCGACGTCAGCGGCCGGGCTGTAGGCCCGGACCTTTTCCAGCAGGTCTTCGAAACGAACCATTCAAAACGGTGTCTAAATCAATAATAAGGCGTGCCTTGACGTACGTTTTTTGGCTTCACTATACTGGCCCCGTTTAGGCTACGGTCATTCTCTCCTAGTAGGGGGTTCAATGCGTTTCTTGCCGGGTGCATCGCAGGTCGTGATCGCGATGCTAACCCTGGGGTCCTTAGTCGCGTCCGGGTGTGCCCAGGTCGGAGAACTGAAGGCTCGCAAAGCCTTCAAGGCTGCGAACCAGGCGTATCAAGCGCAGGAATACAAACGAGCGGCGACGTTGTACGAGGAGACGGTGCAGGCCGCCCCGGACTCGCAGCAGGCCCATCAGGCGCTCTTTTTCCTGGCCAATTGCTACGACAACCTGTGGAAGCCGAGCAAGAAGGGCGAGGCCGAGAACGACGGGCTCATGACGAAGGCGGTCGAAAACTACCAGAAAGCCGCCGAGGCGCTGGCGTCCTCGAGCGATCCGACAGACAAGACGCTCAGCAAGCGTTCCCTGGAGTTCCTCGTGGCCGCGTACCGCGCCGACAAGCTGAACGACCCCGCCAAGGCGGAGCCGGTCGTCCAGAAGATGATCCAGCTCGAGCCGGGCGAGCCGTCGAACTACTTCGCCCTGGCGACGATTTACGAAGAGGCCGGCGTGTACGACGAGGCCGAAGCGATGCTGCAGGCCGCGCGAAAGGCCAAGCCGAGCGACCCCGCCGTCTACCTGACGCTGGCGTCGTACTACAACCGGCAGGGGCAATTTGATAAGACCATAGAGGCTTTGGAGGAGCGCGCGTCGAAGGAACCGACCAACCCCGAAGCCTTCTACACGATCTCCGTCTACTACTGGGAAAAGGCGTACCGCGACTTCAAGCTGACCGAGAAAGACAAAAAAGCGTTCGTCGACAAGGGCGTGAAGCCGCGGTCGACAAGGCGCTCAAGCTCAAGGCGGACTACGTCGAGGCGATCGTCTACAAGGGCCTCCTGCTGCGCCTGCAGGCGACACTCGAAAAGGAACCCGCGAAGCAGCAAGCGCTGATCAAGGAAGCCGAAGCACTCAGCGCCAAAGCCGCCGACATCCGCAAGCAGAAGGCCGCCGGCGTCACGCAATAGGCTCTTCTCCTACAACTGGTTGGATCCAAAGGGCTGCCGGACATTTCCGGCAGCCCTTTTGTCGTACCGCTGTGACATGGCCGAAGTAAAATTGCGCACCGGGGACGGAGGTTGGCGACGAATTCACTACCAACCTCCGTCCCTTCTTCCTCAACAACATGGAGAACACATGAGTCGCAGCACTTTCGAGAACGCTTGCGCTTGCGATGGGTTGCGCCCTGCTCTGCGCCGGGCCCGCCTTCGCGCAGGGCGTTACGACCGCCGCCATGCAGGGCCTCGTCAAGGACGCGCAGGGCGCAGGTCATTCCCGGCGCCACCGTCACCGCGACGCACGAACCGTCGGGCACCGTCTACGAAGCCATCACACAGGCCGACGGACGATTCTTCATCCCCGGGATGCGCGTCGGCGGGCCGTACACGGCGACCGCCTCGCTGACCGGGTTCACCACCGAAGCCCAGACCAACCTGACGCTGAACCTCGGCGTGACGCAAGGACCTCGAATTCACGCTGAAGGTGGCCGCCATTTCCGAGACCATCACCGTCGTCGGCACGAGCGATCCGGTGTTCAGCTCGTCGCACACCGGCGCCGCGACCGCGGTCCTGCGTGAGGAGCTCGCCTCGCTGCCGACGATTTCCGGCCGCATCGGCGACATCACGCGGCTGACGCCTCAAGCGAGCGGCTCGAACTTCGCCGGCCAGGACAGCCGGATGAACAACATCACGGTCGACGGTTCGTACTTCAACAATTCCTTCGGCCTGCGGAACGCGCCGGGTGACACGTCGGGTGTCGCGCCCATCTCGCTCGAAGCGATCGAGCAGGTGCAGGTCAACGTGGCGCCGTTCGACGTCCGGCAGGGCAACTTCGTCGGCGCCGGCGTGAACACCGTCACGCGCAGCGGGACCAACAAAGTCACCGGCTCGCTGTATCACCGGTTCCGGAACCAGGACTTCGTCGGAACGGAAGCGGAGGGACTGGTCGTCAACCCTGGAACGTTCAACACCAAGAACACCGGCTTCTGGGCGGGCGGGCCGATCGTCAAGAACAGAGTATTTGGGTTCATGAGCTTCGAGCGGCAGAAGGACGCACGGCCGCTCACCTTGTTCCGCGCGAACCAGGGCGGCGAACCGGCGGCCGGCAGCGTGACGCGCGTGCTGGCATCGGACATGACCGCACTCAGCTCGTTCCTGTCGTCCAGGTTCCAGTACGAACACGGCCCGTTCGAGAACATCGACAAGGAAACGCCGGGCAAGCCGTTGCTCGTCAAGGGCGACTACAACATCAACACCGGGAACAAGGTCAGCTTCCGCTACAACCAGCTCCGTTCGAGCACGGATCAGCTGCTGTCCACGTCATCGTCGCTGGGCATCGGGCGCGAACTCCGGCAACAGCACGAACTTCCTCGGATTCAAGAATTCCAACTATTCGATCCTCGAGAACATCCGTTCGGGCATCGGCGAGTGGAACTACGGTGATCGGCACCAGCATGTCGAACAGCATCATCGCGGGCTACACGAAGCAGGACGAGAGCCGCGGCGACATCGGCAAGCTGTTTCCGTTCGTCGACATCCTCGACGCGCCCGGCGGCATCGCCTACACGTCGGTCGGCTCGGAGCCGTTCACGCCGAACAACGAGCTCCGCTACAACACGTTCCAGTTCCAGGACAACTTCACGAAGTTCGGCAACAAGCATTCGCTGACCTTCGGCGCCAGCATCGAAAAGTACCACTCCGAGAACGTGTTCTTCCCCGGCAAGCAGAGCGCGTACATCTACAACTCGCTCGCAGACTTCTACACCGACGCGAACGGTTTCCTTGCGAACCCGAACCGCACGGTGTCGCCCGTCACACTGCGGCGCTTTCAGGTGCGCTACAGCAACATCCCCGGCCAGGACAAGCCGATTCAGCCGCTCGACGTCTGGTACAGCGGCGGCTACGCGCAGGACGAGTGGCGTCCAAGCTCGAACATGACGATCACCGCCGGTCTGCGCGTCGACGTGCCGATGTTCGGTGACACGGCGTACCCCAATGCGAACGTCGATGCGTTGACGTTCCGCGACGAAGGCGGCAACCCCGTGAAGTACTCGACGGGCAAGCTCCCGGATCCGAAGCCGCTGTGGTCGCCGCGATTCGGCTTCAACTGGGACGTGACCAAGGACCAGAGAACGCAGCTGCGGGGCGGATCGGGCATCTTCACCGGCAAACCGGCCTACGTCTGGATTTCAAACCAGATCGGCAACACCGGCGTGCTGACCGGCTTCATTCAGGACGAGAACATCACGTCGAGGCCGTTCAATGCCAATCCGGATTTCTACAAGCCGACGACGGTAACCGGAGCGCCGGCGACGAGCGTCGACCTCGCCGTGACCGATCCCGACTTCAAGTTCCCGCAGATCTGGCGGACCAACATCGCGGTCGACCGCAAGCTGCCCTGGGGACTCGTGGGCACCGGCGAGTTCATCTACAACCGCGACGTCAACGGCGTCTACTACATCAACGCCAACCTGCCGGCGGCGCAGTCGACCTTCGTCGGCGCCGACAACCGCACGCGGTGGACGGGCGCTGCGTGCGCGGCGACGGGGCAAGTCGGCCCCTGCGTCACCCGCATCAACAACGCGACCGGCAATCAGATCACCAACGCGATCGTGTTGAAGAACCAGAACGTCGGCCGGTCGTGGAACATCGCCGGCAGCCTGTCGAAGACGCTGGCTGGAGGATTCGCGGTCAAGGGCGCCTACAGCTACGGTGAAGCCAGAAACACCATCGATGCCGGCTCCATCGCCTCGGGTTCATGGACCGGCAACGCGATGCGCGGCGATCCGAACAATCCCGGCCTGCAGTTCTCGGGCGCGTCCCCCGGGCACCGCTTGTTCATCGCGCCGACGTACTCGCGCCAGTGGCTGGAAATCGGGGCGACCACGATCTCGGCGTTCTTCGAAGCTCGCACCAACGGCAATACGAGCTACCTCTTCGCCAACGATCTGAACGGCGATACGGGCATCAACGACTTGATCTACATCCCGCGCGACCAGTCCGAGATGAACTTCCAGACCGTTCACCGCGCCGAACGGCCGCGTCTTCTCGGCCGCGGAGCAGGCGGTGGCCTGGAATGCCTACATCAATCAGGATTCCTACCTGAGCAAGCATCGCGGCGAATACGCCGAGCGCTTCGCGGTGTTCCTGCCGATCGTGAAGAGGATGGACCTGAGCGTCACGCAGGACGTGTTCCGCAGCTTCGGCGGCAGACGCCACGCCGGACAGATCCGGCTGGACATCACCAACTTCGGCAACATGCTGAATCACAACTGGGGCGTCGGCCAGCGTCTGATTCGGAACCAGATCCTGACCAACGGCGCGGCGGATGCGAACGGCCGGCGCAACGTACCGCATGGTGCTCGTCAACAACGAGATGCTCACGAAATCGCTGGAGACGACGACGTTCCTGAACGACGTCTACCAGTTCATGGTCAGCTTCCGGTATACGTTCCAGTAAGGCAGGTAGGGCCGAGGGCGAGAGATCGTCCCTGGCCCTTTTCATTTCAGACGAGATTTCAGAGTTCAGATTGATTTCAGAGCTCTGAATCCCAGATTGCTCCAGGAATCTACAATCACTCTGAAATCTGAACTCCTGAAATCTGAACTGCCGCTACTCAGGCCGTCGCGGAGCCGGCGGCGGAGGCGGCGGCGCGTCGGTAATCGCGTAGTCCGACGGCGGCTGGAACAGCTCCCGCGGCGGCTCCGACCGGCTCACGTTCGTCAACCGATACTCGGCATCGCCGGTCCGCGGGTCGTGATGCCGTGACTGCACCAGCACTTTCAGGTCCACCGATTCCCACCGCTCGTCGGTGATCTCGATCGGCCGATCGTTTCCGATCCGGCCCACGGGAATCACTTCGGTCCGCTTCGTCCCCGTCACCGTCAGGCCATCGATCTGCTTGGTGCCCAGCGGCTCCGGCACGTTCGGCACGCTCGCAGGCATACTCGCACGCCGACCCACAGCCCCTGGCGGAGGCGGGGGCGGCGGCGGCGGCGCACCGATATCGCCGGCGCCTGGCGGAGGCGGAGGAGGCGGCGGCGGACCGACACGCCGCGCGCCCGGCGCGGGCATCTGGCTGCGGCGGCCTTCGTGCCTGGCCGGGTTGAGCCCGTACATGACGCCCGCCACCGGATCCACGATGGTGACTGTCTGCGACTCGCCCAGTGGACCGAGACCGAGGATGGTCTGCTCGCGCCGCGTGCGGCCTTCCCCGTCGCGATAGAACCGCGCCCGCACCGTGCGTTCGATCCGCGTGCCGTCGGACAGCGTTTGCGTGAGCGTCGTCACGCCCTCGCCCGAGTAGGGCGCGCCTTTCACGATCGGGCCGATTTGCGCATCGGCGGCAAGAAAGTCGAGCGTGCCCTCGGTCAGATATCCACCGCGATCCACTCGCCAGCCCGACGGAAATCCCGACGGGCCGGGCGGCTGAGCAGCGGCCTGCGCCGCGTACCCCGCGCACACGGACGTCAATGCTAACGCGAACAGATGTCGTTTCATGGTCTCCTCTCCGTCCAAGTTCTCCCCACGAACCGAACCGCGCGGGCCACGCCATCCTCGCCGACGACCACGTCAGCCTGCACGGTGCCGGACGCCGTCACCGATCCGCTGTCGGGGACGTCGATTGGCGTCAGCCCGAACGAGGCCAGCGCAGCGCGTGGAACCTCGAGCCGCACGATCTGCGGGTTCGACACCGGCATGCCGCTGTAGCTGAGCGGAAAGAACGCCGTCGCTACTTCCACGGCCGCACGTTCTGCGCCGCCGGAGGGACTCGCCGCGGCGCCGGGCGCTTCGACCACGCGCTTCGACGGCACGGCGATGGCGATCGCCAGCACGGCCGCTGCGGCGAGGGCGGCAACGCCCGCCCATCGAGTGCGGCGCCTCCGCGCGATGGTGCGCACCTCCGCGCGGAGGCGCGCTTCGACGCCTCGAGACGCTTCGAGAGCCGTCGTCTTCCGCCGCGACCGCACGCAGCGCATCCGACAGGCTGCTTTTCCGATCCTCTTCCTTCTGCACGTCAGCTCCTTCGAACACCGGAGGTCCGGCTAAAGCCGGACCCCACGTACCGCGGCGCCGGACCCCACGTACTGCGGCGGCGGTACGTGGGGACCGCCTTCAGGCGGACCTACGTACGACTGCTGCTGACAACTTCGCGGCCAGCAGCGCCCGCGCCCGATGGAGGCGCGACCGCACCGTCCCAATCGGGCACTGCAGTACACTCGCAGCCGTGGCGTAGTCGAGCTCCTCCAGTTCGCACAGCGTCACGATCTCGCGATAGACGAGCGGCAGCGACTGAATGGCCGCGCGCACGGCCCGCACCGCCTCGTCGCGGCTCAAGCCCTCGAGCGCCGCCGTCTCGTCGCTGGCAAGCTCGTCGACGACCTCGCTGTCGATCGTCGACTCCCTCTGGGCCGCCGAGAGCCGCTTCAGGATGTGGTGTCTCGCGATCCCGAATAGATAGCCGGACAGCGTCCCGCGCCCGGGATCGAACCGCTCGCCGCGCAACAGCACCAGGAACGTCTCCTGCACCACATCGTCGGCCGCCGCTGCCCCGCACATCTGGAGCGCGTAGCGGTAGAGCGGCCGCTGGTGCGCCGCGTAGAGCCGGGCGAACGCCTCTTCGTCGCCGCGCCGCACGGCATCGACCAGCGCGGCGTCGCTCGGGCCGTTCTCGCGTTGCCCTAGTCCACGAGGCATCGAATTCGCCGGGCGAGAACGGCCCTCGCGTGATCCACGTCACTAATGTATTGCGTTCGGAGCGGGAGGAAGTTCCCGAAAAGTGTGCCGGGAAGCAAAAAGGCCGTCCCGCCGGTGTCCGGCGGAACGGCCTTGGTGTGTCCTTCTGACTTCTAACTTCTGACTTCTAGTTGCTGCCCATCGCGCCGCCGGCCCTGCGCATGCCTTCGGTCACGATGCCGACCTTTTCGACCCCGGCGCCTTTGGCCGCGTCGATGACGAAGATGATGTCCCGGTAGCGGAGCGTGGCCGCACCCATGATGAACATCGTCTTGTCCTTGCGCTGGTCGAAGATGTTGCGGAGCCGCGACTCGAGCTCCTGCACCGTCACGTCCCCGTTGTTGATCGCGATTTTCCGGTCAGCCGTGTAGTTGACGACGATCTGGCTGATGTCCGGCGTGACGTCGGTGGTTTTCTTCGTTTCGGCCGGCAGGTTGATGTCGACGCCCTGCTGGGTGAGCGGCAGCGCCGCCATGAAGATGACCAGCAGCACGAGCAGCACGTCGATGAGCGGCGTGACGTTCATGTCGCAGCTGGCATGCGGGACTTCGCCGGTGACGACTTTCTCGGCGCCGTGGTGGTGATGTGCGTGCGCCATTATTGCCTCCCGCCGTCGGCGTCTTCTTCGGGTCGGTAATCAGGCCGATGTCCTCGATGCCGGCCTGGCGGAGCTGGTCCATCGCCAGCATCACGGCCCCGTACTCGACTTCTTCGTCCGCCTTGATGACGACGATCTTCTCGGTCTTGTTCTCGAGCAGCTCGTTCACGCGGCGGCCGAGTTCGCTCTCTTGCACCGGCTTCGCGTTCAGGTAGAACGTTTTATCCCTCGCGATCGCGAGCACCGTCTGCCCCGACTGCTCCGGCTTGTCGGTCGTGTTCGTGGCTTTCGGCAGCGTGACGGTGACGCCCTGCTGCAACATCGGCGCGATCAGCATCATGATGATGAGGAGCACCAGCATGACGTCGACGAGCGGCGTGACGTTGATGTCGGATTTGACTCCGCCCTTGGCGCCGCCGAGATCCATTGACATGGCTAACTCCCTGAATTGCAGGATTTCAGATTTGCAGGATTGCAGGAGCGTTCCTGCAATCCATCAATCCTGCCGTCCTGCAATTTACGCGGTCTTCTTGATGAAATAGTCGACGAGCTCCGACGAGGAGTTGTCCATCTCCACGTTGAAGTACTCGATGCGCGACGTCAGGTAGTTGTAGATCCAGACCGCCGGAATCGCGACGACGAGCCCGAGCGCGGTCTCGACGAGCGCTTCCGAAATACCGACCGACACGGCGCCGAGGCCGGCCGACCCCGCCGCGCCGATGCCCTGGAACGCGTTGATGACGCCGACCACCGTGCCGAGCAGTCCGACGAACGGCGCGGTCGATCCGATCGTGGCGAGCGCCGAGACGCCCTTCTTCAGATCCGAGGCGGTCAACGCCGAGGCGCGCTGAATCGAGCGGCGGACCGTGTCCATCAGGTCTTCGCGGGCCATCGTCCCGCCGCTTTCCTGCTGGAACTGATATTCCTGCAATCCGGCGAGCACGACCTTGGCGAGGTGGCTATAGCGATAGTTCTTGGAGGTGGACAGCGCGATCGCGTCCTTCAAGCGGCCATCCTTGAGGTGCTTGGCCACCTGCGGCGCGTAGAGCTTCGACTGGTTGCGGGCTTGCGTGTAAGTGAAGAACCGCTCGATCCCGACGCCGAGCGACCACATCGACATGATGAGGAGCACGAATGCCACCAACTTTGGCCACCCAGGTCATCTGCTGGAACATCTGCATCATATCCACGGTCCAACCTCCACACGAAATCCGAAGTTGACAGTCAACAGTTGACAGTTAACAAGAGACCGTTGACTCACTGTCAACTGTCGACTGTTAACGGTCGACTTCCTGGTCTACTGCAAGGTGAAATTCACGGTCACGGTCATGATGACGGGCACGGGCACGTTGTTCAGCAGCGTCGGCGTGAACTCCCACTGCCGCACGGCGTCGAGCGCCGATGCGTCGAGGAGCGGAATCGACCGCAGCACCTTCGCCTCTTGCACCTTGCCGTTGGGCCCGATCGTCGCTTCGATGATCACGACGCCCTGGACGCGCGCCGACTGGGCGATCGCCGGGTAGACCGGCTTCACGTCCTTCACCTTGGAGGGCTGCTTGATCTGACCGCCGACGCGAACCGGCGCCGGTGGCGGCGGTGGTGGCGGTGGCGGCGGCGCTTCGGCAAGGCCACCGACGATCCCGCCGGCGACGCCGCCGACGATCCCGCCTTCGACACCGCCGACGACCCCCTTGACGCCGCTTTCAATGCCGGTTTCCGCCTTGATTTCTTTCGGCGCCTCGACCGGCGCGGCCGTCGGGCTGACGTCCATCGGCGGAGGCGGCGCGACAGCCTGCTGCGGCGGCGGCGGTGGTGGTGGCGGCGGTGGCGGCGGCGGCGGCGTGGCCGCAAACGCCATCATCATCCCGGGCGGAGTCGGCAGCACGTCGGCCGCCATCAGCGGAACAATGACGACTGCCGCAAGCAGGACCGTGTGCGCCACGATCGACAGAGGGACCGTATACCAGCTCCTGCTGCCGACCTTGACCGACGGGTTGACGATGTCGCCGAACATCTCACGTGCCACGGGGGAACCTCCTTGTGGAGCGCGGCCAACCTTTTCGGACCCCGCGGCAGTGCCGCGAGCCTGAGCTTGAAAGGCGCCGATTATAGTCAGACAAAAAACGAGGAGTCAACGAGACTTACGACCCCTCGAACACTTAGACACCGGGATCCCGCCTTCGCTCCAAAAAACTCTCGAGCTTGAGCAGGGCCGGGCGGGCGATTCCTCGCCCAAAACCCGCCGCTTCTAGCCGTCGGACTTGATCCGCATCCCGTAGAAGGACCGCCGTACGAAGATAGTGGAAAGCACGAAAAACACCGCCGACAGCGCGTAGCCCAGCCCCGGCCCCTGGTCCACGGTCAGCCGGACCGCCAGCGAGACCGCCAGCAGGCCAAACAGTGTCGTGAACTTGATCACCGGGTTCATCGCCACGGACGAAGTGTCCTTGAATGGATCGCCGACCGTGTCGCCCACCACGGTCGCGGCATGCAGCTCGGTGCCTTTCGCCTTCAGCTCGACCTCGACAATTTTCTTCGCGTTGTCCCAGGCCCCGCCGGCGTTCGCCATGAAGATCGCCTGGAACAGGCCGAAGAGCGCGATGGAGATGAGATACCCGATGAAGAAGAAGGGCTCCAGGAACGCGAAGGCGAGCGTCGAGAAGAACACGGTGAGGAAGATGTTGAACATCCCTTTCTGCGCGTACTGGGTGCAGATCTCGACCACTTTCTTGCTGTCGGCGACCGACGCCTTCTCGACGCCATCGAGGCGGATGTTGGCCTTGATGAACTCGACGGCACGAAACGCGCCCGTGGTCACGGCTTGCGTGGCAGCGCCGGTGAACCAGTAGATCACGGCGCCGCCCGTTATCAGGCCGAGCAGGAACGGCGGGTAGAGGATCGACAGCTTGTCCACGTTGCGCGTCAGGTCGGCCGTCAGCGACATGATGATCGAGAAGATCATCGTCGTCGCGCCCACCACCGCGGTGCCGATGAGCACGGGCTTGGCCGTTGCCTTGAACGTGTTGCCCGCGCCGTCGTTTTCCTCGAGCAGATCCTTGGCGCGATCGAAGCGCACGTCGAAGCCGTAGTCGCGCTTCACCTGCTCCTTGATGCCCGGGATGCTCTCGATCACCGACAGTTCGAATACCGACTGCGCGTTGTCGGTCACGGGACCGTAGGAATCGACGGCAATCGTCACCGGACCCATGCCGAGGAACCCGAACGCGACGAGACCGAACGCGAACACGGCCGGCGCAGCCATCAGCGCGCCCACGCTCGGCGTGCTGGTGCCGACGTAGGCCGCGATCCCCATGAGCGTGACGATGCTCAGCCCCAGCCAGTAGGCGCTGAAGTTTCCGGCGACGAACCCGGACAGGATGTTCAGCGAGGCACCGCCCTCGCGAGAGGCGGCGACGACCTCCTTGACGTGGCCCGATTCCACCGAGGTGAAGATCTTCACCAGTTCCGGAATGATCGCGCCGGCGAGCGTGCCGCAGGTGATCACGGTCGACAGCTTCCACCACAGCGTGCCGTCGCCGAGGTCGGGGATGAGCAGGTAGGACACGACGTAGGTGATGACGACCGACACGATCGAGGTCAGCCACACGAGCGAGGTCAGCGGCGCCTCGAAATTCATCTTGTCCACGTTGCCGTAGCGGCTCTTGGCGACCGCTTCGTTGATGAAGTACGACAGCGCACTCGCGACGATCATCATGATGCGCATCACGAAGATCCAGACGAGCAGCGCCACCTGGACCGCCTCGCCGCGCACGGCGAGGACGATGAAGGTGATCAGCGCGACGCCGGTGACGCCGTAGGTCTCGAACCCATCGGCGCTCGGGCCGACCGAATCGCCCGCGTTGTCGCCGGTGCAGTCGGCAATCACGCCCGGGTTGCGCGCGTCGTCTTCCTTGATGTTGAAGACGATTTTCATCAGGTCGGATCCGATGTCGGCAATCTTCGTGAAGATGCCGCCGGCGATGCGCAGCGCCGCCGCGCCCAGCGACTCGCCGATCGCGAAGCCGATGAAGCACGGCCCGGCGTAGTCGCGCGGGATGAACAACAGAATGCACAGCATCAGCAGCAGCTCGACGCTGATGAGCAGCATGCCGATGCTCATGCCGGCGCGCAGCGGAATCGCGTAAATCGGGAACGGCTTGCCGCGCAGGCTCGCGAACGCGGCGCGCGAGTTGGCGAAGGTATTGACCCGGATGCCGAACCACGCGACGCCGTAGCTGCCGGCGATGCCGATCAGGCTGAAGATCAGGATGATCGGCAGCGTGACGGCGATCGACTTCCCGGGCACCGGGTTCAGCCAACCGTAGTACGCCGAGATGATGAACGCGATGAACACCCAGAGGATCAGAATGAACTTGCCCTGGGTGATCAGATACGTCTTGCACGTCTCGTAAATCAGCTCCGATACTTCCAGCATCGAAGCGTGCACCGGCATCCCTTTGAGCTGCGTGTACGACACCAGGCCAAAGAGCAGGCCAAGCACGCAGACGCCAAGGCCCGTGATCAGCAGCGTGCGGCTGCTGATCCCATTGAAGTCCACCGCATCCAGATTCGGCAGGATGATGCTCGCTTCACCACCTTCGTGGGCCACGGGCCGCTCGGTTTGGGTTGGGGCCGTTGGTGGCTGCGCCGTCGCCGGCGCGGCTCCAGCGGCCAGCAGAACGGCCACGAAGAGGGAAACGGCCACACGCCGCAGATATTTCTCGACCGACACGATCATTCGACCTCGCATGTGATTTCTTTCACGCGCTCAAAGGGTGGGATTATACGCGCATCGTCGGCGGCAGCGCCATGCCGCCGGTCAAAAAGATCTTGATGCCGTCTTCCACCGAAATGTCGGGGAACGTCGCCCGCGATCGCTCGCAGATGACGATGTCGCCCAGATACAGATGGTTCGTCGGCACGTACACGGCCAGCAGCTCCTCGGGGCCGTTCCCGCGGTTCACGGTGAATTCCCGCGTCAGAAACCCGAGCACGAACCCTCGTGCGGCGTCCTGCACGAGGACGACACGCTTGAACCCTGCCTCGTTGTCTGGCGAGAACGCCACCACGAGCTGCTTCACCGGGGCGTAGATCGTTCGAAACACCGGGACCTTCAGCAGCCAGCTTTCAGCCCGCTGGAGAACCCGGCGGCCGATCACATTTCTGGCGAACACACCCACCAGCACGATCGCGATCGCCGTCGACACGATGCCAAGCCCGGGCATCCGCCGGCCAAGCAGCCGATCGTAGAACGGCGTCGTCAGACCGTCCACGATGCCGAAGATCCAGATGATCGCCGCGACGCTGATGAACAGCGGAACCGTGACGAAGAAGCCGGCGATGAAGTTACGACGAAACCACTGCATGCGGTCGCGGTCCGAGAACGCACTCACGCTCGTCCTGAGCCCGTCGAAGGACGAGCTCGTGGTTCGACAAGCTCACCACGAGCGTGTGCACCTTGTCATGCCCGCGCGAGCCAAATCAACGTGAGCGCTGCCAACCCGATCCGGTACCAGGCGAATGCGTCGAGCGACCGCTTCGCGAGATAGCGAATGAAGTATTTCACCGCGGCGTAGCCGACGATGGCCGACGTGACGATGCCGATCCCGAACAGCAGCATCGAGTCGCCCGCGATCCCCGCCTGCATCAGGTCCGGCACTTCGGCGGCGGCCGCGGCGAGAATCGCCGGAATCGAGAGCAGGAAGATGAATCGCGCGGCGGCGGGGCGGCCGAGACCCAGCAGGAGCGCCAGCGAAATCGTCGCCCCGGACCGCGACACGCCCGGCACGAGGGCCAGCGCCTGCGCGCATCCGATCCACAGGGCTTCGGTCATGGTCAGCGAGCCTTCGGTGCGCGCCTTCGACCCGCGGCGCTCGGCGACAAAGAACAGGACCGAGCCCAGGACCAGCGTGACGGCGGCGACCAGCGGCGTGCGCAGCGTTTCGATTTCGCGCTTGAACAGCAAGCCTGCCGCAACCGCGGGCAGCGTGCCGATCACCAGCAGCCAGATCATGCGGGCATGCGGATCGCGTCCGGCATCGAACAGCCGCGGCACGGCCGCGATCAACTCCACGAGCTCGCGACGAAAATATACGACGACCGCGATCAGGGTGCCGACGTGGCACGCGACATCGAACGCCAGGCCGAACCGCTCGGCGTCGAACCCGAAGAACGCGCGCGCAAGAATCAGATGCGCGGAACTGGAGACGGGCAAGAACTCAGTCAGTCCCTGGACGATGCCGAGAAAGGCCGCTTGGATTGTCGCCGGCAATCACGAAGCTCGCGCTTTTTTCTGCGGCTTCGTCGGCTTTCGCTGCGGCTGCTGGGGCGCGGTCGACGGCGTCGCCGGCGCCTGCGTGGCCGCGCGGGTCGGCGTCGACTCGCGGCTCAGCATGATGGCCAACGTCGGCGCGATGAACCAGCCTGAATAGGTCGTGGCCAGCGTGCCGACCAGCATCGTGAAGGCGAAGCCCCGGAGCACTTCGCCGCCGAAGAGGTAGAGCGCGAGCACGGCCATGAACACCGTCCCCGACGTGATGACCGTCCGCGCGAGCGTCTGGTTGAGGCTCGTGTTGATCATCGTACCGAGCGGCTCCCGCTTCCGCGACCGCGCGTTCTCGCGGACCCGATCGAAGATCACGATCATGTCGTTCATCGAGTAGCCGACCATCGTCAGGATCGCGGCGATGACGTTGAGCGACATCTCGTGGTTGAAGAACACCAGGCACGACAGGGTCACCAGCACGTCGTGGATCGTGGCGACGATCGATCCGAGCGCAAAGCTGACCCGGAAGCGGAAGGCAATCCACAGCGTGATGCCGAGCATCGACAGGACCGTGGCGTAGATCGCCCGCTGCCGCAGATCGGCGCCGACCGTGGGCCCGACGATCTCGGTGCTGACGTCGACGATCTTCGGCAGACCGGCCGCCTGCAGCGACTTCACCACCTCCGCCGACGCCTGCGACAGGTTGGTCCCCTGCTCGGCGGTCTGCGTCTGCGGCATGCGGACCAGCATCTGGTTGCCGCTGCGATCGCCGAAGCGCTGCACGACCTCCTCGCCCTGGACGGCGGCGCGGACCTGCTCCTCGGACACGGGGCTCTCGAACCTGACGATCACGATCGACCCGCCCGAGAACTCCACACCCAGCGGAATGCCCTTGGTCGCCATCGTCGCCAGGCCGGCGCCGATGAAGATCGCCGACAGCGCCAGCGCGTACCAGCGCCACCGCAGGAAATCGAAGTTCGAGTTCTTGAAGATATGCATAACGGAAACTCTCGGCGCTCAGCTCAAATGCTCAGTGACGCGACCTGGCGATTCGCGAGCACCAGCTGGAACAGGGTCTTCGACACGAAAGTGGACGTGAACAGGTTCGAGATCAGCCCGATCGACAGCGTCACCGCGAAGCCGCGGATGGCGCCGGTGCCAAACTGGAACAGGAACGCCGCCGCGATGAAGCCCGCGAGGTGGGTGTCGATCAGCGTCAGGAACACACGACTGAAGCCCGCGTTGATCGCCTGCTTCACGCCCTTCTGCGTCTCGAGCTCCTCTTTGATCCGTTCGAAGATGAGCACATTCGAATCGACGCCCAGGCCAATCGTGAGGATGAAGCCGGCGATGCCGGGCAGCGTCATCACGGCGCCGATGTACGCCATCAGGCCAAGCAGGATGACGAGGTTCAACACGAGCGCGACGACCGCGTTCACGCCCGACAGCCGGTAGTAGACGAGCATGAAAACGATAATCAGCGACAGACCCGCGAGCGACGCGATCACGCCCGAACGGATCGAGTCGGCCCCCAGCGTCGGACCGATCGTGCGCTCTTCCAGGTAGGTCATCCGCGCGGGGAGCGACCCGGACCGCAGGATGAGCGACAGGGTCTGCGCTTCCTCCTGCGTGAAGCTGCCGTAGATCTGACCGTCCGTCGTGATGCGCCCCTCGAGCCGTGGCGCGGACTGCACGCGGCCGTCGAGGATGATCGCCAGCTGCCGGCCGAGGTTCTCCGAGCTGACTTTTCCGAACCGGCGGCCGCCGTCGGTGTTCAAGGTGAACGACACCGCCGGCAGGTTGTTCTGATCGAGCGACGGACGCGCGGTCCGGAGATCGCGACCGGTGACGGACGCCGCGCGCTTGACGAGATAGTAGACGGTGCCCGTGTCGCCCGGCGTCCCGCTCGACCCCGGCACGACTTCCATCCCCTCCGGGACCAGGTTGTTCACCAACAGCGATTCCCGGGTCGGCGACGGACCTTGTTCGACGATTTTCAACTCGAGCTTCCCGGGCGAACCGATGATGCTCTTCGCCTTCTCGACCTCGGTCACGCCGGGCAACTGCACGAGAATCTGATTGCTGCCTTGCTGCGCGATGCTCGGCTCGGTGACGCCGAGCTCGTTGACGCGCCGCTCGATCGTCTGGCGCGCCTGCACCACCGCTTCATCGCGAAGGTTGATCGCGATGTTCGGTTTGATCGTGAAGGTGTAGGAGCCGTTGACGTTGCCGCCGCGATCGAAATTGGTCTGCGACGCGGTGGACGCTTCCCGGAACGCGGCATCCTGCGCCGGTGGAACCCCGTCGACGCGGAACTGCGTCTGGCTCAGCGCGGTCAAACCTGTCACGGCGATCTTGCGGGTCGCCAGCTCTTCGCGGAGCCGCTCCATCTCGGTGTCGGTCTCGCCTTTCAGCGCATCGTCGGTCTCGACCCGGAGCACGAGGTGGACGCCGCCCTTGAGGTCGAGGCCCAGCTTCAGTTGCCTGTCCTGCAGCCAGCCCGGCGACGGGAGGCCGTAGCGCGTCGCGAGGATCGGATAGACGCCGACCCCGAAAAAGAGGAGGAAGACGACGACGATGGTGATGACCTTCCAGCGGATATTGGCCATGAAGCGTTCCTACGGGTTCTGTGTTTCGACGACGGGGGGCTGGCCCTGATAGCCGCCAATCGCGGCTCTCGAGACGTCAATGCGCACTTTGTCGGCCACCTGCAGCTGGACCACCTGATCGTTGAGGCGCGTGATCTGTCCGTGGATGCCGCTCGTCGTAATCACTCGATCGTTGACCTTGAGGTTGTCGAGAAACTGCTGCACTTTCTGCTGCTTGCGCTTCGACGGCAGCAGGATGATGAAATAGAAAATGCCCAGAATGAGGACGAACGGAACGATCTGGACCAGGGGATTCCCATCCGGCGACAAGCCCATGGCGGCGAGAAAACCCACATCAAATATCATCATGGATCGTGAGGCTGGCGGGACAAGCTTTCGTGGAACAACAGCCTGAAACTTTCGAACCGCCCGAACAATAAACTTTCTCTAATCCTGTGGAGGGTGTCAAGGTAAAAGTGCAAGTTATGCAACGTGTTAAGCGTGGCCGCGTTCATCTCGCCGGTCGCGAACAGGTGCCGCAAGTACGCTCGTGAGCAGGTCCGGCACGTGTAGCAGTTACAGGTTGGATCCGGGGGACGGTCGTCCTCGGCATACCGCGCATTCTTGATGTTGATGCGCCCCTGGCTCGTGAAGAGCTGTCCGTTCCGGCCGTTCCGCGTCGGCAGCACGCAGTCGAACAGGTCGATGCCGCGCGCCACTGACTCGACGAGATCCTCCGGCGTGCCCGTCCCCATCAGATAGCGCGGCCGGTCGATCGGCAGGCACGGTGTGGTCCGCGCCACCATGTCGTACATCACGTCTATCGGTTCGCCGACGCTCAACCCGCCGATCGCGTACGCGTCGAAGCCCATCTCCACGGTGCGCCGCGCGCTTTCCTCGCGCAGATCCGGGAACACGCTGCCCTGCACGATGCCGAACTGCGCCCCTTCGACTCGCTCGCCGCGAATCTTGGCGAGCTCGCTCAGGGCAGGCTGCTCCCGGTGCTGCAGGAAGCGATCGCGGCCGCGCTTCGCCCACCGCAGCGTGCGTTCCATCGAGGCGCGCGCCGAGGCCGCGTCGGCCGGGTGTGCGAGACACTCGTCGAGCACCATCGCGATGTCGGATCCGAGGTTCGCCTGGATGTCGGCCGCTTTCTCCGGGGTGAGCAGATGCGACGATCCGTCCAGGTGCGATTGAAAGTGCGCGCCCTCCTCGGTGATCTTCCGCCGCGACGCCAGGCTGAACACCTGATAGCCCCCGCTGTCGGTCAGAATCGGCTTCGACCAGCCGATGAACGCGTGCAGGCCGCCGCGCCGCGCGATCAGATCGTCGCCGGGCCGCAGGTAGAGATGGTAGGTATTGCACAGAAGAATCTGGGCGGCGATCGATTCCAGATCGCGATGCGTGATGCCCTTGACCGCCCCCTGTGTCCCCACCGGCATGAACGCCGGCGTCTCCACGTCGCCGTGCGCCGTCGTCATGACGCCGCGGCGCGCCGCGCCTTCGGTGTGCGTCACTCGAAAGCCGAAGTCCGCCATCAACGCCCAGTCTAGGATCAGCCACGAAATCACGAAACCACGAAAAAGATTTGGTTTCGTGTTTTCGTGTTTTCGTGGCAGATCTGAACCGTGAAGAAAATACGCATTGGCGTGATCTACGGCGGCCGCTCCGGCGAGCATGAGGTGTCGCTCGCGTCGGCGGCCGCCGTCTTCAAGAATCTCGACCCGTCCCGCTACGACGCGATTCCGATCCTCGTGACCAAGGATGGGCGGTGGAGTCTGCCGGCGAATCCGCCGGCGCTCGAGGCCGCGGCCGACGCCATCGCGGCGTCGCGAACCCAGGGCGACGCCGAGGTGCAGCGCGAAGCGCATCTGGTCGCGCATCCTGGCGGCGACACGCTGCTCACGATCGAGCGCGGCGCGGCGGGATCGGCGCTGTCGAACGCCGCCGTCTCCGGCCTGGCGCTCGACGTCGTGTTCCCCGTCCTGCACGGGCCGTACGGCGAAGACGGCACGGTCCAGGGGCTCCTCGAGCTCGCCAACGTGCCGTACGTCGGCGGCGGCGTGCTCGCGTCGGCGGTCGGCATGGACAAGGCGGTCATGAAGCTCCTGTTCGCCGCGAAGGGGCTGCCGATCTGCGACTACGAGGTGATCCTGGAACGCGAGTGGCGTCGCGACGATCGCGCGATCCTCGCGCGCGTGACCAGCCGGCTCGGCTTTCCGCTGTTCGTCAAGCCCGCGAACCTCGGATCGAGCGTCGGCATCTCGAAAGCGAAGCACGCCGTCGAACTGCGCGCGGCAATCGACCTCGCGGCACAGTTCGACCGGAAGATCGTCATCGAGGCCGCGGTCCCCGGGGCACGCGAGATCGAGTGCGCCGTCCTCGGCAACGACGAGCCCGAGGCCTCGGTGCCGGGCGAGATCATCCCGTCGCGCGAGTTCTACGACTACCAAGCGAAGTATCTGGACGAAGGGTCGCGGTCCGTCATTCCCGCCGACCTCAGCGCCGCGCAGGTCGACGAGGTGCGCCGCCTGTCGATCGCCGCGTTCAAAGCGATCGACTGCGCCGGCATGGCGCGCGTCGATTTTCTCCTCGCCGGCGACAGCGGCGTGCTGTATCTCAACGAAGTGAACACGATTCCCGGCTTCACGACCATCAGCATGTACGGGAAGTTGTGGGAAGCGACGGGCCTGTCGTATCCGCAGCTGCTCGATCGGCTGATCGATCTCGCGATCGCGCGTCACGCGGAGAAACAGCGGCTGCGCACCAGCATGTGATCAGAGAAATTTTTGACTTTTTCTGCACATTGTGCTTGACAGTGCGCCGATCCGAACCGTAATCTACATCTGGTATGAGGGTGGTGAACTCAGGCCACCCCTAGGTGCCCCGAACGCCGCGACGCGGTCAATTGAGACATCGGGTGCGCGTGCCAGGCGGCAGCCACTCGTGATGACGTGAGCGTTCGCGCAGCGACATCCCACTGTGAAGGGGGGGATAAAAGACAATGGCAAAGAAAGCCAAGGGCGGGAAGAAGAAGGCCGGCAAGAAACGTTAAGCTGACCTCGCCCGCAAAAAAGGGGGCCACCGTGGCCCCCTTTTCACGTTTTCAGGTCACTTTTCCGTCATCGTCTGGCCATCCCACACGCGCACTCTTCGAATCACATCCCACTGCTGAATCCGGTCGACGATGTCCATGCCGCCGATGATGCGGCCGAAGACGGTGTACTTCGCGTCGAGGTGCGGTTGCGGCGAGTGCGTGATGAAGTACTGGCTGCCGCCGGTGTCGGGCCACGATTCGAGCGCCATGCCGAGCGTGCCGCGCAAGTAGGGGCGCTGGTTGATCTCGTCGCGGATCGAGTAGCCCGGTCCGCCTTCCCCGTCGCTGCGCGGATCGCCGTCCTGGATGACGAAATCGGGCACGACGCGATGGATGGCGAGGCCGGTGAAGAAGCCCTTGCGCGCGAGCGCGAGAAAATTCTCGACCGTCAGCGGGGCATCGAGTATCGCCAGCTCGATCTGGATGGTGCCGCGATCGGTCTCGAGGTAGACCTGCGTCGCCACCGGGGGCGACAGCAACCGCGCGCTGTCGTAGACATCCGGCGCGAGCGTCGTCGGCGCGGGCCGAATCTGCGTCGCGGCGTCGGGTCCGGTTGGATCCAGCTGCTTCGCGAGCTGAGCCGCCCGGACTCGAACCGCCCAGTCCTTGTCGGAAAACGCCGACCGAATCGTCGGCAGCGCTTCAGCCCCGTACTTGGCGAGCGCTTCGAGCGCGGATGTGCGTGCGGAGTAGGTGGAGTCGCGCTGTCCGAAGCGGTACGCCTCCGCCAGCGCGGCCGGGCCGTTCGATGGTTTCAGTTCGCCGACGCCGCGCGCCGCGGCACTGCGGACGGCGGGGTCATCACCCGTGAGCCGCTCGATCAACACCGTGGCGGCGGTGGGCGCTTTCAGCTTGACCAGCGCGTCCAGGACTGCGGGCACGACGCGCTGATCTGAATCGCCGAGCATCGCCAGCAAACGGGCGACGCCGAGGTCCGCCCCCAAGTCACCCAGCACGGTGGCGAGCTGCGCGCGGACGCTCCAGTGGGGATCGGGATCGAGCGCGGACAGGACGGCGACGAATTGCTCGCGGTCCCACGCCGCCAGCGACTTGAGGGCCGCCGCGCGCATCGGCGGGCTCGAATCCGTCATCATGTCGAGCAGCCGATCGACGACGGCCGGCATCGCGTCGGTTCGAATGCCACCCAGCGCCGCGACCGCCTCGAGGCGCACGTGGGGATCGGTGCTCGCATCGTTGATGACCTTGAGGAGCGGGTCGATCGAGCTCGGGTCGCCGATTCGGCCGAGTGCGCGAACGGTTTCGACCAGCACCGTTTTTGTCCCGCTCGACAGCAGCGGCATCAGCACCGGAAGAGCCTGTCGATCCTTCAACCCGCCAAGTCCCTTCACCGCGAACGCCCGCGTGTAGGGCTGGGCCTCCTTGGCCAGCGTCAACAACGCCGGCAGCGTCCGTGGGTCTTCGATCCGCTGCAGCGCATACGCGACCGGCCACCAGCGGACGCGGGGCTGGCCCGCGGCGTCGAGAACGGCCGCGATCAGCGGGCCGTTCGCTTTGAGCCGCACCAGCGCGTAGATGGCGAGCCGGAACGCGGCGGCGGGCGTGTCGCGCTTCAGATCGTCTTCGTCGGTCGGTGGTTGCGCGAGCGCGCCCGATTGCAACACCTGGTACGCGAGTCCGGAGACGGCATCGGCCGCGCTCGGGTCACCGAGAAGGCCCAGCGCTTCGGCGGCGCCGCCCTGCACGAGCGGTGACCGATCGCTGAGCGCCGACGTCAACGGATCGCGCGCGGAGCGGTCGCCGATCAGGCCCAGCCCGAACGCCGCCATCTGACGCACTTCGGCCTCGCTGTCGGCGAGCGCCGCGACGAGCGGGGCGACACCTTCCGAAAGACCCACGTGACCGATTGCCAGCGCTGCCCGGCGGCGCACACGCGGCTCGTCGTCCGACAAGAACCGAATCAAATCCGGTGGCGGCGGCGGGGCGACCGTCCGGCCGCGCGTCGCCGGCGGAGGCGGCGGGGGCGCGGGATCGCGCAGGATCCGCTGATCCTCCAGGCGCAGCATCGACGCCAGCTTCTGCTCGTAGCTCCGCGGATCGGCAGGCTTGGTGGGCGTCGCCGCCGGTGGAGCGGCCGGCGGCGCGCTCTTGCACGCGCACGCCAGCAGGGTCAGGAAGACAACGCTCAGAAGACGCATCCGCACTCTCATGTGGCGATTTTCACGTCGCAGGTGAACGCTGCATGGTGCGTCGTGGCCCGCTCGACGCGATCGTCGCAAATCGAGACCCCGAGGCCGGGGCCGGTCGGCACGGCGATCGTTCCGTCGTCCGCCACTTCGATTGGCGGATCGATCAGGTCCGGGACGAAATACCGTTTGCTGGCGGCGATGTCGCCCGGCAGCGAAAAATTCGGCAGCGTCGACAGATGCACGTTGGCGGCGCGGCCGATCCCGGACTCCAACATCCCGCCGTGCCACACCGGCACGCCGTGCGCCGCGCAGAGATCGTGCAGCCGGATCGACTCGGCGAATCCCCCGACGCGGCCCGGCTTGATGTTGATGATCCGGCAGGCGGAGGCGGCGAGCGCTTCGCGTGCGGCGTTCACGGACTTGATCGATTCGTCCAGGCAAATCGGCGTACGCAGCCGTCCCTGCAGCGCCGCGTGCTCGAGGATGTCGTCGTAATCGAGCGGCTGCTCGATCATCATCAGATCGAAGCCATCGAGGCGCGCCAGGCGATCGGCGGTGCCATCCTCGGTGGAATAGGCCGCGTTCGCATCCACCATCAGCGGGAAGGCGCCGAAACGGTCGCGAAGGATCTTCACCGCGTCCACGTCCCACCCTGGTTTGATCTTGATCTTGATGCGCTGATAGCCGGCCGCGCGCTCGTGCTCGACTTTCCGTGCGAGATCGTCGAGCGAATCCTGAATGCCAATCGACACGCCCGAGGCGATGCGCTCACGCGTGCCGCCGAGCGTCGCGCTGAGCGGCTCGCCGCGCTGCCGCGCGTAGAGATCCCATGCCGCCATTTCGACGGCGGCCTTCGCCATGTTGTGGCCGCGAATCGCCTTCAATGCGGGAAACACGTCGCGCGGATGCGCGAAGTCGACGCCGAGCACGCGCGGCACGATGAACTCGGTGATGATGTGCCACGCCGTCCCGTTGGTTTCGGCGCTGTAGTACGGATCGCGATCGGCGACGCACTCGCCGTAGCCGGACACGCCATCGCCGTCGAGGCGGACGATGAAGAACTGTCTCTCGTGAACGCGACCGAAGCTGGTTTCGAAAAAATGAACGAGCGGGAGCGTCAGCAGGCGCAGTTCCAGCCGATCGATCTTCACTGCGCGAATGATATCATCGGGCCGCTTTGCTGTTCCGCCATATCGCGATCGAAGGACCGATCGGCGCGGGCAAAACCGCGCTCGCCGAACGGCTCGGCACGCGCATCGACGCGACCGTCGTGCTCGAAGATTCCGACAACCCGTTCCTCGCCGACTTCTACGCCGAGAAGCCGGGCTCCGCGCTTCAGGCCCAGCTCTTCTATCTCCTGAGCCGTCATCGGCAACAATCGGCGCTGCGCCAGGCGGATCTCTTCAGTCAGTCGACGATCTGCGATTACGTCTTCGACAAGGACAAGATCTTCGCCTATCTGAACCTCGACGATAACGAGCTGTTCATCTATCAGCGCCTCTACGAACTGCTGTCGCGCGACGTGCCGCAGCCGGACCTTGTCATCTATCTGCAGACACCGACCGACGTGCTGCTGCGTCGCGTCCACGGCCGGCGCATGGACGCCGAGGCCGTGGCGCTGCAACCCGACGACGATTACCTCAAGGAACTCAACGAGGCCTACCACCACTTCTTCTTCCACTACAACGGCACGCCGCTCCTGGTGGTGGAAACGTCGCAGTTCGACTCCGACGCGAGCGACGAAGCGCTCGACGATCTGGTCAAACAGATTCGCGCGATGGGGCCGGGCACGCGCTACTACGTCCCCAGAACGAAGTAGTAAGCTGTCTACGGATGGCTTGGTTCAAGAAAGCCCGTAAGCCGATCGCCACGCCCAAGAAAGACAAGGCGAGCCGCGTGCCCGAGGGGCTCTGGGTCAAGTGTCCCGACTGCTCGCAGGCGATCTACAACAAGGATCTCGCGACCAACCTCGGCGTCTGCCCCAAGTGCGCGCATCACTTTCGCATCACCGCCGCCGAGCGGCTGCGCATGCTGTTCGACGGCGACTGGATCGAGTACGACAAGGACCTGGTGTCCACCGATCCGCTGCTCTTCACCGACACGAAACCGTACAAGTCTCGGCTCAAGGCGGGCATTGAAGCCACCGGCCTCAAAGACGCGGTGATCGTCGCCTCGGGCGCAATCGAGGGCATCGAGACGACGCTCGCCGCGATGGAGTACGCCTTCATCGGCGGCAGCATGGGCGTGGTCGTCGGCGAAAAGATCACGCGTGGCATCGAACGCGCGATCGCCGCTCGTACACCCGTCGTCATCGTCTGCTGCTCGGGCGGCGCGCGCATGATGGAAGGCGCGCTCTCGCTGATGCAGATGGCGAAAATCGCCGGCGCGCTCGCGCGGCTCGATCGTGCGAGGCTGCCCTACGTCTCCGTGCTGACCGATCCGACCACGGGCGGTGTGACCGCCAGCTTTGCGATGCTCGGCGATCTGAACATCGCCGAGCCGAAGGCGCTGATCGGGTTCGCCGGACCGCGGGTGATCGAGCAGACGATTCGCCAGACGCTGCCCGAGGGATTCCAGCGGAGTGAGTTCCTGCTCGACAAAGGCATGATCGATCTCGTCATCGATCGGCGTGAGCTGAAGAGCGTTGTCGCGCGCGCGCTGCGGTTCATGGGCGCTCGACAAGTCTCACGTGTCAAGTCTGAAGTCTCAAGTACGGCAACTACGGCAAGTACGATCACGGGCTGAGACTTGGCCTTTCTTGAGACTTGAGACTTGAGACTTCACACGTGAGACTTGAACTTGATCGAACCACTCGCCTATCTCCACAGTCTCGAGCAGTCCGGGATCAAGTTCGGGCTCGACAACATCTCGGCCATCGTCGCCCGCCTCGACCACCCGGAGCGGGCATTTCGATCCGTCCACGTCGCGGGGACCAACGGCAAGGGGTCGGTCACGGCAATGGTCGACGCGGCCTTGCGCGCCGCAGGCCACCGCTCGGCGCGTTACACATCACCGCACCTCGTCGATCTCGCTGAGCGGTTCACAATCGATGGTCGCCCCGTTTCACAGCCGGACCTGGAGGCCGCCGCCGCTGACGTCCGGGACGCGATCGAGGCCCTCGTGCGCGACGGAACACTCGAGGTGCAGCCGACCTTCTTCGAAGCAACCACGGCGATCGCGTTCGAGTTGTTCCGGCGCGCCGGCGTGGACGTCGCTGTCCTCGAGGTCGGGCTCGGCGGCCGGCTCGATGCAACGAACGTCGTGTCGCCAACGGTGACAGCGATCGCGTCCATCGCGTTCGATCATCAGCAATACCTGGGGACCACGCTTCGCGAGATCGCGCGCGAAAAGGCGGGCATCATCAAGCCCGGCGTTCCCGTCGTCGTCGGCGTCCTGCCCGCCGATGCCGATGCCGTGATCGAGCAGATCGCACGCGAGCGCGGCGCGGACCTGATGCGTGCGCGGCCGGACGATGTCGCTGGCCTGGCGGTTGGGCTGGCGGGTGCTCATCAACGTGCAAACGCGGCCGTGGCCAGGCGGACCCTCGAGGCGCTCGATGCTCGCGGCTTGCGCGTGCCCGCCGGCGCGATCGCGGAGGGCCTGGCGCACCCTGCGTGGCCTGGCCGACTCGATCTGCGTCGGCTGGCCGACGGACGCGAACTGCTGATGGACGCGGCGCACAATCCGGCCGGCGCCGCCGCGCTTGCGTCCTACATCTTCGAGTGGATGCCCGGCGAGCCGAAGCCGCCGCTGGTGTTCGCTGCCATGCGCGACAAGGACGTCGCTGACATGTTCGACGCGCTGCTGCCCGCCGTTGGTCCCCTTGTCGTCACGCGCGCGTCGACCGCGCGAGCGGCGGAGCCGGATGAGCTCGCCGCGATCGCGCACCGAACGGCGCCGGCCACGCGCGTGGTCGTCGCCGCGTCGCCAGGTGAGGCACTTGCGGCAGCCTGGCAGATGGCGCCGCGAATCGTCGTGGCCGGATCGATTTTCCTGCTGGGCGACGTCCTCAAGCTCATCGAGACGACGTGATAGTCTTCGAAGAAAGCGCAAAAGACCGCACAGAAAGCAAAGACCGCAAAGGAATGCAACGAGCGGAGCGTATGCAGGGAGGCCGAGACCGGACGTGCAGGTACGCCTTGGCGGCCTTGGCTATCTTTGCGATCTTGGCGTTTGGCGCCGCGCGAGCCGGAGCGCAGCCGCCCGCACCCGCACCAGCACCCGTACCGGCTCCCGCGTCCGGTGGTCCGCCGATCGACGACGTGCACAGCGATCGGCAGGAGCTCACGAACAGTCAAAAAACGCAGCACCACATCGGCCATGTGGAGCTCGTCAGCGGTGACCTGACGATCTTTGCCGACGATGCCTGGTACTACACGGACGAGCATCGATTCGTGGCCACCGGCAACGTCGTCTTCGCGCAGGGGAACAACCGGATCTCGGCGGAACGCGTCGAGTTCGATACCGAATCGCGCACCGGGACGTTTCACACGGCGTATGGCATTGCGACGGTCCAGCCGCCGCCGCAACGGGGCGGCGGCATCGCCCCGCCGCCGCTCTCCAACCAGGACACCTACGTGTATTTTTTCGGCGAGACGATCAAGAAGGTCGGGCCGAAGAAGTACGAGATCAGCAAGGGCGGCTTCACGACGTGCGTGCAGCCGACGCCGCGCTGGGATCTGTCGGCAGACACCATCACGCTCAACATCGATCACTACACGCTGATGCGCAGCGCGATCCTGTCGGTCAAAGGCGTGCCGATGTTCTATCTCCCAGTCCTCTATTACCCAACAAAACGTGAAGGCCGGGCGACCGGTTTCCTGCTGCCCACTTACGGGCAGTCGTCGCTGCGTGGGCAGGAGTTTTCCAACGCGTTCTTCTGGGCGATCGATCGCAGCCAGGACGCGACCGTTCTGCACGACTGGTTTTCGAAGACCGGACAGGGCGTCGGCGCCGAATATCGGTACAACTTCAGCCCGACGGCCGACGGTTACCTTCGGTCCTACCTGCTCGATCAGCATGAGACGTCGTACGCGCAGGCCGACGGGACGACGAAGACGTTCCCAGGCAGTCGAAGCTATGAAATCCGCGGCGCCGCAAACCAGGCGCTGCCGGGCCGCATCCGCGCGCGCGGGGCCGTCGAGTACTTCTCCAGCATCGCCACGTCGCAAACTTTCAATATGAATATCTACGACATCTCACGAAACCAGCGGTATTTCGGCGGCAACCTGGTCGGGGCGTGGAGCACCTACTCGCTGAACGCCACGTTCGACCACCGCGAGTACTTCTACGACACGACCAACTCGGTGCTGTCGGGAAACTGGCCGAAGGTGTCGTTCACGCGGAACGAGCGGCCGCTGATTGGACAGAGCCTGTACCTCGGGATCGGGTCCGAGTTCGCGCACTTCCTGCGCGATCAGCGGACCGCGATCGGCAGCGCCGATTCGAGCCTGAGCCGTTTCGACTTCTCGCCGCAGATTCGGTTCCCGTTCAAGAAGTGGCAGTGGTTCACGGTGAATTCCACCGCGAGCTGGCGAGACACCTATTACACGCGGAGCCTGGATCTCGTGTCGAACAAGATCGTCGAGGACGATCTGAACCGGCGCTTCTACACGCTGCAGAGCCAGATCATCGGTCCGGTGTTCAATCGGATCTGGGATACGCCCGACAGCGGATATGCCGAGAAATTCAAGCACGCAATCGAGCCGTCGTTCAGCGTGCAGCGGACGTCGACGATCGACAACTACAAGCAGATCGTGGTGTTCGACGGCATCGACTTCACGACCGGCGGCACGCGATTCACCTACGCCTTGAACAACCGCATCTACGCGAAGGTCCGCGGCAACCCCGGGCAGACCGCGCAGTCGCGCGAGATCATCGGCGTCGAGCTGGCGCAGAGCTATTACACGAATCAGGACGCCGCGCAGCGGGACCGCCAGTATCAAACCAACAACCCGGGGCAGACGGTACCGACGCACTTTTCGCCGCTCGCGCTCAGCGTGCGCGTGGTGCCGACCAACGACATCAACGCGACCTTGCGCGCGGAGTTCGACGCGACCTATCGCGAGCTGCGAACGGTCTCGGCGCAGGGGATGTATTCCTGGACCAATCGCATCCAGACGAGCGCCGGCTGGAGCAAGAAATCGTTCATCCCGGAGCTGCTCGGCTTCAACGATCCCAACTTTCTCGATCACTCGGTCAACGGACAAGTGAACGCGCATACGCAAGACAACCGGCTCGGGACGATCTACAGTTTCAATTACGACGTCTTGAAGGCGACGCTCCGGCAGCGGCGGATTTCGGCCTACTACAACGCGCAGTGCTGCGGCCTCGCCTTCGAGTACCAGTCCTACAATTTCGGCTCGAACACGTTCGCCCCGATTCCGTCGGACCACCGCTTTTTTCTCTCGTTCACGCTGGCGGGCCTTGGAAATTTCTCGCCCTTCAACGGCGCGTTGGGCGGCGTTCCCCGCTGAAGAACTTAGAACTTAGAATTAAGAAGTCAGAAGGACAGCAAAAAGCTTGCGAGTCTGCGCAGTCCTTCTAAGTTCTAACTTCTAAGTTCTAACTTATGACGATCCTTGTTACGGGCGCGGCCGGTTTTGCCGGCAGCCACCTTCTCGATTTGCTGGCCAGCGACGGCGCCGACCTCGTCGCCTGGCATCGGCCCGGACGCGTCCCGCCCCGCCAGGTGCCACGCACCACATGGGTGGCCGTCGATCTCCTGGATCGCCGCATGGTGACTGAGGCCATTCGGAGGCGGCCGCCGGGTGCGGTGTATCACCTTGCCGGCGCAGCACACGTCGGACGCGCGTGGGACACGATTACACCGACGTTCGCCGCCAACGTTCGCGAAACTCACTTTGTGCTCGACGCGCTGCGCGACGCATCGCTCGAGGTTCCGATTCTGGTGCCCAGCTCGGCGATGATCTATCGGCCGGCGGCGGAGCCGCTGACCGAAGATCACGTGCTTTCGCCGACCGGTCCGTACGGCGTCAGCAAGCTCGCGCAGGAAATGCTGGCGGTCCGCGCCGGACGCGACGGCGCCGGCACGCGGATCGCGCGGGCGTTCAATCACATCGGTCCGCGACAGGATTCGTCATTCGCGGCGTCGGGATTCGCGCGACAGATTGCTGAAATCGAAGCCGGCGGCCGCGACGCGGAGATCGTCGTGGGCAATCTGGACGCAAAGCGGGAGGCTACCGACGTCCGCGACACCGTGCGGGCGTACCAGGCGATTCTCGAGCGCGGTCTGCCCGGACGACCGTACAACGTCTGTTCGGGCCGCGCGATCCCGATTGGCGACGTCGTGGAACAGCTCGTCGCGAGATCACGCGTCCGCGTGCGGATTCGTGTCGATCCGGCACGATTCCGTCCCAACGACATTCCACTCGTCGAAGGCGATCCCACGAGGATTCGCGAGGAGTTGGGCTGGACGCCGCAGATTCCCTTGCAGCAGACGTTGGACGATTTGCTGGAGTATTGGCGCGCCGAGGTCACCAGAAGTCTGAAGTCTGAAGTCTGAAGTCAGCGCGCGCCAAACGTTTTCAGGGCTGTTAACGCGTAGACCTTGGCGCACTCCACCATCCGGCTGATCTTCACGAATTCCTGCGGGCCATGCGATACGGCGAGAATGCCCGGACCGTACGCCAGGGCGGGCACACCGCGCTCGGCGTAGAAGCGGATCTCCAGGAGTCCCGGACACATTTCGAACGCCGCGGGCTCCCCCGTCACATCACGGATCGAATCGGCCAGCGCGCGCGCGAGCGGCGCGTCGGATGGCGTCAACGCAGAGCGTCCTTCCTGAATGGTGCGGATGTCGACGTTGCCGGCTTCCTGTGACGCCTGCTTGATCAGATCCAGCAGCGCCCGTTTCTCGGTCTCGAAATCTTCATCGGGATTCGTCCGGCGATCGATCGTGAACCGGCAGCGATCGGGCACGACGTTGAAATTCGTCCCCGCCTCCATGTTGCCGCCCACGAGCAGGACCGCGTCGCGCGAGTCCAATTCGCGCGCGTAGTCGAAGAGCTGCTGGAGCATCGGCATCGCGCGTCCGAGCGCGTTGACGCCGGTCCGCGCCAGCCCCACGTGCGCGGCGCGGCCGGCGACCGTGACTTCGAGCGTGATCGCGCCGCGGTTGGCGTGCCAGACGGCGCCGCTCGTCGGCTCCGGCAACAGCATCCCCACGCCATCGGCTGCCAGATCGCCTTGCGCTGCGAGCGCTCCAGATCCGTATTCGCCTCCCGTCTCCTCGTCCGGGACGAACAGCAGTCCGATGCGTCCGCGCAGCGGTACACCGCAGGCCTTCAACGCGTGCGCGGCATACAGCATCGACACGAGCCCGCTCTTCATGTCCGAGCTGCCGCGCCCGAACATCGTGTCGCCCTCGACGCGCGGGACGAACTGGTCGCGCGACTGCGCCGGCACCACGTCGTAGTGGCCGTGGAAGTACAGCACCGGCCCCGCCTCGCCAACCCAGGCGCGAACAGCCGATCGCGGCGCCTCGGCGGGCGAGGGGATCTCCAGCCGCTCGGGCCGGAATCCCAGCCGATCGATCGCGGATTCAAGGAGCTCGACACACGCGTGATAGGTCGTCGCCGGCGGGTTCTCGGTGGGGACCGCGACGAGCGCGGTCAGCAGACCCAGCATGGCCGCGCGCTCGTCCTCGATGAGCCGGACGACGCGGTCGACGTCTTTCGTCGGCGTCACGGAACGAATGGTAGGCTATCATGGGCGGCGAAACAAAGGCGAAACTCGAATGGCGACCTTCCCTCTCCTCTTTGATCTGGGCGCCCGCAAGCCGACGACCCGCGACGTCGCCAACACCGTGAAAGAGGGCGGCACCGCGGCGCTCACCGAGGCCGAGCGCCGCGCCGATCAGGCGCGCTACCAGGAAGTGACGTGCCGCTCGGCGCTGAACCGCGTCGAGGGGATGCCGTTCAACTGGACGCTGAACCCGTACCGCGGCTGCACGCACGGCTGCCACTACTGCTTCGCCCGCCGCTACCACGTGCAGTTCGAGATGAACGCCGACGACGAGTTCGCGTCGGTGATCCTGGTGAAGCACAACCTCGTCGAGGTGCTGGCGCGCGAGCTCGATCGGCCGTCGTGGACGCGCGAGCAGGTCGCCGTCGGCACCGCGACCGATCCCTACCAGCCGATCGAAGGCCACTACAAGCTGACGCGGCGCGCGATCGAGGCGCTCGCGCGCGGCCGCACGCCGATCGGCCTCGTCACGAAGGGGCCGATGGTCGTGCGCGACATCGACGTTCTGCTCGAGCACACGCGCGCCGCCGGCTGCACGGTCTACATGAGCGTGCCGACCGTCGACGAGGACGCGTGGCGAACTGCTCGAGCCGGGCACCGCGCACCCGCTGCAGCGCCTGCGAGCGGTGCGCGAGCTCGTCGACGCCGGCATCAACGCCGGCGTCCTGATGGCGCCGATCGTTCCCGGCTTCTCGTCGTCGCGCAGCAAGCTCGAGCGAACGGTCAAGGCGATCGCCGACCACGGCGCGCGCTTCGTCGGCTGCAACGTCATGTACCTGCAGGACGGCACGCGCACGCACTTCATGAAGTTCATCGAGCGCGAGTTCTCCGCCGATGGCGCCGCGGTTCGAGAAGCTGTACGCGAAGAAGTACCCGCCCGAGGCCTACCGCAAAGAGGTGCAAGGCATGGTGCGGGCGCTGCAGCAGCGCTACGGGCTCACCAGGCGCGAGGAGGCCGGCGCGAAGGAGACGGCTGACACAGAACCCCGAGATCCGGAACAGGTCGGCTTCGCGTGGTGACGATATGCACGCAGAACTCGCGGTTCGACTTCGCTCACCGCAAGCGGCACTGCCTGCCCTGAGCCTGTCGAAGCGCGCGTTCTGCGTCGAAAGTTCGCGAATCGGCTCACGCAGCGATCGCCCCTGCAGATGACGGCTCGACGACGATCTGACCGTCGCGGGCGCGTGACGCTCGAAGTGCGATGCCTTCCTTCCAGCGGGCGCTGATCGGCAGCTTGATGTGCTCGTCGATGAAGCGCTTCAGGAAGCGCGCGCCGAACGCCAGGTTGTAGCCCTTGCACGACCACGAGCTCGAGCGCCTCGTCGTCGACGTGGATCGTCTTGCCCGGCCTTCGCGAGCGTCAGCGTCGACCTGCTCGCAGGTAGTGCTTCGCGATCTCGCGCACCTCGTCGTGCGTCAGCGGCGCGAACAGCACGACCTCGTCGATGCGGTTGCGGAACTCCGGCGGGAACCGGCGCTCGAGCTCGCGCATCACCTCGCCCTGCACCTGTTCGATGCCGACTGCCTGCGACAGGAATCCGAGCGGGCTGGTCAGCTTGCGGAAATGCTCCGACCCGAGGTTCGACGTCATGATGACGACCGCGTCGCTCAGATAGACGCGCTTGCCGCGGCCGTCGGTCAGCCAGCCTTCGTCGAACGCCTGCAGGAACAGATTCAGCAGGTTCGGGCTCGCCTTCTCGACCTCGTCGAGCAGGACGACGCGTGTACGGGTTGTCCTTCAGCTGATTCGTCAGGATGCCGCCGCGCTCGCTGCCGACGATGCCGCGCGGCATGCCGATCAGCTTGTCCACGGCGACGCCGCCGTCCTGGTACTCGGACATGTCGACGCGGACCATCTTCTTCTCGTCGCCGAACAGGAACTCGGCGACCGCCTTGGCCAGCTCGGTCTTGCCGACGCCGGTCGGCCCGAGGAACAGCAGCACGCCGTCGGGCCGATCGAAGCCGTCCTTGAGCGGCCCCTTGTTCAGCACCAGCCGCCGCGCCACGGCGCGCATCGCCTTCTTCTGGCCGACGACGCGCTGTCTGCAGCGCGCTCTCGATGTCCTTGAAGCGATCGGTGACGTCGCGGAAGACCATGTCCTCGGGAATCTGCGCCGCGTGCGAGATCACCGACGACGACGTCGTCGGTCTTCACTTCCCAGCGGCGATCGATTTCGGCGCGGACCGCGGCGGTGTCGAGCCAGCCGATGACCTTGTCCGGCAGGTGCAGATGCCGCATGTAGCGCGGCGACAGGTCGAGCGCCGTCTCGATCGCCTCGTCGAGCAGCCGCACCGAGTAGTTGCGCTCGAGCCGCGGCCGCAGGTTGTAGAGAATGCGCCGCGTCTCCTCGATCGTCGGCTCGCAGCACGTCGACGCAGCGGAAGCGGCGCGCCAGCGCCTCGTCTTCCTGGATGTATTCCTTGTATTCGCTCGAGCGTCGTCGCCGCGACCATGCGGATCTCGCCGCGCGCGAGCACCGACTTGAACATGTTCGCCGCGTCCGACGGCGCGCCGAGCGCCGAGCCGGCGCCGACCATCGTGTGCGCCTCGTCGACGAACAGAATGAGGTTGGGCCGCTCCTTCAGCTCGCGGATGACGTTCTGGATGCGATCCTCGAACATGCCGCGCAGCATCGTGCCGGCGACCATCGTGTTCATCTGCAGGTTGACGACCTGGCAGTCGCGCAGCCGCACCGGCACGCTCTCGGGCTCGAACTCGATGCGCCGCGCCAGCCCCTCGACGATCGCCGTCTTGCCGACGCCCGGCTCGCCGATCGAGCATCACCGAATTGGCGCGCTCGCGATGGCAGAGGATTTCGAGCACCTGCTGGATCTCCTTGTCGCGGCCGAACACCGGCGGCACCTTGTCCTGGCGCGCCAGCAGGTTCAGGTTCGTGGCGAAATGCTTCAGGAACGGCGGCAGCTCGAAGCGCTTCTTCAGCCGCTCTTCGCGCAGCTCCATGTCGCGCATCCGCGCGTTGCAGCGCGAGCACGAGCACCTCGGGCTCGACGCCGTGCCGCCGGAGAATCGAGACCGGCACGCCCTGCGTTTCCTCGAACACCGCCGAGAACAGGTCGGCGGCTTCGATCGTCTGGCGGCCGGCGCGGCTGGCGTGATGCAGCGCCAGCTTGAAGACGAGCTTGGTCGCCGGCGACACGCGCAGCTCGCGGCCGGCAAACGACGGCATCATGTGGAGGTGTTCTTCGATCGCCTGCAGGATGGTGTGCGGATTCAGCTCGACGTCGCGCATCACCTCGGCGAACATGTCCCATTCGACCTGCGCGAACGCCAGAAAGAGATGTTCGTTGGTGAGCAGCGCGTGCTCGCGGCGGCGCGCTTCTTCGATCGCGCGGTCGACGATGCGTTGTGCGGTTTCGCCAATCTTGCTCGGTGAGATGTCGAGATCTTCTACGTGCACAGCCTGCCTCCGTCTGGACATGTGATGCAGCAAGATCGTACGCCAGCCGTCACTGTGGCCGCATGGCCACAGAACGCGGACAGTCCGCGGAGTCGCCTGACCGAACGCTGGCGACGACTACCCGCTGATGGCTAAGCGGCTAATTGCTAGCGCAGCTGTTCAAGCGCGGCAATGCGCTGCTCGGTCGGCGGGTGGGTGCTGAACAGTGCCAAGCAGCCCCGGACGCGCTGAAGGGCTTGATGATGAACATGTGCGCCGTCGCGGGGTTGGCGTCCATCGGGACGCGCTTGCGACGCCGCTTCGATCTTGCGCAGCGCGCTGACGAGCCCGTGCGGGATCGCCGGCGATCGCGGCGCCGCCCGCGTCGGCGTCGTACTCGCGCGACCGCGAGATGGCCGCCTGGATCAGCATCGCGGCCATCGGCGCCAGAATCATCGTCGCGAGCAGCGCGACGGGGTTCGACGCTCGCGGTCGTCGTCGCGGCTGCCGCCGAAGAACATCGCGAACCGCGACACCATCATGATCGCCGCGGCCAGCGTCGCCGCGACCGAGCTGATCAGGATGTCGCGGTGCTTGACGTGCGCGAGCTCGTGCGCGATGCACGCCCTCGAGCTCCTCGTCGTCGAGAATCCGCAGGATCCCTTCGGTGGCGGCGACCGCCGCGTGCTGCGGATTGCGGCCGGTCGCAAACGCGTTCGGCGACGCGTCGGGAATCGATGTAGACGCGGGGCTGCGGCAGACCGGCGCGCTGCGCCAGGCGAGTCGACCATCTCGTAGAGACGATGGCCGGACCGACCTCCTGTCGCGCGGTACATGCGCAGGACGATCTTGTCCGAGAACCAGTACGACGCGAAGTTCATCGCGACGGCGAAGAAGAAGCCGACCATCAGCCCCTGGCCGCCGCCGAGCACTTCGCCGATGAACAGGAACAGCGCGCTCATCGCGCCGAGCAGCAGCGTCGTTTTCAAGATATTGGACATAGCTTCTATTCTATCGCTCGCAATCAGACCAGCCACGAGCGCGGCCCGCTCCGGCAAGGCCGCGATGTCCACGTGTTCGTGGCAGCGCGTGCGCGCCGTCGCCGACCGCGCCGAGTCCATCTAATGTTGGGACGCCGAGCGCGGCCGTGAAGTTGCCGTCCGACCCGCCGCCGGTCGCCGCCTTCCGCCAGGCTCTGGCCGAGGTCGCGCGGCGACGGCACGGGCCTGCCGGTACAGACGCGCGCACCTTGTCCGTTGCGTTCGAGCGGCGGCCGATCGAAGCCGCCGGTCACGCGTCAATGGTCGTGCGGGAGTCGACCGGCGCAAGCCGCCGGAACGCCTCGTCCACACGCGGCGGCGTCCGCCGCGGTGGTCGCGCGGACGTCGACGACGGCGCGCGCCTCCTCGGCGATGACATTCGATCCGTGTCCCGCCTGACACGCGGCCGACGTTCACCGACACGCCGCGGTCGAGATCCTGCAACTCGTTGAGGCGGAGAATCTGGTGCGCCAGCTCATGAATCGCGCTGGCACCTTTCGACGGATCGATGCCGGCGTGGGCGGCAATCCCGCGGACGTGCGATCTCGTAGCTCGCCGCACGCCTTTTCGTGGCTGTCTTCACGGCGCCGCCCGGCAGCGACGGCTCGAGCACCAGCACCGCGTCGCTCCGTCGGGCCTCCTCCTCGATGACCGCGCGCGACGTCCCGCTGCCGACCTCCTCGTCGGTGGTCCACAGCATGACGATGCGTGTGCGGGAGCGGCGCTGCCGGCTTCGAGCAGCGCGCGCGTCGCCAGCATGGCGATGCGCGATCCCGGCCTTCATGTCGAACACGCCCGGACCGTGGAGTCGTCCGTCGGCCTGTGCGAGCGGCATGCGGTCGAGCTGGCCCGACCGGCCACACGGTGTCGAAGTGGCCGAGGAGCAGAATCTGACGCGAGGGGCCGTTCAGCCGAACTCCGCGCGCAGATGGTCGCCGCGGTCGCGTTGCGTCAGCCGCGTCACGCGTCCGCCGATCGCCTCGAGGCGCGCCGCCAGCTCAGCGCCGCAGCGATCGACCGCCGCCTTGTCGGTCCGAGTCGGCGACTCGATGCGCGCCAGCGACTCGATGGTCTCGAGCGAGCCAGGGCGCGTTGACGCGGCAGAAATTCTGAAGGTCGTATAATCGGGACATCGTTCGACTCGGACTCGGAGTTGGCACGAGCACACAGAGTATGAAGAGCCACAGAGACACAAAGACACAGAGAAAACACTCTGTTTTCGGCGTCACGCCGGGCAAACCCCGTCTTCTCTGTGTCTCTGTGTCTCTGTGGCTGTTCCTTCTCTGTGTCCTCCGCCCCATCGGTGTCGACGCGCAACAGCAACCCCCGCCGCAGCCGTTTCCGCGGCCCGGCACTGCCCAGCCCGCCCGACCTTCGCCCGATCCGGCGACGACGGCGGCGCCGGCGCGCCCCGCCATTGTCGCGGGTTCGACGGAGCAGGCGCCGACCGAAGAGTTCGCTCGGAGTGCCGATCTACCCGGGCGCGCAGTTCATCGCCTCGTACGACGCCGGCCGCGGGCAGCGTTACTACATCTTCGGCACCGCCGCGTCGTTCGTCGATCTCGTGAACTACTACCGGACGGTGCTGAAACAGACGCGGCGAGCTGGTCTACGAGATTCCGGCCACGCACGAGTTCGACGTCGGCAGGTACCGCGAAGAGACGATGGCGTTTCCGCCGGGCGTGACGATCAAGGACTACGAGTCGGACGTGTCGCAGGGCTATCCGAACCCGAAACCCGGCGGACAGCCGGCGCGGTTTCCGACGCTCATCCAGATAGTGCCTGTGACGGAGCGGTGAATCTGGTAATTGGATAATCTGGTAATCGGGTAATTTATTGGACAATTGCGCAATGCAATTACCCGATTACCAAATTCGACCCGATTACCCGATTTTCCGATTCACTGCTCTACGTAGATCTCTCCCTTTTTCCTGAATTCCACCGACATCTCTTCCATGCCCTGCTTGGCGTAGTCGCGGACCTGCTGCGTCAGCTCCATGCTGCAGAACTTCGGGCCGCACATCGAGCAGAAGTGCGCGACCTTCGCGCCGTCGGCGGGAAGCGTTTCGTCGTGGTAGGCGCGCGCCGTCACCGGGTCGAGCGCCAGGTTGAACTGATCCTCCCACCGGAACTCGAACCGCGCCTTCGACAGCGCATCGTCCCACTCGCGGGCGCGCGGATGCCCCTTCGCGAGGTCCGCGGCGTGCGCGGCGATCTTGTACGCGATGACACCGGCTTTGACGTCGTCTTTGTTCGGCAGGCCGAGATGCTCCTTCGGCGTCACGTAGCAGAGCATGGCGGTGCCGTACCAGCCGATCATCGCCGCGCCAATCGCTGACGTGATGTGGTCGTAGCCCGGCGCGATGTCGGTGGTCAGCGGGCCGAGCGTGTAGAACGGCGCCTCGGCGCACCACTCGAGCTGCTTCTCCATGTTCTCCTTGATGAGATGCATGGGAATGTGGCCGGGGCCTTCGTTCATCACCTGGACGTCGTATTCCCAGGCGATCCGATTCAGCTCGCCCTGCGTCTTGAGCTCGGCGAACTGCGCCTCGTCGTTCGCGTCGGCAATCGATCCGGGACGCAGGCCGTCGCCGAGCGAGAACGAGACGTCGTAGGCGCGCATGATCTCGCAGATCTCGCGGAAGTGCGTGTAGGTGAAGTTCTCCTGGTGGTGCGCGAGGCACCACTTGGCCATGATCGACCCGCCGCGCGAAACGATGCCGGTGACGCGTCGCGCGGTCATCGGAATGTAGCGGAGCAGCACGCCGGCGTGGACGGTGAAGTAGTCCACACCCTGCTCGCACTGCTCGACCAGCGTGTCGCGGTAGACCTCCCATGTGAGATCTTCCGGCCGGCCGCCGACCTTTTCGAGCGCCTGATAGATCGGCACGGTGCCGATGGGCACGGCTGAATTCCGGATGATCCACTCGCGCGTTTCGTGGATGTTCTTCCCCGTCGAGAGATCCATCACCGTATCGGCGCCCCAGAGCGTGGCCCAGCGCAGCTTCTCGACTTCTTCGTCGATCGACGAGGAAACCGCCGAGTTGCCGATGTTGGCGTTGATCTTCACCAGAAAATTGCGGCCGATGATCATCGGCTCGAGCTCGAGGTGCTTGATGTTCGACGGAATGATCGCGCGGCCGCGCGCAACCTCGTCGCGCACGAAATCGGCCGGCAAGCCTTCGCGCACCGCCACGAACTCCATCTCGGGCGTAATCTCGCCTTTCCGCGCGTAGTGGAGCTGCGTGACACAACCGCGAGCGCGCTCGCACCCACGGTTCGCGCAGCTTGGGCAGACCTTCCTTTACGTCGTGGCCGTGCGGCCCGCTCGTGTCGTAGACGCGAATGGACGAAGCGCCCTGCTCCAGCGCGACTTCGCGCATCGGCACGCGAACGCCCTGCTCGCCGTCCACGTACACTTTTCGGGAATTGGGAAAGGACGAAATGAACTCTGACATGCCGCGCTCCCTCCGCCGGTTTCAACCGGATCAGGTTCCAAGGGTGTTGTCTCAATCCCACCGAACGGGATACCCCTGGCGGTAAGAATTCGACTATATCACCGGCCGAGGATGGCGATCTCGGCGATCGACCATCCGTTCATGGGGTCGACGGCGGTCTGCGTTACGCGAATCCGCCGGACGCCGTCGCGCTCGAGCGGAATCGATGCCGCTGCGCCCGCCGGATTGTCGAGCAAGCTCCGCAGCAGGAAGCCCGCGACCGAACCCCTCCAGCACGGCTCCCAGGAGTCCACGCCGTCTGCCGCGCAGTCGATCGCCAGCTGCCGTGGATAGTCAGCGATGAACGGGCCCGACGTCAGCCGGATCGACGCGACAGACCGATTGCCGCCGAGATCCACGACGATGAATTCGCCGCCTGCCTGCACTTTCAAGCTGTTCCAAATCGTGTCGACGCTGCCGTCCAGCATGCGGGCGACGCCCGCGGGATCCGCACTCGCCTCGATCGATCGGATCGGCAGCGGCGAATCGCTGTCGCGGGCGACGGGTCTGGAATCGAGGGGCAATCGGAAGACCTCGAATTGGCCGTCTTTCGTCACGACCTCGCCACGCTGCCTCTCGACGAGCGCACGCCATCGATCGATCTCTTCACGCTGGTTGAGGACGGCGACCAACGGCGTTTTCGAGGTCAGCCCGTACAACACATCGCCGTCGTTCAGCCGGAGCGCGATCGAGAGCAGACGGTAATGCGGCGGCGCGTAACCACTGTAGCCGTTGACCACCGGCCGGCCGTGCGCGATGCCTCGGAATTGCGCCGGCGCGTCGAGCCAGCTCTCGCCGAGCGGCAGTTCAATCACCGGGCCGGCGAGATCGCTCCGCTGAAGGGCGGCGATTGGCGTCGCCGCGGTGGCTAGGGTAATGGCGGGCCAGCTTTCAGCGATCACGGCAGCTGCGCACACCGCCGCCAGGAGATTTCGAACGCGCGGGGTGAGCGAGGCGGTGAAGCGTGCAAACGCGAGGGCCGCCGCCACCGCCAGGCAGAGCACCACCAGCATGCCGAAGCGAGCGGGCACGCGAACCTCGGACAGTCCCGGCAGCCGCAAGAGCAACGCGTACGGACCGCGAAACAGGATCGGCGTACCGGCGAGCCTTGGATGCGGACCCCAACTCAACGCCAACATGACCGCCGCGGCCAGCGTATAGAACCCCGGCACCGATCGGCGGCGCCAGAGGTCGGCGAACGCTGCGCTTGCCAGAAAGGCCACGACCACGAGCACCAGCGCGACCGTCATCGGCTTCTCGGCGGACGAGACGGAGGCAATCGATCGTTCTCCCACCGCAATGCGCCACGGGCCGACGAGCAGCGGGCTGAGTGCGACGGCGGTCCCCCCGATCGCCAAAGCCGCGAGCGTCCAACGAGTGATGTTCAAGGATCGGTTTTTCGACGGCTGTGTCGACGGCCGGCGGCTTCGCCATTCGCGTACTGCCAGCACGACACCGCCGGTCACGAGCGCGAGCGCAATCGCGCCGGGGAACAGCTGCCCTTCTCCGCGGCCGGCGATGGATAACGGGCGCCACAAGATCATCTCCGGCGCCGTTGTGAAGATCGCCGTCAGGTCGGCGCCAAAGGATTCGATCTCGTCGAACCGTCGTACGAGGTTCTGCGCTCGATGAAGCGACGCGTACGACCAGAGGATCGGAATGAGCGGCAGCGAGAACCCGAGCCAGGTCGCGACGATCGCGGCGGCGCGGCGCGGCGTTGAGCTGGCGAACCAGAGCATCCAGGCCGCGAACAGTACCGGGAAGAAGAGCAGGAAGTAGCTGTTCGAGAGCGCGAGCATCAGCCACGCGGCGCCGAGCGCGACGAGCCACACGCGGGCGCCAGTCTCGAGGTACAGATGCGCCGCGACGAGCACGAGCGGCATCCCGAACGCCCACAGCATCTGGATGTGCGGAAGCTGGGCGACGCGGTACGGGCTGAAACCCATGATCAGTCCGGCCAGCACAGCGGGTCCATGCCGTCGGACGATCGCGAAGGCGAGGCCGTGTGCGGCGAGGGCCGTCAGCGGATACGAGATGAGCAGCACGAGGTTGTAGGTGGTCACCGGGTCGGCGCCCATCCACAGGAGCGGCGTGCTGACGAAGGTGAGACCGAGCAAATGCTCCGAAAACGACAGGGCGCCCGCGACCGGCCAGAAGCTCGGGGCGTTCCACCATCGGTCGGTCAGCGGCACAGCGTGCGCGTTCCACCAGAGAATCCACGCGTTGAGCGCGGGATCGAACGCGTCGTGCGGGAAGCCGGACGACAGGTACCTCGCGACCGGCCATGTGAGCACGATCGCGAGCGCGGTGTAACCCGCGCCTGCAATCGCCCAAGGTACGAGACGTCGTCCGTTCATAGTTCGGCTTGCCACGCCGTAGCCCGCAGGCCGGAGGCGGAGCCTGTCACGCCGTATCCCGAAGGGCGGAGGCGGATTCATCATATGAGACTGTCGAACTAAGATGCTGCTATCGACGCGATGATGCGCTTTCTCAAGCACGCGCTGGGCTGGTTTGCCGCGATCAGCTTCGCCGTGGCCGTCTACGACATCGTCACCGGCGGCTTCCATCTGACGATTGCCGGAATCCGGATCTCGTCGTTCGAAGCCTACAAGCCTTTCCGCAACGGCATCGCGTGCGCCTGCGCGGCATTCTGGCTGCACGACCGGCAGGCCGGCGACAGTACGTGGTGGCATCGGCTCAGGCGTTGGTCGGCGCCGCTTGCGTGGTGTGCCGCGTCCATCTCCGTTCTGCTCGCCGTTCGCTTCGGCATTTTCGTGGCAGGCGGATCCGACGCGTACGGCTACGTCAGTCAGGCTGCCCTGTGGGCTGCTGGACATTTGATCGTTCCCGAGCCGCTTGCGCCGATCGGACGCGCGCTCGGCATCATCACCGCCCCGCTCGGGTACCGGCCGGCCATCGTCGCTGGCGCGAGTGTGCCGACATACGCGCCGGGATACCCGATGCTCATGGCGCTCGCGCTGAAACTCGCGGGCGAATCCGCCGTGTTCTTCGTAGTGCCGCTGTGCGCCGGGATCATCGTCGCCCTGACGTACCTCGTGGGCGCGCGTTACGCGGGCCCGCGCACGGGTTTGCTCGCCGCCGTTTTCCTGACGTGCAGCCCCATGTTCCTGTTCGAATCGCTCGAACCGATGAGCGACGTGCCGGTGACGATGTGGTTTCTCCTGGCGTGGTGGCTGCTGTTGAAAGATCGCACGGCCGCCACGGCGGCGGCGGGCCTCGCCACCGCGGCTGCGGTGATGACCCGGCCCAACCTGGCCCCGCTCGCCGGCGTGCTGACGCTCGTCGCTGTCCGCGGACAGCCGCGCATGACGCGCGGCTTGTTGTTCGTGCTCGGCACGCTTCCGGGATTTCTGGCGATCGCGGCAATCAACCGGTATCTGTATGGAACGGCGGCGATGTCCGGGTACGGCTCGCTGCGCGAGTTATTCGATCTGAACAATCTGGTGCCAAACCTTCAGCGGTATCCAGTGTGGCTCGTGCAGCTCCACACACCGGCCATCCTGCTGTCGCTGGCCGCACCCTTCGTCGGCGCGCGGGAGCCAGACGCTGATCAAGCGATCGACCATCCTCGAAGCACGGCCGCGTGGATGATCCTCTTCGCGATCGCGCTGCTGCTCCTGTATCTCTTCTACGGCGTATTCGAGGACTGGCCGTACCTTCGCTTCCTGTTGCCGGTGATTCCACTCTTGTTCGTGTTGAGCTGCAACGTGTTCGTGGCGGCGCTGCTCCGCCTGCCGATAGCGTTTCGGTCCGCGGTGATGTTTGCGGTGTGCGTGCTGCTGGGCACCTGGTATCTGAAGAAGGCGGACCAGCTCGGTGTGTATGCGATCGCGCTCAGCGAACGCCGATACGAATCGGTGGGTCAGTATCTCGACCACGCGCTGCCCGCGAACGCCGCGATCATCACGGTGATCGAGAGCGGCAGCGCCCGTTTTTACGCCAAACGCGCCACTCTGCGGTGGGACGAAGTGCCCGCGGGCAAGCTGGATCACACAATCGACGCGCTTCGAGCCGGCGGCTACACGCCGTACATCCTGCTTGAAGACTGGGAGCACAGTATGTTTCGCGAGCGCTTCGGGCCGGCCGACCTCGCGGGACGCGTCGACTGGCCGCCGGCGATCGAGTACTTCGGGCCGATCAGCGTGCGGATCTACAACCCGGACGACCGGCAACGCTACGTCGCGGGCGAGCGCTGGCAGCCCCGCATCGTGCCGCGCACGTGAACTCCAGGCGATCACCGCCTTCGCGTGGCAACGTCCGCGAAACCTCTGGCCGACCGGCGACGGCAATCCGTTGCTAGACGCGCTCGGCCCGATAGGCCGGGCCTACGAGCACCTGCTGCCAGCTTTGGTCAACGGCGGACCCCTTCTTCAGGCCACGGCTGTGGCTGCTGTCGCGATCGCGGTGAACATGCTGCTCTTCGTCTTCGCCGTCAGGAAGCCCGGCGCTTTGCCCGCGCGATAATCGCGGGCCGCGTCGCGTCGAGCAACTCGCGCCGTTTCGCTGGCGGGAACCGCTCGATGGCATAGCGGACGGTGGTGCGAGGCATCGAGGCGCCGCTCGCTCGAAGATACCGCTCGAGGCGCGCAACGTCGGTCTTGCCGCATTCGCGAAGCATCCACCCTACGGCCTTGTGAATCAGGTCGTTGGGATCCGGATGCAGATGCCCGGCGACGTCATAGGCCACGTTCAAGGCGAGGCCCTGCCGCACTGATGGAATCAGGCCGGCCGCGGCCGCTCGACGGACCCACATGTTGCGGTGTCCCGCCCAGTCGCGCATCTGGGCGGCGAGTTCGGGATGGCGAACCAGGAGCGGGCCGATCAAGTAGCAGGAGATCGCGTCGGTGGTCGCCCAGTTCGTCGAATGGTTCCGCGCCAGCCACTGCTTCCAGACCGGCAGCAGACGCGGGGCGAAGTCGCGGCGGTATCGCACCACGACTTCGATGCCGAGCGATTTCACCTCGAGATACGGATCCTGAATCAGCAGGTTCGCGAACGCCATCGTCTCGTCTATCGACCATTCGTGGTGATGCTGCGCATGGATCGACCGCGCCAAGGCGCGCATCGTCTTGGTGCCGACGTTGTGAAAGCGAAGCTCGCCGCCGCCGCGGAAGTATCGAGCGGCGTCGAATTCGCCGGACGGGCGCCCCAGACGCTTGAGCTCGCGCCGCGCATCCGCGGCGGCCCTGGCAATTACGCGAGCTTTCTGAGGATGAAGCATTTCAAATAATACGATTCGGGCATGCCGAGCAGCACCGGGTGATCGCGGCCCTGCATCCGCTTCTCCACGACCGTGACATGAGCCTGCGCGTCGACGGCCGCGTCGTAGACGATTTCAGCGAACATCGCTTCGTTCACGTTGTAGGAACAGCTGCACGTGACGAGGGTGCCGCCAGGGTTCAACAGCTTCAACGCGCGTAGATTGATTTCCTTGTAGCCGGCGCGTGCGTTGGCGACCGCCGCCTTGTTCTTCGCGAACGCCGGCGGATCGAGCACGATCGTATCGAATCGCTCGCGAAGACGCTCCAGGCCGCGCAACTCGTCGAACACGTTGCCGACGCGTGCATCGACGGAGACGCCGTTCCGCGATGCGTTCTCCTTGAGCTGTGCGATCGCCTCCTCGGACACGTCGAACGCGATGGTTTCCTGGCAACGCGGCCCAAGCACCAACGCAAAACCACCGTGATAGCTGAAGCAGTCCAGGAGACGCCCGCGCGCGTAGCCGGCGGCGGCGGAGCGGTTTTCGCGCTGGTCCAGAAACAGGCCGGTTTTCTGCCCACGCCGCAGGTCGACCTCGTAGTCGACGCCAAGTTCTCTGACGGTGACGCGGTCCGGCACCTCGCCGGCGAGCACCTCGACGCGCTGCTCCAACCCTTCGAGCACGCGCGACCGCGGATCGTTGCGCGCCAGGATGCCGCGCGGCTGCAGCACATCGGACAGGACCGCGACGACCATCGACAGGAGGCGATCCATGCCTTGCGAGAGCGCCTGCACCACCAGATAGTCGCCGTAGCGATCGACGATGAGCGAGGGCAGCAGGTCCGCTTCCCCGTGCACCAATCGGTATGCCGTGGCGTCGATCTGCAGCGACGTCCGAAACGCGATCGCGGCCGTGAGCCGCGCGCGAATGAACGCCGCCAGATCCTGATCGGCGTCGGAGCCGTCGAACGAGAGGAATCGCAGTGTGATTTGCGATCGATCGCTGAACAGCGCGCGCCCGATCGGCCGCCCGCGCGGTCCGCGGACGATCACGACGTCGCCGGCGGCGGCGCGCGCATCGGTGACGTCGGCGCGATAGATCCACGGGTGACCGTCTTGCACGCGATCCGCTCCGCGCGCTGAAATCGTGACAGTAGGGACCATAAAACAGAGACGCTCGACGTTCGTGGTTCGCCGTTCGTCGTTCGTGGTTCAATTTGCACGAGAACGCCGAACCTCGAACGACGAACCTCGAACGACATAGTACAATCTGACGTCATGCGGGTGGCGATCGGCGCCGATCACGCGGGATTCCCGCTCAAGGAACATCTCAAAGACACATTGCAGCGGTTGGGCCACGCCGTCGACGATCACGGCACGCACGACGAGCAGCCCGTGGACTATCCCCCGATTTGCCTCGCCGTCGGGCGCGCGGTCGCCGACGGCCGCGCCGATCGCGGCATCGTGATCGGCGGCAGCGGACAGGGCGAACAGATCGCCGCCAACAAAGTCGCCGGTGTCCGCGCCGCGCTGTGCAACGACCTCTACACCGCGCGCATGTCACGCGCCCACAACGACGCCAACGTGCTGTCGCTCGGCGGCCGGATCGTCGCGTTCGGTCTGGCGGACGAAATCCTCGCGGTGTGGCTCGAGACGGCGTTCGAGGGCGGACGGCATCAGCGCCGCCTGGACCAAATTAGCGAAGCGGAACGGAGCACACGCTCGTGGTGAGCTTGTCGAACCACGAGCCACGTTGCTCGTCCTTCGACAGGCTCAGGACGAGCGAGACGGAGTCATGACCACACAAACCACACCCGCCACGTGGCGGTCGCTCGCTGAAACCGATCCCGAGATCGCCGACGCTATCCGCAACGAGCGGCACCGGCAGAACAGCGGACTCGAGCTCATCGCCTCCGAAAACTTCGTGAGCCGCGCCGTCCTCGAAGCGGCCGGCTCCGTGATGACGAACAAGTACGCCGAGGGGTATCCCGGCAAGCGTTACTACGGCGGCTGCGAGTTCGTGGACGTCGCCGAGCGCGCTGCTATCGCGCGCGCAAAAGCGCTGTTCGGCGCGGACCACGCCAACGTGCAGCCGCATTCGGGCGCCCAGGCGAACATGGCCGTCTATCTCACCTTGCTCAAGCCGGGCGACACGGTCCTTGGGATGAACCTCGCGCACGGCGGCCACCTTACGCACGGCCACCCGCTCAATTTCTCGGGAAAGCTCTACACCATCGTCCCCTACGGCGTTCGTAAAGACGACGAGCGCATCGATTACGACGAGCTCGGACGGCTGGCTGACGAACACAAGCCGAAGATGATCATCGTCGGCGCCAGCGCCTATCCGCGCGTGATCGAGTTCGCGCGCATCCGCGCGATGGCCGATCGCATCGGCGCACCGGTCTTCACCGACATGGCGCACATTGCCGGCCTCGTCGCGGCCGGCGTCCATCCGAGTCCCGTTCCGCATTCCGATTTCGTGTCGACGACGACGCACAAGACGCTGCGCGGTCCGCGAGGCGGGCTGGTGCTGTGCCGGGAGCAGTACGCAAAGGATCTCGACCGCACGATGTTTCCCGGTGTGCAGGGCGGCCCGCTGATGCACATCATCGCGGCGAAAGCCGTCTGCCTGAAGGAAGCTGCGGAGCCATCCTTTGTCGATTATCAGCGGCGCATCGTCGCGAACGCGAAGACGCTCGCGGCGGCATTGGTGGGCGCCGGCTTCCGGCTGGTCAGCGGCGGCACCGACAATCATCTGATGCTGGTGGACGTGTTCTCGAAGGGGATCACCGGCAAGGTCGCGGAAGCCGCGTTGGGCAAAGCCGGCATCACCGTCAACAAGAACGCCATTCCGTTCGACCAGAATCCGCCGATGGTCGCCAGCGGCATCCGCGTCGGCACGCCGGCCGTGACGACCCGCGGGATGGGCGAACGCGAGATGCAGACGATCGCCGAGCTGATCGCCCGCGCGCTGCAGACGCCAGACGATGATGGCGCGCTGGGCATGGTGCGCACCGAGGTCGAGGTCCTGTGCCGGAAGTTCCCGCTCTATCCGGAGTAGTCGAAGCTCTTTTTGCCGTCGACGGTCCGCTGGCGCGAGCCCTGCCGGCGTTCGAGCCGCGCGCGGGGCAGGTCGACATGGCCGCCGCCGTGGCGCGCGCATTCGAGCAGGGCGGTGTGTTGCTTGCCGAGGCCGGCACCGGAACCGGCAAGACGCTCGCCTATCTCGTACCGGCCGTGCTCAGCCGCGATCGCGTCCTGATTTCCACCGGCACGAAAAACCTGCAGGAACAGATCTTCTTCAAGGACATTCCCGCGCTCCGCGACGCGCTCGGCGTGCCGTTTACCGCGACCTACATGAAAGGGCGTGCGAACTACGTCTGCCTGCACAAGCTCGATCGTCTGAACGACGGCGCAGATCCGGCCAGCCACGACGTGTTCCTGCCGATGATCCGCGACTGGGCGGTCCGGACGGAAACGGGCGACCGGGCGGAGCTCGCCGATCTGCCGGAGGACCTCGCGTTCTGGAGCGAGGTCGCGGCGACCAGCGACACCTGCCTCGGGACCGAGTGCCCGCGCTACGACGAGTGCTTCGTGACCAGGATGCGTCAGCGCGCCGCCGAATCCGACATCGTCATCGTGAACCATCACCTGTTGTGCGCCGATGCGGCGGTGCGGCAGAGCGCCTACGGCGAAGTGATCCCGGCGTGCAGCCGCGCGATCGTGGACGAAGCGCACCAGCTCGAGGACGTCGCCACGCAGTATTTCGGCTACAGCGTCAGCAATTATCGCGTCGAGGATCTGGCGCGGGACGTCGAGCGGCTGGGCGAGGCCGGCGTTGTGGAAGATCCGAAGGCCCGAGCCGATCTCGATCAGGTTCTCGACCGGCTGCGCGACTGCGCGCGCACGTTCTTCACGGAGCTCACCTTCGCGCATCGAGGATCGGGACGCGTCAGGTCAGAAGAACGGGTACGGGCGACCGCCGAGTCGCTTGGTGAGATTCGTGATGCAGGCGCCGAGTTGTCCGGCGCCGTCGATCAGATCGAGTCGACGCTGACGCTGCTCGTGAAGGTCCGGCTAAAGCCGGACCCCACGTACGAACCGGACCCCACGGACGAAGATGAAGGCGATCCGCCCATCCGTCGTGGGGTCCGGCTTCAGCCGGACCTCAGATCGGACGACGAAAGACGGGCGGAACAGATCGGGGCGCTCGCGCGCCGCGCCGGCGAGATTCGTGACGATTTGCGGCGCCTGCTCCGGGGAGACGACGATCGCTATGTGTATTTCGTCGAGTGCCGCGGGCGCGGCATTTTTCTGCGCGCCTCGCCGATCGACGTCTCCGAGATCGTGCGCGAGCTGCTGCTCGACCGGATGCAGACAACCGTGTTGACCTCGGCGACGCTGACGGTGGACGGCGGGTTCGACTACATCCGATCGCGGCTCGGGATCCGCACCGCGGCTGAAATCCGGCTGCCGTCGGAATTCAACTTCGAGCATCAGGCGATCCTCTACCTGCCGCGGCGGATGCCCGATCCGCGGTCGGACGGCTTCGCGCTGGCCGCCGGACGCGAGGTGACCGAGATTCTCAAGCGCACGCACGGGCGCGCGTTCGTCCTGTTTACCAGCTACGCCACCATGCGCGCCGTGCAGGCGATTGCCGAGATGGCGCTCGACTTTCCGATCTTCGCCCAGGGATCAGCCCCACGGTCGCAGCTCCTGAACCAGTTTCGGACGACGCCGCATGCAGTCCTGTTCGCGACATCCAGCTTCTGGCAAGGCGTGGACGTCGTTGGCGAGGCGCTCAGCTGCGTGATCGTCGACAAGCTGCCGTTCGCGTCGCCCTCCGATCCAATCACGGCGGCGCGCGTCGACGCGATTCGCGCGCGCGGCGGCGATCCGTTCGGCGAATATCAGGTGCCGCTCGCGATTCTCGCCCTGCAACAAGGCCTGGGCCGGCTCATCCGTCATCGGCAGGATCGTGGAGTGCTCGCGGTACTGGACCCTCGACTGCGGACCAAGGGCTACGGCGCGCGGTTCGTGGCCTCGTTGCCGCCCGCGCCCATCGTCCACGACCTCTCCGACGTTCACGCATTTTTTACGTCGTGACGGCCATCCATTCCCCGCGTTTTAGCGTCTATGGTATGGACCATATGCGAAAGGACTGCCTTCGCGCACTGTGCGCTCTTTGCGTTCTCGTCGCCGGCGGGGTGATCGCGGCGCAGACACCAGCCGCAGACGCGGCCGCCACGGTTCTTGCCGCCACGCGGCAGGCGCTGGGCGGCGAGCAGAAGCTCGCCGGCGTAAAAAGCCTGGTCGCGACTGGCCGGACGCGACAAGTGCGCGGCGAGAACCTGGTACCGATCGAATTCGAGATCGCTCTCGAGCTGCCCGATCGCTACGTGCGCAAGGACGAGATTCCGGCGCAGGAGAGCGGTCCGACGACGAGCGGTTTCAACGGCGCGGAGCTGATTCAGTTTCCATTTGTCGCGCCGCAGCGTCCGCCTTCGCCGCCAGGAGCACCACCGGCTTCGGCGGGACAGGCGCCGACATCGCGCGAAGGCGGACCGCCTGCGGGTCAACCGGAAGCGGCGCGCGGCGCGCGACTCGCCGCGGTCAAACAGGACTTCGTCCGCCTGGCGCTCGGAATGTTCGCGGCCTCGTTCAGCAGCTACCCGGTGACCTTCAGCTATGTCGCCAAAGCGGAGGCGCCCGAGGGGAAGGCCGACGTGCTCGCGGTGACGGGACCCGACAACTTCTCAGCGCGGCTCTTCGTCAACGCGGAGACGCACCTGCCGATCCTGGTGACGTGGACCCAGCCTTCGCCGGCGAGCCGAGGAGCGGCTTCGGCGGGGCAAGCGCAGCCAGGTCCGACGCAGGGGATGACTCGCGGCGGACCTGTCACGCCAGAACGCGGCTCTGAGCCGCCGCGCGGAGGCGGACCTCCATCGGGGGCGTCGCCGCCGGAGTCGCGCCTCTTCTACGCCGACTATCGCGATGTATCGGGCTTGAAGCTGCCGTTCCGGCTCCGCCGCGCCGTGGGGTCCGACACCGTCGAGGAGACGATGTTCGACAGCTTCAAGATCAATCCGAAGATCGACCCGAAGAAGTTCGAGGTTCGACGGTGAAGCACGAAAGGTTCTGCCACGAAAACACGAAACCACGAAACCTGTACTTGGTTTGGTGTTTTCGTGTTTTCGTGTTTTCGTGGCTGATCGTCGCGGCTGGTTCGGTCTCCGCACAAACACCCCGTGACGGCACCCTCGTCCTCACCATCGTCGATCAAACCCGCGCGGTGATTCCTGCCGCGACCGTCACCGTGACCGGGCTCGAGGACGCGACGAAGGCCGCGACGATCGCGCCAACGCCAACCTCCAACCAGGGTGTCGCGACGATCGCCGGACTGAAGCCGGGCCGCTACACCATCCAGGCCGAGTTTCGCGGGGTTTCAGACGGGGATTCTGAACGACGTCCGCATCCGCGCGGGTGACAACAAGCACGTGATCGTCCTGGCGCTGCAGAACCTCGAGGATTCGGTCACCGTCGGCCGCGACGCCCAGGAGAGCGGCGGCCGATCGGCAGCAGCACGTTCGGCAGCGCGCTCACGCGCGAGCAGGTGGACGCGCTGTCCGACGATCCGGACGAGATGGCGCAGGCAGCTGCAGGACATGGCCGGCGGCGGCGCGGTGCTGCGCGTCGACAGCTTCGAGGGCGGCCAGCTGCCGTCGAAGGCGCAGATCAAGTCGATTCACATCACGCGCGACGCGTTCGCCGCCGAAAACCACAGCGCCGGCGGGCTGTTCATCGACATCATCACGCAGCCTGGCATCGGCCCGCTGCGCGGCGGCATCCGCTACAACCTGCGCGACGGATCGCTGAGCGGCCGCAGCCCGTTCACGCCGACCAAGGGGCCGGAGCGGTCGCAGAAGTACGGCACCAACTTCGCGCGGATCGCTGATCAAGGAGCGCGCCTCGTTCAACGTGTCGTTCAACGGCATCACGTCGTACGACACGCCGAACCTCTACGTCGCGCTGCCGACCGGCACGCGCTCCGAAGCGCTCGCGCTGCGCAGTCCGCGCGACAACGTCTTCATGTTCGGCACCTTCGACTACGCGCTGACCAAGGACCAGACGCTGCGCATCGGCTACAACCAGGAACGACTCGACGCAGCGCAACCTCGGCATCGGCGGCTTCGACCTGCCGGAGCGCGCGCTACACCAACGAGGAGCACGGGCACACGCTGCGCGTCCAGGAGGTCGGACCGCTCGGCCGCCGCTTCTTCACGAACACGCGCCTGTCGATCTCGGATGGAACGACAGCGCGTCCCGGTCGGCGCTCGAGACGCCGACGATTCGCGTCAACGACGCGTTCACGAGCGGCGGCGCGCAGGTCGCCGGCGGCCGGCAGTACGCGCACGTTCAATCTCGCCTCGGACCTCGACTACGTGCGCGGCATGCACTCGGTGCGCACCGGCATCGTGCTCGAGCGGCGGCTGGTACCGCTCGAACGACACGTCGAACTATCTCGGCACCTACACCTTCGAGAGCCTCGCACGCGTTCGAAGCCGGCACGCCGCGCAGCTACACGCGGCGCATCGGCGATCCGAACATCGAGCTACTGGAACCTGCAGGCGGGCTGGCTACATCCAGGACGACATCCGCGTGCGGAAGGGTCTGACGCTCAGCCCGGGCCTTCGCTACGAAGCGCAGACGCATCTCGGCGACTACAACGCGTTCGGGCCGCGCTTCGGCGTCACGTGGGCGCCGTTCAAGAACGGCAAGACGACGCTTCGCGCGAGCGCCGGCGTGTTCTACGACTGGCTGAACAGCGGCACCTACGAGCAGACGCTGCGCGTCGACGGCTTCCGGCAGCAGGAGCTGAACATCGTCAACCCGTCCTATCCCGATCCCGGCGCCGTCGGCACGATCCCGCCGATCAACAAGTACCTGCTCGCCGACGATCTGCAGATGGCGAGGAACGTCGCGCGTCAGCGTCGGCGTCGATCACGCCTTCACACCGAAGGTCCGCGCTCGGCGTCACGTACGCGCACGTCAACGGCATCGGGCCTGCTGCGCGGGCTGAACCTGAACGCGCCCGTCGACGGCGCTCCGCCCCGACCCGCGCTTCGGCAACATCGTCGAAGTCGTCGGCGACGCGCACGTCGCGCCAGAACACCGTGAACGCGTTTCTGCAGGTCGACGGTCGTCGCCGCCGTCGCCGAACCCGAGCAAGGAGCTGCTGGAACTGGAAGCGCACGAACTTCGGCATCAACTACACCTGGGGACGGCTGCGACAACAACATCGACGGCGCGTTCAGCGTGCCGGCGACCGGCAGCCTCGCCGCCGAGTGGGGGCCGGCGCGGAACGACGTCCGCCACCGCCTCAACGCGTTCTTCGGGACGCAGGCGCTGCAGCAACTTCAACGCGAACCTGAATGTGTCGATGTCGACCGCGCCGCCGTACACGATTCGCAGCGGCGCTGGACAACAACGGCGATCTGATCTTCAACGACCGGCCGGCCGGCGTCGGCGCGCAACTACGGTGCGCGGCGACGGGGCGGGTTCGATCTGTCCGGATTCTTCGTCTACACGTTCAGTTCGGCCAGAAGCAGCTCGGGCCAGCTGCCGCCCGGCATCATGATCAACGGCTCGCCGGGCGGCGACTTCCGCGTCACCCAGATGCAGGCCGACCCGCTGCCGCGGTTCCGGCTGGGCATCGTCGTCAACGCCCAGAACCTCACGAATCACACCAACTACACCGGGTACAGGGGAGCGTGACGTCGCCGTTCTTCCACCGGCCGACCAACGTCACCGGCATGCGGAAGATCGACGTCGGCCTCAACTTCAGCTTCTAGCGAAAACCGGGTAAAATGACGAAGCTTCGCCTCGACGACCGAGTCACGAGGCGCGGTCTTGGGGCGAACCTTCGTCATTAGGCGGCCGTAGCGCGGCCGCAGCTAAGACAGCTTCTAAAGCAGGTTTGCCTTGATCGCACAGCCTGGCTTTAGAAGATGTCTGCGAGAGTGCTCTCATTTTCAGGAGGAATCCCATGGTCCGCCGCGTGAACGGCCGGCAGATGTGGCTGGTCGCGTGCGTCGCGCTTGCTGCCTTGACGTTGCCGATGCCCGCCGCCGCCCAGTCAACGGGGATGGTCCGAGGCATCGTGAAAGACATGCAAGGCCAGCCTGTCGAGAACGCAAAAGTCGTGATCGAAGCCGACGGCACGAACCGCAAGTTCGAAACCAAATCGAACAAGAAGGGCGAATTCATCCAGATCGGGCTGCCGTCCGGCCGCTACAGGGTCAGCGCCGAAAAGGACAAGGTCGTCTCGAACGAGGCCCCGGCCAGTGTCTCGGTGTCGAGACCGGCCGAGGTCAACCTCATTCTGGGCGCGGCCGCCGCGGCCGCCGCCGGCAAGGAAGCGGCGGCGAAAACCGCCGAGCTCAAGAAAGTGTTCGAGGACGGCGTCGCCGCGAGCAAGGCCGGGAACTACGACGAGGCGATCGCGAAATTCAAGGCCGCGTCGGACATCAACCCGAACTGCTACGACTGTTTCTACAACATCGCCTACTCGGCATCGCAGAAGAAGGACTACGACGCCGCGGAGGCCGCCTACAAGAAGGCGATCGAGATCAAGGCCGACTACGCCGAGGCGTACAGCGGGCTCGCCAACATCTACAACGCCACGCGCAAGTTCGATGAAGCGGCAAAGGCCAGCGCGAAAGCGATGGAGTTGTCGAGCGTGCCCGGCGCGGGCGGCGCGGCGGGCGGGAGCGGCGGAAACGCCGATGCGCTGTTCAACCAGGGCGTCATCCTCTGGAACGGCGGCAAGGTGGCCGAAGCGAAGAAGCAGTTCGAACTGGCGATTGCCGCCAACCCGGCTCACGCCGAGGCGCACTACCAGCTCGGGATGGCACTCGTGAACGAGGGCAACCTCGCCGGCGCCGGCCCCGAGTTCGAGGAATACCTCAAGCTCGCGCCGACCGGCGCGAACGCGGCGACCGCCAAAGGAATCCTCGCGACGATCAAAAAATAGTGTCCGGCTGACGCCGTTCTCACGCTCGCGCGATGATCGACTATCTCAGCGTGAGAACGGCTCTGACCGCGGTCCGCGAGAGAATCGCGGCGGCGGCCGGCCGGGCCGGACGCGACCCCGCCTCCATCCGACTCGTCGCCGTTTCCAAAACCGTTTCCGCCGATCACATTCGCGCCGCGGCCGACGCGGGTCAGCTCGACTTCGGCGAAAACAGAGTGCAGGAAGCGCTGCGCAAGATGGACGCGATCGGCGATCTGCCGATCGCGTGGCATCTCGTCGGGCACCTGCAATCCAACAAAGCCAAGAAGGCCGGACGCTTCGAGATGATCCACTCGATCGACAGCCCTGCGCTGCTCCACGAGGTGGATGGCGCGGCGCTGGCGGCCGGCCGCCGGATCGATCTGCTCGTGCAGGTGGACCTGGCGGGCGAAGCGACCAAGCACGGTGCGCGGGAAGGCGATCTGCGCGCGATCTTCGACGCGGCGCGAACGTCGCGAGCGACCCGCATCGTCGGGCTGATGCTGCTGCCGCCGTACGTCGAGGATCCCGAGACCGCGAGGCCTTCCTTCCGCGCGCTCCGCGACGTGCGTCAGCGTCTGCTGGACGGCGGGGTGGACGCCTCGAAGCTGAGTGAGCTGTCCATGGGCATGAGCCACGACTTCGAAGTCGCCGTCGAGGAGGGCGCGACCATCGTCCGCGTCGGGACCGCGATTTTCGGGGTCAGACCCCGGTTGGCTCCGTAGCCCGGGCGTCAGTGCCCTTGGGGTCTGACCCCAGGGGGTCAGAATTCCTGGGGATCTCGAAGGGTGGGGGTCAGACCCCGCCTCTGTCGGGGCGGCTGCCATGTGCCGATAAAAGCCAACGGGAGAAAAACCGCGCATGAATGTCAGCCCTCTCGACCTCCGCCAACAGCGCTTCCGCTCCTCGTTTCGCGGCTTCGACAAGGTCGAAGTCACGTCGTTTCTCGCCGCCGTCGCGGACGACTACGAGCAGGCCCTGCGCGATACCGACCGCATGCGCCAGGACATGCAGCGGATGGAAGCCATCATCAACGAGCACCGCGAGCACGAGCGCACGCTCAAGACGACGCTGATGACCGCGCAGCGGCTGGCGGACGAAGTCAAGGCCCACGCCGAGCACGAGGCACAGCGGATTCTCCGCGATGCTGAGGGCCGATCCGAGCTACTCCTCGACAAGACGCAGACACGGCTCCAGGACATTCAGCGCGAGATCGACAGCCTCAAGCTGCGACGCAAGGACGTCGAGAACTCCATCGAGGCGACCATCCAGACGCTCCGGCACACGCTCGAGTTCGTCCGAGAACAGGACGGGCGCGACAACCGCGACGACCGCGTCCTCCACGTGATGACGGCGTGACCGACGCGTCCCTGGGGCCGTCCTCACTGCGTGGCACGTCAACCTGATCGGGAAAGCCGCAGCGTGAGAACGGTCCTGGATATCCGCGTCATACCCAGGGCGCACAAGACCGAACTGGCCGGCGAGCGCGACGGCGCACTGCTGGTGCGCCTCGCCGCGCCGCCCGTCGAAGGCGCCGCCAACGCCGCCCTGATCGACTTCCTCGCCTCCGCGCTGGATCTTCCCCGCCGCAGCATCCGCATCGTCCGCGGCGAACACAGCCGCCGCAAACGCGTGGCGATCGCCGGGATGACGACCGAACAGGTCCGCGCTATCCTGAGGCGTTGATCGCCGACTTCCTGATCCACAACACATCCGAAGTGCTGACGTGCGAGGGCCCGGGCCCACGCGCGGGCCCTCGGCAGGCTGACGCCGGCGCGCGTGCCCACGCCGTCGTGGCCGCCCGGCACGGCACGATCGTATTCGTCGGCAGCGAGTCCGCCTGGTCCCAGTACGGCAGTCTCACCCCTGACGCCGTGGTGCTGGATGCCGCCGGCGGCGCGGTCGTGCCGGGCTTCGTCGATCCGCATACCCACGTCGTCTTCGCCGGCGACCGCCGCGCCGAGCTGCGGCGCCGCCTCGGCGGCGCGAGCTACGCCGACATCGCCGCCAGCGGCGGCGGCATCATCAGCACGGTGCGGGCCACACGCGACGCCAGCGAAGACGAGATTGCAGCGGCGACCGGCGCACGCCTCGATGAGATGCTGCGGGCGGGAACGACGACCTGCGAGGTGAAAAGCGGCTACGGATTGACGACCGAGTCGGAGCTCAAGCTGCTGCGCGTTGTACGGCGACTCGGACTGGAGCAGCCGATCGAGCTGTCGCCGACGTTCATGGGCGCGCACGAAATTCCGATCGAGTACCGCGACCGCCGCCGCGCGTATGTCGACCTCGTCATTCAGGAAATGATCCCCGCTGTCGCCGCGGAGCGGCTGGCGGATTGGTGCGACGTCTTCTGCGAAGACGGCGTCTTCACGCCGGACGAATCGCGCGAGATCCTCCGCGCCGGGAGCGCGGCAGGACTGAAGCCGCGGATCCACGCGGAGGAGCTCGGGTTGAGCGGTGGATCCCGCGTCGCCGCCGACCTTCGGGCCCGTTCCGCCGATCATCTGATTTTCGTGGACGGAGCGGGCGCAGACGGACTGGCGGCGGCTGGAACCGTCGCGACGCTTCTACCCATTGCCGCGTTCTACTTGAAGATTGGGCGCCTCGCTCCGGCGCGCATGCTGATCAATCGGGGTGTCCCGGTGGCGCTCGCGACCGACGTCAACCCGGGCGGCGGCTTCTCGCCGTCGATGCCATTCGCGTTGGCGATTGCGTGCTTCGGGATGGGGCTGACCTTCGAGGAAGCGCTGGTCGCCGCGACGCTCAACGCGGCCGCCTCGCTCGACCGCCACGACCGCGTCGGCAGCCTCGAGGCCGGTAAGCAGATGGACGCCGTCATCGTGGAGGGGCCAGCGATCAACCTGCTTCGCGTCGGCGCCGACGTAATTCGCGGCGTCATCAAGAGGGACAGTCGTGGTCGACAGGCTCGCCCGACCGGTCACAGTCAGGAGCGGCCGCCGATCGTCCTGAGCGTCCGAACCGCGTCGAAGGAGACCGTTGCTCGACTCATCGACACGCTCCGCGACCCTGGCCGCCTTCAGTTCGCCGGATCCCACGCCTGGCGGCGGATCGGCGGCGGCACTCGCGTCGGCGCTCGGCACCTCGCTGCTCATCATGGTGAGCGGGTTGGCCAAGACGCGCACGGGCGCGGAGAGCGAACGAGCGGCGCTCGCGGCCGGGATGCCGGCGTTGGTCGATCTCCGCGACCAGCTTACAGATGCAATTGACGCCGATCGCGCCGCCTACGATGAGGTCGTCGCCGCCTACAAGCTCCCCAAGGCGACGCCCGACGAGCAGGGGGCTCGCAAGGCCGCCATCCAGCGCGCGCTGCGCGCCGCCACCGACGTACCGCTCGGCGTCGTCCGGCTGTCGGCCAGCGCCCTGGCCGCGGCGGACATCGTCGCCGCGAACGGACACGCCGCGGCCGCGAGCGACGTGGGCGTCGCGGTCGCGCTGCTCCGCGCCGGCCTGCACGGTGCGAGGCTCAACGTCGACATCAATCTCGACGGACTGCGCGACGCGGCGTACGTCTCCGCCACGCGCGCCGAGATCGCGCGTCTAACGGGGTAACACGAGCTTCATCGGGTCCACGATCGGCGTGTCGATGTGGACCGTGAACGGCCAGTCGTAGATCACGCGCGGCAGGAACTCGATCGATTTCTTGTAGGCGCCGTCGACGATGGTGCGGTTGTCTTCCTTCTGAATCGTCAGCGTCTCGTCGGTCACGGCGATATCGTATTGCGACGCGAGCGCGAAGACGCGGGCATGGATCTCTCCGTCGCTCTTGTCGCCGCGGTAGTGCGTCAGCTGCTGCACGGCGTCGGTGAATCGGTAGTGAGCGAGATACGCATTTCCCACGCGCCAGGCGGCGTTCGCGATCAGCACGGCGAGACCGAGCTTGATGAGCGACCTGATCACGTTTAGTGAATCTGGTGAAGCATGCGCGACCAGCGTGTCCGCGTGAAGAAGTGGACGACGACCGACGCGAAGCCCTTGATCGTCGCGACCAGGCCGGTCTCCTGGTAGTCCTCGCGGCCGGCTTCGTACGACCAGTAGATGACGAGCGCCTTGCCCTTCACGTAATCGCGCGGCAGGAAGCCCCAATAGCGGCTGTCCTGTGAATTGTCGCGATTGTCGCCCATCACGAAATAGTGATTCGGTGGCACGGTCACCGGCCCGTAGCGCTCGCGGACGTCGAACGACGTCACTTCGTGATACTCGCCGGCGGCGCCGGGCGGCTCGAGAAAGTGGACGTACGGTTCGTCCAGCTGCTTGCCGCCGACGTAGACCCGCTTCTCGCGCAGTTCGACGGTTTCGCCGGGCAGGCCGATCACCCGCTTGATGAAATCGCGATCCGGCTCCTCGGGGTACTTGAACACGATCACCTCGCCGCGCGCGATTGTCCCGATCGGCAGGAGCGTCCGTTCGATGCGGGGAGGCCGTCGGCGCGAACAGGAACTTGTTCACGAGGAGGTGATCCCCGATGAGCAGGTTCTCCTCCATCGACCCGGTCGGAATCTTGAATGCCTGAACGACGAAGGTCCGAATGAAAAAGGCGAGGATCACGGCGATGACGATCGACTCGAAGTATTCGCGCAGCGTCGATTTCTTGAAGGATGTTTCAGCCATCAATCCTCGGTCTCGGTCCCCATGCGCAGGACGGCCAGAAACGCCTCCTGGGGAATGTCCACCTTGCCGACCCGCTTCATGCGCTTCTTGCCTTCCTTCTGCTTCTCCAGCAGCTTGCGCTTGCGCGAGATATCTCCACCGTAGCACTTCGCCAGCACGTTCTTGCGCAGCGCCTTGACCGACTCCCGCGCAATGATGCGGCCGCCGATGGCGGCCTGAATCGCGACCTCGAACATCTGGCGCGGAATCAGCTCGCGCATCTTGGACGCCAGCGCCCGTCCGCGATCGTACGCCATGTCGCGATGAACGATCACCGATAGTGCATCCACCGGATCGCCGTTGACCAGGATGTCCAGCTTCACGAGCGGCGAGGGCCAGTAGCCGGTGACATGATAATCGAGCGACGCGTAGCCCCGCGAGATCGTCTTCAGCTTGTCGTAGAAGTCGAGCACCACTTCGTTGAACGGCAGCTCGTAGGTGACGAGCACGCGATCCGACGCGAGATACTCCAGCGTTTTCTGGATGCCGCGCTTGTCCTGACAGAGCTGCAGGATCCCGCCGACGTGTTCGGCCGGCGTCAGGATCATCGCCGTGATCACCGGCTCCTCGATCGTCTTGATCCGGCCCGGATCGGGCAGCTTGGCGGGGCTGTCGATTTCCTCGACCACGCCGTCGGTCGTCGTCACGCGGTACAGCACGCCCGGCGCGGTCGTCACGAGGTCCTGGTCGAACTCGCGCTCGAGCCGCTCCTGAACGATCTCCATGTGCAGCAGGCCGAGAAAGCCGCAACGGAAACCGAACCCGAGGGCCATTGACGTCTCCGGCTCGTAGAAGAACGACGCGTCGTTCAGCCGCAGTTTTTCCAGCGCGTCCCGCAGCTCCGAATACTTGTGGCCCTCCACCGGATACAGACCCGCGAACACCATCGGCTTCAGCTCTTTGAAGCCGGGAAACGGCTCGTCCGTCGGACGCGCCATCTCGGTGATGGTGTCGCCGATCTTGGCGTCGCCCACGTTCTTGATGTTCGCCACCAGGAACCCGACTTCGCCGACGCCCAGTTCGTCGACCGCGACCGGTTTCGGCGTGAAGATACCCAGGTTGAGCGTTTCGTAGTCCTGTCCCTGCGCCATCAGCCGGATCTTCATCCCGGCCTTCAGCACGCCGTCGATGACGCGCACGACGATGACGACGCCGCGGTATGCGTCGTACCACGAGTCGAAAATCAGCGCCTTGAGCGGCGCCTCGGGAATGCCGCGCGGGGGCGGCAGCCGATGGACGATCGCCTCGAGGATCTCGGGCACGCCGGTCCCCTCTTTCGCGCTCGCCAGAATCGCGTGGATCGCCGTCGAGGCCGATGATCTCCGAGATCTGGCGGCGCGACTCTTCCGGCTGCGCGCCCGGCAGGTCGATCTTGTTGATCACCGGGATGATTTCCAGGTTGTTCTCGACGGCGAGGTAGGCGTTCGCCAGCGTCTGCGCCTCGACGCCCTGCGAGGCGTCGACGAGGAGCAGCGCGCCCTCGCACGCGGCCAGCGACCGCGTCACTTCGTACGAAAAATCCACGTGTCCGGGCGTGTCGATGAGGTTCAACACGTACGACTCGCCGTCTTTCGCCGTGTAATTCAGCCGGACCGGGTGCGCCTTGATGGTGATCCCACGCTCGCGCTCGAGGTCCATCGCGTCGAGCACCTGGGCTTCCATCTCGCGCGCCTGGAGCGCGCCGGTGATCTCGAGAAATCGATCGGCGAGCGTCGATTTGCCGTGATCGATGTGGGCGATGACCGAAAAGTTCCGAATCCGTTGCGGGTCCACTAGCGGATCACGTCGATTTTGACCGATATGTGCAGCGAACGCCAGGCGCGGTCGGTCGTCAGCACCGGCAGGCGGTGCAGGCGGCCGAGCGCCAGGCAGGCGCGATCGGCCAGCGAGAGACCGAGATGACGTGTAGGAGGCCGGAGTCTCGCCGCCTCGCGTGCATGCCACTCCGTGAACGGCACCAGTTCGATCGTGCCGGATTCGAGCATCAGCGAGCGGAGGCGAGTGACCGCCTCGTCCACCGGTTGACCTCGATCGGTCATTCGCGACACCGACTCGGCCCAGTTGACCGTGCTCGTCAGCGCGCCAGACTGCAACGCGGTTTGGACGCGGCCGGCGCCGGCTTCGTCGTACACGAACGCGAGCAATGCCGACGCATCGAGCACATGTCGGCTCACTTGCCCGCCTTGCGGAGGCGGGCGTCCCATTCCCGGAATTTCTTCTCCTCGCGGCGCGCCTCGCGCCGGCGTTCCTTGATCAGTTCGTCGCTCTCGAGACGTCCCGGCCTGGCGAGATGCTTGAACATCCCTCGCATGCGACTGATCGCGACGTCGCGGGTCTGCAAGGTGACCCGGCCATCGTCCTCGAGCGTCAGCGAGACACGATCGCCATCACGGATCTTGAGCTTCTCGCGGATCTCCGCCGGCAGCACGAGCCGGCCCCGGTCGGTCACCGTCACGTGATAGACGGGAATCGGCTCGGATTCTGGGACGTCGCCGTACGCCGGCGCTGTCTCACGCACGCGCACGCCCCGCGCTTTCGGAATTCTGTATCGCGCCATTCCCTTAGGCTACCATCGTCGGCTCGCGGTGGGCAACATTCCAGATGTTCCCGCGCGAACACCAATTTCCCGCATCTACCGGCTGTGCGGGATTAGCGGGCTTCGAGCGGCTGATAGCGCTGCGGATAGGACGGGCCGATGTATTCCGCGCGCGGACGAATGAGGCGGTTGTTCGCGTACTGCTCGAGGACGTGCGCCGTCCAGCCGGCGATGCGGCTGACCGCGAAGATCGGCGTGAAGAGATCGACGTCGATGCCGAGCGAGTGATACGTGGACGCCGAATAGAAGTCGACGTTCGCGTTCAGTTTCTTTTCGGACTTGACCACCGACTCGATCCGCTGCGACATGTCGAACCAGATCGGCTGGTTCGCGCGCTGCCCGAGATCGCGCGACATCTGCCGCAGGTGGGTGGCGCGCGGATCCTCGGTGTGATAGACGCGGTGTCCGAAGCCCGGAATCTTCTCCTTGCGCGCGAGCTTCGCGCGCACGACCTCTTCGGCCTTCTCGACCGGCGCGCTCGGCCCGATCTCGAGCAGCATCCGCATCACGTCGGCGTTCGCGCCGCCGTGCAGCGGCCCTTTCAGTGCCGCCGATCGCCGCGACGATCGCCGAGTGGATGTCGGTGAGCGTGGCCGCCGCCACGCGAGCGGCGAACGTGGACGCGTTCAGCTCGTGGTCCGCGTGCAGGATCAGCGCGACGTCGAACGCCCGCGTCGCCAGCCCGCTCGGCCGCTCGCCGGTCAGCATGTACAGAAAATTAGCGGCGTGGCTGAGCACCGGATCGGGCGCCAGCGGCGCCCCGCCGTTCTGCAGCCGTCCCATCGTCGCCACCAGCGAGCCGAGCTGCGCCGTCAGCCGTACCGCTTTGCGATAGTTCGCCTGCGGCGAGTGCTCCGCGGCGTCGGGATCGTAGTGGCCGAGCGCCGACGTGAGCGTGCGCAGGATGTCCATGCCGTGCCCGGCCGGCAGCGACCGCATCAGCCGCAGGACCGGCTCGGGCAGCGCCCGGCCCGCGCTCAGCTGCGACTGCAGGTCGCCGAGCTCGGCGCGCGTCGGCAGGCGGCGATGCCACAGCAGGTAGCAGACTTCCTCGAACGTGGCGTGCCGCGCGAGATCGTGAATGTCGTAGCCGCAGTACGCGAGCACGCCGCGATCGCCATCGAGGTAGCAGATCGCGGACGATGTGGCGACGGTGTCTTCGAGCCCCGCCTTCGGTTTGTCCGCTGCCGTCGTCATCGACTGCCGATCATACCGCGGCGCGGCGGGCGGCCGCCGGCGCCGGTTTATAGACCAGACCGAGCACCACACCCACAATCAGCATCTCGACGAACGTGGCCAGGCTGATCAACAGGGATACTCGTTGCCCGATGTTGTAGAGCACATAGCTCGGCAGCGCGACCATGAACACCATCAAGCTCCCCAGCACCACGCCGAACCAGAAACCCTCCTTGAGACCAGGGCCGCCTTCGTGTCCCTTTGCGAAGATGTAGGCGATCGCGATGAACCCGACCAGCGCAGAGGCCATGAACATCGGCATCATCGAGTTGAAGGCCTCCGTCGATCGGAACACCGCCGGGCGGTACGGCGCGAACTCGCTGTCAAGCATCAACCCGAAGACCAGGTACCCGTACAGACCGTCGACCAGCCACGCGACCAGGGCAGGAACCGCGATGCGACGCAGAGTCATACGCACTCCTTTTTCGAAAGACGCGCGTTCAGGCGGATTGGGGCGTTCGTGAGCGCCTAGAATCTGCCACGAAACCGAGGCGGGTTCTAATGAATTCTGACGGAAGGCGACGCCGGCGTGGCCGCGAGCTCGCTGGGGACGACGGGCTCGCCTTGCGGTCCCATCTGGGCGTAGCGCAGGAACAGCTGACCCCACGGCGTCGTCTCGCACCAGCGCTCGAACACGCGGCGATCGATGAGCGGCCAGCGGTAGTAGTCGTGGTAGACGTCGCTGGCCAGGATGAACCCGTTCACGAGCGGCGTGTGGAAGAAGAGCTTCTGGAAGCGCTTCAGCGGGCCGAACCAGATCAGGTCGCCGACGCCGATGCGGACGAGATTCTTGCCGACGTGGAACCCCCAGTTCTCGCTGCGCCGCGTCCACGTCGCCGACGATCTCGATCTCGCGCGGGTCGCCGACGCCGAGGCCGTCCTCGTGCGCGAGCCGGATGTACTCGATCGACATCGGGTCGAAGCCCATCATCTTCGCCGCGACCGCGTCGATCGCCACCTGGTCGGCCGAGGCGAGCATGACGTTCTTGACCACCGGGTACATCGTGCGCGGCCCGGGCCCGTTGCCCGCCGTCGTGCCGTCCATCATCGCGAAGATCCCCGGGTGGATCTCCTTCTGGATCGCCAGCAGGTCGACGAGCGTCTCGTGGATCCAGCGGTGCGTGTAGTGGCGGTGCGTGTTGAGCAGGCCGCCGAACGCGTTCTTCATCGCGCCGGTCGTCGTCGTGTAGATGTGGCACTTCATCGTCGGCAGGTGGACGATGTTCTTGCCGAGGAAGTAGTCGGGGATGTGGATGCCGTCGGGGAAGATCGTGTCGAGCACGAGCATCCGCGCCTTCGGCTGGTAGCCGCACCCACTTCATGTCCTCGTCCTTGAAGTTGTAGCAGGACCGGGATGTCGTAGCGCTTGAAGATCGGCACGTAGTGGTTGAGGTCCTCGCCCTTGAAGGCGTTGGTCACGACGGTCTTGTTCTGCACGCAGACCTGATCGGTGAAGCCCGCGGCGCGCGAGCGCGCGAATCGTCCCCTCGAGCTGCCACGGCGTCGTGTTCGCCGCCGGGAACGGGAAGTGCCAGGAGATGTTGTCCTTGAGGATCGTCGTCGTGCCGCGCGCCGAGCGCCTGCGACACGCCGGCGAGGTCGACGAGACGATCGATGTCGGTCAGGATGCGTGTCCGGCGTGACCCGGATGACCGCGACCTTGGATTTCACAGTCCTTGTCACTTCTACCGCTGGCCACCTCCAGCTATTGCAGCACGACCGACTCGGAGTCTCCGGCGTACTGCTGGACGATCGAGAGGAGACCGGTGTAGAGGAACCCGATCTGGAAGAGCACGAGGAACGGCACCGTGCCGTAGATCTGATTCGCGAGCGCGTAGAACACCGTCGCAGGTGAAGTAGAGCCCGAGCGCCAGCTCGATCAGCGGCTGCACGGCAACCGACTGGCGGTACTTCTTGCCGACCCATTCGTCGCGCGTCGCCCTCGATGCGGTACTTCGGCGTGCGGGTGAACTCGCTCTGCTTGTTGAAGAGCGCCTCGAAGACCGCGCGGCGTGTTGTTGATCGACAGGCCGATGCCGATCGACATCAGGAACGGCAGGTACTTGATGCGCGCGCGCCAGTCGCGTGTGGATCTCGCGCTGGCAGACCATGTAGAAGTTGCAGACCGAGAACGTCGCCGCGAAGAACAGCGGCACGTCGATGAGCAGCATCTCGTACCAGCCCATGTTGTAGCGGATCACCATGGACGGGAACATCAGCACCGAGAGCACGCACATCAACGGGTAGTTGAAGTTCGCCGTGAGGTGGAAGAACGCCTCCACCTTGACGCCGAGCGGCAGGTCGGCGCGGAGAATGCTGCGGCAGCAGCTTGCGGCACGTCTGGATCGAGCCCTTCGCCCAGCGGTGCTGCTGCGACTTGAACGCGTTCATCTCGACCGGCACTTCGGCCGGCGCGATCACGTCGGACACGAACACGAAGCGCCAGCCGCGCAGCTGCGCGCGGTAGCTGAGGTCGAGATCCTCGGTGAGCGTGTCGTGCTGCCAGCCGCCCGCATCGTCGATCGCCGCGCGGCGCCAGATGCCGGCCGTGCCGTTGAAGTTGAAGAACCGGCCGCCGCGGTTCCGGCCGCCGTGCTCGAGCACGAAGTGGCCGTCGAGCAGGATCGACTGGATCTTCGTCAGCAGCGAGTAGTCCTGGTTGATGTGGCCCCAGCGCGCCTGCACCATGCCGACCTTCGGGATCGGCGAAGTGCGGCATCAGCCGCGTCAGGAAATCGGTCGTCGGGATGAAGTCGGCGTCGAAGATGGCGATGAACTCGCCGCGCGCGGCTGCGCAGCCCGGCTTCGAGCGCGCCGGCCTTGTAGCCGCGTGCGGTCGGTCCGGTGGAGGTACTTGATGTCGATGCCCTGCGGCCGCGAACCGGCGCACCGCCAGCTCGGCGATGCTGCGCGTCTCGTCGGTCGAGTCGTCGAGCACCTGGATTTCGAGCAGCTCGCGCGGGTAGTCGATCGCGGCAGACCGCCTCGATCAGCCGATCGGCCACGTACATCTCGTTGTACGAGCGGCAGCTGGATCGTGACGACCGGCAGTCGGATCGAGCGGCGGCCCCGGTTTCGGCTCCGTTGTCGCGGTTCCTCATGTACAGGTACACGAGGTAGTACCGGTGCCAGCCGTAAATCGCGAGGATGATCAGGACGAAGAAATACGCGGCGAGCGTGAGCGTTTCAGCAGGGCGTCATGTCTCTACGCACGACAATCATTTATATTACTGACGGGTTCCGAATGACGTCAAACAAGCAACTGCAGCGATCTGCTCGAACAGGTGGCGCCGCGGCGAGCTCGACGTCGAGACGCGCTGCGCGACCGTCTGCTCGAGGCCCTGCGGGCGCGCCCGTTCGAGGACCTCGGCTTCGCCCGCGTCGATCACCATCGCGCCGCTCCGCCAGGGGTTCCCCGAAGTCGTCCTCGGCCTAGGCAAAACGCCTGCCCAGATCGCAGCGATCGCCGCGGAGATCGTCGGGCGCGGATCCACGCTGCTGGTCACGCGCGCGAGCGAGGCGGCGTACGACGGCGGTGCGCGCGCACGTGCCCGACGCAGCGTATTACCGCGATGCAGCCATCATCGCCTTTCGTCAGCAGGACGTCGCTCCCGGGAAGGGCACGATCCTCGTGGTCGCGGCCGGCACGGCCGATCTTCCGGTCGCGGAGGAAGCCGCCGTCACTGCCGAGGTCATGGGCAACGACGTCTGCCGCCTGCTACGACGTCGGCGTCGCCGGTCTGCACCGGCTGCTCAGCGAGCGCACGCGCCTCGAGTCGGCCCGCGTGATCATCGTGGTCGCCGGCATGGAAGGCGCGCTGCCGAGCGTCGTCGTCGGGCCTGGTCAGCGTGCCGGTGATCGCCGTGCCCACCAGCGATCGGCTACGGCGCGAGCTTCGGCGGCATCGCGGCGCTGCTCGGCATGCTGAACAGCTGCGCAGTCGGGTGTGTCGGTCGTGAACATCGACAACGGGTTCGGCGCCGCAACGATCGCCAGCCTGATCAACCACCTGTAATGACTCAAGATGGACGGCCGAGACGATCGCGACCAGGCTCCAGAGTCCGAGTTGAACTCGCACTTTGCGCCCTTCCAGGGAACCTCGCGATTCGTCGTCCAGCGCCAGCTCGGGTCCGGCGCGTTCGGCACGGTCTATCAGGCGTGGGATCGGGATCAGCAAGTCGACGGCTGGAGGAAGCCGCCGAAGGATTTCAGAGCGCGTCCCTCCTCATACCGCGCATCGATTCACGCCTCCTCTACGTCGATCACGTGGTCGGATGCGGCGTCGATGTGTTCCCTTCACGATCGGACCCTGCGCCGAGGCGGGAGCAAGCCGCCTGGCTGGAAAATCGTGAACGTCGCCTGTGGACGGGCACCGCTATCCTGCAAAATGCACATACCTGTTCGGTCGGAACCAAAATTGCTCGGAATTTGCCAGTTGAAGCTTCCGTTCCCCACACCTTGGCCACCACCTGACACGGGTGGGCCACATCGCACGAGCCAGGAGCAGCCAGCTGAGACGATAACCGATACGGTATCCGACCCGCCATTGAACGTGACGTTCGCCGATGTAGGGTTCAACGCGTACGTGCACGGAGGTATTGTCGTCGTACTTGTAGTCGTACTTGTAGGCGCCAGGGTCAACATAATGTCGACGCGCACATCGGCGTCAATGATTGTCGCAGTCACGTCTCGCACGTTGTAACCCGCAGCAAAAGCGCGCATTGTCAACGATCCTGGCGGAAGACTCTGGAAGAAATAGTTGCCACTATTGTCGGTTTGAAGCCGTCGGCCCGCGCCAACGCCAGAGATAATCTCGATGTCGGCGAAGCGTAGTGGCGCGCGCGTGCTCCCATCGCTGACCGTACCGCTCACCGTGAAGAGCCCGGCAATGCTCGTGGTAGTGCTGCTGGAGGTAGTCGGTCGAATAGAGGTAGTCGTAGTAGCAGTGATAGTCGTCGTCGTCGTTTGTGTAGGACCCGATGCCACCACTCCGGCGCCAATGCCGACTCCTGCGCCACTGATGATGGCGGTAATGGCGAGGGGCGACAGCCCGCCCCCGCCTGCGCTCGCGCCGCCCGTCGTCCGGGCGTTGATTTGGCGAGTTGCCGCCTCCGCTGCCGTCATGACGTTCATTTGAGCAATGGCGACAGCCGCCGTTTGTCCCTGGAAGGTGGCAAACGCTCCGATCTGCAGCGCACCGGCCGCGCTCGGAGTGAACCCTCCCGGTGTTGCGCGGCCGAGCGCATCGGTCGTAGTCGTCACGCTGGGAGCTCCGTGGAATGACGCACGGCCCTTTTGAATCACAAACCGCACGACGGCACCCGAGACGGGCACGTCGTTCCGATCGCGCACTTCGACGACCGGTGCGATGGCGGTCTTCTGCTGGATGATATTGACCGCGCCTTCGCCTTCGAGCACCACGATCTTCAGTTGCTGCGGCGCGACGGTTAGCTTCGTTCTGAGCCGTGTCTCCTTGCCGTCGTTGACCGTGACCAATTGGCTGTTCTCGAGGTATCCAATCAACTCGAGACGCACGCGATGAACGCCGCTCGGGGTTGAGGTTAGCTTTAAGGGCGTCTGACCGGCGAACCGTCCATCGACGTACACCGTGGCGCCCACCGGATCGGATTCGATCAACAGAGACCCGAACGTGTCAGCAGCCGAGGAAGGAGTCAGCCACACGCCTACGATTGCAAGGAGTGCCGCGACTCCGACCATGCGGAGTCGCTGGGCGACAGCCCCGCGCGACTTTTCTAGCGGCATGACTTACCTCTTGCAAGCCAACTGCGGCAACCTGGCGTCGAGCCGAGGTTGGTGATGACGTAGACGGTGTTCGTCGCGGGATCGGCTTGCGCCGCGCTGGCGAGCACATTCTCGCTGCCAAAAGCGTTAGGTACGGTCGACTGCCGCGTGAAGCCCGTAAGAGACACGAAAGCCGCGACAAGAACGAACCGTCGCTTCATGCGCGCACCAGTATCTGTGTGTGTGAATGGCTGAGCTAGCGCGCGGATTTTACCTGAACGCACTTGTGGAAGTCCATGCCACCGCGCGGCGTGCGCTCCGCGAGAAAAGGCATCGCCGGCGAGACCGGCACGGAGACCGGTCGTTCGGGGATTTTGCCGAACCCGCGGCGACGTAGGCGTAGGTGCGGGCGAGATAGATACCCTTGGCCTCACGATCGCAGTGGCCAACATCGACCATGATCCGACGGGGGCGGACAGGTCCCTAATCGTTCAGCCCTCGTCGAAGATCCGAGCATCTACGTTGTGTCGATCGATCGGTTGATCCCATTGGAAGGCCACGAGCCAGAGCGCAGCATCGAAGCGCGCGGAACGTCTTGAAGTGTTCGAGCACCAGGCGGTGGAGTACCCGCTGCGCGGCGCAACGGGCTCGTACGTTGCCGAATGAACGGCCACACCAACGGCTGTGGCACCCCGCGTGCCACCGTCCGAATCGACGAATCTGGTGAGAATTCATCGATCGCGCTTGGCGGAGATCGCAGTTCCTGCACTCTCACGATCGAGCAAGATCGCAGTCTCGCCATCGCGGTCTTGCCTGCTCCGTTCATGGACGGACTGTTGAACTGTCCGTCGGCCGCGCGGGACGCGGGTCTACGCTTCGCACTCCTACGTTTGCACGTGCACAAAAAAGGGGTCAGACCGCCGATAAAAGAAAGGGGCGAGGACCTTCCGATCCTCGCCCCAAGTCTGAAATCTGAAATTATCTGAAATCTGAAATGCTTACTCGCCGAGGTCCCGTCCGAGGCGCCATCGCCTCGTCCGGCGGAGCGTCCTGCCCTCGACGAACTCCATGACGATGGTCGGGCGACCGCCAAACTCGGCTTCGCTGGCGTCGTAGATGTTGACGATGTTGGGATGATGGCGCAGCTGTCGCTGCGAACGTCCACAGGGGCGGCCGGCTCATCGAGATGACGGCGGACCCGGGGGAGCGTTGGTCACGGTCCAGACCTGGCCGTTGCGAAGATACAGTCGCTGGCTTTCCTGCAGGTTGAACGGCCGCGAGCCGCGCCGGCCGAACACCGCAATCTGATGGCCGCTCTCGTCGACACCGCGATCGCGTCGATATCCCTCTGAGATCCCGACGGCTTCCCCGCGCGCGTAGCCGCCGACCATGCGCGGGCTGGGCCGCGGACTGAATCCAAGATTCCCCGGCACGCTGTCGGGTGCCGCGAGCTCGACGACCTGCATGCCGTTTCGACCGTCGGCGACGTAGGCAAACAGTCCCGCGTTCACCATCCCGACCTTCACGTCGCGCGTGTCGTTGAGAGTGCCGTTCGCATTGAACATCTGATCGAGACGCGGACGCTCCGGCCGCTCGATGTCGACGATGGCGAGCCCTGCCGAACCCGCGGCGACGTAGGCGTAGGTGCGGGCGAGATAGATACCCTGGGCCTCGGCGAGCGGAACGACCGCGCCGTCGACGACGCGCGGCCGATCCGGAAACGTGACATCGATCACCTTCAGTCCGTCAGCGTCGGTGACGAACGCGTAGCGGAACTGAATGGCGACGCGCCGCGGCGCCTTCAGCGGCGCGCCGATCTCGGCCGCGACGCGCGGGTGCAGCGGATCGGCGACGTTGACGACCGCGAGACCGCGAGCCGTGGTCAGGTAGGCAAAATCGCCGGCCAGCGTGATCGACGATGCTCCGGTCAGTTGTTGGTCCGGGTTGAACGTGGCCGACCGCGTGATCTTGTTGTTGGTCGGAATGCCGTCGGACAACGTCCGGATGTCGACGACGATCAAGCCTTCGACCGCGTCGCTGACGAACGCGTAGCCATAGATCGGCGCAATCGGCTGCTCTTCGTTGACCGGGAGCTGGACGCGCTTCAGATCGAGCGGCGCGGGCGAGCCGATGGCGAGCCCCGTCGCGTTCCTCGATCCCACGCGCATGCGTTGACTCGCGAACGGCGCGGTCACGATCCGCTGCGCGAAATCCTTGTTGCCGACGTTCGCGATGTCGAACACCTGGAATCCGCCGGAACCGGACGCGGCCAGCAGGTACTCGCCATAGAGCTGCACCTGCATGGCGCGGCCGCCGTGCCGTGCCACTTCGCCCAGCCGGCCCCCGCGCGCGACGTGCGCGGCGTAGTTGGAGGGATACGCGATCGATTGCAGATGGCTGCCGTAGACCGCCTGCGGTTCATCACGCTCGGTGACGGCGACGGCTGAGATTCCTCCGCCGCCCTGCGCCACGTAGATGTACCGGCCCATGAAATTCACCTGGTTGGTGCCCTGCATCAGCACCGAGGCCATCCAGGCGTTGTTGTCGCCGTCTCGCGACACGTGGCAGTCGGTGCACTGCTTGGTTTCCGCGGCGCGCACCGTGTGCGGCACGTGCGTGTTGAACGCGTTGCCGTTGTAGCCGGCCGACGACACCGTCGGCGCCTGGTTGACCACCCATCCGCGCGTGCCGTTCTGCACGCTGAGCGCGACCGCGCTCGACGAGCGGACCGGCGCGATCTTGTGGCCCTGGATCGTGCCGTCGATGCCGAGCATGAAGCCGTCGGTGCGCAGCACCTGCGGGTTGTACGACGCGTAGACCTGCGTCTCGTCGCCCTCGTTGTGCAGCATCGGCTTCTTGGTGTTGACCTTCGCCGCGAGATGACAGCCGAAGCAGTTGGTCGTCCACGACGTGTGGCACGATGTAGCACGTGATGCGGGACTCGGGATGCGCGAGCCGCGTGGACTGCGGATCGCCCCATGTGCGTCCGTCGGTCTGGATCGTGTGCGCGAGCCGCGCTTTCTCGTTGGTCAGGCTCGCGAGCTGAGGAACGGTCCACTGCTTCCCTTCCTCGACCATGCTCCGCTGCATGATGTTGCCGCCGCGGCTGATGAACTGCGGCACGCCGAACGGCGTCACGCGCGCGACCGAGAGATCGCGCCCCGCCGACGCCGGACCCGAAGTCACGAGCGTCGCGTTCCCCGATCCGGTGCCGTGGCAGTCCTTGCAGGAGATCTCGATCGCGGCCCGGCGATCGCCGTAGATCTTGCCCGTGCCGTGCACGTCCTGCGTGAAGTGGCAGTCCACGCAGTGCATCCCCTTCTCGAGGTGGATGTCCTTCAGGTGGACCGCCTTCTTCCACAGGTCCGGATCGTCGAACGGGATCACGCGATCGCTCGGCGTCGAGGAAGTTGCCTTTGCGATCGCGCTTGAAGACTTTCTGGAACATCCAGCCGTGGCCGTGGTAGTCGGAGAACTGCGCCTTCTTGAGCGTGCGGGTTCAGCTCGCTGACGTTTTCGAGAAACTGCGGGATCGCTCCAGAGTCCGCGCGAGGCCGCCTCCTCAGGATTGAAGCGGCCGACGCGATCGACTTCGCTCAGGCGTCGGGTTGTGCTGCGTCTTGGGATAGAGATGCTCGCCGTCGGTCTGCTCGTCCCACCACATGTAGCCGAGGTAGGTGTTCAGGAAGCCGTTGCCGTTGTGCACGTGGCACGTGATGCACTGGCTCGACGGAATCTTCCGCGTGAACTCGTGCCGAATCGGATGCCCGGACTCGTTCTTCGGAATCGTCGGGTCCTCGTTCGCTGTACGACCCTGATTGCCGTGCTGCGCGTACGGGCCGGAGTTGAACGGATCGCGATCGTTGGCGTAGACGACGTGGCAGGACGCGCAGCCGCTGGTGCGATAGTCGCCGGGCGAGTCGTTCGTGCCGAGGAACGACAGCACCGGATCGTTCAGTCGAATCTTTTGCGCGCCGAGCAGCACCGGATCGACCGACCCCTGCGTGCCGAAGCCGCGATTGCTCACGGTCACGTCCGGCTGACCTGGCACGTCCTCGCGATTCGGGTTGCCGAGCTCGGACTTCGGTCCGCCGCCGCGCTCGAACACGCGGAAGATGTTGCCGGGCTGGCCGACTTCGAACCGCGGGAAGCGGCATCAGGAACGGCAGGATGCCCTTGGTGCGCGTCTCTTCGGCGCTGGGCGGCGGATTGGTCCGGATGATCTGCGGCTCGCCGCGCGGCGTGTAGTTCTCGGCGAACATCGCGTCCTTGAACGGCACCGATGCGTTGTTGTAGAGCGCGGTGCTGTAGACCTGCGCGCTGTTGATCATCGGGCCCTTCTGCACGTTGCGGATGATCGACTCGTGGCAGCGCCCGCACACCACCGGCGCCACGCGCAAGTCCGACGGATTCACGAAGCGGATCCACTCGTGACGTTCGCGGTTCAGCAGCGTGTAAGCTCGCGTGCGGATTGGCCGAGGTCTTCCACGCCTCGGGAAAAGCCGGCCGCGGGTGCGCCTCGTCCTTGGTCGTCGCGGTGCCATTGCCGCCGTGGCAATCCACGCACGTCAGCGACTGCGCCACCGGGTGCGGATCCTCGTGCGTTGACATGGCACGTCATGCAGCCGCTTCGCTCGGCGCCGGATCGCGACGCTGCCCGGCGCACGCGGCTGCGCGCTTGCCGACCACGCCGACCATCGCAGGCCGCGGTCAGCAGCCGCGAAGAGCAGGAAAAATACCCGTGAGCCCCGGCGCAGATTCGTTCATAAGTCTGTTGGTCGCAGGCGGCGAGACCGCACGATCGTCCAGCCACGGGCGCTCGACGACATGGGTCGGCCCTTAGCAACGTTCGCCATCTCAGTACGCCAGCTGAATTGCCCCGACGAATGAATGCAGCTTCTGCTTCGATCCGAGCGCGGTCGCAAGGCCGTCGCCGGGCGAGAGCAGGGAAAATCCGAGGACGACGAACAGGTTCTCGTTGACGAACGGACGCAACTTCGCGCCGGCGCCGATGTCCAGGCCGATCGAACTGTCTTCGAAGCCGGCGCTCCCCTCTTGCTGCAGAAGTTGCCGCACGACGCTCGCATCGGCGAGCCGGATCATCGAGACGTTGGTCACGACCTTCAGCTTCGGGCTGAGCCGCAGGTCGACGCCGCCGTTCACCAGCAGGAGACCGGGATTGACGAAGTTCGCGCGGTCGGTGAACTTGCTGCGCAGATTGGGCAGCAGGCTGAACTTCTCCGACAGCAGGTTGTTGAGCGGCAGTCCATCGATCTTCGTCGTCTGCTGCTCCCAGAACATGAACTGTCCGCCGGCAAGATTCGGGATTGTCGGTGATGACGTCGAAGCCCGTCGCCTTGCCGGCGTCGGCCGCGTTGTCGCCCGACGCGTAGAAGAACGAGAAGCGATAGCGGCGCCAGTCGGCGTCCCGCGACAGTTCGAGCGCCGCCATGCGCGCGCTGATGTCCAGGGGCGCCGCCACCGGTGCGCCGCTCAGCGCGCGCGCGACCGCGTTGTCATCGTCCTGCCCGAACGCCTCGTAGAACGCGTGGCTGACGCTCAGCGGTCCCCACTTCCCGTCGCCGTGGAAGCCGACGTACGTGACCTGCAGCGCGTGCGGATCGTTCGGGCACCCCGCGATCGCGATTGACGTGCACGTTGAACATGAACGTGTAGCCGGGCGTGCCGAAATCCTGGATGTAGTAGTTCGCGATGACGACGTCCTGGTTCCGGCTCGTGAACTTGTGCAGCTGGCTGACCGGATCGCGATCGCGCATCGAGAAGTACGCGACGTTGTACTGATCGCGGTTGCTCGCGCGCGTTGCCGAACAGACGGACGCCGAGCTGGTTGTCGACGAACAGGTAGCCGCGGAAGTCGCTGTTGAAGTTCTGCATGCCGCCGCGGATCGACACGAAGTCGAACGCGGGACCGAGCACCGCGAGCCGCTTTTCGCCGAACGCTTCTTCGACGCCGTAGGTGCGGCCGTTGCCTGCCGACGTCGTTCGTGTTCACGTTGCCGACGACCGTGCCGCGCACCGCCCAGCGTTTGGGCTCGAACACCGTCGTCGCCGCGGAAGATCTCGACGCCGCCGACGAAGTTGTTGTTGTAGAAGACCTCGCTGACCGGCTCCCCGGCGCCCACCGTGCGCGGATTGAACGCGGAATTGAGCTGCAGGTTGACGTTGGCGAACAGGCTGCGAGCTGCCGCCGATCGGAAAGTCGGCCTTCGCCGGATTCTGGTTGTACGGATCGAGTGGACGTGCCGACAACCCACGGCTGTTTCGGCTCGTGCTCGTAGCGTCGAAACTGCGCCCACTGATAGGACCACCGGTTGGGCACCGCTTCGAAATCGCCGCCCGGCGCGGTCACTTCCGGAACGAGCGGCGGCGGCTCGGCTAGAGCAACCTGTCCCCGATTCGGCTCCCGCGCGGGCGGGCCCGCCCGTCCCGGCCGTTCGCTGGCGGCGGGCGCGACCGGTGGTGGCGGAGGCGGCGGCAACGGTTGAAGACGAACGTCGAATTGACGCTGCTCGCCGGGCGCGAGCGGGACCTCGGTCGGCGGGAAACGGCCGCACGCTCGCGCCGGGATCCTCGATGCGCAGTCGATACGTTCCCGGTTGCAGGCCGCCGAACACGTAGGCGCCCGTCGGTTCGCTGACGGCGCGGCGATCGATCCCTTGCGGGTTTGTGAGGACGATGGTCGTGTTTCCGATCGGCCGGCCTTCCGGACCGATCACCGTTCCCTGCAACGTGGCCCGCGCTGTTTGCGGAGCGGCCACCGGCACGCGCGACTGCAACGCAATGCGGACCGTGAACGTCTGCCCTCCAACGACCGTGATCTGATCCTGGCTGAACGGCGCAAACGTCTCATCGTCGGTCCGCAGGCGATACACGCCGGCCTGCAGTCCGCCGAACACGAATTGCCCATCCGCGTCGCTTACCGCGCGCCGGTCGATGCCCTGCGCGTTGGTGACGATGATCGTGATATTCGGCTGCGGGGATCCTGTGGGTCCCATGACGACGCCGCCGATGGTCCCGCGGCCCTGCGCCTCCAGATTCGCGACGGACGCCAGCAGCGCCAGCAGCAATGTGGCCGAAGACGTACGCGTCACGAAACCTCCACGGTGAACTCCATGTCGCCAAACGCGACCTTGTCGCCCGTCGTGACGGGAGCCGAACCGCCGATCGGGAGCTTGACGCCGTTGATCGACGTGCCGTTTGCGCTCTTGGCGTCCTCGATCTGGACGTCGGAGGCCGTCACGGTGATCGCCGCGTGGACACGAGACACCTGCCGCGACAGCAGCGTCACGGCGATGCTATCTGAACGCCCGACCTCGTGGCGGCCCGGACCGAGCTTGAACGAGCCGCCCGGTCCGGTCAGATTCACGGTTCGAATGGGACCCTTGTGCGGGGTCGGCCGCGCAGCGGGAGGAGCGGGCTTCGGCGGAACCGGCGCTGCCGGGCCGGCTCGTGGCGCAGGTTTTTTCTCTGCCGCCGGTGCGACGACCGCCGGTCGATCGGTCGTTCCCTTGGACCCGTCGGGACGAGCGGGTTGAGACTGCGGCGCAGGCGCAGCGGCCTTCGGCGCAGAAGGCGCGGCTTTCGGTGCGGGGGCCGCCGCTTTCGGCGCAGAGGGCGCGGCTTTCGGCGCAGCGGGTGTCGCTTTCTGCCCGGCCGGCGGCTGCGCAGCAGCGGCGGCCTGCCCCTGCTCCTTCTTCCAGGCCGCCAGAATCCGCTGGCGATCGGCCTCGAGCTCGACGAGCTCGTCGGCCGACCACACGAGCCGCGTTTTCCACTCGGAGTCGACGGTCGTGCGCGCGGCGTCCGCCATCGACGCGCGGTGCAGTGCAGTTCCCTCAATGCAGACGCGGAACTGCCGGCTCCCGGCGATCGACAGCGTGTCGCCGTCCACTAGTTCGACAGGCTCCCGGATCAACTGTCCGTTGACGAACGTGCCGTTGGACGAAGCGAGATCCGACACCACCAGATGATCGGGTGTGCGCTCGAGCCGCGCGTGCAGATGCGAGACCAGGGGACTGTCGAGCAGCACGTTGGATGGTGCGCTGCGGCCGAGCGTCAGCTCACCCGGCGGGATGTCGATGCGGGATCCAGACTGCGCGTCAATCGGTTTCAGCCACGCCGCCCGTACCGCGTGGAGGATGGTTTTGGGACCTGCCTCTGCTTCGGACGCGACCGCGATCAGATCGACGCCGCGGCCGAGCGTCACCACGTCGAGGTGACGGAGCCGTTCGCGCGCCACGCGCAACCCGTTCACGAACGTGCCGTTGGTGCTGCCGGTATCCTCGAGCCAGAAATCGGTGCCGTCGCGCACGATGCGCGCGTGGTGGCGCGAGATACCGGTCACCTCGACGCGAAAGTCGTTGTCGGCGGACGCGCCAATCCGCATGGCGTCGCCGACGATGGCGTCACGGCCGGCCACGGCTCCGGTCCGTCCGATGATCTTCATCGCGAGGCCCGCATCGACGCCGCGGCCGACGCCGGATGATAGGTGTGACAGCTGACGCAGTCGGCGCGCGCGCGCGCGGCATCGTGGCAGGACTCGCAGCTCTTCACCGGCGGGAGGTTGACGTCCACGCCCGCTTTGCTCTTCGTGATCGCATGGCACGTGTCGCAGGACGCCTGGTTCGTGTGCGGCCGGTGCGAGAAGATGGCTCCGGTCAGGATCGATCGGGCCGCCGGCAGCGGACGCATCGCCGCCTCGTCCACGTCCAGGCGATGGCAGGCCAGGCACGCGGTGAGCAGACCCTTGAGCGCCGTCTTGGCGCGGCCTGGTTCGATGTCGAGCGGCGGGAGCGCGGCCGCCGCCGTCGGCGCCTCGCGCGCTCGTCGAAATTGCAGTTCGCGCGACGCCGCCGATCGTTCGCGGTTGATGGCGGCATCCACCGTCGCCGGTCCGTATTGGTTTCGAAGCGTGCGCTCGATGACGACCCGCTCGCGAAGGCGGAGTTTTCGGTCGCGCAACTGGGCAAGACCATCGCCGGCGGTCACCGCCGCGGCCGTGTCGCGCAGATCCGAGATGCGCGCGCGCATCGGCGTGTTCGCCCGAATTTCCATCGCGTTCAGCAGGTCGAGAATCCGCGCGCGCGCCGCCGCGGTCGCCGATCGATCAGCGCCGCCCGACAATTGCTGTCGAACGCCATCGGCCAGGCCGCGAATCTCCGCCGCAGCCGTGGCCGCCGCGCCCGGCTCGATCGTGCGAACGGCGGCGTCGACGCTGTCCAGGCGGCTGTGGATCGCCGCCAGATCCACGGGAGTGGCGCCAGACGCCGACGCCTTCACCTCAGCCAGGCGTTTTTGCAGTTCGGCCGCGCGCGCCGCAGCCGGACCCGCGGCGCGAGCCGAAGCCGCAGCGAGCAGTGCCGCGATCTCACGGCGTCGATCCTCGACGGCCGGCGCATCGATCGCGTTGCCAAGCCGGGGATCGACGCCCGGCGGCGCCATCCCTTGAAGCGGCTTCAGAAGCGACGCAATCGATGGATCGAGACCCGTGAGCGCTTCGAGATCTGCCGCCGGATTCGCCGGCGCAGACGGACCGGCGGCCAGCGCTTGCTCGAGCGCGGCGATCTCGCGATCGAGCAGGGGCAGCCAGGCGGTCAGATCGGCGGCCGCCAATGCCGCCAGCGGCACGGCCCGCTGGACGGCCGTCAAGCGCGCCGTGTCCTGCTCGCGCTCCCCTGCCATGCGCCGCGCGTCGCCGGCAATCGCGCGGGCCAGCCGCTCGGCCGCCGCGATCGTCCACGGATCGCGATGCGCGAACCGCTCCAGCGTGACGCGCCCGCGTTCGTCCGCCTCCCCTCGCGTCGGCGACGACGACACGGCGGGAGGCAGGACGGCAGCAGGCGTCCACCCGCTCTTCAGGAGATCGGTACCGTTCAGCGTCAACGCGCCGTTCACCACGTGACACGTGGCGCACTGCGTGTCGAACGCGATCGGCTCGAACGCCCGCTGATCGGAAGTCGGCGTGTGGCACGACAGGCACCGGTCGCTGCCGATCTTCGCGACCTCGCGCAAGTGGATCTCGTGCGAGAAATCGAGACCAGAGCCCACGTCTACGCCGGCGCGAACCAGCGCGAACTCTGGATGACGGCTCATCGAGGCGAACGTGTGGCAGGAGCCGCACTGTCTGTCCGCCACTTGCTTCAGATCGCGCCGGCGGCCGCCGTGATCGGCATGGCACGTCGCGCACGTCGGCGCCGCCTCGTGCGCGGCCTGGGTCGCGAGCGCGCCGATGCGTCCCGCATGCGCCGGCTCTTCGAAGCGCCGCGTGTCGAGCGGATCGTGACAGCGCGCACACCGCAGATCGATGACTTGCTTCGCGGGCTGATGGCACTGCGTGCATTGCACGTCGATGGACCCGTGGGCGGCGGTCAGCGTTCCAGGCGACGCGATGCGATGGAGGCCGGCAAAGTAGAGACTGAGACCGAGGAACAGAACGCCCACGGCAACCAGAAGCGACCGCCGCACCAGCCGGCCTGCATCGGAGGGAATCAGATAACGCGATGCGCGCGACGGCGTGCCGGGTGGTGTCGGGCGCCGCATCAGCCCCGGCCCTCACGCCCTCGAACGATTGCGGTCTGCGGCAGGCTCGACATGGTGAGGGCCGGGGTCAGAAGTACCACACCGCCGCGACGTGCGCGACGATGGCCCCGAGCAGGAGCATCGCGGGCGGCACGTGGAGGAACGGCCAGATCCGCAGCGCGCGCTGCAGCGAATAGTGCGCTTCGAGTCTCGAGCTTCTCGCTCACGATCGCCTGCAGATCCGCCAGGCGCTGCTGGTCCTCGTCGCCCACGAACGAGCGCAGGTGTTCGAAAGGCGCGAGCCGTTCGTCACGGCCGCGGCGGGCGTCGAGCACGTACGACCACGACGGCGTCAACCCGGCGAGCGCGGGCTGGACCTGCGCGTCGTAGAACCGCTGCAGCACGTCCGACGCGCCCCTCCATCGTCCGCGCCGCTTCGGCCTGCAGTTGATCGACGCAGTCTCGGGGATGCGTTCGTAAATCGCTTCAACGGTAAGGTGCGCCGCGACGAGCGCGGGCACCCATTTCTGGAGCCCGACGCCCAGGAGTCCCGAAACCGTCGTCCAGATCGTGAGCGCCGAGCAGCCACCACCCGAACTGGCCGTCGGGCCATCGAAATCCCATGTGGACGATCACCAGCAGTCGCCGCCAGCGTGGTGCCGTAGATGTGGAACTGCAGCCAGTGCTGCGCGGTGTCGAGCGGCCACAGCATCAGGCGGCGGCGCAGCGGATAGAGCGCGCCGAGAAACATGAGCAGCGGCGGCCAGCGTCCCGAACGTGAGTCCCCACACGTCGCCGGCGGACCAGCCGCGCCACCAGCATGACGCCGAACGCGATCGAGACGACGCCACGCGAGAGCACGGCGGTGACCTGGAACCACCGCGGACGCTTCGGCCGGAACGGAAGCGCGCGACTCATGCCGAAAGCGTCTGGCCGACCGCGACGAGGTCCTTGAACGAGATTCGCGTCGCCGAGCCGTGCGGGCACATCTGCACGCACGCCGGACCCGCCTTCGCGGCCGACGCAGAGATCGCACTTGGTCGCGAGATCGATGTCCTTCTTCAGCGTGGGACTGCTGAACGGAACCTCGATGATGTTGCCCCACGGACACCGCTTCACGCAGTTGCGGCAGCCGATGCACGTCATCGGATTGATCGTGACTTCGAGCGTGCCGATCGCGCGCGTGATCGCACCGGTCGGACAGCCGACCAGGCACACCGGATCGCTGCACTGATAGCAGGCGATCGGCACCGACCACTGCTGATACTTCGAGCCCTCGCGGATGAACCGCGGCGTGCCGCCGTGCGTGTCGGCGCACGCGCGCACGCAATCGTCGCAGCGCGTGCAGGTGCTCAAGTCGATCAGCAGCACGCTCTCGCCGTGAATCAGCCCGGTGTCCATCGCCATCTGCAGGTACTGCGACACCATCGGATTCCGCGCGACGTGCGCCGCGCTCCTTCAGGCGCGACACGACGGTGTCCCACAGCTCGCTCTTCGATCGGCGGATGTTCCGGATCGCCGCGTCGAACTCCGTCTTCGGAATCCGGACAGCTCCACGTACTCGAGCGCCTGCAGCGAAAACGGCCACGGCTCGTTCAAGAGCAGCGCCATCTCGCCCGCGTAGTCGCCCTTGCGCAGATACGTGACCGCGAGATCGCGCGGCGCCGGTGCCGACGCGCACCTTCACGTTGCCGCCGCGCACGAGATAGAACGCGTCGGCCGGCGCGCCCTGCTCGACGATGATCGCGCCGGGTTCGAACGACACGATGTCGGCGGTCTCGCCGCAGCCGCTCGATCGCACGGCTCGCCGCAGACCGGCGAAGAGATCGACCTGGCGCAGATGCGAGCCGAGCGTCCGCGCGCGATAGCGCTCGTCGACCTGCTTCTTGAACTCGGCGACCTCCTTCTGCTTGAAGAGCATCCGCAGCGCGGGCGTCCGGATCGCGAGGCAGACGACATCGGTCCGCGCGACGACGTCGCTCGAGACGGCGTACCGCGCGAGCGCGTTCAGCTCGCCGAACAGCTCGCCCGGCTCGAGCAGCACGCTCTTGTTGACGGACAGGTCGACCGGCATGTCCGCGACGATGATGGTGCCGTCGGCCGCCACGCCGACTTCTGCAGACTCACCGGCGACGTGCCTGGAGCCGCCGACGCGGCGGGCACGGGTGCGGCCTGGCCGGCCGGCAATCGCCAAACGGACTTCGACGACGCCGGATTTCAGGTAGAACGCTGCGTCGCTGTACTCGCCGCCGCGAAGGACAGCACTCGCCGGCCTGGTAGTAGCGCTCGACGAGGTTGGGACGAAGCTTGCGGAGGATCGCTTCGGACAGCGGCTTGAGGAACGGATACGAGCGGAGCGACGTGAGCGCTGTGGCTTCTTCAGGGCTCGCAGCCGCGTGGTGCTCGTCGTGACGGGGTTCGCGGTCCAGATGCAGGCTCCCTAGCGCGGTTTGGCCGGTGGCGTGGGTGGGGATCCCAGAACTTCGAGCGCGAGCGCAATCGCATCGCGCTGCAGTTGCAGCAGCGCCGCGTCCGGTCCCGAATACGGCGCGAGCGTCGGCGGCGGCGTGCCGGTCCGAACCGGGAACCGTTGTGCCCCGCTGCAACATCTGCGTCAGCAGTTCGATCAGCCGCCCTTGCAGGAGCGCAACGGAGGCGGACACGGAACCCGTCGTCGGCCCGTTCACGGTCGGCGGCGTCGATCCACCTGCCGCCGCCGGCGTGTGTTGCCCGGCAACCGGTGACAGCGGGTCGACCCGCGTCGTCGGCTCCGCACGCCCCTGCGGCGGCGTACTCCCGCCGGGCGTCGGGTTCAGAGGCGGCTGCGGAGCGTCCGGAGTGCGCAGTGGATCCACTGTGTCGGGCGGCCGGGCCGGCGTGAGTGGCGCGACGGTCGGTGCCTCCGAGGGCGGCGGCGGCGGGCGCCGACGAACGTCCCCCGCGCCGCTTGGCGATGATCCCGCGCACGACCTCACGGCTGATGACCGACACGTCGCCGGCGCTGTACTTCCTCTTGAAGTGCAGGCTCACGGGCCCGAACTTCTCCCCGAGGTCGAAGTCGTCGCCCGACGGATGACCGGCGGCGACCAGCCGCTGGTCGTCCATCACATGGCAACTCGTGCACTGCTGCGCCCAGGCGGGAATCTTGCCGACGATGTCCACCATGCCGAGCGCGAGCGACTGCGTGTAGGCGCCCTTGGTTTGGTGCGGTTTCAGATAGCCGCTGCCCGGACCATGGCAGCTCTCACAGGACACGCCGGCGTTCGCGTCGTTCTGAAACACCGTGGCATGGCACTTCACGCACGCGCCGTTGAGGTCGTACTTGTCGCGGAGCCCGATCGCGCGCGCAAACTCCGTGGACTTCGCGGTTTCGAGCTGCTTCAGCGCGTTGATATGTCCGGCGTTCTGCCCTTTCGCGGGAAAGCGTTTCGCCACCTCCGGGATTTCCTGCTTTTCGTACCACTGGCGTTCGGCCTGGTGATCGTGGCAATTGAGGCATTCATTCGGCCCGAGGTACTGGAATCGCTGCTGCGCCGCGGCCGGCGAGATATGGAGCGTCAACGCCGCGGCGAAGACCAGAGCCCGACTGAGCGTCCGAAAAGTCTCAAAGCCGACGTGGGGTCCGCCTTTTGGCGGACCTGAGGTCCGGCTGAAGCCGGACGCCACAGGTTTTGAAACCGCGGAGGCACACGAACACATTCGTTTGGCCGGTTTTGCTGCTGACGAGTTTGGAAAATGATAATTTCGGGCTTCGGACATGGCAAGCCAGAAGGGGCCACGAGCACCGGGATCCGGCGGTCGGCTTCAAAAGCTCCGAAAACTTGGATAGAATCCCGCCGTCTTGACTACATTCCTGCGCACTATCGCCACGCTTCTTGTCCTACTTATCGGCGCGGCCGCGGCGACGGCCCAGGGGTTTCAAGCGGTCGGACCCAATGAATGTCTGAACTGCCACGATCACGCCGAGGAGCGGACGTGGTACGAGAAAAAGGAAATTCCGGAAGTTCAGCGCATCTTCCCCGACAAGAGCGCGAACGCCGGACACATCAATTCCCTGAAGCAGCTCGAGGCGGCGAAGTCGAAGGAGTTCGCCGCGGCGATCGGCCTGGCTGACAAGTACGACGTGAACGGCGCGTGCGTGCAGTGCCACGCGACCGTCTTTGCCGGCGACGCGAACGCGGGCGTGTCGTGCGAGAGCTGTCACGGTCCGGGCAGCGGCTATCTGAAGCCGCATCAGACGAAGGGCGCGTACGAGGAATCGGTTGCACGCTACGGAATGACTCGGCTCGTCGGCAACGTGCAGGGGTGGACGCAGCAATGCACCAACTGCCACGTCATGAACGACGATCGGCTGATCAAAGCCGGCCACCCGTCGGGCGACGACTTCGATCTCGGCAAGCGATTTCTCCCGGTCAGCCTTCATTTCAAGAAGAAGTACGACCCGGTTGAAGTCGGCGCGATTGGCAAGTCTGCACTGGCCGGCATCATTCGCCGCCGGCGTCCGGGAGCGCCTGCCGCCGCGCCGGAGGCGTTGACGCAAACGCCCCCGCCTGTCACCCCGACCCCGGCCGCGGAACCGCCGGTCACGCCGCCAGCCGCCGGCCAGGTCCCGTCAGCAACGACACCGGAATCGCCGGCGAACGCCCCGTCGAGGAACGCGTCCGCGCCACCGGGCGCGCGCCTGGAGCGTCGGACCGTGGCGCGATCGGGACCGCCGCCAGGATCACCAACATCGATTGAGCCCGCGGATGCGCCCGCGGCGGCGCCGCCGCCACCCGCGGTGTCAACCGCGCCGGCCGTGAATATCGTGCTGCCCGACTCCACGGCCGCAAGCGACTTGCGGTGGATAGTCTTCGGCGCTGTGGTGTTGATTGTTGGAGTTGGCGCGTTCTTGTGGGGGCGCTCGCGGAAGTGAAGAACCCGTCCGGTTGAGCCACGAAGACACGAAAACACGAAGCAAGATATTCGGCTTCGTGTCTTTGTGCCTTCGTGGCTGTTCCGCTAGTTCAGACGGAACGCGAACAGGACAACGAAGGCTTTCGACTCCGATTGCACGGAGTTCGCGACGTCGAAGTTCTTGCCGATCTGGCGGATGCCGCGCATGAACCGCAACTGCCCGCTGAAGCGCAGGAACTCGACGCCGCCGCCGATCACCCAGCCGACCTCGTACCCGTCGGTGTCCTCGGAGATGTCGACCGTGCCGAGTTTCGAGCCGAACTGCCAATCGAAGTAGCCGCCGCCCACGCCAAACACGCTGAACTCGTTGACGTTCGCGGAACCGCCATTGATTTTGAGCATGACCGGGACGTGAATGACGCGCTGCTCAAAGTCTCCGAATATCGGGACGGTGACGCCCTTCTGACCGTAGCAGCACGTCGGCCTCGACGCCGACGGTGCCGCCGCGATTGCCGCCCATGAGCAGGCCGACGAGCCAGCCGGCCTTGCTCTCGAGGTTTTGCGCATCAGTGAAGTTCGCGAAGATGGGTCCGCCGCCGATCTGAATGCCGAACCCTTCCGCGCCGCTGCTCTGCGTCGACGTTTGCGGCGGCGGAGGCGGCTGCTGGGTGGCTGGCGCCTGCGCGAACGCTGGAGAACCTAGCGCGAAGGACACCAAGACACCAAAAACTAGCGATGAGGTAGACGCACGACTACGCATCAGCTTCTCCTTGAAAAACCAGAAAACATTGGTGTTTTCTTGGGGGCGAACCCAAAGGGTGCGTTATCTTACACTGCTGTCAGTCACGGGTTAACAGCACTCCGTCTCCTTCTGACCCCGCTGTGTGTCCTTCTGGAGTCTAGAATTAACGGGGAGCCTGCGCTATCATTAACGGTTTCCCCGCCGAAGCTCGGAGTTCGCGGACGAGCGTAGGGGCGACTCTCCCCATCACCTATGCAGCCTGGCACTCAACGCGCCCTTGAATTCGATCGCATCGTCGAGGCCGTCACCGGCTTCGCGCTGACGCCGATGGGACGCGAGCGGCTCGCGCGGCTGCAGCCGTCGATCGAGGGGTCCGCCGTGGCGCAGGGCCTGGCCGCGACGACGGAGACGGCCCGCTACGTCGCAGCGCGCGGGACGTTCCCGATCCATGCCTCGAGCGAGCTGCCGCAGATCCTGAGCGCCCTGGCGATCGAGGGACGCGCGCTCGACGCGCTGCGATTGATCGCCCTCTCGGCGTTTCTCGATTCAATCGACGAGTCGCGCGCCGCCATCCGCAATGCACCGGGATCGTTTCCGATTCTGGAGGCAGCCGCCAGCGGCGCCGCCTCGTTCAAGGGCGAGACGGCACAGGTTCGCGACAAGATCGATCAAGCGGGCGAAGTCGTCGACACGGCCAGCCCGGAGCTCAAGCTCATTCGCGAGCGGCTGCGCAAGCAGCGGACGCGGCTGCGGACGACGCTCGAATCGTACCTGCGGGGAAAAGAGACGGCGAAGTACCTGCAGGAGCAGATCGTCACCGAGCGCAGCGGACGCTACGTGCTCGTCGTCAAGTCGGAACACCGCAGCGCTATTCCGGGCATCGTGCACGGCGCCTCGACGAGCGGCGCGAGCCTGTTTCTCGAGCCGCTGAGCACCGTCGAGATCAACAACGAGATCGTCGCGCTCGAGGAGCAGGAAGCGGAAGAAGTGCGCCGGATCCTGCTCGCGCTGACCGATGCGTTCCGCGGCCGCGCCGGCGATCTGCAGCGCACGATCGCTGCGGCCACCGAGCTCGACGTCCTGCAGGCGCGCGCGCGCTATTCGGTGTCGATCGACGGCGTCGAGCCGCAGATCACCGGCGATGGCACCTTCGAGCTCCAGGCGGCCCGCCATCCGCTCGTCAAGAACGCCGTGCCGGTCACCATCAAGGTGATCCCGCCGGCGTCCGTACTGCTCATTACTGGACCGAATACGGGCGGCAAGACCGTCGCGCTGAAAACGGCCGGTCTGTTTGCGCTGATGGCGCAGGCCGGACTCTGGGTTCCCGCCGCCGACGGATCGCGGCTGCCGGTGTTCCGATCGATCTTCGCCGACATCGGCGATGAACAATCGATCGACGCGAACCTGAGCACGTTCTCCGGGCACATCACCAACATCGCCTCGATGGACCGCGGGTTGACGACGCCGGCGCTGGTGCTGCTCGATGAAGTGGGATCGGGAACCGACCCCATCGAGGGGGGCGCGCTGGGTGTGAGCGTCGTTGATCATTTCCGGCGGCGCGGCGCCACCGTAGTCGCGACGAGTCACTACGACGCGTTGAAGACCTACGCGTCGACCGCCGATGGTGTCACCACCGCCGCGTTCGGGTTCGACCCCGACACGTTTGCACCAACCTATCACCTGCTCTACGGCTCGCCCGGCCGGAGCCTCGCGCTCGAGATCGCCGCGCGGCTCGGTCTCAATCCCGCGGTCGTCGCGGCGGCGCGCGACAATCTGAGCGCGCGCGAGGCGCAGCTGGCCGAGCACCTGGCGAAGATCGATCGCGACATGCGGGCGCTCGAGCACGAGCAGCGGCTCGCGACGCGCGAGCGCGAAACCCTGAGGGAGGCCGAAGGGCGTCTGCGTCAGCGCGACGAGACGCTGCGGCAGCGGGAGGACACGTTCCGCCGCCGCCTGAACGAGGAAGTCGATGCGCAGGTTCGTCAAGCACGACGCGAGATCGACGATGTGATTGCGGGGCTGAAGGCGAAGGCCGCCGCGATCGCGAACGCGCCGCGCCTGGTATCAACTGGCGATACCGGCGCCGTCCGAACCGATGCGCGAGCCGCCGTCGAGAACATCGCGAAGCGCGTGCTCGCCGGCGATACGGCAACCATCGAACCTCACGCGCAGCCGGTCGATCGGGCCGAGCAGGTCCACCAGGCTCCGCCAGCAGCGATGCAGCAGGTTTCGGTCGGCGAACGCGTGATCGTCGGCGGCCTGGGGCTCGAAGCCGTCGTCACGGCCGTGCACGATGGAACGGCGGACCTCGACGTCCGCGGCAAGCGGATGCGGGCCAGCATTCGCGATCTGCGCGTGATCGGCGCGGCGCCGACGACCGCGCGGGTCAGCGTCAACGTGCAGCTGGCGGACGGCGGCCGCGACTCGTCCGGATCGATCGACGGCAGCGGTCCTGCGGCGGATCTCAACGTGATCGGCTGTACGGTGGACGAAGCCATCTCGCGCGCGGAACGCTTCCTGGACGAATCGCTCTTGACCGATCGCCGTGTCGTCCGCTTCATTCATGGGTATGGGACCGGCCAGTTGAAGCGCGCGTTGACCGGGTTTCTGCAGCAGCATCCGCTGGTCGCGCGCTTCGCGACCGCGCCGCCCGAACAGGGCGGAGGCGGCGTCACGGTTGTGGAGCTGAAGGACTGAATTGGCACTGTTCCCGCAGCAGTTCATCGACGACCTCCGCCTGCAGGCGAATATCGTGTCGGTCGTGCAGGACTATGTGCCGCTAAAGAAGGCGGGCACGACGTACAAGGGGCTGTGTCCGTTTCATTCCGAGAAAACGCCGTCGTTTCACGTCAACCCCGAGAAGGGGTTCTTCCACTGCTTCGGCTGCGGCGTCGGCGGCGACGTGTTCAAGTTTCTCGAGCTGCACGAGAAAGTCGGATTTCCGGACGCCGTGCGGATGCTGGCGCAGAAGTTCGGCGTCGCGCTCCCGGAGGTGAGCGACGGCGACGATCAGGACGTGCGGCGCGATACCGCGTTGCGTGAAGGGCTGCTGAAGCTGCACGAGATTGCGGCTGCGTTCTTTCGTGAACAGCTGGCTTCGCCCCCCGGCGCCCGTGCGAGGCAACAACTCGCCGACCGCGACCTCGCCGCGGGGACTATCGAACAGCTCGGCCTGGGGTTCGCGCCGGTTTCGCGCGACGCGCTGCTGCAGCGGCTGCGAAAGCAGGGGTTCGCGGACAACCTGTTGCTCCAGAGCGGCCTCATCGTTCGTCGCGACTCCGGTGAAATCGTCGATCGGTTCCGCAACCGGCTGATGGTGCCCATCTGCCGCGACACCGGGTCGATCATCGCGTTTGGCGGCCGCGCGATGGACTCCGATCAAATGCCCAAGTACCTGAATTCGCCGGAAACGCCGATCTATTCGAAGGGCCGGACGCTCTACGGTCTGAATCTGTCCAAGGCCCAGATTCGGACCAGCGGCTTCGCTGTATTAGTAGAGGGGTATTTCGACTTTGCGCAGGTGTTTCAGTCGCAGGCGGCACCGCCGGTCGCGACCTGTGGCACGGCCTTGACGCCGCAGCAGGCGCAGCTTCTCCGCCGGTTCACGACCAAAACGGTGCTGAGCTTCGATCCTGACGCGGCGGGACAAGGCGCCGCGACCCGATCCTGCGAAATGCTCGTCGCCGAAGGCTTTGACGTGAATGTCGTGGTGCTCGACAAGGGCGAGGATCCTGATACGTTCATCCGCCGCCAGGGCGCGGACCGGTATCGTGAAAGACTACGGGGTTCGCGGCCGTATTTGGAGTACTTGATCGACCAGGCTGCCGCCGGCCTCGATTTGGGGCAGGCCGACAGCCGGCGGCTGTTCCTGAGCCGGATGCTGGCAGTAGCTGCCCGCATTCCCGATGCCGCCGCCCGTGACCAGTTTGGCGACAGAATCGCCCATAAGGCGCGGATCGCAGAAGACGTCGTCCGGGACGAGATCCGCAAGGCGGCGGTGGGCCGGCGGACGACGTTCGCACCGGCCGAGGTGGCGTCGCTCGGCCCCGTAAAAGAGGCGGAAAAAGCGCTGATTTGGTGGCTGATCAACCGGCCCGACGAGGCCATGGAGGCACTGGACGACGTTGATGATGCCGATTTGGAGGATCTGGCGGCCCGCGAGGTATTCCAAGTGGCCCGAACCCTGCACGATCAGGCACCAGATCTCTTACCCTCGACGCTCATCCAGCGTCTAAGTACGATGAATGCGCAGTTGGTGACCCGCATCGCAACCGGAAAGGCCCCGCCGGCAACCATCGTCAGCAATTGTGTTCGAGCGTTGAAAGCTCTGCGGTTCGACCGCGAACGCGCGGCGATTCAGCGTGAAATCGACCGACTTCAACAACTAGGCGCTCCGCAACACGGAGACGAGATTGAGAGCTTATGGCAGCGGAAAAAAGACCTACTGCACCGCATCGAGGAACTGAGGTAGGTGGTGAGCACCTGTCGATCGAGGAGAAGTACGACGAAGTTCGACAGCTGATCAATATCGGCAAAGAGAAAGGCTACCTGCTCTACGACGAGGTCAACGAGCTGCTTCCGTCGGAGATCACCTCCTCCGACGAGCTCGACGACCTCTTCAACACGTTCGGCAGCGCCGGCATCGAGGTCATCGACTCGGATCAGAAATACCTCCGGGACGACAAGGTCATCGATCGCACCGGCGAAGGCGCCGAGGAGCTGGAGCTCGATCTCACGCCGGGCGCCCTCGACAAGACCAACGATCCGGTCCGCATGTACCTCCGCGAAATGGGCACCGTCCCGCTCCTGACGCGCGAGGGCGAAGTGGAAATCGCGCGGCGGATCGAGCGCGGCAAGCTGGCCGTGATCAAGTCGATCTCCCGCACGCCGCTGATCTCGAAGAAAGTCATCGACCTCGGCGACCAGCTGCACGCCGGCGAGCGGACGATCCGCGAGCTGGTGATCTTCAACGACGAGGAGATCACCGACGAGCGCATTGCCGAGCGGGCCCGGCAGGTCCAGAAGCAGATCGACGCCGTCCGCAAGGCGCGCGGCGTCTACGACAAGCTCGAGGAGAAGCTCGCCGAGACGCCCAAGGGGACGATGACGCGGGAGAAGCGGAAGTATCGGCGGGCCCTGTGGGCCACGATGCGCGCGCAGGTAGAGCTGTCGCAGCTCATCCGCCGCATCGAGTTCACCGAATCGGTCAAGCGCCGCCTCATCGACGACATGAAGGAGGCGGTCGAAAGCGTCCGCATCGTGCAGCGCGAGGTCGAGTCGTACGACCGCCAGCTCAATCCGAAGAACCGCAAGACGAAGCTGAAGGAAGAGGACAAGAAGAACATCCAGCGCCAGATCAAGGAGCTGCGCACCAAGATCAAGGCGATGACCGACAGCCTCGAGCAGTCGCCCGAGGAGCTCAAACAGACGCTGGAAACCATCATCCGCGGTGAATGGCAGGCGGAACAGGCGAAGAAGGAACTGGTCGAGGCGAACCTGCGACTGGTCGTGTCGATCGCCAAGAAGTACACCAACCGCGGCCTGCAGTTCCTGGATCTGATTCAGGAGGGCAACATCGGCCTGATGAAGGCCGTCGACAAGTTCGAGTACCGGCGCGGCTACAAGTTCTCGACCTACGCGACGTGGTGGATCCGCCAGGCCATTACGCGCGCGATTGCCGACCAGGCGCGGACGATCCGCATCCCGGTCCACATGATCGAGACGATCAACAAGCTGATTCGCACGTCGCGCGCGCTGGTGCAGGAGCTTGGCCGCGAGCCGACCTCGGAAGAGATCGCCAAGCGGATGGACATCCCGGTGTCGAAGGTCCGCAAGGTGCTCAAGATCGCGCAGGAGCCGATCTCCCTCGAGACGCCGATCGGGGAAGAGGAAGATTCGCATCTGGGCGACTTCATCGAGGATCGGCAGGTGGTGTCGCCGGCCGAAGCGGTGATCAACCTGAATCTCAAGGAGCAAACGGAGTCGGTGCTGAAGACGCTGACGCCGCGCGAGGAGAAGGTGATCAAGATGCGGTTCGGCGTCGGCGACGGCAGCGAGCACACGCTCGAAGAAGTCGGCCAGAGCTTCGCGGTCACGCGCGAGCGGATTCGCCAGATCGAAGCAAAAGCGCTGCGCAAGCTGCGCCATCCGTCGCGCAGCCGCAAGCTTCGGGCGTTCTTGGAGGGAAGAACTTCGTAAGTCAGAAGTCTGAAGTCAGAAGTCAGAACGTTTTTTGCTTCTGACTTCTGACTTCGTACTTCATACTTCTTCGGGCCCATAGCTCAATGGTTAGAGCCGCCGGCTCATAATCGGCTGGTTCCAGGTTCAAATCCTGGTGGGCCCAGACTTCAGAGATGCTGATGCCACATCGCAAATTGAAGACACGTGCCGCTCAATCGAGCGGTGGTGGATCGCCAAGCCCCGGTGCTGAAGAGCGCCGGGGCTTTTTTGTTTTTGAGGCCTGATGCTCGCCGACCTCGAACGTCTCATCGCCCTGCAGCAACTCGACACGACCGCCGAGGCTGCGCGCCGCACCCTGGCCGAAGAGCCCGAACGCGAACGCGGGTTCGAGGTCCGGCTCGACAGCGCCGGCGAGCGCGTGGCGTCCGCCAAAAGCCAGCTCGCGGACAACCAGAACGCGCGGCGCCTGGTTGAAAAGGACGTCGCCATGCACCAGGGCCGCCTGTCGAAGTTCCGCGAGCAGGCGATGGCCGTGAAGACCAACGTGGAGTACCACGCCGTCCAGAAGGAGATCAGCTTCGCCCAGACCGAGATCAAGGCGCTCGAAGACAAGATTCTCGAGCGGATGCTCGAGGCCGACGACATCGCGTCATCCCTGAAAGCGGCCGAAGCGGATTTGGCGGCCGAGCAGACGGCGATCGCCGCCTCCCGCAAAGCGATGACCGCTGAGCACGCGCAGCTCGAGGCGTCGTTGGCGCGGATCGCCGGCGAACGGACGACGCTCGTCTCGGCGCTCGATGCCGGGTTGCTCGGCATCTTCGAGCAGGTGGCGAAGCGGCGGCACGGCATCGCGGTGGCGGAGGCGCAGGACGGCATCTGCACCATCTGTCACGTCCGGCTGCGCCCGCAGGTCTTCAACACCGTGCGGCGCAACGAGCAGATCATCCAGTGCGACAGCTGCCAGAGGTTCCTCTATTTCGTGCCCAAGGCGGCTCCTCAAGACGCCGCGCAGACTTGAACCCCGACAGCATCGTCGCCTACATCGACGGGGGCGCACGCGGGAACCCGGGCCCGGCCGGCTACGGCGTTCGCGTGGAGCAGCCCGATGGAACCCTCGTCGAGGAGTTCGGCGGAGCGATCGGCGTCGCGACGAACAACGTCGCCGAGTATCGCGGGCTGCTCGCGGCGCTCGAGTGGGCGCGCGCGCATGACTGTTCGCGCGTGCACGTGCGATCGGATTCGCTGCTGCTCGTGCAGCAGATGCTCGGGAACTACAAGGTCAAACACCCGGGACTGCAGCCGCTCTACACGCGTGCCCGGCTCCTGACCCTGGAGATCGGGCGCGTCACCTTCGAACACATCGAGCGCGCGAAAAACGCGCACGCCGATCGCCTGGCCAATGCCGCCATGGACAATGCATTGGACGTAGCGGCGACCCCAGAAAGAGTGGCACCGGGCTTCTCGAGCGCCGAAGCCTCGGCGAAGGCGGTCAGCCCTGCGAAGCACCCCTTCACGGAGTCCGAGCGGGCGGTCCGGCTGTTCATCTATCGCCATTTCCTCGAGACGGCGGAAGCTCCGGATCTCGCGGCCGTTGCCCGCGCGACCAAGACCCCCGAGAAGGATGTCGCGGCTGCGCTCCGCAAGCTGGCTGAGGCGCACGCGATCGTGCTCGCGCCGGCTTCCCTTTCGATCTGGATGGCGCATCCGTTCTCGGCGGTGCCGACGGACCATCCCGTCGACACGAACGCGCGGCGATACTGGGCGAACTGCGCGTGGGACGCCGCCGGCATTCTGTCGCTCGCCGGCGCTGACGGCGAGACGCGGACGCGGTGCGCCGATTGCGGAGAGACGCTCACCATGACCGTCCGCAACGGTCAGATGATCGGCGACGGCATCGTGCACTACGCCGTCCCGCCGCGCCGGTTCTGGAACAACGTCGCCTACACGTGAGCGACGCTGCTGCTCTTCCGGGGAGAAGAGCACGTCGATCGTTGGTGTCAGGAGCACGGCGTCGGTCGCGGCGCGACTGTGCCGCTCGAGCAGGTTTGGCGGCTCGCGGGTCCGTGGTACGCCAATCGCCTCGATGAAGACTGGCGTCCACGACCGCCTGAAGCGATGGAGCAGCTGTTCGCGAACGCGGGGCTGATCGGGGACTTCTGGCGCGTGCGGGACTGATTTCCCTAGCGGTCTTCGCGTTCCTTTGCGATCTTTGCGCTCCGGATCGCCCCGGCCATCCGTCCCGCCGGCTTGCCATCCCGCCGATACGAGCAGAAGAGGTCCGGATGGCTCGCGGTGCAGAGCGAGGCGACGTGGATGCGATCCGGCGGCACCCCGACGCGTTCAAGCTGATGGCGCGCTGCCGCCCACCCGTCGAAAAACCAGTGGTTCGGCCTGCGCGCGCTCGACACTGGGGACATCGAAGGATTGCCGGCCGTCGGCTGCGGCGCATCGAAGAACCAGCGCGCGAGCTCGCCATCGCCAAACCCGGCGGCTCGGAACGCCTCGCGCACGTCGACACCGACCTCATAGCAGCACGCGCCAATCGATGGGCCGATCGCAACGATGAGATCGGCCGGACGCGCGCCGAACTGCTGCACCAGCGCGCCCACGGCCGCCTCCGGCACGCGCGCAGCCAGACCACGCCACCCGGCATGCGCGGCGCACACGGCGCCCGTTCGCGCATCGGCCAGGAGGATCGGCAAACAATCCGCCGTCTGCACCGCCAGCGCGAGGGTGGGGTCGCGAGTCACCTGAATGTCGGCCGGTGGCAGCAGCGCGCGCGCACCCTTCGCGGATACGACGACGGTCGCGCCGTGGACCTGGTGAAGGCGCGCGAGGTCGGCCGGATCGACGCCAAGCGTCTTGGCGACCTCGGCCCATCCTTCGCCGTTGGCGTCCGGCGCCGGGGATCCCAGGCGCCAGGGCCGCGTCGTAAACACGTGATCCGCCAGGCCTTCCAGCGCCTCGCACCGAAGGGCGGGGCCGGCTCGTGCTTGCAACCATGTGAAGCCGCCGCTAGGCTGAGGCGTAAGCGTCATTCGCAGAATCTGAAATCAATCTGAAATCTGAACTCTGAAATCTGAACTGTCATGTCCATGATCATCGGGTTGGGGATTGACGCGACCGACATCGGCCGCATTGCGCAGACCATCGAACGGTATGGCGACCGATTCGTGCATCGCATATTCACCGAGGGTGAAGTCGCGTACTGTCGACGGCGACGCGTCCCAGCGATTCATTTTGCCGGCCGGTTCGCCGCGAAGGAAGCCGCGATGAAGGCGCTCGGCACGGGGCACTCGCAGGGCGTGCTGTGGCGCGACGTCGAGGTCGTGCGGCGCGGCGGTCCGCCGCAGCTCCATCTGCACGGCGGCGCCGGCCGTCGTTTCGCCAAGATTGGCGGCCGATCCTCCCTGCTTACCATCACGCACTCCGAATCCCTCGCGCTCGCACAGGTTCTCATCCTCGGCGATTAGTGTCGCGTCTCAGAAGTTCGGTGAGCACCGAGGGCGGTGAGGCGCCCGGATGGCAAGGCGCGAAGAGTGAGCATATCGGGAATATTCGAACGATGAGCAACGCAGCCAGCCGGGATGCATCGCCGGCCGAATGCCACCCAACTGCTGAGACGCGACACTGGAGAGCGGCCGCAACTGCCGGCGTCACTTTCAACCGCGCGACCTGACCGCTTCCCGGCGCCGCCGAAATCGTCGCCACTAACTGTATTCGCTGCGTGTGTTACGGACACGCGCGCGGATCCCTTCACCCGGCACTCCGCTTGATACCCACCCGTGACGAACACGTCACGAGAGAGGCCGTCCGGTGCGGACGGCTGGGACCGTTCTCACCCTCGCAAGAAGCCAGTGGTTGGCGTAACGCCAAAGTGAGAACGGCCCTGGAAGGAGTCGCCATGACGATCAAGATTACGCCGAACGACAAGGGCAACCCGCCCGGCAAGCTGGCCGAAGCCGAACTGCATTTCGTGGATGGCCCGCTCGACGGGTTGAAGCTCATTGGGTTTTCGGTCTGGGAACGGCGCGGCGGGTCAGGCCGCAACGTCACGTTTCCGGCGCGCTCGTACGCGATCAACGGCGAGCGTCGCAGCTACTCGCTGTTGCGCCCGATCACGGACACCACGGCGCAAAACAAACTGCGCGAGCTCATTCTCGAGGCGTTTCAGGAATTCGAGGAACGGGCAGCGATGACCGCGTGACGGAGAATCGAGTAATCGGGTAATTGGGTAATCGGGTAATTGAATTGGAGGATTGGCCGCTCAATCCCTCAATCCCTCAATAAATTACCCGATTACCAGATTATCCAATTACCCGATCCCGGCTATTGCAGCACCGGCAGGAGGCGGGCATTTTCCTGCGCCCGCTTCGGCGGGAGCGTCCACTCCTCGCGGAGGCCCTTCGCGAACTCCGTCTGGAAGAACGACGCCTTCATGCCGCCGTCGATGATGTCCCACGGCAGCATCGCATCGTTCGTCCGGTCGCGAAACACAAAGAAGTCATCGTCCAACCCGACCTCGGCGACGGCGGCGCGCCAGTTCTGGCCGTTTCGCTCGGCGGCGGCGATGACGGGGGCCACGCGGCGGTCGCCGAGCGAGAGTAGGGCCTGGTAGTAGGAGTGTCGCTCCGACTTGATGTTGAAGTAGACGTTGTCGATGCCGGCCGTCAGACTCCGCAGGCGCTTGATTTTACGTTCCACGTCGGCGGGGTCCGACATGGGGAGCCACTGATATGCGGTACTCGGTTTCGGAATCAGGGGGTTCACGCTGCCGACGATCCGGCCGATCTGGCCTTTCGACCGGGCGTGCCGCAGCATGCGTTCCTTCATCTGCAGCGTCAGATCTCGAATCGCCACCAGGTCGTCATCCGTCTCGGTCGGGAGGCCGATCATGTAGTAGAGCTTCAGGTTCTCGATGCCGCTCGCGAAAATGAGCTCCACGCGATCGAGGATCTCGTCGTTGGTCACCGTCTTGTTGATCACGCGACGCAGGCGATCGGATCCCGTTTCGGGCGCCACCGTGATCGTGCGCTCGCCGCTCTCGCGCAGGAGCTGGACGATCGTCGGGGTCAGGTCATCGAGGCGGAGCGATGCCGGGCTGATGGCGTAGCCCATTTCCTTGAGGCGCGTCAGGATGCGCTCGATGTCGGGGTGGTCGCACAGCGCGATCGATACGAGCCCGACGCGGCTCGAGTGGGCCCGAGCGGTGGCCGCGAGCTCGAGGATGCGGTCGGTTGGAAACGCGCGAACGGGCAGATAGTTGTAGCCCGCCCAGCAGAACCGGCACAGGTTGGCGCAGCCGCGGACGATCTCGACGAGAAAGCGGGAACCGAACTCGGTGTCGGGGGTGAAAATGCTGGTGACCGGCGGGTCGACGGCCTCTGTCGTGCGCAGGGCGGCCTTGCGCACCGGCAACGGCGGCCCTTCGTCTGCGGACGCGGAATCCGGGCGCACGCGAAACCCGGCGAGCGTATTGTCGGCGGCGTATTGCGGCTCGTAAAACGACGGCACGTAGAAGCCGCGCGCCCGTGACAGGCGCCGGAGCAGGTCCGCGCGATCCGAAGCCTCGCTGAAGGCCGATCGCAGCAAAGGGACGAGCGCCTCTCCCTCGCCGGCGGCGATCACGTCCGCGAAGGGCGCGAGCGGCTCAGGGTTCACGAAGGTCACGGCGCCGCCAACGACGATCAGCGGGTGGCGCGCGGTGCGTTCCGCGGCGTACGCGGGAATACCGGCGAGACGGAGGAGCGTGAGCACGTTCACGTAGTCCCATTCGAACGACACCGAAAAGGCCACGACGTCGAAATCGCCGACGGGTGTCTGGGATTCGAGCGTGAGGAGAGGGGCCCTGGCGGCGGTCAGCTCCGCGAGCTCCTGCCGCGGCGGCAGGAAGAATCGCTCGCACACGATGTCGTCCTCGGCGTTGAACAGGCGGTAGACCGTCTGGAAACCGAGGTTCGACATGCCGACCCAGTACGTGTTCGGAAAAGCGAGCGCGATGCGCAGACGATCGCCGTGCGGCTTTTTCGTGTAGCCGACTTCTTTCGCGAGGGTTTGCCGTGCGCGTTCGCGCTGGGTCCAGGAGCTCATTGTCGGTCGGGGGCGTCAACGGCGACCGGGACGCGAGTCCTTCGCGCGCCCCGGAGCAAGACAGCGGCGTGCGCCGATTGACGCTCCGGCGCCGGCGCTCACGCGTGCCGTGGATCTATGTACTTTACCATCGCAACGCGCAGACAGCGGCCGAGCCGTGACGTACCGACCAGCTACGACCTATTTGCCGAGTTCAGCCGCCCAGCTCCATCACGAGGTAATCGATCTCCTCGTGCCGGCCGACGTCGTGGATCGTGCAAATGTGCGGATGGGAGAGCGCGGCGATCGCGCGCGCTTCGCGCTCGAACCGCACAATGCGTTCGGGGTCCTTGGCCAGATCCGGGGCAGGACTTTGATTGCGACCGTGCGGTCGAGTCGCGTATCGCGTGCGCTATAGACCTCGCCCATGCCGCCAGCGCCAAGAGGCGTGACGATTTCGTAGGGTCCGAAGCGCGTACCGGACGTGAAGTTCACGCGGCCTTAATCCTAGCCGCTTCGCGACCTGGCGGGAGATCGGAGTCGCGCTTTTTCAGCCGTCCTGCCGACGGAGAAACGCCGGCACGTCGAACGTGCCCGTGTCGAGATCGGCGTCCGGCTCCTGCGGGTGCAGTGTGTCGGCGTCGATGTCACCCGGATCGGCGGGCGGTCCGCTCATGCTGAACGATCCCATCGGCGCTGCGCCTCCGCCCGCGCCGGCGCCGGCGGCCGCGGCCATCGGGAGATCGAGCAGCGACCGCCGCGTGATCGACATCCGCGACGAGGACACCGACAGCGGCGGCGCCGCCGGAGGCACATCAGCGCGTACGCGCGCCTGCTCGGTGTACGGCGTCATGTCGACGGGGGTCTGTGCGGGAGCGCCGATCGGACGCGCTGCCGCGTGCGGGTCGAAGCCGGTGGCGATCACCGTGATCTTCACCCGGCCCTTGAGCGCCGGATCGACGACCGCGCCGAAGATGATGTTCGCGTCCTCGTCGGCCGCTTCCTGCACGATGCACGAGGCCTCGCTCACCTCGATCAGTGACAAGTCCGGTCCGCCGGTCACGTTGATGATTACGCCCCGTGCGCCGTTCACCGACGCGTCTTCGAGCAGCGGGCTCGAAATCGCGCGGCGCGCCGCCTCGATGGCGCGGTCCTGGCCCTCGGCGATGCCGGTGCCCATCATCGCCATGCCCATGCCGGCCATGATCGTTTTCACGTCGGCGAAGTCGAGATTGATCAACCCCGGCACGAGAATCAGATCCGAGATGCCCTGGATCGCCTGCCGCAGCACATCGTCGGCGGTTGCGAACGCGTCCATGAGAGGCGTCGTGCGATCGATGATCGTCAGCAGGCGCTCGTTGGGAATCGTGATCGTGGTGTCCACGCAGTCGCGGAGCGCTTCGAGGCCGCGCTCGGCCTGGTTCTGGCGCTTGCGCCCCTCGAAGCGGAACGGCTTGGTGACCACGGCCACGGTGAGCGCGCCCAGCTCGCTGGCGAGGCTGGCGATGACCGGCGCCGCGCCGGTGCCGGTGCCGCCGCCCAGTCCGGTGGTCACGAAGATCATGTCGGCGCCGTCGAGGGCCTGGAGGATCGTCTCGGTGTCTTCGAGCGCCGCCTGGCGTCCGACGTTCGGATCGGCGCCGGCGCCAAGGCCTTTGGTGAGCTTGCTGCCGATCTGCAGCTTCACCGGCGCCGGACTCGTGCGCAGCGCCTGCAGGTCCGTGTTCACGATGATGAACTCGACGCCGTCGAGTCCGACCTGGACCATGCGGTTGACGGCGTTGCTGCCGCCGCCGCCCACGCCGACGACTTTGATCCGCGCACCGGCGCTTTTCTCCTCGTCGAGCCGCAGCCGCAGTCGGTTGGCGTCGCGCAGGTCGTCGGTGTAGTCACTCATCCGTTGTCTCCCATGTAGCGCGGGCCTTTTAGGCCCGCGAATCGCGGCCCTGAAAGGGCCGCGCTACGGCCAGGTCAGAAAAATTCCCGGAACAATCCGCGCAGCCGCCCTGCCGCGCGCACGAAAGCGCCCGCGCCGACAGGCGCGCGCGCCGACTCTCCCATCTGATGTCGATGGCCGTAGAGCACGAGCCCGACGCCGGTCGCGAACGTCGGACTGTTGACGTGATCGGCGAGCCCGCCGACGCCGCTCGGACAGCCGCGCCGGATCGGCAGATCGAAAATCTGCTCGGCGATCTCGGGCATGCCGTCGAGGATGGCGCCCCCGCCCGTGAGCACGATGCCCGAGTTCAAGCTCTTCTCGTACCCCGCGCGGCGGATGTCGTCCCACACGAGATGGAAAATCTCTTCCGCGCGTGGCTGCAGGATTTCCGACAGGATTCGGCGCGCCATAACCCGCGGCTTGCGTCCGCCGACGCTTGCCACTTCCATCGTGTCGTCTTCGTCCACCATGCCGGACAGCGCGCAGCCGCACTTGCGCTTGATCTTTTCCGCGTCGGGGACCGGCGTGCGCAGGCCGACGGCGATGTCGTTCGTGAAATGATCGCCGCCGACGTTGACCACCGAGGTGTGCCAGAGGCTGCCGCGCTCGTAGATGGCGATGTCGGTGGTGCCGCCGCCGATGTCCACCAGCGCGACGCCAAGCTCCCGCTCGTCTTCGGTGAGCACCGACTCGCTTGCCGCCAGCTGTTCCACCACCGTTTCGGCGACGCCGACGCCCGCTCGGTTTACGCAGGCGACGATGTTCTGCGTCGCGCTCTGGCTGCCGGTGACGATGTGCACGTTGACTTCGAGCCGCGCGCCAGTCATCCCGACCGGCGCGCCGATCCCGTCCTGCTCGTCGACGACGAAGTCCTGCGGGAGAACGTGCAGAATCTCCCGCCCGGTCGGCAGCGACACCGCCTTGGCCGCGTCGATCGCCCGCCGCACGTCGTCGCGCGTGATCTCCCGGTTCTTGCCGGCGACGGCGATCACGCCGCGGCTGTTGAACCCTTTGATGTGCGGCCCGGACAACCCGAGGTGCACCGTGTCGATCTCGACGCCGGCCATCAGCTCGGCCTCGTCGATGGCTTTCTTGATCGATTCGACCGCCGCCTCCAGGTTGACGACCACGCCGCGCCGGATGCCGCGCGACTCCGCGACGCCGAGGCCGACGATTTCGACGCTGCCGCTGTCCAGCATCTCGCCGACGACCGCCGTCACCTTCGACGTGCCGACATCGAGCCCGACCAGGTACCGTTCTTTGCGCGCCACTATCTCCTCTGCTCCTGTCGGCTGGCGCGAGCGTTTCGCGCTCGGGCGGCGGCACCGCGTGAGCGTTCCGCGCGGGCCACTTTGACGGGCGTTTCCGGCGCAATCCTCGCCGGCCGTACGTAGATCCGATCGTCGAAGCGGAGGTCGACGTAGTCGATGTCGGCGACGCGCTCGTGCACCGCCGCGGCCAGCTCGAGATACGACTCGATGCGAGGGAGGAATTCATCCTCGCCAATCTGGATGACGGCCGGGTCGCCGGTGAGAATGACCGACGCGTTGTGCACGTCGCTGACGTCGACCTGCGACAGCCGGCGCGCCACGGCCGGCTTGGCCTTCAGCGCGGCGATCACCCGCGCCGCCAGATCCGCGCGCGGTTCGTCCGTCATCGTCTCGGGCGCCACGTTCGGTTTCCCGTGCGGCCCGGACGAAGCACCGAGGCCGTCCACGATGGGCAGATCGAGGTCCGCATACTGCGGGCCGTACGCGTCGATGACCACGCCGCGTCCATCCACGAGATACATCTCGCCGCCGATCCGGCCGATGCCGATCGGCTCACGCTCGGTAATGACGACTTCGACCGTCGACGGCAGCGATCGCCTCAGCGCGGCATCGCGCACCCACGGTGAGGCCAGCAGACGCTGCCGCCACGCGTCGAGGTCGGCCCACAAGATGCTCTCGCCGCGCAGCCCGTTCAGCACGGCGAGAACCTCGCCCTTCGAAAGCCGCTCGGTGCCGGCGACGTCGATGTTGCCAATGCGGAGCACGTTGGCGTAGGCCGCGACCGCCGACACGCGATAGATGCCGTACGCGAGCACCGCGCCCAGCACGCCGTACTTCAGCACCGGCTGCACGAGCGCGCGCCACGCGCGTCGCCGGCGTCCCGGCTTCACGTGAGCGCGGCGGAACCGGCGATCGGACGGTGCGGATACGGCGCTCATCGCAAAGCCTCGACCAGGCGATCGGCCAGCGTGCCAATCGACCCGGCGCCCAGCGTGATCACGACGTCTCCAGTTCGCGCCACCCGTTGGATGACGGCGACGACGTCGTCGAGCCCGGGCGCGAGATCCACCGGCACAGCGACGCCTCGTCGTACCTCGGCCGCGAGCGCGTCGAGCGTGATCCCGGCAATCGGTTCCTCGCCGGCCGGGTAGATGTCGGTGAGCACGACGTGATCGGCCTGCGCGAGCGCCGGGCCGAAGTCGGCGAGGAGCGCCGCCGTCCGCGTGAAGCGATGCGGCTGGAACGCCACGACGATTCGACGGTTGAGCTGCCGGGCCGCCGCCAGCACGGCGGCAATTTCCGTCGGGTGATGGCCGTAGTCGTCAACGACAAGAATGCCGTTCGGCTCGCCCCGGATGTCGAAGCGGCGTTCGACGCCGCGGAAATCGCGCAGCCCCGATGCGATCCGATCGAACGGGAGCCCGAGCTCGATCCCGACCGCGACCGTCGCGAGCGCGTTCTGCAGGTTGTGCCTCCCAGGCACGGAGAGCGACAGAGATCCCAGCGCCTCGGGAGCTCGTCCTTCGACAAGCTCAGGACGAGCGATACCCGCTCGTGGTGAGCCTGTCGAACCACGAGCGCGCTTGATCACGGTGGCGGCGATACTCAGCGGTCCGAGCTCGACGTCCGTCGCGGTCAGGTCGGCTTTGACGGAGTCGAGGCCGTACGTCGTCACGCGCCGCGTCATGCGCGGGACGATCGCGGCCAGATTCGGGTCGTCGAGACAGGCGACGACGCCGCCGTAGAACGGCACCTTGTTGGCGAAGTCGACGAACGCCTGCTGCAGGTCGTCGAATCCGCCGTAGTTTTCGAGATGCTCGCGATCGATGTTCGTAATCACCGCCATCGACGGAAACAGTTTGAGAAACGATCGGTCGCTTTCGTCCGCTTCCACCACCATCAGTTCGCCGCGGCCGAGTCGCGCGTTGCTGCCGAACGCGCTCAGCCGCCCGCCAATCACCGCCGTCGGGTCGAGGCCGGCGCGTTCGAGCACCAGCGCGATCATCGAGGTCGTCGTCGTCTTGCCGTGCGCCCCCGCCACCGCGATGGCGAAGCGAAGGCGCATCAGCTCCGCGAGCATCTCGGCCCGCGGAATCACCGGAATCTGCCGCGCGCCCGCTTCGCGCACTTCGGGATTCGTCGGCCGCACCGCCGACGACGTCACCACCACGTCTGCATCGCCGACGTGCGCTGCGTCGTGTCCGTAGGCGACGCGAATCCCCAGCGTCCCCAGCCGGTCCGTGACAGACGAACGCTTCTCGTCCGATCCCGAGACCGAGTACCCGAGATTGGCCAGCAGCTCGGCGATCCCGCTCATGCCGATGCCGCCAATCCCGACGAAATGCACCCGCCGGGTCTTGCCTAACATGGTCCGGCTAAAGCCGGACCCCACGTACGATCCGGTCGCGACATCCCAGCCCTTCGTGGGGTCCGGCTTCAGCCGGACCTACCCGTCGCCGTTTCCGCCAGCTCCAGCGCCCGATCGACGATCACCTTCGCCGCATCCGGCCGCGCGAGGGCGAACGCCGTGGTCGCCAACCGCGTCCGGCGCGCGCGATCGTTCACGAGCGCGAGCAGCCGATCCGCCAGCACGGCGCCCGACAGTTCCTGCTGCAGCAGCACCTCGGCGCCGCCCGCGCCGGCGAGCGCCTCCGCGTTCTTCCGCTGGTGATCGTCGGTCGCGGTCGGCAGCGGAATCAGAATCGCCGCCTTCCCCGCCGCCGTCAGTTCCGCCAGCGTCGTCGCGCCGGCCCGGCAGACGACTACGTCTGCCTGCCGGAGGTGCCGGCCCATGTCGTAGAGGAACGGCTCGACGTCGGCCGAAAACCCGGCCTGCCGGTACGCGGTGCGCACCATCTCCACATCTCGCTCTCCCGTCTGATGGGTGACACGAAGATGCGACGCATCGGCCGCCAACCTCGGCGCTGCCTCCACCATGGCCATGTTGATTGCGTGCGCGCCCTGAGAGCCGCCAAAAACTAGGACCCGCGCAACGGACGTCTGCTCATCGCTCACCCGTTCCTGATGGGGTCCGGCCGTCGCAAGAAACTCCGGCCGCACCGGGTTGCCGCTGACGAAGGCCTTCGGGCCGAAAAACGATCGCGTCGAGTCGTAGGTCACTGCTGCGGCGCGCACCCATCGCGCCAAGAGCCGATTGGTCAATCCAGGCACCGCGTTCTGCTCCAGCACCATGGTCGGGACGCGGCGCAGCGCCGCCATCAACACGACCGGACCGGAGCTGTACCCGCCTACGCCGATCACCAGGTCGGGCCGCCGCCGCGAAATGATTCGCCAGGCGTCGATCACGCCGGCGGGCAGGAGCGATGCCCCGCGCAGTCGATCGACGACCGACTTGCCCTTGATCCCCGCGCTGCGAATCAGATCCAGTGCGAACCCCTCGCGCGGCACGACGCGCGTCTCGATCCCCCGCACCGTGCCGGCAAACGACACGGTCGCATCCGGCCGGCGCGCTTGCAGTTCGCGCGCGACCGCAATGCCCGGATAGAGATGCCCGCCGGTACCGCCGCCGGCGATGACCACGCGCAGACCCATGCCTCATGCTTCGCTGGACGCCGTGCCGTCCACGCGCAGCGGGTGCGCCGCCGCCCCGGATGCCGCGTGCTGCGACACGTTCAACAAGATGCCCATTCCCACGAGATTGATCACGAGCGCCGATCCGCCCGCGCTGACGAACGGCAGCGGCGTCCCCTTCGTCGGCATCAGCCCGAGCACGACGCTGATGTTCACGAACGCCTGAATCGCCACCATCGTCGTCAAGCCGAGCGCGAGAAATGAGCCAAAGGCGTCCGGCGCGTTCAACGCCACGCGCAGGCCGCGCCACGCGATGATGGCGAAGCACACGAGCACGGCGGTCGCACCAACCAGACCGAGCTCCTCCGAGATCACCGCGTAGATGAAGTCGGTGTGCGGCTCCGGCAGGTAGAACAGCTTCTGCACGCCGTTCATGAGCCCGCGGCCCCACAGGCCGCCGGTGCCGACGGCGATCATCGATTGGATGATCTGGAAGCCGTCGCCGAGCGGGTCTTCCCACGGGTTGAGAAACGCCAGCGTGCGGCGGCGGCGATACGCGGAGCCCATCACGATCAGGTAGATCGCCGGCACCGAGGCGAGCGCGACGCCGACGATATAGCGGTAGTGAAGACCGGCGGCGCACACCATGACGCCCGTGATCAGCAGCAGCGCCATCGACGTCCCGAAGTCCGGTTCCGCGAGGATCAACCCCACCAGCCCGACGACGATGATGCCGATCGGCAGCAGTGCGTACCCGACCTCGTCGATCCGGTGCATGCGGCGCTCGAGAATCGCGGCGATGAAGAAGATCGCGGCCAGCTTCGCGAGCTCCGACGGCTGGACGCCGATGCCGCCGACGCCGAACCACCGCCGCGCGCCGTTCACCGGTGAACTGAAGAGGACCGCGACGAGCGCAACCACCGCGATGCCGAGACAGGTCCAGATGAACGCCGGCGCGCGGTAGTTCCGGTAGTCGATGCGCATGACGAAGTACAGCAGCGAGAGGCCGAGCAGCGCCCACATGCTTTGCCTGACCAGGAACATGGACGCTTTGCCGTACTTCTGCAGCGCAATTGGCGCCGACGCGCTGTAGACCATGACGATGCTGAGGCCGACCAGCAGGATCGTCGCGATGAACAGGGCCTTGTCTGACTTGAGTTTCCGCGCCATTGTTCGCCTGTGTTGCCCCCTATAGCCCGATCGACATTCTTCCGAAACACTTCCCGAGTACGGGATTAGGATCGCCGCGAGCGGTCAGCAGTCATCAGTCGGCCCTGGGCCGAGGCACCAGCTTCCCTGGCCGGGGCAGCCAGGGTTCCCAGCAGCCAGTCCTCCGCCGCATGGACCGACTGACGACTGCTCACAGCTCACGACTTATGAATCGGGTAATTGGATAATCGGGTAATCGAGTAATTGATTGCTCGATTGACTGCCTATCCACCAATTCCCCAATCCAATTCCCCGATTACCCAATTCCCCGATTACCCGATTCCCCGATTACTCGATTGCCCGATTACCCGATTCCGCTATCCGCCTGACCTCCTCTTTGAATCTCCGTCCGCGTTCCGCGTAGTCCCGGAACATGTCGAAGCTCGCGCACGCGGGCGCCAGCAGCACCACTCCAGACGGTTGAGCCAGCGCATACGCACGGGCGACCGCCTCGTCCAACGCCCCGGCTTCATGCACCGGCACCACGCCGGTGAGTGCCTCTCGAACGAGCGGCCGGGCCTCGCCGATGGCCACCACAGCCTTCGCTCGCGCCGCGAGCGGTTCCCGCAGCAGCCCGAGATCGCCGCCCTTGAAGCGGCCGCCGATGATCGGCACGAGTCCGCGATCGAAGCTCTCGATCGATCGCAGCGCCGACTCGACGTTGGTTGCTTTCGAATCGTTGACGAACCGGACGCCGCCGATCTCCGCGACGAGCTCCATCGCGTGCTCGAGGCCCGGAAAGGTCTCGACTGCCGCCGTCATCGCGACCGGAGAGACACCGGCAATCGCGCCAACAGTCGCCGCGGCCATCACGTCGTTCACGAGGTGCGGCCCGAGCAGGTGAATCGCGTCGATCGGAACGAGGCGCTCGGTGCGGTCGACCGTCCGGTCGACGATCCAGCCGTCGTCGATCACCGTGCCGACAGGGATCTCCGTCCGCCGCGCGAACACACGCCGCCGCGCGCGGCCGCGACGCGCCAGCTCGAGGACTGACGGATCGTCGGCGTTGATCACCGCCCAGTCGCCCGCATCCTGGTTCTCGAACACGCGCGCCTTCGCCGCGCCGTACGCGTCGGCCGACGGATGCCGATCGAGGTGATCGGGCGAGAAATTCAGCATCACGGCGATCCACGGGTGGAACGTGTCGATCTGCTCGAGCTGAAAGCTGCTCGTCTCGACGACGTGGAACGTGTCGGGCGTCGATTCGGCCACCTGCGCGCTCAGCGGGACGCCGATGTTGCCGCCGACCGCGACGCGGAAGCCTGCGGTCTCGAGCATCCGCCCCGTCAGCGCCGTCGTCGTCGACTTGCCCTTCGTCCCGGTGATCGCGATCACCCGACCCTGCAGCCAGCGCGACGCGAGCTCGATCTCGGCAATCACCGGCACTCCCCGCTCGCGCGCGGCGGCGACGGCAGGCTGTTCCGGCGGCACGCCGGGACTCAGCACGACGAGCTCGGCCTCGGCGAACGTCGCCAGCTGATGCCCCCCGAGCTCGAGCGCCACGCCGAGCCGAACCAGCGCGTCGGCGCCGGGAATCTCGGCGCGCGTGTCCGATAGCGTCACCGCCGCGCCGCGACGTGCGAGCAGTTCGGCGGCCGCGAGGCCGCTTCGCGCCGCTCCAGCGACGGTCACGCGTTTGCCGTTGACGTCGAATCCCATCAGCGCAGCTTGAGAGTCGCCAAACTACCCAACGCGAAAATCACCGCGAGAATCACGAAGCGGGTAATCACCTTCGGCTCGCTCCACCCGATCAGCTCGAAGTGGTGATGCAGCGGCGCCATCCGAAAGACGCGCTGACCACCGGTCAGCCGGAAGTACGCCACCTGAATGACAACCGACAGCGCTTCGAGCACGAACACGCCGCCGACCATGACCAGGAGAAGTTCCTGTTTGATGAGGATTGCGACCGTCCCAAGCGCGGCGCCGAGCGCCAGCGATCCCACGTCGCCCATGAAAATGTCGGCGGGGTATGAGTTGTACCAAAGGAACCCGAGCGAGGCGCCGACCAGCGCCCCGCAGAAGACGGTCAGCTCCGCGGCCAGCGGAAAACGCACCAGCAGCAGATAGTCGGCAAACACGCGGTGCCCCGTCACGTACGCGAGCGCGGTGTACGCGGCCGCGGCAATCGCGAAGATGCTGATCGCCAGTCCGTCGAGGCCGTCGGTGAGATTGACCGCATTCGATTCCGCCACCAGCACGAACACCGCGAACGCCAGGTACCACCAGCCGAGATCCGGGACCAGCCGCTTGAAGAACGGAAACACGAGCCGCGTGTTGTAGGCGCCCTGCTGCGCCAGCACGAGGAGCACGATGCCGACCGCAGTTGCAATCAAGACCTGGCCGAGGATTTTTCCGCGCGGACTGAGCCCGTGATGCGACCGGCCCGCGATCTTCATGTAGTCGTCGGCAAACCCGATGGCGCCGAAGCCGGCCGTCGTGAGCACCGCGATCCACACATAAACGTTGGTCAGGTCCGCCCACAGCAAGGTCGGCACGAGCGCGGCCGTGAGGATCAGCAGCCCGCCCATCGTCGGCGTGCCCGCCTTGGGACGATGGGTCTGCGGTCCCTCCGTGCGGATGACTTGCCCGATCTGGAACTCGCGCAGCTTGCGGATCATCCAGGGGCCGAGCGTCAGGCTGATCGCCAACGCCGACAAGCTCGCTGCCGCCGTGCGGAACGTGATGTAGCGAAACACGTTCAGCGCAGACAACTGCGTTGCCGGGAGGATTTCCTGAACCAGCAGGTAGTAGAGCATCAGACCTGTTCCGCACGGAGGCGATCCACCACACGATCCGTTTTCACCCCTCGCGATCCCTTCACCAGGACCACGTCGCCGGCCTTCACGTACTCGACGACCGCCGCGCCGGCTGCCACGCTGTCGCCGTAATGACGCACGTCACGTCGATCCATGCCCGCGGCCACCGCCGCCGCCGCGAGCGCTTCGGCTGCCACGCCGCCGATGGCGAACAGCGCAGCGACGTGCGCCGCGGCAGCCACTCGCCCGATCTCGGCGTGCAGACGGGCCGCCTGGTCGCCCAGCTCCAGCATTTCGCCCAGCACCGCCACCCGCCTCGTGGCGTTCGTCGCGGCCAGCACTTCCAGCGCGCGCTTCATCGCCGTCGGGCTCGCGTTGTAGCTGTCGTCGATCACGACCACGCCGCTCCCGAGCCGAAGCACTTCGCCGCGATGCGCCGCCGGCCGCAGACGCGCGGCTTTCTCGAGGATCTCCGGTAGCGGCACGTCGGACTCGAGCGCGACGGCCGTCGCCGCGAGGACGTTGGCGAGATTGCCTCGACCCACGAGGGGCGTCGTCACTGGGGCCGTACCCCGCCAGGTCGTGACCTGTGCGCTCGTCCCCTCGATTCCACGATCCACAACCTCGGTCGCACGCACGTCGGCCTCATGGTCGATGCCAAACGTCCTTACACGTCCTCCGAACGATCCAATCCGCCCCGCGATCCGCGCGTCGTCTGCATTGGCAACCAGCAACGTCGCCGGTGTCGCGCGCTCGAGGATCTCCGCCTTCGCATCGGCGATGGCGTCCACCGATCCGAAGAACCCGACGTGGGCTTCGCCGACGTTGGTCCACACGCGCACGTCAGGTTCCGCGACGCGGACGAGCGTGCTGATTTCGCCGGCGTGATTCATCCCGAGCTCGACGACCGCCATCTCCGGCCGCTGGCGCAACTCCACCAGCGAGAGCGGCAAACCGATGTGGTTGTTCAAATTCCCCCTGTTGCGAATCACGCGATACCGCAGGCCCAGGAACTCGGCCGTTATTTCCTTCGTCGTGGTCTTGCCCGCGCTGCCGGTTATGGCCACCACCTTGGCGCCCGAGGCGCGTCGAACCGCGTGCCCGAGACGCTGCAGCGCGAGGACGGTGTCGTCCACTTCGATGACCACCGGTCGCCCGGCTGAATCTTTCCCGCTCCACGCATCGCCGCGGCCGCGCGGGACGACGACACCCGTCGCGCCGCGTTCGATGGCCGCATCAGCGAAATCCGTACCGTCAAAGTGTTCGCCCCGAATCGCGATGAACAACTCGCCGCGCGCGAGCGTGCGTGTATCGATGGACACGCCCGCGAACTCCAATCCACCCGCACCCGTCACCAGGGTTCCCGCCATTCGTTCGGCGACCCACGCCGCCGTCAGCGGGATGTCGTTCACCACATAGCTCGTGGTGAGCCTGTCGAACCACGAGCCTCCAGCTCGCCCTTCGACAAGCTCAGGACGAGCGTAACCATTCCCCTAGAGCACGCCCGAATTCGTCCGGCGCCGCGCCAGCGCCTCACGCGCCACTTCGACGTCGTCGAACGGCAGCGTGCGATCGCCGATCACCTGGTACTTCTCGTGTCCCTTGCCGGCGATCAGCACCAGGTCGCCGGGACGAGCCTGCTCGATCGCCTTGGCAATGGCCGCGCGCCGATCGACGATGGTCAGCACGCTCTGCGCGCTGTCGCGCCGCGTATCCGACGTAATGCCGCGCTGAACCTCCTCGATGATCCGCGCCGGATCCTCGCTGCGCGGGTTGTCCGACGTGATCACGATGAGATCGCTCAGCCGTCCCGCGACGGCGCCCATCAGCGGACGCTTCGTGCGATCGCGATCGCCGCCGCAACCGAACACCGTGATCAACCGGCCCGCAGCCAGTGGCCGCGCCGTCTCGAGCAGGTTGCGCAGCGCATCGTCCGTATGCGCGTAATCGACGACGACCGTGACTTCGTCTCCGGGCCCCGACACCAGCTGAAATCGCCCGGGCACGCCGGGAAGGGCGGCGACACCGCGCTCGATCGCGTCGAACGGGATGTCGAGCGCCGTGGCCGTCGCAACCGCCGCGAGGATGTTGTAGACGTTCGGCCGGCCCACCAGCGCGGAGCGCACGCCCACCGTGCCGCGCGGCGTGCGCACGTCGAAGGTCAAGCCCGCCAGCGAAAACGACAGGGGACCCGTGGTGATGTCGGCTGGCCGCTGAAGGCCGTACGTCACCGGACGTCCGCCCGCTTCGACGAGCGCGGCGGCCCGTGGATCATCGGCATTGATCAGGGCCGGAGCATCAGGCGACAGCATCTCGAACAGCCGGCGCTTCGCGCGGAAGTAGTCGTCCATGTCCGCGTGGAAATCCAGGTGATCGCGCGTGAGGTTGGTGAAGATGGCCGCCGCGAATCGCAAGCCGGCCACACGCTGCAGCGCCAGCGCGTGCGACGACACTTCCATCGCACAGGCGCCGCAGCCGCGATCCACCATCTCTCGCAGCAGCGCCTGCAGGTCCGGCGCCTCGGGCGTCGTCCGCGCCGCGTCGCGCTCGTCAGCCTTTCCCGGACCCAGGCGATAGGCGACCGTTCCGAGAATTCCGCATCGGATGCCGGCGGCTTCGAAAATCGACGCCAGCAGGTACGCCGTCGTCGTCTTGCCGTTGGTACCCGTGATCCCGACGACGCGCATCTCGCCGCTGGGGTGGCGGTGGAACTCCGTCGCCAGCAGCGCGAGTGCGAGCCGCGCATCCGTCACCTGCACCCAGGCGACCTGGACTTCGTCCGGCGCCGCCTGCTCGGAGACGACCGCCAGCGCACCGCGGTCGATCGCCTGGCGCGCGAACGACGTGCCGTCCGCGAGCCGGCCCTTCAGCGCGACGAACACCTCGCCTCGTTCAACCGTGCGCGAGTCGTAGGCGACTCCTTGAACGACAGACGTCGCCCCGGTCGTCGGCGCCGGACCGTTGTCGACAACGAGTCCGTAACGGCGCAGCGAGCCCAGCAAGCCGGCCCACGTCATTGGTGACTCTCGTCCACGACGCGCTTCGGCGCCATTCGATCGAGAACAACGGTGCAGACGCCTTGGGACACGAGCGGCGTTCCGGGCTGCGGGTCCTGCGAAACGACAAACCCGTGGCCCGACACGCGCGCGGTCATGCCCAGCCTCACCAGCGTTCTCACCGCTTCCCGCGCGCTCAGGCCGCGAAGATCGGGCACGATGCCGTCCGGCTCGTCGACGATCAGCTTGAGCGTGGACTCGGTCGCGGCGATCCCGGTGACCGGCGCTCGATCGGGCGCGTCACGCCGCGCGACCAGAACCGGCGGCGCTGGATTGATCGTCGGCGCGATCCCGAGATAGCGAAGCGCCGGCTCGGCGATGCTCTTGAAAATGGGCGCTGCCACGCGGCCGCCGTGATCGCCGTTGGGTCCGTGCGGCGCGTCGAGCACGACGATCATCGCCAGCACCGGATCCTGCGACGGCAGAAACCCGACGAACGACGCGTAGTGATCCGAGTACGAGTAGCGGCCCCCGACGAGCTTCTGCGCCGTGCCAGTTTTGCCGGCGATCGTGTAGCCGTCGATGGCGGCCAGCTTCGCGGTGCCGTTCGTGACGACGCCTTCCATGATCTGCGTCAGAACCGCCGCCGTGTCCGCGCTGATCGTGCGGCCCGTCACTTTGGAGGGTATCTGGTATCGGACGCCGTTTCGATAGATCGCCCGCACGACGCGAGGTTGGACGTACTGCCCGCCGTTGGCCACCGAGCTGACAGCCGCCACCATCTGCAGTGGCGTGATCGCCACCTGGTAGCCCATCGACACCGACGCGAGCGCGCTGTCGGTCCACTTCTCCGGGCTCCACACGATGCCGGCGTTCTCGGCGGGAAAGTCCGGCGAGACCTGGCGGCCGAAGCCGAAGAGCGACACGAACCGGCTGAGGCGCTCGGTGCCGACCTTGAATCCAATCTTGACGGCGCCGATGTTGCTCGACTTGACGAGCACGTTGGTGAACGAGAGCACGCCGCTGTTGCGGCCGTTGTCGTCGATGATCGCGCGCGATCGATCGATGACCAGGCGGCCGGGATTGGTGTCGATGAGCGTGTCGGGCGTCATCACCTTCTCTTCGATCGCCGCCGACGCGGTGACGACCTTGAAAGTGGATCCCGGCTCGTACAGATCCTGAACGGCGCGATTGCGGCGCGCGGCCTCGTCGAATTCCCGATAGGTATTCGGATTGAACGTCGGCTCGTTCGCCATCGCCAGAATCTCGCCCGTGCGCGGGTTCATGACGATTGCGGTGCCGCCGGCCGCCTTGTTTTCGATCACGCCGTGATGCAGCTCGCGCTCGGCGACGTGCTGCAGGTATTCGTCGATCGTCAGCTCGACCGTGGACCCGTACGTCGGCGGCCGTTCGAACCGGCTGAACACGTGTCGGCGGGCGTCGGTCTGCACGAGCATGGTGCCCGGCTTGCCCCGGATGCGCGAGTCGTAGGTGGACTCGAGCCCGTTCAGGCCGGTGTTGTCGATCCCGACGTATCCGAGCAAGTGCGCGGCCAGTTCCTTGTTCGGATAGAAGCGTTTGCTCTCCTTGATGAAGCCGATGCCGTCGAGATTGAGCGCGGCAACGCGCCGCGCCTGATCCGGCGCAATCTGCCGTCGCACGTACGCGAACGCTTTCTGCTGGCCGAGCTTCTCGACGAGCGTTTGCCGCTCGCGGGGCGTGCAGTCCTCGAGCGCCGCGCACAGTTTCTGCACCGCCTCCGCAGCGTGGGAGATTTCGGTCGGCACCGCGTAGATCGAGTCCGCGTCGACGCTCGTCGCGAGGACCCGCCCGCGGCGGTCGAGGATGTCGCCGCGCTTGGGCGGCACGGTCTGCGTCCGCATCTGCTGGCGCTCGGCACGCGCCACCAGATCGGCGCGCTGCACCAACTGCAGCCAGACGAGACGGACCTCGATGCAGGCCACCCACGCCGCCGTCGTCACGGCCACGATGGCGACACGCGTCCTGAGCGTGGCGCGCCAGTCGAGAGGAACCGGAGCCGCCATTACCGCCGCGCGACGACCGACTTGGCCGGCGGTTCGGCCGGCAGCACACGCTGGATGACGATGGCTTCGTCGCGCGACGGGCTGACGAGATGCAGCTGATCGATCGCCAGCGCTTCGATTCGTCTGGGCGACTTCAGCGTTTCGATCTCGAGGCGGAGCCGATGGCCGGTCTCCTCCTCGGCGGCGCGCTGCCGCTGCAATGATTCCGTCTCGTACCCGTGACGAAGGAGCTCGAAATGCTGCCAGGCCGAAAACAGCAAGGCGAGCACCAGGAAGCCCGCGATGCCCACCGACTTCGAAAGCTCCCGCTGGCGCGTCTCGTCGACTTCGCGAACGATCGGATTGTTCCGAACATCCTTCTTGATCGCGTACTCGAATGCTTCCATGACGCCCTCCCTGGTCAAGCCCCTGCCTCGACGATCCGTTCCGCCGCGCGCAGCTTGGCGCTTCGCGCCCGCGGATTTCGTGACACTTCTTCGTCGCTCGGGACGATCGGCTTCTTGGTCAGCACCTTGACGCCTGCGCCGCGGGTTTCAAGGCCGCGCAGCGTGTGCTTCACGATCCGATCCTCGAGCGAATGAAACGTGATGACGACGAGCCGCGCGCCCGCGCGCAGGCGGCGCACCGCGGCTTCGAGAAACCGATCCAGGCCGTCGAGCTCGCGGTTCACCCAGATGCGCAGCGCCTGGAACGTCCGCGTCGCCGGATCGATGCGCGCGCCTCGTCGCGGAATCGCGCGGCGGACGATCGATGCCAGCCGGCCGGTGGAGGCGACCGGCGTGTCGCGACGCGCGTCCACGATCGCGCGCGCGATCCGGCGCGAGAAACGCTCCTCGCCGTACTGATAGATGGCATCGGCGAGCTCACGCTCGGTCGAGCGGGCCACCAGATCCGCGGCTGTTTCGCCCGAGCTCTGATCCATCCGCATGTCGAGCGGCTCGTCGCGCTGAAAGCTGAATCCGCGGCCTGGCGCATCGAGCTGCATCGACGAGATTCCGAGATCCGCCAGCGTGCCGTCGACGACGGCCAACTGCCGCGCGTCGAGCACCTCCTCGAGCGCGCGATAGTCGGCGTGGACGAGATCAACGCGATCGCGCCACGTGGACAACGTCTCGCGCGCGAGGGCGAGCGCGTGGCGATCGCGGTCGAAGCCGATCACGCGAGTGGCGCCGGCCTCGAGCAGAGCGCGCGCATGGCCGCCAAGACCCAGCGTGCAGTCGACGAACACCCCGCCCCGCTCGGGACGAAGGTGCTCGAGCACCTCGGCGGTCATCACGGGGACGTGCGTCATCACACCCCGAACCCCGACAATGCGCGCGCATCGTCGTCGGTGAACGGATCGCGCTGCATCCGGTTGAGGAAGCGATCGTGGTTCCAGATGTCGAGGCAGTTGACCTGTCCGAGGACGTCGACTTCGCCGGTCATCGTCGCCGACTCCCGCAGGCGCACTGGAATCAGCACTCGACCCTGGCCGTCGAGCTCTGTGGTCTGGCCGTAATAATTGATACGATCCAGATAGCGGTGCTTCGAGGGATTGGTCGACGGTACCTGCGCGATTTTCTGTTCGAGCTCGAGCCAGACCGGCATGGGGTAGATGCGCACGTATTCACCCGACAGACTCGTCAGGAACAGCTCGCGGCCGTACTTCGATTCGAGGAGCGAACGAAACAGGTTCGGCACCTTGAGTCGACCCTTGTCATCCACGCTGGCTGGCGCGTTACCCCTGAACACCCGACACCTCGACTATGACCCCACTTTCGCCCACAAAATTCCACGCAGATAGTAGAAGAGCTCCCCGGGTAAGTCAACGCAAAATCCCACCCCGTCAGTAAGTTACGCCAAATTTTCGCCTTCCCATCGCCCTCGCCGTAGCCAGAGGCGACAGCCTGGGGTCTGACCCCGCTCGGCCTGGACGCCCGGGGAGAACGCGGGATGGGGTCTGACCCCGCCCGGCCCGGACGCCCGGGAAGAAAACGGGATGGGGTCAGACCCCTTGGAGGCGGGGCGCCATGGGGAGTGCTAGGATTCGGGACTTCTCATGCTTCGGGCGGCACTCATCGGTTTCGGATCCAGCGGCAAAACCACGCTTTTTCACCTCATGACCAGCGGCCGCGAACCCGCGCGCGGGGGCCATGGCAAGGTGGACATCTCGGTCGGGATCTCGAAAGTGCCAGACTCGCGGCTGGATCAGCTGACGGCGATGTACAACCCGCGCAAGCGCGTGCCGGCGACGGTGGAGTTCACCGATCTCGCGATGACCGGGCCTTCCGCCGCAAAAGCGCTCGTCGATGTCGTCGCATACCGTAACGCCGACGCGCTCGTCCACGTCGTTCGGACGTTTCGCGATCCCGCCGTCCCGCACCCCTCGGGCGCGATCGATCCCGCGCGCGACGCGCAAGCGATGGACGACGAGTTGATGCTCGCGGACCTCGGCGTCGCGGAGCGGCGGCTCGAACGGCTCGAGAAGGATCTCAAGAAGGCTCGGACACCGGAGCTCGAAAAGGAGCGCGACGTCATCACGATCTGCAAGACCGCGCTCGAGAGCGGCAAGCCGCTCCGCGCGCTCGACCTGCACGGCGAGGATCTCAAGCGCGTGCGAGGCTTCCAGTTTCTGTCCGCCAAGCCCCTCCTCATCGTGCTCAATCTCGACGAAGCCGAACTCGCCGCGGACGGCGACGGCAGGTCGCGGATCGATCGCGCCGCCGACGCTGCGGGGCTGACGCCGTTCCTCTCGCGCGCGTCGACGGCCGCCGCCGCCGTATGCGCGAAAATCGAGCTCGAGATCGCGCAGCTCGAACCGGCGGACGCCACCGCGTTCCTCGCCGATCTCGGACTCTCCGAATCCGGCCTCGACCGCGTGATCCGCGCGAGCTACGAGCTCCTCGGCTACATTTCGTTCTTCACGGTCGGCGAGGACGAGTGCCGCGCCTGGTCGATTCCGCGGCACACGCCGGCGCAGATCGCGGCCGCCGAAATTCACAGCGACATCGCGCGCGGGTTCATCCGCGCGGAAGTCGTCGGCTACGATCAGCTCGTCGCGCGGGGATCGATGAACGCGTGCCGCGACCACGGCGAAGTGCGCCTGGAAGGCAAGGAGTACGTCGTGGCGGACGGCGACGTGATCAACTTCCGCTTCGCCACATGAGCCGTTCTCACCTTCGCGCAGCCTCCGGAGGGCTGGAACGTTCCGGAACCCGGCCGAGAAGCACGTTGCCGATGCTTCGCGGCAGTGAGAACGGCTCATGACGATCACGGCGCCCGTCGCCTCGCCGGCGCAGACGTCGATCGTCATCCCGGCGTTCAACGAAGCGCCCTCGATCGGCGCCGTCGTCACTGCGCTGCGCTCGGCCGCCTCGTGGCACGACATCCTCGTGGTGGACGATGGTTCGACCGACGACACGGCGGCGCGGGCGGCCGAAGCCGGCGCCGACGTGCACCGCCATCCCTACAACATCGGCAACGGCGCGGCGGTCAAAACCGGAATCCGGCTCACGTCCGGCACGTTCGTGCTGATTGTGGACGGCGACGGCCAGCACCAGGCGAGCGACGCCGAGCGGCTCGTCAGTCACCTGCAGCAGTACGATCTCGTCGTCGGCGCCAGGTCCGGCCGGACGCAATCGAGCCTCACGCGACGGCTGGGTAATGCGCTCCTCAACGCGCTGGCGAGCTACTTGACGGAACGGCCCATCCCCGATCTCACGTCAGGCTTCCGCGCGGCGCGGCGTGAGTGCCTCGTTGAGTTCCTGCATTTGATCCCCAACGGATTCTCGACGCCGACCACGACGACGCTGGCGTTCCTGAAGGCGGGGTACAGCGTGCGATTCGAGCCCGTCGACGCCGCCCGGCGCGAGGGATCATCGAAAATCCGCCTGGGATCGGATGGACTCGGGTTCTTCCTGATTCTGCTGAAAGTCATCACGATCTTCAGCCCGCTGCGCATCTTCCTCCCGATCAGCGCCGGCATGTTCGCGCTGGGCGCCGGGTACGGCGTCTGGACGATCGCCACGCAAGCACACGTCACGAACTCGTCGGTCCTGCTGATCCTCCTGAGCGTGGTGATTTTTCTCGTCGGCCTGATCTCCGAGCAGATCTCTTCCCTGCGTTTCGAGGGCCGCCGCTCATGACGGCGCCTCGTGCGCTGGTCATCGTGCCGACGTTCAACGAACGCGACAACTTGCCGGTGCTCGCCGAGTCGTTGATGGCGCTCCCCAACGTCAGCCTTCTTGTCGTGGACGATCGTTCGCCTGATGGAACCGGCGACCTGGCCGACGATCTCGCGCGGCGGCATCCGGGACGCATCGACGTGCTGCATCGCACCGAGCGTCCCGGCCTCGGCCGTTCCTACATCGACGGCATTCGCCTCGCGCTCGCGCGGCCGAATCCGCCGGACGTGATCTGCCAGATGGACTGCGACCTGTCGCACGATCCGAAGCAGCTGCCGGATCTGCTCGCGGCCATCGAACGCGCGGACGTCGTGATCGGCTCGCGATACGTTCCCGGCGGACGGGTGGTCAACTGGCCGCTGCGCCGGCGCTTTCTCAGCCGATTCGCGAACATCTACATCCACGCGATCACGCGGCTCGCCGCCAGGGACTGCACGAGCGGCTACCGCTGCTGGAGGCGCGAGACGATCGCCGCGCTGCCCCTCGACCGCTTCGGCTCCAATGGCTACTCGTTTCTCGTCGAGATGCTGTACGCGGCCGCGGCCAACGGCTGTCGCATCGCCGAGGTGCCGATCACATTCGTGGAGCGGCGGCTGGGTCAGTCGAAGCTGACCGGCGGCGTGCTCCTCGAATCGGCCGCCACACCGTGGCGCGTGGTCGCCAGCCGATCGCAATTCCTGAAGCGATAGAACATGTTATGGTGGAGAGACTTTTTACATGCCAGCCGCAGCTCCCGCCAGACCCGCGGGCCTGAGTGTCTTCTTCCCGGCGTACAACGACAGCGGCACCATCGCGAGCATGGTGATTCGCACGGTACAGACCGCCTCGAAGCTGACGCCGGATTTCGAAGTCATTGTCGTGGACGATGGCAGCGCTGACGGGACGGCGGACATCGCCGACGAGCTCGCGCGCACGTATCCGCAGGTGCGCGCCGTGCACCATCCGATCAACCGCGATTACGGCGCGGCGCTGCAAACCGGCTTTCGATCCGCGACCAAGGAGCTGATCTTCTACACCGACGGCGACGCGCAGTACGACCCCACCGAGCTCGCGTTGTTGTGGGACCAGATCGCCAACGCCGATCTGGTGAACGGCTACAAGATCAGCCGGGCTGATCCGCTGCACCGCATCATCATCGGCCGCGTCTACCACTACATCGTCAGCCTGATGTTCGGCCTGAAGCTGCGCGACGTCGACTGCGACTTCCGGCTGATGCGGCGCGCGATCTTCGAGCGGATCAACCTCGAAAAGACGAGCGGCATCATCTGCGTCGAGATGATGAAGAAAATCCAGGATGGCGGCTTCCGCATCGTCGAGGTCCCGGTGCATCACTACCACCGCGCCTTCGGCACGTCGCAATTCTTCAACGGCCGCCGTCTCGTCCGCGTCGCCCGCGATCTGCTGCTGCTGTGGTACGCGCTCGTGGTACGCCGCACGCACCAGCGCGCGGACGTGACGCCGCTGGCCGAGCGCGGCGCGGATCCGACGAACCGCGTGTACCCCGCGCCTCCGCGATCGTGACCGCGAACCATCGCGAGTTCTATCGCGGCCGCGCGGTGATGATTACCGGCGGCCTCGGGTTCATCGGCAGCAACCTGGCGCGGCAACTGGTGGAGATCGGCGCCGACGTGCTCCTGGTCGATTCCCTCATCCCGGACTACGGCGGCAATCTCTTCAACATCGACGGCATCACCGATCGCGTCCGCGTCAACGTTGCGGACATCCGTCAACAGTCGACGATGAACTACCTGGTGCGCGACCGCGACGTGATCTTCAACCTGGCGGGACAGGTCAGCCACATCGACAGCATCCGCGATCCGTACACCGATCTCGAGATCAACTGCCGCAGCCAGCTCACCGTGCTCGAGGCCTGCCGCAACCACAACCCCGGCGTGAAAGTCGTGTTCGCGGGTACGCGGCAAGTGTACGGACGTCCGCGATCGCTCCCGGTGGACGAGACGCATCTCGTCCAGCCGACGGACGTCAACGGCATCAACAAGGCCGCCGGCGAGTATTACCACCTGGTCTACAACAACGTCTACGGCCTTCGCGCGTGCTCGCTGCGGTTGACCAACGTGTACGGTCCGCGTCAGCTGATCCGCCACAACCGGCAGGGATTCATCGGCTGGTTCATCCGGCTGGCGGTCGAGAACAAGACGATTCAGATCTACGGCGACGGATCGCAGCTCCGCGACTTCGTCTACGTGGACGATGCCGCAGACGCGTTCTTGCGCGCGGGCGCGCTGGATGCCTGCAACGGCGAAGTGTTCAACATCGGCGGCGACCAGCCGATCAGCCACCGCGATCTGACCACGCTGCTCATCGACCGCGCGGGATCCGGCGCCGTGCAATACGTCGAGTGGCCCAGCGAGAAAAAAACGATCGACATCGGCAGCTTCTACGCCGACTCGAGCAAGTTCACGCGCACGACGGGCTGGACGCCGACTGTGCCGCTGGCGGACGGCCTGACGCGGACCGTGGCATTCTACCGGCAGCACCTGCACCAGTACGTCGATCCCGGCGAAGGCATGGCGCCGGTATGAGCGCCAGACGCATTCCGTTCCTGGCGCTGGTCCCCGGCGAGGACGCGGCGGACATTCGAGCGGCGATCGACCGCGTCGTCGCGCGCGGCTGGTTCGTGCTCGGTCCCGAGGTCGAGGCGTTCGAGCAGGAGTTCGCCGCGGCCTCCGGTGCCGCCTACGCAGTCGGAGTGGGGACCGGGACTGACGCGATCGCGATGGCGCTGCGCGCCATCGGCATCGGCGCCGGCGACGAGGTGATCACGACGCCGCTCTCGGCCGCCTACTCCGCGCTGGCGATCATGATGACGGGCGCGCGTCCGGTGTTCGCGGACGTCGATTCGGAGCGATTGACGATCGACCCCGCGGGTATTCGCGCGGCGATCGGCCCACGAACGCGCGCGATCCTGCCGGTTCACTTGTACGGGCAGGCGGCGGACATGGCGGCGATCGAGCGAATTGCCGCCGAGCATCATCTCGCGGTCGTCGAAGATTGCTGTCAGGCGCACCTCGGGACGGCCAACGGACGGCCGCTCGGCACGATCGGCGTCGCCGGCGCCTTCAGCTTCTATCCGACGAAAAACCTCGGCGCCCTTGGCGATGGCGGCGCCGTCGTGACCAACGATCGCGCGCTCGCCGATTCGCTCAAGCGCCTGCGCAACGGCGGGCAGTCCGATCGCTACTGTCACGAGACGCCCGGCATCAATTCCCGGCTGGATGAGATGCAGGCGGCCATTCTGCGCGCGCGGCTGCCGCGTGTGCGCGCATGGACCGAACGCCGGCGCGAACTGGCGGCGCGGTATCGCGAGCGGCTGGCCGGCGCTCCGGTCGTCGTTCCGCCGGAGTGCGACAGCGGACACGTGTACCATCTATTCGTCGTGCGAAGCCGGCAGCGATCGGAACTGCAGCGTGCCCTGCTCGATCGCGGCATCGAAACCCTGGTGCATTATCCGATGACCATTCCGCGGCAGCCCGCGATGCGCGACGTGCTTCCCGCGGACTGTCCGGTCGCGGCGCGTGCCTGCGACGAAGTCGTGTCTCTGCCGCTCCACCACCGACTGCGTGACGACGAGGCCGACGAGGTCGCGGCGGCAGTCAAGGAGATTCCGTGCGTGCTCTGATTACCGGCGGCGCCGGGTTCATCGGTTCCCATCTGTCCGAAATGCTGCTCGATCGCGGTCACGAGGTGCTGATCCTCGACAACCTCTCGACCGGATCGATCGACAACATCAGCCATCTCAAGGGCCGGCCCGGCTTCGAATACTTCATCGACTCCGTGAACAACGAGCCGCTGCTCGCCGAGCTCATCGATCGCAGCGACGTCGTGTTTCATTTCGCCGCCGCGGTGGGTGTCAAGCTGATCGTTGAGCAGCCGGTGTACACCATCGAGACGAACGTGCACGGCACGGAAGTCGTGCTGAAGCACGCGAACAAGAAAAAGAAGCTCGTGGTGATCGCGTCGACGTCAGAGGTCTACGGCAAGAGCGACGACGTGCCGTTCCGGGAGGATTCCGATCTCGTGCTGGGCCCGACGCCGAAACACCGGTGGGCGTACGCGTGCAGCAAGGCGATCGATGAATTCCTCGCGCTGGCGTACTGGAAGGAGCGCAAGCTGCCAGTGATCATCGTCCGCTTCTTCAACACGGTGGGGCCCCGGCAGACCGGTCAGTACGGCATGGTCATCCCGAATTTCGTGCGACAGGCTCTGGCGGGCGAACCGATTACGGTGTTCGGCGATGGGACACAGTCCCGCTCCTTCACCCACGTCCACGACGTCGTCGATGCCCTGTTGAAGCTGGTCGCCGAGCCCAAGGCCATCGGGGAGGTCATCAACATCGGCAACATTCAGGAAGTGACGATTCAGCAACTCGCCGAGCGCGTGCGTGAGCTGAGCGGCTCGAAGTCCGTCATCAAACTCGTCCCCTACGAAGAGGCCTACGAGTCGGGATTCGAAGACATGCCCAGGCGTGTTCCGGCGCTCCAGAAGGCCGAAGGGCTCATCGGTTACGCGCCGAAACACGGGCTGGACGACATCCTGATCCAGGTCATCGACTACTTCCGGAAGAAGTAGAATGGAGGGCGCTATGAAGCTTGGAGCCTTCCTCACCGTCGGCGCGTTGTCGCTGTTGGCCGCCTCCACCGCGTCGGCCGAAGTGCAGGTCACGATGCATGATGGCCTCGTGTCGATCATCGCCAAGGACGCGACGCTACGGCAGATCATGTCCGAGTGGGCCCGCGTCGGTCAGACCAAAGTGGTCAACGTCGAGCGGATTCCCGGCGGACCGATGACGCTCGAGCTGAAGGACGTGCCCGAGGACAAGGCGCTCGATATCCTGATGCGTTCGTTGAGCGGATACCTCGCGGCGCCCCGGGCCTTGCAGTCGCCGACGCTGTCGCGGTTCGATCGAATTCTCGTGATGCCGACCGTCGCGGCGGCGCGCCAGCCCGCCACGGCGGCCAGCGCACCGCCGGCCGCGGTATTCCAGGCGGCCCCGACGTTCCAGCCTCCGATTGCCCCGCAGCCGGACGACAACGACGAGCCACCGGCGCAGAATCCGCCAGGGCGGGGTCCGGTCTTCACCGCGTTTCCCCAGCCGCAGGTTGTGAATCCGAACGCTGTGCCCGGAAGCGGACAGCCATACGTGCCGCCGCCAGGCATGAACCTGCCGGGCGCGAACACGCCGCCGCAGCCGGCAGTGCCGTCCGCCGTTCCGACTGCGCCCGTTGGCGTCGCCATCCCAGGCATGCCGGTGCCGACGCCTGCGCAGCCTGGCGCGCCCCAGAACCCCACTACCGTTCGACGGCCCGGCGGACTCTAAGCCGTGGCGCTGATCGAGGAAATCACTGCGGCCATCGCGGACGCGATGCGCCAGCACAATCCCGTCCGCCTGAGCGCGCTCCGCATGTTGAAAGCGGCGCTGATGAATCGCGAAGTCGAACGTGGACGCGCGCTGGACGCCGCGGAGTCACAGCAGGTGGTGACCGCTCTCGTCAAGCAGCGCAGGGATTCGATCGAACAATTCGCGAAGGGCGGCCGTCAGGATCTGGTAGACAAGGAGACCGCCGAGATCGGCGTCCTGGAAACCTATCTGCCGGCGGCGGCGGATCCCGCGGTCGTCGAGCAGGCGATCGCCGAGGCGATTCAGGAGACGGGCGCGACGTCGCCGAAGGACATGGGGCGCGTGATGAAGGCGGCCATGGCGAAACTGACCGGACTGACCGTTGATGGGAAGACGGTCAGCGAGCTCGTGCGCGCCAGACTTTCAGGGACGAGCTAAACCTTTTCGCGAAGTCAAACGTCTAAGCCCGTTGAGACGGCAAATAACAGCCCTCTCATCCATCCTCCTTGAGGCCCTCGCCGCGAAAGTGTCGAGGGCCTCTTTTTCTACTAGCGCGCCGAAGCGTTTCTACTAGCGCGCCGAAGCGCAGGGCGCGGAGGCGGGTCGGGTACGGAAGTTGCTCGCCTCTTAGCGGCCGGATCGGCACGGGCCGTTCCGTCCGGATATAGTACGATTCGAGACTTCGCAAACATGCCCCGCTATCAATCACCCTACGTCTCGTCCTTCTCCTTCGGGCCAGGCCGAATCTCGACCGCGGTCAAATATCTGATAGGCGCCAACGTCGCGGCGTTCCTGCTCCAGTTCTTCTTTGCGCCAATAACGGACTATCTGGGGCTGCATCCCGTGTTCGTGGTCCGGAACCTGTGGCTCTGGCAGCTCGCCACCTACATGTTTCTCCACGGTGGCGTCTTCCACATCGTCTTCAACATGCTGGCGCTGTGGATGTTCGGAACCGAGCTGGAATACCGGTGGGGCACGCGGTTTTTCGTGAAGTTCTACGCCGTGACCGGCGTCGGGGCGGGCGTGTTGACGGTGCTGTTCTCGCTGCTGCCGATCGCGGCGGCGCAACAGCTGTATCTGGCGAACATCATCGGTGCGTCAGGCGCGATCTTCGGCCTGCTGCTCGGTTACGCGCTCTATTTTCCCGAGCGCCAGATCTACATGTATTTCGTGTTCCCGATTCCGGCGCGAGTGTTCGTCGCGATCATCGGCGCGATTTCGGTTCTCTCGTCGCTCGGCGACTCGGGCGGCGTTGCGGCCATTACGCATGTCGGCGGGCTCGTCGTCGGGTACGTGTACCTCAAGAGCGGGCGGATGCATCCAGTCTCGGAAATCAAGTACCGCTACCTGAAGTGGAAGATCAACCGGGTGCGCAAGAAGTTCGACGTGTACTCTGGCGGCCGCGCGAACGATTACGATCGCCGCGTGCACTGACCTATCGCAGGCTCCACCGGAGCCGCACTCCACCAATCGCCAGCGCCAACGTCCTTCCCAGAACGGGCAGCCCATAGCCGTTCGTGAGAAAGCTGTACTTGAAGATCGCGCCGGACGCGACGTGGATGTTGAGCACCATGAAGAACGCGAGGAACGCCACCAGCGGCGTCCAGACTCCGATCAGCAACGCGATGCCGCCGAGAATCTCCCCGAGCGGCACAAGCCGGGCGAAGATCGACAGCCCCGGCACGGCGATGTGAGACAAATACCATGCGCTCACCGAACCGGCGGGTGCCGCCTGGCTCCAGTCCGTAAAACGTGCCGCGAGCATGGACGTGTCGGTGAACCATCGCACCTTGCCCAGGCCCTCGAACACGAAGAAGACGCCGATCGCGAGTCTCGAGACGAGGAGTCCGGTGCCTTGTCTGTCCAGCGCCATGATGCAGTCCTCAGTCAGCCAGTCAGCCAGTCGTCAGTCGTCAGTCGTCAGTCGGCGACTGACGATTGCCCGCGCAATCGGTTCGTCGCGCGCTGAATCGCGCGGATTACGATTCTCGCCTGCTCGGCCGCGCGCGCATAGTTGCCCGCGTCCACGGCTTCGCGCACGCCCGGAATCGTCTTGACGCCGTAGCCGGTGTACAAGCCCGGCGCGTAGATCACATGTCGATACCACGGGCGATCCGGCAAGCCGGCGGGCTCGATCAGATCGCGTTCCACCATCATCAAACGGCGGTTCATCTCGGTCAGCGCGGTGCGGCCCGGCGCGCCCGCGACGAGCGCTTCGCCGCGCGCGCGCACGTCGGCCCCCGCCTTCATGAAGGCGCTCGCGGCGCCCCTCAGACCGGCAAAGTCGATCGCCCTGGCGTCTGACGGTGAGTCTGAGGGTGATGCCTTCGCGGCCTGCCGTTCGATCTCGCGCACGTACTCGAGGATCTGGCGGCCGTACGCCTCGTAGTCGAACGGCAACAGCTCCGCGTCGGCGAGACGCAGTGTGGCGACGCCGGTGACGCGCGCGGCCAGCACGCTGTATGTGAACTGCGGATCGATGAACTTCTTGAACCACCCCGGGTGGTCGTATGTCGAGTGATACGTGCCGTCGGCGCCGCGCCCGTTGAGACCGAAGTCGAGCGACGCAATGCCCAGGTGGTCGAGAAATGCCGTGTAGTCCGAGCCGGATCCGAGCGCTCCGACCGGCGGCGCTTTGAGCATCGGACCGCCGGTTGGCGGCGGCTCATCCCGGGCGCGATCGAGCCAGGCGTCGAACAGGTTCTTCGCCGTGGGCTCGGGCCGAATGGCGCGCGCGAGGTCGTAGACGAACGGCGTCAGCGAATGCACGGCGCTCGCGCTGAAGTTGAGTCCGCCCGCGCCGGCGTCGCGGTTGACGTACACCGCCGTCTTCGCGCGCAGCTCGTTCTGCAGATCCTCGACCCACTCGGTTGATCCCAGCAGCCCCTGCTCCTCGCCGTCCCAGCTGATGAACAGGATGGTGCGTCGCGGCTTCCAGCCGGCCTTCACCATCTCGCCCATGGCCCGGGCGGCGCTCATCATCGACACGTGTCCGCTCACCGAATCGGACGCGCCGAACGTCCACGCGTCGCGATGCGATCCGACGATGACCCACTCGTCGGCGGCGTCCGCGCCCGCGATCTTGCCGACCACGTTGATCAGGCGCCGCTGGCCGTAGTCCATCCGCAGCGTCATGTGGACGCGCGCCGGGCCTGGACCGATGTGATACGTGATCGGCAGCGATCCGCGCCACGCTTCGGGCGCGACTTGACCGTTGAGGCGCTCGAGCAGCTTCTGGCCGTCGCGATACGAGATCGGCTGCACGGGAATCGGCGCGAAGGTTTTGATCTCGGTCATCGGCAGCCGGTCCACGCCGGGCTTCGACGGCCGATTCGGCGTCGACGGGTCGCCGGGATAGCGCGGCATGTCCATCACGCTGCCGCGCTGAATCATCCCTGCTGCGCGAAACGGACCGTGCGGATAGCTGTCGCCCTGGAAGTAGCCGTCCTCGTGCGGATCGGAGTAGATGATGCAGCCAATCGCGCCGTGCTCCGCGGCGACCTTCGGCTTGATGCCCCGCCAGCTCCCGCCGTACCGCGCGAGCACGATCTTGCCCCTCACGTCGATCCCCAGCTTTTTCAGCGTGTCGTAGTCCGCGGGGATGCCGAAGTTGACGTACACGAGCTCGCCCGTGACGTCTCCGGATGGTGAGTACGCGTTGTAGGCCGGGAGGATGCCGGGCATGCTCGCCCAGCGGTCGTCCGGCAGCGTTTCTTCTTCGACGTCGAGCGTCGCCCGATCGGGCGCGATCAGTTCGATGCGGCGTTCACCCGGCCATGGGAGCAACACGCTGTACTCGTACTTCGCGGCCTCGAGACCGAAGCGTGTGAACTGGTCGGACACATAGTCGGCGAGCTTGATCTCGTACGGCGAGCCGGTGTGGTGCGGCTCCGCGGTCATGATGTCGAAGTCCGCCTCAGCGTCCTTGGCGGTGGGCATCGCCATGAACGCGCGCTCGCGAGCGAGCTGGGCCTCGCTGCTTTTCGCCGAGAAGCCGCGCAGGCGGTTCGGCGACGAGATCCCGCCTTGCGCGGACAACAGAACCACGCCCGCGAAGGCCGCCGACGCTGCGATCACCGCGACGAATTGGCGCATAGATGTCACCGTTTGTCACCGGGGTCTGACCCCACAGGGTCAAAATACGGCCATTTTTCGCGACCTGGGGTCAGACCCCGTTATTGGGGCGACCGCTGGAACGCCATCTCCTTCAGCGCCGCGATCCGGGCCGCCATCGGCGGATGCGACGCGAACAGGTCCGGCCAGAATCCTTCCTTGAGGTTCATCTGCCGGCCCAGCGGATCCGCGATGCACAGGTGCGCCGACCCCTGCTTGATCGCCTTGCGTCGGTGCTCGCGGCCGCTTCGATCTTCTCGAGCGCGTGCGCCAGGCCGAGCGGATTGCGCGTCAGCTCGGCGCCCGACGCGTCGGCCAGATACTCGCGGCTGCCGCGACACCATCATCGCCAGCAGCTGCGCGACGAGCGGCGCGAGCAGGATCGCCACCATCCAGATCGCGAAGAAAACGATCCCGCCGATGCCGCCCTTGTCGCGGTCGCCGGTGCGCCGGCGCCCGCCGCCCCACATCATGCCGCGCCGCGCCCAGTCCGACGAGCAGCGCCACCGCGCCGACGAGCGCCGCGACGATCGTCATCACGCGAATGTCGAGATTTCGGATGTGGCTCATCTCGTGCGCGACGACGCCCTGCAGTTCCTCGCGGTCGAGCGCGTCGAGCAGCCCGCGCGTCACGGCGATCGACGCGTGCTCCGGGACCGCGGCCGGTGGCGAAGGCGTTGGGATCCGGATCGGGCACGACGTAGACGCGCGGCCGCGGCAACCCCGATGCGATCGACATCTCGTCGACGATGTTGTCGAGCTGACGCAGTTTCAACTTGCCGTCGTCGTCGGCGCCGGCCGCGACGTCAGTCGAGCGGCCGCGCCGCCGTCGACAGCGAGCACTGCGCGATCGCCGACGAAGTAGCTCGCGAGCGCCGACGCCGGATCCGACGCCGAGCGCAGCGATCGACCCGATCGGCACGAACCCGCCGCCGGCGTCCGAGATAGAACGCGTCGAACCCGAGGCCGAGCACGAACAGGAACGCCACGAACGCGGTCATGATCAGCCACGTTCGTGCGGCGGTTCGTGCGCCTGCTGCTCGTAGAGGTTCACGGCCACGGCCTGACTTGCCGCATTCGGACAGATCGACGACGGGCACCTCGCGCTCCGCGGCGTCCGTAATCTCGAAGAGCTCCGCCGGCTTGAAGCCGAACATGCTCGCGAAGATGTTGCGTCGGGAAACACCTGCTGCGCGGTGTTGAACTTCGTCGCGATGTCGTTGTAGAACTGCCGCGCGAACCCCACCTTGTTTTCCGTCGCCGACAGCTCTTCCTGCAGCATCTTCACGTTCTCGTTGGACTTCAGCGTCGGGATAGTTCTCGGCGACGGCGAGCAGCCGGCCGAGCGCCTGCGACAGCTGCCCTTCCTTCTGCGCCGCGTCGGCAGGTCCCGGTCGCGGTCAGCGCCTTCGCGCGCGCGTCCATGACCGCGGTCAGCGTGTCGCGCTCGAAGTCCATCGAGCCGCGGACCGTGTTCACGAGATTCGGAATGAGATCGTGCCGCCGCTTCAGCTGCACGTCGATCTGGCGCCACCCGTTCGGCACCTGGTTGCGCAAGCCCGACCAGGCGGTTGTAGCTGGCAATCGCCCAGATCACGAGGAGCGCGACGATGCCAACGACGATCAGAATGTCATGTTGCCATCCTGCAATGCCTGCTGTCGACCTATCGTCTGTGAAAGTAATCGTCGGTGTGATCCAGCCAGTCCTGCCGGATCGGGCTGAAGACGTCGAGCGCGAACGTGTCGTCGAGCGCCTCGGCCTGGTGCTCGATCCACGACGGGATGTGCAGCACCTCGCCCTCGCGCACGGTGATCTCTTCGCCGCCGATCAGAAACTTGAGCGCGCCCTGCAGGATGTAGGTCATCTGCTCGCTCTCGTGCGAGTGCATCGGCACGACGCAGCCGCGCTTCAAGATAGACCTGCGCGAGCATCTCGCGCTCGCCGGTCACGAGTCTTCCGCGACAGCATCTCGGTCACTTTTTCGAGCGCGATTTCGTCCCAGCGATGCAGTCGAACCGTCTGAGTGCTCATGGTGGAGGAGCATATATCAAGCTGTCAGCTTTCGGCTGAGAGCTGATAGCCGACCGCCGATGGCTGTATAATTCCGACACGGATGAAGGCCGTCGTCAACGGACAGGAGGCGCAGCTTTTCCACGGTCTGGATCGCGCCGCGCTCCTCGATGTTTACCGGACGATGCTCCTGTCGCGCAGGCTCGACGACAAAGAAATCCAGCTCAAAGCCCAGAGCCAGATCTTCTTTCAGATCAGCGGCGCCGGCCACGAGGCGGTGCTCGTCGCCGCGGGCCTCACGCTCAAGACCGGGCTACGACTGGTTCTTCCCTTACTATCGCGATCGCGCGCTGTGCCTGCAGCTCGGCGTCACGCCGCTCGACATGCTGCTCGCCGGCGGTCGGCGCGAAAGACGATCCGACCTCCGGCGGACGGCAGATGCCGTCGCACTGGGGCCACGCGCGCGCTGAACATCGTCTCGGGGTCGAGCGCGACCGGCACGCAGGTGCTGCACGCGGTCGGCGCCGCGGAAGCGGGCGTGATCTACAGCCGCGTGCCGCAGATTCCTGATCGCGAGTCGCGCTATCACGCCGACGAAATCACCTACGTGTCGCTCGGCGATGGCGCCACGAGTGAAGGCGAGTTCTGGGAAGCGCTCAACGTCACGTGCATCAAGCAGCTGCCCGTGCTGTTCCTCGTCGAAGACAACGGCTACGCGATCTCGGTGCCCGTCGAGGATCCAGACCGCCGGCGGCGACATCTCCCGGCTCGTGCGATCGTTTCCCGGCCTGCACGTCGATTCGATCGACGGCACCGATTTCTTCGCCAGCCTCCGCGCCATGCGCGACGCGGCCGCGCTACGTCCGCGCGCGCAAGGGTCCGGCGTTCGTCCACGCGCACGTCATTCGACCGTACTCGCATTCCCTGTCCGACGACGAGAAGCTGTACAAGACGCCGGCGGAGCGCGAAGCCGAGGCGCGCCGCGATCCGATCGCGCGCTTTCGCGAGTTCCTCAAGCACGAACGGACTCGCGACCGACGAGGACCTCGCCGCGATCCGCCGCGACGTCGACCGCGAACTCGACGAGGCCGCGGCCAAGGCGCTGGCAGCGCCGAAGCCGCCGAAGAACACCGCCGAGCTCTGGGTCTATTCGCCCGACGTCGATCCCTGCTCGTCGGCGTTCGACACGCCGGCCGGCCACGAGGGCAAGCCCGACACGATGGTCGGCGTGATCAACCGCACGCTGAAGGACGAGATGGCGCGCGATCCGCGGATCGTCGTCTTCGGCGAGGACGTCGCGGACGCCAGCCGCCGCGAAGCGCTGACGCTGGTGCCCGGCAAAGGCGGCGTCTTCAAGCTCACGCACGGGCTGCAGCGCTCGTACGGCGACGATCGTGTCTTCAATTCGCCGCTCGCCGAAGCCAGCATCGTCGGACGCGCCATCGGGATGGCGACGCGGAAGCTCAAGCCGGTCGTCGAGATTCAGTTCTTCGACTACATCTGGCCGGCGATGATGCAGATTCGCGACGAGCTGACGATGATGCGGTACCGCTCGGGCAACAACTGGTCGTGCCCGATGGTGATCCGCGTGCCGATCGGCGGGTATCTGCGCGGCGGCGGGCCGTATCACAGCCAGTCGGGCGAGAGCATCTTCGCGCACTGTCCCGGCATTCGCATCGTCGTATCCGTCCAACGGCGGTGGACGCCGCGGGCCTGCTACGGACGTCGATTCGCTGCGACGATCCGGTCCTGTTCCTCGAACACAAACATCTGTATCGCCAGACTTACAACAAGGGCGAATATCCCGGCAACGACTTCATGATCCCGTTCGGACGCGCGAGCGTCCGGCGCGAAGGCGATCACGTCACGGTCGTGACCTGGGGCGCACTGGTCCAGCGCTCGCTGCTGGCGGCGCAGCAGGCGGAAAAGGATCACATCAGCGTCGCGTGCTCGATCTGCGCACGATCTCGCCCTACGACTGGGAGACGATCGCGACGCATGTCAAGCGGACGAACCGCGTGGTCGATCGCGCACGAGGATCAGGTGATGTGCGGCTTCGGCGCGGAGATCGCGGCGCGGATCGCCGGCGAGCTCTTCGAACATCTCGACGCGCCGGTCCGCCGAGTCGGGCGCCAAGAACGTCCACGTGGCCTACTGCCCCGACCTCGAGGAAGTCATCCTTCCCCAGTCGTCGGACATCCTGAAAGCCATCAAAGAAACCGCGCGATACTAGTGGCAGTGTTGCGGCTGAAAGTGGCGCAGGGCTTCAGCTCTGCGAACGCCGGCAATCGCAGCCTTAAAGGGCTGCGCCACATTCCGTACACCGCGTACTTTCTCGCGGCCGCCTTTGCTGCCCTCGACGCGCGCTCACCCGAAGTGCTGCAATCCATCGGCGCCATTCCTGCTCATGTCGCCGGACGCTTCAGAAACGCCGCCGGCTTTCAGCAATCCGACGCGGGCCAGTATTTCGTCTTCGATCGGCGCGGGCATACCGTGTTCGGCATCGACGCGGCCCAATCCAGCTCGTGGGAGATCGTGCAAATCGGCGGCGAGTCCGGCCGCATCATCGACGCCACCGCATTCGCGGTCGCGCCAAACGGCTTCTTCGTCGTCGCCGACGCACCGAATGGCCGCGAGCGCATTCAGATGTTTTCGCCGGCGGGAACGCGCAGCGGCGGCTTCTTCCTGCCCGGCCGCCTGACCGCGCGGGTCGTGCTCGAGCAGGCCGTCCTCAGCGGCATCGGATCGCTGCAGTTCACCGGCACGACGATGCTGATGTCGCAGCCCGAGACCGGCGCGCTGTTCGCCGAGTTCGATGTGAACGGCGGCATCGCCCGAACGATCGGGACCCTTCGCCGCACGGGTCATGAGGACGACCGCGACCTGCACCTGGCGCTGAACAGCGGCATTCCGCTGGTCGATCCGACTGGCGGCTTCTTCTTCGTCTTTCAAACGGGCGAGCCTGCGTTCCGCAAATACGACCGCACCGGACGTCTGGTCTACGAGCGTCACGTCGAGGGCCGTGAAATCGACGCGGTCGTGGCGAACCTGCCGACGACCTGGCCGAGGCGCCGCACCGAATCCGGCGATCTGCCGCTGGTGCTGCCGACCATCCGCGCGGCGGCGGTCGATCGCGACGGTCAGCTGTGGATTTCGTTCGTCGTCCCGTTCACCTACGTCTACGATCGCGACGGCGACAAGACACGGACCGTGCAATTCCGCGCGGCCGGCATCTTTGCACCGAGCAGCCTGTTTTTCGCGAAGAACGGACGACTGCTGGTCACGCCGGGGCTCTACGAGTTCGATCCATAATGCGGCGGTTTCGGTGCGCGGATCAGGAGGTTGCGGTGACTACTCGCTTGCTGGAAATCTCTCACGGTCCCGGCCACGCTCGTCAAGATGCTGGACGGCGTGTTCAAACGCGTCGGCGTGCGGATCGTCGACACCGCTGAAGCGATTACGTGCGAGCACCAGGGCGATCGCAGGCTCTCGTCTTGGCGGTCGCGATGTCAGCAATCCCGAGCGCGCAAGAGTTTGTCGTCGATCCCGCGCTCGAGGCCGGGTTCCGCGACATGTATGGACTGAACTTCGCCGGCTGCGAATCGCGATTCGCCGAATACAAACGCGCCCAACCGGCCGATCCCTTCGGCGACGCCGCGCTGGCCGCCTGCATCCTGTTCAAGGAATTTCACCGCGTCGAAGTGCTCGACGCCGAATTCTACACTGACGACAAGAAGCTGTTTGGCGATCGGAAAATCGCGCCGGACCCCGACGTCAAGCGCCGCCTCGTCTCGTCGACGGACCGAACACTCGAGCTCGCGAATCTCATGTTGCGTCAGAATGCCCACAGCCAGCCGGCGCTCCTTGCGCGCGCGATGGCGAACGGGTTGATGGCCGACTACGGCGCGTTGATCGAGAAAAAGTACCTCGCGTCCTCCAAGCTCGGGAGAATCGCGCTCGACGATGCGACCACGCTGCTGCGACTGAATCCTGCGTTCGACGACGCCTACATCTGGCCGGGCATTGCCAACTACGTCGTCGGATCGCTGGCGTTTCCGCTTCGCTGGCTCGCCAAACTGCGCGGGTTCCCTGGCGACAAAGAGCGCGGCATCGCCAATCTGCAGCTGACCGCCGAGAAGGGCCGGCTGTTGAAGCCTTACGCGAAAATCCTGCTCGTGGTCATCAACCTGCGCAGCAAGAACCGGACGGCGGCACACGAGCTGTTGGCGGCGCTGTCCAGGGAATTCCCGACCAACACGCTGTTCGAGAAGCACGGGCGGCGCCTCGAGAGGCCGGCCTCTCGATGATCGCCGCCAGTCACCTGATTCGCCGGTTCGGCTCGCGCATCGCCGTCAACGATCTGAGCCTGCAGATCGGGAAGTCCGAAATCGTGGCGCTGCTCGGCCCGAACGGCGCCGGCAAGACGACGACGCTGCGGATGCTGGCGGGATTGATTGCACCGTCGAGCGGCAGGGTGACGATTGAAGGCGTCGAGCTCACGCGCGCCACCGGGAGCATGCTCCGCGCACGGATTGGATTTCTCACGGAAGCGCCCGGCTTGTGGGACCGTTTGACCGTTCGCGAGAACCTGGCGGTGTACGCCGACCTGTACGCGCTCGCCAATCCTGCGCGGGTCATCGACCAGATGCTGGACGTACTGGAACTGCAGGATCGCGCGACGACTCGCGCGGCGGAGCTGTCGAAGGGTATGCGGCAGAAGGTGACGCTGGCACGCGCGCTGCTCCACAATCCGCCTATCCTGCTGCTCGACGAGCCGACCTCGGGGCTCGATCCCGAAATCACGCGGACGGTCCGTCAGCTGCTCGCCGATCGGCGCGCCGCCGGCTGCGCGATTCTGGTGTCGACGCACAACCTCGACGAGGCCGAACGGATCGCGGATCGCGTCGCGGTGCTGCACGGGCGGCTGATCGCGGTTGGACCGCCGGCCACGCTGCGGCAGCGCATGACGACCGGTCGCGTGCTCGTTCGCGTCGTCGGCGATCCGTCGAAGCTGCTGAAAGTGGCGCGTCGCTTCGACCCCGACGCGACGGTCGACGGCCCGGCGCTGGCGATTCGCCTTCCCGAGGATGCGGTGCGGACGCCCGCGCTCGTGTCGGCGCTGGTGGCGGCGAACGCCGAGATTCTCGAGGTTCGTCAGGAAATGCCGGCGCTCGAGGACGTCTACCTGCACCTCCTGTCGCGCAGCGACGCTGATGCCGCTCGTCCTGAGCCCGTCGAAGGACGAGCTCGTGGTTCGACCAGCTCACCACGAGCGGAGACATGAAGCGGGTCCGTGCGCTGCTCGCCAAGGAGTTCCTCGATTTGCGCCGCAATCGCGCGGCGCTCGTGCCCGTGGCGATGATCACGGTCCTGTCGCTCGCGATTCCATTTGCCGTGATCATCGGCGTACCACTCGCAACAGCACAACCGCTCGGCGACGATCCGGGTCTCCAGCGCCTGAGCGCCGTGGTGGGATCGGACAACGGCCTGTCGCCGAACGGGCGCATCGAGCTGTTCCTGTTTCAACAGTTCCTGATGCTCTTCATCCTGACGCCGATCACCGGCGCCATGTCGCTCGCCGCGCATGCCGTGATCGGCGAGAAGCAGACGCGTACACTCGAGCCCATGCTGGCCACCCCCGTGACGACGCTGGAGATTCTCGTCGCCAAAGTGCTCGGCGCGCTCCTGCCGACGCTGGCCATCTCGGTGGCCGGCCTCGCCGTCTATTTCGCGCTCATCGCGGCGTTCGGAGATCGAGGCGTGTTCCAGGCGATGGTGAGCGCGCGGTCGGCGATTCTGGTGTTTGTCCTCGGGCCAGCGGCGGCGCTTGTCGCTTTGCAGGGAGCGCTCGTGATCTCGTCCCGCGTCAACGACGCGCGCACGGCGCAGCAGTTTTCGGTGCTGCTCATTACGCCGCTCGCCATCGCGCTCATCGCCCAGTTCGTCGGACGGATGTGGCTGTCTGTCGCGCTGCTCGCGTTCATCGGGCTCGGATTGTTCGGCATCTGGGTACTGCTGACGCTGCTGAGCGTCGCGCTGTTCGAGCGCGAATCGATTCTGACCCGCTGGCGGTGACGCCGTAGGTCCGCCTAAAGGCGGACCCCACGTACGGCACGCACCGAACGTGGGGTCCGGCTTTAGCCGGACGTACGGCAGTTAACCTCACGGATTCGCTTTGATGAAGGCCTGGTACAGGAGGAAAGCCGGCCGGTTCGACCAGTCCGGACGCACCATGCCCGATCCGCAGTCGAGCGGCGACGGCGGATCGTACAGGCTGTAGAACAGGACGGCCGTCCACCACTTCCGGCGAGGCTCGAACGCCCGCAACACGTTCTGATAGAACATCGCCTGGCCGGTCTCGCCGAACGTCGAGTCGCACGGCCTGAGCCCCGTTTCAGTCAGCCACACGCTCTTGAACAGCGAGTGCGGCCGCACGCCCTCGTCCATGAACACGTCGATCGCCGGAAAGTCGCGATACCAATGGACCGTGACGATGTCGAATACGTCGCCGAATTTTTTCATCGCCGCCGCGTACCAGCCGTTGGTGACGGCGTGCGGGCTCACTTCGGGACCCAGAATCAGTGCCGAAGGATTGGCCTTGCGGATCGCATCGCGCGCCGTGCGCGCGATCGCTTCGTAGGTCGCGAGATCCGAGCCTTGCAGATACAGATCAAGGTTCGGTTCGTTCCAGATGCCCCAGATGAAAATGTCGTCCTTGTAGCGGTCGGCCGCGGCGAACACGAAGTCGTACCAATCCTGCATGTTGCGCGGCGGGTGGCTGTACGGCTGGCCGCCGTTCGCCCAACCGGGCGTGTAGGCCAGCGTGCCGAAGATCGAGATGTTCGCGCGGCGGGCTTCCCGGCGCCACACGTCGGTGAACGACCAGTTGTAGCAGCCCTTGCAGCTCGGCTCGAGCACGTCCCATCCAAACACGACGCGGACCAGACCCGCGCCGAGCTCGGACATCTTGTCGGCGATCGGCGCGCCGACGTCGTGCGCGTTGGCGCCGTAGTGGCGGTTCTGCGCGCGCACGTCGCCGCACACGCACGCGGCGATGCAGGCGACGCACACCGCAGTCCTGACCATGACGTACACTACCGCGGGTGCCGATCACCGCGCAAAGGACGGACATGACGATCTGTACGTGGGGTCCGGCTTTAGCCGAACCTGCGAAGCGTCGTCGTTGGTCCGCCTGAAGGCGGACCCCACGTACCGAATGTTCGATCGCGCTCTCAGAGTTAGTGCCGTCGTAGCCCTCTGCGTCATGCTCCCACGAACGGTTGCAGCGCAGGCCTCGCGCACCTGGGATGTGTTCGGCGGCTACGCCTACCTGCGCGATCAGAACGAGGAAGTCAGTCTCCCGGTGGGATGGGCCGCCGGCGCGTCCACGCATCTCAATCGCTGGCTCTCGGTCGTCGTCGATGCCGGCGGCAACTACAAGACGCTGCCGCTCGTGGGAGGCGACGCGAAGTTGACCGCGCACACGCTGATGGCCGGCGGCAGAGCGTCGCTCGCGATCGGCCGCTTCGTCGAGTTCGCCCAGATTCTGGCCGGGCCCGCCTACACACACGGCACGGCGTTCGGTCTTGCGAGCAGCGACAGATTTGTCGCGGTACAAGCCGGCCTTGGCCTCGACATGATGTTGAAACGCCATCTTGCGGGACGATTCGAGCTCGACGTGCGACGGCTGCGAACCGGACGCGAGGTCCGCGCGATCGCTGGATTGGTGTACGTGCGATAAAGTACGTTCGTCATGCGATCGGTTGCTGTTCTCGGCGCCGGCACGATGGGCGCCCAAATTGCCGCGCACGTAGCCAACGCCGGCGTGCCGGCCCTGCTGCTGGACCTTACGGCTGACGTCGCGCGCGAGGGACTGAAGCGCGCCCGCGCGCTCAAGCCTGACCCGTTCTTCACATCCGCCGGCGGGCAACTGATCGACACCGGGGGCTTCGACGCCGACCTGGGCCGCGTGTCGAACGTCGATTGGGTCATCGAAGCGGTCGTCGAACGGATGGACGTGAAACAGGCGCTGCTCGAGCGCGTGGATGCGCTCCTCCGCCCTGGCACAATCGTCACCTCGAATACCTCCGGCATTCCGATCGCCTCGTTGGCTCAGGGCCGCAGCGACAATTTCCGCCGCCACTGGCTGGGCACGCACTTTTTCAATCCGCCGCGCTATCTGCGGCTGCTCGAAGTCATCCCGACGCCCGACACCGATCCGGCGGTTGTCGATCGGATCCTGTCGTTTGCGGATCACCGGCTCGGCAAAGGCGTCGTCGTCGCCAAGGACACGCCGAATTTCATCGCCAATCACATCGGCGTCTACGGCGTGCTGCAGGTGCTGCGCGCGCTGGAGTCCGGCGAGTACACGATCGAAGAAATCGACGCGATCACCGGCCCGGCGATCGGCCGTCCGAAGAGCGCTACGTTCCGCACGATGGATATCGCCGGCATCGACGTTCTGGGACACGTTGCGAAAAATCTCGATCTCGAGCTGCCGCCAATCGTGGCGTCGCTCATCGAGCGCGGCTGGATCGGCGAAAAGGCGGGCCAGGGGTTCTACAAACGAGTGCCTTCGACGAGCTCAGGCCATGGCAAGAGCGCGTCCGGCAGCGAGATCCTCACGCTCGATCCCGCGACGCTGTCGTACCGTCCGCGTCAATCCCCGAAGCTGCCGGCGCTCGATGCCACGCGATCGATCGAGGATCCTCGCGCGCGCATCAAGACGCTGTTCAACGGCAGCGACAAGGTCGGACGGTTTCTGCGCGACACGCTCGGGCCGACGCTTCGCTACACCGCGAGAGTGGCGCTCGACATCGCGCATTCGATCGACGACGTCGACCGCGTCATGCAGTGGGGATTCGGCTGGGAGCTGGGGCCGTTCGAGATCATGGACGCCATCGGGCCCCACGAAGGGCTGGGAGACATCTTCCCACCTGGCCGGGCGCGGTTTCGAGACGATGGCGTTGCACCGGCCGCGCCGGATTTGCAGATTCTCAAGTCCGCAAAGGAGCGACCGGGCGTCGTTCGCCGGAACGCGGGCGCGAGCCTGGTCGACCTCGGTGACGGTGTCCTTGCCGTCGAGTTCCACTCGAAGATGAACTCGATCGGCGGCGATACGGTGCAGATGTTGCACGCCGGACTCAAGGAAGCCGCCGCGAACTTTGCGGCGCTCGTTGTCGGCAACGACGCCGTCAATTTTTCGGCGGGCGCCAACCTGATGCTTCTGCTGCTCGAAGCGCAGGAAGGCAACTGGGACGAGATCGACCTGATGATTCGGACGTTTCAGAACTGCACCCAGACGCATCCGGTCGGCCGACGTCCCAGTCATCGTCGCTACGGCGGGCATGACGTTCGGCGGCGGCTGCGAGATCGCCCTGCACGGCGACCGCGTGCAGGCTGCGGCCGAGAGCTACATCGGCCTGGTGGAAGTTGGCGTCGGCTTGATTCCAGGCGGCGGCGGCACCAAGGAGATGCTGGCGCGAGCGGTGAGCGACCTGCCCTCGTCCGGCACCGATCTGCTGCCGTTCGTGCAACGGGTCTTCGAAACGATCGGGTTCGCGAAGGTGTCCACGAGCGCGGCGGACGCGCGACGGCTTGGGTTCCTCGACGAGGCCGATCGGATCACCATGAACCGTGAGCGCCTGATGGCCGACGCGAAGGCCTACGCGCTGGAGCGCGTGCGTGAAGGGCACGAGCGAAAATCTCCGCGAGCGGCAATCCCGGTCGGCGGCGACAGCGTGCTCGCGGCGCTGAAGCTCGGCGTCCATCTGGCCTGGCGCGCGGGGCGGATCACCGATCACGACGCCACGGTCGGCCGCGCGCTCGCGAACGTACTCGCGGGTGGATCGCTGCCTCACCAGGCAACGGTCAGCGAACAGTACCTTCTGGATCTCGAGCGCGAAGCGTTCCTCAAGCTGTGCGGCGAGCGCAAGACGCTCGAGCGGATCCAGCACACGTTGAAGACCGGCAAGCCGTTGAGGAACTAGTGACGATCATCGACCGCGGAAGCGGTCCGCCGCTCGTGGTCATTCCGACGCTCCACGGCCGATGGGAGTATGTGGGTCCGGCCATCGACGCGCTGTCGGCGTACTTTCGCGTCATCACGTTTTCGCTCTGCGACGAGCCATCGGCCCACGCCGCGTGCGATCGCACGCGCGGGCTCGACGCCTACGTCGATCAGATTCAGGCTGTCCTCGAGGAGAAGCGGCTGCGCCGTGTGGTGGTTTGCGGGATCTCGTTCGGGGGTTTGATTGCGCTTCGCTTTGCCGCGACGCATCCGGCTTCGACCGCCGCGCTGGTCCTCGTCTCGACGCCCCCACCGGGCTTGCAGCTGCGACGCCGCCATCAGCTGTACCTGCGCGCGCCGTGGATCCTCGGTCCGCTCCTGCTCGCGGAATCGCCCTGGCGTCTGCGTCCCGAAGTGCACCTGGCGCTGCCGGATCCGGTCGAGCGCCGCAAGTTTTCGCGAACGGCGCTGAAGATGTTCGTCACGACGCCCGTGTCGCCGGGGCGGATGGCGGTCAGAGCGCGCCTGCTCACGCAGACCGATCTGCGGCCGGACTGCGAGCGCATCGCGGTGCCCACGCTCGTCGTGACTGGCGAACCGGGCCGCGACTATGTCGTTCCGGTGAGCGGCAGTTCGGAATACGTGCGCCTCATCCCCAACGCGCGAAGCGCGATCCTGGAACGCACCGGCCATTTGGGCAGCGTCACGCGGCCGGACACGCTTGCGGCGATGGTTCGCGATTTCGTCGCGACGGACGCGCGGGTGAGGTGGCCGGATGCCGCTGCGTGAAATCGCCGGGCCGGCCGGCCGGCTCGAAGCCTTGCTCGAAGAGCCCGCCGCTGATCGCGGCGTCGGCGCCGACGGTCTGCTGAAAACGGGAACCGATGCCGGCGTGCGCGCCGCGGTGGTTCTGGGACACCCGCTCACGACGCTCGGCGGCACGATGCACACGAAGGCGGTGTTTCAGGCGGCGAAGGCGCTGAGTCGCATCGGCTGCGCCGTCCTCCGCTTCAACTTTCGCGGCGCCGGGTCGAGCGCGGGGGAATTCTCGAACGGACCCGGCGAGATGGACGATTTCCGCGCGGCGATCGATGTCATGGCGGCGCGTTACGCGGGAGCGCCGATCTGGACGGCCGGCATGTCCTTCGGATCGTGGATCGCTCTGAGCGTCGGCGTCGAGGATGCGCGCGTGTCCGCGGTCATCGGGATCGCGACGCCGGTCTGCCGCTACGACTTCGACCCGATTGCCCGAAGCTCGAAAGCGAAGTTCTTCGTCCACGGCGAGCGCGACGAGGTGTGTTCGCTGAAGGACGTGCGAGCCTTTTACGCCCGCGCGGCCGAGCCGAAGGAACTCGCCGTCATCGACGCAGCCGATCATGTGTTCGACGGAAAGGTCAGCGAAGTAGCGGATGCGATCGAGGATCTGTTGGGCGATTGGTCCGCCTGAAGGCGGACCCCACGTACGATACACGTAGCGTCATCTCCATGCGTACGTGGGGTCCGGCTTCAGCCGGACCGTGAGGTTGTCATGAACGAAGCAGTTATCGTTTCCGCCGTCCGCACCGCGGTCGGCAAGGCGCCGAACGGCACGCTGCGCGGCACGCGTCCCGACGAGCTCGCCGCGGTGTCAATCGGCGAGGCGTTGCGCCGCGCGCCGGGCGTCGATCCCGGCGAGATCGACGATGTGATTCTCGGGTGTGCCATGCCGGAGGCGGAGCAAGGCATGAACGTGGCGCGCATCGCGAGCCTGCGAGCGGGGATTCCCGTCAGCGCGTCAGCCACCACGATCAATCGCTTTTGCTCGTCGGGTCTGCAAGCGATCGCGTTCGCCGCGGAGCGCATCATGTGCGGCTTCAGCTCCGCCATCGTCGCCGGCGGCACCGAGTCCATGAGTCTGATCCCGATGGGCGGGCACAAGGTCGCGCCGAATCCGACGCTGATGGACAGCTACCCCGACGTGTACCTGAGCACCGGTCTGGTCGCCGAGAATCACGCGCGCGAGTCCAAGATCACGCGCGAGGAGCAGGACGCGTTCGCGCTCCGCAGCCATCAGCGCGCCGTCGCGGCGCTCGATGCCGGGCGGTTCGACGAAGAAATCGTGCCGATCACTGCGGCGTTCGTTTCGGCTCCTCAAAACCCAAAGCTTGACGCCAAGTTGGGGTCTGACCCCGCTCCGCGGGGCAGGGGGTCAGACCCCAAGATCCAGTCGGTCCCTTTCACGGCGGACGAAGGACCCCGCCGCGACACCTCCCTCGATGCACTTTTGAAACTGCGGCCGGCTTTTCATGTCGCAGGATCTGTCACGGCTGGCAATTCTTCACAAATGAGCGACGGCGCCGCGGCAGTCATTGTGACCTCCGCCGACTACGCGCGCGATCGGGGTCTGACCCCACTCGGGCGGTTCGTCAGCTTCGCCACCGCCGGCGTGGAACCCGAACGCTTCGGCGTCGGACCCGTGCCGGCTATGAAGAAAGCCTTGAAGCTCGCCGGCCTCACCCTCGATCAGATCGACCTCGTGGAGCTGAACGAAGCGTTTGCCGCGCAAGTGCTGGCCTGTTTGAAGGAACTGCCAATCGACCCCGACAAGCTGAACGTGAACGGCGGCGCCATCGCGCTCGGCCACCCCCTGGGTTGCACCGGGGCGAAACTGACTACGACCCTTCTCTACGAACTGCGACGCCGCCAGGCCCGATACGGCATGGTGACGATGTGCGTTGGTGGAGGGATGGGCGCTGCTGGTATCTTTGAGAGACTCTGACCATGCCTACAACAACCGCACCTGCACTGCTGCGCGGCGGCGAATGGCTGCTCCAGCCATCCGACGCCGACGCTGTTTTCACCCCCGAACGGATTACCGAGGAACACCGGCTGATCGCGCAAACGGCGAAACAGTTCGTGGACAACGAGGTCTTGCCCGTGCTCGATCGGCTCGAGCAAAAAGACTGGGCGCTCAACCGCGACCTCGTCAAGCGCGCCGCCGCGCTCGGCCTGATGGGCGTCGACGTCCCTGAAACCTACGGCGGTGTCGGCCTCGACAAAGTCAGCTCGCTCATCGTCAGCGAACGGATGGCGCCGTCGGCGTCGTTCGGCGCGACGTGGGGCGCGTCGGCGAACCTCACCGTCATCCCGATCTATCTGTTCGGCACCGAAGCCCAGAAGCGGACCTACCTTCCGAAACTGTTGTCGGGCGAACTCATCGGGGCGTACGGGCTCAGTGAAACGGGATCGGGATCCGACGCGCTCGGCGCGCGCACGCGCGCGACGAAGCGGCCGGACGGCAGCTTCCTGCTGAACGGCGAGAAGATGTGGATCACCAACGGCGGGTTCGCGGATCTGATGGTCGTGTTCGCGAAACTCGACGGCGAACAATTCACCGCATTTCTGGTCGAGCGCCGGTACGGCGTCAAGAGCGGCAAGGAAGAGCACAAGATGGGCCTGCACGGCTCGTCAACCACCGCGCTGATCTTCCAGGACGTGCCGGTGCCCGCGGACCACGTGCTCGGCGAGATCGGCAAGGGGCACAAAGTCGCCTTCAACGTGCTCAACTTCGCTCGGTTCAAGTTGGGCGCGGCGTGCGCCGGCGGCGCGTACGGCGCCATCGGCGAAGCAGCGCGATACGCCGCCACCAGGCGACAGTTCAGCCAGCCGATCGCAACCTTCGGCGCGATCAAACACAAGATCGGCGAGATGGTCGTTCGCATCTACGCCGTCGAGAGCCTGTTGTACCGGACCGCCGGCCTCGTCGATGCCCGCATGGCGGCAGCGCCGCAGGGCCCGGAGGGATCGGCCGCGCTCGCGGCCTTCGAGGAGTACGCCGTCGAAGCGTCGATCGCCAAGGTCGCCGGCAGCGAATCGCTCGATTTCGTGCTCGACGAGAACATCCAGATTCACGGCGGCAACGGCTACGTGAAAGATTACCCGGCCGAACGGCACTTCCGCGACGCCCGCGTCAACCGGATCTTCGAGGGCACCAACGAGATCAACCGTCTGCTCATTCCAGGCATGCTCGTGCGCCGCGCGCTCAAGGGCGATCTGGCGCTCATTCCGGCCGCCAAGGCGCTGCAGGACGAGTTGCTCGGACCACCTTCGATGGCATCAGACGACGACTCGCTGCTCGCCGACGAACGGCGCGCGATCGAGTCGTTCAAGAAGGTCGCGCTGATGGTGCTCGGTCTGGCGATGCAGACCTACCGCGAAAAGCTCACCGACGAGCAGGAAGTGCTGATGCACGTCGCCGACATCGTCATCGACGTGTACAGCGCCGAGAGCGCGCTGCTGCGAGCGGCGGCTGCATCCCAGCGGAAGGCGCCGCGTGCCGACTTGCACGTGGACGCCGCGCGCGTGTTCGTCAACGACGCGGCGCTGCGCATCGACGCCGCCGCGCGCCAGGCCCTGGCCGCGACCGCCGACGGCGATACGCTCCGCACGGTGCTCGCCGGACTCCGGCGGCTGCTCAAGGTGACGCCGATCAACACCGTTGCGCTCCGGCGCCGCCTCGCGGACGAAGCCGTGTCGCGGGGGGCGTATCCATTTGCGTAGGCAGGAAAGGCTGGAAGGGCTGGATAGGCGGGAAGGGAAAACCATGTCTCTCGCATTTTTCCGTCCTGCCCTTCCTGCCCTCCTGGCGGCTCTCGTGCTCGCGATCGCGTGCACGAACCAGCCGCCGGAAGAGAAGGACTACGCGTCCAAGGTTGCAGCTGATCGGGCGGCGAAGGATGCAGCGTTCGCGGCAGGCGACGATCCGATCCCGCGGACGAGTCACGCGACGTTTCTGCCGCTCGCGTACTTCCCCATCGATCCCGACTACAACGTCGCCGCGTCGCTCAAGGAGATCAACGACCCGACGATCATCGAGATGCCGACCTCGGTTGGCGGCATCGACAAGTTCCGCCGCGTCGGCACGCTGGAGTTCGTGCTGAAGAGCCAGTCCCACACGCTGAGCGCGTTCGTCGCCGCCAGCGCCAAGACCATCGATCGGCTGTTCGTGCCCTTCACTGATCTCACGACGGGAACGGAAACGTATTCCGCCGGGCGCTACCTCGATCTCGATCGCACGCCGACCGGTTTCTACAACATCGACTTCAACCGCGCCTACATCCCGTACTGCTACTACAACCCCACCTACGAGTGCCCGTACCCGCCGCGCGAGAATCGCCTGAAATTGCCGGTGCGCGCGGGCGAACGGGTCAAGAGTTAGTGCCGCTTCGCGCGGTCGTGTTCGACTTCGACGGCGTCATCGCCAACAGCGAGCCGCTCCACCTGCGGGCGTTTCAGGACGTGCTCTCCGACGCCGGCGTCACGCTGACCGACGCCGACTACTACACCCACTACCTCGGCTTCGACGATGCCGGTGTCTTTCGAGCGGTCGATCGCGCGCGCGGCGAACGATGGACGACGACCGACATCGACGCGCTCGTGGCGCGCAAGGCGGTGCGCCTCGAGGCGTTGGAACAGCACACGTCGCTCGTGTTTCCCGGCGCCGCCGCCGCGATCCGCCGGATCGCAGCAGTCGTGCCGATCGCGATCGCGTCGGGCGCGCGGGGCGAGGAAATCCGACGACTGTTGGATCGCGAGCAACTCACGCCGCTGTTCTCAGCGATCGTCGCCGCCGAAGACACACCGGCCTCCAAACCGGCCCCCGATCCGTACCTCAGGGCTGTTGCGAGTATTGGCACCCTGCGAGGGGCACCCGTGCCGCCGCGCGACTGCGTTGCCGTCGAGGATTCGGGGTGGGGCCTGGAATCGGCGCGCGCCGCCGGGCTTCACACGGTGGCGGTCACGACCAGCTACTCCGCGGCCGAACTGGCGGCCGCGGATCGTGTGATCGCATCACTTCATGAGCTGACGCTCGACTTGCTGGCCGATCTCGCAGGAAATCCCGACGATCTCAATTTTTGAACGTTGATTCAAGAAGTTGGATTTCCGGCACTCCTGACGTTTTCATACGGCTTTTGCCCTTTACCGTAGTCGAGGTGGTTGAGGATACTGGTCGTTACCGGATAGCGTTCGTTTCGACTCTGTGTGCGGATCCGGGCGCTTTTGTAATTCATCGGTTGATTCTGAGGAGGCACGATGAGAGTTCGAGCATTGGTCCTGGCGTTCGCCGCGCTGTTTGCGGCGAGCACGTTGGCCAGCGCGCAGCAGCAGACGGGTGAGATTTTCGGCAAGGCCACCGACAGTTCGGGCGCCGTGCTGCCTGGGGTGACGGTGACGCTGTCAGCGCCGCATCTTCTGCAGCCGCTGACCGCCATCACGAGCGAGACGGGAACCTATCAGTTCCCCCGTCTGCCGATCGGCACGTACGAAGTGAAGTTCGAGTTGACCGGCTTCAAGACCGTGGTCAACCAGGACATCTACGTTACCGTCGGCTTCAGCGCGCAGATCAACGCGCAGCTGGGCGTCTCCACGGTGCAGGAGACGATCACCGTCACTGGTGAGAGCCCCGTCGTCGACACGAGAAACACCGGGACCAAGCAGACGTTCACCAACGAGCTGCTCCAGACGATCCCGTCGGCGCGCGATCCGTGGGTCATCCTCCAGCAGACCGCCGGCATCGCGATGGACCGCGAGAACATCGGCGGCAACATGTCGGGCCAGCAGTCGAACTACATGTCGCGCGGCGGCAACACGTTCAACAACAAATGGTCGCTCGACGGCGTCGACATCACCGACATGGCGGCGACCGGCGCCTCCCCCGCCTACTACGACTTCGACGCGTTCGAGGAAATGACGATCAACACCGGCGGCGTCGACGTGACACAGCAGACCGGCGGCGTCGGCATCAACCTCGTGACGAAGAGCGGCTCAGATCGGTTCAAGGGCTCGACACGGTTTTACCAGACGCCGGAGACTTTCGAAGCCAACAACCTCGACTCGACGCTCCGCTCGCAGGGCGCCAGCTCCGGCAATCCGATTCAGGACATCAAGGACTACGGCGTCGAAGCGGGCGGCCCGCTCAAGAAGGGCCGGGCATGGATCTGGGGCAGCTTCGGCAAGCAGAATATCAAAGTCGGCGTATTGGGCTTCTACAAGCCCGAGGCGGCGTGCCAGGCGCTGAAAACGGCGGCGGTCGCGCTCGCAGCGTCGATCGACACGATCAATGACTGCCTCATGACCGACCTGACCGTTCTGCAGACGACGAACCTGAAGGCTGAAATCCAGCTCTTCAGGGGCAACAAGCTGAGCATCTTCAACAGCTTCGCCAAGAAGGAGCGCAACGCGCGAGGCGCCTCCGACCTGAACCCGATCGAAACGACGACGCCGCAGAAAGCGGTGCCGAAGACATTCGGGAAGTACTTCTGGAACACCGGCCCGACTCCGACCTACAAGTTCGCCGATCAGTGGGTGCTCAGCGATCGCCTGCTCCTGGATGTGGCCTATACGCACGTCGGCAACAACTTCACGCTCGGCTTCAACAAGCCCGAGCTGCGCGATGTCCAGCCGACCTTCATCATCTCGACCGGCCTGAACGGACGCTCCGGCCAGGAACAGGTGTTCATCCGTCCGGTGAACGAGATCAACGTGAACGCGAACTACTTCATGCCCGGGCGATGGGGCGGCGACCACGCGTTCAAGTTCGGCGGCTACTGGAAAGACGCCAAGAGCACGTCGATCCTCCACAGGGGCGGTTTCGGAACCGTTCGCTTCCCAACCGCGATCGATAACAACTGCGCGCTGCTCGCCACCGGCTGTCAGGTGGATCTGATTCGCGATGGCTACACGCTGTACGGCCTGACGAACAACGCCGCGTTCATTCAGGACACGTTTACGCGCGGCCGCGTGACAGCGAACCTCGGCCTTCGCTGGGACCAGAATCACGACGAAGCGCTCCCGGGCTCCATCGTGGCCAATCCGCTGGGCATGGGCCAGGGGACGACGCAGTGGCTTCCGGGCATCGATTTCCAGGGCGCGGATCCCGGCGTGACCTTCAACAACATCTCCCCGCGTGTCGGCCTGAGCTACGACGTCACGGGCAACGGCAAGACGCTGGCGAAGGCGAACTTCGCGCGCTACTACGGTCAGGTGGGCATCAGCGGTATCGCTGGGACCATCAACCCCGTGGCGTCGACGACGCTCCGCTATCCGTGGGTTGACCTGAACAACGACAAGGTGGCTCAGGCCAACGAGGTGATCGCCAGTGCGAACCCACTGGCGACCGCCGGAAACTGGTCGGCGGCCAGCCCGGCGGCGACGCAGTCGGCGAATTCGGTTGACCCCAACATCCGCAACGACTTCACCGACGAGTTCATCGTCGGTTTCGATCGGGAAATCGGACTGGGATTCGCTGCCGGCGTCAACTACATCTGGCGGCGGTACGGCGATTTTCAATGGAGCGACCGTCAGGGCATCACCAGTGCCGACTGGGTGGCGACGACCTTCACTCCACCCGCCGGCACATGCCCCGGCGCGGGCAACCGCACCGGCGCAGCGACGTGTCCAGCCGTCACGTTCTATCAGCCGACGTTCCAGCAGCCCACGATCCTCAGGCTGGCAATGGCCGAGGGTTTCCAGCGGACGTTCAACGGCCTCGAGCTCATGGCTCGCAAGCGGCTGTCGCACCGCTGGCTGATGAACACCAGCTTCTCGTACAACAGTACGATCGTTGATTTCGGCGAGTTCACAGGAAGCATCCCAGGGACCGGCGCGCTTTCAGAAGATCCGACGAACCGCACACAGCGCCAGGGGTTCCAGTACCGACTACGCGACCGCTGGGAGCGGCATCGGCAACGTGTTCATCAACGCCAAGTATCTGTTCAAGATCAGCGGCCTGTATCAGATGCCTGGCGACATCAACGTCTCCGCCTTCTTCAATGCGCGGCAAGGGTATCCGCTCGAGAACACGGTCCAGTCGCCGTCGCGCATCAACGGCGCCGGAATCGTCGACGTGTTGTTGGATTCGGTGGGTGAAGTGCGGCTGCCGAACTACCAGAACCTCGACTTCCACGTCGAGCGGCCGTTCAAGGTCGGGACTACCCGATTCATCCCGAACATGGACATCTTCAACGTGGCGAACTCGAACACGATTCAGGCGATCCGCAGCCGGCAGAACGCGGCGAACGCCAACCAGATTCAGGCGATTCTGGCGCCGCGCGTCGTGCGGTTCGGCGTTCGCGTGAACTGGTAACCGATCAGTCAATCAGTTGTTCGACGTTCGAGGGCGGCGGCCATGGGCCGCCGCCCTCTTTTTTTGTTCTTTTGCGCTACTATGATCGCGTGATTGCCTCGCGCGTCGTCCAGAGCTTCACGCACGCCGCGCTCAGTCCCGACCCGGATCTCGCCGTCGCCGCGCTGATGATCGCGCGCGTCGAATATCCCAAGCTCGACGCCGGGCCGTACCTCGATCGCCTCGACGCGCTGGGGCAGGAAGCCAGCCGGCGCGTGGCCGATGCCTCGATCTCGCCTGAAGATCTGCCGGCGCGGGTGGACCCGTTGCGCTACGCCCGCGTGATGGCGCTCAACGACTACCTGTTCGGCGAACTGCGATTCGCGGGCAACGACGTCCGCTACGAGGATCCGCGCAACAGCTGCCTGAACGAGGTGCTCGACCGGCGAACCGGCATTCCGATCACGCTCGCGCTCCTCTACATGGAGGTCGCGCGCCGGGCCGGCGTCGACGTCGAGGGCATCAACTTCCCCGGCCACTTCCTGCTGCGCTGTCGCGCGCCGCGAGGCATGCCGAACGCGGACGACCTGATCATCGACGCGTACCACGGCGGCGCGCTGCTGTCCGAGCACGACCTGGTGCGACGCTACGGTCAGGGCGACGACGACGACGCGCAGATGCCGTCGCGACTGTTGGCGCGCGCGACGAAGCCGCAGATCCTCGCGCGCATGCTGCTGAACCTCCAGCGCGTCTACGTGCAGATGCACTCGTATCCGCAGGCGCGCGACGTCACCGAGCTGCTGCTGGCGGTGAACCCGTCAGCCATCGACGCGCTGCGCGAACGCGGCATGCTGGCCTACCAGCTGAACGACTTGTCCGGCGGCGCTCCGCGATCTGATGGCCTACCTGCAGCTCTCCGCCAAGACGAATCCCGACGAGGACGAGCGCGAGGAACACGAAAAGGTCTGGGAGCACGTCAAGACGCTGCGCACGACGGGTGGCTTCGCTCAACTGAGGCGTCGCGCCGCGGATTTCAGAGTTCAGATTTCAGAGTTCAGATTGATTTCAGATTCGCGATTCGCGATTTCAATCGAGCAATCTGAACTAAATCTGCATTCTGAAATCTGAATTCTGAAATGCCGGGCACTGGCGCGTCAGTGGACACACGCGACAGTGCGGGTCTGCTTCGGTGCAGGTCGCGCCGCCGTGGTGTGAGAGGTAGACGAAAGCGCGGCGGTAGACGTCGGCGTCCGCCGGCAGGTCGCGCGATACTGCCTCGCGAACCGCGCGCGCCTGCGGCCCCCACGACGTCGTACTCTTCCCCGTCACCGTAGCCCAGGCGGCGAGCCACGCGGCTGACGACGCGCATCCACTGGCAGGACCGGATGGTCCGCCGCGAAGAGCAGCATGCGATACGCGCCGCCGTCGCCGCTCATCTGCGGTAAGCCCTTGAGGGCGCGCAACGCGCCGGTTTCACCGGACCGCGGATCGTCTGTGCCAGGTTCGGCGCACGGCGAAAGTGGTCGACGCCTTTGCGCAGCGCGAGCAGCCGCTGCTCGAGGTACGGTCCGGCCAGCGCGACCGCTGCTTCCAGCCGCTTCTGCGGCGCCCGCCACATGGCGTCCGGCGTCAGCGCGCGGCACTTTCTTCAGCGCGCCAGCGCTGCGTCGCGCTTCCGCGGCGTGGAGTGGCCGGACATGCATTTCCCAGACGAACAGCGTGAACGGATCGCGCGGCGGCGCGGCAGCGCGCCGTAGAATGTCTGCAGCGCGTCGAGAGCGTTTCGAGTCGCGACATCGAGCGCTCACCACGGAGGTCGCGGACGACAGACGGAGGTCACTGATTCAGGTCTGTCCGTTTCCTCAGTTCGTGTCCGTGTCCACCGTGGTGCTGCCTTCACGCCGGACGTGCGATGTGCGCGATCTCCTCGTAGAGGATCGCCGACGCGATGATGCCGTTGTGGAAGTTCGCCGAGGTCGAGCTTCTCGTTCGGCGCGTGCGCGTTCTCGTCGGGCAGGCCGACGCCGAACAGCACCGACGGGCAGCCCGAGCTCCTCCTGGAACGTCGACACGACCGGAATCGATCCGCCCTCGCGCGTGAACACCGGCTTGCGGCCGAAGCCCTGCTCGATCGCGCGGCCCGCCGCCTGCACGAACGGGTTGTCGTACGACGTCATCCACGGCTTGCCGCCGTGCATGCGCGTGACCTTCAGCTCCACGGTCTTCGGCGTGATCTTGCGCACGTAGTCCTCGAACAGCGTCGCGATCTTGTCCGGATCCTGATTCGGCACGAGCCGCATGCTGACCTTCGCCATCGACACGGCCGGCAGCACGGTCTTCGCGCCCTCGCCGGTGAAGCCCGACAGCAGGCCGTTGACCTCGAACGTCGGCCGCGCCCACGTCCGCTCGAGCGTCGTGTAGCCGGTTTCGCCGAACAGCTTCGGGACGCCGAAGTCCTTCTTGTACTGCTTCTCGTTGAACGGCAGCGTCGCCCACGCCTGCCGCTCCTCCTCCTGCAGCGGCACGCACATCGTCGTAGAAGCCGGGAATCTTGATGCGGCCGCCGCGGTCCTTCATCTGCGCGAGCATCTGCGCGAGCACGAACGCCGGATTCGCGACCGCGCCGCCGAACGATCCGGAATGCAGGTCGGTGCTGCTGCCGCGCAGATCGATCTGGAAGTAGACGAGTCCGCGCAGCCCGTAGCAGATCGACGGCACGCCGCGCGCGAACATCGCGCGAATCCGAGATGACGACGACGTCGGCGCTCGAGCTCGCTCTTGTGGTCGCGGATGAAGTCGTCGAGATGCGCGCTGCCGACTTCCTCTTCGCCTTCGAGGATGAACTTGATGTTCACCGGCAGCGTGCCGTTCTGTTTCAGGTGCGCTTCGACCGCCTTGAGGTGCATGAAGACCTGGCCCTTGTCGTCGGCCGACCCGCGCGCGTAGATCTCGCCGTCGCGAATCGTCGCCTCGAACGGCGGCGACTCCCACAGGTTCAGCGGATCGACCGGCTGCACGTCGTAGTGGCCGTAGAACAGAATCGTCGGCGCGCCCTCGGCGCGCAGCCAGTCGCCGTAGACGACCGGGTTGCCCGGCGTCGTCGATCAGCCGGACGTTCTGCGAGTCCGATGCGCCGCATCTCGTCGGCGCACCATTCGGCGCAGCGCTGCCACGTCGGCGGCGTGCTCGGGCAGCGCGCTGATGCTGGGAATCGCGAGCAGCGCTTTCAGCTCCTCCAGATAGCGATCGCGGTTGACGTTGATGAAGTCGATGACGTTGTCCATGGCTGTGTCCACGTGAGAATCTGCCACGAAAACACGAAAACACGAAACCAAAACGGCAATGTTCTTTTCGTGCTGTCGCGGTTTCGTGGCTGATCAGGTTTTGGCGATCCAACGGCCGGGCTCGTCCGCAGCGATGACGCCGTCGGATTCCAGCTTTGCCAGATGCGCGCGCACGTTTTCGCGCGCCGCCGGCATCAGCGCCGGGTCCAGTCCATCATAGATGGATTCGGCAATCGCCTCCACCGTCGCGCGGCCGGTATTGAGCGCATCCAGCACCTGGCGCTCACGCATGCGGCGGTGAGCCGAGTTGGGCCGTGAGGACCGCGACCGGGTCGTCGATGCGCCGGACCGTGGGCAGGTAGCAGCGTGCGGGGCTCGAGCGCGACCAGCCGCTCGAGCGATGCGAGGTACTGCGCGAGATTGCCGCCCCGGCTCGAGTGAATCATGACGCTGCCGCCGAGAATCACCAGGTCGCCCGTGAAAATCGTCCGCGTCGGCTCGTGCCAGAACGCGACGTGATCCGGCGAGTGCCCGGGTGTGTAGAGCGCGGTCAGCCGATCGTCGCCGACCGACACCGCGTCGCCGTCGGCCAGCGAGCGCCAGGCGACCTCATACCGCGAGTCCTCGTCCGGCCATGGATGCTTCGCGAACACGGCGGAGGGATGCTGCGACGCGATCGCCGGCGCACCTGAAGCGTGATCTGCGTGGCCGTGCGTCACCAGCACGTGATGCAGGCGGCAGCCGGTCGCCGCGAGCTCGCCGGCGAGATCGGCCAGATGTTGCGCGTGACCCACGCCCGCGTCGATGAGCGCCGCGCTCCCGTCTGTTCCAGCCAAGAGATACGTGTTGTTGCCGAGCCCGGTCATCGCGCTCGGATTGTGGGCGGAGATGAGAATCGGCGGCTTCGTCACGACTTCTGGGGTATTCAGTGTCATCGGGGTCAGACCCCATCCCCGCTCGACGCCAGGGAATTTTGAGGACTGGGGTCAGACCCCAGGTAAAGACGCCCGCACACGGCGGGCGGGTTAGACGCCTCAGGTGCCGCCGAAGCCGATCGTCACCTGCTCGCCGTCGACGATCACCGGCACCGCGCGGCGGCCCTTGCTGTAGTCGAGCATCCGCTGCAGATCAGCGGCGTTCTTCTTGACGTTGACGTATTCGAACGCGACGTGCCGCCGATCAAAGTCCTCCCGGGCGGCTTGCGTGTAGGGTCAAGTGTCCTTGCCGAAGATGGTGACCATGGGGCCATTGTAATCGGGGTCTGACCCCACTATCTCGCGCCGAGAGCGAGATTCGACAGGCTGGGGTCAGACCCCACAAGGTGGCTCACACGCGCGGACATTTTGCGGGATGGCAAGTCTTGCGTACTGGCCACTTGCTTGCGACGCAATGCTTGCAACTTTTTCGGGCGAGATCTTCGATTGGCCGAGAGTTTCAGCTGAGATCGATTGTTGCTTCGCGCATCGCGATATGGCGCGACGACTTCGAGTCTACGTTCCTGGCGCAGCGGTCCACGTCATCCAGCGCGGGAACAACCGCGGACCAATCTTCACCGATGAACGCGATTACGAGACGTTCCTCGCTTTCTTACGCGAGTCCGCGGGCTCACGGGGAACTTCCGTCCATGGCTTCGCCCTGATGTCGACGCACTACCATCTGATCGTCACGCCGCAGCACAAGGTGGCTCTACCCAGAACAATTCAGCATTTCGGCGCGCGCTACGTTCGGTCCTACAACAAGAGACACAAGCGAACCGGAACCCTGTGGGATGGGCGCTATAAAGGCCCCGTCGTTGCGGATGACCGGTACTTCTTCACGTGTCTTCGTTACATCGAACACAATCCGGTGAAAGCTCAAATCGTGAGCCAGCCGGAGGAGTACCGGTGGTCCAGCTATCGTGTCCACGCCTATGGTGAGCCGTCGGGCTGGCTCGTCCCGCACCCGCTCTATTTGGCGCTTGGGAAGAGTCCAAAGGAGCGACAAGCGGCCTACCGAGCGTTGTCGAAAATGCTGCCCGACGTGGAAACGGGGTCTGACCCCACTCAGGCGCCGTCAACGAAATAATGGGGAGCGCGGCTCAGTGCGACGCCTCGCCTTGAGCAGATGGGGGTCTGACCCCTTCGAGGAGCGCCCGCGTCTCGGCGGGGAGCGGCACGGCCTTCGCCGCCTCGTAGTCGTAGCTCACCATCACCGTCTTCCCGACCGCAATCAAACGCTCGTGCGCGGCGGCGACGATCTCGTAGACGAGGACAAAGCTCGACCGCCCGATCTCGCCGACGTTCAGCCGGACCTCGAGCTCGTCGCCGAAATGCGCCGGCGCGCGGTAGTCGCACTCCGCTCTCGCGAGGATGACCCGCGTGTGCGGCGACGGCCACCCGGTCAGCTCACGCCAGAACGTGAGGCGGCACTGCTCCAGATACGTGAAGTACACCGCGTGATTGACGTGTCCCATGGCATCGCAGTCGCGGAAGCGCACCGACAAGCGATGCCGATACGCCCAGGCGTCCGGCATGGGAGGTAGAATACCCGACCACCGTGGAGACCTTCACGCCGGACGAAGCCCGCGCGCTCGCGCCGTACTTCACCAACACCGACAAACCGATCTGCGCGCTCACGAATCTTCCTGAAACGGTCAAGGGCGCGCTGTTCGCCCGCTACTCGCGCTCCGCGAAATCGGTCCGTCGTCTCTTCCTCGATGAATTCCTTGAACAGGTCGCGGACGGCGCCCCGCCACAAACCAGCACGGTCGGCCTGGCGCGCGCGGCCAGGCTGTACGCGCGGGTGCTGAGCGAGTACGGCGACGACTCGGTCGCGCAGCTCGGCGGCGCACACATCGCCTGCGAAGGCGTGTCCAACGTGCTGACGAAAGTGCTCGAGTGGGGACGCCTGATGGCGTACCTCGAGCAATCCACGCGCTACGTCCCTTACACCGACCGCCCCGACGGCCGCTGGAAATACCACGTGCCGCTCGAACTGGATCGGTCTCCGCTGCGCGACGCGTTCGTCCGCACGCTCGACACCGCGTTCGAGACCTACGCGCGGTGGATTCCCGCGATGGAGGCGCACTTCCGCGCGAAGTATCCGAAATCGCCGGCGGATTCGGAGGGCGTCTACAAGTCGGTAATTCGCGCGAAAGCGCTCGACACGCTGCGCGGACTCCTGCCCGCGGCGACCACCTCCAACGTCGGCCTCTTCGGGACCGGCCAGGCGTTCGAGGCGCTGCTGCTCCGCCTCTACGCGCACCCGCTCGAAGAAGCGCGCGCCTGCGGGCAGCAGATGCTGATCGAGCTGCGCCAGGTGATCCCGGCGTTTCTCGCGCGCCTCGATCAACCCGATCGCGGCGGGCGCTGGATCGAGTACTTCGCCGAGACACGACGGGCGTTCGCCGGCGTCGCCGATGACATCCTCGACCAGACACCCGTTGAACCCCGCGGGGAAGTCGCGCTGACCGAATTCGATCCGGACGGCGAAATCAAAGTCGTGGCGTCAGCGCTGTACTCCGCGTCAGCGCTGCCTGACGATCAGCTTCTCGCCCTCGCGCGATCGCTCAGCGCCGACGACCGCGCTGCCGTCCTCCGCGCCTACGTCGGCACACGGACCAATCGCCGCCACAAACCCGGCCGCGCCTTCGAACGGACGCGCTACCGATTCGACGTCCTCGCAGACTACGGGGCCTTCCGCGATCTCCAACGCCATCGCCTGCTGACGCTCGACTGGCAGCCGCTCAGCGCCCGCCACGGGTACGTGGAGCCGAACGCGATCGAGGAAGCCGGCGCGCTCGCCGACTGGCGCGCGGTGATGGATCAGTCAGCGGAGCTGTACGAGCAGCTCCTCGCGCACGATCTGCGTGACGTGGCATCCTACGCCGTGGTCATGGCGTATCGCGTCCGCTTCTACATGGACATGAACGCTCGCGAAGCCATGCACGTGATCGAGCTGCGCACCAGCCCGCAGGGTCACCCGTCGTATCGGCGCGTCTGTCAGCTGATGCACTGCGCGATCGCCGATGTCGCCGGACATCGCGCCATCGCCGCGGCGATGCAGTTCGTGGATCACTCCGAAGTGGAGCTCGAACGGCTCCAGTCTGAACGGCAGCTCGAAAAGAAACGAACTGCGCAGGCCTGACGGTTCAAAATTCCGTTATTTCTCTTCTCGGTGGAAGCGCGAGTATTCGTCCAGAAACGTCAGCGATCCGAACGACGTCATCCGATCGAAGAACAGGACGCCGTCGAGATGATCGGTCTCGTGCAGGATCACCCTCGCCGGAAAGCCCTTCGCGCGCAGCTCGAGCCGCCCACCCTTGCGATCGAGTGCCCGCAGAGCGATCTCCCACGGGCGCGGCACGCGGCCCCGGATATCCGGGATACTCAGACACCCTTCCCAATCCTCGATGATCGCGGGATCCACGACGGTGATTTCTGGATTGATGATCGCGATTGGCTCAGGCGGCTCGCGCTCCCCATCGTCATCCACGTCGCCCATGTCGAGCGACGCGACGAACAGCCGCAGGCCTTCGTGCACCTGCGGCGCGGCCAGACCGACGCCGTGGTACTCGATCATCGTGTCGAGCATGTCGTCGATGAGCTTTTGAATCGACGCGCTGCGAATCTCTGTTTTCTCGAGAGGCCGCGCTTTCGCGCGGAGCACCGGATGCCCCATGCGCGCGACCTTCAGAATCGACATGATCTACGTAAATTATACTGACACGCGTGGACGCGCACCCGCACGACGACTCGGCGGCGTACCGCTTCTGCCCGCGCTGCGGCGGCGTCCTCGAGCCGCGGCGCCTCAAGCCGACTGAACCCGAGCGTCCAGTGTGCGCGCGCTGCGGGTTCGTCTTCTACCTCGACCCGAAGATCGCCGTCGGCACCATCATCGAAACCGCTGACCATCGCCTCGTCCTGGTCCGACGGGCGATCGAACCCGGATACGGCAAATGGGTTTTCCCGGGCGGCTACGTCGACCGCGGCGAGCCGCTCACCGACGCGGCGATCCGCGAGGCGCGCGAGGAATGCGGCCTCGACGTCCGCCTCGACGCGCTGGTCAACATCTATTCGTATCTCGGCCGCGCGCCGATCATCGTCGTCTACGCCGCCACGGTGTTGGGCGGGACGCTGTGCGTGGACGACGAGTCCCTCGAGACGGCAGAGTTCGAGGCCGGCGCGATTCCCTGGGACGAGCTCGCGTTCCGCAGCACGCACGAGGGGCTCCGCGATTACCTGGATGGCCTGCGGCACCCTGTGATCGCGAGGGCAGGAGGGGCAGGATAGGCAGGAAAAACCAAATCCCTCCTGCCACCCATCCTGCCCATCCCGCCCCTCCTGCCCTATACTGTCCCGGTGAAACGACTGCCCATCGCCGCCGCCCTCATCCTTCTGGCGTCCGCGCCGTCATCCGACGTGGTCGCCGCTGGCAAGAAACAAGCGACTCGCGAACCCGACATGTGCGCGCCGCCTCCTGGAGCGCAGCCGCTGCTCCCGGCCAGGCTGTTGCCGGGGATGGGCACGACGAAGACGTTTCCCGTGACGACGACGTCCGAGGAGGCGCGGAAGTTCTTGCTGCAGGGCATCTCGCAGATTCATTCCTTCTGGTTCATCGAATCGGAACGCTCGTGCCTGCAGGCGCTGCAGTACGACCCGAACATGGCAATGGCGCACTGGTGCATCGCGCTCAGCGCGGCGGGCGACTATCGGCCCGCGTTCCAGTTGCTGCGGACGGGCAACGCCGGCGCTGGACGCGGAGCGGGCGCGGCCGCAGCCGACGCTTCGGGCGACACGGTCGTGCGAACGAACAACGGCGCCGCGGTCAACCCGCAGATTCGCGCGCGCGAAGCGATTGCCAAGGCGATGGCGCTGCGCGACAAAGTCACCGAGCGGGAGCGGCTCTATATCGAAGCGCAGGCGGCACGCCGCACTGCAGCGAACCGAGATGCGGGTGACGCCGCCTACATTGCCGGCCTTCGCAAGCTGGTCGCCGCGTATCCGGACGATCTCGAAGCCAAGTCGATGCTCGGTCTCGCGCTCGACGACGGCTTTGACTCAGTCACCAAGGAACCGCGCGCGCACACCATGGAAGCGATCGGGCTGCTCCAAGAAGTGGTGAAGAAGGACGATTCGCGGTTCGGCGCGCATCACTATCTGATTCACGCATGGGAAGGCAGCAAGACGCCCGAGAAGGCGTGGCACTCGAACGCGCGCTACGGCGGGTCGGTGCATGGACATTCCGCACGCCGCGCACATGCCGGGTCACATCTACGCCCAGAGCGACAAGATCACAGAAGCGATCTCGGCGTTCTCTGCAGCGGCCGCGATCGAGCTGAAATGGATTGAATCGGATTCGCTCTATCCCACCGGGCACCACGCGCACAACGTGCACTTCCTGATTCACGCGCTGAATCTCGGCGGCCGCTATCAGCAATCGATGGAGAAAGTGCATCATCTGCTGACGTTCAAGGAAAACCCGCGCGAGCGCGGCGGCAACCAGCAGACCGGTCCGTGGCGTCAGGGCTACTTCGGGTTGATCAAGTCCGTCGTGCGGTTCGAGAAGTGGAACGAGATCCTCGACGGCAAGACCATCCCGGTATACGACAAGCCGGAGCAGAACGCGTGGCGGCATTGGGCGATGGGGCTCGCCTACGCGGCGACGGGACAGATGGAGCAGGCGAAGGCGACGCTCGCCGACATGCGCAAGGATCTCGAAGCGGCGACGTCTTCTAAGGAACCGATCGGCATCGGCGTGCAGGAGCTCGAAGCCACGATCGCGGCGCGCGGCGGCGATCGCAAGAAAGGCTACGAATTGTTCCGCAAGGCCGCGGATCGCGAAGCAGCGCTGATCTACACCGAGCCGCCGTCCTATCCGCGTCCGGTCGTCGAGGGCTTCGCGAACGTCGCCATGGCACTCGGCGACCACGCGACCGCGGAGAAGGCCTACCGCGAAGCGCTGGAGCGCGAGCCGGGCAGCGGTCGAGCGTACTTCGGTCTGGCTGCGGCGCTCGAAGGTCTCGGCAACACGTCGGACGCGAGCTCCGCGCGTCAGCGCGCCGCCAAGGCCTGGGTGGCCGCCGACGCTGATCTGCCACAGATGAAGGCGCTGAAGGCGACCACAGCAGCGGCCGGACAGTAGAGCCCGATACTCACGCAGAACTCGCAGAATTCGCAGAGAAACAATGCTCTGCGTGTTCCGCGGTTTCTGCGTAATACGTCCTATTGGTCCAGCACCGCTCCAACCAGGTCCCCGAGCTGCTGCGGGGTAAAGTCCTTCCCCTCGACCGTCGCCGCGAGACGGCCGTCGCGGTCGATGACGGCCGTCTGCAGCGAGTGCGTGATCAATCCCTCTTCCGCCCAGTACTGAATCCCGAACGCGTTGCACACGCGCTCGATCATCGCGGAGTCGCCGGTCAGGAAGAACCAGCCCGGGCCACCGGCGCGATTCGCCGCGGCGTACGAGGCCATCATCTGCGGCGTGTCGTACTTCGGGTCGAAGCTGATCGTCAGGAACACGAGATCGCGATCCATGCGCGCCGCGAAACGGCTGCGAATCGCGCGAAAGTTTTCGACCATCCGGGGACAGTAATCGGGCAGCGGACACCGCGTGTAGATGAAGGTGACCGCCACCACCTTGCCCTTGAGCGACGCCAGGCTGAGCGCGCCGCCGTGCTGATCGACGAGATCGAAGTCGGGAATCTGGGCGCCGACGGGCACCAACTGCGGCACGGCTGGTGACTGCTGCAGACCGGCATCGACGGGGGTGGCCGACAACACTTCCAACCGGTCGACCCACGAGCGACTGCTCTTGACCGACAGGCGCAGCCGCACGCGATCGCCCGCCGTGACCTTCACATTGCGCGCGCCGCCCTGCAGATCGAACGGCATCGCCATCGCGTCCATGAAGCCGGGAAAAGCGTCGTGGGAAATCGTGACCGTCGCGCCCGGACGGTCAACCTTGAGGACGAGACCGGTGGTGGTGTGGTGCGCGGCACAACCCGACGAGATGCTCGCTAGAACAGCCACGAAAACACGAAAGCACGAAACCTCGAGTGGTCTTTTTCGTGTTTTCGTGGTTTCGTGGCCAATCATGTCCGCCGAATTCGACGAGGTCACGCGATCGTGATGTCCTTGCTCAGGTAGACGTCCTGGATCGCGTTCAGCAGCCGCACGCCCTCGGTCATCGGACGCTGGAACGCCTTGCGGCCCGAGATGAGGCCCATGCCGCCGGCGCGCTTGTTGATCACGGCGGTCTTCACCGCTTCCTTCAGATCGCTCTCGCCTGCACGACGCGCCGCCCGAGTTGATCAGGCCCGCGCGACCCATGTAGCAGTTCGCGACCTGGTAGCGCGTCAGGTCGATCGGATGCGTCGCTGGTGAGATCCGAGTAGACCTTCTTGTGCGTCTTCCCGAAGTTCAGCGCGATGAAGCCGCCGTTGTTCTCCGGGCAGCTTCTGCTTGATGATGTCCGCTTCGATCGTCACGCCGAGATGATTCGCCTGGCCCGTGAGATCGGCGGCCAGGTGATAGTCGGTCTCCTTCGTCTTGAACGCCGAATTCCGCAGGTAGCACCAGAGGACGGTGAACATCCCGACGCTCGTGCGCCTGCTGGAACATCTCGGTCACTTCCTGCAGCTGGCGCTTCGATTCCTCGGACCCGAAGTAGATCGTCGCGCCGACGCCCACCGCACCCATGTCGAACGCCTGCTTGACGCTGGCGAAGCGGATCTGATCGAAGCTGTTCGGATAGGAGAGGAACTCGTTGTGGTTGAACTTGAGCAGGAACGGAATCCTGTGCGCGTACTTGCGCGCGACGGCGCCGAGCACGCCGAGCGTGGACGCGACGGCGTTGCAGCCGCCGTCGATCGCGAGCTTCACGATGTTCTCGGGATCGAAGTACGCCGGGTTCGGCGCGAACGACGCGCCGGCCGAATGCTCGATGCCCTGATCGACCGGCAGGATCGAGACGTAGCCGGTCCCGCGCCAGCCGCCCGTGGTTGAGGAGCGCCTGCAGACTGGTCAGCACGCGGGTTGGTCGATCGGATCCGGCGAGCGAACGATCGACGAAGTCCGGCCCCGGCAGGTGCAGCGTCTCCTTCGGAATCGTCTTGCACTCGATGCTGCAGCAGCGCGGACGCGTCGTCTCCGAGAATCGCTTCGATTTCAGACAGCTGTGAAGTTGTGCCAGCATGCGCTCCTCGTCAGCACTCGTTGCATCGTCATCGGCGAAGCACGGTGCGGAGTCCAGGTCGAGCTTGAACCCTGTATTTTATCAGCCTGATAGCAGTTTCGGCGCCGGAGAAACGAAGTCCTCGACTGCGGCCGTGGCCACGGCCGTCTGGACCATGTCGTCCATCGGCAGGGCCTGCTCGGCGGCGACCACATCGGCGAGCCGCGCGCGCGTGGCCGGATGCCGCGGCGTGAACAGCGTGCAGCAGTCCTGATCCGGGATGATCGAAATGGGGAACGTGCCGAGGCGCTCGGCTTCGGCGCGAAATCTCGTCCTTGTCCATCCCGACGAGCGGCCGCAGCATCTCCATGTCCGTCGCGCTCGGCAATCGTCGTCATGTTCTCGAGCGTCTGCGACGCCACCTGGCCGATGACCTCGCCGGTCACCAGCGCGCGCGCGTGCCATCTGCGCGCGAGCCGCTCGGCGATCCGCAGCATCAGCCGGCGGTAGACGACCACGCGCAGCTCGGGCGGAACGGCGAGCACGACCTGCTGCTGCAGCTCGCCGAACGGCACCAGCACCAGCCGCGATCGCAGCTGATAGCCGGTCAGCAGCGCCGCGATCTCGCGCACCTTCTCCTGCGACGCGCGCGACAGGATCGGATAGCTGTGAAAGTGAATCGAACAGCACCGAGCAGCCGCGCCGCATCATGCGATACGCCGCGACCGGCGAATCGATGCCGCCCGACAGCAGACACGCGACGCGCCCGCCGGTTCCGGTCGGCAGTCCGCCGGCGCCAGGCTCCTTGCCGAAAAAGTAGAACGCGTCCGTCCGGCAGCATCTCGAGGTGGATCGTCAGCGCCGGATGGTCGAGGTCGACGCGCCAGCCCTTCGCCTCCTTGATCCGGCCGCCGACCTCGCGCTCGACCTCGCGGCGACGTGAACGGCAGCCGCTTGTCGGCGCGCGTCGCCGACGACGCGGAACGAGTCCGCCTGACGATCGCCGAGATCGGCGAGGATCGCCGACGCGAGCGCGTCGAAGTCGTGCGGCCCGCGGTCGGCGAACGAAAAGTTCGCGATGCCGAACACGCGGCGCACGCGATCGCGCACTTCGTTCCACACGGATCGGCTGGGATTCGGGTCGGCCGCCAGCTCGATCTCGATGCGGCCCATGATCGATCGAACCGACGCGGACGTGCAGGCCGGCGAGCGCGGTCTTGAGGTTGCGCACGAGGATCTGGATGAACCACGGGCGGTTCCGCCCCTTGAGCGCCAGCTCCTTGTAGTGGACGACGATCGAGGTCATGAATCGGGTAATCGGGTAATCGGGTAATTGAATTGTGGGATTGGCTCTCAATCCACCAATAAATTACCCGATTACCAGATTACCCAATTACCCGATGCACATGTCGGCCGCCCGATGTCCTGCGCGGACGGCCGACTCGATCGTCGCGGGCAGCTCCGGTCTCGATCCAGTCGCCGGCGAGAAGGAAGCCCGCGCACCGGCGTCTCCGTCGCCGGGCCGCGCGGGCTGTCCGGGTGCGAGCGAAAACGTCGCGTGCGGCTCGCGGACGACGCGTCGCGCGGAGGAGGCGCGCCGATCGCATCGCCGGCAGCGCCTCGAGCAGCTCCGACTGCGCCAGCGCGATGAGCTCGTCGTTGGTCTGACCGACGAGCTGACGACGCGCCGCTCGACACGAGCGACAGATGGGAGGCGCCGTCGCCGAACACCGCGCCGCTTGTCGAACACCCACTGCATCGCGCGGCCGGGCAGCCCGACGAACGGCTCGTCGATGACGCGGCCGATCGAACCACAGGTTCACCGTCACGATCGGCGACGACGCCATGCGGCCGGCCCGATCGACGATGTCCGCAAGCGGCGGCGGGACGGCGTCGAACAGATCCGGCGAGCGCAAACCACGGCACCGCGGAAATCACGCGCATCGACGACCCAGCGCTCGCCGCCGGCCTCGACGCCGATCGACGCGATCGCCGTCCGACGTGCACTGTGGCCGTCGCGCCGGTGCGCACCTCGCCGCCGCGCGCGTCGATGTAGTCGCGCGCGGGTTCGGCGTACATCAGATGCAGCGGCCTGCGTCGGCAGCGCGATCGCCGCCGCCTTCGCGGATCGCTCGCCGAACATCTCCGCCGAGCACGCGGGCGAACGTGCGGCGCCGCCGCCTGCTCCGGCGGCTGATTGAGCGCCGCGAGCGCCAGCGGATTCCACAGCATCTCGCGCATCCGCGCCGTCTGGCCGTGTGCGGACAGACAGTTCTCGACCGTCTCGCCCGGCGACGCCGCCTGCAGCGTCGACGCCCGGCGCCAGCGCGCGGCGCGCGAGCTTCAGCGGCGTCGGCCATCCGCGAACGACCGACAGCCGATCGCGCCAGGAGAGCGCGTCCCAGTCGAGCACGCCGGCGACCAGATGCAGCGGCGGCGGCAGCGCGGGACAGGCGAGCCGCGACTGCCGGCCGCGGTCGTCGATCATCGTCACCGCCAGCTGCGGCTGCTGGCGCACGTTGCCGGCAGCGCCGATCTCGCCGCAGGAACTCGAACGTGCTCCGTTAGCACCCGAGCAGGACGTGCTGGCCGTTGTCGACCACCTCGCCGGTGTCGCGATCGGCGAACGCCGTGGCGCGACCACCGAGCCGCGCCTTGGCCTCGAGCACGAGCACGCGCGCGCCCCGCGGCGCGCAAGCCGCACGGCGGCGCTCAATCCGGCGAATCCGGCGCCGACACGATCGACATCGAATCGATTCATAGCCGGCCATAGCCATTGGCGCGAGCGCAATGACGGCCTGCCACGGGCGAGGCACGCGCAGCCGCGCGTTGAAGACATCGTAACCGCTGCGCTCGATCCGGCGAAGCGTCTCGAAATAGACGGCGCGCATGATTTCGGCCGCCACGAGGCGCGGCGATCGCTCGGCGGGAGCGCGCTTCGCGCGCGCTCGTAGAACTCGCGGGCCCGGCGGCACTCGAACTCGATCGACGCGGCGCACGGCATCGGTCACGACGCCGAGCTGCCAGATCGGCGACGGTGCAGCCGCAAGCGGCCAGATCCTCGAGCGGCAGATAGACGCGCCCGCGCGTCGAGATCGTCCTTTACGTCCCGCAGGATGTTGGTCAACTGCAGCGCGACGCCGAGGTTCAAGGCGTACTCGCGTGGCGCGCGGGTCGCGGCAGCCGAAGATGCGGATGCAGATCAGCCCGACGGCCGACGCCACGCGGCGGCAGTACTCGAACAGATCGATCGAAGGTCGCATAGCGCGTCGTGTCGAGGTCCATCGCCACGCCGTCGATCACGTCGTCGAACGCCTGGCGCGGCAGATCGAACTGGCCGGATGAACGGCTGCAGCTGCCGGCCCTGCGGCGTCTGCGGTGCGCCGCCGTCGAAGCAGCGCGCGAGCTCGGCGCGCCAGAACGTCACGGCCGTCACGGCCCGTCACCGCGCCATCCGCGCCGCCGTCGCGGCTTCGTCCACCGCATCGTCGACGGCGCGGCAGAAATCCCACACCGCGACGATGGCCCGACGCTGATCGGCGGGGAGCACGAGGAACGAATAGTAGAAGCTGGTATTGCGGGCCATCACGCGTGTGGCCAGATGGCGGCGCCCCACAAGACGGCGGGCACATCGGCCAGACCAAGCGTGGGCCGATACGACAGAAGATTTCGCCGTGCGCGGTCGGTGCGGTCGAGGATGCGGCGGCCGCCGAGCCAGGTGCACCGCAGCTCGTAGCGGAGCCGCCCGCGCACGCGGTCGCACACGGCGCGCCCGGCCTCGAACGCGCTGCGCGGGTCATGCGCACACACTCGCCGAGCGCGGCAATCCAGCGGCACTCAAATCCCGTGCGTACGAGTGTCCGCCTTCAGGCGGACCGTCTCGAGCTCGCTCTCGCTTGCGCCGCACGTGGCCAGCACGTCGAGCGGCACGTACAGCCGCCCGGCACGCCAATCGCGGCCGAAGTCCTGCCAGAAGTTCGTCAACTGGAGCGCGGTGCACAATGCATCGGACGACCGCGCGATCGCCTCGTCCGTTTCGTCCCGCGATGGCCGGCCACGCGCAGCACGAGGCGTCCGATCGGGTTGGCGGATCGCCGGCAGTAGTCGAACACGTCGGCCCACGAGGCGTACCGGGTCGTCATGGTATCCTGCTCGAACGCGCTCAGCAGATCATCGAACAACTCGATCGGGAGATCGCACGCTCGAATCGAGTGTGCGAGAGCGACGAGGATCAGATCCTCGTGATCCGCCGGCGCGTCCGGCGATTGTTCGACGGCGAGGGCGCCGTGCAGCCGGCCGCGCCAGGCGTCGAGCCGGACCCGCCGCTCGCCGGCTGGCAGCGTCCCTTCGTCGGCGATGTCGTCGGCGACGCGCGCAAACGCGTAGATGGCGGCCACGTGCGGCCGCATGCGACCCGGCAGCAGGCGCGACGCCACGGGAAAATTCTCGTAGTGCGATCGGGCGAGTGCCTCGCAGGCCGCATAGGCGCGCGGGAGCGGCTCCGGCCAAAGATTCCCGAGCGGCACCGTGGCATTGTAGTCTCAGCGCCTTCTTTGATGCGTGACCTCGCCGCCGCCATCGTCGCGATCCTGCTCGTGCTCGTCGCGCTGAGCCTCGCGACCGCGTTGAAGACCTACCGTCGCCGGCGCCAGCGATCGCGCGACACCGAGGCCGCGCTCGGGCGGACGATCATCGCGGAAATTCCCGGCGACGCGGATCTGTGGCTCTTCAGCGAAGACGACGTGCGGTTTCACTACGGCGATCAGTCCATCGACAAGGATCTGATCACCGCGGTGCGCGTGCTGATCAACGGCGCGCCGATCGCCGCGTACGAATCGACGCGTCACGGCCGGGCCGCGGCGCGACAGCCAACCAGCTTCGACGATCGCCCGGAAGGCATCGCGCGCGATCGGTGGGACGTTGCGATCGAGGCACTGACCGGCACGACGCTCGTCGAGTGCGGAGCGATCCGGGAGCGCGTCTCGCAGGAGCTGGCGCGATCGGTGTTCGATGCAATCAAGCGTGAACTAGAGCGGCGCGACGCTGGTCCTTAGTTCTTGGTGCTTGGTTCTTGGTCCGTCCTAAGTCCTTGGTCCGTCCTTGGTCCCTAGTCCTCGGTCCGCACCAAGGACAAGGGACAATGGACGGACCAAGAACGAAGGACAAGAACCAAGGACCGTGTCACCACTCGGTTTCGGCCACTCCCGCGCGCTGATTCACGACTCGCGCGAGGACGAACAGCAGATCGGACAGACGATTGACGTATCGCAGCAGAACGGGATCGACCGGGGGATCGAGGGCGACGATGCGGCGCTCGGCGCGGCGGCAGACGGTGCGCGCCACGTGGAGCGCGGCGCCGGTCTTCGAACCGCCGGCCAGAATGAACTTGCGCAGCAATGGCAGCGACTCCTCGAAGCGGTCGATCGCCGCCTCGAGCCTCGCCACGTCTCCCTCGCCGACGATTGCCTTTGCCATCGCGGGCGCGAGCTTGTCCGAGGGATCCGCGAGTTGGGCGCCGAGCGCGAACAGGTCACGCTGGATGTGCACGACTTCGGCGTCGAGATCGGCGTCGAGCCCGTTGGCGCGTACCAAGCCGAGCCACGCGTTCACTTCATCCACCTCGCCGTACGCTTCGACCCGGCCATCGTCCTTGCGGACGCGAGTGCCGCCGAAGAGTGAGGTCTCGCCGGAATCGCCGGTTCGCGTGTAGATTTTCACGGTGAGTGGACGCGACCGTCCCGAGTATATGCCCAAGCCGCGCCAGCTGCCGATGCCTCCCCCACCCGATCGCCGCCGCTTCCGGCAGCGGTTGCTGACGTGGTACCGCCGCCACGGACGCGATCTGCCGTGGCGCAAGACCGACGATCCGTATCACATCCTCGTGTCCGAGATCATGCTGCAGCAGACGCAAGTGGATCGCGTGCTGCCCAAGTACGCGGAGTGGCTGGCGAAATATCCGTCGCTCCACGCGCTCGCGGCAGCGCCGGAGCAGGACGTCAACGACACGTGGCGGCCGCTCGGCTACAACATTCGGCCGCGCCGGCTCCAGTCGATCGCGCGCGAGGCCGTGGCGAACTACGGCGGCGAGCTGCCGTCAGACGAAGAGACGCTGCTGTCGTTCAAAGGCATCGGCGCGTACACGGCCGGCGCCATCCGGAGCTTCGCGTTCGGAGAGCGCGCCGCGATCCTCGACACCAACGTCGCCCGCGTGTTGTTCCGCACCTTCGTCGGGAAGGGCGATCCGAAGAGCCACGCGATGAAGCGGCATCTGTGGGCGGTGTCGGAAACGCTCGTCCCGTCACGGCATGTGTTCGACTTCAACCAGGCGCTCATGGACCTCGGCGCGATGGTGTGCGTCGCCCGCAATCCGCGCTGTCTGGTGTGCCCGATGGCGAAGGATTGCGAGTGGCTCAGGCGAGAGAAGGCGTGACGCCGCGCATCGTGGTCACGGCGGCGGTGATCGAACGAGAGGGTACGTTTCTCGTCGCCCGCCGTCAAAAAGGCGTCCACCTTGAAGGCTTTTGGGAATTTCCGGGCGGCAAGTGTGCTGCCGGTGAGTCGCTGGCGGACTGCATGATCCGTGAGCTGCGCGAAGAGCTCGACGTCGATGCGCATCCGGGCGATGAAATCTTCACGACGACACACGACTACCCGGACCGATCGGTGGAGCTGCACTTCCTGAGATGCGAGCTGCGCGGCACCCCGACGCCACAGCTGGGTCAGGACCTGCGCTGGGTCGGGCGCAATGAATTGGCGGCGCTGGAGTTTCCGCCCGCCGATGCAGAGTTGATTCGGAAGCTCGCAAACACGACGTAGGGGCGGACCCGCGTGTCCGCCCCGGGGCCGACCCTTCGACGCTCGTCCTGAGCTTGTCGAAGGACGAGCTCAGGGCAGGCACGTGATCGGCCCCTACGACGATCGGACAAAAGGCAACTCGACGACCTTCGCAGCGAGGCCGTCAACTGTGATCTCCGTCCCCGGTGCGATGAAATCGCGCTGGACGTATCCAAGAGCGATCGACGCCTTCAGCGCCGGCGACCAGGTGCTGCTCGTGATCTCCCCGACTTGCTTGTCGCCTGACTGGATTGCCGTGTCGGCGGCCGGCACGCGATCGCCATCCAACCGCAGACCAACCAGCTTCCGTGCCACGCGCCCGTGCCCGCGATGCAGCACGCGCACGATCACTTCCTGGCCGACGTAGCAGCCTTTCGTGAAGCTGATAGCGCGGTGTTCGATGCCGGCTTCGAGCGGGATCGTCTCAGCGTCCATGTCGCGGCCAAATGCAGGCACGCCGGATTCGATCCGAATCGCCTCGGCGACGATGTCGTCGACGAGAGGCACGCCAGCGTCGGCCAGCGCACTTCTGAGCGCCTCGGACTGAGCGGCCTCGACGTAGATGTCGAAACCGGATTCGCCCGCATCGCTCGTGCGCGTGACAATCGCCGGCGTGGCGCGCCAATCGGTGCGTGTGTTGCCATGCTCGGCCATCGCGCTCAACGCGGTCTCGCTGATGCCAAGCAACGACGCGAGAACCACCCCCGCCCGCGGACCGACGACGGCCCACTGCGCGAACGTGGCCGTGACGTCGCCGAGCTGAACATCTTCCGCGAACACGAACTGATCGAGCTTCGACAGCACGGTGTCTTTCACGTCACCCGTCGTCGTGAGGAGAATGACGTCGCCGAGCTCGTACACGTGCATGTCCGCAATCATCCGGCCCTGCGGGGTGAGATACGCGGAATAGCAGCCCTGCCCCGCTCGCAGCGCGGCAATATCGTTGGTCAGCAGGCCCTGGAGGTACGTGGCGCGGTCGACGCCCGAGACGACGATGCGGCCACGATCGGCGCGATCGATCAGTGCCGCGTGACGGCGCGCGGAGTCGTACCCGGCGAAACCCGCGGGAACCACGGTGCTATGCTGGGGCATGGGCTCGCCTCATTCTATCCACGCGGCGCTCGCGGCGCTGATGCTTGCCGCGCCCGTGGTGGCGTCCGCCCAGCCGCCGCTGCCAGCCGCGCCTGACGGCGCCGCGGCCTTCACCATCTTCGTGCGTTCGCTGCCGATCGGCAACGAACACATCGCGCTCACGCGGAGCGCGGACGGCTGGTCAATTGTCAGCTCGGGACGCATCGGCGCGCCGCTCGACACGATCGCGCGCCGCGTGGAGGTCCGCTACACGCCGGACTGGCGGCCGCGCGACATGACCATCGACGCCACGGTTCGCGGTCAGGCCCAGTTGCTCCACACGGTTATCGATGGGACGAACGCGAAAACGGATTTCACGACCAACGGTCAGCCGACGCAGAAGACGGACGCGATCGATCCCGGCGCCGTCCTCCTCGTTCCCAGCGCCTTCTTCGCGCCTTACGAAGCACTGGCCCAGCGGTTGAAAACGACGAGCGCCGGGAGCGACATTCCGGTCTACACCGCGCCGATCATGTCGTTCAGCGTGCGCGTCGGCGACACGTCGTCGCAGCAGATTCAAACCACGGGCCGCATGATCGCGGCCAAACGTACCCGCGTGACGCTGATGACGCCAGGCGCGCCGCTCGACGCCGACATCTGGACGGACGAGACCGGCCGGATGATTCGCTTCAGCGTACCGGCGCAATCGCTCGAAGTCGTTCGCGACGATGTTGCGGCCGTGTCGTCGCGCAGCGTGCCCATCTCGCGTCCGAACGATCTGCCGACGCAGATTCCGGGCAACGGCTTTTCGCTCGCCGGCACCATTTCGCAGCCGGCGCAGCCACCGGCCGGCAAGATGCCCGCCGTCGTGCTGGTAGGTGGCAGCGGTGCGACCGATCGCGACGGCCTGGCGTACGGCATCCCGATACTCGGCGAGGTCGCCGGCGCGCTCGCCGACGCGGGCTACCTCGTCGTCCGCTACGACAAACGCGGCATCGGCCAAAGCGGGGGGCGACCAGAGTCCGCCACGCTCATCGATTATGCTGAGGACGTCAGCGCAGCGGTGAAGGCGATCGCCGAGCGCAAGGACGTCGATCCGAAACGGATCGCCGTCATCGGACACAGCGAAGGCGGATCGGTCGCGCTGATCGCCGCTGCGAAGGACAAGCGGATTGCCGCCGTGGGGCTTGTCGCCACACCCGGCGTGACCGGCGCGGAGATCGTGCTGGCGCAGCAGAAACGCCTGCTCGATCGCTCGACCATGTCCGCGGATGAAAAGCAGTCGAAGATCGATCAGCAGAAGCGCATCCACGAAGCCGTCATCAGCGGAAAAGGACTCGAGCAGTTTCCGCCGGACGTTCGGCGCGCGGTCGACAACGCCGAATATCGCAGCCTGCTCGTCGCCGATCCTGCCAAGCTGATGGCGAACGTCAAGAAGCCGGTGCTCATCGTGCAGGGTGAACTGGATACGCAGGTCGAGCCGGTGAACGCGGACAAGCTGGAGGCCCTCGCGCGCCAGCGCAAGAATGCGCCGCCGGTCGAGACGGTGAAAGTGCCAGGCGTGAACCACCTGCTCGTGCCGGCGAGCACCGGCGAGGTCGAGGAGTACGGCCGCCTGACCGATCGCCACGTCAGCCCTGCAGTCACGCAGGCGCTCCTGACGTGGCTAAAAAAGATTCTCTAATCTAATCCGCGCGCGGCGTTACTCCGACAGCGCCCACCCTTTGATGACGGCGTCGACGACGCCCTCATTGAAGCAAACCATCCGAAGCCGGACCGCGAATCCCGGACTCCAGCTGTATTCCCAGCACGCTTCGTTGGGCGAGCCGAACTGTCGATGCACGGTGTCGAGGGATGTCCCGGGTTGGATGCCGAGCGCACGGCATGCGTCGGGGTTGTACGCCCTCACGACCACGCCGTTCTCGGAAAGGATCGACCGGCACTCGCTCAGCGACGCGGCCGAGGTTTCAGCGGCCGGCGGGGAGGGTTGATCCTTCGGCCGATAGAACGACCCTTCACCGTGCGGTGCCCCCAGGATCCGACGAACGTCCTGCTCCGACATGCCTCGCTCAATGGTTCGAAAAGCCTGCTCAGAAAATCCCGCCGCGAAGAGCGTGCGATCTCGAATCACGAATCCGACAATGGTTTCGCGAACCGGATCCGTCGAGGACATCAGCCACACCGACAGAACCCACAGCCCGGTGAGCGCGCCAATGGCGACGGGCTTCAGCCGGCTGCCGGGCCGGCGCAGGGCAAAGAGCAAAAGGGGGCTGAAGACGGCCAGCTCCACCAGCACCACGATCGCACCATAGGGTGACAGCATGCCGAGACCGATTGGCGCGACGGGAATGGGCCGCCATGGCGCGAAGTATCGAGTGAGATCGAATGGCCACAGCAGCGCGCAGCCCAGGCCGCCATCAGTGAGCGTGTCGAGGAATCCGTGACTCCCCAGAGCGATGCCGGCAAAGAACGCTGTTCGCGCCGCCGGTCCTTTGAACCGTCCGGCAGCGAGCCCAATCAGCAGGCCAAGCGCAATCGCGAAGGCCAGAGAGTGGCTCGCGCCGCGGTGCCCCCACGGATCCTCGTACCGGACGCCGAGTGCGAACCCGATGACGTCGGCGTCAGGCAGCAGGGCCAGGCCTGACCAGAGCGCCGCGGCAGTCCAACTGGGAGGGCGTCCGTGTTGATACGCGCGGCCCGCGGCCAGGCCAACCGCGACGTGTCCGACTGTGGCCATAAGAAATGTGTGGGCTATGACAGTATCACCGGCCCTGTGTAAGATGAATCGATGCGCCGAACCGGAGGCCCTTCGACTCGCCTGCGTCTGCGCTCGCTCAGGGCAGGCCGGCGTTCGATCGCGGGCGCGGTGGTGCTGGCCGCCACATGCACCGGCGCGCTGATCGCCGGACAGGCACCCGACAAATGGGCCGGTGTCCTGGACGAACATCCGGCCATCCAGTACTCGACGCGGGCGACCACGGATCGCGTGGCGAAGCTGGGTCAGGCACTCGGTGCGCGCACGCGATCGTTCCAACGCGACGCTCGAACCGGCTACCTGCGTCCGCTGCTCCAGGCTCTCGGCATCTCCGAGGAATCGCAGCTGCTCGTGTTCTCGAAGACCAGCGTTCAGCGAGCCTACACGCGCCCGCGAAACCCGCGCGCGCTCTTCTTTGATGAATCGGTCGCCATCGGCTATGTGCCCGGAGCGCCCGTCATCGAGCTCGCCGCGCACGATCCGCAGCACGGCGTCGTGTTCTATACGCTCGACCAGACCGTGGACGCGGCGGTTCCGGTTCGGCGAACCAGTTGTCTCACCTGTCACGTCTCCGCGAGCACGCTCGACGTGCCCGGCATCATCGCGCGCAGCAACGTCGTCGACAACGACGGCAACACGATGCCGCAGCTCGGCGGCAACAGCGTCACGCATCACACGCCGCACCCCGATCGCTGGGGCGGGTGGTTCGTCACGACCGAAAAAGCCTCCATTCCCTACTCGCAGCGCGCGCACGAGGGCAACATCACGTTCACGGCCCGCGGCAACACGTCGAATCAGATCTTCGTGGACTGGCTCGACAGCGCACCGGAAACCCGCGGCTACGTGTCAGGGTCCTCCGACATCGTCACGCTCCTCGTCTTCGACCATCAGATGCATGCGATCAATCTGCTGACGAGGCTCAACTGGGAGTCGCGGATCGGGGCCACGAGCACGACGAGATTGGTGAACGAGCTGGCCGACTATCTCCTGTTCGTCGACGAAGCGCCGCCGCTGGTGCCGCTCGTTCCCCTGCCAGGTTTTGCGACGCACCTCGAATCGAAAGCGCCCAAGGACCGGAAGGGGCGATCCCTCGGTCAGCTCGATGTGGACCGGCGGTTGATGCGCTATCCGTGCAGCTACATGGTGTATTCCGAGGCGTTCGACGGTTTGGCGCCTGCGGTGAAGAGCGCCGTGTACCGGCGCATGTTCGAGATTCTGTCGGGCACCGACGGTCAAGCGAAGTACACGCGCCTCTCCCCCGACGATCGGCGCGCCGTCCTCGAGATTCTGCACGACACGAAACCGGATTTTCCCGCCCGGTAAGGTACGCAGCTACGGCACGAGCACCGTATCGCCCGGCTTCAGCTCGATGTTCTGCTTGAGATTCATGCCCGCGATGACCTGTTTGAAGTTGAAACGGTAACGGACCGATCGCCCGTTCTCGTTCCGCATCACGAGGATCTTTTGCGCGTCGGCGTAGTCCTGGAGTCCGCCGGCCATCGCGATCAACTGAACAACGGTTGTCGCCGACATGAGCGAATACGGGCCGGGCTTGTTGACCATACCGGTGATGAACGCGCGGCGGCTGTTGATCTGTTTCACGATGACTGTGACGTTGGGATCCTGTAGGAGCTTGTCCGCCGCAGCCATCAGCTTTTCCCTGAGCTGTTCAGTGGTCAGCCCGGCTGCCTCGAACTCGTTCATCAGCGGCAGCGAGATCCGTCCGTCTGGCCTGACCATCACGTCGCCCGAGAGTTCCTTGTCGCGCCAGAAGACGATACTCAGCAGGTCCTCGGGGCCGATGACATAGTCGGCGGGCACCACATCCGAAGGTTCACCGACCGCGTACGGGGCTCCGGCGGCCGCGGCCGCATCCAATGCAGCACGTCTCTTCGCGTTCGCACACGCGTGACACAGAAGCGCTGCCAGCAACATGCACACCGTTCCCGAAACAGATCTCTTCATCATGAACAAGTCCGGGAGCGCCGGACCCTGGCCATTCATCGGTAGTCCTTGAATGGCACTTGACAATCGTGTTGCGAAGAATTCTCAGAAAGCGCTTGTAATTGTAGCGCAACGGCCAACGTCGGAGGGTGGGCGGCAGCCACCCGATTTCACGGCCTCTGCGATAAAGTAGCGTCGCTTCTGGAGGGCCTATGGCACGGATTCGTCGCGGCTGTGTCGCGATCGCGGTCGCGATTCTCGTCACCCTCGGTTCGGCCCGCGCTCGCACGGTCGAGTTCGATGCGGCGACCATCGCCGACATCAACGCCGCGTTCGATGCCGGCACGCTGACCTCGGAGTCGCTGACCCGGATGTGCCTCGCGCGCATCGAGGCCTTCGACCGCAAAGGCCCGTCGCTGCACGCCGTGATCGCGCTCAATCCCAAAGCGATCGAGCAGGCGCGTGCGCTCGACGCCGAGCGAAAGGCAAAGGGGCGCCGGTCTCCCCTGCACGGCATCCCCGTCGTCCTCAAGGACAACTACGACACGTTCGACATGCCGACCACCGGCGGATCGATCCTGCTCGAAGGATCGATTCCCTCGAAGGATGCGTTCGTCGTCAAGAAACTGCGGGATGCCGGCGCCATCATCCTCGCGAAAGTGAACATGTCGGAGTTCGCGTCAGGCGGCACCTACAGCTCGCTCGGCGGGCAGACACTGAATCCCCACGATCTCCTGCGAGGTCCGTCGGGATCGTCGGGCGGCACCGGCGTCGCGGTCGCCGCCGCGTACGCGCCGATCGGGCTGGGGACCGATACGGGCGGATCCATTCGCGGGCCGGCGGCGACGAACGGGATCGCGGCGCTGAAGCCGACACACGGGCTGCTCAGCCGCTCCGGCATCATTCCGCTGGCGCTCAGCTTCGACACCGGCGGCCCGATGGCGCGCAGCGTGTACGACGTGGCCGCGGCGCTCGGCGTCATGGCCGGCATCGACGCGGCAGACTCGGCAACCGCCAAGAGCGAGGGCAAGTTTCAGCCGGACTACACCAGGAGCCTTACCGACGACGCGTTGAAGGGCGCGCGGATCGGGATCGCGCGGGACTTCATGGGCGCCGATCCCGACGTGGACTGGGTGATGGAAGCGGCCTTTGCCGCAATGAAGAGCGCCGGCGCGACGCTCGTCGACGTCAAATACCCGAAGTGGCTGCTCGACGCGAAAGAGGAATTCTACTCGACGATCCGGTATCCGGAGTTTGTGGTGCAGATTGCGGAGTACCTCAAGGGCACCGGCCCCAAGTACCCGAAGTCGCTCGCCGAAATGATCGAGCGGGCGAATCAGTTCACCGGCACCCGCGCGGACGGCGCGCGGCCGAATCCGAGCCGCTGGACGCTCTTCAAGCGCGAGCTCGAGTCGAATCCGATGGACGATTACCGCTACAAGGCGGTTCGCGACCATGGTCTGCCGATGATACGCGCCGTCGTCGATGGCCTGCTGGAGGCGCATCAGCTGGACGCGATCGCGTATCCGACGACGTCGCGCCGGCCGACTCTGATCTCGGCGACGGCCGGCACCGGCACGTCGGTCGGCTCGGCACTGGCAGCGTCGGGGCTGGCGGCGTCGAACATCGCGAACCTGACGGGATTTCCGGATCTGATCGTGCCGGCCGGATTTACCGGCGACAGCCTGCCCGTGGGTGTGTCGTTCCTGGGCCGCGCGTTCAGCGAGGCGAAACTGTTGTCGATCGGGTACAGCTTCGAGCAGGCGACAAAAGCGCGCCGGCGGCCGGTGCATACGCCGGCGCTGTCCGGCGAGGCCGTGGAGAGACCATGACGAGATTCATTTGCGCGATGTCCGTTGCTGCACTTCTTACGAATCCCAACTTCGTAGCGGCTCAGAATCAGGCGCCGGCGGCCCCGCCGCCCGACGTCAAGCCGGGGAGCATCACCTGCGAGGAATGTCCGTATCCATACCCGAGCTCGTACCTGCCGCTCACGCTCTACGGGCAAGACGTGCGAATCGCGTACATGGACGTTCCACCGAATGGCACGCCAAACGGCCATACGGTTGTGCTCCTGCACGGCAACAACTTCGCCGGATTCTACTTCGGCGGGCCGATCGATGTGCTGCGAAACGCCGGATTCCGCGTCGTCGTCCCCGATCAGATCGGGTACGGGCGATCGTCGAAGCCGATCATTCCGTACAACTTTCACGACATGGCGCGCAACACGCGGGCGATCCTGCAGGCGTTGAAGATCGAGCGCGTGATGGTTGTCGGCCATTCGATGGGCGGCATGCTGGCCGCGCGTTTTGCGACGCAATACCCCGCCGTGGTCGAGCGCCTGGTGATCTACAACCCGATCGGCTTGAGCGACGGCCGATTCGAACGGCCGTGGGACAGCACGGACGAAGGGTACAAACGGACGCTCGGCGCCACGTATCAGTCGATTCGAAACTCCCTGATGCGGTACGTCTCGCACAACCCCGCCGCGTGGACGCCACAGTTCGAGACCTACGCGAAGATTCGATACTCGTGGACGCTGGGCGCCGAATGGCCACGCCTGGCGATGGTGCAGGCGCTGATCGGACAAGTGACGTATCTCGACCCGGTCGTCCACGACTGGGCGCACATCAAGGCGCCCACGCTCGTGTTCGGCGGCGCCGAGGACAGCCTGGCGGGGACCGCGAAGAACTTCCAGGACCGCATGAAGTTCGTCGCCGACACGATTCCCGGTGGCAAGGGGCGGCTGCTCCTGATTCCAGGCCTGGGCCACGTGCCGCACATGGAAGCGCCGGACAAGACGTATCCGCCGCTGCTGGCTTTCCTGAGGGAAGGTCTGGCTACACAGTAGACGCGCCTCCAGTCTTACCGGCGTCCGGCTCGCTGCAGGAACACGTCAGCGAGCCGGCCCAGGGCACGCACGGCCTCCCTGCGTCCGTCTGGTGGACGCTCGCGCTCCCGAGGCGGGTCGCCGCGGCGCGCGATGTCGCCGCTGACCCGGCGCGCGAACATGAACGTCGAAGCCCAATACGGATCGTTCAAGTTGTCGCGGCGAACTCGTCCGTATCGCTTGCTCGCGTCGATCATCGTTCCACCGCCTTCGTAGATGCCGACATGCGTCACCAGTGACTGCCGGCTGTCCGACGAAAAGAAGACCAGGTCCCCGCGCTGAAGACGGCGCGCCGGTTCGCCCGCTTCGGACTGGTTGACCGCCCGGCGCGGAAGTTCGACTCCGAAGCGCTCGAACACGTACTGCGTCAGGCCGGAACAGTCGAAGGTCCTGGGCCCTTCAGCGCCCCATTCGTACGGACGTCCGATGAGACTGGCGGCAAAATCGACGGCGTCGGAGGCTGACGCGCTGGCGCCGAGCCCCATCGACACCACGAACGCGAACGCGGTTTTGGGAACCATGTTCCGGCCTTACCGGCAGGCGGCTGGCTTGATGCGAGGTTGGCGCGTCGAGCGCTTTCAAATCTCGCACCAGCACGGTCGATGAATTTTTTCAGGTTCTGCGATGCCTTGTCGCACGGAGGTGACGAGGGTACCCGCGAGGAGTGACATCAGAAGGTGACCGCCCTCCGGACGCGCCGATCAGGGGCGAGCCAATCCCGTAGAATACGGCCACGTCGAACGTGGTCGAACCATCGCAGCACGACCGGCTCCATGCGGATCTCGGACTCGGCGGCAAGCTCTCCGAGCGCAGCCGCGCACGCCTCGTCAATCGCGACGGCAGCTTCAACGTTCGGCGCAACGATCTCAGCCCGTTTCATCCCTACAACGCCTATCACACGCTCCTGTCGCTGCCGGTGCCGCGCCTGCTCGCGCTGATGGCTGCGTGGTATGTCGCGGCGAACCTGTTCTTCGCATCGATGTACTGGCTGGCGGGACCTGACGCGCTCGCCGGCGCGGGGGAGACGCCGCTGGCGCGGTTCGAGGATTGTGTCTTCTTCAGCGTGCAGACGCTGGCGACGATCGGCTACGGCACGCTCGTGCCGCACACGCGCGCTGCGAACGTACTGGTCGCGCTCGAAGCGCTTGTCGGCCTGCTCGGCTTCGCGATCCTCAGCGGCCTGCTGTTCGCGCGCTTTACCCGTCCCACGGCAAAAATCAGCTTCAGCCGCAACGCCCTGATCGCGCCGTACCGCGACGGCTGGGCCCTGATGTTCCGCCTCGTCAACCTCCGACACAACGACCTCACCGATGTGCACGCGGTCGTCTCGTTCGCGCGCTGGGTCGTCGACGCGAAGGGCGCGCGCCGCCGCCGCTTCGACCAGCTCACGCTCGAGCGCGACGCCATCAGCTTCATGCCGCTGCACTGGGTCATCGTGCATCCCATCGGCGCCGACAGCCCGCTGCGAGGATTCGCTGAAGCGTCATTGGCGGCCAGCGAACCGGAAATCATCTGCCTCATCAGCGCGGACGATGAGACGTTTGCGCAGAAGGTGCATGCGAAAACCAGCTACGACCGGACCGACATCGTGTGGGGCGCGCGCTTCCACGACATGTACCTCTCCGATGCGGATCGCGTTGCGATCGATCTGACGCGCCTGCACGACTTCGAGCCGGTCGACGCGCCGATCGATCTGTCGCCGCTTGGCGAGAAGGCCCATACCAGCAGATGACACCACCATTTTCGATTCCCGGCGTGGACGTGGGGGACGTGCTGGGCGCGGGCGCGTTCGGGACCGTCTACCACGGCCGCCACCGGTTCCTCGGCATCGATGTCGCCGTGAAGCTGGTCGACCCGGCGTCGCTCGGCGCACGCAACACCGGGCTGTTGCTGCAGGAAGCGCAGCTGATGGCGCGGCTCGATCATCCGAATCTGCTTCGCGTGTTCGACGCGGGCGTGCTCGAGCGCCACATCTATCTCGTCTGCGAGTTCATGGACGGCGGATCGTGCGCCGATCTGCACGGCATGGCGGCGCAGCGGGCGGCGGATATGTCGGTGCAGCTGCTGTCGGGGCTGCAGGCGCTCCACGGGGCGCGCATTCTGCATCGAGACATCAAACCGCACAACTGCCTTACCCGAACCGACGATCGCATCAAGCTCGCCGATCTCGGCCTGGCCATCGAGGTGACCTCCAGCGCGGACGTCGCGAACGAAACCGCCGGCACGATTCCGTACATGGCGCCGGAGCTCTTCGAGCAACCGCCGCGCTACGGCGCAGCGTCAGACCTCTATGCCCTCGGCATGACGCTGGCGTCCTTCGTCCTGGACTCGCTGCCGTTTCCGCGAGGGACCATGCGCGAGGTGCTGCCATGGATCCTGAAGGGCGCGCGCCCCAGCATTGCCGAGTGGCGGCCGGACCTGCCGCCGCCCCTGAGCGGCCTGATCGGCCGGTTGATCGCGCCGGACGCTGACGCGCGACCGCAGACGGCGACGCAGGCACTGAGCGAGCTGACAGCGACATTGCCGTCAGCGCTGCCTGCGGATCGCGGCGGCGCGGCCGGGCAGCCGAACATCGGCCCCTGGATCATGGGCGACCGCGTGTACTCCTCGTCGAATTGGGATGGCCGGGCCGCGACGCACCATCGGACAGGAGCGGCCGGACGGCTCATGCACATGAAGAGGCAGGCGCCTCTGAGCGGCGCCAGAGACATCGTCCTCGAGGCCGCCGAACGCGCCGCGAAACTCGAGAGCGATTTCGTCGTGCCGGTGCTGGATTGGGGACTGTCGGACGAGCGCGTCTACGTGGTCACCGCCCCGTGGGGCCATGCGCTTCAGGAGCTCGTGCACGCGCGCGGTCCGTTCGACGAGGCCTCGGCCCTGCAGTTCGCGCGCGATCTGGCACGGGGACTCGCATCCATCCACGGCCGCGGGCTCGTCTATCAGAATCTCGATCCCGGCGCCGCCGTCATGTCCCCGGACGCCCGGTCGGCCTATTTGAGCTGGCCCATCTACTGCGTGCCTGCTGGTGAATCGAGCGCCAAGCGGATTCTCGTGCCGCGTTACGCCGCGCCCGAAGCGTTCAACGCATCGCCGACCATCGAGACCGCCGTCGACATCTTCGGTCTCGGCGCGGTTCTGCTGTTCCTGCTCACGGGCCTGGCGCCACCGAGAGACGGCAGCACGATCATCCCGTTCATTCGTGCGCAGTCGCCGGAGGTCACGGCAGCGACCGCATCCTTCGTCGGCGACCTGCTCGACGCATCTCCCGATCGTCGACCCACAGCGGAGGGTGCGGTTTCTCGCATCCGCGACCTGCTGGCACGAATCACGGGATCGTCCGATGGCTGATCGCGTAGGTCCGGCTAAAGCCGGATCCCACGTACCGATCTCGCTGGTCCGGCTGAAGCGGACCCCACGTTCCATCTGCTGAGAACTGATAGCTGACCGCTGTCCTCTTGTACCTCTGCCGTAATCGCCGTAAGATACGCAGGCATGTGGATTCTGCGCCGCGAGGAACCGAGCGACGACGTCACAACCTTCCGGCTGCGCATCGGCGCCATCAAGACGATGGGGCGCGCACCGCGCGCTGATTTCGTCGTCGACGCCGCTCTCGTCTCACGCCTGCACTGCCGGCTCACGGCGTCGGACGAAGGGCTCGAGGTGATCGATCTCTCGAGCACGAACGGTACGTTCGTCAACGACAAGCGGGTGAAGAAAGCGACGCTCGGCGCAGGCGATCGCCTCCGGGTGGGACGCGTCGAGCTCAAAATCGCGAAGCACAAGAACTGAGCGGGCGGGAAGGGCAGGAGGGGAATACACTTCCCGTCCCGCCTTGCGCGGCTAGCTCGCTATCAGATAAGGGTTCGTGCGGCGCTCGCGGCCGATTGTCGTGTCCGGTCCATGGCCGGGATGCACGATGGCATCGTCGCCGAACGCGAAGAGGACGTTGCGGATCGACGCGATGAGCGTGTCGAAGTTTCCGCCGGGCAGGTCCACGCGTCCGATCGAGCTGGCGAAGAGCGTGTCCCCCACGAAGAGGTCTTTCCCTGGACTACCTGCTTTGCCGATTTGCAGACACACGCCGCCCGGACAGTGTCCCGGCGTGTGGTGCACGCGCACTTCGTACCCGCCGAACCCGATCACCTGGCCCGCCGTGTAGTATTCGTCGATCGGAGGCTGCGGTTCCACGTTGAGCCCGAACTTCGCACCCGACTCGACCGCCCGTTCGTAGAGGAACAGGTCGTCGCGGTGCAGGTACACAGGCACGTTCAGCGCGCGCTTGGCGGCCGCGACGCCCGTGACGTGATCCACGTGCGCATGAGTCAGGAGGATGTGACGGATCGCCAGGTTCTGGCCTTCGGCGAATGACAGCAGCGTCTCGACCTCGTCGCCGGGATCGATGAGCACGGCCTCGCGGGTCTCCTCACACGCCACGACGAAACCATTCTTGAAGAATGGGCCCACGGCCTGGCTCTCAACTATCATGATGACTCCATGATACTCGCCGTTCTCGATGACCTGATGTTCACCTCGAAGATCAAGACGACCGCGAGCGGTCTTGGCGTCAACGTCACGTTCGCGCGCTCGGCGGACGGCGCGCTCGCGGAGATGCGCAAGACGACGCCGGAGCTGGTGATTTTCGATTTGAACAACGCCCGCATCAACCCGCTCGGCATCGTCGCCGCCATGAAGCAGGACGAAGCGTTGGCGTCCGTCCGCACCGTGGGATACGCCTCGCACGTCATGACCGATCTGATCGATGCCGCGAGAAAGGCCGGCGTCGGCGAAGTCATGGCGCGATCGACCTTCACGCATCATCTGGCGGACATCCTTGCGGCTCGTTGACGTGTTTCGCGCACGGCAACGGATTGCGCCGTACGTGCGCCGAACGCCGCTCGCGCCCTCGGCATGGCTGTCGGATCTGGCCGGGGCCGCCGTCGCGCTCAAGCTCGAGTCGCAGCAGGTATCGAACGCGTTCAAAGCCCGTGGAGCGTTCAACGCCGTGATGTCGCGCCTCGAGCGCGGGAGCGGCGCGCCCGCGCGTCTCGTCACCGCGTCGGCGGGGAATCACGGACGCGGCCTGGCGGCCGCCGCCGAGACGTTTCGCGTACCGCTCGTCGTGTTCACGCCGGCGGACGCGCCGCGGACCAAGCTGTCGGCCATCGAGCGGCACGGCGCCACGCTGCGCGCCGAGGCGCCCGACTACGACGCCGCCGAGCGCATGGCGAAAGCGTTCGCCGCCGAGAGCGGCGCCGAATTCATCTCACCGTACAGCGATCCCGACGTCATCGCGGGCGCGGCCACGGTCGCGCTCGAGATTTTCGAGGATGCACCGGCGACGGATGTGCTCCTCGTTCCAGTCGGAGGGGCCGGGCTCGTCAGCGGGATGGCGATCGTGGCCAGGGCGATCTCGCCGGCGTGCACGGTCATCGGCATCGAGCTCGAGGTGTCGTGCGCGTTCCAGACGAGCGTCCGCGCCGGGAGGCTCGTGGAAATCGTGCCCGGTCCGACGCTTGCGGATGGCCTTGGCGGAAACCCGGATCCCGAGACGATCACGTTCGAGCTGGTGCAACAGTATGTCGATCGCCTCGAGACCGTCAGCGAAGCGGATCTCGCCGAGGCCGTCGCGGGTCTGGTCGCCCACGAGCACGTCATCGCAGAAGGTGCCGGCGCCGCGGCCACGGCCGCGGTCCTGGGAAAAAAGATTGATCTCACTGGGCGGCACGTGGCGGTCGTCGTGTCGGGATCGAATATCGATTCGGCGCGACTCGCCGGCGTGTTGAGCGGATAGAGTCAGCGTCCCCGCTCGCCGGCAGCGCGCCTCGCTTCCAGCTCAGCGGCGATCGCGCGCAGGTCCGCGGCGACAGCCGCGGCGGATTGGTACCGTCTGTCCACATCCTTCGCCAGCAACTTGCTGATCACCTGCCCGATGTCCGGCGCGAGCGGGCGATTCGCCGTCGACGGCGGCGCCGATCCCGTCAGCATCTCGAAGAGCAATGCGCCAAGCGCAAGAATGTCCGTGCGGTGGTCGGCCGCCTCGCCAACCGGCTCCTCGAGCGTCAGACCGAAATCCAGAACCTTCGCGCGTCCCTTTGGCGTGACGATGACGGTCGCGGGTGTGAGATGGCGATGGACGACGTCGTGGGCGTGGCCCTCGGCCAGGGCATCCGCGATCTGCACGCCGAGGTCGAGCGCGCGGCGCGGGTTCATCGCCTGCCCGCCAATCGCGGCCTTCAACGTGTCGCCCGGCGCGAACTCGATCGCGAGAAACACGCGGCCCTGATCCTCGCCCATTTCATAGAGCAGCGCGATGTTGGGATGCGACAGCGCCGCCGCCGCCCGCGCGTCGCGACGGACGCGGGCCAGCCGCTCGGCATCGGCTGCGATCGAATCTGGCAGCACCTTGATGGTGACCGTGCGGCCCACGCGCGAGTCGCGCGCACGGTAGACGTCGCCGAGCGCGCCGGCGCCGACTCGTTCGAGGATGCGGTACTGCGCGAGGTGATCGACCATCGAACGGCGACGATTATACTGACAGGACCGTGACGCGCTCGTGAACGTCTACCTCACGCTGCTCCGATCCAATCGAAACTTCCGGCTGCTGTTCTTCGGTCAGACCGTCTCGCAGCTCGGTGACTGGTTCAACGCCGTCGCCGTCTACGCGTTGTTGCTCGATCTGACCGGCTCCGCGACAGCGGTCGCGTGGATGCTGATCGTCCAATTCCTGCCGATGGCGATCGTCGGACCGGTCGCCGGCGTCGTCGTCGATCGCGTCGATCGGCGGCGGTTGATGATCGTGACCGACGTGCTGCGCGGATGCGTGATCCTCGGCCTGCTCCTGGTGCGACGGCCGGAGGAGATCTGGATCGCCTATGTCGTGATGGCATGCACGATCGCGGCGTCCGCGTTTTTCGAGCCGGCACGCACCGCCACGATTCCCAACATCACGTCGGCCGCGGAGCTGATGCCGGCCAATGCGCTGGCGGCCGCCGCATGGGCGGCGATGCTCGCGGTGGGCGCCTCCATCGGAGGCCTGGTCACCGCCGCAGCCGGCCGCGATGTGGCCTTCATCGTCAACGCGCTGTCGTTCTTCGCATCAGCGTGGTTCATCGCCCGAACGCGGTACGACGCCACGCCGCCGCCCGTGCAGCGGCCCGCGGGATTGGCAGCGCTGGTTGGGCTGACCGATCTCATCGAGGGGCTGCGCTACGTTCGACATCACTCGAACGTCGCGGCGCTGATGAGCGTGAAGGCGGGATGGGGGCTCGCCGGCGGGGTCCTGCTGCTCCTGACCATCTTCGGCGAGCGCGTGTTCCCGGTGGGCGCGGGAGCCGCGGCGGGCATCGGCGTGCTGTACGGCGCGCGCGGCGTCGGCGCCGGGCTCGGACCGATCGCCCTGCGCTGGATTCTCGGCCAGAGCCCGCGCCGCCTTCGGCAAACGATCGGCCCCGCCTTCTTCATCGTCGGCGTGTTTTACATCGCGCTGGCCGGCGCGCCGTCGCTGACGGTTGCCGCGCTGTGCGTGCTCTGCGCGCACTTCGGCGGCTCGATTCTCTGGGTCTTCAGCACCGTGCTGTTGCAGCTCGAGGTGCCCGATCGATTTCGAGGACGCGTGTTCGCGGCGGAGCTCGCGCTGGTGACGCTCGTCACGTCTGTGTCGGGATACTGGACCGGCTACGAGCTCGATCGTGTGGGCCGCTCGCCGCGCACGTTGTCGTTCGTGCTCGGCGCGCTGTTCTGCGTCCCGGGTGTGCTGTGGCAAATCATTCTGTGGCGGTGGCAGGAAGCGCCCGCCGCGCTTGCCGAGCCGCTGACCTCGGCGTCCGGTGAGGAGGAAGTTCTCAAGGGACGCGTCGGGTAGAAGGCAGAACTTAGAAGTGAGAAGGACTTCGACGGCGTTCACGGGTGTTCGCAGTCCTTCTGAGTTCTAACTTCTAAGTTCTAACTTTTGCGTGGCTTCGACGGTCGCAGCTCGACGCGGCTCGGGAGGCTGCGCGGATTGTGGCGCAGCAGATTGAGAACAACGTCGGCGACTTCATCCGGCGCGATCTTCCAGTCGGCGCCTTTCGATTCGTCGCCGCTCGAGAAGGCCGTCGCCACCGAGCCCGGCAACACGTAGCTGACCCGGATGTTGTCGTACCGGACTTCCTGCATGAGCGCTTCGCTGAAGGCGTTCAGGCCGGCTTTCGAAGCGCAGTACGCCGCCCCGTCGGCGAACGGATTCTTCCCCGCCAGGCTGCTGATGTTGATGATGAAACCTCCGCCGCGGCGCTGCATGTGCGGCAGCGCGGCGTGCGTGGCGTAGAACACTCCGGTCAGGTTCGTGTCGATGACCTCGGACCACTGCTCGGGCGACATCGAGGCGACGCCGGCGAAGAAACCGACCCCGGCGTTGTTGATCAGGATGTCGAGACCGCCGAATCGGGCCACGGTCGCGTCCATGACGCGGCGCATGTCATCAAATCTGCGCACGTCGGCTTGAAGGGTTTCGACGGCGCCCGGGCCGGCAGCTTCGATGCGCGGGCGCGCCGCCGACAGATGCGCGTCGCTGCGCCCGGTGACCGTGACGTTGACCGCGTCGCCCACGAGCCCACGCGCGATCGCCAGCCCGATGCCGCGCGATCCGCCCGTGACGATGGCAACCTTTCCCTTGAGAGTGTGCATGGCGCTCTTACAATAGTCCACCGCATGCGGGAAGTGGCCATCCTCGGCGCGGGTGAGCTCGGCGGCGCCACAGCACACGTGCTCGCGCGGCGCGACGTCGCGCGCACGATTCGGCTCGTCGACGAGACGGGGTCGATCGCCGCCGGCAAAGCGCTCGACATCGCGCAGGCCGCGCCGATCGAACACTTCGCGACGCAGCTGACGGGTTCGACCGACATCGCGAGCGCCGCCGGCGCTTCGGTGATCGTGATCGCCGATCGCGTCGGCGCTGGTGAATGGAGAGGCGAGGAGGGCGCGCAGCTCGCGAGGCGGCTGGCGCGAATGGCGCCGCGCGCGGTCCTCCTGTGCGCCGGCGCCGCTCAGCAGGAGGTCGTGGACCGCGCGGTCCGCGAGCTGCACCTCGATCGGCGGCGCATCTTCGGGTCCGCGCCCGAAGCGCTGTGTTCGGGCGCTCGTGCGCTGTGCGCGCTGGCGGCGAACGGGTCGCCGCAGGACGTGGCGTTGTCGGTCCTCGGCAATCCGCCGGCACAGACGGTCTTCCTGTGGGAGCACGCGACGATCGGCGGCATCGCGCTGACGTCCATTCTGGCCGAGCCGGCGCGACGGCGGCTGGCGGCGCGGATTGCGGCGTCGTGGCCGCCAGGGCCCTACGCGCTCGCCTGCGCGGCCGTCGCCGTAATCGACGCGATGGCGGGCCGCTCCCGGCACACGGTCACCTGCTTCGTCGGTCCCGACACCTCGAGCGGCACGCGGACGCGGACGGCGGCGCTCCCCGTCCGCTTGAGCGCGGACGGGATTGCCGACGTCATGCTGCCTGAGCTGAGTGCGAGGGAGCGCGTCGAGTTAGCGGACGCGACTTGCGAAGTCAGTCGGAGCTCAAGTCCCGCCCTTACGTCCCCGTAAATCGGTCGATGCATCGTGAGCCCGCCCGCGAAGTCGGCGAGCCGTTTGCGCAGAATCAAACGGCCGCGGTGCAGGCGCGACTTCAACGTTTGATCCTTCACGTTCAGCATCGCGCTCGCTTCTTCGGTGGTCATGCCCTGGATGTCGCGCAGCATGACCGGCGCCCGGTAGATGGCCGGCAGCGACAGGATGGCACCGAACACGCGCGTGCGGAGTTGCGAGCGCAGGACGCGTTCGTCGGCCATCTGGCTCCAGTCGGCGACGTCGGCGCGCGCGAAGTCGTTCGCGCTGCCCGCACCATCCCGCTCGTACGCCGAGTCGGCCGCCTGACGCTCAGCCAGCGAGCGCTGATACCGCGCGGTCCGGAGTCGCGACATCGACGCGTTGAACGTGATTCGGTAGATCCACGACGAAAGCGCGGCGTCGCCGCGGAATGCGCCGACCTTCCGATACACCTTGAACAACACGTCCTGCGTCACTTCCTCCGCGTCTTCGCGGCTGCGCAGGTAGCGAAAGGCGAGCTGAAAGATCTTCGACCGATAGGCGTCGGAAAGCTCAGCCAGCGCCTGCTCATCGCCAGCCTGCAACCGCGCCAGAAGTGTCTGCTGTTCAGGTTCCCGCATGGGTTTTCCTCGTAGTCGGGGATCTAAACACCCGACCCGACCGAAATATTCCACACGTGAACTAAGCGCTGTTCAGTGAAATAAGTACTTTAGCTACGGGACTTACGAGAAGACATTTCGGAAGTGTTCGGCGATGCGATCCTCGACTTCGGCGGTCGGGATCGGCCGATCGAGAAGCCGTCCGAGCGACGTCACGTCCCGATCGGGGATCCCGCACGGCACGATGAGGTCGAAATGGTCGAGCTGGGTGGTCACGTTCACGGCGAAGCCGTGGCTGGTGATCCATCGGGCAATGCGGACGCCGATCGCCGCGAGCTTGTCACGGCCGACCCAGACGCCCGTGAGGCCTTCAACCCTTCCGGCATCCAGACCGTAGTCGGCCGCGGTTCGAATCAGCACCTCCTCGAGGTCGCGGACGTACCGATGGACGTCGCAGCGATCCGGCTTCAGGTCGAGGATGGGGTAGCCGACGACCTGGCCGGGCCCGTGATAGGTGATGTCGCCGCCGCGCCCGGCCTCGTGGACCTCGATGCCACGGGCCACGAGCGCCTCCGGGGTGGCCAGAATGTGGGAGCGGCCGCCGTCGCCGCGCACGCCGAGGGTGAGAACGTGCGGATGCTCGGCGAAGAGGAGGAGATCGCCGACGCGACCCGCGCGACGATCGTCAACGAGCGCGCGCTGCATCGCCAGCGCGTCTGCATACGGAATCAGGCCCAGACGGCGGACGTCGATGGCTCGCGGCATTTCAGAATTCAGATTTCAGATTTCAGATTTATTTTCGATTGATTGAACTCAGAATCCCAAAATTCCAAAATCTGAAATCAATCTGAAATCTGAACTCTGAAATCAGTGCTGTCCAAATTAGCCGTGAACCGAGTTGAGCGCGCCACGGTTTCGGCCGCAATCTCGCTGTCTGGAGTCACGACGCAATCGACACCTCCGAGGATGCTGTCCGAATTAGCTGAACGCCAGCGCACCTTGGACGGGGGCGGCGAGCGCCGGCGGACTGGTAAACGGCTCGTCGAGCCAGGTCCAGAGGTCGCGATAGACCAAGAGGTTCATCCGGAGCAGCGCGACCAGATTCGAGAGCGACCAGCCGAAGCGCGCTTTCAGCTGCAAGTACTTCAGGACGAGCAACGCAATCAGCGCGGTCCAGATTTGAATCTGCAAGGCGTTGGCGGAGGTCCCGACGAACGTCTTCACCCGCAGGTTTTGTTTCAAGGCTTTGAAAAACAGTTCGATCTGCCACCGGTCCTTGTACACCCGCGCCACCGTGGACGCGCCGAGCGTCAGGTGATTGGTCAGGAATTCCAGGCGTTGCCCGTCGGCCGTGCGGACGACGACGCGCCGGAGCAGATCGGGATATTTCCGCCGCGTCACGGGGCCCCGGAACCGAATCCGCTGATCGCACAGGACGCCCCGGTGTTGCGGCGGCACGTGGCGCTCGACGACCGTGTAGTCGGCATTCCGTTTCAGGCGCGTCACGAAGAAGACCTGTGCGGCCGTCAGCTCCGCGAACCACGCGAAGTCGATGTAGCCCTTGTCGACGACCAGGATCGTCCCGGGCAGAAACCGCTGTTCCCGGGCCATCGGCCCCTCGCGGTGCTTGCCGTCGGTGATGACCAGGAAGGTCGGCAGGTACCCGTCGTGATCGAGCGTGAAATGCAGCTTCACCGCGCCTTTGGTGCGGCGAAACACCGCCCACGGAAACATCTCCGCGCACAGATCGATGACGGTGGCGTCGAGACTGAGCAATTTGTTTTTGAAGCGGAATGGTTTCGAGCCGGCGACCTCGCGACACCGCGCCAGGACCTGATAGAACACGGCTTGATAGAGCGGCCAGGGCCGATGCGCATTGGCGTACACGAGGGTCGATCGGCGCGGCGCCGCCGCCCCGAGATGGGCCAGCTTGCCCTCGCAACTCGCCAAGCCGCCGCAGATCTCGCGCAGCGAATGCGCGCGCCCGAGTTGGGCGAACAGCATCGCCACGAATTGGTCCCAACACGCAAAGCCTCGCGCATGCCGCTCCGCCTGGGTCGCCTGAACGGCGCCCTGAAACTCGGTGCGCGGAAATAACTGGAGCAACTGATTGAAGATGCTGCAGAATCTCGTCACAGGGGTTGGCCTCCACGGTGATCTGATGAAGTGTGGTAACTGCATCAGCATCATACGCGGCGCGCTCAATCCCTGTTTCGTGTACGGCTAATTTGGACAAGAGTGCTCTGAAATCTGAAATCTACACGGTCGCAGGGTCCCAATTCTCCAGCGTGCGCTTCACGTGCGACATGAACTCGTCGGCGACCGCGCCGTCGATGACCCGATGGTCGTAGCCGATCGACAAGTACGCCATCGGCCGGATCGCAATCGCATCGTCGATCACCACGGGCCGCTTCTCGATGTTGCCGACACCGAGAATGGCGACCTGCGGCTGGTTGATGATCGGCATCCCGAACAGCGCACCGAACACGCCGGGGTTCGTGATCGTGAAGGTGCCGCCGGCGACTTCCTCGGGTTTGAGGTGCTTGCTGCGCGCGCGCGCCGCGAGGTCGGCGACCGCGCGGCTGATGCCGAGCAGATTCTTCTCGTCGGCCGCCTTGATCACCGGCACGATCAGCCCCCAGTCGAGCGCGACGGCGATCCCGATGTTGACGTCCTTGTGGTAGATCACCGACTCGCCGTCGACCGAGGCGTTGACGATCGGCACGGCATGGAGCGCGTCGACAGCTGCCTTGATGATGAACGACAGGTAGGTGAGCTTCGCGCCGGCCCGCTCGAACTCGGCTTTCCTGGCGTCGCGGACCTGCGCCACACGCGAGAAGTTCACCTCGAACACCGAGTGCACGTGCGCCGACGTGCGCTTGCTCAGAATCATGTGCTCGGCGATGCGCTTCCGCATCGGCGACATCTTTTCCGTGCGGTCGGCCGCCGGCTCGGGCTCGCCTGCCTGTCCTGAGCGAGCTCGCCCTTCGACAGGCTCAGGCTGAGCGAGTCGAAGGGCCCCGCGCTCGGACGACTCGAGAAAACCGAGAATGTCGTTTTTCGTGACCCGCCCCGCGATGCCCGAGCCCTGCAGCTGCGAGATGTCGACGTTGTGCTCCTTCGCGATCTTGCGGACGAGCGGCGAGGACCGCTGGCGAATCGCCTCTTCGGCGGTTGAAGGTCTCGTCTGCGCCGGCGCGCGCACTTCGTGGCGTCCGCTTTCATCGTGGGGTCCGGCCTCTTCGTGGGGTCCGGCTTTAGCCGGACCTACCGGCGCTCGTTCTTCGACGGGCTCAGAACGAGCGGGAGGTGCGCCATCGGCCTGCGGCTCGGGCTTCGGCGGCTCCTGCGCCGTCGCGGCTGGCACCGTCGGCGTCCTGGCCTCGGCCGCGGGCGCGGCCTTGGTGTCGGACGTGTCAGACACCTGTGACACCGCGCCGCCGATCACGGCGACCACACTGTTCACTGCGACCGTCTCGCCTTCCTTGGCCCGGATCTCCGACACGACGCCGGCCGCCGGCGATGGAATCTCCGCATCCACCTTGTCGGTCGAGATCTCGAACAGCGGCTCGTCGCGGTCGACCGTCTCGCCTACCTTCTTGATCCAGCGGACGATCGTGCCCTCGGCAATCGACTCGCCCATCTGGGGCATTACGACATCAGTAGCCATATGAGTTCACAAATGTATCGCCGCGCCATGCACCGCGTGCGCGGCCTCTCCGATTGCCTCCGCCATGGTCGGGTGCGCATGAATCGTGCGAATCAGATCCTCGACCGTCGACTCGAGGCGCAGCGCCGCGGTGGCTTCCGCGACGAGCTCGGTCGAGCGGGCGCCGATCATGTGGACGCCCAGCAACTCGTCGTACTTCTTGTCGGCGACGATCTTGACGAAGCCGTCCGGCTCGCCCGCCATCTTCGCCCGGCCGAGCACGCCAAACGGAAACGTCCCGATGCGCACGTCGAAGCCGCGCTGCTTCGCTTCCGCTTCCGTCAACCCGACGCTGCCGATCTCCGGATCGCAATACGTACATCCGGGGACGTGATCGTAGTTGAGCAGGCGCGTCTCCTGCCCGGCCACCCGCTCCGCCACGATGATGCCTTCCGCCGATGACACATGTGCCAGCTGCGGATGCGGACCGCTGCCCAGCGTGATCACGTCGCCGATCGCCGACACACCCTGCACGTTCGTGCGGTACTGCGGATCGACAGCTACGAAGCCCTTCTCGAGCCGAAGGCCGATTGCCTCGGCGTTCAACCCGGTCGTCACCGGGCCGCGACCCGCCGCGACCAGCAGGTAGTCGGCGCGCACATCCTTCGACGTGCCGTCGCTGAGCTGAATCTGTACGTCCACGCCTTCGGCGCTCGCCGCGGCGCGCGTCACTTTCGCGCTCGTATGGCTGGTGATGCCCTGCTTGCGGAACACCTTTTCGAGCTCCGCCGACACCGCCTCGTCTTCCACCGGCACGAGCCGCGGCAGCAGTTCAACGATGGTCACGTCGCTGCCGAACCGATTGAAGATCGACGCGAACTCCACGCCGACCGCGCCGCTGCCGATGATCACGAGCGTCTTCGGCACCTCGCGCAAGTGGATCGCTTCATCGCTCGTGATGATCCGCGTGCGATCGATCTCCACGCCCGGAACACCGCGCGGCGCCGAACCGGTCGCGACGACGATCTCCTTGCGCGCGCGAAGCGAGTGGGTGCCCCGCCCTGAGCCTGTCGAAGGGTCGCCCTCGAATACGTCCACGCCGCCGTCGCCGGTCAGCCGCGCCGTGCCTTTGATCCAGTCGATCTTGTTCTTCTTGAACAGGAACTCGACACCTTTCGTGAGGCTCGACACGACACGGTCCTTGCGCGCGTGCACCTGGGTCATGTCGATCGACACGGCCGGGCGCTCGCCCCCCGGTGCGCCGATCGTGACGCCCCAGTCCTTGGCGTGCTGGACGACTTTGAGGGCATGGGCATGCTCCAGCAGCGCCTTGGTGGGAATGCAGCCCCACAGCAGGCACGTCCCGCCCAGCGCCTTCTGCTTTTCGACGACCGCGGTTTTCAACCCGAGCTGCGCGGCCCGGATCGCGGCGACATAGCCGCCGGTGCCGGCGCCGATGACGATGAGGTCGTACTCGATGGGCATAGAGAAGAGAACGCAAAGACCGCGAAGACCGCAAAGTTCAATGGGTCTGTGCGTGCTTGGCGGCCTTTGCGTTCCTTGTCATAGGGTTACTTTTGCGCCGGCTCGCGGGTTTTCAACGAAGACAGCGGTACGAACGCCGTCCCCGGACTGCCGGCCGGCGCGGCGTCGGACGCCGGCAGCGCATCAGGCTCCAGGCGATTGACTCGGGCGCGCAGCTGTCCGTGTTCGTATCGAAGCTCCCAGTACGACTCGCTGAGGCGTTCCAGCCGCTTGGCAAGCCGGCGAGCCTTGCTCCACGCCGCCAGCGCCACGATGACCGCCGCGCCCGCAAGCAGCCACTGAAGGGTCAACAAACCTCGTACCTTATCGAACGGCTTGCAACAGTGTCAACCGCCTGACACAATATGCGTTCCCACAGTCACGGTAGCGTAGTGTCGTGTCCGCGTGTAGGTGGACCGGTTGGGTCCGGCTGAAATCCGGACACTACATCCGACCATGAGCCAGAAGCTGAAGACCGTCCTCATCGTCGACGACGATGAGGGGATGCGCGACACGCTCACCGCGATCCTGAAGCGGGAGTATCGTGTGCTGCGCGTCTCGAGCGGCGAGGCTGCCCTTCCCATCCTGAACCGCGAAGACGTGGACCTGATGCTGCTCGACGTCCGGCTGCCCGGCATCAGCGGCTTCGAGGTCCTGCGCATCGTCAAGGAAAACTACAGTCTGATCGAGGTGCTGATGATCTCGGCCATCACCGAGATCGAGACTGCCGTGCAGGCGATGAAGCACGGGGCCTACCACTACATCACCAAGGATTTCGATTACGACCAGCTGCGGTCCCTCGTGCGCAACGCGAGCGAGCGACAGGACTTGAATCGACAGGTGCTAACACTGTCGGCGCAGGTCGCCGATCAGACCGAGCGCGAATTCATCGTCGGGCCCAGCAAGATGACGCGCGACATCGTGGACCTGGTCCACAAGATCGCGAAGCTGTCGGCCACGGTGCTGATTCTGGGCGAGAGCGGCACTGGTAAAGAACTGCTCGCCAGGCTGATCCACCGGGAGGCCGGGGACGGCGAGGCGCCGTTCATCGCGGTCAACCTGGCGGCCATCCCGCGCGAGCTGACCGAAAGCGCGCTGTTCGGCCACGAACGGGGAGCGTTCACCGGCGCGCACCGGCAGCAGCTCGGGAAGTTCGAGCTTGCCTCGAACGGGACGCTGTTCCTGGATGAAATCGGCGATCTGCGGCTCGACCTCCAGGCCAAGCTCCTCCGAGCGATCCAGGAAGGCGAAATCGAGCGAGTCGGCGGGACCAAGCCCATCAAGACCGAGTTCCGACTCATTGCCGCCACCAACGTGGACCTCGAGAAGGCAGTAAAGGACGGCCGGTTCCGCGAGGATCTCTACTATCGGATCAACGTCATCCCGATCAAGCTCCCGCCGCTGCGCGACCGCACAGAGGACATCCCGTTGCTCGCGGAGTTCTTTCTGCGCCGCTACAACTCACGCTTCCGAAAGCGGATTCAGGGCGTCACCGACGGCACGATGGCGATGCTTTCGAAGTATTGGTGGCCGGGCAACATTCGCGAGCTCGAGAACCTGATCGAGCGGCTCGTCGCCGTCAGCGACAAGGACTTCATCGCCGAGGAAGACCTGCCGCTCGAATTCCATTTCGCCCAGCTCGAGCCACGAGGGACGCAGAGCCCCAACTTGTTCGAAGACGCGACCAACACGTTCGAGCGAAACTTCATTGTTCGAGCGCTCGAAAAATGCGGTTGGAACGTCACTGGCACGGCCGAGTATCTTGGAATTCCATTGAGTACGTTGAAATACAAGATGGACAAACTCGACGTCCGCGAAATCGCGAAGCGCCTGCGCGGCGCGTAACTTTTGCCCACGTCAACTACTTGACCAACGCGGCCAATGGATTGGCCGCTCTCTCTAATTCGCTGTACCAGCACGACTAGCGTTCACGCTCCGTCGGTGGTCAACGTGTACGGGCAATTCTTTGCCCGCGGGCTTTCGGAAGCCCGGCGGTAGAACTAAGGAGATTGTCGAAGGATTTTCACGATCCACGCATGTCGCGCTGATTGGAACGCGCGTTGCAATGCGTGATCACGCCGGCTCTGTCGGCAATCCAGAACAGACGTTTCGGAACGGCTTGCGATGCCAATCACCCCCAGGAGTGGCACCCACATGCGTCCGTCTCAGTTCACGCTCCGGGTGCCGATCCCTGCGCGGGACGAAGAATTCCTACTGAACACGCTCACGGACGCGCAGTTCGTGGTCTCGTCGGACGTCGCCGCGCTGCTCGATCGCGTCGCTGCCGGCGAGTTCATCGGGATGCGGGCGACCGCCGAGGAAGTCGAGGCCCTCGATCTGCTCGCGGAAAACGGATTTCTGGTCGAGAGTCGCGATGCGGACCAGCTGGCGCTCGACACCTTCCTCGCGGGCGTTAAGAGCGACACGACCGAGCTGAACGTCACGCTGCTGACGACCCTCCAGTGCAACTTCGCGTGCGACTACTGCTTTCAGGGCGACCACGGGGACTACAACAAGAACGCGGACAAGATGTCCCCCGCCACGGCGGAACGGACCATCTTTTGGATGGAGCGCGAGCTGGATCGCGTACGTCCGGAGCGTCTCCTGCTCACGTTCTTCGGCGGCGAGCCGCTCCTGAACCTGCCGGCGATGTACCTGGTGGCCGAGCGGATGTGGCAGGCGACGCAGCTGCGGAACGTGAAGATGGCCGTCAACATCATCACCAACGGCCTGCTGCTCACATCCGACGTCGTGGATCGCATGCTGCCGTTCGGGCTGAACGGAATCAAGATCACACTCGACGGCGACCGGGACACGCACAACCGGATGCGGCCGCTGCGCGGCGGCCAGGGCACTTTCGATCGCATCGTCGAGAACATCCGCCGGGTGGCCCACAAGTGCAACATTGCCATCGGCGGGAATTTCGACGAGAGCTCGGTGGAGAGCTACCCGGCGCTGCTGGAGTACCTGAAAGCGCAGGAGTTCTCGGACAAGCTGGTCAAGGTCAACTTCAAACCGATCTTCCGCGAAGATGCCGCCCCGTCTGGCGCAACTTCCGTCCCGGCAGCCCAGGGACGAAAGTTGATTCCCTTGACGCCGGTTGGGGCGAGCGCGAAATCGCTGAACGGATCATGCTTCACGGCGGCGGGCGCGGGCGGCGGCACGGCCTGCGACTCGTGCGGCGTGCTCGACGACAAACAGACCTTCCTCAGACAGGAAACCAAGCGTCACGGCTTCCCCACACATGATGGCGTGCACAACGGCCCTTGCCACGTCCACATGCAGCACGCCCACACCATAGGCCCGGACGGATCCCTCTATCCCTGTCCCGGGTTCACGGGCCAGCTCGCGCTGTCCACCGGCCATGTCGACGATCGGGTCGACTCGTGGCGGGAGAGCGCACGTGAACGGTTCTTGCGGTTGAGTCCCTGGACGGAGTGCGGCGACTGCGCGTTCATCCCCGTGTGTGCTGGGGGATGCGTGGCAGCCTCGTACTCGCAGCTTGGCGACATGAACAAGCCGACGTGTCACAAGCGAAGCATGGAATCGGCGGTCATCTCTCTGGCCCACGACGTGGCCGGCGCGGTTGCGTAGGAGATTAGAATGAAGATCAAGATTGTGAAGAAGGCGACGAACGTCAAGCCCAGCGGTTTCTGCGGGGCGTGGATTGACGAGCCGCCGATGAACAAAAAATAGGATGAGCCATCGGCGCGGCGTCAGCCGCCGTCGGTTTTGCGCAATCCGTGCGATCGTGTCCGCCGCGACAGCGGTCGCGGCTGTCGCGTGTACCGACACGCGACAGAGTCCTGCCGCGCCAGCCCTAGTTGCTTTGCGGGTTGGTGTCGCGGGGGCGTCCACAACGAATCCAACGACTGGCCTCCGGCAATTGAGCCAGAATCTCTCGGTCGAAAGCCTGCTTCGACCGGGTCCCGATGGCCGGCTTCAGCCGCTCCTGGCGGACAGCTGGACGGTCGCCGAGGACGGAAGCTCGGTCGTCGTGCACATAAGAAGCGGGGTCAGATTTCACGATGGATCCCCGCTCGATTCGGCCACGCTTGCTGCTGTGCTGCCCGATGCCATGCGCTCCCTAATGGGCCCTCTCTATGCTGATATCGAGAGTGTGAGCGCGTTGGGTTCCGATCAAGTCGAAATCCGCTTTCGTAGGCCGTCGCCGTTCCTGTTCGAGGCGTTCGAGGTGTCCGTACGCAAGCCCGGACCATCGGTCGCGGGCACCGGTCCGTATGTTGCCGCGGCGGGATCGACGACCGAGTTTCAGGCGAACCCGGATTACTATCTCGGTCCCCCCACCATCGACCGCATCGTCCTGTCGAACTATCCGACTGTTCGCGCCGCGTGGGCCGAGCTCCTGCGCGACAAGCTCGACATGCTGTACGAAGTCGGCAACGACGCGCTCGATTCGATGGAGGGATCCAACAACGTCTCGGTTTTTACGTTCACGCGCCCATACCAGTACGTCGTCCTTCTGAACACTCAGACGCCAGCGTTGCGCGCGCGCGAGATCCGCCGGGCGCTGAACCTGGCGGTCGACAGGGCGGCGATCGTGAAGGACGCGTTGCGCCAACACGGGATCGTCTCGCAGGGCCCCGTCTCGCCACGGTATTGGGCGCTGCCGCGCGACGCACCCCGCTTCGATCACGATCCGATTGAGGCGAAGCGGCTCTTGGATCTCCGCGCGGGAGGCGAGCGGGGCGAGCGCGTTCGCTTCACGTGCCTCGTCCCTCCGGATGCGGTGAACGAACGCATTGCGCTGGCACTGAAGCAGCAACTGACGCTCGTCGGAGTCGACATGAACGTCGAGCAGGTGCCGCAGGATCAGATCATCCAGCGGACGGCACGACGCGACTACGACGCTGCGTTATTCGAAGGCGTCAGCGGCCCGACGCTGCTGCGTGCCTACTACTTTTGGCACTCCAATACGACCTTCAACAGCGGTGGCTGGGGCAGTCCGGCGATCGACGCCACGCTCGACCGGGCGCGCCACGCACCCTCGGAGACCGAGTACACACAAGCGGTGGCGGCGCTTCAGCGTGATTTCGTCGACGATCCGCCAGCAATTTTCCTGGCATGGTCGGTCACGTCGCGCGCCATAACGCGACGCTTCGTCGTGCCACCGGTCGAGCCTGGCCGTGATGTCCTCGGCAACCTGCGCCTCATGAAGCCCGCTGACGGCCCATTGGACACGAGCCGAGATTAGACTCGATGCTGTTCAAGGTCCGGCACATCGCCACGCGCTTCGCCCTGCTGCTCGGCGTGGCCGCGATCGTGCCGCTGCTCGCCTATGGGTTCGTCTCGCTCTGGTCGCTCCAGCGCGGGACGCGCGATTCGATCGTGGCTGGCAACCAGAACGTCGCCACTCGCGCGGCTGAGGAAATCCGACGGTACATCGTCACCAACGCCGCGCTGCTGAAGGCGCTGGCCGCCGACCTGCAGGATACCGGCCTCGACCAGCGGCAGCAGGATCAGATTCTCAAGAACTACGTGCTCGGCTTCCGCGAGTTCCGCGAGATCAGCCTGTTGGATGAGAACGGCGGCGTCATCGCCACCAGCCGCGTCGGCGTACCACGGGTCTCGATCCCGAAGGACACCGGGCTCGCAATCGACGGAGTGGCGATGTCGCCAATCCGGGTGGACGACGATCTGCTGCCGACCTCTGTTTTCGCCATCCATCTCAAGCGCCTCAATCAGCCCTCGGGCTGGCTCGTCGGCGAGCTCAATCTCGAAGAGATGTGGCGCATGGTCGATCAGATCCGCATCGGCGAGCACGGCTTCGCGCTCGTCGTCGCGCCCGACGGCCAGCTGATCGCGCACGGCGATCCCGACAAGAAGGCGCTCGTCGCCCAGTCGCGCAACATGAGCGGGCATCAGCTCGTAGCGAGCGCGCGGGCGCCGCGCGACGCCAATGCGGCAGCGCTCGAATACGTCGACGAGAGCGGCAGCACGCAGCTCGGCGTGGCGGCGCGCATTCCGCAGCTCGGTTGGACCGTGGTCGTCGAGCAGCCGACCCGGGAGGCGTACGCCAGCGGCCAGCAGCTGCAGCGGCAGCTCGTGATCGCCATCTCCGCGGCGCTGCTCGTGATGATCGCGATCGGCTACCTGTTCGGCCGCTCCTTCATCAACCCGATTCTCCTGCTGAAGCGCGCCACGCACGGCGTCGCGTCGGGCCAGCTCAATACGCGCGTCGACATCAACACGGGCGACGAATTCGCCGACCTCGGCGAATCGTTCAACACGATGGCGCATCAGCTCATCGATCTGACGGAGAACGTCAAGAAGCAGGAGCGCCAGGCGATGTTCGGACGGGTCGCCGCCGGCCTCGTGCACGACCTGCTGCATCCGATTCAGAACGTCGGCAACAACATGCGGCTGCTCGTGCGGGAGGATCTCGATTCGGAAGCGCGCCACGAGTGCGGGCGCGTCATCGAACGCGAGATGACGACCATCAAGCGGTTCCTCGACGACCTGCACAGCATCGTGAAGCCGAAGCCGCTCGAGCGGTTTGCGATGGACTTGAACGTCGTCGTGAAGGAAATCACCGACTCGATGCGGACCGAGGGCGAACGCACCGGCGTGGCCGTGGAGGCCGCCTTCGCGCCCGGCACGCTGGTCGTCGACGGCGACCGCTTCGCGCTGGGTCGCGTGTTCCGCAATCTGATCACCAACGCGATTCAGGCGACCGAGGCGGGAGGCGGCGTGACCATCACTACGTCCCGCGTCGGCGGCAACGTGCAGGTACACGTCGCCGATACGGGCTCAGGGATTCCCGCCGATCGGCTGTCTTCCATTTTCGAGGAATTCGTCACCACCAAGCGCCGGGGTCTCGGCCTCGGGCTGGCCATCACGAAGCGAATCGTCGAGCAGCTCGACGGCACGATCGCCGTCGAGAGCGAAGTCGGCCGCGGCACCGCGTTCACGCTGCGGTTCCCGGCGCGCGACGATCAATCGGCGCAAGCCGCTGCAAGCTGAACAACAGGAGGATCGCATGATTCGGGCACTCGTCAAGACTGAGGCAATCGAGGTCGACTCGCATCGAGTGGCGGTACGCTACTTCGAGCTCCGGACGGTGCGTGGCGCGCGCCGTTACAGCGCCGAGATCGTGCTCGGACCCGAAGACCGCATCATTCTGGACGATGACTCGATGACGACGCTGGAGGCGCGGACGGCGCGGCTGGTACCGGCGACGCTGTACAGCCGCCTGCTGTCGCGCGCGCCGGCGGCCTGAGGAAGGGCGCCAGCGCCGAATCGCTCGTGGTGAGCCCTTCGACTCGCCGCTCATCCTGAGCTTGTCGAAGGATGAGCGCCTCGCTCGGGACAGGCTTGATGACCACGAGCCAGCCCCAAGCTCGGGACGAGCGTTTGAGGAGCGCGCGTTACTTCTTGGGGAGAACCGCGTCCTTCAGCTGCTTGGCAATCCGCGCCTTCACGACCGTCTTGGCTGGAATCTTGATGGCCTCGCCGGTGGCGGGGTTCCGGCCCATGCGCGCCTTGCGCTTCTGCACGACCAGCTTCACCATTCCCGGCAGCACGAATTCGCCCGCGCCCTTCAATTCCTTCTCGGCCAGCTGCGTCAGCTCATCGAAGAACTCGCGGGCCTGCGTCCGCTTGACGTTGAAGTGGTCGGCGAAGTGCGAGAAGAGCTCGGACTTCCCCATTCTGCGGCCCTCAGCCATCGGAGTTTCCCTTCTTCGTTGTCTGCCTCTGGCAGACCGCTTTCGCGTCTGCCTTTGCGACAGCTCACATGACGCGCTCTGTTACGACCGGGTCGTTCGCCGCGCGCGCATCGACACTCGCGGTTTTGTTCCAGAAAACCGCCATATCCTAGCTTGCCCCTCTCGCCAGTGTCAATGTGAGCACGAGCCCCGGTGCTAGACTTTTTGTGGTATGCCCAGCTCCACGCTCGAGACGTTTCCGAACCCCCGGCCCGAACGCGAGTACGAGATCGCGATTCAGTGTCCCGAGTTCACGTCGCTCTGTCCGAAGACCGGGCTGCCTGACTTCGGCGAGATTCGCATCACCTACGTGCCCGGCGCGCTGTGCGTCGAGCTGAAGTCCCTCAAGTACTACTTCATCGAGTTCCGGAACCGCGGCATCTTCTACGAGGCCGTCACCAACGAGATCCTCGACGACCTCGTCGCCTTGCTGCACCCGCGCCGGATGACCGTGGTCGGCGACTTCTCGGTGCGAGGTGGGATCAAGACGATCGTGACCGTGGAGTACAAGAGACCAGATTGAGTCGTTCGACGTTCGGACGGCTTCGCTGATCGTTCTACGTTCGAGGTTCGCGAACGACGAACGACGAACGACGAACGACGAACGACGAACGACGAACGACGAACGACGAACGAACGACGATGTATGACGAACGACGAACGATCCGTTCGCATCCCGATCGAGCGCGAGCTCGATCTCCACGCGTTCGCGCCGCGGGACATTCCAGGTGTCGTCGCGGATTACGTCGACGCGGCGGCCGCCGCCGGGTGGCGGGAAGTGCGGCTCGTGCACGGGCGCGGGCGAGGCGTTCAGCGAGGAATCGTTCAGGCGGCGCTCGAGCGCCATTCGCGCGTCGTCGAGTTCTGGGACGATTCCGGCTCCCATCTCGGCGCGACGATCGCGCGGCTGTCTAGGAGCCCGTCTGAATAAAACGCGAACGGGCTCCTATAGGCGCGTCGCGCTGCGCGCGCCGCGCAAAACCTGTTAGGAATTCTGCCGGCGATGCCGGCCTGCTAGGAGCGTGTCTCTCAGTAGTCGGACACGTTCCTAGTGACACCTGATACATCCACCACGCCAGCAGCATCATCACCGGCACCGAAACCTGCACGCCGGTCAGCCGCGCCACGATCATGCCGCTGAACGGCGCGAAGTACAGCAGCATCAGCGACAGACTGACGGCAGCCCGGTAGCGGTGCTCCGGATGCCGCGCCGCCCAGTCGGCGAACAGCAGGAGCGGAATCGTCAACAGCAGCAGGTCGTAGCTGATCAGATGCGGTGACGCGAGAATCGTGAGCACGATCAGCTCGCCGAAACGCGCGGGCAACGGCCCGTTCGACGACCAGGTCCGGATCGCCAGCACCATCGCGGCGACGAGGGCGATCGCCCCGCAAACCGTGACGACGGTCGCGTTCGGTACCAGCAGAGTCACGAACCCGCGCACCGAGTGCAGCTCCGACGCATGCATCGCAATCAGCCGCGGATCGCTCGCCAGCAGCCACAGCTCGGCCGCATACCGCATCATCGTCTGCGACCCTGCGGTGATCCAGGCGATGCCCAGCTGCGCCGCGACCGCGGCCGCCGCGCCGCCCACCACGCGCCACTGCCGCGCCGCGATCAGGACGATGGCGAAGAGGACGCCGAGCTGCGGCTTGTAGGCGAGACACCCAATCGCGACGCCCGCCAGAAACAGACGCTGCCGCCGGAATGCCGCGAACGCGAGCGACAGCGCGAGCAGAGCCAAGGCACTGGCCTGACCGTACCGCACCACGGTCAGCAGCAGCGGCGATCCCGCCGCCAGCACCGCGACAAGGCGCCCGTGGCCGCGAAGCGCGTCGCAGTCGCGCCAGAGGATCCAGACGCTGAACGCGTAACACAGCAGCGAGAAGGAGAGGAAGGCGGCGAGCGACCATCCGTACGGCAGCATGGCCAGCGGCACGAATGCGAGCGCAACCTGCGGACCGTAGTTCGGGTGCGCGGCATACAGCTCGAGATCCGGTTGAATCCGCCGGCGGCCTTCAGTGAGGTGTGCGTGCGCGTCGTACAACGCGTCGCTCCGCCCCTCGCGGACGAGCGACCCCATGACGTAGAACTGGATGTAGTCGGATCCCTTGAACCGGCCGACGCGATCGACCAGCCCTGGCGTCAGCGTCGTCTGGAGATGGATGAACCAGCTGAGGGCGAAGAGACCAAGCCCCCAGATCATGAGTCGCTTGGGCGTCAGGAGCGACAGGGCCATGGCTGATGGCTAATGGCTGATGGCTAATCGTCGATGGCTGATGGCTGGACCATTGACCCTATGCCATCAGCCATCAGCCATTAGCCATGTCGGGCGTCAGAAGAGTCCCGGCACCAGATGCCAGCTGACGCGTCCGCAGTATTCCTCGTACTGCGTGTCCGTCCGCAGCAACCGCTCCTCGAGGAGCGCGCGCATGATGAGCGCGCTGTCGGCGATGACGAGGATCGTGAGGTTCCACGGGCTCGGGTGCGCCATGGCAAACGCGACGTGCGTCACGATGTAGCCCGAGTAGATGGGGTGGCGGACGAACGCATACGGCCCGCGCGCGACGATGCCGCGGTTGGCGGGCGCGATGCCGAAGCTCCGGCCCAGCGCCACCTTGCCGGCGATGACTACGAGGAGGCCGACTCCCGAGATCAACGCCGTAACAACGTCCGGCGCCAGGGCGATCCCGTCGGCCGATCGGACGAGCGGCGGCCCCGCCAGCGACAGCGTCGTCGCCACCATGGCCGCAATCGATCGATCCAGGAGGTTGGCGCGCCGCCGGGTGATGGTCAGGACGACGACGAGCGACTCGCTCGCCAGGAGCAGGAGACCGGTGACGTGCCCGGTTCGCATGAAATCGCCGAACAGGTTGACCGACATCAATGCGAACAAGCCGGCCACGAACGCGCGCGCGACGAAGTCGCGGACCACGTCCACGGCGGGTGTCGGAAAGGAGACCTGCTCGAAATCCCGTGACTCGACTCGGGCAGCAACACTAGGAAACACTCGTCACCTCCGGTTCGGCCTCAACGAAGTACGACGCGCAGACTTTGTCGAGGAGTTCGCGCGTGATGGTCGGCTGCATGCCCCGATACCGGCACAGCGCCGTCACCTGATCGAGCAAATCGCGCGGGTGACACGACCGCATCGGCCGTCCCGCCGGCTTGTAGTGCCGCCGGTGCAGATACGCCACGATCACCGGGTGGAAATGCAGGCGGCGCCGAATGCAGTTCAACTCGAAAATCCGCGAGTACTCTTCGATCGACGGATCCTGGATGGGAATCTTGTAGGGAATCCGGCGCAGAAACGCCTCGTCGGCCAGCGACTTCGGATCGAGGTTCGTCGCGAAGACGATCAGCACCTCGAACGGCACCTGAAATTTCTTACCGGTGTGCAGCGTGAGGTAGTCCACACGGCTTTCCAGCGGCACGATCCAACGGTTCAGCAGATCCTGCGGGCGGATGCGCTGGCGGCCGAAATCGTCCACGACGAAGACGCCGCCGTTGGATTTGAGCTGCAAGGGCGCTTCGTAGAACTTGGTCAGCGGGTTGAACGTGAGCTCCATCATGTCGAGCGTGAGCTCGCCGCCGACGGTCACCACCGGCCGTCGAATCCGCACCCAGCGCCGGTCGCGCCCGCGCGCGGTCACGACGCTGTCGGATGCGTCATCGCTCTCCAGCGCTTCGTGATTGACCGGATCGAACATGGTGATGATGCTGCCGTCCACTTCGATGGAGTACGGCATGTACATGTCCCCGCCGAGCGCGCGTCCCATGCCTTCGGCGATCACCGTCTTGCCGTTGCCGGGCGAGCCGTACAGGAACACGGCCTTGGCGGCGTTGATCGCCGGGCCCAGCTGTTCCAGCACGTCTTCGTTGACGACGAGGTGTCCGAATCCCTTTCGCAGGCGGTCAGGATCGATGTAGCCGCGCGAACCCGCCAGCGCGCGCATTTCTTCGACATACGCCGCGAGCGGCACCGGCGCCGGTCCGATGTAGTGGTTGAGCGCGAGGAACTGCAGCGCTCGATCGCGGCCCGCATCCGTGAGCGCATAGCGATAGCCGGCCGTCCCCGATCCGGTGGCGCCGCGAACCTCGATCTGGCGCTCCGCACGCACGCGTTCGATGAGCGGCTCCAGAATTCCGTACGGCAGCTTCATCCGTTCGACGAGCGCGTGACCCGTCAGCTCGCCGCCGTAGAGTGTCTTGATCAGGATCTGTTCGACGAGATCGGCTTGCAGGCCGGTGTCCTCGAGCGTCCGCGGCAGCGCCGGGATCGCCGCGGCGACGGGCATTTCGGCGACGGCGGCGGCGGGCATCACCTCATCCCCTCCGACAGCGGAAACAGAATCTGGACGAACTTGACCGCCGCCGGGCCAATCGTCACGACCCACACCGCCGGGAAAATGCAGAACACGAGCGGGAACACCATCTTGACGCCCGTCTTCGCGGCTGCTTCCTCGGCACGCTGACGCCGCTTCGTCCGCAGCACCTCGGAGTGCACGCGCAGCGACTGCGCGATGCTCGTGCCGAACTTGTCGGTCTGAACCAGCATCGCGACCAGCGACTTCACGTCGTCGACGCCCGTCCGTTCGCCAAGGTTGTGCAGCGCTTCGGTGCGCCCCTTGCCGGCCCGCAGCTGGAGGTTGACCAGCCGCAGCTCGTCGGACAGGTCGGGATGCGCAAACGCCAGTTCCTCGCCGACGCGCTGAATGGCCTGGTCGATTCCGAGTCCCGCTTCGACGCTGACCACCAGCAGGTCGAGCACGTCGGGCAGGCCGAGGCGGATCAGATGCTGACGCTTCTTGGCCAGCCGCGCGAGGATCATGCCGGGGAGGACGTATCCGACCAGGCACAGCGTGAGCGCGCCGGGCAGGTTCGGCTTGATGATCAACGGCGTGGCCAGCAGGCTGAACAGCGCGACCGCCAGCGTCAGCCGGAGACCGTAGAACACGACGAGGGCCTCGTTGCGGCGGTAGCCCGCCGCGACGAGCCGCTGCCGCAGCTTGCTCGTTTCAGACCGCAGCTTCGGCGCCGCCTGGCCGAGACGCCTCATCAGCTGGACGAACCGGCTCTCGCGGTCGGGGTCCGCTTCCGACCGAGCCGACGCGCCGGCCAGTTCGCTGAGCCGGCGCTCGATCGCCGCGGCGTTGCCGGATGTGAGCGCCATCGCCGTGCCCGCGACGAGCAGCCACCCGAAGGCAAAGGCGAGAATGCACAGGGTCAGCAGAATCACGGCGTCACACCTCGATCTTGATCACGTGGCGGATCCAGAAGAAGCCGATGGTTTGCAGCACCATCGCTCCGGTCAGCAGCATGTGGCCCATGCGCTCCTGGAAAAGCAGCCGCATCAGTTCGGGATTGATGATGACGAGCGCCACGCCGAGCGCGGCCGGGAGCGCCAGCAGGACGTAGCCGGTGAACCGCCCGTGCGCCGTGTGCACGCGCACCTGCCGCAGGATCTTGAAGCGCTCGCGCACGACGCCGGCGAGGTTGTCGAGAATCTCGGCCAGGTTGCCACCCGTTTCCCGCTGGATCAGCACGGCCGTGACGAAGAACCGGACGTCGAGGAGGCTGACGCGGTCCATCATCTCGTTGAGCGCCTCGCGAAGCGGCAGCCCGAAGTTCTGGCGATCGAACGTTTTTCTGAACTCGGGTCCCACGGGCTGCGGCAGTTCGTCGGCCACCATGCCCATCGCCGTTTGAAACGCGTGCCCGGCGCGAATGGCGCGCGAGAGCAGATCCAGCGCTTCAGGGAACTGCTCTTCGAATTTTCTGAGCCGTGTCACGCGGCGGCGGATGAGCCAGGCCGTCGGCGCCGCCAGGCCCAGCCCGCCCGTCAACATCGGGATGAGCGCGCGGCTCGTCGCCAGGTAACCGACGAGCGCCAACACCGCGGCGACGGCGAGGCTGATCAGCATCATCGCGCTCGGCGTGATGTTGACGCCGGACTGTTCGATCAGCCGCTGGAGCCGCGAGTCGGCCACCAGGCGATCGAAGGCCGGCACCGGACCCACGGGCTTGCGCTTGATGACCGTTTCCTCGAGTTCTTCTTCGATGCCAAAGCTCGACATCGAGACATCGCGCAGCCGCTGATCCAGCTTCCGGCTCGCCCACTTGCCGGGCAGCACGGTGACGGCCCAGTAGCCGCCGAGGATCGTGCAGGTGATGAGGAGGAATGCCGTGATCGCCAGTCCCATCAGCGGATCTCCGTCACGCCGTCGAACATGTCCGCGGCCAGGTGAATACCGGACGTCTTGAGACGCTCGCAGACTTTCGGGCGGACACCGGTGGCGCGGAACCGCCCGATCACCTTTCCGTCCTGCGTGATGCCGAGCTTTTCGAAGGTGAAGATCTCCTGCATGGTGATGATGCCGCCCTCCATGCCGGTGATCTCCGAGATGCTGGTCACTTTTCTGGATCCATCGCTCAAGCGCGTCTGCTGAACGACCACCTGGAGCGCCGCCGCCATCTGCTGGCGCATCGCGCGCTCAGGCAGGTTGGTCGCGCCCATGGCGATCATCGTTTCGATACGGCTCAGGGCGTCGCGCGGTGTGTTGGCGTGAACGGTCGTCAACGAGCCGTCATGACCGGTGTTCATGGCCTGCAGCATGTCCAGCGCCTCGTCGCCGCGCACCTCGCCGACGATGATGCGATCGGGACGCATACGAAGGGCGTTGATCACGAGCTGCCGCTGCCGGATGGCGCCCTTCCCTTCCACGTTGGGCGGACGCGTTTCGAGCCGCGCCACGTGTTCCTGATGGAGCTGCAATTCCGCCGCGTCCTCGATCGTCACGATGCGTTCTTTTTCTCCGATGTAGCTCGACAGGATGTTCAGGAGCGTCGTCTTGCCGGCGCCGGTGCCGCCGCTGACCAGGATGTTCAGTTTGGCGCGCACGGAATGCGCCAGGAAATCGAGCATCGGCTTGGTCAGCGCACGAAGCGTCACGAGGTCGTCGGCTTTCAGACGCTCTGCCGGAAAACGGCGAATCGACAGCAGCGGACCGTCGACGGCGAGCGGCGGAATGATGGCGTTGACGCGCGAGCCATCCGGAAGCCGCGCGTCCACGAGCGGCGAGCTGTCGTCGATGCGGCGGCCGACCGCGCTCACGATGCGATCGATCACGCGCAGCAGGTGTTTGTCGTCCTGGAAGTTCGCTTCGATGCGCTCGAGGACGCCCCCGCGCTCGACGAACACGTTCTTGCACGTGTTCACCAGAATGTCGCTGATCGTCGGATCGCGCAGCAGCGGCTCCAGCGGCCCGAGCCCGAACACATCGTCCAGGATCTCGCCGAAGAGCGTTTCGCGCTCGGCGAGACTGAGCGGCGTCGCCTCTTCCGCCAGCAGCTCGAGCAGCAGGGTGCGAATTTCGCTCTCGGCCCGGGCGCGATCGGCCTGCGCGAGCGCCTCGAGATTCAGGCGGTTGAGCAGCTTGCGATGCACGCCCGCGCGCAGCTGCATGTACTGCTGGCGCGGCGGATTGGACACCGGCCACCCCGGGCGCGGCGGACGGCCAAAATCGCCGGCCGTGGGCTGCCCTCGGTCGCGGCCCGGCAACGGGCGCGCCGCGGACGATTGATTCGGCTGAACGGCGTTCATGAGTGTTTACCAGAGCGACGCGATGCGCTCGAGATTGAGCAGGCTCTTCCGGTTGCCCGTGGACGTGGACTGGTCGGCGCCCGGCCCCAGAATCTGCCGCGTGAAGCTGTCGAACTGCTGCGCGAGTTCCGTGTTGTCGCCGTTCAGCGCCAGCGGCACGCCGGAGTTGAGCGCGCTCGAGACGGTCTTGTAGTCGCTCGGGAACGTGTGGTGAATCGGATGCCCGAGCGCGCCTTCGATCTGCTTGGGCGGAATCGGGAACGGCTCGGCGGCGCGGTTCAGCAGCAGCCGGACGCGCTCGCCGGACGCGCCGAGCTGCCGCACGCGATCCAGCAGCCGCTGCGCGTTGCGGACCGACGGCACATCCGGGTTCGCGACGAGGAACAGTTGATCCGCCGTGTAGAGCGCCGACACGGTGCACGAATTCACCTGGCTGCCGCCGTCCACGACGATGTAGTCGTACTGCCGCGTCAGCAGCCGGAGCAGTTCCTCGATGGCGCCGCCGTCGGCGGCGCCGGGACGATCGAACTGATCGGATCCGGCCAGGATCTCCAGCCCCGACTTGTGCTTCGCCACCAGCTCGCGCAGGAACTCGCGGTCCAGCCGATGCAGGTTGTCGATGGCGTCGATCACGCTGAAACGGGGACGGACGCCGAGAAACAGCGCGACCTCGCCCAGCCCCGGTTTCAGGTCGAGAATGACGGTTGCTCGTTTGCTCAGCCTCGCCAGTTCGACCGCGCAGTTGACGGCCAGCGTGGTCGTTCCGGCCCCGCCTTTCGCCCCAAAGAACACGAGCGTCGTCGCCGGCGGTTTCGCGCCTTGCGCCGATTCCCGCCGCGCCGCGGTCCGGCGGACGGCACTCTGCAGCGGTTCGTCGTTCAGCGGCCAGGTGAAGAATTCGTTCGCGCCCGCGCGCATGGACTGCAGGATCAGGTCCGGATCGGCGGCCATCGCCACGGCGAAGATGCCGGCGTTCGGCGACGAACCGCGGAGCCGTTCGATGGTGGACATCGCCCACGTCGCGTCGCCGCGCGTGTCGACGATCACGATGTCCGGCGGCGTGCTGTCGCGCGCCACCCGGTCGTCGATCACGCTGACTGGGATCGATCCCGAGCGCAACAGGCGCCCGGTCTGCTTCTTGAAGTCGTCGTCTTCGCTGACGATCAGTCCGGCGAGTTGAGCCATGGTTTCTCGTTACTGAATCGCGGGCGCGTTAGGGAACAGCGCCACCAGCATCTGCAATCCGGAGGCCTGGAGCGGTTGCACGTCGGCAACGGCGCTGAGCAGCAAATGGCCAACGCCGGTGTCGAGACCCGCACTTGCAATTACAGAATTGTCGTGCCCGTCATGTCCGCCGGGAGTCGTCGGCCAGGTGTCGGGCAGGACGCCGCCGTCCTGGTTGCCGTTGTCGACGTTCATGTTCATGCTCGCAATCAGCATCAGATGTGTCCCTGCTGATTGCACCCGCTGAAGACGGCGTTGAAGGCGGCGTTGAAGGCGGCCCCGTTGTACAGGCCTTGTTGCTTGCGCAGGTTCGCCTGCGCGAGAAGCTGCATGACCGTGTAGTACGTGTTGTTGGACAACCCTATTGCCGTTCCGTTGGAGCCAACGTTGAAGTACTTGGCGCCCATGCCTGCAGGCGTCACGGTGAAGCCGTACGCCGCCGCGTAGTTGCCGCCGGCCAGCGTCGAACTGGTTACGTACGCCGCTATGGCGACTGCCATGAGCTGCGCGTCTGTCTTGCTGTTGAAGATCGTCACGAACAGGGCTGCGACGTGATTGTTCGTCTTGCCCGTCAGGTTGTTGCTGCCCGCGTTGATGCCGTAGAAATACGGGAAGTTCGTCGCCAGCCACGTCGCAAAGTTCGTGGCGGTCGGTCCGCCGTTGACAGCCTTGATGAGCGCCTGGCCGTTCTGGTTTTTCCAGTATCCAACGCTGCCGGTATCGCCAGGCGACACGACGCTGAAGTACCCGAAGTTCACGTTGGTGACCGTTTGTCCGGCTGCTAGTACGACGCTGAGCGGACTCGGCGTGACGAGCGTCAGGCCCGATGCGGTCGACGGCGCGGAATCGGAGTACGTCGCGGCGCTCAGACTGGCGAATGAGTAGAAACCGTTCGCATCGCTGTTCACCGTGCCGATGCCGGCCAGGGTCACAGGCACGCCGCTGACTGCCGCCTCACCCGAGTCCCTCACGCCGTTGACGTTCGCGTCGACGTAGGTGAATCCGGAGATCGTACCCGTGACGTAGCCGAAGTTGTTGTTCGGCGACGTTCCGCCCGCCGCAACGCTGACGCTGAGCGGGCTGGCCGTGAAGAGGGCCTTGCCGCTCGCAGTCGCCGGCGCGCTCACCGAATAGGTGCCGGCGTTCAGGTTGCTGAACGAGTAGCTGCCGTCCGCCGCTGTCGTCGCGGTGCCGCCAGGGCCGGTGATCGTGACGCCGGCGATGCCGGCCTCACCCGCGTCCTTGACGCTGTTGCGGTTCGCGTCCACATAGGCGAAGCCGCTCAGCCCGCCGGTTACGTAGCCGAAGTTGTTGTTCGCGGAGGTCGCGCCGGCCGCGATCGTCACGCTCAGCGGGCTCGCCGTGAACAGCGCCTTGCCGCTCGCCGTCGACGGGGCACTCACCGAGTACGTCCCTGCGTCGAGACTGCTGAACGAGTAGCTGCCGTCCGCCGCGGTCGTCGTCGTGCCGCTCGGCCCGGTGATCACGACACCACCGATGCCGGCTTCACCCGCGTCCTTGACGCTGTTGCGATTCGCATCGACATAGGCGAAGCCGCTCAGCCCGCCGGTCACGTAGCCGAAGTTGTTGTTGGCCGACGTCGCGCCCGCCGCGATGGTCACGCTCAGCGGGCTCGCCGTGAACAGTGCTTTGCCGCTCGCCGACGACGGCGCGGTCACCGAATACGTGCCCGCGTCGAGGCCGCTGAACGAGTAGCTGCCGTCCGGCGCGGTCGTGGTCGTGCCGCCCGGCCCGGTGATCACCACGCCACCGATGCCGGCCTCACCCGAGTCCTTGGCGCCGTTGCGATTCGCGTCGACGTAGGCGAAGCCCGAGAGGCCGCCCGGCACGTAGCCGAAGTTCAGATTGGGGACCTCTCCTCCTTCAGCCAGCGTCGCGCCCAGCGTTCCCGCCGTCGAGCGGGACTTGCCGTCGGCCTCGCCTGGCGCCGTGACGCTATAGCTGCCCGCGTCGAGGTCGTCGAAGCTGTAGCTGCCGTCCGGGCCGGTGATCTTGGTGCCGCCCCCGACGAGATCGATGGAGACGCCACCCAGTCCGGTGTCGCCGCTGTCCTTCACGCCATCACGGTTCCAATCGATGTACGCAAACCCCGAGATCAGCCCGCTGACGTACCCGAAATTCTTGTCCGTCACGTCCTCGCCCGAGGCGACGACGGCGGTCAGCGGACTCGCGGTTTCACGCGCCAGACCGTTGGCCGTCGCTGGTGAGCTCACCTGGTAGGTCGCGGCCGCGAGCCCGGTGAAGACATAGGTGCCGTTCGACGCCGTGGTCGTGGTCGTGGTGGCGCCGGTTCCGGTATTGACCAGCGTCACCGTGACGCCGTCCAGGCCCGTGTCGCCGCCGTTCAGCAGGCTGTCGCGGTTCGCGTCCTTGTAGACCGTGCCGGCCACGCTGCCGTTCGCGACGCCAGGCGGTGTGACGAAGCCGCCGCAGATCCGCACGATGCTCTGTTCCGTCGTCTCTACGTCGTTGTCGTAGCGCGTGCCGTTCGCGCCGCCCGCCATGTACTGCGGACCCTGCGTCCCGTAGATGCATCCATCGGCGCCCACCTGCAGCAGGTCGCCGCGGAACCCGCCGGCGGCGAACGTGCTCACCGCTGTCGGCGCATTGGCGTACCCATTGCCGAAGTCGAACCGCGTCATCGTGCCGCCCGCAGGCGTGTCGCCAGGGAAGCAGCTGATCGGCTCTCCCTCCGGAGGATTGATGTTCGGTCCGACCAACATGCCTTCGGGGTTCTGACAGTCGTACGATTCGTTCAGCGTGACAACGAAGCCGTCTCCCGCATGGAACGCGACGCCGTCCGGCTCGGACGTCATGCCGACGTTCTGGGCTACCTGGCTGTTGTCGACGGCCACCAGCGGTCGGTCATCAACGATCACGCCCGGCGCTTGCAGCGCGGCGGGACGGTGAATCACCTGCAGCGCGTGGTTGGCGGTCTTGAGGCCGGTGGGGCCGACGGCTTCCTCGCGCTTCGCCGCGAACAGGAAGTTCCCGGTCGCATCGAAGTAGATGCCGTCGACGAAGGTGTCAGGCGTCCGGTCGATGCGCGCGAACACAGCCGTCATATTCGTCGCGGGGTCGTAGTCCCAGAACGTGCAGGTGGTGGCTTCGTAGTTGAGGCCGGGATGGCAGTCGTCGCCCACGAACACGATGTGGTTCGAGCCCTGCGGATCGACCGCGATGCCGAGCGCGTTGCCAGCGTGGCTGAACGGGCCGCCGATGAGATGCCCGTCCGTGGCGTCCAATTCCCAGAGGCCGGCCATCGAGTTCGAGTACATCTTGCCGTTCGGGTGATTGACGAGGCCGCAGCCGCCAGCGTCGGAGCCGTTCGGCCCGTCGATCGTCAGATCGACGACCAGTTCTTCCTCGTGCACCAGTCGAGCCGTTGATGGGCGTAGTTCCCGCCGCGAAGCGGTGCAGCCGCGTGCCGAGGAACCTGCACTCGGACGACCACACGCGGCCGTCGGGAGCGAACGCCACGCCGCCCAGAATGCCGAACCCACCCGTGACGCTGCTGGAAATGGCGTGGAGGTCTTGTTTGAAGACCGAGGGGTTCTGAATGCTGGTGAAGGATTTGCCCGTCCCGGCAGGGGGTTGCGCCGCCAGCCATGCCGTTCCCGCAAGGGTCGCGGCGAGGGCCGCGCTCAGCCACGTTCGACGGGGCGTCAGAGTTGCGATGCTCACGGGCGTGTCCTCTCGTTACTTCGTTACTCGACCAGCCGGATGGCGCGCGCAAACGCGCCGATCGGCGCCGGCGTGCCGTTTGACGCCATCTGCCCCAGGACTGGTGTGATGCGTCCGACGACCAGGCTGCCTTCGAGGTGATCCACGAAGAAGCCGATGAAATTCGTGATGCGCAGCTGCGTGAAGTCGCCGACCTTCTTGCCCTGGTCGAAATAGAGCGGGTCGTAGAGCGGGATGACCATGATCCGCGGGCTCGGATTGTTCGAGCTGACTACCCGCTGCGTGGCGGTGTCCCAGTAGGCGCCCGGGTCTTGCGCGATCAGGTTGGTGATGCCGGTGACCGTGTCCCCCGCCGACGCTGCCCCTTCGATGTTGAGCGAGTCGCCGATGCGCATCTCGTAGTCCACGCACTCGGTGATGTTGTTCACGAAGTCGATCGGACCGGAGGCGCCGGGCAGGCGCACCGGGAAGTACATGTCGGGCCGGATGATATTGCTGACCTCGACGGTCAGCTTGATCTCCGTCCCGACGTACGTCCGCGTGTACCCCGTGTAGGTAGTCAGCGAGACGTCGCGATAGATATCAGGAAACACCGAGGGGTTGGTCGGGAACGCGGTGAACGTATCGCTCAGATCCCACGCCGGCGTCTGTCGCTCGATCCACTTGTCGGGGATCGCAAACGGCCTGGTGCACGTTTCCGAGTTCGCGAGTATCGCTTCGGCCGTAGCCGTGGCCCCGATGTTCGCGCTCGTGACGCCGAAGATGCTGGCGATCATCGTGGACACGGGTGTGCCGCGGGCGGCTGTCCGGTAGACGCTAACGTTCACGCGATCCGATGCGCCGCTCGGCCCGACCGGGAACGTCACGTCGCCGGTGCCCACCGACACCGGGTATCCGGCCACGGGGTTGGCGAGCGCGGCGTTGATCGCGCCCTGAACCGCCGGGCCAGACGACGAGCGGTCGTTGAAATCGTTGAACGCGAGGGCGGTGGCGCCGGCCAGCGCTCCGGCGTCGGCGGCGTTCTGCGCCTGCGAGCGCGCGTTGAGCAGCATGCCGACATCGATGGCGAGCGTGCTCGCCGCGATGAAGCTGGCGATGCCGATGCTGACGAACACGAGCGACATGCCGCGTTCGTCCCGGGTGAGATGGTGGATGCGTGTGAACATGGTGACCTCCGCTAGTTGCGAGTGCCCCGTTTGACCAGCTCCGCCTGATAGGCGGCCTCGGCGGCCCTCAGCCGAGCCTGGGCCTCGTCGAGCGCCTTCTGCTTGCGCTTCTCGATTTCGGCCTGCTGTCTGGCGTCTTCGGCCGCACGCTTGGCGGCCGCTTCGTTCTCGATCCTGTTGATCTCGGCCTGCTTCTTGGAAACCGTCGCGTCGCGCTTCAGTTGTTCGCGGGAGGCTTTTTCGTCCTGCCTGGCCTTCTCTCGCGCCGCCTTCTCGTCGCGCTTCGCCTGCTCCTGCGCGGTTGCCTGGTCACGCTTGGCCTGTTCGGCGGCGGCTTTGGCGTCGCGCTTCTTCTGCTCGTCGGCCTCACGCTGGAGTTGCTCGGCCTGGCGGCGCTCCTCGTCGGCGACCTTGGCCGCGCGCTTCATCTCAGCGGCCTGGACTTTGGGATCCGGCATCGCCGTCTGCTCGGCGCGCGGCGCGGGCGGCGCCACGACGGCCGGGGCCGCAGGGGCGGCCGGGGCCGCGGCGTCGTTCGCGCTGGTGCGCCCCGGCGACGTCGTCGTCGCGGGCATCTCGATCGTCCGGCGCGGCGGCGCCATGAACGGCTCGATCAGGCGCGGCAGACTCGGCGTCACGCCGCTTGATCCGCTCGGCAGGATCTCGGGCGTGATCATGACGACGAGCTCGGTCTGCCCCTTCTGCGCCGCTTTGCTCTTGAAGAGCAGTCCCAGAATCGGAATGTCGCCAATACCTGGAATCTTCTGCAGCGACGAGTTCATCGTGTTGTTCATGAGTCCCGCGATCGAGAAGGTCTGCCCGTTCTCGAGCTCGATCTCGGTCTCGGTCCGTCGCGTGGTGAGCGCGGGAATGCGGAAGCCCTGCAGCGTGACCGCGTTGGCGTAGTCGAGCGAGCTGACTTCCGGCCGCACCTTCAGGTGCACGCGGTTGCCGTTGACGGTCGGCGTGAAGTTCAGCCGGATGCCGAACTCCTTGTAGGTGATCGTCAGCGCCACCGTCCCGTTCGAAGGCTGCGCGATCGGAATCGGAATCTCGCCGCCGGCCAGAAAGCTCGCTTCTTTGCCGCTCTCGGCGACCAGGTTCGGCTCGGCGAGGCTCTGGAACAGGCCGCGATCCTGGAGCGCGCGCACGACGCCGGCGATCCCTTCCTTCGAGTCGAAGAGGAACAGGTTGAGGAAGTCGCTGAAGACGAACTTGCCGTCCCTGTCCCACTGCGGCGCCGGGAACTGCTGCGTCGTCGAGCGGCCGAACCACCGACCGTCTTTGAAGCCGTTCAGCGCGAGCGCGGCGCCGGCTTCCGTCAGCGCGTTGCGGCTGACCTCCGCAAAACGCACGCGCAGCAACACCTGAGTGCTCCGCGCCGCCTGAATCTGCATCAGTGGCACGACATCGTCTTTCTTCTCGACGTAGCCGGCCGCCACCATGACGGCGCGGTCCATCATCTCCTTGCTCGAGACGGTGCCCGAGAGCACGATCGACCGCCCGTTGTTCTGGGCGGTAATGGACTCGCCGGGGAACAGCTCCTGCAGCTGCGTCGACAGCCGCGCGAGATCGCGCTGCACGATCACTTCGTAGCGGCGGATCGAGCCGGCCCGATCCCAGACGAACATCGAGATCGTGCCCGGCGTCTTGCCGTTGATCAGGAGCTCGCTGGCCGACGTGACGAGCGCGTCGGCGATGTCCGCGCTGGTGAGGGACACGCGTGCAATCGGGTGCCCGGTATCCAGCACCATCGACCGTCCGACCGTCAGCGTGACGTTCTCGCCCTCGGCGGAATAGATGATCGCGGCGCCGAACACGGCGATCAGAAGAACGAGGACGGCATAGAACCGTGCCCGGTGCTCAGTGCTCGGTGCGCGGTGCTCAGTGCTCGGTGCTCGGTGCTCAGTGCTCAGTGCTCGGTGCTCGGTGCTCAGTGCTCGGTGCTCGGTGCTCAGTGCTCGGTGCCCTGTGCTCGGTGCACTGTGCACCGTGCACTGTGCACTGTGCACGACTGCGTCTTTGCTACCCATTACTGCTGCTCCTGGCGCACGATTTCGCGCGCGCGCTTGTCGCCTCGGATGATCTCGACGGTGAATGGCTCGACTGGCGCCGCCGCCTCGGCCTTCACGGCCTGCGCGGCCCGCGGCCTCGACGCACGCGGCGCCGGCGGCGGACCCAGCAGCGCCGCAGGCCGCACGCCCGGCGTGGACGGCGTCGCGCGATCGAGCGGATTGCGCAGCGCGAGTTGAATCTTTCCTTCGCTCGCCGCCAGCGTGAGCCGCTCCGATTGATCGGGATCCACCAGCAGCGTCACCACGCTCACCGGCGTCGGCTTGTCCTTGTCGGTTTCGCGGTCGATCTTCGTGCCCGCCGCCAGCACCAGCACGTTGGTCAGAATGACCTTCGACGTGATGTTCTGCTGTTCCGTCGACGGATTCAAAGTGACGACGACGTCGACATGCGTGCCCGGCAGCACGTACCCCGCCACGCCGATGACCTCGTTCACGCGCACTGACAAGGCGCGAAAGCCCGGCGGAATCGCGGGTGGCAGCCCGGCGCCCGCGTCCTTCGACGCGAGCTTCATCGGCAGAATCAGCTCGTTCGCGACGACCGGCATGATCACGCCCCGGCCGACGACGTCGTCGACGCTGCTGAACGTGCCCTCGGGCAGCGCGTTCGACGGCCACTCAACGGTGTGCACGTCGTCGCGATCGAGCTCGTCGCCGATGTCGAGGTTCGAGGTCGCGACGACGACCGCGGTGGTCGGAATCGTGACCGTGCGCCCAGGCGCGTTCTGCACGTAGTTGTAGGTCGCGAACGCGAAGACGCTGCCGACGCCGATCGCGAGCGCGAACACGATGAACACCTTCATGCGAGCCATCTGTTGGTCCTTCGTCCTTCGACGGTTATTGCTCGTTGCGCATCTCGGCCGTCGCCGACATCGTCAGCGCCGTGCCGAGGGTGGCGTTGCCGACGACGAGCCTGGCCACCGGCTGCAGCACCATGAACGAGAACGGGTAGGCCACCGAAACGCGAGATCCCGGCGTCGACGAGCCGCCAAGGGAAATCGTGGTCGCTGTGACGCTGACAACGGCGATCCCCGCGTTGGGCAGCTGCCCACTGGTCATATAGTCGGTGACCCGCGTCTCGGCCGCGCCCGACGGTTGATTCGGCAGCACGGCCACGCGCGCGCCCTCGCGCACCGCGTTGGTCAGGACCTGCTGCGTCATGTAGGCGCGGCCGAATTCGAAGATGCCGGCCGCGACGAGCAGCAACATCGGAAGTGTCAGCGCCACCTCGAGGAGGGCCGCACCGCGTTCGTCGGTCTGCTTTCTCATGACTCCTCCTCGCTTGGCGTTACAGGCCGAGCGCTGCTGCCAGCGCGCCCAGGGCAATCGCCGGCGCGTAGGCAAAACGGTTGTGTCGAGTTGGATGTTCGATCTCGCGCACGGCCGCGCCATCGGCGCTGGCCAGCGCGATCGCGCGCTCGATGGTCGTCGCCAGACGCTTCCGTCGCCATGCAATGGCAAGCGCCAGCGCCGCACCCACGAGCGCCGTATACAAAAAGGCCCAGCCGATTCGCGACGGCCCGAGCACCGTGCCGAGCGCCGCGAACAGCTTCACGTCGCCGCCGCCGGTCGCCCCGATCACGAAGCCGGGCAACATCAGCAGCAGGCCAATCGCCAGTCCGCCGAACGCCTGGCCGACGCCGACGCCAGTCGTATTCGTGGCGGCGAGCGCGACACCGAGCGCGGCGATGGAAAGAGTCAAGGGATTCGGCACGCGCCGGCACCGCAGATCCACGATGGCGCTCGTCACGCCACAGGCCGCGACCACGGCCACGACGACCGCGTTAGATACCTGAGGAAACAATGGGTGCCCAGAGGATGTTGGTAACGGTCTGGCCGAGCTGCGTCACCGTCAGGATGGCGCCCACGGCAATCAGCGCCATGAGCAACGCGTACTCGAGCAGATCCTGCCCCTCGTCCTTCCGTGTGATGTCGACGATGAAGTTGACCAGAGCTGTCATGGCAGACCCCTGAGTCAGGAGCCTCTCGACGTCGAGCGCCGAGAGGCTCCCCACTCTGTGTGTTTCAGGTTGACTTACGCGACGCCGGCCAACGAGTTGGAAATGGCCTGGAAGATGTTGTTGACGCTGGTGCCCGTCGAGGTCACCGCGAGCACCGCGACGAGGGCGATGAGGCCGACGAGCAGTGCGTACTCGAGCAGGTCCTGACCGGAGTCATCAGCAACGAACGCGCGCATACGAGCCATAAGATCCATGACATTCCTCCCGCGCGTCCTTCCGACGCGCAAAACGTTGTGTGCGAAATGCGATCACGCCTTCTTGCCCGATCGCATGACGCAACCATGAAGGGGCAACGGCCATGCCACGGCCGCGCGCGGCGGGTGCGTGATGCTCGTAAAGCGAATGCCGGAGAAGCGGTTAGCGGTGCGAGCGACGGCCGGAATGGCGGTTCCGGCGCACGTGGCCGCGGCCCGTGCAATCCCGCACATTCGTAACGTCGACGGCGAATTTCGTTGCGGATCGCCCCGTGACAAAACGGAACACGAGCGTCAGGCATGCGAGGCACATCGGAAAAAGCCAATCGATTCAAGCCGATATCGGCGCGGCGGCCCGACCTGCCCGGAAGGAACGGCATTTGCCATAGGGGTGTACGGACTCATTTCACGATAGGGGAAGGCTGGGAGTTGTGGTCCGCATCTATCGCGCACTCAGGGATGGCTTGATGACGCTCACGGCGTTGTCCGTGCTGTTCGCCATCCTCATGGCCATCAACCCGGATTTGCGGCGTGAGGTCAGCCGGCGCGTGTCGACCGGGCGGGCGATCGCCTCGGTCTCGGAGACGCGGGGCGCCGCCAGAGGGATGGTTCGCACCGCGCGCAGCCAGACGATCGGCTACGCGTCGCTCGTGCTGTTCGTCGGCGCGGCGCTCGTCCTCGTCGTCTTCATGTTGCGTGTATAGATGGCTCTGATCCTCGCAATCGAACCCGACAAAGAGCAGGCGAGTCAGCTGACCGCCATCGTGCGCGGACGCCTGCGCGCGGAACTCATCCTCGCGGACTCCGCGAGGCCGGCGCTCGAAGCGCTCGGCGACCGCGTGCCCGACCTGATCCTGACTTCGGCACTCCTGTCGACGAAAGATGAAGCCGCGCTCGCGGAGCGACTGCGGCTGCTGGACGATGCCGCGGCGCACGTGCAGACGCTGACGATTCCAGTCCTCGATACCTTGATGCCGCGAACGATGCCGGGACGGAACGTCTTGTTCGCGCTCCTCGACCGGGTGTCGTCGCCCGCCGCGCCGGACGGCTGCGACCCGGCGGTCTTCGCCGAGCAGTGCGCCGCCTACCTCGAACGCGCCGCGTTCGAACGCACCGGTCAACACGTCGACGTTCCGTTCGCGCTGCCCGAGGCACCCGAGCCAGTCATCGAACCGCCGCCTCCGCCTCCAGTGCCCGCTGAAGAGCCGATCGCGGCGGCACCGCCACCGCCGCCGCCGCCGGCGCCGGCAGTTCAGGCGACCGAGGAGAGCGTCGAGATCGACTTGTCGGCGATGCTCGACGAATCGGTGTTCCGGCAGTTGAGCGAGGCCATCGAAACCGTGAGCCGCGATTCGGCGCGCTTGCCGGCCCCACCGGCGCCGGGGATCGAGGGGTGGACCCCAAGCTCACTCGGCTCAGCGGCCGTGTGGCCTGCCATGAACTTCACACCTGGCGACAAGCCCGGTGGGCAACGGTCCACCGACGCGCCGGCGGCGTCGAAGCCATTTCCGGATCGCAAGCCGCTTCAGGACGAGTGGGGGTTCTTCGATCCGGCCCAGTGCGGCTTCTCTGCGCTGCTGGCCAAGCTCGATGAAATTACGCACGTGGCATCGTCGTTGCCTCCGGCGGATCCGTCGGCCGGTTCGCCAACGTAAGTCATTGATTCCACGAGACCGCGTCTAGCACACGCGGCAGTTTCTGCACCGCGACCGGCCGAGGCGCGATGCAGTTTTCGCCATCATCGGTAGTCAAAGCTCGCGGCGCCCGGTGGGTCGTCGTCGACGTCCGCCCATACGACCACTGCCGGCTCGTAACGTTGTCGGGACTCGCGCCGCCCAATCTCGGCGTCGAGCGGCGGCTGCTGGAACCGTTCGACACGATCGCGTCAATCGACGAGCCGTCCACGCCGCGCCTCGTGAGCGCCGCCCGATGGCGAACGGCGTGTCGCGCGCTGATTGCCTCTGATACTCCGCCGGGATCGCTGCGACAGGGCCGTTCGGCACGCATCGATCTCATGGCGCATCAACTCGAGCCGGCGCTGGCCATCCTGGCCGGCCGAGGCACGCGCGTGCTCCTCGCCGACGAGGTCGGACTCGGCAAGACGATCCAGGCCGGCCTCATCCTCTCCGAGCTGCTCGGTCGTGGATGGATCGAACGCGTGCTGGTGCTGACGCCAGCCGGTCTTCGCGATCAGTGGACGCACGAGCTCTCCAGCCGCTTTGGCCTCGACGCCACGAACGTCGACGGCCGCGTCCTCCGGCATCTCGCAGCGGCGCTGCCGCTTGGCATGAATCCCTGGTCGGCGCTGACGATTGCCGTCGTGTCAACCGACTACGTCAAGCGCTCCGAGGTCCTGCCCGCCCTCGCTTCGTGCCGCTGGGACGCCGTCGTCGTGGACGAAGTCCACGGCGCAGTGGGCGACTCCGATCGGCGGGCGGCCGTTCAGGCGCTGGCGTCGCGGGCGTCCTACGTCGTGCTCCTCACCGCAACGCCTCACAGCGGCGATCGGATTGCGTTCGCCTCGTTGTGTGGGCTCGGCGCGGTCAACAACGACGCGCTGCTGGTCTTCCGTCGGCGGCGCGCCGACGTGCGCGTCAACAGCCGCCGCCGGGTTCACACGATTCGGATTCGATTGAGTCCCGCCGAACGCACCATGCACGCGGCGCTCGATCGGTACGCGGACGCCGTGCGCGCGGAACGAGGAGACGGGATTCGCCTGGCCGTGTCGGTGTTGCACAAACGTGCATTCTCGAGCCCGTGGGCGTTGCTGCAGTCCGTCACCCGGCGGCTGTCGACGCTCGAGCGTGACGTAGCCGCAGCCGATGTCGAGCAGATGGCGTTGCCGCTCGGCGATCCGGATGGGGAGCTGACGCCGGCGGACGAGCCGCCTGAGTGGCCCAGCGAGCTCTCGCTGAACGACAGAACCAGGGATCGACGCCTGCTCGGAGCGCTCACGGACACATGCCGGGCAGCCGCCCGGGCGGAACGAAAAATTGCTGCACTCCGGCGGCTGCTCACACGCGTGAAGGAGCCGGTGATTGTGTTCACGGAGTACCGCGACACGCTGATGCACGTGCGGGAGGCGCTCGAACGCGTGGCCCCCGTGGTCGTCCTGCATGGCGGGATGACACGCGACGAGCGGGTCGCGGCGCTTGCGATCTTCGAACAGGGTCAGCGAACGGTGTTGTTGGCGACCGACGCCGCCGGAGAGGGCCTCAACCTCCAGCGGGGCTGCCGGCTCGTCGTCAACCTCGAGCTTCCCTGGAACCCGATGCGCCTCGAGCAGCGGATCGGCCGCGTCGATCGGATTGGCCAGTCGCGCACGGTTCATGCGGTCCATCTCGTCGCGCATCGAACCGGCGAGCTGGACATTCTCGACCGGTTGCGCCACCGCGTGGCGCGCGCGCGCGAGGACATCGGCGCTCCGGATCCGGTCGGCGGCGGTTTCGATGAACCCGATCAGCGTGAGCCGCCGTTCGACGCGGCGCCGATCGGTCTGCTCGTCTCTCCGGCATTTCACAGCGAGGCCCGCGTCGAGGTCGACCGGCTCCAGTTCGCGCGCGCGATGACACGCGGTTTCGTACCCGATCCTCGTAGGACGGGTCCTGTGGACCTGCCGGGACCGCTCGTCGTTCAATCCTCGCGCGCCGGACTCCGCGCGGCGCTCGGCACCAAAGCGCTCCTCGTTTGGCGCCTCTCCTGGGAGAACCAGGCCGGCGCCGCGGTTGAATCGACGATCGTTGCGGTCTCGATCGCCGGCGTTCCCAAGGCCACCTCGCGGGCGGACGTCAGATGCACGATCCGCGAGCTCGCCGGCGCGGTTGCATCCGCGATCGAGTCTCTCGGTTCCACCTGGCGGGACAAGGCGCTCGAAGCCACCCGCGCGCTCGTCGCGACGCGGCTCGCGCGCGAACGGGCAATCCTCGCCAGCATGCCGGGAGTCTTGGACAATCGGTTTCAACCAGGCCTCTTCGATCGCCGCGCCGAACGCCGCCGGCATCTGTTGCGTGAGCAGGGTGCCGAGCTGACTCGTCAGATCGCCGATCGCATCGCCCTCGTCGAACGTACGGCCGCCATCTCCAGCGGACCACCTGCGCTGCGGCTCGCCGTCCTGCCCTAGAGTCATGCCTTCGAGACGTCGATACATGACCGCTCGTGGTGAGCCCTTCGACTCGTCGCTCATCCTGAGCTTGTCGAAGGATGAGCGTCTCGCTCAGGATGTACTTGTCGAACCACAAGCAACGTGCTCGTCCTTCGACAGGCTCAGGACGAGCGTTTGCTACGAATCGTCCGAGGCGGCACGCTAGTCATGCTGGCTGGGCTCGACGGTTATCTCGTCTCCTCGGCTTATCTCGAGGCGCGGCTTCGGACGGCGGGCGATACATCGGTCGACCGCGCCGCCGGCAGCCTGCGCGCGTGGCGGGCAGGCCGGGCGTTCGGTCCGGCCTCGTCTGTCCGGTCGATTTTCGACGCCGGCGCATCACCCCTCCTGACGGCACTGGGGTTCGATCCGCCATCGAGTCTCGAGCCGGCTGAGCAGGCCCTGGCCGCGACGCTCCGGCGCGGCGAACGCTTGCCAAGCGAAGGCGCCGAGGGCGCGGACGGCTTGCCTCGCCGAGGCGCCGAAGGCGCGACGGCGGGCGCGGTGGCGCTGCTCGTCGTCCCGTGGGGCACGCGCTTCGAGGCGTGCTGGCGGGTCGCGGTCACCGAAGCGCTCCGGCGCGCGGCGGACTGGGCGCTGATCTTCGACGGCTCGCGCCTGCGCGTGGTCGATGCCAGCCGGCTGTACGCGCGCCGCTTCGTGGAATTCGATCTCGATCTCGCGCTCGATCACCCAGAGAGCTGCGCGGCGTTGTGGCGAAGCGCGAGCGCAGACGCGCTCACGGCGACGCGATCGGAGTCGCGATCGCTCCACGCGCTGGTCCTCGCCTCGGATCGCCACGCCACCGGCGTGTGCCGCTCGCTGCGCGACGGCGTCGTGACGGCGTCGAGCGACGTGCTCGGCGCGCTCGTCGGAAGCCGCCGGCTCCCGCGACTCCCGCCCGTGATCGACAGCTTCGAACAGGCGCTGACGATCGTCTACAGGCTGCTCTTCCTGCTGTTTGCGGAGGCGCGTGCGCTGGTTCCGCTGTGGCACCCGGTGTATCGAGACAGCTACAGCGTCGATGCCCTGCGCGAGATCGCCGAACGCGCCGATCGAGCTCCCGGGCTGTGGGATTCCCTGCGCGCGATGACACGGCTCGCTCATGCGGGATGCGAGGCCGGCAATCTGCGCGTCACGCCGTTCAATGGCCGCCTCTTCTCGCCGGCGCGCACACCGCTCGCCGAGCGTCGCGATCTCGACGACGAGGCCGCGCGGAGGGCGGTGTTGGCGCTCTCGACCCGCGCGGCGCCGGACCACGCCGGCCGGGAGCGGATTACGTACCGCGATCTCGGCGTCGAGCAGCTTGGCGCCGTCTACGAAACGCTGCTCGACTACGAGCCACGCCTCAGTTACGAATCCCAATCGGGCGGCCGCGGCAGCCGGCCCCTCGTCTCCCTCGAATCAGGGTCCGGGCGTCCGCAAAGCCACCGGCACGTTCTACACGCCGCAGCCAATCGCCGACTACCTCGTGCGCCGGACGATCGGACCGCTCACGCGCGACGCACGCGCGGAGGAGATTCTCCGGCTCCGCATCGTCGATCCGGCCATGGGCAGCGGCGCGTTTCTGGTGGCCGCCTGCCGGTATCTCTCGCACGAGTACGAGCAGGCGCTCGTTCGCGAGGGCTCGTGTTCGCCGGGCGATCTCGACGAGCGCGCGCGCGTCGGCATTCGCCGCGCGGTCGCCGAGCGATGCCTGTACGGCGTGGACCTGAATCCCATGGCCGTGCAATTGGCACGTCTATCGCTCTGGTTGGCCACGCTCGCGGCCGATCGGCCGCTGAGCTTTCTCGATCACCGCCTGCAGACGGGCGACAGCCTGCTCGGCGCCTGGGTTGCCAACCTTCGCCATGCGCCGGTGTCGCGGGGGCGGCGGCGCACGGATCGCGAGCTGCCGCTCTTCGACGACGACACGGTCGGCGACGCCCTGCGCGCAGCATTGCCGATCCGCTTCTCGCTCGAGTCGACGCCGAACGATTCGCTGGAGCAGGTGCGGATCAAGGAACGGGCGTTCGCGGCGATGACCGCGCGAGACAGCGTGCTCTCGCGCTGGAAGCGGATCGCGGACGCGTGGTGCGCGACGTGGTTTGCGGCGCGCGGCGACGCCGCCCCGCCGGCTGCATTTGGATCGCTGTCCGATTTCGTGCTCAGTGGACGAAGCGATCTGCCGCGGCACATCGCGAGCCGATACCTCGACGCCGCGGACGCGGTCGCGGCGGCACGGCGATTCTTTCATTGGGAGCTCGAATATCCGGAGGTCTTCTTCGATGGCGACGGCCGCCGGCTCTCACGGCCTGGATTCGACGCCGTGATCGGCAATCCGCCCTGGGACATGATTCGCGCGGACCCTGATCGCGCCTGCCCTGAGCGGGCTCGCCCATCCGCCTTCGCCGAGGCTTCGGCGGACAAGTCGACGAGCTCAGGACGAGCGAGTCGAAGGGAAGAGGCGGCCAGCGTCGTGCGATTCACCCGCGACTCGGGCATCTACAGCGCCCAATCCGATGGCCATGCGAACCGGTATCAGCTCTTCGTCGAACGTGCGCTGGCGCTCACGCGGGCCGGCGGACGGCTCGGGCTGGTCCTTCCGTCCGGGCTGGCGACTGACCAGGGCAGCGCCAGCCTGCGCCGGAAGCTGTTCACCACCTGCGACGTCGACGCCCTCGTCTCAATTGACAACCGTCGCGGGATTTTCCCCATCCATCGAAGCGTGCGGTTTCTGCTGCTGACCGCATCGCCAGGGCGCGCGACCGATCGTGTGGCGTGCCGCCTGGACCTCGACGACCCGGCGGAGCTCGAGCGTCTCGGCGACGAGCCCGCGGCGCGCGCCGAATGGTTTCCGGTGCGGCTGAGTCCCGCGACGATCGAACGGTTGTCGGGTCCGGATCTGACGATCCCGTCGCTGCGAAACGCCATGGATCTGGCGATCGCCGAGCGGGCCGCGTCGCTCTTCCGGCCGCTCGGTGATGCGGCCGGCTGGTCCGCCCGCTTTGGCCGTGAGCTGAATGCGACGGACGACCGCGCGGCCTTTCATCCAGTCACGAATTCATTCACCAATTCGCAGTTGCCGGTGCTCGAGGGCAAGCATCTGGCGCCGTTTCGGGTTGACCGCGATGCGGTTCGGCAGTGCATTCAGGCGCGCGACGCCGCGCGGCTGCTGCCTGGCCGCGGCTACGAGCGTCCGCGGCTCGCCTACCGCGACGTGGCCAGCGCCACGAACCGGCTCACGCTGATCGCGGCGATGCTGCCCGCGGGCTGCGTGTCCACGCACACCGTCTTCTGCCTGCGGACGCCGCTCCCGCCGCGGATGCAGCATTTCCTGTGCGGTGTCTTCAACAGCCTGGTCGTCAACTTCCTCGTCCGCCTTCGAGTGACCACCCATGTCACGACCGCGACCGTCGAGCGGCTACCGATACCGGCCGCCGAGTCCGCACCGGAGGCGTGCCGCGAGATCGCCGCGCTCGCGCGACTGCTCGCACGGCGCGACGACGCTGATGCGTTCGCACGCCTGAACGCCCGCGTTGCCGAGCTGTATCAACTGTCGCGGCCTGAGTTCGAGCATGTGCTCGAGACGTTCCCGTTGATTCCGATCGAGGAGCGTGACCGCGCTCTGCGAGCGTTTGCTGGAGGGAGTCCTCGATGAGAGCGGAAACGAAAATCGGAGGGCACGGTTCCACACGGAGCCGCGGAGACGCGGTGACGCACGGAGCAGACTCCGGTTCGACGGTCGGCCGGCGCAGCCGGCCGACTGGCGCGGGTGATCGGATCGAACAGATGAACGCCTTCTGAAGTTCCTGGCGTTCATCTGTTCGATCCGATCCATCCGCGCGCGTCGCTTCGCGACGCCCGTCGAACCTCATGACGACGCTGTCTTCTCCGTGTTCCTTCGTGCCTTCGTGTGAACCCGTGCCTCCGTCATCTCCGGAGACTCAACGCCGCATGCTATAGTCCCCTCCCGCGTGCCCAACTACGGTTTCGCAATCGATCTGCGCAAGTGCATCGGCTGCCACGCGTGCACGATCGCCTGCAAGGCCGAACATCAAATCCCGATCGGCGTGAACCGCTGCTGGGTGAAAACCGTCGAGAAAGGGACCTTTCCGCTCACGCAGCGTTTTTTCCTTCCCGTCCTGTGCAATCAGTGCGACGACGCGCCGTGCATGGCGATCTGTCCGACCAACGCGCTCTTCAAACGCCGCGACGGCATCGTCGATCTCCACGGCGACCTGTGCATCGGCTGCCGCGGGTGCATGGTGGCGTGCCCCTACGATCAGCTGTTCATCGATCCGGGCACGCACACGGCCGAGAAGTGCAACTTCTGCGCGAACCGCGTGGAGAACAATCTGTTGCCCGCGTGCGTGAGCGTGTGCCCCACGGAATGCCGCATCTTCGGCGACCTCGACGATCCCACGAGCGAGGTCGCGCACATCGCACACGCACAGGGAGTCGACGTCCGCAAGCCGGAGAAGCAGACGATCCCCAAGGTCTTCTACATCGGCGCCGAGCCGAGCGCCATTCAGCCCGAGATTGCGGTGCGGCCGTTCATCTACAAAGAGGGACAGGTCCTGCTGCGGCCGCTCGGATCGCCGTCGCCGGAGACCGCGCAGCCCGGCGACGCGCGCGTCGATTACGACGTTCCCCACGCCAAACCGTGGGGGTTCGACATGGCGCTCTATCTGCTCGCCAAAGGCATCGCCACCGGCACGATGCTCGTCAGCCTGCTGCTGCCGTTTCTCACCGGCGATCGCGTGCTGCTCGCCACGGTCGCGGGACCGTCAGTGTCAATCGTGTTTCTGATCGCCACCGCCGTGATTCTCGTGATCGATCTCGAGCGGCCCGAACGCTTCTACTACATCTTGATCAAGCCGAACTGGCGATCGTGGCTGGTCTGGGGCGCGTATTTCCTGACCGTCCAGGGCGCGTTGACCGTCGCCTGGCTGGCCGCGGTCGCATTCGGGTTCGGCTCGCTGCTCCCGCTGCTTCTGTGGCCTCTCGCGATCTTGTCGGTGTTGACCACCTGTTACACCGGCTTCCTGTTCGCCCAGGGCCGGGCACGAGATCTGTGGCAGGGCCGGCTGGCAACCGTGGACCTGCTCGCGCAAGCCATCGCAGAGGGCGCCGCTGCGCTGCTGATCGTCGCCGCGTTCACGCCCGGACTCGCTGACGCCGCGTTCGTCCGCGCGCTCGCGTGGACGCTGGCCGGCGCAATGCTCGTCCACGTCGCGCTCATCGTCTTCGAGCACGTGCTTGCGAAGAGCCCGACGCGTCACCATGAACTCGCCGTCCACGCCATTCGCCGCGGGCCGTTCGCGCGCCTCTTCTGGGGCGGCGCGATTGTCGCCGCGGCGGCCGCGATCGTCGCCACCACGCTGTCGATGCACCTGCCCCTCGCGCTCGCGGCCTCGGCCGCCCTCGCCCTCGCCAGCAGCTTCGCGTGGGAATACATCTGGGTCGAAGCAGGGCAATGCGTTCCGCTATCATGACTCCACATTTCAGAATTCAGAATTCAGATTTCAGATTGATTTCGAGTCATTGGATTTGCAGCAAATCCGCAATGAATTCTGCAATCCTGCAATATCTGCAATCTGAAATCTGAACTCCGAAATGTCCGACGTTTCGACTCACACCCCGACCCCTCCCAGTGGGACGACTACGTCGACTTCGAGTCCACCAGCTGGCCGAAGAGAGACAAGAAGCGCTACTGGATCATCCCGAGCATCTGCTTCAACTGCGAGTCGGCGTGCGGCATCCTCGCCTACGTCGACAAGGACGCGTTGACGGTCCGGAAGATCGAAGGCAACCCGCTGCATCCGGGCAGCCGCGGCCGCACCTGCGCCAAGGGCGTCGTCACGCCCAATCAGCTCGACGATCCCGATCGGATTCTCTATCCGCTCAAGCGCGATGGCGCGCGCGGATCCGGCAAGTGGCGACAGGTGTCGTGGAACGAGGCGCTCGAGGAGATCGGTGGACGGATCCGGACGGCGATCCTCGAGAACCGGCGGCACGAAATCATGTACCACGTCGGCCGCCCCGGCGAGGACGGGTTCGCGAATCGCGTGCTGCAGTCCTGGGGCATCGACGGCCACAACAGCCACACCAACGTCTGTTCATCCTCGGCCCGGCTCGGGCATTTTCTCTGGTGCGGCAACGATCGGCCGTCGCCCGACTACGCGAACGCGCAGACGATCCTGCTGCTGTCGTCGCATCTCGAGACCGGCCACTACTTCAATCCGCACGCGCAGCGCATCATCGAAGGCCAGGCCGGCGGCGCCACGCTCATCGTCGTCGATCCGCGGCTGTCGAACACGTCGGCCAAGGCGAACATGTGGCTGCCGGCGTATTCGGGCACCGAAGGCGCGCTCCTGCTGGCGATGGTGCGCGTGCTGCTCGACGAGGATCTCTACGATCGCGAGTTCGTGCGCACGTGGGTGGACTGGCGCGGGTATCTGCGCGCCGATCGACCCGACCTCGCCGTCACCTTCGACAACTTCATCCTCGCGCTCAAGGAGCTGTACGCCGAGTTCACACCCGAGTTCGCCGCCGGCGAAACCGGTGTCGATGCTGCGCAGATCGTGGAGGCGGCGCGCGCGATCGGCCGCGCACGCGGACGGTTCAGCACGCACAACTGGCGATCGGCGGCTTCCGGCAATCTCTGGGGATGGCAAATCACGCGTTGTCTCTATCTGCTCGTCGTACTGACGGGGTCGGTCGGCACGAAGGGCGGCGTCGGGCTGCATTTGTCGAACAAGTTCGTGCCCAAACACCCGATTCCGCCAGGTCCTCCCGACTACTGGAACGAACTCCTGTTTCCGCGCGAGTACCCGCTGGCGTTTTTCGAGATGAGCTTTCTGCTGCCGCACCTGCTCAAGGAAAACCGAGGCCGCCTCGACGTGTACTTCACGCGTGTCTACAACCCGCTGTGGACCAACCCCGACGGGTTCTCGTGGATGGAAATGCTCACCGACGAAGCGAAAGTCGGGCTGCACGTCGCGCTGACGCCCACGTGGAGCGAGACGGCCTGGTTCGCCGACTACATCCTGCCGATGGGTCTCGGCACCGAGCGTCACGACACGATGAGCCAGGAAACGCATGCGGCTCAGTGGCTGGGATTTCGACAGCCGGTGTTGCGGGTCGCGCGCGAGAAGCGCGGCGAGACCATCACCGCGACCTACGAAGCGAACCCCGGAGAGGTGTGGGAAGAGAGCGAGTTCTGGGCCGCCCTCACCTGGCGGATCGATCCGGACGGATCGCTCGGCATTCGCAAGCACTTCGAGTCCCCCTACCGTCCCGGTCACATGGTGACGATGGACGAGTACTACGGGTGGATGTTCGAGAACTCGGTGCCGGGACTGCCGGAGGCGGCGGCGGCCGAGGGCCTCACGCCGCTGGCCTACATGCGGCGCTACGGAGCGTTCAAGATCAAGGACCACGTCTACGCAACGTACGAACAGCCGCTCGGCACCGACGCGCTCGCCGGCACGACCCGAGACGAGGCGAACGAATGCGTGCTGAAAGACGGCACGCCCGTCGGCGTGCTCCTCAACGGCATGCCGGTGGTCGGATTCACGACACCCTCGCGCCGGCTCGAGTTTCATTCGCGAACGCTCGTCGACTGGGGCTGGCCCGAGCACGCGGTGCCGCGCTACGTGCCCGGTCATGTCCACTGGCGTGATCTGCGCCGGCACGAGGGCGAGTTCGATCTCCTTCCGAACTTTCGCCTGCCGACCCTCATTCACACGCGATCGCCGGTCAAGTGGCTCTACGAGATCTCGCACAACAATCCGCTGTGGATCGCCACCGCCGATGCGAAGCAGTTCGGCATCGAGACCGGCGATCTGGTCAAGGTGCGCACGCGGATCGGGTACTTCGTCACGCGCGCGTGGGTCACCGAGGGGATTCGGCCCGGCGTGCTCGGCATGTCGCACCATCTCGGCCGATGGCGGCTGGACGAGGAGCTTGGCAACCGCAACGCATCAGCGGTGGTGACGATCGATCGGCAGGGCTCCGGCTACAAGGTGTCGCAGGTGCATGGCGCGCAGCCGTTCACCTCGAACGATCCCGACAGCGCGCGGATCTGGTGGAGCGAGATCGGCGTCCACCAGAACCTGACGTTCCCGGTCCAACCCGATCCCGTCAGCGGGATGCACTGCTGGCACCAGCGGGTGACCCTCGAAAAGGCGGGATCGGACGACCGCTACGGCGACATCTTTGTCGATACAGAAAAGTCACACGAGGTTTATAAAGAGTGGCTCGCGATGACGCGTCCTGCCCCAGGGCCCGACCGGCTGCGGCGGCCCTTGTGGTTCGACCGTCCGCTCCGGCCAGTCGCTGCCGCCTACAAGCTATAGATCAGATCGCAACGGACCCTTGCGGAGGACGCACGACTTCGCGTCGCACGTGGTGTGGTCGCCAACCAGCAGCTCCTTGTGGGGACATGGAATGAATACCCCAGCATCACCGAGTGAAATCGGCGAAGCGCGTGCGCAGCGAGTCCGGCTCACCGACGATTCGTTGGTCGTCGACTTGGTCGATGGCCGGACAATCAGCGTGCCAGTCGCGTGGTACCCAAGACTCGCGCACGGCACGGATGCCGAACGTTCTCGGTGGCGATTCATCGGCGATGGCGAGGGTATTCATTGGCCGGATCTCGATGAGGACATCAGCGTCGAGGGGCTCCTCGCCGGTCGGCGTTCAGGTGAAACCCAGGCGTCCCTCAGACGGTGGCTCGAAGGCCGAAGGCCGGCTAAGGGCCTCGCGCTGCACCCGACGGGCGCGGCGGGATTGTGAGCGCCCGCGGGTGAGCGCGCACGTTGGGCCGACACTCGCGAACTTGGCCCACGAGATCAACTGCCGTAGACTACGACCATGAACTTGCTCGACCGAATCGCCGTGGAGCCAGCCGTCCGGTTCGGGAAGCCCTGCGTGCGAGGCACGCGCATTTCTGTCGGCGATGTGCTGGGTTACCTGGCCGGGGGCATGACAGAAGCCCAGATTCTGGCTGACTTCCCGCAGTTGACGCGCGACGACGTGCGGGCCTGCTTGGCCTACGCGGCCGAGCGGGAGCGCCGCACGCTGACCACGCCTGCCGCTTGAAATGATCCGGCTCTTCTTTGATGAGCCACTATCCGAAGAATTGTGTCAGGCGCTGGCGGACATCTTTCCAAATTCACTGCACGTTCGGCTTCTTGGGCAGGGTGGCGCTTCAGATACCACGGTGTGGGAGTTGGCGCGAGCAAACGAGTGCTTGCTCGTGAGCAAGGACGACGACTTTCACCGACTGGCTGTCTTGCGCGGCGCACCCCCGAAATTCGTGTGGATCCGACTTGGCAATTGCAGCACCCGCGATGTCGAGGAACTCTTGCGCCGCCGTCGCGACGACATCGTTCGGTTCCACGAACAAGATGAAGCGACTGTCCTCGAATTGCTTTAAGAAGCAGCGGCCAACACGCGAATGGAGCCGACGCGCCACTGGAAATGACGCGGCGCGCGGCTCATTCGCGAGCGTTGTCTAGGCGTCGGATCGACCATCGACTTGACTCGAACGACGCCAGGTGCGACGCTGAACGCATGACCCAGGCTGCAAAGAAGCTTCTCGACGAGTTCGAGGCGCTTCCGGAAACGGATCGGGCGGAAGTTCTGGCGGCCCTTCTCCGTCGCACGGCCTTGGCTCCTCACGATCTCCCGACAGATGAAGATCTGGTCATCACGGCCGACCGCCTCTTCACCGAACTCGATCGTCGCGAGCAATCCTGATGCGCTCTCCGCAGCGGGGCGAGGTCTGGATCGTGGACCTCGGCATGGCGGCGAAGGTTCGCCCGGCGCTGGTTCTCAGCATTCCGGTCGACGACATCGATCGCGCGTTGGTCACGGTGGAGCAACAACCCATCCTCCTCCCGTGACAGGCATGGACCAGCGTCCCGAGGGACAGGCGCCGCTGCGACGATTGTCCGACGACATGCGCGACACGCGCGCCTCGACGCATCTCGACATGGTGCGCGGCCTGGCGGCGGTAGCAGTGCTGCTCTTCCACGTGCGGTACAGATTCTTCGTCGACTACAGCGAATCGCCTGACAGCGGTCCGCTGACGGTGGCTTGGTATGTCGTCACGGCATTCGGCCACGACGCGGTGGTCGTCTTCTTCGTGCTGAGCGGTTTTCTGATTGGTTCCACCGTGGTTCGAGCCCACCTGACGCGAACGTGGAGCTGGCGGGAATACCTCACGAGCCGATACGTTCGCCTCTACACCGTGCTCGTACCGGGACTTCTGGCGACGCTCTTCTGGGACCAGCTGGGAATGCGCTGGTTCGGCGACCACGTCGTCTATACAGGTGCACCGCAGGCATACCAGCACGATCTGTTCGACGTGGGCCTTCGGTCGAGTGCGCCGGTGTTGCTGGGGAATCTGCTGTACCTTCAGACGATTCTGGTCGAGCCGTTCGGCTCGAACGACGCGCTGTGGAGCCTTGCGTACCGAGTCGTGGTACTACATCGTCTTCCCCGTGCTCGCCTACGCGTTTCTGGTGAAGCGCTCCCCGAGCGCAAGGGCGCTGTGGGTAGCCGCGTGCGGTGGGCTCCTCCTATTTGTCGGGCCCCGCATCGCGTTGTACTTTCCCTTCTGGCTGGTTGGCGTGGGTATCGGGCTTCTCCCGCCCTTGCGGCCGCTGCAGAAGCGCCCCGGGCTGTGGGCGGCCCTGGTTTCCTCGTGCTTCGTGGCTGTCGTGGCGACCGCACACGTCGCGATCGAGCGGTCGAGCCCGACCGACAAGCTGCTGCTCCTTGATTCGATCACCGCATCGGCGTTTGCGCTATGCCTGTTTACGATCCTCCATGACCGCCGTTCCCGCCGCGAGGACTTCTACACCGCGATGGCGACGCGCCTTGCGGGTTGCTCTTTCACGCTGTACGTCGTGCATCTCCCGCTGCTCGTGTTCATGAGGGCATGGCTCGTGCCCGAGCGGCCATGGACGGCCAGTCCAGCGGCAGTATCGATGGGCCTGTTGATTGCCGCCACAACGTTTCTGTACGCGGTGGCATTCGCCGCACTGACCGAAGCTCGCACTTCTGCGATCAAGCGCAGGGTGCTCGCGATCCTTCCCACACGCCGGCCCACGAAGCAAGAGCGGATGGCGCCAAACGCCTGACTACTTCCTCGATCTGAGGCAGGAAACATCGCCTTCGTCCTTCGTGTATCCCTTGCGATCGGTCGCGAAGACGTGCAAGCTTAGGCCCGCTGGCCTACAGGTTCACCGCACTCGCGAATGGAGGCTCGACGATGATCGTCAGACGAATCGGTCCAGTGTCGGTCGGTAAGGTTGCTGGGACCCTGTACGCGGTGATGGGCCTGCTCATCGGCGGCGTCGTTTCGCTGATCGCGATGGCAGGGTCGGCCATGGCCGACACGTCTGGCGGGGCAGGGTTTGGCGCGCTGCTCGGCGTCGGGGCCATCGTGATCTTTCCGATCCTCTACGGCGCTCTGGGCTTCGTGTTCACGCTGATCGCCGCGGCGCTGTACAACCTCGTCGCCGGCTGGGTGGGCGGTGTTGAACTGGATCTTCAGTAGCGCCGTTCTGCTCGTCTCGACGCACCTCGCCGCCGATTCGGCGACGCTCGCCGCCGATTTGCGGACGGGGATGTCGCTCGTCTATTCGTCTGAGGGCGGCGCCCAGCCGCCATGGACCGTCGAGGCTGTTGAGGCGGGTGCCTCGCTCAAAGAGAAGGCCGACTGCGCGCGCGTGCGCATCCGTCGCCAGTCGTCGCAGGTGCAGGTGGAAGAGAGCCGCCTGTGTATCGAGAACGGGATGCTGCACGGGTGGGACGCGACGCGAAACGCGTGGCTTGCGCAGCGCCCGGTCGGTCCCGGCATGGAGTTGACGATCAATCGGCCCAACGGCGACGTGATCCGCTATGTCACGGGGAGCGAGAGCGAAGAAGTCATCGGAACGTTCCGGCTTCGCGTTCTGGAAACCACGGTCACCACGACGGATTCGACAGGACGAGCACTTCGCCGTCTGCGCGAACGCTACGCCGTCACGCTCACCACGGCAACCGGCGGCCGTTTCGAGGTGCCGGACGCGGATACGCCGTCAGGCTGGAAGACGCAACAGGCTTTTGAGCTACGGGAGATTCGACCGCCACAATAGAGGGGAAGTCTCAACGAGACTTCCCCCCTTCGAGCTACTGCTTTTTCAAGCTCGCCCTGATCTGTTCGAGCTGAGCCTTCATCTGCTCGAGCATCGCGCGATCCATCGACACGGTTCCGCTCGTCTGCGCGGCGTTCGCTTTCAGCACGCCATCGATCATGCCGACGACTGAATCCAATTGCGCCATGACGGTCGAGTCCGCTGCCGCCGGAGCTGCGGTCACCGGCGGGGCCGTCGCTGGCGGCGTGGCAGGCGGAGCCGTCGCCGGGGGCTCGGTCGCAGGAGGCGGCGGCGGTGCAGGCGCGGCGGGGATTGCGGCTGCGGGCGCGGCTCCGGCTGCGGGCGCCACCGCCGCCATCGCACCGCTGAACGCGGTCAGATGCGTGCGGAAGTCGAGAAGATTGGCCGCAAGCACCACTTCAACTTTCATACCCTCGCCGCCGCTCGTTCCCACTGCGCCAGCTTCAGCAGAGGTCGATGGCGGGCCGAGGAGGTCCGTCAGAAGGCGGCTGATCGTCTGGTAATGCGTCCCCCACTCGGGCGAGGCCGTGCTGGCGGCACGCTCGAGCGCGACATACGCGGTCTTGATCTCCGAGAGTTTCGTGAACGCTTCGCCGCTCGGCGCCGGCGAATTGAGCGCCTTGTTCAGCGCGGCACGCGACGCCGCGAGATGCTCGGCCGCGGGATTCGGCTGAGCCGCGCCCGGCCGCTGAGTCTGCGCGCTGGCAAGCGTCGTCGTCGCGGCAATCGCCACGGCTGCCAGACACGTCGCAAGAGATTTCATGGATGACATCGGCATGCTCCTCCTCGGCGCGAAGGATAGCAACGACGATGCCCGTTGTTGGCTGGACCGTTACGCGGATACGGCCGTGCGATCGGCGTCGATCCGCCCGATGAGCAAACCCGCCGCGACCGGAACCGTCGCATCGGGCGGACCAACGACGGCGCCGAGCACCAACGTCGCAAACGCGCCGAGCGCCATCCCCTGCTTGATTCTCGACGTTGGCTCGACGCCGAAAGGCCAGGCGTTCACGAGCCACACGGCCGCGTAGAGAGCCGCGCCGATCGCACCCAACGTCGCGATCTCGGGCCGCAGAAATGCGCGGGCTGGATCGACCGGAGCACCGGCCCACTGCAATGCCGGGAGCGTCATCGCCGCTGCTGCCGTGTACAGGAGTGTTCGACGGGTTCTGCGGAACCGTTCGGGGAACACGAAGAACGCAGCGGCGGCGGCGAGCCCTGCTCGCGCAGCAACCGCGGACGTGTAACCGAATGCGTTGCGCAAAGACCTGGTCGCCTCGGTGAACAGCCCCGCGGGGAAGCCACCGGCGGCGAGCAGCGTCGCACCCACCGCGACCAGGGCGAACATCGTCCACGCGATCGTCCGTTCGCTCGCCCGGTCGCGCACGAATGCGGGCGAGATCATCGCGACTGCTGCGAACAGCGCTCCGCTACGCAGCGCAATGGCCGCAGCATTCGTTCCTTCACCGGCCAGGCGCACGACGAGTGCGCAGAGGTACGCCGCAAACAACGCGCCGGTCACAAATCGAACCTGGGGCCTGCCAGAGGCGAACAGCCCGGCAACGAGCACACAGGCCGCGAGCACGTCGATGTCAACTCCTTCGAGGCGCCCGAGCAACCGCAGGACTGTCGCGGCAAACAGCAGAGCCCACAGAATTTTCGTCAACCTGCCCGGGGCGATCCGGTCCGCGGCGCGAGCGGCGCCCGCGATCGGCACCGCCGCCAGCGGCACGAGGAGCAGGTACATCGGCACCATCATCCGATCGCCGTACACCATCGGGCGGAAGATCACGAGAACGGCGAACTGCGAGATCGCCAGCCCAAGCGGAAGCAGCGCGAGCGGCATGGACATCGGGTGCACGCGCACGAGCCCGATTACTCCAACCAGGGCGAGGACCCACGTCGCTATGTAAAAGCTCGACGTTCCCGCGTTGGGCCGCAAGGTCTCGAACCAGCCGAGCGCGTAACGAGCTTTCATCCAGAGGCCGGCCGCAAACGCACCCGGCTTCTGGCGCGCGTACTCGATCACCGACTGGACAAGCGGATCGATCCCTATACGATCGTACTGAGCCTTGAGGGCAGGCGGCGGCGTCAGCGGCGGCGGCGAATTCGAGATGAACAGCTCGACCGGCCCTTGCGCGCTGATGAATACCAGTTTGCGAGCGACAATCCAATTGCGGACGGTGGCAAGCGACGAGACGCCGATCATCGCCGCCAGCATCACGGCAACCGCGGCGACGCGAGCTCGCCGCTGCGGAATGGCGAGCGCGACCAGTGGAACGGCGACGATCCACGCGGTCAGAAGCGTCGACCGCGTGACGGTCGCGAGCCCGCCGACAACGCCTGCCGTGAGAGCCCACACACCGAAGCGGCCGTCTGGCGCGCGTGCCAGCCGAACCAGCGTGTACAGCCAGCAGCAGACGAGTGGCGCGAACAGCGTTTCGGTCAGGAGCACGCTGGACCAGCCGGCGAGTTTCTCGTACGCAACCGCAATCGCGACGACCAGCGCCGCGAGCCCGATCGCTTCGTCGACGATCAGCGTGGTCGCACGCCAGAGCGCGACGACGGCGGCCGCCACGAGGAGGCGTTGCACGAAGTAGACGCCGAACAGCCCGTCGCCGAAGATCCAGTGGTTCGCTGCGAGGAAGTACGCGTAGAACGGCTGAAGAATGAACGGGAGTCCCTGGCCGGGCGCGGCCCCGCTCGACATCAGCAGTCCGTTGAAGGCGATGTCTCTCGCCTGGGTTTCGTATGTCAGCCAATCGTCGCCGCCCGAGAGCGTGACCATTCGCCCGAACGACGGCCAGGCGAACACCAATGCGTCGGCAATCCCGAGGGCCCACGCGATTGCAACACGGTCCCATGACGAGCGAACGACCTGGACAACCAGCCACGCGAGCAGACAAGCATCGATCGCGAGACTTAGCAAACGGATCGCGCGGTCGGCGACGATCGCGCCTGAGCCCGCTCGTCGGCGAAGCGTCATCGATTCGTCGAACGGCACGTCGCGGCCGTCGACGACGTGTCCGGCCTCGAAACGGCGCGGGGCGTCCTGTGGCACCGACCACGCGATCGAGACGCGATGCTGCCCCGCCGGCAGCGTGAGATCGGCAAACCATCGTTCGCTGGGTTCGATGCGGCCGGAAAAAATGCCGCCGATGGTCAGGTCAACCGAGCCTCCAGGTGATCGAACGTACACGCGCTCGGCTGTCGGGCGCGCCACTCGCCAGGTGCTCTGCCAGAGCACTGAAAACGGGAGGCCCTCGCGCTTCGGCTCGGTGTCGCGGTAGTAGTTGAAGCGAAGGTCGTTGAAGAACCACACCGGCGCGTCAGGTCCACGTTCGAACCCGAGGCGCAGCCGCCGATCGATGCGCGTGAACGTGGGCTCGGACGGCTCGATGCTGATTTCGATCGGGTCGGCGAAATCCGGATTCGCGTAGTAACGGGCGTCGAATCCGCGGGGCAGGAGCAGCGTCGGCCCGAGCACACACTTCAACAGCAGTGCGAGCGCGACGAGCCGTCCGCCCCTGTTCAACTGGCGCCTGAACGCGAGCCAGCCGACGGCCGCCACTGCCGCCGTCGACAGCAGATCCAGCGGGCGGCCTTCGAACAGGCCCCAGCGGCGAACCGGGGCGACGAGGTAGATGACCCAGAGGACAGCGATCACGGCCGGGTGCCAGCGGCCGCTCATCGCGTCTTAGAGATATCCCTGCGCGCGCAGGTGCGCGATGATCCGATCGGCCGCCTCCGCAGGCCGGACCTCCGTCGTGTCGATGACGATCTCGGCGTCGGTCGGCGGCTCGTACGGATCGGACACGCCGGTGAAGTTCTGCACCAGACCCGCACGCGCTTTGGCGTAGAGACCCTTGCGGTCGCGCTGCTCGCACACGTCGATCGGCGTCGCCGCGTGCACGAGCACGAACCCGCCGCCGGGCTCCACCATCGCTCGTACTTCCTTGCGAATCGAATCGTACGGCGCAATCGGCGCGCAGATCGCGATGCCGCCGTTTTTGGTGATTTCCGACGCGACGAATCCGATGCGACGAATGTTGATGTCGCGGTGCTCCTTCGAAAATCCCAACTCAGATGACAGATGCTTGCGGACGAGGTCGCCGTCCAGCAGCGTCACGGGCCGTCCGCCCATCTCCAGGAACTTCACGAGCAGCACGTTCGCGATGGTCGATTTGCCCGATCCGGAGAGGCCGGTGAAAAACACCGTGCACCCGCCGTCGATGCGAGGCGGATGTGTCCGACGCAGCTCGGTGGCGACGGCCGGAAACGTGAACCACTCCGGAATCGCTGCGCCTTCCGCCAGGATCTTCCGGAGCTGTGTTCCCGACAGGTTCAACACCTCCGCCCCCGCCGGAATCTCATCGTCCGGAAAATACTGATCGAGGTTCTTCACGTAGACCATGTTGCGGAACGGCACCATCTCGACGCCGAGCTCCTTCTCGTGCTTCCGCAACAGCTCCTGCGCGTCGTACGGACCGTAGAACGGCTTCCCTGTCGAATCGCTCCCGGGCCCCGCGTGATCGCGGCCGACGATGAAGTGGGTGCAGCCGTAGTTCTTGCGGATGATGGCGTGCCACACCGCTTCGCGGGGGCCGCCGAGCCGCATGGCCAGCGGCAGCAACGCGAGCGTCGCCGTTCCCGGCGGGTAGCTGGCGAGCACCGACTGATAACAGCGGACGCGCGTGTAGTGATCGACGTCCCCGGGCTTGGTCATGCCGACCACCGGGTGCACCAGCAGATGCGCGTTGACCTCGCGGGCGGCGCGAAGCGTGAGCTCCTGGTGCGCCCGATGCATCGGGTTGCGCGTCTGGAACGCCACCACGCGCTGCCAGCCGCGCGCGGCGAAATCGGCGCGGACCTCGGCGGGCGTCTGGCGCAGCGCGAGGTAATCGTAGTGCGCCGGCAACTGGATCGCGTCAATGCGTCCCCCGACGTAGATCGGATTGGCGCGCGTCAGCGCAGCCACGCCGGGATGTTCCTTGTTGTTGGAGCCGAACACGCGCTGAGCCTCGACCTCGCGATCGGGCGTCCAGATGTCCTCGACGTGGAGCACGGCCAGCATCACGCCCTCGGGATCGCGCAGCGCGACCTCCTGGCCGGCCGCGAGTCCCTTCGCGAACGCCTCCGGCACGTCGAGCGTGATCGGCATCGGCCACAGCGCGCCGCTCGCCAGACGCATATCGTCCCGCACCGGTTCGTAGTCGCGTTGCGTCATGAATCCGGTGAGCGGCGAGAAGCCGCCATTCGCGAGGAGCTCGAGGTCGCACAACTGGCGCGGCGTCAGGTCCCACGAGGGCCACGCCTGCGAGGCGTCGCGCAGCTCGGCGGCGCGATCGGCGCCGGCAACCAGGTTGACGAGTGAACCGCCGTGCGGCGGCACAAGGGCATCGGTCGAAATCACGGAACCTCCAAACCGGATCAATCCGGCGTTGAAAACCTACCGCACCGTCACCTCTGTAGGTCCGCCTGAAGGCGGACCCCACGTACTTGCGAGACGGAATCAAAACGGAAACGCGACCGGCGCGATCGCCACCGTGAGGGCCATGGCCAACAGGTCGAGCGGCACGCCAATGCGCACGAAGTCGGTGAATCGATAGCCGCCGATGCCGTACACCATCAGGTGCGTCTGATACCCGAGCGGCGACGCGAACCCGGCGGAGGCGGCAACGGCGATCGAGATGCCGAACGGGAGAAAGTGTAACCCGGCGGCCGTGCTCCATGCGTGCGCGATGGGAAACACCAGCGCCGCGGCGGCGGCATTCGCGAGCAGTTCGGTAAAGAGCAGCGTCAGCAGATAGATCGCCGCCAGCATCACCCGCGGACTCGTCGGGGCGACGACGGCCGACATCTGCGCGGCGATCGACGTCGCGAGCCCGGACGTCTGCATCGCCCGGCCGATCAACAGCGCCGATCCGATCGCGAACAGCACCGACAGGTCCAGGCTCGCGCGCGCCCGTTCGACCGAGCAGCACTTTGCCACCACCATCGCGCCCGCCGTCACCCACGCCGCGTGCAGCATCGTGATCCGGGTAAACGACTCGAGCGAAGCCGCCGCCACCATTCCCGCCAGCAGCGCCAGCGCCACCCAGGCACGCTCGCGGCGCGGCGGCGCCGAATCGCTGACCGGCGACGCGAGCACGAAGTCGCGATTGCTCCGCTGGTACTTCAGAAAGCGCGGGTGGGTTTCCAGCAGCAGCAGATCGCCGCCGCGAAGCACGATGTCTCCGACTTTCCTGGCGATGCGCTCCCCTTCGCGATGCACCGCCAGCACGACGGCGTCGTAGCGCGTGCGAAAGCGCCCGTCGCGGACGCTTTGTCCCGCGACCGGCGAAGACGGGCTGACGACCGCTTCGACGAGGCAGCGCTCGTGGCGGGCGGAATTCATCTTCGCAACCTGATCCGTCGCCGGCGACAGGCCGCGAATCCGCTGGAGATCCGCGACCGATTCGACGACGCCGACAAACACCAGGCGATCGCCGGCGAGCAGCCGCTGCTCGGGGCCGACGGCGACGATCGTTTCCGTGTCGCGCTCGATCGCTGAGAGAAACATGCCCGGCAGCCGTCGCAGCCCCGCATCCTCGATCGATCGTCCCGGTAGCGGCCCCTTCGGCTCGACGTACATCTCGACGCTGTATTCGCGGCGCTCCTCCATCGTCGTCGCCAGCGCGCGGCGGTCGGGCAGCAGCCGCGGCGCGGCGATCACGAGATAGACGAGTCCGACCACGGCCACCGGGACACCCACCGGCAGAGATCGTGAACATCGTCATCACCGGCATCGCGGGATCGCTGCGCTGCGCGTCGATCATCAGCGCGTTGACGACGAGATTCGTGCTGGTGCCGATGAGCGTGCAGGCGCCGCCCAGGATCGCGGCGTAGCTCAGCGGAATGAAGAGCTTCGACGCCGCAATGCCGGCGCGGCGGCTCCAGTCGTTCACCACCGGCATGAACATGGCCACCACCGGCGTGTTGTTGATGAAGGCGCTCATCGCCGCGACGGGCAACATCAGGCGAACCTGCGCGTCGACGTCGGACCGCGGTCGGCCGAGCACGCGGTCGGTGACCAGATGGATCGCGCCAGTGTCGGTCAACCCCGCGACGACCACGAACAGCGCGGCGATTGTGAGCAGCGCTTCGTTGCCGAAGGCCGACGCGGCGTCGCGCGCCGTCGGCAGGTTCGGCGACAGCAGGCCAAGCGTCATGAGCACGCCCGCGCCGGCGCCGAGGCTCACGTCAGGCGACGCGGTGTTGGACGCGAGCAGGTAGAGGATGAGGCCAACGACGGCAATCGTGACCCAGGCTTCCCACGTCATTTCCGACTTCGCTCGCCCTCGCGCTCACGTACGTGGGGCCCGCCTTCAGGCGGACCTTGGGTCCGGGAGCCTGACCCCACACTCAGCGCCAGAGCCGCGAGTCGCTCGTAGTCGGCTGCCGGCAGACCGACGACCCCGAAGAGCTCGCTGCGGCGTGCGCACTCGCCGTGAAAATCCGAGCCACCGCTGACCGCGAGGCCGTGCGTGGCGGCGAGCGCGAGGTATCGCGCGACGGCGCCCGAATCGTGCGCGCTGTGGTACGCCTCGATCGCCGTCAGCCCGGCCTCGACCAGCGCCGGCACGAGGTCGTCGCGGTTGTTGGTACCGGGGTGCGCGAGCGACGCAATTCCCCCCGCTTCGCGGATGACGGCAATGCCTTCGGCGGGCGACGGCCCGCGATGCGCAACGTACGCGCAGCAGCCCTCGGACAGGAACCGATCGAATGCTTCCGACACCGTGGCCACGTGACCGGCGGCAATGAGCGCGCGCGCGATCTGCGGCCGGGCCAGCGAGCGCGACGATCCAGTGTCGGCCGTCTGCAGGAGGCTCTCGACGTCGATCGGCACGCCCGCCGCGGCGAGGCGAGCGGAGATCTCGGCGGCGCGCTCGACTCGCAACGCGCGAATCCGCTGCAGCAGGGCACCCAGCACTCCCGAATCCGCGTCGAGCCAGTACCCGAGCATGTGGACGTCGTGGCCGTCGTGCACCGTCGTGATCTCGATGCCCGGCACAGACGTCAGCCCCTCGCGCGCAGCGGCGGCGGAGGCAACCGGGACAGCCGCCATCGTGTCGTGATCGGTGACGCTGAAGGTCGTGATGCCCGCCCGGCGCACGCGCGCCACGAGATCCTCCGGCGTGGACGTGCCGTCCGACGCCGTCGTGTGCATATGGAGGTCGATCATGGCCGCATCGCGGAAGATTTCGAACTGCCACGAAAACACGAAACCACGAAACCTGAAGAATTTTTCGTGTTTTCGTGCTTTCGTGGCTGATTTGTCACTTGCGGTTCCTGTACAGCTCGCGATCGGCGACGGCAGCCATCTGCTCAAGGTTCAAACGGCCGCCCAGAAACTCGTTGATGCGGCGCGCCTCGGCAGCCGGGTTGTCGATCACGGCGCGGTACCCGACTTCGAGTATCCGGAAGCACGTGCGATTTCGCAGGAAGCGGCCGACTTTTTCGAGATGCTTCCCATACACCTCGCGCATCTGCGCATCGTCGGCGGACCCGCCGGCCTCGCCGCGCGCGACGAGCATCTTGTTCTGCGAGGCCAGCACCTCGTCGACGTCGCGGTTCATGAAGATCACGCGGTAATCGTACGAGTCGGGCAGGTAGGTGAGCAGAAACGAGATGATCTTCACGGCCTTGCCGCGCGCGCCGTCGAGCCACGCGGTGTCGCCGTTCTTGTCGAGCTCCTTGACCGCGCTCGAACTCGTAGTAGCCCTTCGGGTTGCTATCGTCGGCGGTGCGGATGCCGTCGGTGACGATCGGCACGCCGCCGGCTTCGAGCATCTTCATCGCCATCGACGTCCCCGATCGCGGCAGGCCCGAGACGACGATGATCGGCGCCCGCGGCGAAGTCGGCGGAACGCGCGGCTGATGACGTTCACGCTGCCGCCTCGGGGCGCTTCGCACGGGTGGTATAGACTAGGAACATCATCTACAGATTCAGGAGATTCATGGAGCGCGAAGGCTCCAGCCGAGCGGTTATATCACGGCTCGCGCTGACGGCGTTGGTCCTGCTGGTCCTGCCGCACCGCGCCGACGCCTACATCGGGCCCGGCGCCGGCTTCGCGGTGCTGTCGTCGTTCCTCGTCCTCTTCACGACGATCGTCATCGCGATTGCCTCGCTCCTCATCTGGCCGTTCCGCGCGTTGTGGCGCGTCGCTCGCGGGCAGACGGCCGCCGCGCGCGTCGATCAAGCGGCTGATCGTCGTCGGCCTCGACGGCCAGGATCCGAAGCTGACCGATCAGTTCATGAAGGAAGGCATCCTGCCGAACTTCACGCGCTGGCGAAGACGGGCTGCTACCGCCGGCTGAAGACGACGTTTCCGTCGATCTCGCCGGTCGCGTGGTCGTCGTTCAGCACCGGCGCGCACCCGGCGCGGCACAACATCTTCGATTTCCTCGATCGCGATCGCCGGACGTATCTTGCCGTGCTGTCCTCGACCCACATCGGCAAGGTCGATCGATTCTTCAAGCTCGGCCGCTATCGGATTCCGCTGCCATCGGCCCGAGCTGCGGCTGCTGCGCAAGTCGAAGCCGTTCTGGACGATTCTCGGCGAGCACCGCATCTGGAGCACGGTGCTGCGCGTGCCGATCACCTTTCCGCCCGACAAGTTCTACGGCGCCGAGCTGAGCGCGATGTGCGTGCCCGATCTGCTCGGCACGCAGGGCACCTTCCTGCTCTTCACCACGCGTCCGGCGAGCGAGCCGCTTCAAGGAAGGCGGCATCCGCGTCGACGGTCGACGCGTGAACGGCGATCGCATCGAGACGGCGATTCGAGGGCCCGGAGAACATGTTCGTCGAGCGGCAACCCGCCGCTCGACGATTCCGCTGTCGCTGACGCATCGATCGCGCGGCCAAGCGGGTGCGCGCGGCGATCGACGGCACCGCGGTGGATCTCGACGCCGGGCGAGCTGAGCGACTGGATCACGCTGACGTTCCGGCGGCGCCTGGCGTGAAGGTCGGCGGCATCGCCCGCTTGCTGGTCCCGAGATGGACGAGCACTTCTCGCTCTACGTGTCGCCGATCAACCTCGATCCCGATCACCCGGCGATGCCGATCTCGCATCCGTCGTACTACGCGACCTATCTCGCGAAGCGCGTCGGGCGCGTATTCGCACGCTCGGCCTCGCCGAAGACACGTGGGCGCTCAACGAGGCGTGACGACGACGCGACGTTCCTGCAGCAGACCTACGACATCGATCGCGAGCGCGCAGACGATGTTCTTCGCGGCGCTCGATCGGCTGCGCCGGGGCAGCGCTCGTGTGCGTGTTCGACGCCACCGATCGGATTCAGCACATGTTCTGGCGCTATCTCGAAGACGGGTCATCCCGCGGCGCGCGGCACGCGATCCCGGCGCAGCACAAGGACGCGATTCGCGAGCTGTACAAGCACAACGACGCGCTGGTCGGCCGAGGTGATGGAGCAAGCTGCGGCCGGGCGACGTGCTGATGGTGATGTCCGATCACGGCTTCAGCTCGTTCCGCCGCGGCGTCAACCTGAACGCGTGGCTGCAGCGCGAGGGCTATCTGACGCTGAAAGACGGCGCGGACGGCAGCGCGGAATGGCTGCGCGACGTGGACTGGTCGCGGACGCGCGCCTACTGCCTCGGGCTGACCGGCATGTTCCTCAACGTGCGCGGCCGCGAGGCAGCAAGGCATCGTGGCGCCAGGCGCCGAGGCGCTGGCGCTCAAGGCCGAGATCATCGGCAAGCTGAACGGGCTGCGCGACGAGGAGAAGAGCGACGATCGGGATCCGCGAAGCGTTCGATCCGGCGAAGCTCTACGCCGGGCCCGTATCTCGAGAACGGGCCGGATCTGCATCATCGGCTACAACGCCGGCTACCGCATGTCGTGGGATTGCGCGACCGGCGTGGTCGCGGGTCCGGTCTTCGAGGACAACGTGAAGGCCTGGAGCGGCGACCACTGCATCGATCCGCGGCTGGTGCCGGGCGTGTTGTTCTGCAACCGCTCGATCGACGCCGAGGACCCGGCGCTCATCGACATCGCGCCGACCGCGCTGCGGCTGTTCGGCATCGAGCCGCCGGCGCACATGGACGGGCGGCCGTTCGCGGTGGCCGTATGAGAGCCTCAAGAACGCAACGGGCGCAAAGCTCGCAAAGCATGATGGCCTTTGCGGCCTTCGCGGTCTTTGCGTTCGTGCTCTCATTCGGCTGCGGAACGGGCACTCAGGCCACGGGACGCAAGGTCATCGTGCTCGGCTTCGACGGCCTCGACTACGAGCTCACGCGCGACCTGATCGCGCAGCGGCCGCCTGCCGAACCTTGCGCGCCTCGCGCAATCGGGCGTCGTTCACGCCGCTCGGATCATCGATTCCGCCGCAGAGTCCGGTCGCGTGGTCGACGTTCATCACCGGCGCTCGATCCCGGCGCAGCACGGCATCTTCGATTTCATTCATCGCGATCCGAAGACGATGCGAGCCGTATCTGTCGACGACGAAGACCGAGGGCGCCGGCGCGATCGATCAAGATCGGCAAGTGGCAGTTTCCGCTGACCGGCGGGCAGCGTCGAGCTGCTGCGCCGCGGTCAGCCGTTCTGGGAGCTGCTCGAGGAGCGCGGCGTCGCCGACGACGATCATCCGGATGCCGGCGAACTTTCCCGCCGTCCGGGCACGGCGACCCGCGAGCTGAGCGGGATGGGCACGCCCGATCTCCTCGGCACCTACGGCACGTTCTCGTTCTTCACGTCGGAGCCGTTCGCGTTCGGCGGGCAGGTCGCTCTCCGGCGGCATCGTGCGTGCCGGTGGACGTCGACGAGCGGCGTCGTCCGCGCGTCGCTCGAAGGGCCCGACAATCCGTTCCTCGTCGAAGCCGGAGAAGATCACGCGCCGAGTTCGTCTGCTACATCGACGCCAGCCGCCAGTACGTCGAAGCTCGTCGTCGGCAGCGAAGAGCGGCTGCTGAAGGTCGGCGAGTGGAGCGACTGGGTGCCGGTCGAGCTTCACGCTGGCGCCGTTGCAGACGCTGCACGCGCGAGGCGCGCTTCTATCTGAAGCAGCTCGATCCGTACTTCGAGCTGTACGTCAGCCCGCTCAATCTCGATCCGCTCGAACCCGGCGCTGCCGATCTCGACGCCGACGTCGCTACGCGGCCGAGCTCGCGCGCGCGACCGGCCGCTTCTACACGCAGGGCATGCCGGAAGACACGAAGGGCCTGAAGACCGGCGTGCTGACGCGCGACGAGTTCCTGGCGCAGGCGAGGATCGCCGGCGACGAGAATCAGCCGCAGTTTCGCCACGTGCTCGACGGGTTTCGGGACGGGCTGCTCTTCTACTACTTCGGCAACGTCGATCAGGTGTCGCACATGATGTGGCGCGCGCGCGATCCCGGAGCATCCCGCGTACGATGCCGCGAGCGACGCGCCCTACGCGCGCGTCATCGAGGATCTCTACGTCGGGCCTCGACGCGATCGTCGGCGAGACGCGGCGCGACGCTCGGGCCCGACGACCTGCTCGTCGTCATGTCGGATCACGGGTTCACGTCGTGGCGGCGGTCGTTTCACTTGAACAGCTGGCTGCGCGACAACGGCTACCTGGCGGTGCGCAATCCGAATCTGCGCGAGGATCCCGGGCTCTTCGGCAACGTGGACTGGTCGCAGACGCGCGCCTACGCGCTCGGCCTGAACGGGCTGTACATCAACGTCAAGGGTCGCGAGAGGATCCGGCATCGTCGAGCCCGGCCGATCGCGCGGCGCTGGCGCGCGAGATCGCGGCGAAGCTGCTGGCGGCGATCGATCCGGCGACCGGCCAGCCGGCGATCACCAAGGTGTTTCGGCGCGAAGCAGGTCGTACCATCTGCGCGGCACCGAGGACATCGCGCCGGACCTGATCGTCGGCTACGCGAAGGGCACGCGCGGCTCGGACGAATCGGCGCTCGGCGGCCTGCCGCGCGAGGTCATCGTGACAACACCGATCGCGTGGAGCGGCGACCACTGCATGGATCCCGACGCGGTGCCGGGCATGCTGCTCGCGAGCCGCGCGCTGTCGAAGCCGGCGCCGCAATCTGCAGACGCTCGCCGCGGCGATCCTCGCCGAGTTCGGCGTCGCAGGAGTTTCCCGCGTCGCGCAGACCAGGAGAGAATGATCCATGTTCGGATCTGGAATCAAGCTGGATAAGGCGCTGCTCGCCAAGGTGAAGCGCTACGCCGATCTCGCGGGCTATTCGTCGGTCGAGGAGTTCATCACGCACGCGCTCGAAAAGGAGATCGCGCAGCTCGAGGAGGCGGACTCCGAGGAAGAGATCAAGAAGAAGCTGAAGGGTCTCGGCTACATCTCCTGACCGGCGGCATAGATTGGTCCGCGTGATCGCCTCGATCAACGCGCGTGCTGGGCCCGGTGTTCGACACGCTGCTCGGTCCGCTCGCGGGCCTGCCGCCGCTTGTCGGCCTCGCCATCGTGTCGCTGGTCACCGCGATCGTGATGCTCCTCGTCGTTCGCGCGCACGTCGAACCAGACGGCGCTCGCGACGGTGAAGCGACAGATCCACGCGGCGCTGTTCGAGATTCGGCTGTTCAACGACGACCTGCGCGCGATCTTCCGCGCGCAAGGCGAGATCCTGCGCCACAACCTCACCTACCTTCGCCTGTCGCTCGCGCCGATGCTGTGGATGATCGTGCCGTTCGTCCTCGTCATCGCGCAACTGCAGTTCCAGTACGGCTACGACGGACTCGAGCCGGGACGTCCCGTGCTCCTGACGGCACATCTTCGCGCCGGCGATCAGCAGCGGGGCGACGGCGCCAGGCTCGAAGCGCCCGAAGGGATTCGCGCCGAAACCGACGCCGTGTGGTTTCCAGGGGCGCAGGACCTGATGTGGCGGATCACACCGCAGGCCGCCGGCGACTACGAGCTTCGCCTGAACATCGGCGGACAGACTTTCACCAAGACCCTGCACGTGTCGTCGCGCGTGGCCCGCCGGTCGCCGTCTCGGCTCGAACCCGGGTTGATCAACACCATCCTGTACCCCGCCGAGCCGCCGCTGCCGTCTGACGCGCCGGTGACGGCGATTTCCGTGACCTATCCGGAGCGGGACATCGAGGTGTTCGGCTGGGGCCTGAACTGGCTGGTCGTGTTCTTCGTGCTGTCGATCGTTTTCGCGTTCGCGCTCCGCAAGCCGTTTGGCGTCACGTTGTAGCGCGGGGCCATTCAGGCCCGCGTTGTAGTAGATTGCACACCTCCAAGGGACCGCGATGAAATCTGCCAACGCCGTTTCTTCTTCGTGCTTTCGTGGCTTCGTGGTTGCCTTTGGCTTCATGGCTGCTGCGTCGTGCGCCCGAGGGGCGTCGGCGCCGGCCACGACGGCTGTACGGTTCGTGGATCTCTACAAGCCGGAGATGCTGCACGGGCAGCGCGCCGGCCTCGACCAAGCCCGCCAAGCGCACGGAATGGCGATTCGACGGCGAACCGCTCGCTCCCGCGCCGAAAGAGTTTGCCGAGACGCGTGGATGGCAAGCCGGACTCGGCGTATCCGGTCTGGCGATTCGCGACGGACGGCTGACCGGGCGCACGACGTCGGAGTTCCCGGTCCTGATGATCGAGCGGACGCAGGATCTCGACAATCGCGATCAGGTCCACGCGATCGAGATCCGCATGAAGGTCTCGGCGGGACAGAACGTGTCGGTCATCACCCGCGGGCCGGCTCCCGTGCCGTGGGATGAGGTCGAACGCGGGAAGAACCTCGGACCGCTTGCGCTTGCCGTGCCGTTGACCCCGGGTACGGAGACGCAGACCTATACCCTCACGACCGCTCGCGCCGCTGAACGCTGGACGCGTCCGCCGGATCCTGATTCGGCCGACGGACGCCGCCGGCGCCACCTTCGAGATCGAATCGGTGCGGCTCGTGTTCCGCAAGGAATATCTCGCCAGCGTGCCATCGGGTGTCAGCTGGCAGGGGCTTGCGGAAATCTACCGCGAGTCGCTGGTGGCGCGAGCGCCCGAGCAGATGACGTTCGATGTGACGGTCCCCGAGAGCGGCTGGCTCGACCTCGGCGTCGGCACGATTGACCATCAACCGGCGACGTTCGAGGTGGCTGTCAAAGTCGATGGGGCGACCACGCCGGAGGTGCTCCATCGAGAAACGGTGACCACGCCCTACCGGTGGCAGCGCACCTCGATCGATCTGGCGCGGCTCGCGGGCCGCAAGGTTGCGGTGTCCCTCGCCCTGAGCGGCGACGCCGGCACCATCGGGCTCTGGGGATCTCCGGCGATCCGTTCGCGATCGCGTGAGGCCGCGGCCTCGCCGGCCGTACGACCCCGCGGCGTCGTATGGATCCACGCCGACACGCTGCGGCCGGATCACCTGTCAATGTACGGGAGCCAGCGCGATACGGCGCCGTTCCTGAAAAAGCTGGCCTCGGAAGGCGCACTGTTCACGCGTGCGATGACGCAAGGGACCTGGACGAAAGCCTCATCCTCGTCGTTCTTGACCTCGCTGTATCCGACCACCCATGGGGTGTCGGCGATCCCCGATCGCCTGCCGGCATCGGTGACGACGATTGCCGACGTGTATCGGGCGGCCGGCTACGCAACGGTGTCGTACTCGTCGGTCGTGTTCACGGGGCAGCTCACGAATCTCCACAAGGGCTTCGAAGAGGTCCACGAGTCGACGTCGCAGACCGATCCGGTCTACACGAGCAAGTCGGCGCGTGAGTACGTGGATCGTGCGGTGGATTGGATTGACGCGCACAAGGACAGTCCGTTCTTCATGTACCTGCACGTATTCGATCCGCATCCGCCGTACGAGCCGCGGCCTCCGTACGATTCGACCTGGGCGGATCCCGCGAAGAAGGACGAGCACATTGCGCAGCGCAATGCGCTCCGGAAAACCATCAAGGATCCGGCGCAGGCACCGCGCGGCATGGCGACGGTTGAGGAAATGAAGGCCGCTGGCGTCGAGCCGGGCCCGTATCTCGCGTACGACAAGGACTGGTACGACGGATCGATCCGCGCGCTCGACGCCGAGATCGCGCGGCTCGTCGAGCGCCTGCGGGCCTTCGGCCTCGACGACAACACGGCGATCGTGTTCATGAGCGATCACGGCGAAGAGTTTCAGGATCACGGGCGGATGTGGCACGGCCACAGCGTCTACGGGGAGCTGGCGCACGTGCCGCTGTTCATTCGCTGGCCGGGCCGCGTGCCGGGCGGCACGCGGGTAGACGAGGTCGTGGAATCGATCGACATCATGCCGACGCTGCTCGATTTCAGTCAGCTTGCGCACCCGAAGGGCATCCAGGGACAGTCGCTCGTGCCGTGGCTCGCGATCAAGGACGGGCCCCAGGTGGCAGCCTGGAAACGGAGGCCCGCCATCACCGAGAAGACAGTGATGACGACCGCTGGCGATGCCCCCGATCCCAACAACGAGCGCGACGTGAGCTGGGAATCAGTCGCCCTCAACGATGGCGACTGGAAGCTGATTCACCACACGATCCGGCCGGCCGGGCGTCCGGAATACGAGCTGTTCGACGCCAAACGCGACCCGCTCGACCAGCACGACGTCGCCTCCGAACACGCCGACGTCGTTTCGCGGCTCGCCAAGGCGCTCGACGGCTGGCGCCAGATGGCAAAGGCCGCGAAGCTGAAGCCGGACGCCGAAGTCACGAAGAACATGACGCCGGAACAACTGCAGAAACTGAAAAGCCTGGGCTACGTGAAATAGCGAGGATGATCCGTGACGCCGATTCTGAATCGAAACAGTCTTGTCGCGGTCGCCGCCTGCGCGATCGCCGTCGCGTGCAGCAGCAGCGGACCGCGGCCGGTGTCGTCGCCGGCGGCGATTCGCCTGGTCGACGAGTTCAAGCCCGCCAGCATCTCCGGCGGCAGCAGCGCGCCGCGCCGGGAAATTCCGCGGACCGAGTGGCGCTTCGACCAGGCCATCAAGGACAAATGGGAAGCCGGTCCAGGTGTGACGGGGCTGGCCGTGCGCGACGGCAAGCTGTCCGGCCGCGCGTCGACGACGTTTCCCGTGCTGCATGTGCAGCGGACGACGGGGCTGGACAGCCAGGACATCGTGCACGCGATCGAGATCCGCATGCGCGTATCGGCCGTCTCAGCGGGTGGCCAACTCTCCATCACGACGTTCGGCGAGGAAAAAATCAATCTCGACGAGATGGTCAAGGGCGGCGACGGCTTCTGGATGAAAACGCCGGTGACGGCTGGCACCGAGATGCAGACCGTCACGCTGACCCCCGCGGTCCACGTGGTCGGCCGGCAACTCAGGCACATGCTCGTCAAGCCGACCGATCAGTCGGGCGCGACGTTCGACATCGAGTCGGTGCGGATTGTGTTCCGCAAAGAGCATCTCGCCTCGATCGCGTCCGGCGTGGCGTGGCAGGGCCTGAAAGAGGTGTATCGCGAGTCGATCGCCGCGCGCGCGCCCGAAACGGCGACGTTCACGGTCCGCATCCCGGACAACGCGTGGCTCGATCTCGCGGTTGGCACGATCGAGGACGACCCGGTGACGTTCCGCATCAACACCACGGCGGACGGCAAGCCTGGCGATCTGCTGCTGGAGCGGACGATCACGACGCCGCATCGCTGGGAGCGCACGCCAATCGATCTCGCGAAATTCGCCGGGCAGACGGTCACGCTCGCCTGCTCGCTCGCGTCCGCCTCGGCCGGGACGCTGGGATTCTGGGGCGCACCGGTCATCCGCGTGCGCACGCCCGCCGCGGCGCCGGCCGGAGGCGCGCCGACCGCGTCAGCACCTGGCCGCCGTCCGCGCGGCGTGATTCTCCTGCAGGCGGACACGCTCCGCCGCGATCATCTCGACGCCTACGGCTACGACCGCGAGACCGCGCCGGTGCTCAAGAAACTCGCCGGCGAAGGCACGCTGTTCAAGAACTACACGACGCAGGCGACATGGACCAAGGTGTCGACGCCGACGCTGATGACGTCGCTCTACCCGTCCAGTCATGGCGTCGCCGACTTCGCCGATCATCTGCCGGCGGCCGCCAACACCCTGGCGGAGTCGTTCCGGACCGCAGGCTACGCGACGCTGTCGCTGTCGTCGGTCCTGTTCACGGGGCAGTTCACCAACCTGCACCAGGGATTCGAGGAGCTGCACGAGGACGGATCGGTATCGACGCCGGGGTCGAGCAAGACCTCCCGCGAGTTCGTCGACCGTCTCGCCGCGTGGCTCGAGACGCACAAGGACGGACCGTTCTTCGTGTTCCTCCACGTGTTCGATCCGCACGACCCCTACGAACCCAGCGCGCCGTACAACACGCTCTGGGCGGATCCGGCGAAGAAGGAGGCGCACGAGCACCAGGCGAAGGAGGTCAAGAAGTTCATCAAGGATCCGCTGATGCGGCAGTTCGGCATGCCCGCGCGCGACGAACTGCAGAAGGCCGGCTTCGATCCCGACGCGTACGTCGGGTACGACAAGGGCTGGTACGACGGGTCGATCCGCGCGATGGACGTCGAGATCGCGCGGCTCTTCGAACGGCTGCGCGGGCTCGGGCTCGAGGACGACACGCTGTTCGCGTTCCTGAGCGATCACGGCGAAGAGTTCCTCGAGCACGGCCGCATGTTCCACGGCCAGACCGTCTACGGCGAGCTCACGCAGACGCCGCTCATCATGCGATGGCCGGCCGGGATGCCCAAGGGGCGGGTCGTGGACGATGTCGTGCAGACGCTCGACGTGTTCCCGACGCTGCTCGAACTGAGCGGCATCGCGCCGCCGGCCGGCATCCAGGGCCAGAGCCTCGTGCCGCTCCTGACCGGTCAGGGGCAGTGGAAGAAGCGGCCGGCGATCAGCGAAAAGCTCAAGACGGCGTCAGCCGGCGCTCCCCCGCCGCTCGACACCGAATCCTTCGCCATCGTCGACGGCGACTGGAAGCTCGTGCGCAATACGCAGCGGCCGGCCGGCGCGCCGGAATTCGAGCTGTACGATTTCATCAAGGATCCGCTGAACAAGACCGACATCGCCTCCCAACACCCCGACATCGTCGCGCGATTGTCGAAGCAGCTCGAGGGATGGCAGCAGATGGCCAAGGCCGCGCGGCTCAAGCCGGATTCCGAGACGACGAAGTCGCTGAGTCCCGAGCAGCTTCAGAGGTTGCGGAGTCTCGGCTATGTGCGCTGAAGAAGATGCACGTGGGGTCCGGCTTTAGCCGGACCAGAACGGCTGTGCCCACCAAGGGAAGCAATCTGAAGCCGCGGCGTCGCGAAGGGAAGCACTCTCACTCCGCGAGCCGACATCGTCAGGCCGGAAAAACGGCGCTGCGCTTGCTCTTCATTCCGCGCCGGCGTCGGTCCTCGGGTGGTTGACGCGCCATGCGATCAACAAGCGGCGCAATCGGTAATTCGCTTGATCAGGGTGACTTACCGGCGGACCGCCGCCAAGGTCGCTGCGCACCGTTTTTCGTGATCCTCACGGCCTGACTCACGGCTCGCTGCGCGAGACCGCTTCCCTTCGCTGTCTGTCATCGGATCGGAGGACCTCATCTAAGTAAACGCGAGCCGCAGGCTCGCCGGCCGCGTCGATCGTTCAAGGGTCACCGAAATGCCGCGGTGACCCGCACGCCGCCTGTTCCTGGAGGATGGTGCGAGGGCGTGAATCGACGCGGGCACCGTCAGGTCCCGCCGGAGGCCGCGTTTTCCACGCGACGTTCCCGCGACGACCGGGCGAGGTCTCTCGGCTGGCGATCGCAGGTGCGCAGATCCGGCTGAAGCCGGACCCCACGTACGCCCGCAGGGCTGCCGCCTTCGCGCGTTCCGCTTCGACGCCCAAGGAAGCCCTGCGCCACGAACATGGGTGTCGCAGCGCCGCGACCGCGCTCGTTGGCGTACTCGACGATCGACACGACCACCCGGACGACGGGTGTCGCCAGGAGGACGATGACCCCGATGTCGAGCACGATGAGCGCGATCGGGCCGGTGCCGAGGAACGACAGCACGAGCCCCACGCCGAGGCCCACGGTGCTGACCAGAACGCCCGTGCGCAAAACGAACCCGATGATGCGCTCGAGACGGGTCGGCGTCATCGCGGCCCCAACGTAGTGTCCGGCTTCAGCCGGACCAGGGAGTATTGTCGTGGCGCAGCGCTTCCCTGGCCCGCCGAAGCGCGGCACGCGCGAAGGCGGCAGTCCTGAGATAGCTAATTAAGTTGGTGAGAGCCTCATCTTCACGGGCTGCTAACGCTTCGGGCGACCGTATTGCTTCACGCCTTGGACGCCGGCTTGCGTGATGATGATGCTCTGATTAGAGACGCGAATCAACGCGGTTCGGGGAAGCGGAGAGGGATTGGCGGCCACGCTGAAGCTGTTGCTGCCGTTTCCGGTGCCCCCGCCGGTACTGATCGTGAGCCAGGATGCGGTTCTCTCGGGCATCCAGGCGCACCCGCCCGGTGCCGTGACAGGTGCCGTGACACTGAAGAGGCCCGTGCCGCCGGCCGTAGGGAACGCGGTGGTGCTGGACGAAAGGGTGAAGGTGCACGCCGTCGACGCGGCCGCCTGCGTCACCTTGAGGCTCTGAGTTGCGACGTTGATGATTGCCGAACGGCTGCTCGCCGATGTATTGGCGGCGATCGTAAACGTGACCGTGCCGCTTCCGGTCCCACCAGCTCCGATCGTCACCCACGCCGCGCCGCTCCCGGCCGACCAGACGCAGCCGCTGCCGGTCGTCACGTTGATCGTCCCCGATCCACCCGAGCCCGCAAACGCCAGATTGCTCGCAGCCACGGCGTAGGTGCATGGCCCGCCGACCGCGAACGTGTTCGACCAGTTGCTCAACGAACTGCCGCTGGGACCGACCACCGTAACCTGCGATTCGTATATCACGCTAGGCTGCAGCGGCTTCGATAACGCCGACAACAGGGAGACCTCGATCTTGCCATTCGACTGCGGTACGGGTTTACCGAGAGAGACGACGTTGTACGGGTTCGAGGCGCCAACTTGATAAACCGCCAAATCGTATCGACTGACGATCGGCTGACCAGCGGCGCTGACGGCCCAATGATCCGGGGACGGATCGAATTCGACAACCTGGGGATCTAATACATGCTGCGCGAAGACACGCCCCGCCGAGCAGACCAACAGGCATCCCAATGCAATGACAAACGAGCGGACGTGCATTCGCGCGAGCACCACGGTTCCTCCGAAACGCCGAACTCGGAGGCGTCGCGGTCGGCGGCACGCCTTGAAGCTGGCCTTGGCTGGAGGGCAACCTGGGTGCCCGCGGCGAGGATTGAAAATGCGTGTCAGCAAACGCCAAACGACGAAGACCGCGGTTCTACGCCGTTACAGAAGTGAACGCGACTTACGCTTTTGGCATCGCCCGGAGTGCTGTCATCCCTCGGGCTCAGGGTCGTCGTGGTCACGAGCGACTTCATGGCCGTGTGGAGGAGCCGGAAAGGCGACGAGCGGTCGGCAGGCACGTCGTACAGCGTAAGGGTCGTGCCACCAATGGTCGCCGGTCGAATTCATCAGCACCGTGTACGCTCCGGTCACGGGGAGCGTCGCCGCGGCACGTCTGGGCCGACAAACTGCGGAAGGTGGACTTAAAGCCGTCGACAGGCAGACTTTCCGGGTGGGCCTCAGGCGTTTCTTGGCTGACGCCGCGGCAGTGCTATTGCTACGTTGCCGCGGATCCTGCGCGGCAGCGGTCTATCTCCTCCATGACCGATTGCGAACGGATCCCGTGGCGCGTGGATGGGCGTCTAACCCGCGTCCTTGGCGACTTGGCGGATTTGGAGGTCTGCGCCCATGGGCCGGACGCGCTTCCGGGCGTGCGGTGCGTACTACCGCGCCGGGCGACGACAAAAGTGTCAGTGCTCGTGCGCGTGCACTCGCGCGCCGGCATCCCGCTCGCGTCGGCGACCGTCGACCTGGACGTGGGGGACAGCGAATTTGAAACGCCTCTGACGCTGCTTGCAATGGAAGGCTACACCCACCTCAGTCGACGCGCGCGCCGCGAAGTCGAGCGGCGCGTCTGGTCGCGCCGCGCCTTTGCGACCGGGTCGGTCTCATGACCGCCGCGAGAGGATCATGCTGCGTCCGCTGACCAAAGCCGCGGTCTACAACGTGGCCCGGCGGACGGGACGTCTCCGGCCGCGGCCGCTGAACCTGACGTTCAGCGTGACCTACCGCTGCAACGCCATGTGCCGCACGTGCAACGTCTGGAAGAAGCGCGTGCAGGACCTGACGCTCGTCGAATACGAGCGTATCTTCCACTCGCTCGGCTCATCGCTGTATTGGGCCACCTTCAGCGGCGGCGAACCGTTCATCCGTCCCGACCTCATCGACATCGTGACGGCGTGCTACGACCACTGTCATCCCGCCATCGTCACGATTCCCACCAACGGGCTCCTGCGCCGCGAGATCGTCGACGGTGTCGCTCGTCTCAGCCGGCACGCGCCCGACATGAAGATCGTCATCAACTTCTCGCTCGACGGCATCGGGACGCGGCACGACGAGATCCGCAAGGTCCGCGGCAACTACGATCGGCTGCGTGAGGCGTACCGGGAGCTGAAGGCGGCGGCGCATCCGAACGTGACCGTCGGCATCCATACCGTGGTGTCGCAGTTCAACGTGACCGAGGTGCCCGCCATCCGCGAGCATGTGCGACGGGAGTTCAAGCCCGACTCATTCATCACGGAGCTGGCCGAAGAGCGTCTCGAGCTCGACACCATCGGCGAGAACATCACGCCGGCCGCCGACGCTTACGCGGCGGTAGTGCGACGACCTCGTCGCCGATATCGACGCGAGACCGGCGCCGGGGTTCGCATCCATCATCCAGGCGTTCCGGCGCGAGTACTACCAGACTCGCGCATCGCACGCTGGTCGAGGAGCGCCAGGTGCTGCCCTGCTACGCCGGACTGGCGTCGGCGCAGATCGCCCCGAACGGGGACGTCTGGACCTGCTGCATCCGCGCCGAATCGATGGGCAATCTGCGCGAAGCCGGCTTCGATTTCGACAAGGTGTGGACCAGTCCGCAAGGCCGACGAGCTGCGCGGGAGCATCCGCCGTGGCGAGTGTTTCTGTCCGCTGGCCAACGCTGCCTACAGCTCGATGCTGTGCGATCCCGCGAGCGCTCGTTCGCGTCGGTTGGCAATGGACGAAGCGCCGGCTCCGTCGCGCCGCCCCCATCGCCGAGACGCCGTACCCGACGTCGAGTGAGATCGCGCCATGATCCGCTGCACGATCGGCGTGCTCGCGCACAACGAGGCGACAGAATATCGTCCGCACGCTTCACGCGCTGCTTGCCCAGCAGCTCGAGGAGGTCGCGATCTCGGAGATCGTCGTCATCGCCAGCGGCTGCACCGATTCGACGGTCGAGCTCGCGACGGCGGTGGCCGCCGCCCACCCTGTCGTCAAGGTCGAAGTGGAGCCGCAGCGGACGGGAAAGGCAGCGGCGATCAAGAAACTCATCTCGCTCGCACGCGGTGAAGTCATCGTGCTGGCCGGCGCCGACACGCTGCCCGCGCCGACGGCGATCGAGCAGCTGGCGCGGCCGTTCAAAGACGCCTCCGTCGGCATGACCGGGGCTCGCGTCATACCGCTCAACACGCCGACGACGTGGCTTGGCTTTACCGTCCAGATGCTGTGGCACGTGCACCATCGACTCGCGCTTCGGAAGGCCAAGCTTGGTGAGCTGGTGGCGTTCCGCAATGTGATTGACGACTTTCCCGACGATACCGCGACCGACGAGCCGGCCATCGAAGCGTTGGTGGTGGCCAAGGGTCATCGGCTCGTCTATACGCCGCTCGCCGTCGTCTACAACCGCGGCCCGGAACGGACGAAGGAATTCCTGTTCCAGCGGCGCCGCATCTTCGCCGGCGAAATGCGCATCGTGATGCGGTACCGGTACGTGACGCCGTCCCTCAACCTGCGCTACGTACTCCCCGTGGCCGTCGAGGCGATACGAAGCTATCCGCGATTCCTGCCATGGACGGTAGCCGCCATGAGCGTGGAATGCTGGGCACGCGTGCTCGGGTTGTGTGACGCATTGCGCGGCCGGGAAGAAGTCGTGTGGCGCCAGATCGAGACGACGAAGGCTGTCACGAAAGCCGATGACCACGCGCTGACGCTGATTTCGGTTCGCTGGCCTCCGGGATCGGTCAACTCGATGGCGTTTCTGCGCGAGCTCCGGCGGCATTCCGAGCCGACCGGATCGGTTTTCTGGTGGGACAGCAGCCAGGGAGAGCTCCTGCTGTTCGTGGGCGGAGAATCACCGCTCGAGTGGTTCGAAAAACAGGTCGAGGACGTCGGCCGTAAACACGTCCGGCCGCTTCCGGTGTACTCGAACAGCTCGCGGCGTATCAGCGTGTCGTGGGTGAGGCCCTTGTTCGGCTCGCGACAGCTCGTGTCATGTTCCCTCGTCAAGTTCTCGTCCCCCGGTCCGAGCTGACCGACTTCCCGCGCCTGAATACCCGAGGTCCGGTGCTCGTGACCGGTGGGAGCGGCTTCATCGGGCGGCACCTGGTGTCGGCGCTGCGGGCGCAGCGGATCCCGGTCAGAGTGCTCGTGCGGGACGCGGAGACCTCGGGATCGATCACCTCGCTCGGAGCGGAGGCGGTCATCGGCGACATGGTGGATCCGGGCGCCGTGCGCCGGGCTGCCGCGGGGATTCGAGCGGTCTTCCACCTGGCCGGACGGCTCTTCGCGCCCGGAGTGCCGTTCGAGTATTACGAGCGTCTGCACGTCGGGGGCACGGCCGCCCTGCTGCGGGCCTGCGAAGGGCAGCCGGTCGACTTCTTCGTCCACTGCAGCACCACCGGCGTGCACGGACCGACGGGACCTGTCCCGCCGGCGGAAGATGACGCGGGTCACCCGCAGAACGCCTATGAAACGACGAAGGCGCAGGCCGAACGGGTGGCGGCGGATATCGCGCGAGACGCGGGCCTCCCGCTCGTCGTCGCAAGACCCGGCCTCGTGTATGGTCCCGGCGATCTGCATCTGCTCGGATGGTTTCGCGCGATCCGGGCTGGCTACTATCGTGTGATTGGCCCGGGAACCAACCGTTTCCACCCGATCTACATCGAGGATCTGGTCCGCTCATTGCTACTGTGTGCCAACACGACGGCTCCAACGGGTCGTGCGTACCACCTGGTTGGAAGCAGGAGTGTGACGATGCGCGAACTGTCCGATGCTATCGGCGAGGCCGTCGGCCGGCCGGTGCCCCGCCGGCATCTGCCCGCGCCGCTCGCACTGGCTGTCGGCGCCGCGCTGGAGGCGTTGCCAGTTTCGAGGCGGCGGCTGCCCCTCACGCGCAGCCGCGTGCGGTTCATGCTCCAGAACCGTGCGTACGACGGAAGCCGCGCGCGGCAGCGAACTGGGGTTCGTTCCGACAGTCGATCTCGCGGAAGGTCTGCGTCGAACGGTGGACTGGTACCAGGCTCAGGGATTGTTGTAACGCCATGCGCGCGTCCGTGATCATTCCGTCATACCAGTCGGCCGCCACGATTCGCGCGTGCCTCGCGTCGGTGCTGGCACAGGATCTGGGCGATCCGTTCGAGGTATTCGTTTCGGACAGCGGCTCTGACGAAACCGCCGCGATCGTGCGGCGCGAATTTCCTTCGGTGACCCTCCTCAAATCGCCGATGCGTCTGAGCGCCGAGCTCGCGCGCAATCGGGCCGCCCGCGAAGCCTCCGGATCGATTTTCGCGTTCATCGACTCGGACTGCGTGGCCGAGCCGGACTGGCTCCGGCGGCACTGCACGATCCTCGAGGCGGGGATTTACCAGGGCCTGGGCGGCGCGATCCGCCCGGTGGAGCGATCGAACGCGACGGCCTGGGCCGGATATTTCTGCGAATTCAGAGAATTTCTGCCGGGAGGGGAAGCAACCGAGGCAACCTACCTCACGCCGAACAACGCCTCTTATCGTGCGGACACGTTCCGGCGCTCGGGCGGATTTCCCGATGGCTACTTCCCTCTCGAGGATCAAGTGTTCTACCGCCGGCTTCGCGGCGTGGGTGCGCGGATCCAATTCGATCCCGCGATCGCGGTCAGACACAATCACCGTACCGAAGTAAAGGCGTTCTTCGCCCATCAACGGCGGATTGGCGATGCCAATGCGCGTGTGGCGCGCGCGATCGACGTGCAGGGCGCATGGCTGGCGTCCCATCCGCTGGCGGCCGCGGCCCTCTTGCCGGCTCTCGTGCTGTATCGGTTCGCGCGAACGATTGCGGCGTGCTGGAAGCAGGAGCGATACCTCATGCTCCGTCGACCCGGTGTCCTGGGTTTGTGCGCGTTGGGCATGCTGGGCTGGGGAATCGGATTCGTCGGCGCCAGCCGATCCGCGGCGCCTGTGCCGCGTCTGGCGACCTGAACATGGCGACGCAGATCGTCCACGTCGATCTTCGTGCCGACCCTGCCGTCATTCACGTGCGTGACGATGTACAGGCGCTCTTCGTCGTCGTGACCATGGACGACCGGCCGGTGGATTTGCGTTGCCTGCCGCGGCCCGCCGACGGCGTGTTTCGATCGGACAGCATTTTGCGTTCGCCGGCGTCGAGTCTCGCGGCGCCACCGGCGTCGATCTCGCGGCTCCCAGCGGCTCCAGTGTCCGTCATCATTCCCACGAGGGAGCGGCCCTACGATCTGACCCGGTGCCTGGCGAGCCTCGCGCGGGCGCAGCGCGACGGCCACGAAGTGATCGTCGTCGACAATGCCCCGGCGACGGCCGATACACGCGCCGTCGCGGCGCGGTTCGGCGCCCGCTACGTCCTCGAGCCGGGGCGCGGCCTCAACCGCGCACGCAATGCGGGCGTGGCGGCGGCCACGCACGAGATCCTCGCCTTCGTCGATGACGACGTGGTGATCAGCCGTTCGTGGGTGCGCGCGCTGAGCTCGTGCTTCGAGGATCCGAACGTAGGCGCCGCAACCGGGCTGGTCCTCCCGCTCGAGCTCGAGACGGCCGGGCAGGAAGAATACGAGCTCTACTCACAGCCCCGCCGCGACTTGCAGCGCCACGTCTACTCAAACAACGTGTTGCGGCCGTCGGCCGCAGGGCTCGTTGGCATGGGCGCCAACATGGCGTTCCGCCGCGATCTGCTTCTGAGGCTGGGCGATTTCGATCTGCGGTTGGGACCGACAGCATCCACGCGCGCCGGCGACGAGACCGACATGTTTGCGCGAGTCCTCGATGCAGGGCAGCTCATTGTTTACACGCCTGACGCGTACGTCTGGCACCGCCATCGACGCACCGTGCGCGAGGTCAGGTCCTGCGTGTTCGGCTACGGTGTCGGCGTATACAGCGTGCTGACCAAACGACTCCTCGAGCAGCGGGATCTCGGAGCGTTGATTACGGCAGGGCGATGGCTGCTCGGACCCGTCGTGAAAGCGGCCCGCGCTAAATTGCTCGGGCGTCCCGCGCCCGCCTGGAACGTGGTGCTGGCGGAAACGACGGGAGCGGCGCTCGGTCCGTTCTGTTTCGGCTACGAAGCGTGGCGGGCCCGTTCCCGTCCAGTCCCGTGTCTGTCCCCAGGAGTGGGACATTGAAGGAGTCTCGGTTTCCATGGCGCAATCTCCACATCTGACAACGGTCGGCGGATCCATCGGGCATTTCATCGACACTCTGCGGGCCCTGGTCAGCCGCGAGTTCCGGATGCGGTACAAGGGGTCGTTCTTCGGGCTTCTCTGGGCGGTGATCAACCCGCTCGGCACCGTCGTGATCCTCTGGTTCCTGTTCACGCAAATCCTGGTGATCCCGGTATTCAAGTTCCCCGTCTTCCTGTACAGCGCCATGCTGCCATGGACGTGGTTTGCGTCGTCGGTGCAGACTGGCGCCCATACGCTCATCGAAAACCGGGCGCTCGTCCGGACGCCGTTCTTCGCCAAGCCGCTCCTGCCGTGGACGGTGACGTGCACGAATTTCGTGCTGTACTTGCTGGCGCTTCCGGTGCTTTTCGGGCTCATGTTTTTCGAGCGGGTGCCGGTGACCCAGGCGCTCGCGGTTCTGCCGGTCATCTGGATCGTTCAATGGGTTTTCACGCTCGCGTTCACGGTGCTGATCGCGGCCGTCGGAATGCTCATCCGCGACGTGCAGCACTTGATGGTGATCCTGCTGATGTTCTGGTTCTACCTGACGCCAGTCTTCTACGAGCTGAAGCAGGTGCCGGCGCCAATCGCGCGCTGGTTCGCGTACAACCCGATGACGGCGATCATCGATGCGCACCGGGCGGTCACGCTGTACGGTCAGTATCCCGACTGGGTCGCCCTGGGCTCGGTGGCGGCCCTCGGTGGCGGCCTTCTCGTTGTGAGCCTCCTGTTCTTCCGATCGCTCGAGGACGCGTTCATCGATGAGGCCTAGTCTCCAGCCGTCATGAATCATCTGATCGTCTGTCGCGAGTATCCGCCGAGCCCCTACCCCGGCGGCGGCATCGGCACGTACGTCGATCACGTGTCACGGCTGCTCGCGTCTCATGGCGAGACGGTTCATGTGATCGGTCAGCTGTGCCCGGCTGCACCGCGACCGTCGGAAAGCCGCATGGATGGCCGCCTGCTCATCCACCGCGTCCCGATCGACGAGCCTTTGCTGCAGGGTCGCGCGGCGGATCGCAAGATCCTGCAGGCGCTCGGCGAGTCGGTGCTGCCTTCCCAGGCATTCGCCTGGCAGGCGGCGATCCTCGCTGAATCGCTGATCCAGAGCGGCGCCATCGACGTCGTGGAGGCGCAGGAGTACGAAGCGCCATTGTATTTCCTCATACTCCGACGGGCACTGGGACTGAGCGCAGCGCGGCCCGTGCCGCTCATCGTTCACCTGCACACGCCAACCGAATTCGTGTTCGAGCAGAACGAGTGGGATCGGAGCCGGCCGGATTATCTGCCGCAGAAGCAGTTGGAGGATTACACAATCCGAGCGGCCGACGCGCTGCTGTGTCCGAGCCGGTTTTTGGCAGAGAGGGCCGAACGTCACTATGGCCTCGCTTGCGGATCGATTCGCGTCGTGCCCTATCCGATGGCCGACCTCGATGTCGTGCCGCGCGGCCGGGAGGTGTGGACCACCGGAACGATTTGTTATGTGGGACGCATGGAAACCCGCAAAGGCGTGGCGGAGTGGATCGACGCCGCGGTGGCCGTGGCGCGGGACGTGCCCGGCACCCGGTTCTCGTTCATCGGTGGCGACACATCGCTCTCCGGCACCGGCGATCGCTCCGTTCGCGAAGCCGTGAGGGCCCGTATCCCACCCGCTCTGAGCACGCGCTTCACGTTCGTCGACAACATTTCACGGCAACGCGTCGTTCGCCATCTCGCGCAGTCACGGATGGCCGTCGTCCCGTCACGCTGGGAAAACTTCCCGTACACATGCATCGAGGCGATGTCGAGCGGTCTGCCTGTCCTCGCGACGCCGACGGGGGGCATGGCGGAGATGATCGAGGACGGCCGCAGCGGCTGGGTCGCCGCAGGGGCAGATTCGCGCAGCCTCGAAGCGGCGTTGAGGCGAGCGCTCTCGGCGTCACCGCATGCGCTGGAGCAAATGGGAGCGGCCGCGGCACGCCGCATTCGAATGGTGTGCGATGATCACAGGATCGTGCGGGAACAGCTCCAGTTTCGACGTTCGATCATGAGCCGAGCGAGGTCGTTCCCAGCCGAGCTCGAGGAGCGTGAGGGTGCCGAGATCGCTCTCCTTGAACACGCAATCCTGACGCCCCCGGTCCAGGTGTCGCGGGGTTCGATGCAACGCAATCAAACGATGACGCCGCTCGAGATCCTGACTTCCGGACCGCGTCAGCAGCTGGCTGTGTTCCGCCGCGCATTGCGCCATCCAGGCTACGTTCCGCGCTGGCTCGCGTGGCACATCGCCCGCGCAACGCGGCGCCTCGCTCAGTAACTCCAGTGACGAGTGTATTTCTCGCCACCCCGGACAACTGGTTTGATCTCCCATCCCGAGTTGCAGCCTGCCCGAAAGACGGATCGCTCGAGCTCCGCCTCGTTGACGGCGACCGACCGCCCCTCGCCGCGGTCGACCTCGGCGAATTGCAGGCGATCCACCAGACATTCGTGGACTGGTGGACGACGCTCTCCGGTGAAACGCCTCCCGCGTGTCTCGCAGCTGGCGCGTACGATTCCTTTCTGACGGCGAGCCGAACGCTGCTGCGGAACGAGGCGGAAGCAGCGCTCGCGAATGCGGGCGCCGGAAAGGCCGGCGCGACCCCCATCGTGACGTTCCCTCCGCTCGGCCACGCTCTGCTGGCAGAGCCCCGAGCTGCACTTACGTTGTTCAAGAACTTTCTGCGGGTTCCACACTCGCGCTCCCTCGGCGAATGGGCGCGGTCGAATGCGGGGAGCGCCAGTCCCGATGCGACGCACGCATGGCTGCGAGTCGTCCTGCAAAAGGTGGCGCTGGAAGATCAGATACCAGAGGTGCTCACCGCCTTAGGCGGCATCTACGATACCGACGATTCGCCTCGCCTCGAGCTGCTGCGCCAGGAATCGCAGTTGCTCGAGGGGTGCGACATCCCGGAGGCCCGGGAGTGGGCCCGTCTCCTGGGCCTCGATCGCCCGAGACGGACCGGACGGGCAATCCCGGTGCGGGCCCAGCCTTTCGGTGAAGTACATGGCGAGCCGGACGTCACGGTGCTCGTGCCCGCGTACTGCCACGAGGCGTTCATCGAGGAGACGCTGGCGAGCGTACTCGGCCAGACCCACTCGACATTCCGTCTTCTGGTACTCGACGACTGCTCGCTCGATGCCACCGTGCAGTCCGCCGGACGGATTCGGGATTCGCGGCTGCAGATCGACGTGAACGAGCGGAACCTCGGATTGGGCAACACGGTGCTTCGTGCCCTCGACAGGATTACTACCCCGTACGTCGCGCTGCTGAACTCGGATGATCTCTTTCCATTCCGAGCGGCTCGAGCGTTGCCTCGACAGATTGAACGGCGCCAGACATGTGCAGGTGGTTGCCACCGGAGTTCTGCCAATCGACACGGCAGGGTGTTGCCTGACGCCGGAAACAGTTCGCCGTCTCTTCGACGGCCCGAGAGTTGCCGACTGGATCGAGTGGTTCTCCGTCGCGCGACGTCTCGACGCGGGTGCGGACCTTCTTTCGGAGCTGCTCGAGCGGAACTTTCTGGTCACGACCAGCAACATCGTGTGCCGGACCGAATTTCTTCACAGACACGGTCCGCTGCTAGCCGGCCTCAAATATTGTTTCGATTGGCAGGTCTTCCTGCTCGCCGCCGTCGAAGGATCGCTCGAGCACATGGCGGAGGACCTGCTCGGATACCGGTTGCATCCGACGAATACGGTGTGGTTCGACGAGGTTCGACACCGAGAGTACGTGGTCGAAGTCAATCGCGTGCTGGCGGCCACCCTTCGTCGGCTGCTCAGATGCGGGTCTTCCTCGTCGCCCCTCCGTGAGAAAACACGTGCGACGCTGCTCAACTTGGTCGCGCACGCGGCGAAGCATTCCGAGGCCCACGGTCTTCTTCTTTACGCCGCCGATCTGGTCGGGAACTCGATAGGCGGACAGTCGGAAGACGAAAATGAGGCGCTGCGCGAGTTCGTGGATCGACTCTCACATGCACGTACGGCGCCTGGCCTTCGCCAGATCAATCGCGACGAGGTTCGCGCCGCACGAATCATCGCAGAGGTCGCGGAGGAAGAAGCATGGGCCGCTCGTGGATCGGAACGGTGGGCACGGGGAGCTCTCGAGGACGCCCGCGAACGGTTCGAGCAGACCGAGCGCGAGTGCCGGGCGGAGGTCCTGCGGCTGCGCTCCTCTCCCGAATGGACCGTAGGTGACGCGCTGTACAACCGAACCCATTTGTCCGGCCTGTTGCGGCCTGCCGTCCGATGGCTGAAGCATCATCGCCGCTGATCGTCACGTGAGACGGGCGATATCGGCCTGCGATTGACCCAACATGAGAATCTGCCTGGTCAGCAAGGAAGTGGCGGGTATTGTCGGCGGCGGCATAGGTATCTACGTCCACGAGGCCGCCAAAGCTCTGACCGCATGCGGACATGAAGTCTGGCTGATCACTCGAGATCCGGGCGACGAGAAGCGGCATGCGCTTCGTGCGCTGACCGGATTTCACCGGATCCTCACGGCAGGCGAGAACGTTCCCGCCGACCGTCGCGGACGCGTCTTTCATGGAGAGCCGCACTACGGGTACTCGATGCTGGTGCACCAGACCCTGCAGGCTGCCGGCACGACGTTCGATTACATCGAGTTTCCCGATTACGAAGCCGAAGGCCTGATCCCGATCCGCGAACAGCAGCTGTTCGGAACCTACGGATCGACGGTACTCGGCGTCATGCTCCACTCGCCGACGTACGAATGCTTTCTCTACGATCAACAGATGCACCGGGCCTCGCTCGCCATCCGCGAGGTCTGTCTGCTCGAAGACAACGCCATACGGAATGCGCCGCTGCTGAACTGCCCGTCGAACGGCCTTCTGGAGGAAGTCGCGGGCCGGCTTGGACTCGACGCATCAGCAGCGGCGATCATCCGCTATCCGATGAGCCTGCCGCCGGAGTCGATCGCTCCTACGGCGTCGCGCGCTTCGCTGGAAGATCTCGAGTTCCTCTACTTCGGACGGATCGAGCCGCGGAAGGGGGTGGAGAACCTGATCGAGGCCTTCCGTACGCTGCCGCGGCTGCGCGTGCGGCTCGTCGGGGGCGACGTTCCCTACTCGCCGTACGGCCGCTCGTTTCGGGCACACCTCGAGCGGCGGGCTCCGTCGAATATCGAATTCGTCGGCGGCGTCCCGCGGGAACGCATGCTCGACATGATTCGCACCGCGGACGTCTGCATCTTTCCTTCGCTGTTCGAAAACTGGCCGAACGCCTGCATCGAGGCCATGGCCGCCGCCCGTGTCGTCATCGGCAGCCGCCACGGCGGAATGGCCGAGATGATCGAGCACGGCAAGGACGGATTTCTCGTCGACGGACGAAGCGCGGCCGACATCGCTCGCGTCATTTGCGAGGATCTCGCCAGTGCGCTGCCACGGCTGGATCGGATCGGCGCAGCCGCAGCCCACCGGATTCGGGCGCTGTCCGACCAGAAAACCTACGTGCGCGCCATCGAGCGCCGCGTCGCCGAGGGCCAGGCGAGGCGAAAGCCGCTGGCAGCGATTGCACACGAGACCCGGAAAGTGTCGATCGTCATCCCGTTCTACAAGGATCGGGACACCGTGGACGAAGCCGTCGAATCTGCCTGTCGGCAGGTGCATGCGAGTGTCGAGATATTGCTTATCAATGATGGCTCGCCCCTGCCGGACGCCGACGTGATCCTGCAGCGACAGATCCAACGCGATCCGCGGGTCCGAGTGATCCGGAAGCAGAATGGCGGGCTCGGCTCCGCGCGCAACTGCGGGGTCGCGAACGCGAGCGGCGACTACGTGCTGTTCCTGGACGCCGACAACATTCTTCGTCCCGATTACGCAAAGGTCGGCGTGGAGGTCCTGGAGCGTCACCGGGATCTGGCATTCGTCGTCCCCCACGCCAGGTTCTTCGATGGCGACAGCGGAGCGGAAATCGGCATCTACAATCCGATCCCGTTCGATCGATCGACGGGCCTGCTGATCAACCGGTTTGGCGATGCGGGGGCCATGTTCCGCCGGTCCGTGTTCGTGGACGAAGGCATCGCGTACGACGAGACGCTGATTGCGTATGAAGACTGGGCGTTATGGATGGACCTCGAACGCAAGGGGCTGCGAGGCGCGGCGATTCCGAGAGTTCTTTACGACTACCGCGTGCGGCGTGAGTCCATGGTCAACCAGGAAGCGCCCTCGAACCATCGTGACCTGATGGGCCTCCTCATCGAGCGCCATTTTCCTGTAGTCGACCCACGCGAGAAAGAGGTGCTCGTGACGCTGTTTCAGGTGGCCGGTCACGCAGTCGATGACATCATGCGCGGACGACATGCTCCCAATCCTCGCGTCCCCGCGGCGGCTGACGCGACCGACGGGGCAGCATTCCTTCCGCGCAGTCTGCGCGTACTGGTTCAGGGCGCGCAGTCGTTGGTCCGAAGGGTGCGTCAACCTCACTGACAGGCACTCCTCAAGTGGCGGTCATCGCGCGCACACGGCTCCGCGGTACAGCTCCGCAAGCCGTCGAGCGACTACTACATCAGTGAGTCGGTCCTCGACCGCCGCACGAGCAGCTGTGCCAAGGCGCTCGCGCAGCGCCGTATCTTCGATCAGTTCCTCGAGTCGCTCCGCGAACGACGCCGCATCGCCGTTGCGCGCCAGGAGGCCATTCTGACGATCGGCGATCAGCTCGGGCATCCCGCCACAATCGGACGACACGATAGCCCGACGTGCGGCCATGGCTTCGATGCAGGAATACGGGCAGTTTTCCCACACGCTCGGCAGCAGGAAGATGTCGGAATGCTTGAGCAGCGCCCGCACGCTCGCCAGCTCAAGCGGACCCAGCACGTGAAAGCGGTCGCCGAGCCCCTCGGCTTGGATCTTCGGCAGGACGTTGTTGGCGACGTAGCCGAATAGATCGCGGCCGGCCAGGACGAAGTGTACCTGACCATGGCGCTTCATCACCCGCACGGCCATGTCGTAAATGAGGTGAATGCCTTTGCGCTCCTCCAACCGATTCGCGAACAGCACGATTACCGCATCCCGCGGCAGCCCGAACTGTTCGCGCACGCCAACGCCCTCGTCCTGATCGAACAATTCCAGATCGATCCCATTGGGGACGACGTGAACCGGCGGCGGCACGCCCATCAGCGCGGTCGTCTGGTCCGCGAGGAACTGGCTGCAGGCGGTACGGACATGAGCGCGCCGAATGGCGATCTGCTCGACGAACGCCGTCAGCCGCCGATCGAGCTTCGTCGTCTGATACGTGCTCATGATGAGTCGCGCGGGCGAATGAAAGCGGATTGCCACGCGTACCGGCAGCAGCGTGCTGACGACCGCCGCATCGCCTCCACACTCGGGCGCTTCGACGACGTCGAAGACCTCGGAATCGAGCGCGGCGCGCATGGCGAGGAACTGCGCATACGCGGTTTCGACGCGATTGTGAAACCACCAGCACTCGCTGGCGCGGGCGGGCCGCAGCAGGCGGTGCACCCAGCCCTCGTCCTTCAGTCTGGTGACACGGACGCCATCATGTTCCGAATGGAAGACGCCAATCCGCGTCGAGCCGGCGAAGACGTGAACGGTGTGACCGAGCTTCACCAGCGCGCGAGCGTGGTAGTACGAGTAGGTGCCGATGCCCCCAAAGCCAGTCTCGTGAGGGTATTCGTACGAGAGGATCGCGATGTTCATGAAAGGCGGCGACAGGACGGGAACGTCGACCTATGCGAATCGGCTGGAGCGCTCGTGGTGATTGTAGCAAACCAATCGATTTACGGGCGAGCCTTCAATTTTGCGAGTCGTGTTTTCGCTTCGTTCAGTGCGACGAGATTCGCGTCGCCGTCCTTCCACAGCGAGAATCTCCGCGAAGCCCGAAACATCACGAAACATCTTGTCGACTTCTGCCTGCCTGGTGATAGTCTTAGGCTCCGGCTCAACGACCTTGCGTTGGCATGTCTCGTGAGTTGAGCGCGTCCTTGCCAACGTGTTATTTCCATCTCCGCATGGGCAGTGCTGGACGCCGGATGCCATAAGTGAATGAGCGCATGCCGCACGATTCAGACCTGGAGGCGGAGTCTGACAGCTCGCGGGCCGAGCCCCTTCGCGACACGCCGCATCATCAACTGAAAGCGGACCGGCGCGACAGTCCGGAGGGCAGGGTCGATGCCGTTCGGCTCGTCCGCGATCGATCGCTGCTGGGGGCGGCGCCGAGCGCTCTGGCGGCCGAGCTCGTGGCACGCTTTTCCGAGCATCAGGGTCAAACCTGGTCGCGGCAGGATCTGCGGGCATTCTGGCAGCTCCAAGAGGCGCTGGCCGGCGTTCTAGATCATTGGGAGAACCGCTATTCCACGGCCTACGCGCGCGTGCAGTTCGAGACTTTCTACGCGCGCCTGGCACTCGAGCATCGACCTCCTCTCGCGGGCGCGACGTTCGTCGAGCTAGGCTGTGGCTCCGAGAACCCCCTGGCGGCCGCGCTGATCTTCGTGATGCTGGGCGCGCGCCGTGGCTACGGTATCGATGCCGGGGCCATCATCGATCCGCCCGCCGCAGCACGGGCTATGGCGGCCATTGCGCACGTTTTCCTGTTGGATCCGTCTGCGATCGTCGGCGACATGCAACCCGTTCCCGACGCGACACGCATGCGCAACAATCTCGGGCGTACCGACCTGGCTCGACTGTCCAGGGGCCAGGCCGACGCTCTTGATGGCGATTGTTTGCGTTTCCTCGAGGAGTCCGTGCTGAAAACAAGCCTCCCCGCCGGCCACGCGGATTTTGTGTGCTCGACTGCGTTCCTGGAACACGTACCACAGCTAGACGCCCTCGTCGCGGAACTGGCCCGCATTACGCGTCCAGGTGGCATCCATGTTCACAACCTCGACTACAACGATCATGGAATATACGATGGGACAGCCAGGTCGCCTGTCTCGTTCCTGTGCGAAGCCGAGGGGTCTTCTTTCGTACGCACGTGCAATCGCATCCGGCCCTCGCAGCTGGTAGCAGCCTTCAGGCGTCAGGGCTTCGAGCTTCTCGAGGAACATGACTACGAGTCCTATGAGCCGACTCCTGCCGAGCTGAGAGATCTGTTGCCGGCTTTTCGCGAACTGACAAGACATGATCTGACGACAACGCGGGCATGGTACGCGCTCCGCAAGCAGTGACCGCACGCGGCTTCGTCCGCCGCGTCGGCCGCGAGCGGACCGCTGGCGGATCGTGCGGCGGAACTGCCCGGAAGCTGTCTCGACGCGGTTGTGAAACCACCAGCACTGGCCGCAGCAGGCGGTGCACCCAGCCCTCGTTCTTCAGTCTGAGTCAGGGTTTAGCGAGCAGAGTGAGCGCGTCGCTGATGACCGGCGTTCCCCAGGCGAAAGTCTCGAGCGATTCGATGCGAAGCTCGCTACGCTCCGCTGCATCTCGAAACGCGGCCTCTGGCATGAACGCCCGCCAGTCCGGATTCGATTTGATATCTCCGCCGGGATTCTCCGCGTATACGGAATGATGCAACAAGGCGAGGCCGCGGGGCCGAAGCGTCCGATAAATTTCACCGAGGTACGCGAAAACGCAATCCATCTCGAAGTGCACCATCGCGTCGTAGGAGAGGACGGCGGTCAGCGATTCATCCGGAACAGGCGAGAGGTCACGCCCCGCTTCACTGAGGACGTAGGAGATGTTGGTACGGTCGGCGAATCGCGCCTTGCACGCTTCGATGGCGATCGGTGACGTGTCGAACAACCAAACATGGTCGGCACGGTCGATGAAACGTGCCGTATGGCGGCCTTTGCCGCATGCGAGATCGAGAACCGACGTGAGGTCGAGACGCTCGAACTGTTTGAGGAATCTCGAACCTGGAGTCCAGAATCCGCGGAGCCACGCGTCGCTCTCGGCGTTGTCGTAGTACTCGAGCGCCGGGGAGTCCTGGGACTTCCAGAGGTCGATGACGCCTTGAGTGTGAGATTTGCGCCGTGACCAACGAAACATGCTGCCGCCTGTTGCAATATATACCAGAGCGGCGCAATGGCGGCTCGACCTTTCAGCCGAGTGCCGGGGCCGAGGAGGCCATGATCTGTTCGCGTGCGCGGTCGATCGGATAGTGCTGCATCAATTCGTCGAAGGGCCGGCCTGGAAAAAACGCATTCCACTGCTCTCGCAGATATTCTTCCCACTTGCGCTCGAACCCGTCGTGCAGACGGAAATTCGCGAAAATTGCGCTCTGGACGGTGTAGAACTCCGCGAAGAAATGTCCGGCCCGGTTTTCATCCTGCAGCCTGCCAACGACACTCTCCGCATGCCGGCGATAGCGGTTGAGTTTGGCCGGCGTGTAATATATTTCACCATCCGCCATGGCATGAACGAAGAAATACCAGTCGCCGGCGATCCGCATTTCCTCCAATTGACGTCGAACGCGCTCGTTCAGATCGAACTTCTTGAATAGCACGGAGCTGGCGCTCAAGATCGTGTTCTTGACACCAAGCCCCTCGTTGATTTCCTGTTCAGCAGTTACTTGGTACGCGCTGTTCCATTTCGTCGTGGACAACGACGTGAGATAGTCGCAGTTCGTGTACTCGCCCACTATGGTCCCATCAGAGTCGATGACGTGAGAGTTGGCGTACGCCACCCGGACTCGCGGATCGCGCAGCGCCGGAAGCAACGCCTCGACGAACGTCGGTTCGCTCTCGTCGTCCGATTCGGCAATCCAGACGATGTCGGCTCGTGCCGACTCGATGCCCGCAACCCATTGCTTGAATGTGGACCCCGAGTTCTGCTGGTTGCTGATGATTCGAACATCCGCGTGGTCGCGGTACTCCTCGATCACCTCGGAACTGTTGTCGGTCGATGCATCATCCAGAATGATGACCTCAACGTCCCTGAAGGTCTGGCTGAAGATGCTCGCAAGCCTGGCCGGCAGGTACCTACCGTGGTTGTAATTCGGGACGATCACGGAGACGGCAGGTTTCTGGTCCGCGACCTTGCGGCAGGTCGACAACACATGCGGAGCGGCGAACGCGGTTGTGAAGCGCGCAGATACCTTCTCGCGCGCGCGCGATCCGAGGGGGCGTCTCAGCGCCGCATCTTCGGTCATGGCGGCTGCCTGTTCCGCCATCGCTGCGGCGTCTGCGAAGGTATGCACGGTCGTGATGTTGTCCGGCGCAACCTGATGAGCAGCTATCAGATTGTCGCGAACCGCATCCGAGCAGGCGATGTAGTGCGCCGATCGATCGAGCACGTCGCCAATGCAAGCGCCGGCGGACCGCACGATGCTGGTTTCCAGCTCGTGGACGTGCGTCACGATCGGCGCGTTGAGCCGGCTCAGCGAATCGTACGCGCGTCCTGACGCAACCGAGTTCCCGTAGATCAGGCCAGGTCGGCCGCCGCAGAAATCGAGCGCATGGCTGGCAACGTCCTGTTGGAACGTCTGCGCAGCCTTGTCCTCGAGCTCCTGCATGAGCAGCGTGTCGCCCAGCTCCTGAAAACGCGGCAGCCACTCGCCGCCCGCGAGACACAGAACCTTCAGCCGGATCGAAGTATGCGCCTTGAGCCAGGCCAGGAGCTCGAGCAGGACGAGCTGGGCGCCTCCGCGACACGCGTCGTGGGAGACGAACAGAATCGTCCATGGCTGGTCCAGCCCCCTGAGCGCTTGCGCCGTCGCATCGAGGAACGCGTATCCGTATCGCCGGTCCGGCTCGAGATGCGCGCCCTCGCCCCACTCGTTCCACGCGTTGATGAAGACCAATCGTTTTTCCGGATCGGATGTCGCGAGTGCCGATCGACACGCCGTCTCGAGCCAACGCCTGTACGAAGCCGGAGAGGAGAACGCGAACGTGACGCCGTGTCCCGGCCGCCGGGATGCGTTGTCCCAGCCGGGGCACACGTTCTTGAACAGCTCATACGGCGGAGACGGCCGGTCGATTCGCAACTGCATCAGGTCCGCATAGCGGTAGACCGTGCCCGCGAAGTCCTGATTCAGCAACGGCACCTGGGACGTGATCGGATCCGGGAACGGATAATAGTTGCCCGTGTTCGGTGGAAATTCGACCGCCGCGTCGAAACCAATCTCGGCCGGATCGATGCTCTCGAAAGATTGCGCGGCGACGAGGTACGGATCGGCCAGGCCGTTGTCGCGGCAGTACGCGCGCCACCGCGCGGCGGCGGCGCCGGGTGAAGGGAGAAGGAATGGACGGTACACGAGCAGCAGGGGCCGCCCGTGGATGCGAATGTAGTTCTTGTGGCGGAACATCGGCGCGATATCGGCGATGAACCTGCTGTCCGATTCGTCGCTGTGATCCTGCGCGATGAGAACGTCGTCCTCGTATCCATCCCAACGGCGCGTCCAGTTCTCGTTGGCCCAACACAGGCAGAACGGAAAATCGATTTCCGGATCCGCGATGAACTGTTCGAGCGGACGTTCCAGCAGACGCGTGCCTCCGAACCAGTAGTAGTAGAAACAGAATCCGAAGATCCCGTATCGTCGGGCCAGTTCGACCTGACGCCTTTCGACGTCGGGAACGCGCAGGTCGTAAAATCCCAATTCGCCCGGCAACTGCGGTTGGTGGTGTCCAAGGAACTGTGGTACTGCCTTCGAGACGTTCGTCCACTCGGTGAAGCCTGTCCCCCACCACGCGTCGTTCTCCGGAATCGGATGGAATTGAGGCAGGTAGAACGCGATCAGTTTGACCGGCGCGGGCCGCGCCGGGTCGTGACCCGCTGAAAGTGGGACGTACTCCAGCCCGGGATTTCCCGCCGCGATGGCGAGCAGCGCTCGATACGCCTGCTCGTACGGCGGCATGCGGATCGGTGGAGTGGGCTCTGGTGCATCGACGGCATTCCGCGGATGCTCGGATTGGGGTCGGGTCCGCCCGAGGAATCGCCGTATCCACACCGACATCCACTCGCGCGGATCACGCACGAACGTCCGTCGCGGAATGATCGACAATTCCACCGAGCGCAGACATCTTTCTGTCGGACAGGAGCGGTGTTGAGAATAGCATGAAAATGCAGAAGAATTGGCGCCCGTGAAAACGACAGCCGTCTCGATCGTCGTCGCCGCCGCCCTCGTCCTGTGCCGCGCGGTTGCCATCGCCGCGACGCCGGTTTCGTACATCGATTTCTCGACGAAAAAAGAGATCATGATCGTCGACGGCAAGCCCTTCTTCTACACCGCCGCGCAGATCAGCACGTTCCGATTGATTGACAACGACGGCTTTACATGGGCCGACATAGAGCCGGTGTTTCAGGCGGCCGCGGATACCGGGTTCACGACCGTTGGCGTGACGGTGCTGTGGAACAAAGTCGAGACGTCGGAGGGAAGCTACGACTGGAAGCTCGATCGATATTCCGATCGACTATGCGGCGAAGCGTGGCTTGAAGATCGAGATCATCTATGTCGGCAGCGATTTCTGCGGCGGCTACCCGATTCCCGAATACGTGAGCCAGGCGGCTCAGCGGATCCTGAAGCGTGACGGCAGCATCGCGCGGAACAATGGCACCGACAAGCTCGACAAGACCGACCCAAACCTCCAACGGCTGGAACGAAACTTCCTCAGGCAGCTCTTCAATCATGTACGGACGTTCACCGATGCCCGGGGATATCCGAATACGGTCATTGGTGTACAGCTGTTGAACGAGTCGATGGCCGCGAAGTTTTTCGGCAACGTCCTGGTCACGGACCGGAGCTACAGCTCCCATGCGAACGCCAAGTGGAAGGCTGGAGGTTACTCCAGCGTCGAGGAATTCAACGCGGACGTATTGTGGGAATACATCGAAGGCTTGGCCCAGGCGGTAAAGACATCGAACTACTCGGTCTGGACCCGCTCCAATTTCGTCTGCAGCTGGGAAGGTCTTTGCGGACAGCTCGTCGCCAAGAACGAAGCTCGAAGGAAGGCCAAGGGAACCGCCTGGGATTTCATCGGCAGCGATCCGTACCTCGACAGCCCGGCGTCCATCCTCGGCTATTGCACGACCGGGTTCGTCGTACGAAGCAGAAACCTGCCGATGGTCATGGAGAATGCCGGTAAGTACGCCAATACCGCGCAACTGCTGTTCGCCGCCCTGGCTGGCGACTGTCGCTACCACGTGTGGGAAATGAATTCCTCCATCAACTACGCTGACTTCGGCAACGATATGGGACTGTATTCGACCGATTGGTCGGCCAAGACGATCGTTCCGAAGCAGCACGTTCCGGCAGTACGGAACATGTTGAAGATGCTGAACAAAAACAAGGCGGACCTTGCAGCCCTGCAAGCCGGCTCGAGCCGTCTGAAATTCTTGAACAAGTTGTCGGAGCGCGCCGCAGACTACACCGAGAAGGTCAACGGCAGGAAGATCAGGTTCGTTACGCAAACCGGCGCCGGCGCCGTCGTCGCGGCGCGCGATGATTCCTACATCTTCTTGAGCGCCGGCCGCGGCAAATTCTACGTCCCTGCCTCGATGAAGATCGCATCGCTCGAGGCCGGAAACTTCGACGCCGATAACGTTTGGGTCGGCCAGCGTCGGGTCCAATACATCACGTCCGGGAAGCGCACGGTCTTCGACATCGGTGCGTACGAAGCGATTCGCTTGGGATCACGCAACTAGGGACAGAGGCGAACGTGGACGAGGCTCAGCACAACCTGCATGTCTACCGGCTTTGCGACGACGAGCCAGATGCCCATCGGTCGTTGCTGACAGGGCTGAACTCGCGGGGTTCTCAGCATTCGATACCGCGACGTGACCCTCGTTGGCCTTGGCTGTGCTATGGTCTATGACTCAATGCTTTCGTGTCAGGAAGCGCGTGTGCGAGAGCTTCATCGCAGGCGATCGTTGGTGTTGGTGACGCTCGAATGGTCCAAGACAGGGACCAACCTTGGGCCGGTGATCCGATCCGGAGACCGTCCGGTGTGAGCAAGAACCTGATGCCGTCAAATACCCTCTGCCCGTTGCCCTGGTTGCACCGGTTTGTGCACACGGATGGGACCATTTCCGTGTGCTGCATGGCCGTTGGCGGCAAGGCGCGTCGGGAAGACGGGACCAAGATCCGCGCAGAGGATGGGGCCAGCGAGGAGGAGATTGTCAACTCGCGTTCGATGCGAGACATCAAGGCGCAGATGATGCGCGGAGAGTGGCCGGATACCTGCAGCCGCTGCCAACGGGACGAAAGTCACGGCGGTATCAGTCGGCGCCAGCACGCGCTGCAGGAGTATGGAACCAGGTTCGAGGAAATGGTGGCCGCGACCACACCCGATGGCGCATCACGTCCGGCGACCTCTTATTTTCACTACGCGTTTGGGAACACCTGCAATCTCAAGTGCCGCATGTGCACTCCGGCGTACAGCAGCCTGTGGATCGACGAATACCACCTTGTGGAGGGCCGGCCGCTTCTGCCGGAGGAAAAACAGAAATACCTCGGACTCAATTGGCATCGAGCAGAGGGCGCGTTCGAGCCGTTCTTCGAGCAGCTTGCCCACGTTGAACGCCTACACCTGTCGGGCGGCGAGCCCTTGATTATTCCGCAAGCGCTGGCGTTGCTCCAGCGCATCGTCGACGCTGGCGAAGCGGGCCACATCGCCCTTAGTTTCAACACGAACATCACCAAAGTACCTGAGCGCATGCGCACACTGTGGCCACGGTTCAAATCAGTGCATATGTACTGCAGCATTGATGGCTTCGGCGCTGTGAATGAGTATATCCGGTTTCCTGGTTTGTGGGCCGACGTGGACGCCCACATGCGAAGGCTGGACGATGAGTTCGTGGACTATGGACTTTCTAGGCTCTCCATCAACTGCACGGTACAGGCTTACAACGTCCTGCGTCTCGGAGAATTGTTCGATTACCTGGCGAGCGGGTTCAAGAACGTCGTTCCGATACCTATGTTGAGCCCGATTGTCTATCCTCTCTACTTCGATGTCCGGATTCTTCCGCCGTCGCTCAAGGCGCTCGCGATCGAACGGTTGGAAGACGCCAAGCGCGTTCACGCGGATGGCGCCTGGAAACCGTACGCTGAAATGATCAGCGGAGTGGATGCACTTATTCATACTCTCGGGCAGGACGTCGACGGAGTCGAGGCCCTAAGATCAGAGTTCGTCAAAGTGACCAAGGCCCTCGATCACGCTCGTGCCGAGAGCCTCGCATCTGTCGTTCCAGAGCTGGCCCAGATGCTTATCGCGCAATGTAACGAGTGCCCGCCCATACGCCGTCTTCGACAGCGCAGCGAGATCGAGTCGGTCGACATAGCGTGACTGCTCGGGTTGGCTGAGCACCTGTTGTCACATGCGGCGCCGCCCGCCGTTCCTGCACGGTTCCTCGAGGTTTCGAGAAACGGATTCGTGGTTGCTACACGACCATGTCGGACGAAAAACTGAGGATCAGGAACGTCAGGTTCGTACTTTCAAGCCGGTTTAGGAGGTCAACGCTCGGCGACGCGGCGTCGTTGGTGCGCCGGTCTCGAAGCCACCCGAATCCGCGAGCCAGCGGAATGCCAATGCGCGACAAGCGGGCTCTATTCCACAGGGCGTCCCCCAACCGCCATTCGGGCGAGGCGCGCAGCCCCGCTGCTTCCTGCTCGGCGAGGCGCAATTGCTCGCGAAGCCATCGCTCCGAACCGCGAGCCACCTTGCTTTCTTCTTCCCACGTTTCTGCGATGACTCGTGCCGCATTCGCTGCCACCGATTCGTCGTCAACCTGAGCGTTCCTGTTCGGGCGCGCCAGGAGATGCAGCTGCCTTCGCACGGCATCGGACCGATCGGCCGTCAGCTCGAGCGTTCGCGGCCCCAGTACCTCGACCGCGTATAGCAGGAGGCTGTTCGCGTGACTATGCTTCATCGCGTGCGAGGTCAGACGATCGAGAATAGCCGCAAGCTGCCGCGCATCATGTGGCGACCGCCATCGCTCGGCGAGCCGTCGATACGTGCCGGCAAGCACCCGATTGACTTCCAGCGTGTAACCTTCCCTGCGAGCGTCGTCGAACCACATGGTATTCGACGTGTGCAGCCTGTAACCGACCAGTCCTTCGGGGATGTATGCGAGCGCTCCGTCTATCGCGGCGTCCAGAAAAATCTGCCAATCGAAACAATACTTGAGGCCGTGTAGAACGGTCCGGCGACTGCGCAGAAACTCGGTCCGGCAGACGATGTTGCTGCTCGTGACCAGAAAGTTGTGCTCCAGCAACTCGGACAGCAGGTCTGCGTCCTCGTCTACAGCGCCGGCGCCATAGAACCACTGGATCCAGTCCGCGACGTGCGAGCCGTCGAATAGACGTCTGACGTTGGCGGGCGCGAGCCGGTAACCCGACGCGTCGATCGGCACGACGCCAGTCGCAACGACGTTGATTCGCTCGGAGCTCCGAAGAACCGCAATGCACCGCTGGAGACGCTCGGGATGAAAGATATCGTCCGAATTCAGCAGGGCCATGTACGGGGTTGTAATCCCGTCCAGCGCGCTCAGCACGGTGTCGGCCAACCCCAGGTTCCGTTCATTCGCGCCGATTTGGAGCCGCGCGTCACGAATCCGCGACGTGCGGTCCACGGTTCCATCGGAGGAACAATCGTCCAGCACGCGGAGCCGAAATCCCTGATGCGTCTGCGCGAGGACGCTTTCGAGCGCGGCCTCGATAAACGCTTCGTGACAGTGCGACGGCACGATCACCGTGACGTCCGGTTCCACGGGTCCGTCCGGCCGCCGCGGCGTCATCTCGATACCGGGATCGCTCCGCGAGTAACGGTCGAGACCCAGTGAACGCCGCCACTTCTCGAGGTCCTGGAGGTTGCTTTGCTCGAGCAACCGCGACTCCTGCTTCAAAAGCTCGTCGCGAGCGGGATCGTCGACTCCATAAACGGCACGCAAGCAGATAATGGCCTCCGCGAGCTCGTCTTCGTCGGCAACCTTCTGGAGCACCACTCGAAGCCATGCGTAGGTCACGCCTCGCAGGACGGCCGCGTCCATGCTGCTCCGCCCGCGCGCCCACGCGATGAGCGACCGCGAGTGCCGGACGTCCAAAAAGCTCTTGAAGAACCGCAGCGCGCCTTGTGGATCTGCCAGCACGGCGTGATGGAGCGGCGGCAACGTGACGAGGGCTGGCGCGGGCGCTCTGATCCCGCCGGGGCTGGCGAGCACCTCCTCCGCCCTTTTTCTCAGCAGCAGACGGCTGTCGGCCAGGAATTCGTCGTAGGCGCCGGCGCGGAGACTCGCAGGGCGAGCATCGGTGCCGAGTGTGTACCACCAGGTGCCGAAGGTGTGGTGAATCGCCTGCAGTTCCTCGAGCGCGACGTCGCCGAGCGGACGCCGGCCGTCGGTGGCCGTCAGCGTGAGCTCGATTGCCAGGCCGGACTCAGCGCACGACGCAACCTGGGCTGGAAGGTCGAACCAGGTCTCCGGCGTTGCCAGAAACGTCGTCGTCATTTTGATCATTCGGACAACAGAATGGCGCTGGTCGTCGCTACCAGCCAGACCTTGATCGACTGCCATCTGCAGGAAGTCAAGAGCGGATTCGAATTGTACCAAACCAGCGGATCCGCAGCTCGCCTTCAGCCGGTCGGGAATGCGTATGCCATTCTGTGCACAAGCCGGGATGTGTATCATCGGTCGCCTGACTTCATCACGAAGGGCGTCGTGTATCATTCCCGCTTGACGATGGAATCGATGCCTTCACGGGAGGGGTCCGCCGCCCGCGATCGTAAGACTGACTTCGCCTCCAGCGGCCGGCGATTCTGGCGCGACGGCGTGATACTTGGAGGCCTCTTCCTGTTTGTAGCCTTTCGAGTTCTGTACTACTGGCGGGTTGCTTCTACGTTGCCCCAGCTCGGAGACGAGGGGTTCTACTATCAGAACGCGTCGGTCATTCTCGGCGTTGTCCAACGACTTCTGAGTGGCCAGGTTACGTCCGGCTTCGCACTGGCCGAGCAACTCGTTGATCGGGGCTGGTTTCTTCCAGGCATGAGCGTCGTGCTCGCGCCAGTGTGCGCAATTACAAACAGCGTGCCTCTCGCGCGCATGTACGTTGCGGCGCTGAACAGCGTGCTGTTCGTGCTGTGTGCGCGCCGGCTCGCACTCCTCTACGGCATGATGCCAGCAAGAATCGCGCTCGCGTTCGTGGCGGTCTTTCCATACCACGCCGCCTTTTCGTTTGCGTTCTGGGGGGACCTGATCGCCGCTCACGGAGTGCTCTATCTGCTCACCATCCTCGTGGAAATCCAGCGGGAGATTCAGCGGCGCGGAACGGTGGGCCGATCCCGGCTGGTTCTGACAGGCGTGATGATTCTGGTGCTGATCTACATTCGGCCCAACCTCATTCTCCTGGTTCCGGCATCGGTGCTAGGCCTGTTCCTTTTCTACCTGCAATTCTGGCCGAGCGCCCAGGCGTTCTGGCGCAGCGGCAGCGGCGGTGCGCTGGTCGCGGCCATCGTCGCGCTGGGCCTGTCTCCGTGGTCCTACAGCGTGTCCAAGAAATTTGGCGGCCTGGTTATTACGACAACGACGGTCGACGTAAACGTATTCGTTTAGCGGGTCACCGACCGTGACGGCGGTCGGCGGCGCGCTCCATTCAGCGTTTCCTTCTTGTACTCCATCAGCGAACGTGGCATAACTGGCGCGTGCAACCGCGATGGCGCACCGCGTCGCGTGACGAGCTGATCGCCGAGCTCGAGCGGCAACAGCGTGAAATCGAGCGGTTGCGGCGCGAGCATGAGCGGGCGGATCGAGACCGCAATCGCTACCGGCAACAACGCGATACGCTGCGCAAGAAGATCGACCGCCTCGAAGACCAGCTCGACGACGCCCGCCGCAAGATGTACCGACAAGCGGCTCCGTTCTCGCGCGGTGCTCCGGCGCGCACCCCACAACGACCTGGCCGGCGGCGCGGGCCGCGCGCTACGGCCGCAAAGCGCATCGCGCGATTCCCGCTCACGTCGACGCGCATCATCGAGCGCCTCTGCCGACTGCCTGTCCGCATTGTCGGGGGCCGCTGCGCCGGACGGGGACGGCGCGCCAGTACCAAGAAGATCTTCCGGTCGTGCGGCCCATCGTCCGCGCCTTCACCATCGAAATTGGCCGTTGCCGTGCGCTGTCGCCGGCGCGTGCAAGGCCGCCATCCGCTCCAATCGTCCAATGCGCTGGGCGCCGCCGCGGCGCAGCTCGGCCCGCAGGCCATCACCCTCGCGGCGGTCCTGCACACGCAGCTGGGGCTGCCGATCGGGAAGGTCAGTGCCCTGTTTCGCGATCGATTTGGCCTGCACGTCACGCCCGGCGGGCTCGTCCAGGCGCTCCATCGCGCCGCCGATCGCGCCGGGCCCACCTACGACGCGTTGCGGGCGCACGTGCGCCACAGCGACGTCGTCAGTCCCGATGAAACCGGCTGGAAAGTCGGCGGTCGGTTGCACTGGCTCTGGGCCTTTGCCACGCCCGACACGACCGTCTACGCGATTCTGCCCGGGCGCGGTTTCGAGGAGGCGGCCACGGTCTTGGGCGCCGACTTCCCCGGCGCGCTCGTGCGCGACAGCTGGTCGCCCTATCGGCGCTTCGATCAGGCGATCCACCAAACGTGCCTCGCCCATCTGCTGCGGCGCTGTCGCACGCTGATCGGCGATCATCGCGACTCGCACTTCGCACCGCGGGTGCAGCGCGTGCTCCAACGCGCGCTGCGCGTCCGCGATCGCTATCGGCGCGGCGCCATCTCGGCCCATGGCCTCACCGTGGCCCGTGGTCATCTGCACAATCAGCTCAATGTCCTCATCGATCGGCCGGGCGCGCGCCGCGTCGCGCGCAATTTCGCCGCGCATCTCGCCATCGAGTTTCCGGCGGTGTTCACGTTTCTGCTCGAGCCCGACGCCATCGACGCCACCAATTGGCGCGCCGAACACGCGCTGCGGCCCGCCGTGGTCACGCGCAAAGTCTGCGGCGGGAATCGCTCCGTCCGCGGGGCCCAGACCCAACAGGTCCTCGCCAGCGTCTTACGGACCATTCACCAGCGGCGACTCGACGCGACGCCATTATTCGACCGCTTGCTTCGATCTCCTCAGCCGATCACCATTCTCGCGCCGCCGACCGCCGCTGCACTACATTGACCCGCTAAACAGTTACACGTAAACTTCATTCACACATTCGGGCCGCAGACGTGGAAGTCGGACATCACGTCAAACGAGAACGCATGGGTGTTCATCTTCGACCGGATTCACGAAAAATCGGTGTCGACCGGCAAGACTTTTGCCACTGTCTCCAAGGAATGGCGAAACGACATAACTGGCACGCTTACGCTGGAAACATATGCGGCGTTGGTCCGCCGAAACCTCAAGGCTTACTTTCTGGATGAGGGACACTTCCTGAATCGCTTTGCATTCCCGCCGCAAGGCACTTCGGCTGAATTGGATCGCTTCAATCGCTTCATCATTGGCCTCAACAGCGCGTTGTGGAGAATCGGCCTGCCATTTTTTGTGCTGGTACTCCTCGTGCCGTGGCGGCTGGCTGGTGCCGGCTGGTGGCTTGGGCTGCTCTATCGCTTGACGTTCTGTTGCTTCGTGCTCCAGGCATTTCTGTCGAGAACCGGTGGGCGCTATTACATAGGCCTTGTCCCGGTCCTCGCGGCGTCCACAGGAATCGCACCATCAGTAATTCTGGATTCAATTGCCGGAGCGGGGCGGCGCCGCGCCTGCGGGCCTAGACAGAACGAAGCGTTGTTCCGATTCGTGGAATGGGCCATGCCGATCACAATTGGTGTGGTGCTGGCGATCATCTTTGTCTCGCCTTCATGGTCTCGGTAACCCCATCTTGGCCAAAAGGCAACGGCGCGAGCGTGGTTCTGCTCGATCACAAGTGACCCAATGACCAAATCCACTCTCGAGGCACTGGTGGGCCGCACGGCGTCCGCAATCGAGCCGGGGGCGCGGGTCCTCCACGTCGGTTGCACGTCGTGCGCGCCGCTGCTCGAGGTGCTCCACGAGCGCGGATGCCCGGTGACCATCGTCCTCGAACAGGACGCCGCCATCTCTGATGCTGTGCTGGCGAATTGTGAGCGGATCGTACGGGGCAGCGTCGACGACGCGGAGGTTCGGCTGCAGCTGCTTGGCGACGCGTTCGACGTCGCGGTCGTGAGCGACGCGTTGATTCACGCGCAGGATCCGATTCGGCTCTTGAAAACGCTGGCGCGGCTCCTGGCCGAAAGCGGGCCGTGTCGTGGCGGCGGTCCCTAACATAGCGCACGCAACCGGCGTCCTCGACGGGCTCGCCGGCGCCGACCTGACCGGTACGGGCGAGCCGCCGGCGCGGCACTTTTTCACGCGGGAGATGCTCGAAACACTGTTCGAAGCGTGCGGGTTCGCGATCGGCCGGATCGATCGGCTCGAGGTGACGGTTGACACCAGAGCCGGCCTTCCGCTCACGCGCTCCGGTCTCCACGAGGTGCCCGCCTCGCTCGGAGCGCCGGCGGATGCTCGGGCGTCTCATTTCGTGCTGGTCGCGTTCCCTGAGCAGGTGTCGCCGCTCACCGGCTTCAGAGACAAAGTCCGAACGCTCGTTCGTCGCTGCGAGCTGGCTGAACAGAAGCTCCGACATCTGGCGACCGTGTCCGATCCTGAAGCTGACGCCATTGTCGTTAAGGAACCGGTTGTCGGGCGCGAAGACGACTCGATCAAACTGCGACTGATGATCGACGGCCTGTACGCGCAGCTTCGGGAGCTGCGCAGTGAGGCGGTCGAAAGACAGGCGACACTCGCGGAATTGGAAAACATGATGGGCAGCGTTGCAGCTGTTCGCGATGAACTGGATCAGTTCAGGCGGTTGGGCGCTGACGCGGCGGCGATCGAGCGGGCGATGGAAGGCCTCCGCGAGCAACTGCGAGTGGCGGAACGCCAGATGCACGTGATGCGGGAGTCGTTCAGCTGGCGATTGACGGCGCCAGTGCGCGCTCTCGTGCGCGGTCTTGGCGGTACCACCAGTGACGCGATCCTGGGACCGAAGCGCTAAAGCGCGATGGTCTTTTCCAGGGGTGCCTATACTCAGCGTGAAGCACTGCGATTCAACGGAGCATGATCGAGCGACGTAGCGTGACAGCCACATTGCCGTGGATATCCGTGAGCCGCAACGACAGCGTGTGCGGCCCGGCTGGCAGCATGCCCGTATTCACGTTCGCGACCCAGCCGCTGTCCATCGGCGCGATCGGAAAAGAGGCGACAACATCCGGCCTCGTGACGCCCAGCGTCGCAGTCGCCAAGACACCCGACTCATCCAAGAGGATCTCCACCGCTCGAAGGCCGTCATTGTCGAACGCCCATCCCTGCATCTGGACGATCCCGGTCAGGAAGCCGCCGGACTCCGGGACGTCGATGACGCCTACCGGTGGCAACAGGTCCGGCCCGGCTGACAATCGAAGCTCTCCGATGTTGGCGCGCGCACGCTGCCACCAGCCGACCACGAGATATATCGTGGCGGTGCGGACTTCGTTCGGCCCCACGCTGAACGGCACGAACGGGGTCGCGTAGTTGGTCTGGCTCGGCATGCTGTGCGCACTCCAGGCCATGCGGTACTGGCTTGGCAGATAAACCGTCAATCCGACCTGTGGGTCGCCGACGAATGCCCACCACTCTTCGGTTGCCGCCAGGTAACGGCCTGCCGGATCGCGGAAATCCGGAGGGATCGTTTGGGTGACGATTCCGCCAGTCCACGGCGCCGGGCCTGCATAGCGCGTGAAGAGATCGTAGCCAGTGTTCACGTACGTAGCCGGGACCTCCTGTAATGCCTCGGCGTGCGTGTCCACGCCAAGATGCGTCAGGCGATAGTGCACGCGCACGACGTGAGGCATCCCTGGGACGAATGACACCCATTGCTCGAACTCCATGTCCGAGGTTATCGGCGTATTCGCGTCGCCACCCCTCCATTCAGGGGACCACTCGAGGGGTCTTGTTCGGATGTAGGACGTGTCACCCGTAAAGAGCGATGACAGGACCGGGCTGCCGTGTCCATGCTTGTCGCCCCCCTGCACCGGGTTCCACCCCCATGGATCGTAACAGCAGACGTACGAAGCGTTGCCGTCGTACACAGCAAGCTGAATCTGACGCCCCGTACAGTCGCCGTTGTTGACGAGGTTCGAGACCATCTTCGTATGAATGTCCGAGATCGTCCCGCCGCACGGCATATTGAATCCAACCGTGACCGTGCCATTCGTGATTGTCGGCGCGGCTTCCTCCCGCAACTGCAATGCCGGGCCGAACACGACTGCGGCAACCGACACAATCGACAACGTCGCCAGGCTTGTGTGCATGGTCAATAATAGCGTGCGACATGGCACCGGGCATGACGAGGGCAACAGCGTGGATCCCATGAGCCGCGTCGATCTCGTGTGGCGTCGGCTTCACGATCGTCAGAATTCCTTCACCGAAGACCGAGAGCTGCTGGCCGCCGTTTCTCACGCATCCCTCGAGAAGATTGCGACCAGCTTGAATCGCGTCCGGCCGTTCCAATTCGTCAAAACTCGTCAGGAGCAGGAATTCGCAACCGTTTGCGCCGCCCACTCCCTTCGACCCGACGCCGTTCGCGCCAATCTGCAGCTCGTTCGTCAGCACGCGGCAAAGAGCGCGCCGGGCGCCGTCACCGACGCCCTGGCTGTTGGAGAGCATTTCGCGCGCTTCTCCATCGGCATCCTGGAGCATGGACAACTTTCTGCCACGGATCCGTGGAGCGGCGAACCGGTTGCTTCGAGCATCTGCATATCTTCTCCAGGATCACCCTATGAGAGCGTCCCCGTTCACGCCTTCCGTTTCGGAACGGAAAAGCCGTTCTACCTCATCTTCATGGGGCTCGTCGACTGCCGCTTGAAAAACCTGCTGTATCTTCCTGGCGATGAGCTGCTGTTCTTCACCTGGGACGACCCCACCGTCGAGAAAATGGTCTCCCAGTGGCGCGCATTCTGCGTGCGGCACGCCGCGGCCGTATCGACTCGTCTCCGAGCCAGGGAGGCGGTGAAGCCGGCCGTGCTGGTGGGCGCAAATCATTTCGGCCATCACGTCTGGAACGAGCTCTCCTTTTTGGAACTGCTGTCCACGTCTCCCGCGGCGTCGCAGACGATCGTCATTGCGGCTCACTGGCCAATGGGTTCGATCGCTGCCATGTACCCCGAACTCCGGGTGAGGGAGTTGCCCTCGGTGGAGAGGCTGGAGGACGCGCACCGCCGTATCCTGGACACCGTTTATCTCTGCGCGCCCTGTGGCCGGCTCCAGATTCCCATCACGCTGATCGAGCGCCTGCGTGGATTTGCTGGACGACAGTGCCGTGATGCGATGAGGGAAGCGCAGGCGTTCCGACAGCGCCACTCGCCGGTGCTGTGGATTAGCGTCCGCTCCGATCGACGAACATGGGTGAACCAGGACAAGGCGTTGGCAGACATCCTCGGCGCTCTTCGGCACGACTACCCCCGCCTGGGCGTCATCATCGATGGCTTCAGCTGGGCCGTCGACAGAGGTCCCTCATACGGGGCGAGCTTTTCGGACGCCGAGCGGCAGATCGCGCATCGGTGCGTCGATCGGGTCATCCCACCTGATCAGACGAAGCTGCTCATAGGGAGCTCGCTGCCGGAGTCGTTGGCGTGGACGGGCTCGGCCGATGCGTATCTTGCACACCACGGCTCGCTGCACCACAAGATTGCCTGGTTCGCCGACATACCGGGCATCGTCCACGTAGGCGCGGACACCGTTCCGCGGGAACTCGACAAGCTTCTCGGCGTGATCGCCGGCATGCGCACGATTCGTCCCATCTACCTATTCGGCGAGGTGTGCCGTGACGATAGCGTATCTGGTGATGGGCTCGTCAGCCAGTTCAACTACACCCTGGATTCGGACACCGTACTGCACCTGGTGCGCCAGATCCTCGCCGCTGGCCACAGTCTGTCCCAGTAAGGCCTGACTGCACGCATGAGTGACCAAGACAACGCGCTTGACAATTTCCTCGCATGGCAGGCAGAGACGGTGCGCGAGAACGCCTTCGAATGTACGCCGATCTCTTTTGACGAATCCCGGGAATGGCACTTTGACAATGGACGCTTGCGGCACCGGACCGGATGCTGGTTCTTCATCGCCGGCGTTGAAGCCGAGTCCAGACACCCTGGCCTGCACGGCCGTCAACAACTCATCATGATTCAGCGGCAGATCGCCATCAACGGTTTTCTGATACGGTCGACGCCCAGGGGAGTCGAAGCGCTGTTTCAGGGTCGCGCCGAACCGGGAAACATCGGGGGAATGCAGCTTGCTCCAACGGTTCAATCGACCGAGAGCGACTATAAGAGGGTTCATGGAGGCAAGCACACTCCTTTCATCGAGTACTTCCTGGAGCCCCATGCTGGAGACACGCTGCTGGACGAGCTCCAATCCGAGGAGGGAACCCGCTATCTCGGGAAGTACAACCGGAACATCGTACGCCGCGTCCGTGACGACGTGCCAGTCCCACATGGTTTCAGGTGGTACGATCTGGCGGCCATCCGGCAGTTTGCGGTGTCGAGCAATGTCTTGAATACCGACGCCCGCTCAGTGTTGGCGTCTGCCAACTGGGAGGCGCTGGCAAACGAGGCAGGTCCCTTTGCGGATCATCCGCCAGGCAGCTTCGGAGGCGAGCTTCGTGCCTCGTATGAAGCCCGAGGCCACGAGTCCCATCAGGGCGCAATCGATACCCTGCGTTGGTTAGCGCAACTGCGGGCGGCTGCCGGACTTCAGGTCCAGATTCTGCCGCTCCATGAACTGCGCAACTGGATCATCGAGCCTGACGCGATTCGCGACAAACACGTCGAGAAAGGATTTCGAGCACGTCAGTTTCGCGTCGTGGCGCTGAGTCGTGAGGTGAAGTCCTGGGATCAACCACTCATCGACAGCAGCGGAGTCGGCCGGTTGACGCTCGTTTTGCAAGAACGCGGCGGGATCCTCCGCTTGTTGGCCAAAGCCAGCTATGAGATCGGCTATCTGGAGGGAGTGCAAATCTCGTCATCGATAGCGATACCACCGGGCTCGTCGGGAGCGGAGAACGACGACGCCGTCGAACGGAGGCTGGTCGATTTGATTTCAGACGGCACATTGGTCCCTCTTCGACACCGATGCCGTCAATCCGAAGAGGGCGGACGTTTTTATCAGGACGAAAACGACTACGAGATTGTTGTGATTGATCCGTCAGTGACGCTGCCTGAATCCGAGACGTATCGCTGGCTGACGCTCGCGCAGGTGCGAGAACTGATGAAGATTCCCGGTGTTTTCTCGATAGAGTTTCGCGGCGTGCTGGCGCTCCTCCTGGCGTACCTGTAAGCACCGATCATCGACGGCTCTTCTGCCACCAGACACCGGTTGCGTCGATCTGTTGGATGGCATCCTCGATGCCAAATTTCGTTCTAAAATCCGTCACCGCATCCCGGCATTGCTCCACGGCTCCGTAGTCGTCAACAATCACGAAACCACCGATCGAGAGCTTCGGATATAAGGAGTTCAGCGCAACGTACGTCGATTCGTACATGTCGCCATCCAATCTGACGAGCGCAAACGGCCCCGCGTCGAGCGCAGGAAGTGTCTCGCTGAAAAAGCCCTTGACAAACACGACCTGTGCGTCGAGCAAGCCATACCGAGCGAAATTCGATTTGACTTCTTCGATGCCGACGGCCAGTTCAGGAACCATGTGAAGCGTGAGATTGCGGTCCTGTGGAAAGTGGTCGAGGTCAGGCGGCGGTAAGCCTTCAAACGAATCGGCGACATACACTTTGCGATCGCGAATCGAATTGGCGGCCAGGACGCCACGCATCAAGATGCAGCACCCACCTCGCCAGACCCCGGTTTCAATCAGATCGCCGGGGACGCCCAAGGCGATCACACGCTCAGACAAGTCACGCAGGTTCTCAAGGCGCAGTATCCCAACCATCGTGTGGGCGGGAGACCGCCGATCTCGTCCCGGTCTGGCGACGCGCCTGAATAGCCCATCGTTCCAGGGATCCTCTGGCGGCGGCCCGTAGATCAGGTTCGACAGGCTCTTGATCAGCAAGTCGAGGTACAGATCTCGTGCACTTCGGTCCATCTCAAACGGTCACACTGTCTGGCTGTTACGAACAATAAACGGCTGATTGGGCCAGTCGGGAAGGAACCGCCGGTTCTGGGTCTTCTGGAACATCACCAGTTTGCCAGCCTCGACGGCCAGGTCGAACCCAGGTTGTTCCTTGAGCAGCAGATACAGTTGTCTCACGGAATGCAGCTGTATGTCGTCGATCGCGAGGTAGCCTCCCGGCTTCAGGATCTTGTTGACATAGCAAAAATCTACGAACACGGTGGGCATCCCGTGGCCACCGTCGATCAGCGCCACGTCGACGTAGGGCTCCTCGGTCTTGGCGAGGTCTGGCAGGACATTCTCCGAACGATCGACGTAATAATCGATGCGCGGCGCGGTGAGGGAGTAACGCGCCATCTCCACGTAAATGCGGTCTCGAAGCTCCGGATTCGGCGCGATGGTGATCAGCTGTCCTGGTCCACTGGCCAGAAACACCAATGTGGAGAGCCCCGCCCCGGTTTCGAGGATTACGCCGCCATCCGCGGCGCGGCAGCTGATCTCGAACAGTGCCCTGAGCATCTCATCGGTGAGGCCGCCATCGTGCCACTCGCCGCCCCAGAAATGGAGCTTCGACTTCTCGGCGAGGAGGGCCTCCAGGACGTCCGTTTTGTGCGATCGATCCATGGTCGCGCCTCTGGCGTTGGTGATGACGTCAGCGACGACGGACTACGATGACGTTCTGCGCGCAACGCCGCCGGTCGTCGATGAATTCGAGAATGTCGAACGAGCCCGTCCAGTTGCGCGAAACCCATGGTTCCGGGATGCAGGCTTCGCCGTAATGCGAGTCACCGTTCTGGTACGACCACGGGTGGGTGTCGAGTGGATAAGGCTGATAGCAGAATCGTCCCGCGTCGTATTCGGCAAGCCAGTATTGGGTGTCCATCCAGAGTCCCGCCAGGTCCCGATGCCACGCGGACAGCGATGCCCGATCCGCCTTGCGCAGCTCCTCGCTGCGTTGAATGTGCTCGCGCTGCCAGGTCGTGGCGACGAGGACGCCGCCCGGCCGTAGGATTCGCCGAATCTCATCGAGCCACATTCGATGCGCCCCTTCGGACAGATGGGAGAAGACGCTGTAGCTGTAGACCAGGTCGAAGTACTCGTCGTCGAACGGCGAGGGCGGATTGAGGCGGCTCTGGACGAATTGACAGCGCTGATTGGTCTGCCGACAGACCTCGATAAGGCGCCGGCTGGGGTCGACTCCCCATAGGTTCGTCGGATCCGTGTCTCGCAGGAAGAACCGGAGCATCCGGCCCCATCCGCACCCGAAGTCGAGCACGCGAGTGCCAGGGCCAAGCGCGCCGGCGTGCTTCCGGAACGAGCCGCTGACGAGCAGGTAGAAGGCGAACGCTTCTCTCAGTGCCGCATCGCCCGACGAGCCAATCGTGCCGACCTGCAGCTCTTCATCCGGCAAGTTGGGCAGCACGGCACGCACTCGCTCACTCTGTCGATAACCTTCGGTGTTCAACCAGAACCAGAACTCGTCGTCAATGCCTCGAAGCATCTGTTCCAGCGCGCGAGGATTCGACCGCGGATCGGGGAGCAGCCTTTCCAATGCCGAACCGTAATCGCGCGGTCGCTCGCTCACCGGCTGGCGTCCTGAGCGGCCGGGATGCGACCCCAGTCATACAGCTGGGCGAGACTCGCAAGGTACGTCGCCTCGCGCATGAACTCCGGATTCCTCATCACGATGCACTCGCGAGCCCAGCGCGAATGCTGTAGCGCCACGACCGTAATCGCGTCGGTCAGCTCCTTTCCCCAGTTGACGATCTCCTGGCTTACACAGCTCAGGCCGTACGACGAGCAGGCGGCCTGCACCATTTTCGCCGACACCGACAGCGCGCGCCAATGGGGGTTCTCGATTCCGGCAACGAGCCGTCCGGACTCGCCGTCGACGAATTCGGCCAGGTTCGAGTGATGAATGAACGCGACACCGTCAGGCGCGAGCTTGCGGGCGAGCTGGGACAGGTACTCGTTCAGCACGTCTGCTTCGACATGAACGAGCGAATCGAAACTGAACGCCAGATCGACCCTGCGGTCTGGCACCATGGCCAACGAGCGGCCATCATTCACGTGGTACTCGATCCCTCGATGCGCCGCAAAGCGCTGCCGGCAAGCCTCGATGCACTTCGGGCTGACGTCGACAAGGATCAGCTCGGCACACAGGGGCCTCAAGAACTGGGTCCAGCGGCCGAATCCGGGCGCGATTTCGAGAATAGTCTGCACCGGTACGAACGACCGCAATCGAGGCAACAGCGTACCGAACCACTGCGACGATGGCCCGCCCCAGAGTTGCGACCAGGGGTCGGCTTCCTGCGGCCACTGATATTCCTCGTTCCAATGTCGAAGATTGTCGTCTATTGATGCCATTTTGGTTCCCCGCCCGCTAGGAGTTCGTCCGAGTAATGCCTGAACGAACTCCTAGGAGCGTGTTCATATTAGTCAGACACGCTCCTAGAAGCAGCGGAGTCGGCCTCCGTCCTGCATCACCGCAAGAAACTTCAGCTGGGACTCCCACACATCGCTGATGTAATCGACGAAGACGGTCGGAAGCGGAGGAGCACGCACATGCTCGATAGCGGCGAAGTCCTTCGCAGCCATCTTGAACACTGTGTCGACAAGAGCTCTCGAGGTCTCCCACGGTACATCGGGAAAATACTTGTTGAAGGAGCTCAACCATACCGTGTTCATGAACGGTGACGAACGGTTGGCGACGGCGGACGCCGGCACCGGGAGCGGCTCACCGATCACGGTCGACATCGCGCGGTAGATCTTCTCGGGGTCGTTCTTGTCGACGTGAATCACCGACACGGACCGGGCCTTCACGCCGAGAATGGCCGACGACAGGAAATCCGGTCGCAGCCCTGGTCGGGCCGCGCACAGCCTCATCAAGTCCTCCAGATTGTCCGGCTCGAACGATTCACCATGTTTGACCGCCTCCTGAAGCTCGGGCATGATCCGGTGGCCGAGCGGCGACAGCGTGATGACGAGCTCACAGTCCACCTGCTCACAGAAGCGCGCGAACGATTCAAAGCCGTCGTCCACGAAAATGGCCCGGGAGAATTCCTCGGACGAAAACACCACCTTGTCGAAACCGGCCTTGTCGGCCGCGGCGACCTTGCGCAGCATGATCGCCGGATCCCTCGTACAACCACCGAGTCCCAGGAAACGCCACGCAATCTGCGCGTGGCCGAGATGCTCGACCAGGCTCGGCGCCGGATAGAAATACCGGCATTCCTTCGAGGCGGCGTATTCGCGCAACGCGATCTGGAGCGCCGTGGTCCCCGTCTTGTGCGGCCCGATGTGCCAAAACGCCTTCATGGTGTCAGCGCGGATCAGAGCGCCCCGTCGTCGCAGCGGAGACGCTCGTTGACTCGTTCAGGTTGACACGGGCGACGGCCTCCAAGTCGGTCAATCCATTTCGCAAGTCCGGCTCCAGATGGTTGCCCTCGGCCCATTCGTTCCAGGCATTCACGAATACCAGCCGCTCATCCTCAGCCTTGTGAGCGACACTCTCGACCGCTGATCGAAGCGCCGACTCGAAGTCACCGGCTGACTGCCGGACGATCACGATCGCGTTGTTGCCACGCCGGGGGGTATTGTCCCAGCCGACAAACACACACGGGTGGCGTGGCCACGGCTTCGGGACCGCCTTCATCTTCCGCCTTGCGGCCACATATTCGAGCACTTTGAGACCGTCGTCGCGAAATCCCGGGACCACACTGAGCTGGGGCTCGAAGTCAACCGTACCGTCGAAGCCGAACGTTCGACAATCGATGTGGAGACAGTGCGCATCGATACCGAGCAAATAGGGACGCGCCTCACCACGCGCTTCGCACTCAGAGCGCAGGATCTCAATCGTCCGCCTCGGGTCCGGCAGGTCCTTCGGACGATAGACGAGGAACAATGGGCGTCCCTTCACACGGACGTAGCGGGGATCGGCGAACGCGCCGGCCAGCCACCGAGCGTGGGTCACATCGTCCTCGGCCGAATACATCTGCTTCTTGAGGATCTTCTTGTCGTCGCCCAGCCACCGCCGCGTCCAGCTCTCGTTCGCCCACGCCAGGCAGAACGGGAATGCCGGTTCGCCCGTCTCGCGCACTTCGTCGAACGGCGTCTCCAACAGCCGCTCGCCGTTGAACCAATAATGCCAGTAGCAGAACGCCTCGATACCATGACGCGCCGCAAGGGCGGCCTGCGCATCGCGGGTCTCGGCCAGACGCAGGTCGTAGAATCCCAGGTGCGCTGGAACGTGCGGCTGGTAATGGCCGTCGAACACCGGGCTTGCCCCGGCGACATTGGTCCATTCGGTGAAGCCGGTGCCCCACCATTCGTCGTTTTCCTTGATCGGGTGAAACTGGGGAAGGTAAAAAGCAATCACTCTCGCGCGCTGTCGCGGTCGGATTGCCGGCGCGCCGGGATCCAGCAGGGCAACACTCGGCTGCTGCCGCACGCCTCGCGAGGGACGCTCGGAATGGCCGGCTTCGACAAATCCCTTGAGCCTGAACGCCTCGAAGGTGCGGCGATACAGCCGCCACAACTCCTCCAGCAACGGCAAACGATCCTCTTCGTTCACCATCGTTTCCAGTCTGGCTTCGAGCTCGCTCACCCGAGCCGTGTCGCTCTCGAGCGACCGCCACGCTTCCCACCATTTCTTCTCGGCGTCGGCGACCTCGCAGTACTCCTGAATAACCGTATCCGGGTGCAGGCGGCACAACAGCCACTGGGAACGACCCTGACGCTCGGATCGGTGACAGAGGTCTTGGTAGGACAACGGTCGATTCATGTAGCTGATCGCGTGCTGATTGTAGATGACCTTCAGCCCGAACCGCTCCAGTCGATACCCCAGCTCGATGTCTTCGGACCCGAATGTGAATCCCTGGTTGAAGATGCCGTGCCGGACCAGCAAGCGACCTTTTGCAGGATGTGCGCCCTCCCCAGAAATTCGTGAATCCTAGCTCCTGACCGTGGGTGATGCACGGATACGAAAACACGTTCTGGCCAATCTCGGTGCCATATCGCATCACCGGCGTGATTCGCAGCCTCGGGCGCCCATGTGGTGTACCCGAGAATCGCGATGTTGTCCGCAGGGTGCTGGCTGATGGCTGGCGACGTGCTGACTGAGCAGATTCGGATCGGCCACGTCATCGTCATCGAAGAACAGCAGCAGACTGCCGGCGGCGACAAACGTGCCGAGGTTCTTTGCCGCCGATATCCCGGACGGCGTCAGACGGACACAAGTGATCGGCAGCTGCGACGCGAAGCGCATGCAGACGTCCTCGGTCCGGTCGGCCGACCCATCGTCGACGACGATCACTTCGAAGTCGGACTGGGGCAGCGACTGAGCCTCGAGACTCCTCAACGAAGCAGCGAGGAGATGCGCCCGATTTCGTGTCGGGATGATCACAGACAGCACAGGTGGATGCCGCACGGTACCTCGCTCGCGAAGTCTATCCGCCTGCGCGAAACACCTGGCGGACGCGCATGCACTCGTCGAGCGTCAGGTGCTCGCTGCGCTCGAGCAAGGCCTGCCGACCGGCATTCCCGAAAGACCAGCTGTAGTTGGCGACAGGCGGACGGATGCTGTGATCGACCGGGGTCGCGTCGACGATTCCCATGCGCAAGCGATGCTGCAGTGATCCGGTAGGACCACACGTTCTCGTAACCCCAGCCCATCGGCGAGGTCAGATCGAACGGAAACACCAATGGAAATGCCGACCGGTGGAAGCTGACGAGCGGCCCAATTTCGACGAACTGCGTGCGTCTGGCGATGACACCGAGCTGCTGCGCGACGACTGGATGATCGACATACGAATTGGCGGTTCTGGCCGGCTGCGCGATCGCGAAATCCAGCCCCTGCTGCTGCTCGATGAACGCATCGAGAAACCCGTCCGGCAACACGATGTCATCGTCGGTCATGACGACATAGTCGTATGTGTCGAGGTCGACGGCTTCGAGAATGCGGTTCACGACCGAGAACTTCGGGATCCTGTCCCGCAGAGTCAGGGCCGTCACGGCTCCGACACGCTGACTCGGGGCATCGGCGCCGAGCGCCGCCCACCGCTGTAAGACGCGACACCATCTGGACCCATCGAGGACCGCCACGATATGGTCGGCGGTATTCAGCTGGTCCGTCAAGCAAACGCCGACCACCAGGACGCGCGGGCCAGTGGCTCGCTCACGCCGGGCTTGACGCGGGATCGAGACGAGGGAGGGTGACGGCGGATGCGCAATCGGCCTGATCCGCTGACCTTCCTGAAACGCAAGCCGCGCGGAATACCGTGCGGCGCCCTCGTCCTGGAGTCGTCGATGATTTGGCCGCTTTTGCGAGCGTCGTCCTTATCACGTCGAGGAAACAGCGCCAGCTCGCCGCCTGGCTGTACTGCTGTCTCGACCAGCGCGCGGCCGGCCTGGGCGAGCCGTGTCCACAGGACGTCATCAGTCGAGAGTTGCCGCAGCGCCTCTGCGAAGCCATCAGCTGAATCGCTCACCAGTACCTGCTCTCCGTCCTGAACCTCCAGACCTTCGACACCGATCGACGTCGACACTGCCGGCATTCCCGCCGCCATCGCCTCGATCAGCTTGCCTTTCACGCCGGCCCCATGGCGTAGCGGCACCAACGCGACCCGTGCACGCTGAAGATATGGCGCAAGCTGCGGCGCCCATCCCACCATCCGGACACCGGCGACCCCGTCGCCGACTCGGCGGACTTGCTCGGTCATCCCGCTGCCAACCACGTACACCGGGTGTTTCGCACAGAACTCTGGTGGCAGGCGCGGCAACACGTCGCGGCACAAAAACTCCACGGCTTCTACGTTCGGGGCATGCTGGAAGTTGCCCACGAACAGGCTGCCCCGTCGAGTTTCGGGGTTCAGCGTCCCGTGAGGTATCGTCTCGCCTAACGGTACGGTTCGGCCCAAACCCGGCTCGCCGGTCAGACAGTCGATCAGCCTCGCTTCCTTGTCCGACACCGCCAGCACCGCATCGGCTGCAGCGTATGTGCAGAGCTCGCCGATCATCTGATTGGCGAATTCCGTGTCGAGAGTCCGACCTCCTTTGCGCAGCAGCTGGCGCGCGTAGCGCAGGAAGTGCAGATCAATTGAATCGACGATCACGCGCGTCTGCGGCGACTCGCGACGAATGGCAGGCAGGCACCGCTCGGCGACCGGCCAGAATGCGAGTACGGCGATGTCGAATTGCTCCACGCGCAGCAACTCGTCCAAGCCGGCCAATCCGTCGTGAACCGCAACCCCGCGTTGCCGGAGCGCACGCTCGTAGCGGCCGCCATCCGGATGGACGGCGGCGAAGCTTACGTGCCAATCCGCTTCCAACAGCGATTCGATCAGCGACATGACGCGCCGCGACCCAGTGTCGCGGTCACTTTGCGGTGCGTAATAGCTGCAGACCAACGCTCGGTTCATCAGCCTCTTCCATCTCGCGGTCGTGCGATGTCGGCCTGCAGCCGCTGCTCGGTGGGGATCGCGCGAACGACCGAAGCACCCCGGGTGGGCGCCGCCTGCTCGAGAGCGCGGCGAGTGGCTTGCAAGTACGCGCGTCCGGACCGAATGTCGGGCTCCAGGTAACAACCCTCGGCCCACCCGTTCCACGCGTTGATGAACACGAACCTGTGCTCGTGCGATCGTGCCGCGGCGCGAGCAATCAGAATTTGCAACCAGGACTCATACGCCTCCGGCGTGGCATTGTGCAACACGACGGCGTCCTCGCCGATTCGGCCGGTGTTATCCCATCCCGGAATGGCAGTTTCATACTGATGATCCGGCGCGCGAGGGGCCTGCGCCAGAGATGCCCACACCGACTGGTAGTCATACACCCTCAGGCGCCTGCCGTCGACCGGAATACGAGGCGCCTGGCCAAGGGGCGCCAACTGCGGCTGAAACAGCACTGACGCATCAAATCCTGCGTCAATCGGATCCCACTGGTCGTTCTGTCCGTGCTCGACGGCGACGAGATGGATGCCGGGCAATCCGGCCGCTCGGATGAGGCTCCGCCACGTCGCGATCGTTCGGGCAGGATTCGGAAGATCCAGTGGACGATACACGAGGAAAAGAGGTTGACCGTCTACCGTAATTGCGCGGCGATCCGTCAACGCCGGCAGCAACGCGGCCAGATGGTTCCGATCGTCTGCTTCGCTGTATGTCTGCGGCTGCAGGACATCTTCGTCGGTTCCGCTCCGCTCTCTCCTCCACGGCTCATTTGCCCAGCACAGGCAGAACGGGAAATCGGGCTCGCCCGACTGTAAGACCTCGTCAAAGGGGCGCTCGAGCAACCTCCGGCCGTTGAACCAGTAGTGGTAGTAACAGAACCCGTAAATTCCATGCTCACTCGCCAGTTCAGCCTGTCTTCGGCGTACCGCGGCGAGGCGCAAGTCATAAAAGCCGAGATCGCGCGGTAGCCGGGGCTGGTAGTGACCCGGGAACAAAGGTCGTGCCCTGCTCACGTTCGTCCAGTCGGTGAAGCCGGGTCCCCGCCATTCATCGTTCTCGGGAATGGGGTGGTACTGCGGAAGATAAAAAGCAATCAGCTTGACTTCGTCGCTGTCTTCCTTCCTGCTGACCGGTCCGGGGGGCTTTTCCGTTCTCGCGACGACCTCTGGCGCCTGCGTTCTTGCCGTTTTCACGACCACGCTGCTGACAGCCGTCATCAGGAACGATCGCGCAGCGTGCGGGCTGTGCGTCCGGGCAATGCGCGCCCGCCCCTGATGCGAAAGGTGGCACCACAGTTCTTCATCCTCGAGCAATCTGGTGATTGAGGCGGCAAAAGATTCGGGATCATCCGCGACGAGAATGTGGTCACGATCTCGCAAGTCGAGACCCTCCACGCCTGCGCTCGTGGCGACGACGGGTATTCCCATCATCAATGATTGAAGCAGCCTCCTTCGCGTCTCCGCGTCAGGAAGGCCGGGCACAACTGAAGCCCGAACCCGCTCGAAGTACGGGTCGAGCGATGGAACCCAGCCAACAATTTGCACGTGGGGTAATCCACAGCCGTGCGCCGCCACGGCCCCGTCAAGGCCACCGCCGACGATGTACGTCGGATGCACAGCCAGAACGGCTTGATCGATCCTCGGGAGGATTTTGCTGCAGAAAACGGCGGCCGCTTGACCGTTCGAAGGGCCGTCGCAGGCCGGTAAAGCGAGGATGCCCCTGCGTTCGCCGAACGCCCGCGGCGATGCGCTCGAGCCTTCGCCGTCCGGAACGACATAGGCCAAGTCGGCGTTGCCGGTCAGGTCGCCAATCAGCGTGGCTTCTTGCGGCGAAAGCGTCAGCACGCCATCCGCCGCGGCACAGACGTTGATTTCCCGGGTCAATCGAGAGGCGTACTGGGCATCCAGCCGATTGGCGCCACCGTCGTCTCGGCGCTGCAATCCGGAACGCGCCTCGGTTACGAAGTCCAGTCCGGCCGAGTCGACGATGACTCGCGTGTTCGGGGACACTCGTCTAATGGCTTCCAGATATCGCTCGGCGACGCGCCAGGAGCCCATGAGGGCCAAATCAAAGCGTGTGTTCGTAAACAGTTCGTCGATTCGATTCTCCGCGCCGTCGTGAACGATGACGGAACGCTCTCGCAGCACTTGCACGTCGCGAGCAGGCCCGACACCGTCCGCAGCGAGGAAGTCGGCAGTCCAACCGGCGTCCTGGAGGAAGTCGAGGAATTGAAGAATGCGGTTAGACTCGCGTTCACCGTGGCGGTGCGGAACATGATTCGAGCAAACCAAGACACGATTGCGGCTTCCGGCCGGCTCTGGTTGCGTCATGGATTCTCGACGTTCTCGACTACCCATTCGAGACGAGCGGCGACTGCGCTCGCGTCCTGGACCGGACCTTCAGCGGTGGCGGGTGCGCGGCTGATTGCGACAACCAGCCAGCTGGCGACACGGCGAGCCTCGTCGACCGCCGCAGCCGATTCCGCGCAAACCACGACGTCCACCGACCGATCGAGGTGAGGCAGAGCGGCTGCTGCCGGCTGCAGCGGTGAAAACACGGTCGCCGACGGGAAGACGGCGGCGAGATCGAGTCCTGAGTTCCAGTCGAGCAGCGCCGGCTCGCGGGCAAACCGCGCCTCGAACGCGGCGATCGCGTCGGTGATCTGCCGGTGCCATCGCGGCTCGGTCATTTCGGAGCCTGTTGCAGTCTCCCTGCGATCGGCGACAGTTCGAAGAGATGCTTCCAGCTGGTGACTTCGGGAACGTTCGTGCGCCAAGGCTGATTGCAGTTCCTGCGCACGCGATCGCAGGTCCGCAAGCATCCGTTCGGCCACTCCGAACTCGACGCTGCCGTCGCGAAGGGCCTGGGCCTGCTCGTACACCTTCGTCTGAAGTCTGCGAATTGCAGCGTCCTTCGAGATGACCGTTGTGCTGTGCTCGGTCAATGCCGTCTCCAGCTGTTCCACGCGAGATTGCAGATCGGCGAGCATCTGATCCCGGATTGCCAGCTCGGTGGCGTTGGCTCGAAGGGTCTGCTCCTCCTCGTGGACCCTGGCTTGCAACTCGCGAATCGCGACCTCTTTCGAAGCAAACGTCGCGTTGAGCGCCGCAATCGTCGCGTCGCGGGCAGGCTGATCCCTATCGGCCATTTGCGCGCAAGGAAGAGACGACGTCTTTAGTCATCTGCAGGTAGGCGTATCCGTAGCGTTGATCCGGCGCAGGGCGCGCAGCGTTCGGCATTGGCCTTCGGAGTCCTTGACCGGCTGGTCGCGCTCAGCAATGTGCCTCTCCAGTTCCCCGATCTTGGGGTCCCGTTTCTCGAGCTCCGCCTCGTCCATCCCCTCTCCAGTTCGTCGCATGCCGGCTTTCGTGGGCAGACTGCCGTCTTAATGCGCTAGGATCGGTAAGAGTCAGCCGCCCGGAAGAGGTGTGCGATGAGAATTCTATCCTTTCTTGCCCTCGTTTTGCTGACCGGCAGCGGCTGTTCCCAAGCTTCATCCTCGGGCGCCCCAGCCCGAGCTCCGTCACCTGATCCGCCAATCGGTGCTCAAGCCGCGCCGCCACCCGGCTCTCAAGCGCCGCCGCCCGACTCTGGAGGCGCCCCGGAGAGGAGTGGGTCGGGTGTTCAGAGCCAGGGAACTGTCGCTCAGACCGGAACGAGTGGCCTTACCGGCACTGTCGTGCGAGGTCCACGGTCCGCGGTCGGCGGACCTGCGGCCTCTCGCGGGCCTGCTCCCGTTGTCGGAGCAAAGATCGTCGTATCGCCACAACAAGGAGGCCCCGAAATCAAGTCGGTGCTGACCGATGCTGAAGGTCGCTTCCACGTATCGCTTCCTCCCGGCACGTACGTCGTGACGATTGATTCTGCGGGTCCCTATCTGTTCACCAAGGATCTCCCTGCGACGATTACCCTGATGGAAGGCCAGACAACGAAGCTCGACGTCCTGCTCGACACGGGAATTCGCTAGGAGTTCGTCCGAGTATTGCGTGAACGAACTCCTACTAGGAGCGTGTCGCTCATTACTCGGACACGCTCCTAGACGCACAGGAACCTTTCGCATTCGTTCGGACAACTCCCGAAGTAATCCGGCCGCCGATAGACGAAGCGGAAGCTCCTCCCTTTGATTCGCTCGTAATTCTTCACCATCTCGTCCAGGGGATGACGTGAGATCGGCGCGTTGGACGCCACGCCGCCGTGGAACTGATGAAACGTCGCCTCGCCGAGCAGCATGATCGGGCGGAGCGCTTCGCGTTCGTGCACTCGATTGAAGAAGTCCAGATTTGCGAGCCCGCCACCGGGCGTGTCGAAACGCTCGTCGAGTCCTCCCATGGCCAGATAGTCGTCGCGCTTCATCGCGAAGCAATTGCTTTCGCAGAGCTGGGAAAAGAATCCATTCCCACTCGACCCGGCGACGCTCGAGATGTCGAAGAGGCGATAGCCGTTTTTCTCCCAATCGACGGAGTCCAGCAGCCGGTCCTCCTGCTCCTGATCGTAACCTTCCTCAACCAGGTAGTACTGTGTTTTGCTTCCGAGATGCATCCCGAATGTGTAGACGAACGGGTGTTCGTGCAGCGAAGGGGTTTCGAGCGTGTACTTCAGAATGCCCGGCGACAAAATGCGCGCTCCGTCGATGAGGCACAGGACGAACGGGGCTCTGGCGCACTGCACGCCGTGATTGAGCGCGCCGCAGGGCGAGCGCGAGACGGTCTCCCGCCGGATGTAGCGAAAGGTTGCGCCGAGCTCGGTGACAGTCGACACGTCGAGTGGCTCGTCCGAGCCGTTGTCGATCGCGAGTACCTCGTACTCGGCAGCCGCGACGTCATGTTGATAGCGATCGGTCAGCGAGTAGAGCGTTCTCTTCGCCTCACGTCTCATGTTGTGAAATACCGCGACTACCGTGAGGCGCGGGATCGGGCTATCCGCCATCCCTGCGCACGTTCTGTCTCTGGTAGATCTCGGTGAGACGGCCGAACACCTCGAGCACGTCCTGCGGCAGCGGGTGATCGCTGAACACGTCCCGATGTCTGAATCGATCCTCCAGGAAATGTGCGTCGCCCGGGACCGATGGTTTCGGCAGGTTCAGGCAGTCGCCGGCACGATCGACGGCAGACAGATACTCTTCTTCGGCGACGTCGAAGGAAACGAACGGAAACGGCTCCCGGCCATGATGCTCGAGCAGCCGCGTGTTGTATTGCTTCCACAACCTCAGCCCATCGGATATCGGCATGCCGTTACGGGCCTCGAGCGAGCGCGCCGCGAGCAGCGGGTGCCGGAAGGTGCCGACGAGCTTGAGGGTTGTCGACGCGTCCTGCCAGAAGGGCAGCGTGAATACCGTACGCGGATCTTTGAATCCCCAGGTCGTGGTGGCCGAGCGAGTGCACCGAGCGATGATGCTGTCCCGTTCCTCAACATGCTCGCGTGTCCAGGTCAGGGCCGCCGGCGGGCGGTCCCAGCTCCCCCCGCTGGCTTCGAGCACGGCTTCGTTGACGCGCATGACGTCGGCGTTCTCGCGGTTCCCCTTCGGATTATGTGGACTCCACTCGAACACCGAGCCGAGATGCAGCCCGCGCTGTTCCAGACTGCCGGCCAGGCAACTGGTACCACTCCGATGCATCCCGAGAATCGCGATGAGGCTGACGGAAGGATCGGCACTCATGGAAGAAAAAGAAAGGGGGAACCGCCGAAGCGGCTCCCCCTGCGGTTCACAATGCGACGAAACCTGGTTCAGTATCCGATTCGAGCGATGCGAGTCGCCCACGCGGTGTTGCTACCGATCGTTTCGTTCGTGACATACACGTACGGTCCTCCCGGTCCAACCGACACCGGATCCACCGAAACGGACGAGTAGTCGCCCCATCGGCCCAGCGTCCAGAACGTCGGGCTGGTGAACAAGACGGTGTGCGCGCCGAGGTTGACGTCAGCCAGCAGCTTGCCGGTGAAATTTGCCTGTGCTTGGATCGCCGTGTCCGTGGTCGTGAAAGTGACGTATGACCTCTGTGCATTGTCGACGGCAATCGACGCGTTGAAGTCGGCGGACGAACCCGATGTGAAATAGCTACCAGTCTGGTTCACGGCAATACTGTTGACGTTGATGCGGTACCACCTGGAGCCCCGCCGGGCCGAGCGCGATTGAGTGAATGTTGTACAGGAAATTCGCGATCTGCGAGCTCGCGTTGACGAACCTGCTGTCCAACGTGTCCAGCGTACGCGGTTGTGCCTGGTTGGGTGGCGTTCGGAGGCGGGCTGAAGGCGGTCACCGCAACGTTGCCGATAAACGTGAACGTCTGGTAATGACCCCTGCCGGAGTCGCGCAGCTTGTACAGCGCGAGGGCTGAGCCAGCAACGGGAGCCGAGACGAAGTACGACCCGCGATTGTCATCCCGGACGATTGGCGGGGCCAGCGAGCCGGCCAAGCCGGTATACACACGGCACGGAGAATCCCAATCCGTTGAAGAACAGCGCCTTGCTGACGGCAAACATCGTCCGCGCCCGCAAAGCCGCCGGCGGCGGGAAATATGTTCGCCGTGACAGAGATCGAGTCGATATCCTGGCCGAGTTGCGGGTAGTCGAAGAAATCGTTGTTGTTGAAGACATCGACGTCAAGGGGGTAGATGAAGTACGAACCCGCTGCGTTGGACCCCGTCGAGATCGCGATGTAATGCAACTGGACCGTGGTCGATGAGTTGCTCTGTTCAGCCGTCAGGATCCAGCGATCCCAGTTGGCGTCATAGATCGCGCGAGGATCGAACAGCAGGCTCCCGCCGTTGCCAAAGAAGGCATTGAGCGATACGTTCAACTGCTGGGCGAACGTGACCTTGTCGTACACAACGAGGCGCGAATTGACGATCTGCACGTACTGGGTGTTGCCGACCGCACCGTGTGTGTCGGGCGGATAGCAGGCGCACGCGACCGCATTGGTGACGCCGGCGACGTTGATGCCTTGGAGTCCTGGAGGCCCGAGACGACTTGGCTCTCGAGCGCCGACGGGCCGGCCGCTGATCGCCGCATTGGTGGCCGCGATTGCCTTCATGGCTTCGTACTGCGCCGCGATCAATCGTGGGGCGGAGATACGCGCCTGGGCGGTGTGGTTTTGCTTCGCGGCATGAGACCGGACTGCTCGTCGGCGATCATCATCTGAGTCGTCCGCATCGTCGCCGCACCCGCTGAAAACGACGCCGTGGGTGCGAGATCCACTCCAGCCGGATGATGTCAGGCTGCACAGCGTCAGGCTGCGCGCCCCGGCCTTGCGCCGTCATCGGAGTCTGGTGGCTGAGCGCGGCGAGCGTGAGCGCCGCTCCCAACGCCGCGATTGTTCCTCTCGGTCGATACCATTTGCGCATCATCCACATCCTTCCGTCGTTCGAGGTCTCTACACGCCGATCAAATAATGGCTGGTTGGAACTTGACGGGCGTTATTGAGCCATGGTGGAGTACACGAAGTCAATGGAATTATCATCGACGCTCGTTGAAAATCGGGGCACTCTCGACGGCAACTGCGTCCGCGAGGATACAAGAAATGTCTTCGTGCAGTCGACCGAATCGACGACCGCTTATCGTTACGGCACAAGTCTGCTCATCGCAAGACATTAGTCTGCAGGCCAGGCACGGGTCAGTGAACAAAACGAGATTTGACGCGCTGCTCCAAGCTTTGCGACACTGGTACTGCTAACCCAGAAAAGGGAGACGTGTGCCATGGGTCGATCAAAGTCCCGCGCGCCGTTACACCGATGTAGCTGCCTCTTGATTGTTCTTGCGTTACCTCTGCTTGTCGGATGCACCGGATCGATGGGCCCCTCCGGACCACCCGAGGACGGCGTGCCGCCGACGGGATCAGGTGTCCTCGCAGGAACCGTCACGCGCGGCCCCCTCTCTGGCGTCGGAGGGATCGGCGCATCTGGTTCGTCGGCCCCGGTTGCCGGCGCGAGGATCATCGCGTCCAGGTCCGGTGGGGCCGCGGAAGCCAAGTCGACGTCGACGAACACCGCAGGCCAGTACCGAGTGTTCCTTCCATCGGGCACGTACCTGGTGACCCTCGATCGCGTGGACAACTATCTCTTTACCAAGGATCTCCCGGCATCGGTAACCGTCGCTGAAGGCCAGACGACGACGCTCAATGTGCTGCTCGACACGGGCATTCGCTAGCTGCGGCACGGAGACCATGAACTCACGGGACCGATCAAACAATCGCTTGCGTTGGTTGTGCGTGCTTGCCTGCCTGTCTGCGGTGGTTTCGTGCAACCGCTCGCCCGCAGGACCGCAGAACCTGTTCCCGGTCGCGGTCAACGGCAAGTGGGGGTACATCGACAGAGCCGGCCGCATGGTCATCACACCGCAGTTCGAGAGCGCCGAAGACTTTTTCGAAGGGCTCGCCGTGGTGACCGTCGAGGGCAAACAAGGTTGCATTGATCAACAGGGCCGCACGGTCATCAAGCCGGACTTCGAGCGGGTGTCGAATTTTTCGCAAGGACTGGCCGGAGTCGGGAAGGGCAAGTGGGGGTACATCGACAAGACGGGCGCGATGGTCATTGCGCCGCAGTACAGCGTCGGCGCCGATTTCTCTGAGGGTCTCGCAGCGGTAACCGTGCAGGGCCGGTTCGGCTACATCGACAGGGCGGGCAAGTACGCGATCGCGCCGCAATTCGATTGGGCCTGGACTTTTTCCGAGGAGCGCGCAGTCGTCCGGCGTGGCGGTGAGTTTTTTTTCATCGACCGCTCAGGGTCGACGGTGATCACGACGCCGTTTCTTGCAGCCGATCGTTTTTCCGAAGGCCTGGCGGCCGCGAAGCTGGAGGCGAAGTACGGATACATCGACGCGGCTGGACGGTTCGTCGTGAGCCCCATTTTCGACAACGCGACCGCGTTTTCTGAAGGCTTCGCCGCCGTGATGGACGGCGGGAAATGGGGATACATCGACAAGGCCGGTCGCGTCGCCATCAAGCCGCAGTTCGAGTCCGCGAGCGAGTTCTCAGAGGGTCTCGCCACCATTTCCACCGGTGTGAACCGGTTCGGTTATGTCGACACCGCAGGCCGGATGGTCATCGCGGCGAATTACGTCTCCGCGATACCCTTCTCGCGGGGGCTGGCCCGCGTGACGAAACCGGCTGCGTCCGGCCGCGGCCTGGACATGAGCTACATTGACAAGACCGGAAAGGAGAAGTCTGGAGCTCTCCGCGAAATTGAACCGTCGTTGGACCCCGACGCGGCCGCTTACGTTTGTCGCCGTCGTCTTTTCGAACGAGTACATTCACAACATCCTCCGTTCGGAGTGTGTGCACGATTCCGCCAATCAGCTGGTCCTCGTCGAGAACAGCGCGAATCTTTTCTACAGCAATCTTTCGGAAGCGATCAATGCCGGGCTCGCGCAGGCTCGCCACGAGCTGATCGCTGTGGTCCACGAGGATGTGTTTTTGGGGCCGGAGTGGCAGACATGCTTCGAGTCGTCGTTGACGGCGCTCGAGCAGCACGATGCCGATTGGGGAGTGATCGGAACCACAGGATGGACCGAGGCCGGAGCGCTGGTCGGCCATAGCCGCGATCCGCATGGGTATCGGAACACGTTTTCGAGTGAGCCGTTCATCGAAGTCAAGCGAATCGACGAGCATGTCCTCGTACTGCGACGATCCCGCGACCTCCGACCGGACTCCCAACTGCCCGGCATCCATCATATCGGGCGAGATCTACCGCTGGTCGCACGAGCCATGGGTCTGCGATCGTACGTCGTGAACGCGCAGAGTATTCACAAGTACGCGGACGCCAAAGGCAAGCCGATCGAGAAGGCGGAAGACTCTCCGAAAATCAAGGACCGGTCCACGTATACCTATCTCGCCGACAGGGCCTGCTGCGACGATTATTTCTACCGCAAGTGGCCGGATGAACGTCCGAGCGCGCTCGAAGAGCACGAGTACGCGCTGACGCGTTTCTCGCCGGAGGTGCTCGCCCATCTGGAAAGCCCGGTTGTACTCCTCGCGCAAGGCGGCTCCGGGTCGAGACTGCTGTCGCTGCTGGCGACCGACTCGGGCATGTTCATCGGAAACGACGTCAACCTCTCAGGCGATTGCCTCGACATGCGGATGGCGATCTACCAGGGAGTGATCGAAAAATTCATGTGCCAAGCCACGTGGCAGAAGGAGCTCACAGTGCCGCGGCTCCGATACGCGGCTGCCGCGATGCTCGAAAAGTCCGAGCGCCGGTCGTTCTGGGGCTTCAAGCTGCCGGAAAGCATGTTTCTGGTGCCTGAAATCAATCGAGCGTTTCCGCGGGCCCGCTACGTCCAATTGATCCGCGACCCGCTGACCACGTGCGTGCGTCGAACGCACATGACCGCGAGGCTCGACAATCACATTGGACGGGTCACCCTCCCCCTCGCGTATCGCTATTGCGGGTTCCACCCCGCCCGGATTCTTCACGATTCACCGGCGGTGCACATGGCGTACAACGTCAGGCATCAGATCGAGACGGTGATGTCGTACTGCCGGTCGTCGTTCGCCGGGCGTTACTGGGAAGTGCGTTTCGAGAACGTGCTGGAGAAGCCGCTCGAGACGCTGGACACGTTCGCCGGCTGCCTCGACGCGGGGGTCGTGGGCCACAGCCTGCAGAAATCGGTGGACCCGAATCGCGCGACACACCCGGGTCTGATGTATCCGGCGCCGGTCATCGAGAAGGTCGAAGAGATACTGGTACCGCTCCGCCGGGAGCTCAGGTACCTGTCTTAATCGGGTCTGCGAGCCGGCCTGGCAGCTGTCACCGCCGCATTCCCTTCGTCTGGAAGCGAACGGGTTGGCCGTTGCGCAGGTACAGCCGCGCTGTAGAGGTTGGCGGTGCTGCGGGCTATCTCCACGGCGCCGAGCCGATTTTCCACGGTGGCGCGCGCCGCCAGACCCAGACGCTCCCGTAGCTCCTCGGCTTCAATGTCGAGCGCCCGGCTTGGCAACGCACGCCGCGCGGCAGATGCCCGCAGAAATGCTCGGTTTTTGCCGCGGCCTCCTACCAACGGCGGCAGACCGGGGCCGGCCCGCGAACAAATGTCGCCGTGAAGGCGACAAAAGTATTGGGATGTCTGGACTAAGGGAGCGCACGACTAGCGAACTGCCGCCGTCGTCCATGTTTGATTTCGCCCACGTCTGACCGATCGAGACCAATTGCTGACGAATCTGCGGCTTGGCACGCCTCCCGCAGTGTGCTGCCGAAGGTCGGGCACCGTCGAGCCACGTCTTGTAGAATCGAACCCCCTATGCTGAGCGCCGTTCCGATGAGAGAGTCGATCCTGGCCGATCCGCAAATTGTCCACAGGATCCCCATTGCCGAGGATATGGGGGTATCGGTTTCCGATCTCGGGAAGCGATACTGGCTGCGCCAACCCACTCCCCCGACGCTGCAGCACGCCCTGGTGGCCATGATCCGCGGCGTCCGATCCGCCCCGTTCTGGGCTTTACGACACATAACGTTCGAGCGTGGGGCCCGGCGAATCGGTCGCGATTATCGGGTCGAACGGCGCCGGCAAGTCGACCTTGCTTCGCCTGATCTGCGGCCTTGGCCGGCCGACGACGGGCCACGTCGAGGTGAGAGGGCGGGTCGCTGCCCTGCTCGATCTCGGCGCCGGGTTCCATCCTAACCTTGACGGGCGGGAGAACCTTCTGGTCAGCGCCGTCGTGTCGGGGCTACGTCGTCGCGAGGCGAACGATCTGCTTCGACACGATCGTCGACTTCGCAGAGCTGCGAGACTTCATCGATCAGCCGCTGCGGACCTACAGCGCCGGGATGCAGATGCGACTGGGCTTCTCCGTCGCGGTTCATGTGGATCCGGCGGTGATGATCATCGACGAGGGGCTGGCCGTTGGCGACACACACTTTCGTGAGAAGTGCCACGAGCGCATCGAAGGCTTCCGTCGCGCCGGCAAGACCATGCTGATGGTGGCGCACGACGTCGGGATCGTTCGCAGGTTCTGCAACCGGGTTATCTGGCTGCGTCGAGGAACCCTGATCGCCGACGGCCGAGTCGAGGACGTTCTGCCGCGCTACGAGGCGGTCGCACGGCGCGAGATCTTGACGAGCGATCGCGAGGAAGAAGAAGAGGACAAAGTCCTCGCGATGCTGCGCTGATCGGCGCCCTACTTCGACCAGCGGACCGATTCCCCAGGAAGTCCTTGCAGGCGGGCGGCTGTCTTCGACGCGGCCTGCTCGGCGTCGGTGATGGCCTGACTTGCGGTCGCGACCGCGGCCATGAGCTCCTGCATCTCCTGTCGCATGCGATCGCGCTCCGCCGACACGGCGCAGAATCGTTGCCAGTCGCCCATCGCGAGCCGCCGATCTTCCTCCGCCGTCCACCCGTGCGCCCGGGGCTCTGATGCCATCATTCCGGCTGGACGAAAGGCGCGACGCTCGAGCGCGGCAAAGAGCTCCAGGACCTCCGGGAAGTGCCGAAACAGAAGACTGGCACGGCCACGTGCCTGGTCGCCGTGGAGGAGGTCTGCTTCGTAAATCGACTTTCGTGGCTCCTGAAGCGGTGACCCCAGGCACTCGGCCACAGCGGCCACCCACGCCGGTGGGTCCAACGTAACGGTCGTCACGTTGGCGAGCACGCAGCGCGCCGACGCGGACCGCGCCAGATCCAGGAGTCTCCGGTTGTACTGGAGCCACATCGCAATGGCCAGCTCGGGGTTGTCCGCGAACACGGCGTCGCCGCGGCGGTAGAGCGAATCGATGACTTCCCACGGCGCCCGGTACAGCAGCGCAAACCGCGCGTCCGGAACGAGCGACGACCAGAGTGGCAGGAATAGGACCGTCCGTGGATCTTTCCATCCCCACAAGCGGCCGTTGCGGGTCTTGGATTCGACAAGCCTGCGCGCGCGGTCGACAATCCCGGCGGGAAGCTCGGGCAAATCGGACGCGACCCATCCATGCTTCGACAGGCCGAGTTGATCGAGCGTTTCCAGCTGGAATTCGAGGAAGTCCATGTCTTCGAAATGACCTCGCGGATTCGACCAGTTGCCTTGCATCATCCGATCGCCCATGCTGACGCCGGCGCTCTCGAGGAGCGCCGCCGCGAGGGACGTGCCGGAACGGTGCATTCCCACGAGAATGACGGGACGCGCCGACACATCCTGAGGGATGGCGCGTGTCACGTCTGCTGCGCCTCTCTTGTCGCCTCGGCGCCGGATTGTCTGCCAGAGGGACGCTGCGGGCGGGGGCGTCTCAGCAGTCGAGTCGGTTGCGATGCTGTGAGCGACGAGGCGCCGGACCTCGGTCCGTCGTGCCTCGAGCCTGGCGCATTGCTCGGCGGTCAGATGTCGCCGGAAGCGATCGGGGATGACGCCGAGGAGAAATCCATACTCCTGGTCATGGCGCCGCCGCGAGTTCGTCAGGCTGGTGCCGGCGGCGTGCAATCGGAAAACGCCGAGAATTTCCGGGCAATGAAGAACGGGACGGTCGAAAAAGCGCGTGAAGAACTCCCAGTCGATCATCTGCTCCAGGCTCGGATTGAAGCCTTGTTGGACCGCCCGAGCGCTTCGTCGAAGGATGGCGAACGACGGCTCCCCGATGAGATTGATCTCAAAGAGATGCTTGAATGATTCTGCGACCATCAGATCGGGCGGAATCACCTCGGCGATGCTTTCGTAGAACGGACGCAGGATCTCCGGATACCGGTGCTCGAAAAAACTTCCGAGCGTCTCCCGACTGATGGCGTCTTCGAACCTGAAAGAGCGGCGGCAGAACGCCAGATCGGCGTCGCGGTGTTTTTCGAGCAGCTCGATCAGGCGCGACGCCCATTCCGGGCTGACCAGGTCGTCCTGGCAGACGAGCGCAACGTAGTCGCCGCGGGCCAGCTCCAGGGTTCGGTTCCAGTTGGCGCCGAGCCCTACGCATTCGTCGAATCGATGTACCTGAACACGCGGATCGCCGGTGCGGGCCGCAATATCGGGTGTGCCATCCGTGGAGGCATCGTCGCCGACGATGACTTCGAAATCGGTGTAGTCGAGAGCGAGGATCGCGCCCAGCGTCTCGCCAAACCACCGCACTCCATTTCTGGTTGGTATGCAAATACTGAGTTTGGGCATCGGAGCACTCACTGCATGACGACAGCGGCGAAACGTTTTCGCGCGCGTCTGTTCATGTGATTGGCGGAATGTCGATGATATGCCGGATCTCAGCGCGACGCGATCGAATCCGTTCGCCCAATCACTGTGACAGTCCGGACTGGTCCGCGCAGTTCCGTGCACCGGTCCCTTGCGAGGCCACGATTCGACATACTATGGTTCGATTTCGAGCTTCGCTTCCACCGAATCGGTTCGGCACCATGCCCACTACTGCCGTGCGGTTCTCCGCGATCATTCCGGCGTTCAATGCCGGAGACGGGTTTCGGCACCTGCTCAATATACTGAGGAGGCAGGAGGACGTGCCTCCGCCCGAGATCATCGTCGTCGACTCCGGAAGCACGGATCGAACGGTCGCGGTGGCCGGTGAGTGCGGAGCACGCGTCATCGATCTCCCGCAGGCCGAGTTCTCGCATTCCCACGCGCGGAACCTCGGAGCCGAGACAGCGTCGGGGGACTATCTGCTCTTTACGGTTCAGGACGCGCTGCCGCCGTCCCAGAGGTGGCTCCGCGAGATGTTCATGGCGCTTCGCAAACACCACGCCGCCGCCGTCTCCTGCGCCGAGTACCCGAGAGTCGATGCCGACCTGTTCTACCGGGCGGTCTCATGGAATCACAATCGGTTCATGGGGGTCGCCGATTCGGATCGTGTCATGCGGCTGCCACCAATTGCAACGCCGACCACGCTCCGGCAGAATGCGCAACTGTCGAACACGGCGTGCCTGGTTTCCCGCGTGGCCTTCAGCCACTACCGATTTCGGGGGAGTTACGCGGAGGATCTTGATTTCGGGCTGCGGTTGATCCGCGACGGACACACGCTCGCGTTTCTCGGGACGACACACATCATCCATTCGCACAACCGGCCGGCTTCGTACTATTTCAAGCGCGGCTACGTCGATACGCTCACGCTGCGGCAAATGTTCGACGGCAACGAAGCCAATCCCTGTCAGATTCATGACATGCTCGCGCAGATCGATGCGTCGCGGCGCGCTCTCGACGGTCTGTTGGACGAGACGCTCGATACTCTGCAGTTGCCCTGCACGCCCGCCGCCCTCTCGACTCGCGTCGAAGCAGACCTGGCGAACCGCTCAGCGGAGCGACACCATGGGCGTGCCGAAGTCACCCCAGATCGATACGTCGACGAGCCGCTCGCCTGTCTATTGAACGAGTTGCTTCATCAGAGCTGTCCCGCCGGCGCCGTTTCCGGCGACGCTGACGTGATGGTCGCGGCCGTTCGAGGGATGAGCAGCATGCTGCTGGCTTACATGAGCGAGTCGTACGTCGCAATCGACGATCTCGCGATCGACGAGTTCAAGCAAGCCATGTACAAGGGGTGGGCGTTGCACTCGGGTGGCCAGCTGGCGTCGCTCGTGATGCTTCAGGGCGGCCCGTCCACCGAGAGCAACCTGTGGCTGCATCGCGCCATGAGCCGTGCGGTGTAGATGAAGATTCTCTATCACGTGAATGCGCTCTATCCCGACGGGATCAGTGAGCCCGACTGGGCGGCGCTCAACGTCGCCCTGTCGACGCACCATGCGGGGCACAAGGTGCAAATCGCTGTCGGCGGCGCTGAGCCTCGCACCGGCGCCAACCTCGCGGCGTTCGGAAAACGAGCCCGAGGAATCCCGGTTCTCTCGCTCGGCCAGAACGGGAGCGACCCGGAGTCGTCAGCCACAATCACAGTTCATCCTGACGCGGCGACGGCTGAGCGGCCCGATGTCATTCACATCATGACTCCGATCGGGGCGATCGAGACGCTCGAACATTTTCGTGCGACGCCATCCATCGTGACGTTGACCGACAGCTGGTTCGTCTGCTCGCGCCACGGCGTTCCTTTCGCGGAATCCGGCCAAGAGCCCGTGAACGGTTGCAATTGTGCGCGAACGTCGACTTTGGCGAACGATGTACGGCGAGTTATCGAGGGCGCCTTCGCCGTAACGGCGCCGTCGCGGCGGGTCGCCGAGTGGTGTGCGAGCGCGTGGGCGGTCAGGGACATCGTCCACATCCCATTCGGCGTCAGACACGACGGGCTGGCAATCAAGACAAGGCAGTACGCCGGCGACAGCGGAATCGTCTTCGGCTATGTGGGGGCGCTGATTCCTTGCCGTGGTGTGGACCTGCTAATCGATGCGTTCCGCCGGCTGCCTGCTCGAGAGGCGCGGCTCTCGATTGCCGGTTTTGGCCCGGACATGTCGTACGTTCGGCGGATGGCGTCGCTTGCCCAGGATGACGACCGGGTTGTCTTTTCGAGCGGTCACGATTCCACGGTGATTGGCGAAGCGCTCAACCAGGTCGACGTCCTGGTCCTGCCGTCGCTCTGGGACGAGAATGCCCCGGCGATTCTCCACGAAGCCCTCGGCAGGGAGATCCCGGTCATCGGATCATCTGTCGAAGGCATCAGCGAGTTGATCGTCGATGGTGAAAACGGTCTCCTGTTCGAGGCAGGAGCTGCAAACAGTCTCGTTGCGTCGCTGCGGACGGTCACCGACAACCCGTCGATGCTGAACGCGTTCCGGGGACACATCAGGCGTATGGTGATTCCGGCCGTGGAACAGGAAGCGTACGCCTACGATCGATTGTACAGGTCGCGCGCGGGTGTATCGTCGTTCGAGCCGACAAGGCCGACGGCTTTCCACGTTGCGACATCGCGGCGCGTGAATGAAGACGATGACTGGAGGATGCGCGGCGAGCGCATTGAGACGCCATTGATTGAATCGAGCGATGACGACACCGGCACCGGTCGGCGGATCGAAGGCCTCGAGCAGCAGCGCGCGTACCTGGTCGCGCACACGCTGAACCTCGAACGCGCCCTGCGTTCGTCGAGGAAGCAGACGGCGGCCCTCGAGATGCGGCTGCGAGAGCTCGAAGACAATCAGTCGCACTCGCTGCAACGCATGCGCGAGCTCGAACACTCCGAGCGGGAACGCGATGCATCTCACGCGCGACGAATACAGGAGCTCGAAGCGTCCGAGCGCACCTGGCGAGCGTCGTATCTGGAGATCGCGAACAGCCTGACGTGGCGCGTCATGCGAAGTCTGCTTCCGCCCCTGTGGGCGCTGCATCGCGCGCTGTTCAAACGGTCGAACAGGCCCTCACAAGAGTGATACACGCCGTGACGCAGGACGACGATCTGGCCTTCTGCTCGGTGGCATCGAAAAACCACCTGGCGTACGCGCGCGCGCTGACTCGATCGGTTCGCCGCCACCACCCTGCTGCGCGAATATTCGTGCTGCTCGTCGATCGCATCGATGGCCGGTTCTCGCCGCAGGACGAACCGTTCACGCTCGTGGAGCTCGCCGACCTGGGCATCCCCGACCTCCCTCGCTTCTGCTTTCAGTACAACATTCTCGAGCTGAACTGCGCGGTCAAGCCGTACCTGATCCGGTTTCTCGTGCAGCGCCATGGAATGGCGAAGCTGATCTACCTGGATTCAGACGTGCTGGTGCTGGCCCCGCTCACGGCCGCGTCGGACCTCCTGGAGCATCACTCGCTCCTGTTGACGCCCCACTTGCTCGCTGGACAGGACGATGACGGCAGGAAACCGGGTGAGCGGGACGTGTTGATTGCGGGGACGTTCAATGCCGGGTTCCTCGGGCTTCGAAACGACCGCAACTTGGAGGTCTTCGTCGACTGGTGGGCCCGGCGGCTGTACACGCTCTGTCTCGCCGATCCGGCAGCCGGCCTGTTCGTCGACCAGCGCTGGCTCAACATCGTCCCCGGGTTGATCGAGGGGGTGCACGTTTTGCGGCACCCCGGGTACAACGTCGGATACTGGTGCTTTTCCAACCGCGAGATCGCGCTTCGCGGAGATACCCTGTTCGTGAACGGCTCGCCGGCCGTTACGTTCCATTTCAGCGGATACGATTTCGACCGCCCGGAGCACATCTCACGGCATCAAGACCGTTTCACCCTGGAGGATCTTCCGGCGATCGAGCATGTGTACGACGAGTACCGCAGGCAGGTGCTCGAGACGGGCCATTTGGTCACGCGGACATGGCAGTATGGGTTCGGGCAGTTCGACAACGGCGTGCCCATTCCGCCAGAGGCGCGACGCTTCTACTGGAGGCTTGGAGATGGCGTCCAGCGATTCGGGGATCCCTTTGCCACGGGCAGCCGGCACAGCTTCTGGGAATGGTTGAACGAAGAGGCGCACGAAGGCTCCGGCATTTCGCGATTCTGGTACGAGGTCTATCTCGGACGTCCGGACATCCGACGAGCGTTTCCGGATCCGTTCGGACCCGACCGGCACGCATTTCTCGCGTGGGCGCTGAATCACGGGCGCGCCGAGCATCACATCGACGACGCGTTCCGGCTGCCGCCGGATGCAGGTGATTTGAAGACGGCCGCCGTCAGCGCACTACCGGCCACGGCCGATACGACGGTGCCCGGCGTCAATGTGATCGGGCACGCCATGTCGGAGAAAGGCGTCGGAGAAGCGTTGCGGGCGACGGTCCGCGCCATTGCTGCCGCAGCCGTTCCGCACGCGGTGGTCGACGTCACCGATCCCGGATCGAGGAACCGGGACCGCAGCGTGCTCGGTGTTCTCGATCACAACCCGTATCCCGTCAACATCCTCCACGTCACCGCCGAAGGGCTGCCGATCCTGGTGAACATGCGCGGTGCGGACTTCCTCCGTGATCGCTACAACATCGGTTTCTGGATGTGGGAACTGCCGGAGCTGCCGCCGGTGTTTCACGGCAGCTTCGCGTATCTCGACGAGGTCTGGGTGCCGAGCAGCTATTGCCTCGAGGCAATTACGCGCGTCTCGCCGATCCCCGTCGTGCGCATCCCGCTGGCGCTGCCGCCGGAACGCCTGACAACGCTGCCGCTCGGACGCGCCCATTTCGGCCTGCCGGACGACGCCGTGATCTTCCTGTTCATGTTCGACGTGCAGAGCATCGTCCAGCGGAAGAACCCGTTCGGACTCATCGAGGCGTTCCGCCGGGCCTTTCCGGGCACCGAGAGTGTCCGGCTGGTGATCAAGGCGGCGCACGGGAGCGAGCGCCTGCGGCAGGCGCTGCGGGACGCGGGAGGCGACACGCGCCTCGTCGTCATGGATCAGATCCTGGATCGCCCGGAGCTGAACTCGCTGATCGATGCAAGCGATTGTTACGCGTCCCTCCATCGCTCAGAGGGATTCGGGGTCACCCTGGCCGAAGCGATGGCGCTCGGCAAACCGGTGATCGCGACCGACTATTCGGCGAACCTGGATTTCATGCACGCGGGGAATGGCCTGCTCGTGCGATACGAGCTGGTCCCGCTCGACCAGGATTACGGGCCCTACCCAAAGGGGAGCCTGTGGGCCGATCCGGACGTGGATCACGCCAGCCAGCTGATGCGATTCGTCTACGAGCATCGCGATCGCGCGGCCGAAATCGGCCAGCAGGCCAGACGCGATATCTGGAGCCTGCTCTCTCCCGACGCCGTCGGAGGCCGCATCGCGCAGCGGCTGCGGATCGTCGCTCAGAGGATGGAGCAACCCAGCGCCGGGCTGTTCCGATAGCTACGGCTGGCGCTGCGCGATCTCCTTCAGCATGCGAAACAGTGCAGTCCACCGCCAGCTGCGAGAGCCGAGCAGAGCCCCCAGATGCGCGCGTACGTCCGCGAGCTCGCCGACCAGACGTTGGACATTCGCGTCCTTGGCCGAAACGGTCTGATGCAGGCCGTCGATCTCCTGCGCGATCTGCGCGAGCTCGGCGCGGCGCGCGTCGAGCGCCTGCCGTAACTGCTCCAATTCCCGGTTCCGCGCATCCAGCTCCTGGTCGAGCCGCACCACGTCGCGGTTCCGCGCATCCAGCTCCTGATCGAGCCGCACCACGTCGCGGTTCCGCGCATCGAGGCTCCTGGTCGAGCCGCACCACGTCGCGGTTCCGCGCGTCCAGCTCCTGGTCGAGCCGTACCACGTCGCGGTTCCGCGCATCCAGCTCCTGATCGAGCCGCACCACGTCGCGGTTCCGCGCATCCAGCTCCTGATCGAGCCGCACCACGTCGCGGTTCCGCGCATCCAGCTCCTGATCGAGCCGCACCACGTCGCGGTTCCGCGCGTCCAGCTCCTGATCGAGCCGCACCACGTCGCGATTGCGGGCATCGAGTTCCTGATCGAGTCGCTGCACTTCGTGATTGCGCGCGTCCAATTCTGCGTTCAGGCGAGCTTCGACGCGTCTGGCGTCTTGCAGCAGGCTTCGGCGCGCATCCGGAGTCGCCTCCAGTTCTTCGACCCGCCGGTTGTTCAGGACAAGGTGAAGGCGCACAGCCGCCGCATCGTACCGGCGAAGCGCGGCGGGGTCGACTACGAATCGGTGTCCCGCCTCGAACGCGTCGTACTGCACGTGCCAGCCGCGCGCCCGTTCGACGGAGAGAAACCTCGGACGCCGCTCTTGAAAGATCTTGACCTCGCCGTGACGCTGTCCGCGGATCGGGTAATGGCGCAGAATAAACCTGACAGGGAACACCTTGCGGCCGGGAAAGATCGCCTCATGACCGGCGGTCGAAGCTCAAATCGACGTGCGTCGTCGTCTGATTCTTCCAGCAGCGAATCTGAATCTTGTCGAACGGCTCTCCGAACTCGTAGTCAGGGAAACGCCTTCCGGACATCGTCGCCGGGCCGGAAGTCGTCGTGTGTCGCCTGGAAGTTCAGCAGCTCATAATCGATTGCGTTGTAGCCGAACGAGTCAACCTGGCGGATCGATTCCGCCAGATTGAGATGCGCCCACGGGCCCTCGCGAAACTCGTCGGCGTCATGATGAATGAACCAGTCCGCGTCGAGCTCGGCTGCCAGCGCCTCTTTGCGCCGGAGGATCGCTTCCAGTCGTACCGCCCGGATCCTGTTTCGATCGGGGGCGGAAACGGTTCGATCGCGAGCAGGCCCTCGTCTAGGAGCGGCGACAGCAACTCGCGAGTCCGATCGGTCGAACCGTTGTCGATGACGTAGACAAGAACCTCCTGCCGCAGCAGGTCCTTCACGACCTGCGCGATGATGTCGGCCTCATTGAAGGCGGCCACAATCGCAACGACCTTGAAATCGCGATCCGTCACCTGCCGCGGACTCGTCGTCGGAGACCGATGATGCTCAAGGTGTGCCATGGTCGGCGACTATCGACAGCGATCCTTTTTGTCCATCCAGGCTTGCGTCGAAACACCCTTCGCAGTCACGCAAAACGTGTCCTGCGTGACGATCGGATCATGCAGCAACCGCTGCGCCCGCGGTCAAGCGCGCGGTGCGAAGGTGTAGAACGCCGTCGCGTTGAATTTATGCCGAGGGGACGTGACGCCGGGGATCGCGTACACGGGCTCGCAGGACGCCGGGCAATAGTGGGTGACGAGGCTCTTTCGCGTCAGTTCCCCAGCGTCCTTGCTGCCTCCATGGGCGAGATCCGCACTCCAGATTAGCACGTCGCCTTTCTTGGGCAGGAACCGCTGTCGCTCGAGACGGCGTTCACGGCTTCGCTCGTGCAATGACTCGACAAAGGCGTCATATTCCAACGACCGAAACGGCATCCATTTCGATCGGCCATCGAACAGATAATCGCCCAGCCGGTGACTGCCCACGTAGTACTCGAGTTCACCGGAATTGGGCTGGATGTCCTCGAGCGCAATCCAGCTCGCCGCGAGCTCGAGCGGCGACGATACCTTGACGAAGGCGCTGTCCTGGTGGATATCCTGCTGCGATCCCCATCGAAAGTAGAGGCTTTGGAATGCCAGGAGAGGTCGTTCGAACACCAACTCGAGGAACCGTAACGATCGGAGGAGCTAAGACGATCCGGCGTGCGCATTCCGAATGCGCAAAGAGGTCCAGCAGCTTGACGCGCTTGTCCTTGAAGAGTGGACCCGCACGCTGGATGGTCTTCTCGCCGTTCTCCCAGAACTCGACGAAGAAACGACCGTCGGCCATGCCGCACCAGATCCGATCCACTTCCAGGTCGAGCTGGTCGATCAGTCCGTGCGGAACCGCCTGCGTGAGGATCACGAAGCCGTTGCCTACCCAGTCCGTCAAGAGCTGCGCTTCCGCCGAGGAGATCCATCCAAGCGACTGCTTGCCCGCGATGACGTCGGCCGCGTTTGGCAAGTCCGTCCACAACCCGCCGAAGGGACTGTGATAGGCCGACACCGGCCCCGAGTTGCCGCCTGCCGCCGGAGTGGCGTCGCGCCCGGCTAACTGGATTCTCGCGGGGCCGCCGCTGAGATCAAGGTCGGTCCCGGCGTACACGACACGCACTTGGTGCGGCGCTCCGTCCCTGAATTCCTGACGCAGCGGCACTTCGAACGCGTGGACACCGTTGCCCTTTCCCGCGCTTTCCAGGTCCGGCCGGAACAATGCGGCCTTCCAAGTCCCCGCCGACAGGCCGTCGACCAGCATTTCGATCTCAATCGGGGTATTCGGCGCGGAAGGTCTCCAGGCCCACCCCAGGATCCAGCCGTCCTCTATCCGGTCGATGTTCCCCTCGAAGTCAGCCGGCTCGTCAAAGTCGGATTTCACGGGCAACGCTGCTTCACCCCTCCTCTAACGAGCAGATTGTATTATGACATTCATTACGACACCGTTCGGACGGCAGTCCATCGCCGACTGACGCAATTGTAACTACGATGTCGCACCTGTTCTGTGTCCGGGCAATCGAAGCCCGCGTGGCGCTGCGACGAAGCGCCGGCGCGCTCCAGAGCGCGAAGACAAAAGTCCGCCACGATCCTCGTCTATCACAGGATCGCTGACCTCGCACCTGATCCAAACGGGCTCTGCGTGCCGGCTGCCGCCGGAGGATCGCCTCCAAGTCGTAGCGCCCGGATCCTGTAAGCGCACTCAACAGTTGCGCGCACATGCGATGACGTCCTGGTGATGGTCCCAACCAGCTTCGTTTGCCATCAAGATACTGAGCCGGGGTGACATTGATTCAAGCTCTCGACAGATCCACGAGGGTTTGGTGAGAGACACACCGTATTGCGCCGTATGGGAGTAGTCCTGGTACCCAAATCCGGTCTCCGTGTAACTGGCGGATGATGTCCTCGAAAACCGCATCCTCTGACTCCAACAAATACCTCGCCGCCCCCGCGCGGAACAGATCTACCGATCGCCGCCCGTGGGTGGTGAAGACAAGAACTCCGCCGCTGGTCAGGTGTGCGGCGAAGAATCTCAGAAGGTCTCGCGTCCGGATTGCATCGAGATGGGTAATGAGAGAACCGCACCAAATCAAGTCATATTCTCCTTTGAGGGGGATCTGCGAGCAATCTCTGTGGCTCGGGATCGGCACCGCCCCGAATTCCTGGCAGCAAAACTGGACACCGTCCAAATTGATATCACAAGCGGAGATTTCGGCATCGGCGAACTCGGCTTTGAGCGTCCGCATTACGCGGCCATGGCCACACGGCAGGTCCAGCACTCGCTTCGGGGGCGACGCTCCTGCCAGTTGCAGGGCGCATCGTATGTTCAGCAAGGCCGATCGGCCAACGGAGAAGTAGTGCTCGCTGTTTCCAGAAAACATCTCATCGTGCGGCGAGATGCTGGTGTTTGGTGGGTCGAAAGGCGAATGCATTGACGCTCCGTTGTACCCAGACAGCACGGCAGTCTATCGGGAATCTTTGAGCACCGAGCAACGCCGCCAGCCGGGATGCCCGCCCAGGAATTATGTCGCGAACCACGCGGTCAGGACAGCTCAGGGTCTCTTCCGACAGCCCTTTGACATCATTCTCGATCTCGCCCTTCCTTTTCTTCAGAAGGGCAAAGACGAAGAACCACTACGACGACGGTGGTGCAGATTTACGCGGTTTCAGGTGAGCGCTGACACCGGGACGTTGTCACATAACGCAGCACGAGGACTTGATGGGTTGCTATCGGATCTTCTGTTGCGCGCTCGCGGTTTAATCGTCTGCCAGCTCGACAGTTGTGAGGGGCTCCGGAAGCCGCGGGCGGCACAGCATCTCTCGTACGTTCCTTACCAGCTATCGAGCGAGCGCGCGATCCACTCCAGCCGGCTCTCGAACGGGATCGCTGACGGTATTTCCAGCGCCGATCCATGAAACGGCACAACGTCGCGCCGCTGGAAATAGGTTGCCACGCTCATGCGCGGCCCTGGGGCGTTGGGTGCACTGCGGCTTCCCCAGTGCAGCAGGTGGACCGTCCACGCAAGCACAGATCCGGCAACCGCCGGAAGCGCACGGATGTCCTGAAGGCGAACGTCACTCCCCCGCTTCCCGTGTTCAGGCGTCCGATAATGCGGGTCCAGGTTGCCGGGCAACACATACATGCATGAGTTGAGCGGGGTGGCGTCCGTCAGCGGAATCCAGACATTCACAATGGTGGGGGCGCCGCCCTGGCTCACCGAGTGATCGATACCGATCAGATCGCGATGCGGCGGGGCGGCAGAGAAGCCATCACGATGCGCAGTATCGCCCACAGCCACATGAAAGCTCCAGAAGCCGTGCGGGACCATCAGATACCGTGCACCGAGCGTCGGTTCGAAGAGTTCATCCAGGCCGTCGAAGAGCCGGTAGAACTCGTCGTACACACACGCAAAGACGGATGGCAGGCCCGCTTGAACGACCCGAAGGATCCCGGTTCTCATTCCGTCCATCACCGCTTCGTTGATCACCGGCGAAGCCTGCAGGCTACCCCTCGTCACGGAGCTGCCGGGTCAGCGCGTCGACCTCGAGAGGGTGGAACCGGTGCCGGGTCCGGTGCCCGCCGAACGGGTCTGCACTGATCGTCAACTGAGGGTTGAGATCACGCCAGTAGTCCGCGTCATGGACCGGCAATGTCCTGACGCCCTGCTCGAAGCGCGGAACCGCCAGCGCCGATCGAAACCTCCTCCGGACTTCGTCGCCCGTCATGCTGATTCCTTCATCAACCCCCGATAAGGCCTCTCGGCAGCACAGGGCGCGTATCTGCCGATCGCCCGGCGGTGACACCCTATCGTTGACCGGCGATTCGAAGAGGCGTCCGCTTCAAGCTTAGCATGTGGCGTCGCTATGACCTCACGGATGGAGATCGCATTCACGGCGGCGTGTTCTGTTTCGACCGGATGTTGTTTGGCGGTTATCTGCTGTCGCTGACGTGAGCGAGATTGTGTCGCTGAAGGGACCAGGCACGAGAAGGGACGTCATGTTGCGTCGGCGAGGCCGAACAGGCTTTTGATCGTGGCTATGGTCAGAGAAGTCGGCCACGGAAGCGGAGCCCAGGCCTTCATTCAACCGATATGGACAATGCCGCAGGAAACTCGGCATGATTGGGCAACAGCAGTCGTCTGTCCCAACGCTGACCGGCGGCCCGGCGAACAGCGTTTCCCGCGAGCGAGGCCGATGATCGATTGGGAGACCTTCTGGACTGTTTATCCGGCGTCGGTGGACGAACACGATTTCCTTCGTCAGGTCGGTCACACGGTCGGTGGAACCCCGTATTCGCGATCGGAGTTCGAAGCCATGATCGCGAGCATTCGCGGCGCGCTGCAACTGGGCCCTGACGACGTCCTGCTCGACGTCTGCTGCGGCAACGGCGTCGTGACAACGGAGCTTGCGAAGCACTGTGCCAGAGTTGTCGGCATCGATTTCTCGGCGCCGCTCATCGACATCGCGCGACGATTCCACGGCCGTGACAACGTCGTGTACCGACGGATGAACGCCCTCGCACAAGATGACGAGGCATTGGCGACCGATGGTCCGTTCAGCCGCGTTCTGATCTATGCCGCTCTTCAACACTTCGGGCCGGAGGATCTCGAGCGCCTCCTCACGGGCTTGCTGAAACACGCGTCGGTCTCGAGCGTGATCCTCCTCGGCGCCGTGCTCGACTCCGCGCGCAAACATCTGTTCCTGGACACGCCGGAAAAGCGGGAGCTGTACCGGACATATCGCATCGAGGGGCGCGATCGTCTCGGGACTTGGTGGGACAAAGATTTCGTCCGACAGGTATGCCAACGCCTGGGCCTTCCGTGCGTCATCGACGATTCAAGCCCCGGCCGCGCAGGCGGACACTATCGCTTCGACGCCGTCATTCCGGTCCCTCCGCGATGATCGTCCTGTAGACGGAGACCGTTGTGGACTGAACGCCCCAGCAGGACCTATGGCGCGTATGAGCGTTCCACATTCATCTACGACAGCTATATTCCCCGCACGGACTACGAAGAGGGCTCGAGACGGTTGCGGTCGCTCATTCTCGAGCAGAATCCAGTCGCACGCAGCTTGCTCGACGTCGGGTGTGGCTCGGGCCGATATCTCGAGCATTTACAGCATGACTTCGAGTGCCAGGGCATCGATATCTCCGACGGGTTTCTTGAACTGGCGCGAACACGGTGCCCTGATGTGCCGATCCACAAGGCCGACATGATCGACTTCAGAGCTCGGACGCACATTCGATGCGATCTCCTGTCTCTTCCAGGCCATCGCCTATGTCCGAACGGTCGAGAACCTCGAAAAGGCAGTCGCCAGAATGGCTGCTCATCTCAATTCCGGCGGCGTGCTGTTCGTCGAGCCGTGGGTGTCTCCGGAGAACTTCCGGGTCGGCACACTGACCTCCGAATACATCGATGAACCTCAGCGCAAGATTGCCCGCATGTTACAGTTGCTCGAACTGAAGGCAATCTCTCCGTTTACGACATTCACTATCTGGTTGGCACGCCGAACGGCATCGAGTATTTCATCGAACGCGAGGAGCTTGGACTCTTTACTGATGCCGAGTATCGAGCGGCGTTCAAGTCAGCTGGGCTGGATGTGTTCTACGACAAGGACGCCGGGCTGTTCGATGCTCATAACGTCGGCATCTACTGGGGCAGGAAGACAGGTTGACATGGCTGTACCATCGCCACTGGGCTATGTTCACCCGCGGTACGCGGCTTCGTTTCCTGAGCTTGGGACTCCCCGCGAATTCGTGCAATGCGAGGGGTGGATTCTCGAACGTCGTATTCCGACCTCCGACCTGTACGATGGCATGGGATGTTATCCACTCTTCGCGTGCCGGAACTGGTCGCGCATCGCGTCAGATCTGCTTCCGCTTCGCCGATCGACTCGTTTCGTTGGTTCTCATCGCCGATCCATTCGGAGGATTCACCGAGAACGACCTCCGCCGAGCGTTCGACATCATCCGACCGTACAAGCTTCCACTATGTGACGGATTTGTCGGCAGGTGAGCCCACCCTGCCGAGACGGCACAGACGAAACGTGGCGAAGGCGCTCGATCAATTGAGCGTAGAAACGTGTGCCAATCCCGTCGAAATACTCGACGCATGGGTGGACTTGTACTCACAGCTCATCCAACGTCACGCCATCACGGGAATCAGCGCGTTTTCGCGCGACTGCTTCCGGCAGCAGCTCACGGTGCCTGGTCTCACGCTGCTAAAAGCTTCGACCGGCGGCGAGATCGTCGGCCTGCACTGGTGGTTCGAGCACGACGACGTGGCCTACGGCCACCTTGGGGCAACGAGCGCCCGCGGGTACGACTTGATGGCGTCGTATGCGCTGTACTGGCACGCGATACAGCACTTCCGACGCCGTGTTCGCTGGCTCGATCTGGGTGGTGCGGCGGGGCCGCCGGAACACAGCAGCGAAAACGGTCTCACCCACTTCAAGTCCGGGTGGTCGACCGGCGTCAGACAAGTCTATCTCTGCGGTCGAATCTTTCAGCCGCACACATACGCACGACTCGTCGAGGCATCAGGCGTGGGTGCCACTTCCTACTTTCCTGCATATCGCTCTGCCGACATCTCGATGAGAGGCCACGTCCTGTGACGGCACCGGCAACCAAGGACCATGCGTAGCTCCAGCACGGCCCCTCACACGACAGTCACCGTCATAGTCACGACATACAACGACGAGCGATACATCGCGCAGGCGATTGAGAGCATTCTTGCTCAGGATGTCGATTTCGAGTGCGAGATTGTCATCATCGACGACTGCTCGACCGACAGGACGCGAGACATTCTACGCGGCTATCATCGTCTGCATTCCCGCACAGTTCGGTTGGTACTGGAGGATCACAACCGGAACGATGATACGGCGTGGCTGAGAGAACTCCTGCGAGCACAAAGCACATACATCGCTCTACTCGATGGAGATGATTACTGGACCTCTCCAACGAAGCTGCAAAAGCAGGTAGAGTTCCTGGATACACATCCGGAATGCGTTACGTGTTTTCATAACATGTCGTGCGTGTATGAAGATGCGAGCAAGGACCTCCACAACAGTAATCCTCAGAGCCAGAAGACACTTTCGAGTCTCGACGATTTGTGGCAGGGCAATTTCATACCGACCAGCTCAACAGTGGTCCGTCGCATTGCGATTGCGGCCCTGCCGGATTGGCTGGCTACGACAGCGCTGTCGGATTGGGCTTTTCATATCCTGACTGCACGATACGGCGGGATCGGCTACCTGGATGAAGTGCTCGGTGTGTACCGACAACATGGCAGCGGAGTATGGAACAGGTTAAGCCGAATCCCGCAAGCCAAGCAGACGTTGGAGTTCTATCACGAAATCAATGCGAACCTGAAGTTCGTTTACGATGAGCCGATACGAAGCGCACTGATGCTCTGTGGCCGCACACTGCGCCGCCACATTGCGGCCGACATACTGGCTGGTCACATACAGGACGCATTACGAGGTGCACTAGTCCTGCTACGCTATTGCCCGGCGGCGTTGCTGCCGCAACTGCGGTCTGCCCCGAACCCTGTCGAGCACAGTAGATATCCGGTAGTGCCGCGATTGCTCAGTCGCTGTAAGTATTTCCTGAAATCGCTCTATATGTTCGATAGGCCAGCGAGTCGATATGCCGGCTTTGTCGACATAGCCAATTCCACGACAATCGCGGGATGGGCGTGGAACCTGAGTCGGCCGACGTGCCCCATTTCAGTCGAGATCCTTACTTAGAGCGATCAGTTGCTGGCCCAGGTTCTGGCTGATAGATTTCGTTTGGATCTGCGAACCGCGAACATCGGGAACGGTTATCATGCCTTTTGCTACACTGTTCCGGCCGGGCTGACCAACGGCTCGTCTCCGTCTTTTACGATACGAGTGGTGGGATCCGACTACGTGTTACCAGTTGGGTAGTTGTCGTCGCGAACGCTTGACCGTTGTCAGTTATTCTCTGATTTCACTCCGGAGCTGCTGAGCACACATCTTGAAAAGGGGACGGTGGTTATCACGGATAGGTTCGTGTACGTACATTTGCCGAAAACAGGTGCTATTTGCACTATGGCCCCGAGTTCTTCACGGCGATGACAACCCCTGGCATGATTGTGAGCGATCCGATGATCGGATGTCGCGTCGCCGGATAGTCGGGGCCGCGTCGGGTGATGTCCCCGATGGCCACTTCGTCTACGAGCTCCTTATGACCCCCGCCATTCCAAACGAGTGGCTGAGAAACTGGCGTGCCTCATCGGTTCCTTGAGCGCCGGCCGACCACCCCTCGCGTAGCGGCGTGTCGACGCTCCAGTCGAATGGGTTGCCGTCGGGCCATGCGGCCCAATATCCCGTTCCCCAATCTTCGATGCAGTACAGACCGTGCGATTTCAAATGATTTCGAAAAAGGTGCCAGAAGCTTCGCCGGGTCACGGCTCCAATATGAGAAGCGTCATCGATGATGATGTCGAATCCGGCCGGCGCAGTTTCTTCTCGGACCCGATCCAACAGGGTCGCATCGTCCTGGGCGCCTCTGAAGAATCGAATCCTCCCGTGGGATCATCCAGCATGACTGGATTGAGATCGATTCCGACGATGGTGCCGTGGGGGAAATGATCCCGCCAGAGGTAGAGCGAGCCGCCGCGCAGGACACCAAGTTCCAAGAGTGCGACTGGACGATCGACGAGCGGTGCGAACACTGATTCGTACGTTCGCAGAAGGTCGTCCCATTTGTCGGTGTCATACGAACCGCTCGGCAGGCCCACGGGCATATCCTAGACTTCCCTCCGGATGGCAGCGTAGGTTATCTGCCGGCGATTCGCCGTCTGCGCCTGGTCAACGGTGACGACGATAGCCGGGCGTAGCCGGTCCGCGCTTCGGGCAGACCGACACCCGGCCTCGCGATGTCTGATCTGCAGCGGACCATCGCTAGGACACCAGCTTGGATCCTAAGCGAGCGGCGCTGTTTTTCGATCCGTACGGTGGCATGGCCGTTGTCAAACGCTTCCGGATCGCCGACGGGTTCTGAAGTGCGAAGCATACGAGGGCGCAGATTCCTTCGATTTGATCGATGGTCGTATTCGTTCCCGTCGGCAGGCATAACACGCGTGAGGCGACGTGCTCGGTATGCTGCAGGCTGCTGCTGGGATTCAGGCTCCGGTACGGCTCCACCCGGTGGCAGCCTGGATAGAAGTATCGGCGCGCCAGCACATTTTCGGCCCACAGTACCGCATGCAGCTGATCGCGTGACAGTCCGGCAGTCGGCTCGTCGATCTGCAGCACGATGTAGTGGTAGTTTGGTTTATCCGCGGCATCGAAATGGACGAGCGACACTCCAGGGACATTCGAGAGTCCCCGAACATATGCCGCGTGGTTTTCGGCATTGACGCGGACGAACGTATCGAACGCATCCAGTGAGGCCAGGCCCATCGCGGCCGCCGGTTCACTCAACTTGGCATTCGTGCCGACCGATTCGATGCGATCGCAGTCGACGAACCCGAACGCGCTCATCAGCTCGAGGCGCCGGGCCACCTCGTCGTGGTTGGTGACGACCGCTCCGCCTTCGAATGTGTTGACGATCTTCGTCGCGTGAAAGCTGAAGATCGTGGCGTCGCCGTACGTCGCGATCGGTCGGCCTTTGTAGGCACAACCAAACGCGTGCGCCGCGTCGAACACCAGACGCAGCCGGTGCCGGTCGGCAACGCGGGCCAACCCGTCGATGTCGCACGGCTTGCCCCACAAATGAACACCGATGATGCCGGTCGTTCGCGGCGTGATGCAGCGTTCGACCGCCGCCGGATCGACGTGATGCGTACGCGGGTCAACATCGCAAAACACCGGCGTGAGGCCGAGCCAGGTGAGCGCGTGAGCGGTTGCGACAAACGTGAACGCCGGGACGATGACTTCGGACGTCAAGCCGAGCGCACGAATCGCGAGCTCGAGGCCGATCGTGCCGTTGCACGTCAGCACGCAGTGCGGCGCACCCGCAATCGTCGCGACCCTTCGCTGAAATTCCAGCATCAGCGGACCGTGGTTGGTCAGCCAGCGTCGATCGAGCAGGTCGGCCACGGACCGCAGGATGGCGTCGCGATCGCCGATATTCGGAGTGCCGACGTGCAACTCGGTCGCGAATTCCCGCGGTCCCCCGAACAGCGCGAGATCCTCTATCCTGGTTTTAGGCAACGTCTGCTCTCAGCGATTGGCTCGTTTGCGGCGGGTCGTGGCGATCATCTGAATAGTCGTTCCATTCTTTCCGCGAAATCCGACAGACCGCAACGCTTGATCTCGATGCGCGGGAGGAGCAGGCGTTCGCATCCCGGCCGAGCCACCCGTCCCTCCACGGTGGTCGCCAGGGAAAAACCCGCGGCGCGAACCGCGAGAACGGTCTCTCCCCGCCACACCCCGTAGGGATACGAGAAGCTCTCGACCGCGCGTCCAAGCACGTCTTCCAGCTCGCGCTTGCACGCGACCGCCTGCTCGATCTGCACGGCGATCCCGTGGTTGGGAAGACTCAGATGGTGGACAGAGTGCGCGCCGATGCTGTGACCGGTGCGTGAGGCCAGCCGCCGAATTTCGCCGCTCGTCATCGGCCGATGTGTTTCTCTGGGCTCGAGCGCGAGACCGCTCCAGTCCGAGACCCGCCTCACCAGATTGTCGCGCTCAGACGCCGCCAGCGGATACGCCATCTCGATCAGGTCCGTCTGGACGCGGGCACGGTCGGCGGCAGTTCGCGTCGGCCGTACCCACCGCCCGTCCATGTAGAGATCCAGCTCGTCCGGCAGCGGACCATCCGACATCAGAATCCGTTCGAGCACGTCCCACGAGTTCTCGTGCGGCTGATCGAGCCGTTCCGTGTTGACGAAGAACGTCGCCGGTATTCCGGATTCCAGGAGGATGGGCGAGACGACGGTCAGGTGTTCGAGATAGCCATCGTCCAGGGTGACAGCGACCGCGTTGGGCGGCGCCGATTCGCGCCGCAGCGCGGTGACGAGGTCGTCCAGTGCCATCGGAACGTAGCGCTCGCGGAGGTGTCGCATGTGATCGCGAAAGTCGGACACATCGACGCAGAGGCCGTGCGTATCCGGCACGCGGGAACCGACGCGGTGATACAGGAGAATCGCGGCGCGTTGCCGGGCGGGATCGGCGCGCCCCGGCGTGCCGACGTCGGCCGGGACCGAAGGTGCGGGCTTCGTCGCCCTGATGCCGCACATCAACGGGAACCACGGGTCCAGGTGATCGAGCACGTCGCAGGCTACCTCGTGAACCGCCAGCCCGTGCAGAAAGGCCGCACAGACCCTCAGATTGCCGAAACTCGTGATCTCCAGGCATTCCAGCGGAAACGCCTCGGAGAACAAGGCCCTCGCGGATGCCTCCGTGAAGCGCCAGAAGTCGCCGTCCTCGAGGCCGCCGTCTTCGAAGTTGATCCGGCTCGCGCACGGGACCGTGCACAGCAGGACGCCGCCTGGTTTCAGGGTCCGGTACGCCGCCGCGACGACCGCCTTGATGTCGTAGATGATGTGCAGCGTCTGCGTCAGGATGAAGCAGTCGTACGTCTCCTCCGGCAGGCCGTCGATTCGGGCCAGGTCCGCGACGATGGTGGCCTGCGGGTTCGTATCGTCGATATCCACGACGTCGGAGCGACTGACCCTGTCCCCTCCGAAGTGCCGCGTGTAGAAGGAGTCTTTCACCTCCAGCACGCTGCCGCGTATCGCGCGTCGATGGCTCTCGAGAAACCCTTCGATGTAGTACCGATCGACGGGTTTCCCGCGATCGAGGCCCCACACCGGGCTGATCGGCGCCGTCTGCCGCAGGTCACCCCAGTCGATCGCGTCCTTGCCGGCCGCCGCGAGCTCGGTCGTGGCGACTGCCACGTGATCGCGCAGCACACGGATCGTTTGCTCGAGAACCGCCTTCCGGCCTTCGAGATGCTGCTGATGCGAGCGCTGCTCGGCGAGAAACCGATCCTTTGCGACCAGCAGCCCTACTGCTGCCTCGTGCGTCGGCGGCGGATGCTTGTGATGGATCCGGTCCATCGTCTCGACGTACCGGCGACTCTCGATCGCCTGCGGGGAGCGCGAGCCCTTTTGCACGCGGGAACGCACCAGCGGTTCCGGCAGCACATCACCGCGGCAGTTCCGCTCGAGCGCCGTCAGCCGGAAATCCATGTCCTCACAGCCGTCGAGCGCAGGATCGAAGCCCTGAACGGCATCCCAGACGATGCGGCGGAACATCGTCGAAGTGTGTGATCCATCCCGGCTGAGAGTCTGAACCCAGTCCCAATGTGGCGTCGCCCCGGTGCTATCGTCATTTTCGAAGAGTTGGCGCTCGCAGGTGATGAAATCCAGGTCCTGCCGCTCGTCGAGAACCGCGGCGAGCCGCGCCACGCAGGTCGGGTCCAGACAATCGTCGGCGTCCAGAACCGCGACATATGGCGCGGACGTCAGCGAAACGCCCACATTCCGCGCGGACGCCACGCCCCTCTTCGGGGTCCGGACGACCCAGATTCCTTCCGACTGGATCTGTGACAGGGCCTGCCGGGTAAACAGGTCATCCGAGCCGTCGTCGACGATCACGATCTCGGCCGCGGGACGTGTCTGCGCGAGGACGCTCTCCAAAGTCGCGCGAAGAGTGCGGCCCCGGTTGAAGCACGGGATCACGACGGCGACGCCAGTCATCGCCTGATGCTACTTTCGGGCACGGACCGTCACCAGGAGCGGGAAATACGGATCGTGGGCATCGAGCTCGCCCGGGCGCAGCTCGTGGCTCGCCAGGCCGTACAGGAACGCGAGGCTGACGAGAACGTTCCCGTGGGACCGGACAGTCACGTGTTCCGCATCGAAATGCTGTTCGAACAGACGCCGCGCGGCGGCCGCCGTGAATCGCCAGAAGTCCGCGTCGAGCCCCTGCTCCGGCGCGATGCGGCTGACGCACGGCAACGTGACGAGTGCGACGCCGCCGGGCTTCAGCAGTCTGGCGGACTCCCGAACGGCCGCGTGCAGGTCGTCGATGACGTGAAGCGTCTGCGTCAGGATCAGGCAATCGTAGGTGCTGGACGGGATCGCGGCAGCGTTGCGCTGATCGGCCACAATCGTCGCGCGCGGGTTGGCCGCATCGATGTCCAGAACGTCGGAGTGTGAGACGTGATCCCCACCGAATCGCACCGTGTCGTCGGAGTCGTGCACTTCCAGCACCCGGCCGCGGATGTCGTGGCGATGCGATTCGAGGAAAGCCTCGATGTAGTAGCGATCGATGCGGCGGCCCCGATCCGCACCCCAGACGTCGCTGATTGGCGCGACGTTCCGGAGGTCGCCCCAGGCGACCCGGTCGAGACCCACGCCGCGCAGCTGCGCCGTCACCGAAGCGATTTCCTGCGTGAGGTCATCCAGCTGCCCGCGTGCCTCCTTGCGCATCGCGTGCAGGCCGGACTCGACGCCGCGAAGGCCCTCGATCGCCCGATCCCGATCGACCAGGGATTGCGCCAGATGATCCGTAAATGCGCCGCGGTGTTTCTGAATGACGACCTCGGGAATCGGACGGTCGCGCGCGACCGCTGCGGCCCCGAACATCGGCGCGTCGACGAAGGCCGCCGCGTGATTGCACTGCAGCAGACGAAGCCAGAAGTCATACAGCTCACCGCCAGGAAGGCCCTCGTCGAACCCGTCTATCGCCTCCCACACACGCCGCCGAAACAGCGTTGACGGGTGGATGAGATCGGGACGCCCCAGGGCGGCGGCGAGATCGATGACGCGTGGAACTGATGGAATGCTGACGGTTGTCCGACTCCATGCCGTGACGAACCCGGCGTGCGCCGCCTCGCCCGCCGCAACGGCCCGCTCGAAGTAGGCTGGATCCGGCAGGTCGTCGAGATCCATGAACATGAGCCAGTCGCCGCGGGCTGCGCGCACGGCGGCGTTCCGGTCAGCTCCGGCAACGGACGACGACGTACAGATGACAACGCCCCGGTTTGCGAGCCACTGCCGGGTGCTCGACTTCAGCAAACGGCTGGATGGCTCGACGACGATCAGCTCGGAGATGGGAAGCGCGAGGACCTCCTCGACAGCTCGTTCCAGACTGCGAGGCGGGTCGAGGATGACGGCTGATATCTGCAAGATCAGGACGGCCTTCCGCCGATTTCGGCGGCGCTCGCATGTGCAGCTAATCGCGTTTCGAGCTCCTTGACGCGCTCGGCGAGGCGATCACGCTCCGAACGGAGCGCCGATTCCTCCCGGGCCGCGTGCAACTTTCGCCGGAGTCTGTCCAGCTCGTCGCGGCGCCGGGACACTTCCGGCACGAGCGACGTTTCGATGTCGGTTTCCAGGGCGAGGTTCGACTTCAGGATCGCGGCCGTCGCCGCCTCCTTGCGCAGGAGCACGTCACGATAGTGCCGCCGGTAGCTGTCGAAATGCTTCCCGACGATATAGCGCAGCAGCTTCTCGTGACCGTCGCCGACGCAGCAAATCGAGCTCATCGATCCCTGCCGCCGCCGGTAGCGGAACAGCACCTCGGGAATGATGGTCCCGACGTATCCGCGCTCGACGAGACCGATCCACAGATCCCAGTCCTCGTACCCCTGCTCGGGCATGCCTTCGTCGTAGCCGCCAACGGCGCGCAGCGCCGTGGTTCTCACCAGAGCCGCGGTGCAAACCGTGCATTCGTTCAAAAGCGTCGGCAAGTCGCAGTGTTCCTGCGTCCACGTCCAGCTCTCCTCGCCGAAGTTTTCGAGCCAGCTCGATACGAACGAGAGGGATGGATCGGCCTCGAGAAGCCGCACTGCCTTCTCGAGGTACGTCGGGCAGAGCATGTCGTCGGCGTCGAGCGCGCAAATGTAGCGTCCCCTCGCCTCGGCGATCCCGAGATTCCGCGCGGCCGCCAACCCGCGGTTTTCAGTCGCAATCACGCGCGTCCGAGGTCGATCGAACGCGTTCAACCGCTCGTTCGTCGCGTGATCGGTGGAGCCGTCGTTGACGACGATGATTTCGAAGTCCTGGAACGTCTGCTCCAGCACGCTGTCCACCGCTTCGTCGATGTAGGCGCCGAGGTTGAAGCATGGCACCACGACCGATACCCTGGGAGGCGCCTGCCCAGTCGCCTCGAGCCTGGCCCGGACATCGGCGTCCAGCCGTGCCCGGCGTGCGGCAGCCGCGGGGTCCGGCCGCAACCCTTTCGGCGGCTCAACACAAACGGAAACAGGGCTTCCGTGGAGCTCCAGCGCGGTGCCGGCGCACCGCACCTGAATCACATGCGTCGCGCCGTCGCGATAGTGGGCGAGCAACGGAATCCGGAACGCGTGCCGGCCCGTACCCTTGCCCGCTGTTTCCAGATCCGCCCGATAACCGGCGGCGAGATGCGCCGCTTCGAGCTCACCGTCCACGTACAGATCAACCGAGATCGGCTCATCAGGCGTCTCGGGCCGCCAGGCCCAGCCCTCGATGGATCCGTCGAGAACGCAGTCCAGACAGCCTTCGTACGCGTGTTCCACTACGTTAAACCTTCGGGGGCGCGCTGGGGCACATGACCAGCGCTCGGCGCCTCATGGGTTCGCGAGGCTGGTTTCAGCCGAACCCGATCGAACGCCCTGCAGCCTGCGGTAGCGCTCCAAGTCGTCAGCAAAGCCCGGTCCTTTCGCCAGCTTGTTCTCTTCCAAGGATGCGGCTGCCCGACGATAGATCGCATAGTCGATTGCGTTGAGACTTCATGAACCGATCGATGACGGAGTCATCGAGTCGTGGGAAGCCGTACCCGCCAGCGTTTTCGGGGTGATATCGCAACACATCCCAATTGAAACGGTCGCACAGAATCAGAATGGACTCGTCGAACTGCTCGGTGATTCCGACGAAATCGAACTGCTCGAAGCTTCGCTCACAGTCCCTGACCCATTGCAACTGGTATTGATCGTGGCCGTAGCACGGCGGATCCGGCCATCGATATTCCTCCGAATGCGTCAGCCAGTGGACAAGGCCGCGGTCCTTGAAATCCTCCGGTCCGAGCGTCCGTCGGCAATGAAAGTAGAGCGAGATGGCCACGGCGAGAGGTTCGCGAAGAAACGTGATCCATTTCGTGTTTGGATGCCGGGCAATCTCGGCCCCGAACATCGTGAACACGTCATGACCGTGGATGCACTGGGGCGCTTCAATCCGAGTGAGATCCGGGTGGTCCTCATACGCTTCTTGAAGCCGATTCCCGAATCTCGAGCGAAGGGCCGAACGCAGAGTCGTACCGGCTGTCTTCGGGATGTGCACGCTGACGTAAAGCGGATCGCTCAACTCTTCTCCTGTCGCGGCTTCGCCGACAATCGTCGAAGGCGCCGCCCGGCTCGTTCCAACCGGTCCGTAATGACGATTTGAGATTCGGAGGGAGAAATCATAACAAATGCCATCGTGCGGGCAAACCGGATGCGCTGAGTCGACACGTCCGGGATGTGCAGATTCGAGAATGACGCCCCAAGAAAACCGCCTGCCTGGCGCAGGCTGGGGCGACGGCACCTGGCCATGGACACTCCCCGCGCGAGAACCGGGAGACCCTGTCGACACGCGTCGCGGAGGGTGCGGCGCGTCGGGTGGCTGATCCACTTACGGTCCTGCTTCTGCGGAGACAGTCAACTAGAATGGCGACTTAAGTCATCTTCTGGAGCGTCTCTTGGTGAAACAAGGGATGGCCCTACAGCGATTTGCTGTCAACGTGCTTGCAAACCGAACCCCGTATTGTGTCGATTTGGCTTTGCATTGACGCCATGGCGTGGCCTTCTATTCCGGCAGGAAGGAGCTTCACCACGACGAGTAGAATCGAAATGCCTGCCCGCAAGGCGGACGATCGAGGTATTAGCCGGTGATGTTCGGACGCTGCCTGTACGCCAGTTGCCTGCTTGCCCTGGTCGTCGCCTGCACGTCTTGCAGCCGGGGGCCCACACGGGACGAGTTGCTGCGTCGCGGCGACCGCTTGATGGCCAGCCAACAGTACGCCCAAGCGGCTAGAGCATATCGCGCCATCGTGCTCGAGCACTGGCGCGACGGCGAGGCGCGGTGGAAGCTGGCAGAAGCGTACGTGCGCGCCGGCAACTGGTCGGCCGCAAACGCCGAAGCGATTCGCGCTGCCGAACTGCTGCCGGATCACCTCGACATCAACCTCCTCGCGGCGACGACGATGCTCACGCAGCAGCAGCGCTTCCTCGACGTGGCCCATCGAATGTCGGCGCTCCTCCGTACGCATCCCGACGAAGTGCGCCTGCTCGTCATGTGGGGAAACGCGACCGCACATCTTCGTGATTCGAACTGGGCTCTCTTCAGTCTGAATAGCGTCATCGGCAACGAGTCTTTGTACGAGAGTGCTCGAAGAGACATTCGTCCGCTCACGTCCTCGTCACAGGACGCGGAAGCCGAGCGGGCATTTCGCAAAGCCATCGAACTCGACCCGGCCGACGTCGAGTCGCAAAGCTGGCGTTGGCCAATGGACTATGGGCGGCCGGTCGGCCGGACGATGCGGAACCCTTCCTTCGAGCAGTGGCTGACGAAAAGCCCGGGACACGGCCTCGCAAACGAAGCGCTCGGCCGCTTCTATCTTGCGCGCGGCCGCGACGGCGATGGCGAGCGGTACCTGCTGGATCGCGGCCAGTGCGACCGCCGAATGCGGCCGCAGCGCTCGATTCGCGCTCGCCGACTACTACACCCGATCGCAGCAACACCAGCGTGCGCTCGCGCTGTTGAGATCGATGATCGCCGGACGACGACGGAGACGGCGAAGTGACGTTCCGTCTGGCCGCGATGATTTCGAGCTCGGACAAACCGCAGCGCGCTCCGCCGCACTCAATTCGCTGCTCGAACGATTCCCCCATTCGAACCGCGCGGTGCTGCTGAAGGCGCAGTGTCTGATTCGAATCGGCGAGTTCGGCGGTGCGTTGCCGCTGGCGCGCGAGGTGCTCGCCCGCGGAGGGCTGTCGGTCGAGGCGCGATCGGTGCTTGGTCACGTCCTCCTCGAACTGGGCGACATCGACGCGGCATTCGACGAATTGACACAAGCCTTCCGCCTCGATCCCGCGTCCGCCGAGCTCCCGTCGACGCTGGCGCAGCTTGCCATCCGTTTGGGACGGCGCGAGCAGGCGTTGCAGTTCGCTCAAGAGGCGGTCCGGAAAAACCCCGACAACCTCGACGCCGCGGTCGCCCTCGTCAAGACTCGGATCGCTCTAAAGGACTACGAGCGGGCCCAGGCGGAGCTCGGGCCGCTCCTCGCGCGGTATCCGGCGTCGCAGGACGTGTACGCGCAGCTCGGCGAGCTCCACCTCGCGCGAGCGGCGAACGCCGACGCCCGAGCGGCATTCGCGCGCGCCCTGCAGCTGCACCGCGACTCGAAGGCCGCCCTCGCGGGCATGGTCTCGCTCGACCTGAAGGAGCACCGGATCGCGGACGCACGGAAGCGGGTGGACGATGCGGTGATCGCGCGTCCGCAGGACGCGGAGCTCCTGCTCCTGGCGGCTCCCGTGTATGCCGCCGGCGGCGATACCGCTCGCGCCGAAGCGGCGTGGCAGCACGCGCTCGACATCGACCCGGCGAACGAACGGGCGACGCTGGAACTGTCGCAGTTCCTCGTCGGCCGGACCCGGTACGACGAATCGAAGCGCGTACTCGATCGAACGCTCGAACGCCGCCCGCAATCGCTGAGCGTGCAGACCTCGCTCGGTCTGCTCCTGGAGCGGATGGGAAAGCCGGCTGAGGCACAGGCTCGATACGAGAAGATCGTCGGGCAGAGCGCCCGCGCGCCCAAGGCGGCAAGCCGGCTGGCCGCGCTCCTCGTGGATCACCACGGCAACCTCGAGTACGCGCTCGGCCTCGCCAGATCGGCCAGTCAACTGCTGCCCGACGATCCCGACGTCGCCGACGTGCTCGGCTGGGTGTATACACGCAAGAACATGCCGACCCGCGCGCTGCCGCCGGCCAGGGCTGCCGTTCGGGCCGTCCCCGCCAACGCGCTGTACCGCTTTCACCTTGCGTCCGCGTACCTGCGCGCGGGTCAGCTGCCACAGGCGCGTGCCGAACTCACGCGCGCGCTGCAGATCGACCCCAACTTCGCCGAGGCGCGCGCAGCGCTCGCATCGCTCGCCACATGAACGCCGGCGCCGCGCGCCGGTCTGCGCTCGACGCGGCGTTGGTGTTCATCGCGGCGCTGATGTTCTACGCCTGGACGCTCGCGCCCTCGGTCATCTGGGGAGACAGCGCGTCGCTCGCGCTCGACGCGCGGATCGGATCGGTGGGCCTGGCCACCGCGGGGGACCATCCGCTGTTCCTGCTCGTCAGCCGCGTGTTCGCGATGCTGCCAGGCGAGCTTGCGCGCAACATCAACCTCGAGGCGGCCGTGTTCGGCGCGCTTGCCGTCATGCTCGTCTACCTGTCTGGACGGGCGCTGGGCGCCACTCCGCCGGCGGCGCTCGCCGGCGCCGCCGCGCTCTGTGTGTCGCATGCCTTCTGGCTGCATTCCGTCATCGCCGAGGTGTACACGGCGAACGCGTTCTTCCTCGCCTTGACCCTGTACCTGCTGCTGGAATGGCGCGCGCGCCGGAATATGCTGTGGCTGGCTGCCGCGCTCTCGGCATTTGCGATCGGACTGACGAATCATCTCGTCCTGGGGACCATGACGCCGGCCATCCTGGCGTTCATTCTTGCGACGAAAGGCCGTGCGCTGATCACGAGACGATCGCTCGTCGGTCTCGGGGTCATGGCGGCCCTCGTGCTGGCGGTGGCGGCCGCCCGGCCGCCTGCCCTGATGACCAGGGTGCATCACTTCTGGTACGGGCCTCCCGGAATCGAGGATTACCTGCGGTTCGACTTCGACGCGAAGGCGGTGGCGCAGGAAGTGAAGTTCTACGTCCTCTATTTCGTCTACCAGTTTCCGTCGGTCGCGCTCGGCCTGGGCCTCGTCGGGATCTGGGTGGTGTGTCGGGATCGGCCGGCGATCGCCGTTCTGCTGTTGACGACAATCGCCGTCAACGCCTTCACGTTCGTCCGGCATATCGTCTGGCCGAGCGCCGGGAACGCCAAATACGTCTTCTATATCGCCGACTATGTCGTCTTCTCACTGCTGTGCGCGATCGGCGCGAACACGCTGCTGCAGCGGATCGGCGCACGCCGGACGGCTTCCACTCGATGGGCGTTCGGCGTCGTCGCGAGTGTCGCATTCATCCCCCCGATGGTGTACGCCGTCGCGCCATGGGCCGTCCGGAAGGCCCGCGTCGAACTGCTTCATGCTCGCAGCCTTCCGCACCGCGACAACGAGCGATTCTTCCTGAATCCCAACAAGCGGGGGGAAACCGGCCCACGCCGGTTCGGGGAGGACGTGCTTGGAGAGGTAAAGGCCGACGCGGTAATCTTCACGGATTACACGCCGTACACCGTTCTCCGGTATCTCATGGTCGTCGAGGGCCGCCGGCCGGACGTGCTGCTCATTGGACCGCGAGCGACCGGTGCAACAGTGAAGGCCCATTGGGTTCGGGACGGCCACGGGCGGCGCCGGCCCACTTATCTTGCGGCTTACACGCCGGGCTACCACGATCTGCGCGGCCTCGACGGTCAGTACGCTCTCGTCCCCATCGGACCTCTCCTCGAAGTGTGCCCGCGCTGATATGGTCGACGCGATGACGAAAGCGCCGATGCCGCCGCGGCAGTCGCTTCAGCCCTGACCCAGCACCCGTACGCGTTGCCGCCGAATCAGTGGATATCCTCAACGCCGCAATCAAGGCATTCATTCCCGGGTCTCTGCTCTTCCTCGCTGGCGGCATGTCGATCGGCGTGGCGTTGTTGTTCGGCTCGCCACGGGCGGCGCGCTGGGGCCGGCGATGGCTTACGGCGTTGTTGTCGGCATACGCGGTGCTGAGCTGGCAGGGCACGAGCGATCTGCTCGTGAAGGGCTTGAGTTACGAGTTCAGCTCCGTCTGGAGTGTCGAACAGTCACAGGGTGCGCGCGTCATCGTCGTGCTGAGCAACGGGGTCCGCGGGGCGCGAACGTCGCTGCAGGAGCTCGCAGTCGTCAACGAGCAGAGCGCGCACAACGCGCTCGAAGCAGCACGACTTTACCGGTTGCTTGGCGACGTCGAGCTGCTTGCCTCGGGCGGCGTGACCGATCGGTTGTCACCGGAGCCCGAGAGTGACGCTCTAGCAGCCGCACTCGAGGCGCTCGGCATTCCCGCCGCGCGCATTTCACTCGAAAGCCGGTCGAGGACCACGTACGAGCAGGCCCTGAACGTTGGCGAGTGGCTCAAAGCGCGCGGGCGCCCGCCGTTCATTCTGGTGACGACGCCCGAGCACATGCGGCGCGCCGCCGGGGCCCTCGAGAAACAAGGGCTGCACCCGATTTCATCGGTGTCTGCGCTTCGTTACGGCGGAGGACCCGCCTGGCACCTGACGCGCTACGCGCTTCAGGGCAGCGAGCATGCGATTTACGAATACCTTGCGTGGTGCCTGTACCGAGCGCGTGGCTGGCTATAAGGGTGGTCGACCTCCGTCATCCTGATGCGTGAATTGTGGGGCCTCCTGAAGGCCCGCATCAGGCAGACTAAAAACGCCCTCGCAATGGCCCAGCAGATGAGCCGGCTCGCCAGAGCGCCCAATATCCTTTCATTTGCAACAACTTCCTCAGATCGGCCCTGGCACGGAACTCTCTAAGGGCACGGGTACCTCCACCCGTGGGTCCTCGCAGGCAGGGCGGAGCAATCCAGGTTTCAACCGTTGATGCCGAGCGCTCGCACCAGCGTCGTCATACCGCCGATTCGTCTCTCGATCATCATTCCGTTCCATCGCGGCCTCGAGTTTCTCGAGCGTTCGCTTCGGGCCGTAACCCCCCTGTCGCCGGATTCGGAACTGATCGTCGCGGCCGACGCGCCGGTCGATGACTGCCGGGCGCTCGCGGAGCAGTTCGGTGCCCGCCTGCTCATCCTCCCCGGCCCGCACGGGCCGGGGGTGACCCGCAATCGAGCGGCGGCCTGCGCGTCCGGCGACGTGCTCGTCTTCATCGACGCCGACGTCGTGATCGCACCCGAGGCTCTCGCGCGGGTGTCGCGGATTTTCGAGGAGCATCCCGACGTCGATGCCGTCTTCGGCGCGTACGACGAGCAGCCCGCCGACCCCGGCTTCGTCTCGCAGTACAAGAATCTCGCACATTCTTTCATCCATCAGTCGTCTGCGACGGCGGCCCAGACCTTCTGGGCCGGATTCGGGGCGGTCCGTCGACACGTCTTCGACGCCGTCGGTGGGTTCGACGAGCGGTTCGCGCGTCCAAGCGTCGAAGACATCGACCTTGGCTACCGGTTGACCGCCGCAGGGTTCCGCGTTCGTCTGGATCCATCGCTGCGCGCATGCCACTTGAAGCGGTGGACGTTGTGGTCGATGGTCGTCTCCGATATTCGCGATCGCGGCATACCGTGGACGCAGCTGATCTTGCGGGGCGGACGATTCAACAGCGACTTGAACCTGAAAAGCAGCTACCGCGCCTGCGTCGTCCTTGCGTACGTGGCCCTGGTGCTGATCGCGCTTGCCTGGATTCAGCCGGCGCTGCTACTGCCGGTCCCGGCCGTGATCGCGACGCTGATCGTGTTGAGTCGCCGGTACTACCGCTACTTTTATCGGCAGCGAGGTTTGTGGTTCGTGGTACGCGTGTTTCCGCTCCACTACCTGTATCACGTGTACAACGGGCTTTCGTTCAGCATCGGGACGGCGTTGTACACGACCAGCCGGTGGACCAAACGTGAGATTCCTGGCGCCCTCCCGCTCGATCCATGGGGCGGCGTCGAACAGGTGCACGTCGACGAGGCGCTCCCGCAGTTCAGGCCGACGGCATCCGCTCGCGCGGCCGTCGATCGCCACATTGCCGGAGTGTAGCGGCAAGGCTTCATCAACCAGAATCAGAGGAGAGACACGCGTGGTAGTGCTTCCCATCGTCGCCGACCTGCGGTCAATGCCAATCGTCGTGCTGTATGTGGGACCGGATCAGATCATGCCGCTCGTGTCGGCATTTGGCGCGGTCGTCGGCATTGCGCTGATGTTCTGGAACCGGCTCGTCGGACTCGCACACAAGTGCTGGACCGCGATCGGGCGACGCAACGATCCGAATCAGGCGGCCAGCCGCCAGCGGTGATCGGAATGCGAGGCGGCGGAACGATCACACTGCTGCGGTTCCATGGGAATTAGCGACCTCAAACGTCACAGCTTCGCCGTCCGCTACCTGACGCTCTTCGGGGGCGAAGGGATCAGCAAGCTGTGTGCGTTCGCCGCGTTCGCGTATCTGGCCCGGACGCTCGGTCCGCGCGACTTCGGCACGGTCGAGCTCTCGCTGTCGATCACCGTGTTTCTCATGCTCGGTGTGGAGAGCGGGCTCGGCTCCTACGGTGCCCGGCTCATCGAGCGATCGCCGGGATTGGCGGCGACACTGATCCCGCAAGTGGCGGTTCTGCGCTTCATGCTGGGCGCCCCCGCCTATTTGACCATCCTCATCGTCTCGCGAACGTTATGGGATGCCGGGCCTCGGCATCCTGGCGATCTACGGCATCCTCGTCCTGCTGACGCCGTTTTTCATGCAGTGGGTGTTTCAGGGGCTGCGGCAGATGCAATGGGTGGCGGCGGCCAGCGCGTTGCGCTATGGCGTGTTCGCCCTGCTCGTCCTGCTGCTGATCCGAAAGGGCTCCGACACCCGGCTCGTTGCCGCGGCCGAGGTCGGCGGGGCTCTAGCGGTCGCCGCATTCAACGCCTTCGTCATTCGTCGCGTCCTGCAAATCCGCCTGGACTGGCGAGGCGCCGTCCCCGGCGCGATCCGTCTGTTCAGAGAGACATGGTTTCTCGGCGCCAGCGACCTGGCGTGGGCCGCCATGTGGTATTCGCCCAGCATCATGATCGGGTGGGTCGCCGCCTCCTGGCGAATGTACGAGGTGGCCTGGATGGCAGCGGCTGTCCGGATCGTGATGGCGCTGCACGCGTTCGTCTGGCTCTACTTCTTCAACATGATCCCGAATCTCTCGAAAGAGATTCACGAGGGACTGGCGGGGTGGCGCGACCTGCTCGCGCGATCGATGTCGAGCTCGCACATGGGCGGCATGTCTGCTCGCGCTCGGCGGCACCTTCTTCGCCCCGGTCATCGTCCAGGTCGTCTACGGAGCGCCGTTCGCCGGCGCGGTCCTGCCGTTTCAGATCGCGATCTGGATGATCCCGGTCGCCTGGTTCAGCGGTCACTTCCGTTTCAGCCTGATCGCGAGCGGCCATCAGCGTCTCGAGTGTTTCGCGTCGGCGGGCGCGGGGCTCGTCACGATCGGCCTGTCGTACGCGGGAGTCCGGCTGCACGGCGCGGCGGGCGCGGCCGTCGCGCTGCTCGCCGGCGGCGTCGTCAACGCGGTGCTCGCAGGAATCGCCATGACGCGCGTCATCGGTCCACTCGAGTTGACGAGCGCAGTCCGACCCTTTGTGTCGTGCGTGGTGGCGGGCATTCTCGGGTTCGTGGTCACGGAATTCACCGACGCGACGATTGGCGCGGCGGTGGCGGTCGCTTTCTACGGGTTGTGGGCGGCCAGCCAGTGGAACGTCGCGCGCCTTCGGCTGGCGTGGCAGGGTCGTCTCGACTAGAGTATTGACAACCTGATCGGCCGGGACGACCGCATCTGACTTGTTGTCGTTTTCGTGCAAATCGAGATTGTCTGACTGAGTGATCGCGTTCTCCCGTGCGATCGCCAATGCCAATCGACGTTTGTTTCATGTAACCGATCTCAAATCACTCGCCGACGCCGCTTCTAAAGACGAGTACAAGCACTGAGATGCGAATCGGAGTCATCGGCGCAGGTGTAATCGGACGACTTCGCACACGGTCCATCCTGGAAAACGCAGCCACCGAGCTCGCGGCCGTCATGGATGTATCCGCCGATGCAGCCGCCAAGGCGACCGCCGGCACACGGGCTCGGCCCTTTACCGCGCTCGCCCCTTTTCTGGACTCTGCCATGGAGGCCGTCATCGTCTCCACGCCGGTGCATCTTCACGAAGCAGCCTGCATCGAAGCGTTGAAGCGCGGACGGCACGTCCTGTGCGAGAAGCCGCTTTCGAACACCGTTGAATCCTGTCGGTTAATCGTCGAGGCCGCGCGTGCAGCAGACCGCGTGTTGGCCGTTGGGTTCAATCTCCGGTACTACCCGGCCATCAGATTCGTGAAGGACACGATCGACCGTGGCGTCATCGGCGACCTCGACCATCTTCGCGTCTTCGGCGGTCACGAAGGGCTGACGAAATTTCGCTCGGAGTGGGAGTACAGGGCCCCCACATCAGGTGGCGGGGCGATGATGGACGTCGGCATTCACATGACTGATGTCGCGCGATATCTCCTCGGAGAGATTACGGAGGTGTATGGAGTAATGTCCGAGTCGGTGTGGCGCGTGCCCGGATCCGAGGACAACGCTCTCGTCGTACTCAGGAGCCTGGATGGGATTCCGGCGTGCTATCACGCGACCTGGACCGAATGGAAAGGGTACCAGATATATGTCGAAGCCTACGGGAATCGCGGCATGGTGCGAGGCTCTTACGCACCGATGCAGAACCTGCTGATTACGCAGGATCGGCCGGGCGGCACACGAAAGCGGACAAAGCTCTTGTACCCTCACATCATCCTGCGCGAGAAACTCAAGTCATGGCATGACACAGCGCTGCTGTCGTTCAAGGAAGAACTTACGGATTTCTTATTGAGGATTGCAGGCAAGTCAGACGGGCCGCTTGCGGACGGCTACGCCGGCCTTCGGGCGGTCGAGATCGCTGCGGCAGTTCGACAGAGCAGTGAGAGTCAGCAGGTCGTACGGCTTCAGCCGCTCAGGAACATGGGTCAGACGAAGCGTTTCCAGGATCGATAGTCGTGGCCAGGATCAGTCGGCGTCCCGATCTCAGCGTCGTCGTAACTATCGTCGACGGCGGCGATGTTCTTCGCCACTTTCTCGACGCGCTCACGCGACAGGATGATCCTCCGGCGCTCGAGATCCTCGTACCTTATGATACGAGCGTGGCCGAGACAGCCGAACTAAAACGCGATTTCCCCGATGTCCGCTTCTTGGACCTCGGTTTGATTCCCACAGCACGGCCGACGCCGTCGGCTGCCGGTCAACACGAGCTGTATGATCGCAGGCGCGCAGCGGGACTGTCCGCGGCGCAAGGCGCGCTGATCGCGATACTCGAGGACCGCGGCATTCCGCGGGGCGACTGGGCACGAACGGTCGTGCGACTGCACGAACTGCCGTGCGCTGTCATCGGCGGCGCTATTGAGGCCGCGCCTGGTGCGCTCCTGAATTGGGCGTTCTATGTGTGCGACTTCGGCCGGTACGGGCTTCCCTTCCGCAGCGGACCCTCGAGCTGGGTTAGCGACGTCAACGTAACGTACAAGCGCAAGGTGATTGACGAAACGCGGTCGCTTTGGGAAGAAGGGTATAGAGAGCCCATCGTCCATTGGGCGCTCCTCGAGCGTGGAGAAACGCTCTATCTGTCTGCAGACTTGGTGGTCGAGCATCGCCGGCCGTCGGCTTCGCTTGGCGTCCTGTTGCCGGAGCGATTTCATTGGGGCCGATTGTTCGGCCACATCCGCGCTGGTCACTGGAGCCCCTCGAAACGATTGGCATACGCCGTCTCATGGCCGCTGATGCCGCTGGTTCTCCTCGTCCGACATGCACGCACCCAGTATCGGAAAGGTCACTTCGGTCGATTCCTGCAAGCGGCGCCGGCGATTGCCGTGTTGCTCGTGGCCTGGACTACCGGCGAAGTCACCGGCTATCTGACCAACCGAGCATAATGGATGTCAACAGGTGAAGTCTTCGACGCGATCGTCGTCGGGTCGGGTGCCGCCGGGGGATGGGCCGCCAAGGAACTGACGGAGCGTGGTCTCCGAACGGTTCTGCTCGAGGCCGGTCGCTCGCTGGATCCTGTTGAAGATTTTCCACCTTCGCCGATGGGCCCTGTCTCTCGAATCCAACTCCTTTCCCGTGCCAAGGCTCTTCTGAGCGGTCAACATATCCAGGCACGATGCATGTCGTTCGGTCCGCTGACACGCCACCTCTTTGTAAGCGATCGAGAAAACCCCTACGCAACTGGTGACGGCAAACGATTCAATTGGTACAGAAGCCGACAGGTCGGAGGACGGCTCCATCTTTGGGGCCGCAATGCACTTCGCATTTCAGATCAGCACCTGAAACCTGCACTCTTGGACGGGTTTGGCGGTAACTGGCCGCTCGGCTATGCCGACCTCGAGCCATGGTACGACAAGGTGGAAACATTTCTCGGAGTTCACGGAACGGCAGCGGGAATTCCGAGCATTCCGGATGGCAAGTACGAGAGCCCCCACGCGCTGACGAATGCAGAGAAGCAACTCTTTCGTGACCTGACAGTGAAATGGCCTGGGCGACCGGCGACGACATCGCGGATCGTCAAGCACAATCCGCATCGAATCCCGCTTCCGCTCATCGCCGCACAGAAAACTGGACGGCTCACGCTTCGCAGCGACGCTGTCGTCAACCACATCTTGGTGGATCCGAATTCTGGTGATGCGAGGGGTGTCCTCTTTGTCGACCGCACTTCGAAGCGGGCGCACGAAATCCTCGGCAGGGTGATCGTACTGTGCGCCTCGACCATCGAGTCGCTTCGGATCATGTTGAACTCAAAGTGTCGTCAGCATCCGCGCGGCATCGGCAACTCGTCCGGCAATCTCGGACATTACCTGACTGACCACGTGATGATCCTTCGGGCCGGCCCCGTGGGCTCGCTGGAAGGTCCTATGAAGGCTGACCCTTACGACTTCGGCGCGCAAACCGGCATCTACATCCCCAGCTTCCGAAACGTAACGGGCCAACAACAGTCGGACTTCATCCGGGGTTATTCGCTTCTCGGGTCAGTCGGACGGATTGAGCCAGGTTGGTTTTTTATCGGTACCGGCGAGATGCTTCCTAGATACGAGAATTTCGTCGATCTTGACCCTAACAAGCGCGACGCCTGGGGAATCCCCGTGGCCAGGATTACATGCGCGCACTCCGACAACGAGAAGGCGATGATCCGAGACATGAAGGAATCGCTCAATGAGCTTGCACACGATTGCGGCCTTCCGATCGATCATCTTCAACACGAGAACGTGATCAACCGAATGGTCCACAAGCTGGTTTCTCCGCTCGTCTACACTCCGGAAGGAGCGCTCGTCCCCGGGTCCGCAGTGCACGAGACAGGCGGCGCTGGAATGGGCGACGATCCCAAGACTTCAGTTCTAAACCGATTTAACCAATGCTGGGACGCGAAGCATGTCTTCGTTACCGACGCCGCTTCGTTCTCGACCGCGCCTTTCCAAAACCCCGGCCTGACGATTATGGCGTTGTCGGCGCGGGCCGGATGCTACATTGCCGACGAGATGCGGCGGGGACACTTGTAGAGCGAACTACTTCAGGCTTCGATCGAGCGCTTCAACGAAGCTCCATCGCGGCCTCCAACCAAGTACACGCTTCGCTCGCTCATTCGAATAGCGCAGCGGCTTCGAGCGCGAGTGCACGCTGCCGGGACGAATCAGGTCCGGTAGCGTCGGCCATCCCAACAAGAGCGTTTGGTTGATCCAGGAGGCAGCCGCGGATGTGACGGCGAGCACAGTCCACGGAACCACCAGAATCGACGGCCGCGGCTCAAGGCGCCGCGCCAACTCCTCCATGTACCGGCGACGGTTCGGTAGCGCGTCATCGACGATGTTAAGCACCGCGCCGTCCGCCTCGGGGACTTCGAGCGAGAGCGCGATTGCCTCGGCGCAATTCTCGACGTAGGTCAGCGGCAACTCCGAGTCTCCGGCGAAGCAGATCCATTGCCGAGCTCCGAGCCGCGCCCCGAGATGGTGGAACCACACACGGTTGCGACCGAAGACGATCCCTGGCCTTAGGATTGTCCAACGCCATCCGCTGTCACACGCCCGCCTTCGGATCAGATCCTCCTGCTGTTGCTTTGCTTGAACGTACGGGGCGCGTTCGGCGAAATGCCCTTCAAGCGGTGTGTCCTCATTCACCAGCGTCCCCGCAGGAACCCTCAGATAGTCGTACAGCGCAAACGTACTGAGACCCACGATCTGCCGCACGCCGGCTTCGTCCATCGCGGAAAGAAGATGCAGCGTTGCCTGTACCGTGTCCGCCATCTGCGTTTCCAGATTTCCAGTCATTGAACCGGCGCAGTGGACCACAGCATCCATGCTGTCGAGAGCGGCGGCTAGGCCGTCGCGCTCGCGCAGATCGTGGCACACCACCTCGAGTCCGGTCCCATTGAACGGAAGCTGAGCCAGCCCCTTTGAGGAGCGGACCAGAATGCGCACGCTATGGCCGCGTCGCTGCGCCTCTCTCGCGACATGCCGACCGATGAATCCATGGCCACCCGTCACCATTATTCTCATATCCGTTGGACCGAGCACGGCCGTCGCCGCGATGACCGGTTCGTTCATGACCATGCACTGGGCGCACGACTCGCTCCATTGTGCTTCAAGAGTCAGCAGTTGAGCACAGATCGCGACCCGAGGGCGAGACTATAGTCTGACCAATATGGGATTTCCGGCTCGGGCGACAAAGCTGGAACGCTGCAGTCGGCGGCCGGCAAGGGCGCTGTTCTTGCTACGAGTAGACTCGACACGTGATTCCTGTACCAAGCCCGCTTATCAGACTCCGGTGCCGCATTAGTCTCCGGACGGCCACAGGACGCCCACCAGCACTGTCGCCCTTCAGATCGCAAATCGAGTTGATCGTCAGCGCGCCAGATCGGGCTTGTCCGGCTCCAGTGGCGACACCAGCGTGTGCGCGTCGCACGCGCCGCCCGGCAATCTACGTCAGCACACATTCCTGGGAATGTCGTTCTCGCACGATGCCCGTCGTCTCCGTTCTTCCATCGCCGCGGCCGACTGCTATTGCACGAACGAAGTCGTCCTCTGGACGAGTGTGACGTACCAGCCTCTCCAGCTCGTTCGCGCCATGGCGTCCTCGCGCAGCCGGATTCGGCCGGCATCGCCGGCGCTGGCGGTCACGTAGGCAAGGGCTGTCGTGCACATCGCGATCGAAGCCAGCACCTGGGTCAATCCTCGCGGATACGGCCGTTTCACCCGCGAGCTCACGCACAGCCTGCTGAAGGCCGCAACACCGCACACGTTTACGCTCGTGGTCGATTCCGGCGCGGCGGCAGCGCGCGACCTGCCAAATATTCCAGTCGTGGTCGTGCCAACTCGTCAGGCCGTCTCCGACGCAGCGAGCGCCAACGGCAGTCGATCGATTGCCGACATGATGCGCGTCGCGTACCGGCTCTCGCGCGGTTTCGACGCGATCCTGTTTCCCACCAGCTACTCGTTCGTCCCCGTCGCGCCGGGGCCGCTGGTTGCGGTCGTCGTGCACGATACGATACCCGAGTCGATACCCGAGCTCGCGATGCCGTCAAGGAAGGCGCGAATTCTGTGGAATGCGAAGAGCCGGCTCATGCGCTGGAGAGCGGACCTGGTAGCCACTGTGTCGATCACGTCAGCGGAGAGCATCTCGCGACACATGAACATCGCTCGCGACCGAATTGCCGTCCTGACTGAGGGAGCTTCATCGAACTTCTCTCCTCAGCAGCGATTCGATGACGAGCGAAGGGTGGAGGAAACTGTCGGGGGGGCCGGACGATACGTGTTGTACGTGGGTGGCCTTTCTCCCCATAAGCGCGTACCCGACTTGATCCGGGCCTTCGGGCGTGCAGCGGTTGATCCGGGACTGCGCGACGTGCGGCTCGCTATCGCCGGCCCCGGCGCAAAGGACAGCTTCGCAACGGATCGATCGGGTGTCGCCGAGGCGATTGCCGCACTCGGATCCACGGGCGGACGGGTCGTCCAGACCGGTTACGTCGACGACGAGACGCTCGCCGCTCTCTATCGACGCGCTGAGTGCGCGGTGCTGCCCTCCCGCATGGAAGGGTTCGGGTTGCCGGCGCTCGAGGCGATGACCAGCGGGACACCGCTTGTGGTGGCTCGCAATGCCGCGCTCGAGGAGGTGTGCGGCGGTGCCGCGGAGTACGTCGACGACATGACCGAACTGGGACCGACGCTCTGCCGGCTGCTCACCGACGATGCTCGCCGGCAGGAGCTGCGTCGGGCGGGAATCGAGCGGGCCACAAACTTCGGCTGGGACGAAGCGGCGCGACGACTGCTCGCCGCGCTCAACCGGCCATGTTAACGTAGACCATCATGAGGCCTCCTTGAGCGGACGGCCGTGCTTCCCGATCGACACATCGCGAAGCAGTGCGTAGTACTGCCGCATGTGCGCTTCGCGCGACCAGAGCCGAAGGAACGCGTCGTACCCCTTTTTGCCCAGCTCGCATTGCAACGTCCGCGATCGACCCAGCTTCGTGATCGCTTGTACCAGCTCCTCCTCCGTGCGGTACACGATCCCCCCGCCGGACTCCTCCACGACTTCCGGCAGCGCTCCCAGATCGCGAACGATGACCGGCGTCTTCCGTGCGAACGACTCGATGACGACGATCCCGAACGTCTCGTACGTCACCGAAGGCACCACGCATGCCACTGCGTGCACGTAGAGCGACCCGAGCTCCGCCTGCGGCAACGGGCCAAGGAACTTGATGCGGGGATTCGACGCGGCTTGAGCGCGCAACTGGGCTTCCGCCGTGCCGGCGCCCGCGACCAGGAGATCGAAATCGTATACGCGATTCCACACGGCGATCAGCGTTTGCAGCCCCTTGAGCGCCTCCAGCCGGCCCACGAACAGAAAATAGGGCCGTTCCTGCCGCCGCGCGTTCGGCGTCTGCCAGTCGGCGTCCACACGATCGATGAAATACGGCAGATGTCCGATCGGCCTGGCAAAGCCGCGCTCGGCATGCATCCTCGCGGTGAAACGGCTCGGCGAGACGAATCGATCGACGTGGCGGCTGGCCTTCTCGAGCATCCCCGTGTAGCGCCACAACTGCGGTGGCCGTCCCGCCATCAGCGTGCACTTCAGGCATTCCGGCTTCTCGCACGCGCGGCTGTTGAACTTCCACAGCACGTGCATGGGGCACACGAGCCAGTGCTCGTGCGTCGTGTACAGCTTCACCGGCGCCGGTCCCCGTGTTTCGAGCGCAAGTATAGCCGGACCCAGCAGCGACACGTTGTGGTAGTGCACGACGTCGTAGTGCCGGCTTTGCGCGATGTCGGCGATGCGGCCCATCTCGAGCAACGGTTTGCCCGTTTGTTGCGTGAGCACCGTGGAGAGCAATCCGAATCCGCTGCGAAGCCCGTGCACCGTGACATTCGGATGATCCGCGAATTCGAGCGGCGGCGGCGCGGGATGCAGCACGTGGTACGCGTCGATACTGTGAACCACGTCCACGTGATGGCCTTCGTCGCCCAGAGCGTGCGCCAGCCGGTAGATGTACATGGCGTCGCCGCCGAAGCTGTAGGGCGGATAGAAGGTTGTGACGTGCAGAAAATTCATCGAATGGCGGCGAAGAGTCTGTTTCCGGTCACAGCTCGACGATCATTCACTGCTCGAACTGTGCCATCCCGGACCTGATACGACGAGGTTTAAGCCTGAAAAGACCGCTGGAGTCGAGTGTGGTAGCTGAGCGCCTTTTGAAGTCGGGATTGGGGCAGACGAAAGTCTCCGGCACGATGCCTGACTGGCTATCAGGACACGCGTAAGACTTGTCTCATCGGCGGCCGGCTTGAAGTGAGTTCGCCTCGCCTTTCTGGAACACGACGACCTCGGAGAGATAGTTGCGTGAGCGGTTGCCGAGCAGGCGCTCGACGAGCGTAAATTCCGGCATCCAGTGGCGATCCGGAAACCGCGCCACTTCGCGATATTCCGTCTTCCCCTTGAACAGGCCTTGCAGTGCGTCGACTTCGTTCTTCGGACGCCTGCCGAAGGTCTGGCGATAATCGGCGGGCATGCTGTTCTTCCACCCCATGCCGCTGACAATACCGTTGGCGCGGTGCATCTCGACCACGAGAACCGGCGGGCGGCTGCCGCGCATGAAGTCGACGTGCTGATACTGTGTAATCCAGCCGTGCCCCTGCCACCAGATCGGCGTACCGGCTGGCACGTTGGCTAGCAGCCACGTCGCGGCGGCATTCCTCGGTTCGTTGATGTAGAGCCGTTCGCCATCGAGCACGAAGACCGCGAGATAGATGAACAGCGGAGCAACGACCAGTCGAGCTCGCAGACGACGGCTCGCATCGCCGACACCCGCGATTCTGACCAGCCCCACCGCGGCAACCATCGCCAGCCACGGGATGAACGGGATCAAATGGCGCAGAAAGTTGTTCACGGTGAACACGACGAGGATGGCGGTCAGCGCCTGCGGAAGGATTACGGCAAGCCATATCGCTGTTCGTCGGGCCCCTGGCTCGAGCGCAAACAGCTTTCGGGCCAGAAACCACGAGCCGGGAATCGCCAGGAACAGCACTGGAATGCTGATCAGGCTTGGCAGCTGGATCGCGTAGACCAACAGGCTGAACATACGGCTGAACGCGTAGGTTGCCGTGCCGGAGCTCGCGATGGTCCTCGCGAGATCCGTGGCCGAATAGGAATCGGCGTTGACGAGAACAAACCCGGCAACGAAGGTTGTGGCGACGATGAGCGTTCGGCGTATGCGCGGCTGTATGAGGACGGCCGCAATAGCAATGCTTGGCAGACCTGCGACTACCAGCTTCAGGCCGAACGCGACGCCGAAACAGAAACCGGAACCGGCCAGATTGGATCCCTGACGATCGCCTCGACTCTCAACATCGCAATACAGGAAGTAGCTCCCGAGCAGCGTCCAGAACAACGCCGGAACGTCGGCAACGAAGAAGTGACTTTGCGAGACGTGCAGCCCGCCGAGCGCGGTGATCCACGCGGAAAGCATCGCAACGTGAGTGGCAACCGCCTCCTCGGCTTGACCGAATAGGCGCTTCGCGAACCAGAAAACGATGACGATGGTCGCTGCGCCGTACAAAAGACTAACGATGCGGCCGGTCATGATGATGGCCTGCGGCGACGGCAATCCTGTTAGGAGCGTTCCCTGCGCGGCCTGTATCAATAGAAGCGGCGGTAGGACATGAGCCGCTAGACCTTTCGGGTACGGATGGGGCGGCCATCGCGGCGGCAGAAGTGGGTTGATGAGCCCTTCGGCGTTGACCAAATGAGTGTACTCGTCGACGTGATGTCCGTACCAGCCGGTCGGGAAGTTCGACCCCCACAGCACGCCTGGGGCGCGCACGAACAGGCCGACGAGGACGGCCGCGATCAATCCGGAACGAGTTCGCATCGAATCACAACGAGGTGAAGGCGCGAGCGTGGCGTGCGGGGATCCGAACCGCGCCCTGGATTAAGCGGTTGCGAAGTGTACACTCGAAGGCAGTCGCGTGACGTGCGCGACATCCGCGAATCAGCGAGGGAGAGAGGCCTGGAACCATGCCAATGTTACTTTCGAATTCGAGACCCGATCTCGTCTCAGACACGTCGGTCATCATTCCGGCTTTCAACGAACGCGAGGCGGTGCGCGACCTCGTCACCGCCCTGCGAAAAGCGGCCGACTGGCGCGAGGTTCTGGTCGTCGACGATGGATCGTCCGACGGCACGGACGTCGAGGCCGCCGCTGCCGGCGCGCACGTTCTGCGACACCCGTACAACAAGGGCAATGGAGCGGCCGTCAAGACCGCGCTACGAAACGCTTCGGGCCGATTCATCGTGATCGTCGACGCCGACGGCCAACATCAGCCGACCGACGCGGCACGTTTGGTCAACTGTCTCGACGTGTTCGAGCTCGTCGTCGGTGCTCGCAGCAGCGCGTCCCAGGCCAGCATGGCCAGACGCGCCGGCAATTCGTTGTTGAACTGGATTGCCGGCTACCTTGCCGGCCGGCCGATCCCGGATCTCACATCTGGTTTCCGCGCCGCACATCGGGACCGGATGCTCGAATTCATCTATCTCATCCCCAATCGCTTTTCCACGCCAACGACGACGACGCTCGCGTTCATCAAGGCCGGCTACAGCGTCACGTTCGTGCCGATCGAGGCGGCGCGGCGCAAGGGCGTCTCGAAAATCAGACTCGGGCCAGACGGCGCCCGGTTTCTCCTGATCCTGCTCAAGGTCACGGCCATCTTTAGTCCGCTGCGGATCTTCGTACCGATCAGCGCGATTACATTCGCAGTCGGAACCGCCTACGCGATCTGGACCGTCGCGTCGCAATCTCATGTGACCAACTCCTCGGTTCTCCTGATCATGCTGAGCGTCTTGATGTTGCTCCTTGGGGTGATCTCGGAGCAGCTTTCGACGCTCCGATTTGAGAATCTTCGCGCGCCCACCACCCGAAGGGACCACCCATCGCCGGGCGACGACGGTCATCCATCGGCCAGGTCCGCATAGAATCTCGCGGCCGGATAGCGTTGATCCTTCAAGGCGCTTCGGCAGTAGTGCAGGATGCGATCGCGAATCTTGCCGGGAACATCCCCGTCACGCGCCGCTTTGCCGCTCTTCAGGTATTCGCCGCCATCCACGGAAAACATCGTCGGCGCCGCCATTTCGAAAAACTCCTCGTGCTCCTTCATGTACCGGAAAGTGCATTTCCCGCTGATGCGCTGCCGCTCTTCGTCGGTCAGTGTGTATCCGAGAAAGCGCGCCACATCGTCGCGAACCCGATCGAACTGCTGCGCCATCTGCTCGAAGTGCACGAACAACACGTTGGGTCGGGTTTGGGCCCAGCGCCACCACCCATCGACGTGCTTCGGCCATGGCGACCAGTACATCCGATCGCTGCAGTACCAGTCGGTGAGTGCCTCCAGCGGCGGCATCAGCGGCCCGAGGAGCGTGCGGTTGTAGTCGACGATGCTGGCAAAGCAGCCGACCGGATGACGAGTGACGTAGATGTATTTCGCGTCGCGGCTGTAGGGACAGAGCGAGGCTGGCAGATGGGTTTTGATGATACGCGTCGGCCGATCGCCGACGAGCGGCGCATCTTCGATCGAGATAGTATGGGCCGCCTCGATCCAGGGACTGATCGCGTAGAGATGACCGAAGCCTCGATCGCTCAGATCCGCGCGCCCTCGGGTCACGATTTCGAGCACCAGCTGTTGCATCCAGGTCGTGCCGCATCGCATCTGCGTAGCGACGAAGACGTCCTCCGGCCGCGGCTGGTATTTGCTCGCGCGTTCGAACCTCTCGACGCTGCTCACCTTCGGCGGCCCGCACACGCCCGCATATTCGAAAACCGGCATCGTCAGCGCCTTACGGTTCGTCGCCGCCAGCAGTCTGACGAGGGGCACAACGGGGCGCGACAGCCGCCGGATGCGGCGCTTCAGGGCCCGACGGTCGGCAATCGGCTTCCCGAAGTACGCCAGGCCATCCGTCTGTCGTGTTTCCCATCGGAAATACCAGGCGAGGTACTGCATCCCGCCGACGTAGACAAGCACCATTCCTGCGAGTGCAGACCCAATCAGGATCACGCTCGGGAGCCTCTCACTGTGGCACCGTCATCATCGACCCCTTGCCGGCCATCATCGACCGATTGGCGTTCGGCGGTGGGGTCCCGGGCTTTCGAGTCGAATTGTCACCTCGCTTGAAGACTTTTGTCTGACCGCTGGGCGGGGCGCACGGTTGCCGTGTCGCATTCGGGGCTCCACGACCGTCGAAGTTCCTCGAAAGATCGTCGGTTTCGCCGCCGCATCGACGGCACGTTTTGTGCGCACGGACCGTTTGCTTCAAGAATTCGGCCGCCCGCTGGCAGGGTGCTTACGGCAGGGAGGACCGCGAGTCGGTCCGGGTGCAGGATGATCACTACCGATTTCGAGGCTCGACGACCGGACGTTTCAGTCCCCGCGGACGTTCGCCCCGCGGCGGCCAGCCTCAGCCTTCCGGATCGCGTGAGCGTCGTCGACGGCACACCGAACCCCGGGGACACGCCGCTGATTTCGGTCGTCGTGCCCGTGTACAACGAATCCGAAGTCATCGCCACGTTTTACGAACGCGCCAGAGCCACGCTCACGCGCCTCGAGAACTTCGACTACGAGCTCGTCTTCGTCGATGATGGCAGCGTCGATGATTCGTTCCGCCGGCTCTCTGCGTTTGCTGCCGCGAACCCGTGCGTGCGCGTGCTCAAGCTGTCCCGAAATTTCGGCCATCAAATCGCAATCTCCGCCGGCATCGACCACGCGTCCGGCGACTGCGTCGTGGTCATCGACGCCGATCTTCAAGATCCACCGGAAGTAATCGCGGCCATGATCGAGCGGTGGCGCGACGGGTTCGACGTGGTCTACGGCGTGCGAAGCGAGCGTGACGGCGAGCGGACGATGAAGCTGGTCACCGCCGCCGCGTTCTACCGGCTGCTCGGACGAATTACACAGGTACATATCCCCCCCGATGTCGGCGACTTTCGGCTGCTGAGCAGGCGAGCGGTCGACCAGCTGAAACAGCTTCGCGAAAAGGACCGTTTCGTCCGAGGGTTGGTGAGCTGGATCGGATTCAATCAAACCGGCGTGACGTATAGCCGGGACAAGCGCTACGCCGGCGTGACCAAATATCCATACCGCAAGATGATCAAGTTTGCCTTCGACGGCATCACATCGTTCTCGACGGCGCCCCTGAAATTGGCGATGTGGAGCGGGTATGGCGCGTCGATGCTGGCGTTCCTGTACCTGCTCAGCGTGTTCGTGCAGAAAGCGCTCGGTTATACCGTTGAAGGGTGGGCAACGATCATGGTGGCGTTGCTGTTCCTGGGCGGCGTTCAGCTCGTGTGCATCGGCATCCTCGGCGAATACCTGGGTCGCATCTTCAACGAAGTCAAGCCGCGTCCGATGTACATCTTGTCTGATGTTCTCGGGGCAGCTTCACACCGTCCGCAGCGTGCTGACCTGGCGTCAATGCGGTAATCGCCTGGTTACGAGGTATGAAGTCCGTTCATCCCAGCACTCGGCTCCAAGTACGCATCTTCGTGACCTGCTGGCTGGTGTTCGTTCTACATTTCGCAACCGACATCGCACGGGAGCACTACCTGTCGTTCAGCCTGGCCGAGGACTACTCCTTCCGCATGGACAAGTACCTCGGGTTGCACATCGATATCTTCGACACACCTGGCCACGGCGCCCACATTGGCAACAATCCCGGCGTTTCGATGGTGGGAGCTCTTCCCTATTGGGTTTTCCGCCCGCTCATCGATCGAATCGTTGCCGCGAGCAACGCCAGACGCGCGGCCTCTGGAACTGCTACGACGGCGATTTACAACGATCCCCGACCGCGGCGGGTCGAGTTCTATCGGAAGGTGCGTGAACAGGGACTGGACATTCGCTTCGGGCTCGCGGCAGCCGTCATCCAGGCGCTGTTCATGGCGCCGCTGTCGGCGGCCGCTGGTGTTGTGATGCTGCGGCTCCTGTGTGCGCTCGGCGTTCCAACTCGGACTGCGCTGCTCGGCGCCTTCCTGTACGCGCTGGGCACGCCCATCTTCTTTCGAACGGCGTTCCTCAACCAGAACGTCTTCATCGCCCACCTCTTTCTCTTTGGATTCGTCGCGTTGTGGCGACCGGGCGGCCTTGCCGAATGGGGCGACGCCGCAGCCTATGGTCTGGCGGGTCTTGCTGGCGGCTACTCGCTGCTGTCGGATTACAGCGGCGCCGCAGTCCTGCTTTGGCTTGGCTTCTACGCGACATGGATCGCATGGCGTGCCGGCCGTTGGCACGCCATCTGGCGAAACATGGGTTGGTACGTCGCGGGAGCAGCACTCCCCATCGCGCTGCTGCTGTTCTACCAGTGGCGCGCGTTCGGCAGCCCGTGGTATCCCGGCCAGCACTACATGCCGGAGGTCGAGTGGGTGGACATCGGATATCGCGGTGTCGGACGGCCGGAGTGGCGCCTGTTCACCATGCTGCTGTTCGACACGCGATTCGGCCTTCTCGTGGCGTGCCCGTTTCTCGCGCTCAGCGTCGTGGGAATCGTCGATTCGCTGCGCGGACGGACCTGGCTGCCGCCGCGTGAGAGTCTGTTCCTGGCGAGCTTTGCGTTCGCCTTCGTGCTCTTCTTCAGCGCCGTTCAGTACACGCAGCTGCAATGGGTGACCGGCGTTCGCTACATCGTGCCGGTCATCCCGGCGTTGTTTCTGCCCGCGTTCGCGGGCCTCGGGCGCCTGCCGGCGCTGGCGCGGTTTTTCGTTGTGACGCTTACGTTCGCTGAGTCGTGGTGTCTCAGCATGGTGCGCGCTGTCGATATCGGCGACTCCATCGCCCGCGTCCTGCTTGGAGGGTTTCAACTACCCTGGGTCAACGTTCTGTCGAAGATGGCGCCGCAATATTTGCCGTTTTTGGGACAACAGGCCTCTCCGCTGGCGTTGCTCGTCCTGTGCGGTGTGCTCGTTTGCGGGATATGGCTATACCCGAACCCCGACGTTCTCTACCGGCTGCGTCTCGACACCCTGAGTGTGCAGCACACCGACTCTAACGGTACCGGGACGAGCGTCGAGAAGGCTGCAATAGATTGACCTCGCGAGCTTACATGTCTGTTGGCGACTCCTATGTCGATGCCTTCCCCCCGCGCCTCGATCTCACGATCGCTTCGGTCAAGAAATGGCTGGAGAACAACTCGAGAGTGTACTATTGGATTCGACAGGCGAGACTGCAGGCATCTTCGATGCGCACAGCCAGAGCTGCATCGGTGTCGCAAGAGGTGGCCCGTCGTCCGGCGAAACCCGCGTTCAGCGACCGCGTCGTGCCCAACGAGGCTCGAGTCTATGCGAGGCGCGAACGCCCGGCTGTTCATCACGCCTGGGAGACTACGCAGGCGTTGATTCGACGGATGAACGAATCGGTCGTGGCGCATTGGAATGCCAACGGTCATCCGCTTGCGGCCGAGGTGCTGTCGCACTACGTGCTGGAATCCGTCGCCGACGTCGCGACGTCTCATTGAGGCCAGCGAGGTCCCGTGGCCACCGAGCCGATCGATAGCTTCTCCTTGATTCTGGTCGGAACGGGATTCGCGTCCTCGTTCTTCCTTTATCGCTATCTTCAGCGTTGCGGATCCGACGCCAGGATACTCGTCTTGGAGCGCGGCGAGATGCGACAGCATCGTTGGCAGATCGAGCACGCCGACATCCTTGCCGCCGACGCCAGACGGAGCTTCACCAATCACCAGCCGCGCAAACCCTGGAATTTTCGTCTCGCCTTCGGCGGCGCTTCTAACTGCTGGTGGGCCTGCACACCTCGGTTTTTGCCACAGGACTTCCAGTTGCGCTCCCGGTACGGCGTCGGTCAGGACTGGCCGGTGAGCTACGACGATCTCGAAGCGTATTACTGCGAGGCCGAAGAGGTAATGGCCGTGTCGGGACCCGCCGACCGTACGCCTTTTCCACGCAGTCGTCCGTATCCGCAGCCGCCCCATCGCCTTTCCGAGCCGGATCGGCTGCTCAAGCGTCACTTTCCTGAGGCGTTCTTCAATCAGCCGACTGCCAGACCGAGCCGGTCGACTTCAAGCGGCCGACCGCGTTGCTGCGCCAGCGGAGTCTGCGCCGCATGCCCGATCAACTCCAAGTTCACGATTCTCAACGAGCTGAAATACTTATACGACGATCCACGAGTAACGCTGATACTCGGCGCGACAGTTTCGAGTCTTGACATTGCCAACAGCCTGGTCAGCCGTGTGCGCTACCGACTGGCGGACAAAGACCACGAAGCGCGCGGTGAAGTCGTTGGCTTGGGTGCGAACGCGCTTTTCAATCCACACATACTGATGCGGTCCGGTCTCGACGATCCGCAGCTGGGACGCGGTCTCGTCGAACAGATCTCCGCGCTGGTGGACGTTCATCTGGACGGGTTGGACAATTTCCAGGGCAGCACCAGTATTACAGGCCATGGATACATGCTTTACGATGGTGCGCACCGGAAAGAGCGCGCCGGCGCCTTAATCGAAACGTACAACATGCCCGAGTTGCGGAACGAGCGCGGGAAATGGCGGCGGCGCCTGAAGCTGAATTTCATCTTCGAGGATCTCCGACAGGACGCCAACCGCGTCACCTTCAATCCAGCGCGGCCGGATACGCCCGAAGTGTCGTACCTGGGCCCGTCTGCCTACGCACAGCGCGGCCGTCAGGCGCTTGCTGCCGAGCTGTCATCGATCCTGGCTGCACTGCCAGTTGAGTCGTATCGAATCGACACGGACACGGTCCTCACCCAGTCCCACATTCTGGGGACCGCGGTCATGGGGACCGGGCCGGCGGACAGCGTCGTCGATGCCGCCATGGTGCACCACCGCATTCGAAACCTCCTCGTACTAGGAGGCAGTGCCTTCCCGACGACGTCGCCGGCTAATCCAACGCTCACGATGAGCGCGCTCTCGCTGAGAGCCGCCGATAAACTGATGGCCAGACAATGAACGGCAGGAAGCGAACGATTCCGCGGCGGCGATTCCTGCAATATCTGTCACTCAGCGTGGCATCCATCGTCGGCGCCGGAACATTGGGAGCGCACCGATGGACGCGGCCACTGGTCGAGCGTGGTGTTGAGTTCGTGTGGAGTCCGAAGCGGCGTCTGATGTGGCACTTCTCATATCTCGACCTCGACCCCGACGGCGTCGACGCGTACGTGCGAGATGTCGATCGCGACATCGGCCGGCTGTCGCGCCTCAGGTCGTGGCCGAGTTACGTGTTCACGGACTTCTTGCTTTCGACCGATTTTTTTCGACATGGCGCCGACGAGACGCGCCGCGTCAAGTATGTGGCCCTTTACGCGCCTTACATCACCATTTGCCACAACACACTGGCAACGTTTGATTGAGATGCGTCAGATCGAGAAGCGGAGACGTGCTCAACCCAGCAGTGAGTGCTATGACTGAGTTACGAACCAGAATCCACTCGCTGTACCGATTCACACTTTAAAATGGCGTTTCCAGACGTGCGATCCGCTCTGGCTGAGCATTCCGCGCCGCCGCATCGCGCGCGATGGATACCCGTGATTGCGTGCGGCGCCTCGTATCTGTCGGTGCTGGCGATACTCTGCGTGACAGTGTGGGTGCTGATCCGCGCAATGAATCTGGCCGATTACGCCACGGGGATCGATGATGCCAACATCTTTTTTGTCTACGCGCAGAATCTCGCGCGCGGTCATGGCTTTGTCTACAACATAGGAAGTGAGCACGTCGAGGGTTTTACATCATTACTCTGGGTCCTCGTCTGCATGGCCGCGTTTCTCGTTGCCAGCCATCCTGAACACGTACTCCTGGCGGTCAGCCTCGTGATTGTCTCGTTCTCCGTCACGTTGTGCATTCGGTCCTGGCCGATCCGTTCGGAATCCGGCGAGTCATGGCTGCCATGGGCGGCCGCGTTTGTGGTGCTGCTCTTTTCGGACTGGCGTTACACCGCCTGGAACACCGTCACCCTGATGGACAACGCATTCTGGGGCAGCAGCCTGACCATCGCGTGTGTTCTGGCCATCGACAGGCAGCGTTCGGCACGGTTCATCAGGCGATGGTTGACGGCATTGATCGTCGGACTAACTCTGACTCGGCCTGAAGCGCTCGTCTGGGTGCCGGTCATCGTCTCGGCGCAATATTTCGACGTCCGGGCACGACTCGGCCCTTCCGAGGCGCGCCGCCATGTCGCACCTGGCGCGCTCGCGTTCCTCGTAACCGCCCTGCTGTTGACGTCGTTCAGACTCTATTACTTCGGCTTTCCGTTCCCGAACACGTTCTACGCCAAGGTGTCGCCGTCAATTGCCTATGATATCTCGGAAGGTAGCGAGTACCTTCGTGGTTTTCTCTTTTCGAACCCGGCCGCGCTCACCTGCGCTGTAGTTGCCGCCGTGGTGTTAATCCGGACGCTGCTCCACCACTCAGGTACGAGTGATCGCAGGTTGCTGAGTTTGAGTGTGTTTGCGTTGACTGGTTTGCTTCTACCAGTACTCACTGGCGGCGACCATTTTGTCGGTTTTCGCTTTTATCAACATGTCTATCCCATTCTTCTTCTGTCACTCATAGCGTTTGGCCGCTTCAACGTGTTGAAGAATGCCTCATTTCCTCTAATCGAGTCGCGACGACACGTCTGGATTGGATCGGCAGCGGCCGCCTTGGTCATGAGCAATGTCGTGCCGCTGCTCGGCTGGAACGCGTCGTCCGGGCTTGTCCCTTTTCGCATCCAGTTTGAGATTGCTCGCGAGGGCAGAGATGTTGGCCAGTTCGCTCGAGGTCTGTTTTCTGGTCGCCCGGAGCTGCCGAGCATCGGAGTTATCTCTGCTGGCGGCGTCAAATACAGCTACCCAGGTGAGGTCGTCGACCTGATGGGTTTGAACAACACGCAGATCGCCCACAATGGCGGCATGAGATTCGGCGTGAAGAATCACGCGGCATTTGAACCTGCTACCTTTTACTCACTTCAACCAGCGATTCTGAATCCCAGGCTCGTCACGAACGGCAATCTCGACGTCTTCGGGCGATCCAGATCGTTCGATGACCGCGTCCTTGCGGGTGTGACAAGGGACGCCAGGTTTCTTCGCAGCTACGAATTCGCCGAGATCAGGTTGGCGACCGCAGATAGTCACACCGCGCTGGGGGCCTGGTATCGCAATGATTTGCTCGGTGCGCTGGAGACCTCGGGGGACTTCAGGGTCATCCGAGTTCGCAGGCCATCGTAATGCTTGTTGAAGCGACGAGTATTCCGTTTCACTCTATCTTGACGGCCGCTGTCGACGTCTGGTCGACAACGGCTGCTGCGGCCTGCGCGATTGCGCTCGGGGCTGGCATCGTGTTCGTAGCGTTCGTCGTCGCGTGGTTGAGCTGCGGGCCGCGGATTGCGTTTCTCCGCTGGACAGCAATGGCCGCCGCCGCCGCGTTCTTGCTCACAGCCGTCTTTCACGTGCTGGCGGCGCTTCAGTTGTTTGCGCGCGGACCCGCGCTCGGAGTCATCACGTTACTGGCGACTGTTGCCTTCCTGGCGACCCGCCGCCACGTGCGAGATTGGTGGCGGCAGGAGCAACAGACCCTGCGAAGGTTTGGACGCAGGCTCTGGAAGAGTCCATATCGCCTAGCCGTCCTGGTCTGGGTCATGGGCGTTGCGCCACCAATCCTGCGAGCGCTGATTCTTCCACCACTCGGGTGGGACGCGCTGACGCTTCATGCCACGAAGGCGGCAATGTGGGTCCAGCATGGGTCGGTGGCTGGGATGGAAGGACCAGGCCCGTGGGCCTACTACCGCTTGCAGCTGGCAGGTGCGGAAGTCTTTCTCGCGTGGGCGATGCTCCCCCTGCGATCCGACGTCCTGGTCCCGCTGGTCGACGTGCTGGAATGGTTCGGGCTGGGACTTGGGCTAATTGTGCTCGGCCGTACCCTTCGGATTCGAGAGCCGTTTACATCGACAGCCGTCGGCTTTGTGCTCGCGCTGCCCACCATTCGATTGATGATTGGCAGCGGATACGTGGAGCTGCTCTCGATCGCCGCCCTCGCGGGGGGCATTGCGCTCGGAGCCGCGACCAGCAGGACCCGCCGTAAACCATTCCTGCTCGCCGGTGCGCTGCTCGGCATCGCAGCGGCAACAAAAGTGAACATGATTCCGATCGCCGGTGTCGCGCTCCTGATGCTGACCATCCGAGAGCTCTACTCCGAGCGACGCAAATCGCTGTGGTACGTCAGTGGTGCTGCGCTTCTTTTCGCTGTGGCGGTCGGTCCGTGGCTCTTGCGGAGCCTCCATGAGACAGGGACGCTTCTCGCTCCGTATCCGATTCGCGTCGGCGCGTGGGCGATTGGACAAGCACCTGAAGAAGTGGCCGGGTTGCTGCGCCGGCCGGCACAAGAACTGGCTTCCAGGGGATCGGAAATTGCCGTGCTGAAGCGTGTCTTCGCACGCGGCAGCACGCTGACACCTGCTCTGGGAGTAATGGCGGCGCTTCCTATCGCCCTCAGCCTGATTGGCGTTCCGTCGCTGATGCGCCGGAGCCCCGGACCGGCAGTCGCCATGCTGGTGGCAGCGGGGACCTGCGTGATCATGTATTTTTCCGAATCGTTTCAGCTGCTGAGACATCACTGGACGCTCAGCAGTAGTCGGTTTCTCGTCCCGCTCGTCGCGTTTGCAGCCCTCGCCAGCGTAGCCTGGTGCCGCCGTGCTTCGTGGAGTTCGACAGCTTACGCTGCGGTGTTGTGGCTCGCGGCAGTATGGAATCTCTACCGATTCATCGGATATGGCATGTCACCGGCGTCGATCAACGCGATGTTGTCGGTGGCCGCAGTCGTGGGCGTGCTCGCAATCTGCGCTGTCGCCGTGCTCCGTATCCTTCCGTTTCGCTGGCCACTGCTGGCCGCGATGTCCTTGACAGCTATTGTCGCGCTCGACCAAGTGCGAACCGTGCATCGGCACGAACTGTTCGCGCACGACTTCGTGTTCCTGCCATTTTTTGCGCGAGCCGCTGCCCCCGGCCCGTTCGCGTTCGATTGGACGCCTGCAATATCGCTGGTTGACGATCCTCGAACCCACTATCGAATCGCCGTGACGTCCGGACCGCACCAAGATCTTGACAATTGGTTTGTCTATCCGTTTCTCGGTCGCCGCTTCCAAAACGACGTCGTGCATGTGCCGATCGCAGCGGATAGCTGGCTGAGGTCAGCATCCCACGCAACTGCCGACCAAGCCACTGCCGGTGCTGGTTTCGATGCATGGAGGAATCGTCTTGCGGAGCAACGGATCTCGCGTGTCCTGAGCTTCGCCCCAACGTCGGTCGAGCTCAACTGGATGGAACACGATCCCGATCGATTCCGCCGCCTTGCTGGTCAAGACGGCGTTTGGGGGCTGTTTGCCGTCGCCGATCCGATCCAATCGGTCGATCACGACAAAAACGCAAGCGTTTCACCGGTCGTTGGCAGTCGTTGAGATGCCAGTCGTCGATCTCGCCAAACGCCGTCTTGTCATGCTCGCGACCCGATCGAGACCGAGGCCAAGCGCGGCACCCAGGCAGAGGGTAACGAGGATCACCGTTCTCGTATATCCGCCGTTGAAGACAAGATGGAGGCCGCCGTAAACGGCGGCAGCAACGAAGCCCGCGAGCAGCCATCCGGAGGCGCGGTCGAGTTGCCTGGCGTATCGGCGGCGCAACGCGACCAAGGTGACCGCGCAAAGGGCCGCGAGCCCGCCGTAGATCGCAGTCGTTGCGATCCAGAGCCTTCGATGAATGCCACGTGCGCGTTCTTCAGAGTAGTAGACGCCGGGCGTGGCGTACAAATCGAGAAACTCCGGAAGCAACTGGTAGCGAATGACGACGCTCCTCCCGTATAGATTCATATTGAGCCGTGACCGGGAAAACTTCTCCGGCTCTCCCAGCAGATCCTCGACCGATACGAATCGCACGCCCGGCGTCGCGCGCAGGCGCGAGATGTCCTCGACAAAGCGCTCCATCGGGTATTGCCGGTCGCTGCCGCGAAAAGCCGGCAAAGGTCGGCCGCCCAAGAAATCGTAGTCGTGCGCCAGGACGAAGACGATTCCATCCATGTCATTGCGCTTCAACGCCGCTGCGACGGTCTGGGCGAGTCGCGACGGATAGACTCCGCCAGGTAATATCTGCACGGACGGTTCGTCGGAAAGCGGCACATAGCCTCCCGCCGCCAGCACGCCGATGCCGTTGGCGGTCGCCGCGGCCAGCGTCGACTCGTCGTAGGTGTTGTACGGCGGAATGAACACGTTCGCTCGAGTACCCAGGCGCTTCTCGAATGCACGCTGGCCAATCGCCATCAACTGCCGTTGGCGATCGTCCGGCATGCCCCGGAATTCGGTTATCGCGTTCTCGTGATGAGCGAAGCCGTGCAGTCCGAGCGTCAGTACACCGGCGTCCAGATAGGTTCGCAGCAGCTCACTTTTCGCCGGTCCCAGCCAGCGCTCCAGCTCCATTTCGACCGCTTGCCCCTGTGGGTAGGGCGCTGACTCGAAAGGGATCACGCCGACAAGCGTTCGACTGCCGGCGCGATGGACCGCTTCGAACAGCTGTTTCTCGATGTGGGTCGCACTCTTGCTCGTGTAGTCGTCGTAGCGGACGAGGATCTTCAGGGTTCCGGCGGACAGCGTCTCCGACGCAAAGGTGAACGCGAGCCAAAGGCCAAGCGCGCGGACCACGCCGCGCCAGAGCCGAATGGGCGACCCGGAGCGCGGTGGCGGACGCAGGGTTTCGGAGGGCAGGCGCAGGCGGAAGAAGTGCAACTTAACTTCCCGCGGAATTCGGCAGCTGCTTCTTGAGTTCCGTCTGGAGCAGCGTGGCGACCAGTTCATTGCCTTTGACGGAAAGGTGGCCCTGCGCATAGATGTAGCCCATTTGCCCCGGGGCGATGAACAGGCCGTGGAGCGATCGAGCCGGCACTGATTCGAACGTGTCGAAAGCGTCAACCAGCGGGATGCCGAGCAAGCGCGTCTGAGCGCCAATGAATTCCCTCCATGGGCGGGCGGTCTCGTTGCCGATCTCCTCTCGTTTTGGGAGGTAGAGGATAATCAGTTTCCGGCGCTGCGCGTCGTGCTGACGCTTCAAGTCCTCCAGGATCTTCACCATGACTGCGCGCGTCATGTCGTCGGCCGAGCGCGAGCGCTGCAGCCGCGACGCCTCCTCAGATCTCGTGAGTCCGAGTCGCTCGAGGAGCCCCTGCAACACAGTGACGGTCCGCAACTGGCTCCCGCTCGTACTCAGGCGCTGCAGCCACCTGCTGTCAGGTCGCCGAACCGGCACACCCTTGACCACAAGGGCACCGTCCTCGACGACGAGGATCGGCTTGCCGTAGCCTAGGAAATCGGCCGACTGCATCCGGCTGAAATCATTCGTAATCATCGCCAGAATCTGGACGTGATGCTCGAACGCGATGCCGTCTCGCTTGTACCAGAGATAGGCCTGATCGACGCCATAGCCGCCCTGTCCCATGTTGATGGTTTCAAGGCGGCGATCGTGCGATGTCAGGAACTGGCACCAAGTGTGGTCGTCATCGACGCCGTAGCCGAGGGTAAACGAATCCCCCGAGCAGATGACACGAATCTTGCCGGCAGGAACAGCTTTGACAAAGTCGTGATCACTGCGGAACCCCTGGCCATTTATTCGCAGTCCGATTCGGGGGCCGTACATGTCTGGGATCTCGATGTTCGGCTCGTTCACCCAACCAAGTTCTGCGTCATATTTGGTGTGACGTCGCTCGGCCACTTGCTGTGGCATGCCCTTGTAGAGCGCCCACAGGTAGCCGGCAATACCCTCAATGACGATCAACATCGACACGAGGACGACGACGTTCACCGCGCAGATATAGAGGAATCGTTTCATGGGCTGAGTCATCGTGAGTCGGCGCCGAATGCCTGGAACGGCCGCCGCCATCCGACCAGAAGGGGGGCGCGCCTTTCCTTGTGATCCGTTGGCGTACTTCCCAGGAATGCGGGCGAAGCCAGTTTCGCCGTGGCGGGTGTGTCAAAAAACAGCATGATCATTATCGTCCTGAACCGGGCGAGAAGTCACGAGGACGTATGGCGCAGTCGCCCCGGCGAGCGCGGCGGCGGGGCCACCCCGCGTGCTAGGGAACGACGCCCAATGCGAAGAAGTGAATTCATGCGCAACTCGCAGCAAGACGAGTATTGCTCTCCGTTGGACAATCAGCTCTGCTTTTTGGCAGCGGCGGTTCGATGCGCCAGCCAGCGTTGCACCGACGCACGCTCGCTACCGGGCCGTGAAGCCGTGGTCGTCACGAAGTCGTGCCAGATCGCCATCGCGTTCCGGCCGCGCCCCAGCGCCTCGGCGATCAGCTCGCGAAACGCTTCGCAGGCACTCGCACTCGGCGCCCGCCCCGGCGGCGCGACCGGCGCTTCGACCCGCAACAAGTCGGTGGACACCCTGTGGTGGCCGGTTTTGCCTGATGAGAGTCGGTGGACACATCGGGCGAAATGGCCGCTTTTGCCGCGAGGTCTATGGACACCGCCGGCGTGGTGGCCGGTTTTGGCGGCCAGGTGCGGGGCCGAGCGCCGCGCCCGCGCACCGGGATGCTGGCGGCCTTCAGATATCCGCTGGCCGTCTCACGACGAACGCCCGTCGTTTCTTCGATCCGGCGGAGCGACCAGCCGAGTCGCCCGAGCGCCACAATCTGCTGCTGTGTGTGATCGTCCAAGACGTTGCTCATGGCCGCGACGGAGCCATGGGCTGCCGCGGCTGTCAACGTCTCAGTCACTACGCGTGGTGGCCAATTTTCAGGTGTCGATTGATGGCCGGTTTCGCGTGTCTACGGAGGGACAGTGGCGTCTGACGACTCTTCGGCATGGGACGAGATACAAACGTCAGCAGCGAGCACGGAGGCCACGCAGGATGCTGCTATACCCCAATACATGTACCTGAACTCGTGCGACAGTCCGACAACGGCCAGAGGCGCCGTGTACAAGACGCCGGACGCCGAAACCAGCAATCCAGGATACATGGCCGCCGGATCCCGACGAAAAAACGACATATGGAGGAGGAAAATCAGCGGCGCGACGAGGAACCAGAAGCCACTCGCAAATAGGATCGAAAATGGAAACGTGTAGACGGAGGTCATGATGAACGCCTCGATCGCCTTGAACAGGATGTTCTTGGTAAGGCCGTGGTCGTACGATCCCTTCGTCACGACAGAGGCGAACACAAGAAACCCGCGCTGAAAGAACGCGCCAACGTACGCCAGTCGGTGGGCCGCGTACTCTCGCGGATGCGTTAAAACTGCGCGCAGCCACGGGCCGAACAGCCGCCCCCATCGATCCTCGGCGCGCAGCCGCGATACTGCGAAATCACAGTCGCGTCGGATGAAATCCCATGTTCGTGGGTGGTAACATTGTCTGATTGCTCGGCTTTCCTCATCGGTCCAGCGCCCAGGAAGCAGGAGGAGGCCGCTTCTGTTCGAGACGCCCACGAGGTCGAACATCAGCAATTGACTACTGGTATATGTCTTCTCCGGACGGAGCAGCGCATTTAACGTCGCGGTGACCGCAACGACCGATAGGAGAACCACTACAAATGCTGCCGCAAATCGTCGTGCTATCGACCCGATACCCGCATCGCAGGCTGCATGAGGCCAGAACAACAACGCCGTGAGCGGGATAGCCGATAGCACGGAGTTGTAGCGGGCCATCGCTCCCGTAATGATGAGAATGAAAACGCAAATGGCTACGACGATTGGAATCCTTTGTTTTCTGCCGCGGTAATACAGCAAGATTCCGACCGCCAGTAGAAAACATCCAAAGACGAGCACGTCCTTCCAGAGCGTCCCTGAGAAATTGATCAGAAACGGGAGGAACGGCAGCATCACCGAGGACCAGAAACTGACGCCCGATCGTGAGGCGAGAGAACTGCAGATTAGCAGAAAGCCGCCCCAGTACATTAGCAGCAACAGCACGAAGAAACCGACGGGTCCGCGTACGATCGCGTTGGTACCGGCCCAGATGAGAGCCATCACAATCGGATGGCCATCGGAAAATGCGAACCTGCTCGCCTGCGACAGTTGGTCCTCCGAATCCGGTGACATGAGACCCGGATAGAACGCGAGAAATGTCCAGACAAAACCGGCAAGCATGATCAACGAGAAGGCCCACACGCGTAGTGCCAGATGTCGCACCATCCTCGATAGACTATCTCAGTCAGCCACGCATAAGCTGGCGTTGCGCATACTTGCACGTTGCGCACCACTGCACTGCGTGTACTGCTAGGCTGCCGCCGTGCTGCGCTCACCGCAGATGGGTCGGATCCCCTTGACGCTCGGCGCAGCCTTGTTCTGCGTCGCGGTACTGAGCGGTGCACTCGTCGCGCACGGCACGGCGTACATCGGGCGGTTTTCCACTCACTTGATGCCTGTGGCAGCGGCGATCGCCGTCTGTTTCTCGGCTGTCCTCTTCGACGCCGCAGCCAAGCGTCCGCGGTGAGGGTGTCGTGAAGCTGTCGGTCGTCGTGCCGGTCTACAATGAAGAGCAGACGATCGGCGCCGTCATCGAGCGCATCCGGGCGGTGGACCTCGGCGACGTCGAGAAAGAGATCATCGTCGCCAACGACGGATCGAGCGATGGCACGCGCCGCGCGATCGACGAGGGACCCTGGACGGACGATCCGAGAGTGCGCATCCTGCACAGTCCGATCAACTTGGGGAAAGGCGCCGCGGTCCGACTCGGACTCTATTACGCAACCGGGGACGTGCTGCTGACGCAGGACGCAGATCTCGAGCTGAATCCCGAGGAGTACACAACACTGCTCGCGCCCATCCTCAACGACGGCGCGATCGTCGTCTACGGCTCACGGTTCCGGGGCGCCAATGCCGCCATCTCGTTCCGGACGCGCTTTGCGAATCGCATGCTCACGATGCTGAGCAACCTGCTCTTCGGCGGACGGCTCACCGACATGGAGACCGGCTACAAAGCGTTTCGGCGTGAAGTGCTCCCGAAGATCCGCCTCCGGTGCGTCGGATTCGACTTCGAGCCGGAGATTACGGCGAAGCTGCTGCTGGCGGGCTACAAAATCACCGAGGTGCCGATCGGCTATTCGCCGCGCCGCGTCGACGAAGGCAAGAAGATCCGCTGGGTCGACGGCCTCGATGCCGTGTACATCCTGTTCAAGTGCCGCCTCACCGGCGGCCGGTGATCGTTCGATCCGGACTGCAACGTCGGGCACAGCTCGAACACGCGTGCGAATGCCAAATTGTCTGCTCGCCGCACGCGCCGGATCGCGTCCACGCGACCAGCCGCGGAAAATCGTCGGACGTCAGCCACGTCCAGTGATCAAGTCGAGAGCGCCGGACCCACCGTCCGTCTTCGAGGTTGCGCCACAAACCTTCTCGTGATCGGGTGGGTTCCACCGCCACCAGGTCGGCATGAAAATGACTCGCGCGACGGCATCGAAGACTTGTCTTGGGGCTCTTCGCCATCAGCGTGATCGGCTGCTTCGCGGCGATGATCGGCACTCGCCCCATCCGCCTGACGTACCCGCGCGCGCGGCATCGCGATCGCCTCCGGACCGACGCTCGTGGTGAGCGTCCGCTCTCGCGTGCTCTGGCGGTAGGCCTGGCGCGTGTCGCACCCGGGCCGACTTTCGCGCGCCGAGCACCGCGTCGAGCTCCTCCTTCACGATCGCCACGGTTGTGTCCCGGACCTGTGTCCGCGTCGCCGCTTCAATGCTCTATGAGCCTCGCCACCGCGGCGGTTGGGCGAATGAAGCCAGTGGGGACGGACGCGCCGGCATTCCGTGGCCTCGGCGAGGCTGTGGCCGATGTCCGTGAGCCGTTGTTCATTGATTTTGTCCACGTGAGCGAGACGGCCAACGACCTCATCGTTTGCAGTAACGCCGCCGCCGTCGCCGGAGCAATTGCCGGACGCGCCGACCTCGCACCGACCGTTCGAACTCCCGTAGACTGAAGGCAGCCGTCGCCCCACCTTCGCCGTCGGGAGCAGCGTCATGCGCACTGCCCGTTTCGTCGGACGATGCTGAAGTCATGGCCCGGGGCTTGCGGCCTGGCCAATTCGGGAGTATTCCTTGGCGAGAGACTCCATTGAAAAGGTTCTGTTTTTCGTTAGATGGCAGCTTTATCCCAGCATTCTCTCGACGCCTGCCCAGATCGCATTCGTGCTCAGAGGTGTTGGGGCTCGGACGTCTCCCTGGCAACGTTTGAAGCTGGCCTGGGCATCATTAGTGATCCATCTGCGCGTGGAGTGCGGTCACAATCCCGCTGAGGCTCTTTACATCATTGAGACAATTATCGAGCTGCCCCCATCGCTCCAAGGAGTCGTCGTGGAGTGCGGGACGTTTCTCGGTGGTAGCACTGCGAAGCTCAGTCGGGCGGTGGCGCTGACCGGCCGCAGGCTGATCGTCTGTGATTCCTTTGAAGGGCTGCCAGCGGTCACCCGTGAAGACCACACCGATCGGAAGCCGGATTTCACGCAGGGCGCTTACCTCGGTCGGCTGACTGAGGTGAAGGCAAATGTGGCGCGCTACGGCGATATCTCTCGTGTAGAGTTCAGGCCTGGCTGGTTTGCTGCGACGCTGCCCGCCTTGAAGGGGACGCCCATCGTGTGCGCGTTCTGGGACGTGGACTTGCGGGAAAGCTTTCTCGACTGCCTCCGCGCGTTGTGGGCGAATGTCGTCCCAGGATCCCGGGTCTACGTGCACGACGTGGACCGGAAGCCGATCGTGGAAGTCTTTACGAGCCTGACTTGGTGGACCACGGAGTTGGGACTTGAGCCGCCGCCGTTGGTAGGGGCCGGAACGGGTCTTGGCCGTTTTTGCCCGTTGCTCGGATACGTGACGAAGGCCCCGGAAGAGCGCAACTCGAACCTCTGAAACCCGAGAAGACTCGCAGCTGTGCGGTACAGGTCTACGAGACCTCATCGTCGGGGCAAGGTGGCTCGTTGACGCTGTGCATGTTCGGCAGCACAGCGCCAGACGCATCGAGCGCAACGATCCTTAGACGAATAATCTGAACGAGCACTTATGAACCGCACAGCTTCTCTCATTCTCGCGTCCACCCTCGTCATCACATCAGCCGCGTGCAAGCACACGGCGCCCGCGCCCCCCGCAGCACCGCGGCCTCCCATTCCGCGCAATGAGCTCGACATCGTTCCGGGTTCGATGGACACATCGGTGAGGCCCGGGGACGACTTTTCTCGTACGCCGATGGCAATTGGGTGAAGGGGACATCGTTCCCGGGTGCACGTTTTGGGATTGTCGTAGCAGGCCGCTGCCAGAAATGGCCTCTATGCACTTACGCGGCGCCACGCTCGGTGAAAAGTGTGGCCGTGACGAGGAGGGCTCATGGCGAGGGCAGTCTCTCTCAGCGTGCTAGCAGCTGCAGCCAAAGAGGGGTCGATCCTGTGCGTGTTAGACCGTACACCTGAATGGTGCCAGGTCGAGTATCAAGACCCACGCGTCAAGGATGATCGGATCCCAACGTTCGATCGAGATCGGCCGGCCGGTGTCGGTATCTCGGGGCTCCCACGCCGAGCGCGCGGACCGCTCGATGGTAGCCCCATGAACTGCACGGGAGATAGCATCGTGCGGGGCCGGACAAAGGAACGGCGAGATCAGTGAGCGAAGTCTCTTCAGAACAACAGGTCAACGTGACCGCCCCGCGGCTGTGGCGCCGGACGATCATTCAAGGCTCTTTGCTGATGCTGGTGACCCTGATGTTGTTCATCGTGATTGAAGGATTCTCGAGCATCGTGCTGGTGACGTATAACGCGACCAAGCCGATTGCGGCTCGTCGTGCGGGTTACACTCGTCACGATCCGTTTCTGGGCTGGGTCGCGAAGCCCAACGTCACTATTCCAGATGCCTTTGGGAAAGGGGTGTACATCAGGACCAATTCGCGCGGATTTCGAAGCAATCGTGAGTTTCAGGCGGACCCGTCCGCTGGCGAACTGCGCGTGATCTGCTCGGGCGACTCCTTCACCTTCGGGGTTGGCGTCGACAACGACGACGCATGGTGTCAGCAACTCGCCAAGCACGACGCGCGCCTCGAGACGATCAACATGGGGCAGACCGGGTACGGAATTGATCAGGCGTATTTATGGTATCTGCGGGACGGTGCGGGACTCCGTCATGATGTTCACCTGTTCGCGTTCATCGGCAGAGACTACCCGCGGATGGGTTCAACAGACTTTCTAGACTACGCCAAGCCCATGCTGGCGGTGAAGGATGGGCGGCTCGTCGTGCGAAACACGCCGGTTCCAGAAGTGTCCTGGAGCAGGCGGCTCGCCCCTTTGAGGGCACTGAGCTCGCTCCAGCTGTTTCAGAGGGTCGTGGAAAGACTGAACCTCTTTCATGCCTCGGCGGGATCGCTCTCGGAGACCGACGTGCGCGCGTTGGCAATGAGGGTATTTGAGGAACTGCAGACGCTGGATCAGCGGGAGAATCGACTGTTGGTCCTCGTCTACCTGCCTTTGATGGAAGACTACCGCCCCGATCTGATGAATGACGATCTACGAGAGTTCCTCCGGCGGGAATCGGCCCGCAGGGGCATCTTTTACGTCGATTTGACGGACGACTTCCGAAAACTTGACCGGCACGATGCCGAAGATCTGTTCATTCGAGAGAAGGCGCCGTGGCCGACCATCGGAGTGTGGGGCCACTACAACGTGGCAGGAAACCGATTCGCGGCCTCAGAAATCTATCGCGCTCTGACGGCGCATCCCGATTTCGCCCGCCGGCTCCAGGAATTGAGTAGACCGAAAGCTGAATCGTACCGGCTTTATCGAAGGACGGTTAATGTGAGTCGGCCATCCGAAATCGCCGTCGGTCACACGAGATCTCGGTAGTCGTGTTGCCGCCTGCGCGGGCCGCTCTTGGGGTGGGCGGCCTGCTCGGCGGCGGGTTCCTGTTGTACCTCGTCAAGATCAGGCCCCGGTTGACGCAACTTGATTCGTTGCCTGGGCACTGAGTTTGGCGGCGAGGGTCTCGCCCGGCGTATGGCCGCTCAGGGCCATGGAGAAGCGCTCGTGATTGTAGCGACGCTCGCACGCCTCGAGCCCGACGGTCGCATCGTCGAAGGATGCGAATGACTCCCGTTGCCAGAATTCCTCATCGTCGATTCGATGACTCCGTTCGACTTTGCCGTTCTGTTCGGGACGGCGCGGCGTGATGTACCGATATCGGATGCCCGCGGCCTGCACCGTCAGCGCGAATTCCAGCGGAAACTCGGTCCCGTTGTCGCACTGCAGTTTCCGGATCGGAAACAGCATGGCCTCACGGAGCTCGCGGAAGAACGCCAGGCTGCTCCGGTGATTCAAAATGCCGATAGAGGCGGAGCACGCGAAAGCGCGTGCAGTCGTCCAGAGCTGTGTACTGAAAGCAGCGCTGGCGGTTCACGCGGACGAACTTGACGTCGACCTGGACGGAGTCGCCTGGCTGATTCTTCGAAAACAGGCGCATCTGCTTGGGGCGACGCTTGCGGCGACTGGGGAGGCGATTCAGCCCGAGATCACGGAACAGCCGCTGAATGGTTTGCGCGGCGATCGAGATGCCGTGAACTCGCTGCAGCCAGATGCGCGCGTGCGCTCAGCGCCGAAGCGGTGCTCGAGCCGCGCCTGCTTGACGACCGGAATCAGCTCGGGTGCCACATGGCGCCGGCGCCGCTTCGGGTACCGCGGCAACAGGCCCCCTGGGCCCTGTGCGTCGCGGCGATCGCGCCATTCGCGGACCGTCGTGCGACTCAAAGCGATGTGGCGCGCTGCAGGCTTCAGCCCGTGCTCCTTCGCATAGGCGAGGACTCGCAAACTCCAGACTGTGCCGAATCAGGTGCACGATGCAGGTCTGCAGCGTGGTCTCGGGGACCACGGCAGCGAGCGCCTCGCTCATCCCTTTGAGTCCATCGGTGACCGCGATCAGGATGTCTTGACAGCCGCGCGTCTTGAGGTCGTGTCGATTGGATGAGATCCTGCTCGGTCTTCTGTCGATGTCGTGATCGGAAGGCGTGATCGTTGGCCTGCAGATGGTCTTCGTCGTCACGCGTCAAACGCGCGCGTACGGCGTCTCGCGTCCGCTCGAGGACTCCCGACGACGCGAGACGCAAGTAAGGTTGCGTTTCCAGCCGCGCAGCATCATGTGAACGGGTCAAGATTGTTCGACCGCGTTCCGGTGTACATCATCTTCTGGTCGAGGCGCCGCTAAAATCTAAACCGTACCACATGATTATCGTATCAACACATGAGTTGCCGGTCTCGGAGACGTACTCTTGCCATATATCACAATCACACCAGCGTCAGGCATTGAGAGCGATAACGACGCTCCTGAGCTAACCGTCTGATCGGGCGCGGCCTGATCGCCGGCCGCCGTCGTACATGACACTCCATAGGTGCCAGTCGGCAATCCCGAAATAATGAAGGAAACAGGCCCAGTGGTGGTGGCGACTACGACGTTTGTCCCGTCGCGGTTCACAAAGGCCAGGGGATCAACCGCCGTAGTTGTGCTCGATGCATGATACCGAACGGCACCGCGACGCACGTGCTGGAAGTAGCGACGCACATAGGCGGTGTTCGCCGTCAGCGTCAGGGCAGGATGCGACGGATCGGCAGCATTGACGCGATACATATCGGTCGGACCAAACCCCGCCAGCGCTCCCCAACTCCACGACGTATTCCGCCCGTCCTTCAGGTCCTGATGGAGGGTCTGATAGCCGTTCGCGCTCGACCACCACTCGGACATGAAGGCGCCGATCCCATTCGCGGTCGCGCGGCTCACGATGTCGGCGAGCACCTGCGCGGTGTAGCCGCCGTAGCGGTGATACGACAGCTCGCGCACCTTGGCGGCGGCGCCCGTTGCGGCAAGCGCGTCGAAGTACCCAGCGGTGTTCGCCATGTTGGTCGTCGATGGCGCGATGAACGTCGGCGTGAAGCCGGCCGACGCGAGCCGCACCGAAGCAGCCACGATCGCGTTGCCGATCTCGGTGCCGCGCCACTGCGATGTGTTGTCCGGTTCCAGGATCACGTCGACCGCGTCGGGCACGAACCCGTAGCGCGTCTGTAGATGCTGGAAGACGGCGAGCATGAACTCGGCGTACTCGGCCTCCGCCACGTGGTCGTACGTCAAGCCGGCCGGACAGCCGGTACCGACGATCTGCGCGGTGAACGCGACGTAGACGAGGTTCACGTACAGCGCCTCGCCGCGCGCCTCCAGGCGCGTCCGCAACGGCACGACAACGTTGTCCATCTTCCAGTCGAGTTCGGCCCACTGAAAGCCGCTCTGGTTGATCGCGCTCGGATTGCCGTTGTCGTTCACGGTCGCGTAGCGGTAGCAGCGCCAGAGCGGATCGCTGAGCTGTCCGGCGTTGAACTGCGACCAGTAATCGACGATGTTCTCGGTGCCGCTCCGGATCTCCAAGCGCAGGCGGTTGATGCCATCCGCGACGGCGTTGTCCAGGAGCGGCCCCTGGAAGTTGGGCCACGACGCCTTGAAGCTCGCCTGAAAGGGCAGCGAGTTGCTCACGAACGTCGTCGCCTCCCATCCAACCATCGTCTGAAAGCGCGTCGCCGGCGCGAGCGTCACTACGTTTTGCGCCGCGGCCGAGGCGACTGAGACGAACAGCGCGACGACGAGTGGGATTATCCGCACGAAAGATCACCTCAATGTTGATTACGGCAGCAACGCGGCACTCCCGGAGAAAGGGTGGTTCGTGGACGACCGCTTCCTCGAACAGTCCCTCGTCATGCCACGAAACTCGCCGCGCCGCGATACGCGATCTATTTGACGCCCCACATACACGTGTTCTCGACGGTGGCCTGCACGCATCGGGCCAGCATGACGGGTGCAGTCCGCCCCGAAAATGTGCAGGTGCCAACATCGGCCATTTCAAGTTTCGTTGCTTGCTTACAGGAACGGACGTCACGCTGGCGCGGCGTCAGGCGGGCTTGATTTGGGAACGAGCATCAGTGCCAACGCGACAGCGGCAGACGCGGTGCTGATGGTTCCGCCGCCCGTGCCTCTCGACGCAGCTTTCCGCGGGGGACTTTCGACTTCCTCAAGAAGTTGCGGCTTTCGCGTAACGCAGGCTGGACGAGCAAGTGGGAATCTGGTTGGAGCATTGCGACAGAGCGCGGTTGCGCCCGCCGAACCAAGGTAGATGGTTAGCGCCACGCGCCGAGTCGCGTGCAGCTTGCCGAGATTGGGCTGCTCGGCGTCGATCTTCAGCGGCAGCGAGTTGGGTCCGTCCACATCATTCTCGATGATGGGCGCCCAGTTGTCGGGGAGATAGCGCGTCAGCTCGGACTGGACACGGGCATCGTCAATCGGCACCGTAGACGGCAGAATCAGCGGAGTCCGGTCACCCTTCTCCCACAGGCTGTGGATTACAGAAGCCATGAGGCGCAGCACACCGCGCGTTCGCTGGAACTTCACCAGCGTCGACCAGTCGCTGTAGAGCCGGTCGAAAATCTCTGGGTGGATTGGGTAGGCACCTTGGATCCGCTTTTCGTAGTCGCCGCCCCTGCACTCGGGCGGGAACTCGGCACCTTGCGCGTGATAGAGGTCGGCAACGGAAACGTGCCGAGCTACACGAAGAACGAGGCGATCGAGGCGCTCAAGGCCGCAATCTCTGAGCGGAGATCCGCATGAGTGCTTCCGGGACCTCGCGCCGGATTGCGTCGACGTCGACGTCGAGGCTCGCCTTCCGGGAGCTGTTCGTCAGCGGTCACACCCGCGGGCAGGATTTGCGTCGAGTGCGGTGCCGTGAACGAGCCCAGGCGGCGTTGGTGTCGCGTCTGTTCGGCCATGGTGGGTTTGCGTGACACATCCCGCATCGCGTCAGGCCAGCAACGGCTCTCGGGCCTGGGCCAAGAAACCATCGAGATTCGGTCGTCATTCGCGGCCAGATTTTGATCGCATGGAGGTGACCGCCGGGTGGGTCATGAATCATTTCGAGAGCAAGACCGACGCGGAGACCGCCGCGAACACCATCCGCGCGGCCATCTTCGCCGGCACGTTCGAGCGCGCCGCTGATCGGTTGGCCCGCCTCGAGCGTGACGCTGAAGCACGAGCCGCTGCAGGCCCGACGGGAAGAAGCACGCTGGAGCGGGTGACCGCACCTCTGACACCGTCGTAAGGCTCTGGTTCTGGAGCAAGGTCCGCGCCCTCGAAGTACTCTGCAAGCACCTCGGGCTGCTGGAGCCGGAGGCGGCGGATAGCGGGCCGCCAGGGCCGATGTTCATCATCCCGCCGGGCACCAAGATCGCGATCAAGTGAGCCTGAAATACTCGCACAATATGTGCTTGCGCAACCAATCGGCCAGCCTTGAGGTAGCGGTTCAGGAGCTGTTGCGCGGCGCCAATTAGTGACCTGCCCCCTCCAGTCGCTACACGGATAGTGAGAGGTCCTCAGGCACGAACCAGCTCAGACGACCACTCCGCGGCCCTTGAAGGCACGGCACGATCATTGGAGCGACGCTGGAAGCCAATCCACGTAAGGCCTTGCCGATTAGTGCTGGGCCGACGCATCAGTCGCCGACACCGCGAAGACATGCAGGCTGTGATTGAGAACGGTCTTGCGCGGGTGCTCGAGCAACCATCGATACCCCGTCCGATCACGCAGATACAGTCCGGTGAGTGACGTCGCACTGCACACGACAGTTCCCGTGACCCGGCGGTTCTCCTCCAGCCGCTCGGCGCGAATGCCGTAGATTTTCGGGTCTACCGTACCGAAATACGCGAGATAGGTTTTCTCGTCGGGATGCATGTCCTCGTATCGCTTCAGCGCGAGGAGCCCGGCGCCCCAGTCGATGTTGCTGTCCGAAATGAGCGTGTAACCCGATCGAGGGTCCACGAACGGGTTGAGATACGAGAGATAGTCGGGTGCGTAGCGCAGGCAATCGGCAGCGTTCACGACTACTGCAGTCATCGCAATCGCCAAGCCGAGGCGGCGCTCCCGTAGGAACTGCCAGCACCCAGCGGCGGCCAACAGAGCAAACGGATATAACGCGAGGATGTGACGTTCGCCGATGTTGAATTTCGACGGGATCGCGAAGGCAAACAGCACTGCGGGAAACACCATCATCACTAGCTGGCCTTCAGGCCAGGCAATCCGCCGACCCAACGTCAACGTAACACCCGTGGCTGCCAGAAGCAGCACGATCGTTGGCCACTTGAGCAGGATGACGACCGGGTAATAGAGTTTCCATCCCCCGCGCGAGAATTGACCCAGGAGGAAGCTCGGGAACCCTTCTGCGTTGTGTTCAGTAAGCCTCAGCAGACCACGGATGTGCTCAGCCGCGGGTACATAGACTGTCGCATTCAGTCCAAACGCTACCGATTTGACGATGCGATCATCCCAGTTCGGGTACTGGACGGTCACCTCATGGTTGCGAAACGTCACCTTTGAAACATGAAAGAAGTATGCGCCCCAGACGATGAAGAGCGCGATGGTCGCCGCGACGATCGCCTTCGCCCAGTTCCAGCTTCGAGGATCGAGCCATCGCGCCGACCGCCATCCGAGCACGATGGCGAGCGCGATTGGAAACATCAACGTCGCGTAGTTCTTGCTCGCCATCATCACGCCGAGAACGCCGCCCAGGAGTCCGGTCTCCAGCCAGGTTGGCTTTCGGCACCATCGCGCCAGCTGCACGGCTCCGGCAAAGGTCGTGAGCGTCGCGGCGCCGTCGATCGTGGCGATGGAGAAATGTCCGAGCAGCGACGGCGTAAAAGCGTACAGCGCCAGCGCGAAGTTTGCCGCACCTTCCGAGAAGACGTGGCGCGTCGTGTGCCACAGCAGCACGGCAAGTACCAGGCCCAGGGCGACGTTGACCGAACGTACCCTGCGCGCCCACCCTTCTGGACTCGGCCGAAAGTCGGTCCCCGGGAACGGGAGATACTTGGTCACCTGTGGGTAGTGGCTCAAGACGGGCAACGACAGCAGGAGACGAACCAGCGGCGGGTTCTCCAGGTTGAGCGTGAATTGATGGTTCCGCCACGCCTGAAGTCCCGCGAGAACGTGCAGCGGCTCGTCAACGGCGATCGATTGGGTCTGGACGAACCAGCTGCATTGAAGCAGGAAGCACAGGCACAGGACGAGAGGGATAGTCAGGCGAGCTCGCTGCGCCGTCCCGGCGTTGCGGACTGTCAGCACTGAGCCACGCGAGACGCCGGCTGCGGATGAAGATAGCTGTCGTCCGCCCCGGTCTGTCTTGACCTCTCCTGCTTTCGAATCCGTGTGAAAGAAACGTGTTCGCGGCGCGCCAGAAACAACCCGACTGGCACGACGGCGACGTGGCCGATCAACCAAAACATCAAGCCAGTACCTGACAGCAACCTCGCGCGGTACGTTCAAGACACCAGCCAGCCCGGCAATGACAGCCAATTGTGTGCCACCTCCCACCGTCGGGACATTGAAAAACGAGCCGACCATACTGAAGGCAATCACCAGCACACCATGCGACAGGTTCATGTCTCGTAACGAGGGGAATGCGCGCATGACCAGCGTCGCCATGCACGCGATCGAGACCCACACGGCGATCGAGGCCGCGATTGTTTGCCCGATCACTCGTGGCTCACGAACGGAATGCAAGCCGTTGGCGAAGACCTCGATGCGGCGTAGCAGCGACTGTTCGAACCACGGCCATCGACCGGTCAGCTGTCGCGCCCAGTTCGCAAAGCGGGTTCCCATGCGATGAACGACAAACGCGGCGGCCGCGAATCCACCGACCAACGCCATCAAGAAGAAGCCAGCCTTTCGAAAGTTGGCGGCGTACGGCAGATTCGGCGCAATCAGAATATCGACGGTCAGCAGCATCGAGAACGCGGCGATGTCGCAGATGCGCTCGAGCGTCCACACGGCCAGCTGCGAGCTCACGGACAGCCCCTCGCGGCGCGCAATGAGGTACGGGCGAACCAGTTCCCCTGGACGGCCCACCAGGAACAGACCCGTAAAACCGATCAGGGTTGGTGGCAGCAGGCGACCCGTTGCTGTCTGGCGAATGGGACTCAGGAACAGCCGCCATCGAAACGCGCGCGCCCAGTAGCTCGCAAACATGGCTGCGACGGCCATCCCCACGTAGAGTGGATCGGCCTGGCGGATGTTCAGCCAGAAGACGCCCCAATCGAACAGGCGCCATGCGCGGAGTTGCTCGTACATCAAGACAGCGAGGATGACTGCCACCCCCGTTATGACCAGTGTGCGTCGTCGGCTCATCAACCCAAACCTCGAGCCCCGGACGAGGCCCTCGTCAACCCACGCTCTGGCATCCTGATGGCCAGGCTTTCCCTGGCCGCTGCCACGAACACTGCTTACAGACCGCGCCAGCAAGCAGCCCGGCCAACCGGGCATTCCGCTGGCAATTAACGCTCGGAACCGCATGCCGCGCGGCTGCGTGGAGCGGATTTGACAACGGCCGCATTCAGGCGGTGATCCGCGAGACTCAGACAAAATATCTCTGATTCGCAGACTTTTCTGCGCCGTCTCCGCCAGGTCGCGTTCCGGGCGGGTCGACGCCGTCTTGCACCAGCGGCGGTCGTCGCGGGAGGTGGCGAAGTCCTTGCTCGCTCATGATGGTCTCCGCCCGAGATGAGCGTAACCATTCAAGTCGAGACGGCCAGGGCGCCGGTCGTGACGGCACCGCTGGCGTTATCGGCGGCCCGCGCCGCCCGCCCCTTTTTCGCGCGACTGCCGGCCGCAGTATGGCTGGTGGCCCTCTCGGCAGCTCTACTGCACATCATGCCTGTGGCGCGCGCTCGCGCCGCCACACCCGCCGGCTGGGAGTTCACGGGAAACGTCCGCGTGTCGCCCGACTACATGCAGTACCGCGTGTGGACCAGCGAGGCGCGACGGAGCGGCCCGATCGTTCGCAACAGCCTGACCTCCGAGCCGAACGCACCGCATTTGCCGGTCTTCTTTTACTGGATGGTCGCGCGTGTGTCCGCAGGTCTGGGATTGCCTGAGGGTTTCGTGGTTGCGGGATTCGGTGCGTTGTTCGCCCTGGGTTTGACGATCCTGCTCTTCTGCGTCGTTCGTGAGTTCTTCGATTCGCCGCATCAGGTCTGGTGCGTCTTCGCGGCGATCCTGTTGGGAGGCGGACTCGGCGCGCATCTGAGAATTCTCACAGGACTGCCCGTGATTTCGGAGTTCGCTCTTGTGAAGCGGTTCGTGACCGAGGCGCTGTACACCTCGATCACGCCCGAGGATCATCGTGCCGGCTATGTGGTCATCGCGCTGTTCGACGCGCATTACCTGCTGATTTGGCTGTTCACCGTCGCTGCGGTGGCGGCATGTTTCCTCGCCATCCGCCGCCCTGCGTCGTGGCGCCTGGGGTTGGTCGCAGCCCTGTACGCCGGCGTCACGATCCTGCACGTGTACGAAGGTGTCACGCTCATCGCGATCAGCCTGGGCGTCGCCGTTCTCTGCTGGCGAGGAGACGTGGCACAACGTCTGGTGATCGGCGGGCTCGCTGCGGGAGTGGCTGCCGTCACTGCTGCGTTGGTGTGGCTCGGCTGGCTTTATCACTCGGGCGGCTTGCCGGTTACTCATTGGCGCGCCCCGCATATCCTGCTGTCGACCGTGGTCATCGCACATCCCGTCGGTTGGCCGGTGATTGCGGCGGGCCTTGCCGACGTGTGGCGGAAAGCGCGATTTGAGGATCTCTTTCTTCTCGGCTGGCTGCTCGGCTGTCTGGCGCTGACGTTGTCGAGCCCGTTCTACCCATATCCGGACCGCGGCATGATGACGCTCGCCGTGCCCGTGCTCATCCTGGCGGGTCGCGTGTATTTTCGCCGAAGGGAGCGGCTCTCGCTGAGCGCAGCGGTTGTCGTCGTTCTCTTGATGGGCGCGACACCGCTGTGGGCGGTGCAGCACGTCTGGAGCAACACCGCGTTCAATCCGAAAAGGCCTTTCGTTTTCATGAGCGGCGATCACCGTGTCATCGCGCATGCGCTGCAGGCACGAGCATCGGACCAGGACATTCTGCTGGCCCCGGAGCCTGATCTTTTGTGGCTCGCTCCAGAGCACCCAGGCCGGCATTTCTGCGCTCATTTCTTCCTCACGGTCGATTACGCCCGTAAGCAATCGGAAGCCGCCCGTTTCTATGCCGCCGACTCTACCGATCAAGCGGCGTTCCTCCAGGCGAACGACATTCGATTTGTGTACGTATCTGCCGATCGACGGCCGGAACGTTTTGCCGCGGTGGCCGGCCTGACGCTGCTGGCCTCATCGTCGGTCGGATCGGTCTTCGAATATCACCCATCTGCCCATGCTGCAGCGCGGGAATAGCGCGGACTTCATGCATACGCCGACGATCGAGATACAACCGGCGCGACGGTCGGGTGTGTCGCCCACGGTAATCCAGGTTGCAGCGCTCACCTGCGGCGTCGCCGCGGGCGTGGCCACCTTCATCGCGGCGTACCACCTCCAGAATGGAGGGTGGCCGCGCGGACGCGTCGTTTGGTTGTTGCCGGCGGCGGCGCTGGCCAGCGGTCTGGTTGTCCTCCCCTCGATTGAGGTCCGGACCAGCGGTGTGCGGACCATCCCCTGGGGATTGACAGGTCTGTTGGCCGCCGCAACGTTCCTGCTGACTACGGCCGGGTCGCACCTATCGGCCTACTTGAATACCCCAGTGGATCTTCTCAGCTATTCAGAAAGCGGATTTGTCAACGACGTCTTGCGCATCCGACTGCACCTCCCGATCTATGCGCCGCCACAGGACAATCAGTCGACGGTCTATCCGCCGGGCAGCCAACTGCTGACCTACTTGGCATCAACCGCGTTTTCGCAAGGCCATTCAATCCCGTTCCTTCGCAAGGTGCAATTCGCCTTCGTTCTCCTCAGCGTCCTCGTTGCCTCGGCATCGTTTCATGAGCTCGCTCGCGGTGTCCTGCGCACCGGAAGCTACACATTCCGTCCGCAGTGGATTGCGATTGCCTTCGGAGTGCTCCTGATGGTTGCGATAGAGCCGCGAGTCAACGGCTACACGCAATCTCTCAACAGCGACGGCCTCGCCCTACTGATCTCCATGGTCGCATTCTGGCTGATGGTGCGACATTCGTTCAGGCCGCGCCCGTGGACTCTGCCGCTCATGGCCCTGCTGCCGGCGCTGGGGTTCGTGTGCAAACAGAACCTGATCATGTGGGCCGGTATTTTCTGTTTTTACCTGCTCCTCGCTGGAACGATCACATTTCGGAGGTGGGTCGCGTTTGCCGCGACGACATTCGGCCTTTCTGCCGTGGCGGTAGCGGGCTGCTACCTTCTCCTGGGCGACAATTTTGCCTTTTGGGCCTTCACCGCGCTACGGAACAAGCAGGTGTTCCTGCCGCGAAGCCTTCAGCATCTGCTCGACGCGGGCGCGTATCTGGCGCTCGGGATGGCAGCCGGACTGGCTCTGCTGACGCGGGGCGCCGATCGACGGGCCGTCGCACTGTGGTGCAGCTGGGTGGTCGTGTTGTTGGTGCAAGCGTACACGAGTGGATTTGCCTGGGCGATGAATCACCTGGGGCCGGCGGCCATGATGGCCACCGTGTGGTCGACGGTGGCACTCGTTCGCGTGTGGCCGCGCCCGGACGAGGCGGAGGTCGGTCGGCCGTGGCCTCTTCAGCTGCGCGAGATCATGGCGGCGATTGCCGTCGTTGGTGTGCTCGGGGGAATGGGTTTCGCTCGGGACACGCGATCACCAGTCCCGCCGGATCTCGATCGGTACATCGCCGATATCGAGCGAGAATTCGTCGGCTTCGATTCGCGGCGCGTCTTGATGGACTACGGGACCTGGATCTACCTGCGCGAGAACGTCGTCATGAAGGACCGCGGCGTGGCGGTCGCGGTCCATGTGGGCATGAACCAGCCGGCGATCAACCATCCGATGCTCGCTGCGACGATCGATCGAATCGAACGCAAAGAATACGAGAAGATCCTGGTGCGTCAGCTGGACGCCGGCATGAGCTCGTATGATTTCGCCGATCGCGGCTCTGGCGTCAAGGACGCGATCCTCAGGAATTATCGTGAAGTCGGGCGGATTCCCGGTGTCAACGTCAACTTCTGGTGGCCGCGCCACATGTTGGCAGAGATCCAGGTGTTCGTTCGTCGGCCCGAGATCGAACCTGATGGAACGCGTACCGAAGGAACTGGCAATGCATCCAGCCGCTGAGCGCGTGCGCGACGTGCTCGCTGGTGCGGCCTGGGCCGGGTTGGTGTTCGGCGCGCTGGAGGGGATGGTGCTCTGCGTCAGCCGCTCGTATCCAGCCATTCGGGCCGCTCACAAAACGCCGGCCGACGTTTTGTGGGTGGCTCCGCTCGTCGATATCGCCTGTTTTCTGGCAGTTGGAATTGTCGCAGTCATCGCGGCGCGGCGCTGGGCGGCGACCGACGGTTTCCTTCGCGCAGCGGCGCTCGCCGCTGTATTCGTCGGAAGCGCAATGGTTCTTGCGACGGCCAGCGTCCTCCACCCCTTGACCGTGGTGCTTCTCGCTGGCGGCATCACCAGCGCCGTGGGCCGGTGGACCCACGGCGACGCGTCGCTGATATTCAGCCGCGCGCTCCGCCGGCGTGTGTGGCTCGTTCCCGCAATCGTCGCTTCGTTGATGGTCGGCGTCTCAGCAGGACGGCAGGTGCAGGAAGCGCGGGCCGTGGCTCAGGCGCCGGCTGCGGGCGACGGCCTGAACGTCCTCCTCATCGTGCTCGACACCGTGCGCCGCGATCGTCTCGGGCGTACGCCTTCGCTGACGCCGAGGCTCGACCAGCTCGCATCGGAGAGCATCCGATATGAAGATGCGTGGGCGACCGCTTCGTGGTCTCTACCGTCACAGGCGTCGATTCTCACCGGCCTGTACCCGCACGAACACCGCGCCGACTGGCCGGCATTTCGCGAATCGCCCAACGTCTCGACGCTTCCTCAATTTCTGGTATCGCGCGGCTACATCACTGGAGCGTTTTCAGCGAACGCGGCGTGGGTGACGCCGGAGTATCTCGGCCGCGGCTTCCACCGCTTTGATGCGTACATCGCGGAAGACGTGCTGCGCCGCACGATGATCGGGCGTGTTCTCGGGCGGCTGCTCTGGGAGGTCGGATTTCACGCCGCAGGGCGCGGAAAGACGGCGGCGACAGTCAACGAGCAATTCCTCGCCTTTCTCGGCGATTATCCCGGCCGTCGGTTCTTCGCGTATCTTTGCTACATGGACGCGAATCAAGCACTTCATGCCGAACGCTTCAAACATGGCACAAGGAGAGAAGCACCGCTCGCAGATGTCGCGAACGCGTACAACGAGGGCGTGCGCCGGCTCGATGACCAAATTGGAGCGCTGTACGACGCGCTGAAGGCCCGCGGCCTGCTGGATCGGACGATCATCGTCGTGACTGCCGATCACGGCGAATCGTTCGCCGAGGGCCAAGCGGGCGACCACGATCCGATCGGACATGGGACGAGCCTGTATCCTGAGCAGCTGCGCGTCCCGCTCTTCATCAGACGGCCTCGCGCGGAACCGCGGGTCGAGGCACAGCCGGTCAGCATTAGGTCCGTTCCGGTTCTCATTACCGACGCCCTGAGCATCTCGTCCTCGCCGTTTCGGCACGTCGACGCGCCGCCCGACGACGGGAACAGGCCCGCCGATCTCGTCGCGACGCTGCGCTACGACAACAAGCACATCGGATCGGTGTTCTGGGACCGCTGGCAGTACATCGACAACAAGTCGAGCGGCGGCCGGCGCGAGGAGCTGTTCGATCGCTATGCGGATCCGATGGCCGCTCACAATCTGGGTATGCTGCGGCCGGATCTCATCAGCCGCGGACGGCAGCTGAAAGAGCACCTGCTGCCGTGAGCTGGTACATACTATTTCGCTGAGTCCAATTCCATGACCAAGCCATGTCTCTTGTTCACAGCGCTTGCGATCGTGAGCGCGGTGGCCTGTACCGCGAAAACCGCGGCGTTGTCGACGGTGACCGTCGATCCGGCGACACGCTATCAGACGATCACCGGGTGGGAAGCGACCGCGCAAGCGGGACAACGCTTTCCGGCCTCGTTCAGTCTGTATCGCGACGCACTGTTCGATGCGGCCGTGGACGACCTCGGCATCAATCGGCTGCGCCTCGAAATCAAGGCCGGTCTGGAAAACCGGCGCGACAGCTGGGCCGAGGTGATGGCAGGCCAGATCGACGATGCCGGGTGGCGGTGCGTGCGCTACTCAACGGTCAACGACAATAACGACGCCAGGTCGATCAACTGGGCGGGTTTTCAGTTCAGCGAGCTCGATCTCTGGATCGAAGCTGTGGTCACGCCGATCCGGGAACGCCTCATCGCTCGCGGCGAAACGCTGTACCTCAATCTCAACTACGTCGCTTTTACGCAGCAGAACTGCGCCGGCACGTCGTACCATCACACCGATCCGCGGGAGTACGCGGAGTTCATTCTCGCCACATTCCTGCACATGCGGGACAAGTACGGATATGTGCCTGACGCCGTCGAAGTCATTCTGGAACCCGACAACAACTCGTTCTGGCGGGGCCGCCAGATTGGCAACGCGATTGTCGAGACGGCGGCGCGCCTGGCCGAATTTGGATTCACTCCCAAGTTCATCGCGCCTTCTGCGACGAACATGCAGAACGCGATCAATTACTACGATGAGCTGGCGAACACGGTGCCGAAAGCGCTCACGTTCCTCGGCGAGATTTCCTACCACCGCTACGGCGGTGCCAGCGCCGCCAATGTCGATGCCATCGGTCGCCGCGCTGGTACGCAGCGAGTCGGCGCCGCGATGCTTGAGCTCATCGGTGCGACCTACGAGGACTTGCACCAGGATCTCGAAGTCGGAATGAATTCGGCCTGGGCGCGATACATCCTGACCTTCCCCGGCAGTTCCGATGAAAACGGCATGTACTTCACCGTGAACCGGAGCGATCCGAACCACCCGAAGATCGACCGGTCCAATCAGACCGCCTACTTCCGGCAATACTTTCATTTCGTCCGCGCCGGCGCCGTCCGGGTGCGCGCGACCAGCGACACCAATGGTGTTGCTCCTCTTGCCTTCATCAACGCGGATGGGACGTATGTCGTCGTCGTCAAGGCGTCGACGGCCGGCAGCGCTTCGATCAGCGGCTTGCCGGCCGGCACCTACTCGGTGAGCTACGCCACGTCCGGCCGGACCACAGTTACCGGCGGCGATATGTCGATTGCCAACGGTCAGCCGGTCATTGTGTCCATCCCCGACAAAGGCGTGCTGACCGTCGCCGGCATACCGTGACCGTGAATCCGGGACCGGCCGCGCAGGCGAAGAGCAAGTAGCTGATCGTGGAAGCGAACGTCACTGTTGCGGACCGCCAGACAGCCTGGACCAAGAGCGATCCGCGTCGGATCGCTTACTGGGGCCTCCCCGTATTCTTCGTGGCCCTGGCTTTCTTGGATCCTCGCGTTCGGACGGCCGAGCGCTTCCCTTCGGTTGCGTTCTGCCTGATTCTTGGGTTCGGGCTCGCCTCCGCCGCATGGGCGAGCGCAGCGCGGCTTGGCGCCGCTCGCTTCGGCGCCTGGTGCGCGCTTGCCGTAATCGGGCAGGCCGCCGCCTTACAGCTGATTTCCGCAGGATCGTCGATTGGGTACCAGCACTATCTGCTCGGAGGCGATCTCCTTTCGCGGCGGCATCTGTTTGCGCTGGCGATTGTGGCCGTGCAGACGGTGGCCGTCGCGTGGAGTTCCCGACAGTGGTTGCGCGGCGCCCGAGCGGTTCTTGGATCCTTGAGCCGAATTCGGCTTGCCGTCGGGGTGTGTGTTCTCCTCGTCAGCAGCGCCGCGCTCTCGCGCAGCGTTGTCACATATGGAATCGAGCTGGTGCTCGCGACGACGCTCCAAATGGTCAATCTGCTGACGGTGCTCCACGCTGCCGCTCACGCACCCGCACATTTCGGTCGCCGCCTGCGCGAGCGCTTCGTGCCATCGTCAGACGGGGCGACGTCAGAAACGGCTCTGGAAAAGGGATGGGATCGGTGGGTCGTTTGGACGGGCATCCTCAGCGCTGTGCTCTCGGCCTTCCTGTCGTATTTCGTTTATGAGCGACATCCGCACGTTCCGGATGAAGTCGCCTACCTTTATCAGGCCAGATATTTTTCGCAGGCGATGATGGCGATGCCGGCGCCGCCCGATGCGCGCGCCTTCGACGTCGATCTCATGACGTCTGAGCCAACCCGCTGGTATTCGCTCTTCCCGCCTGGCTGGCCGGCTGTCCTTTCGCTGGGAATCGCGACGGGCGGGTTCTGGCTGATCAATCCAATTCTCTCGGCGTGCAATGTACTGCTTGCCTTCCTGGTATTGCAGCGACTCGTCTCGAGGCCCTCAGCGAGCCTCATCGCTGTTCTGCTGGCCGGCTCGCCGTGGCACATCTTCCTGGGCATGAGTCTGATGTCCCACACCTGGACCCTAACGTGTCTGCTCCTGGCGGCGCTCGGCGTTTTGAAGATTCAGGAATCGGGCAGCGTGCGGTGGGCCGCTGTGGGCGGGTTCTTTGCCGGGCATATCCTGCTCATTCGACCGATGGATGCGTTGATCGCGGGCATTGCGCTCGCCACATGGCTCCTGGTAATGAACACCCGCCGCCTCGAGTGGGCCGCCACGTTCGCATTCATCCTCTGCTCGCTACTCTCGGCGGGATTGACGCTCCCCTACAACAAGGCGCTGACGGGCGAATCGACGCAATTCCCGCTGATGGCGTACTTCGCCAAGCTGTACGGTCCCCAGGCAAACGCACTCGGGTTTGGACCGGATCGGGGCTTCGGGTGGACCGGACTCGATCCCTTCCCGGGCCATGGTCTGCGCGACGTTCTCGTCAACTCCGTGCTCAATGTTTTCGCCATAAACGTGGAGTTACTGGGCTGGAGTTGCGGCTCGCTCGCGCTTTTGATCTATTGCCTCTGTTATCGACGGCTCACTCGCCTCGAATTGGCAATGGTGGCGTTCATCGCCGTCGTAATTGGGTTCCACGGCTTGTATTGGTTCAGCGGCGGGCCTGATTTTGGAGCGAGATACTGGTACCTGATCATCATCCCGTCGCTGGTGCTGACCGCGAGAGGCCTCGAGCGGCTCGTCGGCCACCTCGACGCGACCACCAGATCGACGGAACTAGGCACACGGGCGGTGTTCGCGGCTGCACTGTTCTATGCGATCGCGATCGCGAATTTCGTGCCGTGGCGGGCAATCGACAAATACCATCACTATCGCGGCTCTCGCCCGGACATCCGCGAGCTCGCACCGCAGTTCGGGCGCAGCCTGGTGCTCATTCGCGGTGCGCGCGCCCCGGATTACGCGTCCGCAGCTATTTACAATCCGATTGACATGCGCTCCGACGCGCCGATCTACGCATGGGACACCGACCCGAGCGCGACAATGCGCGTGCTCGACGCGTATAAGGACAGGTCGGTGTGGTTTGTCGAGGGTCCGACGCTGACTCGGGGACGATTTCGAATCGTGGCGGGCCCTATCCCGGCCGCAGTTGTCATTGCGCATTCCCTGGATTCCCGATGAGAGCCGGACCTAATCCGCCCGTCTCATGCAGCTGCTGACGATGACCTCGCCGCCGCTCAGCGTTCCGGGAAAGACCTGCCGTCGTTGGCAGCCCTCTCGAATTCGATTCACGAGGCGGCGGTCCATGTAGTCTTCGAAGGAATACACAATCCACACGCGCTCAGCGCTCGCGCACAGGTCTTCGAGGTCATCGGCGGTGGCGATCTGCGTCCAGGGTTTTTCGTAATACCAGTCGTAGACGAGCCTTGCCAACCCGCCGGTCGCCACTGGCTCGCCTGGAAGGCGACTCCGTTCGACGAACCGCAGCGCGGCGTCGAAGTCCTGTTTCGGATACTTGTAATTGTCCCGCATCGATTCGGCCGAGATTGCGGCCGTCAGGACAACCAGCGCGACCCCGACCATCCAAGGCCTGCGCTCCTGAAAGCGAATCCGCCGCTGAACCGCGCGACCGGTTTCCATTGCACCGCGCACAAGCATCAAGAGCGCAAAACCGAGAAACGAGAAAAAGAATCGCGGACGCATTGCCACACCGGCCGCCAACATCACGGGCACGGCAACGATGGCGGGCAGGAACAGCAGCAGCGCGATGTCTCGCTGACGCCGGAGGTAATCGAGGCCACCTAGCCCTGCGAGCGCGAACACAGCCAATACTCCCACCGTTCCGAAACCAACACGCAGTCCCCTTAGCGTCTCGAGCACGGCCCACGCTGGCGTCGCCACCGTCACGCTGGCCGCCGGCTGAGGTTTGCTCAGGATCGCGAACACCGCACTCACCATCGGTCCGTAGAGGAGCGCTGCAGCAACCCCGGCTACGGCGAGCGCCGTACCGGCGACTCGAATCAGCCGTGCGCGGTCGACTTCGGGCACGCGCAAGAGTCGCCATGCCCATACGGCGACATGAGCGACGACAACGAACCCCATGGTCAGATGTGTGTACAGACCAAAAGCGACCGTCAGGCCGTACACGACTGCGCCCCCCGCCTGCGGACGCTCCATCAACCTCACCGCCAGCAGCGTGACCAGCATCGTGAAGAAAAGCAGCATGGTGTAGCCGCGGGCGTTCTGCGAGAACCAGACGTCGTGATACGACACGGTCAGCAGCGTGGCAGCCATCACGCCTTCGGCACGCGTGGCCAGGGTAGCCCCCAGGGCGTACAAGAGCGGGATCCCCGCGACGCCGAATAAGAACGTCGGCAGTCTGAGAGTCCAGATGTGTTCGCCCGCCGCTCGCACCGATAGATGCGCCAACAGCGAATGGAACGGGTGATTGTTCAGGTCGCCGAACGACCTGATGATCTCATGCAGGGGCGGCCGCACCGACAGCACGAGTGTGACGATCTCATCGTGCCACAAACCAGTATCGAGTCCCGGCACACGCACAAGCGCGCCGACGACGGTGAGAGCAGCAACGATAGTGGCTGCTCGTCGCGCGGTCATTGAAGAGCTGTCACCAGAAATGCGCGAGCCGATTGTCAGTGCTTGGACTGGAGCGATGCCGCCTCACGCTGGAGTACGCGCAGAACGATCGGGCGTGGCTGCGACGCCGGGAACCCTGTCGGCTCGCCCGCAGCGGGCTTTCGGAGGCTGTAGTCCCAGTTGGGTGCGGACGGACATCGGGACAACAGCTTCTCACGCTCGACATCGCGCTCGACTTGAGTCGCGGGGCGACGCCGCCACGGCCATTGGACCTTGTAGAACGGAATGAGCTCCTTGCCCAGGTTCAACAGGTGGCGCAGAAAGTACGGATTCTTGACGGTGAAGACGAGCGTATCCCAAATGAAAAACGGCCTCAGATAGAACGCGCGCGTCGCGCGCCGTTGCCAGTACTCGGAATCGAATGCCGGGATCGTCAATCCGCCTTTCGCCGTCCAACCCCATCGCGCCTGGAACGCCGAGTTCTTGCGCGGGTCCCAGGCCTGCGTCGCCCACCAGCGCGGTTCCACCATCCCTTGCGCGACCGCCTGGTCGTACAGCGGCGTACCCGGATACGCAGTGGAGACGAAGAACATCGCCAGGTTCGGTCGAATCCCCGTGGCAACCTCGATCGTCCGCCTGACAGTCTCCTCGGTCTCGCCGGGACTGCCTACGAGAAACGTCGCGTAGGTCCGGATACCGAGCTTTCGGCACCGCCGATGAGCGTCGTAGACGTCCTCGATTTTCGTTTCCTTCTCGATCGTCTTGAGAATCTGCGGATCGCCGGACTCGACGCCGAAGTTGATCACGTAGCAGCCGGCTTTCTTCATCTTCTCGAGCAGCGGCGGCGGAACCAGGTTGACCCGCGTGTTGCACCGCCATTTGATGTCGAGCTTGGCCTCGATCAACGCGATCGCAGAACGCATCCGCCCATTTCTTGTTCGCCGTGAACGTGCTGTCCTTGAAGACGAAGTTGTGGCAGTCGTACTTCTCGACGTAGTGCCTGATGTCGTGAATGATCCGATCCATGGTCCAGAAACGAAGTTTCTTGCCCATGGTGATCGGCGCGTCGCAGAAGGTGCATTTGAACGGGCAGCCCCGCGACAGCATCATCGAGATGACGTACTTGCCCGCCATGGTCGGAATGACGTACTTCCGAATATCGACCATGTCGTAGTCGACAGAGGGCAGATCGTCTAGGTTCGCGAGAAACGGGCGCGAGTGGTTGCGGATCACCCGGCCGTCGTTGTCTCGATAGATGACGTTGCCGACGCCCGCGAGACGATCGGCCAGACTGCCGGAACCTGGCTGCTGCAGCCGCTGCACAGACTCCGAGCAGCGCGTATTCGCCCTCCCCGTAGATGGCGAAATCGAAACAATCTGCCATCGAAAAGACGTCTTCATGAGTCGAATCGATATGCGCCCCGCCGAGCACGATCGTCAGGTCGGGTTGCGCCTGCTTGAGCCCAACGCAGGTCTGAAGCGCGGGAATCAGCTGCGGCGTCATCAGGCTGAATCCGACCAGATCGGGCCGCGCTGCTCAGAATCCGCGCCACCATTTCCGGTACGGTCAATCCGTCGACGTCGGCATCGATCACATCCACGTCGATTCCGTTGTGACGCAGCAGCGCCGCGATGTAAAGCACACCCAGCGGCTGGAGGCCGTACTTGGCCTTCTGGCCCGGCAGCAGCGACGGATAGCAGAGCGTAACTCTCATAGTCGCGGAACGTCTTGATCAAGCAAGAGTATTACCACTTGGACCCGTAATTTGGCGTGCCACAACGGAATAGAAGGCGAATCGAGGGACGGCAAGTTCGCGACTCGGTAGAATTTAGTCGTCGTTCGAGCGTCCTAGTCTTCGACCACGTGCCGCTCGAAAATTTGCCGGTACTGTTGCCATTCGGCGCGGTCGAGACTCCCATTTCTCAAACAGTCGACAGCGGCGCCTGCCATGAACAGCGCGTGGTGCGTGTTGTCGTGCGCGTACAGCCCCTGCCGGCCGAAGGATAACACTCCGTCCAGGCTCTCGAGCCAGTCGTTGAGTTGCGCGAAGTAGGTCTCGAAGCCCCGACGGTAGATCGGGTACGCAGCCGGCAGGCGGCGCACGCAGACCTGGCGGATGGAGCATCCCACTGGCAGTCCCGCCCTGGCGAGCCCGTCGACAACCACCGTACGAAGATCGGTGTCCGTCTGACACCACACGACGCTATCGCGACTGCACGGGATCTCGGCGCAGAGGACCGTCACGCCAGCGGGTTCACGTTCACCGGAGTAGTTCTTGGGTTCCGAAACGCGTGTAAACGGAAACTCCTCACCCGGAAAGTAATGCGCATCGAACTCCGTGAATCGGTCCGTTTCCAGGACGAGATACACGAGCACCATGGCGCGCAGCTCGAGACGAGATGCCACCGCGACGACGGACGCAGGGGCGGAGGGCCGCACGAGTTTTACCAGACCGGTCACCGGGATGGTGGACCAGATGTGACGGGTGACAATGCTCCGCACGTCCTCGCCGCGCCTCACCTCGATGCGGTGCCGTGGGCCGTCCGCGAGCTCGATAGCGTTCACAGACGTTTTCAGCTCGATCCGTGCGCCCTTCGCTTCCGCAGCCTCGCGAAGCCGTTCGCAAATCTGACCGTAACCGCGTCGCGGGTAATAGAAGATTCCCTTCGCGCTTCGCGCTCCAGGGCCGGCGCCGCGGGGCAGCATGCGCGCCACCATTTTGCCGATCGAGCCGGCGGAGACCCGCTTGTGGGCCTGCACGGGCGAGATTTCGTCGGGACTCAGTCCCCAAATCTTCCTTGCGTACGGAAAGTAAAAGTCTCGGCATATCGTCGGCCCCAGGCTGCGTTCGAGCACGCTCGCGAAGGTGTCATCACTTCCGTTCGGCCGGGATGGGATCGCGACTTTCCACGCCAGGTCGCGCACGACCGACGCAGTGAAAGCTGGGGCATGTATCGCGAAATCGAGGGCGCGAAGCGGAAAGTGTACCCACCGACCGCGAAGCCTGATGCGCCCGTGTCGCGGTCGCGCCAGCAGATCGCTCCCGAGCAGCTCGCGCACCAATTCGAACACAGCTGGATCTGCAGCCGGATGAAAGCGGTGGCTGCCGTAATCGACCCGGACACCGGCCAGCTCGAAGCTGCCGGCATTGCCGCCAACACGATCGTTGCGTTCCAGGACGGCGACGTCGTAGCCCTTCCGGGCAAGACCGAGGGCAGCACCCAGGCCAGCCGGTCCGGCCCCGAGAATGGTGACATCCGTCACGGCTGGAGCGAGACGGCGACCGCCGCCTTCATAGCGACTGCATGCGGCTGGTCGCTGCGCGCGTGGCTTCCGCCGAGCGGGCTGTCAGCTGCAAGCGAGCGATCATGTCGGCCAGCAACCCGACCGACCAGACGACAATGGCCGCGAGGAACGACATCACGGCGGTTTCCGACAGATTCCACAGGTACAGGTCGTACCCGAGCTTGACCGCGCCGATCGTGAACAGGAGCGCACCCAACGGGAGGAACACCCGCAAGGGGTTGAAAAGGACCACCGTCCGGAGCACCAGCATCATGAACGCGGTGAATTCCTTCGCCCGTAGCTTCGACGTTCCCACGCGCGGCGCGCATCGAATCGGCACATACACGACGCGATAGGCGTTGCACAGAAGCGCCAGTGTAATCGTCGTCGTGAACGAGAACCCGGACGGCAAAACATGGAGAAACTCGGTGAGCACCGCGCGGCGCATCACGCGGAGTCCCGAGTTGAGGTCGGGAATGCGACGGCCCGCCAAGTAGCTGGCGAGCAGGCCGAGAACTTTCTTGGCCGGACGCCGCACGCGGGCGATGCTGGTGTCGTCGGTGGCGCGCGCGCCGACCACCATGTCCGCGTCAGTCATCCGCGCCGTCAGATCCGGAATCGCCTCCGGCGGGTACGTGCCGTCGGCGTCGATGATGATCACCCATTCCGAATGGCTCTGAAGGATCCCGACCTTGAGCGCGGCGCCGTATCCGCGGTTCTCCGCCAGCCGAATGACCTGACAGTCGTGCTCCTGCGCGCGATCGCCGGTGCCATCGGTTGATCCATCGTCAACGACGACAATCTCAAAGCTCATGCGTGTACGGGCCATCGCGGCCCGCACACGATCAATGGTCGGCCCGACGCCTTCGTGTTCGTTGAAGGCCGGAATCACCACGGTGACGTTGACAAGCGGCGGATGGGTCAGGGCGTCGGGCCCCGACTCGCGCAAAGCCAAAGTGATGGCCATGAGGGGTTTGTGACGCTCACTGCAAGCTATATTCCTTCCGTCACCACCGGGCCGGAGCCGGCAGGAAGATCGGCCCCTGTCGTAAACATCTTGTCCGAAACGCCTAAAGTCTCCGAACGGGAGACCTATTTTCTGCCCGGCATGTACGCAGGGCGGCCGGAATCGCTGTTCGGTTCGGCCGTGGCGGACCGATCTTCTCACCGCGCGAACCCCGACAGCCACGGAACCGCTATTGCTATCGCAGCGGATGTCAATTGCCGCCTCCAGCCATCGTTGCGATGAACGCCTGCAGTATGTCGACACAATCCACACACCCCGTGGCGGCCGCGGGATGACGACGAATCTGTCGCTGGCCACCGAAGCGGACTCCGCCGTCTCAGGAAGCCGCCCCGTCGCCGCGTTCGCGTGGTTGGCCGCGCGAACGCGCGAGTGGGGGATCCTGGCCGCCGTCTGCCTGGCCGGCGTCGCCCTCGTCGGCCGCGGGATCGCCAATGAAGGGGGCGTGTCTCTGGACGGAGACATGCCGCATTACCTTCTGAATGGCGCATTTCTGCACGATTTCCTGACGGACCTGCCTTTGCGGGCGCCGCTCGAATACGCCGAGCACTACTACGTCCGCTACCCGGCAATGACGTTGGGCCACCATCCCGTCGTGCCGGCGCTTGCGGAACTGCCCTTCTTTGCCGTTTTCGGGATCTCCGTCTTCGCCGCACGGCTGGCGACGCTCGCCACGTTCCTACTGCTCCTCGTGTTCTGGTTCAAGTTGCTGCGGGAGATCTACGACACGCCGACGGCGCTGTTCGCTTCGATCTTGTTCATCTCATCGCCGGGCGTCGTCCCGCTCTTCCAGGTCGCGCTCTCTGAACCGTACGTGCTCTCACTGATCGTGTTGAGCGTGTATTTCATGCACCGGTACTGCGTGCTGGAACGGACCCGCGATCTCGTCGCCTTCAGCGTCTGCGTCGTCGGCAGCGTCTACGCAAAGCAACTCGCCGTGTTCATGTTTCCGCTGTACGCATTTCAGTTCCTCAGGGCTTTCGGCCTGCGCGGCCTCCTTCGACGGTCGACCCTGTTCACGATCGCCGCGATTGGCGGCTGCCTCGTGCCGCTCGTCGCAGTGACGATGAAGTACTCGCACTGGAACGTGCGAGTCATCACCGAGTTCGTCCATCTGCAGGATCGGACCTCGGCCGCGGTGTCTTTCCAATTCGCACGGTGGCTGTGGGGCGGTCAATTCGGAATGAGCTGGCCGCTTCTTGTCCTCGCCGGGATTGCTCTGATTGCTGCCCTGTTCAGGCGCGATCGACGAGCGCTGCTTTTTGCAGTCTGGGCTTCATCGGTGTATCTCGGCGTCATCGCAGTGGGAGTGCCGAACGATCGCTTCGGCTGTTACTGGCTGCTGCCCTTTTGCGCGCTGGCCGCGACGGCGCTCCAGGTCTCAGCGACACCATTCAAGCGAACAGTGCTCGTCATCGCTCTGGCAGCGACAGGCGGCTATCAGTTATGGGCCGGGATCCGAAGTGCGCACGTGCCCGTGATAGCCGGCCTTCGGCCGGCCGGAGCGACCGGCTACGAGGAGGCGGCGCAGTACGTCACAGAACACCCGCTCGGCGACACGGTGCTCTACAGCGCCGCCGTCGACACGGGCTACTTCGTTTTCTTCGTCAGAAAGCACGATCACGACCGCAAGGCAATCGTTCTCCGGGCGGACAAGGTATTGACGACGTCGCTGATGGCCATTCCGGACTACCAACGACGGATAAGTCGGCGCGACGAGATTCTGCCGATGATGCGCCGGCTCGGCGTCGGCTACGTTGTCATCGAAGATCGGCTGTACGCCGACGGTCCACTGCGATGGCTGCAGCAGACGCTGGACACGCCGGACTTCGAATTGAAGCGCCGCATTCCGATTGCGTCGACCGACCTACGGTTGCGGGACGCCACGCTATCCATCTTCGAGTTCCGGCAGCGCACGCCCGCGGAAGTCGACGCAAAGGTGTCGATTGGCGTGCCGCTGATGAACGGCGGCATCGAAGTTCGACTTGCGGATCTTACCCGACGTGACCGGTAGCCTGTCTCCACTCTGGCCGACGGGTCGGCACCGGCGGGTGCTCCTCTGGGCACTGATCGCCGGGCTGACATTGAGATACTCGCAGTGGAACGTCACGATCGTCACACAGTTCGTCCAATTGGATGACCGGGTCTCTGGATCGAATTTCCTGCGATTCGCGCGTTCGTTGTGGGCCGATCAGCGGCTCACCGGGGCAACCTTGTCAATTTACGAGTACCGACATGCGACCCGTGCCGACGCCGACGCGACGCTGAACCTCGGCGTGCCGCTGATGAACGGCGCGATCGCGGTGCGCCTGGCCGACCTGGTCCGCCAGTGAGGCCGCTGGTGGAAATGCTCTGGCCTCGCCGTCTGGGTTCACGTCAATAGTTTCAGGGAGTTGTAGCGTGTCTTCGATCGAGTTTGTCGACGCGGTTCCGGCGCGGGCCGGCCTCTGGCCGTACGTCCAGATCGCGCGCGTGGATCATTGGTTCAAGAACAGCTTCATGCTCCTCGGCGTGATGTTGGCCGTCTTCTATCGGCCGAGCGTGCTCGGCTGGGAGGTGGCGCCTCACCTCGCGCTCGCCGTTCTTGCCACGTGCCTCGTCGCGTCCAGCAATTACGTGCTGAACGAGCTGCTCGACGGCCCGATGGACTCCCTGCACCCCCAAAAGAAATACCGACCCGTGCCGTCCGGCCGCGTGAAGGCGCCGATCGCCTACGCCGAGTGGGTCGCCCTCGGCGTCGTGGGTCTGCTGCTCGCCTGGCAGGTCAACCGGTACTTCGCGGTGGCGGCGCTGTGGCTGTGGGTCATGGGCGTCGTCTACAACGTGCCGCCGATCCGGAGCAAGGAATGGCCGTTTGTCGACGTGCTCAGCGAGTCGGTGAACAACCCGATTCGACTGCTGCTCGGATGGTTCGCTCTTCTCGATACGCAGGTGCCGCCGGTCTCGCTGATGCTCTCGTACTGGATGATCGGGGCGTTCTTCATGGCGACGAAGCGGTTCGCGGAGCTGCGCCACATCGGCGACCGCGTCGTGGCCGCGGCGTATCGGCACTCGTTCGCGTATTACACCGAATCGCGTCTGTTGGTCAGCATGCTGTTCTACGCAACGGCGTGCGCCCTGTTCGCCGGCATCTTCATCGTCAGATACCACCTCGAGCTGATTCTGTTCGTCCCGTGTGCGGCCGGCTTGTTTGCGTACTACTTGAGTTTGGGTCTCGAGCCCGACAGCGCGACGCAGCAACCGGAGCAGCTGTACAAGCATCGTGGCTTCGTGCTGTACTTGGTCTTCTGCTTTGCCGTCTTCGTGCTGTTGATGTTCACGGAGATTCCCGTTCTGTACCGCTGGTTCAACGTGCAGCCATCCGGTGCTTCTCCGCTGTGGAGACTCGACTGATGCTGGCGGAAGCGCCCTTGTCGACGGCAGCGGCTGAGAGGTATGAGGTACTCCCAGGAGTCCGCGGACCACGCCGAGTGCTGCAGGTGGTCCTCAGCCTGAACCCCGGCGGGACCGAGCGGCTGGTCGTCGAGATCGTCAAACGCTTGCAGCCTGAAATACCCATGGCCGTCTGCTGTCTGGATGACGCTGGCGCCTGGGCCGACGAGTTGCACGCGTACGACATCCCCGTAAAGGCCCTCCACCGGGCTCAGGGATTCAAACCTGCCTTGGGGCGTGGCGTCGCCAAGGCTGCGCGACGGCACGAAGCCAGCGTCATTCACTGTCACCATTACTCGCCGTTCGTGTATGGGTGTCTCGCACGCGTCTGGCACCCCGGCTATCGGGTGATCTTTACCGAGCACGGCCGGCTCGACGACGGGTTGCCATCGCCGAAGCGCCGGATTGCCAATCGAGTGCTGAAGCGACTGCCCCACGAGGTCTTCGCCGTCTCGGAGCATCTCCGTCAACACCTGATCGCAGAAGGTTTTTCTGGAGCAGGAGTCAAGGTTATCTACAACGGCGTCGATGTGGGACGCGCACCGGATGCGGCTTCGCGAGCACGCAGCCGCGCAATGCTCGGGATCTGCGACGATGCCCTGGTGGTTGGGACGATTGCCCGGTTGGATCCCGTAAAGGATCTGGGAACGCTGATTCGTGCCACCGCGGTCGTCGCCCGCGACCTGCGCATGGTTTTGATCGTGATCGGAAGTGGGCCTGAGCGAAGCAGGTTGCAGCAGCTGGCCATGGAATCGGGAATCGCGTCGCAGGTTCGTTTTCTCGGACATCGTGACGACGCGCGCGACCTGCTCGCTGGATGCGATCTCTACGTGAACAGCTCGATCAGCGAAGGTATCTCGCTGACCATTCTCGAAGCCATGGCGGCCGGACTGCCCGTCGTCGCCACCGCCGTCGGCGGCACGCCGGAGATCGTCGACACCGCATGTGGTCGGCTCGTGCCGGCGCGTGATCCGGGCGCGCCTGGCCACCGAGCTCCGTGCCCTGGCACTTCGACCGGCGGTCCGGGCAACGCTCGGGCGGACCGCCCGCCTGCGGGTCGAGGCACGGTTCACCCTCGATCGGATGGTCCGCGAGTATCGCGACGCATACTATCGGGTTGCCGCCTGACATGTGCGGCATTTGCGGCGTCGTTCGCGCTCGACGGACCGCTCGATCCAGACGCCCGAGCGAGCGGTCGTCGGCGATGAACGCGCGCGCTCGCGCATCGCGGTCCCGACGGCGACGGCTTCTTCGACAGCGCTGCGTGCGGCGTTCGGTCATCGGCGGCTGGCGATCATCGATCGCGCCGGCGGCCATCAGCCGATGGCGAACGAAGACGGCTCGTGCTGGATCGTCTTCAACGGCGAGATCTACAACCATCGCGCGCTGCGGCCGCTGCTCGAGGCGAAGGGACATCGGTTCCGGACGTCGTGCGACACCGAGGTCATCCTGCACGCCTACGAGGAGTTCGGGCCGGCGTGCGTCGAGCGGCTCGAGGGCATGTTCGCGTTCGCCATCTACGACGGCCGGCGGCAGGAGCTCTTCGCGGCGCGCGATCGGCTCGGCAAGAAGCCGTTCTTCTACACGGTGCTCGACGGCGTGCTCCACTTCGCGAGCGAGCTGCCGGCGCTCGCGCAGAGCGCCGCTCTGGAAGCGGCGACGTCGATCTGACCGCGCTCGAAGGCTATCTGTCGCTCGGCTATTTCCTCGCGCCGGCGACGATCTATCGAGGCGTGCTACAAGCTGGTGCCCGGGCACTGGCTGCGCGTCGCGAACGGACGGCTCGAGACTGCGACAGTACTGGGACGTCGAGCGAGTTCGACACCGACCATCGGCCACAGCGCGAGCTGCTCGACGACATCGACGCCACGCTTCGCGCCGGCGGTGCACGATCGGCTCGAGAGCGAAGTGCCGCTCGGCGCGTTCCTGAGCGGCGGCATCGACTCCGGCCTGGTCGTGTCGTACATGGCCGAGGCGCTCGGCGATCGACTGGTCACGGCGTCGGTCGGGTTCGGCGAGCGCGCGCACAACGAGCTCGAGGCCGCCGGCGTCACCGCCGCGCACTTCAGCAGCCGGCACTATCGCGGATGTCGATCGAGCCGAAGCTCGACGAGGTGATCGGCCCGGTCATCGCGGGACCTTGGCGAGCCGCTCGCCGATTCGTCGGCGATTCCGACGTGGTATGTCTCGCGCGCGGCCAGGCGTCACGTGACGGTGGCGCTGAGCGGCGACGGCGGCGACGAGAGCTTCGCCGGCTACGACTTCCGGTACGTGCCGCACGCGCTCGAGGCCGCTGCGCGACCGTGGCTGCCCGATCCGCGTCGCGCCGGCGGCCGGTCGGCTGGGTGCCCGCTGGCCGCGCTGGCAGCGCCTGCCGAAGCCGCTGCGGGTCGGCACGCTGCTCGAGAATCTCGGCGCGGATCCGGCCGGCGCCTACTACGCCGACCTGGCGTTTCCTGAAGCCGGCCGAGACGCGGCCGCTGATGGGGCTGTCGCCGGATCGCGATCCGACGGCCAGTCCGGTCTACGAGGCGGTCACGGAGCCGTATCGGCGCTGCCCGTCGGCAGATGCCGTGCAGCGCGCCGAGTACGCGGATCTCAAGGTCTACCTGCCGAACGATCCGCTGGTGAAAGTCGATCGCATGAGCATGGCGCACGGCCTCGAAGTGCGCTGTCCGCTGCTCGATCGGCGTGTCGTCGAGCTGGCGTTTCGAATTCCCGCATCGCGGAAACAGGACGGCCGCGCAGGGCAAGGCGCTGCTGCGCGCGCTGGCGCGACGACGCCTGCCGGGAGCCGTCTGGCAGCTGCCGAAGAAGGGGTTCACGGCGCCGATTGGCGACTGGATTGGCGGCCTCAATGCGCCGATGTTTCGAGACGAAGTGCTGCAGCCCAACGCGGCCATCGCCAGCGCTCTTCACACCGGCGAACTGGCCAGGCGATTCGAGGCGCATCAGGCCGGCCATCGCGACCACAGCTACACCCTGTGGGCGGTCTGGGTGCTGGAACGCTGGCTTCAAAAAGAGAAGGCCGACTCGAGGTCACGACGAGTCGGCTCCGAGTGCCGATCCATCCGTTCTTGCATGTTCATGAGACTTTGGGCCGACGTTCGAGAGATGGTGCTCGAGCAGTTCGAATACCGCGAGCTGCTGTATCAGATGACTCTGCGGGACCTGCTGCTGCGCTACAAACAGACCGTGATGGGGTTCGGCTGGGCAGTCTTCATGCCGCTCGTGAACACGGCGGTGTTCTCGGTGATCTTCACGCGAGTGGCGACACTCGAGACGCCGGTGCCCTATCCGGTATTCGCCTTCTGCGGCCTGTGGGTATGGAATTTCTTTGCCGCGACATTGCGCTTCTCGGTGACGTCACTGAGCAGCAACCCAGCTCTCGTCTCCAAGGTCTATTTTCCGAGGGAGATCTTCCCGTTCTCTGCCGTCATCGTCGGTCTGGTCGATTTTGCGGTCGGCTCGCTCGTCCTGGTGGCGCTCATGCTCTGGTATCAGGTGCCCTTCGGCATGCATCTGTTCTGGCTGCCAGTCGTGATCGCGGTCCACGTCTCATTCACGGCAGCCGTCGCCCTGATCCTATCGATGGCGAATCTTTTCTATCGTGACATCAAGTACCTGTTCGAGATCGTCATTACCGTGTGGATGTTCGCGACGTCCGTCGTGTACCCGGTCGATCGGATTGGAGGCAAGCTAGGGAGCGTTCTCCGTTTGAATCCGATGACACCGATCGTCGATGCGTACCGCGCGGTCTTTCTGTTCGACACGGCGCCGCCCGCGCTGTTTGGTGCCACGGCAGTTGCATCCGTCGCTCGCCTTGCTCTGCGCCTGGCTCGTGTTCCACCGCTCGGAATTCGAGTTCGCAGAGAATGTCTGACATGGCACCCGCGGTACGTGTTCGACAACGTCTCCAAGAAGTTCCGGCGGGGTGAACGACACGACAGCCTTCGCGACCTCGTGCCGTCGCTCGTCCGCCGCGCGTTGCGCGAGCGACGGCCGGATGCGTTGGACACCGAAGAGTTCTGGGCCCTTCGAAACGTCTCGTTCGAGGTCGCGCCCGGCGAGGCGCTCGGCATCATCGGGGCCAATGGCGCGGGCAAATCGACGACGCTGAAGGTGCTGACCAAGATTCTCAAACCGACCATCGGACGCTGTGCTGTCACTGGCCGGATCGGAGCGCTCATCGAGGTGGCGGCAGGTTTTCATCCGGACCTGACGGGCCGGGAGAACGTCTTCCTGCAGGGCGCCATCATGGGCATGAAGCGCCTCGAAATCGCAGAGCGATTCGACGAGATCGTCGACTTCGCGGGCGTCGCCGACTTCATCGATACGCCGGTCAAACGCTACTCGTCCGGCATGAATGCGCGGCTCGGATTCTCGATCGCGGCCCATCTTCGTCCGGACGTGCTGATCATCGACGAAGTTCTGAGCGTCGGCGACATGGCGTTCCAGCAGAAATGTTTCGAGCGTATGCTGGCGTACAAACGCCGGGGGATCGCCATCGTCCTGGTGTCGCACAATCTGCAGGCGGTGGCGAGTCTGTGCGACCGGGCCGTCCTGCTGGCCGGACATGTCGTGTCAGCCGGGCCAACAGCCGACGTTCTAGGGGTGTACGTGCAAGCGTCGCAAGTCACCGCGACAGGCGCCACCGGTCCGATTGAAGTGCTCTCCGTGTCCATCGCTTCTGGCGACGACAAGGAGGGCGCACATCTGGACGTCGTCTCCGGCACTCACATGCGCCTGCGTATCGTGGCGCGAAGCCAGCAGCCGCTCGACGATGTGACGTTCGGCCTGGTCGTCCACCGTTCGTCGGATCAGCTTCTCGTGTACGACGGCAACGTACACCGTCAGGAGATTGGAGATTCGTCCGATTTCAGCGGCGACTTCTCGCTCGACCTCTGGTTTCGGGCGAGCCTGGTTCGCGGCCACTACTACGTGTCGTGGCACATCTACAGCAATCCGACTCAATGCTACATCCTGCCGAAACGGCAGGTCGCCACACTGACCGTTCATGAGGATCGATCGCAATCGGGAGTGGCCGACCTGGAGATGTCAGCGACGCTGAACGCCCAATCGGCGGCGATGCGTCAGCCGAAGAAGAAGGAAAGGATCCTGAATTCGAGGGTTGGCACATGAACCCGATCGCAGGGCGCCTCGCGAACTGGTACCGCGCGTTGACGAAGGACGGAACGAAGTACGGCCGGCCGGACGGATTCAGTCGGCTCGGCGAGCTCGTCGACAGCCGAGACATGACGGCCCCGGTTATCGTTGAGACCGGAACGATTCGCAACGACGCCGCTGGATACCGCGAAGGCGATGGTTGGTCGACCCTGTTCTTTCGAGGCCTCGTCGATCGACTCGGCGGTGAGCTCCACTCCGTCGATATCGATCCGGACGCAGTCGCCGTATCGAAGAAAGTGGTCCTGACAAGGTTCGGCGATCTGGCCCGCACGTTCCACCACGCAGCCGACTCGGTTGCGTTCCTGCGGAACTTCGAGAAAACCATCGACATCCTGTACCTGGATTCGATGAACTACACGGGCGACGACACCTCGGCGAGGCACCAGCTCGCGGAGATCCAGGCCTGCATCGACAAGATATCGCCGCAGGGGATCATCATGGTCGACGACATCTTGGAAACCATCGACCACGGCAAGGCGGCATTGAGCATCCCGTTCATGAAGGCACGCGGATGGACCGACGTCCAGCTGATCCCCGTCGCGGCGCGCCGGCAGCGCGATTGGTTTCAAGCCATCGTCACGCGGCCCAGCCCCTGATTGACAGGCGTGTGGAATCTCATCTCTGGTTTCGATGATTCCCGAGATTCACGTGCGGCCGGCTCAACCCAAGGCGGAGGGGAATTGCCAGAGCGGGCCGCGCACAACTTCATGCCGTCCATTTCGGCACCTGACAGGACATCGCGCCCTCAGAGCTCGCGGCGAGACCTACTTCTTGACGATGAAACCCTTGCCGAATTGGGGATGCCTTTCGATCACCTCCGGCTTGTCCTCGAAGAACTGCTCGATTGCCCGTACGGCTCCTGGAAAATCAGCCTGATACTCGTCGAAGAGAATCAAGCCACCCGAGGAGACGTGATCGTAGAGGTTCGTCAAGCAAGTCCTATAGGAATCGTAGAAATCGCAGTCCAGGTGAAGAAGGGCTATTGTCCCCTTGTAATCCGGCAGCGTCTCGTGAAAGAGGCCACGATGAAGATGAACCGACGCCAAGTTCTTGACGCGACCGTCTCTGAGAACACGAAGCACTAATCCCGCGCTCGCTGCGTAGTCACCAGCAGCCAGTCTGCCTTCGTCAGGCGCGCTCGGATCGGGTAATCCTTCAAACGAGTCAAATCCATGAAACTCGCGCGTCCCTCCGGCGATTTCGTTCAGCAGGCAGAAATAGAGCAAACCGTAGCCGGCTGACACGCCGCATTCAACAATGTCGCCCGCAAGTGCCGAGACCCGGCCCAGCATGTCATGGAAATAGAGAATCCGTTCCACCTCCTGACGATACACCCGAGGCAGGTAGGCCGACTTTTCGAAGAACGGCGGGATTTGCTCAACGAGTCGATCGCGCTTTGAGACTTCCAATCCCAGCGATCGGAACGTCCGCTTGATCACTCGTTTGAGCATGCTGTGTTTCTCCCGAGACAGTGTCGGACCGCAGCGGAGTTCCGCCAGCGATTATTGTCAGATTGGGGTGATCGTGAACGTTATCGAAGGCCTTCTTGGGGGTCCGCCAATCACCGTAACTCGCTTCCAGAAAGCCCTCGACGTCGACCGGAACAAGCACGTCAAACTGCCCGAGGAATCTCGCGGGAACCAGGGTGGCGAAGATCTCGGCCGGAAACGCAGTACTCGCACAGCTGATCGCCTCGAGTGTCGTGATAGAGGACCGCATTGCCACGTGCGCGGAAGACGAAGAAGTCCACGAGCAGCGTCGGGCAGGTCGGCTTGTAAAAGGACAGTTCCCGGGAACTATCCACACGTATCACGTAGCCACGGCGGGTCATTTCAGACTTCAGCAGGTGACTCGTCGACAAGTCACTCTCGAGGATTCCCAGATCGATGTCAGCATCGTGTCCGACAAATCCCTGATCGCGGTAGTGCCCAAGCAGCGTTCCGAACGAAAGAAACGGCCGCATGCCGGCGCGAGATGCGGCGTCCAGGGCGTCCGCAAGAATCTCGCCACCGAGGTGATGCAGCAGAAGACTTGGAAGTGTCGGCGCCCCACTCATACAAGCTTTGCATACGCGCAGGCTCCTGACAGGGTGGGCGAGGCGAAGGAACGCCAGCCAACGGAGTCGCCAAGGCAGACGCCTCTCGCGCACAACGCTGGCGATTCTCCAAGGCAACCTGCTGGCACGGGCCGGAAGATCGATCACCGGATCTAGCTTTTCGCTGCGACAGCAGGCAGGCAAGCGGTGAGTATGAGTTTGGCTGCTTCAAGATCTGCCGGGAAATCAACCTCCAGACATGGCAAATCGGAAATATCGCGTTCGAAAATATCCAATCCATCGGCGAGGGCCAGCTCGATGCCACGTTCGAAGTAGTCACCGGGCCCGCATTGGGCCAAACCCTTGCGAAGCCGATTCCGATCGGCATCGACAACGAAGTTGATCCCAACGGCTTCGCCCTCGGCGGCCGGCACTTTTTTGGAGACGGCAATGATACGGCCCAGGCTGTCGGTTCGGTACTTTACTTCCTCCTCTCCCATCCTGCCGCGCTTTGCCGCCATCCCTGACCCGGGCTTCGAAAGTACACGTTCAATCGCTTCCGCGCTGAAGACCACATCGCCATTCACCCACAGCACGTCACCGGGCGGTGTCTGATCCAATGCCAGGGCCAAGCTTGCCGCGGTGTTCGTCGTCGCGTAGTCGTCGTTGGATGTGTAAGCATGGCCTGGGTGCCTCGTCATCACGATGTTTTTCTGAAAGCCAACAACAATCCGGATGTCGCGAGTAAACTCCGACAGATGGGCGAGCTGCAAGTCGAGAATCGTCATCGTTTCGTTGAGCCGTGTCAGACACTTCGGAGCCCCGTGATTCAGGCGCCTGCCCATTCCTGCTGCGAGAATAATCGCGTTCATGCCGTCTCCAGTCCTTGCGATTCGAGGCGGGGGTACTTCGCATCGATTAAATGACGGTAGAGTCCGTGAACGGCGTTTGCCGAAGTGCGCCAGCTGAACTGCTGGCTCCGGTTCACCAGCACTTCGCGTTGAGCAGCCTCGCACGGCTGCCTCATCGAGGCCCTGACCAGCGCCGCGCCGATCGATCTCGGACTGGTGGGATCAAAGTAGTCTGCCAGACCCCCGGCGAGCTCGTGGAGCACGGCAAGATCCGAACAGATCACGGGCGTGCCGCAGGCGAAGGCTTCCAGAACCGGCATGGCAAATCCCTCATGTATCGAGGGACAAATATAGGTCGCCGCCAGCGTGTAGAGCGCCGCCAACTCATCATCCGAAACGGACGACAGAAAGAGAATCCGGTCTCGGACCTTCGCTTCAGCGGCACGTCTGAAGGCACGCGACGTCTCCCATGCTGTTTCACCGACGATCACGAGCGGTGCGAGATCTGCTCCACTTGCTGCAGCAACGCCATCTATCAATCTGGCGTAATTGCGCCGAGGCGTGTCGGCGCCAATGGTCAAGAGGAACCTGGCTGGCAGTCCATACTTCCGCTGAACGCCTGCGAGGCGCTCCGTCGAAGCGACCCGACCAAGGGCCTTCCGAACAGCGTTAGGTGTTATCTGTAAGGTCTGAGCCTTTCCGGGATCGACGGCCAGCACGTCCGCCTGGGTGGCAGACGACACCGCGCACACCCCCGTCGCTCGCCGTATTCCGGAAATGAGCGCTCGCCTCCTTCGGATCGCAACTGGGTCTCGGTGGGTCCAGGACAACAATTCGTGTGGCATCAGATCGTGAACGGTAAGGACCATTGGGCAACGGCGGGTGTACGGCAGTAGGTGCGAGAAACCATGAAACACGTCCACCTGATGCCGCACGATCGCCCTGGGCAAATGCCAGCGGAGCCATGCCAACTGCGCAGTGCGGCCGGTCGGACCCACTGTACGGAGCGGCACGGGTTCGGCGCCGGATCCGAGTTCTTCCAGGAATCTGCGGTCCAATTGCGGATCGCTTCTCAACTTTTCGTCGAAGAAGAGCAGGTACCGATCATTCTGAGGCTGACTGGTAAGCTGGCGCAGGATCTCAAATGTGTGATGATGCATGCCGCATCGCGGCAATCGCATCACCGAATGCGCGTCAACGCCGATCCTCACGCGCTCATCTCCGTCCTGCGAACTTCAGGAGGTGCCACCTTGGCCACCGTCAACCGGAGCGAATGAGGCGCCTTGGACCCAGGCACGGCGCTGTTGGCGCGAAGTGGAGATGAGGTCATGTTCGAATCTCGTCTCGATGCAATTCAGCGCGCGACGTTCGTCGCGGACGCTTCGTGGATCGGTTCTGATCCCCGCAAGGTGGCATCGATCGCCTCAACCTGGTGAGCTGCGCGCTCCCAGGTGAACTCCTCCACCACGCGTGCGCGCGCCGCGCAACCAAGTTCGGCCCGTAACGCCTGGGAGCCGGCCAATACTCGAATCAGCTCCTGGAGCTCGCGGACGTCCTCACCACTGACGAGCATTCCGGTCACGCCATGTTTTACGGCCTCCGGCACTCCGCCGGATCGACCGCCAATCGCCGGCAGTCCCGCGGCGGCAGCTTCCAGAAACACGAGGCCGAAGCCCTCGAAATCCGATCCGTCCAGTCGATTGGGGTGCACGAAAACGTCAGCAGCAGCGTAGTAGCGAGGCAGGTCTTGCGGCGGAACCTGCCCCAAGAAACAGACGCGATCGGCCAGGTCATGCTCGACGACGAGTTGCTTCAACCTGGGGGCGTCGGGCCCATCCCCGACAATCACGTAACGCAGGCGTGGGCCGTTTGCTCCGAGGCCGGCCAGGGCGCGGACGACCAGGTCGTGGCCTTTCCGAGCTTCGAGTCGGCCCACCGTGAGCAGCATCAGCTCGCCGTTCTGCAGCAACGCGGATCGAATCGCCTCGTCGCCGATTCCCGGTCGAAAGCGATCCGCGTCGACTCCGGGATGCACGACGTGAACCTTGTCCGCTGGGTTTCCAAGTGCGAGCAGCAGTCTCGCTGTATTGTGGCTGTTGGCAACGAGCGCTCCCGCTCCGCGGTGCACGCGCGTCAACAGCCACGAGAGCTCTCGAGAGCTCGCGGCATACGCGAGCTCCTCGCCATGGGTCCAACACACGTACGGTCGGCCACCGGCCGAGCGGCAGAACAACGCGGCCAATCCCTCGGGCAAGGCACGTCCGCAGTGAACGATCGAATCGGCGTGTGTCGATCGTCGGATCTCGCAAGCGAGACGTATATGAGCCCGCAAGGACCTCGGCGCGAGGCAGCTCGTTTCAGACCCGAACCGCGTATGAACGATGCGAAACGACGACGAGCGGGTGTCCGACGCTGCTGGAGCGCTGGCCGTAATGACGTCGATGGGGCAAGCCGACACTCTGGCATAGATGTTTGCGAGAAGCTCCGCGCTCCCGCCAACGGCCGGCGGGAACCACTCCGTCACCAAGAGCATGTGGCTGGCTTCGTCCTTCGGCGTCGTCGGTCGTCGGGCAAGACCACGATCGCCGGCCACGGTTGCGCAGAGATTCATCCAGACGGCCTGCTCTATGCATGCCGAGTGCCAGCCTTCTTGATTATCGTCGGCGGGTTTGAGTCCTGAGCGATCACCTGCCGCGGATTACGAGGGGCTCGCTCGGCGCCGCGTGAACACATCGAGCGAAAACGCCTACACTGTCGAGGGACATGCTTAGAGCCATCTTCGTGAGTGTTCTGTTGATTGCCGGGGTTGCGGCGGCCCTGCGCAGCCCTTTTTATGCGCTGTTGTTGTACCTGTGCTGGGCGTATTTCCGTCCCGACTACTGGGTGCACACGAATCTGCTGCGCAGCCTTCCCATTTCCTTCATTTTGGGCTTGTATCTTGTCATCAGGTGCGTGTTCTCGCGCGACGTCTCGTTTCGCGTCGACTTCCGATCCGCACTTCTGCTCGGCATGCTGGTTCTCGGAACGATCTCCACATTCAGTTCCGATTACTTCGCCTTGACCGGTCCGAATTTGTGGGACTTTTCCAGAACCCTGGTCGTCACCTATCTCATCGGAATACTTGGCTCTGACACATGGCGATTGCGCCAGATCATCTTCGTCATGGCGCTTTCGTTGTCGTTCGAAGGAGCCAAGCAAGGGTGGGCGCAGATGCTGCTGAACCCGACCGGTGTGAACACGAACGAAGTGGCGTTCATCGGCGACAACAACGGTGTGGCTGTGGGAATGTTGATGCTGCTGGCGTATCTGATTGCGCTGGCCAGAACCGCCAAGAGCCAACCGGAACGCTGGCTGCATCGGTTCCTCGCCGTCGGCGTACTGTACCGCGCGGTGTCGACCTATTCCCGCGGCGGGTTCCTGGCGGCCATCGCGCTGGCCTTGGTGTACGTCGTTCGGTCGCCTCGCAAGCTTCGAGCTGTCGCAGGCGGCACGTTGGCCGCCGTCATCACCCTGTCCGTGCTGCCCTCGGCCTTCTGGGATCGTATGGGGACGATCACGGCTCAAGGCGAAGAACGGGATACGTCCACGGTGAGTCGTCTGCATTTCTGGCAAGTGGCAATCGCGATGGCGGGAGAGCGACCCGTGCTTGGCGTGGGTCCCAATGCGTTCACGGCGGCATATGACAGATACGACTTTACGGAGGGCGCGTACGGCAAGGGACGATCGGTTCACAACTCGTGGCTTGGAATCCTCGCCGAGCTCGGCTACGCAGGCTTGTCGCTGTTCGCGCTGATTCTGGCCATGGCGTTGATTCCCTGCTGGCGGGCGCAGTATCTCGCCCGCCGGGGTCGCATTGACGAAGAACTGGGTCAGATCGCCGTCGGCCTGGAGTGCGCCCTGGTCGTGTGCCTCGTCGGCGGCAGCTTTGTCATTTTTCAGTACACCGAAATGCTGTGGCACGTGATCGGCTTGTCCATGGCGTTGCACTTCCTGATATCGCAGAAATCGGCTCAGACGCAGCCGATGGTTCCGGCCTCGACGATGGCCGGTCCGACAAAAGTCATGTGTTTGGCAGACAAATGACGTCGAGATTGCTCCCGAAAGACGACCAACGGGGGAGGGGTGTTCGTCAGTCGTCGACCGGCGGCGCTGTGAGGTGTGTGGCGTCCCTCTTACTCCTGCTGGCTCTAGCCTTTCTGGACGCCAGGGCCGATCAGCCGGTCGTCGACTACGACATCGTGTACGTGCGGGCGCGGCGCGCGGGTGATGCCACGCGGATTGCGTTGCCGGAGGTGATGGATCCCATTCGCATGGAAGGCGGGGCCGATCTCATGCTCCTTCGTCCGGATGGGAGCGAAGACGTGCTGGTGGCGGGTGGTCCGGGGGCGGTTGTCGATCCGGTCGTCTCGTTCGATGCGGAGTGGGTGTACTACGCGCGATTCGCCGATTTGCGAGAGTCTGCGCTCAATCCTCAACGCCGGCAGGGCGTGTCGCGGGGCGGCTCGGATATCTACAAGATTCACTTGAAGACGCGTAAGATCGTTCAGCTCACATTCCAGGAGTGGACCCCGAATACGGGTGCCGCGAAGTGGTCGAACAATCCGATCAATCCCAGCGGTTCCAGCTCGTATTACCTGGGTTATGGGATTTTCAATCTCGGCCCGTGCCCCCTTCCGGGAGGCCGGGTGATGTTCACCTCGAGTCGCAATGGTTTCCTGCCCAGCAAGGACTACACATTTCCCAACCTTCAGTTGTTTGTGATGGACGCAGGACGGCAAGAACGTCGAGCAAATCGGCCATCTCAATCTGGGAAGCGCCCTGCATCCCACCGTTCTCGCGGACGGACGGGTGATGTACTCCAGCTACGAATCGCAAGGGCTCCGCGACAAACGTCTGTGGGGCGTCTGGTCGATCTGGCCGGACGGCCGCAACTGGGCGCCTCTCATGAGCGCCTTCACCGATGCACAATCCTTCCACTTTCAGGCGCAGCTCGCGAACGGGCATCTCGCAGTCGTCGAGTACCTACAATCTGAACAACAACGGATTTGGGACGCTGCTGGCGTTTCCGCCGAACCCTCCCCCGGGCACGCCGTCGTTTGGCGATCCCAATCCGGGGGAACAATCGAATCCGGGTGTGCGCAGCGGCCTTTGGTTCTCCCAGCCCAGCCGTCCGAGTCATTTGAAGCCGCGCTACAAGAGATACCCGTTCTCTCCCTACGGGTTGTACGCGCTGACGGCGTTCACGCATGGCGAAGATGAAGCGTCTTCGCGCGCCGCCGATGGCACCTGGGCCGGCAAAGTAACGCATCCGAGTGGCGCACCGAACAACGACGTTCTGGTTGTGTGGACGCCCGGCCCCGCCAACAGTCTCGACCGCCCGACGCGCGTTCCCACCTTCGACGCGGGAATATACCTGATTCGAAACGGCGTGGCGGTGGACGATTATCGCCGCCTGGTCATGATCAAGAACAGCTCGCGCTACAACGAGATTCAGCCGCGGGCCGTCGTGCCCTACCGCCGGATTTACGGTATCGATCAGCCGGCCGATCTGCCGTGGCTGCCGAACGACGGCAGCCATTCTCCGCTTCTTCCGGCGGGTACGCCGTTCGGCCTGGTCGGGAATTCAACCTTCTACAAGCGCAACTCGAAACCGGGCATCGGGAGCGCGCGCTTCAACGGGCTCGATGCCTTCAACACGTCGCAGAACGGTGCCAGCAGCAACTGGATCACCCAGGGTTCCGACGCAGGCAAATACTCCAGTGATGACATCTACGCCGTGCGGGTTCTCGCCATGGAACCCTCCAGTCATCGGAGTTATGGTCCCGCCGAAGGCAACGGCTTCCGCAATCACGCGAACGAGCGCCTGCGAATCCTGGGTGAAATCGCACTGCGCAAGACCGACGCAGCCGGTCGAACCGTTCTCGACGTCGACGGCAATCCAGACACCAGCTTTCTCACCAAGCTTCCCGCCGATGTTCCGTTCACGTTTCAAACGCTCGACAAGGACGGCTTGGTGCTCAACATGTCCCAGACCTGGCATCAGGTCCGGCCTGGCGAGGCTCGCACCGACTGCGGAGGTTGCCACGCGCATGCGCAGCTCCGTACCGATTTTGCTCGCACCGCAGCTGGCCGGCCAGGTTACACGATCGCCGACCTGACTCGATCGACACCACTCTTGAGCAAGGGGACAGACGGAAGGACCGTCACCATCAATCGCACTGGACCCCTCGATCTGGAGTACTACCGCGACATCAAGCCTGTCTTGCAGCGGTCCTGCGTGCCGTGTCACTCGGCGAAGGGTCGTCAGGAAGCCCGGTTGGTGCTCGACGACACCACGCTGCTGAATGGCTATGAGAACACCTACAGCCGTCTGGCCGACGACGCGTCGGCACAGTTCGGCATTCCGCCGGTGATCGTCGGCCGTACATGGCGCCAGACGAATGCATCACGGTACGTGCGCAAGTTCCAGTCGCGGCGCAGCCTGCTGATTTGGAAGCTGTTCGGCCGGCGACTCGACGGATGGACGAACGCGGATTTTCCAACTGAGTCCGTCGCGGGCGATCCAAAGACGCTGCCGGCAGGCAGTGACGCGAACGACGCCGACCTGGACTTCAGCGGGACGGCGTGTCCGCCACCCGGTTCCAGCGTGCCGACTCTCAGCGAAGAGGAAAAACTGTCGTTTGCCCGATGGGTGGACTTGGGCGCACCGATCAGCTCTCCCGACCAGGCGTTCAAGGGGCGCGGGTGGTTTCAAGACGATCTGCGGCCCACAGTGACCGTGTCGCTGCCCAGACGCGGCAAGAATGCCGAGCCGCTGTCGCTCATTCGTCTCGGTGCCTTCGACTACTACTCCGGTCTTGACCGCAAGTCGCTGACCGTCCGAGCCAACTTTGCTGTCAACGGCAAGGCGCCGAAAGCCGAACTGGCGCCTCTCTTTGCCGAGACGGCTGACCACGTATGGACGCTCGCCGTCAATCCCCCTCTGACCAACCTGAGCGATGGCGTCTTGACCGTTTCGGTGAAAGATGGCCAGGGCAACGTCACTCGCGTGGAGCGGAGCTTCTCCATTTCAGCGGCGGCACAGCGATGACCCTCGGGGCGATATGGGATGGGCGGCGGGTCCTTCGCACCGCCCTCGTTCTTGGTCTGCTCGTTCGTGGCGTCATCTTCTGGCAGACCGGAACGCTTGGAACTGAAATCGTCGACGAGCAGCACTATTCCCAGCTCGCAAGCAGCATCCTTCAAGGGTATGGCTTCGCCTGGGACGCTACGCACCCCACGTCGATTCGGCCGCCACTTTTCCCCGGGATGGTCGCAGCCATATGGACGATCGCAGGGTCGGGCAACCTCCAGGCAGTACGCCTCGTCCAGATTCTGCTGGCCGCGTTGACGACCGTTCTGGTGTTCGAGATCGGCCGGCTCGCGTTCGATCGGGATGTGGGCCGCTACGCTGCGGCATTGTTCTGGCTCTATCCGTCGTTGATGTTCTTCAACTTCATGATCCTGACCGAAACGCTGTTCACGCTGCTGTTGGTCGCGTTCGTGTTGTTGACCATCATGCTGGTACGGACGCCGCGCGCCTGGATCGCTCTGTTGTGTGGCGTGGCGCTGGGACTGGCGGCATTGACTCGAAGCATCGTCTGGCCGATGCCGATCGTGCTGTGCCCTCTGCTGGCGATCCTGCTGCGAGGATCCGGCAGAGCGCGGATCACAGCCCCGGCACTCCTGCTTCTCAGCTACGTCGTCGTTATGACCCCCTGGGCAGCCAGGAACACGCGGTTACAGGGCGTCCTGACGATTGTGGACACGATGGGTGGGCTGAACCTGCGGATGGGCAACTATGACTACACGCCAGACGACCGCATGTGGACTGCAGTGGCACTCACCGGCGAGAAGAATTGGTCCTACGACCTGGCCAACGAGCATTCCGGACAGCCATTCACCGAAGGGCAAAGAGATCGCTGGGCCCAGAGGAAGGCAGTGGCGTACATGCGTGCCAATCCGTGGATTACGCTTCGACGCACGCTGATCAAGTTGGCCGACTTCTGGGGTCTGGAGCGCGAGTACGCCGCCGGTATCGGATATGGTCTTTTTGCCCCGCCGCATTGGTTCGGGTTTATTGGACCCCTCGTCATCATCATCGCGTACGTGGGCGTGGTCACTCTCGGCGCCGCCGGAATGTGGTTGGCTGCTCCGGATCGCCGCATCCATGCGGTGCTCTTGCTTCCCGTGCTCCTGATCATGGGGATTCACGCAATCGCCTTTGGGCACTCCCGGTACCACGTCCCCCTGATACCGATATTCGGCGTGTACGCCGTCTCGATGCTGTTCGCGCAAGGCCGTATTCCGTGGCATCGCCGAGGACCAATGGTCGTTGGCGCCGGCGCTGTCGTCGTGGCGTTCGTGAGCATCTGGGTTCGCCAGATTGTGTTCGTGGACGCGGAACGCATCCACATATTGCTTCGCGCTGCAGGCTGACGCGGTGGTCGTATCCGTCGAGGATGTAGTCGCCGCACGGATAGGTTCACGCGGGGCTCGAAATCCTCTCGCACCCGAGGGACGAATCCACGCTGTATTGTTCGATCTGGATGGGACACTCTACAAGCAGACTCCCATCCGATCGCTGATGGCGGTGGAATTGCTGGCGCTGTCCCTGGCCGGACCATTCCAGGCGCAGGGGCGCTGGCGAGCGTTGCGCGCGTACCGACGAGCCCACGAGCGGCTCCGTTCGAATCCGTGCAGTGATGGATCGGTTGCAGACGCGCAAGTGGCTGCCGCCGCCGTAGCGGCGGGGCTCTCGTTGGAGGAGGTGACGCACCTCGTCGACGAGTGGATGCTGACCCGGCCGCTCAAGTATTTGCGCCTGGCCCGCGTTGCCGGGATCTGGAAGCTGTTGCATGTGCTGGCCGGGAAAGGCGTGCACGCCGGCATCCTGTCCGACTATCCGGCTGCGGCGAAGTTGCGCGCCCTGGGTCTCGCCGGGCGATTTTCGCCGGTGCTCTGCTCGACGGATCCGGACATAGGCGCGCTGAAACCAGATCCGCGAGGTTTTCTGCGTGCGTGCGAGCTCTGGAAGCTTGCGCCGCATGAGGTGTTGATGGTGGGTGATCGACCTGACGTCGATGGTGCCGGAGCGATCGCTGCCGGGATGCCGTGCGTCATCGTTGGTCGACCCAGCTCCGCATCGAGAAATGGTGCTGGGTGTCTTGTGCTGTCGTCACTCGAAAGGCTCTGCCGTGTCCTCGATAGCGATTGAGCGGAAGCATCAGCTGGGCGCCTGGCCGTGGGTGCCAATCGCGCTCTCGACATTGAGAGGCCAATAGGTGACCGGACTCTTGGGCGTGGTCAGCACGCAGGGGCCGGAAGAAGCAACCAGGCGCTTCGGCATCGCGCGCGACCGGATGACTCGGCACGGATGTATGGTGTCCGAGATGGTGGGCGCAGCCGACGGCTCCATCCTGGCGGGTCGCGTTCACCGGGCATCCTGCGAAAAGATCCAGAGTGCCACGCCCCGTGCTGCATCGATCCCCGGGATTGATGCTCCGGCGGCCGTCTTCCACGGAGTCCTCTACAACGAAGACGCGCTGCGCGGCGACGCGCGCGACACCGGACCGTCAGACTCGCTGCCGGCATTGCTCGCAACGTTGTACGCGGAGCACGGTCCCGCATTTGTGAGCCGGCTCTCGGGCGAGTTCTGCGTGGCACTGCTCGATGCGAAGCGGAAACGGCTTTTCGTCGCCACCGACACGGTCGGCAATTACCCGATCTACTGGCGCGCCGATCGAGACGGCATGATTTTCTGTTCCGACCTGTCGGCCCTGATCAAGGCGACTCCTGGCGCGGCGCGGCTCGATTTACCCGCGGTCGCGGATTACCTGACCGTCGGCGCTGTCCTGGGGAACAAGACACTGGTCGAAGGGGTGTGGAGCCTCGATCCAGGGACCGTGCTCACCTACGATGCGCAACATGCGCGCGTGGAGCTCGTTCCCTACATGAAGCTCGAGACGTTCTTTCAGAACAAGGTCGCCGACAAGCGGGCCTACCTCGAGGCGGTGCGGGTCGCATTCACGCAGGCGGTCGCCCGCGCCACGAGCACGACCCGGCCGCTGGGGCTCTCCCTCTCCGGCGGGCTCGACAGCCGCGCGATTCTCAGCATGGTCCGCCGCGATGCCGCCAGGCTCAACACCTACACCCTGGGCGTGGAGGGATGCGCCGACCAGGTCATCGCGCGCCAGATGGCCGAGATCGCCGGAACCAATCACGTGTTCTTCGGTATCGATGCCACCTATCTCCGCGATTTTCTCCCGAACATGGCACAGATGGTATCGCTTACCGACGGGTTCTATTTGAGCCATGGCCTGACGGAAATGCTGGCGATCCACTTCCTCGATCGGACCGGCATCGCCGTCTTGCTGCGGGGCCACGGCGGCGAACTGGCCAAAGCCCACCTGGCCTGGCCCTTTCACACTGACGCGACGGTCTACGGCATGAAGTCCGTTGACGAGTTGGTGCCCTATCTCAGCGCCCGCGCCAACTACGTGACGCCCAACCTCCACCTCGCGGATGTCTTGACTCCGAAGGCGGCGGCCGCCGCAGGTAACGGTGCCGGCGACACATACAGATCGGTGCTGAAAGATACGGGGCTCTCGCCTGCTGAAAGTTGCAGCTATCTCTACCTTCGAGAGCTGCATCGCCGATTCACCGTTCCGTCCCTCGAACTGTTCCGGACCCGCCTCGACGTGCGACTTCCGTTTCTCGATCGCCAGTTCCTCGAGGTACTGCTGGCGGCGCCATCGACGTGGCGCGACACCACTGAGATCCATCGGACGATCACCGCGGCCGGAAATCCCAGGTTGTTGAACGTCCGGAACTCGAATACCGGGGCCAGGGTCAACGCCGGTCGGTTGGAAGAGTTCGCATGCGACAAGGTCAATGCGGTGCTGAAGCGGTTGAATGCGCGGGGATATCGTCACTACCACAACTTCGATGGCTGGATGCAGACCATGCTGCTTCGAACCGTCGAGACCGAATTGCTGGCGCCGGCGGCTCGAGTGCAGGCGTTCGTGAGCAAGACCACCCTGGGGAGACTGATTCGCGAAAGCCGCGAAGGAGTGGCCGACCGGAGTCATCTGCTGCAAGTTCTGCTCATTCTGGAGCTGTGGCAGCGGGAAAACAGCGTCGAGGCCGCCGCATGATTCGACTCGTCTCCCGCGTCGCTCCGTTGGGCCTTGTGTCGGTGCTGCTCTCACAATCGTCCGGGGCGCCGGCGACGTGCGCCGACGGTTGGATGCCACAGCAGGGCCGGCGCATCGAGGTCAACCACATCGACGCGCTGGAAGCGGCAACACGTGGGGCATGGCCCGGAGACAACATTCTGCTTGCGGACGGGGACTATCCGCTCCGCACCTCGCTCGACATTGCGGCTCCCAACGTCACCATCAGAGGGCGACGTGGCGATCCGACGAAGGTGTCTCTGCGCGGACACGGCATGGCTGCGGACACGGTCGGTGTCGCCATCTCAGTCAGCGCGCCCGGCGTGACTGTCGCCGACCTGACCGTTCGGGATGTGAAATACCACGCGATCCAGGTCCGCGGTGAGAGAGGGGCATCCGGGTTTACCCTCTATAACGCGAGGCTTCTCGACACCGGCCAGCAATTGCTCAAGGTCAGCGTGTCCGAAGGTCGTCGCTACGCCGACGATGGGCTCGTCGCCTGTTCGGATTTCAGTTACACCACTACCGCCCCAAGCGACTACACGAATGGTGTCGACTTGCTGGCGACACGAGGTTGGGTGATTCGAGACAATCGGTTCCAGCGAATTCGCGGACCGGAGTCTCGGCGATGGCAGTCGGGGCCCGCGATTCTCGCCTGGATGGCCTCAGAGGACACGATTGTCGAGCGTAACGTCATCATCGATTCGTTCCGCGGGATCGCCTTGGGGCTCACGCCAGGTCCGAATCCGATGTCACGGAACGGACATCAGGAGTACGACCATCTTCGCGGCATCGTGCGAAACAACGTGATCCTGAACCTCAATCGCTGGGCCGATGAAGCGATCGAAGCGAATGCCGCCCGTGAGGCTCGCATCGAGCACAACACGGTGCTGGTTGAGAGTGTCGAGTCTCCATGGTCGATCGGCATTCGGTTCCCGGCTGGGTCGGCGCTGGTCAGGAACAACCTGACGAATCATCCCATCCTCCAGCGGAATGGCGGCCATTTTGAAGGTGCCGGCAATGTCACCGCCGCGAAGTCCAGCTGGTTCGTTGAGGCCCCGGGTGGAAATCTTCGCCTGTCGGCCGGCGGCGCCTCCGCCGTCGACGTCGGAGTCATGATTACAGACGTGATGGACGATTTCGACCGTGCGCCTCGTGTGCAGGGCCGCGGTCCCGACGCGGGTGCATTTGAATCGCGTGTTCTTCCGTCTCTCAGGCAACGGTCGCGCGACTGATGGAGCCGCACGTCTCTTTCATCATCCCGGTTCGTAACGACGCGCAGCGTTTGCGTGCGTGTTTGAGAAGCATCAATGCCAATCGATACCCGGCCGCGTCGCTGGAGCTCATCGTCGCCGACAATGGTTCCACCGACGACTCGGTGGCCGTGGCGCGCACCGAAGGTGCGACCGTGCTCGTCGTCCCGGGCGTGGGCCTGAGCGAACTGAGGAATCGAGCGGTCGCCATCGCACGCGGACAGGTTCTGGCCTTTGTCGATGCCGATCACGAAATCGCGCCCGACTGGGTACCGTCGGCGGTCAGCGCGCTCTCGGATGAATCCGTCGCGGCGGTGGGCGCGCCGTGCCGGCCGCCCTCTCCGCCGACTTGGGTTCAACGCTGGTACGACGAACTTCGGCGTCACCCAGACGGCCAGCAAGTGGTCGAGTGGCTGGGCAGTGGCAACATGGCGGTCCGCCAATCGGCGTTCGAGGCCGTCGGCGGATTCGATACCTTGCTCAACACGTGCGAGGATGTGGACCTGTGCCGCAAGCTGCGGTCGAACGGCTACACGCTCCTCGCCGACAGTCGTTTGCACAACGTGCATCACGGCGACCCCCGAACGCTGCGTCACGTCTTTTTCGGTGAGTTGTGGCGGGGACGAGACAACGTGCGCGTCAGCCTCCGGCCCCCGCGATACTGGCGCACGCTCGTCAGCGCGGCGATTCCGGTCTTCAACCTGTTGGCCTTCGCGACCATGGTGGGAGGCGTCTTGTCCGTCTCCAGGCCGGGCGTCGCCCTCGCGACGTTGGCCGGTCTCTGTGTGCTGTTGGTAGTCGCCCTCAGGGCGTCAGCGATGGTGACCGGTGGCGCTTCATCACGAGACTGGCTCCGAGCTGTTGCCGTCGCAGCGGCATATGAATCCGGGCGCGCGCTGGCGCTGACGGCCCGGTTTGACCACAGCCACCGCCGGAGCGGAGCGTAGTGGGATCCCGCATTTCGGTTCTCGAGCTGCGGAGCGTGCGTGGCACCGGTGGCGGGCCGGAGAAAACGATCCTGCTCGGTGCGGAACACCGCGATCGGGATCGTTTCGACGTGACCGTCTGCTACATCCGTGACACTCGCGATACGGTGTTTGGCATAGACAAGCGGGCACGACATCTGAGAATCGACTACGTCGAGGCGCGCGAGCGACATTCATTCGATCCACGCATCTGGCGCAGGCTGACCACGCTGGTCCGCGATCGCCGGATCGAGATCGTGCATTCGCACGACTACAAGACGGATCTGCTCGCCCTGCTTCTCAGCTGGCGGACGAATGTCATCTCCGTGGCGACGGCGCATGGCTGGACCGGACACACCGCCCGCGAGACCTATCTGTATTACCCCTTTGGAAAAAAGCTACTGGCCCGATTCCCTCGAGTTATAGCCGTTTCGACCGACATCAAGGATGAGCTCGTGCGCCACGGGGTTCGCACCGAAAAGATCGTGACACTACTCAATGGGATTGACCCGGTGGCCTTCCGGCGGAACCCACACCATCGCGAACGCATCCGGCGGAACCTGGGCTACAAGGGAAACCATCTTGTGATCGGGGCGGTGGGGCGGTTGGAACGACAAAAGCGATTCGATTTGCTGATCGAGGCCGCTGCGTCTCTCATGCCCGAGCACCCCGACCTGCGGCTCGCCATCGCCGGCGACGGTAGCCTGCGGCGTGACCTGGCGGAGCTGGCGTCCCGGTTCGACATCAGCACCCGGGTCGCCTTCCTCGGCCACCAGGAAGACATCGCCGACCTGCACCACGCGTTCGATCTGTTCGTGCAATCGTCCGAGTACGAGGGCACGCCCAACGCGGTCCTCGAAGCCATGGCGCTGGAGACCCCGGTGGTCGCCACCGACGTCGGAGGCACGCGAGAGCTCGCCACCCCGGACGTCCATGCGGTGATCGTTCCGAAACATGACGTGCCGGGTCTGCGAGGAGCCATACAAGGCGTCTTGGCCGATCCGGCCGCTGCCCGCCGCCGCGCGGTCGCCGCCAGAACACGCGTTGAGCAGGAACTGTCGTTCGAGGCACGAACGCGCCGGCTCGAAGCCATTTACGACGAGCTCGTCGGCGTGCAGCGCGGGGTGAAGAAGCGCGATCGGGATCTGGCGCATGCGTGAGGTGGCGAAGGCCGTCGCATACGCGTTGGCGACGATTGCCGTCGCGCCGGCTCTCTTGTCGTTCATCTTGCGAAGGCCGGTGCTGGGAACCAACCGCGCCCTCGAAGGATCGACGCAGGCTCTCGCGCTGTTTCCTGGCCTGATCGGCGATTACCTGCGACGCGCTTTCCTTGCCCGCGCGCTCGACCACTGCGATCGGTCCGCCACAGTTCAGTTCGGAACAGTATTCAGTCACGCGGGATCGCGTCTGGACGCGCACGTCTACGTCGGCCCGGGATGCCACCTTGGCTGGGTGCATCTTGAACGGGACGTCCTGCTCGCGGCCGGCGTGCACGTCCCGAGTGGCGGCGCGACCCACGGGATTGACGATCTGGACACTCCGATACGCGAGCAGCCCGGCGTCCGCACCATGGTGCGAATCGGCGAGGGGACCTGGGTCGGCAGCACGGCGGTCATTCTGGCGGACGTCGGGAAGCATTGCGTCATCGGAGCCGGGGCGGTCGTCACCAAACCGTTGCCGGATCATGTGTTGGCCGCAGGAGTACCCGCTCGCGTCATACGGAGTCGGCGACCCGCATCGGTGGCGACATGAGAGTTCTCCTCCTTACGCACAGGCTCCCATACCCGCCGAATCGTGGCGACCGAATCCGCGCCTATCACTTGATCCGAATCTTGGCTCGGAGCGCGCATGTCGATGTGCTGGCGCTCGTTCACAATGCAGAGGAACGTCGGGACGCCGTCAATCTGAGCAGATTTGCCGAGCGCGTTGAAACCGCCATGGTCCCGCGGACGAAAAACCTCATTCGCGCCGCGCTGGCGCTGCCGGGACCGACGGCGCTCACGCACATACTGCTCGATAGTCCAGAAGTTGATCGCGGGCTCGAACGTCTGATGACCCCTACACCGCCGGACGTCGTCCTTGCCTACTGTTCAGGGATGGCTCGGTATGCGCTGCACCCGCCGTTGGCGAGGATCCCGTTTGTTCTCGACCTGGTCGACCTCGATTCTGCCAAGTGGGCGACTCTCAGCGAACGGGCCCGATGGCCGATGCGGTTGATCTATCGGAGGGAAGCGAATCGCCTTCGCCGATTCGAGGTAGCGGCCACGACACGGTCCGTGGCTACGACGGTCGTCAACGATCGCGAGCGGGTGGCGATCCTGTCGATCAATCCCGGAGCCAACGTTCACATCGTTTCCAACGGTGTCGATGCCGCGGCGTTTACGCCCGACGGTCCGTCTGCGAGCGCCAACGTGGTCTTCTCCGGAGTCTTCAACTACGAGCCGAACGAGTTCGGCGCACTCTGGCTTGCGAAAGAGGTCTGGCCGCGAGTCCGGCAACGGCGGACGGATGCGACCTTGACGCTTGTCGGCATGAATCCCACGCGTCGAGTTCGGGAACTTGCATCTGACCCCTCGATCGCTGTTACCGGAACCGTCCCGGACGTTCGGCCCCATCTCCGGCGAGCCGCTGCTGCGGTGGCGCCGCTCTTCATGGCATCGGGGATCCAGAACAAGGTTCTCGAAGCCGTTGCCGCCGGGCTGCCGTGCGTCGTGACGCCGCGCGTCATGCAGGGGCTTCCCGAGGTAGTGCGTCCCGCCTGCGTAGCCGCCTCCACGGCGGAGGCCTTCGCCGATGCGATTGTCGAAGTGTTGCGTCTCACGCCGGCCGAGCGCGCCGGGCGCGCCGGCAAGGCGCGGCTCGACGATTTGAGCTGGGAGGCGCAACTCGCACCGATGGCGGCACTGCTGGAATCGGCGATCGCGCCGACAGACAATCCGCGCCCGGCCAGAGATCGGCTCGAGCTGCTAAGCTAGCGCGCACCTTACCTTTGGCGCGGATGAATCACGCAGGCGAGAAACCGCCGGCTTTGTTCCGGCTGCAGCCCCGAACCACTCCTTCCTTCCGACGTTGCGGCGAGCCGGTGACCTTCGGGATACCGCTTGCGCCGGGTTCGGCGCCGCATCCATCTGCGCTTCGAGTCAGGACGGCCGACGGCGAGCCGGTGCCACTGGACGTCGCGGTCCTCGAACGCTGGGGAGATGGATCCGTGCGCTGGGCGCTGTGCCATGTTCGGGCGAATTGGGACCCGGGCCGCACGCAGTCGTCGTACGAGTTGAGCGTTTCCGGCACCGATGCGGACACGCATGAATCGCTGGTGATTGAAAACGTGCATGGTCACTCGGCGCGGGTCGACACCGGCGGCGCCGTGTTCGAACTCTCAGGTCAGAAAGGGTTTGAACTGCGCGTGAGTGACGCGCGGGGAGCGCTTCCGTGGACTTCCGTGCGACTTCGGCTCGTCACGGAACGGCATACGGCGCTGGCGGATATCGTCGAACGTGTAACTATCGAACGGCAGGGCAGCTTCCAGGCCACGGTTGAGGTACGAGGCCGGTTCGTCGGCGTCAGCGGCCTGTCCTACGTCATCGGGATTCAGTTCTTTCACGCGCTGAATGCGATTCGAATGGAACTGGCGGTCCGCAACTCACGCCGGGCGGTTCATCGCGGTGGTTTCTGGGATCTCGGCGACAAAGGGTCGGTGCGGCTGCGCGAGGTCGCGATTGTCACGGCGTTCGAAGGCAGCGTGAGCGACATTCAATGTTCGCCGTCGCCGGGCGCGCGTCCGCGGACCTATGCGGCGCCGTTCGAGATCTACCAGGAATCCAGCGGCGGACGCCGTTGGAACAGTCCCACCCATCGAAACCGGGAGGGTGTCGTTCCATTGACCTTCGCGGGCTACCGGATCAAGGATCGAGACCGAACCGAAACCGGCAGCCGCGCCACGCCTGTCGTCGTCGCCACCATCGACGGTCGCATGTTGAGCGCCACCGTGCCTGGCTTCTGGCAGGAGTTTCCCAAGAGCATCAGCATTTCCCGATCGCACATGACCGTCGGCCTGTGGCCCGCCAGCTTTCCCGATCTGCACGAGCTGCAGGGCGGAGAGCAGAAAACACATGCGCTTTGCTTGGGGTTCGGACCGGATCCGGTCACGGACATGCCGCTCGACTGGTGCCGCGATCCGCTCCTTGTCCGCGTTTCGCCCGAGCATTTCTCCGCGACTGAAGCTTTTCCGTATATTGCTCCCGCTACGGCAGATCCTGACCAGCGCTACTACAGTCTCGTTTCAACAGCGGTCGAGGGTCCATCGTCATTCGAGGAAAAACGGGAAGTCGTCGACGAGTATGGATGGCGCAACTTCGGCGACGTCTACGCCGATCACGAGGCGGTTCGGCATACCGGCGAACAACCGTTCGTCTCGCACTACAACAATCAGTACGACGCAGTTGCCGGCTTACTATGTCAGTACATGCGAACCGGCGACAGCCGCTGGTGGACGTTGGGTGATGAGCTGGCCAGACATGTTGTGGACATCGACATCTATCACACTCGCGACGACAAGCCGGGCTACAACGGCGGGATGTTCTGGCACACGAACCACTATGTCGACGCGGAAACGTCAACGCACCGTTGTTACTCGCGCAGATCGTCGCGGGCTGGCGGCGGTCCGTCTGGCGAGCAGAACTACACGACTGGTCTGCTGATGCATTACCTCATGACCGGCCGGGTCGCTTCCAGAGAGGCGGTACTGGGCCTCGCCGGGTGGGTCATCAAGATGGACGACGGGCGCCTCACTCCGTTCAGGTGGCTCACGAAATCGGCCACCGGCCTCGCCAGCATGACCGCGAGTGCTTCGTTTCATGGACCTGGACGCGGTGCAGGCAACTCGATCAATGCCTTGCTCGATGCGCATCGCCTGACCTCCGAAGATCGGTGGCTGATCAAAGCCGAAGAGTTGCTACGCCGCTGTATTCACCCGGACGATGACGCTGCAGCGCGGGAGTTGCTCGATGCAGAGCGCCGCTGGTCGTACACGGTCTTCCTGCAGGTATTGGGCAAGTATCTCGACTACAAGGCCTTGCTTGGCGCCTACGATCAGATGTTCGCCTACGCGCAAGCGAGCCTCCTTCGATACGCCCGCTGGATGGCGGAGCATGAATCCCCATATCTGCAGCATCCTGAGCGGCTGGAGTTCCCGACAGAGACGTGGGTGGCGCAGGACATGAGAAAGAGTGAAGTATTCCGATTTGCCGCGCGTCATTGCGCCGGCGCCGAACGAGAACGATTTCAAGAGCGAAGTCGATTCTTCTACGAGTACTCACTCTCGACTCTACAGACGTTTTCGTCGCGTCGGTGCGCTCGGCCGGTCGTGATCCTGCTTACCAATGGCTATGCGCACGGCCGGCTGGCCGGACCCTTTACGATTGACACACCGCGGGCCGTGCCGCAGTCATTCCCGCCGCCTGAGCGCTTCGTGCCGCAAAAGGCCGTTGCCCTCACCCGCGCGAGGCGGTTGACCCTGGTTGGATGCGGTCTGCTCGGTTTGACATTACTCCTTCTCTTGATCTAGAGACATCCTGCCGGTCTGATGAGCACGAGTTGTGACCCTTCGGGAGCCGAGGCGTGAGGTCGTGAGCGGTCATCGCGATCGACTCCGGATGCTCGAGGCATGGGCAGCCCATGACGTCGACACCTTTCGAGCGTTCACCCGGACGGTCACCCGTCTGGGCAAGGATCCGTTTACGGCGCGCGTGCTCGATGTCGGATGCGGCAGCAATGCGCCGATGTCGCTGCTTCTCCACTCATCGGGAGCCCGTGTGACCGGACTCGACATGTACGTCGGATATCGCTGGGGCCTGGGAGTCAAGCCATCGCGATACGTCCGTTACGCTCGCGAAGTGGGCCTGGCGAAGACATTGCGGAAGGCGATCGGAGAGCTCGTCTACGATCGCCGCTACTACTCGACGCTCGCCAGCCGTTCAGGGATTCGCCTGACCGAGCGCGGGCTCGACTTGCGGGCCATGGACATTCGTGACCCCGCGCTTGCCGACGGCACGTTCGATCTGATTCACTCGAACGCGACATGGGAACATGTGCCCGACGTTGCCGCGGCGAACCGGCAGATCGCGCGTCTGTTGAAGCCTGGGGGCCTCGCCTTTATCGAGATTCACCTCTTTCCTTCGCTGTCGGGCGGACACGATCTGCCGTGGATTGTGCCTGGCGAGACCACACTCGGGAACGTGACTCCATGGCAGCATCTTCGAGATCCCGAATGGAAGGCCCCGGTCTTTCTGAATCGGCTGCGCGAGCGCGATTATCACATCCTATTTGCCTCGACCGAAGGGCTCGAGGTTGTCGAATGGCAGACCGAGTTCACTGAAGGGCACGAGCTGCTCACGGACGCGCTTCGCGCGGAACTCCGGGACTACACAGGCGAGGAACTCACGAAGCGGAGTGTAATCGTGATCGCGCGCCGGAAGTAACCGTGGGTTCCCAGCGGGTCACTTGCGGACGGTTACGTTCGTGGCCGGCCTTGGACCGGATGTTCCTGAGGGCAGGCCATCGGTAATTGGATCCGCCCACGGGATGCTGCACGCGAATCCGTCGTTCCCGGGCAGGGCGTTGGCGCAGGGTGCGACGGAACCTGCGATTGCAAGCCCGTACGTATTCCACGTCTGCTGATTCGTCAGGCCGGCCACTGGCGCGCCCTCGACCCAGTGGGTGTTCCATTGTGAAACGACGGTCTGCGGCATCACGAAGTTGGGGCGTTGTTCTGCGTAAAATGCCCGATAGTTATCGCTTGCCACTCCGTCGGCCTCGTACACGTACACGTTATCGCGCTGCACGAGGTTCCGCACTGGGATTGCAGCGTACTTGAACTCGAGGTCGCGTGCAGCAACGGTCGGCCAGGGCGACGGCACTGTGTCGAATCGTACATTCCGGATCACGACCTTTCGTGGAGGAATTGCCCTCGCCTCGGCACCCGATGTGTACGGCGTTTGGAGCGATATGTTGACGACGTTGCGCAGGTACGAATTGCGAATCACTTGTACGCCGCCACCGCTGTTGGTTGACGGGATGATGCCGTAAGTCATGCCCTGAATGTCGGCGTTCACGATGAGCAGGTGCTTCGCCATGTAGTCGCCGGCGTAAAACCCCACAGAGAACTCATTCGCGTTGGCGCTCTTGCCTCGTACGATCAGCCCGTCAAGAGTCAGCATATTCGCCGGGTAGTCGTAGACCGCCTTGTCCCAGGCGTGCCAGACCTTCAGGTCCTTGACGACGCTCCAGGTCGCGTTGGCTACCGGTGAGTTGTCCTGGGTGCCGAGCCACCAATAGGAAAACCCTCCTGGTGTGGCGCCATATGCCTCGTTTCCCACAAATTCCTTGATCGGAATCGCATTCCCATTCTGGAGCGTGAACTGGCCCGCCATAGTCGTATCGGCGCCAGGAAAATTCGGAATGCGGACGCTGCCTATGTAATAGGGGAAGTACTTGAAGCCGAAGTCGAGCGGAGCGTTCGCCGCGACATTGTCCCGAACGTAATTATTCATCCCGCGCAGCCAGATGCCAGCGCCTTCCCAGGCGAGATCCGCAGTGCCCCTCGAGTCCGCCCGCCCCCACACACCACCGATCCTGGCGACGAAATTCTTCTCGATCACGTTATTCGTCTCGCTGCCATCTTCGGTGACGATGCCGGCACCTGCAACGTCGTAAACGACGTTGCTCTGCACCAACCCATAGTGACTGTTGTGAATGGCAATTCCCCACTTCCGGCCGCCATCGACTGCATTTCCGATGAGCTGAAACTGGTAGCCAGACGGCGGCGGCGAAGTTGGACCCATGACGTGGTGCAAGTGCAGCGGATAGCGGCCGATCTGGTTCGTTCCAACGTGCGTGACCACGCCCGCGGCATCGAATGTTGTGCTGTCGAGAGGTGCCGTGGTTGTCCGTCCCATGTCTTTGATGAGAGCGTAACGGATGTCGACGTTCGCCCTCACCGCGAACAACATGTGGCCGCGCGTGCCGGCCGGATTTGCCGACCGAATGATCACATTCCGACTGAGATTGCCCACGTGAGGCAGAAACGTCAAGGCTCCGCTTCCGTCCCGGGCACCCTCATGCAGGAACTGAAGCGGCGCTGCAACGGTCAGGGATGTCGATCCAACGGACGAGGCGATCCGTTCTTCCCACTGGGGCGCATAGTTCGTCCGCTGCGCATCAGTGAGATGCCGTGTGTCTGGAAGGAACACCTTGTCACCGCTCCGCCAGCCAGTCAGCGGCTGCGCGGCCGCCAGCGTCGAGGAATTGACTCCTGCCTCGCTGGCAAGCCGTGTGAACGGTGTGCGAGACGAACCCGAGATGGTGATAGTACCTAAGCCGATGATTCCCGTACCGAACTGCTCGGGATCGAAAGTCGTGTCGAGCGGACGATCCGCAATCACGATCTGCGCTGTCACCGCTGGCGCGATCGGACCGCTCGGCGTGCCAATTTTTAGTGCCGCATTCGGATAAACCATCAGTGTCCCGACTGTGAGCAGTGTGCTCACATCCGCCCGGAACGCCAGTTGGCCGAGGACCTCGACGCAAGCGAGTGGCGCGCTGCTCTGGACGTCGTATGTGACGGTGTGCGAGATTGAAACCCTGTCTCCGGAAACCGGCACCCGAGCCGGGCTCCAGGTACTCGGATTCGACCAGGCGCCGTTCGCTGCGGACGCGATCGAGGAATTGCCGCAGAAGTCGGGGATCCCGTGCGGCAGACCACCGGCCGCGGGGACATGGGCTCCGTGGCCCGGCTGAGCGATAGCGAGCGTTGGAATCGACGCAATCGGCAAAAAGAACAACGCTACGCGAGCGACTCGGATCACGAGTCCACGACACAAGGAATGCATCAACGGCTCCTGGGCAACGAGGTAACGATGGAACCCGCGAAGAGCCCGCAAGAGCCGTGCCTAATCGCACGGGTCCGGTACGCGTCTCGCAAATGATTGTGCTCGCGAGAGTTGCGTGTTTCTTGAGAGGCCGAATGAAAGTGCCGAATTCTAGGCGTGTGACAGATTCGGCATCGGAGATGTAGAAGTGGGAACTCAGTGCGGGTTCATTCCAGAAGCAACTCCATCGGCAATCCTTCAGGCAACGAGCCGCTAGACAGCGATCGCAGGCACGTCACGGTATCGACCGAACTATGAACGGACCGATGCCGTTTGCGATCGCAAGCGGCATCCGTTTCCATACCGCAATGGCACCGGCAAATCTCGGATTCTTCGGGCTGTGGTCGGGCAGCGTCTGGCCCTCGAGCATTGCGTACTCCCACCACAGCGGCTGCGGCATGGCGCCCCATTGCTGCTTGAAGTGGTAGGTCCCCTCGTGCGGCGTCGAACGTCCGAAGTCCAGCACGCCGATGCCCTGCCCGATCGCCCATTCAATGATCCGCCAGTACAGCAGATTGTTCGGGCACATCGATCGAAACGCAGGCAGCGAGGACGCCCACGGCACTTCCACGACGTCACGATGGCGATAGGCCACGCCGCCACCAACCGTGGTCGCTTGCTGTCGCACGAGAAAAATCCGCGCCCGGTCCGGGAACTGCGCGAACACTTCCTCGAACAGCCGCCGCGAATAGACCGGCGTTCCGAGATCGCGCATGTTGTGGGCAAACACGCGATAGAAAAACGGAATCAGCTCGGGCCCGCCGGACTCGACCACGAGGCCGCTCTTTTCCGCCTTGCGCACCTGATTGCGTACCTTGCGATCGAGCCCTGCCCAGGCCTCCTCAACGGATGACGGCAGCCTCAAGGTCATCGCAACTTTGTGCTGCTTCGACGGCAGATCGTCGAACTGCTTCGATCCGTGGCGCAACTCGACGTGCGCGGCGTTGTGCCGGCGCGCGATCTCCACCGCGCGAGCCAGGAGCCCCCGAGCCGACGCCGCATCGTCCGCGACAACCCCCCCGTAGTTGACAAACGGCAACGACACGGCAAATCGACCGAACACGGCGCTCCGGAACAGTACCAGGGGGAGAATTCCGCAGACCTCGCGATCACGCCGCGCAATCAGGTATTCCGTCCGGTGTCCGAACACGCGCTCGAATACCCGGCGCCACCGCCAGAGGTGATAGCCGGTCGCGCCCGCACGAGCATTCACGAAGGCGTCCCATTCGCCTTCATCGTCAGCGCGCGAGACCACCACCGGGACATCCGGTGCTTGCTCGACGCAACCGGTCACGTCGACAGTGCTGACGGACATATGGCCGGCCTCTCGATCAGCCCGAGTACGGCACGGGAAGAGCGACCGCCGTCAGGGCGCCGGCCTCGGGAAGGGTCGCGAGCATGGTCTGAATCGTGTCGAACGCAAAATCCTGCATCAGCCGGCGAAGCCGCGTTTCTGTCGCCTCGAGATTGCGGTAGTGGCGGAACCGGCTCAGCCACCCCGGTCGAAGACGCGGTTGCTGTGGATCGAATCTCCCACGGATGCACGTAGAACACCGCCGGCATGCCTTCATGCAGGTTGACGTGCGAAATCCCCCACTTCGTCCAGGTGTACGGAAGGATGCGAAAGTAGCCGCCGCCCGCAACCGGCAGGTTGATGGGCCCGCACGCAACGGTCGACCCCGGAATCTCGACGATCGCGCCCGCCTCTCTGACGATGGTGTGCGTGTGACGCGGCGCCTTCGGAATCCCGTACCGATCGTGGTGGATCGGAAGGATGCTGGAGTCGTAGCCGTGCCCTTCTTCGATCAATACGTCGAGCGCCCACAGCGACCGCTCCGTTACCGAATAGCTCGGCGCGCGATATCCGACAACCGGCCGTCCGGTCAGCGCCTCGAGCACGCCTTTCGCGCGCCGCACGTCCTCGCGGAACGCGTGGGGCGTCTGCTCGTACGCGAGCCGATGACCGAACCCGTGCGAGGCGATTTCGTGACCGCACGCGGCGATGCGCGCGACGAGCGCCGGAAATCGATCGGCGACCCAGCCAAGAATGAAGAACGTCGCCGAGATCCGCGCCTCGTCGAACATCGCCAGCAGACGATCCGTGTTCCCACAGACGCGGCTTTCGAAATGCGGCCACTCGTCGCGCGACACGATGCGGTCGAACGCGCTCACGTGAAAGTAGTCTTCCACGTCGACTGTCATCGCGTTCACGATGCGGCCTGATGCCGGCATCAGGCCCCCCTGCTCAGCACGACGGTCTTGATCGTGGCGAAGACGATGAAGACGTCGAACGCAATGGTCAGGTGCTTGATGTAGAAAAGATCGTACTGGAGCTTCTCGAGCGCGTCCTCGACGCTGGCACCGTAGGTGTACCGCACCTGGGCCCAACCGGTCAGCCCGGGACGGACCACGTGCCGCTGCCCGTAAAACGGGATGCTCGCCGTGAGCTGCTGGACGAACTCCGGACGTTCCGGCCTCGGCCCGACCAGGCTCATGTCGGCGGCCAGAACGTTCCAGAGCTGCGGGAGCTCGTCGAGGCGTGTCCGCCGGAGGAACCTGCCGACAGGCGTCACGCGATGATCGTTGCGGGCGGCCCACACGGGACCGGTTTCGACCTCGGCGTCCTGACACATCGACCGGAACTTGTAGACGGTGAACACGCGGCCGTGCTGTCCGACGCGCCGCTGGTGGTACACCACGTCGCCGCGGGAGGTCAGCTTGATGGCGAGCGCGATCAGGAGCATCACAGGGAGCATCAGCAGGAACGCCAACCCCGCGATGACGACGTCCAGGCAGCGTTTCGCCGTTTCCTGCAGCCGGCTCTTCCTGAAGCCCTCCGAGAAAATCAGCCAGCTCGGTCGCAGGTTCTCGACCGCGATTTTTCCCGTGTACTCTTCGTACAGCGTTGCCAGGTGATCGAAGCTCACCCCTTCGAGCTTCATCTCGAGCAGCTTGTCCATCGGCAGCTTCCCGCGCGCGTCGGCAAGGCTCACCACGACGCGATCGACAGCGCGGAGGCGTACAATCGACGGAATGTCGTCGATCGCGCCGACCACCCCGGGATTCAGAATCGGTGCGCCGACGCGGCCCGGATCGGGATCGATGAACCCCACGATATCGACGCCCAGCTCCTCGCGGCGGCCGTAGATCTCGCGGGCGATAACGACAGCGGCCTGACCAGTGCCGACGAGCAGCAGCCGCTCGCGCGGCTTCAGGCGACGGCCGAGCCAGCCGAACGCCGCACGCCACGATGTGAGGCCGCCGAGGACCACGACGCTCGTCACGAGGAACACGCCGCGGCCGATCAACAGCGCGGGAAACCAGAAATATATGAGCGCCAGCGCGATGGATGTGGCGCCCAGCCCTTGCATGAGCCGGACGAACATCTCGCCAGGCTCGGCGGCGCGACGTACGTTGTACAGATCGGCGAAGTAGAGGCACAGCAGGCACGTGACGGCCACGACCGCTGTCTTGAAGTAGCCTTGCTGCGCCACGAACAGCCACTTGGTGTCTTCGCTGCCGAGGCGAACCCAGGCGGCGCCGACGACGGCGCCGACGATGAGTGCGGCGTCACCCAACACGAGCACGAGTGATCGCCGCGTCAGGCTTCGTCTCAGGATCCGAATCATTGGTTAGCCGTCGATCGGCTCAGGACCGAGCGGCCCCTTTGTCTGCCGCGTTGTAAGAGGACGCGTAGTACTGCTCGTACTTGCCGCCAGGTGAAAGGGCCTTGTCGTCCACCAAATTCAGAACGACGCCGATCACGCGATCCCGATCGAGACTTTCGACGGCACGTTGAACCAGCGCGAACGGCGTCCGGCCGGCTTGAACCACGAGAACGACGGCATTCACCATGGCGGCCAGCAGATGCGCGTCCGGCATGAGGCCGACCGGCGGCGTGTCGATGACCACCCAGTCGTACCGGGCGGCGGCTTCATCGATGACGCGGCGCATGCGACTCGACGTCAGCACGCTCATCGGATCGGGATCCGGTCTGCCCGCGGGCAGCAGCGAAAGGCGGGGCGACAATTCGAGAACAGTCAGTTTTCGGTCGGTTTCGGCCTTTGGCCCTTCGTTGAGCCCGACGCCGTTTGGCACGTGAAACACCTCGTGCAGCGTCGGGCGGCGGAGGTCCGCATCGATGAGCAGCACGCGCCGTTCGTATGATTCGCTCAGGGTCAATCCGAGGTTGACGGCGGTCAGCGTCTTGCCTTCGCCCGCGAGTGCGCTGGCCACCATGACGACCTTGATGCCGCTGCCGTTCTGAGCGTGGTGTAGCGTTGCGGCCAGCCGCCGGTATTGCTCGACGGTTGCCGCAGCGACCCCCTGATTGGTGACCAATCTGCTGCTGATGTCGCCATTGCGTGCCGCGCCGTTCCGCCGCCGTCGAACGGTGGTCTCGGCGGTCTCCGTCGGGGGAGCGGAACTCGCCGCAGCCGATTCCGGCTCGGTCTGAGAGGACTTCGGCTCGACCCGAGAGACTCTGTCGGATCCCGGAACATCGTCGTCGACGCCACGCGTTTCGGTCGGACCCGGCTCGGCCTCGAACGACTCCGGCATCTGGAATCGATCGAGTGCCGAGGAATCCGGTGTCGCATACGAGTCGGGCAGTCTCAGATCCCGACGGGCGCGACGCAAGGCTTCTTCCATCCGGTTCATAGGTGGTCTTTAGAAAAGTGAGAACCGGCGGCGGCGCGCGAACGAGCTGAACAGGCCGCCTTTGCCGAACTTGAATGTCGATTCGGGTGCCGGTGCGGGTTTCTTCTGGAACGGTCCATGGGCGGCTGGCGCCCTGTCCACATCGTCGAGCCCGGGACCGGCGATCGTCGAGGGCGGCGCCGGTTCCGGCGTCGCCGCCAGATCGAGATCGCGGCACACCTCAAGGACGACGCTGCGGTCGACCGGGCGGCGATTCATCGCGAACCCGTTGATCAACGCGTTGTCAGCGACAACGCTGATAGTCCGTGGAATGCCCCGCGAGTGCACGTGGATTGCCTCCACGGCTTCTCGCGTAAAGATCTCGGGCCGGCCGCCCGCGCGTTCGAGGCGCGCCGAGATGTACGAGGCGGTCTCGTGGATCTGGAGCGGACCGAGATCGCACCGAAGCGCCACGCGCTGCTTCAATTGGCGAAGTCCCGGTTCGTTCAGGCGTGCGGCGAGCTCGGGCTGTCCCACGAGAACGACCGGGAGCAGCTTGTCGGTGGCCGTCTCCATGTTCGCAAGCAGGCGCGTTTCCTCGAGGAGCTCGTGGGGGAGGCTTTGCGCCTCGTCAATGAGCAGCGCCGACACCAGCCCGTCGCTCAGTCGGGCGAGCAGGAGGCGCTCCAGGTCGCGCAAGAACACGGCCTTCGACTGCCGCGCCTCCGGCGCAAGACCGAATCCATCCGCCACGAACTCGACGAATTCGGCGCGCGTCAGCGTCGGGTTGTTCAGGTAGACGCAGCACACATCGTCGCGACTGAGAAGACCCAAGGCGGAGCGCACCATGGTGGTCTTGCCGGTCCCCGCTTCTCCGATGAGAACCGTGATGCCGCGGCGCGCGGTCACGCCAAATTGCAGGTTGCACAGCACCGCGCGATGACGTGGTGTCAGGAAGAGGTACTTCGGATTCGGCGTCAGCTCGAACGGCAGCTCACGAAGGCCGTAGAAGTCTTCGTACATCGGCTATGGCCGCCAGTTCGACTTGTAGAGCATGAACAGGGCAGCGGCGAAGACGCCCACGGTGGTTGCGGAGGTGATTGAGAGCAGAAGGCGACGGCGACGCAACAGCCGCCGCTCGGCGGCCGATCGGATTGTGGGCACGAGCGCCAAGACTGGCAGAGAGAGCGCGCCGAGCACGTCCTCGTCGGTTTTCAGCGTCGTGTCGCGGTATTCGAGCAACGCGATCAGCCCGACGCCGAGCGCGAGGCCGCCGAGCGCTCCGATCAGCGTAGTCCTCACACGATTGGGACTGAATGGCAGCTGCGGAACGCGGGCAGGGTCGATCACTTTGAACTGTTCGCCGATCTGGCGCCGCTCGAGGTTGGCGGAAATCTTCGCATCCTCGTTCTTCGTCAGCAGGCTCCGGTACATCGTCTGAATCGTCGAATAGTCCCGCGTGAGCTCGATCAGTTCCGACTCACGCGTAGGCGTCGCCTCGATTCGTCGCTGGTATTCCGCAATGGCCGCCTTCAACCGTTGCTCTTCCTTCTCCTTCGCGGCAATCTGCTGGTCGAGCGTAATCATCTCGTCGCGAGCGACGCCGATCCGGCGCATCGGATCGTTGGGATTCGGCGGCGCTTTGGACGAATCGGCTTTGGACGAATCGAGCGCCGGCGCGGCCAACTCCATCGCCGCGGCGTCGGCCTCTGCCTTCTGCTCCAGCTCTTCGACGAGCTTCTTGGCGCGAGTGATGTCGGGGTGCGCCGGCTTGAGCCGCAACTCGAGTTCGTGCAGCTGGGCGCGTGCGGTGTCGAGCTTCGGGTTGGGCCGCGCCCGCGGCGCCGGCATGCTAATCGGGAACGATCTCGCCAGGGCGTCCGCTTCGTCGTCGCCTGTCGTTTGCGCCGTCAAGTCGCCCAGCATCCGCTCCAGATTGATGCGGCGGTCGCGATCCCGGTTCATCGAGTCGACGATGGCTTGCAGCTGCATCTGCGCGCCATTGAGCGCTTGAAGATTCGACGCTATTTGCGTCGGCAGCTCCCCGCCATGCCGGCGGTTGTAGTCTTCCAGTTTCTTCTCGTGGGCGATTAATCGCTGCCGCGCGTCCTGGAGCTGGGTCTCGAGGAACTGATTCGTGCCCTCGGCGAGGACCTCGCGATCCTTGAGACTCTCGTCGATGTACAGGGACGCGAGCCGCTCGGTCACCTGCATCGCCTGCAGCGGATCGGTCGACACATACGAGATTTTGAACGCGTCGCCCTTGACGATCTGCGGGACGATGTTCAGGCGCATTTCATCGACCACGGCTTCCATGAACGTCGTCCGACGCATCTCGGGGTAGAGGTTGAAATCCTGAATGATGCGCTCGAGTCGCGTCCGGCTCAGGATCTGCTGGCTGATCGACTGCAGTCTGTCCTGCAAACGAGTCGTGACCGTGGAGCGCACGTAGTTGTCCGGCACGCGCTGGGGGATAACGACGATAACGGTTTCGGATCGGTACAAGTTGGGCTGGAAGCGCGCCCACACGACCGCCCCGATGGCGCCGACGACGAGCGGAGGGAGTAGCAGCCATTTGCGCCGCCAAGCCATCCGAAGAAAGTCTTCGGGCGTGTAGTTCTTGCCGGGAATCATCTGGGTGTACCCTCGTGGCCGGTCCCGCAACGCGTCCCCCCGTTCGTCGTTCCACAGGGTAGACGCACTGGTCTGTGCAAGCAGGTGGCCAGTGCACACGAGCGTCGTAAAGAGCGGAAAGTCCTTCCCGCGCAACCATTTTCAGGAGGGGCTGCTGAAGCCGCGCGCGCCGACGACGAAAGCAACCGGCGCTGGCGGACTAAAGTCTCCTCGACGGGAGACTTGAGACTGGAACGGAAACTTACAGAAACCGTCGACGGCCCACGCAAAGGGGGCCGGACATTTGAATGGTCGGCGAACTCAGGCCGTTAGTCGCCGGATGCCTTATGACGTCGCCGACGAACGGCCCATGCCACGCCGAGCAACCCCGCACCCAGCAGCGACAGCGTGGCCGGTTCAGTCACGAGGCTGGCAGCCGAACCGAGGTTGAATGCAAAATCCTGGTTCGCGTCGGTAAAGCTCCATGAAGCGGCTTGCTTCGGTAGGAGCACCACTGCCGCGAACGTAGCTCCGACAAAGACGCGTCTCAACATAATCGACGGTTGTAACACCACGGTCTGGCATGGTCCCGTGCAAGAGGGCCGCCACGCGTGTAGCCGGCACTTGGCCAAGCCCGTAAGCTGATGATCACAGTGGTTTTTCTCGTCGATCGACGGCCGATGTCGTCCATGTTGATGCACGCAATGACATCTGGCGCGGAGACTTTTGGTTGCGTGCGCGATGCCGCGGCCCCGAGGCAAGTCTCGACATCCTGGACGCACGGACGTCGAGCCCCAGGGTCGAGGCGCCGCACCGCCCGAGCGCGCGCGACGTCGATGGACTATCGGGCTCGCACCTCACGCCCATCCGCGCAGACGGTAATACCACCACGCCACGGACTCGTAGAGCGACTCCCTGGTGAGACGTAACGCATCGTACGCCGGCCAGAACGGCGACTTTCCGGCGATGCGGCGCGTCGCCGACGACGACGGAACCGCATCGAGACCAAGCGCGCGCGCCCCCGCGAGCGCGCGCGGCATGTGGATCGCGGACACCACGAGAACGATGCGATCCAGGCGCCGTTCGCGGACGATCCGCTTTACGTTGATCAACTGCTCACGCGTGGTGCGGCCTCCGCCTTCCATGATGATTCGATCGCGCGGCACACCTCCATCCACGATCTCGTCGCGCATCCGCTCGGTTCCGCCGACGATCACCCACCGGGGCCGCAGGAGTGAGTTCAGACGCAGCGTCTCGATCACTCGAGCGTGCTCGCTGTCGCCGGTCAGGACGACGACGACGGTCGCGCCATGCGCGGCCTGGACATCTGACAGCGGCGCATGCATCAGCAGACGCTTCGAAACACGCTCAGCGGTCCAGGGCAGGGACATCGCGCCATAGGAGACCAGCAAGGCGGCGAGAAGCGCGACGGCATACCGTCGCGGCCCGCCGGGCCACCGGCTCAAGAGGATCGCGGCGCCCGCGACGACGATGAAGAACGCAGTCGTCCCGGGTGCAAGGATCTTGAGCAGGTTGACGATGAACTGAACGAAACGCACGATCACCCAGGACACGGTTGCCGCGCCGCGCGGTCAGCGTCGGACCGGGTGCTTCGCCAGCAACGCGATCACGTCCTCGTCCACGGTTTGCAGCGAGGCGGGACTGAGGTCGTTGACGATGACGAGCACGTTTGCGGCGGTCTGGGCGTCGGCCGAGATCGCAACGCCGGCAAGCGCGAGCGCAATAGCGAGACCCGCACGGTGACGGTTTCCTTACGATGGACCACGAGGAACCGCTCGCTGCCGCCCGATGAGGGGCAGCGTGAACGTCAGTCCCCCATTGATTCCCTGTCGGTTCAGCATCGGCAGGGCGCCCTGCAGTAACAACGCGGTGTCTGGAAACGCGCGATGGTAATTGACGTACTGCACGTATCCATCGAGCTTCTGGGTGAGGTTGACCCGAATGCCCGCCACACTCCTGTGCGACCGGTACTGGCCTGACGGGGATACCGCTCCGAAACGGTCGATCGAGTATGACGCGCGCGCGTAGGCTCCAACGCGTCGTGTAAATTGGCCCGCCAGCCGGGCGCTGACCGAATCGGAGAAGATTGGCACCCCGAAGCCGTCGATGAAATTCAGGCCTCGGGAATATCCGAGCGCCAGGGACCAGGTGCGAAAGAGTTGCTGAGAGAGACCCGCATCCCCGATCACTCTGATCTTCAAGCGATCCGGGCGGGCATCGGTGCGGGCATCGGTGTATGTGCCGATCCCGAAGCCGAAGGTCGCCGTTGTCCGGCGGGAGAGTTTCAGGCCGTGACCCATGCCGTAGTCGAGGCCGATATCGACGTTGTCGGCATGGAAGGAAGATCTCGAGCCGGTCGTCGGGTCGGCGAATTTGTACAGCTGATATCGATACCCCAAACGCAATCCCAGGCTTTTCATCAGGCCCACGTGATACGCGCCGTTCGCATCATGGGCTCTAGCGGCGAACGTGAGGTCTCCGAAACGGACATCCCGAAGGTCATGGCCGAGCGTGAGCGACGATCGTTTCGTCACGTTGTACGTCAGACCAGTGCTGGTTCCGTACGCGACCAAGTGAGACGTGGCGAGCGAGCCGTCGAGGGGCAACGCCGTCGCCTGCCCGATCGCCGCCTGGCCAATTCCGGGGAACAGCTGCAGCTGATACGGCGGAGAAAAGCTTCCATGAACGCTCGCTCGCAGGGTCATGTGCGGCGTCAAACCAGCCGTCATGCCGGCGGCGGCATTGTGCGAGACCAGGACCGTATCGGCTGCTCGATACGAACGGACCGCCGACGCCCAGCCTGCGCCGAAGCCGACGCGGCGGCCCGGGACCGAGAACTGCAGCTGGAAATCTCCGCCAAAATGTGAGCTGGCCCGGAAGAACAACGGATCCAAACCGATGGCCGATGCCGACGTCTCGGTGTCGTTCCCGTCGTACCCACCGTTGAACGATGCGCGGAAGTCGAGCTGCTTGCCGCCCTGCGAAGCAGCGACAGTCGGCGCGCCAACCATCGACTGGGCGGCGAGCCGTGGCGGCGCCGCCGCCGACATCGCGACAACCATCGCCGCGATAAAAGCTGTTGCGGTACGATGAGACATCAGGTTCGTGGCGCGGATGCGAGTGGCCGGTCCGGGGCCGGACGACGCTACGGCACGATCACCGTGTCGCCCGGCTTCAACTCGATGTTCTGTCCGAGATTCTTCCCACCGATGACCTGCTCGTAGTTGAAACGGTAGCTGGTGGCCTGCCCATTCTGGGTGCGCATCACGACGATCTTTTCCTTGTCGGCGTAATCCTGCAGTCCGCCAGCCATGGCAATCAGCTGGACAACACTGGTCGCCGACATGATCGAATATGGGCCGGGCTTGTGTACCATGCCGGTGATGAACACGCGACGGCTGTTGATTTGTTTGACGATCACCGTCACGTTCGGATCCTGAACGAGCTGATCCGCGGCTGCCATCAGTTTTTCCCTGAGCTGTGCCGTGGAAAGACCGGCTGCCTCGAACTCATTCAGGAGTGGCAGGGAAATCCGGCCGTCGGGCCGGACGATGACGTCGCCTGACAGATCCTTTTCACGCCAGAAGACGATGCTCAGCACGTCCTCGGGACCGATGACGTAGCCGGAGGGAGTCACCGCCGCATGTTCGCCGTTGGACGATGCCGCCGCAGGGGCGGAGGCGGCAGCGCGCAACGCCGCGCGGCTCTTTGCGTTCGTGCACGCGTGAGACAACAGCGCCGCCACGATCACGAACACCGTGCAGAAAACACGTTTCCTCATCAACACCGACGACCCGCGTCCACCCTCATTCATCGGTAGTCCTTGAATGGCACCTGACAATCGTGTTTGCGAAGGAAATTCAGGAAGCGCTTGTAATCGTACGGCTCCATATTGAAGATGCGCGCGACGATCTTGTAGTTGCCGCGCGACTCCTGAAGTCCTTTCCGAACAATGTCGCGAACGTTCGATCGCGTGATTTCGCGCTGCATGTACAGCGGATACACACTGGTCCAGAAGGACTCGCGTTCTTCGACCAGCCGCTTGTACAGGTCGTCGGCGACGGTCTTGCGCCGTTCGTGCTTTGGCCTCACTGTGACGCTTCGCTGCGCCCGGAGCTCTGGCGGCAGATCGTCGACCGTCAAGACGTCTCCACGCGACCGAATGATCAAGCGTTCGATCACGTTTTGGAGCTCTCGCACGTTGCCCGGCCATGAGTAGCTGATCAGCGCTTCGTACACCTCGGGTGCCAGGACCGGTACTGGCTGGCCGTTGTGCTTGCTGAATTCCGTGACGAAGTGATCGATGAGGGCAGGGATATCGTCCCGGTGCTCTCGCAGCGGCGGAATGACGATCCGAATGACGTTCAAGCGATAGAAGAGGTCTTCCCGAAATTGTCCCTGCCGGATCAGGTCCGGCAGATCGCGATTGGTGGCGGCGATGACGCGCACGTCGACTCGGCCATTCGCGAGGTGCGCGCCAACCTTCTGCAGATCGCCCGTTTCGAGGAATCGAAGCAGCAGCCCTTGCATCCGCAGGGTCATTTCGCCGATTTCGTCGAGGAATACAGAGCCCTTGTCTGCCAACTCCAACTTTCCGGGGTTGTCTCGATAGGCGCCAGTGAAACTGCCTTTGACATGCCCGAACAGCTCCGATTCGAGAAGGGTCTCGGGGATGCCGGCACAGTTGACCGTCACGAGCGCTCGCTCGGATCGGGCGCTTTGGCTGTGGAGCGCAGCGGCGACGAGCTCCTTGCCAACGCCACTTTCGCCGGTGATGAGCACCTTCGCATCCGAGCTCGCGACGCGATCCACCTCTTCGCGGAGTTCCCGCATTGCGCCGCTATTACCGATTAAATGTTTAAAACCGTTGTTTCTCAAGTGATCACGTCCTGCCTGGTCGTCGTTAGTTCGTGGAGCTGGCGAGAAACGACCGGAGGTTCCGGAGACTTTCCTCGTGCACTTCGACGAACGACACGCCAGCCCGTTGATCTTGCGTAGTTCCCTGCGACACTCGCCGCACCTCAACCTCCGCTTCGAACCGCTTCTCGCCGAGCCGCGTATGCAACTGCGCTCGGTCCCCAGGCGCCAGCGGCGTCTTCGCGGTAAACATCAGTCCGCCCAGACCGATGTCGTGGAGTTCGATCGTCAGCCACTCGAAGGTCTCGAATTCGATGCCATCCGGATTGTCGACTCGACGGTACCGGCGGCGTTCACCGGGCGACACGGTCGCGATGTCGCGCGATGCCTGTTCGTCATTGACCAGCAGCGCAGCGTTCACGCTCACGTCGTCCATGAACTCCAGACCCACCAAATACTCCCCGGGCGACGACGCCAGCCCGATCACATGTCGCACGTTCGCCTGCACGTTCCGCAACCGCCCTCCGATTTGCAGCCGGCCGCGCAGCCGGTCCCCAATCTGCTGTGACGCCGACATCTTGACTAATGCGCCGCCGTGCCCGAGATTCCGGATCTCGAAAGGGTGCCGGATCTCCAACGAGCCGAGGAACGTTCCAACAATTTCGAACCGCGGATGAATGCGTCGATCCGCACCACGCGGCCTCACACCGGCAGCCCACACGTCACCTTCGACCACAGGTCTCCTTCCGCTTTCTGCCTCTCGGATACCTTTGGTCGCGCGAAGCAATAAGGCCGCCATCAAAAGCGGGCGAACCCTGACGTGATCTCGCGAAATCAGTGATTGTGCCGAGGTACTACTGCCGCAGGAATCCCTCGAAGGTAGACAAAAGTCGCCCCGGGCGCGACTTTAGGCTCTCGGATACCGCATCTCCTTTCTGCCTACGAGACTTTTGATTGCGCATCGGGGCGGACAATCTCACTCATACGGAACTTGTGGAACGGCATGTGGCACTCGTGCTTCCTGAGAAAATTCATGAATCGCTTGTAGTCGGACGACGGCATGTTGAACAGGTCGAGCAGCATCTTGTAGTTCCCTCGCGTGTGTTGCAATCCAGCCGTGACGATCGCGCGCACGTCGTCGCGAGTCAGATCGCGCGACATGAACGGCTCGTACACCGTCGACCAGAATGACTCACGCTTGCTGACAACGCGCTCGTACAGCTCGCTGGGGTTCCGCAGCGGCCGATGCGCCGCCACGGTCCCGAGCGCGGGATGGCTGACAGATTCGAAGTGGCGGGCGGAAGGACCCGCAATCGCCAGAGGCAGGTCTGGAATGTCGACATGACTACTGCGACACCGCACAATGAGCCGCTCTGCCACGTTCTTGAGCTCACGGACGTTTCCAGGCCAGTCGTAGGCGACGAGCTTCTCCAGAACCTCTGCGACAAGATCCGGAACGGTGACGTGATACTTCGTGCTGAAGACATGCAGGAAATGCCGGAACAGCGGTTCGATGTCCTCGCGCCGTTCACGCAGCGGCGGGACAACGATGTGGATCACGTTGATGCGATAGTACAGATCCTCTCGGAACGAACCGGCAGCAATCCGATCGACCAGCACTCGATTCGTCGCCGTGACAACGCGAACGTCGATGATTCCCGTTTGTCGCTCGGCTCCGACCCGATGGATGGTTCCGTCCTCCAGAAATCGAAGGAGCAACGCCTGCATCCGGAGAGTCATCTCGCCAACTTCGTCGAGAAAAATGGTCCCGCCATTCGCCTGTTCGAGAAGGCCCGGCTTGTCACGGTACGCGCCCGTGAAGCTGCCGCGCACGTGACCGAACAGTTCGGACTCGAGTAAGGTGTCAGGCACTCCAGCACAGTTGATCGCGACAAACGGACGCATCCGTCGCGGGCTGTGCTCATGGACGAGCCGTGCAATGACCTCCTTGCCCACGCCGCTTTCGCCTGTAAGGAGGACTTTTGCGTCCGAACGCGCAGCCTGCTTCAGTTCACTCTGGATTTGACTCATCTGCAGGCTCGCAGATACCACAACCGTCCCTCCGTCCCGAGCTCGCTCCAAAGCTTCCATATTAATACTCTAGAATCCCCAACAAGATGACATTGCTTCTATTTAGATGACTTAATATCCCAAAAGAGGTTGATTCTACAATGCGACTTTCGTCGTAGTCCAGCCCCTTATGGTGTACAGAGTGCTGTAGAGTATCCGCAACGTCGCATGTGGCTCGTTTCCGATACAGCCGTTCGCCCCGGGAGAGTAGCGGCTGGCCTTTCAGGCCTGTCAAAGCGCGGGCGAAAGTGTGGCGAACCCATGGCTGCGCGGCACGCCCCGTGCTACAAGCTCGGCTCGAGGGCGATATGCACGTCGTGATCGTTGACGATGATGAGCGACTCTTAGACTCGTTGAAGCAACGGTTTAGCGACGCCGGCCACGACGTCGTCGCATTCGCGGACTTTGAACCCGCCAAGTGCTATCTGGCGGCGACACGCCCGGACGTGCTCGTAACCGACGTGCGGCTGGGGGCGTTCAACGGCCTTCAGCTCGTGTTGCTCGCGAAATACGAACGTCCCGAGCTGACCGCGTGTGTGCTCTCGGGCTTTGACGACCGCGCTTTGCGCAAAGACGCCGTCTCTATTGGTGCGTCATTTCACATGAAGCCGATCGAGAGCGGAAGGCTTTTGAGCGAGATCGAGAACATCCGGCGGCAGTCGGCAAACCCCTGACGCGATGTCTAGCGTCGTCATCAATCCCGAAGATTAGCTGTCTTTCGTCGGCCGTCAGGTTGAATCTTGCGGCGTGGTCGACTCGAATTCTACGATTCCGGCCGCGGGTAGCTCGCCACGGAATCACTCGAACGACGGAGTCGCTCATCATCAAGGACGATTGTCCTGACGATCGGCCCGATCTAGCAGCCGCAGGTTTCCCACTCGACGTCCTCGCTCGACGGTATACAAGCGTCTATAAGCGCTCTTTATTGACAAGTGTCTCGCGCAGCAATTTTCCGAACGAAGAAAGGCCAATCAGTGCCGAGATTGAGTACGGACTCTTGTTGAACTGCGCCGAAGATCCACGCGTCACAGTCGCCGGTTGAACATGAGCGCTGCGACGGCGCTCGCGGCGAGCTCCACCAGCACGATCGCCGTCAGCCCGACGAACGCCCAGTCGCGCCCGCTGGCGTACTCGACAATCGACACGACCACCCGCACGACGGGCGTCGCCAGGAGGACGACCACGCCAATGTCGAGCACGATGAGGGCGCTCGGGCCGGTTCCGAGTAACGACAGAACCAGGCCTACGCCGAGGCACACGGTGCTGACCATCACGCCCGTTCGCAAAACGATGCCGATGACGCGCTCGAGGCGGCTCTGCATCATCGCGGCCTCGCGAACATCAGGATCGCCACGATGATGAGGACGACGGCCATCAGCAGCTTCAGCCACTTGGCCGGCACCCTCGACGCCATCTGCAGCGCGCGCCACGAACCGAGCTGCACGCCCAGCACCGCGGCGGCCGCCAGGGCGGGCACGAGTTGGCCGCGGCCGTAGTAGATGATCGCGCCCGGCGTCGCGGTCACGCCGATCATGAAGGCGCTCGTGGCGGCGGCCACGCGGAGCGGCACGCCGCACCAGGCGTTGAGCACCGGAACCTTGATCACTCCGCCGCCAATCCCGAGCAGCGACGAGAGGTTGCCGGCGACAAACGACGCGCCCAGCGCCAGCGGCAGCCGCTTGACGCGGTAGCCCACGGCGCCTCCGCTTTCCTCCTCGACATAGCGCCCGCCCAAGGCCCCGGTGTCGACCGTGGAATCGAGGATGACGTTCCGGCGGTTCAACCGCGTCATCATCGTGGCGGCAATCGCCGCCATCGTCACGCCGAACAGCTTCTGCAGATGGGCCGGATCGATGAGCTGCGCGGTGATGCCGCCGAGCAGGCTGCCGCCGGCCGTGGCGACCTCGAGCAGCATGCCAAGACGAAGGTTGATCACCTGTTCCCGGCTGCGCGCAGCCGAGACCGAGCTCGACGTCGCGATCACGGTCGTCAAGCTGATCGCGGCAGCGACGGGAAACGAAAAATTGAGACCGAGGGTGAGGAAGGGAACGAGGAAAATACCGCCCGCCAAGCCGAGCAGCGATCCCATTCCTCCGGCGATGACTCCCGCAATGAAGATGATCAGCGCATGAAAGGGAGTGACTACAGGCATCGGCCAGACGTCATCTTTTCACAACTCCCACAGCGGCTATCGTGTCGCCCTTCAGGAGCGACGGCACCGCGCGGACGAAGGTGACGATGCCGGCTTCCGGTGCGCGGGCTTCGGCGATCACCGTGCCGAGGTAGTCGGTGACATGTCCGACCTTCGTGCCCTTGTCCACGTAGGTGCCGCGCTTGACGGCCGGGTAGAACATCCCGCCGGCGTCGGCGGCCATCGTGACAGTTCGCTCGATCCACACGGGGTGCTCCACCGGCTTGACCGTACCGGCCAGCATCTTGAGCGCGCGCATGACGTTCATGGATCCGCTGACGAGCGCATCAACGTCGTCTGTCTCCACCGTGCCCGCGTGTCCGGCCTCGGCCGTGAACGATGGCTTGCCGCGGGTTGACGCCGTGTTCTCGAGAAAGCGCGACGCGTTGGGATCCTTCGGGCGATCCGACGAAATGATGATGTGGTCGAGCCCGAAGGCCAGCACCAGCTCGCGGGAACGAGCGTCCTGCGCCTGGTTGCCGGTCACGGTCCAATAGCTGTACGGCCGCAGGCTCTCGTCGATGTCGCCGCCGTGCAGATCGATCAGGTGATCGCATTTCTCGATCACTTCTTTCGTGATCGCGTGCGACGCGCGCTCGGTTTGCGAACCCGTCGGCGTGCCTGGGTAGAAGCGGTTCATGTTCTTGTTGTCGACGGGGTTGAGATGTGGCACGACGCGCTCGAACGAGGGGACGTTGACGAGCGGGATCAGAATCAATGTTCCGGCCACTTGGGTCGGATCGACGGCGCCGATCAGCTGCGCCACGGCAACGATCGACGCGTATTCGGTCCCGTGCGAGCCGGCGACGATCGCCAGCACGGGACCCGGCCGCGCGCCGTGCACCACCGCAACCGGGATGTCGTAGCCGGCGTCCGTGCCGGCCGGCACCTTGATCGCGCCGCGAGCGGTTTGTCCTCGCGAAGCCGTCGCCGTGCCGACCGTGAATGTCGCACGCGTGTCCTGACCGCTCTGGGCGGGGTCAGTAATTCGTACGTGGGATCCGGCTTTAGCCGGACCTACGATGAGAACGATTGCCGCGCCAGTTGCGGTGAGTGTCCTATGCATCGTCGGCTCCTGGTCCGGCTAAAGCCGGACCCCACGTACTGGGTGCGTTCGCCTTCTTGGAGCGGCCTGGGCGCCGAAGCGCGAAGCGCGAAGGCGGCCAACTTTACAACGGTTCGCGCGACTCAATATAGTGATTGCCGCCTTCGCGCTGCGCGCTTCGGCGCCCAGGCACGTCTGTGAAGAACCACCAGCTCTACATCAACGGCGAATTCGTGGCGCCGCACGCGCAGGCGCTGCTCGATGCGATCGATCCCGCGACCGGGGAGGTCATCGCCCGGGTGCCGGCCGCCGATGCCGAGGACGTGAATCGCGCGGTCCGCGCCGCACGAGCGGCATTCGACGAGGGACCGTGGAAAGACGCGACGGCGCAGGATCGCGGCCGCGTGCTGTTCAAGCTCGCGGAGATCGTGCGCGCGCGTGCCGCCGAGCTGGCCGAGATCGAAACGCGGAACAGCGGCAAGCCGATTGTCGAAGCCGAGTTCGACATTGCCGACGTCGCCACCTGCTTCGAGTATTACGGCGGCCTGGCCACGAAGATCCACGGCGACGTGATTCCCGTTCCCGACAACGCCATGTGCCTCGCCCTCCGCGAGCCAATCGGCGTCGCCGGCCAGATCATTCCGTGGAACTACCCGCTGCTCATGGCGTCCTGGAAACTGGCGCCGGCACTGTGCGCGGGATGCACCACCGTGCTGAAACCGGCCGAACAGACGCCGCTCACCGTGCTGGCGCTGGCCTCGAGCTTCGCCGACGCCGGCCTTCCTCCCGGCGTCGTCAACATCGTCACCGGCGGCGGTGAGACCGGCGCGGCGATCGTCGAACACGAGAGCGTGGACAAGATTGCCTTCACCGGCAGCGCCGAGGTCGGCAGGACGATCATGCGCGCCGCCGCCGGGACGCTCAAGAAGATCTCGCTCGAGCTCGGCGGCAAGTCGCCGAACATTTTCTTCGCCGATGCGGATTTCGAAGCCGCGGTCGAGGGCGCGCTGTTCGGCGTGTTCATCAACCAGGGCGAGGTGTGCTCCGCGGGCAGCCGGATCCTGGTGCAGCGCTCGATCTACGACCGCTTCGTGGACGCGATGGTGGCCAAGGCGCGCACGATCACGGTGGGGTCGCCGCTTGACAGAGCGACGAAAATGGGGCCGCTCGTCAGCCGCGAGCAGTTCGATCGAGTTCGCGAGTATCAGGATATCGGGAAGCGCGAGGCCAGGCTGGCGCTGGGCGGCGGCCGCCTGACCGGGGGCGACTTCGATCGCGGCTACTTCGTCGAACCCACGATCTTCGCCGACGTGAACAACTCGGCTCGCATCGCGCGCGAGGAGATCTTCGGGCCCGTGGCGAGCGTCATCCCGTTCGACGACGAGCGCGAGGCGCTGCGAATTGCGAATGATACATACTACGGACTCGCCGCCGCGGTCTGGACGCGCGACATCTTCCGGGCGATGCGCGCCGTCAAAGCGCTCCGCGCCGGCATCGTCTGGGTCAATCACATGCAGCCGACCTTCGTCGAAGCGCCGTGGGGCGGCTACAAACAGAGCGGCATCGGGCGCGAGCTCGGGAAGTGGGGCGCCGACGAATACCTGCAGGTGAAACAGGTTTACATCAATCTGTCGGAGCAGCCAATCGGGTGGTACTGAATTGCAGGATTGCTGGATTGCAGGATTGTCGGATTGCAATTGAGCAATTCAATTCTGCAATTCTGCCATCCTTCAATCCATCAATGAGGAGTTCACTATGACGTACTACGGTGGCAAGGAACTGGCCGACGCGTTTCGCACGGTTCGCGGCAACACGATCAAGATCGCCGAGGAGATTCCGGAAGATCAGTACGGGTTCTCGCCGGCGCCGGAATGCCGCACGATCGCACGCACGCTCGCGCACGTCGCGATGTCCTCGGGCATTCAGCACCACATCCAGAGCAACAAGATCACCGACCTCAAGGCAGTGAACTTCGGCGAGATGTTTCAGAATTTCCAGGCTGAAGAAACCAAGCCCCGCACCAAGGCGGAGCTGATCGCGTTCCTGACATCAGAGGGCGACAAGTTCGCCGCCTTTCTCGAAGGCCTGCCCGAATCGTTTCTCGGCGAGTCGGTGACAATGCCGCCGGGCGCGACGCCGCCGACGAAGTCCCGTTTCGAGATGCTGCTCGGCGCCAAGGAACACGAGATGCACCACCGCGGCCAGCTCATGACGATCCAGCGGATGATCGGCCAGGTGCCGCACCTGACCCGCCAGATGCAGGAGCGGATGGCGCAGATGCAGGCCGCCGCGACACAAGCCGCGCGGTAGCTGGTGGGTGCAGTCTCCTGTTTGCCGCGCGAATCGATCGCGTTCCTGCGCGCGCTGAAACGCAACAACCGGCGCGAATGGTTTCAGCCGCGCAAGGAACAGTTCGACGCGCAGGTTCGCGCGCCGATGCTCGCCATCGTCGAGCGTCTGGCGCGCGACCTTCATGCGATGGCTCCGGAGATCGTCGTCGATCCGAAGACGGCGATCTACCGGATCTACCGCGACACCAGATTCTCCGAGAACAAAACGCCGTACAAGACCCACATCGCGGCGGTGTTTCCGTGGCGAGGCCTGGCGAAGCACGAGGGCGCCGGCCTGTACTTTCACGTCTCTCCCGACGAAGTGTGGATGGGCGGCGGGATGTATGCCCCGCAGACGCAGCAGCTTCAGGCCGTTCGCGAGCACATCGCGGGCAACGTCGGACGGCTGCGCTCGCTCGTCGAGTCGCCTGGATTTCGCCGGCATGTCGGCCGGCTCGAGGGCGAACAGCTGCAACGCGTACCGCGCGGGTTTCCCCAGGATCACCCGGCGGCCGAGTACCTGAAGTATCGCCAGTTCCTGGCCGGCCGCGAGCTGCCGCCCGCTTCCGCCTGCAGCCCGACGTTCTACGCGACGTTGCTCACGGTGTTCCGCCATGTGGCGCCGCTTGCCCGGTTCCTCAACGAACCGCTGGTTCGATGCTAAGGACCCTAACGACGTTCGACGTTCGGGGTTCGGCGTTCGACGTTCGACGCAACACGAATCGCGAACCACGAACCGGAACGACGAACTACGAACTGCGAACGACGAACGACTGTGTCTGATCCCCGCGACCTCGACGCGCTGGTCACCGAGCTGAACGCGGCGCCCGCCGCGGTCAATCCTGTCCGGATCGAGCCGGCCGGCGATCCCGAGCAACTGGAACGCCTGCGCCGGTGGCTCCAACTGGTGGTCGTGCAAGGCGCGAGCGACCTGCTGCTCGTCGCCGCTGCGCCCCCCTCGCTGCGCATCAACGGTGTCGTCGTACGGCTGGACGACGAGCCGCTGCAGGGCGACGAGATCGCGAGAGCCGTCGTGCCGGCGCTGGCGCCGCATGCGCGGCGTGCGTATCAGGAGCGCGGCATCGCCGACTCGTCGTTCCGCACGCCGGACCTGGGACGGTTCCGCATCAACCTGCATCACGAGCGCGGGCGCGCCGCCGCCGCAATCCGTCGCCTGCCGCCGACCGTGCCGCGGTTGGCGACGCTGAACCTGCCGCCGCACGTCGACTCGCTCACGCGCCTGCCGCGCGGGCTGGTGCTCGTCGGCGGACCGACGGGATCCGGCAAGACGACAACGCTCGCGGCGCTGGTGAACGAGATCAACCACCGCGACGCGCGGCACATCATCACCATCGAAGACCCCATCGAGTACGAGCATCAGCATCGCAAGTGCCTCATCGAGCAGGTGGAAGTCGGCGTCGATGCGCCGGACTTCCCCACCGCGCTCCGCGCCGCCCTTCGCCAGGCGCCCGACATCATCGTCGTGGGCGAGATGCGGGATCCGGAGACGATGCAGATTGCGGTGACGGCCGGAGAGACAGGCCACCTCGTGTTTTCGAGCCTGCACACGCCGGACGTCGCGACGACGGTGGCGCGTGTCGCCGATTCGTTTCCGCTCGAGCGGCAGAACACGATCCGGCAGGAGCTGTCGATGGCGCTGGCCGCGGTCCTGACGCAAACGTTGATGCCGAGGATCGGCGGCGGGATGATTCCCGCAGCAGAGTTGCTGATCGTCGGGTACGGCGCGCGGCAGCACGTGCGGAAGAACGCGCTGCAGCACCTGCATCAGGAGATCACGATCACGCGCAAGCACGGCTCGTTCACGCTCGAAGAATCGCTGACCGAGCTGGTGAAGCGCGACCTGATCGATCGCAAGGACGCGCTCGCGCGAGCGGTGCATCCGGACGAACTGGAGCGGTTGCTGGGAACGTGATCGTTCGTCGTTCGTGGTTCGACGTTCGTGGTTCGTGGTTCGACGTTCGTCGTTCGACGTTCGACGTTCGTGGTTCGACGTTCGTGGTTCTTCGTTCGTCGCCCGAACGACGAACGAGCAGCAAAGAAACCGAACGTCGAACGTCGAACGATCACGAGCGCCGGCGAGGCGCGGCGAGGAATAATCCGCCGCCCGCGGCGAGCGCCGCGAGCCCACCGAGGAGCTGTTCCCGCGTGGCGCCGGCCGCGATCGCCGCGGACACCACCATCGCAATCAGCGGCACCAGGGGACCGAGCGGGGCGACGAACGACGCCGGCGCGACGCGATCCGCAAAGCGCGGCGACCGCAGCCGCAGCGTGGCGGCGGAGACACCCGTATAGGTGACCAGCCGCGCAAGGGAGCTGACGACCGCAAGCTTGACGAACGATCCGGTGAGCGCCAGCGTGAGCGCGACGAGCGACGTGAACACGATGGCGTGAGCGGGTGTGCGGAACCGCGGATGAATCCGACTGAAGATCGCCGGCAGCTCGCGGTGTTCGGCGAGGGCGAACAGCATTCGTGAGCCGCTGAGAATCTGACCGGCGTTGTTGCCGGTCATCGAGATGACCGAGCCGGCACCCACGATGAGCGCGCCACTCGCGCCCAGCAGGACGGCCGCAGCATCGGCGATCGGTGTGCTGTGCGACGCCAGATCGGGCAGCACGCTCTGCGCCACAACTTGCGTGAGCGTCATGACGGCCATGACGACGAGAATCGTCGCGACGAGCGCGAACGGCACGTGGCGGCGCGGGTCGATCGCCTCGCCCGCCGGCACCGGCACGATGTCGTAGCCGCCGTAGATGAAAATCATCAGCAGCGCGGCGGTCGAGAACTGCTCCACCGTGATCGGCGGCAGCGTGGTGAGCGCCGACGCATTCACAGCACGAAGGCCAACGAGGACGAAGAGCGCGAGCGGCACCAGCTTGCCGATGGTGAGCGCGTCGATCAGCCAGGCGCTTTGCCGGATGCCGCGCACGCTGATCAACGTCAGCGCCGCGGTGACGCCCGTGAGCAGGGCCGCGCGGGGCCAGTCCGCGGTCATCGCCGGCCAGTAGTAGCCCAGCGCCACGGCGATGCCGGCCATCACGCTTGCCTGGCTGGACGCGCGCGTGAACCATTGCATCCAGCCGACCTCGAACGCGACGAACCGTCCGAACGCGGCGCGCGTGTAGAGATACGGTCCGCCGGTGCTGTCGAACCGGCTGCCGACTTCGGCAAAGCACAGCGCGACCGAGAGCGAGGCGAGTCCCATCAGGACGAACGCCAGCGGGCTCCAGCCGCCGATCTGCGCGGCCACCTGCGACGGCATCAGGAAGATGGCGCCGCCAATCACCTGGTTGATGCCGATCGCGGTCAAGTCCCAGCGGCCAAGCGCGCGGTGCAGTTCCGGCCGTTGCGGTGTCGCTGTTACGGGCACGGCGCGGTTGTATCATGACTCGCATGCCGTGGACCGTCGAGGCCGTTGTCGACGAGCAGGGCAACGTTCGCGTTCTTACACCGGTTGCCCTGCCGGCGGCGCGGCGCGCAATCCTGACCATTCTCGACGAACCCGCGCGGGCGGAACCGACGCCGGACCCGGCCGGCGGCGACAGCGTCGTGCCGTGGGCGGCCAGGTACGAGCCCATACGTCTGATTGGTGAAGGCGGCATGGGCCGCGTCCATCTCGCGCGTGATCGGATGACTGGCGCGATGGTGTGCGTCAAGGAGTTGCGCGGCAACACGCGCGCGTCAGCAGTGCAGCAGGAATGCCGGGCGCTGGCACGCCTGAACCATCCCTCGATCCTGCGAGTGCTGAACTTCGAGACGCGCGGCGACGATCCGTACCTGGTCACAGAATTCGGACGCGGAGTGCCGATGCGCCGGCTCGTGGAGGCGTTGCTGCTGGCGCAAGAACCGCTCGCCGTCCATGTGCTCGAGCGGCTGTTCGATGCCGTCGCGTTCGCGCACGGACACGACGTCATCCACCGCGATCTGAAACCCGACAACGTACTGCTCGAGGAGCTTGACGGAACGGTGCTGCCCAAGATCCTCGATTTCGGATTGGCGATTGTCGACTGGGTCGACGATCGCAATGCGATAACCGGGGCGGGGATGGTCGCCGGCACGTTGCAGTACATGGCGCCGGAACAATTCCGCGGTGTGCCGGTCACGGGCGCGTGTGACGTCTACGCGATCGGTCAGATCGGCTGCGAGATGTTGACGGGGACGCCGGCGTTTTCCGGCTCGCTGCATGAGATTCTGCAACAGAAGGTGTCTCGCGACGGTCTCGCCGTCGAGCCGAGACACCTCGGCGTGAGCGCCGATCTCGCCGACCTGCTGTTCGCGTGCACGCGCGTCGATGAGCGGCAACGGCCGACCGCGACATCCGCGGCCGCGACACTCCGCGCGCTCATTCCGCACCTCGATGCCCAGACCAACCTTGTGCCCGTCAACCTCACGTTGGCGGGCGCGATCGACGAGCGGCCCGCCGGCTGGTTCGACGGTCTCGGCCGTGTCGAAGGGACGTCGATGTGGTACGAATCGGCGGTCATGCGCGACCCCGACGGCGTGCTCTGCAGCCGCCTGAGTCGACCCAAAGACGAAGCGGGCGACTTCGCCGTGCTGATGGAGCGAATCGCGGCACAGCATCTCCGAGGGTCGACGGTACGGTTCGAGGCCCAGGTGCGGGCGGACAGCCTCACGGATTGGGCTGGACTGTGGCTGCGCGCCGACGGCCCGGACATGCAGCTGGCGTTCTACAACATGCACGACCGACCCATCCGCGGAACGACGCCGTGGACTCCGTATGCGATCGAGTTGCCGCTGCCCGAGGGAACCAGTTGGCTCAACTTCGGTTTCCTGCTCGTCGGCGGCGGCACGATGTTCATGCGTGACGCGAGAGTATTGTCCCGCGGCCCGTCGGGCTACTGGATTCCACTCGGTCTCTGGCCGGCCGCGGCGAATGGCGCCGAGGACGAACCGCCGACGCTTTTGCTGACATAGACGCTGACACACGCAGCGACCCCATGCACACCACCCTTCCGCGGCATTTCTACGCCGACCCGGCCTTCTACGCACGCGAGCTCGAGCGGTTCTACGTTGATCGCTGGATTTGCGCGGGGCGCGCTGATCAGATTCCCAACGCCGGCGACTACTTCACGCGCTCGGTCGCAGGCGAGAGCGTGATCGTCACGCGTGACGAAACCGGCGCGGTCAATGCGCTGTTCAATGTCTGCCGGCATCGCGGCACGCGTTTGTGCGAGGCCGCGGAAGGTCACCTGACAGGTCGCATCCAGTGTCCGTATCACACGTGGACCTACGATCTGGCCGGACGCCTCCTCGCGGCGCCCCACATGCCGCCGGACTTTTGCAAGGAGGAGTACCCGCTGCATCGAGCCGGATGCGAAACCTGGGATGGACACGTCTTCGTTCGGCTGGGGCTGGACGAGCAGGATGGGCGGGAACGGCAGGAACTGCGCACGCAACTCGCGGACTTGCCGGAGCGGTTCGCCGCGTACCGGATGCAGGATCTGCGGCTTGGCCGGCGAATCGTGTACGACGTGAAGGCGAACTGGAAGCTGATCGTTCTCAACTACAACGAATGCCTGCACTGCCCGAACCTGCACCCGGCGCTCAACAAACTGCATCACTACCTTGCCGCCGAGAACGTGGCGCCGACGCCGTCGTATTGCGGCGGCGCGATGGGATTCCGACCAGGGGTCGAAACGATGACGATCGATGGAGCGCGCCGGCGGGAGTTCCTGCCGGGTCTGAGCGAGTCGCAGCGTCAGCGCGTCGAGTACTACGCCATCTATCCGAACCTGCTCCTCACGCTCCATCCCGACTACATGATGACGCACACGCTCTGGCCTCGCTCCCACGATCGCACGGAGATCGTTTGCGAGTGGCACTTCCATCCCAACGAGATGGCCAAGCCGGACTTCAATGCGGACGACGCGATCGAGTTCTGGGACGTGACGAATCGAGAGGACTGGTGGATTTCAGAGCAGTCGCAGGCCGGCATCAGCTCGCGCGTCTATCGGCCGGGACCGTACTCGGAGCGCGAAGAGCTGTTGTGGAGCTTCGACGAAATCGTGAAACGTGAGACTGAAGGGTTGTAGGAGGCGCGTGATGAGATTCATCGGAACGGCGCGATTTGCGCAACTCGCCCTCGGCGTGGCCGTCGTCGTCGTAGTGACCTCCTCCGCGCCGCTCGCTGCACCGCCGGCGGCGGACCCGATTGCCGCCGATCCCGACGTGCAGGGCGCGATTCGCCTGTTCAGCGCCTGGGTCGAGGGACAGATCCTGAACCGGCATCTGCCGGGTGTCGCAGCGGGTGTCGTTTCGGATCAGCAGCTCGTGTGGACGCAGGGCTTCGGGTTCGCGGATGTCGAGCGGAAGCTGCCGATGACGCCGGCGACGAGATTCCGCATGGCGTCGCACAGCAAGCTCTTCACCGCCACCGCCATCATGCAGCTGCGGGAAGACGGCAAGCTGCGCCTCGACGATCCCGTCTCACGGCATTTGCCGTGGTTCAAGGTGAAGCCGGCCAACGACGCCGACCCCGAGATCACCATCGAGGAGCTGCTCACCCACAGCTCCGGGCTGCCGCGCGAAGCAGCCTCGCATTGGACGACGTTCCAGTTCCCGACGCGCGAGGAGCTGCGGGCGCTGATACCGGAGCGGCAGGCACCCTTCGCGCCCGAAGTGCGCTGGAAGTACTCGAACCTCGCCTACTCCGTCGCCGGCCTGATCGTGGAGGCGCTGAGCGGCCGGACCTGGGCCGACTACGTGCAGCAGCACATTTACACTCCGCTCGGCATGACCTCGTCCAGCGTCGATCGGGATGTGCCGGGCCTCGCCGTCGGCTACAACCGCCGCCTGCCCGACGACACACGCAAGCCGACGCCGTTCATCGACGCGAAAGGAATGGCCGCCGCCACCGGCATCACGTCCACGGTGGAAGACATGGCGAAATTCGCCTCGGCGCAGTTTCGAACCGGACGCCGCGGCGGCGCCAACATCCTGAGCACCGGTTCCCTTCGCGAAATGCATCGCGTGCGCGTGCTCGAAAACAACTGGACGCAGGGCAACGCCATCGGCTTCGCGGTGCGCCGCGATCGCGACAAGGTCTACGTGTCGCACGGTGGCAGTTATCCCGGCTACCAGACGCAGACGGTGCTGCAGATCGGCGACAAGGTCGCCGTCATCGTGCTCACCAACGCCGACGACGCGAATCCGGCGGCGATGGCGACCGAGCTGATGAAGACGGTCGGCGAGGCCGTGGCGAAAGCGGCGAAGGCAGGCGACACATCCGCGAAACCGACGTGGGACCCGACGTGGTCGCGGTTCGCCGGACTCTATCGCGGGCGCGGCGCCGATTCGCAGGTGGTCGAACTGAACAAGCAGCTGGTGATCATCAATCCGAATGCGGCGAATCTCGACAACCCCGTTCGCCTCGAGCCGCTGGGCGACGGCCGCTTCCGCTATACGGCGCAGGCGGGCGGCGGCGTCGTCGGAGAGATCGTACGGTTCGTCGAGGAGAACGGGCGGGTGATCCGCATGTACACCGGCGACAGTTACGTCGAGCGTGTGCGCTGACGTTCTGCGCTATCGTCTCGCCGGCGCGAGGCGCTTCAGCTCCTCGGAAAAGTTGAGGATCATCACGACGTGGCCCAGCTTGGTGTCCGCTTCTGCCGTCGGCACGACTGCTCCTGCGATGCGCAGGCCGTCCGGGTGCACATCGAACGGGCGGCCGGACACCGACACGAATCCGCGCGGGCGGACGTTGAGTCGCGCGTCCGACCAGCGCCGAGGTTTCTCGGCGTTGAAGGAGTCGCGATCGACGGAATAGGACGCCACCATGATTTGCTGATCGAGCGACTGGAAATACAGCTCGTTTCGGGTACGCGACCACGCCGGATGAACGCCGCCGTTGCTCGAAATCTGGCGCTTGCCGCCGTGACCAGGAAACGGCTGCACGAAGACCTCCGGCGGCGCCGCTCCCAGCGAGAAGTACGCGATCCAGCGCCCGTCGGGCGAGAAGATCGGGTCGCTGGCACCCGGCGAGCCCGTGGCGAACACGTACGGCTTGCCCGGTTTCCAGCCCGAGGTCTCGTCGCCGTCCATCGGCAGAATCATCAGGTTGGCGCCGCCCTGGCCTGTTCCCACCGTTTCGCTGAAGGCCAGGAACTTGCCCGTCGGATGCCAGGAGCCTGGCATCTGCAGCTCCTCACTGGTGGTGAGGCGCTGCGCGGCGCCCGCGCCATCGGCTCGTTGCCAGTACAGATTGGGGCGGCCGTCACGATTCGAGCGGAACACGATGCGCCGGCCATCGGGCGTCCATGCCGGCTTCTGGTTGTCTGAAGCATCCACGGTGAGCCGCGCCAACGTATCGCGAGTCCACTCGTAGACATGGATGTCATTCTTGCTGCCGTCGTAGAGGTCGACCGCCACGCGCTGCCCGTCAGGACTGAATCGAATGTTGCTCCAGTCGGCAGGCGTCGAACGCAGCGGCGACGTCTTCCCGCTCGAGTCCGCCCACAAGACAGGCGAGGCGCTGCCACCGGCCTGGCCGGGCACATACACAAACGCATCGGCCGCCGACGCGGCGAACTGGCCGAATCCAAGGCCGGAGTTTCCCGCCACGTGCTCCAACACCGGCTTCGGTTGACCGTGCGTTTCCAGACGGTCCTGATCCATCGCAACGGCGAATAGCGTTCCCTGATGCATGTACACCAGGTGACCGCTCGGCAGATACCGGCCGAAATAGCCGCCGCGGACCAGCGTCTTCCCTTCGCCTTTCGGCAGCGCCTCGGCGACGATCGTCCCGTCATCGTAGCTGCCAGCGGTCCGTGTGGTCGTGTAGAGCAGCGCCTTGCCGTTGGGAAGTATCTGGGGCCACCGTCTGCTGATTTCACCTTCGCGAACGGATAAGAACGGCTCCGGCAACCCGCCTGCGGCGGGAATGCGCTGCAGGCTCACACTGCCCCCCGGCGACGGCAGGAACACGATCGCGTCGTCGTCACCCCACGCGCCGCCGCGCGCGTTCGGTGCGTCGCCCAGCGTGATCGGCGCGCCGCCGGTGACGGAAATCTTTTTCAGCTTTCCGCCGGCGAAGAACGCAACCCATTGACCATCGGGGGAAAAGAACGGGCCGCGCGCGTCTTCGGTACCGGCAAGCGGCGTCGCTTCCAACTGATTGAGATGCCGGACATGGAGGCGTGCGGGCTCACCAGTCCCCTGGGCGACAACAACCAGAACCTTGCCGTCCGGCGACAGGCTCGCGGCCGGCCCCTGACCCATAACGAGCGAGAGATCTCCGCCGATCTCGACGCTCAACCGCATCGGCGCCGCGGGCTGTTCCGGACGCGAACGCCGGCCGGTGGCAACCGTCAGAGCCGCCACCGCGAGGGCGGCGCCTGCGAGGATCCAGGGCACCGAACGCCGCCAACGCGGTGATGCGGCGCCCCCGATTGTCGCCGCGACGGCAGAAGGGACCGCCGAGGCTTCATCGAGCAGGAAACGAGCGACAGCGACGTCGCCGATGCGCGCCTTGCGATCCTTTTCGAGGCAGCGTTTCACCAGCGTGCGGATGTGTGCGGGAACGTCGGCGGGAATGGCGCTCCAGTCCGGCTCGGCGCGGACGACGGCGGCGATCACCTCGGTGGCGTCTTCGCCGTCGAACGCGCGCCTGCCGGCGAGCATTTCGTAGAGCACGCACCCGAAGGCCCACACGTCGCTGCGTTTGTCCGCCGCGCGGCCTTTTGCCTGCTCGGGACTCATGTATGCGGCCGTGCCGAGGATCATCCCCGCCTGCGTGGCGGCGTGGGTAAGAGTCGGCGACTGCGTGAGGTCCTGACCCGCCCCACCTGCCTCGTCGAATTTCGCCAGCCCGAAGTCCAACACCTTCACCTGGCCGTCGGCGGTCAGCATGATGTTGGCCGGCTTGAGATCGCGGTGGATGATTCCCTTGTCGTGCGCCGCCTCGAGCGCGTCGACGAGCTGACGGGCGATTGCGAGCGCTTCGTCCACCGCCAACCCGGTCCGGCTGAAGCCGGACCCCACGTACGAAGCAGAATTCCCGATCGGGCCTGAAGATTTTTTCCTCGAGTCTGCTGACGATCTCTTCGTGGGGTCCGCCTTTAGGCGGACCAACCGATCGGCGAGCGAGTCGCCGTCGACGAGCTCCAGCACGAGAAACTTCGTGGATCCCGCCTGCCCTGAGCTTGTCGAAGGGGATTCTTCGAGGCCGTAGATGGCCGCGATGTTGGGATGATTCAGGGCAGCGAGTAGCCGCGCCTCGCGCTCGAAGCGCGCGACGCGCTCGGGATCGGCGACAAACGCGTCCGGCAGGATCTTGATGGCGACATCGCGGCCAAGTTTCGTGTCGCGCGCCTTGTAGACCTCGCCCATGCCGCCGGCACCAAGGGCCGACAGAATCTCGTACGACCCGAAGCGCGTACCGGCAACCAATCCCATGCTGATTGAAATCGCGCCATTGTAGCGCGGCCCTTTTAGGGCCGCGATCGCAGGGCTAAAGCCTGCGCCACATTCAGTCAACGGGAACGCGAGCCATTCGACGAGCGATTCGGTAAACTGAAAGGCTATGACTTCGCAAATTTCAGCATTCAACGGTCACCGGCGGATTCCGCCACCTGTCAACGATCCCAACCGCACCTACGCGCCGGGGACACCCGAACGCGCCTCGCTCAAGGCGCGCCTGAAGGCGATGGCCTCGGAGAAAATCGTCATCCCGCTGATCATCGGCGGCAAGGAAATCAAGACGGGCAGCTGCGGCCAATCGGTGATGCCGCACGATCACCGGCACGTCCTCGGCGAATATCACAAGGCCTCCGAACAGCACGTGCGGATGGCCGTCGACGCGGCGCTCGCCGCGCGGAGCGAATGGGCCGGCTGGTCGTTCGACGATCGCGCCGCCGTCATCCTGAAAGCCGCCGAGCTTCTGACCACCTCCTGGCGCGACAACCTGAACGCCTCGACGATGCTCGGCCAGTCGAAGACGGCCTTCCAGGCCGAAATCGACGCGGCAACCGAAATCGTGGATTTCTGGCGCTACAACGTCCACTACGGGCAGGAACTGCTCAGCGAGCAGCCGTTCAGCGACCACGCGGCGTGGAACCAGCTCGAGTACCGCGGGCTCGAAGGCTTTGTCTACGCCGTGTCGCCGTTCAACTTCACCTCGATTGCGGCGAACCTTCCGACCGCGCCCGCCCTGATGGGCAACACCGTCGTCTGGAAACCGGCCTCGAGCGCGATGTACTCGGCGTACCAGCTGATGAAGCTCTACGAAGCGGCCGGTATGCCGCCTGGCGTGATCAACTTCGTCGCCGGCGACGCGGCAACGATTTCCAAGGTGCTGCTCTCGCATGCCGACCTCGCCGGCGTCCACTTCACCGGAAGCACTGAAGTCTTCAAGGACATGTGGAAAACGATCGGCGCCTCGATCGACGGCTACAAAACGTATCCGCGCATCGTCGGCGAAACCGGCGGCAAGGACTTCATCGTCGCGCACCCGTCGGCCGACACCGAGGCGCTGGCCGTGGCGATCGTGCGCGGCGGTTTCGAGTTCCAGGGGCAGAAATGCTCCGCGGCCAGCCGCGTCTACATTCCCAAATCGCTGTGGGCCGATGTGCGCGATCGCGCGGTGGCGATGATCGACGACATCAAGATCGGCGACATCCAGGATTTCCGGAACTTCATGGGCGCCGTCATCGACAAGCGCGCGTTCGACAGGATCAGCGAGTACGTCGATCACGCGCGCAAGAATGCGAAGATCATCGCCGGCGGAAAAACCGACGACAGCAAGGGCTATTTCATCCACCCGACGCTCGTCGAGGCCCCCGATCCCGGCTACCGGCTGCTCTGCGAAGAAATCTTCGGCCCGGTCGTCACCACCTGCGTGTACGACGATGCGAAGTGGGAGGAGACGCTGAAGATCGTGGACTCGACGTCGCCGTATGCGCTGACTGGAGCGATTTTCGCGCAGGATCGGCGCGCCATCGTCGAGGCGACGTCAGCGCTGCGCAACGCGGCTGGCAATTTCTACGTCAACGACAAGCCGACCGGCGCTGTCGTCGGCCAGCAGCCGTTCGGCGGCGCGCGCGCCTCGGGCACCAACGACAAGGCGGGGTCGAAGCTGAACCTGACGCGCTGGGTCAGCGCGCGAACGATCAAAGAGAACTTCAACCCGCCGAAGGATTATCGATATCCGTTCATGGCGGAACAGTAACGGATCGTTCGACGTTCGTCGTTCGCACGGCTTCGCTCCTGGTTCGACGTTCGGCGGGCTCGTCCGCGAACGACGAACGACGAACGACGAACGACGAACGACGAACGCTGGCGGTCAGCCGATAGGCGTCGTTGTTTTCCGCGCCGGATTGAAGAAAGGCGTCTTGACCACCGTCGCCGGCACGCGGTGGCGGACGGCTTCGACGGTCACCTCGAACTCGAGCGTCGTGCCCTCGGCAAAATACGGCGCCGACACCGTGGCGAGCGCGATCAGCTTCTTCAGCACCGGCGACCACGTCGTCGTCGTCGCCCGTCCAACCTGCTGGCCGTCTTTGTAGACCGGCACCGCCGCGCGCGAGGCCGTGGCAGACAGCTGCGGTGGAAGACCCGCCTTGTCGTACAGCGCTTCGACCGCTGGCCAGTCGATCTCCAGGCCTGCGATCTGCCGCGACGATCCACGGCGTTGCTCGTCGAGCAGGGAATGGCGGCCGACGAACGGCCGCGTGCCAGTCTGCACGAGGCGCCCGAGACCCATCTCGAACGGCGAGTACTTCTGGGCTTCGATTAACGCCTTCTTGCTGCTGTTGAAGTCGACGTCGATCAACAGCAAGCCGGCTTCCACGCGCGCCACGTCGAGGGCCAGCATCCCTGCGGGGCGGATGTCGAACGCCCGACCCTGTGCCATCAACGCGTCCCAGACGTCGACGGCACGATCCCAGGCCATCCATATTTCGTAGCCGAGATCGCCTGTATACCCGGTCCGCGAAATTTCGACCGCGACGCCTCCGATCGAGCCGCGCGTCATGCGGAAATATTTGAGCGAGCGAATGTCGGCGTCCGCGACGGCGTCGAGCAGGCGTCCCGAGGTCGGCCCCTGCAGCGCGAGGGCCGCCATCTGTTCCGAAACGTCCTCGATCGCCACGTCGAGACCGATCGCGTTCTGCGTGAACCAGCGAAGGCTCGGGTCGGCCGCCGTCCACCGGAACGTGTCCTCTTCCACGCGCGTCACCGTGCCGTCGTCGATCACCTTGCCGCGCTCGTCGCACCACGGCGTGTAGTACACCTGTCCGACTGCCAGCTTGTGCGCGTCGCGCGTGATGACGCGATCGACCAGCTTGACGGCATCGCGCCCGCGCACGAGGTACTGAAGAGCGGCGACACGTCGATCAGGGCCGCGGCGTTGCGGATGGCGTTGTATTCGTGCTCGTGATGCGCCTCGTAGGCGCTGACGGCGTAATAGCCGGACCAGTCGCGGAAGTTGAGGCTCTCACACAACGGCAGGGTGCGTTCGTGAACAGCGGTGCCGATCGGCACTGGTAGATCCTACTTTCTGGACCGCGCGCGCGCGGCCGTGTGAGTAAGACCCCCGTTCAAACCGTGCATGCGGATTTCCCGCACACGGCTTACCAAGGGGCATTGGGAGTACGACATTACACAGCCTCCGGGTACCGAATCGTGCCGCGCAGACGAACGAGACCGAGGGCGTGAAAGAACGACGGCGTCCATTGGTCGGCCTGGCCCCGACGGAGCTGGCGCCGGTGGCGTTGCAGCAGCAAGCGTTTGAGTCGCCACGCGACGTGGTCCTCGAGTTGTCCAAACTTGATGGCGGCATTCCCGGTGCGGAAGTACGCGCCCCAGCCGCGCAGCACCGGGTTGAGCTGCGCGATGGTGTCGCGCAGGTCCCGGTGACACACCGCCCGACACGTGAGGGCCTTCACGCGCTGCCGCACCCGTTGCATCGCGCGCTGAGATGGCCACCGCTGGAGGAAGTACACCCGTCGGTGGTGGTGCTCCCAGAGCCGACCGCTCATGCGCTTGCGCAGGTGACAGCCGAGAAAGTCGAAGCCCTCGCGGCCGCGCGACAGGTCGACCTGTCTCGTTTTCTCCGGATGCAGCTCCAGTCCGAGTCGCGCGAAAATCGCTCGCACATGGTGCTCGGCCTGCTCGCATGCCGCCTTCGTGTCGCACATGACCACGAAGTCGTCCGCGTAGCGCACCAGCACGCCCAGATGCGTGTACCGGCGCGTCCACACGGTGTCGAGCACGTGCAGGTAGATGTTGGACAGCAGCGGCGAAATGACGCCGCCTTGCGGCGTGCCCGCGCGCGTCGCGGTGACCCGGCCGTCTTCCATCACGCCTGCCTGGAGCCAGTGCCGTATCAATTTGAGTACCCGCTGGTCCGAGATGCGTCGGGCGACAAGCGTCATCAGCTTGCCGTGGTCGATGCACCCGAAGTAATCGCGGATATCGGCGTCGAGGACATGATTGCCCCCACGCGCGCCACGCGTGCGCAGTGTTTCCAGCGCCTGCGTCGCGTTCCGCTTCGGCCGGAAACCCGTACGAGCACGGATGGAAGTCCGCCTCGAAAATCGGTTCCAGCACGAGCGTCGCCGCCATCTGCGCCACTCGGTCTCGGACCGTCGGGATGCCCAACGGCCGCTGTCGTCCGTCTACCTTCGGAATATACCGACGCCTCACCGCCGAGGGTCGGTACGTGCCCGCGTGCAATCGCGCACCGAGGTCGTCGAGAAAGGCCTCGACACCCCAGTGCTCGACGGCGGCCAGCGTCATCGCATCGACGCCCGCCGCGCCGCGGTTCTGCTTGACCCGTCTCCATGCTTCCCACAGGACGTCACGCCTGTAGATGCGGTCCAGCAAGGCATGAAAACGTCGGCCCGGTTGTCGTTTGGCCGCCCTCCAGAGTCGGCGTTGCAATTGGCGCACTTTGTCGAGGAACTCGCGTCCCTCGGGGTGGTTGGAACCGGTCCTGCCGGTCATGCCCTCGCGCGTCCTCGCTCTGCCGACATTGCCCCCGCAGGGACCCTTTGCTCCGCCCGCGTTATGCGTCGCGGGCCTCGCCGCTACTACGGTCCCCTCGGATTCCCGCTGCGCCGGGCTCGTTTTCGCCATCGGCTTATGCGAGCCGCGCTGCCCCGACTCGGGCCGCGCAGACGGGCCTCTCGTGTTCCGTTCGACTCCGTGTCCGCGTGCTGCGCCCCCTACCCCGCCGAGACCTGCGGCACATGCACCTCCGGACCAGGGCACCGCAGACGTGGCCTTCGCCGCGACATGACCGGCTCGGCTCTCGGGTTGTAAATGTGACGAGGCTGCAGGCTTCACGTGATGTTGCGGCCCGCGGACTGGCTCCCTCCGTGGAGGCTCTTGACACCCCGCTTGAGCCGCGCGAGTCTCCTCGCGCGCTTGGGGTCTGCTACTCGGCGCTCCGGCGCTTACCGAGGCGGGACTTGCACCCGCTGGAGCAGAACGACGTGATACAGACGCGTGCGCGTCTGCATCGTCACGACGCACCATGCCGGCATCTTACGGTAGCCACGAAAGCACGAAAGCACGAAAAAGCGTACAGGTGTGGTTTCGTGTTTTCGTGGTTTCGTGGCCCGCAGCATAGAATCCCCCGGATGAAACTGCTCGTATCGATCCTGGCCGCGGCCACGCTGTTCAGTGGCCAGGCCTCCCCGCCGCCAGTCGTGGCCGTCCGCGCGGCGCGGCTGATCGACGGACGCGGCGGCGCGCCGGTGTCGCCTGCGGTCGTCCTCGTTCGCGGCGATCGGATCGAAGCGGTCGGGAGCGGTCTCGCGATTCCTGCGGGCGCCCGCGTCATCGATCTGGGCGGCGCCACGCTGCTGCCGGGCCTCATCGATCTGCACACACACCTGACGAGCACCGGCATTCACTGGGAAGAGGAGCTGCTGAGAACCACCCCCGGGCAGGCGGCCCTCCACGGCGCGCACAACGCGCTCGTGACGCTGATGGCCGGCTTCACGACCTGTCGCGACATGGGTCCGACCTGGCCGTACACCGACATCGACCTGCGAAAAGCCATCGACGACGGTGTCGTCCCGGGCCCGCGGCTGCTGGCGGCGGGCAACTACGTGTCGCCCACCGGCGGCGCCGGCGACGCTCGCCAGTTTTCGATCTACGTCGACGTGCCAATCGTGAAGAACCTGGCAGACGGCCCCGACGAAATCCGCAAGGCTGTGCGCACGAATCTGAAGCAGGGCGCCGACTTCATCAAGATCCTGGGCACCGGCGCGGTGACCTCGAAGGGAGCACCACCGGGCTCGCAGCAGTACTCCGAAGCGGAAATGCATGTCGCCGTCGAAGAGGCCGCCCGGTGGGGCAAACACGTCGCGGCGCACCTTCACGGAACTGACGGCATCAAGGCGGGGATTCGCGCCGGCGTCCACACGATCGATCACGGCAGCATGATGGACGACGAGGCGGTCGAGCTGTTGCGGACACACAAGGCGTACTTCGTGCCGACGATGTACACCAGCATGATTAGCCCGACCAGTCCGAACCTGCCCGAATCGCAACGCGAGCGGTCGCGCCAGATGAAAGACGTCAAGGAGCGATCGTTTCAGCTCGTGCTGAAGGCCGGGCTGCCGATCGGATTCGCGACCGACGCGTCCGTCATCCCGCACGGTCAGAACGCGCGCGAATTCGCGTATCGCGTGCGGCTCGGGCAGTCGCCGATGGCCGCCATCCTGTCCGCGACCAGGATCGCCGCCGACATTCTCGGCTGGAGCGATCGCGTCGGGAGCGTGGAAGCCGGCAAGTTCGCCGACCTCATCGCCGTGGCCGGCGATCCGCTTCGCGATATCACCGAGCTCGAGCGCGTCTCGTTCGTCATGAAGGGCGGCGTCGTCTACAAATCCCCAGTCCCGAATCCCGAATCCCGCGATGAAGTACGACGCCATCATCATCGGCGGCGGCCACAACGGCCTGACCGCTGCCGCCTATCTCGCGCGCGCCGGGCGCAAGGTGCTCGTGCTCGAACGCCGCCACGTCGTCGGCGGCGCCGCGGTCACCGAAGAAGTCTTTCCGGGGTTCAAGTTCTCGGTCTGCTCGTACGTCGTGTCGCTGCTTGCGGCCCGAGATCATCCGCGACCTCGATCTGCCGCGGCACGGCCTCGAGATTCTGCCGCTCGACGGCACCTTCACGCCGATGCCGAGCGGCGACTACCTGTGGCGCGTGAACGATCACGCGAAGACGCGCCGCGAGATCGCGCGCCACTCGAGGCTCGACGCCGAGGCCTACGACGAGTACGGCAAGGCGATGGTCGAGATGGCGCGGTTCGTCAAGCCGATCCTGAACATGACGCCGCCGGATCCGATGTCGCTCAATCCGCGCGAGCTGATGAAGCTGCTGTTCCTCGGCCGGCGCTTCCGCGCGCTCGCCGACGTCGATCGCTACAACCAGGTCCAGTTGATGACGATGAGCGCGATCGATTTTCTCGACCAGTGGTTCGAGACCGACGTGCTCAAGGCGACGATGTCGGCGTCGGGGATCATCGGCACGTTCCTCGGCGTGCGCTCGCCGGGCACGGCCTACGTGCTGCTCCACCACTACATGGGCGAAATCGACGGCGCGTTTCGATCGTGGGGTTTCGCCCGCGGCGGCACCGGCGCCATCTCGAATGCGATTGCCGCGGCGGCGCGCGAGGCCGGCGTCGAAATTCGCACCAGCGCCCCGGTCGCGCACATCGACGCGCGGAACGGCGAGGCTCGCGGCGTCGTGCTGACCAACGGCGACGAGCTCGCGGCGGACCTGGTGCTGTCGAGCGTCGATCCGCAACCTGACGTTCCTGAAATTCTCGACCCGAAGGAGCTGCCCGGCGATTTCGCTGACGAGGTGCGGCGATACAGGTTCCGCGGATCGTCGGGAAAGGTGAACCTGGCGCTCGACGCGCTGCCGAATTTCACCTGCCTGCCGGGCGTCGGGCCGCACCTGCGCGGCGCGATCTCGATCTCGCCGGGCGTCGACTACATGGAGCGCGCCTACGACGAGGCGAAGTACGGCGAGTTCTCGCGCCGGCCGTACATCGACATGGTGATCCCGACGCTCACCGATCCGTCGGTGGCGCCGCCGGGCAAGCACATCCTGTCGTGCTTCGTGCAGTACGCGCCGTACAAGCTGGCGTCCGGGAACTGGGACGAGCAGCGCGAGGCGTTCGGCGACACGGTCGTCGACACGATCGCCGAGTACGCGCCGAACATCCGCGACATCATCCTGCACCGGCAGGTGCTGACGCCGCTCGATCTCGAGCGCGAGTTCGGGCTGACCGAAGGCAACATCTTCCAGGGCGAGCTGACGCTCGAGCAACTGTTCTTCGCGCGCCCGGTGCCAGGATGGGCGCAGTATCAGGACGCCGATCCGGAATCTGTGGATGTGCGGATCGGCGACGCATCCCGGCGGCGGCATCATGGGCGCGCCGGGTAGAAATGCGGCGTTGCGGATACTTCAAAGGACATGACGTTCGACTGCTTCGCTCGTCGTTCGCTCGCTTCGCTCATCGTTCGGGCCCTTCGCTCTTCGTTCGACGGCTTCGCTCATCGTTCGTGGTTCGTCGTTCAACGACCCGTACGCGGCGTGCGCTTGACTCGACGCCGACGCACGGCCCCGCGTTTCAGGTACAGGATGAATCTTGTCGAGCACCGGATGGTGCGCTCAGCTAGTCGTTGGGCAGGTGCTACACGCTCGGGTAGGAAATACCCGCGGTCGAGGCCGTCCTTGAGCGAGTCATTCGTTTCCATAGCCGATGCAACCGCGAATTCCATGAAGCGCGCGAATTCTCCCGGATGGAATCGTCCGAATCCCTCGGCGATGTTCTTCGTACTGGAAGCCGCGGAATCGCGAATCTGGTCCCTGAACTCGAAGTCCCTTCGCTAGCCGGACCCGTTGACGTCAGCGCGTACACTTCGCGTTTCAGTTCGTCCGCCAGTTGCCAAACTTCCAGATCCTCGTATCGTCGCGCGGTGGCCATGGCGACCGCAACTTCACGAGCCATGCCATGACCGAATCCCGAACGACAGGCGAAGCCTTCCGAACGAGGATTGACCCTCGAACGATCAGCGAAGCCTCCCGAACGAGGATTGACCCCCGAACGATCAGCGAAGCCTGTCGAACGATGAGCGAAGCCTGCCGAACCTCGAACGACGAACGTCGCCAGTCATGATCTCCCCGACGTCCTCGTAATTGGCGGCGGTCACAACGGTCTCATCACCGCGACATTGCTCGCGAAGGCGGGCTTGAACACCGTCGTCCTCGAGCGGCGCGATACGGTCGGCGGATGCGCGCTGTCGACTGACATTGCGCCGGGCTTTCGGTGTCCAACCCTCACCCACGCGATCGCGATCGATGCTCGGGTTGTGAAGGCGCTCGACCTCGCGCGGCATGGGTTGGAGGTGTTTCGGCCGGCAGCGGCCGCGTGCGCGCCGACGCTGGACGGATCCGCGCTCGTGCTCTGGCGCGATACGGCGCGCGCCGCCGAGGAGATCAGAGGCTTTTCGCCGAAAGACGCCGATCAGTATCCACGTTTCGTCACGAGCTTCGAACGGATCAGCGGTGTGCTGCGGGCAGTCGCCACGACTACGCCGCCCGACATCGATCATCCGGGAGCGGCCGACATCCTGCAGCTCCTGAAAACCGGACGCCGGTTTCGCGCGCTCGGGAAGGCGGACTCCTATCGGCTGCTTCGATGGATCTCGATGCCGGTGGCCGATCTCGCGAGCGAATGGTTCGAGAGCGAGCCGCTCCGCGCGACGGTGGCAGGCGGGGGGATCCTTGGATCGTTTCTCGGTCCGCGATCCGCCGGCAGCGCCGCCGTGCTCCTGCTGCTCGGTGCCGGCGGGGGGCATCCCCTGGCGGCAGGCTGGTCCGCGAAGGGCGGACCGGGTGCCCTCGCGGCGGCGTTGGCCGGCGCCGCCCGCGCGGCCGGCGTCGAAATTCGCACCGGCGCGGAGGTCGCCCGAATCGAGATCGGCGACGAGTCGGCGACGGGTGCCACGCTGCGGACCGGCGAAACCCTCACCGCCCGCGCCGTCGTCTCGGGCGTCGATCCGAAGCGCACCTTCCTCGGCCTCGTCGATCCGATGCACCTTGCGCCCGAACTGATTCGACGTCTGCAGAACATCCGTGCGCGAGGGACGCTGGCCAAGGTCAACTACGCCGTCTCGGCGCAGCCGCGATTCGCCGCGCTCGCCAAACGGGATCAGCGCGAACAGGAGGCCGCGTTGTCCGGACGAGTGCGGCTGGCGCCCAATCTCGATCACATCGAGCGCGCGTTCGACTCGGCCAAGTACGGCGCGGTCTCCGACGATCCATGGATCGAGCTCGCGATCCCATCCGTCGCCGATTCCTCGCTGGCGCCGGCCGGCCAGCACGTTGTCTCCGCCTACGTGCAGTACGCGCCATACCATCTCCGCGAGGGCACATGGGATGCGGTGAAAGATCGCCTGGGCGATGCCGCGACGCGGACGATCGCGCGCTACGCGCCGGGTTTTGAATCGTCGATCGTGGCGCGAGAAGTCATCACGCCTCGCGATCTGGAATGCACGTATGGACTGACCGGCGGCCACATCTTTCACGGCGAGCTGGCCCTCGATCAGTTCTTCGTGACGCGGCCGCTGCTTGGCTGGGCTCGCTACGCGACACCGATTCGGAACCTGTTTCTGTGCGGATCGGGCACGCATCCAGGCACAGGTCTCGACGGCCAATCGGGCGCGAACGCCGCAAGAGAAATCCTGTCAGCGATCAGGCGATCGGGGCATCGGCGCAACCCTTAGCCCGTCTTCGATTCGCCCTGGCCTTTCAGGCCCGCACCACCTTCCAGTCGAACGCCGGTCCCTTCGCCTTGCGCGTCATGTCGAGATGGGCCCACATGTTCGGACGGCGGCCGTCGACGTCGGTGAAGCCGTACCGGCGTCTCGCCGGCAACGCTCCTGCAGCGCTTCGGCTCCAAACGGGGGCTGCTGCTCGCTCTGACCGCCGGCTCCAGCGGCAGCGTCGGCGCCGAGTTCGCACGCATTCGCGACGCGCACCGCTCCCCGCTCGCCGCCCTGTACGCCGTCGGCGACTGCATGGCGGTCATGGCGGGCACGCCCGAGATCATGGCGAACAGCCTCGCGTTCCTTCAGATCGATCTGACGGATCCCGAGTTCCACACCCACGCGCTCCGGCATTCGCGCGCCACCCAGGCCGAGATGAAGACGCTGCTCGATGCCGCCGTCCGCGCCGGCGAGCTGCGGCGAGCGAACACCGCGCGCCTCGCGCGGGCGCTGCAGTCGTTGATGAGCGGATCGCTCCTGCAATGGGCGATCGATCGCGACGGGACCGCGGCCGAGCGCATTCGCGCCGACTTCGACGCGCTGCTGGGGCCGTTGCGGCCGAGCCGCACGCGTCGAGCGCGAACGGGTGCCGCGCGCAAACCGCAGCGATAGCCTCGGCACCCTACGCTCGTCCTGAGCCTGTCGAAGGACGAGCTCGCCCTTCGACAAGCTCAGGGCGAGCGACTAAAACCATCGCGCCAGAGGGCGTAGAATCGCCGGCATGACACGCCAGGAATTCCTTCGACTCGTCGCCGGCGGCTCGCTCGCCTGGCCGGCGGCGGTCCATGCAAAAGCCGAACGCGACGCCGGACAGCCTGCGCCGAAGAGTTTTCCGAGCGGCGCAACGAAAGCCGTCGTGGAGTTCATCTCGGGCGCCACGCTGGCAGGCATGCCCGGGCGCGCGATCGTCGAAGCCAAGCGATGCCTGATCGACGGCTTCGGCGTGGTACTCGCCGGCGCCACCACGCACGGCAGCGCGATCGTCCGCGAGTACATCACGAGCGGCGGCGGCGCGAAGGAGGCGACCGTGCTCGGGCCCGCGCGCCTGTCGGCGACCGCGGCCCAGGCCGCGTTGGCCAACGGCGCGAGCGGCCACGCGATGGACTACGACGACACCCAGCTGTCGGCGTCCGCGGATCGCGTCTTCGGCCTCCTCACCCATCCCACCGTTCCGGCGCTGGCCGCGTCGCTCGCCGTCGCCGAGCGTCTCGGCGTCTCCGGCGCCGTGTTTCTCGAAGCGTTCCTCACGGGATTCGAGGTGGAATGCAAGATCGCCGAAGCCATCAACCCCTCGCACTACCTGCACGGCTTTCACAGCACCGGCACCATCGGCACGTTTGGCGCGGCGGCGAGCGCCGCGAAACTGTTGAAGCTGTCGCCCGCCGCGACGGCGCATGCGCTCGGCATCGCCGCGAGCATGAGCGCCGGGATTCGCGTCAACTTTGGATCGATGACCAAGCCTCTTCACGCCGGTCGCGCCGCGGAGAGCGGTGTAACCGCGGTGGAGCTGGCCTCGCGCGGTTTCACCGCCGGCGGCGATCCGCTCGACGGCGAGTGGGGATATTTCCAGGTGCTCGGCGGCGGCGCCGATCTGCCGCGCCTCGTCTCGACGCTCGGCACGCCCCATTCGATCATCGAACCGGGCGTGTCGATCAAGCCGTACCCCTGCGGCTCGCTGGGGCATCCGACGATGGACGCGATGCTGAAGCTGGTGACGGAACACGATCTCAAGGCGGATCAGATCGCGCGCGTGCGCGTCCGCGCCGGTTCGAACATCCTGAACCCGCTGCGCTACAAGACCGCGAAAACAGAGCTCGAGGCGAAATTCTGCCTGCCGTTCATGATGGCGAGCATCATCCTGCGCCGCCGCGCGGGAATCCGGGAATTCACCGACGAGTTCGTTGCGTCGGCACCGGTGCAGGCCATGATGGCGCGCGTGGATACGATGCTCGACCGCGAGATCGAGGCGCGTGGCTTCGACAAGATGCGAAGCATCGTCGAGGTTGGTCTAACCGACGGCCGCACGCTGACGCAGCCGTCGGACGATCGCTACCGCGGCGGGCCGGAGCGTCCGTTCACACGCGCCGAGCTGCACGAGAAATTCGCCGACTGCGCCAGCCTCGTGCTCACACCGGAGCGCACGCGCCAAGCGATCGAGCTGATCGAGTCGGTCGATCGCCTCGCGAACATTCGGGAGCTCACAGCTGCGCTGGCGTAATTTCAGAGTTCAGAATTCAGATTTCAGATTGATTTCAGATTGGTTGATTTCAGACTCGCGGACAAATCCTCCATCGACCATCGAAAAATCAAATCTGAATTCTGAAATCTGAAGTCTGAAATCTTTCAGCCGCCCAGCCGCGCGGCGAGGTCGTTGAAGTCTTTCGCGTCGATGTCGGCCGCGCCGTTCGAGGCCAGATCCGGCTTCCCCGCCGGTCCGTACTCGAGCGGCCGCGGGACGAACGCCGTGTGCAGGCCGACCGCTTTCGCTGCGCGTAGATCGCCGAGGTGCGCAGCCACCATCATCACCTCGCCGGTCGCGAGGCCGAGGAAGTCGGCCGCGGACTGGTAGACCTCGCGATCCGGCTTGTAATGGCGCACCAATTCGGCGCCGAGGATGCAGTCCCACGGTAACCCGGCATGCTTCGCCATATCCGTCATCAAGGCGATGTTGCCGTTCGACAGCGGCGCGATGATGAACTTCTTCTTGAGCCGGGTCAGCCCGCTCACCGCATCCGGCCATGGACGCAGCCGATGCCAGGCGTGATTGAGGGCGTCCTTCTCCGCTTCGGACAGCGTCGTCAGGTTGAACTCGACGAGGATGCGATCGAGCGTCATCCGGTGCAACACATCAAGTTTCGTCCACGGCAGCTCGCCTGTGCGAACCCGATTCATGCTCGGACCGTAGCCGGCGCGCCACGCGTCCGCGAACTTGTCGCCGTCGATCGACACGCCTTTCCGCTTCGCGAGATCCCGTACCTCTTGTGAGACCGACGTGCGCCAGTCCACGACGGTACCGAAGACGTCGAACACGAGCGCCTTGACGGATGCTGCTTGCATCATGTCGTTTGTTGTCCCTTGGATCGTGGGGTCCGGCTTCAGCCGGACCGGTGACGGTGACGACGACTCTGGCAAGGTCCGCCTGAAGGCGGACCCCACGAAAAAGGATCCGCAAACGGCACCTGACCGCAGGAATTGTCGGCGCGATCGCTTTTTCATCACGTCACTTCCGGTAGTCGAGCGCGGGCTTTCGATCCGCGAGCCGCGTCTTGTAGACGAAGTTCGGCCCGCGCTTCTGGTCGAACTCCGCCTTCGCCTTCTGAATGTGCGCCGGATCGGTGAACAGATCGACCGTCGTCAGCGCCATCGACTTCGCCGCGACCATCATCCCCTTGACGCCGATCGTGCCGCCGGCACACGCCGTCGCCTGCCAGCTGTGCGCCGGCACGCCGGGCACGAACGTCGCGCCGGTCATCGAGACCGTCGGCACGTTCCAGCTGACGTCGGCGAGTCGGTCGACGAGCTGTTGACGCCGCCCGCTGCGCATCGGCCGCACCTTCTCCTGCGATCCGATCGCGACGTCCGGCGGATCGGTCAGCGTCTTTCGCATGCTCCTCCGCGAACTTCGCTTCCTCCGGCGTGTAGGCGAAGCCGCCGACCCGCTCGAGATTGCGTGTTCATCACGCCGCTCAGATACGTCGTTCGGCAGCACGTTGTAGACCGCGCCCGTGATCTCGAGCTCCATCGTCGTCCCGGTGCCGAGCGCCGCGCCCTTGGCGGCGTTGACGATGCGCTCCCAGATGCCGTCGAGGATGCGCATGTTCGGCTGCCGCGCGTAGTAGTACGCCTCGGCGAAGTCGGGCACGACGTTCGGCGCCGCGCCGCCGCGCGTGATGATGTAGTGGATGCGCGTCTCCTGCGGCACGTGCTCGCGCATCATGTTGACCATGTAGTCCATCGCTTCGACCGCGTCGAGCGCCGAGCGGCCGCGGTCGGGCGCCGCCGCCGCGTGCGCCGCCACGCCGTGAAAGCGGAACTTGCCGGTGATGTTCGCGGTGGAGCTGGTCGGGCTCGCCTCGTTGCGATCGCCCGGATGCCACGACACGACGACGTCGACGTCGCTTGAAGAGCCCGGCGCGCACCATGTAGACCTTGCCCGAGCCGCCCTCTTCGGCCGGCGTCCCGTAGTAGCGCAGCGTGCCGGCGTGGCCCGACGCCGCCAGCCACTCCTTCACGGCGACCGCCGCCGCGAGCGCGCCGGTGCCGAGCAGGTTGTGGCCGCAGCCGTGTCCGGGCGCGCCTTCTTCGATCGCGTGATCGCTTCGCGGTCTGCGCTTCCTGCGACAGCCCCGGCAGCGCGTCGAACTCGCCGACGATGCCGATGACCGGTTTGCCGGAGCCGAACGTCGCGACGAACGCGGTCGGAATGTCGGCGACGCCGGCCGTCACCTGGAAGCCGGCGGCCCGCAGCTGCTGCTGCAGCAGCGCGCTGCTCTTCTGTCTCCTGGTAGCCGACCTCGGCGAAGCCCCAGATCTGCTTCGCGACGCCGGCGTACGTCTCGCGCTTCGCGTCGATGCCGCGGAGCATCGCGGCGCGATCGTCGGCCGCACGGCGGCTGCTGCGGACCGGCGAGCCTGCGATGCGCAGGCGAGACAACAGCAGCAGCAACGCGCGAATGCTGATTCGCATGGCGCATCAGGAGACACTCCTCGCGAGGTATTCTTGCATGAAGAAGCTCGTCGTGTTGGGCACGCAAAGGCCGCGAAGATCCGTCGAAGGTTGGTCTTCTTAGCGTGCCTTGCAGTCCTTGCGTTGCTTGGCGCCTTATCCCAGTCTCCGCTGACGGCGCAGCAGGCGAAGCCGGCGTCACCGCCCGCGTCGCCGTCCCAGCCGTTCGTGCGCGATCCGAAGATTCCGATCGACGACGAGTACACGGAGAAGATCAAGGAGTACACGACGAGCCGTTCTTCAGCTCGCCGCTGGTCGACTACCTGCCGGCGTCGAAGAACGTGCCGACGCCGAAGGCGGTGCTCGGCGACGTCGCCGGCGCGCCCGGCAAGCTGCCCTACGCCGAAGAGGTCTACCAGTACATGCGCATGCTCGAGAAGGCGAGCCCGCGCGTGAAGGTCGTTCTCATCGGCAAGACCGAAGAAGGCCGCGAGATGATCGCCGTCGCGATCGCGTCGGACGCGATCATGGCGAAGCTCGAAGAGAACCGCGCGCGCCTCGCGAAGCTCGGCGATCCGCGCACCATCAACATGGACGATGCGCAGGCGGAGACGCTGGTCGCGGCGTCGACGCCGATCTACTACATCACCGGCACGATTCACTCGCCGGAAACCGGATCGCCGACCGCGCTGATGGAGCTCGCCTACCGGCTGGTCGTCGACGACCACGAGTACATCAAGTCGATCCGCAACAACCTGATCACGCTGATCACGCCGGTGGTCGAAGTCGACGGCCGCGACAAGATGGTCGACGTCTACAAGTGGCACCTCGCCCACCCGGGCCAGAACTAGCCGGGCCTCGTCTACTGGGGCAAGTACGTCGCGCACGACAACAACCGCGACGCGATGGGCGTCACGCTGAAGCTCACCGAGAACGTGCTCAACACCTACATGCAGTGGAATCCGCAGGTGCTGCACGACCTGCACGAGTCGGTGCCGTATCTCTACGACAACACCGTCGGCGACGGCCCGTACAACGCCTGGATCGATCCGATCCTCGCCGACGAGTGGCAGATGATCGGCTGGAACAACGTGTCGGAGATGACCAAGTTCGGCATGCCCGGCGTGTTCACGCACGGCAACTTCGACACCTGGTCGCCCGGCTACCTGATGTTCATCGCCGCGCTGCACAACGGCATCAGCCGCCTCTACGAAACGTTCGGCAACGGCGGCGCCGACACCGTCGAGCGCGACGCTGCGGCCGGACGAGTACGCGCGCACCTGGTACAAGCAGAATCCGCCGCTGCCGAAGACGATCTGGTCGCAGCGCAACAACAACAACTACGAGCAGACCGGACTGCTCACCTCGCTCCACTACTTCGCCGGCAACGGCAAGCTGTTCCTGCGCAACTTCTACCTGAAGAGCAAGCGCTCGATCCTGAAGGCGAAGACCGAAGGGCCCGCGGCGTACGTGCTCGCCGGCGACGATCCGCGTCCCGGCGCGCAGGCCGAGCTGCTGCGCGTGCTGCAGAAGCAGGGCGTCGAGATCTCGCGCGCGACGGCGGCGTTCACCGTCACGGTGCCGGGCAAAGAAGGCCGCGCGCCGCGGCCGACGACGACGACGACGCGAGTGGGTCGGGTGGGCCAGGCGGGTCGGGTGGGCCGAGCGGCGCAGGACGGGCAGGACGGAGCGCGAAGGCGCAGGACCGAACGCGCCGCCAGCCGACGAGCGCGCACCTTCCCCGCCGGCTCCTACATCGTCCGCATGGATCAGCCGTACAGCCGCATCGCCGACTCGCTGCTCGACTATCAGTACTGGAGCCCGAACGATCCGCAGAAGACGCCGTACGACGACACCGGCTGGACGTTCCCCGAGCTGTTCAACGTGCAGGCGGTCCGCGTCGCCGACGTCAAGGTGCTCGACGCGCGCGATGGAGAAGGTGACCGGCGACGTCCGCGCGAAGGGCGGCGTCGACGAGCACCGGCTCGGTGTTCCTCGTCAACCACAACGCCGACATCGCGCTGGCGACGCTGCGCTACAAGTTCAAGGACGCGTCGTTCGAGGCGGCGGAAGAGCCGTTCGAGGCCGGCGGGCAAGAAGTTCAACCGCGGCTCGTTCATCATCAGGAACGTCGGCGCCGCCGACCTCGCAGAAGGCGGCGGCCGATCTCGGCCTGCAGATCGTCGCGGTCGGCGCCGCGCCGTCGGTGAAGACGCATCCGGTGCGCGCGCCGCGCGTCGCGATCCTGCACACCTGGCTCGACGCACGCAGACCGAAGGCTGGTGGCGGCAGGCGTTCGACAACGCGCAGGTGCCGTTCACCTACATCAGCACGCAGCACGTCGCGCAGCGACGACAACCTCAACGCGAAGTTCGACGTGATCGTCTTTCCGCCGGTCGGCCGCGGCACCGAGGCGATCGTCAACGGCATGCCGATGTGGGGCAATCCGCTGCCGTGGAAGAAGACGCCGGAGACGCCGAACCTCGGATCGGAGGATCAGACCGACGACATGCGTCCGGGCCTCGGCTGGACCGGCGTCGCGCACCTGCAGGACTTCGTGCGCAAGGGCGGCCTGCTCCTGACCGTCGATGGACACCGCCGATCTCGCGGTCGTCGACCGGCTTCACGCCGGGCTCTCCGTCGCCGCGCGCCAGCGGCTGCGCATCGTCGGCAGCGTCGTGCGCTCGAAGACGGTCGACGCGACCAGCCCGATCGCGTACGGCTACACCGACAACCTCGCGATCTGGTGCGACAACGGCCCGATCTTCAACGTCTCGAACATGTTCGGCGGCGCGCGGCGGGCGGCGCCTCGGGCCGCGACGATGGCGGGAACCGGCCGACCGGTCGCGGCACGGCCGACGATCCGGACGTGCCGCAGGGGCGCCCCGGCGTCGAGCGTGCCGGCGGAGCCGAAGTCGACACGTGGCAGGCGGTGCCGGTCACCGACGAGCAGCTGCGCAACGGCATCAACGTGATTCCGCCGGCGCGCGCGGCCGCGCGTCATCCTGCGCTACGCCGACACGCGCGACCTGCTCGTGTCGGGCCTGGTCGAGAACGGCGGCGAAATCGCGCAGCACGCCGGCGGTCGTCGACGTGCCGCTCGACAAGGGGCACGTCGTCGTGTTCTCGAACAACCCGATCTGGCGCGGCGAGACCGCAGGGCAGCTATTTCCTGGTCTTCAACGCGCTGCTGAACTTCGATCAGCTCGATGCGGGGAGAAAACTCGACGCGAGGTAAGGGCCGGTCCGGAAATAAGAGGGTCATTCTGGACGTCGAGGCGCCCGCCCGGCGAGGCGCGGGGAGCGCGCATACCGGGTGTTTGTAAGCGACGAGCAACGAAGCCCGGCGGGATGCATCGGCGCCCAGAATGGCCCAGTTATTTCCGGACGGGCCCTAAGCCGATTCCGTGAAACAGCGTCTAAGAGTCGCGAGGTATGTATGTCGCGAGCTGCTTTCGGCGCCGCAACCTTGTTCGTGTCGCTGTTCTCGGTCCTGAGCTTCGCGCAGGTTCAGTTCCCGCCCCCTCCGCCGCCCCCGCCGCCGGGGATGGCCGCGGGCATGCCGCCTCCCCGCGACTCGGGGACAAAAACAGGCACCGCGGTTATTCGCGGCCGCGTGGTCGCCGCCGACACCGGCCAGCCCGTGCGCAAGGCGTTCATCCGGGCGTCGTCGACCGACATCCGCGAAGGACGTGTCGCGAGCACCGACGTCGAAGGCCGCTACGAGCTGAAAGAACTGCCGGCCGGACGCTATACCCTGACCGCGAGCAAAGGCAGCTTCGTGCAGCTCGCGTACGGACAGGTCCGGCCGTTCGAACCAGGCAAGCCGATCGAGCTCGCCGACGGGCAGAGGCTCGAAAAGGTGGACTTCTCGCTGCCGCGCGGCGGCATCATCACCGGCCGTATCGTCGACGAATTCGGCGAGCCGGTCGCTGACGCCCAGGTCGCCCCGATGCGCTACGTCAACCAGGGCGGACGCCGGCGGATGCAGCCGAGCGGACGGATGTCGATGACGAACGACATCGGCGAGTACCGGATCTTCGGACTGCCGCCCGGCCAGTACTACATCTCGGCGACGATGCGCGGCGGCATGATGATGATGGCGCAGTCGGACGATCGGTCCGGCTACGCGCCCACCTACTATCCCGGCACCGCCAACACCGCCGAAGCCCAGAAGATCACGCTCGCCCTGGCGCAGGTGCTCAACGACATCAACGTCACGCTGATTCCGACGCGAGTCGCGAGTGTCACCGGCACGGTCGTCGACGCGCTGGGGCGGCCGCTCTCAGGCGGCATGGTGATGATCGTGCAGCGGCAGGGGTCTGGTGGATTCTCGATGAACACGGGAGGCATGATTCGTCCCGACGGATCGTTCACGGTCAGCGGCCTGGCGCCGGGAGATTACACGCTGCAGGCCAACGGCATGGCCGGTCCCGGCGGATTCGACAACGCTGAGTTCGCCACGGCCGACATCAACGTCGCCGGCGACGACATCACCGGCGTCCGCCTGGCCGCCCTCAAGCCTTCCGCGGTGACCGGCCGCCTGGTGTTCGCGGATCAACAGGCCGCGAGCACGCTGCGTCCGGGCATGTTTCGCGTGGCCGCCGTCGGCTACAACCCGGAGGACTTCTCGCCGTTCGCCGGCGGACAGGGACGCGTCAACGACGACTTCACGTTTGAGATGAAGGCGCGGCCGGCGCGCGTCCTCATCCGCGTCAACGCGCAGACCGGCGGGTGGACGATGAAGGCGGTTCGCCTGAACGGCGTCGATGTCACCGACACCGGGATCGATGTCAAGGCCAACGAGGATCTGGCCGGTCTCGAAGTCGAGATGACGAACCGCCCGACGGAAATCTCCGGCCTCGTCACGAACGCGCGCAGCGAGGCGGTGAAGGAGTATTCGCTCGTCGTGTTCGCGCAGGATCGCGACCTGTGGCGGCCGGGCTCACGCTTCATCCGCACGGGCCGACCCGATCAGGACGGACGGTTCAAGGTCAGCGGTCTGCCGGTCGGGTCGTACTACGCAATCGCCTTCGACTATATCGACCCGGCCGACGATGCGTTCGATCCGGAATTTCTCGAGCGGATCCGCAGCAAGGCCGTGACGTTTTCGGTGAGTGAAGGCGAGACGAAGACGCAGGATGTGAAGCTGACGACATCATCCTGAAAGCTATCGCTCGTGGTGAGCCCTTCGACTCGTCGCTCATCCTGAGCTTGTCGAAGGATGAGCGCCTCGCTCAGGACAGGCCTGGTGAACCCACGAGCGGACCGCTAGAAGTGATCCGATTTCCAGAACAGCACGTCTTCGCCCGTCAGCGGTAACGCTGCTTTTGCGCGCGGGCTGAGGGCGCGCGCCATCATCACGTCCACTGACGGCGCGCGTCGGCGATCGTCACCTGTGGCGGCAGAATCCGGGCGGCAGCCATGTGGTGATGGTGGGGCGAGTCTCGGCGGGGTCGCGGGCGATCAGCGTCTGGAGGATCGCGCCGACGCGAGCGCCGGTCGGATCGCGATCGCCGCATTCTTCGAGCACCCAGGCAGCGGCGCCGGCGGCGCGGCGCACCGTGATCAGCGCGTAGGCCACGGCCGACGCGCCTTCCTCGGCGATCAAGAACTGCACCTCACGCGCACCGGCCGGGGCGAGGCCGGCGAGCAACCGCTTCTTGGCGATCGCGATAGTGCACGAGGTCGCGATCGCGATCGAGATGAAACCGGAACGGTCGGGCGCGCACGTCGTTCATCGCGACGATGTCGGGCAGATCGCGATCGTCGCCCCGCGCACCAGCGTCATCGGCGCGCCGTAGCGATTCGACTCCGTCACGCGCAGCGTGCTGAGGCTGCGCGGAATGGGTTCGAATCCGAGGCGCGCGTAATAGTCCGCGCCGATTTCCGAGAACAGCAGCGCGAGATCGGCGCCGTCCTCGATCGCGCGCGCCAGCAGGCGCTCGATCAGCTTGGCGGCCGCGCCGCGGCGTCGATGCGCGGGCTGCGTGAAGACGGCGCCGAGCCCGGCGACGCGTATCGGCTGGCCGTCCAGGATGGCGTCGAAGGTGTAGAGCTTCGCGCTCGAGAGGACCTCCGATCCCTCGACGAGAGCGAAACGGCGGAGCTGCCGGCCGCCCCATGGCGTCGCGAGCTGAGCTGTGTAGAAGCGTAGATACGCCGATGGGGTCAGACCCTCGTACCAGATGTCGTGGGTCGCCGTGAGGATGTCGCGCAGGATTGGGCCTTCGGCGAGTGCAAGATTTGCCATCGGGAGGACGGATTGTATGGCAGGTTTTTAACGTCGCGGGCGCAGCGTCGGTCTAACTGACAAATGAAACGCGTTCTCCTCCTCGTCGTCGCACTTTCTGCCACCTCTCCGCTCACCCGGCGACCCTTCCTTGTCAGGGGGGTCTGACCCCGGTGACACCGTCCACGTGCTCAACCGTATCGCGTTCGGGCCGCGTCCCGGCGACGTGGAGCGGGTGCGATCGCTTGGATTCCAGCAGTACATCGACGAGCAGCTGCACCCCGAGCGGATCGCGGACCCGGCGATGTCCGAGCGGCTGGCGGACCTGACGACGATCGCCTTGAGCTCGCGCGAGATCCAGGAGAAGTACGAACGGCCGGCGATCGAAGCGCGGCGCGACCGGAAGCAGACCGACAGCCGAGCCGACGCCCGAGATGCGCGCCGTTCAGCAACGGGCGCGGAGCGTCGTCCAGGAACTGGGCGAGCAGAAGGTGCTGCGCGCCGTCTACAGCGAGCGGCAGCTGCAGGAAGTGCTCACCGACTTCTGGTTCAACCACTTCAACGTCGACGCGCGCAAGGGCCGCGAGCGCGTTCCTGCTGACCGAGTACGAGCGCGAGGCGATCCGGCCGCACGTGCTCGGCAAGTTCCGCGATCTGCTCGGCGCGACCGCGAAGAGCCCGGCGATGCTCTTCTATCTCGACAACTGGATGAGCGCGGATCCGAACGGTCCGCACCGTCCGACCGATGGCGCGGTCTGACGCCACGGGGCGGGCGTCGGCCGTTTCGGCGGGCGCGTGGTGTGCCGCCGCCGGCGCGCCGCAGGCGCAGGGCAAGAACGCGCCGCAAAGGGCTCAACGAGAACTACGGGCGCGAGCTGATGGAGCTGCACACGCTCGGCGTCGACGGCGGCTACACGCAGAAGGACGTCACCGAAGTCGCGCGCGCGTTCACCGGCTGGACGATCGAGAACCCGCGGCAGGGCGGCGGCTTCGTCTTCGAGCCGCGCATGCACGATCCCGGGCGAGAAGGTCGTGCTCGGCCACGTCATCAAGGCCGGCGGCGGCGAGTCGGACGGCGAACAGGTGCTCGACATCCTCGCGGCGCATCCGTCGACGGCGCGCTTCATCGCGACCAAGCTCGCGCGCCGCTTCGTCAGCGACACGCCGCCGCCGGCGCTCGTCGATCGCGCGGCGGCGCGCTTCCGCGAGACCGACGGCGATCTGCGCGAGGTGATGCGGACGATCCTCACGTCGCCGGAGTTCCTGTCGCCCGAGGCGCGTATCGCGCGAAGGTGAAGACGCCGTTCGAGTTCGTCGTCAGCGCGCTGCGCGCGACGGGCGACCGAGGTCGACGACGCGACGGCCGCTCGTGCGCGCGCTGCAGCAGCTCGGCATGCCGCTCTACATGTGCCAGCCGCCGACCGGCTACAAGGACACGGCGGACGCGTGGGTCAACACCGGCGCGCTCGTCGGCCGCATGAACTTCGCGCTGCGCGCTCGCACGGAAACGACAAGGACGCTGGCGCTGGCGACTCGGCGCGACCGGAATTTCAGAGGAACGTGACTGCCATCGGCAGCGAGATGCCCATGCAGTCCCGACGAGTCTTCCTGAAGAACGGCGCGTTCGCCTTCGTCAGCCTCGGCTTCGCGCCGTCGTTCCTGGCGCGGACGGCGTTCGCGGCCGGCGGATCAGGCCGGGCCGCCAAGCGCTCATCGCGATCTTCCAGCGCGGCGCCGTCGACGGCCTCAACATCGTCGTGCCGTTCGGCGAGGCCGAGTACTACCGCGCGCGGCCGAGCATCGCGATCGCGCGGCCCGGCGGCGGCGACGGCGCGGCGATCGATCTCGACGGCTTCTTCGGCTTCAACCCGCGCCTGCAGCCGCTCAAGCCGCTCTGGGACGCGCGGCAGCTGGCCATCGTGCACGCGTGCGGATCGCCCGACAGCACGCGCTCGCATTTCGACGCGCAGGACTACATGGAGAGCGGCGACGCCCGGCGTCAAGAGCACGTGCGGACGGCTGGCTGAACCGCTATCTGCAGGCGCAGCGCGCCGAGCGACGCGCCGACGCCGTTTCGCGCCGTCGCGCTGACGCCGCAGCTGCCGCGCATGCTGCAGGGCACGGCGCCGGCGCTCGCGATCAGCCAGATCGCGCAGTTCGGCATCCGCGCGGGCCAGGCGCAGCGACGAGCCGTCGGCGCGTCGTTCGAAGCCGCGTACGCGCGCCGCCGCCGGACGCGGTGCTGAACGGCACCGGCCGCGAGGCGTTCGACGCGATCAAGATGCTGAAGACCGCCGACCCGGCGCAGCTACCAGCCCGCCAACGGCGCCGACTATCCGCGCAGCGCCGTTCGGCCAGGCGCTGCAGCAGATCGCGCAGCTCACGAAGGCGAACGTCGGCCTCGAGGTCGCGTTCGCCGACGTCGGCGGCTGGGACACGCACGTGAACCAGGGCGCGCGCGCAGGGACAGCTCGCCGACCCGGCTCGACGACTTCGCGCGCGGCGATCGCGGCGCTCGTCACCGACCTCGGCGATCGCATGGAGGACACCGTCGTCCTGACGATGTCGGAGTTCGGCCGCGCGGTGAGCGAGAACGGCAACCGCGGCACCGATCACGGACACGGCAACGCGATGATGGTGATCGGCGGCGGCGTCCGCGGCGGCCGGTCTACGGCAAGTGGCCGGGTCTCGCGGTCCGAGCAGCGCTACGAAGGCCGCGACCTCGCGGTCACCACCGACTTCCGCGACGTCTTCGGCGAAATCGTCGTGCGGCACCTCGGCGCTCGCGCGACGCGCGACCGATCTTCCCGGGTTACGACGTCAGCGCAGGCGCGATTCCCTGGGCTTGTTCGCGCTAGCCACGAATTGGCACGAAATCGCGAAACCTGGTAGAATTGGTGATTCATTTCGTGATTTTCGTGATTTCCAGTCGCCAGATCTTGATCGCCGATGCGCCTGCCAGATCTTCCCACACCCCAGGTCCTTGATCGATCACGCACGCGCGCGATGAGCAACATCGCGCGCGTCCAGGCGCTCGCCGATCGAACGCGGGCGTGCGGCTGCGGCCGCACGCCAAGACGCACAAGTCGCCGGTCGTCGCGCGCTGGCAGATCGAGCGCGGCGCCGTCGGCATCTGCTGCGCGAAGGTCGGCGAGGCCGAGGTGTTCGTCGACGCCGGGCATCGCCGACATCCGGCTGCCCTATCCGGTCAACCCGTCGAACGCGCCGCGGCTGCTCGCGCTGATGGATCGCGCGACGATCTCGATCATCGTCGATCACCTCGGATGTCGCGCGCGGCTGGTCCGAGGCGATGCAGCGCGCCGGCCGCACGCTCGACGTCCTCGTCAAGGTCGACGTCGGCTTTCATCGCTGCGGCATCGATCCGGACGGCGATGCCGCTCGGGTTCGTCCAGGCGGTCGCGTCGCTGCCGGGCCTGCGGCTGCGCGGCCTGCTGAGCCACGCCGGCCACGGCTATCACGCGGCGTCGGAGGACGAGCTGCGCGCGATCGCGCGCGAGGAAGCCGGCGACGCTGACGCGGTCTGCGCGACGCGCGCGGCGGCGTCGGGCATCGCGCTCGACGAGATCTCGGTCGGCGCGACGCCGACGCTGCGCTTCAGCGCCGGCCAGCAGCGGCGTCACCGAGCTGCGGCCCGGCAACTACGTCTACTTCGATCGCACGCAGGTCGCGCTCGGCGCGGCGTCGCTCGACGACTGCGCGCTGACCGTGCTCGCGACGGTCGTCTCGAAGCCGGCGGCCGACCGCATCATCCTCGACTGCGGCAGCAAGACGCTGACGAACGATCAGGCGCGCGGCATCGCGACGGCCGCCGGGCTACGGCGCGGTGCTGGCCGGCGAATCGGACGCGCTCGACTACGCGCGAGATCGACGAGACGCTGGCGATCGAACGGCTGTCGGAAGAGCACGCGACCGTGCGCGTCACCGGCAGCGACCCGCCTCGAGCCCGGCGATCGCGTCCGCGTCCTGCCCAACCACTCGTGCGTCGTGTCGAACCTGGTCGACGTGGTGCGGCTGGTCGACGGCGACCGAGGTCGTCGACACGCATGCCGGTCGGCGCGCCCGAGGACGTAGAATCCAGTAGCGCATGGCTGCGACTAAGGACGCGTGAGGACAATGGCTGAAAAAGACAAGCGCGAGATCGGCGACGCGCTCGGCATGGTCGAAACGCGCGGCCTCATCGGCATGATCGAAGCGGCCGACGCGATGGTCAAGACCGCGAACGTCGTGTTCGTCGGCTGGCAGAAGGTCGATGCCGGCCTGGTCACCGCGATCGTCCGCGGCGACGTCGGCTCCGTGAAGGCCGCGACCGACGCCGGCGCCGCCGCCGCCCGCCGCGTCGGCGAGCTCGTCGGCGTGCACGTCATTCCGCGGCCGGCCGACGATCTCGAGAAGATCTTCCCGATCCGCTGACGCTGCGATTGCAGACTCGATTAGGTTCGCTTGGCTTCGTGCTTCTGGCAGATCGGTCTACCGTCGGAATTTCCTTCTTCGCGCCTCGACCTCCCGCTCAACTCCTTCAGCAGTCCTTCGTTCCCGATCACCAGCAGCGGCTGCGTCGGCGTCTTCAGCAGGTTGAAGAACGCGCCGGCCGCCGTGCGCGCGTAGATCTCGCGTGCCGTCGGTCAGCAGCTGCACCGCCCCGCCGCCGCCGGTCGCGTCGAACAGCCGCTCGCCGAACTGTTCCTGCAGCGTGCGCAGGATCTGGTGCAGCTGATGGATCGTGAAGCCGCGCCGGCGCAGATCGGCGAGCACGAGCAGCTCGAACAGCTCGATCGGCGTGTAGCGCCGCTCGGTGTAGCCGCCGGCGTCGGTCTTGTGCGACGGAATCGTCGGCGACAGCAGGCCGCCGGCGTCCCACAGCTGCAGCTGGCGCGCCGTCAGCCCGGTCAGCGCCGCCACCTCGCGCGAGCTGTAGGTTTTCTTCAGTCGCATCGCGAACGGCGCGAAGGCACGGGTCCTCTCACTTGCCATCCACCGAGAACGCCAGCAGGACGTTGCCCGCCCGTCCGCCGAACGTCGGGTAGCCAGACGTCGTCAAGACGACGCCCTCCGCGACGGCGGGACCGCCGACGTCAATCGACCCGCCCATCGCGGCGACCTTGTTCACGGTCTCGAACGGCCGCGCGGTGTCGAACTCCCACACGATGCGGCCGTCGTCGCTCGCGTAGGCGCGAAGGTGTCCGTCGACCGAGCCAGAGAAAATGACGCCGGGGAGTGCGGTGATCGCAGCCGACTGGGCCGGACTGCACATCGGCCGGGTGCCGCACGGCGGCGGATTCGTACTCCAGACCTTGGTTCCGTCGGACACACGAAGCGCGAACAGTCCGCCGCCGATGTTGGGATCGAGCACGGTCTGCCCGATGACGATGGCGCCACCCCCGTCGCGCGGCTTCATGGTCTGGTCCGACAGCGCGACGTAGGCATTGCGGCCATCTGTCGCAGATCCCCATTCGACACCGCCCAGGACGCCGCCCTTGCCGATCCGTGTGCTCCACAACACTTTGCCGGTCGCGGCGTCGAGGCCGTGCACGACGCCGGACTTCTGGCCGACGACGAGCCGGCGCTCGCCGGAGGGCAGCGTCACGAGCATCGGCGGCGAGCCGAAGTCCACATCGGGTCCGTTCGACGCAGGGCAGTTGGCGGGATCGACGCCGCCGCACGCGAGGTTCCAGGCATCGCCGCTCGTGAGTTGGCTGACCCACTTGATCGCGCCGGAATCGAGATCGAGCGCCATGATCGCGTCGCTCGTCGGCGCGGCCGGCTGGGTGTAGCTGTCGCCGGTGCCGACATAGACCATGCGCCGCGCGAGGTCGAGCGTGGGCGACGACCAGACCGCCGCACCGGATGGGCCGAAGAGCTGTGTGCCGGCCGAGTTCTTCGTCGTCGGCTTCGGCGTTTCTCCGATCATGTACGTCTTCCACACCTGGTTGCCGGTCGCCGCGTCGAGCGCGAGGACGCTCCCGCGAAACGTGCAACAGGGGTACTTCGGATCGGCGCCGACGAGCTCTTCGAGCGACGAGACCGGCACGATCAAGCGGCCATCGACCAATTTCGGTGTGCCGGTCACGCGCGCCACTGGATGGTCGTCCGCTTTCTTCCTCCAGCGCAGCGCGCCGGTTGCGGCGTCGAGGCTGTAGACGGTTGCCGCCACGTCGGCGAAGAACACCGACGGTCCGGATGCGCCTTCGCGTGTCACCGCCACGGCCGTCCGCACCTGCGTGTCGGCATCGAACGTCCAGTACGCGCAACCCTCCGTCAGGCTCAGCGCGTAGATGCGGCCGGATGCGCTGCCGACGAAGACACGTCCGTCGAGAACGGTCGGCTGAACGGAGGCGGACGTGTCGCCCGCAAATCCGAACGCCCATTTCAGCTTCAGTTTCGGTACGTCGGCGGCGGCAAGCCCCCCGGCCTGGGATTGAAATCGATCGTTGGCTGCCGTCGGACTCCAACCGCTCCACGCGCTGCGCGGCGTGGCGGAAAACGCGGGCGGCGCACTCGTGCAGCGCGGCGCGGTATTCACCGCTGCCATGGAACCCAGAGGTTTGCCGGACAGAAACACCGCGATGGCGCGCCGCTCGTCGGGTGAGCGCTCGCTCCCCTGGACGCGCATCAGGCCGTTTTCGAGCGAGGCCAGGATTCGCTCCGGCGTCATCTCGCTCAGCGTGCGGCGGCTCGGTGCGCGCACGAGGCCGCCGTCGTGACACTGGCTGCAATGGACGGCGTACAACGTGGCGCCGTCCTGAGCCATCGCCGGCGCGGCAAGAACCAGGCAGCCGATCGCGCACACTATGCGAAGCATCAAAGCCTCCGAGTGCGGCGATTATACGGCCCCGAGGCCTCAGCCCGCTGTCGCGAGTCGGTCGGCGGCGGCAGCGCCTGCGAAGTCTTTGACGGTGACGCCGCCTTCGGAATGCGTCGAGTAGGTGAGCGTCACGCGCTTGTAGTTGATCAGGATGTCGGGATGATGATCCGCCGCTTCCGCTTCGGGCACGATCCGATTCACGAAGCCGACGGCCTCGGGAAAGCCGGCAAACGTGAATTGCTTGCGAATCGCGTCGCCATCGCGCGTCCAGCCGTTCAAACCTTTCAGCCGCTCGTCGATCTCTGGCGCTGTCAGCTTCGGCATGTCGCTACTCCGGTTTTCGACCGCGTATGTCATCGAGATGGACCCGCGCCGCCTCGACGGCGTCGAGCGATTCCTTCTGCAGTTCGATCGGGCTCGGCCCTTCCATCGGGCTCGCAAACGCGCTGCCGGCGATCGTGCGGTGATAGGCGCGCTCGGCCTGCTGAAGCGCCTCGAGCGCCGCGCTGTGCTCGCGCTGCCAGTCGAGCCACCTGGTGAGCCGCTCGACGGCCTCGGCACGGGTTGGCGCGGCGCACTCGATGCCGAACGGATCGCGGTTCTCTTCGTTCCGAGCACGCGCGATCCACTGGCCTTCGCGCTCGCTCGTTTCGATGCGGTAGCTCACAGTCCAAACCGCGCGGGACGGAACTTTGCCAGCGCCGGATCGATTCGCTGGTCGAGCAGCTCATCGGCCACGAGCTTCGCGGTCAACGGCGCCAGGAGGACGCCGTTGCGATAGTGGCCGGTCGCGTAGAACAGATTCGGCAGGCTGGCCGACATGCCAATCACCGGCAGATCGTCGGGCGTGCCGGGACGCAGGCCAACGCGCGCGCCGAGGAAACCCGCCGACCAGGCGTGCGGTACGAGCTCGCACGCCGACTCCAACAGGTCGCGCACGCCGGCGACCGTGACACGCTCGTCGAATCCCGCCTCTTCCATCGTCGCTCCCACCAGCAAAGTGCCGTCGTCCCAGGGAACGAAGTAGCAACGATGGGTCCACGTCACCCGCCGCAGCGGCGCACCGGTCCAGTTCAGGTAGACGAGTTGACCGCGCACGGGACGCACGGGGAGGCGCGTCGTCACGCCGTCGACGCCAATCTCCCCGGACCAGCTTCCGGCAGCGACGACAACTGCATCGGCGGTCAACGTGCCACGATCGGTCTCGACCACGAAATCGTCATCCTGCGTGAAGACTCGCCGCACGCGGCTCTGCTCGATCAACTGCGCGCCGCGACGGCGCGCGGACGCCACGAGCGCCCGAGTCAGGTCGTTCGCGCCGACAAATCCGTGATCCTCGATCAGCAGGGCGCCAACGGCGCTGTCCGCAAGATGCGGTTCTTCGCTTTTCGCGGCCGCGCCATCGAGCAGCGATGCGGTGACACCCCGTCTGCAGAGAAATTCCGCGCTCGCCTGGAGCGCCGACCAGTCGGATTCCTCGACCGCGATGGTGATCGTGCCATTCCGCCGATACGCAACCGGCACACCGCTTTCCGCGACTGCGCGTTCGACGAAATCCTTGTAGAGGTCAAGGCTGCGAACGGTGAGGTCGAGAAGTGGATGCCCCTCGCGGGTCTCGATGTAGGGGGCAAGGACGCCGGCCGACGCTTGTGTGGCGCCCATGCCGACCGGCCGCTCGTCCACGATCTCGACGGACACCCCTCGATGCGCAAGCTCGTCAGCGATGGCGCATCCAATTATCCCGGCGCCGATCACGATGATGTCGGAAGGTTGCGTCATCCGCTTTCAGCTTATACTCCACGCCTTCGAGCGCCAGCTGAAGGAGACCAGTCAAGAGACAAGACGCAGTAGGAGGAATCGGGTAATTGAGGTAATTGGATAATCGGGTAATTGAATTGCTGGATTGACCGTCAACCCCACAATTCCCCAATCAATTACCCGATTACCAGATTACCCAATTACCCGATCCCCGTTATTGCGGTTGCGACGTCGTGCCTCGCGGACCGGCCGGAGCTTTCCCGGCGTCGAGATCGTTCCAGTTCATGATCGCGTTGAAGCCGAGCGTGTAGGTGCCCTGCGTCTGCCAGCGCCAGAACGGCCGGATCGCGAACATCACGACGTGGCCCTTGCCGAGCGGATCGATCGACGCGCCGCGGCGCGGTTGGCGAGGAACTGGCCGTTGGCCAGCGTGCCCGACAGCAGCATGTCGTTCGGGTTGGCGGAGAACTGCATCACGACGCGCGGACGCGTGTCGTCGATGGTGATGCCGAACTGCTGCGCCATCTGCCGCAGCTGCGCCGCTGTCGTCGGCGGCCGGACGCTCGCCGCGGCCGGACGGCGCCGCGTTGGTGTCGGCCTCGAACGGCTGAATGCGCAGCGGCAGCGCGTTCGGCGTCATGTTCTGGCCGATGCCGGCGTTCGGGATTGGTCCCCGGCGCGCCGCCGCGGCCGCCGCCGCCGAAGCCGCCGAAGCCGCCGCCGGCCGCGTTCAGCACCGGCGACTGGTTGAAGTAGACCGGCAGATCGGCGCTGCTCGTAGCCGTAGGCGATCGGGCTCTTCATGTCGGTGATCTTCGCGCGCAGAATCGAGCCGCGCACGAACAGCTGCGCCGGCTCCTCGACGGTGACGCCGGTCGTGATGCCGTACTCGGGGAAGATCGTCGCCGTCGATCCTTCGGTGATGAGCGTGCCGCCCTCCTGCACGAACTTCGCGAGCTCGACGAGCCCCTCGATGCCCATGCCGCCGCGGATGTCGTCGCTCGGATCGACGAACGCCGAGATTCGGCGTCTCCGCGGTCTTCTTGTACGGCAGCGGCGCGCTGCCGGTCTTCGGCATGCCGTTCACCTGCGACACGCGCGCTGCCGCCGACGTGCGGGAAGATGATCACGTCGTACTTCGAGCGCAGGTTGCCTTCGCGCAGCTTCTGATCGGCGAAGTAGGTGTACGGCACGCCGAAGGTGTCGAGCGCCGCGCGCCACCAGCCTTCGTCCTGCGTCCGCGTCCAGCTGTGGACGTAGCCGATGCGCGGCACGTCGAGATCGTGCGTCTTCACGGTCGGCGCCGACGCGACCGCCCACGCCGACAGCCCGAGATCCTTCAGCATCGGCTCGAGCTTCGCGCGATCGGCGTTCGGGCACGATGATCGCGCCGGCGCGGAACTTGTGGCCGGCGAGCTCGAAGTCGTCTTCGGCCGCCAGCATCTTCACGTCCTTGTTCTTGAAGCGGAACGTGACGAGGTTGTTGTCGCCGGTGTGATCGACGACGAGCACGCTGCCGGTGCCTTCGATGCCGCCCGGCGCCTTCGCGTCGGCCGTCAGCAGCGTCATCGGCTGATCGAGGATCGCTCTTCTCGGTGACCGGCAGGATCTTGAGGTCGCGCATGTACTGGAACGTCCAGCCGGTGTCGTCGTACGGCGACGGATTCTGCGGCGCGTAGTTCTGGATCGAGAAGTACATGTCGGCCAGCGTGCGGAACGGCTGATCGCCGCGGACGACGTAGTCGCCGGCCTTGACGTCGACGGCTGCCGGCCTTGAACGACGACGCGGCGCGCGAGATCTCGAGACCCTGCGCGCGCAGATCGTTCACCGCCGTGCGCGGCGTCGGCCTTGCGGCGCTGCGTCGCCGGAATCACCCACGCGTAGGTCGGACCGGTCTTGCCCTTGTCCACCGCGCGCTTGTTCTTCAGCCAGTAGTTCTCGAGATACAGCTCCTTGTTCTTCGCGACGTGGCTGCAGCGAGAACAGCAGCGCCGACTGCTGGATGTTGGTGTTGTTGCGCGGTCCCCACTTGATCGACGGCAGCGGCGGGTTCGGCCGGAACCACTCCTTGCTCGTCGTCGTCGCGCCCGGGCGCACCTCGTACGGATCGGGTCCGTAGCTCTGCACTTCGTAGAAGCGGCCGATCGAGTTGTGGCTGTGCGCGATGAAGAACATGTAGTTCGGCACCCAGCCGTCGTAGAACCCGTAGGTCCACACGCCGGGCACGCCGCGCTTGGTCATCTCCATCACGTCGTTCTGCGCCAGCATCCACCACTCGCTGACGACGATCGGATCGATGTCGTTGTTGTACGGGCCGGTGCCGGTCGACGAGTAGAGATAGGTCTGCGCCTCGTGCAGGTCGTGGATGACCGTCGGATGCCACTCGAGCGTTTGCTTCGGTCACCGCCTGCGTCAGCTTGAGGAACTGCCCCATGCCGTCGCGGTTGTTGTCGTGCTGCACGTACTTGCCCCAGTACATCAGCGGCAGCCGCGCGTCGCCCTGCGCGCGCTTCTTGTTGAAGTAGTAGGTGTCCACCTGCTTCTCGCGGCCGTCCACCTCGATCACCGGCGTGATCAGCGTGATGACGTTGTTGCGGATGTTCTGGATGAACGGCGTCTCCTCGACGATCAGGCGGTAGGCCAGCTCGATCAGCATCTCGGGCCCGCCGTTCTCCGGCGAGTGCATGCCGCTGATCGCGTAGTAGATCGGCTTGGCCGTGTGCGAGCAGCTGCTGCGCCCGCGCCTCGGTGGTCTTGCGCGGATCGGTCAGCGCGCCGAGCATGTCGCGATACTTGTCGAGCGACTTGATCGTCGCCTCGTCGGCGATCGCGAGCAGCGACGATGTCGCGGCCTTCCTCGGTGGTGCCGATCTTCCAGTACTTCGCGCGCGTCGGCGCCGCCTTGGCCAGCGCCTCGTAGTAGCGATGGATGTCCTTCGCGTAGGTCAGCTCGCCCGGCGTGCCGACGGCGCGGCCGAGGAACTTCAGCGGCGAGGGCACGGTGTCGGACGCCGGCAGGTGATCGACCAGCTCGGTCGTGATCCGCGGATCCTGCAGGTTCTGCTTGATCAGCTGCGTGTACTCCTCGTCGATCTTCTGCGCGGGCGCGGGTTTCGTCGCTTTCGACTGCGCGACGAGCGGCGAGGACGACAAGCCGGACACGACGATCAGTCCGGCCAGCGAGACAGCGACACCTAGAACGCGAGTTTTCATGGCAACTCCAAACTCGAATTCTAGAGGATCAGCCGCGAAAACACGAGACACGAAACCAGAACTGTTTTGCTTTTCGTGCTTCGTGATTCGTGGCTACTGTACGAAGGCGCCGAGCGGCTGGAGCACTTTGGGACACTCGGTGACATAGCTCAGCGAGTTCGGCCCGCTGGCGCTCGTGCTCATCTGGGCGTAGCAGAGAGAGCGGGACTGCCGCAGTCGATTCTCGCGCGGCGCGAACCGCGGCGAGATCAGCGGAACCGCCCCGGGAACGTACCCTCGGTACGGTGCTCCGTACGGCAGGAAGGAGCCTTCGTACAACGGAAACAGGTATGGGTTATTGGCGTTCGTGAAGAACCCGTCGTAGTGATACGTGTCAGGCCGCGTGGGTCCGTGCCCGACGATCAGAATGTCCGGCCCAGGCGGCAACGCCGCTGCAATCATCGCGTTCGCGTTGGCGGATTCGGCGCGCACGACCCCGTCGGCCTGCTGCGCGGTTCTGAGCATCGCAATGATGAGCGCTTCGCTCAAGCCGTCTCGCTGGAGCGCCACGATCTGCTCAGGCGCGAGCGTAAACACCGTGTTGTCCCGCTCGATGAGCGCGAGGATGACCGCGTCGCTGACGCCTGCCTTCTTGAGGGCGACCACCTGATCGGTTGTGACGGCTGCCGCGGGCGACGACACGACCGATAGAAACAGCAGCAGAAAAGTCGCGCGAATCCCTCGCATGGTCCGCTCCGATGCAACGTGTTGGCCAGCCGAGTCGGCCTGGAACCTACGGAAATTCTACGCCGACATTGCTCTCCCGCCAGGACAGATTCATGTGGAAGGGACACTTTGCATAGCCCAGCTGACCTTGTAAACTGTCGGATTGCAGGTGGTTAGGGCTTAGGACTACGGGAGGACTCGGGTACGCGACTTGCGTTGTCCCGTGCTGAGTTCAAGGAGTTCTTCACATGTTTTCGAACCGACTTGCGGTGGTCCTGCTGGGCGTTGGCTGCATCACAGCGGCGGGCCTTGGTGGCTATTTCGCGGCGCGCCAGAACACGGTGCCGACACCGGCGGCCGCCCAGGAGCAGCCCGTTGAAGGCGTCCCTCTGCGTGCCTGCGACCGCCGAGCGTCCCGTGCAGGAAACCGAAGCGCTCGTCGGCGACACGGCCAGGCCAAAGGCAGCCCCGGTCGCGGCCGAACGTGAGCCGGCGCCCGTGACGTCCCGCAGCGCGCGACGTTCGGAGCCGCCGCCTTCGCGAAGCGCCTCGGCGCCCTCGCGCGCGCGGACAACTTCGGCGCGCAACGATCCCGCGCCGCTGTCGAGTTCGTGGCCGTCGAGCGCGTCCAGCCAGCCGCCGAGTCCCTCGGCGCCGCCGGTCAGCGACCCCTCGGCGTTTCCGCGCAACGACGAGCGGACCTCGCAGGAACCAGCGCGCGCACCCGAACCGCCGCAGCGCGTGTTCGAAGAACTCGTCGTCTCGGCCGACTCGGTGCTCGGTCTGCAGACGGAGAACCGGCTGTCCAGCGACACCGCCCGCGTCGAAGACAAGGTCGAGGCGAAGGTCACGCGCGATGTGAAGGTGGGGGATCGCGTCGCGATTCCGGCCGGCTCACACGCGATCGGATCGGTCATGGAAGTCGAACGCGGCGGCAAGTTCAAGGATCGCGCGCGGCTCGGCATTCGCTTCCACACGCTCGTCCTGGCCGACGGCACGCGCCTGCCGATCAGCACCGAAACGATTTACCGCGAAGGCGAGGCGCCCGGCAACTCGAGCGCGGCAAAGGTCGGCGGCGGCGCGGTGGGCGGCGCGATTCTCGGCGCGATTCTCGGCGGCGCCAAGGGTGCGGCCATCGGCGCGGCCGCGGGCGGCGGCGGCGGAACGGCCGCTGTGATGGCCGGCGACCGCAGCAACGTCGTCGTGGCCCCGGGCACGCCGATGACGGTTCGCATCCTGGCCCCCGTGACGGTGACCACTGAGAAGGAATAGTCCCAGGGCGGAAGGGCTGGAAGGGCAGGACAGGCAGGAACATCAGGCAGGACGGGCGGGAAGGGCCGTATGGTCCTCCCGCCCTTCGTGTTTCTAGTAGGATTGTGGACTACCGTTTTTCAGAGGAGCTGACCCATGTCCTCACGCGTGTCCCTCGTGCTCGCTCTTGGCCTGACGCTGACCTGTGCGAGCTTCGCCGGCGCTCAGCAGGTCACCAAAGAAAACGTCGCCGGGCGTGACCAACTTCGCCCGGCTCGAAACCACCGTCGCCTGCGGCGGCGCGACGAAGCCCGAAGCGGTGCCCGAGCTGAAGAAGATGGGATTCGCGTCGATCATCAACCTGCGGCTGCCGACCGAGGCCGGCGCGAAGGTCGAGGAAGAAGCCGCGGCCGCGAAGACCGCCGGCATCAACTTCTTCAACATCCCGTTCAACGGCCAGCAGCCGGATCCCGCGGTCGCCGACAAGTTCCTCGCGACGATCACGACCAAGGGCAACGAGCCCGCGTACATCCACTGCGCCGCCGGCAATCGCGCCGGCGCGATGTGGATGATCAAGCGGCTGGTCGTCGACAAGTGGGACACGCGAGCGCGCGGCGACCGAAGCGACGGCGCTCGGCATGACCAGCCCGGTGCTCAAGAAGTTCGCGATCGACTACGCGCGAATCGCACAAGCAATAGCTTCCGATGGACGACGTGACGCGCCTCCCGGACGAGGCGTCCGTCGCGAACAGGTCTCGGCACCGTCGCGGGCCGAGACCTGACTCGCCAGCGGCTCCGGCTGGGGCCGCTTCGCTCCCGGCACCATCTTCGCCGGTCGCTTCCGCATCGTCGCGCCGCTCGGCCGGGCGGCATGGGCGAGGTGTACCGCGCCGACGATCTGCAAGCTCGGGCAGACCGTCGCGCTCAAATTGCTTCCCGATCATCTCGCTGACGATCCCGGCCGGCTCGCGCAGTTCCACAACGAAGTGCGCATCGCCCGGACGATCTCGCATCGCAACGTCTGCCGCACCTACGACATCGGCGACGCCGACGGCCGGCCCGTTTCATGACGATGGAGTACGTCGACGGCGAGGATCTGGCGTCGCTGCTCCGCCGCATCGGACGCTTTCCGCAGGACAAGGCCATCGAGGTCGCGCGGCAGATCTGCGCCGGCGTCGCGCGCCGCGCACGAGCGCGGCGTCCTGCACCGCGACCTGAAACCGGCCAACGTGATGATCGACGGCGAGGGTCACGTCCGCATCACCGACTTCGGCCTCGCCGCGGTCGGCCGGAACGCGTGGACGACATCCGCGCCGGCACGCCCGCCTACATGGCGCCCGAGCAGCTCGCCGGACGCGAGGTCACCGCAGCGCAGCGACATCTACGCGCTCGGTCTCGTGCTGTTCGAGCTGTTCACCGGCAAGCGCGTGTTCGAGGCGAACACGCTCAACGATCTGCTGCGGCTGCACGAGTCGCGATGCGGTCGCGACGCCCTCGTCGCTCGTCCGCGACCTCGATCCCGCGATCGAGCGCGTGATCCTGCGCTGTCTCGAGCGCGATCCCGGCCAAGCGGCCGCCGTCCGCGCTTGCGGTGTCGGCGGCGCTGCCGGGCGGCGATCAGTTGGCGGCGGCGCTCGCCGCCGGCGAAACGCCGTCACCCGAGATGGTGGCCGCGGCCGGCGAGCAGAGTGCGCTGCGCCCTGGCATCGGCCTCGGCCTCGTCGCTTTCACGATCGTGATGCTCGGCATCCTCGTCGCGATCTCGGAGCGCCTCGCCACGATCGCGCGGTCCCGCTGCCGAGGTCGACCGACTCGCTCACCGATCGCGCGCAGGAGATGCTCCAGCAGATTGGATACGGTGAAGCGCCCGGCGACGCGATGCATGGCTGGGTGTTCCGCCGTGATTTTTTCGTGTGGGAGCGGACGCGATCGGACGGTCAACGATGTGCGCACCGCCCTGGCGACGGGCCGCACCAACACCGTGAATTTCTGGTATCGCACCAGCCCGGCGCCGATGGTATCGTCGCCGAACAACTTTCTCCCGAGCACTGCCGATCCGCCATTCGTGCTGTCCGGCATGCGGCTCGCGTTTCTCGATCCGCACGGCCGGCTCACCGAGTTCCATGCCATTCCGTCGCAGGTCGACGAGTACGGACGCATCATCCCCACCACCGGATTGGACACCGTTGTTCGCCGCCGCCGGCTTGACGCCGTCCACGTTCCACCGGGTCGAGCCACGGTGGCTGCCGCGCAGCCAGTCGGACGTGCGTTCGGCCTGGGAAGGACCGTTGCCGGACATTCCCAATGCAACACTGAGGGTTGAGGCCGCGTCGTATCGCGGAAAGCCGATATTCTTCAGCGTCATCACCCCGTGGACGCGGCCGACGCGCGAGGCGCCGGCACCGGCGCTCTCGATCACGACCATCGTCAACACGCTGTCTGATTCGATCGGCCTGCTGGTCAGCGTTGTAGCGCTGATGCTCACGCGACGACATTTCCGCAGCGGGCGTGGCGATCGGACGCGGTGCATTTCGCACCGCCTCGGTGGTGTTCGTCGTCGGTCTCGGCGGCCATGCTCCTGCACGCCAGGCATTTCGCGTGGCTTGGCGTGGAATGGAATCGCGTCTCTCTAATATTGGGGATCGCGCTGTACACCGCTGTCACGTTCTGGCTGCTCTACATGGCGTTCGAGCCGTACGTGCGGCGGTTCTGGCCGCAGCTGCTCGATCGGCTGGACCCGGCTCCTGTCCGGCCGCGTGCGCGATCCACTCGTCGGGCGCGACGTCCTCGTCGGGGTGGCGGCCGGCGCCGTCGGCGCGCTGCTGATTGCATCGCGCGACGTGATCCCGTACTTCGCCGGTATGCCGATGCCGACGCCTGACCTGCCGCCGGCCACGATTCTGCTCGGCACACGTTACGCGCTCGACGCCGCGCTGGGCCTGGTCAATCGCGCCATCTTCAACGCGCTACAAATTGTCTGCATCGTCGCCTTGCTGAAGATGCTCTTGCGGCGCAGGTGGATCGTCGTCGCAGCCAGCGTCATCTTGATTCTGCCGATCGCGATGAGCGGGACCGCTGCGGGCGAGCAATTTGCCCTCGAGGTCGGTATCGCGCTCGCCGGCATCGGGCTCGTCCTCGTCGTGCTGCTCCGCTTCGGTCTCCTGGCGCTCGTGGCCACCTTCTATACGTTCATGGCGATGTCCTTCTTTCCGTTGACGATCGACCTCTCGCGTCCGTACGCGGTCGCCTCGATGATCGTGACCCTCAGTATCGCGGCCGTTGCCGCGTACGGGTTTTATGCCTCCCGCGGCGACGAGCCGCTGTTCGGGCGCGCTCTGCTGGAGTGAAAGGCGCTACCACGGAGGACACAGTGACGACGGGAGGACACAGAGCAAAACACCAAATGTGCCGTGTACCTCCGTTCGTTTCTGTGTTTTCCGTGGTGTCGCATTGATCTGTGCGCGATGATGGATGCTGATACCTTCCGCCGGCACGGCCATTCGCTCGTCGATTGGATTGCCGATTATTTCGACCGCGTCGAATCGTATCCGGTGCTGGCCCGCGTCAAGCCCGGCGAGATTTCGGCCGCGCTCCCCGATCACGCGCCGGAGGATCCGGAACCGTTCGAGGCGGTGATGGCCGACTTCGAGCGAGTCCTGGTTCCTGGACTCACCCACTGGAACCACCCGGGTTTTCTCGCCTACTTTCCGATCACCGGCAGCGCGCCCGGGCGCGCTCGCCGAATTCCTGTCGGCGGCGCTCAATCAGCAGGCGATGCTCTGGCGGACCTCGCCGGCCGCCACGGAGCTCGAGGCGGTGGCGCTCGGCTGGCTGCGACGGCTGATCGGGTTGCCGGAGACCTTCGAAGGCGTCATCTACGACACCGCATCGATCGGAACGCTGCATGCGCTCACGGCCGCGCGAGAGGCGGCCATCAAGGACGTGCGCGCGAAGGGAGTCCCGGGCGGAACGATGTGCCGCGCCTTCGCGTGTACTGCTCGGATCAGGCGCACTCGTCCATCGACAAGGCTGTCATCACCATCGGCCTCGGCCAGGAGTCGCTGCGCAGAATCCCGAGCGACGATCGATTCAGGATGCGCGTCGATCTGTTGCGCGACGCCGTCGAGCAGGATCGTTTCGACGGCGTGCTGCCGCTGGCAGTGGTCGCGACCGTGGGGACGACGTCCACGACGAGCATCGATCCGGTTCCAGACATCGCCGCGCTGTGCGAGCGTGAACGACTCTGGCTGCACGTCGACGCCGCCTACGGCGGCATGGCCGCGATGCTGCCCTCACACGCCCATGTGCTCTCGGGCGCCGAGCGCGCCGACTCGGTGATCGTCAACCCGCACAAGTGGCTCTTCACGCCGTTCGATCTGAGCGCGTTCTACTGCCGGCGCATGGATGTCATTCGATCGGCGTTCGCGCTGACGCCGGATTACCTGCGCACGCGCGAAGCGGGCGAGGTGAAGAACCTGATGGACACCGGCATTCAGCTCGGACGCCGATTTCGAGCGCTGAAGCTGTGGATGATCCTGCGGTGGTTCGGCGCCCGCGCGATCCGCGCGCATATTGCCGAGCACATCCGCCTGGCACAACTGGCCGCTTCCTGGATTGACGCGCACGAGGATTTCGAGCGGCTCGCGCCGGTACCGCTGAGTGTCGTCTGCTTCCGATGGCATCCCGCGCGCGTCAGACTGTCCGATTCGGAGCTCGACAGCGCCAACGAAGAGCTGCTCGACCTCGTCAACAGCAGCGGCGACGTGCTTCTTGTCGCACACACGCCTGCGCGGCCGCCTTTCGCTGCGAATTGCCGTCGGTCATCTGCGATACCGCCGAGCGGCACGTCCGCCGCGCGTGGGAACTGTTGACGTCACAGGCTTTACGGCTCCGTAGATTCCCCAGGGGTACGTCGCTTGCACCGGAAGTGTCGCGTGGCAATGCCGGAGCTTCGATGGTTTCGCTCCGGCTAGCTAGGAGGAGACACATGCGACGTGCACTGAAGGTTTTCGTGGCGATGGCGACGGCCGCGCTGATCTGGGCCCCGGCCCAGGCGCGCGCAGACGGTTACGTCAGTCCGTGGGTCGCTGCGAACTAGCGGCGCCGGATTCGAGAGCGGGAACGTGTTCGACAACGGGCGGGCCGGATTCGGCGTCACCGCCGGCGCGATGGGCGGCGGGATCATCGGCGGCGAAGTCGACTTCGGCTACAGCCCCAGCTTCTTCGGCACGAGCTCGGACTTCGGCAACAACAGCGTGATCAACCTGATGGGCAACGTGATCGTCGGCATCCCGGTCGGCGGCACGCACCGGCGGCGGCATCCGTCCGTACGTGACCGGCGGGTCTGGGTCTCATTCGCACGCAAGTGGACGGCGGCATCCTGTTCCCAGTCAGTTCGTCGAACAATGACTTCGGCTGGAACGCCGGCGTCGGCGTGATGGGATTCTTCAACGACCACGTGGGGCTGCGCGGCGACCTGCGCTACCTGCGCACGCTGGAGAACAACAGCACGTCGACTGACATCGACTTCGATCCGGGCGGGTTCCACTTCTGGCGCGCGTCCGCGGGCGTCGTCATTCGGTAACGCTCGTCATGGCTAATGGCTGATGGCTGATGGCATTGGGTCAATAGGACTCCATCATCCATACGCCATTAGCCATTTAGCCATCAGCCATGATGTAGTCTCCACAACTCCTTCCACGTTTCCCCTTCATCCTCAGACTCCAGCGCAACCACACCGTGCAGTGGGAAGTCGGTGTCGCTCGTCAGTAACGCCAACAAGCGCGGCAGATGGGTGAAGTGTCCGGCGAGCAGGACGTCGCGCGACTCTCCAAGCAGCCGGTCTCGAATCCAGTGCGCCGGATCATCGGGCTGAAGATCGCGGGTCGCCGAGAACTCAGCCAGCGCATTGCAGGACCGCCAGAACGCCTCGGCCGTTTGCTTGGCGCGAAGCTTACCGCTGTGCCAGACCACAGCCGGCTTGGCGCCGCGCGCCGCCGTTTCAGCTGCGAGACGCTCGACCGCGGCGCGTCCGTTCTGCGAGAGCGGGCGCTGCGACTCCACCTCAGGGCCGACGGCTTCACCGTGATGGACTAGAAAGAGTTTCATCGTTTGGGGCCGACACATGGGTCGGCCCCTACAACGTACTATGCCGCATGCGCACGACACCCAAATCGTACGTGGGGTCCGGCTTTAGCCGGACCATGCCAAGCGGGATCGGAGGCTGGCTCGGTCTGCTGTGCCGCGTCCTGGTGTTGTGGCAGCCGCTCAGCCTCGGGCTCATCGCGTCCAGCGCGCTCAACTCGCTGTCGGTTCGCGGTCTGCCGCTCGCACTGGTCATCATCGCGCGCCTCGTCGTGGCCGCGTTCGGCGTCTCCGCCGGCCTTGCACTGTGGCGTCAGCGCCCGGGCGCCGTGGGGCTGGCGCGCGCATCGCTCCTGCTGTCGGCCGGCGCGGATGTCTTCGTCTACGCGACACCGTATTTCCCCAACAACCGCCCGCCCGGAGACTCGGCGCTGATTCTCGCGGCATCGCTCGTGTGGTACGGCATCTGGCTGATGTATCTTTGGCGCTCGAAGCGTGTGCGACAGACGTTCTCTCTCGAGCAGTACGGCGGTACCCTTTCGACCAGTACGGCACTACCACGATGGACACGGACACAGACAGAGCACACTGATGTCGCCGGGGACGGAGGTTGATGGCACAAGACCCGCACCATCAACCTCCGTCCCCGACCTCTGTGTACCTCCGTTTGTGTCTGTGTCCTCCGTGGTGCTGCCTTTGAGGTTGGCTATGCTGAGACATCTCTCCATCTTCGGATTCGCCCTCCTGTTGCTGATGCCGGCGCTGACGGCCCAGCAGCGCGCGCCGCAGAACGAATCGATCCGCCAGGAGGATCTGCGCGCCGATCTGTTCTTCCTCGCCGGCGATTCGATGCGCGGACGGCTGACCGACACCGAGGAGAACCGCGCGACGGCCGACTTCATCCGCTCGCGGTTCGAGCGCATGGGCCTGAAGCCGCGCCGGTCCGAACGGATCGTTCTTTCAGCCCTACAACCTGATGACGGCCACGCTCGGCGAGCGGCAGAACGGCTCGATGTGATCGCGGCGGCGACGGCGCGGCGCGCCAGCTCCGCGTCGGCCAGGAGTTCTATCCGCACCGCTTCAGCGCGAGCGGTCACGGCGAGCGGGCCGGTGGTGTTCGTCGGATTCGGCATCAGCGCGCCGCATCTCCAGCACGACGACTACAGCGGCGACGTGAAGGGCAAGATCGTCCTGGTGCTCGATCACGAGCCGGGCGAGCGCGACCCGAACAGCCCGTTCGACGGCGTGGTCACCTCGGAGCCGTCGACGTCGTGGCGCAAGGCGTTCGCGGCGCAGGAGAAGGGCGCGGTCGCGGTGCTGTTCGTCAGCGACGTGCACAATCATCCCGGCGCGGCGAACTTCGAGGCGACGGCGCGCAACTACTGGCCGGAGAAGCCGCCGCGGATCCTCAACTACACGCTGGCGGCGTGGGCCGATCGCATCCGCATTCCGGTCGCGCAGATCTCGCCGGCCGCTGGCGGCGTCGCTCGTCGCCGGCAGCGGCAAGACGCTCGAGGAGCTCGCGCGAGGCGTCGGAGACGCGCCGCGCGGCTTCACGCCGCTCGCCGCTGCCGGGCGCCGCGTGATCGAGCTGCAAACCGCGGTCGACCGTCACATCGTGCCGGATCGCAACGTCGTCGCGCTGCTCGAAGGGCAGCGATCCGCGGCTGAAGAACGAGTGGGTGATCGTCTCGGCGCACTACGACCACAACGGCGCGGACGCGACGCAGATCTTCAACGGCGCCGACGACAACGGATCCGGCGTGGTGGCGCTGATCGAGATCGCCGAGGCCTACGCGCTCGCGGCGAAAGAGGGCCAGCGGCCGAAGCGCAGCGTCCTGTTCGCGGCGTGGAACTCCGAGGAGCGCGGCCTGCTCGGCGCGTGGGCGTACACCGAGCAGCCGCTCGCGCCGCTGACGACGATCGCGGCGGTGCTGAACATGGACATGATCGGCCGCAACGAGGAGATTCCGGTCGGCGGCGGCGGGCGGTTCGCCGGCCTCGAGGTGCAGACGGCGGAGTCGAACAGCAACGCGCTGAACCTGATGGCGTTCTCGAAGGTGCCGGACATCACGGCGGTCGTCGAGAAGGCGAACGGCGGGCATCGGGCTCGAGCTGAAGAAGCGCTACGACAACAACAGCTCGAACCTGCTGCGCCGCAGCGATCAGTGGCCGTTCCTGCAGCGCGGCGTGCCGGCGATGGGCTTCATCACCGGGCTGCACCCCGACTACCACACGCAGTACGACCGGCCGGAGAAGATCAACTACGTGAAGATGGAAAAGATCGCGCGGCTGGTCCACCAGGTGAGCTGGGACATCGCCAACGCCGACGCGCGGCCGAAGGCGCCGGCGAGCGCGAACGATCACGCAGTAGAGCGGCACGAAGAGCGCGAAGGGCAGGAATGGCAGGAAGGGAAAGGCAGGAGGCCACCATGGACGAAGATTGGGTTGGTAAGCCGTGAAGGCACAGTGCCAGGCTCGTGGAGGTTCTGGCAGCGCCTTCGCCATCCTGCCCGTCCTGCCCGTCCTGCCCTTGCTGCTCGTCCTCACCTCTTCGGTCGCCGAAGCGCACGTCGTCCAGCTGCGCATCGAGCGGCGCGAGGTGGTCCTCAACGGCGCGCCCGTTCGGCGCCGCGGGACCGTACGAAAAGCTGATCGGCAAGGTCGACTTCGGCCTCGATCCCGACGCTGCCGCGCAACGGCGACATCGTCGATCTGAAGCTCGCGCCGCGCAACGCGCGCGGCGAGGTCGAGGCGAGCGCCGACTTCTACATGCTGAAGCCGGTCGATCCGCGCCGCGGCAACGGCCGCCTGTTCTACGAAGTCGGCAACCGCGGCGGCAAGGCGATGCTCGCGACGTTCCAGAAGGCGACCGGCTCGCCCGATCCGACGACCGAGGCCGAGTTCGGCGACGGCGCGCTGATGCGCCAGGGCTTCACGCTGCTCTGGATGGGATGGCAGTGGGACGTGCCGGAGCGCCCCGGCACGATGCGGATGGAGATGCCGATCGCCACCGAGAACGGCCGCCGATCACCGGCCTCGTCCGCGGCAACTTCATCCTCAACGAGCGCGCGCACGACCGCATCGGTCGCCGATCGCAATCACAAGGCCTATCCGGTCGCTCGATCCCAACAGCGCCGAGAACGTGATGACGGTCCGCGACGATCCGACCGCCAAAGGTCAGGTCATTCCGCGATCGCGCTGGCGCTTCGTCGACGGCGGCACGGTCGCGCTCGACGGCGGCTTCGAGCCCGGCCGCATCTACGACGTCGTCTATCGCACCGCCGATCCGCGCGTCCTCGGCTGCGGCCTCGCCGGCACGCGCGATCTCATCAGCTTCCTGAAGTACGACACGTCGCGCGGACAACCCGACGCCGGGCCTGCGCTACGCGATCGGCTGGGGCGTCTCGCAGAGCGGCCGCTTCCTGCGGCATTTCCTCTATCAGGGCTTCAACGAGGACGAGCAGGGCCGCCAGGTGTTCGACGGCGTGTTCGATCAGGTCGGCGGCGCCGGCCGCGGATCGTTCAACCACCGCTTCGGCCAGGCGTCGCGCGACGCGCTGCAGTACTTCAACATCCTGTTTCCGGTCGATCTGTTTCCGTTCACCGACGGACCCGTCAACCGATCCGGAGACGCGGCGTCGACCGACAGCCTGCTCGCGCGCGCCGAGCGAACCGGCACGGCGCCGAAGATCTTTCACCTGCTGACCAACTCGGAGTACTTCAATCGCGCCGGCTCGCTCGTGCACACCGATCCCGACCGGCACGAAGGACGCCGATCTGCCGGCGAACACGCGCGTCTACATGATCGCGTCGGCGCCGCATGGACCGGGACCGTTTCCGCCGGCGTCGAACGTCGGCGGCGGCATGGTCGGACGCGCGGCGCTGAACCCGCTCAACTACTCGCCCGCCGTGCGCGCGCTGTTTCGCGCGCTCGATCGCTGGGTCGTCGACGATGTGCGCGCCGCCGCCGAGCGCGTATCCGCGCATCGCCGACGGCACGCTGACGTCGCCGCGATAGCGCCGGCTGGCCGGCCGTGCCCGGCTATCAGCTGCCGCAGCAGCCGCTGCGCGCGTTCCACCTGAACTTCGGCGCCGACTGGTCGAAGGGCATCGTCAGCGTCGAGCCGCCGGAAGTCGGCAAGCCGTTCGTCGGTCAGCGTGCCGGCGGTGGATGCCGACGGCAACGTGCGCGCCGGCATCCGCCTGCCGGACATCGCCGTGCCGCTGGCGACGCAGGCCGGCTGGAACTATCGCGACGCGTCGATCGGCGCGCCGGATCGGCTGGCCGGCGAAATCGGATCGTACATTCCGTTCGCGCGCACGCAGAGCCGACCGCGAGCGCGCGCACGATCCGCGGCTGTCGATCGAAGAGCGCTACCGCAATCGCGACGAATACGTCGGCAGGTTCGCCGCCGCGGCGCTCGACCTCGTCGAGCGCGGCTACCTGCTGCCGGAAGACGTCGCGGATCTGCTCAAGCACGCCGTCGAGCACTACGACTTCGCGACGGCCGCAAGAACGGGATCTCAGTAGACACGAAGTAGGTCCGGCTAAAGCCGGACCCCACTGTACCGTTCGTACGTGGGGTCCGCCTTCAGGCGGACCTACCTGGATGGTTTCCCTTCCTGCCCTTCCCGCCCTCGCGATCACCGCGTCGTGAACTTCCACCACGTGCCGCCGTTGGCGAGCGTCGTCCCTGTGCTATTCCGGGCACGAACCTGCCAGTAGTGCGCCGTCCTCGCCGGCAATCCGCTGACCGCCGCCTGACGCACTGTCCCGGTGCTGAGCCAGGTTCCCGCACAGACGTTGTCGTTGGACGTGTCCACACAGTATTCGTAGGACGTCGCACCGCTGCTCGCAGCCCAGGAGAGCGTCAGGCTGGTGGGCTGTTTCTTCGCGTTGTGGTTCGGCGCTGACTTGCCGAAGACACCGGGCAGCGCGCCGGCTACCGTAATCGACAATCGCGCGCTGCGACGATCGCTGCGGCGATCCGCTGTCGGCCACTTGCGCGGTAAACGCAGAGGTTCCAGCGCTGGTCGGAGTTCCTGCAATGACGCCGGTCGACGCGTTCATTGCCAGACCAGCGGGCAGGCTGCCCGCCACGATGCTCCAGGCATACGGCGTCGTGCCGCCGGTCGCGGCGAGGGACTGCGAATACGCAGTGCCCTCGCTCCCGTTCGGAAGGCTCGTTGTCGCCAGCGTCAATGGATTCGCGACGCGGATGCTCAGCGACTTCGTCGACGACAAACTGTCCTGACCAGTCACGCGTACAGTGAACGCCGACGTCCCCGGAGCTCCGGTCGGCGTTCCGGAAATCACACCTGTGCCCGAATCGATCCCAAGTCCCACCGGCAGTTGACCCGAGGCAATCGCCCAGGTGTACGGAGATGTGCCGCCGGTCGCGTTCACGTGGCTCGAATACGCGGCATTCACGGTTCCGTCTGGAAGCGATGTGGTCGTGATCGTCGGCGCGCCCGATCCCTTCAGGATCGTGAAGTAATCGGCGACTGCGCCGTTGTTGTTGATGAATTTGGCGTCGAGCCGCAAATCGTTGACGTCGAGCACCATCGAACCGAGCACGTTCAGCGACACGAACATCGCCGGGTGGTTCAGCAGGCCGCCGCTCGTCTGCCCGGAACTGCCCGCCACGGTGTACACCGCGCCTTCGTGCGGCGCTTTGACGGCGTTTGGTTTGTGGTAGGCGCCGGATCCGTCCTCTTGCCCGCTGCCGCCGTCCTTCTTCATGCTCGCGGTGAACGTGCCCGAGGTTCCGTAATGGCCGTCGATCAGGAACGACCGCTCGTACGAGTGGCTGTGGCCGGTGAGGACGAGGTCCACACCCGCGGCTTCGAGAATCGGCAATGCGTTCTGACGCATCTCGACCAGCTCGATTTCGGTATCGGAATTGTGAGAACCCTTGGTGTACGGCGGATGATGCCAGAACGCGATGATCCATTTCTGATTCGTCGACGCCAGGTCGCTCTGCAGCCACGTCATCATCGGACCCGTCGCCGACCGATCGGTTTCGAACGACTCGAGGTAGACGAAATGAATGTTCCCGTAGTCGAACGAGTGATAGGCCTCGGTGCCGGAGGCAAAGCCGCCAGCCTCGCCGGCTTTCGGCAGCGTGAACATGTCGTAGTAGGGGCCGGACTGGTTCGACGAATTCGCCGCGGCGCCGTCGTGATTCCCCAGCGTCGGCCAGAGCACCGACTGCTTCAAGGTGGAGGGATACATGTTGAACACGGCCGCCTGGTACTCGCTGTCGGTGCCGGACTGGTACGCGTTGTCGCCGAGCATCAGCCACAGATTCGGTTGCGTCGACCCCGCGAACCCGTAGTACGCGTCGCGCACGGCGGCGGCGTTCGCGTCAGCCGTTCCGGAATCGCCGAGCACCCAGATCCGAGTCGGTCCTGCCGCCCCCACGGGCGGCGACGTGACGAATGAATGGTTGGCGTCAGCGCCCGCGACAGTCTCGGCCGTGGATCCGACCGCGTAGTAGTACCGCGTGTTCGCCGACAGCCCACTCAGCGTGACGACGTGTTCGGTCGTGAGCACGGAATCAGTGGTACTCAGAACCAGACTTCCCGGGCTGAGTCCGTAGGTCACGTGGCTGTTGCTCGGCGCGTTCGTACGCCACCGGACGACGACGCTCGATGGCGTGCCGGTCTGAAGGTAAGGACCACGCGTGAGCTGAAGCGTTGAGGTCGATGCAACGAGCTGCGCGTCGAAGCTGATGTCCGAGCTGGTGCCGTTGGCCTGGTGAACCTCCACGGCCAGGACATTCGAACCCGTCTGCAGGAGAGCAGGATTGATCGAGGCGGTGTCGGTCGTCTCTTCAATCGCACTGATGGCCAGCGTATTGAAGGCAATCGGGCCGGCCGGCATGTGCGTGCGGAACACCTCGGTTCCATTGAGATACACGACCGCTCCATCGTCGCGCACCAGCGTCAAGGTGAGGCTCTGGAACAGCGACGGGTCGGAGACGTTGAACGTTTTGCGGAAGTACGTCGTGATGTACTTGGCGCCGCTGTTGGGGCCAAAGCTCACGACGGTAGCTTCGTCGCCGTCGCCGTACCCCAGCTCCGCGTTCCCCGACGCCCAGCCGCCGTCAGGAAATCCCAAGCCACGCCACGCCGTTTGCTGATTCGATCCGTTGTCGAGATACAGCCATTGCGAATTCAGGGCGATCAGCGTGGTATCGACCGTGGCGCTTCTGGAGACCCAGAAGAGGACGATCGCCAGCGAACCCAGGTAAGTAGCAAGGCGACGCATGGTTATCGGCTCCATATGAGCTTGTGGTCGAGGCGTTCCACGTTGGCGCGGAGTTCTGCGGAGAGCGCCATCGACGCGCGCGTCTGCTGAACCCGCTCAGATTGACTCCTGAGGGAATCCAATGCCGCGCGGTACGCTGCGAGCGCCTGATCGGGGCGGCCCGCGCGCTCGAGGATGGCGCCGCGGCGAGCGAGCCAGCTGTCTTTCCGCGGCGCTCGAGCCGTGATGCGGTCCAATCGCGCCAGCGCGACGTCGTACCGGTTCAGCCGCAGCTCGAGATCGATGGCTTCGAGCTCGAGCGTGACGATCGCGCCGAGGCGACCGATCCCTTCGTCCAGACCCTGCACCGCCTGTTCGAGCGACGCCTGACCGCCTTCCGCCTGCACGCGTGCGCGCTCGATGTAGATGTCGGGCTGCGCCCGAACGGCGAGTGCACGCGTGAAGTCCGCGGCAGCCGGCTGACGCCGGCCAAGCCGGGCGTAGGCCCGGGCGCGAATCACGTGCGCATCGGCGTGTTCAGGGTGCCGCGCGAGGAACCGGCTGGCGGCATCGACCGCAGCCTGCCAGTTCCGCCGATCGACATTCACGTGGGCGCGAACGAGATTCGAGATCGCGATCGTCGGATCGATGCGCTCGGCGCGATCGAGATCGGCCAGCGCTTCGGTCCACTGCCGGTTCTCGCGGTACAACTCCGCTCGATTGATGTAGAGGCTGGGACTCGAAGGACTTTGCGCGATCTGCGCCGAGACCGCCGCGAGCCGCGCGGCGAGGCCGTCGTGCGCCGACGCGTGACGGCCGCCTGCGATCGACGCGGCGATCGCGAACACTGCGCAAGAGACGAGTCTAGAGGTTGCGGCGGGCACGCGATCGGACAGCAATTATCGCAGACAAGGCGAGATAGGCGGCCGGGTAAATCAACGATGCAAGTGCAAGGCTGCGCACATCGCGCACAGGCCCCGTCACGATCCACAAAATCAGCGCGCACCAGACCACCGCACCGGCATTGATGGTTCTCGCGAACGGTCCGCCCTGCGTGGCGTAGATGTAGGGCGTCGGCACGAATGTCAGCACGGCGAGCGTTACGATCAGCGCGGCCGACACCCCCACCGGCGTATGCAGGAAATACAGATAGAACGCGACGATGTTCCAGTACCGAGGGGAAGCCGAGGAAGAATCCGTCATCGGTCTTCGCGTTCACTTGCGCAAATCCGTACGCGCTGGCGAGCAGCGGCAGGAGCAGCAGCCACGCCATTGCACCCGGCAGCAGATCCGCCCGCCATACCAGCAGCAGCGGCAGCGCCGCATAGGTCTGAAAATCGATTACATCGTCCAGCGCCCGACCGCTGAACTGCGGCAGCACTTCCTTGACGCGCGCCTTGCGCGCCAGCCAGCCATCGGTGGCGTCGATGGCGGTGGCCAGCAACATCAGGACGAACGCCAGCCTGAAGGCATCGTCGCCTCCCTGCACGATCAGCACGGCGATGCCGGCGGCGCACACGAGACCCAGGGCCGTGTACAGGTGCACGAGCCAGGCGAGCACCTTCGGCGTCACGTTGCCTGCGCAGCGACGGGGTTGTGAAGCAGTCTGGGCGTGTCCCAGCGCGCTGTGGCACGAGACACGATCGGCAGCAGCACCAGTCCGGCCAGCGCCGCGATCGTTCGAAACGGCACCGTCGGCGGATACGGAATCGCCGCCGGGATGGCGAGCAGCGGTTCGCCGCCGCCGACGCGCAGCACGAGCGAAATGGCAAACGCGACGATGGATCCCGTGCGATTGGCTTTCGCGTCGAAGATTGCGCAGAGCAACTGAGGGAACAGGAGCACGAAGACCAGGTCGCTCGTGAAGAACCACAGGGCCTGTACGCTTTGGACCTTCAGGGCGAGCACCGTCGCCATCGCGCCAAACAGCAGAATCGACGAGCGGATCACGCGCGACATCTGCAGGACCGACAGCGACGGCCACAGCAAGCGTTTGAAACAGTTCCAACTGAGCATCGATCCGGCGGACAGGATCGACGAGCTGAAGCTGGATGTGACCGCGCCGATGATGGCGGCGAGGCCGAGCAGTCCGATCGCCGGCGGCACGGCGGTCGCGAACAGGAGCGGCATCGCATCCGCGGGAGTCGCGCTGAGCCGCGCGAGATGCTCGCGGGACCACGGATAGGCAAACGCCGCGATGCCCATCAACAGCGGCGGTCCGGTGAGGGCAATCGTCAACAGACCCGAGAGGATCGATTGCCCTTGCGCGGCGCGGGGTGAACGGCACGACAGAACCCGCTGAAAGTAGCAGTTCCAGGGAATGCCGCCGAACATCAACATCAGCGACACGTCCCACCAGCCGACGATCGACGCGGCATTCCACAGGTCGCTGCGCGGCGAGGTTGGTGGCAGCATCGCACTCCCCTCCGGTCGAGCGGCAACGTACGTCATCCAGCTGTGTTGGAGTCCTCCGGCACCGTCCAGCACGAACGGCAGCGCGGCGGCGAGTCCAATGGCGACAAGCCCGAGTTGAAAAACGTCGGTGTACGCGACCGACCACATGCCGCCCAACACCGTGTAGGCCGTCGTCACGATCGCCGACAGCAGAATCGCGGACGTCAGGTCCATGCCGAGCAGAACGCCAAACGTCGAACCGATGGCCACGAGCAGCTCGGCGCTCCAGAACAGCTCGCCGGCAAGCGCGGGCAGAAACAGAACCGCCGCCCATTGCCGGCCGAAGCGGGCTTCGAACGGATCGATGAGCGTCGTGAAGCCATGGCGGCGCATCGCTCCCGCGAACAGCACGCCGCCCAGAATCAGGCTGATGCCGAAACAGAGACCGCCTTGAATCCCAAGTTGTATCGACGACTTGTAGGCGCCTTCGGTGGTGCCGAGAAGATAGCCGCCGTCTACCCAGGTCGCGGTCATCGTGAGCGCGGCCATCCAGAGCGGCATCGAGCGGCCGGCGACGATCAGATCCGCGGCTGTCCCTTCGCCGGCCTTGCGGGAGGCCAGCCAGCCGACGACGAGGAAGGCGGCGTACATGGCCACGACCGCCGCGATGGCAGGCGTCAACGAGGCTGCCGTGCCAGCTCAGCGCGAAGGTTGGTGAGGATTTCGAAGTAAAGGAGCCCGAGCTCGTTCCGCTTGGAGAGGATGACCTCGCCCGGTCCGGCTTCCTGCGGAAGGATCTCCCACGCGGGCGCGCCGTCCTTCGCGGCCGGCGTCCACCAATGCTGCGGATACGGAGCAGGCGGCTTTTGGAGAAAAAGAAGAAACGGCAGCAGCGCCGTCGCGAGCACGCGATTCATTGAGCCGGTAATGTAGCATCTGCCGGCCGGTGCGGCTGTTTTGGCGACGCCGTCGTCCAAATCAGAGTGCGGGCTTTGAGACGGCTCTGGCCGTCATTCCTTGCGTCGTTCATCTGGCACGCCAGCGTCCTGGTCCTCTTGATCGTCATCGCGCGGTCCGCCCGCGGATCCCATGAACAGCTGAGCCCACCGGCGCCGTCGACGAACGCCCGCATCGTCTGGCTCGATCGGGCCGGTCCCGGCGGCGGCGGCGGTGGCGGCGGCAATCGCATGAAGGCGCCGCCGCGGGCGGCCGAAGCCCGCGGGCGCGATGCGATGTCGGTCGCCGTGGCCAAACCGCGCACGTTCGATCAACCGGCACCAGCACCGCGGGAGCCGGAGCCGGTCCACCAGATCGCGATTCCCGCGAGAAGCCTCGCGGCGGCGGCCGAGTCGCTGCCAGGCGCGATCGAGGGCGTGCCGTCGCCTGCTTCGCTCTCACAAGGGCCAGGCAACGGCGGCGGCGCAGGCTCAGGCGTCGGTCCAGGTGACGGACCGGGCGACGGCTCGGGCTACGGACCGGGCCGCGACAGCGGGACGGGCGGGGGCTTCTACCGGATTGGCAGCGGCGTCACCGCGCCGGTGGAGATCCGCCGCGCCACGCCACAGTACACGACGGCGGCGATGCAGGCGCGCGTCCAAGGCGCGGTCATCGTCGAGTGCGTCGTTTCGACCAACGGCATCTGCGGCAACATGCGTGTGATCCGCTCGCTCGACCCGAAGTACGGGTTGGATCAGGAAGCGATGAAAGCCGCCGGGGAATGGCGATTCAGGCCGGGCACCAGGCTGGGCCAACCGGTGCCTGTGCTCGTCACGATGGAGATCACGTTCACCCTGCGTTGAATGTAGGTCCGCCTGAAGGCGGACCCCACGTACTGAACGGACCCCACGTACTGAATGTGGGGTCCGGCTTTAGCCGCAAGCTTTAGCCGGACCTACACCGATCTCTGGTCCATTCGCCCTTCGAAGTGGTCGTTTATCTGCGGCCGCACGCGCTCGTAGACCGCGAGACGCTGGCCGCCGGGATCGCGGAACACCAGACACGGGCCCTGCGGAATCTCGAAGGGCTCCTCGACATCGGACCAGCCATCGGCCACGAGACGCCCCCGAACGTCTGCGATGCTGGCGACGCGATAGATCAGGATCGTCTGGCGCGACTCGAGATGGCTGGCCAGCAGGATTACCGGCCCCGTGCCGGCGACACGGACGGCCGCCACCCAGACGCAGCCGTCATGAATGCGCCAGCGCAACTCGCCGCCGATCGTCGCCGTGTAGAACCGGACCGCCGCCTCGAAGTCCGGCGCGGGAACGTAGATGTAGTCCAGCGATTCGAACGGCGCGACCGACATTGGTTCCTCATTTGGCTGAAGCCAATCGTCTTGCAGATGCCTATGGCATCCGCGTTCGTCCTGAAAGTTTCCCACGGGCGATCTGATCGCCGCCGTTCGCGCCTGCGGTTATTTCCAGATGCGGGGAACCACACGATGCCGCACAGGCTCAACAAGACGACGTGGGAAGAATGTGAAGGAGAGACTCTCGCGTCCAGTGGCTGCCTTCGACTAGTCGGTCGCTTCGTCGGTGACGTTGCGACGCGGCTCAGATCTCCAGCGCATCGGGCAACACGGGGCTCACTCCTTCGCGGCGTCCTCATCGCGGACCTGCACCTGCACCTGTGCAAGGACCTGCGCCGCGTCCTTTTCGTGGGCCTGGGTTTGCCGGAGCAGCTGTGCTGCTTCTTCTTCGTGGGCCTCGGTCTGCGCCAGAGCCTGAGCAGCCTTCTCTTCGTGCGCCTGCGTTTGCTCGAGCATGTACTCTATTTCAACTTCATGCGTACGGGCTCGATCGGCGGCGCTGGCCGCCTCGCTCTCGTGCTGGGCCGCCTGCTCGGCGTGGTCAGCCGCTTCGTCGGCGTGTTGAGCCGCCTGCTCCTGATAGCGCGCGGCATTGTGCGTGTGTTCTTGCGCGTCAGACACCGCTCGCGCCAGGTGCTCGGCGGCAGTCTCCAAGGGCGGCGGACGGTCGTCGGGCGGTGTCATCCTTGTGTCGCTTCTGCGCGAGGTCTCGAAGCCCTCCGCGCGGAAGGCTTTCGAGGTTCAGTGCGCCAGCAGCATAACATGGAGGCCGACCCATGGACGTGTCCGAGTGAACAGACGAGCGCCGCCGGAGCGATCTATTGGACGGCGCGGTCCGTAATCTCCAGTCCGCGATCGATGATCTCGAACGCTTCGCGCAGCTGCGCCTCGGTGATGCAGAGCGGCGGGTTCGTGAAGAACGTGTTCCACCGCACGAACGTGTAGAGCCCTTCCTGCCGGAAGAACTTCGACAGCGCCGCCATCTCCTCCGACGTGCCGTTGAACGGCGCGAGCGGCGTCTTCTTCGCGCGATCGCGCACGAGCTCGACGAGGCCGAAGAGGCCAATCGAACGCGCCGCACCCACCGACGGATGCTTGCGCATCAAGTCGTCCATCAACTGGCGCATGACCACGCCCATCCGTTTGGCATTTTCGATAAGACGATCTTCCTCGTAGACCTGCAGCGTGGCGAGCGCCGCGGCGCAGCCGAGAGGATGGCTGTTGTAGGTGAGCCCGCCGTAAAACACCTTGTCCTTGAACTGATCGGCGACGTGGCGCCGCATGCCGACGGCGCCAAGCGGGACGTACGCGCTCGTCAGCCCCTTGGCCATGCTGATCATGTCGGGGACGACGTCCCAGTGATTGATCGCGAACCACTCGCCGGTACGGCCAAACCCGGCCATCACCTCGTCGCAGATCATCATGATGCCGTGCTTGTCGCACAGCGCGCGGACACCCTGCATGTAGCCGTCGGGCGGAACGAGCACGCCGTTGGTGCCGCTGACCGACTCGAGGATGAACGCGGCGATCGTATGCGGTCCCTCGAGCTGAATAATCTCCTCGAGCATCGCCAGCGACTGCTCGGCCGTGTCCCACCCGCGCTCGAGCCCGTGATACGGGTCGAGCACATGGACGACGCCGGGCATGCCGGGCTCGGCGGCCCAGCGTCGCGGATCGCCGGTGAGCATCATGCTGCCGGCGGTAGCGCCGTGGTACGAGCGGTAGCGCGCGAGGATCTTGTGACGCCCGGTCGCGAGCCGCGCCAGCTTGATCGCGTTCTCGTTGGCCTCGGCGCCGCCGTTGGTGAAGAAGAACACGTCGATGTCGCCGGGTGCGAGTGCGGCGAGCTTTGCGCCCAGCCGGGCCCGCGGCTCGGTGGCCATGAACGGGTTCGCGTAGGGCAGGACGGCCAACTGGTCCTGAATCGCGCGAATCACCCGCTCGTCGCCGTGGCCGATGTTCACGCACATCAGCTGGCTGTTGAAGTCGATGAACCGCTTCCCTTCCGGCGTGTAGAAGTAGATCCCCTTGGCGTGCGCGACGGGAATCGGATCCACTTTCGATTGCGCCGTCCACTCGAAGAGCGTGTGCTTCTTCGAGAGCGCGATCATCTCCTCGCCGGTCATCGTGCCGAGTGTTTCAGTTGCCATCAAACCCCCGCAATCAAGGCACTACCACGGAGGTCACAGACACGAACGGAGTTACACGGATTCTCTTGTAAAAAGAAAGCCGTGACCTCCTGTTTGTGTCCGTGATCTCCGTGGGAGCGCTTTTAAGTGCCGCCCTTCAACATCGCTTCTCGCTTGGCCCTGAATTCGTTCCCCGGCTTCCACTCCGGCATCTTGTCGGCCTGCGCCACGCGATACCCGACTGCCAGCAGGAGCTTCAGGTCCTCTGCCGTCCCGCGCAGATCCCAGTCGCTGGTCACCACGTCCAGGGGCGTGTGATACAGCTTTTCGTTCCACTCGGCGCGCACTTTCTTGCAGTACTCCTCCGGCTGGCCCACGTAGTCCACGCCGCCGTCGGGATTCAGCGCCGGCACGCCCTGCTTGGCGAAGCTGAAATGATCGGAGCGATAGTAGAACCCTTTCTCGGGTTCGGCGTCGCCGTGCACCACGCGGTCCTGTTCGGCCGCCGCGTCGCGCGCGTAGTCGTCGAGATCGGACGCGCCGTAGCCGACCAGCGTCAGGTCTTTCGTCGGGCCATGCACGTTCCAGCTGTCCATGTTGACGTTGGCGACCGTCTTCGCCAGCGGATAGATGGGCGTCATGGCGTAGTACTGCGATCCGAGCAGGCCTTGTTCCTCAGCGGTCACGGCCAGGAACAGGATGGACCGCCGCGGCGGCGCCGGCAGCTTCGTGAACGTCCGCGCCATCTCGATAAGCGCCGCGCACCCCAGCGCATCGTCCTGCGCACCGTGGAAGATGCCCTCGGCGGTTTTGCCGAAATGATCCCAGTGCGCGGTGTAGACGACGTATTCGTCTTTCACTGCCGGGTCCGAGCCCTCGAACTTGGCGACGACGTTCTGCGAATCGATGGTCCGCAACGTGTTCCTGATCGTCATCGACGCCGTGACGCCAAGCGGCACTGGCCTGAACTCCCGCGTGGCCGCCTGCTTTTTCAGCGCATCGAAGTCCTGCCCCGCCGACTGCAGAAGTTTTTTCGCCTGATCGAGCGTGATCCAGCCTTCGATCGACACGCGCCCCATGTTCTTGTCGGGCGTCACGAGGTCGAACTGCTCACCGGTTTTGCCCTGCACGACGTTGAAGCCATAGCCGGCGGGTCCGGTCTCGTGGATGATCAACGCGCCCGCGGCGCCCTTTTGCGCCGCGATCTCGTACTTGTAGGTCCAGCGCCCGTAATAGGTCATCGCCTTCCCGCCGAACGTTTTCGGGTCGAGCTCGTTGGGATTGGCGGGATCGGGCACGGCGGGATCGTTGACGAGCATCACCAGCGTCTTGCCCTTGAGGTCCACATCCTTGTAGTCGTCCCAATTGAACTCAGGCGCGACCACTCCGTAGCCGACGAAGACGAGCTCCGAGTCGGTCAGGCTCGCGGACTCGGCGACATGCTTCGTCCACGCCACCACATCGTCTTTCCATTTGAGCGTCTGCGTTTGCGCGCCCTTCTTGAAGACGAGCGGCGCGGGCATCGGTGTGATACCGACCAGCGGCACCTTCTGGATGTAGGTGCCGTCGGTGTTGCCTGGACGCAACCCGAACTTCTTGAACTGGTCGACGAGGTAGTTGACCGTCAGCTCCTCGCCTTTCGTGCCGGGAGCGCGGCCCTCGAATTCGTCCGACGACAGCACCTTGGTGTGTGCGACGAGCGCGTCCGTATCGAGCGACGGCAGCTGAGCGAGCGGTACGCAGCGGTGGAGCCGATCCGGCGCCCGGAGGAGCGGGCATGCTGCACGACACCGCCCCGATTCCGCCCGAGCCCGAGCACGCCGTGAGGAAGAACAGCGCGGCGATCGCCGCGTAGCGCGACGCGCGCGAATGTGACCGGAGGATTGATACCATAACCGGTTCAGTCTATCGCGAAACTACAATACGGCCATGCCACAGACGTTCGAGATCGCGGTCATCGCCGGCGACGGCATCGGCCGCGAAGTCATTCCGGCCGGCGTCGCCGCGCTCGAGGCCGCCGCGCGCGGCAGTGACGTGTCGCTTTCGTTCACCGAGTTTCCCTGGGGCTGCGAGTTCTACCAGCAGCACGGCCGGATGATGGACGAGGACGCTTCGAGCGCCTGGCGACGTTCGATGCGATCTATCTCGGCGCGATCGGCGCGCCAGGCGTTCCCGACGGCGCGTCGGCGGCGCTGATTCTCGCCATTCGCCAGCGCTTCGATCAGTACGTGAACCTGCGGCCGATGCGGCTGCTGCCGGGGCTGACGTCGCCGCTCGCCAACCGCGGCGCGGCGGACATCGACATGGTGTGCGTCCGCGAGAATTCCGAAGGCGAGTACGCGGGCGTCGGCGGACGCATCCACGTCGGCACGACCGCACGAGGTCGCGCAGCAGACCGGCGTCTTCACGCGTCACGGCATCGAACGGATTCTGCGGTACGGCTTCGAGCTCGCCGACGCGCGGCCGCGCAAGCTGCTGGCCAGCGCGACGAAGTCGAACGCGCTCACCTACGCGATGGTGCTGTGGGACGAGGTCGCGGAGATCGTGCGGCAGGACTATCCCGGCGGTCGAGTACCGCAAATACCACGTGGACGCGCTGGCGGCGCGCATGATCACGCATCCGCAGACGCTCGACGTGCATCGTGACCTCGAACCTGTTCGGCGACATCCTCACCGACATCGGGTCCGCGATCTCCGGGCAGCCTGGGCATCGCGCCGGGCGCGAACATCAACCCGGCGCGGACGCTTTCCGTCGATGTTCGAACCGATTCACGGATCGGCGCCGGACATCGCCGGCAAGGGGATCGCCAACCCGATCGGCGCCATCTGGGCCGGCGCGCTGATGCTCGATCATCTGGGCCACCGCGATCTCCACGACCGCATCCTCGGCGCGATCGAGCGCGTGGTCGCCGGCGGACGGCTGCGCACGCCCGATCTCGGTGGAACGGCGACGACCAAAGAGGTCGCGGACGCCATCACCAGCGAAATTTGAGGATTGCAGGATCGCAGGATGGCAGGATTCATTGATAAATTGATTGGGAATCCTGCAATCCTGCGATTCTGCAATCCTCCAATGTCACGGTTCTTATGCTCAACGACGTCCACTGTCACTTCTTCTCGACGCCCTTCTTCAGCGCCCTCGGAGGCGACGCCGCCATCTGCGGCGCTCGCGTGGGACCCACCGGGCACGGCCGACGCGCTCGCGGATCGCTGGGTCGCGGAGCTCGACCGCTCCGGCGTGTCGCGCGCGGCGCTGATCGCGAGCGTGCCGGGCGACGCGGCCTCGGTCGGCGCGGCGGTGCGCCGGCACCGCAGCCGCTTCGTCGGGCTTCTTCATGGTCGATCCGACGCAGCCGGACGCCGCCGAAACCGCGGCGGCGGCGCTCGACACGCACGATCTGCGCGGCGATCTGTCTCTTTCCGGCGATGCACCGCTTCTCGATTCAGGACGAGCGGGTGCTCAGCGTGTTCGAAGTCGCGGCCGAGCGTCCAGGCACCGTGGTGTTCGTCCACTGCGGCGTGCTCTCGGTCGGCGTCCGCAAGATGCTGGGACTGCCGTGCCCGTTCGATATCCGCTTCGGCAACCCGCTCGATCTCCACGCGGTCGCGCTTTCCTATCCGATGGTGCCAGATCATCGTCCCGCACTTCGGCGCCGGACTGTTTCGCGAAGCATTGATGCTCGCCGACCTATGCCCGAACATCGTGCTTCGACACGTCGAGCTCGAACAGCTGGATCAGCTACCAGCCCGGGCTCACCCTCAGCGCCGTATTCAAGCGGCGCTCGCAGTCGTCGGCCCCGACCGGCTGCTCTTCGGCAGCGACTCGTCGTTCTTTCCGCGCGGCTGGGTCAGAGACGTCTACGAACAGCAGTCGGCCGTGCTCGACGAATTGGGCGCCGGCAGCGAGGTGCGCGAGAAGATGTTCGGGGGGAATTTCGAGCGGATGTTTCGAGAAAGAACAGCGTAAGTCAGAAGTCGGAAGTCAGAAGTCAGAAGTCAGAACAGCCTTCTGACTTCCGGCTGACTTCAGACTTCAGACTTCTGACTTCTGACTTTTTCGCGGTCTCAGTGAGCGACGGACTTCAGGTGCTCGCGCAGCAGGTCGCGCCCGAAATCACCCTCGAAGTCGCGCCACACCGAGTGGACGTGGTTGCCGTCGTTCTGCGTGTTGTCGTACTCGATGAGGAACGTCGGTCCCTGAATCCGGTAATAGTGCTTCTTGCCCGTCTCGGTGCTCTCCCGCCCACGCGAAGCCGATCTTCTCGACGCCGGCCTTCTTGAACCGCGCCGTGCGCTCGCCGGCGATGTCGGCGGCCATGAAGCCGATGTAGACGTCGATCAGCTTCATCAGCAGATCGCGCTGCGCCGCGTTCATCGCGTCGTATCGCCAGACCCGGTCGGCGACAGCGGCGTGATGTTCACGTTCGCCATCGTCAGCATGTCGTTGGGCGCCGTCGGCGTTGACGATGGCCTTGGTGCGCTGTGCGGCGTCGAGCGACTGCGAGCAGCGCGCGCGCCGCATCCTCCTCCGCGGCCAGGATCCGCAGTCCCTTTCTTCGGCCCCTCGCGCACCTCGGCGGGATTCGATGCCGAAGAACGACGGCGATCCGGCGACCGAGCGTGCCGTTGACGACGTTGAAGTGCAGCGAGACGTGATGGCCTTCGACGCGCCATCCCCACGTGTCCTTCGCCGACGGCGTCCCGAAGATCGAGAAGAAGTACTTGACCGGGTCGCGTTCGAGTCCGTTGCCGCGCCGCGGCCGCCTGCGGCGCGCTGCGCGCGCTCGAGCGCCGCCGAGCATCGTTTCGAGATCCATGATCTGACGTGGCCGTCATGTAGCCGCGCTGGCTCAGACCGGTCTTCAGCAGATCGTGCGCGAGCTCGCGCTGCGCCTCGCTCATGTCGCGAATGAGCAGGCCCTTGCGCGCGAACATCTCGGCCGGCACGAAGTGCCAGTGCAGCCGCTCGTCGGAGGCGAACGCAAAGGCGGCCTGCTGGCGCTGCTCGGGCGTCAGGCTGCCAGAAACTTCGTCGCCGCAGTCGACCATCGCCGACGACGAGCGCTCAGCCGCAACCATCGATCCGACTGCCAGCGCCGCAACCAGCGCGCCGGCGAACCACAGACGGGCATTGCGATGCATAACGTGACCTCCCGGGCCAGACGGATTCTAGCTTGACCCGGGTTTCCCGGGAGAGCACGATCATCGGCTCAGCCGATGTCCACGAGGCGCCTGCTCCTGGCCCTGCTGCTGGCGGCGACGGTACTCGCCGCGCGTCCGTTCTCCGCCCAGTCTCCCGACAGCGAGGTCGTCCTCGACAAGGCCGCGCGACTACGTCGCCGACTATACGCGCGACTTCGTCGGCATCGTGGCGGAGGAGAACTACCGGCAGGAGGTCCGCGGCGCGCCCGACCGGACCTGCGCGGCTACGCGGTCGACGGCCCACGCCAGAAACGCGACCTGAAGTCCGACGTGCTGATCGTGCGTGGGCCCGCCGGCGAGCGGTGGATGCAGTTCCGCGACGTCTTCGAGGTGGACGGCAAGCCGATCCGCGACCGCGCCGAGCGTCTGGCGAAGCTCTTTCTCGAACCCGTCGGCGTCGGCGCAGCAGCAGGTGGAGGACATCGCCGCCGAGAGCGCCCGCTACAACATCGGCGGGATATCCGCGAACGTCAACCTGCCGGTGCTGGCCCTGAGCGTGCTCGATCCCGAGAACCGGCCCTGGTTTTCGTTCACGGGCACCGGAAGAACGAGTCGGTCGCCGGCGGCTTGCGGGAGCTCGAGTATCGTGAAGAGCGCGAGCCGCACGATGATCCGCACCACCGGCGGCCTGCCGATGCCGGCGCGTGGAAAGCTTCGTGGTCGAGGGCGCCAGCGGCCGCATTCTCGCGACCGAGCTCGAAGCCGACAACGATTCGTGCGTGCGCACATCGACGTGACCTACGCGCGCGGAACCGGCGGTCGGCACTCTTCGTGCCGCGCGAGATGCGCGAGAAATACGTCACCAACGGCGGCACCGACGATTGAGGGCCGCGCAACCTACACGAAGTTCCGCCGGTATCAGGTCACCGTGGACGAGACGCTGAAGAAATGAACAGGCCACGCCTTGCGTCGCGGCGCTGGGTGTGGCCTGTGCCATGGCCGCCGCGTCCGTGCAGCGCGCAGGAACCGTCGATCGCGGTCGTGCTCGAACGGGCCGGCGAGTACGTGACGAGTTTCAGCGGCAACTGTCGGGCGTGGTCGCCGAAGAGACCTACGTTCAGGACGTGCGCGAGCCGATTCCGAGCGGCACGCTGCCACGAGCGCCGATGCGCGGCGGACCAATGCATCGCGAGCTCAAGTCGGACCTGCTGCTGGTGAAGCCGGACGGCGCCGATCGCTGGATTCAGTTTCGCGACGTGTTCGAGGTCGACGGGAAGCCGATCCGCGATCGCAGCGAGCGGCTGATGAAGCTGTTCGTCGAGCCGACCGTCGTCGACGGCCGATCGCAGCCGAACAGATCGTCAGCGAGAGCGCGCGCTACAACATCGGCAACCTCGTGCGCAACATCAACGTCGCCGGTGTTCGCGCTGCTCATTCTCGATCCGAGGAATCGCGGCCATTTCAAGTTCTCGCGCGCCGACAAGGGCGCGCCGTCGATCGCCGTCGGCCGCGACCTTGCCGTTCCCGACGGGACGTGGGTGGTTCGCTATCGAGGAAACGGGGCACGGCACGCTGATCGCCACGAGCCTACGGGCGCGATCTGCCGTCGCGCGGCCGCTTCTGGATCGACCCGGACACCGGCCGCGTGTTGATGTCGCGAGCTCGTCGCCGAGGACACGCTGGTCACCGGCACGGTCATCGTGCGGTACCAACCAGATATCCTGGCCGACCTGCTGGTGCCGGTGGCGATGCGCGAGCGGTATGTCGAGCGCCGCAACAACGTGCGCATCGACGGCGCCGCCACATACGGAAAGTTCCGACGGTTTCAAGTCAAGGTGGACGAAAAGATCGCGCCAATCAAAGACTGAGGAATGGAGGCGGTCGATGCCTCGTGGAGCGCTCCGGGCGTGTGCGAGCGTGGCTGGCGTGCTCGTTGCCTGCTCAGCCGGAGCGCAGCCTCCGACGCTGGACGAGGTGCTCGCACGCGCCGGCCGGTACGTGACGGAATTCGAGCGTCAACTGTCAGGAATTGTGGCCGAAGAGCAGTACGTGCAGGAAGTCAGGCGCTTCGGCCGAGGGCCGGGCCGCCTCGTGAATCCAATGCGGATCGACCTGCGATCCGACTTGTTGCTGGTCCGAGGCGTGCCTGCTGCGGCCTGGGTTCAGTTTCGAGACGTCTTCGAAGTGGATGGATCGCCCGTTCGCGATCGGACCGAACGGCTTACCGAGCTGTTTGCGGCGAGCCCGCCGTCGCGCGACGCGCAGATTCGCAAGATACTGGCGGAGAGCTCGCGCTACAACATCGGCGACATCGAGCGGAACATCAACGTGCCGCTGCTGGCGCTGCAGTTTCTCGAGCCTGCGAACCAGCCGCGATTCCGCTTCAGACGCACGGCCGAACGGCAGCCCGCGACCGTCGCCGTACCGGCGGGACCCGACGGAGCCTTTCGAGTCTCTGTGGAAATGTGGGCGATTCAATACGAGGAACGGCACAAACCCACGATCATCCGCACGACGACACGGAAGGATCTGCCGTCGCGAGGACGCTTCTGGATCGATCCCGCTACGGGACACGTGCTGATGAGCGAGCTCGTCGCAGAGGACCGTGCGGTTCGGGCGACGATCGATGTGAGCTATCAGTCCGAGCCGCTGGTCGGGATGCTCGTGCCCGTCGAAATGCGGGAGCGTTACGAAGGACGAAAGGACGCGTCGCTCATCGAGGGTCGCGCCACCTACGGGCGATTCCGGCAGGTCCCGGTTGACCGCCGCTTTCTGATGAGAAACTAGCGCGGCTGGGTGTCCGACCGATGCCGGACCCTCACCGGCTGTAGTATGGTCAGCTGTTTACAGGAGTTTCCATGCCCGCGCGACCGACCTGGAAGGGATATCTCAAGATCAGCCTCGTGAACATTCCGGTGAAGGTGTTTCCGGCGACCGACGCCGGCGCGACGCTCAGCTTCAATCAGCTGCACGCCGAGTGTCAGACGCGCATCCAGCAGAAGCGCTGGTGTCCCCACTGCGAGCGCGAAGTGCCGAACACCGACATCGTCAAGGGCTACGAGTTCGAGAAGGGGCGATACGTCGTCGTCGACGACGAAGACATCGAGAAGGTGCGCGTCGAGTCGACGAGGGTGATCAACCTCGAGAAGTTCACCGACGACACGGCGATCGATCCGATCTATCTCGAGCGGCCGTACTACCTCGCGCCGGACGGGCCGGTCGCGCGCGAGGCCTTCGCGGTGATTCGCGAAGGGATGCAGGGCAAGGCCGGCATCGGCAAGGTCGCGCTCTATGGCCGCGAATACCTCGTCAAGGTCCAGCCGCGAGAGAAAGGTCTGGTCATGTACACGCTGCGGCACGCGAACGAGATCCGCAGCATGGAGAACATCGACGAACTCGACGACATGCCGGCGACGGTGAAGCCCGACGAGGTGAAGCTCGCGCGCCAGGTGATCGGCACGTTCGAGGGCGACATCGACTTCACGTCCTACAAGGACGACTACCAGGTCGGCCTGCGCGAGATCATCGACGCGAAGATCGAAGGGCGCGAGGTCGTGACGCCGGAGATCGAGGCGCCGCCGAAGGTGGTCAACCTGATGGACGCGCTGCGCAAGAGCCTCGACACGATCAGCGCCAAGAAGAAACCCTCAGCTGTATCCGCGATGGCCCCACCGAAGAAACGGGCCGGCGGGCGGGGCTGACCCATTCTGCGCCGGCTTGACGGTTCGATATCGAACATCTATATTGAACCGTCATGCCGCGCACCGAGCTCCTCAAGGGCACGCTCGATCTCCTGATCCTCAAGACGCTCGAGTCCGGGTCGCGGCACGGTCTGCTCGTCGCCGACCGCATCGAGCAGCTCACGCGCGGCACGTTCAGCGTCAAGCCCGGCTCGCTCTTCCCCGCCCTCCATCGCCTCGAGCAGTGGGGATTCATCGCGGGCGAGTGGACGGCCAACGACGAAGGCCGCCGCGTGAAATCGTGACGCGCTCACCGCGGCCGGCCGCCGGCAGCTCGCGTCAGAAAAACGGCAGTGGGCGCGCATCACGTCCGCCGTCAACCTCGTGCTCGACGAGGGGTAGCACTAATGCCGCTCCTGTCCGGCCTGACCAGCGCGTGGCGCACGCTCTTCCGCCGCACTCGACTCGACGCGGATCTGGACGACGAGCTTCGCGGCTATCTCGACCTGCTGGTCGATCGAAAGGTTCGCGCCGGCATGGATCCGGCCGAGGCGCGCCGCACGGCACTCGTCGAAATGGGCGGGCTCGTACAGGTGCGCGATGACGTGCGCGGATCCCGGATCGGCGTCGGTCTGGAGACGACGCTGCAGGACGTGCGGTACGCGTGGCGCGATTCTGCGGCGCTCGCCCGGCTTCGCAGCGGTCACCATCCTGACGCTCGCGCTCGGCATCGGCGCCAACACGGCGATCTTCAGCGTCGTGCGCGCAATGCTCCTGGCGCCGCTGCCGTACCGCGACTCGTCGCGGCTCGTGTTCGTGGTCGGACATGACCAAGGCCGGCTATCCGCGTGCGCCGTTATCGGCGCCGGAGCTGAAAGGATCCCCGCGACTGGAGCAACGCTGTTCCACGAGCTTCGGCAGCATCTGGGCAACCACGGCCGCGCTCACCGGCGACGGCGATCCCGAGCAGCTTCGCGTCGGCCTGGTCAGCACGAACTTCTTCTCCGCCGTGCTCGGCGCCGACGCGGCACTGGACGGACGTTCGCCGCCGACGACGAGTTCGCAGACCGCGCCGCGGACGATTCTGCTCGGCTGGCCGCTCTGGCAGCGGCGGTTCGGCGGCGACCCGGCCCGTGGTCGGCCGCGCCATCCAGGTGAATGGCGAGCCGCTGACAGTTGTCGGTGTGATGCCGGCGGACTTCCGGCTGCTGATGCCGCCCGATGCCGCGGTCCTGGACGATCTCCAGGCCTGGGTGTCGCTGAATCCGCAAGCGCTGTCCGCGCTCCGCGCGGCCAGCAGTATCCCGCGTCGTCGGCCGGATGAAACCCTGGCGCGACGGTCGATCGAGCGCGCCAGAAATCGACGGCATCGCGGCGGCGATTTCACGCGAGTTCACCGAGTACGGATCGAAGGGCCGCGTGTTCAACACGGTCGGCCTCCAGTCCGACGGCGTTCGCCGATCAGGCCGGTCTGCTGGCACTGTTCGGCGGCGTGGCTGATCCTGCTTTTGATCGCCTGTCGTCAACGTAGCCGGCGCTGCTGGTCGCGAGGGCCGCAAGCCGGACGCGAGATACGGGGTCGCCTGTCGCTCGGTGCGGGCCGCGGACGCCTCGCGGCAATGCGTGATCGAAGGCCTGCTGCTGGCGGTCCTCGGTGCGGCCGCTGGCGCGCTCGTCGGACGGTCTCGGGCCTGCAGACGCTGCTCGTGCTTCGGCCGGACAGTCTCGGCCGCCTCGGCGCCGCGCGGATCATCGCACAGTCTCGCGTTCACCGGAGGCACCGCCGTACTGTGGGGCTCTTGTTCTCGCTGCGCCGCTCGCGAAGTGCTGCGGACCGATCTCGTCGGCGCGATGCAGCAGGCCGGACGCCGCGCATCGGGCGCGCTGCACTACCGCACGCGCGCCGGGCTCGTCGTGCTCCAGATCGCGCTTGTCGGTCGTCCTGCTGGTCAGCGCGGCGCTCATGGTCCGCACGTTCCTCAGATCCAGCGGGTCGATCCGGGATTTCAATCGGAGCGAATGCTGTCGTTCCGCATCGCGCTGCCGGGCGCGCGCTATGCCACGCCGAAACCTTCAACGAGTTCGGCGGCGCCTGCAGGGCGGAGTTGGCCGCCGTCAGCGGCGTCACCGGCGTCGGCAGCGTGAGTCATCTGCCGTACGACAACCTGCCGAACTGGGCGGGCGGACATTTCCAGACAGGGCGCCGATGAATCAACCGCAGTGTTTTCCGACCATCGTGCCGTCACGCCGGGATTCTTCGAAACGGTCGGCGCGCAGCTCGTCGACGGCCGCTTCTTCACCGAGGACGACGACGCGCGGAGCCAACCGGTGGCGATCGTCGACGATCAACTGGCGCGGCGCGCCTGGCCGGGTGAGAGCGCGATCGGCAAACGCATTGCCGCCGATCCCCGCTCGACCGGCCACCCCGTCTACTGGGCCACGGTGGTCGGCGTCGTCCGCCACATCCGGCATCGCAGCCTGCTCGAGAATCTGACCGATCAGGTGTATTTCGCCGAGCGGCAGATCCAGCGCAACCCGATGGCCTACGTCGTCAAGACGGGCGGCGATCCGCCGGCGATCGCCGGCACGGTGCGGCAGATTGTGGCGTCGCTGGATCCGCAATTGCCCGTGTACGACATCCGTCCTCTGGACGAGTACGTGGTCAGCGCGCGCGCGTCGCAGCGATTCGCGACGATTCTCGCGGCGGCGTTCGCGATCGTGGCGCTGCTGCTCGCGGCAGTGGGCGTCTACGGAGTGATTGCGTATGCGGTGACGCGCCGCCGCTACGAGTTCGGCGTACGCCTCGCGCTTGGCGCCCGGCCCACGCAGGTAACTGCGCTGGTGGTGCGCGAAGGCGGCATGCTCGCGGCAGTCGGGCTCGTACTGGGTTGGCCGGCGCCGGGATCGCCGCGCAGCTCCTGCAAAGCCAGTTGTTCGGCGTCACCCCCCGCGATGCCCTCAGCTACATCGTCGGCATCGTCGCTATCGCCGCGTCGGCGCTGCTTGCGTGCTGGCTCCCCGCCCGCCGCGCGTCGGCGATTGCGCCCGTCGAGGCGCTGCGCGCCGAGTAGGCAGGAAGGGCTGCCCCTCCAGCCTATCCCGCCCTGTGAAAGTCGATATATCCGCGCTCGACGTCCACGTCCACCAGACGCACGCGCACGTGGTCGCCGACGTCGAGTCCACCGCCGCCCCGCACCAGCTTTCCTTCGATCGGTGGCGTTCTGACGCGCGCCCAGGTGCCTTTGTTCGACGAACCCGTGACGACCGCGTCGAACACCTCGCCGAGGCGCGACTGCACGACGAGGGCGGCGGCCGACTTTCGAACCTGCCGCTCCACTTTGTTGGCCGCATCCTCCTGAATCGTGCAGTGACTCGCGAGGTGCTCGAGTTCGTCGATCGAGTACGGCGATTCGCGGCGGGCGAGCGCGGCCTTCACCAGCCGCTGGGTGATGAGATCGGGAAAGCGGCGGTTCGGCGCCGTCGAGTGCGTGTAGTCGCGGACGGCGAGCCCGAAATGCCCGGGCGGCTCCACGCCTGGCGGATCGACAACGTATTCGCCAGAGCCAAGCAGTTTGATGACCGTGCGCGACAGGTCGGGGAACGTATCCGGCGCCGCGCTCCGCCGGCGGGCCAGGAATTCGGCGAGCGCCTTCGAATCCGCGACCTCCGGGAGCGTCTCACCCTCCATCTCCGCAAGCGCGCGGATGCGATCCCACCGTTCCGGCGAGTGGACGACCCGGCGCAGCGACAGATAGCCTTCGCGATCGAGGAATCCAGCCGTCACGCCGTTGGCCGCAATCATCAGGTTCTCGATCAGCGACCGCGCGCGATTCGGCTTGTCGGGTCGGAGCTCACGCAGCGAGTCGCCATCGAATGCATGGCGCACCTCGATGGTCTCGAACTCGAGCGCGCCACGCTCGTGCCGCACGCGGTTGAGCCCCTGGGCCACCTCGTCCTGCATCTTCAGCAGGGCGGCGAGACCGGGCACCGCCGCCGCCGCAGGCGGCAGCGCGCCGTCGCCCGCCAGCCAGGCGCCGACCGCGTTGTAAGCGAGCTTCGCGTGGTTGCGCACACGGGCCCGGTGGACACCGGGGCTCGACAACTCGCCCGCCCGCGAGACGTCGAACTCGATGACGACGGCGAGGCGATCCTCGCGATCGTTCAGCGACGTCAAGTCGGTGGACAGGCGTTCGGGCAGCATCGGAAAGACGATCGCCGGGGTGTAGACGGAGGTCGTGTTGAGCGCGGCGTGGTCATCGACCGTCGAACCCCTTGGCACGGCGGCATCGACGTCGGCGATCGCGACCATGACCTTCACCGCGTCGCCGCCTGCCGGCGCGGCTACCGAGAGCTGATCGAGATCGCGCGAGTCGTCGTTGTCGATCGAGCACCAGAGCAGCGACCGCAGATCGCGCGTCGGCTCGCCATCGGCGTCGGGCGGACCGGCGAGGGCGCGCACTTCCGCGAGGGCCGCGGGAGAGAAGTCCGGATCGAGGCCGCGCTGCCGCATGGCGGCAAAGGCAATCGCGCGGAGCCGCGCGCGATCGGATCGGCCGGTCGACATCGTAGGGATCATATCCGGGCGCTGCACTCGCAGGACTAGTTCTAGAGTCCTGCGCCACACTCTACGATTTCAGTACGTGGCGCAGGGCTTCAGCCCTGCGATCAGTGACAGTATTCAACGGAGGCTATAGCGCGTCCGCTCCGGATCGACCAGTTCGTCCGCTCGCTGCACGGCGCGCATCAAGCCACGCTCTGTATGACCTTTCGACCGCAGCAGCACGTGACCGATCTCGTGAGCGATGACCCGCCCGACCGCCCGCCCGACGACCTGCTCACGTATCGCCGTAGGCCAACTCGATGCGCGGAGGTCCCACAGGTGCGCACCTTCGAGCATCCGGACCAGCCGATCGACGAACACGGTGACCACGCGACCGGGCGTGCCGGCCGCGTCGAAGTCCACGGCGCCGAGCGGCATCTGCCAGGCCGCCTCGCCGGGTTCGGGCGCCGTGCTCATCACGACCGCGAGCCGCACGTCGTGATGCTGACCAACGCACGCCGGCTGAGCGTTGGTTACGACGACGGCGTAGGGCGCCCAGATGGCTGCGGCTTCGGCCACGGCGTGGCGTTCGAGGGCCAGAGCCCCCCGGTGACCCTGGAAGACGAGCGTCACGTGCACGGGTGAGACGACGAGCGACAGCGCCGCGACAAGGGATGGCATCGACATACGGCCATCGTAGGCAGCCGCGAATCATGAAGGAAATTCTTTGTCGTCATCCGAACGATGAACTACCATCATGTGATGGATCTCGAGGTCCGGCACCTGAAGCTGGTCGCCGCCGTGGCCGATGTCGGCAGCCTCACGCGCGCCGGCGATCGGCTGCATCTCACGCAGTCGGCGCTCAGCCACCAGCTCCGCGACATCGAGTCGCGCCTGGGCGCGGCGCTGTTCCTGCGCGTCGGCAAGCGGCTCGTGCTCACGCCGGCGGGCGAGCGGCTGCTGGCCTCGGCGCGCGACGTCCTCGATCGGCTGGAGCGGACCGAACGAGACATTCGCGAGATGGGTCGCGACCGCGCCGGACTATTGCGGCTCACGACCGAGTGCTACACCTGTTATCACTGGCTGCCGGCCCTGTTGACGCGCTACCGGCGCCGTTTTCCGCGCGTCGAGGTGCGCATCGACGTCGAAGCCACGCGACGGCCGATCGAGGTACTGCTGGCCGGACGCATCGACCTCGCGCTCGTGAGCTCGCCGGTGCGGGATCGCCGGATCGTCGTCACGCCGGTCTTCGAGGACGAACTGGTCGTGATTGCCGCGCCGTCGCACCCCTTCGCGCGGCGGGCGCACGTGCGGCCGGCCGACATGCACGGCGAGACGCTGCTCGTCTATCCGCCCCGCGAGGAAAGCAGCGTTCTCAATGAAGTGCTGCTGCCCGCCGGCGCAGTGCCGGGCCGGGTCGAAGAAGTGATGCTCACGGAAGCGATCACCGAGCTGGTGAAGGCCGGGCTCGGCGTCAGCGTCATCGCGCGCTGGGCGGTGCGGCCGCTGCTGGCGTCGGGCGCGCTCGTCGCGCGTCGCTTCACGGCGCGCGGGATCCATCGCCGGTGGAGCGCCGCGATGCCGAAGGATCTGGCGAAAACGGACTACATCCGCGAGTTCATCGATCTCCTCGCGAAGAACGCCCCCGCTGAGTCAGACAGCGCTCGACGCGCCTGATTTTCGGAGCGCGGCCATTTCAGGGCCGCATCGGTCCCGCGGGGCTATACAAAAGCCCCGCGCTACACCAAACGGTTCAGCGCAGCTCGCCGATGACGGCCGCGAAGTCGTCGACGAGCGCGTCGATCCGTTCCTGATGCGTGCGGAAACTGAGCACACACACGCGGCCCAGATACCGTCCATGCGCGACCGCGCCGGTGACCATCGTGCGCCCGCGCGCGGTGGTCCGTTCCATCAGCGACCGCGTCATCGCATCTTCGTCGGCCAGCGACGCGCCGGGACGCGTCAGGTGAAAGGCGAAAAGCGTGAGCTCGGGTTCCGCGTCCATCACGATGCCCGGAAGCGCAGCGACCCGGCGCGCGGCGTCGAGCGTCAGCGCGCGCTTTTCCGCGAGCGCCGCTCGAAACGCAGCCGCGCCGAACAGCTTTACCGACAGCCAGACGCGCAGACCCGGAAACCCCCGAGACAGCTCGGGACCGTGCTGGCTCGGATCGTAGAATTCCTCGGGATGCGGCATCGCCGGCAGGTACGCCGCGGTGGCTTCGTGCGCCGCGCGCAGCGCCGCGCCGTCGCGCACGAGCAGCGCTCCGGTTCCATACGGAAGGAACATGCCTTTGTGCGGATCGAGTGTCAGCGAATCGGCGCGCGGAAGGCCGCGCAACGCAGGGCGCAGCTCGTCGCACAGGTAGAAAAACGCGCCATAGGCGCCGTCGACGTGGTGCCACATCTGCTCCGTCGCGCAGAGGTCCGCGATGGCATCCAGCGGATCGATCGCGCCGGTGTTGGTCGTGCCGGCGCTCGAGACGACGGCGAAGGGTGTCAGGCCGGCGCGGCGATCGTCGGCGACGGCCGAGCGGAGCGCGTCCATGCGCAGTCGGTACCGCTCGTCGGTGACGATGGCGCGCACGCGATCGGGCATGATGCCGGCCAGCTTCGCGGACTTGAGCACCGAGTGATGCGCCTGATCGGACGTGTACAACACGCCTCGACGAATCTCCGGCCCGAGGTACCGTTCGCGCGCGCAGACGATCGCGTTGAACGTGGCCATCGACCCGCCCGTCGTGAACAACCCGCGGGTCTCGGGCGGAAACGCCATCCAGTCTCGTAGCCAGTCGAGGGCGTTGGCTTCGAGCTGTAGCAGGGCAGGCGCGGCCTGCCAGACCCCGGTGAACCGGTTGACGGAATCGGCGATGAAATCCGCGAGCGCCGCCGGAAAGATGCCGCCACCCGGGATGAAGGCGAGGTAGCCAGGACCCGCAGCCGTGAACGACCGCGGGATCCATTCAGCGAACAACCGGTCGAGCAACGGCTCGAGGGCCGTGCCGCGCTCCGGCGCGGCCTCCTTCATCGAGCGACAGAGTTCCCCGACGCGAGCCATATCCACGTCGCCACAAGAACGCTGCGCGGGCAGCGTCGCGATGTGATCGATGCACCGCGCGACAACCGCGTCGGCCATCGCGCGCATCTGGTCTGTGGTGAATTCGAGATCTACCGAAGCCAATCCTGCACCTTGTAGTAAGCGCCGACCAGCGGCAGAAACCAGGGATTGCCCGAATACAACGGAATCACCGGAAAGCGATCGTCGAAGAGCGGATGCTCGATCGCCTCGCCCGCGATTCGGCGCGCGATGGCATCTCCCAGGAACGTTGCCATCGCGATGCCGTGGCCGCAGTAGCCGCCGGCATAGTACAGACCGTTCAGCTTACCTGCATGCGGCAGCTGATCGCGCGTAAACGCCACGAGGCCGCCCCACGCATACTCGATTGATATCCCGGCAAGCTGGGGGAACACGCGCTCCATATCGCGACGCAGGATCCCCGCCGCCTGTCGCGTCGTCTCCGGTGTCGGCTGCGAGAATTCCGCGCGGCCGCCGAACAGCAAGCGGCCATCAGGAGTGAGCCTGAAATAGTGCAGGAAATGCTTCGAGTCAAACGCGGTCCGGCGTCGCGGCAAGAGCGGCGCGGCACGATCCGCTGAGAGGGGTGCGGTCACGACGATGTAGCTGCCGATCGGGACGTAGCGCCGCTGCAGAAACGGCGCCGCGCGATCGGTGTAGCCGTTGGTCGCGAACAGCACGTCGCGGGCGTCGATCGGGCCTGCCGACGTCGAAACCGTCCAGCGGCTTGATTCTCTCCGCACGTCCGTGACTGCGACGCCAGCTGCCAGGGCTGCCCCTGCGCGCGTGGCCGCGGCTGCGAGTCCGTGCACGTAGCGCACGGGATTCAACGCGCCACTGCGCTCGTCGATAAGCAGCCCGTGGTACAGGTCGCTGCCCAGCTCGGTCCTCTGTTCCGCGCGTGAGACGAGCGACACGCGATGTCCGAAAACCTGCTCGAGGGTCGTTTGCTGATCGCGAAGGTCCTTGAAATGCGCCGGCGTCGCCGCCGCGTGAATGTGGCCGACGCGCTCGTACTGACACTCGATGCCTTCGTCCGCGATCAGTGTCTCGAGTCGCGCGATAGACGCGCCGGCCGCTTCGAAGAATTGCCGGGCGCGAATCGCTCCGTAGCGCCGGACGAGTGTGGTGGGATCGAGCCTGAGACCCGTCAGCACCTGCCCCGCGTTGCGCGAACTGGCGCCCGACCCGACCTGCTCGCGTTCGAGCACGAGCACGTCCGCACCCGCACGCGCCAACGTTCGCGCCGCTGAAAGGCCCGTATACCCCGCGCCGACGATGACGACGTCACGTCTGCGTGATCCGATTGAGGACTGGCGACTCTCGACTGCCGACTGAGGACTTCCGACTGAGGACTGGTGACTGGTGACCGGCGACTGATCTCGCCAGTAGGAGTATTCCTTCACCGCGTTACGGTCTTGAGCGGTACCGCCGCGGACGCGAGGACCGTCCGTGCCTTGCGCGTCTGCACGAACGCCACAATCTTGAGGTTGTCCCGCCGCCAGTCGGACGCAATCGGGATCTCGGCGCGGGCTTCCCCACCGTCCGGCGCGGCCTCACCAATCGTCGCCATCGACCGCACGACGGCCGCGTGCCGCAGGAGGCGGCCGTTGTTCTCGCCGCGGGTGACGCTCGAGCGCAATTGATCTTCGGTGACGGCGACGAGGACATCAGCGCGGTCGCCGCGATCCATGGCCGGCAAGCCCTGCACGACGATGGCCACCGGCAGCCGGCTCGGCGAACCCGGCTGGACGTCGATCCGCACGACGCCGTGCTTCTGCGCCAGCGCTCGCTCGATCGCTTTGCGGGCGGCGCCGAAGTCGCTGCCGACGAACTCCGAACGTCCGTCGACGACCATTTGCGGCGTGTAGATGCTCTCGGTGGCGAAGCGCGCCGCGTAGACGCGCTGGCGATCGGTCAGCGCGGCCGACGAGAAGCGGTCCTTCCATCCAAGTCGATCCCAGTAGTCCACGTGCTGCCCGAGCCCGATCACCTGAACGCCCGAAACCGGCGATGAGTCGATGAGGTTCTGGAGCACGGTGTCGGCCGGCGGGCAATCCCTGCAGCCTTCGGATGTGAAGAGCTCGACGAGCACCGGCGTTGCCGGCGATTGGGCGGCCCCGCGTCCAGACGCCAGAGCCAGCGCAGCAATCAGCACGCAGAGTCCGTTACGCACTACTCGCATTCTATCGCTCCCGCTCGGCTGAAGCCTTCCGCCTCCGCTCGGTGACACCTCGACGAGCTACGGCGGACGAGTCGCGCTCCGCCGGAACAGGAACCATCCGAGCGCGGTGGGGCCGGCCACGGCAACGATCAGCTTTGATTCGAAGACGAGGACGCTGGTGACATCGGCGGTCGGCAGAAACGCGGCCACCAGACTGACCGCGGTCGTACCCAGGCCGACCCATCCAGCCGCGCGCCCGAGCGGACCGACGGCACGCGTTTTCGCGAGCGCCAGGAAGAGATAGACGAATGGCACGAGTTGAATCACGACCGCTGCCTTCAACAGCACTTGATACGCTTCCGCCCACGCTCGAGCCGACGAGCGAGAACGCCGTGAACGTCGCCGTAAGGACTGCGCACGTGATGAGCGCCACGTGCGGCGATCGCCATTGCGGATGAACCCTTCCGAGTGCCGGCGGCAGCGCGCTGGTCAACCCGGCGACGAATGGAACCCGGGACGATCCTGCGAACCATGCCGACGCGGCACCGCCTGTTCCAAGACCCATGACGATTGCGAGCGGAGCGACGATCCAGGCGATCCCGGCGGCGTGGGCGCCCGCGGCAACGGCCTGCATCACGCCCTGAATGACGCCCAGCCCCTCGACCGGCACCAACGTCAGCACCGCCGCCGTGACCAGCAAGTACGAGCCGATCGACACGACGCCCGCAATCGCGATGGCAGGGCCGAGATCCCGCGCAGGATCCCGAATCTCGTCGCCCATCGTCGATGCGAGCTCGATACCGACCAGCGCATTGCACATCACCGCGAAGCTCGTCGTCATTTCCCACGTCACGTTGGTCATCGCCGGCGCCGGTGTTCCCACGCCGACAAGCCACACGGCACCGGCAGCTCCGAGCACGAGCGCCACGCTCGCAAAAGCGCTCAACCCTCCGACGTTCTGAATCCATTTTCCGGACGCCAGTCCGCGCACGTTCGCGAGCGTGATGAACGCGAGCCAACCGAACGCCATGGCGCCGACGAACAGCTTCTGATTGACGAGGGCGGCCGCGCGCGCCTCGCCGCCGGCAAACGCGAAGATGCCGGCCATGTAGACGAGGAGCACGGGAACGTAGAAGAGGTTGTTGGTCCAGTAGCACCAACCCGACAGAAATCCGTGGGCCTCGCCGAACTCCTGTCGGATCCAGAGATAGATGCCGCCTTCGCCGGGATATCGCCGGCTGAGCGTCATGACGGCGATCGCTTCGGGCACGAAGAACGTGGCGAACGCGACCGTCCACAACACGAGCGATGTCCAGCCGTACACGGCCACGGCCGGGACGTTGTTGATGTTCACGATCGCGACGATCTTCAGCAGGATGAGATCCCAGCGTCCGAGCGTCCGTGGAATGGACGTCATAGTGTCTTGACCGCGTGGATCGTGGCATAAGTCCCGGAGCGCGGGATGCCCCGCCCGGGAATCATGTCGCGACCCACGCGGTCAGGACACTAGCCGGCGAGACGCTTCTCCAACCGAATCTCGTCGCGCACGGGAATGCCGGCAAAGCCGTTCACTTCCTGGCCGGTATGCACGGTGATGCTGTTGGGCACGAGGTCGGTGAGCCGGTAGCCTCGCCGCTGGTAGAAGTACAGCGCCGGGAGGTTGTCGTTGGTGGTGGCGACGATCGCTCGACCGAGATGCAGGCGTCGCGCCAGCAACTCGGCCTCCGCAACGAGGTGGCCACCGACGCCCGACCGTTGCCACATCGGGTCGGTCGCGAGCGCCACCATGTGCAGCGCGTCCCCAAACGATCGGTACGCGAGCGCACCGGCGAGGTCCTGCGTGACCAGCGCCACCAGTACGGGCATCTGGTCGATGTCCATCACCTCGCCGAACGCAACGATCTTGGTGCGGCCGAAATCGCTCTCGAACAGCGCACGCACGGCCGGGCGGTCCGCGTCGGCGGCCTCGCGCACGAACACCGGCGGCAAGTCCAGCCTCGGCCGGCACGTGCACACCACCTGAAGTTGCGCGTCTCCCCAGTCAACCAGCTTCCCGCACCGCGAACACCGCAGGACCGCCGGCTTGGCACCGAACTGGTCGGAGGGCATCGTCACGGGCGTGTCTCCCGCTCGTCCTGAGCTTGTCGAAGGGCGAGCGTCGAGGCTCGTGGTTCGACAGGCTCACCACGAGCGAGTGAACAGGTTACGGAACACGCGACGCCTCGGCAACGGGCTCACGCACCCCGCGCCGCAGTACCCACCAGACGATCAACCCGAACGCGACCGCGACGGCGAGAAACGTCGCCGCGAAGAGCCAGAGCGTGCGATAGAGGATCGACTGCGTCTGCATTTTCGCGTCGAGCGTCAGCGGCGCGCCGCGCAGCCGGTCGGCCAGCGGCTGTTCCCAGACGAGGATATTGCCGCGCTTGTGGTTTTCCGGCAGCGTGTTGTGCTCCTCGATCTTGCTCGGCAGGTGCAGACGGAAGGCAACGATCTCGCGTCCGGTCCAGTTGGGATGACCAGCCGCCTTGCCCGACGCGGGGCCGACGACCTGCGTGTACGTGAACACGTTGTCAGCGCGATCGAACGTGTAGGCCGACCACGCGAAAGGCGGCTGCTCAGCGAGGCGGCGCACGTCGTCCACGTCGAGCCGCACGTGGATGAAGCGGCGGCCGTTGCGGCGCGACGGCCGCACCCAGGTGACGTGCGTGTTCGGCCCTGAAAAGTAGGCGCGAACCCGCTCGCGATCGATAGGCGCCGTCGGACTCGTATCGAAGGAGGTGCCGCGGAGCGCGTTCATCGCGGCCACCGAACTGTTGACGTAGACCGTCGCGGTACCGTCGAGCGAGAGGTACATCTCTTCCTCGTATTCGTATTGCCGGAAGAGGCCTCCGCCGCCGCACGAAGCGCCAAGGCCGCAAAGGACGCAGAGCACGCAAAGGAAGCCCGGCGCACGAAGATGAAATACCGTTGCGGTCTTCGCTCTCTTTGCGGTCTTTGCGTCCCCGCGAAAGCGCATAACCGCCAATGATATAGTAAAAATTTCCCCGCCTCATGGCGCCCAACCCACTCCTCTATCTCATCGACGGCAGCTCGCAGATGTACCGCGCGTATCACGCGCCGGTGCGCACGATGGACGGCGGGCTTCTCCGCAACGCCAAGGGACAGCCAACCAACGCCGTCTACATTTTCGTGACGATGCTGCGGAAGCTGCTGAACGAGCACAAGCCCGAGTACATCGCGGCGTCGTTCGATTTGCCCGGACGCACGTTCCGCGACGATCTCGCGTCGGACTACAAAGCGAATCGCAGGCCGATGCCCGACGAGCTCGCCCTCCAGATTCCGATGGTCCACGCCGCGTGCGAAGCGCTGGGCGTGCCGATCCTGACCTCCGAGCGCTACGAGGCCGACGATGTGATCGGGACGCTGGCGACGCAGGCGACCGCCGCCGGCTTCGATGTGGCGATCGTCACCGGCGACAAGGATTTCTTTCAGCTCGTCCACGACGGGATCCGCGTCTTCAACCCGAAGGAAGAAGGCACGTGGTACGACGCGCCGGGCGTGAAGGACAAGTTCGGCGTCGCGCCCGAACAGGTGGTCGACGTGCTCGCGCTGATGGGCGACACGATCGACAACATCAAAGGGGTGCCGGGGATCGGCGAAAAGGGCGCGCACGAGCTGATCGCGACCTACGGATCGCTCGAACACCTGCTCGCCAACGCCTCCAAAGTCTCACACAAGCGCTATCGCGAAGGGCTGCTGGGCCACGCCGATGACGCACGCCAGAGCCGCGAGCTGGCGCGCATCCGAACGGATGTGCCCGTCGCATTCGACGCTGCCGCCGTTCGCTACCGCGGTGGTTCGCGCGAGCAGTCGTTCAAGATCTTCAACGAGCTGGCGTTCAGATCGCTCGCCGCCGAGTACGCGCCGACGGCCAGCACGATTGCGAAGGCCTATCGAACGGTCACGACACCAGAAGGGCTCCTGGAGCTCGCGGAGCGGCTGCGTGCGGCCGGACACTTTGCATTCCGCGTCATTCCTGATCGGCCCGCCGCGATGCGTGCGGGCATCGTCGGGCTCGCGTTTTCGACCGCGCCGCGCGACGCGGATTACGTGCCGGTCGCACGTCCCGCGGCCGGGGCCGATCTCGATTTGCTCGGCGACGCTCATGAACCGAGGCTTCCGCTGCTGCCGCTGGCCGCTGTGCTCGACGCGTTGGGACCGGTGCTGGCCGACGAAACGATCGGCAAGTCCGGACACGATCTGAAGTTCGACGTCATCATCCTCGCGCGGCACGGCATCGACGTGCGCGGACTGCACACCGACACGATGCTCGCCAGCTTTCTCATCGACGCCAGCCGATCCGAGCATCGGCTCGAGGAGCTTGCGCTCGAGCACACGAGTTACAAGCCGCTGACCGAAGAAGATGTGTGCGGGAAGGGCGTCAAGGCCATCTCGCTGGGCGATCTACCGGTCGAAGCCGTCGTCGACTTCGCGTGCGAGCGGGCCGACCTTGCGGGGCAGCTGGTGCCCATCGTGAAGACGCTGCTCGCCGCCGATCAGGTCGAGGAGGTGTACCACCGGCTCGAGCTGCCGCTGGTGCCCGTGCTGGTGGCGGTCGAGCGGGCGGGCGTCCGCGTGGACGGTCCGGCGCTGCTGGCGCAATCCCACAAGGTCGAGCAGGAGCTCGCCGAGCGGACGGCGAAGATCCATGAAATGGCCGGCAGCGAGTTCAACATCAATTCACCGAAGCAGCTGTCCGAGATCCTGTTCGACAAGATGCAGCTGCCGGTGTTGAAGCGGACCGGCGCGGCGCGGACACCCTCGACCGCTGTCGAAGTGCTCGAAGAGCTCGCGCTGACGCACGACCTGCCGCGCTTGATCCTCGAGTGGCGCGCGCTGATGAAATTGAAGGGCACGTACATCGACGCGCTGCCGCAGCTCGTCAACCCGGAGACAGGCCGGGTTCACACCTCGCTCAACCAGGCCGGCGCGGCGACGGGCCGCTTGAGCAGCAGCGATCCGAATCTCCAGAACATCCCGATCAGGACGGCACTCGGACGCGAGATCCGCCGCGCCTTCATCGCCGACGCGGGACACGTGTTGATTTCAGCGGACTACTCGCAGATCGAGCTGCGCGTCCTCGCCCACATTGCCGAGGACGAGACGCTCATCGAGGCGTTTCGGCGTGGCGACGACATCCACGATCAAACGGCACTGAAGGTGTTCGGCGCCGACTCGACGCTCGACAAGCACAAGCAGCGCGCCACGGCGAAGATGATCAACTACGCGCTGCTCTACGGAAAGAGCGCGTTCACGTTGTCGAAGGATATTGGCGTCACACCCGAGGCGGCCCAGCACTTCATCGACGCCTATTTCGCCGGGTTCCCGCGCGTCCGCGCCTACATCGATCGCACGCTCGAGGAAGGGCGCGCGACCGGCGTGGTGAAGACGATGTTCGGCAGGCGCCGGCTGGTGCCGGAGCTCACGAGCCGGAATTTTCAGATCCGATCGGCGGCCGAGCGGATGGCCGTCAACCTCCCCATCCAGGGGAGCGCGGCCGACATCATGAAGCGCGCCATGATCGACGTCCACGCGGCGCTCGCCGATCGCCCCCAGGCGCGCATGATCCTCACCGTCCACGACGAGCTGTTGTTCGAGGTGCCGAAGGATCAGGCCGACGATATCGCCGGCGTCGTGCGCGAGCGGATGCAGTCCGCGGTCCCGCTGCGCGTGCCGCTCACCGTGGATATCGGGATTGGGGAAAACTGGAAAGACGCCAAGGGGTAGGAGGAACCTGGCAAGTCAGAAGTCAGAAGTCAGAAGTCAGAAAAAGTCAAAAGTTAGAAGGCAGATATGTCTTCCGACCTTGTACTTCTGGCTTCGTATTCTGACTTCTGACTTGTGGATCCTCACGGTTTCCACCTCTCCTTGAACTGTTCCCACTGCAACCGCAGCGCGTCGATCGGTTGCGTGGAATGCTTGGCGCGATCGGGAATGATCCCGCGCACGACGAGCTGGTCGAGATCGGCGCGCAACGCCTCGGCGCGATCGGTCGAGAGCGGCGCCCGGACCCACGCCGCCTGCGCGGCATCCCACGCGCCCTGTATGTCGCCATGGCCGCGCGCCGCCGCCGCCAGCCAATACGCGGCCGCTCCGCTCTCGCCGGTGCGCGCCAGCTCCACTTCCATACGCGTCCGAATACGCTGATACGCGATCAGGCGTTCGTGTTCGGGGCGCGGCTTGGCGTCGCGATCGATGGCAGTGGCCCACCAGTCGAGCACCCGTTCGCGGGCATCCGCCGTCAGGGTGTCCCCGCTCTGTAACACCGTGTCGAAGACCGTTGCGGCGGCGCCATAGGCACCGTCGAAGTACAGCGTCTCGCCGAGGCCGACGATGTACTCGGTGCGCTCGCGCGGGGTGAAGCCTTTCGGGTTGAGGCGACGGAAGCGCTCGCGCGCGTTGGTCAGATCATCGGACGTGCGGCTGTCGCGATACCGTTCGAGGTAGGCTCGCGCGGCGACGAGATCCGCGGCGTTCGCGCGCGACGGCAGGAGGCGCGCCTCCTCCGCGGCGTTGACGGCCGCCGCGAACTGCCGCGCGTTGTACAAGGCGCGTGCGCGGGCGAGGGGATCGTCGGCAGCGACGGCGGCCGTCGGCGCAATCTGGATCAGCCACGAAAACACGAAAACACGAAACAAGAGACCTTCCGGGCTTTCGTGCTTTCGTGCTTTCGTGGCCATTCGTACGATGCTAACACACGGCGCACTGCACCATAACCCGTTGTTCTTCAATGATTTACTCGCGTCTTGTAACGCCTTGGTACAATGCGTTCGTGGTCGAACCGAGGATCATTCCGCGGGCGGAACATTCGATCTCGCGCCGCGACATCGACCCCGATGCGCTGAAGGTCCTCTATCGGCTCCGACAGTTCAACTACACCGCGTACCTGGTGGGCGGCAGCGTGCGCGATCTGCTGCTCGGCCGCCGGCCGAAGGATTTCGACATCGGGACGTCGGCGCATCCCTATCAAGTCAAGAAGCTGTTTCGGAACTGCTGGGTCATCGGGCGTCGCTTCCGGCTGGCTCACGTGCGATTCGGACAGAAGGTCGTCGAAGTGGCGACGTTCCGCCGCCAGGTCGAGCCCGGCGAAGAAGTGGTGCAGGACGGCGTGCCCGCTCCGGATCCGTCCACGCCCGAAGGCGAACATCTCATTCATCGCGACAACACGTTTGGCACGCCAGAAGAAGACGCGTTTCGCCGCGATTTCACGATCAACGCGCTGTTCTACGACATCGCCGACTTCTCGGTGATCGATTACGTCGGCGGCCTCGATGACCTCCGCGCGGGAGTCGTGCGATCGATCGGCGATCCGCACGTCCGCCTGCGCGAAGACCCGGTGCGCATGATCCGCGCGATCGCGCTCGCCGCGCGGCTCGACTTTACGATCGAGCCCGAGTTGCTCGAGGCGATCCGCATGCACCGGCACGAGATCTCGAAGAGCTCGCCGCCGCGGCTGATGGAGGAGTACTACAAGATTCTGCGCGCCGGCGCGTCGGAGAAAGCCTTCCGCGGGCTTGCCGAGGTGGGGCTGCTCGAACCGATCTCCGCCGAGCTCCACCGCGGCGCCGACGATTCGCTGTGGCGCTCGCTCGCCGAGCTCGATGCGTACCGCCAGCGATTCGTCTCGATGCCCGAGACGCTCACCAACCCGATTCTGCTGGGAAGCCTGCTCGTGCCGATGGGCATCTCGCACAACCGCCGTCGCATGGAGGATTGGGCGCCGGCTCCGCCACAACTTCCGGCGCCGCCGATGCGCAGCCGGAACGGCGGCGGGCTCCGGCGCCTCGGCTCGGCACGCTGCCGATCGCGCGGCGCGACATCGAGCGCCTGCAGCAGGTGCTGGGCTTACAGCGCCGGCTGTCGGAGGCGGGCAACCACTCGCGCGGCCACCGGGGGATCGTGCACCGCAGCGTCTTCCGCGAAGCGCTCACCTGGCTCGAGGTCCACGGCGGCGATCCGGCGATCGTCGAGCACTGGACGGCGCAGGCCGCCGGCGCACCTTCGCCGCAGACGCCAGCCGAAGGCACCGAGGAACCACCCTTCAGGCGCAGGCGCAGGCGTAGGCGCCGGCGTCGCAGACCCTACGGGAAGTTAGAAGTCAAAAGTTAGAAGTCAGAAGGACCGCGCCGGTTTTCTCAGTTCCGTCCAACTTCTACGTTCTAAGTTCTACCTTTAGGCCGCGATTTCGTGGATCGTCTTGTAGGGCTTGGCGAGCCTGAGCGCGATCAACAGCTTGATGATCGGCCACGCCGGATCGATCTCGCTCGGGCGGAAGCTGAATTTCGGACTGCGCGGATAGCCGTGATGGTTGTTGTGCAGCCCCTCGCCGCCGGTGAGGAGCGCGAGCGTGCGGATGTTGGTGGCGGTGTTGTCGAAGTTCTTGTAGCCGACGTGATGGCACAGACCGTTGATGGAGGATGACAGCACGAACACGTACATGAAGGCGTGAATGCCCGCGGCCAGCAGACCCCAGCCGATCCCCATCACCGCGCACAATGCGGCGGTGCCGAGCCCGATCCCGACCAGACCGTGCCTGAAGACGTGCTTGTCCCACCAACCGAGCTCGATGTCGCGCGCGTAGCGTTCGACGACGTCGGTCCGCTTGATCTCGCGGATGTAGTAGAAGACGTTGCCGAGCTGAACCTTCCAGAAGCCTTCGAGGACGGGGCTGTGTGGATCCCCTTCTTCATCCGTGAACGCATGATGCTTGCGATGCACCGCGACCCATTCCCTGGTCGAGAGTCCGCTGACGATCCACAGCACGAAGCGGAACGTCCATTCGAGTGCCGGGTGAATGACCAGCGCTTTGTGCGTCGCGGTCCGGTGCAGGTAAATGGTGGTGCTGAACACGGCCGTTTGAATCAGGATGGCCGCGACGATGAGCGTCATGGCGAGCGAAAAAAGCACTACTCTCTCCTTCGAAAGCCGATCGAGCGCTGTAACCCAGGGATCCGCGGCGGGGCAACGAGTGGAACGTACGATGGTAGCACGAAACCCCCCGCCTCGAAGGCGAAGACGCGTCGAAACGCGCCGGGGTTCAGCCGCGAACGCGCTCGAATTCCTTCATGAATTGCACGAGCGCGTCGATGCCCGCTTCTGGGAAAGCGTTGTAGATCGACGCGCGCATGCCGCCGACTGAGCGGTGGCCCTTCAAGCCGTCCAGGCCCGCAGCAGTCGATTCCTTGACGAACGCGTTCTCGAGTTCTTCCGTCGCGAGGCGGAACGTGACGTTCATCTGCGATCGGCAGTCGTTGTCCGCCGTGCCGCGATAGAACCCGGTCCGATCGATCTCGGCGTACAGCGTCTGCGCCTTGCGCTCGTTGACCCGGGCAATCGCGCTCAGCCCGCCCTGACCGATCAGCCATTTCATGACAAGACCGAGCGCGTACACCGCGAACGCCGGCGGCGTGTTGTAGAGCGACGCGTTCTCCGCGTGGACCGCGTAGTTGAGCATCGTCGGCAGCGATTTCTGCGAGCGCTGCAGCAGATCGTCCCGGATGATCACGACCGTGACACCCGCGGGTCCCATGTTCTTCTGCGCGCCCGCGTAGATCAGCGCGTGACGCGACACGTCGATCGGCCGGCTGAACATGTCGGACGAGGTGTCGTTGACGAGCGGCACGTCGCCGACCGCGGGCAGCGTCTGGTACTGCGTGCCCTCGATCGTGTTGTTCGACGTCATGTGCATGTAGGCGGCGCCCGGCGTCAGCTTCAGCTCGTCCTGCCGCGGGACACGCGCATAGTTCTCGCCTTTCGTTGTCGCCGCGACGTTGACCGTGCCGACTTTCTTCGCCTCCTTGATCGCCTTCTCGGCCCACGAACCCGAGTCGATGTAGTCGGCCGGTCGCGCCCGCGGTCAGCAGGTTCATCGGCACCATCGAGAACTGCATGCTGGCGCCGCCCTGGAGAAAGAGCACCTTATAGTTCGGCGGAATCCCCGCGAGCGTGCGGATGTCGGCTTCGGCGCGCGCGAGCACCGATTCGAACGTCTTCGACCGATGGCTGATCTCGAGGATCGACATGCCGACGCCCGGCAGCGCCACGAGATCGCGCTGGATCTCCTCGAGCACCGGAACAGGAAGCACCGCCGGGCCGGCGGCGAAGTTGAAGACGCGATGGACAACGGTCATGGAGCCTCCGGAACGAGCCACGAAATCACGAAAACACGAAAAAGACCATTTTGGGGTTTCGTGCTTTCGTGTTTTCGTGGCAGATCAAATCTTGACGAGGTGCAGATCGAGAACATCGCTGTTTCCGTCCTGCATCTCTCGCAACATAGCCTCGCTCGGGGCGCCGTCGAGATTGATGCGCGCCACGGCGGCCTGCGCGCCTTCGAAAATCACGTTCTCCGTCTCCTGCACGTTGATGTTGCCGCGGCGCAGGTGATCGAAGACGTGCGCGAGCACGCCCGGCCGGTCGCGATGGCGGACGACGAGCATGTGCGAGGCCGGCGTCTTCTTGGCGAGGTTCACGACGTTCGGGACCTTGCCGGTGCTGTTGTAGGCGGCGATGATGCGAACCGTTTCGGCGGCAATCGCCTCCTGCGCCTGGTCGGTGGACGCGCCGATGTGATGCGTGCCGTACACGTTCTTCAGCGACGCGATGGCATCGGTGAAGTCGCCCGTCGCGCTCGTCGGCTCCGCCGCGAACACGTCGAGACCGACCCGCAGATCGCGCTCGCGGATCGCTCGTTCCAGCGCGGCGTGGTCCACCACTTCGCCGCGCGCGGTGTTGATGAAGTACGACCCGGGCTTCAGCCGATCGAACACCGCGGCGTTGACCAGGCCCTTGGTGTCGGCGCTCAGCGCGAGGTGCACGCTGAGGACGTCGCACTGCGCCGCGACGTCTTGCGGCGACGCGCCCAGCCGCATCGGCACCGGCTGATCCTCGACCCGCTCCTTCCCGCTGGCAAACCGGCGGCTCCAGACGACGATGGGCATGCCGAACGCGTGCGCGCGCTTGGCCATCTCCTGGCCGATGTTGCCGTAGCCGAGCAGGCCGAGCGTCCGGCCGAACACGCCGCGCGCTTTCGAGAACTCCTTCTTGTTCCACTTCCCGGCGCGCAGCTCCGCGACGTTGTCGGGCACGCGGCGGTCGAGCGCGAGCAGCAGCGCGAAGGCGAGCTCGGCGACGGCGATGGCGTTCTTGCCGGGACAGTTCGAGACGTAGATCCCGCGCGTGGACGCCGTCGCGACATCGATCGTGTTGTAGCCGGCGCCGGCGCGGACGACGAGCGAGAGGGCGCCGCTTTCGAGCATCGGCGCGGTGACCGCGGTGCTGCGGACCACCAGCACGTCAGCGGCCGTCGTCGCGAATCGCGGCGGTCAGCGCTCTCGTCTTTCAGATCCGGCTGATACAGAACCTCGCAGCCGGCGGCCTTGAGACCGTCGATGCCGGACTGTTCGAATTTGTCGGCGACGAGAACCTTCATCGGCACTCAAGGCACTAACACGGAGGACACGGCAACGAACAGGAGGACACCGATCATTCTGTGTCCTTTGTTGATTCTGTGATCTCCGTTTGTGTCCGTGACCTCCGTGTTAGCGCATTTAGATCAGGTGTATCAATAACCCATCCCGCAGCTTCGGCTCGAACCACGTCGACTTGGGCGGCATGATCGCGCCGGCGTCGGAGACGCGCATCAGATCGGCGACGCTGACGGGATACAGCGAGAACGCGACCGCCGCCTTCCCCGACGTCGACGAGCTGCTCGAGCGCACCCGTGCCGCGCGCGCCGCCGACGAAATCGATGCGCTTGTCGGTGCGCACGTCGGCGATGTCCAGCACGGGCGCCAGCAGCTGCTCCTGCAGGATGCTGACGTCGAGCGAGCCGATGGCATCGGCGGGATCGGGTGTCGTGCGCGGGCGCAGCGTGTGCCAGGTCGCCCTGGAAGTACATCGCGATCTCGCCGCGCCGCGCCGGCGTCGCCGGTCCCGCGCTCGACCTCGAATCGCTCGCGGACGGCGTCGCAGGAAGCCGTCGGGCGTCAGCGTCGCCGAGGTCTTTCACGATCCGGTTGTACGGCAGGATCTGCACCTGGTCGTGCGGAAAGGCGACCGCCAGCATCGTCGAGGCCTCGGCGTCGTCGCCGGCGACGTGCGCGTCGCGCACGCGTGTCCGCGCGCGCGCGGCGCTGGCGGCGCGATGGTGGCCGTCGGCGATGTACAGCGCCGGAATCCGGTCGAACGCCGCGACGAGGGCATCGCGATCGCCGCCGCCGACCCGCCAGAGCGTGTGGCTGCACGCCGTCGGGCGCCGTGAAATCCGCGATCGGCGGACTCGCGACCGCGCGCGAAACGACGCGATCGACATCGGTGGCGGCGCGATACGTCAGGAACACCGGGCCCGGTCTGCGCGCCGAGCGCCAGCATGTGCCGCGTGCGATCGTCTTCCTTGTCGGGCCGCGTGCGCTCGTGCTTGCGGATGACGTCGCGATCGTACTCGTCGAGCGACACAGCAGGCGGCAATGCCCGATCTGCACGTGGTCGCCCATGCGCAGCCGATACACATACACGCTCGGCTCGTCGTCCTCGACCAGCGTTGACGCACGAAGGGCGGCGAAATTCCGGGCGGCGCGCTGGTAGACCGATTCGTCGTACGGGTTGGTCACCGGATCGCAGCTCGATTTCCGCGCGAGACACGCGCAGAAAGCTGAGCGGATTGCCCTCGGCCAGCGCGCGGGCCTCATCGGTACTGACGACGTCGTACGGCACGGCGGCGACGCGCGCCGCGTCCGCCGATCGGGGGCGAAGCGCGCGAAACGGATGCAAGGTAGCCACTCGGTTGAAATTATACTTGGCGCCTGGAGGGTGGTTCCGTGAAAGTCCAACGAAGGCTGTGTACTCACTGCCGTCATCTCGCCTGCCTCGTCGGTCTCCCGCTCACCGCGCAATGGGCGGTCACGGAAAAGATCGATCTCGACGCGGTCTACAAGATCAAGGAAGAGGGGCTGCAGCGATCGAAGGTGATGGAGATCGAGAGCTACCTCACCGACGTGTACGGCCCGCGCCTGACCGGCTCTCCCAACATCAAGGAAGCCGCCGACTGGGCGCAGAAGACGATGAAGGAGTGGGGGCTCGCGAACGTGAAGACTCGAAACGTGGCCGTTCGGCCGCGGCTGGCAGAACCAGCGCTTCGTCGCGATGGCGATGACCCCGCGCGCCTATCCGCTCATCGCCTACCCGAAAGCGTGGACGCCCGGCACCAACGGTCCCGTGACCGGCGAAGCCGTGATGGCTGTCATCACGAGCGACAAGGATTTCGACACCTTCCGCGGCAAGCTGCGCGGCAAGTTCGCGCTGTCGGTCGCGATGCGCGCGGTGCTGCCGCAGTTCGACGCCACCGGCCACCGCTACACCGATGCAGAACTGTCAGAGTTGTCGAAACAGCCGGCCGGCGGTGGGCGCGGAGGACGCGGCCGCGGCAACGTCGATCAGGACTTCGCTCGCCGCCGCACGCAGTTCTGGATCGACGAAGGCGTGGCGGCGGTGCTCGACTTCAGCCGCGGCGACGGCGGCACGCTGTTCGTGCAGGGCGGAGGGCCGCGCGATCGCGAAACAGCCGCCGGTGCCCGCGCAGGTGACGCTGGCCGTCGAGCACTACGGCCGCATCTGGCGGACGCTCGAGAAGAAGATTCCGGTCACGCTGCAGATGGACATCGACAACAAGTTCTACGACTCCGACCTCAACGCCTTCAACATCGTCGGCGAGCTGCCGGGAACCGACAAGGCCGACGAGATCGTGATGATCGGCGCGCATTTCGATTCCTGGCACACCGGCACCGGCGCGACCGACAACGCCGCCGGCTCCGCCGTGATGATGGAAGCGATGCGCATCCTGAAAGTCACCGGCGTCAAACTGCGGCGAACGGTCCGGATCGGACTCTGGGGCGGCGAGGAACAGGGCCTGCTCGGCTCCCGCGCGTACGTGCGAGACCACTTCGGTGATCCGGCGACGATGGCGCTGAAGCCCGAGCACGCGAAGTTTTCGGGCTACTTCAACGTGGACAACGGCACCGGCGCCATTCGCGGCGTCTACCTGCAGGGAAACGAAGCGGTCGCGCCGATTTTCCAGGCCTGGATGGAACCATTCCGCAACCTGGGAATGACGACGCTGACGATCCGGAACACGGGCGGCACCGATCATCTGTCGTACGACGCAGTGGGTCTGCCGGGATTTCAGTTCATTCAGGACGAGGTCGAGTACGACTCGCGCACGCACCACTCGAACATGGACATGTACGAGCGGGTGCAGGCGAACGACATGATGCGCAACGCGGTCATTGTGGCGTCGTTCGTGTACAACACCGCGAATCGCGACGAGAAGCTCCCGCGCAAGCCGCTGCCGAAGCCGACGGTGACGGGCAGAGGCACGTCACAGCAGTAGATAACGGGATCTCAGGAACGTCGCGGCGGGGTGAAGCGTGTGCCGCAGTGGGCGCAGACGAACCACTGGGCCGAGCTGCCGCTCTGGTCCTCGATCTCAACCCCGTCGCTACGATTGCACTTGGGGCACGCGGGAACGGCGCCAGGGCTCATGGCGTTTTGCGCGCGGAGAGATGACCGAGCTGCGCCTGCATGGCCGCGATTCGCTGGAACTGCACCTCGAGTGTGCGCTGGACTTCGGCCAACACGGCTTCGACGCGCGTCACCCGGTCGTCGCGACCCTGATTCGTGGACTGACGTGGCATGGTGGCCCCCTTCCCGAATTGGCTTAGGTGAGGGCTGCGGAAACTAGTCGGATTGGGCTAGCAGCGTGAGCGCTCAGGAAAGCGTGTCCACTCTACCACGTGGTTCAGCTAGCACCGTCGGATCGCACTCAGCCATTCGTCACAGACGCCCATACGCCTGCGACCACGCGCGCAATCGATCTTTTCTCTCGCGCGCTTCAGGAATGTCGTCCATGTCATCGCTCGCCCACGGCAGCCGGAACGCCCAGTTCCGATCGGTGATCGTGGCCGGGATGTTGATGCGGTCGCGCCAGCCGAAGACGTCCTGAATCGGAAGCAGCACGAGATCCGAGCCCGAGGCAAACAGCGCCTCGAGCAGCACCTCGCGGGCAGACGAGGCGTCGGCATCAGCGAGATTGACGCCGGCGCTGAGCCGCTGCATGGTCGGCGCCGCCGCAATCTTGCGCCGCTCGTCGTCGGACGCCGTTTCCCACCACTCGATCAGCGGTTCGGTGTCGTGCGTGCCTGACGCCGCGACAGAGACCGCGGGATAGGTGGACGGATCGCGGAACGGCTGGCCGTCGGTGTGCCACTCGCGCTCCCACCGCAGCACGCGGAATCCGGGAATGCCGAGCCGCGCCAGCGACGCGCGCACGGCGTCCGGCACCGTGCCGAGATCCTCGGCGACGATCTCGGCGCCGGCACCGCGAAACACGTCGAGCACGCGCTCGCCGAGCGCCAACTGCGCGGGCTCGTCCCAGGGCGTGAAGAACCCGGCGCCGCCGTCGCGCGGACGGCCGTAGGTGCGATAGAAACCGACCAGATGATCGATCCGATAGCCGTCGTACAGATCGGCATTGCGGCGGGCCCGCTCGCGCAGCCAGCGAAAATCGTCGGCCATGATCGCGTCCCAGTCGTAGAGCGGGACGCCCCAGTCCTGACCGGTGACGCTGAACGCGTCGGGCGGCGCGCCGACGGTGGCGTCGAATCGAAACTGGCGTTGCCGCGCCCACACGTCGGCGCTGTCGCCGTCGACCATGAACGGCAGATCGCCGAACAGCTGCACGCCGTGCGTCGCGTGACGCGCCGCATCCCATTGGATCGCGGCCAGCCACTGCAAGTACTGGTAGAACAACACGTCGCGCGTCAGCTCGCGGCGCGCGGCGTTGATCGCCGCCGGCTCGAGGCGCTGCAGCTCCTTGGGCCACTCGGTCCACGGACGTTCGTCGCGGTGGGCATGGATCGCTCGAAACAGGCTGTACGGCTCCACCCACCAGGCTTGCTTGCTGATGAACACCTTGAAGCCGGCGGCGCGTTCGGAGTTGCGCTGCCACTCCGCGTCTATGAAGCGGTCGAACGCGACCGTCAACGCCGCCCGCTTCAAGCGGCGCACCCGATGGTGTTCGATGGTGCGCGACGCGCGCACCGCTGCAAGCTCGGCGCGATCGCCGGGCGACAGCGTCTCCTCGCCACCGAGCGCCTGGAATTCGGGAACCGATCGCAGGTCGATGAAAATTGGATCGATCGCCATCGCGCTGATCGCCGCGTAGGGCGACTGCTGGCCGGGCGCCATCTCGTTCAACGGGAGGAACTGCAGCACGCGCTGACCCGCGGCCGACAGCCACTTCGTGATCGGCGCGATGTCGCCGATGTCGCCGATGCCCCAACTGGCGCGCGAGGGACACGCGAACAACGGAATGAGCATTCCCGCGCGCCGGCTGGAGTCCGTCACGTTCTGGCCGGGCTGCAATCGAAGTGCCGCAAGAGACGTCCGAGGCCCTCGGCGAAGTCCGCGGGCCGCGGCAGCAGGCTGACGATCACGAAAGACTCACGAGAAAAATCGAAAAAGTAGCCGGGATGCACGAGCACGCCGTCGTTCGTCAACAGGCCGACGACCAAATCCTCCTCGGATTCGAACGCCGGGACCTGCATGACGGCATACCAGCCCGCGTCCGCGCGCAGTACGCGGCACGATGGCACCGCGGCCGCCCACGCCTGCAGCGATGCGTAGCTGGCGCGCACGCGGTCGGCAATCTGGCGCCGGATCGTGGCGCCCACGTCGAGAAGGTGCGCGGCCGCCGTCTGCGCGGGCGTCGAGACCGCGAGATAGGTGTCGCACACGAGCTCGAGGCGGGCGAGGGCGTCAGCCACCAGCCGCGCGGGGCCGTTCACCGCGATCCACCCGAGCTTTACCTGCGGGAGACCGACTGATTTGGAGAGACCGCCCAACGTGAACGACAGCACCGTGTCGCACTCGACGACACGGCCCGCCGACATGCGCGCGTCGGGCTCCAGGCCGTAATCGAAAAAGACTTCGTCGGCGACGATCGCGATGTCGTGCGCGGCGCACACCGGCGTCAGCCGCGCCAGCTCGTCCCGAGTGACGAATGATCCCGTCGGGTTGTTCGGCGACACGACAAGAACAGCGCGCGTCCGTGAACCAACGGCGTTCTCGACGCTCGACATCTCGATCGACCACGACCCGTGATACTCGAGATCGTAGGGCCGCGCCGCGATCAGATCGAGCCGCGTCAGATGCTCGAAGAGCGGATAACTGGGACGCGGCACGAGCACTTCGTCGCCGGCATCGGCCAGCAGTTTGAACAGGAGCGAGTACGCGTCGCTCGTGCTCGCGGTCAACACGATCCGTTCTGGTGGCACGAGCACGCCCTGACGTTCGTATTCCTTCGCCACCGCAACCCGCGCGTCCATCGCACCGAACGGCTGCGGGTCGTAGCGGAGGGCGCGTGGATCGGACAGTGGCGCGAGCAGATCGCGGGGGTACTCGAAGCCGGCACGCGTCGGATTGGATTCGGTGAGGTCGATGATCGGGTCGCGCCGGGCACGGCGCGTCGCGATGGCTTCGGCCAGGCGATTGGGCGCGAGCTGCGCGGGCGTGCGGCTGGAGAACAACGTCAGTCCTTGGTCCTTTGGCCTTGGTTCTTGGTCCGTCCCATGTCCTTGGTCCGTCCTTGGTCCAATGTCCGTCTTCGTCCCGCCGATTCGGCGCACCAAGGACCAGGGACCGAGGACGGACCAAGAACTAAGGCCCAAGTACTAGGGACCAGTCAGGATCTCTATCCTCTCAATGACATCACCTTCCAGAATCCGATCCACGACCTCGATGCCATTCAAGACCTGCGCGAACACCGTGTAGTCGTGATCGAGGCGCGGGTTGTCCACGAGATCGATGAAGATTTGCGCGTCGCCGGTGTCGCGCCCGCGCGTCGAGATGCCGACCGCCCCGCGCACGTGCGGCCAGGAGCCGAGCTCGTCGCGCATGAAAGCCGCATCGCCGACGTACTCGTTGGCGCCAGGGCTGCCACCCTGAATGACGAAATTCGCGACGACCCGGTGGAAGGTGAGGCCGTTGTAGTAGCCGGATCTCGCGAGTCGCGCGAAGCGGAGCACGGTCGCCGGCGCCTGCGCGGTGAAGAGCGCGAGATCGAAGGTGCCGACGTCGCGAATCGTGATTCGCGCGCGGGGCGAGGCAAGGCGCCGCCAATCCTCCGCGTTCAAATCATTCTGCGGACGCTGCAGGCTCCGCGCCGGGTCCGACCCGCTGCCGCCGCCGTTTCCTGTTCGTACACCCGTGCTCGCCAGCGTCTTGGCAATGGCGCCGCGCGCGTCGTGGGAATTGTCGCGGCCTTCGGCGACCAGGCGTTCGAGCGCCGCCGTGAGCGCGGGCACCGCCGCGTCGGGACGCGGCGTGCCGTCGAGCGCCACGGCGGCGGCGCGAATCGCCTGATAGCCGCTCCGCGTCAGCGCGGAGACGTAGACCTCGTCCGCGTCATGGCCGGCGACGATCTTCAGCCCCGCAATCGCCACCTCGCGGACGTTGTCGGACTCGTCATTCGCCAGACGTTGCAGCAGACCGCGGTCCTCGAGCGTCGCGGCCGCGCGAGCCGCATACATGCGCACCTGCCACACCTGTGAGCCAATCAGCGGCTGCAGCGCGGCTGCGCCGCGCTCCGGCGAGGCCGCCGCGAGCGCCACCACGGCATGCGCCGCGCGATGCCATCCGCGCGCCGCGTGCATCGCGTGGCGGTCCCCGACGATGTGCTCGAGGACGGCGAGCGCGACGGGCGACGATCCGCAGGCGGCCAGCTGATCGATCGCCAGCAGCGCCACGGCCGGCTCGCGATCGAGCGCGCGCAGCACCGAGGCGGGACAGGCTTCGTCGCCGGCGCGCGCCTTGAGCGCGCGCAGCGCCTCGACGCGCACGATCGGCGACTCGTCGCCGGCGGACGGATCCGATGCGGGCGGCGACAACGGGTTTCCGAGCGCCGCGGCAATCACCGCATCGGTGGCCGCGGATCGGCCGCGGACCGCGGCCGCGCGCATCGCCAGCCGCCGTACCTGCGCGTCCGGATCCCGCGACGCGTCGGTAATCAGCTCGTCGTCGGGCACGCCCGCGGTGACCAGCGTTTCGAGCGCGAGGCGACGGATGCGCGCGCCGGTCGCGAGGTCGTTGTTGTTCTTGGGCGCTGCGAGCCGGCGCAACACCGCGACAGCGGCATCGCTCGGCGGCCGGACGGTCCGATGCATTCGCACGAGCGCTTCGAAGCCTTTGGCGACGCCGAGACGATCCGTCACCGATTCGGCCTGCGCGGCGACGTCGAGAAGCGTGCGCTCCGCGCTTTCGACCTGGCCGGCGGTTGTGTACGGGAGACGTCCGAGCGTCTCGCAGATCGCCGCGCGCACATCGGGTTCCGCCTCGACTCGCAGGCGCGCCACAAGCGTGGTCACGACGGAGTCGAGCGTTGGCGTCGGCGCCTTGGCGCGATCGCGCTTCCATCCCTGCGCGGCCTGCCCGATCGCGGTCGCGGCCTCGACGCGATTCTCCGGCGCGGGGTGGCGGAGGCCGGGCGTGATGTCCGGAATGAGCGCCGGGCGTTCGAGGCGGCCCAGCGCGCGCAGGCCCATGCGCGCGGTCAGCGCGTCGCCGTTTCGGGCGCCGGCGCGGAGAATGGCGACGTCGTTCGCAGTTGGTGCGCGCCGATCCTCGGCCTGGAGAATGTTGAGGCGCGTCGTGGCGAGGGGTTGTGCGAGTGCAGGATTCGCCAGCACCCAGGTCAGCCACGAAAACACGAAGACACGAAAAAGACAATTGTGGTTTCGTGCTTGCGTGCTTTCGCGGCAGATCGATCGCTTCGGAGTCACGACGCCCTCAGATGACGGGTCGCGGCCGAGAATTCCAACATCTGCTCCTCGAGGTCCAGCGGGTACGAGATTGAGACCTCGACGATAGCGCCGGAGTCGTCGCGAACCGCGTCGAGCCGCGGCATGACGAATCCGGTGTAGGACGGCAGTCCCAGCCGATCCACGCGCGCGACGACCTCGTCGCGCAGCGCGGGATCGAAATGCACGCCGAAGGTCTCGACCAGCGCGCGCGCCGCCTCGTAATCGCCTTCGCCTTTGATCCGTTGCACCTCGCCGAGGAGTCGTCCCACGCCCTCGCGAAACGCCCGTGCGTCGGTCATGACGTAGTACGTCTTGCCGTCGCGCGTCCGCGCCTCGATCGCCGTCGTGTTCGCCATGAGCCACCGCACGATCAGCTGGCGGTTGCGCATGTGGTCTTCTTCGATCTGGGTGCCGTGCCGGACGCGGCGAAGCTGCACGAGAACGTTGCGCGCGTAGCCCTCATACTCGGCCAGGACGATGTCCTCGTGATGTTCCCTCGGAATCAAACCCAACTCGGCGAGCTTGGGATCGGGCAGAAAGTACAGCGCGACGAGATCCGCCCGCGCTTCTTCGATCGCCGAGTAATGCTCCCTGAGCGCGCCGTGCGGATTGCCGTGCAGCGCCGGATCGACCTGGCCTGAGCCGTGGCCGATCACCTCGTGCAGGTTCGTGGTCAGCTCGCCCGCGAACGCGCTCCAGGCCGTCGCCCGCGCGACTTCGTCGCTGGTCCACGCGAACTCGGTCCGCAATTCGGGCACGGTCGCCTTGTCGTACGCTTCGTGCACGTTCGACAACGAAACCGACTTGCTGCCGAAGCGCTCGCGAATCGACTGATCGTTCGGGAGGTTGATCCCGACCGGCGTCACCGGACCCGACTCCCCCGTTTCGATGACGACGTCGATGGCCGTCGCGGTGACGCCGCGCGCATCGCGTTTCTTGAACCGCGCGTCGCACGGCAGGCGATCCTCGAACCACTGGGCGTGGTCGGCAATGGAGCGAATCTGAAGCGTCTTGTCGCGATTGACGTACCAGACCAGCGCTTCCCAGGCGCCCTTCACGCCCCGCGCGTCCAGATACACTTCGATGAACCCGTTGATCGTATCGACCGGCGACGCCGTGTCCTGCACCCACGCGACGTCGTACCGCTCGCGATCGCCAGCGTCTCCGGTCTGGTAGAAGCGGATCAGCGCGGCGAGCGCTCTTGCCATCGGCTCGGTGGCAAACGGAATTGCCGCCTCGAGGTGCTCGCACGATCGATTCGATGTGCGCGCTGCAGCGGCCCCCGGCGCGGTACACGTCTTCGACCAGCCGGCCGTTCTGTTTGATCAAGCGCGAATTGAGCGGGTGCGCGTCCCGAAAACCGTCGACGTCGGCCAGCGTCACGCCGTCGTACAGGTTGTTCGTGCTCGCGGTGAGGATGTCGTGCCCGGGCGGTGGCGTCTTGCTCGTCACCATCGGATCGACATCGGGATCGAAGAACATCGGCGCCAGGCGATCGAGCAGCTGCTCCAGCGACTCGCCGGGCCGGAGTGGGAACGCGGCGCCGGTGCGAGCGGCCGCGTGGGCGGCGGCGGCAAACGCATCGCGCGTACCGGTCATCACGAACTTGCGCGCGGTCAGATTGTTGTACGGTCCGGTGTTGATCCAGAACAGCTTCGTGTAGCGGCGAATCGCGTCGAGCGCCGAGGTGTCGACGTCCTGCGCGTAGGTGACGATCGCCTCGAGCACGTCGCGCATGTCGAGATTGTGCGCGTAGCGCTGGTCGTAGAAGATGTCGCGGCCTGCGATCGCGGCGCGTGTCAGATGCCACACGAGCACTTTGTCGCGGAGCGGCAGACCGCGGAAGCCATCCGCGTAGAGCTGCACGACGGCGGCTTCGTCGACGCGCTCGAGAAGGTACGGGCGATCGTGTTCGACCGCGGGCGCGGCGCTCGGCGGCGCCGGAGTCTGACGGCTCATTCCCCCGGATCCTATCTCAAGGTCCTTGGCACGCCGGAGCGCTATCAGCCCGAAGGCGGCAATTCGACACGTTCACGATGTGCCGCGACGTGGACCGGCCACCCGCGCTCCGTGGTAATGCGCGCGGCGAGCGCGGCGAGCGCGCGCGGCTCACCGTGCACGAGATACGTCATGCGCGGCGCGCGCGAGACGCCGGACAACCAGCGCAGAATTTCGCCGGCGTCGGCGTGGGCCGACATCGAATCGATCCGCTCGACACGGGCGGCGACCGGCACGACGCGGCCAATCAGTTTGACTTCGCGCGCGCCGTCGGTGAGATCGCGGCCGCGCGTGCCGGCGGCCTGATACCCGACAAACAGTACGGTGTTCTTCGGATTTGGCAGCGTCACCGCGAGATGCCGGAGGACACGTCCTCCCGTCGCCATCCCGCTCGACGCGATGATGATCGCAGGCTGGCGCGAAGCCACGAGGTCCGCCGACTGTTGTGGTGAGCTGACGACGGTCATCCGCGTCGTCGCGAAGACGGAGACGCGCCGCCGATTCGGGGTCTGACCCCGGGGGTCTCGATTTGCTGGGGAAATCGAAGGGCCGGGGTCAGACCCCGAGGGGGTGGCAATCTCTGCGTCGAGCTCGTCCAGACGTGCGGAATAAAACTGCAGCGCGCCGATCGCCATCGGACTGTCTATGTACACAGGCAGCGCCGGAATGCGTTTTTCGTCTTCGAGACGCTTCAACCAGTACAGAACCTCCTCGACGCGTCCAATCGCGAACGACGGGATGATCAGCTTCCCGCCACGCGCGGCCGTGTCCTTCACGATCGACGCGAGGCGCTCGCCGTTGTCGTCGGGCGCGTGCAGCCGATCGCCATAAGTCGACTCGACAAGCAGGACGTCGGCCTCGGTGATCGGCGACGGATCCGGCAGCACGGGACGGCCGTAGCGTCCGAGATCCCCGCCAAAGAGAAGGGTCTGGTCGCCAACGCGCACCCGCGCGTACGCCGAGCCGAGCAAGTGACCGGCGTTAACGAACTCGACAGTGAGTTGGGGTCCGACCCCAGGGTCACGGTTTTCGGCCGAATTTGTGAGGGGCGGGGTCAGACCCCACAACGGCACGGGCCGCTGATACCCCACCGGTTGCAATTGCATCAACGCCCGCGCGGCGTCGGCTTGCGTATACAGCGGCAGCGCGGGCGAATGCTTCGAGTACCCCTGCCGGTTCGCCTCGCGCGCGTCTTCCTCCTGCAACCGCGCCGCATCGGGTAGGACGAGCGAGCACAGGTCTTTGGTCCCCGGGGTGCAGAAAATGCGACCCCGATAGCCGCCGGCCACCAAGCGCGGCAAATAACCACAATGGTCCAGATGAGCGTGGGTCAGCACGACCGCATCGATGCTGGCCGGATCGATCGGGAACGGCTCCCAATTCCTGAGCCGTAGCTCCTTGAGTCCCTGAAACAGGCCACAATCGACGAGCACGCGCCGGCCATCCACCTCGAGTAGATGCTTCGACCCAGTGACCGTGCCGGCCGCACCGAGGAACGTCAGCGATGAGTTTGTCACGATTTGTCTCCGGGGTCTGACCCCATCTGACAGCTTGACGGAAACCCGTTGAAACACGAGGGCCTCCGGGATTATCGTGTGTCCGACTAATCCCTCTCCATCGGTCGGTTCCTCGACCCGACGAGGTGATCCAGCAATGGACGATAACAAGATGCCGGAAGAAACGCCGCAGTCAACCTCCCGTCGTAATTTCATCAAGGGTGTGATCGCTGCGGGCGCGGCGGCTTCATCCACCGCGTACCTGTTTCGCAGCACGACGCTCCACGGCCAGCCCGCCGCGGGCGCCGTCGAGCGACTCGTCACGCTGAACGTGAACGGCCAGGATCGCCGCGTCGATCTGATGCCGCACGACACGCTCGCGATGACGCTGCGATACAAACTCGGCCTGACGGGCACCAAGCTCGGGTGCGATCGCGCCGAGTGCGGCGCGTGCACCGTGCTCGTCGACGATGTGCCGCGCTATTCGTGCTCGGTGCTCGCGCATACGGTGCGCGGCAAGAAGATCGTCACGATCGAAGGCCTCGCCGATCCGAACAGCGGGAAGCTGCACGCCGTGCAGCAAGGCGTCGTCGACGAACAGGGCTTCCAGTGCGCCTTCTGCATGCCGGGCTTCGTCATGGCCACTGTCGGCTACCTGAAGACGAATCCGAATCCGACGCGCCAGGAACTGGCGCACGGCATCTCCGGCAATCTCTGCCGATGCCAGGACTACGACAAGATTCTCACCGCGTTGATGCGCGGCGCGGAACACATGAGGAATGCGTGACATGGCTGATACCAAACTAGTCGGCCAGAATTTTTCGACCGCGGACCTCGTCGCGAAGGTGACCGGCGCCGCGAAGTACGCCGAAGACTACCGCGTCGAAGGCATGCTGTTCGCCAAGCTGCTGGTCAGCCCGATGCCGCACGCGCGCGTGACGCGCCTCGACACGAGCCGCGCGCTCGCGATGCCCGGCGTCAAGGCGATCCTCACCGCCGACGACATGCCCGGCGCCGCCGCCGGCGCGACGCTCGGCGAAAACGTGCAGGCGACGGCGCAGGCCGAGCGCGGCCTCACCAACGAACCGCTGTACCACGGCGAGCCGATTCTCGCCGTCGCCGCGACGAGCGAAGCGCTCGCCGCTGAAGCGATCGAAGCGATCGACATCGAGTTCGAGCCGCTGCCTTTCGTCGTCGATACGATCGAGAGCCTGCGACCCGGCGGCGCGAACGCGCGCACCCAGGGCAACGTGTGGGTCCGTCCGACTGCGCCTCCGGCCGCGGCGGCTGCGCGTGGAGCAGCGGCCGGCGCCGCCGCACCGGCAGCAGCACCTCCGGCAGCGGCAGCGCCGGCAGCAACGCCCTCGGCGGCAGCACCTCCGGCAGCAGCCCCGGCGGCAACACCTCCAGCGGCAACACCGCCGGCAGCAGCCGCTCCCGAAGCACGCGGCGGCGCCGCCGGTGCAGCAGCAGGAGCCGCGGCAGCCGGCGCAGGCCAGGCCGCCGACGGCCGTCGCGGCGGCGCACCGGAAGGGCGCGGCGCGGAAGGTCGCGGACGCGGCGCTCGTGGCGGCGGCGGCGCGCCACCGCCTCCGCAGCTCCAGGTGTTGAAGTGGACGGAGGAGGATTTCCGCAACGCCGGCGAAGGCCAGATGCCGCTCGGCAAGTTCACCGACGAGTGGATGATGGGCAACGTCGAGGAGGGCCTCAAGAAGGCCGACCTCGTGCTCGACGAAACCTTCATGACGCAGTCCACCGGCCACCAGCCGCTCGAAACGCGGACAGCGATGGCCTACTGGCAGAACGGAAAACTCTACCTGCACGGTTCGACGCAGAGCACGGTGCAGACGGTGGCCGCGGTCGCGCGCTGGACCGGCACCCCGCCGGCTCAAGTCGTGGTGATCAGCGAGTACACCGGCGGCGGCTTCGGCAGCAAGATCCCGGGCTCGATCTTCATGGCGATTCCGGCGCTGCTCTCGAAGAAAGCCAACGCGCCGGTGATGATGCGCATCACGCGCGAAGACGAGCACTTCATCGGCCGCGCACGCCCCGGCATCCTCGCCCGCGTGAAGATGGGCTTCCGCAAGGACGGCCGCATCACCGCGATCGACATGTACACGATCTGCGACAACGGTCCGTACGACGCGCAGGGCGACGCGCGCTCGGCGGGCAACAGCGTCTCGCTCGCCTACCAGCCCGAGACGATGCGGTGGCGCGGATTGACGGTGGTGACCAACACGCCGCCGAAGACGTCGCAGCGCGCACCGGGCGGCATGCAGGGCATCGGCATCGTCGAGCCGATCATCGCCAAAGCCGCCAGACAGCTCGGCCTCGATCAAGTGCAGGTGCGCAAGATCAACGCGCCGGCCGGCAAAGCGCCGTTTGGCGCGCCGGCGCCGAACGGCCGCCAGCCCTACGTGACGAGCGCGTTCGTTCGAGAAGCGCTCGACAAGGGCAGCGAAGTGTTCAAGTGGGAGGAGCGCAAAGCCGCCCTCGCCGGCGGCCGCAAGAAGGGCAACAAGGCCCGCGGCATCGGCGTCGCGGTCAGCCCGTACGCCGGCGGCTCGATCGGCTTCGACGGCCTGTTCATCATCAAGCCTGACACCGGCCGGATCCAGTTCCAGTCGGGCATCGGCAATCTCGGCACGCACTCGATGTTCGACGTCCACCGCCAGGCCGCCGACATGCTCGGCGTCACGTGGGAAGAGTGCGACGTCGTCTTCGGCAACACCGGCAAGAACCTGCCGTGGACCTGCGTTTCCGCCGGCAGCCAGACCGCGCACGCGATGACGCGCGCGGCGCACGCCGCCGCCACCGACTGCATCAAGAAGCTGCAGGAGATTGCGGCGAAGACCAAGGGCGGCAATCCCGAGGCGTACAAAGTGGCGGGCGGCAAGGTGACCGGGCCCGGCGGCACGATGACCTTCGCGCAGGCCGCGCAGAAGGCCGTCGAGCTCGGCGGCAAGTACGACGGCCACGAAGCGCCGGAGGACGTCAACGCGTTCACGAAGAACTCGCTGAAGGCGCTCGCGGGACAGGGACTCATCGCCGTCGCCAGAGACTCGTATCCGCGCGACGGACAGTCCCAGTCCTACGTCGTCGGGTTCGCGGAAGTGGAAGTCGACACCGAGACGGGCGTCGTCAAGGTGATCGATTACACCGCCATGGGCGACGTGGGCACGATCCTCAACCCGCGCAGCCTGAAGGGGCAGCTGTTCGGCGGCTCGATGCTCGGACTCGGCCACGCCCTGGGTCAGCGCTGGGCCTACGACCCGCAGTACGGCGTTGCGCTCGCGCGGCGCTTCTATCAGAACAAGCCGCCGACGATTCTGGACGCGCCGCTCCACTACGAGGGCGATGCGGTCAACATTCCGGATCCGGAGACGCCGACGGGTGTCCGCGGCGTCGGCGAACCGCCGGTCGGTGCGGCGTACGGCGCGATCATGACGGCGATCATGGATGCCGTCGGCGACGAGGTCTTCCGCAAGTCGCCCGTGTCGCCCGACATTCTTCTGGACGCGCTCGAGAACGGCGGGAAGCGAACGCACGATCCGTTGACCGCGCATCTCTAGGGATTTGGGAATCGGGATTCGGGATTCGCTCGGGATTCGGGATTCGATTCGGGATTCGTTAACGAGGAGCAAGCGACTATGGCCGTGATTCGCGACATGATTCCGGCATTCGAGCTTTACCAACCCGCGAGCGTGGACGATGCGCTGAAGCTGCTCGATCGGTACGGCGCGGACGCGCTCGTGCTGGCGGGCGGCCTCGACAGCATGGACTGGCTGAAGGATCGGCTGAAGCGACCCAAGGTCGTCGTCGATCTGGGCCAGATCGCCGACCTGCGAGGCATCACCGATCTGAACGGCGGCGTCGAGATCGGCGCCATGACGCCGCTCACCGAGATCGTGCGGCATCCGCTCGTCCGCGAGCGGTTCTCGCTGCTGATGCAGGCCGCCGAGCTGGTGGCATCGCCGCAAATCCGCAATCAGGGGACGATCGGCGGCAACGTGTCGCAGGACACGCGCTGCTGGTACTACCGCGGCGGCTGGAACTGCTACCGCGCCGGCGGCAACATCTGCTACGCCGACACGCCGACCGCGCTCAACCGCGAGCACGCGATCTTCGACGCCGATCGCTGCGTCGCCGTGAATCCGTCCGACACGGCGCCGGCGCTGGTCGCGCTCGACGCGGTGATGGTCATTCGCGGCCCGAGCGGCGAACGCGTCGTCAACGCCGAGGACTACTGGGTCGGTCCCGGGATCGACATCACCAAGATGAACGTCCTCGCCGCGAACGAACTGCTCGTGCGGATCCGGATTCCGGCGACGTTTGCCGGCGCGCAGTTCTACTTCGAGAAAGTGCGCGACCGTCAAGTGTGGGACTTCCCGCTCGTCAACGTGGCGGCCGCGATCAAGCCGAACGGCGCCAACATCGGCGAGGCGCGCCTCGTGGTGAATGCCGTGTCCGCGATTCCGCGCCGGTTGCGCGATGTGGAAGCGGCGGTCGTCGGCAAACCGCGCAATGAAGAAACCGCGAAGATGGCCGGCGACATGGCCATTGTCGGCGCGGTCCCCCTGCGGCACAACGGCTACAAGCTGCCGCTCATGCGTAACCTGGTGAAGCGAGCCATTCGTGGGTCGGAAGGTGGTACATGGACCTCTTAACGTGGGGACGGAGTCCGTGGGGCGAGTGGGTACTTACCCACGTCTCGTGGAGTCTGTTCTGGGCGTCGTTGTTCGCGGGCATTCTGTTCTTCGTGGCGCACGCGAGCTACATGCTGTTCTCGGCGCATCGCAAACGGTCGAGCGAAGAGACGGACGCCCTGGAGGCCTCGCGTAGAGATCTGCCGGCCAAGATCGAACGGCACAATCTCAGCGCGCGCCTCTTCCACTGGGTCATGGCAGCCGCGATGTTCGTGCTGCTGTTCACCGCGTTCCTGCCGGTCGTCGGCATCAAGTTTCCGTGGGTGACGTGGCACTGGATCGCCGGCCTCGTCCTCACGGGGTCGATCCTGTTCCACATCATTCACGCGTCGTTCTTCCTCGACTTCTGGTCGATCTGGGTCGGCCCGAAGGACATCCCGGAATTCAAAGCGGAGCTGATGCGGGAATTCGGCCACGACGTCCCCGGTCCGAAGTCCGGCAAATACCCGCTCGGAAACCGCCTGTACCACCTCGCGCAGGTCGTCGCCGGTATCCTGGTCATCGTCACCGGCGTCCTGATGATGTACCGCGTGCGGACACCGTTCTTCACGCGCAATCCGTACCTGTTCAGCGACTTCACGTGGGGCCTCACCTATGTCGGCCACGGGTTGGCCGGCGTCGGCATGGTCGGCCTGGTGATCGCGCACGTCTACTTCGCGGTGCGGCCCGAGAAATGGTGGATCACGAAGTCGATGATCTTCGGTTACATCACGCGGCGGCAGTATCTCGAGCATCACGAGCCGGATCGCTGGCGCGTGACCGGGAGCGGATCGTCCGCGAAGCCGGCTGGCCAGGCATAGGGATTTCAGAGTTCAGATTTCAGAGTTCAGATTTAGGGAGACACGGAGAACTGAGTCTGAGCTCTGATACACCCGAGACCGCCGAGCCACTCGCCAATTTTCGATCGCGCTGCGACACCATCGAACAGGCGTACGAGTTCTGTCTCGGTTACGCCGCTCAAGGTCTCACGCCCGAACACGCCGGTGAAAACGGCCGCCAGGCTCGCGAGTATCTGCGCCGCTGCGAGCAGGCGCTCGACGGTCTCGGCGATTCGCTGACCGCGTCGATCGATCGGCTCGCGCCCGACGGCGCGCCCGCGTATCACTCGTTCATCCGCGTCATCGATCGTGACGCGCGCGACGCGCAGGCCGCCGTTGCGCTCGTCCTCGCACAACCAGCCATCGGCTCCCAGCTGATCGACAACCTCAACGCGTCGATCCACGTCCGGGCACTGTTGACGGATTTGTTTCTCATTGACGAAGCCCTGAAAAGTCGCGGCACTTAGGGCAAAGGCAACCACGAAGTCGCGAAGCCACGAAGAAAATCCCTAGATTTTCTTCTTCGTGTTTTCGTGTCTTCGTGGTTGCATTTGTTCTGACACCGCTGACTGATTACACCAGAACGTGGAGCTGAAATCCGGCGACCGGCTCGGCGTCTACGAAATCGTCGGGCTCCTCGGGCGCGGCGGCATGGGCGCTGTCTACCGCGCAATCGACACGCGGCTGAACCGCTCCGTCGCGATCAAAGTCGTCGATGAAGAGTTCAGCGAACGCTTTCAGGGCGAGGCACGCGCCATCTCGTCGCTGAACCACCCTGCGGTCTGCACGCTGTACGACGTCGGCGCCAACTACCTCGTGATGGAACTGATCGAGGGCGAGACGCTGGCCGACAGGCTGAAGACCGGTCCGCTGCCGGTCGATCGCGCGCATCGAGTACGGCGCGCAGATCGCGCGAGGCGCTCGCCGCCGCCCACGCAAAGGGCGTCGTGCATCGCGATCTGAAGCCGGCGAACATCATGGTCACCAAGTCCGGCGTCAAGGTGCTCGACTTCGGCGTCGCCAAGGTCGGCGTGTTCCCGGGCGAGACGGCGACGATGAGCCGCGTCATCGTCGGCACGCCGGCGTACATGGCGCCCGAGCAACTCCAGGGCGGCCCGGGTGATCCGCGCTCGGACGTGTTTGCGTTCGGCCTGATCCTCGCCGAGATGCTGACGGGCACGCGCCCCGCGCACGGCACTCTGAAGTTTCCTGCGCACGTGACGCCTCGCCTCGCGCGCGTCATCGAACGCTGCCTGGCGACTGATCCGGACGACCGCTGGCAGGCGGCGGCGGATGTCGGATGGGAACTGACGTCGGCGGCGGACATGCCAGCGCCGCAGCCGGCGCGCTCCAATCGTGAGCGATGGATCTGGGCCGCTGCAGTCGTGCTGGTGGCAGGGATCGCGGCGGCGACGTGGTTCAAGGCGCCGGCGCCGGTCGAGTCCGCGGCGCTGCGCTTCTCGGTGCCGCCTCCGGAGAACGGACGGTTCGTTGCCGACCTGGGTATCGTCACTACTCCGGTGATTTCACCGGACGGACGAACGCTTGCGTTCGTCGCGACAGTTGAGGAGCAGACGCGCATCTGGATACGACCGTTGGACTCCGATTCACCGCGCGTCCTCGCGGGCACCGAAGGTGTCCAGCAGCCGCCCTTCTGGTCGCCCGACAGCCGGTCGCTCGCATTTCTGGCGGAATCGAAGCTCAAACGGATCGCCATCGCCGGCGGTCCGCCGCAAACCATCTGCGACGTATCGGCGGGTCCGGGCACGGGCTCCTGGGGCTCAAAGGGCGTCATCGTGTTCGGTTTTGGCCTCGAGCTGAATCGCGTGTCCGCCGACGGCGGCGCCGTCTCCGTCATCAGAACACCCGATGAGTCGCGGGATGAGGACGGCGTGTTGTTCCCGGAATTCCTGCCCGACGGCGACCGGTTTTTCTATATGGCCGGCGTCAAGAACCAGAAGGGCAACCGCGTGTACATCGGTTCGCTCAGTTCGCCGGAGAGCACTCTCCTCACTCAAGCGAACTCACGACTCGCGCATGCGTCGCCAGGCCACGTCATGTACGTCCGCGAGCGCACGCTGCTGGCGCAGCGCTTCGACGACCGCGCGGGCCGCCTCGAAGGCGACGCCTCGCCGGTTGCCGAGAACGTCGACTACTTCAGTCCCATCGGAATCGCCGGCTTCTCGGTTTCGTCAACCGGCGTGCTGGCCTATCACGCCAGCGACAGCATGGCGCAGCCGATGTGGATCAATCGTGCCGGCGGCCAGATGAGCACGGTGGGGCCCGTGGCACGGTATCAGACCGTTCGTCTGTCGCCAGACGGCAAGCGGCTTGCCCTCGATCGCGGCGAGCCACGGACGAACGCCACGGATATTCATGTGTTCGACCTCACGCGTGGTACCGACACTCGGGTCACGTCGGCGGCTGGCTCGGAGTTCGCGCCGATTTGGTCCCCCGATGGGCGGCGCCTCGTGTTCACGTGGGACAAAGACGCGCCCCCCTATCTGCATCAACTCGTGCTGGACAGCAGCACGCCGGCGGAGCCGCTCGTGCGGCCGAGCGGCTCGGTTTACACCCCAGGAGATTGGCATCCAGAGGGAAGGTTCATCGCGTACGAGGCGACCGATCCTGTCACGGCATCGGACGTGTGGATTCTGCCGATGACGGGCGATCGCACGCCGACGGTTTTCGTGAAGACGCGGTTCAACGAAACAGCGCCGCGGTTTTCGCCGGACGGACGGTGGATCGCGTATGTGTCCGACGAAGCCGGCCAGCCGGACGTCTATGTTCGTCCATTTCCTGGGCCGGGAGAAGCGCATCGCATTTCGACCGGCGGCGGTTCGCAGCCACGCTGGCGGCGCGACGGCAACGAGTTGTTCTACATCACCGGCCAGCGGGTCGTGGCCGTAGCGGTGCGCGCGGCCGCGGGCTTCGAGGCGGGAGTCGCCGCGATCCTCTTCGACCGGAAGCCGGCCCGCATCATCGACTACGACGTTGCCGCCGACGGTCAATCGTTCCTTGTCAACAGCGAGGTCAGCGGCCCCGAAACGAAGCCGATCAACATCGTCGTCAACTGGATGGCGCGCTGAAGAAGTAGCCGCACACGAAATCCTCGTCCTTTCGTCAGCCGAACATCAGGACATCAGACCCACTGAACGCGCACGCTGACCTTCCATACAGAGGAGGGTCGCATGCGCGCCGCGTTCGCACTGGTGCTGATTCTGGGTGATCTTCTCTCGACTGCGGACGCCGCCGCGACGCCGTTCGAGCTGGGAGATCAGGGTGGCGTCATCCTGCCTGTGTTGGTGAATGGCAGGGGACCGTTCAAGTTCCTGCTCGATACCGGTTCGACGCACTCGGCAGTGTCGAACGCCGTGGCCGTGGCCATCGGGGCGCCGCCGGTGGCGAGAACGGTCATTGGTTCGGCTGCCGGCAGCCGCGAAGCCGTTGTCGTCCGAATCGACCGTCTGGAATGCGGCCCGTTCGTCGCGCGCGGACTGCTGGCGTCCGTCGTCGCGCTCGACGTGGTAAGCGACGCGGATCCTATCCAAGGGGTGATCGGACACGATGTGCTCGCCGCCGATCGCTACACCATCGACTTCCGGCAGCGCGAATTGCTGTGGGGCCCTGAAGACGCAGCCGTCGGGCGGGGGATTTCGTTCGATCTCGAACGGAGTCACGGGCGCTTCCTGATCTCGCTGCCGCAGGACCGCGCCGTCCTGAGGCTCGTACCGGACAGCGGCGCAGCCACGCTCCTGTTGTTCGATCCCCCCAAGCATCTGCCGTTGACGCGCCTGTCCCAGAACCGGACGCTGACGACGATGTCTGCTCAGGGAACGGTCCGCATGGCGCGGATGCGCGAGCTGCGCGTCGGTTCTGCAAGGCTTCAGAACGTCACGGCTGTGGTGGTAAGCCGGAACACGTCCGAGCCGGAAGAGGCTGACGGCCTGCTGCCGCTCCATCTCTTTGACAGGGTCACGTTTGACGGTCCGAACCGGGTGTTGATTCTGGAGGGATCGGCCTTGATACCGGCCTGATGTTTTTCTGATGGGGCCCCGGAACGCAACCGGCGGGGCACGTCGGGCGTCTTTTCTTGTGAGACGTGCCTGGCCGGTTCCTCTGGGACAACTTCGTACTCGACATGGACGCGTTCCGCCTCGAGCGGGACGGCGTGCGGCTGGCGCTCGAGCCCAAGGCGCTCAGCCTGCTCGCCCTCATGGTCCGGCGCCCGAACCACCTCTTCACGAAACAGGAAATCTTCGATGCCGTGTGGCCGGGCACGGCGGTGACCGACCATGCGTTGACGCGCGTCATCGCCCAGATCCGCCGCGCGCTCGGTGAGGAGGCCCGCGAGGCCCGCTATCTCGAGACGGTTCCGACCCGTGGCTACCGCTGGATCCGTCCAGTCGAGGAGGCCGTCCCGGAAGGGCCCGTGCCAGACATGCCCGCGGCGCCGCACGCGTCCCGGCGAGGCCTTCCGTCGTTTCTCGCTGCGTCGCTCGCCGTGTTGGCCGCCGTGCTGGGCCTGCTGGTGTGGGAACGAAACGGCGCCGCCGGCCGCGAGCGCGCCGGCAGCGAGCACAGCGTCGACTGGCCCGTGCAGATCACCAAGCACGGCGGCCTGGATTTTCATCCAGCGGTGTCGCCGCAAGGCGACGCCGTCGCCTTCGTCTCGGATCGCACCGGTTCGTTCGAGATCTACGTGCGCGCACTCGACGGAACGGCGACCGAGACGCCGCTGACCAGTGACGGCGGGCAAAACGTTCAGCCGGCCTGGTCGCCGGACGGGCGGTTTCTCGCCTACCACGCCTACCGGCGCGGCGGAATCTGGATCATCCCGTCGCGCGGCGGCACGCCGAGACAGATTGTCGCCGAAGGGTCGAAGCCGGCATGGTCGCGCGATGGCGCGCGGATCGCCTATCAGTCCGACGAGCACACTGACGCGGCGCCGCGCGGGTTTGGCGCACAGAACGGATCGACGATCTGGATGGTCGATGCGGATGGCGCCAATGCCGCGGAACTGACGCACAGCGGCACTCCGGGCGGCGGACACGCCGCTCCGGCGTGGAGCCACGATGGCCGCTACCTGTGCTTCTCGGTGTTCGATGCTGGAAACGAAAACGGCATATGGCTGCTCGATCGCCAGACCGGCGCCACCAGGGTGCTGCACGAGGGGGGCGATCTCTTCGAGTCCGTGTTCTCGCCGGACGGATCGACCATCTACATCGCGGGTGGGGATGCGTTCATCATGCGGCTTGCGTTCGATGCCGCGACAGGCAAGGTCAGCGGACGTCGCGAGGTCATCCCCGTTCCCGGCGTGCCGGGTGTGCGCGGGCTGTCGATTTCTCCCGATGGTTCACGCCTCGCGTTTGCCGGTCTGGGACTGAACAGTCAGATCTGGGCGCAGCCCGTCGCCCGCGACGGGGCGCCGGCCGGTCCGGCCAGGGCGCTGACGGACGACAGAAGCCGCCGCAACTCCTTGCCCGTCATCTCGCCAGATGGCGCCCGAGTCGCCTACATGTCATCACGTCAGGGCCAGCGGGCCAACGTGTGGATGATGGAAGTTGACGGGAGCAATCCAGTCCAACTGACGTCGGGTCGAGCGTTCGAATCGCAGCCGGATTGGTTTTCCGATTCCGCTCGCGTCGCCTACCAGTCCAAGAGCCCTGAGGACGACGGGTTGCGATCGATCGACGTGACGACACGAAGGGACGAGAAGCTGGTCGATTTCGGCGTGCTGCAGCGTGAGTCGGGCGCAAAGACAGCGCCGGGAGAATTGGGCGAGCTGAGACTGTCGCGATCGATGGCCCGAATCGCCTTTTCCGTACAGGTCCCTCCCGCCGATCGGCGGGTGCTCTATGTGACCGCGCGCGACTCCATCGCGCCGCGTGCGCTCACCGATGCCTCTACGTCGGTTGGTTATCCCGTCTGGTCACCCGACGAGCGCTTCATCGCGGTGGAAATCAAGGAAGGCAGCTCGACGCACGCCGGCATCGTCAACGTCGAGAGCGGGACGCTGCGCCGGCTGACCAACGATCGCGGGCAGACCTGGGTGCGAAGCTGGTCACCGGACGGCCGGCAGATCGCGGCGGCCGTTCTGCATGAAGGACAATGGAGCCTGCGCGCGCTCGACGTGGCCGGCGGACGCGAACGCGCGATCACCCCGCCGGTGCCGCCGCGCATCTACCTCCGATACCCCGACTGGTCGCCTCGCGGAAACCTCGTGGTCTTCGAGCGCGGTGAAATGATCGGCAACATCTGGACGATCAGGACGCGATAAGTTCCGGGCCCCGCATCCCGCTCCGAGCCCCTGCTAGGCGCACCATCGAAGACAATGCTCAGCTCTTCCTCGTTGCAAACCGGATGGCTGCGCTGAAGAAGTAGACTCCCTTCTAAACCTTGAAGGTCGGGAAGCCGATACACGGAAGAGCGCGATCCAGAGATGCAACAGATCGGTAAGTACAGGGTGAATCGTGTGATCGGCGAAGGCGGGATGGGCCGCGTCTACGAGGCGTCGGACCCTGTCATCAACCGCCGTGTCGCGATCAAGACGATTTCACAGCAGGTTCTCCAGAATCCGGAGACCCGCGCGCGCTTCATTCGCGAGGCGCAGGCCGCGGGGCAGCTCTCGCATCCCAACCTGATCACCATCCACGACATCGGCGAGGACGGCGGCCTGCCGTTCATCGTCATGGAATACCTCGAGGGCGAAGAGCTGACCGGCCTCATCTCGAAGGGCCGGCTGGCGCTCGACGTGAAGCTGCGATTGATGATCGACGTGTGTCAGGGCCTTGCCTACGCCCACGACAAGGGTCTGATCCATCGCGACATCAAGCCGGCGAACATTTTCATCACGAAGCAGCAGCAGGTGAAGATTCTCGACTTCGGGCTCGCCCGCGGGCTCGAGTCGGAGCTCACGCAGACCGGGAACGTCGTCGGGACCCCGAGCTACATGGCGCCGGAACAGGTCCGCGGCGAGGCGATCGATCAACGCGCCGACATTTTTTCGACGGGCGTCGTGCTGTACGAGCTGCTGAGCGGCCGGAAGCCGTTCAAGGCCGACTCGGTCGCAGCCCTCATCTTCCAGGTGCTCGAGCATCACCCCGAGCCGCTCCACCGGCTCGATCCGAATCTGCCGGGCGAGCTGACGACGGTCGTCCAGCGGGCGCTCGCGAAAAATCCTGCCGAACGGTATCAGCGCGTGGACGAGATGCTGGCGGATCTGAAGCGGATCAAGGATCTCGCCGAATCGACGCTTCTGTTGACGGCACCACCGGCCGCCGCCGCTCGCCCCTCGGAAACCGCCACCGTGATCAGACGCGTCCCGGCCGCCGCCTCAACCGCGGCGCCTGTCGCCGCTGCGGTCCCGGAGCCTACGCGGGGCGCGGCAGTGCCCAACGCACCGGCGCCGAGCGAGGTTCCGTCCGGTCAGCCGGCGTCCAGAAATTGGTTCGCCATTGGTGGCATCGTCGTGCTGGCGTCGGTCGCCAGTGTGCTCGTCGTGGGTCGTCTCAATCGTTCCGCTGCGGTCGGGTCTCCGGAAGCGCACACGACGCAGGCGCCGCCGGTCACCGCAGCGCCGCCTCCAGCTCCGGTGGAACCGGCGGCTCCTACGGCTGCCGCCGCGCCGCCGGCAGCACCGCGGAGCGCGCCGATCACGCCAAGCCCGCAGACGGCGACACTGGAAGCTGCGCCGCCGCCGGTCAAGCAGCCGACTCCGCCCGTCACCACCGGCACTAATCCGCCTCGCGCGGGCTCTCCGCCGCCCGCTGCGGAACCGGCGCGACCCTTCGAGCCGCCGCCTACTACACCACCGGCGCGCGAGGTGGCGCCTCCACCGGAGCATCCGCCGGTGCAACAAGAACCGCCGCCGCCGCCTCCACGGGTCGCGACGCCGGCACCGCCGGCGACGACTGCACCGGCGCCCGCTGCACCGGCACCGGCACCTGTCGAGAACTCCGCCGCGGGCGTGAACGATCTGCTGCTGCGGTACAAGAGCGCTCTCGAAGGGCGCGACCTTGGCGCCCTCAAGCAGATCTGGCCTGGCCTCGGCGGACGTCAGGAGACGGCGATGAAAGCCGAGTTCGACAACGCACGCGCCATAGCCGTGACGCTGAGCTCGATTGCGCCGTCCATCTCGGGCAATACGGCCACCGTCACCTGCCGTCGCGAATACGTCGTCACGACCAACGATCGCAAGACTCTCAACTCGTCGACAAGGATGACCATGACACTCGAGCGGAAGAACGGGACGTGGCAGATCGAAAACATTCGCCATGAGGCGGCTCGATGACGCGGAGCCGTTTGCTCATCTACGCATTGCTGTCGCTGGCCCTGGCTTGGGGATCGGCCGGCCCTGCGGCGGCTCAATCGTCAACGACGTCGTCGAGTCCTACGCTGGCGGAGCTCCTCAAGAACGTGTACGGTTCCAACGGGCTGATCGTCGACAGCGAGAACGTGTTGCCTGACGGCTCGACGCATTCGGCGCATTTCAACGGCGCGTTCCAATCCGAGTTCGAGCGTTTCAACATCACGCTCGTTCGACAGCTCGCCGCGCTGCCGGTGCCGTCGCCCGCCGCCGGTTTCACCTACGAGTTCGACGCCTCGACCGGCACGTTTGCCCGAACGACACGGAGTTTCGGACCCATTCTTGCGGACCGGGCCGAAACGGTTGGCCGCGGGAGGTTCGTGTTCGGGTACAGCCTCCAGCAGTTCGACTTCCATGCCTTCGACGGTCTGGGATTGACGCATATCCCTGCGATCTTCAGGCACGACGAAGCCAATCTTGGCGGCGGCCGTGCGGACTTCATCACGACCCAGAACTCGATCAGGGCATCGGTCACGCAGTCGACGACATTCCTGACTTTTGGCGCGACCGATCGGCTCGACATCTCGCTTGCCGTTCCGATGGTACGCACCTCCTTGAGCCTCCTGTCGGACGCGACGATTCACCGCATCGGCACTGCGTCGATTCCGGCCACCCATTTCTTCCGCGACCCCGCAGCTCCGGGCACCTTCGGCACGCAGAAGCGCTTCGCCGCGCAGGGCAGTGAGCACGGGCTCGGCGATGTCGTCCTGCGGGCGAAAGCGAAAGCCGTGCAAACGAGCAGCGCCGTGGTCGCGCTCGGGCTCGAGGCCAGACTGCCGACCGGTCGAGAGGAGAGCCTGCTCGGCTCCGGGTCGTGGGGGATCAAGGTGTTCGAAGCGACGTCGTTGCCGAACGAGACCCTGACGCCGCATTTCGGCGTCGGGTATCAGTGGAACGGTGACACCGTGCTGACTGGCGACGTCGCGACCGGGCGAAAAGGCGATCTCCCAGGGGAGTTTACGTACTATGCGGGAGCAGACACGAGCGTGACCCGGCGACTTTCCATTGCGTTCGACGTCCTCGGTCGGATTTCACCGGATTCGCCGAGGCTGACGAGTGCATCTTTTGCCGCGCCCGACGGCGTCGTCTATCCGGACATTGCCTTCACGCTCGGGTCCTTGCACTCGCTGAACGGCTCATTTGGCATGAAGGTGAATGCCGTCAGCACCCTGTTGATCACGTTCAACATGCTGTTCAAACTGAACGAGCAGGGGCTGCGGACGAAGGCCACGCCGCTCATCGGCATGGAGTACGGTTTCTAGGCGAACAACCCGACCTGCCCTCCCGTGTGCCAGAACAGAATGGTCTGATCGTTGCCGAATTTCTTCTCGCGCACGTACCCGATCAGTCCTGCCATCGCCTTCGCGGTGTAGGTGGGATCGAGAAAGATCGCCTCGGTGCGCGCGGCCAGCTCGATGGCTTCGCGCGACGCGGCGGTCGGAATGCCGTAACCGTCGCCGACGAACCGAGCATCGACCTCGCACGTCGTGTCCGCTTTCAGGTGGACCTCCAACAACTCCGCAATCCCGCGCACGATTTCCTCGATGTCTCTCTGCAGCACTGCCGACGATTCATCCGCGCTGATCCCGATCACCCGCGTCTTCAATCCGAGCAGCTGACACCCGGCCACGAGCCCCGCCTGCGTGCCGCCGGACGAGGTCGAGTGGATGATGACGTCCGGCGCGGCGATCTGATCGACGAGCTCCGCGACGGCGTTGACGTATCCCAGCGCGCCCAGCGGTGTCGAGGCGCCAATCGGGATGACAAATGGCTTGCGGCCCTCGCCGCGGAGCCGGTCGGCAATCTCCGTCATCTTTGGCGCGCGTTGGTCGCGCGCCGGGACATGCACGACCTCCGCGCCCAGCAGCCCATCGAGCAGCGCATTGGCCGTGGGCCTGGCTGGCGCCGCGCCGTTGGCCACCAGAATCGCGCGCATGCCAAGCTTCGCCGCTGCCGCCGCCGTCGCGCGGGCATGATTCGATTGCACGCCCCCGGCGGTAATCAACGTGTCTGCGCCGTCGGCTTTGGCGCGCGCCGCGACGAACGCGAGCTTCCGCACTTTGTTTCCACCGAACCCGAACGCGATCGCATCGTCGCGTTTGATCAGCAGATGCGGTGCAGCGCCGAGTCGCGCCGCAAGGCGCGGCATCGCCTCGACGAGCGTCGGCACAGGCACAAGCGGCACAGTGGGAAATCTCTCGAGGATCCGACGCAGTTCGGCGGAATTCATCGAAACGCTATAGTAGAACAGCGTGATCGACATCAAACAGCAACCACGAAGCCACGAAGACACGAAAAAGACATGTGGGTCCTCTTCGTGTTTTCGTGTTTTCGTGGTTGCATTGTTCTGCTGTTGCTGATTATCGAGCCCTATGGACTTGTTAAGCGCTTTGCGATCTGGTTCGTCGGTGTTTGCGGCGGAGCTGCGTCCGCCGAGGGCGGAGCTCGCCGCGGTCGAGGGCATGGACGCGTGGATCGACACGTATCACGCGGTGCAGAAACTGACGCGGCAGGGCACGTTCGTCTTCCTCACCGACAGCGCTGTCGGATCGCAGGAGGAAGACAACCTGCGCCACCTCGTCCTCAATCTCGGGCGCGACGTGCCGCGCGAGCGCATCGTGCCGTTTCTTACCACGAAGCATTCGCTCGAGTACTGCATCTCGTACGCGGAGCGGGCGCACCAGCAGGGCTTTCCTGCCCTCGTCGTGCTGGGCGGCGACAAGGCGGTCGGGACTCCCCGGTCGGTCGGGCACGCCTGGCAGCTGCGCGAGATGCTTCGCGGTCGCGGCAATCCCCTCGCGCTCGGCGGCTGGGCGAATCCACACACCGACGCCGATCGGCAGGCCGACTACCTGGCGGCCTCGCACTTCAACGCGGAATTCTTCCTGACGCAGGTGGTCAGCCACCACGACGCCGGCAAGGTTGCCCGCTTTGTCGCCGCGACCGAGCGGAGTGGGATCGCCTTGCCGGCGGTGTTCGGCGTGTTCTTCTATCGCAGCGCGAACCCGCGCACGCTGGCGGCTCTTCGCAGTTTCCTGCCGGTGCCGGCCGAAGGGCTGGCGCGTGAATTCGCCGCCGGCGCCACGCCCGAGGACGTGTGCGCGCGAACGATTCGCACGCTCACCGATGCGGGCGCGCGGCATTTCTACATCAGCAACCTGCCGATCGGCCGCGCGCAAGCGGTCCTGTCCGCGATTCTGGCCAAGGTCGGCGTCACAGCATGACGCCCGTCGAGCGCCGAACACCTGCGACGACGCCGAGGCGGCAGAGTCCTCTCGCGCGGCTGCGGGCGACCATCGTTCGAAACACTCGCAGCGTCAACGCGACGTGGGGGATTTACATCAAGTCGCTCGACACCACCGACGAAATCGCGATCGATCCCGACCGCCAGATGGAGACGATGAGCACCATCAAGATTCCGCTGATGCTGGAAGTCTTCGAGCAGGTCAAGGCTGGGAAGTGCGCGCTCTCGGACAAGTACACGCTCGTGGAGACGGACGTGCAGCCTGGCACGGGAACGATTCAGCGGCTGGACCCTGGCGCCGTGATGACGATCAAGGATCTCATCACGATGATGATCATCGTGTCGGACAACACGGCCGCCGAGGTCTTGTATCGGCTGGTCGGCGGGCCCGATGCCGTCAACGCGCGGATGGACGCGCTTGGGCTCTCGAATACCCGCGCGATTCATGTTCCGTCGAAGTGGTTTCAAGGGCTGCGGGCCGCCGAGTCGCCCGAACAGTTCTACCGCGAGGGCAAGTTCCGATATGGACTCTCTACCCCACGCGAGATGGCTCGGCTCTTGGAATTGATGGCGCGCGGAGAGCTCGTGGACAAGCCATCGTCCGATCTCATGCTGCAGATCATGCGCTGGCAGCTCTATCGCACGCGCATTCCTCGATATGTAACCGGCTATCAGATCCCGCACAAGACAGGCGACTTCCTTCCCTACGTCGAAGACGATGTCGGAATGCTCGAAGTGGACGGGCGAACGATCGTCGTCTGCATTTTCACGGGCAACCATTTCGGCGCCGGCGAAGCGCTCGAGAACGCGATCGGGATCGTCGCGAAGGAGGTGGCCGACTACTTCGCGTACAGACCCTGACATTGCAGGATTGCAGGATTGCGGGATTGCAGGATTGCAGGATTGCAGGATTTATTGAGGATTGAGGGATTCGCTCAGTGACGGCTCTTTGCCGTCACGCTCGATTGATAAAAGATCGCAACGAACTGCATCGCTTCGTCGCGCAACCGCTCCACGGTCGGCGCTTTCGAGATCTCGGCATCGCGGACCACGCTCAACCATAGTTCTGATTCGTCCGATTCGTCGAGCACAACGCCGATCTTGGCCGTGAACTCTGCGTGCGAGCGCGCGCGGCAGGAGCTTCGATAGTTACCGGCAACGCCAGCCGCCGCTCTCAACAACTGGCGACCGATGATCTCGCCATCAACCGTACGAGGAAACGTACGGACGAGGCCGATCACTTCCAGGAGAAACTTTCGCGTTCGTCGCTTTAGTTCTTCGGCCTTTGGATTCATGGCCGCGCGCATCTGCACAGCTTGTTCCAGCGACGTCCGCTTCGAATTCCCAATGAAAAGCGCGGACTCGACAACAGGACGTTTCAAGTTCTGCGTTGCCGGCAAACCGGGACTCGCAGATCCTGCAATAAATCCTGCAATCCAGCGATTCTGCTATCCTGCAATGACATGGCTGGTTACTTGGACAACGTCCCTCTCTCAGGCATCATTCGCATCCGCGACATGATGTATTCCGTCAACGATCCTTTCCGCCTCGATCAAGGCGATGTGAGCTTCGACTCGCCCGACACCGTGAAGTCGGCGATGGTTCGGGCGATTGCGGAGAACAAGACGCACTACGTCCTGACCGCGGGTCTGCCCCGCCTCCGCGAGCTGATCGCAGCCAAGCTTCGCAACAAGAATCGGATTCCGATCGAGGGTCCGGAAGACGTCCTCGTCACCAACGGTGGCATTCACGGGTTGCACATCGTGTGTCAGGCGCTGCTGGATCCCGGCGACGAGGTCCTCGTGCCGGATCCGGAATGGCCACCGACGGCCGGGCACGTGCGGCTCGCGCGCGGGGTGCCGGTGCCGTGCCCGCTGCACGAGGCGCTCGGCTGGCGGTACGACCTCGACGAGCTCGAATCCAAGATCACGCCCAAGACACGGGTTCTGTATCTCAACTCGCCCAACAACCCGACCGGTGGTCTGCTGACTCGAGCCGACCTCGAGCGGCTGGCGGCGATCGCGGCCGAACACGACTTGTGGGTCATCTCCGACGAAGCTTATGAAGACGTCGTGTTCGAGGGCGAACACATCAGCATCGGCTCGCTTCCGGGGATGTACGAGCGAACGATTCCGCTGCACACGTTCAGCAAGTCCTACGCGATGACCGGTCTGCGGCTGGGTTACGTCGCGATCAGGAACGAGGCGATGCGCGAACGCGCCAGGAAAGTGCTGTTCTACACGGCCAGCAACATTTCGTCGGTCGTGCAGCATGGCGGGATCGGCGCGCTCGAGGGGTCGCAGGACTGCATCGAGGAATTCAGGACGGAGCTGCGGGCGCGGCGCGATCTGTTCTACCGCGGCATCGCCGATCTCGGCGCCGATTTCTTCTCAGGAGAACCGCCCGCGGGCGCGTTCTACGCGTTCCTGCGCATCGGCCGTGAGGCGCCCGCCTCGCCTGGCGGCGAGTCGATTTCGTGGCGTACGGTCGAGTACCTGATCAAGAACGGAAGGATCGGGTGCGTGCCCGGCGTCGATTTCGGCGCCAGCGGCGAAGGCTATGTCCGCTTCTGCTTTGCCCGCGATCGCAAGGAGCTCACGGGCGCACTGGAATCAATGCAACGGCTTTGCGCAAGTCAGAAGTCTGAAGTGAACCGCGTCTGACTTCTGACTTCTGACTTCTTACTTCAGATGTCGCCCACCATCGATCCTGATGGTTTCGCCGGTGATGAAGTCGCTGTCGAGCAGCGCGAGCACGCCTTTCGCGATTTCCATTTCGCCGCCCCAGCGCCCGAGCGGCGTCGCGTCGTCGACGGCTCTTGAACTCCTCGTCGGTCGTCTCCGGCGGCGCCAGGATCGGGCCCGGCGCGATCGCGTTGACGAGGATGTTGTCGGCGGCGAGCTCCAGCGCGAGCGCTTCGGTCAGCGCGATCACGCCGCGCCTTCGCGACGTAGTACGGCACGATAGCCCGTGTAGCGCGGCCGTCCGCTCTGCGCGATCCAGTCGCTGAAGTTGATGATGCGGCCGCCGCCCTGGCGCGCGCATGTGCGGCGCCGCGGCGTGCGCGCAGAGAAACGCCGCGCGCAGGTCGACGTCGAGCGGTCGCGTTCCAGTCGGCGACGCGTCAGCTCGTCGAAGGGTTTCCGCGCGTAGACCGACGCCATGTTGATCAGGATGTCGAGACGGCCGAAGTTCCGCGACGGCCGCCTGCACCAGCGCGTCGCAGGCCTCCGGCTTCGACAGGTCGGCCTGCAGGATCGCGGCGCGCCGGCCCGCTGCGCGCACGCGTTCAGCCGCGGCTTCTCGGCTTCGGCCTGCGACCGCGCGTAGCTGAGCGCGACGTCCGACGCCGCGCTGCGGCGAGCTCGCTCGGCGACGACGAGCGCCGATGCGCTTGCCGCCGGTGATCAGGGCGACTTTGTTGACGAGATCCAAGTGGGCGGGAAAGGCTGAATAGGCTGGAGAGGCGGGATGGGGGCGGGATGGCCGTCTTTCCTGCCTCCCCGTCCTGCCTTTCCCGCCTGTCCCGCCGTTCCTGCCTAGTAGCTGAAGGTGCCGAAGAACGCCGAACGCTTGTTCGGGTCGCTCCACTTGGTGCCGAGCGCGGCGCCGGTGAAGAGGTGCTGGGCGGCGACGCCGATCGTCGCGTCGTCGACCGTGCGCGAGCGGGTGGAACCACTGCATCGCGCCGCAGGTCGGATCGTGCGTGATGTGCTTGTTGACGTCGAGCGCGACCTGACCGGCGGACACGTCGATCTCGCTGCCGTGATCGGTGAACTGAATCGGCGCCGGCGTCACCTGGACGATCGTGCCGATCGATGCCGTTCGACAGCTCGTTGGCCATCGCGACGAGCGCGATCCGCTGCGCCGGCGTTGGCGCGCTGCGTCGACGAACATCGCCGATGCGGACGGCCGGCTTCTCGCCGCCCATTTCCGTGCATGCCGAGATTCCGGTCGCCCGAGAGCGCCGCGACGACCGACAGACCGTCGATCGCGATGCCGTTGAAGCTGCCGCGATCGACCTTCCAGGCCAGCACCGCCTGCTTGCCCATCGTCTCCGCTTCGCTGTTCATGATGCAGCCGCCGGTGAACACTTCGGCGGTGCGCGCTTCGACGTACGCGCCGCTGACGGTGCCCTTGCCGCCCGCGAGGAGCGGCGACGACCGCCAGCGCCGATCAAGTGCCGCCAGCGATGATGGCTCGTTTCATATGCAACCTCGCATCAGGATTACGGCGCACGCAGCCAGGGTCGACGTTCGCTGCGACGGTCGAGACCGTGCCATCGCGGCGTGCCGAGCCGAGACTCGGCGAAAGGATGCGCGCGTGGCTGAAAACATTGGATTCATTGGGCTTGGCGTCATGGGCAAGCCCATGGCGAAACACCTGATCAAGGCCGGGCCACTCGCCTGGTCGTCCACAACCGCAGCCGCGGCCGCGGTGGACGAGCTCGTCGGCGGCCGGGCGCGACGGCCGCGGCCTCGCCGGCCGAGGTCGCGCGGCGGCGACCGTCGTCATCACGATGCTGCCCGACACGCCCGACGTCGAGCGCGTGCTGACCGGCGCCGGACGGCGTCCTCGCCGCGCTCCAGACCGGCGCCGTCGTCATCGACATGAGCAGCATCTCGCCGGTCGGCGACCGAGCGGCTCGCGGCGCTGGTCGCCGAGAAGGGCGGCTCGATGCTCGACGCGCCGGTCAGCGGCGGCGAGATCGGCGCGATCAACGCGTCGCTCTCGATCATGGTCGGCGGCGACGAGGCGGCGTTCGCGCGCGTGAAGCCGATCCTCGAGGCGATGGGCAACCCCGAACGCATCGTGCACATCGGACCGATCCGGCGCCGGGCAGGTCTGCAAGGTCTGCAACCAGATCGCGATCGGCGGCGCGCTCGCCGGCGTCAGCGAGGCGTTCGCGCTCGCGAAGAAGGCCGGCGTCGACGCCGGCGCGCGTGCGCCAGGCGCTGCTCGGCGGCTTCGCCGCGAGCCGCGTGCTCGAAGTGCACGGCGAGCGGATGCTGAACGGCAACTACAAGCCGGGCTTCCGCGCGCAGCTCTATCAGAAGGATCTGCGGCTCGCGAACGAAGCGGCGGCCGCGAACGGCGTCGCGATGCCGGCCACCGCCGTCGTCACGCAGCTGGTGAACGCGCTCGTCGCGTCAGGCGGCGGCGATCTCGACTACGCGGCGCTGGGGACGGTGTTGTTCGAGATGGCGGGGGCGGACTCATAGGTCCGCCTACGGGTAGGGGCCGACTAGCGTGCCTGCCCTGAGCTCGTCCTTCGACAAGCTCAGGACGAGCGTCGAAGAGTCAGCCATCAATGTTTGCAGCAGTCGCGCTCGCCTGAGCAGCAATCGGGGCGCACCGGATGGCCGTCGGGGCCGAAGCCACGCTGCGTCTCGGCGCACCAGTACGCCGTCGAGTCGTACTGGTCGTAGAACGTGAACTCGTCGGGATCGGGACCGGACGTCACGAACATCCCCTTGTGGCGGATGTTCAGGCAGTGCACGCCGGGCGTGAGCTTTGGCGACGTCAGGTGATCCATACGCTGATCCTCGCATCGGGTAATCGAGTAATCGGGTAATCGGGTAATCGATGCTGATTACGCGCATAGCGCCATTGACCAATCGATTACCCGATTACGCGATTACCCGATGACCAGATTCTACGCCGTCTTGAATCCCGCGGCGTGCATGATCGCGCGCTTGACCGCGGTCTTCGCGATCTGCACCTTGTAGCCGTTCCCGCTCATCGGCTTCGCTTCGCTGACCGCGGCTTCGCCCGCCGCGGCCGCCGTCTGCTCGTTGAGCGGCTTGCCGGCGAGCGCCGCTTCCGCCGCCTTCGACCGCCACGGAATCGGCGCCACGGCGCCGAGCACGACGCGCGCCGACTGCGATCGTGTTGCCCGTTCATCGTCAGCACGACGGTCGTGAACGCGAGCGGCCAGTCGTGCGACTCCTTGTAGCGCACCTCGTAGTGCCCGCTCTTCACGTTGCCCGGCGCCGGCAGGATCACGTGCGTCAGGATGCTCATCGTCCGCAGCACGTTTTCCTTCAGCACGTTCTGCAGCGTCGGCAGCGTGAAGTAGTCGGCCGCGGCGATCTCGCGCTCGCCGTTCGGGCCGAGCGACGCGGAACTTCGCGCCGTAGGCGACGAACGGCACCGCCAGGCTCGACGGATGCACGATGTGGCTCGGACCGTCGTTGCCGAAGATGGCGTGGTACTGGTTCTCGCCGGTCGACGGCGAAGCAGCGGGAGCCGCCCTTCTTGTAGCAGACGAACTCCTCGTTGCGGAAGTACCAGCAGCGCGGCCGCTGGTTGATGTTGCCGCCGACGGTGCCCTGATTGCGGATCTGCGGCGTGCCGACCTCGACCGCCGCCGCGATGACCGCCGGATAGAGCCTGGCGACCTGCGCGTGCTCGGCCAGGTCGACGATCTTCACCGCCGAGCCGATCTTCAGGCCGCCGTCCGGCGTCGCCGTGATCGTCGCGTCGAGCCCTTTGATGTTGACGAGGCGATCCGGCGAGTCGATGTAGTCCTTCATCCGCGCGAGCAGGTCCTGGCCGCCGGCGAGCGGCAGGGCGACGCCGCCTCGACCTTCAGCGCGGCGACCGCGTCTTTCTCGTTGGCCGGATTGACGTAGGCGAAGGCCTTCACAGCGTCCCTCCTGCTCTTCTCCTGCTCGATCGCCGCGAGCACCTTGTGCGGGTGCAGCGGCAGGCTGCGAATCGTCGCGCCGGTGGCGTTGCGCACCGCGTTGGCGATCGCCGACGCGGTCGACACGGTCGGCGGCTCGCCGATGCCGATCACGCCGCGCTCCGGCATGTTGTTCAGCATGATGTCGATCTTCGGCACGTCGGACATGCCGGCCAGCAGGTACACTCCATGTTCGGGTTCACCATCTGGCCGGTGACGCGATCGAGAATGCGATCCTCGAACAGCGCGAAGTTGATCGCGCGCGATGATGCCGCCGTACACCTGGCTCTCGGCCGTCAGCTTGTCGACGATCAGGCCGCAGTCCTGAATCGCGAGGATGCGCGTCACCTTGACGATGCCGGTTTCGATGTCGACGCTCGCCTCGGCGAACTGCACGCCGCTCGTGCCGGATCGCCGAGAGCCCGTCTTCCCACTGGCCGTCGACCGAGATCGGCTCGGTGCCGATCAGCTTGCACGCGTCCTTCCACGCGAGTCCCTTCGACGGGTTGTCCTTGACGAAGATGCGGCCGCCTTCGGCGACGAGATCGTCCGGCGGCGACGCCGAGCGTCGGCGCGACCTTCGCGAACAGCGCGTCGAGCGCCTTCACCGACGTCACGCGAATCGCCGGCATCGCCGACGCGGCCGTCGTGCTGCCGCCCGATCCGCCGCTGAACGGATAGCATCGTGTCGCCGATCTCCGGCTTCACCGCGCTGACCGGCAGGCCGAGCGTTTCGGCCGCGACCATCGCGACGATCGTGCGCGTGCCGGTGCCGATGTCCTGCGTGCCGCACTTCATCGACGACGCTGCCGTCGGACGTGATGTCGCACGTGCGCCTGCGATGCCGCGGCCGCCGCCGCCCCAGCGGTGCGCCGACACGCCCATGCCGGTCTTGATCGGCCCGGGCGCCGGATCGCCGGTCGCGTGACGCTTGTCCCAGCCGAACGCCTTCGCGCCGCGCGCGAAGTACTCGCGCCCACATCGCGTTCGGGCGCGGCCGGCGGCAGGTTCTTGATGCGGAACGCGACCGGATCCATCTTCACGCGATCCGCGAGCTCGTCCATCAGGATCTCGGTGAGGAAGCAGCCCTGCGGATGTCCCGGCGCGCGCATCGCGCGCTGCTGACCGGCGTTGATGTAGACGTCCGTGTGCGTGCCGCTTGCGGTTCGGGAAGTCGTAGATGTACGGCAGCGGGAAGCCCGACCCGGCGCGCCGGCGCCGCCGGTGCCCCAGCTCTCGGCCGTCGAACGCGGTCAGCATGCCGTCGGCGGTCGACGCCGGCCTGGATGTGCGCGGTCGCCGACGGACGGTTGCCGGTGTCGAGATGCTCTTCCTTGCGATCGAGCATCAGCTTGACCGGCGCCTTCGCCTGCTGCGCCAGCTTCGCGCAGATGATGCCCTGCGCGTCGGGCGCGAACTTGCTGCCGAAGCCGCCGCCCATGTACTGCGTGATCACGCGGACGTTCGCCTGCGGAATGCTGCAGCGCCTGCGCGAACCCCTGCGCGCTCTGATGCACGCCCTGCGTCGAGACCCACGCGGTCAGCTTGTCGCCGTCCCACTCGCACACGATGCCGTGCGTCTCGAGGCAGACGTGCGTGATCACGTGCGTCGAGTAGGTCGCCTCGACGATGTGCGCCGCCTTGGCGAAGCCGGCGTCGAGATCGCCGGTCTCCTCCGTCGTCGCCCTGCGCGCGTGTTGCCGCTCGGGAAACACCGCCGGCGCGTCCGGCGCCATCGCCTGCTCGACGTTCGGCGAGAGTGCGGCAGCGCCTCGTACTGGACCGTGACCAGCCGCGCCGCGTCGAGCGCGCGCTCCTCGGTGTCGGCGGCGACCGCCGCGACCGGATCGCCCTGATACATCACCTGCGCGCCCGGCTCCTTCGTAGGCGAGCACCGCCTTGACGCCGGGCGCCTTCTCCGCCGCGGACAGATCGATCGACACGATGCGCGCGTGCGGATGCGGCGAGCGGACCATCTTGCCGTAGATCATGCCGGGGCGGTTGATGTCGTAGGTGTACCGCGCGCGGCCGGTGACCTTGTCCGGGACCGTCGAGCCGCTTGACCGAGCGTGCCGAGGAGCGCCGGCTTCGTCGGGCCACGCATATCTTGGATCAGCCACGAGCCACCCCCTTCCCTTCGCTTTCAGCGCCGCTTCCATGATCGCGGACGAACGTGCCGCAGCGGCAGATGTTGCCGTCGAGGCCCTTGGCGCATCTGCTCGCGGCGTCGGGTTGCGGATGCTTCTCGAGGAGCGCGACCGTCGCCATCGACGAAGCCCGGCGTGCAGAAGCCGCACATCAGCGCGTCGGTGTCGCAGAACGCCTGCTGCACCGGGTGCAGCGTGCCGTTGCCGGTCGCGAGGCCGTCGACGGTGCGAATCTGCTTGCCCTGCACTTCGATCGCGAGCGTCGAGCACGAGTAGACCGTGCGGCCGTCGACGATCATCGTGCAGGCGCCGCAGGTGCCGCGATCGCAGACGCGCTTGTTGCCGGTGAGATCGGCGCGGTTGCGCAGCGCGTCGAGCAGCGTCACGCGCGGCTCGATCCGCAGATCGACGCGCTTGCCGTTGACCGTCAGCGGTCACCGGCACGTCGCCGGGTCCGACGACGCGCGGCCCGGTTTGCGCCTCGGCTTCGGCTCGCGCCGGCGTCACGGCGGTCGCGAGACTGCTCGACGCCGGCGCTTTTCAAGAAATCTCTGCGGCTGACTGTCATGGGGTGAATAATACCGGGGCTCGGGGCTCGGAGCTAGGGACTCGGCGGACTCGGGGCTAGGGCCACGGCAGAATACCCCAGCTGGAGGACGATCATGCAGCGCACGACGTGACTTTCTTGCGACAGATTGTTCCGGCGGGCGCGCTGGGCGCGGTGGCGCTTCAAGACCGACTGGCTCGAGCGCGATCGTCTCGGCCGGCGCCGCGCGTCGCCGATCGGCCGCCGGCCGAGGTCGCGGCCGACGAGGGCTACTGGCGCGACATCCAGCAGGCCTTCACGCTCGACCGCACCATCATCAACCTGAACAACGGCTACACCTGCCCCAGCCCGCGCGTCGTGCACGAGGCGCTGAAGCGCTATCTCGACATCGTCCAACCAGGCGCCGATTCACTACATGTGGAACACTGCTCGAGCCGAACGTCGAGACGGTGCGGCGCAAGCTCGCGGTCGAGGTCGGCTGCGACCTGGAGGAGCTCGCCATCACGCGCAACGCCAGCGAGGGGCTGCAGATCGCGCAGCTCGGCATCGATCTCCAGGCCGGCGACGACGTGGTGACGACGAACCAGGACTACGGGCGGATGCTCGACACCTGGGATCAGCGCGTGCGCCGCGACAAGATCGAGGTCACGAAGATCTCGTTCCCGGTGCCGACGACCAACATCTCCGAGCTGACCGACCGCATCACGCAGCGCGATCACGCCGAAGACGAAGGTCATCCACATCTGCCACATCACGAACCTCACCGGTCAGCTGTTCCCGGTGCGCGACATCGCGCGGATGGCGCGCGGCCGCGGCATCCAGACGATCGTCGACGGCGCGCACGCCTTCGCGCACTTCCCGTTCAAGCTCTCGCGATCTCGAGTGCGACTACTACGGCTGCTCGCTGCACAAGTGGCTGCTCGCGCCGGTCGGCACCGGCTTCCTCTACGTGCGGCGCGAGAACATCGAGAAGATCTGGCCGCTGACGCCGGCCGCGGCGAGCAAGTCGAACAACATCCGCAAGTTCGAGGAGATCGGCACGCATCCGGCGGCGAACCACAACGCCATCGCCGAAGCGCTCGCGTTCCACCAGGCGATCGGCGTCGAGCGCAAGGCGGCGCGGCTGCGCTACCTGAACGATCGCTGGGCCACGCGAGGTCGAAAAGCTGCCGCGGCGTGAAGATCCTCAACAGCCGCGATGCCGAATCAGGCGTGGGGCCTCTCCAACGTCAGCCTCGAGGGCGTCGATGTCGCCGAAGGCGTACGATTTCCTGTGGTCGAAGTACCGCATCATCACCGCGGCCATCAAGCGCGACGACTATCAGGGGCTGCGCGTCACGCCGAACGTCTACACGACGCTCGAAGAGGTCGACACGTTCGCGGCCGCGATTGAGGACCTGCTGAAGCAGCCGCCGTCGACGGCGGCGTGACTCAAGAACGCAAAGGCCGCAAAGAGCGCTAAGAGAGGATATGCTCTGCGGTCTTCGCGGTCTTTGCGTTCCATCACTCCAACGCGTCCACGAGCTCGGTGAGGGCGGCGAGCTCCTGCCGCGCGGCGTACAGGATCGCGCGCTTTTCCTGCAGCGTCGGCGCGATCCACTCGTCGTTTTCGAGCTTGACCCTCCCGTCGCGATCGACCTCCACGACGACGACGTCCATCGGCTCCACGTAGAGGCGCATCACCAGCCCACAGGCACTACCACGGTGGACACAGACACAAACGGAGAACACAGACTTCGTACAAAAGTGTTCTGTGTTCTCTGTTCGTCACCGTGACCTCTGTGGTGGTGCCCTTTCAAATGCCAGCTGCGGCGGACGCTCGCTGCGCATCGTCCACTCCGAGCACGACCGACGCCATCGCGCTGCCCTCGGCCGCGCCGCTGTAAGCGTATTCGACGTTGATGCTCGCGTCGGCGACCAGCCGCAGCGTCGGCGCGAGGGCTCCGGGCGCGTTCGGCACGGTCGTGAGGATGACGTCCCGTTCGGTCACCTTGTGATGGTGCTCGCGCAGCACGCCGGCGGCGTGCACGTGGTTGTCGACGACGAGGCGAAGCTGACCGCCGGACTCGAGCGTCATCGCCAGGATGTTCACGCGTTCGTCGGACAACAACTGAGAGACGCCGGCAAGCGCGCCCGGCGTATTCGGCAGGTGCAAGGAGAGCTCGGTGCGAATCATGGTGCACAGGGTATCAAAAACCCGTCGTGCACGGTGCACGGTGCTCAGTGCGCGGTGCTCAGTGCACGGTGCTGGGTGCTCGGTGCTCAGTGCTGCTCGGTGCGGGGTGCTGGGGGAGACCGAGCGAGATGCGAAGTACCCGGTGCACAGTGCACCCGGCACGGTGCACTAAGCACCGCGCACGGAGCACCGTGCACCGAGCACGGGATGGGACGAGACTACGCGAGCACCTTGAGAACGACGCGACGGTTCTGGGCGCGGCCGGCCCTGGTCTTGTTCGGGGCAACCGGCTTGTCCTTGCCGTAGCTGATCACGTTCATCTTGTGCAGCGGAATCTGGTACTGCTCGTAGAGATACCGCTTCACGGCCTCCGCGCGCTGCAACCCGATGCGCTCGTTGGTGACCTTGTCACCGATGCTGTCGGTGTGGCCTTCGATCTCGAGGAAGATGTTCTTCGGATCCTGCTTGAGCTGCGCAACCATCTGGTCGATCCGCTGTTTCGCTTCGTCAGGCAGCGCCGTCTTGCCGAACTTGAAGTTGCCCTGATCCTCGCTCAGCACGACCTCGTAGACGAGGCGCCGGTTGGCCTTGTCCATCGTGTCGACTTTGCCGTCGACCTCTCTGGCCGCGCTGGCCGCCGCCCCCGCCGCAGTGTTGGCCGCGCTGGCCGCGTCGTTCGCCTGCTGCGCGGACTGCGCCGCAGCCCCCGCTCGCTGATCGACCTCGGAGATGCGCCCCTCGTTGCGGCGCACGCGCTCCTGCGTCTCCTCGATGGAGCGACCCTGCGAGTCGACCTTCTCATTCACTTCGCCGACCTGGGTGCGCACGAACTTTTTGGTGGCGCAGGCCGACGAACCACCGATGGCCAGCACCGTGACCGGAACAACGAAGAAGAGTTTCCGCAACATGTCTCGCTCCTCCTAGACCGACGGGCGTGATTGCCCCGCGATATACCCATTCCGAGCACGAACAACGAGGTCCTTTTTCTTGGCACGGACCACGAGCGGATGCCAGCCCGGTGTGCCGCTCGATTCGAATGCGATGAGGTACTGATGGCGCAACTCGTCGATGATTTGCCGCGCCGCGATGCTGCGCTTTCCCGGCGCGCTCACTACGAACGTATGTCCTCCGGTTGCTGCTGCGAGTTCGGGCAGCGGGCCTGCCAGCGCCGAGCGCTCCACCGTCGTCACCGCAATCTCTTCAGACGGGTTGTCGATCGCCGGCACGATGCCCAGGATGTACACCGGCACGTCGATTTCGCTGGCCGTTGTCGCGACCTCGGACGGGTTCAGCCGGCTCGCGGTATCGGCGCCGTCGGTCAGAACGACGACCGCGCGCCGGCGTCCCTCACGCTCCCCCACCCGCTTGGCCGTCAGCGCGATCGCGTCGTGGAGCGACGTCGCGCCGAACGGTACGACCCCGGACATGCCGTCCGGCAGCGTTCGCAGCCCGGCGGTGAACGCGGTCCGCTGATCGAGCCGCGTGTCGAACGTGAACACGGCCGCTTCGTCGCGCGTGTCCAGCCAGCTGAGCACATGCTGCGCCGCCTCGCGGGCGTTCGGCATCTGCCCTTCCATGCTGCCGCTGACGTCGAAGAGCAGCGCCACGCTCACGCCGGTCACGTCGCTGCGGAAGTCCGCGATCGCGCGCACCTGACCAGCCTCGAGCACCTCGAAGTCCCGCGCCGTCAGGTCCTGCACGAACCGCCCCTTGCGATCCCTGACAACCGCCGCGACGCGCACGAGATCGATGCCCCCCTTGAACGTCGGAGCCTGCGGTGCCGGGGTCTGACCCCAGGCGGCGGCCCCGCCGTTCGACCCCAAGGTAAAGGCCAGAACGGCGGTTTCAACGAGGAGCGTGCCGCGGGTCATCAGCCGCGCATATTCCAAGGTGTTTGCCAGCTTTTGTAAGTACCTGTACCCGCGCATCTTGACTCCATTCTAGGGTTGGTGGCGCCCTGCAAAGGGGCCCCAAATCGAGTAGGAATTACGCGACCGTGCAGTAAGATCGCGAACGTGGCAACCACGAAGACCCTTCCGGCGATCCCGACTGCCGCGCGCGTTCATCGCTTCACCTACGCTATTCGCAATATCGTCGCCGAGGCGCAAAAGGTGGAGGCCGCCGGCACCCGCGTGCGGTATCTGAATATCGGCGATCCGGTGGCGTTCGGCTTCCAGACGCCACCCCATCTCATCACCGCCGTCGAGCGCGCGATGCGCGACAGCCACAACAACTACGGGCCCTCGATTGGGATTCCTGCGGCGCGCGAAGCGGTGGCGGCCGAATACACCTCGAACGGGTTTCCGGTCACGCCCGATCGCGTCTGCATCACCGCCGGCACATCGGAAGGCATCGAGCTCGCGCTGAGCGCCATCGTGGACGATGGCGGTGAAGTGCTGGTGCCGATGCCAACGTATCCGCTGTACACGGCCGTGCTCGCCAAATTGAGCGCTCGGGCCAAGTACTACCGGCTGGACCCCAACCACCACTGGCTCCCCGACATCGACCACCTCAAAACGCTCGTCACACCGGACACGCGCGCGCTCGTCGTCATCGACCCCAACAACCCCACGGGCGCGGTGTATCCCACCGACACACGGCGTGCGCTGCTTGCCTTTGCAGAGGACCACGGTCTCGTGATCCTGGCCGACGAGGTGTACGGCGACCTTGGCTTCGACGGCCCGGTCGCGCCGCTCGGCCTGCTCGACCCCGACGCAGCGATCATTTCTTTCTCGAGTCTTTCAAAAGCGTATCTGGCCCCCGGCTGGCGGACGGGCTGGATGGCCATCGGCCGCTCGCCTCGCCTGGACGACGTGCTCGCCGCGGTAAGAAAACTGGCGGACGGCCGTCTCTGCAGCACCGTTCCGATGCAATACGCGATCGCTGATGCGCTCACCGGGGATCGGTCGCATCAAGTCGGGTTCCGTCGTGATCTCAAAGCGCGGTCCGACCTCACGATCGCGAGGCTGCGCGCCATGCCCGGCGTGACATGTGTGGAGCCGACCGCCGCCTTCTACGCGATGCCTCGCGTCGCGCTTCCTCCGGGGCGGACGGACGAGGACTACGTGAAGGCCCTGCTGCACGCGACAGGCGTGCTGTGCGTGTACGGCTCGGGATTCGGGCTGCCGGCCGACCAGGGGTTCCTGCGAATCGTCTTCCTCGCGCCGCTTGATGAGCTGCGGGAGATCTACGACTTGATGGCTGGATTCACGGCTCGCTATCTTTCCTAGTTGGACCGCGTCCTCCGCGGTAGAGTGACCTGGTGCTGTCCGAACGCGACTTCACGCGGCGGATGCTACAGACCGTTCTGACGGTCGCGGCGGTCCTGATCGCGCTGTTCGCGCTCTGGGCCGCACGCGAGGCGATCCTGCTGATTTACATCAGTGCCCTGATCGCCATGGGGTTCTCGCCGCTCGTTCGTGAGATCGAGCACCCGAATGCCGCCAGCCGCCGGCGGCGCGTCCCGCGCTGGCTCGCGATTCTCGCCATCTACATCGCGATCGTGGGTGTCTTCGTGCTCGTCGGGCTCATGGTGATACCGCCCCTCGTCGCACAGGCCGACGCGCTGTGGGACAAGCTGCCGGCGGAGTTCAACCGGCTGCAGATCTTTCTGGTCCGCCGCAAGCTGATGACGCGGACGATCACGCTGGCCGAAGCGGTGCAGAACGCACCGAGCGGCGCGAGCGGCAACGCCGTCGAGACGCTGTTCGTGGCGCTGTCGAGCGTCATCGGCGGCGTGTTCGGCGTCATCACCGTGCTGATTCTGAGCTTCTACCTGCTCATCGAAGCCAACGTGATGTTCGATTACGTCGTGCGGTTCGTCCCGGCCGGCCGCCGCGCCGACGTCGCGACTGCCGCGCGGGACGCCGTGCTGAAGGTGAGCGCCTGGCTGCGCGCGCAGTTCCTGCTCGCGGCAGTCATGGGTCTTTTTACCGCCGTCGGCTGCGGCGCAATGGGCGTGCCCTACTTCTACGTCGTCGCGCTTGTCGCGGCGCTCGGCGAGACGATTCCCATCGTCGGCCCGATCATCGGCGGCATCACGGCCGTCGCCGTCGCCTCTACCGTGTCGGCGAAACTGGCGCTGGGGGTCGGGGCGTTCTTCTTCATGCTGCACCAGCTCGAGGCGAACGTGCTCGTGCCGAAAGTGATGGAACGCCGGGTCGGTGTGAGTCCAGTCGCGGTCATGGTCGCGCTGTTGATCGGCGGCGCGCTGTGGGGCGTCGTCGGCGCGATCCTCGCGATTCCGACCGCGGCGATCCTCTCGGTGATCGTCGAAGACCTTGCTACCAGCAACGAAGTCCGCATCCAGCGCGTCAGGTAGCCACTACGCTCGCGTGACGACTGTCGAGGAACGCAAAGACCGCAGAGACCGCCAAGCCAACAGGTTCTCTGCGGGCTTCGCGGCCTTTGCGTTCTACGCCGTTCTGACGATCGTCTTCACATGGCCGCTGGCTCGTGGCCTCACGCGCGATATTGCCGGGGACTTCGGCGATCCGCTGCTCAACGCGTGGATTCTCGCGTGGGACGCGTCGCACCTCGGCCGCGGCTGGTGGAACGCGAACATCTTCTTTCCGCACCCGCTCGCGCTCGCCTACTCCGAGCACCTGCTGCCGCAGGCGCTCACGATCCTGCCGATTCAGCTCGTCGCCGGAAATCCAATCCTCAGCTACAACGTCCTCTTCCTGTCGACGTTCGCGCTGTCGGGACTGGGCATGTTCCTGTTCGCGCGGGAGATCACCGGCAGCCGCACGGCCGCGTTGGTCGCCGGCGTGGCGTACGCGTTCGCGCCCTATCGGGTGACGTCGATGCCGCATCTGCAGGTGCTCTCCTCGCAATGGATGCCGTTCGCGCTGTACGGCTTCCGACGGTTTTTTGAGTCAACTCGTACGTGGGGTCCGGCTTCAGCCGGACCTACAACAGCCGGACCACAGCCAACACCCGTAGGTCCGCCTGAACGCGGACCCCACGTACGGTTTCTGGCCTGGGGCGCGGCGGCGTGGATTCTTCAGAATCTCTCGTGCGGGTACTACCTGCTTTTCTTCAGTCCCATCGTGCTCGCGTATCTCACGTGGGAGATGACCACGCGGTCGCTGTGGAAACAGTCGCGGGTTGTCGTCGCCGTCGCCGCGGCCTGCGCGGTGGTCCTTGGCGTCACGTTCGCGGTCATGCTGCCTTACTTCGAACTGCGGCGCCTCGGATTCGACCCGCGCTCGCTCGAGGAGACCACACGATTCTCGGCGGACGTCTACGCCTACCTGACCGCCGATCCGAACCTGCGGCTCTGGGGATCGCTCGCGCAGGCGTGGCCGAAAGCGGAGGGCGCGCTGTTCCCCGGGCTGACGATCGTCGCGCTGGCCATCGTCGGCGCTGGTGTCGCGCGGAGCCCCCGCGACAGCGGCCCTGGGGCCGCCCTACCTCTGGCGATCCTGATGGCGTCGCTGGCATTGCTCATCGCCCTCTTGTTCGGATGGTCGATCCGCGTTCCCTTCTTGAAGGTCGCCAGCTTCCCACGAGCGCTTCTCGTCGTCGCCGGGTTGTGGGCGATCGTGCTGGCCGTCTCGCCGCCAAGCCGACGCGCCGTGCGCGGATGGCTCGCATCACCGGCGGGGCTCTTCACCCTGGTCGCGATCTTCGCGATCGTGATGTCGTGGGGACCGTCGATCGCGGCGAAAGGACGGACGATCGCGCCGGCGAATCTCTATACGCTTTTCTACACGTGGGTGCCCGGGTTCGACGGCATCCGCGCGCCCGCGCGCTTCGCGATGATCCTGGCGTTCGCGCTGGCCGTGCTCGGTGCCCTTGGTCTCGCGCGACTCGAACGCGGCGGCACCGGACTGCTGGCCGCGATCGCCGCGACCGTTCTCATCCTGTTCGAAGGAATCGCCGTCCCGATTCCCATCAACCAGAATGCGGTCGACTACCAGCGGCCCGGGCTCGCGCCGCTGCCGGGCTCGGTTGCGGACGTGCCGCCCGTCTACGGATTCGTGTCGACGCTTCCGGCATCCGCGGCCATCGTGGAGTTGCCGCTCGGTGAGCCGGCGTTCGATGTCCGGTATATGTTCTACTCGACAACACACTGGCGGCCGCTGGTCAACGGCTACAGCGGTGGCGGACCCGCAGCCTACGAGCGACTCGACCAGACCCTCCAGGACGCGCTGACCCGGCCCGATCCGGCGTGGCAGGCACTCGTGGCGAGCCAGGCCTCGTACGCGATCGTGCACGAGGCCTTCTACGCCGAAGATCGCGGGCCGCGGGTCAGCCAGTGGCTGCGGTCGCACGGGGCGCAGGAACTTGCAGTTTTCGGATCGGACCGTATCTTTCGAATCCGCTGACACGCCTGGGTTGATACACCCATTGAACGCCGCGCGAAATGGCGTCAAGATTGCGAGGACTGCAGCGCATGCGGATCCGGGTGCTTTACAAGAGTTGGGACGAGCCGCGGAGTCAGTACGGCGACGCCGTGGTCGTGGCGTTCCTCGTGATGCAGTGCCTCGATGGTGTGTTCACCTATCTTGGCGTCGGCATCTGGGGACCCGGCATCGAAGCCAACCCGATTGTCGCGTCGGCGATGACGGCCGGGGGCCCGACGATGGGCCTGTTCGGCGCCAAGCTGGTGGCGATCGGCTTCGGCATGCTGCTGCACCTGCGCCGCGTCCACAACGTGGTCGCCCTGCTGACCGCGATCTACTTCGTGGTCGCGATCGTGCCCTGGGCGGCTCTGCTGCTCATTCACTGATTCGACAAGCCGCGTCCCGTCCAAAAGGACCTCATATACTGGGGCAATCACTCTATGCGCCCAGACCCTTTGAGTTTTCTGACCGCGGAGCTCGACTCGATCAAGTCGCAGGGCCTCTTCCGTCGTCTGCGCATCCTCGAGGGCGAGCAGAAGGCGACCGCGACCATCGACCACCGTCAGGTCGTGAACCTGTCGTCGAACAACTATCTGGGGTTGACGACTCATCCCCGGCTGCGCGCAGCGGCGCGCGACGCGCTCGACAAGCTCGGCGCAGGTTCGGGCTCGGTACGCACGATTGCCGGCACCATGGCCATTCACATGGAGCTGGAGCGGCGGCTCGCCACCTTCAAGAACACCGAAGCGGTCGTGGTGTTTCAGTCCGGCTTCGCCGCGAACGCCGGCACGGTCGCGGCCGTCTTATCCAAGGACGATGTCGTCGTCTCCGACGAACTGAACCACGCGAGCATCATCGACGGCTGCCGGCTCAGCCGGGCGGCGATCAAGGTTTTCCCGCACAAGGACGTTGATGCGGCGCGGCGCGTGCTTCAAGAACTGCCCGCGACGCAGCGCAAGCTCCTCATTACCGATGGCGTGTTCAGCATGGACGGCGATCTCGGCGCGCTGCCGGGGCTGTGCGCGCTCGCGGAAGAGTTCGACTGCATCATGATGGTGGACGACGCGCATGCGAGCGGCGTGTTCGGCCGGAACGGCCGCGGCACGATCGATCACTTCGGCATGCACGGCCGCGTCGACATTCAGGTGGGCACGCTGTCCAAAGCCATCGGCGCGCTCGGCGGCTACGTCGCCGGCAGCCGCGCGCTCATCGATTTCCTGTACCATCGTGCGCGGCCGTTCCTGTTCTCGACGTCACACCCACCCGCCGTCGCGGCCGCCTGTCTGGCGGCGATCGACATCCTTGAAGAAGAACCCCGGATCATCGATCGCCTGTGGGAGAACACGCGCTTCTTCAAGGCGGGACTCCAGGCGCTGGGGTTCAACACCGGTTTGAGCGAGAGCCCGATCACGCCGGTGATTGCCGGCGACGGCGCGCTGGCGATGAACCTGTCGGATCGCCTGTTCGAGGAGGGCGTATTCGCTCAGGGCATCGCCTTCCCCACCGTCGCGCGCGACAAGGCCCGAGTCCGGACCATCGTCACCGCCACGCACACCCGCGACGAACTGCAGTTCGCGCTCGACGTGTTCGCGAAAGTCGGCCGCGAGCTGGGCCTTCGATGACGCGAATCCGGAGCGGCATCCGGGCTGGAGGCGGGCGGATCGCCGACTTCTTCGATACCTACACGAAAGATCTGACGGCCGAGGATCTCCAGCGCCTGTTCACGCGCGACACGCGCGAGGCCTACCAGTTCTTCACGCGCGGCGTCCAGACCGACGCGTTCAAGGCGATGAAGTGGCACAGACGGCTGTTCGCGCAGACGCGCGTGCTGTTCATGGCGGTCAGCATGAAGCTGTCGCCGGCGCGCCGCGTGGTCTATGGCGCCTCGCTGGTGCTGGCCGTGATCGGCACGCTCAACCTGCTGCAACGCGTCGGCCCCCAGCGTGGCACGCTGGTGCTGCTCGTGGCGTTCGTGCTGATGAACCTGCTCGTGCTGCTCGAAGTCGCGGATCGGCTTTCGCTCAAGAACGACCTCGAGATCGCGCGGCAGATCCAGCAGGCGATGCTGCCGCCGCCGAGCTACAGCGCGCCCGGCGTCGAAACGTTCGGCTCGAGCCGTCCCGCCAACACCGTCGGCGGCGATTTCTACGACATCCTGCCGCTCGAGGACGGCCGGCTGATCATCGCGCTCGGCGATGTGGCGGGCAAAGGCAGTCCGGCCGCGCTCCTCATGGCGCTCCTGCTCGCCATGCTGCGCACGCTCGTCGACGAACAGCTGGAACCGGCGGATCTCGCGACGCGCCTGAACGTGCAGGTCTGCCGTCAGGCGCCGGGCACACGGTTCATCACGCTGTTCCTCGCCTTCTATCAACCGCTCACCGGCGAGATGACGTACGTCAACGCAGGACACACGCAACCGCTGCTCCTGGGGCCGAATCGAAAGGCCGAGAAGCTGACCGAAGGCGGCATCGCCCTCGGCATGTTCGAGCACTCGACGTACCAAACCGGACACGTTCTGATCCAACCAGATGAATTGGTGGCCGTTTACAGCGATGGAATCACCGAGGCGGAGAATCCCAGTGGGCAACCGTTCGATGAGAGCGGCCTCGAATCCACGCTGAAGGTCAACCTCAACGGGAGTCTGGCCGCCGTCGGCGCGGCCGTCGTGCGCGCCGTCGAGATTCACACGGCCGACACACGGTTCGCCGACGATCTGACGATTCTTCTGCTCAGACGCAGTGCCGCACCGGCGCCTGCCGGTGTCTAATAAGAACTGGACATTTCAGAGTTCAGAGTTCAGATTTCAGATCTACACGTTCAGATTGATTTCAGAGTGAGTGCCAGAAGGCTCCGACTGGTCGTGGTGTTGCTCATGTGCGCGAGCGCTGCTGGCGAGCGCACCCGCGCGCAGGAGCGCAGATTGGCCACACCGGACGCAGGCCCGGATGCGTCCATCCTCGCGTTGATCACGGCCATCGAGCAAACGGTTCGCGCGGGCGACATGGCCGCCTATCTCGCGCTCCACACCGACAGTGCCAATCGGGAACGCGCGCTCGCCTTCGCCGCCAGCGAGCTCGTCCCCGGCGCGACCCGCGGCGTGGTTCGCGAACGCGACCGGGAAGCGTTGCCCGGCACGCTGCCCGGCGACGGGTTCCGGCTGATCGTGGACGTGTTCGCCGAATTCGGCCAGCGCGCGCGCGCCGCGACGTGGCGGCTCGACATCAAGCGCATCGCCGACCCCGGCGCGTCGCGCGAATGGGCCATCGTCGAAGAGGAAGAACTGTCGTCGGTCGAGAACTTGTATCGGCTGTCGGTCAATCCGACGAAGCGGTTCACCGCGCGCAACCTGAAAATCTCGGCCGAAGACATCGACCTGACCCTCGTCGAGGGCACGGTGATGGTGGCCGAGATCGATCAGGGGGCGACGGCGCTCGTGCTGATGGGCGAAGGGCTGCTCAACTTCCACCCGGCGCCCGAGACGGAAAAAGGCCAGGTCAAGATCTTCTGCGGCGCGGAAGTGGTCGAGACGAAGTTCGAGGCCGCCTATCTGCGCGTCAACCCGGGCGACGTCGCGTCACTGATCGATCAATCGCAGCTGACGGTGGCGGCCCCCGATTCCCGCGACCTGCGACGGGCGCAGGAGATCTTTCGTGAGGACGGCCAGTTCTCGTTTCAGATCGATCTCGGCGATCTCAGTCGCGACTCGTGGAGCCTCCTGCCGGGCACGGGCGACTTCGTCGCAGAAATCCGGACCCGCCGCTTCGACACGTTGACCTACGCCAAGGCCGGAAACGAGGCCGAGGACATCAGCTTCTTCGACCGCAGGCGGCACAAGAACATTGCGTTGTACGCCTCGAAGCAGAAGCTGGCGACGCGGGGCCGGTTCTACAACGAAGACGATCTCGTCGAGTACGACGTCCTCAACTACGACATCGATGTGGCGGCCTTCCCCGATCGGTTCTGGATCGAAGGCGCCGCGAAGCTTCGCCTCAAAGTTCGCGCCTACGCGATCGGGACGCTGACGCTCAAGCTCAACGAGACTCTTGTGGTCCGCTCGATCGTGAGCGCCGAGTACGGCCGGCTGTTCGGCGTCCGTGTGAAGAACCAGAACACGCTGGTCGTGAACCTGCCGACGATGCTGGCCCGCGACTCGGAGCTCACGGTGACGGTCCACTACGCGGGACGCCTGGAGCCGCAGACGCCGGACCGCGAAACGATTGCCGTGGAGCAGGGGCGCGGGGACGATCTGCCGGTGATGCTCACGCCGGAAGCGAGCTTCCTCTACAGCAATCGCAGCGCCTGGTACCCGCAAGCGACGGTGAGCGACTACGCCACCGCGCGCATTCAGATCACGGTGCCCTCGTCGATCGAGTGCGTGGCGAGCGGGCAGCTCGAGCCCGGTTTCCCGGGATTGCTGGTCGGCAAGGATGCATCTCAGAATCGCAAGGTGTACGTCTTCAGCGCGTCCCAGCCGGTTCGATACCTGTCGTTCGTGCTGAGCCGCTTCACGCGCGCGGACACGGCCACCGTGAGCTACGGGCCGGCACGCGCCGAGATGGCGGTCGACGGCGTCGCGTTGAGCGGGCTCGCGTATCGAAGCCTCAACCTCTCGATCGAGGCGAACCCGAGGCAGCTGACGCGCGGGCGCGAGCTCGCGGATCGGACGGCGAACATCGCCACCTTCTACGAATCGATCGTCGGCGATTCGCCGTATCCGAGCTTCACCATCGCGCTGATCGAAAACGATTTGCCAGGCGGACACAGTCCCGGCTACTTCGCGGCGTTGAACCAGCCGCTGCCCTTGTCCAGTCTGACATGGCGCAACGATCCGGCGTCGTTCCAGGGCTACGCCGATTTCTTCCTCGCGCACGAGATCGCGCATCAGTGGTGGGGACAGGCGGTCGGGTGGCGCAACTATCACGAGCAGTGGCTGAGCGAAGGCTTCGCGCAGTATTTTGCGGCGCTCTACGCGCAGCATCAGCGCGGCGACGATCTGTTCGAGTCGGTGCTGAAGCAGCTCCGCCGTTGGGGGATGGTGGAATCGAAGCAGGGCCCCGTGTATCTCGGCTACCGCCTGGGCCACATCCGCGGTGACAGCAAGGTGTTCCGCGCGCTGGTGTACAACAAGGGCGCTGCCGTGCTCCACATGCTGCGGCGCCTCGTTGGCGACGACGATTTCTTCCGCGGCATCCGGCGGTTCTATCGCACCTCGCGCTTCAAAAAGGCCGGCACCGAGGATCTGCGCGCCGCCATGGAGGCGGAATCGGGGCAGCCGCTCGAGCGCTTTTTCGAGAAGTGGATCTACGGCGCCACGCTGCCGAAGCTGAAGCTCGCGTCGCGCGTCGAGGACACCGACATCGTGGTGACGGTCGAACAGGTGGGCGAAATCTTCGACGTGCCGGTCACGGTCACTGTCCAATACGCCGACAAGAAGCCGGTGGACGTGGTCATTCCGGTGACGGACCGCGTGGTCGAGAAGCGCATTCCGCTCGGCGGGGTCTTCCGCGGTATCGAGTTCAACAAGAACGACGCGACGCTGGCCGAGGTCGCCGTCGTGAAGAACTGAACTCTCGGCGGAATCGGGTAATTGGCTCATCGGGTAATCGGGTAATTGATTGCGGGATTGACAGTCAATCCTCAATTCAATTACCCGATTACCAGATTACCCAATTACCAGATGTATGCTGGAAGCATGGACACCGTCACGCTGACGATCGATGGCCGCCAGGTCACGGTCGAGAAGGGCAAAACCGTTCTGCAGGCCGCGATCGAGAGCGGCATCTCGGTTCCCTATTACTGCTACCACCCCGGGATCGGCGTCGACGGGTCGTGCCGCGTCTGCATCGTGAAGATCGAGAAGATGCCGAAGCTTCAGACATCGTGTTCCACGATCTGCGCCGAGGGCATGGTGGTGTCCACGCGAACCCCTGACGTGGTCGAGGCTCGGGCGAGCGTGTTCGAGTTCCTGCTCATCAACCATCCGCTGGACTGTCCGGTGTGCGACAAGGGCGGCGAATGTCCGCTCCAGGACTTCTCCTACACGTTTGGTCCGGATCACAGCCGCATGGAATTCCCGCGGCGCGTCTTCGACGGCGAGGGCGTGAGAGGCGACGTCGATTTCGGTCCCACGCTGATGCTGAACCGTCAGCGCTGCATTCTGTGCACGCGCTGCGTCCGCTTCATGCGTGAGGTGGACGGCGACGCACAAATCAACATCATCGATCGCGGGTACGGCAGCGAGATCGCGACGTTCCAGGAAGAGGGTGTGCACTCGCTGCTGTCCGGCAACCTGATGGACGTGTGCCCGGTCGGCGCGATCACGACGCGCGATTACCGGTTCAAGTCGCGGCCCTGGGACAACCCGAACGCCGCCGACACGATCTGCACGCAGTGCGAGAAGGGCTGCAACATCACCGCGTGGATCAAGGCCAAGCCGGAATGGGCGAAAGGCTCGCGGCTCATCCGTTTCACGCCGCGGTTCAATCCCGATGTGAACGGCTACTGGATGTGCGACATCGGCCGCTTCGAGTACCACTGGATCGAGGGCGACGATCGCCTGCGGAAGCCGCTGGCGCGCAACGAGTCGGGGCTGCTGCAGCCCGTGTCCTGGCACGATCTGCACGCCAGGCTCGCCGATCGTTTGCAAGCGCTGCAACGGGGTCTGATCCCAGATCTGATCCCGGATCAGACCCCGTTGCACTTTCCACAACTGGCACAACTCTCGCCGGTGCAGTTCTTGGTGTCAGCGCACGCGTCGCACGAGGAACTCTTCCTGCTACGCCGCCTCGCCGAGGAGCTTTGCGGCGCCGACGCTCCGCAGGCGATTTCGGTCAGCTGGCGATACGGCGAGAAGGCGCAGCCGGAGTCGGCGAAGTTCAAGGTTCCGCCGGTTGACGCGCCCAACGTGAACGGCGCGCGGATGATGGGCCTCGTCCCCGGACAGGTCGGCGACGAGACACGCGACGCCGACATCTCAGCCCTTCGTAAGGCGGTGGAAGCCGGACAGGTGACCGCTCTCTACGTCTTCGACCCCGGATGCGAGGGCACGATCGGCGACCTCCAATGGGTGATCGATGCGCGGTCGTCCGGCGCCCTGAAACTCCTCATCGTCCAGGGCGTCCTGCTGACGCCGCTGGCCCGCGCGGCGGATTTCGTCCTCGCCGGCGCATCCTACGTGGAGAAAGAGGCGTCTTACACCAACGGGCAGGGACGGCTCCAGGGGACCGCGCGCGCGATCGCACCACCGGGTGACGCGATGGAGGACTGGCAGATTCTGGTGAATGTCGCTCGCTCGTTCGTGCTGGAGATGGACTACTCGACCGCCGCGCAGGTCCGCGCCGCCATCGCCGCACGGTTTGCCGACATCCCAGGTTTCGCGGGGTTACCGGCGCTGAGCTTCAACCGTCCCGTGTCGGCGCACCACTGGCTGCAGGCGTCGAACCCGTCGGAGCGGTGGAAGTGGGATTTCCTGTTCCAGGACCTGCCGCCGGTGAAGGGCGCCGTGGATCCGACGTCGTTGCCGATGGCGCCGGGGATGATTGCGCTGCGAGAGGTGAAGTGACGGAACAAAGGCACTACCACGGAGGACACGGACACAAACGGAAAACACGGATTTCTTTGTACCAGAGCGTTTCGGTGTCCACAGTTCGTGTCTGTGTTCTCCGTGTTAGCGCTGTACCTGCTGGGAGTACTGGCGACGGCCAGTATGGCGAATGCGCAGCTGCGCCGCCCACGCGCGGAAGTCTCTCCCCTGATTGAAAGCACCGCCGTCCGTGCGGGGAGCAGCGTCCGTGCCGCGCTGCAGGTGACGCTCCCTGAAGGGCTTCACACTCAGTCGAACAAGCCGCGCGACCCGACGCTCATCCCCACAGTCCTGACGATCGATGTCCCCGCCGGCATTACGTGGGACGAGGTGGTGTTTCCGCCGGCGATCGATTTCCGAGTGGAAGGCCTGGACCAGCCGCTGACAGTCTTCGAGCACGAATTCCTGATCGGCGCACGCCTCACGCTGGCGCCCGGCGTCGCCCAGGGCCAGATCGTCGTACCGGCACACCTCCGCTATCAAGCGTGCGATGCGAAGCTGTGCTATCCGCCGGTCACGCAGGACGTGCAATGGACGCTGAACGTCGTGCCCGGGGCGGCGGCCGTCGTGCCGAACCCCGATGCGATCAAGCTCTTCGATCGCATTGCGTTCGGGCGTGGAGAAAAGCCCAACGCCGCTGGAGCGGCGAGCGAAGGAACGCCGAACGGCGAACGCCGAACGACGAACGTCTCCGACAGCGCGAACGACCTGGCTAAACTCGAGAACTTCGCGGTCCTCGGCTCCACCGGCGGGTATCTCGGCGTGCAGGATTTCCTCACGTTCATTCGCAACGCGGAGAACGGCGTTCAGGAGCGCGGGATGTTCGAGGGCCGCGGGCCCCTCGCAATCCTCCTGCTCGTGTTCCTTGGCGGCCTGGCGCTCAACCTCACGCCGTGCGTGCTGCCGATGATCCCCATCAACCTGGCCATCATCGGCGCCGGCACGCAGAGTGGCATCGGCAACGCGCCGGCGTCGCGATTGCGCGGTTTCCTGCTCGGCGCCACCTACGGCGGCGCGATGGCGCTCGTCTACGGCATCCTCGGGCTCGTGGTCATCCTCACCGCGGGCACGTTCGGCTCCATCAATTCGACGGCATGGTTCAACGCCGGCATCGCCATTCTGTTCGTCGTCCTGGCCCTCGCGATGTTCGACGTCATCATCATCGACTTCTCGCGATTCTCGAGCGGGTTCGCACCGGGGAAACAGAGCGGCACGTTCATCATGGCGTTTGCGATGGGCGCCGTCGCGGCGCTGCTCGCCGGCGCGTGCGTGGCGCCGGTCGTCATTCAGGTGGTCCTCTTCGCGAGCAATCTGTACGCGACCGGCACGACAATCGCGCTCGCGCTGCCGTTCTGCCTCGGCATCGGCATGGCGCTGCCGTGGCCGATTGCCGGCGCGGGCCTCGCCAAGCTGCCCAAGCCCGGCCTGTGGATGGTTCGCGTCAAGCAGGCGTTTGGCGTGTTCATCCTCGCCACGGCCGCCTACTACGGCTATGAGGCGTATTCGATCGTGTCGAACCGCTGGGTCGATGCGTCCGCCGTCACGTCGAGCGTCGAAGAACAGTTGAAGACCGGCTGGCACGCCAACCTCGGCGAAGGGCTCGACGTCGCCGCGCGCGAACAGAAGCCGGTGCTCATCGACATGTGGGCGACGTGGTGCAAGAACTGCCTGACGATGGACAAGACGACGCTGAAGAGCGAAGAAGTAAAGGTCGCACTCGACAAGTACGTGAAGATCAAGTTCCAGGCCGAAGACCCCGACGAGCCGCCGGCGAAGCCGGTCATGCAGCGCTTCAACGCCGTCGGGTTGCCCGCCTATGTGATCCTGCGTCCGAAAAGCTGACGTGAAGCGATGGGGAATGTTGTCTCAACTGCTACGCGCGTACCTTCTCTTGGAGAGGAGATCGCCAACAGCGTGAGCCACGCGGTCGGGCTGCTCGCAGCCCTTGTGGCGACTCCATTCCTCGTGCTGACCGCCGCTCGACGCGGTGGTGCTGTCGCGATGGTCGGTGCGAGCGTGTTCGCGGGAACCGTGATCGTGCTGTACCTGGCCTCGACTCTGTATCACGCCCTGCCGAGGAACAGGGCGAAACGTGTGTTTCGGGTTCTCGATCACAGCGCGATCTTCCTGCTCATCGCGGGGACGTACACACCGTTCACTCTTGGCGTACTACGCGGCTTCTGGGGCTGGACTCTGTTCGGTGTCGTGTGGGGGCTGGCGATTTTCGGAGTCACGCTGAAGGCGGTGGGTGGCATTCGGTACCCTCGGTTGTCGACCTCGCTGTATATCGGAATGGGGTGGCTTGCGCTGATCGCCATTCGACCGCTGTGGCTTCACGTGCCAGTGGCGGGCTGGCTGTGGCTCATCGCTGGCGGCCTCGCCTACACCGCCGGCATCGCGTTCTATGCGGCGGAACGCGTACGGTACGGCCACTTCGTGTGGCACGTGTTCGTCATGATCGGCACGACGTGTCACTTCTTTGCGGTGCTGTGGCACGCGGCCTAACAGCGGCTGCGCCCCACGGCCCACACATGAAAGGCCAATGGCCACGGTGAGCTTGGTTCAAGACAAGCGCCGGCTGTATACTGTCATACAGCATGGCTCGTCCCAAGACTGACTCAACCGTCCTGACCGTCCGCGTTTCCGTGACCCTTGAACGGCGGATCGCCCGTGAGGCTCGCCGCCGACGGCAGACCCGCAGCGAGGTCGCTCGAGCCATCCTGGAAGCCGGCCTCGGCACTGAAGGTGCAGACTTCGACTCGGAGGCCCGTCGTCAGTCCGTGCTCGCCAGTCGGCGCCGATCCGACCGCGAGACGCTTCGTTTCATGACCGCTATTGCCGACACGGCAGGCTGGCGTCCGCAGGAATGAATCGCGGCGCCATCGTCATCATGGCGGCCCGCAGTGCCTATACGGGCAAGCCGAGACCCGCCATCGTCGTTCAGGCCAACACCTTCAACGCGACCCACGCAAGCATCACCGTATGCCCCATCACATCGGACTGCATCGATGCGCCGCTGTTCCGTGTCGACGTGCCGCCTGGCGATCGAACTGGCTTGTCGGTCCCCTCCCAGGTGATGGTCGACAAAATTGCGAGTGTCCCGCGCCTCGCGATCGCGAAACAGATCGGCCGATGTGACGAGTCGCACCTCGACGCCATTGGAGACGCGCTGAGGACGTGGCTGGCGATGTAGCGCGGCTGCAGCGCTTTGCGATTTGGTGTAGCGCGGGGCTTTCAGCCCCGCGTCCGTGGCCCTGAAGGGCCGCGCTACATGGAAACGCAAAACGCCCTAGGGACTCCCCGCCGGCAGCGCGAACACGAACACCGTCGGCGACCCAGGATTCTGATCGACCCAGAACGACGAGGGCGAGCCGGACGCGACGGCGACGTACTGGCGTCCTGCGATCTGGTAGGTCACGATGCCGCCACCGATTGGGCCGCCGGTGTTGAAGCGATACGCTTCCTTACCGTTCTCCGCATCCAGCACGAGAAAGTCGCCGGTCAGCTCGCCGGTCATGACCACACCGCCCGCGGACGTTGTCGCGGCAGCCACCATCGGCCGCGGCGAGCGGTACTTCCACTTCACCTCGCCGGATGATGCATCGATCGCCGTCAGCCATCCTTGCGACGTCGCGTCGCTTCGATACGTGCCGCCGAGATAGATCGCGCCGGGAATGAAGCGCACGTTCTCGGCGGTCTTGAACGTGCCGCACCAATCGACGGCCGGCACGTACAGCAGATTCGTTTTCGCGTTGAACGCCGGGCCGTTCCACTCGACGCCGCCGAGCACGCCCGGACACGCATGCGTACCGGCCTCGGTGACCGGCGCGTCGACGTTGGACCGGGTCGTGACCGGCGTTTCGTACACGCGCTCGTGCGACACGCGGTCGAGGGCGCGCAGCATCCCGTCCTTGCCCACCGTCACGACGAGATCGCGCGGCCGGCCGTCGATCTGGACGGTGATGAGCGGACTCGCCTGCGTCAAATCCCAGTCGTGATCGTCCTCCGGCACGAGCTGGTCGTACCAGAGCACCTTGCCGGTGCGCACGTCGAGCACCAGCAGCGTGTTGGTATACAGGTTCTTGTCGCCGCGCTGCTCCGACGGAAAGTCCGGCGCGGGGTTCGTTGTCGCCACGAACATCTGGCCGCGCGCGGTGTCGAGAGCGATCGGGGTCCACACGGCGCCGCCGCCGAGCGGAATCTTGGCGTCAGCCTTCCAGGTTTCGTAACCGGGATCGTCTTTGCCGGGCACGATGTTGAAGCGCCACAGCGGCACGCCGTCTTCGGCGCGAAATGCGCCGACCCAGCCCTTGATCGCGTTCTCGCTTCCGGCGGGGCCGATGAGGACGCGGTCGTCGAACACGAGCGGCGCCATGGTCAAGGTTTCCCCAATCGCCGTGTCGGCGATCTTTCGCGCCCACAACATGCGGCCGGTCGCGGTATCCAGCGTCACGAGGTAACCGTCGGACGTGCCGCGATAGACGCGGCCGTCCTTGAGCGCGACGCCGCGATTGGTCAGCCACACTTCCCGCGCGCGCGGCGCCCACACGTGGCGCCACTTCAGCTTGCAGGTGGTCGCATCGATGGCGGCCGTGACGTGAGTGGTCGTGACGTACATCACGCCGTCGTACACCAGCGGTCCGGTTTGGAAGTTGGAGCTCTCCCCCATCTGAAACGCGCAGGCCACTTGCAGGCGGCTCGCGGTGGCCGGCGTGATCTGCGTCGCCGGCGACGCCCTGGTCCCGCGATAGTTCTGCGTGTGGTACGGCCACGAGCTGGCATCGGTCGCCGCCGCTTCGAGCGCTGCCTGATCCGGCGCGATCGTCGACGGCCTCATCCCGCCGGGGCCGGGAATGAAGTCGGGCGCCGGCGCGATGCGGCCGGCCGTGGTCAGACGCACCGTCTTGCGCAGGTCCTCGCTCGCCAGCTTCGACTGCGATCCGGCCGGATAGCCGTTCTGCTCGAGCAGATACGCGGTGACCGCCACGTAGTCCGCCGCCGGCAGCGAGTTCCCCTTGTTCTTCGGCATCGTCGTCTGGACGATGTAGAAGAGATCGTCGACCGTGATCAGCGGGTGGCTCCATTTCTGCAGAAACATCGGACCGACGACGGCGATGGCGGTGCCGTCGTTCAGGCGTCCGCCGTGGCACGACGCGCACTGGGCGGCGTAGACCTCGCGCCCGCGTGACGCCTGCGCGGCCGTGTACACGGCAGGGAGCGGTGGCGGCGCTTGAGCAATGACGGCAGGGATGGTCGCCGCGGCTATCGCGAATCCGACGCAGCACACAGATTGACGCCCGGTCATGGCGACCTCGTTGATGGAGTTGCGTGATCATAGCCGCAACGGAGCTCACGGAGCTCACGGGATCAACGCGGAGAAACGGAGCAACGGAGACGAACGGAGCAGAGGTTCGATGGGCGTCGCGAAGCGACGCGCGCGATCGGATTGCGCCAGTCGGCCCGCGTTGCGGGCCGACCCATCGAACCGCGGCGGCCGCTCCGTTTGTTCTCCGTTCCTCCGTTGCTCCGTGTTGAACCGTTGCCTCCGTACCTCCGTTCTCCGTGCTCTCCTATACAATGACGCGCTCTGAACACCGTCGCCCTTCAGCACGATCTCGAACGGCAGATTCACGGCGAAGTCCGTTTCGACCCGATCACGCGCGGGCTTTACTCGACCGACGCCAGCGTCTACCAGATGGAGCCGCTCGGCGTCGTCATTCCCCGATCGCGCGAAGATGTCGTGCGAACCGTCGAGATCGCCCGTCGGCACGGCACATCAATCACCGCACGCGGCGGCGGCACGTCGCAGGCGGGCCAGGCGATTGGCAGCGGCCTCCAGCTGGATACATCCAGGTACTTCAATCGGCTGATCGAGGTGAACGTCGCCGAACGGTGGGCACGCGTCGAGCCGGGCATCGTGCTCGACGAGCTGAACGCGGCGCTGCGGCCGAACGGGCTGCGTTTCGCGCCCGACATATCGACCGCCAGCCGCGCGACGGTCGGCGGCATGATCTCGAACAATTCAAGCGGCGCGCGATCGGTGATCTACGGCAAGACGATCGATCACGTCCTCGAGCTCGAGGTGGCGCTGGCAGACGGATCGGTGGCGCACCTGCGGCCGCTCGACCTGCCGGCACTGGAAGCGGCGTGCGCCGGCGACTCGCTCGAGGCCACCTGCTACCGGGCGATACGACACCTCGCCGCCACACACGCTGACGAAGTTGCGCGCAGGTTCCCACGCGTGCTGCGCCGCGTCGGCGGTTACAACCTCGACGAGTTCGTCGATCCGCTGAAGCCGTTCAATCTTGCGAAGCTGATCGTTGGATCGGAAGGCACGCTCGCGCTCGTCCTGTCGGCGCGCGTCAACCTCGTTCCGCTTCCTGCCGCCAAAGCTGTACTCGCCATCGAGTTCGAGGAGCTCCTGGACGCGCTTGCAGCGACGCCTCTCGTGCTGCGTCACGGGCCGTCGGCGGTCGAGGTGATGGACCACTTCATTCTCGATCACGCCCGCGAGAGCCCGGCGCTCGACGCGCTGCGCCGACGGATTCTCCAGACCGACGCCGGGGCTCTGCTGTGCGTGGAGCTCTACGGCGATCGCGCCGAGGATCTGCCGCCGCGCCTCGACGCGCTCGAGCGCGATCTTGCCGCGTCACCGTTCCCCTGTTGCTGGCGGCGCGCGATCGCGCCCGAGGATCAGGCGCGCATCTGGCAGTTCCGGGAATCGTCGCTCGGCCTGTCGATGGCGATGAAGGGCGACGCCAAGGCGCTGTCGTTCGTCGAGGACACCGCGGTCGCGCCTGAAAGGCTACGCGACTACATCGAACGGTTTCTGCAGATCGTGCGTGGCCACGGCACGTCAGCCGGCGTCTACGCCCACGCATCCGTTGGATGCCTCCACGTGCGGCCCGTCGTGAACATGAAAACCGCGGAAGGAGTGCGGCGGTTCGAGGCCATCGCCAACGACATCGCCGAGTTGGTCCTCGAGTTCGGCGGGGCGCTGTCAGGCGAGCACGGCGACGGCATGGTGCGGGGACCGTTTACGCAGAAGATGTTCGGTCCGGTGTTGTACGACGCGTTCCGGGCGGTGAAGCAGACCTTCGATCCTGATGGCCTGTTCAACCCTGGAAAAATCGTCGACGCGCCGCCGCTGACCTCGAACCTCCGGTTCGGCAGCACCTACGTGACGCCGGACCCCCGGACGCATTTCGATTACTCCGACCACGGCGGCATGGGTCGCGCAGTGGAGATGTGCAGCGGCCTCGGTGCGTGCCGGAAAAAACTGGACGGCACGATGTGCCCGTCCTACATGGCCACGCTCGACGAAAAGCACTCCACGCGCGGGCGGGCGAACGCGCTGCGCCTCGTGATGACCGGCCGTCTCGGCGAGTCCGGTCTCGGCGACGCCGGCGTGTTCGACGTGCTCGATCTGTGCCTGGAGTGCCGCGCGTGCAAAGCAGAGTGTCCGGTCGGCGTGGACGTTGCGCGGTTCAAGAGCGAATTCCTCGCCGACTACTGGCGGCGCCATGGCACGCCGCTTCGCACCCGCGCGATCGGGCACGTGCACACGCTGGCGAAGTGGGGCAGCGCGCTCGCGCCGGTATCGAATGTGTTCGCGGATAGCGCGGCGGTGCGGTGGCTCACGGAACGAGTCATCGGAATCGATCGTCGACGAACGCTGCCCACCTGGGCACGGCGGACGTTTGCCGAGCAGTTTCGCGGCCCGGATAGGGCCGGACGCTACGGCGTCCGGAGCCGCGCGTAGCGCGACCCTCTACAGGGTCGCGATTCGTCGAGCGTGGTCCTGTTCAACGACACCTTCACGAATCACGTCTCCCCGGAAATCGGCCTCGCCGCCGTCGGACGTGCTCGAGGCGGCTGGCGTCAGCGTGCGGCTCGCACCGCACGTCTGCTGCGGACGACCGCTCATCTCGCAAGGATTGCTCGACGAAGCGCGGGACGCTCGCGGAGACCAACACCGACGCGCTGTACGACGCGGCCGCGCGCGGCGAGCCGATCGTGTTTCTCGAGCCCAGCTGTCTGTCCGCCGTGCGCGACGACGCCCCCGCGCTGCTGCGCGGCGACGCGCAGCGCAAGCGCGCGCGTAGTCGCCGAGGCGTGCGTGCTCTTCGAAGAGTTCCTCGAACGGTCGTGTCAGGACGATCCGTCGCGGCTGGCGCTGCAGCCGGGACCCACGCGGCTGCTGCTCCACGGCCATTGTCATCAGAAGGCGATGGGCCTCCTCCCGCCGGCGCGCGCCCTCCTGTCGAGAATTCCCTCGTGCACCGTCGTCGACCTCGACGCCGGCTGCTGCGGCATGGCGGGCTCGTTCGGTTACACGAAGGAACACTACGACGTGTCGCGCCAGATCGGCGAACGGCGTCTGCTGCCGGCGGCGCGGGCGTTGAAGGATGGCGAGGTGCTCGTCGCGTCGGGGATTTCGTGCAGGCAGCAGGTCGCGCATTTCACCGGGGTACAAGCCACCCATCCCGCCACGCTGTTGAGATCGCTACTCTCAACACCAACCTCCGTCCCCCGGCAACCTCCGTCCCCGGGGAAATGCGATGAGGGGACGGAGGTTGCCGGGGGACGGAGGTTGCACACGCGCGCGACGACGATTGTTCTGGGGCTGTTGTGTCTGATGTACCTGATCACCTACGTCGATCGCGTGAACATCGCGACGGCGGCCATCGAGATCCGGAAAGAGCTCGGGCTCTCGAACACGCAGCTCGGATTCGTCCTCTCCGCCTTCGCGTATCCCTATCTGCTGTTCCAGGTGTTCGGCGGCTGGATCGGCGATCGCTTCGGACCGCGGCGCACGCTGTTCCTGTGCGGCGTGATCTGGGCCACCGCGACCATCCTGACCGGTCTCGCCGCCGGGCTCGCTGTCGCTCTTCCTCGTGCGAGTCCTGCTCGGCGTCGGCGAAGGCGCGACGTTCCCGGTCGCGACGCGCGCGATGCAGAGCTGGACGCCGTCGGTCGCCGCGGGTTCGCGCAGGGCATCACGCATGCGTTCGCGCGGCTTGGCAACGCGGTGACGCCGCCGATTGTCGCCTGGCTGATCGCCGCTGTCACCTGGCGAGGCTCGTTCGTCACGCTCGGATCGATCAGCCTGATCTGGGTGGTCGCGTGGGTCCTCTATTTCCGCGACAACCCCGCGGAGCACCCGGCGATCACGTCCGAGGAGCTCGACACGCTGCCGAATCGCGGCGTTCCAGAGCACAAGGCGCGCCCGCGCGTGCCGTGGGGACCGCTCACGCGGCGCATGGTGCCGGTGATCGTCGTCTACTTCTGCTACGCGTGGACGCTGTGGCTCTATCTGAACTGGCTGCCGTCGTACTTCCTGCATGAATACCAACGTGCAGATATCGAGGTCGGCGCTGTTCTCGTCGGCGGTGTTCTTCGCGGGCGTCGTCGGCGACTACCTCGGTGGCGTAATCAGCGACCGCATCCTGCACACGACACGCGATTTCCAGAAGGCGCGCCGTAACGTCGTGATGGTCGGCTTCCTGGGATCGTTCGTCTGTCTGCTGCCGGTCTTCCTCACGCACGATCTCGTGCCGATCATCCTGTCGTTCGGCGGGGCGTTCTTCTTCGCCGAGCTCGTGATCGGGCCGATGTGGTCGATTCCGATGGACATCGCGGGCAAATTCTCGGGAACCGCGTCGGGGATGATGAATTCGGGTCGGCGCGCTCGCCGCCATCCTGTCGCCGATCGCGTTCGGCGTCATCATCGACCAGACGGGCAACTGGCAGCTGCCGTTCGTCGGGATCGCTGGGCATGCTGCTGCTCGGCGCGGCGCTTGCGCCGACGATGCATCCGGAGCGGCCGTTTACGGAAGTTAGAAGTGAGAACTTAGAAGTTCGAAGGACATAGTGCGCAGTCCTTCTACCTTCTTACTTCTAAGTTCTAAGTTCCCGCGTCAGCGGCCCGTCCAGCGGGGTTTTCGCTTTTCCAGAAACGCCGTCACCCCCTCGCGGAAATCGGCGCTCGTGTAGCACAGCTCGACCAGATCCGCGTCGCTCACCAGCCGCGAGACGACGCTTGGCGGCGAGCGGCGGATCATCTCCTTCGTCGCGCGGATGGTCAGCGGCGCGTTCGCGGCGATCTCGGTCGCGAGCGTCATCGACCGCCGCTTCGATGCGATCGGCATCCACGACGCGATTGACCAGGCCGCATCGCGTGCGCTTCGGCCGCCGGCACGAACCGGCCGGTGAACATCACGTCCTTCGTCCGCGACGGGTCCGATGACATCGACCAGCCGGCTGTACGTGCGCGCCGGACAGGCAGTTGCCCAGCGTTCGCGCGATCGGGAATCCCGAACGTGGATTCGGGTGTCGCCACGCGCAGATCGCAGCAGAGCGCAATGGCGCACCCGCCGCCGGCTGCGACGCCCTGCGATCTGGGCGATCGTGGGTTTGGCGACGCGCTCGAGCCGATCGAGCACCTGGTCGAGGCGCTCCTCGTACTTGATGCCGTCTTCGCGATCGCGGAAGCTTTGGAACTGCTGGATGTCGGTGCCGGCGACGAACGCCTTGCCGCCGGCGCCGCGCATCACGAGGACGCGAATCGCGGCGTCGCGCATCGACACGCTCGCAGGCATCGACCAGCGCGTCGTACATCTCCCACGTCATCGCGTTGCGCGCCTCGGGGCGGTTGAAGGTTAAGATGGCGAGCGGCCCGTCGGTTTCAGAACGATCGTCAACATGTCCAGATCCAGATCGCTCGTGGTGCGTTCTCGAGCGGGTCGTCCGCGTCCTCGATGTCACCCAGGTGATGGCCGGCCCGTATCTGCGCGATGCTGCTCGCCGATCTCGGCGCCGACGTCGTCAAGATCGAGCCGCCGGCCGGCGATTCGACGCGTCAGATGCCGGGCGCCGTCGGCTCCGACAGCCCGAGCTTCAACGCCGTCAATCGCGGCAAGCGCAGCGTCGTCCTCAACCTGAAGCGTCCGCGAGGGACGCGAGATCTTCCTGCGGCTCGCCGGCGCGTCAGACATCCTAATCGAGAACTATCGGCCCGGCGTGATGGCGTCGCTCGGTCTCGACTACGCGGCGATCTCGGCGCTGAATCCGCGGATCGATCTACGCGTCGATCTCCGGCTACGGCCAGACGGGACCGCACGCGCACAAGGGCGGATTCGATCTCGATCGCCCAGGGCGTGTCCGGGATCATGTCCATGACCGGCGAGCCGGGCGGCGCGCCGGTGAAAGCCGGGCGTGCCGCTCACCGATCTGGGGCCGGCCTGTTCGCGCTCGTCGGCATCCTCGCGGCGCTGCAGGCGCGGCAGCGGACCGGCGCCGGACAGCACATCGATACCTCGCTGGTCGACGCGGGCGTCGGCGCTGTCGGTGTGGGAGGCCACCGAGTATTTCTCGTGGCATCGGCATTCCGAGCGCGCTCGGATCGGCGCATCGGATGAACGCGCCGTACCAGGCGATCCGGTGCGCCGACGGCTTCATCACGATCGGCGCCGCCAACGAGCGGCTGTTCCGGCGGCTGTGCGATGTGCTCGGGTCATCCCGAGTGGGCTGCAGTGCCGGAGTTCGCGGACAACGCGAGCCGCGTGCGCAATCGCGCCGCGCTCGCTGAGCGGATCGAATCCATGACTGCGCGATCGGCCGCGCGCGCACTGGCTGGCGCTGTTCGAGGCGAACGACATCCCGTGCGGTCCGATCAACGACTACGCGCAGGTCTTCGCCGATCCGCAGGTCCTCGCGCGCGAGATGGTCGTGGATGTCGAGCATCCGACGCTCGGGCAGATGAAGGCGCTCGGATCGCCGATCAAGATGAGCGCGCACGCCGACCGACGTCCGTCGCGCCGCGCGCCGATGCTGGGCGAGCACACGGACGCCGTACTGCGCGAAACCGGGTTCGGCACCGAAGAGATCGACCAGTTCCGCGGCGTCGGCGCGATCGGGTGAGGCACACGTCAAGAACGCAGAGACCGCAAAGCTCGCAAAGAACTTCCGCGGCCTTAGCGGTCTTCGCGTTCTTGACAGCAGTCTTACAACGTGTAAGATAGAGCCATGGCTCGAGTCGCCAGGCGCCTGCCAACGCTCTCATCGAAAGAAACACTGATCCTCGAGCTCCTGTACGGCACCAGGAGCTGTACGGCCTGCAACTGGTCGCCGCGTCGAAGCGCCGCCTCAAACGCGGCACGATCTACGTGACGCTCTCGCGGATGGAAACCAAGGGCTACGTGACATCGCGGGTCGAGGCTCCACCTGCCGAGGCCGGCGGCTTGCCGCGGCGCCTGTACCAGCCGACGGCGTTGGGACGACGTGTTCTCGAGACCTGGACGCAAGTGGCGCGCCGCCTGATGCCGGAGTTCGCGCGATGACCCGACGAGAGGGCAAGGCCGGCGATCGACTGCGCTCCCTCGCCCGCCGTCTGTGCTCGGCGGACACGATCGCGCGCGTGGTCGACCCGTTGATTGCCGATCTGCAGTTCGAGCACGCGAAAGCCATGGATGCCGGTCTCGTTTGGCGAGCACGTAGGGTTCGGCTGGCTGGGTGTCTGGCCTTCTGGAAAACCCTGGGGATGTGTTCGGGACGAGCCGTCCAGGGGTGGGCGGCAGCCGATCAGCATGCCATCGGCCGGACGATTGGATACTCGGCCGCGGCGATCGGTGCGATGGCCCTTCTGCTCGCGCTGCTCCCGTTCTCCCAGGTCGAGCGTCGGACGACGGACGTGAATGCCGGAAAGCTGTTCGTGTACGCTGCTCCCGCAGGCGGTGCCATTGGCGATTGCGTTCGGCCTGCCCCTCGGGATTCTGTCGGCGCTTCGAGGGCGACTGGCGACGCGACGCGTGGTCTGGTCGGTCCTGGGCATTGCCGTCGGCTGCGCGACGATCAGCTTCATCGTCTCGGGCTGGATCCTTCCAGCGACGAATCAAGCGTTTCGCGTTCTCGTAACCGGACGGTCGTTTCTGGCCCCGGGCGCCAACGAGCTGACGTTGCCCGAACTGACCGCTCGACTCGCCTGGCTGCAACGGCGCGCGGCGGTGAACGACATCCTTGCGTTTGCGTTCTCATATCACGTCCGGTTGGCCGCATCCGTCGCTCCAATCGTCATGGCGATGTTCGCACTCAGCCTGCGGACCCTCACGCGCAGGACTGCCGTTTCCAGCATCATCGTCGCGACCGCGTTGATCGTGTACGTCGGCTACGGCGCGGTAGTGGTGATCGGGCCCGCACTGTCAGGTGGATGGCCGCCCCTCTGGGCCTTCATCTGGTTCCCGAACATGTTCTTCGCGGCAGTAACAGCGATCGTGTTGATCGGCTCGAAAGAGCGCGCCGCGGTGTAGCACGGTCCTTTCACGGCGCACTTCGCGTGCCATACGGGGTCTGATTCGGATCAGACCCCAAGTGGCGCGAGATTTGCGCGCGCGAGTGCACCGCGGGCCTGCTCGAACGCGTGCGCGATCTGCAGAACGCCCCAGTCATCGCTGATGCCGGCCGACGATCTGAATCCCGACGGCAGCCCATCATCGGTGAACCCCGCCGGCACAGAGATCGCCGGATGGCCGGTGATCGAGATGTAGTAGCAGGACTTCATCCAGTCGATGTAGGTCTCCATCGCGACGCCGTCGATCTCCGTCGGGTACGGCTGCTCGACGTCGAACGGCGGCACCTGCACCGTCGGCAGGACGAAGAATTCGTATCGATCCATGAACGCGCGCATGCGGTGATAGAGCTCGGTCCGCTTCAGCTCCGCGCGGCCGATGTCGCTCGCCGTCAGCCGCGAGCCGCGGTCGATTTCCCAGAGGATCGTGTCCTTCACCACGTCGCGGTGCGTGGACACCACGGGACCCAGACCCGCGACGAACGCGTACGCACGGAGGGTCTTGAAGATCTCGTCCGCGTCGCTGAAGTCCGGTTCGGCTTCGTCGACGCGGCACCCCAGCGACGCGAAGATCGGCCGTTGCGCGTTGACGACAGTTCGCACGCGTGGGTCCACCGGCAGGCCGCCGAGATCCGTCCACCACGCGATGCGGACGCCCGCGAAGTCGCGATCGAGCGTTCCGGCAAACCGAGCGCCGGGCTCGCCGAGGGCGATCGGCGATCGCGGATCGGGACCCGCGATTGCGCTCAGCAACAGCGCGACATCGCCCACCGTGCGGCCCATCGGGCCATCGACGCTCAGCGTGGACCACCCCAGCCGCGCGGGAAATGCCGGTACGCGTCCCGGCGACGGCCGCAGACCGACGACGCCGCAGAAGCTCGCGGGATTGCGCAGCGAACCGCCCATGTCGGTGCCGTCGGCGAGCGGCGGTCATCCCGCACGCGAGCGCGACGGCGGCGCCGCCGCTGCTGCCGCCGCACGTCTTCGACAGATCGTAGGGATTGCGAGTCGCGCCGAACACCGGATTGAACGTCTGCGATCCTGCGCCGAACTCCGGCGTGTTCGTTTTGCCGACGACGATCGCGCCGGCGTCACGCATGCGCTGCACGATCAACGAGTCTTCCTGCGGGACGAAGTCCCTGAAGATCGGCGAACCGAACGTCGTGCGAATCCCCGCCGTCAGCTGCAAGTCCTTGTGCGCCACCGGCAGGCCGTGCAGCGGTCCGACCGCCTGGCCGCGTGCCAGCGCATCGTCGGCCGCGGCCGCGCGATCGAGGGCCGGCTCGATCACTCGCGTGACAATCGCGTTGACCGTGGGATTGACGCGATCGATCTGCGCGAGATGGGCGGTGACGACGTCGCGGGCGGACAATTCCTTCGCGCGAATGAGCCGCGCCATCTCCACGGCGGAAAGTTGGCAGATGTCGGACACTGGAGAATTGGAGAATTGGAGAATTGGAGAATTGCAGGATGGCAGGATTCCGATTGAAAAATCAACGCTGCAATTCTGCAATCCTGCCGTTCTGCAATGTCAGCGACAGCCCTGTCTCGATCAGCTTGGCGAACTCGTCGGCGGCAACGGGTTGGCTGAAGTAATAGCCCTGCCCTTCACCGCAGCCGTTCGCCTGCAGGAAGTCCAGCTGACTGCGCGTCTCGACACCCTCCGCGATGACGCGATGGTGGAGGCCTTTACCCATGCTGATCACGGCGCTCACGATCGGCGTCCGATCCGGATGCGCGGTGATTTCGTGGACGAACGACTGATCGATCTTCAGGACGTCGATCGGAAACTGGCGAAGGTAACTGAGACTCGAGTAGCCGGTGCCGAAATCGTCGATGGCGATCTGAACCCCCATCTCCTTCAGCGCCCTCAGCACCGACGCAGTCGACTTGGCGTGCTGCATCAGGACGCTTTCGGTGAGCTCGAGCTCGAGCAAGCGAGGCTCCAGGCGGTGGGTGCCAAGCACGTCGTACACATTCTCGAGAAAGTTCCTGTCCCGGAACTCGAGCCCCGAGATATTGACCGAGATGGGCATCGGCGGCAGACCGGCATCAATCCAGGCGCGAGCCTGATGACAGGCTTCGCTCAGGACCCACCGACCGATCGGCACGATGAAACCCGAATCCTCGGCAATCGGCACGAATTGCATCGGCGGCACGAGTCCGCGTTCGGGATGCATCCACCGGATCAGCGCTTCCGCGCCGGTCATTTCGCCGGTGATGAGATTCAGCTTCGGCTGATAGTGCAGCACGAACTCCCGCCGGTTGAGCGCGCGCCGAAGATCCGCTTCGATGCGCTGACGCTCGACCGCCCGGGTGTTCATGTCCGACCGGAAGAACTGATAGCTGTTCGGCCCGCGCTCTTTGGCGTGATACATGGCGGCGTCCGCGTTCTTGAGCAGCGTCTTGGCATCTTCGCCATCGTCGGGATACAGACTCACCCCGATGCTGGCGGTGATGTGGAGATCGTGGCCACCGATGTCGTGTGGCGCGGCGAGCGCGGCAACGACTTTCTGCGCCGTGCGGGCGGCATCAGACCCGTGCACCACCTCCGATAGCAGCAGCACGAACTCATCGCCGCCCTGACGGCTGATCGTGTCCGAGCCGCGGACCGACGCCATCAATCGCCCCGCTACCGACTGCAGCAGCTTGTCGCCGACTTCATGCCCCAGCGAGTCGTTCACGTGCTTGAAGCGGTCGAGATCCAGGAACAACACGGCGAGGTGCGTGCCGCGGCGTCGCGCCAACGCGATGGCCTGGGTCAGGCGCTCGTGCAAGAGCCGCCGGTTGGGCAGCCCGGTGAGCGCGTCGTGCTGCGCCAGATCCGCAATCGCTCGTGCCATGGTCGCGAAGCCGCGTCCGAGGGCGCGCACTTCGGAAGGACCGGCGATCGGCACGGGACGGTCGAAGTCGCCCTTCTCCATCGCGCGCGCCGACAGCGCCAGTCGGCGGACTGGACCCGAGATCCACCCAGACAGCACCAGGGAGACAACCACACCGACCAGTGCGAACAGCGCACCGCTGACGGTCAACTGGTCGAGGAGCGTTTCGGCGGGCGCCACGGCCTCCTCGTACGCCACGTGCGCATGGACGCACGCGCCGCCGAAGAACGAGGGCACGGGATGAAGCCCGTGGATGGTCTTGACCCCGCGGTAATCCAGCGCGATCTTTTCCGACGCGTCCTGACGGCACTCCGGCACCTGCTCGACGAGCGTCGTGGATCTCGGCGTCGACGACTGCGGATACCGCAGCGTCGTGAGGAAGTGGCCGTCCGCGTCGGTCAGGAAGATCTCGCCAAGCGCGCTCAACACCGCATGGTTTCTGAACAGCACATCGACTTCGTCGAGCGAAAACTGCGCGGTGACGGCGCTGTGGCTGTTCGACGCCATGAGCACATAGTCGAAGCCCTTGGGACGAACCACGAGCCGGACAGCGGATCCACCGAGCGGCGGCTCGATCGCAGCGCCCGCGCGTGCGCGACGGCCGCGATATTCGACCATCGCGCCCCGCGCGTGTTCGGTCGCGCGGTATTCTTCGAGCGCGAGACGGACGCATTCCGATTCCAGCTCGGTCCGTCCCGATGGCGAGGACTCGCCGCAGAGCGAATCGACGCTGCTGAGGAAGCCGAGGGCTCGGGCGTGCTGCTGCTCGACGACGCGCGTCAGCGTCCTCGCTGCCTGTTCGGCGGACGACCGAACCATACGGCGGGCGTTACTCTCGAGGTTGGCGTGCAGCGATCGGTAGGCGACGAGGGTGAGTCCGACTGTCGTGATGACGACAAGTCCCACCAGCGTGAGCACCAACTGCACGGTGAGGGACACGGCCTTCTGGGTCATACACCTCTCGCTGACACGGGCAAACGCACTAATTTGACGAGGGGGTGTGACTCTACAGACTCTGCCGTTTCTTGTGCAAGGTGAGCCGTATGTCAGCTCAGCCGTTTAGGCAGGGAGCTGGCAGCTCAGCCGTATCAGCCCTGATCTGATCGGGATCTGATCCGGGATCTGATCCGGGATCAGACACCGACGTCAGACACCGACGTCTGATCCCGGATCAGACACCGACGTCAGACACCGGTGGCTGTGGCGAGGTGGTTGAGCGCGGTGGTGACGCCGCCGGGAGTGAACGGCACGCCGGCGACCGCCAAGCTCATCTCCACGCCGGACAGCGTCCCGGCAAGCATCAGATCGTTGAAGTCCCCGAGATGGCCGATGCGGAACGCCTTTCCCTTCAGCTTCCCCAGACCGGTACCGAGCGACAGATCGAAGCGTTCGAGCGCGATACGCCGCATCGCATCGGCATCGTGCCCGGCCGGCATCATGACCGCCGTCAACGAGTCGCTGTATTCAGCGGCGTTCTGCGCGACAAGCTCCAGGCCCCAGACACGGACCGCGCGCCGCGTCGCCTCCGCGTGCCGACGATGGCGCGCGAAGACGGCAGGGAGACCCTCCTCCAGCAGCATCGCGATCGCCTCGCGCAGGCCATACAGCAGATTCGTCGAGGGCGTGTAAGGAAAAAATCCGGTCGCATTGTCGGCCAGCATCGGCAGCCAGTCCCAATACGAACGAGGAAGCTGCGCCGACCGCGATCGCGCCAGCGCCTCCGCGCTGATCGCGTTGAAGCCGAGCCCCGGCGGCAGCATCAACCCCTTCTGCGAACAGCTCACGGTGACGTCGACGCGCCACTCGTCGTGGCGATAGTCCATCGACGCAAGCGACGAAATCGTATCGACCATCAGCAGCGCGCGATGGTCCGCCGCGTCCATGCGCGCACGAACGTCCGGGATGCGGGTCGCCACGCCCGTTGACGTTTCGTTGTGCACGACGGCGACGGCCTTGAAGGCGCCGTCCCGGTCCGCGCGCAGGGCTGCCTCGAGCGCGTCGAGGTCGACGCCATGCCGCCAGTCGCCGGGCACGAACGTCACAGCCAGCCCAAGACGCGTCGCCATGTCCCGCCAGAGCATCGCGAAATGGCCGGTTTCGAACATCAGCACGCGGTCGCCGGGCGACATCGTGTTGACGAGCGCCGCTTCCCACGCGCCAGTGCCCGACGAAGGATAGATGACGACCGCGCCCGTGGTTTGAAAGACCTGCCGGAGGCCGGCGATTACCTCACGCGCAAGCGACGCGAACTCCGCGCCACGGTGGTCGATGGTCGGCCGCGCGATCGCGCGCAGCACGCGTTCGGGTACGTTCGTAGGGCCAGGGATCTGGAGAAAGTGCCTGCCGCGCGTCACGGTCATGGGATCTGGTGGCGGGCCCTGCTGCGATCGAGTATTTTAGCGCTGGCAATGACCACAAGCAGCGTAACGATACCTCATACCACCGCGTCGGAAGCGACGCGCTGGGGGCAACTCATCTTCGGCATCATCTGCATGGTGATGATCGCCAACCTGCAATACGGTTGGACGCTCTTCGTCGGTCCGATCGACCAGAAATATCAATGGGGCCGCGCCTCGATTCAGTTCGCCTTCACGATTTTCGTCCTGACGGAGACCTGGCTGGTCCCGATCGAGGGGTACCTGATCGACAAGTTCGGACCACGGATCATGATCAGCGCCAGCGGTGTGCTGGTCGCGATCGCATGGGTCGTCAACTCGATCGCCGACTCGCTCTTTCTCTTGTATCTCGGCGCGGCAATCGGCGGCATCGGCGCCGGCGTCATCTACGGCGGCTCGGTCGGCAACGCGCTGAAATGGTTCCCGGATCGGCGCGGCCTGGCCGCGGGGTTGACGGCAGCGGGATTCGGCGCCGGCTCGGCGCTGACGGTCATCCCAATCGCCAACATGATCCAGTCGAGCGGGTACGAATCCGCCTTCCTCTGGTTCGGTCTCGGACAAGGCATCGTCGTCGTCGTCGTCGCGCTGATGCTGCGCGCGCCGGAGGCTGGCGAGGTCGCGGCGCCGGCAGCGTCGGCGGTCCAGCAGACGCGGCGCGATTACACGCCGGCCGAGGCGCTCAAGACGCCGGTGTTCTGGGTCATGTATGCGATGTTCGTGATGGTCGGCTCCGGCGGCCTCATGGCGGTCGCGCAGTTGGGACCGATTGCCGGGGACTTCAACGTCGCTGGCATCCCCGTATCGATCCTGGGGCTGACGCTGCCGGCGCTCACGTTCGCGCTGACCATCGACCGGGTGCTCAACGGGATCTGCCGGCCGTTCTTCGGATGGGTATCGGATCAGATCGGGCGCGAAAACACGATGTTCATCGCCTTCCTGATCGAAGGCATCGGCATCTATGCGCTGCTCTTGTTGGCGGGCAATCCGGTATGGTTCGTGGTCCTGTCCGGTCTGGTCTTCTTTGCCTGGGGCGAGATTTACTCGCTGTTCCCGGCGACCTGCACTGACATTTACGGTCGCAAGTTCGCGACGACGAACTACGGCATGCTCTACACGGCGAAGGGCACGGCGTCCCTGCTGGTCCCATTGGCCAACGTCTTGACCACCGCGACCGGCAGTTGGCATGCCGCGTTTTACGTCGCGGCGATCCTCAATATCGTCGCCGCGGTGATGTCGCTGCTCGTGCTGAAACCGATGCGCATCCGCACGATGGCGCAATAGAAGTCAGAAGTCAGAAGTTAGAGTCTGAAGTTAGAAGTCAGCGCCCGGGATCAAGATCGCGCATGACGACGCGAAGCACCTGACGGGTGACCTTCGCGTCGTGTTCGGAAATCGCGGCGTGCGGGTCGGCGCTCCGGTAGGCGCGCGCGACAGCCGGGAGCCGCGCGCAGCCGCCGCGAATGAGCCCGGCGGCTTCTGCCGCGGCGATGCGTTCGTCGAACGACAGCGCGTTCAGCAGGTCCGGCTGAAGCCGGACTCCACGTACAACAGGGTGGGCCGTGTCAGTCGTGGGGTCCGCCTTCAGCCGGACCTGCAATGAATCGGTGATGATCGCCTCGATCATCCCGCACGCCGTCATCATCGCCTGCTCGAAGTCGCCCGCTTCAAACGCGCGCGTGCCGTCCGCGAACGCCTGCTCGAGCACCGGCCGAAGCCGCACATCGTGCACGAAGTCGAAGCGATGCGGCGTCGGCGCGTCCGACGGCGCCGGCACGTCCGACGGCGCCGGCATGCCTGGGTCCAGGCCGGCGATCGAGCGGCGCGCCTGTTCGAGGACGTCGAGCACTCGAAAGACGATCTCGGCGACGTCAGCCTCGACCACCGCTTCGCCGCCCGTCGATCGCACGAGCAGCGCCCCGCTGTAGGCACGTGAAAGCCAGTGGGCCTTGCTCCCCCCAGACAGCTCGTTGATGGCGGCGGCGCAGTCGTTCTGCCAGATGCGCACCTCCACGTCCCACGCAGAACCCCGGCCTTCGCTCGTGTTGGCCTCGCCGAGCTTCGGCTCGGCAGGCGCGGAACCCGCGGAGAAAGCCTGGCTCTGCGCGTTCGGCGTGAATTGTCTCAGCAGGTCGTGACCCTTTCGGCGCAATCGATCGATCAGCGCGAGCGTGGCGGCGCGCGGATCGCTGAGCGCCGCGTCAGTCATGCGCGTCGACCGTGCGCTGCAGGAGCTCGGCGATTTGATCGATGTGCGTGTGCATGGCGCGAGCGGCGGCGTCGGGATCGCGGCGGCGCAAGGCGGCGACGACGGCCTCGTGACCACGGATCGACCGCTCGGGGCGGCCTTTCTGCTTCAGCGTCAGCTTGCGCGATTCCACGAGCAGGTCGTTCAGCGTTTCCATGATGCGCATGACGACGCGGTTGCGTGTCGCGCGGGCGAGGACGGCGTGAAAGGCCGTGTCCTCCATCAGCGTGGACCCGCCGGCCCGCAGCTTCCGCCGCTGCGTGTCGAGAATGCGCTGGAGATCGGCCAGGTCGTCGTCGGTCACGCGCGAGGCCGCCGCGCGCGCCACGGCCGGCTCGAACATCCGCCGCACATCGAGCAGTTCCTCGCGGAGGTCGCGGCGATAGCTGAGGACCGACGCGAGCGGCGCGACCAGGCGGTTGACGTCGAGCTCGCGCGGAAACGTGCCCTGGCCGTGCCGGGTTTCGAGGAGGCCGATGGTCTCCAGCATGCGAAAGGCGTCGCGAATCGATCCACGGCTGACGCCGAAGCGGGTCGCGAGCAGCCGTTCGCCAGGCAGCGGCCGGCCGGGAGGCAGCGTGCCGTCGAGGATCAGCACGCGGATGCGGTCGGCAATCTCCTCGGCGACGCGGGTTTTCTTGATCGGCTGGATATGATGCGTGCGCAGGGCGGCATCCGCGCCTGCGCGGCGCGAGGGGCCGGCGTCAGCGCGCTTGACACGTCGCGGGGCGGGTGTCAGACTGCGGCTCTTTACTGGTCCGACCACTGGGCCAGTCTAACACCATCCTCGGCACAGCAGCACCGTAGGGTGCTCTTTACTCAAAGCACGCTAGGGTGCTTTTCACGGAAAGCACTCTAGGGTGCTCGGAGGCTTCGCCGCAGGGTGCTCGGAGGCTTCGCTGCAGGGTGCTGAAACGTGAGCGTTGAGTTCCTCGCACAAGATTCGCCGCGGGCCGTCGCCGACGTCATCGAGCAGCACGCTCGCGCCCTGGCCAACGTCACCGCGCTCGTCGTCCCCTGGGAAAGCAGCGCGACGACCCTCAGCATGGCGGTGACCGCGGTGAAGAGCGATGGCTGGGCGATCGAGCATACGAATCTGGGGACGATCACCTTGACGGCGGACGAGGACGCGACGCGCGTCGCGATCGTGGGCCACGATCTCGACCACGAGAACAAGGTCAAGCTGACGGCGCTGTTCGAGCAGTTCGCCCGCGACGTGCAGCAGCGTCTGGCTGGGGACAGACCCCGATGAGCGAGCCCTCGACCTCTGTTGCCGGGACGATTGCGCTTCGCGTCGCCGAAGCGCGGGTCGAGGACATCGCGCACGCGGTCGCGCGCATGAGCCCGGCGGACCTCGACCGGATCGGGGCCAGACCGGGCGACATTCTGCAGATTACCGGACGCACGGTGGCGGTGGCTCGGGCCGCGGCCGGTGACGCGGGACACGACGGGTTCATCCAGATCGACGGCACGGTGCGGAGCAATTGCGGTGCGGGGTTGGAGGAACAGGTGACGGCCACGACGGTGGAATCCGCGCAGGCCGTCGCGGTGCGGCTCGCCCCGCTGTGGTCCGGCGCCGCGCCCGCGATCATCGCACCGGACCGCCTGCTGGCAGACCTCGTGGGCGTGCCGATCCTCACGGGATCGGCGGTCCGGGTGCCGACGTTCGCGAAGGCCGTCAACTTTCAGGTCATCCGCACGATTCCCGCCGGCCCGGTCGTCATCGGCCCGCGCTGCGACATTCGCGTCGTCGAAGGCGAAGCGACGGCGGTGCACGCGCCCGCCGTCTCCTACGAGGACATCGGCGGACTCGAGCGCGAGGTCGCGCGCGTGCGCGAGATCGTCGAGCTCCCGTTGAAGCATTCACGGCTGTTCGAGCGGCTCGGCGTCCTGGCGCCGAAGGGCGTGCTGCTCTACGGCCCGCCGGGGACGGGCAAGACCTTGCTCGCGCGCGCCGTCGCCGCCGAAAGCCGCGTGCATTTCATCCACCTGAACGGCCCGGAGATCATGCGGAAGTTCTACGGCGAGAGCGAGGCCAAGCTTCGGGACGTGTTCGAAGAGGCGGCGCGGCGCGCACCCGCGATCCTGTTCATCGACGAAATCGACGCCGTTGCGCCCAAGCGCGCCGAGGTCGTCGGCGACGTCGAGAAGCGCGTCGTCGCCCAGCTGCTCAGCCTGATGGATGGCTTCGTCTCGCGCGGGCAGGTCATCGTCATGGGCGCGACGAACATCCCCGAGGTGCTGGACCCCGCGCTGCGGCGGCCCGGCCGCTTCGATCGCGAGATCGAGATCGGCGTCCCCAACACGCAGGCACGGTTGCAGATTCTGAAGATTCACACGCGCTCGATGCCGCTCGGCCCCGACGTCGGCCTCGAGGAGATCGCGGATCATTCGCATGGATTCGTCGGCGCGGATCTCGAGGCGCTGTGCCAGGAAGTCGGGATGATCACGCTGCGGCGGTTTCTGACGGCTCAGTCAGTCGTGGGGTCCGGCTTTAGCCGGACCACGCCGGAGGAGGTCCGCCTGAAGGCGGACCCCACGTACGACAATCTGGATGCGTTGCTCGTCACGCGCGACGATTTTCTTGCCGGTCTGAAAGAGGTGGAACCGAGCGCGACGCGCGAGTTCTTCATCGAGAAGAGCACGTCGACCTTTGCATCCCTCGGCGGGCTGGAAGATGTGAAGCGGCTGCTCGACTCAGTCGTCGAGCACTCGCACGTGCACGACGAGCTGTACGAACAGGTCGGCCTGGCGCCGCCGCGCGGGATCCTGCTCGTCGGGCCTTCGGGCACCGGCAAGACCGCGATGGCGCGCGCGCTCGCCGGCGAAAAGCAGCTGCCGCTCATCGCCATCGACGGCCCGCAGCTCTACTCGAAGTGGCTGGGCGAGTCGGAGAAGGCGCTGCGGGAAGTCTTCAAGAAAGCGCGCCGGTCAGCGCCGTGCCTGTTGTTTTTCGACACCATCGACGCGGTCGCGCCACGCACAGCCACCGATCACTTCAACGCCGACGTCTACCAGCGCATCCTGAGCCAGTTGCTGCGCGAGATCGACAACCTGCGCGACGTCAAAGGCGTCATCCTGCTCGCCGCCACCAACCGGCCGGAGCGGGTCGAGCCGGCGCTCTTGCGCAGCGGCCGATTCGACTATATCGTTCGATTCGCCAAGCCGGACGCTGCCGACCGAGCCGCCGTGATTCGACTTTGCTGCCGGCAGATTCCCCTTGCGCCGGACGTCGACATGGACGATCTCGCGCGCCGAAGCGAGGACGTCACCGGCGCGGACATCGAAAGCCTGTGCAAGAAAGCGACGCTGCTGGCGATCGCCGATTTCAGGGCCGGCCGCAGGGGACCGGAGTTCGTTGTCACTCGGGAGGATTTCAACGCAGTGCTCAATGTGAACGAGGAGGCAGGAAGGGCAGGATAGGCAGGAAAGGCGGGACCGGAGAGCACGCCGTTTTCCCATCCAGCCCATCCAGCCTATCGAGCCCCACGAGGATCAGATGTCTTATACAGAGCTCACCGTCTGGACGCGCGGCATCATCATGGACAAAGAGGGCCGCGACATCGTCAACTCGGTTTCGGCCTCCGCGCGCCTCGAGGGGAAGTTTTCCCAGTCGATGGAAAACTACGTCGACAACCCCGATCGCACGAACGCGCCAACGCGCAAGTACTGCCGCGTCAGCGACGGTGAGATCGAGAACGCGCTCACCTACGAAAACGAACACCCCAACATCGTCGTCCTGGTGGAGCAGACGATGGTGAAGGGGTGGGATTACATGCGGGGGATGCCGCCGGGCGGGACGCTGATCATCAACACGCAGTACGCGCCCGACTACATGCTGCGGTTCGTGCCCGGTCCCGAACGGCTCGCGCAGCTCGTGTGCGTGGACGCGGCCAAGCTGGCGGACCACAAGTGGCTGTACTACCGGCTCGGCGAACTGGGGCTGGATCGGCTGTCCACTGAAGGCGCCGCCGAACGCAGCAAGGCGGTCGCGCCCGACATCGCGGCGCCGCTCATCGCCGCCGTCGTCAAGACAACCGGCATCGTGAAGATGGAAACCATCGAGCCGATGATCGCGAACAAAGCTGCGTTCCACGCCGCGCTCGAGGAGATGCACATTCTACCGCTCGGCGCGGCCGTTGCGTAACGGATCGTTCGACGTTCGTCGTTCGACGTTCGTCGTTCCAGGAACAGCGACCCGGGGCGACTAACGAACGAAAACGACGAACGACGAACCACGAACCACGAACGACGGAGGCAGAGGACAAAGATGTCGACCAAGGGCACTCATATTCCTGACTGGCTGCAAGTTCCTTTTGCCGGAATCACGCCGGCACCGTCGCAGAAGGGGCAGGACCTCTTTCCGACGGGCAACTGGCGCGCGATTCGGCCGGTGTACCGCGACAAGATGCCGCCGTGCAACAACGCGTGCGGCACCAACGAGAAGATCCAGGGCTATCTGGATCTGGTGAAGCGCGGCAAGTATCTCGACGCCTACGCGCTCATCAAGGAAGACATGCCGTTCCCGTCGGTGACAGGACGCGTCTGCTACCACCCGTGCGAGCAGGCCTGCAATCGCGGCAAGTACGACGAGGCGATCTCGATCCGCGCGGTTGAGCGGTTTCTCGGCGACCTCGGTCAGGCCCTCAAGCACGACGTCGTGAAGGCCGGACCGTCGAACGGGAAGAAGGTCGCCGTCGTGGGATCGGGGCCCGCGGGACACAGCGCGGCGTACCAGCTCGCGCGTCTCGGGTACACCGTGACGATCCTCGAGAAGTCGCCGAAAGCCGGCGGCCTGAACCGCGGCGGGATTCCCGATTGGGTGCTGCCACAAGACGTCCTTGACAAGGAAATAGCGCGGCTCGTCGAGCTCGGGATCACCATCAAGACCAACACCGAAGTCGGCAAGGACGTCACCTGGGACGACCTGAAGAAGAACTACGACGCCTGCGTGCTGGCCGTCGGTCTCACCGAACCCAACAGCGTCCGCGCCGAGGGGGAAAACAAGGACGGCGTGCTGTATGGCCTCCCCTTCCTCCGCGACATCGGCATGGGCACATCGGACATAGGAACGAAACGGAAGCTCGGTCCGCGGGTGGCGGTGATCGGCGGCGGCAACACCGCCATCGACTGCGCGCGTGAGGCGCTGCGCCAGGGAGCGGTCGAGGTCACGATGATCACGGTCGAGGCGAACACGACCGAGATGCCCGCCGTGCCCGAGGATCTGCACGACATGGTCGAAGAAGGCGTCGAGCTGATGCACGGCTTTGCCGTGACCGCGGTGCTCGGCAACGGCAAGGCCGACGCCCTGCAGCTCCACCCGGCGCGGTTCAGCGGCGCGATCAACGCGTCGCCGATCGCCGTCGACCGGCAGGCGCCGGCCGCAACGTTCCCGATCGACAACGTGATCATCGCCGTCGGCCAGCATGCCTCGCTCAACTGGCTTCCGCAGGAGTTCAAGAACGAGCGCGGCACGATCACGATCGATCGGTTCGGCCGGCTCGGCGACACGATGTTCTTCGCCGCCGGCGACATCGTGCAGCTCGGGTCGGGTCAGCCGCTGATGGTGGTCAACGCCGTCGGCGACGGCAAGCGGGTCGCGTTCAATCTCGACAAGGTCGTGCGCGGCGAGCCGCTGCAGGAGCGGATGGTGTCGATCGACGTGATCACCGATCTCGCGCGGATGAACATGACCTACTTCCCGAAGTTCGCGCGCGTGCAGCAGGAGATGCTGAAGCCGGCGAGCCGGAAGAAAACCCAGGAAGAAGTGATCCAGGCGTTCAGCGAGGAACAGGCGATCGAGGAAGCCAACCGCTGCTTCAGCTGCGGCACCTGCAACGCCTGCGACAACTGCTATCTCGTCTGCCCCGAGCCGTGCATCATCCGGCAGGATCGATCGAACGGCCTCTACAAGATTCTCGTGGACTACTGCAAAGGCTGCCGCGTGTGCATCGAGGAATGCCCGACCGGGTGCCTCGAAGGCGTGCCCGAGCTGGACTTCGACACCGGCGTCGTGCGGATGGACACCGCGTTCGCGATCACGCAGGGATTGCACGGGCGGCAGGCGGAGGAACTGCGGAGACTGCCGGAACTGCCGGCGAAAGAGATCTGAAGGTCCGGCTAAAGCCGGACCCCACGTACACATCAGTACGTGGTGTCGGCCTTCAGGCGGACTTGAGAATCAGTACGCGGGGTCCGCCTTCAGGCGGACCTGGAGTGAGGATATGGCAACTGTCGCTGAAAAGAAAAAGAAGACCGTGCGCATCAACGGCTGCGTCGCGTCGGCGCAGGCGGCGAAGTACGCCGACGTGGACGTCATCGCCGCCTACCCGATTCGTCCTTACACCGCGACGATGATGGCGCTGGCGCAGATGGTGGCGAACGGCGAGCTGGACGCCGAGTACATCGTGGCTGACAGCGAGCACTCGCAGTTGAGCATCGCGCACGGCGCCGCGTCGAGCGGCGCGCGCGTGTTCACGGGCAGCTCGGGCGTCGGCGTGCACTTCGCCTACGAGCTGTACTCGCCGATCTCGGGCAGTCGGATGCCGGTGCAGATGATGATTGCGGACCGCACGCTCGATCCGCCCGGCGATTTCGGATCGGAGCACACCGACGCGCTGGCGACGCGCGACATGGGCTGGCTGATGGGATGGTCCTGCGACGCACAGGAAGCGTTCGACAACCACCTGATGGCGTATCGCATCGGCGAAGATCCGCGCGTGCTGCTGCCGCAGATGGTGTGCCAGGACGGCTTCTTCGTCTCGCACATCACGACCGACGTGCGAGCTGCCGGACCCGGGACAGGTGAAGGAATTTCTGCCGCCGTACAAGCACCCGTATCCGCTCGATCCGCGGCATCCGGTGTCGCACGGTCCGCAGATCATGCCCGAGCAGGGTCCGCCGCTGCAGCTCGAGCGCGCGCGCGCGATGGAAGGCTGCATGCCGGTCATCGATCAGGTGCACGACGAGTTCGCCCGCATCTTCGGCCGCCGCTACGATGCGTGGATCGAAGAGTTCATGACCGACGGCGCCGAGGTCGTGTTCTTCCTGCAGGGCGGCCACGGCGTGACGGCGCGCCACGCGATCCGGCACATGCGCGAGCGCGGCGCGAAGGTCGGGATGGTGCGCCTGCGCACGATTCGTCCGTATCCGACCGATCGCGTGATGGAGGTCCTCAGCAAGTTCAAGGTCGTCGGGGTCGTCGAGACCAACATGGGCCTCGGCAGCGTCAGCAGCGGCGGATCGCTCTATGCCGAAGCGGTCGCGCGGCGCTCTACGAGAGCGACCAAGCGCCCGCTGGTGATGTCGTTCATGGCCGGCATGGGCGGCGAAGCGATCGTGCTGAAAGAGTTCTACTGGATGACGAACAAGATGCTCGAGGCGCAGAAGCGCGGCAAGATCGAGAAGCGGACGCACTGGGTCGGGCTTCGAGGAGTAGCGCGCGCGCATTTCAGATTTCAGAGATTTCAGAGTTCAGATTTCAGATTGATTTGAGACTTTGCAGATTGCCGGAGGGCCTGATGCCAGCGATTGAAATCGAACGCCAGATGCTGCCGATGCTCGGCAGCCCGAACCAGGGGGCGCGTTTCTACAACCCCGACCTGCCGCAGACCGAGCCGTTCGTGCCCGGCCATCGCACGTGCGCCGGCTGCGGGCCGTCCATCCAGTACCGGATGACGAGCAAGGCGTCCGGCGACAACACGATTCTGGTCGGCCCGACCGGGTGCATGTACGTCGCGAACAGCTCGTACCTGTGCACGCCGTACAACGTGCCCTGGGCGCACACGCAGATCGGCAGCGCGGGCAGCTTCACCGCCGGCGTCGCCGCCGCCTACGAGGCGATGATTCGCAAGGGCAAGTGGAAGGGCGCGTTTCCCAACATCATCTGCGAAGCGGGCGACGGCAGCGCGTCGGACATCGGGCTCGCGTCGATTTCCGGCGCGCTCTACCGCAATCACGACTGCCTGATCATCTGCTACGACAACGAGCAGTACGCGAACACCGGCATCCAGGCCTCGTCGCGCACGCCGTACGGCGGCATGACGACGTTCACGCCGCCCGGGCCGATGATTCCGGAAGCGAAGAAGCTGTTTCCGAAGGATCTCGCGCGCATGATGGCGGCGGGCCATCCGCACTGCTACGTCGCGACGGCGAGCGTCGGCTATCCGATCGATCTGATGAACAAGGTGCGCAAGGGCCTCAACTTCAAGGGCGCCTCGTTCCTGATGATCTACACGCCGTGTCAGAAGGGGTTCGTCTACGAGACGCCGCGCTCGATCGATCTCGGCCGGCTCGTCGTCGAGTGCGGGCTCTATCCGATCTGGGAATGGAACAACGAGAAGCGCGAGTACGACTACAGCTTCCGCCCGCAGTCGATGCGGCCGGTGTCCGAGTATCTGAAGCTGCAGGGCCGCTTCGGCCATCTGCACGCCGAGCACATCGCGACGCTGCAGCAGTTCGCGAACCAGCAGTGGCGGATGATGGGCGTCGAGCGTTGCCGGAAGCGCTGGTGCGGGCCGCCGATCGCGAGCACGCTCATCGACATGGCGTCGGCTGAAGCGGCGGCCGCCGTCGCGCACACGGTTTGAGGCAGCAAGGCAGCACCACGGAGGACACGGACACGAACAGGAGAGCCACGGATTTTCTTGGGATTTCTTTGTGAAGAAGAAAACCGTGAACTCCGTTTGTGCCCGTGACCTCCGTGGTGACGTTCTCCTGGTGAAGAGATGAGAGTGAAGAGATGAGCGAGACACCGCCCAGGAAAGCTACATCGTCGCCGAAGGCAAGAAGCGCGGCTCGACGCGCGACGTGCGGCCCGAGGCGGTCGACCAACCGCTTCTACACCGTGCTGCGCGTGCACGGGGGCGACGCGATCCTCACCGACAACTGGCACACCAACGAAGTGCTGGACCACACGCGCAAGAACTTCGAGGGCTACACGTTCGAGATGCGGACGCTCGAAGCGTGGGGCGCGATGATCGAGAACGACAGCCGCGCCTACTACACCGCCGGCGGCCGCGTCTGGGTGCTGGATCTGGAGCCGGCGGCCGGCAAGAAGAAACGGATCGCAACCGGCTCCTGATCCGCGACGTTCGTGGTTCGTGGTTCGTCGTTCTTCGTTCTGAACGAACGACGAACGACGAACGGCGAACGCGAACGGCGAACGGCGAACGGCGAACGACGAACGACGAACGATGCCACGGGTTCTCCTAATCGACGACACCCCCGAGATCGCGGAACTGCTGACGTTCGCGCTCCGCGATCGCGGGTACGAGGTGTTCGCCTCGGGCTTCACCGGCGACATCACGCGATCTCCTCGACGAGCAGCACGCCGACGCCCTCGTGCTCGATTGCTCGGCCTACGAGATGAGCGAGTCGCTGTTCGACAGCGTCCGTGCCAGCGACAACCGCGCCGCGCTGCCCATCGTCATCGTCAGCGACACACCGGAGAAAGCCGACGCCAGCCTCCGCGCGCGGCGGGCGCAGCACGTGCTGCTCATCCCCAAGCCGTTCACCGGATCCCAGATCGCCCGCGCGCTCGACCAACTCCTGCGCACAAAAAGCGCTACCACGGAACGCACGGACACAAACTGAGGCCACGGGCTTGTCATTGAAAAATCCGTGACCACCGTCTTGTCAGTGTCCTCCGTGTTGGCGCAGTGAAAGCAGCGAACCATGTGGTCCATGGACAACTGGAAGTACGTCGAGCGCCAGGTCGTCACCGATCCCAAGGGACGGCAGTGGTCGGTGGCGTTGATGGACGTGCTCGGACAGGAAGGCGACCCCGAAGTCCCCAGTTCGCTGCTGGAGCTGCAATACGCCTCGGGCCGCTATTTCACGTTGATCTACTCCGGAACGGGCGCGCTGCAATGGGAGCGCGGCTACCCGTCGCTCGCTGAAGCCACGACCGCGTACGAGCGCCTCGTCCTCGCCGTGATCGACGGCCGCGTCGACCCTTCCCAACCGACCTTCCGGGCCGATCTCGAAGACTGATCACTGGACGGCCTTACCACGGAGGACACGGCACGAACTGAGGACACGGAAACTCGGAACAATTCAAAGACCGGTGTCGTACGTGGGGTCCGCCTTTAGGCGGACCTACAGCGAGCGCGATCGTCAGTCCAGGTCCGGCTGAGGTCCGGCTAAAGCCGGACCCCACGTACGACGATTTGCGGCTCTCGGTCGATGGTTGTGCTTTTTCGGGGGTTGACATGCTACGTTCGTAGCACTATGCTGCGTTCGTAGCACGTTGAGCAGGAGCGTCCATGAGTCCAGCCGTCGAAAAACTCAGCCGCCGCGAGCGCGAGATCATGGACGTGCTCTTCGCGCTCGGCAACAGCGGGTCGGCCGAGGACATCCGCGAGCGCCTCACGGATTCCCCCAGCTATTCCGCCGTCCGCGCGATGCTCGTCAAGCTCGAGGCCAAGGGCTTCGTGCGTCATCGAGAGGCCGGCCTGAAATACATCTACACGCCGACGACGCCGCGCACGACCGCGCAGCGCAAGGCGCTGCAGCGTCTCATCAGCGTATTCTTCGGCGGCTCCGCCAGCCAGACCGCCACCGCCCTGCTCAAGCACGAACAGTGGACCGACGACGAGATCGACCGCCTGCAGGCCGAGATCGATCGCGTCCGCAAGAACCGGAGACAGCCATGAGTTCGACAATCGCTTCCGTGATCGTCGCGCTGAGCCGATCGCTCGAGCTGACGATCGTCGTCAAGGCCACCGTCATTCTGCTGATCGGACTTGCCGCCGCGCAGCTGGCCCGGCGCGCGCAGGCCTCGGTTCGACACCTGGCCCTGGCCGCAACGTTCGCCACCGTCATCGCGCTGCCGCTGCTCTCCGTGGCGGGACCGGCGATCGCGGTCTCGATACCAATCGAACGGTCGCTGACGACCGAGACGCTGCGTGTCGGAGAGCCGGCGACCGTCACGCCCGCGGCGACGGCTGCCGGCGTCTCCAGGGAATCCGACTCACGGAGTCCATTGCCCACGTTGTCGGCATCGTCGATTCTTCGTCTCGCCTGGATCGCCGGTGCGGTGACGCTACTCGCCGCCCTCGCGAGCGGGCTGTGGCGGCTCGGCCGCTTGCGCCGCCAGGCGCTCCCGCTCCCGGAGCTCGCGCCCGTCGCCGAGGCAATCGCGCGCGACGCTGGAATTCGCCGCCGCGTCGAGGTCCTCGAACACGAACGCCTGCCGGCGCCGGTGACGTGCGGCATCTGGCGGCCCGCCATCCTGCTGCCGGCCGAGGCGCGCGATTGGACCGACGCCGATCGCCGGCGCGCGCTCGTTCATGAAATGGAACACGTGCGACGCGGCGATTGGGCATGGCAAATCGCCGTACAGGCCGCCTGCGCCGTATATTGGTTCCATCCGCTCGTCTGGATCGCCTCGCGCCGGCTGTGTCTCGAGGCGGAGCGCGCATGCGACGACGCGGTGGTTCGAGTCGGCGAGCGGACCGACTACGCCGACCAGCTGGTGCTGCTGGCCCGGCGCATGACCGCTCCGAACCCGGCGGCCATCGTCGGCATGGCTGTGCGGAGCGATCTGTCGGCGCGCGTCACCGCGCTGCTCGACGACACGCAGCGGCGTGGACGCGCCGGCCTGGTGGCGGCGGTCGCCGCCGTGACGATTTCGGCGGCTCTCGTGCTGGCGGTCGCGCCGGTTCGCGCCGTCGCGTTCAGCCCGACGCCGTCAGCCGAGGAACAGGGTGGGCGGCGCCGGCCGGAGCGCCGCGTCCGGGGTCTCGATCGCGCGATCTACGAGGCGTCGGAAAACGGCGACATCGGCGAGATCGACGAACTGCTGCGTGCGGGCGCCAACGTGAACAGCGTGATTGACGGCGACGGGAGTCCCCTCATCGCCGCTGCTCGAACCGCCCGGCTGGCGGTGGTGCGTCACCTTCTGGACCGGGGCGCCGACCCGAACATGGCCGTGTCCGGAGACGGCAGCCCGCTCATTGCAGCCGCCGGCACGGGTGCGGTCGACGTCGTGTCTCTTCTGCTCGATCGCGGCGCATCGGTCGATCAAGTGGTTCCTGGCGACGAGAACGCGCTGATCCAAGCGTGTGTCGAAGGACACCTCGAGGTAGTCAAGCTGCTCGTCGCGCGCGGCGCGAACGTCAACGCGCGCGTATGGGCACCGCAGGGCGACGGGCCGCGCGAGGGTGAGTGGCGGACACCGCTCGGCGTCGCTAAGCGCGAAGGACACGCAGCGGTCGTCCAGTTCCTGCTGTCAGCCGGCGCGCGGGAGTGACAACGCAGATTGCAGATTTCAGAGTTCAGATTTCAGATTGATTTCAGAGTTCAGGAATTTAGATTCGAACAAACCTGAAAATCAATCTGAACTCTGAAATCTGAACTCTGAAATCCTCACCACGCGATCGCGTAGGCATCGACGCGTGGATCGGTTCCGGCGCTCAGCACGCCGGTCTTCGGATCCACGACAATCGCCGCGAGCGAGCCCATCGTCCACGCGCCGCCGACGCGGCAGCTTGTGACCGCGCGCGATCAGCGCGGTGCGGACGGCCTCGGGCACGCGCTGCTCCACCGACATCTCGCCCGGATACATCGTGTGCGGGAACGGCGACGCCGGGAAGCTGCGCGTCGACCAGCGCGGCGCCTCGATCGCCTGCTGCACGTTCATGCCGAAGTCGACCACGTTCAGCAGCGTCTGCATCGTGCGCAAGACCTGGTCGTCGCCGCCGGGCTGCCGACGATCATGAACGGCTGCGCCGTCCTTCATCACGAGCGTGCTCTGCAGCGTGCTGCGCGGACGCTTGCCCGGCGCAAGCGCGTTGGCTTCGCCCGGCACGAGCGAGTAGTAATCGCCGCGGCAGTTGAAGATGAAGCCGAGATCGCCCATGACCACGCCGGTGCCGAAGCCGCTGTGCAGGCTCGGCTCGAAGCTGACCATGTTGCGATCCTTGTCGATCACGGCGATGTAGCTGGTGTCGCCCTCGTGGTCGGCGTCGCCGTCGAGGTTGATGTGGACCGGGCGATCGAGCGGCGCCGTCGACTTCATGAACTTCTCCGGCAGCGCCGGGCCGCATCTCCAGCGACGCCTTGGCCGGATCGATCAGCGCGCGGCGCTCGCGCGCGTAGTCCTTCGACAGCAGCCCGTCGTAACGGAATCTGGATGAAATCCATGTCGCCGAGATATTTCTCGCGATCGGCGAGCGCGAGCTTCACGGCCTCGATGCTGGTGTGGATGTACTCGGGGCTGTTGTGCTTCAGCGCCTTTCAGATCGTAGCCCTCGAGGATGTTCAGCGCGAACAGCTCGGTCGGTCCCTGATTCGCCGAGGCGTTCTTGTAGACGCGATAGCCGCGATAGTCGACCGAGACCGGCGTCTCGACCTTGGCGGTGTAGTCGGCGAAGTCTTCGTAGCGGAACAGGCCGCCGTTCTCCTCCGAGAACTTCGCCATCGTCGCGCGCGATGTCGCCTTTGTAGAAGCGATCGCGCGCGGCCTTCAGCGCTTCGTGGCGCCCCTTCGCTCGCGTTCTCCTTTTCGGCGTCGACCAGCTTGCGCAGCGTCCGCGCCAGATCGGGGTTCTTGAAGATGTCGCCGGCTTTCGGCGCCTCGCCGCCCGGGAAGTAGACCTTGACGCTGCGTCGGGTACTTCTTCAGCTTGCGTGAGCCGGCGATCGCGCCCGCCATCCGCTCGCCGATCGGGAAGCCGTTCTCGGCGATCTCGATGGCGGGCTGCAGCACCTGCGCGAACGTCATCGTTCCCCAGCGATCGAGCAGCATGTACCAGGCATCGACGACGCCCGGCACAGTGCCCGAGAGCAGCGTGTCGCTCTGCGGCAGCTTGCCGTCCATTGTTCTTCTTGTACCACTCGATGGTCGCGAGCTTCGGCGCCGTGCCTTCGGCGTTGATCGACACGACCGTCTTCGCCTTCGCGTCGTAGACGAGGATGACGGCGTCGCTGCCGACGCCGTTGGACGCGGCGTCGACGAGACCGAGCACCGCCTGGCCGGCGACGGCGGCGTCGAACGCGTTGCCGCCGGCCATCAGAATGCGCTCGGCCGCCTGCGTCGCCTCCGGCTTCATCGAGGCCACCGCGTGCGTCCGCCCGCGGATGACGGGCCGCATCGTCGACATGCGGATGTCGTCCTGCGGACCTTGAGCGTCTTGAGCGACAAGCCGCGCCGCGCCCGCAGCGGAGACGAGAAGAAGGCCGCCGACGACGAAATGACGCGTTCGCATGTGCCCTCCTAACCCAATTTCCTGGCCAGCGTGAGACACCCGTCGGCGTCAAGATAGCCGAAATCCCCGGTTCGGAACCAACCATCGACAAAGAATTGGCCCGTGGCTTGTACGTCGCTGTCGTAGCCGCGCGCAATCGTCGGTCCAGCTAGCGCCACTTCGCCCTTCGTCCCCGGCTCGACCGCGCGGCCGGCCTCGTCCACGATGGCGATGCGGATCCCGGCTTGGGGACGGAGGTGTTCAAGCAAACCTCCGTCCCCGCGAGGGGGTGGGGACGGAGGTTCATGCCGGTGGGGACGGAGGTTTGAGGTGCTGGGGACGGAGGTGGACGCGGTGGATGCCACCTCGCCGGACGCCTCGGTCACCTCATACGCCTCGATCACCGGCACGGCGAATGCCGACTCGAGCGTTTGGCGCACAGCCGACGGAAGCGTCGCGCCCGACGAGCGAATGAAGCGCAGGCGGGCGGCGCCGGCAGGGCGGCGGACGCCGGGATCGGCGGTCCGCGCGAGCAGCCACTGATGGATTTGAGGCGCCGCTGTGTACCAGGTGACGCCGTAGTCGCGGGCCACGCGCCAGAACGTCACCGGATGGAAGGCGCTCGGAATCACGACCGTTCCGCCACTGGCCAATGTCGCCAGCGTCGCCGTCACGAGTCCATGGACGTGCGCAAGTGGCATCACGCACATGCTCACATCGTCCGGCCCTAGTTCGAGCGTGGCGGCGATCTGCAAGACGGCCATCGACAGATTGGCGTGGGACAGGGCCACTCGTTTCGGCCGCCCGCTCGTTCCGCGCGTCTGAAGCAGGAGCGCGATGTCCCCGGACGCCAAGGAGTCTGCCCCCGAGTCTTTCCCCGGGTTTGGCTCCATATTGGCCGTGCGTGTCACATGGAAGCCGTCCCTTTCGACTGTGATGCGAGCGGCAGTGTTCCCGGAGGAGGAGTCGAATCCTCCGTCGCGGTCCGGGCGCAATGGCATCGCCGCTCCGATCGTCGATGCAGCCAACAGCGCGACGACGAGCGACGGGCCGTTCGGGATCGCGATGGCAATTCGATCGCTTTTGCTGACGCCGGCGTTTTCAAGGGCAAGTGCCAGAACATGGACCTGCTCTCGAAGCGCTCCGAAGGTCAGACGAAGGTCTGGGTCGGGATGCACCAGCGCCGTCTTGTCGTCGGGAAAAGATGCGATCAGATCGACCAGAGCCATGTACAACGGAATTTACTTGTGTTACCCTGACGCCGCCCGATGCGACAACGATCAGCGCGTGTGATCTGCGGCGCGATGGCTTGGATCGTCCTCGTCGCAGCGGCCATTTTCCTCTTCCGCTCCGAAAAAGACATCGACGCCATGCGGTCCGCGCTGCGAGTATTCGACTTGCAGGCGCGCGAAACGACCGACGCACTCGCCGAGCTGCGCGCCGCGCAGCAAGCGTACGTCGTCGGCGGCCAGGGCGTGGCGTTCTGGGTGGCGAAAGTCGTGACGACCGGGGATGCGGTTCGCGCCAGCGTGGAAACCCTGCATCAGTCCTCAACCGCGCTGATTACGCGAGCCGCCCTCGACAACGCGGTCAAGGCGCTCCGGCAGTTCGCGAACGCCGACAAGCGCGCGCTCGAATACATCAACGCCGGTCAGCCGCTGATGGCGGGCGACGTGATCTTCACCGAAGGCGGGCAAGCGGCCGCCGGCGCGGCGCAGCACGTCGAAGCGGCGCGTCTCGCGGAGCGGCAAGAGGTGGATGCGCGGGAGGCATCGACGCGCCGGCTGGAAACGCTCATCGCCGGTTCGACCGCCGTACTGGTTGGCGTTCTCGTGATGCTGCTCGTGCCCGGCGGGTCGCAGCCCAGATCGATCGACGATCTCAGGCCCATTCAAGCGGTTCACACCGACCCGCGTCCCCAGCCCGCCATCTGGGTTGAAGACAAGGATGCGGTCGAGTACGCGCGGCGCATCCGGCTGCAGCCGGCCACTTCGTCTGGAAACGGCTCTTCACCGTTTGCCGAGTCGCCGCTCGTCCTGCAGCCCTCGAGTTCCCGGGCGATCAACGCTTCAGACGATCCGGCCGAGGCTCTGCGCATGAACCTCGGGGATGCCGAACCTGTGGATTTCCACGTCCCGGCCGGCCGCAACGGCAAGTCCGACCAGATTCGGTTGACACTCGACACCTCCGGTGAGCCGCGAACCGGCGCGTCGGCCGCGCCGGGTTTTCTCAAGGCCGCAGCGGATCTCGCGACGGATTTTGGGCGCGTGCACGATCTCGGCGATCTGAAGCAGCTCATCGGACGGGCGGCGATGCTCACCGACGCGAGCGGCGTCGTCGTCTGGCTGGGCAACTCGCAGGGAGGCGACCTGCGTCCGGTGCTGACGCACGGATACAGCCCGCAGGTAGTTGCGCGGTTGGCGCCTGTCCCGCGGTCCGCGAACAACGCGGCGGCGGCAGCCTATCGGAGCGGGACGCTTCAGGTCGTTCCGTCGCAGCCGTTCTCGAGCGGCGCCATCGTCGCGCCCATCCTCGGACCCGACGGCTGCATCGGCGCGCTGTCGGCGGAATTCCGCGGCGCCGAAATCTCCGAACCGGTTCAGGCGTTCGCCGCAATCGTCGCCGCACAACTAGCCGGCGTGCTGGCGGCGTCGCCAGCCGACGCCGTCGACAGCCGCATGCGATGAGCCAGTCGTCAGCGCCGCCAGCGACCAATGCGACTTCACGCGGGTCGTCCCCGCGGCGTCCGCCGCGCCGGCGTTTCGATCTTCGCCGTCACCGAGCTTTCCTTCTTATCGCGCACGATGCCGACCTGCACGTCTTCGCTGGTCGCGTTCCGCAACCCGCGGAGCAGATCCTCGCGATTGCTGACGCGGTCGCCATTGATTGACGTGATCACATCGCCGGCTTTCAATCCCGCGCGCGATGCGGGTGAACCGTCCGTCACCGACGTCACGAGCACACCGTCCTTCGCGCCAAAGTACTCCGCCAGCTGACTCGTCAGTTCCTCGACGCTGACGCCGAGCCGGCGTCCGGACACGAGCGGCATGTCGAAATCGAAGTTGAAATTGAACGGCGGCAGATGGTCGCCGAGGCGGCCCAGATCCCGTCCAAGGTCGCGCATGTAGTCGCCCATGAAATCGCCCGACACCATCACGTCGCCGCGGCGCTCGTCGGGCGTGACCTCCACGTCCTGCCGCCGCCCCTCGCGCGTGATGGCCACCTTCACCGCGCGGCCCGAGGGTGTTTCCTGCACCAGCCGCGCGAACTGCCTTGCGCTGCGCACGTGCTCGCCGTCGAATTCGACGATGACGTCGGACCGCTTCAAGCCGGCCTTTTCCGCCGGGCTGTCGGCCAGCACATCGTCGATGACCACGCCACCGTCCGTGCGGTCTGAAATGCGGACCCCGATGCCCGCTCCGCGGCCTGTCAGCACCGACAACGCGCGCCTGTCCTGAGCGTAGCCGAAGGGCCTGTCCTGAGCGTAGCGGAAGGGCCGCTCCGGGCGATCCTGCGCGCTCGCATGCGCGCTGAAAGGCCTCAGAGCGGCCGGCGCAACGACCACGAGCAGCGCCGCAACTCCCAGCAACGTCACGAAACCGGCGAAAACGTACCTCAGCAGCCTCATACCTGCCCCCTCATGGCCATGTGTTCAGGCTTTCTGACGAGAAGGGGTGCGAAAAAGTTGGCTACAATCGCGCCCGATGGCCAAATCGCCCGCCGCCGCCACTCGAGAGACCAAAGCCCAGATTCTGGAGCGAGCTGAGCGCGAAAAGGTCAAGTTCATGCGCCTTCAGTTCACCGACATCCTCGGCACGATCAAGAACGTCGAGATTCCCGATCGCCAGTTCGAGGAGGCGCTCGACGGCAAGATCATGTTCGACGGCTCGTCGATCGAAGGCTTCGTGCGCATCGAAGAGTCGGACATGTACCTGCGGCCCGACCTGGCGACGTTCCGCCTCTTTCCGTGGCCCGGCACCACCGGCGAAAAGGTCGGCGCGGATGATCTGCGACATCTACACGCCCGACGGCGCAGCCGTTCGCCGGCGACCCGCGCGCGTGCCTGAAGAAGGTCATCGCGCTGGCCGCCGCGAAGGGCTTTTCGATGAACGCCGGACCCGAGGCCGAGTTCTTTCTCTTTCAGACGCAGGACGGCGTGCCGACGACCGAAACGCACGACGCGGCCAGCTACTTCGATCTGAGCCCCGTCGACATGGGCGAGGACGTCCGCCGCGAAATCGTGCTCGCGCTCGAGGCGATGGGCTTCCACGTCGAGGCGGCGCATCACGAAGTGGCGCCGGGCCAGCACGAAATCGACTTCCGCTACGACGATGTGCTGACGACGGCGGACAACATCAGCACGTTCCGGTTCGTCGTCAAGAACATCGCGATCAAGAACGGCCTGCACGCGACCTTCATGCCCAAGCCGATCTACGGCATCAACGGCTCGGGCATGCACACGCACATGTCGCTCTTCTCCGACGGCGCCAACATCTTCTACGACGCGAAGGCGCCAGTGGCAGCTGAGTCGAGACGTGTCTCAACTACATCGGCGGCATCCTGCGGCACGCGAAGGGGTTCTGCGCGATCACCAATCCGCTGGTGAACTCGTACAAGCGGCTCGTGCCGGGCTACGAGGCGCCGACCGCGATCTCGTGGTCCGAGAAGAACCGCAGCCCGCTCGTGCGCGTGCCGGCGACGCGCGGCACCGGCACGCGCATCGAGCTGCGCATGCCGGATCCGTCGTGCAATCCGTATCTCGCGCTGGCCGTGATGCTGCGCGCGGGGCTGGACGGCATCGAGAAGAAGGTCGATCCCGGACCGCCCGATCAACAAGAACATCTACAAGATGAGCCACCGCGAGCGGCGACATCTGCGGATCGACGAGCTGCCGGGGAATCTGAGCGAAGCGCTCGACGAGCTGGAGAAGGACGACCTGGTGCGGGAAACGCTTGGCGACCACCTGTTCGAGCATTTCGTGGCCGCCAAGCGTGAAGAGTGGCACGACTACATCAAGCACGTCTCGCCGTGGGAAATCGATCGATATCTCGGGAATGTACTGAGCGGTGCCAACGTGCCAGAGTGCCCGGTGCACTGGCGCTCTGGCAGGCGCTCTGGCACTCTGGCACTCTGGCACTCTGGCACTCTGGCACCTGGCACCTGGCACCTGGCACCTGGCACCTGGCACCTGGCACCGTTCTTACCAGCGAACCCTGAACACCAACTGAATAATCCGCGCCGTGTTGTCGCCGAGCAGCCCGGTCAGACGGAAGCTGTCGGCGCTCGTGCCGGCCTGCGAGTTGCCCGTGGCGTTGGTCGCGCCGCCGCCGTCGGCGTGCCGGTCGCGAGAACCGGTCCGTTGCCGGTGAACAGCGTCGTGCGTCATCCCGAGCGGCACGCCCGCAGCGGACGCCGGGTTGAAGTACGGCTTGTTCAGCGCGTTCAGCATCTCGACGCGGAACTCGAACGACGTGCTGCCCTGGATCCGGATCCGCTTGACCGCGCTCGAGGTCGAACCGCACGAGGCGCGGTCCGTTGACGATCGAGGCTGCGGACGCCGCAGTCGCCGTAGCCGGGCGACGTCTCGATGCAGTCCGGTCCGTTCGCCGGCGCCAGGTAGCGGCCGGTCGGCGCGCCGAGCGCGCCGTAGCCGTTGGCCGAGGTCGCGCTCACGCTGAACGCCCGAACGGTGTTCTGGAGGATGTCGTCCGGCAGGATGAACAGCTGACCGTTCGGACGCCACTCGCAGATTGATGGCGTCGCTGAATTCATCCTGCGACATGCCGACGAGGCGGACGTTGCCGAAGTCGCAGCTGCTCGCCGGTCTGCACGCGGCCGACGCCGTCAATCTCCCACCCGCCGATGAGCGCGTCCAGGAAGCCGCTGGCGTTGCTGCCCCAGCGCTGGTCCTTGCCGAACGGCAGCTCGTAGATCCAGTTGCCCTTCACCGCGTGCTGCACGTTGCCGACCTGGCCGGCCTGGACGATCTCCTCGCAGCGGCTTCTGGAAGCCGTAGCGCTGCTGCAGGAACGCGTCGCTCCAGGTGTAGCTGGTGTTGAACGCGATGCCGCTCGACAGGCGCTTGCGGAACTCGACCTGGACCGAGTTGGCGCGCGTGCCGCCGAAGTTCGTCGTCAGACTCGAGCCGGTGCCGCCGAGAATGTCGGGATTCGCCAGGAAGAAGTTCGACGGCAGGCCAGCGGCCGCGGCGTTGTTGCGGAACGTCGCGTTGCCGACGAACCCGTTGGTCGTGCGTTGCAGTGCGACGCGAACCCGAACGGATTCGGATTCATCGCGGCGAGGAATCCGAGGAACGTCGCGTTCGTCCAGTTGGTGCCGGTGTACGCCGTCGTGTCGCCGGCGCGGCCCGCGCCGGCTGCCGTTGAAGTAGGCGAGGAAGATCGGCAGCGGTGAGGTGCCCGGCGCGCCGGTGTAGGCGAACGTGGCGCCGCGGCCCGCCGCGATGTTCGCCTGCAGGTTCGCCTGCGCCTTGCGGAACTCGCTCACGAACCCGTTGGTCTTGATGTCGATCTCGTTGATGTTCACCGTCTCCCAGTCCTGACGATGACGGCTGCCGACGTAGCGCACTTCGAACGCGGTGTCGCGGCTCAGCTTGCGCTGCCAGCCGATGTGTACGACTGGGTGTACGGCAGCTGAAGGTTCGCGTCGAACACGTTCACGCTGTCGGTCGACGTGCGGGAAGATCGGATAGGTGACCGCCGGGCGCGGTCGGCAGCGTCACCCGGCTCGCGTCGCGCAGCAGCAGCGGCAACGCGCCGAGATTGCCCAGGCCGTTGGATCGCGATCCAGGTTGACCTGGATGCCGCGGTTGGCGCCGAACACGCCGGTGAAGTCCGACATGCCCGGACGGTGGAACGCCATGCCGAATCCGCCGCGGATGACGCTGTCGCCGTCCTCGGATCCGAAGATCAGCCGGCCGAGCCCGTTCTGCTGCGCCGGCAGCTGCCACGCGAACCCGACGCTCGGCGCGAGGTTGTTGCGTGTCGGTGTTGTAGGCGTACGTGCCCGCCTGGATACTGCGTCGAAGCTCGGCTCTTCGCGCCAGTCAGCGTCCCCGGCTTGAAGAGATTGTCGACGCCCGAAAGTCCGTACAGGCCGGCTTCGGTGATCGTCGTGTAGCTGTTGTTCATCGGGTAGAACGGCTTCTGCAGGACGTAGCGCAGGCCGGCGCTGATCGTCAGCGTCGGCGTCGCGCGCCAGCGTGTCGGCCGCATAGAAGTCGAACTCGCGCATGCGGCCCGCGGCGCGCGACTTCCCGAGCGGCACGTACTTGTCGCCGGCTTCGTTGATGCGCGCGTCGCCGGTGCAGCTGAGGTGATGCGGCCGGTCAGCATCGCGTAGAGGTTCTGCGCCTGCGTGAGTCGGTCGCCGACGCGCCCGGGAAATTGGCCGCGTTGAACATCGCCGTCGCCGGCTCGGTCGAGACGCAGGCCGAAGTTCGCCGTCGGCACCAGCGTCTGGTTCTCCAGCCACACGTCGGCCTGGACGAACGTCCCGCCGAAGGTGACGCTGTGCTTGCCGTTGATCCAGGTCGCGGTGTCCTCGATCACCTTGGTCGACGCCTCGCGCGCGGAGTTGGCCGCCGTGCCGAGCGCCGGTTGCGGTGACGCCGCTCGCCAGGTTGGTCAGCTGAAATCCGGTGCCGCAGCAGGCGCCGGAGAAATTCAGCCGCATGTTCGCCGGTGCCCGATGAACATCGACGGCTCGAGCTCGGGCGAGAACAGCGTCGCGCCGCCGGTGCCGCCGACACGGAACTCGTTGACGAGGTTGGCGCCGAACGTCGAGCGCAGCGACTCCGACGTCGTCCAGCGCGTCGACTGCTGGCTGCCGGTCATCGGCGAATACCGGGGAACGGCACCTGCGCGTTGTTGGTCGTGTCGGGCGTCGAGTTGATGTGGCGATAGTTCATCGACCCGGTCAGGCGGTGCCGCTGCGACAGCTCGTAGTCGACGCGGACGGTCGGCGACGGATTGAAGCTCTTGGTCGGCGTCGAGAACGTGTACTGCTGCACGAGCGGATTCGAGAGCGCCGTCAGGCTGCCGGTCCGCTTGCGTCGCCTTCTGAATGTCGGCCAGCACTTTTGCGACGGTCGGATCGAGCGTCGCGAGCTGACCGTTGGCCGCCGCGAGCTGCAGCAGGTTCACGCTGCTGCACGCTGCCGGCGACGTTGTAGCTGAAGACGCCGGTCGACGGCGTCGGGCGACAGGACCGACGCGCTGCAGCGTGCTCGAGCTCGGCGCGCGCTGCTCCTCGTAGTTGAAGAAGAAGAACGCCTTGTTCTTGAGGATCGGCCCGCCCTGCGCGACGCCCTGCTGTAGTTGCGCAGCTTGTCCTTGGGCGCCTTGCCGGTTGCCGGATCACGGCGGCAGATCGCGGTTGCGGAACCAGGTGTTGGCGTTGAAGCGTGTCGTGCCGCAGGTACTCGTACGCCGTGCCGGTCCAGGTGTTGGTGCCGGACTTGGTGACGAACTTGATCTGCACGCCGCCCTGCCCGGTGGCGTCGGCCGTGTTGCCGGCCGTCGTGACGGTGACTTCCTCGACCGAGTCGAGCGACGGCGTCAGACGCGCGAAAAAGCCGTCCGACGTCTTCAGGTAGTTGTCCTGGACGCTCATGCCGTCGAGCGTGATGTTGATCGCGCTCCTCGGCAGGCCGCTCACCGTCGAGTTGCGCGCCGTGCCCGACGTATTGAAGCCCGGCAGCGAGGTCAGCGAATCGAGCGCATTGCGGCTCGACAGCGGCAGACTGGTGATCTGCGCGCCGGTGAGGTTCGTGGCAATCGACGGCGACTGCGTCTGCACGACAGTCGCGGATTCGCCGACGACGGTCACGTTCTCTTCGAGCGTGCCGACCGCCAGCGTGACCTTCACGCTGGCGGGCAGCGACGCGTTCAGGGTGACGGAGTTGAGGACCGCGGTCTTGAACCCCATCAGCGAGACCGTGACGGTGTAGGTCCCGCCCGGGCAGCGACGGCACGTTGAAGCCGCCGTCGCTGGCGGTGACGGTGTTGTATTCGGCGCCCGTCCCGTTGTTCCTGATCTTGACGTCGGCGCCGGGAATGACCGCGCCCGACGAATCGGCGACCGTTCCGGACAGCGAGGTGAAGAAGCTGCCCTGTGCGAACGCCAGGGTGCTGGCGGCCGCGACGATCAGCAACGCAAGCACACCCCTACGGAATAAACGCCCTCTCATCGACATCCCCCTTTGATCGAGCAAGAACTAACAAAAGATCGCTGTGAAAATAGCGGGGCCACAGCGGCAGGTCAACACCAAAACGTCGGCCTGTGCTCGCTTTGCGCGGGGATCTCCAGAAATCCGATTCGGCCGGGCTCGACCGTGCGAGCCGTTCTGTCGCGAGGTCAGCCGCGTCTCAGAAGCAGGACGACCGTCGGGGCGGAGACACGCGTTTTCCCAACGTTTTCACGCATTCGCGCGCTCGGCGGGCAGGCACGCCATTTGATGTCTCGATTGTCGGGCCGCGTCGACTCGAACGGGATGCGTAACATCAGGCAGGCGCTGGCATCGCCGCATCCCGCGCTTTTTCACCGGGTGGCGCGGTCCATTAGAACATTCGAGGTTTCGAGGTTCTGACATGACGACACATCTCAAACGGTTGGTGGTTCTCGGCGCGCTCGTCGGCATCACATCCGGCTGCGCGTTGTCGCTGCGTAATCCGGACATCGCCGATCTGCAGCGCCATCCCGGCCGCTATCAGGATCGCACCGTGAGCGTCAGTGGCAGGGTCACTCAGTCGTGGGGCGTCCCGTTCGTACCCTTCCGCATGTACAGGGTCGACGATGGGACAGGTCAGGTGACGGTGCTGTCGCAGAGCCTGCGCACACCGGCGACCGGCGAACAGGTTCGCGTCAAGGGCAAGGTGCAGGACGTGGCGATGTTCGGCGGGCGCGCGGTGGGGCTGCACATTCGCGAGGACAGTCTCTACGTCAAGCGCGGGAACTGACGAGGCTCGCCGGTGCCGTCGTTCGTGCAGTTCGCCGGTTCGACGTGTCGACGTGCTCTGCACGCACTGAACCACGGACCTGACCATGAACGTCAGTATTCATCCCGTAATTCTGACAGCCACCGCCGTCATATCGTCGTTTGGCGGCGTCTCTCCGCGGAACTCCTCGACCGCTGCGAAAATCGCGTTGACCAGATCGCGGGCCGTGGTGCGGCAGTGCTCCCGCGCGACCTGTACCACGCGCTCGGCCCCGAACTCCCGCCCGAATCCGTCCATGGCCTCGAAGACACCGTCCGAGCAGAAGAGGAACACATCCCCCGCCGACAGTTCGAACGTCACCTCTTCGTACGTCGATCCCGCAAACGACCCGAGCGGGACGCCCGGCAACGAGATCTGGGCCACGTCGTTTGACGTGCACCGCACCGGGTAGGGCAACCCGGAGTTCGCGAGCGTCACCACGCGGCGCTTGAGATCGAAAAGCGAGTAGCAGAGCGTGCAGTAGTACTCCTCGAGTTGCCGCTCGTGGAGAATCGTGTTGGTGGATGCCAGCACGCCCGCGGGACTGAACCGCTCCGGCGCATAGCGGCGGCGGAAGGTCCGCGACCGAATCAGCTCGCCGGCAAACGCCGAGTACAGCGCGGCGGGCACGCCCTTGCCCGAGACGTCGCCCACGGCGACGGCCAGCGTGTTCGGCTCGGGCGCGAGGAAGTCGTACAGGTCGCCGCCGAGCTCGCGCGCCGGCGCGAAGCGCGCGGCCACGTCCACACCTTTCATCCGTTTCGGCAGCTCGGTCGGCAGGAGCGCGCACTGCACGCGCTGCGCGAACCGAATCTCTTTCTCCAGCCGTTCTTCGTTGGCGAGGATCGTCTCGTACAGGCGGGCGTTCTCGATCGCCACGGCCGCCTGGCTCGCCAGCAGCGTGAGGATTTCGACGTGGGTTTTCGAGAACGCGTCGAGCTCCGGGCTCTCGAGGTCGAACACACCGATGCAGCGATCCTTCAGCAGCAGCGGAATCACCAGCTCCGACTTTGCGTCGTCGACGACCTTGATGTAGCGCGGGTCCGTCGACACGTCGGGGACGACTACCGCCTCCTTGTGCAGCGCGGCGTAGCCGACCAGTCCGACGCCGAGCTGCACGCGAGGCAGCGTCACCTTGTCGCCGTATCGCACGGCCACTTTCATTTCGAGCTCGCCAGACTCTTCGTTCAACAGCAGGATGCCGAAGGTGCGGTACTCGATCACCCGGCGCGTGAGGTTGGTGATCCGCGTCAGCAGCTCGTCGAGCTGGAGAATGGCGCCGAATTCACGCCCGACTTCCGCCAGCGTCTCGAGGGTGCTCGCGTACTCGCGCTGCTTCTCGAACAGCCGCGCGTTCTCGATGGCGACCGAGACGTGCGCGGCGAACTGCCGGAGCATCGCCTCGTCGGCCTCGGTGAACTGTCCTGGCGTTTCGCTCAAGAGGTTGAGCGCGCCGATCACGCGTCCCTTGCGGCGCAGCGGCACGACGAGCTCGGCCTGCGATCCGGGCACGGCCTCGACATACCGCGGCTCGGAGCGCACGTCGTTGACGAGCAGCGGCTGTCCCGCGGCGACCGCGGCGCCGACCAGCCCCTCGCCTCCCTTGAACCGCAGCGTTCGAACCACGTCCTCCGGATAGCCGACGGCGTAGGCGATGGACAGCTCGTCGCGCGCTCGGGTCGAGTAAATAGACGGCGAACGCGTGAAATGACGTGATGCGAGCGATCAGCTCCGGGATTTTCTGGAGGAGCTCGTCGAGATCGAGCACCGACGCCACTTCGCGGCCGAGCGCGAAGAGCGTCGTGAGTTGTTCGAGCGTGTTCGGCTGCGAAGACATCAAGCGCGACGGAGTGAGCTAGTGGCCTGTCCACTAGTATAATCGCTGCTTCCCGATGGACCTGACGCTCCCCCTGGACAACGCCGCGATCGAACGGATTCTGCCGCACCGCTCACCGTTCCTGTTCGTCGATCGCGTGACCGAGCTCGAATTGGACAAGCGGATCGTCGGCATCAAGAACGTGTCGCTCAACGAACGCTACCTCTCGCGCGCGGGCGGCGGCGCGCCCGTGCTGCCGCCGACGATACTCACCGAGGCGATTGCGCAGCTCGGAGCGATTCTGATTCTCGCGAAACCGGAGAACCGGCAGCGCCTGCCCTTCTTCGCCGGCATCGAACGCGTGCGCTACCGGCGTCCCGTGCATCCCGGCGACGTCGTGATCATCGAGGCGCATGTCGTCCGCCTGCGAAGCCGCATGGGCATGCTGAAAGGCGTGGCGCGGGTCAACGGACTGTCGGTCCTCGACGGCACGATGACGTTCGCGCTTGGACCGTCACGGCTGGAACCGGCGGAGCGCACGGCTTAGAGAATCGATTTTCCAACGATCGCCCGCGCACTGCCCATTCTGATGAGCTCACGGATCGGCTGGCAGGGCGCGATTCCCCGCAATTTCCAGCCACCGCGCGGCTCAGCCCGGCGGCACCCAAGTTGCACTTGAGCCCGCGGAATGGGAGGACCCGAATGCTAGAAACCATTGCGATCATCCTGATCGTGCTGTGGCTGCTGGGAGTCGTGAGCGGCTACACGATGGGCAACTTCATCTATGTGCTGCTGGTCGTCGCGATCGTGCTGTTCCTGGTGCGATTGATTGGCGGCCGACGGGTAGTGTGAACGCGCGACATGGCTGATGGCTGATGGCTAATGGCATATGGAAGATGGACGATGACCTCGCCCATGAGCCATCAGCGATTTGCCATCAGCCATGTCAGGTCTCTTTGACCAACCCGATCCCGACGAGCACCACGGTTGCGACGATCGCGAGCCGCGGATTGAGCGGTTCCTTCAGGATCAGCGTCCCGAGCGCCACGGCAATCAACGGATTGACATAGGCGTAGAGGGAGACCGTGGCGACCGGCAGATGCTTCAGCGCGTATGCGTATGCGGTGAAGCCCGCCACCGCGCCGACCACGATCAGGTAGCCAAGCGCGAGGCTGGTGCGCGGGTTGAACGTCAGGCGCGGCCCTTCGCCGATCGCGAATCCAACCAGCAACAGACAGATCCCGCCGAACAGCATCTGACAGGCGGCGGTCGCCAGCACGCTTTCGTCCTTCGCCTCGCCGTGGCCGCGCCGGCGCGAGTACATCGATCCCGCCGCCCAGCCGACGCACGCGATCTGCGAAGCCAGGATGCCCTCCAGGATTCCGCCCTCGTCCTGCACGTCGATCTCCGGCCAGACGAGCAGCACGATGCCGCTGAAACCGATGACCAGGCCGAGCGTGCGGCGCGCCGACAGCGGAACGCGCGGCGGCGTCAGCGCATCGAAGCCCGCCATCCAGAACGGAGACATCGCCACGAGAACGGCGGTCAATCCGCTCGCGACCGTCTGCTCGGCCCACACGACTCCACCGTTTCCGCAGGCCAGCATGAGCGCCCCGAGGACCGCCAGCGACGGCCACGCGCGAACGCGCGGCAGCGTCTGGCCACGGGCCAGCATCCAGGCAATCAGGAGAAGTCCGGCGGTGGTGTACCGGACGCCGCCCATTAGCAGAGGCGGAACGGTTTCGAGGCAGATCCGAATGGCGAGGTACATGGTCCCCCACGCGATGCAGATGAACACCCACGCGCCGTAGGCGCGGATCCGCACGGCATGGGGATGGTGAACCATCCCAAAGGATATACAATCAATCTGGTCATTCGCTCGTTCATCATCCGGTAATTTTTTTCATGGGTAGAAAATCTTCAGCGAAGGCGCAGTCGCAGCCGGCGGCCTCGCAGCCGCCGAAACAGCCGCCGCGATCGTTGGGCGCGCCCATCGCGGTGGTGATCGCGGTCGTACTGGTGGTCGTCGGACTCTTCGCCTACTCGCGAGGCGGTCAATCGGACACCGCGGGCGCCGCGCCGGGGCAGCCGGTGGCGCAGAGCCAGATGCCGGTCGAAGCGCCGAACGCCAAGTTCGGACCGCACAAGCAGGCCAACCTGCCACCACTTCCCCTTGAACCCCCTGTGCGTCCGCCGGCCGTCGCCAACGCGGCGTACGTGTTCGCCGCCGAGCACCCCGAAATCCTCGGGTACGTGCCGTGCTACTGCGGCTGCGAACGGAGCGGACACCGGGGCAACGACGACTGCTTCGTGATGGCGCGCGCCGCCAACGGCGACGTCACGGAGTGGGAACCGCATGGCATGACGTGAGCGGTGTGTATCGACGTCGCGCGTGACGCGATGCAAATGCATGCCTCCGGCGCCTCGGTGCGCGACATTCGGATCGCCAACGAGAAAAAGTGGACGCCGAGCTTCCCGAACCACACTCCAACGCCCCAGCCGCCGCCGCCGGGTCGATAACCCGGCGGGCGGCCGCCTTTGCCCGCCTCTTCGAGGCGGTGCACGAGGGTGTCTACATCGGCACGATCTCGCCCGGGACGACGGCCACGCAGGCCGTCAACCGGCACCTCAAGTTGATCTTCGGCTATGGCAGTGACGTGGCCGACGCCGCCGTCCGGCCGTTCGACCCCGATCGCTTCGTCGACCCGCCGGCCCGGGCCGCTCTCGTCGAACGTCTGACGACCGACGGCGCCGTATCGGCGTACCTCCTTCGGCTACGCCGCGCCGACGGCCAACCCGTCTGGGTCGAGCTCACGGCCCACGCCGACCCGCGGCAGGACGATGGCAGCGTGCGCATCGAGGCTCTGGTGCGAGACGTCAGCGAACGGAAAAAGCTGGACGACGAAACGCGCGATCTCTATCACCAGCTGCTCCAGGCGGAAAAAATGGCGGCGCTCGGGCAGACGATTTCCGGCGTCGCGCACGAGCTGAACAATCCCCTCGCGACGATCCTCACCTGGGCGGAGCGTCTGTCCAAACGAACGCCGCTCGACGACCAGGTCCGCCGCGGGCTCGAGACGATCCTCTCCGAGTCCGAGCGCGCTGCGCGCATCGTCCGCAACCTCCTCACCTTCGCGCGCAAGCGGCAGACGACGCGCGCGATGGTCGACGTGAACCGGGTGGTGCGCGAAACGCTCGCGCTGCGCGCCCACGATCAGCGCCTGACCAACATCACGATCATCGACGCGCTCGCGGCCGGCCTGCCGCCGGTATTCGCCGACGGCTATCAGCTGCAGCAGGTGCTGCTGAATCTGGTCATCAACGCGGAGCAGGCCATGCTGGCGGCGCACGGCCGCGGCACGCTGGTCCTCCGGACGTGGCATGACAACGAGAACGACGTCGTGAGCCTGGAAATCAACGACGACGGGCCCGGGATCCCCGACGAGGTGCAGCCGAAGATCTTCGATCCGTTCTTCACGACGAAGGATGTCGGCAAGGGCACGGGGCTCGGTCTGACCGTGGCGTACGCGATCGTGCAGGAGCACGGCGGGCGCATTCGTCTCGAATCCAAGCCGTCTACGGGTGCGTCGTTTTTCGTCGAGCTGCCGATCAGCGTCGCGAAGCCCGCAGAGGCGCCGGCACCACGTGCGCGGGCGCGGCGGTCGCCGGCGACAAAAGTGCGGGGCGCGGGCTCGATTCTGGTGGTCGAGGACGAAACGCCGCTCGCCAGCGCCGTGGTCGAGGCGCTGGAGGATGCGGGGTACACCGTCGAGCACGCCGCCGATGGCGAAGACGCGCTCGCACGCATCCAGGCGCGGCGGCACGATCTGATCGTCTGCGATCTGAAGATGCCGCGGCTCGACGGCAAGGCGTTCTACCGGAAGCTGGCGGACGCGTCACCCCGCCTGCGCCGCCGCGTGATCTTCGTCACCGGCGATGTCGCGGGGACCGACGCCGAACAGTTTCTGAAAGAGAGCGGCTGCCGCTGGCTCGCGAAGCCGTTTCGGCTGGGAGATCTGGTGGCGGCGGTGAAGGACTGCGCTTAGGACCTGAGTCCTCCGGAATCACGCGCACGGACGCCGAGGCTCTGACGGCTTCTGCTGTCGCTACATACGCCTTAGCGCGCCGCAGCGATCGCCTGCCGGCGCGGCATCTTCAACGTCGCCTTCGCCATCATCAGCGACTTGCGCGCGCGCTTGTACGGCAGCACCACGCCGTGCGGCGTCGCGACCGTCTCGGCCGTCATCGCGACATTCGCCTTCAGCATCGTCGGCTTCCGCACAGCGAACGCGATCAGCTGGCGGCGCATTTCGGCGACCTTCGCTGGATTCATTTCCCCAAGAGCATCGCGCAGACGGCGAATCGCACGCGCGTGGAGCTGCGAGACGCGCGACTCGTTGACGCCGATCTCGGCGCCGATCTGCTTCATCGTCACTTCGCCGTAGTAGTACAGGCTGATCACTTTGCGCTCGCGCGTCGGCAGCGTGCGGATGGCGGCGCGAACGCGCTCGCGGATTTCCGTTTTCTCGTAGGCAGCGTCTGGTGCGTCCGGCTCGGACGGCACGAGCGCCGTCGGCAGCGAGCTCTCGTCCACGTGTTCGCCGGTGGCGAGCGGCGAGGTGGCCTCGATGGTGTTGATGCGGACGATGGTGCGGCTCAGGCGCTTCTCGTCGGATCCGACGCGGGCGGCGAGGTCGGCCATCGACGGCTCGTGTCCCAGTTCGCGGCGCAGCGATTCGCGGGCCGCATCGAGCTCGCGCCGCTGGCGGCGCACGCCGCGGGGCCAGGCGTCCTTGCGCAGCGCGTCGATCATCGCGCCGCGGACCCGGCGTTCCGCGAACGTTTCAAATTTGATCCCGCGGTCGGCGTCGAAGCGGTGCGCCGCGTCGATCAGGCCGAGGACGCCGTCCTGCACGAGGTCACCGACATCGATTGAATGGGGCATCGACGCGGCCATGCGGCGGGCGAGGGCCTCGACGAACGGCAGGCTGGCGACAATCTGACGGCTCTGATTCACGGCAACGGGTTGCGCGCGCATGTGCGAAATCTCCTTGATGTCGGTCCTGGCTTCGTTCTCGACGATGCCAACGGGTGCGCGATATCGCAACGGAGGTACCAACTGCCGAGCCTGTGTTCCAGACGGTGGCAGCAGCGGGCATGGAAGTGCACGTAACTGATGACCTGAGAACAGGTTATGGTCGTGCTCCGTTTCAGAGCGAGGGATCGGGTGGAGTGTGAAGAACTGCGAAAATCGTCAATATTTTGGCGAATTGCCCGATGGCGACGCCAAAAATGTGACGGTCCAATTACAAAATTTGTCGGGTGGTGTCAGAGAATGGCAGGCGATCGTGACAACGTTTGACCGTTGCCGTGAGGTTACTGCTCGTCGACGGGAGTGCTGGCTTGCCGCCGGAGGGCGCGGGCAGTCCCCATCGCTTCGAGCGCGCTCGCCACCACTTGTGCGGCGCGCGCGCGATTCGCATCGTCGGTAACTTTCGCGTGCAGGAGTTCTGCGTGGGCGAGGATCACGCCGAGTTGATTGTTCAAACGATGGAAGAGGAGACGCAGCTCCGGCATTTCGTCCATCAGTCCCCTCGTCGTGCGCGGATCCGCCCCGAGCGCGTGGCGCATCAGGCCTGATTCCGGCCTTCGGCGTGCCACGCTCCCGGCGCTGGCGCCGCCTGCCGGCCCGTGCCGTTCGGTTCTCGCCACAGCGTGTCGACGAAAATCCGGACCGAGCCCCCGGCCGTCCGCACGTACTCGATCTTGCCGCTCGAAAGCCAATTGTAGATGGTCCGGCGGCTCACGCCGACCAGCTCGCAGGCTTTCATGATTGAAATTGTTTTTCGCTCCACTTGGCTGCTTGCCTCCACGTTGATTTCTATCGGCGGTTGCCGCGCGTACGACTAGAGGGTACGCAACAGAACACATCTGTCCCTTCCGTGCACCCCGCCCCCGCTGGAACCTCCGTCCCCGCTGGAACCTCCGTCCCCGCCGCAACCTCCGTCCCCGCCGGTTGCGGAGCAGACGTCGGATCAGCTACTTGATGTCAAATATTTGACGGGCCGGATCGTCGAGGCCTTCGATGGCGGCGCGGCCCATCGCCAGGACGGCTTCAGTGGTCCCGCCGCCGATGTGCGGCGTGCCGATGAAGTTGGGGAGCAGCAGGAGCTCGCGATCGGTCGGGGGCTCTTCGTTGAAGACGTCGAACGCGGCGCCGGCGAGTTTCCCGTCGATGAGCGCGCGCCTGACCGCCGCCTCGTCCACTATGCCGCCGCGGGCGGTGTTGACCAGAAAGGCGGATGGCTTCATTCGCGCAAGCGCCTGTACGTCGATGAGACCGCGAGTCGACGCGTCCAGCGGAACGTGCAGTGTGACGATGTCGGATTCGGTGAGCAGTGCGTCGAGCGAAACCGGGCTGACGCCGTGTTCGCGGTAGAAGTCGTCGTACGCGCGAATGTCATTGGCGATTACGGTCGCGCCGAACGCCCGGCACAGCCGCGCGACGACCTGCCCCACGTGTCCGCACCCGACGATTCCCACAACCGACGAAGACAGTTGGCGTCCGCCGGGATGCGTCCATCCGCCCGCGGTGATCGCGTGCGCCAGCGGCAGCATGCTTCGGCACAGCGCGATCATCAAGCCAATAGCGAGTTCGGCCACGGCCTGCCGGTTCACGCCGGGCGTCCATCGAATGGAGACGCCATGCCGGCGCGCGGCGGCGAGGTCGATCATGTCGAGGCCGACACCGTACTTGCTGACGATCCGCATTTCCGGCACGGCGGCGAATACGGCGTCGTCGAGGACTTCCAACCCGGTGATTGCGCGTTCGTGTCCGCGAAGCAGCGCGATGAGGTCGTCGCGGCGGATCAGCGGGAGGCCGGTTTCGTTGAAGCTGATCTGGGGGTGACGAGCCAGGAGCTCACGCCGCAGCGTCGGATTCTTGGCGAACGAGTGCGACGCTACCGCGACCGTGTCACGGGGGTCTGACCCCATTTCGCCCGATCCTAGCGCGATCGCGACCAAGACCCGCGATTTCTGGCCAAAACGAGCCGATTGGGGTCTGACCCCTGGGTACTTTGTCGGGACCTGTGTCAAAATCTTGGCACCCAGCGCCATGTCCGACGCCGAAAAACACCTCCTGCTCGTCGAGGACGAGGCCCCTCTCCGAGAAGCCATCGCTGAACAGCTCACGGACCGCGGATACCGGGTCGAACAGGCCGGGTCGGGCGAAGAAGCGGTCGAACGGCTCGCCGATTTTGCCTTCGACATCATCGTCACGGATCTGCGGCTGCCCGGGATCGACGGTTCCGCGGTAGTCGAAGCGGCCGTCGAGCGCTACCCGCACATCATCGCGATCGTCGTAACGGGATACGGGACGGTGAAGGACGCGGTGGATGCGATCAAGCACGGGGCCTGGGATTTCGTGAGCAAGCCGTTTCAGATCGACGAGCTGCTCCACGTGCTCGACTCGGCGCTCGAGCAGCGGCGCCTGAAATCGGAGAACGCCTACCTGCGCGCGCAGCTCGAAGAGCGCTACCGCTTCGAGGGCATCGTCGGCAAGAGCCGCGCGATGGCGCGCCTGTTCCACCTGCTCGAAACCGTCGCGTCGACCAACAGCACGATCCTGATCAGCGGTGAAACGGGGGCCGGCAAGGAGGTCGTCGCGCGCGCGATTCACCACAACAGCCCACGGCGGATGCACCGCTTCGTGGCGCTCAACTGCAGCGCGATCCCCGAAACGCTGCTCGAAGCGGAGCTCTTCGGTCACGTGCGCGGCGCGTTCACCGGCGCCGTCGGCAACCGGCAGGGCCGGCTCGAGCAGGCGCACAAGGGCACGCTCTTCCTCGACGAGGTCGGCACGATGAGCGCAGCGCTGCAGATGAAACTGCTGCGCGTGCTGCAGGAACGCGAGTTCGAGCGCATCGGCGACTCGCACACGGTGAAGGTGGACGTGCGGGTCATCGCCGCCACCAACAGCGACCTGGCCCGGCTCGTCGCCGACGGGCAATTCCGCGAGGATCTCTTCTACCGGCTCAACGTGATCCCGGTCCACGTCCCTCCTCTTCGCGATCGCAAGGAAGACATTCCGCTGCTCGTCGCCCACTTCGTGGACAAGTTCCGCGGCGACACTGCGGCGCCGCCGGTCACGGTCTCGCAATCCGCGATGCGCAGGTTGATGGCATTTCGCTGGCCCGGGAACGTGCGCCAGCTCGAAAACGCGATCGAGCGCGCCGTGGCGTTCGTGGGAGTTCGCTCGCAGCTGGACGAAGGCGACCTGCCGGCTGAAGTGCAGCAGGCTGAGGAGCCGGCGCTGTCGGCGACGCTGGCGTTGCCCGACGAGGGGCTCGACCTCGACGAGTTCATCGCGCGCGTCGAGCGCGAGCTGATTCAGCGCTCGCTCGAGCGGACGAACGGCAACAAAGGGCAGGCCGCCAAGCTACTCAACGTGAAGCGCACGACGCTCGTCGAGAAGATCAAACGGTTGGAGCGGATCTAAACAGTCTGTAGGCCAGCGCGCCGGCAATGGCCCCGATCGTGTCGGCGATCCAATCGCGCGCGTCCGAAATGCGGCCGGGAACGAAGGCTTGGTGGTATTCGTCGGTCGCGCCGTACAGGCTGGTCCACACGATCGCGATCGCGATCGCCCTGCCCCAGGGCGCACTCTCGCGCCTGAACGCGCGAACCAGGAGCACAGCGAGACCGGCGTACTCACCGACATGCAGGATTCTGTCCGAGACGCGCGCGGTGACCTGAGGAAGCGGATTGGCGAGCGACGAGATGCCGAAGATCACCGCCATGTAGACGAGCGGCGGCAGCCACGAGCTTAGACGATGCAATTGCGGCCCGCGGCCTTGGCCTCGTACATCCGCCGATCGGCGGTTCGGAGCGTCGCCTCGAAATCGTAGTCCGTGTCGAATTCTGCGGCGCCGGCCGAAATCGTCACGCGTACTCGTCGGGAGCTTCTGGACGCCGACCCGGATTCGCTCGGCCAGCTGGCGCGCCGCTTCGAGGTCCGCGCCCGGCAGCACGACGAGGAACTCCTCGCCACCCCAGCGCGCCACGATGTCGTACGCGCGGACCGATTGCCGGAGCACGGCGCTCAGCTCGCGCAGCACCTGGTCGCCGGCCTGATGGCCCATCGTGTCGTTGACCTGCTTGAAGCGATCGATGTCGAGCATGATGCAGCTGAGCGGCTTGCGCTCGCGCTCCGCGCGAGAGATTTCGCCGGCGATGCTCTTCTCGCAGCCCCGGCGATTCGCCAGACCCGTCAGCGGATCGGTCGCCGCGAGCTGCTCGAGCGCCTCGAACCGCTCGTCGAGCTCGGTGGCCGCCGCCGCCACGGCCGGATCGCGCGGACCGCCGAACTGCTGATCGATCTCCACCGCGACGTCGCGCGCGAACGCCGCCAGCGCATCGATGTCGTCGGGCGCCAGCGAGAGCGGCTTCCCGTCGAAGACGCCGAGCGCGCCCCAGTGACCGCCTCCGGGCCGGACCAACGGTACGCCCGCGAAGCCGCGGATCGCCGACAGCGTGGCGCCTTGGCCAAACAACGGATGATGCTCGAGGTCGGGCACGAGCAGCGGGTCCTCGCCACCCGCGGCGTGCGGCAACAGCTCGAGGACGTGCGACCAGTCGAGCGAGGGCGACGTGTCCGGCACCGATCCGTAGGTCACGAATCGCCGCTCGTCGCGGATCCGCAGGTACGCCGCCGCGACCGGCACGTGAAACTGCCGGGTCAAGTCCAGGAGCGCGCGGCTGACGATTTCCTCGAGCGACACCGCTTCCGTCGGCGCCGCGACTCTGGTGTTGCGGCGCGGTGCTGCGGCGTCCGCATCTTCCATGTTCATCGCATCGGCGACCGCATGTCTGAGCGCCGAGCGTTCGATATCGAGCGGAAGAATCTGCGAGATGCCGAGCGAGTCGGCCAGCTTCATGGCCGCGCTGCGCAGCGAGTCGTGCGACGACACGACGATTGCGGTCGCGCGCGCGCCCGCCGTTGTGCGGCGCAAATGCCGGAGCACGCCGAATCCATCGACGCGCGGCAACGAGAGTTCAGTGAGCAGGAGCCGTGGCGGTCCCGCACGATCGAGGTGTTCGATCGCGGCCTGGCCGTCGCGCAGCAGAACGACGTTCGGGCAGAAGTCGAGCGCGAGATTGCGAATGGCGGAGGCGCGCGCCGTATTCACAATCGCGATCAAGATGTACTCAGCCGAGCGGTGCGCTCCACCGCTGGCGTTCGACTTTGCCATTCGTCCTTGAAAACGCGCGTTCGATATGACTTACGATGACATCATAGTCCTTTGGACCCCGCAACTCAGCCGCCAGACTGCGAATGAAACAATACACGGAGAATTCGAGCAATTGTGGTAACCCGAAAGACTACGTTGTTGCGTTTGGGACACTTCGCGTGTGCCCCGATCCGGATTGGAACAGTGGGGAGACTACTGAAGGTTCAGACGATCGATCCAGCGGTACAGCGACCGCCGGCTGATGCCGAGCTCGTGGGCTGCCGCAGTCTTGTTGCCACGGACCTGCTGCAGCACGCGCTCGATTTGGTCGCGCTGCGCAGTGACGAGACGGCTCGACTCGAGCTTGGGCGGCGACGGACGCTGCGGCACGCTGCGCGCGGCGCCGGAACTCCCCGCGGACATCGCGGTCTGCAACTCGCGCTCGCTGAGCATGCGGCCGTCGCTCATCAAACAGGCGCGCTCGATGACGTGGCGCAACTGCCGAACATTGCCGGGCCACGGCGCGGTCTGCAACGCGCGCTCGGCGGCAGCCGTCATGCCGATGATCGGCCGATTGACGCGCTGCGAGCACTCGCGAATGAAGGCGGCGGCCAGATACGGAATATCTTCACGCCGTTCGCGCAGCGGGACGAGGTAGAGCTCGAGGATCCCGAGGCGGTAGTACAAGTCGGTGCGGAACCGGCCGTCGGCGACCTCGGAGAGCAGGTCGCGATTGGTAGCCGCGATGACGCACACGTCCGCGTTGCGCGTCTCGAGCGCGCCGACCCGCTGCACTTCGCCGTACTCCACGGCCCGCAGCAGTTTCGCCTGCAGCGAAATCGGCAGCTCGCCGACTTCGTCGAGAAAGATCGTGCCGGTGTCGGCGTGCTCGAACAGCCCGACTTTGGTTTCGTTGGCGCCGGTGAACGCGCCGCGCACGTGTCCGAACAGCTCGCTCTCGAAGAGCGTCTCCACCACCGCGGAGCAGTTCAGCGTGACCAGGCGTTTGTCGCGGCGAGGTCCGAGCCGGTGCAGCGCTTTCGCGACCAGCTCTTTCCCGGTGCCGGTCTCGCCGGTGATGAGCACGGTTCGCAGATGCGGCGCCAGCCGGCGAATGGTGTCGAACAGTTCCTGCATCGCCGGACTGCGGCCGACCATGCCGTAGAACTCGAACTGCTTCGCGAGGTCGGCGTCAATTCGCAGCAGCGTCTCGCGGCGCTCGACTCGTTTGCGAACCGTGACGAGCACGTCGCGCAGACGTTCGCGATCGAACGGCTTGGCGAGGTAGTCGAGCGCGCCAGCTTTCAGCGCCTCGATCGCCGCATCGACGCTGGCGCCGCGCGCCATCAGGATCACGGGGCACTGCGGATCGGCGGCGGCCAGCTTGCGCAGGACGGTGGTCGCCTCGAACTCGGAGAGATCCGCGATCACGGCGTCCGGCTTGATCGCCGACGCCTCGGCCAGGGCGGCGCCGCCATCGCGCCGCGCCATGACATTGAACTCCAGCGCCTCGGCGACCTCGCTCACCAACGCCAGAACAGCAGCGTCATCGTCGATCGCGAGCAGCGTCGGACCGGTGGTCATGGCAGCGGTTCTGGCACCGCGCTCGTGTGAGCCGGTGGTTGAACCGGTTCATGCGATGGACGCTCTTGGCTGGGAGGCGGGAGGTTCACGGCCGATGCCTGCACGCCGTTTCCAGCCGGCATCCGACTGACCACCACCAGCACCTGCAATTCGAGGAGATTCATGCCCTGAGGAACGCCCACAGCCCCGCGACTCGAGCGTAGCCGGCTGCGATGCCGAACACGAAGACGTCGAAGGGGGCGCACAGCAGCATCCGCGTGACATTGCGCGAGTCCGGTTCGAGCGATGCGCCGCCGCGCAGGAGCAACGCCGCGCTGGTGACAATCCCGTACCCCGCGGCAAGCAACAGGACGGCGAGCCCCACGTCCACCCACGGCAACCAGCCCGCGGCGGCTCCAATCACGGTCGCCGCCATCGCCCACGCCTGAACGCACGGGGTGAGCACTTCCGAGACGAAGAAGTATCCCAACATCGGGCGGGTGTTCGGACCGGCTGCGATCAGGGACGACACGGCTTGCAGCGCCGCCAGCTGGCGGCGCGCTGTCACACGAACGTGCTCGACGATGGTGCGAGGATTCCGGTGACCGAAGATCTCCGCCGTGCGCACGACTTGCCCGCGAACGCCCGGCGCCGTGGACGTCTGGACCCGAACCATCATCTCGAGGTTCGGGTCGGCCGCGGCGGTCGAGAAGCCGCCCGACTGTTCGACGGCGTCGCGCCGCCACACGACGACCGCATCGCGCGGCCCGAGCGCAGCCTGCAGACTGCGCCAGACCAGATGACTCTCCATCAGGGATCTGATCGACCGCAGACGCTGGAAGATTCCATCGCGAATCTCGACGTGGCTCGTGGCGCCCACCACGCCGGCTGGATCGCGCAACGGCGCGGTCATCGCCCGCAGCAGCGCGTCGGCATCGAACACAACGCCAGGCTCAACCGCGCTCACGTATCTGTAGCGCGCCAGGTTCACGCCGCAGTTCATCGCATCGGCCACCGACCCCGGCGACTTGCTGACGACCATGAGCCGCGAATCGCGCGCGCTCCGGTACATCATGCGAACATCAGCGGTGGCCAGCGTCCGCCGATAGAAAATCTCACGCGCCTCGAGATTCCACGCGTCCTTCAACGGTTCCCAAAACGCCGCCGGCAGCTCGTCGGCAACGACGATGACCTCGAGCTCGGGATAGTTGAGGCCGAGGAGCGCCGTAATCGTCTCGGCGGCGGCCCCGCCGTCCTCGCCGGCGTTCACCGGCACGATCAGGCTGACCGGGATCGTGAAGCGCGAGGCCGACAGCGCATAGCGGTCGTCCGCCGGATTCTCGCGGCGCTCACCGGCGCGGAGCGCGAGCACCAGGAGCGTCGCCGTCATCGCCGCAAGATACGTCAGCGCGGCGACGATCGAAAAGACGATCGACGCCTCGAGAACGGCCATCAGGCGGCTCCGACGTGTTCAAGCCCGACGTTGCTCAGGAGCTGCCGCACGCGCTGCCCCAGGGTCCCGGCTCGCACGAGCAGCGAATCGGTCAGCCGCAGTCCGCCTGCCGCGGCGATGCGGCGCAACAGCTCGATCTTGCCCGCCGCCGGCTCGTCGGTGGCGGCCTCCATGACGATGAAGCTGTCGAGCACGCCGAGGTTTTGAAACACCTCCGCCGCGCCGTTGCGCACGAAGCGATCCGGATCATCGAGCAGCCGTACCAGCACCGGCCAGACGTCCGGGCCCATACTCTCCAGGCATTCCTTGGCCGCAAACCGTACCCACCAGTCGCAATCGCCCAGATGAGGTGCGACCTCTGTGGCGAGATCGAAGCGATCGAGTTTACCGATGGCCCGTACGGCAGCCGTACGCACGAACGGAATCGGATCGTTCGCGAGGCGCAGGGCGGTGGCTGCCGCGAGCGTGTCGCCCATCTGCCCGAGCGACTGCACCGCTGCCTTTCGCACCCGGGGATCGGAATCGTCGGCGGCCAGCGCGAGGTCGCGCTCGAGTTCAGGGACATCGCCGTACCGGCCGAGCAGCGTGGCGGACCAGCGGCGCACGAGCGGATCGGCATCGGTCAAGAGCGGCCGCAGCGACGCCGCGAGGTGCTGCGGCGACCGATCGACGTGCACGGCGATCCGCGTGCGCGGATGGAGGCGGACCCTGAGCGCGGCGATCAAGAGCTCCGCCGCGGCCGGATCGCCGGATTCGCCGAGCAACGCGAGAGCCACCGACGCGACGTCGGCATCGGATTCCTCCAGGGCCCGCGCCAGCAGACGCAAACCGCGAGCGGGATCCGCGTGAAACAGAATGCGGAGCGCCGTCATCCGGCGCCACTTTCCTCTCGTCGTCTGATGCGACGCCGCGTCGCGCTCGAGCGCCTCGATCCCCCAGCGTTCCACGAGAGAGGCCGCCAGCACCTCGGACACGCCGGGTGAGGTTCGCGCGTCGGACACCGCCCGCATCACGACGGAGCGCGGCACGGATGCCACCAGCGCGCGGATCTGGTCAATGCGCTCGGGAAGAGGCAGCCGTCGCACGTCGGCGCCCGCGAGCGTCGCAATCGCCGTCGACATGGTGGCGCGCGCCTGGTCGCGGCGGCGCTGCACCAGCACGACGTAGACGAACAAGGCCGCCCAGAGAGCCACCGCGCCGATCGCACTGACAGTCAGCAGCGTGTGCAACTGCGTCATTGGCGTAATGAGTCTGATTCGACCCTGTTATCGGTGGAAGCGGGGGAGACTGTAGGCAAAAGTGCGCAGAGGCGGGGAAACCGGGGAGGAGAAGGAGCGGCCGCGCGGGGATCAGCGGAGAGACGCGACGCCGTTGGGCAGTTCGGAGGTGTCCTCGGAGGACTGGCGTCGCGACGCGGGTTCGCGGAGCCGCGCCGCGCGAGGCTTCAGGCCGAGGAGCCGCTTGAGCCGTTCGACCATGCCGGGCGCGTCCGATTCCGATTCGTCCAGGTGTTCGAGAATGTCGAGGCAGGCGTGGATTGAGGTCACCGCGCCAATCCCCAGTTGCCGCGCGCTGGCCGGCACCTTGTCTTCGTCGCCGCGCCACACGAGAATGGCGCGCGCGGACGAATCGATTGCCACGTCGAGACAGTTTTCCGGACGATCATCAACCAGCACGTCGAGATTCAGCGCCGCGGCAATCCGGCCGCGCGAACCATGCACGACGAACACCGATGGCGACGGAAATCCATGAGCCGAGAGCCAGCGGTGGCTTTGCGCCTGCGCCGAATCGCCTGCGGTTTCCGGACGGCTGGTGAGGAAAATGAGCTCCCACCGGCGGTCGCGCACGAGCCGGAACAGCCGCGCCAGCGCTCCCGGTTCGATCTCATCGAGCGTTTCCCAGAAATTCTCGCGAGCGCACACGGCCCGCCACAGCTCCCCCTGCTGACGGGCCGACAGGGCGGCGGACACCGGTTGAGATTCGCCGCCGTCAATCGCTTCGGAGTTTTCAGGATTCGAATGCGCTGTTTCCGGCGCCGCAGAGCGAGGCAGCGCCTCGGGATCCACTTGCGGAAACAGCTCTCGGGCTTCGCGCGCGAGCGCGCTCTGCATGTCGGCAAGGGTCCCGTCGAGATCGAAGCCTAGTCGCATATACGAAATCTGGCCTCCAGTTTACCGCGGTTGTGTCGACGCCCTTCGCAGCTTCGACATCCCCAGTGGTTTGTCGGATGGCCGAGCTTTGGGGATGAGCCTCGACACCTCTGGTACTACTCTGCGTCCGGCATTTCGATGCGCATTTCGGTCGTTCTCCGCCGTCACATCAGCGCTCGACCTCCATTGGAATTATCGCGCGGCAGCGTCGGGCAGCGCGGCATCGAACCATTGCCGTGCATCCGTCCGATGACGTCGGCGGTCAATCCAGACAATGGCGCCAAACAAATAGAGCATCAGCATGCGGTCGAAATGGAGAAATATGAGGTCTCCCAATTGCCCGTCTCCAACCAGCCAGCCCGCCCGTCTCCAGAGCCCGGGCACGTCAACCATCAGGCCGACCTGCATGATCCAGAATAGTCTGCGTCGGGCGCTCGCAGAGCGAGCGTCGTTGTCGAGAAGAAGAAGCGCAGCAAGCGGCAGCAGGAGGACGAAGCCGTAGGTGAGGTGGTAAAAGGTCAAGAGGGACCACACGCCGGCCAGAGCGGGCGCCGCGTACATCGTACGCCGCGGATTCCCGGCCGCCATCAATCCCTTCACTGCGACGACCGCGAGGAGCGCCAGCGCCGCCGCGGATGCTGCGATCTCGCCACGCCCGCCGCCGAGCACCTCGATGAGGACCGGAAGCAGATGCGAGGGCCCCATCGCGGCGAACTCGCCGGTGTAGGTACAGCAGCAGGATTTGCGCGTAGCGGAGCGCGACAAATCCGGGGTTCGCCTGAGCTCTGAGACAGAACACCACCACGGCCCCGGCAACGACGAGCACTGAAATACCCACCATTTTCCATCGCCGCGCGAAGATCGCCCACAGGAAGAAGGGTGCCGCGATCTGAGGCTTCATCAGCGACAGACCGAGGCAGACGCCGCCGCGCACGGCATGTTTCTCGTCGTCCGCCATCGCGGCCAGGGCCAGAACCAGGGCCAGCAACGAAAACTGCAGCACGCTTCGCACGCCGCCCCAGCACAAAAACAGCGCGGTCAGGTAGAGGATGTCGTCGCGGCCGGCGGACCGCCGAACCGCGCGCGCGGCGAGATACGGTGCAATGAGGGCCAAGCCGACATTCATCGTCGTCCAGACGGCCGTCGCGACCGAACCGGGCAAGAGGCTCAGCGGCGACAGCACGACGATGGCATGCGGCGGGTAGTCGACGCCAGACCTGGCACTGGCATACACGTTGACACCGCGGACGAGCCAGTCCGCCCCCCACCCGCGCACCATCTCGAACGGCACCGCCGTCGCTGGTCGAGCGGCGATCGCCAAGCCGGCAACAATGTTGACAGCGGCGAGCGGAAGCCACAGCATGAGCTGAGCACGGCGGTCCTTCGCGGCTTCTTCAATCATCTGATGCGTCGGTCCTCGCTGGTTGTTGGACGCCCGCGGTACACTCCACGGGTGACGGCTCTCGGACGCCTCGGCAATCCGCTGACGCCGCACAAGATTATCGCGACGCGGGATCGATCTCGGCTACAACGCCGCGCGGGCATGTGAAAGGCCGGGCACATGGCAGGCGACCTTCTCAGAAGGCTGGGGTTGTTCGTTGAACAGGACTTCCTGGATCGCGCCACCTGCGCGACGCTGCGCGCCGCGTGCCGCGCCGGGTCAATCGCGCCCGCGACGGTGTACGAGGGCAACGAGACGCACAAACTCGAAGTCGCGGTCCGCCGCACGACACGCGCCCGTGTCAGCCCAGAAGTCCTCGACGCAGTCACGTCACGCCTGATGGGAGTGAAACCGGACGTCGAGCGTCATTTCCATCTGCCGCTGACGGCCTGTCAGGAGCCGCAGTTTCTCATCTACGGTCCGGGTGATTTCTTCTCGCGCCATACTGACGGGGGTGACGATCCTGGGGCGCCGGTCAACGCCCGCTCCCGGAAGGTGTCGGTCGTGATCTTTCTGAGTGACGAGGCTCGCGACGGCGGTGAGGGCTCGCATTCCGGCGGCGCCCTTGTCCTCTACGACCTGGTCCCGGATGGGAGACTGAAAGGACGCGGCTTTCTGGTAGCGTCTGAGAGCGGGCTTCTCGTGGCGTTTCGGGCAACGGCCCCGCACGCCGTCACACCAGTCGTCTCCGGCGAGCGGTACAGCATTGTCAGTTGGTTCGAGTAGCCTCGGAGGACAGGTCGCTGTGTCGCGCCTGATACAGGCACGGTCGAACGACGCACTGCATGCTAAGATTATGCAGTCGCTCCCCGTAGCTCGAGCGCTGCAGGCACACGCGCGCGAATTACGCCGAGCGCCACTCGAAGAGTATGAACGCAGCCGCGTCCGCGTTTCAGGTGCTGACTGACGATGTCGTCGCTCGACGACTGGACGACGTAGTCATCCTGATCAACCTGAAGACCAACCGCATTTTCGAGCTCAATGTCACTGGCGCCCGGATCTGGGAGCTCATGAGCGCCGGATCGAGTCGCGCCGACATCGATCGCGCGATGCTCGACGAGTTCGACGTCAGCGAGTCGGAACTCTCGAACGCTATCGAATCGCTCGCTGGTTGGTTGGCGGCCGAGGGTCTGATTGCAAATCGCGATGCGAACTGAGGCGCCGGCGGTCGAGTTGACCAGCCCATGGCTCGCACGCGTGTCGCGCAGAGGGCGCGAGCGTGTCGTCCAGGTTAGACGAGCGCCCGGCTGCTCGACACCGTCGTTCGCCGAGCGCGGATCTTACGCATGCATGTTCGCCGGGATCCTGCACAACCGGCGCGAGCTCGGAGGCGTAGTCGGCGGGCGCGTCGACGACGCCGATCTCGTCCTGCGGTCCTACGAAAAATGGGGACGCGACTGCCCGGATCACATTCGAGGCGTATTTGCGTTCGTCATCTGGGACGCGTCGCGCGACCTCGTGTTCGGCGCACGGGATCGTCTCGGTGTCCACCCGCTTTTCTGGGCGTTTGCGGGGGACGACCTGCTCCTGTCGCCGTCAATCGCTGCGCTCGTGGCCGATCCCGGCGTCTCGCGCGACTTCAACCGTCCGGCGATCGTCGATCACCTGCGTCATACGTGGGGCGACCATCCGACGGAAACGTTCTATGCTGCCGTGAGCCGGGTGCCCGCGGGCCACGCCTTCGAGGCGCTCGGCCGCGAGCTGCGCGCATGGCCGTACTGGAAGATTCTCCAGTATCCGCAACAGGTCGAGCTCATGAGCGAAGCCGAGGTCGAGGGCTTCGACGAGCAGCTCGATCGGACCGTCGAGCGGTGCGCAGAGTTCGGACCGAACGCCATTTTCCTCAGCGGCGGGCTGGATTCGGTCAGTATCGCCGCGTCGGCGATCGAAGTGGCCAGGGCGCGCGGCAGTGCACCGCCACTCGCGCTCTCGCTGGGGTTCCCGCATCCGGAATGTAACGAGGAGTCCATCCAGCGCAGCGTCGCGGATCGGTTGGGTATCGAGCAGGTTCTGTTACAGGTCGCGAATGTTGTGCAACCCGACGGGCTGCTGTGGTCGGGGCTGATGCTGAGCAGCGAGCTCGAAGCTCCCCTGACCAACGTCTGGGCGCCGGCCTACTATCAGCTGCGGCTCGAGGCGCAGCGCCGCGGATGCACGGTCATCATGACCGGGAATGGCGGCGACGATTGGCTCGCCCTCGACCCGTCGTACTTCGCCGATCTGCTGCGAACGCTGAAACTGCGCGAAGTCGTGCGGATGTTGAGATCTCAGCTCCGGTCCTACGACAAGTCGCCGTTGGCGCTGCTGCGGCGGACGCTGTGGGGATACGGCCTGCGGCCGCTCCTGAGGCTCTACGCGAACCGCGTCCTGAAGCGCGTGGCGCCCAGTGTGTTGCATGCTCACAGGCGTCGGCATCAGGCGAAGGTCACCCCGGCCTGGCTGGCGCCCGATCCGGAAGCTCCAGAAGGAATCGCGCCACCGCTTCGATCAGGCGGAGGCCGCAATCATGAAGCGGCCCGAACCGCGCGGCCCGTACGGATTCTTCTTCAGCGGGGCGCCCGTCGCGCTGATCCGCCCGAGCCAGGCCATGGAGTTCGAAGAGGCCTTCGATCTGAGCCGGCGAACCGGCCCGCTCGAGCTCGCGCCCTACTGGGACGCAGACCTCGTCGAATTCATCAACCGCATTCCGCCAAGCGCGTTCGACAAAGGCGGGCGCTCCAAGGCGCTCGTCCGGGATACGATCGCAAAGCGGTTTCCCGGACTTGGCTTCGACCGGCAGCGGAAGGTCTCCGCGCTCAACTACTTCGGCGGCGTGCTCGAAACTGAAGGACCGCAGGCGTGGTCGCGCGTGGGAGGCGCCAGCGCGCTGGTCGACATGGGCGTGGTGAGTCTCGATACGGCCGTTCCTCCGTGCTTCGGCGTTCGAGGCTCGAGTCAGCTTGATCATATCATTCAGATGCACCGGATACTTGAGGTCATGCACGTCGAGACGTGGGTGCGTGCGCGTCCTGGCATAAGCACAGGGGGACAGAATGGACAATAAGCAGCAGTTGCGAGCCGTGACGCCGCGTTCCAAGCGGGCTTGGGAACCGGCAACGTTGTCGTACGTCGGCGACGTTGAAGACGTGATTCAGCAAGGAGAGGGAAAGATCAGCGTCACGCAAGCTGATCCCGGCGAGCCCAAGAAGACGGGGCCATCAGGCTAGACTCGGACCGCGTGGAGGATCGGTTGCCGTCCCTCGTAATCGCGCCGCCGTTCGCCGTGCATCCGGTGCCGGTCGACGGCGTGGCGCGTCGAGTCAACGTGTGGAGAACGGCGGAGGGGACGATAACCGCCTTCGCCTGTTCTCACGGTGACGAACACTGGTTGCACCTACCGGGTGTCGCGAGTTTCCGGTTCGCAAGCGACGCGAGCGTCACAGCCGTACCTCACGGACACGTTTCAACCGAATCGATTCGGCGCACGTTCGATCACAGCGTCCTGCCGCTGGCGCTACAAGCGTTGGGCCGTGAAGGTTTCCACGCGAGCGCGGTTCTGACCGCGAACGGCGTCGTTGGGTTCTGCGGAAAGACTCACACCGGCAAGTCGACCCTTGCGTACGCGCTGAGCCGCCGCGGCTTCGCGCAGTGGTCGGACGACGCGTTGATGTGGGATTTGGAAGGCGAATGGCCGGTCGCCAGTCGCCTCGACTTTCACGTCCGATTACGCGAGGAGGCGCTCGCCTATTTCGGACATGGGTCGGCGTCCGATGTTCCGCGAGCGGCGCAAGACCCGCAGGCGCGCGCGCCCCTCGCGGCACTCTATGTCCTCACGAGGACCGTTGCCGGCTCACGCGGGCAGCGAGTCTCGATCGAACCTCTCGCGGGAGGCCGGGCACTCACGGCGCTGCTCGATCATGCCCACTGTTTCAATCCATCCGACGAACGCCGAAAGCGTCAGATGATGTCAAGTTATCTGGGGCTGCTGGCGCGCGCGCGGGCGTTCGAGGTTCGGTTTCAGCCCTCGCTCGCCCATCTGGACGAGCTGGTCGATGCGATCATCGAGACTGAGGCGCAGTCGATCGGGAGCGGACCGTGCGCTCTCGAACCATGTCTCGATACGACGGCCGCGATCTGAACCAGCCTGCATACGCCGTCTTCGCCAGCGTCCCGTCGACTTCGGTGACGCGATGCGTCAGCGTCTTGGCGATACGAAACATGATGCCGTCGCCCAGGCCGACATTCGCGATTTCACGGAGCACGCTGGCCGACCCCTTTTCCTTAATCTGGAGGAGGCCTCCTGAATAGGGCTGCGGACTGAGATTGATGCTCATCGTGATCAGGCGATCCATGCCCTCGTCGCTGTGCCACGAATCGTAGTGGCCGCTCGAGGGCTGCATGCGGTACACGCGGCCCTGGAAGCAACCGATCGGCGCGCAGCCGGTCAGCGCGCGGACGGTTGAGAAGAGTTCGGGGTCGTTGGCGAGCAGCTCGAGCACGCCGGTCACCAACCCTCGCTTGGCGACGAGCTCGGTCCCGATTCCGTCGTGCACGTACTCGGCGAACGCGCCGCGCTCGAGCGTGCCGACAATCGAGCGCGCGAGCTCCGGTTCGAGCAAGTTCGGCAGGTGCACACAGTGCCGGCGCTCGAACTCCTCCCGCAAGGCCGCGAGCCGCGCGCGATCGACGAACAAGCCGTGGCGCCGGAGCTGAACGATCACGCGCCCGCCCTCTCTCATTGCAGCAGGGCGCGATCGAACGGCGCGAAACGCTCGTGCACGTCCTCGTCGTCGTTGAGCGCGACGCCGTCGCAGGCCACCCACGCGTGGGCCTCCACGCGCTGCGCCGTCCTGCGCACACCGGCGTGCAGCGTGGCTTCGGTACCGTCCCGGCGAAGCAGCGACCAGAGCACGAGCGAGTGGGGTAAGCAGGTGGGGCGGTAGAAGCCACGTTCGCCGGCCGCGCGGACCAGCCGGGCCACGGTCCGGGCACGTTCCAGCTGGCGGCCCGCCCGGGCGCGTTTCACGCGGCCGGCGGGTATGCGAGACACGAGCGCTTGCAACGCGGCAAAGCCACAGACGCGCAACGACGCACCCGCCAGCGGCAGCCAGATGAAGGCCTGCAGAAGGATCCAGCGGTCGCTCCATGGCAGACGCGCCAGCCGCCGCCAGCGGCTCACGCCGGCTCCCCCGCGATCACGCAACGAGGCCTCCGCATCGATCTACGGACAAAGTTACCATAGGAATCTCGGTCCCCCAGGAGGCAGATCGGTGCACTTCCGCGCACAGGATAGGATTAAGCTCCCACGTGCGTTCCGTGATCAATCCCGTATAGCGCTGCCGTGACTCTGTATCTCGCGCTTGTCTTTCTCCACTCGTGGGTTCGCTGGATCGCGATTGTCGCGGGCATCGGCGCAACGATGGCTGTCTGGAAGAAGGATTCGCCGAACACGACGCGTGTGGATCGGTGGAGCCTGTTTCTGATGATCGCGCTCGACCTGCAGGTGCTGCTCGGCCTGCTGCTGTATGTCATCGGTCCGGTCAAGACACAGGCGATAAAGGATTTCGGCGAAACCCTGCACAATCCCCGGCTGCGTTTCTTCGCGATCGATCATGTGGTGATCATGGTCGCGGCAGTGGTGCTCGTCCATGTGGGTCGCATGCTCGCGCGGAAAGCGGCCAGCCCCGAGGCGCGGCGAGCGCGCCTTCGCCTGGGATTCGGGCTCGCGCTCGCCGCCATGATCGCCGGCACCCCCTGGCCGGGACTGATCGAGGGCCGGCCGCTCATCCGCTGGCAGCTAGAGCGGGATTAAAGTCCCTGGAAGGCTTTGAAAACACAAAGAGGCCGGGAACCCCGTCCCTGCCTCTCTGCGAACGCACCAATTGTTCGTGGTTACTGAGCCGTACAATTGATGGCGGTCACAACTCCCCCACCTCTATGGCCCGGATTCGGACCATATTTTCCATCGTGATGCACGGTCACGATTTGCTTGATCGTGCCGCTGATATTCGGTCCGCTCTTGACCACTGAATCCGTCACGATGACCTGAATGTCGTCGTTAATCGCGCTCGGCGGCTTCGAACTGTTGCCGGGACGACTGGTCCACACGCCGCCGCAGTTGTTGCCGGCCTCGCTCGCGAAGCCCTTGAAGCTGGCGACGCCGGGCGTCACTTGACCGCTCATGAAGTTGTTTTTCCACCACTGCGCGCCCCAGAAGTTCACGACGCTGCCGATCTCATGCGGTTCGAGGTCGCCGATGACGAACTGTGGTGCCAGAGTTTGCGCCGTCGGCTCGCCCTTCAGGCAGATGCCAAACAGAGTTTCGGGTCCGGTGCCCGTGTTGATGGGCCCGACTTCAAGGGCGCCCGTCGCAATGTTGAACCGATAGAAGTTTGCGGTGGTGTAGTCGCCGGACCAGAACGACGAGCCGTTCGGATCCAGATTCAGCGCGAACCAATTATCCTCACCTGCAACGTCGTAGGTTTGAATCACGGCGCCAAGGGCATCGAGTCGCTTGATATTGCCATTGTCGGCGACCAGGAGACCGCCGCTGCCGTCGCCGGGCGGCAGCAACCGCAACGCGTACGCGTTGGACAGCCCGCTCGCGAAATCTGCCAACAGCGTGTCAGTGGCCACATTGACACGCTTCACTGTCGTACCCTCGTCCGTGTAGAACATCGTCGTCCCATCGACGGCCAGGTCGATCCAGTCAGTTCGCGTCGGGGCAGTAGTGGCGCCGATGTGGTTCCCGGCCGCGTCGTAATGAGAAATGTCTCCAGGGGCTCCAACATGCGTGACATAGAAGTCACCGCCACTGGCGAAGACAATCGCCTCATTCAACGACCCATCAACAGAGGTGTCGATATTGTCCACCGGTGGGTGTACGGCGGTGACACCGTCGTCGGCGAACGACTCGACCGATGTCCCGACGAGTCTGAAACCCGTGGTGTAGATCTTGTTGAGCGCCGGGTTGAAAGCGCACCCGGTTGTGAACCCCAACCCGCCGCCGACTCCCGTGATGGATTGGTCGTCCTTCAAAACGCCGGCGTTGTCGTAGACGAAGTATCTTCCGCCGCCCACGGCGACGAACACGTCTCCGGCAACCCATACGGCGGGCCCCACTGCGGCACTGAGCGAAATGCGCCAAGCAGCCAGAGCGGCTATGGCGAGTGTCACTGCCAGCAGTCTGTGCGCTTTTTGTCGTTGGCTCATTTACGGTGTCCTCGCGAAAAGGAGGGGCGGAGCGGACTGACATAAAACTATCGCAGGTCGTTTTAGACCACAACACCTGAGCCGCCGACGGAGCCTCTTTGTGTCGTCCGTGTGATACGTTATTGCTCAAATGTGCACTCGCGTCTCTGCCACGTTCACGGGCGCAAGAACATCTGCAACGTACGCTCGGCGGCCGCCGACAAGCCCAGGTCGGCCCTTCGGTCGAACTTCCAGTCCCGGTGAGGACCGTGCTGATCGACGTAGTGCAGAAACACCTGCGCCGCGTGCGTTCCCGTGAACTGCTCGCGCCAATGGTGCAGCGCGATGCCCTTGTACAGCATGCCGTCGCCGGGCTCTAGCTGAACGGCGGTGGCGCCAGCGTCGGCTTCGATCCAGATCGGCCAGGCGGCGTCCGCCTCGTGCCCCAGGTTGATCGTGGCGCTGATTTCACACGCCGGGCGGTCGCGATGGGCCTGCAACGTGTCGCCGTGCTTGTACACGCGAAAATAGGAATACGTCGGGTACAGGCTCACGCCGCTCTCAGACGCGATTCTTGGAAGCAGCAGCTTCAGCAGCGACTCGGTGAAGGGATCCGCGTATCGATACGGCGTGTCAGGCACGACGTCGTCGTCACAATCGAGTCGTCCGCTGCGCGCGGCCTTGAGAACATATTCGTAGACGAACGAGCGCGCGGGATCGGGCAGCAGATTTCGAACCACGCAATACCCCGCACGGGCGAATTCAAGGCGCGACTGAGGCATGTCTCGTCGCCCGGATTCCTGATAAGCTGCCGACCGCCCCTTTCAGATGGCGCTCACCGCCTTCCCGCGACACGACACCGCGTCCGCCGATCCACGCCTTGGCGCTCGCGTGCGAGGCCTGATGCATTCGCTGGTCGCGCTCGCCGAAGATCGCGCCTTGCTCATCGCGATTCTGGTACTGACCGCCATCACCGCACACGTCGTGATGAACACGAGCCTCGTTGTCGACGGCTCGCGCTATTTCTGGCTCGACGACGACCAGATGGTGTCGATGCGGTACGCCAGAAATGTCGCGAGCGGTCAGGGCTTCGTCTGGAATCCTGGTGAACGCGTCGAAGGGTACACCAGCTTCGGCTGGATGCTGGTGATGGCGGCCGTGCACCTGCTTCCGCTCACCGATGCAACGATGCCGCTGGGTGTGAAGGTCGTGAGCTGGCTGTTGGCGTGCGGGGTACTCGTGTTGACGGATCGCCTGCTGCACCGTTTCGTGCCTCGACCGGGGCTGGCGCGGCCGGCGGTGCTTCTGACCCTCGCGCTCTCGAACGAGCTGGTCTACTGGTCGGCGAACGGTTTCGAGACCACACTTCTGACGGCGGCGTTTCTTCTGGCGGTGCAACGCATCCTCGACGACAGCGAACAGCGCGGCCTCCGGATGTCGACGGGCCTGTTGGTTGGCCTGTTGCCGATCGCCCGCAGCGACGCGTTTCACCTCTGGGGGGCGCTGATTGTCGTCGCCATCGCGCTCCATCGAGATTGGTTCCGTTTCGCCCGATTCCTGCCCGCGGCGGCGATTCTGCCGCTGGGACACCTGGCATTCAGGCGAATGTACTACGGCTACTGGCTGCCCAATACCTACTACTTGAAAGTCGACGGCATTCACGGAACGTTCTGGAGCGGCGCGGGCTACCTGAAATCGTTCATCGAGGGGTACAGCGTGCCGCTGCTCCTGACCGTCGCGGGCATCGTGTGGAGCCGCGATTCGCGGTCCCGCTGGCTCGGAGTGGGCGCCCTGGTCACTGTCGTGTATGTGTTTACCGTCGGCGCCGACAATTTTCCCAATTTCCGCTTCATCGCTCCCTGGGTGCCGGTGTTCCTCGTATTGGGCGCGGCGTCGGCGTGCGAGGTGTCTGGATCGGCCGTACACGCGCGCACGATGCTTCTCGCCGCGCTCCTGGTCGTCACGACCGTGCAGACGGGTGTGCATGGCCGGACCACGCTGGACATGCTGCGCTCGCAAAACGGCACGCCGGAGCACGGCCTGATCGCGGGCCTGATGATTCGGGAGTTCACGCGGCCCGAGGCGACCGTCGCCGTCACCGCCGCCGGCACCGTCCCATATTTCAGCCACCGGCGCGGTATCGACCTCCTGGGCAAGACCGACGCGCGCGTCGCGCACCTTCCGCCGCATTCGCGCGGCCCAATCGGCCACCGGAAATTCGACATGGAGTACAGCCTCTCCCTCCGCCCGGATGTCGTCGTTACGTTCCTTACGGATCGGTTTGGCGCCGACCCCGAGTCGGCGGCGTACCTGCGATCCGCAGCCGGCCAGGACGACTATCGCGTTGCGCTTCGCAACAGCCCGCGGTTCGCAAGCGACTATCTCGGCCAGCCCGTTCCGGTGCCGTACTTCCTGGATACGGGTCTCATCTACGTTCGCCGCGACTCTCCCGAGCGGCAGACCCTGGATCGCTGGCGCGAACCTGCGTTTCGGCGCTGAAACCTTCGTAGTCGTCCAGCCGCCGCCCCTCGTACACGCGCGCAAACGTCCGCTCGACGCTGCGCTTGATGTCGGCGAAGCGCGGCGACGTCGTGTCGATCGCCAGCCCGTGCTCGAAGGCGCCTGGGAAATACACGTATCGGCGCGGAAACGTGGCGCTGTCGAGGATGTCCGTGATCAGGCGGGAGTAGTCGCGGGGAGGGAACCAGATGACGTCGGGATGGCGCGAAAAGAGGTAATCGGCTGAGAAGCCGTTCCTCGCGACGACGCGATCGTGCAAGCCGACGAGGTCGACGACGGCAACGTCCGGCAGCAGCGAGCCGAGATAGCCGTGTTCGGACGTCGCCACACTCGTTCCTGACGGCACGTCCTGGAGAAACGCCGTGACATTGCGAGTGATTTCGAACCCCCTGACAGACGGAAGCGGCGACGGCGCATGCGTGACGTACGTGCGCTCCGGCGCTGATGCGGTGGGAGAACCGATGACGTACCGCTGCCACCCGCGCGTGGCCAGATCGCGCGGGTACTCGAGGGACATCACGACGGTCACCGCAATGAGCGCCGCTCGCCGGCCCCACGTCGATCGCCCCATGGCAAGCCACGACCGCCCATCGGCGCAACTATCGACGGCCACCAAAGCCGCGCCGATCACGAACGGCAGGAACGGAAAGTAGAATCGCGCGCCGAATCCCATGATCTGTACGACCGCGAAGAAGAGGGTGGACGTCAGCGCGACGGGGCCGAGCAGCGCGGCGAGGCGCGGGATCGCGCGCCGGTCGGCCGCAGCGACCAACAGCGCCAGCCAGGGCGCGCACTCGGCGGCGAAGATCAACATGTACCGGGCGGAGTTCCACCGCCACCCGCCAAGGTAGTCCGCGTAGAACCCGGCGCGCTTCGCAAACAGCGATAGAGGGATCGCGTCCCCGAAGACGCGCGCTTTGAGGAACAGATCCCCGACAAGCACGACGAGCAGACTCATGGCGTAGACCCCGGCCGCCATGCGGAGCCGTCGATCCGACGCGATGAAGAAGAGCGGCGGGCACAACAGACAGACCAGCGCGTTGTCCGGTCTGGCCAGGTAGCTCGCATAGGCCGCGACCACGCACAGCGCGAGGTTCGTCGTCGATCGACGGCGCGCGAACGCCACCGTGCAAACGATGACGATGGCGTTGCAGAGCAGCGACAGCATCGTCTCCATCCCGGTTCGGCTGTGGAACTGGAACCAGGGGCTGAGCAGAAGCGCCGGCACGATGGCGAGAGGCACCCATGCCCGCCGAAGGACGCCATCGCCAAGAACCAGGAACCCGAGGCAGACGAGGACGCCGACAGCCAGCATGCTTGGAACGAACGATGCCAGGATGAGCACCTGGTCGTCGGGGATCGACGTCATGCGACGCAGCGCTGTGACGAAGACCAGATGAAGCGCGCTCGTGGCGCCGTAGACAGGGCCGTCGTCGACGTTCCATGAGAAGCCCCGGCCCGCGAGAAAGTGCTTCGCGTACCGGAGGAACATGAACGCGTCGTCGAACTGAAAATTGGCCGGCGAGTCGACGACGCGGCGGAAGTAGAGCACGCTCGCCACGGCCGCCGCCGCGAGGCTCGAACGAACGAGTACGATCGGCCTGTGACTCACACCCACCGACTTATAATGCTGACCTCAACGCCGGATCATTTGTTGAACCGATGAGCGGATTCGTTGCACTCATCAACACGGACGGCGCGGCCATCGATCGCACACTCGTGTCCGCGATGACGTCGACACTACGGTTCCGGGGTCCGGATGTGCAGGACGTTTGGTGTGATGACTCCGTCGGCCTTGGTCATGCGCTGCTGCGTGTGTGCTCGGACACGCCGGACGAGGCGCAACCATGCTCGCTCGATCATCGCACCTGGATTGTCGCGGACGCGCGAATCGACGCCAGGGCCGAGTTGATCGCCAAACTGGCGACGCACGACAGATCCAGCGAGTCCGCGTTGGCGCGGTGTTCAGACGTCGAACTCATTCTCCATGCTTACGCGCAATGGGGTGAAGCGTGTCCGGCCTCGTTGACCGGTGACTTTGCTTTCGCGATTTGGGACAGTGTCCAGGGACGGCTCTTGTGTGCCCGCGATCACTTCGGCGTCAAGTCGTTGTACTACGCCAAAGTCGCCGGCGTTCTGGTTGTCAGCAACACGTTGGAATGCGTTCGGCTTCACAGCGCGGTGTCCGATGATCTGAACGAACAGGCGATTGGCGATTTTCTGCTCTTTGGCTACAACCGCGAGCCGACGACGACGACCTTCACGGATGTGGCCCGCGTCCCACCGGCCCACGCGCTCACGTGGAACCGGGCCGATCGCACGCCTGCTGTGCGCCGGTTTTGGGCACTCCCAATCGACCAATCCATCCGTTACAAGCGCGCGAATGAGTACATCGAGCACTTTACCGACCTGCTGGACACCGCGGTTCGCGATCGGCTGCGGACGGATCGCGCGGGCGCCCTGATGAGCGGCGGGCTCGATTCAACCGCCGTCACAGCGACTGCTCACCGAATTCTGTCCGCAACGGGGCAGCCGTTCGACCTCGTCGCTTACACCCACTTTTATGAAACGCTCATCCCCGACGAGGAAGGAAGGTTCGCAGGTCTCGTAGCGGAGAAGCTGAAGATACCGATCCAGTACACACCATCCGACAGGTACTGCCTATGCCAATGGCAGCTGGATCAGCAAACCATGCCGCCGGAGCCGAATGGTGACGCGCTCGCCGCGCTCGATCAGGACGAAGTGAAGGCCTTGGCGACGACCCGTCGCGTCGCTCTTACCGGGTTCGGCAGCGATCAACTTCTGCACCCGGGGTGCTCCGACTATTTGATGTCGCTGGTCGCCGAGGGCCGATGGGTCCGAGCGGTCGGAGATTTCGGTCGAGCCACCTTCGCGTTGCGACATTTTCCCTTTGTCAGCGTGCGGAGCGCCGCACGGCGCCTTCTGGGTCAGCGGATCAACACGAATCCATACCCCTCGTGGATCGCGCCCGACTTTGCCGCTCGTGTCGGCCTGCGAGACCGTTGGAAAGCGGTGACGGCCCCACGAAAGTCCGGACACAGACGCCGGCCGCGGGCGTATGAGTGGCTCACGGACGCCTACTGGCCGTTCAGATTCGAGACCCTCGACAGCGGTGTCACCAGATTGCCTGTCGATGTCCGTTATCCGTTCTTCGACCGGCGCCTGGCGGAATACCTTCTGGCCATCCCGGCGATTCCATGGTTCGAGGGGAAGTACCTCCTACGGGAAGCCATGCGCGATGTGCTGCCTGAACCGGTTCGGACGCGACCGAAACCCCAACTGCCGGATCCGGTGCATCGATTCTCCGGCGACCGCCCGATCGTCCTGGATCCGCGCCTTCTCGCCTACGCACGCGTCGAGTCATTGCACGTCGATGCTCGAGGAACCATCGGCGTCGACGCCGCGCCGGCCGTTGCCATCTGCCTGAACGAGTGGTTGCGATTTCGCGCGTCATCGGCGAGGCCCACAGCAACGCCCTGATCGCGGGAGCGCTTCGATGCTCAGCTCACGGACTCCGAACCTGCCACTTCCACCGGCGACTCAAGCGCCGCGTGGATGCCCTGCGCGCGGCACAACTCCTGGAAGCGTCCATGTTCGAGTCCTACGAGATCCAGCCAGCGCCCGGACTCGACAAGACATCCGCGATCGATGACGTGGATCGTGTCGGCGCGCCGGACGGTCGACAGCCGGTGGGTCACGATGACGATCGTGATGCGATCGCGCAGCTTCTCGATCGCGCCCTGAATCCGGGCTTCGTTCTCCGAGTCGAGCGAGCTGGTCGCCTCGTCCAGAATGAGCAGCGTCGGCCGTCGCAGGAGCGCTCTGGCCAGCGCAAGCCGCTGCCGTTCGCCGCCCGATATCAGGATGCCGCGATCGCCGACGAGCGTGTCGAGGCCGTCGGGCAGGGCCCTCACGAAATCTGTGGCGGCGGCGGAATCGAGCGCGCACCACAGATCGCCTTCGTTGGCATCGGGCCTCGCCCAGAGGAGGTTCGCCCGCACCGAGTCATGAAAGAGAAACGTCTCCTGCGGCACATAACCAATCTGCTGCCGCCATGCTCGAAGATGCTCGGGGCGGAGAAGGTGGCCATCCACGAGAATCCGGCCGCTGGTCGGCTGCAGCAAACCAGTAAGGAGATCGACCAACGTGCTCTTGCCTGCACCCGAGGGACCGACAATCGCCGTGGTGTCTCCTGCGGCGATGTCGAGGTTGATGTCGCGCACGGCCGCCGCCCCGCCGTCATCTCGGTAGGAGAAGGTCAGGCTCTCGAAGCGGACCGCCTCGCCGAGTATGATCCCCTCATCGGCCTCGGCGTCTGGCTCGCGCGCCTCGAGGCAGCGCGCCTCGAATGCAGCGATCGCCTCGAACGCGGGCAAATCCATGGCGAACGTCTGAGCCATCTCGTACAAGCCCGCCAGCCGCGGGATCAAGCGGCCGAATATGAACAGCAGCATCAGCAGTTGGCCCGTCGCCACCCCGATGATGCCGTATGAGATGTACACGACGACCGCGAGGACAATGGTCGCACCGATCGCGAGCCGCTGCCGGGCAGTAGCCAATGCGTGCATGCTTCTCAGATTGACGTCACGCTCCCCGGTCGACAAGCGGCCGAAGATTTCGGCGTGCCGCTGAGCCGTACCGTAGCTCTTCGCCGTCTTCATGCTGGCCAGATGCTCGGCGATGGCGGCATAGATCTGCTTGCCCGACGCCGACGATTCGCGTCCAAGCGCCTGCGTGCGGTCGATTTTGGCGCGCATGGTCCAGGCCAGGATCCCGCCCGCCGCAATGACAACCGCTGTCGCGGCCGGCGACACGCGAAGGGCAACTCCGAGGTAGACCAGCGCAAGAACCGCCGAAACAGCCAATTTCGCCAGCGAGAACGTGGCGGAGCGCGCTCGGTCGATCTCGCGGGTGAGGATGTGAAGCGCCTCAGACGATGGGGTACGCGCGAGGAACGTCCACCGGGCGCCGGCCATCGCCTGGTAGACACGATCCCGCAGCACGCGGGCGAATTCATATTGGACGGCGTTGTCCAGCGACCTCTGCCACCGGTGAAGCACACTCTGCAACCCGACAACGGCGACGTACACCAGCAGAACGCCGCCAAGCGTAGGCCTGATGCCGACCGCAGAGAACGCCCGCGCGAAGGCCGCTGTGATCTGAGCGAACGCACCACCGCCTCCGTCCACGCCGACCAGCGCCAGAAGGGGGACCAGCAGCAGCACGCCGATGCTTTCCGTCAAGCTGGAGGCGAGCATCAGCACCACGCTGACCGCGACTCGAGCCGGCGATGCCGCGATGACAGCGGTGACGAATCGCCGGAAGGTGTTCCGGTGCGGATGTATCATGTGACGACTGCGTACCTCAGGCCTGCGGGTCCTGCCGCCGAAAAAGTGTCCGTAACAGCCGCGATGTCCCGGTGCCTTCGGGCATGACCGATACCCAGCTTCTCGCAGCGATCGTGCGCGGTGATCGAGACGTCTCCGCCGCGCTCTCCGTCGTCGACCCGGACGCGTTCTGCCGTCAGGCCGAGCATCACGGCGTCCTGCCGCTCGTCGCCGAGCGGCTGGCGCGCTGCGAGTCCATCCCGGCACCGCTGAGGGCGCGCCTTCGCGCGCGGGCGACTGAATTGCTCGCCGTGGATCTCGTGCGTGAGGTGGAGCTGAAGCGAGTAGTGAGCGCATTGGACGGGGGCGGCGTGACCGCCCTTCTCCTCAAAGGCGCGCACCTCGCGTACAGCCACTACGCCAGGCCGGACCTCCGGCCGAAGCACGACATCGATCTGCTCGTGCCTCCGGATGCGCGCGACGCCGTGTGCCGCATCCTGCTCGGTCTCGGCTACGAGCGCTCCGTCGAGAACACCGGGGAGCTCGTCGCCGCCCAGGCGATGTACGTGAAGCGGCGCGGTGGACGGCTTCTCCACACCGTCGACGTGCACTGGAAGATCGCCAACGCGCTTCCGTTTGCGGGCGTGTTGACCCACGACGAGCTGACGGCTCGCGCCGTTGCGGTTCCGTCGATCGATCCGGCGGCCCGGGGACTGTCCGGCGTCGATGCGCTCGTGCTCGCCTCGGTCCACCGTGTCGCGCATCATTTCGATTCAGACCACCTGATCTGGCTCTACGACGTCGATCGGATCGCCCGCCGGTTGATCGACGACGAGTGGCGCGATTTCATCGCGCTGGTGCGCAGCCGCAAGGTTGCGGCGGTCTGCCGGCGAAGCCTGCAGCGCGCCGCCGAATTGTTCGGTACCGATGTCCCGGCGTGGGTCTGGACCGACCTGCTGTCGGACGCCGCACCGGCAATCGAGCGGACCGCGCGGTATCTCGATCGCCGCACGCACGTCCGCGTCGTGCTCGACGATCTGCGGACTCTGCCGAAGTGGAGCGATCGCTGGCGGCTCGTGCGCGAGCACGCATTCCCGCCGGCCGCGTACATGCGCGGCGTTTACGCACCAACGAGCGCCGCACCGCTGCCCGTGCTGTACGTCCGCCGCCTGCTGCGAGGCGGGCGGAAGTGGCTCAAGAGGCGGCCAGGCCTGTAGACCCGCTCTTTTGGACCCGGCTATCCATGCCTGCGAGGTGCGCCAGGACGCGCCGCATCAGGATCCGGCGAGCGGGCGGATGGTTCAACAACGACAGAATGAGCTGCCGGTGGCGATTGAACGTGGCCGTCCGGCGCACGATCGGCATGATCCCGTCGGTACGTGCCAGCTCGAAGAGATCTTCGATTTCCTCATTCGATAGGTCGTTGGCGATGTTCCGGAGAGTCAGCTGCGCCGCGAGCCTCCTCGCCCAGCATCGATCGCCAGCGATGCTCGTACTGGGCGAGCGCGGGCTCGCTCAGATCGCCGGTCGCGAGCCCGGCATCGAGCACCTCGGCGGCGATGTTCGCACTCACCAGGCTGTAGTAAATCCCCCCGCCCGTCGTCGCCTTCACGAGACCGGCGGCGTCGCCGACCGCGAGCAGGCGGGCGCCATAGGTCCGCGCAATGGGCGCCAGCGGCAGGATCTTGGTCCGCGGAGTCATGCCGGCATGGAACACTGTGGCCGTGCCGGTTTGCCAGCGCGGGCCGATGCGCGCCAGGAACCGGTCGAAGTGCTCGCGGGCGTTGCCGTCGCACATCAGCCCGACTCGGGCGAACGTGCCGCTGTTGCGGTACACGGGCACGACCCACGCAAACCCTTTGGGCGCGACCTCGCCGAAATGCAGCTCGAGATCGCCTGGCGCCGCCGCCGGCACCTCGAGCTGTGCCGAGTGGAGGCAGAGTGACGGCATCCCCAGGCCGAGACGCCGCTGCAGGGCATAGTTGGCCCCGCAGGCCAGGATGCACGCGCGGGCCTCGATGGTCGACGACCCGCTGCGCAATCGAACGACGCGGTCTGACAGCTCGACCTCGCTGATCCTGGCGCCGACCACCACCTCGACGCCCGCGCGCTTCGCGCGGTCGCACAGGGCCTGATCGAACGTGCGGCGATCGACGACGACGGCTTCGGCCTTTGGCGTGGAGTATTCGATCGACGCGCCGGAGGGTCCGACGAAGCGAGCCGTAGTCAGCGGATTGAGGACGGCGTCGTGCGGAAGATCGAACTCGTCGAACGCATCGACCGCGAGTACGCCGGTGCAGTGCACCGGTTCGCCCGCCGACACGTGCTCCTCGAACAGCGACACGTCCCACCCGCGGCGGGCAAGCTGGCCGGCGGCGTACAAGCCGCCCGGACCGCCTCCAATTATGGCGACATCGCGCATGGCTACTGTCTACGTTCAAGCCGTCGGATCGGCCGGATCGACGCGAAGCAAGAGTACCACAACAGTGTTACATCGGGCTGAGATCGTGCGCGGTCTCCGCCTCCCTGTGCGCAGCGCGCAAGAGAGCGGCGCTGGTGCCGAGACAGAGGAACGTGGTGAGATTCAGTCGGTAGCGCAGGCCGACGGGTCCGAGCGTCAGCAGCACCATCGTGACGATCGCGGCGATCGCAAAATCAGCGCGATCAGATTCGCGGCTTGCGGCATCAGCTCGCGATCGGTCGAGGCTTCGTCGCGTCGACGAGGGTGCCTCTCGATCCGTCAGCCTGTCGATCATGAAGGACCGCTCGGATGCGCGGCCGTCGTCGCCCGGCTCACGACGCCAGCTGCGTAGACGAACAGTATCGCGTCGACCACGCTCCGGTGACTGGTATGCGCCCAGAACACCGCTGTCACCGCCAGCACACCGAGCAGCACGAGCCACACGAGCGCGTGCTCCCGCCACGCTCGCCGCGTCTGCCACAGGCCAATCGCGGCGAGCAATTGCACGGTGCCATAGACCGCCGTGTAGCCCGCCTGAACCAGAGGACCTCGCGCAGGACTGAGCTCGGCCCAGGCGACAACGGTCACCTTGCGCAGCATGCGACGCGCCGTTGCCCACGGTCGTTCGACCATGTACGCCAGCCCCCATCGGGTGAACACGCGGTTTCGAGCCACTTCGTCGCGCGCCGCGGCCAACTCGGCCTGCTGGTCCGTACTAAGAAGAGCCGTCGACGCCACGGTCACGCGATCGATGCTCACGCGCGGAAAATACTCCATCAGCACTGGCGAGTTGGCCACCCAGAGGCTGATGCCGGTCTCGGTCGTGAGCACCGGTGCGCCCACCACGAGCGCGTTGCGCAGGACCCAGCAGCCGACCAGGAGTGCCAGCGGCGCGCACACCGCCGCGATTCGGCGCCACGCGTCGGGGCGCCCCGTCGCGATCACGGTGATCCACACGGCCGCCGCCGGCAGGAGGAAGACAACCCGCGCCGTCGTCAGCATCGCAAGGGCGAACGCGACAGCCCCGCCGGAGAGCGCCGACAGCGAGCTCCGACCGGCGCGCGAGCCGACCACGAGTAGCAGCACGCCGAGAAGCACCAGGCAATTGACGAGCGCCGTGTCACCGAGGGCCGTATCGTGTACGACGGCATAGGGAGACAACGCGGCGAGCGCCGCCGCCAGCACACCGGCGCGCTCGCCGAACCACAGCCGCGCCAGCCGCCACGCGAGCCACACCGTGGCCGCGCCGATGGCTGCCTGGATGAGGGAAATGCCGGGATACAACCACCCCGTGGCGACGACGGGCGCGATGAAAAGCGGATAGAGTGGCGCGCGCATCGCGCAGTCTCCCGCGCCAGCGCAGAGACCGGCGCCCGCCAGCCAGGATTGGGCGATGCCGACGTAGAAGCCGTAGCCGTGCTCCATGAAATCGGTCTCGCCGCGCGCCAATCGCACCGCCGCCCGCACGGCAAACCCTGCGACGACGAGCACGATGGCGGCCATCTCGAAGCGTCGAACGCGCGGTGCGGCGTCCGCGACAGCGAGGAGTCGGCCGTCACCCGCATGAGTCTCGAGACTCATCGCCGGCTCAGCCACTTGGGGCTCCGCGCAGCGCGCGCGAGACATATATCCGGATTCGCCCAGTCGGTGCGCCGGCTATCGCCGCACACGCAGGCTGGAGTGGAGGTTGGGCGATTGGTGCAGGGCGATCGCGGCGAGCACGGCGAACAGCGCCGCGTTCCCGGGCATTTGCAGGCTGAACTCAACGATCGACTGCAGAGCGATCGACAGCAGACCGATCACTGCGCCCACGCGCAGCCAATAGCTGGTTCCTTCCTTCGGCGCCTCGCGGAATCGCCTGCGCACGTCACGAATGAAAATGCCGAGCGCCAACGCGATCGGGACTCCGACGAGGACTCCGCCCTCGGCCGCGATCTGGAGGTACTCGTTGTGCGCTTCCCGGAAGTGCAGGTGGCGTTCGCCTGTCTGATAGACCATCATGGCGGTCCCGTACGTGTTCAGGCCAGCGCCGGTCCACGAGAAGTCGCGGATGATCCGGACTGTATCGCGCCACGCCTGGATGCGTCCGCCCAGATTGTCCGCTGCGCCAGGAACCGATAGCCGCTGCGCGAGTCGGTCGACCCCGGCCCACATCGCGACCCCGGCGAACAGCGAGATAATCAGCCCGGCCATGACCATCCGCGTGCGGAGCGCCATCGAGGGACGCAGGACGAGAACGACCCCGAAAATCACGGCTGCGGCGGTGAATGCCGCCATCCCGGATCGCGACTGCGTCGTCAGGAGCGTCAGGCCGATTATTACTGCCGCAAAGGTCGTGAGCAGGGTCCCGGCCGCCGACCGGCTCGACAGCCACGGCAATCCTTTTCGAACGCCAGCGCGCGCCAACGTCGAGCGCTCCCATGCAGCGCACGCGGCGGCCACCGAGAGCGGCAGGACCATGAGCATCCAGCCCGCGAAATGATTGCGGTTGACGAACGGGCCGAACGGGCTTCCGCCGTACCGCGGCTCCCAGAATCCGTAGATCTTGCGAACGACGCGATCTTTGCCGTCGGCGAGCAATCCCGCCTGCGCAATGCCGAAGAGCGCCAGCACGACGCCGAAGATCACGAGCGGCCGCACGATGACCAGCGCGCCCCGGGCGGACACCAGCCGGACCAATCCCAGAAGGAACAGCGCAAGCGCCGCGAACAACGCGAGCCCCACGATCGTCTTTTCGGGCGCAATCGAAACGGGGTGCGTGCGCGCGGGACCACTGTTTGACGGGACGGTCTCTGGCGACGCCGGCGCGCCCGCGAGCAGGTAAGAGAAGTCGTAGTTTCTGAGGAAGGCGTCGCCTGCCGGGCTCACGCGGCTGAACGTCGCCTCGGACAACGGGACGATCTGCAGCGCCGACGCCAGCCCTATGGCTGCGAGCGCCGCGCTCAGCGCGCCGAGCCGCGGTCCGCTTCGCCGCTCGGCCACGATCGCGACGATGCCGATGACTGCGCAGGCGATCGCCAGAGGTGTATAGGCCCAGCGATACACGGAGCCAAAAGCGAGCGCACCCCAGACGACCGTGGCCATCGCGGCGGCCGGCAGCACGTAATCGATCCAGCGATGCGGCGCAGCGTACGCGCCGTGAGACTGTGAGGCAGGCGCGATTCCCGTCGCCGCAGTGATTGGAGTGGGAGTCAGACCTTGGGACCCCGATGTTCCCAGCTGCCGCGAAACGTCACCCAGAACGACAGCGAGAATCAGGCGGACGTCGAGTCCGAAGCTCTGGCGGCGAACGTAGATGCGATCGTATTTGAACTTGTGACGGCGCGTGACGTCGCGCGGGGCGTAGATCTGCGCGATTCCCGTGAGCCCGGGGCGCACGCTGTGGCGCTCGACGTAGCCGGGGATGCGATTCCATCTCCTGATGCAGGCCGCTGCCCGTCGTCTCGATTTCACCGGGTCGAAGCGCGCGCGGGCCGACGAAGCTCATGTCGCCTCGAAAGATGTTCCAGAGCTGCGGCAGCTCGTCCATCGCAGTGGCGCGCAGCACGCGGCCGACGCGCGTGACACGCGGGTCGTCCTCCGTCGCCTGCACGGCGCCAACTCCGGCTTCGGCGTCTGGAATCATCGATCGGAACTTGAGCGCGCGAAAAATGCGGCCGCCTTCGCCGACCCGAGCCTGCCCGTAGAAGACCGGCCCGCCGTCTCCACCTTGACCGCCGCCGCGATCAACCCCCACAGGGGCGCCGAGGCGACGAGCCCGGCCGCCGAAAGCGCGATGTCGAGCGCCCGCTTGGCCCGCGGCATCGGCCGGACGTGAAAGGCGTGACCGGGCGCTTCATCGATCCGCCCCACCGACCCTGCCCGCGCGACAGTGCTGGCCGTTCATGCGGACACGTCCTCGAGCAGCTCGCGATACGCCTCGACAGCGCGCCGACGGTCGTAGATCAGGCCGACCGTGCGCGCCTGTCTGGGCCATGCGCGCACGCGAAACGCGATCCGCATGAAGTCGACGAATCGCCTGCGACCATCCCGTCGCGATCGCCGGGATCGACGACGATGCCGCAGTCGTGCGCGTGCGCGATCTCGGCCACTTCGCAGTCCGATTCGACGGCGGCAATGAACGGGCGGCCTGCGGCGAGGATGCCGTACAACTTGCTCGGCACGATGAATCCGGCCAGCCCGCGCTTCAACGAAATCAGAAACACATCCGCCGTTCCAAAGGAATCGTTCAACGCGGTCTTGGGTTGATACGGCAAGAAGCGAACATTCGCCAAACCGCGCTCGAGTGCCGCCGTCTGCAGCCGCTCTTTTCGAGAGCCTTCGCCGACAATCACGACAACCAGATCTGGCAGATCGCGGAGGCGATCCGCCACGTCGAGGAAACTATCGACGTCCTGCGACAGACCGACATTGCCGGAGTGCATGACCACGAACTTGTCCACGAGGCCATGATGGCGCGCGAACGGGTTGTCCTTTGCTGCGGGCTGGATCGCGTCGGCATCGGCCCAGTTGTGAATCACGCGAATCTTCTCAGGGTCGGCGCCCTTTGTTTCGATGAGCCGGCGCTTCATCGTGTCGCCGAGCGCGATAATCCGATCGGCGCGCCTGACCGTGAACCGCCCGATGCGGGCCAGGAGTCGCATCCATGGCGCCGCTTTGAAAGTGCTCCAACAGACGCGTGACCTCCGGGAACACATCCTGAGACAGAAAGACGAAACGCGCGCCGGTGGCGCGCGCCGCCGCTGCCGCGATCAACGCCACGATCGGCGGATCGGTCAGAGAGACGATCACGTCGGGGCGTCCGATGCGGAACGCAGCGAGCGATGCGGAAGCAAAGTAGCTGAGATAGTTCGACATCCGCCCGCGCAGCGTCCGCGTGGGCAGCGCTGTCCCCCACGCGCGCAGTATTCGAACACCGTTGCGCTGCTCGCGGCGGACAGGCGTGTAAAAGCGGAGCGGCGCGACAGCCACCTCGGCCGCGAGCGGCATCCCGGCAACGACCGTGACGTCGTAGCCAAACCGGGACACCAAATCCTCGCACAGCTCGGTCAGGAGCTGACCCGTCGCGCCGAAGTCCGGATAGTACGAGCGGTTGAAGAAGACCACCCGGAGCGAGCGACCCCGACGATCGGCCGCTGGCGCACGCTCCGCGTGGACATCCGGCGCGGGCGCTGCCGTTGGCCTCATCTGGAGAGTTCCTGCGGCACGGCGATGAAGTTCATCTCGGAAGCGTTCAAGAATTCGGGCTGGGCGAGGAGCCGAGTCGATCCATTCGGCGCCCACGGCAATTCTGCGACGTCGTATCCGGCCAATGAGAGCAGACGATATGTCTCAGATCGTGCCAGCCCGGTCCAGCTTTCGAAAAGGATGAGTGGCCGGTTGATCTTCAGCATCCGTTCCGCGCCTTTCATCACGCGCCAGTCGTTTCCCTCGGTATCAATCTTGAGAACCACGCGGCGATTGGCGAACTCAGTCAGATAGCTGTCCAAGGTTTCCTGGCGGACAGGCCGCGTCTCCAGATTCGCTTCGGTAAGCAACTGAGTTGCGACGTCGGGCTCAGTGGAACCGAGCCATGTCTTGTCACGCGGGTAGGTGAGATGCGTCGTGGCGGCCCGATCGCCGAGCGCTGCATCCTCATTCCTGGGATGTACGCTGTTCGCCGCGCAGAGCTGTTGAAAGTACTCACGGCAGGAGGGATTTGGTTCGAATGCCAGCACGTCTATCCCGTGAACCAGGAACAGCAGCGAATGGGTGCCGTAGTTGGCTCCGACGTCGACAAAGAGATCGGGACGCCAGGACGACCGGATGATCGCGGCATAGGTCTTCTTGATAGCGCTCTCGTGACCGAGAACAGAAAGGGCGATATCCCAGTCCAGCCACAGGTGTTCCGACCGCAGTGGAATTCGGATCCGCCGGCCGATGAAATCGACCGTCCAATCGCCCGACACCGTTGACGGTTTCCGGTGTCGAAACATCTTCGCGAACCGGTAATACACGGCCTCGGCCCGCTCGAAATCGCAGCGTCTGTAGCCCGCGTTGAACGCCGCACGCGACCATCGGCCGGCGATGACGGCGCTGACCATGAACTCGAAGGTGTGCTTGACCGATTGGCGAGCATTCACGACGGGCGTTTTGTGACGAGATGCGGGCCGAGCGCCAGCACGTCCATGTCATTCCGCAGAAAACACGCGACGGCTTCCTCGGGCGTGTTGACCACCGGCTCGTTTTCGTTGAAGGACGTGTTCAACACGATCGGCACGCCCGTCCGGCGCTCGAACGCATGAATCAGCGACCAGTACCTGGGATTCGTCGTCCGGCTGACGGTCTGCTGGCGCGCCGTGCCGTCGACATGCGTGATCGCGGGCACAAGCGCTTGCTTGTCGCGGCGCACGTGACAGGTCATCAGCATGAAGGGTGACGCGCTGGCCTGTTCGAACCACTCGCCGGCCCTCTCCTCGAGCACCGATGGCGCAAACGGCCGGAAGCTTTCGCGATGCTTGATCCGGCGATTCAGGTGATCCTTCATCGACGGGTTGCGTGGATCGCAGACGATGCTCCGGTTGCCGAGCGCGCGGGGACCCCACTCGAACCGCCCCTGGAACCAGCCGACGATGTTGCCGTCGGCGATGAGCGCGGCGGCCTGTTCGGCCAGAGCGTCTTCCGAGAGCTCGCGGTACGGAAGCTTCTGCGCGTCGAGCGCGGCTCGGCACGCCTCGCGCGTGTACTCCAGCCCCCAGTACGTGTGATCCATGACGAAGTCCCGAGGAGCGCCCAATGTGTGGTGCTTCACGTACAACGCAGCACCGAGCGATGTGCCCGCGTCGTACGCGGCGGGCTGAATGTAGACGCGCTCGAAGGGTGTCTCGGCCAGGATCTTGCCGTTCATCGTGCAGTTGAGCGCGACGCCGCCGGCGAGACAGAGATCGGTGAGCCCTGTTTTTACGGCAACGGTCCGCAGCAGGCCGAGGACGACCTCCTCCAGCAGCGCCTGGAGCGATGCGGCGATGTTGCGGTGGCGCGCCTCCAGCGGCTCGCCAGGGCGGCGTCGCGGACCAAGCAAGGCTTCGAGCTTCGTCGAGAACACGTCGCCAATCGTCGGCGCCCCGCTTTCCCACGTCATGCTGACGCCTTCGCTGTGGTGCACGAAGTACGCGAGATCCAGTTCGAACCGGTCGTTGGGCTTCACACGGACCAGCGTGCGGAGACGATCGAGGTACTCGGGCTCGCCGTACGGCGCGAGACCCATCACCTTGAACTCGTCGCCGTACTTCGGGAAGCCGAGGTACTGCGTGATCGCGGTATACAGGAGTCCCATCGAGTGCGGGAACTCGACCCAGTCGTGGACAGCGATCGTGTTGCCGCACCCGACACCCCACATCGTGCTGACGAAATCACCGAATCCGTCGATTGATACCAGGGCTGCGCGCTCGAACGGCGAGACGAAGAAGCTGCTCGCCATGTGGGCGCGATGATGCTCGACCCGGTGGACCTGCACTCGCAGCGCCGATTCCGAGACCCCGAACGTGTCGGCCAGCGTCGTTTTCACATCGCGCAGTTTCGACACGTTCCAAAGCCGATCGCGCAGCGCGGACAGACTCGGACCCTGCGACACGGCGTACATCAGCTTGCGGTGGATGTGGGCGCTGGGATCGCGTGAGATGGCCAGATGATTGAGATCTGCTGCGGCGAGGCCGGCCTGGGCGAGCGTGTGCCGGATGCGGCCAGCACCGGGAACCCCGCCTGATGCTTGAGGCGGGTGAAGCGCTCTTCCTCCATGGCCGAGTGCAGGCGAGCCGTCGACCAGGAGCGCTGCGCTGGCGTCGCCGTGATACGCGTTGAGGCCGAGGATGTTCATCGAAGCGCCGCTCGAGGGACGGAGGTGCTTGAACTCCGCCGTGACGCCACGACCACAAGCGTCGAACAGAGTGTGGGCAACAGCGACGCGAGCCGGTCAGAGAGACTCCGCATGACACTGGAGCGGCACAGACGCGTCGGCAGAAAATGAAGACCTCGAACGCTTCGTACCTCGAAATCCTGTTCGCTCAGATGCGACCGAAGCTTCTCGGAGTTGTAGAGGCGGACGTGGTGAATGACAGTTTTCCACTCCAGACCGTGCGGGTACTTTCCGGCCAGCACTCGCCATCGATTGCGAAGCATATTGATGTTGGGCGTCGTCAGAACCAGCAGCGCCGACGGCGAGGCGACGCGGTGGATCTCTTGCAGGAAGCGATCGGTATCCACGATGTGTTCGATGACCTCCAAGGCAGAGACCACATCGGCGGAACCGTCGGGCATCGGAACGAGCTCGTTTTCCTGTTGGACATAGCTCCAGGTTGAGTCTTCCATCAACATCGGGTCCCAGACGTCGGTTCCGGTGACCTTGAATCCGCTGGAAGCCAGCATTCTCGCGAAGGTTCCGTTGTGGCAGCCGATGTCGAGCCACCGCATGCCTGGTCGGGCCCCGGACCGCGTCGCGAGCTCCTCGATGAGCGAAAAGCGGTGCGCATCGAAGTCGTTGCGAACCGCCGCGACGGCACCTGGTTCGAACGTCGGGCTGTCACACTGGCTGGTGGCAGCGGACGGCATCATCGAAGCCACTCTGGCCGTTCTTCAACAGCAGTCACTTCAACCGTGGCGTTGCGACGCTGAAGCTCGTCGCGATTGATGTCCACGAGCAGCCGATACCACCACGCCTGCATGAAATGGAAGATGAATCCTTCTTTCCCGTCCAGAAACCCAAGTCGGATCACGTAGCGGTAAAAGAAGTAGGCAGTTGGCCGCGCGTACAGAGGCATCCGGTTCCAGAGCCGCTTTCGCCACGTCGTCCGCTCGTCGGGCGAGCCAAACGCACGGCCAATACGAGCGCGGCCGTCAGCTCGCGCCCAGCGCGCGAGCTCCTCGTGCGCCTGCAGCGCTGCGTAACGGTTGTGTTTGTCGATCCAGACGCGGATGTCCGCTTCGTTACGGTTGTCCTCGATGAGATCGCCGTCGAGGAGGACGGTCGGACCATCGACGGCAAAGTGATGGTCGACGAGATCGCTTTCGTCGATCGACACTCGATTGTGGCGGAATAGCTTCATCAGGTACTTGGGTAGTACCCGCCGTGACGAATCCAGCGTCCGCGAAAAATCTGCCGGCGATTCAGGTAGGCGCCCGCAGGCGCCGACGGCCCTTGCCAGGTGGGCAGCTTCCGCGCGAGCTCGTCACTGAGCTCGGGAGACAACGATTGATCGGCGTCCAGTGCCAGCACCCATCCGTTCACGGGCAGTGTGGACAACGCCCACTGCCATTGACGGGCATGGCTCTCGAAGGGGTGCGACACGACCTGCGCGCCACAACTCTCGGCGATCGCCAGGGTTTGATCCGTACTTCCGGAGTCGACGATGAAAATCTGTGCAGGCAGGCTGGCAAGACTGCGCAGACACGCCGGCAGATTCCGCTCTTCGTTGAACGTCAGAACGACCACCGACACGCTCGCAGTCGGATCCACAGCTGTTGGGAGTATCGGCGTCACACGTGCAGCGCGTTGCGATCGAGCCACGCGTCGAGGGCGACGAGCGCCCAGAGCCGCGACCAGGACACGTCCTTGCCGCCATCCAGAAACGACCGCCAGAGCCGCTGAATCTGAGACGCGTCGAGCAGACCGCGGCCGGCCAGCCCTCGATCGCCGAGCCGTTCCTCGCACATGTTTCGCAGCGGTCCGCGCATCCAGGGATCGAACGGCAGCGTAAACCCCTGTTTCGGCCGCTGCACGACCGTCTCCGGAAGGAGACCGCCGAGCGATTCGACCAGCAGGCGCTTCGGGACTCCGTCTGGCTGCTTGATCGCGTCCGGCAACGCCATCACGTGATCAACGAGCAGGTGATCGAGAAGCGGGACACGAACCTCGAGGCTGTGCGCCATGCTCATCTGGTCGGCGTCGCGCAGCAGCACGTCGTGCATGTAGGTACGCGCTTCGGCGAACGAGATCTGCGCGAACACTCCTGCTGCCGGCGCCGCCGAGTACGCGTCCGCCAGCAAGGCGCCGTAGGGATCCGTTTGGTCGATCGCGCCGTCCATCAGCGTCTCGCTCATCAGCGCGCGCCGCTGTTCCAGTGACAGCACCTGCCTCATCAGGGGGAACATCGACGACATCGAGCCGTCCGACTCGAGCACGGCCGCGGCTTTGGTCGACGGCACCGACGATCCGCCAATCGCGCGGACCGCGCCGGCCGCGAGAGCGCGCAGCAGGTCGGGGGACTTGCCCCAGATCCGGAACACGTCGGCGATCCGGGCGAGGCGCGCAAATGAGGGGTAGCCGCCGAACAGCTCATCGCCGCCGAGGCCCGAGAGGGCGACCGTGATGCCGCGCGCCCGCACGGCCCCGGAGACGACATAGCTGTTGATGCCGTCGCCCGTTGGCTGATCCATCGCTTGCAAAGCAGCCGGCAACTGGTCGAGGAGATCGTCGCCTCTGAGGCGGACGTGGGTGTGATCGGCATCGAAGAGCCGGGCAACGAGGGCAGCGTGTGAACTCTCGTCGAAGGGGCGCTCATCGAACCCGACAGAGAAGGTCCGCGGGCGATGACCCGCCTCCCGCATCAGCGCGACAATGGCGCTCGAGTCGATGCCGCCGGAGAGAAACGCGCCGACCGGGACGTCGCTGACCATGTGCGCGGCGACCGAGTCGCGCAGGAGCTCGCCCGTACGGCGGCGAGCTTCCTCAGGCGAAACCTCGATGGCCGGGTCGTGGGCGGCGAGCATCTGCCAGTACGCGCCGTGCGCCTGACGGCCATCCGCTGTCACGGTCATCCAATGGCCAGGCTCCAATGCGCGCACGCCCTCGACGAGCGTCCGAGGGGCGGGAATCGATTGGTAACCGAGGTACTGCCACAACGCAGTCGGATCCAGCCGCCGCGGGACGAGCCCGGTCGCCAGCAGCGCCCGCACCTCTGAGGCGAACAGGAGGAACTGATCACCCTCGTAGAAGTACAGGGGTTTGATGCCGAGCCGATCGCGTGCGAGCAGCAGCTGTTGGCGGCGCGGATCCCACAGCGCGAAAGCAAACATTCCGCGCAGGTGTTGCAGGAAATCGAGTCCCCACACGTCGTAGGCGCGCATCAGGACTTCGGTGTCTGTGCGGGTGTCAAACGTGGCGCCATCGCGCGCGAGAGCTGCTTTCAGCGCGGCGAAGTTGTAGGTCTCGCCGTTGTAGGTGACCCACGTCCCGCCTTCACGCCCCATCGGCTGCGCACCGGCGATCGAGGTGTCGATGATCGCCAGACGCGTGTGACCCAGGACAACGAACGGCGCTTGGAGCGGCGAATCGGGCGTCCGCGAACAGGACATGCCTCGGCCGTCCGGACCGCGATGCTCGAGGCGCTTCACCATCGCCGACACGGCGTCCTGGGCAACGGTCACCGGTGTGTCGCCCCAGAAAATGCCGCCCGCAATGCCGCACATTCGCGTCAGTCGATTCGATCAGCTGTCATCGTGCCCTCTCGTAGACAGCAAAGTTCCATCCACCGGCCGTTCGTGCCAGCGGCAAGCCGAAAAGCCTAACGCCGCCGCCAAAGCGGTTCTCGACAAGCCGGTAGCCCGGAAGTTCGGGCGGCGAGGACAATCCGAAATTTGCCTGTTGACGCACGTAGTATCTCGCCGGTGTCGACGGCATGCCACCCGCCGTCACCGCTGCGGAACCGGATGCCGCCATCCACAGTCCGGAACTGACCGAACATCCCGAAGGCGTCAATCCGCGAATCGCCTCCTGAGCGTCGCGAAAGCTCACCGCATGCGGCTGCAACTGCGACGCGAGCACGGCGGTGGATCGAACGAAGCCGATGACGGGAAAGACAAAGGCAATGACGACCGCCCACGATTGCCACCGCGTTCGGCTGGAAGCCGCAATCGAAGCGAGCAGCGGCATCCACGCGACGGCGTTGTATGACGCCTCCGATTTCAGGAACGCCAGCCGGGCTACCCCGAGGCCGAAGGTCGCCGCTAGCGCGGCGAAGGCGACGGTTTGCGTCTTCGAATCACGTGGTCGGGCGTCGATCACGCGCATCGCCGCAGCGACTGCGAGAAGGGCGAACGAGACTACCAGAAGAGGCAGCTGGGGGCTGGCCAGCCATGTCGCTACGAATCCTCGTCCAACGGGCAACCCGAGGTGGATGCGCCCATGTCTTATGACTCCGCCGACCCAATCGAGAATTGGAAAGGGATAGACAAAAATCACGACGGCGACGCTCAGAACCGCCCCGGCCGCGATTGCAAATAGTCGAGGCCACACGAGGGACGCATCATGTGAATGAACGATTGCCGCGGCGGCACAGCAGCCTCCCAGAAACCCGCAAGCGGGGCTGGTGAAGAAGAGAAGCATCGCGGCGAGACTAACGACTCCTTCACGCCATGGCGTCCGCAACGCGCCCCAGCCCCAGCAGCCCACTGCCGTGAGGAGGATGGCCAGCGGTTCCACACGACCGTGCCACGTCACCGAGAGTTCCAGCCACGCGACCGGAAGGAGGCCTGCCAGAAGGACACGCGCAGGTCCGCGAACCTCGGCCCAGAAGAGAACGACGAGGGCGCCCGCGAGAGCCACGAGCCCGTGAAGGACGTACGCAGCCGCAACCGCCGCCTGGGGGCCGCCTCCCAACCGCCGGGCCAGTCCTCCTACAGCGAGCGAGTATAAGAACCCGTGATAGATGTAGCGGCGTCCGCCAGGGCCGTCGATCGAGTCGTCCAACGGCGGCAGCCACACCGGATTCGTCAACGGGCGGTTCAAGCTCCATTCGACGACGGGCGGAAAGTATGCGACGCCGTCTCCGTCCATCAACGGCCACGTCTTGGCCGCGGCGAGGACACAGTATCCAATGGCCATCGCGGCCGCCAGCAGGAGCGCAAGCCTTGAAAGGGTAGTTTCTGCGTCGGCGGTCATGCTCGGGCAATCTTCAATTGAGCGGCAGCAATCCCGCCGCAGGCTCAGACCCGCGTCGGCAAAGGCGCGCGTAGAGGTCGCTTAGTTGCACCGCGACCATGGGCCAGGTGAACCGCCACGCCAGACTGCGGGCCGCTCCACCTCTGGCCGCTCGCGCCTGATCGTCGCCGACGGCCGCCGCAAGTGCACGCCGCAGCGAATCGTGGACGTCATCGACGATCCACCCTGCGTTGGCGCTATCCACATCGTCGGCGAGGTCGACCTGACGCGACAGCAGCGTCGGGACGCCGGCCGCCAGCGCTTCGAGCACAGAGAGGCCGAAGTTCTCGTGCTTCGAGCAGAGCGCGAAGACCGACGCGCGCCGGACGAGCTGGAGCTTCGGCTCGCCATCGATCCAGCCCACGAACTGCACGCGACCTTGCGCGCGTCTGTCGTCCACCAGCTTACGAAGCGAGGCCGCGTACGTACCATCCCCGGTGCCGGCAATCACTAGCCTCCAGCTGTCGCGCCGAGTCTCTGAGATGTCGATGAACGCCTCAATCAATGCGTCCAAGTTCTTCTTTGGGTGGAGGCGAGACATCGCGAGAACATATCGATCCTGGTCGCGCTCGCGCGAATCCAGCACGGGCGTCTCAAGAAGCGCCGGATCGATTCCGAGTGGTACGACGACGCCTCCGCTCAGCTCCAGAGATGTTTCGACGCTCCGCCGCTCCTGCTGCGATGTGTAATGGATCGCCGCTGCGCCGCGCAGCGCCCGCATCCCTCCACACGCGAGCAGCAACCGCTTTTTGAACGGCTTCTGCTGGAGCGACCATGGCACGAGCGTGCCGAGCGGACGAACCACGTACGGCACACCCTGCCGCTGGCACGCCGCTCCGGCCGCCAGACAGGCGTGCGAGAGCAAGCCATGGATGTGAACGATCTCGAAGTCCCGAACGTGCTGCCCAAGCCATGACGCCAGCGAAGGCGAGTACTTGTACGCCTCGCTGAACGTCTTCCTGCAGAAGATCGCCGGCACACCTCCCCAGGAGGTCGGCTCGCTGATTGGAACCCGTAGGCGCGCAGGGCCGTCGGCATCGGTAGCGGCAATAGTCGCGTCGATTCCGCTCGCGGCCAGCGCCCGGCACATCGGAACGATGGCCGTGCTCGGACCGCCGTAACGCGTGGCAACGGCGGGAATCACATGCAAAACGCGCACAGGATCGTTCAGACGGTGGCGCGGACCGGTGCCGGCCGGTCGGCGTGCAGCAGGCAGCTGATCCGCTCTCTGAAGCGGTCGAAGCTGAATTCCGAGAGGAGCCGGCGATACCCGGCCTCCCCCATGCGCCGGCGCCGCTGCTCATCCAGCAGGAGGTTGGATACCGTCGTTGCCAGACACTCCCGATCGTCCTGATTGACGAGTTGTCCCGTTTGCCCGTCGACGATCACTTCACCTGCCGCGTCGTGGATCGATCCGATGCACGCCAGGCGATGGGCCATCGCCTCGAGATAGACGAGACCGAACCCCTCTGCTCGACTCGGGAGCGCGAACAGCGCGACGGAACGATAGAGGGCATCGAGCGTCGTGCTCGACACGTATCCCATGAACTGGATGTTTCGTGCGGCTGGACTCGCTGCGGCTTTTTCCATCAATCGTTCAGCATCGTCGCCGTCGCCGACGAAGACGAGCCGCGCGTCCGAGAGATTGTCGACGACCGCTGGCCACACGTCGATCAACTGATCGTGGCCCTTGTAGCGTTCTGAGCGATTCATGCGGCCGACGGACAGGACGGCGTGCGGTCCCAGCCGCGCGGGCGACGTTTCGGATCGCTCTGACTCGGCCGACGGCGGAAGCGCGAGCGGACACGCCTCAATCGGTCCGATATCGGGATGCGCCTGTGCAATACGAGCAGCCGTGTACGTGGAGTTGGCGATTCGAATCCTGGCCCCGCTCAGCGCCTGCTTTTCGACCGGCGTGAGTCCGTTCCAGGCCTCGATGCCGTGGAGAAAGACGCCATACGGCCGTCGCAGGCGGCGCGGCACCGCCGTCTGAATCTTCGCGAGCGCCAGGTGCGTAAACAGAATCCAATCCGTTCGCCCGAAGGCCTGCGCGCTCATGAGCGCAGTGGTGTAACGCGCCTTCTCGGAAAATGATGCCGGCCGGCTCTCGTGATCGAACATGGTCAGCAGCCGCGCGGCCGACCCCCACTGATCGCGGACAACGCGCCACAGGAGATTGGAGACAACCGCGATCCCGCCGCCTGTGGGGTTCAACGTGATGGCCGCCACGGTGGGAGCCCGCATTTCAGGAATGCAGCGAGTTCAGATTGTCGCCTCGCCAACTGGCATCGACGGAAGCCTCGTGCCCTCGATCACGATGCCTTCGCCGTCGAGCACCCGGGAGGCGCGCTCCACTTCCGCAATTCCGGGAATGCCGCTGTCAAGATAGTCGCGCGGCCCAACGTCCGCGAATCCTGCCTCCCGGAACAACCCCATGAGGTGGGCCGCGTCGTACACCCACTTGTGGGAATGAAAGTCGGAGAAGAACGAGTAGATGCGGAGGTGGAGCGGACCGCTCGGCGGAGCGTCCTGGCGAAGCATGAGACGCCTGTTCACCTGCTCGCACGCGTCCGGCTCGGCGTTCCGCGCGCGGCCGTTCTGCGCGTTGACATACTCGTCGACGATCGCCCGCAGATCCGGAACGACCACGCGCAAAATCCCGCCCGGACGCAGCACGCGGCGGCACTCCGTGAGAAGCACGCAAGCCTCCGTCCGATACAGGTGTTCGACGACGTGCGACGCGTAGATCGCGTCGAAACTCGCGGCGGAAAACGGGAGCCGGCGCCGCAGGTCGCGGACGATCACATCGTCTGGCCAATCGCCGTCGCCGGTGCGACTCGGAATGATTCCGCCGCTCACGAGAATGCGGCGGAGCGTGCGATGCCGACTGAGCCACGCAGCCCAGGATCCATCGACGTTCACCCATCCGGGAGCCGATGTCGTGCCGCACCCGAGATTCAATCGTTTGCGGGTCACGAGCGTGCGTCTCGAAGGCCATCGAGCGCGGCTCCTCCCAGCGTGGCGATCAGAGCCTTTGCGAGGAACGCATTCGTCACACGGTGGACCTGATCCCGGTCGTGGGTTCGGCGCCTGGCTTGAACGCCTCGACGAAGAGCGAATGGTTGTCGTCGGGCTGCTCGTATTCGAACGTCGCGAGGTACGCGACGTCGAACAGCACGGAACGATGGGGCGCGAACTCACCGATGCCGACGAATCCGAGGTCTTCGAGAAGCTCGCTCATGAACGAGATGTCGAACATCAGGCGGTGCTGGTCGCGGCACAACATGTAGTTGGTGAAGCGGCCGCCAATCGAGCGCCTCGAATCCGGAAACTCGCTGAACCAGCCGGAATTCCGTTCCTGGTAGGCGGCGATCGCCTTGCCCATGTCCGGCGTGACGAGCCGCACTCCGCCACCGGGGCGCAGGACGCGAAACATCTCGCGCAGGACCTGGCGGACGTCGGGCTCGTAAAAGTGCTCGAGCGTATGACAACAGTAGCCGCCCGTCACGGAGCCGTCGGGAAACGGAAGCCCGAGTGTGAGGTCGAGCCACAGGTCCGGGCGCTGGCGCGGATTGCCATCGATGTTGACGAAGCCCTTGATCGGGTGCGTCCCCGAGCCGAGATGGAGAAGCAGCGGACCACCGTTCGTCGGACCAGGCACCCGGCCGGTGAGCCGGTATCGCAGCAGGTTGACGGCGCTGAGCCGCCCGATCGTCAGGTAGGCGAGATCCTTCAGAAACTGACTCGTCATGCCGTCGCTTCCTGGACGATAGGGCGGCCGATCTCTCGCGTTCGCCGCTGGAACGCGCTCCACGCCAGCAGTTTCCAGACCTGCGGGAAGTGGCGCCAGATGTCCAGCGTTGTCCACTGCAGCGCTGGTCGTCGCAGCGTCTCGGGCAGCACGCGGTTGAAGATCGCCTGGGCGTCAGCGTCGACACGATCTCTGAGACCGGCGAACCTGCGAAGCGCCCACGCCCAGCGCAGGTTGTAGGCAAATCCGATCTTCCTCCGGTTCAGGAACCACGAGGGCCAGCCGTCCAGCTGCTCCTTGAGGAGATGCTTGGGCCGGTTCGCTGCCAGCAGCGCTTCCGGTTTCAGCGTTCGCGCGAACGCCATCAGGTTCCAGTCGAGCAGCGGGCACCGCACCTCGATTCCCTGCTCGGCAGACGCGCGGTCCAGTTTAGTGAACATGTGACCGACGAGCGCGTGCGTGACGGTCCGGCGTCCCCACGGACTCATCCAGGCTGGAAGCGGCGGTCCACACGGCACCTGACTCGCGTTCTCCGCGCCAGCCGGATCGACCCAATCGGCGGGGCGCCCGTAGCCGAGAAAGACCTCGTCACCGCCATCGCCGGTGAACAGAATGCGCCCATGCGGCTTGACGGCCTTGAGCAGCAGCGCCAGGGGCAGGAACGACATCATCCCGAGCGGCTCATCCTGCAGGTCGAAGCAGAAGTCGGCCTCGTCTTCGATTCGACCGATCGACGGCGAGATGATCGTGAGCGGCAGTCGAAGCCGGCGCGCCGCGTAGCGCGCGTACCGCTCGTCGTGCGTCAAGGGCACGAGCGCGCCGAGCGTGAGCGTTTGCGGCACGGTGACCCGGCGCAGACCCGCTGTCACGACCGTTGAGTCGATGCCGCCGGATAACAAGGTGACAGGATTCGGATTGTCTCGGAGGCGCGCGGAAACCGATCGGTCGAGAAGCGCCGACAGACGCTGCCGATTCGATTCAGCTCCAGACGCCTCGGCTGGCGCCGGTGTGACGCGAAACGATCGCGGGGCTCGGCGCCGCGAGAGCTCGACGATTTCACCCGGCAGCACGGGCCTGCAGCCGGAGAACAACGATCGAGTTGGACCGACGTGACCGTCCGTCCAGTACTCGCCGGCAGCGGTCGAATCGATCGGCCTGGCCTCCCCCATTGCGGCAGCAAGGGCGAGCACCGACGAACCGAACACGAAGCTCTCATCCCATTCGGCCAGGAAGAGCGGCTTCTTGCCGACCGGATCGCGCACGAGATAGACCGCACTGGTCTGTCCATCGACAAGGACCATCGCAAACATGCCTCGGAAACGCGCAACGGCGTCGATGCCCCACGTCCGGTAGGCCGCGAGAATCACCTCCGTGTCGGAGTCCGTCCGGTAGGGATATGTCGCCAGGTCCGATCGCAGCTCGGGGTAGTTGTAGACCTCACCGTTGAACGCAACGGTTGTCCCGGTGTCGGGATCGGTCATCGGCTGGTGCGCCAGACCGCCCTGGTCGACGATGGCGAGGCGCGCATGGACGATTTCGATTGTTCGGTCCGGAGATGTCCATCGCTTCAGCGAGTCCGGACCGCGGCGCGCAATCCATCGAGCGGCCCGCTGCAGATCGGCGGAGGGCCGGAGGGGATCGACGTGCAGGGCGCCTACGAATCCACACATGGTGTCAGCATCGCCTCGCGAGGCACGCCAGTTCCTCGTCGTCTATCAGGCTGCTCCCGGTAGAGATGGCAGTTCCGGAAAAACACTGTGACACGAAGCCATGGGCCGGCAGGTTGCGGTTGCACCATTCGGCGGTGAGCGCAACGGTGTGGCTTTCGCCGATGAGCGCGCGCCACCTCGTGCCCTGCCGCCGGGCCGGCATTCCGCCGCCGTTTGGAACGTAGAACAGCAAGGCGCCGCCGTGTCTGAGCAGCCGCGCGAAGAGATCGAGCGGCTCGCGGAGGGCCGTCAGATGCTCCATGACGTGGTCTGCGTAGATGAGGTCGAAGCTCTCCGGCGGCTCTCGCTCGAGCGCCGAGTACTCGTCGTAAATCGTCACGCCGAGACGCTCGCGACCGAATCGCGCGCGATCTCTGGCCCACTCGAAACCGACTGCGTCGTAGCCGGCGGCGCTCCACTGCACGAGCGAATAGCCCCAAGAGCAGCCGAAGTCGAGTACGCGACCCTTGGAGATTACCGTCCGTGCGAACGTGATGCGGTGAGATCGATCGAGGGCGGTGTTCCGGAACTGACAATCGGCGAGTTCGCGCAGCTCCGCCGCCGGCGGAAGGGTTGTCGCCTGCTGGCCGTCGTACGCGCCTTCGTAATACAGCCGCACGCGCGCAGGATCGTCGCAGGGCCACCGAAAAATCAGCCCGCAGAATTCGCACTTCCGCGCTTCGATGAGGAATCGTTTGCGCTGGAGGCGCCGGTGCAGCCGCGACTCGCAGTACGGACAGAGGCTTCGGCGCCGGCTCCACCGCGCCCGAAGCATATCGACCGCGAAGCTGAGTCTCGCCATGAAGGGTTCGCGGGCGTCTTAGGCGTGCACCGGCGTCGACCGATCGGCAAACCCCACCACCAGGGACACGTGCGACGCGACCGCTGCCGCGCGGGTACGTGAGGCCGCCGTGCGAAGCGCCGCCTCGCGCATGTCCGCCAGCTCTGACGGATGCTCGAGTGCCCACGTAATGCGATCGGCGAGCGCATCCGCGTCGCGGACCGGCACAATCCAACCGTTCACCCCGTTTGCGATCAGATCGTCGCCGCCTGAGTGCGGCGTCGTGACGATCGGGAGGCCGTACGCCAACGCTTCGGGAATCACATGCGCCAGGCCTTCGCACAATGTCGGGAGCACGAACAGCGACGCCTCCCGGTACAGGCGGTTGAGATCGCCGGCGCTGACCGCGCCCGCAAGCTTCACTCCTGCAGGAAGACTGGCGATCACTGCCGGCGGCAGCATCGTCCGCCCGACGAGCACGAGCTCCGCCTCCGCCGGAGGCAGACCCAGGCGGCGCCATGCCTCAATCAAATACAGCGTTCCTTTTCGGAGGCTGATGTGCCCCGCGCAGAGGATGATCCGCGGGCGTGTCGTGGGTTCTCGTGGGGCCGGCGGCGCCGCTGGACAGCCGGTCGGCGCCACCACGACCCGCTCCTCTGGAATGCCCGCTTCGATGAACGTGCGCCGCACGAACGCGGAGTTGGCGACGATGAGATCCGCGAGCGCGTACTCGGCGGCTTTCCGGGCATTCACGCGCGGACGACTCTCGAGCACAGCGCCCCAGCCGGGCGAGTCAGGCGAGCCGAAACGATCGTGTTCTTCGTCGAGAACCGCATCCAGGAACTGGTAGTGCGCGTTGACCTGACGGAGGATGCATCGCCCGCCGGCGCGCTTTTGCGTCTCGAATGACGCGAGCGTGGCGTGCTCGTGGCCGTAGTGCACGCCTGCGCGTCCCGCCAGGCGTTCAGCGACCTTCCGATCGAAGTACGGTTCCGCCCACATCCAGACCCGGTGGTGCGCGCGGTCGCCGAGGCGCAGGCGCCCGCTGGCTTGCAGCAGCACCTCGCCGAGCGGGATGCACTCGACGAGCGCCTCGAGACCGTCAGGAACGGCGCGCCGCCGCAGCAGGCTCGCCGAGCGGGGGGACCATCGCCCTGCGAGGGCGAGCGCCTTCCCGTCGCGCGCGAACGCGAGGGTCGTGATGATCCGATCGAGCGCGCCGGCGGCGGCAAGGCCCTGCAGTGGGCCGACCAGGCTCGGCCGCAAGTCTGGAGAGCTGACCGTAATCTTCATTGCAGCGACGGCGCGCGTGCGGCCATCGTTTTCCTGAAGCGGCCGAAGACCGAGTACGGCAGTTTTGGCTGGTCCGAGTCCAGCGGCACGAGCGACAACAGCGGCAACACGACGGGCACCGCGCCGAGATCGCCCACGGCGCCCCGCATCCGCTGCAGCCACTGATCCGCGAGCGCGAGCGCGCTTCCGCCGACGCCCGCCGCGGCCGTGCGCTCGAAGCCGAGCGGCCCGAGCAGGGCGTCGAGCGTCGCCTGCGTGTAGCCGGCGCGCACGTGGCCGCCCCATTCTCCGCGCACGTCCAGTGGCTCGCTCGCCCACCTGGGATGTGCGGCGTTCGGTACGCACAGGTGAAGATCACCCTGGCTTGCGAGCAGCCGATGAAACTCTGCACACACGCCGCGATCGTCAAGGATGTGCTCGAGCGTTTCGTAGCAGATGATCTCGTCGAAGCGGCCGTCGAGCGAATCGAGAGCGCGCAGATCCAGCAGGCGGAAGCGCAGGCGATCGTCGGGAATGCGCAGCCACCCGTTGTAAAACGCCTGCGCCTTCGTGACCTGTCCCTCGTTGTTCCCGATCGCCAGCACAGCGGCGCCGGATCGGTAGGCGAGGTACGCGAACCATCCGTTCCCCACGCCCGCGTCGAGCACGTGCCGCGGCCCGGAACGCCAGAAACGGGCCAGCGAGACACGCCGGCGCGTGCAGAGATCGAACCCCGGCATCAGCGCCAGCCGCGCCCGATTCCGCAGCGCTCCGCTACGCATGTTCGTATTCGGCCGGGCGGGCAACATCGTCGGCCGGGCGAGCATGGGTCACAACGGCATCGAAGAGCGCCGCGACGCGCCCGGTCAGCGCGCGCGCGGTATACGCCTCCCAGTACACGTCGGGCTGCGGCAAATCGGGCGACCGGGGCTGCTCGAGCCAGTTGACGAGCGCATCGCAGAGATCTTTAACGCGGTCGGCCGCTCGGCGATCGCCGTCGTAGGTCACCAGCCGGACACCCGCATGGCGCCGCAGCAACTGCGTTGCATCGCTTGCAGCGTTCATCACCGCGAAGATCGGACGCTGAGCGAATATGTACGGAAGGAGGCGCGACGGCGTGTAATGCGGTTCGGCAGAACCCAGCATGAGGAGCGTGTCGGCCGTGGCCAGAGCCGAAATCGCGTCGAGAAATGGGAGCCGTTTCGGCGTCTCCGTCACGATATCGCCGACACCGGCCTCCTCAGCGAAGCGGCGGACGTAGTACTCACCTGATGCATCGGGCGCGTACGTCGTCCCGATGAAATCAACCCGGCAATTGCGGTACAAGGCAGGCGCTCGTTCCTTCATGAGGCCGAGCGCCGCAAGGAGTGCGCGCAACGTCTCGTGCGCGGCCTCCCACATCGCGCCGAGATACAGGAGTCTTCGCTGGGGTGCCGTATCGAGCGCCTTTGCTTGCCTTTGGCGCACCTGCGCGTACACCTCCGGTTCGGCGCCATAGGGCACGCTGATGCCGCGCTCGGCCGCGAGATGCTGATAGCGCCGCAACACGCCGTCTGTCGTCCCTTGCGAGACCGCCGTAATCGCGGCGGCGCGGCGAATCGCGAGCGGTTCGAGATGCTTCGCGAGTTGATGAACGACCCACAGCTTGGAGAACGGGCGCGCGTGCGCCTCGAGCCAGTCGCTCAACCACGGATCGATGTAATCGAACACGTACGGCAGGCCGAGGCGGAGATGCACCAGCCGGCCGAGCAGCAGCTGGTGGTTGGGCGGACAGGGAAGATACACGAGATCGATGCCGCGCTCACGGCAAAGGCTGGCGATGGTCCTTCCGTGGTGCCAGAGGACGCGCGCGCCGAGATCCCCGATTCCCCACCCGCCGGCACGGCGCGGGCGGATGGCGGCGGTCCGAACGACGTCCACATCCGGTGGAACGAGCGAGCACAGTTCCGGCTCGAGCGCTTCCTGGTAGAACTCCGGCCGCACAGTGAGGACCGTCGGGCGCCAGCCGTACTGCGGAAGGTGCGTCGCGAACTGGCGGGCGCGATGCGACGGCGGCAGCCCGCTCGGCGGGAAATGCGGCGCGACGATCAGCACGTTGCGCAACTCGCCGGACGAGGACGGTGACTGTCGCCGCGCCACGATCATGCTCGCACTGGCCGAAACGTCAGCATTGCTCCAGAAGAAAGATGTGTCCCGTCATTGAGCCGGGAATCGTCGCAGCCCAGACCGCAATCGGCGAGTGTCTTGACCACTTCTCCCACCACGACACCGCGCTTCGCCAACATGTCAGGATGACACTCCATGAACACGACCGGACGGAATCGACGAAGTGTTTCGACACAGCCCTTAAGCACCAGATCTTCAAACCCCTCGACGTCAATCTTGATGACGCTCGGGCGCAGGGATAGATCGGCGACCAGACTGTCGACGGTTGTTGTCTGAAGTCGGAGGGTCGTGGCAACTCCGGCGCTACCCACCGCCGAGTCAGTCATGCCGCCACCTTCGCTCGCAAAAAAAACCACAGTGTCGCCCACCCGATCGGCGCACACGGCTTCCACGACGTGAATGACATTGTTAAAACGGTTCGCTCGAACATTCGCCCGTAAGCGGCGCGCCGAGCGCGGACTCGCTTCAATAGCGACAATGCGCCCCGTACTGCCTACGCGAATGGCGGCGCCAAGCGCGTACAGGCCGACGAAAGCGCCGACATCGATGACGTGCGCGCCTTCACGTACGTGTGCCATAACCGAAGCGTACTGTTCAGGCTCCCAGATGATCGGGGCCGAGTGGGGCGCCTGCCTGACGTCAATGCGAAATCGATCGTAGTCGTTGATCGTATGCACGAACCCCCGACCACCCGAGGCGACCCACAGCATTCCGCGCCAGCACGGGCGAAGGAGGCGCCACAAGGACCCGAAGCCAGCAAGGCTCGACTGATGTCGCCAGCTTCGCAGACGTTCAACGAGCTCGGCCATGTTCGCGCGCGCCGACTTCCTGATGGGTTGTGCACACGCGAAGCGGTGGCGCCGACGGCGTTGCTCGCCCGACCTCGGGGGGGCGCTTTAGAACGCCGTTAACCGCCGCGACGAGCGTCGCTTGCTCTTTTTCCCAATTCCAGCGTGCGGCCGCAGCGGCCAGTGCCGCTTGCTTGCGGCTCGAGAGAGAGGAGGGATCGGCCAACAGCCGCTCCAGTACTCGCGCAAGCGCGTGGTAGTCACCGGGCGGATAGAGATCGGCGACGCCCGGCAACTGCTGCAGGAGCGCCTGCTGACCCCGCGTAGCAGTCGCGACGACGGCCAAGCCGCCCAACAGATAGAAGAACAACTTGTTGGTCACCGTCAGCTCTCTGTTGAGAGATACCGGCTGCTCGAGCGCGAGGCCGATGTCGTGCTCGACGGTCCGCGAGAGGAGTTCGGTGGGCGGCACGCGCTGGTGGAAGAACACGCGATCCGCGACGCCGTTGTCCACAGCCAGCGCACGCAGCTGACGAGCGACAGCGTCCGAGTGAAAACCTCGAAGATGGAGCTGAAATGGACGGCGAACGTGGCCGAGCGCGCGGATGACATCCTCCAGTCCGCGATCGAAGCCGATGACCTGCGAGTACCAGTACAAGGAAGCCGCGGGCCCCTGGCGGTCCCGGACCTGGCCGTCGAGCGTCAGCCGCTCCTTCCACGGGAAGACGTTGTGGATCACCACGGGGGCGACGCCCGGATACGTGCGAGCCAGCGCCTGCGCGATGCCCTCCGACACAGCCGAGACATAGGCGCAGCGACCGATCCAGCTCCGCTCGATCTGGAAGACCCTGCGGCTTCGCCGACGTCCGTCATCCGTCGGCGGATCCTCCGCTGTGTGGAGGTCCTCGACGTCGTACGCAAACGATGCGTTTCGCCGCTTGGCTGCCGCTGCCGCCGCCGCGAGACCTTCCGGGTAGTGGCCGATGTACAACCGTGCGGAAACCGCAGCGGCCGCGCGAGCCAGTTCAGGATAGGTCCGGCATGCCGCGCGAACCGCGAGCGAGAGCGGCTCCCATCTGGTAAGGGAAAGCCTTCGGGCCGCGTGGAATCGAAACGTCGATCGCAAGTACGTGCCGCGCTCCGCCGGGACGGAGTTCGACCACTTGACGGGAACCGCTCGCCAGTCCGAAGCGGCGGCAACGATATCGTCGTCCGCGCGAGCCCACTCCATCGGCCCCTGCGAGAAGACGACGCACACGCGAAGACCAAGGGCAGCGAGCGCATCGGCTTCCTTGACGACACGCGGATTGGACGAAATATAGGTCGGCGTGACGATGGCGACGTCGACATCGTCGCCGCGGCGCCCGTCAGACGGCGACATGCGCCTTCACGAGGCTGCGGTAGACGTCGATCATGTCTGCCGCGACGTCGGCTGTGGTTCGCACGGGTGGAATCCGCGATCGCAGCGCTCGCAGCGGCGCTGGATCGACTGCAAAACGTCGGAGCAGCGTGGCGAGCGAGTGAGCCTGGCCCGGCTCGAAGAGAAAGCCGGTCTCTCCCTCCGAAACGAGCTCCGCTATCCCACCGCGGCGGCTCCCGATGATTGGCGTGGCCGCGGCGAACGCCTCGTAGACCACCTGCGGACCGGACTCGAACCACAACGACGGCACGATCATCGCGTCCCAGGTGGCGATCGTCGCAGTCAGTCGATCGTCCGCGACCGCGCCGCGGAGCCGCAAGCGATCATCGCCGGCCGCGGCAGCACGGAGCTGTTGAATCACGCGCTGCTCGTCGGGGGCGGGAGTGCCGGAGTCAAGCGTCGCGCTCACGAATTCGATCTCGAAGCGGACATTGCGGCTGATGTCCGCGACGGCCTCGAGGAGGACATGCACGCCTTTCTCGGGGCTGAGCCTGCCGAGGTATCCGAAGCGGACCGCTCCCGACGGCGCGAACGCCGCGCGCGCCGTCCGGAATCTGTGGCCGTGCCTCGAGAGCACGAGCTTGCGGGCCGGAACGCCGTTCGAAAGGCACAAGGCCTTCACCCAGTCGCAGACAGCAATCACGCGGTCCGAGGCCGATATAGCGCGGGCCCAGCAGGTACGGCGCGCCTCTACCACCAGCGCGAAGGAACAGAGCGCTCTGAGCTTCTTCAGCGCGCCGGTCTGCGTCCTCTGATAGCCTGCCCGATGCCACGTGAGCGGAAGGCGCGCCAGCCCCGCCGCAAGCGGCCGCGGAACGCCGCGAGCGTGCATCAGACACTCGGTGCAGGCGATCTGGCGAATCACGCCGTCGCAGGCGCTGCGCCCGAATCGTACGAGATCTCCGCGCGCACAGCTCGTCGTGGACGAGTGATACGTGAGCACGAGTGTCCGGCCGTCGGATCTCAGTGCGTCAAGCAAGTAGGCCTCGAGGCCGAGCTGCAGCGGGTGCAGGTGAATGACGTCGGGACGCCGATCGTGGATGAGCCTCCGGAAAACAGCGATTATCCGGTCTCTGAGCGCCTCGTCGAACACCACGGTTTCCAGATGGAACCGTGAGCGCGGCACGACGATGCGATGGACGAGCGTGGAGCCGCGCACCTCCGACTGCACCGCGATATCCTCGCCGGACGGCGTTTCGGCGATGTGCGCCACTTCGGACGCGCAGCCGTGCGCTCGAAGCGCCTCCACCAGCCCTGCAACATACACCTCGGTCCCCCCGACCTCGGTCGGCGGGTAGCCGATCGTGATCATCAGGACGCGCACGCGGTTCGATTGGTGGGAACGTCGGCCGAAAGGACGCGAAGCGGCAGGATGCGGCCGCTGCGAACCGCCGCGCGGGCTCGGACGGCGCCGCGGACGAAATGAAAGAGCGCCGCGGCGAGCTGCCACGGACGCACCAGGTTGACGCGCCGGATGACGCACCCTCGAAAGCGAAAGGCGATGTCGCGCCAGCCGCGGACGCCGAAGTTGGTCCAGAAGAAGTACCACCAGATCTGCCAGGTGGCCGAATCGGCGATGACGAACTCGTTGACGCCGCCAGGCCGCCGCCCGCCAGCCGGTTCCTTCAAGTGAAAGGCGCGCGCCTCGGGGTCGTGCACGATCCGTACGCCCATCTGGCGCAGCCGGCACGAGAGATCGGTGTCGTCAAGCTGCGTGCGAATGTAGTTCTCGTCGAAGCCGCCGGCGCGAAGCAGAATCTCGCGCCGGATGGAACCGTTGCATGACGGGAACAGGCCCGTGTCCATGCGGGCGACGTGGCCGTGAGGAAAATAGATCCAGCCGGTGTGCTTGCGAAAGTAGTGCGACGGCATCCGCTCCGTCGGCTCCTCGCCCGGCTCGAGATAGAAGCCGCCGACAGCGCCGATCGTCGGGTCGCTGTAGTTCTTCATGTGCGCCGCGATCAGGTCCGGCTCCAACAGGATGTCGTCGTCGAGGAACAGCAGAATGTCTCCGGTGGATGCACGGGCCGCCTGATTGCGCGCCGTTTGTGCGTCCGGCGGGCGCTGGCGCACGTAGTACGCGCGCAACCCTACCGGTGCGCGGCGAAGTAACGCCTCGAGCTCCTGGTCCGGACAATCAGATTGGTCGATGACGAACAGCTCGTCTGGCGGCGGACGCAATGCGAAGACCGTCTCGAGCGTCCGCCTCAGAGCAGCGGGCCGGTTGAAGGTTGGGATGATGGCTGAGACGCGCATCGGGGTCAGACGGTGCGGGCCGACGACGCCGCGTCCCGGCGTGCGAACAGCGCCGTGCACCAAGCCAGCGTGCTCGCGTGATACATCTTCTCGTAGAGATCGACGAGGTGAAGGCCGCGTTGCTTCAGGAAGTGGAGGAGGTCGAGCGCGTCGTTCTGCCCTTCGTACATCCGCACGAAGTTGAGCTCGACCAGAACGTGGCGGACGAGCCCCGACGAGAGCGATGTCGCCGCCCCGCGCAGTACCAGCAGGTCGGTTCCCTGCGTGTCGACCTTCAGCAGATCGATGACGGCAAGGCGCTCCTCGGCGGCAAACCCGTCCACGGTTCTCACGCGGACCATCTCGCGGCTTTCCACCGGCACGTCGCGAAAGCGGTTTTCGTGGTCGGCGTCGAGCGCGAGAAACGAGCTCAGTTCAGAGGTCGAGTAGCGAATGAGCTCGCGGCTGCATTCGCGATCGCCGAACGCGAAGTTGTAAAGCGACACTCCGGGCGCGAACGAGCCGGCTTTCGACTCGAGCGACCGGAATGTCTTCGCCGACGGCTCGAACGCCTGAATCCGCGGATTGGTCAGCGTCCGCTGAAGCAGCGCGATCGTCTGGCCTTCGTTGGCGCCGACGTCCAGGCAGACCGGGCCGTCGTGTGGAAGGAGCGCGGCGAGATCGTGCGCGAGATCGGCGCCGGTCACGGTGCCCGGCGGCAGGTAGATGACCCGTCGATCGTACCGGCGTAGCAGCTCACGGACTCGTGCCTTGACGTGCGTCATTGGGAGACATCCACGTCAGCCATCGAATAAGCACCGGGGGTCGTGGAGCATCCCTCAGCTTGCCAGAGCAACGGACGATTACGGCAGCGGAATGCATCTACGAAGCCGCACATGAACGCGACCGACGTTCGCAGGGTTCGACCCTCTTTCAGCACAGTTCGATTCAGCACGACTCGCCGAGTCAACCGCCAGCACACCGTTGGGCGTAGAGGGTTTTCCCCGATCCGCCAAGAAAAGTACACGAGGCTTCGGGTGTAGGTGCGCGAGTATGCTGCTGAACGTACCGGAGTCGTTCGTCCGTCTCGTGTCCCTCCCGCGGGATTCTGGAAATGAACCAGCGCGGCTTTCGGGTGAAACACAAGCAGTCCTCCGGCGGCCTTTACTCGATGCGACATATCCGAATCATCGCAATGGATTTCGTATCGGTGATCGAACCCACCGAGCTTTAAGAGCACATCGCGGCGGAACGACATATTGCAGCCGACGAGCCAGTCCAGCACCGTCAACCCGCCCGCTTTCGGTTCGGATACGTCACCGGTCTGCGCCCCACCGTAACGGCTGGAGAGATCAATTCCGGATTCACCAGCAGGATCCTCCGGCGATAACACAGGCCCAGTTGCGCCCCACACTTGAGGATGACGATACGCGTCACAGTGCGCCTGGAGAAATCCGGGCCGGGGCTCTACATCGTCGTCAACAAACACGACGATGTTTCCGGTGCTTAACGAGAGTCCGAAGTTTCGCGATACTGCCAATCCTTTCTGCTGGCGATGAAGATACGTCATCCGCCTGTGATGCTGGTCCAGAAAAAGTCTGGTCTCATCATCGATGGAGTCACTCTGATCGATAACGATTACTTCGAACGACTGAAAATCCTCCCGCTCCAGAAAATACTTGAGCGTCTGACAGAGGTCACGCCCCCGATTCAGTGTGGCAATGACAACTGAAATGGCCAAGTGGGACGTATTAGACATCTGTCGGTGCATGTGGCGATAACCGGCAGCAACGTGCAGTCGAGGCGAGTCGGAGGCACATGGCAACTCTAGCGGGACTCGAGCGCAGGCATTCCCACCTGACGCGCTTCGAACGTCGCCGGCACGTTGAGGACGCCCGCCCACGCATCCTGCGCGTGAGCGACGGGCGGCACGTCGAGCGTCAACAGGGGATTCGCAATCCAGTTCTCCACCAGAGCGCCCCCGGTCAGGTTGCTGCCCCCGTTGAAGAGCGCGAACATGACGCGATAGCTTCCGGGCTGGAGCGGGAGCTGAGGAAGCCTGAGATCCAGGATGAAGCAGCCCGGCTCGAACCGGACGGGCTCGAACGCCCAGCCTGCGACGACAGCATCCCGATCATTGAGAAGGGCAATACCGTAGTGGCCCGAGACGACCGGTTCGGCCAGTCGGAGGTAAGTGCGAATCGTGAACGGTCGGTCCGTCTGCTGCAGCGTATGTCCGCCGTCTGCCAGTTCCCATCGCGTAAAACGCAGACCGGCGCCCGGCGTTTCGCCGGAGGCCGCGACCGCGTGCTCGTAGCGTCTAATGGTCTCGCCGACGGGACCCAGGTATTGGATCCGACCGGCGTCGAGCCAGAGCGCCGTTCGGCATAAACGGCGGATCTGATTCAGCTGGTGGCTGACCAGGATGACGGTGCGGCCGTCGAGACTCACGTCCCGCATCTTGCTCAGACACCGGCGCTGAAACTCCGCATCGCCCACCGCCAGCACTTCATCCACGAGAAGGATGTTTGGTTGGAGGTGCGCCGCGACTGCGAACGCCAGACGCATCTGCATGCCGCTCGAGTAATGCTTCACGGGGGTATCAATGAACGACTCCACGCCCGCAAACGCGACGATCTCGTCGAACTTGCGGTCGATCTCCCGGCGCTTCATGCCCAGGATGGCCCCGTTCACGATCACGTTCTCGCGGCCGGTCAGCTCCGGATGAAACCCGGTTCCGACCTCGAGCAGCGATCCAACCCGACCCGCGATGTCGACGCGACCGGTGGTCGGCGCGGTGATTCGCGACAGAATCTTCAGAAGCGTACTCTTGCCCGACCCGTTGCGCCCGATAATGCCCAGGATCTCGCCGTCACGCACCTCGAACGACGCATGCCTGAGCGCCCAGATCGTTTCGGGCTTGCTCGAGGCACGCGAGGATCCGGCGAAGAGCGGCGTGGCGAGGACCTTCGCGACCGAATCCCGAAACGAGCCGTACCGTTCACGCGTGCCGATTCGGTACTGCTTACCGAGATCGTGCGCGCGAATGACGAGGCTCATCAGACGATGTCGGCGAAGGTGAGCTCGGTGCGGCGGAAGTAGAAGAGTCCGCTCACGAGAATCACGAGAACGACGACCGTGGAAATCGCGACCGCCAGTCCCGGCGCTGGTCCGTTTCCGAGCAGAGCCCACCTGAAGCCCTCGATGACACCCACCATCGGATTGAGGGCGTAGAGCGGCCGCCAGGACTCGGGCACGACCGAGAGCGGATACGCAACGGGCGTGGCGAACATCCAGATTTGGGCCACGAACGGCACGGTATACCGCACGTCGCGGTACCGAACGTTCAGCGCCGACAGCCAGAGACCGACTGCCAACGCGGTGGTCACCGTAAGCAGCGTCCAGATCGGCAGCGTCAGGACGGCGGCGCCCGGCATCGTCCCGTAGTAAGCCATTATCGCAACGAGCAGGCTGAAGCCGACGGCGAAGTCGGCAAGCCCCACCAGCACCGCGGCCAACGGGATGATCAATCGAGGAAAGTAGACCTTCGTGATCAGGCGCTGATTGGCGACGACCGAGTTGCTCGATTCGGTCAGCGCGAAGGCAAATAGCTGCCAGGGCAAAAGAGCCGAAAACGCGAAAACCGGGTACGGCAGACCGTCCGAGGGGACGCGCCCGAATCGGCTGAACACAACCGTGAAGACCACCATCGTAAAGAACGGCTGTATGAGCGCCCACACGACGCCGAGCGCCGTTTGCTTGTATCGCACCTTCACTTCGCGCCAGAACAGGAAGTAGAGGAGTTCCCGGTGCTCCCAGAGCTCGCTCAGATCGAGCGGCACGAGCGCGTGGGGCGGCTCGATCCGGCGGACCGGGAGACCGCCAAGCAAGTCGGCCTGGCCGGCGACGGTCGACGAAGGGGCAATCATACGGGGCACCGGGCTACAAGCCGCAGATTCGAACCGCGCAGCACCCTCCGCTCGATCGCACTCAGCGGCATAAGCGGCCAGCGCGCGGCCTGCACGGCGGTCCAATACAATCGCCGTCCGACGGACCGCAGGTGCCTCCGCGGGACATCGGCAAGCGGCTGTGCCACGCCGTCGCGGCCGAGGCGCTCGCCGGCTCCAGGGCGTCTGAACATCGCCGCGACGCCGTACGCGACCATGACGGCGGCAAGCTCCTCGAGGCCGCCGGCGCCGCAGGTGCTGATTGACGTGCAGCGCAACCCATCCTGCTCGCACAGCCGCCTCAGGCTCTTCGGCGTGAAATGTTGAACGTGGTAGGGCAGAAAACAGTTCCACCGGTGCCCTTCGATCAATCTCACTGTGGACGAGTAGTTCGGCACCTCGAAGAAGAGGAAGCCACCACATCGAACCGCCGACATGAAGCGGAGGATCACCGCGCGCGGATCGTGGAAGTGCTCCAGGACATGAAACGCAACCACGGCGTCATAGTCGCCGTGGCCCCGAAACGATTCTGCGTCTCCATCGATGAATCGAAACTTCTTCGGCCGATTCGTGGGCAGAATATTGTCATAGCGATCGAGCGCGTCGATCGAGTAGCCCGCACGCGCCGCCTCGTACAGGAACTCGCCGCCGCCGGGACCAATCTCGAGCACGCGCTTCCCCTCTGGCGGCAGGTGCCGAGTCAGCACCTTCAGACGTTCGCGCGCCCATCGCCGGTAGACGGCGACCTCGGCGTCCGAAAACAATCCGCCGTTGCCAAAGGCCTCAGCGTTGGCTCCACGTACCGCATCAGCATGCAGAAGGAATCCATGGCCGCAATCCCGACACTCCTGGATGTTTCCAGTGACATCGGGATAGCGGGACCGGAACACACGGCTTCCACAAGCCGGACAGCGATTGGTCTCAGGTGGTTGGGTAGTCGGGACCGCCTTGCAACCCAAGCTGCTCGCCACGCTCACAGCAATGGCCCAGACACGTCGGCGCCCGACCTCACAATGGCGGCAGGTGGCGTCATACGAGGCGCTGCCGCTGGGCCGGGAGCACCAGTCCCGGCAGGCAGTTGACTCCGGCGGATCACGAGGCGCGTGAGGATGGCGTTTACGAGCAGAACGCTGACGACTCCCGCGCCCGCCGCCGCCGTGGCATCCACGAGCGATCCGCCGCACAATTGAAGCAGCGCGCTGCCGGGCAAGTACCAGAGGGCGAAACGGATCGCGTCGCCGTGCTCGAGGCAACGCCTCGCCCGCTCGTCGATGATCATGAGCACGGCACCGAAAAGTGCGAATCCCAGCCAGACCCCCGGAGCGCCGAAGTTGACGAACATCTCCATCACCAGGCCAACCCCGACGCTCGTGCCTTCCATGAACCTCAGCCCGGTGAAGCGGCTCACGATGTCGGTGCTCCCGGCCACTACGCCTTTGTCCGGCCAGAATGCACGCGGCAGCAAGGCCAGAAACGCTTCCTTGACCGTTTCGCCGTCGCCGAACGGCACCACACCCTTTCTGAGACGGTCGACCGCCATCCCGACGAAGTAGTCTTGGTTCAGCCGCTCGTCAATGCGCTCCAGGTGGTAATCGTTGCTCGGATCGAACCATTCGAAACTCTGAACGCTGCCGCCGATGAGATCGATCCTGCGGTTCGCGGCCGCGCCGCTCCATACGGCGTCGCGGATTTCAGCTCGGTCGCGCATATAGGTCACATAGAACGACATCGTCACGTAGCCAATCGCGAGACCCGCGAGGAGGAGTTTCCTGCGCGACTGGATTAATTCGGCGATGAAGGCGGCGACGGCGGCGAGGGCCGCGAGCCCGTAGCTGAGGTAGCCCTGGGTGAGGATGGTCACCACCGGCAGCAGAGTGCTGGCGCCCAGCCAGCGCACGAGACGCGGCGCGTCGGCGCGCCAGCACTGAAGGCAGATTCCCAGCACGATGTAGCTGGATCCGGCCGCGACCAGCGCACCGAGCGACGCGATGCGACCGACGCGAGGCCAGAGGAACGCGTACATGATGATGCCGACAACGATGTACGCCCAGGCGAACGATGCGACGGACCGGGCAGCGTGATGATCGTCCTCGGCCTCGACGACAGGCGCACGAGAGGCCAGCACGGCGCCAAGACAGAAGGCGCAGAGCCCTTGAACGGCGACCCACAAGCCGGTGGTGACCAGTTCCCGATCGAAGTTCTGGTACCACGGCAGCAGGTACAGCGTCGCCGCAATCCAATGAATGCCCGACAGTCCGAGAATGATCGACACGACGAGGCCGACGCCGCGGCCTGCGAGCCAGCGCCATATGATGAACGCCGACGCGATGACGAGCCACAGGATTGCCAGCGTCCAAAGAGAAGGAGTCGTCATTGTCGACCTGCGGAAGTCGCGTCGAACGCTGGAGCCGACTGCGTCGGGCTCACGGAGGAGCGGCCCGTCACGTAATCGACGGCCCGCAGCGTCCCCTCGACCGCTGCGGCCACGTCGAACCGGACCACATGCTGGCTGGCGTTCACGGACAGTGTCGTTCGGTACTCTGAATCGAGCGCCAGCCGGCCGATGCGATCGGCGAGAGCATCGACCGCTCCGATGGTGCAGACCTCGCCCGTGAGGCCCGGCACGACCAGGTCGCCGGCACACGCGACGCCATCGGTCACGATCGCCGGCAGGCCGCACGCCATCGCCTCGTTGACGACGAGGCCCCACGTTTCCCACACGGACGGTACGACGAGCACGTCGGCGGCCACGTAGGCGGCGGCCATCTCGGTCTGGTTCAGGAAGCCGCTGAACCGGATCGGCGCCTGCAAGCGGACCGCGAGCGCCTCGGCGTCACGTCGCAACGGCCCGTCGCCGACCATCAGGCCGAAAACCTCTGGAGCTTCTCGCGAGGCTCGCGCGACGGCGTCGACGAAAGCCAGCGGTTTTTTCCGCTCGATGAACCGCCCGGCGAAGAGATACCCGACGGCGTCCGGCGGTATCCCGAACCGCGCGCGCAGCCGGCCGCGATCGGCGCGCATCGCCTCGGCTCTCGACGCGAAGAACTCGTTGTCAACAGCGTGCGGTGCATCGAAGCACCGCGCCGGATCGGCGCCGTACCGCACGACGTACTCGCGGGCACGGGCGCCGACCACGAGATATCCATCGAATCGGGGAATGAACCATCGGTACAGCGGCCACTTGACGACGCGGCGCCACCATGCACGCGGCGTGGACAAACTCGAGTCGCCGCGCACGAGCACGGGCGTTCTGGTCGACCAGCACGCCGTCATGGCCTGCCAATAGCTGCAAGTCGACCATCCGTGCACGATGAAGGCGTCGAAGCTCCCGGTTCGTATCACCTCCCGGATGTCGGGCGTGATGCATCCCCAGAATCGACTCACGTCTGGCCTTCGAGCGAGGTTGCGGAGAAACCGGCTGGCATATCCGTCGAGCAGCGGAACGTCCCAGTCGAAGCGGACGCCGTACCCGGCTGCCGCCTGATCGTCCGCCGTCTGGCGATGCGAGAAGAAGACTTCGAGATCGACCTCCCGTGCCAGCGCGCGATACCACGGCGTGTAGTACTGGATGGGATGAGTCGCCAGCACGCCGACGTGTGCGCGCGGGCGGTCGTGGTGCGCGCCAGGCACGTCGTGGGGGTCGGTCAGAGAAGCAGAGGGGGCGGGCGGTGGAGGGCTGGCTGCGAGCCGCACGCGCGTCAGGTCTTGACGTAGTACTTCGCGTACTGCTTGCGATAGTAGCCCTGGTAGTAGTACGGGTGCCGACTGATCGCGGCGTTGTTGAGCACCGCGCCAACCAGGTGCGACCGAGCGGCGGCGAGCTGCTCGATGGCCGCCCGAGCGGCCTGGCGGGTCGTCTTGTCCGCGCCGACGACGAACACGACACCCGACGCCTCATTGGCGGCGATCATGCTGTCCGCAACGGCCAGCACGGGCGGAGTGTCCACGATCGCCCAGTCGAAGTGGTTCTGGAGCGATTTGATCAGTTGGACGAAGCGCTGCGACCCGAGAAGCTCGGCGGGGTTGGGCGGAATGTGACCCGAGCTGAGGACCCACAGGCCAGCCGTCCCGGATTTGTGGAGGACCTCGATGCTCTTCACGTTGGCGGTCAACAGATTCGACAACCCCGGCTCTTGCGGCACCTCGAAGATCTCGTGGACACGCGGCCGGCGCATGTCCGCGTCGATGAGCAGCACACGCTGTCCCACCTGCGCGAGCGAGATGGCGAGGTTGGCCGCGACAAGGCTCTTGCCCTCGCTTGGACCGGCACTCGTGATGACGAGCGCTTTCAAGCCGTCCTCCGCAGAGGAAAACAGCACATTCGTACGCACGGTCTTGATCGCCTCCGCAAAGTTCGGCGACGCACCGTTGCTGACCAGCGGGTTCGGCGAGCCGTCCTTCGTTTTGGTGGCGGTCGGCACCATCCCGAGGAACGGGACGGGAACGTGTGCCTTCAGCTCCTGCGGCGTGCGGATCCGATTGTCGAGGTGCTCGAATCCGAAAACCAGGCCGACTGCCAGGGCGAGGCTGCCGGCGAACGACACGAGGAGATCGCGTCTGATATTCGGCGAAATCGGCCCGCGCCGGGACTTCGGCGGGGTCGACGATCCGGACGTTGCTCGCGCGCAGGTCGCTCGAAATCCCGGTCTCCTTCGTCCGCTGCATCAGGCTCTCGTAAATCTGCTTGTTGCTTTCTACTTCGCGCGTCAGCACGCCGTACTCGATGCCCTTGCGGTTCAGGCTGAGTGCTTCGCTCTTCTGCGCGTCGAGGGCGCCCTGCAGGCCTTTCTCCTCGGTCAGCGCCGCCTGATATTCGTTGCGCACCGACTCGACGACTTTCGAGAGCTCGCCGCGCAGCTTCGCATCGGCGGACTCCATGGTGCTGCGCATCTTGATCATCTCCGGATGGCGCACGTCGTATTTCTGCGCGAGCAGCGTCTGCTGACGCTGCAGGTCCGAGAGGTCAGCCTTGAGCTTCTGGATGTACTCGTTCGAGATGACCGCCGGGTAGGTATCGAGCGCGCCGGAGCCCTCGGCCGACTTGAGCTGGTTGTACAGCGCCTCTTTGTTGATGCGATCCGTCTTCGCCTTCGTGAGCGCACCGTTGAGGTCCGTCAGCCGCTGCACGACGATGTTGGACGCGCTGTCGGCCACCGATACCGTGCCGTTCCTCTCCTTGTAGGCCTGCAGCGCCGATTCGCTCGCCTTCGAGCGCCTTGCGCTGCTCGGCGAGCTTCTCCGACAGAAAGTCGGCCGCGTCCTTGGACGTGGTGAACTTGCTTTCCATGTTCTGCTGGATATAGGCCCTGACAACCGCGTTCGCTGCATCGGCCGCAAAGTTGGGATCGGTCGACGCGTACCGCACTTCGACGATGCGGCTGTTGCGCACCGGCGAAACCGACACACCGCCCAGGAACTCATCGATCCGTGCCGACTGCTTGCTCGTCTCGGCCTTTTGGGCCGCGGCTTCGACGGCTGACGGCGCGATGTCGGGCGACTGTTGCGGCTTGTCGTCACCCGCAAACGGCCGCTGCACCCAGTCGAGGACCGTGAACACGGCGCTCCAGGCCATACCCACGAAGCTGATGGAGGCCTTGGGTTCCGGACCGTTGCCCAGGCGCGGCGCGCCCCACAACTTCATCGCGTCGATCGTGCGTTTCGCGAGCGTCCGGCTCTGGAGAATGCGGAACTGTGTCTGGCGGAACTCGTCGTCGTAGCCGTTTTCGGTCTGGAACATCTGATCGAGTCGCGCCACTTTCGGTGTGTCGGATTCGATCAGCAGCTGGACGTGCGCCTGGTACACAGGCGTCTGCCGCAGCGCGTTCACGGTGCCGACGACGAAGAGGATCGCGAAGACCGGAATGGCGATCCAGCGCCGCTTGTAGAGCACACGGACGTAGTCCATGACCTGTCGCTCCTCGAGCACGGGAGGCGTCGGGATCCGTGCACGGGTCTCGCGTGGGGTGGTTGTCATGGTTGTCATAGCCGTCCTATCGAGAGAGTCGGGTTTTCCTCAGAAGAACTTCTGCGGCACGATAACGGTGTCACCGGGCTGCACGGCGTCCGTGAGCTTCGCTTTGACGTCCTTCAGCTTGCCTTTGACCATCCGCTGGATCCTGATTCGGCTGTCTGCTCCGCGGTCGGTCAGGCCGCCGGCGAGCGAGAGCACCTGCAGGACGGTCGTGCCCGGCTCGACGGCATAGGCGCCGGGCGACTTGACCTGACCGCTCACGAAGACCGATTGCGCTTTCGGGACGTTGAGCGTGTCACCGTCCTGCAATGTGATGTTCAACGCCGTGTTTCCCGCTTGCAGGTCCGTCAGGTCGATCCGGATGATCTCGGCCTCGCCACCGCCTTCGCCGTTAGTGGGCAGGCGGCGCGACCGCACCACGACGGCCTCCCGGCTCGCGGCTGGCGAGGTGCCTCCCGCCCGCGCCAGCGCCGCCAGCAGCGTCATGTCGCTGGTGAGCAGATACTCGCCTGGCGATCGCACCTCACCCATCACGAGGATGCGCTGACTGCGATACGTCTCGATCACGATCGACAGCTGCGGGTTCTTCAGGAACCCGTCGGCCAGCTGCTTCTTCAGCACCTGCTCGAACTCACGCAGCGTCACGCCCCCGGCTTTGACGCGGCCGACGAGCGGAAACGTGAAGGTGCCGTCCTGCTCGACAGTGTATTTTCCGGACAGGTCGCTCTCCCCGAATACCGTGATGTTCAAGACATCCTGGGCGCCGATGCGGTAGTCCGTCTGGCTGGACGCGAAACGCGGCTGGCCGAGGACTGCTGCGATGCTCGCGAAAACAACGACAAGGAAGGTGAGCCTATTTTTCTTCATTGCGGTAATCCATAACTGACAGAGGCACCGACACGGAGACCTTCGTAGTCGCGCAGCGCGACGTTTGACGAGCGTCGGCGAAAGTAGAGGCCGTCTACGCCAAGCCGAAAGGTGCGGCTGAGGCGATAGCCGATGCCACCGCCGTACTGGCGGATCGTGTCCAGCTGCGGATCCGACGCGAGCTTCGACGTCGTGATGGCTGTGTAGTCGAGCACCTGGCGGCCCGCGCGCAGCACGACGTCCCAGTTGTAGGTGAAGCGCTCGGTCAGCACCAGGTTCAGATCGGTCAGTGTGTAGTACGGCTGCTCGGCCTGGTACGAGTAGGTCACGTCGCGTCCCAACTGCACCGCGAGCCGCGTCGCGCGGACGGTGTACGTGGCGTCGACGAATGCGACGGGCCCCCGATAGCGCGGAATCCCTTCCCGCAGCGGCGCGAAGTCGCGGACCCCGACGGCAACTCGCCCCGACACGAGCGCCGCAGGCTTCATCTCGAATCCCGGTAGCACGGCGATGCTGTTGGCGTTACGCAACGGGTCTCCGACAAACCGATCCTGGATCGCGGCCGCGTTGACCACGAACGTCGTCAGCGACGTCAATCGGTAACGAAGCTGCATCGACTCGGTGTTGGTCCAGCGGTTGAGCGCTTGAGAGGCCTGGGCCGCCAGTGCCGACTCGCGCTCGTCGTACTCGAGCCGGGATCGCGAACCGGACAGGACGAGTCGCATCTTCCCGGAGAGCAGCAACTCGGTGCCCAGCTCCACGTTCTGATCGAACAACCGAAGACGTGAATCGATCTCGAAGCCGCTCCGGTTCTTCGTGTTGGCGTACGTGCCCTGCACGAAAGGCGTGAACCGGCTGAGCGGCAGCTGCCAACGGAGTTTGTGGCTCGAATTCCATGCCCGCTGATTCTCGTACTTGTCGAAGTACAGGTATTCGACGCCCGTCTTCCCAGAAAACAGGGAGCGCCCGACGTGCATCCACAGGTCCGTCGCCGGTCCCAGCGTCGCGATCGTGTCCTGCTTCGGATCGACGGAGTCGTTGAAGACGTTGTCGTCGATGCCGACATTCGTGAGCATGATGTACGGCGTGAAGCGAAGAGGACCGAAGCGAAAACGCGCCAGTTCCGCGGGATCGGCTTCTTGATCGGTTGCACCCGTCTGGTCCTGCGCGCCGACGCGCGCGACGGTCGACAGCGTGAGAACCAGGATCGCGAGGAACGCGCGAGGGCACAGAGTCACGAGCGAACCCTGAAAACGGAGGAATCCGAACGGTTACGAGGATGAATGATTCCGATGAAGCAGCCGGCCGAAAGCGCGACGAACGAACGGCCGGAGGGGAGAAAGAGTCGCCGACCGTCGACGAGTGGTCGTCGACGGTCGACGTCCCGAGAACTTACTCAGTCGAACTGGCCGTGAAACCCTACTGACTGGGGCTCTGGTCGGCGATCACGACGCCCGCGGTGATGCCCGCAGCCGCCGCCACTCCCAGGAGCCACCAGGCTGCCGGTACTTTGTTGCAGCTGATGTCGACGTCGTTCCGAACGAACGTCTGCGTCAAGTCGTAGGGCCCCTCGGTGCAGACGATCTTTCCGTCCTTGTTGAGGAGTTCAACGACGTAGTTCGCCGGTGGAAGACCGGTGATCGTGAAGTTCGCGTCGGGATCGGTGTTGGTGGCCGTGCCCGCGATCTCGCCGGTCTGCACGTTGCGCGCCCGCGTCGTGTAATCGCTGTACGGCTTTTTCGCCTCTTTCCTGGCGACGCCGGAGAGTGTAGCAGTGGGTGGCGCTTGCTGCGCGATGATGGGGATACCGGCCATCACTGCCGCGAGTCCAGCCGCCACGAGTTGACGGAGTCTCATACACGAATCCAATCTGTCGCCCGGCCGGGGGGTGAGCAGCCGTTCCTCGACGTTGCTATGGTCGTTCAGCGGGGGCTGTCTGGTCAAGGCACGCTCGAAGGTTCTGTATCACGTACGCAGCGGAGCGGCCCGACGGATACATTGCACGAATCTGCACTTGTAACTAGTTGCAAACAAACGACTAACGACTAACGACTAACGACTAACGACCAACGAGCCACGACCGCTACCAGTCCCGGCCCACTGGCCTCGGACGCATCAGGTTCAGCCGGCGCATCTTGCGATAGAGGTTGGTGCGCTGAATGCCCAGCACGCGTGCGGCGTCGGCGATGCGCCCGCGGTGCTGCTGGAGGACCGCCGCAATGTAGTCGCGCTCGAACTTGGCGCGCGCCTGGCGCAGCGTGGCGTCGAGGCCGGTCGGACTGACGCTGCCTTCGAGCTGGGTGTGGGCGAGCACGTCCTCGAGCCGGATCAGCCCGCCGGGAGCGAGCAGAATCAGGCGCTCGAGGAGGGCGCGCAGTTCCAGCGCGTTGCCGCGCCAGGGCAGCGCCCCGAGGAGCGTCAAGGCCGGACGCGTCAACGTCTTCATCGGCTTGCCGCTGGCCTTGCACAACTCCTTGAGGAAGTGATTCGCGAGCACCGGCACATCTTCACGCCGCTGCCGCAGCGCCGGCACGTCGACGCGGATCAGCGAAAGCCGCTCGTAGAGATCCGGGCGCAGGCGCCCTTCGTCGAGCGCCGCGGTGATCGATCCATCCACGGCCGCGATCGGCCGGATGTCGAGCGTCATCGGCTCGCGGCTTTCGTCGACGAACGCCTCGCGGTCGCGCAACACGCGCACCAGCCGGCCCTGGACGCGCGCCGGCATCTCGGTGACGTTCTCGAGAAACAGAATGCCGCCGGCCGCTTCGGCCAGCCGGCTCGTGCGGCCGATGTGCTCGAGGCTCCGCCGCTCCAGCGGACCGGTCGTAGCCGGACGCTTGGCGAGATGACCGAACAGCTGCAGCTCGATATCTTCGGGCGTCGGCCCTGAACAATCCACTTTCACGAACGACGCGTTGCGATTCGTGCCGTGGAGATGAATGGCGCGCGCGATCATCTCGCGCCCGGTTCCGCGCTCACCGCAGATCAGCATGCCGCAGCGGCCGGGCGCGGCGCGCTGCACCAGATCCATCACCAGCCGCATCGCGGGCGACGTGCCGACCACGCCGTACGCCATCGGCTCGGCCGACGGCGTTTGCGCCTGCGTGCTGGCCAGCGCCGCCTGTTCGCGCGCGTTGGCGAGCAGTGCCTCGAGATCGCGCGGCGACGGCGGTCGCGGCAGCACGTCGAACACCCCGGCGCGAATCGCGTCGGCCGCCGCTGACGGCCGGCCGGGATCCGCGACGCCGATGACCACCGACTGCGGATACTGCGCCCGCACCGCCCGCGCGCTGCGCAGCGCTTCGCCGTTCTGACGCAGATCAATCAGACAGAGCGACACCGGATCCCGCAGCGCCGCCACATGCTCCGAGTCGTTGATCAGCACCGGCTGGTAGCCCATGCCGCGGAGCAGCGCTTCGAGCTCGGCGTGATCCGATCGCCCTGCGACGAGCAGCGCGCGCGAGCCGGCCTGCATGATGGGGGCGGGACTCACTTGGCCGCCGCCTGCGCTTGAAAGGTGCCCGTGCCGTTCGGATCGATCTCGATCCGGTCGAGCGTCCCGTCCGGGCGATATACCAGCCGGCGATCCGGTTTTCCTCGATGCGTCGTGTCGATCGCCATCATCGCCAGGCTGCCGTCGTTGTAGGTTTCCCATTTGTCTATCTTCCCGTCGCCGTCTTTGTCCTCTTCGACACGGGTCAGCATCCCGTTGTCGAAGTATTCCCAGCGCGACACAACGCCATCGCGCCGCGTCGCGCGTTCGATGCGTTCGACTGTCTTGTCCGGGCTCTCCAGTCCGCCGCGCTGCAATCTCACGGGGCGAGGCATCTGCCCCACGTTCCCGCGCTGCCCCTGCCGCCCATCCCGCCCGTCCTGTTTTTCCTGCCCTGCAGGCTTCCTGTGGTACTCCCACAGGTCGACCACTCGGTCGCCGTTCTCGTCAACTTCCACGCGCACGACGCGCGCGCCTTCCATGTAGGCCCACGTTTCGATCAAGCCGTCGCGGTCCAAGTCGGCTTCGAGCTGCGTCAACGCACCGGTGAACGAGTCGTACTTCGGCACGATCTGGGACGCGGCAGCCACCGCAGCGGGTGGCGGCGGCGCCGGCCCGCACGCGGCTCCACACACGATCGGCAGGAGGAGAACACCCACCCGGAAGTGTCGCAATCGGCGCAAAGAGGAATTCAGGGGGCGACTTACGTCTGACGGGATGGACGTTTGCTCGAACCGAGAGAGCTTCGCCCTCTCACTTACATGAAGGAGCACAGAGATTCGCTCCGCCGAGAGGCTGAAGCCCCGTTCGATGACGGACGCTCTCCGGCCGGGAACTCCGGAGAAACCCAACGAGTATATCGGCTGGTCAGTTTGTGTCAAACAGGTAGCAGGCTCGTGTATATGTGATACGACAGCTATCAGTAGGTAGTAAACAAAAGTCTAATATAAGACTTTAAAGGACACACGACAGCATACCACAGGAGCTGCGGACATTTTGCTATGTATGCCGTTGTTCTGCGTTGCAGAATGACTGGCGAGGAAGCAAATTGGACGATTTACCTGACTACCGTGCAGCCACGTCAACCGATTATCGGCGCCTGCTGCGGCCCGGTCCAGGAAGCTTTTCCCTGTTTGGACTCCAGGGGTCCGGCAAGATGACGTGGGCCCGGGCTGCGTTCCCGCATGCGCACGTCGTCGACCTGGGCGACGACCGCGTCGGGCAGAGGCTGCTGGCCGATCCGTCCGAGTTCGCCAGAGAGCTTCGCGCCACGATGCCTCGCCAGGTCGTCATCGTCCGCGAGGTGCACCGCGTGCCGGCGATCCTTCCCGAAGTGCGGCGGGCGATGGAAGACGACGATCGCCGATTCGTCGTCCTCGGCTCGAGCGTGTGTCCACTGCGGGCCGTCGCCTCCACGCTAGCACGCCATCTGCCGCCGCTGACAATGTACCCGCTCGTCCCGGTTGAACTGGGACAGGATTTCGAGCTCGAGCGTGTGCTGCGTTTCGGCAGCCTCCCCGCGATCTGGGAGGCGGCCTATCCCCGGGGCGCGCTCGACGATTTCGTCCAGAAGTACGTGCGCGAAGAAATCCGCGGCGAAGCGACCGTGCGAAACCTCGCCGCGTTCTTGCGATTCCTGCCCGCGGCGGCGCTCGCTCATGGACGCGTCGTCAACGTCGCAGCGCTCGCCCGAGATTCGGCGGCGTCGCGCACCACCATCGACGGCTATCTCGCCGTTCTTCGCGACACGCTCATGGCGACACTCGTGCCCGCCTTCGAACCCCGACTGCGCGTTCGAGAACGTCGTCATCCCAAGCTGTACTGGACCGATGCCGGCGTCGTCCGCGCTGTCAAGCGGCAGTTGGGCGACGTCGCCGCCGAAGAACGCGGGCCGCTGCTCGAAGGTCTGGCCTTGACCGTGCTGCGCGCGCACAACCAGCGCGGCGACGTGTTCGACGACATCGGCTACTGGGCGCCCGGCCAGGCGCGCGCGACTGAAGTGGACTTCCTGCTGCGCCGGGGCCGCGAGTACCTGGCCATGGAGATCGACACGACTACGCGCCAGGCGACCTCGCGGCTGGCCGGCCTGCGCGCCATCGCCGGGTTGCCGCGGCTGGCGCGCCGCGTCCTCGTGTACCTCGGCGATCGCCCGCACCGGACCGAGGAGGGCATCGATATGTGGCCCCTTCCGCAGTGGCTCGACGCTGTTGCCAGCAGCCGCCTGTGGCCGTAGGATCATCCTCGTGACGCCTGTGCAGCTCCGGCGATGGACTCGGGACGAATACGACCGGATGATCGACGCGGGTGTCTTCACGACCGAAGACCATGTCGAGCTGATCAACGGAGAGATTGTCACGATGACGCCGCAGAAAAGCCGTCATGCAACTGCGGTTCGCTTGGCGGACGATGCATTGCGACGCGCGTTTGGCGAGGGCGTCGACGTGCGCGCGCAGCTACCTCTGGCATTGTCAATCGACTCCGAGCCGGAGCCCGACGTGGCAGTCGTCACCGGCTCACCGCGCGATTACCGCGACGCACATCCGACGACGGCCCTGCTCGTCCTTGAGGTTTCGGATGCGACGCTGTCGTTCGATCGAACTAGAAAGGCGGCGATGTATGCGCGGGCGGGCTTAGCCGACTACTGGCTGCTCAATCTGGTCGATCAGATCCTCGAAGTGCGCCGATTCCCTGCGCCCTCAACAGACAGCCCCGACGCGTGGGGCTACGCGGTGGTCGAGGAGTATTCAGCTGGCGACCAGGTGGCCCCATTGGAGCGGCCGCACTATTTGATCGCCGTCGCCGAGCTGCTGCCCTGAGCCTCAATCTGAAATCGAAAGACATACGGTGAGCTGGGGACCCCCACGACGATGAGGTCGTTATCGTGCAGCTCGGTCGCGTTGGTGGGGCTGTCTTTCCCGATGGAGCGAGCCGCGACGATCGTCCCGCACGTGCTGCCGAGGTCGACGATGACGAACCGATCATCGACCCAGTCGATTCGAAAGTGCTCGCGCGAGACATTCCGCCCGGCCTCCGCGCGATCGACGAGGTAGAGGTCGTTCACAGGTGTTGCGTGCCCACGCCGACGCTCGATTTCGCGCTTCAGCTTCTCCAGGCCGGTCGCACGGCTTTCGCGACCAACGTTAAAGGGGAAGCGCGTCATACGGACGAGGTCGCGCTCGCCCAATGCGAATCGCGCGGCGTCGGTTTCAGCCCGCAACACTGCAACGGGATTCAGCCTTTCTGCCACAGCATCGAAGATACCGCATTTGTAAGCCTGCGCGCTCGCATGAATTTTTTTCTACACGTCGTGCAGTAGAAGACTTCAGTGTAGAGAAGCCGCTGGAGCAGTGTTCGACGTTTTCGCATCAAATGATGGCTGCAGGTCCGACAGAACGCCATGAGGCCTCCGTCGCTTCAAGAGGCGTACCATGGGACGAGTCGATCCTGGTCAGGGCCACGTCGTCGATCCCGGAGCTTCCAATTGAATTCGGTCCCGAGCGATACGCTCAGAACTACAGCCATCCTTTAAGCCTGTAGTACACCCAGCCCGCGAGCTCGTGCCCGACGAGCGACGCCTCGAACAGGCCGTACTCGCTCGGGAGGTACCTCGACATCCACGACGGAGTCCACGGCCCGTCCTCACGCGCCGGCGCCGGAATCACCACGACACCGGTCGCGCGAAACGTCGCGGCCGCGCGGCGCATGTGCACACTCGAGGTCACCAGGACGACGTGATCGACGCGCAGCGACGGGAGCAGCGTCGATACCGTCAGCGCTTCATCGTGCGTGTCGATGGCCAGATTCTTGACGATCACCCGTGACGCCTCGACGCCGAGCCTCAGCAGCACGTCCTTCATCACCTCGCCCGGCGGCAGGTTCGGCGATCTCGGCCGCAGGAACCCGCCCGAGCTGATCACCCACGCGGGGTCGATCATCCGGTAGATCCGCGCTGCTTCCAGCGTCCGCTCGAGGCCAATCGGATCGGGTACCGCGGTGCGGCCGTTTTCCCAATCGAGCGCGGTGTAGCTGCCCGACCCGAGTAGCACAACAGCCGTTCGACCCGGCGGCACGTCCGACTTCTGCAACGGCTCGAACTCCCGGCTCCAGTAGCGACCGACGGCGTGGGGAATCGCGTACATGCTGATCAGCGTGTAACACACGACCACCAGCACCAATGTGCCGCGCGCGAGCCGCGAGCGCGGACGCAGCAGCAGCCACGCGCAGATGACAATCAGCATGAGCAGCAACCCGCCCGTCGAGAAGGCGAGATTCAACAGGCTGGCGAGTCTCACTCTTTGGGCAGGAGGTTGTGCTGCGCGGCGAAGAGCGCCAGCTCCAGACGGTTGGAGACGCCGAGCTTCTCGAAGATGTTGGTGAGGTGATGCTTGACCGTCTTCTCGCTGATGTTCAGCGTGTCGGCGATCTTCTTGTTGCCGGCGGCCGCCAGGATTAGCCCGACGATCTGGATTTCGCGTGGCGTCAGGCTGAACGCGGGCAGCGCCTCGGGGCGCTCGGGCACTGGACCAAGGCTGTACAACGCTTGCAAGAGATCCGAGACGCTCTCGCGGCCCACCCAATAGCCGCCGTCCATCACGATGCGAATGGCTTTCAGCAGCATCGAGGTGGCCGACTCTTTGAGCACGACGCCGCGCGCGCCGACCTGCAGCGCTTTGACGATGTCGGCGCGGTCGATCGCGGCGGTCAGGAGGATCACCTTCGGCGGCGCGGGCAGTGCCATGACCGTCTCGAGCGCTTCGAGCCCCGAGACCTTCGGCATCGCGACGTCGAGGAGCAGGATGTCGGGATGCAGCTTGCCAACCATTTGAATCGCTTCAGCCGCATCCACCGCCTCGCCGACCACGAGGAGGTCGGGCTCGGCCTCGAGCAGACGCCGGAGACCATCGCGGAAAATGGGATGATCGTCGGCAACTAGGATGCGCACGGCGGTACGGGTCGCGTCGGTATCAGCCATCAGCTCTCGGCGCTAAGCGCTCGGTTCTAGGCTATCAGTAATCGGCACGGAAACCTCGACGCGCGAGCCGAACCCTGGGCGCGACTCGACGGTCATCACTCCGCCGATGATTCGAGCGCGCTCGCCGATCGTCCGCGGCCCCTGACGCTGCGCGTCGAGCTCGTCGTGCGTCAACGTCCCGGCGAAGGGAAACCCCCGTCCATCGTCCTCGATCGACACCTTCCACGCGAACCGGTCGGTGTCGATGCGCACGACGACGCGGTCGGCGTTGGAGTGCTTGCGGACGTTGACCAGCGCCTCGTGGACGATCCGTGCGATCTGGCGGCGGGCGTGCGACGTCAGCGGCGCGGGCTTGCCGTTGGACACGAACCGCGCGGAAATGCCGGTGTAGCGGCTGAACCGATCGACGACGCCGCTGAGATGCTGAATCAGGTCGCCCGACACGACGTCGTCGACGCGGATGCCCTCCATCAGCTCACGAACGGTCACCACCTCGTCGCGCACGATGCTGTGGATGCGCGCCAGGTCGTCGGTCCAGAGCGGGGCCTCGGATTTGGCGCGCCGCCGCAAGACGGCAATCTCCATTTCGAGCCCCAGCAGCGATTGCGTGACGCCGTCGTGCATCTCGCGCGCGATGCGGCTCCGCTCGAGCGCCTGAGCGCGGGTGCGGACGCTGCGGACCAGATAGTTGTTGTAGAGCGCCGGCCCGACAGTCTGCGCCAATTGGAGGGCGAACCGCGCGGTCTGTTCGCGGTGGACGCCCATCGCCGGGTCGAGCACGAACAGCCTGCACAGCCAGTCGTCGCTCAACGTCAGCGCCGCCCCGACGAACCGGCGGCACGCGTGTGCCGCGAGAAAGCCCGCGGGGACGTCCACCGTGGCGGGCGCCAATCGCCGTCCCGTCGCATCGAGCGCGACCACCGTGAAGGTGCCGCGTCGCGATCGGCCTTGCGCCCGCGCATGCCACGCCGTGCCGGGCATCTGGAACCAGAAGTCGTCGTGGCGAGCGGCGGGCAGCTGCATGGGCCGGGCGGACAGGGTGTCACCGACGGCGGCATCGGTGCGCCACAGCAACACGCGGCCCACAGGACGCTCTTGGAACACGACGAGCACCTGCCTTGCGTGGAACGCGTTGCGCACGGACGCCAGCACCAGGTTGACCGTGTCAGCGAGCGTGCCACCGAGACGCGCGCGGCCGAGGATGACGGCGATGGCGCGATCCTCGAAGCGCTTCCGGTTCTGCTGCTCCGCCAGATAGCCAATGGCGGCGCCGGCGGCGGCGATGGCGACGACGCGCGGCAGGAACGGTGCGGCCGCGGCGCGACTGAACAGCCTGTCCGCCAGCACCACCGCTTCGGTCACGACCGTCGTGATCATCACTTCCTGGAAACCCCAACGCGATGCCGCGGTGAAGAGCGGGAACAGCAGAAAGCTGAAGAACGGCACCGTGTCCCCTATCGGGAACAGGCCCAGCGTGGCCACGAACACGATGTCGACCACATGAACGGTGACTGGCACCTTCGACGAGATGTGGCTGGACCCGAGGATGCCGACCAGCAGAATGACGGCGAACGTCACGTAGAGCAACAAGAGCTCCTGGACGGGGCCCGTTCGATCGACGGCGACCACGTAGCCGACAAACATGGCCGCAATCGTCAGGAGCACGCGCGCGACGGCCAGCGCGCGCTCGGTGAGCCGGATCTCGGCCTGATCGGGCAGGAGCCGTACGGCGGCCCGATCGGCGGCACGGGCGGCGGAGGTGTCCATCCGTCCCGCGATCGTAGCAGCAAGCGAGGCAACCGCTCCGCGCGACGGGTGTGGACCGGAGTGACCGGGCGTCAGTGCGTCGTGGCTCGCGGCTGCCCGATTGCGAACGTAATCAGCAGAGGAATCGGATCCCCGGCCGTGTCCTTCGGCCGCTCGGAGATCCTGGCGCACCCGTCACATTGGAAGAAGTCCACGACAGAAACGGAGCTGAGCGTGGGAAGCGGCGTGGCGGGTCCCTGACAATAGGGACACTGCAGCATCGGCGTGGCGCTAGCTGGCCTCGAGCCAGCCTTCACGAGACCATTGGCCGCGCAGCGCCCCCAACTCCTCTGCGGCCGAGGCCAGCGACGGGTGGCGGCTGCGGTACAGCAGGCGGCCGTCGAGGAGGATGTGGGCTTCGATGTTCGGCTCATCCCGCACGATCGCCGCCGCAAGGACGTGGCCGTTGCCGTAGAGCGACCAGGCCGGCACCGGAAGGGACGGACCGAAATCTGCGGGAACGAGGCGAAAATCGTTGAACATGTGCAGGCACCTGGCCGACCAACGACTACTGCGGCCGATGGTAGTTGCCAGCTCAAGGGGTGTAAATAGACCGTTAGTCTGATAATGATCGGACTTTCGTCCTACCAGGAACGTGAGTCGGCAAGGAGCGCGAAAGGTTGGGGTGGTTTTGGAATTCAGCGCGACCGAACGCGCGTGGGAACCATTCTCAGGCCGCCCGCGCCGGCTTGTTCGCCCGCCGCGCCGGCCTCGTGATATTCGGCATCCTGATTGACCTGCCAGACGTCGTAGAGATTCTGTCCGGCGATGATGTTCCGCGCGGTGAGCATCGCGGTCATCATGGCGTGGTCCTGGTTGTTGTATTTGTGCATGCCGTTGCGGCCAACCAGATGCAGTCCCGGATATTTCTGATCGAGCTCCGCGCGAATCGTCGAAACATGCCGCGCGTAGTCATCGTCGTACACCGGATACGCTTTCCGCTGGCGAACGACGCAGCCGTCCACAACATCCTCGGGTTGCGCGAGCCCGATGGCCGCGAGCTCTTTCCGTCCGAGCTCGATCAGATCGGCATCGCTCGCGTTCCACACCTCGTCATTCTCGAAACAGAAATACTCCAGCCCATAACAGGCCATCGACGGGTCCGGCACCATCTCGGGCGACCACGACTTGAAGTTCTGGACCCGGCCGACGCGCACGCCGGGATCGTGGACGTAGATCCAGTTGTCCGACACGACGCCGCGATCCTTGAGGATCAAGACGACGGTGAGGAAATCGCGATACCGCAGCGCCGCGGCGGCCGAGCGGCTTTCGGCCGACATCGGCGGCTCGAGCCCTCCCACGAGCTGCCGAATCGGCGCCGACGAGATGACATGATCGACTTCCAGCTCACCCGCCTTCGCTCGCTCACGGTCGCTGCGAGCTTCGGCGGGCGAGCCTGAGCCGTAGGTGATAGTCCATTTTCCAGTCGCGCGATCCAATCGCAGACCGGTGACGGTCGCGCCCATGTGGATCGCGCCGCCCATCTCCTTCACGCGCGCCGCGCACGTCTCCCACATCATGCCGGGACCGCGGCGCGGATAGCGGAAGGTGTCGAGCAGCGTCTTGACGACGTCGCGGCGGTCTTTGGGCGCGCGCTGCGGGACCAGCGCGTTCCACACGGCCGTCGTGAGCGAGAGACCCTTGATCCGCTGCGCGGCCCAGTCGGCTGAAATCTCCTTGCAGCTCATGCCCCACACCTTCTCGGTGTAGGTCTTGAAGAAGATCGAGTAGAGCCGATAGCCGAACTGATTGGTCACCCACTCTTCGAGGCTGCGCGCGTTCTTCACCGGGAAGAGCCGCGCGCGCCCGTACGACAGCACGCAGCGGATCGATTCGAACACCCCCAGCTTGAACAGCGCCTCCACGGCCTTGAGCGGGTACGCGAAGAACTTCCCCTTGTAGAAAATGCGAGACGAGCGCGGCCGCACCAGCATGTCGTCGGGCAGTATCTCGGTCCACAGATCCTCGACCTCTTTGGCCTTGGAGAAGAACCGGTGCCCGCCGATGTCGAAGTGATAGCCCTTGTATCGCGCCGTGCGCGCGATGCCGCCGACGTACTCGGGATCGGCCTCGAGCACCGTGACCGGCACGCCCTCTTTGGACAGGAGGTACGCGGCCGTGAGCCCGGCGGGGCCGCCGCCGATGATGCCGACAGTTGGAGCCCGGCCTCCAAGGGGTCTGACCCCAGGGTCTGATTTAGCCCGGGGATTTGCCCCCCGGGGGTCAGACCCCGCCGGCACGCGGGGGACGGAGGTCCCTGGCGGGGACGGAGGTCGCATCCTATCGTTCGGGCGCAAAGTACCCGCCGCGGCTCCGCACCTGCAGCGACCCCTCCCGCGGCTTGATCTCGACCGTCCGCCACGCGCCGTCGCGTTTGGGATTGGTCGAGGCGTAGCCGACGACGTAGCGCCGGCGCAGGTTCTCGATGATGCTGCGGTACTGCTCCGCCAACGCCGAGGTGTCCTGCGGAAAATAGGCGCGGCCGCCGGAGATCTGGGCGATGCGCTCCAGCATCGGCGCATCGACTCTCGACCCCAGACCGATCGGATAGATCGCGGCGTCCACTTCCTTCAACCGCGCCAGCACGTCGTCGAGCGTGTGCACGCTGCCCGGCGCGGTGCCCGGGTTGTTCTCGTCGCGGCCGTCGCTGAGAATCACCACGGCGCGCCGGCCCTTCACGAACTTGAGCCGCATGATCGAGCTGTACAGCGCGTCGTAGAGCGCCGTGCCGCCCAGCGCCTTGTACTTGTCGATGGCGTCGAAGCTCCATTCGCGCACCGTCGTCAGATCGTGGGCGAACTGGACTTTGTCGGAGAACGTGATCAGCGCCAGCGGATCCTTGTCCTCGAGGGTCCGCACGAACTCGCGCGCCGCATCCTTCACCGCGTCCACCGCCAGCCGCATGCTGCCGCTCTCGTCGAGCGTGAGCACGATCTGGACCGGATCGACGGCGATCTGAAACGTCTCGATCGTCTGCTCGACGCCGTCCTCGACGACGACGAGATCCTCGCGCGTGACGTCGATCAGCTCCTGTCGATCGTCGGTGACGGTGAACTCGAGCATCGGCTTCACCGGTGGAGCCTTCGGCGCGAAGTAGCCGTCTCGCGTGGTCACGCGATATTCGTCGCCGCGCGCCGTGATCGCCTGTACCGACACGGGCCGGAACGATCCGTCCTGCACCTGGTTGGCGGGCGTGAAGGAGATCACGTAGCGCGTCTGCGCGTCGGTCGCGAGTTGATCGTAGACCTGTCCCAACTCCTCGAGGCGCGGGATGAAGACGCGTCCGCCGGTTTCGGCGGCCAGTTGCTTGAGCTGCAGGTCTCCCCGCGACGACAAACCGGCGATGCCGCCGATGCCGACCGCGTAGACGGTTGCGCGCGCCCGTTTGACCGCCTCGACGGCGTCGGCGAACGTGTCCTTGCTGTTCTCGTCATACCCGTCGGTGATGAGGATGATCGCGTGGCGTCCCGGCTCCGGGGCGATGCGGTCGGCCACCTGTTTCAGGCTATCGAAAATCGCGGTGCCGCCCGCGGCGCGCGTGGCGCCGATCGCGCTCATGATCGTCTCCCGATCGTTGGTCGGGCCGGTGATCGCGCCCAGCTCCTTCGAAAACGGCGCGACGATGGCGCTGTCCTTGGGCTTGAGATACTTCAGCAGGCGGCCCGCCGCTTCACGCACGAAGTCGAAGTTGTTCGCCATGCTGTTGCTGCTGTCCACCAGCAGCACGAACAGCGCGGGAACCGCTTCCTGGCTCACCAGCTGCAGCTTCTGACTGACCTCGCCCTCCATCACCCGGAAGTGATCCGGCTGCAGACCGGCGACGAACTTGCCGGTCTTGTCGCGGACCGCCGCGTCGAGCACCACGCTGAACACTTCAGTGGTGTCCGACACCTCGAAGGGCTCGAGCACCACGGTGTCGCGCGCGGCGTGGCCGTCGCCGTCCTCGACCTCCACCGTAATCTCTCGCCGCTCGAAGGGGTTGTCGTCCACCCACTCGACGACGTAGGGCGGGCCGTCTTCCTTGGTCTTGTACAGCGTACCGTCGATCAGAAAGCGGACCGGGCGAAGCGTCGCCGGCGAGGTCGTGTTGATGCGGGCGACGATGCGTACCGCGCCCGGCGTACCGGTACGGCCGAGCGGCGAGGTCAGACGAACAGAGAGCCGCGCATCGGCCGAGATGCGGCCGTCGTGTGTACAAACGAGGAGAAGGAGGGCCAGGAGCAGAATGCTGACGCGGGACACTGGAAGAATCTTATCAGGCCGTCTACTACGCCTCGTCGCTGCGCTTCGCCGCCTGCCGTTCGTCGTGATCCTCGAGGAAGTAGCTGGCGGCCGCCTCGTCGAGGAGGTCGGCCGTGAGCCGGCGCGGCTCGCGACGATAGCTCGCGAGCGCCAGCGCCTGGTTGATCAAGTCACGCGGGTGGCATCCGCGCAGCTGGAGTTTATGCGGGCGATAGACGCGCTCGAGCAGATGCTCGACGAGCATCGAATCGAACGGGATCCCCTTTCCCTCGCAGGCGATCTCGAAAATGCGGCCGTAATCGGCCGGCGACGGGTTCTCGGCGTAAATCTTGTACTGGATCCGCCGCAAGAACGCTTCGTCGACCAGCTCCGACGGGCGCAGATTGGTCGCAAAGATCACGAGCGGGAAGAACGGCAGCTCGATTTTCTCACCCGACTGGAGCGTCAGCACTTCGAAGCCGGACTCGAGAGGCACCATCCACCAGTTCAGCAGATCGCGCGGATGGCACCGCTGCCGGCCGAACTCGTCGATGAGCAGGACGCCGCCGTTGGCCATCATCTGCACCGGCGCGCGATAGACGCCGCTGCGCGGATTGAAGACGAGCGACAACGCGTCGAGCGTCAGCTCGCCGCCCACGGAAACCATCGGGCGCCGGCATTCAATCCAGCGGGGATCGTGCGGCGTTTCCGGATCGGCGTTGTCCGGCTTTGGGATGGGCTCGTGCACCGTCGGATCGAAGAACCGGATGATGTTGCTGTCGAGCTCGATGGCGCTGGGGATCGCGATCGTGCCCGCCAGCAGCGATCGAATCGCGCGCGACATCACCGTCTTGCCGTTGCCTGGCGGGCCGTACATGAAGATGGAATGGCCCGAGTTGACCGCCGGACCGATCTCGTCGAGCACACGGTCGTTGACGACGAGATGCGAGAAGACGTCGCGCACCTGCGCGGCGCTGACGGTCCGCGGCACGGTGCGTCGGAACTCCTCGACGTAGTTGCGGTACTGGACGATCGAGACCGGGGCCAGGCCGACGTACTGATTCCGCTCCAGCGCCCGCAACGAGCGCGCGTGACCGGCGTCGGTCAGTCGATAGCGAAACGACGGACCACCGAGCGACGGACCGCCGGTGATTTCGCAGTAGCGCTGTGCCTTCAGGAAGTCGAGGGCCGGTCCGACGATCGTGAACGCCAGGGCGAGGCGCCGCGCGATCTCGGTGCCCGAGAGTTCTCCCGTTCGCTGAAGCGTCTTCAGGACGAGATCGATGACGAGATCGAAGCTCAAGCCCGTGGCATCGAGCGTCGTCGGCTCCACCGGACGGATGCGATCGATGGTTGACGTGATGAGGTCGGTCATGGGATTGCGGCCGGCGGCTGCCGGAGGGCAGATTCCTGGACAGCGGCGGCCGCGGCCAGATCGCGCGCCTGTCGCGCGCGCTGGCGCGCGAGCGTCAGCGTGGGGCGAAGGGCCGCAGCTTCGTCGAAGGCGGCCGCGGCTTCGAGATAATGGCGGGTCGCAAAGAGCGCGACGCCCATGTTGTACCGTTCCGCGACGGCATCGCCCGACAGCTGGAACTCGCGTGAGGCGGCCGTGAAATCGCCGGCGGTGGCGTACGCCAGCGCCAGGTTGTTCCGGGCGGCTCTCAGACCGGGATCGGCGGCGAGCGCCGCACGGCACTGGCTCACCGCGCCAGCGGCATCGCCCTCGAGCATCGCGGCATAGCACAGATTGTTCAGCAGGTACGGCGCGCCCGGGTCACGGGTCAGCGCACGCTCGAACGCGACACGCGCGGCCGCTGGCTGTCCGAGGCTGATGAGCAGAGTGCCGAGTGTATTCCGAGGCGCCGCGGCATCGGGCGCGAAGCCAATCGCCCGATACGCCTCGCCCAGGCCGCGATCGGGAAAGCCCCAGTCGCGCCAGATCCGGGCGCGCCCGTCGAGCGAGGCCGCATCGCGGCGGTTCAGACGGAGCGCCGCGGAGAATTGATTGTAGGCGGCATCGGCTACGCCCGCGCGCGCGTACGCCTCGGCGACGCGGCGATGGTTCTCCGCCGTCGGAGAAGCCTCCAACAGGACGAGCGCCGCGATGAGCCCCGGATTGGTGCGCTCGAGCGTGGCGGCATCGTGCTGTCGCGTCGGCTTCGCCTGGACCGTCAGCTCGCGCACCCTCTCGATGAACGCTTCGAGCGGAACGGTCCCGTCGCCGGTCTGGAACGAATGGCGCGCCGCGCAGCCGCTCGAGACGATGATGCTGAGCAGACCAGCGGCCGCCGCGAGGTAAAACGTCACAAGGTCTCCCTGAAATCGGTGCGCCGCGCGCACGCAGGGGCTAGTCGCGGCTCGTGCGACCGCGCCGTTTCAGCAGATACAGCGCGAGGGCGACCAAAAACGCAATGCCGACCAATACTGTCGTATCCATGCGACTCTCTCCTTGCGCAGATGCTAATGCCCGAAGCTTCGAACGAAGGTGATGATGGCCGGACCCAGAACCACGACGTAAAACGCCGGAAAGAAACACAGAACCAGCGGGAACACCAGCTTGACCGCGATCTTCTGAGCCTTCTCCTCCGCGCGCTGGCGCCGCTTCTCGCGCGACGAGTCGGCATGCGTCCGCAACGCCTGACCGATGCTCGTGCCGAACCTGTCGGTCTGAATGAGCATCGCCACCAGCGCGCGCACATCGTCCACCTTGGTGCGCGTGGCCAGGCTCTTGAAGGCCTCGATTCGAGGTTTGCCCGCACGGATTTCCGACGTCAGGATGCGCAGCTCCTCGGCGAGGACCGGGTACGCGATCGCGAGCTCGTCGCTCACCTTCACGATCGCCTGGTCGAGGCCTGAACCGGCCTCGATACAGACGACCAGCAGGTCGAGCGCGTCGGCCAGACCGTTCTCGATCGCACGGCGGCGCACGGAAAGCGCGTGATCCACGACGAGGCCGGGCAGGAAGAACATGGCGCCGGCGGCGACAACGGCGCCGAAATACGCGCGCGAACCGCTCCACAGCAGGAGGGGCACGGCGGCCGCGATGACCGGGAAGATCCGTTCCGCGACAGTGTAGACAAGCGGCGCGCTCGGGTGCTCGTAGCCGGCACGCAGCATTCTCGTAGCGAGACGGTTCCAGTCCGTCTGGGAGAGGCCCAGCAGGGGCGCGGCGCGCTGCCAGCCGCTCGCCCGCGGATCATTGGACAGCGTCCGCGTTTCCGGCAGCACAACTTCCGGCGCGCGGGTCACCGCCCGGAGCCGCTTACGCTCGGCGGAGACCGACGTCAACGCGGAAGACGCAACGATTCCCGCCACCAGGGCCACGGAGATGAAGACCGCGACGAGCGTTATGATCATGTCAGTACTCGATGTCCGCGAGCTTGCGGACGATCAGCGTGCCGACGACCTGCAGGACCACGGCGAGCCCGATCATCTTCAGACCCAACGGATCGGTCGTCAGCAGCTTGATCGCTTCAGGGTTGCTGCTCAGCATGATCACCGCAAGCACAGGTGGCATGCCCGCCAGCACGAACGCAGTGATGCGGCCGTGCGCCGACTTGACGCGCACCTCGCGCTTGATCCGGAAGCGCTCGCGCATCACACCCGCGAGCCGATCGAGGACTTCCGCCAGGTTGCCGCCGGCCTCGCGCTGCGTCAGCACCGCCGTCACGAAAAAGCGGGCGTCGAGTGATGGAATGCGATTGGCGAAGGCCTTGAGGGCGTCCGGCAGCGGCGCACCAAAGTTCTGCTGTTCGTAGAGCGCCTTGAATTCGGTTCCGCACGGATCCGGCAGTTCGTCGGCGGCCATCTTGAGACCGGTCGAGAACGCGTGTCCTGCGCGCATCGCTCTCGCGATCAGCTGGATCGCCTCGGGGAACTGCTCCTCGAATTTCAAGATCCGGTTTTTTCGCAGCTGGCGCACGACGACGATCGGCACGAGGGCGGCGACACCGCCAACGATGAAACTCAGCCACCAGACGCCCATGAACCATTGCACGAAGACCATCGCGCCGAGGAACGACGTCAGCGTAATCAGCAGAAACGTGCCGACCGTCAGCCGGACATTGGCCTGATCGAGGAGCTCGGTGAGGGGTCCGGACAGGCCTTCGGTCCTCTTGAGGACGATATTGAAGGTCTGGATCGTGCTGAGCACCTGCTGTTTCTTGAGCAGGTGCACCGCGACGCCGCCCTGGTCTGGCGCCGATTCCCATTTGAGTCGCCGGCGGACGGCGCCCTGCCCGCGCTGCTCGGGAATCACCACGAACGCCCAGTACGCGCCGAGGACAAGAGCCAGCACGCCCACGAAGCTGGCCGCGATGATCAGATTGGCCTCGCCCATAGTCGATTCAGGCAACCGCTTTGATGTGTTCGAACATTCCCGGCGTCAGCGTCTTGCCGGACGCCACGATGCGATCGGCGCACTTGGGCCGGATCCCCGTGGCGCGGAAGTTTCCTTTGACCTTGCCATCCTCGCCGATTCCCGTCCGTTCGAACAAGAAGATTTCCTGCGTGGTGATGACGTCGCCTTCCATCCCCGTCAGCTCGGACACCTGGGTGACCTTGCGGCGGCCGTCGGAGAGACGCGTCACGTGCACGATCAGGTTGATCGCCGACGCGATCTGCTGACGAATGGCGCGTTCGGGGATGTTGAGGCTGGCCATCGCCACCATCGTATCCATGCGGTGCAGCGCGTCGCGCGCGCCGTTGGCGTGAATCGTCGTCAAGCCGCCGTCGTGGCCCGTGTTCATCGCCTGGAGCATGTCGAGCGCTTCTTCGCCGCGCACCTCGCCGACGATGATGCGGTCGGGGCGCATACGAAGGGCGTTGATCACGAGATCGCGCTGCTTGACGGCCCCCTTGCCCTCGATGTTCGCCGGCCGCGTTTCCATGCGGACGACGTGACGCTGCCGCAGGACGAGCTCGGCGGCGTCCTCGATGGTCACGATGCGCTCCCGGTCGGAGATGAAGCTGGAGAGAACGTTCAGCAGCGTCGTCTTGCCGGCGCCGGTGCCGCCCGAGATGATGACGTTCAGGCGCGACCCGACAGCGGCGTTCAGGAAATCGAGCATCGGTTCGGTGAGCGCGTCGCGCTCCACGAGATCGTTGGCGCCCATCTTGTCCGTGCGGAAACGCCGGATCGAGAGCACCGGACCATCGATGGTAATCGGCGGGATGACGGCGTTGACGCGCGAGCCGTCGGCGAGCCGCGCGTCCACCATCGGGCTCGATTCGTCGACGCGGCGGCCGACCGCGCTCACGATCCGCTCGATGATGCGGAGGAGATGGCGGTCGTCCTTGAACACCACTTCGGTGAGCTCGAGCATGCCGTTGCGTTCGACGTACACCTGATCGAACCGGTTGACCAGGATGTCCGAGATCGCCTGGTCGCGCAGCAGCAATTCCAGTGGACCCAGGCCGAAGAGCTCGTTGAGGACGTCGCCGGTGAGGACCTCGCGTTCCGAGAGCGTGAGCGGGGTCTCCTCCATCTCGCGCTCGAGCATCGCGATGATGAGGCGGCGTATCTCAGGCTCCGCCTCCTCGCGCTTGACGAACGCGAGCCGGTCGAGATCGAGACGATCGAGCAGCCCCTGGTGGAGGCGGCTCTTCAGCTCCTGATAGTCGGGCCGCCGGGTATCGACAGCGTATGACGTGCGTGAGGATGACAGCGGATTCATCGTTCGTCCTTACTCCGGATTGCCTGGTGCGTCGTCCATCTAGTCCGCCGACGACCGTTTCGGCGTGAGCCAGCCGAACATGCGTTTCGTGTCTTCGGCCCGCTTGTCGGGTCCCGTCAACGTCCGCACGAACTCGTGGAACGAGCCCGCCAGACGGCCGTCCGAGGATTCGGGCAAGCGGCTGCCCGTGATTGGCCGCCGCCAGCGCCGGCTTGTATTCGCTCGGAAACACGTGCTTGACCTTGGCGTTGACCGCCTTCTCGATGTCCGTCAACGAAATGTCCGAGTGCTTGTCCGACCGGTTGACCAGGAGCGAGATGCGATCGCTGCCGTACTTCTGCCGCAGCCGCGACACGATGCGGTAGGCGCTGCTCAACGTCGGCAGCTCGTGATTGACGACGACGAAGATCGACGAGGCCGCATCGAGCGCGTCGAGCGCGGACGGATCCGCTCGCGGCACGTCGAGCACGATCGCGCGATAGTAACGAACCGCGAAGTCGATGAGCACCCGGATCCGCTGAGGATCGAGCTGTTCGGCCAGCACCCGAACCGACGAGGCCAGCAGATCCAGCCCCGAGGGCGTGTGCACGACGAGGCTGCGGAAGAAATTCTCGTCGAGCCGCTGCGTGTTCTCGAGTGCGTCGACCAGCGTGAACCGCGGATCGACCCCGAGAAACACCGATGCGTCGCCGGTCGCCACGTTCAAATCGATGAGCAGGGTTTCGCCCGCAGCCCGGGCGATGGCTTCGGCGAAGTTGACGGCAATGGTCGTCGCCCCGACACCGCCCTTGGCGCCGATGATGGCGAAGACGCGTCCTTCGACCGGCCCCGCGCGCTGCACCATCACGCGGCCGATGGCCGATTCGAGTGCGCCCTGCGTGATCGGCTCCGGGAGGCATTCCGTGACGCCGGCGCGCATCGCCTGCAGCATCAGCTCGGGGTCGAGCGACGGCACGACGATCGCCAGGCCCATCGACGGGTGTCTGCGCTTGATCGCCGCGATCATCGTGAGCAGGTGGCGATCCGCCCGCACGTCTACGACCACCACATCCGGCGTGGAGGACAATGCCCCCCGCGCCGAGGCGAGGTCCTCGATCTGCAGCACGAGCGGGCGCATGCCCGCGACGCGGACGAATTCCTCGATCTGCTTGTCTTTGACGCCGATGATACCGACGGTTCCCGTCATCCGTGGATCGCTTTCCCTATCCTCCGGAACCCTTGCGCGGCGTCGGGGGGTAGGTTGGCGCGTCAACCGTCCCGCCGCCGCCCTGCAACGCATCGCCGACGCCGTTGCCGCCCGGTCTGAGGAACTGCCTCGGGTCAGTCGGCAGCGACGGGACTTCATCCGGATCGAGCGGCCGCACCAGATGCGGCGTGACCAACACCATCAACTCCGTCCGCTCCTTGCGGACCGACATGTTCTTGAAGAGATAGCCGATGATCGGGCAAGCTGCCGAGAAGCGGAATCTGGTTCCTGGCATCCTGCGAGATGTTGTTCATGAGTCCCGCGATCGCGAACGACTGGCCGTCGCGGAGCTCGATTTCGGTTTCAGCGCGTCGCGTGATCAGGGCCGGGATACGGAAGCCGGCGAGGGTGACGCCGTTGGCGAAGTCGAGTGAGCTCACCTCCGGACGAACTTTCAACCGGATGACGTCGCCGGCGATCGTCGGCCTGAAGTTGAGGCGGATTCCGAACTCCTTGTATTGCACGCTGATCGCACCGATCGCGCCGCCCTGAACGATCGGGATCGGTACCTCGCCGCCGGCCAGGAAGCTGGCTTCCTGTCCGTTGTACGCAATCAGATTCGGCTCGGCCAGACTTTGCAGCAGCCCCTTCGACTGCAGCGCTCGGATCAACACGCCGACGTTGAACTTCGTGTTGAAGGCGAAGATGTTCAGCAGATCGCCGAGGGTGATCTGGCCCCCACTGACATCCGCGAAGGTGGGCGCCGCCGAGTTGGGCGTGATACGCACAAGCCAGTCTTTGTAGCCGCCCGGACCCGTGAAGAGCGAAATGCCGGCATCAGTCAGCGCCTGCCGATCGACTTCGGCAAACCGTACCTGCAGCAGGACTTGATCGCTCGTCCCACCGCCCGGCACCTGCAGCAGGTTGATGACCTTGGTTTTCGACGAGGTGATTTGCGCGATTTCGGCCGCTTTGAGCATCACCGCGGTGCTCGAAACCCGGCCCGAGAGCGTGGTCGCCTCGTCCTGCACGTTGACGTTGATGTCTTCGCCCGGGAAGAGATTGCGCAGCTGCTGCTGGATCGCCGAGACCGGCGGGTCGACGACGACGTCGTATTGGACGCGTCGCTCGCCGCCCCACAGAATCATCGTGACCGTCCCCGGAGCTTTCCCGTCGATCAGGATTTCCCGCGGCTCGACCACGACGGCGTCGGCGATGGCGGGATTGGTCAGCGCCAGGCGCGTGACGTCGAAGTCCACCGTCAGCACCGTCGAACGTCCGGCCGTGAGCGATACGCGCGCCGTGGCCACGCTCTGGTCCTGGGACGTGAGGACCTGGGTCCGGGCCACATCTCCAATCGTGGCGGAGAGAACAGCCGTCAGGAGGAACACCGCTCGCAACGAAGGCCGAGCGGAAAGCGCTGGGTTAGACACGCGAATCCTTTCTCATCTGACCGTTTCTTCCGTGCGCTTCGCGCCGCGGATCGCCTCTACGGTGTAGGGCTTGGGCGGCGGCGGCGGCGCAACGACCGGCGGCGGCGCCTGCACGACGACGACCGGTCTGGCGCGCGCGGGCCGCTCCGCGGCCGGCGCCTTCGGCGGCGGGGCCGCCCCACCGAACAGGTTGGCGGTCCGTGTCGGCGCCGTCGACGTCGGTTCCTGATCGAGCGGATTGCGGAGCGTGAGCATCAAAGCGCCGGCGCTCGACGCCAGCACGACGCGCTGCGGAGTCCTCGGGCGTGAGCAGGAGCGTCACGACGGAGGTTGGAATCGGCTCCCCGCTCTTCGATTTTTCCTGATCGTACCGCGTCCCGGCAGTCAGCACCTGCACGTTGCTGACGACGACTCGCGTCGCCGTGTCATTGCCGTCGTTCATCGTCACGCAGACATCGACGCGGGCGCCGGGCACGACGAAGCCGGCGACGCCGACGACTTCGTTGACGCGCACCGACAGCGCCCGCATCCCGGGAGTGATCGTCGGAGGCAATCCGGCCCCGCCTCCGACCGGCGCCAGCTTGGTCGGCGTAATCGGCTCGTTCTCGAGCACCTGCGCGACGACGCCGCGGTTGACGACGTCCTCGATTTTCGCGAAGGCGCCCGGCACGGGAGTCCGCTCGGGCCACGCAATCAGCTTCACGTCGGGCGGAGTCACCATCGCGCCGACCGTCAGGGTGTGCGCTGCCGCGACAACGTACGTGTGTGCGACCTCGCGCTCGACCACGGGCCGGCTGCGAATGACGCGGGCGACACCGAACGTGGCCACGCCGGCGGCGGCGAGGGCGACGAGCACGACGATCAACGTGCGCGTGTTGCGATCCATGGGCAGTCCCTCAGTAGTTAATCGGTCGAGCGGGGCAAAAGCTTTATTTTAACCACATTGCAGCAATTGCGCCGGCGGCAATCGGCAGCGCGAACGGGAGCCGCGGACCCTTCGCGGTCTCGAGCGTCAGCTCGTGAAGCGGCCGCACGCCAACGACGCGCCAGTGGGCGAGCAACAGCCATACGTTTGCCAGCGCCTGCCTGAAGTATCCCGTGGCCAGGGCCACTCCGACGGCCATGACACCACCTGCGATTGCCGAGTACAGCGCGAAGAACACCGCAGCCATCGGGCCGAGCCATGCCCCGATGCACGCGGCCAGCTTCACGTCGCCCGCACCCATGCCCCCGAGCAGGAACATCGGCAGGAACAGCGCGCAGCCGATCCCCCAGCCGCCGACACTCGACACGAGTCCATTCAGACCGGAAACCCACAGCGAATAGACGATCGCGAGCGCCGCGCCGCCGAAGGTGAGGAGGTTCGGAATGCGGCGCGTGCGTATGTCGCAAACACACGCAATCGCACCAAGCACCAACACGACGGCCTGATTCGTTCCCATTCCAGTTCACCGCCGCGGCCGCGGCTACGACGCGGCGGTGATCGAGTTCCCGATGCTACTGAATTTGGAATTCAGCTGACTCCGCACCAGCATCATCGCGGCAGTCACGCCCAAGGCAATCGTCGCCGCGAGCATGGCGTATTCGATGAGGTCCTGGCCGTGGGTCTCGCGGAGGAACCGCTCAAACAGCGTTTGCATCGAGGAGATCGTCGGAACCGTCCACCGAACCAAACCCCGTTGCCCCAGTCGCGAACGCAGAAGGCAACCCAGCCGCGACCACGGACCGGGACAGCGGACGCCAGATACACGAGATATCTGGCGTTCGATGAATCCGGTGAAGAAACCTGGACTAGGACCCGGCCGTGATCGAATTGCCGATGTTGCTGAACTCGGTGTTCAGCTGGTTACGGAGATACATCATCGCTGCGGTCACGCCTAGCGCAATCACGGAGGCCAGCAAGGCGTACTCGATCAGGTCCTGACCTTCGGTCTCACGCACGAATCTCGCGAACAGCTTCTTCATCTCACAAACTCCTTTAGAATGCGTCGCAGCGGTTTCAGCCGTTGCTTGTCTACTGACACTTTATGACAACGACGGAAATAGCGAGCCAACAGGGACAATCGTCCTGCGCCACCAAGGTAAGCTAGACGAATGTCTGAGTCAACACTGTTGACACTCTGGTGAGCACTGATTGTATCACTCTTGACACGTTATCCCGACCTTGTTCTCAGACCCCACCCTGTCCGTGCGACTCCTGCACTATCCCGTCCAACCGATACGTGGTTCACCTGGAGCAAATCGACCGCGATTTCGGTCAGATGGCCGATGCCGGCTTCAACTGCGTACTTTCGACGGCAATACAGCATCAGCATCTATGATGACAACGCGACGTTGCTCCGACGAGGTGACGTGGCGCGGATGACGGAGCCGGTCCGGGCTGCCCGCACCATGCCGGGCGACGTGCCTTCCGTTGGCCGAGGGCAGCGATGAAAGTGCTCGTCACCGGGTCGAGTGGCCTCATCGGGTCGGAGCTCGTGAGCTACTTCGACGAGCGCGCCCGGGCGATAGTGGGCCTCGACAACAACATGCGGGCCGACTTCTTCGGCCCCGACGGCGACACCCGATGGAACCTGCGCCGGTTGCGCGACACCACTCGCCATTTCACGCATCACGACCTGGACGTCCGCGATAGGGCCGGCGTCGACGACGTGTTCAGGTCGAATGGACCGTTCGACCTGATCATCCATTGTGCCGCCCAACCAAGTCACGACCTGGCCGCAAGCCGCCCGATCGACGACTTCGAGGTCAATGCGCTCGGCACGATGTATCTCCTCGAGGCGACCCGCCGTTACAGCTCCGATGCGGTGTTCGTGCTCATGTCCACGAACAAAGTGTACGGTGATGCGCCGAACGAGCTCGAACTGCGCGAGCTCGAGAGCCGCTGGGAGTATGCACGACCCGAAGACTACGGCGGCGTCTCGGAGGAGATGCGGATCGATCGGTCGACCCATTCGATCTTCGGCTGCAGCAAGGTCGCGGCCGATGTCATGACGCAGGAGTACGGTCGCTACTTTGGGCTCAAGACGCATTGCTTGCGCGGCGGATGTCTCACGGGTCCGCAGCATTCCGGTGTGGAGCTGCACGGCTTCCTGTCATACCTGGTCAAGGTGCAGATGACGGGGATGCCATACCGTGTGTATGGCTACAAAGGCAAACAGGTTCGCGACAATATTCATAGTCTCGACGTGGCGCGACTCGTCGAAGCGATCTGGCGCAATCCGCGCAGCGGCGAGGTCTACAACATCGGCGGCGGCCGCGCGAACTCCTGTTCCATCCTCGAGGCGTTCGCGCTGGTCGAAGAGCTGACGGGGCGTCGGATGGTCTGGGAGTACGTCGACCGGCCCCGCACCGGCGATCACATCTGTTACATCAGCAACGTGGCCCGCGTGAAGAACCATTATCCAGACTGGGACATCACACGATCGTTGACCGAGACGGTACGGGAGTTGGTCGACGGCTGGGCCACCCGTCCGCGCGGCTGAGTCAGAAAGCCGATTGTGCGCGACGAGGCATGGCGACTCGACCGGCCGCGAGAGCCAACAACGTCAACGCGGGCACCGACAGCTGCACGTGTGCGACCAACGCGACGATCGCGAAGAGCGGCGACAGATAGCAGAAGTACATCAGCCACTCGAACTTCACCGCGAACGCCTCGCGCGTTGTCTCGGCCCAATCCCACAGCAACAGGAAGGCGGGCATCAGGATGATCGCGTCGTAGACGTAGCCGTGCGGGTTGACGAGCACCGTGGCAATCAGCAGAAGGGCGTAGCGGACCTGGAGCGGCGCCGCCGACCGCCAGCAGCGAGCAGCCAGCCCGAGCACCAGCACCGCCGCAATCGCATAGCCGGTCTGCGCCACGGCGTTCGGCAAGCCCAGGATCTCGAAGAAACCGCGCCATGAGTGCAGGTGGTGGATGTAGAACTCGTCGCGCATGTCGGGGATCAGTCGAATCTGGGCGCGCATGTAATCGCCGATGATCGCCGGACCCCAGAAGAGCGCGCCGACCGCCAGCTGCGCCGCCGCTCCGACGACGGCGCCCAGCGTCATTCGCCAATCCCGCCTTCGCTCGTCTGCATCGCGTGCGAGCTTCGGCGTGGCAAGGCCCCACAGGAAGACCACGCCGACAGCAACGCCGAGCGATGGCTTGTAAATCAGCGAGCCGAGGAACGCGCCGGCGAGCACTGGTCGATCGGCGCGCAGGGCGAAAAACGCTCCGGTCACGCAGACGAGGGCGAGTGCCGAGATCTGCGTGAAGCTGACCGTGTAATAGAGCGTCGGGTCGGCGAGCAGCAGCACCAGGACCGGTCCCGCACGATCCTGAAGCCGCGGACACGTTTTCCAGATCGCGTAGGCGCATGCGAGATACACGGCGACAGTGATGGCCATCCAGGCCGCGAGCGCCCATTCGTAGGGCAGCCGCGCCAGCGGACTGAACAGCACCGACATCTGCGGACCGTAGAACGGCGGATAGCGGACCGGCGGCACATTCGGAACGAGCGACGCCAGCATGGCCGCGCGGCGATCCGAATCGTAGAGCGCCGAGGCATCGCCCTGGTTGGCGATCGCTCCCGGGATGTAGGCAATCGCCGCGAAATCGCGGACGCGGTGCACTTCCGAACCGGGTCCCACGGGCAGGCGCGAGAACAGATCCGCCCATCCCCATACCAGGCAGATGTAGGCCGGAATGAGCGCGAGATGCAGCCGGATGCGCGCGTGCGCGCGCGGCGTCAGGTCGCGACCGGTGAGCGCCACTGTTCACCACGCAAGACGCCGAGAATCACAACGAGAAGGACCCCGAGGAGTATGGGCGACAGCTGAATGCGCCCGACATCCGCCAGCGTCACGAACAGCGGCGACAGGTAGCAGATGTAAAGGAGCCACACAAACAGCGAGGTGAATGACCGGGTGCGCAGCCAGTCCGGCACTGGCCATGACACCATCGCGCCGACTCGCCGCTCGGGCTGGCCGAGCACCCAGTCCCACAGCACCAGAAATCCCGGAATGAGTACGACGAGGTCGTAGGCGTAGAGATGCGGATCGACGAGGACCGTCGCGATGAGCAGCGCGGAGAACCGCAGCGCGAGTGGTCCCGTGCTCAGCCAGCACAACACGGCCCCGGCGAGCGTGATCGCCGATGCGATCAGCGTAGGCGGCGAACGCGACCGAGCCGGGCAATCCGAGCAGATCGAAAAACGTACGCCACGAGTGCATGTGGTACTTGTTCGGCTCCATCGCATTCGTGACGTCGGGCAGTTTGGTGAGCGCGGTGAAGTACGCCGGCAGGATCGACGGTCCCCAATACAGCGTGCCGATGGCGATCTGACCGAGGGCGGCGACCACCGCGCCGGCGACCAGCCTTCGCTCGCTGCCGTAAAGATCGAGCTTCGGCTTGGCAAGCCTTCGCTCGCTGCCGTAGAGATCGAGCTTCGGCTTGGCAAGCGCTTCTGACAGTGCGCTGCAGAAAAGTACAAACCGACGCCGATGGCCAGCGGTGGCTTGTACGCGAGCGACCCGAGCGCGAGACCGGCTACGAACGGACGGTTCGCACGCAGCGCGAGGTATGCGCCGGTGACGCACACCAACCCCAGCACCGACACCTGGAGGAACCCGGCTACGTAGTGGAGCGCCGGCGCCGCGATCAGCAGCAGCGCCGTCGTGCCCGGCACGTTCCTCAGGCGCGGGCAGACCCGCCAGATCGCGTACGTGCACGCGCCGTAGCCGATAAGCGTGATGACGAGCCAGAGGTGGCGCGCCGGCACGTAGGGCAGCATGGCGAGCGGACGGAACAGCAGCGACATCTGCGGGCCGTAGACGGGCGGGTAGAGCACGCGTTGGTGGCCGGGCAGCACCCGCTGCGCGACATCGGCCATCCGATCGATGTCGTAGAGCGATGCTGCGTCGCGCTCGAGCGCGATCACGCCTTGTGTGTAGAAATGAGCGAAGTCCCGCACCGGCTCGTCCTGCGGAATCCGCACGAGCACGTGGACCCAGCTGTAGACGACCCAGATGTAGACGGGAATCATCGCCAGCTGGCGGCGGATGAGGGCGTGCTGCGCGGGCGTGAGCTCACGTCCCAAGTCAGATGCCGTCCCAGAGCATGGGAATTCGTGACGCCACTCGGTCCATGTTATCGGCGCAAAGGCAACGGAAGAAGCTGGAAGGATACACGGTTGCCGTCCGATTCCGGCGTGTTGGGACCCGTTTGCTAGAATCCGTTTGATGCGCTCGCGCGCGATCGCCATACTCCTGTGCGGTTCCGTCACGCTGCTGGGCGGCGCGGTGTACTTGAACGCGCTCCATAACCCGTTCGTGTACGACGACTACCGCACAATCGTCGACAACGGATCGATACGCGCGCTGAGCGACGTGCGCTCGATCGTGCTGCACGAGGTCACGCGGCCGATCGTCAACTTTTCGTTTGCGATCGACCGGGCTGTCTGGGGATCGACGCCGTTCGGTTTCCACCTGACGAGTGTGCTGCTGCACCTGCTGAACGTGGCGTTGCTGTTTCTGGTTGCGCGGCACCTCGCGGAAGATCGCCCGGCGGCGGACTCGCCCGCTGTCACAGCCGCTCCCGGCATCGTCGCCTTCATGGCTGCCGGGCTGTTTGCGGTCCACCCGATGATGACGGAAGCCGTTGGATATATCAGCGGACGATCCGAGGTCCTCTGCGGCACCTTCTTGTTCCTCGCGTTCCTGTGCGGCCGCCGCTGGATGCGGGGCGGCGGTCCCGGTTGGTGGATCCTCACGGTGATCCTGTGGGCCGCCGCGCTCCTGACCAAGGAGCTCGCGCCAATGTTCCCGATCCTGCTCTTCGCCTACGACCGCCTGGTGCTCGACGATGGCGAACTGGAGAAGCGGCGACGGGTGTGGCGGCTTCACGGTCCGCTCGTCGGCCTCGCGATCGCCGCGGGGGTGGCGCGCCTGGCGGTGTTCGCGCTCGTGGAGCATTCGGGCGACATCACGGTCCGGTGGTTGTCGATGCTCGATCAGGCCATTGTCGCGTGGCGCTATGCGGCACTGCTCGTCAACCCGCGTGGACAGGCGATCTACCACGCGGTGCAACCCGTCCTCGACATACGGGATCTCCGTGGGCTGGCGGCGGCGGCGGCGATCGTTATCGTCGTGGCCGCGGCATGGCGCTCCAGACGCATCGATCGCCTGGCACGCTTCGGCGTCATCTGGTTCTTCCTGCTGCTCGCGCCGTCCGCGCTCCTCAACGTGCTCGGGCACGGCGACGAGATGGCGGAACACCGCGTGTATCTCGCGAGCCCCGGTCTGTTTCTCGTCGCAGGGTCTGCGGTTGGACAGCTGATGGCATGGTTGTCCAACGCGAGCCGGCTGAACTACGCGCTTGCCCACGCCGTGATCGTGGTGGGCCTCCTGTCGCTGGGCGCCCGGACTGTGATCCGGAATGTGATCTGGGGCGACGCGGTCGAGCTGTGGCGCGAGGCGTCGATGCTTGCACCGGACAACCCGCTGCCGCACACGGTGCTGGCTGAGGAGCTGGATCGAAGCGGACGTCTCGCTGAGGCGCTCGTCGAGTACACAACGGCGCTGCGGCTCGATCCGAGCGAGCCGCTCGCCTACCTCAAGCTCGGCGTGTGCCAGGCGATGCTCGGGCGGTTCGATGAGGCGACGGCCACGTTCGATCGGTTGCGCGCGCGCCAGCCGCAGTCAAGGCTCGTGTCGACGGGGTTGGGCGCGGTGGCGATGCTGGCGGGACAGCCGGATCGAGCGCGCGCACAGTTCCTGGAGACGCTGAAGCGGGATCCGCGCGACGTCATGGCGCTCGAATGGCTGGCGCTGCTCGAGGAACAGACGGCGGGCGACGCGGCGACGGCGCTGCGGCGCTGCGAGGAGATTCAGAGCCTGGCGCCTGGAAAGCTGTCGAATGAAGACTGTATCCGCAGGAACCGCGAGCGGCTTGCCGCAGGCCGACCGGGCCAGCCCCAAGCCGTTGGAACCGCGGCCGGCCGCTGACGAGCGGCGAGGCCATACTCGGGGCTCGGCGACCGCCGGCCTGGGACTGGCCTGGACGCTTGTCCGCACCGACTTCAAGGCGCGATATCACGGCACGCTCGGCGGTTTCGTATGGGCGCTGCTGAAGCCGCTCGCGATGTTCGTCGTGCTGATGGGAGTCTTCTCGTTTCTTTTTCCCGGATCCGATCTACAAGCTGAACCTGATCGTCGGTCTCTTTCTCTGGGAGTTCTTCGCGGAGGGAACGAGGACGGGTTTGACTTCGCTGCACGCCCGTGGATTCCTGCTGACCAAGGCGCGCTGCCCGACATGGATACTCGTCGTCACCTCGATCTCCAATGCGCTGATCACGCTGGCGGTGTTCTATGTGATCATCGCCGCCTTTCTCGTGCTGGTCGGCCACGCGCCAGGCGCCGCGGCGTTCGGGCTTTTCGTTGCCTACGGTGCGGCTCTTGTGGCGATGGTGGTCGGATTCGCGCTGGCGACGAGCGTGCTATTCCTTCGATACCGCGACCTGAATCAGGTCTGGGACGTGGTCGTGCAGGCGGGATTTTTCCTCGCGCCGATCATTTATCCGCTGGGTGTCGTGCCGGAACGCTTTCATTTCTATTTCTATCTGTGGCCGCCGACGCCGATCATCGAGTTCTCGCGGGCGGTGCTGATCAGCGGTACGGTGCCGACGCGGGCGGCGCATCTCTATCTCGCGATCGATGCGGCGTTCATCTTGATCATGGGCATCATCATCTTCCGCCGGTTCGCGCCGCGAGCGGCGGAGTACGCGTAAGCCAATGGCGCTCATCAGCGTGGAGGCGGTGTCGAAGGCGTTTCGGATTCCGAGCGTGCGGCGCGATACGGTCCGCGAGCACGTGCTGGGCATGCTGCAGCCGCGCCGGTTCGAGCGGCTGCAGGTGCTGGACTCGGTCAGCTTCGAGGTGCGTGAAGGCGAGACGCTCGGCATCATGGGGCGCAACGGGTCCGGGCAAGAGCACGCTGCTGAAGATCATCTGCGGGATCTATGCGACCGGACGCGGGCCGCGTCGGTCGCGCGGGCGGCGATCACGCCGATCCTCGAGCTCGGCGTCGGCTGGAATCCCGAGCTGGACGCGGTCGACAACGTGTTTCTGCTCGGTTCGGTGATGGGGCTGTCGCTCGGCGAGATTCGTCGGAGCATGGACGAGATTCTCGCGTTCGCCGAGCTGGAGCGTTTCGCGAATCTGAAGCTGAAACACTATTCGAGCGGCATGTCGTCGCGCCTGGCGTACGCGGTCGCGTTTCGAGCGGTGTCGCGAGGTGCTCGTGCTCGACGAGATTTTCGCGGTCGGCGACGCCGGGTTCAAGGCGCGGTGCCTGGAACGGTTTCAGCAGCTCCGCGCCCTCGGTCACACGGTCTTGATTGTCAGTCACGACTCGAGGATTGTCGAAGGATTCACCGATCGCGCGCTTCTGATCGAGGCGGGCCGCATCGTCATGGAAGGCAAACCCGGCGATGTCGCCAACCGCTATCTCTCGAGCCTCACGCCGCCGCAGCCCCTCAGGCTCGAGGCGCCAACAGGGACATGAGCGGCGAGTCATCACACGCCGCGCCGCTGGTCTCGGTCATCATTCCGTGCTTCAACCTCGGCCGGTATCTCGACGAGGCCGTCGATAGTGTGCTTGCTCAGTCCTTCCAACAATTCGAGATTCTCATCGTCGACGATGGATCGACCGACGATGACACGCGGCGTTTGTTGGACGACTATCGCAAGCCACGCACTCGCGTGATGCGATGCGACAACAGGGGGCTCTCGGCTGCCCGGAACATCGGCATTTCACTGAGCCGAGGCTGCTATGTATGCGCGCTCGATGCAGACGATCTTCTGGCGCCAACGTGGCTGGAGCGTGGCGTGGCGCTACTCGAAGCGGACGGAAGCATCGATTTCGTCAGCCATTGGCTGAGCGCATTCGGTGAAGAACACTGGGCGTGGCAGCCCGTCCGGAATGATTTGGCGATGTTGCTCGACCTCAACACGCTGAATAGTGCCGCGATCATCCGTCGCAGCCTGTTCGACGCCGTTGGGACTTTCGACGAATCGATGCGCGACGGATGCGAGGACTGGGAGTTCTGGATTCGGGTCGCAGAAAAGGGTCGCCATGGCGTGATAATCCCGGACGTGCTCTACCAGTACCGCCGCCGGTCCGGATCGATGAGCGATGCGATGAATCGGAGCGACAGTCACATCCAGTTGTATCGTGAGCTGATCGAGAAACACGCCGACAGCTACCGCCGTCATCTGCAGGATCTCGTGCTGCGCCGCGAGCAGACCATCGCGGACATTTGGCGCCATATCGACAGCCTTCGCGAGGAGCTCTCTTCAGCGGAGCCGTTGCTCGCTGAGCGACGACAGGAGGTCGATCGAGCGCGCCAGCGATTGGCCGACATCGAAGGCCAGCTTGCGCTGAAACGAGACCACGACAGTCTCGTCGAGAAGGCGCGGCACCTTGCGTGGATGGCCGCCGAGGAGAAGCACCGCGCGGACTGGCTGGAAGGCGAGAGAACGGGGCTCAACGAGCAAGTACGAAGCCTCAACGAGCAGCGTGAGCAACTCTTGTCGTCCCGAAGCTGGCGCCTGACGGCACCTTTCAGGCTTGCGGCTCGTTGGTTGGGCCTGTCGTAGTTCCCCCATGTCTGCATCGATCGCTGCGATCGTCGTCGCCACTGGTCCCGAGCGCATCGTCGACCGGGCGATTGCCGCGGCCGCCCGACAGGATGCCGCCGACCTCGAGCTCGTCATCGTCCACGACCGTCCCGACGAAACACGGGTTCGGCAGTGCATCGAGTTAGCCGGGCTCACTCGTTGCAGCTTCGTGCCGGGCTCCGATCTGATGCCGGGCGCTCTGCGAAACGCGGGCGTTCGCGCCAGCACCGCGCCGTACTTCGCGATTTTCGACGGGAGTGAGGAGCCGGATCCGCCGTATCTGCGTCACGTGCGCGAAGCGCTGGACGCGGCGCCGCGTGCCGGCTTTTCGGCGACGCCGGTCGGGGACTCGATCGCTGCTGCGCTCGCCACGGACGTCGACCATCGGACCGCCGACTTGCCTCTCATCCTTGCCAGCCCCTGGTCGATTGCGAGCACGGGGCTCATTCGCCGAGCGTCGTTCGATCGCTGTGGCGGCTTCGACGAGTCGCTGCCCGACCTCGTCGAATGGGACTGTTTTCTGACACTCGCTGAAAACGGCGAGCCCGGCATCCTGGTGACCCCGACGCTTCTGGCCAGACACTCGACAGACGACGCGCGGATGCGTCAATCGCTGCGCGCCGATCGACACTTGCCGGCCGTTCGGAGGATTCTCGCCAAGCACCGAACCAGCTTCGACGCGCACGCCGCGTCCCTGCTCTGCGACCGGGACCGTACCGCAAGGGCCATCTGGCAGCGGGAACGCGAGCTCGTTGGTCGACGCGATAAGACCCGGGCGGATCTCTCGGTCGTCACGGAAGAGCTCGAGCGTCTCCGATCCGCGCTCGCGGCGCATTCCCGCAACACGCTTGAATGGGGCGATCTCGAGCGGACGACGCCGTTCAGCCGGAATTGGGGACTGGATCGCGGTTGTCCAATCGATCGCCACTACATCCATGCGTTCATGGCCAGGCACGCCGCCGACGTTCGCGGAACGGTCCTCGAAGTACTCGATTCCGGCATGACGACGCTGTATGGCGGGGACCGAGTTCGGCGAGCCGATGTGCTCGACATCGATCCAGGCAACAGCCGCGCGACGGTCGTCGCAGATCTGCGCGCGGCCAACAATGTGCTGTCGAACACGTACGACTGCTTCATCCTCACCCAGACACTCCACCTTCTCGATGACCTGGCCGCGGCAATTCGCCACGCGCATCGAATCCTCAAGCCCGGAGGCGTTCTGCTCGCGACCTTTCCGTGCGCGAGCATGGTGTCGAGCGAATACGGTTCGCGTGGCGATCATTGGCGCGTCACGGAGGCCGGCGCGCGACGGCTGTTGAGCAGCGCCTTCGGCGAGGCCAACCTGGACGTCGCAACGCATGGCAATGTGCGGGCGATAACGGCGTTTCTCTATGGGTTCGCGGTGGAAGAGATCGACCGAAGCGCGCTCGACATCAACGACCCCGACTATCCCCTTCTGGTCACGGTCCGCGCCGTCAAGTCGACGACTGCGCACCAAGCGCGACAGCCGGTCATGTTACGCCGAGGCGCAGCGGTGCTTCTGTATCATCGCATCGCGTCAATCGAGCACGACACGCACGGACTTGCAGTGTCGCCGCAGGCGTTCCGTTCGCAGGTCGAGCATCTGTGCCGGGTACTGGCGTCCGATGCGGCTTCGGGACCTGGCCAATCAGATCGCGGGCGGTGATGTGCCGGACGGAGCCATCGCCCTTACGTTCGACGACGGATATGTCGACAACCTCGCTACCGCCGTTCCTATACTTGCCGAGTTCGGCATTCCTGCGACGATGTTCGTCGTCTCGGAACCACTTGATGAGACGCGCCGCTTCTGGTGGGACGCTCTCGAATCGATTCTCCTTCGGGACGAGAGTCTCCAGTCGCCACTCACGATTCGTGTGGCGGGTCAGCTGCAGTCGTTCGCAACAGGGACCATTCAGGAGCGGCGGGCAAGTCACGACCGGCTCTACTCCATCCTCAAAGTGAGCCTACCGGCCGTGCGCGACGACATCATGCGTCAACTCCGACAGGCCTCTGGACTCCAGTTCGTTGGAGCCATTGCCGATCGACCGATGGTCAACGACGAGATTCGACGACTCGCCTCGCTCCCGGGCATCGATATCGGCGCCCATGGCCTTCATCACGTCTCACTCCCTGCTCTCCCCCGGGAGCACCTGCATCGCGAGATTTTTGAGGCGCGGTCTGCGCTCGAACGTCTCCTCACAAAGCCCGTTACATTGTTTGCGTATCCGTTTGGGGATCTCTCGGCGGAATGCATTCAGATGGTCCGCGCCGCCGATTTCTCGTGCGGCGTGACCTGCGAATCACGTTCCCTTCGTCAGCACGACGACGTGTTCAGAGTGCCGCGTCTTCAGGCCCCCGCCAGCGGCGGCGAGGCGTTCGCTGCGTGGCTGTCGGGTGCTCTCATCGAAGCGGACCGGCTTCCTTACTGAACGCTGCTATCTCGAAGACGGATCGCGCTCAGATCGAAGCTCCAGCTCGTGGAGGACGAGGGCGCACGGGATGTCGGCGGGGTCGAACCGGATAGCCCCGATGAGCTGCAGCGCCGGAATCGATAGATAGCGGACGTTCCTCCCCGGTCGAATTCTCGTGCGGACACTTTGCGGCTCGCAATAGATCGGCAGCGACGGCGTCTTCCAGTAAATCTGCGCAGTCGTCTCGACGCGTGCAGTCATCTCGAGCCTGATGAGAAACGGCCCTCGGCCACGGCGCTTACGCGATCGCACCAGGAGCTGCGGCTCATTGCCGGACGACCGCAGCGAGATTGCGTTGTCTCCCGCTGCTACCTCCACGTGGTGATGCGGTTCCAATCTGGGAAGATCGCCCGGGCCAATCACGTCGACCGACCGACCGGACGAAAACCGGGAGCGAAGATGATCTCCCTCATCACCCGCCGGAGCGTTGGACCCCAAACGACTCACCAACCACGCGTGTATTCGATCACGTGGTCGAAGGGGATGGATCGAGGCCACAGGAACAGGCGTGGAAGCTGAATCGCCTCGACCGGCCGTTTCTCTGCGAAAGACACCTGCAGCATAGAGCAGCGCCTGCCCGACGCCGTAAGGCAACACATCAAGGTACGGGCGCAACGGCCGCACGTAACTCTCGAACGGGTCAGCTCGTTGCCCGAATCCGTGCGGCCCGATGCGATACAAGTAGAGTATTTCCGGCAGCGCTTCGATCCGGAACCCGCGGACGATGGCTTTCGAGAAAAACACCCAATCCTCAAAGAGTCCAGCACCCGGCTCTTCATCGAATCCCCCGACCTGGAAGAACGCCTCACGCCGGGCGAGCATGTTCGTGTCGCCGATGCAGTTCACGAAGAACGACAACGGAAGCGCGGCACCGATGGGCAGCCAGCGATGGACAACCTGGGCCGGATTCGCCGGAGGAGTCTCGCCTTCGAACGCATCATGTCCACACGTCAGGATGGCGGCGCCTGAAGACTCCGCGGCCTGCACGAGTGTCTCGATCTCGTGTGGACTCGACACATTGTCATCGTCCATGAACAGCAGATACCGTCCGCGCGCATGCGCCGCTGCCGCATTTCTCGCCGCGCCTGGGTATACACGCCTCTCGCGAAGAAGCGTCCATCCGCGCTCCCTGAATTCCCCCTCCAGGCCGTTCAGTTTGCGCTGTGCCTCATCACTTTCGCTGCCGTCGTCCACGAGCACGACTTCGAACGGTGAGTAGGTCTGTCGGCGGAGCGACTCAATCGCCTGTCCCAGAAACTCGGGTCGGTCGCGAGTGGCCATGCACACGCTGACGAGCGGCCGCGACGAGGAGCGGCTGCGCCCTGGCTCCGTTGATGTGGAGACCGTCTGCTCGTGCCACGCGATCCATCTCCGGCGAGTCTCGTCCGGGTGTGACGCCGGTCGCGACGGGGCCGCACCGTGCGCAAGCCGGTCAGCGAGAACATGCGCGAACGCCACCGGATCGGGTGCGACGAGCGATCGCTCGTGGTCCTCTGCCGCGATCATCTCTGGAATGCCACCGACGGTGGACGAGACCAATGGAATGCCGGCTGCCAGGCACTCGAGCACGGTATTCGGTGTGTTGTCCGCGAGCGACGGCATGACCGCCAGTACGCGTCTCGAGGCGAGGTATTCAACCGCCTCGGTTTGATTCCAGTCCACGAACGCCTGCCACGGACGAGTCCAGCCGGACGCTCGATCCCGCAGATACTCGAGGCCGTCCCTTCCCGCCACGCGTCCGACCTTTCCGAGGAAGGTTACGGTTGCATGTTGAAGCAGCGCAGCGGCAACGAGTCGGTCAACCGCGTCGCAAAAAAGCTCGAGTCCTTTACGTGACTCCAGGCGGCCGAAGAACACCAGCTCGTCGATCCGTCTCAGTTCTTGCGATTGCGAGGGTCGCCACGCAACTGGAGAGACGTATGGTTGCACGTACGAACGATCAGGCAGCGCCCAGCCGGCCTCGCTCATCCAGCGCAGCAGGTACTGACTCGGGCTGACGACGATGTCGGCCCCCTCGACGCTTTGACGTTCGAGGAAGTCCCGCTCGAGCTGCTCCAGCGATTCAACCGTACGCTTGTCGGCGAGATCGTGCCACAGCGTCGGGCTGTGCGTGCCCACACAGAGCAGTGTCCTCTCAAGGGCAAGACCCAGTCGCTTGGCTTTGATGGATGAAAAGCCTGAACCGTTCCACTCGGGAAAGTGGACGACGTCGAATCCGCCGTTCGTCTTGAGCCACTGGTACACCGTGAACGACGTGCGAGGCCCGTGGAACACTGCGGGGCCGCCGGGCTCCTCAAGCGGCACGAACCGAATCGAATCCTTTCGATAGCTCGCGACCCAGTCGCCGATGTCGCCGTTTTCGCAATGGCGGCCGAGCGTGTAGACGATTGTCACGTCGTGTCCGGCAGCCGCGAGCGCTCTGGCGAGCGACGTATACGCCGTGCCGATTCCACCGTTGCGGATGGGACCGACGATGTCCGGCGTGACAATGGCGACCTTGGGTGGTCTCCCGGGTTTTGTCGATACGATCGGCAGAGATGGCCGATTCTGGTACGCCTGCGTCGGGGAACCCAGATTCCGGCAGTGAGCTTCCAGAACAAGCCTGTTTCGTGCAGCTGACAGGGCTTCGAGGTGTGGATAGCGCGACGTGAGAGGGAGGTTGCGCGCGATGACGTCGATCAGATCGTCGGAAGTCCTCATGAGGCTGTTCGATTGTAAGAGACTCGGCTGCGACCACACCCGACGAAGGTCTGATTGGATCCATGAACTGACGTTGCTAGCCTACTACCGTGATCCAAGGATCCGAGCAGCGCCCGCGACACTGGTGGGACGGCCGATGGGCGCTGCTGATCCTGTCGTTCACTGGATTGGCGATCAAGCTCCTCGTTGTCGGGCACGCGATCAATCCGGGGCCGTATCCTCCGTCGAGAGCGCCGGGCCTGACCACCATCGGCGTGCTTGCGCTGTGCGCCGTGCCGTTCATATACGTGCCCGCGCGGGCGCGGTCCTGGTCCGTTCTTGCCTTCAACGCGATCGGAACGGCAGTCGCGCTCGTGGACGTGTGGTGCTTCCGCTTCTACCGCGATGTGCCGTCGCTGAACGACATCGGACGTTTGTGGCAAGTTCAACTTGCCGCGGCCAGCCTGCCGGCTCTGGTCCGCCCGGTGGATTTGGCCGCCGCAGCGGATATCGTCGGCTTGGGACTGTGCATGCGCGTGTCCCACCGCGATGCCATGATGCCCCGATTGTTCGCGCGTGTCATGGCCAGCATTGTTCTGATATCGATTGCAATTCTCGCGGTGCAGCCTGTGCTGCGCATTGCCAGCCACGATCCCGACGAAGTATTCGAATACGCGTTCGAGCGACAGGAGGTCGTCGGGGCCGCTGGCCTGGCTGGGTACCACGTCTACGACCTGGTCCGGAACGTCTGGAGTCCATTTCGCGGACGCCTTGCGGTCACTGCCGAGGATACGCACCGCGTCGCGCAGATCCTGCAGAGCCGAGACGCGGAGCGGTTTGCGTCGCGGCTCGCCGGCAGTGCACGCGGACAGAATGTCATCGCTCTGAGCGCCGAATCCCTGCAGGCTTTTGTCATGGGTCTTTCGGTCGGTGGTCAGGAAATCACACCGAATCTCAACGCGTTCGCCCGGGAGAGTCTGCAGTTCACCCGCTTCTACGACCAGACTCACCGCGGAACGACGGCCGACGCGGAGTTCATCTCGTTGAACTCGTTGTTGCCGCTCCCGTTCGGGACGGTCGCGACCCGGTATGCGTCGAACCATTTTCGAGCGCTGCCGGACGTGTTGAAGGAGCGGGGGTATCGGACGCTGTCTGCGTGCGCCGAGCCTCCTGCGTACTGGAACATGGGCGATATGCACCCGAAACTTGGTTTCGCGCGCTCACTGTTCGCGCCCGAATTTCCAGGAGCGCGATGGGTGGGCGCGGGCCTGGATGATGCGAGCTTCTTCGATCGTGTGACGTTGACGCTGGAAGCCGAAGCAAAACCCTTCTTCGCTTATCTCATATCGTCGTCCAATCATCATCCGTACCGACTGCCTTCGGATCTGCGGCGTCTGCAATCCGAGTTGTTGCCCGAGGGGATCGCCGGCGATTATCTGCAGTCGGTTCGATACTTCGACGAGGCCTTTGGGCGCTTTGTCTTGAATCTTGCACAAGACGGCCTTCTGGACCGCACGTTGATCGTCGTCTTCGGCGATCACCAAGCGAACCTGGACGACGCCGCACTGCAGCGGCTGTGGCACGCGGCGGGTCACGAGAAAGACGCGTCTCCGCTCGAGCTCTGGCGATTTCGTTCCAGAGTTCCCCTCCTCATCCGATTTCCGCGCGCCACGGTGGCGGGATCGAAGGAAACTCCTGGAGGCCACCTCGACATCACACCCACCGTACTCTCTCTCGTAGGCATCGACGATATGAGCGGGCCTTGGCTCGGACGCGATCTCACGGCGCCGGCGCGCAATCTGGTCGTCTTTCGCGATGGGAGTCTGACCGACGAAGCGGTGACGATGATCCACCGCAACAGCGCGAATCCGAAATGCTACGTCAGAGACGGCGAGGCAATTCCATGCGAGTCGATCGCGTCACTGCGAGCAGAGAGTCGGACGCTCTTCGAGGTGTCTGACACGATTATTACCGGCAATCTTGCTCGATCTGTGACGACCCAGCTCGTTGCCGGGCCGCGCATGAGTCCACACGCACTCGGGCCTGTGCTCGTCATCGCCCATCGCGGCGACTCGATCCATTATCCAGAGAACACGCTCGCGTCGATCCGCGCCGCGTTCGATCTCGGCGCCGACGCCGTTGAAGTGGATGTGAGACTCTCGCGAGACGGCGTGCCGATGATCTTTCACGATGATACGCTGGACCGCACGACTGACGGACGCGGCGCCTTCGAGCGGCTATCGATGCGCGAGCTTCGGTCCCTGGATGCCGGAGGCTGGTTCGACCCGCGCTTCGCCGGCGCGCGGATTCCGACGCTCGAGGAGGTGCTGCGTATTGCTCGTGGCCGCGGCAGTCTTCTGCTGGATCTGAAGGTGGACGGCCTTGCCGCGCCGGTACGCTCCGTGTTCGAACGGGTCGGAGCCGATCCCGCATCGGCGATAGTCGGCGGCTGGACTCCCGCACAACGCTCGGAGTTCGTACGGGACATGCCGCGCTCGAGAATCCTCATCACCGAAAACGCGCCTGTCGTGTGGGACGCCGGCCTGTTCGCGGACGTCCGTCGCCGCGGTCTGTGGGGCTTCGAGTTGGGCGACGACTGGCCCCCACCTTTCATTGCCGATGCCAGGCTGCGCGGCTTCCTGGTCATCGCATATACCGTCAATGATGAGCCGACATTGAGCCGCCTCGTGGAAGCCGGCGTCTCGGGAATCGAAACTGACGATCCAGGGCTCCTCCTGCGAGTTGCGGCCAGGTTTCATGCGCGCTGATACCTTATAGGCGTGTCGGTCGAAGGCACCGCGCCTCTTCGCGTGCTCCACGTCATCCACGACTTCCTGCCCCGGCACCGCGCGGGAGCGGAAATCTACGCGTTCGATTTGTGTCTGGAGCTGAACCGGCGTCACCTCGTCACCGTCGTTGCCGCCGAATACGACCTCGCACGGCCGCACGGACACGTCACCTGGCAGGTGCAAGACGGCGTGCCCGTCGCCGAGCTCGTCAACAACGGGATCGCCCGCTCGTTCGAAGAGACCTATCGGTCGCCGGTCATCACCGAGCGACTGTCACGACTTCTCGACGTCGTGCAGCCGGATGTGCTGCACGTTCACAGTCTGCTGAATCTCTCGTTCGATCTCCCCGCGCTTGCGCACGAACGTGAGATTCCCGTCGTGGCCACGCTGCACGATTACACACTGGTGTGCCCGTCCGGCGGGCAGCGCGTTCACCGCGCCGAGGACCATGTGTGCGAGACGATCGATCCGTCACGCTGCGCGCGGTGTTTTCGCGAGTCGCCGTTCTATTCTCAGATTGGAATCGGGAACGTGGCGGAGATCGGCGGCGTCGGCCGCATGGTGAAACGCGCGGCGCGCGTTGTCTTGCAGCGCGCCCCTGGTGCGGCCCAGGCGATGGCACACGTCGTCGCGCGAGGGGCGGGTATCGAGGTGGGATCGGCCGACATCGAGGCGCGCCTTGGCGGCGCTCGTCGTGTGTTCGACGAAGTCGATCTGTTCGTGGCGCCGTCTCGATCGCTGGGAGACGAATTCCTGCGGCTGGGCGTGAGCGCTGAAAAGCTGCGAGTGCTCGATCACGGCTTCGCGCCGCTCCCGCAGGCGAATGGGTCGACCGCTGCGTCGGAACAGGCTCTGCTCCGTATCGGGTACGTGGGCACGTTGGTGTGGCACAAGGGCGTGCACGTGCTCATCGATGCGTGCCGCGCGCTGCCGGCTTCCACATACGAGCTGCAGATCTTCGGCGACCCGAACGTCGACCCGCCCTACTCGGCCGACCTGCGACGACGGGCGTCGGGATTGCCGGTTCGTTTCAGGGGTGGATTCGCACACGAGATTGTCCGCGACGCCTACGCCGGCCTCGACGTCCTGGTCGTGCCGTCGCTATGGCCCGAAAACTCGCCGCTGGTCATTCGGGAGGCGTTCATGGCCGGCGTTCCGGTGGTCGGTGCACGCATCGGCGGCATTCCCGAGATCGTCACGGATGGCGAAAACGGCCTGCTGTACGATCCCCGCTCGACTGCCGCCCTGACGCGGGCGCTTGCGAAGCTCATCGACGATCGGGCGGCGCTCGACGCCTTCGCGCGGCGGATTCCGCCTGTCAAATCGATGGAGGCACATGCTCGCGAATGGGAGGCGATCTACGCCGAGCTCGTGCACTCCAGGTGACACCGCTCGTTTCGATCGCGCTCGTCACGCGCAACGGCGCGGCCACGCTCCCGGCGCTGCTCGATTCGCTCCGCGGTCAACGCCTCGATGCCGCGGTGGAGATTGTCGCCGTCGATTCGGGATCGACCGACGGGTCGGCCGCGCTGCTCGAACGAACCGTCGATCGCTTCGTCAGCATCCCTGCGAGCTCGTTCGACCACGGTCTGACCAGAAACCTCGCGATCGAACAGACTCAGGGCGAGTTGATCGTGCTGATCGTCCAGGACGCGCTGCCGGTCGCCGATTCCTGGCTGTCGGAGTTGACGGCGCCGCTCGTCGCGGACGCCCGCGTCGCAGGAACGTTCGCGCGCCAGGTGCCGCGGGCCGGTGCGAGCGCGATCACCCGCTCATATCTCGAACGCGCGCCGGTCACTTCGCGTGCCTCACGGACGTTCCCCGCGGTGACGCCGCAGGTCCTTGGCACCCTCGACCCAATGGCTCGTCTGCAGCGCTGCAGCTTCGACAATGTCTGCTCGTGTATCCGCCGCTCGGTCTGGCGCGAGTTTCCATTCCGACAGACTCCGATTGCCGAAGACATCGAGTGGGCTCGAACCGTCCTGCTCGCCGGTTCCCGCGTGGAATTCGTCGCAACTGCCGTCGTGTTGCACTCGCACGAGCGATCGCCCGCGTACGAGTTTACGCGGACACGTGCACTCCACCGCCGGCTGTTCGAGCTGTTCGAGTTGCGGACGATTCCGTCGCTGCCTCGCCTGACGCGCTCGATCGCCGCCTGCCTGGCCCTCCACCTGCGGTGCGAGCGCGCGCACCCTCGCGCCTGGCCGCGCGCGGTTGGCCTTGCCGTCGCGTGGCCGCTCGGACAGTATCTCGGCGGACGGAGTGGCAACCGGGCGAAACTCTCTGCCAGGTAGAACACGAATGAAGGTCCTGATCGTCGTGCATGGATTCCCGCCGCTCGCCGAGAGCGGCTGCGAGGTCTACGCGCACGCGCACGCGCGCGCGCTCGCCACGCATTTCGGCGACGACGTGCTGGTTCTCACGCGAGAGCAGGACACGAGCCGCGGAGAATATGCCGTGCGATCGGAACAGCGCGACGGGCTCCGGATCGTCCGGATCAACAACACGTTCAGCCACACCCGATCGTTCGAGGACTCGTATCGCAACGACGCCATCGGCGCGCTCGCCGCGAACCTTGTCGATGACTTTCGGCCAGAGGTCGCCCACATCCATCACTTGACGGGCTTGTCGACGACGATCGTTTCGACGTTGACGGGGCGCGGCGTCCCCTGCTTCATGACGCTGCACGACTACTGGCTGATGTGTCATCGCGGCCAGCTGTTCGACCTCGATCGTCGCATCTGCGGCGGACCGGGTGCATCGGGCGACTGCGGCCGGTGTCTCGGACTGGAGGCTGCGGCGCCGCCGTCGGCATTCCTCGCCGCTCGCGCGATGAGCCGTGTGCTGCCGACTCGTCTGGCGAAGGCCTTCATGAATGTGTCGCAGGGCTTGAGCCCTGCGGCCGCCACCTCAGACGCCGAGGCACAGCGTACCGAGCACATGCGCGGCGTCATGGCGCACGTGACGCGGTTCCTCGCGCCATCAAATTTCATGCGGGATCGGTTCATCGAGTTCGGCGTTCCGCCGGACCGGATCGTCCACTGGCCGTACGGGTTCGAGGTCCCGTCCGACGGTCCGGCTAAAGCCGGACCCCACGTACCGACTAGAGCTGGACCACACGTTCGGGCAGAACCCGGAGCCCGCTCGCTGCGACTCGGGTTCATCGGCAGCTTGATGGTGTCCAAGGCGCCCCACCTGACGATCGAGGCCGCGCGCGGACTCGACGGCGTAGCCGGTGTCGACCTGTTCGGCGCGCTGACGCCGTATCACGGCGATGACAGCTATCTCCGATATCTTGCGCCACTGCTCGTGGCTGAAGGCGTCCGCCATCATGGACCGATCCCGCACCGTCGCATTCCCGACGCGCTCGCTTCGATCGACGTGCTCGTCGTGCCATCGGCCTGGCCGGAGAACAGCCCGCTCGTCATCCAGGAGGCGTTCCTGGCGGGCGTGCCGGTGATCGCCTCGCGGATCGGCGGCATTCCCGAGCTCGTGGAGCACGATCGCAACGGACTGCTCTTCCAGCCTGGCGATGTCGAGGATCTGCGCCGGGCGATTGCGCGCGTTGTGCACGAACCGGATCTGCTGGATCGCTTGCGCGCCGGAATCGGGCCGGTGCGGGCGATCACCGATGACGTCGCGGCAGAGCGGGCGATGTATGCGGATCATGTCGAGCGACACGCGGCTCGCCTTTCGACCCGTTCGACAGGCTCAGGGCAGGCGGGCTCAGGACGAGCGAATGGAGATTGCGGCAAGTCTCGCCGTATGGCCGCCGTCGTCCTCAACTACCGAACTCCCGATGATACGTACCTCGCGGTGCGATCGCTCCTGGCGTCGCGGCGGCCACTCGACGAGATCATCGTCGTGAACAACGACGATCACGATGGGGATCGCAAACCGACCGTCCTGCGGCACATCGGATCGACCCAGGGGCTCCGCCAGATCGATACAGGGCGGAACCTCGGTTTTTCCGGCGGCGTCAACGTTGGCATTCGAACGGCGCTCGATGGCGGCGCGGATGCGGTGCTGCTCGTCAACAGCGATGTCATTCTGCCGCCCGATTGCATTGAGCGTCTCGAGCGGGCGATGAGCGAGACGACGTCGCACCGCGACTGCGGAATCATTGCTCCGGTGATTGCCAACCGATCAGCACCCGGCGTCGTGGCCACGTCGGGAATGTCCTACGATCCGCTCACCGGACGCATGCGTCACCGGGGCGTCGGAGCACTCGTCGCGCGGGCGCCCCGTGGCATTCAGCCCCCGAAGCCGGTTACCGTCGACGCGGTCAGCGCGTGCGCGGTGCTCATCACACGCGACGTCTTCGACGCCATTGGGTTGTTCGAGGAAGACTACTTCTTCAGCTTCGAAGATCTCGATTTCTGTCTGCGGGCGCGCCGCGCCGGCTTCGAGACCCTCCTCGCCGGCGATGCGATCGCATACCACGAGGGCAGCCGCTCGATAGGCGCGAACACCCCCGAGCGCCTGTATTTCGCGGCGCGCAACCATCTGCTTCTGGCGAGCCGTGCGACGCCCACGTCTTCCAGGCTGCGACAGGGATACCGCGTGTCGGCGATCGTCGTGTTGAACCTCGCGCACGCGATGATCTCGCGCGGTGCGCCGCTCCCTCGACGCCTCGGCGCCGTCGTTCGAGGGACGCGCGACTACGTTCTCAGTCGCTTTGGAGCGAGGACTCTCGCGACCACTCGCGGCTCGGATCGGCCCGCTGGAGCTCGATCGCCGGCGCGGTCGGGCGCGGCTGCATGCTGTGAGACGGACGACCCTGCCGGCCGACCGCGCGGCGACTCATCCACACGAGCATAGCCGCCACCCACGCCAGGTCGCGAAGAAGGTGAAAGAACGGAAACAGCCATGCTGCGCGATCGCGGAATTGCCGGGCCGCGCGCCCTCCGGCCCAGAGACGCTCGAGGGCTAGTGCACCGACGAGGACGGCGGCCACCGCGACCGGCGCTCGAGCGGGAAGGTCGGCCGCGAACGCAGCCGCTGAGGCGGCGAACAGAATCGCCGCCAGCAGCATGACGATCGGATGCAGCATCATCGGAAGTGGGGATACCCGATCGCCCGTGAAGCGTCCCCGATGCCTGGCCACGACGTCGAGGCGTCCGTATCCAAGACCGTACTGCTGCACGAAATAGCCGATCAACCCCTCGCGCCATTGGTGGAACGCGCGCGCGCGGGGACAGATGGCGAGGCGATAGCCTGCTGCGCGCAGACGATAGCTCATGTCGTTGTCGTACCCGTAGCCCATGCTCTCGTCGAACAGCCCGACACGGCGCAATGCCTGGGTTCGATACGCCGTGTTACCGGTGCACACATGATCGGTATCGCCTGAGATCGCCGTGTACCGCTGCTCGAGATCCAGACCCATGACGCGCGCACAGAGTGATGCCTCGAGGTCGGTGGCATACCAGCCCTGGGCGGCGCCGATCGACGGATCCGCGAGCGCGCTCGACAGCGTGCGCATCCAGTCCGGATGGACGCGCACATCCTGATCGACCTGGCAGACGATGGGATAGCGAGCGGCCGCGACGCCGGCGTTGATCGCCGCCGCAGCGCCGCGTCCGTCGCGGCGGATCAGCCGAACGGGGAACCTGGCTCCAAGGTCTTGTGTCAGCGCCGGCAAGGCTTCCCACGTGCCATCGACACTGTCATCGTCGACCACGATCAGCTCGAGGGGTCGGCCGTCTGCCTGCGCGGCAATGGCTTCCAGCGTGTCGCTCACAAGGCGCAAGCCGTTGCGAAGCGGCACGACGAAGGACACGCCATCATTTGGTCCTTGGTCCTTGGTCCTTGGTCCTTGGTCCTTCGTCCTTGGTCCTTGGTCCTTCGTCCTTGGTCCTTGGTCCCCCGTGCGGATCATGGCGCCGTCAGCTCTCGATACACGTCTTCCAGCCTTTCGCAGACCACGTCGCGCGCGTAGCGTTCGCGAACCTGCGCCGCAGCCGTCACCGCGCGGGCACGCCAGTGATCGGCGCTGTCGAGCACGTGGTCGATCGCGCGAGCCAGCGCATCCACGTCGCCAACCGGAACCGTCTGACCGCCGCCGACCGTGCGGACAACTTCCGCGCAGCCTGAGTCGTCGGCGACGATGACGGGCGTGCCGCACAGGAGAGATTCGAGGGGCACCAACCCGAAGACCTCGTCTTGCGACGGGTACACGACGACGTCCGCATCCGTCAGGGCCTCGAGGCGTTCGCGCCCGCGCAAGAGGCCGGTAAAGATCGTCCGATCCGCGACGCCGACAGCCCGCGCGAGCGCGCGCGCTTCGTCCGCGGCTCCCATGTCGTTGCCGGCGACGATTAATCGCGCATCGGAATCACGGAGGCCGGCGAACGCACGCACGAGCACATCGACACGTTTTCGTGGCGAGAGCCGCCCGAGGAACAGCACAAGCGGTGCAGCCTCCGCCCTGATGGTCCGGCGGAAACGGCCGCGCGGCGGCGGCGGCGTGAACTCGTCGAGATCGACCGGGTTCGGCACCAGCCTGATCGCATCCGGCCGCACGCCCAGCGCTTCGAACTGCGACCGCTCGGCTTCGGACACGGCAATCAGCCGCGATGCCTCGCGTACGATGCGCGTGCCGAGCGCAACGTCGAACATTCGTTTGGCCATGCGCCGCCGCTCGATGCGCGGTGCGGTGCCGTTGGGCGCAAGAACATACGGCACACCGGCCCGCCGCAGATGACGCGCCGCAATCGCGCCCGGAAGATTCCGGCACGCGTGCAGGTGGGCGACGTCGAACGCGCCGGCGGACCGCTTCAGGAACGCGCCCAGACCGAGCGGCATGAACAGCTGCCAGTCGTACGCGAGCCGATTCGAGAGGTTGGGAAACACGCGGACCGTGACGCCGCTGTCGTTCCGCGCGTCGGGCCAGGCGCGGAACCGTGAGCGACCGGGGGCCGCGTTCAAGCGATGCGCTCGATCGCACGCGTCGGTCGTGCACACGGTAACCTGATGACCGCGCCGCGCCTGCCCGCGAGCCAGCGCGTCGGCGAGCCGTGGAATGCCGCCATACGCCCACGCGTCCACGGAGTACGGCGTGACGTGCAGCACACGCAGGGGGGGCACGCGCCTAGGGTACATCCGACGCGCTCGGCTGCACCGCCTACAGTCCGGCCCGCTCGAGGAACGCTTCGACCGCTTCCATGAACTTCGGGTAGAGCGTCAACATCGTCCCGATCGCGGCCAGGACTTTCGCGTCGTCGATGGTCTCGTACTCGTGAACCAGGCGATTTCGCAAGCCGGCCGACGGAGCCAGCTCGCGCGCAAGCGGGTCCGGAACCACATTCAAGGCGCCGAGCGCGATGAAGCCCCCGTAGTAATCCTCGGGCACCGTGGCGCCGTGCTCGGCGAGAAGATGCGCATTGATGTCGAGCGCCGCTTCGATCGCCTCCTGCAGGAGTCGCTCGGCCGCCTTCCGTTCGTACAGCCTGGCTTTGTAGTCGTCGAGCGACAACCTGCTCAATGGGTCGAGTGCGCGGAGCGCGTCGGCAATGTGTCCGAGCTTCCGTCGAATGAGCGCCGCGTCGACCGGACTCATGCGCGCCTGCCGAGCGCGAGAAACACTTGAAGCGAACGCTTCTGCGCGTCGCGCAGCTTCCGGGTATCGGCGTACCGGCGAGAGGCCAGCGACTGAAATGTCCGAAACACACCTGGCGCGCGCTCGAACAGCACGTGCCCCGATCGCGCCACTTCGAAGGCAAGCAGCGGCCCGGCTCGTCGGAGATCGACGAGATCGAGGCGACTGCTTTTCAGCCGCGGCGCCAGTGCCATGAACAGCGCATCGAGATCCGCCGCGGCATCACACTGGACCGCCACGTCGACGTCGCTCGTCCGGCGCATGCGCCCGCGTGCGGCTGAGCCAAACAGGATCAGCAGGTCGAGATCCGGAAGCTCGCGTCCGACGTCCGCGAATGATGCTCCGCCCGTCTCGACCGTTGGAGCCATCCGCTGACTTTAACACCTCGCTCCTCACGCCCGAAATCGCCGGCTCGTCGAACTGTGGTCTTGTGAAGCGGCGCCTGAGCGGCACTCCGCGAACGACGTCGTGCTTCAGGTCGACCAAGCGGGCTTTGAGATCGGCCAGCGCGTGGTCGAGCCCTGTGCCGGACAGCAGGTATTCTAGGTTGCGTAAGGGTAACCCGGCTCGGACGGCAGCGCGGCTTGTCCGGCTATTCGGACACGCGCATGATCGCGACGCGCGTCAACGGAAGCGTGCGGGGAACACGCGGGCAAAGTCCGCCGTTCCGACGAGCAAGGCCACCAGGATCGGCAACGCGACGGCCAATTCGACCATCGCCGAGCCGGTGTCCGACGCCCGGAGGCGCCGCCGACATGGGATCCGTCTCATTCAGTAACAGCAATGGACAGGAACGACGCGTTGCCATACAGCGCCCCGCAGTTGCTGGTGCTCCAGTTGCTGGCGCCATTGTTCACGTCGATCGATTTGGCGATGAACAGCGCGCAATTCGAGTTCGCGAGCGTGAGGTGATTCCCGAAAACCACGTCCACAGTCGGCATGTAAATCGCCCCGGTCAACGTCAAGGTAAAACTGTTCCCGGCGTCGAAGTTCTCGATGTTCCCCCGTTCCTGGAAAATCGCGATGCCGTTGTACGTCGATCCCGAATAGGTGGCCGGCGTAGACATGGCCGAGATAGTGAGCGAGTCGTTCATGGCGGCATGGAACCGGCCATTCGGCGCCGCCAGATAGACGAAGACGCCGTTCGCGGTCGTGTTCGCAACATTCCACGTGTTCTTGATGTAATACTCCCCTGGACTCAAAGTTGTCACCGAAGTTGGAATGGTGGTGTAGCAGCCCGGATCGATTCCGCCGCCCCCATCTGGAACTGCGACACCACATGTTCCGTATAGGGATTCGCAAACGCGAGCAGATTGATCAGCGGATCCGCTGGGGCGGCCGCGCCGGTTCTCAACACGCCAAAGTCGCTGCACGTTCCGGTACACGTTCCGACATCGACCGGAGGCTCTGGGACACCCGATATGCACGCCCCCGGATTCCATGCAGGTTATGGCCGACGGCCACTCCACAGCCATTGAGCAGGAACTGATCCGGGCTGCCGCCAGGACACGTGTTGCCGACCTCCATGTCTTCCATCACGATGAGACAGTAGGCCGGATTCGAGACCCCGGCGACCGCGCGCGCCCCGGGACTCCCCGTCGCCCAGCCGAGAACCTTCCCGAAGAACGTCGCCGTCGACTGTTCTGAAACAATCGCTTCGACGAAGTTCGGGTTGCCAGCGAAAGGCCCGCTCGATGGCGGTTGATTCACGCAGACGCTCGTACCGCCGGTCGATCCGCATGAGACGACTGGACCCAATCCCATGACGACGACCTCGCGGTTCGCGAATGCCTGCAGATTCGAGGCGCCGTTTCGCAGCTTCGCGAACGCGGCGCGACGGTCGTACATGTACGCCGCATCGATCGACAAGGCGGCGATACCCAGCAGCCCCACCAGACTGACGGCAGTAAACACGAGAACTGTCCACGCTCACCTGCGCGCGATTCTGGTTTCGTCAGTCGTGCTTCACTAATTGTTTTCGTGATCATGGCTCTCCGTACCTGTCACTGATATCAGATCGTCGATTCGTTTTTCGGCGCGTATCGGACGAGCCATTTCGCGTATCTTGTCGATGCCGGGCCAAAGTCAAGCGCCGCGTCTCGAATCGGACTTTCGTCGCAGTCTGACTGCTGACAGCCGTTCAGTTCGAGCCGAGCGAGTGTTTGAAGTGAGAGTGTGGGCGCGTCAGCGCGACACGATCATCCGCGCGCTGCTCGAGAGCGTCAGGGTCGCGAGTGGGACAATCTTCGTCAGCGGATTGAACTGATGCGTGAGTGCCACCGTCACCGTGTCTCCGGGGTTCGAGTTCGCCGCGGAACCGGCCGACCAGGTGACGGCTACAGTCGGATTGATACCGACCGACCGGGCCTGCACGAAAGTCGAAATGTTGCACTGACCGGCGAGTCCGCCGGTATAGACGGTGTACTTCCCGCACACGGAGCCTCGACGCGCACCCTCCTGCGCGAGATCCGAGAGCATGTTGTAGCGGAAGACGAGGATGCCGAATTCCATCGTCCCCAACACCGTCATCAGGAACACGGTGAAGGAGATCGCAAACTCGACGAGCGTTTCGCCACGTTCGCGATGGCGCGGCCGAACGCGGTGAATCAGTGGCGGCGTAGCATTGGGCGGCCGAACAAGATCTTCCGGCATGGATCTATTCAGTGACTCGCATGATCGCGACGCGAGTCAGCGGCAGCGTTCGGGGAATCCCTGGATACGGTGAAATCGTCGTGAAGGTCTTGGTGGCGGTCACCGTGATCGTGATCACGCGGAACGTCCCCGCCACCGGGCAGCTCGTCGACGGCGGATCCTCGCAGTTGTTGGCCGTTGGAGACGTACTGCTGAACGCCGCGTTGACGTTCGCGCATTCGCATTTGCGCGAGGCGTTGGCGGCCATTCCGGTAATGTTCACCGATCCGATCGCAGCAGCCTGCATATTGGGCACACTACCACCGGCTCCCAGATTCTGTGCGCCGTACTGGGCGCCCGCGCGCGCCGCATTGGTTAGGGTGATGGCCGTGTAGAATACCCGGGCGAAGTCAGCTGTGCCGACGAGCAAGGCGACGAGCACGGGCAACACGACGGCCACTTCGACCAGCGCCGACCCGGTGTCCGACGCGTATCTGCGCCGCCCGCGCACAGTCCGCTTCATTCAGTAACAGCAATCGACAGGAACAAGGCATTGCCAAACAGTGCCGCACAGTTGCCGGTGCTCCAGTTGCTGGCGCCATTGTTGACATCGAGCGATTTTGCGATGAACAGCGCGCAATTCGAGTTCGCGAGCCTGAGGTGATTGCCAAAAACCACGTCCACACTCGGCATATAGATGGCGCCGTTGAGCGTCAAAGTAAAAAAGTTCCCGGCGTCGAAGTTCTCGATGTTGCCCCGCTCGGAGAAAATCGCGATGCCATTGTAGGTCGTACCTGAATACGTGGCCGGCGTAGACATGGCCGTGATATTGAGGGCGTCGTTGTTGGCAGCATGGATTCGGCCGTTCGGTCCCGCGAGGTACACGAACACGCCATTGGCAACGGTGTTGGCGATGTTCCACGTGTTCTTGATGTAATACTCCCCGGGCCTCAAAGTTGTCACCGAAGTCGGAATGGTGGTGTAGCAGCCCGGATCGATTCCGCCGCCCCCATCTGGAACTGCGACACCACATGGTCCCGGATAGGGATTGGCAAACGCGGGCAGATTGATCAGCGGATCCGCTGGGGCGGCCGAGCCGGTTGTCAACACGCCAAAGTCGCTGCACGTTCCCGTGCACGTTCCGACATCGACAGGAGGCTCTGGGACACCCGATATGCACGAGTTCGGATTATTTCCATGCAGGTTGCCGCCGACGGCCGCTCCACAACCATTCAGCACAAACAAGGGGGAGCTAGGACACGTGTTGCCGACCTCCATGTCTTCCATCACGATGAGACAGTAGGCCGGATTGGAGACCCCGGCGACCGCGCGCGCCCCGGGACTCCCCGTCGCCCAGCCGAGAACCTTCCCGAAGAACGTCGCAGTCGACTGTTCTGAAACAATCGCTTCGACGAAGTTCACGTTGCCGGTGAACGGCCCGCTCGTCGGCGGACCCACGCAGACGCTCGTACCACCGGTCGATCCGCACGACACGACTGGACCCAATCCCATGACGACGACCTCGCGGTTGGCAAAGGCCTGCAGATCCGAGGCGGGGTTTCTCAACCTTGCGAACGCGGCGCTCTTTGCCGCCGCATCGGCGGCCGCATACAGCTTGTTGCGCCGGTCGGTACATGTACGCCGCATCGATCGACAGGGCGGCGATACCCAGCAGCCCCACCAGACTGACGGCAGTAAACACGAGAATTTGTCCGCACTCACCAGATCGAAGTGTCGGTCGAGTCATGTCGGGGTCCTCAGAACTGTTGCGTCAGGGAACTCTTTTGGTGTTAAGGACTTACTCCCTAATCATAGCGTCGGGCGCCGCCGGGGTCCACCTGACCGCCGTTTCTTTGTATCGGCTGGATCACTGGAAAACCAATTGAAATCACCTTCTAGAGCCGCCTCGGCCGTATGGATGGGACGACGTCGAACTCCGTGCGGTATCGAGCGGGGTTTTCCCCCACCTGTACGATTTTACTCTCATCAATGTTTCCCAGAAACCGAGACGCCACAGACAGATACGGCATTTTACGCGGATCCAATCCGATGGTTCGGGCGCAGGTCGCGTCCACAGCCACGAGATCGGTGCCCATGGCAAGACACCCGACCGGCCGCGGCCGCCCCATGATCGGCCCGTCACCCTCCATGCCGACGATCGCATCGACGATGGCCAGCTGAGGCCGGATGGTCGCGGTGAGATCGATGATCGACTGCTCGATGCCGCGAACGTGCAGCAGATTCTTGGGCCATCCGTAGACCGCGCCCGGCACCGTCCCGAACAGGTTCTTCATGCTCGCTGTCATCCCCGCCCAATGATGCGTTTTCAGCTTCGGCATCGAGACGACGAGATCGGCGCGGAGCAGCTCCACCGGCAGCCACACCGAGTCGAGCTTCGTGAACCGACTCTTCAGCGGCACCGCGCGCACATCGTCGTGATTCAGATCGACGAAGCGCAGCTTCAGATCGCGCAGCCGCTCGTCCAAACCGGTTCCTTCCAGCAGATACTCGATGTCGCGCCGGTGCCCCGGCCCTTCGCCGACGACCACTTCGAGCGCGCCCGCCTTCAGCAGCGCTTCTGCCGCAGCGGCGACAACGTTGGGGTGCGTGTTGATCGCCGTATTCGCTTCGTACTCGACCATGTTCGGCTTCAGGAACACGCGCTGGCCCCGGACCGAGACGCTCAACAAATCCAGACCCCGACCGATCGTCGACGTCAGGTCGGCGTCGTAGCTGGACGCCGGGAGCAGCGCAACCTGCGATCGCGCGGGAAGCACGAAATCCTCGCGCCGGTACGGATCGCGCCGGCACGAGGCTGCGGCGACCGCGGCCAGCGGAACTGCCTTGAGGAAATCGCGCCGGTTCACCACCGATCAGCTCTCCAGTCTCAAGGTCTTCCCACCGTGCATTGATGACGACAATGCGTACAGCATCATGGCCAGCGCGTGCACGTTTCCCAATCGCACCGCCCGATCGACATCGTCGGCAAGACGCATGTCGACGTCCTCGACCGGCAGACCGTGAATGCGAAGAGCGATCGACGCGAGCGCCAACGCCGTGGCCGATGGCTCCTTCAGCCGCGAGTCACGCAACCACGAGACGGAGCGCTCGACGGCAGCAGTGCGGGGCCGATCCTGCATCGCGATCAGCGCGATGGCGGTCGTCGGCACATACGGGCGCAAGTCCTGGCCGATCACGCTTGCGTTACCGTAGTTCCACCCACCGGATTCGCAGACCCGATTCACGATCAGTTTGTCGCCTTCGTCGATGCGCGCGGTCGCCTCGCGCGATCTTTGTCCTGCCTTCTTCAGCGCGAGCACGCACCAGGCCGTTGGCTCCAGCCAACTGAAGGTGTCGGGCATCCACGGCCAGCCCTGTAATCTGTTGTCCTGGCGCGGATCGGGATCGCTCACGGACATGCCCTTGGTGTTGATAATCCCGCCGACGAGGCGCCGCAAGTCTGCGGTGTCGGCCTTCGGGCGGACTCGCTCGAGATGCGCGAGTACGCATGCCGCGAGGCCATTCGATGTGAAGTTGGCGGGCGCGTCGGACGCATCGACCAGCAAACCGTCAGCGCGCTGCGTTCGCGCCAGCCACTGCAAGTGGGGGATGGCAAACCGCGACCACTCGGCGGCATCTTCAACCGTATCGGACAACGCCATCAGCGCCCAGCACGTCGGCTCAACGCGGCTGCTCTTGCCCGCGTAGGTACGGCCACCCACCGTCGGGATTTGCCGCGGTCATCAGGATTTCTCGAAGCCGATCGGTCACCGGCGCCACATGACTATTTTATGGCCCGACGACTGAAGGACGTCACGGTCGTTACGCCGGTGCGGCCCGCAGCGTAATCTCTTGCCCGCTGCAGTGTCGGTATACTGCGCGACAGCCCGTGGCGCGTGCTCGTCCGTCCTTTTGGGCGCTCTACATCGAACCGGTCATCGGCATCCTGGCCGTCGCGGTCGCGATGAGCACGTTCGTCGCGGTCGGCACCATCGCCGACACCGCGCCCAACGACTTCACGGTCTTCCTCGAATCGGCCCGGTGGCTGCGGCAAGGCGCCGACTTGTATCAGCCGCCGCTCCGGCCGGGTCCCGGCTACAACCTGAACCCGCCGGCCGCGGTCTTGCTCTTCGTCCCGTTCTCGTTTCTGCCGGACTGGCTCGCGCTCTATCTCTGGACGGCGCTCGCGATCGCGGCCTACGTGCTCGCCGCGTACTGGATTGCACAAGAGGTGGCGCCGAAGCGAATGATCAGCATCGCGGGCGCGATCTTCCTGTCGCAGCCCGCGATCATGTCGCTGCTCCTCGGGCAGATCGGCGGCGTGATGATGCTGCTCGTCACGGCGGCGTGGATCGCGGATCGGCGGGACCGGCCGCTCCTCGCCGGCGTGCTGCTCGGCATCGCGATCGGCGCCAAGCCGTTCCTCCTCGTCTTCGCGGCCTACGCCGTGTGGCGGCGATCGGTCGCACTCGGGGCCGGGCTGGCGGCCGGCGTCGCCGCGATGGTCGCGCTCGGCTTGATGGCGGCGGGCGTCGCCGGATTTCAATCGTGGCTCGGCGCCATCGAGCAGATCACCTGGGGCGCGCACGTCGCGAACGCGTCGCTGCTCGCCCTGCTGACGCGAACGCTCTCCACCACGCCCGCGATCCTCCACGCGACGCCGGTCCTCGTCTGGCCCGAGCTCGTGCAGCCACTCTGGTGGACAAGCATTGCCATTGTCTGCGCCGTGACGGCGGCGGTGCTGCTGTGGACACGGAACCGGGACAAGGCGTGGGCGATCCTGCTGATCGCCTGTCTGCTCGTCTCGCCGCTTGGCTGGGTGTACTACGCGACGATGTTCGTCGGACCGCTGTTGGCGGTGGCACGAACCGCCTCGCGGCCGGCGCAATTTCTCATCGCCGCAGGTTGCGCGTGCTTGAACATTCCGCCGACGAACACTTCGTCATTGGGCGCGTTCGGCGTCCTCTTCCTCGGATCGGTTTACGCCTGGGGATTCCTCTTGCTGTTCGCCGGCGTCGCGATCGCGAGCGTCAACCGCAGGGTGCTGCCGGACACGGCGTCGGCCTCGAACGTCGCGTCGCCGGCGTGACGCCGGGCCACGGCGCGCGCCGCTGCGGCGCCGATCGCCGCCGCCCGGCCGCCGAGCCGGTCCGGTTTCTCCGCGTCGAAGAACGCGTCGGCGTCAACGGCATCCACGGCCACGCCATTCTGCGTCACGTCGATCGCCACGTCCGACATACCTGTCGATCGCGCGGCGATGGTAATCTGCGGCAATTCCACGGCCTCGAGCAAGCCGGCCGTCGCGACCACGGCGCCCGACACTCCTGCGACCAGTGCTTCTTCGTCGAAATCGCCGGTGAGATTCCAGTCGGCGACGTTCAGCGACACGGCAACTCCACGAAGCCGGCCATCGGCGGCGAAGCCGTCGCGCACCCGGGCGAGCACGGCGCCGAGAAGGCGCGGCCGAAACTGCCAGCGATGCGTCTGGTCGAGCACGGCCGCCGCGCGCATCTGCCACGCCGCTCGCCAGGCCGCGGCGCGGATCAGATCGAGCGCCACCCGCCGCACCATCGGCGACCCATCGTCGGACGCCAGCGCGGCGGCGGACTGAATGGTGGCAATCGCGCCGATCACGTGCGGCGTGACCTCGGCGTCGATGACGCGGCGGCGCTCGCCGGCCGCGGCCGTGTGCGAAGGCGCGTCGGTCGAGCGCGCGGAAAGTTGATCGACGTAATGCGCGTCGGCGCGCATGCGATAGCTGGGAGGCAGCCCTTCGCGCACGCCGATAGCGTCACGATCGAGTTCGGACATGATGGATGGCGGATTGTACCAGGAACGCAAAGAGCGCAAAGCACGCAAAGACAAGATATTCTTTGCGGCCTTCGCGGCCTTTGCGTTCCTTGGCTTGGTCCGCTCGCGGTGTTATGGTCGTATGGGATTTGACCAAACGCTTTACGGTCTTCGCGGCCATTGCGTTGCTCCTTCCGATCGCGATCCTGGCCGCCTATTCTCTGACTCCCCCGCTTGCTCGACTGGACGATGCGTACATCGCGCTGCACAGCGCGCGAGTCGTTTTGTCGGGACACGATCCGGTGTTCGGCGCTCCGGCGCTGGCAGGCGCTACCAGCCCGGTGTATGTCGCACTCCTGACTGCAATCCTCGGCTTTGGCATCGCCACCGGAGACAGCGCGCTTCGACTGGCGAATGCGTTGGGGATCGTCGCGTTTGCGGCCGCCGTCTGGTACCTCGGCGAAACTGTCGTCCTCGCGCTCGCGCGCCGCGTGGCGCTCGTCGCCGTGACGCTCGGGTCGGGGGTGGTCGTTCTATTCAATCTGACAAACGGCCTGGAAACCGGATGGGCCATGGCCACGCTGACGTTCGCAATAGCGAGCGCGCGGGCCGGACGTTTTGTGCTTGCTGCGGGTGCTACCGCACTGTTGCCGTTCATTCGCCCTGATCTCGCGCCCGCCTCCGTCATCGTGCTCGGGTACGCCATTCACGGGCGGAGCCGCGCGGAACAGATCGCGGCGGTTGCCGTGGCCGTCGCCGTCGCGGCGCCGTGGCTTCTGTGGACGCGATTGGACACCGGGGCGTGGGTCGCCCAAACCGCGAGAGCGAAGCAGCTGTTCCATGCGGAAGGCTGCAGGCCGTGGATCGAAAAAGGCGTCACCGTGCTGCGCGCCACTGGCACGGAGCTGGCGCAATTGTTTCCGCTCAGCCTGGGTGTCGTTGCGCTGTTCCGCGACAAACTCGGGCGCGCCGGCCTCCTCGCAATCCTCGTCACCACGATCGCGTACTTCATCACGTTTCCCGGCGGGCTCGAACAACCGTATTTTCGATACCTCACCGCAATCCTGGTCCCCTGGCTGTGCCTTGGCTTTTCGCTGAGCCTCTCGCGCCTTTCCGCGTCGGTCACGGCTGGCGTCGCGATCGCGGTGATCGTGGCCCAGGTGTTCCACGGGCAAGACGAGAACGCCTGGGTTTCGACGGAAGTCAAGGAGACCGCCGAGTGGATTGACGCGCAGTTGCCGAAGTCGGCAATTCTTCTCGTGCACGATGCGGGCGGCATTTCGGAGTTCGCGCATCATCGAGCCGTTGATCTCGTGGGATTGAAGACGCCGTCGAGCATCGCGGCGCATGCGCGCTGGACGTGGCCGTCGTGCGTGGCGGAGCGCGGCACCGCCGTGTCGGAGATCGCACGCAATTCTGGAGCGGATTACTTTGTCGCCATGACGGGGTGGGACGAATTCCTCCGGCCGCACCTGGTCGCCGGCGGCTTCCGTTTGACGCCGCTTCGGCGGCCGCCGGACCGCAAGGGTGGATACACGGTTTACCGAATGGAGCCGGTCGATCAACCCCGCGATCGCTGACGACCGTCGGCGAGCAGCCACAACCACAGTGCGAGCGTCGCCCAGAAATAGATCGAGGCGATCGTCAGCGTCGCCCACGCGTGATTGCGGAATGCCAACAGGAACGGCATCGGCCACGCGAAGCCGAGTACGGCCACGACGATGAGACCGCGGTCGAACCACGTCGGTTTGATGGATTCCCGCTGCGGTCGCAGTGCAACGGCCGCGAGCGGGCCCGCCGGCAGCCACAAGTAGTAGATCCATCCAAGCGGTGAGATGAGCTGAGCGGCGACGAGCAGCAGCGCGAACGCGCGGTCGGTATCCTCCGCTCGTCCTGAGCCTGTCGAAGGATGAGCGCGCAAACCGCCTGGCCGCACGCACGCAAACAGCGTCACGACTCCGACCAGCGCGGCGGCCACAATCCAGCCATTCACCAGCGATGGCGCGATGAAGAGCGGCGTGCCGATCGGTTGCGTGTCGAATATCCGCCGGAACAGGCCGAACGTCGACGCGTTCATGACGAGCCATGCCCAGTCTCCCGACTGCGCCAGCGCGCGGTACCATGATCGATACGCCTCGCCGCCGAAGATGAGCCATCCTGCGGCAATCGATGCGGCGGCCTTGGCCAGCGCGATGAGCAGCGCGCGAAATCGCCGGGCGCCGAGGAGATATGGCGCGAAGATCAGCAGAAAGGGTTTGATGCTGAGACACGCGCCCAGCCAGAGCGCAGCCATCGTCCATCGGCCGTTCCTGGCCGACGCCCAGCAGATCGTCAGCGCCAGCATCAGAAGGAGCGACAGGTTGCCGGTGACGAAGAACGATTGGGTGCCGGCAAACACCAGGGTGCCGGCCGTTGCGGCCAGCACGCGTATCGGCGTCCAGATGATTTCAAGCTCGCGGCTGATCACGAGCAGCGACACGACGAGCGCCATCAGGCTGACGCCTACCCAGATCGTCACCGCGAGATCGGGCTCCAACACGGCGAGCGGTAGAACCAGAAGATGGAAGTGCGGCGGGTTCATGTTCAGCAACTGGAGCTCGGGGGCCTCCACGAATCCGACGTTCGTGGCCGGGCTCGGCTCATACATGTTCCCGCCGCCGAGGAACGCTTGCGCCGAATAGTAGAACTTGCCGAAGTCGTTCATGTGCAGCTGCTTCGTCATCGCCTGCAGGAGCGCGACGTCGAGGACGAACGCGGCTGCGCAAATCGCGGCGAGCGCGACGATCCCGAGAACGGACTTCACAGCGCGCACACTGGAACCCATCTATGCTACCTTGGCTTTCGAACCGAAAAATTGATGGAGCGAGGTGTCCATGCATCCGATCGACCGTTCCGCGCGGATTTTCATCGCCGGCCATCGCGGCCTGGTGGGATCCGCCGTCGTCCGACACCTGCAGGCGCAGGGGTTCGACCGCCTGCTGATGGCCACCCGCGATCAGCTCGACCTGCGGGACCAGGCCGCGGTCAACTACTGGTTTCGCGCCAATCGGCCGGAGTACGTGTATCTGGTGGCGGGAACCGTCGGCGGCATTCTGGCGAACTCGACGCGGCCGGCGGAATTTCTCTACGACAACATGATGATCCACGCGACGGTGGTGCACGCGTCGCACCTGTATGGTGCGAAGCGGCTGCTGTATCTCGGCAGCTCGTGCATCTACCCGCGCGATGCCGAGCAGCCGATGAAGGAGTCGGCGCTGCTTGACCGGCCCGCTCGAGCCGACGAACGAAGCGTATGCGCTCGCCAAGATTGCGGGGATCAAACTCTGTCAGAGCTACCGCCGCCAGTACGGCTGCGACTTCATCGCCGCGATGCCCACGAATCTGTACGGGCCGTTCGACAACTTCGATCTCAGCAGCTCGCACGTCGTGCCCGCGATGATGCGAAAGTTTCACCAGGCCAAGGTCGAGGGCCGGCGTGATGTGGTGATCTGGGGCACCGGCACGCCGCGCCGCGAGTTCCTGCACGTGGACGATCTCGCGAGCGCCTGCGCGTTTCTCATGCAGCACTACGACGACCCCGAGCACGTCAACGTCGGCACCGGCGAAGATCTGTCGATCCGCGAGCTCGCCCTGCTGATCGCGGAGATCGTCCATCCCGACGCGCGCCTCGTGTTCGACACCGACAAGCCGGATGGCACGCCGAGAAAGCTGCTCGACGTGAGCCGCCTGCACGGGCTGGGCTGGCGGCACACGATCGCGCTCCGCGAGGGACTGACGTCGACCTACGGCTGGTTCCTCGCCAACGCCGACGCCCTCGCCAACGGCAAGGTCTACGTATGACGTGGCGCAGGGCTTCCGCCCTGCGTCCGGCAAGCCCGATGTACGTGGGGTCCGCCTTTAGGCGGACCATCCTATGAAGCGCGCCGCCTCGGCGCGCGAACTGGCCGTCTTCTGCGCCGTTGTGCTGGGCGCCGGCGCGTTCGTCGTCGCGGCCCGCGCGCGGACGAACTGGGACCAGGATATCTGGTGGCATCTTCGAGCCGGGCAGTGGATCGTCGAGCACGGCACGCTCCCCGCCACCGATCCTTTCTCACAATTTGGACAGGGCAAAAGCTGGATCGCGTACAGCTGGCTCTTCGAGGTCATCGCGCAGACCGCGCATGCATGGCTTGGCCTGAGGGGGCTGGTGGTCTTGTCGGCTGTGCTCGGCCTGCTCATCGCCGCGAGCTTGTACGTCCTCGTGCGCGGCGTCGGCGCGCCGCTGGCGGTAGCCGCGGCGCTCACGCTCGTCGGCTTCGACGCCATGATGCCCCTCACGACGCCGCGGCCCTGGCTTTTCTCGATGCTGTTCTTTCTCATCGAGCTGTGCGTGATCGTCGCGGCGTGGCGTGACCACTCGGCGAGGATCCCCGCGGTGTTGTGGCTCTTGCCGCCCGTTTTCATTCTGTGGGCGAACATGCACGTGCAGTTCGTGATCGGACTCCTGGTGCTGGCCGCCGCCGCGGCGGACGCGCTCTGGGACAGACGATCGACGACGCCGTGGCTGCTCATGACCGCCGTCTGTGCGGTTGCGGTCCTCGTGAACCCGTATCACGTGGGTATCTACGCGGTCGCGCGTCAGCTGACGGCGCAGACGCAATTGTGGACGCGCATCGGCGAGCTGCAGGCTCCGGACTTTCGCCACAGCACCGATTGGATCGTGCTCGCGATGACGCTGACTGCTGCGGGATCGCTCGGTTGGCAGTTCCGATCCGCGTGGCGTCCGCCATCGCGCGAGTCGTCTGGAGAACGTACGTGGGGTCCGCCTTCCTTGGCGCGCCGAAGCCGCGAAGCGGCGGAGGCGGCAGGCGGACCTTCGCCGCATCGCGTATTCCTGCTGTTGCTGTTCGTATTCGGCGCCTACCTTGGCTTCAAGTCTCGACGCGACACATGGCTCACGGTGACAGCGGCGGCATGCGCGATCGCGTCCGCACCGTGGGACACGATCATTCGACCCGCCCTGAGCGGAGTCGAAGGGCCGCGACCTCAGGCACGGCTCCCAGGTTGGCTGGCGGCGAGCGCTGCCTCGGCGATGGCCGTCCTGCTTGCGTTCGCTGCCCCTGCTCTGCTGTCGGAAGAAAAGCTGGCGGCGAACGTTGCGCGCACGTACCCGGTGAACGCCGCGGCGTTCATCGAACAGCACGCGCGCACGGGGCCGCTCTACAACTACTTCGACTGGGGCGGCTATCTGATGTGGCGGCTTCCCCACTTGCCGGTGCAGATGGATGGTCGAACCATCGTCCACGGAGAGCCGCGCGTCCTGTCGCATGTGGATACGTGGCAGGGCAAACCAGCGTGGCACGCGGATCCTGAACTGGCCGCGGCAAAGATTGTCGTCGGCCCTCGCGATCTGCCGCTCGCGTCGCTGTTGCGGCTCGACGACCGCTTCAGGCTGATCTACGAGGATCCCGAGGGGCCGGCCATCGTGTTCGAAGCCAGATGACCACGGGGGGGCCGGCCGGCCAGACGGCCACGAACATCACGCGGACCTTCGAAACCGCCTGACGCAGTACCTGCGGGAGGTGCGCGCGGGCGACGAGATCGTCGTGCGCGATCGCCAGCGGCCGATCGCGAAGATTGTCCCGTTCACGATTGATGAAGATGACGATGACGCGGCGCTCGTCGCAGCGGGCCTGATGCGAAGAGGGACGGGCAAACTTCCGGCTTCCTTTTGGAGGACGCGTGGTCCGCGCGTGCCGCTCGACGTGGCAGTCGCGGCGGTGTCGGCTGTCCGCGACGAGGATTGAGTGGCACTCGGATTCTCAGTCCGACCTTGACAGTCCGTGGTGAAAGTCACGACGGCATTCGGCCGGCGATGCATCCCCGCGGACGGCGTTGCTCCTTCTTCAAAATATGGCCCGAGATTCTCAGTCGTCGCGCCTTGTCCGCGGGGCGCCTCGCCGCCCTCGGTGCTCGCCGTGACTTTCACACGGACTGTGAAGCGCGGGCGCACTGCTCCCGCAGCGACCTGCGTGCGATATCGTGATATTGCCGGAATCGTCCTCGCGCATGGCGCCGCACTGGCGACACGGAACGTCGATCATTTCGCCGATCTGTCCGTGCGGGTGGTCAACCCCTGGCAACGATGACGATCGGTCACGATCCTCCGGCCCGCCGTGAGCGGAGTCGAAGGGCCGCGACGTCAGACTCGAATCCCGGGCTGGCTGGCGGCGGTGGCCGCGCCCACTGCACGCGACCGTCAACTCGACGCCACCGCCCGTTTGCCGCGCGAATCAGGAGAGCAAGCGGTCGACAGCCATTGACACCTGTTGGCCACGTCCAGCTGATAGCTGCACCGTGTCGCCTCGGACGGACGAGGTGACGCGCGCGTAGGAGGTGCCGGAGGGCAGTTCATGACTCAGCACCCGGTTGTTCACGAGATCGACGACAACGTATTGAGCGATCCCGGCGCCGGCATACGCCGCCAGCTTCGGACCCATGTCGAGCGGCAGCGAACTGTCCGCGACCTCGATCACGCACGACACATCGGTCGCCATTGGTGGATGATCGAGGTAATCGTCGATGTCACCCCGAACGACCGCGGCGTCCGGTTCGGGCTCGTTGAGCGGGGGCAACGAGATCGGCTGCTGCGTCTGCAGGAAGCAGTTCAGCGGCTCAAACGACGGGGCGAGCTGCGCGAGACGAAGGACTGCCACGCGGTGTCGATCGCCGATCGTCATCGGGTTCTCTCCAGCGCTGGCCCGATCCTTGTGGACGATGAACCCATCGATCAGCTCGACCGAGGCATCTTCGGGCAGAAGAGCCGCCGCGATCGCTCTGTGATACTGCTCGACCGTCCAGGGCACGATGGACGCTCGACCTGCCGCAGCCTGTTCGAGAATGGTTGTTCCCGCCATATCCTGGCCAAGTATACGGCTCCGCCAAGTCGAAAATCACGTGCGGCCACGCTATGGCCTACGAGGATCGCGACGGCCCGGCCGTGGTGTTCGAGGCGAAATAACCAGAACGGTCCGAAGAGGCTAGCTACTTCTCAGTGAAGAAATGACCGCCTAAGTCGCTGACCGGTACTGAAGGCCGGCGGCCGGCGGTGACCAAACGTTCGATTCCATTGCGACGATCGATCTGACGTACCACACTGCCCGCGCGTGACGCAGCCACAAAGGAGCGGGCATGGTGCAGCGCCGACAGCGGGAGCGGAGTCTGTTCGAAGTCCTCTTGCCTGATGGACACAAATTGTGGCCCGACTGGTTGCGGAAGATCGACACGGTGCTCGAGGACGATGACGTGATTGACGTCGTCACGCACGCGCTCGAGGCGCGCTGGCCGCAGAGCCGGCGACGTGGCCGTCTGGGGACGCCCGCTGAGGTCGTGATGCGGATGCTGATCCTGAAGCATCTGTTCGACTGGAGCTACGACGACCTCGAGCGCGAGGTGCGCGCCAACTTGGTGTATCGGATGTTCACGCGCATTGATGCGGGCGACGTGCCGGATGCGAAGACGATCTTGAAGATCGCGCGGGCGCTCGGGCCAGAGGTCATTGAGCAGTTGCATCGGCAAGTCGTGGAGGTCGCGAAGCGTGCCGGGGTCACGCACGGGCGTCGATTTCGCATCGACACCACGGTCGTAGAGACGAATGTGCACTACCCGACCGACAGCACGCTCTTGCGCGACGGGGTGCGCGTGCTGACGCGGACGATGCAACGCGCAAGCCGGGCGTTGGGCGATCACGCCGGCCGCATTCGCAATCGGCTGCGGAGTGTGACCCGGCGCGTGCTGATCATTGGGTATGAAGCGCGATCGCCAAAGACCCGAGACGCCATGGTCAAGAGTTATCGAAAACTGATGGCCACCACGCGCGCCGTGCTGCGTGATACGGCCACGATGGTACGGCGGCTGGGGCAACGGGGCCGCACGGCCAGTCCGCACCTCCGACCGATACTGCAGCGCGCCCAGGAGGGGCTGTCGGCGATGCGGCCGGTGGTCCAGCGGGTCGTCGCGCAAACCCGCGCGCGCGTACTCGGCGGTGACACGCACGTCCCCGAAAAAGTGCTGAGCCTCTTCGAACCGCATACCACGACGATTCGCAAAGGCAAGATCGCGAAACCGAATGAGTTCGGGAACTTGGTGACCATCCAAGAAGCGGAACATCAGATCGTGACCGCCTTCGAGATTCATACGGGGCGCCCGGCCGACGTCACGTTGTGGACCCCGGCGTTGGATCGGCATCAGGCGATCTTCCGGCGCGCGCCGGACCTGGCCGCCGGCGACCGGGGCTTCAGCTCGGCCCGGAACGAACAGGCGGCGATTGATCGTGGTGTGCGACGCGTGGTCTTGCCGCGGAGCGGTCCCAAGTCGCCGACCCGGCGCGCCCATGAACATCAACGCTGGTTCCGCCGCGGGCAACGCTGGCGCGTCGGATGCGAAGGCCGCATCAGTGTGCTCAAACGCCGACATGGGCTGCGGCGCTGTCGTTACCATGGCGTGGACGGAATGCACCGATGGGTCGGCCTCGGCGTGATCGCTGACAATCTGATGAACATCGCGACCTTTACAAGAGCGCGGGCCGCCGCATAGAGAAACGAGAGCCATGAAACGACTGGTCAGCGAACCGGCCGCTTGATCGCAGCCATTCCAGTGCGCCAGCGGTCATTTCTTCACCAGAAAGTAGCTAGCTATAGCTACTTCCACATTCGAGGATCGAAGCTGAACTGGATTGGACGGCCGATGCGGATGCGACTGAAGTCGCCATGCGCGGGATTGAGAATGTAATTCCGCTCGAGCGGGACGATCGCGGAGGGCACGCTCACGATCGCGGTGCGGCCCGCGGCGTGCCACGCCCGGCCGACATCCTGTAGCGCCTCCGGAGGCGGCGACGCGCGCCAATGGGCTGGAAGATCGGCAATCTGGACCTCGATGATCGGGAGGTTGTCCGGCACGTCCGCGGGAATGGCGACAAGATGCGCGGGAACGAGGTCGGGATCAGTATGAACGAAGAGCTCCAACGCCGCGAGGGAGAGCGTAGCGGAGGTGTACATGGCGGCGAGGCCTTTGGGCACCCAGCGGCTGCCGGCGCGGCGGGTGCCTTCGCCGTCGAATCCGGCGGCGCGCGCGACGGCGACGCGCCAGACGCGCACTAGCCGACGATCCCGTATTCGATGCGGCTGAGGATGTCGTCGACGAGCGTCATGCCGAGCTCGGTATCGAGGATATGGAGCGGGATGTCGCCGTTGAGGGCGCGGTTTGGGCGACGGAGCCAGGCGGCGGCCTTGGCCTCGTCGCCGAACACGGCGACGGCGTGAGCGGCAACGCGGGCGAATCGGACGAGCCGGTCGGATTCGGCCGCATGCAGGCGACGCTCGCGCTTTCGTCGGGCGAGCGTGCGCGGCGGCGTATGGAGGATGGCCGCCGTTTCCGGGAGCGTCAGATGCAGCCGCCGCTGGAGTTCTTCGACGGCGCGAAAAGGCAGCCCGGCTTTGATCCGCTTGCGGAGCGTCGCGAAGTCGGAGGGCGCGGCGTCCGGAGATACGTGGGAGCCGCCGAGAACTTCGAGCACGAAACCGGGCCGCGTCATCGCTCTGCCATATGGCATTATAACTCATGCCAGATGGCAATGCCGCTGGGAGGTCGCAAAGCAGATGATCCGTCCGCAGTCCGGCCGATGACAGCGCAGCAGGACTACTGGGCCGCGCCATCGCGCGCCGCCGTCGGCGTCAGCGCTCAGTGCTGTCGGGGCGGCGTTCGATTTTCACGCGGCGGGGTAGCGTGACGGCCGCGGTGGATGCCGCGGAGCGGCCTCGAATGGCGGTTCCTGCTGCTTCATGATATCGTGATATCATCCTGAGATGGCGCAACTTGTGGTGAGGAACCTCGAGGCCGCGGTCAAGGCCAGGCTTCAGCGGCGCGCGCGGCGACACGGACGCAGCATGGAAGAAGAGGCGAGGGAGATCCTTCGTCATGCGGCGCGGGAAGAGGACCTGCCTGCGCGGCGGCTCGGCACCGAGATCGCCGCGCTGTTCGCAGTTGTCGGCCTCGAGGACGAGATTCGCGAGCTGCGCGGCTCCACCATCCGGCCGCCGTCATTCCACCGGTGATCGTACTCGATACGAACGTCCTCTCGGCGCTCATGCGTCAGACGCCGGATCGGGACGTCGTCGACTGGCTCGACGATCAGCCGCGCAGCTCGATCTGGACAACCGCCATTACCGTGCTCGAGGTCCGATTCGGGCTGCAGATTCTACCGGGAGGCAAGCGGCGCACGCTCCTGATGCAGGCGTTCGACATGGTGATCGCGGAAAAAATCGAGAACCGGATTGCCCAGTTCGATCTGGCGGCGGCCCAGCACGCCGCCGATTTGATGGCGTCGCGGCAGAGACGCGGCCGGACTGTTGACCTGCGGGACACGCTGATTGCCGGAATCGTCCTCGCGCATGGCGCCGCACTAGCCACACGGAACGTCGATCATTTCGCCGATCTGCCCGTGCGGGCGGTCAACCCCTGGAAACGATGATGATCCGTCATCAGCCACGTCCACGCCGCCAGCGACGCCCAAAAGTACATGGACGTGAACACCAGCGTTGCCCACCGGTTCGGCTGTAGAGCGCCGAGCAGCGGATGGGGCCAGAAGAATCCGACAATCGCGATCACTCCGAGCAGCACGGACCACCACGTCCACGGTCCTCGCCGCTCTTCCGCGAACACGATGGCCACAATCGGACCCGCCGCAACGGGCATGTAGTAGATCCATCCCAGCGGGGAGATCAGGACCGCGGCGACGAGGAGCAGCGCGAACGCCCGATCCACGGCGCGGTCGCTCCGGTCGTTGGCGGTCGCGACCAGCGTGGCCAGGCCGACCAGCCCCGCCGCCGCAATCCAGAACTTCACAAGACCAGGCGCGAGGACAACCGGGGGCGCGATCGGCTGGACGTCGAAGGCGCGCCGGAAGAAACCGAGAATCGACGCGTTCATTTCGGCCCACGCCCAGTCCGAAGACTGCGCGAGGGCGCGTGACCACGACTGGGCATTCGGCAGCCCGAACACGACGAGGCCGATCGTGTATGCGCCGGCGGCCGTAGCGAGCGAGATCACGGCGGCCCGATATCGACGCGTCACAATGAGGTAGGGCAGGAAGATCGCGACGAACGGTTTCACGCTCAGGCAGAGGCCAAGCCACACGCCTGCGGCCGTCCAGCGCCCTCGCCGCGCGGCGATCCAGCTGACGGTCATCGCCAGCATCAGAAGCATCGAAATCTGGCCGGTCAGGAAGAACGCCTGGGTGCCGGAGAATGCGAGCACGCTGCACGCGACGCCGAGGATCGTGATCGGCGTCCAGCTGACCCCGAGCTCTCGACCGATCAGCACGACCGACATCATCAGCGCTACGAGGCTCACGACCATCCAGAGGATCGCGGCGAGATCGGCCGGCAGGAGGGCAAACGGCAGCACCACCAGGTGGAAGTGCGGCGGGTTCATGTTGAGGAACTGCAGATCCGCGGCGCTGCCGACACCGATGTTGGTGGCCGGACTGGGCGCGTACATGTCGCGCCCCTCGAGAAACGCGCGTGCCGAGTAATAGAACTTCCCGAAGTCGTTCATCTGCAGCTCCAGCATCTTTCGCAGGAGCAGCGCGTCGAGCAGGAACGCGGCGGCGCAGAGTGCGAAAAGGGCGACGACCAGGCCCACGGACCGGAACCCGCGCATTGAGGGCAACAGAGTACACTGCCGACCGGTACTCAATGCCCCCCGAGGTGAGGAATTCCGAGACCGATCGGAAGAAGCCGCCGCGCGCCGAGCGGGACAGGCACCACTGCTCGTCGGCTTGCTCGTGCTCGGCGTCGTCCTGTCGATCACAGTCGTTCCGAGCGTGTTCACCGTGGACGACAGCAACTATCTGGTCAACGTCGCTGGCACTTCGCCAGGGCCGCGTCACCCTTGCAAACACTGACGGCTTGCCGCCGAGCCGCGAGCTGTTGTTCTTCGACCCGACGTCCTACGCTCGCGCGGTGGCAATCAACGCCCGTCGGCTCGACCGCACCGCCACTGTACGCCGTGTTGGCACTGCCGTTTTCCGTTCTCGGCTGGCGCGGATTGGTTGCACTCAATACCCTCGCCTACCTCGTGACCGATCGGCATGGTCTTCGACTATACGCGCCGGTTCGCACAGCAAGAGTCGACACCGTGGTTGGCAGCTTCAGCGTTTGCGTTCGGCGGGTATGCGCTCGAGTACGCCCTTGGTCTCTGGCCGCAGGCGCTCAGCTTCGCGTTGTGCACCGCAGGCATCATGGCTGCGGGAGCCGTCGTCAACGAGGGCGCGAACCGCACGATCCCGGCGGCGGCGCGCAGGTCTCCTGCTGGCAGCGGCAACAGGAGTGCGATACCAGAACGCGGTCGTCCTCGCAGCGGGCGCCGCAGCCATCGCCTTGCTGACGCCGTCGCGACGTTGGGCGGCTTGCAGGACGTATATCGCGGCGGCTGCCGTACCGCTGTCGGTGAGTACTTTCTTCAATCTCGCTCGTTTCGGTTCGTGGAACCCGATCAGTAAAGGACCCGGTACTCTGAGCGTCAATATTTCGGATGTCAAGACCGCGCTGATCGATCCATTCGTCATGTTCTGGGGGCAAGTGGTCGACTACACGATGCGGCCGCCGCTTACCGACCGTTTTGCCAGTGCCTGGCTCCGCTACGACTCGATGACCGGCGCCCATTTGATTCACGGCGCAATCGCGAAGAAAGCAATACTTCAGTCCGCGCCGTGGGTCATCCTGGCATTCCTGGTTGTGGCGGCCGCGTGGGTGCCGGGAGATCGCATGCCCAGAGGACGGCGTCAACAGCTCCGTTTGCTGTCGTTGATGGGGGTCGCGATCATCGGCACCCTGTCCGTGTCGGGAGTTGACCGCCATGACGGTCTGTCCTTCAACGCGCGCTATTTTCTCGAGCTGCTTCCTCTGGCCGCCATCGCGTTCGCCTGGGCCATGGACGGGCGGTTGTCGTCCCGCGTGGTTACCCTCGGCAGTCGGCGCAGCGCTGGGCGCTGCGCTGGTCGGCGTAATCCTGGTCGCCACGCCGATGCTTGGCGGGCCGGACAATCCGCTCTGGTTGGCGCGGCAGCTTGCGCTCATGAAACTGCCACTCGTTCTCGCCGCCGGGCTCGCCGGCCTGTGGCTGCTGGACTCATTCGGCCGGGGGCAGCGGACGCTCCTGGTGGGAATGGCGGGCGCCTGCCTCGGCTGGGGACTGGCCAGCCACCTGACCGCCGACGTTGGGATGTCGCAATTCATGCGCAGCGCGAACCTGACGCGAACGCATACGCTTGCCCGTCTCCTTCCCAACGGATCGGCGTTGGTCGCCTACTGGGGGCGCACAGACGCAGTGGCTCCGCTCCTGCTGACGCGGGACATCGTCGTCATCGATCCCTGGGCGGACAACGGCGCCGATGCACCGGTTTTGATACGCGCGTTGTTGGAGAAAGGTCGAAGGGTCTTTCTGTTGAACGAGGGACTTACGCCGGAGCTCTCGAACCGAATTGTGGCGCGGCTCGAGGCGATCCCGGTGACAGGTACGGAGGTGCCTCTCGTCGAGTTACGCGCGGCTCAGGTCGGATTGCTTGAGACGTCACCCTTGCGCGCGACAAGCAGGTGATCAAGGGGATCACCTCGATGCCTGAACAGAGCATCGAGACCAACGAACACGATCTGAGCGCCCGCACAGAAGAATGCCATCACACCCTGCACGATCAGATTGCGCGGCGCGCCGAACTCGAAGAAAAAGAAGCTGCTCAGGCGTTGGCCGACAGTCGCCCATATCCCGCACGTAGGCTCGATTCGCACGACGTCGAATCCTGCGCGCTCGGCGAGGTATCGAAGCCCGTATTCCGTGTACCGATAGTAGTCGTGCGGGACCTCGTGCAACCCCCATGTCTGTGGGGTTGTGAGCACGAGGAAACCTCCCGACTTCAATACGCGATACGCCTGCGCGAACACGTCTTCCGGCACTGGCACGTGCTCGATCACCTGAGTGCAGAGCACGGTGTCGAAGACGTTCGACCGAAACGGCAGGAGTTGTCCATCGCCCCACACGGATACCAGCGACTCGGATGCTGAGTTGGATGGCAAATCAAGAAAGATCTGACGTGTGATGCCCGGGAACAACCCCTCGTATCGTTTGCTGCCGCAGCCCAAGTCGAGCGTCAAACCCACAACGTGTGAGCCGGCGCTGCTCAACGCACGCCACAGACTGCGTCGAGCAATATGCAATGGGTTCAGGAAGGTATTGCGAAGAAGTGCCTTGACGGACGACGGGGCGCGGAGACTCGTTTCCACGTCAGATTCTGACAAGCTTCAGGATCGGGATCGATGTAAAGACGTTTGGGAAGCGCCGATAGGCCCAGTCCACCGCCGGATTCCGGTGGCGTCTGAAATGCGCGTCTGCCACGCGCAACCTGAGCTCCTCGCACAAATCCAGAAAATCCAGCAGGCTCAACTGATGGATGTGCCCGGTATCGTACCATTTGTACCCGAAGAGCATCGGCCGAGGCATTCTGCCGTTGAACAGAAAATCGAGTCGGTTCCTGATGAACGCGAAATTCGCGAAGGAGACGATCGACAATGGCGCCAGGCGACGCATTTCGCGAAGCAGAACCTCGGGATACATCACCATTTGAACCGTCACGTTGCACACAGCGATGTCGAAGGTGTCGTCCGGAAAATCCAGTGGCACGTCGATGGCGCCCTGGCGGACGTCGAGTCCTTTGGCCAGGCTGTGGGCCACGCCCGACTCGGTGATCTCGATACCCACGCCACGAGCCCGCCGCTCCGCCTCGAGGCGCGCGAGCAGCGTGCCGTTGCCGCATCCAAGATCGAGGACTCGGCTGCCTTCGGTTACCCAGTCCACGATGACGGCATGTTCCGCGCGCTCTGTGATCGGATGCGCAGTGTAGTCTGTACGCACGATTGTCGGTGGTGCCCCGCGTGTCGAAACCGCTCCGCTGGCTCATGTGCGCGGGGTAGGGCGATGGCGTTGCAGCGGCACGATCTTTTCGTCGGCAGTGTACACCTCGAACATGACCGACTTCACGGTAAACAGTTTCGTCGATCGGGATTTCTGGCAGCCGGGAGCGGGATGCCTGGTGGTCTGAGTACGTTTCATCCCGCCGGAGTCCGGAAGTACTTTGCCAACACGTCATGGATGATGTTGGAGAAGGCCGTCAACTTCGCGCTGACGCTGACCGTTTCCATTCTGCTCGCGCGACATCTCGGCGCCGCCGACTTTGGCCTGTTGCAGTATGCGCTGAGCGTCGTCGGCCTCTTCGCGCTGGTGACGACCCTCGGACTCGATGTCGTTCTGAGCCGGGAACTTGTGCGGCGGCCGAATGATTCCGGCGTTCTGCTCGGGACTGCCTTCGCGCTGCGAACGGCTGCCGTGTGCCTGCTGTTTGCGTTTCTTGGATTGTCAACGGCGGTGACGGGGTACGACGGACCGCTGCGGTCGATGTTGTTCATTCTCGGCTTTGCATACGTCCCTCAGGTGTTCGGCATTCTCGAGCTGTATTTTCAAGCCCGCGTGCTGGCCAGGGTTGCCGCCGTCGCGAATGTGACGGCGAACGCCGCCGCCGCGCTGTTCGCCATCGTCGCGATCGGGGTCGGCGTCCCGCTCGAGTATTTCGCCGGCATCTGGCTGATCGAGGCGTGCGTGTTCGCCGTGGGCTTGTGGATCGGCTATCGCAGCCTCCGCACGCATGACACCAGGTGGACCTTCGACGCCGCGCTCGCGCGCGGCCTGCTGGCGGAGGGGTGGCCGTTGATGTTCTCGCTGGCGCTCGTCTCCATCTATGCAAACATCGACCGTGTGATGGTTCGGGCATTTCTCGGCGACGAGGCAACCGGCCTGTATGCGGCCGCGGCCAGGCTCAGCGACGCGTGGTATATCGTGCCGACGGTCGTCGTCAATTCTCTCTTTCCGGCAGTCGTGGGCGCCAAGGACACGTCGACCAGTGAGTACCATCGCCGCTTGCAAAGCTTGTACGACCTGATGGTGTGGCTGGCCGTTGCAGCGGCCTTGCCGGTCACGTTCCTCTCCGATACGCTGATGGCGACGCTCTACGGCCAGCCGTACCGAGTCACAGGCATCGTGCTCAGCATCCAGCTCTGGACGGGCATACTCGTCTTCCTTGGCGTCGCGAGCGGCAGGTGGTTCATCCTCGAAGGGTACACACGCGGCTACTTCCTGCGGTCGCTGGTTGGAGTCTTCGTCAACGTCACGTTCAATCTCTTCCTGATCCCAAGATACGGAATTCTCGGCGCGGCGTTGGCGACTCTTGTGGCCCAGATCGCTGTGGTCATCGGCTTCGATGCCCTGGTACACAGCACCCGAGTCTCCTTTTGGATGAAATGTCGGGCACTGGTGCCCGTGCATCGGCTGAAGCCTCCGGCGTGAGTTCCGATAACCATTAGGGACCTGATGAACATTCTGGCGATCATCCCGGCGCGCGGCGGATCGAAACGTATTCCGCGAAAGAATCTCGTCGACTTCTGCGGCAAGCCGCTCGTCGCGCATTCGATCGCCCATGCGCAGGCGGCCACAACGGTGACCAGGACGCTGGTGTCCACCGACGACGAGGAGATTCGGGCCGTCGCGCTGGCGTTCGGAGCGGAGGCGCCATTTCTGAGACCCTCGGATCTCGCCGAAGACCACGTGCTCGACTGGCCTGTCTTCGTCCATGCGCTCACGTTCCTGCAAGACTCAGAGCACTACCGTCCGGATCTGGTCGTCCACCTGCGGCCCACGGCACCCCTACGGCGGCGAGAGTGGATCGACGACGCGGTGCAGTCGTTGCTGGCTAACCCGCAGGCTGATTCGGTTCGGTCCGTCTCACCTCCGGTCAGCCATCCGTATCGCGTGTTTCGGGTCGGATCGGACGGCTACCTCGTACCGGTCATGGTTCATGAACATCCCGAGCCGTACCTTCTCCGCCGGCAGGACTGGCCGCCAATGCACTTCTACAATGCAGTTCTCGATGTCACGCGTCCGGCCACGATCTTCGACAAGCAGTCGATGACCGGCGACTACATTCTGCCGTTTCACATGAACGCCGACGACGTATCCGACATCGATTCGCCTCACGATCTCGAGATCGCGCGGATCCGGGCGGAGCGATTTCGATGAGCGTGCTGGTGGTCGGCGCAGGCATGTTCGTGACGGGACGCGGCGGGTTCGATAACCCGACGGTCCTCGCGTCCCTGGCGCAGCGCGACAAGGAGTCGTCCATCGGGCCCGTGGTCGTTGCTGCCCGAAGCGCGGACAATGCCTCGCTCGTCGAGGCAACCGTGGCTCGGATCAACGCCCGGGTGGACGGGCGGCTCGAGGCTGCCTTCCATCAGTTGGCCGGCCTCGATCTCGAGAGCGAGTTGAGCGCGCTGTGTGCGACGCGGTCGTTCGACGCGGCGATCGTCGCGGTGCCAGACGATCTCCATGCCGCCGCGCTCCGGGCGTTGATCAAAGCACAGGTGCCCAGTCTGGTGGTCAAGCCATTTGTGCCCACCATGGCTGAAGCGCGCGATCTTCTGCTGTTGCAGCGCGAGCACCGCGTCTACGGCGCGGTCGAGTTTCACAAGCGATTCGACGAGAGCAACGTCTACGCGAAGAAACTGATCGCCAGGAGCGGCCTCGGCGACATCCGCTACATCAGCGTGGCCTACAGCCAGCGCCTGACAATACCAACCGTGGCATTCCGGGACTGGGCGCACCGAACGAACATCTTCCAGTATCTCGGGGTGCATTACGTCGACCTGGTGTACTTCCTCACCGGGTTCCTTCCGGTCCGTCTAACCGCGTACCGGTACGCGCGGCATGCTTGAGTCGCAGGGCATCGACACGTTCGATTCGGTTCACGTCATGCTCGAATGGGCACCTGCCAGCGGCGACGCGGCGGCGTTTCTGACCTATTTCGACACGAACTGGATCGATCCTGAATCGTCGAGCGCCATGTCGGATCAGCGGTTGACGATTGTCGGTACCAAGGGCCGCCTGGAGCTGGACCAGAAGGACCGCGGCATCACTCTCGTGACGGACGAGGACGCCATCGTGCACGTCAACCCATATTTTTCAACGTTCCTCCTGACCATGGACGGTCCTGAGCGCTTTCAGGGGTACGCGCATGAAAGCATCACGCAGTTCCTGGACGACGTGCGGAGCGTGAGGACCGGTGCGGAGACCATCGAGGGGTTGGAGCAGCGGCGCCCCACGTTCCGACAGGCGCTCGTATCGACGGCCGTCGTGGACGCCGTCAATCGAGCCCTGGAGGCGCCGCTGGCGTGGAGGGCGGTCGATGATCCACGTTGACAGCGTGAGGCTGGCGCCGTTGATGCGGCACGCGCTCTCAGCTCGTGACGTCGATCAGGCGGCCATCGATCACGTCGTCGCTTCCCTCGTGCAGACGTCCCTCCGCGGAGTCGACTCACACGGGATCAATCTGTTTCCCCACTACTGCCGTGCAGTGGATGCTGGCCGGATCAACCGTCATCCGAGTATCAAAATCGACAACACGGCCGCCGGCACGACGGTTCTGGACGGCGACTACGGCTTCGGTCATCACGTCGGTGCGGTCGCCATCGACACGGCCGTGTCCAGAGCAGCCGACACGGGCATCGCTGCGGTCGCCGTTCGACACACCAGCCACTTCGGGGCCGCCGCCTATTTCGGGCTCCGCGCAGCGGACCGCGGGTGCATTGGGTTCGCGTTCACCAACGCGGATGCGCTCGTCCGCGCGCATAACAGCCTCGAGCACTTTTTCGGGACCAATCCCGTCTGCTGCTGCGCGCCGATGGCCGACGAAGACCCCTTCAGTCTCGACATGACGACGTCGTTGGCCAACTGGAACAAGGTCAACGAGGCACGGCGTGTCGGGCGATCGATTCCCGCGGACTGGGCATACGACGAACACGGCAACCCCGTGACAGATCCGAATGCCGCCTACAGCCTCGCTCCCGCAGCCGGGTACAAAGGCTTCGGCCTGGGCATGATGGTCGATATCCTGTGCGCGCTGCTCACCGGCGGAGCGTTCAGCAAGGATATTCCGGGCATGTACACGACGCCGCTCGACGTGCGCCGCGACCTGAGTCATTTCTTCATGGCGATCGACATCGGGAAGTTCATCCCTCTCGATGTCTTCCGGCGGCGGCTACAGGAAATGGCCGATCGCATTCGTGCGCTGCCACGAGCTTCCAGGCGCCGATGCCGATCCCATGGTCTCCGGCGATCCCGAGAAACAGATGGCTGCGATCCGCAGGGTGCGAGGAATCCCGGTGGATCCGGCCAAGTTCTCGGAGTTCATCGACATCTCCGCCGATTTCGAACAGGCCCGCATAGCGCAATGACCGTCCTGGTCGACGTCGTCAACTTCAACTCCGATGCGTCGTGCCTCGATACCGAGCGCTGGTTGCGCGCGATGGCCGGCGGTCCCGACTCCGAAGTGTGCCGATGGCTGCGCTTGTACGTGGACCTCGGCAAACCGGTTGTGCTTGGAATGACTGGTGCCACGTTGGCCGACCTGTCAACGTGCAATCCGGAAGCACTCGAGCTGATCAGAACGAACCCAGCCACCTTCGAAGGAGTGCTTCGGCCGTTCTCGCACGACATCGCACTGCTCCGGAGTCCGCATGCCTTTGGCGTGAACCTTCGTCTTGGCGCCCGCGCCGTCCGTCGGCATTTTTCGCGCTCATCGCACGCCTACCTGCCTCCCGAATTCATGCTCTCCAACGAGCACATTGGGTTGCTCGCTCAGAACGGCGTCGAGAGTGTGTTCGTGAATGCAGATCGATTGAGCGAGGCATTGCGCCTGCGAATCCCCGCGGAACCATATTGGGTCCGGGGCCTCGGCCAGACCCGCTTGCAGTGCGTCCCGGTGGCCGGCGACCTGACGCAACATTACCTGGACGCTTTGCACAATTTCGACGCCAGTGGATGGAACGCAGCCCTGGCGTCGCATGATGGAAGCATCGTCATCTCGTGGCGTGACGGCGAGAGCTCATTCCTGCTGCCTGACGGGCTCGAGCGGGAAGCGTGCTGGCTTGCCGGTGAGGCCGGCATCGAGCGCCGCCTCCTTGACGACATCGCGTTCACCTACCGTCCGAACGACGGCCTCGATGCGGGCCACCTGCGGTCGTACCCGGTCCATTCCTTCCTCGCCTGGATGAGGGAATTCCGCATGCTCGGCTATCTCGGGCGCCTTCAGCGGTTCGAAGACGTCGTTCAGGAACTGACGCCGACCGAACTCACCCTGTGGCTTCAGGCCATCAATTCGGACGTGCTGTCCGCCGTCGAAAAGCGATCGCCGGTCGTAACGCTGAGAAGCGGGCCGGGATCGGCGTCGGAGACCGAATACACGCTGCTCCGATCGGAGCGCGGCTTCGAAGGCGATGAATGCCTTCGACTGCTCGAACTTTCACGGCTCGGCCGATTGAGGCCGCTCGACGAGCTCAAGGCAACGAACGAACCCTACGCGACCAAGTTGCGCGCGCGGGTCGCCTATCTCGAGCGCTGGGCCCACGAGGGAGTCGGGGATTGACAACACCCGACCGGGTCGACGCGCTTTTCGTCGTCAATCAAGACACGGTCCACCACATCGAGAAACTGATCGAGCGTCACCGCTGTCACTCCGTGCTTGTTTTGACCACTCAGCGCCTCTTTCCGTCCGAGCAGGCGCGCTTGGAACGGTCGGCGCCTCACGTCACAACCCATGCCTTCGCCGATTTTCTGACGGACGGCGAAATGGCTCGATGCGACGAGGTTGCGAGCGAGGACGGTCATCAACGATTACGGCAGCAGGGCGTTCGCGGGTACGCGGACTATTTCATGCGCTCGAGTGTTCGCGCGAAGAACGAGCTCGTCAGAGCGAAAGTACTGGCACAATTCCGGCCTCAATACACAATCCACGCAGACGGCCTCGGGATCGACGCAGCAGTGTGGAGTGTCGACGGTGGAAATGCGGTCGAAGGTTCTGATTTAGGGCGTTCATTCGTAGCGCTGGTTGGCCGGGCACGCTACGCGCGTGGCGGAGAGATGCACATCCTCTCTATGTCGCCGGATAGTGGTTCCCGGCACCGCCCACCGGCTGTTGTGCTCGGCGCGATCAAGCGGCTGCGCCTGGAGTCGTTCGTGGTGTCGGAATCGAGAAGATTGCCCCGGCTCGTATCGCTCGTGTCGCCAGCTCTTGGTGCGTACCTCTGCGATCGATGGGTCCGCTCCGTCCTGCCATCCGAGAAGATGCGCGCGGAATTTCTACTCTGCACGACCGTGCATGAGTACGACCGGAGCATGAGCGCGGTGGCCGAACGTCTTGGACGCGAACTGTTCATCATCGTCGATGGCCACCACCCGTCGAACTACCCCGAAACCTATCTGCCGTCGTTCGGCGCGGGACGATTCGTGTCGGCCAACCACGCGGCGGCTCAGTGGTTCATTCGTCACGGGCGGGCTGCCCAGCGTAGCCTGTGGTTTCAGAAACCGGTCATGTTTCAGCAGTGCCGCTCCACGGCTGTTCAGCGCGTGATGCTTGTGCTGAATCACGCTGGTGACTGGACTGCCCTTGTGAACCGTTCCGACACGGATGCGCTCGTCCGCGCGTTCATCGACCTGGCGGCGCTCAGGTCCGACAAGGAATTCGTGATCCGATTGCATCCGACGATGGCGACCAGCGGACACGAAGGCCCGGAATCGATGCAACGTCTCCGGAACGTGGTGGCACAAGCTGGCGTGCCGAACCTCCACGTCTCGCACGCGACACTCTCTGAGGATCTCGCTCGTGGGGATTTCTATCTATCGGAATACTCGCAGGTCCTCGTCGATGCCTGGGCGGACGGCAAGCTCGGAATGGCTGTCAACCTGACCGGCCGTCGTTCGTTCATGGTGGACTACGAGCAATTGGGATTCCGGACGTTATCGTCTGAGCGCGAGACCCGCGATCTCTTCACTTGTATCGATCGCGTCGTGCCCGACCTCGTCAACGAACAGAATCTGGCCGTTCAACGCTTCAACGTCATGCAGAGCTCCTGGGAGAGAGCCCCCTCGTGATGCCCGCCAAGGTGCTGCTCTGCCATAACCATTACGCGCAACCAGGAGGGGAAGGCCTGGTCTTCGCAAATCTGGAGCGCGGGCTTCGGGAGCGCGGTCATCCGGTCGTGACGTACATCCGTGACAATGCGGTCATCGGCTCGATGTCGGCCGCTCGCAAGATTCAAATGGTCGGCTCGGCACTGTACTCGAGACGAACGACACGAGATCTGGCAAAGCTGGTCGCCGACGAGATGCCGGATGTCGCGATCGTTCAGAATGTGCTTCCCCTTCTGACACCCTCCGTGTACGTCGCGCTCCACCGTCTCGGCGTCCCGATCATTCAGGCCACGTACAACTACCGATTCGTCTGCCCGGCAGCCGAGTTGTATTCGCATGGCGAGATCTGCGAACGCTGTCTGCACGGAAATGTCGTTCACTGCGTCGTGCGGCGCTGCTACCGGGAGAGCCGATTGCAAAGCGCGTGGTATGCGTCGATCGTCGGTTCGCACCGTCTGCGCGGCACGTTCGCGCGGGATATCGATCTGTTTCTGGTGCCCGACCATTTCATGGCCGACAAGCTCGCGGAGGGCGGCCTGCCGCGCGACAAGATGGTCGTCAACGTCAACCCGTTCTTCGCAGACGAGTACACGCCAACGACCGTCCACCGCGGCTACATCGCCTTCGTCGGGCGCCTCATTCGGCAAAAAGGCGTGTTTACCCTGCTCGAGGCCGCCCGCCGATCGGCGCGAATGCGGGTGGTCGTTGTCGGACAAGGCGATCTGGAACCGGAGCTGCACGATTTCGTGCGGCGGCACAGCCTCGGCGACCGTGTTCGGTTGGCGGGACCAGTATGGGGTGAAGAACTCAAGAGCGTGCTCGCCGAGGCCTGCGCCGTCGCCGTGCCGTCCGAGTGGTACGACAATCTGCCCCTCGTTCTCTGTCAGGCAAACGCATCAGGCAAGCCTGTCATCGCATCGCGTATCAACGGAATTCCGGAGCACGTGCACGAAGGGGTCAACGGGTTCCTGTTCGAGCCGGGCCACGCCGACGATCTGAAGACAAGTGCGGAACGGCTTCTGGCGCTCGATGCCGGCTCCTATTCCGCCCTGGCAAGGAGCGCGAGACAGTTCGCGGAGGCACACCTCGATTTTCCTGCGCACTATCGAGTCCTGTCGGGGATGTTCGAGCAACTCCGCAAACCTCGAGCCGAGGCCTCGTGAAGAGGAGCGGCCCACGATGCTGAAACGGCTCGCAGACAATACAGATCCTGGGTCCCTGGCCACACGAATGCGCAGGGCGCGATTCGCGTTCTTCGTGGGCCTTCTCGATCGGTTGCAAGGTGATGTGCGCGTGCTCGATGTCGGAGGGTCATTGGACTTCTGGAAGATGATGGGACTCGCGCGACACCATATCCACGTCACGATTCTGAATCAAGCGTTCAACGCGCCTGAACAGATTTCACAGAATGTCGTCCTCGGAGACGCTCGCAACATGAGTGCCTTTCGCGATCGTGAATTCGATGTCGCATTCTCGAATTCAGTCATCGAGCACGTCGGCACCTACGCCGACCAGGCCCGCATGGCGGCAGAGGTCCGGCGCGTTGCCGTGCGCTATTTCGTACAAACGCCGAACAAGTACTTTCCAATCGAGCCGCACTTCCTCGTTCCAGGATTTCAGTTTCTTCCGCTTCGAGCGCGCGCGGCGTTGCTCGCTCGACGCGATTTGGGCTGGTACAAGAAGGCCGCCAGTTATGAGGACGCACTGCACGAAGTCACCTCGGTGAGACTGCTGACCAGACGCGAGGTCTGCGAGCTGTTTCCGGAGGCTCGGCTGTACCGGGAGCGCTTCTTCGGGCTCACGAAATCGTTCGTCGTCTATCACGGCTGGGACTGAGACGCTTTTCGAACGTCCCGCTAATCCAGCCGAAACTCGCGTAGTCTCGTCAGTTGAAGCACCGAAAGCCCGACGAAGATCGGGTTGTAGACGAGATACCGAAACGCCAGCCGCCGCGGCTCCTGCATCAGCCGGAACAGCCACTCCAGCCCACTGCGTTGCATCCAGCGCGGCGCCTGCCGCAACACGCCCGCGTGAAAATCGAACGCGGCGCCCACGGCAATGACTGCCGGCGCCGACAACCGGTCCCGGTGGCGCGACACCCAGTAGTCCTGCTTCGGCGTCCCCAGACCGACCCAGACGACGTCGGGCGCGGCCGCGTTGATCGCCTCGAGCACATCACGATCTTCCTCAGCGTCCGCGGGACGGTACGGCGGTGAATGCGTCCCGGCCACGAGCAGCCCGGGAAAGCGGCTCTGCAGGCGGCCTGCGAGGCGGTCCGCAATGCCCGGCGCGCCGCCGTAGAAGAAATGCCGATGTCCTGTCGTTTGACTTCGCTCGCACAGAGCGAGCATCAGGTCGGGACCGTAGACGCGTCCGGTGTCGCGATAACCGTGAAGGTGACTCAGCCACACGAGCGGCATCCCGTCGGGCGTCGACAGCCCGCTTGCGTTCACGAGACGTCGTAGCCGCGCGTCCTGCCGGCATTCCATCACGGTTTGCACGGTGCACACGTTGACGTAGCGCCGCTCCCGGCGCGCGATCCATTCCTCGATTTCGTCGATCGCGTTCTGAAGGTTGATGGCGCTGATGCCAACCCCGAGGATATTGACGCGTGGACGATCCATCGGGCCGCCGCGTCAGCGCGTCACACCGAGAACCTGAATCCGGCCGTACTGCGGGAAATGATGATCGACCATGAGATCCTCAAGCACCGCGCGCGTCACGTGTCGAGCAGGTCTTGCTTTTGTCGGGCACCTGGCGCGTGCCCGCCGCCCCGGCCGGCGCCGACCAGCCGGAAGATGGGGTGATCGTTCGAGAACGCAGGCACGCGTCTGATGCCGAACCTCGTCACGGGTCCGGATCGCCGTCGCTGGAACGAGACGCCGCCCGCCGCGACGGATACTGGGGAGTTCGCCGCGTTGAATCAAACGCCAAACCGTCGCCCGCGAGACGCCCAGGGCTCGGCTTGCTTCATCGACGGATATGAGTTTGACGGCCACGTACCAACTGTATCGCGATCATCTCACCAGGTGACCGGGTCACGACCGACAGTGGACAGGAGCTGAGTACCGGCGTCCAGTCAAACGAGAGCAGCGATACGAGGGCTGGGCTCAGAACCCCGGGCTATCATCCGCAGTAGACTGGCCGATAAGCGATTAGGGGCAGACCGTTCAATGAAACCCGCCGATTTGGCCGACGAGATGGCGCCCACGGTGAAGGCCGCACTGCCGCCCGCCGCCGTCTCGATCGCCACGGACCGCTACCACTCCGCTCGATTCGGGCGGCTCGTTGTGCTGGGCGCCAGCGATCTCGGTGCCCTCATGTTCTCGGGTCTCGCCGCCTATCTCCTCTGGGCGTTGCCGGTTAAGCAGCAGCCGATTGCCATCTACGTTGGGCTCGCACCGCTCCTGTCGCTGTTCCTCGCTCGGTTACGCGCAGGCTGGGCTGTACCCGGCCTTCGGGCTGGGCCCCGTCGAAACGCTTGCGCCGCCTCTCGTACGTTACCGGGTTCGGCTTCCTCGTGCTGGCTGCGTTCTCGTTCGCGCTGAAGCTCGACCCGCTCTACTCGCGCGTCACGTTCGCGATCGCGTTCGCGCTCAGCCTCGGCGCAGTGCCCATCAGCCGCGCACTGATCTCGGCACTTGCCGTCCGTTGGCAGTGGTGGAACGAACCAGTCGTCGTCGTCGGCACGGGCGACCGCGCGGCGCGCGTCATCCGCAGCATTCAGCAGGCCGGTCATCTCGGCTACCGGCCCGTTGCTGTGCTGACCTCAGGTCCTCGGCGCCATGAGCGCCGACGTCGAAGGCGTTCCCGTCTGCGGCGGGCTAGACGATGCGGGCGCGCTGGCCGCGCGCGGGATCAGAGTCGCACTCGTCGAAACGGATCAGCGGCTCGACCTGGCCATCGTCGATCGGCTGCAGCGGAATTTTCATCGCGTCGTGCTGCTGCGCGAATACGACGATCTTCCTGTCGAGGGCATCCAGATTCGTAACCTCGGCGGCCTCGTCGGCATCGAGTACACGAACAACCTGCTGCTGCACGGCAACCGGGTGGTCAAGCGCGCGCTGGACGTGGCGATTGGATCGCTGTTGCTCGCGCTCACGGCGCCGGTGCTGGCGGTGGCCATCGTGCTCGTCAAGCTGCTCGACGGCGGACCGGTGTTCTTCACGCAGCGGCGCTCGGGACTCGACGGGCATCCGTTCGACGTGCCGAAGATCCGGACGATGCGCATCGACGCGGAGGCGCGGCTGGAAGAGCACCTGTCCGGGGACCCCACGCTGCGCGAGGAATGGGACGCGACGTACAAGCTCAAACGCGACCCGCGCCTCATTCCACTGGTCGGACGTGTGTTCCGCCGTTTCAGCGTCGACGAGCTGCCGCAGTTGTGGACGGTCGTGCAGGGGCGCATGAGCCTCGTCGGACCGCGCCCATTTCCGGACTACCATCTCGCGCAGTTTCCGGCCGCGTTCCTCGAGCTCCGTCGGCGCGTGCGGCCGGGCCTCACCGGTCTCTGGCAGATTACCGTGCGCAGCGAGGGCGGAATCGACAAGCAGCAGGCCTACGACACCTACTACATCCGCAACTGGTCGGTCTGGCTCGATCTCTACATCCTCAGTCGTACCATTGCCGCCGTCGCGAGCGGCCGCGGCGCGTATTGAGCGAATAATTCCGTGCGCCGTGAAGCGATCGCGGGCGTCGCCGCCTGTGCTCTCATCGCACTGATCGTCGCGTTCCACATTCAGCGGGCGCGTGACGCCGGTGGCTTCTGGCGGGACGAAATCGGGACGATTGGCCCCGCGACGGCTCCGAGTCTGCCCGCATTGTGGAGCGCTCTCAGAGTACTCCACGCCGCCTGCTCTCCCCTATGTTGTTGCAAGAGCCTGGATCGCCTGCTTCGGCAGCAGCGACGCAAGCCTGCGGTTCCTGGGTCTCGTCGGAGGACTGACGCTTCTCGCCGGGCTCTGGTTTACGCTCCGCGGCTTCGGCTGCCGGTTTCCACTGCTTGCATTGATGCTGTTCGCAGCCAACGGGACCGTCATTCGATGGGGCGACTCACTCAGACACTACGGTCTCGCATGCCTCGCCATCATGCTGACGTATCTCGCTTTATGGCGCCTCATTGAAGCGCCGAGGATTTCGTCGACGCTTCTGGCCTTGTGTGCGTCGATCGTGAGTGTTCACGCTGCGTTCCAGAATACGGCACTCCTCGCGGCTCTTTGTGTTGGCGCCGTCGTCGCTGCTCTCGCCCACAAGAGGCCGAAATCGGCGCTCGCCGTTCTGGCCGTGAGCCTGGCGGCGTTGTTGTCTGTCACGCCGTACGCCGCAATGGCGTTCGAATATCAGAGGCTCAACGTGCTTCCATCGGAAGCCTTCGGCACCAAGGCCGTACTCGCACGACTCGTCTTGACGGCCAGTTCCAACTCGCTCTTCATACTTTGTGCCTGGCTGACCTTTCTGGTAGGCGCACTCGTCGCAGGGCTCGGAGCCGTCGTCAGCGGGCCAGGTCTTCCCGCACCCGCGGTGCGACAATCGATTTACCACAGCGCGGTGCTCGCTCTTGCGGTCCCGGCATTCATAGCCTTCTGCCGTGCCGCTCACGTTCAGGTCAATCCCTGGCATTGCTTGATGGTGCTTGCCGTCCTCGCAGTCGCCGCCGAGAGTCTCATCACTTTAGGTGTCAATGAAAAGGTCTCGACGATCGGTCGCGTCGCCGCCATCTGTTTCGTCGCGCTTGCCGCGGTTCCGACAAGCGCTCGTGAGCTCACCGTGCGGCAAACGAATCTTGACGTGATGGCTCGACACCTCGGAGTGGCAGCCGGGCCGAGCGATTTCATCGTGGTCAATCCCTGGTTCTATGGTCTTCCTTTCAACTGGTACTACCGCGGCCAGACGACGTGGACAACGCTTCCGCCGCTGCCGCCAGCTCTCGTGCACCGCTATGATCTGCTGATCCAGAGGACGGCAGAGCCAGACCCGAATGCCGCCGTATACACGTCCATCGAAGAGACGCTGCGGGCGGGCAACCACGTCTGGATGGTCGGAGTCGTCGCTTTACCGCGCGACGGCGAGGTTGTTTCGGCACCGACAGCAATGCGTGTCCAATTGCAGACGCGGTACACCGGCGATTACGTCAATGCGTGGACGCTGCAACTCGGTGCGTGGCTCACAGCGCACGGTGTTACCGTCGCTCCAGTGGATCTGGGATTGCGACGCACCGTGAGCGTGTACGAGGATGCCACGCTCTACAGGCTTTCCGGTTGGCGTCAGTGAGGGTTCCGCTGACGGCCCGGGAACTGTTGGCCGTATGCGTGGCAATCCTCCTTACGTTCGCCGTTGGCGTCACGTTGAAGGCGACGGGATCGCGGTGGGCCGGCGGGGAAGCGTGGAGGCTCGGCGGCGACTTCGTCGAGCTGTACGTATCTGGACGCGTGCTCAACGATCGCCAGGGCGATCGGCTGTACGATCTTGCGCTCGAGGAACAGATCAGCCGTGAAGTCGTGCCGGGCGCGGGACCGTTGCGGCGCGCGTTCGCCTATCCCCCGTTCGTAGCGATCCTCTTCCAGCCATTGGCATCGCTGTCGTACTCGCGTGCTTTCGTCGTCTTTCTGATCGCCACGCCGATGGTGCTGCTCGGCGCGTTAGCGCTGTTGACGAACAGCTTTGGTCCGTGGACCCGAGACGAACGGGCACTGGCGCTGCTGGCCGGTCTGTCGTTTTTTCCGTTCATCGGATACAACTGGCTCGGAGCGCAAATCTCTGTCATTGCGTTTGCCTCGGTTGCGTTGGGACTGTCGGAAGAGAGCAGACAGCGGCCGTTTACGAGCGGTCTCGCGTTGTCGATGTGCCTCTACAAGCCGAGCCTGCTCGTGCTCATCGTGCCGATGCTCGCCGCGACGGGCAGCGTTCGCCAGCTCGCCGGCATGGCGACCGGCGGCGTGGCGCTCACGCTGCTCTGCGTCACCTATGCCGGCGTGCCCTCGACGCTCGCGTTTGCCGACAGACTTCGCGGCACCGTGTCGACCTCGGTGACCGCCGAAGGCCTGTTCAACGCCTACCGATACGTGGATCTCAATGCATTTTTCCGGCTGCTGCCGTACGGCCGATCGACAGCCGGGTACATCGTGCTCGCGGCCATTGCCCTCGCGGCGGGGGCTGCGCTGGGTTGGCTGTGGCTCCGTTCGCGCGCGGCTGGCCGGACGGTGCGGCTGCTCGTCTGGGCAACGACGCTGACGTTGTCGCTCGTGCTCAATATCTACACGCCGTTGTACGACACGATCCTCGTCGTACCGGCCGCCGTTCTTGCTGTTGCAGCCATACGGGAGGACGGGTGGCAGGGCTGGAATCGCCTGGGCCCTGCACTCATCCTGGTGTACGTCACGCCCTGGATCGCGGAATTCTGCGCACGCACGTTCCGCATTCAGATCTACACGCTGGTGCTGGGCGCTTTCGGAATGTTGTTACTCAGCGAAGCTGCGCGCCGCCTGCGCAACATACAATTCACGCGTTGACGGCTCCTCGCTTCTCCGCGTACGCGCCGGTCGTTGCTGCGGCAGGCGCGTGGCTCTTCACGTGGCTGTTTCGCGGCAACGCCAACGCGCAGCCGTCGGATTTCCAACCTCTGTGGGAAGCGACGCGGGCGTGGTGGCACGGGACAAACCCTTACACCATTCCCGGACCATTCGAATGGAGCCAGCATTTTCTCGTCTATCCGATGCCAGCTGTACTCGTCGCCTTGCCGTTTGCGGCGCTGCCGCTGCGCTGGGCCGATTCGCTGTTCGTGGCGACTGGATTCGGCGCGCTCGCCTTCGTCCTGACTCGCGACCGATGGAAGCGGGCAGGGCCGCCGTGGGTCTTCGCCTCGATTGCCGCGGTGTTCGTGGCGCAGCACTCTCAATGGTCGATGCTGATGACCGCCGCGCCCTTCGTGCCGGCCGCCCTGGGATTCGTGCTCGTCTGCAAGCCCTCGATCGGGTTGGCGCTCTTCGCTGCGCGTCCGTCGAAGGCGGCGGCAATCGGCTGTGCGATCCTGACCATCCTCAGCCTGCTCGTGTTTCCGGGCTGGCCTCGCGCCTGGTGGGACGCGACGCGGCCGATCGCACACGTGGTCGGCGCGCCGGTCTTGCACACGGGTGGAATCCTCATCCTGGCCGCGCTCGCGCGCTGGCGCCGCGCGGACGCGCGGCTCCTCGTGGCGCTGGCCGTCGTACCGCAGACGCCGATGGTGCACGAAGCGGTGCCGCTGTTCCTGATCGCTGAAACCCTCGAGGAAGGCGCCATCCTCGCCGCGCTCACGCTCCTGCAACTTGCCGCGCTCTACCGCCTCGGTCCGTATGCGGATCAGGCCGCCTTCTACGCCATGAGCGGGCAATTGATGGTGTGGTGCCTCTACCTACCTTGCACGATCATGGTGTGCCGCCGGCCAAACGTCGCCACTGCGCTGTTGACGCGAGGGACTCAACGCTGACTGCTCATCGGCTTCGAAGTGTCCTGCGACTAGAACGGCTGTCAACAGCAGAAGAATGCCCCAGGTGTACGACGAACCGAGCGTCAGCATCATCGCCAGCCCCGATTCGTCGGTCGGCAACATCCAGGCGAGCGGGTTGCACACCAGCAGCCAGCCGGCGACGCCGAGCCTGACTGCGGAGCGTGGCGCAGTACGAATCATTGCGGCCAAGGGACCAGCGGCGATCGGCACATAGTGGACCCACCCGAGTGGCGACAGCAGGAGCGCGAGAAGTGGGAGGCTTGCCCACGCGACATCAACTCGCCGGCTCGCCCGAAGGCGCCACGCTGTGACACCAATCAAGGCACCGGCCAATGCAAGCCATACCAGAACTCGAGGAGTCTGCGTCGGCGGCAACAGACGGTAGGCTCTGCTCACCAATCCGGCCAGCGAGCCATTCAACAGGTGGGCCCCCCACCCGATGGTTCGCATGGCGGTGATCCATGAGGCGAAGATCGCTGCGCCGAAGGCCAGCATGCCGACGCCCACGGTCGTGCCGACGGCGGCCACCAGCGATCCGAGCGCTACCCACGAGCGTCGCCAGATCAGGTACGGCACGAACACCAGAAGGAATGGCTTCCAGGACACCGCCAGGCCCAGGGCGAAGCCGCAGATCCGCTGGCGGTGCGACCGGTCGGCATGCCACGCAATGGTCAACAGCAGCATGACGGGCCAGGCCACCTGACCGAGCCGGATGTTGGAATAGGCCGACTGCGTCAACAACACCATGCTGGCGATCGCAACGGCCTGGCCGGGCGCAACGGCCTTCGCGATCAGTGCCGCTGCCGTCCCGAGGCAGGCAAAGCTGAAGGCCCACCACAGACCGACGGCTGCAGGTAGCGGAGCCCGGCTCAACGGCGACATCAGCAGCACGATCCACGGCGGATTCAAGTTGGGGCCTCGCTCGGCGACGAACGGCAGGTATGGATCGGTGCCGTCGAGCGCCTGACGGCCCGACTCATAGAAGACGAGAAAGTCCGTCGTACTCGAACCCGGTTTTCCTCTGAGCGCCATCGTGGTCACGATGCACGCAAAGATGACTACGAGCGGGAATCCGTACGTGCCCCAGAACCCGTGTGCGCTCTTCATGGTCCCGGATGGAACCCGTTCGTAGACGCGCGCGGTGCGCTCGAGGTCAGTAACACCGCTGCCAACAGCAGCATCGTTCCCCACGCGTACGATGACGCCATAGTGAGCGTGAGCAGAGGGCCGAAGGTCGTCGCCTTGAGCCACGCAAACGGCACGCACAAGAGCAGCCAGCCGACGACGGCGACGCGCGGGACCCGACGGCCTGCGGTGATGAGCGTCGCCACGAACGGGCCGGTCACGATCGGCACGTAATGAACCCAACCGAGCGGCGAGATCAACAGCGCGAGCAAACCGAGAGCGGCCCAGGCCCTGTCAACGTCGCGAGCGACGATGACGCGAAAGATCGTGATTGCCGCGACGCTCATCGATACTGTCAACCAGGCCGCGTCGACCCATCCGGAGGCGCGGACGATCGGCGTGGTGTGTTGTTCGAACAACGTGGAGATCGTCATCGCTCGGGACAGTAGACCGCGCAACGAGGCGTTGAGCGGATGGCCGGCCCAGTCGATCAGCTGCAGCGACATCAGCCAGGACGCATAGCCGCGGGCGCCGACCGCCAGAAAGCCAACCACAATCGTCACACCAACAGCAGCGAACATCGCGGCGAGCGCACGCCACTCGCGGCGCCACAGCAGATACGGAGCGAAGACGAGCAGAAACGGTTTCCATGACGCGGCGACGCCGACGAGGACGCCACAGAGCACCGGCTTGCGCGATCGATCCGCGAGCCATGCGGCGGTCAACAACAGCATCAGCTGCCAGGCGACCTGGCCCAGGCGCAGATTCGAGTAGGCGGCCTGCGTGACAAGCACGAGGGACGCGAGCGTGACGGTCTGCCCCGGCGCAACCGCGCGCGCGATCAAAGCGATCGCTGTGAACAAGCAGACAAGACTGAACGCCCACCAGGCGGCGACGGCTACCGGCAGCGGCGCGCGGCACAACTGCGCCATGCTCGCGACGACCCATGGCGGATTCAGATTGGGGCCACGATTCGCGTCGAACGGCACGTACGGATCCGTGCCGGCGAGATACTGGCGACCCGATTGATAGAAGGTTCGAAAATCGGTCGTGCCGACATCGGGACGACGGGCCACGGCAACCACGGTGACGATGCAGGCAGCCACGAAGACGATCGGGAAGCCGTACACGTTCCACGACGACGGACGGACCTTCAACCGCCGCGTGTCACCCTCCACAGCCCAGGGCAAACGCCATCGCGCGACACACTTCGTGCATCCGCTGCTCGCTCAACTGCGTGACGCGCCGCCCGATGCCGTCCTTGGCCACGGTGACGAGATTGTGCAGATTGATCGCACATAGTTGCTTGACGCCGTCGTCTGGGCCCACGACGACCTCGGACGGCACGCCGCGGATTGCCGACGTAATCGGCGCGATTGTCACGCGCGAAAGATAGCCGATGGCGGACCCACGCGTCAGGACGAGCACGGGCCGAGACTTGTCGGGAGGAGGGAACCGATAGAGACGAATTTCGCCGCGCTCTATTCGTCCGGCCATGCGGCCACCCTGTTCCACATCGCGAACTCATCGTCGCGCGTGGACTCGTACCCCCTGCGATCCCGGCGCTCGCGATCGGTCGTCGCGAGCCGCTTGAGGTGCTCTCGCAGCGCTTCCCGCATGAGCGCCGAGCGGTTGACGCGCTGACGCCGGGCGGCGCGATCGGCCGCCTTCAGCAGCGCCACATCCAGGACGATTTGTATGGTCTCCATCTCACTGTTGATATTATTCCACATTCGACTCAACAGTCACCCGCGAAACGCTTCAGGGACGGGTCAGCAGGACGATTCTCCCCTCGCCGGGCGGGAGCCAGCGAACAAATCGACTCTGCACCGTCCGTCCCCACGCCCAGTCGTCGCAGCGGGAAGTCGCCCAGAGGAATGATGGCAATTCCGGCGACGGACCGAATCAGCAGGATCGCGGCGATGTCGCGGGCCGTCGTGCGCGCGTTCATGCGCGCAGCGTGGAGTCGCGCAGCGACACCCGATCGCCAACCCTCAATTCGCTGCGGCGCACGCCGCCCGCGTTCAGCTCGATCACCGCGTAGGCGCGCGGCGCGATCGCGATGCGCCACGGCTTCACGTCGCTGACGGTCTTCAACACCGAGCCGCCGCGATCCACGAAGACGACGTCGATGACGAAGCGCATGAAGAAGGTATGGATCGACCAGCACGGGGCGATGATCAGCGCCGCCGACGGGTCGAGGCTGTCGCGGCCGAGCAGCCCGCGGCGGCGGGTCTCGCTCGTCTCGGCCACCTCCACCGCCGACGCCACGACGCGTCCGGTCCGGTCGTTCAGGAGCGCGTGCAGCTCACTGGAAGCGCGCAGGGGGGCGAGAAACGTGGCCGGCATGGCCCGTAGTGTACGACCACTTTCCGGGTTGCGTCGGTCTAGTCGGTTCGGGCTTGCCCCGCCGTAGCTCGGGGCTGAACGCGAGCGGAGGCGGGCGGACCCGGGTCGCGAGGTGCGAACCCGGGCGTCAGGGGTCAGTGAGCGGTGACTGCTACTGCGCGGGGATCGGGCGGGGCTTCAAAAGCGGCGTTCGGGCGCATGACGGCGTCGAACTGCGCCCACCGCGTGAGCGCCTCGTTCGACTTCGCGAAGTACTCGATATGCCGCGTGGCCGCATCGTCGACGATCAGACGATATGGACCCTGCGGTTCCAGTTCTGTCAGCTCCATGCGCAGAGCTCCGGACGACAGCGACAGGTAATAGGCGCATCGTTGAAACATACTGGCCAGCGAAGAGGCAAGGCGCATGCCCAGGCCGGCGGACGGACGACCTCGCGCGCGCCCTTCATCGGCCGTCACGCGCGTGCATGACGCTGCACGGTGACGCAGCTCGGCAATGTTCTAAACTTTGTCAGCCCCGTGGGACAAAAAAGCGTCGGCAACAGTGAGGCGTTCACACCTGCCGGCCGCCTCATTGCTCTGCTTTCGGGATGTTTCATCTGCACGCACGCGCGCGTCGATCCCGACCTGTGGGGGCACCTGCGCTTCGGGCTCGACGCACTCGCGAGCGGCCGCCTGCCGATTACGGATCCGTACTCGTTCACGCAAGACGTGCCGTGGATCAACCACGAGTGGCTGAGCGAAGTCGTGCAGGCGATCGCGTACCGCGGGGCCGGCATGTTCGGGCTCGTGCTGCTCAAAGCCGCACTGCTCGGCGGGGCGTTCGCGTTGCTCGCCAGAGCGACTGCACGCATTGCCGAAGAGCATCGCTGGTGGCTGCTCGCGGCGGGGATCGTCGGCGTCGCCCCGGGCGCATTCACGATGCGGCCGCAATTGTGGACCATGCTCTTCGTGCCGCTTCTCTGGCACGCGCTGAACCGGCGGCGATGGCTGGCGGCGATTCCCGTGATCTTTGCGGTGTGGGCGAATCTTCACGGCGGCTGGATCGTTGGCGCCGGCGTGGGCGGGCTGTGGCTCGTCGGGCGGACGATCGATCAGCGCGCGGCGCGGCTGCCGATCGCGGAAGCAGCCGCGCTCGCGGCGGGTGTGCTGGCCACGCTGATCAATCCGTACGGCTGGGGCCTGTGGCGTTTCCTGATCACTACCGTTCGCCCTTCCCGCGACATCGGCGAGTGGCGGCCGTTGTGGGAGCAGGGCGAACCGTCGGCTGCCAGCGTCTGGCTCATCGTCGCCGCCGTGATCGTCGCGCCAACGCTCCTTCGCCGCCGCGCGGCACTCACGTGGGCCGGAGTCCTGCCGGTGGCCTGGCTCGGCGTCATGAGCGTGTTCGTCTCGAGGCTCGTGCCGCTGTTCGGCGAAGTGGCGCTGCTGGGATTGGCGGGGGCATGGCTGAAGCCGAACGTCGGGGGGACGGAGGTTCGGGGAGGGACGGAGGTTGGTCTGGTCGGCGACCGCGCCTCATCGTAGATGCCGCCGCGATCGCCGCGATCTCCGTCGTCAATCTCGTTTCTGAAACTCGCTGTCTGGCGATCGGGAACGACGCCTGGACGCCCGATCTCCAGGCGGCAGCCGCGCTCGACGCGCCGTCTGCGCAGGGACGCCTGGTGCTGCCCTTCAACTGGGGCGAGTACGCCATCTGGCACTTCGGCCCGCGACTGCGCGTCTCGATCGACGGACGAAGGGAGACCGTCTACAGCCAGCGCATGCTCGAGATCCAGGCCGCGACCGCGCGCGGGCTGCCCGCAGGGCTCGAGTTCCTGAACGAGGCGAGGCCAGAGTATGTCTGGCTCACGACAGCCGCGGGCGCCCCGGCGGCGGCGTGGCTCGAGACCAACGGCTATCGCATGGACGTGGAAACCGGCCGATCGTTCGTCGCCACGCGCGGCGACCTGCCGCCGCTTGCAATGGGCGACCCGAAATCGAGATGCTTCCCGTGAGCGGGATTTTGAGCTGCCACGAAAACACGAAAGCACGAAACATATTGAGCTCCTTTTCTTATTTTCGTGATTTCGTGGCTGGTCCACGCTCATGACCTACGTCGCCGCCCACACCGCCGGCATCGCGCTCCTGATCTTTGCCTTCTACGCTACCGGAGTGCTCGCCGCTCGTGTCTGGCGCCCGCTCACCACGGCCGGGCCGCGAACGGGGCTCGCGCCGATCGCGGTCGGTATCGCGGTGTGGGCGTACTGGTTGTTCGTGCTGGCATCGGTGCGGCTGTTCCGGCCATGGATGCTGATTGGTTCAGTGGTTGTCGCCGCTGCAGCAGGCCTGGTCGCGTTTCGCCACACTCGATCTACTGGCGCTCGCCCTTCGACAGGCTCAGGACGAGCGGTGAGTGGTTACGCGGGAAAGAGACTGCTTCACGTCGCTCGCGTGGCTGGCGCCGGCCATCGTGCTCGCGCAGTTGTTCGTGCGCACGCTCGGACCGTGGGTCGGGTGGGACGACATGACCGCCCACCTGACGCTGCCGAATATCTATCTCAGATACGGCGGCTTCGTGCGCCTGCCGTTCAACGTCTACTCGCACTGGCCCTCGAACGTGCAGCTGCTCTACGGGCTCGGGCTGGCGATGGGCGACTACGTGTTCGCCAAGCTCCTGCACCTCATGTTTCTCGGGCTGCTCACCGTCGGCGTCTACCGTTTCGCCGCGCGCGCCGCCGCGCCCTGGACCGGTGTGGTCGCGGCTTCGCTGCTGCTTGCCAACGACGTGGTGCTGGTCGAAGCGCCGGTCGCCAACATCGACATCGCGGTGGCCTTCTTCTTCTTCATGGCCGTCGCGCACGCGGTCGAGTTTCGCGAGACGGGTTCGCGGCCGGAGCTGATTCTCTCGGGCCTGTTCTGCGGCTGTGTGGCCGGGAGCAAGATCACGGGGCTTGGGTCGATCGCCTGCGTGTTCCCGCTCGTCGTGCTCGGCACGCTGGCCCACCACCGGACGAAACGTCTGACACACCTCGTCCGCAACGGCGCGCTGTTCGTGGCGTGCGCGTTCGCGCTCGCGCTGCCGTGGCTGCTCAAAAGCTACATCTACACGGGCGATCCCCTGTACCCGATCCTCTACAAGTACCTCGGCGGCATCGAATGGAGCGACACGATCAACGAACAGTTCTGGACGTGGCAGAACACCGGGATCGGGATGGGCCGGACGCCGCGCGATTATCTGCTGCTGCCGATCCGCGTCATCCTGAAGGGCGGCGGCGGCTATCAGACGTTCGGCGCGTGGATCAGCAAGACGTGGATCGTGTTCCTGCCGCTCACGCTCCTGTTCATGCCCTGGGTGCCGGTGGCGCGGCGCTTCCTGCTTCCGGCCGGGCTCTACTTCATCGTCTGGGCGTTTTCGTCGCAGCAGACGCGCTTTCTGATCTCGGTGCTGCCGCTGCTTGCCGTGGCGACGGCCGTCACGGCGTCGTGGGTCGTGGACTTGATAGCGCGGCAGATCAGAAGTCAGAAGTCAGAAGTCAGAAGTCAGAAGCACGAAGTCAGAAGTCGGAATACGAAGTCAGAAGTCAGAAGTATGAAGCCCGAGTCAGAGTCGCGCTTGCAGGTCTAGTCATCGTCGGCGCGCTGACGGTGCTCGGCTGGGCCAGCCGCTACGTGCGGTCGGGATCGATCGAGGCCACGCGCAATCTGTTCGTCGATCCGCCGAACGTGCACGAATGGACGCCCGATACCGCGTTCGCGTTCATCCGGCAGCAGCTTCCGCCGAACGCGAAGGTGCTGCTGCTCAACACGAATCACGGATTTTTCCTGGACCGCGATTACATCGCGGACAGCTTCTTCGAAGCGTCGCAGCTGAACGAGCTGATCACGGCGGCGCGCAATCGCGACGGGCTGACGCGGCTGTTTCAGCGCCTCGGCGTCACACACGTGTTGGAGGACCGTACGCCGTGGGTGTCGTTCCCGCCGATCCTCTGGTCGTACATCCGCGATCCCGATCACGCCCACCGGCTCTACCGATCGCCGACGAGCTCGCTCAGGGTGTACGAACTAGTGGCGAGCGGCGTACCTGGCGAGCAGGCCGTCGTACCGCCCCGCTAGAAACCGCACGAGCGTCGCCAGTCGTTCGCGGCCGAACAGCGGGCCGGCGTTCACGAGGTGCAGGCGATCGTAGTAGGCCGCCAGGTCGGGATCGGTCAAGCGATTCTCGCCGGTCTCGATCGTGTCGACGTAGCCGGCCGGCAGCTTGCGCGGGAAGTGGCCGATCGGCGAGTCGCGTGATCCGCCGGGCAGCCGCGCAAGCAGCGGATCGCCGAGCCCGAGCAGGTCGATGACGTGCACGCGCGGGCCGCCGAAGTAGCCGAGCATCCCGATGTTGATGTGCACCACGACGTGTCCGCCGCCGTCGCGCAGGCGCAGTCCCTCCACCGCCCACTCGTAGTTCGGCCGTGGATTCGCGCGGAACGTTTTCAGCAACCCGGTGGCCTCGTAGTAGTACCGGCGCTCGTCCATCACGCCCAGCAGAAACGTCTTCGTTTCGTTGTCCATCGGCTTCTGCGTGCGCCGGCCGTGCACGAGGTTGTTCGCGAACGAGTAGCCGTAGCCGCTCAGGATCGCCGGCTCCCATGTGGCCAGCAATCCGATTGCGACGACGCCGGCTGCGGTCACGAGCGCCGGACGCCGCGCCTGGATCCACGGCGCGCGCGCCAGCAGCGCCACAGCGACGGCGAAAGGCGCCGTCAGGAAGCGGCCCATCATCCAGTCGCCGCCGATCCGCAAGACGTACGCAATGAACAGCGCGATGCCCAGAACAAGCGGCCAGTCGCGTCGATACCGCGAGAGCGGGATGGCAAACGCCGCGAGCGCGATGGTCGGGAGCGTCGCCGGATCCCCGGTCAGCGCCCGCATCATGTAGTCGAGGCCGTGCCGCAGCCGCGCGTCCGCACCGATCACGGTGTTCAACTTCGCGTACGCGGTGTTCGGAAACGGCGTGCCGTAGTAGAAGATCGAGAACAGTTCCCAGCCGATCAGCAGCGCACAACCGGTGAACAGCGGCCGAATCGCCGCGCGCGGTCCGAGCCGCCACGCTTCGTACGCGATGGCAGGTGCCAGGAGCGGGGCCAGATCCAATCGATTGAGCAGGCACAGCGCCGCCACCAACGACAGCCGGCGCAGCCGTCGTGGACCGTCAGGCTCATCCCACCACACCCACACGAACATGAAGAGCAGCAGATGCGACAGCGGGTTCTCGAGGCCGGACGTCGAGAAATCGATGAACGCCTTCGACGACAGCAGTGCCGCGAGGCAGACGATGAGATTCCACGGCGTTGCAGCCAGACGGCGCGCGAGCAGCGCGACCGCCGCGAGCGTGATGACGATGCTCAGCAGGATCGCCGTGTAGTAGACCTCGCCAGTGAGCGCGAACGCCGGCGTGATCAGCGCCAGCCAGAGCGGGTGCGTGTACGTCTGCACGCGCTCCGCCGTGTTCCACACCGGCCCGTAGCCGTGGATGATGTTGTCCGCGGTGCGAAACGTGATGTAGGCGTCGTCGGACAGCCAGGCGGTGCGTATGAGGGAGATCACCAGCAGGGTCATGCCGGTGACGATGAGGAATCGAGGGGCGCGATCGGACACGCTAGTGCGCCGAGACCGACGCTTCTGTACACCGCTCGTCCGAGCCTGTCGAAGGACGAGCCGCGAAGAATGCTCGTGGTTATCGCACGTTCTCAAATCTGCGCGACCGTTGCGCTGTCGGCAGACGTCGTTATTGCTGGCTGGACTTGGCGCCGTCGACGTTCACCGTCACGTCGGCGGGCGTGCGCAGGAGGCCGTCGTGCGCGAAGGCGCGCAGGACGTACGTGCCTGGCTTGCTGAAGGTGGCCTTCACCGCGGCTTTTCCCTCGGCGACTTTCACGTAGCCTTCGGGATCGAATGTCGCGCCCGCGGGTCCGCGCCACACCATCCAGATCACCGACAGGCTCTGCGGCGGACGCGGTTTCGTCGGCAGCGGCACGTTGACCGGCGACGGCGGTCCGGTCGCGCGGAGCGACGGCTCGGTCTGACGCTGCGGCCGCGGCTTGCGCTCGCCGGGAATGCCGTCGTCGGTCACGCTGGCGACGAGCTCGAGCGGAGCGGCAACCGTCGCGCGCGCGGGCGGCGCGACGGCGATCGCCGGCCGCTGATCCCTGAGGAGGAGCTCAGGACTCACGGCAACGCCGCCGCCGTTGTTGGCGAACTCGAGCTGGCGATCGATTTCCCAGATGTCCATCAGCGTCGCGCGCGCCTGGTTCGTCTTGCCGTTCGCGACCACCGTCCAGACGAGCTCTTTCTTCTTGTCCCAGTCCTTCGGCACGTTGACGCGGAACATGAAGTGGTTTTCGCGCGGGTAGAAGTAGGTGGGCTGATTGCGGTCGGCCGGGCCCGGCTCGAAATTGTTCTGAGCACCGACGGGGAGATTCAGCTCCTGGACATGGTTCCGATTCAGATAGCCGAACACCATGTTGAAGCTGCCGTCGGGGACGCGTTCCCATCCTTCGTAGATGGGAACGACATCCTGTCCGGCCTGGTACTTGATGTGGACGTTATGCTCGACCGGCAGCTGCTGCGCGCCGGCCACGGCCACGGCTGTCGCGATCAGCAGAAGGTGCTTGATCATTGCTGCTGCGACGTGGTCAGCGTTTTCTTCACGCCTTTGCGTGAATCGAGCTCCAACTTGTACTCGTCGTCGCTCATGTCGTACCACGTGATCCAGGCGAAGCCCATCTCATCGATCGTCCGGTTGCCGCTGCCGACCCAGTTGCGCGGATCGGGGTTGATCTTGCTGGCCGAGTTGTCGTGCCAGCTGATCACGTGCAGCACCGTGCCCGCCGGATAGATCGGCGCCACATCGTCCGCATACACGTGGACGAGGTGCCAGTTGAAGGTGAAATTGGAGCAGCTGATTTGCTCCACCTTGTTGTCCGGGTAAATCAGCTCGATGCATTGGCGTTTGCCGCGTATGTGCATGTGCGGCTGAAACGCCGTGATCCTCCCCGCCTTGTTGAACCGCTGATAGCCGTCGCTGCGCACCATCGTCGCGCCGCCCGGAATGTCGAGCGGCTCGGTGGGCTGGCCGAGTTGCTTCGAGTAGACGATCCGCTTCGGCGTGTAGCCCTTGGGATAGAGAACGATCCCGAGCTGCGACTGATCGACGATCTCCTGGCCGACGGAGTGGTAATGGAAGTCGAAGCGGATCTTCGATCCGGCTTTGAGCAACCGGCCGGTGGCTTCGGGGAACACGTCGCCGTTCTTGCCGACCGCGAACTCGTTGAGGAACTCACCCGCTTCCGCGCTGCTGTCGTCGCCGTTGCTGTCGGCGTCGTCGTCGCTCTCGACGGCGTAGGTGAGCAGATGGTGCACGACCGCGGGCTTGCCAGCCTTGCTCTCGATGGCCTTGATGTAGCGATCTTCGGTGAGCCCGGTGTCCACGACGTAGCTGCCCCACCAGTCCGACGCCTCGGGAGGCACGGTGTGCGGCGGCGAGGTCACGATGAGATCCGGCTTGCCGATGTGCCAGCGCGTCGAGTCGTCGAACTCGCGCGGCTTGGGCATGTCGGCCGCGTTGCCCTGCGGCGACCCGGCATCCACCCACGCGACGATCTTGTCGATCTCGTCCTGACGGAGCGTCGGATCGTTCTTGAAGCTCTGAATGCCGACGTGCGGATCGACGCCCCACGGCGGCATCGCGCGTTCGACGACGCGCTGCTTCATCGAGCGCGCCCACGGCCGGACATCCTGATACGTCATGCAGCGACATCGGCCCCATCTGTCCGGGCCGGTGACAGCTCTGACAGGACCGCTGCAGAATAGGCGCGACGTCTTTGGTGAAGGTGACGGCCTGCGACGCGGCCCGGGCCGGCGCTTGCGCGCTGACCGTGACGAGTGCGGCGCCCACCACACCGGTCAACACGAGAGCGATTCGAAGCTTCATCACACCCTCCGCTCAGGGGTCAATTTAGCACTAAGCTCCCGATGATGCGCCTGTTTACAAGCCTTCGCAAGGGACAAATCGGGCTCCTGGCGCTGGGGGCGACGGCGGCCGCGCTGGCGGTTGAACGGGGGCGATTTCTGGTCCGCGAGGGGCGCGCATCCGCCACCTCGAGCCTGAATCGGCCCGTGGAGGTTCGCGCCGACGGCTTCGAGTCGTCTGGGGCGTGCCGGGCCTGCCATCCGAGTCAGCATGCGAGCTGGCACGCGTCGTATCACCGCACGATGACGCAGGTTGCGACGCCGCAGACGGTCGCCGCCAGCTTCGACGGCGTGCGGGTCGACGAGGTGCCGGGCGAGCCGATGCGCCTCGAGGTCCGCGGTCAGGAGCTGTGGGCTGAGTTCGCCGACCCGGACGCCAACCTCCGTCCCCCCGCCAACCTCCGTCCCCGGGGCGGGGACGGAGGTTCGGGGAGGGACGGAGGTTCGCGTATCCAGCGCCGCGTGGTGATGACCACGGGCTCGCACCATCAGCAGATCTTCTGGTACGCGACCCGAAACAGCCGGATGCTTGGACAGCTTCCGGCGATCTGGCTGACCGCCGAGCGCCGCTGGATTCCGCGGCGCGCCGCGGTGATGCGGCCGCCGGGTCCGCCGCAGTCGGAGACCGGCGCCTGGAATGCGATCTGCGTCGCCTGCCACACCACCGACGGCCGGCCGCGCTTCGACGCGCCGTTCAACCCGACCATCGTCTCCACGCAAACTGCCGACACGTCATCAGCCGAGTTCGGCATCGCGTGCGAAGCCTGCCACGGCGCGAGCGCCGAGCACGTCGCCGCCAACGCGTCCGCGCGCCGGCGCTACAGCCTTCACCTCACCGGGCGCGCCGATCCGACCATCGCGCGACCCGATCGCCTCGATCCCAAGCGCTCCTCGCAGGTGTGCGGGCAGTGTCACTCGTTCTGGGAATTTCTCGATGCCGCGGGCGAGCGCCGCGCGAACGCGCAAGGGCTCGGATTCAAGCCGGGGGACGATCTCGCCGCCAGCCGCTTCATCGTGTCGCCGGCCCGCGATCTCGAATCGTGATCGGATGAAAGCGCTGCTGGCCGCCGACCCGGGATTCGTGCGCGACACGTTCTGGTCCGACGGCATGGTCCGCGCCACGGGCCGCGAATACAACGCGCTCATCGAGTCGCCGTGCTACCGCGACGGGCACGACGACAAGCGCACGATGTCGTGCTATTCGTGCCACGCGATGCACAAAGCCGCGGACGATCCGCGATCGCTCCGCGATTGGGCGGACGATCAGTTGTCACCGGCCGCCCAGGGAAACGGCGCGTGCGTGCAATGTCATGCGATGGACACGCCCGCGCATACGCATCACCGCGCCGAGTCGTCGGGCAGCTCCTGCTACAACTGTCACATGCCGCACACCACCTACGGCCTGCTGAAAACGGTTCGCAGCCACCAGATCAGCAGTCCATCGGTGCAGGCCACGCTCGACACGGGCCGGCCGAACGCCTGCAACCTGTGTCATCTCGACAAAACCCTGGCGTGGACGGCCGACACGCTGACGCAGTGGTACCAAACGCCGCGCCCGTCGCTCGGCGACGACGAGCGCTCTGTCGCCGCCTCGCTGATCACGCTGCTGAAGGGCGACGCGGGTCAGCGCGCGATCGTCGCGCAGAGCATGGGTTGGACCGATGCGCAGCAGACGTCTGGAACGAGCTGGATGGCGCCCTATCTCGCGCTGCTGCTCGACGATCCGTACGATGCGGTGCGCTACATCGCGAGCCGGTCGCTGAAGACGTTGCCGGGGTTCTCGGCGTTTCAGTTCGATTTCGTCGCCCCGCCCCAGGCGCGCGCGGCCGGACGCGTGCGCGCGCTCGAGACGTGGCGCGACACTCGGACGGCGACGCCGCGCGACCGGGATCCCGCTCTCCTCTTCACGCCGAACGGCATGTTCAACGCGCCGGTGATCGACCGCTTGCGCCGCGATCGCGACAATCGCCGCGTGGTCTACCGCGAGTGACCGACTACGCCAGGCGGCACGTGCGGTTCGGGTGGTGGTCGCTGCTCGTGTTCGCGACGCTGGGCCTCGTGCTCGAGACGCTTCACGGATTCAAGGTCCGCGCGTACCTCGACGTGTCGAACGAGACGCGGCGGCTGATGTGGACGCTGGCGCACGCGCACGGCACTCTCCTCTCGCTCGTCCACGTCGTCTTCGGCCTGACCGCGCGCAGCGGTCTGGGCCCGGCCGATCGCGCGCTCAAACCGATCTCGTCTGCATTGATCGCCGCCAGCGTTCTGCTTCCGGGCGGCTTCTTCCTCGGCGGGATCGCGTTCTTCAGCGGCGACCCCGGGCTCGGCGTCCTCTTCGTGCCGCTCGGCGCGGCGCTGCTGCTCTGGGCGGTCTTTTCGATCGCCCGCAGGCTGCCGTGAACGCCGACGTCGCCGCACAACGGTTGAACAACCAGCGCATCACGCGCAGCGGTCCGCGGCGGCCGGAGGACATCGTCGCGTGGCTGGGCGCGGTGCAGGCGCAGGAGTATCCGGCCGCCAGGTGGGGCCTCGGCCAGCGCATGCGCGCCGGCGCCACGGACGCCGACGTGCGGCGGGCCGTTGACGCCGGACGAATTCTGCGCACGCACGTGATGCGCCCGACGTGGCACTTCGTCACGCCTGACGACATCCGTTGGATGCTCGAACTGACGGCGCCGCGCGTCCATCGCTTCATGTCGCACTACTACCGCCGGGAGGAGTTGGACGCGCCGCTGTTCACGCGCGCGACCGGTATCGTTGAGCGCGTTCTAGGCACCGGTGACCATCTGACGCGCGCCGAGCTCGGCGTCCACCTCGCGCGCGCCGGCGTGACCGCGAAAGGCGTCCGCCTCGCAATGATCGCGATGTACGCGGAGCTCGAAGGCGTGATCTGCAGTGGTGCTTACAGGGGCAAGCAGCTCACCTACGCTTTGCTCGCGGAGCGCGCGCCCCGATCAAGGCGGCTCTCGCGCGATGCTGCGCTCGCCGAGTTGACGCGGCGATTCTTCACGAGCCACGCGCCCGCGACCCAGCGAGACTTCGCGTGGTGGTCGGGGCTCTCCATCGCCGATGCGAAGCGCGGGCTGGAGATGAACCGCGCTCGACAGGACGTGATCGACGGGCGGACGTACTGGACCATTGGTCGCGTCGCGCGAGCCGCGGCGCTCTCCGCGCCGGTTCATTTACTGCCGGTGTACGACGAATACATCATCGCCTACCGCGATCGCGACGCGGTCCCGCACAGCGTCGCGCTGAACCCCTCCGGACCGGGCGGGCCGCTGCCATTCCTGCACCCGCTCGTCATCGACGGCCAACTAGCCGGCACCTGGAGGCCCGTGCACGCCGCGCCCGGCGTCGTCGTCAAGGTGATCGCGCGGAGGCTGAAGCGATCCGAGCGAACTGCGCTCACAGAAGCTGCCACCCGCTATGGACGCTTCCTCGACGCGGCAGTGACGGTGTACGTCCAGTAGTGTGGCGGTTCCAACGGCTTGGTCCACGCTCGTCCTGAGCCTGTCGAAGGACGAGCTCGTGGTTCGACAAGCTCACCACGAGCGGTCCTGTATCGAATTGCCGGGGCGGACCACACTGGCGAAACGCGAACGGTGTTCAACCGACAAACGCCGGCGGCGGAGTAAAGCCGCCGATGCGCTCCGCCAAAAGCGCCGCGAATTCGATGGACGTGCCGTCTTCCCACATCGGCGCGACGATCTGCATGCCGACGGGAAGACCCTCTCGCGTGAGACCAACCGGCGCGACGGTTGCGGGAAGACCGGCGAGCGTCGCGAAGATGATCCAGAACGGCACCTGCTGCGTGTACCGAACGCTTCCCTTCCGGCGTCTCGATCGTTCGACGTCCGATGTCCGAGTGATCGTGCGGGAAGGCGGCAGTGACCGTCGTCGGCAGCAGAAGGACGTCGTGGTGTTTGAAGTACGTCTGCCAGAGCGCGCGGACCGCGAGGCGATGTTGCGTTTCGCGGAGCCAGCGGTCGTGCGGTTCTTTGCCTTTGCCGGAGTCGACGTTGACGAGCGCCATCAGCAGAAACTGGAACGTCTCGAGCTGCGCCGTCACATCGAATCCCTCGGGCCCTTCGACTCCGCTCAGGGCAGGCCACCCGCTCGCAAGCTTCGACCCGGCTCGTCCGAGTTCCGACAGGACAGTGTCGTACACGGCGGCAACATCGGCCGTCACGGGCGCCATCGGATCGTCGAACACGTACCCGACTCGAAAATCCTCGAGGCGCCTGTGGCGCGGCTCCGGCATCGTCCATGTCCACGCCGCTGCATCGTCGTCCTCGGGACCGCCGAGCATGGTCAGCGCCAGCGTCAGATCGCGCGCGCTCCGTGCGAGCGGACCGGCGACGGCGAGATCCATCGGATAGCCGGGCGAGCCGTCCCAAGGGCCGGGTTGGAATCCGCTCATGCTCACGAGGTTCAGCGACGGCTTGTGGCCGTACACGCCGCAAAAGTGCGCGGGGATCCGAATCGAGCCGGCGAAGTCAGATCCCAGCGTGAGATAGCCGAGTCCCGCCGCGACGGCCGCGGCGCCGCCGCCGGTCGACCCGCCGGGCGTGCGCGCGAGATCCCACGGATTGTTCGAGGCCCCGTAGATCGGGTTGTAGCTTTGCCAGTCGCCGAGCATGACCGGCACGTTGGTCTTGCCGACGACGATCGCGCCGGCGGCTTCCAAACGCTCGACGGCGACCGCTGTTCTCGGGCTGATCGCATCGCGCAGCTGAGGCAATCCCCACGAATTGGCAGAGCCGCGATACGCGAACGATTCCTTGATGGTGACCGGCACACCGTGCAGCGGACCGGCGGCCTTGCCGGCGGCGAGCGCCTTGTCGGCGGCTTTCGCACGCGTCACCGCCTCGTCGCGGCACTGCCACACGATGGCGTTCAACGCGGGATTGTGGCGATCGATGCGTTGAAACGTGAGATCGAGCAGCTCGCTCGCCGAGATGTCCTTCGCGCGGATGGCCTCGCCGGCCTCGGCAGCTGATGCGTAGGCACGCGTCATTTCCCTACCATATCAGTCAAGCGCGAAGCGCCGCGCCTCACGCGCAAAGTCTCGTCCCTGGTCCTTGGGCCTTCGTTCTTGGTCCGTCCTTCGTCCGTCGTCCTTTGTCCGCCAAAAGCTCGGGCCATGGACCACGGACCAAGGGCGGACCGAGGACCAAGGACCAAGGACTATTCGTGCCGGAGGGCGGTCAGCGGATCGACGCGCGACGCGCGCCAGGCCGGCAGATAGGCTGCGAGCTGCGCCACTGCGGCCAGCAAGACGATCGAGCCGACGATCGCGGCGGGATCGGTCGCTTTCAGGCCGAACAACATCGACTCCACCCAGCGCGACGCGGCCCACGCCGCCGGCAGGCCGAGCGCGATGCCGGCGATCACCAGCCGCGCCGCGCCTTTCAGCACGAGCCCGACGACCCGCCGGCGCTGCGCGCCGAGGGCCATCCGGATGCCGATTTCCCTGGTACGGCGGGCTACGGTGTAGGCGAGTAGTCCGTAGAGACCGATGGACGACAGGGTCAGCGCGAGCAGCCCGAATCCACCCGCCAGCGTCGCCATCATCCGCTCCTGCATCATCGTCGCGCTGACCTGCGCCGACAGCGGACGGACGTCGACGATGGCGTTCGGCATCCTCGACTGCACCGCGTCGCGGACCGCCGTCGCCACCTGACCGAGCGCGCCCGCGGCGCGAATTTCGATGGTGCTCGGAAAGTTGCCGGCCGCCAGCTGCGAGTACGCGACGTACACGGTTGCCGGCGAATTCACGCGGAGACTCGCGATTCGTGTGTTTCTGGCGAGACCGACGATTTCGAGATCCCGTTTCTGGTTCCTGACGATCGCCACCAGATGTTCGCCGACGGGATTCCGGCCGCCGAAGAACCGCTGCGCGTATCGTTCGTTCACCACGGCCACGCCCGCGCTGTCCGAGGAATCGCGCTCCGTGAAGTCGCGGCCGGCGAGCAACGGAATCCCCATCGCCGAAAAGAACTGCGGTCCGGCGCCAACGAAGAGCGCGGTGTCCCGCTCCGGGAGCGGTTGTCCCGCCGGCACGGCGGGCTCGCTCCAGATCGAACCGCTCAACGGCGTGTGCGTGGATACACTGGCAGTGACGACGCCGGGCACGCGCGACACGACGTCGAGAAGATCGGGAGGCACTCCGGTCCGGTTCGCCTCGAGATCCACGAGCAGCACCCCTTCGGCCTTGAAGCCAGGATCGAATTGCTGAAGATTGCGGAGCGTTCGCCCGAAGAGGCCGGCGCCAACCAGGAGCACGAGCGACAGCGCTACCTGCACGCTGACCAGCGTGGGCAGCGCTCGCGATCGCGAACGGCTCGTCCGCGCATCGTCTTTCAACGCCGGCGATGGCCCGCATGCGGTCGCCTGAATCGCCGGCGCGACGCCGAAGACGATGCCGGTGACAAGGGCGACGGCTGTCGCGAACGCGAGGACGTGCCAGTTCGGCGTCAGGTCGAAGGTCACCTGCATCGGTCCGTCGGAGATCAGGCTCACGATGAACCGGCCGGAGATCCACGCCAGGCCGATTCCACAGGCCGCGCCCATCAGTGAGAGCAGCGTGCTTTCGACGAGCAACTGCCGGACGATGCGGCCGCGGCCGGCGCCGATGGCGAGCCGCACGGCGATTTCTCGTTGACGGACGGAGGCGCGCGCCAGCAAAAGCGTCGCGACGTTGGCGCACGCGATGAGAAGGACCAACGCGACCATGGCCATGAGCACGAAAAGCGGCTTCACGTACGTCTGCCGGAGAAACGTCCAGCCGGTGCCGCCGGGTGCGAGGTGGAAGGTGCCGCCGGTCATCTCTTTTCGTCGCGACGCCGGCCAATGCGAGGCAATCAGCCCTTCAGCAATCTGCGACCAGGTGGCATTCAGACGAGCGGTAGCGTGTGCGATTGAGACGCCCTCCTGCGGCCTCGCCAGCACGCGCAGCCAGAAGTTGCCGGCGCCCAGAAGCGGAGCGGCTGGCGGGCTGATGCGCGGAAAAGCTGCGACCGTGATCGTGACGTCGGCCACCTGCCCCACGTTGGTGCCCGCAAATCCAGGCGGACCGACGCCGATGATGGTGACCGGCACGCGGTTCAGGAACAGCTGTTGGCCGACGGCCGCTCCGCTCGCAGCAAACTGGCGCGACCAGAATCCGTGTGAGATCACGACGACGAGCGGTGCACCCGGAGTGTCGTCGCTTCGGGCGATCAGTCGTCCAGCGGCCGGGATCAAACCGAGTGTCTCGTAGTACGCGCCGGTGACCACCGCGCCCGAGACGCGAGTCGTCGCGCCGGGCGCGCCGACGTCGAAGGGCATGCTGCTGAAGCCCGCCGCGCCAGCGAAAGTCTCGCGCTGGTCGGCCAGCGCGTTGGCGATGGGATACGAGAAGCTCTCGGCGGGCGTTTCCGCGCCGACCGGCACGAGCATCACCTGTACCAGTTCCTGCGGATCTCTCACCGGCAGCCATCGCAGCGTCAGCGCATCGATGAGGCTGAAGATCGCCGTGTTGGCGCCGATGCCGAGCGCGAGCGTCAGCACGATCACGAACGTAAAGCCGGGATGCCCGCGGAAGACGCGGACGGCGTAGCGCACGTCCTGTGCGGCTTCATCGAGCCACGCGCCGTGGCGGCTGGTGCGGACGCGTTCCTTCGTCTGCTCGACGCCGCCGAGCTCGAGGACCGCGAGGCGCCGCGCCCGCGCGGGCGGGATGCCGTCGCGCACCTTCTCGGCGGCGGACAGCTCCACGAACGCCTGCATCTCGTCGTTCAGATCGCGCTCGGCTTGATCGCGACGGATGATCCACCGGACAACGGACGCGAGCCGATGGAGAAGAGTCATGCGCCCTCCAACACGCTCGTGATCGCCAGGCGCGTCCGGTCCCAGCGCTGGCGATGCTGTTCCAGCTGCCGTTTCCCGGACGCCGTGAGCGTGTAGTACTTCGCCTTCCGATTGTTTTCCGACGCGCGCCACTCGGCCTTCAGCTTGCCGTCCTGCTCGAGCCGATAGAGCGAAGGGAAGAGCGATCCCGGGTTGACCTGAAAGTTGTCGTGGCTGAGCGCGGCGAGACGCTGCGAGATGCCGTAGCCGTGCATCGTCTCGCGGGCGAGGATGGTGAGGATCATCAGATCGAGCGTGCCTTGCGGAACGTCCAGCTTCTCCATCACCACTCCTTTAGGTGCCCAATAGGAGCACCCTACCGCGCCGACCTTTAGGTTGTCAAGAGGAGGAAGGCGACTACACCTCCGTCCCCGGCCGCACCTCCGTCCCTGGCTTGGGGACGGAGGTTGGCGCGGGGACGGAGGTTGGCGCGGGGACGGAGGTTGGCGCGGGGACGGAGGTTGGCGCGGGGACGGAGGTTGGTGCAGGGACGGAGGTTGGGGGTGTCTGGTACGATCCCAGCTCATCTTTGGCTTGGCCTCAGATCCTCGATCACAGCTTGATGGGCGCGCGCATGCTGACCGGCTTGCCGCGCTTTCTGCGGCAGCCGCCGCCGAACGTCGCGCACAGCCACGCCGCGCTCCAGCAGTCGCTGCGCGATCGCGGCCGCGCTTTTCTCGGCCTTCTGCGCCACGGCGTCTACGAGCACGCCGCCAGTCCGTATCTGCCGTTGCTTCGCCAGGCGGGCCTCACCTACGACACCTGCGAAGGCCTGGTCCGCGACCACGGCGTCGAAGGCACCCTCGACCGCTTCTACGATGCCGGCGTCCACGTCACGCTGGATGAATTCAAGGGCCGCTCGCCGATCCGCCGCGGCGCCGCCCTCGTCTCGACGCACGCGCGCGCGTTCGACAATCCGGTGTCCGCCCGGCACTACGAGGCCCGCACCGGCGGATCGCGCGGCACGGGCTCGCGCTTCATCGTGGACCTCGACGTGCTCGCGCACGACGGGCACTACGACGTCGTCTTCTTCGACATGTTCGGCCTCGCGTCGCGGCCCGGCGCGCTCTGGCATCCGGCGCCGCCGGGCGCCGCGGGCCTCAAGTGGGCGCTCCGCCTGGCGCGGTTCGGCTTCCCCTTCGAGCGCTGGTTTTCGCAGACGCCGCTGTCGTTCGGCCTCGATCCGCGGAACGCCGCGCTGATGCACGCGGTCGCGCGCGTCAGCCGCTGGTGCGGACGCCCGGTGCCGATGCCCGTTCACGTCGCCGTCTCCGACGCCGTCGTCGTCGCGCGATGGCTGGCCGGGTGTCGATCGCGCGGCACGCCCGCGTGGATGAGCACCACCGCTTCGTCGGCGGTCCGGGCCTGCCTGGCCGCGCGCGATGACGGACTCGATATCAGCGGCACGTTCTTCCGCGCCTCAGGCGAGCCGCTGACGGCGGCGAAGATTCGCATCATCGCGGATGCGGGCTGCACCGCGCGGTGTCACTACGCGATGGCCGAGATCGGCCGCATCGGCATCGCCTGCGGCCGCCCTTCGTCGGAAGACGATGTGCATGTGGCGGCGGACAAGGTGGCCTGCCTGCAGCGGGACGTCAGCGTGTCGGGCGGCACGCGCGTTCCCGGCCTTCTGCTCACGACCCTGCTCGCGAGCGTCCCGAAGATCATGCTGAACGTCGAGCTGGGCGACTACGCCGTGATGGATGCGCGCTCGTGCGGCTGCGACTGGGAGGCGATGGGCTTCACCAGCCAGTTGCGCACGATCCGCAGCTACGACAAGCTGACCAGCGAGGGCATGCACTTCATCGGCGCCGATCTGATCGCGCTCGTAGACGAGGTGTTGCCGGCGCGTTTCGGCGGCTCGGCCACCGACTACCAGTTCGTCGAAGAAGAGATCGACGGCCTGCCGGCCGTCAGCCTGGTCGTGAGTCGGAACATCGTCGACCTCAACGAGGCTGACGTGCGGCAGGCTGTGCTGACCGCGCTCGAATCCCGCGACGGCGTGAACCGCATGATGGCGCGTCTCTGGCGCGACGGCGGCACGCTGCGCGTGGTGCGTCGGGAACCGTACACGACGAGCGCCGGCAAGATTCTGGCGCTGCACGTGACGCGAGGAGCGACCCGTTGAAAGCGCGGGATCGTTTCGCGGCCCTCAAAGGGCCGCGCTCCTTGGCTCTGGTTCTTGCCACGCTGGCAGCCTTGACGTTCGCGTGCCGCCCGCCGGCCGGCGGCCCGCGGCTCATCCGCGTCGGCTACGCCGGCGAAGCAGACTTCGGCGATCTGCCGTCGCTCGTTGCGCACACGCGACTTCGCGCGAGCGGGATTCAGATCGAGCCGACGTTCTTCAGTGCGTCCGACGTCGCGGTCTCCACGCTCTCGCGCGGCGCCGTGGACGTGATGCACGGATCGATGATCAGCGCCTGGACGGCGATCGGCCGGGGGGCGCCGCTGCGCACGGTCATGGAGCACGTCGCGAACCCGTACCGGCTGGTTGCCGTGTCCGGTATCACGAGCTGCGAGCAGCTGACCGGCCGCCGCCTGGCGCTGCCGTCCGAAAGCGCCGTCAGCACGCATCTCGTGCGCGCGTATCTCGCTGAAGAGTGTCCGGCGGCCAGGCCGGAAGTGTTCCTGCTCGCCGAGTCGAGCAGCCGCGCCGCGGCGTTCCTGGCCGGAGGCGTCGACGCCGGCAGCCTCGAGCTCAGCTCGTGGCTCTGGCTCCGGAAGCAGGCGCCGGGACGGTTCGGCGTACTGAGCGATTTTGCGGCGCGGTGGCCCGCCATCAAGACCACAGGCGTGCACGTCAACACGGACTTCGCGCGCGATCACCGCGATCTCGTGCACGAGTACCTGGCTGCGCTGTTGGCTGCGAATCGCGCGGTGCTCGCTGATCCCACACTGCTGGCATCCGCCGCCCGCGAGCACATGGGCCGCGCCGAAGACTGGGACGCCACCGCGCGGATCTACGTCGACGCACGGGCGTGGCCGGCGCGCGGCGGACTCACGCGCGCGGACGTGGACACTACGCTCACGTTCTTCCGGATCCATTCCCGACTCGACCCACAGCTCACCGTGAACGGCGTGGCCGACGTGGGATTTCTCGAAAGAGCGCTTGCCGATTCGCGCGAGTGACAATCGCAAAGACCGCAAAGACTGCAAAGACCGCTAAGACGAACAAAGGCCGCAAAGAACATACGTCTTTGCGGCCTTCGCGTCGCTTACGCCAGACGAGCCGTTAGCGCTGGAACGGGAACCAACGGCGTCCCTGGTTCACCTCGCGAACGGACGTGATCCGGCCGTTCAGACCGAGAGCACGGAGGTCGTTCACGTCCCGATCGATCCTCGCGCAGTCGCCCTGGTTGTCGCAGACCTGCCACGCGCCGCCGCCGCGCACCTGAACGCTCCCGGTCCGCGCCACATTGCCGGTCGAACCAGTCGCGACGAACGTTGACGCGCCGCGGAAGTTCGGCTGATTGTAGAAGACCAGCCCGCGGTCGTTGTAGTTGCCGCTGGTGCCGACGGCGCCGTCGTTGCCGTACCGGCGATTGCGGTAGCCCGCGCCACTCACCCGGCGCATGGACGAGATGCGATCGTTCCAGCCCATGTCGCGCAGGTCGGCCACGTTACCGCGCACCGTATCGCACTGCCCCTGATACTCGACGTCCACGCAGACTTCCCACGTTTCACCGTTCGGAATCTGGAGGCTCGTGATCTGATCGTTCATCCCGTACTGACGGAGGTCCGGGATGTCGCCGTTGAGCGCTGCGCTCCGGCCGCCGAAGTTCGGATTGGCGAACACGACCATGCCGTTGCCGTTCCGGTTGTCGCCGTAGCGGCCGTACTGGTCGTCCGAGTAGACGCCGCCCGATCGGTTGCGGACTCCGCCCCGAACCCGGCGTATCGACGAGATGCGATCGTTGTAGTTGATGTTGCGCAAGTCGGCGATGCTGCCCTGCAGCGTCTGGCAGTTGCCCTGGAAATTGACGTCCTGGCAGAACTGCCACTGTTCGCCCGACGGAATGCGAATGCTCGAGATCGCGTCGTTGAAACCAGCGTCCACGAGATTGGGCACGTCGCCCTGGAACGTCTGACTGCTTCCCGAGTAGTTGATGTCCGCGTACACGGTCACCTGAGCAGCGGCCGAGCCCTGCAGTGCGAAGAACGAGAGGATCAACGCACATGCGTGCGGAATGAGTCGAGTGTGTTTGCTCATATGTTTGTCTCCCCAGCTTATTGAGGTAGCAACCAATGTGCCGCTGGCGGAACCGTTCGGCTCAGCGATGTGGTCCTGATCGTGCTTTGCAAATCGAGATCAAGCTGGACAGTCAGCCTTTTTACCGCGCTCAATGGCGGGGCCGAATTCGGCCTTCAGCGAGCGATCTCATTGGCGTAAAGCACGTCCGCTAGCGCCGGACACCAACGACGAAGTCCGGCTGAAGCCGGACACTACGTACTAAAAAGAGAACGGCGTAGGAAGAGAAAGACGTACTAGCGAGCGGCTACTTGCAGCGGGTGGACGGGCTGAACCGGCTTTCTGCCGAGCGGCAGATGCGCAATGAGGAGTTCTTCGACGGCGCGCATGGGTAGCGGCGGCGAGAAGAAGTAGCCCTGAGCCTGACGGCATCCCAACCGCTGCAGCTCGCGCGCCTGCACGTGGCTCTCGACGCCCTCGGCGACCACGCTGGTGTCGAGCGTCCGCGCGAGCGCCAGAATGCTCTCGACGATCGCCGGCCGATCGTCGAGCAACAGACTCTTCACGAACGAGCTGTCGATCTTGAGCGCGTCCACCGGCAGCTTGTGCAGGTGGCTCAGCGACGAGTAGCCGGTCCCGAAGTCGTCGAGATAGACCTTCACGCCGAAGTCGCGCAGATCCCGGAGCAGCTCGGCTACCGTAGCCGGACTGTCCATCACGGTGGTCTCGGTGATTTCCAGACGGAGATCGCGCGGCCGCAGCCCGGCCTTCTGCACCGCCTGCTCGACGAGGTAGCGGAAGTTCTGCTGCATCAGCTGCCGCGTGGACACGTTGACGGTGATGCACTCGAGTCCCTGACCCGGGAACCGCCGCTGCCAGCCCGCGAACGTGTGGCAGGCTTCCTGGAGCACCCACGTCCCGAGCGTCTCGATCAGTCCCAGCTCCTCGGCGACCGGGATGAACTGCGCCGGCGACACCGCCTGGCCGTTGCGCTTCCATCGCACCAGCGCCTCGAAGCCGACGCACATCCCTGACGCCAGCGTGACGATCGGCTGGTAGTGCAGCTCGAAGTCGTTGTCTTTGACGGCGTGGCGCAGGTCGTCTTCGAGACCGAGCCGATCGAGCGCCTGCGCGTGCATGTCGGCGTCGAACATCTCGTGCCGCGACTTTCCCCGCGCCTTGGCGTGATACATCGCCGTGTCGGCGTCGCGCATGATCTCTTCGGGGTTGGTGTAGTCGGTCAGGCAGAACGCGATGCCGATGCTCGCCGACGTGAACACCTCGCGCCCGCCGATCGCAAACGGCGCGCTGAGCGTGTCCTGAATCCGGAACGCGATCGCGTTGGCCTGCGACGGCTCGACCAGGCCGTCGAGGAGAATCGCGAACTCGTCTCCCCCCAGGCGGGCCAGCGCGTCGCCGGGGCGCAGGCACGACTCGAGCCGCCGCGACACCGCAATCAGCAGATCGTCGCCCACCAGGTGACCCAGGCTGTCGTTCACGAGCTTGAAGCGATCGAGGTCGAGATAGAGCGTCGCGAACCGCCCGCGGCGATGCTGCTTGAAATCCTGGAGCCGCTGCCCGAGCCGCTCGACGAACACGGAGCGGTTGCACAGCCCCGTCAGCGGATCGCGGAACCCGCTGCGAAGCCGGTCCTGAGCAATCGCGCGTTCGGTGTCGGTCATCGATCCGGCAATCCGCGTCGCCCGCCCCTGCGCGTCCCGCACAGCCACACCGCGACAGAGGAATCCGCGATACGTGCCGTCCTCGTGTCGCACGCGATGCTCGAGCTGCACGTGATCCGTTCGGCCGGACAGATGCTCGCCGAGCGCCTGCTTGAGCGGCTCGATGTCGTCGGAATGCACGCGATCGAACCAGTCCGCGGGACGCCGGCTCGCCACCGATGGCGGCAGGCCGATCATTCCCCAGAACCGCGAGGAGAACGCGAGCTCCTGCGTTTTCAGATCCCATTCCCACAACCCGTCGTTGACGCCTTCGGCGATGAGCGCCATCCGCTCCTCGACTCGCCGCATCGCCTGCTGCGCCCGTGTCCGCTCGCCGACGTCGTGCCAGAGCACCGTCACACCGTCGTCCGACGGCAGGATCTTGATCCGCAGCAGTCGCCCGTCGCCGACGGACTTCAGTTCGACGGACGCCAGCGTGCGCGCGCGCCGATCTTTCAGCGCGTCGGCGATGGCGCGCGGCAGCGCGGTCTGGTTGAGGACCGGTACGGCCCCGACCAGCGACTGGCCCACCGCGCGTTCGCGCGGACAGTCCACGATGCGCGCGAGCGCCTCGTTCCAGTGCGTCACGAGGCCGCGGTTGTCGAGGACAGCCATGCCTTGATCGAGCGAATCCAGAACCTCGGAATGGCATCGCCCATCATCGTCATCACGGCCCAGGAAGACGAGCGAGACGCGCTGCACCAGGAAATACCCGCCGATGGCGGCCATGATCGGGACCGCTTGCCACGTATCTGCGAACTCGCCGAGCGTGCCGCCCAGCATCGAATAGGCGAAGCCGGCCGCCTGCGTCGCGACGATGGCGGATGCGACCCGCACCAGTCCCCTGTGCGTCCGCGGCCCGTGCAACGGATGTCCCAACAGCGGCGTGAGCGCGGCTGCCGTCGCGACGAGCGTCATCGGCCAGGGACCAAATACGAGCAGCGTGGCGAAGGCGATGGCGATGGAGATCGGGAGGGCGGCGCGGTTTCGTGCGGTGGGTAGCGATTCGAACCCAGCCGTCAGAATCGCGGCAAGCATCACACCTGCGAGAGCTACGGCGCGCTGCGAATCGGGCCACAGGCCCAGTCCGACGAGCACACCCGACACACTGGCGATTCCGGCGAAGAGAATGACGTCGAAGCGACCAGGACTCTTGCGCAATTCGGATGCGCTCCGCGCCTCGACCGACACCACGACCAACTCATAACTTCAAAACGCAATATCAGGACCAGCACCAGAGATTCCGGTGCAATGTACGGCCACAGAATCACTTACAGAGAATTCAGAGGCGTCGCGACGCTCGCCGGGATGACGCCGAGTGTTCCGTTTCGGCGCACTCCACGTTCAAAAAAGGCGCACCCGCCTCCGCCAAGGCTTCGGCGGGCAAGCGTCACTCCGCGCGCAACGTGGCCGCGGGATCGGCGTCGAGCACGCGCATGGCCGCGAGGATCGCGGAGAGGAAACCCAGACGAGCCGTCGGAGAAACCGCGCGACGTGACCCATTACTCAGTCTCGCTGAGCAGGCGGTTGATGAGCCCGGCCGACCGCTCCCAGCGATCGATCTCGCCGGCCAGCGCACGCGTGCCTGCCCTCGTGATGGCGTAGTACTTCGCTTCGCGGTTGCTGCCGGTCGTCCCCCAGGTCCCTTTGATTGGCTCATCTCCACTTGTCAGTCAAGTGGATGTCCGTTATACGCGCTCGCCGATTGTCAGCATGTACTCCCGTGGCACGCACACGCCCAGTTCGGTGGGAAAGTTGGCGTGGAACGCCACGAACTCGCTGCGCAACGCCGCTCGCCGCTCCGGATCCAGGCTGGCCGCCAGGGCTCGCGTCGGTCCGTAGCCTGTCGAGAACGTCTCCCACGCGGCCTCAGCGCTCGGCTCGCGGTAAAAGGACATGCCCCTCTCGAACCGGAGGTTGAACGACTGTCCCAGCCGCTCCCGGAGACGCTCGATCCGGCCCCACTCGAACGGCGACGGCGGCGCGGGGTTGGGCGGCGGCGGCATGTACCGCTTCATCACCTTGAACATCTCGAACACGTTGCTGTCCGACAGCCAGGTGGTGAGTGCAATCCGGCCGCCGCTGCGGACGACCCGCGCAAGTTCCCGCGCGGCGGCGTCGGGCCGGGTGGCGAACATGACGCCAACGGTCGAGACGACGGCGTCAAAGCAACCGTCTTCGAATGGAAGGCATTCTGCGTCTCCAAGCTGGTATGTGATGCGCAGCCCTTCCGCCGCAGCGTGGACCCGTGCCACCTCCAGGAGATCGGAGGCGATGTCGACGCCAACCACCCGGGCGCCGCGCCGCGCCACGACGCGCGACGTCCAGCCGGTGCCGGTCGAGAGATCGAGAATCCGCTCGCCCGGCTGCGGGTTCAGCCGCATCACGCAGTGTTCGATGGAATCGGCGATGCCGCGGCTGATCTCCTCGTAGGCCTTCCCTCCCGAGCTCCAGACCGCTGCCGCCCGTTCGTTGTGCGCTTCAATCTGTCGGTTCAATATGGCGTTCATCGTGCCCTCTGGTTTTTGTGTGCCTTCACCAGAGAGATCGAAAACGCCTGGGCAGAGCCGACAGAGCCACCGAACCGCGACCATTTGTGCATGAAACCGAGGACCGCTTGGTCTCGAAGTCGCAGACTCGCGGCAGCTCCTTCGCTCGGTTGAGCACGGGTTGCCATACCGCGCGTTCGAACGGCTCGTCGCGAATACCTCACTCCCGAGCCACGATGCTCTCGAGCTCGTGAACATTCCACGGCGGACTCTGTCACGCCGCAAACGCGAGGGACGGTTTCACCAGGACGAATCAGACCGTCTTGTGCGCGCCTCGCGTATTTTCAGTCGCGCACTCAGGCTGTTCGAGGGAGATCGCGACGCCGCCAAACACTGGCTCCTGACGCCGCAAAAGGCGCTTGGAGGCGACGTCCCGCTCGTCGTCGCGCGCTCCGAGGCCGGAGCGCGCGAGGTGGAGCGTCTGCTCGGCCGGCTCGAGCACGGCGTGTTCAGCTGATTGATTGCAGCCTGGCGAATCGTCAAGGCGCGCTACGCCGGCAGCGCGTTGGATGGCGAAGGCGCCCGCATATTCGGCGGTCGCTGGAATTCGCCAGGTGTGCCAATGGTGTACGTCGCAAGCACGCGTCCATTGGCGGTACTCGAGATGGCCGTGCACCTCGACCGCTCAACGTTGCTGGCGTCCTTCGTTCTTATCGCATGCAGGTTTGACGAGCGTCTCGTCACAGCCGTCCCTCAGCGCGCGTTGCCGGCGCACTGGCGACGGGATCCCCCTCCCCGGGAGCTGGCGGCGATCGGAGATGCCTGGGTCAGACAGGCGCGGTCGGCGGTGCTGGCCGTTCCAGGCGCACTCATCGCGGATGAGTCCAACTTTCTCCTGAATCCCAGACATCCCGACTTCTCGAATATCCGGATCGGCAATCCCGAGCCAATCGAGTTCGACCAGCGATTGATCAAGTAGTCTCTGCTCCGTCAACCGTCAACTCGGATGATGCCGGAGCGTTGGGACTCCAGCGCTTCCTGAACGGAAACAGAAACACGCGACCCATCGCCCGCGACGCGTCATCAGCTAAGATGTTCCGTCAAACACGGCGCCCAGTGGCGGCGTGCTCTGGAGGAATGGCATGCGAAATCTATTCGGCAAAGCATCTGTTGCGTGCGCGCTTGCGTGTCTGACCAGCGGCGCCAGCGCGCAAGCGCCGGCCACACAAGCTGCGCCGGCGGCCCCCGTCAGCATCGTCGTCGCGAAGCCGACCTATATTTCCATTCCGATGGAAATCGCCGTCAACCGGCCCGCCGCCGACGTCTGGAAGCGCGTCGGCAAGTACTGCGATATCGGCGAATGGTTCCGCATCCCGTGCACGATCACGTCGGGCAAGGACGGTGAGTTCGGCGCGGTCCGTTCCGTGGCGAACGAAATCCTCGTCGGGAAAACGGAACTGTCGTACACCTACACTCAGCCCGTGCGGGCAGACCGGCCCTACAACCTCTATCACGGCACGCTCGAAGCGCGACCCGTCACCGCCACGACATCGAAGCTTGTCTACACCCTGATGTTCGACAACTCGATGCTGGCCGACGATGCGGCGCGGGAAGCGGACCGGGCGCGCCGGGTGACCCAGTTCACTGCCGCGCTCGAAAACATGAAGATCCTCGCCGAAGGCGGCACGCTGCCGCCGGCCCCGGCGCGCGGGCGCGGCGCCGCGGATCGCGAGCAGTAGGCGGCCGTCCGTTGAACCACGTTCTGGAACAGCCTATCCGGTCGTGACGTCCTTCGCAAAACGAACGGTGTGATTCGCATCGACGGTGAAGCGGTACGCCTCGCGCATACCCTCCTTGCCGCTGTGCGTGAAGACGAGCACGCGCTCGCCGTCGGTCCGGATGTGAATGATGCCGAAGTTGGTGCGCTCGAAGCCGAAGAAGGACGGCAGCGCTTCCTCGTCCGTTCTCGATGCGCGGTGACGCTTCGTAGAACGTCCGCAGATCGGCCCGCGTGATCGGGTCGTCGCCCTCGTAGAACTTGGCGATTCGCGATCGTTCGTGCGAGTGCGTCGCGCATGGCGAAGAAGGCGGCCAGCTCGGTGCAGAGAACGATGCCCGTCTCGCCGCGGCTGACCTTTCCCAGAGCGGACACCAGCGTGGCGCGGGGATGGATGTGCTCCTTGTCGGCGCTCTCGTCGCCCGACGAGATCAGCGAGACGACCGGCCGCATCGCCTTGAGCGCCTCGAAGTCGAACTCGGCGGAGCCGTGGTGCGGCGCCTTGACGATCTCGGCCTCGAGATCGATCGAGCGGGATCCGCTGACGCATCAGCGCCATCGACTCCTGATTGAGATCGCCCGTGAAGTTGAAGCGCACGTTGCCGTAGGTCAGGCGGAACGCCAGCGAGTGGCCGTTGATCGTGTGCGAGTCGGAGAACGTCGTCTGAGCGAATCGGTACCCTCTTCCAGGTGGATGAGCGCGGACTTCGGCGGCTGGTGCAGAAACGGGAGGGCGTCCAGGCTCTGCGCCGTTGTCCGTCACCTTCACTGGTGAACGGGCCCTGAATCTCCACCTGATCTTCGGACCGAGGAAGCCGAACAGATCGTCGGTGTCCATTCCGTGCGCCACGCGCTTGAAGGCGATCGGTCCACGCTGCTCCCAGTGCGAGAGTGTCGTCGCTCCAGCGCTTGAACGGGCCGTTCTGCTTGTCGGCCGGCGCGTCGCGCGGATCGTCGAACAGAGTCGACGATCATCGGCGTCCCGTTGTCGTCCACCGTCCGGCCCAGGCGTTCGAGCTCCGGCGTGGCCGTCGGTCCCTTGACGATGCCGTTGTGATAGACGCGCCGCGGATGGATGAAGAGCCGCTTCCGATCCGGAGATCCCGCGTTCGGTCTCGGATCGCTTGATGTCGTACGAGCCCGTCGAAGTGATCGGCATCGCCGTGCGTGATGAGGATCAGATCGACCTCGAGCGGGCTCGTCGGCGAGCTCTGCCGATGCCGGTATCGGGCCGCGACATGGCGCGCAAACAGCTTGTTGTCACCGCCGTCGATGAAGACGAGCCGGGTCTCGTCGTTGCCGTCGGGCGGCGTCTCGAGCACCATCCCGTCGCCCTGCTGCACGTCGACCATCGAGAACTTCAGCACGCCCTTGTCGCGGCTCCGAAACGGCTTCCCCTTGACCGTGCCCTCGAGCGTCCCGTCGAAGAGCTCCAGAGCGCGCACGCGGCTGGGCGTGCTGCCGCTGCCCTCCTGCAGAACGTCCACCTTGTCGCCGAAGACGAGAATCGCGTGCTCGTCAGCGCCGCCGGAACCAGTGAACGTGAATCGGACGAAGTCCTTGTCGATATAGCGGATGTCGGGCATGGCCTCCTCCCGGTTTACGGCATGCGATCTCGAAGATCGACGCCGGACGGCACTTCACGCGTCAGACGTCGGCGAGCGTGAGCGGACGCGGGCTCTTGCCGTCGATGTCCGTGAAGCCGTAGTCCCTCGCCACAGCGGCGGCGACGAGGATTTTCCCTGTGTGCCGGAGCACATCGGCGTCGGCCGCGAGCGCCGCGACGGCCCGGCCGATGAACTCGGGCGATTCCGAGTTGCTCATGTCGAGCCACGCCGCGGCTTCCATCACTTTCTCCGTGCGCACGAGCCCCGGATAGAGCGACACGACTGCGACACCGTGGCGCTCGAGCTCGACCGCCATGTCCGCGGTCATCTTGTCGGTCGCGGCCTTCGCGACGCCGTACGCCACGTTCCCGACGCGCTTCTGCGCCGACCAGAACGAAATGTTCACGATCAGCCCGCAGCCCCGGGCGATCATCGCCGGCGCCGCGAGCTGGCTCGCATGGTACGCAGCGCGAACGCCCGCGCTGAACATCGAGTCCCATCGCCAGAGCGGCTGCTCCCAGAACGGCTTGCCCCAGGTGAACTCGCCGCTCTCGATCATCCGTTCGTACCCGCCCCAGACGTTGTTCACGAGGATGTCGATGCCGCCGCGCTCGCGCACGATCTGCTGAAACGCGGCGGCCACTTGCGCCTCGTCCCGATGATCGCAGCGGATTGCGGTCGCGCCTTCGACGCGCTCCAGATCCGCCTCGGTCCGGCCGGTCGCGAACACCGTGGCGCCGTGGCGCGCCAATTCGCTCGCGATCCCCTTGCCGACGCCGCGGCTTCCACCCGTGACCACCGCGACCTTGCCGGCTAGGAGTTCGTCCGAGTAATGCATGAACGAACTCCTACTAGGAGCGTGTTCACATTATTCAGACACGCTCCTAGAGTCACAGCACGCCCTTGCTTCGATACCAGGCCCGAATTCGATCGAGCACGACGGAGTTCAGCCTCACGTCGTCGTGGCCCGCGCCCGGGTACGTCACGAGCTCGTGCATAACGCCTCGCTGGCGAAGCGCCGCCGCGAACAATTCGTCGGCGGCAAGAGGGACCACGAAGTCGCGCTCGCCGTGGTGCATCTGATAGGGGGCGCGAATGCTCGAAATGTCGGATTCGCTCGGCGCGAATCCCGACAGAAGGTTCGGCGCAATTCCTCCGGCCGTATGCGACGCGGCGCGGAACACGTCCGGATGCGCGCCTGCGGTGGCTTCGGACACGAACGCGCCAAGACTATGTCCGTGAAGCGCAATGCGGTTCGTGTCGACGTAGCGCAGGCCGCGCAGAATCTCGACGAGCTGCCTCGCGCGACGGACGTTGCTGGTGGTCGCACCGGCTTCCGACGACGTGCCGGGCGATCCGATGGGGACGCCGCCCGCATGCGTGTAGTTGGTCGCAATGCACACGAGGCCCCACCCCACCATCACCTGAGCGATGTCGTGCGAATAGCCGTTGGCGCTCGACCCGTTGCCGTGGCTGATGATCACCGCGGGAAACGGGCCCGCGCCCGAAGGCTCGAGCAGGATGCCCTGCAGATCGAAGACGATGCCCCCGACGCGCGCGCGGTACGTCCAGGTGGCGCCACCCGATGAAGCCGGATCCCCGGAGAGCGTGAACCCGGGGATCCCATCGGGGCCGGTCGGTCCGCCTGGCGACGACTCGCGGCACGCCGACAGGGCGGCCACCGCCATCGTCAGGCAGATCACCCGCGCGCCGCTCACCTCACGACTCTAACCCGATTTACGGCAACATCCCAGCCATTGCCGCGTCTTCGAATACCCAGCCGGACGCTGTCTTGCGCAGGCGCACCAGCGAGAGCGCCTTGATACCCGACGCCATCGTGCCCTCGAGGTCGAGGATCGCGGTCTCGCCGAGCAGCGCGCCACCGGTGATCTTCACGTCCTTGGCGGGCATCCAGAAGTTGAGCGTGTCGAGGGTGTCGGCCAGGTTTTCCTTGTCGTCGTTGTAGCTCTTCACGAACCGCTGCGCCGCCGCCGGCGACAGTCCCGCCTTGAGCGCGGGCCAGTCCTTCTTGTCGCGCGCCGCGTTGAACGCGGTCAGCGCCTTGCCCGGATCGCCTCCTCCTGCTGGAAGCGCCGTGCCGGCCGGAGGCTTCGTCACGTTCGCGGAAAACGTGAGATCGACCGAGTAGGCCGCTCCGTCCCGCGTCTTCACCGGCGCCGTGGTGAAGATGCGGCCGGCGACTTTCTCCGCCGTGTTGGTCGAGAGCTCCGCCTTGAACGTGCCGCCGCTGTCAGTGCGTTCCAGGTACTGCGTCATCGTCTTGCTGAAGGTCGCGTTCATGCTGACCTTCCCGTCGCTCTTGATCCACACGAGCACGTAGTTGGTGTCTGTGAGCGCCGGATCGTTGATGACGGTCGTGTGCGGGGTAAGGTTGGTCACGGCTTTGGCGACGTCCACGGGCGCGGTAGACAGGATGATCTCGATCTCTTTCTCGCGTGGATTGAACTGATCGCGGACGATGTAGGCGGCGGAGACTTTAGGCGAGATGGCGAAGTTGCCGGGGTCCGCCTTGAAAGTGCCGCTGGCCGTCTGCGCCGAGAGCGGCGTAGCTGACGCGAGCGCGAGGATGGCAGCACAGACGATGCACGTGTTCGACATACAGAGATTCTCTCGATCCAGAGTCTACACTCTCGACGGTCTACTCTCGGAACACCAGTCCACGTCGGGAAACGGGACGCCAGCACGAAAGCCGCACCGAGCGGCAGAATCAGGTACCACGTGACGTGCTGCACGGCCTCAAGCGATCGGCGGGATCGCGCGGGGAGGATCTCGACGAGAGCCTCCACGAGCAGGCGCAACCCCGCCGACGCCAGCAGCGCGACGAGCGTCCACTGCGCCAGCAGCCGCAACGTCATCGCGGCTTGGCTATCGCTTCAGCGTGACCTTCTGCACGCGCCAGTTCGTCATTTCGCCGACGAGCAGCACGTTCTCGTCACGGCAGTCGATCGAATTGGCGAGCCCGAACTCCTTCGGGAGCTTGCCGGCCGATCCGAACTTGCCGACGACCTTGCCATCGAGCTGCACCTTGTAGATCGCCGCGTCCTCCATGCCGTCTTCGTCGCCGGCGTGCGAGATGTAGAGGTACTGCGTCGTTCCGCGGGTCATGCACATGGCGAGCGGCGTACCGACGTTGGCGAACTGCGACTTGAACGTGCCTTCCGCAGTCGAACACCTGGATCCGCTTGTTGCCGGCGTCCGCGACGTACACGTTGCCCTGCGCGTCGATGGCGATCGCCTTGACGCCGTTGAACTGGCCCGGGCCGGCGCCGGTCGATCCCCAGTGCTTGATGAAGCGGCCGTCCTTGTCCAACTTGGCCACGCGGTTGTTCGTGCCGATGCCGTCGGCAACGTAGATGTTGCCGGCGCGATCCCAGGCCACATCCGTCGGGCGGTTGAAGCCCGATCCAGGAATCCCGGATCCAGGAGGACCAGCGGGGCCGCCGCGGCCGCCGCCCTGACCACCACCTCCGGCTGCGGCTGCGCCGGCGCCCACGCCAGCGCCGGCACCGCGGCCTTCAGGCGCGCCTACAGCAGGTGCCGCGCCTGGCGCCCCAGCCGGCATAGCGCCCGGAGCGCCGCCGCGACCACCTTCACCGCCGCGCCCGCCACCACCACCGGGACGAACGGCGATCGTCTCAGGTTTGCGTCCGAGGACGAGGGCGACACGCCCTTCGGCGTCGAACTTCACCACCTGGTTGGCCGCGGCGTCGATCGTCCACACGTTGTCCTGCGGATCGACGCGCAGTCCGATGGCGGCGTTGAAGCCGTAGACGTCCTGTCCGAGCTCGCGCACGAACTTGCCGGTCTGATCGAACTGGAACAGCCGCGACCCGCCGCGCGCGAACGTCCGGTTGTCGCCGAGCGTGGCGTAGGGATGGCCGGTCCGCGTGTAGACGAAAATCTGCCCCTTCGAATTGGCACCGACGCCGCCGACCTCGCCGACGAACATATCGTTCGGCGTCTGAAGCAGGTTGGCGTTCGTGTCGAACGCGATGTCCGGCACGTTCTGGGCCGCGAGCGATGCGCCCAGCGCGAAAGCCGCACCTGCCGCGAGTAGAGAACGCAAAGGCCGCAAAGACCGCAAAGCGTCTGTTGTCATCGATTTTCTCCTTGCGGGTTCGACGGCCGCATCGACTGCGGCTTCAGCAGGATCTTCTGCGAACGCCAGTTGTTGATCTCTGCGGTGTAGATGACGTCGGGATCGCGGCAGTCCATCTGATGGATCGTCGCGAACTCCCCGGGGGCTTTCCCGGCCTTGCCGAATTTACCGACGATCTTCCCGTCGAGCTCCATCTTGTAGACCTCGCCCGTGAACTCGGCGGGGCCAGCGGGCGCGCTGTCGGGCCAGGAGTTCGTCGAATAGAGGTACTGCTTGCCGGGATTCTTCGGTCCGGGGCCGCCCGAGACGCACACTCCCCACGGGTTCCCCACATTCGTGTAGTTCGCCTTCCAGTTCAGGTCGTTGTCCAGCACCTGCACGCGGGCGTTGCCGCGGTCGCCGACATACACGTTGCCCTGGAAGTCCGTCGCGATGGAATGCGGCGTGTTGAACTGCAGGTTGCCGTTGCCGCGCGTGCCGACCGCCTTCACGAAGCGGCCGTTCTTGTCGTACTTCACGACGCGCGCGTCGAAGTAGCCGTCGGAGACGAAGATGTTGCCCTGCTGGTCCCACGCGACGTCGGTCTGGCGGCCGAAGTGGTATTTCGCGTTGCGGCCGTGGAACACGCCGCCGCCCGGCATGTTCGACAGCATCGCGACCGGATCGTCGCGGCGCCCGATCACCATCAGCACCTTGCCCTCGGGGCTGAATTTGATCAGCATGTCGGTGCCCTCGTCGACCGCCCAGATGTTGTCCTGCGCATCGACGCGGACGGAATGCGCGAAGGCGAAGCCGTAATTGTTCCGCCCGATCTCGCGCACGAAGTTCCCCTGCGGCGAATACTCGAACAGCCGCGTCTCGTAGGCGCGGTGATAGATGTAAATCTGGCCCTTGGAGTTCGTGGAGATGCCCATGTTCTCGCCGGTGTAGATGCCCGGCGCGTTCTTGAAGAAGTTGGGCACCGCTTCGTGAGGAATCACGGGCACGTTGGTCGCCGTGGCTTTCGTCTGCGCCGCGACCGGTGCGAACTGCAGCGACGAGGCGACGACGAGAACGGATGCGACGAAGGACCAGATGAGACAGCGCTTCATAAATATCTCCCGCGGGCAATCTATCCGAGACCGGCCCGGGCCGCAAGGCCCGACAAAACGCTTTCAAGACTGGTCCGGCTAAAGCCGGACCCCACGTACGATGGGCGGGCCGGCTCCTGTAGTACGTGGGGTCCGCCTTTAGGCGGACCTGACGTCGGTTGTGAAAGCGGTCCTACAATGTCGGCGTGCCCGCCTTACCACGACGCTTCCTTGTGGCCGCGGCCGCGATCGTTATCGCGGCGACTGCCGTTGACGCGGACGGGCTGGACGCGAATCGCATCGAGGCAGCGGCGCGATCGCTCCCCCGCCTCCACAGCCTGCTCATCAGCCGGCGCGGCGACCTGCTCCTGGAGCGCTACTACAAGTGCACCTCCGTCCCTGGAGTGCGGGGACGGAGGTGCGAAGACCGCCCGGCCAACATCAAGTCGGCGTCGAAGAGCGTCATCTCGGCGCTGGTCGGCATCGCGCTCGAGCGCGGCCTGATTGCCGGCGTGCGCACGCCGATCGTGACGTTCTTTCCCGAGCTCGCTCGCGATCCGGATCCGGCCAAACAGAGAATCACCCTCGAAGATCTGCTGACGATGCGATCGGGGCTCGAGGGGACGAGCGGCCGTCAATACGGTGCGTGGGTGACGAGCCGCAACTGGGTCCGGCACGCGCTGGCGCGCCCGATGTTCGCGGCGCCCGGCGAGAGCATGGAATACAGCACCGGCAACACGCATCTGCTCTCCGCGATCCTCACGAAAGCGACCGGCCGCAGCACCTGGCAGTTCGCAAACGAGGCGCTCGCGAAACCGCTCGGGTTCACGCTGGCGCCGTGGCCGCGCGACCCGCAGGGGATCTATTTCGGCGGCAACGACATGCTCATGACGCCGCGACAGCTGATCGCGTTCGGCGAGCTGTACCTGAACCAGGGCCGCGCCCGGGGTCAGCAGATGATCCCCGAGCGCTGGGTACAGCAATCGTGCGAGGGACGGAAGCGCGAGCTGCCGCGCTGGGCGCGCCGGCCGGGCGCGGCGCTCGATCCGACGCGCGATCGGCGGTACGGCTACGGCTGGTGGGTGTCAGAAGTCGGTGGCCACGACACCTGCTTCGCGTGGGGCTACGGCGGCCAGTACGTGTTCGTCGTGCCCGATCTCGATCTGGTCATCGTGACCACGGCGTCCCCCGACGTGAGCGAGGAACGCCGCGGCCATCGGCGGCAGTTGTTCGATCTGCTCGACCAGCACGTCATCCAGCCGTTGCGCGCAACGCGGGGCTAAAGCCCTGCGATTCATTCACTGCGCCGTGCTGCGCTGTTTCTTCTGCGCCTCCACCATCGCGGCCACGTCCGCCAGAAGTTTCTTCGCGTCGTACACGATGCCGTCCTTGATCGTATAGCGGACGCCGCCCACACGCTCGTTGCGGCCGGTGCGATCGTTGAGCCGGAGATGTCCGGTGCCGTACAGCACGAGCAGGTTCTGCAGCGGGTTCTGATCGACCAGCACCAGATCGGCCAGCATCCCCGCTCGGACAATCCCGAACTCCGGGTCGACCCCTTTTGGATCGTGCAGCGCTTCAGCTCCATGCAGCGTCGCGGCGCGGATGACTTCGAGCGGATGGAAGCCCGCTTCCTGCAGCAGCGTCATCTCGTGAATGATGCCGAAGCCCCACGTGTTGTAGATGTACGCCGCGTCGTCGCTCACCGTCACGCGGCCGCCCATCTTCTTGTAGTCGTTGAGCAGCCTGAACCAGACCTGGTAGAAGTTGCGCCAGGCGACTTCGTCGGCGAGCGTCCAGTCGAAGAAGTACGAGCCGTGGTTCTCGCGGTTCGGTTCGTAGAAGGCCATCAGCGACGGCAGCGTGTAGCGCGCGTGCCAGTCGGCGTTGCGCATGCGCATCACGTCGCGTCCCGCGGCATACGCGGTCATGGTCGGATCGAAGATGGTGCCGAGCTTGAGGTGCTCCTGCAGGTATTCGTTCCACTCGGCGCTTCCCGGTGGATGGATCTGATTCCAGAGCCGGGCCACCTGACCGAACCGCAACTGTTCGTCGTTGTAGTTCATGTGGTCCGGCCACGGCTGCACCTCGAAGTCACGCAGCAGCGCCTCGAAATGCCCGTAGAAGTGCGTCACCGTTCCCAGACCCAGCTTCGCCGCCGTCAGGGCGTTCATCTGCGCGACGCCGCGCTGCTCGAGGTGCGCGGTCGATCCGAGCTTCAGCTTCTTGGCTTCGTCGAGCAGCGCCGCCATGATGCGCGGCGGGTACGCGACCAGCTTCATGCCGTCCACGCCGTTGGCGGCGCACCAGCGCGCCCACGCGCGCGCCTTCTCCGGCGTGTCAACCACGCCTTCGCTCCAACCCGCGCCGGGACGCTGATAGTTGTAGATGCGCGGCGCCACGATGGCGTTGGCGGCGCTCCGCTCCTTCTCTTTCAGCGCGAACGCCTGCGGCGCCAACTCCACGCCTCGAATCGTCGTCACGCCGTGCGCCATGTAGAGCTTGTAGACGTACTCGGCCTCGGACGCTTTCGTGTTGTCGCCGAGATGCGCGTGAAGATTGACGAAGCCCGGCATCAGATACATGCCGGTGCCGTCGATGACGTTGGGCCCGGACGGCGGTGCCGGCGCGCCAGGACGAGGCGCGACGCCAGGCGTGCCCGCGCTCGTGATGCGCGCAATGCGGTTGCGTTCGACGACGACGTTCATGGGACCGGCGGGCGGTGCGCCGGTGCCGTCGATCACCATGACGTTGCGAATCGTCAGGGTCGGAAATGGGCCGAGGCCTTCACCGCTGCGCCGATCGGGCGCGGGAACGAGGCGATCCTGCTGCGCGTCGATCGGCGGATATCCGACCAACAACAGCGCGACAATCAGGAGCAACGTGCGTGGCTTGGTCATGGGAAATTCTACGTCGTGTGGGACGTAGAATGGGCGAACCAGCGTGACGCCCCTCGGGTCCCTCGTCGATCGACAGATCGGTCCCTACAAACTTCTCGCGCTTCTCGGCGCCGGCGGAATGGGTGAGGTGTACCGCGCCCGCGACACGAAACTGGGCCGCGACGTCGCGATCAAGGTCCTCCCCGACGCCTTCCTGTCCGACGCTGACCGCCTCGCGCGGTTCGAGCTCGAAGCGCGCGTGCTGGCGACGCTGAACCATCCGCAGATCGGGTCGATCTACGGGCTCGAAGAAGCCGACGGGATTCGCGCGCTGGTGCTCGAGCTCGTCGAAGGACCGACACTCGCCGATCGGCTTGCGCGAGGACCGCTGCCGCTCGACGAGACGCTGCGCATCGCGCGCCAGATTGCCGCGGCCCTCCAGGCGGCGCACGATCGCGGCGTCATCCACCGCGATTTGAAGCCGGCCAACATCAAGGTGCGGGCGGATGGAACCGTCAAGGTACTCGACTTCGGGCTCGCGAAAGTAATCGAGGCGCACGGCGCAGACAGCGCGCTGTCGCGATCGCCGACCATGCTCGCGTCGATGCCCGGGACGTTGCTCGGAACCGCGGCCTACATGTCGCCCGAGCAGGCACGCGGCGAGGAAACGGATCGCCGCGCCGACGTGTGGGCGTTCGGCTGCGTCCTCTTCGAGATGTGTGGCGGCCGTGCGCCGTTCGATGGCGGCACGATGACCGAAGTGCTTGCCAACGTGCTGAAGAGCGAACCGGACTGGCGGCGTCTGCCGCCGGCGACCCCGGAGTCGATTCGACGTGTGCTCCGCCGCTGCCTGCAGAAAGACGCGGCGCTCCGGCTGCGCGACATCGGCGACGCGCGACTCGAAATCGATGACGCGCAATCGGAAAACGTCTCGCCGGCGCCCGCGATAGCCGCGGCACCGCTGCGCCGCAGGGAGCGGCTGGCGTGGGCGGGCGCTGCGCTGGTGCTCGCGGCTCTGGCCGCGGCCGTCGCGGCGTGGGCGATCGGCCGGCGCGCACAGGAACCGTCCGAAGTCCGCTTCGACATCAACACTGGAACGGTGCCGGACCTGTTCCTGCTGCCGTCCGTCGCGCTATCGCCCGATGGACGGAGCGTGCTCTTCGTCGGCGACTCGAACGGCCAGGCGTTCGTGTTCCAGCGTCAGATCGATTCAGTCTCGACGCGACAGCTGGCCGGAACCGCCGGCGCGGCGTTTCCGTTCTGGTCGCCCGACGGCCGTTCGGTCGGGTTCTACGCGGACGGCTGGCTCAGACGCCTCGATCTCGACGGTGGGCTCGTGCGCAAGCTCGCGCAAGCCGTCGTCGGAATCGGAGGCGCCTGGAACCGCGACGGTGTGATTCTTTTCGTCCAGAACCCCGCCAGTCCCCTCTTACGCATCTCGGCGGACGGCGGTCCATCCGTCCCCGTGACGCGGCGCCTCGACAATCAGGCCGGACATTCCTTTCCACACTTCCTGCCCGATGGCCGGCACTTCCTCTACTACGCGGCCGGCAGTCCAGAGTCGCGCGGCACCTACGTGGGTCAGATCGACGGCTCGGCATCGAAACGGCTGTTCGACTCCGATGGCGGCGCGGTCTATACCAGCGGTCACGTGCTGTTCCTTCGTCAGGAGAAAATCCTGGCGCAGGCCTTCGATGCCGAAAGCCTCGAGTTGAGCGGAAGCCAGTTCGAAGTCGCGGACGGCGCGCTGGGACACTCGGCCGGATTCGCGCTGACGCTCTCTGCGGCTGCGAACGGGGCGGTTGCGTTTCGAGCCGGGAATGCGCGCATCGGACGCCAGTTCGCCTGGTTCGATCGTTCTGGGAACCCGTCAGGGAATCTCGACGAGCTGCTCCGGGAAATCCCGATGTCCTTGTCTCCAGCGCCCGACGGCAGCCAGGTGGTGTTCTTTCAACGCGGGGAATCGGCCTCGGACGTCTGGACGCTGGACACCCGCCGCGGCGTCCGCAGCCGCTTCACCGATAATCCCGCCGAAGACATCTTTCCCGTGTGGTCTCGAGATGGCAGCCACATCTTCTTTTCGTCGATCCGGAACGGGCGGCTCTCGATCTTTCGAAAGCCGACGGTTGGGACGGGCGGCGAGGCCTTGGTGCTGACTCCCGATTCGCCCGAGACGTTCGCGTTGGACACCTCACCCGACGGACGCTGGCTGCTGTTTCAGCAGGCCAACCAGAAGACTGGCTTTGACATCATGGCGCTCCCGCTCGGCGGCGGCGCCAAACCGGAGCCGGTCGTGCAGACCGATGCCGAGGAACATGGCGGTGTGTTCTCTCCCGACGGAAAATGGCTCGCGTACGTTTCGAACAGTTCAGGGCCATTCGAGGTGTATGTCCAGGCGTTTCCGGGCCCGGGCCCGCGACAGCAAGTCTCGCCGAAGGGCGGCGCACAGATTCGGTGGCGCGCTGATGGCCGCGAGCTGTTCTACATCGCGCTCGATGGAACGCTGATGGCGGTCCCGATTCAGGTTGTATCGGACGGCACGTCGGTCGACCCCGGTACGCCGACATCTCTCTTCAAGACGCGGGTGGGAAGTCTGGTGAATGTGACCGCGGCGGCATTCGTCGTGTCGGCCGACGGCCAGCGCTTTCTGATGAACACCGTCGTCCAGGACCCGGCCGGCACACCGCTCCGCGTGATCGTGAACTGGCGCGCGCGGCGCTGAACGCGCGGTCGATCAGGTCAGATCGATCAGCACTGGGAGGATCTTGCCCCGCCCGGTGGCGACCGGCTCGCAGCGTTCGACCGTCACCGCATTGGTCGTCGCGATCAACGCGGTCATCGAGCCGTAGTAGCGCTTTCGCTGGCTGATCTCGGACAGCAAGGCCGACCGCAGCTCTTCGTCCGGCAGCGGCCCGATCGCCGGACTCACCCGGAGGATGAGGCGTGGCAGGCCGCGAGCGTCGGCCCGCTCGACGAGCTGGTAGTTCGCGAGGCTTCCGCCAAATCGGCGCGGCATGGCGTCCTCGAGGACTTGATAGAGATCGGCCTGCGCAAACGTCGTGCCCCACGCGGTGATTTTCCGAAAGCTTCGAATCGTGTGCAGACGGACGGTGTAGCCGAGCTCGGAGGCGAGCCCCGTGACGGGACCGTCTTCGATGACCGCCGAGTCACCGATCTCGGCGTTGAGCAACACCTTCGGCGCGCCGGGCCGAAAGTTCGTGAAGAGAATCGGGTGCGCCGGCGGCTCGACATCGAGCTCAACATCGTGCTTGCCGTCGCGCGCGACCACCGCGAACGCATCACGGAATAGATGGACCTCGTCGGCCACTCGGGCGCCAGGGAACTGCGCGCCGATCCAGCCGCATTCCGATGTTCCGTACGTCGGGACGACGGCGGCGCCGCACGCCTCGATGGTCGCGCGGCGCACATCCGTGACCGGTTCGGCGCCGAGCAGAAAGGAAACGCCATCCAGATTTCGTCCCCGCTCCTGTATCTCGATCGAGAGACGAGCCGCGGCGCTCGGCGTGGTGTTGACCAGCGGCTTCAATCCCTCGCCCAGCAGACCGAGCAGGTAGTCGCACACACGCTGCGGCTTGTCGACCGGCACCGCCTCGGGCGCCGGCAGGCGCGCGGCCCATCGTGCCAGACCGTGGACGACGGCGGAGTGCAGCCGCTCCCGTTGCGTGGAAATGCGGTCGGCCGTCGTGAACCACTTGGCGTACGGCACCCCGAATTTCGCGCAGCGCAGATACCGGTTGGCCATTCCCGTGTGGCCACCCGTCCAGAAGATCAGCGGACGCCCGATCCATCCATGCGCCGCGAACAAGACCGCCCAGTCGGGCGCCGAGTGCCGATGCTCCTTGATGTCGATCCGAACGCGCACCGGAACGCCGGTCGTACCGCCGCTCGTCAGGCGATAGTGCGTCGTGATGAGCGGGCTGTCGAAATTGGCTTCTTCGAAATGGAACGTCCGGCTGCCTCGGACGATCGGAACGCGCCCTTTCAGTTCTTCCCACGTCACGTAGACGCCCGACGCGGAGAGACGCTCGAGCGCTCCTTCGAGGCCGTGCTGGCGCACCATTGCCACGAGATCGCCGTACTCGCAGCCGGCGTGCTCCAACAATGCGCGATACGGACTCCGGCGATAGCTGAAGACGGCCTGTTCGACGGCGCGCAGGAAACGCGCGTCGCGCTCGACAACCCATTGGCGCACCAGCAGTCGCGCCGCGTCGGGCGCAATCGTGTTTTTGAGCGAGGGCCGGAGCCGGGCGGCAAGGCGCGCCAGGCCGAGCAGCTCAGACGCCAGAGCCATTCTAGTGTCGAGTCTCCGAAGCTCGTTGGCATTCGGACGGCGATGCATCCCGGCTGGCTGCGTTGCTCATCGTTCGAATATTCCCGATATGCTCACTCTTCGCGCCTTGCCACCCGGGCGCCTCGCCGTCCTCGGTGCACAACGAACTTCGGAGACGCGACACTAGTGGCGCGCCGCGGCGATCGTTTCCGTGAACACCTGGAGATAGCGCGGCACGACCCGATCCACCGACATCGCGTGCACGGTCGATCGCGCCTGCCGTCCAAGGCGGTCGCGGAGCGCGGAGCTCGCCGCCGCTTCGATCGTGCGCGCCGCCAGGTGTTCGACATCTCCCATCCGAAACAGCAGTCCGTTCACACCGTCCTGCACGATTTCGCGCGCGGAGGGGATGTCGCTGGCCAGCAGCAGACGTTCGCTCGCCATCGCTTCGATGTACGCGCGGGACATGCCTTCGGCTTCCGAGGCCACCACGACGAGGTCCGCCAGGTTCATCAGCGCGGGCATCTCGTCGTAGGCCTTCCAGCCCAGAAAACGAAAACGGCCCTTCAGACCCTCTTCGTCGCACAGCCGCTCGACTTTCTCTCGGAGTACGCCGCTGCCGGCAAAGAGATACACGAGATCGGGACGTTCGCGAAGGGCGATGCGAGCCGAGCTCACGACGTCTTCGGGCCGCTTCCTGTCGTTCAGATTGGCCGGAATCAGCACCACCATCGCACCCGGGTCGATGCGCAGCGCCCCCAGCAGCTTCTGATCTCTTGGACGTGGAACGAACTGCGTCGTGTCAATCGCATTCGGAATGTGCGCGACGTTGTCGAAGCCCAGCGCGCGCAGTCCCTGCTCCAGATACTTCGCGACGGCGATGATCCGATCCACCTTGCGGAACTCGGCCAGCAGTTGTTCCGCGTCCGGTTCCGGAAATCGATGGTTCAGGATGTGGCCGGTCGGACTGCCCCGTACCAGCAGCACGGACGGCACGCCGGCCCCGAGCGCCAGCTGGGGAACGTACCGGGCGAACGTCTCCCGTCCCACGACCACGAGATCGGGCGCAAAACTCCGGAGGAGCGAGGCGACGAGCGATTGCACCTGCTCCCTCTCCTCGCGAAGGAACGTCTCTGCCGGCGGACGGAACGGCGCCGGATCGAAGTGGCGCAGGATGTACCGGACCACCTGCAGTTCCGGGTGCGCCTCGGCGAAGCCGTCGCCGTTTCGAGCAGCTTCGACCGTGATCGGCGCAACGACGCAGACCCCGTGGCCAGCCCTGGCGAAGCCCGCTGCGAGTTGAGCGCGGCTGATCGCTCCGCCGCCGGGATGCGGCGGCAGAGGTCCGGTGAGGAGGATCTTCACTACTTGTACGACGAACGATCCACGACGGCCCCGCGCAGATACACGGACGAAATCCTTCGCGTGTTGGTGATGTCGTCCAGCGGGTTCGCGTCGAGGACGATGAAGTCGGCGCTCTTGCTCTGCTCGATCGTGCCGGTGTCGGTCATCTTCAGAAACTGCGCCCCGTTGCTCGTCGCGGCGACGATTACCTGCGCCGGCGTCATCCCGGCGGCGGCCATGTCCGCCATCTCCACATGCGGCGCATACGGCGTGTTCCCGTCCGTCCCGACGACGATCCGGACACCGGCGGCGCTCATCTTCGCCAGATTCCGCCCCTGGATTCCCCAGAAGGCCTGGGCCTCGGGTCGATTCGTGTTCGCCTTCTGCAGCGCCTCGAACTCCGCCGCCGACAGCGCCGGCTTCAACCAGTCGATGCTCGCCACCACGCCGCGATCGGGCATGTTCGGGTTGAGCACGAGATTTGGACGCTGCTTCACCAGCCCGATGAATTCATCGTCGACGTCCTTGTCGCGCACGCCGTGCGCGAACGCGTCGAGGCCGGCGCGCAGCGTGCCCTTGGCGTCCTCGAGCGTGTAGACGTGCGCGATGACGCGAATGGCGTGCTTGTGCGCTTCGTCGATCACCGCGGTGTACAGCTCGGGTGAAAGCTTCGTCACGCTGCCGTTGCGATCGTCGATCCAGATCTTGATGATGTCGACCTTCTTGGCGGCGTCTTCCTGAACCGCCTTGCGCGCGTCCGCGGCGGTCGTCACCCAGTACGGCGCGGTCGTGCGCCCGGGTTCCGGCGCCGTGATGCCGCGCCCCGCGGTGAAGAATCGCGCCAGGCCCGGCGTGGTCTGCGCGCGAACCTGGTAGGCGACGTCCGTCGTGTCCTGGCCGAGACTCATCGCGGCGCCGACGCCGAAGTAGGCCCGTCGTCTCAGATCGTCGGTAAGGGCCTCGCGCGTCTGGCTCAGATGCGTGTGCGTGTCGATGATCGCCGGCATCACCGTTTTGCCTGCGAGGCTCACGCGTGTCGCACCCGCGGGCACGCGAACGTCGGCGGCTTTCCCGACCTGTCCGAAGCGGCCGCCGGTGACGATGAACGATGCGTTGTCGATTGGGGCGCGCGTGTCGCCAACGATCACACGTGCGCCTTCGAAGACGGTGACGCCGGTTGCCGGTGTCTGTCCGAGCGCCGTCGCCGACAACGCCGCTGCTACCGCAACGACAAGATTTCTTGCACGTGACATCGAACCCTCCCCGCGCGGAACTGTATCAGGATCGACGACGATGAGGCGTCCGTGTTCGTGGGGCGCCGGGGTTTTCCGGTCGAACCGGTTTGGCCGCCAATTCCGCCGCGATGCGGCGGAGCCAGCTCTTGCTCCACGTGAGCCGCTTTGATCGCAGGTCCGCCGCGATGCCGCGCAGCCACGCAATTTCGGCGCGGACGAGAGCGGCCGCGTACTCGGACTCGAGCAGGAACAGACGCGGCAGGTTGGGAATCGGCGTCTCGAGCGCGGTGAGGCGCGTTTCGAGCGCGCGCATGCGGGCTTCGAGGAGCGTGCGGACCTCGCCGGGCGCGAGGCCGGCGGCGAGCGACAGCGCGGCCGGAAAATCGGGGAAATCGCGCGCCGGCGTCGAGAGGACGGTCCGCATCCACTCCTGAAGCGTCCGCCTGCCCTTCTCCGTGATGTCATACACCGTGCGCTCGGGCCGGCGCTCATCGCGCGCCGTTTCGCGCACGCTGATGAGCCCCGCCCGCCGCAGCGCGGCGATCGTCTGATACACGCTGTTGCGCTGGGCGACGTTGGCGATCTCGTCCTTCCCGCGCTCCTTGATGAGCGTCTGCATGCGATAGGGGTGCATCGGCTCTTCGGCGACGAGCGAGAGCACCACCAACCACAACGGCGATCGAGGACGGGCCGGAGAGGTCATGGCAGACAGCCTACACGGCGGCGTTGACATCGCATGAATAGTTATAGTATGTCTAAACATACTATGGCTAACAAAGAGGCGGCGATGACAACTCGGAAGGCATACCGAGGCCTGGGCATGGAAGGACCGATCGCCACGTGGTACGCGAAAAACACCGGCCGCGACCGGCAGCGGTTCATCACCGTCGCGCGCGCCGTGATCGATCGCCTGCCGGACGGCGGCGGCGTGCTCGAGGTTGCGCCGGGGCCCGGATTCTGCGCGATCGAGATCGCCAGGTCGGGGCGCCATTCGGTCACGGGACTCGACATCAGCGAGTCGTTCGTCCGCATCGCCAGCGAGAACGCGCGGCGAGCGAACGTCGCCGTCGCGTTTCGCCACGGCAACGCGTCGGCGATGCCGTTTCCGGACGAGTCGTTCGACTGCGTGGTGTGCTCGGCGGCGTTCAAGAACTTCAGCGATCCCGTGGGCGCCTTGAACGAGATCCATCGCGTGTTGCGGCCGGGAGGCCACGCGTCGATCTACGACCTGCGCAAGGACGCGTCGCGTGAGGAGATCGCGGACGAAGTGCAACGCATGCACCTCTCGGCTTTCAATGCCGCGCTGACGCGCCTGACCTTTCGCTTCGTGCTGTTGAAACGCGCCTACACGCGCGAGACCCTCATGACGCTCGTCTCGCACAGCAGTTTCAGGACCTGCGGTTTCCGCACCGACGGCATCGGCTTCGAGCTGCAGTTGACGAAACCGGCCGGCAGCGGCGCGCCGTTCGTGGCGGGACGCGAGGCCTTATAGCGTTTTTCGATCGGTGTAGTTCGTGGGGTCCGCCTTTACGCGGACCTACATCTACACGATCGTCAGTGTAGGTCCGGCTGAAGCCGGACCCCACGTACGACGATGTGCGGCTCTCGAACCGCTACATGGAAATGTCGCTCTAGCCGAGCGGATCACTTCAAGAAGTAGTCGATATAGGTGTCGGTCGCGACGACGCCGGCCTTGACCGCCTCCGGCGGCAGCTTCTCCTTCACGTCGGAGATGACGACGCGCTTGCTGGCGTGCTCCTTCAACGCCTTGAACAGCGGACCCGCCGGCATGTCCCAGCCTTTTGGTACGCCGTTCTCGTCCTTCTTCCCCTGCGCCTTGGCGGTCGCCTTGTCGAGCGGGATGAAGGCCACGAGGTCCTCGTCCTGCATCAGCTCGAGGCCGCCCTTCTTCAGCGTGGCGTTGTGGCTGCAGTGATGGCCGACCTTGTAGAAGACCGTGCGCGCGAGCAGGTCGTGCGCGGGCATCGGCGTGGCTTTCCCGGGAATGTCGTACTTCACCTTCGCCCACGACTGCCAGTTGCCGACCTGGGCGTCGCCGACGAAGAGCAGCACCTCGCGCGTGTCCACGAACTCGAACGCGAGCACGAGGCTCGTGTTGTTCGTGTCGCTGTCCAGATCGAGCGCGAGCTGGCCGAATGCCCTCAGCCAGTCGTGGTCGATTGTTCGCCACTCCTGCGACACATCGTCGTAGGTTTTCGCGACGAACGTCTGAATCCCGGCAAAGTGCGGCGACCCGCGCGGAATCCGATGTTCCTCCGTGAACGGATGGTAGCGATCCCCGTTCGCGCCGGGCAGCGCCGATACCGCGGCGCCAAGCGCCTCGACGCCCGCGTCACCCATTCGCGACAGGTGATAGATCACGTCGTCTTTCTTGTGCGCTTCGGTGACCTCACTGCCCTTCAGCAGAATCGGATCCCGCGGCGGCCCGAGCACGTACACGCGGACGCCTTTGAGACCATCCGAGCTCGAGCGGTCCGGCGCCGGGCTCGAGATACTGGATATCGCCGGCATCCTTGCCGCGCAGCTTGAGATACTCCAGCGCCTCGGCGATCTTTCCCGCCCCGGTCGTGTCGTCGTCTTCGCTGAACGCGAGCAGCGAGTCGATGCCTCCGAACGGCGCGCCGGCAGCCGCTGCCAGCGGGCTGTCCGAGCGCGGCCCGCAACGTGAGCGCAACCTTCTTTTTGGCCTCCTTGATTTTCTTGATGTCCGCTTTGGTGAGGTTCTCCGTCCAGCCGAGCCAGACCGCACCGACATCGAAGTCGTTGTTGAAGAGGTCGCGCGCCTGATTGAATCCCGACAGGTGATCCTTGTGCTCGTGCGTGCCGACAACGACGTCGACGCGAGCCTTGCCGGCTTTCCCGTCGCGGATCGTGTCGCGCACGTGCGCGACGATGCCTTTCATCTTCTCTGCCGTGCCGACGAGGACGCCGCAATCGATCAGCACGTGAAACGGCTTCCCGGTCTTCTGCGGAAACGTGATCAGGAAACAGTCGCCGAGCCCCTGGCGGTACATCCGGACGCGCGCCCGGAATTTCTTGGGGCTGCCGGGTGCGACGATCGGCGCCGCGGCAGCCTTCTTCGGTTTCTTCTTGGCTGGCATAACAACTCCTGCTGTCGGCTAGGCGCCGACACGATGAAGGGCGGCAAACGGCTCGTTGCTGTCACCGAAGTAGGTCGCGGCGAGCGACGCGCCATCCGTATCGCCTTCCTTGAACGCAATCGTTCGCTTGATCCGCTCGACGTCGTGGAGGCCCTTGCCGATGACATATGAAATGCCAATGTCGTCGAGGTCGATCACCAGCGTGCTGCCGCAGCGGATCCATTGGATCTGGCCTTCGTGTTCCACCCGTTCGGACTGAAGCAACGTGAAGAACACCTGGTTGAGCACCTGGCCGTTGCCCTGCTGCCGTCTGGCCTCGCGAAAGGCCTGGACGGTGAACACCGGCGCTCCGTCGCGATGCACCCTCACGCCGGGCACGTCCTCGCCCGTCAGCGCCAGGCCGGTCAACCGCTGAAGCAATTCGGCTTTCGCGACCTGGTGTTGAATGGCGTCATGCAGTTCGGCGCGGATGATACGCGTCTGCTTCCAGATGTCCTCGCGCGTCTTCTTGTAGCGGAGGCGATCGACCTGATGGCGCAGGCCGATCGCCTCGACGAACCGTTCGAACATTTCCTTCATCTGCCCGGGCGCGAGCGTCGGATCCTCGCCCGGCCTGGTCCAGCGAAGACTGTCCTCGGACAGCGTCCGCACGTCGCGCGGATAGATGCCGCGCCGCCGGAATGCTTCGATGAACGCCACGCGATAGCGCTGCTCGTCGTCCGGCATCAGGTCCATGTCGGCGGTAATCAGGGCTCGAAGGTACTCACCGAACGTCAGGTCGACCGGCGGGCAGTAGTCGAGCGCGCGGATGCACATGCTGAGCACATGGCTCGCCGCCTTCGAGGCCTCCTGCGCGAGACGGTTCACCAGATCCGGGTGCAGCTCACCCTGGACGAGCCCCGTGCCGCCGCTGGCCAGCCGCAGCAGGTCCCGCGTACGGTTGTGGTAGATCGACAGAAACGCATCGAACACCGCGGCCACGAAGATCGCGCCGCGCGCATGCACCTCGACGGTGTCGTCGAGCTCGAACGGATCCGGTTCGTGTTTCACCCATTTCTTCAGAACCGGGTCGTACCGCCCGATCGCGTCGCGCAGCGCCCCGTGCGTGCCGCGCGCGTGCCCGAACTGCGTGGCCAGCTGCGCCAGAAGGTTTTCGCTCCCCGACAAGTCCCCGCGCGTCTTCGCGATCTGGTGCACGAGCACTTCGGGAAACGTGAAGTGCTGAAACAGTGCGACGAGGTCGGCGAAGCCTTCGTGAAACGCCAGCACGTCGGGATTGGTCGCCTCCATGAAGTACTCGTGGAAGCCGTCGAGCAGCGCGTGCGTCGTTTCGTGCGCGACGATGTCGTGCGAGAGACAGGTGAAGACCATGCCGCCGGGAAACTGGCCGGACGTGCGATCGTCGGTGGCCGGGAAATAGCCGAACAGCAGACTGCCGCGATTGCGGCTGTAGTACGCGTTCGCCATGCGCAGCGCATGCGGGTAGATGCGCAGCCGCTCGACGAATTGATCGGTGCCTTCCACGCTGCCCCGCGCGAACCGATCGGTCCAGAACGCCTTGCGCCCCAGCGACTGCTCGAAGCGTTCGATTGTCGTCATCGCCGCGGCGTAGACCATTTGCTGATGGAACTGCGGGTTGCCTTCCGACGGCGTCAGCCCCTGCTGCGCGAGCACGGCGGGATCATCGAGATTCACCGGCGCGTAGAAGCAGCCCGTCGGCGGATCGAAGTCCACGACTTCGACATACTTGCCAATGGGCCCGGCTTCGAGCGGCTCCCACGGCACCTTGTAGGTGATTTCGCTGACGAGCGCCGTCTCCAGTTTCGTCGCGAGACTCGGGTCGAAGGCATAGCCGCGCAGCGGCCGATGCGTCGGCGGCGAGGGTTGCGAGGGGAGATGCGGCGGAGGATTGCCTCCACTTGGAGGCGAGGAGCCGAGGGGAGCTTGTTGCTGCAGATGCTGCATCGGCAATTGCTGCATGGGCTGTTGCTCCATCGGCCGTTGCTCCGCCAGCCGCGCGCGTGGCAGCCGCTGCTTCGTCGATCGCGTTCTCTTGGCCATACGCGAACCGTCACTCTCCCATAACGACGCGGCGATGGTATCCGAACAGATCGTGTGTGTGAGATCGCGTACGTCAGGCTAAGCGAATTACTTGACCGTGTGGTTAGTTTCTTGTCTCATCTCTTGCGCGTAAAATGCGCAGCATCATGCAGCGGGTGGGTCGATACGAGGTCATTCGCGAATTGGGACGCGGCGCGATGGGCGTCGTTGTCGAGGCCATGGATCCGCTCATCGACCGCAGAGTCGCGATCAAAACCATACCGGTTGAAGGCGTCGAGGACCCGGGTTCGGAAACGCTCCAACCCGCCGCCGCGCTGGAGAGCGCCTTGCGCGAGGCGCGCACAGCCGGATCGTTGTCACATCATGGAATTGTCGTCGTGCATGACGTCGGGTACGACAACGACGTCGTCTTCATCGCCATGGAGAATGTGGAAGGGCCAACGCTTCGGCAGCTCATGGCCCGGCGCCCGCGGATGGGGGCGGGCGAGGCGCTCAACATCCTCGGACAAGCCGCGGCGGCACTCGATTTCGCGCATCGACAAGGCGTCGTACACCAATGTCAGCCGAAGGCCCACAGATCGCTGCGGCGATCGACCGGCTGACCGCGCGCCTGCTCGGGGCTCATGTACGGCGCCGTGCCGAGGATCATCCCGTGCTCGGTCATCGGCGCGCTGCGCGTTTCGGTATCCAAGACCGAGCCGAAACCCGACGCGGCCGCGGCTTTCGCCAGCCCGAAGTCCAGCACTTTGACCGTGCCGTCCGCGCGGACCCTGATGTTCGATGGCTTCAGGTCGCGGTGCGTGATGCTTTCGGCGTGTGCTGCTTCGAGTGCTTCGGCAATCTGACCGGCGTTCCACGTAGGGGCGGACCCCCGTGTCCGCCCCGGGCCGACACATGGGTCGGCCCTACAATACGTCGAGACCCGCTTTGCGAAGGCCGTCGATCAGATGTTCGACGAGATCGGGCGGGTACCGCGTCCCCAGCACGTCGCGCGCGGCCAGGGCAATGTCAGGCTTCAGCTCCAGCAGCTCCCGCAGAGCCTCGCTCGCGCCGGCGCCGTCTCCGAGCTGTCCGCACGCGGCGGCGATCACGAGGTGCGTATAGAAGAAGCCCGGCAGGTTGATCTTGTGCGCGATGTCCAGCGCACCGGCGTAGTCGCCTTTGCGGTACGCGTTGTAGAAGGAAGGAAACCAGTACCACCCGGGATGACGCGGGTTGAGTTGCGCCGCACGTTCAACCACGGCGCAGCCGCGCTCCCAGTCGCCGGCATACGCGATCAGCAGACCGACGGAGGCGATAGTCGCTCCGTCCATGGGATTGAGCGCGATGGCGCGTTCGGCAGACGGCCGGAAGGCCTGGAATTCCTTGCGAAAGAATTGCGCCCGCGCCAGCGCGTAGTGCGCAAACGCGTTCGACGGCGCGGCCTCGAGCGCTCGCCGTGCGGCGTGCAAGGCGCGTCCAAGCGGATCGGGCCGGGCGTTGAATCCGGCGGCGTGCTCCTCGGAATACATGATCGACAGCACGGCCCAGGCATCTCCGAAACCCGGCTCCTGCTCGACGGCGCGTTCGAGCGTCGTGCGCGCGATGGCGTGCTCTTCGGGCGTGCGGCGCTCGCCGTACTCGGTGCTTCGCAACACGGCTTCGTACGGCGTCAACTGGTCGGCGGGCTTGCTGCGAAGCGCGGCGCACATGCTCTGAGGCAACACGCCGTAAAGATCCGCAACAGTTGAGACGATCCGCGGCACGAGGTCGTCCTGCAGCGCGAACACGTCGTCGCCGCGAAACGGCCGCTCGTAGGTATCGGCCCACACATGTGCGCCGGTGGCGGTGTCGATCAGCTGCACGGCGAGACGCAGTTGTGAGCCCGCCTGCCGCAGGCTGCCTTCGATCACGTACCGCGCCGCGGCGTCCTGTTGCGCGGCGCCGCGCGCGACGACCCTGAGATACGAAAACCGCGAGAGGCCAGTGACGACCTCTTCGGACAACCCATCGGCGAGCGCGGCGACGTCCGGATGGCTGCCGGCGCATTTGAACGGCCGCACGACGACCCAGAAGCCGGCAGCGGCATGGGTCGCTCCCGAGTCCGCCGGCGGCTGCTCGCGTTCGAAGAGACCGGCCTTGCGCAGTCCGTCGATCACGTGCTCGCCAAGTGCCGGGTCGAACCACGTGCCGATCGACTCGCGCGCCGATCGCGCGAAGTCTTCCTTCTGCGCGAGCAGGTCGCGCAGCGCGGTGCGCGCAGCGTCGAGCTCGCCCAGCTGGCCGTAGGCTGCGGCGAACAGGACGTTCGACCAGAAGATCCCGGGGACATTGGCCTTGATCCCTTCTTCCACCGCGGCGCGGTAGTTGGCCTGGCGGTACTCGTTGATCGCGAGCATCCACCGGTACCAGCCGGGGTGATGGGGATTGAGATCCATCGCGCGGCGGACCAGCGCGCGCCACGATCCCAATCGCCGGCGAAGCAGATGAGGAAGATCGCCTCGTTGCTGCCGTCGAGCGGATTGAGCGCCAGCGCCCGGTCGCAGGCATTCCGGCACGCGGCGATTTCCTTGCGAAAGAAATGGGCGCGCGCCAGCGCCTGGTGCGCGAGGTGATTGGATGGCGCGATGTCGACCGCACGCCGTGCCTCGGCCAGCGCTCGATCGAGCGACCCGGGCCGGACGTTGAATCCGTGGCCGTGCTCGTCCGAATAGATCCACGACAGCATCGCCCAGCAATCCGCGTTCGCCGGCGCCTGCTCGACGGCGCGCTCGAGCGCGTCGCGCGCCTCCGCATGTTCGTCAGGCGTCAGCCGAAAGTGATATCCCAAGCTGCGCATGAGCGCTTCGTACGGCGTGAGCAGGCTGGAGTCCCTGCCGCGGACGGCTTCGCTGATGCTGCGCGCGATCACGCCGACCATGTCCGCGCACGTCGAGACGATGCGCGGAATGAGATCGTCCTGCAGCGCGAAGATCTGATCGGGTTGGAAGCGCCGATCGTAGGTCTCCGCCCAGAGATGTGCGCCGGTCGTCGTGTCCACGAGCTGCACCGCCACGCGCACCGTCGACGCCGCGTGGCGGATGCTGCCTTCCATCACGTATCGCGCCTGCCGCGTCGTCGAGCCGCGCGCGATGACGCGCAGGTACGAAAACCGTGAGACCCCCGTCGCAATTTCGTCAGACAGACCCTTCGGCGAGCGCCGCAAGATCGGCGTTGCCGCCGCTGTACTTGAACGGCAGCACGGCTACTCCGAACCCCTCATCCGCCTTCGCGCCTCCGCCGCCGCGCCTCGGCGCTTCGGCGTGACAAGTCCGCCGACGCCGGAGACCCGCCCGCCTCACGCAACTCGTTGCCGACGTCGCGCATAGTCTGCACGCGACGCGCCGGGTCTTTCTCGAGGCAGCGGCGGATGAGACGCGCGAGATCCGCGGGCACGTCGGATCGAACGTCGGTCAGCGGACGCGGCATGTCGCGCAGAATCGCCGACGCCAGCTCGATCGACGACGTGCCCTCGAACGGACGCTGGCCGGTCGCCATCTGGTAGAGCAGAATGCCGAGCGAGAAGATGTCCGTCCGGTGGTCGACCGCGCGGCCCGCGATCTGCTCGGGCGACATGTAGGCGGGCGTGCCCATCACGATGCCGATCTGCGTGTGACCGGCCGCGGTCAGCGTCTGCGTCGCGCGGCGTCGCTGGCGGCGAATCTCCTTCGCGAGGCCGAAGTCCAGCACCTTGACGCGGCCGTCGCTCGTCATCATGACGTTGGCCGGCTTCAGGTCGCGGTGCACGATCCCCTTGTCGTGGGCGGCCGCGAGCGCATCCGCGAGCGCCGTGGCGATCGACACCAACCGATCGACGGCCAGCCCGCTGTCGGGAATGATCTGCGCGAGCGACTGGCCCTCGATCAGTTCCATCGTGAGGAAATGGATGCCGTCGCACTCTTCAACCGAATAGATCGTCACGATGTGCGGGTGGTTGAGGGCGGCGACGGCGCGGGCTTCGCGCTGGAAACGCGCGAGGCGCTCGGGATCGCGCGCCATCTCGGCGGGAAGAACCTTGAGGGCGACGTCGCGTCCGAGCTTGCTATCGCTCGCCCGAAACACCTCCCCCATTCCGCCTTCGCCCAGCTTGCTCGCGATGTGGTAGTGGCCGAGCCGCGTGCCGGGCGCCAGAGCCATGGGAAGGGCGATTATAGTTGCCGCCCGATCTCGCGTACGATGCGACAGTATGTCTAACTCAAGATTCGCCCTGCTGGGCGCGATGGTGGCTCTGTTCCTCGCCGCGGCCTGCCGTTCGACGCCGCCCGCCGCGCCCGCCGTCACGGTGACCGCCGACACGGTGGCGGTCGTCGACGGCCGGAAAATCACGCAGCAGGACGTCGACAAGGCTTATCGCCGATCGCGCGACGAAGCCCAGACGTTGTCCGAGGAAGAGACGCAGACAGCCAAGCTGAGTCTGCTGAACGACCTCATCCTCCAGGACATCCTGCTGGCCAAAGCGGCAACACTGAAAATCGAGGTGCCCGCCGCCGATCTCGACACGGCGTACACCAACGCGAGGAAGAACATCCCCGAGGAGGCGTTCCAGCAGGAGTTGAAGCGCCGCCAACTGACGGCTGACGACATGCGGGACGGCGTGCGGCGCGAACTGCTCACCCAGAAGGTCGTCGAGCAGGAAGTCGGATCGAAAATCGCCGTCACCGATCAGGAGATCACCGATTTCTTCAACGCCAATCGCGCGCAGTTCAACGTCGCGGAGGAGGCGTACCACCTCGCGCAGATCGTCGTGACGCCGGTGCGCGACCAGCAGATCGCCAACGGCACCGGCGACGATGCGACGACACCGCAGGCGGCGACGGCGAAAGTGCAGATGCTGGTGGAGCGGCTCAAGTCCGGCGCCTCGTTTCGCGATCTGGCGATGGGATATTCGGAGGACCCGGAGTCGGCGCCGCGCGGCGGGGACATCGGGTTCGTGCCCGTGTCGAAGCTGAAGCAGGCGCCGCCGCAGCTGCGCGACGCGGTGCTGAACCGGCAACCTGGAACGATGAACGTGGCGAGCGCCGGTGGCACGCACACGATGGTGCTCGTCGTCGCCCACGAGCTGGCGGGCCAGCGCGACCTGTCGTCGCCAGGCATACGCGAGCGGATCTCCGACGGGTTGCGCGGGCGGAAAGAACAGTTGCTGCGCGCCGCCTACCTCACCGCCGCGCGAAGCGACGCGGTCGTCGTCAACTACATGGCGCGCCGCATCGTCGAGTCGAAGAGTCAGACGGCGGCGCCTGCGCCCGCGGCGAAGTAGGGGCAAACCGACGTACGTGGCGTCCGGCTTCAGCCGGACCTCAGGTCCGCCTACAGGCGGACCCCACAAGCTGGAATTTGCGGAAGGAAGGAACGCACGCCACGTCGTGTGGCGTGCCTCTATTGTACTGGAGCCGCTCGCCGGTTACGAGACTGGTTCTCCTCGCGATCTTTCGCTACAGTTCGCACTCCGCCAGAAAACCGATCATGCTGAAACTGTTTCGTCTCCTCACGCCCTATCGCGGCTACGTCGCGATCGTCCTCGTGCTGGCCCTCGCCCAGTCGATCGGCTCCCTGCTCCTGCCGCGCCTGATGTCGGACATCGTCGACAAGGGCATCGTCAGGGGCGACCAGCGCGCCATCCTCGAGATCGGCGGCCTGATGCTGCTGATGTCGATCGTCGCCACCGCTGTGCGCCATCGCCGGCAGCTACTACTCGGCGAAGGTCGCGACCGGGTTCGGCCGGATCCTGCGCGGCGCGATCTTCGCGCGCGTCGAGCACCTGTCGATCCACCAGTTCGACGGCTTCGGCGCGGCCTCGCTGGTGACGCGGACGACCAACGACACCACCCAGGTGCAGCAGATGCTCGATCATGATGCTGACCATGGTGATCACGGCGCCGATGATGGCGATCGGCGGCGTCATCCTGGCGCTGTCGCAGGACGCGCAGCTCGCCTGGGTGCTGATCGCCGTGATGCCGGTGATGGCGGTGGTCTTCGGCGCTGATCATGCGCGGCGCGATTCCGCTGTCGCAGGCGATGCAGGTCAAGATCGATCGCCTCAACCTGGTGCTCGGCGAGGGGCTGAGCGGCGTCCGCGTCATCCGCGCGTTCGATCGCGGCGCGCATCAGCGCGAGCGGTTCGATCAGGCGAATCTCGATCTGACCAACACCGCGATCGCGCGTGAACCGCCTGATCGCGTTCCTGATGCCGGCGCTGATCCTGATGCTGAACCTCACCAGCATCGCGATCATCTGGGTCGGCAGCCACCGCATCGACGCCGGCACGATGCAGGTCGGCGCGATGATCGCGTCGCTGCAGTACGCGATGCAGATTCTGTTCGCCGTGTTCATGGTCACGGCGATGTTCGTGATGCTGCCGCGGGCGTCGGCGTCGGCGGCGCGCATCAACGAGGTGCTCGACGTCGCGCCGGAGATCGTCGATCCGGCGAGCCGCCGCGGCAGCCGCAGCTCGCCGCCGACGCGCGGTCACGTCGAATTCCAGAACGTCACCTTCCAGTATCCGGGCGCCGAGGAACCGGCGCTCACCGGCGTGTCGTTCACGGCGCATCCCGGCGAGGTCACGGCGATCATCGGCGGCACCGGCTCGGGCAAGTCGACGCTCGCCGGGCTGATCCCGCGCTTCTACGACGTCAACGAGGGCCGCGTGCTGGTGGACGGCGTCGACGTCCGCGAGATGACGCAGGCCGACCTGCGCGCGCGCATCGGCTTCGTGCCGCAGAAGGCCGTGCTCTTCACCGGAACCGTCGCCGCCAACATCCGCTACGGCCGCGAGGACGCGTCCGACGACGAGGTGCGCCACGCCGCGACGGTGGCGCAGGCCATCGAGTTCATCGAGGCGATGCCGGAGCAGTTCGCGTCGCCGATCTCGCAGGGCGGCATCAACCTGTCGGGCGGGCAGAAGCAGCGGCTGTCGATTGCGCGGGCGATCGTCCGGCGGCCCGACGTCTACGTCTTCGACGACAGCTTCTCGGCGCTCGACTTCGCGACCGACGCCAGGCTGCGCGCGGCGCTGCGGGCGAAACCGCCGACGCCACGGTGTTCGTCGTCGCGCAGCGCATCAGCACGGTCATCAACGCCGACCGCATCGTCGTCCTCGACGACGGGCGGGTCGTCGGCATCGGCACGCACGCCGAGCTGCTCGAGAAGAGCGAGATCTACCGCGAGATCGTGGTCGTCGCAGGTGTCGCTCGAGGAGGTCGCATGAGCGCGCCGCCGCGACCACCGTCGCCCGCGGCGCAGGCGCTGCAGCAGCAGGCGGCGCAGCGCCCGGCGCCCGCCGCGCGACATGTTCGGCGGCCGCGGCCGATCGGCGGCCTCGGCATGCCGACGCAGAAGGCGAAGAACTTCAAGGGCACGCTCGTCCGCCTGCTCGGCTACCTGCGGCCGCACCGGCCGGCGCTGACGTCGTGGTCGTCGTGGCCGGCGCGATCGGCACGGTCTTCAGCGTGCTCGGTCCGAAGATTCTCGGCCTGGCGACGACGAAGATCTTCGAGGGGTTCGTCGCGAAGGCGCTGCGGCGTGCCCGGGCGCCGCGATCGACTTCGACTACGTCGGCCGCATCCTGCTCTGGCCTGATCGGCCTGTACGTCGTCGGCCAACGCCTTTCAGTACCTGATGCAGTACCTGATGGCCAACGTCGCGCAGAAGACCGTCTACGCGCATGCGCCGGGAGGTCGAGGCCAAGTTCGATCGGCTGCCGCTGAAGTTCTTCGACTCGCGAACGCGCGGCGAAGTGATGAGCCGCGCGGTCAACGACCTCGACAGCATCAGCGGCACGCTGCAGCAGAACCTGACGCAGCTGCTGACGTCGGTGCTGACGCTGATCGGCGTCATCGTCATGATGCTGACGATCAGCTGGATCCTGACGCTCGTCATCGTCCTGACGCTGCCGCTCAGCATCGTCGATCGTCGCGCGCATCGCCAAGCGCTCGCAGAAGTTCTTCATGAAGCAGCAGATGGCGCTCGGGCGCGCTCAACGGTCACGTCGCCGAGATGTACGGCGGCCACACCATCGTCACCGCGTTCGGCCACGAGCAGCGGTCGGTCGCGACGTTCGACGACGCTGAACGAGAACTACTACGACGGCGCGTGGCGCGCCCAGTTCGTCAGCGGCATCATCATGCCGACGATGATGTTCGTCGGCAACCTCGGCTACGTGCTGCGTCGCGGTGATCGGCGGCGTGCTGGTCACGCGCCGGTCGATCGCCATCGGCGACGTGCAGGCGTTCATCCAGTACGGCCGCCAGTTCTCGATGCCGATCACGCAGTTGAGCGGCATCGCCAACATGATTCAGCTGACGATCGTCGTCGGCCGAGCGCGTGTTCGAGCTGCTCGACGAGCCGGAGGAAACGCCCGACGCGGCGGACGCGACGGTCGATCGCCGCACCCGCGCGGCGCCGTGCAGTTCGACGCCGTCGAGCTTCCGCTACAAGGACGACGTGCCGCTCATCGACGACCTGTCGCTCGACATCGCGCCGGGGCAGATGATCGCGATCGTCGGCCCGACCGGCGCCGGCAAGACGACGCTCGTCAACCTGCTGATGCGCTTCTACGACGTCGACGGCGGCGCGATTCGCGTCGACGGCGTCGACATCCGCCAGCTGAAGCGCGGCGCGCTGCGGCGCATGTTCGGCATGGTGCTGCAGGACACGTGGCTCTTCTCCGGCACGATTCGCGAGAACATCGCCTACGGGCGCGAGAACGCGAGCGACGAGGCGATCGTCGAAGGCGGCGAAGGCGGCGCAGGCGGATCACTTCATCCGCACGCTGCCCGAGAACTACGACACGCCGATCAACGAGGAGGCGAGCAACCTGTCGCAGGGGCAGAAGCAGCTGCTGACGATCGCGCGCGCGTTCCTCGCCGACCCGGCGATCCTGATTCTCGACGAGGCCACGAGCAGCGTGGACACGCGCACCGAGGTCCTCATCCAGCGCGCGATGGCGCGAGCTGATGCGCGGCCGGACGACGTTCGTCATCGCGCACCGGCTGTCGACGATCCGCAACGCCGACGTGATCCTGATGATGGAGCACGGCCGCATCGTCGAGCGCGGCACGCATCACGAACTGCTCGCGGCGAAGGGCCGCTACGCCGACGCTCTATCACAGCCAGTTCGCCGGACGCACGCAGTCCGTTTCTCTCGCGTCGTAGGTCCAACGGTCACTGACGGCGCGTTTCCCGAATGGCTGGCGGACGCGCGGGTGCGATCGGCCGACCGGTGGCGCCGTGGCGATCCGCGAACATCGCGCGGAACATCGCGTTTTGCGGATCGATGTAGACACTAGGAAGTGACTCATCAACATTGGGCCGTGGAGCGTGCAGGGTGTATATCATCAGGGTCGCGCGGAACGGCTTTTGCGGATGAGCTTTACCAAACTCTCACCGGCGCTTCCCATGACGCTTCGTTCGATCGCCTCGCCCGCCGCTCTCGTTGCCGCCGTTGCCGCGGCTGTCACAGTTCTGCACGCCCAGAACCCGGCGATCACCGTGACCGTGGATGTTGGCGCTAACCGTCGCGCGATCAATCCCGCGGTCTATGGCGTCGCCTACGCGACAGTTTCGCAACTGCAGGACCTGAACGCGCCGCTGCACCGCTACGGCGGCAACAACACCTCGCGCTACAACTGGCAGCTCAACGCCGACAACCGCGGCGCGGATTGGTACTTCGAGAGCATCGCGGAATCGAGCGCGACGCCCGGACAGCGCGGCGACGACTTCGTCCTGGATTCCCGCGCGGCCAATGCCGAACCGATGGTGACGATTCCGATCATCGAATACGTGGCCAAGCTGGGAAGCAGCCGCTCCAAGCTCGCGAGCTTCGACAGCCGCGTCTACGGCGCGCAGGACGATTGCGACTGGCAGTGGTTTCCGCAGGCCTGCAACGGGATGAAGGCAGGCCAGCCGGTCACCGGCAACAACCCGCTCGATGCCAACGTGGTGAACGGCACCACGCTTCAGGCCGGCTGGGTGTCACATCTCGTGCAGCGCTTCGGATCGGCCGCGGCAGGCGGGCTCAAGTACTACATTCTCGACAACGAGCACAGCATCTGGCATTCGACACATCGCGATGTGCGGCCGACCGGCGCGACGATGGAGCAGGTGCGCGACGCGATGATCGCGTATTCGGGTGCGATCAAAAACATCGACCCCGGCGCGCTCGTCGTCGGCCCGGAGGAATGGGGCTGGAGCGGCTACATCTTCAGCGGCTACGACCAGCAGTACGGGTCGCAGCACGGTTGGAGTTTCCTCCCGGATCGCGCGGCACACGGCGGCATGGACTACCTGCCCTGGCTGCTGCAGCAGTTGAAGACGCGATCCGACATCGACCAGCGCCGCGTCATCGACGTGTTCACGGCTCACTACTATCCGCAGGGCGGCGAGTTCTGGCCGCCGGACAACGTCAGCAGCGCGATGCAGCTGCGCCGTAATCGCTCGACACGCTCGCTGTGGGATCCGGCGTACACCGACGAGACGTGGATCAACGACCGGGTGCAGCTCATTCCGCGTTTGCGGAACTGGGCGAACACCGTACTACTTCGCGGGCACGCCGATCGGGATCACCGAGTACAACTGGGGCGCCGAGAATCACATCAACGGCGCCACCACGCAGGCGGACATCTACGGCATCTTCGGCCGCGAAGGACTCGACCTCGCCGCGCGATGGACGACTCCCGGGACGACAACGCCCACCTACAAGGCGATGAAGATGTACCGCAACTACGACGGGAACCGATCGGCCTTCGGCGACACGAGCGTGCGCGCGACGTCGACAGCGAATGCCGACAATCTGTCGGTGTTCGCCGCCCAGCGGTCTGGCGACTCGGCCCTGACGGTGATGGTGATCTCGAAAGTGTTGTCGGGGTCGACGCCCGTGACGATCAACCTCGCGAACTTCGCGCCGGCAACTGCGGCCCAGGCGTGGCAGCTCACGGCGGCGAACACCATTACGCGCCTCGCGGATGTGACCGTGTCCGCCCAGGGATTCGCGGCGACCGTACCGGCGCAGAGCATCACGCTGTTCGTCGTCGCGCCATCGGGCGCACCGGCGAACCAGCCGCCGGTCGCCCGCGCGACCGCGACGCCAACATCGGGGAACGCACCTCTCGCCGTGGCCTTCGACGGCAGCACCTCGTCCGACCCGGACGGATCGATTGCGAGCTACGCGTGGTCGTTCGGTGACGGCGGCAGCGCAACGGGCGCGGCGACGAACCACACCTATCAAACGGCTGGAACCTACACTGCCGCGCTCACTGTGACCGACAACCAGGGCGCGACGCATTCGACAACGCTTTCGATAACCGTCAACGCGGCGCCCAGTGCACCAGCGGCGCCGTCGAACCTGAACGGGTCGGTTGGCTCAGGCCGCGCCGTGACGCTCAACTGGAATGACAATTCCTCGAATGAGTCCGGCTTCCACGTCGAGCGCGCGGCGAAGGCCAAGAACCTGCAGTTCTCGCGGATCGCGACGGTCGGCGCGAACGTGAGGACGTACTCACGCACTGAAACGGCGGGAACGTGGGTCTATCGCGTACAGTCGTACAACGCTGTGGGCGCGTCCGCCTATTCCAACACCGTGTCGATTCGCGTGCGATAGCGCGCGGCGCCGCAGCGGCTGCGAGAAAAGGAGCTGCGCTTGACCCACCTCACGCGTCGTGAACTCGGCCGCATGGCGGCGGCGCTGGCCGCCGCGCCGGTCGTGGCGCCAAGCGTCGGCGCCCAGACATCGGCGCCGGCCTCGACGTACATCGGCCCGCTGACCGGTGTCGACCGCGGGCTCGACGATCGTCGGTTCGATCCAGTCCTGTTCGCGCGTGATCTCTACGAAGCTGCACCGCGCCGACTCCGGTTCCAGGCGCGCACGCGCGCCGAGGCGGAGGCGTGGCAGCACGAGCTCCACGCGAAGATCACCGAGCTGCTCGGCGGATTTCCGGCCGAGCGATCGCCGCTGCGGCCGCAGGTTCTCGAGACGAGAACCTTTCCAGCGTATCGACGCGAGAAGATCGTGTTCGACAGCCGCGCGGGCGTCAGCGTGCTCGCGTACGTGCTGACGCCGTCACGCGCGCGGACGCCCTTGCCCGCGATGATCTGCGTGCCCGGCCACGGCCGCGGCGTGGATGACATCGTCGGCATCGACGAACAGGGCCGCGATCGCACGGATAAGGCCGGCTACCAGCACGACTTCGCGATTCAGATCGCGGAAGCCGGCATCGCGGCGGTGGCGATCGAGCCGATGGGGTTTGGCTGCCGGCGCGATCCGCTGAACGCGCAGCGCGGCCTGTCACAAAAGGGGTGTGAGCCGATTGCCGGCGGTGCGCTGATGCTCGGTCAGACTCTGATCGGCTGGCGCGTCCAGGACATCATGCGCACGATCGACTACATCGCGACGCGGTCCGAGCTCGATCCGTCGCGCGTCGGCTGCATGGGGATCTCCGGCGGGGGCACGGCGACGCTGTTCGCCACCGCGCTCGACTCGCGCCTGCGCGTCGCCATGGTCAGCGGCTATCTCAACACGTTTCGCGACAGCATCGGCAGCCTCGCACACTGCGTCGACAACTACGTCCCCGGCATCCTGAACTGGGCCGAGATGCACGACGTCGCAGGGCTCATCGCCCCGCGGCCGCTGTTCGTGGAATCGGGGGAAAGGGACCGCATTTTTCCGGTGCAGGCGAGCATCGAGAGCTTTCGCGCGGTGCGCGCGATCTATCAGGTCTTCGGGGCGGAGGATCGCCTCGAACAGGAAGTGTTCCCCGACGAGCACCTGTTCTGGGGCAAACGCGGGATCCCGTTCGTGGTGCAACATCTACGCGCCTGATTCGCCCTTCGTGTCTTATCATCTAGCCGCGAGGAGGAGCCATGAGAACGCACTCGGTTCTGCTAGTCGGCCTGGCTGCCGCGGCATTGACGGTGATGTCGGTCAGCGCCCAGCAAGCGATATCTCCTGAGAATGCGAAGCTGCCGGACATGCCGAAACAGACGACCCGGACCGGCAAGCATGTCAACCGCATCATCGACATGTGGTTGAAGGAGCAGCCGGTCTACTACGCGCAGATCAGCGGCGGCGGCTTTGAGCAAGGCAAGCAGATGGCGGCGACCAAGGCCGACTACATCACCTATGAAATGGAGCACGGCCCGCTCGACTTCAAGGAGCTGCGTGAATTCATGCGCGGCCTGATGGAGGCCGGTCCCACCCGCAGCGGCCACAAAACCCCGGCAGTGATTGTCACGCTGCCGATATCCGGCACCACCGACGCCGTGCGCGCCAACGCCTGGATGATTCAGCAGGCGCTGGCCACCGGCGTGCACGGCATCCTGCTGTGCAACGCCGAGAGCCCGGAAGCGGCGCGCATGATGATCGAAGCCTCGCGCTACCCGTTCGCCCCGCGCGTGGAGGGCCTGGCGCAGGGCACCCGCGGGAACGGCTCGCAGGGGTACGCGTCGCGCATGTGGGGCGTGACCGCCGAGGAATACATGCGCATCGCCGATCCCTGGCCGATGAACCCGGATGGCGAATTGCTGTTCGGGCTGAAGATCGAGAATCCGCGGGCCGACGCGAACGTCGAAACGTCAGTCCGCGTACCGGGCATCGCCTTCGCGGAATGGGGACCCGGCGATCACGGCTTCTACCTCATGGGGCGTCCCGGTACGTACACGGGCGGGGGCGAAGCAGCGCCTCAGATGGCGGCGGTGCGGCGCCGTGTGCTCAATGCCACCAAGGCGGCCGGGGTCAAGTTCCTCAACGCCTGCAACGAGAACAATGTGATCGACCAGCTCAAGGATGGCGTCATGATTTGCACCGGCGGGGACACGCCCGCCGCGGACAAAGGCCGCGCCTTCACCAAACGCGCCGATCCCTGGTAGGTGAGAATGGCGTGACACCGGCGCGGCAGATGGCCGCCGAGTGTCACGCCAAATTCGTTCGCTCGCGTGCAACCGCGCCGACCCGCGGCGGCGCACGAGCCCTCCTCGACCGGCGGCTCACACGCGACGTGACGCTGCCAAAATTGATCCGCAACGGGCCGCGGCGGATTCACGGCGTCGAGCGGGTGAAGGCGAGCGATTGAATGCGCAGCGTCGGCGTCGGCGCGAGCAGCACTGCCCCCTTCACGCGACCGTGCTCGCAGCGCCAGGTGAAGTCGCCGGCAAGCGCGCCAGTCGGCGCGATTGGCGCCGTGGTGTCGCACGCGCCCACCTGCGCTTTCAGCGCGGCGACGTCGCGCGCCCGGTGTTCCGCGTCGCGGTCCATCAGGAAGTTCACGGCGAGCACGTCGCCCGCGGACGTCACCGAGCCCGCAGTGAACATCTTCGTCACCGCGGCATAGGCGGCGGTCAGCAGTGGCGACGGCGTCGGTCGATCGCGGCTTCAAGCGTCCCGCCCGCAACAGCGCGACCGCCGCGTCCCATACGGGCGGGCGAGGCCCCGCGTAGGTGCGATTGGCCAGCGCGAAGATCCCCACGCCGTAGTCGGGCAGCAAGAGCACGTGCGATCCGTAGCCGGGATAGCCGCCGCCGTGGCTCAGCGTGAGGCCGAGCTCGCAGTCGGCCGCCGCGTAGAAGCCCATGGCGTACGTCGCCGCTTCCGGACACGCGTCCGCTCCGCTCGATCCCGGACGCTGCCGAACCGCCGGGAAGTTCGCGCCTTGCGCCAGCTCGCGCACGCTCGCGCGCCGCACCGGTCCCGCGTCGGCGCCGTCGCGGGGCGGCCACGCGGAGAGCAGATACGCGACCCACTTGGCGTAATCGGTGGCGCTCGTCTGGATCCCGCCCATCGCGCCAAACGCGCCGTGTGCCATTGTCGGCTCGAGTTTCCATGCGCTGTCTTCCCAGCGGTAGCCAAGGGCGCGACGTTCGGCTGGTGCGGCTGCAACGTCGAATCCCGTGGACGGCATGCCCAACGGCGCGAACAGCAGGCGCTGAACGAAGTCCTTGTAGGGCTGCCCGGATACGTTGGCGATGATGCGGCCTAGCAATGCGTAGCCCAGGTTCGAATACTCCATCGCCGTCGCCGGTGGCCGCGTGAACGGGACACCGTCGCGCAGGAGGCGCGTGAAGTCGTCCTCGGGCAGCGGCGTCTGCCGATCGCCCCACGGATCGTCGGTGACGAACCCCGCGGTGTGCGTCAGCAGCTCACGCACACGGATTTTCGGCGAGTCTTCCGTCGGGTACTTCCAGCCCCGCAGCTCCGGCACGTAGGTCTCGACCGGCGCGTCGAGCGCGAGCTTTCCGTCGTCTCTGAGCTTCAGGATCGACAGTGCCGTGAACGCCTTCGTCATCGACGCGATGCGGAAGAGCGTGTCCGCAGTGACGGGCCGCTTCGCATCGATGTCCTGCACGCCGGCGCCCTTCACGTGGACGAGCCGGCCGTCAGAAACGATGCCCCAGACCATGCCGGGGATGTGCGCGTCGAGGCGGTAGTTTTCCATCGTGCGATCGATGGCCGCGAGGACGGCCGCGTCCTGAGCGAGCAGCGGCCTTTGGGCGACGATGCCCGTGGCCATCGTCTGAACCACGACGGCCAGTACCCAGCCGCGGCGCGCGCGGCGATCGGCGATACCTGACATGGCGTCTCCTCTGGTAGCGAACAGTCCAGGTGACACATAACGTATCAGTAATCCCGTCCGCCCCCACTCACGCGGCAGCAAACAGAGTAGACTGTCTACACAACATAGAGTAGAGTGTCTACACAAGCCATGCGTGCATTCCTACGCAAGCTGAGGTGGCTGACACAGTCCGGCCGCAAAGAAGCTGAATTGCGAGACGAGCTCCAGTTCCACCTGGAGGAGGAAGCCGAAGAGCGCCGCGCAGAGGGGCTGGCGGAGGACGAGGCGCGCTGGGCGGCGCGCCGGGAACTGGGGAGCCTCGCGCTCGTTCAGGAGAACACCCGCGCGGCGTGGGGGTGGACGATCCTCGAGCAGCTTGCGCAGGATGCGCGCTACGCCTTCCGAACCATGGCCGCCAACCGGCTGTTCACGGCGCTCGTGGTCATGTGTCTGGCGCTCGGCATCGGCGCCAACACGGCGATCTACAGCTTCATGGATGCGATCCTGCTGCGCGCGCTGCCGGTGTCCGATCCCGGGGCGCTCGTCGTCCTGAACTGGCACGCCAAGAGCCCTACGCGCTTCCCTGACTTCGTCATGCGGTCGATGAGCGGCAGCAGTTGGCGCAATGCCGAGTCGGGAACGACGAGCGGCATGTTCCCCTTCGCGGCGTACGAACTGTTCCAGCAGGAGGATGCGGTTTTCTCGAGCGTGTTCGCCTACTTTCAGGCGAGCCAGGCGAGAAAATTGAACCTGACGATCAACGGACAGGCCGACCTTGCCAGCGGCGTGACCGTGTCCGGCGACTACTTCCGAGGGCTCGCCGTGCTTCCCGCCGCCGGCCGGCAGATTCTTCCCGATGACGATCGCGCCGGCGCACACCCCGTCGTCGTCGTCAGCCACTCGCTCAGTCAAAAACGATTCGGCGGCGTTGCCAACGCGACCGGACACTCCATTCTCATCAACAATCTGCCTTTCACGGTCGTCGGCGTCACGCCTCCTGAATTCTTCGGCGTCGATCCCGCGTTGGCGCCGGACGTTTACCTTCCGATCCACGCCAACGAGCTGCTCGGAGCGCCCGATCAAAATGGATTTCGAGCCGCTCGGTATCTCGATCCTCACTACTACTGGATCCAGGTGTTGGGCCGATTGCGTCCAGGCGTGACCCTGGATCAGGCGCAATCCCTCCTGGCGCCAAAGTTTCAGCAATGGGTCGCCAGCACGGCCACGAACGACCGGCAGCGCGCGAACCTTCCGGCGCTGGAGGTCAATCCGGGAGTGGGCGGACTCGGCACCCTGCGGCGAACGTACTCACAGCCCCTCTACGTCTTGATGGCGCTGGTGGGCTTGATCCTGATCCTGTCGTGCGCCAACGTCGCCAACCTGCTGCTGGCCCGCGCGACGGCACGAAGACGTGAAATGGCGTTGCGCCTGAGTCTCGGCGCGGGCCGGCCGCGCGTGGTCCGGCAGCTCCTGACCGAGAGCGTGCTGCTGGCGTCGCTGGGCGGAGTCGTGGGAATCGCCTTCGCGATCGTCGGCATTCGGGTCCTGACGCTGCTGCTGGCGAATGGCGATCCGAACTTCACTCTGCATGCGGAGCTGAACTGGCACGTGCTCGGCGTCGCCGCCGGGCTTTCGGTGCTGACGGGAATCCTGTTCGGCCTGGCGCCGGCGATCAGAGCCACGCGCGTCGACGTCGTGCCCGCGTTGAAGGAAGTACGAGCGGGCGAACAGGGCACGCGCCACTGGTTCGGGCGCGTGGGCCTGAGCCACACGCTCGTCGTCGGACAGATCGCCATCTCGCTCGTGATGCTGGTGGCGGCAGGACTCTTCGTGCGGACGCTGTCGAATCTGCAGGCGATCGAGCTCGGCTTCAATCGCGAGAACGTGCTCCTGTTCCAGTTGGACGCTCGGAAGGCCGGGTACAACGACCAGGAAATTGCCGGCTTTTACGGCGACCTGCTGAAGCGGTTCAGTGCATTGCCCGGTGTGCGCCTCGCGAGCCTGTCCGATTCTTCGTTGATCGAGGCGGGATCTGGAACGCCGATCAACCTACCCGGGCAGCCGTCCGATCCGGCGAACCGCTACTTGAGCGTCGGACCTGGATTTTTCGCGACGATGCAGATTCCAATCCTCGAGGGCCGTGACATCGAGGAGCGGGACCGGCGCGGATCACGGGCCGTTGCTGTGATCAACGAAGTCTTCGCCAGGAAGAATTTCGGCGACCGGGATCCGTTGGGGCAGCGTTTGATCCTGGCCAGGGATGATCGTGGGCGGCGCGACATGGAGATTGTCGGCGTCTCCAGGAACGCCCGATACGGCAGCCTCACCCGCGACATTCCGCCGGTCGTGTATTTCCCCTACGACCAGGGGTATCCGCAGCCGAACGAGATGGTCTATGCGCTGCGCACTTCGGGCGATCCGCTCCTCTACGTCAACGCCATTCGGGAAACCGTGCGGCAGGCCAACGCGCGCGTACCGGTCTCCGACATCAGAACCCAGGCGGCGGACATCGACCAGACGATCACTCAGCAGATCACGTTTGCCCGGTTGTGCAGCGGCTTCGCGATCCTCGCGTTGGTGATCGCCTGCGTCGGTCTCTACGGCGCCGTGTCGTACAACGTGGTCCGCCGCCGAAGTGAAATCGGGATCAGGATGGCGCTCGGCGCCCAGCGGGGCGTCGTCGTGCGGATGGTGCTCCGCGAAGTCCTGGTGATGGTGGCTGGCGGACTGGCCATCGGGATGGCGACGGCGCTCGCCACGTCGAAATACGTCGCGTCGTTCCTGTACGGACTGAAACCCAACGATCCTCTGGCGCTGACGCTAGGGACCGCGACTCTGCTGGGCGCCGCGCTTGTGGCGGCGTACCTGCCGGCGCGTCAGGCCTCGCGAATCGATCCGTTAACTGCGCTCCGGCACGACTGATCAGGTCTCCGGGTTCAGCGCGCCGCACGTCGCGAACGGTTCGATCGTCCGCATGAGGGTTTCCATACCGGATTCCGATATCATCCGATTATCGCACCGGCAGGAGACAGGAGGCCGCAATGAGACTCGCTCAAGTCGCGCTGGCATGCTCGTTGGCGATCGCGAGCGGCGCCGCCGTCGAACCTGCGAAGCCCGGCTGGAGCGCGGCGAGACTCGATGACCTGGCAGCCTACGTCCAATCGCAGAAGACCACCGGCCTCCTGATCGTCCAGAACCGCAGCGTCATCTACGAACACAACTGGCCGCTGCCGCCGGAGGCGGCGACCTTCGCCGCGAACTTCACGCACGGCACGGATGCGCGCGGCGCGCTTCAGGAAGACGTGGCGTCCGGGCAGAAAAGTTTCATCGCGGTCCTCACTGGAGTCGCGATTGACAAGCGGCTGCTCGACATCTCGAAGCCGGTGTCGGCATATATCGGAAGCGGATGGTCGAAAGCCTCGCCCGAGCAGGAGCACATCATCACGGTCCGTCACCTGCTGGAGATGAGCTCGGGCCTCACCGAGCCGCTGGCCTACGCGGCACCGCCGGGAACCACCTTCTTCTACAACACGCCGGCCTATGCCTTCTTGAAGCCGGTTCTGGAGAAAGCCTCCGGCCTGACGCTCGACGATCTGACCCGCCGCTGGCTCACCGAACCCGCCGGCATGACTGACACGCTCTGGCGCCAGCGCCCCGCCGCGTTCGCCGATGTCGGAAACCCGACCGGTCTCTACACCACTCCCGGCGACATGGCGAAGCTGGGGCAACTGGTCCTCGACAAGGGACAGGCTTCGAACGGAACGCGTGTGATCTCCGAGGCGCAGCTCGCGGCCCTCTTCCAGCGCACTTCAACCAATCCGGCGTACGGCCGTCTGTGGTGGCTCAACGGCTCTGCCTACACGCTGCTCGCCGCTCGCGGGCGCACGGAGACGGCGTTGATCCCCGCAGCACCGGCCGACCTCGTCGCGGCTCTCGGGGCGCAGGACCGCAAGATCTATGTCGTGCCCAGCCGCAAGCTGATCGTCGTCCGCACCGGCCAGGCAGCTCCCGACCGTGACTTCAACCAGCAGGTCTGGCTGCAGCTGATGAAGGCGGCGCCGAAGACTGACTGAAGCCGCGACACCACGACTGTCGAGGATAATGGTGGGCTGAAGGGAGCCGCTCATGGGATTGACCGACTTCATCCGCGGTCAATTCATCGAGATCATCGAATGGACCGATGACTCGCGCGACACGCTCTCCTACCGCTTTCCGGACGACGACAAGGAAATCAAGAACGGCGCGCAGCTCATCGTGCGGGAATCGCAAGCCGTGCAGTTCGTCTACCTCGGGCCAGTACGGCGACCTGTTCGCGCCCGGGCAAGCACACGCTGACCACCGACAACATCCCGATCCTTTCGCGGCTCAAGGGGTGGAAGTACGGTTTCGAGTCGCCGTTCAAGGCCGATGTCTACTATCTGACGACGCGGCTGTTCACCGGCAACAAGTGGGGCACGTCGAACCCGGTCATGATGCGCGATCAGGACTTCGGCATCGTCCGGGTCCGCGCGTTCGGGACCTACGACTTCCGCATCGTCGATCCGCCGCAGTTCCTGAAAGACGTCGCCGGCACCGACAATCACTTCCGGCTCGACGAGTTCGCCGACGTGATGCGCTCGCGCATCGTCAGCGTCTTCAGCGAAGCGCTCGCCAGCAGCAAGGTCCCGGTGCTCGACGTCGCGACGCGCTACAGCGAGCTTGGCGATGCGCTGCTGCCGCTCATCAATCCCGCGCTGAAGGAGAAGTACGGCCTCGAGATGGCCGACGTTCGTGGTCGAGAACGTGTCGGTGCCGCCGGAAGTCGAGCAGGCGATCGACAAGCGATCGAGCATGGCCGCGGTCGGCAACCTGAACGACTACGTGAAGTACCAGATGGCGCAGGGGCTCGAGAAGGGCGGCGCCGGCGTCGGCGGCATCGGCGCCGAGATGGCGGTCGGGATGTCGATGGCGCAGCAGATGATGAATCAGCCGGGCGGCATCATGGCCCAGGCGCACGCCGGCGGCCGCGGCGCCGGCGGCGTCGGGCATTCCGGAAACGATCGGTCCGGCCGATGCCGCCACAGCGCTCGGTGTCTCCGAGTCCGACGTGATCGCCAGCCTCGAGGCCGGCGATCTCAAAGGCAAGCGCATCGGCACGCAGTGGCGCGTCACGAAGACAGCGATCGCCGATTTCCTGAAGTAGCCTCGAGTCGCCGTGACCGATCCTCGTCCGTCCGACGGCGCCGGGCCGACCGACAAGGTCGCGTCCGCCCGTCAGAAGTTCCCCTGTCCTGCCTGCGGCGCCGAAGCGAACTGGAATCCGGCGAAGCAGGCGCTCATCTGCCCGTTCTGCGGCACCGAGTCGCCGGCGACGCTGCAAACGCGTGGCGCCGACACGGTCGATCGTCGAGCACGATCTCGCCGCGGCGCTCGCGAGCATTCCCGACTGCGGCGCGCGGCTGGCAGGCGGCGAAGATCTCCGTTCGCTGTCAGAGCTGTCAGGCGATCTCCGTCTTCGATCCCGACACAGATCGGCCGGCGCTGCGACTTCTGCGGATCGACGGCGCTCGTGCCCTACGAGCAGGTCAAGGATCCGTTTCGTCCCGAGTCGCTGCTGCCGCTGAAGATCTCCGAGTCGCAGGCGCGCGATCTGATTCGCGCGTGGTACGGCCGCCAGTGGCTCGCGCCCAACATCTTCAGCGCGAAGGCGATCACCGACACGGTCAAGGGGATCTATCTTCCCTACTGGACCTTCGACGCGAAGGTCGACGCACGCTGGACCGCGGAGTCCGGCGAGTACTACTACGTCCAGGAAAACAACAAGCGTGTGCAGCGCGTCAACTGGAGGCCGGCGTCGGGCCAGCTTTCACACGCGTTCAACGACGAGCTGGTGTGCGCGTCGGTGGGCGTGGACTCGGCACGCCTGCGGCAAGTCGAACCGTTTCCGACCGAGACGCTGGTGCCGTTCGATGCCGGCTACCTGGCGGGCTGGACGGTCGAGCGGTATCAGATCGATCTCGTGGCGGCGGCCGAGCGATCGCGTGAACAGATGGACGCCGCGATGCGCGAGATGTGCGGGCAGCAGGTGCCTGGCGACACCCATCGCAACCTCGTCGTCCACGCCACGTTCAGCGATCAGACGTTCAAGCACATCCTGGCGCCGCTCTGGCTGCATGACGTACGTCTACGGCGGCACGTCCTACCAGGTACTGGTCAACGGCGTCACCGGCACGATTGCCGGATCGCGACCCTGGAGCTGGATCAAGGTCACGCTGCTCGTACTTGCGATCCTTCTGGTGGCCATCTTCTTCTTGTACGCGCAGAACTCCTGACCGGCATGATCGACCCGCGCTTGTCGTCCGCCCTCGCCGACCGCTACCGCCTCGAACGTGAGCTTGGCGCGGGCGGGATGGCCACGGTCTACCTGGCCGACGATCTCAAGCACCAGCGCAAAGTCGCGGTGAAGGTTCTCCGATCCGAGCTCTCGGCGACGCTCGGCCACGAGCGGTTCCTGCGCGAGATCACCACCACCGCCAACCTCCGCCACCCGCACATCCTGCCGCTGTTCGACTCGGGCGGCGGCGCTGGATTCCTCTACTACGTGATGCCGTATGTCGACGGTGAGTCGCTTCGCGATCGGTTGCGCCGCACGCCGCAGATTCCGATCGACGAAGCGCTGCGGATAGCCGACGAAGTGGCCGACGCGCTGAGCTACGCCCACCGGCGCGGGGTGATTCACCGCGACATCAAGCCGGAGAACATCCTCCTCGAGAACGGCCACGCGATCGTGGCGGACTTCGGCATCGCGCACGCGGTGACCTCGTCCGGCGACGACAGCCCGACGATGACCGGGATGGTGGTGGGGACGCCGAAGTACATGAGCCCGGAACAGGCGCGCGAAGACGTCGTCGACGAACGCAGCGATCTCTACGCGCTCGGTTGCGTGGTCTACGAGATGCTGTCGGGGACTCCCCCGTTCACCGGACCGACGGCGATGGCGGTCATCACCAGGCACGCGCTCGATCCGGTGCCGTCGGTGAGGGCCTCGTGTCCGACGCTCGCCGTGTCAGTGGGCGCCGCAGTCGAGCGGGCGCTGGCGAAGACGCCGGCGGACCGCTTCGCCTCGATCGACGAGTGGCGGCGTGCGCTCATGCAGCCGACTGTCGCCATGGCGCCACCGCCGCCGACACCGTCGATCTTCAAGCCGCCGCCGTCGCCGGCGACGCCGTTGCTGGGGCGCGACGAGACGCTAGGATCGGCGGCCGATCGGCTCCGTGGCGGCGTGCGCGTCCTCACCGTGACTGGACCAGGCGGCACTGGAAAGACGCGCTTCGCCATCGAGCTGTTGCGCCGCATGCAGGACACCTATCCGGATGGAGCGGCATTCGTCTCGATTGCGTCCGTCACGGCGGCGGCCGACGTGATGCCCACCGTCGGCGTCGTGCTCGACATCGCCGAGGCGCATGGCCGCTCGGCACTCGACGCCGTGTCCACGGTCATCGGCGATCGACGCGTGCTCCTCCTGCTCGACAACCTGGAACAGGTGCTCGACGCCGCCGGCGATATCGCGGCGCTGGTGGCCCGCTGCCCGGCGCTGCAGATCGTCGTCACCAGCCGCGCGCCGCTGAAAATCGGAGCCGAAACAGAGCTCGCGCTGCCGCCGCTGGAGGTGCCGGCAGCGGATGCGACCAGCGTCGAGCAACTGATGCAATCTCCGGCGGTCGCGCTGTTCGCGCAGCGCGCGCAGAAGGTCCAGCCTGCCTTCGCGGTCTCGGCTGAGAACGGCACATCGATCGCGGCCATCGTCCGCCGCCTCGACGGCCTGCCACTCGCCCTCGAGCTCGCCGCCGCACGCATCCGCATCCTCGAGCCGGCAGTGCTGCTGCAGCGGCTCGATCATGCGCTCGATCTCCTCACCTCGGGCGACCGCGATCTGCCGGCACGCCAGCGCACGCTGCGCGCCACGATCGACTGGAGCTATTCGCTCCTCGATGCGGCGGAACAGCGGCTGTTGCGCCGAGCATCGGTCTTCTCCGAGGGATGGACGCTCGAAGCGATGGAAGCGGTCTGTTACGCCGAGGGCGAGCGTCATCGCGCGCTCGACGAGCTCGACTCGCTCGTGGAGAAAGGACTCGTGCGGGTGGTGGGAAGCGGAGAGCGCTATCTCCTCCTCGAAACGATCCGTGCTTTCGCGGCCGAACAGCTCGACGCCGCCGGCGAAGCGGAGTCGGTGCGTCAGGCACACGCGGACTACTACCTGGAGCTGGCCGGGATCGTCTACCAGGGCATCATGGGCGACGGACAGCTGGACGCGATGCGCCGCGGCCGCGCCGACACGGCGAACACGTTCTCCGCCATCCATTGGCTCACCGCGCGCGCCCGCGCCGGGGACGCCGCGGCCCTCGAGAACGGCATGCTGCTCTGCGGCCGCCTCGGCTGGTTCTGGCACATCGTCGGCTTGCACCTCGTCGCGCGGGGAACCGTGGACACCTTGCTGGCGCTCGCGACGGATCGCGGGCTCAGCCGCGGCCGCGCGCTGGCACGGTTCGCCGGTGGCATGGTCTCCATCAACACCGGCGAGATGGAACGCGGATTCGCCGAGTGGTCGGGTGCGCTGGCGGATGCTCGTGCGCTCGGCGATGCCCAGCTCGTCGCGCTGAATGCCATGGGCATGGGCTACATCCACCTGAGCACCGGCCGCATGGACGAAGCCCGCGCGGCGCTCGACGAGTCGATCGAACGCAGCCGCGCGGCGGGGAGCGAGTTCCTGTTCGCATTCTCGACCGCCATCAAAGGCTTGCTGCACTTCGTGACCGGCGACCTCGACGGCGGCATCGCGCTCGTCGAGCAGGCGCGGACGATTCAGATTCGCCTCGAAGACTACGAAGGGCTGGGACTGGCACTCAGCTTCCTCGCCCAGATGCACTTCGCAAAGGGCGATCATGCTCGGGCGCTGCAGCTCTATCGCGACGCGCTGACCGCGTTCGCGGCGATTGGCGACCGGCCCGAGATCGCGCGCGTGCAGTGCGAGTTGGGGTGGGCGGCCCTCGCACACGCCGACATCGCCGGGTCGCGGCAATCCTTCCGGCAGGCGCTGCGTTCGTACGACGAGGTCGGCAGCCCGCGCGGGGTCGGCCTCGCGTTGATGGGGCTCGCGGCGGCGGACGCGGCCGACGGACGAACAGAGCGCGCGGTCCTGATCGCGGCGGCGGCGCACGTGATGTCCGAGAAGGCCGGCGTCGTGGTGGAACACCCGATGGCGCCGGGGGTCAGCGACCGCATCGAGGCGCTCAAAGCGTCGATTTCACGAGCCGATCTCGACTCGCTCGTCGCGTCCGGCCGCGCCCTCTCGTCGTCGGCCGTGCTCGCGATGGTTGCGGACTAGCCTGGCAAGTCCGAAACGCCTGTACACTCGCTCGTGGTGAGCCCTTCGACTCGCCGCTCATCCTGAGCTTGTCGAAGGATGAGCGCCTCGCTCAGGATGTACTTGTCGACCGCAGCGTCCTTCGACAAGCTCAGGACGAGCGTGTATCGATCGTTAAACTCGCGCGACGCGTCCGTATAATTGCCGCGCGATGTTGATTGACGAGACCCTCGGACCCTACCGCATCACCGGCAAGCTGGGCGAGGGCGGAATGGGCGAGGTCTACCGGGCGACCGACACGAAGCTGAATCGCCAGGTCGCGATCAAGGTCCTGCCGCCGTCGCTCGCGGCCGATCCCGATCGCCTCGCGCGCTTCCAGCGTGAAGCCGAAGTGCTCGCCTCGCTGAACCATCCGCAACATCGCCGCGCATCTACGGTCTCGAGAGCGCGCCGCCGGGCATGACGGCGCTCGTGATGGAACTGGTCGAGGGCGACGATCTCTCGCAGCCGCATCGCGCAGCGGCGCGCTCCCGATCGATGACGCGCTGCCGATCGCGAAGCAGATCGCCGACGCACTCGAAGCCGCGCACGATCAGGGCATCGTCCATCGCGATCTCAAGCCCGCGAACATCAAGGTGCGCGCCGACGGCACCGTGAAGGTGCTCGACTTCGGTCTCGCCAAAGCGCTGGCGGCCGACAGGCGCCGGCGCGGCGGCGGACGCAGCCGAACTCGCCGACGTCACTCGCTCGCCACGGTGGCGCCACGCCACCGAGCTGGGCATGATTCTCGGCACGGCCGCCTACATGGCGCCGGAGCAGGCGCGCGGCAAAGCGGTCGACAAGCGCGCCGACATCTGGGCGTTCGGCGTCGTCCTGTACGAAATGCTCACCGGGCCGCGCCGCGTTTGCCGGCGAGACCATCACCGACATCATCGCGGCCGTCGTCACGCGCGAGCCGGACTGGACGGCGTTGCCCGCCGACACGCCGGCATCGATCAGACGGTTGCTCGCGCGCTGTCTCGAGAAAGATCCGAAGCGCCGGCTGCGCGACATCGGCGACGCGCGGCTGGAAATCGAGGAAACGACGCCGTGGATCGCGCGCGCTGCCGAGACCGCATGCCGGGCCCGTGCGCGCCACCGGATCGACACGCGGACAGAAGCTCGCGTGGACATTGGCGGGCGCGACCGCAGCGGCACTCGGCCTGGTCGCCGTGGTCCTCTCCGGCGTCTGGCCGCGCGCGCGCGTGTCCGAGTCGCGGCCGCTGCGCGTGTCGATCGTCCACACCGATGGCAGCGAAGTCGCCGCGCCCGCGATCTCGCCCGACGGCCGGCGCGTCGCGTACCGGGCGACGACGAGGCGACGGCATGCCGCTGCTCTGGGTGCGCGATCTGGCCAGCGGCGACGCGCAGCCGCTGCCCGGCACCGAGGATGCCGCCATGCCCTTCTGGTCGCCGGACTCGCGCGACCTGGGGTTCTTCACCGGCGTGACGTTGAAGCGCGTGTCGGCGGCGGGCGGCCCGGTGCGCGTCGTGATCGACAACGTCGGCGACCTTCGCCGGCGGCGGCGGCGCGTGGGGCGCCGACGGGACGATTGTGTTCAGTGGGCAGGCCGGACTCTTCCGCGTCTCGGCGGACGGGGGCGCCGTGACCGCAGCGCTGACGAAATTGCCGACCCAGGATTGGGCGCACTTCTGGCCGACGTTTCCTGCCGGACGGCCGCCGGTTCCTGTTCACCGCGAAGCTGTGGACCCGCGCTGCGGAAGCCAGCGAACAAGGCATCTACCTCGGGATCGTTGGACAGCCCGACGATTCAGCGACTCCTTCCGGATCTCTCGAGTGCCGTGTACGCGCCGCCTGGCTATCTCGTCTTCGCCCGCGAGGGCACGCTCACGGCGGCGCCGTTCGACCTGGCCGCGGGCCGCGTGACTGGTCCGCCGGTCGCGATCGGAGCGGCCGTCGCGACGGACTCCCAGTTCTACTTCGCGGCCATTTCCGCGTCGGCCGACGGGACGCTGGCGGTGCGGCCGCCGCCGGCGGTCGCGCTCATGGGCTCCGACATCGAACGCGTTCAATGCGGAACTGCATCTGGTCGATCGCAGCGGCACGGGCAGCCGCGCGGGCACGGCGCGGCTCTTCTCGTACCTGATGGCGCTCAACCCGGTCGACAGCCGCACGCTGGCCGCGGCGATTCTCGATCCGCGCGCCGGCACGCAGGACCTGTGGCTGCTGGACCTCACGAAGGACAGCCTCGCGCCGCTGACGACGACACGAGGATTTGCCGGTATCCCGGTCTGGTCCGCCGACGGCAGGCGAGTGGCCTACGCGTATCAGCCACCCGGAGGAGTTGGACGACATCTACATCAAGGATCATCGGCAGCGGAGCGGATCGAGCACGTGATCGAAACGCCGCAGGTTCTCGAGCACCCGGTCGCCTGGTCCCACGACGGCAAGTCTCTGCTCGTCTTCTGGGACGATGACAACGGAACGTATCTGTCGTCGTGGTCGTTCGCGTCGCGCACCCTCACGCGCTTCGTCGGCCCTCGAGCGTTCGAAACCACGGCGTTTTTTTCACCCCAAGACGACCTCGTGGCCTTCACCTCGCAGGAGTCGGGTCGTCCTGAAGTCTACGTGACCACGTTTCCCGACCATCGCCAGACCTGGCCGGTCACCACCGAGGGTGGACGGGTGCTCAGCTGGAGGAAGGATGGCCGCGAGATCCTCGTCGCCACGATGTCGGGGCACATCGCGGCGTATCCGGTGTCGACCGAAGGCGGCTTCTCACACGGCCAGCCGACGACGCTCGTGCGCGACGTCGGGTACACGGCCGCGTACAGCACGGCGACGCGCGATCATTCCCGCATCCTCATTCGCGTGAGTCCGGACGCCGCGAAGGACAAGGGCGAGATGCGGTTGCTGTTCGGCTGGCAGGACGCGCTGCGCTAGGAGCCCGTCTGAGTAATAAGCGAACGGGCTCCTATAGGCGCGTCGCGCTGCGCGCGCCGCGCAAAAAACATTAGGAATTTTGCCGGCGGAGCCGGCCTACTAGGAGCGTGTCTCTCATTACTCGGACACGCTCCTAGGGCGTGACGGTCGACGCAATCCGCCGCAGTTCCTCGAAGAAGTTGAAGAGCAGGCAGCGCTGATCCGGACCACACTTCTTCATTACCGCTGACAGAGGGACCGTAGAACGATGACCGGCCAGGATGCTCACCAGCGACTGGCGGCTGTCGTTTCGAGCGCCGCGGCAAGGACGGCCTGTCGCTCGAGGAGCGAGCGGATCGCAGGGCCGTCGGCCTTCGGCCACGGATCCTGCATCAGGAGCTGCAGCTCGCCGTCGCGGATCCAGATGACACCGGACGCGGGCGCCAAATCGAGGAACCGCGCGATTGCCCGACGCGTCGAGCCATCGAGCCATCGTTCGCGAACCGGCACGCCGTCCTGGACCATGGTGAACCGCTCGTCGAATTCCGAATCGCCTGTCAAAGGGCTGCGGTTGACGAGGCGGGCAAGGCGCCCCGACCTGGCGACGTCGACCTGATGCATCGGCCACTTCGTGCCGTCCAGCCGCGTGACAGAGATCAGCAGGTGCCCGAGCGGGCCGCGATACGACATTCCCTTGCTGGAGCTTCGGAGGTCGTGCCTCAGCTCGAACGGGCGACCGCCGCCCGCGACCCGAACTGCGACCGGCCATCCGCGTTGCGCCGGCGGCTCCACGCCGAGCGCGCGTGCGATCGCCGTGAACTTCCCGCGAAATTTCCGCCGGCGGATCGACGGTCCGACGAGTGAGTACGCGGCCATGGCCGCGAAGAGCGCGATCGCAACCTGAACCCAGAGGGGCGCCTCCTGAAAACCGGCGATGGCATCCTGCATGATGACCCTGGACTAGCGCTGGCAGACGGGACAGTAGAACGTCGACCGGCCACCCTGTGTGCGGCGCCTGATGATGCGGCCGCACCTCCGGCGCAGGCACTTCTCGCCTTCGCGATCGTAGACGCGGAACCGTGACGATCGGTACGTGGCCGACGCGCGATCGATGGCGGTCGTGAGCACGTGCGCGATCGCATCCGCCAGACGGACGGCGGCCTCGCGCGGCGCGCCCGCCGCCGTCGCAATGGTGGAAGCGCGGCGAAACGGTGACAGACGCGCCACATGCAGCGCCTCGCTCGCATAGATGTTCCCGAGGCCCGCGACGATGCGCTGATCGAGCAGGGCGAGTTTGAGCGGGGTCTTTCGACCACGGCACGCGCGCGCCAGCGCCGCCGCGTCGAAGTCGGGCGACAACGGCTCGGGGCCGAGCCGGCTGAGCACCGGATGCCGCGCGAGCTGCGCCGGCGTGAGCAGTGTCATCAACCCGAAGCGCCGTGGATCGTTGAAGGTGATGGCGGCGCCCGACGCCAAGTGAAACACGACGTGGTCGTGTCGATCTCGGTCGGCACCCGCGTCGGCAACACCGCCCGGCGCATCGACGCGGAAGGAACCGGACATGCCAAGGTGCACGATGAGCGTGTCGTTCGACGACAAGGCGGCGAGCAGATACTTGGCGCGCCGCGACAGCGAGAGCACGGTCTGACCCACGAGCCTGGCGCGGAAGCGCCGCGGAAACGGAACGCGCAGGTCCGGCCGCCTGACATCCACGTCGGCAATGCTCGCCTGCGTCAGGAACGGGGCGAGATGCCGGCGCACGGCTTCGACTTCGGGAAGCTCGGGCATCGCGTCAGGACACGAACAGCGTCATTTCGCCTGGCAGTCGGGGCTGGCGCCGCTGCTCTTTCGCAGGAAGTCGACGTCCGTATCGATCACGATCAGACCCGAAGGCGTCGCGAGAACGACGGTGTTGCCGTCGGGCCCGCGATTCGGCAGCATCGCGCCGGGAATCAGATATGTGTCCGGCGCGATCTCTCGCGCGGCGGGAGCCGTGGGTGCAGGCGCCGATTGCGCCAGCGTCAGCGCGAGCATGAAGACCAGCATCCTCATGTCCCCGCCAGCATAGCAGGATGCTTTACCACCGCTTGCCGGCGGTGGTGTCGAGCGCAGACGCGAGGGCGCCTTGCCGTTCGAGGAGCGCTCGGATGTCGGGGCCGTCAGCGGCCGGCCACGGATCCTGCATGATGAACCGAACTTCTCCCTCGCGGATCCAAATCACTCCCGTCGCCGGCGCCTGTTCGAAAAACTGAGCGATCGCCTCGCGCGTTGCGGCATCGAGCCATGCTTCAGGCGAACCTTCCTCAGTACGCGACCGCGTAGCAATCGCGCCGGGCATCTCCTGCGGCGAAGCGGTTGCGCGTGGCCGGATCGATCATGACCGCCGTCGCGCAGCCCGACATCCCGAACGGCCGCAACCTGCTCACATCGTGTCCGCGTGCCTGCAGCTCCTTGAACACCTCGTCTGGGATCGTTGACTCGACGTTCAGCTTGTTGAAGCCCGGGTTGTGCGGCCAGAACGATCCGAAGAAGTGCAGCGTCTGGAAACGCGGCCACTCGAGCGCCGCATGGAGGTTCGGGTACCAGTTGTCCCAGAACTCGACGACATCGAGGAGGGCCTGCAGGATGGTCTGGTCCTGGTTGTCGCCGCCTGGTGTGCCGAGCGCCATCATCGGGACGTCGCCCTTGAACACCAGGCTCGGCGTGAGCGTATAGCGGGGACGCGCGCGCGGCCGGATCTGGTTGGCGCGTGTCTTGTCCAGGAAGAACTGCTCGCCGCGGACGCTCATGCCGATTCCGGTCTCGCCCAGGATCACCGCGCCGCCGATCCAGCCGCCGCTCGGCGTGACATCGAAGATGTTGCCGTCCTTGTCGATGACCGCCATGTGCGTCGTGTCCTTGCTCACGCCCGCCGAATCCAGGCCCAGCGACGCATTCGCCGCGTCGTTGTTCCTGATGATCGGCTCCTGCTCGGTATTCATCCGCGTGCCGTCGGCGATGTTGGCCTTCCAGTACGTCCACTGTTTGACCTGCGGGTCGTACTTCATCGGATCGCCGGCGAAGAAGCCTTTCGACGCACGCTTCGGATCGATCATCTTCGCGCGCTCTTTCGCGTACTCCTTCGAGAGCAGCCCCTTGCCCGGCACCTGCACGAACGCGGGATCGGCGTAGTAGGTATCGCGATCGGCGTAGGCGAGCTTCATCGCCTCGGTCACGGTGTGGATGTAATCGGCGCTGTTCAGTTTGAGCGCGCGCAGATCGAAGGTCTCGAGGATGTTCAGCGTTTCGAGCAGCACCGGCCCCTGGCTGCCGAAGCCGTGCTTGTAGACCGTGTAGCCGCGGTAGGTGATCTGCGCCGGCTCCTCGACCTTGGCGTAGAACTCGGCGAAATCGCTGTAGTCCCACGGCGAATCGTGCTTCTGCAGGAACGCCACCATCTCGCGCGCGATGTCGCCCTTGTAGAAACGATCGCGCGCGGCGGTGATGCCCGCCGCCCGGCCTTGCGCTTTCGCCGCTCGCTCGGCCTCGACCATCTTCTTCAGCGTGTTGGCCGTGGTGGGCAGCTTGATGGTTTCACCCGGCTTGTAAGCCGAGCCGTCGGGCTTCGACCAGTACTTCTGGTTCGCGGGCCAGTTCTGGAAAAACTTCTGCTGCCGCTGGATGCCGGTGACGGTGCTCTGACGGATCGGGAAACCCTGTTCCGCGTACTCGATCGCCCGTGCGGACACCTGCTCGAAGCTCATGGTTCCCCATTTTTCGAGCACGGTCAGCGCCGCGTGCAGCGCGCCCGGTACGACCGCGGGATTGAGGCCCTCGCCTTCGAGTGTTTTCTTGCGCGACAGGTACCAGTCGACGTTCACGGCCTTCGGCGCCCAGCCCTGGCCGACGACCGCGGTGACCTTGCCTTCGTTCTTCGGGTACACGAGCACGAGCCCTTCCCCGCCGAGGCTGTAGAGATCCTGTTCGAGCACGCCGCCCGCGAGCATGGTGGCGACGCCCGCATCGAACGCGTTGCCGCCTTTCAGGAGGATTTCAAATCCCGCCGCCGTGGTGAGCGGATGGCCGGCGGCGACGCCGCCCGAGGGGCCCATGACGGCCGGCCGAAGCGCTGCCCGAGTCGACCGTTGCTCCGTCCCGTCAGGCGGCCGATCGCTGCGGCGTTCCTGGCCTGCAGTCGACTGCTGGGTTGCGACCCGCGCGGCCCCGAGTGCGACCGCCGCGGCGATGGCCATTGCCCACGCCGCGAGGCGAATCGGCAAACGCCCCAGGAACCGTGCATTCGCGCGTTCACCGGCCATCACACACCTCCTGATCGCAAGCTGGGAGCCGATCCAGGGACAAACGTGCGAAGCGTAGCACAGGCCTTCGTCCACGAAGCTGAACAAACACAGCGGCGTTGACAAGCGGAGATCAATTGGATAGCGTCGCCATCATTCCTTCGCGCCGCTCACTCTGAGCGCGCGACCGTTCCGCCAGGGTCGAAGAGGAGAGCCGTGATGTCAGGACTCCTTGCTCTCGCGTTCGCGTTCGTCCTCGTGGTTCCCGGGCCCGTCGCCCTCTACGGCCAGCAGCAGGCCACCATCACCGGTTCGGTGGTCGATCAATCCAGATCTGTCGTGCCAGGCGTGACTGTGACCGCTACGGAAATCAGCAGCGGCCGCCAATACGTTGCCGTGACCGATGAACACGGTGAATACCGGATTCCGAACGTCGACCCCGGCACCTACAAGGTGCAGGCGGACATCACGGGATTCGCCACGGTCGTCGTGCAGCCTGTCGAGCTGCTGGTCGGTCAGAACGCCAGCATCCCCTTCGTCCTCAAGGTGGCGGCGTTGGAGGAGAGTCTCACGGTGACGGGCGAGTCGCCGCTCGTCGACACGACCTCCTCGCAGGTCGCCGGCAACATCGATCGCCGTCAGATGGCTGAACTGCCGCTGCAGGGCCGGAACTGGCAGGAACTATCGCTGCTGGTGAAGGGGATCACCGCGAACAACGTCGCCGAGCGGCCCGGGGTGGGCCGCGACGATCAGTTCCAGCTCAATCTGGATGGCCAGCAGATCACTCAGCGCGTCGCCGGCTCCGGATTCGGGCAGCCGAAGATCAGCCGGGAGGCCATCGCCGAGTTCCAGATCGTCACCAACCTGTTCGACATCACGCAGGGGCGGTCGACCGGGATCCAGGTGCAGGCGATTTCCCGATCGGGGACCAACGACATGAAAGGGAGCCTCTACGGCTTCTTCCGTGACGACAGCTTCAACAAGGCGGATCCGGTCGCGGGCATCGTGCTGCCCTTCTCCAACCAGCAGGCGGGCGGCACATTGGGTGGTCCAATCGTTCGGAACAAGGCTCACTTCTTCTTCTCCTACGAATACGAGCGGGAGCCTGCCACCGCATTCCTGCAGCCGACGCGGCTTCCCGCGCAAAGCTTCGCGTTCGAGAGCCGGTCGACGAACAAGAACATCCTCGGCCGCGTCGACTATCAGTTCTCGACCCGCAACCGCGTCTCGGCGCGGGCCCAGCGCTGGGACTTTTACAACCCCTTCCAGATTGCCAGCGGGACGACGCATCCGTCGCGCGCCGAACAGCTCACGCAGTATGCGACCAATGTGTTCGGCGGCTGGACGCACATCAAGAGCAACAACCTGGTGCTGGAAGTCCGCGGCGGGTTCAACGGGTTCTCGTGGCTGAACGACTCGCAGAAGGCATTCGACGTCCAGTTTCACAACACGCCGTTCCTGGTGCCGGAGTTCTCGTTTCCCGGCTTGCTCATCGGCGGCATTCGCAACTACCCGAACTACACCTGGCAGGACACGTACAGCGGCCGGACGGACGTGAGCTGGCACCTCGATCGGCATCAGATCAAATTCGGCGGCGAGTTCCTCCGGATCAAAGACACCAAGGATTGGTCGTTGAACCGGCGCGGCACGTACGTGTTCTCCAGCCGGCCGTCGGACGCAGAACTGGAGCGCCGGTTCCCCGCCAGCGCGTGGAACGATCCCTTGAAGTGGGACGTGACCGGCCTCGAGCCGTTCCTGCAGCGGTTCGACATCAACTTCCATCCCGACTACGCCGTCGACGTCCCCCGGCCGACGCTGGCGATCTGGCTTGGCGATACGTGGCGGGCGACCAACAACCTCACGCTGAACCTGGGTGTCCGGTGGGATGCCGACTGGGGCGCGACCGATCCGCCCGGAGTGCGCGAGAGCGTCATCCTGATCGCCAACGGTGTCGAGTCGGGAGACTTCGGCTACAAGACCGGCATCAGAGACAACAACAACGTCGCGCCGCGGATGGGCGTGGCGTACAACGTCGGCGGGAAGAGCGACCTGGTGATTCGCGGCGGCAGCGGCCTCTACTACAACACGCCGGTGTCGAACGTCACCTACAGCCACCAGTTCTACAGCCGCGCGGTCGCAGCCGCGCTGCTGCCGGATGGTCCAGGGTTCGTGTTGAATCCGACGCGCGGCGTCAGGGCGGAGGACTATCTCTCCGGGCGCGTTCCGATCCCGCGGCAGGCCGGACGGATCATCAGTCCGGCGTTCAAGATGCCATATACGTGGCAGACCAGCGTCGGCTTCCAGAAACAGCTCGGCCCGCTGATGGGCGTCGAGGCCGATGTGGTCCATTGGAAGTGGTACAACGACACGCGCACGCGGGACGTGAACCTGTTCCTCGACCCCACCAACGGGTACAACAGGAATCCAGCGCAGGGCAGGCCGAACACCGCCTACGATCAGATCAACTGGTTCGAGAGCACCGGCACGCAGGACAACCTGGCGTTGGCGACCGGCTTCACGCGGCGGTTCAACAGGAACTTCCAGGCGGGCGCCACCTACACGCTGCTCTTCTACAAACGTGAAGACGGCGACATCGGGTACGTGAACGGCACCGCCAACAACCAGTTCGATTCACCGGGCGGCGAGTGGTCCCGCGCGACGGACTTTCAACGGAACACCGTTCGGATGCACGCGACCTTCCAGCTGCCGCACGAGGTCACGACGAGCGTGGTGTTCTTCTACGGATCCGGCGCCTACTACGGGACGACGATCGCGACGGCGCCGTTCGGCAAGCCGGGCAACAACAGGCTCAACATCGGCGCACCCATCACGATTCCGGAAGCCGTGCGGGATCGATTCGAAGGTCCGTCCGTCATCGGCACCAACGCGGTGGTCCCGCGAAATGCGCTGCGTGGGTTGCCGCTCTACAAAGTGGACCTGCGGCTGTCCAAGCGCATCAAGCTGCACGGAAATGTCGCGATCACCGGGCTGGCCGAGGTGTTCAACCTCTTCAACCACGACAACTACGGCAACTACACCGGGCAAGTGGACTCGGCTCGATTCGGGCTGCCGGCGGCGAGCTCCGGCAACGCGTATGTGCCGCGCTCGGGACAGCTGGGGTTCCGGATCGAGTTCTGAGAATCAGCGCGGGAACGTCGGCTTGGGCGAGCGTGTTTTCGATTTCGACGTAGCGCTCCGAGACGCAAGTCGTCGTACGTGGGGTCGGCTTTAGCCGGACCTGCACTGACGATCGCGTTCGCTGTCGGTCCGCCTGAAGGCGGACCCCACTTACTACACCAATCCGAAAACGCTGTCTAGGCGGTGTGACCTGGCGGCGGCGGGGCAATCGGCGCGCGGTTGCGCCCGGATCGGACGACGAAGATGCCGAGCGCAAGACCAAGGACGGCGCCGATGCCGCCGCCGATCATCTGGCCCCGAATCAGTTTCGACGTGGAATAGCGGATGACTTCGGGAATCTGCACGAGCGCCTGAATCTGCGCGCTCTTCGGCAGGCCGCCCGGCTCGGTGTACCACGACAGCGCCGGCGGCACGACGAGCGAGGCGACCGTAATCCCCGCGAGCGCGCCGAGCAGCACGAAGATCACAGTCGTCTTCACGGCTGCTAGTTCACCCTCCGAGGCCGCACGCGGCCACATCGCCGCTCTGCAGTCCGCGTCTCAGCGCCGCCACGCGATCCGCCGACGAGCCGTGGGTGAACGAGTCGGGGACGACCCGGCCCCGGCTCTCCTGCTGCAGCCGGTCGTCGCCAATGGCCGCGGCCGCCCTCAATCCTTCCTCTGCGTCGCCGGGTTCGAGCCGGTTGCGCGACGCGGCCGCGCGGCCCCAGACGCCGGCCAGGCAGTCCGCCTGCAATTCCTGGCGCACGGACTGCGCGTTTCCGCGGCTGCGCGAGAGCCCGCCGCCGCTCGACAGGTTGCCCGTCAGGTTCTGGACGTGATGGCCGATCTCGTGCGCGATGACGTACGCCTGCGCAAAGTCTCCCGGGGCGCCGAACCGGCGATCGAGCTCCCGGAAGAAACTGAGATCGATGTAGACCTTCTGATCGCTGGGACAGTAGAACGGCCCGGTTGCCGCCGATGCCTGTCCGCACGCGGAGTCCACCGCGTCGGAGAACAACACCAGCACCGGTTTCTGATACCGCTGACCCGAGCGCTCGAAAATCGTGGTCCACGTATCCTCGGTATCCGCCAGAATTTTCTTCACGAATTCGCCAGCCGGATCGGACCCGGGCGGCCCCGCGGGCGCCCCGGTCGTCGGCGCTGCGTCCGGGCTCAGCCCCGGGTCACTCAGGAATTGCGTGGGATCCACGCCGAGGAAGTAGCTGACGGCCAGCACCAGGACGATGCCGCCGATGCCGAGGCTCCCGGCGCCGCCGGGCCGAAATCCGCGGCCGCCGCCCCTGCCGCGGCGATCTTCGACATTCTGACTTTCCCGTGCGTCGTCTAATCGCATCGCGCATCCCTCGTCTGGCGAACCGAGGTCCAACCGCTATTCTAGGCGCGAAGGGACTGCTGGCGCTCCTGCGCTGTGCGCGTCGCATTTCCCTGTCAACACCCTCGATCTGCCACGAAGGCACGAAAACACGAAGAAGAAAACCCAAGTTGGCTTTGTGTCTTCGTGTCTTCGTGGCCTACCGCACATCGCTGCTGTAGAATCACCCATCCCCACGTGTACAGCCTGAACCGATCGGCCCTAGTGCTCTGTCTCCTTCTCTGCGCGGGCCCGGCGTCCGCGCAGGGTCAGCCGCCGGCGCTCGGGCGGCATCCCGAAGAAGGCCGGCCGTTCGTCCGCGTATACATGCCGGAGGAGTACGGCGCGGGCACCCAGAACTGGGCGATCCTGATCGACAAGCGAAACGTGCTCTTCGTGGGCGCGACCGGCGGCGTCCTCCAGTACGACGGCGCGTCGTGGCGGCTGATCGACGTGGCGAACGGCACGACCGTCCGTTCGCTGGATCAGGACGACCAGGGACGCATCTACGTCGGGTCGGTGTCCAACCTCGGCTACCTCGCGCCCAATGCGGTGGGCGAACTGCAGTACGTCTCTCTTCTCGACAAGATTCCCACAGCCGAACGCACGTTTACCGATATCTGGCGCACCTACGTGACCCCGGACGGCGTGTATTACCAGGCGCAGTTCGCCCTGTTTCGATGGGCAAACGGACAGATGCGCGTGTGGAAGCCCGCGGATCGATTCGGACGCCTGACCTATCTCAACGGCCGCTTGATCCTGCCGCAGCCGGGAATCGGCCTGACCGAGCTGGTGAACGACGAGCTCCGCGCGCTTCCCGGGACCGCGCAGTTCGCCAACGAGGTGTATCCGGTTCTCCTGCCGTTCGATGCCAATCGAATTCTGATCGGGACGCGTGCCGACGGCTTCTTTCTATACGACGGCGCCACGGCTCGACCCTTTCCCACCGACTTCGACAGCTTCCTGAAGCGGGCGGTCCTCTATCGCGGAACAGTGCTCCCCGATGGCTCGTACGCGCTGGCGACGACCAGCGGCGGCGTGGCCCTGATGGACCGCCAGGGCCACCTGTTGCAGGAGCTGACAACGGCCTCGGGGCTGCAAACCAATCAGACGTACTACGTGACCGCGGATCGAACCGATGGGCTCTGGGTCGGAACCGCTGCGGGTCTCGCGCGGGTCGAGACGCCGTCGCCGGCGTCGTTTTTCGACGAGCCCACCATTGGCGGCTCGTCAGGCGCGGCACGCTTTCGCGGCCGCCTGTACGTCAGCGGTCAGAACGGCATCCTGTACCTGCAGCCCGCCGAGGGCGCGTCGGCGGCGAGGTTTCTGCCCGTTCGCGGCATCGCGAATCAGACGTGGCAGCTTCTCGAGACGAAGCCGTCGCCGGGTCGACCCGCACAACTCCTGGCGGCCGCCTCTGACGGCCTCTTCACCATCGACGGCGATACGGCAACGGTGATTCAACCATCGGTCGGCGGCAACTTCAATGCGGCAACGCTCCTGCAGTCGAAAATTGACCCGGATCGCGTCTGGGTTGGCTTGTTCAACGGTCTGACGGCCATGCGCTGGCGCGACGGCCGATGGGTCGACGAGGGCCGGCTCGCGTTGACCGATCAGGTCCGCACGCTGGTCGAGACGAAGGACGGCGTGGTCTGGGCCGGCACCCAGACGACGGGCGTCATCCGCGTCGCGCTCGCTCGCGCGGATGCCCCGGGCGCACGGAAGGCCGAATTGGCGCGATTCGGCAGCGGCGAAGGGCTGCCGGTCGGCGGGATTTTCGTCAGCGAGGTCGACGGCGTGGTGTGGTTTACGAGCTTCGCCGATCGCGCCCGGTTTTTTCGCTTCGATGGTGCCGCCGGCCGATTCGTGCAGGACCGCACCTTCGAGGTCGTTCGCGAGCGTCGGTTCAAGGGCGGCTTTGGTCCGAAGCAGCATGACGACGGCTCAGTGATTCTGAACGTCGGATTCGAGACGGCGGTCATGCGGCGGAAGCCGGACGGCACCTACTCCGTGGACACGCGGACGTTCAGCCGGTTCAACGATGTCGACCTGAACGGCGACCACGTCGATCCGGACGGTGTGATCTGGTTCGGGTCGAATGGCCGGCTGCTGCGCTACGACCCGAAGCGGCAGTCGGCGCTCGCGGCGGCGCCGCCCCGCGCGCTCGTCCGGCGTGTGACCGTCAACGGCGCGGTGACGTTTGGCGGCGACGTGGACGAGGGCGCGGTGCCGCAACTGCCGGCGGCGAGCCGCAGCGTCCGGTTCGAGTTCGCCACGCCGAGCTACGGACACGAGAAGGCCACCGAGTATCAATCACGCCTGGAGGGTCTCGACGCCGACTGGTCCCCATGGACGACCGAGTCGAGGCGCGACTACACCAACCTCGGATTCGGCAGCTACACCCTGCACCTGCGCGCGCGTGATTACACAGGCGAGTCCGCGACCGAAGCGACCCACGCGTTCACGATTCTCCCGCCGTGGTATCGCACCTGGTGGGCGTATCTGCTGGCGTTCGTCGGGCTGGCCGGCGTCGGGTTCGGCGTCGATCGCCTGCAGCGGCGGCGGCTCGTCGCCAAGGAACGATCGCGGGCGCAGTTCGCCGAAGCCCGGCTGCGCGCCGAGGCCGCCGAAGCGCTCGCGCAGTCCGAGAGCGCGGGAAAGCGCAACATCGAGGCGCTCAGCGAGATCGGCCGTGAAATTACCGCGTCGCTGGACTTCGAGACGATCTTCGGTCGCCTCTACGAGCGCGTGAATCAGCTCGCCGACGCAGAGGTCTTCGGCGTGGGGCTCTATCATCCCGACCGGAAGGAAATCGAGTACCGCCTCGCGATCGAAAACGGCAAGCGCTACGCGCCGTACACCCGCGACGCGAGCGATCGCGATCAGTTCCCCGTGTGGTGCATCGAGCACCGCGAGCCGGTGTTTCTCAACGACGTCGCCGCCGAGTACTCGAAGTATCTGACGAGGTACGACGAACAGCCGCTCGAGCTGGAAGACGGCACGATGTCCCGGCAACCGCAGTCGATGATCTATTTGCCGCTGCTGTCCAAGGACAGGGTCCTCGGCATCATCACGATCCAGAGCTTCAACAAGAACGCGTACACCGAACACCATCTGAACGTGATGCAGAACCTTGCGGCGTACACGAGCATCGCGCTCGACAACGCGTCCGCCTACCGGCAGTTGAACGAGCAGGAGAACGAGAATCGGCGGCTGTTCGAGGAGGCGCAGCAGGCGCGCGCCGCCGCCGAGGAGGCCGACGCGGCGAAGAGCGCGTTCCTCTCGACCGTCAGCCACGAGCTGCGGACGCCGCTCACCTCGGTGCTCGGCTTCGCCAAGATCATCAAGAAGCGGCTGGAGGAGCGCATCTTCCCGCTGATACACACCGACGACCGGCGCATCGTCCAGACGATGCAGCAGGTCCAGGAGAACTTGAAGGTCGTGGTCGGGGAAGGCGAGCGGCTGACCAAGCTGATCGACGACGTCCTCGACCTCGCGAAGATCGAAGCGGGCAAGCTCGAATGGCACATGGACGCCGTCACCATTCCCGACGTCATCGAGCATGCGACAGCGGCCACTGCGTCGTTGTTCGAGCAGAAGGGTCTGCGCCTGATCAAAGAGCTGGATGCCGGCCTGCCGGGCGTCACCGGTGATCGCGACCGATTGATCCAGGTCGTGATCAATTTGATTTCGAATGCGGTCAAGTTCACGGAATCCGGATCGATCACGTGCCGCGCCAGCCGGCGCGGCGGCGAGATCGTCGTCAGCGTCACCGACACGGGCGTGGGGATCTCTCCCGGAGACCAGCCGAAGGTTTTCGAACGCTTCAAGCAGGTGGGCGACACCCTCACCGACAAGCCGAAGGGCACCGGCCTCGGGTTGCCGATTTGCCGGGAGATTGTCGAGCACCACGGCGGCCGCATCTGGGTCGAGAGCGAACCGGGGCACAGGCAGCACGTTCTCGTTCGCGCTGCCGCTGGCGGGCGCGGCGGCGGACGTCGGAGGACCGGTGGAGCTGGCGGCGCTGATCCGGCAGCTTCGCGACCATGTCCTGGTGTCGACGCCGAAGACCACCGATCGCAAGCCGCGAATCCTGGTTGTGGACGACGAGGCGAACATCCGGGAGCTGCTCACACAGGAGTTCTCCGACGCGGGCTATCACGTGACCGTGGCCGTGAACGGCCGCGACGCCATCGCCGCCGTCCGCCGCGAGCGGCCCGACCTCATCGTGCTCGACGTGATGATGCCCGAGATGAACGGCTTCGACGTGGCGGCCGTGCTGAAAAACGACCCGGCCACGCTCGACATCCCGATCGTGATTCTGTCCATCGTGCAGGACCGCGATCGCGGATTCCGCCTCGGCGTCGACCGCTATCTGACCAAACCGATCGACACCGACCTGCTGTTCCGTGAAGTCGGAACGCTGATCGAGCAGAAGAAATCGCGCAAGCACGTGCTCGTCGTCGACGAGGACGCGACGACGGTCAAGACACTGACCGACGTCTTGAAAACGCGCGGCTACAGCGTCAGCGAAGCGCGCGAGATGGACCTCGTGGAGAAAGCCAAAGCCCTCCAGCCGGACATCATCATGCTGAACTCGGTCTCGTCGACCAAGCCCGACATGGTGCAGATGCTGCGCTTCGAGAAGGGGCTCGAGAACGTCCTCTTCCTTGTCTACCAATAACTCCCTGGAGCATCCGTGAGCCGCACGATTCTGATCGTCGACGATGAAGCCCACATCCGCATGCTGATCCAGCAGACGCTCGAGGAGCTGGAAGACGAAGGCGTCGACCTCCTCACGGCGACCAACGGCGAGGAGGCGCTGGCGGCGATCGAGTCCTCGAAACCAAACCTGGTGTTTCTCGACGTGATGATGCCGAAAGTCAGCGGCTTCGACGTGTGTCAGCGGGCGAAGCGCGACCTCGGCCTGAGCGACACGTTCATCGTGCTGTTGACCGCGAAGGGGCAGGAATTCGACCGGCAGAAAGGCTACGACTCCGGCGCAAATCTCTACATGACCAAGCCGTTCGATCCCGATGCGCTGCTGGCCAAGGCCCGCGAAGTGCTAGGTCTGTAGACCCGCCCGATGTCTCGAGTCACGCTCCGGAGTGTGATCGGTCCGCGCCAGGACGCGGCCCGTGTCGTGGAGGAGATCGCCGGCGCGCTCGGGACGCCGGTGGCGGTCGAGGACGCCGAGGGGCGTCTGCTGTTTGGAGCGCGCAGCACGGACGGTGGCGCGCGGCATCCCATCGCGCTGGACGGCACCACCGTCGGCTGCGTCTCCGGCGAGCCGCCGGCGCGCGTGGTGGCAACGCTCCTCGAACATCTCTTGTCGAAGGAATCCGAGCGGAAAGCGCTCGGATCCGAGGTCCTGCACCTCTATCGGGAAGTCAATCTCATCTACAGTTTTTCCGAGAAGCTGGCGGCGATGCTCGACCTCGAGCGCGTCGCGAGCCTGACGCTGCAGGAAGCGCGGCAGCTCATCGCGGCATCCGACGGCGCGATCATGCTCCTCGACGAGGAGACGGGCGCACTGTCCACCCTCGCCGGATTCGGTGGCGCGCTGCCGCATCTGACTGGCTTCGAGCGCGGCAAGGGCGTCATCGGATCGATTGCCGCGAGCGGGATCGCCGAGATCGTCAACGACGTGGCGTCCGATCCGCGGCGCATGCGGGACGGGACCGGCGTCCATGCGCTGATGTGCGCACCGCTGAAGGTCGGCGAGCGCGTCATCGGTATCATCGCGCTCGGCAGCGCAACGCCGACGGCGTACACGGCCGCCGCGCTCAAGCTGCTGAACACGCTGGCCCTGCAGACGGCGACGGCGATCGAGAACGCGCGCCTCTTCGAACGCACCATCCAGGCCGCGCGCGAGCGGGAGGAACTGCTCGCCTCGAAGAAGGAAATGGAGGTTGCCCGGGCGAGGCTCGAACGGGAGTTCGAGCTGGCGGCGAGCATCCAGGCGGACTTGTTCCCTGCGGCCATGCCGAATCTGGAGGGCCTCGACCTGGCCGCGCGGAATCGGCCGGCCCGGCGCTGCGGCGGGGATTATTACGATGCCATTCTGACCGTCGGGGCGGACGGCACGCGCCGCCTGCTGCTGTGTGTCGCCGATGTGTCAGGCAAGGGGATGCCGGCGGCGCTCCTGATGAGCCACACCCAAGCCACGCTGCGGGCGCTGCTCGGGCGCACGGTCGCGCTGACGGACCTGGCTGTGCAGGCGGGCGACCTGCTGTTTGCGTCGACCGCCGCGAACAAATACGTGACCGCGGCGTTTCTCGAACTGGATCTCGAATCGGCTGCGGGCGGCGCCCGGTATGTGAGCGCCGGCCACGTCGATTGTCTGGTGATGAGGGCGAACGGCGAGGCGGTCCGGCTCGAGTCCACGGGTGCGCCGCTCGGGTTGCTGCCGCCCGGGCTGCCCTACGAAGAAACCGCTGTCACCATCGACGCAGGCGACTGCGTGGTGCTCTTCTCGGACGGCGTGGCCGACGCCCAGAATGAGCACGGCGAAGAGTTCGGCGATGAGCGGGTGATCGAGATCGTGCGCGCCGCGATGGATCGGTCATCCGACGCCATCGTGACGCGGATCTTCGAGGCGATCGATCGGTTTGCCGGAGACGCCCCGCAGTTCGACGACATCACGATTCTCGTCGTGCGCCGCCACGTCGCGTCGCGCTGAACCCAGGGAATTGGCTGGGAGGCAGGGAGTCTTACCGGCGTTTCAAGAAACCCCAGCCTGGAGTGTCTCCCGCAACCGTCGCTGTAATCGGCGAGCGGTTTGTCGATCGCTAAACACATGAGACTCCCGACACTCAACTTCCTCTCATATGAGAGCCGGGCCAAAAACCGGGCCGCGGCCCTGTTGTTTGCGGCATTCATCGCCCTGCAACTGGCAGCACTCTTTGTATTTGTGCGGTACTTCTTCAGATCGACCTGGGACCAACACCTTTCATCGGGCATCTGGGCGATCGTCCTCACCTGCCTGGTCTGCAATCTGGCTGTCTGTTTGGCAGAATATTTCTTCCACCGCTATTTGCTCCATATCGAAACCGTGAGGTTCCTCCGCACCCTCTGCACGAGTCACCTCGCGCACCACAAGCTGACCTCGATCTGCTTTGATGATGCAGAGAATAAAGTACGCAGCGCGTATCCGATCGGTGATGTGGAGCACGACGATCAGGCAACGTTCCCTCCCTGGGCGCTGATTCCGACCTTTGCTTCCTTCACTCCGTTCTTTGCACCCATCGCATTCTCATTCCCAGGACTGCCGATTCTCATTGGGGGGTACTCCGCCCTCGCCATCGCCCATTTTTTGTACGAAACCATCCACGTGGTGCATCACAAGCCATACGATGCCTGGTGGAAGCGAAAGCTGAACGGCCGGACCGGCAAGGTGTGGCGAACAGTGTACGGATTCCATCAAGCGCATCACGCGAACTACAAATGCAACCTGAACGTGGCAGGATTCTTCGGCATACCGCTCGCGGATTTGGTGTTCGGCACCTACAAACAGCCGGACGAACTCTTCCTTGATGGGACGCCAGCCACGAAAGAATCAGCCCGCAGACTCACCCCTCGACCCCGCTGGCCGATCTCCTGGCTGGACAGAGTGGTGTTGAAGAGAAGGCGATGGATGTCAAAAAGAAACTGAGACCCTCATCCGGTGATCGGAGTAAAGCCCTACCTCCACTGACCGGTCGAGCATGTCGATCACCCCACGGCGCTTCGCACGGAGCCTCTTTTGCCGACGCCTTCTCGGGCTGAGAGATCGCAGTTCTCACTCGAACTGCTGCTCTCGAGTGTGGAAGTGGTTGAAGTCATCGCCAGGATTCTGAGTTCTCGTTGATCGCCGGGAGGAGTCCATATAGCCGATGTTGGGCGGCACGGTTGGGAGATGAGACGCGAAAAACAGGCCGAAATTGGGGAAGGCAGCGGGCAACGACCCGGCGTAGAACTCCAGGCCGTTGCCTGCCGACCCTGCTACTTCGACGGCATGCGGAGGTACGTCGACGACTGCTACGAAACCCTACTCAGGATCCGAGCCGTCAAGCCGTCGTCGGAGTCCTGAACGCGTAGATGTACAGCTGAAGGTCCATTCCGAAATACACCGGGCAGTCAAGGAACGGCTGGAGCGGCCATTCGGCACTCACGGATCTGACGTACGCGCGGTATCGGGCGCGCGAGAGCAACGTCAGCAGCCGATCGAGCGTCTGCGGCTCGTTCGCGAACGAGTGATACTCCACGACAATCCGGTCAATTCGATCGAGGATGCTCGCGCAATCGAGAAGCACGTCTGTCTCGGCGCCTTCGATGTCGAGTTTCAGGAGATCCACTTGCTCGTCGATGTAAGGCTGCAGCCTGACCGCAGGCACAGAGGTGGTGCTCACGTCATCCGGGCGGGCGAGGCGGCCTGCCCACGACTGTTCGCCTACGAAGGGCGCGTCAGACTCACGGTGGGCGACCGCCTTGTTCACCAACGTGACATCGTCCCATCCGAGCGAGACCGCGTTTCGCGACAACGCAGCGAACGCACGATTGTCGGGCTCAAATGCCAGGATCCGTGCCGTCGGGTACAGCGCCTTGAAGTAACAGACACTCACACCGACATTGGCGCCACAGTCGATGATGAACGGTCGCTCGCGGGTGGTTTGGAAGCCATAGATTCCCTGTTCGACGATCTCGTCATGCATCGTCAGAAACGAGGACGCGTCGATGATCTCGAACGGCCGACCCTGCAGAGTGGTCGTCGCTGGTTTATATCGGGGGAGCTGCTCGAGCCGCCGCCTCTCATGGCGCCCCGCCTCATCCTGGTTGCCAAAAGCGATGGGCTTCGCCACCCTGACGCATACGCTACTCAACGTATTGGCGATAGTCAGCGGACGTCTGTCCGATAGGTCCTGCAGAAAAAAAGTCGTCCAATCACTGACCCATTCACCTGTCGACGCCGCGCCAGACTGGCCACCCCTGGCAAGCAGCGGACCGTCGGGCGCACCAACATGGATCTCGACTGCATCGACGCCGGAGGTCTCCCAGGCCAGTGTGGTCTGGCCGTAGTTTTTGCCGTACGGGGGCCTGACCGGATTGGGATCCGCCTTGATCGTACCCGTCGGTCGGCGTGGAGCGTCAGCCATCCTGTCGGCAGGTCACGAGCCCGCAGTCTCGAGCGGAAAAAAACCGCGATCGTTGACGCGGAATCCATTGCGCGAGAGCGCTGGATCGAAGTGGACGAGCCGGTCGAACCGTTCCCACTGCGCATTGCCGCACTCGCGTGGCCACGGCCCACCCTTCCAGTGCATGAAGTGGAGGTACAGGAATTCAGTGTCCGCGTCGATATCGTTCGTCAGTCGACCGTTCCGCCAGTACCACTCATTTGGAAAATTGAAGGTGCCGTCCCGCCATGGCGCGTAGGGCGACAGCGGCGTGTTGTAGCTGGTTCTCGCCCACACGCGAAACCGTCCACGCAGAAGATCCGGTGCGGGCTCGTCGAGATGCTGATAGTCGGGATGGCCCACGCGCGCTTTCCAATCCGGCACCTGCAGGTGCAGCTCGCGCATGGCCGGAGTGTTTCGAACGAGTGCGAGATGTCCCGAGAGGTGCTGTTCATAGAAGCTGATGACCTCGTGCTCGAGGGCATCCCGGCCGATCAGCCGCCGGAGATCGCCATAGAGGACATCCAGGTCACCCCAACCCAGGAAGTCGTAGCCCGCTGCCAGGTCATCGAAGATCCTGGGAAACGCAAGCCGCAGATCGCAGAGCTTATAGGGAACGGTAATCGGCACGTCGTATGCCAGCTTTGCCGCAATCCGCCGTGTGATCCCTGAAAGTGTCTCGTGCGACAGCCGCACATTGGGTGGCGTCGATTCAGGCGTCTGGCCGTCGGTCAGGATCATCCAGTCTATCGTCGGGTTCCACCTGCACGTTTCGAGGAACAGAGGGAACCACTCGGGCCACGACCCGAAGTGCAGGATGAGGATCAGGATCCTCGGATCGGCGATGTGCGTGCTCATTCCGGAATGATGTTCACGGTCACGACCGCAAGCGTCCGAGTGGCTGTCCCGTTCCCGTTCGGGACGGCTCGCAGATAAAACCGGGTACCGTCTTTCACCCATTCTCCAGTGCTGGCGTTGCCCTGTGGGGAACGGCTGAACAGCGGTCCATCGGGCCGGTCCACGTGGATCTCTATATTGTCGGCCCCGGACGTCTGCCACGCGACGGAGGTCGATGCCGGTCCGTCCCATTGCGCACTTGGGATCCGTATGGGATTCGGTGTCGCGGCGATCACACCCGCGGCGTCAGCCGACGATGACCTGAGCCGAATCAAACCGTTGCGAATCGAATCACGGCATCTAAAGACTGTGCAGTACAGAGTAGGTGCGAACGCCTTGACGCATCCTCGTGGGTCCCAACGGAGGAGCGATCTGACGAAACGGAGCCGCTCGGCCCAGGAAACGTCCGAACGACGAGCGCGTCGCGCCTCATCTCTCAGAAGCCCTACATAATGCGCCCGATTCCCTTTCATGCCTTGCTTCAGAGCCTGAAGGTCCGCTTCACAGAGCCGAACGTGTCGAAACTGCGACCGTTGCACCCGGAGGATCGCCCGAAGCATACGGGAGGCATCGCTCGACATGCTGGAGGCGTACTTCCGGTACTCCGCCACGCACACAGGATGTCGCCGGATTGGGAACGTCCGAGCAATCCGAAGGTACAACTCGTAGTCTTCGGCGGGATTGAACGACGCATCGAAGCCGCCGACGCTCTCGAAGACGCTTCGCGTGTACATGACTGTGGCCGGGCAGCCAACGTGATTGTAGTGAAGCAATGTTTTGTAAAGCCCCGGCTCCTCAGGAACCCAACTCATCTGGACCAGCGAGCCCTCCAGGCCGATGTGACGAAAGCTGCCAAATACGAACGCGCAATCCGGATGCGCGTTCAGCTCCCGCACTCCGGCAGCCAGTGCGTCGGGCAGCAGCCTGTCATCCGCATCCAGAAAAACGAGAAATGCCCCTGAGCTCTCACGCAGGCCGCGATTGCGGGCCGCTGCCAATCCCGAGTTCCGTTGATACACGTAGCGGACGTCATATCGGGCGGCGACGGCCGCAGTCCCATCCGTCGAACCATCGTCGACCACGATGATTTCATGAGGCTCAGACTGACGGAGGCCGCTCTCTATTGCCTCGCCCAGAAAGCGGCCGTGGTTGTAGCAGGGGATGATGACCGAGACGAGCGCGTCGCCGGCAGTACCTCGTGGAGACGTCATCTCCGGTGAGCCGTCACTCCTGCCGCTCGATCACGAAATCGACCTCGTTCGCGGTGCGAAGAAGCTCCGGCAGTCTGACGGCGTGAGTCCCCGAGACACGGGTCAGATCTGCTGGAACAGCCGCGCTCAACCTAGACGGGCTCGAAAACCACGTGTCCTGCACTTCGTCGTCAAGCAGAACCAAGGTCGCGTGCGTTGCGTTGGCGGCGGCGACAGCAAACGCCGATCGCCCATCGGGCTGCGTATTGAATCGATCCCCCTGGCGCACACGACTCGGTAGCAGGTCTTTCAGTTGCAGCGGGGAACGAAGCCGCTCGCTGACCGGAACTCTCGGAGGCGTCTGGAGCGGCGGCGATGAAGCCACTCGTTCGAAGATCGCCGCCGGTGTGATCGGGGTACTCTCCGTAGTGGACACGAAGACTCTTCCGCACTGAACGATTGTCAGTCGCCTGGTTCACAGCGTCCCGAAGGGTGTTCCATCGTGGCATACTTCACCAGTTTCAGGCGCCTGCCATCGAACAATTCGAAGAGTGCCCCACCATCCCCGCGCGTGCGGGGACTAGCCGGGATTTCCGACCGCGTCGATCGGTGCGTCAGCAGCCGTCTCCACGGTCACGCTGGCCAGGTGAATCCGAAACCGACACGCTCCCACGTGTTGTCAGCGACCGGCGAGCACCTGTTTCGCCAACGCAATGGCGGCGTCGCGGCTTTTCGGCTTGTCGTTCCCGATGTCAACGACGATGTCAAAAGTTGAGAAACTCCAGCATCGCGTCGTCACCTCTCATGCCCGCTCCTGCTGCGTCCAGTGCCCGCACCCGGGCAACATGATCGCCGGGCCTCGGGCTTTTTCTCGAATACCGACGTGCCCTGACACCTGCGCCTGAGGGTGACTTTGCGCTGAGAGGCGCGATTTCTCAGCCAGCCTTCTGGCAACAAGACGCCAAGCGACGAACAGCAACGAACAGACAGGAAAAAGGACGAAACCATCCGCAACTGGCTGGGAGGCAGGGAGTCTCTACCGCAGTTTTCAGAAACCCCAACAGACACTGGCGTTTTCAGCACAACTCGCATGATGTCAGCGAATTGGCGTGTTCGGATTCAAGCTAACAGGCGAAGCGCCGAGTCGCCAGTGCCGGCTTGGATCCTGTCACCATCAGTGCGGTGTTGCAAGAGATGGTCGCGTCAGAGTCTCACCATCGGCAGCGGAGTTAGTGGATGCTCCAGGAACCGATCGACCGTCAGTTCCAACAGGCGCCAATGAAACCCGGCACTCGGCCACACTGTGAACACCGACGCAATGAACGAACGTGGTACGCCGAATGTTCTGAGCCCGCGCGACACATCGATCCAATCGGCGCGCCGAAACGGTTCGACCAGCGACGCCCGATTTGGACGCGAGGGCGTGATCTTGTGGTGATCCACGATCATCGCCTCGATCTCGGGGATCCAGTCTGCTTGCGCGCAGGCCGAGAGGTGCTCGCGCGCGAGCGCAATGGACGGCGCAATGTAGTCGAACGTGTGGTTCGTCCAGATCCCAAGATCGTGAAAAACTGCAGCGACAGCGATCTTTTCGAGCTTGACCCGATCGCCTCCTCCCGCGATCGCGAGACACAGGTTCACCACCCGATACACGTGGTTGCGATATGCGATGAAGTCGTGCCCCAACGCCGACGCATGATTTTCCAGAACCGCGCTGACGGTCGGGATGCTCGTTCGTGAAGACGCGGCATCGGCGTACTGCACCATGGTCGGCACTCCTGGCCGCCCGTCACGAGAATTCTGCCCGCGGCGACGAGTCCGGCTGCGGATTCATGCGACCTTCCGTCTGCCTGCTGTGAACCGCCGGACGAACTCGAGCGCCTTCTCGGCGACCTCCCGCCAGCCGGCGTCGATCGTCAGCGTGTGCCCGCGGCCCGACATTTTGACGATCTCGGTCACGCCCATGTTGCGCTTCTGCTTTTTGTAGGACGCGTTCGCGATCGCCCAGGGGACCGTATGGTCCGAGTCGGCCGAGACGATCAGCATCGGACCCCGCTCCGGGTTCGTCGAGTTGACCTTCGCCTCTGACCACGGATTGAAGTTCGCGGACGCCGCTTGGAAGAGCGGCTCGCCGGCGCCGGCGACGGAGTAGCCGAGGTACAGCTCCTTCGCCTCGTCCTCGCCGACCGCGTTCGCGAAGCTGTAGCGGAACTGCTCGTAGCTGAGCGGGACCGCGCGGTTCCAGTTCGCGGGGTTGCGCAGGGCGACGCTGGCCGTGCGCAGCGCCGAGATCGGCAGCGGAAGCACGCCGCGGAACGGAGCAGGGCTGATCGCGACCGACGCGGCGGCGAGGCCGCGTCCCGCGAGAATCATGGTCAGCAGGCCCCCGAAGGAGTGGCCGATGATCACGGGCTTCCGATCCAGGCGGCGGATGATCGCCTCCTCGTAGTCGGCGATCTCGCCGATCCCCTTGCCGGCGAACACCTCAGGGTGCGCTCTGGCCTCGGCGACCGTCTCGGGATCGTCGGGCCAGCCTGGTGTCAACCCCACGTAGCCGGCCTCCTCGAACAGTGTCACCCAGCGGTCCCAGCTCGAGGGCAGCAGCCAGAGCCCGTGAACGAAGACAACGGGTGTGGCGGTCGAGGCGTTCGCGCGCTCGACCTGCGCTGCCTCGTGCTCAGTGATGGTAAGTTCCTTGGTCATCTCCTCCTCCTCGTTTCTCGTGACAACAGGACGTTACGCGACCTTCCGTTTGCCTTGCTGGCAGAACGCGAGCAAATCGCGATTGACGACGTCGGCATGCGTTGCGGTGAGACCGTGCGGCAGGCCCGGATATTGTAGGCCTGCGAGCGGTCCTTGGCCAAGCCGCTCCGCAAGCTGTCGAAGACTTCGATGGGGAGTCCCTCCGGATTGGTCGCAGATTTCAACATGATCGGCGGCACGGCGGCGAGGAGGACCGCCTTTGCAACACGCTTCGTGCCGTACCGGCCGATGTAGCGCGCAACTTCTCCGCCGCCAGTCGAGTGGCCCACCATCGTGATGTCCTTGAGGTCCAAGGCCTCGATCACGGCTGCCAGATCGTCGGCATACCCGTCCATATCGTTTCCGGACCAAGCCTGGCTGGATCTGCCATGGCCACGACGATCGTGTGCCACGACTCGGAAGCCGTGCTGTGCGAGAAACAACATCTGGCCGTCCCACATATCGGAATTCAGAGGCCATCCGTGCGAGAGGGTGACGACTGGACCATTGCCCCAGTCTTTGTAGTAGATCGTCGTGCCGTCCTTGGTTGTGATCGTGCTCATGGTCTTTTTCCCCCGAACAGTTGCCCTCGGAGCACATGTCTTCCGTGATCTTTAGGAGCGCAACAACGACGCCATAGTGGGCGAGGCCGTGCTTCGAGGTGAATTGCTTGTCTTGCGGTTCAGCGAGCCACGAAAAGTCAGAACACTCACAGGAATTCGTGAAGGGACATGATCATGAAACTCGTCATCATCGGCGGAACTGGGCTGATCGGATCACCCTCCAGATTCCGGGACCGCTGTCCGGACAACCGAGTGACGAGCTGGCCAAACGCGCACGGCTGCTGCTCGTCATCGACGAAGTGCGCGCGGGCCGCCTGACTCGTGCCGGAGCTGCGCGTGCGCTCGACATGGGGCTCGACGACTTCCTGATCGAGGCTGGTCATCACGGTCTGTACGCCATCGACTACGACGTCGAGGACTTCAGGCACGAGCTCGCGGCCATACGGAAGGACCGGCCCTACCCAGGTGGTACAGAACGCCCCTTCGCTGGTCGTCCCTGCGATCGGCGCGAGGCAAGGGCCTTCGGTTGGCGGTTTGACGCCACGTACGCCTTCAGGACCGCGTCGAGATCGCGCCGTATCCACGTCGCCGCCGAGCCTTCGCGGTAGCAGGCCCACGTCATCAGCGATCCACTGATTACCGCCTCGATGGCTCTGGCGAGGCCAGGAATGTTGACGTCTCGCCGCAGCTCCCCCTCGATGACTGCGGCTCGGAGGAGCGATTCGATTTGGCGACGGGTGGCGCGTGCGTTCGTCAGGAGGTGCGCGCGAAAGTCCGGGTCGGTGAGATCGATGTGCAGGTAGGCGAGATTGCGCGACAGCGCCTCCGGAGTGGGCGCAAGGTCGGCCATGCACACAGCATAGGCTCGCAAAGTCGCCAACGGCCGCCGATGAGCCGCCCGCAGTCCTTCGAACACCGCTCCGGCACTCCCCGCGAAGCGCTCCGCGAGTAAGAGCAAGAGGGCACGCTTGCTTCCATAGCGCTGCACCAGCCGACCTGGCGAAACGCCCGCCTCGGTGCCGATATCTGCGAGGGTGAGCTCGTGCGGTCCGTGCTTGGTCATGGCCCGCTGGACGGCTGCGAATACCTGGTCGTCGCTGGTTCTCTGTCGACCGGGACTCATGGTGATTGACTCATTTCTAAATGTACGTTTAGACTATGGCCGATTACTAAACGTCAGTTTAGCTGAAGGAGCCTGGTATGCGCAAAGTGTCGTACGGCGGCGCCATGAGCCTCGACGGCTTCATCGCCGGACCGAATGGCGAGTACGACTGGATCATCATGGACCCCGACATCGACTTCGCCGAGATGATGAGCCGTTTCGACACGTTCCTCATCGGCCGCAAGACCTTCGACGCCATGCGCCGGATGGACAGCGAGATGGCCGATCAGCCGGGCGCCCGGAACATCGTGTTCTCGCGCACGATGAAGCCTGCTGACTATCCGCAGTTGACGATCAGCGACGACGCCGAGCGCACGGTCGCCGAACTCCGAGCGCAACCCGGTAAGGACATCGCCCTCTTCGGCGGCGGCGAGCTGTTCCGCAGCTTGCTCTCTGCCGGGTTGGTCGACGAGGTGGGTGTCTCAGTGATTCCCGTGCTGCTGGGCGGCGGGACTCCACTACTGCCTTCCCCGGCCGCGCGCACGGGTCTCGTGCTGCGCAAGCAGCGCCTCTACGAGAAGACGGGCATCATCGGGCTCTGGTACGACATCAAACGGCCTTGATGCCGGCTTCCTCCAGATCGACAACGAGCAGTCGCCAAGCGGTTTCCCATCCGAGGGTCGCCTTCGAACAGAGCGCTTGCCGCGTGGCGCGTGGCAGATTCTCGCTGTCGACGCGTGGCGACAATCAGCCGGCGTTGGCCATCTGCGCCATGGCCTTCTTCATCTCCCCGGCGCTGACGTCCTTGACGTGGGTCATGACGGACCACTCATTGCCGAAAGGGTCCTCGAATCGCGCATTACGATCGCCGTAGAACTGGTCCGTGGGCTCTTGCAGCGAGCGCGCGCCCGCGCTCAACGCCTCGTTGTATGTCCCATCGCAGTTCTTGACGTAGATCGCCAGACAGGCTTTCTTCGGTGGGAACTGGGGCGGCATCGGGCTTCCCAACATCAGAACCGCGTCGCCGAACCCGAGCTCGCAGTGCGCGATCGTTCCGCCCGGCATGTCGAGGCGGAGCCGTTGCTTGGCACCGAGCACTTTCATGTACCACTCGATCGCCCGCGGGCAATCGTCGAGCACCGTGACCGACGACAACACGGGGTAGCCCTTTGCGAGCCAGGAGACCTTCTGGGGCTTCCTCACGATGCGTGCCGCCTTCCGACCTTTCAAAGTCCCCTTCAGCTGCCTCTTGGTCTTGGCCATGATTGTCCTCCAGAGCGGGAATACTACCGTGGCCTCGCGCGTTCAGCGCGCCGCTTGACGGGTCATGCGCCGCCACGTCACGTCAGCGTGAAAGCGGGTTCACCGGCCCTTCTCGCTGGCACGTGCTCCAAGCAACATGTTGCGAATGATTTCGTGGTTGCCTTCGTGACACGCGTACTCGAACAAGCGGTCGTCGCTCCGCTTGAGCCGGATGACCGCGGTCCACGGCGCCGTCCACATCGTCGGGTCGTCGATCGTGATCTGGTAATCGATTCGATCGAGCGCGACGCGTGTGAAACGCTCGACGAGATGCAGGCGATCGGAGGAACCCATGAAATTGTTCTTCGCCGAGAAGTTGGTCGTGTCGACGACGAGCGTCTGCCCCTCCCAGCGTCCGCGAGAATCCCCCTGCCACTGGCGGACGGACGCCGACAGGTGCGGGCGCCCGTCCAGGTTGATGATGCGCGCTTCGTGCACGGCCTCGAGGAACAGCGCGACGTACGAAGGCGTCTGGATGATCTGGTAATAGCCAAGCGGCCCGGCGCCCGTGTTGGTTCCGCTGAGCCTCGGCACGCCATAGGTCAGGCACCGTTCGACATGGTTGAGATCTTCCGGTCCCTCATATGGGCGGTTGGCCGCCGCACGTCGTTGCTCCCCTTCGGCGGTCAACGCCGGGATCCGGCCGTCCGGCGGATCGACGATCAGCGACGTGCGATTGTCGAACTCGCGCTCGATCATCTCGAACGTGGTGCCCGTCGCCGTCGCGCTCTTGAAGTGATCGATGTTGGCAAGGGCGGCGAGGAAGACGGCATCACCGGCTGCGAAATCGGCGGTCGGGTCCTTGAACAGCCGATCGGCTCGCTTGCGCAACTCGGCGACTTCCCCGTCGGTCAGAGACTGCCTCCCTTCGAGCGCCCTCGGGCGTTCGAGCGGGGTCGCGCTGTTGTTCAGCCAGACGCCTTGCAGATCGGGATGACCGTCGGGGCCGAGCGGAGGCGCCTGCCCCGCAATGGACGACGCTCCTGCGACAAGGGCCGCGACGGTCACCACCGACAAGAGAATTCGACGGTCCATCTCAACCTCCGGTCGCCTGCACACCAAAAGGTCCGGTACGATGCGACTCCGTCGTCGGGGAACGCAGGGATTCTACGCCACAACAAGAGCAGTCCGTATAATTGCCGCGCGCAATGCCGATGGACGATGGCGGAATGGCCGAAGTCTACCGGGCGACCACGGAGGCGGGAATGAAAGCCTGCGTCAGAATCGTGCTGCTGCTGTTGACGGTGCCGGCCCTTGGTGCGCAGCCGATCGATCAGAGCAAGGCCAAGGTGGACGCGGTATTCGCCGCGTTCGATCGCCCGGGCTCGCCCGGGTGCGCGCTGGGCGTCGTGCGCGACGGCGCGCTCATCTACGCCCGCGGCTACGGCTCCGCCAACCTGGAGCTGAACATTCCACTTTCACCGCAAAGCGTCCTGGACATCGGCTCCACGTCCAAGCAGTTCAGCGCGGCCGGCATCGTGCTGCTCCAGCAGCAGGGCAAGCTTTCCATTGACGACGACGTGCGCAGACACGTTCCGGAGCTGCCCGACTACGGCAAGAAGCTGACCGTCCGCCATCTGCTGAACCACACCAGCGGCCTGCGCGATTACCTGACGCTCTTCTCCCTGGCCGGCGTGGACTTCGACGGCGTGACCACCAGCGAGGACGCGCTGCGGCTCATCGTCCGCCAGAAGGCGCTCAACTTCGAGCCGGGCGGCGAATACCTGTACAGCAATTCCGGGTTCTTCCTGCTCAGCGAAATCGTCAAGCGAGCGAGCGGCAAGTCGCTGCGCGATTTCGCCGCGGAACACATCTTCACGCCGCTGGGCATGGCGCACACGCAGTTCAACGACGACCACAGGCGCATCATTCCGATGCGCGCAACCGGCTACTCGCGCCGCGAGGAGGGGGGCTTCAGAATCGATATGTCCGGCTTCGAGCAGACCGGCGACGGCGCGGTGCAAACCTCGGTCGAGGATTTGCTGCGGTGGGATCAGAGTTTCTACAGCGGCAAGGTCGGAGGGCAAGCCATGTGGAACCTGTTGCTGACCAACGGTTTGCTCAACAACGGGGAGAAAATTGACTACGCGCTTGGCCTGAGCCACGAAAACTACCGAGGGCTTTCAGCCATCAGCCACGGCGGCTCATGGGCCGGCTATCGCGCCCAGCTCATTCGCTTCCCCAGCGAGAAATTCTCGGTGATCTGCCTGTGCAACCTTGGGCAGGCGGATCCCTCGCGGCTGGCCAAGGCTGTCGCCGACGTGTACTTCGCGGGCAGGCTGAAGCAGCCAGAGGAAAGAGCCGTGTCAGACGCGGCCGCCGGGCCCGTGACCGAATCGGAGATGAAGAGGTTCGTCGGCGCATACCGCAGCCCGTCGAGCGGACTGGCGCGGCGCATCTCCATTCTCGACGGCACGCTGCGCCTTGATTCCTTCGGGCCGAACAGGACGGAGCTGGCGGCGCTGGGCGGCGGGCGCTTCCGCGCGCCCGGCGCGGGCGGCGTCCTCGAGTTTGCGTCAACGACGGATGCGGCGCGCCCGACGTTCTCGCTCTTGCGCGACGGCGCCAAGCCCGAGGTGTTCCAGCCCGTGGAGCAATTCGCGCCAACGACCGCGCAACTCGCGGAATTCGCCGGCACGTATTCGAGCGACGAGCTGCTGGTCAGTTACGCGCTGTCGGTCGAGGGCGACGCGCTGATGCTGCGCGTCAAGGACGGGCGGCCGCGCGCGCTGACGCCGGCGTTCCGCGAGGCCTTCGTCGCGCAGGGGCTCATCCTCGAATTTCAGCGCAACGCACAACGACGCGTCACCGGCTTCATGGTCCAGGCCGGCCGCGTGCGCAACATCGCGTTCACGCGGAGCTAGACATTTTTGAGTTCGGTGTAGCGAAACCGCGCCGGATCATCGCGCGCCTTCGACCGGCGCGTCCATCTCGCGCAGGATTGCCTGGAAACGAGGATCGGAGCGGATCGAGCGCCATTCGGGAAAGTGGCGCGCCATGAGGATGAACATTGGTTCTCGTTCGGCCCATGCGCGCTGCGCGTACTGGATGGCCAGGTCGCGTTGTCCGGTTGCTTCGGCGGGACCCATCAGTTGCGCCGCCGGTACATATGAGTGCCCGGCGCGTTCGGTGAGCTCGCGAAGCAACGCCTCTGCGGCCTGCGGCTTCCCCCACCGTGCGGACGCATGAGCAAGGCTCACCAGACCGTACGGGTGGCGTGCCGACATCGCGGCGGCGTGTTCGAGCGTCGCGATCGCCTCCTCGTATCGCTCCATCTCGGCCTCGACAACGCCAAGAGTCCAACGCGCGACGAATGACTCTGGATCGCGATCGACTGCGAGGCGGGCGGTGGCGAGCGTCTCATCATCCCTCCGGCCGTCGGTCAACAGACAAATCGCCAGAATCATCGTGGCGTACGCCGACAGCGGGTCGCTCTCGAGCGCCCGCCGCGCCTCCGCGATACCACGCTCGAAGTCGCCGCGCGCCCACTGGAGATAGAACAGCGCATACCAGGCGCGGCCCTGGACGTACTGCGGATTGAGCTGAAGGGCGCGCTCGAATTCCTGCCCTGCGAGGTCTCGATTGTTCTCGTGCAGAAGGGTGGCGCACGCGAGGGCTGTATGCCCTGCCGCCGATGCCGGATCGAGGTTCAGGGCGTTCCGCGCCGCCGCCAGCGCGTGCCGCTTCGATTCCGATGGCGGGATGGTCCCGAAATAGGCCAGCACGGTGTACACGTCGGCGATGCCCGCCCACGCGAGCGAGTAACCAGGATCGAACTCGACCGCGCGCGTGAACAGGTCGAGCGCCAGCTGGGTGCTCGTGCCGCGGCGATTCAAGTGCGCGCGGCCCTGCAGATAGATCTGGTAGGCTTCGACGTTCGTCGTTCCGTGCTCGACGAGGCGCGCCAGTCGATCAAGCGGCGTATCGGCGAGCGTCACCTTCAGCCGTTCCGCAACCGTCCTGGCGATCTCGTCCTGCACGTCGAAGATGTCTTTCAGCTCGCGGTCGTAGCGCTCGGACCAGAGCTGCATCCCATCCTGCACATCGCTGAGCTGTACGGTGATGCGCACCCGATCGCCCGACCGGCGCACGCTGCCGCCGAGCACCGTGGTCACGTTGAGCTTCTCGCCGATCGTCTTGAGGTCGTCGCTCTTGCCGCGCAGCGAGAACGCCGACGTCCGCGCGGCGACGCGCAGGTTCTGCAGCGGCGTCAGCGCGTTGAGAATTTCTTCGGCGATGCCATCGCAGAACCACTCCTGATCTTTCGCCGGGGACAGATCGGAGAACGGCATGACGGCGATCGAGGCCGGCCGTTCCAACGCCGCGGCGATCGCGGGCGACACAGCAGACGAGAGGCGCGCGGCTTCCGCCGGCCGATCGACGAGCGCCAGAGCTTTCACGAACCCTTCCACGAATCGGTCGACGAGGTCCGCGTCCCACAGCCACATCGACCACAACGCCCGCACCTTGCTCGGGTCGAGGTACGCCGGATGGTTCTTGCGTATGGCATCGAGCGCGGCTCGAGCATCGGCGGTGAGGCCGAGTTGTCCGGCCGCACCCGCGACGTGGAGCGGCATCCAGACATACTGTGGCAGATTGGAACGTTTGGCCTGTACCAGCGCCTTGGCGAACTCTCCGTTGCGATAGTGATTCGTCGCCAGGACGTTGTGCAGCCAGCCCGGGTGATGTGGATTGAGATCGATCGCGCGCGCGACGAGCTCGACGCCACGGTCCCATTCGCCGGCGAATGCGAGCATCCAGCCGATTCCGCCCGTGGCGGTCGCGTGCAGTGGATTGAGTGCAACCGCCCGCTCGGCCGCGACGCGAAGACCGTTGAGATCCCGTTCGAAGAAATTGACCGCCGCCAGAGCCCTCCAGCCGGCCTGGCACGCGGGATCGAGCTCGACCGATCGCTGGGCGGCCCCGGCACTGCGTCGAAGCGGCTCCGGCGAGAGGTTGAGCAGCTGCGAGTACTCCTGCTCGTACAAGAAGGCGAGACAGGCCCAGCCCAGCGCATGACCAGGTTCGCCGACCAGTGCGCGTTCGAACGCCGCGCGAAGCCGCAGATACTCTTCGTGTCTGAAGTGCTGGGCATAACCGAAGAAGCGCATCACCAGCTCGCTGACCGTCAACTCGTCAGCGTTGCGGTCTTTGAGGGAGGCGGCCAGCGATCGTGCGAGCACCCCGTTTGTGTCGCCGACGGTGGCCACGACGCGGGCCGCGAGGTCATCCTGCAACTCGAACGGATCGCTGCCCAGGGGCCGGTTGTAGTTCTCAGCCCACATGTGGGCGTTGGTCGTGGTATCGACCAGGCGAACGGTGAGTCGCACGGCCATGCCGGCGGTCCGCACGGCGCCCTCGACGAGGTAGCGCGCACCGAGCCTCTCGGCCGCCACCGCATCGGCCGAGTGCCCTTTGGCGGCTTCGGCGTCACGTCGTGACACGACGCACAGGTACTGAAAGCGTGACAAGCCGGCGGTGATGTCGTCGGTCAGGCCGTCCGCCACAGCTTCGGGGTCGCTGCCGCCGCGAGACGTGAACGGCAGAACGGCGACGCGGAGATCGCTGGAGACCGTCCGCGCGGAGGTCGACGCGGGCTTCACGGCCGGTGCCGACGCGCCCGACTCCCATGACCGCCGGAGCGCTTTCAGCTCGACGTGGACGTCCTGCGCGCTCTGCACGCGATCGCGCGGCGACTTCTCCAGACAACGGGCCACGAGTTGCCACACACCATCCGGCACATTCGCCCGCGTATCGGCGATTGGTCGCGGGCGATCTTTCAAAATCGACGACATCAGCGCGGGCGACGAGCCTCCGCTGAAGGGTCGAGCTCCCGTCGCCATCTCGTAGAGCACGACGCCAAGCGAAAAAATGTCGCTCCGGTGATCGACCGGCTTGCCTTCGATCTGCTCGGGGGACATGTAAGGGACCGTGCCGACGATCATTCCAGCCTGCGTCAGACCGAGCGTCGTCGCAGCCTCTTCGCCCGCCTCGTGGGCCTCGCTCTCCCGCGCGAGGCCGAAGTCGAGCATCTTGACGACGCCGTCGCCGGTCACCATCACGTTGGCCGGTTTCACGTCGCGATGGACGATCCCTTTGCGGTGAGCGGCCGACAGCGCGTCGGCGAGAGCCACGCCGATCTCGAAGAACTGCGCGAGCGGCAAACCGCCGGCGCTCAACGCCTGGTCGAGCGACCGCCCCTCGACCAGCTCCATCGTCAGGAACGGCACGCCGTGCTCTTCTTCGATCGAGAAGATGGTGACGATATGCGGATGGTTGAGCGCGGCGACGGCGCGGGCCTCGCGCCTGAATCGCGCCAGGCGTTCCGGATCGGCGGCGACCCCGGCGGGAAGCATCTTGAGCGCGACGTCGCGGCCGAGCCGCGCATCGTGCGCGCGATAGACGTGACCCATACCCCCGGCACCAAGAGGCGCCAGAATCTCGTACGGACCGATGCGCTGACCTTTCGAAGGGATCAAGGGGACGCAGGATCTTACTCTGCAGCCGCCGGCCTCGACGCGTCACAACGAATCGACGTTGCCTTCCGTCTAACCCCTGGCGTGGGCACCTTCTTCCGCAATCTGCGCTATGCCGTTCGGCAATTCTGGAGGGCGCGGGTCTTCACGACCGCAGCCGTCCTCACCCTCGCCCTGGGCATCGGCGGCACCACGGCGATCTTCACGCTCATCCATGCGGTGATGCTGCGCTCGTTGCCCGTCGGCGACCCGTCGCGCCTGTACCGCATCGGCGACGGCACCTCCTGCTGCGTGCAGGGGAGCCCGCAGGATCGCTGGGGGATGTTCTCGTACACGCTGTTCGAGCGGTTGAAGGCGGAAACGCCGGAGTTCGAGGAGCTCACGGCGTTTCAGGCAGGCGGCGCACGCCTGAGCGTGCGGCGTCAGGATGCCGACACGACGTCGAGGCCGCTCCGCTCCGAGTACGTCACCGGCAATTACTTCTCCACGCTTGGCGTAACCGCGTTCGCCGGCCGCGTGTTTACTGCGACTGACGACACGCCGGCAGCGTCGCCCTCGGTCGTCCTGAGCTATCACCTGTGGCAGGGCATCTACGGCGGTGATCCATCGATGGTCGGCGCGACGCTTTTCGTCGAGGGACGCGCGTTCACCGTCACCGGGGTCACGCCGCCGGGATTCTTCGGCGAGACGCTCCGCGCCGACCCGCCGGACCTGTGGATTCCGCTTCAGCACGAACCGTTGATCAACGGTGAGACCTCGATCCTGCGCCTGCCGTTCTCCGCGTGGCTGCGCGTCATCGGACGGCTGCGTCCCGGCGCGACGACGGACGGCATCGGCGCGCGGCTTACGGGCGTCCTCCATCGGTGGATCCAGCACGACGCCGGCTACCCCGCGAACTGGATGCCGGACATCGTCCGCACGCTACCCCAGCAGGTGATCACGGTGGTCCCCGCCGGCGCGGGCGTCGGAATCATGAAAGAGCAGTACGCCCGCAGCCTGCAGATTCTCCTTGGCGTGTGCGCGCTCGTGCTGCTCATCGCCTGCGCCAACGTCGCCAACCTGATGCTCGCGCGCGCCGTGGCGCGGCGCGGTCAAACCGCGATTCGGCTCGCGATGGGTGCTTCGCGCCGGCAGATTGTGACCGAGGCGCTGGTCGAGAGCATTCTCCTCGCGCTCGCCGGCGCGATCGCCGGACTCATCGTCGCCGTGGGCGCCGCGCGCCTGCTCCTTTCGCTCGCCTTCGCGGGCGCGACCATCGTGCCGATCGATACGAACCCGTCGCCGCTCGTCCTGGCGTTCGCCATCGGCCTCGCGCTCGTCACAGGAATCGTGTTCGGCGTGGCGCCCGCATGGTTCGCCACGCGCACCAATCCGATCGATGCGCTGCGCGGCGCCGGCCGCAGCACCGGCGATCACGCGTCGTATACGCGGACCATGCTCCTCGTTCTCCAGGCGACCGTGTCGGTCGTGCTCGTCGCCGGATCGACGATGCTCGCGCGCAGCCTCAGCGGCCTGGAGAGCCAGAACTTCGGCTTCGAAATCGAAGGCCGCACGCTCGTCGCGTTGAACCGTCCTCCCGCAACTTATACCGCCGAAAAACTCGCCGCGCTCAATCGCGACCTCGAGGAGCGGCTCAACCGATTGCCAGGAGTGCGCGGAGCCGGTCTCGCGCTCTACAACCCGCTGACGGACAACTGGGGCGAGATGGTGCTCGTGGCCGGAAAGCCGCTGCCCGGGCCCGGCGCACAAGTCGGCGCGTCGTGGGATCGGGTCAGCACGAACTATCTCCAGCAGCTCGGCGTGAAGCTCGTGCGAGGCCGGTACTTCACGGACGCCGACAACGAAACCACGGAGAATGTGGCCGTCGTGAACGAGGCCTTCGTCAAGCGCTTCTTCAAGACCGACGAGGATCCCATCGATCAGCACTTCGGCCTCAACCTTCCGGAAAACGTCGGCTCATACCGCATCGTCGGCGTCGTGCGCGACGCGAAGTTCGCGGGGTTCGCGCTCGACCGCCCGGCGCGGCCGATGTTCTTCGTCTCGCTGGCGCAGACCGTCGACTACAAGCAAGAGCTGATGCAGCGGATCGAACTCCAGTCGCACTTCGTGCGTGGGCTGCTGCTGGTCACGAACACGCCCACCGGAACGCTCGAGCCGCTGGTGAAGCGTGCGCTCGCCGAGGCCGATCCGAACCTGACGGTCACGACCATCAGGACACTCGGGCAGCAGGTCGAGCGCTCGTTCGATCAACAACGCGCTGTGGCCAGTCTGGCCGGCCTGTTTGGAATTGTCGCGCTCGTGCTGGCCGCGATCGGGCTGTACGGCGTCACGGCCTACTCGGTCGTGCGCCGCACGAACGAGATCGGCCTCCGCATGGCGCTCGGCGCCGATCGAGGGAACGTGATTGGCATCGTCCTGCGCGGTGCGTTCCGGCGCGTGGCCGCGGGCCTGGTGCTGGGCCTGCCGCTCGCGGTTGGCGCCGGCTACCTGCTGTCCGCGCAGCTGTATGGCGTGAGGTTCTGGGATCCGACGGCGCTCGCCGTGGCAGCCGTGTCGCTCGCGGCCGCCGCGTTCATCGCGTCGATCGTCCCCGCCGCACGGGCGGCGGGGATTGCGCCGATGCAGGCGTTGCGGGCGGAGTGACTAACAGGTTGCTGAAAAAGCCAGCAGCCAGAAGTCAGAAGTCAGAAGTCAGAAGTCAAAAATCAGAAGTCAGAACTTCAAGCTTCAGACTTCAAACTTCTGACTTCAGGCTGCGTTTCTCAGCAGCCTGCTAACGCTGCGCCGCTGTCGACCCCGACGGCGCCAGCGCGGCGTAGACCAGCTTCGCCGAGTCGATGCGGAAATTCAGGCCGTCGGGACGATTGCCGCCCTGCATCTGAATCATCCCGATGAACGCGAGATCGTTGACCGGATCGATCCAGAACCAGGTGCCGGCGGCGCCGCCCCAGTAGAACGCGCCGTTGCCGTACGGGAGGCCCACCGTCTTGGGGTCGACGTACACCGCGAAGTCGAGGCCGAAGCGCACCGCTTCGGCGCCCGGCTGCGGCCGTGTGCCGTCGACGCCGACCTGCAGCCCGCCGATGTGGTTCTCTGCCATCAGCTTGACCGTTTCAGGCTTGAGGATGCGCCGCCCGCCGATTTCCCCCTTGTTCAGCAGCATCTGGCAGAAGCGCGCGTAGTCGTGCGTCGAGCCGACCAGGCCGCCGCCGCCCGACTCGAGCCGCGCCGGATCCTCGAAGCCGCCGCGGTCGGTGCGCGGCGTGTTCATCACGAGCCGGTTCTCATCGCGATCCCAGTGATACACCTCGGCGAAGCGCGGCTTTCGATCGGACGAGACGTAGAAGGCGGTGTCGGTCATGCCAATCGGGCCGGTGACGTGGGCCTTGAGGTAGTCGCCGAACTTCTGGCCGGAGAGCTTTTGCACCAGATATCCCTGGATGTCGACCGCGACCGAGTACACCCACCTCGTCCCCGGCTCGTAGAGCAGCGGGATGCCGGCGATCTTCTTCATCATCTCGTCGAGATCACTCGAGGCGAGGACGCGCTGGTCGCGAAACGCCTTGTTGACCGGATCGTCGCCGGAGAGGCCGTAGCCAAAGCCCGCGGTGTGGCTCATCAGCTGCCGCATCGTCGCCGGTTTCTTCGGCGTCGCCAGAACCGGCTTGCCCTCGGTGTCGATCACAACTTTGCCGTCGCTGTCCCAGGTGAGCACTTTCAGGTTCGCGAGCTCCGGCGCGTGCTTGGTGATCGGATCGTCGAGCTGCCACTTGCCCTGCTCGTAGAGCTGCATCATCGCGACGCCGGTGATCGGCTTCGACATCGAATAAATGCGGAACAGCGAATCGAGCGCCATCGGCTTGTCCGGCGTCTGCTGGCCGATAGCCTTGAAGTTTGCAACCTGGCCGTGGCGGATGAGGATGTAGGTCATGCCCGCGGTGTCGCCGTCGGCGACCGACTGCTTCAGACGCGCGTCGAGTGCGTCGAGGCCGGCCCTGGTGAAACCAAGCGTTGTCGGATCGGCGACCGCGCCGTGCGGCCACGCGGGATCGGCGGCGGCGGTTGCCGTCGGCGCGCGCGTCGTGGACGACCTGGCAGTCGTCGTTGCGGGCGTTTGCGCATGTGCAGTGACGGCGAGTGCGGCCATCGCCGCGATCCAGAGTCTGAGGCTGCGCTCGAGCATGTTCACGTGTGTTCCTCCATGTGGCGAACTGACTTGAAGCACGCTAGGGTGCTTTCTTGATCCTCTGACCTGCTCTATTTCGGTTTTCCGCTCTGGCTCAGCATGTTCGCGAGAGCATGATTCCCTTCGTGGCACGCGTATTCGAAGATTCGGTACTTGTCGTCCTTGTTCAGCGGAAACGCGACGCTCCACGGCGCCGTGTAGACGTTCGGGTCGTCGATGGTCGCCTCGTACTGAATCGTGTTGGCGTCAACACGCGTGAAGCGCTCCACCAGATGACACGCCTCGCTCTGCGGGATGCCTCGCAGCCATCCTGCAGCGGCATTGGTGGCAATCCAGCTCTTGCCGTTGAAGTTGACCGTGTCGACGACCAGCGTGTCGCCCGCCCAACGCCCGCGCGAATCGCCGCTCCACGACGCGGTCTTCGCATCGGCGTACGGCCGCCTGTCGAGAGGAATGACACGGGCCTCGTGGATCATCTCCGAATGGATGACGATGAAGTCGCGGGTCTGCACGATCTGGTGCCCGTTGTTGTAGGCGCCGGGGAACATCGCTCCTGGCACGCCGCGGGTAATGCATCGTTCCCACGGCCCGTAGTGCTCGATCGAATCGGCGCGAAGCGCGTAGTCGGAGTCGCGCTTCTGGGCTGCCTCGCGCTTGAGCGGGACGCGCCCGTCCGGCGGATCGACGACCATCGACGGCCGGCGCGCGCTGATCGGGCTGTCCTGGACCAGCCAATCGCCGGTGCTGACGCCGAGCTCGCGCGGCCGCTCTTCTCCGGGGTTCAGGCGTTCGAACGGCGTGGGATCGTAGTTCGTCCACATTCCCTGCAGATCCGGATGCCCGTCGGACGTGCGAGGCGTGGTCCAGGCCGCCTTCGCCGGCGGTCGATTCGATTGGGCGGACGCGACCAGCAGCGGCGCGAAGGCACAGGCGACTGCCGCCGCGAGGTGTGTCAGCGGGCGTGGAAGCTCGAACATGTCGTGGTCCCTCGAATGCCGGCCGACGTCGTGTGTGTGCAAAGTTTACTTCACCCTTGATCGGCCTCGTCGTTGAGTCACCTCGGGCGTCCAGTTTCCTTCGGCAGTGAGCCATAATCAGCGCGGCGCGAGCGCGATGCGACTGCTGGAAGCGAATCCGTGAACGCAAAACCGTACCTCATCGAAATCGGCGAGCACTTGAAGCGAGTCCGCCTGGAAGCCGTCCTGATCGGCAACGCAGCAGCCGCGCTTCAAGGCGCGCCCGTGACGACTGTCGACTTCGATTTCATGTTTCGCAAGACCGTGCGGAACATGCAGAAAATTCGCGCATTGGCAGACGGTCTCGGCGCGACGATCGTGCGGCCGTACTATCCCGCCGCCGACCTGTATCGCGTGATTCGCGACGATGGTCTGCAGGTCGACTTCATGGCGGCGATTCACGGAGTGCGGTCGTTCGAGGCGCTTCGTGACCGGGCTGACGCGATCGACCTCGGCGGCGCGTCGATCACGGTGGCGTCCCTGCGGGATATCATCAAGAGCAAACGAGCAGCAGGACGGCCGCGCGATCGCGCGGTGCTCGACGTATTGGAGAAAGCGCTTGAAGAAAAAGAGCGGCCGGCGGTCAAAACTCGTCGCCGTGCGGCGAGAGAGTGAACGTGCGCTTCGCGACATGATTCGCCGCTGGCAGGCGCTGCCCGCGGCCGAGCGCACGAATTTCCTGCGCGTGCGCGCCGGACGCCGCGGAACCGCGCTCTAACGGCATCGCCGTCCTTTCAGACTTCCATCAGATCCTTGCCGACTATCACTGTGCCGCGGAAATGGGTCCGGGCGGCATCACGCCACATCTGATCGGTCACGGCGGGGTCGTCGGCCGGCACGCAATGCGACAGGACCAGCGTCTTGACGCCGGCGGCCTGCGCCACGCGACCGGCGTCCTCGGCGGTCGTGTGATGAGACAGGATGCTCTGCTTGAGACGGGTCTGGTTGGGGACGTTGGCGATGAGTCGATCGAGTGCGGGTGCGTACAGAGCCTCGTGCACGAGGACATCCGCCGCTTTTGCCAGCGCGATTAGGTTGTCGGAGGGCGCCGTATCACCGGAGATGACTATTGACCGATCGCGCATGTCGAATCGATACCCGAACGAGGGCACGACCGGCTCATGACGGACGAGCGTGGCGGTGACCTTGACGTGTTCGTCCTCCATCACCAACCCGCCCTCGCTCATTTCGTGCACATGGACGAGTGGAGCGAGGGGCACGCGCCCCTCGTCTGCGATGCGGGTAGTGATGTCGGACTTGTTCATCTCGAAGAACAGCCGCGTGATCTTCTCGAGCGGCGGCGGTCCCCACGTATCGACGCGTGTCCGCAGCCCGGCGGTCCATGCCAGCAACATGAGATTGCCGTAGTCGGCGGTGTGGTCGGAGTGATGGTGGGTGACGAACACGTGCCGGAGGCTTGGCAGGGGAACGTTGGCAAACGCCAGCTGCCGGGCCACACCGTCGCCGCAGTCGACAACGTACGCCGCGTTGTTGACGACAATGACCTGGGCCGAGCCGGAGCTCGCCTTTCGCGGCCGCGGTCCGCCGCCCGTGCCGAGAAGGATGAGCCTGGACTTGCCGCTCTGCGCAAAGAGTCGCGGCCACGGCCATACCGCGCCGACGGCCGCGGCGGCGAGGAATGATCGGCGGCGCATCAGTCGCCCAATGCCCAGCGCACCATTCGTGGGTCGGCTGATTTGGCAAACCGCCACTGACGTTGCCGTACGAGGCGTTTCGCGGCGTTGGACAACTCGCGACAGTCGAAGTAGCGAATCGCGCCGGCCTCGAGGACGGGAATCACCGCGAGCGTGCACTCGACGCAGCAATGGGAGCCCTTCGGATAGCCGTGGTGAAAATGCGAGCGCATGATGCCGAACGCCAGGTCCTTCTCGACGCGCCCATAGAACTCGTGTCCGCCAAACCTCCTGCCCAGCGCCTTCTGCCCTGCGACGAGCAGCGCGCTGCGAAGGAATGTGCCGACGGATGCACCTGAGATCGAGAACCCTGCCGGGTGCCGGACCGTCGCCGGCAGCTTCAACGTTGGAAAGGCATCGAGCTGGTCCGGCGCGACATCGCGGACGAACGAGACGTCCTTCGGCGCAAGCCGAGGTTTCGCGCGCGCCCGGTCGGCCACGTCCCAGAGAGTGTCGAGATCCATCACGCTGCTATCGTGGCCTCGACTTCGTTGACGTAGCTGATGGTTGCGGACATGTGTGCGCTTCGCTCACAGCATAACCATTCTTCATGTCTTCGTGACTTCGTGGTAGTCGCTGTCGGTTGCCGTAGCACTAATATGCTACCATGCCGTGATGACCAAGGAAGTCACACTTCGTCAAGCCGGGGGCTCCGTGAGCGCCACCCTGCCCAAGGATATGGCCGACCGGTTGCGTCTGGAAGCGGGCGACCGCGTCCTGGCGGTGGAAACCGATCGCGGCATTCTGCTGACACCGTACGACCCTGAGACTGAACGCGCCTTGAGGATCGCCGCCAAGGCCGCGAAGAAATACCGGAGCGCCCTTCGAGAACTGGCGAAATAGCTGGTGTGGCGAAGCGCCGCCGCGAACCCAAGTGGCTCAGCCGGGTGGTCGTGGAGGCCATCCACACCGACCAACTGCGAGAGCATGGAGGTCTGCCTGGGATTCGAGACGAGAACCTCCTCGAATCGGCCCTCGCGCGACCGCAACAGAAGTGGCACTACGCGGAGGCGATTGATATTCCGACGCTCGCCGCTGCGTACGCGTTCGGGTTCGTGAAGAACCATCCCTATCGCGATAGCAACAAGCGCATCGGATTCTTGACCATGGTCACATTTCTCGGCATGAACGGCCACGAATTGATGGCAACCGACGCCGAGGTCGTGGCCGAGATCGTCGCCCTCGCAGAGGGAACCGTCTCCGAGGAAGCGTTAGCCGATTGGATTCGGCAGCATAGTTCCACACATCGCTGATTCTCATTGCTCGAGCGGATCCGGTTTCGACCTGCACCCGGACGGGAAGCGGTTCGTGGTGGCGCCCATGGCCGCCGCGATTGGGAATCAGCCGCAGAGTCAGCTGGTGTTCACCTTTAATTTCTTCGACGAGCTGAGTCAGCGGGCGCCGGTGGGGAAATAAGGTCAGTTTCGATGCCACGGATGCAGTGACGTCGGCGGATTCGCATACCGCTTCATCGTCAACTCGAGCGTCTGCCCGGCTCCGGGTTCGAGCTGCACGGTCAGCAGCGGTGAATCGATTGCCGTCGTTTTGCCGTCGAGGGTGACGCTGACCAGCTGATGCTCGCCATACCCGCCGCCCTGCACGATCACCGTACGGCGCTGTGACCGGTTCAGGTTCACCAGCGTGACGGACGTGCGCGTGTCGGACATCGCCGAGACGAGCGCCGCGACGTCTTCAGGGACGCCGGCGCGGCGTCTGTCCGGATCGAAGTAGCGAAGCCGGGCGTTGAGCAGGCCGCCCTCACGCCCCGGCAGGAGCGCGCCCCACATCAACTGCACCATCGACTCGGTGGAAGCCGGGTTGTAGTCGAGCATGTTGTCGGCGAGGCGCTTCTGCGGCGGCGTGGTGTCGCGGCGAATCGCAGTCAGCCGCTGCTCCACCGCGTTCAGATCGCGTCTCAGCGCCTGTTCGGGATAGCTCGAGTCGCCTCCCTGAAGAAATCGCAGCCACGCGTTGTCGATAACGCGATCCCGATCCCGCTGCGCCTGCGACCAGTACCACACCTCGAGCGTGCCGACGTTCCATGGAGAAGTCCGCCACCCATACCACCCGTCCGCGCCGTACATCGTCGGATACTGTTTCCGGCCGTCGATCACGCGCGCGTGTGAGTTGACGGCATCGATCATCCGCCGCCAGGCGTCGACGTACTTTTGCGCGCCCGTGACGAGCAGCGCGGTGTGGAAGCCGACGAGCGCCCTCGGAATGCGGTTGCGATCTTCGCGGCGTCCGGTCACCGGATTGATCGGACTGAAACCCCACCCGTAGGCGCTCCCCCACCACTTCCCCTCCGCGCCGCCGACGCGGCCGTCCAGATCGACGAAGCTCGGGATGATGGCGTTGTTCCGCGCCATGCGATCGAGCCACGCATCCATGTACTCGACGATCCACTGCTTGTACTTCGCCTCGCCGGCGAGCAGATACGCGTTGGTCGGCAGCGTGGTGGCGACGAGATTCAGGAAGTGGTCGCCGACAACGTCGCCGTACTCTTGGTAGTGCGCGAGGAACTGCTCGAACGTGTTCTCGCCATGCAGCGCGTCGAATCCGGTGACATCGAACGGATCGCCCACCCAGTCGAGCGCCGTCGCCTTACGCAGCATCGGTCCGCGGCTGCCGTTCTGCATGCTGCGGATGATCTTGTGCGCCGGATCGTAGTTGGCCGCCTCCGGATCCTCCGCCATGTACAACCCCGCGAACCGTCGCGCGCGCTGCTGATATGTGGCGTCGGTCGGCACCGAGAGGCCCATGCGGTTGAACAGCTGCAGCCCCTCGCCGTGATGCATCCAGTCGGACTGGACGATGAACTCCTTGTGGTACATGCCCTGACGCGCGATTGGAACGTCGACCGTTCTCGCCTCGGTGTACTGGCGCAGCAGCCCTTCGTGTCCCTTGAGGTACATTTGCAGGATGTCGTCGCTCGCCCCGAGCGCGTGCAGCTCCGGCCACCGATTGAAATTTTCGAACGCATCGTCGGGTCCGTCGTTCGCGCCCCAGCGGACGAACGCCTGCAGGTAACCGCGGTTATCGAAGTACTTGTCAAAAAACTCGCGGCAGGCCGGCGCATTGGCGGCGAGGAGCTGGCGTTCGAGCACGGCCCAGCGCGGCGCCGCCATCGGCGACGCGACGCGCACGACGACGTCGGTCCCCTTGGCCGATTGCGACGATAGGCCTGCGATCAAGGCGAGCAGGCCGGCCACGGGCCATCCAATATGGCGGGCGCGCGTCAATACAGCACCGATATGAAGGAGGCCTTCTCGGGCCTTGTCGTCACCTTGACCACGGTGCGGAAATCATACGACATCGCGTCATCGTCGCGATCTAGGCATGCCGTAGGATCGGTGATTGCCGCTCGACGGCGTACACTGGACGTGAAGGCGCAAACTCGTGAAGATCAGCAGGTCGAACCGTCATGGCTGACGAGCTGAAGAACTACATCACGCCCGCCGGGCACCGGCGTCTGCAGGACGAGCTCGCACGCCTGTGGAAGGTGGAGCGTCCGCCGGTCGTCACGACCGTGGCATGGGCCGCGGGCAACGGCGATCGCTCGGAGAATGGCGACTACATCTACGGGAAGCGGAAGTTGCGCGAGATCGACCGGCGTATCCGCTACCTGTCGAAGAGTCTCGACCGCGCCGTGGTGGTGGACAACGCGGGCAAGACGCACGAGCGGGTCCATTTCGGCGCAACCGTGATGATCCTCAGCGAGGCCGGCGACGAGCGCGAGGTCACCATCGTGGGCGTGGACGAGCTCGATGCCGGCGACGCGCGCGTGTCCTGGCGTTCTCCGCTGGCCAGGGCGCTGCTGAAGGCAAGAGTCGGAGAGACGGTGACAGTTCAAGCGCCGCGCGGACCGCAGCGCCTCGAGATCGTTGCGGTCCGCTACGACGACCTGGGCTAGAGCATTTTTTAGTTCGGTGTAGCTATCCGTCCGACCTGGAGCGACACGGGTACTGAAACGCCTGGCCGCTGCGCGCCCGGTTGCCAGCCTAACTCCTTCAGCACGGGTTGGATCCGCATCGACTGCGCGTTCGCCTGGAAGCCAGAAAAGGCTCGGGGGATTCCAGACGCCGTTCCGCCCATCTTCACGACCGCCGTGTAGTGAGTTACTTCCGCGGCCTGGGCACGTGCTGATCGATCAGGATCGGGTTCCCGTCGGGATCCGTCAGCACGATGCTTGCGGGGCCCGTGGAAGAGTCATCGGCCGCCGCGGTCGGCACGAGGCCTCGACTCTTGAGTGTCCGCTGAATGTCGCGCACATCGTCAAAGTCCGGCAGGGTGCTGCCGGTTCGGTCCCACCCCGGATTGAACGTCAGCATGTTCCTGGTGTACTGCGGCCCTTGAAAGAGCCCGATGGTGCTGGTGGAGTTCTGAAGGATCAACCAGTTCTGTGCCTGGTCGCCGGCGACCTGCGTGAAGCCGAGTTTTTCGTAGAACGCCCGGGAGGCGGCGATGTCCTTCACGGCGAGACTGACTGAGAAGTTCCCGAGTTGCATCTGACCATCTCCTGAAGCAGGGCGGGTGGTGGCGAGCGGGGTTTGAGCGGTCGCCGGGGCGCCCTGGGAACCCCATCCGCCGAGGACACACACGAAAATGACTATGATGAATCGCGTCATGGGCAGCTCCGATTCCGACTGAGTAGTCGCTGAACCTCCAGGTCCGAACAATCATCATACGAATCGCGGTGTGGAAGGCTTGCCAAATCTTGCGAACAGAGTGAAAACCCGCACCACGACTCCGATGGCGTACGCCGAACGGGTCAACCGCGCCATCGATCACGTCGTGAGTCATCTCGGGGAGCCGTTGCGGCTCGCGGACGTTGCGCGTGCCGCGCGGCTGTCGCCATTCCACTTCCATCGTGTGTTCCAGATCCTGGTGGGAGAGACGCTCGCCGAGTTCGTGAAACGGTTGAGGCTTGAACGGGCGCTCGTCATGATGGCGCACGGGCCGCGGGCCTCGCTCACGACGATCGCATTGCAATGCGGGTTTTCCTCTTCGTCTGATTTCTCTCGGTGCTTCAAGCAGCGGTACGGAACGGCCCCCAGCGCGTTCGACCTCGAGCGGTGGCGCGAGGCGCACGGCTCCGAGTTGCAGGCGACGGTTCCCGAGCCGGCTGCCCGGCTTTATCTGGGCCGTTTGCCCGCCGCGCACAATCCCGACGGATTCAGAGTGAAGATCCGCGATCTACCCGCGCGCACGGTGGCGTACATCCGTGTCCTCGATCCTTATCGGGGCGACGCCGTCGCCAAAGCGACCCAGCGCCTGATCGCGTGGGCGGAGCGAAACTCGCTGGCCGACGGCCAGTGGCTCGGGTACCAATGGGACAACCCCGAGATCACGTCCCTGGAAGATTGCCAATATCACGTCGCCGTCGAAGCCGAGCGATTCGTCCCCAGGGGAGAGATCGGCCGGTTCAGGTTTCCGCCGATGATCGTCGCCCAGGTCGAAATCCGCGGCGGGATCGACCTCGAACTCCGCGCCCTCCAATGGCTGTACGGGACGTGGCTTCCGAGGAGCGGCTACGTGCCCGATGATCAGCCAGGCTTCGAGGCGTGGATCGGAAGACCGTTCGCTCATGGCACGGAGCACTTCGAGCTTTACGCCCAGCTGCCCATCAAACGAGGGTGAACGTCACTGCGGCAGCGACGATCGCGCACCGCGTTGAGTGTCTCCCTCAGCTGCGGCCTGCCGTCCCATCGCGCCTCTATAATCAGCAGCGCGTGTCCCTCACACCTGGCTCGCGCCTCGGTCCCTACGAAATCGTCGCGCCGCTGGGCGCCGGCGGGATGGGTGAGGTCTATCGGGCGACGGACACGAAGCTGAAGCGCCAGGTCGCCATCAAGATTCTCCCGCCGTCGTTGGCCGCGGACAAGGAGCGCCTCGCCTGAAGGCAAGGTCATGTTCGCGTCGTACGCCGTCGAAGGAGACTCCTTTCGCGCCGACAAGCCTCAGATCTGGTCGCCGACGAACATTGGGCCTCTCGCCAACAGCAGCCCGTACGATGTGCATCCGGACGGCAAGCGGCTCGCGGTGGTCCCGGCCGCAGACCAGGGCAGCGCCGTCCAGGACAAAGTCGTTTTCGTCTTCAACTTCGCCGACTACCTGCGCACGATCGCGCCAGGGACCAAGTAAAAGCGGGCGCGTCTTGCCTCGGCGTTATCGAATTTCCTTGGACGAAGGCGACCCAGGTTGAAGAGGTTGAGCCAGCTCTACAACGAAACGTCCAACAGCAGATCGCTCACCTCATCCGGTGCAGTAACGGGCGCGTGATGTGGCGCCAGCAGTTCGCGATAGCGCCAACCTGCAGTTCGCTGCGCCATCTCAGCGTGCCTGTCGAAGCGGGGGTTTGGGAACTGCCGGAAACGAACAAACGTCCGCGGCAACGCCTCGACCGCCTGGTTCGCCACACGAACGGGATCTTTGAAATGCCCAAACGGTGTCGGCCCTAGCCGCTCCAGCATCCACGCCGCATCGTGGTCGTCGGCGACTCCCCACATGTCGCGCACGATCGTTGGCCATGGCGGCTGCGCAAAACGTGGCAGCAGCCAATCGTCGCCTTCCGTGTGGACCATGGCCTCCATCATCAGCCGTCGCTCAGTCGCAATGAGATCCAGTACGGACTGGCCGTCCTCCGGCACGAACGCATCCAGATACACGACGTGCGCGATCTGTGTGGGGGCGCGACCGGCAACGCCCGTGATCACCGCTCCCGAGGAACTATGGCCGACCAGGACGACGTCCGTTAGAGCCTCGTACGTCAGAACGTTGACGACGTCGGTGACGTGCACGTCGAGACCGACATCGGCGCGAGCGAGATGGCTCCGCTCGCCCAGGCCGGTCAGCGTGGGAGTAAAGACGAGGTGCCCGTGCTCGCGCAGTCGCGGCGCGATTTTTTTCCAGAACCATCCGCCGTGCCAGGCGGGGTGCACGAGAACGAACGTGGCCACGACGCTATAATGCCGCGACGCGTTGCAGCAGTCCTGAAGGAACGCCGGGGATTTGCCGGAGAAGTCCGGATTTCTGGGAGCCGGCCTGATGACCTTCGCATTCGGAGACTGCGAAATCCATTGCGGCCGGCGCGAGTTGCGTCGAGTCGGCTCGATCGTTCACGTCGAGCCGCAGGTCTTTGACGTGCTGGTCCATCTCGTGACCCACCGCGACCGGGTCGTCAGCAAGGAAGAGCTCATCCGCGCGGTGTGGGATGGTCGGTTCGTCTCGGATGACACGCTGACCTCTCGGGTGGGCGCTGCGCGGCGGGCCATCGGCGACAACGGCACCGACCAACGCCTCATTCGGACGGTGACGCGCCGTGGATTCCGCTTCGTCGGTGAAGTGGGAGCACCAAACGTCACCCCGCTTCACCAGCGCGTCAACTTCTGTCGAACCTCCGACGATGTCCACCTGGCCGTCGCGACGGCAGGCTGTGGCATGCCGCTTGTCAAAACAGCCAACTGGTTGAACCACATCGAATTCGACTGGCGAAGTCCGGTGTGGTCGCCGTTGTTCAGCCGACTGGCCGCCGAGTGCCAGCTGGTGCGATACGACGAGCGCGGGATCGGTCTCTCCGACCGTGACGTCGCGGCTTTCTCGTTCGAAGCGTTCGTGCACGACCTCGAAACAGTCGTTGACGAGTGTGGGCTTCGCCGTTTCGCCCTGCTTGGTATCTCGCAGGGAGCCCCCGTGGCGATCGCGTATGCGGCCCGGCACCCTGAACGCGTCTCCCGGCTCGTCCTGTGCGGCGGGTTCGCACAGGGATGGCGCAAACGCGGGAATGCATCGGAGGTTGCCCGGGCAGAGGCCTCGGTCATGCTCATTCGCGAGGGCTGGGGACAGGACAACCCTGCGGCCCGGCAGATGTTCACGTCGCTGATCGTGCCCCACGCCACGCAGGAGGAAATGCAGTGGTTCAACGAGCTGGAACGCATCTCCGCGTCGGCGGACACTGCGATCCGGCTGTTGTACGTCCTGGGAGATATCGACGTCATGGACCTGCTCGGTCACGTCTCGGCACCGACGCTCGTGCTGCACAGTCGTGGTGACGCTCGAGTCCCCTTCGAGCACGGGTTGACGCTGGCGCGCGGAATCCGCGGCGCCCGCTTCGTCGCGCTCAACAGCAAGAATCACATCATCCTCTCCCACGAACCGGCGTGGCCGCACTACATCGACGAAATCTGCGGATTTCTGAAGGACGAGCAGCTTTCATAACCAGTTCGCCCGAAGGATCGCGGCACTCACACCTGCGACCGAGAGACCGGTCAGCACACATAGAGTCAATGCCCGCATCACGTCACCGCCAGTCGCCAGCGGAGGATCGGAGGCGTCGCCGATCCAGAGATCGGTGACCAGCACGCCGTTCAGCCAGATCGGCCCGACGATCCGCCGCTGCGAGCGCGCCGGCCGTCGCCGCTTCGCTCCAGCCGGAATTCGGACCGAGCAGCAGCGCGTGCTGCCGAAGACCGACGCGCCACGCCTTTCCGTCCGGAGTAGCCCGGCAGCACGGCCGCGACGGCCGCGATGACCAGCCACGTCAGCCGCGCCGGCACGATAGTTCATGACGTCGTCGAGCCGCGCGCCGCACCAGCCGAAGCGCAGATAGCGCGGCGTCTTGTAGCCGACCATCGAGTCCATCGTGCTCACGACCTTGAACAGCACGAGGCCGGGCAGGCCGGCGATGACGTACCAGAACAGCGGGCTCACGAAGCCGTCGGTCAGGTTCTCGCTGAGGCTCTCGACGGCGGCGCGGCGGCAGGCGGCCGCCGTCCATGCGATCGGTGTCGCGGCCGACGAGCGCGCTGACGCCGCTGCGCGCGCGCGGCGAGGTCGCCGGCGCGAACCGCGCGCTCGATCCGCCACACGTGATGCAGCAGATCGCCGAGCGCGAGCAGGCTGTAGAGCAGGAACGCGTGCACGAGCCACGCCAGAGCCAGCGAGACACTGCGCTCGCCGCCGCGACGAATCGCGACGACCGCGCCGAGCCAGACGCGATCGCCAGCGCGACGAAGAGCAGGATGCCGCCGCCGTAGCCGTCGAGCGCCGGCCGCGCGCAGACGCGCCTTCGATCCACGTCAGCGTCGCGCCGATCAGCCGCACCGGGTGCCAGCGCGTAGACGGGATCGCCGAGCGCGAGATCGAGCGGCGACCGCCGACGCCAGCAGCGCCGCATCGGGCGACAGCGCGCGGAGCGAGCTCGATCAGCGGCGTCCGCCACTTCTCCGACCAGCCGAGCGCGATCGCGCGCGAGCACGAGCGTCTTCACGTCGCCGTTCGCGTGCGGCCGCAGCGCGGCGCGGAACTCCGCCCAGCGATGGACCTGCGCCGCCAGGTTCGCGGCGAGCGCCGCCGCCTGCTGCACCATCGCGTCGGCGGCGACCGCGTCGGGAATCGTGCCGTAGCGGACGCGATCGCACACCGTCGCCAGCGCATGCGCCGCGGCGCCGACGAGCGGCTCGTAGAACGCCGCCTTCGCGTTCTTTCGCAGCAGCTCGAGATCGCGTCTCGCCGAGGAGCGGCGCGATGTCGTCGAAGATCGTCGCTTCCCTGCACGCCGTAGCGGCCGAGCGCGTGGAAGACGCCGCGCGTGTAGCTCGCCTCGAGCCCGTTCTGCCAGCGCAGCGCCTCCATGCGTCGCCTTGCGCGTCGCGAGGCCGATCAGCTCGCCGAGCTTCATGTGCGGGCTCGCCGACGTCAGCGGCGTGCGCGCCCGACGAGCGGCGCCGCGATGCAGAACTGATCGGTGCCGGTGCCGGTCGCGAGATCGACGTGCAGCTTGCTCGGCACCGCCAGCCGCTGCAGCGCCGCGCTCTTGCCTTCGGTCATCGTCACGACCGCGCGCGCGAGCGCCGCGGGCGTCAGCGGCCGGTTGATCGAGCAGCATCGTGTTGATCGTGCCGGCGTACGCCGGCACCTTCTGCATGCCGGCTTCGCGTCTCGCGCCACGTCGCCGGCTCGCCCGCCGCCGTCGCGTTGCCCTCGACGCCGGCGGTCACGGCCGCGGTGACCGCGACGTCCTCGTCGCTCTCGCGTCACGACCGCGACGTAGTTCATGTTCGCGGCGGTGCCCATGACCGCGGTCGCTCCGGCCGGCAACGCCGACTTCGGCGCAGACGCGATCGTGATACGCGTCGAGGCCCGCCTCGGTCATCACGCGATGCCGGTCGAGCTGGGCGGTGCCTTCGCAGCTCTGATGGTTGACGCAGGTGCCGGACGTGGTCGACCTGGCCGCCGTTGCCGGACCGACGTGCTCAGCACGTGGTGCGGCTCGTGCAGATCCGCGACGAGAAACCGGCCGGATCGCCGAAGCGTCGAATGACGGCTGCTGCAGAGCGCTTCCCAGTGCATGCGATGGCGTCCGATGAGCCGACTGCCTCAGCTCAAGACCGAGCTCGGTCGAGATGGCGGCCGTGCTCGCTCGAACCAGTCGGCCAGCCGCTGATAGTGCGTCGGCCTTCGAGCGCAGCGGCGGGCGCGTCGATGCCGAAGACCTCCGCGCAGACGCCGGGATGCTCGAACGCGCCGTGCAGGTACGTGCCGATCACGCCCGACGCCTCGCATGCCGTCGCCGCTGCCGTCGTCGAGCCGAGCGAACGGCGTCGACGCCGACGTCCTGATCGAGCGTCGTGACGCCGAGATGAATCTCGTAGCCGCCGAACTCGACGCCGCCGGGCGTCGTCGCGGCGACCGCGCGCGTCCGCTTCTCGCGCGTCGAGCGTCGTCGTCGACCGGCAGCAGTCCCAGGCCGTCGGCCGCCCGGCCGGACGACTCCATCGCCGGCCGGATCGTGAATCGCTCGGCCGAGCATCTGATAGCCGCCGCAGATGCCGATGATCGTCGCGCCGCGGCGATGCTGCGCGAGCGATCCAGTCGGCCAGACCCGGTCGCGCGCAGCCACGAGCAGATCCGCGATCGTGTTCTTGCTGCCCGGCAGGATGACGAAGTCGTAGCGATCCGGCGGCGGCGACGGCGATCCAGTCGGCCCACGTCAGCAGACGGAAGTCCGTCGCGTTCGACAGGTGCGGGAACCGGACGATCGCGATGCGCGCGCCGGGCGGCGCCGGCGCGTCGCGGCCGCGTGTCGCAGCGCGAGGCTGTCCTCGGCGTCGAGGTGCAGATCGTCCGGCGATACGGAAACACGCCGAAGCAGGGCGACGCCGGTTCGCTCCTCGAGCATCCGCACGCCGTCGTCGAAGAGCGACACGATCGCCGCGGAACTTGTTGATCGCGAAGCCGCGGAACAGCGCGCGCTCGTCCGGCGTCAGCAGGTGCGACCGTGCCGACGACCGACCCGAACACGCCGCCGCGCTCGATGTCGGCGACGAGCAGCCACGGCGCGCGGATCGCGCGTGACGAGCCCGAGGTTGACGAGATCGTGCTCGCGCAGATTCAGCTCGGTGACGCTGCCGGCGCCTTCGATGACGACGACGTCGAAGCGGCGCGACGAGATCCTCGTACGCGTCGAGCACGTGCGCGACGCAGCTCGTCGGCGTGCGCGTAGTACTCGCGCGCGGACAGCGTCTTCCACACGCGGCCGTTGACGACGACCTGGCTCGTGCCGTTGCCGCTCGGCTTCAGCAGGATCGGGTTCATCGCCGGCTCCGGCTCGAGCCCGCACGCCTCGGCCTGCGCCACCTGCGCGCGGCCGATCTCGCCGCCGGCGCGGCAGGGATACGAGTTGTTCGACATGTTCTGCGCCTTGAACGGCGCGACGGAGACGCCGCGCTCGCGCAGCCACGCGCAGATCGCCGTCGCCATCCAGCTCTTGCCGGCGTTCGACGACGTGCCGCCGACGAAGAGCGGGCGCGCGCGTCATCAGCGCGCCGACCTCTGCCGCAGCAGCCAGACGAGATACGGTCCGCCGATGAATGCCGTGATCGCGCCGGCCGGAACCTCCGCCGGCGCGAGGACGACGCGGCCGATCGCGTCGCACGTCGGCGAGCAGGACGCCGCCGCGGAGAAACGCGCACGGCATGAGCACGCGATCGTCGGCGCCGACGCGCGTGCGAATCAGATGCGGCACGACGAGGCCGACGAAGCCGATCGGGCCGGTCAGCGCGACCGTCGCCGCCGCCAGGAGCGAGCCGGCGACGTAGCCGCTCAGCGTCGAGCGCGATCGACGACGGCGCCGCGCGTCGCGGCCCACGACGGATCCACGGCCAGCAGATTCCACTGCCGCGCCTGGCGCATGACGACGACGGCGCGACAACGCGACGACCGCGGCGAAAGCGGCGAGCGTCGGGTAGTCGACGGAGTCGAGGCTGCCGATCAGCCAGCGCGAGATCGAGAACGACTGGTCGGGCCGACCAGACCGTGGATGACGAGGATGAGCGCCGACAGACGCTGTTGATCGCGATGCCGGCGAGCAGAAGGCTGAACGACGAGACGCGCCGCTGCCGCAGAGCGCGCGCCGACCACGAGCGCGAGCACGATGGCGGCGCCGGCGAGCGCCGCGACCCAGATCGCCGGCATGCCGGCGATCTGCTGCCAGCCGAGCGAGATCGCGATGACGGCGCCGAGCGATGCGCCGGTCGAGACGCCGAGCGTGTACGGCGTCGCCAGCGCATCGCGCAGCATCGACTGAAACAGGCTGCCGGCGAGCGAGAGCGCGCCGCCGGCGAAGAGCCCGAGCAGCGTCCGCGACAGCCGCAGTTGAGCGAGGATCGACCAGTCCGGCTCCTGCGCGCGCGCGCACGCGTGCCAGGTCGAGCGGAACGGACCGACGAACGGCAGCAGCAACGCAGCGCCGCAGAACGCCGCCGCGAAGACGCCAGACCCAGCGATCCGCGTGTGCCGGCGACTTGCTCGTCACTGGTACGCGACCCACGGCCTGCCCGACGGCCGTTGTCGACAGCGTCAGTCGCGGCGAGAACAAGCCGCAGCCAATCCGTCGTCGAGCGCGGCCTCCTCGACCGGCACGTCGAGCGCAACTCGCCCGCTGCGCGAGCACGATGAGGCGCGTGCGAACGTCAGCGCGAGATTCAGGTCGTGCGTCACCGCCAGGCACGCGGCGCCGCGCTCGGCTCTCCTCGCGGAGCAGCGAGAAGCACTGCAGCTGCTGATCGACGTCGAGATACGTCGACGGCTCGTCGAGCAGCAGCAGCCGCGGCGGCTGCGCGAGGCACGCCGCGAGAAGCACGCGCTGGCGCTCGCCGCCGCTCAGCGTCTGCACCAGGCGATCGCGCAGATCCCAGCAGTCGGTGCGGCGCATCGCTTGCTCGACCGCCGCGCGATCCTCGTCGGACTCGAACCAGCGGTCGGTGTGCGGATATCGTCCCATCAGCACGAGCTCGCCGGCCTGGAACGGAAGATCGGGCGCACAGACTTGCGGCAGATGCGCGATCAGCCGCGCGCGCTCGCGAGGCCTCCACTCGACGGCCGGACGACCGTTGAGCCAGACGACGGCCTCCTGTCGGCTGGCGCAGGCCGGCGACGATGTCGAGCAGCGTGCTCTTGCCGGCGCCGTTGCGTCCCATCACCGCCGCCACTTCGCCGTCGCGGACGTCGAGCGACACGCTCGACAACACCGGCCGACCGCCGACATGCCACGCGACGTTCTCGATGCGCAGTCGGACGCTCATCGCGCCGCTCGCTCTCGCAGAAGCGACGCGACCCATTCCGCGGCGTCGACGACACGCGGGCCCGGGACGACGAGGGCATCGGTCGTCGCCGCGTGGACCCGCCGGTTCTTGACGGCGGTCAGAGTTGGATAGGCGCTCCAGAGACGCTCGTTGATCGGCTGGCGCAGCCGTCGCTCGGCTTCGGTTTCGCCCATGTCGACGGTGTCGACGATCACGTCGGGGTCGAGGCGGAGCACGGTCTCCATGGAGATTCTCGGATACTCGGGCTGTCCCTGGATGGCGAGCACGTTCCGGCCGCCCGCGATCTCGATCAGATCGTTGAGGTACGAGCCGGGCCCGACCGCGATGAGGTCGGTCAGCGTCCCCGGGCTGCCGGCCGATGATGAACAACGCGCGCGGGCGGGACGCGCTGCCGGTCGCCGTTTCGCACCTGCTGCAAGCGGCGTTCGATGTCGGCGACCAGCGATTCGCCGCGTGCCGACTCGCCGACTGCGCGCGCAATCTGTCGAATCGAGGAGAACACGCTGGCGAGCCTGCCGCGATCGACCACGACGAACGGGATGCCGAGCGCCGCGAGCCGGCGATCGATGCCGGTGGACAGCTCGTGAACGAAGACGAGATCCGGCCGGAGACCGGCGATCAGCTCGGCGTCGGGCTGCAGAAACGTGCCGACCTTCGGAAGCTTCGCAACGGCTGGCGGAAACCGGCAGTACGTCGAGACGCCGACGACGCGATCGCCGAGGCCAAGGGCGAAGAGCGTCTCCGTGATGCTCGGCGACGTCGAGACGATGCGCGACGGGATGTCGCCGCGCGGACGAGACGCCACGATCGGCAGCACGGCGCCGATGATCGCCAGCAGCCGACCGCGCGACGAAGGGTTCGCTGTCACCAGGCACGCGAGAAACGATTGCCGGCCTTGCCCGTGGCTTCGCGCAGCGAGCCGCTGACGCCCGCGTCGTGTTCGAGCTTGCGGCCGAACAACCACAGCAGGTCGGACAGTCGATTGACGTAGGCCAGGATCGCCGGTTGAACGACGGCGCCGGCCTCCTGCAGCCGGACCAGCGCGCGCTCCGCGCGCCGGCAGATCGTCCGCGCGACGTCGAACGCCGCGGCGGCGCGATGCTCGCCGGGAATCGACCAGTCGGCCAGGATGCCGTCGATCGCCTCGATCCGATGGACTTCGGCGGTGAGACGATCGACGAGCGCCTGCTCGATCATGATCTGCGGCTTCGGGCTCTCCGGCGGCGTCGCCAGCGACGATCCGATCTTGAAGAGATCCTGCTGGATGCTCTTGGTCAGCGCCGCGATCTCCGCGTCCTCGCAGATCGATCGAGCGAATCCAACGACTCGAATTCAGCTCGTCGATCGTCCCGTAGGTTTCGACGCGTTCGGAGGCCTTCGATACGCGGACGCCGCCCGCGAGGCTGGTTTCGCCGCCATCGCCCCGCATCGTGCTGATGCTCATGCCGTTGGTCTCCTTCTATAGCCGTTTTCGATTGCGTGTAGCAGCCCGTCCTTGGTTCTTTGGCCTTGGTCCTTTGTCCGTCCGTGGTCCAGCGTCCGGCCTTGGTCCTATCGTCCCTGGTCCGATCAGTGGCTCGGGTCGGCGTGACAAGCGCACGAAGGACCGAGGACGTAGGGACGGACCAAGAACGAAGGACCAAGGACCAGGGACGGCGCGCCACACAGATTCCGAAAGCGCTTCTAGCGTCCACCGACGCTGACGCTGAGGCCGGTCCGCACCGCCCGCGGCAATGCCGGGAAGCCGGCCGCCGCCTGAAAGTGCTTGTCGAACGCGTTTTCGAGCGTGAGGTACCAGCGCAGCCGCGGATGAATCTTGTAGGACCCGCTGATGTCGAACTTCTGGTACGCCGCGTCCAGATCCTTGTTCGGCAGCAGCATCGAATTCCCGAAATTCTCGTCGCTCAGAAACGTGCTGTCGTCCTGCTTGCCGAAGAAGTATCCCGCCAGCGCCACCTGTGCCCGCGTGTCGCTGTAGATCAACGTCAGGCTTCCGGAATTGGTTGGACGGCGGAATGGCCTCGCGCCGACGAGCGGCGCGAACGCGCCGATCGGGATCGCCGCGAACGCCGGATTGATCGCGGGCCGCAGGGCGCCGCTGCTGAACGACCTGGTGACAACGGCATCCAGGTACAGGTAGGAGGCGGTCATCCGGATCCGGCCGGCCACCGCTTCGCCCGACGTTTCAATGCCGCGCGCGTCGTTCGACTGCGAGTTCACGTAGGCACCAAAGGCTGTCGCGTTCGCGGCCGACACCGGCACACCGACCTGAGGCAACGCCGTCTTGCTGAGGAACTCGATCAAGTCGTCGAACGTGTTGTTGAAATACGCGACCCGCACACGGCCCCGCCCCCGCGCCAGCCCCTGCTCGATTCCGATGTCCAGGGTGCGGCTTCGCTCCGGTCCGACCGGGCTGACCCCAAGGCTCGACGCCGTCGCGGCGGGAATCAGCACGAACAGCGACGACAGCTCCTGCGACAACGTCGGCTCTTTGATCCCCTTGCCGGCGTTGAACGATCACCTTGGTGTCGCCGAGTGATGCTGTGGCCGACGGCTGACGAAGATACGCCGCGACCGACACACGCGGCGAGGCGGCGTAGCCAAAAATCTCGTTGCGATCGAATCCAAGGCCGCCGGTCACGAACAGCCGGCCCATCGCCGACGCACGGGCTTCGGCGAACGCGCCGTAGTTGGCGCGCGTCGTTTCGGTGAGCGATCCGGCGAAGAGGGAGGTTCCGTGCTCGTGCTCGACCCTGACACCGCCTGAAACATCCAGCGCCTGGTTGACGTGATAACCGGTCTGGCCGAGCAGCGATCGCCGCGTCACGCTCGAGTCGAACGGCGACGGAAAGGTGCCGCCGAAATCCAGGATGGCCCGGCCTGTCACCGAGTAGCCGTTGGCGCCGGTGACGGTCACCACGTTGCCGAGGAAGTTGGCGAACGCCGATGGATCGGATCGCAATCCAGTGGGCGCCGGATTTTCGTTGTGGTAGTCCTGGTTGGCGACGCCGAATCGCACCGTACTCTGCCAGCGGTTCGAGATCTGCGACTGGGCGGCGACCGACGCGTACGTCGAGCGGCGCGTCTGAAACGAATCGTCCGCGATCCCGAAGAAATCGAACGCGTTGGGGTTTCCGTAGTTCGTGTCGATCCACCGCACCGTGCCGCTCAGATCGGTGTTCGTACCGAGCATGACGCCGAACCGGGTGGCGACGGTGTTGTTCCGGTAGGCGTTGTTCGGCACGCTGTTGTCGGTCTGGAGATGCGAGACGCCGGCGAAGTAGTCGAAGCGCCGGAAGGCGCCGCCAACCGACACATCCTCGTGCGACGTGGCGAAGTTGCCGCCATCCAGCGACGCCGTGAGCTCCGGAATCCTCGACCGTCCGCGACGAGTCGTGATGTTGACGACGCCGGTCATCGCGTCGCTGCCGTAGATCACGCTGTTCGATCCGCGAAGCACTTCGACCCGCTCGATGCCGGTCGTGGCGATATCCGCGAAGTCGAAAGCGCCGCCGATGTCGTTGGCGGGGACGCCGTCGAGCAGGATCTTGTTGAAATTCGAGCTGCCGCCACGGATGAAGAGCGATGTCGTGCCGCCGCGGCCTCCCGTCTGCACGACCGCCGCGCCAGGCACCGTGCGGAGCGGCTCGAGCAGATCGGTGTTTCCCAAGCTCTCGATCGTCGAAAAATCGAGCACCGTGACGGGCGCGCCGATCTGCGATTCCACGACCGGCGTCGCCGCCGCCGTCACCGTGACGTCGGCCTCGAGCGTGCCGATCGACAGCGACACGTTCACGGTCGTCCGCCTCGCCAGCGCCGACGAACATCGGACTCGTCGTATTCGGCTGGAAGCCTTCAGCCGTGGCTTGGATCTGGTAGCGACCTTCAGCCACCGCGTCGAATGCAAACTCGCCCTGGCTGTCGCTCTTCGTTTCCTTCACGATCTGCCCCTCGCGCACGAGCGTGACGGCTGCGCCGGCCACTCGCGCGCCGAGCGGATCGACGATGGCGCCCTTGATCGACGCATCATCCGCCGCCGGCGCGGCAGCGACTCCGACGTTGAGGCTCAGTGGGACAAACAGGATCAGACTACGCAGGAAGGTCCATCGATGCATCGCAGCCACTCCTCGAGCAGAGCGGCGGACCAACCGAGACGTGAATATGGGCGCAGGAGAGACGGCCGGGGCCGCAGGTTCCAGTGCACACCTTCCGTCGTCGCGGAAAGTCGACCGCAGAACGCTTGGGTAGGTCTCCTGGCTCGGAGGTGCAGAGCGTGTCTCTGCGGCTGCTTCACCTTCCCCGGCCGGCGGCCGAGTGGTGTTTCGAAGCAGCGGCCTCACTCACAGTGGCGGGACCGCGCCGGATTCGCACCGGACTTCCCTGTTATGCCCGTCGTGGGCACCCAAACAAGATGCTGGTTATATCACGATCCGATCGCCAGCAGTGAATGGTGGAGAATACGAAGACCGATGTACCTCAGAAAGATGCTCGACTGGCGGAAGGCGCTCATCTATACGCACCGGTGGGCCGGCATCATCCTGACCGCGGTCTTCGTCGTCTGGTTCGTGTCCGGTGTCATCTTTGTCTACGTGGGAATGCCGACGCTTCCCGCCGAGGAACGGCTGCTCCGAATGGAGCCGCTCGACTTGACGCACGTTGCCGTGACGCCGGCAGACGCGGCGTCGCGTGCGGGCCTCGACACTCCTGCCCGCATCCGCATCGCGATGAGCGGGAATCGGCCGGTCTACCGTTTTCAATCCGGCGGCACCTGGCAGATGGTGTACGCCGATTCCGGAGAGGCGCTCGATGGTTTCACCGCTGACGCCGCAATGGCCGTGATGCGACGCTTCGTCCCGGAGCATTCCGACACGCTTCGATACCGAGGAACACCTCACCGACTCCGATCAGTGGACGCTGCAGAGTGTTGTCCGAACGACCATGCCGATGCATCGCATCGCGCTCGGCGATGCCGCCGGCACGGAGTACTACGTATCGGAGCGAACCGGTGAACCGGTTCTGAAGACGACGGCCAGCCGACGATTCTGGGGATACATGAGCGCGGTGCTGCACTGGCTGTACTTCACGCCGTTGCGGCGGCACAACGCGGTCTGGAGCGATTTCGTCATCTGGATTTCGCTGATCGGCACCGTCATGTGCGCGATGGGCATCGCGATCGGGATCTGGCGCTATTCGCTGGCGGGACGTTTCCGGCTTCGCCGGATTCCGTCGCACACTCCCTATGCCGGATGGATCAAGTGGCACCACTACACCGGCCTCGTCTTTGGATTCTTCGCGTGCACGTGGGCGTTCAGCGGCGCGTTGTCGCTCAGCCCGTTTTCGTTCCTGCAGACGAGCCCGCCTAGCCGCGCTTTTCGTGAGGCGGCAACTGGTGGACCGATTGATCTCGGTGGACTGACCGTTGAACGTATCCGAGCAGTCGCCGGTGTCGTCCGGCGCTCGTTCCAGCCGAAGGAGCTGGATTTCTTCCAGTTTCTCGGTGAGCCGTACTTCATCGCCTACGCACCGCCGTCGACATCCGAGTCCGCGCCGTGGAGAAACGCGGACATTTCAGCGGCAAGCGCGCTCAACATCGACCGTCAGTACGTCATGGTCTCGGCGCTTCGTCCAGAACGGGGACCGTTCACATCGTTCGAGAAAGACCGCATGTGGAACGTGGCCAGGGCGGCCATGCCCGCCGCCGTTCCGATCGCCGATGCTGTGTGGCTCGATGCCTACGACTCGTACTACTACAGCCACACCGGCATGAAACCGTTGCCGGTGCTGCGCATCCGCTACGCGGATCCGCGGCAGACATGGCTCTATCTGGATCCGCAGCGCGGCGTCATCGCGTCGCGCTTCGAGCGCAGCAGCCGATGGAACCGCTGGCTCTATCACGGCTTCCACAGCCTCGACTTCCCGTTCCTCTATTACAAACGTCCGCTGTGGGACATCATCGTGATCCTGCTGAGCGTCGGCGGCGTCGCGATCAGCGTGACGTCGGCGCTGCCGGCATGGAGAAGGCTGGTGCGACGGAGCCGTCCGTTGCTCCTCCCACGAGATCGCCCGAATCAGGTGAGGACAGACACAACGAGGAGGCCGGAAATAAATTCGACGTAAATCTCCAAACTGCGCCGACCCGCTACCTGAACGTCACGCCCGCAGTGGCGCGCCAGTAGCGCAGTCTGCCAGGCGCGAAGTCGACCCCCTCGCCTCGGTTCACATCCTCCAACGAGCGTAGATACCGCAGGTCGCCCCGAAGGCCGATGTGATCGTTGAAGAACCCCATCATCCCGCCGCCGAAGTCATACCCGAGCACGTTGGTCGATTGCGATCGGTCGAGGATGACGCCCCGCTCGCTGTGCGTCCGCATCAAGCCGAACCCGCCCGACACGAACGGGCGGATGCCGGCACCGTCGTCGCCGCCGATCGGGATTCCGAGAATGGCGTTGCCCATCACGGTGATGCCGGTGACGTGTCCGAACTCGTTCGTCGATCCGAAGAACTCCGGCGAGTAGCCGATGTCGGCTTCGAACCCGAAAATGCCGGCACCCATGTATCCCATCGTCGTGCCGAACGCGCTTCTTCCATCCTCGGTCGTGGTGGCGGCGTTCGCCCCGACCCACGCCGCGACAAAACCGTCGGCTCGCGCCTGGACGGGAATGCACATGATCACAGCGGACAAGCAGAGCACACAACGTTTCGTGAGGATCCCCATCGACAACTCCTGCGGGCTTCGCGAGCCTGCGATGCCGAGGGGACGAACCGCAAGCGTCACGCCAGGAGCGGACGTCAATCGAACCTGACGGGTCGGCTGCCTTTCCAATCGGGAATCGGCTTCACGAGAAGATGCGTTCCGGCCGGCATCCGACTCAGGTCGAACTTGAGTCGAAGCTGAAAGGTACGGCTGGCGAAGTCGCGGGCGTTGTTCGCTCCAGCGAACGCCTCCAGGTGCAGATGCGGCGCGACGTGGTATGCCAGGCGGAAGGCCACATTGTAGTTCGCCCCTCTGCGGTTGTCGGGATCGTACGGGGCCTCGAGCGAGTCGGTCTGCGTCGGATCGATCGGTGCACCATCCTGCTGAATGCTCTGAACACCGGCGGCGGCAGCGATCTCGTATTCGAGACGCTCACGCCGCTCGAGCCACGAGACAGGGACCGAGCCGAGGAGGTAGCGCTGCGGACTGAAGTAGCCGCCGTGTCCGATTGAGAAGAAGTTCAGGTTCCGGTGGTAGCGCATGGCGGTGGCGTTCACGCCGACCGACAGGCCGCCGTGTCCAGTCTTGACGAGGCGCCAATACGCACCGGCCGTGCCTTGCGCACTCCAGTTGTCCGCGACGCGAGTGCCGTGGAGGAATGAGCCGCCGACCGAGCCGTACTGGCCGCTTTCAGACCCGCTGTGATTGAACTGCAGCGTGCCGGAATCGGACACGACACCACCCCACACGATGCCGGTCTCCGGATCGCGGGCGCCGGCGTACGACAGCAGGCTGTCTTTCACGGCATCGCGCGCCACGATGAGTTTCAGCGAGCCGTCAGGCGATCCGATTCGCAAGCCGCCCGTCCAGTTCCGCACGAGGAATTCCTTCGGCAACACGCCGAACGCCACACCAAATCGATTGCCCGACACCTGCAGTTCTCCGGCCCAGCCTCTCGCCCCTTGTCCACCGAATAGTGCCCCACGCAGCAGTGATCCGAACCGATAGCCCGATCCACCATCCGGAGTTCCGCTGTCGAGATCGAGCCAATGCGCGTCGACGCCGACGCGAACGGTATTGAAGATCGCCACCGATCCGCTGGCGACGCTGTCCCGAACGATCAACCGATTGATGCCCGGATCTCCCAACCGAGCAGTGACCGGGCTGGCTACGCCGATGATCGGCGCGTTGCGTGTCCTGACGACGTCGAGCTCGTTTTGAATCCGACGGACGCTGACCTGCGGTCGATCCCGCGAGTCGCTCGCAACCCGTGACGTCGGTGCGGCGTTATCCGGCCGGCACGACATCTCGCCGACGACGCCTGGCGCGCTGAGGTCGGCCGCCGATGGCTTCGGCCTCGCTTTCGATTCGACGCTGTCGAACAACCGCGGACCGCCGTTCGTTTCGGCACGGCGAGCCGCGGCCAGAGCCGCCGCGAGGTAGTGCTCGGTCCCGTCGTAGTCGTCGTGCGACAGCGCCAACAGGGCCGTCATGTGGAGCAGCTCGGGATCGTTGGGCCAGCGCTGGCGGCCTTCCCACAGAAACTTCTCAGCGACGATGTTTCTTTGAGCCTGCTGAGCGACGCCGGCAGCGGCGCGGTACTCGGCAGCGGTCGCTCCCATCGTTCCAAACGATCGATACAGGTCCAGTGCTCTGTCGTATTCGCGCTGCTGGAGATACACGGATGCCAGCGCAGACCGGATCCGGGCGTTGCCAGGCAGATCGCGCGCCGCGTCGGTGAGAACGGCAACCGCGCGCGCGGGGTCGTGCGCACGCATCGCCTCTTCGGCTGTCCGCACGATTGACGTCGACGCGATCTCATCGAACGCGTCCCGCTGCTCGCTCGACAGGTCGATACGGGCCTTCGCGGCTGCGACGAACGCCGGCGCATCGTGCGCGTACTTCGACCCTGCGACCATCGTCCACGCGAGCTGGATGTCCAGGTCGGGCGGTGATGCTTGTCCGGCTGCACGGTAGCGCGCCCGCGCCTGCTCGAGGAGCTCAACCGCCTGTGCGTTGTTCCCGACCTCGGCGTGTACGCTGCCCAGAAGCCTGAGGAAATCGGTGTCGTTCATCAGCCTCGTCCGCACACCCGCCGGCATTCGTTGCGCGTCGGCCAGCGCGGAAAAATCCTGCCGCGCGTTATGCAGAGCCATGATGTAGCCGCGCCACCCGTCCACTGATTGAGTGTCGGCGTCCAGCACAGCCCGATAGCTCACGGCGGCCCGGTCGTGCCGGCCCTCGCGCATCCAGACGCTCGCGAGTTGCAGCTGAGTGCCCGGCGCAGGGCGGCGACCCGCGGCCTTGTCGAGATCGAGCGAACGCGTCAGCATCCCCTCCGCCTCGACGCAGAATCCGAGAGCGGAGTACACGGCTGCCGCCGTGTTGAGGAATCCAGGCTGTTTCGCGGCGGCCTCGTACGAGCCGCGCGGCATCGACTTCAGCGCGGTCATCGCCTTCGGAAAATCGCGCATGTGGACGTAGGCGCCGATCAACCCTTGCCATGCCGCGATGCTGTCCGGATGCGTGCCTGCGGCATGCGTGTAGATCGATACCGCGCCCCCTTCCTTGCCTTCGTCGACGAGAACACTCGCGAGCTCGAGCCGCGCGTCGAGGGCTTCATCCGAATCGGAGCGCGATGCGACGTCGAGCGCGGCGCGCAGCATGCGATCGCCGTCCGCCGGCTGGTTCGTGGCATACAGCGCCCGCGCCAGCCTGGCGAGGTACTCAGGATGTGCATCCAGCTGCGACCGCGTTGACTGCGGAATGCTCTGCACCGTGTCCAGCGCGCGCCGAGGATCGTCGGACTCGATCGCGATCCTCATGAGCCCCAGCCAGCCACGTGGATCATTCGGATCAGTCGTCGCGAGCTGGCGATAGGCGTCCAGCGCTTCCACCCGGTCGCCCTTGCGGCGGTTCGCTTCGGCGAGACCAAGAAGCGCATCCTTCGCGCCGCCGTCGATTGCGAGCGCCTCCTTGTACCGCGCAACCGCCGCGTCGGGCCGATTCTGCGCGAGGGCCGCGGCGCCCTGCTGCATGACACCCCAGAACCGCGCCGTTCGAGCGCCTTCCTCGATTTCCTGGCGCTTCGGATCCAGCGTCTGCGCGCGTGCAAACGCGCTCGCCGCGGCGTCGAAGGCTTTCTGGTTCAGCCGGACGAATCCCAGCCCGACGAGCGCGTCGACGTTGTTGGGCGACGCTTTCAGGACCTGCTCGAACCTGGCCTGCGCCCCCGCGAGATTCCCACGCCGCTGCATCAACCTGGCGATAGCGATCAGCGCCTCGTCGTTGCCGGGGCGGAGCGCCACGGCTTCCTCGTAGGCGGCGAGTGCCGCGTCGGGCGCGGTGGCCTGCAACGCCGCGCCGCGCTGCATGGCGACGCCGAACCTGGTGTTCGCCAGATCCTTTTCACGCAGCACCCGAAGCCGCTGCTGCTCGTCGAGGCTGTTCTGCAACTCGCGATCGGGATACCGCCGGGTGTAGGCCTCGAGCGATGCCTGGACGTCCGGGTTGTCTTTCTCCCACAGAAGCGCCTGCCGCCACGCCAGTCGCGCCTGATCGACCACGCCAGGATCGCGAATCGACTCGAGCAGCCGCAGCCCCTCTTTGCGCGTGGTCGGCTCGTAGGTGAGCAGGCGCGCCAGCCACAGGCGATACAGCTCGTTGGCGGGATCCCGCGACGATCGCTCGCGCAGATGGGCGATGGCGCGCTCGCGGCCGCCAGTGCTGGCCGCTTCCGTGTCGTAAAAGGCCTCGGCCCATTTGCCCGGCGGCGGCGTGTCGCCTAAGACACGACGGTAGATGGCCATCGCCGCGTCAGGCTTCTGCTGCGCCGCCAGGCGGCCCGCATCATCCAGCAGCTTGAGATCCTGCGGCGTCAGCACGCGCGCCTTCTCGATCGCATCGATGGCCGGGTTGGCTGGATCGATCGTGCGCAGGCGTTCCAGGTAGCGACCGAACGCCTCGGTATCGCCGTTCTGCTTCGCGAGGCGCGCGAGACCTTCCAGTGCTTCGGTCTGGTCGGGGTTGACCAGGAGCACCTGATTCCAGTTCTGCGCGGCGAGATCCATCCGGCCTCTCGCTTCGAGCGAGCGAGCCTTGCTCAAGAGGATGTCCACGCCTTCGCGAGTTTGGGCGGCCAGAGAGGAGCACATCGATAGCAGCAGCACGACGGCGGCCGCGATGCGCCGCGCCGCCACACGTTCGGTGGCGCGCCGGACCTGGAGGGCGATGACGAGCGCGAGCAGTACCACGAATGCCGGCAGGAGCTGATAGTGCTCGAACATCCAGACGATGGCGCGTTGGTCCGGTCGAGGATCGCCGGAGCGATAGGTCAGGTTGCCGACGAGGAAGGACTGAAAGCGCCCGGCGAGCGCAAGCGCCGCGCCGCCATAGACCGGACCGTTGCGCACCGCCGGCCGCAGCATTCCCGACAGCGCGCCGTAGCCCGACCCCGGCACGATCGCCACGACGGAGCGATCGCTGCGGAACGGCGAGACGAATTGCTGGACGATGATGTCGATACGCGGCCGTTCGGCGACGAGCGACGCCAGCCGGCCGCGATCGGCGTCGCGAAACGGCCACTCGGGATGCAGCCATCGCGAACGGATCGGACGCGAACTCACCGCCACGCGATCGGCATCCAGCTCCAGCGGCAGGCCGGCCGTCCACGCCGACAGCAGCGGCTGCGCCGACGGAGAGCCGAGCACGATGAGATCCCTGTCGCGCGCCGCATCGACGTGCGCCGCATCGGTGACAACAAGCGAGGTCGCCGGCGCGCCCGTCTGCGCGCCGAAGAATCCCGCGAGCTCGAGCACCGCCTCGTCATCGGCGATGGTATGCGCGTTGGGGAGCACGACGGCCGTTCGCCCCAGGTCGGGCCACTCGGTAAACGGAAAACCCGCGTCCGCAAACAGCTCGAGCCGAGGCAGCACGACGGAGTGTGGAAGACCTCGCAGGTCGATCGACGAATCGCGGCGGATCGCGAAGGACTGCACGACGTCGGTCGGCTGGTTGCGACTGCCGAAGTCGAAATCCACGGTCAGCGTGTTCGCGTACGCCCGGAGCGTGCCGGTTGGGAGCCTGACAATGTCGGCGCGCTCGACCCGGGCGCGTGAAGGGCGCAGGCGGATCGTGTCCACGTCCTGTCCGTTCAGACGAATGTGCGCGGCTGGGCTGCCGCCCTGCGCCGCGCCGGAGTACTCGAACTTCAGCAACAGCGGAACCGACGGTCGCGCCCGGAGAAAAAGGTCAGGCGGCAACCGGAAGTAGATGTTGACCGACCCGGAGCCCTGAAGCCGTCAAGCGGTCGGCGCTGGTGTACATGCCGATCGGCGCGGGCGTGTCGGTGGCGAGCCATCGCGGCGCGGATCGCCTCTCGAGGGCGGACAGCGGCACATCGCGCGGCGCGATGAAGCCGGCATGCTGAGGAAATGCTGAGCGCGTGACGAGGGCACGCGCGGCCGCCAGCAGCTCGCCGGCGGTGTCGCCGGCAACGATCAGCAAGGCACCGTACGGGTCTCGAGGATTCTCGCGCACGGCGACGAGCGATCCCGATTGCCTCGGAATGGACAGGCGCGCCGCCAGGCTGGAACCGCTCAACGCGAGCACCACCGCGTTGCCTTCGGGAAGATCGCCGACGTGGACGGGGAACCGGACACCGCGTACGTCAGAAAACACGCCGAACCACGAGGCGACGACGGCCGCTGCCTGCAGTGTTGTCAGGTCGGGCCCGTTCGAAAACACCACAGGCAGTTGCCACGAGCGCTGCCCGGTCGGATCGACAAACGGAATCGGCAGCAGCGACAGGTCGTTCGGCAGCGGGAGCTTCGAGCCGCCGATGGCCAGCGTGCTCCTCGCGTCGATCGCGATCGCGGGAGGATGACGCTCGCCGCACCCGTCGCAGTTCGCGAGCTGCAGCGTCAACGTGTTGTCCGTGATCAGCAGATCGGTGGGTAGCGGGACCTCGACCTGCAGATCAGTGCCGGGCGTGAATCGTACCGTTCCCAGCCGGGTGCCGTTCAGCCACAGGACCAGCTCGCCATCACTCGGCATCCGAGACGTGTAGCGAAGGCCGAGCGTCGCGCTGGTGATGATCTTGGTGAGCGGGACGCCAAAGAACAGGTTCTGAGAGACGCCGACGCCCTCCAACGCCAGGCCGTTCGGTGCGCCGATGGCGCTGAGCTCGTACACCTCCTGAAACGTCGCCGACTGCGGGGCGGCGTCGAGACGGGCAGGCATCACCAGTCCAAGCAACGGGACGAGCGCCGCAACCGCCGGCGCCCGCTTCCGCCGCCGGCGCGCGACGGGCGTGGTGAAGAAGGCAAGCGGCACGAACACCAGACCGCGCACACCCAGCACGACAATGTCGAGCAGACTTCTCCACGGACGATCGACCGGCCGCGGCGCGTGCCAGGAGAGCCAGGCCTCGGGCCGCGAGTAGATGAGACGCGTCAGGAACTCCTCCTGACGCAGGTCGAGCGCGGCAAACGCCAGGTGCTGCGCTGCGCCGGCGGCGCAGACGACGCGCGCACCTATCTCGCAGCGCGATCCCTCATGCTCGAAGGCGGCGACGACAACGTCGCCTTCCTGAAGGCGCGCGGGCAGTGCCAGACGGGCGGCAGCGCCTCCTCGCGAAAGATCGCACGCGGTGGCGGCGAGGCGGCGTCCGTCCTCGGTGATCAGCGTGAGACGAGCCGGCACGTTCACGCGGGCGGCGGCGCGGCGCTGGCGTGTCTCCAAGGCGACCGACGCCGCGACCGAGAGGACGAGGATGTTGTAGAGCGTCCATGCCGCGTTCATGATCACGGTGTCGCGGTGTGCGGGGTCGGTCATCCACAACCGGCCGGCCATGAACAGCCCCGCGATGTTCAGCACGAGCAGGCACAAGAACGGCAGCGCGATGCGGCGATCGAAATACGAGCGATCGATGACGCCACCTTTGCTCGTGACGTTGAACCGGCCAAGGCGCGGACTGATCAGCGCGAGCAGCGTGGGGACGAGGATATACGGCGCCAGCACCGTTTCGTAGACTTCGCTCCAGAACGAGAAGCGATGGCGGCCCTGCACGCGCGCGTTCGTCATGTGTGCAAGCACGATGTGCGGCAGCGCGTAGGCGAAGATGGCGAGCGAATGGCCGTAGATGTTCACCATGCCCAGGAGCAGATAGACCAGGGGAATCGTGAGAAAGACCAGTCGCGGCAGCGCAAACAGGAAATGCGCGGCGGCGTTGAAGTAGCAGAGGCGTTGGGGAATCGACAGGCCGGGGCCGAACAGCGGATTCTCGAGCCGCAGGATCTGCACCATGCCGCGCGCCCAGCGGATGCGCTGGCCGATGTGCGCCGCCAGGCTCTCCGTCGCGAGACCGGCGGCCTGCGGGCTGTTGATGTACGCCGTGTTCCATCCGCGGCGCTGCATGCGCAAGGCCGTGTGCGCGTCCTCGGTGACCGTCTCGACGGCGATGCCGCCGATCGCTTCGAGCGCGGCGCGCCGCATCACCGCACACGAGCCGCAGAAGAAACTCGCATTCCAGAGATCGTTGCCGTCCTGGATCAGGCGGTGGAACAGCTCGCTTTCATTGGGCACGCGGCGAAAGTGCCCGAGATTGCGCTCGAACGGATCCGGCGAATAGAAGTGATGCGGCGTCTGGACGAGGCCGAGTCGCGGATCGCGCTGGAACCAGCCGAGCGTCATCTGCAGGAACGTGCGCGTCGGCACGTGATCCGAGTCGAAGATGGCGACGTACTCGGCGGTCGTGCGCGCGAGAGCGTGGTTGAGGTTGCCGGCCTTCGCATGCGCGTGATCGGCGCGCGCCAGGTAGGCCACGCCCACCGTCGCCGCAAATTCCCGGAACTCCTCCCGGTTGCCATCGTCCAGCAGCGCCACGCGCATCTTGCCGGCGGGATAGTCCATGGCGAGGGCGCCAAGCACGGTCGCCCGCACCACCGGGAGCGGCTCGTTGCAGGTCGGAATGAGGACATCGACCGACGGCCAGGTCCTGGAGTCAGGCATTAGTGGAACTGGCTGGCGCCTGAGCGGACGCAAGGTCTGAAAGTAGCCGAGCACGAGCGTCGTCAACGCGTACAACTCCGCACACAACATCAGGAGAACGAACATCGTGTCCCACTGGCGGAGGTGACCGGCGCTCATGATGCCGTCCCATGTTTGCGTCGAGCGCCAGTATCCGTAGCGGAGCGAGCTGAATACCGACAGCGACATGAGGAGCACGGTGATCGTTGTGGTATGAAGCGAGCGATTGAGGAGGGCGGCGATCGCGATCAGCGCCGCGGCGAAGACGGCTTGCTCCTGCCAGCCAAGCGGCAGCGTCAGGAGCGGCGTCAGCACGACCGCCGCAGCGATCGCGAACGCAATCGCGACGCGAGATGTCATAGGTTCGACGTGAAGCCCGGTCTCAGCCACTGTGAATTGCCAGGTTGGCCGCGTCGGAATTCGAGCGATCGGCTCGCCGCGATCAGTTGTGGGTTCGCGGCTCTTTCAACGTTCTCTCAGGTCGGCGAGACTGTTACTTTATAGGCGCAACTCTGGATCGAGGCAGCGTTGGGATTCAAGTTCTTTTCCATGTTTACGCGGCTCAGCGTGCGGGCGCTGATGAGCTCGTTCGTGGTTGCCGTCACGGCCATCGACTGCTCCGGACAGACAACATGGCCCACGTTGTATCGGAATTACTCGGGCGCCTTTCTCGACACCCAGATCCGCGTCATCGATCGCGACGCAGGCGATCGCACCACATCCGAAGGCCAGGCCTACGCGATGTTCTTCGCGCTGGTGGCCAACGATCGTTCGCGCTTCGACGCCTTGCTTCGGTGGGCGGAGCAGAACCTCGCGGCCGGTGATCTCACAGCCCGACTGCCCGCGTGGCTGTGGGGCCGCGACGCGGACAATCGATGGGGAGTGCTCGACACCAACGCCGCGGCCGACGCCGACGTGTGGATGGCATATGCGCTCCTTGAAGCCGGGCGAGCGTGGAACGACCAACGATACACATCGATTGGACGCTCGTTGGCCAAACGGATCGCCGACGAGGAGGTCGCCGACATCGAAGGCATCGGACCGGTGCTCCTGCCCGCACCAAAAGGATTTCGCCAGGACGAAACCGTTCGGCTGAACGCGAGCTACCTGCCATTGCAGCTCTTCGTGCGTCTCGGTCAGCTGCTGCCCGAGGGACCGTGGGAACGCCTGGCGCAACGCATTTCAACGCTGGTGAGCGCGTCCGCGCCTCGCGGGTTCGCGATGGATTGGATCGACTTCGCCCCGGGCAGGGGCTTCAGCGCGTCGGACACCGGCGGCTACGATGCGATTCGCGTGTATTTGTGGGCCGGTATGCTCGACCCGGCCACGCCCGGACGAGAAGTGCTGCTGCGTTCGCTCTTCGGGATGGCTGATTGGCTTCGGAGGAACGCGGTTCCTCCCGAGACCGTGAGAGCCGATGGCAGCGTCGCGGCGCCGAATGGGCCCGTCGGTTTCTCCGCTGCTCTGCTTCCCTATCTCTCCGCGATCAACGAAAAGAAGCTCGCAGACGCGCAGTTCAGTCGACTGCGATCGGCGATCGATTCCAGAACCGGCCTCTACGGCAAACCAGCCAGGTACGACGATCAGAACCTCGCGCTGTTCGCACTCGGGTGGACTGAACGGCGATTCTGGTTCGACTCGGCCGGCGCGCTCAAGACGTGGTGGCGAGACTGATCGGGACCACCACCACCATCCGCTGACAGGCCCACGGCGAGATGCTGTCAGCGCTGACCGGCAGCGCTCGCGACACGTTCAAAAACCCCTTGCCTTCAAGGACTTGGCTTTGCACCGTTCACGATCGGTGACGGTCATGAATCCACAATCAACGCTGATGAGCAAGACGGCGCGGAATGCGCTCGCAGTGATCTGTTCCGTCGCGATCGGCTCGGGCAACGCGTTCGCGGCCGGCTGGGCTCCTCGGCCCAGCGTGCAGAGCTCGGCGTCACAAGAGGCGGCGCCGATTCCGCCCGACCAGCTCGATTCGCTGGTGGCCCCGATCGCTTTGTATCCCGACCCGCTCCTGGCACAAACGCTGGCGGCATCCACCTATCCGCTCGAGCTCATGCAGCTCCAGCAGTGGCTCACGCGAAATCCCGGGCTGAAGGACAAAGCGCTGGCGGATGCAGCGGCGCAGCAGCCCTGGGATCCCAGCGTGCAGGCGATGGCCCTGCTGCCCGACGTGGTCAAGCGGTTGGCGGACGACGTCCAGTGGACGACCGATCTGGGCAACGCGTTCCTCGCTCAGCAGGCCGATGTCATGCACGCCGTGCAGCGCATGCGTGGGAAAGCGCAGGGCACCGGCAATCTGAAGACGACCGAACAGCAGATCGTGGAAACGCAAGTCATCGAACACGAGCAAGTGATCGTGATCGAACAAGCGAGTCCAGAAGTCGTGTACGTGCCGTCGTACAACCCGGTCGCGGTGTACGGCGCGCCGATCTATCCGTATCCGCCGATCTACTACCCGCCTTACTACCCGTCGGCGGGCGCCGTCGCGGCGGGGATGGCGGTCTCCTGGGGCGTCGGCGTCGCCATGGGCGCGGCGTGGGGAGGCGGCGGCTGGGGCTGGAATGCGGGCTGGGGCAACAACAACATCTCGATCAATCGCAACAACAACTTCGTCCGGAACGCGAACATCAACGCCGGCTACCGCGGCGGCACCATCAACAACAACTGGCAGCACAACGCGGCGCATCGCGGCGGCGCGCCGTATCGCGATCGGGCGACCGCGAACAGATACGGCGGCGCGGCGCGAGGCGACTCGCTGGCCAATCGGCAGGCGGGCGCCCGGCAGCAGGTGGCGCGGCAAGGCGGCAACCTGCAGAGCAATCGCGCGGTAGGCACTAGCGGCGCGGCCAGCCGGGCAGGTGCGGGCCAGCAGGGGCAGTTCCGTGGCGACGCCGCCAATCGGGCTGGTGCGGCCAATCGGGCGGGCGCCGCGGATCGCGCGGCTGCCGGTCGGGCAGGCGGCAATTGGGGCGCCGGCGCCAATCGGACGGGTGCCGGCGGTTCGGGTCAACTCAGCTCGCGTGATTTTTCACGCGGCAGCGGCGCAGCCGGCGGAGCCGATCGCGTCGGACAGCGCGATCTCTCACGCGGCAGCGGCGAGCAACCACGCGTTCGGCAGCGGCTCCCAGCGATACGACGGCGCCAGCGCGCGCGCGAGCAGCAACCGCGGCTCGTCACAGCATGCAATCTCGCAGCGGATCGGGCAGCCGGTCGGGCGGTTTCAGCGGCGGCGGGAGTCGCGGAGGTGGCGGCGTCGCGGAGGTGGCGGCGGCCGCGGCGGTGGCGGCGGACGACGGTGATAGAGGGACGTGGATGCGGCGCACCGCAGGAGCAGGAACATGCGATTCACACGCGCACAAGACATTCTCACTGGCCTCGCAGCGATCGCCTGCGTGTGCCTGACCTCGATAGCCGTTTGCGGAGGCAGCCGCCGCTCCGCTGACGCGGCCAAGGCGTTCGCGACGCCGCGACAGGCGGCCGACGCGCTGATCGTCGCGGCGGAGAAATTCGACGTTCGCGCGCTCCGGCAACTGTTTGGTTCCACCGATGCCGACATCGTGCTCTCGGGCGAATACGCGCACGATCGCCAGCGCGCGACGGAATTCGCCGCGCAGGCTCGCGAAAAGACACGCGTGTCGGTGGATCCGAAGAACCGGGCGCCGCGCCTTTGTGCTCGTCGGCAGACGAGGAATGGCCGTTTCCGATTCCGATCGTGAAGCGCGGTGCGACATGGTCGTTCGATCCGAAGGCCGGCCGCCGCGAGCTGCTCGTATCGCCGTATCGGGGCCAACGAGCTGGACGCGATCACGATCTGCCGCGGCTACGTCGACGCGCAGCATGAATACGCGCTCCAGAAGCGCGAGGGCTACGAGGTGAACCAGTACGCGCAGCGCATCATCAGCACACCAGGCAAACAGGACGGCCTGGCGTGGCAAACCGCTGACGGCAAGTGGGACGGGCCAATCGGCGAAAAAATTGCGCGCGCGATCGAGCAGGGCTACAGCAACCGTGCGGACCCCTACCATGGCTATTTCTTCAAGATTCTCAAGGGGCAGGGCCCGGCGGCCCCGCTCGGCCAGATGGACTTCGTGGTGAAGGGCGCGATGATCGGCGGCTTTGCGCTCGTGGCGGCGCCGGCCGAATACGGCATCACCGGCGTGCAAGACCTTCATGGTCAGCCACGACGGCGTGGTCTATCAGAAGGATCTCGGGTCAGGACACGCTCGACGAATTCAAGAAAATAGAGCGGTTCAATCCCGACCGGTCCTGGACCCCGGTGACGCAAGACTGATGTAGCTCCCGGGCCAGCACACATGCCGGCTTCCTACACCGCGGACGAGGCTCTCGCGCGTTTGACAGCCGGCAACGAGCGGTTCGTCCGCGGCGAAGCACGCTTTCCGACCATTCAGAAGGAGATCCTGGCCCAGCTCGCCAAGGCGCAGCGTCCGTACGCGACGATTCTCGGCTGCAGCGATTCGCGCGTGCCGCCCGAACTGATATTCGACGCCGGCTTCGGCGAGTTGTTCATCGTCCGCGTGGCGGGCAACGTGATCGCGCCCGAGGTGCTCGGGACGCTTCAGTACGCCGGTGTGCATCTGCGCACGCCGCTGTTCGTCGTGCTCGGCCACGACGGCTGCGGGGCCGTCGGGGCGGCGCTTGCCGCCAAGCGGAGCGGCGCGCAGGAGCCTGCCCGCATTGCGCTGCTGCTCGACGCCATCCTGCCTGGACTTCGCGATCTCCCGGATGGACTGGCGCCGGAGGCGGAAATTCGCGAGGCCGTGGAGGCCAACGTGCGCTGGTCGATGCGTCAAGTGCTGGAGACCCCGGAGGGCAAGGCCCGAACGGCCGAAGGGACGATGAAGCTCGTGGGTGCCGTCTACGAGCTCACGAACGGGCGGGTGCGGTTCCTGTAGTTCATCGATTCTTCCATCGCGGCGCGCGCTTGCCGAGGAACGCGTCCACCCCTTCCTTGCCGTCGTCCGCGAAGAAGTCGCAGGCAATGGCGTGTCCAGCCACGCCGTAGGCATCGCCGAGCGACAGCTCGAGCTGACGGTAGAAGAGTTGCTTGCCGGACGCGATGACTGCCGACGACTTCGACGCGATCACTCTCGCCAGCGTCTCGACCTCGGCGTCGAGCGCCTCTGGCGACACGACGCGATTGACGAGTCCGATCTCGTAGGCGCGCGCGGCGCTCACCATTTCGCCTGTCAGCAGCATCTCCATGGCGTGTTTGCGGCCGACCGATCGACCCAGGGCAACGCTAGGAGTGGAACAGAACGCGCCGATGTTCACGCCCGGCGTGGCGAAGGTCGCCGCCGTGGAGGCCACGGCGAGGTCGCACGTGGCGACCAGTTGACACCCGGCCGCCGTCGCGATGCCGTGCACTCTCGCGATGACCGGCTGCGGCAGCGTCGTGATGGTCATCATCATGCGGCTGCAGCGCGCGAACAGCGCCTCGACGTCGGGCACGCTGCCCATCGCCCGAATCTCCTTGAGATCATGTCCGGCGCAGAACCCCCGGCCATTGGCCGCGAGCACGACCACGCGGATCGTCGAATCCGCGGCGAGGCGGTCGAAGGTCGACTGCAGCTCGTCGATGAGCGCACTCGAGAGCGCGTTGAACTGGCCGGGACGGTTGAGCGTCACCGTGGCGACCCCGTCCCGTGACTCGCACAGCAGCAGACTCTCGGTCTGGGTCGTAGTGTTCGTTGTCATGTGCCTGCCCCTGTCGTTTGAGCGAAAAAGCCGCGCGGAATCAGACAGTGCTCGTAGGCCTGACGCTCGAGACCCTCGCGAAAGTCCGGATGCGCGATGCCGATGAGCGCGTTGGCGCGTTCGGCGACGGACTTCCCCTTCAAATTGACCATACCGTACTCGGTGACGATGAACATGACGTCGGAGCGAGGCGTGGTCACGACGTTGCCTTGCGTCAGGTTCAGCACGATCCGGCTGCGGCGCTCACCGCGCTTGTCGTAGGTCGACGAGAGGCAGATGAACGATTTGCCGCCTTTCGAGGCGTAAGCGCCGCGCACGAACTGCAATTGCCCGCCGGTGCCGCTGAGATGGCGATGACCGTCGGACTCGGAGGCCGCCTGTCCCTGCAAGTCGACCTGCGTCGTGTTGTTGATCGAGATCATGCGATCGTTCTGCGTGATGACATGGGGGGCGTTCGTGTAGTCGACAGGGCAGCACTGCATGTCGCGATTGCGGTCGAGCGTCGCGTACAGATCGCGCGAGCCGAGCGCGAACGTGTAGATGATCTTTTCCGGTTTCACCGTTTTTCTGGCGCCCGTGATGCGTCCGGCCTTGTAGAGGTCGGCTAGGCCGTCGGTCATCATCTCCGTGTGCACCCCCAGATCGCGCACGCCGCTTTCGAGCAGCACCGCACAGACGGCATTGGGCATGCCGCCGATGCCGATTTGCAGGCAGTCGCCGTCGCTTATTTCCGCCGCGATCAGCCGTCCCACCGCTGCATCGATCTCGTTCGGTGGCGGATTCGGCAGTTGGGGCGCCGGGGCGTCGTCGCCCTCGATCACGTAGTCGACCTCGCTGACGTGCACGCCCGTCTGTTCGCCATAGACATAGGGCAGCCCGCGGTTCGTCTCGACGATGACCATCCTGGCGCGCTCGACGATGGCGCGATGCCAGAGGTTCGCCGCGCTCAGATTGAAATAGCCGTCTTCATCGATCGGGCAGGTTTTGAGGATGACGATGTCGACAGGGTCGATGAAGCGCCGGTAGTAATCCGGGATTTCACCAAGATTGACCGGGAGGTAATTGCAGCGTCCGCAATCGTGCATTCTTCGGTCGTAGCCCGAGTAATGCAGGCTGACCGAATAGACATGACGGCCTTCGGGATCGGCTTCAAACACGGCGCGAGGGCGCATCGTCAAACAATGGCGGATTTTGACGTTGGTGAGTTCCCGGATGTGGGCGCCGAGCGCGGTGTCGAAGACATCAGGTTGGCACAGGCCTGCGCCGTAGTCGAGCCACATGCCGGATCTGGCAAAACCTGCTGCACGCTCAGCGGAAATCGCCTGCGCCTGCGTGCTGGCGACTCTCATCGTCATCGGCCAAATACTACATCCGAGGCGAGCGCGTCGGTCTTTTCTGAAGTGGCGCAGCCCTTCAGGGCTGCGATAACCGCCACACCGATGAAACCGCTCTGTCGCGCGACCAGCGCGGGAGTCTGGCCGGACGACGAATCGCCGCGTCCTGCGAACGGCCATGCAGGAACGCGCGGCCCTGCTCGGTGAGGCTCAACGTCCGGTACTGATCGTTCGAGACGGCGATCAGGCTCGCGGACACGGCCGCGCGAATCCAGTCGCGCAGCGTGTCGGCCGTTTCGTGTCGGAGCACACCGAACGTCGAGAGCGTCGCCAGCGCCGGCGGCAGCTCGCCGGCGCTGCCCAGCAGCATGGTGATGATGCGGTGCCGCCCGTACCGTTCGCCGCTGCGGGCGATGCCGGCGAGAATCTTCCGCACGAGATCGCGCTCGTAGGCTTCGATCGCATCGGGCCGGCAATTGCCGCACGACGGACACGGATCGTGGGCGGCAGCGTCCCCGAAGTACCGGAGGATCGTCGCGCGCAGGCACGCGCTCGTGTCCGCGTACTCGATCATGCGCTGCAGCTTTCGATGCTCGAGCGCCTTCCGCCGAGCGATCTCCGCCTCACTCGACGCGCTGTTGTGCCCGGTCTTGTCCCGGCGCGGGCTGTCGATCAGAAACTGCCGCGTCGCGACGTCCGCGTAATCCCAGAGCAGCGTTGCGGTCGCCGGACGCCCATCGCGGCCCGCCCGGCCGATCTCCTGGTAATAAGCCTCCACGGATCCGGGAATCGCGTAATGGACCACGCTCTCGACGTCGGGACGATCGATGCCCATCCCGAACGCATTGGTCGCGCACACCACCGGCAGCGATCCGCGGGCGAACGCATCCTGAACCCGCGTGCGCTGATCGTCCTTCAGACCCGCGTGGTACGCCGCCGCCTGCACCCCGGCCCGATCGAGACACGCGGCCGCCGCCTCGGCGCTCTTGCGCGTCGCGGCGTAGACGAGCGCGCGCCGCCCGCGCACGAGGTGCGGCAGCAGTTCGTCCTTCTCGTCGCTATCGTCGATGCGCTCGACGCGCAGGAAAATGTTCGGCCGATCGAAACCCGCGACCAGCACCTGCGGATCGTTCAACCCGAGCAGCGCCGTGATGTCGTCGCGCACCTCAGGTGTCGCCGTCGCCGTGAACGCCGCGATCGGCGGGCGGCCCGCGCCGCCATCGCTGCGCCGGCACGCCGCAGCGGCCGTGGCCAGGCGCCGGTAGTCGGGCCGGAAGTCGTGACCCCACTGCGAGACGCAGTGCGCTTCGTCGACGATGAACCGCGCGACGTCGAGCGTGCCGAGCAGCTGCAGGAATTGATGCGACGCGAACCGCTCGGGCGCGACATACAGCAGGCGCAGCATTCCACCGCGCGCCGAGGCCAGAACGTCGCCGCGGGCGTCCGCCGACAACATCGAATGCAGCGCACCCGAACGGATGCCTCGTCGATTCAGCTCGTCGACCTGATCCTTCATCAGCGAGATCAGCGGCGACACCACCAGCGTGACGCCGGGCAGCATGACCGCCGGCAGCTGGTAGCCGAGCGATTTGCCCGATCCCGTCGGCATCACCGCCAGCACGTCGCGGCCGCCAAGTACCGCCGCGACGATTTCTTCCTGTCCCTGCCGGAATCCGGAATGGCCGAAATGCCTGCGCAGCCGCGGCAGCGCCTGGTTCGACACGCTCACCGCAGGCCGTCACGGCGATCGTCGCTCGTGCCCATCGACGACGACGATCACATCGTCGCCGGCGGAAAGCAATATTGAAAGTTTTGCAACGCCCGCGAAGCGGATGTACGCAGTTGCTAGACATCTCCTAACGCCGAAATCATGACAAATGAGACAAGTTTCTGTCGGGACGCGCGTTAGGAGTAGCGTTAGGAGCTGTCTTAGGCGCGGCCGCCGCGGGCGGCCGCGCATCTAGTAGCGAAGATCCGCTCGCCCGCCTCTCCTCGTTCACTGGGCGGTTTGAGGCGGAGCTTCGCTACTGACCTGTCCGTAACGCGGTCGAACCTGGCGCGGGCGGCTGCACTACGACGTGGTCGCAACGGCGGGCCTGACGGCGCGAATGGAGCGCCCGGTGTGCCGCACGACGAGCACGATCGTCGCGGCCGCAAGGTTCGGAACGACGAGCCACAGCAGGCCGGCTTGATAGCTGCCCGTGAAATCTCTGGCGACGCCCCACGCATAGGGGCCGATGAACGAGCCGATCATCCCGATCGAACCGATCGCCGCCACGCCGACCGCCGCCGATCGCCCGTGCAGGACATCGCTTGGGATCAGCCAGAACGTCGCCTGGACCGCGTTCTGGTTGATCACCCAGACGACATACGCCGTGATGATCATCCAGGGCCGAATCGACACGCCCATTGCGAGGCACGTGCCCGCCATCAGCGCCAGCGGGATCGCGGTATGGAGGTGCCGCTCACGGCGTCGGTCCGAGTCCCAGCCGTTGAGCACCATGCCCAGCGCACCAAGCACACCGGCCGCCGAGACGACGAAGCCGACTGTTGACGCGGTCCACTGCGTCGCGTTCTGGAGCACAGCGGGAGCTGAGAAGATGAAGGCGTAGGCCGAGCCAAGAATGAACAGATTGCAGATTCCGAGTTGAAGCACACGAGGATCGAGCAGCGCGCGCGCCAGATTGTGATCGGCCGGACCGAGCGCCGCCCTTTCCGCCGCCAAGCGCTCGTGGATCCAGGAGCGCTCGGCGTCAGTCAACCACGGTGCGTCCGCCGGGCCGTTGGGAAGAGCACGAAGAACGACTGCGCTCAGAAGGATGGCAGGAATGCCCTCCAGCAGGAAAAGCCATTGCCAGCCGGCCAGGCCGAGTTGGCCATGGAGCTTCAGCAGCGATCCGGCGACAGCGCCCATCACTACTGAACTGAGGGGGAGAGCCACGTAGAAGCGGCTGACGGCGCGGCCGCGATGCTCCGTGGGGAACCACTGCATCAGGTAGAACACGACGCCCGGGAAGAAGCCGGCTTCTGCCGCACCGAGCAGAAACCGCATGACGTAGAACTGCATCGGCGTCGTGACCAGCATCATCGCCGCCGACAGCACGCCCCACGTCAGCATGATCCGCGCGATCCAGCGCCGCGCGCCGAACCGGACCAGCAGCAGGTTCGACGGCACTTCGAGCAGGGCGTAACTCAGAAAGAACAGCCCACCGCCCAGCCCGTAGACCGTGGCGCTGAAATGCAGGTCCTCGTTCATCTGCAGCGACGCGAAGCTGATATTGACGCGGTCCATGTACGCGATGCCGTACCCGAGCCCAATCAGCGGCAGGAGCCGCCACGACGCTTTGCGGATCGCCGACCGTCCGATGTCCTCGTCGCTTCCGCCCGCTGTGGTCATGACGCTCCGCTCCCATACCCCTCATCCGGCCGATGGAGGGGTGTCCCAGCCAAAAAAGATGTCTTGAAAAGTTCCGGAAACGGCGGTGTGTCGTGCGAGTCTACCCAAGCTCAGCCGAATAGCAAGAAGGTTTTGCCGGCATCACCGAGCGCAGGCCCACCCGGAATACCGGAGACTCCACGACATTTCGGACGAGCGTCCCGTGACGCACGTGCGTTCCGGGTGCGGCTGACAACCCAAGCGGCGTTCACGCAGCGACTTGCCCTCCGACGCCTCACGGCGAAGCGCTGGCAGCCGACGTGCACTGACGTGCTGCACTCACGACGGCCGCCAGGCAACGGGAATCGAGGATCCCGCAGACCCATGGAACACAAGCACGAGAAGTATCAGCGCTTGATCGCGCGGTGCAAGGCCCTCCAACCGGTACGGTGTGCGGTCGCGCACCCCTGCGATGAGAGCTCGTTGCGCGGGACGCTCGAGGCGGCGCAGGAAGGTCTGATCGTTCCCGTGCTGGTCGGCCCCGCGCAAAGAATCAAGGCCGTCGCGGCCGACTGCGGGCTGGATCTGGCCGGCTGCTCGATTGTGGACGCGCCACACAGCGAGGCGTCGGCCGCCGCAGCCGTCCGCCTGGTGCGCGAAGGCAAGGCCGAGGCGCTGATGAAGGGCAGCCTCCACACCGACGAGTTGATGGGCGCGGTCGTCAAGCGGGAAACAGGGCTGCGCACCAACCGGCGCATCAGCCACTGCTTCGTGATGGACGTGCCGGCGCTGGAGCAGGCACTGATCATCACCGATGCGGCCGTGAACATCGCCCCGACGCTGTCCGACAAGGTGCACATCGTCCAGAACGCGATCGATCTCGCGCATACGTTGGGCCGGGCATCGCCGAAGGTGGCGATCCTCTCGGCGATGGAGACCGTCAATCCCGACGTGCCGTCGACGATCGAAGCCGCGGCGCTGTGCAAGATGGCCGACCGTGGGCAGATCACGGGCGGCATCCTCGACGGCCCGCTCGCGCTCGACAACGCGATCGACCTCGCGGCGGCACGGATCAAACGCATCCATTCGCCGGTGGCCGGAGCGGCCGACATCCTCGTCGTGCCCGATCTCGAAGCCGGCAACATGCTCGCCAAGAGTCTCACGTACCTGGCGGGCGCGGACGCGGCGGGAATCGTGGTCGGCGCACGGGTGCCGATCATCCTCACCAGCCGGGCCGACTCGTTGATTGCGCGGCGCGCGTCCTGCGCGGTCGCCGTGCTCATGGCGCACTCGAGGCTCGAGCAGCTCGAAAAGGCTGTCTCGTGAAGCGCAAGGCCATTCTCGTCCTCAACGCCGGCTCGTCGAGCCTGAAGTTCCTGCTCTTTGCCGAACAGGGGAACGACGCTGGAGCCGCAGGTCCGTGGACAGATCGAAGCGATCCACACGTCGCCGCATTTCATCGCGCGCACGTCGCAGCGCACGGTTGCGGAAAAGTTCTGGGGCGACGGCGTCGCGCTCGGTCACGACGGAGCCGTGGAGCATCTCGCGGAGTTCGTCCGCGGGTACGCGAAAGAGTTCGAGCTCGAGGCCGTGGGACATCGGGTCGTACACGGCGGGCCGGACTATGCGCGGCCGGTTGCGCTGGACCGCGCTGTGCTGGCCTCGCTGGAGCAAGCTCGTTCCGCTGGCGCCGCTGCACCAGCCGCACAACCTGGCGCCGATCCGAACGCTGCTCGCACGGCGCCCCGATCTGCCGCAGGTGGCGTGTTTCGATACGGCGTTCCATTCCACCAATCCGGATGTCGCCCAGCGCTTCGCCATACCGGCCGAACTGCACGACGCGGGCGTGCGCCGCTACGGATTCCACGGACTCTCCTACGAGTACATCGCCTCGGTCCTGGCGGAGCACGACGAGCGTGCGGCTGCGGGCAGGACCGTCGTGTGCCATCTGGGCAATGGCTCGAGCATGTGCGCGATGCGAGGCCGGGAGAAGCATCGCGAGCACGATGGGGTTCACCGCGCTCGACGGTCTGGCGATGGGCACACGCTCCGGCGCGCTCGATCCCGGCGTGCTGCTGTACCTGATGGATCGAGCGCGGGATGGACGCGCGCGCGATCGAGAAGCTGCTCTACACGCAGTCGGGCTTGTTGGGCGTATCCGGCGTGTCGAGCGACATGCGGAAACTCCTCGACTCGAACGATCCCCGGGCGAAGCTGGCCGTCGATCTCTACGTCTATCGCATCCAGCGCGAGCTGGGTTCGCTGGCGGCCGCGCTGGGAGGTCTGGACGCGCTGGTCTTCACCGCCGGCATCGGCGAAAACAGCGCCGCAGATTCGAGAGCGCGTGTGCCGCGATGCCGCCTGGCTCGGCGTGACGCTCGACGCCGCCGCCAATCTGGCGGGCGGACCGCGCATCAGCGAGAAGGACAGCCGCGTGTCGGCCTGGATCCTGCCGACCAACGAGGAACTGATGATCGCCCGCCACACGCAGCGCCTCGTCGCGAGCCGGGCGCATGCGCGTCAGTGACACTCGCCCACGAAACCGACCGGAGGCAGAGATGCCGATCGCTCTAGATCACGAGACGAAGCAGTCGCAGATCGCGTGGCGCGGGTTCACGCCGGGCATGTGGCAGAGCGGCGTGAACGTTCGCGACTTCATTCAGCGCAACTACACCCCGTACGAAGGAGACAGCGCGTTCCTGCAAGGCCCGACGAGCCGCACGCGGAATCTCTGGCAGAAGCTGCTTCCGCTGCTCGCGCAGGAGCGCGAAAAAGGCGTCCTCGACGTATCGCAGGTGCCGTCCGGCATCCTCGCGCACGCGCCCGGGTACATCGACAAGGAGCACGAGATCATCGTCGGCCTGCAGACCGATGCGCCGCTCAAGCGCGCGATCATGCCGTTCGGAGGCTGGCGGGTGGTCGAAGCCAGTCTCAAGGCGTACGGCTACACGCCGGACCCGCGTCTCGGGGAGATCTTCACCAAGTACCGCAAGACGCACAACGATGGCGTCTTCGATGCCTATACGCCGGAAATCAGGAAGGCGCGCCGCTCTCACGTCGTGACCGGCCTGCCGGATGCCTATGGCCGCGGCCGGATCATCGGCGACTACCGCCGGGTGGCGCTCTACGGCGTGGATTTCCTGATCGCCGACAAGAAACGCGAAAAGAGCGAGCTCGACGATCGGCACGCGAGCGAGGACGTCATCCGGTTGCGCGAGGAGCTCGCCGAGCAGATCCGGTCGCTGCGAGGAGCTGCAGCAGATGGCCGCCAACTACGGTTGCGACATCTCTGTCCCCGCCCGGAACGCTCGTGAAGCGGTGCAGTGGACCTACTTCGGCTACCTCGCGGCGGTCAAGCAGCAGAACGGCGCAGCGATGTCGGCGGGCCGCCTCTCGACGTTCTGGGACATCTACATCGAGCGGGATCTGCGCGAAGGCACGCTGACCGAATCGCAGGCCCAGGAGATCATCGACGACCTGGTGATCAAGTGGCGCATCGTGCGTTTTCTGCGCGCGCCTGAATACGACGAGCTCTTCTCGGGCGATCCGGTCTGGGTCACCGAGTCCGTCGGTGGCATGGGCGAAGACGGCCGGACGCTCGTGACGAAGACCTCGTTCCGCATGCTGCACACGCTCAGCAATCTCGGGCCCGCGCCGGAGCCCAACCTCACCGTCTTCTGGTCGCCGCGGCTGCCCGACGGGTTCAAGCGGTTCGCGATCAAGACCTCGATCGACACCAGCGCGATCCAGTACGAGTCCGACGACCTGATGCGGCCCAAATGGGGTGACGACTGCGCCATTGCCTGCTGCGTGTCGGCGATGCGCGTCGGCAAGCAGATGCAGTTCTTCGGAGCGCGCGTGAATCTCGCGAAGACGCTGCTCTACGCCCTGAACGGCGGTCGCGACGAACTGAGCGGCGATCAGGTCGGACCGACGCTCGCGCCGATCACCGCAGACGTGCTCGACTACGACGAGGTGATGGCCCGGCTCGACCCGATGATGGACTGGCTGGCGAAAACCTACGTCAACGCGCTCAACATCATCCACTACATGCACGACAAGTACTGCTACGAAGCGATCGAGATGGCGCTGCACGACCGCGACGTGCTGCGCACGCTGGCGTGCGGCATCGCTGGTCTCTCGCACGCCGCCGACAGTCTGTCCGCGATCAAGTACGCGAAGGTCAGGCCGGTGCGCGACGAGCGCGGCATCATGGTCGACTTCGTGACCGAGGGGTCGTTTCCCTGCTTCGGCAACAACGACGACCGGGCGGACGACCTCGCGAAGATGCTCGTGTCCACGATGATGAGCAAGATCCGGCGCTATCCAAGCTATCGCGACGCGGTGCATACGCAGTCGGTGCTCACCATCACCTCGAACGTCGTCTACGGCAAGGCGACGGGAAGCACGCCGGACGGACGCCAGAAGGGCGAGTCGTTCGCGCCGGGCGCGAACCCGTCGAACGGCCGCGACACGCACGGCGCCCTGGCGGCGCTGATGTCGGTGGCCAAGATTCCGTACGACGATGCCGAGGACGGCATCTCGCTGACGCTGTCGGTCGTGCCGTCGGCGCTCGGCAGCGAGGCCGATCGCATTGCGCGCGGGACCGGCGCGCTGGACGCCTATTTTTCGACGGGAGGCTTCCACGTCAACGTCAACGTGCTGAATCGCGAGACGCTGCAGGACGCGATGAAGAACCCGGAGAAGTATCCGCAACTCACCGTCCGCGTGTCGGGTTACGCGGTCAACTTCGTCAAGCTGACACGGGAACAGCAGCTCGACGTGATCCAGCGAACGTTCCACGCGTCCATGTAGGGTTGCCGACATGAGCTCGTCGCTGGTTGGAAGCCGCTACAACTTTTACGTCGCGCGGGAGGCGCCGGATCAGGAGCGCGACTACTTCGACGTGCAGCCTGGCGATGTCGAGGAGGTGGCAGAAGGCGACGACATCGTCGGTTACGTGCACTCCTGGGAGGTGGGCAGCACGGTCGACGGCCCGGGGATCCGCTTCGTGGGGTTTCTGACCGGCTGTTTGTTGCGCTGCCAGTACTGCCACAACCCCGATACCTGGCACAAGCACAACGGCCATCCGGTGACGGTTGCCCGCGCGATGCGGCAGATCTCGAAGTACGCGCAGGTACTCAAGATCAGCAAGGGCGGCGTCACGCTCTCCGGCGGCGAGCCCGTGGTGCAGCGCGAGTTCATGCTGCAGATTTTCCGGCGCTGCAAGCAGCTCGGGCTGCATACCTGCCTCGACACGTCGGGACGCCTCGGCGACCGCCTGACAGATACCGACTTGATGGAGATCGACCTCAACGTGCTCGACATCAAGTCCGGCGATCCCGCTGTCTACGAGAAAGCCACCGGCCATCCGCTCGCGCCCACCGTCGACTATGCGCGCCGCCTGTCCGATCTGGGCCGCCCGCTCTGGGTACGGTTCGTCCTCGTGCCGGGCCTGACCGACTCGTACGACAACGTTGAAAAGGTGGCCGACATCTGCGCCGGGCTGACATCGCTCGAACGCGTCGAGATCCTGCGCTTCCACCAGATGGGCCGCGACAAGTGGCACAAGCTCGGTCTCGGCTACCAGCTGGAAAACACTGAGCCACCGGATGCCGAGCTGACGGAGCGGGTGCGCAGCCAGTTTCGCAGCCGCGGGATCGTCGTCTACTGATTCGCGGGGCGCATGGAGATCATCACAACGTTCCTCGAGCAACAGCCGCTGCTGACGCTCTTTCTCACGATCGCCATCGGCTATCTCATCGGAGAGGTCAGCGTCAGCGGATTCTCGCTCGGCGTCGGCGCGGTCCTGTTCGTCGCGCTCGCCGTGGGATGGTTCGTGCCGAAAGCGGTCCCGGCGCCGATGATCGGAACCCTGGGCCTGGCGCTCTTTCTCTATGCCGTCGGCGTGTATTACGGCAGGCAGTTCTTCCTCGGGTTGAAGAGCGCCAGCGGAATGCTGGCGAATCTGATCGCCTTCGCCGGCGTGATCCTGTCTGGCGTCACATGTCTGGTGTTCGCCAGGATGGGCCTCAAACCGGAATACTCCATGGGCCTGTTTGCGGGCGCGGGGACCAGCACGCCGTCCCTTCAGGCCGCGATCGCGGCGCTGGGGCGCGACGATCCTGCAGTGGGCTACTCGGTCGCGTACCCCTTCGGCATTGCCGGCCCCATCCTGTTCATGTACGTCGCGTTCGCTCTTGTACGGCCGCGGCTCGCCGCGTCGGCTGGTTCCGCCATGGAGCTGCTCGAAATCGAGCTGAGGCAGCCGGATTTCTTCGGCCGGACGCTGGGCGATCTCATGACCGCGCTGCCTGCAGGAGTTCAGATCGTGGCGGTGCGGCGTGGCGACCGGAACGAGCCCGCCGTTCCGGACAGCGTCATCGCCGAGCACGACGTGCTGCTCGTGGTCGGTTCGACCAAAGCGGTTCTCGATCAGGTGCAGATAACGCTGGGAGAGGCGGTGCCAGGCCGGCTGATCCAGGATCGGCGCGATCTCGACTACGTGCGCGCATTCGCGTCCCGGCCGGCCATCGTGGGTCGAATGCTCTGCGATCTCCAGCTGCCGGGCGAGAAGGCGTCCATCGTGATCCAGGTGCGCCGCGGCGATGCGGATCTCCAGCCGCGGCAGGACCTCGTGCTCGAGTTCGGCGACCGCGTCGGCGTGCTGGCCGATCGCGCCGATTTCGCGGCAATTCGAAAATTTTTCGGCGATTCGATCAAGGGTACCGCCGAGTTCAGCTACATCTCCATCGGCCTGGGAATGGCGCTCGGCTTTCTGGTTGGCGCCGTCAGCATCCCGGTGCCCGGCATCGGCAGGATCGCGCTGGGACTGTCAGGCGTGTTGATCGTCGCGCTCGTGTTGGGGAATCTGCGCCGTACCGGTGGACTGAACTGGACGATTCCGCTGTCCGCCAACCTCGTCCTTCGCAACCTCGGGCTCACGTTGTTTCTCGCGCAGGTGGGCATGTCGTCGGGACCCAAGTTCGCCGCGGCGGTCACGGAAACCGGCTTCGTGATGCTGGGCTTTGGTGCGATCGTCATGATGACGTCGGTCGTGCCGATTCTCGTTCTGGGTTTGTTCGTCTTTCGCTTGCCATTCGACGAAGCGGTTGGTGTCCTCGCCGGCGCGTGCGGCAATCCGGCGATTCTGGCCTACGCGAACAAGCTGGCGCCGACCGACCGGCCGGACATCGCGTTCGCCGTGATCTTTCCCGGCATGACCATCATCAAGATTCTCATGGTCGACATCGCCGCGGCGTTTGTCTGAAGGAGACACGCCCGTCCGCGTGCACACACATAGCCGAGACACGCTCAGTCCGATACCATTGGGCCTGACATGATCCTGCCGCGCCTTCGCGCCGTCGCTCTCGTCGCCGCCCTCCTCGCCGCAAGTACCGGCCTGTCGGCGCAAAACGCGCCCGCCGGCCGCGACAGCTCCGCGGCCTCCGTACTCGGCTACAGCCTGTCGCAGCAAATGCCGGTGGATCCGGAGGTGATGGTCGGCACGCTGCCCAACGGCTTGCGCTATTACCTGCGCGCGAACCCGAAACCCGCGCGCCGCGCGGAGCTGCGCCTCGTCGTGAAGGCCGGTTCGGTCCTCGAAGACGACGACCAGAAGGGCGTGGCGCACTTCGTCGAGCACCTGCAGTTCGAAGGCACGCGCCACTTTCCGGGGCGCAGCCTGTCGGATTTCCTGTCGTCGCTCGGCTTGAGCCTCGGGGCCGACGCCAATGCCGCGACGAGCTACGACGATACGCAGTACACGCTGCGCGTGCCGACCGACGTGCCCGGAGTGCTCGACCGCGCGCTGCTCGTCCTCGAGGACTGGGCCCAGGGCGCCACGTTCGATCGGACCGGCATCGAGTCGGAGCGCGGCATCGTGCTGTCCGAGTGGCGGATGCACCTCGGAGCGGGCGAGCGCATGCAGGACAAGATCCGGCGCGTCCAGCTCGAAGGATCGCGCTACGCGGATCGGTCGCCGATCGGCGATCCCGCAATCATCGAAACGGTGCAGCGCGAGCCGCTCACCCGCTTCTACCGCGACTGGTACCGCCCCGATCTGATGGCCGTCATCGTCGTCGGCGACATCGATCGCGATGCGGTCGCGGCGATGATCAAGGCGCATTTCTCCTCGCTGTCGTCGCCGGCGCCCAAGCGGCCGCGGCCGGTGTTCGACGTCCCCGACCGTCCCGGCACACGCTACGCGGTCGTCAGCGACAAGGAGACGACCGTCACGACCGTCCAGCTGACCGATCTGCGGCCGGCCCGCAACCAGGGCTCGGTCGGCGGGTATCGCGACCTGATGCGCGATCAGTTGTTCGCCGACATGTTCGGCGCGAGGCTCGACGAGCTCACCCAGAGCGCGAATCCGCCGTTTCTCCGGGCGGCGGCCGGCCGCCGGCTGTTCCCGGCGCCGCGAACGAGGGACGAAGCGATCCTCCAGGCGCTGGTCGCCAACGACGGCGTCGCGCGCGGCCTCGACGCGCTCATCACCGAGCTGCAGCGCCTCGCGCGCTTCGGCTTCACCGCCACCGAGCTCGCCCGCGCGAAACGGGCGAGGATGAACCAGTACGAGCGGGCGGTGACGGAGAGCCCGGATCGCGAGTCCGACAGTCGCGCTGACGAGTACACGAGGAATTTTCTGCAGTCCGAAGCACTGCCCACGATCTGGCAGGAGCTCGCGTTCCATCGCCGGTTCATCCCCGGCATCACGCTGAACGAGATCAACGCGCTCACCAGGGACTGGTTTCCCGATCAGAATCGCCTCGTCGTGGTGACGGCGCCGGAAGCCGCGGGTATCGCGCTGCCGGACCAATCGCAGCTCGCGAACGTCGTCAAGGCGGCCATCGCGAAGCGGCTCGATCCGTACGTCGACGCCGCCTCGGGTGAGGCGCTGGTCGATGCGCCGCCTTCGCCCGGTACGATCGTGAAGACGACCGCTCGCGACGGCGGCATCACCGAGTGGACGCTGTCGAACGGCGCCACCGTCGTGCTGAAGCCGACGACCCTGAAGGAGGATCAAATCCTGTTTCGCGCCGCCGCACCCGGCGGAACCTCGCTCGCGAGCGACGCGGATTTCATTGCCGCCCGCGCCGCGGACGATGTCGTCGCCGCGGGAGGGGCTGGACGATTCAGCGCCGTGATGCTGGACAAGATTCTCGCCGGCAAAGCGGTCGTGGTCAGGCCGTTCGTCGGCGAGATCGAGGAAGGCATGGGCGGCGGGAGCACGCCGCAGGATCTCGAGACGTTGTTCCAGCTGCTGTACCTGCGCTTCACGCAGCCGAGAGCGGATCCGGTCGCCTTTGCCGCGATGCAGGCGCAGGCGCGCGCGCTGCTCGCGAACCGGATGGCCAGCCCCGACGTCGTGTTCAACCAGACGATTGACGCCGCTGTCAGCCGGAACCACCCGCGCCGCCGGCCGGAGACGCCGGCGACGGTGGATCTGTGGGATCTCGCCAAATCGATGGCGTTCTACAAGGCGCGCTTTGCCGACGCGAGCAACTTCACGTTCGTCTTCGCAGGCAGCTTCACGGTTGACGCCATCAAGCCGCTCGTCGAGACCTGGCTGGCCAGCCTCCCCGCGACACACGCCAACGAGACCTGGCGCGACGTCGGCATCGTCCCGCCGACCGAAATCGTCGACACGACGATTCAGAAAGGCATCGCGCCGAAGAGCCAGGTGGCGATCGTCCTCTCCGGGCCGTTCGAGTACGACGAGCCCCACCAGCTGGCTTTTCGCACGGCAACGCTCCTGCTGCAGTCTCGGCTGACCGACACGATTCGGCAGGAGCTCGGAGGCACCTACAGCATCACCGTCAACCCGGACGCGGACAAGTTCCCGCGTCCGACCTACAGCCTGCGGATCGAGTGGACGTGCGACCCCGCACGCACGGCGGCCCTCGTACAGCGCGTCTTCGACGAGATCGCCTTCGTCAGGAACACGTCGATTTCGCCACGCCAGCTGGCTGCGATCCGCGACGGGCTGCAGCGGGAATACGAGCAGAACAGCCAGGACAACCGGTATGTGCTCGGGCAGATCGCGCGGGCGTACGCGGATGGCGACGCGGAACACGCCGCCGTGGAGAAAGTGCCGGAGCGGATCGCGTCGCTGACCGCCGAGGCGATCCGGCAGGCGGCGCAGACCTACCTCGATACGCGAAGCTACGTGAAAGTGACGGTGATGCCCGAAACGAAATAGCGCCGGGCGCGTGAGACCTACTGAGCGAATTTCAGCTTCTTCATCAGCGCCACGAAGCGCGGCTCGGCCCTGAGCGGATCGAACATTCGATCCTTGTTCAGCCATCCCATCCACTGCGAGTCGGACGCGTATGCACGTTCGAGGTAATCAATCGCGCGCCGGTGATTGCCGAACCCCAGTTCGACAACCGCGAGGTTGAATGGCGTGACCTCACCGTGCAGCGACATCTTCTTCAGGTCTTCGATCTCCGACATCGCGTGCGCGCGATCGCCGGAGGCGGCATACGCATAGGCGAGCCACGCGGTCACGAACGCCGGCGCGCCCAATCCCTTCGCTTTCTTTATCGGCGCGATCGCATCGGCGAAATTTCGAGCTTCGATGGCCAGCCACCCGTACTCGAATTGCGGGAAGAAAAACGTCGGATCGAGCTCCTCCGCCCGCTTCGCCTGTTGCTTCGCGGCCTCGTAGTTGCCCTGGAACATGAGCGCGATCGAATTGTCGAGCGGGATTTGCGGAGACAACGGATCCAGTTCGGCCGCGCGCTTTCCCTCGGCAAGGGCCTCGTCGAACCGCCCCTGAAAGGCGAGTCCCAACCCGAACTGATCGTGAGCAAAGGCATAGTTCGGGTTGAGCGCGAACGATCGCCGGAATTCGCGCTCCATGCCGGCCCAGTCGAATTCGTAGAACAGTTTGAAGGTGGCGAGCGACGCGTGCGCTTCGGCCGAGTTGTCGTCGAGTTGAATCGCTTTCTCGGCCGCGCTCCTGGCCTTGGGCCTCGCTTCCGAAGCGGTCAGAAACCCTTCGTTGTAGCCAGCCCAGAGGTAGGCATCGGAGAGACCCGAGAACGCCGGCGCGAACGTCGGATTCAACCTGACCGCTTCCTCGAACTGCGCGATCGCCTTCTTCAGGTTGTCATCGCTGGGACGGTTGAAGAAATAGCGGCCTTTGAGATACGCGTCGTGCGCTTCGGGGTCCACCGTGCGGATGCTGGTCAGCCGGGACTTCTCCGTCGGCGTCAGCTGCACGTTGATCTCGCCCGCGATCGCGGTCGCCAGTTCGCCCTGCAGCGCCAGCACGTCGCGCGAGCTGCGCTCGAAGCTCCGGGCCCACAGGTGCTTGTCGGCACGAGCGTCAATCAACTGGGCCGTGATCCGAACCTTGTCGCCCGAACGCATCACCGATCCCTCCACGATCGCGTCGACGTTGAGGGCTTTGCCGATGTCCGGCGTCGGCGGCCGATGGTCGCCTTTGAACTGCATGGCCGAACCGCGCGAAATCACGCGGAGCTGGCTGATCGTGGCCAGCTCTGTCGTGAGCTCGTCCGTCATGCCCTCGGCGAAAAAGTCCTGGCTCGGATCACCGGAGTAGTTGTCGAGCGGGAGGACGGCAATCGATCGGATGACACCGGGTGCGCTCGCCGCCGGCGGCCCCGCCGGCCACAGGGCCGCACGCGCGATCAGCAGCAGCCCGACGACGACTGCCCCGCCCAGCGCGAAGGCAGCCGGCCGCATCGAGAACATCTTTTTGTCGGTGCCAGGCGGCGGCGCCGCAACCGAGTCTGGGGCGGCGGCCGCCTGCGCGAGATCGGCGCGCACATCCGCCATCGATTGATAGCGATCCCCAACCTCCTTGGCCAGCAGGCGCTGCAGCACCGGCGTCAACCGCGGCGGAACGTCGCTCGTGAGAACCGGCGGCTCACGGAGGACAGCGGAAAACGTCTCCATCGTCGATCGCTGCCGGAACGGATGACGTCCGGTGGCCATCTCGACCAGCATCACGCCGAACGAAAACAGATCGGATCGCGTGTCGAGGGGCAGGCCCTTGACCTGCTCGGGCGACATGTAATCGGGGGTGCCGACGATGACCCCGTGGGCGGTCAGCTGACCGCCGCGAGTTTCCATATCGGGCGACGGTGGCTCCTCGATCCGCTTGGCGAGGCCGAAGTCCATCACTTTCACGTGGCCCTGCTCGGTGAGCATGATGTTCGCGGGCTTCAAGTCCCGATGCACGAACCCGCGGGCGTGCGCGTCCTGCAGCGCTTCGGCAATCTCGCCGGCCACGCGAAACATCTCGGGGAGCGGCATTCGGCCGTTGAGCAAGCGCTCGTGCAGCGTCGTGCCAGCGATGTACTCCATCACCAGGAACAGGGCGTCGCCGTCTTCGCCGATCTCGAAAATCTTGCAGATGTACGGGTGATCGAGCGCGGCGACGGCCATCGCCTCGCGGCGGAGGCGTTCGCGCGCGTGCGGGTCCGCCGCCATCGCCGCCGGCAGCAGCTTGATCGCGACCTGACGATCGAGACGGGGATCTCGGGCGCGGTAGACCACGCCCATCCCACCCTCGCCGATGCGGGCAAGGATCTCGTACGGGCCGACGCGGGCACCTGGAGAGAGGGTCATGGGACGAGGCTGATTCTACGGCCTGGGCCTGTCGGATCCCTGCGTGACCAGAGGAACGACTGCGTGAATCGTCGTGCCGCGCCCCACCTGCGAGTGAATGGCGATGTTGTCGACTTCACCGTTGATCGACACGTGCGCGTGTCGTGACGCGCTGTGCTTGACATGCGAAGACTCCACGATCGCCGCATACCGCAACCGGGTCTCCTCCGCTTGATTGAGGTCGGTGGTGTCGATCTGCTCGCGCGTGAGCCGAGGACGGGCGTCCGTAGGTCTCATCTCGATACATTCCAGCTGTTACCTGGAGGAAACAGCGGTGTGCTCCTCGCAGATGCGCTCCAGCGCCTCATCGTCAGTATTCCGCGGCAGCGGATACAGGCACAAAATGTCGACGTCAGGGGCCAGTTCGTCACAGAATTGTTCGAGCTGAACCGCTTCCGCGGTTCTGCCTTCGGCCCACAAGCGTCCTGCGCGTTCGCCGCAAAAAGCGACGCGAGGATGTGCTGTCCCCGCTTTGATGGCGGCCTCACGCAGACCGTTGACGGCTTCGAGGAACCGCGCCGGCTCAGGTGCGTCCTCGGCATCCAATGCAAGGTAGGTCCCTCGCTGAATGGCGAGGTCAAGGTCCACGCCCTGTGTGCGCAATCTATGAACAAGACGTTGCCGGTGAGACTCCGTGGCCAGGACGAGCGCTGCATCGGCGGCGATCAGGGCGGCAGCAACAAATAGAGTCAGCGCATCGACGGTAGCTGCGTCGTCTGAACAGAAGACAATCTCGTGACGGTGGCGAGCGTGAGCATCGGTACGGTCGCTCAACGCAATATTGCCGCTCACGAATCGCCGCCCACCAAGTACTGCGTCGATCGCGGGCAGTAGATCACTCGCGGTACAGTGCTTCTGCACATAAGCATGGGCGCCCAGGCGAAACGCTTCTCGTACGATATCCGGCGAAGACTCCTGGCTCAGGAAGATCAGTCGTGGGTCGGGGGCCAACGTGCGGATCCGTGCAGCGACTTCGAATCCATTCAGCTTCGGCAGGTTGATATCGAGCAGAACTACATCCGGCTGCAGATCCTCGGCCTTCTGAACGGCCTCCGCCCCATCCGCTGCTTCGATGGTGCGGAACTCCGCCCGTCGCTGAAGCGCCGTACAAATGAGACGGCGGAACGGCGCATGGTCCTCGACGACGAGAATCGTCAGTGACGACATTTTGGAAGCGTACGCTCTCTGCCCTCGTCATCCATCCTACGCCCCGAACGAGTGACTCGGACGGGTATTTTGCGACCACGAGCGCGGCGTGATGGTGATTCCGATCGTGCTATTCGACTGTCACTTGTGCCTGGCAGTCAGTGATTCGCTCGAGGCGGATCGGCCACCAGCGCCCGAAATCCGGGCCGGTCGTCGCGATCGGAAGGACCGGTGTGAGCGCGCCGGCGCTGTAGACGCCGATGCCGGCGTGTTCGGGAAAATCCGGCTGGAGCTCCAGGCGGAGCGCGTTGAACGCGGGTGACGTGACCGCGAGGAAATAGATCTCGCCCGACGCGGCGCCCTGCGGATCGACACGGTGCCCGATGCAGACCGGCTCGAAGGTCGATTCGGCGGCGATGGCCTGCCGCGCGATGCGCTCGATGTCGGCAGGGCCGTAGACGCCCTGCAACGCCTCGTCGTGCTCCTGCCGCATGACCAGCGGGAGCGCCGCGTGCGGCGGCGCGACGACCGGGCGATCGACATGTGTCTTCACCTGTTGCAGGAGGCTCGTCGTCAGCGACGCGGGCGGCGCGAGCGCGACGACCCACGGGTCCCCGGGTGCGCCAAGCACGACGGTCCAGCCGGAGAGCGCGGCGCGATCGACGTGGTACATCCGCGATCGCATGTCGGACACCAGGCCCCACAGCAGGCCCAGCACGAGGCCGGCCGCCAGCGTCAGTACGAGGACGAATTTTCGCGACACCGTGGGGTTGGCCTGCAGCACGATAGCACGCACGCTGCGTGCTCATCGCCTCAGTTCCCGCTGCCGTTCCGCATCCTCCAGCCACTGAGCCAGCTTCTGGTCCTGCTTGCCGTAGAGCGCCCAACCCCGCGCAGTGCTGTTCCAGCGGTAGTCCTTGATGGTCATGTCGATGCCGCGGTCGATGAGGAATTGCATCGAGTCGTAGGTGCCCTCAAAGACCAGATGGTGCAGGATGCTCGCCGGCTCATGGGAGTTCCAGTTGGTGTTGCCGAGGTAACTCAGGCAGTCTGATTGACTGTGAATGTCTGGCCCCCGATGGACAGGAACGCGGTTCGCGCCTGCCCGGTGGTATTAGACGCGACCTGGAACGCGACAACGCCGGTGCCAGTTCCGGAGGCGCCGCTGCCGATGGTGAGCCAGCTCGCGCTGCTGGTCGCGGTCCACGCGCAACCGCTCGATGTGTTCACGCTCACGTTCCCGCTTCCACCAGTTGCATCAAACGACCGATCAGACCCTGAAAGCGAGAAGGCGCATCCCTGCACCTCCGAACCGGTCGGCGCGCTTGAAACCGAGACACAAGGCGGTGCAGGTCCCCCGCCGATCAGGCCGATGAGGACACACGGGGCGACATCAACATAGGTTGTGACGTCTTTGACCAGCGTGGCCGCCACTGCAGCGGACAAGACGCCCGTCGTCATGTCTCGAGCGGAGAAGGCCACTCGAGCAACCGGTATCGGAGAGGTTGGGGCTCCCACGGAATCGATCGTCGTGCGTCCGGTCGAGGACTCTTCTACAGTGAAGGCCGTGGTCAGATTCGAACCGACTTCTCCGATCTTTTTGCCGTTCGCAAAGACCGACACCGTGTTTGCCGTCCGGTTGCCGACGGCAATATCGAAATCCGCGTGGAACAGGTCGCACGCAGCAAGCGCTATCGCGAGTGCCAGCCCGGCTGCCAGCAGACACGTACTGAACCGCAGGCGCTGCAGGAGGTAAGCGGCGCTCGATGGCTTGGCGGGCGTCGTCATACTGGGTCCCGCCGCACGCGTGCAAACGGCAGACCCGTCGCCCCGCGACTCAGAGCATTCGATGAATCCCCGCAGTCGCCGGCCAGTGGCCCCTTTCGGTCATGAACACGGCTGTGCTTGCCGCGAGCCTGATCATTGAGATCACGAGCATTTGTCAGTGAGCCGCACGGTCCTTCGTTGGGCCTTCACCGATTTGAAGAAGCCTCTCGCCGAGCGCGCTCGCCGCTTAGGGTCCTTACTCCGAGCGCAGCGCCTGCAGGATGTCCACACGCGACGCACGGGCAGCGGGCAGCAGCGACGCGAGCACCGCGGCGGTCACGAGCAGCGTGGCCGCTCCGGCGGTCGCCAGCACGCTCGGCATCCGAACCCCGCCGAACAGGGCGCTCGCGACCCGCGCCAGCGCGATTCCGCCGAGCCCACCGGCCATGATGCCCGCGGCGGCGATTACCGCGCCCTCTCGGAGGACGCGGGCCAGCAGATGGCGAGGCGCCGATCCGACGGCGAGGCGGATGCCGAACTCACGCATGCGTGCGCTCACCGAAAACGCCAGCACGCCCGCGACGCCGACGATGGCGATCGTCAGCGCCACGAGCGCGAATCCGCCGAACACGAGCGCGTTCAGTCGATCGGGCGCGAGCACCTCCGCGCGAACGTCCTCCAGGGTTGCCGCCCGTTCGACCGGTTGCTCCGCCGACATCTGGCGAATGATGCGCGTGATCGACGGCACCAGCGCATTCGGGTTCTCTGTTCGCGTGCGCACGAACAGCCGCCCGCTGATTCCCGGGCTGTAGACGGTCATCACCGGCTGCGGCACGATGTTCGCGTCGTCGATGTCTGCGGCGATGCCCACGATGCGTCGGGGTTTACCACTGACGCCGCCGAACTGCAGAAAATTCGAATCGGTCCACATGAGCCCGCGGTCAAGCGCGGCCTCGACGCTCGGGAACATCCGCTGCGCCAGGCTCTGACTGACGATGACCACGTTGTCGACGTTGCGCCCGTCGTCGTCAGTGAAATCGCGTCCGGCCACGATCGGCACGTCCAGCGTTGCAAAAAACCCCGGCGACGCGGTCCGCCACTGGGCCCGCGGATCGTCTTCAGCGTCCGCTTTCGCGTACCCTTCGACCGAGAACTGTCCATCGCAGCATCCATCCCGCCAGGGCACCGAGGATCCAAGCGACACTCGCTCGACGCCGGGCAGCCGCTCAACCTGCCGCACGATGTCCTGATAGAACGCGAGCGTCTGATCCGGCGTCCGGCCGGAGGACATCACCGGCACGTGCACCGCGAGCACCTGCCGCGTCTCAAAGCCGGTCTGAATGCGCTGCAGCGCGATCAGCGTCGTCAACAGCATGCCGGCCCCCGCCAGCAGCACGAACGATGCGGCGATCTGCATGACGGCAAACAGCCGGAGGCGGCGGTTCGTGCCCGACGTGATGCGCACGCTGCCGTGGGAGAGGCCCAGGCCGCCGGCGGCGTCGGACGACGCCCTTCGACCCTGCTCAGGGCGTCCCGAGCGATAGTCGAGGGACGGCAGACGCGGCACGAACGCCAGCAGCACCGCCGCCACCACCGCCAGGCCCACACCCACCCACAGCAGGCTGGCGTCGACGGTCAGGTCGAGCGCGCGAACAGAGAAGCGGGACGCGTATCGGCCGAGGATGTCGACCATCCACAGCGCGACGATCACACCGAGCATGGCGCCGCTGCCGCAGAGCAGCAGGCTTTCCGCGAGCAGCGTGCGCCGCAGGGCGCCCGCACCGGCGCCGAGCGCCGCTCGTATCGCCAGCTCGCCTTCCCGTCGGACCGATCGGGCCAGGATCAGGTTCGCGACGTTGGAGCACGCAATGACGAAGATCAGCGCCGATGCAGCCAGCAGCAGGAGGAGCACCGTGCGCGCCCGCGACGTGATCTGATCGCGCAGCAGCTTCGCGTCGATCCGGAAGTCGGATTTCTGTGGATACGCCTCGGGGTGTTCCCGGAGGACGGCGCCGTGGACGGAGCGCAGCTCGGCTCGCGCCGCCTCGAGATCCGCGCCGGGCGCCAGGCGGCCGAAGATCTCCGTCATCCGATGCGTGCGGCCCGTCACCATCGTCGCTCCGAGGTGGTGCGGGCTCGTCACGACGTTTGCGATGATCTCGGTTTCGGTCGGATAGGGCACCGATGGTTCGAGGACTCCGATGACGGTGGCGGTTCTGGAACTCAGGCGCACCCTCTTGCCGATCACATTGGGGTCGCTCCCCAGCCCGGTGGTCCAGAAGCGATGCGTCAACACCACCACGGGTGCGCCATTCGGGCCATCATCCGCGGCGTCGATGAGGCGGCCGCGCACCGGCCGCAGCCCCATCACGTTGAAAAACGAACCACCGACCACGCCCGCGCGCACGACACGAGGCTCGCCGAGACCGACCATCGTGAAGTTGATGGTCGAGAAATCCCCGAACGCGCTCACCGTCTTCAGGCGTGAGCGCAGGTCAATCAGTTCAGGAACGGAGAACGTGGTGTTCTCGACCGCGATGCCCGGTGCACTCTGGCGGACGTAGATCAGTCGCGATTCGTCGCGATTGACGAGCGGCCGCATGAGCACGCCCCGGACGACGCTGAACATCGCCGCGTTGGCGCCGATGCCCAGAGCGAGGGTCACGATGACGGTCAGCGCCAGGCCTTTGGCGCGACCGATCGACCGGAACGCACATTTCAAGTCGCCGAGGAAGCTCATAGAGAGGCCACGTCTGGCAGCTCGCATGCCATGTCAATACAGCCACAACAGCTGTACCTGCAATGAGTTACAGCTGGCGCTACCGGCCGGCTTGTCCGATTATGGGACGAGCGCGTCCGGAGGCGCGAAAGCGGAAACCGGCCGGATGTTCTGGTTCCCGCGCCAAAAGTTGGCCGGATCGGACTTCTGCTTGAGTGCAGCCAGTCGCTGGTAGTTCTCCCCATACGCAGCCCTGACCCGACGCTCGCCCTCCTCGCCGAGGTAGTTCACATATACGCCCTGCTCCAGGAAAGGCTCCACGACGCCGTAGCACTCCCGCGCCCACGCGACGTTGTCGCGCGACGCCGCCGGCTCACGCCATGCCCGCAGGACCAGACAACTGTGCTGTGCGCGCCGGTGGCTGAAGGCGGTCTCCCGCTCGCCGACTCGACCGATCGCGCCGCCCAGGTGTTCGATGGCAACCGCTGCAAACGGCGAGGGAACGTCGGCGGCGAAAAAGTCGACCATCTTCTCGATCGCGTCGTCACTGAAGGACCCGAAGAAACCGCTCTTCCAATAGTGGAGGAAACCCGGCTTAAACACCTCCGTCAGCAGGTTCTGGAGACGTGCATAGGGGGAAGGAGCGATCGTGTCGGCGATCGGTAGGCCGAACTGTCGAAGGGGTCGCAACACCTTTTCGCCCGCCTCGATCGACCCGCAATAGCAGACGATGATCGCGAGCGCGGGACCTTCGGGTCCCGACAGCAACGTGGCATCCGCCCGCACCTCGTCCGGCGCGGCGGTGGACCAGTCGCGGTAGAAGCGCAGAGTCTCCTTCGCGCGATCCAGCGGAAAGATCAGCTCGCCGCCGAGCACGGGGCCCACCGGGTGAATTCGGTACTCGAGGGCGGTCACCACGCCGAAGTTGCCGCCCGCGCCGCGAAGACCCCAGAAGAGATCGTCGTTCTCTTCGGCGCTTGCCTTCAGAAAGCGGCCATCCGCGGTCACCACGTCAGCTGAAATCAGGTTGTCACACGCGAGCCCGTACTTGCGGTTCAGGTACCCGATTCCTCCGCCGAGTGTGAGTCCTGCGATGCCGGTCGTCGGGACGATGCCGCCGGTTGTCGCCATGCCGAACACCTGGGTCTCGTGGTCGACGTCGCCCCACGTCGCTCCGCCTCCGGCGCGAGCCGACCGTTTCGCCGGGTCGACGCGCACACTCCTCATCCGCGAAAGATCGATCATGAGCCCACCGTCGCACACGGCGTTCCCGGTCACGTTGTGGCCGCCGCCGCGAATCGATACGAGAAGATCGTGATCGCGAGCGAACGCAACGGCCGCCATCACGTCGGCCACGCCCGCACACTGCACGATGAGGGCCGGTCGCCTGTCGATCATCGCGTTGAAAACCGAACGCGCCCGGTCATAGCCGTCCTCTCCACGACCGAGAATGCCACCGCGAATTCGCGAGCGAAAGGCGTCGGCCGCCGCGTGCGGAAGCAAAGTCTCCGAGCCCGAGAGGGTGGCGAATCTCAAGTCGTCCACGATGATTCCTCCTTCACGCTCACAGTAGACCAAGTCTGCGACAGCGGTGCAGAGGGGCGCTTCGGCGAAATCACCCATGTCTGCAGTCGGCTCGAATGGGTAATTTCCGCCAGGCCGATTACAAGAGCTTGTGGTCGTAGGCGTAGGCGATGGCGGCGGCGCGTGAGGGCACGTCGAGTTTCGTGAGGATGTTGCTGACGTGTCTGTCGATCGTGCGCTCGCTCAGCGACAAGTGCCGCGCGATGCGCCTGCTGGTCTTACCGGCGGCGATCAGCCGCAGCACCTCGAGCTCGCGAATCGTTAGCAAGGGCCGCGTGGGGCGTATGTGTGCGTGCTCGACCGCATCGAGTTGCTCGAGATCGAGCGCGGCTCCCAGTTGCTGCAAGTCCGTTCTGGCGGCACCAAACTCGAGTCCTGCCGCCTCGGCATCGCCCAGCGAGCGGCACGCCATCCCGAGGAGCATGCGCACCCGTGCAGCAGCGTACGGCGCCTCGAGCTGCTGCCACCTCTGGAACGCGCGACGCAAAGGGTCGAGTGCCGCCCTGGCGTCGCCGGCAACCAGTTCGACGGCGCCCCGGGCATGGGCAGCGAGCGCGTGCAGGCCGTCCGTATCAATGTTCGTGGCGAATTCCTCCAACTCGGCACAGGCATTGCGCGCATCCTGGACCTCTCCCCCGGCCAACAGGATTTCGATGTAGGCGGGTAGCAGCTTCGTGCGCTCCAACGGATCGGTCGTCGCGTTCAGGATCCGCCGGATGGCGGCGCAGGCGGCGTCCAGCCGCCCCTGGGCCATCCGGAGCAACGCGAGTCCGGGCTGCGGCTCGCAGCCCAGTCGACTTGCGTCGCGGTACGCCTCTTCCGCCTTCGAGAAGTTCCCTTGCAGCCGAAAAATCTCCCCTTGCTGGTAGAACGCTGCGGCAGGCGGTTTTCGGTTGACCCGCGCGGAACGCTCGCAGGCGCGAGTGGCTTCCGTCATGGCGTCGGGCCAGGCCCCTTGGAACTGGAGGATTTCTGCTCGGAGCACGAGACATGTGCCCGTGAACGCCAGCATGTCCGGCTGCTGCCCGCACCACCTCGAGAAAGCAGACGTCCACTCGCGAGCCCGACTCAAAGCGCAGACCTGCCGGCACGCTTCGATCACGCTGCAATAGATCAAGCCAGTGACGATGGGCGAGAGCTCTCCGGCCATTGCCGCCAGCATTGCCTCATCGAGTAGCGCGAGCCCGGGCTTCACCCGCCCTTGTTGAAGAAGAGCGCGACCCTCCAGGTGACGGGCACAGGCAATCAGGTCGGCATCGCCGAAGCGCTGACCAATGGCGGCGGCGTTGCTCGAGGCCGCATGGGCGGCGTCGGCGTTGCGTTGGACCAGTTCCTGCTCCGCGAGCGGTACGAGCAGATATCCCTGCTCCACGCAGTCGCATGACTCAATCAGACGTCGCGCGCGCGACAGCCATCCGGTCGCGATTCCCGTCTCGCCGCGGAGCAGACAGGTCAGGCCCAACCAGAAGGCCGTACGAGCCCCGCGCGCCTGGTCGCCAGCCGCGACTTTCAGGTGATACGCCCGCTGCAGAATTCCTTGAAAATCCAGATCGCGACCGGTCAAGTAGGCACAGGTCGCCATCAGATCGAGATCGTCGGAGTCGAGGGGACTCGCGTGATCCGCAGCCGAGAAGGCTGCGTAGGCGTCAGCCCACGAGCGACGCCGATACGACTCGCGACCGCGTTCGAGGGTGTCCAGGGTGCCGCGATCCGTTGTCATGTTTCAGGGGATCGACCAGGATGTTCATGCGGCGGAATGCGTGTAGAGGGTCTTCCTCATCCTTGCCATTGTCTCAGTTGCCGGCAGTCACGTCGACCGGCCGCCGCGCCGAGAGTTTCGACGATCTTCGTGGCAGAATCTGTCGGGCTGGACAATGGCTCTAATCCCAGGCACTCGGCTCGACGCCTACGATGTCGGCCCACTTCTCGGTGCCGGCGGCATGGGGGAGGGAGGACCGTGGCGCGTGTCGAGCGGCGGGGGCCAGCTGCCGCGATGGCGAGCCGACGGCCGCGAGATCTTCTACGCGGGCCCGCGCTTCATGATGGCCGCGCCGGTGTCGACCGAATCGGGATTCACGGCCGGCCGGTGGCCTTGCCAGGCGCGGGCGGGAATACGGCCCAGGGCCCATTTGGTTTCGTCGACGCCTCTCGTGACGGGCGCGAGCTGCTCTTTGCCCGCCCCGTTGCCGACAATGCGCCGCGTGCGCCAGTGAACATGGTGCTCAACTGGTCGACAGCTATGCCGCGCGGCATCTCGCCCATCTGAACGCGCTACTCGACCTCCGACTCGCGAATCAGTCTCAGGTACGTCCGTCGCGCGTGCTCGTAATCGGCTTTCGCCTGCTCCAGCTCGTCACGCTTGATGAATCGCTCCTTCTGCGACCAGCACTGATCCACGCCCTTGAGGCACCATTCGGCGCTTCGTCGCGACGCGCGCACCGGCCTGCCCGCAACCAGCACCCAGACGGGATTGGTGTGCGACGATGGCAGGATGCGCACCGCCAGCCAGCTGCTGCGCTCGATGGCCGCCTCGAACGTCAGATCGCGCAGCGCGCCATCGGCAACGAGACTCTGTTTCGCGAAGGGATATCCGTTGACGACGAGCTCCACAGCTACTTCGCGTGAGTCCCCGATGCGGGCGCGCTCGATGTCCCAATACGGCTGTTCCTGGTAGCGGCGCCTCCCGCGTTCGGGAGTGGGCTTCTCGTCCAGACGCGCGGCCGCCCGGACGTGCACCTTTACGCGACCGGCGGCGGAAAGTCGCAGCTCGCTCTCCTTCTCGCCCATGCGCGCGTCATTGACCGTGAAGTCGAGCAGGTGACTTCGGCCGTCGCCGACGTAATTTCGGCCGCGGCGAATCCCCTCACACCAGTCCGCGTAATCGAGCTTCCCATCGAGCTTCACGTACGAACGCCCGAGTCCCACTTTTTCTCCGTAGACACACGGGAAATCCGTCTCGCCGCTGATCCGTGTGCGGAAGCCCACGTTCAGCGTGTGGTACCAGATGTTCAGCTCCCACACATACGGCGTGTCGACCGTAGAGATGAAATCGACCGCGCGAACGGACGTGCCATCGGGGCCGGGCACCTCGTGCGTGACGTCGACGATGTACTCGTTCGCGCCGATGCCGTTGAACGAAGGCACGAGGTAGTTCGGCAGCTCCGAGGAGTTCACCTCGAGGCCGAAACCCGAATGCGCCGGGCCGCAGACCGCGCCCTGGCGCTTGGCCCAACGCAGCGTATTGAGGCCGAGCGTTGGCCAGTGTTCGTAGGAAGCACCGCCCGGGTAAATCTGCTCCTTGAGACGCAAGAGCACCAGATGACCGGATTGATGCGAGCCAAAGCCCGAGACCTCGACGTCGTAGTGCAGCAGATAGGGCGGACGAGAGACGAGGTCGTCACGACTCGTGAAGAACCGTTTCTGCGTATCGAAAGCGGGACCCCAGGTAAGGGTTGCCCCGACTTTCAAGTCCTCGCCGAGCGTGTGGCGCACCATGTCCGCGGGGAGCACGCCTTCGGTCGGATTCATGTAATGCGCACAGCCCGCGGCGTGAATGTGATGGTCGCCCGACCACCAGCCGAACTTCGCGGGATCGATCCACCGCTCGATTTGAAAGCTGGCGCCCTCCGCACCGCCATTCCGGCTCGCGCTGCCAGCTGACTCCGCGACCGTGAGCGGCTGCGTCTTCGTAATCGATTCCGGACCGCGCCAGAACTCCACCATGTACTTGCCGGCCGGAAGCTTCACGAATTCACCGTCAGCCCGGTACACCTGCGGGTGGAACGCGAAGTCGGGCGCCAGCCGCTTGGCGCGCGACGGATAGACGCGGCCCTGCGCGTCGCGAATCACGAACGCCGCGACCGATGGCGCACCCGTTTCGTCGCGCACCCGCCACGGCACCGATTGCGCAGGCCGGATGGTGAAGAGAATCGGAACCTCGCTGCGATATCCGAGGTCCTGGGTCCCCTGCCCCACATCGAACGTCACAGTCGCCTCGCGTTGGCCGGGGTCGCGGCTGTACAGCTGCACGATCCGGTACTCGAGTGCGAGCCCGCTCAGCGTCCTCGTAAGCGGCTGGCTGTCGAACATCTGGAGATCGAGCCAGAGATTTCGGAGTTCGTCGGGCAGAGCGCCGGCGAGCCGGCGCGCCTGACTGCTGATCGCGCGGAGGACGGCCGTCGTGCCGGCCTGGTTGTGGACCTTCACGAGGAACTGACGCCAGCCGTGCTCCACGAGCTCGGGTCTCGCAGGGCCTGGTGCGACTTTCACGCGCATTTCGGGGTTGATTTCGACGCCCACGAGGCAATGGCAGTCGAGGATGCGTTGGATCGACGTCACCGCCGACTCCTCGTCGGTCATTTTGAACGCGACCTCGATCTCGCGCTGGTGGCCCGGAGGAAGCGGCGTGCCCAAGTACTCTGCCGCGGCGATCAACCGTGTGACCTGTGCGACGAGCGGCTGCAGCGGCACGTCGGCTACGAGCGGCAGGCGCGATTCGCAGGCTTCGGCTGCCGCCATGTCGACGGCGCACATAGCCGTCATGCCAGCGGGAGGCGGCAGCAGCTCGGACGATGCGAGCGCCGCAGGGATGACGCTCGTCGCGTGGAGGAAGACGCGGCGGGACACGCGTCTGTCTTGACGCGGAGGATAGGCGTTCGTATCGCTCATCTTTCTCCTCCTGCACGATCACGACGCCGGCAAGTGTACAACCGAAACGCCACTGCCAATCGATCGACGCTGCCGCTCGGCCGATCCGATGACCGCGTCAACAAAAAGGCCCGCTCCTCACGACGAGGAGCGGGCCGGAGAACACGAACGAAGAACGAATCTACCGGCTCATTGACACCGGTCTTTCCATATCAGAACTTGATCTGCGCGCCGATGCGAATGAGCCGCGGCTGCAGGATCGTGAACGGCGTGCCGCCAGCCCTCGCGTCGGAGGACAGGAATGGCCCGACGGTCGTGCTGAGCGCCGTCCCCTCGCTCAGAATCGGGTTCGCGTTCAGCGCGTTGAAGAGGTCCACTTGCGCCTGAACGGTCGTGCGATTCAGGCGGAACGTGCGCCTCACGCCGAAGTCGATCTGATTCGACCGGGGCTGGTAGCGCGTCCCCGGCGACGCGAGCTGCAGCGTGATCGCGGGATCGCCAGCGAACCGCGACGCCATCACGATGCCACCAGGCGTGCAACCCGGCACCGCGCAGTCGTTCGGGTAACGCGTGCTGCCGCGCGTGATCGCCCAGCTCACGCCGCCGGCGGCCGCCTTGATCGTCCCTGGATAGCTCTGCAACGACGCGCTCACCTCGACGCCGTACCACAGCGGCACGTTCCCGTTGAACTTGAAGCCATGCTGAAACGGAATCGAGGCGCTCTTCCCGAGCGCCTGATAGAGCTCGCCGAACTGATCGCAGAATCGCAACGTGTTCGGTGTGTTCAGCGTGGCCGAGGCGTTGGCCGTGTTCATCGTGCAGTCGCGATCGATCGTCCGCTCGATCCCCCAGCCGCCGAACACGAGGATTCGCCGCGGGAGCCGGGCGTTGAGCCCAAGCTCGTAGCCGGTAAACACGTTGCGGCGGAGATTCGCGTCGGTCATGTTGGTCAGATACAGATCCGGCGCGATCCCGTTCTTGTTCTGATTGATTTGATACCCGGTCACGGGCTCGCCGTTCAGCGGGTTCACGACCGTCACCGTCGTCCAGTCGGCGAGCGGATCGACGGCGCGGTTTCGCGTGTAGGCGGTGTTGTACAGCGAGCGGCGGTACCAGTTGAAGCTCACCGCCACGCCGGTCGCCAGCTCGTGCTGGATGCCGGCGCCGTACTGGTAGTTGTATTCGCGGGAGAAATCGCGATCCAGCGACCGGTTCGTGATGCGGCCGAAATTCGGGTTGTTGCTCGGTCCGATCTCGATGTCCTGCGCGATGTCGTCGCCGTTGGTATCGGTCCACGTCCGCGTGTCGGTGAAGGTGGCGACGGGGTTGAACAGGTTGGCAAACGTGCTCACATCAGGCGTCATGTACTTGCCGAAGCTGGCCTTGAGCGCCGTCTTGCCGTCGCCGAAGACGTCGTAGGCGATGCCGAGCCGCGGCGCCCACGACTTCCAGCACGTCATGCCGGGATTCGTCGCGCACGTGACGGCATCGTAGTGCTGCGCGGGGGCGAACCGCCCGGCCAGTCGGTCCTGCGCGGGGATCCGCTCCTCGAGGTATTCCCACCGGATGCCGTAGTTGAACGTGAACTTCTTGATCGCCCACTGATCCTGCGCGAACACCCCGATGTTCGCCTTCAGATCCGGATGGCGCGTAATCGGCGTGTTGTACACGCGGACCTGTCGCGGCGAGCCCTGCGTGTACACGTTGCCGACCAGCGTCCCGCCCTGATAGAGCTGGTAGAGATCGCCGTTCATGTCGATGATCGACGGGTTGTTGCCCCACGCGTAGAGGAGCCCGACCTTCATGTTGTGCGTGCCGGTCACGTACGACACGGCGCCCGTTGCCGAATGCTGATCGGGCGAGTTCCACTGCTGGAGCTGGCCGACCTTGGTCCGGTAATTCAGACCGCCGGCCACCGAGTCGAGGTGTGAGGCGTTGGCCAACCACGCAGCCGTCCCCCGTTGCTGGGACGTGCCGGGCTGATAGATGTCGAAGTAGTGCAGGATGTCGCCCGAATAACCTACTTCGGCCAGCACACGGTTGGTGATCGGCGACGTCCATTTGGCTTGCGCGATGTAGTAGAGCCACGGTTTGCGATAGCCGGCCGTTTGCTCGGGGAAGATCGGCAGGCCTTCCTGCCCGCCGAGGAAGATCTCGTGCAGCTTGGTCTTGTAATTCCGTTGATACGTGACCGCGAACTTGTTGCGTGCCGTCGCCTGCCACGTGCCGCGCACCACGTAGCTGTTGATCCAGGCGTCCTCGATGCCCGGGTCCCCGCTGTTCTTGAACGTGTTGGGCACCTGGATGAACGTGCCCTGATGGCGCACCGACGCGAAGTACCACAGCTTGTCTTTGGCGATCGGCCCGCCGAACGCCCCGTTGAAGTCGTTGAGATGCTCGATGCGCGCGCCACTCCCAAGGCCGCGGCCCTGCAGGAACGCGTCGACGTTGTCCGCCTGCAGGTGCCACTTATCCGAGGCGCCGCCGATGAAGCCGGATCCGTGAATGGTATTGCCGCCGTCTTTCGGGATGAGATTCAGCCGGACACCGCCCGCGGAGCTCTCGGCCGAGATGGCGCTCGTCTGGTACACGGACTGGTCGATGAGCGCGTTGTCGATGTAGTTCTGCACCGAGCCGTCCGCCAGGTTGGTGTGCGCGGGCATCCCATCCAGCAGAATCGTGTTGTGCAGGGCCGAGTTGCCGTGCGTCGCCATGTAGGTCTGCTCGGTTTGCTGCGCCCCGCCCACGTCAGGAATGTTCAGGCGGATGCCCGGCACCAGCGCACCGATCGCCTGCATGTTCCGCGCGGATGGAATGGCGTCCATCAGCTCGCGCGTCAGCACCTGCATTCGCGACACGTTCTGGACGTCGACGACCGGCGACTGCCCGGAGACGACGACGGTTTCTTCGATCGATCCGACCCTGAGGTCGACGTTGATCGGGACCGTGACGTTCGACGGCACGTCGATCTGATCACGTTTGATCGTGGCGAACCCGACCAGCGTGAACGTCACCGTGTAGGTGCCCGGTCTGAGATCGATGATCGAATACCGGCCATCTCCGTCCGTGACGGCCGCGCGAGTCTTCTCGATCAGGACTTCGCTCGCCGCTTCGACCGTCACACCCGGCAGGACGGCACCGGAGGTGTCCTTGACAATGCCGGCAATCGTGCTCTGTGCTGACGCTGTCGATGGCAGGAGCGCGAGCAGGGCAACCACTCCGAGGACTCGGACCGCAAGCTTCACACTCATAGGTCTCCTTGCACCAAATGAGCCGACGCCGAACGCCCGGTTGTGCTGACCTTACGCGCGGTGCGGTCCTCTGTCAAACATCTTCATGCCGGGTCGAGAGTGGACCTGCGACGCCGCGATTCCGGCGGAATGTATCGTGGCTGGGCGCACGCGATTGAGTGCAGCTCATCCGCTCGTTCCACTTAGCGTCGATCGCGCTGTCTTCGGGAAGAGCGCGCTTCGGTCGGTGTTCGACCTCGCAACCGCGCACGTGTTCGCGACAGCGGCGCGTAGCCTTCCGCGCAATGTCCGACTCCTTACACGAAGTCGATGTACGATCCTCAGATGCGGCGGACGCGGGCATCGGCTCGATGGATGCGGTTCGCACTGGCCTTTGCGCTGGCGCTGGGACTGGTTGTCGTGAGCGGCGCGGCGCAGCGGTTCAGAATCCTGACAAACGGACGGAACCTCCAGATACCGATCAACCACGGACTCCCCGACAAGCCGCTCGGTTTCACGTTCTGTCGCCTGCGGTACGAGAACATCCGGAGGGCGAGAAAGTCCGGCTGGGGCGACGACTATCCGCAAGCGGACTACAACTTCATGGTGCGTCTCGCCGAGCTGACCACCACGACGATCAGCCAGTGGAACAATGGCTACCCCGGCTTTGCGAACGTCACCGCCATGGATCCCGATCTCTTCCGGTGTCCGTACCTGCGCATGCAGAATGCGGCCAACTACGACTTCACACCTGCAGAGACCGCCCGCATGCGCGACTACCTGCTGAAGGGCGGCTTTCTCTGGATCGACGACAACTGGGATCCGGACTTCGAGTACATCCGTCCGAATCTCATGCGAATCCTGCCCGGCGCAACGATCGTCGACCTGCCAGTCGAGCACCCGATGTTCTCGATTGTCTACAACGTCAACCCGCTCCCGCAGATCCCGTCGCTCGGCTCTTGGCGGCGTAACGGTCAGGATTCCGAGATCGGGCCTTCAACCGTGCACTACTACGGTGTGTTCGACGACCACGACAGGCTGATTGTGCTCGTCAGCATGAACTCGGACGTTTCAGACAGCTGGGAGCGGGAGGGCGACAACCAGGACTACTTCGAGACCTATGCGGCGAAGGGCTATGCGCTGGGTGTGAATGTGGCCGTCTGGATCATGACCCACTAAGGTCGAAGGAAACTGTGGAAATTGATGTGGCTGGGAGGCAGGGAGTCTGAGAACTCGTGTGGCGGCTATTGACGGTCGGTCGCCATCTCTTGCGAACTCCTTCTGATTCTGCCACTTGACGCATCGCGCTCTTTTCAGCGGCTTTCGCCCGGCTCTCGCCATTTGCAGATTCTGCCGCCGCGATGTCACTCCCAATGACACTTGACGAGACGGTTCCGTCGTCGTCTCTTGCGATCGTCGAGTGGACACACTCACCGATGCTCCGCAGAAATCTCCCGGCTGTCCGTCAATCATTTCTTTGCCGTGATGTACGCCGGAACGGGTACGCCAGTCACCTTCGCATACAGCACATCGGAATCTAGGTCGGCATCGTTTGGCCAGCACACAGTACCGAGTTCGGTGTTGACTTTAACGCGAGAAAAGAACGCAGCGTCCTGCAGCGGGTGAAACACACCCGCGAACGGCACCATCTCCCGGACATCCACGACTCCCTGAGTGCCGTCGTCGAACGTGATGCGAAGTCGGTACTCGGGAAGCGCCTGGACGGCAACGACGTCTCTCAACATGGCGTTACTCCAGTGGAGCGATTCGGTTCAGCGGCTGCTGTTGCCGCGCAAGATTCCAATCGTCGAGCAACTCCTGACGGTGCATGGCGGCCCATTCCATCACGAGACCGAGCGCCCGTGGCGACAACTCGCCCTCGAGCAGCGTCGGCGATTCGATCGCAACGATCGCCTTCTGCTCCGCATATCTGACATGGAAGTGCGTGGATGATCGTTGTAGTTCATGGACACGACAATCCCGAAGAACCGAGAGATCTCCGGCACTCCGCGATCGTACACGATCGTGCGGGCGCCGATTCGATCAGTCCCTTCGAGCCCAATGGCGTGGCGTGATATCAACTCGCATGTACGCTTTGAAGTCCGCCATGTGGTCCCTCACGCGGTGAATCGCTACGCTGCCGGACATGCCTTCACGCCAGGTCTTCGAGTCGAGCGTGCCGAGAACCAAGTACGGCGACGAGCCGGGACGATCGGCAGGGAGCGCGTTGACCAGGCGATTCATCTCTGCTTCATCGACGATCAGCGTCTCGCAGACGACACACAGACGGCAGGTCTTGCGCAGGAGCACCAATCCGATCGGATCGCGGTGAATCACGAGCACCAACTTGCGGACGCGGGTGGTTGCCTTACATCGAGGACACCGAGTGAAGCGTTCGTGCGGGTGCGGATTGAGCAGGAACGAGTACCTCGGCGGCAGCGCGCCCATTCGAGCGTCATCCCGGTCGCGGTGCGTCATGGTTGACACGGCAGCACGTAATCGCGCCACGCAACAAAGCGTTGGACGACAAGGTACGACGCTACCAAGGTCAATGTCCATACCGTAGGAATCGCCGTCGCGCTGGGCGCCGCGCGTCGCGACGTTGACGACGATCACCCGCGCGGCCGTGGTGCGGCAATAAGGCTCAGAGGGAACGTCGTAGAGGGAGCGCCAAGACGAACGAACCGGCAATCAAAGCGTTCGAGTCTATCCGCCGCTTTGGCCGCAACACCCGAGCGGTCTCGCGCGGCCGGTCCGTTCTGATCGGAATGTCGTCACTCGCCCGTCGTAGCCTTCGAGCGGGTCCGATGCAACTTGCGCTGGGGCTGAGAGACACCGCTTCTCAACCTCTTTGGCATCAGCGAATACGAGTATCGGCGAGAAACGGAAATTATCGGAAGACGGAGGAGGAAATCCGAAAACTGGCTGGGAGGCAGGGAGTCTTTGACGCAGCTTTCAGAAAACCCAACAAATACGAGCGTTTTTGGCACAACTCGCATGGCGTCAGCGAACTGGCGTGTTCGGATTCTTTCGTCGACTCCCGCTGGCTTGCTTCTGTTTTCGGATTTTGCCCGTGCAATGACACTCGAAATGACACTCGCCCCGAACGTCTCCCGAGCTCTTCTCGTCGAACACACACGCGGGTACATTTCGTCAACCAAGTCGTAGGTTTGTTGCGGCGGCTCGACACGCTCTGAGCCGCCGCATGATCGCGCCCGCCCACCAATCACGGTCGGCGTGAACGGCGACGAGCCGCGGCTCGCCGCCAACCGCGCGCCTCAGAAGCTGTAGCGAAGACTCAGTTGCGCGTCGCGGCGCGAGTCGTCCTTGGCGACGACGCGGCCGAAGTTTGCGTTCGTCGGGTCCACCTGGTTGAAACCGGACGTCGTTGTCGTTCCGGCGACGTTGCTCCAGTTCGCACGATTGATGAAGTTGAAGATCTCGAGCCGGAACTGCAGCCGCTGCGTCCCCGAAAGGCGGAAGTTCTTGAAGAACGCGATGTCCCATTGCTGCTGGGACGGGTTGTACCAGGCGTTGCGCGGGGCGTTGCCGAAGGTGCCGGCCGCCGGCGCCGCGAACGCGGCTGGATTGAACCAGAAGTTCTGATCGTTGCCCGAGCCGGCCGAGAAATTGCCGTTGGCGTTCGCGAACGGGTCGCCGACGAGGTTGTAGGGCTGTCCGAAGTTGCCGTCGCCGACGCCCGCGATGTCGTTCGTGCGCACGATGGAGAATGGCGTGCCGGTGCGGTAGAACGTCGCGCCCGACACCTGCCATCCACCCAGCGCATTCTTGAGCGCGGTGTCCTGATCCTTCCAGAACGGCAGATCGTAGATGTAGTAGACGTTGAGCACGTGGCGGCAATCGAAATTCGACGGCCCCCAATAGAACGAATCGTCATAGGTATTCCACACGACGTTCCGTTTGTCGCTGCCGTTGTCCTCCGACTTGCCGAGCGTATAGGCGAACCCGATCTTGAGCCCGTTCAGATACCGGCGGTCGGCGCTGATCTGCAGCGCGTTGTATCGCGACCGTCCGGCATTCTCCGTCAGCCGAATCGCGCCGTACCCGCGATATGGTCGCAGCGCCGCAATGTTCACCCCGGGGTTCGCTTGCAGCGTCCCGGCCGGAAGCTGGTTGATGTTCCGCTCGCGCTGGAGATTGCGCCCGCGCCGGCCGACGTAGGTGACATCCACCATCAGGCCGAACGGCATCTCACGCTGGACGCCGGTCGACCACGTGTACGCCGTCGGCAGCTTGAAGACCACGTCCTGCGCCGTCATCGAGAACGGCAGATTGGACGCGCCGCCGCCGCCGGGATTGTCGACACTGCCGTTGCTGACGCTCACCTGCGGCTGAAACGGCGGGTTGCCGCCGAGCAGCGACGAATCGTTCAGCGTGACGCGGTTGTGAAACACGCCGGCGCTCGCCCGCAGAACGGTCTTGTCGTTGATCGAATACGCCATGCCGCCGCGCGGTTCGATCGCGTTCCGATGGGTCTCGGAGAATCCTTCCGGCTCGCCGCGGAACAGCGCGCGCACCGCCGCGTCGCTGGCGACGACCAGACTGTCGCCGTCGCCCTTGAAGCCGGTGCCGGGGAGAACGATCCCATTGTAGCGATTGCCGCCCGTAATGCGGCCGCTCGCCGGGTCGACAATCGCCGCGTTCGCGCGGTCGTAGAACTGCGGCTCGAAGTTCGCGATGTTGTTGGTCAGCGAGCGCCACGGCGGCCAGAACACCCAGCGGAGGCCGCCTTCGATGGTCAGCGAACCCGTCGGCCGCCAGGAGTCCTGCACGAAGACGTCGGTCGCCAGCGCCCGCCACGGCGTGAACGCCCGCTGCCCGATCTCCGCATAGTTGCTGAACAACCCCATCGCCGCGTTCGCGACCGCGAGCCCGGTGCCGGCGGCGCGGTTGTCGAGGAACTCGAACCGGCCGTTCTGGTTGTTCGTGCTGCCGGGAATCGGCTGCACGTTGATCTGATCGAAATCGTCCTCGCCCGAGTACTCGACGACGACGCCAGTCTTGATCGTGTGCCGCCCTTTCACCAGCGTCACGGCGTCCTGGAACGTGTGGATCGGCCCCTGCGAGGACGACGGATACGGACCGCCGTCGATCTCGGTAAAGGTCGCGATCGAGACGGTCGGAATCTTGTCGGGGATCTCCTTGTTCGCGGCAAATATGTACGGATAGTTGATGCCGGTTCGGCTGCGCTTGTACAGATCGGTCCCTGTGAAGACGTTGATGAACACCTGATCGAGCGAGTGCGTGTAGGTCGCCTCGTTGATCAGACTGGGCCGCAGCGTGCTGGTCCAGGTCAACGTCTGCGTGGAGTTCGGCCGGTCCCAATCCGTTCGCGCGTACGGGAAGGTCCCGCGAAACGGTAGGACTCTATCGGGAGTGACCCGGCGCGCGGACGCACGCCTCAAGCGGGATGCTGACCACCGGGTCACTTTCGATAGAGCCGTTTGGACCAAGCCGCTGGCGTGTGCGGCGGACGCGGGGGATGACTATGGGCGTTGAATCGTGAGCGCCCCTGGCGTCGGCGCGTGCGTCGTAACGACGGAGGTCCGATCGAGGCGGTCAAGACGTCGCGGGCGGGTGGCGACAGGATGTTCATGGACGCCGTGGCCGCCGAGCTGACACAGCTCCGGCGCCCGCGCGTACGAGCGCGACGGAGTGCGGAGGGCGAAGCGCAGGCGCCGCTCACGAGCTGTCATGGACAGTGACTGCGAGGAGGGCTTCGAGGAAGAGCTGACGCGCGGTCAGCCGTTCGATGATGCGCATGGGCGCCCCACAGCGCGGGCACGGCCACGAGCACGGGAGCGTGGGTCCGACAGACGGTATGGTGACTGGTGGTGGCGGCGCGACGGCCAAGACCGTGCGAGACGTCGCGAGATCGTGGGTGCGGCACCGAGGTGCCAGCAGGCCGAAGTAGCGGATGCGGACGAAGCGCTTCGGCAGGACGTGCAGGAGGAAGCGGCGGAGGAATTCGTTGACGTCAAGCGTCAGCGTGCGCATCTGACTCCCGTGCCGATAGTCCTTCCACCGAAAGGAGACGGTGTCGTCCGTGACGGCGACGAGTCGGTGATTGGAGATGGCGACGCGGTGGGTGTACCGCGCGAGGTAGTGCAGCACGTGGGCGGGGCTGCCAAAGGGCGGCTTGGCATAGACGACCCACGGCTGATGATGGAGCGATCGGAGCCACACGCGAAAGGCGGATTCAGGGGCCAGCGTTTGTAAGGCGCCGGGAAACGAGAGCCGTCCCTCGCGAAACGCGGCGCGGAGGCCGGCGACGAGTTTCCCGCGAAAGACCTGTCGCAGCACCTGCACCGGGAGAAAGAAGGTCGGGCGTGCGTGGATCCACCGCGTCCGATCTGGCGACAATCCCCCCGCGGGCACGACACAGTGGACGTGCGGATGATGCTGGAGACGTTGCCCCCACGTGTGGAGGACCATGAGGCCGCCAATCGCCGCGCCCAAGCGTTTGGGGTTGGCCGCGACCTGTAGCAGCGTCGCCGCCGCGGCCCGAAGCAGGAGGTCGTACACAATGCGCTTATTGGCCAACGCGAGGCGGGCGACCGGCTCCGGCACCGTGAAGACGAGGTGCACGTAGCCGACCGGTAGGAGTTCCTGTTCTCGCGCAGCGACCCACACGTTACGAGCGGCCGTCAGGCACTTGGGACAATGGCGATCCCGGCAGCTGTTGTACGAGAGGGCCGACTGCGCACACCGATCGCAGCGATCGCGGTGCCCGCCGAGTGCCGCCGTTCGACACTGGGCGATGGCGCGGAGGACGCGTCGATGCTGCCCGGTCATCCAGGTGCGGTGCGTCTCCAGGAAACGATCGCCGTGTTGGCGCACGATGTCGGCCACCTCGAAAGGTGGCCGCGTCACCGCCGGTGCTTCAGCCGCGTGCGCCGCGCGGTGTCGGGCGTCGAGAGGGTCAGCGCGTCCAGGGGACTCGCGACGGCCTGCAGATGCGTGCGCGAGAGATGGAGATACAGCACCGTGTGCCGAATCTCCACGTGGCCGAGGAGCAGCTGAATCGTCCGGAGGTCCGCGCCACTCTCGAGCAGGTGTGTCGCATAGGAATGCCGCAAGAGATGCGGCGAGCAGCGCTTGCGGAGCCCGGCGCGCTGGGCGGCGACGACACAAGCCTCCCAGAGAATCTTGGGCGTGATGGGCTTGTCGGCTCGCCAGCCGTCGACCGTCCCGGGAAACAGCCACGTCTTCGGCCGCATCCACCGGTAGTACATCCGCAGCGTCGTGAGCAGCGTGGGGCTGAGCGGCACATACCGATCGCGCCCGCCCTTGCCGCGTTGGATGTGAATCACCATCCGCCGGCTGTCGATGTCGGCGACCTGCAGATGCCGAAGCTCCGCGTTCCGCATGCCGGTCGAGTACAGGACCATCAGCATCGTGCGGTGCGACAGACTGTCGGCGGCGTCGATCACCCGCGCCACTTCCTCGACGCTGAGGATCTGCGGCAACCGCCGCGGGGCTTTGGGGTACGGCGTGTCGTCGAGCAGGTACCGCCGCTTCAGCGTCTTCACGAAGAAGAAGCGCAGCGCCGCGACGTGGAGGCGGACCGTCAGCGGTCGCAGCTTTCGCTCGCGCAGCAGATACGCTTGGTACGATCGCAAATGCGTCTGATTCAGCCGGTCAGGCCGGCACTTGAAGTGTCGAGCGAATTGCTCGACGGCGTGGAGATAGGACGAGATCGTGGTGGACGCGAAGTTACGGCGCTGGAGCTGCTCCAGCATCACCTGCCGACAATGGGTCACAAGACACCTCCTGTGACCCCCACCCTACTCGGCCGATCGAGCGAGGCTTACGCGTAGCGTCCGCCGCGCCAGCGGCTTGGTCCTAACGCATCGATCGCCACCCAGCTGTACTTCGAGTAGCGGAACGTGATCTGGTTGCTGTTGTTGAGCCGGTAATCGAAGCGGATATTGTCCTTCCGCTGATCCTGCGGGTTCTCGCTGCTGAAGATCGCGTTCGCCGTGCCCAGGAGGAACCCCGGCGTCGGCTCCGGATAGGCATTGAGCAGCGCGAGCCCGGTTGCCGATAGCTGACCGGTCGGAATGATGTTGCCCGGAAACGGCTGGCCCGTTGCCGGGTTGGTGATCGTCACCGACCGGCGGAAGAAGGGATTCGCCGGATTGAGCAGCTCGCTGAAATCGCCTTTGCGCATCGCCAGCGACGGCACCGTCGCGGTATTGGTCAGGACCGCCAGATAGTTCACCCATTCCTGCGCGCCGAAGAAGAACAACCGATCCGTGAGCCCCGGAACAGGTCCGCCGAACGAGTAGCCGTACTGCTTGTACTCGAACGGCGCCGGACCCCTGTTCTCGAGCGCGTTCGGACTGCGGCTGCGGGCCCAGGTATTGGCCTGCAGCTTGTCGGATCGCAGGAAATACGATCCGCTGCCGCTGTAGCGGTTGCTGCCGCTCTTGGTGACGAACCGGATCTGGCCGCCGCTCGCGCGGCCGTACTCCGGCATGTAGTTCGCCGTGAGGACCTGGACTTCCTGGATCGCGTCGACGTTCTGGATGCCGATAATCGCGCCAGACGATCGCGTGCGAATCGCGGTCGCGCCGTCGATCGTGATGTTGTTCTCCTCGGGCCGGCTGCCGTTGATGTTGAAGCCGCCGTTGCCGAGATCGGAGAAGCCGCGCGAATTGAAGTTGCCTCCCACCACGCCGGCCTTCAGGCCGACGACGCCGATCGGGTTCCGGCCGGAAAAGGCGAGCAGCTCGATGTCTTTCGCTTCGACGGTTTTCCTGAGCGTCACATCGGTCTGCAGAATTGGCGAGCTGGCCGTCACCAGCACTTCTTCGCTGACGACGCCGGTCGGCATTGCGAGATCGAGCGTGAGATTCGCCGCCGCGTCCAGTTGAACGTGCTCGCGGCGAATGGTCCTGAATCCCTGCAGCTCGGCGACGATGTCGTATTGGCCAGGCAGCAGGTTGGGGAAGGTATAGAAGCCAGTGCCGTCGGTGACGGTCGTGACGACCTGCTCGGTCTGGAGGTTGCGCGCAGTGAGGGCCACGCCGGGCATCACCGCGCCCTGTTCGTCCTTGATCGTGCCGGAGAGTTTGCCGCGATCGAACTGTGCCGCCGCGGATGTCGCCGTGATCACGAGTAGCGTCGCCGCCCAGAGGAACAGGCGGCACGAGGAGAGTCGCCGAGACGTTCCGTAGTCGCGCCGGATCATGGCCTCCTCCTTCCTGTCGTGCAACGGGCGGAGAGCAGCTGCGCAGGCACGCCGCCCGCCCACATGGCGGCGCCGGCGGGGATGATACACCTCGGCAGGGGCTTCCGCTTACTGTCGCTGTGGATGCAATGCGTCCGTGCCGAGCCGCGCGGCGGTGAGCGCGTCGAGGCCGCGGCGGGCATCGGCCCGCTCGGCCCCATCCGATCGCGGACGTCGATGCGGCGCTCGCGGCCGCGGAGGTCATCAAGTGACTACATGCCTCGGATACCGTCACAGAATAGCGAGACATGTCAGCCGGCGGCTATGCGGATCAGTCTCCAAGCAGGAGTGAGCGAGATGAGCCTAACATTCGCGAGTTGGAACCAGATTGCCGGCTGGCTTCGACAGCTCGATGGCCTCCGTGAGGCTGCGTGACCGCGACCTGACGGCGGGACTGAGATCCCCTAAACTTAAGGCTGGAAGAGATCATCCAACGGCCTTGCTCGATTAGTCCTCGTGCGCGGCGGTGGAGAGTATCCCTGGTGAGGTCAGCAGGCCTGGGTTTCAGGACACGCGCACGGCTCTGGTGATCGTCTTCGAGAACCTGGAAGACCGCATGACCATTGACGAGGTGTTGGAGAGTTCCTTGGAAAGACGGGCGCCACTGCGCTCGCCGCGAGCGATATTTCATCCGCAAATCACTGCAGTAATTGGCGTTTGAATATGCGCCGCGTTTCCTTCATCGTGCTGTCCACCATCCTCGCACTGGCGGTCTGGACCGGCATTCTCATTGCTGGAGCCGTGGAGGGCTGGTGGCGTCAGCCGCTGGCGCCTTCGGGCCACACGCGAGCCTTCATGGATGCGGCGATCGCAGAGATCGACAAGAACCGCCGAGGCAATGTCGCCTTCGTCCTGATCGAGAGCGGAAAGGTCTTCGACGAGCATTTCACGTCGGTCGGCCAAGCCGTCGATCGCGACACGCTGTTCCAGGTCGCCTCGATGAGCAAGTGGATCACGGCCTGGGGGGTGATGACCTTGGTCGAGGCCGGGAAGCTCGATCTCGACGCGCCGGTTTCGACCTATCTCACGCGCTGGTCCTTGCCGAAGAGCGAGTTCGACAACAGCGGCGTCACGGTCCGCCGGCTCCTCAGCCATACGGCGGGACTGACCGACGGCCTCGGCTATGGCGGATTTGCGCCAGGCCAGCCGGTCCAGCCGATCGAGGCGTCCTTGACCCGAGCCGCTGACGCTTCGCCCGGCGCCGACGGGGCTGTTCGTGTCGGTATCGAGCCGGGCAGCGCCTTCGAATACTCGGGAGGCGGCTATACGCTGCTGCAATTGATCGTCGAGGAAGTCTCCGGACAATCCTTCAACGACTATATGCGGAGCGCTGTGTTCGTACCGCTCGGCATGACGCGATCGACCTATAGCGTGGATGGCGCGCCCATTGCGAACGTCGCGGAATTCTACGACGTCGATGGAACGCCGGCGATTCACTATCGCTTCACTTCGCTCGCCGCGACCTCGCTCTATACGTCGGCCGCCGACTTGACCCGCTTCATTCAGGCGCATGCGATAGGGGCGAATGGCGAACCCGCGGGCCGAGGGGTCCTCAAACCGAAGACCCTCGAAGAGATGCGCCGCCCGCATGCCTCGCAGCTGGGGGCCGACATCTGGGGCCTCGGAACGATGCTCTATGCCGGCAACAACGCCGGCGGCTTCGTCATCGGCCATGACGGAAACAACGATCCGGCGATCAACACCGCCGCAAGGCTGGATCCCGAAACCGGGAACGGCGTCGTCGTTCTCGAGACCGGCAATCGGGTGCTGGCGACGACCCTGGCCGGCGAATGGCTGTTCTGGCGAACGGGCAATGTGGATTTCCTGATGCTGACGATCGAGGCCGGGAACCTGCTCAAGGTCCTCGGGGCCGGGTGGATCGCCATCATGCTGACGGCCGTGATCATCGGCTGGCGGTTCAGGCGCGCGGCGGCAAGTTCGCCAAGATAGATGGCCGCCTGGCCAACCTCATTCGTTCTCGGTCGCTACGCCGGTGGTGGCCGTTTTGAAGGGGCGGCTTTCGGACGAGGACATCATCCAGGTCAATCGTCTGTCGTTGTGTTTCTCGGCCGCGGCGCACGGTGGAGCGAAATAGACGTTTTCGAACGAGCGCTGCGGTCCTGTGAGCTGAGAGGCCGCGGGGCGGTGCGATATCAGGTTTGGGATCGTGCGCTTGATGGCAGCAAGTTACTGATAGCGTGAGAACGAATGCTGGTGAGCCGCATCTTCGCGAGTTGGAACCAGATCCACGGCTGGCTGAGACGCCTGGAGGGCCTCCGAGGCGCGGCGTGAAGCTAGTCCTGCGACGCTTCCGTTTCCGCCAAGCCCAGGAACACGAAAATGGCGCGGTTGAGCGCCTTCACTTCTTCGGAAGCCAGTGAGCCGACCAACTTTCCAAGGCGTTTCCTTGGCACGGCTGTCAACTTGTCCACCATCATCCGGCATGGTGCACGCAGTCCACTCTGGGCGCTGGGCTGGACAGAAAGCCTGAAGATCGGCGCCTGCGTCTGATCGGTGGTCAAGGGACAGACGACGATCGAATCGTTCGCGTCGAATCGATCGTCCTGGACGACGACCGCGGGTCGCGGCTTGCCCGCATAGGCTGTTCCACCCGCAACGGTCCAAATCTCGCCACGCTTCATTCTTCATTCCAGGCAGAAATTGCGTCGACGAACGCCTGGTCTCTCTTGGCGTGTGGACTCTTCGCCACCGCCAGAGACTGACGGTGTGCGGCCTGAGCGAAGGACTTCGACCGCACGTCCGGCACCCAGATCTGAACGGGACGAAGACCTGCCTTGCGCAATCGGGTGCGGTGCGCGCGGACCTTCTCTCGGGATGTCGATCGATCGGCGGTGGGCATTTGGACTTCCCCTGGTTACATGTAACCTAGCACATCGCGGGACGTCCCCGCAAACACGCACGCGGTCAGACGTGGGCTAGTGATTCAGCGCTGGGGCGGTTCGATTCCTGCGCGCGCTGTCGCCAAGTCCGCGCCGCAAGTTGTTGACTGCGCGAAGGTGATTGTTGGTGAGCCGGTAGGAATCGACCTGGTTCAGTCGAGCGCGAAGCGCGAAGACGCTAGGCTGATTCCTCCGGCCGAGCCATGACGAGACGAATGTCGAGGAATGGTGAGCCGCAGCGGAATCGAACCGACGTCCACTAAGTCGGAATCCGCAATAAACGTTGGGAGTTGCTCCAGACGATCTTCTGAAAAACAGCGGGCGAAGCTGACCGCTTCAGCACGCTCAACGTCTCACGGGCCACGCACTTGCCTTTCATGTGTGGCGCCGCCGGATTGTCGTATCCCGCCCCACGGCCGTCCCGGCAGCTACAGTCGCTGCCACGTGAAGCGCCGCGGCGCGGCGGCCTCGATCGCCTTCAGCTGTTCGAGAACGCTGCCGCGCGTGAGGAGATTGGCTTTCGTGACACCAGCTCCGTCGAGATGCGCGACGTTGGCGGCCGGCTGCGGACGAAGGTGGAAGTGGAGATCGAACACCGGCGAGCCCCACTCGCTGGAGGACGCTTGTCGGCCACGTGCTGGAACGACCGCCGCGGCAGCGATCGTTTCGAGGAATTCGCGTCTGTCCATCACGACGCCGTCAAGATTTGGATGGCGACTGGAACGCGACCTGGACGTACTGCGCGAGGAAGTCGCGCCAGAGGAACCAGTAGTGCCGTCCGGGAATCTCGCGATACGACGTATTGAACCCTTCCTTCTTCACGAGCTCCGACAAGTTCACGGTCCGCTCTCGCGCGGTGTCGGTCGTTCCTGCGCCGAGCCAGTAGAACTTCACGCCGCCAGCCTTGACGGCTTCGACCTGCTTCCGGAACGTCTCGTCGATCGTTTGAGGACCGGAACTGAACACGCCGATGTACGCAAACGCGCCCGGGTTGTTGTTGGTGGCCGCAACCGTGTGCCCGCCTCCCATCGACAAGCCGGCGATTGCGCGTTCATCTTTCGCGGCGACCACGCGGAACCGTTTTTCGACGAACGGAATCACGTCCTTGACGAGACTCTCCGGGTACGAGCCGGCGTACGGCTGCGGCGTTCCGCCGCGTCCACCCGGCGCACCGGCGCGACCATCGGCCCCCTGCACCGCCGGCACGGATGGCGGCGGCAGAGCCTGGACCGACTGTGGCGCCGGCGTCGGACCATAGCCGAGGCCCTGTGACACGGTTTGCGTGGCATTGCCGTTGGGCATGACGATGATCATCGGCTTCGCCCTGCCGGACGCGATCAGATTGTCGATGATGATGTTCGCCCGGCCCATCGTCAGCCACGCTTCTTCGTCGCCGCCGCCGCCGTGCAGCAGATAGAGGACCGGATACTTCTGCGTGCTCGTTTCGTATCCCGGTGGCGTGTACACCATCATCCGGCGGCTTGCCAGTTTCAGCGTCGGCGATGGATACCAAACCGCCTGGACGGTGCCGTGCGGCACGTCCTTGAAGTCCCACCACTGGGATTCCTGGCCGGAGATCATCAGCAGGTTGTCGTACCGCATGCCGTCACGCTGCGTTTCGGCGTTCCCCGGATCGAGCACTTTGACGCCGTCGACCGAGAACCAGTAGCCCCACAACTGCGGCGCGAGCGGACCGACGATCGTGGACCAGACGCCGCCGTCGCCCTTCGTCATCTTCAGATTTCTGCCGTTGTCCCAGTCCCCGTTGAGGATCACGTCGGTCGCGTTGGGCGCCAGCAGCCGGAACGTGACGGTGCGATCCGGATGGATTTCGGGTGATCGTGGGCGCGGCGCGGCCTGCGGAGCGGCGCCCGGCGCGGGAACCTGCTGCCCGCCCACCGGCGTGATGGCAGCGCAGAAGATGAGGGCCGCCGCGACCGGGAAACGCAAACGCATGGGACCTCCTGCGAGCCCCGCATGTCGCGGGCTCAGTTGTTTGTGTTCGGGCGTATGCGTCCGATCCCGAACTGGTCGACAGTCTTGATCGGCATGCCGTCCTGGAAAAAGGGATTGCCACGACCTTCTCGTAATGTTCCACAGCTCAGCCGACCTAATGGTCACGCAGCACGATCATACTAATTGAGCCGTCCGCCCAGTCGCGAGCGACGACGCACTCGGTCAGCGGGGTCGCTTCGCTGGCCGCTGATCCGAGGATTCACAACCGCACGGGCATTGCTATTCGGCGTGAGTCCTCTGGACGCGGTCGCGCTGACGACCGCTCCGGCGCTGATTCTCGTCGTCGCCGTCGCGGCATCCGTGATCCCGGCGCGTCAAGGGCCCGCATCGACCCGATCGTCTCCCTCCGGGCCGAGTACCCGTTCAGTTCGCTGGACACACGCCAACGAGTCGATCGCGCGCGAAGATCGAGCGTTTCGCACTAGTCGTTTGTTTGCTTCTGTTTTCGGATTTTTGCCAGTGCAATGACACTCGAAATGACGCTCGCCCGAACGTCTCCCGAGCTCCTCCCGTCGACTGTGACCCGCCCGTATAATCCACGTCACGCTTGGCCCTCAGCCCCGGTACCCGTCTCGGCGTCTACGAGGTTACCGCACAGATCGGCGCGGGCGGCATGGGCGAGGTGTACAAAGGCCGAGACACGCGTCTCGATCGCACCGTCGCGATCAAAGTGCTCCCCGAGGCGCTGGCCGCCGACCCGCAATTCCGCGAACGCTTCGACCGCGAAGCGCGCACCATCTCGCGGCTCACCCATCCGAACATCTGTACCTTGTACGACGTCGGCGAGGACGCAGGCACCGCGTTTCTCGTCATGGAGCTCCTTGAGGGAGAAACGCTGGAAAGCCGATGCGCCCGCGCGAGCGCCAAAGGATCGGGTCTGGCGCTCGACGAAGCGCTGCGGATCGCGATGCAGATGGCCGACGCGCTGGCCGCGGCCCACCGGTTGGGAATCGTCCACCGCGACCTGAAGCCGGGCAACATCTTCCTTGTCCGGAGCATCGGGGCCTCCGCCACGCCGATCGCCAAGCTGCTCGACTTCGGCCTCGCCAGAACCGCGCCGGCCCTGACCATCAACAGGGCCACCATGATGCCCACGACGCCGCCCCAGGCGATGACGGCGCAGGGCACAATCCTCGGCACGTTCCAATACATGGCGCCCGAGCAAGTGGAGGGCGGCGAGGCAGACGCGCGCACCGACATCTTCGCGTTCGGCAGCGTGCTCTACGAGATGATCACGGGGAAGAAGGCGTTCGAGGGAAAGACGCAGACGAATCTCGTTGCTGCGATTCTCGAGCGCGACCCACCGCCGCTCACGACCGTGCAGCCGCTCGCGCCCCCGCTCGTCGACTCCATCGTCCGCAAGTGCCTGGCGAAAAACCCGGACGACCGTTGGCAGACCGCGTCCGATCTGGGATCGGCGCTGCGCTGGGCCGCGGAAGGCGCGAGCGCAACCACCTCGGGCGCACCCGCAGTCGCCGGAACGCCGCGAACGGGAGCGCGCCGCGCTGGACGGGGCGCCCTCGTCGCGGTGGGAATCCTTGGCGCGGTCGCGATCGGCATTGCGATCGGAGGGCGCTACCTGTCGAACGCCGCAGCGCCAGCCGCGACCGTCCGGTTTGAAGTCCAGCCGCCGGCAGACGTGACGCTGACGCCGTCGCCGGTCGCCTCGGCCGCCCAGCTCGCGCTATCGCCGGACGGTCGCCGCCTGGCATTCGTCGCGGCGAGGAGGCGTGCGGCATCCCAGATCTGGGTGCGTTCGCTCGACGGCGTGCAGGCTCAGCCGCTTGCCGGCACCGAGGGCGCGTCGTTTCCGTTCTGGTCGCCCGACAGCCGGTTCATTGCGTTTTTCGCGGGTGGCAAACTCAAGAGGATCGATACGACCGGCGGGGTGCCACAGGCGCTCTGTAACACAGCAACCGGCCGCGGCGGTGCCTGGAACCGGGATAACATCATCGTGTTCAGCGGTCAGGCGAACAGCCCGATTTCGCGAATCTCTGCTTCGGGCGGTGTCGTGACGGCGGCAACGACGGTCGACCCTGACCAGGCGGTCGTTTCGCAGTACTGGCCGCAGTTCCTGCCAGACGGCCGACATTTTCTCTACTACCAGCGCAGTTCGAAGCCCGAGCACCAGGGAATCCACGTGACGGCGCTCGACTCTTCGTCGTCCAGACGAGTTCTCGAAAGCGACGGGATGGTGCTGTATGCCTCTGGGCACCTGTTGTTCGTGCGCGACGGGGCATTGTTTGCGCAGGCGTTTGATGACCGTGCGCTTCAGACGAGCGGCGACCCCGTTCGTGTTGGCGATCACGTCGGCTCCTGGACTGCTGCCTTCGGTTACGCGGCAGTGACCGTATCGCCGGCCGGTGTGTTGGCCTACGGCCCCAGCGTGGGGCTGACGACAAGCCTGCGTTGGCACGACCGGAGCGGAGCGTCAACGGGGGCCCCGACCGCGCCGGCGCAGTACAGCTTTCCGCGCCTGTCGCCCGATCAGAAGAGCGTCGCCGTGGCAATGACAGATGCCGCAACGTCGCAGCCCGATCTCTGGGTGTTGGGGCTGGCCCGTGGCACGACCTCGCGTCTGACGTCCGATCCGGCCACCGACTGGTTTCCAGTCTGGTCCGCCGACGGCGGTCGCCTGCTCTTCGGGTCGAACCGTTCGGGGCCGAGCGCGATTTTCCAGAAGGCGGTCGGTGGCGGACAAGAGGAGCCCGCTGCTGAGGGGGTGGTCAGCACGGATAACCCCACGTATCCCAGCGATATGTCAGGCGACGGACGGGTTCTTCTGTATATGCAGTCGACGCCACGCGGATATGATCTGGGCGTGTTGACGTTGGCCGGAGAACGCAAGTCGAGCACGTTTCTCGGGACGCCGTTTAATGAAGTCCAGGGCCGCTTCTCCCCGAACACGCGGTGGGTGGCGTACGCGTCGGACGAATCCGGCAGATTCGAGGTGTACGTCCGCCCGTTTCCGGCGGCGAGAGGGCAAACGCCGATCTCGATCGCCGGGGGCACGCAACCGGAGTGGCGGCGCGACGGCAAAGAACTGTTCTACATCTCCGCCGACGGCAAGCTGACCGCCGTGCCGGTGACGACGGACGGCGCCACCTTCAGCGCTGGCACATCGCACGCACTCTTCGCTGTCGAGGTCCCCGAGCCGAACCCGCCGTACCCGACTGACTACGCCGTCACCGCCGATGGCCAACGGTTCCTCGTCAACACCGTCGTCGATCAACCGACGCGCCCGGCGCTGACCGTGATCCTCAACTGGACGGCGGATTTCAAGAAGTAGGCGGAATCAAACCGCCTTGCTCAAGAAAAACCGCGAGATCTGATGAATGGGCTGCGAAGTCGAACGTCGGCTCCCGTTTGTTTGCTTCCGTTTTCGGCTTTTGCCAGTGCAATGACACTCGAAATGTCACTCGCCGCAAACACCTCCGAGTTCCTCTCGTGGAAACTCACACGCGGAATCCCCCTCGCGCCGTTGCGCTAAACCCTACCGTTGATATGACTAGGAACGACCTGTTTGGTGAGCCAAAACGTTCGCCAGTTGGAACCAGATTGGCGGCTGGTTGCGGCGGCTGGCGGCGCTCGAGCGAGCTGCGTGACGAAGGTCTAGTAAGGGTAACCTTTAAGCCGTGGCGTCCTGGGCTTCCACTCAGGCAGGGGAGCGTATTTATCCCCGATCGGCATTTTTACCTTCGGCAAACTCTCGGCGTCGAGTATCTGCTCCTCCGGGATGACATCGTTTATATAGAGCAGAAAAGCCGTCAGCGCGTACACCTCATCGGCCGTTAGCGTCCCCTCACGATTGAGCGGCATGGCGCGATTGATGTAATCCCACACCGTCGTCGCGAACGGCGCGCGAAGCGGCAGTATTCGTCCCCGTGCCCAGAGCTCGACATCCGGGCCAGCGGGTATCTTGCTTTTCAAATTGGGCGACGTGCCCTCGATCCCCGTCGCCCCGTGGCATCCCGCGCACCCCTTCGCGCGATAGACCAGTGCGCCCTCCTTGACAGTTCCGCGCCCCGGCGGGAGTTCCTCTCCGGTCGGACCGATCGAGATATCCCACGCGCGGATTTCCTCTGCGCTCGGCGTGCGTCCCACTCCATACGTCGGCCCCTGCGCCAGCGCAGAACCGCCCATGAGCAAAGCGAACGCGATCGGGAGAACCCTACGCGTGCCCATTGGTCACGCTCCCGTCCGTGGCGATCCTCCAGGGTTGCATGCTGTTGTCCAGCCCCGGCACGCTGAATGTTTCATCGAAGGGCTTGTTCCAGAACTTGGCGATCTGTTCGCGCGACGGTTGAACCTGACCGATCTCGTCCGTGCAGCGCGACAGGAGCTCCGTCTCTTTTCCGTCCCAATTCCACTGATAGCCGAAACGGGCATGGGCCATACGCTGTGGCGTTCCCTTGAACTCAGCCTTGTTCCATTTCTTGCCGCCGTCGGTGGACACTTCCACCTGCTTGACGGCGCCGCCACCGGACCAGGCCAGGCCGCTGATCTCGTAGAAACCCTTGCCGGGCAGCTGTTGCCCGCCCGAAGGGAACGTGATGACCGATTTCGGTCCGATCTGATAACTCAATGCCGCCTCTTTCGAGTCCTGATCGAGATGTCCGTAATCGTTGTAGTTCATGTAGTACCGGTCCACCACCTTGATTCGCCGCAGATACTTGGTGTGAAAGATTCCCTCGAAGCCGGGGGCCATCAGTCGTAGTGGAAACCCTTGCTGAGGCCGCAGGGCCTCGCCGTTCATGCCGTAGGCCACCAGGCAGTCGTCCATCGCCTTGGCTATCGGCATGCTCGACGCGCCCTTCACTTCCTCCGACCCTTCTGCGACGAACCAGGTTGCCCCGCCTTTCACGCCGCACTCCTTGAGCAGCACCGAGAGGAGCACGCCGGTCCATTCGGCGCAACTGGTCATCCCGTGCGATTCCTGAACGTTCTTCGCCCTGCGCGACGACCGATTCCCCGCGCACTCGATGAAATGAAGGCGGGTCACGGAAGGGAGGCGCTTCAAATCCTCCATGGTGAAGGTCAGCGGACGGTCCACCATGCCGTGGATCATGAGACGATGCTCCCGGGGATCGATCTCCGGGATGTACGAACCACGGGTCGTCCCCACGAAGTGGAGCGAGGAGGGCGTGATCACCCCTACCGAATCCTGAAGCGGCGCCGCTACATGAAAGACGAGCCCGAAGGCATCGGGCGAAGGCCTACCGCCGTGGGCTATGCGTACCGAGGTGACGAAACGCGAGCGGTCGCCGTAGGCGATCTGATCCTTGTCGCCCTTGATCATTTTTGGCGATGCTGGTGTCTGGCCGATCGCGGGTGCTGCGGCTCCCAAGGTGAAACCACCGGCCAACGCGGCGCCGCTTTTTAGGAATTCCCTTCGAGCAGGTCGTTTCGAGCCCATGGGTCTCTCCTTCTCAGACGAGCGTGCCTGGAAATCGCTTCCCCGCAGTCGACAGTATACGCCCGTCTCGGGGGTCCAATTCGAGCACAGTCCGGAGCGCTCCTGGGCCTCGCTTGTCACGCTTCGCTGGATCTGGGAGGACCTCGTGGTGATGCGCGTCGGCCCCGCCTGAGACCCGAATTCACTGGAGGTTGCGGGCGCTGGACGGGTTACACTTGCGACGCTCGCTGGAACAAGGACGTGCCTGAAGTTAGACGTGGGACCGCCAAGCCGTTTCCGACAATAGCCGGGGCCGCGATTGGGGTGTTCCTGCTGGGATTGGCCGTATCCCAACTACCGGTGATCGCCCAATCCGTTCCTTCAACCGGCGCCGTGACGCCGGTCTCGAGCCCCCGTCTGGTGCTCGATCGCTACTGCGTCACCTGCCACAACGAACGGCTCAAAACGGCGGGATTGACGCTGGACCAGATCGACGTCGCCCGCCCGGGCCAGCGCGCGGAGGAATGGGAGAAGGTCGTGCGCAAGCTTCGCACGGGTGCCATGCCGCCCTCGAACGCGCCGCAGCCTTCCGCCCAGGATCGAACAGCGCTGGTCTCGTGGCTGGAGTCGTCGCTTGACACAACCGCCGCGGCGCATCCGAATCCGGGCCGCACCGACACGTTACGTCGTCTCAATCGGACGGAGTATCAGAACGCCATCAGAGACCTTCTGTCCCTCGACATCGACGCCGCGTCGCTTCTGCCACCTGATGACAGCGGTCACGGCTTCGACAACGTCACCGTCGGCGACCTGTCCCCTGCGCTCCTGGACCGGTACATCTCGACCGCGCAGAAGATCAGCCGGCTGGCGATCGGCGGCGCGCAGACATCCGCGCAGACCGACGTGATCCGGCTGCCACCTGATCTCACGCAGGAAGAGCATGTGCCCGGGCTCCCGGTTGGCACGCGCGGCGGGATGTCGTCTCCGCACACGTTCACGCACGATGGCGAGTACGACATCCAGATCTGGCTCGCGCGCGATCGAACCGGAAGCGTTGGCGGCCTCAGAGGTTCGGCATCGCACGAACTGCTCGTGCTCATCGACCGGACGCTCGTCAAGGCGACGACGATTGAGATGCCCGCCGACGGCGACGACACGTCCGTCGACGCAGCGCTGAAGGTTCGTGTGCCCGTCACGGCCGGCTCGCATCAGGTGGGCGTCACGTTTCGCAAGAATGCCGCGTCGCTCCTCGAAACGGCGCGGCAGCCCCTCCTGTCGCATTTCAACGAGAACCGTCATCCGCGTCTCACCCCGGCGATTGCCCAGGTGTCCATTACGGGACCGTATGCGGCGAAGGCTGCCGGCGACACGCCGACCCGCCGGCGGATCTTCGTCTGCCGGCCCACTGACGCCCGCAAGGAAGACGGGTGCGCGAAGCAGATTCTCTCCACCCTCATGCGGCGAGCGTACCGCCGGCCGATCGCCGAAGCGGATCTGAAGGGGCCGATGGCCCGTCTATCGCGAGGGACGGTCAGAGGGAGACTTCGATGCCGGGATCGGGCGGGCCTTGAGCGCCGTGCTCGTGAGCCCGGAATTCCTGTTCCGCGTGGAACTGGACCCGGACCGGGTGGCGGAAGGCGCGACCTACCGCATCAGCGATCTCGAGCTGGCATCACGGCTGTCGTTTTTTCTGTGGAGCAGCCTCCCGGACGAGGAACTGCTCGACGCGGCCATTCGAGGCACGCTCAGCCGGCCGGACGAGCTCGAGCGACAAGCCCGTCGCATGCTCGCCGATCCTCGATCGTACAACCTCGCGAGCAATTTTGCCGGACAGTGGCTCGGGCTGCGCAACCTGGAGTCGGTCGACCCGAACGTGCGTCTCTACCCGGACTTCGACGACAACCTTCGTCAGGCGTTCCGTCAGGAGACCGAGCTCTTCGTGGACAGCATCCTGCGCGAGGATCGCAGCGTGCGCGATCTGATCAAGGCCGACTACACCTTTCTCAACGAGCGCCTGGCGAAGCACTACGGAATTCCCCAGGTCTATGGCAGCCGGTTTCGGCGCGTGGCGCTTGCGCCCGGCAGCGCGCGCGGCGGATTGCTCCGGCACGGAAGCATCCTGGCGGTCACGTCGTATGCGACGCGAACGTCGCCGGTGCTGCGTGGCGTGTGGGTCCTCGACAACATCTTCGGCGCTCCGCCACCGCCTCCGCCCCCGAATGTCCCCGCGCTCGAAGACGCATCGGTGTCCGCCAGCCTGCCGATGCGGCAGCGGCTGGGCGCTCATCGCGCCAACCCGGCGTGCGCGAGCTGTCACCGCACGATCGACCCGGTGGGGTTTGCGTTGGAGAACTTCGACGCCGTGGGTCGCTGGCGGGATCATGACGGGGACAGCGGGCCCGTTGACGTGTCCGGGGCCTTGCCTGGAGCCGGCGCGTTCCGCGGCGTGGCCGGCCTCGAAGAAGCCCTGTTGAGCCGTCCGGAGTTGTTCGCGGGAAGGTTGACGGAAAAGTTGCTGACGTTCGCGCTGGGACGAGGCGTGGAGTATTACGATGCGCCTGCGGTCCGGAGGATTCTGCGCGACGCCGAGCCTGGTGGATACCGCTTCTCGTCGATCCTGTTGGGCATCGTGAAGAGCGTCCCGTTTCAGATGAGGAGATCGTCATGATCATCATGAAGAAGGCGCTGCCGCGCCGCACGTTTCTGAAGGGCGTGCACGCGGCCCTGGCCCTTCCCCTGCTCGACGCGATGATTCCCGCGGCGACCGCGCTCGCGAAGACGCCGGCCAAACCGGTGGCGAGGCTTGGCTTCGTGTTCATCCCGATGGGGTGCGACCATTCCCGCTGGACGCCCAAGGGGCAGGACACACTTGGTGACTTGTCACCCATTCTCAGCTCGCTGGCGCCGGTGAAGGATCACGTGACGGTCGTCAGCAATCTCAGACTGGAAAACGCGTATCCCGGCACCCACGACACGTCGAACGCCGGGTTCCTGAGCGCGGCCTTTGCCAAACACACGGAGAGCTCGGACTACTACCTGGGAACGACGGTCGACCAGGTCGCGGCCAGGCAGATGGGGCAGGACACGCAACTGCCGTCGCTCGAGCTGTCGATGGACATCAGCTCGCGCGCCGGCGTGTGCAACAACGGCTACGCCTGCGTCTACTCGAACAGCCTCTCCTGGTCGTCTCCGACGACCCCGCTTCCCTCCGAAGCGCATCCGCGACTCGTATTCGAGCGCCTCTTCGGCGAGGGCGGAAGCGCCGCCGAGCGGCGCGCCGTGCTGCGAAGCCGGGCCAGCCTGCTCGATTCGTTCAGCGAAGACATCGCGCGCCTCAAGCGCCGAGTGGGAATCGGCGACCGCGCCCGCGTGGATCACTATCTCGACAGCGTCCGCGACGTCGAGCGCCAGATTCAGCGCGCCGAAGCGGGAGCGGCGGACAATCCCGTGACCGATCTGGATCGGCCGGAGGGCGTCCCGGCGGCGTTCGCCGATCACGCGAAGCTGATGTTCGACCTGCAGATCCTGGCGTTCCAGGCGGACATCACACGGGTCGTCACGTTCCAGCTGACGCGCGAGCTGAGCAATCGCACGTATCCGGAAATCGGCGTGCCGGACCCGCACCATCCCATCAGCCATCACGGCAACGACCCGGAAAAGATCGCGATGATCGCCAAGATCAACACGTTCCACGTGTCGCTGTTCGCGCAGTTTCTCGAGAAGCTGAAAGCCACGCCCGAGGGCGACGGCACGCTGCTCGATCACACGGTCTACTTGTACGGAAGCGGGATGGGCAACCCCAGCGTGCACGACCACGAGAATCTTCCCATCCTGGTCGCAGGCGGCGCGGCGTCCGGCCTGCGTGGTGGCCGGCACATCACGTACAAGGACGGCACGCCGCTGGCCAACCTCCACCTCACCCTGCTGGACCGGGTCGGCGTCCGTCTGGATGCATTCGGCGACAGCAACGGAAGGATCGAAGACCTCTTCGATCTGGTGTCCGTATGAGGCGGATCGCCGGACTCTCTATCCTCGTGTTCGTCCTGGCCGGCGCAGCGGTGGCAGCCGAGAGGCCTGCGCTGGCGGACGCGGCCGAGCAGGGCAACAAGGCGCTCATCCGCACCTTGCTCGATGCACGCGCCGACGTCAATGCCGCGCAGGTCGATGGCATGACCGCCCTGCACTGGGCGGTGTACCTCGACGATGTGGAGACGGCAGGCCTGCTGGTGCGATCGGGCGCCAAGGTCAACGCCGTGAATCGCTACGGCGTGCCTCCCCTGTCCCTTGCCTGTACGAACGGGAACCCGGATCTCGTCGCCCTTCTGCTTGGCGCCGGCGCCGACGCGAACGCGTCCCTTCCCGGCGGGGAAACCGTACTCATGACGGCGGCGCGCTCGGGAAATCTCGAAACCGTTGGTGCGCTGCTAGCGAAAGGCGCCAACCCCAACGCGAAGGAACGGAACGAACAGACCCCACTGATGTGGGCCGCGGCCGAAGGGCACACTGCGATCGTGCAAGCCCTCATCGCGAGCGGAGCCGACATCCGCGCCACGCTCATGTCCGGGTTCACGCCGCTGTTCTTCGCCGTCCGCGAGGGCCACATCGACGTGACGCGTGCGCTGCTCAAGGCCGGCATTGATGTGAACGAAACGCTGCACGGGCCGGAGGGGCCGCAGAAGGAGGTCAACAACGCAAGCTACAAGCCGGTCGGAAAGGGGACCAGCCCGCTGCTGATGGCCGTGCAGAACGGCCACTACGAGCTCGCGGTCGCACTGGTCGACGCGGGCGCCGACCCGAACGATCGCCGGACCGGATTCACTCCGCTGCACACGCTGACCTGGGTGCGAAAGCCGGACGCGAGCGACACCGGCGATCCGTCTCCGATCGGATCGGGACGCCTGGCCAGCCTTCAATTCGTGCGCGTACTCGTGAAGAGCGGTAGCCGACGTCAATGCGCAACTGCCCAAGGGCGCGCCACGCCCGCCCAACACGGCGTCGCGAGTTGGAACGGGAGGGGCGACGCCGTTTCTGCTGGCTGCCGACCGGGCCGACGCCGCGTTGATGCGTGTGCTCATCGAGTTGGGCGCGGACCCCTTCCTGCCCAATCTCGATAACACCACACCCTTGATGGCCGCGGCTGGCCTCGGCACCACCGCCCCGCTCGAGGAGGCCGGCACGGAACCCGAAGCGCTCGAAGCGGTGCGGTTGCTGCTCGACCTGGGGGCGGACATCGACGCGGTCAACAGCGACGGCGACAGCGCGATGCACGGCGCGGCATTCGGTAACTTTCCGACAATTGTCCGTTTGCTTGCGGATCGCGGCGCCAGCGCCGACATCTGGAAACGGCCCGACAAACAGGGAAGGACGCCGCTGTTCATTGCCGAGGGCTACCGAGGGGGACCGCTCAGGCCTTCCCGGCCGACTCTCGACGAGATCACTCGCCTCATGCTCGCCAGGGGCCTTTCCATGGAAGGGCCAAGACCGCTGGGGGTGGTGCGAGATACGTACGAAAAGCCGGCGCCCGTGCCTCCCAAGAAAGAATAGGCTTGGCCCTTCGGCCACCATGTTTTTTCCCGCTATGGCGAGACGGACGCGGTGTTCACCTCGACGCGGCGGTCAAACCCTCCAACAGCAACCGCGTGACCCGTTCCTGATATTCGTCGGCCGTCCAGCCTCGAACCAGCACCAGGTCCTCCCACATCCTCAACGACGTAATCACGTACAGGAGGTCGGTGGCTTCCTCCATTGTGAGCGTCGGTCGAAGCTCGCCTTCGCGCCGCAAACGTTCGATGATCGTGCGGCACGTTTCGAGCCGCCTGGCCTGCCTGCCCTGCCATGAGCGCTGAGCCGCCTTGTCCGTGCGGCGCACCGCTTCAAATGCCAGCGCGATCGCCCAGATGCGCGGATTCTGACGTGCCTGCAGGGATACCATGCGATGAATGGCCTCACGAGCCGTGGGTGCGTCGACGATGTGCTGAATGGCGCTGGTAAGACCGCGTTTTTCGTCTGCGTACCTGACGAGCGCGTCCAGCAGCTGGGCCCGATCGGCAAAGTGCAGATAGAGCGCCTGACGCGAAATCTTCGCCTTCTTGGCAATGTGCGCCATCGTGAAACCAGCTTCGCCGCGCACCACGATCAGATTCCAGGCAGCCTCGAAAATGCGCCGGCGGGTCCGACTTGACAGCGTGTCAAGTCGTGGCGTATTGGTTATCGGGCGTCCGATTGACACGGTGTCAATTGTAGCGCGTCGACAGCCCACGGGTGACGGAGGCAGACTATGTCCATCCAGCGAGAGTTATCGGAACGCTTCCTGATCCTGGAAAATCATCACACCGGCGAGATCCTCCGGATGCGGCGGGTCCGCGGCCTCGATGGGCATACGGTGCTCGTCCTCGAAGGTTCGCTACCGCCTGGCACGAGCGGCCCGCCGCTCCACGTGCATTTTGATTCTCGCGAAACGATCCTCGTGAAATCGGGATTGCTCGGAGTCCGGATCGGACGTGAGAAGTTTGATGTACCGCCCGGAAAGACCGCTGTCGTTCCCGCAGGGGTCTGTGCACACCTGGTGGAACGCGGGTGATGAACCGTTGGAGACGAGTGGGAGGACGGTTCCTGCGAGTGACCTGGATCGCTTCATTCAGGCCATATTCGCCGTGGTCAACGCGAGTTCCTCAGGGAGACCACCGATCTTCTATCTCGCCCACGTGCTGTGGCGACATCGGCGCACCCAGGCGGTCGCGCTCCCGCCCAAGGCCGTTCAACGGATGGTGTTTCCTTTGATTCTGCTGCTCGGAACTGCGTTGGGCAAGTACCGGGGGACGGCGTGGCCGGGATCGCCAGCGTCGTGCACCGGCGCCCCAGAAACCGTGACGCGAGCGCCGCAGCCTGGCGGCGAGCACTCTGAACCCGTTGTGAAGGCCGCGACCTGAGTCGCGCGAATGTCGCGCGGAAATGTCACACAGACTCGGCGGAATCCCAAGACGCGCCGAATAGAGCGAGAAAGGGCAGCGAAGGCTCCGCGTTGGCTGAGAGAAATCGCTTCTCGCGAGAGGCGAGAAATCCTTAAGAAAATCGACAAACTTGAATGGCTGGGAGGCAGGGATTCGAACCCCGATACCGTGGTCCAGAGAGCGGTTCACGTGTTTCGGTGTGCTTCGATCCGCGTCGTTTTCCGCCGTTCTTCTCGCCGCCGCTGCGGTCCGTTCCATTCGGTTTCGGTCCGCTCCCGTGCCGTTCGTCTCATCGTGTCTCACCGATTGGGCCCTCGTCCCGCGCTTGGGCGACGGCTCAGTGCCGGCACGACAGTCAGACCCTCCGTTCGAGCAGCGTCCAGTAGACGTCGATCGAACGCGACGAACGGAATCGGCTGCGCCAGTTGCCGCTGCAGGTACAAACAGCTCGCGAGTTGGGTGGCATCGCCCGCGCGGAGCGCATGCCGCAAGAGCAGCGCACGCGCATCCGCGGTAATCTCTGGAATCATCTCGACGATCGCGAGGGCGGGCACGTCACTCTGGAGGGCGGCCAGCATCCGGTCGCGGCGCGGAGCCGTAAACAATCCCTCGCGGGCCCGGCGGAGGATGCCGGATGAAACCTCCACTTCCGAGAGCCGGCTGGTCGCGACAATTCCTGAAGCGAGCAAGCGTCGCACGGTCACGCTGCCCGCCTCCCGGACGTACCGTTTCACCAGCGCGCTCGCGTCGAAATAACGGATCACGCGCGATCGTTCCGGCCTTCAAGAATCGCGTCCGACACAGACGGTCCGCGGCCCCGAACGGCGCGAAAGGGCGCAAGCGGTCGATCCTCTAATCGTGTGACCGCACCCAAAGCCTTCAGCTGTTCCAGCTTGGCGGCCTCGCCGACACCCTCGCCGAGAGGCGTCAGTCTCGCGACCGGCTCGCCGCGGTCTGTGATCACGAGCGTGCGGCCTTGGCGAACCTGCCGTAGGTATCTTCCCAGCCTGGTTTTCAGTTCACGGGCACCTACGGTCGCTCGTCGAGCCATGTAGTCATGATGACCACATTGCCCGCCCGCGTCAAGACAGGTCGCCAGCCGGCGGGCCGTCAAGGCGTGACCAGGAACTCGCGCGCATCGGGCGCGACTCGGCTTCTCCCATGATCTTTTGGCTGAGCGCGCAGTGTGCTCCGGTCAGGTTCGGCAACGCAAACTGAGTGATCCGCAACCAAGCCACGCGATGTTTCAGGTGAGGTGTGTAACGCCACCGCCTTCCCATCTGTCGTCGCTCTCCTTCTTGGTTGACACATTAAACCACATAGTGGTTTAATCTGCGTGGAGCATGCAGACGTGGGCCACCTCGGTGAACTCGAGCAACTGATCCTCTTTGCGGTGACCGCGCTTGGCGACGACGCCTACGGCGGAGCCATCCGGGCTCATATCGAGGAGCGAAGCGGCCGCATCGTTTCGTCTGGAGCGATCAGCACGACACTGGGCCGGCTGGCGGAGCGGCGCCTGGTGGCCGGGCGCGTCGGCACGCCCGTACCTGGACGCGCCGGTCGCCCGCGGAAGTACTACGCACTGACACCGGCGGGCGCTCGTGACCTGCAGGAGAGCTACACGACGATTCGCGCGATGGCGGGCGGCTTGTTGCGGCGCCTCGACGCACTGGCGGAGCAGGGGAGTTGACACAACGCCGGTCGCGCATCGGACGGCTCCTCGCGGCCTTGTTCATCCGCGGCGCCGAGGCGCCATTCATTCTGCGTGACCTCGACGACTCCTTCAACCACGACGTGGCACGCGGCCTGGCGCCCGCCGAAGTGCGCCGCCGCGATCTCAGGAACATCCTTGCGTCGGCGGGCAGCGTCTGGGCAGAGTCCGTGAGGCCGTCGGCGTGGCGCCCGTCCCTGGTCGACGTCCGGCTGGGGCTCCGGACGATTGTCCGGACTCCCGGGCTCAGCTTCGTCGCCGTTTGCGCGCTCGCTATCGGGATCCCGGTCGGCTTGGCGCCGATGCATGCGGTCGACGCGCTCGAACGACCGTTGCCCGGGGATCCCGACGGTCGCATCCGCACGCTCTGCTACTGGCGCGACACCGTCCACGAACATGCCACCGCGGGCGACTACTCTCTCTGGCGGACATCCCTCCGGTCGTTCGGCGCGCTCGCGGCCTACCGGCTGACTACCGTCAACCTCGACCCCGACCACAACATCGCCGGCGCCGGTCTCTCGATATCCGGCGTCGAAACAACCGCCTCGACCTTCGATATCCTGCGCACGCCCGCGATGCTGGGCCGCGTCCTGCGCGCCGACGACGAGAGGTCCGGGGCGCCCAGCGTCGTCGTCATCGGACACGACCTGTGGCGCGCGCAGTTCGGGGGCGACCCGGATATCGTGGGCCGGCCTCTCCTGATCGGGGGCGCGCCATTCTCGGTCGCCGGCGTGATGCCGCCGGCATTTCGGTTCCCGACGTCACACCAACTCTGGATGCCTCTGCGCATGCCGGACGCTGGCGGCGGTCCGCGTTCCGGCGCTACCCTCGTCGTATTCGGCAGGCTTTCCGACGGCGTGACGCCCGACTCCGCCCAGGCCGAACTTCAGGCGCTGACGAGTTCGCTGGCAGCCGGGGACTTGTCCCGCCGAAGCTCCTCCGGAGCGAAGGCGGACCCCGGCTCGTTCGATCGGCTTCGCGCCGCAGTCCTTCCTACCTGGCACCTGACCTTTGGTTTCCCCTCGCCGGGCGGGCTGCGTGCGCTGCCGGAGTTCTCCCTCGTACAGGTGTTGATGCTGGCACCCCTCTTGGTGGCCTGCGTCAACGTCGGGCTCCTGATCCTCGCGCAGACCTCAACTCGTGCGTCGGAGTTTGCCGTGCGGACCGCGCTGGGGGCGAGCCGCGGACGCATCCTCACGCAGGTCTTTGTTGAGTTCCTGGTGCTGGCTGTCATGGCGGCGGGTGCCGGACTGCTGGTCCTCGACTGGCTCCCCGGTCGCCTGCTGACCGCACTGGGGATCACGCTTCCGTACTGGATCGATACGGGGCTGAACGCGGCCACCGTACTCCGCGGACTGGTTCTGGCCGTCGGTTGCGCCGTCATCGCGGGCGTCGCGCCCGCCGTCCGCATGACGGGCCGGTCGATCGATGCGAACATCAGGCGCGCCCGGGCGAGCCGGTCGGGCAATCGCCTGGGCGGCCTAGGAGGATTATCGAGCGCGCTCATCGTGATCGATGTCGCCGTCGCCGTCGTGGCCATCGGCGTCGCTGGGGGCCTGTGGGGCAAAGTACAGGCAACGAAGCCAAGCGAGTCCATCGACGGGATTAGAGCCAAGGAGGTTCTGTCGGTCACGCTCGATGTTCGTTCCACGCAGCGTCAACAGGTGGCCCGGGCGCAGGCTGCGCTCGTCGAAAGGCTCCGCGGCGAGCCCGATGTGCGCGCGGTCACGTTCGCGACCGCACTGCCACGGATGGACCATCCCATTCGCCTGATGGACGTTGACCAGGATGCCGCGGCTGTTGCGGCACCGGCGGCGGGTCCCTTCAAGGTGCGCACGGCCCGGATAGCGATCGACTTCTTCGACGAGTTGGACCAGCCCCTCGTCGCCGGGCGCGGCTTCGATTCCCGCGATCTCGAAGAAGACGCCGGCACCATCATCGTCAACACGACGTTCGCGCAGCGCGCCTTCGGTTCGACCAACCCGATCGGCAGGCGCGTGCGCCAGGCCACGTCGGATCGAGCGCCTGTCGGCCCCTGGCTCGAAATCGTCGGCGTCGTCGGGCGCATGGGTGTTCACGCACTGACACCGTCACAAGACGACGGCGTGTACTTGCCTCTGGCGGAGGGTGACGTCAACCCGGTGCGACTGGCCATCTGGGTACGCGGAGACCCGGCGGTCCTCACGCCCCGAGTACATGAGTTGACCAGGGCTGTCGACCCCAATGCGGTAATCGCGATGCCAATCCCGCTCGATGAGATGTTCGAGGGTGACTGGTACCTCCTCAGAGCCTTCGTCCTGGGGGCCGCCCTCCTCGTGGGCGTGCTGCTCAGCCTGGCGGCGTCGGCCCTGTACGCGATCCTGTCGCTGGTCGTGTCCCAGCGGACGCGTGAGATCGGCATCCGCGTGGCGCTCGGCGCCAATCGATGGGCCATTGCCCGTGACGTCGCCACGCGAGCAGTCGTGCAGATAGGCGCGGGCGTGCTGCTCGGCCTGCCGTTCGCGGGAGCGCTGTGTTACGAGTTCCTCGAGCTTACGGGCTCCGGCCGCTCCGTTCCCGGCGCCGTGGCGATGGCATCGATGCTTGGCGTGTCGGTCATGCTGCTGGTGTCGCTCACCGCTTGCACGGTGCCGACGCTGCGCGCGTTGAGGATCGCGCCGATGGACGCGCTCCGTAAGGAAGGATAGTGCCTCGACACCGAGGCCATCGCCGACCGAGAATACGCGCGGACCTGCCTTGTCCGACGATACCCCTCGAGACTTCGCCGGCCGCGTGGCCATCGTCACCGGCGCGGCCCGCGGGCTGGGGCGCGCCGCGGCGGCCCGGCTGTATCAACGCGGCGCTCTGGTGGCCGTCAACATGCGCGGCACGGAGCGCGCGGCGACAGCCGCGCGTGAGATCGGTGAAGGTGTGCTCGCGGTACCGGGCGACATCGCGGTGGCGGGAGTCCCCGAGGCAATCGTCAGTCAGACGCTCGACCGGTTCGGCCGAATCGACATCCTGATCAACAACGCCGCCTTGCCGCTGACGACCCGTTTCGAACAGATCTCCGCCGAGGAATGGCGGCAGGCCGTGGAGGTCAACCTGACGGCGCCCTTTCTCCTGATGCAGGCGGTGCTGCCGGTGATGAAGGAGCAGCACTACGGCCGCATCGTCAACATCTCGTCCACCGCCGGGCGGATGGTCAGTACGCTCGGCGGCGCCCACTACACGACCTCGAAGACCGGACTCCTCGGCCTCACACGCGCGGCAGCGAAGGAGCTCGGCACAGTACGGAATCACCGTCAATGCCATCTGCCCCGGCATGATCGACACCGAGCTCACACGAGAGAGCGCTTCCGCGGAGACGCTCGACAAGCTGGCGCAGGGCTATCCGGTTCCCCGCCTTGGTACGTCGCTCGAAGTCGCCGACTTGATCTGCTTCGCCGCATCCGATCGTGCCGGATACATCACCGGCGCGTCGCTCGACATCAACGGCGGCGACCTCATGATGTAGCACCGATCCTTGAAGGAAGGCACCCGCGTCCTCGTCGCACTCGTCGCCGGTCTCGCGATCGGCATCGCCATCTCGTTTTCGCAGAGCGAGAGCCTCCTGGCCGTCGCCAACGCCGTCACGCCGATCGGCACGCTCTGGGTGAATGCGATTCGGATGACGGTGATCCCGCTCGTGGTGTCGCTGCTCATCACCGGCGTGGCGTCGGCGTCGGACATCTCGATGATTGGACGCATCGGCGGCCGGACACTGGCGGTGTTCCTGGCGATGCTCGCCGGCGCCACGGCGCTGGCGATCCCGCTGGCGATCGCCGTGTTCTCGGGGCTGTCGCGGCTGATCACCGCCAGGCCGGCGCTGCCGCCTGGCGCGGCGGAGGCGGCACGCTCTGTGGCGGCCGGAGCATCGGCTGTCGGCTTCGAGAGCTGGCTGACCTCGCTCATTCCGACCAACCCGGTCGCGGCGGCCGCTAACGGAGCGATGCTGCCGCTGATTCTCTTCACGCTCTTCCTCGCCCTCGCCATCGCGCGCACGCCAGCGGCGGCGCGCGAGACCCTGCTCGGCTTCTTTCGTGCGCTGAGCGACGCGATGCTCGTGCTGGTGCGCTGGGTCGTTTGGTTCGCGCCGGCGGGCGTCTTCGCGCTGATGCTGCCGCTCGGGGTGCACGGCGGGACGGGGTTGGTGGGTGCGCTCGGGTTCTACATTGCGGCCTACTCGGTCGCGAGCGTCGTGTTCACGCTGCTGCTCTACCCGGTGGTCGCCACGATCGGACGCATTCCGCTGCGCGACTTCGCCCGCGCCGCGCTCCCCGGACAACTGATCGCGTTCTCGTCGAGCTCGTCGATTGCGTCGCTGCCGGCGCTGGTCGAAGGCGCGGAGCAGACGCTGCGCCTGCCGAAGGATGTCACCGCGTTCGTGCTTCCGCTCGCTGTGTCGACGTTCAAGTTCGCGGGAGCCGGTGTCGTGGCCGTTCGGCGCGCTCTTCGTGGCGTGGTTCTATCAGGTCGATCTGCAGGCCGTGCACTACGCCACGATTGCTTTCACCTGCGTCTTTCTCGGCTTCGCCGCGCCGGGCGTGCCGCGCGGCGCGTTTCTGATGCTCGCGCCGCTCTTCCTGGCGATCGGCTTGCCGGTCGAGGGGATCGGGATTCTGATCGCCGTCGACGCCCTGCCGGATCTGTTCGCCACGGTGCTCAACGCGAGCGGCGACCTGGCGGCGGCGGCGCTGGTGGCGAGGTTTTCGCGACGCGGCTATCCTTCCCAGGAGGAGGTTCGATGAGACACACGAAGCTGCTCGTTGCGATCGGCCTGGCCGTTCTTCTCGTGCTCGGCACCGAGGCCACGCGCGCGCAGGAGGGAATCAAACGGACCGACGTGCAGACGCACGACCTCTCGATCCCGGGGCGCGAAGTGGTGCAGCAGATGACCGAGCTGCAGCCAGGAGTGGTCATCGCCAGGCACACGCATCCTGGCGAAGAAGTCAGCGTCATGCTCGAAGGTGAGCTGCTGCTCGAAGTCGCGGGCAAACCGTCCGTCACGCTGAAGGCGGGGCAGGCCTTCACCGTTCCGATGGGCGCCGTGCATGGTGTGAAGAGCACCGGCAGCGCTCCCGCAAAGCTGCTCGTCACCTACATCGTCGAAAAAGGCAAGCCGCTCCGCTCTCCGGCGCAGTGACAGGAGCGCGCGACAATCAGTAACCTGATTTCAGTCGCCGCCCAGCGCCGTGATCGGATCGAGGATCACGACGCGCGGCGACGTGGTGCTATCGGTCGGCTGGAACGTCCGGCCCTCCTTCAGCGGCGTCCCGATCGTCTCGACGGGACGCCTGCCTCCAATCGTGAAATTCTGCAATCGTGAAATCGTGAAGTCTGACCTGCTGCGGTCGTCTAGACCGACCGCATCGCCACCATCGGCTGCACCGACGCAGCGCGGCGCGCAGGGGCGAGGCTGGCAAGGACCGCGACGAGCACGGCAATCGCCGGACCGACGACGTAGGCGATCGGCTCAGCGTTGCTGAGCGAAATCCCCATGTTCTCAGCGTTGAGGCGATTCAGCACGATCGTGAGAACCACGCCGACGATGGTGCCGGGCAGCACGAGCTTCACGACATCACGGATGATCATGACCAGCACGCGCCAGCGGGTGGCGCCGAGCGCGGCACGCACGGCAATCTCGCGCGTGCGCGTCGCGACCATCAGGCCGATGACGCCGTAGATGCCGAGCGCGGCCAGCAGCAGGATCACGCCGCCGGCGACGGCAGCGACCGCCGACTGGGTCAGGAAATCGTTCATGCTGAACTCCCGGAGCCCCACCCCGGTGACGATGGCCGTGGGCTGAAACTCGGGATCGAGCTCGCGGGCGACGTTCTCGAGGGCCGTCGTCAACTTCTTCGCCGGTTCGCCGGGCGCGCTGCGCGCAATCAGCATCACGTGCGCCGCACCGCTCATGTCGTCACTCACGGCAACCGAATCCCAATTCACACCCGGATGCTGGGCCAGCGGCAACAGCAACTGCTCGCGCGTCGTGCTCATCTGCGCCGTGGGGAAATCCGCGGTGACACCAACGATCGTCAGCGCCTGCTGCGTCTTCGGGTCTGCACCGAACATCAAGGTCTTGCCGATCACGTCGCCGCCGGGCACGAGACGATCGGCGAGCGGTTTCGACACGATGGTCACCGGCTCAGCGCCCGCACCATCCTCGACGGTAAATCCGCGCCCGCGCACCAGCGGAATGCCCATCGTCTTCAGATATTCGTCGCCGACGCGCGTCACTTGCACGGCAACCGGCCTCGGAGCGGTGTTCGCATCCACCTGAAGCGACACCCGAGTGCTGCGACCCCGGAAGTCGAGTGGCAAGCCGTCCGCCACAGTCACGGACGCCACACCGCTGGCGTGCGCGAGCGTGTCGCTGGCCTTCCGGATCTGGAAGCCAGCTTGATCGATGGCCAGGCCGTCGAGCTTCAACGGCACGGCGTATAAGAGATCAGACGTGAAGCCGAGATCGTTGGTGGCGGTCGCGCGGAGCCGATCGAGCGACTGGCCGCTCATCACGAGGAGTGGCACCGCGATCGCGACCTGCAACGCGGCCGTCACGCGATGCACGCGTCCCACCCGCATCCCGCCACCGCCGCCCGCATCGTCCTTGAGCGACGAAAGGATCACCGGACGACTGAACCGCATGGCCGGCAGCCACCCGAATACGAGGCTGGTGAGGAGGCAGAGGCCAAAACAGATGGCCACCATCGGCACATCCACCCTGAGCGCCTCCAGAATCTGCGGCGGAATCGGATCGTCGGTCAGCCAGGGCAGCAGCGACGGAATGTTGAAGAGCACAATCGAGGCAAGCGCCCCACCCGCGCACGCGAGCACAATCGATTCGGACAAGAGGTACTGAGCAAGCCGCAAGCGGCTCGCACCGATCGCCTGGCGGATCGAAAGCTCGCGCTCACGCATCGCGCCGCGAACCTGCATCATGCCGGAGATATTCAGCGAGACGACGAGCAGCACCATGCCGGTGAGCGTGAGCCCGACCGTCTGAATGCTTCTGAGTTGCGGACGCACGAGAATGCCGAGCGGGTCGTACGCCCCGGCGATCCCGGCCTTGAACTCGTTGGTCGCCGGATACGCCTTGGCCAACTGCGCGGTGACCGCGGCAACCGCTGCACTCGCCTGCTGAACGCTGACGCCAGGCGACAGCCGGCCGTGAATGTTCAGCCACTCCTTCGAGCGGTCGGCGCGAAAGTTCTCCTCGGCGTCGGCGGCGGTGCGGGCGAGAAGGCGCGGATGCCGTTCGAGCGGAACAAAGAGGTCCCAGCCTGTAAACCCCAGGTGACCACCAAATTGATCCGGCGCAACACCCACCACGACATGCGGAATGCCATCCATCGTGAGCGTCTTGCCAACGATGTCGGGGTCGGCGCTCAGACGGTTCTGCCAGAACTGGTAGTTCAGGATGACGACGGGTTCTGCTCTCAGCGGATCGTCCGCTGATGCGTCGAACCCGGCGCCCCGCGCCAGCGCCACGCCGAGCGTCTTGAAGTAGTTCGCCGGCACGAACATCGTGGACGCGCGCATCTTCGATCCGCCCGTGGCTTGAAACGTGATTTCGCTCTGCGCGCCGACCCAGCCGATCAGTGTGATGCCGGTATTGGCGTCGCGAAGATCCACGTAGTCCGGATAGGACCACTGCTGGGTCTGCTGATGCGGGCCCACGGACGTCGTGACGAGCTCGACCAGCTCCTCGGTGTTCACGCCCGGCGGCGTCAGCGTCGTCAGGCGCGAGACGTACGGAATGGCAATGACCGGCGCCATGCCGATGCCAAGCGACACGACGCAGACGAACGTGAAAGCGCGCGCCTTCGACAGGGAATACACGGCGTGGGTGAGGTCGCGGAGAACAGCGGCCAGCATAGTCGACAGTACATCACAAACAAGTTTATGTTGCAAAGTCTCAGGCTCCCGTTCACTTGCATCGGGACGCGGATCACTCGCGGTTGTTGACGACCACAATCGGCGACGGTCATGTTGCCGCGCAGTTTGCCGGCAGGCTTCGCCGCCCGCAACGGTCGCCCGCTCCACGCAATCACGCCGGCTTTTCTCAGAGCCTGAGCGCGCTCGGGCAGCGCCTTCCGTTCTCTGATGCCGATTCGTTTCCGAGGCATGAGGTGTGCGCGCTATCGGTTCGGCGCTCGTCAGTCGCGATCTGCCTTCTCCTGTGCGAGCTGGTGGACGCGCTGATGCGACAGACCGAGCACGCGTGCGGCGTCTCGCGCGCTCATCTTCAGGCGTCCTCCACGAAGGACTCTGACCGCCCGCCGAGCCGCCAGTGCGGCGCGCCGATCCTCCCGTTCTGCTCGCTTGCGCAGCGTCGCGTACGCGCGAATCGCCTTTGTTGCAGGCGCGGGGAGCTTGACATCATCGACGATCCTCGCGGAACGCGCGTTGTCAACGAACAACTCCATGGCCTCGACGACGCGGCGTCGCGCCTCGTCCACGGTGCGGCCCTGCGTGTGGCAACCACGCACTCCGCGAACGGAAGCTACCCACCACCCCGACTCGTCCCGCTCGTAGGTAACGTGATACGTCTTCACGACTTCTTCAACCATCCCTTCCCGAGACACGGCTCGAGATCGCGCTCGATGCGCCGGAGCAGGCCTGGTCCAACCTCTTCTCCAGCATGGGCCGGCACGTCGTGACGCAGTTGCCGCACTCGATCCGAATGTGCGACCCGCGCTGGCGAGTCTCGACGCAGCCATGTGACCTGAGCATACGGCGCAGGTCCTTGGCTGTCACTGTCTTCAGTATACGGGTGGCGTCCTGGAAATGTCTATCGAGCTAGACACTTATCGGTCCGCTGCCCACGCCCGCACCGTAGGCTGGGCAGCCACGGCATCGCTGCCATGCCCGCGCCACGCGACGAGCGGCTGCAGTACCATCACCCAGTGACCAAACACACTCAGCGTCGCGCTGCCGACTTCCCCGTGGCGACGATTGCTGCATACGGACCGGACAACACGGGCGCGACCAAGCTGGTCGTCTCGATACTCCAGCGCCCTGACGACCGGAAGCCGCGCGTGATGCAGACCTGGATCACAGAGACTGCGGACATCCGTGCCGACGAGAAGATTGGCGCTGACATTGCCGCCTTCATTTCCGACTGGCACGTCAAGCGGACGGTGGACGCGGATCGGATTATCGGATGCCCTCACCAGGAAGGCATCGATTATCCAATGGGTCGAACCTGCCCACTGTGTCCGTTCTGGACGGGCATCGATCGATTCACGCACGAGCCGGTCCGCTCACTGGTGCCGTCCATGTCGGCCGAAGACGTGCTCCGGACGCTGGCTGCAGACCCGCCCGACGGGTGCGCGGAAGCGCTCGCATCTGCCGATGCGCATCGCGAGGCGCTGGTCGGCCCCCTGCTCGGCGCGCTCGAGCGCGGCATCGCCGATCCAATCGGCGCGTCGAAGGAGGACGCGTCGACGTTCTCGTACGCACTGTATCTGCTGGCGAAGTGGCGTGAGCCGCGGGCCTATTCGTACGTCCTCCGCTGGTTGAGTCTGCCCGAAGAAGAGCCGTTCGACATCGCGGGGGACATCGTCACGCAGGATGGCGCGCGGATTCTCGCGGCGGTCTGCGACGGACACCTGGAGCCGATCAAGGCGCTCATCCTGAATCGACAGGCCGACGAGTACGGTCGAAGCGCGGGCGTCACTGCGCTGGCGCTTCTGGCGGCATGGGCCGAAGTCCCGCGGGCCCAGATTATTGATTGCCTCTTGTGGCTTGCGCGCGAGGGAGTGGAGCGTGAGCCGAGCGCGGTATGGGACAGCCTCGCGGCCGACTGTGCAGACATCGAGGCGTTGGAGGTTTTTCCCGAGTTGCGACGGGCGTACGACGACGCGCTCATCGATCCGCGGTCCGTCGGCCGGTCCGAGCTTGAGGCAGTGGAAGCCATGCCTCGCGGCGAGATGGTCCAGAGGACGCGGGACCGCCATACTCCGATCGACGATGTCGTAGCCGCGACCGCCTGGTGGGATCGCCGCTCGAGGGATACGGACCCTGATGATGATCTACCTGAAGACGATGACGACGGAGACAGCCTTGGCGGCGAGTATGCGGAGATCAACGAACCGTACCGCGCGCCGGCAAAGGTTGGCCGCAATGAGCCCTGCCCCTGTGGCAGCGGCAAGAAATACAAGAAATGCTGCGGCGTCTGATTGTCTTGCGGCTGTCCGCGACTACCTTCGTCAGCAGTCTCATCGACTGCTCGGCGGTCAGCCTTCGCGCGACGGCGCGCCTGGCACATCACGATCGTCGGTTGACGAACTTTCCGAGCACGCCACTGCACTGGATGATCGCGCGTCTCATTCGTATCTCCGCGGTAAATCAGTGGTTTTGTCCGCTGGCCCGCGCCACAGCGAGCCAATGCTCTACCTCCGTCGCAGTAACGCCCCCTAGCCTCTCGGTGTCTTGGAACAGGCTATAGAGCGTTTCGGCGTCAACGAGCCTCGTGTCCAGCCGTCCCGTATCACTAACGATGAACGAGTTCGGTCCCACGCGTAATGCCCCGCAGTAACCGCCGACAGTGCTGCTCGGGGACAGGGGGGCCGAGGATGACAACGGACGCACGTCCGCCCTTGGTGACAGTAGAGCCGCAAGATGTGCCCCGAACTTTCCACTTCGGTGACGATGGCTCGAGAAGTCGAAGGGGAAATCGTCCGGAAGCTCACCTTCTTCGAGGCCTTCTGGCAGATTATGCCCGGTAATACCAAAGTATACGGTGGCCCCCAACGCATACATGTCGCTCGCAAAGACGGGCCGACCGATCGCTTGCTCGTACGGAGTTACAGACCCATGAATTAGCGGCGGCCTCGAACTGACTTCGTCCGCCAAGGCCACAAACGAACTATCGGCGAGCACCCAGGCGAGCGTGAAACCGCCATCAGGGCCCCCTTCGAGCTTCCCTGGCCCGAACGTGTCACATTCGTCCCACTCTTCGCCTCGCACGTCGTGGCTCGCGGGGTTGCTAGCCATAGGCTGGACCACCATGAAAATATTCTCAGGATGAACGTCGCGATAAATCAGCCCTGCCACGTGCAGTCTCTCTAGAATCCGCATCAGTTGGGAATGGAAGCTAACAAGAACAGCGCCCCGAAGACCTCCGATATCCCGAGCCACCGAATGGTCCAATCGACACCCGTTGATGAAAGGGAGTTCTTCAAATACAAATCCCTCCTTTGTCCACATTCCTCGTGGGGTGACAATGTTTCGACAGGAGAGGTTCTGAAGCGCCTCGAGCGCAGGGATTGATACTAGCGACTCGAGAGTTTGCTTTACCACGCACGCTTCGCCGGTCTTGCGCTTCACGCAACGTCTTACGATGCTGTAGTGGCCGCGATACATCACCTCCGATACTTCATAGTTGCGCTGTCGCAGTTCGGTTTCACCAACGGCGTCCTCATCGACGTCAGCCACTCGGTTAAGCCTCGGCGTTCTCTTGAGATCGCGCTCACCATTTAGCACTTCTGACGTTCTGCGGCTTTGTCCGACAGGTGATCGGTCAGCCAACACTGGGAATTCTTTAGTAACGAAGTCAACCAGCAGCTCATGTGCTGGATGGCTGATAGAATCCGGTTTGACCGCGCTGAAGTGGTCAGTGTTTCGCAGTAAACGCGCTGCGCCGAAGTATCGGCCTGCCGACTGCTCATCGACTACGTGCGTTATGGGCCGCAGCCACTTTCGACGGATAACGAAGTGATTCTCATATGCCTCCACGCCGCGCAAGCCAGGGATGCGGCCGTCGTTCACCAAGTCTTTGAATCGCCGGTCGAGATCCTCCAGGCTCCAGCTACCCCATTTCAGTTGTTGGCCCAGTCGATTCTTGTAGAAGCTTGCTAGCCAGGAGAGTCTGTCAGCGTAGGTTGAACCGTACGAGGGCGATGCGATGAGCAGGAGGCCGACCCGCTTGTCTTTGAACTGCTCGTAATGTTTTTCGAGCAGATATCGTACGACGATCCCACCTGTCGAATGACAGACGAAAAGGATGGCCGAGTGTTCTAGAAGAGGCGGGCGACGGCTAATATCAGGTCGGCCCAAAGCGTCATGCAATTCACTCGCGCAATTCGCTATCTCGTACGCACCCGCATCGACAGCCGTGTGGTAACCGCCAAGGAATATCGACGGGCGTCCCAATCGATGGTCCAACACCGCAAGCTCCGGCCAATAGACCGGCGCTCCTTCAGATCCCTTTTCGTTGAGCCAACAAGAACGGCTGTCCGAAAGCACACCGTGGACAAAGATTATGACGAGGCGGTCGCCCTGGTAGCGGTACCAAATGTTGTTCGTACCATGTTCGGGTAGGCGAAGGTCCATCGTCTGATGCCTGTATTCGATGCTCACTGCCCTGACGTTTTCGTCACCAAGGAAGTCTCACCGCCATCACCGCGGTCCTGTGACATCATTACTCGGATCTGCGGATCCTTGCCCACCGCTTCCGCTGAGCCGCCGCTTTACACGCCTGCGTACTGGCAACAACCTTGGGCTCCGGTGTGCCACCGCCATTCTGGTCCATCTTGCGCGGTTTTCCTGGCCGCCGACCTACCGCTCCAGTGGCACGCAGCTCCGGGAACACATCGTAAATTGCCTCCATCTCCTGCTTGATGTCTGCCGCAGGGTCTGTCCGAAATTTGTCTACAAATTTCGGACAGCTCAAGAGGCGAACGCAGGTCGTACTCCTCCTTGTGATTCCCGATTCTAGATTCTAGAATATGGAATGCCACAAGCACTTCTGCCGCAGGACGTGGTCGTGCTCGCCAAACTGGTGAGCTACGGCGGAGCGCGTCCATCGATTGCCCAGGTGGCCGCCGATCTGGCACTGAGTCCCTCCCAGGTGCATATGTCCCTCAAGCGACTCGAGCGTTCCCGTTTGATCGATCCTCAGACGGGGCGGCCCCTCTTGAAGGCAGCCGAAGAGTTTCTGATCCACGGCGTGAAATACGCATTTCCGGTCCAGCGTGGCGAGGCCACCCGCGGCATGCCGACGGCACACGCAGCCTCTCCGTTGAACACCCTGATCGCTGAGAGTGGCGACCTTCCGCCAGTCTGGCCGGATGCGGAGGGTGACGTGCGCGGCGCCACGCTCGAACCGCTGCACAAGACCGCGCCGAAGGCCGCTCGGACCGATCCTGTGCTCCATGAACTCCTGGCCCTGATCGATGCGCTGCGCGACGGACGCGTGCGCGAGCGGCAACTGGCGGAGAAGGAGTTGAGCGCGCGGCTTCGGAGACTGCTCCGTGGCTGATCCGAATCGCGCGCTCTTCGAGTCGGTCGTGCGCCTGCTCGCACCGGTGCTCGATGAACTCGTGTTCGTCGGCGGATGCACGACCGGCTTGTTCATCACGGACCCGGCGGCAGGAAGCATCCGCCCGACCAAGGACGTCGACGCGATCGTCGACGTGACCTCCTACGCGAAGTACACGGCGCTTGCGGAGCGACTTCGGGCACTGGGTCTCGGTGAAGACACCACCCCTGGCGCGCCGCTCTGCCGCTGGCGGCACGGTCACCTGATGGTCGACATCATGCCCACGGACGCCACAGTCCTCGGCTTCAGCAATCGGTGGTATCCGACCGCGATCGAAACGGCCCAGACGTTCCATATCGCCGGACACGACGTACGAGTCGTCACGCCGGCTCTGTTCATCGCCACCAAGCTGGAGGCCTTTCACGGACGCGGTGGCGATGACGTCGTCGCAAGCCATGACCTCGAGGACATCATCGCCGTCGTCGATGGCCGTCCTGAGATTGTGGGTGATGTCGCCGCCGCGTCGGACGACGTGCGCGCATACGTTGGCGCCGAGATCGGGGCGCTGCTCGACAATCGGGACTTCACCGAGGCCCTTGCCGGCTTCCTTCTCCCGGATCCGGCAAGTCAGGCGCGACGCTCGCTCCTTGAAGGTCGGCTTCGTTCGCTGTCCATTCCCTGAACACATATCCTGTTTCACTCGAAGGGCTTGGGCCCTCAGCGCTTCGATTGCGCCGACAGTCGATACGCCCTGAAATAGACTTTGAAGCGATAGTGTTTCCGAGCACTTCAGAGCTCGGCGCACGTCGCCGATGGGACCGAGTGCTGGAGGGGAGACGTGACGAGGAACGGCAACCCGGGCCGCAAGGCGCAACACGCGTCCGCGCGCCGAAGAATCCCAACGGGCCGACTCGACGCGATGATCGAGGAGGCCATCGTTGATGCGTACACGGAGTCCGAACAGGTAGTCGGATTCCACGCGACAGTCGAGCAGCACCTCCAGCTTCCCTTCGAGACGGTGGTGCTCGGCGTTTGCCGTCACCGTGAAGAAGATCGATGTCACGAGCGCCGGTGAGCTCGGCGCAGTCTGTTACCGGGGACGCGCGCGACAGGCCATCCCGATTCTCGAGCTGTCACTGCCGGATCCCCCGCCGGCCGGCTGGGAGTGGATCGAGGCGTACCGGCGGTGGGCCCGAGGACGCTGGTAGCGGGGACCGATGAGCGAGTATCAGTACTACGAGTTTCGGGCCATTGACCGTCCGCTGACTGACCGGCAGATGCGCGAGCTGCGCGCCATCTCCACGCGAGCGGCGATCTCGCGCACGTCATTCAGCAACCACTACGAATACGGCGACCTGAAGGCGAACCCGCGCGAGCTCCTGGTGAAGTACTTCGACGCTTCGCTGTATTTCGCGCACTGGCTCTACGCCGAGGTAGCGTTTCGGTTCCTCAAGGACGCCGTTGACCTGCGAACGTTGCGATGTTACGCCACCGAGCAATCATTCGCGATCGCGACCACGGGGTCCCATGTCGTCGTCACGATGTCCGTCGAGCGGGAAGACTTCGATGGCGCAGACGATGGCACGTCCTGGTTGTCGTCCCTGGTGGGACTGCGTGGCGATATTGCCCGCGGCGACGAACGCCCCCTCTACTTCGGGTGGCTGTTGGGTGTGCAGTACGGTCAGGTCGATGACGAGGCTGTCGAGCCCGGGCGGCCGGACGGCCTGAGCCGTCTCTCGCCCTCGCTCGCCAGCTTCGTCGACATCATGGGACTTGATCGCGACATGGTGGCCGCGGCAGCCGAAGGTGCCAAGCGCATACCGGCGGCGCCGGCGGCGCGGGATATCGACCGCTGGCTCGCCAGCCTCGGTCACGACGAGCACGTGGCATGGCTCTCGCGCGTGGCTCGCGGTGAGGGGAGCGTGAGCGCCGAGATCATGCGGCGGTATCGACGGCATGCTCGACCTCGACCATCCGGCCTGCCATTGCGGACGGCCGGCGCACTGCGGGAACGCGCCGAGGCGATGGCCGAGGCGAGGCGCCAGGTTGTCCGGCGATGGGAGGATCGGGCTCGCGCGCGGCGTGAAAGCCAAGAACAGGTCGCGCGCGATCGATATTTAGCCAGCCTGGCCAAGCGAGAACGCCAAGCCTGGGAGCAAGTCGACACGCTCATTGGCACGAAGCGCCCGCGCGAGTACGACGCTGCCATGACGCTCCTCGTGGACCTGCGCGATGTGAGCGGACAGACACGACGCGACGCAGCATTCGAGCGACGCATCGCTGCGCTACGACGGGCGCACGCGAAGAAGCCCAGTCTACTGGCGCGGCTCAGGAAGGTTGGACTGTGAACATACCTGCGCCATGCTACCGGGACAACCTGCCAGGGATTCGAACTTTACAGATTTGAGACAACGCATTGAGAACGCAGGGGTTGGACCTGTACCTTGCTGCCAGTCAGTGTCGACCTGCAAGGATCTGCGTGAAAATCGAACCGGGTAACTTGCCGCAGGGGAACGACTTGAAGCGTCAGGCAAAGATTGGCTGGGAGGCAGGGATTCGAACCCCGATAACGTGGTCCAGAGCCACGTGTCCTACCGTTGGACGACCTCCCAGTACCTGTCAGGTTGACCGGGCCAGACGGGAAACCCTGATTATAGTGGCTCCCGTCGGACAGCGACAACCCGGCATCCCGACAGCGTACTGGGACCTCGCTCAGTAGTTCGGTTCGTCGCGGACGTCGCCGCGCCCGCCCATGTCGCGCGGATTCTCGAGTCCGCTGTCGCGATTGCCTTCTGACATGTCGCTCGCTACCGCCTGCGACTCCTGTGGCGGCTGCTGCTCCTGCTTGCGGCGATGGCTCGCCATCCCGCCCTTGCGCCCGGCTTCACGAGCTTCCTCGCTCGTCCACTCGTGCGCCGTGCCTTTCTGATGCGCGGCCTTGCCGCCCTTGCTCGCAATCTCGCGCTGCTTGCTTCGATCCATCGATGCAAATCCACGATCCTCTTTGGCCACTGTCACCCTCCCGCCCGGGACCAGTTCAGGATCCGATGGCCTGATGGCCAACCCGGATCCGCCCGGGACGTCTCGCACTCCGGTGCGCGAACACTTGGGCTGCAACGATGGTGCCAGAACTGAGGCAGTAACTCTCAGCAATAGAAGCACTTAGGAAAAGTTTTTCCAGACGGGCTGTGGGGCGTTCATGCAGCGTGGAAAAAGTCTCGCCAACGCCGCCAACCAGCGCGCGGTCAGCAGTTTCGCGGGAGGAAAAGTCGTGTCCGCGTCTGGAAACGCGACGCTCAGACCAGCTGAGCCGCGCGCCTGCAGCCGCGCTGGCACGCGCTCGCGGCCGATGAGCGAGGCGACCTCGAAGAGTCCCGGGCTTACCGCTTTTCCGGTCACTGCGACCCGTACGGCGTGAATCAGCGTAGCCGCTTTCACACCGCGCGCCTCAGCCGTGGAACGCAGAGCGGACTCGATCGACGCCGGATCGAATGCCGGCAGAGCTGCGAACGCAGCGTCGAGCGCAGTCAGGTGATCGCGCATCCCCTCGACGCGCAGATGCTTCGCCACGGCGCCGTCGTCGTACTCGATCGCGTCGGCGAAGAAGAAGCGCCCCTGCGCCGCGAAATCCGTCAAGCCGCTGCGCGCGCGGCTTGAGCAACTCGAGCACCGCGAAGAACCACGCGTGCCGATCGCCGAGGTACTGCGTCGCTCCACAGTCCGGCCGCCTCGAGCGATGGCTTCACGCGGCGCGCGAGCTCGTCGGGCGCAAGCCGCGCGATGTGCTGCTGGTTGAACCAGTCGAGCTTCTCGGGATTGAAGACGGCGTTGCCGCCGCTGATGCCGTCGAGCGCGAACGCCGCCGATCAGCTCGTCGCGCGTGAACAGCTCGCGGTCGCCGCTCCGGGCGACCAGCCGAGCAGCGCGAGAAAGTTCACCATCGCTTCGGGCAGGTATCCCTGCGCGCGCGTACTCCATCACCGAGGTCGCGCCGTGCCGCTTGCTCAACCGCTTCTTGTCGGGACCGAGAATCAGCGGCACGTGCGCGAACTGCGGCACCGGGGCGCCGAGCGCCTGGTACAGCAGGATCTGCTTCGGCGTGTTCGAGATGTGATCGTCGCCGCGCACCACATGCGTGATCTTCATCTCCACATCGTCGGACACGACCGACAGGTGATAGGTCGGGATGGCCGTCGGATCGGAGGATGACGAAGTCTTCGATGTTCGCGCCGTCGAACTCGATCGGCCCGTGCACGAGATCGTCGAAGCGCATCGCGCCGTCGCGGCACGTGGAAACGGATCGCGCGCGGCACGCCGTCGCGCTCGCGCGCGGCGATCTCGTCCGGCGTCAGCGCGCAGCAGGTGCGGTCGTACCGCCAGGCGCCGCCGGCTGCTCCGCCGCGTCACGCTTCGCCTTCAGCTCCTCGGGCGTGCAGTAGCAGTAGTACGCGTGGCCGCTCGGCGACGAGCCGATCGGCCATCGCGCGATACCGATCGAGCCGCTCGGACTGAAAGTACGGCGCGTACGGTCCGCCGACGTGCGGACCTTCGTCCCAGTCGAGGCCGAGCCAGCGCATGCCGTCGAGAATGCCGTCGACCATCTCCGGCGACGATCGCTCGACGTCGGTGTCTTCGATCCGCAGCACGAACACGCCGCCGTGCCGGCGCGCGTAGAGCCAGTTGAAGAGCGCCGTGCGGGCGCCGCCGACGTGAAGGTAGCCGGTCGGAGACGGAGCGAATCGGACGCGAATCACGTCGGGGGCGAGAAGTATACGACGCGCGGACGAGCGGATAGAATCCGGGCACGGACACCGCCGTTCGACCCGGCGCCCGGCTCGGCCATTACGAGATTCTCGCCGCGATCGGCAGGGGCGGCATGGGCGAAGTGTGGAGGGCGCGAGACCTCGTCCTCAATCGCGATGTCGCGATCAAGTGCCTGCCCGACGCGCTCGCTGCCAATCCCGATCGACTCGCCAGACTCGAGCGCGAGGCCAGGCTGCTGGCCGCTCTCAATCACCCGAACGTCGCGGCGATCCACGGGCTCGAGGACGCGAGCGGGATCCGCTTTCTCGTCCTGGAGCTCGTCGAGGGCCCCACGCTCGCGGACACGCTCCGGCGGGGCGCCATCCCGGTGGCGGATGCGCTGACCCTCGCGCTGCAAATCGCGGAGTCCCTCGAAGCCGCGCACGAGAAAGGCATCATTCACCGGGATCTCAAGCCGGCCAACATCAAGCTCATGCCCGAAGGCAGAATCAAGGTTCTCGACTTCGGCCTCGCCAAGGCCATCGAATCCGCGCCGCCGGACAGTCCCACGCAGACGTCGATGGCGACCGAGATCGGTGTCGTGATGGGCACGCCGTCGTACATGAGCCCGGAGCAGGCGCGCGGCGAGATCGTCGGGCGGCAGACCGACGTGTGGGCGTTCGGCGTCGTGCTCTGCGAGATGCTGACGGGCGAAACGCCTCCGGACTCCTCGCGCCTGCCGCCGGACACGCCCGCAACCATCCGCGCGCTCATCGGACGATGTCTCGAAAAGAATCTCCGACGCCGCGCCCAGCACATGGGCGACGTTCGCATCGCCATCGAGGACGCGCTGGCCGGTCCGCACACTGACGCGGCTCCGGTGTCCACAGCGTCGATCGCGGCGCGTCCGGCCTCTGCGCGGATGGCCGCCGTGGTGATCGCGTCGCTGCTCGCCGGCGTCCTCGGATGGCTGGTCGGCCGTCGCGCGGTTCCGGTGCGCGCGCCGGCGCCGAGTCAGCTGTCCATGCTGTTCGCGGAGCGGCCGCTCGGCGGGATCGTCGGCACTCGCAACCTGGCGATCTCGCGCGACGGCGCGCGCATCGCGTACGCCGGCAGGACGCAGATGTGGATTCGGCCGCTGGCGGCGAAGGAGGCCGCCACGGTGGGCTTGGGCTCCCAGCCGTTCTTTTCGCCGGACGGCGAGTGGGTGGGAATGGTTCGGCCACAAGTCGGCTTGATCAAAGTGCCGGTTGGCAGCGGCCCGCCAGTGGTCCTCGCGAGGACCAGCGAGCGCACCGCCGGCGCCACGTGGGCGGCGGGAACGATTCGGCCGTCGGCGCCAGCACGACCTATTTCGACTTCAACGTCTTCGAAGAGGTGCAGTTCACGACCGGTGGCATGGATCCTCGGCAGCAGACCGGCGGCCTGGGCATCAACATGGTGTCGCGGCGCGGCACCAGCGCGCTGCGCGCGTCGGGCCGGACCTACTTCACCAACGACCGTCTGCAGGGTGAGAACATCTCGAGCGCTCAGAAAGCCGCCGGCTTGTCGGGCAACCGGATTGAGCAGCTCGCCGAATATGGGGGCGACGTGGGCGGACCGCTGCGGGCCGATCGCCTCTGGTTCTGGGGCGGGGTGTCCAGAAACGACGTGCGTCAGCTCGCGATCAACGGCTACCCGGACAAGGGCGTCATCAACACCGCGGCGGCACGCGGCGACGCGCAGGCCGGCGCAGCGACACGGCTCTCGTTCCTCTATCATCGCGCCGAGAAGCTGAAGTGGGGACGGTTTGCCGGAGCGGATCGGCCGCCGGAAACGACCCTGGATCAGGATGGCGCGACGCACATCTCCAAGGCCGAGGTCTCGCACGTGTTCGGGCCGGCGCTGTTCCTGTCAGGCAAGTTCGCCTACGTCGATCTCGGCTTCGGCTTGAAGCCGCAGGCCGGCCTCAACGGTCAGGCCTGGCGCGACTTCGCCGCGCAGGTGTGGCACGGCAGCCAAACCTACTCGAGGAGCGACCGGGCGCAGTATCAGACCCAGATCGACGGCAACTGGGTGCGAGGCGCTCACAACGTGAAGTTCGGCTTCCAGCACCGGCGCACGTCGTCGGACGACACCGGCGGGTGGACCGGCAACGGGACGTTCACCGTCGTCAATGCCGAGGCCGTCGGGCTGCCGCCTGGCGTCGGGTTTGCGAACATCACGCGCCGGTCGGTGGTCTCGACGGAAACGGGCACCGTGAGTGTGTATGCCGGCGACGTGCTCGCGTTCGATCGGTGGACGTTCGACCTCGGGCTGCGCTTCGATCGCCAGCGCGCGCGCAACCGCGCGTCCCGGGCGCCGGCCAACGGTCTCGCGCCGTCGATCCTGCCGGCGCTCGACTATCCCGGCGGCGCCTTCCGCGTCTGGAACGATGTGTCGCCGCGGCTGGGCGCCACCGTCCGACTCACCGAGCGGACGCTGGTGCGCGCCAGCTATGCCCGCTACCCCAGTCAGATCGGATCGAACGTCGTGACGTTCGAGAACCCCGGGCAGCCGACGTCGATCCAGTACCGCTTCGCGGATGCGAACGGCGATCGTCTGGCGCAGGTCTCAGAGTTGCTCGGTCCGACCGGCAGTGTCATGGGCGTGAATCCCGCGGATCCCGCCGCCCCGTACGCGCCCAACCAAGTCGATCCCGAGCTCAGCTCGCCGGCGCCGCGCGTGTTCGTCGGCGGCATCGAACGGGAGATCCTGCCCGGCTTTTCGCTGGCGTTGAACGCCGGCCAGAGCATCGTCACCAACCCCACCTGGTCGCGGTTCATCGGCCTGACCGGCGACGACTTCGTCGAGTACCGCACCGCCGGTACGGCTACGGTGGCGTCCGACACGCCGGTGTATCGGTTGGCGCCCGGTGCGGCGCTGCCGCCAGGCAACGCCCGCTGGCTCTCTAATCGCGACGACTATCACCGCCGCTACTGGAACGTCGATCTCGTCGCCACTCGCCGCCTCGCCGACGGCTGGATGTTGAGCGGGTTCGTCACCAGGCAGCAGCATCGCGAGTACCTCACGGGCGAGGCATCGATGCAGGATCCGACGCCGAGGTCCGAAGGTGCTCCCCCGTCAGTAAGCGGCTACGTTGACGGCGGGCTGGCGGTCGCGCCGGGCGAGATCGTCATCCACGCCAACTGGATCTACAGCGTGGCGGGGTTGTACGAGCTGCCGTGGCAGATGAGCGTGTCCGGCACGCTGTACGGCAGGCAGGGATACCCGACCGCGGAATTCATCACGGTGAACCGCCCCGACGGTCTCGGCCTGACCTCGGTCCTGCGCGACCGCGACCTCGATGCCCGCCGGTTTCCGAGTGTGCACCTCCTCGATCTGCGCCTGCAGAAACGTCTGTCGATCGGACGGTGCGGGCGACGCTGGATCTCGACGTGTTCAACACGATGAACGGCGCCAGCACGCTCCGCCAGTTCGGCGACGCCGCGGCGGTCACGTTCCGCAGACCGTTGGAGATCGTGGCTCCTCGCCTGGTGCGCCTGGGGTTGCAGTTGCGGTTCTGACCGCGAGGACATTACTGCGCGCGTAGCGAACAGCCAGTTGAAACGCCGTGCGGGCGCCACCGACGTGGAGGTAGCCGGTGGGAGAGCGGGCGAAGCGCACGCGGATCATCTGGAAATCGGGTAATCGAGTAATTTGGTAATCGGGTAATTGACATTGCCGGGATTGAGTGATCAATCGGGCAATGTAATTACCCGATTACCAGATTTCCCAATTACTCGATCCGAGACTGTACTTGGCGGTGAGGCAGGGATTCGAACCCTGGGTACAGGTTTTAGCCCGTACAACGGTTTAGCAAACCGCCGCCTTCAGCCTCTCGGCCACCTCACCGCGAACGTTAAGTGTAACTGCAATCAGCACTTCGCGGATCGAAATTTTGCATTGGCGGGGGCGACGGTTTTCTAGACCGCCGCCTTCGCGAGGTTCACCCGGAAAACCGGCCCCATTCGCAGTGACAGCTTGCGAACTCTGGGCACACTCTGTGAGACATCGAGAATTCGGGCTCGTGCTGATGGCGTGCGTTATGCGTCGTTGCGGCTCCCAGTGACCGCTCGATTCGGCGCGCGACAGCGCCGTACCAGGATCCGACTCACACTCCACGTGAGGCACGAACGCGTGAACCGCAGATGTTCGCGCTACGCGCGTTCGCGGAACTCAAGCGGCACATCGCCGCCAGCTTCATCGTGGTCGAGACGTTTCGGTAGATCCCCGCTTACTGCATTCCGACGGGCCGGAGTTCACTCCGATTAGGCCGTCACGATGCGTCTTACTGGATTCGCAACCACGCGATGCCGCCGACGATCAGCAGAATGGCGGCAGCCTTCGAAAGCGTGATGGGTTCGGCAAAGAGGAAGGCCCCGAAGAACAGGGCGAGGGCGGCCTCGAGACCGAGGACGACGATGTAGGTCGCGCCGAGCTCCGCTCCTCGCATCGCTTGAGATTGAATCGCAGCTCCGAACGCAAACAGCAGAAGGAAGAGCGCTGTGGCGGACGCATGGCGCACGCCGTCGGCGCGTTTCATGAAGATACCGCCCACAGTGAAAGACAGCGCGGCGAGCGAGATCAGGGCGAGCTGCGTGAAACCTCCCGGGTGCCGATTCATCACACACACACAACGTGCAGTGGAGAGAATCCGTTGAAGCCCACCGAGGAGTAGGTATAGGTGTACGCGCCTGCGCTCAGAATCTGGATACGATCGCCCTGTCGAAGATCAGTGGGTAGATGGTAGACGGTGTTCTCATAGAGGATGTCGGCACTGTCACAGGTCGGCCCAGCCAGAATGACCGGCATCCGACTATTGGAACGGCCCGAAGTCCTGAGTCGGTATTTGATCGCTTCACCCATCGTCTCCGCGAGGCCACCGAATTTGCCGCAGTCCAGGTACACCCATCGTGTGTCGTCCGCGTAGGATTTTTGGGAAATCAGCACAACTTCCGTCTGGATGACTCCGGCGTCGGCCACCAGGTACCGGCCAGGTTCCACGATAATCTGCGGTCGATCGCGTCCGAAGTGGTGGACGAGCGCGCGTTCAATCGCGGCTCCATACGACGTGATCGATGGCACGGCTGTGGTGTAGTGAGCGGGGAATCCGCCCCCGATATTCAGAGTCTCCGGGCGGATGCCGTGGATCAGTAGGCACCGAAAAAGCTCTGCCGATTGGGCAATCGGTTCTTCCCATTGTCCGGGATCGGTCTGCTGAGAGCCAACGTGAAAGGCGATGCCGTAGGGAACGAGGCCGAGGGCTCGGGCACGGAGCAGCAGATCGAACGCCATCGCCGGCTCGCATCCAAACTTCCGTGATAACGGCCAGTCGGCGCCTTTGCCGTGTGAGAGCAACCGTGCGGTGACCTTTGCACCTGGAGCGTTGGCGGCAATCTTCTCCAGCTCAGCGGCACTGTCAAACGAAAACAGATCGATGCCCGCGGCGTGGGCATCGGCGATGACAGCGGCCTTTTTGATGGTGTTGCCGAACGAGAGTTGGCGCGGTGACACGCCGATCGCGAGACACTGCTCGATCTCCGCAGCGCTCGACACATCAAAAGAAGCGCCGATGTCTGCGAGCGCCCGAATGATCTCTGGCAGTGGGTTCGCCTTCACGGCGTAGAAAATGAGGGCTTCGGGCAGCGTGCACTGCAACTCGAGGTACTTTGCGACGACGTCGGCAATATCCATGGCCAGAAAGGGCGTGGGCAAATTCGTGGTCTCGAGAAAACGCGCGATTCGGTTGCCCAGGGACGGACGTCGGCACGTTGGCATGAGGACGAGGTCGGCGGACCGGCGAATAGCCAAGTCGGACGTAGGCGACGGGTGCAGGTATGGACAATTCACGGGTCTGTTGAGATCGCGCCAGCCAGACGCAAAAGTGGACATCGGCGCTATGATGGTTGCCGACTCCCCGGGCGGTTAGGGCGATCATGGCGAGTGGCCAGGTCACACAATGGCTCGCGCGCTGGCGCGCAGGCGATCGTGAGGCGCTCGAGCGACTCGTCCCGCTCGTCTACGACGAGCTGCGTCAGGTAGCCCGGCGGCAGTTGCGCCGTGAATCGCCCGGTCACACGCTCTCGGCCACGGCGCTTGTTCACGAGGTCTACCTCCGTCTCCTGCAGCAGCGTCAACTCGCCGCCACGGACCGCGACAGTTTTCTCGCCATTGCCGCTCAGACGATGCGGCGCATTCTGGTGGATCACGCGAGAACACGTTCCCGGCTGAAGCGTGGCGGTGACGATCACCCCGTCAGGCTTGAACCTGGAGACGACGTGCCGCTTCTGACCGACATCGAGGTCGAAGAGGTGCTCGCGATCGATGTGGCGCTCGAGCGCCTCGCGCAGGTGGACGAACGCGCCCTGCGCGTTGTGGAGTGCCGGATCTTCGCGGGGCTCACGCTCGAGGAGACCGCAGAGACGCTGGGCATCTCCGCCAAATCTGTGCAGCGAACGTGGACGACCGCCCGTGCGTGGCTTCGCAAAGAGATCGGCCGTGTCCAGTCGTAGAGCCACTTGCCGCGATCACTGAGGGAAGGGTCATGGACCACTTGCACTGGCAGCAGATCGAGGAGCTCTTCGAGCTCGTGCAGGCTCAGCCCGTTGAGGCGCGCCGACGGTTTCTCGCCGAGGCGTGTGGGCCGGATGTCTCGCTGCGGGATGAGATCGAAGCGATGCTGGCTGCCGACAGCCCCGACCGCGCCCTAGGCATCGAACGATTCATCGTCGATCGGACATCCGACGCTCGAGTCGACGATCGGTTGATCGGCAGCTGTCTCGGGCCGTGGCGCCTCGTGAGCGTCCTCGGACGTGGCGGGATGAGCTCGGTCTATCGAGCCGAGCGCGCCGATGGCCAGTATCGGCAGGACGTCGCCGTCAAGATCCTCCGATCGGGCCTCTGCGACCCCTACGCCATCGAGCGCTTTCGCACCGAACGACAGCTGCTCGCGCAGTTGACGCATCCCAACATCGCCGCCCTGCTCGACGGCGGCTTCGCGCGCGACGGGACGCCGTATCTGGTCATGGAGCTGGTCGAGGGTTCTCCGATCACCGAATGGTGTGCCGCCCAGCGCCTTCCGCTCGAGGCGCGGCTGCGCCTGTTTCGCGTGGTGTGTGATGCCGTGCAGCACGCGCATGGCGCCCTCGTCGTGCACCGCGACCTCAAGCCGTCGAATATCTTCGTGTCGCGGTCCGGCAATGTGAAACTGCTCGACTTCGGCATTGCAAAGCTCCTCGATCCGGACGTCAGGGACGGCGGAACGCCCGCCACGCGCCCCGAGATGCGTCTCATCACGCCAGAATATGCCGCGCCGGAGCAGCGGCACGACAGGCCCATCACGACCGCGACCGACGTCTACGGTCTCGGTGTCGTGCTGTACGAGCTGTTGATCGGGCGCAGACCCCGCGAGTTCGGCGCGACCAATGGGTCATCGCAGGCGCAAGACGGGAGTCCCTCTCCAGTCATCGCGCCGAGCGAGGCGGCGCGTCGGCCCACCGCCCAGAAGGCGATGCCCGAGGGCGCACCAGAGTCACCAGCCACCGAGGCGACGTCGAACGTCGCCGATCGACGCAAGCTGAGCCGACGGATTCGCGGCGACCTCGATCGCATTGTCCTGACCGCGCTGCGCGAGGAGCCCGAGCGCCGCTACGCGTCGGCGGGTCAGCTGGGTGAAGAGATCGAACGGTTCCTGGGTGGGTACGCCGTGCTCGCCCAACCCGACACCGTGCGCTACCGGGCGCGCAAGTTCGTGGGTCGGAACCGCCTCGCCGTCACGGCGGCTGCCGTGTTCGTCTCGTGTATTGCGGCCTTCGGCGTCGTCGCCACGTTGCAGGCACGAGCACTCGCTGAGCAGAGTCGCGTCGCCGGGCTCGAGCGCGACAAGGCGGAACAGGTCGTGCGGGTTCTGGTCGACTTGTTCGAGACCACGAATCCGGCAGTCCGACCGGACGGCGATCGCATGTCCATTCGCGAGTTCCTCGCAGGCGCCGAGGACCGCGCCCTCGCGCAGCTGCGCAGCGCTCCCGTGGTGAGAGCGAAGCTGAAGGAGGTGTTCGGCCTCATCCACTTTGAGCGCGGCGAGTACACGCCAGCGCGCGAGGCGCTCGAGGAGGCGCTCGCAGAGCAGCGCCGCCTGGTTGGTCCGGATCACCCCGACGCGCTCGAGTCTCTGCACGCGCTTGGGCAAGTCGTGTACGACGCAGGAGACGAATCACGAGCCCGCAGTCTTCTCCAGGAGTCGCTCGAACGGCATCGCCGCGTGTATGGCAACGAGCACGAGAAAACTGCGCGAGCGCTGTACGCCCTTGCCCCTCTCGCGGCGAGCAAGGATCTCGACGCCGGCCGAGCGCTGCTCACGCAGGCACTCGAGATCCGGCGGCGCGTGCTGCCGGAGAACCATCCAGATATTGCGATCAATCTAGGAGCCCTTGCCATGGACTCCATCAAACGCAACGACCTGGAAGGGGCGCGCGAACTGTACCGGCAGGCCTTCGCCGTCTTCCGTGATCCGGGCGAGCGCCACCATCCGCGGGCTGTCGCCTTGATGAACAACTACGCGGCGCTGCTCGGCACCATGAACAGGTATGCCGAGGCTGAGACGGTGCAGCGAGAGGCCCTTGCCATCGGTCGGCAGGTGCTGGGCCCAGGCACGCTGACGGTGGCGAATCTGACCAACAACCTCGCCGTGACGCTGACGTCGCTCGGCCGCCTTGCCGACGCCGAACGCGCGTTTCGGGATGCGTTCGAGCAGCACCTGGCCATTCTCGGCGAGCATCACTGGCGCGTGGGAAACATCGCGCGCAACATCGGCCGCATCTTGGCCCTGCAGCAACAGCATGCGACAGCGTTGCCTTGGCTGGATCGGGCGATCGCGAACGCGGCAGCCGCGAAGAAATCCGAAAGCCCCGGCCTCGAGAACATGCGAGCGCAGCGCGCATGGATCCTGTTTCGTCTGGGCCGGAGCGCAGAGGCGCTCGAGGCCGCCACCCGAGCGATCTCAGCCCTCGAGCACATGAAGGATCCGAACGACGGGTACGCCTTGGCCTCGGCGCGTACCACGCAGGCACAGTTGTTGTCCAGGATGGGGCGGCCCGGAGAGGCAGAAGCTCCAGCACGCGCGGCGCTGGCGTTGTTTGAACGGTGGGGCCACGACAATCCCAGTTACGCTGCTGCGGAATGCGAGCTCGGACGTGCGAAGGTGCTTCAAGGCGCGATCGCCGAGGGAAGAGCCGCGCTCGCCCGATGCCTGCCCATTTATCGCGCCTGGGGTCAGGCCGACCGCGAAATCATCGAGTCGATCGAGCGATTGCTCGCTGAGTTCAAGTAGTCGTGAGCATTCAGACTGACCTTCGATGGCGGGCATCCCTGCGTCAGCGTAATCCACGCAGGGGTGTCGGGCGCCAAGGGAACCCGCTTCGCCGTGGCGGGTTGCGCGAACTCGAACGACCACGCGCAACCACTCGGGCATCGGGTGAGCCGGAGATCAGAAGTTGAAACGGCGGCCGTCGCGACTATTCCTTGTTGGCGTGCCAACCCGCTCCGACGCATGGGCGGACGTTGCCGGCTGGGTCGACGTTGACGACACCTATCGCTTCGGTCGGTGCCACGATCCTGCCGGAGATGGCGACACCATCCTCTCCTCCGAACGAGAATTCACCGTGGATGATTCGGGCCGACGGCGACAGTCTCACCAACCCTGACGTGGAGCATGTCATGCTAACGACCGCGCCGTTCGCGACTGTGAACTCGAACGGTTCGTCGTAGTCGCCAGCGAAGGAAGCTCCTCGCCAGTTCCCATTGACGTCGAAGGACTCAGGGGCGGCGAACGTATACGCGCCAACCGCCACAGCGTTCTGACCATCGAGGTTGGTCACCACCACGTCGATCGATCCGGCCGCGTGGCTCGGCGTGGTTACGAAGACGCCGCCGGAATACTTGTCGAACCATCCGGCCACGTTCGTCGCGCCGAAGCCCACGCGGATGCCCGGCAGCAGCCCGGCTCCCGTGATCTTGATCGATGCGCCACCGCCGGTCGACCCGATCGACGGCGTGATCGAGAGAATCGTCGGGGCGGGGTTCGTGGCAGGGTTCCTCAGCTCCGGCTGGGACGGGGCAGTTGGCCCCCGACCGCACCCGGCGACGCCGCAAACTGTCAGCAGGCTCGCCGCAAACAGTCGTCCCCAGTGAATGGCGCGCGTTCTCTTCGTCATCATGGCTCCTGTCTAAGTAGCGGGAACCGGTAACCAGAACTTGAAAGGGCCTAAAATGGCGGGATTATTGACGACAACCCGAAGGTCACCGGACTGCTGCTCCGATGGGGACAGGGCGACCAGGGCGCCCTCGAGCAGTTGATCCCGCTCGTCCACCAGGAGCTCCATCGCATCGCGCGAGGCTGCATGGCGGGCGAGCGTGCGGGGCACAGCCTCCAGGCGACGGCCCTCGTCAACGAGGCCTATGTCCGCCTGGTCGACGGCAAGGCAGTGGCCTGGCACGACCGCGCACACTTCCTCGCCGTGTCCGCGCGGGTGATGCGCCGCATTCTCGTGGACCACGCGCGCGCGCGCCACTATCAGAAGCGCGGTGGACACGCGGCGAAGGTGACCTTCGATGAAGCGCTCGTCGTCACCAACGAGCCGGCGACGGACTTCGTTGCACTCGACGATGCCCTCGAGGCGCTGGCGAAATTCGACGAGCGGAAGAGCCGTGTGATCGAGCTTCGGTTCTTTGGCGGGTTGAGCGTCGAAGAAACAGCGTCCGTTCTGAGAGTATCGCCCGCAACCGTGATGGGTGACTGGCGGCTGGCGAAGGCCTGGCTGAAGCGCGAGATGCGCGGCGATCACGAGCATGACGCCTGAACGCTGGAAGCTGATTGAGACGCTGTATCAGGAGGCGCTCGCCAGATCACCGGCCGAGCGCCCGGCGTATCTCGCTGCGGCCTGCGCCGATGAAGAGGTGATGCGGCGCGACGTCGAGTCGCTGCTGGCCGAGTCAGCGTCGGACGATGGCTTCCTGGCAGAACCACCGCTCCCGATGTCAGCGCATGCAGTCACCGATATCGTCCTCACGACGATGGCCGGGACTTCCCTTGGCGGCTATCAGCTGCGCACGCTCTTGGGCGCGGGTGGCATGGGCGAGGTGTATCAGGCGCACGACCCCAAGCTCGCGCGCGACGTCGCGATCAAGATCCTGCCCGCTGTGTTCACGAGCCACCCCGATCGGCTCGCGCGGTTCGAGCGCGAGGCAAGGATGCTCGCGGCGCTGAACCATCCCAACATCTGCGCGATCTACGGCTTCGAGGAGGCCAATGGCGTTCGCTTCCTGATCCTCGAGCTCGTCGAAGGAGAGACGCTTGCGGACACGCTGGCGCAACGATCGAGTTCAGATACAAAGGACGCGGCCCTGCCGCTTGATCGCGCGCTATCGATCGCGCGACAAATCGCCGACGCGCTCGACGTCGCGCACGACAAGGGGATCATTCACCGCGATCTGAAGCCCGCGAACATCAAGATCACGCCGGACGGATCCGTGAAGGTGCTCGACTTCGGCCTCGCCAAAGCCGTCGGCGGTGATGGTTCGTCTCCTGACCTGACACATGCACCAGAGGTGACGTCGTCTCAGCCGCGGCAAGGCGCCATCATCGGCACCGCGGCTTACATGAGCCCCGAGCAGGCGCGCGGGCTGCCGGTGGATAAACGCACCGACATCTGGGCCTTCGGCTGCGTTCTCTACGAAATGCTGACCGGACGCGTGACATTTGCGGGCGACACGGCGTCGGATTCGATCGCGAGGATCCTCGAGCGAGAGCCGGACTGGTCAGTGCTACCCGCGACAACGCCGGCCTCCGTCCAACGGCTGCTGCTTCGCTGTCTCGCAAAGGATCCGAAGAAGCGACTGCGAGACATCGCTGACGTCAGGATCGAGATCGACGCTGTGGAGGACCTGCTCCCGGGCGTCGTGTTGACCTCGACGGCCGTTCCGGCATCGAACCGTGTCGCACGGTGGCTGCCGTGGGTGGCGTTCGCGGCATTGGCCGTGGCGGTCGGTCTCTTTGAAGCCCTGCGGCCCGTTCCTCTCGAGAACCCACTGCCCTCTGAGGGTTTAAACGCTTGACCGACTGGGCCGGCTCTGAAGGCCACGCCGAGATCTCGCCCGACGGAAAAGTCGTTGCGTTTATCGCCGACCGCGATGGCGAACTCGATCTCTTTTCGGGTCTGGTGGCCACCGGCGGTTTCGGAAACCTCACAGAGGGCATCCCGGCCCTGGTGACTCCCAACGCCATCGTGCGGTCGGCTGGCTTTTTTGGCGATTCAGCCAGACTGTGGTTCGCCATTCATTCGATTCAGAAAATGGAGTTGCCCTGGTCAGGCGGCGTGCCGTCTCAGTTCCTCGAGGAGGGCGCTCAGTCCCTGGCGTGGTCCTCGGACGGCCGTCTTGTCTTCTTCGACATGTCGAAAGAAGACGCGCTCTTCCTCGCAGACGCCGCGGGGAGAAACGCTGCCGAGATCGCGATCCGTTGGCCCGCAGCCTCGGGATCGGCGAAGGATCACAATCACAGTCACAACATGGTCTGGTCCCCGGACAACGAGTGGATCTACTTCGTGCATGGTGTCGTGCGCGACACGACCGACCAGACCGAAGAAATGGACATCTGGCGGGTTCGACCGGCGGGCGGCACGCCGGAGCGGTTGACACACCTGAATGCCGCCGTGACGTTTCTCGCCATCCTCGACCAGAACACGCTCATCTTCATCGCCCCTGGAGAGGACGGGTTCGGATCCTGGCTCTGGTCGCTGGATGTCGGGAGTACGGGGGCGGCGCCACGGCGAATCCCGACGGGCCTCGACCAGTACACGACGATCTCCGCGAGTCGCGACCGCGGGCCGCTCGTCGCGACCCGGGCCAGCCCGACCGCCAGCCTGTGGACCGTGCCCATTCTCGCGGGCAGGCTGGCCATCGAAAGCGACGTCGTGCCGCTTCGGCTCCAGACCGAACGCGCGCTTGCGCCTCGCTACGCACGCCATGCCGCGTCGCCGTTGTTGTTCTATCTGTCGGCCCGGGGTACGGGTGACAGAGCGTGGCGCTTCCAGACGACGTCGTTCGAGATCACCAAGGGTGCGGAAGGGCACCTGTCCGAGCCGCCGGCTCCGTCGCCTGACGGGAGCCGGCTGGCGATCGTCGTCAAGGAGGCAGGACGCCGGCACCTCTCCGTCATGAACCAGAACGGCCAGGGTTCTCAGAACCTGGCGGTCTCACTCGACGTACGAGGGGCGCCCAACTGGTCGCCGGACGGCAGGTGGATCGCCGCAGGAGGCCGGAATGGGGAGGAGACGGGCCTCTTTCTGATTCCCGTGGACGGCGGCACTCCCCGCCGGCTCGTTTCCGATCTGGCCACCGATCCGGTCTGGTCGCCGAACGGGGATTTCATCGTGTATACGGGCCCGTTTCAAGGCGCGACCGCCACCTCGCGAGCGGGGGGTGCGCCGCTCCGGGCCGTACGGCCTGATGGCACAAAATACGATCTGCCGCTCGTGCTCGTGAATTCAAAGACGCCGGAAGACCTGCGCGTCGGCACGGGGAACTATCGCTTCCTGGACCAGACGCATCTCGTGTACCGGGAACGTAATCAATTGCCGGACTTCTGGGTGTTCGATCTCGCCAGCGGCGAGCGGCGCCAGATCGCTCAACTCGCCAACCAGGGAACCTTGCGAGGGTTCGACATCACGCCGGACGGAAAGTCCATCGTGTTCGACCGCACGCAGCAGAACTCCGACATCATCCTGATCGACCTGCCGAAGAAGTAGATGCATGACCGCCGTGCGGCTGGTGCGAACCACCGTGCCGGTCTCGTTAGACTTCCTTCAGCCGGCCCGATGCGTACTTGTGCAAGAGGCTCGAGATCAGTGTCTGATACGGCAAACCCTCCGCGAGCGCGCGCTTCTGGATCGCCTCCAGGTCTTTGCTCGACAGCCGGATGTTGAGCCGCCGGTCCTTCCGGAATGTGGCCTTCGCATAGCGGGAGTAACGAGTTCGCTCGCGCTTGCCACCCGCGGCGGATTTCCACTCGCCGCGCTCGACGGACTCGAGCAGCTCTTTCTCGTCGGCGTCAATCTTCATGGTCGGACTCCTCACCGAGGTACTCCTTCGTAGCCTTTCGGCTCGGGATGATCGTCTTCAGGAAGACCGTGTGGTCGTCTTCTACAAACGGCACCAGGTACACGTAGTCCTCGCGCCGGACGACGAAGATACGCTGGCCAGCGTAACGGCTGGGGTTCGCGTGTTCCAGAATGTCGAGCAGATCACCGCGCTCGATGTGGAAGACGATGTCCTCGAACCCGATGCCGCGCTCCGCCCTGAGCTTCCCGTTCTTCGCGTCGTCCCAGTCGAAGTACTTCACCGACATTTAGGGTATCACGATGTGTGCTTGATAGGCACACATTGGCGTCGGCTCCAGTGTGCCCGCCAGTGTGCCCAAACTCGGTCCGAGGACCATCAATCAGCAGCCAACGCCAACCAAGAGACCAATAAAAAACGGGCCTGAAATCGTGAATTTCAGGCCCGTTCTGTGATTCCCGGCAGCCTTAGCAAACCGCCGCCTTCAGCCTCTCGGCCACCTCACCATAGACGCTAAGTGTACGTGAAATCAGCACTTGCCTGATCGCACTTTTCTCCCTCTCCGTATGACGGTTTTTCAGGCCGTCGCATTATTCAAGTTCGGCCGGCAAATCGGCTGATTTCGCGATCACCGCGCACAAACTCTGGGCACACTCGCGGAAAGGGACCGAGAATGCAGGGCTCACTGATGGCGCGCGTTGTGCGTCGTGTCGGTTTCGGAGCGTGTCTCGGCCCTGTGCCGCCCAGAAGACCGACGCGAGTCGCCAGCTCCGATTCCCGCGGCATCAGTCGGCAACGCACGCGTCGACTTCAAGAACGCAACGGGAGAAGCGAGACGTCTGACCGCGCTACCAGTTGAGGAATAGACCCAGCTCCTCGAGGAATAGAGACCAAGCGGGCTCCTCCTCCAGCATCAGGTGATTGGCGCTCGGTAGCGAAACGTACCTCGCACCGGGGATCTCGGCCGCCAGCAGGCGACCCCGTTCCGGCAGCACTGCGTGATCGCGATCACAATGGATGACGAGCGTCGGCGTCCTCACTTGCGACAAGAGCGGTCGAACATCGATGTCGCCGTCGAGCTCCATGAGTCGCGCCGCGTTTTCCGGCGACGTGGACACACGCTGGAGCTCGTCGAACCACTGCTCCTGCTCCAGCGTCGCCTCGGGAATGAACCGACAGGTGAACGTCCTGCAGAAAGCCGGGTTGCTGAGTCCCCACCCAAGCCGCAATAAACTCACGAAAGCGCGGCGCGCTTCGAGCTGCTGGGGTGTGCCGACATGCTTCATTCCCACCGCGAATGCGCCGTAGAGCACCAGGTGCGTCACGCGCTCGGGATGCTTCACGGCGTACGCGATAGCGATCGGGCCGCCACGAGAGATTCCCAGGAGCGGAAATCGATCCAAGCCCGCCGCGTCGACGACGGTCTCGAGATCGCGAACCCATGTCTCGAAGCTCACATCGGCCACGTCTCGCTGAGACATGCCATTGCCCCGCTCGTCATAGCGGACGAGGCGGTGGTGAAGGGAGAGCGCTGCGTACCAGTGGCGCCAGATCGGGCTGCCCCATTCGAAATCCAGGTGCGTCAGCCAGTTTGACGCCCTGACGAGCGGCGGTCCGTTGCCGATGGTCGCATAGGCGAGGCGGACACCATCGCCGGTCGTGCAGTACCGGATCTCCTGCCGCGCCTTCCCGGCTGACGGCGCCGTGGGTATGCCCTGTCGAGCGGCAGCTTCGACCGGTGCGACGAAGCGATAACCCACGCGAGGCACGGTCTCGATGTACTGCTGACCCGTCGCCCGATCCCCGAGCGCCCGCCGCAGCACCGATACGTTGTGATTCAGGTTGTTTTCTTCGACGGTCGTCCCGGGCCACACCGTGTCGAGGAGCTCCTGCTTGGTGACGAGCCGACCGGCATTCTCGACGAGTACCCGAAGCGTGTCGAACACCTTGAGACGCAATGGGATCACGTCGCACCCGCGCGAGAGGCGGCGCTCGCGGACGTCGAGTTGAAACGGCCCGAACCGATACGCGCCTCGGACCCCGGTGCCGGTCACGAGTCCCACCTCAGGAAAATTTCAGAGATACGCCAGTGTTCTCAAAGGACGCCGCCGACCGTTCGATTTTAGCCTTTGGATCGAATGATCGGATCGCCCGTTGGTCCACGCTCGTGCGCAACTGGACACCACAATCAGGAGGTCTCTATGACGGTCAGACGGTTCGTTTATTCGGTAGCCGGCGCTCTTGCTCTCACTGCCCTGGGGCCTTCATTGCCACAATCGCGGGCCACCCACGCCCAGACGCTCACACCGTTGCACCACGAAACTCAGCCGGGCGCCCTGGTTAGAGTCGTCCGTGAATCCACCGAGCGCTTCCGTGACGTGAGGGTGGCCGAGGCGGAAGGCTACGCTCTCAAGTTCGGCTGCGTCAGCGGCGGCGAGTTCGGTGCCATGGGCCTCCACTACGTGAACTTTCCTCTGGTCCTCGATGGCGAGCTGGACCCGACGCGTCCCGAGATCGTGATCTACGAGCCGCTCCCGGACGGACGCCTGCGGCTGGTCGGCGCGGACTACCTGGTTCTGGCGAGCGACTGGCATTCGAAGAACCCGGCGCCGCCAGAGCTCATGGGGCAGCTCCTGCACTTGTTCGAGAGTCCCAATCGCTTCGGGCTGCCGAACTTCTACACCCTGCACGTCTGGGCGTGGAAGGAGAATCCCACCGGCACGTTCGCCAACTGGCACGCCAACGTTTCGTGCGACGCGTTCGACGGTGGAGACTGAATCATTTCAGTCGGGCCAGCAGACGTTGGAACCTGGGATCGTCTCGGAGGCTGGCGTAGTCGGGATCGTGCTCGACCCAGTCGCGCTTTCCCCACCCGAGTGTCACGAGGCGCTCGAACGTGGCGATAGCCGTCTCCTTCTCTCCGGCCTGCGCCCTGAGGCAGGTCGCAGACACTAACGTGCTCAGGTCGTCCGGATAGAGCTCGAGAGACTTTCGCGACCAGTTCATGGCGCGATCGGTCTGACCATCCATGAAGAGCGCCAGCGAGCCAACCGAAAGGGCTCGGGCATCGACAGGGTTCAGTGCCAGGACTCGCTCGGCTCGCCCGAGGCCATCCTGGTTCGCGGCGCGCGCTTCCTCGAATCGGCCAAGCATCCGCAGGGACTGTGCAAGGAGCCAGGGGCTCTGGAAGTCTTCCTGGCGGACCTCGGCCGCAGAGCGGAACAGGGCGGCGGAGCGTTCGACGTCGCCACGCGCGAAACTACTTCGTGCGAAGTAGTAATAGGCATCGAACGAGTTCGGATTGATGCGGATTGCCTCGTCGAAGTGCCGCTCGGCCTCGTCGTAGCGTCGTGACAACGAGAGGGCAAAGCCATGTGCCGTGTGCGCCTCCGCGAGTCCGGGCGACAGTTCCAATGCTCGTCGGCTCGCGCGCCCGGCCGCTTCGAGATCATCGTCGCTGGCGCCAAACCATTCGTACAGCGTGGCGTGGACCGTGGCCAGGCCTGCCCACGCCGGGCCATAGCCTGCGTCCATCTCGATGGCGCGAGCGAACATGGCCCGGCTCCGTTCCAGGTCCGGGTGGCTCATACGGGGAAGATACTGACGTCCCCGCAAGTAATACTCGTACGCCTCGGACGTCGTGTGGGGACGTCGCAGCGCCACTCTCTCACGCTGGTTCAGGTTTCCGGAACGAAGGGAGGCGACCACCGCTTCGGCGATCTCGTCCTGGATCGCGAACACGTCGTCGAGCGTCCGGTCGAAACGCTGAGACCACCGGCGATATCCGTCGGCGACGTCCACGAGCTGAACCGTGATGCGAAGACGCTGATCCGTCTTGCGAACGCTGCCCTCGAGCAACGCCGCAACGCCAAGCTGTCGTCCGGCGGCGCCGACGTCCACCGCGGGACCTCGGAACTGGAACGACGCGCTGCGCGCCGCGACGCGGAGGCCGGTCACGTGCGTCAATGCATCGATGATCTCCTCCGCCACGCCCTCGCACAGATAGTCCTGGTCGCGACTCGAGCTCATGTCCGCGAAGGGAAGAACCGCGATGGAAGTCACGCCGGGCACCGGTGACCGGGAGTCCGTCGTGGCCTGGGCGACCGGAGGTTCGACTGTTGCGACGAAGCGATACCCCACGCGAGGCACGGTCTCGATGTACTGCTGGCCCGTCGCTCGGTCCCCGAGCGCCTTCCGCAGCACCGACACGTTGTGATTCAGGTTGTTTTCCTCGACGGTCGTCTCGGGCCACACAGTGTCGAGAAGCTCCTGCTTCGTGACCAGTCGGCCGGCATTCTCGACCAGCACCAGCAGCGTGTCGAACACTTTGAGACGCAGCGGGATCACATCGGAGCCGCGCGAGAGGCGACGCTCGCGGACGTCGAGATGAAACGGCCCGAACCGGTACGCGCCCTGAAGCCCGCTGTCGGCCACGAATCGCACCTCAGGAATGCTTCACTTCTTCGACAACAGCGACGGCCAGTTCAAGAAGACGGTGATTGGAGGGAACACCTTCTGATCGGGCACGACCAGCAGAAAGCGCTGACCGGACGGGTCGACGGCAAAGCCATTCAAGCCGCCGCCAATGTGTCGCTGCATGAAGAGCATTCGAGGAGATCCGGCGCGCACCGTCGAGCCGGACGGCGTCACGTCGACCGCCATGAAAGCGGTCTCGGCGACGAAGGTCCTCGTCGAGGATTCATCCAGGGTCGAATACAGAACGGTGCGCCCATCCGATGTCCACATCGGCGACTTCCCATTTCCACTCGAAAGCTGCACCCTCGCCCCCGTCGGCGGGAATGGCTGCACATACACCTGACTGACCCCGGAGTCATTGGACACGTACGCGATGAACCGGCCGCTCGGCGAAAAGACGGCTGAGTGCTCGTTGAACGCCGTCTTGATGAGTGAAAACGGCGTACGGTCGCCGGTCATCGGGAGCGCCCAGATGTCCGAAATCGTTCCGGGGTTCATCCACCGGTCGACCAGCAGGATGCTTCCGTCCGGCGAGAAACCGCTCGGGCTTTTGCTTTCGGCTGACTGCCAAAGCAGCTCGGCAGTAGCCGAGCCGGCCGCCGACCGTTGATACAGATCGAAGACGCCCTTGCGCGTTCGGCTCGAGGAGAACACGACGCGTTGGCTGTCCGGCGACCACACGCTGGGCAAGAAGTCATCGCCGGGGTGAAACGTGGACCGGGTCGGAACGCCGCGAGCGAGATCGATCTGCCACAGATCCATCCCAACCCCGTCATTGCTGAAGGTCACCACGACGTGCCGGCCGTCCGGTGACACGCGCGGGTAGCGATAGAAACCGTTCTCGGCGACCGTGCCCAGCGTCTTGCCGCTGCGGTCGAACCACGTCAGGCGACCAGATCCGCCGGTCGCCGGTCCCGACCGGTAGATCAGCGCTCCAGTTGGCGAAACCGAGAACGCCGCGCGCCCATTGATCGTGTCGGTGTCGACGCCTTCGGCGATCACCACGGCGTCGCCCGTCAGCCGGCCTTGCGTCTCGTCGAAGGAGTGCGCCATCACCGCCCTGCCGCGTTCATACAGCAAGAACCCAGGTGCGTAATCCGGCTGCGAGTGGACGTCGAGTAGACGCGTGCGCGTCTGGGAATCGAGCGACGCCAGATAGATCGCGCTCTTCGAGCGGTCATTGCTGCGCCCGAGGAACAGGAACCGGCGGCCATCGGGCAGAAAAATCGGAAAGGCGTGATTTGACTCGTCGCGCGACCGGTCCAATTCGGTTACCCGCGTCGGCTGGCCTCCGCTGTCTGTGATTCGGTACAGGCCGCTTGAATCAGCGCGGGAATAGAGGATGACGCCTTGCGCGCTCCAAGCGGAGCGGCCGTTGGGGTTCTCGGCGAGCGTCACCGGTGGACCTCCCGCAACGGCGACCTTCTTCAAGTTCCCGCCGGCGATGAACCCAACGAATCGGCTGTCCGGAGACCAGAACGGCGACGAGGCGCCGTCGGTTCCGGAAAGCCTTTTCGCCTCCTGCGAACCGAGCGACCGAATGTACAGGGCGCCCGGGCCGGTCTCGGCATCCGCAAACCGCCTGTTCACGTCCGTCGCCACAAATGCGACGGTACGGCCGTCCGGCGACAGGCTGAGCGAGCCGTAAATGGCGAGATACCGAAGCCCTTCGGGTGGTGGGAGCGTGAACGTGATCGGCGCGGCCATCGGTGACGGCCGCATCGCCGACCACGCGGCGAAGCCGATCGTGACCAGAGCAATCACCACCGCCGCCGCTGTGGCACTCCTCCACACGCGATCCCGTGATCGCGACGTCACAGTCGCCGCCGCCTCAGCGGCGCCGCGCGGCTCACCGGCCGCGTCGTCTATTTCCAGACGCGCGACGGCGATGTCCGGCAGTCGACGCCCCGGTTCCTTTTCGAGACAGCGACGGAGCAGACGACGGATGCTCAGCGGCGTTGTCGCAGGCAAGTCCGCCCAGTCCGGATCACGCTCGAGAATTGCCGCGATGTGGTCAGAAACAGTGCGGCCAGGGAAGGCCATCTGTCCGGTGAGCATTTCGTACAGTACGCAGCCGAACGCCCAGACGTCGGCGCGCTTGTCGACCGCCTGCCCCCGCGCCTGTTCGGGACTCATGTACGCCGCCGTCCCCAGCAGCACGCCTTCCTGCGTACCACTAATGGCGAAGGTCGGCGACTGCGACAGATTGGCTGCTGTCCCTCCGGCCTGCCGTGCCCATCCTGCTCCAGGCTTCGCGAGGCCAAAGTCGAGCACCTTCACCATTCCGGCCGGCGTGATCGCGATGTTGGCCGGCTTCAGATCCCGGTGGACGATGCCCTTCTCGTGCGCCGCTTCGAGCGCTTCCGCAATCTGTCGAGCGATCGCAAGCGCTTCAGCGATCGGGAGCCTCGCTCGGCTGGAGCCGTCGCGCTCCACCGAGCGCGACGCCTTGAGGCGGGCGTCCAGCGTATCGCCCTCGACCAGCTCGAGGATCAGCGCCGGCTGGTCATCGATGGCCTCGACGCCGTAGATCGCGCCGATGTGCGGGTGATTCAGCGAGGCGAGCAGCCGCGCTTCCCGGTCGAAGCGTGCGAGGCGCTCGCGGTCGGCGGTGAATGCCGGCGGCAACACCTTGATCGCGACGTCCCGTCCCAGCTTCGCGTCGCGCGCGCGATAGACTTCGCCCATCCCGCCCGCGCCAAGTGGCGAGAGGATCTGACACGTCCCGACCTGGCGACCGATGAATCCTGCGGCTGGTCCGGCATGACTCAGTTTGCTCGCGTCCGCGCCGGCAAAAACGTGCGCCGCCAGTTCGCCGATGGGCGCCCCGAGAAACCCTTCGGCGCTTTCCGCGTGCGCAAGGAGCGCCTCCACTTCTCGACGCAACGCTTCGTCGCCGCCGCACGCAGACGTGACGAACGACGTTCGCTCTGCCGCGTCTCGCTCGAGGGCTGCGTGACAGATGTCCTCAACCCGCCTTCGGTCTGACCCGCTCAATGCGCCCCGCCTTCCAGCTCGCGAAGCAGCCAAAGCTTCGCCAGGCGCCAATCGCGCTTGATGGTGTCGTTCGAGAGATGGAGGGCCTCCGCGGTCTCTTCGACACTCAACCCGCCAAAGAACCGGAGTTCGACAACCCGGCTCTTGCGCTCGTCAACAGCGGCCAACGCTTCCAGCGCGCGATCGAGAGCCAGGATATCCAACGACTGTTCTGGCGAGGCGAGGAGCGCTTCGTACAGCGTCACCCTCTGTGCGCCGCCGCCGCGCTTCCGGTAGCCGTGGGCGCGCGCGTGATCGACGAGCACGCGCCGCATCAGGCGCGCCGAGATGCCGAGGAAGTGCGCGCGATCCTGCCATCGGAGGCCACGGGCATCGGCGAGTCGCAGGAACGCCTCGTTGACCAGCGCCGTCGGTTGCAGCGTGTGCCCGCGCCGCTCACGACCCATATAGACGCGCGCCAGGCGCCGCAGCTCGGCCTCCACCAGCGGCATCAGCTGCGCGAGCGCCTGTTGATCGCCATCGCTCCACGCTCGCAGCAGTTCCGTGACTCGCCCTGGCGAAGATGCACCCACCGGCCTCCTCTGTAAGGTCTGCGTCATTCTACGCTCGCAGGTGCAGCGTAGACCCGAAGATCGCGTGGTTTGCGAATGTTTTTGACGGTGTTCATCCCTTTCGCACGAGTTCCCGCATTCCACCCCGCACGCAGCCATACGGCCGCGGCGGGGAGGCCAGATGTCGAGGAACTCATGGGCGCTGTTCACGACGTGTCTTGTAGTCGCCACAGGGATCGGGCAGCGCCGCGAGCCAGAAGCCTTCGAGCCGAATCCGATCGTTGCCATCAACGTGGAAGACCCGAACGGTCTGGCGGGCCCGGGCCTTGTCCGCGCGGAGGAACTCGCGAGCGAGATCTATCAGCAAGCGGGTGTCACGCTGCGATGGACCGTCGATGAAACGAAGGCAGACACGACGCTCACGGTGGTCATCACGACGAACGTCACGGCGCCGCTCGGCCTCACCTCCCACTCGATGGGCGTCGCACCCAGCCCTGGAGATGGTACCCGCGGGACGACGGCCTATATCTTCATCGACAGGGTGATGGCGTTTGCTTCATCCCACCGCATTGCCGCGAAGTACGTGCTCGCGTGCGCATTGGCGCACGAGATCGGCCATCTCCTGTTGCCTGTGAATGCGCACAGACCCGACGGCATCATGCGCGACAGCTGGCACCCGGCACTCTTTCCACCCCGAACGCCCGGAGTCGTAGGATTCCCTCCGGAGCAGGCGAGACTGCTCCGGCTTCGCGCGCGGCGTCAGTGAGGCGGACAGGGCTTCCGACGCACTCTTCCGCATCTCAGAACAACTCGCGCGACTCATAACCGCTGCTCATCGCTGCCGGCCCCGCCACCCTTCAGTGGCACTACGAACGTCTGGAAGGCTTCCCCGTCTTCACCTTGTCCCGCCGTGCGGCCCAGTACTTGCGCATGCGCTCCGATATCGCACGGCGCTTCGCCGCCGTCAGGCGCTGTTTCCCCCCGCGCCGGTTTGGCGCAGGCGCTCTGAGATTCATCGGCCCGCTCACCCTCGTCTCCGCGGAGGAGGCTTTCGAGCTCGCGGTGGAAGGCTTCGCCGCGACCGCGCCGGCTGCGGCCCGCGTCGACGGCGCCATCTCGATGCCGAACATCTCCGAAAGATCGTCGCTCGCCAGCACCTTCGCACCGGCGGGCCGCTGGCCGGTCTTCGAGAGATCGGAACCGGCGCGCGCAATCAAGTCCTGCGAATCGACCTTGCGAAGCGTGAACAGCAACTCCGGCTGCTGATCCAGTCGCGCACCGATGCCGTACAGCACCGCCGCCACGTGCTTGCACATCGACGCCCAGTCCGGACAGCTGCACGTGAAGAGAATGTCCTTCGGTGACGGGAACAACCCTGCCTTCTCCTCGCAGAGACGCGTCATGACGCCCTTGGAAAAGCGTCCCTGCAGGAGCTCGACGAGCGAGTCGATGGCGCCCGAGCAGTCGCTGCAGATGGCGCTCCAGCGGGCCCGCGGTACCGGTCCGACAGTCACCTTCACGTCGTACATCGCTCGAGCCGCTGACCAGCGCCGTGACGCTCCCCGGCGCGACCTGCAGGTCGACCACCGATCCGTTGCGCACGTATGTCCGCCCGCGCGGCAGCCGATTCGCAAAATCGCTGTAGCGTTCGAGGTTGTCGCACCATGCCTCGCCCCAGAACGTCGCTGCAATCACGCGACCCTCGATCACGACCGGCGATATCTTGCGGCCCTTCTTACGGAGCTTCGCCAGTTCGCGCGCAGCCTGAGCCCGTCGCGCGGCGACCGAAACGTAGTCCTTGAAGCCGTAGTAGTCGCCGTAATCCATCCTCATTCCTCGGACGCGGCGTGGAGATCGAGCGCGACAAGCTTCAGCAGTTCGTCGTCTCTCATCTCGGTCAACAGCACCTCGCCACCGCCTTCGAGCAGATCCTGGGAGAGCTGGCGCTTGGAGTCAATGAGTTGATCGATCTTTTCTTCAACCGTCCCGCGGCAGACGAACTTGTGCACCAGCACGTTCCTGGTCTGGCCGATGCGGAACGCACGGTCGGTGGCTTGATTCTCGACGGCCGGATTCCACCAGCGATCGAAGTGCACGACGTGCGAGGCCGCAGTGAGGTTGAGTCCGGCGCCGCCGGCTTTCAGCGAAAGGACGAAGAACGGCACGCGCTCGTCCTCCTGAAACTGCCGCACCAACTGCTGTCGCTTCGCGACCGCCGTCTCGCCGTGCAGGACGAGGCCCGGATGGCCGAACAGGGATTCGAGAAACGCGGCAAGCGGCGTGGTCATCTCGCGGAACTGCGTGAAGACGAGCACCTTCTCCTGCTTCGCTGCGATGACTTCGGCAATCTCGCGCAGTCTGGCCAGCTTGCCGCTGTCGGTCTCGCTCCACGATCCATCGCCCAGCCATTGCGAAGGGTGATTGCAAATCTGCTTGAGGCGCATCAGCGACGCGAGCACGACGCCGCGGCGCTTCATCCCGTCGGCTCGTCGAATCTCAGCCGCGAGATCGGTCACGGACTGCTGATAGAGCGCCGCCTGTTTGCGCGTCAGGTGGCAAAAGGCTTTCACCTCGGTCTTGTCCGGCAAGTCGGCGATGACGGCCCGGTCGGTCTTCAACCGCCGCAGGATGTACGGGCGCACCAGCGCGCGCAGCGGTGCGTACGCGGTGTGCGGTTGTGACGAGAGCCGCTTGGTGAACGCCGAAAACGCCTTCCCAGATCCCAAAAGACCCGGGTTGAGGAAGTCGAAGATGGACCACAGATCGCCGAGCCGATTTTCCACTGGTGTGCCGCTGAGCGCCATGCGTGCCCGGGCGTCGATCTGCTTGGCGGCCCGCGTCTGTTTGGCGCCGGGTGTTTTGATCGCCTGTGCTTCATCCAGGATGGCGAGGCACCATTGCGTGGCGAGCAGTGCCGGCACCCGCAGCAGAGAGCCGTAGCTCGTGATGACGAGGTCGACGCCGGCGATCCGATCGCGATCGAGCGCCTTCAATTCCGCGCCGGTCATCGCAGAAGGGTGCGCGATAATCGCGGTGAGGGTCGGCGCGAAGCGCTCGATCTCCGCGGCCCAGTTGGCCAGCAGGGACGCCGGCGCGACCAGGAGGCTGGTGCGTCGCGTGTCATCACGTGGCGCGCGCGCCCGCATCACCAGCAGCAACGCCAGCACCTGCATCGTCTTGCCGAGGCCCATGTCATCGGCGAGGCATGCGCCCAGGCCGAGACTGGAGAGCAGGTGCAGCCATCGCACGCCGGTCTGCTGGTAGGGTCGTAGCGTTGCCTTCAGCGCGGCGCCGGGATCGAGTTGCGCCAACTGGGCAGGATCTCGAAGGCCGGCGAGCGTCTTGGCCAGCCACGGTCCGGCGGCGACCCGTGACCAGTCGGCCGCCGTGGCCTCCACCATGTCGCCGACCACGTGCGCGCCGGCCAGAAGGCGCATCGCTTCGCCGACGGAGAGGCCGTCCTTCGCAGCGGCCGTTTCCACTGCTCGGAACTCGTCGATCATCTGGCTGAGTCTGTCGCGATCGACTTCGATCCATCGTCCGCGCAGCAGATGCAGGCCGTTCGACGCGGCGAGCAGTTGCTCAATCTCCGCGTTGGTCAGCGATTCGCCGTCGAGGCTGACGCCCATCTTGAAATCGAGTAGCGCGTCCGTGCCGAACCCGGACGGCGGCTTGCCGCCGACGGTGGCTGTCACTTGCGGGCGTGGTGGACGATTGGCCCGCCATGCGGTCGGGACGCGCACGATGACACCGGCGGCCTCGAGGCGGGGGACATCGGTCAGCAATTGAAGTGCCTCGGCGGGCGTCCACCGTAGCGGGTGATAAATCTCGCCCGCTTCGACCATCGACTTCAGCCACGGGCACTCGGCGGCGGCGCGCTGGACCGGCAGGAGCAACGAGAGTAGCCGCGGCTTGTTGGCGGCGCCTGCGTATTCGCTCAGCGCACGCCCGAGCGGCAGGTGCTGAGCCTTGGCCTGCGTCGACAGTTGCGTCGTGTAGGTCGCCAGGAACGCGAATGGCGCTTCATCATCGCGGCGATTCTCGGCGAGGTTGAAGTGGACACGACCAACGAGATGCCACGCAGGGCTCTTACGCTGGAGAAACTCCTGGACCGACGCCTTCGATTCGGCAAATTCGGATCGAAACGCTGCCGCGATCTCGGTCCAGAGCGTTTCAAGGAGCGAGGCCGTGATGTACTCGGCGCCCGCCATCGGCGGCGCGGCCGCGGCGAGGGCTTCGAGCTCGCCGGTCGCAAGCACCGGTGTCGCGTGTGCGTCGAGATCCGAATGCGTGCAGATTGTCGTGATGAACCGCGCGGCGAAGTCGCGCCAGTAGCTGAAGTCTGGCGGAAGCGTGGTCCCGACTTCAGCGGCGCCGAGCTCGAGCAATCCGTGACCCGAGCCGCGAGCAAACGCGCCCTCGAGCCGGCGCGAGAGCGCGGCCGATGGTTGGACGGCGGCGTCCGTAACGGTGAACAGCAGATGGCCGCGCGGCGTCAGCGTCAGCGATGGCATGAGAATGGGTCGCCGCGGTCCGAGATGGTGAGATCGAGATGGCTACGGAAGGAACTCCCCCAGCTCGAGCAGGCTCTCCGCGGTGGCCACGACCGCATCCTCACGCGATCGCGGCGTTCATGGAATCGTCTCTCTTCATCTCATACATCCGACGTGAACGACGCCGGCCGTTGCCTATAATCGCATCGAGCCGGACTGCCTGGGATAGACGGAGACCTATGAACGTCGGTGACCGCTTCGGACACTACGACGTTATCGCCCTTCTCGGCGAAGGCGGCATGGGCCGGGTGTATCGAGCGACTGACACCAAGCTCCGCCGCGATGTCGCGCTGAAGATCCTCCCCGAGGCGTTCGTCAACGATGCCGACCGGCTCGCACGATTCGACCGCGAGGCCCAGGTGCTCGCGTCGCTCAATCACCCCAACATCGCGGCGATCTACGGTCTGGAGGAGGATTCCGCTGAACCAGGACGCCACGAGCGGGCGCTCGTCCTGGAGCTGGTCGAAGGGCCGACGCTCGCCGACCGCATCAAGCAGGGACCACTTCGCCTCGACGAGGCTCTGCCAATCACCAGACAGATCGCCGAGGCGCTCGAGGCGGCCCACGATGCCGGCGTCATCCACCGAGATCTGAAGCCCGCGAACATCAAGCTCAGACCGGACGGCACGGTCAAAGTGCTGGACTTCGGCCTGGCCAAAGCGCTCGCGCCCGCTGCCACGAGCGCGGCGGAGGGCCGGGGCTCGGAGTCCCCAACCATCACGACGCCGGCCATGACGCGCGCCGGAGTCATCCTGGGTACAGCCGCCTACATGAGTCCGGAGCAGGCGCGTGGAGACCCAGCCGATCGGCGCTCCGACATCTGGGCGTTCGGGTGCGTGCTCTTCGAAATGCTGACGGGACGCCGAGCATTCGAAGGACGGACGGTGTCCGACACGCTTGCGGCCGTCCTGCGAGCCGAACCCGAATGGCATCGTCTCCCGGCGAACCTGCATCCACGTCTTCGGCTGCTGCTCGAGCGGTGCCTGGAGAAGAACGGCAGAAATCGGTACCAGGGAATCGAGGACGCCAGGATGGACGTTCAACACGTCCTCGCCGATCCGCACGGCGGGTTGCTGACGTCCGCATCCGACGCTCGATCGATGGCGTCCCGCCGGCTGTTGCCGTTGCTTGCCGCCACCGCAGTTTTCACAGCCATCATCGTCGGCGCCGGCGCATGGATGCTACGGCCTTCCCTGCCGCGACGGGAAGGCCGGTTGACGCACGTGCTGCCCGCCGACCAGTCGTTCACCTCGGCCGGTCGTCCGCTCGTCGCGGTGGCTCCCGATGGGGCGGCCATCGTCTACGTGGCGAACAATCGGCTGTATCTGCGTCCGATCGATGAATTGGAGGCGAAGGAAATTCGGGGAACCGAAGGACAGGTGTCTACGCCGTTCTTCTCGCCGGATGGACGGTCGATCGGGTACTGGGATAGCGGAGACGAGGGGCTCAAGAGGATCGACATTGGCGGAGGAACGCCGGTCGTGTTGGACCGCGCCACGATCGTCCGCGGCGCGAGCTGGGCGTCGGACGGCACGATCGTGTACGCGAAGCGCGACGGCATCTGGGCCATTCGCGCGGAAGGGGGAAACCCGAAGCGGATCGTCCCAATCGAGCAAGGAGTGGTGCACGGGCCTCAGATGCTCCCGAGCGGGCGCAGCGTCCTGTTCACACGACTGTTGGCTCAGAGAGGAAGGAGCTGGGAGGGCGCGGAAATCGTCGTCTGCGATCTGGAGAGCGGACAGCAGAGGGTCTTGGTCGCGGGAGAGGACGGACGCTATGTGCCGACAGGTCATCTCGTCTACGCCGTCGACACGACGCTCTTCGCCGTGCCGTTCGATGCGGCGACAGGTCGAGTGATCGGAGGGAATGCGCCGATCGTCGAGAGCATCACGCGCGAGGTCGCGGTCGCCGGCAACACAGCCACCGCCAATTACAGCTTCACTGACGAGGGCACGCTGGTGTACGTCCAGGGAACCGCGCAACGCGTGCCCGTGATCCCGCGCGACCTCGTCATGGTCGATCTCAAGGGGGTTGCCCGGCCGATGACCGACCAGCGCCGAGACTACTGGCGGCCGCGATTCTCTCCTGACGGCTCGCGCGTCGCGGTCGAGGTCTTCGACGGCAAAGCGGAGCACATCTGGGTCGTGAGTCTCGAGACCGGGGTGTCAACCCAGATCACGTTCACCGGTGTGACGAACAACTTCCTGGTCTGGGCCCGCGACGGAAAATCGATCATCTTCAACGCCATCACCGAAGGCAGAGGCATCTACCGGAAATCGGTCGACGGCAGCGGTGAGGCAGAGTTCCTTGGCGTCAAAGGCGAAACCGTGCCGACAGGTCTTTCCGGCGAGGACACACTCGTGTTCTCGCTGGGCGATCAAACCGCCGAGCGTGCCATCTGGACGATGTCACTGTCCGACCGGAAGGCGGTGGAGGTTCTCGCGACGCCCGCGCAGGAGCATCACGCGATCTTCTCGCCTGACGGACACTGGCTGGCGTACGCGTCGAATTCGTCAGGGCGACAGGAAATATACGTGCGGCCGTACCCGATCGTGCAGGGCACCGAACGACGGGTGTCGGAAGGCGGTGGCGCCGGGCCCGTGTGGGCGCCGGACGGCACGGCCATCTACTATCGCGGACCCGCGGCGCTCATGGCCGCGCCGACCCCGCTCGGTCCGGGCTTCGTGCCCGGCCGCTCACGTGTCCTCTTCTCGACTGAGCGATTCCGGTTCTCCGGAAACGCGCCTGCCTTCGACATCCATCCCGATGGCAAGCGGTTCGTCATGGTGACGCTGGGTGATGTGCCGCCGCCACTGCGTGGCCAAATCAATGTCGTGTTCAACTGGTTCGAGGAGCTGAAGCGCCGCGCGCCGTCGGGGTCGTGAGACTCGCATACGCCGCCAGCACGTCGTCCCACAGCGATTCGACGTAGTTGGGGGGCTATTCAGGCACGAGCATGCGGATCATGCCGTCCTGCCTCGACGTGATGAACAACTCGCCGTCCCGGCTCCGGCTGATATGGAGATCGGCGCGCGCGAGCGTCGCGCCCATGGTCCGCTCGGCCAGCTCCCGCAGCGAGACGTAGGTGCGCTTGCCGCCTGCATCGCGCACGTACAGCTGAATCTCCTCGACCGGCGCCGCCGTACCGGCACGCCGTCGTCGGCCTTCTTCATCGCGGCGAGATCGGCCGCGAACAGGCGGCCGCGGACGATGTCGCCGAAGACGAACTTGCCGCGCAACGCGGCGATGCGTCCGTGGTACGCGAAGCCGCCGCTCACGGCCTGACCATCGTTGTGGTCGTACATCGCAACCGGATAAGTGAAGCCGTCCTTCTGCCGTCCTTCGAGAACATCAGCCGGAAGCGGGAACAATTGATTGAGCGCGCCACCCGGCCGCGTCATCCCGTTCTCCCAGTAACCTTCCCGCTTCATCCACCCGTAGTTCTCGCCGTTCCGGACAATGTTGACCTCTTCGATGTGGTTCATCCCGATGTCGCACGCGAACATCGTTCCGTCGGAGAGATCCCACGACAGCCGGTGCGCGTTTCGAAACCCGTACGCGTAGATCTCGCCGAGCGTTTTCGGATCGCCGTCGGCCGCGAACTTGTTCGACGGCGGGATCGTGTAGTCGCCGAGACCTCTCGTTCCACGCGAGACCGACGGGCTCCGCGGATCGATCCGCAGAATCGCGGTGATGACGGAGTCGAGGCGTTGGGTCTGTCCGGGATTGTTCGCGTTCGGTCCGCCGCCGTTGCTGAACCCGAGATCGCTGCCGCTCGTGTAGAGCAAGCCGTAATCCTCTGACCCGGGCTTCGCCGTCGGGTTGAACTCGACGTTGCCCATCGGGTGCGTGAGGTTCTGGACGACGTGAGCGACGCGGAGCAGCTCGCGCCTGGTGCCTTCGAACGTGTTTGCCGCAGGATTCGTGGCGTGCCATTCGGTGATCACGTTGTGGTGCGTCACATCAGACGGAGTGAACCCGGGCGGGATGAAGTTGGGCGTCGTCGGATTGCCAGCCGCGCGTTCGGAGTGCACGGTGTAGAACAAGCCGTTGCGCGCGAATTCCGGGTGGAAGTCGAACCCGATGAACCCGCTTTCCAATCGGTTGTAAATCGCGAACGGGAACGTCGCGGCGACGTTCGCGTAGACCGAGGGCTGGTTGTTGCGGTCGAGCAGATAGAACAATCCGCGCGAGTCGTTCGCGAAGCGGCGGCCGTCCGGCAGGTCGCGCACAAAACTGACGCGCGCCCAGCCGGCGGGCGTGACGTCCTCGGTCAGCGGACGCAGGCCGCGCGTATCCGGCAGACGCACGACATCTTTGATCTCGACCATCAGGCCGCGCTTTTCGACCGGCGCCGATATCGGGTTCGCGATCTGACCCTGCATCGCGCCGGCGGTGCCGACCAGTAGAAGCACGATCATGACGAGCGGCATCCGCATGCGCACGGGTCCTCCTGTGCTCCTGAAAACGCAGCCTGAAGTCAGAAGTCTGAAGTTTGAAGTCTGAAGTAGCACGAATACTGGCCAAATTCTGACTTCTGACTTCTGACTTCAAACTTCAGGTTGCTGGCTCTTTCAGCAACCTGCTAGGGCGCCTTGGTGACGATTTGTCCGGCCGAGTGGCGTCGCAGGACATCGTTCAGGACTCCAACGTCCTTGTCGACCAGCCCCTTGAGCAGCCCCAATTGCGCCTGCAGACGCTCGGCGAGCAGCTTTGCCACTTCCAGATGCTGGTCGGTAGGCCTGAAGTCGCTTCCTGAAATGCCGTTGGCGAGGTAGTTAAACCGCGACAGCAGCTTCGCAGCGTAGCGGACACCATCCTGGCCGCCGGTGATCCGCAGGTCGTACAGGTTCATCTCGAGATCGGTCAGCGCCGTCAACACACCCTCGGCCATCTGCTTCACTTCGGTCTCGGACGTGGTGCGGATGATCTCTTGAATCTGGTTGCGCATGAACTCGAGCTGGTTCACCGCGTCCACGCCGGCGTTGAGCCCGGTTCTAAGGTCCATCACGACGCGCGTCTGCGCCTCGATGTCGGTCTCGGTGCCGCCCGAGTGCGGATCCTTGCGCACGGTCAGCGGCTGCGTGGAGTCGCGGCCGCCGATGCTGAGCTTCACCGAGTACGTGCCCGGCGGCGCCAGTACGCTGATCGGTCCGCCGCCGCCCGCCGGCGGACGCGTGTCGTCGCTGCCCCGCGGCAGTTGATGACCGTAATGCGGATCGGTCCTGAATCGCAGCGCCTTGGTCGGCTCGTAGCGCAGATCCCATTGGACGCGGTTCAGGCCCGGATCGCCGGGCACGTTCAGCGTGCGCACTACCTCTCCCTTGGCGTTCGAGATGGTCACCCGACCGCCAGCGGGCACGGCCTGTCCCACGTAGTAGTTGATGGCCGCACCGTACGACGGGTTCTCGCCGACGGTCGGGTCGTCGTACGGGGTTGACGGCGCTGTGATACCGCGGAAGCGATAGGCGTCTCGGGGCGTGAACAGGTGCGCCGGGGCGTTCAGCACCTCCGGCGTCATCGCCCGGAGGGCCGTGACGTCGTCGAGAATCCAGAAACCGCGGCCGTAGGTCGAGATGACGAGATCGTGAAAGTGCTCCTGCACCACGATGCCCGACACCGGCGCTGAGGGCAGATCGTTCTGCAGCGGCTGCCAGGAGTCCCCGGCGTCGAATGTCACGTAGATCGCATTCTCGGTGCCCAGATAGAGCATCCCGCGGCGCACCGGATCCTCGTAGATCACCTTGGCGTAGCTCAGCATGCTCTTCGGAATGCCGTTCACGATCAGTTTCCACGTGACGCCGTAGTCGGTCGTCCGATACACCCATGGATCACGGCTGTTCACCTGATGGCCGTCGACCGTGATGAACGCGGTGCCGGCGTCGTAGCGGGACGGGGCAACGCTCCGGACCGATCCCCACGGGATGAGACCGGGGACGTTCTTCGTCACGTTCGTCCACGTCTTGCCGCCGTCGCGCGTCAGCTGCACGAGCCCGTCGTTGGTGCCGGCCCAGATCACGCCGCGCTCGCGCGGCGACTCGGCGATGCCGTACACCACGCCGGCGTACTCGACGCCGATGTTGTCGGGCGTGAGGCCACCCGAGGTCCCCATGCGCGATCGGTCGTTGAGCGTCAGATCCGGGCTGATGACCTGCCAGCTTTGCCCGCCGTTGGTCGTCCGATGGATGTGCTGGCTGCCGACGTAGATCGTGTTGCTGTCGTGCGGGGAGATATGCAGCGGCGCGTCCCACACGAAGCGGTAGCGCACGCCCTCGGCCGGCCCGTTCGATTGATCGGGCCACACCTCGATGTTCCTGAACTGGCGCCGGTTTTCTTCGAAGCGGACGACGATGCCGCCGACCATGCCCGAGCCGGACGCGGTGGACCACACGATGTTCGAGTCTTTGGGGTCGGGTGTCGCCCAGCCGCTTTCGCCGCCGCCGACGGCGTGCCACATCGCGCGCGGAATGCCCGCGTCGCCGCCGAACCCGCCTTGCAGCCGGCTGTTGCTCGGTCCGCGATAGGTCGGCTCGTCCTGCTTGTTGCCGAGGACGTTGTAGGGAATCTCGTTGTCCACCGTGACGTGATAGATCTGCGCGTTCTTCAGGCGCTGCCGGTACCACGTCTGGCCGCGGTTGATCGTGATCGACAGCCCCTGATCGTGCGCCACGATCTGGCGATTCGCATTCGTCGGATCGATCCAGATGTCGTGATGATCGCCGCCCGGGGCCATGGCCTGCCCGGCGCCGCCGCGCTGCAGGACGGTGAGCGTCCGGCCGCCATCGATCGATTTCGCGAACGACGCCGTCAGGAAATACGCCTCGTCGGGATCGTCCGGCGCGACCGCCATCCGCGAGTAATAGTGTGCCCGGCCCATGGCGCTGTGGTCGTAGCTCACGATCTGCCACGTGTCGCCGCCGTTGTCCGACCGCCAGAGCTGGCCACGCTCCGTGTCCTGCCCGCGCCAGGGCACGCCGTCGCCGGTCTCGATGAGCGCGTAGACGCGCTGCGGATTCGACGCCGACACGGCCACGGCGACCTTGCCGACCGGCTTGACGGGGAGTCCCCGGCCCTGCAGGCGTGTCCACGTTACGCCGCCGTCGCGCGACGTGAACAGCCCGCTGCCCGGGCCGCCGCTGTCGCGGCCCCACGTGTGGATCTCCAAGGTCCACATGCCGGCAAACAGAATGCGCGGGTTCTTGGCGTCCATCGCGATGTCCGAGCACCCGGCGTTCTCGTCGGTGAACAGCGTCCGCGTCCAGGTGCGGCCGCCGTCGGTGGTGCGAAAGACGCCGCGTTCCTGCTGCGGGCCGTAGGCATGACCCAGCGCGCAGACCAGCACGATGTCGGGATCTTTCGGGTGGATGACGAGTCGCGGAATGCGGCCGGTCTGCTCCAGACCCATGAGCGTCCAGGTCTTCCCCGCGTCGCTGGACCGGTAGACGCCCTGACCGAGTGAAATGTGGCTGCGGATCTTGCCCTCGCCCGTGCCGGCCCACACGACGTTTGGATCGGAAGGCGCCACGGCGAGCGAGCCGATCGACTGCACCGGCTTGTCATCGAACACCGGCGTCCAGTTGGTGCCGCCGTCCGTCGTCTTCCAGATGCCGCCAGAGGCCGCCCCAACGTAGTAGGTGTACGGATCGCCGGCGATGCCAGCGGCCGCCGAGAAGCGATTGCCCTCGGGGCCGATGTTCCGCCAATGGAGACGGCGGTACTGGTCTGGCGACGGACCCGGTCGTTGTTGCGCCGAAGGCGCTGCGATTCCGACCGACGCCACGAGCAACACGAACGCCGAGCGCCGGACACTCACCATCGCGCCCTCCAGACCGAGACGGCCCGCGCGCCGGCCTGCGTGTCCGCAGGCCGCGCACCGAGACGCTCGGCAAAAGTTCTACAGCGCCCGCCTGACTGGCGCAAGAGCGAATGCGGCCAGCGTGACGACCGATTCATCCGCCATCGCGGCTGCGGCTGATGTATACCAGATACTTCGCGGCCTAGTGTCCCGAAACAGTGATACGCGACATAATTCGCGGGCGGCGCATCCCGGCTGGCGGCGTTGCTCGTCGCTCAGATATGCCCAATATCCTCACTCCTCGCGCCTTGCCATCCGGGCGCGGCGCTCCGCGACTTAAGCCACGTATCACCGTTCCGGGACACTAGACATGGAGAATGAGATGACACGCATGGTGCTGGCGATCGCGCTATTCCTCGCGGGACTCCAGAGCGCCTCGTTCGACCTGAAGGCCTGGACCATCGTCGGGGACGCAAACTGGACCGTCGTCGACGACGTGGTTCAGGCGGACAAGGGCACGGGGTTTCTGGTCACACCGGTGGCGTACGGCGATTTTCAGATCACCGTCGACATCTGGGTCAACGATGAGGCGAACAGCGGCGTGTTCATCCGCTGCTCGGATCCGAAGACGATCACGGCGGCGAACGCGTACGAGGTGAACATCTTCGACAAGCGGCCGGATCCCGCTTACCGGACCGGCGCGATCGTCAACGTCGCCAAACCGATGGCGATGGTGAATGCGGGCGGTAAATGGAACACGCTTGAGATCACCGCGAAAGGCTCGAAGATGACCGTGATCCTGAACGGTGTGACAACCGTCAAGGACGCCGAAGACACAAAGTTCGCGCGCGGGCCCATTGCGCTGCAGTACGGCGCCGGGGTGGTGAAGTTCAGGAACGTGAGGATCCGAGCGTTGTAAATCCGTCTTGCGGCGGGCTCAAGCCGAGCGCTTCAGCGGCAGCGCCATGGGCCGCAATTCGCGACGGAAGGGATCGAGCACCAGACCGAATCCTTCGAGCGTCGTCGCACCAAGCAACGGATCGTCGCCAGGCTCACCGACGATCACCATCGAGTCGCCGCGCAGTCCTTCATATTCGAACGTGGCCGTCGCGAGCCGGCGGCTGATGACCTCGCCGTTCGCCAGCACGAATTCACGTGTGGAATGCGGCGCGATCCCGAGACGTTCCAGTACGAATCCCGGAATCAGGGAGTAGACGGCGCCAGAATCGACGAGGCATCGTACCTCCTCGGATTCGCCGCCATCGGCGGGATTGCCGACCTTCACCCTCACGTGCGTGAGCCCCATCGCTGTCGATTATAGTGACTCTGTCGCGGACGCTGCGGCCGTGACGACGAGATCGTCGAAGCCGGGCCGCACGAACTCCATGGCCCGTGGAAAACGTTCCGCGATGCCCGCGTCGATCCGATCGAGCTGCTCGAGCAGTTGTCGCATCGGAGAGTCGGCCGGTGCGCGGCCCGCGCTGAGCAACAGACTCCACGCGACGCGGGATTCCGCAATGTCCAATCGCGCCACTTTCGCCGAGCCATTCCAGTCGGTCTGCACGCTGTCGATCCCGGAATCCTCGTCGTCGCGGCGTGCGTACACGGTCAGCGCGCGATGGATCTTCGACGAGACAGGAATGGCGAGCGACTCAATGGTTTCAAGCGCTTCCTGCACCTGCCCTGGCCAGGAATTGAAGGGCGCCGCGCGCCGAAGGGCCTCCGCCAGCTTCAGGGCGGCGAAGGTGTAATGCTCGGCGAGTTTTTGCAAGGGATCTTCGCGGGTGTTGTCAATGATTCGGAGAGCCGCGGCGACGTCATCGGACACGGCGACTGCTGAGCGCGTGTCGACGTCGACGCCGTCCTTCTCGCACCATCGTCGGATCAACTCGACCGTGCGATGAAGCGACCGATGCACTCGCGTCGCCCACGTATCGTCGGGAGATGTCTCCAGATCGCGCTGTTCGTCGGCGTACAGACGACAACGGTCGGACAGCGAACAACGGTCGCAGCGCCGGTTGCAGTAGTTGAACACGCCGTCGATGAACCGCGCGTCGTTCGGCGTTTCGAGCAGGTCGTCGATGTCGAGTATCGGATTGGCCATTGATGCCTCGGAGTGGTGCGCTGCGCGCGCGCTGATGCGGTGTGCAAGAAGCGGGCTCAGGCGCGTTTTCGGCAACTGGCGTGACTTCTGGGAAATCTCGCGTGGCTGGAGTTCCTGCCTACGAGCAGCCGATACCCAGCGGGAAAGGGCTACCCGTCCACACGGGGATTCCGTCTTCGCTTGGTCGAACGTGGGGTCCGGCTTTAGCCGAGCTCTAGCCGCAGCGCCGGGCGTGGCCGTTGTGGCGCGTCGCGCGCCTGAATGCGATCGACGCGTTGCGTACGCCCTGACGGTACCGCGACGAGCAGGCGGCCGATTCAACCGTGATATCGTGACTCCTTTGTCTTTACCCGAGGAGTCTATGGTCCTGACCAAGTCCGAGCTCACTGGATCTCTGCAGAACGAGGTCCGCATCCTGCTCCACCTCGCCAGCAAGATCGATCGCGCGAAGCTCGATTACAGGCCGACGCCAAAGCAGCGCAGCACGATCGAATTGCTCCAGTACCTGACGGTCATGGGACCCGAGCTGATCAGAGCTGCCAAGGCGGGAGCGTTCGACGTCCCGGCATGGACGGCCGCGGAACAAAGTGCCACGACGCGTGATTTCGATCAGACGCTCGCGGCGCTTGCCCAACAGGCCGACGCGTACGCGGCGCTGCTGGCCGACGTGTCCGACGCCGACCTGCGCGCGGAGATCACCATGTTCGGGATGAAAAGCAGCCGGGGGTCGTTCCTCGTCAACCACGTGCTGTGTGGATGCGCGGCCTACCGGACCCAGTTGTTTCTCTACCTCAAGGCGTGCGGCCGCGAAGAGCTCGGCACGATGAACCTGTGGGCGGGCATGGATGCCCCAGCCACCACATAGGTGTCAGACGTGTCAAGCACCTCTCACGTCGATCTCAGCATCCGGCAATTCAACGAGGCGTGGCGGCTGATGTGTACCGGCGGCTCGGCCTTGTCCCGCCGTAGCTTCAGCGAAGGCGGAGCCGCGGTGGCCGCACTCGATGGCGTCGAGTACATCTTCAGCGGCTGCTCGATCCCCTTCTTCAACGTCGCGGTCGTCACCGGCCGTGGCATCAGCGCCGACAGGTTGAAGTCGCTCGGGGACAATGCGCGCGCATGGGCGTCGAACAAGAACGTCCCGTGGCTGTTCGTGACCACGCTCGACGCGCTCGATGCCGGCATCGACGCGACCGCGGTCCTCGACGGCTGCGGGCTCGCGCCGATGTTGACGCTCACCGGCATGCTCGCGCAGACGGTCGGCCCGGCCACGAACATCCCGAACGGTCTCGAGCTGAAGGTGCCGCAAGACGACGCCGGGTGCTCGGCGGTTCTTGACGTGAATGGTCTCGCGTACGAGATGGACCTCGAAGCTGGCAAGGCTCTGGTCGGAACGCGGTCGTTCTGGGCGAACCACTTTCCTGTGCTGGGCCTGATCGACGGCAAGCCTGCCTGCAGCGCTGCCGTCCTGATGGTGGATGGCTATCGATACGTCGCGCTCGTGGCGACGGACCCTGGGCAGCAGCGGCGCGGATACGCCGACGCCGCGATGAGGCGCGCACTGGAGCTGTCGGCGCACGCACACGGTGAACGGCCGACGGTTCTGCACGCGACCGAAGCGGGCCGCCCGGTGTACGAGCGCATGGGATACACGGCGATTTCGGCGCACACGATCTTCATGGACAAAGCGTTTCTGACCGGCCATTGACGCTGACGGAGGGCCGTATGGACGAACGAGCGCTCTTTACCGGGTTCTGGGAAACCGAATCGAAGACCACGGGCAAGGTCATCGCCCGCATCCCGGAAGGATCCGACTACCGCCCCGATCCGAAGTCCCGCACGGCGGGCGAAATCGCCTGGCAGATCGCGTGCGAGGAGAAGATGCTCATCGAGGCGCTCGAGACCGGCAAGGCCGAGTGGAACCCGGCACCGGCGCCGGCCACGATCAAGGAACTGGTCGACACCTACGACAAGCAAAGCGCGGACATCATCCAGCGGTTGAAAGCACTGCCAGCTGCACGGTGGGACGGCACGCTCGAATTCTTCGGCAAGCAACGCCCGGCGGCGCCGATGGCGTGGGGCTTCCTGTTCGACATCGTGCACCATCGAGGGCAGATCTCGACCTACCTGCGCCCGATGGGATCGACCGTCCCGCAGATCTACGGACCGAGCGGTGATGAGCCATAGGCGACGGCCCTGATGGGTCTCTCCGCCGGCACCCGGCTCGGGCCGTATGAGATCGTCGCGCCGCTCGGCGCCGGCGGAATGGGCGAAGTCTATCGCGCGCGCGACGCGCGGCTGGGACGGGATGTCGCCATCAAGGTGCTGCCGCCCGACGTTGCGCAGGACGCCGACCGGCGCGCCCGCTTCGAGCGCGAAGCGCGTGCGGTCGCGGCGCTCTCCCATCCCAACATCCTCGCCCTCCACGACATCGGCGTCGACCACGATCAACTCTTCGTCGTCACGGAACTGCTGGAGGGCCACTCGCTCGCCGAGCGCCTCAGCGATGGCGCGCTGCCGCTTCGCAAGGCAGTCGAGATTGCCATAGAGGTTGCGCGCGGGCTCGCGGCCGCGCACGGCAAAGGCATCGCGCACCGGGATCTGAAACCGGGCAACGTCTTCCTGCTCGCCGATGGACACGTGAAGATCCTGGACTTCGGCCTGGCGCGATCGGTGACGCCCGACGACAGGGGCGCAACCCACACCTACGCATCCACGAACCCCGGCACGATTCTGGGAACTGCCGGCTACATGGCGCCGGAGCAGGTGCGCGGACAACAAGTGGATGGGCGCGCCGATCTTTTCGCGCTCGGCGTCGTGCTCTACGAGATGGTCACGGGGCAGCAGGCGTTCGCACGCGAGTCGACTGTCGAGACGCTCAACGCGATCCTGAAGGAGGATCCGCCGGAGCTGTCGACGAAGCGCGCCGATCTGCCGCCGACGCTCGATCGGATCGTGCGGCACTGCCTGGAGAAAAACCCGGCGCAACGGTTTCAGACCGCCCACGACGTCATCTTCGCGCTCGAGACGCTGTCAGGCAGCGGCAGCGCGTCAGGGGTGGCTGCCGCCTCGACCGTCGCCGCCCCACCGAAGAGCATGCTCCCAAGCGCTCGCATCGCGTGGATGGTCGCCGCGATCGCCGTAGCGGCGCTCGCCTCGGCGATCGTGCTGCTGCGGCGTCCCGCGCCGGATGCACGCACTCCAAGGTTTTTCGCGATCGGAGCGCCGCAACAACGTTTCTACACACATGCGGCCCCGGCGATCTCGCCTGACGGCAGAACCGTGGCCTTCTGGGCGCCAGACGAGGCTGGTCGCATCCAGTTGTGGGTGCGAGACCTGGCTACTCCGCAGGCGCGCATGCTGCCCGATACGCTGATCACTGAACATGATGTAACCGGCCTGCAGCCAGTTTTCTCTCCAGATGGGCGGGCGCTGGTCGCGTTCATGAATGGGAAGCTGCAACGCATCTCGCTGGATGGCGGTTCGCCACAAACGCTCGCCGACGCGCCGCAGCCGCGTGGCGCGACATGGGGCGTCGACGGTCAGATCGTGTATCAACCAGCCGTAGGCGGCGCCCTCTACATGATTGCCGCGTCCGGTGGCACGCCTCGCTCGTTGCCGGAGGCCAAGCCGATCGACGATCGACGCGCCGGACCGCGTCACCCTTTTTTCCTTCCCGATGGCAAGCACTTCCTGTTCAGCGATCTGGCCAGGATCTACGTGACGTCGGTCGATGGCGGCCAACCCCAGTTGCTCGTCGAAGCGGCGAGCCGTGCCGAGTACGCCGCCGGCCGCTTGCTGTACCTCAAGGACGGCAGCCTCTTCGCCCACCCTTTCGATCCCGCGTCGAGGAAGCTCTCCGGTGATCCGCAACGCGTCGTCGAGAAAGTCGGGTCCGGAGCGACGTCGAGCATGGATGCCAGCTTCTCGGTCTCCGCGAATGGAACGCTTGCCTATTGGGAGGGCCGCTCCGTTCCCCTGGCGGAGATTGTGTGGCTGGACCGTACAGGGCGCCGCCTGAGCACCATCGGTACCAGCGCGCATTACAACACGTTGTCTGCGACGTCGGATGTGTCGCGCATCGCCACAGAAAAATTGGATCTGCAGACGAACTGGTACGCGGCGGATGTCGTCGACGTCCAGCGAGGCGTGTCCAACCGAATCTCGCTGAATCAGATCGATCGCGTGAATGCGCTCACGCCGATGCTGTCACGCGACGGCAGTCATCTGTGGTTCTCCGGCGCACCCGGAATCTTTCGCCTGGATGTCGGCCACGAGTTGCCGAAACTGGTTGGCGTCAACCAGGGGGTCGTCTGGTTGACGGACGTCTCGTCCGACGGTAAGTGGCTGCTCTACATGTCCCTCGGGTCTGGGACCGCCGGCGATATCTGGGCGCTGCCGTTGTCCGGCGAGCCGAAACCCGTGCCGTGGCTCCAGTCGCCTGCGCACGAGGTCTTCGCGCGGTTCTCGCCTGACGGCCGGTGGATCGCGTTCGTGCAGCGCGAGTCCGACGGGTATGCCGTGTATCTCGACGCCTTCCCCACACGAGGCCAACGACAACGGGTGTCCCCGGGCACAGGGCAGCGCCCGATGTGGAGCAGCGACGGACGACGCCTTTTCTACCTGACGTCCGAGTTTCGCATGATGGAGGTCCAGGTCGCGCCGGCGCCGGAGGGTCTTCGCGTATCGCCACCCGTCGAGCTCTTTCGCGCCCCGACGCCGAACACCACGATCGAGCGCGTGGTGTTCTGGCCCTCACCCGACGGCCAGCGCTTTCTCTACGTTGCGCGGCACGACGAGGCGGTTCCGCGGACGATCAACATCGTCCTCGACTGGCCGGCGTTGGTGAACGCGCCGACTCGATGACGGGCGCGCCCGGCACTCGATTCGGGCCGTATGAGATCGTCGCGCCGCTCGGCGCTGGCGGAATGGGCGAAGTCTATCGGGCGCGCGACACGACACTCGGCCGGGACGTCGCGCTCAAGATCCTACCCGCGGCGGTTGCCACCGATCCTGATCGGCTGGCGCGCTTCGAGCGCGAAGCGAAGACGCTTGCGTCGCTCAATCATCCTCACATTGCGCAGGTCTATGGCTTCGAGCACGCCGGCGAGACGCGCGCGCTGGCCATGGAGCTCGTCGACGGCGAGGATCTCTCCCAGCGCCTCACGCGCGGCGCGATCCCGATAGACGAGGCGCTTCCGATCGCGCGGCAGATCGCCGAGGCGCTCGAGGCGGCGCACGAGGCCGGCATCATCCATCGCGACCTCAAGCCCGCCAACATCAAGGTTCGTCCCGACGGCACCGTGAAGGTGCTCGACTTCGGTCTGGCCAAGGCGCTCGATCCCGTCTCCGCGCAGGGCCCGTTGAGCTCTCCAACGATGACGAGTCCGGCGACGATGACCGCGATGGGCATGATCCTCGGCACTGCCGCCTACATGGCGCCCGAGCAGGCGCGCGGGAAGATCGTGGACAAGCGCGCGGACATCTGGGCGTTCGGCGTCGTGGTGTTCGAGATGTTGACCGGCGGATCACCATTTCACGGCGACACGGTCTCGGACAGCGTGGCCGCCGTCCTGACACGCGAGCTCGATTGGCGCGCGATACCGCCGGCGACGCCGGAAGCGGTTCGCGTCCTCCTGCGCCGATGCCTCGAACGCGATCCGCGGCGACGATTGCAAGCGATCGGCGAGGCCCGCGTCGTACTCGAGAATCCGGGCGCGCCCGCGACACCGGTCGAATCAGCACCGTCGCGCGGCGTCAACTGGCGAACCATCGCGGCCGCCGCGGCGGGCGGCGTCGCGCTCTTCGCGGCCGGCTGGCTGGCGCGGCCGGCCCCACGAATCGCGCCCGCGGAGGTACGAAAGGTCGATCTGGCGATCGCCAACCTCGACGCCAACCGCAGTCGAATGCCGGCGATCTCGCCGGATGGATCGCGCGTCGCCCTCGTTGCCGGCGGACGCCTCCACGTACGGCGACTCGACAGCCTTGACTCTACCGAGCTTCCCGACACGGACGAAGTCGCGTACGTGTCGTGGTCGCCGGACAGTCGTCATCTGGCCTACGTGCGGCGCGGACGTGCGTGGAAGATCTCGACCGAAGGCGGACCAGCCACTGAGCTCGGTTCGGTACCTGGCGATCTCGTGGGATCGGCCGGCAGCGTGTGGACGAGCGACGGTCAAGTGGTATTTGCCGGCAGCGACACGGTCGGCCTGTGGACGCTCCCAGCAGCCGGCGGATCCGGTCGCGAGATCCTCACGGTCGATCGCGCGGCGGAGGCCGACTTCCACGAGATCGGTGCGCTGCCCGATGGTCGTGGGTTGATCTTTACGGTCCATCGCCGAAACAAGCCGACCGACACGATCGCGGTGTTCGCGGGCGGATCGCGCCGCGTAGTGCTCGAGGTTCCCGGCGAGGCCTTGAGGAACCCGATCTACTCGCACACTGGTCACCTGCTCTACGAGCGGGAGACCACCAACCCCGGGATCTGGGCGGTCCCGTTCTCGCTGGATCGCCTCGAGACGACCGGCGCGCCGGCGCTCGTCATCCCCGGCGGATCGAGTGCGAGCCTGGCTCGTGATGGCACGCTCTGCTTCGTTCGCGTCGACGAGGCTCCGGTCGATGTCGTGCGCGTGTCGAGGTCGGGCGTGATCGAAAAGCTCGTCGAGCTTGCCGATACCACCACATCGATCGTGGCGGCGGTGCAGTCCGGTGCCGGTTATCGGCCGGCGGCCGGGTTGAGACTCTCGCCAGACGGCACCCGCCTCGCGCTCAGCGTTGGAACGCCTGGACAGCTGCTCGTCTACGACCTCGAACGGGGCTCCGTCTCACGCGTGGCCACGGGCAGCTTCGGGGCACCCGCGGTGTGGAGCACCCGCGGCGATCGGTTGATCTACGCGTCGACGCGTGAGGCGCGGGCCTGGAACTTGTGGTCGCGTCGCGCCGACGGCGCGGGCGACGAGCAACGGCTGGCGACGAGCGACGAGGTCCAGATCCCGATGGCGCTGTCGCCGGACGGATCGACCCTCGCATTCTCTGAAGGGTCCGGACCGACTGGGAGCAACTTCCAGATTCCAGCGGATGGATCAGGATCCAAGCGGCCGCTCTTCTCGAGCCGGACCTGGGGCACCAACGCGAGCTTCTCGCCCGATGGCCGGTGGCTGGCCTACGAGTCCGTCGAAGCGGGCCGCATGGAAGTGTTCGTGCGGCCCTTTCCCGCAGGCGATCAGCGCATCCAGGTGTCGACCAACGGCGGCGAACAACCCGCGTGGTCGAAGAGCAACGAGATTTTCTACATCGCGAACAGCGGCATTTCCGCGGTCGCCGTAACCGAGCGCGGCGGCTCGCTGAGCGTGTCGAAGCCAGTCGTGCTCTTTCCAATAGCGGGCGATACCCACCTGGTCCCGGCATTCGATGTCACGCCGGATGGACAACGCTTCTTGATGCTGCGCTCCCGCGGGAGCCAGCACCTCGCGCTCATCTTCAACTGGCCGTCCGACCTCGCGCGGCTCAGCGCGCCCGGCGCTTCGTCGGACCGTTAGTCGGTCTCTTCGTGGCCACGACGCGCACCCTGCGATAGCCCGCGCGAATCCGGGATTAGGAGCGAAGCGGAAAACCGAGTGCTACACTGATCGCATGAAGGCGCGCGGCCGGCTGGTTGCGCTCTCCCTGATCCTTCTCGCAGGCGCGGCCGCCGCGTCGGCGCAGCGCTTCCGCCTGCGCGAGGGCCCCGGAGTACCGCCGCGATTCCCTCCTGCCCATTTCGAAGACGGCGCTTTCGCGCACTGCAAGGTGAAGTACACGAGCGTCCGCGCCGAAGCGAACGGCATGGGCTGGGCCACCGATTACCCGTACGCCGGCATCAACCTGATGGTGCGCCTCAAAGAGCTGACGACGACGCCGATCAGCGTCGACAGCAACGGCGATCCCAACTACTGGGTCGTGCGTCTTACCGACGACGCGCTGTTCCGGTGTCCCTTCACCATGGCGACCGACGTGGGGACGCTCGAGTTCTCGCCGGTGGAAGCCGCTCGTCTGCGGGAGTATCTGCTGAAGGGCGGCTTCCTGTGGGTCGACGACTTCTGGGGCACCGCGGCGTGGGACCAGTGGTCGGGCGAGATCCGGAAGGTGCTGCCCGAGTTCGCCATCCAGGACGTACCGGCGGATCACCCGATCTGGCAGACGCTGTATCACGTGACCGAAGTCCCGCAGGTGACGAGCATCAACTTCTGGCGGCGCAGCGGCGGCACGACGTCAGAGCGCGGGATGGATAGCCCGCATCCCAATTTCCGCATGATTGCCGACAATCACGACCGGATCATGGTCCTGATGACGCACAACACCGACATCGGCGATTCATGGGAGCGGGAAGGGGAGGACTACGACTTCTTCGTGCAGTTCTCGCCCAGAGGCTATGCGCTGGGTGTAAATGTCGTCCTCTATGCGTTGACGCATTGATGGTTCAGTAGCTCGGCGCAGCACCACGCCGAACGCAGCCACGAAGATACGAAGAAGAAAAGACGATTCCAATTACCCGGATCGGTAATTGGGCGCGACTTTCGTGATCCTGCATCCCCGCCGATCACGCAAGTCGGTGGTAAAATGTCGTGTTCCCCACAAACTGCGACGTGACCAGAGACCTGACATGGGCTGGCCCGAGATTCGCATTGAGCGCAGCCATGAGAACGCGGTTTCTTCGATTTGTGATCGCCAGCGCGACCATTTGCTCTTCGTCGGTCATCACGCCAAACGCCCAGGAGAATCTTCCTCAGCAGGGGACGTTTCGGGGTGCTGTCGACGTCGTGACGATCCAAGCATCGGTCCGGGACGCTCGTGGACGCGTCGTGGGCGGGCTCAGAAGCACCGATTTCGAGGTCCGCGACAACGGACAGCTGCGGCCGATCCTCTCGCTCCGGTCCGACCGACTGTCGCCGCTCAGCCTGGCCATCCTGGTCGACATGAGCGGCAGCATGCGCGTCGGGCCGAAGATCACGATGGCGCGCCAGGCGTACGATTCGATCCTGTCGCAGCTCCACCAGGGTCAGGACGAAGTGGCGCTCTTCACCTTCGATGCGTCGCTGCACGACCGTCTGGACTTCACGCGCGATCTCGGCGCCTTGAAGGGCGCGTTATCCGAGTTCGAGCCGTTCGGCACGACCTCTCTGTATGACGCGACGGCCGCCACCGCTCGGCGGCTTGCCGCGCAGTCTGCGACAAACAAGGCGATCATCGTGCTTACGGATGGCATAGACACCAGCAGCGAGATGACGGCGCGGGAGGTGTCGGCCCTGGCGAGCTCGATCGATGTGCCGTTGTTCGTCGTCGCGACCGTTCCCTCGCTCGATCAACGGATCATGCTGGAGACGTCCCAGCGTGCCACACCATCCGACGCAGCGGATTTGCGCGATCTCGCTGAGTGGACAGGCGGCCAGCTCGTGTTCACGACCACGAACGCGGAAACGGTGGTCGCGGCGGCAAGCTTGATCGATGAACTGCGCCAGCAATACGTCATCGCCATCGAAGCCGCGACCGGGCGCGAGTGGCGCCGCCTCGACGTGCGAGTGAGGCGTCCCTCCACGAACGTCAAGGCCCGAAGCGGGTACTTCGCCGGGTAAACGCGCACTGATGCCATTTGTCGCCGGCTCCTACTGACTCGGCTCGTAGTAGCCGGGTCGTGTCCGAGCCACGACGCTCGCTCGGCTCACACGAATAGAGATCCGGCGAAACTGGCCGTTTCGTCGAGGGTTGTTCGATTCGTAGGCGAGAAAGTACTGGTTCCCGAGCTCTTCTCTTATCTCGCCGTAGACGCCCTTCAGTTCTTTCGCGTCGGACGCAAAGAACACACGGCCGCCAGTCTGCTGCGATAGCCTTCGCAACACGAACTGCGCTTCGTTCGGTTGCTTGATGACCGTGATCTGGTGTCCCAGCAGGCCGATGGCGTAGATCGCGGTGTCCGACCGCGCCGCGAGGTCGAGCACCTCCTCAAAGCCCAGGAGGCTCGACGTGTCTTCGCCATCGGAGAGAATCACAATCGCGCGGCGACGCGACTCCTCCAGCCGCTCGTCTCCAATCGTCTTGTTCAGCTCTTTCAATGCGATGTACACCGCGGTGTAGAGCGCGGTCGATCCGCCGGCGGCTGTCTTTCGGATCGCGTGTTCGAGCGCGCTCCGATCGGTCGTGAAATCCTGCCGCACATGAACGCTGGTGTCGAAATCGATCACCGACGCGACGTCCTCGGGACCGAGCGCCCGCACGAAGCCCACCGCCGCCGCCTGAGCCACGTGGAGATTTGGCTCCATACTCCCGCTCGTGTCGATCAACAACGCCAGCGCGAGAGGCAGGCTGCTCTTCCGGAAAAACGTGACCTCCTGCGGCCTCCCGTCCTCGAAGATCTGAAAGTCCTGCCGATCGAGATCGGTCACGTAATGGCGCGACGCGTCAGTCACGGTGACGTTCATGCCGACGACCTCCACGCCGGCGCGAAACGGCGCGCGCTGGGCGCCGGAAACGAGAGGCTGGCCGTCAGGAGGGCTCAGGCCGATGACGAGAAACGCGGCGACGATGACCCATATGCGCGGCATGACCGATCACGCTCCTTGCACGACCCATTCAGCGCACGACTTGGACAAGCGATCCCGCTCGTGGCTCGGGTTCCCGTCAATGCAGAACGCGGGCCGTACGCCCGTCGCCCTGCAGAATGCGCGGACACCGCCAGTTTGCTTGCGAAGGACTGCACATGGACTGACAGCGCGTCGTCGGTCGGTTGTGACCGATCCTCCTGCTCGTGCTTTCCGTGAAGACGGGCTGATTCGGCGCGGGTGGATCTAAACTGGGGGTAGACCATGGCCTGCAATCTCTACCGGCCGACACAGACGACAACTGCGAATCGATCGCAGCACATCCGTGCTGTGGTCTCGTTGATCGCGCTCGTCGTCGTTTCGCTGCATGCGCAGCCGCCGCCGCCCCAGAATCCCGAGCCCGGATTCCGCTTCAAGAGCGGGGTCGAGCTGATCAATGTCACCGCAAGCGTGTTCGATGCGTCTGGCCGGTTCGTGCCCGATCTCCGGATGGAGGACTTCGTCGTATACGAAGACGGCCAGGTGCAGTCGGTGACGCACTTCAGCGCGGAGCGCGTCCCCGTCAGCCTCGGAATCGCGCTCGACACGAGCGGCAGTATGGCCGGTGAGAGGATCCAAGCCGCGCAAAGCGCGCTCGACCGCTTTCTCTACGACTTGCTCGCGCCAGACGATGAGGTCTTTCTGTACCGGTTCAGCGACCGACCAGATCTCGTGCAGGGCTGGACGACAGACCGCCAACGCCTTCGCAGTGCGCTTGGCCGTATCAGGACCTCCGGGACAACGGCGATGTACGATGCCGTCGCGAACGCCGTCCGCCTCGCGGCTACCGGCCAGCACCAGAAGAAGGCGCTGGTTCTGCTGTCGGATGGCAACGACACCTCCAGCGCTATCAGCCGGCGCCAGGTACAGGGGCTCATTCGCGAAAGCGAAGCGCTCGTCTACGCGATCGGCATCGAGTGCGGGACCGATCGTGTGCGGCGTTCATCAGATCAACTGTTCCAGCGCCGCGGACCGATCCCGAGGCCGTTTCCCCTCCCGCCAGGGGGTCGGGGATGGCCGAATCCCCGGCGACCGCCGCCGACCATGCCGCCGCCGCAGGGTCGCAGTTGGAACCAAGCCTGCAGCGAGGCCGTCGACCGTGGGGCCTTACGCGGCCTGACCGACGACAGCGGCGGGCGGACAGAGATCGTTCGCGATGCCGAGGACCTCGATCGTGCGACCGCCGGCATCGCCGACGAGCTGAGCAAGCAGTACTACCTCGGGTATCTGTCTACGGGGAAAAAGGACGGCCGCTGGCACGCCATTCGAGTGGAACTGCGCAATCGCAGCTATCGAGTCCGTGCTCGTCGCGGCTACATCGCCTCCTGATGCGCGGGATGAACGTGGAGGAAGCGAGTGCATCCTCCTCATTTGCAACTGCCGCCGCACTCACTTGCTGACGACGATGGTCACGTCCTGCGACGAGAACAGGCCGCCGTCGTGCGCGAGCGCGCGGATGACGTAGGTGCCGGGCTCGGCGAAGGTCGCGCGCGCCTGCCACGTGTTGCCTTCCGGGACCGGCGGCGTCATCGAGCCGGCCGACCACGGCGAGCCGCCGCCGTCGCGCGTGTCTTCCCACACCTTCGGTCTGCGGCGGATCGAAGGTCGACCGCTCGTGCCCGGGCCGCGATAGACGAAGAACGACAGCCGCAGGCCGTTCGCCGTCTGCGGCAGCATGTAGTTGCCGCCGAGCGCCGCCGGCATGTTCCGCTTGTTCGGCTTCCCATCGTCGGTGGCGACGGCGGCGAAGCGCGACCGGCTTCGCCGACCTTCGCCGTGCGGCTCTTCGGGCCCTCGACCGTCAGCACCGGCGCCTTGTTGCCGACCATGTCCGGCGTCGTGCTCGAGCGCGCCGCCGGCGCCGATGTTCGACATGATCGACGGTGTCGTCGAGCACGTAGTCGGGCTTGAGCGTGCCGTACGCCTTCTCCGTCCGCCCCTTGCTCGTCAGCGTCCAGACGATCTCCTTCGTGCCGAAGTCCTTCGGCACGCGGACCTGGAACACGAAGCGGTTGCGGCGCGGGAAGAAGTTCGTCGGCTGGCCGAGATCCGGGCCGCCCGGCTCCATGGTGTTGTTCGGGCCGAGCGGAATCGTGCATCTCCTCGTCCCACTCGCGATTCATGTACCCGAAGACGAGATCGAACGAGCCGTCGGCATTCGGCAGCCAGCCTTCGTAGACCGGCGTGATGTTGGCGACGGTCGGCTGCACCTGGGCGCCGACGGTCGCGAGGCCGAGCGCCGCGACGGCCGACGCGCAGACGACCGCCACGCGCACGCGCGATCGACGACGACGCGCCATCGCTACTGCTGCTGTCCCGTCGCGCGCGGCGCGCGCGGCGCCGGAATCGTCTCGAACGCGCACAGCGGGCAGCCCGGTGCGTCCTCGCCCGGCTTGAGCTTCAGGCGCTCGCGCCGCGCCGTCACTTCCTCCTGGAACTGCTCGTCGGTCAGCGTGACGCCCTGCATGATCAGGATGTTCATGTTGTCGATCGAGCGGTGGCCGAGCCCCGACCAGTTGCGCGGATCGACGACGTTCCGGTTCGCCGGCGTGTTGTCGTAGTAGCCGGTGACGCGGAGGATCGTGCCGCGCGGCAGCAGCGGCGCCGCAGTCGTCTTCGTACTGATAGGCGCGCACCCAGCTGTGGTCGTAGCCCGAGCAGCTCAGCGTTTCGATCCGCGATCCGCAGATCGCGTCGAGGCACATGCGGACGGCGGCCGCGTGCATGTGCGGCTCGAACACCGTGATCTTCGTCGGCTGCGTGAGCGTCTGAACGCTTCGATCTTCTTGCCCGGTTTCCATCGCCGCGGATGTCGATGTCGCCGGTGCCGATCGGCATCAGTGCGCTCGATCAACTTCGGCTGGTAGCCCTTCGGGATGGAACTTGAACGCGACCTCGAGGTGGCCGGTCGTGTCCTTGCCGTTCGCGTGCATGTGGACGTTCGGGAAGCCGACGCGCGAGCCGGCGCGCAGCAGCTTTCCGGCATCGGGATTGAAGACGTCGGCGTTGCGCCCGACTTCGTGCACCGGCCAGCCGCCGCCGAGACCGCGGGCCGCCGGTCGCGCCGGGCGCCTCGCACGCGCCATGATCGCGTGATGGAAGATGAACAGGCCGCCGACGGTCGTCGTCGACGCGCCGGCTTGCCCTGCGTGTCGTTGACTTCCTTGATCTCGACCGCCGCGACGTAGCGATCTTCGGTGAGGCCGGTGTCGGCGAAGCCGGCGCTGCCCCACCAGTCGGGCTGCACGGCCTTCACGCTGACCGGCGGCGTCGTGACGACGAGATCCGGCGTGCCGATCGTCCACGCGTCGGCGTCGGCGAACGTGCAGCGGCGGCGGCATGTCGGCGGGATTGCCGCGCGGCGCGCCGCTGTCGGCCCACGCGCGCGATCTTCGCGATCTCCTCGTCGCTCAGCGAGATGTCGTTCTTGTAGTGCTGAATGCCGATGTCCTTCTCGATGTACCACGGCGGCATCGTGCCCTGCTTGTTGCGGATGCTCGTGCGGCGCTTGATCGCCGCGGCGTACGGGCGCGCCTCCTCGTAGGTCAGCAGCGACATCGGCGCGACCGAGTCGGGCCGATGGCAGTTCTGACAGCTGCGCTGCAGGATCGGCGCGATGTCTTTGGTGAAGGTCGGCTGGGAGTGGTCTTTGCCCCCCTGTCCGGCGACAGGGGATTGCAAGAAGAGGACTGCGGCCGCCGTGATGCTCGAAGCCGCCAGCCACGCGGCACGCGCACGTCCGCGCCCGGTTCGCCAAAACGTCATGGAGTGCTCCTCAACTGTGCATGATACCCGACGTCGCGCGGATGGACAACCGTCCATCCTGCTGTTCGCGGGACCTTGGGGAAAAGACCGCCTGCGTTCGCGGCCTGGCCGGGCGCCTTGGCATCCCGCAGGACGATGCCAGCAGCCCGACGTTCACGATCCTGCAGCCGCGCGAGGCGGAAAACTGAGTGCTACACTGATCGCATGAAGGCGCGCGGCCGGCTGGTTGCGCTCTCCCTGATCCTTCTCGCAGGCGCGGCCGCCGCGTCGGCGCAGCGCTTCCGCCTGCGCGAAGGCCCCGGAGTTCCGCCGCGATTCCCTCCGGCCCATTTCGAGGACGGCGCGTTCGCGCACTGCAAGGTCATGTACACGAGCGTCCGCGCCGAAGCGAACGGCATGGGCTGGGCCACCGACTACCCGTACGCCGGCATCAACCTGATGATGCGCCTCTAAGAGCTGACGAAGACGCCGATCAGCGTCGACAGCAACGGCAATCCCGAACTACTGGGTCGTGCGTCTCACCGACGACGCGCTGTTCCGGTGTCCGCTTCACCATGGCGACCGACGTGGGGACGCTCGAGTTCTCGGCCGGGGAAGTCGCGCGTCTGCGCGAGTATCTGCTGAAGGGCGGCTTCCTGTGGGTCGACGACTTCTGGGGCACCGCGGCGTGGGAGCAGTGGTCGGGCGAGATCCGGAAGGTGCTGCCCGAGTTCGCCATCGAGGACGTGCCGGCGATCACCCGATCTGGCAGACGCTGTATCACGTGACCGAAGTCCCGCAGGTGACGAGCATCAACTTCTGGCGGCGCAGCGGCGGCACGACGTCGGAGCGCGGGATCGGACAGCCCGCATCCCAACTTCCGCATGATCGCCGACGATCACGACCGGATCATGGTCCTGATGACGCACAACACCGACATCGGCGATTCGTGGGAGCGCGAAGGCGAGGACCACGAGTTCTTCCTGCAGTTCTCGCCCAGAGGCTATGCGCTCGGTGTCAATGTCGTCCTCTATGCGTTGACGCATTGATCGTCCAGTAACTCGGCCCGCCGGTTCACCACGCCAAACGCAGCCACGAGGATACGAAGAAGAAAAGGACGATTCCAGAGTACTCGGATCGGTAATTGAGCGCCTCTTTCGTAATCGCTACCGTGCCAGTCCACACAAGTCGCGTGGTAAAATACCCTCTTCCCTCACAAACTGCGACGTGGCCCAGCGACCCTGCATGGGCTGGCCCGAGATTGGCATTGAGCGCACACATGAGAACGCGGCTTCTTCGACTTGTGATCGCCAGCGCGACCATTTGCTCTTCGTGGGTCCTCACGCCGAACGCCCAGGAGAGTCTTTCTCAGCCGCAGGGGACGTTTCGGGGTGCTGTCGACGTCGTGACGATCCAAGCATCGGTCCGGGACGCTCGTGGACGCGTCGTGAGCGGCCTCACGAACACCGATTTCGAGGTCCGCGACAACGGACAGCTGCGACCGATCCTCTCGCTCCGGTCCGATCGACAGTCGCCGCTCAGCCTGGCGATCCTGGTCGACATGAGCGGCAGCATGCGCGTCGGCCCGAAGATCGCGATGGCGCGCCAGGCGTACGATTCGATCCTGTCGCAGCTCCGCCAAGGGCCAGGACGAAGTCGCGCTGTTCACGTTCGATGCGTCGCTCCACGAGCGGCTGGACTTCACCCGCGATCTCGCGACATTGAAGGGCGCGCTGTCCGAGTTCGAGCCGTTCGGCACGACGTCTCTCTATGACGCGACGGCCGCAGCCGCTCGGCGGCTGGCCGCGCGATCTGCGACCAACAAAGCGATCATCGTGCTCACCGACGGCATCGATACCAGCAGCGCGATGACGGCGCGTGAGGTGTCGGGTTTGGCGAGCTCAATCGATGTGCCGGTGTTCGTCGTCGCGACCGTTCCGTCGATGGACCAACGGATCATGCTGGAGGCGTCCGAACGGTCGACCCCGTCTGACGCGGCAGACCTGCGCGATCTGGCTGAGTGGACGGGCGGACAGCTCGTGTTCGCGACCACGTTCGTCGAAACCGTCGTCACGGCGTCGAGCCTGATCGACGAACTGCGCCAGCAATACGTCCTCGCCATCGAAGCCGCGACCGGCCGCGAGTGGCGCCGGCTCGATGTGCGGGTCAAGCGTCCTTCGACGATCGTAAAAGCGCGAAGCGGATACTTCGCCGGGTAGATCCGCAGCCCCGCTTGAACGTGCCCTTGTGACGCGCGAGAATGCTTGCTGGGCGTGTTTTGAGATGTTTTGAGATCCATGTTGGAGGCCACCACGCACTCTCCCATTGCGAATTCATCGGCTGGACACGTCTACCTACGCGTGGAAGACGCACACGCGGTCGGCGTCCCATTTCTGTTCGAGCAACGTGGACAGCGGATGGGTGGCGCCGTCGTCGCATCCTTCGCGTCGCACACAGCGCTGCTCCTGGTCGCGCTGTTCGGGATCCGCTACGGTGCGCAGACGGTCAACACCACGGCTCTTCTGCCCTTTCAAGCCAACAGCAACATCATCTGGTTGACTCAGCCGGGGCCGGGCGGCGGAGGCGGCGGTGGTGGCAACCGAATGAAGGATCCGCCCCGGCGGGCGGAGGAACCTGGCAAAGACAAGATCACGGTGCCTGTCGCCAAGCCACCTAAGCTCGAGCCGCCGAGGCAGGTCAAGGATGAACCGCCCCCAATCCAACAGCTGAACATCCCGGCGAAGAATCTCGCGGCGGCGACAGACTCGCTTCCAGGCGCTATCGAATCGCCATCCGCTCCGCCGTCGCTGTCGCAAGGATCGGGGACAGGTGGAGGCGCGGGGACGGGCACGGGCAGCGGTATCGGCCCCGGATCGGGGGCCGGCCTTGGTCCTGGCAGCGGCGGCGGAACAGGCGGCGGCGCGTATCGACCGGGCAACGGCGTGACGATGCCACGCCTGATGCGGGAGGTGAAGCCCAACTACACCTCGGACGCCATGCGCGCCAAGATTCAGGGCACTGTCCTGATCGAGTGTGTCGTCAGTACCGCCGGCGAAGTGACCGAGATCAAGATTCTTCGCCCACTCGATCCAACCTTCGGCCTCGATCAGGAAGCCATCAAAGCAGCAAAACAGTGGCGGTTCTCACCCGGCACGCGACTGGGGGAACCGGTACCGGTGCTTGTGAGCATCGAGCTGAGCTTCACATTGCGGTAACGCCGTCATTTCCTCGACGATGCGCGGTAGCCCTGCCGCGCCCGAACCTCGAATCCTCCGTCCACGTCGACCGTGATCCTATGCCATCTGTCGTCGCGCCGAAGCTCCGGCGGTGGATAGGTGAGCAGGTCACTGATTCGACAGCTCGTCGAGGAGTTCTTCAAACGCGCCGTGCAATTCGGAAACATTCTCGGTGAACAACGCGCGGCCGCCGGTCGGCGTCGCCAGTCGTAGCAGGACTTTCTTCAGCGCCTCGAGGGTGGTGCCGCGGCCCTGGCCGATCATGTACAGCGTCACATCGCTGGCCTGCAAGCGGCGTTCGACATCGGCCATGGTCGCGTGGCTGCCCTGATCCTCGCCGTCGCTGAAGACAATGAGTGCCTTGCGGCCCGTCTGGCGCCCCGATGCAGTCGAGTCCCCGCAGGATCGCATCGTAGAGGGCCGTCGAACCCCACGGGCGCCAGCCGATCCACGGCTTTGGTTCGCTCCGCGAGATCGGTGGCTCGTCTGGCGAGCGTGAAGAGCGTGTCGTTGAAGGCCAGGAGCGTAATCTGGTGCTGGCTGGGCACCGCGGTGAGAAACGCCTTGACCGCCGCCTTCATCTGCGGCATCGACCCCCCCATGCTGCCGCTGATATCGATCGCGACAATCAGCTCGAGCGGCACGTTTTCCGACGCGAAATGTGAGATGGTTTGCGGTCGTCCGTCCTCGGCGACGCGAAACGCGGATTGCGGGAGCCCCCGCACGAACTTTCCGCGGCTGTCGGCGACGGTCACGGTCACCTGAACCACGTCCACGTCGACCGACTCCGAAAAGTCGAGCGCTTTGGTTCGGACTGTTTGAACCTGGCGGCCGCCGCCGTTGAGATTGACCACAAGCCGCACTTGATGTTCCCGAATCGATGCTCCTGGGTCCCAATCGCACTCGAAGGGCGGTTTCGCCAGGACGCAGACCTGACGGCCGTCGACGAAGAAAATCAGGCTCGCGACCGCTTCGGCGGGCTCAACGCGGGCACGAAGAGCGGTCGGCCCGGTGACGTAGCTATCCGGACTCGGCGACAGAATCTCCACCTGCGTTGCGGTCTGCAGTGAATTCTGGGCCGATACAAGACCGGCGGAGCTGATCACGTGGAGGGCGACCACGCACGTCGCCGTTTGTCTGCAGAATGATTCGATCATGCCATCCGGTCAGCTTTCTGGAGCGCCGGGCCCCTACTGGCTGGGCGCGTAGTAGCCGGGCCGCGCCCGAGCCACGACGCTCGCTCGGCTCACACGAACCGCGATGCGGCGAAACTGGCCGTCTCGTCGAGGGTTGTTCGATTCGTAGGCGAGGAAGTACTGGTTCGACGAGCTCTGCTCTGATCTCGCCGTAGACGCCGCTCAGTTCCTTTGCGTCGGACGGAAAGAACGCACGGCCGCCGGTCTGCTCCGATAGCCGTCGCAGCACGAACTGCGCTTCGTTCGGTCGCTTGATGCCCGCAATCTCGTGTCCCAGCAGGCCGATGGCGTAGATCGCGGTGTCGGACCGAGCCGCGAGGTCGAGCACTTCGTCGAAACCGACGAGGCTCGACGTGTCTTCGCCATCTGAGAGAATCACGATCGCTCGGCGCCGCGATTCAGCGAGCGGCTCATCGCGAATCGTCTTGTTCAGCTCCTTCAAGGCGATGTACACCGCGTTGTAGAGCGCGGTCGAGCCGCCGGCAGAGGTCTGGCGGATCGCGTGTTCGAGCGCGTTCGATCGGCCGTGAAATCCTGCCGCACCTGAACTCTGGTGTCGAAATCAATCACCGACGCGACATCCTGCGGAGCAAGCGCGCGCACGAATCCGACGGCCGCCTCTTGGGCGACGTCGAGGTTCTGGTCCATGCTGGCGCTCGTGTCGATCAACAACGCCAACGCGAGAGGCAGGCTGCCCTTCCGGAAAAACGTGACCTGCTGCGGCCGCCCGTCCTCGAAGATCTGAAAGTCCTGCCGATCGAGATCGGTCACGTAACGGCGCGACGCGTCCGTCACGGTGACGTTCATACGCGATCACGTCGACGCCGCTGCGGAACGGCGACTGCTGCGCTGCCAGGACCAACATCCCTGGCCGTCAATCGAGCGGCAGCGCCGATGACGACGCAAGCGGCGGTGATGACGCAGATCCGAGGCACGAGCTTACCACGCTCCTTGCGCAGGTCGCCGGTTTCGCTCACACCGCAGTGTGCTGCGGGGCTGCTCACCGGCAATTCCACCGTCATGCACGCCCCTCGATCGTCGGCGCCCGCGGCGCACGTGATATGTCCGCCGTGCAGCTCGACGATCTGCCGGCACATGTACAGACCAATCCCCGCGCCCCGCGGATGGTGGCGATCCTCGAGGTGCTGGTGTTCGAGGCGAAAGAACTTGTCGAAGATGCGAGTCCGGAATGCTGCCGGCACACCCGGGCCGGTGTCCGTCACGCGGATGACGACCGTGCCGCAGCCACCGTCGACAGCGCGCTGGCGCCGAACCTGTCGCCAATCACGGTGATCGTTCCTCCGGTCGGCGTGTACTTGAGCGCGTTCGACAGCAGGTTGTCGAACACGACGCGAAGCCGGCGCTGATCGCCGACGACGCTGGGGAGATCTGGCGTGACGTCGCGCCTGTACGACGATGCCTTGCGCAGTCGGCCTGCGCCTCGGCGTGTCGGACCACGTCAGCCAGCAGACGTCGGAAGGTGCACGGGCTCGAGGTTGAGACGCAGTTCGCCCGGCTTCGATGCGCGTCAGGTCCAGGAACTCGTGGACCGTCTCGGTCAGCTGTTCGACGCCGATGAGCGACGTCGCGACGAGCTCCCGTTCGCGCGCGGGCAGCCCGGCGGCCGCCTCCTGCAGCATCAGCAGCGTCATCCTGCAGCGTCGTCAGCGGCGTTTGCAGCTCGTGTGACGCGACGGCGACGAGCTCTGAGCGCATCTCATCGAGCCGGGCCAGATCGGTGACGTCGTACAGCACGAGAATCGCGCCGCTCTGCTGCGGCGTCAGCCCAGGCACCGGTACCACGCGCGGCAGCAGCCGCTGACCGGTCCCGTCGCGGTCCACGGGAATCGTGCGCGTCAAGTCCGTGACCGGGGCGATATCTCGCTTCGGCGTGAATCGCCTTGGCGATGGCGTCGCGATCGAGCCCGTTGATGTGCAAATCCTCGAGTGCCTTGGGATCGCTCACGCCGGCTGCTCGAAACGCCGCGAGCGCCGCGTGATTCATCGACAGGATTCGACAGTCCGCATCGAGGAGGACCACGGCGTCCGGCAGCGCCTCGAGCGTCGCTTCGAGCGTGTTCTTCGCCTGCACGACCTCACCGATGTTCGTGCGGCGAAATTCCGCCAGATCCGTCGGCCATCTGATTGAACGCCGACGCCAGCTCGCCGAGCTCGTCGCGCGACGCTGAGCTCGATCCGCTCGTCGAAGCGTCCTTCACGGATCGCGTTGGCGCCTCGCGTGAGGCGCCGCAGCGGGCCCACGACCCGGCTCGTCAGGTGCCACGCCACCAGCCCGGCAAAGCCGAGCGCGGCGAGCGTAATCAGCAGCACCGCCCGCCGCGACGCGCTGGCCTCGTCCTTGGCTCCTGTCACCGCTCGGCGCGCCAGTTCGAAATGTCGATCGCGAATCACCGTCGTCAGGGCGACCGCGCGACGCAGCAGCGGGTTGGCCCGTTGGTGATACTGCACGAGCGCCTCGCGTTCTGAAGCCATCGCGGCCACCGCGTCGGCGGCTCGACGATACGCCTGCAGCTCCGACTCGAGCGGCTTGGCCAACTCCTGTTCGTCGGCCGGGCCGAGCACGTCAAAGAGATCAGCGACCGCCTTATCGACGACCGTCCGCTCCTGCGCCAGAACCGACGTGCCTCGCGGATCGCCGGCGAGGACGAGCAGCACGGCGTCGTCTTCCCGTTCGAGGGCGCCCGACAGCGTCGACGTGACGGCCGTGACGGCTTCGCTGTCGCGCACCGTGTCGGTGACGAGTCCGCTGAGACGCGACAACGCGGCCAGCGTCCACACGCTCGCGATGACGGTGGTGCCGACCAGCAGCACCGCCGCGACGCCGAACCGAAGACGCAGGCCCACGCGCATCATGGCGAGTCAGGCCAAACCAAATCGTTTCCGTTTCCGTTGGAGCGTGGTCGCGTCGATGTCCAGGGTGCGGGCCGCGGCCTCGAGCGACGACGACTGCGCGACAATCCGCGCGATGTGCTCGCGCTCGCAGCGCGGCCAGCGAGATCGGGGCGCCCACGCGCGCCGCGTGATCGATCTGCTCGTTCCTGCTCGGACGACGCGAGCGGCCGGCAAGCCGAGATCGAACGGGGTCAGCACGCGTGCCGGACGCCAGAATGACGGCGCGTTCGACCGCATTGCGCAGCTCGCGAAGATTGCCCGGCCAGGCGTGCGACAGCATCGCCTGCTCGGCGTCGCTGGAAAACGTCAGCGCCGGACGTCCCTGCTTGCGGCTGAACATGGCGAGGTAGTGCTGCGCCAGCAACGGAATGTCCTCGGGACGCTCCCGAAGCGCCGGCACCGTCAGCGTGATGACATTCAAGCGATAGAAGAGATCTTCGCGAAAACGTCCGGCCTTGACTTCCTCCTCGAGCACCCGATTGGTCGCGGCGATCAGACGCACATCGGCCTGCCGCTCTCGCGCTTCGCCGAGCCGCTCGTACGTCCGGTCATTGAGAAACCGCAGCAAGCGAGCCTGCGCGTCCGCCGTCAGCTCGCCGACCTCGTCCAGGAACAGCGTGCCGCCCTCCGCTTCCTGCACTTTGCCGGCGACGTCGGCGATCGCGCCCGTGAAGGCACCTTTTCGATGCCCAAAGAGCGCGCTGGTCATCAGATCCCCGGACAGCGCCGGACAATTGACGGTCGCAAACGGCGCCTCGGCGCGCGGGCTGTTCGCACGCAGCCAGCGGGCCAGCAGATTCTTGCCCGTCCCACTCTCGCCGCGGAGCAACACGACGGCGTCGGAGGCCGCGGCGCGCGCCGCCGTCTGCAGAAACTGGCGAAAGGTCTGGCTGTGCGATTCGAAGACGGCCGGCTCGCCGGTCTCATCCAGCGCCTCCTGGAGTTCGGTCAGACGTCGTCGGAGTCGCTGTGCCTCCAAGACGCGATTCGCCGTCAGCCGAATCTGATCGGGCGTGAACGGCTTGGGAATGTAGTCGACCGCTCCGCGTTTGACCGCGTCGACCGCACTCTCGATCGACGCAAAGGCGGTCACGACGATCACGCCGAGATCCGCCTGACGCTGCAGCATCTCCGGCAAGCACATCCATCCCCGCCTCGGGCCCGAGCCACAGATCGAGAAAGACGACATCGAAGTGACCCGCGATCGAGGGCCTCGAGCGCGGCCCGACCCGTCGCGACGCCCAGCACGCGCGCGCCGGCCGCCTCGAGGCACAGTCGCAGCGATTGACGAACGCCCGCGTCGTCGTCGACGACGAGCGCCGCCCACGGCGCCTGGCACGTCGTCGCCTGTCCAGTCATCGAATGTGTCCTTCCTGCAAGCGCCCTGACAACAAGGATCCCACCTGGCGCCGGACCTGAACACGCGAACCTCGGCGTCCCGCTCGCAGGCTGGGGTTTCCTGTCCATGCAGAACGCAGGTCGCACGCCGCTCGTCTCCCCGCAGAATGCCCGGACACCGTCAGTTTGCTCCTGAAAAAACTCACTTTCCATCGCAACCGAACGGCACAGCCGCTGCAGAGGGCTGACCGCGCCTCGCCCGCCGGGCGTCACCGATCCGTCGTCCGGTGCGCCGGTGCCTCATCATGCGCGATTTCGCCGTCGCCGCTGCTCTCGTCTTCGTGCACTCGCGACGTTGAGACCCATGGTGGCCGAAGGTATCTTCGTCATGCTCGCCGACGTCATTCCGTTGCCCGGGGAGGATGGATGACTCGAGTCCGTGCTCGTCGCGGCTACATCGCCTCCTGATGCGCGGACTACTGGTGTGTCTCGCGCTGGCGTCCGTCCGACTTGATGCGGTCGCCGCTGACCAGCAACAGCCGTCGACGGCACCCTCGAAACCAACGGCGGCTGTGCCCATCACAATCCCCATGGAGTTGCTCGCAAACCGACCGCTGGTTCGCGTGAAGGTGAACGGACAGGGCCCGTTCGCCTTCCTGGTTGCGCCGGAGGCATCAGCGGCGCTCATCGATCCACGTCTCGCGAGTGAGTTGAAGCTGAAAGCTGAGAGTGGTGGGAGTTCACCGCCGCAATTCGAACTGCAGTTGGAGGTCGGCACCAGCAGGGTCACCGTGAAGGCCATTGCGGGCGACATGGCGACGGCCGTTCCGGAATTCGCGCCTCCGGCACGTCCTCGAGGTGTCCTCAATGCGTCAGTGTGGCCAAGCCATCTCGTGACGCTCGACTACCCTCGATCGCAGGTCGCGGTCGAGCCGGGCAGCCTGCCGGATCCCAACCGGCGCGACGTGTTCAGCTTGAAATCTGACGCGTCTGAGCTTGGCGTCACGGTCAGTATCGCCAGTGTTGTCATCGCTTGCCGGCTCGATCCGCTGTTTCCGGGAGGAATATTCCTGCGTGAGACGTACGCGAGCTCCCTCCCACTCGCCGGCAAGCGAGTCGAGATGGGAACCGTTACCACGGCGAAGGGTCGCGACATCGTTCGAGAAGGAGAGGTCAACGCCGATGCCTCACTCGGCATGTTCGTGTTGGCCAGGCCACTCGTGCAGTTCGCGGAGTCTGCACAAGGCTGCACGATTGGTGGTCAACGACTCATCGCGTTCTCGATCACGTATGACATGGCGAACGGGCGGGTACGACTCGCACGTCCGCGTCCGCGCTGAGCAAGCCTACAGATTCCGGCTCGTAACCCATCACGGCATCATCGACGCCGGATCTCGCTCTCGCCAGCAGTCCTGCCGTAGAAGAAGCGGAGAAGCAGCTCGCCATTGCCATCGATTGGGGACGGTGCGCGGAGTTGGTCTGTCCCGCGCCACTTAGCCGCGCTCCGCGGGTCGCACAGTCCCCTTAATCTCCCCGACAGAGAGACGCGGCCCCGACAGCAACTGCTCCGATCAGCGTTTGCCGGGCATCGTCACGCAGTTCGGCGAAGGCGGCGCTCTCAGGCATCGGCAGATTCACTTGCGTTTGTTCGACCGGGCAGCGTATTTTCGCAGGGGCCTCTCGCAGACCCGACCATGGCAGACGCCGCCGACCCCGCGCCGACCACGGCGCCGCCACGGGCACGACCTTCCGCTCGCTCGCTGCTCCCGCTGACGCTGACCACGATCGGCGTGGTCTACGGCGACATCGGTACGAGCCCGCTGTACACGATCCGCGAATGTTTCTTCGGGACCCATTCGGTGCCGCCGACGCACGAGAACGTGCTCGGCGTCCTCTCGCTCGTCATCTACGCGCTCGTCATCGTCATCTCGATCAAGTACATCGCCATCGTGATGCGCGCGGACAACGCGGGGGAGGGTGGCATCCTCGCGCTGACAGCGCTCGTGCCCACCGGCGGCAGCGGGAACGGCAGGAACGTGCTGATTGCTCTCGGCATTTTCGGCGCCGCGCTGCTGTATGGCGACGGCATGATCACCCCGGCGATTACTGTGCTCGGCGCCGTCGAGGGGCTGAAGGTCGCGACGCCGTTCTTCGACTCGTACGTGGTGCCGCTCGCCGTGGTGATCCTGATCGGGATCTTCGCGATCCAGCGGCACGGCACGCACCTGGTCGGCCGACTCTTCGGTCCCGTCATGGTGCTGTGGTTCCTCGCGATTGCAGTGCTGGGTGTGAGCTGGATCGTGCGGCAGCCCGTCGTGCTCTTTGCCGTCAACCCGATTCACGCCATCAGGTTCTTCGAGACGCATGGGTTCCACGGCTTCGCAGTGCTCGGTGCCGTGTTTCTGGCGGTCACCGGCGGCGAGGCGCTGTACGCCGATATGGGCCACTTCGGCAAGCGGCCCATTCGCTTTGCGTGGTTCGCTCTGGTGCTGCCAGCCCTCCTGCTCAACTACTTCGGCCAGGGCGCGTTGCTGCTGATCGACAGCGCCGCTGCGGAACAGCCGTTCTTCCTGCTGGCGCCGTCCTGGGCGCTTCTTCCGATGGTGGTGCTGGCTACGGCGGCTGCCATCATCGCGTCGCAGGCCCTCATCTCAGGCGCGTTCTCCATCACGCAACAGGCGGTCCAGCTTGGCTACAGCCCGCGGATGGACATCGACCACACCTCGTCGCATCACATGGGGCAGATCTACGTGCCGCAGGTCAACTGGGCGCTGATGGTGGGCACGATCGCGATCGTCCTTGGATTTCGATCGTCGAGCGCGCTCGCCGCCGCGTACGGGATCGCCGTCACGCTCACGATGGTGATCACCGCAGTGCTCCTGCACATCATCGCCACTGAGCGCTGGCGGTGGCCGCTCGGCGCCGCGCTGGTCGTGACCGGCGTGTTCCTCTCGATCGATCTCGCATTCCTGGGCGCGAACCTGTTGAAAGTGGCGCACGGCGGCTGGCTGCCGCTGGTCATCGGGACCGTCCTGTTCACGATGATGACGACGTGGAAGACGGGGCGGCGCCTGCTGGCCGAGCGGCTGACGGCTCGCGCCCTTCCGCTGGACCAGTTCGTGGCGGCGACGGTCCAGCGCAAGCCGATCCGCGTGCCTGGCACGGCCGTCTTCATGACGGCGCAGCCCCGCGGGACGCCGCCGGCGCTGGTGCACAACCTGCGGCACAACAAGGTCCTTCATGAGCGCGTGATCATCCTCAGCGTCCAGACCACGCACACGCCACACGTCACGCCGGAGGAACGCCTGGTCGTGGCACCGCTCGGTCATAGTCTCTTCAACGTCACCTTGCGGTACGGCTTCATGGACGAGCCGAATGTGCCCGAGGCCCTGGCGCTCGCACGCGAGCACGGCCTGCCGCTCGATCTTGCGGAAGTGACGTATTTTCTGGGTCGCGAAACCGTCATCGTGACGAAAGCCCCCGGGATGGCGATCTGGCGGGAGAAGCTGTTCGTGCTGATGGCCCGGAACGCGGTTCGCGCCACCGCCTTCTTCAAACTGCCGCCGGACAGCGTCGTCGAGCTCGGCGTGCAGGTCGAAATCTGACGGTTGACAGCGACGATTTGACATCCGACAGACCGCGCGCGTAAGGTTCTGGTGGCCAAAATCCCGCGCAGGTGCGGGATGCGGGGGACCGAGTAGTCGGGGCGCATTGGCAAGGTTGCCAAGGGACAGTCCGAGTCCCAGCCCGTCAGCTAACCCCGTCGCGCGATTTGCACGGAAGCACACCTTGAAACATCCGGCAGGCCCCGCGGACTGTTCTGAAGACTCCGCATTCTCGCAAACGTTTTCTCGTCGGCAGACCGTTCCCGTCCGCACCCTTGGCAGCCCATGATCGAAAGTCACGACGGCATTCGGCCGGCGATGTCATCCCCGCGGACAGAGTCTGACTCCTCCTTCAAATATGGCCCGATATTCTCAGTCGTCGCGCCTTGTCTCTCGCCGGCGCCTCGCCACCCTTGGAGGGACGATGCCTGAAGAAGGTCTGCTCTCACAAGTCAAACAGCTGATCGTCGGCAAGCCGATTCCGTCGCACCTTGCCCATCACGAGCGCTTGTCCCGCTTCACGGGCCTGGCGGTCCTGTCCTCGGACCCACTTTCCTCGGTGGCGTACGCGACCGAGGAGATTCTGCGCGTCCTGATTCTCGTCGGCGTGGGCGCGCTCAGCCTGTCCAGCCCAATCGCGTTTGTCATCGCCACGATTCTCGCGGTTGTCGTCTTCTCGTATCGCCAGACGATTCACGCCTACCCGAGCGGTGGAGGCGCTTACATCGTCGCGAAGGACAATCTCGGTGAGAGGCCAGCGCTCATCGCCGCAGGCGCGCTGCTGATCGATTACGTGCTGACCGTGGCCGTCAGCATCGCGGCCGGCGTCGCGGCGCTCACGTCCGCGTTTCCGGAATGGCATCTCAACCGGGTCGAGATGACGCTGGGATTCGTGGTCGTACTCACGCTCGGCAATCTCCGTGGTATTCGCGAGTCGGGACGGATCTTCGCGTTGCCCACGTACTTCTTCGTGGTGAGCCTGTTGGTGCTCATCGCGGTCGGGGCCTGGCGTGCGCTGAGTGGCACGATTCAGCCGGTTGAGGCGGTCAGTCCGATCGAGCCCACCGGTCAGGTGCTGACGTTGTTTCTGCTGCTTACCGCCTTCTCAAACGGCTGCACGGCCATGACTGGCGTCGAGGCCGTGTCGAACGGCGTACCCGCCTTCCGGCCACCCGAGTCGAAGAACGCAGCTGCGACGATGCTGACAATGGCGGTGCTGTCGATCACGATGTTCGTCGGGATCACGCTGCTCGCACAAGCCTACCAGGTGACGCCGAGCGAGCAGGAGACCGTCGTCTCGCAGATTGCGCGCGGGGTCTTCGGCGGCCGCGGCCTGCCGTACTACCTGGTGCAGGCCGCCACGATGCTCATTCTCGTACTCGCAGCGAACACCGCCTATGCCGATTTTCCGCGGCTCGCCTCGATCCTCGCACGTGATCGCTACGTCCCGCGGCAGCTGATGAACCAAGGGGACCGCCTGGCCTTTTCAAATGGCATCATCGGGCTGAGCATCTTCGCGAGCATTCTGCTCGTGATCTACGGCGGTGACACCCACTCGCTCATTCCGCTCTACATGATCGGCGTCTTTGTGTCATTCACGTTGTCGCAGGCAGGGATGGTGGTGCACTGGCGGCGACTCCGTGGACCTGGCTGGAAGACGAGTGCCTTGATCAATGGCTTTGGCGCCCTGGTGACCGGGGTCGTGCTGCTCGTTGTCGCGGTGACGAAAGCGCACGAAGGCGCGTGGATCATCCTGCTCCTGATCCCGGTTCACGTGTTCTTCTTCCGTACCACGAAGCGTCACTACGACATCGTGGCGGCACAACTGTCGCTGAAAGACTGGGCGAACGAGACTACGCGTCGTCAGAACACGGTGCTTGTCCCGATCAGCGGCGTTCATCGTGCCGTGGTTCAGGCCGTCGAGTACGCGAAAACGCTGTCAGCTGACGTCCGCGCCGTCTACGTGAACGTGGATCCAGTGGTGACCGAACGCCTGCGAGGCGATTGGGAACAGTGGGGCCAAGAGGTACCACTAGTGATCTTGGAATCGCCGTATCGCTCGCTCATGGAGCCGTTCCTGGAGTACATCGAGCGAGTCGACGCGGAGCGTCCGGACGACTTCCTGACGGTCGTGCTGCCGGAGTTCGTGCCGGCCAAGTGGTGGCACCATCTGTTCCACAATCAACGCGCGCTGCTGATCAAGGGGGCGCTCCTGTTCAAGCCTAACGTCGTCGTGACGAGCGTACCGTTTCACCTCAGACAGTAGGCTCCGGCTAATCGAGCTCCCACCGTGCCGCGACATCGAGAGCCTCTAGAGACACGTCGCGCACGGTCAGGCGGCCCTCGTCCGGCGCCTTTCCTTCACTCCAGACGAAGGCCGACAAGAGACGTTCGGCCTGCGAGCACCAAAACGCCCCTCCGGGTTCGAGACGACGGTGCGTCAGCCGGGCCACCCGATCCACGGCCTCTGGATCGATGCTCACTGTGACGGGAACCTCGACGCCATCGCGGACGTGCCGCACGCGAAAGACGTGGTCGGACGACGATGGCTTCGCCGGATCAGGGCGACGTAGGATCTGGAACCCGTTCATCGTGAGTACGGCGATGTCGACCGGTCCCGTCTGGCCCGGCTGTCCGCCCGGCCGAATGCGGCGGACGCGAGGCCTGACTGACGATCGCGGCAGCCACGGCATTCCGAAGCGTCTCCGGCGTCATCGGCTTGCGCAGGAAATCGGTGGCGCCCAACTTCATGGCGTCCACCGCCAGCTCGATCGACCCGAAGGCGGTCACCATCAGCACGCACGCGTCCGGCGTTCGCTCCTTCAACCGTTTGAGCGTCTCGAGACCGTCGATGCCCGGCATCTTCTGGTCGAGGACGACGACGTCGTGCGCGCGGCCGTCGCCGAACCGCGTCAGTCCTTCTTGTCCGCTGCCGGCCTCGTCCACCTCATACCCGGATGCCTCCAGCGTCAGCCGCATCATCTGCCGGATGTGCGGTTCGTCGTCGATGATCAGGACTTTCACGACTGCGCCTCCTCGGCGATCGGGACGGTGAACGTGAACGTGGATCCGCGGCCGGCCTCCGACTGGACGCTGAGCTCGCCGCCGTGGGCCTCGACGATGCGCCGCGAGATGGTCAGCCCGAGCCCGGCGCCGCCGCTGGGCGCGTTGGGGACCTGCACGAACGGCTCGAAGATGTGCGCGAGGTAGTCGCGTGGAATCCCCACGCCGGTATCGGCGACCGAAATCGCGACCGCGGCGGACCGGCTCGCCGCCGACACCGTGATCGTGCCGCCGTCCGGTGTCGCGCGAGCGGCGTTGGTGACCAGATTGCCGATGACCCGTTCGATTTGCGCGCGATCGACGAACACGTGCGGCAGATCCGGCGCGACGTCGACGGCCAGCGCCACGCCCTTCGCTTCGACCTGCAGTCGAAGCGCCTCGACCGCGTCGCGCACGAGCGTGGCGGCACGAATCGAAGTCCGCACCGGCGTGACAGCGCCCGATTCGATTTTCGACAGATCGAGGAGATCCCGCATCAGGCGGTCGAGCCGCGCGGTGTCGTCGCGGCAGACCTGCAGGATGTCCTTCTGCCGCTCGGTCAGCGAGCCCGACGCGTCCTCGAGCAGCAGATGAATTCCCATCTGGACGCTGGTCAGCGGCGTGCGCAGCTCGTGCGACGCGTCGGCGATGAACTCCGACTTGAGGCGGCTGATCTCGGCCAGGTGAGTGATGTCCTCGAGCAGCGTGACGGCGCCGACCAGGCGATTGTCGGCGTCGCGCATCGGCGTCGATCGGACGCGGAACGCTCGTCGAGTGCCGCCGACCGCCCACGGCAGCACGGCGGCAGGACTCTCCGACGCCACGATCCGGCCCGACTGGAGCACATCGACCACGGCCTGCGCGAGCCGCGTGTCCTTGGTGATCTGATCGATCGTGTGACCGATCACGTCCGCTCGGGCGCCGAACAGTCGCTCGGCCGCGGCGTTGATGCGGGTGACGCGCCGGTCGCTGTCGGTGACGAGCACGGGATCGTAGAGCGAATCGATGGCCGCTTCGGTGGTCTGCTGAGCGACCAGCAGCTTGCCCAGATCGGAGCGCCGCAGCTCGCGAATCCGCTCCGCCATCCGGTTGAAACCGACCGCCAGCGTGCCGATCTCGTCGGCGGATCGGACGGGGACGGCAGCGTCGAGATCGCCTTCGGCGATCCGAGTCGTCGCATCCGTCAGCTGGCGGACCGGGCCGAGGATCGCGTTGGACAGGCCGATTTCGACGGCGATTCCCACGGCCATGAGCACGACCGCGAGCGCCAGCGTCATGAAAAACCAGCGGCGCGCGATCTGCGAGGCGTCGTCGGCCTTGCGGCGCATCGCCTCCTGGTTCAGCCGCAGAAGGGCGTCCGCCTGAGTCCGGCCCGCGTTGAATTGCGGTTCGAGCGATGCGAAGTACTGCGCCGTCCTGTCGCCCGACGCGGTCAAAAACGCGTCGAAGCGGCGGTAGTACTCGTCACGGCCTCGTCGAATCGCGTCGATCATGTCGGCTTCGCCGATCTCGGTGATATTCGCCGCGGCCTTGGCGAGCGCCGCATCGAAGCGGGCGCGGTGATCCGCGATTTGACGGCGCGCGCGGTCCTTTTGCCCGAGCAAATCGAACAGCGCGGCGGAATCCTGCCGCTCGAGACTCTCTTTCATGTCCTGCGCGGCGACGACCGAGTCGTAGTTCTCGGAGATGATCCGGCCCGACACCCTGCTCATCTGACTGAGGGTCCGCGCACTCCAGGCGCCGAGCACGCCGAGCGCCAGCACGAATCCGGCGTACCCGACCAGCAGCTTGGTCCGGAGCTTCACCGCGGATCACCGTCCGCGTCGTCTTCGACGATGTTCTCGTCGCGGACGGGCACGATTTGGACGTTGGCATTGCGGACGTCGCGCAGGAAGCGATCGACGATCGATCCGTGGAGGAGCAGCTCCCAGCGCGAGCGGGCCGACTGGCCGAAGATCACCTGGGTGATCCCTTCGCGTTTGGCGAACTCCACGAGCGCGTCGGCGACGCGCGAGCCTTTGAGTTTGACGACCTGTGCGCCCAACTGCTTCGCGAACCGGATGTTGTCGGCGAGCGCGATGTGGTCCTGGGGATTGATCCGCCCAGGCTCCTCTTTCGGCGTTTCGACGTAGACGGCGTACCAGTCGGTGGCGAACCGGCCGGCCACACGCGCGCCGACGCGCAGCAGGGTTCGGGCGCTGCCGCGCGACGCCATGGCCACCATCACCTTCTCGGGAATGACCGGACGCTCGAGGCCCTCGCGGTCCCGATACGCCTCGGCCTTTCCTGCCTGATCGGCGGCGAGCTGCCGCAGCGCGAGCTCGCGCAGCGCCGTCAGATTGCCTTTCCGGAAAAAGTTGGCGAGCGCCTGCTCGACCTTGGCCGCGTCGTAGATCTTGCCTTGCCGCAGGCGCTGACGCAGCGTCTCGACCGAGACGTCCACATTCACCACTTCGTCGGCGCGCTTGAGCACCCAGTCCGGAATCGTCTCGCGGACGCGCACACCAGTCGTCGACGCAATGGCATCGTTCAGCGACTCGATGTGCTGAATGTTGACCGCGCTGATCACGTGGATCCCTGCGTCGAGCAGTTCGAGCACGTCCTCGTAGCGTTTGGCATGCGCCGAGCCGGGCACGTTCGTGTGCGCGAGCTCGTCCACCATGGCAATCTGCGGACGGCGCGCCTTCACCGCGGCCACGTCCATCTCCTGCAACGTGACGCCGCGGTACTCGATCGCGCGCAGCGGCACCTGCTCGAGGTCGCCGATGCGCGCCAGCGTGTCCGCGCGACCGTGCGCCTCGATGAAGCCGATGACCACGTCGAGCTGCTGCCGCTTGAGCTCGTGCGCATCCTCGAGCATCTGAAACGTCTTGCCGACGCCAGGCGCCGCGCCAATGTACAGACGAAGCCGCGCGCGTCCTTCTTCCTTGACGCGCGCGAGCAGCGACTCGGCGCTCGAAGACTGCGTCTCGGCCACTGCCGCCCTATCTCTTCATGGGATGCCGCTCATCCAGAGCCAGATTCAGTTCGAGGACGTTGACCACCGGCTCGCCCAGGAACCCGAGTTGACGACCTTCCGTGCGGGCGTCCACCAGGCGCTGGATCTCCGTCTCGGGCACTCCCCGCTCGCGCGCCACGCGCGGCACCTGGAACGCCGCCGCCGCGGGAGAGATGTGCGGGTCGAGCCCTGATGCCGAGGTGGTCACGAGATCGACCGGCACCGGCGCCGACGGGTTTTCTTTCCGGGCCGCGTCAACGGCGGCCTTGACCGAGTCGATCAGCTTCTTGTTCGTCGGTCCCAGGTTGGTGCCGGCGGAGTTGGCCGCATCGTAGCCCGTCCCAGCAGCTGACGGGCGCGAGCGGAAGTAGCCCGGCGAGGAAAACGCCTGCCCGATGATCCGCGAGCCGATGACCTTCCCGTTGCGTTCGATCAGCTGGCCGTTCGCCTTGGCTGGAAACAAGACCTGCGCGAGCCCGGTGACCACCAGCGGGTAAGCGAGGCCGAGCAGCAGCGTGGTGACGATCGTCATCAGCACGGCGATGAGGAGATTCTTGGTGATGTTCATGATGTTCGCTCGGCTATAGCGTTTTCAGATCGGTGTAGTACGTGGGGTCCGCCTTTAGGCGGACCTACATCTACGCGATCGTCAGTGTAGGTCCGGCTGAAGCCGGACCCCACGTACTACGATTTGCGGCAGCTCACCACGAGCGGGAACTGGCGTCATGCCAGCCCCATCGCGGTGATGATCACGTCGATGATCTTGATCCCGATGAACGGCACGACGATGCCCCCCGCGCCGTAGATCAGCAGATTGCGGCGCAGCAGCGCCTCGGCACTCATGGCGCGGTACTGGATGCCGCGCAGCGCCAGCGGCACCAGCGCGACGATGATCAGGGCGTTGAAGATCACCGCCGACAGAATCGCCGATTGCGGCGTCTTGAGCCCCATCACGTTCAGGGTCATCAGGACCGGGAACGCCACCGCGAACATCGCCGGGATGATCGCGAAGTACTTCGCCACGTCGTTGGCAATCGAAAACGTCGTCAACGCGCCACGCGTCATCAGCAGCTGTTTCCCGATTTCGACGATGTCCAGCAGTTTCGTCGGACTCGAATCCAGGTCGACCATGTTGCCCGCTTCTTTGGCGGCCTGCGTGCCGGTGTTCATGGCGACGCCGACGTCGGCCTGGGCCAGCGCCGGGGCGTCATTGGTGCCGTCGCCGGTCATCGCCACGAGCTTGCCGTCGCGCTGTTCGCGTTTGATCAGCGCCATCTTGTCTTCCGGCGTCGCCTCGGCGAGGAAGTCGTCGACACCGGCCTCGTTGGCGATCGATGCGGCCGTCAGCGGGTTGTCGCCGGTGATCATCACCGTCTTGATCCCCATCGCCCGCAGCTGGGTGAATCGCTCGCGGATCCCGCCTTTGACGATGTCTTTCAGGTGGATGACGCCGAGGACGCGCGCGCGATCGGCCACCACGAGCGGCGTGCCGCCGGCGCGGGCAATCCGATCGACGATGGCCTTGAGCTCCGGCGTTGTCGCGCCGCCGCTCGCGACCACGTACTTTTCGATCGCGTCGGCCGCACCCTTGCGGACCTGACGGCCGTCCAGATCGACGCCCGACATGCGCGTCTGCGCCGTGAAGGGAACGAACACGGCATGGTGCTCGGCCAGCTCACGACCCCGCAACTTGTAGCGTTCTTTCGCGAGCACCACAATCGAGCGCCCTTCCGGAGTTTCGTCGGCCAGCGACGACAACTGCGCGGCGTCGGCGATCTCCTCTTCTGTGACGCCCGGCAACGCGAGAAACTCGGTCGCTTGTCGATTGCCCAGCGTGATCGTCCCGGTCTTGTCGAGCAGGAGCGTATGCACGTCGCCCGCCGCCTCGACGGCGCGGCCCGACATCGCCAGCACGTTGCGTTGCACCAGGCGATCCATCCCGGCGATGCCGATCGCCGACAGCAGGCCGCCGATGGTCGTCGGGATGAGGCACACGAGCAGCGACACCAGCACGAACACCGACTGCGGCGCTCCCGAGTAAATCGCGAACGGCTGGAGCGTGACGACCGCCAGCAGAAAGATGATCGTGAGCCCGGCCAGCAGGATGTTCAACGCGATCTCGTTGGGAGTCTTCTGGCGCTCGGCCCCTTCCACGAGCGCGATCATCCGATCGATGAAGGTATGCCCGGGGTCCGCGGTGATACGGATCTTGATCCAGTCCGAGAGCACGCGCGTGCCGCCGGTCACGGCAGTTCTGTCGCCGCCGGATTCGCGGATCACCGGCGCCGACTCGCCGGTGATCGCCGATTCATCGACCGACGCGACCCCTTCGATGATCTCGCCGTCCGACGGAATGAATTCGCCCGCCTTGACCATCACCACGTCGTCCTTGCGGAGCGCAGTGGCCGGCACCGTGTCGATGCGGCCCTCGGGGCCGATGCGATTCGCGACGGTCTCGGTCCGGGCCTTGCGCAGCGTGTCGGCCTGCGCCTTGCCGCGTCCTTCGGCCATCGCTTCGGCGAAGTTCGCGAACAGCACGGTCAACCAGAGCCAGAAGGTGATTTGCAGCTCGAAGCCGAGTCCGGGACGGCCCGCCGCGGCATCCAGCGCGAAACGCACCGTCGTCAGCACGCTGCCGACCTCGACGACGAACATCACCGGGTTCTTGGCCATCGTCCGGGGGTGCAGCTTGCGCAGCGCGTCGACGATCGCGCCGCGGACGATGCCCGGATCCCAGATCGACCTGGATTTTGCCTGTGCGTGAGCAGCCATCAGAACACCTGACCATTCGCCATCAGCAAGTGCTCGACGATCGGGCCGAGGCTGAGGGCGGGGAAGAACGTCAGCGCGCCGACGATGAGAATGACGCCGACGAGCAGCGCCGAAAACAGCGGCGTCGTGACCGGGAAGGTGCCCGGCGACGGCGGCACACGCTTCTTGCGGCCGAGGCTGCCCGCGATCGCCAGCATCGGGATGATCATGAAGAAGCGGCCGATCAGCATCGCGAACCCGATCGCGACGTTGTACCAATGCGTGTTCGCGCCCAGCCCACCGAACGCCGAGCCGTTGTTGCCGGTGCCGGACGTGAACGCGTACAGGATCTGCGACAGCCCGTGCGGTCCGGGATTGGTGATGCTCGACGTGCCGAACGACGGCGAGACGACCGAGATGGCGGTCAACACGAGAATCGTCAGCGGGAAGACCAGGATGACGAGCATCGCCATCTGCACGTCATAGGCCTGGACCTTCTTGCCGAGGTATTCCGGCGTCCGACCGACCATCAGACCGGCGATGAACACCGAGAGGATGATGAAGACGAGAATGCCGTACATCCCGGCGCCGACGCCCCCGAAGATCACCTCGCCGAGCATGATGTTGGTCAGCGGGACGAGGCCGCCGAGCGGCGTGAACGAGTCGTGCCAGCTGTTGATCGCGCCGCAGCTGGCATCCGTCGTCACGGTCGCGAAGAGCGCGGAGTTGGCGATCCCGAAGCGGCTCTCCTTCCCTTCCATGTTTCCGCCGGACGACAGCGCCGTCACGGATTGATCCGCTCCCGCCGCCGTCAGCAACGGGTTGCCGCGCGCCTCAGACCAATAAGCTGTCGTCACTCCGGCCAGGAAGAGGAACGCCATCGCGCCCCAGACCGCCCAGCCGTGCTTGGGCGAACCGCTCATGTGGCCGAGCGTGTAGGTGAGCCCCGCCGAGATCGCGAAGATGCAGCACATCTCGAAGAAGTTGGAGAAGGGTGTCGGGTTCTCGAACGGATGCGAGCTGTTCGCGTTCATGAAGCCGCCGCCGTTAGTCCCGAACTCCTTGATGATTTCCTGCGATGCGACGGGTCCCTGGGCGATGACCTGCTCTTTCGAGTCCAGCGGGGCCACTTTGTCGTACGGCCGCAGATTCTGCACGACGCCCTGTGAGACGAGCAGCAGCGACCCGACGATGCAGAACGGCAGGAGCACCCACAACGTGCAGCGGACCAGGTCGACCCAGAAGTTGCCGAGCGTGTTCTTCTCTTTCTGCGAGACGCCGCGAATGAACGCGATCGCGAGTGCGATGCCGGTCGCCGCGGACACGAAGTTGTGGTACGCGAGGCCGGCCATCTGCGTGAGATAGCTCATCGTGGTCTCGCCGCCGTAGGCCTGCCAGTTGGTGTTGGTCGTGAACGAGGCCGCCGTGTTGAACGCGAGGTCCGGCGCAACGGCGCCGAACCCCTGCGGATTCCAGGGCAGCCATTGCTGCATGCGCTGCATCAGATAGAGCACCAGCATCGAGACGACGCTGAACAGCAGCATCGCCGCCCCGTACTCGGTCCAGCGCATCTCGCGGGTCTCGTCGACACCGGTCGCCCGGTAGATCAGCCGCTCGATCGGGCGCAGCACCGGATCGAGCCACGTCCGCTCGCGGCTGAACACGCGCGCCATGAACCGCCCGAGCGGCGCCGTCACCGCCAGGATGACGGCGAGGAACAGGAGAATTTGAAACCAGCCGTTCAGAGTCATGTCAGAACTTCTCCGGCCGCAGCAGCGCGTACGTCAGGTACGCGAGCAAGCCGACCGTCACCAGCAATCCGACGATGTAATCCAGGGTCATCGGCTACTCCAACCGCTCGCACGCGGCGATATACGCCACCGCTGCGACAAAGAAGACAATCGTCAAGAGGATGAACACCAGGTCCAGCATCGCTGCCCCTTTCACCAGGTTCCGCGCTTCGTACCGAACCACCACAGCAGTCCCAGCGTGAGGGTCTGCTGCGACCGTCGACGGTCCTCGACCGTCCGCCCGAGGAAGAAAGGCTGATTCGAAGAGTCTCGGCGCCACTCGCCGCGCAGCATCATGCCGTCCGACACCTGCCAGGTCGCCGTGGCCGTGACGTCCTGGAGGTTCTGCTGAACGCCGCTGAACAAGCCGGAGCGATCCGCGAAGTACGCGTAGCGAACGGCCACCGCGCCCGACGGAGTGACGCGATACTGCGCGTATGCCGCGCCTCCGCTCACGGTGGACGACGGGCCGGAATCCGGCCGCAGCGCGACGTAGTCGGCTTCGCCGCCGACGAGCACTTTCCCTTTCGTCCACGATGCATAGGTGTCGACAATGTGCAGGCGCGAGCGATCGAAAGGCACCACGGCATCGACCGACAGTCCGGGCTGTGTGGGCAACGTCGGCAGGCCCGGGTTCAGGTCCGTCTCCAGATCTCGCGCCTCGCGGCCGGCGTAGTAGTTGATGTTCCACGAGATCGCCGGAGTCGGCTTGAGAGTGATGATGGCGGCCTGCGACTTGAAACCGTTGAAGTCCTCGGACTGCTGTGTGCCGTTGACCAGCCAGTAGGTCAGCGACACGCGATCCGTCGGCGCGTACGTCGATCGAAAACCGAAGTGATAAAACGGCAGGTAGTTGAAAAAGTAGGACCGCGAGTAGTTGATCTGATCCTTCGTATAGTTGTTCTCGAAGCCCAGCGCGCTGGCAAACTTGCCGAAATCGACCTGGAGGCCGGAGCCGACCGGCACGACATACGACCCATAGGCCTGAAACACGTGGCGATAGACCTGCGGCCGCGGTTCGTTCACGCCGCTGCCCTGGACCGTTTCGGTGGCATCGCCGAACATGAGGTCGAGCCGCAGTCCGATGCGGCGGCCCTTGTCGATATCGGGCGGACGTTCGACGATCAGGCTCGCCTGATTGAGACTGAAGCTGTTGCTCAAGACGTCGTAGGCGCGCAGCAGGTTGATCCGGCCGATCGGCCGGTTGGTGTTCCAGGCGTAGTAGCCGTCGAAGCCGACGCCGAACGTGATGCCCTCGAGCGGCGACGGGGCGGCAGCCGGTGTCTGCGCGGTCGAAGTGTCCTGCGCGCTCGCACTGCCGCCCATGGCGAACAGGACAACGGTCAGCGCGACGATGAATCCAAGTGTTCGTTTCACGGTACGTCCTCTCTGAGACCTCGAGCATAGAAAGGGCCGCATAAAATTGCCTTGAGAACGGCCTAAAAACCACCTAAACGGCCCGAAAGTCCGGAAAACCGCCGGACTGCCTGAGCCGGCGTGGCTGGTCAGCCGGTTCACGAGACGGACGGATTGCTGACGAGTCGATAGCCGACGAACGGCTCGCTGAGGAGATAGCGTGGATTGCCGGGGTCGGGCTCGATCTTCTTGCGAAGCTGCGCCATCAACACCCAGACATGCTCAGGCTGCTCGACGGCATTGCCGCCCCAGATCGTCTTGAGGATGGTGCGATGGGTCAGGACACGATCGACGTTGCGGGCCAGCAGCGCGAGCAGTTCGAATTCCTTGGGAGTGAGGCGGATCTCGTCGTCGCCTCTCAAGACGCGGCGCCGGTTGAAGTCGATGACGAGGTCTGCCACGGCGATGCGCTCGACGTCGGGCCCTTCGGCGTCATCCACCCGCCGGAGCGCCACGCGAATCCGCGCCAGCAACTCTTCGGATCCGAACGGCTTCGTGACGTAATCGTCTGCGCCGATGTCGAGCGCCGCCACCTTGTCGGCCTCGCCGCCCCTCGCAGACAGGACGACGATTGGCGCTTTCGAGACCCTCCGGATACGGCGGCAGACCTCGATCCCTTCCAGATCGGGCAGCCCGAGATCGAGCACGACGAGGTCGGGGTTCCGCTCGGCGACGATGTCCACCGCCTCCCTGCCCGTGCCCACGACATCGACCTCGTAGCCGCGAGATCGCAGCAACGGCGCGACCGCCCGCTGAATCGCGACCTCGTCGTCGACGAGCAGGATGCGGGAAGGTCGGGTCATTTCACGTCCGTGGGAATCGTGATCGTGAACCGCGCGCCGCCATCGGGGCAATTCTCGACGGCCACGCGTCCGCCTTCAATCGCCAGCAGGCCGCGCGCAATCGCGAGACCCATGCCGGTCCCCGACCGCTCCAGCTTCGCGTCGGCGCCTCGGTAGAACTTGTCGAACACGCGAGGCAGATCCACCGGCGCAATGCCACGGCCGTGATCCCGTACTGTCAGCGTCAAAGCGGCGTCCGACACGGCGGCGCCTACCTCAATATTCGATGGCGTCTGCGAGTACCGAGCGGCGTTCTCGATCAGATGCGACAACGCCGCCGCGGCCAGACGCGGGTCGACCCGAACGAGGCGATCCGATTCGACTGACAGCTCAATTTTTCGACCGTGCACGGCATGCTCAACCCGACTACGGGCGGCATCGACGATCTCGGAGGGCGCCACCCACCTGACGTCATGGGTGACGGCTCCCGCATCGATGCGGGCCATTTCCAGCAGGTTTTGAAACAGACGCGTGAGCCGATCGACTTCGGCGACGATCAACTCGCCCTGTTCGCGGCGCTGCTGCTCATCCGGCCACGACGATCGCAGGTTGTCGGCGGCGACACGAATGGCGGTGAGCGGCGTCCGCAAGTCGTGTCCGAGCGACGCCAGGAGCGCCGACTTCAACTCTTCGCTCTGGCGGGCCAACTCGGCACTCTTCCGTTCCTGGAGGAACTGCACGCGCTCGATGGCAATCGCCGCGAGACCGGCGACCGCGTCGAGCGTGCCGGTGTCGATGGCCCTGCCCGCGGTGGCGAGAAGACCGATCGCCTTGTTCCCGAGCCGGAGCGGCACGACCCGGACCTCGCGCCCGGCCTTGGTGATGACGGCGTAGCCTTCGCCGGACGCGGTCGTCGAGTTCACCCGCCCGTCAACGCCCATGGCGCTGAATGCGCCGGCGAAGTCGACGGAGGTCAGCATGCCTGTCGGAGCGCCCCATTCGAAGACAATCCAGTCGGGGCTGTGCGGGAGACAGATCGCCGCATACTCCAGGTCGAACCGCCGCGCGATGAAGCCGGCGAGCGAGGAGTTCGCGGCCTCGCTGTCCGCGATCAACAGCACATCCCGACTGAGATCGAACAGCTTTCCAACTTCGTCGCGTCGGGTCATCGCCTCGCGCGTTCGATCCCGCGCGACCGCCGAGAGGTTGCTGGCGACGAGGCTGACCGCGAGAAACGCGAACAGCGCCACCCAGTTCTGCGGGTCGACAATCGTCAACGTGCCAATCGGGGGAATGAAAAAGAAATTGAGCGCGAAGACGGAGACGATCGACGTCGTGACCGCGACCCAGAGACGCGCGCGAGCCGCCACAAACAGCACGACGATCAGAAAACTCAGCGCGACCGTCGTCGTGTTCGAGACTTGGGGCCATTGGCGGAACAGCCATGTAAAGAAACCAAGACCGGCCATGCCCACGGCCAGCCTGCGCGCATCGGCCGAAGCGCTCATCCGCGCATACTAGTGCAGCGCCGATTTCGCTGCCGTGTCTTTATGGACGCACCGACGTTCGCGTCACGTCGGCGACACGTCACGACAAAAGACGGTCGCCTAAAACCGGACCAAAAACGTCCTAAAAAGTCGCTTAAAACGACGAGGCTCCCGCGCCAGCGTGCGCGCGATCCCGCATACCGGAACCAGTCCGAACCGACCACGGCGTTCCTCGAAACCCTGCATCGTCGAATCGACACACGGCTCCCTGGCATCGGCGTCGTGATGACAGCGATCGCCGAATCGATTCCCCCCGTTCTGCTCAACGTCGTTCGCCGTTTCAGGGCGCTCCACCACACGGTTCTCTTGACGACGGTCACGACCGAGGAGATCCCTCATGTGACCGATGAGCGGGCGGCCGTCGAACCCATTGGCGAAGGCCTTTACCGCGTCACGCTGCGCTACGGGTTCATGGACGAACCGCACGTACACAAGGCGCTCGCGCCTGTAGTCGAACAGATCGCGCCTGGGACAGACCCGTCGGCAGTCGCCTACGTGCTCGGGCAGGAGCGAGTCGTGCCCGGCAAAAGCGGCCAACTGGGCGTGGTCGCCGAAACGATCTTCGCCGCCCTTTCCCGAAACGCGGCCAATCCGTCGGACTTCTTCGATCTGCCGCCGGCGCAGGTCGTCGAAGTAGGATCCCGGGTCGACCTATGAGCACGCATCCGTGCTCTGGAGCGTGACGGCATGGACAGCATTCCACTGCGGAAGACGGCGGTTTCGCTTCAGGCGATGGTCGGCTCCGTTGTACCCCTGATGCAGCCATACGCGAAGGAGATGGACGTCGAATTGAAGATGGTTCTCGCCCCTGACGTGCCCGCGACGGTCACGCTGGATGAAGACAAGATCGCATGGACGCTGGGCATGTTGATCGGGAACTCGCTTCGCCACGTTCGGCGAGGCTCGATGTTTCATCAGGGCGGCGAAATCATCGTGCGGGCGGCCACCCGGCAGGAGACCGGCGACATTCTCATCGAAGTGTCCGACGACGGTCCCGGCATTCCCGCCGACGTCGTGGCGCACCTGTTTGAGCCCTCCCCCTCCGGGCGCCGCGTCGGCTATGCGTTGATACTCGGCCGCGAGATCATGCTGGCGCACGGCGGCTGGATGGAGGTCGAAAGCACGCAGGATCCGGACTCGCATGGCACGACGATTCGGATCGGGTTTCCAGGTCGCTGACCCGCATCGCAGCCTGAGCCCGGAGCTGTCGGTATTGTGCTGTGTGTCCCATGCTATGTTCTGCTCTGTGGCGTCTTTGCGGGGGCTCGTGGTCGCGACGATCGCTGTCGTGACAGCGGCAGGATGCGGCGATCGACCGCGGCTCGTCCTGACGCAGCAAACCGAAGCGCGAAGGCTGGCGTCGAACCTCCGCGTTCAATTCAGCAAGGCCGCTGACGCCTCCAATAGGGCCGTGATGTCGATCACGGAGGAGGCGTCGATCGCGGCCGTTCGCGAAGCGGAGCAGGCGATGCAGGCCCTCGACCAGGACCTCGAGTCGCTACAGCGGATCCTCCAGTCACTCAGCTATGGCGATGAGATCCGGCAGCTGGACACGTTCAAGACGTGTCTGGTGGGATACCGGGCATTGGATGCCGACATTCATCCGCTCGCCGTCGAGAACACCAACATCAAGGCCCAGCGTCTGTCCTTCGGGCCCGCGCAGGACGCCGTTCAGACGTTCCGGCAATCGCTCGACTCCGCGGCGCGCGCGACGGCGTCGAAGACGCCCTGCTGCGTCGAGGCGCTCGTCGCCCAAGCCTCAGCGTCGATCCTGGAGGTGCAGGCGATCCACGCGCGGCATATCGCGGAGTCCGACGACGGCGCCATGTCGCAGATGGAGGCGGAGATGAGCGCGGCTCAGGCGGGCGCACAGAAGGCGCTCGACACGTTGAAAGGTCAGCTGCCGCCAACCGCCGGTCCGCACCTCGCCGCAGCCGCTGCCGCACTCGAACGGTTCAACGCGATCAACGCCGAGCTCGTGACCCTGTCGCGCCGTAACAGCAACGTTCGATCGCTGGCCTTGTCGCTGGGCCGGAAGCGCACCGTGACCGCCGAGTGCGACAACACTCTTCAGGCGCTCGAGGATGCACTCGTGAAGCACGACTTCACGGCCACTCGATAGCGTCCTACCGTCAAGTTGGGCAACAAACGAGCTGTCATTCTCGTTGTCCTGGCCGCCGCGAGCCTGGGGCTGTCGGTCTTTGGAGGGATGGCGTGGCGCGCGATTAGTGTGCAACAGATGGATGACACCGGCGCGCAGCATAATTTCGAGGATGTGTTGGCGCGCGCGCGGTCCCCTACGCCGTTGGTTCGCCGCGAATCGGGACGCTTCGTCCGGCGGCCGTCGTCGCCGCCCGTAGGCCCACCGCCGCGGGATTTGCACGTCCTCGCCTACTATGCCGACGGACAACGGTTGGTTCGGGCCGATGTCCCCCTCTGGTTCTTCACGGTAAAAGGGCCGGCCGCTGCATATGCGTTGCGCGGGACGGGATTCGATCTGGAGACACTCGGCCTAACCTCCCGCGACCTGCAGCAGGCAGGAGCCGGAATCATCCTGGATGAAACGCGCCCAACCGGTGACCGGATCCTCGCGTGGACCGAGTAAGAGGCGGCGCTGGGTCGCCCGGAGGTAGTCGGTCAGATTGAACCCCGAGTCGCGGCACGCCAGCGGCGAACTGCGATGACGCCCCAAACGGCTTCCACGAGGCCGAACGGCCATGCGCCTTGCATGAAGCCATAGGCAGATCCCAACCAACAGGCCACGGCAAACGCGAGAATGAACCAAGGGCTACGATGCTCGCAGGCATAGCAGACGAGCATGGCTGTGACGGCGAACAAGCCAAACAAGTCGAGCCATGTCATCGCCCATCCGGACAAGGGACATCGTCCTTCAGTGTGACAACGGCGTGCGGCTCAGCACGCGCACCTGCGGCAACGTCGCGCGATCGACGAGCTTGCCGTCCTTGATGAGTTTCGAGATGTTCCGGATGTTGTGAATGTCGGCGAGCGGATCGGCGCCGAGCAGCAACAGGTCGGCGCGCTTGCCCGGCTCGATCGTGCCGAAGTCGGCGAGGCCGCGCGACGCGATCGCGCCGTTTTTCGTCGCCGCGACGATGGCCTGCGACGGCGTCATGCCGAGCTCGACGAGTCCTTCGATCCCCATGATGGTGCCGATGCCGTGGTCCTGGCTCTTCGGCTTTGGCGTGCGCGACAGCTCGCTCGCGGCGGCCCAGTAGTTGTCGGTGCCGACCGTGACGAGCGCGCCGGCCTTGATCAGTTTCTGCGCGTTTGCACGCCGCACTTCCAGACCGACGCCGAGCTCGTTCGCACGCTGCCGATCCTCGAACGTCGTCCGCGGCCGCGCGATCTTCTTGTCCGCCTCCGACTGTTTCTTTTCAGCCTCCGCGCGATCCTTCAGGTGCTTTTCCCACGCCTCGCCGGTGATCGTGTTGACGAGCATCGAGCACACGATCCGCTTCGACACGATCGGGCGGACGAGGTCGTCTGGCATGTCCACGCCATCCACCATCTCGGGATGCTGGATGCCGTCGATGCCGGCCTCGATCGCCATGCGCAACCCTTCGCGGCTCGTGGCGTGCGTTTCCACCATCTTCTGCCGCGCGTGCGTCCGCTCGACGAGCGTTCGCTGCGCCTCGGCGGAGAACCCGATGAACGCCGGCTCCGAGAAATGGCTCGTGCCGCCGTACTTGATGAAGTCCGGACCCTTGTCGAGATATGCGTCGATCGCCCTGGCCAGCTCCGCGGGCGTCATCGCCATCAGCTCCTCGCCGGCGTCCTGCGCGATCTCGTCGTTCATCTGTTCCTGAAACAACGTCAGCCCCGCCGCGCGCGTCAGGCTGAAGCTGATCGAATACGGGCCGCTCCAGCCGACGATGTTGCCGGCGGCGAGGATGCGCGGACCGACTGCCCCACCGGCGGCGATGCGATCGCGAACCGCGACGAGCGGCCGCAACATGCCATAGCTGTCGCGCACCGTCGTGACGCCGTGCGACAGCTGCGTCTGCGCTGCTTCGAGGACGATTTCCGGCTGGCGATCGTGATAGCGGACCAGCGTTTCGTAGCGATCGTTCATGCCACCGTAGAGCGACAGGTGCACATTCGTGTCCACGAAGCCGGGGACGAGGAACTGGCCGGCGCCGTCGATCGTCTGCGCGCCGGCGGGCACCGGCGTCGACGCGCGCGGACCCACCGCGGCGATGCGGCCGCCGCTGACGACGACAACGGCGTTCTCCAGCGGCGGTCCGCCGTTGCCGTCGATGAGGGTCGCGCCGACGATGGCGAGCGTTGAAGGCTGCGCGCGCATGCCGGCCGCGGCGGCGGCGACGAGAAGAACGGCGGTGAGGCTGATACGCATGGGCCGGAATGCTACATCAGGCCGGCCCTGCCTTCGCGGAGCTTCGGCCAGGTAGGCGGCTATAATGCGCGCCATGCTGATACCGCTTGGATCTGATCGGCCATATCACCAGCTAGAGCAAAGGCAACCACGAAGCCACGAAACCACGAAGAACGCTATCGTTCTTTTTCGTGTCTTCGTGTTTTCGTGGTTGCATTTGTTCGCGGCGCTGTCCTTCGCGGCGGCCGACGTGTTGCCGGTCAAGGTCGTCAACAACATCCCGTATCTCACCGGCGTGCAGTATCCGAACGATCACGACAAACTGGATCTGTATCTGCCCGAGGGCAAGACGAACGTTCCGGTCATTGTCTGGATCCATGGGGGCGCGCTCACTCAAGACGACAAGAATCTCGAAGTGGGCACGGGCCGCCGGTTCGCGCAGGCCGGCATCTTGACGGCGACGGTCAACTACCGGCTGTCACCGGCCGTGTCGCATCCCGCACACGTGGAAGACGCCGCGGCCTCGTTCGCGTGGGTGAAAAAGCACATCGCCGAATACGGCGGCGATCCGAACAAGGTGTTTCTGGTCGGCCACTCCGCGGGCGCCTATCTCGCGCAGTTGCTCGTGACCGACGAGCGCTACCTGAAACCGCACGGACTGTCCGCACGCGACGTGCGCGGCGTCGTGCCGATCAGCGCGTTCTTCTGGGTGGAAAAAGAAGGCGTCGCGCCCGATCGCCCGAAGACCGTCTGGGGAACCGATCCGAGAGTGTGGGTGGACGCGTCGCCGGCGCACCATCTGCGCGCGAGCCTGCCGCCGACGCTGATCATCTACGCCGACCGCGACGAGCCGTGGCGCCGGCAGCAGAACCTCGACATGGCGCAGGCGCTGAAAGCGGCCGGCAGTCCGCCGGTCGATCTCGTGCAGATTGCGGATCGCACGCACATGGGCATCTGGCGCGCCATGGCTGCTGATGGCGATCCCACTTCCGAACGTGTGATCGAGTTCGTCAAGGGCGAGGCCGCGCGAACCAGGTGACGCATTTCGCGACAACCCCAGTGAAATGCCTGCCGATGAGCCAAAAGCACGGCTGGAATTTTCGGCCGAATCGATAGCTGATCCATGAGCTCGCGGGCGGACTCCGCGTTGCATCCTGCGCACGGCGGTTTCTAAATCAGCAGGAGGCACGATGAACACAAGAATCTGGTCGAGCGTGTGTGCGGCGAGCGTCTTCGCGTTGACAGTCGGCGTGTTCGGGCAGGCCGGTGCGCCCCCGCAGCAGCCGGCGAGTTCCTCGATGAAGGCCGTCACTATCGGCGGTTGCATCCAGAAGGCAGCAGACGCTCCGACGGGGACGAGCGGATCAGCTGCGGCGAGCACGAAATTCCTTCTGACCAAAGCCGCGATGACCCCGGCTGGCGCGACCGGCACTGCCGGGTCGCCGACACCTTCCACCGCGGTGGCCAGCGAGTATCGACTCGACTGGGACGAAGCGAAGCTGACGCCGCACGTCGGTCACAAGGTCGAGATCACGGGATCCGTCGTAGCGGCGCCCGCGACGACTCAACCGCCGGCCGCGTCCGCCGCGAACGCCCCGACGCTGAGAGTCGAATCGATCAAGATGGTCGCGTCGACCTGCTCGTAGATCGCGCCGTCGACGTGAAACGGCCGGCCGCGTGACGGTCGGCCGTTCTCATCGCCAGAGATTCAGGAAGAAGGTAATCAGGATCGCGTTCGTGAAGTCGATTGCGAACGCGCCGACCAGCGGCACCACGAAGTAGGCCTTCGGCGACGGGCCGTAGCGCTCGACGAGCGCCCCCATGTTCGCCATCGCGTTCGCGGTGGTCCCCAGCATGAACCCGCAGAACCCGGCCGAGATGACCGCGGCGTCGTAGTCGCGGCCCATCAGCCGTGGAATCGCGATCACGCACAACGCCGCGATGAAGAGCACCTGGGCGGCGAGGATCACCAGCAGCGGCAGCACCACGCCGGCGATTTCCCACAGCCGCAGCGTCATCAGCGCCATCACCAGAAACAGCGACAGCGCCACCGTGCCGATGTCGTCGATCACCTGCTGCGAAATCCCGAACAGGCCGGTCGCATCGTCCAGGTTGCGGAACGCCGCTGCGACGAGCATCGCCCCGATGTAGCCGGGCAGCGTCATGTTGAATTGCTTCAGCCACGCCGTCAGCCCGCTGCTCACCCAAAGTCCCAGCGCGATCGCCGTCAGCATGAACACCAGGTGCTTGAGCAGCACGTAGGCCTCGACGTCTTCGCCCGATGGAACTGCCGTGACCGGCTCGGCGAACTGCCGCTCCGCCACGTTCTCCAGCGTCCCGTCCGGGGCGCGTCCAGTTTGCGGGCGCCGGCCCATGCGCTCGATCAGGAACGTTCCGATCGGGCCGCCAATCACGCCGCCCGACACGATGCCAACCATCGCCGCGGCCACCGCGAGCGTGGCGGCTCCCGGCACGCCGGCCTCCTGAAAGAACGGCGCGAAGGCCAGGCCGGTCGCGGGACCGCCGGTGAGCGTGACCGATCCCGCGAGCACGCCCATCAGCGGATTCTGACCGAGCGCCATCGCGACCAGTCCGCCGAGCACGTTCTGCAGCGCGGCGACGATGGTCGAGATGATGAAGAAGATCACGACGAGAAACCCGCCGCGCACGAGCAGCGCGACGCTCGCGCCGAACCCCACCGACGCGAAGAACGCGTTCTGCAGCGGCGTCTGGAGCGTCGTGTCGAACTTGAGCGGTTGGATGCCCGAGAAATAGAGCACGGCGAGGATCGCGGCGATGGGGAGTCCGCCACACACCGGCGCCGGGATGTTGACGCGCGCGAGGCCGGGGACGACAGTGCGAACGCCGTAGCCGATGAAGAGCAGGACGCCCGCGAACGCAACGGTTTGCACGAGATCGAGACTGAGCGGCACGCGAACGTCCTCCGCTCCGGAGTATAGCGGACGGGTCGATCGGCGTTGTCTGCGGCAAGTCTCGGGCGATGGGCAAGCTCGCGCGTCAGGTGACGGGTGAACCGCCGGTCGAGGAGGGCTCGCGCGCCGCCGCGGGTCGGCGCGTGGGAAAACACGGCCTTCGGCCTGTGCTGTCGGTGACCGCGTCGATTCACACCCTCGTCGCATCCAGCACGAACAGGCAACAGGCGGGTAGTCGAAGCGCTCGGGTGACCCCTGCGCGATCGACGCGGCCGCTCGGCCTGCGGCCGCGTTTTCCTGCTAGTCGCTGATCACGCGCCTCGCACGCGGCGGCGCCCGAGCCCTCCTCGACCGGCGTTAGTCGGAAAGCGCGATGAGCGCGCACCAATCGGCCGAGCGGTGGCGCTGCGGCGATCCGTTGCGAACTCGCGCGATCGGGCGGCAGCAGTAAATCGCCGACGGCGGTCACCGACCGCGGCCGTGGCGGGTCACGAGTATGGTAGTCACCGGTCGGCCGATCTCACCCCCGCGTCCCGTCAGCCCGATCTCAGGGAGCCATGAAAGCCGACTGTCGGCGCGGTGAATTTGGCGATGTTGGGAAACACCGCCTGCCACTGCGCGACCGGAACGGGAGTCGTCTGATCCGCCAAGCGCGAGCGACGGGAATGTTCCGTAGACCACTCCGCCCTCGATCGCCCTACGGCGTGCTGCCGCTCACCGGCAGCGCCAGCGCGACGATCTCGGCGTCGGCGCCGCCACCGGTCGCCATCACGATGTACTGCCGGCCGCGATGCAGATACGTCATCGGCGTGGACGGTCCAAGCCGCACGTCCAGCTTGGCGATCTGCTCGCCGGTCCGCTTGTCCAGCGCGCGAAGAGACGGTGCTTCGTCGTACCGAGGGTTGCCTCGATGGCCGGCGAACAGCAGCGTCCGTGTCAACAACGGAAAACTGCGCCCGCCACCGAGCGATCCGAGGTTCAGCGCCTTCAGCAGCGGGTGATTGCTCGGCCCGGCGCCGACCGGCGTCTGCCAGGCAATGGTTCCGGCGTTCAGATCGTACGCGGTCATCCGGCCGTAGGGCGGCTTGACCAGCGGCAGCCCGTCGATCTGCGGCAGCTGCGCATCGGCAGCCCGGCGATACTGGAGGTTGCTGCGCGCCGGGTCAGGCGGCGCGAGCTTGACGAGAAACGGGACGGTCACCGACGGGACATACAGCATCCCCGTCTCAGGATCGAACCCCGCGCCGTTCCAGTTCGCGCCGCCGCCATTCCCCGGCAGCTGAATGGTCCCGTGCTCGGATGGCGGCGTGAAGAGCGGGCCCAACGTGTACGGTTTGATGAGCTCCATCGCCCGCGAGCGAATCTCCGGTGTGAAGTCGATGACGTCGGCTTCAGTGAAGCCCTGCCGATCGAAGGCCGGAGGCCGCGTCGGGAACGGCTGCGTCGGAGATGTCTTTTCACCACGCACGTCGGACTGCGGCACCGGGCGCTCCTCGATCGGCCACACCGGCTCGCCCGTGCGGCGATCGAGGACGTAGACGAAGCCCTGCTTGCTGATCTGCGCGACGACGCTGATGCGGCGGCCGCCGACGGTGATATCACCCAGTATCGGAGCGGCGGGGAAATCGTAGTCCCACAGACCGTGATGCACGGCCTGGAAGTGCCACACGCGCCTGCCAGTGCGGGCATCGACGCAGACGAGGGTCTCGGCGAAGAGATTGCCGCCGCGGCGATGTCCGCCGTAGTAATCGTTGGTCGGCGTGCTGAACGGGAGGTACGCGTACCCGAGACGCTCGTCCACGCTCATCAGCGTCCAGACGTTCGTGTTTCCGGTGTACTCGGCGGAATCACCCTCCCATGTGTCGTGACCGAACTCGCCTCGGCGCGGGATGGCACGGAACGTCCACAGACGTTTGCCGGTGCGGACGTCGTAGCCGCTCACGTCGCCGCGCGGCGCCTCCATGTTCATCGCGCCGTCCCCGATGCTCGCCCCGGCGATCACGACGTTCCCGACGATGGCGGGCGCCGATGTGGAGCCGAAGTTGCGCACCCGCACGACGTGTGCGAGACCCTCGGTGAGGTCGACCTTGCCGGCGGCGCCGAACGCTCGGTCGGGCTGCCCTGTTCGCGCGTCGATCGAGATGAGATAGGCGTCGTGCGTGCCGGCGAGGATCCGCTCGGCTTCCCCGTCGGTCCAATACGCGACACCACGATGCAGGAACCCCAGGTTCGTGGGCCGTCCTGCCTTCCAGGTTTCCGGGTCGTATTGCCAGATGGTCGTCCCGGTGGCCGGATCGAGGGCGGCCAGGACACCGAGACCGGTGATGGTGTACACACGCCCGTTCGCCATGAGCGGCGTGTCTTCGTACGGTCCCGGCTGGGCCTCCGGGTTGGCCTTGGCGATGTCGTTGTCGGGAGAACGCCATCGCCACGCGACCTGGAGTTGAGCGGCATTCGCGCGGTTGATCTGGTCGAGCGGCGAGTACTTGGTGCTGCCGGCGTCGCCGCCGTAGAAACGCCATTCGGCCGGCGGGTTCGCACGCTGAGCGAGGGGTACGACGACGAGCGCTCCAACGACAATGCCTACGATCGGCGCGTGTCGCATGGAGCGGAGGCTACCACACCATCGATGACGAGGTGGCTTCGTAGGGGCGGACCCGCGTGTCCGCCCCAGGGCCGACACATGGGTCGGCCCCTACACATCTCATGGGGTCCCGAAGCTCCCGTCAGCAGCGCGTCACTGTCCCGCGGCTCCCGTCCACGATCACCTCGTCTCCGTCGTGGAGCGTGGACGTCGCGTTCTTCGTGGCCACGACGGCGGGCAGACCGAATTCCCGAGCCACGATGGCGGAGTGCGACAGCGTGCTGCCGTGATCGGTGACGAGCGCGCCCGCACGACGAAACACCATCATCCAGGCCGACGATGTTTCCGGGCAGACGAGAATTTCGCCGGCGCGTAGCGTCGCGAGGCGTTCGGGGGCGCGGATGACGCGAACACGGCCGCGATACGTACCGGGAGATGCGGCGATGCCGCCGAGCGTGTCGGCTGTCGTCGGCTTCGGCGCATTGAACTCCTGTGCGAGGTCCCACAGCAGCGCCTCGTTCACCCGGCGCGCAGCGACCGGCAGCCCGCGAAGGTCCGGCAGCGGACCGGGCTTCGCGCCGTAGACCGCGGGCCCCGGATTCGCGCGCACCCAGGCGTGCTCCGCCTTGCGTCGCGCCACCGATCCACGAAGCTCGGACGCGTCGGCCGGACCGTTGACCGCTTGTCGAAGCTCGCCGGCCGTCAGCATCACCGCGTCGGTGCGTCGCGCGAGCAGTCCCCGCTCGACGAGTCGGCGCCCGGCCTCGAGCGCCACGCGCCGCATGAGACCGCCCGGCAGGTGATCGGTGAGGATGACGTTGTCTTCGCGCAGCGGATACACCTGCTCGGCATACGCGAGGGCGCGATCGAACTTCTCGCGCGCTCCTGGCGCCGACAATTGCGCACGGGCCTCCGCGACGAGCTGCTTCCGGCGCGCCGACACGTCGACCGGCGACGGATCTTCCATCAAGTCGGCCAGCATCTGCGCGACAAGATCGGGACATTCAGCAACGCTCGGGTTGCCGGCCTCGGCGCCGACAGTACGGATCCCCCAGAACCGGAGATACTCCTGCAGCCGTGTGCCGACTTCCGGATCCGCCGTGCCCGCCGGCCGGCTCCGCGCCAGCGCCGCGATCGAGGCGAGCTCGCGGGTGCACGCGCACGACGCAGTGGACAGTCCCTGAAGGAGTTCCAGTGCCCGCGGCGTCTCCCAGCCAAGGAGCTCCTCGCACGTGGTCGCGAGCTCGTGGAGGCCCAGCGCGTGCGGCAGATGCAGTTGGAAGTGCAGGTGCATGTTGCGCGCGCTGAACGCCAGGAGATCGTCCAGGTGCTCGAAGAGCTGGCGATCGGTCATCGTCGTCAGGTCGAGATCGACGTAGGCGCGCAGCTCTCGCTCGAGCTGCGGCTTGAGCTCGGACCGCCATCGCTTCGGCAGCGATTCGAGCAGCCCGCTATCGACGGCCTGCTGCGCGATCTTCAGCTTCCGGCGCAGCGACGGCAGGATCCGCGCGACGATGCCCAGCACCCACCACGGCGGCGGGTTCTTGCCGCCATCGTCCGGCTCGATGTGCACGTAGAACTCGTGACCGATCACTCGAGCGATCGCGCGGTCGGGCATCAGCCCCCATGTATCGATCATCGCCTGCGCGTGCGCCATGTCGCGGAGGTGTGTCGTGGCAGCGAAGGGGGAGATGGGATCGGGAAAGTGCGACACGTCCTTCTGCCAGGTGCCTTTCGGGACTTCGATCTGCGGCGCGATCGGCAGCACGGTGATCGGCCGCGCCTGCAGCAGAAAGAGGCGGCCGGCTTCCACGGCCCATTCGATGTCCTGTGGACCACCACGCGCCGCTTCGACGCGCCGCGCCAGGTCGGCGATGCGCTTCGCCAGCGGGGCGTTGATCACCATCTCCGCGCGCGATGTGCGGCGCGTCTCGCCGTTGCGCACCGACCACTCGTCGCCGTCAGACGCGCCGGCAACCAGCGCGTCGGCGAGCCCGCGCGTGGCGTTCACGACGACATCGGCGCGATCCCCGGTCAGCGGGTTGGCGGAGAACGCGACGCCCGCCACGTCCGCGTCCACCATCGTCTGGACGAGGACCGCCATCACCGCACCTCCGTCCCCGCTACGCAGCTCCGTCCCCTCCACGTAGCCTGCGTTCCGCTGCGAGCGGGCGGACGCCAGCACGCGTGACGCGGCAGCCGCGACAGCCTCTGCCCCTCGAACACCGAGCACCGTGTCGTATTGCCCTGCGTAGGACGCATCAGGCAGGTCTTCCGCGACGCCGGACGAGCGCACGGCCACCGGACGATCGCCGAGCCGCGCGAGCCCTGCCGCGATGTCGGTCAGGGCGGGTGCGGTACCGACCGGGATCACGAAGCCGCCCGGCACGTCGAAGCCGTCGCGAATGAGCGCAGCAAGCGCTGCCGCCTTGTGACCGCACAGACAAGGATCCGTTGCGGCGTCGAGTGAGACGAGCACTGCTTCCTCAGTTCTTGTTGGCATTGCGTTTCCTCAAGTCGGCGAGCAGTGCGCGGACGGCCCAATGCGCCGCGCGGCCCGCTTCTTCCGAATCCAGACCCAGTTCCGACGTGAGCACGTACCACGCCCGGCTGCCGGACAGCGTGCCGATGATCGCGCCGGCCTCCTTGAGCTCGCCGGCAGAGAGGTTCGGATAGGCCGCCACCAACCAGTCGAGCAGGATTGCCCGGCGCTGCAGGTAACCCTTGGCCGCGTGCCGGGTGGCGATGGAGGCGATCACGGACGCGCGCAGCGCGTCCGTGATCACCCCGAACTTCGAGAAGAGCGGCCGTACGAGCGCCTCCCCTTCGGCGATGGTGGTCGGATGGCGGATCCCCAGTGCTTCGACCGCGCGGTCGACGTGGTCCGACAGACCCTCGAGCAGCTGTTCCCGGGATTCGAAGTGGCGGTAGACCGTGCGGAGCGAGATACCGGCCTTATCCGCGACGTTCTGCATCGTGAAGGCGTGGACGCCCTCGTGCAGGATGACGGTGATTACCGCCTGGATGATGCCCTGGCGGGTTTCATCCTTGGCGCTCTCGCGAACCTCGCTGCTGTACGCGCGCCGTTTCCTGTTTCGGGTGGCCGGCATATATTGACGGCACGCATAGTGACACCAATTATAATTGGTGTCAACATGTTTGTCATCAATTATTCTTTGTACACCCAGGCCCCGGCCAGCGTGCCGAGCGGCGCTTCGAGGAGTCCCCACGCCACCGGCAGGTAGGCCAGCTTGGTCGGAATCAGGTCCAGAAAGCCCATGCCCAGATACACTCCGGACCAGAGGTGTGCCAGCGCCCACACCACCAGGCCCGCGATGATCGCCGTCCGCGCGCCGGGGCCGTACCGCGGGCGGATCGCCGCATACAGCCAGACCGATACGATCCCGAGCACGAACGTCATCAGGATCAGCGACACGATGGGGACCGGCGAACCGGGAACGCCCACCTGATAGCGCGTGAACAGCGCTTCGGCGTCGGCCCCCAGCAGCCCGCCGTGCAGCGCCGCCTCGCCGACGTTCATCACCAGGCCGGCCACCAGACCGCCGAGGAGCACACGGGTTCCATTGATGCTGGTCATATGTGATACTAATATCACATATGGCCGCGCGCGGAAAGACGCCGGATCTCGAGCCCGTGTGGCGGGCGCTGGCCAACCCGATCCGCCGGCACATGCTCGACGTGCTGCGCGACGGCCCGTGCACCACCGGCGAACTCGCCGGCCGCTTCCCGAAGCTTTCGCGATTCGCCGTGATGCAGCACCTGCGCGTGCTCGAAGCCGGCGGCCTCGCCGTGTACCGGCGGCAGGGGCGGCAGCGGCTCAATTACCTCAATCCCGTTCCCATTCAGCAAATCTTCGATCGCTGGGTGAGCCGGTACCAGCAGCCGTGGCTGGAGGCGCTGGTCGGATTGAAAGGACAGCTGGAAACGACACATGCCGAACACACCACACCTGCCGCTGAAAGACCACGTCTTCACCATCGACATCGCCGTTCCCCGGCAGCGCGTCTGGGATGAGATCACGAAGACCGGGCGGATTCAGCTCGCGCTGAACAACACCGTGCTCGAGTCGCCGATGACGCCTGGCAGCAAGCTGCGCTACTACAGCCCCAGCCGCAAGCGCGTGTTCGTGGTCGGAGAAATCGTGGAGGTGACGCCGCCGCGGCGATTCTCACACACGTTCAAGCTCCTGATGAACGGCGCCGACGCCCCGAGCCTCGTGACGTGGGAGCTCGAGGAAACGGCCGCGGGCTGCCGCGTCACCCTCACGCACAGCGGCTGGACCGATCAGGTGAAGACGCACAAAGGCACGGCCGCCGGCTGGATCGAAATACTCAACATCCTGAAGCAGCAGCTGGAAACCGGCGACATCCCGATGAAGACAAAGGTCATCTACGCGCTCATGGGAGCGTCCATGTTTCTGCTGCCGAAGGCCACCAAGGTCGAAGAGGTCGACAAGGCGGGCTGGTGAGAGGCGGTCCCTATTCGTAGTGCAGCGCGACGATCGGGTCCACGCGCGCCGCGCGGCGCGCCGGCAGATAGCCAGCAATCGCGGACACCGCCGCCATCGTCAGTGTCGCGAGCAGAATCGTCGGCGCATCGGTCGCGGCGAGGCCGAAGACCAGACTCGCGACAAGCCGGCTCGCCGCGATCGCCACGGCCAGGCCAGAGACGATTCCGACCGCGACGAGCAGCATCGACTCGCGCATCACGACCGCAGCACGTCGCCGCGCTGCGCGCCGAGGGCCATGCGGATGCCGATGACACGGTAGTAGTTGCCTGTCGAAATGAACGCGCTGGCAATCTCGGCGGTGCCGTCGACGACAACGTTCGCGGAGCCATACGGCGCGCCGGCGAAGAGGTCGTCCATCGTGCGGTTGTCGGCAACGAATTGCCGGTACATCGCGTAGGAGAACGTCGAGCGGATGTTCTAGCCGCTGGCGTCCCGCCCCGAGAAGCCGTAATCGCTGGAATTCGTCGACACGTCGTTGCGGCCGGAATGCTTCAGCCGCACGAGCGTGTCGGGTTCGGGCACCGGCAGCGTGCGCAGAAACAGGCCGTTGATGGCGCTGAACAGCGTGGTGTTCGCGCCGATCCCCAGCGCAAGGGAGATGACGATAACGGCCGTCCAGCCCTTGGCCTGGAGCAGGGTGCGGACGCCGTGGCGAAGATCTCTCAGCATGGCTACGGCAATGGACGTTCTCGAACCGGATTTGGTTGGCGCACGTTGCCACCGGCGATCCTGTTCGACGGACGCGTCGGATTATGGACTGAGGCGGGTGAAGAGAGCGGCGTGAAATGCCGGGCCGGATGGGCGGACCCGACCATCCGGCCAGCAGCGATTGGGCGTCGAGCAAGCCGGCGTGAGTGCCCGGCTACCTGTTATGGCGCGGTCCAAGCACCTCAGCCAGCTGGTTGAGCGCGTCCTGTTCGTCACGGCTGACTTGAGTGCCACCGACGCCGAGGAAGCCTCCTTCTTTGGACGCTTCCGACACTTTCGTTGCGACCGACGTCAGCCACGTCTTGTACGCAGTGGCCTCGCTGGGAGATTTTTTCTCGACCGCTCCCACGGCTGTTCTGAGCGTGCCGATTAACGCATCCTTCGCCTTCGCGGGATCGCCTGTCGGGACGTCCGGCAGCTCGGGCCGCCCGCCGCCTGTCTTCACGCTCTCGGCGAGAGACTTCACGATCTCGGGCGCATCGCCCCGTGCAGAGTCGGCGATCGCTTTGCCGACTGCCATGGCTTCCTTCGCCATCCCGATCAGACCGCTGGTGTCGGACAGGGCCACGAACATCCCCGCCGCCACGGGCGCACCGGAAATCGCCTTCCATTCCTCAGGGCTGTAGTCGTTCTTCGTTGACATGGAGCCTCCCTTCACGAGCGAGAGTCGTGTGCGGCGGGACGCAGCTGCAATTTGAGGGCCGCGCTGTAACTCGTGGAGTGCGCTCAATGCGCCGGTGGATGTAGCGAGCCTTGGTGAGACACCTCGCGAGGGTTCGTGACTCGTCCAGGTCACATCGTGGAACGCGGTGTGCGCGGCCGGTGAAATACAGTCGCGGCCGACGGCAACCTTGCGGATCCGGGCGATCTCCGGCGTCACCTTTGCCGCGGGCAGCAGGCCGCCGAGCCCGGGCTTCGCGCCCTGCGAGAGCTTGATCTCGACGGCGCGCACCGGCGCCGATGCAGGTCAGGACCTCGCTACCAGATCTTCACGCGATCCGCGGGCGCTCGATAGAGCTTGTCTCCAGGCTGCAGGTTGAACGCGGTGTAAAACGCGTCGATATTGGTGAGCGGCACGAACGCGCGGAACATGCCGGGCGAATGCACGTCGGTGAGCAACTGATTGCGCAGCGCCTCTTCACGCGACTTGTACCGCCACACCTGTGCGTAGCCGAGGAAGAAGCGCTGATCGCCCGTGAAGCCGCCGATCACGGGCGCCGCCGCGCCCTTCAGCGACATCTGGTAGGCGCGAAACGCCACGGCAATTCCGCTCAGGTCGCCGATGTTCTCGCCCATCGTCTGGCGGCCGTTGATCTTCATGCCCGGCAGCGGTGTGTAGGACTCGAACTGCGCGCCGAGCTTCGCTGCTCGCTCCTCGAATTTCTTCGCATCGTCGGCCGTCCACCAGTCGCGCAGGTTGCCGTCGCCGTCGGACTTTCGGCCCTGGTCGTCGAAGCCGTGGCTGATCTCGTGGCCGATCACCGATCCGATCGCGCCGTAGTTGATGGCATCGTCGGCGTGGATGTCGAAGAACGGCGGCTGGAGGATGCCGGCAGGGAACGTGATCTCGTTGTTCGCGCTGTTGTAGGACGCGTTCACCGTCTGCGGCGTGAAGCCCCATCGCCACCGCTCGACGGGCTTCCCGAGCCTGGCCCACATCTCGTCTGCCTGGAGACGCCGGTACCGCATGACGTTGCCCACGAGATCCTGCGCGTCGATGTCGAGAGCCGTGTAGTCGCGCCAGCGGTCCGGGTACGCAATCTTCACCGCGAATTTGGCGAGCTTCGCCTGCGCCTGCACCTTGGTCTCGGGCGACATCCACTCGAGATCCTCGATGCCGGCCTTGAACGCCGCGAGCAGATTCTTGATCAGCGCGTCCATGCGCGCCTTCGCATCGCTCTTGAAATAGCGTTCGATGTAGAGCCTGCCCACCGGTTCGCCGAGCGTTTCTTCCTCCGCGGCCACGGCGCGCTTCCAGCGCGGCTGGATCTCCTGGCGGCCGGCGATCGCCTTGCCGTTGAAATCGAAGTGCGCGTCGACGAATGCCGCGGGCAGGTCGTCCACGTACGCCGCAATCACGCCGAACCGCAGATACTCCTTCCACGTCTCGACCGGCGTCGCGGCGATCGTTTCGCCCACGGCCTTGATGTAGTCCGGCTGACGGACGATGACGTCCGGCACGGTCGGCGCGGCGGCCGGCGCCACTGCGTTCGATACGTACGCGCGCCAGTCGAAACTCGGCGTCGTGCTCTGCAGCGCGTCGAGGGTCATCTTGTTGTAGGTGGCGTTGCGATCGCGGCTGCGGGCTCGATCCCACTGCTTCTGCGCCAGCGTCGTCTCCAGCGCCAGGATGCGCGCCGCGGCGCCGGCGGGATCTTTCTGACCCGCGAGCGTGAACAGCTTCGCGATGTAGTCCGTGTACCCCTTGCGAATCGCGACGAACTTCTCGTCGGCCCGCAGGTAGTAATCGCGATCGGGCATCCCGAGCCCCGCCTGGTTCATTTGCACGGCGTAGACATCGGAGTGCTGCGGATCCTGGAAGACGACAACGAGGAACGGCAGCCGAACGCCGATGCGCGACACTCGCCCGAACACGGCCGGGAAATCGCGGACGGCCGTAACCTTGTCGATCGCCGCGAGCTCGGCCTTGAGCGGCTCGATGCCGCGCGCCTCGATACGGGCTTCATCCATGAAGCTCTTGTAGAAGCCGCCGACTTTCTGCCCGATCGACCCGGGCGGATGGGCCTTCATCGCCTCGCCTTCGAGGATGCCGCGCAGCGCTTCCTGTGAACGCTCGGTCAACATCGCGAACGAGCCGTAGTTCGAGCGGTCCGCTGGAATTGCCGTCTTGTCGACCCAGGTCCCGTTGACGAAGCGGAAGAAATCGTCCTGCGGCCGCACCGACCGATCCATCCCGGTCGTGTCAATGCCAGGAACGCGCGGCGGCGCCGCGTTTTGTGCAGACACCGAGACGATCGCGGCCGCAGCGATGCAGACGATGGTGAACGTGCGAGATAACTTCATACGTCCCTCGTGGCCTAGTTCGGAAGCGTCGCTTCCACGCGCCGCGGATCGATCCGCCACACGTTGCCCGCTTCCAGGTTCGACAGCCAGACCGACCCGAGGCCGACGCGCACCGCGTCGCCGCCCTTGCCGAAGAACTGCTGCACGACCGTGTTGGTGGTGGGGTCGATGCGCGACAGCGGGAACTCGAACGAGGTGACCCAGACCGAGCCTTCGCCGACGGCGATCTCGCCGCCGCCGCCCGGCACGCCGACCTCGATCGTCGCGGCCACCTTGTTGGTCTTCGGATCGATGCGCGAGACGCTGCCGTCGCCCTGGTTGAGCGTCCAGACCGCGCCGCCGCCGGCGGCGATGAAACGCGGCCGCTTGCCGACCGTGATCGTCTCGACGACCAGGTTCGTATGCGGGTCGACCCGCGTCACCAGATCGTTGTCGGTGCTCGTCACCCAGACGGCGTCTTCGCCGAACGTCGAGTCCGTACGATCCCGGGGCGACGTAGATCTCGGCGACGACGGCGTTGGTGGCCGGATCGAAGCGCGCGAGCGTGCCCTTGGCGTCGGTCACCATCCAGACGCTGCCGGCGCCGACCGCGATCGAGCCTTCGGAGTTGCCGATGCCGGTCGTGATCGTGGCGGTCACCGCGCCGGTCTTCAGATCGACGCGGGAGATCGTCTGGTCGCCGCAGTTGGGCACCCAGAGGCTGCCGAAGCCGGCGGCGAGGCCCGAGCACGGGCGCTTGCCGGCGCCGAGCCGGTGGTGGCGACGCGTGTTCGTCTTGGGATCGAAGCGCGACACGCTGTCCGTCGGCTTGTTCGAGACCCACGACGTGCTCGTCGATGGCCAGCCAGTCGGGCGTGCCCGGCACCGGGAAGACGGCGTCGGGCTTGAGCCGCTCGATCGGGATCTTGACGCCGGGCGTCTTGACGCCCGGGCTTCGGCGGCGGCGGTTTGCGCGGAGCCGTGGTCTGGCAGAGTACGCGCCAAACCGGCAACCAGCAGCGGCATTGACAAGGACGTCGTGCATCGATGTCTGTGCATAATAGCTGCGTCATGATTCGTCGAAACGCTGCGGCGCTGCGTCGCGATCGGCGCCGTGCCGCTGCCGCTGGCGCTCCAGATTGCGGCGAGGCTCGCGCAGGCGCCGCGGCGCCGCAGCCGCCGCGATTCTTCGAGGCCAAGGTCCGCCCGATCCTCGCGGCGAACTGCTACGACTGCCACGCCGACGAGCGGATGCGGCGGGCTGCGGCTCGACTCGCGCGAGGCGATGCTGAAGGGCGGCGAGTCCGGACCGGCGATCGTCCCCGGCGATCCGGACAAGAGCCTGCTGATTCAGGCCGTGCGGCAGACGAGCGAGAAGCTGAAGATGCCGAAGGGCGGGCGGCTGAAGCCGGACGAGATCGACGGCGCTCGTCCGAGTGGGTGCAAGCGGGCGCGATCTGGCCCGCCTCCGCGCGGCCGACGCCGGCGGCGGCACGCGGACAAGCCCACCGCGAGCGCCGTCGAAGCCGTACGTCATCACGCCGGAGCAGCGCGCGTTCTGGTCGTTTCAGCCGATTCACGAAGCCGCCGGTGCCGGCGGTCTCGCACGGCGACGTGGCCGAAGACCGACATCGATCGCTTCGTCCTCGCGCGGCTCGAGCGCGACGGCCTCGCGCCGGTCGCGCGCCGCCGACAAGCGGACGCTGATCCGCCGCGCGACGCTCGATCTGACCGGCCTGCCGCCGACGCCGGAAGAGATCGACGCGTTCGAGAAGGACGACGTCGCCGGATGCGTTCGCCAAGGTGGTCGATCGGCTGCTCGCGTCGCCGCGCTACGGCGAAGCGTGGGGCCGGCTCTGGCTCGACGTCGCGCGCTACGGCGAAGACGACTACCGCTCGCTCGATCCGAAGGGCCGCGGCTACAACCCGTATCCGAACGCGTATCTCTATCGCGACTGGGTGATCAAGGCGTTCAACGACGACCTGCCGTACGACCAGTTCGTGCGCAGCGCAGCTCGCCGGCGATCTGCTGGGCGACGAGCGGCGCGCGCGCGCACGCTGCCGGCGCTCGGCTTCCTCGGCCTCGGGCCCTGGTTCTACGACAACGGCGCGGTCGAGATCACGCGCGCCGACGAGCGCCACGATCGCGTCGACGTCGTCTCGCGCGGCTTCCTCGGGCTGACGGTCGGCTGCGCCCGCTGCCACGATCACAAGTACGACCCGATTCCGACGAAGGACTACTACTCGCTCGCCGGCGTGTTCCTGAACACGCCGTACCAGCGAATATCCGCTCGTGCCGAAGAGCGTGGTCGACGAGTACACGCGAGCAGGACAAGAAGATCGAGAAGAAGGAAAAGCTGCTCGAGGAGTTCACGCGCACCGAAGGCGACGCAGCTCGCGCGAGACGCTGGCGCTGCAGGCGTCGAAGTACATGGCCGCGGCGTGGAGGGTCACCGGCGAGCCGAAGGAAGACGTCGCGAAGGTCGTCGACGACCGAGAAGCTCGATTACGAGCTGTTCGATCGCTGGCTCAAGTTCCTGGCCAAGCCGCCGCGCTTCTATCCGTACCTGACCAAGTGGCAGGAGATGGTCAAGGGCGGCGGCAGCGCGGCCGAAGCGAAGAAGCTCGCCGACGAGTTCCAGGCGCTGCTGCTCGACGTGATGTTCGAGCAGCAAGGAGATCAAGGACGAGAACGACATCATCACGGCGAAGGCGCTGCCGGGCACGAAGAAGAAGGAGCCGGCGCAAGCTGCCGAGCGACTTCGTCACCAACGACGACTTCTGTCCGGGCTGCGGCCTCGAGCTGAAGAGCCTGCCGATCGAGCGCAAGAACCTGTGGACCGACGTGTTCCAGCGCGATCTGCAGGAGGGCTTCGATCCCGGCGCAGGCGTACGACCGCATCAAGCCCGGGCTGCTCGCGTTCCGCGGCTGGGGGCTCGAGCGGCAGCTGAGCGCCGATCGCCGGCGCTACGTCGACGGCGCTGCGCGAAGACATCGAGGCGCTGCGCAAGGAGCAGCCGCCGAAGTATCCGTTCGTCCACGGCGTCGCCGACGTCGAGAAGCCGGTCAACCTGCAGGTCAGCCTGCGCGGCAGCCCGTACAACCTCGGCGACGAGGTGCCGCGGCATTTCCTGTCGATCCTGAGCCGACGGCGAGCCGGCGCCGTTCACGAAGGGCAGCGGCCGCCTCGAGCTCGCCGACGCGATCCTCCAGCAGCCGATCGCGATGCGCGTCATCGTCAACCGCATCTGGAAGGGGCACTTCGGCACCGGCCTCGTCGACACGCCGAGCAACTTCGGCGTCGACGGGCGAGCGGCCGACCAATCCGGAGCTGCTCGAGTACCTGGCGCAGTCGCTTCGTCGACGAGCGGGCTGTCGATCAAGAAGCTGCACCGCGAGATCATGCTGAGCGCCGTCTACCAGTTGAGCACCGATCACGATCAGGCCGCGAACTTCGACAAGGACTCCGGCAACCGGCTCTACTGGCGCGCCGACCGGCATCGCATGACGGCCGAGCAGATCCGCGACTCGCTGCTGTTCGTCTCCGGCGCGCTCGACACGAAGATGGGCGGACCGTCGACGCCGCTGACGCCGCTCGTTCGACCGCCGCACGGTCTACGGCAAGGTCAGCCGCTACAAGCTCGACGACTACCTGCAGCTGTTCGACTTCCCGAGCCCGAACCTCTCGGCCGAGAAGCGCTTCACGACCAACGTGCCGCTGCAGCGGCTGTTCTTCATGAACAGCGACTTCATGCAGCAGCAGGGCGAGCTGCTCGCGCGGCGCGTGGCCGGCGAAGCCGACAACCGCGCGCGGATCCAGAAGGCGTATCGCCTGATCTTCGGGCGCGCCGCCGACCGATGCCGGAGATCGAGCGCCGGCCTCGACGTTCCTCGCGAGCGAGCCGCTGAAGGACTACGAGGAGCGGAAAGCCGCGAAGGACGACAGAAGGCGACCGACGAAGAAGGCACAGCCAAAGACGATCCGAAGAAAGACGCGTCCGACGATCGGCGAAGACGGCAAGCCGGACGAACCCGAAGGCGGCGACGGGATGATGGCCGGCGTCATCCCCGGCGCCGCGAAGAAGACGACGAGAAGAAGCTGCTGCCCGTCGACGCCGTGGGGCCGCTACGTCAAGATTCTGCTGAGCTCGAACGAATTCCTGTTCGTGAATTGACAGATGGCGCCACACAAATCACGGCAATCCGATCACGCGCCGCGACGCGCTCTGCCGCATCGGCAACGGCTTCGGCATGCTGGCGTTCGCCAGCCTGGTCGGCGAGTCGATCGTCCGCGCGGCCGGCGCTCGCGCAGGACGGCGGCGTCGATCCGCGCAAGCTCGATCATCCCGCGCGCGCCAAGCGCGTCATCTTCCTGTTCATGAACGGCGGCCTGTCGCAGGTCGACAGCTTCGATCCGAAGCCGATGCTCGACAAGTATCACGGCCAGCCGCTGCCCGGCGGCTCGATCGCGACCGAGCGCAAGACCGGCGCGCTGATGCGCTCGCCGTTCGCGTTCAAGAAGTACGGCAAGTGCGGGCATGGAGGTCAGCGAGCTGTTCCCGAACGTCGGCGAGTGCGCGGACGACATCTGCTGCATCCGCTCGATGTACACCGACATCCCGAACCACGAGCCGTCGATGCTGATGATGAACACCGGCCACACCCAGGTCGGCCGGCCGTCGCTCGGCTCGTGGCTCACCTACGGCCTCGGCACCGACAACAAGAACCTGCCCGGCTACGTCGTGCTCTGCCCCGACGTGCCGACGACGGTCGGGCCGCCGCTGTGGAACAGCGCGTTCCTGCCGGCCGTGCACCAGGGCACGTTCATCGCCGACAAGGTCGGAGAAAGCAGACCGAAGGCGCGCTCATCGGCAAGGACTTCGATCCGAAGAAGCTGATCTCCTACATCCACAACGAGAAGTTCACGCTCACCGAGCAGCGGCGCGAGCTCGATCTGCTCGAGTCGCTCAACCGCATGCAGATGGAGCGCGAGCCGGTCGCACGATCCGCAGCTCGAGGCGGCGATCTCAGTCGATGGAAGTCGCCTACCGGATGCAGACCGAGGCGCCGGACGTGTTCGACATCCGCAAGGAGAGCGAGGCGACGCTCGAAGCTCTACGGCCCGGGCAGCACGGCGCGCGGCTGCCTGATGGCGGTGCGCCTCGTCGAGCGCGGCGTGCGCATGGTGCAGGTCTACTACGCGAAGGGCGATCCGTGGGACGCGCACGCCGACATCCAGGCGCACCGCAAGAACGCGAAGGATTCCGATCAGCCGTTCGCCGCGGTGATCAAGGATCTGAAGTCACGCGGCCTGTTCAAGGACACGCTGGTCGTCTGCGGATCGGAGTTCGGCCGCACGCCGGTGATGGAAGTCGGCGGCGGCGCCGGCAGGTCGCAGAACGGCCGCGATCACAATCCGTTCGGCTTCACGATGTGGCTCGCCGGCGGCGGCGTCAAGGGCGGCACGATCTACGGCGCCACCGACGACTTCGGCTTCAAGGCGGTCGACAAGCCGGTGCACGTGCACGACCTGCACGCCACCATCCTGCACCTGCTCGGCATCGATCACACCAAGCTGACCTACCGCTACAGCGGCCGCGACTTCCGGCTGACCGACGTGTCGGGCAACGTGATTCACGACATCCTCGCGTAATCGCATCAACGGCTGAAACTCCAGCTGATCGGTACGTCCGGGTATGGCCCCTTGCTCAGCAATGAAGCATGAGCGCGGCCGTCGCCGGAATTGCGCTGCTGATCACAACATTGGAAGGCTCGCTGCTGACCCCGTGGTTGATCGACCGCGCGGCCTCGATGAACCATGTCGCCGTCTTCGCGGGCCTGCTCTTCTGGAGCTGGGTCTGGGGTCTGGGGCATCTGGGGCATGCTGCTCGCGGTGCCGCTGATGATGGTCGTCAAAGTCATCTGCGATCACGTCGAGTCGCTGCAGCCTGTCGGCCATCTACTCGGCGAGTAGCGCCGCGTCCCGACCCGGCACCGTTGCTGCATAGTCGGCACGGCAGTGGAACGGACGGCCCGACCCGCACGCTGCTTCGCAATCCTGCTGCTGACGATGGCGGCCACACCGATCATTCTTGCGACGGCGCGCGACACGGCCGACGAGTCAATCCGTCAATTTCTCGAGCAGGACGATTCGCAGCCCGCGTATCGGGCTGAACGGCGGCTCGAGGCCGAAACCGGCGGCCGCCACGGGTGGATGCGGGCCGTTACCTCATACGCGCCGGGCGTCGGGTTCCGATACGAAATCACGAGCGAGGGCGGGTCGAGCTTCATTCGATCGAGAGTGCTGCGGGCGGTGCTCGACGGCGAACGCGAGGTGATCGAGCAGGGTGAAACCCGGCGCTCCTCGCTCGCGCCCGCGAACTACACCTTCACGTCAGATGGCGTCGATGCAGAAGGGCTGGCAAGCGTGCTGCTCACGCCGCGCCGCAAAGAGCGCGTTCTGATCGCCGGCAGGATGTTCCTGCGGCCGATGGACGGCGGCCTGGTTCGTCTCCAGGGCCGGCTGGCCAAGAGCCCGTCGTTCTGGCTGAAGCACGTCGACATCGTGCGGCACTACGATCGGATCTGCGGCGCGATCGTCCCCGTCGCGCTCGAATCGCAGGCGCAGCTGCGGCCGCTCGGCGCGGCCACGCTGCGGATGACGTACACCTATCTGGAAATCAACGGTCGCCGCGTGGCGCCGCACTCCGCCTTCTAGCGGTCTTTCGTTTCCCCGCTCCACTCGCCACGAAACGGAGCTGACGGAGCCCACGGAAACAACACGGAGAGACGGAGAAACGGAGACGCGCAGAGAAGACGGTTCGACAGGTCGGCCGGCGAAGCCGGCCGACTGGCGCGGACGGATCGGATCGTGAAAATGAGCACCACTGAATGGCCTGGTGTTCATTTTCACGATCCGATCCGTCCGCGCAGCGTCGCTTCGCGACGCCTGTCGAACCCACGTCACGCTGTCTTCTCCGTTCTTCCTCCGTTGCTTCGTGCCTCCGTGTTGAACCCTGAACTCCGGAACCTCTGCGGGCTCGGTGCCGCTATTGACTCGCGCGGCCGGCTGGTCGTTCCGAGAACGCCTTCATCGGCGTCGTGAGCGTCCCGATCCCCTCGATCTCGATCGTCACGACATCTCCCGGCTTGAGGAACTCGTTCCGCTCCGCGCCGGTGCCTTCGGGCGTCCCGGTCGCGATCAGATCGCCCGGGAAGAGCGTCATGTTCTGCGAGATGTACGCAATCTGGTGCGCCTCGCCCCAGATCATGTCCTTCGTGCTCGCGTCCTGTTTCACCACGCCGTTGACCTTTGTCACCAGGCGGAGATTGTCGGCCTTGATGAACTCCTTCGGCACGATGAACGGGCCGAACGGGCCTCCACGATCGATGCTCTTCCCGTCGAACCAGTTGGCGCCCGGGAACATCGTCACCACGCGGCGCTGCCGTCCGCCGCGATCGCTGACGTCGTACACGATGCTGTACCCGAACACGTAATCGTGCGCGCGCTCTCTCGGCACGAGAAACGCCGGCTTGCCGATGACGATGCCGAGCTCGCCTTCCCAGTCGATGCGCTGATTGCCTTCCGGGATGTAGAAGGGTTCGTTCGTCGCGATGATGCACGACCGCGGCGATTTCGCGAACACGATTGGACCGTCGCGGTCGGGCATGATTTGCGAGATCACCGATGCATTGAAGCCCGCGCGTCCGCCGCCGGCCGGTGGAGCGGCGGCCTGCCCTGCACCTCCGCCGCGCGGCGCCGGGCCGCCACCCATCCCTTCCGCGTGCGCCCTGTAGTTGGCGGCAATGTTCAGGAAGTTGGACGGATAGATGATGGGTGGCTTGAACGCGACTTTCTCGACGTCGTAAGCGAACGCCAGCGACTCGACCTTGTCGGTTTTGAGATAGTTCGCGATCTGATACAGCCGCGGCGAGACGCGCGCGTACTCTTCGATCAGCTTGAGCATGTCGCCCGGCATCGTCATGGCCGGCAGACCGGCTTTCTGGGCAACATAGGTGTTGGCGGCCTGGATATCCACCAGGCGCGCGCCGCTGGTGAGGCCGATGCGCACGCGACCCTGCGCCTCGAAGGTCGCCAGCTTGAACGGCGTGTCGGGCATGTTCGAGAGGGCGGGCCGCTGCGCCTGAGCGGCGGCGACCGTCAGGGCGAGCGCGCCGGCTAGTGCGACCAGGGCGCCCGTACGAACCGCGCGGAGAACGTTTTTTGGATCCATAGCGTGGATAATACTCCTTCAGATTCCCATGATCAGATTCAGGACAATCTCGCTGTTCCTAGCCGTGGCAGTGCTCGTCGCCATGGCGGCCCGAACGCCGTCTGCGCAAGCCGGGCGCGGGACGGCCGGTGCGGACGCTCCCCAGCGCATCGACTATCTGACATTTGGCCAGGGCGCCGTGCCGATCGCCATCGGCGGCGCCGGCGCGAAACTCGGCGCCGACTTCGAAGCGGCGGTTCGCATGACCGACGGCGATCCCACCGCGTTCACGGTCGCCGATCGCGCGCCTGCGGAGACGGACACGGAAGTCGTCTACCAGTTGCCGGCGGCGACCACGTTCGACCGCTTCGCGGTGCCGAACATCGTCGAAACGCCGAGCCCGACCGCGACGTTCACGCGGCTGGTCGAAGTGCATGGGTCCGCGTCGAGCGCGACCGACGGCTACGTCCTGCTCGCGTCGGCCACTCTGCAAACGCATCGCGCCCGAGGAATGGTGACCGAACTGCCGGTCGCCGTGAAGCGTCCTGTCCGCTGGATCAAGCTGCGACTCGTCGGCGGCATCAACGTCATGCGCCCAGCCTCGTCGTTCGAGTTCAGCGAGATCATCGGCAACGGCACGCAGGAGACGCCGCAGATGGCCACGAACTTCAGCGGTGTGTGGCGAACGCAGGCCAATCGGATGCAGCTGGCGCAGCGCGGTCCGGTAGTCTCGGGATGCTACGACTCGTCCGGCGATTTGAGCGGTACGGTCAGCGGCAACATCCTCCGCGCGACGGGCCTCAATCGCAGCGACAAAACGCCCAGCGCGTTCATCCTCAGCGTGGCCGCCGATGGCGGATTGATAGGCGTCCGGTCGACGAACCGCGGTCCGTTTCGTCTGTACACGCTCGCGACGGCGGGGGCAGGCAGCGTCGACTGCGGCGACCCCGCGCCGCCGGCTCTCGGCTGCGGCTCGATCATCCACAGCATCACGTTCGGGGTCGACTCCGCCGAGATCCGTCCGGAGTCCGCCGCCGTGCTCGCCGAGCTGCACGCGGGACTGCAGAAAGACCCGAGCGCGAAGGTCGTGATCGAAGGCCACACGTCGAGCGATGGCACCGAGGTCCACAACAACATCCTCTCGGAGCGCCGCGCGCGAGCGGTCCTCATCGATCTCGTCCGGCGCGGCTCAACGCCGCAGCGGTTGACCGCGGCGGGGGTCGGCGAGCGGCGTCCGATCGCGACGAACGCCGACGAGAGCGGACGATCGCTCAACCGGCGCGTCGAGGTGAAGTGTCAGTGAGCGGGACTTAGGGCCTGCCCTTAGAGTGTTCTGAGAAAGGCGATGAGCGCACGCTTCTCTTCGGCTGGCAGCTTCAGACCGAACTGGTGGCCCGGCACGGGACGCGTCTTCACGCCGGGCGGATTGAATCCCTTCGGGCGGTAATCCGCGGACAATCGCGCTGGATCGAACCACTCCTCGAGCGATTGCATCGACCCCGAATGCTCGAGCGTGTCGCGATACCACAGGCCACGCAGCGACGGCACCTTGTAGTAGCCGGTGCCTTTGCGCGTACGAAGGGCGAGACCTGAATCCAGTCCGATACGAGCACCGGTCATCACATCGGACGCGGGCGGCGACTGCGGATGGTCGAGTCGCGAAAACCCCTCGACCGGCACCAGCTTGTTGTTCGTGTAGAGCGGCGGCGTATGGCATGAGCCGCATCCCGAGCGTTTGAACACCTGCTCGCCGCGCGCGCTGTGCGCGTCGGGTTTGTTCGGGTTCGCCGGCGGCTCGAGCGAATAGACGTACCTGCCAATCGCGTACATCGCATCGTCGCTGTGCCGGCGCGGGATCCTGCGCGCCTCCTCGGACATGAACTTGTGCAGGCCGACCGATCCGTCATCGGCGTCGGTGACGAGAATGGCGTACCGCGCGATGTCTTCGGCGCTCCGGTTTCTGTGCGTCGCCGTCGCGTCCAGATAACGCCAGTCCTTGACGCCAGTCAGGTCGGGCATGCGATTGGTGAACCACGGGCTTCCATGCACACGAGGAAACGTTCCGGGAGTGGCCGTGCTCGTCGTGAGCAATTCGCCGATCTCGCTTTCGGACATCGTCTTGAGGCGGACGTTCACATCGTCGGGCCGCCAGGGCACGCCCCACTCGCGATAGAGCTCCTCGTTCTTCGGCAGGAGCCGGCCTTCGGCCTTGCGCACCTGGTCGGCGTGCTCGAACACGATCGGAAAAATTGACAGGTCAAAATTCAGGTTGCCTTGGGCGCCAGTGATCGACGTGCCATCTCTCAGCACGCGTGTGTGGCACGCGCCGCATTCGCCCAGCGTGAGCTTCAGCTTGCGATCGCGATCGACGATCCATCTGAGCGACACGATCACGCCGTCCGCGGAAACGAGCGCCTTCTCCGCCGCGGCCTTGGCGGGATCGTCGAGCCATGCGAACACGCGCGGATCGTCGGTGCGGTTTTCCTCGAGATCGAATCCCTCGAAGATGTCCCGGCCGAGCGCGGCCCACTCCGCGTCGGTGCGGCTCCGGCCGATTTCGATCAGCGGTTGAGGGCCACCCGCGACCAGGCGCTCGCGATATCCCGGCGGTTCCTTGTCCTTGACGTAGACCGGATAGGTGCGGAGCTCGTCACCGACGGGTGCAGCGTAGTACTCCGCTTCGGAATAGAAATTCGGTGTGGCGTTGACGCCGCTGACCGGCAGCGCCCATCCCTTGAGCGCTTCGTCGGTCCATAGGCGCGGCGTACGATGCGCGCCCCGCTGTTGTTGAGCTGGCGTGTAGACGGCAAAGAGCAGAAATGTTGCGATCAGCAGCAGCGCCAGACGAAGGATCGGACGCATGAAGGGTTAATCATACTGATTACTTCGGCGGGCGTTTCTTCGCTGCATCACGCGCATAGGCAAGACCCTCAGCCGCCTGATCCAGCGGAGCCGTCGGATCGCAGAACATCGCGCTCCACGTGCCGTCACGCGCGCGCCGCGCGAACACGAGGTACCGGGTGCCGTGCACGAACGCATAGGCACAGCTCCCGCCGATGCCCCGCCCCACGATCTCGACGACGCTGCTGGCGGGTCCGCGAAAGGACTCCTCGACTCGAAATCGCGCCCGCTGCGCTCCAGGTCCAAGAGCGGTGACCTCGGCACGCCCGGTAAACACACGGTCCGCCTCCCAGAACGTCACCGACACCGGACGCTGGGCGCAGGAACAAGCGGAGGCCGTGCGCGCCGATGCGGCGACAGCCACGCCACAGAAAACCGCGACACGGATGATGGTGCGCATGACCTTGGAACGGAGACGACGGGATTTCTTGCAGCGTCCGCCTCTCACCGGCCCACCCGAATGAACACGACGCGGGAAAATGAGCCGTAATTGGCCGCTTCCGTGCGGGCCCACTCTCCCGCCCGCACGAAGCAGGAGCCCGTCCAGAGCGCGTGGTCGTATCGCCACAAGATCGTCGCGAACTCAGGCAGCGGGTCTCTGAATCCCGCCCTGAGAGCGAAACGCATCGCCGGCACACCCGTCTCGGCGGGCGACGAACAGACATCGGCCGACCATTCCGTCCAGTTCACTCTGACAGTCGTCGCACAGATTTCCTGAGCTCCTGACAGCGCCAGGGCCTGGCTGCGGCTGATGGTCGGCTGCAAATCGCCGGGATGCACCACCGCGGACACGTCCACGTCGAACCCGGGCTCCGGCGGTGGCTCCACACCCGAGATTGTCCGCGTCAGCTCGAGATCGAAGCGCCGACCGCGGACGATCGCTCTGGCGCGAAGCGGACGAGTGGATGGCGTCGCAGGAGATCCGCAACCCGACCGCGATGACTCGGCTGCTGGCACCTGGATTCCCAGACTGACCGGTCGCCACCTAGCGTTTCCATTTCTCTTTAGCGCTCCGAGAGCCGCACATCGTCGTACGTGGGGTCCGGCTTTAGCCGGACCTGCACTGACGATCGCGCTCGCTGTAGGTCCGCCTGAAGGCGGACCCCACGTACGACACCGATCCGGTGTTAGACACCCTTCAGGGGATGACCTTGCGCTGCTTGATCCAGTCGATGACGATGTCGCGCACGGTGACGCCTTCGTTGGTCATGGGAAACGCCTTGCCCTGGAGCTCGATCCATCCGAGCGCCGTGTAGCGCGACGTGGAGAGCCGATACGTTTTCGCCGCGTCGATCGTCGTGGCCCCTCCCGCAAGCAGCGGTTGGGCATTGTTCGGAAACAACTCGGCGAGCTCCCGGCCGGACAGCGTGACGGTGACGGCCGGATCCTGGAACGGCGACATGTTCCAGATGTGGCGCGCCAGCAGCGCGCCTTCGGGGATGTCGTCGCGCACGCTGCCGCCTTCGATGAACGCAGCGTCCGCCTTGAAGCGATCGAGCAACGCCTGCTGCATGATCACGCGGCCGGCGGCGCGGTCGATCAACTGCGTCGATCGGCCGATCGGCACGTCGACGACCGCCGCGACCTTCGATTCCCATGCTTGAACTTCGCGATCGACTGCCGGGTCGGCCGGAATACGTCGCGAATCCACAGGGAGCCGCGTCCACTCGTGCCACACGATTCGGCGGTTCTCGGTGTCGTACTTGAGTCGCAGACGGCCGACGTCGCGTCCGTAGCCGCTCGCCTGTACGCCCAGACGCCCGTCGCGCTCCAGTTCCTTGTCCAGGCCGTCGTGCGGGTGTCCGAACACGACGATCGCGACATCGGGCAGCTGCTCCAGCACCGCCTCCGCCTCGCGAATTCGGATGTGTCCGAGGACGACAACGAGATCGGCGCGTTGCCTGGCCTCGGCAACCACCGGGCGCAGGCTCTCGACAACCGGCGCCACGTGCCAGGGCCCCATCTCGGTCGCACGGACGGGAAGGTTTTCGAGCAGCGCCCCGACGATGGCCAGGCGGACGCCGCCGACGTCCCGCACGACGTACGCCTTTTCGAGCATGCGCCCGCCCCGGGCGTCGACGACGTTGGCGTTTACCGTCTCGGTCACAGAGACCTTCAGGTACTCACCGATCTTCCGCCAGCCGTAGTCGAACTCGTGATTGCCGAGGGTGTTGACGTCGATGCCCAGCAGGTTGGCGACGGCGTACACGGGCACGCCTTCGAACATCGTACTCACCGGCGTCCCCTGCACGAGATCGCCGGCGTGAAGCGTGATCGACGCGGGCGCCGCGGCGCGCTCGCGCTGGAGCAGCGTCGCCACGTGCGCGAAGCCGCCGAGACCGTCGGCGTTGGGCGTCAGGCGCGCGTGGAGATCGTTGAGGTGGAGGATCGTGAGATCGCGAACGTGGCCCGGCTGCGGCGAGACGAGACTCGCCCACAGCAACACTGACAGAGCGATCCGAGCGATCACCGGCACTCAGTTGGTGGAAAAAGGGACGGCCGTGGCCGTCCCTGTGTGGACTCCAGCAGAAAGCGCCGGGCGACTAGCGGCGACGGCCACCCTTCTTGGCCTTCCGGCCGGCGGCCTTCTTGCCGCGGGCTGCTTTTTTCGAGGCCTTCTTCGCGCTTTTCTTCGGGGCTTTCTTCGCGGCCTTTTTCGCGGCCTTTTTCGCGGTTTTCTTCGCGGCCTTCCGGGCGGGTTTGGCTTTCTTGGCCGGCGCCTTTTTCTTGGCGCTCGCCGCGCGTGCACGGCCCGACGACTTGCGGGCACCGCCGGATTTGCGCGCGCGCGCGCCGCCGGAGCGCCGGGCGCCGCCCTCGTCCCCGCTGCCTTCGTCGCTCTCCTCCGCGCCGTCCGCGCCGCCCTCGTCTTCCATGCCCCCGCCGATGGCCTCTTCCGGCATCTCCGCGTCAGCGATCACCGGTTCGCCCGCCGGCTCGTCATCCGGCATGCCCAAGTCGTTGTCGAAATCGTCCTGCATGATGCGCCTCGTTCGTTGAGTGGGACGGCTAGTCTGATCGAAGCGCGGAGCCGGCGTCAAGCCGGTGGGGGGCTCAGAACCTGGCGACGTAGCGGACCGAAACGCCGCGCCCGGCGGCGTCGATGCCCCAGCTGATGCCGCGGTAGTTCTCGTCGGTCAGGTTCTCCAGATCGACGATGATCTCGTGCTGCCCGAGTCGAAGGCCGCCGCGTAAGCCGAGCGTAAAGAAGCCTTCGACCTCGCGCAGCATCGGCGCGGAATTGACGCCGACGCCCAGGACGCGGTCCTGGATCTGCGTCACCGTTTCGCCGGTCAGCGTCAGGACATCGTCGGCAGTTCCGATCGCGCCGTCGCCGCCGGGTCCAACCCAGCCGCGCGCGGTCGCGCCGTTGATGAAGAAGTTGCGGATGGTCGTGCGCGACCGGCCGGCGCCGGTGCGGCGATCGTCGAGGTCGAGGGTCGACAGGCGAGTCTTGCGCACCGGCCACGTGGATGTAGGTGCCGGCCCACCAGCGGCCCGTCGGCCGCGGTGTAGTTCAGCGTGCACGTACGCTTCAGGTGCCGGCGTGCCGCCCTCGATGTTCGGCGCCAGACCGGTGCGCGTGTCCTTCGCGCGCAGGTAGGTGAAGATCGTGCCCGCCGCCCATCGCGGCGTCGGCCGCCAGTCGAACGTGTGCTCCACGCCGATGATGCGCGCGTTGTCGAAGTTCGCGCGCACGAGCACGGGTTCGTCGCGGCGGCGACGAACACGACGCCGTTGGCGTTCTGTGCCGTAATCGGCGTGCCGCCGAGCGTCTTGCCGACCGCGCCCGCGGGCAGAATCAGCGACTGCTTCACGATGTTGTCGTGAATCTCGTTGACGAACAGCGACAGGCTCGATCGCACGCGTCGGGCGGCGGAAGTGCATGGCCGCCTTCGTAGTTGAGGCTCGTCTCCGGGCTCACCTGTTCGACCGGAGTCGCCGAGCGACGATCGCCGTCGCGTCGGCAGTCGAGCCGACCGTGCGCCGAGCCCGGCGACGTCGGGCGCCGCCACCTCGAATCCCGCTCCGGTCAAGCCGAGCGTGCCGAGGTCGGTGATGTGCGGCGCGCGGTAGCCGCGGCTCACGTTCGCGGTGACCGTCACGCGCTTCCGACGCGTTGATGATGACCCCCGCCCGAAACGCGACGCCCGTCGCGCTCAAGCTCGTCGTCGGGCCAGAGCGGCTGGCCGTTGACGAGCGGGCTGTCCGACGCGCTGCGCGTGATAGGACGCGCTGTTCAGGCGCGCGTTGACGACGAGGCTGCACCTTCGACGGGCACGGCGTCGAACTCGACCTGACCGAACACGCCGCCGGCGCGGAAGGTCGCGCCGTCCGGCACCCGGCCGCGGCGCACGGTCGACGACGCCCGTCACGGGATTCACGGTCGTCGACGGCGCGGTCATGTGCTCGGGATAGAAATCGCCGCCGACGGCGAGCGACGACGCGCGGCGACACCTGCTTGCGCGCGATCGCCTGCAGGCCGAAGACCGTCGTCCGCTCCGGCTCGCTGTTGATCGCTGCCCGCGGGTTGCCGTTGCCGCCCTGATTGACGCGCTCTTCGTGCTGCGCTGTTCACCGAACCGGTGACGCGAGACGTCGATCGAACCATCCGGCGCGCAGCCGTTCGTAGCGCGCAAAGAACAGATCGAGCGTGAGATCGCGGACATCGGCGATGAGGTTGCCGTCGCCGCCGAGCAGCTGATCGTAGCGTTTGCCGTCGTTCTGCCGGCCGCGCCGGTACGACGCGACGACGTGGTTGTTGGCGCTGGGCAGCCAGTTCACGCGTCGACTGGATCGCCGTACTGATCGAACCCGGTGTCCGGCAGGCGCGCGTCCATCAGCCGATCGGAACGGACGCCGAGGAACCGCGTGACGGCCGCGTGCGAATCGATCCCGCTCGCCGGCGCGGAGGTCGCCGATCTTGCGGCGCGCCGCGCCGCGCGAAGACGCCCGACGCGCGTGCCCGCGTACGATCCGGTGCAGTTCGACCCGAAGCTCTCGTCGGCCGTGTTGGCCCCGGCGGAGAACAGCGCCGCCGACGCGCCGGCCCGTTCGTCACGCCGATCGACGGGACCCGCGACAGGAACTGCAGGCTGCCGCCGAGCGCGTCGCTGCCGTACTGCGCGCTCGACGTGCCGCGCAGCACTTCGATGGACTGCAGGAGCGCCGGATCGATCAGGTTCAGAAACGTGTTGACGCCGCCGCGCTGTGCCGCCGTCGAATACCGCACGCCGTCGACGAACACGTTGACCTTGTTCCCCGTCAGACCGCGCACGAAGATGCCGCTCATCACCGGGCTCGTGCGCTGGACGTGAAGCCCGACTTCCTCCGCCGCGACCTGCACCACGGCCGACTTCGCGCGCATCTGAATCTCGTCCGCGTCGATGATGTTCACCGGCTGCGCCAGACGCGTGCGCTCCTCGGCGCGATCGATGACGGCAGTGACGCTCACTTCTTCGCGGAGGACCGGCATGCCGACGGTGAACTCGAGTTGACGCTCCGTGGGCACGGTCAACGTGTCTTGAACGTCAGCGAAGCCCGTCGCCCGGATCACAATCGCATACGACCCGGCTTCAGGGACCGACACGCTGAACCGTCCGCTGTCGTCGGTCTTGGTGGCGGCGGCGACGCGCTGCTGTGCTGCGAGCACCTGCACTTCGGCGCCGCTCACGGACGCGCCATGCGGGTCGTGCACGACGCCGGCAACGGTATGCCCGGCCGGCGCATCCAGGACAGCCCAGAGGATCGACGCCAATAGGAAACTCATGAGCCTGAGCTTGGCGCCGGAACGTTCACGAGGGCCAGTAGTAGTTCGACCGAAAAGGCGCGAATGAAGGCTAGCGCGAGTACAGATCCAGAATGACGTCGATGGCGCGGCGGCAGACGGCGCAGAACGGGACGTTGTCGCGCGTGAACATGATGCAGTCGGCCTGCGGCCGGTAGTAGCCGCGCGCCTCGTAGTTCGCGCCTTCGAACGCGCCGACCTTGTCCGCGTGCGGACCGTCGTCCGAGCAGCGCCGTGTCGTGCTGCTGCTCCTCGCGGAAGAGCGCGTCCATCTCGGCCTCCGGCCGGTTCGCCGCGCGAATCGCCCGGCGCCGCTCCTGGATCGTCCTTGCGTGTACGCCTCGAACTCCGTCCTTCGGCCACGGCGTCGGCAGCGGCGTGCCCGGCGTCGACGAGATCCTTCCACTTCAGCGTCGCCGGATCGAGCAGCGCCGTCGCGTTCGGCTCCCACGGCTCGACGCGATCCGTCGGCCGGCAGATACGCGACGTCCGACGTGTAGTACTCGTCGGCGAGGCCGGCGATGTGATGGCCGAACTCGTGCACGAAGAGGTACGGCGCCCACGCGCTGTCGGCGGCGACGGTGCTGTACAGGCCGAAGATGCCGCCGCCGCCGTAGGTCGCGCTGTTCACCAGAATCTCGACGACGTCGTACGGCGCGTTGGCCGCGATGTCGCGAAACGCCTTGTTCTCGAACGTCAGGACGTAGCGCTCGGAGTCGAACGCGTCGTAGGTCGTGCCGACCGGCGACCGCCGGTAGATGCTGCTGTGACGGCCGCGAGATGCCGGACTGCGCCGCCGGCGGCACAGAGTCCCCAGACGTTGATGTCGCGCTGCCGCTCCTTGAACGGCGACGTCGCAAACAGCGCGTCGACCAGGCGCCGCGCGTCGCGCTCGAACTTGCCGCGCTCGGCGCGCGGTGTAGCCGTCGCCGAGAATCAGCAGATCGAGCTTCGTCGCCGGATCGCCGCTGTCGTGCAGCTTGATGCAGCGCTCCTGCCGGCGGCGCCGGCAGCCCTCGAGCGATGAACTTGTCCGTGGGATCGAGCGTTGAACGTCCAGACGTCGCGAAACACGTTCCTGCGCGTCGCGCTTCTTGACGACGATCCGCACCGGCGTCGTCGGGCGCAGGGAACCGCAGCGACTCCGAGAACGTGCGGTTCATCTCCTTGGCTTCGCCGGTCGTTTCCCACTCGCCGTAGATCGAGCTGAACCCGCGCGAGAAGAGCGACGCGGCCGCTGGCCGCGTCCTGCACCTCGAAGAGGTACTTGCCGCGGTTGGTGTCGTCGATCGGCCTGCGCGGGATTGCCCGGCCACGGCAGCGGCTCGATCGACGATGCGATCGAGGCTGAAGCGCTCTTCCGTCGCGTTGCCGGTGTGGTAGTAGTCCACGCGCATCGTCGCCGGCGCGGCAAACGCAGACGTCGATCCACCGGCGAATGCGAACACGACCATCGCGGCGGCGGCCGCGCGGCGGCGGCCCGACGCGTAGACGACCATGCCAATCGCCACGAGCGTCAGCGACGATCCCACGACTTTCACGACGGACAGCATCTTGTTCGGCTCCTCGGCCGGCGGAATGCAGGCCAGCACGATCGAGATCGCGGTGATGATGAATCCGAGCGACGCGAGGGCCACGGCAGCAGGCTTGCCTCCGGGCACGCGCATCACCTCCGGACCCGCCGGTTCGCGCTGCAGCACGATCATCGCGGCGAACATGAACAGGAACGGAATGAAATAGGCGATGATGCCCATGCTCACGAGCGCATCGTACGCGCCGCGGACGTTCGTGCCGGCCTGGCCGAGAAAGATGAACAGCGTGGCAATCCCCGCCTGGACGAGCAGCGCCACGTACGGCGTGTGCCAGCGCGGATGGATCCGGCCGAACGCCGGCGGCAGAAACCGATCGAGGCCGGCGACGAACGGCAAGCGCGCGGTTGCCGCGAACCAGCCGCCGACGCCTCCCAGCGAGCTCAGCGTGATCAGCGCCGCCATCGCGGGCGCCAGCCAGGCCACTTCCATCTTGCTCGTGATCGCCTGTATCGCCTGCATGAAGCCCTGCAGCCCGGACGCCTGATCCCGAGGCAGCGCCAGCAGGACGCACCATGTCGCCAGGATGTAGAGCACGGTCGTGATGGCGCCAGCCGCCAGGATTGCGCGCGGGACTGTTCGTCGCGGCTCCCGGATCTCCTCGCCCATGATCGAGCCGCTCTCGACGCCGCCGAACGCAAACGCGATCGTCGACCAGAAGATCACGTCCTTCAAGCTCGTGCTCGGCACGAACGCGCTGGCCTCCATTGGGGTGGCCGTCCCGAACCGGCTCCAGGCGATCATGCCCAGCGCGATCAGCAGCATCACGGGAATCCAGGCGGCGATGGCACCGACGTTGTTCAGCCATTTCCCGACGTCGAGGCCAACGACGTTGAGCGTGACCGCGATCAGCAGCCCGGTCATTGCGACCGCGATGAAGTACGTGCTGTTCGACGAGAGCGACTGCCACTCCGGCCCGCCGATGAACAGGGCGTTGCCGGCGGCGAAGTAGAGCAGGCCAGGGAAGTACGGCAGGTTCGAGCCCCAATACGTCCATCCGCTGATGAACGCGGCGAACGGCCCGAACGCCCGCTTGCTCCAGACGTAGATGCCGCCTTCCTCGGGATACCGCGTCGACAGCTCGAGCACCGTGAACACGAGCGGCACGAAGAAGCCGAGCGCCGCGATGACCCAGATCACCAGCGCGCTCGGGCCCGCGGCAGCGGCCGTCGCAATCCAGCGCAGGCTGAAACTTGTGACGAGATAGAAGAGCAACAGGTCGCGGAAGCCGAGCACTCGACGGAGTTGAGTCATTCGCGCCTCACTGCCCGCCATTGACGATCGACAAACTCGAATCGGGTCTCGAGCGGCATCTCCCCTACGGCCGAGTCCGGATGCAGCGGATCGCCGGGGATCACCAGCAGCCGTACTCCATCCTGCACGGAGAGCTGCGGCATCCGCGCGACGACGCTGCGTCCACGCGCCCAGCGGAGTGCCTCGTCGACGCTCGAGAACCGCTCGAGCTCTCGAATCGTCGTCCAGGTCGGCGGCGGCAGGACGATGTGCGCGTTCTGCGATTGCTCGATGGCTGCCGACGGCGTCAACCAGCTGCTCTGGGTGGTTTCCGTCTCGTCGTGCGCCGGAGTCTGATCGGGTGGAACGCGGGCCATGAAGAACCGCGTGTCGAATTGACGTGTGTCGATGGGTGGCGTCACCCAATGCGCGAACAGGACGAGCGCGTCGAGGGCGAGCCGCAACCCTTCGCGCTCGACGATGGCGCGCAAGGTCGCACGGCCGCCGTGGACGTCGCCGCGATACGCTTTGAAGCGCGCGTGCACGTCGTCGCCCGTGAGCGACACGAAATGCCCGCCGGGATCGCGAGCCAGCAGAACGCCCGCTTCCTCGAACAGCTCGCGCGCCGCCGCCACATGAAACCCGACCGCGACGTCCTCGTCCAGACCCGGGAGCTGCGACTTCGCATGCGCGAGGCCGTCGCACCACGCCTCGGATCCATCGTGGTCGGCTGCGTCGACGCGGCCGCCGGGAAAGACATACGCGCCGCCCATGAATGCCGTGTCCTGGTGGCGCCGCACCATGAACACCTCCGGCCCTGCGCCGCTGTCGCGCATGACGACAACCGTGGAGGCCGGGCGCGGGTTGGCGATGATCGGGTCTGACACTACTAGGCGAATACTAACCTTGGCGAGGCTGGCGCGGCGCGTACGCAAAAAAGCCACGCGCCGTATACCGGCGCGTGGCAGTTTCCGCGAGATCTGATCCCGGATCTGATCCGGGATCAGACCCCATCGGCTCCGAGGGTCTCAGCCCAACTCGATGTTGACGTTGCTCGAGAGGAGGTTCAGCCCGCCCGAGATTTCGCACTTCGCCAGGAGGTTGTTCAGCATCCCGCCGGCGACGTTCTCGAGATCCGCATCCGACAGTTCGCCTTCCTTCTGGACGTAGGGGACCACGACGTACATCGTGTCCGGCGTCTCGATCACGGATTTCACCTGCACGTTGCCGAGGCTGGAGCCGAGCTGCTTCTCGAGCACCATCTTCGGGTCGTTGATCAGGGCCTCACGGTACTTCGGGTTCTCGACAGCGAAACGCGCCAACAGGTCATGCAGCTGTCCACGGGTCATCGTCAGGGATTCGCCCATTGTCTTCACTCCTTGTTGCGACGCGCTTGGCGTCGCGGGTTGTTGTTGTCGGTTACGGGTTGACGTCTGGTCTTGACCGGTCTTGGCTCGTCATAGAGCAACCGTCATACCACCTGCGTTTTCGGCCGTTTTCCGCCGTTTTTCGCAAAACCGCGCTGGAATGGCGCCCACCTTCGCGCGGGGGCTCCAGGCACTGGAGCCACGCCCCCAACCCGCGCGCTGCCGGCCTCCATTGGCTCGTTGTCGGATTCTCAGGGGCCGGCGTTTCCGTCAATCCATAGGGAACGTCCGGTCAGCTCGCGATGATCCAGGCCGGCCGCGCGATCGAGTTTGGCGACGATGGCGGGAAGAGGGGCGCGGACTCGCCACTCGTCGGACCGCCCGCCGGCACGCGCGAACTCGCGGCGCCATTTACCCCACCAGCGCGCGACCCCGCCGGCTATGGGCTCGACGATCAGAAGCTGGTGTCCGCTGCGGGCGCGATCGAGCAACTGCGGGAGGAGCGCTTCGCGGGAGGCATCGGGCAGCTCGTTCAGCGTGAAGGCGGCTAGCATCGCGCTTGGTGAGGTGGGAGGTGTGGAGGTTCGAAGCGTCGTCGCGACATCCGCCTGCTGCGTGCGCGCGGACAGCCCAAACGCTCGGTACGTAGCCGCAGCCTCGCCGATCGCCCAGGCGTTGCGATCGACGCCGACGATCTTCGGCGGCCGATCGAAACCCGTCGCCCAAGCCGCCCCGGAGGCGCCCGTTCCGCATCCGAGATCGATCAGCGCCGACGCACGCGACGTCGCGCCCGCCAGCCGATCGACGACATGCGCGACCAGGAGATAGTGCAGGGGGCCGTAGAACAGCGCGAAGGCCGCGCGTTTACCCGCTGTTGCGAGCGCGGCGCCTTCGGCGAGCTTCTGGCGCCGTTCGACATAGGTGGACGAGAGGGCGCGAAGGGCGCGCGCCACCTCGCGGAAGGTGAAATCCGCCAGGTGCCGCGCTTCCAGTGATGCAATCCAGTCGTCGTACTTCTGACTTCGTCCTTCTGACTTCAGACCTCCGAATTCTACCTGCAGGCGTCGGACAGCTTCGTGATCGACTTCACGCCGAGGTACGGCATCGCGACATCGCCCTCGATCTCGGTCTTCGTGGTCGCCTTGTGATCGTCGAGCTTCTTCCCGGCGATCTCGCCTGACGTGCCGACCGTTTTCTCGATCTTCACCTTGGCGTCGCCCCTGTCGGTCGCCGTGCCCTTCACCTCAACGAGCCGGCCGACGTACTTCGACAGGTTGTCGTCGGTGACGAGCAGATATTTCAGGTCGCCCGAGTCGTTCATCAGGACGTAGTGGCCCTCGAGGCTGCGATCGACGCAGCCGTGGACCTCCACGGTCTTCCCACCCTTGATCTCGATTTTCGACTTTTCCTTCGTGGTCGTCTTGATTTCCTGCGCGGTCGCGCCGAGCGCACAACACGTGGCGATCGCGACGGTCACACCGATGAGTTTCATCAGCAGCCTCCAACCCGCAGGACCTGCGACGTTCGTACCGGGCGCACCGTGATCCAGCTCAGCAAGTTGCACACGGTATCGCGCTTGCTTATTGTTGAGCCTGGCGCCGGCGCGCCTCCCCGGCGCCATGGCGTCCCAAGGAGGTTGGTCGATGCCGACAGTTCGCTCGCTTCTCGCACTCTCCCTCAGTTTGCTGATGCTCGCTTCGTCCCCGGCGTTTGCCGATCAGCAGCACATCGTTGCACCCGCGCAGGTCGCAGCAACGGTGGCCGATCACGTGGCTCAACAGGACGCCGACCGCGCGTCGATTGCCGAGGCGCTCGCACGACCGGAAGTTCGCAAGGCCGCCGCAACCATGGGCGTCGATATGTCGCGCGTCGAAGCCGCGGCACGGACGCTGGCCGGCGCCGAACTCGAGCGCGCGGCCGACGCGGCGAGTCAGGTGAACGAGGAGCTCGTTGGCGGCGGCACGATCACCATCACGACGACGACGCTCATCATCATCCTGCTGCTGATCATTCTGATCATCGTCGCGGTTGATTAGCGTGACGGCGGCCCTGATCGCGCTCGCGCTGAGCGCGTCACTCTCGGCGGACGTGCCGTTTCTGCCGCAGACGCCAGACCTCTGCGGCGGCGCGGCGGTGGCGATGGTCTTTCGGTACTGGGGAGACGCGCACGCCGACGTCCAGCAATTCGCACCGCTCGTGGATCGCGAGGCGGGCGGGATCGCGGATCGAGTGCTGGTGGAGGCCGTGCGGACGCGCGGCTGGCAGGCCGTGGCCTTCACCGGCAGCGTCGAGGCGCTCGGCGATCACTTGAAGAATCGCCGGCCGATCATCGTGCTGCTCCACGATCGTTCCCGCCGTTATCACTACGTCGTCGTCACGGCCGTCGGTAGCGATGGCGTGACGGTCCACGATCCCTCGTGGGGTCCGTCGCGCGTGATTCGGATTGACGAGTTCGAGCGGCGGTGGAGAGCGGCGCGGTTCTGGTCGTTGCTGATCGCGCCCGCCTCCGCTCGCCTCGACGGTGTGACCTCCTCGAACGACCTCACCCCCTCGTACGTGGGGTCCGGCTTCAGCCGGACCTCAGCCGAGGATCCGATCGCGGAGGCGCGTCCCGCGGACATCTGCGACGCGCTGCTCGATACGGCTATCGCAGACGTGCGGCAGCGCGGTTTCGGAGAAGCCGAGACGATTCTGGGCCGCGTGCGCGACGAATGTCCGGCTTCCGCGGGTCCGCTGCGCGAGCTGGCGGGCGTGCGATTTGCCGGGCGCCGCTGGAGTGAGGCGGCCGCGCTCGCGCGACAGGCGCTCGTGATCGACGCCGGCGACAACTACGCGATCGATGTGTTGGGGTCGAGCCTCTTCATGCTCGACGACCCCGCCGGCGCGCTGCGCGCGTGGAATCGCATCGGCAAACCGCGTCTCGATAGCGTGCGGATCGAGGGTCTTCAACACACGCGGTACGAGACCGTAGCTGCCGCTATCGGCGTCCGGCCCAACACGATGCTGACGCCCGAAGCGTTCGCTCTGGCCGAGCGGCGCGTGCACGCGCTGCCGGATCGGGCGAGCGATCGTCTCACGCTGCGCCCGCAAGCGGACGGATACGCGACGATCGACGCGGCGATCGCCGAACGCGCCTTCCTGCCTCGAAGCCGCGCCTCGTGGGCAGGCGCCGGGATTCTCGCGGCCGTCGATCGCGAGGCCACGGTGTCGTTCCACGGATTCAGCGGTCAGGGCGACGTATGGTCCGCGTCCTGGCGATGGTGGGAGCATCGGCCTCGCGTCGCGATTGGGGTTGCGGCGCCGCGGCTCGGGGGATTCCCTGGCGTCTGGCAGGTCGACGCGAGTTGGGAACAAGAGACGTTTCGCGTTGGAACGGGCGAGTCGCCCGCGCTGGTCACGCAGTCGCACATGCGCGGCGGCCTCGCGCTGGGCGACTGGCTCACGTCGAATCTGCGCTATTCGGTCGGCGCGGGGCTGGACGCGTGGGACTCGCAGCGCAAGGCCGCGTCAATTGGGGCGACGCTCGAACGACGGCTGCTCCAGGATCGCGTTGCGTTGACCGCCGACGCCACGAGTTGGCTGCCGTTCGGCGAGAGCGCAGCGTTTCACGCCGTCGGCGCCCGCTTCGTCGCGCATTCTTCGGGTTATGCCACCGCGATAGGGATCGAACGGGTAAGCGATGCGGCGCCGCTCGGCTTGTGGCCTGGAGCCGGAGACGGCCGCGCGCGAACACCGCTGCTTCGCGCCCACCCGCTGCTCGATGACGGGATCATCGATGCGACTTCACGCACCGCTTTCGGCCGCACGCTGGCGTACGCGAACGCCGAAGCGCGGCGATGGCTCGATCGGCCGGGCCCGGTTCGAATCGGCGTCGCCGCGTTCGCGGATGCCGCGGTCGCGCGGCGCGCCGGATCGGAAGGAGGTAGCGCCTCGACCCTCGATGTCGGGGGCGGCCTGCGCTTCAGGCTCCCGATGACCGACCGCGTGCTGCGAATCGACTTCGCACACGGGCTCCGGGACGGTGCGCAGGCTGTGACGATCGGCTGGCTATTCCACTAAGATCGCCGCCACCAGCCCCAGAAGGGGATGCGGCTGCGCTTCTTGCCCCCGGCTTTGGCCTCCCGCTTCTGGTCCTTGAGGTCCGCCTTGTCGGCGCGCACGTCGGCCTCGAGTCGGTACAGCTCACGGCGATCGCGGGACACTCGCCGTTGATCTCCGGCTTTCTCAGCGGTCTTGAGGTTGAGCTTCAGGCGTTTGAGTTCCTGCTCCTCGGCCATCACATCGTGTCTCGCATTCGTGATGGTTTCCTTGTTAGCCAGCGTTTGGACCGGGACGATTGGCCTTTGAACGGTTGTCGCTGGCTTCGGCTGCACGGTCGTCGCTGGCCTCGGCGCGGTTGTCGTCCTCCGGTACTTCGCCGGCACCGCTCTCTTGCGGACAATTCGGTTTGCCGGCTTCGAGGGCTTCACCGCTTTGGCTCGCGCCGCCGTGCCTGTCTTGCGCACCGCGCCCTGACGCGGTGCTGCGGTCGCGAGGGTCGCCGTCGCCAGCACAATCGCCACGATGCTGCTGATGAGTTTGGTCATCTTGATCCTCCAGCTAGTCCCGTTGTTGCTGACAGTCTTTTCGGGCGGGCTGTGAAAGATCTTGAGCCCTTGTACTAGCTGGACGTTTCATGCACAATGACTCGCCGCTTTTACGCTCCGAATGACGCGACCCAATACATCGGCCGCGGACGCCTGGAACGGCGTGGATGCGCAGCGCCCGCTTGCCAGCTGGTACACCGAGGGTGTCTCCGATGGCGTCGGCGATCGGCTGCTGATGTTCGACAACAGCGGCACGACGTCGCTCGAGCTGCTCCGATTCCGGCCCGAGCTCGTGGCGGTTCGCGGTTTCGAGGACGCGCTGCGCGATCGCGTCGCCGAGCTCCGCGACTTCGGGCACCCCGCGTTTCCGCAGGTCCGCGCGGTGGAGCAGTTGGACACCGGCGGGCTGGCGCTCGTCTCGACCTTCACGGCGGGCAAGCGCCTGGCCGAGATCTTCGGGAGTCCGCGCGCCCGCACCGGCGTGCATCCGGCGTTTGGCGCGTGGCTCGTGCGCGATCTCACGACCGCGCTGGCAGACCTGCAGCGGCGGGGCGACATCTCCCACGGCGCCCTGACCCCCGACCGCATCGTCATCACTCCCGACGGCCGCCTGATGATTATCGAGCACGTGCTCGGCTCCGCCCTCGATCGCCTGCAACGGCCGCCGAACCGCCTGTGGCTCGATTTCGGGCTGCTCGCGCCGGAGAACGACGGCGGCACGGCGTGCCTCGATCGCCGAACTGACGTGATTCAGCTTGGCTGGATCGTGCTGTCGGCGCTCCTCGGACGGCGCATTATTCCAGCCGAGTATCCGCTGCGCGTTGAAGGACTCTTCGACGAATTCGTCCGCTCGGCCGGACCGCGGTCGCCGGCGCTGGTCGCCGCGCTGCGAAGCTGGCTGGAGCGCGCGCTGCAGGTCAAAGGCGAAGTCTTTGGATCCGCGATGGACGCGCACGACGCGCTCTTCGAGCTGCGCGTGCACGGAGGGCCGCAGGCGATCGCGTTCAAAGCGCGGCGCCATGTCAACGAACCGCTCGCGTACGAAGCGCCGCGTGAACTTCCCGCGAGCGAATCGCTCGAACCAGAGTTGAAATCGGAGATAGCCACCATGACGGCTGCCACAGACGTGCTTGCCGAGCTTCGCGCGCGCAACGCCAACGCTCCGCCGTTCCATGGGCTCGCCGCGCGATCGGGCCCGGCGGGCAGGCTGGGCTGGTTGGTTGCGGCCGTGTTTGCGTTGCTGTCGGTCGGCGAAGGCGTGGTGCTCGCGAGAATGTATTTCACCCGCGCGGCGACGCCGCCCCCCGTCGGCGCACCGATCGTGTTCGAATCGATCACGCCTGGAGACCCGGTGATCGTGAACGGCAAAGAGGTTGGCGTCACGCCGCTCACGCTGACCCTCGGGTCAGACGTGCGTACGGTTCGCGTGCAGGCTCGAGCGCCGCTGCCGGCTGTCGAGGTCGTCGCCGTGCAGACGCCGGCCGAAACGGTGCCGGATCGCGCCGCGAACGCGTCCGTCGCGACAGCGGCAACCTTGGCCGGCGCGCGTGAGCGCCGCGGCGGACTCCGCCTCGTAGCGCCCGTCGAGGTGCAGGTACTCGAAGGCGAACGCGTGCTCGGCTCGAGCGCCGATGGTCCGATCGTCACGACTGCCGGCCGGCACGAGCTGGATTTCATCAACACGGCGGTCGGCTATCGCTCGCGGCAGGTCGTCGAGATCCGGGCCGGTCGAATCATCAGCATGAACGTCGCGATGCCCGAGGGACGGGTGAGCGTCAACGCCGTGCCGTGGGCGCAGGTGTGGATCGACGGCACTGCCGCCGGCGACACCCCGCTCGCGAATCTTCCGCTGCCGGTGGGCGAACATCAGATCACGTTCCGCCATCCGCAGCTGGGTGAGCAGACACAGCGTGTGCTCGTGAAGGCGGGCGCGCTGACGCGCGTCAGCGCCACGCTCTCGCGGTAACCGACGGTCCGCCTCGCGACATCACAGTCGGGAACTGCCACGGTCTTTGTGGCTGATTCGAGTCGGGCTTAGGGCCCTTATTGGGTTCCTACGCCGACGCGCGGTGGATCATTGCCATCTCTTCCCGATAAGTCGTCAGCGCGACGAAATCCTGTCGCGCGATCGGGGAGAGGCACGGTCCCACCAGCTCCACGTCCGCCGGCGGTACCGCAAACGGCCGGCCGGCGCGCAGCGCCTGCACGATCGGCTCGTCGTACAGCTCCACGTGGGACAGGCGATACACACAGCTGAATTGGGCGGCATTTCGAACCACGGTAGTGCTGTCGTCCACGATGGACGCGAGCTGCGCGTGCCCGGCGATGCCCTTACCCGGGAGGAAGAAGCAGACCCAGTCGCCCGGCGATCCTTCGCTTTGAAGCGGACCCGCGTGGCAAATGCCGAGAACGCGTCGATGGGCGATGACGGATGCCAGCAGCTGTTCCGCCGTCGCCCTCTCGTTGTCGAAGAGCGTCGCGACCCAGAAGGCCGGCTCATGCCGCTCGACGGGAACCGGCGGTGGAGGCGGCGCGAGCGGTTCGTCCAGCGTCTGCGTGACCACCGCCGGGCGATCCAGCAAATTGATCAAGAAATCGAGCGCGAACCCTGACTGCAGGAGCTTGACCGCCTCGACATGGCTCAAGCGATCGGCCGCGACGTGGGCCGCCAGCGCCAACAGCGATCGAATGGAGACGATGCGCAGCTCGGAGCTGTGGGGGTCGGCGGCGAACGCGTGCTCGAGCCGCGTGCGCGCGGCGTAGTGTCGCGCCACGACGGCGAGGCCGATGCGCGGACATCCGTCCCGTCGCGTATCGAACGCGGTCGCGGTCAACGCGCGTGCGAGGCTCTCGGACGACGCATGCGGAGTCTGGTCGGTGCGCAATTCGAGCACGACCTCGAGCAGGCCTCGGGATCGCCATTGCCCGTCGACTCGCGCGGTGCTGGCGAATCGCTCATAGGTGCCGAAGATCGTTTCGAACCCCAGGAAGCGGCCGACCAGCACCACCAGGTCCTGGAGCGCGCGATGACGCTGCTCGCCAACCGAGCGCTGACACTCTTCGATGAACACGCGGGCGGTCGCCACATCCGACACGTGCTCCAATAGAAATCTGCGGAAGCGTTCCCGCGGCGTGTCGAAGCCGGGCGCCGAGTCGAGCCGGCCGACGAGCGGCAGCAGATCGATGAGCGTGATCTTCATGGCGCGCGCGCAAGCACGATGGCGCCCGACGGCTCCTGCCGTCCCGGCGCCGGTTCCAGCGTCACGCGCACGCCGGTGAGGGGGCGGGGTGCGTTGGGCGGCGTGTCGGTCGCGAAAGTGGCGCGTCCCGAGGCGTCCGGCTCGAACGTGCCCGCGCTCACGGTGCTGTCGGCCGACAGCAGCCAGATCTGGTACATCGAGCCGGCCGGCGGCGGCGGCAATCGCGATCCGCTGAAGACCATGCCGCGCGATCGGCTCCAGAGCAGCTGTGCCGAGGACCGGTCGGCGCCCTCGCCGCCGACCAGGTTGAAGCGGACCAGATCCGGCGCCGCGAGCACGTCGCTGATCACTTGCGCCTTGGACGCCGTTTCGCGCGCTTGTGCAATGCTCGTCGCGGCGTCCTTGCGCGCCGCTTCGATGCGCTGATCCGCCGCGGTCGCGATCTGCTCGGCGTGCTGCTGCGCCTCGGACGCGCGCGCGGCCGCCGAACCGGCCTGACGGTAGAACGACATCGCAAACGCCACCGAGATCCCGGCCGCCAACGCGAGCGCGGCAATGGCCGCGTACCACCACCAGTCGGTCCGCCGTGAAGGCTCGTCCTCGATTGGCGGTGACGCGGACGCTTCATCGCGGGTGACCGTACGTGGTGCCGCGACGGTGACGGTCGAAGCGCCGTCGAGCGCCGACCCGAACATCGGCGCAGCCACTCGTGGCGCCAGGCTCGTGATTGGACTGTCGACGGCGGCGGGTTCGGCGCCGTCGAGGCTGCCTCGTGACGGAGCGCCATCGCGCAGCTCGTGATGCAGCCGCGTGACCTCGTCGAGCGACCACGGGCTCGCCGGGCCGCGCTGCGCCGACGCCTCGCTGCGATGCCGGAGCTCGGCGACGGCGGCGTGGAGGTCGCGCGACAGTTCGTCCATCCGGCGGTGCAGGTCGCGCTCGATCGTGGCGAGCCGCGCTTCGGCACGCTCGAGGCCCGTTTGCGCCGACCCGGCGGTGGTGACGCAGATCTCGGTCAGGCTCTCGGCCTGCGCCCGGAGCTGGCGGGCCGGCTCCTCGTGCAGATGGCGCAGCGTCGCCCATTCCTGCTCGATGACGCGCTCGAGCGCCTGAAAACGCGACGAGGCGTCACGCTGCAGTCGCGTTTCGACCTCGTTCCATCCTGTGAGCCGCGCCTCGAGCTCGCCGACCGCCGCCGCGTGCCGTTCTCCGGTGGCCGTCCACTGCTTCAGGACATCCGCGCACTGATCGGTGAGCTGCGTGAGCCGCTGCTCCATCGGCCGCAGGTGATCCTGAGCATCGCGCCAATGCTGCAGCGCCGCATTGAGGCGGTCGATCTGCGCCTCGAGCTCGCCGAGGCGGTGTTCGAACCTCTGAGCCTGCAGTTCCATGGTGGGACCAACCTCCGTCCCTGTAGCGCAGGGACGGAGGTCGAGGTTGGAGCGGATGATAGTACGAAACGGCACCGGACGGCAGACCGGATTTTGGCTCTTGTACTGCGCGAGCGATCGCGGTACGATGGAGCAGCCTTCTTTCGAACACCGATGAAGATCGCTCACCCGACCGTGGCAGTGGCGCTGGTGCTTGTTGGCTTGTTGGTCGTGGTGCGTGCGTCTGCGGATGACGACACGCTCGCGCACGCCAAGGAGCTGTACGCGTCGGCCGCGTACGACGAAGCGCTCGCCGTCCTCGATCGACTCGAGAGCGCGGCCAGACCGGTGGCCGAGACGACGTCGATTGCCGAGTATCGGGTGTATTGCCTGCTCGCGCTCGACCGGCGCGACGAGGCTCAGAAGAACATCGAAGGAATCCTGCACGACAATCCGCTGTATCTGCCGCCGGTCGATCAGGCGTCGCCGCGCATTCAGAGTGTATTTCGCGACGTGCGCCGCCAGTCGCTGCCGAAGATCGTGATGGAGCGGTACGCGCTGGCCAAGGCGTCGTTCGAGCGCAAAGATCCGCGGGCGGGACAGGAATTCGACGGCGTGCTCGCCTTGTTGGACGATCCCGATGTCCAGGCAGCGCCAGCCCTGACCGATCTGCGGACGATTGTGACGGCGTTTCGCGATCTGACCAAAGCGGTGGAAGCCGCGCAAGCGCAGGCCCCGCCCGCGACGCGCCCGGTCGAAACAGCGGCTGCGGCGGAACTGGCCTCCGCGGCGCAGTCAAGCGCGCTCACCATCTACACATCAGCAGACGCCGACGTGGCGCCGGCCATCGCGCAGACTCAGCGCATTCCGCCGTGGATTCCCGGTCGGCTCGAAGCGACCCAGGATTTTCGCGGCACACTGGAACTGCTCATCGACGAGAGGGGCGCGGTGACGTCGGCGACGATGCGCGCGAGCGTGCATCCGGCATACAACCAGCAATTGCTGCGTGCGGCGCGCGACTGGAAATTCATGCCGGCTCGGCGAAATAGCAAGCCCGTGCGGTACCTCAAGATCGTCGAGATCCACCTCAGGCCGACCGGCTCATAAGTTACACGTTCCGTGTCGCGAGAACTTCACGGGCCGGCGTCCGATCGCCGGTGCTGTTGATGCGTCGCGGGGCACTGAGGAATGAAAGCCTGAATCCCAGATCCGTGTAGAGCTTCCGAATCCGCGGCGTGGCCTGATTGACGAGGACGACCGGTCCGCGATGCGACGCCAGCCACTCCGCGGCGCGCACCTGATCGTCCCAGTCGAATCCTTCCTTCGCGTATTTCCGGAACTCGACGTCGAACGGCGGATCGGCGTACACAAAATCGTCGGACGCCAGCGAGAGGCTCTCGAAATCGCAGGTCGAGAAGGTCCACGACGACAGCACGTCGCGATACTGATCGAGGTTCTCGGCGAAGCGCACGCGCGTGTACTTGCCGAACGGCACGTTGAATTCTCCGCGGCTGTTGAAGCGGCAGAGGCCGTTGTAGCCGGTGCGGTTCAGGTAATAGAACAACGCGGCCGCTTCGGGCGTGTTCGTCGCACCCTCCCGCAGCAGCGCGTTGAAGCGCGACCGATGCGCGTAGAACACGGCCGAATCGTAGACCAGGCGGATGTCGATGCGGAGTCCGCGTTTGAGCCAGCCGTAGAAGTTGATGAGATGCGGGTTGATGTCGTTCAGCAGCGCGCGCCGCGGCATCAACCCGAGCGCCACCGCCAGCCCGCCGCAGAACGGCTCGACGAGACGCCGATGGGCGTGCGCCCGCCACACGCCCTGCAGACGCGGCACTTGCCAACGCTTGCCGCCTGCCCATTTCAGCGGCGGCTTCAACGCCGACATGTCCACGCGGCGAGTATACGGCGAGAATCTCTACTGGCAGCGGTTCGAGACCTTCTTCACCGACTTGACACTGAGGTAGGCAAACCCCACGTCGCCGGCGATCTCTTTCGTCTGCTTCGTCTCCGTCCCGTCGAGTTTCTCGTCGCCGAATTGACCGCTCGTGCCGACGACTTTCTCGATCACCAGTGTCCCTTCGTCGCTGTCGGTGCCGAGGCCCGTCACTTCAACGCGGTGGCCGGTGTACTTCGACAGGTTCTCATTCGTGACGAGCACGTACTTGAGGTCGCCGGCTTCGTCGGTCAGCATGTAGCCCGCGTCCTCGAACGGCTGCACGCAGCCGCTGACCTTCAGATCGCGGCCGTCTTTCACTTGGAATCGTGTTGTTTCCGTGGTGGTCGTCTTGACCTGCTGAGCGTCGAGCCCAGCCGCGCACAGGACGATGCCGATCCCCGCCACGATGAGTTTCATACTGCCTCCGGCGGGTTTCCTCTGCCATGTTTGTGCCTGAAGGGCCTGCCTCAGCTCGACAAGGAGCTGAGGCGGGCCCTTCGACTGTGCTCAGGACAGGCGGATGGTGCGGTTCTAGACAGGGGCAGCGGCAGTCGCGCGGCCCGCGGCCGCGAGATCGAGGTTCATCACCTTGTTCCATGCCGCGACAAACCCCTTCACGAACTTCTCCTTCGCGTCGGCGCAGGCATAGACTTCCGCGAGGGCCCGGAGCTGGGAGTTCGAACCGAACACCAGGTCGACACGGGTTCCGGTCCACTTCAGCTCGTTCGTCGCGCGATCACGCCCTTCGAACACGCCGTCGGATGTAGACGATGCCTGCCACTTCGTGCTCATGTCGAGCAGGTTGACGAAGAATTCGTTGGTCAGCGTCTCGGGCCGCCTGGTCAAAACGCCGTGCGCGGTCTGTCCCGCATTCGCGTTGAGGACGCGCAGGCCGCCGACGAGAACCGTCATCTCGGGTGCTGAGAGCGTCAGCAACTGCGCCCGATCCACGAGCAGTTCCTCCGCCGACAGAGGCTGTCCGTTGCGGAGATAGTTGCGGAACCCGTCCGCGGTTGGTTCGAGTGGAGCAAAGGAGAGCGCGTCGGTTTGCTCCTGCGTCGCATCCATGCGCCCCGGGGTGAACGGAACCTTCACATCGTGCCCGGCGTTCTTCGCAGCTTTCTCCACGGCAGCGCACCCGCCGAGCACGATCAGGTCAGCGAGCGAGACTTTTTTTCCGCCCTCCTGCGACGCGTTGAACTCCTTCTGGATCGCCTCCAGCTTCTGAAGAACTTTCGCAAGCGAGGCCGGCTGGTTGACGTCCCAGTCCTTCTGCGGCCCGAGGCGAATGCGCGCTCCGTTTGCGCCGCCGCGTTTGTCAGACCCACGGAACGTCGACGCAGACGCCCAGGCAGTCGAGACCAGCTGGGAGATCGACAGGCCGGACGCGAGGATCTTGGACTTCAGCGCAGCAATGTCCTGGTCCCCGACCAACCGATGATCCACGGCGGGGATGGGGTCCTGCCACAGCAGCGGCTCTTTCGGAACCAGCGGGCCGAGGTAGCGCGAGATTGGACCCATATCGCGGTGCGTGAGCTTGAACCACGCCCTTGCGAAGGCGTCCGCGAGCTCCTGCGGGTTTTCGTGGAACCGTTTCGAGATCTTGGCGTAGGCCGGGTCCATCCGCAGCGAGAGGTCGGTCGTCAGCATGAACGGCGCATGCCGCTTCGAGGGATCGTGCGCGTCCGGTATGTTGCCGGCGCCGGCGCCGCCCTTGGGCCTCCACTGGTTCGCGCCGGCCGGACTTTTCGTCAGCTCCCACTCATGGCCGAACAGTGTGTCGAAATAGCCGTTGTCCCACTTCACCGGGTTGGGCGTCCATGCGCCTTCCAACCCGCTCGTGATCGTGTCGCCGCCTTTGCCGCTGCCGAATGTATTCGTCCAGCCGAGGCCTTGCTCCTCGATGCCGGCGCCTTCGGGTTCGGGGCCGACATGGGTCGCGGGGGCGGCGCCATGCGTCTTGCCGAACGTGTGCCCGCCGGCAATGAGCGCGACGGTCTCCTCGTCGTTCATCGCCATGCGCGCGAACGTCTCTCGAATATCGCGCGCCGCAGCGACCGGATCCGGGTTGCCGTTCGGCCCTTCCGGATTGACGTAGATCAGGCCCATCTGCACGGCGGCGAGAGGACGCTGAAGATCGCGATCGCCGCTGTAGCGCTCGTCTGCCAGCCACTTGCCCTCGGGGCCCCAGAAAATGTCTTGTTCGGGCTCCCAGACGTCTTCGCGCCCGCCGCCGAAGCCGAACGTCTTGAACCCCATCGACTCCAGGGCGACGTTGCCAGCGAGAATCATCAGGTCGGCCCAGGAAATTTTCTGCCCGTACTTCTGCTTGATCGGCCAGAGCAGCCGCCGCGCTTTGTCGAGGCTCGCATTGTCCGGCCAGCTGTTGAGGGGCGCAAAGCGCTGCGTGCCGGAACCGGCGCCGCCGCGGCCGTCGCCGATGCGATACGTGCCGGCGCTGTGCCACGCCATGCGGATGAAGAACGGCCCATAGTGACCGTAATCCGCCGGCCACCACTCCTGTGAATCGGTCATCAAGCCATGCAGGTCCTTGATCACAGCGTCGAGGTCGAGGCTTTTGAATTCCTCTGCGTAGTTGAACGCCTCTCCCATCGGATTGGACTGGGGCGGATGCTGGTGAAGCGCCTGCAGGTTGAGCTGGTTGGGCCACCAGTCCGCATTCGTGTGGTTGCGTGCGCCGTGCGATACCGGGCACTTGGTTTCGTCTGACAAGGTTCCCTCCGTTCGCAGTCTGGATTTGATGTCTTGACCGCTCAGTCTGACGCAGTCGTGTCGGCGTGGTCCAACACATCAATCGTCTACCAGTGATAGTCTTTTCCTATGGATGTCCGGACGGCGCTCCCCGTCTCCCTCCGCCAGCTCCAGTACATCGTCGCCGTCGCGGAGCTCGGAGGATTTCGCCGGGCGGCGGACGAGTGTCAGGTGGCGCAGCCGTCGCTGAGCGCGCAGGTGGCGCTGGCCGAGGATGCATTGGGCGTGCAGATTTTCGAGCGGACGCGGCGGCGGGTGCGCGTGACGGAAGCGGGCGCGCCGCTCGTGGAACAGGCGCGCCGGATTCTGGTCGCGGCCGGTGACTTGCGGGAGCTGGCGCGGCAGAAGGCGAACCCGTTCCGCGGCACGCTGCGCGTCGGGATCATCCCGACCGTGTCGCCGTACCTGTTACCGGATCTGTCGCCGTCGCTCGCGCGCGCGTTTCCGGATCTGACCATCCTGTGGAGCGAGGAGCGGACCCGCACGCTCGTGCGACAGGCCCACGAGGGCGCGATCGACGCGGCGATCGTCGCGCTGGAGGCGGAGCTGACCGGACTCGACCACGCCGTCCTCGGCCGCGATCCGTTCTTGCTCGCCGCCGCGCCGAGCCATCCGCTCTCGAAACGCAAACGGCCTGCGACGCTCGACGACCTGCGCAGCGAGCACGTGTTGTTGCTCGAGGATGGTCATTGCCTGCGGGACCAGGCGATGGCGCTGTGCCGGCAGTCTGGCGCGAGCGAGCTCGGCTTCCGCGCGACGAGCCTCGCGACGCTGGTGCAGATGACCAGCGCCGGCGCCGGCGTGACGCTGCTCCCGTCGATCGCGGTGGCGGTGGAGAATCGGAACCGTCAGCTGGTGACGCGGCGGTTTTCGAAGCCGCAGCCGGGGCGGACGCTGGTGCTGGCGTGGCGGCGCGGGTCGGCGCTGGCCGCGCCGCTCACGACAATCGCGGCCGCCATGCGAGGTGCGGTTCGTCTCAGTGGGCCACGACCTTGATGTAACCCCAGCCCTGATTCTGTCTGGCGACGATGGCGCCGATGCCGTCCGGCACGGTCGAGACGTTCGGCAGCAACTGGCTCTTGTCGACCTTCTGGTTGCGCAGCGAGATCTCGCACACTTTGAACGACACGTGCGGGCGCGCGAGCGCCTGCTTGACCTCGCCGATCATTTGATCCGGTCGCGAAACGCCTCGTAGGCGCCGGGCGCCTGAGCGGTCCACCACTCGATGAACGCGTTCCCCACGATCTCGAGGTTTTTCCACTCGATCGGGTTCTTGTTGTGCGCGCGCACGTGAGGCGTCAGCTCGCGGATACGTGTCCAGCAGAACAGCAGCTCGCGGCCGCTCTGGAAGAAAAGCTCCTGGTTCAGCACGCCGCTCGTGACGAACGACGCGACGAGCTCCCAGTACGAGGTCACCATCCTGTAGGACGCGTTCTCCTCGCTGCCCGGCGGGCACAGCGACATCAGCTCCTCGAACGTGGTTGCTCTGAAAGACGCGGCGAACCAGCGGCGCGCTTCGCGCAGCCGCGGCTCGCGGCGCATCTCATACAGTTGCAGCAAAAGCGTCGCGTCTTCGTGGGTCGCGGGCGCAGCCGATCGGGTCATCGGTCACAGGATACACTGCTCAGTCATGCCGGCCGTATTCGTTCACGGAAACCCGGAGATCGCGGCGATCTGGGACGAGTTGTTCGCGCATCTCGCCCGCAAGGACATCGTGGCGCTGTCGCCGCCGGGCTTCGGCGCGCCAGTGCCGCCGCAGTTCGACGCGACCGCGGAGTCCTACGTCCTCTGGCTCGTCGGCGAGCTCGAACGCATCGACGGCGCGATCGATCTCGTCGGTCACGACTGGGGCGGCGCGCACGTGTTGCGTGTCGCGATGTCGCGGCCGGACCTGATTCGATCCTGGGTCACCGACATCGCAGGCTGCTTCGAGCCCGACTACATCTGGCACGACATGGCGCAGACGTGGCAGACGCCGGGCGCCGGCGAGGAGGCGGTGGCGCGGACGCTGGCCGCGCCGGCGCCCGTGCGCTCGGCTCGCTTTCGTTCGCTCGGTGTCGGCGCGGCATCGGATCGCGTCGCGGCGGCAATCGATACCGATATGGGACGGTGCATCTTGTCGCTGTATCGGTCCGGCGCGCAGCCTGCGATGGCGAACTGGGGACGCGATCTGCCGGCCGCCGCCAGGCGGCCCGGCCTCGTGATCGTTCCGACCGAAGATCAGTACACTGGCGGCGAGGCGATGGCCCTGCGCGCTGCCGCGCGTGCCGGCGCGCGCAGTGTCGTACTGCAGGGCCGCGGCCATTGGTGGATGTGCGAGGATCCGGCGCTGGGCGCGCGGGTGCTGGACGAGTTCTTTGCCTCGCTCAGGTAGTGTCCATCGCGGACGTGACGACGGACCGCGCTGACCTTGTGTCACGTGAGGGCGAGCCTCCGGAGCGTCACGACCGTCTCGATGTGCTCCGTATGCGGAAACATGTCGACCGCCCGCACCCGCTCGACGCCATAGCCGCTCTTCAAGACGTCGGGCAGCTCGTCCGCGAGCGCTTCTGGATTGCACGAGACGTACACCGCTCGCGGCGGTCGGATCTGCCCGAACACTGCCGCCCGCACCCGCGGCGCACACCCCTCGCGAGGCGGATCGAGGACCACGGCGTCCCAGGGCTCACGACTGACGCGTGCGAGCGCATCCTCCACTCGAGCGGCGATGGCCTTCACGCGCGCCGCGGCGATGCGATTGAGCTTCGCGTTCGCCTTCAGATCGTCGATGGCCTGGCGGTTCTCCTCGACGGCGGTCACGCGCGCGCCGCCGATCGCGAGGGGCAGCGTAAACAGGCCGCTGCCGCAATAGAGGTCGAGCACTCGCGTCGCCGAGCCCACCCCGTCGAGGACCAGCGAGACCAACTCACGCGCGGCGCCGACGTTGGTCTGGAAGAACGCATCCGGAGAGACGAGAAAGCCGACGCCGCGAGCGCCGGTCGCTCCGGCGAGCCCCGTCTGGCGGACGTGACTGCGGCCGGCGATCTTGATCGTCTCGTCGCCGACCATGTACGGACCGGCCGCGCTGTTGATGTTGATGAAGAACCCGTCCGGCGCGTCGGCGGACGCCAGCAGTCCGCGAACGGGTGCGCGCAGCGACTTGTCGTTGCGCGTCACCACGAGCATCGCCACCGCTTCGGCGTCGTCTTCGGTCGTCCGAACGACGATGTGGCGCAGGATGCCGCGGGGTGAATCGGCGGCGGCGATGCCGGCGCGCGCCAGCCGATCGCGCAAGGCGAACGCGATCCGATTGGCGCGCGCGCTGTGGACCGGGCACTCGTCCACCGGAACGATCTGTTTCGATCCGGCCGCGTAGTGGCCCATGACGAGCGCCCGCGCGCGCGGTCCGGATCCGAAGACGAAAGTGCTTTTCTGTCGAAATGCCGATATGCGAGGGGACGGGATGAGCGGCGGCACGTCCATACCGAGGAGATCGACGAGCCGCGCTCTCTTGCGCGCGAGTTGCTCGGCGTACGGCATGCCCGGCAGCGAGCAGCCCCCGCACGCCCCGAAATGCTGACAGTTCAATTGATTCACCCGCTCACGTTTTCCAGCCAGCTGGCATGCCGTGTCGCCGGTTGACGGTCGTCCGCTTCGGATGGGAACATCACCGAGTTCTGCATGAATCCGTCGGACGTCGAATCCACGGTGCGCACGACTCTGCAGGTCCACTACGGCGGAGCGGCGATCCCGTCTCTCGCCGAGGTGTGTCTCGGGGGGCAGGTGAAGTTTCAGCGCTTGCAACCGCACTTCCCGGACTCGGGATGTCATGCCGACATTCTCTATCTTGTCAGCTCGAGTTTGCCAGACCAGTGGTTACGTACTTACTGGAGGGCGAAACAAAACGGACAGCGGGTCGTCTGGAACCATTCGGCCGTCAGCTATCGCGCCGTGTGGCCCGATCTGAACAGCGACGACGACAACCTGCTGCTCGAGCAGGGGCTTCACGCTGCCGATTACGTGATTTACCAGAGCAGATTCTGCCAGGAGGCTGCCGACCGCTACCTCGGGCCGTTCGCTGGTCCCTGCGAAGTGCTCTACAACGCCGTCGACACCCGATTGTTCTCGCCCGCGGATCGGGTCGGGCCACGCTCCGAGTGCATGGTCCTCCTGGCGGGCACGCAGTACCGGCACAGCAGCCTGGAGATCGCGCTCACGGCTTTTGCCGCGTTTCGCAAGCGCGTTCAGAGGGCGCGGCTTCTCGTGACGGGATCGCTCTGTTGGAATGACGACCGAGAGGCGGCGCGCCGAACGGCGCAGGCGGAGATCGATGGGCTGGGTCTGAATGATGCCGTCGACTTTCTGGGTGAGTACACGCAGGCTGACGCGCCGCGAATCTACGGCCTCGCCGATGTCCTTCTCCACACCCGGTACGACGACCTCTGTCCCAATGTCGCGATCGAAGCCATGGCCTGCGGCGTTCCTGTCGTCTACACTCGGACCGGAGGCACGCCCGAGTTGGTCGGCGAAGAGGCCGGGGTCGGGGTCGAGATCACGCACAGCTGGGAGGAAGAGCGCCGAGCCAGCCCCGAGGCTTGGGCCGATGCGTTGATGCGCGTCAATGACGACCGGACGCGCTTCGCTGCCGCCGCGCGGCAACGGGCCGTCGAGCGGTTCGATCTCGGCGCATGGATCGCGCGGCATCGCGATGTGTTCGAGCGCGTCGTCGCCGCACCTGCGGTCCGCGAGCCGCACAGGACCCCCGTCAACCGGCGGCTGCGGGCGCCCCTTCAGCTGCTGACCCTGTTTCCGGATCGGGTCCGACAGGGCGACTCCTTCAATCTTCAGCCCGATGGTCGATCCGCACTGGCGATCTCCGCCGCCAACGCGACTCACGCGACTCTGATCGTCGTGGATGAAGAACCGCTGGACACGGCGTTTTCCAATCCGTCGTTCGTCAGCGCCGGCGTCGCTTCTGACCTCACTGACTCGGCCGGTACACATCGTGTCCGACTTGCGGAATTGCTCCGCACATCCGATGACGCGGAGTTCGAGGTCGAGCCCGCCCACTGAGATGCCGTCTACGCCGTCGGTCGCGGTCGTCATACCTTGCTACAACCAGGCCAGGTTTCTCGCGGATGCAGTCGAAAGCGTTCTGTGGCAATCCCTCGCGGCCCGAGAAATCATCGTTGTCGACGATGGATCGACTGACGACACCCGGACAGTCGCCGCGCGATACAAGGTGAAATACGTGCATCAGGCCAATCAGGGCCTGGCACGCGCGAGGAACCGCGGAATTACTGAAACGTCCGGCGAGTATCTCGTCTTTCTCGACGCCGACGATCGGCTTCTGACTGATGCGCTGGCCGCCGGCGTCAACGCCTTCAGCGCCCATCGCCAATGCGGCTTCGTGTACCGGAGGATTTCATCACATCCGTGAGGATGGCTCGTTCCTGCGGGCGCAGGACGCCTCCCGGCCGGACGAGGATTCGTATCTCGGATTGCTCCGGTACAACCAGGTCGGCATGCACGCGGCGGTCATGTGCCGGCGCGCGGTTCTGGATGCGGTGGGCGGATTCGATCCGTCGCTGCATCCCGTTGAAGACTACGACATGTATCTGCGGATAGCGCGCCGGTTTCCGATTCACAGGCACTCCGGAATCGTGGCGGCGTATCGAAAGTACGGCGGCAACGTCTCGAACGACGCCGGGCTGATGCTGCACTCCATGCACCAAACGCTGGCCCGTGAGCGCCAGCACGTCGATCAGCATCCGGAATACGTGAGAGCGCTCGCCGAGAACATGCGGGGTAGCCGGGACTTCTATCTCAGACGCCCCCTCGCATCGACCTCGTCGCGAAATCCGGGAGGGACTGCACATCGGCCGGTCGTCGCCTGCGCTCGATTGCGACGCTCATGCGCTGGGATCGCCGGAGCCTTGTCAAGGCATGGGCACCTCGTTGCTACGTGGCTGCCTTTCGGGTCGCGGACGCGATCCGCAACCGGTCGCGTCGGCTCGCCGATCGCCGAGGAAGCGCCGGGACCCTGTCTGCGGTCCCCAATCCAATTCGACTCACGGGATCGCACTGGGACGGCCCCGCGGTGACAACGCTGTCCTGGGAAGCGCGGGGCACCGATGCTGTCGAAATTCGACTCGACCGGCCGGACGGGAAACTGTTCGCCGCTGGCCACGCAAGCGGAAGGGCGGATACCGGAGAGTGGGTCCGTGACAGCACACCCTTCTATCTGCAGGACGTTTCGGAAACGCGTGGCGGCCCCGGCAAGACCCTGGCGTCGGTCACCGTCAACGTGATTCCCGAACTAGCCACGCCCTCGGTGCCTCGCATCCTGATCCTTGTCCTTCACTTCGGCTCGTGGCCCGAGTGGATGCCGCTTTTTCTTGAAACCTGCCACTGGAACGCCAGCGTCGACTGGCTGCTCATCACAGACTGTGAAGCAACCGTACAGCTGCCGGGCAACGTACGCGTGCTCCGCCTGTCGTTTGAAGAGCTCATCGAACGTGCGGCGGCGCGTCTCGGTTACGTGATTTGTGTCCCCAACGCTTACAAGCTGTGCGACCTTCGACTGGCGTTTGGAAAAATCTTTGACGATCTGCTGGGCGGCTATGACTTCTTCGGCTGGGGTGACCTCGACGTCGTGTACGGAGACATTCGAAAAGTCCTCGGCGATCGACTGTCCAACCACGACGTCGTTGCTTTCTATGACCAGCACCTGTCCGGCCATTTGACGCTGGTTCGGAACACGCCGGCCGCGCGCGATCTCCACCTCCAGGTGCCGGACTTCGAAACCAGAGTCCGGTCGCCCGAGTACCAGCACCTCGACGAGCCGCCACCCGACTTTTTTCGAACCCGGTTTCGCATCTGGTGCCGCCAGAGCTACAACACGCCGCTGTCACCGTATGCGCCGTGGCTCGACGGCACGTTCAGGTTCCCCGACGAGTGGTATTGGCGCGAAGGCCGCTTGACCACGAACATCGACGGCGAAACCGAGTTTCTGTATCTCCATTTCATGCAGTGGAAGGGCGGCCCCTGGCCGCGAGAGTGCGGCAACGCCCAGTGGGAGCGCCTGGACCGGGTCGTCCATCTCGATCCGGTACGAGCGCGTGAAGGATTTCGGTCAACCAGGACGGATTCTTTGCGCTCGAGCCGAACTCTTCGAAGGGGGCTGCCAGGATACCGCCGCGCGGCAACTCTGAGACTTCGGCGCTCATTCTCACGTACCACCGGGTCGCGAACCCGGAGGCAAACCCATGGTCGCTGGCGGTTTCACCACGGCGCTTCGCGGACCAAATCGCTGCCCTCCGAGAGAGCGGCCGCGAAATCATCCGACTGGCTGAGCTCGCGACGAGACTCACCACCAACCAGCGATCGCAGGTTGCGTAGTCGTGACCTTCGACGACGGGTACTTCGACAACCTCTCAGAGGCCTTGCCGGTGCTGGAGCGGCATGGGATCCCGGCAACGGTGTTCATCGCCAGCGGCCAGCTGGGACGGAGCGACGGGTTCTGGTGGGACGATCTCACTCGGCTGTTGGTGGCGGAAGCGCTGCCGAAGTCGCTGACCATTCGCGGCTCAGACGGCACGTCCACCATCGACCTTTCAGCCCACGAACATCTTGCGGAGCTCCGAGGGTGGCGTCTATCCGATGGGGTTTCAACGCCGCGTCAGCGAATGGTTCAGCGCGCGTATGAGCTCCTTCGGCCCGTCCCGGCGGCTAACCGGGAGGTTCTGATGCGCGAGCTGCTGTCGCGCGCGGGACTGCCGCGCGCCGGCTCGCGTGCGGCGCGACTCATGAACCCGAATGAGTTGCTGGATTTCGCGCAAAGCGGACTGATCGACGTCGGCGCGCACACAGTCACGCACCCAGACCTGACAACCCAGTCGATTGACGAGCAGCGCCGTGAACTGTCGGAAAGCCGTCACACGCTCGAGCAGATTCTGAGCCGGCCGGTCACGATGTTCGCGTATCCATACGGTCGATTCGCCGAAGACACTCCAGGCCTCCTTCGTGAAGTGGGCTTTACGTGCGCTTGCACGGGCGCGACGGCGGTGGTCGGCCCCGCATCAGATCTGCTCCGCCTGCCTCGGCTGATGGTTGAAGACTGGAATGGGGAAGACTTCCTCCGCCAGGTGACCCGCCTCGTGCACTAGACACTGCGCGGAAGTCGTCACATCCGCTCACATTTTCCATGTGTGAGCCGATTCACTCGCTGGCAGCGCATCAGCCGGTGAGGAGGGCTCAATGAAGCAGACATTCATCGCGATCGCCGCATCCGTCGCATTGTTGACAGCGTCACACGCCTCGGCGCAGGCGATCGAGGGCTTCGTCACGGGCGGCACGCACCGCGACAGCAATCGTCAGCAGTTTATCGGTCTGGGGGGCGGCGTGCTGACGGGGATGAAATGGATCGGCGTCGGAGCGCAGGGCGACGCGTTCTTTTCGCTGCCCTACGTTGCGGGCCGCTTCACGATGTTCGTGCAGGGCAACGTCTTCGACATCGCCGGCGTGCGGCCCTTCGTGCAGGCCGGCAAGGGCTTCGGCGAGTTCAAGGGGCGGATGTATGGCGCCGGCGTGGACTTCCGTCCGCGGAACGCCCGGATCGGAGTGCGCGCGAGCTATCAGGCGTATCTGGCCGAGATGTGGAATCGTCGGGAGAAACGCGTTCAGCCATCCGTGAGCGTCGGCGTGATCTGGACGGCGTCGCGCGCTATTGCTGAGCCGTGATGCGCGAGGTGACGAGGCTCGGGGGTCACCGAGTCTCTCCTCGGTCTTGCCCCGCGCCCCCTCTTCTCCATCGGCAGTTTTGCGACGACGCGGTCGGGGACGGCTCCGCCGGTGCCCGCGTACGGCTGCACTAACAGTTCTTCTCGGGCCACCGGCAGCGCTGTTCTGCGCTCGTTCGATCGACGCGCTTCTGAGTACATTCCGCCCATGCCACCGCCGCCTGGCATCGGCGCTTCCTTCTTCTCTTCCGGAATATCGCAGACGAGCGCTTCGGTGGTGAGGAGGAGCGACGCAATGGACGACGCGTTCTGGAGCGCCGAGCGCACGACCTTTGTCGGATCGATGACGCCCGCTTTCACGAGATTCTCGTACGTGTCGGTGAGCGCGTTGAAGCCCTCTTCGTCCTTCATCTCGCGCACTTTCTGCACGACGATCGATCCCTCTTGGCCCGCATTGCTCGCAATCCAGCGCGTCGGCTCCTCGATGGCGCGCTTGACGATGTTGACGCCGATCTGCTGATCGCCGCCGAGCTTGAGGCCGTCGAGCACTTTCGACGCCCGAAGCAGCGCCACGCCGCCACCGGTCACGATCCCCTCCTCCACGGCCGCTTTGGTCGCGTGCATCGCGTCCTCGACTCGCGCCTTTTTCTCCTTCATCTCGGTTTCGGTGGCCGCACCGACCTTGATGACGGCGACGCCGCCGACCAGCTTCGCCAACCGCTCCTGCAGCTTCTCGCGGTCGTAATCTGACGTGGTGTCCTCGACCTGGGCGCGGAGCTGTTTCACGCGGCCCTCGATGGCGGCCGACGAGCCCGCCCCTTCGACGATCGTCGTATTGTCCTTATCGATCGTGATCTTCTTCGCCTTGCCGAGGTCGTCCAACTTGATGTTCTCGAGCTTGAGGCCCAGATCGTCGGTAATGGCCTTGCCGCCGGTGAGCGTGGCGATGTCCTCGAGCATGGCCTTGCGGCGATCACCGAAGCCAGGGGCCTTGACGGCCGCCGCGTGTAGCGTGCCGCGCAGCTTGTTGACGACGAGCGTCGCCAACGCTTCGCCCTCGATGTCCTCCGCGATGATGAGCAGCGGCTGGCCGAGACGCGCGACTTGCTCGAGCACGGGGAGCAAGTCCTTCATGGAGCTGATCTTTTTCTCGTGGATCAAGATGACTGGATTCTCGAGCACGACTTCCATCCGCTCAGGGTCGGTCACGAAGTAGGGCGACAGGTAGCCGCGGTCGAACTGCATGCCCTCGACGACGTCGAGCGACGTCTCCATGCTCTTGGCCTCTTCAACCGTGATCACGCCGTCCTTACCGACCTTGTCCATCGCATCGGCGATGATTTTCCCGATCGTCTCGTCGTTGTTCGCCGAGATGGTGCCGACCTGGCCAACCATGTTGCCACTCACCGGCTTCGACATCTTCTTCAACTCGGCGGTGAGCGCCTCCACCGCTTTTTCGATACCGCGCTTGATGTCCATCGGGTTCGCGCCGGCCGCGACGTTCTTCGCGCCTTCCCGGTAAATCGCCTGGGCGAGCACCGTGGCGGTCGTGGTGCCATCACCGGCCGTGTCAGACGTCTTGCTCGCGACCTCGCGCACCATCTGTGCGCCCATGTTTTCCAGCGGATCCTTGAGCTCGATTTCCTTGGCGACGGTGACGCCGTCCTTCGTGATGGTCGGCGAGCCAAATTTCTTGTCGATCACGACGTTGCGACCTTTTGGACCGAGCGTGACTTTGACCGCGTCGGCCAACTGGTTGATGCCGCGTAGCACGGCCTGACGTGAGTGCTCGCCGTAAATAATCTGTTTTGCCATGTGATCTGTCTCCTACTTCTTTTTCTTCGCGACCGCGCCTTCGATGACGCCCAATATTTCGTCTTCTCGCATGATGAGGTATTCCTCGCCATCGAGCTTGATCTCCTGCCCCGAGTACTTGCCGAAGAGGATGAGGTCACCAGCCTTGACATCGAGCGGTTGGCGCTTGCCGTCGTCCTTGACCTTGCCGGTGCCTGCGGCGATCACTTTGCCTTGCTGCGGCTTTTCCTTGGCGCTGTCGGGGATGATGATCCCGCCGACCTTCTGTTCGCCTTCCTCGATGCGCTGGATGATGATGCGGTCGTGGAGCGGTCTGACATTCATGATTTCAACTCCAGTTAAGAGTGGCTCCCTACCCGCTAGGGGGCTTGGGTGGCACGGGCGGGGTCAGCAGATAGGGCTGGTCCCGCAGTTCGCGACTCAGCTGCGCGTGGCGCCGACGCCACGGCTCGAAGCGTCTGGCGATGGCGTCGAGCAGCCGGGCTTTGTGGAGCGACTGCTCGTGAAGGGCGGCCCGGCGGAAGAAACTCGCCCCCAACTCCGCATACCAGCGGATGTTGTAACGTCGACTCATTTGGTCCTCGAAGAATCCCGCCAGGAGCAGGCACTGTGCGCCCGCCGTTTCCATCATGAGGCCGTCGTCCAGCAGAGTCGTGTCGGCCACGAAATGGTCGAAGACCGTGCCGAGATTCCTCGGAGCCGGCACATCGACGTCGGGTTGTGTCGATACCTGGGCATAGTGCGCCAACACGCTGGCGTTGTAGAGCAGCTCCTGCCGATCGACGGTGGGGTCGGAGATGTCCTGAAGACGCAGAACGAAATACTCCAGCGTCTGCCGCTGATCGATCGCGAGCAGTTCCCGTAGCGGACCGCTGAGACTCACCGTCGACGCCGCCTTCTCATGCGTCGACGAGCCGGTTGCCGAGGCCCCGTGGCGAGTCAGCCTGGTCAGCGTTCGCACGTTCTGTCAGTTCGGGCTGGATGCTCAGGTCGGTCGATGCAGGCATCACGACGGTGCCCGTCGCGGCAGCGATGCGGCGGCGTCGCTCACGGCATTCGAGAAAGCGCTCGAAGGGAATGACTTCGGCCGGCGAGTCGACAGACATTGACGCTCCAGTTCTGGAGGGCCTTGATGAGGAGCTGAAGCGGCAGGCGCGGAAAATACCGCGTGGAAGGCTGCAGGAACTCAGGAAAGCGAACCACCTGAGTCTACTCTTCGCAGAGCAACACCGCAAGTCGGCCACGCAACGGCGCGAATGTCCGCGCGTGTTCGAGTGGCAGGCGACCAGTCAGGCAATACCCCGTCTATGGATTGCAACCGGGCCCAACTCGCTGCCCGCAACGGTCGACTCCCACGAATATCCAGGGTCGGTCGTGACGCGCGCATCGCTCACGGGGATGCCGATGGCGAAGTGATACAAGCTTTGAAACGCATGGCCGGTCATGCCGAGCACGTCGTGGACCGGATCGTCGTAGAAACAACCGATGCCCGTGCCGCGCGCGCCCGCCGCCTCCCCAGCCAGGTAGAGCACCTGGCCGACGACGCCCGATTCCCAGAACAGTTGACGGTAGAACGATGGACCGAACTCCTCGAGGCTCGCGTCGAAATCGGCGAGCATCCCGAGACTGAAGAAGCCATCGGCGGCGATCGACTGATCGCAACTGAGTCGCTCGGCCAGCGAACGGCAGTCCCCGCGCGCCAGCATGAAGAATGGCAGCGTCGTATGGCCGCGCTCCCAGAGAAAGTCCGTGCGGCACGCAGCTTTCAAGCGATCGAGCGCCGCGACATTCCTGACTAGCAGATACAACCCTGGCACGACGTCGTCGACCCGATGGACGAAGAGCGCCAGATGAATGCGCGCGTCCCACCACAACGCGTCCCACGGCGCGCCGGCGCATGGCATCGCCTGGGAGAGTATCGAGAAGAAGCGCTGCGCATCGATCGACGACCGCCCGTCGAGGGCGAGCGCGCTCCGGCGCTGGAGGATCAATCGCCGCATCTGGTGGTCGCTTTGGTGTAGCGCCAGGCTTTCAGCCCCGCGGTCGCGGTCCTGAAAGAGCCGCGCTACACGACCGTAGTCCTCAGTCGCCCGCGCGATCTCGTCGATGAATGTCCACTCGACGTGGTCCTCGCTCAACTGACTTGCCCGGCCGGTCCAACGACCCGCCCGCACCGCGTTGAGCAGCGTGTCGCGACGGACGCCTGACGACTGGGAACTGGAGACTGCCATGATGCACGCAGCCTCTTCACGCTCTGCCTCGACGTAGTCCTCGTCGCGATCGAGGCCGACGAGTGACGCGATGTCGCGCTGCGACCATTCGGGCAGCATCAGAGCGCGCCGGCCGACCAGCGTCGCGGCAATGCTTACGGCTGCTATCGCGTGGCCGAGATCGTGCTGGCAGTACCCGGAACGCGCGCTCGCCGTACTTCCATGCCTCGCGCCAATGAATCGACGTCAACGCGATGAGCATCGTCGACTCCAGGTCCCCGACAGCGTCGAACCACGCGCGCGTGTCGAACGAGCACCGCTGTTCGAGCACATGCCGATCCGACGCGTAGTGATACACGCCGGGCCAATCGGTCAGGCCCGACAGCGGACCGAGGACGACGTGGGCTTCCGTCGGATGAAGATTGCCGCTCGACGGATTGACGCGCAGCGACCAGCGAGACCAGGGATCCTGCTTCCACGCTGACAGCCCCAACGCGTACCGCAGCAGGTTGCCGATAGCAGTGGTTTCCGCCGACGCGTCAGGACGCGGGTGCAGCGCGACCTCGGGCGCCTCGCGAAAGGATCGAAATGGATTCGGTTGTGACGCCCAGTCGAGATAGCCGAGCGACGGGGCGAAGCGGTGGAAATGATGTTTCGTGCCGTCGTGATACCGATGGATGGGCTCGTGCAATCGCTGAGAGCGCGGAGAGCGCTCAGTTCCTCACATTATAAGATGACGTGGCTCTGCTCACGGACGACGCGACCTGGCGGCATGTTTCCTCCGAGACACAGACATACGCTCGAGCGCATTTTGCCGCGCACGCCATGCGGCGGATCCTGAAGCGCGAGATCGTGTGTGATTCATTGCAAAATGTTCCTTGACGAGGCGCATTCCGCTTCGTTAGCCTCTACTCGCACGGCCATTCAAACAGCAATCGAGGCAAATTTGACCCGTCTTGTCAAAGACGTTCGCGATCTGATCCGGCACTGGCAGGTGCAAGCGGTGACGCTCCTCAGCGTGTGTTGCGTGCTGGGTGTTCCTGCCGAATCGCCGGCGCAGACCAATTCGGAAATCAATACCGGCTTGCAGTTCGACTTTCCGCTGCCAGGGGCCAGGAGTCTGGGAATGGGCGGGGCGTTCGTCGCCGTCGCCGATGACGCCACGGCAGCCGTCGCCAACCCCGCGGGGTTGACGGCGCTCGTCCGGCCCGAGGTGTCGCTGGAAGCGAGAGGGTGGCGGTTCGTGAGCATATCGCCGCTGCGCGGACACGCATTCGGCTCGCCGACGAACATTGGCGTCGACAACGTCGCCTCGCTGATCTACGGGGAAACACCGTCCAACGCCGTCGGAGCATCGTTCCTGTCCGCGGTCGTTCCGAAGGGACGTTTCGTGGTCGGTTTCTACCGGCACGAACAAGCGCGATATCGCGCGGATGTGCTGTCGGAGGGACCGTTCATCACAAACCAGGGAGGTTCCGACGATCGGCTGCCGCCGTTCACGGGAACCATGGAGCTCAAAATCGCGAACTACGGGGCTTCGATGGCATACCGGTTCGCCAACGGGCTCTCCGTCGGAGGGGGCCTCGCGTTCTCCGACTTCTCGATCGACAGCCGTGTTCGCATTCTGTTCTACCTTCCCGATCGAATCTCCGCCATCGTACCGGCGTCGAACCGGGTCAACTTCACGGGCCGTGGCCAAACATTCGGGCCGGCGAATTTCGACGCGTCGAATACCATCAGCACCATCGTTGAGACCGGCGAAGATCACGGCGCGGCGTTCAATATCGGGGCACTCTATCGCGCGCCTGGGAGCAAGTGGAGCGCGGGAGGCGCCGTGCGACGCAACCCCGAGTTCACATATCGCTCGACCTCGACGTGGGGGCCCGCTCACCCGTTTGCACCGGCGCGCGGCACGTTGGTCGCTCCGGCGATTGATGACGTTGCGTTCAAGGTGCCAGACGTTTATTCGATCGGCGGCGCATTCCACGCCAGCGACCAGTTCCTGGTCACCGCGCAGTACGATCGTGTGCAGTTCTCGCAGCTCACCCGAAATTTCCGCGATGTCAACGGCGAGAACGAAGGGGAGGGGCACCTTGCCGCCGTCACAGGTCTGAAGGCTCCCGACTCGAATCAGACACGATTTGGAATGGAGTACGCGCTCGTCCGCGGCACTCGAGTCACGTCGTTTCGGGTGGGGACTGGGTATGAGTCCGCGCATCATATTACCTACAAACAGACGACCCCTAACGTCATCACTCGATTTCAAGTGCTGTACCCGGAGACCGAGGGTCAATGGCACATCACACCGGGCGGTGGTGTGGCGTTTCGCAAATTCCAAATTGACGCCGCGGTGGACCTGTCGAGCCGAACGAAGACCGTGTCGGCATCGACAGTCTTCCGGTTCTAGGTTGAGCCCGGCACGTCCGACGCCTCTCCCATCGGATCACGCGCCGATCCGCATCGCCCTGGGGTGAGCTCCCGTGCAAGGACCGGATTCTCCTCGACATCAACGTTCCGAGACGATCGCACGACTCGCGCATCTGCTGAAGCAGCCGCGCAGCCAAGAGATCCTGTTCGCGCCGCTGGCGATGGGATGTCTCTTTTTCCTCCGGTATGCGAAGTTGATAGTCGGGGATCGGAACCTCTCGACTTTCCAGGACAACACGTACTTACTACATCCAATATTCGCCCACCTGTCGCGCAGCTTTGAACGTGGCGACTATCCGTATTGGATGAACGCCATCGTGGGAGGACTGCCGCTCTACAATTCACCGCAATTCTCCGCAGAGTATCCATTCTATTTTTTGCGGTCCGGGCTGTACTCGGGCCCTCTCGCCGCTCTCATGAACGTGCACGCCGTCACCCTTCTGCACTTTGTGATCCTGTATGTGAATTCTTATGTCCTGATGAGGACGCTGCGGTTGAAGCCCGTTGCAGCGCTATTCAGTGCATCACTCTTCGCGTTCAGTCCCTGCGTCGCAGTCGCGGGAAGCTGGCTCAACATCGTGGCGCCTTACAGTTGGTTTCCGCTCGCTGTGGCCTCGATTGTCATGGTGCTCGAAGACCAGCGGGCAAAAGCCGGGATACTTCTGGGCGTGATCGCGATATCGCTGCTCGCGTTGGCGTCGCCCTCGCAGCCGCTCATTCACTTGATGCTGGTTGCCGTGCTTCTTTACATCTGCTATGCGGTCGACTATCTGTTCCATGGTGCCGCGGCGACCGTGTGGCGGGTGACTCGACACCTGGCCGTTGTTGCGCTTGTGGCCTTCGTGATCTCGAGCCCCGCGGTCGTGCCGGCCTTGCTGGACGCACGTGAAACGATCCGGTTCCTGGGCGACTTTCCGCCGGTAATTGGAAACGCGAAGATTCCGTTCAATGCATTCCTCGTCGGCCAGGTCGTGCCCAGTGCGCTCGCCGCGTCCGTCGTGCCGCTGAGATTTCCCATCGTCCTGGGTGATCCTTATGTCGGTGCAGGGACCGCATTGTTCGCCTTGTTTGGAGTGTTCAGCTATCGGTCCAATCGCATCGTGCTGCCGATGGCGGCCCTTACGGCGTACGGCCTGCTCTCGGCGGCGGGAAGCCACCTGGGCTTGGCTCAAATCAACTATCACCTTCCGCTGATCGATAAGATCCGAGAACCAAGCCGGCATTTGATTCTGTTCGTCTTCGGCGCCTCCACGTTGGCAGGCTTCGGGCTGGAGTACCTCGCCGACATCCTGAAGAGTGGATATCGGCAGCTCGGTCGGGCCAAGCATCTCTGCGCGATGCTGGTCTTCGTCGGAGTGCTGGCGGTCGCGTTCCGCACGCCCTCGCCGTACGTCGGACTGATATCAAAAGGCGGGCTGCTAGCGATTCTGGGGCTGACCGTGGCGCTCTTGCTGATGTTACGGTGGGCTGAGGGCTGGAAGCGTGTCTTCGTCACCTCGGCTGCCGCGCTGTCGGTTCTCTACATGAATTCTCAATACCCCTTCGAGCCGCCTCGATGGTCCGATGGCGACTATTTCACCGCCAGCAATCTGTCGTCCCATAAAGTGTTGGGCGAGCTGTCAAATATCCCGAACATCCGGCAGTTCAGGATTATCTTTGCTGATGACCGTTTCAATACGCAGTTCTGGTCAATGAACGCCAGTTATTACCAGTTGCGCAGCTTTCAAGCGTACATGAATCCGCTGCCGTATCGGCAGTTCGACGAGGTATTTCAAAGGTTTAATCTGCGTCACTACTATCCGTTGCTCGGCGCCAAATACTACTTGTGCAGCCCGTGCGACGCCAGGTTGTCCGCCGATTACGATTTCGTCAGGGAAGTGGAGGGCTACAAACTGAACGTTGCCCGACAGGTGCTTCCGCGCTACTCGATAATGAATCGACTTGCGGGCTCGTACGGTGACGTGTCGGAGTTCATGGCGAAGATCGACGAGGGCTTCGACTACACTCACGAGTTCTACGTCGGGGCTGCGGATACGGCGCGCGTCACAGCGTGGCTTGGCGACCAGTCGGCGCCCGCCATTACGCTGAAAGAAGAATCGACATCGTTGAATCACCTCACGATCAGCGTGAACACGAGCAGGAGATCGATGTTCGTCTTGAACGAATTCTTCAATAGGGCATGGAAGGGCCAGGTGAATGGCGTCTCGGTGCAGCCGATTCGGATCAACGCCAATCAGATTGGCGTGCTGCTGGACCAGGGCGCAAATCTTGTCCATCTCGAGTACCGACCGACGCTGTTCATCGCGCTCCTGTGGCTGCAGCGAGGGCTCATCGCCGCCCTGACGTTGTACGGCGCCTACCGAGGCTCGAGCGCCATTCGCAGGTTCGCCCAGCGGCGGCGCTCACGGCTCGCCGATCCCGGCGACCTGTCTCGTTTGTACACGCTGATCCCGTGAACAGTATTCGCGCGGGAAACGCGTGAATCCCGATCGTCGCAGTATGGCAACGGCGCAAGCCGGCGGCGCGGCGAACAGCGAATCGGTAGGCGGGCCCGAACCGCTCGGCCCACTCCCATTTCCATTGGAGCGCCGAGATGATGTCGCGAGGCCGCGCCTCTGCATCGTCATCCCGGCGTTCAATGAGCAGGCGGTGCTCGAGCAAACGAGCCGCGCTCTCGCCGCGGTACTGGATACGCAGCCGATCGAATGGTCCGTGCTGTTTGTCAATGACGGCAGCCACGATGGCTCCGCGCGACTCCTCGAGCAGCTTCGCCGGAACGATTCGCGATTCGGATACCTCCTCTTGTCCAGGAATTTCGGCCATCAGGCCGCGCTCACCGCAGGGCTGGATTACGCGAGCGCCGATGTCGTGGTGACGATGGACGCGGATCTCCAGCACCCCCCGCAGATGCTGCCGCAGTTGCTGGACGCGTGGCGTATGGGTTTCGATGTCGTCCATACGCGGAAAAGCAACACGGCTGGACTTGCGGCCTGGAGGCGCGTGCTCGCGTGGATCGCGTACAAGGTCGTCCATCTCGCGGGAATTCCGATCATTCCGCAGGCCTCCGACTTCCGCTTGATGGACGCTAGCGCGCTGTCGGCGCTCCGTTCCTTGCCGGAAGGTTCGCGGCTATATCGAGGTCTCACCGTATGGGTCGGCTTTCGACAGTGCCTCATCCCATTCGATGCACCGGAGCGCGCCGCCGGACGGTCGCAGTACTCGCTCGGTCAGCTCGTCGGGCTGTTTGCCCGTTCCCTCTTCGATTTTTCTGACGCGTTTCTGTACGTGGGAATCGTGGCGGGTTCTGTCAGCCTTTTCCTGAGCGCCTGCTGGCTGCTTTTCACGATCGGCTGGATCATGTTGACGCGAAGCGACCCGCCGCGTTGGGCGGCGACCGTTTGGTCGGTCACGATGGTCATGCAGTCGTTCGTGCTGTTGTTTTCAGGCCTTATCGGTATTTACGTGGCGCGGATCTACGCCGAGGTCCGTCGACGTCCCGCGTACATCGTGAGCGTCGCTCGCCTCGGAGTCCCGGCAGGGGTGCCTCAACCCTGATCGCCCGTCGACTGGAGAGAATCTCGGAGCGCAGCTACCGTGTGGCGGTGAAGCACTGGATGCGTATAATGAGTTTCGTCCCAGCGATTCGACTCGATGGAGTGCCATCCCGCGTAGCCGGAGCGGCCAACGTCCAGTGGATCCGAGAACACCTCCCGCAATCGGGCGCTACGAAGTCCTCGACTCGATCGGCGAGGGCGGGATGGGCGTCGTCTATCGCGCGCGCGACCCGCACATCGCGCGCGTCGTAGCCATCAAGCTGCTTCGCCTCGGCAGCAGCGACCTGCGCGACCGCTTCGAGCGTGAAGCCCGCTCGGCCGGCAATCTCACGCACGCCAACATCGTCACCATATTCGATTTCGGCGAGCACCACGGCCAGCCGTTCATCGTGATGGAGTACGTCCAGGGCGAGACGCTGGCCGACCAGATCCGCGAACGCGTCTCGCTCTCATTGGCGGCCAAGCTCGATTTCATCGAGATGCTCGCCAGCGGGCTGGCCTACGCGCACCGCCAAGGCGTGATTCACCGCGACGTGAAGCCCGCCAACCTGATGATCGATCGCCATGGCGTCTTGAAGATCCTCGATTTTGGCATCGCGCGGGTGCAGGACAGCGGCACCACGCTGGGCGGCATGCTGATCGGCACGCCAAACTACATGTCGCCGGAACAAGTCGAGGGCCGGACAGTGGATCCGCGCAGCGACATTTTCTCGGTCGGAACGGTGTTCTACGAGCTGCTGTCATACCGCCAGGCCTTTCCGGGTCAATCGATTCACGGCATTCTCGATCGGGTACTCCACCGGCAGCCGGAGCCTCTGGACGCAGTGTGTCCCGGCCTGGATCCGGCCGTGCAGCTGATTGTCGCCAAGGCGCTGGAGAAAAACCCGGAGGACAGGTACCAAACGCTGGACCAGTTGCAGCGCGACCTGGCCCGCTGTCGCGTCCATCTCGCGAGCGACGCTGAGCCGGCGGACGCCCACGAGACACTCGCCGGCTTCATCCCGCAGACCCCGCCGCCGCGCACGCCACGATCCGGCGTAACGCGCGAGGACCTGTCGCGCCGGCGCGCCGATCAAATCGAAGCCCATTTGAAGCAGGCGGCCGAGGCGTTCGACGCGGCCGACTACGAAGGCGCGATTGCCGCCTGCGAGCAGGCGGCGTTCATCGATCCCGACGAGCCGCGCGCACTCGCGCTGCTGGATCGCGCCCGCGAGGCACTCGACCGCAGGCAGGCAGCCGAGATGCTCGAGCAGGCTGAAGTGCTGGTGCAACGCGGCGACGTCATGGCGGCCGAAGCGATGATCGCACGAGCGCTGCAGCTCGATCCGCTCTCGACGAGGGCCGCGCGACTGCAGCAAGACGCGGAGGCCGCCCGGGAGCGTGAGCGCGCAGCACAGGAGCAACGGCAACGCGCCGATGCGATCGTGCAGACCGCCCGGCAGAACGCTTCGGAACTCGCGTGGGACGCCGCGCTTCGAGCCGCCGGTGACGCGCTGGCACTGGATCCCCACAACGTCGAGGCTCGAGAGATCGCGCGGCAGGCCGGCGCCGCGATCGAGGCACGGCGCGCGGGCGAGGAACGGGAACGGCTCGCCCGCGCCGAGCGCGAACGGCGCGAGCGCGAGGCCGCGATCGCCCAGCAGGTCCGCCTGCGCGAGCGGTCCGATGCCCTGACGCGCGCACGCGCCGCGGTCGACGCAGGCCAGCACGAGGCGGCGCTCGTGCTGATCGATCGTCTGATCGAGCTGGCGCCGGCTGACGAAGCGGCGCTCCACCTGCGAAGCGTCGCGAGTGCCGCGCTCGGCCGGATCCGCGCCGAGGCGCGGGACGCCGCGCGCCGCGAGGAAGCAGCCGCCCGGGAACGGTTGCGGAGCCAGATGGCCGACCAGCCAGCGACCGGCACAAGCGAGGGTTCGGTCGTGCCCCCAAGAGCTGCGCCGTCGCCGGCACCAACCGCTCCACCGCCCAGAGTGGCGGCGAAGTCCGGTGCCGTGCCTCAATCCCGCGTCAAGAGTCTGGTCGCGCTTGGCGCGGCGGTGGCCCTGCTCGTGGTCGCCATTGTGTGGCCGATCGCGCGGCCCGAACCGCAGACCGGTACGACGACGGCTGTGGCCTCGGGCTCGTTGATTCTTGACGCGCTGCCGTGGGCCGAGGTCGTTTCGATCGTCGATGACAAGGGTACCGCTCAGCCGCTACCCGCGAATGCCTACACTCCGCTGTCGCTGTCGCTCGCCGCCGGAGAGTACGACGTCACCTTGCGCCACGGCTCGACGAAGACGCTCCGCCTTCGTGTTACGCCATCGGGTGTCACCCATCCTCCCGCCGCCGACTTTGGGGCCATCGAAGCTGCCGAGTACTTTCGGAGGTTGGGGTGGTAGGCGAAGGCCACCCGCGTTTCCGGCGACGAGTCGTCGTGACGGCGGCGGTCGTCCTGGCGTGTCTCGCTCGAGTCTCGGCACAGTCCTACGTCGACACCTTCAGGGCGGGAATGACCGCGATCGATCAGAAGCGCTGGGCCGAAGCCGCGCGCCTGATGCAAGCTGCGGCGCAGCAGCAGCCCGACACCGGCCAGTCGGTTCGACGATACGGAATGATCTTCGAACCGTATTTGCCGCAATACTTCTTGGGCATGTCGCGCTTCGAAATGAACGATTTCCAGGGTGCCGTAGAGGCCTTCAATGCGGCTGATCAAATCGGCGCCGTGAAGAGGAGCGCCGGCCATTACGCCAAACTGCAGGATCTTCGACGAACGGCGCTGGCGCGAACGCAAGTCGCACGAGCGACGAGTTCATTGCCCACAAGTACCACAATGGCATCGACGACGACGATTCCACCGACGACCAGCATCGTCCCTGCGACCAGCACGGCTCCGGCGACGTCCACGGTCCGTGCGACGACCTCTGTTCCGGTACCCGACCTTTCCGGCCCGATCCGTTCGGCCCAGCAGGACATCGAACAGGCATCCGGAGAACTCCGGGGAGTGGAGAACCTCGTCGACATCGCCGCGTTACGGCAGATCGATCCGAACCTGGCTCGCCGCGAGGCCGCCGCGCGAAAGGCGCTCGACGAGGCGACTCGACTACTGGAGAGCGGTCAACGCGGGAACCCGTCAGATCTCCGCGAAGCGGGCCGCCAGGCGCAGCTCGCACTCTCAGGCGTCCAAGAGACGCGCAGGCTGGCGGCAGCCGCTGTTACCCGCGTGACTGCTGAATTGGTCGCCGCGACAAGACCCTATTTCACCGGAGGCTATGCCGCCGCCGCCGCCGCGTTGGCTCGGTTGAAGTACCCGCCAAGTCGATTCGCAACGCAGCTCGGATTGTTCAAGGCTGCCGCATCGTACGCGCTGTACGCGCTCGACAACGAACGCGATCAAACATTGCGGCGGGAGGCTGAGGCGAACGTCCGCGAATGCCGCCGGATCGCGCCCGGATTGACACCGGACCCGGAAACATTCTCACCGCGGTTCATTCAGTTCTTCGTCGCGACCAAGTAGGGTGTCTTCAAGTTTTCTCGCACATCTGCAAGCCGTGAAGCGCGATGTGACGAGGTGGATCGACGCAACGATCAAAGCGTCGCTGCTGAAGTCGCGCGTCAGGCTGCAGTAATCTCGGGCCAGAGCTTTACTTCGTTCCTACCTTCAAACTGCTCGAGATTGGCGCGAGCATCGCCGACGGTCCTGCCCCAGGCCGCTGCTCCAGTGTGGTTGTTTACAACGACGTAGTCCTTGCGGCGGGTCGCAAGGATTCCCAACCCAAAGAGTCCCTCGTCGGTTCGCTCGTAGACCGTGATCCGGCTGTTCTCGGCAACCATGTGGTGCGTATACCCCATCCCGCGCTCCTGCACTAGAGTTGTGCAATTCGCGCGCCGCACGGCGATGGCCGCAATTCCCGAATATTTCGCGAAACTCCGGAGCCGATTTTCAAAACCTGTTGTGCATCGCGTGGCTAATTGGCCACACCGACACACTGTCGGTTCTTGGAAGAAGACCGACGCCGCTCGTTGGGGAGAATCCGCAGCCAGCTGCCGCTCAGCGCACGCTACTTGATGCGTTCGCGGAATCTCAGGGAACGGACCACTGCAGCAATGCGGACGTTTGGAGTCACAGACTGTGACCTCAAAGGCCGAAAAGCCACCTCAAGCCGCTTCCGAGCGTTCGCCTGCCTTCGTGTTCGGAGAGTGGCGGTTTCCGCAACACGCCGGACTACCGTTGGGGTTGGCGGAGGGAGAGGGATTCGAACCCCCGGAACCGTTTCCGGTTCAGTGGTTTTCAAGACCACCGCCATCGACCACTCGGCCATCCCTCCCGCCTTCGCAAGCGTACATCACAGGACTTGCTTCGGCGCGGCAGGCTCCGCCTTCGCTCCGAATGGCGAGGCCTCCGTATCGGCCGCTATACTCTTGCCATGCGCACGTTCCTCTGTCTGCTGTTGCTGGGCCTGGCTTCAATCAGCCTGCTTGCCGAATCCGCTGCCGGCGTGAGGTGGACGGCGCCGCCCGGATGGACCAGTCAAGAGCCCAGACCGATGCGGGCCGCGACGTATGCGATCAGCCCCGCGTCAGGTGACAAGACCGGCGCGGAGTGCGCCGTCTACTTCTTTGGTGTCGGCCAGGGCGGCAGCATCGACGCGAATGTGGCGCGCTGGAAGGGCCAGTTCAGCGGTGGAGCGCCAGCGGTGGTTGCGAAACGGACGGTCCGTGGTTTGGCAATCACTACCGTTGATGCCTCGGGCGACTACTCGGGCATGGGCGGCCCGACCGCGAGCGCACCGCAGACCGTCTCGGGCTACCGGCTTCTGGGCGCCATCGTCGAAGGGCCCGGCGGGAACGTCTTCATCAAGTTCACGGGCCCAGTGAAAACGATTGCCGCGAACCAGCAGAAATTCGAGCAGCTGCTCGCATCGTTTCAGCCCGACAAGTAACGGGCCCGGTTAGAAGAGTTCCTTCAGCGCAGTGCGCAGCGCGGTTCGGGCGGCCACCGCCGCGTCGGACGGCGACGCCTCGTTCGACACGAGAACGGCAGCGATCATGGCGCCGATGCGATCTGCGGAATCAGCGTGCCGTAGACGTCCGTCAACCGCATGTCGCGGCCGTTGAACCGGAATGTCAGCTTGGTGTGATCCAGCCCCAGCAGGTGCAACATCGTCGCGTGCAGGTCGTGGTAGGAGATCGGCTGTTCCATCGCTTTGTAGCCGAATTCGTCGGTCGACCCGATCACCTGGCCGCCCTTGATGCCGGCGCCGGCCATCAACACGGTCTGCGCACCTGGGATTGTGATCGCGGCCCACGCCGCGCTGTGAGATCGGCATGCGGCCGAACTCCGAATGCATGATGACCAGCGTCGTATCGAGCAGACCGCGCGCTTTGAGATCCGTCAGCAGCCCGGCCATCGGCCGGTCTGTTTCCGCGGCGTGCTGGGTGTGGTTGGTCTTGATGTCATCGTGCGCGTCCCACGTGTCGGCGTTCTGGTTGCCCACACCGCCCGCGAAAATCTGAACGAAGCGCACGCCGTGCTCGACGAGCCGGCGCGCCATCAGGCACTGGCGGCCGAACGGCTCGCTGACTTTTTCGTTGAGGCCGTAGAGCGCCTTGGTCGCGTCGGATTCGCTCGCCACGTCGACGACGCTCGGGGCGCAGCCCTGCATGCGGTAGGCGAGCTCGTACGACGAGATTCGCGCCGCCAGTTCGCTGTTGCCGGGAAACTTCTGCATGTCGAGCTCGTTCAGCTTCGCGAGCGTGTCGAGCCGCGCACGCTGATCCTCATGGGTCAGGCCGGCCGGCGGCTTCAAGTCGACGATGGGATCTCCGGTGGATCGAAAGAGAGTGCCCTGATACGCGGCCGGGATGAACCCCGAGCTCCAGTCGTTCGGGCCGCCGAGCGGGCCGCCGCGCGCGTCGGTCATGACCACGTACGCCGGCAGGCTCGACGCGTTCGATCCAAGGCCGTACGTCACCCACGATCCGACGCTCGGGAAGCCCAGATTGATCTGGCCGGTCTGCATTTCGTACGTGCCCTGCACGTGGTCGTTCGAGCGGCCGTACACCGAGCGAAGAAACGCGATCCCGTCGACGTGCTGGCTCAGATGCGGAAACAGCTCCGACACTTCGATGCCGCTCTGCCCGTACTTCTTGAACGAGAAGGGGCTCGGCATCAACGGGCCCGGGTAGCCTTGCCGCACGATCACGTCGCCCTCGACTTTGCCGTCGATCGGCTGGCCGGCGTACTTGGCCAGGGCCGGCTTTGGATCGAACGTGTCGACCTGGCTCCACCCGCCACCCATGAACAACGAAATCACGGCGGTTGCGCGAGGTTTGAAGTGCGGCGCCTTCGGCGCATAAGGATTCACGCCGATGGCCGCAGCGGCGCATGCGTCCGCGCCGTTTTGCGCCGCCACTTCCGCCGACAAGATGCCCTGACGATCGAGCAAATACGCGAGCGCGAGGCCGCTGATGCCGCCGCCCGAGCGGAAGAGAAATTCGCGCCGATCCCAGAAATTCCTACTGCAGCGGTGCGACATGCCTCACCTCATGTAGAGAAATTCATCGAGGTTGAGGACAACGTGCGCGAACGACGCGAGCGATTGCCGCGTGAGCAAATCTGCGCCGATCCTGATTTCCGCGGCCGTCGCCGGCCGCGCCAACGCGATGCGGTACGCGGCTTTCACCTGCGACTCAGGATCGCTCGCTTCCTGCTTCACTCGTGTCGCGAGGTGATCCGCCTGGGATAGGACGAATGGGTTGTTCAGCAACGTGAGCGCCTGCGTTGGAACCGTGGACACATGGCGCGCGCCCGCCGTGACGTTCATGTCGGGATGATCGAAGGTATCGAACATCGGATACGGAAGCGACCGCCGCCGGTACACATACACGCCGCGACGCCACGCCGCCGGCCCTTCCGGCGTGTTCACCCACTTGCCGCGATACTGGCCGGCCAGGATGTCCTTCGGGAGATGCGGAAACATCGGCTCGCCGCCGACTTCGAGGTTGATATTGCCGCCGGCGGCCAGCATGCTGTCGCGCACGATCTCGGCGTCTAGGCGCTGCGGCCGGAAGCGCCACAAGATACAGGTTCACCGGATCCGCCTTCGCGGCCGCCGCATCGTCGAACGCCGACGCCATCTGGTAGGCGGACGACGTCATCATCAGCTTGTTGATCTGCTTCAGGCTCCATCGATTCGCCATGAGCTCGACGGCCATCCAATCCAGCAGATCCTGATGCGTCGGCCGGTCGCCCATCTTTCCGAGGTTCTCGAGCGTGGCGACGATGCCGCGGCCGAAGTGTTTCTGCCACAACCGATTGACAATGACGCGCGCGGTCATCGAGTTCTGCGGCGACGCGATCCACTGCGCCAGCGCGAGCCGGCGCCCCGACGTGTGGCCGTCGGGCCGCGGAATTTCCGTCGGTGGATTTCCGAATGTGATGACCTCGATGAAGCCCGGCTTCATCTGCGATCCGCGGCTCTCGACGTCGCCTCGGATGAGGAAGTACGACGGCGGCACTTCGTAACGGCCGGGGCCTGTGTGCACGTACGGACCGGCGCCAGGCACCGGGATGCGGCACTTGGGACAACTCACCGTGTCGTCGCCCTCGCCGAGCGGCGACGAACGGTAGTCGCCGTCGGTCGCGATCTCGGCCATCGGTAGCGGCGCCGGCCGCTCCTTCTCCAGCGCCGCGATCCGCGCCGTCCGATCCTTCTTCGCCGCTGCATCCGCCGGCGCCAGGACGCGATCCACTTGCGCCGCCGGCACACTGGCGGCTTTCAGCACCTGGGCCGCGAGCAACGCGTCGCCCGCCGTGCGTTCGGCTTCGGGCTTGAGGATGACCTGCACGATGTGATCGGGAAACTGCCGCTTGATGCGCTCGAGCTGCAGCGTGTCGCGGTAGGGCCGCTCGATGCGCTCGACCTGCGATCTCAGCTCTGCGACCTTTCCGTCGATCTCGGCGTTCTTCGCCAGATACGCGTCGGCCTCGGCTTTGGGCGCGAGCGGCACTTCGGTCTCGACGTAGCCGAAAATCGACGCCTCGATCGCGTAGTAGTCCTTCTGCGAAATCGGATCGAACTTGTGATGATGGCAGCGCGCGCAGTTGACGGTCAGGCCGAGCGTGCCCTTCCCGATCGTCCCGATGATCTCGTCGAGGTAATCGTAGCGGCGCTCCGGGTTGTCCTTCTCGCGAAACAACACGCGCGGACCCATGCGCAGAAAGCCGGTCGCAACGAGCGTGTCGTTGGTCTTGCCGTCCATCTCGTCGCCGGCAATCTGCTCGATCAGGAACCGGTCGTACGGCTTGTCCTCGTTGAACGCCTTGATCACGTAGTCGCGGTACCGCCACGCATTCGGCCGATGCATGTCGTATTCGAAACCCGCGGAGTCGGCGTAGCGCGCCACGTCGAGCCACATACGGCCGTAGCGCTCGCCGTAGTGCGGCGACGCCAGCAGCGTGTCGATGAGACGCTCCCACGCGTTCGGCGATCGATCCGAGACAAAGGCGTCCACCTGCGCCGGCGTCGGCGGCAACCCGAGCAGATCGAGGTAGGCACGCCGGACAAGCGTGTAGGAATCGGCGCGCGGGGCAGCTGTCAACCCGCGCGCGCGCCGCGCGGCTTCAAGAAATCGATCGACCGGGTTGGTGAGGCTTTTGTCGTCGACGACGGGCAGCGATGCCTTCACCGGCAGCTTGAACGCCCAGTAGTTCCGTTCTTCCGGCGTAATCGCCCGGTGTTCCAAGGCGGTCGACGTGAGCGTCGCTGTGGATCCCCATGCCGCGCCTTCGTCGATCCATTGCTTGATCGCCGCAATCTGTTCGGCCGGCAGCGGCTCGGCCTGCGCCGGCATGGCCGGCCGCTCGAGCCCGGCAACTCGCCGGTACAGGCGGCTGGCGGCGGCAACGCCGGGGACGATGTCCGACCCGCGGGCGCCTCCTTTCAACGCGCTGTCGCGCGTTCGCAGGTCGAACTTGCCGGACTGCATCGCCTCGCCATGGCACGACAGGCAGCTCTTCTCGAGGATGGGTTGGACGTCTTTTTCGAACGAAATCGAGGATTGTTGCTCAGCGGCTGGGGATTGCGCGCTCAGAAGTGCGCCGATTGCGCCGGCGACGACCAGGCCGGCCGCCATCGAGAAGACGCGCGGATGCATCGACGCTGCCTCCCGTTCGTTGAACCGACCGATCCTAGCAGGTCCGGCCTCAGCAGAGGTCTCTTTACTTCACATTCGACGCCAGCAGCGAGAGCGCCATGACGAGGACCACGAACGTTGCGAGCACGCGGGCGTCTCCTGGCCCCGTCTCCCGCTGCAGCGAACGCCACGCCGCGACGCCGCCGACGATCAGCAGCAGCCGCTGCCCGGTCAGGAATAGTGCGAGCCCGATAGCCGCCACGAGCGCCCAGCGTTCCCAACGCGCGAGCACGTGAAACCCGCGTGATCCGTCGAGCTGCCAGACGGGAATGAGGTTGAAGAGGTTGAGGAATCCGGTGAGCTGCGCGATGGCGAGCCAGATCGGCGCGCGGGTGACGACGTACATTCCCATCGCGGCGAGGGCCGCGCCAAGACCCCACACGGGTCCCGCCAGGCCGATCTTTGCGTTGGTCAGCGGGTCGGCGACATGTTGCTTCAACATGACGAGCGCTCCTACGCCCGGGATGAACAGCGGCGCGCTCGAGTCGATACCGAGCCGCCGCAGCATGGCCACGTGTCCCATCTCGTGGATGTAAATCGAGAGCGCGAGCCCGAGCGCCAGAGGCCATCCGTACATCGACCAATACACGCCGAAGAACGCGAACATCGAGACGAAGGTGCTCGCTTTGGTCAGTCCGAGCAGGAGAAATTTGAGCTTGCTGACGAGCAGCAGCGCAATGGCGACCAGCGCGGCCGCGCCACCCAATCGTCCAGACGTCACGCCGGGTTTCGATGGCGCAGGTTCGACTCCCGAAGCATCGATGCAACGGTTGAGATCGGCCATTCGGTCCAGGACGGCGGAGTACCGCTGCGAGTGAGGCGGCAACAGATTCAGGGCGGCGGCCCAGTGCTGGCGTGCGGCCACGACATCGCCCCCCTGTGTTGACTCTTCGGCCGCAGCCGCGAGCTCTTTCAGCGTAACGGCATGAACCAACGACGCGCAGGCGGGACACGCCAGCGCATCTGGCGCCAGCTCGGTACGGCAATGCGCGCAGTGCGTCGGCGTCAAGCAGATGTGGATGCCGGATCGTGCCCTACGCGGTACGGTCCGAGAATCTCCAACCGAGGAGAGGCCGTCATTCTCCACGCCTGCTGCATCCCAAAGCCGATGATTGCGCCGCCGATGAGGCTCGTCGGCAGCGACCCGAACACAATCAACGGCGGAAGCGCCAGGATGAAGGCCAGGAGCATCGCGATCCCGAGCAAGAAACGGCCACCGCTCCGCGGTGTGCCTGGCTCGGCGTCGACGGACGTCGAGACGCGGCTGGCAGTGCCTGGCGTCGATGCCGCCGTCTGCTCAGCCTGGCGATCGCTGGCCACGATCTGTTGGATCGCGATCGGCGTGTACGCAAGCGCCACGGAGACGTACGTCAGCACGACCGCCAGGATTTGAAAGCGCAATCCACCGCGCCCGCGTGCACCTGCCCGTACGGCTCGCCCCACCATGTACCCAATCAGGATGGCAACAATCCCGATCTCGAGCCGTGTGATCGCAATGACCGCGTAATAGATCACCGCGCCAACGATGCCCGCGCCGAGGCCGAGGGCGCCCGCCTTGACGAGCGGAGCAATCCCACGAGGTGTCTCCGCCACCGATTCGAACGTGCTGCGACAACGACTGCAGCAGGTTGCTCCGTTGGCGTGGTAATACTCGGTCTCGATTGCCGTCTGACAGGCCTCGCAGACGACGGCTAGTCTCTCCGGGGGGATGGAGGTAGCCGTCTCCGGGATGACACGGTCGAACTGGAGAGGAGCGTTCCCGACCGGCGTCTCATGATCGGACATGCGTCGCCTCGCGTTTCTAGAGTATCAACGCGCGGCTTCGAGAAACCGAACATCCGACCGGCTATTTGCACACTTCCATGAACTCGACGCTGAGCCTGCTTGGGCCTTTGTTGTAGTCGACCGTCACGCGGGACACGGACTCCTCGATGTCCGTGAAAACGGGTCAGAAGGAGTAGTCGAATCCCAGCACCGGCGTGAGGCGGCGCTTGAGCCCGGCGTTTGTCAGCGTGGCGATGACATGGGCGGAGATCAGGATGTCGCGCGCCGGATTGAACTTCACGCCGACCGTCCCCAGGCTCGACGTCTGATAGCCGTTGTAGGTGTCGACGGTGCCGAAGGCCGTTGACGTCACCGTTGGCAGGCCGCCACTGGTCCCGCGCTGCTGAATCGTGACCAATCCATCACGCAGCATCAGCGTGTCGAGCAGCATTCGGCCGATGAAATCGCCGGCGATCGTCAGCCGCCGCGACGCCGCGACTTCCAAGCCGGTGACATAGTTGATCTGATCCGCCGAGTGACGGTCGGCAAACGTGTAGCCGATGTTGAAATGCGGCGCGACCTTGCGGCTCGAGTACGACGAGACGAGCAGGAGCTGCGCTTGCGGACCGCCGGTGCCGAGCATGTTGGCGGCGTCGCCAGTAGGCAGCCGCACGTCGGCGCAGAGCGCGAGTTCCCGCAGGCCCGGCCGCGTCAGCTTGTACTTCCCGCGCAGCACGACGTCGCCAAGCCCGCGCGCGCGCCCGCTCGCCGAGAAATCCTGCGTCTTGCTGCCGTTCTCGAACACGCGCGAGCCCGGCGACACAGTTCGGGTCGAGAAATCGCGGATGGTGGCCTTGGACGTCAGATCCATCGCCACTTCCTGGTATGGCACCGCGACGCCGACCTCCAGACGATCGCTGACGCCCGCGGTCGCAAAGAACACCGTTGTCTCGCTGGTCAGGCGCAGGTGGACTTCCGATTCGATGACGTTGCCGAACGCGGGATCGGTAATCGTGCCGGGCGGGAGAATGAAGCGGATGCCGCCGTTCTCGAGCGATCGTCCATCGAGGTGTGTGTACCGGCTGTGCTGGAAGCTCGCGCCGAAATTGACCCGGTGCCGCCCCAGCGTCTGCGCGCGCTCGGCGAACGCAGGCCCGAATGTTTCGGTCGTCCGCGTGAAGGTCCCGAAGCGCGCATCGTAGCTGTAGGTGAAGCCGCCCGACGACGATCCAATGGGCAGGTTCGACAGGTGCGTCCCGATCTGCTGCTCGATCTGCGTGACGAGCGTGAACGGACTCGTCACTCGAAGCGTCGCCTCGTCCGGCGGATCGATGAGGATGCGCTGGCCGTCTGGCGTCTTGGACAGCCAGATCTCGAGAATCTGACTGCGCATCAGCGACCCGAGGTCGGGCGGGCGCGTCTGCGCGTGAAGACGGGCCGACCCCGCCAGCACGACGCCGACGCCGATTCCAACCACGGTCGCGAACCGCCGTCGCGTCATGCCCTCTCCTTGTGCCGCGTCAACTACCTACCGCCGCGTGACGATGAACCATTCCCCTGTGACCACTTTCAACATGCGAAAGGTCGCGAGCATCTGCGTCTTCTTCGGGCTGCCGGCTTTCGGCACGGCGTGAACGATCCAGTTGACCGTGACCGTCGCGCTCCACCCTCCAGGGTCCACGGCAATCTTCATGTTCCGCATGTCGATCGTTTGGGACTTCAAGGCGTCGAACAGCGACTGGAGCGGCCGCGGGTTCTCCCCCTGGAAGACGCGGGTGACCGCCTGCGCATCGAGCGCCGCGTAGGCGTCCGCGTACTGCTGCACCACGCTGGCGATGACCGCCTCGTCGTCCGCCGCGGAGCGCGCGGCCGCGGACGCGGCGGCGAGGGCCATCGTCGCCGCAGCCGAATCGGCGTTCGCCCTCGAACCTTCCGCGATCGCCTTCTCCGACAGATTGAGGAACCCCTCGGCGACCCGCTTCATGTCGCGGGTGACTATGCCGCTCTGGCCGGGCGCGCCCTCGCCTGGCGCGGCTTCCTCGGCGGCGAGCACCGACAGCAGCGCCTTGAACTTCGATGATGCGTCGGCATTGCGGCCTTGCTCGAAACTCGTCTTCGCCGCGGTGAACGCGTCATCGAGAATGCCGGGCAGCAGACGCCGGCGCGTTTCCTGAAACAACGCGATCAGCCGGGGCGTGACTTCGGCGACCGACATCTGGAACGACGGATCGCGGACGATGAGCGATTCGAGCAGGCGGTCGACTTCGTCGACCCGCCCCAGCGCGAGCAAACACAAGGCTCGGTACTGATCGCCGACGGAGCCGACGTCCACCTTCGAGAGGACGATGAGCGCCGCTTCGTATTCGGTGGCGGCGTAGAGCGCCTTCACGGCGGCAAGACGATCGTTGGAGCTCGCGCCGGCTCCGATCTGGGCAGCCGCCAACCAGACACCCAGGGCGATCGCTGTCAGAGGCATGGATTTCGGCGCACCATTGTCCCAGAACACGAGGCACAGTACAACAGGACTGGATCGAACTCTCACGGCCGGAGGTGACTCGTGAAGATGACAGAGTGGTTTTTGGCTGAACTGGAGGCCGAAGCGCCCCGCACGCGACGCACGCTCGAGCAAGTGCCCGAAGGCAAAGACGAGTGGAAGCCGCATCAGAAATCGATGCCGCTCGGGCGGCTCGCGATGCTTGTCGCGCAGATGCCATCGTGGGTCGTGTTGGCGATCGCGCGCGACGATCTGGATCTGAATCCGCCGGGCGGCGGGTCGAATGTCGATCAGCGACCGCTGCGCACGCCGGCAGAACTGACGGGCGCGATGGACAAGAACGTCGCGGACGCGCGCAAGGCGCTCGAGGGCACGACGGACGAGCACCTGATGAAACCGTGGAAGCTGCTCGTCTCAGGGCGTGTCGTGATGGAACAACCGCGATGGGTCGTCCTGCGCGAGACGTTCTTGCACTTGTCGCATCACCGCGGACAGCTGACGGTGTATCTCAGGCTGAACGACAAGCCGGTTCCGTCGATTTACGGCCCGACCGCCGACGATACGAGCTTCGCGTAAAGGCGGGAAACGGCAGTGGGCCAGATGGAGGCGCTCCATCTGGCTCGTATGCTATTTGTTGATCGGGATCATGATGTGCGCGCCCGGCGTGCCGGGGCTCATCAGCCAGGGCCGGCCGTCGCCGCCGATGGCCTCGTCGCGCTGACTGCCTTCGGACACGCCGATGGACTCGGGCGTCGCTCCCGGCACCACCAGCACCCACAGCAGCTGAATCCGATCCGTCTTCCCGTACAGGCGGTACATCATCGTGCCGTACGGCGTCGGCTTGATGGTGCCCGCGGCGGTCGCGGCCGCCATCGCCTCTCCGATTTCCTTGTCCGACTTGCCTTCGGCCCGGAGCTTCGCTGACAGATCGCGCCGCGGCCCGGTCACGCTGTGGTAACACCAGGTGAATCCGTCAGCGCCGCGCGGCGAGCACTCGAGGGAATTGGTGCCTTTGCGCAGGACGATGCGCTCACCTGTTTTCGGATCGTACTTGTAGACCGTGGCGCCCGCGCGCATGTCCTCGGGGAGCGGCAGCGAGGCCTGCGTGATCTCGTCGGCGGCGACATCGGTGATGGTCGAATTCTTCGCCGGAGGATTGATCGGAATCATGATGTGCGCGCCCGGCGTACCGGGCGCCATCATCCACGGCAGCCCCTTGCCCTCCAGCGCCGCGTCGCGCTGGCTCGTCGTCGACACGCCCACGGACTCGGGCGTCCGGTTGGGCAGCGAGACGACCCAGAGGTTCTGGATGCGATCGCGTTTGTCGTACCCGCGGTACGACATCATCGCAGGAGGCGACGACGGCAGCGTGCCCGCCTTGACTGCCGCCGCAATCGCCTGCTGGATCTGTTCGTCCGTCTTCTTCTCAGCGCGCAGCTTCGCTTCGAGATCGCGACGCGGCGCGAGCGCTTTGTTGTAGCAGCGCGTGAAGCCGTCCGCCATGCGCGGCTGGCACTCGACGAAATTCGTGCCTTGGCGCAGGACTTTGCGGGCCCCCGTGGCGGCGTCGTAGGTCACGACCGTTGCGCCGGCCTGCAGGTCCTCGGGCAGGATCTTCACCGCCTCGGCAATCTGGCGGTCTGCCGACGCAGACTGCTGCGCGCCAGCCACCAGTGGACCCGACAACACGACCATCGCCGCGAGGATGACGTTCTTCATAGCGCGAGCCTCCGTTACTGGCGGTTGTACTTGATGCCGGCCGCCTGGGCCTTCTCGATCGCGATCACCATCGCCGGCACGATCGTCACGCCCGGCAGCAGGTTGGCCTTCAGGTCGGCCAGGATCTCGGGCATCTTGCCCTTGCCTCTGGCCTCGAGCTCGAGCGACCACGCTTCGAGCGCGTTATTGCACAGGATGAACTTCGTCCCCATCTTCTGGAGGCTCTCGATGCCCATCAGCGGCACGAAGTCAATGAGGGCCGGAATGGGCGGCGTCGGCACCCCCTGAAACAGCAGGTGCGCGTCTTCCTTCGCCGGCTTGTTGAACACGTTGCGCGTGTACGCCTTGCCGCTCGCATCTTTCAGACTCAGATACTCGCCGATCCCGTACTTCGCCCACGTCGCGTCGTTGAATCCCAGCGCGATGCTCGACGTCGGCCCGATGCCGTAGAAGGTGCCCGCAGCGCCCACGGTACCGGCGGCCGCCTTGTAGCCCTCCTTGTAGGTGTTCAGGTAGTTCAGGATGTGCAGCAGCGGAAATGCGTTCTGGTGCTTCGGAAAATCGAAGAGCGTCCGGTGCGTCCCCTTCACTTCCGAAATCCACGCGTCCGGCCCGGCGCCTGCGGCGCCCTGTCCGGCCGACGCCACCTCAACCATGGGCAGGCTCACGGCGGCGGCCGCGCCGAACACTCGACCGAAGAAGCTCCGACGATCAGTCTTCTCTGTAATGGCCTTCATGCGTTACCCCCTCAAGAAAGGTCCGCGCTCTAAGATGCCTGGCACTGGGCTGTGGTTTCAACGATACCGTAACTCGCCCCACGCCATGTAATGACCTCGATCGAGCGTACAGAAATGTACATGCGCGAACACTATGCTCGCAAACGCGAAAGCGTGCAACTCGCGGCGCGTGTTTGATTTACAATCCGCGCGTCCAACTCTCCCGCCCCGCGCATGATCCCTGCATGCGCTCGACCCGAGGCGTTACGACCTTGAACACGCGAGTTCCGATTCGGTACACGACGAACGTCGCGTGCACCGGTGTTATGCCGCGCAGTGCACGATTTGGCGCGCCTTTGTGGCGGTTAAAGCGTGCATGGGTGCGAGGTGGCGGGCAGTGTTCCATTCACGTGCAAACGCCCCGATGGATGGCATTGCCGTTGCGATTACCCGGATCGTGATGACTGCACCACGATTCGTTCAAACGACCCTCGGCATCACCTTGACGCTTCTCTCATTTGGCGCGGCCGGCTGCGCGATGGCCGGCACGCCCCTCGAACCCGGCTCTGTGAATGCCGATCCGTCGGTGATCGCTGCCGCGGTGACCGCATGCGTCGACCAGATCAACGCGCTGCGGGCATCAGTGGGCGACCCACCGCTCGCGCGGTCGGATCGCATCAACGCCTTCTCGGCCGAAGCCGCGCAGGTGGACGGCGAGGCGCACCAGGCCCACAAGCATTTCCTCGCGACTAACGGCGGCCACGGCACGGCGCTCGCCGAAAACGTGATTCCGTGGTGGAAGGTGTCCGACTACGGCTCGATCCAGAACATCGTCCGCAAGGGGCTCACGCTGATGTGGGACGAGGGGCCGAGCGGTTACCACTACGTCAACATGCGCGGCAAGTACCGCGAGGTGGGCTGCGGAGTCGCCGTCATCAACGGCGAAGTTACGGTTTCCCAGGATTTTCGATAATCTCCCGATCATCCATGAACGGACGCAGCGCCGTTGGAATGACGACGCTGCCGTCCTTCTGCTGGTAGTTCTCCAGAATCGCAATCAGCGTTCGACCCACGGCCAGGCCTGACCCGTTCAGCGTGTGGACGTGCGCCGCCTTGCCGGTGCCGGCCGCGCGGAACTTGATGTTGGCGCGGCGGGCCTGGAACGCCTCGGTGTTGCTGCAGGACGAAATTTCGCGGTAGACCTGCTGGCTCGGCAGCCAGACCTCGATGTCGTAGGTCTTCGCGGAGGCGAAACCCAGGTCGCCCGTGCACAACCCGACGACGCGATACGGCAGTTCGAGCCGCTTGAGCACTTCTTCCGCATTCCGCGTCAAGGTCTCGAGCTCGTCGTACGACTGCTCCGGTGTCGTCAGATTCACCAGTTCCACTTTGTCGAACTGATGCTGGCGGATCAGACCGCGCACATCCTGACCGTACGATCCCGCCTCGCTGCGAAAACAGGGCGTGTACGCGGTGTAGCGAATGGGCAGGGTGCGGCCGTCCAGGATCTCGTCGCGATGCAGGTTCGTGAGCGGCACCTCCGCGGTCGGCACCAGATACAGATCCCACTCACCCGCGATTTTGAAGAGATCGGCCTCGAACTTCGGCAGATTCCCGGTGCCGGTCAGCGACGCGGCGTTGACCATGAACGGCGGTTCGACCTCGCGGTAGCCGTGCTCGCGCGTGTGGAGGTCGAGCATGAAGTTGATCAACGCGCGCGAGAGCCTCGCGCCGGCGCCGCTCAACACAGAGAATCGCGCGGCCGCGATTTTCGCGGCCCGCTCGAAGTCGAGAATGCCGAGCGCCTTGCCCAGATCCCAATGCGGCAGCGGCTCGAAGTCGAAGGCGCGCGGCTCACCGTGCCGGCGAACCTCGACGTTGTCGGCCGCGCTCCGGCCGATCGGCACGCTCGCGTGCGGCAGGTTCGGCAGCCCGAGCAACGCACCGGTGCGCTGGTACTCGATCGAGGCGAGCTGGTTGTCGAGGACCTTGATTTGCTGGGCGCGTTCGCGGTTCGCGTCGCGCACCGCGGTCGTGTCGAGTCCCTGGCGCGCGGCGCGCGCGATCTCGTCGCCCGACGTGTTCTGCTGACGCTTGAGGCTTTCGATCTCGGGAATGATCCGGCGCCGCGCCGACTCGAGCGTCGCGAAGTCCTCCAGCGGTTTGTCCGGATCGAGCCCGCGATTGCGCAGACCTGCACGGACGAGTTCGGCGTGATCGCGCACGAAGATCGGGTCGAGCATGCGTTCGCCATTGTAGTTACGATTCCGGCGTGGCGACCGTCCGCAAAGCCGTCTTCCCCGCCGCGGGCCTAGGCACGCGGTTCCTCCCCGCGACGAAAGCGCAGCCGAAGGAAATGCTGCCGCTCGTCGACAAGCCGATCATTCAGTACGGCGTCGAGGAAGCGGTGGCGTCCGGCGTCGACAACATCATCCTGGTGACCGGGCGCGGCAAGAACGCGATCGAAGATCACTTCGATGTGTCGGTGGAGCTCGAGACGTTCCTCGAGGCGCGCGGCAAGCGCGAGCAGCTCGCCGAGGTGCGCAAGATCTCGAACATGATCAACTTCGCGTACGTGCGGCAGGGGGAGCCGCTTGGCCTCGGCCATGCGGTCCTGGTCGCCCGCGAGCTGGTCGGCCCCGAACCATTCGCGGTGATCCTCGGCGACGACGTGATCGACGCCGATCCGCCGGCGATCAAACAGCTGATCGACGTGTTCGAGAACCTCGATGGTCCGGTGTTGGCCGTTGAGCGGGTGCCGCGGGAAGACATCTCCAGCTACGGCGTGATCGCCGTCGAGGAAAACTCCCGCCTGGGCGCCGGCATCTACCAGGTCCGCGATCTCGTCGAGAAGCCGCCGCGCGAAGAGGCGCCGTCCGACCTCGCGATCATCGGCCGTTACGTGCTCACACCCGACATTTTTCCGGCTCTTGCCGCAATCAAGAGCGATCGCACAGGCGAGATTCAGCTCACCAATGGCTTGCGCGAGCTCTTGAAAACGCGGCGCATCTACGCCTGCGAGGTCAAGGGCGTGCGTCACGACACCGGCAACAAGCTGGGATTCCTGAAGGCCGTGGTGTACTTCGCGCTGCGGCGGCCGGACCTGGCCGGAAAGTTCTCGGAGTACCTCGCGTCGCTCGATCTCGCGGCGCTCGCAGGAAAACGCTGAAGGTCCGGCTAAAGCCGGACCCCACGTACCGCCGCCTGTGGCGTCCTCCTGCAGGCAGCCTTCCGGTGTGGCGCAGGGCTTTAGCCCTGCGATCCCCTCGTGGCTAATCCGATTTGGTCGAGGACGTCGAGCTCGTGTCTGTCTTTGACTTCGCGCCGGCGGGTTCCGCGGCCGCGGGTTTGTCGGTCTTCGTTTCTTTCGACTCTTTCATCTCGACTCTTTCGACTCTTTGGACTCTTTGGACTCTTTCGACTCCTTGGACTCCCCCGCCTCACCGCTCGGCTTCGTCTCCTTGGTGTCTTTCGTGTCCCTGGTGTCTTTCGGGTCCTTGGAGTCGGAGCCTTTCCGCGCGTAGTCGGTGATGTAAAACCCGCTGCCCTTGAACTGAATCGCGGGCGACGACATCAGCTTGCGGACGACGCCGCCGCAGGTCGGACAGCTTTCAAGCGGGGGATCGGAAAACTTGACGATCCGTTCGAACCGATGCCCGCGCTCGCATTCGTACTCGTACAACGGCATGGTTACTCGAGCAGGTCCCCCGCATCGTTGCCGAGCATCAGCCGTCGATGGAGCCAGAACGGCGCGGTTCCCTGGCCGAGCAGCGTGTCGTGGAAGGTGCGCAGCGAAAAGCTTTTGCCCTGCTGCTGCTTGAAGTCCTGGCGCAGCTTGAGCAGCATCAGTTTGCCGACGCTGTACACGAGATATGTGGGATCGAAGGTGCCGCGCTCGGCTTCGCGCCGCGCACTCCCCTCCTCCATGTACGCTTCTTCGCGGAAAAAGCGCACGCCCTGCTCTACCGACATGTCCTCGGTATGAAGACGAATGCACACGATGAAGCGCGCGAGACGGATCAGCGACTCCGCGAGCTGTCCCAATTGAATCCCGTAGTCCTGCCGGCCGAAGCCCGCTTCGATCATCATCTGCTCGCAGTAGTGCGCCCAGCCCTCGACGAACGACGCCGGCGCGAACATGATCGACTTGCGCGTCTTGGATTCGACCTTCCGCAGATGCTGGTAGTGCAGGAAGTGGCCGGGATAGACCTCGTGAATCGAGATCGACCAGAGCGTCGGGATGTTGTAGTCGCGGAGGTGCTCTTCCTGGCGCTCGGGCGGCCACGACGGATCGATGTCGGTGAGGTAGTAGTACGCGCGGCTCGGCTTTGATTCGAACGGGCCAGGCGTCCACATGCTCGCGAACGACCAGCGATAGAACTCGGGCGTCGGCGCGACCGTGATCGATTCCCCTTCGGGCAGTGTGATCAGCGCCTGACGGCGCAGGAACGTCGCGAGCTCGTCGAGCTGACCGCGTCCCACCTGCGCGAGCTCGCCCGGGCCTGGATGGTCCGCCTTCTTGCGCGCCCAGGCCTCCAGCGGATCGCTGCCGTTCATGCGGCCCGCCAGCGACCGGAACGCTTCGTGCGTCGTTCTGAGCTCTCGTTCGGCGATGTCGATGAGCTTCTCGATCGGCATCGAGAGCCCTTCCTCGAGCCGCAGCTTCTGCTCGAACTTGTCGCGCCCCAGCCGGAACGACGCTCGGGCCTTCGGCGCCATCTCGGTTTCGAGATATTGAATGTAGGCGCCGACGACGTGCGACGCTTCAGTCTGCGCGTCGGCCAGATCGCCGAGCAGATGCAAATCGTCCACGTCGGCAAAGGCGCGCGGGAGCTCCTCGTCGATGAACGAAAGCGCGCCCTTCATCGTCTCGATGCCGACCTTGACGAAGATGCCGGGGGGATCTTTGATGTTGTCGCGCGCCGCCTGAATGAGGCGCGGTGTCTGCCGCAGCTTCGAGAGCACTCGGCGAGCGCGCTCCGAGGCCGGCGCATGGGTGAAGAGCGCCTGGCCGGCGAGGCTCGACGCGATGAGATCGGCGTAGTGCTGCGGATTCCGTTCCCAGGTGCGCACCACCTCGAGCTCGAACATGCGCGCCTGCAGGTGCTCGGTGAGCATCCGATGCTCGAGACGCTCGATTTCGGTGAGCGCGTCCTTGTTGATTTCGTCGAGGCGCCGCAGGTAACCCGAGAGCGCGTGCGCTTCGCTGTCGATGGCGTGGCGGCTGACGTCCTCGAGCAGGTCGTCGTACGTGTGCACGCCGTCGAGGGTCGCGTGCGTAGGATGCGTTTCGTGGAGATAACCGAGCAGGTCGTCGACGAAGTGGGGTAGGGGCTCGGAAGCAATCATCGGTATCCTGCGTCGGCAGAGCTGCCTCGATCCAAACGAACGATCCGCCAATGGTACACTAAACGAAACTGCAGAAGACTCGACTTGGGTCGTAGGACTTCAAACCTGACACGTGAAGCCCGGCACACTTTTCGTTGTCGCCACGCCAATCGGCAATCTCGAAGACATCACGTTGCGTGCGCTGCGAATCCTGCGCGAAGTCTCGATCATTGCGGCCGAGGACACACGGCGTACAGCGCATCTGTTGGCGCGGCACGCCATCGCGACACCAACGACCAGTCTGCACGCGCATAACGAGCATCAGAAGGCGCCGGCGCTGGTCGATCGCCTGCGTGCCGGCCAAAGCGTGGCGCTCGTCTCGGATGCAGGCACCCCGACGATTTCCGATCCGGGCGGACAGCTCATCGCGGCGGCGGTGGCGGCCGGCGTGCGTGTCGAACCGATTCCAGGTCCGAGCGCGATTCTGGCGGCCCTGACGGCGTCGGGAATACCGTTCGATTCGTTCTCTTTTCTGGGATTTCCCCCAATAAAAGTCAGGGACCGTAAGCTGTGGTTTGAGCGGCTCCACCAAATCGGTGGGACGGTCGTCTTTTTCGAGGCTCCACATCGCATCGAGCGCACGCTCACTGAGCTACACCTTATTATAGGTGATTGCCCTATTTCGATGAGCCGAGAACTCACGAAGACGCACGAAGAATCGGTCAGAGGACCAATTAGTTTGGTTCTCGCCCGGCATGTTCCGCCAAGGGGAGAATTCACCGTGGTGGTTGATATTGGTCAAAAGCCAGATTTAGAGCCAGCCCTGGTGCCGACGGACGAGGTGATCGGGCTTGAATTTGGTGAAATGACCGCTAATCGGCGGCGCACTCGTCGTCAGGCAGTCGGTGAGCTCGCACGACGGTACGGGCTGGCACCCAATGCAGTTTATGAAGCGATCGAGCGCAGCAAGGCTATGGGTGATTGACCAACTTGACCAAGGCCGTGTGGCTTTGGTAAGTTACCCAGCCGTTTCACACAGGATTTCCCCGATCTCCTAGACCTGTTCCGTTAGACACATGGCCAAGCAGCGTCGGCCGCCGCCCAAGTCGCCCAAGAATGCCAGAAATACCTCGGCCGTAAAGTCGGCGCGAGACGCTGGAGCCCTGTTGGCCCAGTCTGCATCAGCCTCATCGGCAACACCGCCACAACGGCGCTCAACCTACATCGATGCTGTCGCCCTCTACGAACGGGGATTGGAAGCTCTGCAGCGACACGATTACCGTCAAGCGACTGACCTGCTCGAGTCGGTCCTCCGACAATACCCCGACGAGAAGGAGCTCCACGAACGCGTTCGCCTGTACCTGAACATCTGCCAGCGGCAGGCGAGTCCCCGAGAGGAGGCTCCCCAAACCATTGATGAAAGGCTGTACGCCGCCACGCTGTCGATCAACGGCGGCCGGTACGACGAAGCCATCGCCCATCTGCGGCTGGTGCGCGATGAGGACCCCGACAACGACCACGCGCTCTACATGCTGGCCGTGGCCCACGCGCAGCGTGGCGAGCCCGCCGAAGCCGTCGCCCATCTCGAGCGAGCGATCTCTCTCAATCCGGAAAATCGGGCACTTGCCCGCAGCGATCCAGATCTCGAGCCGCTTCGCGGCGACGAGGCCTTTCGCGCCGCCCTCGAAGCGCCACCGATGCCACGCATCGAGCGCCGAAGGCCAATCAAGACCCGATCAGCGCGATAATCGTAGTTCTTGGTCCTTCGGCCTTGGTCCTTGGTCCCGCCGGACAAAGGTCTAAGGACCAGGGACTAAGGACCAAAATGGACCTCCACGTCGTGATCCTTGCTGCAGGAAAGGGGACGCGCATGAAATCCGCGCGGCCCAAGGTGCTGCATCACGTGGCGGGCCGCCCGATGATCTCGCACGTCCTGGCGACCACCTCCGCACTCGCACCCAAATCCACCATCGTTGTCGTGGGACACGAAGCCGATACTGTTCAACGAGTCCTTACCGGTCACCGCGGTCTCAGTTTTGTGGTCCAAGAACCACAGCTCGGGACCGGTCACGCGCTACTGACCACCGAGCCTGTTCTCAAGGTCGCAACGGGCACTGTCGTGCTGCTGTCTGGGGATGTGCCTCTCCTGAGGCCTTCTACCGTGCAAACCCTGGTCGAACGGCACCGTAAGGCAAATGCGGCAGCCACGGTCGTCACGGCGGTGGTGGCGGACCCGGCGGGCTACGGGCGAATCGTTCGGTCGGGCCGGAACATTGCACGCATTGTCGAGGATCGGGATGCCACCTCGGCCGAACGTGAGATTCACGAAATCAATTCGGGCATCTACGCCTTCGAAATCAGCGGTCTGTTCGACGCAGTCCGATCCATCGCGCGCGAGAACGCCCAGGGCGAGTACTACCTCCCGGACCTCGTGGAGATTTTTCGTCGCCGGGGGGCCGGGGTCGAAACAGTGTGCGTCCCGGATCCCGACGAGATCCAGGGCATCAACAGCCGCGCCGAGCTCGCGGCAGTGAGCCGAATCGTGCGCGATCACAAAACAGCTGAGTTGATGGCGGCCGGCGTGACCATCGACGATCCGGCCACGGCGTACATCGACGGCGACGTCGTTATCGGGCAGGACACGATCCTCCATCCTGGCGTGTCGCTTGAAGGCGGAACGACGATCGGCGCCGGCTGTGAAATCCACAGCGGCGTGCGCATCGTGAATTCGCACCTCGGGGATCGCGTCACGGTGCTGAACCATTGCCTCATCACCGATTCGCGCGTCGCGACGGACGTGCGCATCGGTCCGTTCGCGCACCTGCGAAACGAGGCGGACGTCCGCGACCGCGCCCGTGTGGGCAACTTCGTCGAGGTGAAGAAAACCGTGCTCGGCGCCGAGTCGAAGGCCATGCACCTCGCGTATCTCGGAGACGCGACGATCGGCGAAAAGGTCAATGTCGGCGCGGGCGTCATCACCTGCAACTACGACGGCGTGAAGAAACATCAAACCATCATCGAAGACGGCGCATTCATTGGCAGCGACACCCAGCTCATCGCCCCCGTCACGGTAGGGAAGGGCGCCTACGTCGGCACCGGGACGACGGTGCGCAAGAACGTGCCGGGCGGGGCGCTGGCGGTCAGCGCGGGGAAGCAGCGAAATATCGACGGATGGGTCGAGAAGAAGAAAGCGGCGGCAAGTCAGAAGTCAGAAGTCAGAAGTCAGGACTGAGGGACCCCATGTGCGGAATCATCGGTTACATCGGACCCAAGGACGTCGTCCCCGTCTTGATCGACGGATTGCGGCGGCTCGAGTATCGCGGATACGACTCGGCGGGCGTGGCGGTCGTGCGCGACGGAGTTGTCGATCTCCGCCGTAGCGCCGGCAAGCTGTCGAATCTCGAAGACGTGATCGAGTCGAACCCGATTCTCGGCGACTACGGTGTCGGCCACACGCGCTGGGCCACGCACGGCCGGCCGACGGAAGAGAACGCCCATCCGCACCGGGACTGCACCGGCAAGATCGTCGTGGTCCACAACGGCATCATCGAGAACTATCTCGACCTCAAGCAGGAGCTGCAGCGGCAAGGTCACGTCTTCACGACCGAAACCGACACGGAAATCGTCGCGCATCTGGTGGAACGCGAGACGAAAGACGATGGGCTCGAAAACGCGGTGCGGCGGGCGCTGCTGCTGATGCGCGGCCTGTTCGCGATCGTGCTGATCTCCGCCGACGATCCGGAGAAGATTGTCGCGGTCCGCAACGGACCGCCGATCGTCGTCGGCCTCGGCGACGGCGAGTTCTTCGTCGCGTCGGATATTCCGGCGATCCTCAGCCACACGCGCGACGTCGTGTTTCTCGGCGACGAGGAGATGGCGGTCATCACGCGCACCGGCGTCGCGTTCACGGACTTCTTCGGGCGGCCGGTGTCGAAGGCGACGCAGCGGGTGCTGTGGGACCCGATCATGGCCGAGAAGGCCGGTTACAAGCACTTCATGCTCAAGGAGATCTTCGAGCAGCCGACCGCGGCGCGCGAAACGATCCTCGGCCGCGTGTCGGAGGACTCGGGCAAGGTTTTCCTGGAGGAGATGAAGCTGACCGACGCCTCCCTGGCGGCGGTCGACCGCGTGACGATCCTGGCGTGCGGCACGTCGTGGCACGCGGGGCTGGTCGGCAAGTTTCTGATCGAGCAGCTCGCGCGCCTCCACGTCGAGGTGGACTACGGCTCCGAGTACCGGTATCGGAGTCCGATCGCGACGGCGAACACGCTCGCGGTCGTGATCACGCAGTCGGGCGAAACGGCCGACACGCTCGCGGCGCTGCGAGAGGCGAAGCACGCGGGCGCGTCCAGCGTCGCCATCTGCAACGTCGTCGGCAGCATGGCAACGCGTGAGAGCGACGGCACGATCTACACGCACGCCGGCCCCGAGATCGGCGTCGCCTCGACCAAAGCGTTCACCTCTCAGCTCGTCGCGCTGTATCTGCTCGCGGTGCGCCTGGGCCAGACGCGCGGCGTGCTCTCGCTCGAGGGCTCACGCCCGCACATCCGCGCGTTGCTGCAACTGCCTCAGTTGCTCGAGCAAACGCTCAAGCTGGCGCCGGACGTCGAAGACATCGCCGGCCGCTTCTACAACCGCACCGATTTCCTCTATCTCGGCCGCGGCATCAACTATCCGATTGCGCTCGAGGGCGCGCTGAAACTGAAGGAAATCTCCTACATCCACGCCGAAGGCTATCCGGCCGGCGAAATGAAGCACGGTCCGATTGCCCTCATCGACGAGCGCATGCCCGTGGTGACGCTCGCGCCGCTCGACGCCGTATTCGAGAAGATGATCGGCAACATGCAGGAGGTCAAGGCACGCGGCGGATCGGTGATTGCGCTCACCACGCGTGGAGACGATCGGCTGCGGTCGATCCTCGATCCAGCGCGCGACGTCGTGCTCGAGCTCCCGCGGACGCCCGATCTGCTCACGCCGATCGCGTTCACGCTGCCGCTGCAGTTGCTCGCGTACAACATCGCGGTGCGCCGCGGCTGCGACGTGGATCAGCCGAGGAATCTGGCGAAGAGCGTGACCGTCGAGTAGATCGACGGTAGACGATGTACACTCGCTCGTCCTGAGCTTGTCGAAGGACGAGCCGCTTGCTCGTGGTTCGACAGGCTCACCACGAGCGTTCCCAAAGCGGCCGCCTCTCATGGATTTCCTTGACACGTTAAACCCCGAACAGCGCGAAGCTGTCCTTCACCTGCACGGCCCGCTGCTGATCCTCGCCGGCGCGGGTTCAGGAAAAACTCGCGTCATCACCAGCCGTGTCGCCTACCTCGTCGGCAACGGCCATGCTCAGGCCGACGAGATCCTCGCGGTCACGTTCACCAACAAGGCAGCCGGGGAGATGCGCGCGCGCGTCGAGGCGCTGGTCGGATCCGACTGCAGCCGGATGTGGGTGTCGACGTTTCACTCGCTCTGCGCCCGCCTCCTGCGGCGCGAGGCGCCGGCGATCGGGTTGTCGCGCGATTTCGTCATCTACGACTCGTCCGATCAGCTGACGGTCGTCAAGCAAGCGCTGAAGGCGCTGCAAATCGACGACAGTTTCGTGCAGCCGCGGGCCGCGCTGTCGCGCATCAGCCACGCGAAGAACCGCATGGAAGGGCCGCAGCAGATGGCCGACGCCGCCATCTCGGACGGCTGGAACCGGCGCGACGAGCAGATCGCCAAGGTCTACGCGCGCTACGTGACCGCATTGAAAGAAGCCAACGCGCTCGACTTCGACGACCTGTTGCTGAAGACCGTCGACCTGTTCGAGCAATCCGAGCGGGTTCGATCGCGGTACGCCGAGAAGTTCCGCTTCGTGATGGTGGACGAGTACCAGGACACGAACCGGCCGCAATACCTGCTGATTCGGCGGCTCGCCGAGGTCCATCGCAATCTGTGCGTCGTGGGCGATCCCGATCAGTCGATCTACAAGTGGCGGGGCGCCGACCTGCGCAACATCATGGACTTCGAGCAGGACTTCGGCGAGGCGCGGATCGTCAAGCTCGAACGCAACTACCGCTCGACGCAAATCATCCTCGACGCTGCGTCGGCGGTGATCAACCAGAACCGGAACCGCAAGGACAAGCACTTGTGGACCGATCGCAAGGGCGGCGACCGGATCGTCTACTTCCGGGGCGGCGACGAGCTCGAAGAAGCAGACTTCATCACGCGCACGGCGCGCGGCGCGCTGGCGGATGACGTCGACGGCACGGTTGCGGTGTTGTACCGGACGAACGCCCAGTCGCGGACCATCGAAGACGCGCTGATGCGCGAAGGCGTCGCCTACAAGGTCGTCGGCGGCGTGCGGTTCTACGAGCGCAAGGAAATCAAGGATGCGCTGGCGTACATGCGTCTGGTCATCAATCCGCACGACGACGTGAGCCTGCGACGCGTGATCAACGTGCCGGCACGCGGCATCGGCAAAGGCGTGATGGATGCCGTCGAGGCGTACGATCCGCTCATCCTTCCGCCTTCGCCAAGGCTACGGCGGACCGCCGAAGCGCAAAGCGCGGAGGCTGGTCGACAGGCTCAGGATGAGCGCGAGAAGGAATCGCTCGCCTCGGGCTTGCCTGCCCTGAGCCTGTCGAATGGGTCGAAGGGCGAGCTGCCTTTGCTTGCCGGCCTGCGACCCGCGCTAGCGGCAAATTCCCTCTGGGCGCGCATTGTGCACGGGCTCGAAGATCGCGCCTTCCAGAACCGCGCCGCCGCGTCGCTCGCGGCGTTTCGCGATCTGATCGTGCAGCTGACCGAAGTGGCGCGGACCGAGTCGGTATCGATCGCCATCGGCAAGATGCTCGACCAGAGCGGCTACCTCCAGGACCTGCGCGATGAGCGAAACGAAGACGCCGAGGGCCGCATCGAAAACCTCGCGGAGCTGGTCTCGGCCGCCCGGGAATACGAAAGCCGCGACGCGGAGCCGTCGCTCTTCGGGTTCGTCGACCGCTTGTCGCTCCTGTCGGATGTAGACGAGGAACAAGGCTCGCGCGACGCGCGCGTGTGGCTGATGACACTGCATAGCGCCAAAGGGCTCGAATTTCCGATGGTCGTGCTCGCCGGCCTCGAGGAGGGGCTGTTCCCGCACTCGCGTTCGAGCGACGACGTCGAGGAGCTGGAAGAGGAGCGGCGCCTCTGTTACGTCGGTATGACCCGGGCCCGGTCGCGACTCGTGCTGACGGGCGCCGCGCGCCGGCGGATCTTCGGGGAGTACCAGAGCAGCGACCCGTCGCGGTTCATCGAGGAAGTGCCCGCCGAGCTCGTCGAGCGCATCCTGCCGTCGTACTCATCGTCGCCGTACCAGAGCAATTTCTACGACTTCCGCTACAACCCCTACGGCGGCCGGCGAGGCACGAAAACGCGCGAGCAGGAAGCGGTCTACGCGTACGAGGACGAGAATCAGGCGGCGTTGGATCTGTCGTTGCGGATTGGCATGAAGGTCCGGCACCCGCAGTTCGGGATCGGGACGGTGCTGAGCGTCGAAGCGCTGAACGACGATACGAAGTTGGTGGTGCGATTCAACGCGGTCGGACGCAAGACGCTCCGCGCGAAGTACGCGAAACTTGAACCTGCGTGACCGCGTCGTTCGACGTTCGCCGTTCGAACGAGTCGCGCCGTTCGGCGTTCCTGAGAACCACGAACGACGAACCCGCGAACCACGAACGTTGTTATTCCCCTTCCTCTTCCTTCTCGACCAATCTCGCGACCGAGACGACCTTGTCTTCGCCCTCCATGTTGATGAGGGTTACGCCCTGCGTCGCCCGGCCGATGCTGCGGACGTCGTCGGTCTGCATGCGGATGATCATTCCCTGCTGCGTGATCAGCAGAATCTCGTCGCCCGCCTGCACGTAGGCGACTCCGACCACGAGGCCGTTCTTCGTCGTCGTCGCGATGTTGATGATGCCGACGCCGCCGCGCGACTGGACGCGGTATTCGTCGATTTCCGTGCGCTTCCCGAAGCCGTGCTCGGTGACCGTCAACAGCGTTCCGCCCGGTTTGACGACCTCCATCCCCACGACGTAGTCGTCGCCCCGGAGCGCGATGCCCTTGACGCCGTAGGCGGCGCGGCCCATCGGCCTGACGTCGGTTTCGTGGAAGCGAATCGCGTAGCCGTAGCGCGTGCCGATGAAGACCTCGCCGCTGCCGTCGGTGAGCTGGACGGCGATGACCGAGTCGCCTTCCTCGACGCCCATCGCAATGATCCCGCCGGCGCGCGGGTTGCTGAACGCCGACAACGACGTCTTCTTGACCACGCCCAGACGCGTGCCCATGACGATGAACTTGTCTTCCTCGAACTCCTTCACCGCCAGCATCGCCGCGATCTTCTCGCCATCCTCCATCGACACGAGATTGGCGATCGACTTGCCCTTGCCGCCGGGACCCACGTCTGGAATCTCGTGGACCTTCAGCCAGTAGGCGCGGCCGCGGTCCGAGAAAATCATGATGTAGGCGTGCGTCGACGCGACGAACAGGTGGCTGACGAAATCCTCGTCGCGCGTCCGCATGCCGATCCGGCCCTTGCCGCCGCGCCGCTGACCCCGGTACGTCGTGATGGCCGTGCGCTTGATGTAGCCGGTGGCGGTGACCGTGATCGCCATGTCTTCCTCGGCAATCAGGTCCTCGATGCTCAACTCGCCCGTCTCGTCGATGATTTCGGTGCGCCGATCGTCGCCGTATTTTTCACGAACCGCCTTCAACTCGTCGATGATGATCTGCATCAACAGGCGCTCGCTGGCGAGAATGGCGCGCAGCCGCTCGATGGTCTTGAGCAGGTCCGCGAGCTCGTCCAGGATCTTCTGGCGCTCGAGACCGGTCAGCCGCTGCAGTTGCATGTCGAGGATGGCCTGCGCCTGGATCGTCGAGAGCCCGAACTGCGTGATGAGTCCTTCCCGCGCCTCGGCTGGATTCTTCGAACCGCGAATCAGCGCGATCACGCGATCCAGGTGATCGAGCGCGATCTTGAGCCCTTCAAGGATGTGATAGCGCGCCTCGGCCTTCTTCAGCTCGAACTCGGTGCGCCGCCGCACCACGTCGCGGCGGAACTCGACGAAGCTTTCGACGAGCTCGAGGACGTTCAGCACCTTCGGCCGCCCGCCGACGATGGCGAGCATGATGATGCCGAAGGAGGACTGTAATGGCGTGTGCTTGTAGAGGTTGTTGAGGATCACCTCCGGCACTTCGCCGCGCTTCAGCTCCACGACGATGCGCAGACCGTCGCGGTCGGACTCGTCGCGCACGTCGGAAATGCCTTCAATCGTTTTGTCGCGGACCAGATCCGCGATCCGTTCGATCAGCTTCGCCTTGTTGACCTGGTACGGGATCTCGGTGAAGACGATCGAAATCCTGTCGCCCTTCTTCGCGGTCTCGGTCGTCGACCGCGCGCGCATCATGATCGAGCCGCGGCCGGTCATCAGCGCCTGCACCGCGCCGGCGCGGCCCACGATGTAGCCGGCGGTGGGGAAGTCGGGGCCGGGGATCAGCCGAATGAGTTGCTTGAGTTTGGCGCCGCGGGTGGTGAATACCGGCGGCTCGGCGTCGCTGTCCGTGGAAGGCTCACCCCCGCGCGCCTCCTCGATCTCCGCCAGCGTGCTCGCGGCGTCCTTGACCGGCGCGCCGAGATAGCTGGTTTCGATCAGCCAGATGCAGCCGTCGATGACCTCCCGCAGGTTGTGCGGCGGAATGTTCGTGGCCATCCCGACCGCGATGCCGGCCGACCCATTGACGAGCAGATTCGGAAACGGCGCCGGCAGGACCGTCGGCTCTTCCGTGGTCTCGTCGTAGTTCGGCGCGAAGTCGACCGTCTCTTTGTCGAGATCGCCCATCGCGTCGTCGGCCAGCGACTCCAGGCGCGCTTCCGTGTACCGCATCGCCGCGGGTGGATCGCCGTCGACCGAGCCGAAGTTGCCCTGGCCGTCGACGAGCGGGTAGCGCATGTTGAAGTCCTGCGCCAGCCGCACGAGGGTGTCGTAAATCGAGGCGTCGCCGTGCGGGTGAAAGTTGCCCATCACCTCGCCGACGATCTTGGCGCACTTGCGGTAGCCGCGGGTTGCCGACAGCCCCATGGTCTTCATGCCGTACAGCACGCGGCGATGCGCCGGCTTCAACCCGTCGCGCGCGTCGGGCAGCGCTCGTCCAATGATCACGCTCATGGCGTAATCCATGTACGACCGCTTCATTTCGTCTTCGATGTTGACGGGGTGCAACTGAGGTACGAGATCGGCCATGCGTGTGTGTCAGTGACTGGGGATTCGGGATTCGGGATTCGGGATTCGAAAAGACAGGATCACGGCGTGACGCCGCGACGCCACGAATCCCGAATCCCCAATCCCGAATCCCTGCTCAGACATCGAGATTCTTTACATCGAGCGCGTTGTCCTCGATGAACTTGCGCCGCGGCTCGACCTGGTCGCCCATCAGCGTGGTGAACATCAGGTCGGCTTCAGTGTGATCTTCGGCGCGCACTTGCAGCAGCGTCCGCACCGCGGGGTCCATGGTGGTTTCCCACAGCTGATCGGGGTTCATCTCGCCGAGGCCCTTGTAGCGGTTGATCGCCACGCCTTTCTTGCCCGCCGCGATGAAGAACTCGACCAACTCCTCGAACGAACGCAGGTGGACGTCGGCGCCTTTTTCCTTGCTCGATTTCGTGGGCGCCGCCGGATGATCGCCCTCGGAGCCTTCTGCCGCGACGTCGTCGACGGCTTCCGGCGCGCCCGAGACGATGATGTCGCCGTTGAGCGCGGGAATGTCGCGACGGTTCGCCAGGAGCGTGCGGTATTCCCCCGTCGTGACGAAATCGACGCCGATGGTGTGCTGGCGCGGATAGCCGTTCGATCGATCGTCGATCTGCAGCAGGTACCGGTTGTGTTCCTCGTCGCGCTGCACCAGCACAGTTCGTGTCGGCGTAGTCATCGCGCCGGCAAGCGCATCGAGCTTGTCTTTGTCCGCGAAATACTCCCGATCGGCGCCGGCGCCCACCAGCGCCTCGACAACCTCCCGCGGATGGCCGCGGCGCTCCACAACGTCGAGCAACTTCTGGTGCGCGATCATCTTGTGCAGGAGCTTCTCGAGCTCGGCGCCAGAGATCTCGAGCCCCTTCTCGGACAGCCGGACGACGCGCGCTTCGGCCGCGCGCCGAATCAGGAACGCGTCGAGCTCGCGCTCGTCCTTGATGTAGGTTTCGGACTTGCCGCGCTTGGCGCGGAAGAGCGGCGGCTGCGCGATGTAGATGTAGCCCTGCTCGATGATCTTCGGCAGCTGCCGGTAGAAGAACGTCAGCAGCAGCGTGCGGATGTGCGAGCCGTCCACGTCCGCGTCGGTCATGATGATGATGCGGTGGTAGCGCAGCTTGGAGATGTCGAAGTCCTCCGCGCCAATCCCGCATCCGAGGGCCGTGATCATCGTCTTGATCTCGTCGCTGCCCAGCATCTTGTCGAAGCGCGCCTTCTCGACGTTGAGAATCTTCCCCTTCAGCGGCAGGATCGCCTGGAAGCGCCGATCGCGCCCCTGCTTGGCTGACCCGCCGGCCGACTCGCCCTCGACGATGTAGAGCTCGCTCAGGGCGGGATCGCGCTCCTGGCAGTCGGCCAGCTTGCCGGGGAGCGAGCTGCCGTCGAGCGCTCCCTTGCGGCGCACGAGATCGCGCGCCTTGCGCGCCGCTTCGCGCGCGCGGGCCGCATCGATGGCCTTGCCGACGATCTTTCGGGCAACCGAAGGGTTTTCCTCGAGGAACGCGCCCAGCTTGTCGTTGAGAATCGCTTCGACGATGCCTTTGACTTCGGTGTTGCCGAGCTTGGTCTTGGTCTGTCCCTCGAACTGCGGATGCGGAATCTTGACGCTGACCACCGCGGTGAGTCCCTCGCGGATGTCGTCGCCCGTCACGCTGTCCGACAGGTCCTTCGAGAGGTTGTTCTTCGTCGCGTAGAAGTTGATCGTGCGCGTGAGCGCCGACCGGAAGCCGGACAGGTGCGTGCCGCCTTCGTGCGTGTTGATGTTGTTGGCGAAGGTGTAAATCGTTTCTGCGTAGCCGTCGTTCCACTGCAGCGCGATTTCGGCGTCGATGCCGTCCTTGTCGCCGCGCATGTAGATCGGCTTCTCGTGGACGGCCGTCTTGTTCTTGTTGAGGTGCGTGACGAACGAGACGATCCCGCCCTCGTAGTGGAACTTGTGATTCTTGCCGTCGCGCTCGTCGTCCAGCGTGATGACGATGCCGCCGTTCAGGAACGCGAGCTCGCGCAGGCGCTGGGCGAGCGTATCGAAACTGAAATCCGTGGTCTCGAAGATCTTCGAGTCGGGCTTGAACGTGACCTTCGTGCCGCGGCGTTTCGTCGTGCCGGTCATGTCGAGATCGGCAGTCGGCCGGCCGAGCTCGTAGGACTGCTGGTAGACCTGGCCGTTGCGCCAGATTTCGAGATCGAGCGTTTCGGACAGCGCGTTCACCACCGACACGCCGACGCCGTGGAGGCCGCCGGAGACCTTGTAGCTGTCGTTGTCGAACTTGCCGCCGGCGTGGAGCACGGTGAGCACCACCTCGGCGGCCGACTTGCCGCTCGTGTGCTGATCGACCGGGATGCCGCGGCCGTTGTCGATGACCGTCACCGACCCGTCGATGTGGATCGTGACGTTGATCTGATCGCAGAAGCCCGCCAGCGCCTCGTCGATCGAGTTGTCCACGACCTCGTAGACGAGATGGTGCAGGCCGGCCGGTCCCGTCGAGCCGATGTACATGGCCGGCCGCGTACGGACGGCTTCGAGGCCTTCGAGAACTCGGATTTTGTCGGCGCCGTACTCGCTCGACATCCTCGGCGGTGCCATGGCCGTTCGCGTGTTCGGCCTGGACCTCCGGCGTCAGCGATTCGTCACCTGGCTGTTCAGTTCGGTCGGAGTGGTCCATTTTTATCCTGGGCCGACACATGGGTCGGCCCCTACAAACATGTAGGGGCGGACCCGCGTGTCCGCCCCTTCACACGCGCATCGGCATGATCACGTACGTGTAGTCGTACCCTTCTGCGCCGACCGGCTTCATCACGGCCTGGCTCACCTCGTCCTTGAGGTCGAGCGAGACGATGTCGCTGGAAACGGCCGAGAGGAAGTCGATCACGTATTGCGCGTTGAAGCAGATCTGCATCGACGAGCCGGAGTACTCCACCGGCAGCGTTTCTTTGGCGTCGCCAAGATCCGGGCTGCTCGATGTGATTTCCACTTTACCTTTGTCGATCTGTATCTTCACCGCGCGCGATCGCTCGTTCGACATGATCTGCACGCGTTTGACGGCATTCGTGAGTCGATCGCGCTCGAACTCGATGTGCTTGTCGTTGCCCTTCGGAATCACGCGCTCGTACGCCGGAAACTGCCCGTCGATCATGCGCGAGATGAGGAGCCGGCCGCCGGTCTCGAAGAATAGATGGTTTTCGCCGCGCTCATAGCCGACGTCGCCGCCGTCGCCTTCCATCAGGAGCCGCCCGAGTTCGCCGAGCGTCTTCTTGGGAAGAATCGCCTTGTTTTCTTCGGAGGCTTTCGCACCGCCATCGCGCGCCATGCTGACCAGCGCCAGTCGATGCCCGTCGGTCGCGACCAGGCTCATGTCTTCGGGTCGAAGGACGAACAGCGCGCCGTTCAGGAAGTAGCGTGTGTCTTCACCGGTGATCGCGAACTGCGTTTTCGCGACCATTTCCTTGACGGCGCTGCGCGGAAGCGCCGTTGTCGCCGCGCCGCCAGGTTCGGGCAGCGTCGGAAAATCCTCGCGCGGCAGCGTTTGCATGCGCGATTCGAATCGATCGGCCGAAATCTTCACCCCGCTCTTGTCGTCGGCGATGTGGATGTCGGTGTCTGGAAGCGACTTGACGATCTCGTAGATCTTCTTCGCCGGCAGCGTGACCGATCCGCCTTTCGTGATCGTCGCTGCGCACTTGCTGCGCAGTCCGACCTCGAGATCGGTAGCGAGAAGTGTGAGCTCGTCGCCTTTCGCGTCCATCAGCACGTTGGCGAGGATCGGAATCGTGTTCTTCCGCTCCACGATGCCTTGGAAAAGTTGCAGTTCTCGCAGAAGGTCGTTCTTTCGGACGACAAGTTCCATGGCTGTGCTGACCTCGAAGGTGCGGGGGCGTGAAGCCCGCGGAACCCACTCTGGAAGAACGATCCTAGAACTGTAAAATTATATAAGAAGAGAGGGTGCGTTGAAAAGGAAAGCCTGCCTATAAGCTACTTATTTATGAATACTTTAACTTGTGGAAAAAGCGTGGATGGAATTCTCCGATTCAGGCATTCCCGGAGCCCTTCAAAAACGTCCACACCTCATCCACAGCTTTCCACAGTTGAGCCTGTGGAAATTTCATTGGTTCTAGCGAAATCCCTCCAGAAAGTTGCCGATCAGGATGTTGAAATCTCCGTCGCGTTTCCGCATGTCTTCGACCTTACGGATCGAGTGAATCACCGTCGAGTGGTGCTTGCCTCCAAAGCTTCGTCCAATCTCCGGCAGCGACGCGTGCGTGAGCGACTTGCACAAGTACATCGCGATTTGCCGCGGCATCGCGACTGATTTTGAATTGTTCTTCGACTTGAGCTCCACCATCCGCAGGTTGTAGTAGTCCGCCACGAACTTCTGGATGGCTTCGATGGTGACGGCTTTCTCCTCGTGTTCCAGGATGCTTCGCAGGACTTCCTGCGCGAGCGGCAGCGTGATGTCCTGGCCGGTGAGCGACGCGTAGGCAATCAGCCGGATCAGCGATCCCTCGAGCTCCCGGATGTTCGATTTGATCTTGCCGGCGATGTACATCGCCACGTTGTCGGGCAGGGGCACCGACTCGGTTTCGGCTTTCTTCTTGAGAATCGCGACTTTCGTCTCGAGATCGGGCGACTGGATGTCGGCCGTCAGGCCCCATTCGAACCGCGATCGCAGCCGCTCCTCGAGCGAGGGAATCTCGTGGGGCGGATGGTCGCTGCTCAGCACGATCTGCTTCTGCGAGTCGTACAACGCGTTGAACGTGTGGAAGAACTCGGTCTGCGTCCCTTCTTTTCCTGCGAGAAACTGGATGTCGTCCACCAGCAGCACGTCGACGGATCGATAGCGCTCACGAAAATCGAGCACGCGATCGTAGCGGACCGCGTTGATCATCTCGTTCATGAACCGTTCGGACGAGATGTAAGTGAGCTTCAAACCGGGATCGTGCTGCAGCACGTACTGTCCGACTGCATGCATCAAATGGGTCTTGCCCAGGCCTACGCCGCCGTAGATGAACAGCGGGTTGTACGAGCGCGAGGGAAGTTCCGCGACGGCGCGGCACGCCGCGTGCGCGAACTGGTTCGACGAGCCGACGATGAAGGTGTCGAAGGTGTAGCGGGGATTCAGTCCGGGTCCCACCATCGGCACGGCGGCGCCGACGTCGTAGGCTGCCGTTTCGTCGGCGTTGAGCGGGATGGCGGGCGCATCGGTAGCCATTTCCGCGACGAAGGTGATGGTCAGGTTCGGCCGCTGCAACTCCGCCAGGGCGTCGCTGATGACGGCCCCGTAGTGCTTCGTGAGCCATTCCCGGAACGACACATCCGGCACACGCACCGTAATCGAGGACCGATCCTCGGCGACGAATGATGTCGGCCGGAACCAGGTGTAGAACGCGTGCCGGTTCATTTTGGGCTCGATGCGAGCCAAAATCTGGTCCCAGAGGTTCATAGACGTACCGATTGCCGCCGTTTGTTCGCCTTTAGGGAATTTCCACAGTTTTTTCCACAGGTGTGGAAAACTTTGGGAAGAGACCAAACACGCATGGAAGAAGCAGGCCGGAAGTCCCTCTGGAAAGGACGCCGACTGTAGCACACTCCTCGCGTGATTGACACTCTTGGAACGCGTGCGCTAACATTGGCGGTTCGATCACTTTCAGAAGGGTTCCATGAAAGGCAAACGTACGTTTCAGCCCAATACGCGCCACCGGAGCCGCACGCACGGGTTTCTGGTCCGCATGAGCTCGAAGAACGGACGGCTGGTCCTGAAACGGCGTCGCGCCAAGGGCCGCAAGCGTCTAACTGTTAGTGACGAGTAAGTTCAAGTCTCAAGTTGAAACTTGAGCCTTCCGCGAGGCTGTTGTCGACCGAGCGGATCCGCCGTCGCGCAGAATTTCAGAGCGTGTACGAGCGGGGCGTTCGGCTTCGGGGCCGCTACAGCACGACATTCTTCCTGCCCAACAAGGGCGGGACTGGGCGACTGGGCATCGCGGCGACGAAAAAACTAGGTGGCGCCGTTCGAAGAAATCGCGCCAAACGATTGATACGAGAGGTTTTCCGTCGCAACAAGATCGCCGCGGGGTTCGACGTCGTCGTGATCCCCAACCGCGACCTGCTCGACGCCAGCCTGACCCTTCTTGAAACCGAATATCGAGGTCTCGTCGAGCGTGGTACGCGTCAGCGGCGATAAGGACTCCTTTGGCGTCCGCGTCGCGCTTGCCGTCCTCCGCGGCTACAAGCTCGCCATCTCGCCGTATTTTGGCGGATCGTGCAGGTTCCTGCCGACCTGCGCGGACTACGCGGCCATCGCCATCGCTCGTCATGGCCTCGTCCACGGCGTCTGGCTCGCCGCCCGCCGGTTGATCCGCTGCCATCCGCTGTGCGCCGCCGGGCACGACCCGGTGCCGCTCCACCGTTCTTCTCCTCTGTGGCGCAGGGCTTTAGCCCTGCGTCAACGCAGCCCTGAGGGGCTGCGGCACAACAGTTAACCTGATGGAACGACGCGTTCTTCTCGCGATTTTTCTGGCGTTCCTGGTCCTGTACGTCTGGCAGGCCATGTTCGTCAAACCCGTGCCGAAGCCCGGAACGCCAGGCGGTCCGCCTGTTGCCGCGACGACTGAAGCTCCCGCGGGTGCGACCACGTCGGTCCCGCCCGGACCCGGCGCGTCGCCTGCGCCCGCAGCAACACCTGAAGCGCCGCAAGCCGAAACCCTCGTCGGCGACAAGCAGGAGCGCGACATCCGAGTCGAGACGGCCCGGGTGGTGGCGGTCTTCACGAACAAGGGGGCGCGACTCAAGAGTTGGCGGCTGAAGCACTATCGAAATCGGCAGGGGGAGCCGCAGGAGCTCGTCGAGGCCACGCCGAACCAGCCGTTGCCCTTCTCGCTCAGGACAGCGGATGAAGCCGTAAACGCGACCGTAAACGGCTCGCTGTACACAGTGGCAGGGGAGCCCACCGGGCCGGCGACATCGCCGGTCGATTTGCGCTTCGAGTACCGCGACGCCGCCGGCATTCATGCGGTCAAGGCGTTCCACCTCGAATCCGATAGCTACGTCGTCGCTGTGCGTGCTGAGGTGAAAAGCGGCGATCGCGCGCTCTCTCCGGCGATCGTGTGGGGACCCGCCATTGGCGATGCCGCCGACGCAAGCAGCTACACACAAAAAGCCGAGGGGTTGTTGTTCCAGAACGGCGCGGCGCAGCGGCTCGCGGCGAGCGATCTCACCACGCAACCGGAGTACGAGGGCGACTTCAAGTACGCGGGCGTCGACGACAACTATTTCATGTCGGCCGCGCTCGAGCCGGGCTCGAGCAAGGTCCGGTATCAGCCGCTGACGATTCCACCGCCGGCGCCGTCGACGGAGGCGCCGCGAGAGCTGGTGGCCTACGAGATCGAACCGCGGACGTCGGGGCAGGCCACTCGGTTCTTCGTCGGGCCGAAGGACTTCGACATCCTGGCGGCGATCAGTCCCGACATGACGAAAGCCATCAACTTCGGCATATTCACGGTCATCGTCGTGCCGCTGCTGCGATCGCTGAAGTGGGTGAACAGCTTCGTCGGCAACTACGGCTTCTCGATCATCATCCTGACGATCCTCATCAACCTCATCATGTTCCCGCTGCGGCACAAGAGCGTCGTGTCGATGCGGAAGATGCAGGAGATTCAGCCCGAGGTCAAAGCCATTCAGGATCGGTACTCGAAGCTGAAAGCCACCGATCCCGCGAAGCAGAAGATGAACCAGGAGTTGATGGCGCTCTACCGAGAGCGCGGCGTCAACCCGGCGGGCGGCTGCATCCCCATGCTCCTCACCATGCCGGTGTTGCTGGCGATGTGGGCGTTGCTCTCCACGGCCATCGAGCTGCGCGGGGCGCCGTTCATCGGCTGGATTCACGATCTGACGACGCACGATCCGCTCTACATCACGCCGGTGATCATGGGCGCGAGCCAGTTCTGGCAGCAGAAGATGACGCCGAGCGCCGGCATGGACCCGACGCAGCAGCGCATGATGCTGATGATGCCGCTCATCTTCACGGTGATGTTCCTGTGGCTGCCGGCGGGCGTGGCGCTCTACTATGCCGTCACGAATCTGTGGGGCATCGGTCAGCAGTACCTGACGAACTATTTGATCGGACCACCGAAGGTGCGCACGATCAGGCCGCCCGCGGAGCGACGGGTCAAGCGCGCGGGGGCTACCGAGGAGAAGAGTTAGCTGCGACACCGCTCGTCCTGAGCCTGTCGAAGGACGAGTTCGTGGTTCGACAAGCTCACCACGAGCGTGTCGCTATAACGTGCGAGATTCGCGATGAGCACAGCGCCAATCGTTGACTTCCTGAATCGATTCACCGCCGCTCTCGGCATCACCGCCACCGTGGAGGTCGACGACACCGCCGACGGCCCTCGCTTGAACCTCGCCGGCGACGAAGCGGAGATTCTCGTCCGTCACCGCGGCGAACCGTTGAAGGCGCTGCAGCACGTCGTGGACAACGCGTTCGGCCGCACGCTGGCCGACGACCGCCGCGTGTTCGTCGACGCGCTCGAATATCGCAAGGGGAAAGACCTCGAGCTTCGCGGCATGGCGAAGCTCCTCGCCGAGAAAGCCAAGGAGTCAGGGATCGATCAGCAACTCGGACCGCTGAATCCCTACGAGCGCCGCATCGTGCACATGGCGGTTGCCGAAATAGCCGGCGTCACTACGGAAAGCGTCGGCGACGCATTCTCGAAAACGGTATTGATTTCGTTACGGAAGTAAGGCTCGTGATCCGCTCGCAGGGGCGGACCCATGTGTCCGCCCCGGGCCGACACACGGGTCGGCCCCTACACCGCTTGAGTTCCAGACTGTGTTCTCTACCTCCGACACAATCGTAGCCATTGCGACCCCGCCCGGCCGGGGCGGGATTGGCGTGGTGCGTCTGAGCGGACCCGACGCGCATGCGATCGCGCAGCGTCTGACGACCCATCGCGGCGCCTTCGAGCCCAGGCACGCAACGTTCACGAAGGTCCGGCTCAAGCCGGACCCCACGTACGACACTGCGGACTCCACGGACGACGAGGGGAACTCCACTTCCGACGGCGACGGCCCCGCACTGTACGTGGGGTCCGGCTTTAGCCGGACCTACGCGGACGCAATCGATCAAGCGATCGTCACCTACTTCCCGGCGCCGGCGTCGTATACCGGCGATGACGTCGTGGAGATCAGCGCGCACGGGAGCCCGGTGGTGCTGCAGCAGATCGTCAGCGCCGCGATCGACGCGGGCGCCCGGCTCGCGGAACCGGGTGAGTTCACGCTGCGTGCGTTTCTGAACGGCCGCGTCGATCTGATGCAGGCTGAAGCCGTGGCCGATCTGATTGACGCGGCGACGCCGTTGCAGGCGCGGGCGGCGTTCGATCAACTCGAAGGGACGCTGACGTGCGCGATTCGAGCGATCGACGCGACGTTGTTCGATCTGATCGCGCGGCTCGAGGCGTCTGTGGATTTTCCGGAAGAGGGCTATCACTTCGTCGATCCCGAGGCCATCGCGCGCGAGATCGATGCGGTGCTGCTGACGACCGGCGCACTGCTGGACGAGGGCCGGCGCGGACGCCTGCTTCGCGAAGGTCTGCAGGTGGCGATCGTGGGCCGCCCGAACGTCGGCAAATCCACTCTATTCAACGCTCTCGTCGGCGCACCGCGCGCCATCGTCACTGACGTACCCGGCACCACGCGAGATCTCGTGACGGAGGTGATCGATCTCGGAGGCCTGCGAGTCACGCTCGTGGATACGGCGGGCTTGCGCGAGGCCGCCGACGCGATCGAAGCCGAGGGCGTCGCGCGGTCCAGGCAATCGACGCAAGTCGCGGACCTCGTGCTGCAGGTTGTCGTAGACGAGGAACCGCAAGACATCGATGGCAAACAACTGGTCGTCCGGAACAAGGTGGATCTCTTTCCAGAGTCTGCCGGTTTCGCGAATGCGATCGCGGTTTCTGCCAAGAGCGGAGAAGGGCTGGATCATTTGCGCCGCGTCGTGGCGGAAACGCTGACGCAGACCGCCGATGCTCCACAGCGCGATCGGCCGTCGATCACCAACGTGCGCCACATCGCGCTCGTGCAACGCGCGCATGACGCGCTGGCCCGGGCGCGCGCGGCCGCGTGCGCCGACGGCGGCGCGCTGTCGGAAGAGTTCGTGCTGGCGGATCTACAGGAGGCGCGCGCGGCGCTCGAAGAGGTCACCGGCCGCCGTGCGCCCGACGACGTGCTCACGCACATCTTCGAGCGTTTTTGCATCGGAAAATGACCACTGTACGGAAGCACCCAGAACTCGCGGAACTCGCAGAGCAACGTTCTTTCTGCGTGTTCTGCGGCGATCGTTGGTTATGAAATCGTTCGATGTGATCGTGATTGGCGCAGGGCACGCGGGATGCGAAGCGGCATACGCCGCGGCGCGGCTCGGCGCGCACGTCGGACTCTGCACGTTGTCCACCGACACGATTGCGCACATGCCGTGCAATCCGGCAATCGGCGGCACCGCAAAAGGGCATCTCGTTCGGGAGATCGACGCGCTCGGCGGGTTGATGGGCCGCGCGATCGATGCGACGGGCATTCAATTCAAGTTGCTCAATCGCAGTCGCGGGCCAGCGGTGTGGTCGCCGAGGGCGCAGGCCGACAAGCGCGTATACGGTCGTTGGGTGAAAGCGGCGCTCGACGCCGAGCCGAATATCGAATGGCTCATTGCCAGGGCCGGCAGGATCCTCGTGTCCAATGGCCGCGTCACGGGGCTGTTGTGTGAGGACGGCGATTCGTACGGCTGCCGCGCCCTGGTGATCACGACAGGCACCTTCCTCAACGGGTTGATTCACATTGGTCCCGAGCAGCATGCCGCTGGCCGCGCGGGGGAGCCCCCATCTGCAGACCTTGCGGAATCGCTGAAGTCATGGGGTTTCGAGTGGGGACGGTTGAAGACGGGTACGCCGCCTCGGCTCGCTCGGTCGAGCATCGACTTCGAAGGACGGGTGGCGGATGGGACGTTCGTGGTCGAGGCTGGCGATGCCTCTCCGGTGCCTTTCTCGTTCGTCTCTGGACCGATAGATCGCGATCAAGTCATTTGTTATCTTATACATACAAACGATCGCGTACGGGATATCGTGCGCGACCATGTCGCGCTATCGCCGCTTTTCAACGGTCAGATTCGAGGTATCGGCCCGCGTTATTGTCCGTCGCTCGAAGACAAGATCGTTCGGTTTCCCGAGAAGGAGCGGCACCAGATCTTCCTGGAGCCCGAAGGCATCGAGGCGCGTGAGATCTACGTGAACGGTTTCTCGATGTCTCTGCCGCGTGACGTGCAGGAGAAGCTGGTGCACGCGCTGCCGGGGCTCGAGGATGCAGTGCTTTTGAGACCCGGCTATGCCGTGGAGTACGACTTCATCCAGCCCACGGAGCTGACGCGCCGCCTTGAAACCAAGCGAGTGAGCGGCCTGTTTCTCGCCGGCCAGATCAATGGAACGTCCGGCTACGAGGAAGCGGCAGCGCAGGGTCTGATGGCGGGAGTCAACGCCGCGCATGCGACGGTCGGGGGCTTGGGTCTCGAGTTGCGGCGCGACGAGGCCTATGTGGGCATTCTCATCGACGACCTGATCACCAAGGGCTGTCTGGAGCCGTACCGCATGTTCACGTCGCGGGCCGAGCATCGATTGATGCTTCGCATCGACAACGCGGACTTGCGTCTCACGCCGCGCGGGCGCGAAGCCGGGCTGGTGGACGATGAGCGATGGGAGCGGTTCTGCCGGCGCCGCGGGCGATTCGAGCGGAATCTTCGAGTGCTGGACCGGACACTGGTTCGAACGCCTTCGGGAGACCGCGTGTCTGCGAGCCAGATGCTGCGGCAGCCTACCGTCCGTCTGGCTGATCTCGTTTCGACTGGTGCGCTACCAGACTTCGAATCGGAGGCGTGCGACGAGGCTATCGACACTGCGAGCGCGGAGACGGCCGTGAAGTACGTGGGCTACCTGCGGCGCCAGGAGAGCGAAATCGAGCGGGCCAAAAAGGATGAACGCCGGCGAATCCCCGCGAGTTTTCCTTTCGATCGCGTTCCAGGGCTGTCGCGCGAAGTCGTCCAGCGACTGTCGCAGGTGCGTCCCGACACGCTCGGGCACGCTCTGCGAGTCCCGGGTGTGACTCCGGCTGCCGTGGCCGTCCTCTCCGCCTACCTTGGCCGGTTCTCCCATCGCGATCCTGTTCCGATCGAATCGTGATCAGGTTGCCGTGACGTCGAAGGCGTTTCGCGACCGCCTCGCTCGGCGCACCAGGACCGCCGGCATCTCCACGCCGCCGGGCGTCGCGGTACAGCTTGAAGTGTACTTCCGGCTGCTCGCCCGCTGGAATGCGAAGGTCAACTTGACGTCGCTTCCGCTCGATGAACCAACCGACGAGACGTTCGATCGGCTGTTTATGGAGCCGTTGGCTGCCGCTCGCCTAGTCGATGACTCATGGACGCCCTGGTTCGACGTCGGATCTGGTGGCGGGTCCCCAGCCATTCCACTGGTCCTGGCGAAGCCTGCCTTGAAGCTGACTATGGTCGAATCGAAGGCCCGCAAGGCCGCATTTCTGCGCGAAGTCGTGCGGGAGTTGAGCCTGTCCGACGTCGTCGTCGAGACTGGTCGGTTTGAAGAGGTGGCGATTCTACGCGATGTTGAAGGCTCTGCGGGCTTGGTGACCGTCCGCGCCGTCCGGCCTGACGCAAAGCTTATCGGTTCTAGCACGCGGATCTCTGCGGCCTGGAGGACACTTGCTGATGTTCCGGTCGACTCCTCAATCTGAACACTTGGCCGGGTTTGAGCTCACAAGCTCAACAATTTTGTCTACCTCCCCGACTCGTCCCGCCTACGCGCTCAGCTATAAGCGCACGTAGAGTTCAGATGTTCCACGTGGAACATTGCAATCTAGCGGTTGACCCGTGACGCCTCAGCTCGTATTCTCTGCTGCCAGTTCACAAGTCAGCACCATCATGTTTTTAGGGCTATCAACAGAATAATGGGGCGGATCATCGCTGTCGCCAATCAAAAGGGTGGCGTCGGCAAAACCACGACGGCCATCAACCTGGCGGCGTCGCTCGCGGTCGAAAACCAGTCCGTCCTGCTGGTCGATCTCGATCCCCAGAGCAACCTGACAAGCGGCGTCGGACGAAAAGGCCAGGCCGCCGAAGCCGGATCGATTTACGAGGCCCTGACCTCGCCCGAACCCGTCGTCGACGCCACGCCCTTCGTGATCGCAACCGATCTCGATCGCATGAAGTTGATCCCCGCCGATCGCAACCTCACCGGCGCAGAGATCGAGCTGGTGACCCTCTCCGCGCGCGACGAACGGCTGCGCGCGCTGCTGCATCCGCTGCGCGACTCCTACGACTACATCTTCATCGACTGCCCGCCGTCGCTCGGGCTGATGACGCTGAACGCGCTCGTGGCCGCCGACGCCGTGCTGATTCCGCTCCACTGCGAGTACTTTGCGCTGGAGGGGCTTGCCGATCTCGTCGGCACGATGCAGCGTGTCCAGGCGGCGCTCAATCCTGGGCTCGAGATCGAAGGCGTGCTCCTCACGATGTACGACGAGCGCACGAATCTCGGCCACCAGGTCGCGAAAGACGTCAGGGAATTCTTCAAAGAGAAGGTGTACCGGACCGTGATTCCGCGCAACGTCCGTCTGGGCGAAGCACCCAGTCACGGATTGCCCGTCATGCTCTACGACATCAAGTCGCGCGGCGCCGAAGCGTACCTCGCGCTCGCGCGCGAAGTGCTTGAACGTGCGGCGACTCCAACTGCGTCATGAACGCGAAGACCGCCAGGCCCGCAGAGAATGATTTGCTTTGCGCTCGTGGCGCGCCTTGCGTTCTCGGGTGATCGTCATGGACAAACGCCCAGCACTCGGCAAAGGTCTCAGCGCGCTGATTCCGGACGCGCCGGCGCCGCGCCAGGCTCCGGTCGACGCCGACATCGATCGGCTCATGCCGAACGATTTTCAGCCGCGCGGATCGCTCGATGAAGCGCGGCTGCAGGATCTCGCGCAGTCGATCCGCGCCAACGGCTTGATTCAACCGATCGTCGTGCGCAAGGCCGGCGATCGGTTTCAGATCATCGCAGGTGAACGCCGTTGGCGCGCCGCCAAGCTTGCCGGCCTCCTCCGCGTCCCGATCGTGGTGCGCGACATCATGCCGGGGGAGAAGTCGCAGCTCGAGCTGGCGCTCGTCGAAAACATTCAGCGCGAGGATCTCAATCCCATCGACGAAGCGCTCGCCTACAAACGACTCGCCGACCAGTTCCAGCTGACGCAGGAGCAAATCGCCGCGGCAGTCGGCAAGGATCGGGCGACGATTGCGAATCATCTCCGCCTGTTGCGACTGCCCGACGAAGTCCGCAGCGAAGTTGCGTCGGGACGGCTGTCGATGGGCCATGCGCGCGCGCTTCTCTCGCTGGCTGCGGAGGCGGATCAACGGCAGCTGGCGCGGGATGTCCTGGCGCGCAGCCTGTCGGTGCGCGAGACCGAGTCGTTGGTCAAGAAAGTCGTCGAAGGTGGATCCGCTGCCCGCGAACCTTTGCCGCCGCCGCCGGTCGATGTGCACACGCGCGCAGCGGAGGATCGCTTGAAGATCCTGCTCGGCACCCGCGTGCGAATCGTGCGACACGGCGCGCGCGGCCGCATCGAAATCGATTTCAATTCGGAGGAAGAGCTGATTCGGATATTCGACCTCCTGGCGGACCGTTGATCTTTTGTGTCTTCGTGGCGAACCGAATCGTATCGAACATGATGAAGCGTCTGACCCAGATGGTGTCCTGCGCCGGTTGAGCGAGCAAACTCGCCGCAGGCGAGCTCGCTCAGGTGCTGAGTGACATCCCCGCGCAAACAGACGACCGCGTCCTCGTCGACTTCAGGACCGCGGACGATGCGGGTGTGTACCGGTGGGAGAGCGGGCCGGCGCTCGTGCAAACGGTGGATTTCTTCACGCCGATCGTCGACGACCCCTACGTGTACGGACAGATCGCCGCCGCCAACGCGTTGAGCGATGTCTACGCAATGGGAGGCAAGCCGCTCACGGCGCTGGCGATTGCGGCATTCCCGCAGGAGGGTCTCGAGCCAGAGACCATTCGCGCGATTTTCATGGGCGGGTTCGACAAACTCCGCGAGGCGGGTGTCGCGCTGCTCGGCGGCCACACGGTGCGGGATCCGGAGATCAAGTTCGGCTACGCCGTCACTGGCGCGATCGATCCTGCGCGCATGCTGACGAATGCCGGTGCGAAGGCCGGCGACGTCCTCTTCCTGACCAAACCGATTGGCACCGGCGTAGTGGGGACGGCGATCAAGTTCGATCGCGCGCCGGAAGGGCTCGCAAACGAAGCGATTCAGTCGATGCGCATGTTGAATCGAACGGCGGCGGAGGCCATCCAATCCCTGCCGGCCGGCACTGTGCATGGGTGCACCGACGTCACGGGATTTGGACTGATCGGGCACGGCAGCGAAATGGCCCAGGCCAGCGGCGTCACGCTGCGGATCGAAGCCGGTCGGGTTCCTACGTTTGCCGGCGCGCCGGCGTTGGCCGCCGCGAACACCTCGGGCGGCCTGGCGTCGAACCGGGAACATTTCGGCGGTCAGGTGGCCATGGCTCCCGGCGTCGACGCCGACCTCGAAACGTTGCTCTACGATCCGCAAACGTCTGGCGGACTGTTAGTTGCGGTCGCTCCTCATGCTGCGGACGCGTTCCGGAGAGCCCTGCTCAGCGCCAGGGTCCCGATCCACGCAATCGGCTCGGTCGAGGCGCCCGATCCGGGCTTTCATGTCCGGGTAGTGCCGTGATAAAGTTCCCGTGAGCTTGTGAAACTCTTCGCAAGCTCCCCAGCTGGCGCGAGAACCCCGTGACCAATAAAACCGCCGCTCTTCGTTACGCGCGGGCCCTCCTCGAAGTCGGCATCAAGGAGCGCGCCGATCTCGCCGGGATCGAACGCGATCTCGCGGCGTTTGCCGGACTGCTCACCGACTATCCGGCCCTTGCGAAAGTTCTGCTCAATCCGGCAGTCCCCGTTCCGCGCAAGCGTGCCGCCGTCGTTGAGCTGACGACGCGGATGAGCCCGGCGCCGATTGTCGGCAAGCTGCTCACGCTGCTCGCGGAACGCGACCGGCTGGTGCTTCTCCCGGACCTGCTCGCGTCGTACCGCGACCGGCTCATGGACCACCAGAATGTCGTGCGCGCGGAGTTGACCACCGCGACGCCGCTCGACGACCACCGCTCCGCCGAGATTCAACAACAGCTCGCTCGCGCGACCGGCCGCACCGTGACGCTTCAGACTCGCACCGATCCCGCACTCATCGGCGGCATCGTCGCGCGCATCGGCAGCACGGTGTACGACGGCAGCATCACGCGGCAATTGGAAAAGATGAAGGCGCGATTGACGGAAGGTGTGTAGAGAAGACATGGACATCAAAGCCGAAGAGATATCCAAGATCATTCGCGAGCAGATCGGCAGCTACGCCGTCGACGTCGATGTCGCCGAGGTTGGCAGCATCATCTCGATCGGCGACGGCATCGCGCGCGTGCACGGCGTCGACAACGCCATGGCCGGTGAGATGCTCGAGTTCCCCCACGGGGTGTTCGGCATCGCGCTGAACCTCGAGGAGGAAAGCGTCGGCGCGGTGCTGCTCGGCGAGTACAAGGACATCAAGGAAGGGGACCTCGTCAAGCGCACGAATCGCATCATCTCCGTGCCCGTGGGCGAGGAGATGCTCGGCCGCGTCGTCAACGCGCTCGGCCAGCCCCTCGACGGCAAGGGGCCGATTGCGACGAAACAATTCGCGCCGATTGAACGGCTGGCGCCTGGCGTCGTGGATCGCCAGTCGGTCAAAGAGCCGCTGCAGACCGGTCTGAAGGCGATCGACGCCATGGTGCCGATCGGCCGCGGGCAGCGCGAGCTCATCATCGGCGACCGCCAGACCGGCAAGACGGCCGTGGCAATCGACGCGATCCTCAACCAGCGCGACACCGGTGTCATCTGCATCTACAACGCGGTCGGCCAGAAGCAGTCGACGATCGCGCAGGTGGTGCGCACGCTCGAAGAAGCCGACGCGATGCGCTACTCGATCGTGGTCGCCGCGCCGGCCGCCGACCCGGCGCCGCTCCTGTACATCAGCCCGTACTCGGCGTGCGCGATGGGCGAGTACTTCCGTGACAGCGGCCGTCACGCGCTGTGTATCTACGACGACCTGTCGAAGCACGCGCAGGCGTATCGTCAGATCTCGCTGCTGCTGCGCCGGCCGCCGGGCCGCGAGGCGTACCCGGCGACGTGTTCTATCTGCATTCCCGGTTACTGGAACGCGCAGCGAAACTCAACAAAGAGCTTGGCGGCGGATCGCTGACGGCCCTCCCGATCATCGAGACGCAGGCGGGCGACCTGTCGGCCTACATCCCGACGAACGTCATCTCGATTACCGACGGCCAGATCTTCCTGGAATCGGACTTGTTCCATCAGGGCGTCCGGCCGGCCATCAACGTCGGCAACTCGGTGTCGCGCGTGGGCGGGTCAGCGCAGATCAAAGCGATGCGGCAGGTAGCGGGCACGTTGCGGCTGGACCTCGCGCAGTACCGCGAGCTGGCCGCGTTCGCGCAGTTCGGCAGCGATCTGGACAAGGCGACGCAGTCGCAGCTGAACCGCGGTGCGCGGCTCGTCGAGATCCTCAAACAGCCGCAGTACGAACCGCTGCCGGTCGAGCGGCAGGTCGCGCTGATCTACGCCGGCACGAATGGCTATCTGGACAACATCGCGGTGTCGGAAGTGCGCGCGTTCGAGACCGAGCTCTACAAGTTCATCGAGACGCGTGGGCCGCAGGTTTTCAGCGGGATCGTGGAAAAGAAAATTCTCGACGACCAACTCAAGGGTGAGCTCGACGCGGTCGTGAAAGAGTTTGCGGCGAGCTTCGCGGCGAGAAAGGCCGCGGCTGCTTAAATGCAACCACGAAGACACGAAAACACGAAGAAGATCACACCTTTCTTTTTCGTGTCTTCGTGTTTTCGTGGTTGCCTTTGTTCTTGTTGACAGATGCCATCACTGATCGATTTACGACGCCGGATCCGCGCGGTCAAGAACACGCAGCAGATCACGAAGGCCATGAAAATGGTCGCGGCGTCGAAGCTGCGCCGGGCCCAGGACCGGATCATGAACGCGCGGCCGTACGCCGTGCAGATGCAGCGCGTGCTGCGCAGCGTCGCGGCGCGCGTGGACGAGGAACTGCACCCGCTCCTGACGGTCCGCGAGCCCAGGCCCGACGCGAAGACGCTGGTGATCCTCGTCACCGCCGACAAGGGCCTGTGCGGGAGCTTCAACACCAACGCGATGAAGGCGGGGGCGTCGTTCATTGTCGACAGCGCCCAGCCGTGCCTGCTTGGCCTCGTCGGCCGCAAGGGTCGCGAGTACTTCGGGCGCCGTGGGTTTCCCGTGCTGTTCGAGGAAGTGGGCATCTTCCAGAAGCTGCACTACGACGATGCGAGGCGGATCGCGCAGGCGGCCGTCGAGGCATTTACCGGCGGCGAAGTCGATCGCGTGGTGCTGATCTACAACGAGTTCAAGTCGGTCATGTCGCAGCGCGTCGTCGTGGAGCAGTTGCTGCCGATTCAGCGCGCCGACGTGCAGGCCGAGTCGGCCACGGGAGAACTTGCGCACGGCGCTGCGTCCCCCGGAGCAGGCTACCTGCCGGTCGAGTACCTCTACGAGCCGGAGCCGGAGCAGATTTTCGATCAGCTGCTGCCGCAATACGTCGAAGTGCAGGTGTACCGCGCGCTGCTCGAATCGAACGCGGCGTTCTTCGCCGCGCAGATGACCGCCATGGACACGGCGACCAAGAACTCCGCCGACATGCTCGCGGACCTGACGCTGTACATGAACAAGGTGCGCCAGGCCGCGATCACGCGCGAGATTATCGAAGTGGTTTCGGGAGCAGAGGCGCTGTAGCGGATGGTCAGGCGGAAGTAACGCTGGTGGTGAGCTTGTCGAACCACGAGCTGGACGTCCTTCGACAGGCTCAGGACGAGCGGTAGAGAAGTAGCTGATATGGCGACACAGACTCAACAGGTCGGCAAGATCGTTCAGATCATCGGGCCCGTCGTCGACGTCGAGTTCGAGGCGGGTCACCTGCCGCAGATCTACAACGCCTTGCGGATCCAGTCCGAAGGAAAAGGCGGCGGCGAGGCGATCGACGTCATCGCGGAAGTCGAGCAGCATCTCGGCGAAAACCGCGTGCGGGCGGTGGCGATGAAGCCCACCGACGGGATGCAGCGGGGCATGCGGGCGGTGGACCTCGGCGAACCGATCTCGATGCCGGTCGGTCCCGAAACGCTCGGCCGCGTGATGAACGTGATCGGCGAGCCCGTCGATTTCCTGGATCGTCCCGTCCAAACCAAGATACGGTGGCCGATCCACCGCCCGCCGCCCACGCTCGAGGACCAGTCGACCGACCTCAAGATGTTCGAGACCGGCATCAAGGTGGTCGACCTGCTCGAGCCGTACCTGCAAGGCGGCAAGATTGGATTGTTCGGCGGCGCCGGCGTCGGCAAGACCGTCATCATCATGGAATTGATTCACAACATCGCGCTGAAGCACGGCGGTGTGTCGGTGTTCGGCGGCGTGGGTGAACGCACGCGCGAGGGCAACGACCTCTGGATTGAGTTCCAGGAGAGCGGCGTCATCGACGTCAACGATCACACCAAGTCGCGCGCGGCGCTCGTCTACGGCCAGATGACGGAGCCGCCGGGCGCCCGTTTGCGCGTCGGCCTGTCGGCGCTGACGGTGGCCGAGTACTTCCGCGATGCGGAAGGCAAGGACGTGCTGCTCTTCATCGACAACATCTTCCGCTTCACGCAGGCCGGGTCCGAGGTGTCGGCGCTGCTCGGACGCATGCCGTCGGCGGTCGGCTACCAGCCGACGCTCTTGAGCGAGATGGGCGAACTGCAGGAGCGCATCACGTCCACCAAGAAGGGCTCGATCACGTCGGTGCAGGCCATCTACGTGCCGGCCGACGACTACACCGATCCGGCGCCGGCGACGACGTTCGCGCACCTCGACGCGACCACCAACCTGTCGCGCGCGATTTCGGAGCTGGGGATCTTTCCGGCGGTCGATCCGCTGGCGTCGACCTCGCGAATCCTCGATCCGCGCATCATCGGCGAGGAGCACTACAACGTCGCCCGGCAGGTCAAACAGATTCTGCAGCGCTACAAGGATCTGCAGGACATCATCGCGATTCTGGGCATCGACGAGCTGTCGGAAGACGACAAGCTCACCGTCACGCGGGCGCGCAAGATTCAGCGGTTCTTCTCGCAGCCGTTCTTCGTGGCGCAGCAGTTCACCGGCCGCGAAGGCAAGTACGTATCCATCGCCGACACCATCCGCGGCTTCAAGGAAATCGTCGAGGGCAAGCACGACGCCATTTCAGAGCAGGACTTCTACATGGCGGGCACGATCGAAGAGGTCGTGGCGAGAGCGCAGGACAGAAAGGGATAACGAGAATGGTCCTTGGTCCTTCGTGCTTGGTGCTTGGTCCGTCCTTGGTCCTTGGTCCGTCCCCAGTCCTTTGTCCTTCGTGCGCTGACACGCTGGACCAAGAACAACGGACCATGGACGGACCGAGGACCAAGGACCGTGGACGGACCAAGAACAAGGGCCCAAGGACAAAGGACCAGTAGTGGCGCTCCCAACCTCGCTGCAATTGAACATCGTCTCGGCCGATCGCGCGCTCGTGGATGAACGCGTCGACGAAGTCGAGATTCCCGGCGCCGACGGCTATTTCGGCGTGCTGCCGGGGCACACCCCGCTGCTCGCCCTGCTCGGGCTCGGCGAGCTCTGGTATCGCCAGGGCTCAGAGAAGCATTTCATGTTGATCGCGAACGGCTTCGCGGAAGTCCAGCCCGATCGCGTCACGATTCTGGCGGAAGTCGCGGAAAAACCCGAGGAGATCGACGTGGAGCGCGCCCAGGCTGCGAAGAAACGGGCCGAGGAACAGCTCTCGCACCCGGTCTCGGACATGGACTTCGAGCGCGCGCGCGTTGCGATGCTCCGGTCCCTCCTCCAGCTTCAAGTCGCGACTCGGGCTAGAATCCGATCGTAATTGTTTTCCAACCTTGCCAACCTCTTTCGCTACCGCGGGCTGATTCAAAGCCTGGTGGCGCGCGAGCTGAAAGCGCGCTATCGGGGTTCGGTGCTCGGCTTCTTCTGGTCGTTCGTCAACCCGCTGCTGTTGCTCTCGATCTACACGTTCGTCTTCACCGTGATCCTGCCGAACCAGAACCCGATCGCGCAGCCATACGCGCTCTTCATGTTCTGCGGCATCCTGCCCTGGAACTGGTTCGCGACGTCGCTCCTGGAGGCGTCCGGCGCGCTCGTGGCGGGCGGCAATCTGATCAAGAAGGTGCTGTTTCCGGCGGAGATTCTCCCGCTCGTCAACGTGCTCGCGAACATGGTCCATTTCTTCCTGGGCCTGACCATTCTCGCGGCGTTCGTGATCGCGTATCGCCGCTGGCCGGATCCGGCCGGCCTGGTCTGGTTTCCGGTGGCCGTGCTGGTGCAGCTCGTCTTCACGATGGCGCTGTCGCTGTTTTTTGCGGCGCTGACGGTGCACTTCCGCGACGTCCGCGATCTGTTGTCGAACCTGCTGATGTTCTGGTTCTTCGCCACGCCAATCATCTATCCCTGGCTGGATCCGAACGTGATTGCGTACCGGCGGCTCTTCGACCTGAACCCGTTCACGCATCTCGCGGTGTCGTATCAGGAAATCCTGTTTTTCCCGGGTTCGGTCGGTCACTGGAAATGGCTCGTGGCGCTCGGCGGCCTGTCGGTTGTGCTGTTTCTCGGGGCGTACTGGTTCTTCGATCGGCTGCGGGACTCGTTCGCCGAAGCGGTGTGACACGTGCACGCCATTGAGCTCGAGCACGTCACCAAGATTTACCGCCGCTACAGCGGGCGGCAGTTCTCCACGCTGAAGAGCGCACTGCTGCAGCGCAGCCTGCTCCAGAACCTGCGGCCCGACGAGGTGTTCCCGGCGCTGACCGACGTCTCGTTCGCGGTCCGGCGCGGCGCGACCTACGGCGTCATCGGCAAGAACGGTTCCGGCAAGAGCACGGCCCTCAAGCTGGTGGCGGGAATCACCAAGCCGACGCAGGGCACGGTGAAAGTGGACGGCCGCGTCTCCGCGCTGATCGAGCTCGGCGCCGGCTTCCATCCCGAGATCTCGGGCCGCGAGAACGTGTTCATCAACGGCATCATGCTGGGGCTCACCAAAAAGGAAGTGCAGCATCGCTTCGACGAGATCGTGGACTTCGCGGAGCTGCGCGAGTTCATCGACGCGCCGGTCAAGACCTACTCGTCAGGCATGTACATGCGCCTGGGATTCGCCGTTGCCATCCACGTGGATCCAGACGTCCTGCTCGTCGATGAAGTGCTGGCCGTCGGAGACGAGGGCTTCACCCATAAGTGTCTCGACAAGTTCGGCGAGTTCCGCCGGCGCGGGAAGACCGTTCTGCTCGTGACCCACTCCCTCGGCCTGGTTGAGCGCTTTTGCGACGAGGCGCTGTGCCTCGATGCCGGCCGCGCGATGACGCACGGCGATCCGAGGCGCGTCATCGATGCCTACCTCACCAATGTCGAAGAGAGCGAAAGGGCGCTGCTCGCGGCGACAACCGCGAAGGCGGTGGAGGGGGCTGAACGTGACGGGCGGGAGGGTAGGCAGGGGCAGGAGGAGGGGCAGGAGGCACAGAAGGGGCAGGAACAGCCCTCGCCCACTCCGTCGCAGCTGGTCGAAGGGCGATGGGGATCACGAGAAGTGGAGATTCTGGACGTCTCGTTCCTCGATCGGGAAAATCAGCCGGCCTTCGTCTTTCACTCCGGCGATCCGGTGTCGATTCGCCTCACAGTGCGCGCGGGCCATCCAACCGACGACTTCGTAATCGGCATCGCGATCTTCAACGCCGACGGCGTCTGTTGCTACGGCACGAACACCGATCGCCAGGACATGGTACCGGAGCGGCTGGCCGGCGAAGCCGAGGTGATCTTTGCGATCGAGAGCCTGGCGCTTCTCGACGGCACCTACAAGGTCGATGTCGCGGTTCACAAGCGCGACGGGTATCCGTTCGACTATCACCGGCAGCTGTATACGTTCCGCATGAAGTCTCGCGCGCGCGACATCGGGATCTACCGGCCGCAACACGCCTGGCGGTTCTCGGGCGACATCCACTTCAAGTCGTGACGATTACAGAGGGGGTCGCACTGGTTCGAAGACCTTCGCGCGCCGCCGGCAAGACCATCGTCTTCACCAACGGCGTGTTCGATCTGCTTCACGTGGGGCATCTTCGCTACCTCCAGCAGGCGCGGGCTCTTGGCGACGCGCTGCTCGTCGGAATCAACTCCGATCGGTCGGTGCGCGCCATCAAGGGCGCGGATCGGCCGATTACGCCGGAGGCCGAGCGCGCCGAGATCCTGGCCGCGCTCGCATGCGTGGACGGCGTCGTCGTATTCGACGAGGACACGCCGCACTCCGTGATCGGGGCGCTGCAGCCGGACATCCTCGTGAAGGGCGCCGACTGGGCGCGCCGACGCCATTGTCGGCCGCGATATCGTGGAGGCTCGGGGCGGACGAGTGGTCCGGATCGCGATCGAACCGGGGCATTCGACGAGCGCGCTCGTGGAGAAAATACGGGGATGACCGAGTTCCGCATCGAGCGCCGGCTCATCGGCGACAACGCACCACCGCTCGTGATCGCCGAGATCGGCATCAACCACGAGGGCGACATCGCCAAGGCGCTTCGGATGGTGGACGACGCCGCCGCTGGCAGGATGCGAGTGCGTCAAGTTCCAGTGCCACGTCATCGACGACGAGATGATTCCGAACGACGTGGTGCCGGGCAACGCGACCGAGAGCATCTGGGACATCATGGCGCGCTGCGCGCTGTCGGAAGACGAGGAGCGGCGGCTCAAAGCGGTACGCGGAAGACAAGGGACTGATCTATCTGTCCACGCCGTTCTCGCGCGCGGCCGCCGACCGCCTCGAAGCGCTGGGCGTCGACGGCGTACAAGATCGGATCCGGCGAGTGCAACAACTACCCGCTGGTCCAGCACATCGCCGGTTTTGGCAAACCGGTGATTCTCAGCACGGGGATGAACGACCTCGACAGCATTCGCCCGGCGGTCGAGATCCTGCGCGCGGCGCGCGTGCCGTTCGCGCTGACGCACTGCACCTCGATGTATCCGACGCCGTACGACAAGGTCCGCCTCGGCGCGATCGCGGACCTGCGGAATGCGTTTCCCGACGCCGTTGTCGGCCTCAGCGATCACTCGCTGGGCAACTACACGTGCCTTGCGGCGGTCGCGCTCGGCGCGCGCCTGCTCGAAAAGCATTTCACGTCGGACAAGACGTGGCCCGGTCCCGACGTGCCGATCTCGATGGATCCGGCCGAGCTGGCGGATCTGGTCCGCGGCTCGCGCGCGATCTTCGAGGCGCTCGGCGGCGGCAAGACGATTCTCCCCGAAGAGCAGCCGACCATCGACTTCGCCTACGCCTGCGTCGTCACGATCAAGGACGTGAAGGCGGGCGACCAGTTGTCGGCTGCCAACGTGTGGGTGAAACGGCCAGGCACCGGCGAGATCAAGGCACGCGATTTCGATCGCGTCCTCGGCCGGCGCGCCGCGCGCGTCGCTTCCGCGCGAACAGCACAGGTACGCTGGAGCGACCTCTCGTAGCGTTCGGATCAGCCACGAAATCACGAAAACACGAAAAAGACCCAAAGTAGCTTTCGTGCTTTCGTGTTTTCGTGGCTGCATTTTCGTCGTCGCGAGCGTGCGCTACACTGAGAAGTTGGGCCTTCTGTGGCGACCTCGACCTCTCTGAACCTCCGCGCTGTTCTGAAGACCGCCATCACGCGCAGCGGGATGGACGTGCCCGCGCACGTGGTGTCGGGGTTGACCGCGCCGGCGAAAGCGCTGTTCGTGGCAAGCGCGTCGCATGCTCGGCCGCAGGGCGTCGTGCTGTACGTGCTGCCGAGCGACGCGGATCTCGAGGAAGCGTGCGCCGACGTCGCCTTCTTCCTGGCGGCGATGGAAGGTCTCGCGCCCACCGCGATCGAACGGGCGGTGCTCGCGTATCCCTCACACGAGGTCGATCCCTACCGCGGTCTGGCGCCGCACGTCGGCGTGACGTCGGCCCGCGCGCGCGCGCTTCATGGCATGGCCCGGGGGACGGCACGCGTCGTGGTGGCCTCGGCGGCGGCGCTGCTGCCGCGCGTGTCGGCGCCCGATCGCATGCTGGCCGCGGCCCTGGAGCTGAAGCCCGGCCAGGACATCCCCCCGACCGACCTGGCGGAGTGCCTCATCGAGGCCGGCTTTTCCCGCGAAGATCCCGCCGACGAGCACGGCGAATTCGCGGTCCGCGGCGGCATCGTCGACGTGTTCCCCGCGGCGGCCACGCACCCGGTGCGGCTCGAGTTCGTCGGCGACACGATCGAATCGCTTCGGACCTACGATCCGTCCACGCAGCGATCGATTGCGGCGATCGATCAGGTCACGGTCGTACCGCTGCGGGACGTCCTGGCTCATCCTTCGACAGGCTCAGGACGAGCGGGTCTTGACGGCTCGCTCGTGGTGAGCTTGTCGAACCACGAGCTCGATCGCTCGGCGTCGCTATTCGACTATCTCGCGCACGCAGCCGGCTCGGGCGTGATCGTGTCCGAGCGGGACGAAGTGGACGCGAACATCGCTCAGCTCCTGCAGCAGGTCCAGGAGAGTTACGAGAGCGCAGTCACGCGCGACACGGATGCAAACGTCCTGACCCCCGAAGTCCTGTTCGTCGAAGCCGCGTCCATCGAGGCGCGGCTGGCCCAGGCGACGCAGCTCGCCGAACTCGGATTGGACGATGACACGGCGATCGGCGCGCCTGCGGCCGGTCCGCGCCAATCGTTGCCGCTGCAACACGTGCGCTGCCAGCCGGCGATCGAGCTCAAGGGCCGCGTCCAGGATTGGGTGGCCGAGATCCGCCGGCTTCGCGAGGACGGCGACGCTGCGTTGTTCGTCGCGGCCACGGCCGGGCGGGCGGAACGCACGATCGAGCTGCTGAAGGAACATGGCGTGCTCGCCGTTCCCGTCGAGCGCGCCGACGATGCCCGCTACGCGGCGCTCCTGGTGGCCGTCGGCGCGCTGTCGCGCGGCTTCCGGCTGCCCGACGCCGGGCTGCAAATCTACGCCGAGGCCGATGTCTTCGAGGAGGAGCGCCGCGCGCCCGAACGGCGCCGCTCCGCCACGAAGGCGTTTCTCTCGGACCTCCGCGACCTCAAGGTCGGCGACTTCGTGGTGCACATCGATCACGGCATCGGCATGTTCGTGGGCTTGAAGCAAATCAGCGTCGGCCCTTCGACAGGCTCAGGGCGGGGCGACGGCTCCAGGAGTTCCTCGAGCTGCGCTATGCCGGCGAAGACAAGTTGTTCGTCCCGGTCGAACGCCTCGATCTGGTGCAGAAGTACTCGGGCGCGACGCGTCCGCCGGTCGATCGCTTGGGCGGCACGTCGTGGGAGCGGGCGAAGACGAAGGTCAAGAAGGCCATGCGCGACATGGCCGAGGAGCTGCTCCGGCTCTACGCGGCGCGCCAGGCCATCGCCGGCCACGCCTTCAGCACCGACTCGCACTGGCAGCAGGAGTTCGAGGACGCGTTCGAATACGAGCTCACGCCGGATCAGCGGTCGGCGATCACCGACATCAAGCGCGACATGGAGTCCACGACGCCGATGGATCGCCTGCTGTGCGGCGACGTCGGCTACGGCAAGACCGAAGTGGCGATGCGCGCGGCGTTCAAGGCGGTCATGGACGGCAAGCAGGTCGCGATCCTGGCGCCGACGACCGTGCTCGCGTTCCAGCATCAGAAGACGTTGAAGGAGCGCTTCGCGGGTTTCCCCGTTCGCACCGAAATGGTCAGCAGATTTCGAAGCAAAGCGGAGCAGAAGGCCTCCATCGCCGATCTCGCGACCGGGAAAGTCGACATCATCGTCGGCACCCACCGCCTGCTGTCGAAGGATGTCGAGTTCCGCGATCTCGGCCTGCTCGTGGTGGACGAGGAGCAGCGCTTCGGCGTCGCGCACAAGGAAAAGATCAAACAGCTGAAGAAGAAGGTGGACGTGCTCACGATGAGCGCGACGCCGATTCCGCGCACGTTGAACATGTCGCTGGTGGGCATCCGCGACATGTCGATCATCGAGACGCCGCCCAAAGACCGCCTGTCGATTCAGACCAACGTCGTCAAATTCGATCCGCAGGTGATCGGCCGCGCGATCCGCAACGAGCTGCAGCGTGCCGGCCAGGTCTACTTCGTCCACAACCGGGTCGAGTCGATCTTCTCGATCGGCAGTCTGATTCAGCGGCTGGTGCCGGAAGCGCGCGTGGTCGTGGGCCATGGGCAGATGGAGGAAGATACGCTCGAGCGCGCGATGCTCGACTTCGTCGCGCGCAAATTCGACGTCCTCCTCGCGACCACGATCGTCGAGAACGGGCTGGACATTCCCAACGCGAACACGATCATCATCAACCGCGCCGACCGCTACGGGCTCTCGCAGCTCTATCAGCTGCGCGGACGCGTGGGCCGATCCGATCGGCCGGCCTACGCCTTCCTGTTGATTCCGCCGGAAGACAACCTGCTGCCGATCGCGAAGAAACGGCTCGCGGCGATCAAGGAGTTCAGCGATCTGGGCAGCGGCTTCCGCGTCGCCGCGCTGGACCTCGAGATTCGCGGCGCCGGTAATCTGCTCGGCGGCGAACAAAGCGGACAGATCGACACCGTGGGCTTCGAGCTGTACATGAAGCTGCTCGAGCAGACCGTCCGCGAGCTGAAGGGTGAGGAGCTCGAAGACGACGTGCGCGCCACGGTGAACCTGCGTGTGGACCTGCGCATCGACGCGGACGTACATCGCCGATATGAACCAGCGGCTGATGCTGTACAGAAAGTTTGCGTCGGCGCGGCGGGACGAAGAGATCGATCGCGCGCTCGACGAGGCCGCGGATCGCTACGGACCTCTGCCGGACTCCGTGTTGAACCTGGCCGATTACGCACGCATTCGCGTCATGGCCGATCGGCTGGGCCTCGACTCCATCGACCGAGAAGGCCGCATTGTCGTCTTAAAGTTCAGACCGCAGGCGAAGGTCGATCCCGTGCGGCTCGTGGCGCTGGTGCGGCAGCGCCCGGAGCTGACGCTCGTCCCGCCTGCGGCTCTCAAGCTTTCGCTCGACATGGCTGATGGCTCAGGGCTAATGGCTCAAAGACGCTCAGCCAGCCATCAGCCATCAGTCCTCAGCCATGGCCGTCGAGGCTCGCGGTCGCAGGCCTCGGCTCCAAGCTGGTGGACGGCTCGAGCACTGGCCGGCGAGGTGAAGCCGGGGTTCACCAAGGAAGAGATCACGCGGCCCGCCAGGGAAAACCCGCGTGCGCCCGGGGGACTTTTCGAGCACGTGGGCGGCTTGTTGAGCGACCTTCTGGAAGGGTCCGGTTGAGGTCCGGTCAAGGCCGGACACCACGTACGGTAAAATATTCAGTCGACGATACTTATGGCCAAGCATCACATTCTTCGCTTCGTCCTCGCGATTCTGGCGTTCGCCGGGGCGAGCGTCGCCACACGCGCCGAAATCATCGAGCAGATCCTCGTCAAGGTGAACGGCGAGATCTTCACCAAGAGCGATCTGGAGCAGCGGCAGGTGAACATGCTGCGCCAGAAGGGCCAGCAGTTCGATCTCAAGAGCGGCTCCTCCAACGAACAGCTCAGGAAAGCTCTCGACGAGATCACACCGCAGATCATGGTGGAAGCGATCGACGAGATGATCGTCGTGCAGCGCGGCAAAGAGCTCGGGTACAAGCTGAGCGACGAACAGTTCAAGACCGTCGTCGACAACATCCGCAAGGAAAACAAGATCGACAGCGAGGAGCAATTCCAGGCCGCCCTCAAAGCCGAGAACATGTCGATGGTGGATCTGCGGCGCAATCTGGAGCGCTCGATGATTTTCCAGCGCGTACAGCAGAACGAAGTGCTGGGGAAAATCGGCGTGACGGAGGACGAAGCGAAGAATTACTACCAGACCCACATGAACCAGTTCACGACGCCGCCGTCCGTCACGCTTCGGGAGATTCAGGCGACCGTAGCGGCCGATGCCCGAGGTATCAACGTCGCAGCCGACGACGCCGCGAAGACGCGGGTTGAGGAACTTCGCACGCGTGTGACGACCGGTGGCGAGAGCTTCGAGAAACTCGCGGCGGACGCCTCCGACGCGCCGTCGAAGGCCAACGCCGGCCTGATCGGTCCGATCAGCCTCAACGACGTCAACGCGGAGCTGCGCCAACTGATCGAAGCGATGAAAGTCGGCGACGTCAGCGAGGTCATCCGCCTCCCGCGCGGGTATCAGATCCTGAAGCTCGAAACCCTGGCGCCGGCGCAGACGATGACGTTCGAGCAGGCGCGCGAGCAGATCGGCGAACGGGTGTTCACCGACAAGCGCCGGGCCGAATTTCAGAAGTACCTCGAAAAGCTGCGCGCGCAGGCCATCATCGAATGGAAGAACCAGGACGTGAAAAAGGCCTTTGAACAGGGATTGAAGCAGCAGGTAGCCGGCGCGTCCGAGGAATGAACCGCGAAGCGGCGCAGGCGGAGTGGTACGCCATCTGGACGCGGTCGCGGCACGAGCAGGTGGTGCGCGATCAGCTCGAGCGGAAGCACCTCGAAGCCTTTCTTCCGACCATCACGCGCTGGAGCCGCTGGAAGGATCGCAAGAAGAAGATCGACTGGCCGCTCTTTCCCGGGTACTGCTTCGCGCGATTCGATCCGGCGGATGCGCTGCCCGTCCTGAAGTGCACGGGCGTCGTCAACATCGTGTCGTTCGAAGGAAAGCCGGCGGCGATTCCCGCGCACGAGCTCGACAGCATCCGCGTGCTCGTCGGCAGCGACCTGCAGTTCGACCCGTGCCCGCATGATCCGGGAAGGGATGATGGTCGAAGTAGTCCACGGGCCGCTGCGCGGGGTCGTCGGGCGGTTGATGCGCAAGGACGCCCCGAAGGCGCGCCTGGTGCTCTCGGTGGATCTGATCGGCCAGGCGGTGAGCGTCGAAGTCGATGCTGCGGATGTAAAGGCATACTGAGCAGCCACGAAATCACGAAAGCACGAAAGAGATCATTTGGTTTGGTGTTTTCGTGGTTTCGTAGTTTCGTGCAGATCGAAATGAGAGTTGGCAACGTCGAACTTGCGTCGCCGTTCGCCATCGCGCCGATGGCCGGCATGACCGACACGGCGTTCCGCCGCCTGGTCAAGCGTCACGGCGGCTGCGGACTGGTCGTGACCGAGATGGTCAGCTCGGAGGGCCTGGTCCGCGGCATCGATCGCACGCTCGAGTACGCCGAGTACACCGAGGAAGAGCGGCCGATCTCGATTCAGATCTTCGGCGGCGATCCCGACAAGATGGCCGCCGCGGCGCAGATTGTCGAGGGCATGGGCGCCGACATCGTCGACGTGAACATGGGCTGCCCGGTGCCGAAGATCGCGAAGCACAACGCCGGCTGCAGCCTGATGCGCGAGCCGGAGCACGCCGCCGGCGTCATCGCGGCGATGACGCAAAGCCGTGAAGATTCCGGTGACGGTCAAGATGCGCGCGGGCTGGAACGACGACGATGCGCAACGCGCCGACGCTCGCGAGGATGGTCGAGGATGCGGGCGCGGCGGCCGTCGCGGTGCACGGACGAACCGCGGCGCAGAGCTACAGCGGCCTCGGCCGACTGGGATCTGGTGGCGCGCATTGCCGAGCGAGCTGACGATTCCCGTCTTCGGCAGCGGCGACTGCGTCGAGCCCGAGCAGATCGTCGAGCGCGCTGCGGGCGGGCGTCGAAGGGCGTGCTGGTCGGCCGCGGCGTGCTGCGCAATCCGTGGATTCTCGCGCAGGCCGCCGATCTGGCGGCGGGACGCGCAGCCGCGCCCGGTGACGCTCGAGGATCGCGGGCGATTCCTGCTCGAGTACATCGAGCTGCTGCTCCGCGAGCGCATGGACGAGGCGCGCGCGCAGAGCCACGACCGGTGGGTGATCAACAAGCTGCGGGCGCTTGGGCTCCTACTACACGAAGGGGCTCGACAACGGCTCGCACCTGCGGACGGCCATCAACACCGCTGATTCGTTGGCTCGTCTGCGCGAGACGATCATCTCGTTCTTCTCGGTCCGCCCCGATCCTTCGGTCCACCCTGTCGCCGTGGCGGCCGCGGCGAACTGAACGGCCGCGCGGAACTGAACGGTCGCCCAGAAGTAGACGGCCGCCCAGAAGCAGGCGGCCGCGCCGAACGCTTCGAATCCTTCTTCTTTCGGAATCGATCGCGCGGGTCCGCGTGCTTGCCACCGGGCCGCCACTCGGCCCCGCGCTTGTCCGCCGGCGCGGCGGGCCGCGGCCGTCGCGCATCGCGGGCGGCCTCGGGCGTGTCCCACAGCTGGCCGCCGGAAAACCACTTCATCACGACGTTCGGATTCCGGCGTTTGAGCTGATTGAGCGTGGGCAGCAGATCCTCGGCGTCGCGCGCGCGAAACGCCGTCGCGCTGTTGTCAATCAGGATGGTCCAGTACGCAAAACGCGGTGGCATAAGCCTCCAGCTTACGCTGTGACACCCTCCGGCGGGTGTGCGCCTCTGGCACAGGCGCACATGGCACACTCCGGCTCCCCGTTTCCGTAACAGCAAGCGCAGTCACCACTTCGCGTTCCTGCGGCCGTGGCACCGTTCTCGCTCTTGACTGGGACGTCCGCGCATTCCGCGCACGTTTCTGACAGAGAGAGGGACCATGCGTCGCATCGCCCTGGCCATAGCAATCAGCACCCTTTTCGCGACGCGGGTCTCAGCTGCGAACGACGTATTGCCGACGACCGGCACACCCGCCGCCGCAACTACGGCGGATACGCCGCAGGTCGTGACCGCCACCAGCCCGGTGAGGGACAACGTTGTGACGTCCACCAGCCCGGTGAAGAACGACGACGTCGTGACGTCCGTCAGCCCGGCGAGGGAATCGGAGACGACCATCGCGCCGTTCGTGCGCACGCAGCAGCCGCGTACTCGGTCGATCGCGGGCGCCACGGCGCTTCGCTCGCTGCACGTCGGACTCATCGCCTCGCAGGCCTACGACGTGTACTCGACGACGCACGCCATCCGTCGCGGCGCCATCGAAGTGAATCCGCTGTTGAAGAATACCGTGGGGAGCCGCTTCGCATTCGTCGCGCTCAAAGTCGTCGTGACCGCCGGGCCGATCTACGAAGCGGAGAAACTCTGGCGCCGCAACCATCGCGTCGCCGCGATCGCGCTGATGGCGGCCTCTAACGGCATCATGATGGCCGTTGCCAAGCACAATTCGGGAGTGATGAGGAACGCAGTGACCGTGAAGTAGAGCGGACCCCGAGCGGCCTTCCAGAGATCGAAGCCGGCGCCTCAGATCGAGTCAGCCACCAGGGCGGCCCGTGCCCGCAGCAGGCGCCGGATTTCCGAGAGCATCATCGACATCGAAAACGGTTTCTCCAGGACCGCAACGTACGGCAGTCCCGTCACGGTTTCTTCGACGATGTCGAGGTGGCTGGTCGTGACGATGATTGGCACCGCCGGAGAGCCGCGCAGTCCGCTGGCGACCTGCGCGACCGGCGCGTGTGGGAGCCGGTGCTCGATGACAATCACGTCAGCGAGGCGGGCAGCGATGTGTGCCATGGCCTTGTGGCCGTCTCCCGCCTCGAGGATTCCGAAACCCAGACGATTCAGGTACTTGACGCAGGGAATGCGCGCGCCGTCGTAGCTGTCGGCAATAAGGATCTGAGGGTGTCGGCCCGGCTGATCGGTAGCGCGGCGCCCCCCGCGCGGGACTTGTCGCCGATCCTGGACGAGCCGGCGCCCCATGGCGGTAAGTTACCATATAGGACTGTAAATGCCTAAATTGTCACTTCTGAACATCGGCCCAGCCGTTTCGCGTTACAGTGCGCGGCGGAGGGGACGATGCGCTGTATCACTACGGTCACGATGAGCATGCTGATCCTCGGAATGGCCTGGGGCGCCGGCGCGCAGGACCGGATGCCGCCGATTGCAGCGGACAAGCTGACCGCGGCGCAGCAGACGGCGATCAGCGAGTTCAAGGCGGCCCGCTCGGCGGAGATTTCGGGTCCGTTCGTGCCGCTGTTGCGCAGCCCGGAGGCGATGACGCGGGTGCGGGCGCTTGGCGACTACATGCGCTTCCGCAGCGCGTTGCCGCCGCGGCTCAGCGAGTTCGTGATCCTGCTGACGGCGCGGCAATGGACGCAGAACTACGAGTGGAACGCCCACGAGCCGATTGCGCGCCAGGCCGGCCTCAGCCCGGCGATCATTGCCGCGATTGCCGAGGGCCGGCGGCCGGACCGCATGGCGGAGGACGAAGAAACCCTCTACACCCTGCTCGACGAGCTCCGTCGTACGCAAGCAGTCAGCGACGCGACGTACGCGCGTGCCGTCAAGGTGTTCGGGGAGCAGGGCGTGGTCGACGCGCTGGGGATTTCGGGCTACTACACGCTGCTCGCCATGGTCATGAACACGGCCCGCACGCCGCTGCCTCCCGGCGCCAAGCCCGCGCTCGCCCCGCTGTCGCGCTAGCTCGTCGGGCGGCTCGTTGTGTTACGTCAATCGCCGTAATGACTACAGCGTTTCGCGTAATGCGCGCCTGGGCGATCCTGGCGCTCCTCGCCGGCGCCTGCGGCCGCGCCGCCGGCACCGCCCCGGCCCGCCTGGTCGAGCGGGCGGGCGCCGCGATGGGCTCGGAATTGCGCCTCACGGCGGCGGCCGCTGACGAAACGGCCGCTCAGGCGGCGTTCGATGCCGTGTTCCGCGAGTTCGACCGGCTGGACGCGCTGCTCAGCGTCTGGCGTGCCGGCAGCGATGTGTTGCGCATCAACGCGGCGGCCGGTGATCGTCCCGTGGCGGTGGGCGCCGATGCGCGCGCGGTGCTGCGCGCCGCTCGCCAGATCAGCGAGTGGACGAACGGCAAGTTCGACGTCACGTTCGGACCGCTGGCCGACATCTGGAAGTTCGACGCGCAGGATCAGGACAACAGCATTCCCGGCGAGGCGGCCATCCAATCGCGCCTGCCGCTCATCGACTACCGGCGAATCGAGATCGACGAAACGGCCGGGACCGTGTTTCTCGCCCGCAAGGGCATGCGCGTGCATCTCGGCGGCATCGGGAAAGGCTACGCGGTCGAGCGCGCCGCGGGTATCCTGCGTCAGGCCGGGCTGCGTGATTTCATGATCCAGGCCGGGGGCGATCTCTACGTCGCCGGGCGCAAGGACGGCAAGCCGTGGCGCCTGGGCATCAACGATCCGCGTGGCCCGGCGGGCCGGATTTTTGCGGCCGTCGATCTCAGCGACGGCACGTTCAGCACCTCCGGCGACTACTCGCGCTTCTTCGTCAAGGACGGCGTGCGGTACCACCACCTGATCGATCCCGGCACGGGAATGCCGGCGCGCGCATGCCGCAGTGTCACGATCGTCGCCGACAGCCCGCTGCAGGCCGACGGGCTGTCCACCGGCGTCTTCATTCTCGGTCCGGCCGACGGGATGGCCCTTATCGAGCGCCTGCCCAATGTGGAAGGCGTTATCGTGACGGCCACGAACGAGGTGATGATTTCCTCCGGGCTCAAGGATCGGCTCGTCGTCTACGCCCAGCCGACCGACTCACCGTAGGGGCGGACCCGCGTGTCCGCCCCGGGCCGACATATGGGTCGGCCCCTACACGCCAGGAGACTCTATGGCGGCTCCGTTGGTTCGGCGGCAAGACACTTACGTTCCCCTGTCCAAGGACGAGTTCCGGCGCCGTTTCTTCGCGAAGTTCTACGATCCGGCGTTCGACGCGGTGGCGGCCGAGCTCGAGAAAGTGTTCGAGGCGGCCTGGGACGGCTACATCAAATATCGGAAGTGGCCGCGCGTGGTGCCTCCAGGTCCGGGGTTTGCCGACCCGTCCTACAGCCTCCCGCCCGGATGGCTCGAGACCCGCGCGCGCATCGCCGAGGCCGAGCAGCGGCAGAAAGATCCTGCCTCACCGTCGCGCATTCTCGTCGTCAACGGCTCCACGCGGAGCGAACATACCTGTCCGGATGAAATCTCGAAAACCCGGCGCCTCGCGCAGCATGCGCGCTCGGTGATCGAGGTGATACCGAATCACGAAGTGGACTTTCTCGATCTGTCCACCCTCGCGGACGAGCCGTGGAAGGTGATCCATCCCTGCAAAGCGTGTGTCTCGACCGCGCAGCCGCTCTGCCATTGGCCCTGTACCTGCTACCCGAACTACGCGCTGGGCCAGACGAACGATTGGATGGCCGAGATCTATCCGCGATGGAGCGCCGCGCACGGCGTCTTCATTCTGTGCCCGGTGCACTGGTATCAGGCGCCCGCGAGCCTGAAGCTGATGATCGATCGGCTCGTCTGCGCGGACGGCGGCAATCCGGATCCCACGACCACACACGGCAAGAGCGCGGAGCTCGCGAAGGAAATTGAGCTGAAGGGATGGGATTACCCCAAGCATCTGGCGGGCCGCGCCTTCGCGGTCGTCGCACACGGGGACGCCGCCGGCCCCGAAACGCTGCGTCGATTGCTCGCCGATTGGCTCACCGACATCGGGATGGTCCAGGCCGGCCCGAGCGCCGTCGTCGACGCGTGGATCGGCTACTACCGGCCGTACGCCACGAGTCATGAGGATCTCGACAAAGACCCGAACACGTTTGCCAACGTGAAGAACGCTGCGCTCTCGCTCGTGGAGATGGTGAGACAGATTCGAACTGGCCAGTACCGCGCGCCGGACGAGGGTCTCGAGCCGCCGGCGGAGAAGTAGGGCGGGAGGGGCAGGTAGGGCGGGAGGGCAGGAAGGGTTCGACTCCCGTCGTCCACCACCTGGCGCCAGTGCCTCGGGCCATGAGGAGAATCGCGCGGTCGAGATGCTCGTCCATCCCGGACCCGAGCTGGGAAGGAGTCGGAAGCCAAAAAAGCCGCGTTCATGGCTCTGGCTGGGCTTCCTCCACTCCACCAGGATCCGTTCGATCGGATCCTGGTCGCTCAGGCAAAGGCCGAGGGCCTGGGCCTGGTTACCGTTGACGGTCTCCTGAGCGACTACCCGGTTCAGACGATCTGGTAGCCGGTCGTGCGCGCAAACGGTCGACTGCGTTCCAAGTCTGCTTGACCGTCGATGGCCGCGAGTAGGCGCAGCCACCACACGAGATGGTTCCAACTACCGCTGTTCTGGTCCACCAACTCCAAGCCGTCGATTCTAAACGGCTGAAATCGCGATCCCACTCCATTTTGTCGAACCGCTGATACTGCATGAAAGCTGTCCTGCGATCGCGCGGTCGTCCCCAGTTGACCGCACGTGTCGGGAGGTCGCTCGCCACTGAGCGAAGACTCGCGATCTATCTGCACCGGTCTGGGCGCCACCGGAACTGCGACGGGCAGGAACGCGGGTTATCAGAGTCGCTCTCCGCACGGTAGCGAGACGAGACGGCAAAGAGTGTTGCTCGTGTCGGGGCTTGGACTTAGGATGCTCAAATGGGTGCCCAAACCAGACGCGGCGCAGCGATCGGTGCAACGATGATTGTGGCGCTTTTCGGCGGGTTCATCGCGATCTCGGCACGTCAGACTCCCGTCGTGCATCCTGTCGATGAAAGCGTTCTTCGCGACTACACCGGCGTTTATCAGTGGGGACCGAACGCGTTCGTCTACTTGCAGATGTGGGACGAGTTCAGCGGATTCGGCAAGCCTCAACTCGTGGCGTTTGACGAGTCCGGCGATGTCCGCACGCTGTATCCGATCGACGGCAACAACAACTTCTTCGCCGGCCCCGGCGCCGCGATGCCCGCTTCGATCGAGTCGCGCGTCGCGTTTCAGCGCGACGCCGCAGGCAAGATTGTCTCGCTGACCTGGCAGCGTGACGGTGTTGCGCCGCGGACCGCGAAACGCGTTGAGACCGAAAAATGGGAGGACGTGCGGTTCACGAATCGCGACCTGCAATTGACCGGCACGTTGATCGCGCCGTCCACTCGCGGCAAGCATCCGGCCATCGTCCTCGTCCACGGGTCCGGCGCAGAGAACCGCGCGTACATGTTGCCTTGGGCGCGGTTTCTGATTCGCCACGGCATCGCGGTGCTCGGCTACGACAAACGCGGCGTCGGCGGATCGACCGGCGACTGGAATGTTGCCACGTATGACGATTTGGCGGGCGATGCAATCGCTGCGGTCGAGTACTTGAAAACGCGCCGCGATATCGACTCGGCACAGATTGGTCTGCTTGGGATCAGCCAAGCCGGCTGGATCATGCCGCTCGCCGCCGTGAGCTCGAGGGATATCGCGTTTCTGATTAGCATCTCTGGAGCGGGCGTGACACCGGCCGAAACGACAATGGATCAGGCGCGAAATGAGATGACGATGACGGGGATGCCGGCAGCAACAGTTGCACACATCACAGGGTTGATCGGACTGCAGTACGACTTCGCTCGAACCGGTAAGGGCTGGGATGCGTACGCGGCGGCCCGGGCAACGCTGGTGGCGCGTATGGGTGCGCCACCAGAAACGGCTTTTCCCAGCACGCCCGATCATCCTCAATGGCAAGCGATCAAGCGGACGTACTTTTACGATCCAACGCCGACACTCCGCCAGCTCACGGTGCCGACCCTCGCGATCTGGGGCGAGTTAGATAACAACATCGTCGCAGACAAAAACAAGCCCGCGTGGGAGGTGGCGCTCAAGGCCGCGGGCAATCGCGACTACGTGTTGGTCGTGCTTCCCAAAGCCAATCACGCCATGCTCGAGGCGAAAGTGGGTAGCAACGCGGAGACCAGATCGCTGCAGCGATTCGTGCCAGCGTACTTCACGACGGTTAATGATTGGCTCGCGAGACACCTTCGGGGCTTCGCCAGACAGCGGAAGTAACTCTGAGGCGTCTGCTGCGGACGTCACGCTAAGCCGACCGCCCGCGATAGACGCCGCATCAGTGTCGATTGGACAACGATCCACAGCCTCGGCGAGAACCCGTGTCAGGCGGACGAAAAGACCTTGGCGCTCTTGCGCTTCAAGATGATCCAGTGCGGGCACTTCTGCTGGTCGAGGTAGAGCCGCTCGCAGTCGTCGCAGCGCACGCACTCGGCCTTGATGATCTTCGGTCCCTGAATCGCGCCCCACTCGCACGTCTTCTCGCAGATCTTGCACGTCTTGCACTCGGACCAGCGCTTGATTCGGAAGACGGTGAGGCTCGAGATGATGCCGAGCGCCGCGCCGACGGGGCAGAGGAACCGGCAATACAGATTGCGGACGAAGACGGTCGCCAGGAGCAGCAGCCCGAGACCGATCCACATGGGCGTCGTCCCGAACAGGCTGAACATCCAGAACGGCTCGGCGTACTGCACCGGTCTCGCGAGGTCCTTGGTGGCGACGTAGTAGACGACGAGCGCGACGAGCAGCGCGTACTTGATCCAAATCGCGCGGCGTTCGATCGCCGGCGGGACATCGACCCGGATCCTTTTCGGCAGCACCGCGTCCATCAACTGCGTCAGGGCGCCGAAGGCGCAGATTCGCCCGCAGTAGAGCCGGCCCCATAACACCGTCGACACGACCACGAACCCTGTAAAGAGGTACCACGCCAGGCTGTAGGTGAACGGCGGCAAGCTCAGGTCCGTCAGCCGGAACACGTCGCTGATCGACACCAGACTGCTTTTGTAGAAACCCAGGTAGCCGACGGCGGCGACGAGCGCGACGTACTTCAACCGCACGCTCTTGCGGAAGAAGCTGACGAGCGCGAGCACGATGAACGCCGCCAGCAGCGTCAGGTCGAGCGCCTGCGGGCCGAGAATTTCTCCCCAGGTCTCCGACGCGCCCACTTACTTAGTGACCTCTGCCGGCAGGAGCTGTTTGGCGATCATGCGCGAGCTGTCTCGAATGGCCCGCGCGGCGCTATTGATGGTGATCGTGGCGCGCGATACGGCGTCTACGTCGCTACCGACCCTGAACGGATCGCGGAAGGTCTTGCCCTTGAACTTCGCCGCGAATTTCGGCGGCTGTACCGAAAAGTATCCGTACGGCTCCGAGTCGTAGGCAACGACGACGCCGGTGAGCGTCCCGGTCATGTTCATCCCGACCAGCAGATGGATGGGACCGTGGTAGCCATGCTCCTGCGGCACGAGATCCGTCGTCCAGAACGCGATGCCGAGCGGCGGCGCCGACGGGTTGGTCTTGGGATCGGCCGCGTACGCCTTGAAGTGCAGCGGTTCGCCGCTGAGCGGCGAGAACGCCACGGCCGCCGGAAAGAGCTGCTTCAGCTCGGCCTGCGGATTGGGGTTCGTGTAGATGCGGTCGGCCGCGAGAACAGCCGCGCCGCTAGCCAGCGAAAACGCAACCACGAAGACACGAAAACACGAAGAAGAAACGCGTTTTATAAGCATGGACGACAGGGGATTATACGTTGGTCGCTGTACGTGGCGCAGGGCTAGCCCTGCGGTTCGCAGCCCTGAAGGGCTGCGCCACATCCCGCCAGGCTACCCGTACGTCCGCCACGAGCGCGTCAGGTAGTCGCCCAGCGTCAGCGTCAGCAGAATCCCGAGCCAGAACACGCTGCTGGCGACGACGGCCCACGTGAGCCGTGGGCTGTACTTCACGTGCATGAAGAAGAGCACCACCAGCGTGGCCTTGAACACCGCGATCGTCAGCGCCGCGACCGCGTTGAACGGGCCGAGATCGACGAATGCGATCCCTACGGTGACGGCGGTACAGAGCATCAGGATCGCGAAGATCGCGTAGTACGTGGGGGTCGGCACGACATGCTGGCTCACGCGTGTCTCCCGATCAGATACAACAGCGGAAACAGGAAAATCCACACGATGTCTACAAAGTGCCAGTAGAGCCCACTGATCTCGATCGGCGCTGAGTACTCCGGCGTGATCCTGCCGCGCCAGGCCCAGACCCACATCACGAGCAGGACGCCGATGCCGATGATCATGTGGACGGCGTGGAGGCCGGTCATGAGGAAGTAGAGCGAGAAGAAAATCTGTGCGTGCCTGAAGTGCTCCTTCTCGAACTCGAATGTCGCGCCCGGCACATGGTGCTCAGCGAACTTGTGGGCATACTCGACGCCCTTGATACCGAGGAACACCGCCCCCAGCACCATCGTCAGCACGAGCATTGTCATCAGCGATCGTCGCTGACCGAGCTGCGCCGCATGAACCGCGAGCGCCATCGTCAGGCTGCTCGTGATCAAAACCGCGGTGTTGATGCCGCCCAGCAGGACGTCGAGCTCGTGGCTTGCGACGCTGAAGGCCGCGGAGTAGAACCAGCGGTAGACCGCGTAGGTCAGGAACAGGCCGCCGAAGAACAGGACTTCAGTAACGAGAAACACCCACATCCCGAGTGTCGCCGCCTCGGTTTGCTGCTCGAGGCTGTCGAACTGGTGAGCCAGCGCCGGATGATGGGCCTGTGTCATAGGACCCGTGCACCGTTCTCAGTGCACCGTGCCCGGTGCATGGTGCTGAGTGCAGTGCCGCGTGCGTGCCGCACCAAGCACCTAGCACTCAGCACGGAGCACCGAGCACATCTCAGTTCTCAACTCTGACGGTTGCCTGGTAGTCGTAGGCCTCCCACGTGACGACTGGTGTCGCAGCGAAATTCGCCGTTGGCGGCGGCGAGGTCGTCGTCCACTCGAGGCCCACTGCGCCCCAGGGATTCGAGCCGGCGACCCGGCCGTACCGCAGCGACCACATCAGATACGCCATCGGTATCAGATAGCCGACGCCGAGAATCGATGCCCCAGCCGACGACAGCACGTTGAGCACCTGGAATTCGGGCGGATACGCGTGATAGCGCCGCGGCATGCCGAGATAACCGAGGATGAACTGCGGGAAGAAGGTCAGGTTGAACCCGAGGAAGATGACGAGCGCGCTGAACTTCGCCAGCCACTCGTTGTACAAGCGGCCGCTGATCTTCGGCCACCAATAGTGCAGGCCGCCGAGGTACGCCATGATCGTGCCGCCGACCATGATGTAGTGGAAGTGCGCGATGATGAAGTACGTGTCGGTGACGTGCACGTCCAGGCCGACCGCCGCGAGGAAGAGACCCGTCAGGCCGCCGATCGTGAACAGCCCGATGAACCCGATGGCGTAGAGCATCGGTGTTTCCCACGCCACCGATCCCTTGTACATCGTCGCTGTCCAATTGAAGACTTTGACGGCCGACGGGATGGCGACGAGGAAGCTGAGAATCGAGAAGATCAGCGCCGCGTAGACCGACTGGCCGGCGACGAACATGTGGTGGCCCCACACCAGGAAGCCGAGCACCGCGATGCCCAGGCTCGCGAACGCGACGAAGCTGTAGCCGAACACCTGCTTGCGGCAGAAGGCGGCGACGAGCTCGCTCACGACGCCCATGGCCGGCAGAATCATGATGTAGACGGCAGGGTGCGAGTAGAACCAGAAGAGATGCTGGAACAGCACCGGGTCGCCGCCGAGGGACGGGTCGAAGAAGCCGAAGCGGAACACTCGTTCGGCCGCGACCAGCAGCAGCGTGATCGCGATGACCGGCGTGCCGAGGACCATGATCAGGCTGGTGGCGTAATGCGACCAGATGAACAGCGGCAACCGGAACCACGTCATCCCCGGCGCGCGCATCCGGTGAATCGTCACGATGAAATTGAGGCCCGTGAGGATCGATGAAAAGCCCGTGATGAAGATGCCGAGCGCCGCCGAAATCACATTGCTGGTGGACGACACCGTGCTGTAGGGCGTGTAGAAGGTCCAGCCGGTATCGAGCCCGCCGGTCACGATCGCGTACGTCGTGAACAGGCCGCCGACCATGTAGATGTACCAGCTGGCCAGATTCAATTTGGGAAACGCGAGATCCTTCGCACCGATCATGATCGGCACGAGGAAATTTCCGAGCACGGACGGAATCGCCGGGATCAGGAAAAAGAACACCATCGTGACGCCGTGCATGGTGAAGAGCTTGTTGTAGGTCTCGTCGCTCACCATGTCGCCGACGGGAGTCGCGAGCTCGAGGCGAATCAGCACGGCGAACGCGCCGCCGATGAAGAAGAAAAACGTGACGGCCGCGAGATAGAGCAGCCCGATCCGCTTGTGGTCGCGCGTCAGCAGCCACGAGGCGATGCCGTACTCCTCGTTCAGGTAATGCCGCGGCGGCAGGAAGACAGTGCTGGGCATGGTTAGTGTTAGCGCGGCGGCACCTGCGGAAGGCCTTTCAACGACTTGATGTATTCGACGAGCTCGAGCAGCTGCTCCTCGGTGACCAGTCCCTGAAACGTCGGCATGATCGGCTGGAACCCAGCCGTGATTCTGGCGGACGGCGTCAGGATCGATTCGCGCACGTACGCTTCGTCCACCGCCACGGTCTCTCCGTTCTGGAGCGACACCGTGCCGCCGAACAGTCCCTCGAGCACCGGTCCGCGGCCCTGCGCGTCAGGGCGGTGACACGTGTTGCAGGCGAGATCCGCGAAGAGCTTCGCGCCGGCCGACGCCAGCGAGCCTTCTGATGCGCCGCCGCTGAGCCAGGTCTGATACTCGCTCGGCTCCATGACCACGACCTGGCCGATCATCCCGGAATGTTTCGTCCCGCAGTACTCCGCGCAGAACAAGTGATAGCGGCCCGGCACGGTCGGTTCGAACCAGAGCGTGGTGTAGCGGCCCGGCAGCACGTCGGCCTTCACCCGAAACGCGGGGACGAAGAAGTCGTGAATGACGTCCTCGGACGTCATCGTCAATTTCACGGGCCGACCGAGCGGCACGTGGAGCTCGTTGATCTCGCGCTGGCCGTCGAGGTGCTGGAACTTCCACATCCACTGCTTGCCGACGACGTAGACGTTCAGCGTTTCGTCGGGCGGCCGCGCCATGGCGAAGAAGACGCTCGCGCCCCACACGAAAATGACCATCGTGATGAGCAATGGGATGACCGACCAGGCGACCTCGAGCAACAGACTGCCGTGAATGCTGGCGCCGATCTCGTCGGGCGCCCGCCGGCGGTACCTCACCGCGTAAAACACGATCAGGCCCGCGATCAGCAGCGAAAAGAACACCGAGATCCCGATGAGAAAGAAATACAGCCCGTCGACACGGCCGGCCATCGTCGACGCACGCTCGGGGAAGAGGGAAGTGCCGGACCACATACCTAAAAGGTGCTCGGTGCGCGGTGCTCAGTGCGCGGTGCCTGGTGCTCGGTGCTCGGTGCGTGGTGCTGCCTGCGGCGCTCCCGTCTGAGCATGGCGGCGATGAACGTGGCGAGCAGGAGGACGGTTCCGGCGCCCGCCAGGCGAATCGCGCGCATGATGGCCAGGCCGTAGCGGCCGGTCATCGGGTCGTAGTGGTAGCAATACAGCAGCAGCGAATCCACGCGCGAGCCGACCTTGCCGGCTGACGCTTCGACGAGCGCGAACCTGAGATCGCGCGGCCCGTATTCGATGCCGAAGAGGTATCGGGCCAGGCGGCCCTCAGGTGTGAGCACGATCACACCCGCCGGGTGGGCCCACTGCTTCGTGTCCTGATCCCACGCATATCGGAATCCTGCGGCGTTCGTGACTCGGTCGATCGACGCTCGATCGCCCGTCAGGAAGTGCCAGCCCGCGTCCGCACCTGGTCTCGTGTAGCGGCTCAAATAACTCGCCTTCTTCGCTGTCGCAGCGGCAGCCGAATCCCGAGGATCGAAACTCACGATCACGACTTCGAAATCGCGTCCGGCATCGAGCGTGAGGATGTTGAGCGCGCTGGCGAGACCGTTGATCGCGAGCGTGCACAGCATCGGGCATTCGTAGTACGCGAACACCATCACGACCGGCTTCTCGCCGAAGTAGCTGCCGAGCCGGACAGCGTCGCCCGCCTCATTGCGGAAGGCCGCGTCGAGTGGAACGCTGGCGCCAATGTTCTGGTCGAAGCCGATCTCGCGCAGCGGTGCGGGGACGGCCGCGGCCGGCAGACCGGCGTCGCGTCTGTAGCCGGGCGCTGGAGTGCCGGTCATCTGCGCCTGCGCTCGCGGCATCACGAAAAGCGCCACCACGGTAGACACAGATAAAACGGAGAACACTGCTTTTCCCAAAAGGAAAACCAGTGACCACTGTTTTTCGTGCAGTGACCTCCGTGGTAGGGCCGTCATCGCGGGCCGCCTTCTGTCCGCGCCGGCAAGCCGCGTTCGACGATCAACTGCATCGCACGCTCGATCGGGATGCGGACGACGCCCGCGTTCTTGTCCACCCATCCGTACGAATTCAGAACCGCATCCTCCTTCGCGCGCAGATCGCTGAGGTCTTGCCGCGGATTGGTCTGCAGCCGCGGCTCAGGCGGCAGGCGCGGTTCCTGGACCGCAAGCGGGTACTCCGTGAAAACCGTCCTGGCCTCGCGCGCCGTGAAGTACTGGAAGAGCAGCCAGACGCCGAACCCGACGATCACCGTCGTGATCGTCAGCCCGATCCCGAAGCCGAAGATCGCCCGAATGTTGACGTCGCTGGTTTCGTGGCGAACGTCCGGCGTCTCGGCCTTGTGTCCAGCGTGTGGCAAATGCATCTCGGCCATCGGCAGTCCTAATGCGCCGTCCGCGGCGGCGTGCCGCGGTCGATGATGGCCCCGAGCGCCTCGTCGAACTGCGGGTCGTGCACCGGCAGAATCGGGCGCCCGCGCAGCTGCCAGATGAAAGCGCCCAGCCACAGCGCGCCCAGAGCGAGCGTCACCACGATGTCGAGCCAACTGACGACGATGCCGTTCTGGTGAAATTCGGGGGCGATCAGCCAGAACAGATCCACGAGACGCAGCACGAGGACGCCGATGGCCACCTTGACGAGCATGTTCGGCTCGCGCTTCACGGCCCGTGAAAGCAGCAGGACGAACGGGACGGCGAAATGAAACACGATCAACGTGACGCCGACGGCCCGCCAGCCGGTTTGCAGCCGATGCTGGTACCAGGTGATCTCGAGCGGCAGGTTGCCCGACCAGATGATCAGGTACTGCGAGAACGAGAAGTAGGCCCACAGCATCACGAACGCGAGCATCAGGTTGCCGAGGTCGTGAAAAAGAGCCGGCACCGCGATACGATCGAGCGGCGGCCGGCGCGCCAGCCACACGAGGACGACGATCATGAACGCCATCGCCGACAGGCCCTGGCCGCCCATGATGAGCACGCCGTAGATCGTGGAGAACCAGTGCGGCTCGAGCGACATCAGCCAATCGAACGACGCGAACGTGATGGTCAAGCCGTAGGCGAGCAAGCCGACCGCGCTCAACTTCTGCATGCGCCGCGCCAGCTGCGGATCGGGATTCTGGTCCTGCTCCAGCGACCAGGCGTTCAACAAGTACGTCAGCGCGTTCCACGTGAGGAAATACACGGCGGCGCGCACGAGGAAGAACGGCGTGTTCAAGTACAGGCGCTTGTGCTGCAGCGCGTGGTCGTGCGCGACGAGATTCGCATCGGTCCACGGATACAGGCTCGTCATGCCGGCGAGGACCGGCAGGAAGAGCACCGTCATGATCGGCAGCACGCGTGTCGCCGCGCCGATCGGCCTGCGAATCAGCACGCCCCAGGCGCCGCCGGTGAGTTGATGCACCATGCCAAGCGCCAGGCACCCCAGCGTGACGCCCAGCCACAGCATGTACGCCATCAGATACGACTGGAAGAACTGCCGTGAGTTGAGGAACGCGCCGGCCAGCGACAGCACGGCGCCGGCGCCGCCCGCGATCAGCAGCCGCCGCTGCAGTCCGGCGAGCGCCGGAATGGCGGCGTCCGCCGTCAGGGTCAGCCGATCAGGCCCGGTCCTCACGTGCGTCGCCGCTCCTGCGAGCCGCGACTCATCCGGTGAGGACCGGGCTCAGCGCGCATCGAGCTTCCCCCGATCGGCAGCGGCCACGTCGTCCACTCTCGCGTTCGCGCTGAGCTGCAGGGCGCGGATGTAAGCGGCAATCGCCCAGCGATCCTCGACCTTGATCTGGACGGCGTGGTCCGGCATGGCACCGAATCCGTTCGTCATGACGTCGAAGAAATGTCCGACCGGCGCCTCGCGCAGCCGATCCTGGTGATAGGTCGGCGGCCGGCGATAGCCGCGCTGCACGACCATGCCGTCGCCGGCGCCGGTGCGTCCGTGGCAGGGCGAACAGAACGCGTTGAACCGCTCCTGCCCGCGCTTCATCACGCGATCGGTGACGGGAAACGGAAACACGTCGGTGTCCGCGCCATTCCGCTTTCCCGTGTACAGCACGGCATCGTCGCGAAGCTGCCCGCGGGCGACCGTGCCGGGAACGGCCGGCCGAGCCGAACGCGCATCGCCGAAAAACGTCGACTCGCGCAGCGGGATGTACTTCGGCTGGTCGTGCATGTCCTGGCGGCAGGAGAGACTCACTACCGCCGCCACGGTCATGAACGCAAAGGCCGCCAAGTCCGCAAAGAAGAATTTCTTTGCGCTCTTTGCGAGCTTTGCGTTCCTGACGGTTCTCGCCTCAGTCGGCAACGGTCGTGACCTCTCTCGGGTTCAGCGTCTCGAGGAACTTCCGCGTCTCCTCGAGGTCGAAATTCGGATCCCTCGCTTCGATGCAGAGAAAAAATCGGTTCCGGCTCGCCAGCGCGAAGCGCGGCACGTTGAAGACCGGGTGATACGGCATGGGCAGGCCGTTCAGCGCCAGCATGCCGAGCACGGCCGATAACGCGGCGCCGAGAATCGTGCACTCGAAGGTGACGGGAATGAACGCCGGCCAACTGTGCAGGGGTTTGCCGGCCACGTTGAGCGGATAGGCGAACGCCGACGCCCAGTACCTGCAGCGAGTAGCCGCCGATGCAGCCGATCAACCCGCCGATCAGCACGATGAGCGGCAGCCGCGTGTGGCCCGCGCCGAGCGCTTCGTGGAGCTCCTCGATCGGAAAGGGGGAATAGGCATCCATGTGGCGATAGCCTGCCGCGCGCGCGCGCGTCGTCGCGTCGACGAGCGACGTCGGGTCGTCGAATTCGGCGATCAGGCCGTAGGTCGAGGACGTTCTAGTGGCCATCGTCTACCTTCGCCTGCGGCAGGATCGTCCGCATCTCGAAGATCGAAATCATCGGGAGGAAACGCAGGAACAGGAACAGCAGCGCCAGGAACAACCCCATCGTGCCGATGAAGGTCGACCAATCCCAGAACGTCGGCGAGTACAGGCCCCACGACGAGGGCAGGAAGTCGCGGTTGAGACTGGTGACGATGATGATCAGCCGCTCCAGCCACATGCCGACGTTGACGATCAGCGAGATGATGAACAGCACGATGACGTTCTCGCGGACGCGCTTCAACCACAGCACCTGCGGCGCGGCCACGTTGCAGAAGAGCAGTCCCCAGTAGGCGAAGGCGTACGGGCCGAAGAGCCGGTTCAGCGGCACGAATTCCTCGTACGCGTCAGCGCTGTACCACGCGATGAACGCCTCGGTCATGTAGCCGTACGCGACGATCAGCCCGGTCACGAGCATCACCTTGGCCATGTTGTTCAGATGGCGCATGGTGATGAAATCCTCGAGCCGGTACACCGCGCGGATCGGGATGGCGAGCGTCAGCACCATCGCAAAGCCGGAATAGATCGCGCCGGCGACGAAATACGGCGGGAAGATCGTCGTGTGCCAGCCCGGCAGGATCGACACCGCGAAATCGAAGCTGACCACCGTGTGCACCGAGACCACGAGCGGCGTCGCCAACCCGGCGAGCAGCAGGTACGCGGTTTCGTAGCGATGCCAATGTCGCGCCGACCCCCGCCATCCCATCGCGAGCATCCCATAGACGACGCGGCCGACGCGGGACTGCGAGCGATCGCGCAGCGTGGCGAGATCGGGAATGAGGCCGACGAACCAGAAGAGCAGCGAGACCGTGCCGTAGGTGGAGACCGCGAACACGTCCCAGATGAGCGGACTGCGGAACTGCGGCCAGATGGCCATCGTGTTGGGGTACGGAAGCATCCAGTACGCCAGCCACGGCCGGCCGGTGTGAAAGAGCGGAAAAATCATCGCGCAGGCGACGGCGAACAGCGTCATCGCCTCGGCGAAGCGGTTGATCGACGTACGCCACGTCTGTTTCAGCAGCAGCAGGATGGCGGAGATCAACGTGCCGGCGTGCCCGATCCCGATCCACCACACGAAGTTCGTGATGTCGAACGCCCAGCCGACCGGGATGTTGTTGCCCCAGATGCCGATCCCTTTGACCGTGAGATAGGAGAGCGAGACGAGCAGCAGGATGGTGAGCAGGAACGCGGTGCCGAAGCCGGCGTACCACCCGAGCGGCGTCCGCCGCGCCAGCACGATCGCGCTGATCTTGTCGGTGACCGATCCGAACGTGTGCCCGGGCGCGATCACCGGCGGCGTGCCGGAGCCCACGACGGCGTGGAGCGGATCGTCGACGGGAGGGCGGTTCTCGGCCATCGCGTCTATGCCGGCACGACACGGAGTGGACGGAGAGCCCGGAGGTTTTCAAGCCACAGAGACACAATGACACAGAGAAATCTCGGTTCTTGCAGCGTGCCGTCAGGCGCGCGCAGAATTCGGCGGGACGGCCTGCGTAGCAGGCCTTTGGACGAGCCGGACTCAGCGTGAAAACGCGAACATCGATCGTTGCGAGAACGTTCGCGTTTTCGCGCTGAGCCCGGCTCGTCACACGCCGCTTCGCGGCGCCCGCCGAATCTCGATCGGCGCGCCCCTCTGTGTCTCTGTGTCTCCGTGGCCGATTTACTTCGTGTTCTCTGCATACTCCGTGTCGATCACTCTCCCAATTCCGGGTTCACATTCCTCACCGCCGCCAGATACGTCGTCCTCGGCCGCGTGTTGAGTTCGCCCAGCAGCGAGTAGTTGCGCTCCTCGGCCTTCAGCTTCGCGACGCGGCTGGCCGGATCGTTGAGATCGCCGAACACGATCGCGTCGGCCGGGCAGACCTGCTGGCAGGCCGTCTTGATCTCACCGTCCCTGACCTTCCGGTCTTCCTTCTCCGCATCGATCTTCGCGCGGTTGATGCGCTGCACGCAGTAGGTGCACTTCTCCATCACGCCGCGGCTTCGCACGGTCACGTCGGGATTGCGCGCGAGCTTCAGGCTCGGCGTCTTCCAGTCGGCGTACAGCAGGTAGTTGAACCGGCGGACCTTGTACGGGCAGTTGTTCGAGCAGTACCGCGTGCCGACGCAGCGGTTGTAGACCATGTCGTTCAACCCCTCGTGGCTGTGCACCGTGGCCGCGACGGGACACACGACCTCGCACGGCGCGTTCTCGCAGTGCATGCACGGAACGGGCTGGAAGTACGTTTCCGGGTTGTCGGCGGGACCGCGATAGTACGTGTCCACGCGCAGCCAGTGCATCTCGCGGCCGCGCAGCACCTGGTCCTTGCCGATGACCGGGATGCTGTTTTCAGCCTGGCATCCGACCACGCACGCGTTGCAGCCGATGCAGGAATTGATGTCGATCGCCATGCCCCACTTGTAGCCTTCGTACGGGAACTCCGGGTACAGCGTGAGCGTGCGCGGCGGCGTTTCGTCGCCTTCGCGCACCGATTTCGGATCGCGCACGTACTCGTCGCGCGTCACCGCACGCACGAGGTGGCGCCCTTCCATCAGGTGGTGGTACTGCGTGCAGGCCAGCGACTGGGTGTCGCCGGTCAGCGCGATCTCGCAGCCGCGGCTGAACCACGGAGCACCGGAGGTACGGAGCGCGTTGACGTTGAATCCGGTGGCGCTGCCGAGCCGGCCCGCGCGGGAACGGCCGTAGCCGAAATGCACCGTCACGCAGTCGTCGGCGTGACCGACGACGGGGAACAGCGCGCCCTGGACTCTCCGCCCGTTGAGCTGCACCGACCCGACGTCGCTGATGATCTGCCCGTGCTCGCCGCCCTGAAACGCCGGCGCGTTCTCGGCTTTCAGGCGAGCGGCGGTTGCGGGACTGACGAGGACGGCGTTGTCCCACGTGAGCCTGGTGATCGGTTTCGGCAGCTCCTGCAGCCAGCCGTTGTTCGAGAACCGGCCGTCGAGGACGCACGGGTCGTTGCGGAACGCGATCTCGAAGGTTGATGCCGTGGCTTGCCCGGCCGGGCTCGCTTCGACACCCGGCTCCGAGGTCCGCCTAAAGGCGGACCCCACGTACGACGATGAAACGGCGACGGCCTTCGGGGCGTAGGCGGTGTTCGGGATGACGCCGTCGTGCAGCCAGCGGCGCCACGCCGAATCGTCGGTGCCGATCTTCCAGTACTCGCGCACGATGTCGTACGGCGAGCGCTCCGGCCGATCGCTCAGGGCCGCGAGTACCTCGTGCGCCGACTTGCCTCCGTAGAGTGGCGCGATCAGCGGCTGCACGATCGACGCGGTCCCGTCGTAGGCGCGGGCGTCGCTCCACGACTCCAGGAAATGCGCTTCCGGGACGTGCCATTGACACAGCGCTGACGTTTCGTCGGGGTAGAGGCTCAGGTGCGCTCGCAGCGGCACCTTGCTCAGCGCGCCTGCGAAACCGAGGTCGACTGGGGCGGTATAGACAGGATTGCCCGCCACGATCACGAGGAGGTCGACCTTTCCGGCCTGCATGTCGCCGACCAATTCGCGCAGCGACTCGATCTGATTGACTGGTTCGGCTTCGGCCGTCTGGGTGTAGACGACCGAGTGGCCGACGTTGCCGAGGGCGCCGTTCATCGCGTGCGCGAGCGCGTGCACGACGGGCGGCTGGCCCTCCCCGGCGACGACGAGCGATCGGCCGCGATGGGCCTGCAAGTCCTTCACGACGGCTTCGATCCATTTCAAAACTGCAGGGCTGAAGCCTTGCGCCACGTTCTGAGTGCCCCCCACGCGAGCGAGCATCTCGCGAGCGACCCGCTCGACCTCGCTGGGTTTCACGGGCAGGCGATGATCGGCGCGCGCGCCGGTTGGCGTCGGCATCGTTTCGACTGCATACAGCCGGTTCATGCGATCGGCGTGTTCTGGGCGGCGTCTCGCGGCGAACTCGCGCGCGTAGCGGAGCGATCCGGGACCGCACCCGAGAAGGTCGGCGTCGAGCGCGAGAATGACGTCGGCTTGCTCGAGGCGGTACTGCGCGTCCACGAATTCGCCGAACGCGAGGCTCGATCCGGTGCGGGCGTTGTCGCGGCTCGCGGGATCCCATTGGTGCCATTTCGCCGCCGGGAAGCGCGCGAGGAGCTCGCGGATCTGCGACGCGAGCGTTGGCGAGTGGACCGATTCGGTCAGCAGCCGGAGGCCCGCGCCTTTGAGCGGCTGCTGCGCGCCGAGCGCCGCGCGGATCGCGGCCAGAAACGCCGACCATGGCCGGATCTCTCCGAGGTGCGTCAGCGTCTGCGATCGGTCGGGATCGTAGAGGCCCAGGATCGCCGCCTGCGCGAAGACGTCGGTCGCGCCGAGGCTTCCGGGGTGGAGCGGATTGCCCTCGATCTTCGTCGGCCGTCCCTCGTGGCTCTCGACCAGGATGCCCGTCGCGACGCCGCCCAGCGGCATCGCGCTCGCGTAGAAGAGCGCGGTCCCGGGAACGATCTCTTCCGGCTGGCGTACGTAGGGGACTATCTTTTCCGACGGTTGGCGCGTGCACGCGGTCACGCCCGCCAATGCGAGCGAAGCGCCCATCAGCCGCAGAAAGGTGCGGCGCTCCACCGGGTCGGCGATCGATTCGATTTCCGAGGGGAACTCGTTGTAGAGGCGTTCCTGAAACGCCGGATCTTCCGCGCGCTCCTCGAGGCTGCGCCAAAACGATTCAGGTTGGAGATCGCTCTTCGCGGGGACAGGTTCGCTGTAGGGGCCGACCCATGTGTCGGCCCCGGGGCGGACACGCGGGTCCGCCCCTACGTGGATGATGCCGGCGTGCACGCGGTCGTCCCTCACCGATGACATGTCGAACAGCTCGTGAGCTTCTGAATCTGATACTCGGCGACAAGCCGCTTGCCCAGCTCGAACTGATCGGCGGGCGGTTGGTAGTCCACGCGGAAAACGGCGTCGCGCGGCCGGACGTAGCGCTCAGGATTTCGATGACAGTCGAGGCACCATTCCATTTGCAGCGACCTCGCCTGCCACAACAGCGGCATCCGATCGACCTGCCCGTGACAGGTCGTGCACCCGATGCCCTTGTGCACGTGAATGCTGTGATTGAAATAGGCGAAGTCCGGCAAATCGTTGACTCGCGTCCACTCGATCGATCGGCCTGTTTGGAAACTCTCGCGGACGGGCTCGAGGAACGGGCTGTTCGCGAAGATCTGCGAGTGGCAGTTCATGCACGTCTTGGTCGGCGGAATGCCTGCGAAAGAGGACTGCTCGACTGACGTGTGGCAGTACCGGCAGTCGATGCCGTTGCCTGCGACGTGACGCTCGTGGCTGAACTGGAGGGGCTGCTCGCGGGCGACGTATGCCTGCGTCACCCACGGCGATCGGTTGATGGCGGCGGTGAGCCAGAGCAGGCCGGCGACGAAGAACAGCGCGCCGAAGATGCTGACCCGAGCAATCGTGTTCGCACTGCGATGGAAGATCTGCGCCATCGACGTAACGCGAGACGGACGTGATCAGAGTTTACTGCGGCGCCTTCTCCCAGGTGTAGTCGCGTCCGCGCGCGTACCGCTCGAACCATTCCATCTCAGCGTTGGCCTTGAAGATCAGATGGCGAAGCTCAGCCCATTGGTGCCCGTCTCGCGGCGCGACGTAGAGGTGGGTGGGCACCGCGTGGCTCTTGAGCGCGCGAAACATCTCGAGCGACTGTGCCAGCGGCACGCGCGAATCGTTCTCGCCGACGAACAGCAGCGTGGGCGTCTTGACGTTCGACGCGTCCTTCAGCGGCGAGTGATCCCAGAAGGCGGACAGCGGCGTCGCCTTCTCCCACGGCGCGCCGCCGAACCAGGTGACTCGGAACGACCGCACGTCGGTTTGCGCGTAGAACGACATCCAGTCGGCGACACTGGCGCCGGATGAGGCGGCCTTGAAGCGGTCGCTCATCGTGATGAGCTTGTTGGTCAGGTGTCCGCCGGCGCTCCACCCCATGACGACCACGCGATCGGTGTCCGCGATGCCGCGCTGGACGAGGTCGTCGACGCCCGACAACACGTCGTGCTGCATGTTGCGGAAGAAATGGCCGACGACATCGCGATAGAAGGCGTTGCCGTAGCCGGCGCTGCCGCGGTAGTTGGGTCTGAAGACCGCATACCCCTTGCCGGCGAGCACCGGAAAATAGTGTTGCAGCAGCCCGACGCCGGCGCCGAACTTGTCCGATTCCATCGGACCGCCGTGCAACTGGACGACCAGCGGATATCGCGTGCCCGGCTGATAGTCGACGGGATAGAAGAGCAGCCCCTCGATCGTCGCGCCGTCAGGGCTTTTCCACGTGACTTTCTCCTGGCGCGGCAGCGCGAACTCGCGTTCCATCCGATCGAACAGATGCGTGACGCGCGTGAACGACGGCTTTTCTCCCGTCATCGGCAGCGTCCACACGTCGCCGAACCGGCTCGGTTCGTCGCGTTGCATGAGCATCTGGCCCGCCGTGGGCACGACCGACCAGCCGGCATACGGAATGAAGTGTTCGCCGTCGGTGAGCTGCCGCATGCTGCGGGCGGCGACGTCGATCTGAAAGACTTCGTTGTGCACGCCCATGTTCACGACGGCGAAGATCGATTTACCGTCGGGCGCCCACGTGGCTTGATCGAACGCATACTGATAGTCGGGGAATAGCGCGCGCGGCGTGCCACCGGAGGCGGGGACGACAAAAAGGTTGGTGTTGTAGTACGGCTCGAACCGCTCGTTCGTGTCGGCGAGGAAGAGCACCTGCGTGTTGTCGGGCGACAGCTCGGCGCCGACTTCTTCGAGGCCGTTGGAGGTCAGGGCGCGGCCGTTGGCGCCGTTTGCATCGACCACCCACACCTCGCCGCGATGGGCGTCGCCCGCAAGCGGGTTCGGCGCGCGATGCAGCGCGATGCGCGTGCCGTCGCGCGAGAACCGGTACTCGAGCACGGACGAATCGCCCGTTGTGATCTGCGTCTCGGCACCGCTCGCCACCACAATCTTCCACAGGTGGCGTTGCTTGTAATCCTCCTCGTACGCATACACATCGTCTCGAACCCGGTCGCGTTCGCGCTCGGCGGCCGTCAGCGGATCGGCGGCGATGAAATACACGCTGCTGCCGTCGGGCGCCCACGTGGGCGCCGTGGGGAGGGTCGCGTGATGCGTCAGCTGGCGCGGCTCGCCGCCGGACGCGCGAAGCGTTTGGAGCTGGCCGTCGCGGACGAAGAGGATGGTCGTCCCGTCCGGCGACCATCGGGGCTGGAAGGGAATGACGCCGCCGGCGTTGGACGTCAGACGGGTGGGCGCACCGCTGCCGACGTCCTGGCGCCACAAATGCCAGACCGGCCGTCCGATTTTCCAATCCGCCTGGCTTTGCAGATAGACCAGGGTCCGCCCGTCGGGCGCCAGCTGCGGCAGGATGATGCGCGGCAGCTCGGCGAGATCGACGAGCGTCATCGGACGCTTGGCCTGGGCTTGAGAGTTCGAGAGGGAGGAGGCGAGGGCGAGCACGACGGCGATGCCCATCAGGCAGTGCCGTTGCGATCGCCGGCCGTCCATGCGTGAGGATCTTGCCACAGCCGGAGGCCCGCTGGTATAAGAAGCGCGGGTCGCCAGGAGCCACCATGAGAGCGATGCAACATATCGGGATTCAGCTCGTGCTCGCGCTGACATGCGCGGCGTCTTTGGTGCAGGCTCAGTCGCCAAGCGACTTCCCGTCACCCACCGAAGGCGACGTCACGATTCGCGATTTCAGGTTCGGCACCGGCGAGACGCTCCCGGAACTGCGACTGCACTACCGGACCATCGGCACGCCCCGGCGCGACGCATCCGGCGTCGTCCGCAACGCGGTGTTGATCCTTCATGGAACGGGCGGCAGCGGCGCGGGCTTCCTGTCGCGGACGTTTGGCGGCGAGCTGTTCGGGGCGGGCCAACTCCTCGACGCCACGAAATACTTCATCATCCTGCCGGACGGCGTCGGTCACGGTAAATCGAGCAAGCCGAGCGACGGCCTGAAGGCGAAATTTCCGAAATACACCTACGACGACATGGTCCGCGCGCAGCACGCGATGCTCACCGACGGACTGAATGTGAACCATGTGCGCCTGGTGCTGGGCACGTCGATGGGCGCGATGCATTGCTGGGTGTGGGGCGAGATGTACCCGGACTTCGTCGATGGCCTCGTGCCGCTCGCGAGCGTGCCTACGGAGATCGCCGGCCGGAACCGCGTGATGCGGCAGATGATCATGGACAGCATCACCAGGGATCCGGCGTGGAAGAACGGCGACTACACTGAGCAGCCAAGGCAGGGTCTCATCGGGGCCATCAATCTCCTGATGATGATGACGAGCAGCCCACTGCAGTGGCAGAAGACGGCGCCAACGCGGGACGCGGCAGATACGTGGTACGCGGATCAGATCAAGTCCCGGCTCGCGACAACCGATGCGAACGACATGCTCTATCAGTTCAACTCGTCGCGCGCCTACAATCCGGCGCCACAACTCGAGAAAATCACGACGGCGCTTCTGGCGATCAATTCGGCCGACGATGTCGTCAATCCGCCGGAGCTGGGGTTGATGGAGAAGCTGATGCCGCGCGTGAAGCGGGGACGCTATATCCTGATCCCGACGAGCGATCAGACGCGCGGGCACGGCACGCATTCGCTGCCGGCCGTGTGGGGAAGCTATCTCAAGCAATTCCTGAGCGAGCTCACCCCGGCCGCGTCGCAGTAGCTCACCTGAGGCCCTCGACCAGATACAGATCGGTGATCCGGCGCGAAAAGTTGTAGACGTACGCCTTCTCGTCCGGCGTCACGATCACGTGGCCTATGCCCATGACGCCGGCAAGATCCGGCGGGCCGATCTCCCTCCAGAATTCCTTTCGTCCGGTGGCGATCTCCACGCGGGAGATGGGTGTCGGGACCTGATCTCTCCTGTAGACGATGAGCGAGCGGCCGTCCGGCGTCCATCGGCTCGGCACATCACCCGGCGACACGCCGGGCATCGGGCGGGGCTCGCCGCCGGCGACCGGAACGAGCACGATCGCCCGTTCGCCGTCGCCGCTACGAGCGTGCCGTCCGGCGAAATCGCGTGGCTGCCGGTGTTCATGCTCGTGCCCTCGGCCGCAATCGCCCGCCGGCCGCTGCCGTCGAGGCCTTCGACGTACAAACGCGTGCGGTGGCCCTTCTCGCTCCCGGCGACCAGAATGCGTTTGCCGTCCGGAAACCAGTTGCCCCAGAGGAAGCTATCGAATTCCGGATGCGGAATGAATCGAGGTTCGCCCGGACCCACGGGAGCAATCCCGATTCGCGTCGGATCCACCATCGCCACCAGCACCGACCGGCCGTCCGGCGACAATCCGTAGGAGCCGCCTTCCCCCAGCGCGACGGCGCTGCTTCCATCCGTCTTGCGCAGATACGTGTGGAAACCGGCTTCGCCGTTTTCCGTGATGATCATCGTGTGCCCGTCGGGCGAGAGATCCGAAATGCCGGTGTAGTCGAACCACGACAGATCGCGCTCCTGCGTCTCGCCTGGCGGAAGGCCGCGGGCTTCGAGGCGGATGTCGGCCCGGCCGACCAGCATCCTTCCGTCTGCGAACGCGTCGAACAGCACGAGATTGACGGGCGCGCTGACGACCTCGCGAAGCTTGCCGGCTGTCGTGACGGCGTAGACGGTGCCGGCGCCGAACGCCGTTTTCGACGCGGTGAACCAGACTTCGTCGCCGCGCGGAGACCAGACGATGCCGTGCACGCTGCCCCATCCGTCGGACATGGTTCGACGCGCGCGGTTGAGGTCCACAACACCGATCGACATGCGGGACGTGATGCCCGGCGGCGCCTCCGCGAACGCCACCGATGAACCGCTGGGCGCAATCGCGATGTTGGCAAGAGATCCCGGCGCGTCGTACAACACGGTCCCGGGTGGAAACTCGAGGCGGCTCCGGCCGTCGGCGACCCGCACGATCGCGAGCGACTTGCCGTCCGGCGCCCAGACCGCTGCCGTCACGCGCTCGATGATTTCGCGCGGCGTGCCGCCGGCGAGCGGCGCCCGCGCAAGCGTGCCGCCGCGGAGGCGCAGCGCCATTTCGCCCGACGGCGAAATGGATTGAATGGTGGCTCCGGCGGCGCCGAGCGACCGGGCTTCGACGCTGCCGATTCGCGTCGAGAACAGCTCGCCCGGCTCGCCCTGCCAGGACGCGCTGAACACGACGGTCTGGCCGTCTGGCGCGAACCGGGCCGATTGCACGGTGCCTCTGCGGAACGTCAGCCGCGTAAACGTCGGCGATGTCGTGCGATCGAGACGGAGCGCCACCAGAAATCCTGCCGCTGCGGCCGCCACGAGCAGCAGTCCGATCGTCAGCGCGGGGACAAACCGTGAGCGTACGCGCCAGGCTGCTGTGCGCGGCACCGCGGCGACGCCCGCCGCCGATTCGGTGGACGGGGCCTCCAGGTTGAACGCGAGATCCTTCGCCGACTGAAACCGCAGCTCCGGATTTTTCTCGAGGCAGCGACGGAGGATGCGCTCGATCGCCGGCGGCACGCCTGGCGAGGCGCCCGGGAGATCCAGAGGGTCTTTGAATCGCATGCATCGTTTCGACGGCGGACGGTCCAAGGAACGCCCGCCGCCCGGTGATCATCTCGAAGAGGATCACGGCGAACGCGAAGATGTCGGACCGGTGATCGGCCGGCTCGCCGCGCACCTGCTCGGGCGACATGTAGCCGATGGTGCCGACGATCATCCCGGGCTCCGTCTCGGTCGCCGCGGTCATCATCGTCGTCGCGCGGGTGGCAGAGCCGGAGTCGAGCTGGGTGAGCTTCGCGAGACCGAAATCGAGGATCTTGATCCGGCCGTCTCGTGTGACGAACAGGTTCTCGGGTTTCAGATCGCGGTGGACGATGGCCTTTTCATGCGCCGCGGCAAGACCCTGCGCGATTTGAGTGGCGTATTCCAGCGCTCGCCGCAGCGGCAGCGCGCCGCCCGCCGCGGCCTCGCGGAGCGTGGCGCCCTCCAGCAGCTCCGAGACGATGTACGGAGCGCCGGCGTGAAGTCCGATGTCGTACACGGCGAGGATGTTCGGGTGGTTGAGGCTTGCGGCGGCAAGCGCCTCCTGCTCGAAGCGCCGCAGTCGCGCGGGATCCGCCGCGAACCCGGCCGGCAGGACCTTGACGGCGACCTCGCGGCGCAGCCGCGGATCGCTGGCGCGATAGACCTCGCCCATGGCGCCGGCTCCCAGGAGACCGAGGATCTCGTACGGACCGAGGGTCATGCCTGGTGACAAACCCATGAAGCCGACGGATTATACCGGGGCGCACGGTCCGAGTTGGCCGCGCGCCCGATCTTGCCGGACCCCGTCCGTTCTGATGTAATCCGCTTGCCAATGGGCGACGACGACCGCAAGTACCGCCAGCGCGGGTATCAGGACGTCCCGCGCGAACGCGGGCCGAAGGGACCGCGGGGCCCGAAACAGCCGGCGCGGGAGCGCGCGCCGGGCCGCGTGCTGCAGGACGAGCGCGGGCCGAAGACGCCGAACCTGATGGCGGCGCACGAGGTGTTTCGCTGCGCCCGCTGCGGCAACCTGCTGTCGGTGCCGGTGGGGCTCCTCGATCGCTGCTCGAAGTGCGGCGTGGATCTGCACGCGTGCATCCAGTGCGTGTCGTTCGACACGAGCGCGCGGTGGGAGTGCACCGAGAACGCGCGGCTGCCCGCACGAGTCGCGCCGAAGGACGAACGCAACAACTGCGACCTGATGACCCCGCGCACGACGGTCGAACGGCAGACCAGCTCGCCGACGAGCAAGGAGTCCACGCCCGCCAGCAGCAACAGCGCCCGCCGCGCCTTCGACGATCTGTTCAAGTAGTAGGGATTAGGGGTTCGGGATTAGGGATTAGGGACTAGTTCTGTCCGCTGTCACGCTGTGATCTTGTCTTTCGAATCCCGAATCCCGAATCCCTGACATAATCACTGTGTGGGCCTGATCTCCGCACCCGATCAGCAGCGGCTGCGCGACGCGTTCTCCGAGATGACGCGTTCCGTGCGGCTGCTCTTCTTCACACAAACGCTCGGCTGCGACACCTGCGCCGAGGCGCGCCAGATCGTGGACGAGCTTCCGCCGCTCTCCGATCGCATCACGGTCGAGGAAGTGAACGTTGTCCTCGACGTGGACAAGGCGAAGCAGTACGGCATCGAACGCGTGCCCGCGATCGCGATCGTCAGTCACGACGAGTCGGGCGACCGCGACACGCGGATCCGTTTCGCCGGCGCGCCGTCGGGCTACGAGTTCAGCTCGCTCGTGCACGCGGTCATGCTGGCCGGCGGACGTCCGTCCGGCTTGACCGACACGCACCGGCAGCGCCTCGCGTTAATCGATCGGCCGATTTCGCTGCAGGTGTTCACCACACCGACGTGACCCCACTGTCCGCGGGCGGTCAGCCTCGCGCACGAGATGGCGTTCGAGAATCCGAACATCATCGCCACAGCAGTGGAAGCGACTGAATTTCCGGACCTCGCGCGGCGCTACCGCGTGAACGCGGTGCCGAAGACCGTCGTGAACGAGCACGGCGAAATCATGGGCGCCATGCCACCCGACGCCTTCATCGATCAGGTGCTGGCGCACCTCGCTTCGACATCGGCAGCGACCGACACATCGAGTTAGCCACGACGTCACAGAGACACGAAGAAGACTTCAATTCGTGCCTTCGTGCCCTCGTGGCTGGCGTGAGGGACGCGACAACCAGAACACCACTCCAAGCACACTCCAACCGACGAACGCGATCCACTCCCAGCGGCTGAAGCTGCCCGGAACGCCCGGGACGATTTTCATCAGGACGATGGCGATGCTGACAACCACTCCGGTCCACGCCCACACGGCGGGCCCGTCACTCGCTCGATCCTGTTTCGCAGCAAGGTAGGCCGCGCACGCCGATAGCCACCCGATGCCCACTGCCAGCGATCCGACCTCGCTGATCGGCACGAGGATCGCGTCCCCGAACACCGACGCGGCGATCGTCAGGATGCCCATCAGCGTGATCGCGACCACGGGTGTGCCGTGCGATGCATGCACCTGGCCGAGCGACGGGTGGACGAGATTGCGCCGGCCGATGGCGTAGAGCATCCGCGTGGCGGCGACGAAGTTGCCGTTGAAAATCTTCAAGAGCGACAGGAACGCGCCGAACAGAATGAGCTGCGCGATGGCGTGCGATCCGAACGTCCGCTCGAACGCTACCTCGGTGCGCACGTGGCCCGACACGATCTCCGGCCACGGGTACACGTAGGTCACGACGGCGATGATGATCACGTAGAAAAGAGAGCCGGCGACGAGCGAGGCGTAGATCGCCTTCGTGAAATTGCGCGGATCGAATCCACTGCGCGCTTCTTCGGATCCCTTGGCGACCGATTCCCAGCCGGTCATGTAGTAGGGAACGATCTGCATCACGAGGAAAATCGACAGCCACACGCCGCCGCTTCCGGTCTGCGAGAACAGCGGCTGCCAGTTGGCGCTCGATCCGCGCGCGAACCCGAGCACGGTGAAAATCGCGAACGCGGCCAGCAGCCCGAATGTCATCACATCCTGGAACAGGCCGCTCAACTTGATGCCGCGGTAGTTGATGACGATGATGAGGAGGGAGAGGGCGAAGCCGACGACGAGGCGCGGCGCGTAAATTGGCGTGCCGCCCACCTCGTACACCGGATAGCTGTTCAGCGCCGGGAAGACGCGCGCGAGCAGGTTCCCGCCCGCCACGGCCTCCCACGGACACACGATCGCGTACGACAGGACCATCGTCCAGCCGGCGGCGAAGCTGACGAAGGGCGGGAAGACTTTTTCGGTGTACGCGATTTCGGCCCCGGCGTCCTGGGTGCGCTCAACGAGCCGGCCGTAGGTGTGGGCGATTGGAAAGAGCAGCAGGCCGCCGATGAGAAAGCCGAGCATCCCGCCGCCCGGCCCCCCGCGCGACAGCCAGTCGTCCATGAGGACGACCCAGCCGACGCCGATCATCGTGCCGAAGCCGAAGGTGAAGTACTCGACGGTGCTGAGTCCGCCGCGGAGGCGCGTCACGTGACGCACTATACCGCAGCAGATCGGTTCATCTCGTGCTGGTTGGCCACGAAAACACGAAAGCACGAACCCTGTAGGTCTTCTTCATGTTTTCGTGATTTCGTGGCTAGAATTTCCGTTCAATGGGTCACCAACCTCGACGCTCGTTCGAATCTCCACGCTTCGCGCAGCCGGCGACGTTCATGCGGCTGCCGCATGTCGAGGACGCACGCGGGCTCGACGTGGCGCTGGTCGGCGTGCCGTTCGACGGCGGCACGTCCTACCGCCCCGGCGCGCGGCTCGCGCCGCGGGAGATTCGCACGCAGTCGTCGCTCATTCGCGGCTACAGCTACTTTCAGAAGGTCGCGCCGTTCGATCGCCTGAATATCGCGGATGTCGGCGACATCGACGCGCCGCCCGTCAGCATCGAAAAGTGCTACGACGCCGTGGAAGCAGGCATCGGCGCCATTGCCGACGCGAGCGCCAAGCCGTTGGTGGTCGGCGGCGATCACTCGATCTCGCTGCCGGTGCTCCGGGCGCTGGCGCGGCGGCACGGGCCGCTGGGGCTCGTGCAGTTCGACGCGCACATCGACACGTGGGACGAGTACTTCGGCGGCAAATATTTTCACGGCACGCCGTTCCGGCGCGCGATCGAGGAAGGGATTGTCGACGGCAAGCGGTTCATCCAGGTCGGAATCCGCGGGCCGATGTACGGCGAAGAGGACTTCGCGTTCCATCGCGAGCACGGCATTCGGATGATCGACATCGACCAGGTGAAGGACCGTGGGCCGGCGTGGGTCGTCGACGAAATCCGCCGGGTCGTCACTGGACCGGCCTACATGACGTTCGACATCGACGCGGTCGATCCCGCATTTGCGCCCGGGACCGGGACGCCCGAAGTGGGCGGGCTCACGAGCCACGAAGCGCAGCGCCTCGTGCGCGGCCTCGCCGGCCTCGAGCTCGTCGGCGGCGACGTCGTCGAAGTCGCGCCGCTGTTCGACGGACCCGGCCAGATCACGTCGGTCCTCGCCGCCAACCTGATGTTCGAGTTTCTGTGCGTGCTGGCGAAGTAGGGCGTCCGGAAACAATTGCGCCTGGAGCGTTTCCATTTCGACAGCGGTTCGAGAGCCGCAAATCGTCGTACGTGGGGTCCGGCTTTAGCGGTAACAATATACTTGACTAACCGACCGGATAGGCCGGACGATTAGGGTGTTACCGCTACGGCAAATCGTAGCCGTGCCCGGAGATGGGCATCAAGTGTAGGGAAATGACAATGACCTTTGGCTCGCAAGGGTCGCTATTCGGCAATTGAGCATCTGTCGTTCGACCTGTGGGGCGACGATCCAAAACGGCTGACCAACATCATGACCATGGTGACCGCCTATCTGGACGAGAGCCGGGTGGACGACGACAAGCCCTACCCGATCGTGGGTGGCTACTTGGGCGAGGTCGGAGACTGGATTGAGTTCGCAGCCCAGTGGCGAGCCGTATTGAGCAAGGCGAAGGTTAAGGCTTTCCACGCAAAAGACCTGTGGGGAAACAACAAGAAGTCCGACTTCGCCGACAAAAAACGCTGGAACATGCCAGCGAAAGAAGCCCTCGTTGGCGAACTTCTAACGATCATCGAAGGCCACCGAAATCGGTATTCGATTATCGCCAGCCTGGACAATGCGGCCTATCTGGATCTGATCGGAGATCGGCAAAACTTGGCCAACAAAGCAGGCAGCCAGTACGAACTACTTGGCTATATGACTACGACGATGGTGGTTCGGTTCGCGATGATTCACACGAAACGACCAGTGTCCTTCGTGTTCGATGAAGGAAATCTGTACAGGCATCATTTCGAGCGCGCCTACTCGATCAATCGCCGAAATCCGCGTGAATTCGCACCATATCTAGGCGGGCTCACATTCGGTTCGGACGAGAGGATCATGCCGCTCCAAGCGGCCGACCTTTTCGCGTGGTCAGCCGCGCGCCATACACATGAGATTCACATAGAGAAGCGTCAGGTTTCGTCAGCCAGTTGGGCACATAGGGCACTCACGCAAAGGCGGAGACTTGAGTACTACGCGTCGAGTGAAGACCTCAAGCGATTCCGAGATGCGACTGGTATCTACAGACACGAAGACACCCCGATAGATCAAAAAAAGTTGAGCGAATTCCTGAGGAAGGTCAAGCCGCGTACTGAGTTGACCTAATGTTTTCTCTTGGCGCGGCGTCGTATGCGGCGATGTTTCCCGCTTGGCGTTTTCGGCACGCTCAGCACTTGTCTGAGTCCGCGCTCGAAACGTTCCATTGTGCCCACCGGACTATCGGCGGGCACGTCGACGACCTCGTTGGAGTTGGGGGAAGCTTTTTTTAGCACGTTTGCGGCAACTCCGAGCCGGTCAGCGCCGTGTAGGTCAGGCGCTTGTTGATGATGCCCTTGAGCGCGAGCGCGAAACGCATGGCGTCGGTCCCCTTGCGATGGTTGAAACGGAACGATTGTTCGTCGAGGTAACGGAACAGATGGAACGGTTCGACCGAAACGTAGGTGCCCTTGATGGCGCGCTTCAGCAGACTCCAGAAGTTCTCCATGCCGTTGGTGTGGACTGTCGCCGTCAACGTAGGCTTCGGCGTGGTCGATGACGTTGTGGACGTAGCCGCGCTCTGCCCATGCGGTCGTAGGAGCGCAGCGCGTCGGTGTAGACAGTCGCGCCGATCTCGACGTGCTCGGTGACGACCGATTCGAGTTGATGCTTCTTGCGGTTCGCGATGACCTTGAAGCGGACTTGGCTCCCGCCGTCGTCCTTCCGATGCCGCTCCAACAGACCCATGACGGCGACCTTGCCGATCATCGACCGGGACTGCGAGATGCCGAGGCGCTTCGCGCTTCGCGACTGTGCATGTTCCGCGCCTTGCCGCCGATGAAGGTTTCGTCCACTTCGACGTCTCCGCCGAGCTTCCCGCCGTGCTCGGACTGCAAGCGCGAGACGCAGCCGCGACAGCATGAACCACGCGGTTTTCTGGGTGACGCCGAGCGCGCGGGCCAGTTCGTAGCTGCTGATGCCGTTCTTGCAGTTGGTGAGCAACCAGAGCGCAGGCAGCCACTTCTCCAGACCGAGCGGCGGAATCCTCGAAGATGGTTCCGACCTTGAGCGAGAACTGCCTTGAGGGATGCTTCTCGTAGCACTTCCACCGACGCTGATTGACGAGGTAGGTGACGTGGTTGGACCCGCAGGTCGGGCAGCGGACGATGCCGTCCGGCCAGCGGATCGCCATCATCGCGCGGTGGCAGTTCTCGTAGTCCGCGAAGAACAGGATGGCCTGTTGCAGGGTTTTCGGTTCGGATGCGGTTGCCATGAACGAATCATGGCAGAAGCCTAGTGGTTAGTCAAGTATATTGTTACCGCTTTAGCCGGACCTACTCTAACGATCGCGTAGATGTAGGTCCGCCTAAGGCGGACCCCACGTACTGCACCGAATCTGAAAACGCTGTAAGGCAACTTTTCCCCGCGCGGCAAGTATCTTCATCTGAACCCCGATGGTCGGTTTTCACGACCTGTACGAGCGGCATTGGCGCGACGTCTACCGGTTCGCGCTGTTCCTGAGCGGAAACCCGGCGCATGCCGAAGATCTGACCAGCGACACGTTCGTCCGGGCCTGGAATGCGCGCGGGTCCATTCGCGAAGCGACGGTCCGCGCGTACCTGCTGACCATCACCCGCAACCTGTGGCGGGACATGGAGCGCCGGAATCGGCGGCTCGTGCCCCTCGAGACCGCCGGCGAACCGGCGATCGCGCCGCGAGGCGATCAGCTGGCCGAGCTGGGGTGGACCGAGCGCCAGCTCGAGCTCGTCGCCGCCGGCGACCGCGACGCGTTGCTGCTGCACGCGCGCGAGGGGTTGTCCTACGACGAGGTGGCGCGGCGACTCGATATCAGCGTCGGCGCCGTGAAATCCAGAGTGTTCCGGGCGCGTCAGGCGCTAAGGAACAAACGTGGCGAAGGAGACAACCCATGACCGTAACGCGCGACGTGATCCTGGATCTGCTGCCCATCTATTTCGCCGGCCAGGTGAGCGCCGACACGAAAGCCTTGGTGAACGAGTTCCTGAAAACGGATCCCGATTTCGCCCGTATGTCGCAGCGGTTCGAGACGCTCTTGAAGGATCACGGCGCGCCGCCGGATCGTGACCAGGCCGAACGCGTGACATTCGAGCGGACACGGCGGCTCCTGAAGACCCGCAACCAGACGATCGGCATGGCCGTCGCGTACTCGCTGCTGCCGTTCGCGTTCTGGTTCAGAAACGGCCACGTCGAGTGGATCCTGCTGCGCAGACCGAGTGTGGCCGCGGCGTTTGCGTTCACGGCGCTGGCGTGCTGGGTGGCGGCGTGGATCATCAACCGCCGGGCTGTCACGCTGCGATCGTGATCACGGGTTCAAGCCACAGAGGCACAGAGACACAGAGCTTTCCGGAAGGTACCGCTCCGCCGGCGGCCCCCGCCGAATCTCCAAAGGCGCGCCCCTCTGTGTCTCAGTGTCTCCGTGGCCAATTGCTCTTTTTGCGTCCACTGCGGTCAGGCTAACTGCTGCGGTACAGTTGGATCGTGCCCTTTCGGTCGCTCGACGCACTCGCGAACCACCCAGCGGATTTCCGCACGCTCGTGTCGATGCGGCGCGCTGAGATGGAGCGCAATCGCCGGTTCGACATGCCGCTGCTGATGCACGAGTCCGAGCTCCCGCAGCTGATCGCCCAGGCCGGCCTGCCCGCCTCCGCTCGCCATCCGGCAAGCTTCGGCGAGCCCACGTCAGAGCGTGCCCCGCAACCATGGGCACGCGACGCGGGAAGGCGGACACTACGTACGCAACCGCAACATCCGCACCAGGCGAAGAGCTGCGCGGCACGCCGGTCAGCCGCGGATCGGTCGAGGCCGAGGTCGTGGTCATCACGAATCCGGGCGATTTCGGATCGATGAAGCGCGGCGCCATTTTCGCACGGCTCGCGATCATTGCGGCTCTCGTCTCGGCGCCGGTCGTCACCACGTCCGCCGCACGGGCGCAGCCAGCAGGCGCCCCGCGAATCGTCGCCCTCGGCGACAGCCTCACGTCGGGGCACGGCATCGGTGTTGCGCAGGCGTATCCGGCGATCCTGCAGGCCCGGCTTGCCGCGGCGGGGTTCCGCTATCAGGTGGTGAACGCGGGCATTTCCGGTGACACCTCGACGGGCGCGCTCAGACGGCTCGCAGGCGCCCTGCGCGGCGACGTTCGCGTGCTCATCGTCGCGATTGGCGCCAACGACGGTCTGCGCGGCCTCCCCGTGGAGACGCTCACATCGAACGTGAGCCGCATCGTCGAAACGGCGCACGCGCGCGGAATCACGGTGGTGCTGTGCGGCATGGAAGCACCGCCGACGCGTGGAACGGCATACACGACCGCGTTTCGCACGGCGTTCTACGACGTGGCCGCGCGCTTCCGGGTCCCGTTCGTGCCCTTCCTCCTGCAGAACGTGATTACCGATCCGGCGATGCTCTTGCCCGATCGCGCGCACCCCAATCCCAGCGGCGCGCGGCAAATTGCCGAGAACATCTGGCCGTCGCTCGAGATGGTCGTTCGCACGCTCGCCGCGCAACCATGACCTACCGCTCGTCCTGAGCCTGTCGAAGGGCGAGCCGTGTGCTCGTGGTTCGACAAGTACATCCTGAGCGAGGCGCTCATCCTTCGACAAGCTCAGGATGAGCGATGAGTCGAAGGGCTCACCACGAGCGAGATCCTTGTGGCGACCGCTTCTGCTAGCATCGATCTGTGATTCGCCGCTTGGTGGTGTGCGCGTTCATCGTCGCCAGTCTCGGCTCATTCCGCGCGGCTGAACCCATCCGATATCGGCTGTCGTTCCCCGAGCCGCAACATCGCTGGATGCAGGTGGAAGCGATGTTCCCCGACGTCGCGCAGGAGACGCTCGAGCTGCGCATGAGCCGTTCGTCGCCGGGCCGCTACTCCATCCACGACTTCGCGAAGAACGTCTACGACGTACAGGCATTCGGCGCCGACGGCGAGGCCCGAGAAACGAATCGGCCCGATGCGTACGGCTGGAATGTGACCGGACACGGCGGCGCGGTCACGGTCAAGTACAAGGTCTACGGAGATCGCGTGGATGGGACCTACCTCGCCGTCGACACAACGCACGCGCACATCAACATGCCGGCGGCCATCATGTGGGCCCGAGGACTGGACGACCGACCGGCGTCGGTCACATTTGCGCAGCCGGCGGGCAAGCAGTGGCAGGTTGCCACGCAGTTGCACGGGTCGGGTCTGGAATTCACGGCGCCGAATCTTCAATACCTGATGGACAGCCCTGCGGAGTTCGGCCCGATCGCGATGCGCGAGTTCTCGATCGGATCGAGCCGGTTCCGTTTTTCGCTGCACCACACGGGTTCACAGGCCGAGCTCGACGGCTTCGTGCGGGACGTGGAGAAGATCGTGCGGCAGGAGGGCGCGATCTTCGGGGAGTACCCACCGTACGAGCCGGGGTCGTACACGTTCCTGGCCGACTACCTGCCGTACGCCGACGGCGACGGCATGGAGCATCGCAACAGCACGGTCATCACCTCGGCTGCGTCGATCGCGGGCGGCCGCACGGACCTGCTCGAGACCGTCGCGCACGAGTTCTTCCATTGCTGGAATGTCGAGCGCATCCGTCCGCAAGGACTCGAGCCGTTCGATTTCGATCGGTCCGACAGCTCAGGCGAGCTGTGGCTGGCCGAAGGCTTCACGCACTACTACGGCCCGCTGGTGATGCAGCGCGCGCGGCTCGTGGATCTGCCGGAGACGGCGCGCACGTTCACGGAATTCATCGAATCGATCCAGAGTCCGGCGCGCCTCGTGCGATCGGCCGAAGAGGCGAGCCGCATGGCGCCATTCATCGACGGCGGCCGGTCCGTCGATCGCACCAACTGGTCGAACACCGTCATCTCGTACTATCCGTACGGCGGCGCGATTGCGCTCGCGCTGGATCTGACGCTGCGCGATCGCAGCGACAGCCGGGTGACGCTCGACGACTTCATGCGCGCGATGTGGCGCACGTTCGGCAAGCCTGGCGGGGCGCGGGAAGGGTACGTCGACACGCCCTACACGATTCGCGACGCTGAGGCGACGCTCGCGACGGTGAGCGGCGATCCCGCCTTCGCCCGTGAATTCTTCGCCAAGTACATCCAGGGCCACGACCTCCCCGACTATTCACGCCTCCTGACGCGCGCCGGCTTCACGGTACGTCCGCGCCATCCCGGCCGCGCCTGGCTTGGCGACATCAGCCTCGATACGCGCCGCGGCGCGCGGCTCGCCGGGCTCGTGGCGCCGACGTGGCCCATCTACACGGCCGGGATCGATCAGGACGATGAGCTGCAGCAGGTGGATGGGCAGCGGATCGCCAGCGAGTCCGATGTGCAGACGGCGATGCAGCGCCGCAAACCCGGCGACTCCGTGGCGGTCGTGTTCGTCGATCGAACCGGTGTGCAGAAGACCGCCACCATCAAACTGGCGGCCGATCCCCACGTCGAGGTAGTGCCTGTCGACGCGGGCACGCTGACCGCCGCCCAGAAGACTTTTCGCGAGCGCTGGCTCGTCGGGATGTGACATGGCGTTTCCCTGGTTACGGGCCATCAACGCGGTGATCGGCATCGCGGATATCGCGCGCAGCCGCCGGAATGCTGCGCTGAGCCGGACAACCGGCGACTCTGAGAAGCCGCTCGACGCGATGGAGCGGCTCGGGGCGCGGTCCGGAATCGAGGCGCGGCTCGCCGGGGTCATGGTTGCGGCGCTCAAGGAAGTCTTCGATCGCGACAGCCGCAGGCTCGAGCTCGAGCGCGCCCAGGTCGAAGCCGAACGCGAGCGCGCCGAGCGCGCATTGAAGTTGGAGTTGTTGCGCCAACGCGCCGATCGCGAGATTGGACGCATGCGCCTGCTCTCTGCGGTCGGCGTCGTCGGCTGGCTGGGCACGCTGTCCTACGCGTCGAGGATGGTGGAGTCGTACACTCGGGCGATGTTCGGTGCGGGCTGGCTGCTCCTGTTGGTCGCCGTGGCGGCAGCGTTCATCTCCCAGGCCCGCATCGCGGCCGCCGTCGATCGGGCCAAGAATGCCGTCGACGATCGAGACGGGGAATGGTCGACGGCTCCCGGCCTGATCGCCCTGTGCTTGACCGTTTTCGGCCTGGCCCTGCTCGGGCTGGCGATTCTCCTGTAACGCTAGAACCGTTTCAAAACCTGTTCACGTAGGGGCGGACCCGTGTGTCCGCCCCTGCGGGCCGACACATGGGTCGGCCCCTACGAGGATTATGAAATCGGCTCTACACTAAGGCGATGCGATTCGTTCTGCTCCTCCTCGCGCTGCTCCCGCAGGCGATCGACGCGCCGCGCATCTCGCAGCAGGACTTCAAGAAGCTCATCGCCGCGAAGAACGTCGTCATCGTCGACACCCGCGTCGAAGACGTGTACGCGTCAGGTCACATGCCCGGCGCCGTGCTGCTCCCGCTGGAAGGCCGGCTCACGTGGCCCGAGTCGTTCGAAAAAACCGTCGCCATGCTGATCGCGACGAAGAAGACGGTTGTCGCCTACTGCGCTTGACTGGACGAAGCGACGAGCGCCCGTGCGGCGCTCATGCTCGAGGCTCGCGGCGTCAAGAACGTGCGGGCGCTGGTCGGCGGCTGGAATCAGTGGGTCGCGGACGGCGGCAACGTGGTCAAGGGCGACCGGCCAACGCCTTGATCAACCGGTACTGAAATTCCAGGCCCTGGAAATACTGTTTCACGCCGATACGCTCGTCGCGCCCGTGCGCGCGCACGTCGTCGATGTCGCCGAAGGTGCCGTCGACGCCGTAGGTCGGTATCTCCCCGTTCCGCAGGTAGAGGCCGTCCGTGGCGCCGGTGCTCATGACCGGCACGACAACCACGCCCGGGAACATGTCCTTCGTCAACGATTCAACAGCGCTCATCACGTCGGGGCGCAGCGGGGACGGCTTGCTCGGCTGCGCCTGACCGACGAACGACACCGCGATTTTGGGATCGGCCAGCACGCGGGTCAGCGTGTCCTTGACCGACTCCGGCGACACGCCCGGCAGGATGCGGCAGTTCACGTTCGCGGTCGCCAGCTGCGGCAGCGCGTTCAGCGCGTGCCCGCCCGCAAGCCGCGTCGCCACGCATGTCGTCCGCATCATCGAGTTCCAATAGGGGAGCGCTGCTGACAACCGCGCGGCAGCAGCGGGGTCCGGCGTCGCGCGCGCGACGGCGCGCATGTCGGCTGCGACCTTGGCATCGCCTTCGACATCAGCCGATCGCGTGAAATATGCGCGAGTGACTTCGTTGAGCTGTACCGGGAATTCGAAGGCGGCGAGCCGCGCCAGCCCCTCGGAGAGGTGATAGATCGCGTTGTCCTTCACGGGCAGCGAACTGTGACCGCCGGAGTTCGTCACCTCGAGTTTGAAATCCTGATAGAGCTTCTCGCTGGCCTGGACCTCGTTGGTCAGGTACTTGCCCTTCCGGATGATGCCGCCGCCGCCCTCGTTGATCGCGAATTCGGCGTCGATGAGGTCGCGATGATTCTTCACAAGCCAGTCCACGCCGTTGAAATTGCCGCCTTCCTCGTCGGCCGTGAGCGCCAGGATCAGATCCCGATCGTGGGCGAAGCCTTCCTGCTTCAGGCGAATCAGGTTGGCGACGAACTGCGACGCCATCGCCTTGTCGTCGCTCGTGCCGCGGCCGTAGAAGTACCCGTCCTTCTCGAGGAAGGTGAACGGATCGATCGACCAGTCCTCGCGCTTCGCTTCGACGACGTCGAGGTGCGCGAGCAGCAGCAGCGGCTTGCGACCGCCCGTGCCGCGCAGCGCGGGCGACGAGATTGCCTTTCCGCGGATCCGGACCGAGCACCTGGATATCCGCGGCCGGAAAGCCGGCCGCCTTCAGCCGCGCGGCCATCGCCTCGGCGGCGCTCGTCGTGTTGCCGACCGAGTCGGTGGTGTTGATCTCGATCAGTTCCTTGAAGATCTCGCGCGCCCTGGCGTCGTTGACGCCCGACTGCGCGCCGGCGGCCGCGATCGAGAGGAGGATTGCGACGACTGTCACGTGGATCTGACGCATCACGTGTCGATTATATAGGTCGGGATATACTCCCGCGTGATGCCGTTTGCTCCCGAGTACGTGACCTACGTTCTCAACGAAAACTTCGAGGACGCCAAGGAACTGTTTCTGTCGCCGCTGATGGCGATTCACTACGCCCATCTCGTCATGCTCGCGAAGCAGGGCATCGTGCCCCGCGACGCCGCGCACACCATCCGCGAAGCGCTCGACTCGGTGTCGCAGGACGACGTGCGCGGCGCCAAGTACGACGGCGTCATCGAGGACTTGTACTTCTACGTCGAGCGGCTCGTGATCGGCGCGTGCGGCGAGGAAAACGCCGGCCGGCTGCACACCGCGCGGTCGCGCAACGACATCGACATGACGATGTATCGGATGCGGCAGCGCGAGTTCATTCTGGGCCTCGCCGCCGCGAGCTTCGAGCTGCGCCGATCGCTCCTCGACGTCGCGGATGCGCATCGCAGCACCATCATTGCCGTCCACACCCACACCCAGCGCGCCCAACCCACCACCGTCGCCCACTATCTGCTGGCGATGGTGGAGCAGGTGGAGCGCGACGCAACGCGTCTGAAGGGCGGGTACGATCGCACGAATCGCAATCCGCTCGGCGCCTGCGCGATTACCGGGACCGGATTTCCGATCGATCGGCAGCTCACGTCGGAGCTGCTGGGCTTCTGTGGCCCGACCGGAAACACCTACGGCAGCATCGCCACGGTGGACTACCTGCTGGAGAGCGCATCCGCGATGTCGGTGCTGCTGGTCGGCCTCGGCCGCTTCGTGCAGGACCTGCTGCTGTGGTGCACGGCCGAATTCAACTACCTGCGGCTCGGCGACGGTTACGTTCAGTGCAGCAGCATCATGCCGCAGAAGCGCAACCCGGTCGCCCTCGAGCACGCGCGCGCGCTCGGCAGCAAAGCGTTGGGACAATCGCAGGCGATCGTGACCGCCGTCCACAACACGCCGTTCGGCGACATCGTCGACACCGAGGACGATCTGCAGCCGCTCGTGTTCGCGGCGTTCCGCGATGCCTCCCGCGCCGTGAAGCTCGTCGCCGCCGCCATGTCGACGGCGCAGTTCGACGCCGCATCGCTCGAAGCACGCGCCGGCGACGGCTGGACGACGCTGACCGAGCTGGCTGATACGCTGGCCCGCGACCGCGGTGTGCCGTTCAAGACCGCGCACACCATCGCAGGACGATTGATGGCGGCGCGGCAGAGCGACGCACAACGCCCGCTTGCCGAACTGCTGGCCGATGTGTCGGGAACCCTGTTGGGGACGCCGATCGCGTACTCCGACGAAGCCTTGACCCGCATCCTCAGCCCGCGGCACTTCGTGGACGTCAGGCGGACGCTCGGTGGACCGGCGCCCGAAGAGACGGCGCGGGCCACGGCCGCGTCGCGCCAGCAGCTCGACGCCGACGAGGCCTGGTGGATGAGCGCGACGGCGGCGCTCACGGCCGCCGAACGGCGGCTCGCCGACGCAAGCGCGGCGCTATGACCGATCCCGCCCGATCCACACCCGCTGACAGCGGCGACACCGACATGACGGCGAACTACGTCCGCGTGATGGTCGTGGAAGTGCTGGTCATCGTGGCGTTGTGGCTCCTCGGCCGCGCTTTCTCATAAGCCGTCAGCCCCACATGCACCCCGTCGATTGGGCTGTCGTCATCGTACTCACCGCGTGGATTGTGTACGACGGCCTGAAACGTACCAAGGACAGCGACCAGCTCGAGGGCTATTTCCTCGCCAAGCGGAGCATCCCGTGGTGGGCCGCAGGCATGTCCGTGATGGCCACGCAACTGAGCGCGATCACGATGATTGGCACGACCGGCCAGGCCTACAGCGACGGCATGCGGTTCATCCAGTTCTACTTCGGCCTTCCGCTGGCGATGGTCGTGCTCTCGGTCACGCTGGTTCCGTTCTTCTACAGGTCGGGCGTCTACACGGCCTACGAGTACCTGGAGCGCCGCTTCGACGCGAAGACCCGCAGTCTCACGAGTCTGCTGTTCCTGCTCTCGCGCGGACTGGCGGTTGGTGCGGTGGTGTCGGCTCCGGCGGTCGTCCTCTCTCTGGTGCTGGGTTGGAATCTCACGGCCACGTCGCTGCTGATTACGATGCCGGCGGTCGTGTATACGATGTTCGGCGGTGTCCAGGCCGTCACGTGGACCGACGTGAAGACGATGACGCTGATCGTGTTCGGCCTGTTTGCGCTGATCGCGGCGGCCTGGCTCGGTCTGCCGGACGACGTCGGGATCGGCGACGGCCTCGCGGTCGCTGCGGCGACCGGGCGCCTGAACAGCTTTGACTTCTCGTTCGATCTGACGAATCAGTACACCTTCTGGTCAGGAACCATCGGCGCGTTCTTTCTGTTCTGTTCCTACTTCGGGACGGACCAGAGTCAGGTCCAGCGCTACCTCACCGCGCGCTCTGTGGACGAGGCGCGTGGGTCTCTGCTCATGAGCGCGTACTGGAAGATCCCGCTCCAGGCGATCGTCCTCCTCGTTGGCGTGCTCGTCTTCGTCTTCTATACCTTCACCCCTGGGCCGTTGCTCTTCAGCCGCGTGACAGATGCCGGGATGCGCACCGGACCGGCATCACAGGCCTACGGCGCACTTCAGTCCGAATACGACGCCGCGTTTGCCTCGCGGAAAGCTGCCGCCACCACTCTCGCGCACGCCCGCCACGAAGACGACGCCGCCAGGCTCGCGGCAGCGACCTCGAGCCTGCGTGACCGCGATGCCGAGCTCGCGGCGATCAGAGCGAGAGCCACCGCGCTCGTCCGCGACACCAACGGCGATCGGGCCTTCAGCGACGTCAACTACATCATTCCGACGTTCATTCTCACGCAGCTCCCCATCGGTCTCATCGGTGTTCTGATCGTGGCCATCCTGATGGCGGCGACCGATTCCATCGCCGGCGAGCTGAATTCGCTGGCCACGGCAACGATCATCGATTTCTACAAGCGGCGGGTTCGTCCGTCTGCGCCGGATCGACATTACCTCGCGGCATCGAAGATCGCGACGGGCCTCTGGGGCCTGTTCGCGTGCGCGGTTGCCGTCTGGGCCGCTCAGCTCGGATCGCTGATCGAGGTCGTCAACCGCTTCGGCTCGTTCTTCTACGGCTCGATCCTGGGCGTCTTCGTCCTTGCCATCGGCGTTCCCCGTGCCACGGCGAACGGCGCGTTCTGGGGAATGATCGCCGGCATGGCGGTGGTGCTGTACGTCGCGGTCCAGCTCCCGTGGATCGCATTCCTCTGGCACAATCTGATCGGCGTCGTTGTCGTCGTGGTCGTGGGGATGCTCATCAGTGTGGTCAAGGCCAAATAGAACTCTCGGCGCGGGAATGGTCGCAGCGCTCATTCTTTGCGGCTGCGGCGGGAGCGGCGGCGGCAGTGGAACGTCGACCACCACCACGACCATCCCTGCAGCCACGCTCGGGGCGTGCGCCGTGCCTGCCGTCACCGACTCGGCCGCGGCGCGGACCACCACGGCCGCGACCAAAGCCATCTCGACCGGCGATCGCAACACCCGGCGCGGCCGCGTGTATCAGGAGCTGTGGAAGCACGAGGCGGCCGATCAGACCCGAAGCCGCACGCAGACGATCAAGCCGCAGGCGGTAGTCGAGGACATCGGGCAGATCGCGGTGGTGCGCGACGAAGGGGACATCATTCTCGCCGCGAACGCCTACGACCTGCGTTCGCTGGCCGTGACATTCGCGCGGACGGGCGTCGGAGGATTCGATCTGCGACCGTCCACCCGTTCGTTCCAGAGCTCGGTCGGCACGAAGATCACGCTGGGCGACGACGACACCTCGTCTGTGTCGCTGCCGTTCACGGTGCCGTTCTACTCCGGACGGTACACATCGCTCTTCGTCAATTCCGACGGGAACATCACGTTCGTGAACGGCGACACGGCCAGCACGGATCGTGACGTGTCGCGCTTCCTGACCGGACCGCCCCGCATTGCCCTGCTGTTCAACGATCTCGATCCGTCGGCGGCCGGCGGAGTGTTCCGCCGGATCGACAGCGACGCGATCATTGTCACCTGGTGCGACGTGCCGGAGTTCGGCAACTCGGCGAGCCGCGTCAACGTCCAGGTGCGGATCGGCGCCGACGGCAACCTCGACTTCATCTACAGCAGTCCGGTGTCGGTGACATCGGCGGTGGTGGGCGTGTCGCCGGGCGCCACCGGCATTTTCAAGACCGTGGACGTGAGCCTGGCCGCCTCGACGCCGACGACCGGCGGGACCGGCGCGGTGGGCGAACGGTTCGCGGCGTCGCAGGAAGTGGATTTCGTGGCCCTGGGGCGAAGGTTCTATCAAACCCATGGCGACGATTTCGATCAGTTCGTGATCTTCACCAACGCGCGGGCGACCTCCGGCGGGACGTTCGCCTTCGAGTTCACGGTCGCGAACGAAGTCACCGGCATCGGCGTGGACGTGTTCGACTCCAGCCGCGATTTCGGCAGCGCCGGCCGGCTGCGCAGCATCGTCAACATGGATGCGCTGTTCAAGTACCCCGACGACCCGCGGCAGAAATTCCTGGGCGAGAACAACACGCTCAGCATTCTGGGCCAGGAGTGCGGGCACCGGTGGCTAGCCTACATGGAGTTCCGCGACGGCGCGACGAACTCGACCGAGATGCTCGGGCGGGACCAGTCGCACTGGAGCTTTTTCCTCGACTCCGACGCGTCGAACATGGAAGGCAACGACATCTCGGATCTCGGCGGCGGCGCGTTTCGGACGGTGGGCGCGGTGTCGCAGTACAGCCCGCTCGATCAGTACGCGATGGGCCTGCGGCTGGCGTCTGACGTGCCGTCGATGTTCCTCGTCCGCGGCGCCAGCGGCAGCGCCGAGAGTGCGCCGCGGATCGGCGCCGACTTGAGGGGGACGCGCAAGGACATCCTGCATGCAGGACATCGTCAACGCCATGGGCCCTCGAGTGCCGAGCGCCGCGACCGCGCAGAAGAATTTCCGCGAGGCATTCGTCTACATCGTGAAAGGGGCGCCAGAAACCAGCGACGAGCTCGTGAAACTGGAACGGATCCGCGCCGCCTGGGAGACCTACTTCAGCGACTCGACGGCGCGCCGCGGCACGATGAGTACCCGCCTGCGATAGACTCGAAAGGAACGCAAAGCGCGCGAAGACCGCGAAGGTTCTTTACAAGAAAACTTTGCGGCCTTCGCGGTCTTTGCGTTCCTGACGATCGATGCGCGTCGCCGCGCTCTACGACATACACGCGAATCTTCCCGCGCTGGACGCGGTCCTCGACGAGGTCCGCCAAGCCAACGTCGATCGCATCGTGGTGGGCGGCGACGTCCTTCCAGGTCCGATGCCGCGCGAAACGCTTTCGCGGCTGTTCGCGCTGGACGTGCCCGTGGAGTTCATACACGGCAACGGCGAGCTGGCGGTGCTCGCGCAGATTGGCGTCACGGATTCAAGCGACGTCACGTACTGGGGAACAGCGTCGGGCTTGCCGCCGCCGCCCGAACACCAGCCGCCGCTTCGGTGGACCGCCGACCAGCTTGACGAAGACACAGCGCAGCGATTGCGAAGCTGGCCCAAAACGGTTCGCCTTGACGTTCCCGGACTCGGCGGCGTGCTCTTCTGCCACGGTACGCCGCGAAGCGAAACCGAGATCTTCACTCGGCTTACACTGGCAACGGTCTTGCTACCGCTCTTCGACGGTCTCGACGTGCCGCTCGTCGTCTGCGGCCACACGCACATGCAGTTCGACCGCGTGATCGGAAGCACGCGCGTGGTCAACGCGGGCAGCGTCGGCATGCCGTTCGGAGAGCCAGGGGCGGATTGGCTGCTGCTCGGACCTGGCGTCGAATTTCGTCACACAGCCTACGATCTCGAACGGGCCGCGGCGCGCATTCGACAAACGGAGTATCCGCAGGCCGCGGATTTCGCCGCGAAGTCCGTCCTGCAGCCGGCCCGCGAGGCGCACATGCTCGACGTATTCACCAACCTGTCCTTCAAATAACTGCGAGGTTCCCATGGCAGACATGGACGACCTTCTCGGCTGGTTCGAGGTTCACTCGGTCGATGAGATCCGCGCCGTACTCGATCGCGGCCTCGACGTTCGCGCGCCGATTCGCGGCAAGGCTCCGGTCAACTGGTTGACCGAGATGTACACAAGGTCCGACCGGTTTCCTGACTGTCTCCGGCTGATGCTCGATCGCGGCGCTGTTCTCGACGATCCCGCGATCGCACCGGTCTTGTTGAACGACGCGAAGGCTGTGCGGGCCAATCCCTCGCTCGTCACGCATCGAACGACGATGGTGTCGGCGTTCACCCCGCTCGTCGGCGTGTCGATGCTGCACGTGGCGGCCGAGTACGGGATGCCAAGACGTCGCGCGCGCGCTTCTCGACATGGGCGCGGACGTCAATGCCACGGCGGCGGTCGACGAGTACGGGCTCAACGGCCATACGGCGCTCTTCCACACGGTGAATTCGATCCTGAATCACGCCGAGCCGATCCTTCGGCTCTTGCTTGACGCCGGTGCAAAGCCCGACGTCCATCTGCGGGGGATCACGTGGGGCAAGGGCTTCGAGTGGGAGACGACGATCTTCGACGTGACGCCGATCTCGTATGCGCAGTTCGGCCTGCTGCCGCAGGTGCATCGCAGGGAATCGGACATCTACGAGATCATCAGAGCCCTGCTCACGGCGTCCGAGCCGCCCGGTTCCACCTATGGAGAACATTCCGAATCGCTATCTCCATCCGCGGGCCAGTTGAAGTGCCGAGCGCGGGTGTCCTGATTCGTCTCGCCGTACCAGCGGACATCGCGATTCTTCCGTCGGTTGAATGGCGTGCCGGCCGCATGTTCGAGCCCTGGCTGACTGCCCTTGGTCTCACCCCCGACAGCCTCGAGGACGTCAGCGACATCGAAGAGCTCGATGACGCACGGCGGCGGGGACACTTGTGGGTCGCGACAACGGCCGGCGCTGAGATCGTTGGTTTCGCCCAGGTCGTCATACTGGCCGGCGCGGTACATATCGACGAGCTGGACGTCGTTCCCGAACACGGCCGGAAGGGCGTCGGAACGCAGCTGCTAACAGCCGTCTGCGAGTGGGCCCGGGACAACGGATACCCGAGAGTGACGCTGACGACGTTCCGAGATGTGCCGTGGAATCGTGCGTTCTATGAAAAACGAGGCTTCGGCGTCGTTGATCCTCGGTCCGCCGGCCCCGAGCATCTGGAGCTGATCGCATCGGAGGCGGCTCGTGGGCTTCGGACGGATCTTCGCGTGCTCATGACGTGCGAGTTGGCTTGATATGATGACCCCATGATTGAGCCGCGCGAACCACTCGACACGCTCATTCATCAGCCGGCGAGAGTATCATTGCCTTGAATGATTGCGGACAGTCTGAACGCAGAGCGCGCGACGGATCGCGCCTTCGCTTCAGAGCAGTGGATTCACCGCCGGGATCTCCTGTGGGCGTTGATCGCCCGCGACATCAAGCTGCGCTACCAAGGATCGCTACTCGGCGTCCTGTGGACGCTGCTGAATCCGCTCGCGGAACTGCTCGTGCTGCTGTTTATCTTCGGCACCGTGTTCGACGTCAGCATTCCCAACTTCGGCGCGTACCTCTTCATGGGGCTGCTCGTCTACGGCTGGTTTCAGACCTCCGTGAACTTTGCGACGGGGGCGATCGTCGGGAACCGCGAACTGGTGCGGCGGCCCGGCGTCCCGACGGCGATCCTGCCGGTGGTCACGGTCGCGAGCAATCTCGTCCACTTCCTTCTGTCGATGCCGATTCTCATCGGGTTGCTGCTCATCAACCACATTCAGATCACGAGCGCCATTTTCGCGTTGCCCCTCCTGATCGCGATTCAGTTCGTGCTGATTCTCAGCCTCGCCTATCCGGTGGCGACGATCCACGTCTGGTTCCGGGACACGCAGCATGTGCTCCGGGTTGCCCTGCAGCTACTCTTCTATCTGACCCCGATCTTCTACGAGGCCGAGAGCGTGCCGGCGCGGTTCCAATGGATTTGGCGGCTCAACCCGCTCGCGCACATGGTGACCGTGTATCGATCGGTCCTTCTGCGACGGACAGTGGCCGAGCACTGAAAGTCTGCTGTACCTGATCCTGACGTCCACGACGATGCTCCTTCTTGGCGTGATCTGGTTCCAGCGAGCCAGTCCCCGGTTCGCCGACGAACTGTAATGAGGGACGTGATCACCGCCGCCCACGTCGGGAAGACGTACCGCCGATACCATCCGGATCGCCCGAGGACCATTCAGGAGGCCGTCGCGAAGGGGCTGCGGCGCATGCGATCCGTCGAGCGCTTCTGGGGACTTCGCGATGTCAGCTTCAGCGTCGGTCACGGCAGGACTGTCGGTATCGTCGGGGCCAATGGGTCCGGAAAATCGACGCTGCTGCGTCTCATCGGCGGCGTCGGACGACCCGACACCGGACGGATCGAGGTGAACGGCAGGATCGGCGCGCTCCTGGATCTGGGTGCCGGATTCCATCCGGACCTGACCGGCCGCGAGAACGCCATCCTCTCAGGCATCCTCAACGGCCTCACGCGAAAGCAGGTGCTCGCGCGGCTCGACTCCATCGTGGCCTTCGCCGAGGTGGAAGAGGCGCTCGACAATCCGATCCGAACCTACAGCTCCGGCATGCAGATGCGGCTGGCGTTTGCCGTGGCCGTGCACACCGAGCCCGAAGTCCTGCTGATCGACGAAGTCCTCTCGGTCGGCGACATCAGCTTTCAGCGGAAGTGCCTCAACCGGATCAACGAGTTCAAGGCTTCAGGCTGTTCGATCCTGGTCGTCTCGCATGCAGGATCGACGGTCGAGAAGCTGTGCGATGAGGCGCTCTGGCTCGACAGCGGCTGCCTGGTATCGCAAGGTCGAGCCATCGACGTGGTTCGTCAATACACGGTCCAGATGGGCGGAGCTCCGGTTACCGCAGAAGGGGTACCTGGCCTTCGCTAGCCAGACTTCAACTCTCGCCAATGGTGGCCGCGGTCCGGTTGTGTGATTCGGTCCCGGGCGCCGCGCGCTCGAGGATCGAGCGAACAGAGGCGCGCACGGCCTCGTATCCAAGATGGGTTTCGATGTGCCGTCGGCCGTTCCGCGCAAGCCGCGTCCACAGTTCCTCGTTCTGATACACCTCGATGATCCGATTGGCGAAGTCGATCGGGTCTGACGCGACGAGGAGATGTTCACCGTCCACCAGTTGTAGCCCCTCGGCCGCGACCGGTGTGGCGACCGCCGGAAGGCCCCAGGCGAGACTCTGCGTCACCTTGCCCTTGACGCCCGCGCCGTACCGTAGCGGAGCCACCGACAGCCGACAGCTGTCGAACACGGGCTCGACGGCCGGCGTGTGGCCCAGCACGATGACATCGTCGGACGCCAGCTTGAGAACGCTTCGAGGCGCATGGGGACCGACGATGAAGAACCGCACGCCCGGCAGGGCTCGTCTGACGCGCGGTAGGATCTCCTCGACGAAGTAGATGACGGCGTCCTCGTTGGGCGGGTGGCGAAAGCTGCCGATGAAGAGGATGTCGCGACGCTCGCCGAATGATGGCACATCGGTACGTACCGTGTGCACGGTGGGGACGATCTCCACCTGCGGCGGGTCGGGCTCGCGGCTCATCAACAGCTCGGCCTCGTGCCTGCTCGTGACCCAGACAGCGTCGCTCGAACGCATGACGGCCAGTTCGACGGCTCGCGTCCTGTCCGCCGATCGTGCGAGCGCAGCATCGTCTTTGAGCTCGGCCAGACGCCGTTCTCGCAGATGGTGCAGATCGACCGTGTCGAAGATGATGAAGGGGCGGCGCTGAGACTTCTGCAGCGCCGGCAGATACTTCGAGGCGAAATACGCGCGGCACAGGATCGCCACGTCGAAGAGATCGGCGTTCGACTCCACGAACCCGGTGGCGGATATGGGGCCGTAGATGACCTCGATGCCGAGTTGCTGCAGTTGCGACGTGTAGGGCTCGATGCGGGCCATGTTGTCGGGCACGAAGGTGATCGCGTGGCCGAGGTCGATCAGCATCCGCAGCAGCGCCATCATGCGCAGCGAGCCGGCATCTTCGTCGTGGTGCGGAACCATGTGGTCCACCACGAGAATTCTTCTGCCGGATCGGCGCTCTCTCGCCAGGCGCACGAGCCGAGGATCGTGCGGCTGCTGTTCCGCCAGCGCCAGGGCATGACGATTGACGAACGTCACATGGTTGATCGCTTGATACCGCTTGAATCCGGTCGACGTGTCGGTGCCTGCGGTCGCCCCCTCGAAGTGGATCACCCGCGCCTGGGGTTGGTAGAGGACCCGGTAGCCGCGTTCACGCATCCGAAAGCACAGGTCAACGTCTTCGTAGTACGCGGGCGCGTAGCGTGTGTCGAAGCCGTCCAGCTCCTCGAGTAGCGCGCGCCGGACGAGCAGGCACGCCGCGGAGCAATAGTCCACCTCGCGGACGAAGGAGAACTCCGACGCCTCCGGATCGTTCAGGCGGCCGTAGTTCCATCCGTGACCGTCGCTCCAGATGATGGCCCCCGCCTCCTGCAGCTTGCCATCCGGATAAATGAGCATCGCCCCCACGGCGCCGATCGATCGGTCTCGGTCGACGGTCCGAAGCAGGCTGTCCAACCAGCCGGGGAGGACGATGACATCGTTGTTCAGGAAGAGCACACACTCGCCGCGCGCCGCAGCCGCGCCCTGATTGCACGCGCCCACGAATCCAACGTTCGACCTGTTCCTGATGACGCGCAGGCCGTCGACACCCGCCAGCATGCGACGCGTCCGTTGAGCAGATGCGTTGTCCACCACGATCACTTCATACGTGCCGGCCCTGGTCTGCTCGACGATGGACTTGAGGCAATGATGGGTGAGGAACGGGTTGTCTTGTACGGGAATGACAATAGACGCGAGAACCCGATCACCAGACGGCGGAATCTTCATGGCCGGCAGCGGCCCTCCGTCATCGGCCGGCAGGCCAAGGAATGACGGCTCGGGTGGCGGCGGAAGCGGTCGTTTCAACCGCAGTCGAGCTCGAACGAGAACTTCCTGAAAGCCGTGACTCAACCAGAACTCGGGAACTTCAATGAAGGGCACGAAGAGGCGCAGCATCGGGCCCTTCGTCATCAGCCGCGCTTTCACTTTCCTTAGGCGATCGATCACCACATCCGCACGCGTCATCGAAGCGTCCCCCGGCGCCCGAACTTCTCTCTCGGGTAGAAGGGCAGCAGCGGCCAGTTCCGACTCAGTCTCAATCTGGCAAGCACGTCCGCCCGCTCGGCTCGCCTTCCTTTACTGACAAGAGGTTCCGGAGGCTCGCCATCGACAGGTCCTGGACCGCGAGATGCTCACGAAGCTCTTTCAGCTGCAGCTCCTGCGCCTGGACGCACCGTCGAAGGATCGCGAGCTCTTCGTCTTGCGCCTCGAGGTGCTGTCGCAATGCGTTCAGCTGCAGATCCTGCGCCTGGGTGCCCGGTCGAAGGATCGCGAGCTCTTCGTCTTGCGCCTCGAGGTGCTGTCGCAATGCGTTCAGCTGCAGATCGTGCGCCTGGGCGCCCGGTCGAAGGATCGCGAGCTCTTCGTCTTGCGCCTCGAGGTGCTGTCGCAATGCGTTCAGTTGCAGATCCTGCGCCTGGGCGCCCGGTCGAAGGATCGCGAGCTCTTCGTCTTGCGCCTCGAGGTGCTGTCGCAATGCGTTCAGCTGCAGATCCTGCGCCTGGACGCCCGGTCGAAGGATCGCGAGCTCTTCGTCTTGCGCCTCGAGGCGCTGTCGCAATGCGTTCAGTTGCAGATCCTGCGCCTGGGCGCCCGGTCGAAGGATCGCGAGCTCTTCGTCCTGCGCCTTGAGGTGCTGTCGCAATGCGTTCAATTCCGACTGCCGACTGTCTTTGAGCTCCGTCTGGACGATGGCTCGACGCATGATTGCGATCTGCTCGTCCGCCGACAAGCGGGGATGCCATTTCGTGAAGATTCGCTCTTGCATGGCTTGCGTGCGAGAAGGATCGTCGACGCCGCTTCCCGGAGGCCACCGGTAGACGGCGCCGATGCCAGCGACCCGCTGAAATGGTGTGCGGCGGGACAACTGGATCAGGAAGTCCCAGTCCTCATAGATGGTGAACGCTTCGTCGAATTCGCATCCGTCCGCGATGAGTTCACGCTGAAACAGCAGAGCATTCAGCGGAATGTAGTTCTGGCAGATGAGAGCGGTGGGGTCGTAGGGCGACTCGAACACCGATTGCCTCGTTGGCGACGCGTCCTCCAGCCACTCGATTGCTTCGACTCCATCGTAGACCACACGCGCACCGGAGCCACGCAACCCTCCAACGAGATTCTCAATGTGCTCGGGATGGAACCAGTCGTCATCGTCGAGGAAACCGACATACTCGCCGGTTGCCGCATGTAGACCGGCATTGGCGGCTCGGGGACGATCGAAGCCGTCCGCGCTACAGAGGCGCAGCACCAGGCCATCGCGGTCCTGCCACGCTGGTGGCGCGCCTTGGCCCTTCACATCGACGAGCACCACTTCGATATTGGTGTAGGTCTGATTGGCGATCGAATCGAGCGCCGCCCTCAGGGTCCCGCGACCAGCGCTCCGAACGATCACTGATACGAGCGGCGTACAGGCCGGTGAATGCGATCTGACGGTTGCGCGCCGGTCGCTGTGCGTCGGGGCCATTACCCATTCGATCGCCAATCTGCAATTGCTCAACGGCCAGGCGGGCCTGAGTGCGCCACTGCGCGGCGGTGTCCGCTGGGTGATTCCGTTCATAGAGCAACGGCGACTCGGAATCCGGAGCGCTGAAGAAATCATGAGCCGGGGCACAGCGGTAGCGCTCAACCTCGAGGCCGAAGTACTCCTCGTACCGCCGCTGGGTCTCATAGCGTGCGAGCATGCGGGACTTGCGGCGCCGAAGCCGTTCATCGAGGTGGACCGTGCACGCAGGCGGGCCTGGCAAGAACGTGTGCACCATGATGTTGCCGCCCGATCCGTTGTACAGCGCCATCTCGTGGGCATGGCTGGAGTCGGTCAATGTCATGGCCGCGTGCACCGCGAGCGCGACGGCGTCGTGGTCCACATGGCCACCTTCATACGCGTGTGTGAGCACAACCTGCGGCCTGATCTCTCGGATCAACGACACGAGGCAGGTCACGATGCCAGGCACCGCGGCGATCGCCTCGCCGTCCTTGATCCCAAGCCAGTGCATGCGGTCCGGGCCAATCCCGACTTCCGCCAGCGCTCGCACCAGCTCGTCGCGTCGGATCTGTGCGTATGTCGATGGCGATTCCGCCTGAAGGGCCGCTGGCCGGAAGCTCCGATCGTCGGAGGCGCCGTCGGTCACCACGACCACGTGGGCGTCGGTGCTTCGCGCGAGCACCGACCCGGCGCCAATCGTCTCGTCGTCAGGATGGGCGACCACGACGAGCACCCGCGCCGTGACGACCGGCTCGATGAGCCGGGCGAGATCGGGACAGATACCAGATGACCCGGAGGGCACGTCCACTATCCGAACTTCTGCTCCAGCCGAGATTTCCAGCGCTGAATCCGGTCGTACTGGTGCACGATGCAAAAGGGCCTGCCAGCCCGGTTGTGGACAACGTCGCCGTCGAACAACGGCTCCTCCCCGAAGAATTGGTACGATAGTTCAGGCCCGCGAGCCGACGCTTCCATGGTAGCAGCTTCACACGCCCAGCCCAGCTCCCCATGATCGAACAACGTGATGTCGCGATACGGCTCCAGCGACAAGAGCACATTGAGGCTGGCCTGGTCGGAATAGGTGACGTTCCTGACAGCGCAGCCGAGATACAGGTTGAGTGACAAATCACGGAACACGGTGGAATCGGCGCCGATTGTTCCACAGTTCCAGCGGGCCTGGTTGAACGCTGCGATGAGCGGGCGCTTCGCGACTAGGACGTGCGCCCGTCGACGGGCTTGACGGCTCGGACCGTGATCAACGCCTCATAGCTGTCGTCCTGGTAGTTCAGCTCGGCGGCTGTCAGCTCCGATGCGGCCAACCCGTACAGAAAGGCTGACGCCACCAGGACGTTGCCGTGGGTTTCGATCGTCAAGGCGTCCTGAGGGAACAGATGGCCGAACAGACGCCGCGCGGACAGGCTGGTGAAGCCCCAGTACCAGGAATCGCGCCATTCGTCCAGGCTCCTTTGGCTGATGCCGGGAAAGGTCGCGAGCAGCACGCCGCCGGGTTTCAAGATCCGATGCAGCGTCCGAACCGCACTCGTGACGTCGAAGATGATGTGCAGGGTCTGGATGAGCAGAATGCAGTCGAATGCCGATGAGGGCAGGTGGTCTCCGTCAGACAAGTCCGCAATGATGGTCGCGCCGGGATGCCCTGCCGTCACGTGCAGGACGTCGATCGCCGCCACCTGCGTGCCGCCAAATCGTCTCGTGTAGGTCGCCTCACCGATTTCGAGGACGCGTCCGCGAATGTCGTCAGCGCGTCGCGCCAGGAACTTGTCGATGTAGTAGCGGTCGATCGGCTGACCGCGATCGAAACCGAACGCACGGCTCACCGGTACGACGCGCCGAAGGCTGCCGAAGCTCTCATTGCCAACCCCGGCGCTCACCAGGCTCGAGACCCTGACAGTATCGAGGAGATTCGATCGTTCGGCGTCGCCATACAGTCGAAAATCATAGAGTGTGCCGGCATTGATCCATCCGGCTTCCTGCGAACCGGTCGCGCCAACTCCAAAGAGCGTTTCATGCCCGCCATCCTGAGACACCCAGACCTGCCCGACCGGAAGTCCGCCGGTCGTCCATGAAATGGTAGTAGTCCTCGAATCGGCTGGAAGAGGATTGGGTGTCGCCGTCAGCAATCGAGGAGATGTGTCAGCACTCATCGCAATACTCGAGAGGGCATGTCGGTAAGGGGCAAGCTTGTTTTGTAGACGCGTCCAGGCCTCGGTCTCGCCCAGACCATTCCGCGACAGATATTCTTCGAACCAGTTCAGAAAACCCAGCCGGATCGACTCGTACTTTCCTTCGCGGATCGCCTCGGCCATGCAGGAGTCGGGATGAATCCGATAGTTCGTCCAGCACTGCGTCGCGGCAATGACCGGCTCCTGCAGGAATATCTTGACGAACAACGCCACGTCTTCATAGGCGCCACGAAAACGAGGCTCGGAGCCGCCAACCTGAATGATCGTGTCTCGCCGAATCATGGTGTCGGACGGGCATGGCACGGGCCCGCTGCCCAACGGAGCGGTCAGAAACAGCAGCTCGGGCGATTCGTACAGCATGTCGCCGGCGAATTGAAGCCCGGGCACGTGGTCGCGCTCGAGATCGGCGGCATCGCCGGTCCAGCTATACCAGTAGAGTGGCGATCCGTAGACGGCTTTGGCGCGGGGATATGCGTCGAGAAGGGACACCTGTTCGTGCAGCTTCGACGGACGCCAGGTGTCGTCGGAATCGAGGAATGCGATCAGCGTGCCGCGGGCCCGCTCGACACCCAACCGTCTCGACACGCTCATCCCACGATTGGCGTGCCCTTCATGTTCTGCGTAGCGAACGCGATCCGGCCGAAGAGATGCTGCCGCGAGCGCCATCGCGGTGCTTCCGTCAGTCGAACCGTCATCGACGAGGATCAGCTCCCAGTCATCGTAGGTCTGAGCGAGCACGCTCGCGATCGCCTCTTCCATGAAGCGCTCGGCGTTCAGGAAGATTGTCACGACGGAAACACGCGGCGTTGCTGTCATCGTGGGGCCAGGTCAACGAATTCATGGTAGCGAGAAAGAGACACAGCGCCGGCCAGATACTGTTCGCCATCGGGGGACGGCTGCATATTGCTCCCCGAGATACCGGGCAATCAACGCATGACGCCTGGGTGGCGTTCAGTCGTCGGCGCGTGGTGTCGCCGGCGATCGATGGCGCGCAACCGGCCCCGACGTCATCCACTGCGGGCGGCGTGCGCCTCTGACAGATCCGCCGCTCGACGTCACCGTGCCTGCTTTGCGGTCCTCGAGCAACTGCTGGCTGAAACCGTAAGCCCACAGAAGATTTCCCAACAGGCACATTGGCGACAGCAGGAGGAACTGCAGCAAATACGACCAGCGGCCACGCGCGAGACGGACCGCGATGGTCGGAAGGATCACGACCGGCGCCACGAACGCGAGAGCGGGGACGCGCAGAAACAGCGTCATCCACCAGCGCTTCAGCTTTTGACGATAGCGTGCAGCCGATCGCCCCATCACGCGGTTGTAGCTGAAGAACTCCGCCCAACCGGCCCGATTCTGGTGCTGCACTTCGATCGTCGGATCGTAGAGGAGATCGAACCCCTGCCCGCGCAACTCGTTCGAGAACAAGACGTCCTCACCCAGCGTCTGATCCGGGAACGAGACGACTCGAAGAGCCGCCGCTCGATAGGCACTGTTGCAGCCGATCAGGAAATTCCTGTTCCTGCTCGGCGCTCCACGCCTCGGGAAATGCGTCAGGAACTCGAGGACGTAAAGAGCAAAGCCGCTGAGATTGGAGCAGTCCCGAGCACCAACGGAACCGCCGACGCCGCCGACCGCAGGGTCTGAGAAGTGCCGCTCCAGCCGGTCCACCCAGTCCGGGGGGACGACGCAATCCTGATCGGTGACGAAGACGAAACGTCCGCGTGCCTCGAGAAATCCGCGGTTGCGAGCGCCGCCGGCGGAGAGGCGCTCCGCTGAGGTGATGAGCACCACATCGGGAAAACGCTGCTGGACGATCGCGCTCGTGCCGTCTCCGGAGCTCTCGACGACGATGATCTCGCGCTGACGACTCTCGGTGGCCCGTTGCACCGACTCCAGGCAATCAGCGATGGTCTCTGCCCCGTGGTACGCCGCGATCACGACCGACACGTCCACGTCAGCGTCTGGGAGCGCCCGTTCGAGAGGCCGATCGCTAACCATCCCCTAACCTTAACTCATCCATTCGAGGCCCCGCGTCAGCGACGCGCAATCGTAGGCCGCACTCGGCTGCCGTTGACCAATCACACGACGCACGCGTCGAGGAGTCTACCGGAATTACGATCGGCTCGGCATCAGCGAAGCAGCCCTCGTCGAGCTGGCCCTGTTACGATAGGAGAAAATGGATACCTCCGCGGTACTCGACCGCCATCCGCTCGCGCGAGGCCGTACGCAGGACTCCATCGCGGCGCCCTGGCCGATCTACGCCGTGCTTTTCGCCTCGACGAGCGTCATTCTCGGCGTCATCTGGGACATCTCGTGGCACCGTTCGATCGGGCGCGATACGTTCTGGACGCCGGCGCATCTGGCAATCTACCTCGGCGGCGTGGTCGCAGGCCTCACCTCCGGCTGGGTGGCGCTGAGGACGACGTTCGCCGGGTCTGAGACGGATCGCGGCACGGCCGTGCGGTTCTGGGGCTTTCGTGCGCCGTTCGGTGCGTGGGTATGCATCTGGGGCGCGTTCGCGATGGTCACATCCGCGCCGTTCGACGATTGGTGGCACAACGCGTACGGCCTCGACGTGAAGATCATCAGCCCGCCGCACATGCTCCTCGCGGCGGGCATCGCCGCCATTCAATGCGGCGCGATGCTCATGGCGCTCGCCTGGCAGAACCGCGCGGCCGGCGAGCGCCGTCATCTGGCGAGGCTGTTCTTGCTCGGCGCCGGCCTGCTGCTGCTGCTCGTGGCGACCGTTGTCACCGAGCATATCCAGCGCTGGGACATGCACCAGTCGCACTTCTATCAAGTCAGCGCCGGCGCCTTCCTCTTCTTCATCATCAGCGCGGCGCGCGCATCCGCCGCCCGCTGGCCGGCGACGACGGTCGCGCTCGTCTACACGAGCCTGTCAGTGTTCATGATATTGCTGCTGCCGCTCTTCCCGGCGCAGCCGCTGCTCGGACCGATCTACGTACAGGTCGATCGTTTCATGCCGCCCGACTTTCCACTGCTGCTCGTCGTGCCGGCGTTCGCGCTCGATCTCGTGATGCGGCGCGCCGGCCGCCACCTCAACGACTGGGTGCTGGCGCTGATCGCGTCGGTCGCCTTCGTCGCGATCTTTCTCGCCGTCCAGTGGCCGTTCGCCGACTTTCTGATGACTCCCTGGGCGCGGAACTTCTTCTTCATCAGCCACCGGATGGATTACGGCGTCGATCCGTCGATGCAGGAGCGCTGGTATCAGCTGGCCGCCCCGGACAATCTGGCGATCGGACTGCCGATCGCGGTGGCGATCGGCTACGTGTCGAGCCGGTGCGGGCTGTGGTGGGGCAACTGGATGTCGCGAGTGCAGCGATGACGTTTAGTCCCTGGTCCTCGGTCGTTCGTCCTTGGTCCGTCCGCGGACTCATCCTCCTCCTGGCGGCGCTCTCGATGGCCCATGTGGGCAGCCCGGACACGTTTTTCGGCGGAAAGGCCGGTCCGTACGACGTGCGCGTCAGCGTGCGGCTGCCTGGCGTCATTCCCGGCCGCGCGCAGGTCACGGTCCGCGTCGCCGGCGTCACTGCACCGGAGTCGCATCACGTCACCGTCCGCGCCGGTCAGTGGAACGTTGGACTGGACGGTGCGCCGCCGCCTGAGACCGCCCCGCCGGTTCCGGGCGATCCGTCGCTCTACGCGTCGGAGCTCTGGTTCATGACGCCCTCGTCGTATCAGCTCGCCGTCGCCGTCGACGGACCGGCCGGGAAGGGCGCGATCGTCATCCCGGTGCTCGCGCTTGCGACGGCGGAGCGGCCGATGCCGCCGTGGTTGGGCGCCGTGCTCGCTGCGCTCGGGGTGTTTCTCACGGCCGGATTCCTGACGATCGTCGGCAGTGCGGTGCGCGAAAGCGGGCTGCCGCCAGGTGGGCAGCCGGACGCCAAGCGGCGCTTCCGCGCGCGGGCCGGCATCGCAATCACCGCCATTCTTGCGGCGCTGACGCTGTGGGGCGGCAATCGCTGGTGGGCAGCCGAGGCATCGAGCTACAGCCAATCGGTGCTCTATCGGCCATTCAACGCGGCCGCCTCCGTCGTGCCGCAGGGCGATCTACGCACGCTGACGTTGCGCATTCGCGACGACCGATGGAACGGCACGCCGAACCCGCGGAGCCGGTACAACGCGCTCATGCCGGACCATGGAAAGCTGATGCATCTGTTCATGGTCCGGGAGCAGGCGCCGGCTGCGCTCGCGCACCTCCATCCGATCGCGCGCAACGCGGGACTCGATTTCGACGTCGCCGTGCCGCCCTTGCCGGCAGGACGCTATCGCGTCTACGGCGACATCGTCCACGAGAGCGGCTACGCGCAAACGGTGGTCAGCAGCGTCGATCTTCCAGAGGGATCGTATGGCAACGCTCGTCCTGAGCCTGTCGAAGGGCGAGCTCACGCGCCTGCGCCAACCGACGCCGATGATTCGTGGTTCAGCGGCGCCGGCGTGCCCGAGGCCGCGACCGTCTCATACGATTTCGGAGATGGTTCGCGTCTCGTCTGGGCGCGGGGCGAGCCGCCCATCGCTGCCGGCGTCGAACGCGACCTGCGTTTCTCGATCCAGGACGCGGGCGGAGCCGATGCGACCGTCGAACCGTACATGGGGATGGCCGCGCATCTCGTGATCGCGAGCCGCGACGGATCCGTGTTCGCGCATCTCCATCCGTCCGGAAGCATTTCGATGGCCGCAATGCAGCGCTTCGCGGGTGCCGCCGCCGATGCGCACGCCGGCCACGCAATGACGCTGGACGGCCGCGTCGCCATTCCGTATGCATTTCCCAAAGCGGGCACGTATCACCTGTTCGTCCAGGTCAAGCGCGGTGGCAACGTGCTGACCGGCGCATTCGACGTGAACGTTCGCTAGAACGTGGACCGGCTTTAACTCACGCGGACTGCTGGGGCGCATCGGCTCAGAGGGTGGGGAAAGGGGGCGTTTGGGGGCTCAGAGCACGTTAGGTCAGCGGTGGTCTGCTGAAAGTCCCTGAGGGAGGGATTCAGTGCAGCAGGTCGCCCTACTTCCGACCGCAAGTCTCACGCTGCCCGGTATACTCAGGCGTCCTGGCACTCGCGCTCCGTTCTCTGTCTCGCAGGCTCGTCGTGATGCTCGCCATCACGGCGGCGCTCATCGAATGCGTGTCGCCCGTGCGCCGTGGAGCGAGCGGCGAAGAGCACGAGCCGGATCGTCCCGAACGCGTCAGCATCGCCTATTTGCTCGCCCAAATCTCGCCGATCGAGCGCGTGCCTAGGGGATTATTCCTGCCCCGGACGAGCGGCACGTTGTTCTGGCAGTCGTTGGGTCCCCAGCCAATCGCCAACGAGTATTGGTCGGGGGGCGCCAATGCAGCCGGCCGCGCTTCGTCGATTGCCGTCCATCCCTCGGACCCCAACACCGCGTACCTCGCAGCCGCCGGAGGCGGTGTCTGGAAAACGACCGACGGCGGCCAGTCCTGGGTGCCGATCAGCGACCGGTTGCCGTCGCTGGCCTCGGGGGCCCTCGCGATCGATCGGCTGAACCCCGCCACGGTCCTGTACGGTACCGGCGAGCAGCATTATTCGAGCGACAGCCTGTACGGCGACGGGTTGTTCCGCACGGTCGACGGCGGCGCAAACTGGTCCAAGATTGCTTTGAAATCGCAAGTCGGCAACTACATCGCGCGCGTCGATATCTCGCCCGGACTCCTCCATGTCTGCAGCGATTTCGGGTATGTGAGGTCCGATGCCGATGGCGCGTCGTGGGCCGCCTTCAAACCGGCCGGCACGGCGTGGTGCAACGACCTCGTCCGGAGCGCGCAGGCGCCGCAGACGATGTTCGCGGCCTTCTATGGGCGGGGCATTTACAAGTCGATCGACAACGGTCAGAGCTGGACGCAGCTGGCCGGCGGACTGCCATCGTTCGGCTTCCAGCGAATCAACCTCGCCATCGCCGACAGCAACGCCGATGTGGTGTACGCGAGCTTCATCGCCCCGTCAGGCTCGCTGGCCGGGATGTACAAGACCGTCAATGGGGGAACCTCCTGGTCGCTGCTGTCGTCGACGCCCAATTACGCCTGCTCGCAGGGCTGGTACGACAACGGGATGGTCGTGTCGCCGATTGACGCCAACACGGTGTACGCCGGCGGCGTGTTCTCGTACTGCTCCGGCGGCATCGCCAAGACCACGAACGGCGGAACGACGTGGACGTACGTCACTGTCGGGTCGGACTTCACGCAGGTGCATCCCGACCAGCACTACTTCGTGTTCGGGCCGGACGGTGCGCTGTGGGTGGCCTGCGATGGCGGGGCCTGGAAAACCATCACGGGCGGCTCGACCTGGGTGAACCTGAACAACGGGCTGAACACCGCGCTGCTCTACACGGTGGGGATCCATCCGAGCGATTCGAGTTTCCTCGTCGCCGGCACGCAAGACAACGGCACCGTGCAGTTCCAGGGCGGTCTGGCCTGGCCGCAGGTGATTGGCGGCGACGGCGGGCCGGTCGCGGTCGAATGGGCGAACCCGAATCGATACTTCACGACGTACGTCCGGCTCTCGCCGATGTATAGATGGCTGCGGCCGATTTCCTACCAGGGGACCGTCACCGGGCCGTGGTCCGGCGATCGCGCGAGCTGGGCGAACGGCCCGCTGATCGTCGATCCGAACCTGCCGAACACTCTGCTTGCAGGCACGTACCGCGTCTGGCAAACGACGAACAGCGGGAGCAACTGGACCGCAATCAGCGCCGACCTGACCACCGGCGGCCACCTGCGCGGGTTGGCCATTGCTCCGCTGGATTCGAACATCATCTACAGCGGTAGCAGCGACGGCCTCTTCTTCGCGACCTTCGATCGCGGCGCGAACTGGCAGCTGCGGAATGCGGGTTTGCCCGGCACTCGAACGATCTCCGACATCATCGTCAGTCCAGCCGATCCGCTGATCGTGTACCTCTCGGTCGACCAGTCGTCAGGCGGACGGCTGTTTCAATCGTTCGACGGCGGCCTGACCTGGGGAGACAAGACCGGCAGTCTGGCGCCGGGCATACGCGCGATGTCGCTGGCGATCGACTTCGCCACCAACACGATCTATCTGGGAACCGACTACGGCGTGTATGCCACACACGACACCGGCATGACCTGGGCTCAGGAGGCATTGAACCTGCCCAGCGTCACCGTGTACGACGCTCAAGTCGACGCGCTCAACGGGTGGCTCGTCGTGGCCACGCACGGTCGCGGGATGTGGCGAGCGTCGCTGCGGCCGCTCGGGCCGCTTCCACTTGGGACGCCGTCGTCGCCGCAGAGTTCGCTTTCACCGGCGACGCGGTCGCTGCCGCAGAATCCTCGGGCGCTGCGATCTCGAATGCCGCCGCAGCCGATCCCCTGACAGCTCCCTTACGGAAGTGAGAAGTGAGAAGGTAGAAGAAGGACTGCGATCGAGAGTCTTCTACCTTCACCCGAACTTCTCCCTGCCATCAGCGCTCGCCAGAGGTCGCGACCGCACCAAGCGTCGGGAAGTGCTCGAAGACTTCCGCAACCTCTTTGTGCACGCGCTTGTCACGCTTCTCGGGCTTCGACGACTCATGGACGCGCTTTGTCTCGAGGCCACGCCAGAGCAGCGCGCCGGTCTTCGCGTCCTCCATGTCAACCGTCAACGTGCCGCGGAGTTCTTCGTACACATCGCCGCCACCGTACCAGCCGTTATATCCGTATCCACCCCAATACGGACCATACGAAGGGCCGAAGTACGTGTATTCCACCTTGTAGCTCCGGTGCGTCGTGATGAAGACATCGGGGTTGCGATTGGTGCGCTTCATCCCGCGTGCCTCGAGTTGAGCGGTGATAGCCGCCTGCGTGCGCTCCCGCATGAGCGCGCTGTCGTACGTGCTCGTCTGATACGCGTCAGGCGCCATCGGCGGAGCTTCTTTGAATGCGAATGTCCTGATGGCCGCGAAGTTCGTGTTGGGCCTGTAATCGTAACTGTCCTGTGCGAGCGCAGCCGTCGATCCCAGCAAAACCGCGAACACAGCGAAACCACCGCACAGCCGAGAGTTCGTCCTCATAGCACCTCCTTCACTCACCCGATACCTGCATCGGGAGAGTGCAAGGCGACTGCCTGGCGATCGTCCAGCGTGCGTTGCCGCCGCCGACGACCGGGAGGGAGGCTTCACAACATGCGGTCAATCGCGCAATCCAACACAGGTCAACGGCAGTCTCGGGTGCGCTTACATGAGGTCCGGCTTCAGCCTCGCTCATCTGCGCCAACCGCAGGAGCTGTTCGACGCAGACGAGGCCGCCGGGCAAAGAGCAAGCTCGAATGCGCTGCGGGCCTTGGTTGCCTGTTCACCTTATGGCCGATTGCCGCTGTGGTAACCTCGCCGCGTTGACCTTTCCACGCACTCTCATCGCGGCCGCTTTCGTCTCGCTCGCGGCGTGCGCAGCCAAGCCCGCGGTCGCGCCGTCCTACGACCTGGTCGTGGCCAACGGACGCGTCATGGATCCCGAATCGGGCCTCGACTCCGTGCGTCACGTCGGCATCCGCGGCGGGACCATTGAGGCGGTGTCGACGACTCCGCTCGAAGGATCGCGCGTGATCGACGCGTCGGGCCACGTCGTCGCACCCGGCTTCATCGACCTGCACGAGCACGGCCAGCAGGAAGAGTCGTACCGCATGATGGTTCGCGACGGCGTCACATCAGCATTTGAGCTCGAAGTGGGCGCGAGGGATATCGCGGCGTGGTACGCCGCGCGCGACCGTGGCCAGATCGTCAATTACGGCGTCTCCGTGGGTCACATCCCGGCACGGATGAAGGTGCTCGGCGATCCCGGCACGGGACTGATGCCAACCGGAGTCGGTGCCAGTGGGCCAGCCGACGAAGCGCAGATGGCGCAGATGGAGACGATTCTGCGCGAGGGACTGGCGCAGGGCGCAGTTGCGATCGGCTTTGGGAGCGCATACACGCCCGGAGCGCCCATATCCGAGATCGAGCGCATGTTTCGTGTGGCCGCGGCCGGCGATGCGCCGGCCCACATTCACATGCGCGGCGGACTGAACGGCCTGCAGGAGACGCTCGCGGCGGCGGCTGCAGCAAGAGTCGCGTTGCACATCGTGCACGTGAACTCGTCGGCCGGTGACGATATCGACGCATTTCTCGCCGCGATCAAGGCCGCCCGCGATGCCGGTCAGGACGTGACCACTGAAGCGTATCCGTACGGCGCGGGCATGACCGAAATCCAGTCGGCGCCGTTCGACGACTGGAGAAGCTGGCCCGACGAGAGGTTCGGACGCCACCAACTCGTTTCGACCGGCGAGCGGCTGACGCGCGCCACGTTCGAGAAGGCGCGAACGACCGGCGGCACCGTGATCACCCACGGCCGCACCGAAGAGCAGACGCGCGCCGCCATTGCCAGCCCTCTCGCCATGATCGCGAGCGATGGGTTCATCGAAAACGGTCGCGGTCATCCCCGCACGTCCGGAACGTTCGCGAAGGTGCTGGGGAAGTACGTCCGCGAGGAGAAGGTCGTGCCGCTGATGGATGCGCTGCGGCGAATGACACTGGAACCGGCGCGCCGGCTCGGGCGGCGGACGCCGGCGATGGCGAAGAAGGGCCGCATCAAGGTGGGCGCCGATGCCGACCTGACGATCTTCGATCCGTCGGCGGTGATCGACCGCGCGACGTACGAGGATGCGTCGATTCCGTCGGCCGGGATTCCTTATGTGATCATTGCCGGCACCGCCGTGGTTGACGGCGGCAACGTCACTGCCGCCCGCCCCGGCCGCGCGATCCGCGCGCCGATGTCTGCGCGCACACTATCGCACTAACTGTTCCGAAGGGCGACGGCCGGATCGATGCGCGCCGCACGCCACGCCGGGCCCGCGATCGACAGCGCGGCGGTGATGCCCAGCACGATCGTCACGAACGCGAACGTCGCCAGATCCAGCGGCCGCACGCCGAACAGCATCGTCTCGATGAGCCGGCCCGAAAGCGGCCGACAGCACCAGGCCGATCGCGGCGCCGGTCGCGATGACGCGCGCGGCGTTCACGATCACGAGGCGAAGCACGTCGTTCGTCGTCGCGCCCAGCGCCCGGCGCACGCCGAAATCGCGCACGTGCTGCTGCACCGAGTAGGCGAGGATGCCGAACACGCCGACCATCGCCAGCACGAGCGCCAGCGCCGCGAAGGCGACCACCATCACGGCGCGGAAGCGATGACGGCCGGTGGCCGCCCACGCGATGTCTTCGAGCGTCATGACGTTCGTCACGCTGACGAGTTGCTCCTTGTCGACGCGCGAAATGGCCGCGCGGACCGACGGGGCCAGCGCCTCCGCCCGTCCGGACTTCGGCCGCACGACGAGAAAGATGTCGTCGGAGAGATCCTGCGCCATCGGCACGTAGACCTGCACGAAGTCCTTGGCCTCGTCGGGCCGTCCCTTCACCTGTCGCGCGACGCCGACGATCTCGCGCACGACCGGTTTCGCCTGCGGCGACGAGGTCGGCCGCAGCGCCACTCGCTGGCCGATCGGCGATCGGCCGTGAGAGACTGCGCGCGAACGCTTCGTTCACGATGCAGACGGGAACGCCGTCGCGCGTATCGCGCCGGTCGAAGGCGCGTCCGGCCAGGATCGGCAGATCGAGCGTCGAGAAATACGTCGGGCTGACGACCTGATACTCGGTGCTCGGCCGCTGGCTCTCGTCCACCGGAGGATCGCCGACGATCTCGAACGAGAACCCGCCGTCGTCGAAGAAGTCGAGCGGCAGCGCGCTCGCCCAGGCGACGCCCGCGACGCCCGGAACCGCGGCGATCTCGGCCTCGACCTGATCGTAGAACTGCTGCAGCGACTGCGGCGGTCGGGTACTTCGAGCCCAGCGGATCGACGAGCATCGAGAGCACGCTCTCGGCGCGATACCCGCGATCGAACGCTTCGACGGCGATCAGCGTCCGCAGCAGGAGTCCGGCGCCAAAGAGCAGCAGCACCGCGGTCGCGACCTCGCCGATGACGAGCAGCCCGCGAAGCCGTCCGCCGCCGCCGGTGGTCGTGCGGCTGTCCGACGCCGATGACGTCCGCCGACGAGAAGTCCGTCGCCTTCCACGCCGGCATCACGCCGAAGAGCAGCCCGACCAGCAGCGCCGCGCCGGCGCAGAAGGCGACGACGCGCATGTCGAAGGTGAGCGTGACCGTCGCAGGCAGCAGGCCCTGCGGGATGAGCGACGGCGCCACGCTCAGAATGGCCGCGCCGACTGCCGATCCCAAGCGCGCCGCCGATCAGCGAGAGCACGACGCTTTCGGTCAGCAGCTGCCGGACGATGCGCCGGCGGCCGGCGCCGAGCGCGGACCGCACCGCCAGCTCGCGCGTGCGCACGGTCGCGCGCGCGAGCAGCAGGTTGGCGACGTTGGCGCAGCAGATGAGGAGCACGAATCCGACGACGCCGAGGAACAGCATCGACGTGAGCCGCAGATCGCTGCCGATCATCGAGTCGTGCAGCCGCTCGAGCGTCGACGCCGCGGCCCTTGTTGGTCTGCGGGAACTCGCGCGCGAGCGCCGTCGGCGACGGCGCCGAGGTCGGCTTCGGCCGCCTTGATCGAGACGCCCGGCTTCAGGCGTCCGACGACCTGCAGCACGTAGGCGCCGCGGGCGCGCGGAGGAAGGTTGACGAGCGGTCGCATCGCCCACATGCTGGTCTGTCCGAGCAGCTGAAAGTCCTCCGGGACGATGCCGACGACCGTCCACAGCGATCCGTCGAGGCGGATCTCGCGGCCAATCGACGCTCGGATCGGCGTTGAATCGCGTGCGCCAGAACCCCTCGCTCAGCACGACGACGTTCGCGCGCTTCGCTTCGTCGTCGGCGGAAAACGTCCGGCCGGCGATCGGCGTGACGCCGAGCACGTCGAAGATTCCGGCCGTGACCCACTGCCGCGAGACGGTTTCGGCGTTGCCGTCGGCGCCGGCCATCACCATGCCGCCGACGCTCGGCGTGAAGCCGGCGATCTTCTCGAACGTGCGGCTGCGAGCTGTTCCAGTCGAGCATGTTGAGCGGCGACACGTAGCCGCGCGGGGTCTTCGCGCTGCGTTCCCAGATCGCGACGAGCCGATCGGGCTCGCCGAAGGGAAGCGGTCGAAGCAGCGTGGCATCGACGAGCGCGAAGATCGCGCTGTTGGCGCCGATGCCGAGCGCCAGCGTCAGCGTCGCGACCAGCGTGAAGGCCGGCGAGTTCTTCAGCTGGCGGAACGCGAATTTCAAATCGTCCCGGAGTTCCTCGAGCCACAGGGTCACGCGCATTTCGCGATCTCTCTTTCTGCCAAGGTCCGTCATCGTGCGTTTGAGGCTCGCGATATCGCCCAGTCGGCTGATCGCCAGCTCGCGGGCGGCCTTCGGATCCATGCCGCGCTCGACGAGCTCGCGCGTCCGCATCTCGACGTGCAGCGCGAGCTCCTCGTCGATCTCCTGATCGATCGGGACGCGCCACAGCCACGAACGAAGGGAGCGCTTCATGTGGAGAGCAGGACCTTCGAGACGCCGGCGGAGAACCGCCGCCAGGTGGCCATCTCGGCGGCGAGCTGTTCGCGGCCCGCGTCGGTGAGGCGGTAGAGCTTGGCGCGCCGGCCAAGCTCGGACGTGCCCCACTCGGCCTCGACCCAGCCCCGGCGCTCCAGGCGGTAGAGGGCGGGATAGAGCGAGCCTTCTTCGACGAGGACGCGCGTCGCCGGTCGTGTCCTCGATGAATCGGGCGACGGCGTAGCCGTGGCTCGGGCCTCTGCGTTAAAGTCTTGAGAATCAAGGCATCTAGCGCGCCGTGGAGGAGGGCGTTCGGGGTCTTTGGCAGGCATCGGCATCCAGCTCGACATTACCCAGACATTCTGGGTAACAGGAGCTTTGACGGATTTGGCGGCCGGAAGGTTTGCGATCATCAAACGGCTGCTCGGCGCATCCGGTCGCCAAGTCCCGCCGTTGGACAATGTTCCTAATCGTTGCCTCAACCCTCGGTCCGGGTGAATGGGCAGCGTGCGTGTTGGTTCAATCGGCCACGAAGGCCAAACCGTCCGTTGTCCAGGGTCCGTCCCCGGTCCTCGGTGCCCGGTCCGCTGCCGCTGGGGGCGCACCAAGGACTGCGTGGACAAAGAACGGACCAAGCCCCAAGGCCCAAGCGCCAAGGACGGCTCTCTACACCGAACTAGAAACCGATGTAGCGCGGTTTTTGATTGGCCGAAGACACTCTATTTCTTGAAGTCGCCTGCCTTGAAAAAACTCAGCTGACCGAGTTCCAGATGTCGTCGCAGGGCGGCGACAATCTGCTCCGGGCTGAGCGCCTCGACCTTCTTTTGCAGGTCACTGTCGAACGCCATCGTGCGATTCGCATGGAGCTGTGTCCGCAGGCGGGCGACCAGCAGCTGATCCTGCGCGCGGCCCACCACCTGTGATTCCGACCAGCCCTTCTTCGCGCTCGTGACCTCATCGGCTGCGAAACCCTCTTTGAGCGCCCGCTCCAGCTCTTCTTTCATGGCCGCCTCGACCTTCGCGGCGTTCTGCGGCGCCGTAATCGCAAACAGGGTGAAGTCGGCCGCGCTCTCGTCGGCTGGCAGTGCCAGCTGGGAGCCGACGCTGTAGCTCAAGCCATCCTTCGCGCGGATGCGGACGTACAGGCGCGACGCGCTGTGACCTCCGATCATGTAGTTCGCGAGAACGAGCGCCGGATAGTCGGCATCCTGATCGGTGAGGCGAAAACGCATGCCGCCCTCGACCGAGGCGTTCGCCTTGTCCGGCGTTTCGATCGATTGGTTGATCGCCGCGATCGCCTGATACGGCCGTCGCAGCTCGGAAAACGGCGCGGGACTCTTCCAGTCACCGAACAGTTCCTGCGCGAGTTTCCGGATGTTCTCCGCGTCGAAATCGCCGACGATGGACAGCTCCGCGTTGGAGGCGCCGAAGAACTCCCGGTGGAACCGGCGCACATCATCCGGCTTGACGGCCTTGAAGGCGTCCACTCGCTCGTCCACGGTCTGCACATGCCGGGGGTCGGCGGCTGGAAAAGGACGGAGGTGCCGCGCCAGCGCCATGGAGGCGAGCGCCGCCGGCTCGCTGCGCGACTGCTCCACGGCTGCCAGCCGTTCCTGGCGCAGCTGCTCGAATTCCTGATCGGGGAAGCTCGGCTGGCGCAGGACTTCCGCCGTGAGGCGCAAGGCCTCCGGCAAGCTGTCGCGTACGGTCTGAATCGAAACCGAAGTGCCGCCGCCAGCGCCGGAGGCCGCGAAATTCACCTTGAGCCGGTTCCATTCATCGCGAATCTGCTGTCGCGTCAGCCTGGCCGTGCCGCGGACGAGCATGGCGGGGGTCATGTCGGCGGCGGCCGCGCGGTTTAGAAGGCTCTTTTCGTCGCCGTAGTTCAGCCGGAGCTGGGCGACAACGGTCGCCCCGCGGGTTTTCTTCGGAAGCAGGGACACCTTGAGACCCGACCCGATGTGCGCGCGCGCCGTGCGCGAATCGATGTTCGACGGCGACGGATCGAACGCTTCGCCCGCGCTGGCGGTCGCGTCGCCCTTGTAGTCCCTGACCAGCGCAGAGATGTCCGGTGAGCGCGGAATCTCGACGCGTGCCGGCGCGGCGACCGGTGTGAACACACCGACCGTTCGATTCACCGGTTTCAGATACGTGGCAGCCGCGCGCCGCACGTCCTCCACCGTTGCCTTCCGGACCGCGTCGCGCTCGATGAACAGCAGACGCCAGTCGCCCGCCGCCGACGACTCGCTGAGCGCCATGCCGACCTGCTCGGAGTCGTTCAGGCTCAGCTCGATCTGCCGCAGGAGATCGGCCCGTGCACGCTCCACTTCGTCGGCCGGGATCGGGGTTGTGGCTGCCGCATCGAGCGTCGCGATCATCGTGGCGCGTGCGTCGTCGATCGACGCGTCGGTGCGAACGGTCGCGTTGAAAATCGCCACGCCCTCCTCGAACATGGCGCGTAGGCCGGCGCCGGCCTGCACGGCCTTCCCCGGCTCGACGAGGGCTTTGTGCAAACGGCCGCCCGGGCTGCTGCCCAGCACCCGCGCGAGCAGACTGATCGCGCCGGCCTCCGGGTGCGATCGCGCCGGCACGCGATAGGCGACGAACACGGCCTGAACGCCGCCCACGCGCTGAACCGTGACGGAACGCTCGCCGTCCTGCGGCGGATCGACCGTGTAGGTGCGTGTCAGCACACGCGCCGGTTTGGGAATCGGGCCGAATTTCTGCGCCAGCAGCCGCACGGCCATTGCCTCGTCGAATTTCCCGGCGACGATGACGACCGCGTTGTCCGGCTGATAGTACATCCTGTAAAACGCCTGAAGCCGTTCGATGGTGACGTTTTCCACGTCCGATCGCGCGCCGATCGTGCTCTTGCCGTAGTTGTGCCAGAGGTACGCCGTCGCCATCACGCGCTGCGACAGCGCCTGGAGTGGATTGTTCTCGCCCGCTTCCATCTCGTTGCGCACGACGGTCATCTGGCTGTCGAGAATGTCTTTGGTGACCGGCGCGTTGATCAGGCGGTCGGCCTCGAGATCGAGCGCCCACTCGAGATTGGCGTCCGATGCGGGAAACGTCTCGAAGTAGTTGGTGCGATCGACCGACGTCGATGCGTTGCGCCGCGCGCCGCGATCCTGCTGCTCTTTCTTGGCGTCTGGATGCTTCGGCGATCCGTAGGAAACGAGATGCTCGATCAGGTGCGCCATCCCCGTCTCGCCGTAGCCCTCGTGCCGCGATCCCGCCAGAATCGTCACGTTGACCGTCGTCGTCGACTTGGACGGATCGGGGACGAGCACTGCGCGCAGGCCGTTGGCCAGACGGTATTCGGTGATGCCTTCAACCGTCGTGACACGCTCGACGCCGGCGGGGAGCGGGGGAGTCTGCGCTGAGAGCGTCGATGCCAGGACCACCAGGAGACATATCACTCGTGGGACCATCTCGGCCTCCCGTCACAAACACCGGGTGAAGGCGGACATTATGCCCGATCGCCCGTCGAATCGCGGCCGGACTATGATCGCGATATCAACGGCGCGCAGCCGATCTCACTTTCGAGGGAGCGTCCCATGGTCATGATGCACGAAATCGACTACAAGATTTTCGGCGACGACATGCAGTTCGTCGAAGTGGAGCTGGATCCGAACGAAGCAACGGTCGCCGAAGCGGGCGGCATGATGTATATGGACGATGGCGTCGAAATGGAGACGATTTTCGGCGATGGTTCGGGACAGCAGGGGAGCGGCTTCCTTGGCGCGCTCATGGGTGCCGGGAAACGGCTGCTGACCGGCGAATCGCTGTTCATGACGGTATTCCACAATCGCAGCAACCAGAAACGGAAGGTCGCGTTCGGCGCACCGTATCCAGGAAAAATCATCGCGATTCACCTCGCCGAGCTCGGCGGTCGAGCTCATCGCGCAGAAGGACTCGTTCCTGGCGGCGGCGAAAGGCGTGAGCATCGGCATCGCCTTTCAGCGCAAGCTGGGCGTCGGCCTGTTCGGCGGCGAGGGCTTCATCATGCAGACGCCTGCAGGGCGACGGCTGGGCGTTCGTCCACGCCGGCGGCACGCTGCAGGAGCGGACGCTGGCCGCGGGCGAAGTGATCCGCGTCGACACCGGCTGCATCGTCGCGTTCCAGCCGTCGGTGAACTACGACATTCAGTACGTCGGCAAGATCAAGTCGGCGCTCTTCGGCGGCGAAGGACTGTTCTTCGCGACGCTGCGCGGTCCGGGCCGCGTCTGGCTGCAGTCGCTCCCGTTGAGCCGTCTGGCGAACCGAATCATCGCCGCCGTTCCCGGAATCGCCCGCGGCGGACGCGAAGAGGGCTCCATCCTCGGAGGATTGGGCGGCTTGCTGGACGGCGACAACAGCTAGACCACGCAACCTGCGCGTTCGCCCGTTGCGCGTATAGTTGCGCGATGAACATCCTTGCAACGACTGCGCACGTCGCGCGGGCATCGACTGTCTGGCTGATGATTGTGAGCCCTGTCCAGGCTCAGACCGCGGCGCCTCCCGCGGTGTCGTCCGACGCGGCAGTCCAGGTGGGCGCGCTCATTTTTGCGGGGATTGGTCCTTCGAAATTCAACAACTCCACCTCAGTGGCCGGTGAGCGGCTTCGCCGCGTGTCAGATATCGGCGGTGGAATCACGTTCGGGTTTGGCGGCAGCCCAGTGGGCGCGAGCGTCACGCTGCGCGTTGGCTTCGGCAGCGGTCCACACTTGAACACGTCGTCAACCCAGCCCCCTCAAGGGGTGCCGCACGCTGACTCAGATTTCGCCGACTTCAGAGCCGTCGCCGTGTCGATCGGCGCGCCGATCAACATGGGGCGTTCGTTCTTCGTCGAACCCATGCTGGATCTCAATTCTTGGAAGATCCGGGACACGACGACGTTGACCCTCAACACCGCCAGGTCGACCGCCACAACGGACAGATCCGGGAGCGATCCCGGCTTCGGCCTGCGCGCGGCATGGTTTCCGTCTCGCCGCGTCGGCGTGGGTTGCGATTATCATTACGCCCTGCTGCACGACGCCGCGCCGGCTCTTGCCAGTCCGTCGGGGCCGGGGGGATGGCTGGAAAATTCGCAGGCGGTGATCAGCGTCTATTTCCGTTGGAAGCGCTGACGTTAATCGCGCGAACGGCTACTGAGCCATCGTGTGAACAATGCCGTCTGTTGGAGCACGAATTCTAGCGGATCGTTGGCGGCAGCAGCTGGCCGCGGTTCTCCACCAAATCCGTCAGTTCCCGAAACATGTCCGGGTTCACCTGTGCGGCATGGGGCAGGATGCAGGCTCGCGTTTCCTCGAGGTATTTCTTCACGAACGCGCCATCGTGGACGAACCCCAATGCCGTGAGGTTGCTGATGCGATCCGCGAGCTTCAGAACGCGAGCGCGCGGACTCCCGCTTTGCATGATCCGCAGCAAATACTCCGGCTTCGGCTCCCGGATGCCGTCGACGACGCGGATCGTCACTTCCATCACCAGCGCATACACCGCCGGGCCGTCCGAGTCGAGGCGGACGATCTCCTCCTCGGTGACGCCCGGCATGGTCGCCGCATCCTCGAAGAGGTCATGAATCACGGCGGCCTTGAGCAATACAGGATCGATGATCTTGTAATCGAGCAGGATCGCCATCGTGCTCAACTGATGGCGGAACATGTTGCTGCCGCCCCGGCGCTTGACGCCGATCAACGCCATCGCCTTGACAATGTAAGGCGCCAGCGTGAGGTCTCTCAGCGACTGCTCGAATTCGTGCATGGATGTCAGTCCAGATCCGCGGACATGATACGGCGTCTCGGTTAATCTGTGCGCCGAACAATCGTCGCATCAGCATGGAGCGTCAGGTATGAAGGGGATCGTCAACGGGATGAAGTGGATCATGCTCGTGTCGGGAGCGTTGACCTGCACGATGCTCTACGCCGCCATCGCGCCTCAGGCCGCCTTGCAGGGCACGTTCGGCGAGGCACTCGACGGTCCCGTCGCGGAGATCGTCGTCCGGAACTGGGGCGTGTTGATCGGCCTCATGGGGGCCATGCTGATCTACGGCGCGTTCAACGTCGCGGCGCGCGCGCTCATCCTGGTGGTGGCGGGTTTCAGCAAGGTGGCATTCATCACGCTCATCCTGACACTTGGGCGGTCCTTTCTCGTTCATCAAGCCGGCATCGCCGTGGTCAGCGATCTGATCCAGGTGTCGCTGTTTCTCGTCTACCTGGTTCATGCACCGCGTGGCGTGAAGGCCGCTGCTGTTTCAGCGGTTGCCGCGGCGTTGGTACTTGTCAGCTCCACGGCCTCGGCCCAGACGTGGCAGCCGCCGGCGGACAGCCAGCGCTGTCCGTCGAAATGGGGCGCGGGCGATCAGCGCGGCTCGGGCAATCATATGAAGCCCGAGACCGTGCTCAGGGCCGCGCGGCTGATCAAAACGGGTGAAGTGTTCGAACTTGGGCGCGTGTTGTCCGAATCGATGCCCTTGCCCGCTGGCCGGCGATTCGAAGTCTTCACCAAACGTACGAGGAACGATCCGGGCACGAATCGTCGGGGTTCGAACGAAGAGCTCGTGGTTGCAGAGATCGGCCAGGTGGGCACGCAGTTCGACACATTCAGCCATCAGATGATTGGCTCGAGCATGTACAACTGTTTCGCGCTCGACGGCACCGTGAGCCGAACGGGGTTTACCAAACTCGGCGTGGACCAGGTCGGCGCGCTGATGACCCGGGGCGTGCTGCTCGACATCGCCGCGCTGAAGGGCGTGCCGATGCTGGCGGAGAGCTACCAGATCACGCCGCAGGATCTCGAACAGGCGATGTCGGCGCAGGGGTTGACGCTTCAACCCGGCGATGCAGTTCTCATACACACCGGCTGGGGCGCGCTCTGGGGCAAGGACAACGCACGGTATCAACGCTCGAGCCCCGGCATCGGCACGGCTGCCGCCGAATGGCTCGCGCGGCAGGATCCGATGCTGGTCGGAGCCGACAACACAGCGATCGAGATTTCACCGAATCCGGATCCCCAACTTGCCGGGCCGGTTCATCAGATCATGCTGGTCGTGAATGGGATTCACCTGCTGGAGAACGTCCGGCTCGACGAGTTGGCTGCGCGACGCGCCTACGAGTTCGCCATCATCGTGGAGCCACTGAAGATTCAAGGCGGCACCGGATCGTCGGTCGCGCCGGTCGCCATCCGCTAGTGTCCCGGAACAGTATCAGTGTTTCGGGACACTAGGCCGTTCACGCCGAGCCGGTGTCTAAGTCGAGCGGAGATGCCTCCCCGCTTGTGGTCGTCCGTCTGGCTCGCGCTGAGGAGCCTGGGGTGGGCGATCGCCCTGCCGGGATTTTTCGCCGGGTACGTGCCCTGGCGATACTTCGGACTTCGCGACGTGGACCTCGGCCCGGCTGAACTGCCCGCCCTTCTGTGCGTCGGCGCCGGCGCCGCGCTTCTGGCGGCCTGCATCGTCGAGTTCGCGCGCAGCGGACGCGGCACGCTGTCGCCGCTCGACCCGCCACGCACGCTGGTCGTCCGCGGGCTCTATCGATATGTGCGCAATCCCATGTATCTCAGCGTGACGATCATCGTTCTCGGCGAGGCGATGCTCACGCGTTCGACCGCGCTGGCCACGTATGGGGCGATCTGGTTCGCCGGCGTGAACCTGTTCGTGATCGGATACGAAGAACCGACGTTGCGGCAGATGTTCGGCGCGTCGTACGACGACTACGCGCAGCGGGTTGGACGCTGGATTCCGAAGCGTCCGCGTGAGCGTGTCACGACCGATGTGGTGAAAGTGCCGGGGAACTGGCCGCCGTAGGTCCGCCTGAAGGCGGACCCCACGTATGTCGAATTGGTCGCATCGGGTACGGAGGGTCCGGCTTTAATGAAAGAGAGTAGTGCCGCAGGGTACGGGCCCTGCGGCCTCACACCGCCACGCGACCGCGGTTAGAAACTGTAGCGCAGCTGCACCTGCAACATCCGCCCGGGATCGATGTTCGCCAGGCCCGGCAACGCCAGCCCGAACGAGGGCAGCGGCGCCGCCGCGTCGCCGTAGGTGCCGTTGCGGCCGAGGATGTTCGCGTGGTTGAAGAGATTGAACACCTCGATGCGGAGCGTGGCGCTCCGCGGGCCGGTCAGCAGCTTGCCCTCGCCGAACAGCGCTACGTCCGAGGTCCCCGTACCGCGGAACGCGTAGCGTCCCACGACCTGACCGTTGATCACCGGCCGGTCGTTGTTGACGCCGTCGCCGTTGTTGTCGAGGCCCGTGGTCGCGGTCAACGGCCGCGCCGATCCGAACTGCGACACGGTGCCGACCAGGATCTCGTAAGGCAGCCGGTAGGTGAGGGTGAAGACGCTCCGATGCCGCTGGTCGAGAACGCTCGGCCCGCGCTCCACTTCGCCGAGCGCGTTGAAATCGTTCGGGCCGACCAGGTTGCCGTCGGGCTCGCTCGTGTTCGTTGCCTTCGACACCGTGTAGCTGACCGACGCGAACATCTTCTCGTTCCGCCAGCGCGCCATCATCTGCAGCCCGTCGTAGTCGGCGGTGCCCTGGTTTTCGATGACGTGGATCTGGCGGAACCCGCCGTTCACGGGCACGATGGGCCGCGTGGCGTCGGCCGCCGCGGCGGTGCGGGTCTGGCCCGGCTGTGTCCGAAGGAAGAACGCCGGCGCGTTCAGATCCACGCCCCGTTCGATGCCTGTCCAATGCTGCTTCACGTAGTCGACGGCGACGAACAGCCGCGGCAGCACTTCGCGCTCGATGCCGATGGAGCCGACCTGGCTGCGCGGGTTCTCGAATGTCGCGGGCGAGTAGTCCACGAGCTGCGCGATGTTGAAGAACTGCGAATAGTAAGAGGCGCGGCCGGGGCGAATCGTGATGTTGCGGGCGGGCAGCGTGCTCCTCGCGGCGTTCGCGTTGAACGCAACGGGCGTGCAGGTCAAACAGGTCGGGAAGCCCGCCTGGCCGGGCGTCGCCTGATACGTAAAGATGCCCTGCGGACCTTCCAGCTCGAAATTGGCGTCCAGGCTGGCGCGCACCTGCGTGTAATAGAAGGCGTAGCCGCCGCGCACCGCGGTCTTCGGGTCGCCGAACGGATTCCAGCCGACCCCGATACGAGGCGCGAAGTTGCCGGAGCCGTCCGCGAACGTCTGGCGGTCGTACCGGATGCCGGCGTGCAGCGTCACGTCGCTGCGCGCGCGATAGCTGTCCTGCGCGAAGATCGCGTAGAGCCACTGCGACCGCTCGTACGTGCCCGCGCCGAGGTTGAAGCTTTGCTGGTAGCGCTGCATGTTGGCCAGCGTCAGTTGTTCCGGCGGCGCCGTGGTCGCGGGGTTCACGGTGAACTGGCCGAGCACGAACGCGTTCCCGAACTCCGTGCCGTTCCCACCCGACGTGCTGTGCATGAAGTTGCCGCCGATGCGGATGTCGTGCTGCTCCAGCATCCAGGTGAACGTGTTGGACAGCTGCACCATGCGGCTGGTCACGTTGACGGCGCGCGACTCACCGGACGTGAACGGCGACGCGCCTACCCGCGTGAACTGCGTCGACGGCGTCAGCGGATCGAAGGCGGTGATCGGGCTGGCGTTCTGCAATTCGAATCGCGCCTCGTTGACCATGCGTGGCGAAATGATCGTCGTGTCGTTGAGCTGAAAACCGCTCGCGCGCCGCGTGAATGTGCGCCCGGCGCTCGGCAGCACGTTGCCGGACACGATGTTCTCCGGGTTGGTATCGGACGACCGATCCAGATTCAGCCGCGCCATGAGCGTTTCGGTACCGCGCAGCCGGTGATCGACTCGCGCGCTGAGAAGCGCCTGGCGGTAATGGCCGACGGTCGTCGTGCCCGCCGGCACGATCGGCGTGGTGATGGCCGCGGTCCGATTCTGGCGCGTGAAATCCCCCGCCGCGAAGTAATGCGTGCGGTCCGGCGTGATGGCGCCGCCGATCGCGAACGATCCCAGCACGAGCGAATCCGGAGCGTTCGGCGCGAGAATCGGCGCCGTCACGCCAGCCGTCACCGGCGGCGTACAACTGGAAATAGACGAGGGACAGTGGGCATCGGTGGACAGCGACGACGATTGCGGTCCGCCGGGGCGCCCGAGGACCAGCGCCTCGCCGCGCATCGTGTTCGATCCGGACTTGGTCACGATGTTGATGGCGGCGCTCGAGGTCCAGCCGAATTCGGCCGAGAACGCGCGCGACATGACGTGCATCTCCTGCACCGCGCCGACCGGCAGCGTCGAGAACATCGCCTGACGTCCCCACGGCTCATCGCCCGAGGCGCCGTCCACCACGAAGCCGGCCTGCCGCCGGCCGCCCGCGCCGGTCACGAACAATGACGATCCGAGGAAGAGAGCGCCCGTGCCCTTGGCCGGACGGAACGCCGCGTCCATCAACGGCAGCGACGAAATCTTGCGGCCCAGCAGTGGGATCTCGTCGATCTGCGTGCCGGCCAGCCGGGTGCCGATCTCGGGATCGGTGCGGACGCCCTGCACCGTGCCGTACACGGTCACCTCGCTCGTGCCACCGGTGGGCATCAGCTTGACGCGAACCGTCGCCGTCTCGCTGGCGCGCAGCTGAATGTTGGTCATGCCCTCCGTCGAGTAGCCCTCCTTCGAGACCGCGACGCCGTACACGCCGATGAGCGGCAGCGCGGCGACGGTCACCACCCCGTCGGAACCCGTGGCCACCTCGCGCGTCAGGCCGGCATCGTTGGCGATCATGACCTGCGCGTCCGGAACGGCCGCGCCGCTCTGATCGGTGACGGCAACGACCACGGCCGCGGTGTTGGGCGACTGGGCGTACACGCGTCCGCCGGGGAAGGAAACGATCGCGAAGATCGCGAACACACGGAGAAGGTTCGTCATGGGCTCACCACAGAATCGGCAAGGTTGTTGATCTGAGCCGTCCTGGGTGACGACCCGCGAGCCGATCATCGGCTCTAACGAGGAAGGGTCTTCAGTCTACACCACTGAAGACGGCGAGGACGCCGAGAAAGTTGTTCTCGGCGTCCTGGATGTCATTTCTTGGTAATGCCCGATCAGAACGTGAAGCGGACCTGGAACTGGACCATCCGAGGCGGATCGACATTCGCGAAAGGGGGAATCGCGGTGGAGGTCGTCCCCACGCTCGCCAGCTGACCAAACGTCTCGTTGACCGTGGCCGTGTCCCCAAACGTTGTCTGTCCGCGACCCAGGTAGTTGCCGTGATTGAAGACGTTGAAGACCTCCAACCTCAGCAGTACGGCCTGGCCCGCGTGTCTGATTCGGCCTTCCATGAACAGGGCCACGTCCTGAGTGGGCGTGCCGCGGAACGCCGACTTGCTGATGACCGCGCCGTTGACGACCGGCCGATCGTTGTTCGCGCCATCGCGCATGATGCTGGGCGGCCGCCTTTACCCACGCGTGTCGTCCCGCGATGCTCTGGCCGCGTACGGCACCCGCCGAGCGCGGGCCATCTTCTAGCCGTCTCACTTTCCCCTTCGGATCTCTGGGATTCTGATGCTGACCTCTGCCGAATCTTCTTCAAGTCGCTCAGGGCAGCACACGTCTTGACCGACCGGCATTTTGCCCCTACGCTCCCACGCGTGCAGCACAACCACGTGATCAACCGTGCACGACGAGCGCTCACGTGAGACGTTACCGCGGTCTACGTCGGAGCAAGATCGTCGCCCGCATCGAAGAGGCACTCCGAGAATGCGGCGCCGAGATTCTCGTGCGAGCGGGCCCGACAACGGCTCCATTCGAATTCACGGTCCAGACGCCAACAGGCGTCCAGCGCGAACTGGTCTGCTACGCCTTCACAGCCAACAGGTACCGACGAGCTGGAGGGCCAGCAGACAGACATCGTTTCCAGATCATGTACGGAAGCGGCTCCGATCGTTGTCACCAACTCTATTTCGACCCTCGTGGGAAGAAGACCACGTTGCTGTTTGGCGTGCACCTGGAGATGGGCCTGTTCGTCGGCGTTGACCCGAGGATGCACAGTCCCACATGGTTCCCACGGTCGGTTGAGTTCAAGAACAGCGATCTTGAAGCTGCCCAGGCACATCGGTGGCACGGCTGGGAACGGGAGCGCTCCGACGCGAGACGCAAGGTGAGACCTGAAGAGAGCCTGCTGACGGAGACCGTCATTGCATTCCAACCGGACCAGTTTCTCCGCTACGTCGAATTCGAGCGTTTGGCCAGCGGTCTTGACTGCGGCGAGCGATGTCTCCTGTCAGACCGGATCGAGAAGAGCCTGTCTCAAGGCGAAGCTCTAGGCTCAGCGCGTGGACGACACCCTCTTGAAATACAGCTCGGGCTTCCCGCCAGCGACATTCTGGACATGGTTATGGGGCGAATCGGCCGCGAATGAACGATCGCCCTCGCGGCTTGTACGAAGTCCTCATCACAGAAGCGATTGCATCACAGCTTCGTGATCTCGGCGACGACCTCCACGCGAGCCGCGATGGCGTGCGGCCCGCCGAGGCGCCCGATCGGCTCGCGCTTCATCTCGGCCGGATTGTGCAGCGAGCCATAGCTGGCGTGAATGATGCCGACCGCGTCGCCGTCGGTGTCGCGCTCGCCCGAAAGCTCATCGAGCAGATCGATCAGACGATCAGTGGATCGCAAGTCGGTCTCGAAGCCCCGATTGAGCCGGGAACCGTCCTGCGTGCCGTGTTGGGCAGAACTCCGGATGGTCGCGTCGAAACGATGCCCGAGCCGCTCATCCCGCTTCTCGACACGACGCTGCTCACGAATGCTCCTGGCGAACCCCGAGTCGGCAACCAACTGCTCACCGAGCTTCACTCAGCCGATCGAATTGACCTTGTCATGGCGTTCATCCGCCGGAGCGGTATCGCTCCGCTGCTCGATACGTTGCGCAGCCACTGTCAGAGCGGCCGTGAGTTGCGCGTGCTCACGACGACGTATACGGGGTCGACTGAAGGCCGCGCCCTTGATGCGCTCCGCGATCTTGGGGCGGACATCCGCGTGTCGTATGACATGAGTACCACGCGCTTGCACGCGAAGGCGTGGCTGTTTCATCGACGATCGGGGTTCTCGACGGCGTACATCGGCTCGTCGAACCTGACGTACTCAGCGCAGATCAGCGGCCTCGAATGGAACGTCCGCGTGTCCGGTGCGCGAAATCCTGACGTCATTGACAAGGTCGCCGCCGTCTTCGAGAGCTATTGGAACAGCGGCGATTTCGTCCCGTATGACGCCGTGACTTTTGCTGCCGAAACGGCTCGTTCGGCGGCCGGGCCTGTGGTCATTTTCAGTCCGATCGAGCTTCGGCCCGAACCGTTCCAGGAGCGCTTGCTCGAGCAAATCGCGCTCGCACGTGAGCGCGGACATCATCGCAACCTGCTCGTTTCTGCAACGGGCACGGGGAAAACGGTCATGGCCGCGATCGACTACGCGCGGCTTCGAGAGCATCTTCAGCGCTCGCGACTGCTGTTCGTCGCGCACCGTGAAGAGATCCTCGAACAGAGCCTAGCAACATTTCGTCACTGCCTACGCGATCATGCGTTCGGAGAGCTGTGGGTCGGCGGGCAGCGTCCGCGGCAATTCGACCACGTCTTCGCTTCGATTCAGAGCCTCAATGCGGCTGGCTTTGGATCTCTGGAACCCGATCACTTCGACGTAGTCATTGTCGATGAATTCCATCACGCCGCCGCACCGTCGTACCGCGCGCTTCTCGAGCACGTCAAGCCGACGGAGCTGCTCGGGCTCACAGCGACGCCGGAAAGAAGCGACGGCCTCCCGCTTCTGGACTGGTTCGACAATCGAATCGCCGCCGAACTGCGCCTTTGGGATGCCATCGATCAACACCGACTTTCGCCGTTCGTGTATTACGGCATCCACGACGGGCTCGATCTGCGTCAGGTGCCATGGCGGCGCGGTCGAGGGTACGACGTCGAGGGGCTCTCGAATCTCCTGACCTCGAATGACGCCTGGGCCAGATACGTGCTCGCACAGGTTGCGTCACGGGTTGACGATCTAGGCCGGATGCGAGCGCTCGGCTTCTGCGTGAGCGTTGAACATGCGCGGTTCATGGCTCGGGTGTTTCGGGAAGCTGGAGTCGCCTCGATCGCAGTGTGGGCCGACAGCCCAGCCGAGGAGCGGGCGGGAGCGCTCGCAGATCTCGCCGCACGGCGCATCAATGTGCTCTTCTCCGTCGACCTCTTCAATGAGGGCATCGACGTCCCGGCCGTGGACACGCTGCTGTTGCTTCGCCCGACAGATAGCCCGACGCTCTTCCTGCAGCAACTTGGGCGAGGGTTGCGGCGACTCGTGGGAAAAACGGTCTGCACTGTGCTCGACTTCGTCGGGCATCATCGCAAGGAGTTCCGGTTTGATCGGCGATTTCGAGCTTTACTCGGCGGGAGCCGCAAGGATCTCGAGAAGCAGATCGCCGAAGGCTTTCCGTTTCTACCCGCAGGCTGCCACATCGAACTGGATCGCGTCGCGACAGAGCTTGTTCTTGAGAACATTCGCGCTGCGGTTCCCTCTCGATGGGCGGAGAAGGTCGAAGAACTCCGAGTGGTCGCGCGAGGCGACGACAGCATTACGCTGCTACGTTTCCTCGGCGAGACAGGTCTCGAGCTGGAGGACGTCTACACGGGAAGGAAGACATTCTCTGATCTTCGTGCGGACGCGGGCCTCTCAGTCAGGCCCTCTGGTCCCCACGAAGAGATCCTTCGACAGGCCTGCGCCCGGTTGCTACACATAGACGACTTTCTCAGAATCGACACGTACCGCAGGTTGCTGTCAAACGGCCAACCTCCGGATCTGACGTTACTGTCGCTGCGAGAACGTCTCCTCGCCCGCATGCTCGTGGCGTCCGTTGCGGATCGCGCGATCAGCAAGACAACGAATCTCAAGGACGCCTGTGAAATCGTTTGGGCGCATCCGCAGGTTCGAGCGGAGCTATTGAACTTGATCGAGGTCCTCGCGACACGCGTTGATCATGTTCAGCAGGCTTTGGTCAGGCATCCTGATGTGCCTTTGCAGGTTCACGCTCGGTATTCGCGGATTGAGATCCTCGCTGCGTTCGGAATTGGCGAACACGCGAAAGTCGCCCCGTGGCAAACGGGCGTTTATTGGGCGAAGGATGTGGGCGCTGATCTGTTCGCCTTTACGCTGGACAAGACCACTGGCCAGTTCTCTCCAACGACCCGCTACCGCGACTACGCCGTCAGCCGCGACCTGATTCATTGGGAGAGCCAGTCGAGCACGCGCGCCGACAGCGAAACCGGACAGCGGTACCAACGGCACGAGGTGCTCGGAACATCGATCATGCTGTTTGCCCGACTCCGCAGCGACGACAGGGCATTCTGGTTCCTCGGCCCGGCGCGCTATGTGAAACATGAGTCCGAGCTGCCGATGGCGGTGACGTGGCGTCTCGATTACTCGCTGCCGGGCGATCTATTTGCCCAGTTCGCAGCGGCTGTCGCCTGAAGACTCGTGGATCCTTCTTAGAATCCCTGCCTCCCAGCCAACGCTCCCGCGCGCGTTCAGAACGTGAAGCGGACCTGGAACTGGACCATCCGAGGCGGATCGACATTCGCGAAAGCGGGAATCGCGGTGGCGGTCCCCACGCTCGCCAGCCTGACCAAACGTCTCGTTGACCGTGGCCGTGTCCCCAAACGTTGTCTGTCCGCGACCCAGGTAGTTGCCGTGATTGAAGACGTTGAAGACCTACCAGTTCCCGTTGGATAACGGACTAGTAAAGAAGCCTGCAACCCCGCAGCTTTTGAAAACTACTGAGCGGCCGTGCTCGTTTTCGCCGGCGCGTTCTTGACGTACTTATCGAACCAGTTCAGACGTTCAGCCAGCACGTGCAACAGCGTTTCCCGCGCGGCGTACCCGTGCGCTTCGTACGGCAGCATCACGAGACGCACGGTCGCGCCGTGGCCCTTGAGCGCTGCGTACAAGCGTTCCGAGTTGATCGGGAACGTCCCGGTGTTGTCGTCCACTTCGCCGTGCATCAGCAGAATCGGATCCTTGATCTGGTTCGCATACCAGAACGGCGACATCTTCTCGTAGAGATCCGGCGCTTCCCAGAACGTGCGGCGCTCGCTCTGGAAGCCGAACGGGGTCAGCGTCCGGTTGTAGGCGCCGCTCTCGGCGAACCCGGCGCGGAACAGCCGCGAATGCGCCAGGAGATTCGCTGTCATGAAGCCACCGTAGCTGTGGCCGCCGATGCCGATCCGATCGCGATCGGCGACGCCCATCTCGACCACCTTGTCCACCGCCGCCTGCGCGCTGGCGACCAGGTGTTCGACGTACGTGTCGTTGGCCGATTCGCCGCGGCCGACGATGGGCATCGTCGGGTTGTCGAAGATCGCATACCCCGACAACAGCAGGAACATGTGCGATCCGCCGCGAAGCTGGAGGAAGGAGTTGGGCGATCCGGTGACCTGGCTCGCCGAGTCGGCGTCGCCGAACTCCCGCGGGTAGGCCCACATGATCACCGGCAGCTTGGTGCCCTGCTTGTAGCCGGGCGGGAGATACAGCGTGCCCGACAGCGTCACGCCGTCGCTGCGTTTGTAGGTGACGTACTGGCGCAGGATCTCGCGCGACTGCGGTTGCGGATCCTTGAACTGCGTGACCGCGCGCTTGGTGGTCGCGGTTGATTCGCGGATGAAGAAGTTCGGCGCTTCCTTCTGTGTCTCATAGCGCGTCAGGAACTTCGTCATCTCGTCGTTCAGCGGGGCGACGAACGATTCGAGGGACTCCGAGGTCGATCGGAAGAGACGTTCCGACTTCAGCGTCTTCAGGTTCAACCGATCGAGGAACGGGCGATCGCCTTCCGGCGACGCGCCATCGCCGGCGACGTAGATATAGTCGCCGTGTTGAATCACCGCGCCTCCGTTGCCGCCGCGTCCGCCGCCGCCGCCGCGCCCGGCCCCGGTGTCGCGCCGTGTGATCGGCGAGCCCGGGTTGTCGTACGCCGCATCTTGCCTGCGCTCCCAGACTTTGCGCGGCGCCGCACCGGCTTCGAGGATCCAGGTGCGCGTCATGCGCGACACGCGGTCCGCCTCGCTGAGGAGGCCGACGCCGGCATCCGTGTACGCCAGGCTGCCGTAACGCCACTCGGTTTTCGCGATCTCCGTGGGCTGCGCCGAGAAGGGGGCTGCCAGCGACACGACTTTGTCGCGGAACGGCACCTTGGCTCTCGAATCCCCGCCGTCGAGCGCTTCCACCCACACGATGGTGGCGGGCTGGCCGGCGCGCCACTGATAGCTGCGCGGGCCCGGCTCGACGCCGGTCAGCGTCGTGCCTTCTCGAGATGGAAGATCCGCGATCTTCTTGGCCACCTCGCCGCCGCGCGTCCAGATCTCCACATCCTGCGGAAAGCCGGACATCGGCATGAGGTGCGAGAACGGCTTCTTGATCCGGTTGACCAGCACGTACTCACCACCGGGCGACGGCTGCACGCTGCTGAAGATGGAGGGCTTGCCGATCGTCGTCTTCGCGCCGCTCGACGTATTCACGGCGGCGAGCTGGCTCGCGAAGTAGTACTCGAACAGCGCATCGTCGTGCGCCGTCTTGAGGAGGTCCTGATAGGTTGGCGCCGGCGCGGGTTTGCCGTCGTGTTCATGGACGTTCGGCCCCGTCGGGACGCTGGGCGCGGCCGGTGCGGTCCCGTGGTTCGCAGGAACCAGCTCGCACACCATCGTGGCGTTGTCGCGCAGCCAGTCGCACGGATCGCCGGTGGTGGCGTTGATCCGATCCGCTCCCGAGATCACCGCTTTCGAGCTGCCGGTCGCCGTGTCGGCGATCCACAACTCGATGGCGGTGTCCTTCGTATGCAGGAACGCCAGCCGCGATCCGTCCGGCGAGAACTTCACATTGGAGACGCGGGCCTGCGGCGGCATGGTCACCGCCTGCTCGGCGCCGCCGTCGACCTTCTTCAGCGTGATCGAGTAGATGCCCGTGCCTGCCTGCCCGGTCGCGCGATGCGGGCCGCTGGTCTTCGGGTTGATGCGCGAGCCGGCCAGCCGGTACATCGGCTGTGAAAGCTCCGCGATGGTCGGGTAGGGGCGCGCCTTGGTCAGCACCACCATCTGCCGGTTCGGATTCACCAGCGTCTGCGGCAGGAACTCGGAATCGAACACGTCCACGATCGCCTTCGGCGGCTGGGCGTAGCGCGGTGGATCCGAGGCGCTCGGCACCTGCGCGATCAACACGGGCGCGCTCAACAGCGCGGCGATAACGATGAGCCGAGTGGGCCGGATGGATGGCATGGGCCGCTCCTTTACGGGGCGGATTGTACATGGCCTATGGCTGATGGCTGATGGCAAATGGCTAATGCTGGGGGCCTCTCGATTTATGACCTTGACGCCAGTCATCGCGTCGACTGTAATGACGCTACCTCATCCGTTCCGTCCCATCGTCCCTCGTCACAACAAGGAGCTCGCATGATTCTTCGCACGCTCGTGCTCGCCTTCGCCATGTCGCTCGCTGCCAGCGTCCAGCTGTACGCGCAAGCGAAGTCTCCAGTGGAAGGTGTCTGGAAGGTGGCCGAAGTCCAGGTGATCGGCGGCGCGAACCCGGGCACCAACGCGACTCCGCAACCGGGCTTCTATATCTTCACCCGCGGCCATTACAGCATCGTGACCATCAACGCCGACAAGCCGCGTACGGTCATTGCGCAAGGTCAGGGACGCGGCCGGGGGCGCGGACAGACGCCGTTGAGCGACGCGGACAAGATCGCTTTGTACGATCATTGGGGTCCGGTCACTGCGAATTCCGGGACGTACACGATCCAAGGGAACGTCGTGACCACCAAGCCGCTCGTTGCGAAGAACGAAGGCGCGATGCAGGGCACACCCCAGGGTCGGGAATTCAAGATCGAAGGCAGCACGCTGTGGCTGACCACGAAGCCGGCGGCCGGCCAGACAGGGGCCGAGACGCGGACGAAGCTCACGCGTCTCGAGTAGCTCGATCGCGCCGGTCGTGCGGGCTGCCACGAAGCCGTGAAGACACGAAGACTGGTTGGGGTTTCGTGCGTTCGCGTCTTCGTGGCCGATCCGCCTGTCGCTACTCGCTCAGCGGGTAGGCTCCTAGCCGTCGGGATGCGCCAGCAGCTCCCCGAGACGCGACCGCAGCGCCTCCGGCAATCGCTCCAACCAGGTCGGGTCGACCAGACCCACGTCAATCAAGTCGCGAAGATGCACGCGGTCGCGATCGCGGAACGACGTCAGCTTCATGCGCACGAGCGGGTCCAGGAGGAGGAGCCGGAAGGTTTCCGTTAGCAGCACGAACGGCGGCGAACGCACCCGGAAGCGGCGAGGCCCTCTATAATCCAGGCTCGACCACGGCCAAAATGCCTCTGACGATCGGCTCGCGCTTGGGATCGTATGAGATCGTCGGCCTCGTCGGCGCGGGAGGCATGGGTGAGGTCTATCGTGCGCGCGACACGAAACTCAATCGCGACGTGGCGCTCAAAGTACTTCCGATTGGTGCGCTCGCCAATCCGATAGCCCGCGCCCGCCTCGTGCGTGAGGCCCGGCTCGCGGCGTCGTTGAATCATCCCTCCATCTGCACTGTCCACGACGTCGACGAATCGGACGGTCGACTGTATGTCGCGATGGAGCTGGTCTCGGGCCGTCCGCTCGCCGAGTTGATCGGCAAGGACGGCCTACCCGGGGATCAAGCGCTCCTATACGGCGAACAGATCGCGGACGCGCTCGCCCACGCGCACGAGCGCGGGATCGTCCATCGCGACCTGAAAGGCGCGAACGTGGCGGTGACGGCGGACGGCCGCGTCAAGGTGCTCGACTTCGGCCTGGCGGCGCGATGGGGCGGCGAGTTAGAGGATGCGACGCGCTCGGTGGCGAGCCTCGACTCGCCGGGTGTCATCGCCGGAACGCTGCCGTACATGGCGCCGGAAGCGCTGCGCGGCGAAAGCGCCGACCCGCGCAGCGACGTGTGGTCCCTGGGTGTCTTGCTGTACGAGATGGCGTCCGGCCGCCGGCCGTTTCGAGGTTCCAGCGGCGTCGACGTGACATCGTCCATCCTGCGCGACCCGCCGCCGTCTCTTCCTGAGCATATCGGGCCGGGCCTGGCGGCGGTCGTCCACCAGTGTCTCGAGAAAGAGCCCGGCCGTCGCTATAGCGATGGCGCGCAGCTGCGTGCCGCGCTAGGCGTCGTCCGTTCCGCATCGCCCCTCAATCCGATCGTGCGAGTGAATCCGACCCGCCGCTGGTTCGCCGCCGCGGCGGCAATCGTCCTCGTCGCCGCAGCCGTCGGCGTCGCCGTCATTGCGCGCAGCGGATGGCGCCGGTCGTCGAGTCCGGTCTCCGCCGACGAAATTCGATCGCTGGCCGTGCTGCCGCTGGAGAATTTGTCTGGCGACGCCTCGCAGAACTACCTCGCCGATGGCCTGACCGAGGAGTTGATTACCCGGCTGTCGAAGCTGCCGAACCTGTCCGTAACCGCGCGCACGGCCGTCCTGCAGCACAAACGGAGCGGGCGCGCCGTCGACGAGATTGCGCGGCGGCTCGGTGTCCAGGCCCTGGTCGAGGGCAGCGTCGTGCGGGAGAGCGATCGCGTGCGGGTCACGGCGCGGCTGCTCGATCCCGTCGCCGGGCGAACCATCTGGTCGGAGCGCTACGACCGCGCGCTCGTCGACGTCCCCGCGATCGAGGGCGACATCGCATCCGCCATTGGCGCCGCCATCCGGAGCAATGTCGCGCCGCAAGAGCGACGACGTCTATCCTCGACGCCCCCGGCAGATTCGCAGGCGTACGATCTCTATTTGCGCGGCCGATTTCACGCCGGGCGGGAAAGCCCGGAGGAGATCGCGCAGGCGATCGACTTTTTCGAACGCGCGATCGCCGCCGATCCCACGTTCGCAGCGGCGCACGCCGAGCTCGCCCGCGCCTACGGTCAGCGTCTGTTCTACGTCGCCCCTGGAGACCGCGCCGTGCAGGAGCGCGCTTTCGTCGAGATCGAACGCGCGCTCGCCCTCGATCCCGAGCTCGACACGGCCCACATGGCGCGCGGATTGTTGTTATGGCAGCCGTGGAACCATTTCCCTCATGAGCGCGCGATCGCGGCGTACCGCCGGGCGATTGCGCTCAATCCGAATTCAGACGAGGCGCATCATCAACTCGGACTCGTCTATATCCACGTCGGCCTGCTTGACGAAGCGAAACGGGAGATCGACGAAGCGATCCGTCTCAATCCAGCGAATACCCTTGCTCAGTTCAGACAAGGTGTCGTGGCTCTCTATGGGGGGAACTATTCCCAGGCGGCCGAGATCTTCAAGGGGACGCCGGCTGATTTCCAGCCGCCGCTTCGGGCCTTCCAGTTGGCGGACTCGCTCTTTCATCTCGGCCGCAAGGACGAGGCGCGGGCGACGATCGAGAGTTACCTGCAGGCGAACCCGAAAGACATAGGCGGCGGGAACACGGCCCTTTCGGCGCTGCTGGCCGCCGATGCGGGCGATCTCGCCGGTCTGGGGCAGCTCGTGCAGAAAGCGCAGGAGAATGGACGCGGATTCGGCCACTTCCATCACACCGCGTTCACGATCGGTCGCGCGTTCGCGATAGCCGGGCGGCCGGCGGACGCCGTCAAGTGGCTGCAGCAGGCGGCCGACGATGGGTATCCGTGTTATCCGGTGTTCGAGAACGACTCGGCGTTGAATCGCATTCGCGGCGAGCGCGTGTTCCAAGACTTCCTGACCGGCCAGCGGGCGGTCTGGGAAGGGTTCAGGAAACTCGCACAATGAGCCTGACTACTTAGCAGCACGAACGGCGGCGAACGGCCGCGAACGCATTTTGGAAGGTGGCAAGGCCCTCTATAATCCAGGCACGACCACGGCCCATGCCTCTGCCGATCAGCTCGCGCCTCGGATCGTATGAGATCGTCGGCCTCCTCGGCGCGGTATGGCGTGAATCGCATTTAGTGAGGAGTCGATCATGAAAAGAGCCCACGTCTATTCGACTGCTGTAGCGATCGGCATCGCGCTGTGGCTCGCTTTTCAGGCGCCGACGAACGCAGGCCAGCCGGCCGGCGAAGGCGTTCGCGTCGACGCCGACGACATCGGCGGCGTCGTCACCAGCTCGATTGGCCCTGAGGGCGGCGTCTGGGTCATCGCCGAAACCTCGGATCTGCCGACGAAGTTCGTCAAGATCGTCGTCACCGACGCAAACGGACGTTATCTGATCCCCGATCTCCCGAAGGCCAACTACAGCGTGTGGGTCCGAGGCTACGGCCTCGTCGACTCGCCCAAAGTGCCGAGCGCGCCCGGCAAGACGATGAATCTCACGGCCGTCATTGCGCCGAACGCGCGCGCCGCGGCCGAGTACTACCCGGCCGGCTACTGGTTCTCCTTGATCCGCATCCCTGAGAAGAGTGAATTTCCCGGAAACGCCCCCGGTGGCAACGGCATCTCGCCCAACTTGAAGACGCAGCCGGAATTCCTTCGCATGCTGAAGTCGGGCGGATGTACCGCCTGTCACCAACTCGGCACCAAAGGGACACGCGAGATGCCGAAAGGGCTCGGCACGTTTCACAACTCGGCCGAGGCCTGGGAGCGCCGCATTCAGTCGGGTCAGGCCGGCGCGCAGATGGCGGGCGGCGTGAACAACATGGGTAAGGATCGCGTCTACGCGATGTTTGCCGACTGGACGGACCGCATCGCCGGCGGCGAAGTGCCGCCCGCGCCGCCGCGTCCGCAGGGACTCGAGCGCAACGTCGTCATCACGCAGTGGGACTGGGCGGATCCGAAGGCCTACTTGCACGACGAAGTGTCCACCGATCGGCGCAATCCGACGCTCAACGCCTACGGTCTGATTTACGGGGCGCTCGAGCTCAGCGCCGACTATCTGCCGGTGCTCGATCCGGTCCGCCACACGACCAGCCAGGTGAAGCTCACCGTCCGGGATCCGAATACACCGCCCACGAACCCCGCGATGCCGCAGCCGTCGCCGTATTTCGGCGATGAAGTGATCTGGACCAGCAAGAACAACGTGCACAACCCGATGCTCGACGAGAAGGGTCGCGTGTGGCTCACGTCAGCCGTGCGCCCGGCGGCGAATCCGGATTTCTGCAAGGAAGGATCGACCCATCCGTCGGCGAAGCTCCATCCGATCGCCAATGCCGGCCGCCATCTGGCCGTCTACGATCCGAAGACCAAGGAGCTCACCCACATCAGCACCTGCTTCGGCACTCACCATTTGATGTTCGCCATGGACGCCAACAACACATTGTGGACGAGCGGCGGCGGACAGGTGGTCGGCTGGCTGAACACGAAGATGTTCGACGAAACGAAAGACGAGGTGAAGTCGCAGGGATGGACCGCGCTCGTCCTCGACACCAACGGCAACGGCAAGCGCGACGCGCACGTCGAGCCCAACCAGCCGCTCGATCCGGCGAAAGACAAACGCCTGGGCAGCGCGTTCTACGCGGTGGCGCCCGCGCCCGACGGATCGATCTGGGGCAGCGTCCTCGGCTTTCCCGGATCAGTAGTGCGGTTGAATCCAGGATCGAATCCGCCGGAGACCGCGCTCGCGGAAACCTACGAACCGCCGATGCCCGGATACTCGCCGCGCGGCGGCGACGTCGATCGCAACGGCGTCTACTGGACGGCGCTCGCGAGCGGGCACATGGCGAGCTTCGATCGCCGCAAGTGCAAAGGGCCGCTCAACGGGCCGAAAGCGACCGGTCAGCATTGCCCCGAGGGATGGACGCTGTATCCCGAACCGCTGCCGCAGCTCAAAGGCGTCAGCGATCCCGGCAGCGCCGAGGCGAGCTACTACACGTGGGTCGACTGGCACGACACGCTGGGGCTCGGCACGAACGTGCCGATCGACACCGGCAATGCGTCCGAAGGGCTGCTCGTCCTCAAAGACGGCAAGTGGATCGTGCTCCGCGTGCCGTACCCGACCGGCTTTTACACCAAGTGGCTCGATGGCCGCATCGACGATGCGAAGGCGGGGTGGAAGGGCCGCGGCGTCTACGCCACGATCAGCACGCGCACGCCTTTCCACATGGAGACGGGCAAAGGCACGACGAGCAAGGTGATGCACTTCCAGATGAGGCCCGACCCATTGGCGAAATAAGCGACGATCGTCGCGCGGCCGCGATTTCCGGCGCTCTGTTCGTTCTGCTGATCGTTCTCGTGTGCGTGCGGAGCTGGGTGCCGGTCCGCACCTACGCGCATTTCGATGCCGACCAGGCCGTCTTCGGCTTGATGGCCAGGGATCTCGAGGCTGGTCGCAGCTTCCCGATGTTCATGTACGGGCAGCGCTACCTCCTCGCTGTGAGCGTCTGGTTGTGCGCCCCCTTGTTCGCCCTGCTGGGCGCATCGATCACGACGCTCAAGCTGCCGTTGTTCCTCATGAACCTCGCCGTGGTGCTGATGCTCTGGCGCGGCCTGCGAAGGGAACCCGGTCTGGGGCCGTGGGGTACGGCCCTGGCCATTCTGCCGTTTGCGATACCGAGCGCGGTGATCAGCACCAGGCTCGTCGAGCATCAGGGCGGCAACATCGAACCGTTCGTGTTCGTGCTGGCGGCGTTCTTCCTGCGCCAGCAGCCGATCGCCCTTGGCATCCTTCTCGGAGTGGCGTTCCTGAACCGCGAGTTCTCGCTGATCGCGTGGATCGCGCTCGTGCTGATGGATGCCGCACAGGGGACGCTGGTCCGCAAGATCCGCGCGCACCTGACGACGGCGATGAGCTTCGCCGGCGTGGTGATCGCCTTGCGGGTGCTCGCTCACTGGTCAACGTCGTACGGCGGGTCCGGCCCTCTCTGGCTTCGCCCGGGCTGGACCAAGCTCGCCGATTTCTTCACGCAGCAGGTGCCGACGCTGATCGGAGGAGGGGCGCGCCGGCTGAGCGACTACAACATCATCAGCTCGCTCACCATTGGTCACGGTGTGGTGTACGTCGCCGTGATCGTCTGGCTGATCGTGCTGGTGGTCACCTGTTGGCGCTGGCAGCCGCTCGAGCGCCGAGAGCTGAACGGCATGTCGGCCTACCTGGTTCTGGTTGGCGCGGGGCAGGCGGCGGCGTTCATCGTGCTGAGTCCGTATCCGGGCGACCGCATGGTGGTGCGCTACCTGCTCTTGAGTCTGCTCGCGCTGTGCGGTCTCGTGGCATTCGCATGGCGACGGCCCGCGCTGCGAGGCATGACTGCCGCCGTGATCCTGTTGATGACGGCATTCAATCTTGCGGGCAACGTGCGCCTCGTTCGGGAGTACGCGAGTGGTCCTCCGCCACGCGACTTGAACCAGCTCGCGGAGGCGCTCGTTCAGCGGGGCGTTCGTTATGTCGAGACGGACTACTGGACCGCCTTCGATGTCGCCTGGGTCACCGGCGAGCGGGTCATCGCGACGCCACACCGCGGCTCCGGCAATCGCGTGGTGCGCTACAACGACGCGCTCGACGCACATCGAAGCGAAGTCTTCACGATCGGAACGACACCCGGCCCGGGCTGCGAAGCGATCGTGCGGTGGCAGGTGTGTCCGCCGGCGGGCCGCGTGACCCCGCGCGCGCAATGACAACCGACGTCAGCCGGGGCCTACCGCCAGGGCGCGCTTCTGTCGGCCGGGTCTCACGGTGATGTCGTAGGTGATGTCGAAGTCCATGAACCCCGGCACGCTTGTCGCTGCGTGCAGCATACGTGTGGCAGAATCTGCTGGCGTTCGTCGCAACCAGATCATGTCGCTCGCGAGCGGTACTCGCCTCGGGCCGTACGAAATCGTCAGCGCGCTCGGCGCCGGCGGAATGGGCGAAGTCTACAAAGCGCGCGACACGCGCCTCGACCGCATCGTCGCCATCAAAATTCTGCCGTCAGCCGATCCCGATCTGCGGCAACGCTTCGCGCGCGAAGCCAAGGCGATTGCGGCGCTGTCACATCCCCATATCTGCGTGCTGCACGACCTCGGCGAACAGCAACTGGACCCCGATCACACCGTCGACTTCATCGTGATGGAGTATCTGGACGGTGAATCTCTTGCCGAACGTCTGAAGTCGGGTCCGCTGGCGCCGGACATCTTGCTCGACCTCGCGGGTCAGATCGCCGACGCGCTCGAAGCGGCGCACGACGCCAACGTCGTCCATCGCGATCTCAAGCCGCACAACATCTTCGTCACGAGGCGGGAGCAGGCCAAGGTGCTCGATTTTGGCTCGCGAAGATGGTCGCGGATCGGCGGCCGGAGAACGACGCGTCCCTGCAGCCGACGCGGATGGCCGAGCGCGTCCTCACCAACCCCGGGACGACGATGGGCACGATCGCGTACATGTCGCCGGAACAGGCGCGGGGCGAAGACACGGATGCGCGAAGCGACATCTTCTCGTTCGGCGTCGTCCTGTACGAGATGGCGACCGGCCGGCCGGCATTCTCCGGTCGAACGGCTGCCGTGATCACGGATGAACTGCTGAACAAGCAGCCCGTTGCGGCACGCGCCGTCAACCCTGAGTGCCCGATCGGGTTCGACACCGTGATCGCTCGGGCCCTCGAGAAGGAGCCGGAGCGTCGTTATCAACGCGTCAGCGATCTTCGCGCCGATCTCGAGCGGGTGAAGCGCGCACAGGTCGTGGGCGCGGCGGCTGCTCCGACTGCGCGACCGGCGAGCGAGTCGAGGCGTCGCGTGTTGGCGATTGCCAGCCGCGTCGCGGTGATGCTGGCGGTCGCAAGTGCGCTGGGGTGGCGCTGGATCCGGTCGGGGTCGTATGCAGGGCCGATCGATTCCATTGCGGTCCTGCCGTTCGTCAACGCGGGCGGCACCGCGGACGCGGACTACCTCAGCGACGGTCTCGCAGAGACGCTCACCAACAGCCTGACGCAGGTCAAAGGGCTTCGCGTCGTGCCGCGCACGCTTGCCGCGAAGTACCGGAACGCAACCATCGATCCGCGTGAGGCTGGCACGGCGCTCAACGCTCGCGCGGTTGTCACCGGCCGGGTGACTCAGCGCGGCGATCGCCTCACGGTCCAAGCTGAGCTCATCGACGTGGCCGGCGTGGCGCAACTGTGGGGCGACCAGTTCGATCGGCCGCTGGCCGATGTGCTGGCGCTGCAGGCCGACATCTCGAAAGCGATTGCCGACAAGCTGCGGCTCCATCTGACGAGCGACGACGAGCGGAACCTCACGGCTGGCGCGCCGAAGGACGCGGTGGCCTATCAGCTGTACCTCAAGGGCCGTCACGAAACGAGCAAGCGCACGCGCGCGGGATTTTCGGCGGCGACGGACTTCTTCAATCAGGCGATCGCGCGGGATGCGTCGTATGCGCGCGCCCACGCCGGCCTGGCGTACGTCTATCTGTGGCAGGCCTACTGGGGCTACCTCCCGTCGGACGACGCCTATCCCAAGGCGATGGCCGCAGCCAATCAGGCGGTGGCCTTCGACAGCCAGTCGGCCGACGCGCACGCCGCGCTCGGCTGGCTCAATCTGTATTACCGGTGGGACTGGGCCGTCGCCGGGCGCGAATACGAGCGGGCGCTGTCGCTGGATCCCTCAATCGCGTACATCCACCAGTGGTACGGTGAGTCGCTGAGCACGCGCGGACGCCATGACGACGCCGTTGCGGAGATCAAGCAGGCCGCGGCGCTCGATCCGCTGTCGGCCGAGATGGTGACGAGCCTCGGATTCGTCCTGACCAACGCGCGGCGGTATGACGAAGCGATGGCCGCGCTCAACGACGCCATGGCCAAGGGGACCGATTCGACGTTGGCGCAGCTCGACCTCGCTCGTGTGCATCGATTCGCCGGCCGGGCAGATCTCGCCGTCGACTTGAGCCGCAAGATGGTCGAGTCCGGAGACCCGCTGGGTGAGGCCTTCCTTGCTGTCAGTTATGCGCACGCCGGCCGCATCGCCGACGCGCGCGCCATCGTGCGGAAGATGGAAAGCCGGACGCAGAAGGGACAAAACGCCTTTCTCGTCGCCGTCGTCTATGCGGCTCTGGGCGATCGCGATCCGGCCTTCCGGTGGCTGGAAGAGGGGTTCGCGGCCCACAATACATTTCTGCCGTGGCTCAAGGTCGATCCCGATTTCGAGAAGCTGCACGGCGACCCGAGGTTCGACGATCTGATCCGTCGCATTGGAATTCCGGCGCAGTGATGCCATGGCGCTGACGATGGGTACTCGGCTCGGCCCGTACGAGATCGTCAGCGCGCTCGGCGCCGGCGGCATGGGTGAGGTCTATCGCGCGCGCGATACGCGGCTGGATCGGACGGTGGCGATCAAGGTGCTGCCGGCCGCGCTCGCCGCCGATGTGCAATTCCGCGAGCGCTTCGACCGCGAAGCGCGCAGCATCTCGGCCCTCGATCATCCGAACATCTGCGCGGTCTACGATGTCGGCCACGACGGCGGCCTCGACTTCATCGTCATGGCGTTCGTCGAAGGCGAGACGCTGGCGGCGCGGCTGGAGCGCGGCCCGCTGAAGCTCGACGACACGCTGCGCTACGCGATGGAAATCGCGTCGGCGCTCGAGCAGGCGCATCGCGCGGGCATCGTGCATCGCGACGTGAAGCCGGGCAACGTGATGTTGACGACATCCGGTGCGGGTTCGACGAGCGCGCCGCAAGCGAAGCTGCTCGACTTCGGCCTGGCGAAGCGCGCCGGGCCGGCCGCCGCCGGCGGGTTGACCGCCATGCCGACGACACCGGCCGAGCTGACGGCGGCCGGCGCGATTCTCGGCACCTTTCAGTACATGGCGCCCGAACAGCTCGAGGGCGAGGACGCGGACGCGCGCAGCGACATCTTCGCGTTCGGGGCGGTGGTCTACGAAATGGTGACCGGCCGCAAGGCCTTCGAGGCCAGGAGCCGGGCGAGCCTGATCTCCGCGATTCTGCGCGACGAGCCGCTCCCGCTCGCCTCGGATCCGCGAACCCGCGGCCTGGATCGCGTGATCCGCCGCTGTCTCGCGAAGAGCCCGAACGATCGATGGCAGACGGCGAGCGATCTGCTCGAGGCGCTGCGCTGGGTCCGCGATGGAGGCGGACACGACGATGCCGCGGCGGCGCCACGCGCGCGGTCGCGAATCCGCGAGCCGATCGCCTGGGCGATCGCTTTCGCGCTGGCGGCGTTCGCGGCCTGGCTCTGGATGAAACCGCAGGCGTCGCCGGCCGTTATCCGATTGTCGATCGCGCTGCCGGCTGACAGCGCGTCATCGGGTACGGGCGTGGCGTTTTCGCCCGATGGATCGACGGTTGTCTTCCCGGCAACCCGGCGCGACCTGACACAACTGTACCGCCGGCGAATCGATCAGCACGAAGCCGCTCCGATCCGGGGAACCGAAGGCGGCGAGTTTCCATTTTTCTCGCCTGACGGGAAGTGGATCGGTTTCTTTACAGCGAACGCGATCAACAAGGTACCGATCGAGGGCGGTCCGCCATCGACGCTCGTCCGGACCGAAGGGTTCCGTCGCGGAGCGGCATGGGGCGTGGACGACACGATTGTCTTCGCGGCCGACAGCTCACCCGATTTGATGCGGGTTCCGGCCGCTGGTGGAGAGCCGACCGTGGCCGTATCCGCGAAGCTGTTCCCGGGTGCGACCGCGCTGCGCTGGCCGTCGTGGCGGCCCGACGGAAGCGCGCTGCTCTTCACGGTCTGGTCGGGGGCGCTCGAGACGGCGCGTATCGGCGCCTACGCGACGAAATCCGGTCAGGCCCGCAGCGTCCTCGACGGCACGAGCCCTCGCTGGTTGGCAACAGGCGATCTCCTGTTTGGCCGCAGCGGTTCGTTGTGGACCGTCGCGATGGATTGGAAGAATCTGACGACGACGGGCGCGCCTGTTCCCGTCCTCGAAGGCGTGACGCTGAACCCGGGCGGCTCCGGCGTGTACGGCGTGGCCGACAATGGATCGCTAGCCTACATGTCGGGCAATGCAGGAACCGACCGGTTGGTGGCGTGGATAGCGCGCGACGGCCAGCGGCAGCCGCTGTTCGACAAGCCGCAGGCGATTATCAATCAACGGGTGTCTCCAAGTGGCCGACGTGTCGCGCTGCAGATTGCCGCGACCGACGCCACCTCGGACATCTGGCTGTACGACATCGACACCAAGGTTCAGAGCCGAGTCACATTCGGCGGACGCAATACCAATCCGGTGTGGACCCCGGACGGCCGCCGCATCGTGTACGCGCGCGCAGAGACGTCGGTGGGAGTGCGCAATCTCTATTGGGCCGCCGCCGACGGTACAGGCGTCTCCGAACGGCTCAGCGAGTCGCCGCGCACGCAATTGCCCTTCGACGTCAGCCCCGATGGCGGCACGCTGATCTTCGGTCAGCTCAACGACCAGGGTCGCACCGAGTTCTGGACGCTGCCGCTCGCCGGCGTTCGGAAACCGCAGCTGTACCTTCAGACCGTTGGCTCTCTTCGCGTCGACGCCGGCGCTGCCGACGGCAACGCACGGTTCTCGCCCGACGGCCGATGGATCGCCTATCAGTCCAACGACTCCGGCCCGATCGAGGTCTACGTGCGGCCCTTTCCAGGGCCGGGTGGCAAGCGGCAGATTTCGAGCGGCTGGGGCAACTCGCCGGTGTGGTCGCCGGCCGGCAGGGAACTGTTCTTCCTCGGCCCCGGTACGATGATGGCCGTTGACGTGCAGACGGGTGCGTCGTTCGCCCACGGCGGGCCGCGTCAATTGTTCACCCACAACACGTCAATCTTCTCGGATTATTCCGTCGCGCCAGACGGACGCTTCGCGCTGGTCGTGAACGCGGCACCGGACGCCTCACCCGACGTGCTGGTGATCGTGAACTGGGCCGACGAGCTGAAGCGGCGCTGATTCAGAGTCGCGCTACGGCGCATTGCCCATGCGGCGCTCGAGATCCGCGAATCTGGGATCGGTGCGAATCGGATCCCAAACCGGCTCGTCCCTGTAGAAATCTCCAATCGACCTGACGGCGAGGCCGCGATCGAGCCACGAGAACGCCAATTCCTTCTCGTGCAAGGCTGGCGTAGATCTTGGCGATCCAATGCGCCTGGCTCAGCGATTCGCCGGATCGCGCTTCGAGATCGCGGATGACGTCGAGTGCCTGTTGGCGCTTGCCCTGCGCGGCATACACCAATCCAGTCTGGAACAGCAGCATCGGATCGTCCGGCCGGTCGCGCTTCGCCCGCTCGAGGCCCGCGAGCGCTTCGTCGAACGCACCGCTCTGGATGTAGACGCCGATCTCGATCGGGATGATGAACTGCGGCCCGAGGTCGTCGGCGCGGTGCAGGATGTCGAGGGCTCGCGCGTAATCGCGCTTGAGCAGAAACGACAACGAGGAGGCGCGCGCGAAGATTGGCGAGAGCGGGTCGAGCTCCCGCGCTTTCGCGGCTTCCACCGCGGCGGCGTCGAATTGACTCTGACGGTTGTGCGCGAGGGCGCGGTAGTTGTGGGCGGCGGGCAGGCTCGGATTCAGTGTCATGGCGCGCTGGAGCTCGCGCTCGACCAGCGGGAAGTCGTACGGAGTGAACAACACGTACACCGTGGCCAGTGCGACGTGCGCCTCCGCCAGACGATCGTCGAGTGCAAGCGCCTTCCTCGCGGCCGTCTCCGCCTGGCGGCGTCCTTCGATTGGCGGAATGTAGGCGCGGATACCGAGCGATGCGTACGCGTCCGCAAGCCCTGCGTACGCGAGCGCGTAGTCGCCGTCTTCGGCGATCGCCTTCTCACAGAACTCCACGGCCTTGAGCAGGTCCTCGCGCGTGCGCCGGTACGCAAACGCGCGGCTCTGCATGTCAGTACTCGAACGCCTTGATGCTTTCGGTCGGCCGTTTCGCCAGTTGCTGCAGCTCCGCCCCCGTCAGCTTCACGCGCATCTTGTCCGTGATGTCCCGCGCCATCGATTCCTGGAGCGTGAACACTTCAGCGAGCTGTCCGTTGTATTGCTGTCCCCAGATCTGGGTGTTGTCGGCGGCGTCGGTGAGCTCCAGGCTGACGGCGAGGGTCTCGCCGCGTTTCGCCAGGCGTCCGGTCAGCACGCCTCTGACGTCGAGCGTGCGTCCGATCTCTCGCGCGTCGGCATCCCGCCCCTTCAACCGGAACACCGAGTTGCGCGACATCACTTTGACTCGAGGCAGCCGGGACAGGCTGTTGATCAAGCTCTCCGTGATGCCATCCGAGAGGTACTCCATGGAGGGATCGTTCGTCGCGTTGACCAGCGGCAGCACCGCCACGGACTCAATCGGGCCGCTGCCGCCTCTGAACCAGACGCCGACTCCGGCGATCGCCAGCGCGATCGCGCCGACTGCCGCCGCAACCCAGCCGAGCCGCCGGCCGCCCGGCCGCCGTGCTGCGCTGCCCGCACCTCCGACCTGCTTGATCTTGGCTTCGAATTCGAGCTCCTGCTGCTGGCTCTTGAGATCGAGCGACAGCTCTTTCATCGACTGGTAGCGTTCGTCGCGGTCCTTTCGCAGCGCCTTGTTGACGATGCGTTGCAGCTCCGCCGGCGCGTGAGGCGCGCCTTCTCGAAGCGGCGGCGGTTCGCTCTTCAGAATCCCGCTGATCGCGTCGAGTCCGCTCGTCCCCGAGAATGGCGACCGTCCAACCACCATCTCGTAGAGGATGATGCCGAGGCTGAAGATGTCGCTGCGCGCGTCGACCTCCTCGCCGCGTGCCTGCTCGGGCGACATGTAGCGGGCCGTGCCCATCACGGTGCCCGGAACGGTCGCCCCACGATCGATGGTTCCGACGTCGGTCAGGCCGTCGGGGACGCCCGGTTCGGTCAGCTTCGCCAGGCCGAAGTCGAGCACCTTGACGATGCCGTCGGGCCGCAGCATGACGTTGTCCGGCTTCAGGTCCCTGTGAATGACCCCTTTGTCGTGAGCCGTCCCGACCGCATCGGCAATCTGGCGCGCGATGGTCAGCGCCTGGTCGAGGGGCAGGCCGCTTCCCTTGACGCGCACCTTGGCGATCCGCGCGGCGAGCGTCTCTCCGTCGACGAGCTCGAGCAGCAGGAACTGCAGGACGCCGTGATCGCCGATCGGTCCGGCCTCCTCCAGGCCATAGATCGCGCCGATGTGTGGATGATTCAGCGCCGCGAGGATCTGCGCCTCGCGAGTGAAGCGCGTGGCCCGATCGCGATCGTGCGCCAGGCCGGCGGGCAGGATCTTGAGGGCGACGTCGCGTCCGAGCTTGAGGTCCCGAGCCCGATACACTTCGCCCATGCCGCCGGCGCCGATCGGCGCCACGATGCTCGTACGCGCCCAATCGTACGCCCGGTCCCAGCGTCATGCGGTAAGGGTCGGAATGGTAGCACGCGGTCGCTCGGCGTCTGAGATGGCGAGAATCCTGTAGTCGGAAGTAAAGGTTGTCAGCCGACGGGGACTCGGGCACCATTTGCAGTTGGTGGCTTCCTCTGGCGCGAAGAACAACCATCGCTGTGTCAGCTGCTGACGGCGTGTCCCTGACACGCTGCATCAATCGGCCTGCGATATAGGATCGGTGCGGTTCGATGGCGCTTGCACCTGGCGCGCGGCTCGGCCCCTACGAGATCAAGTCGCCGCTCGGAGCGGGCGGCATGGGCGAGGTCTATCGCGCCGTGGACACGCGGCTCGATCGGACGGTGGCCATCAAGGTTCTCGGCGCGAGCGTGGCCGATGATCCCGGACTCAAGGAGCGATTCGAGCGCGAGGCGCGGACCGTATCCGCGCTGAACCATCCGCATATCTGCGCCCTCTACGACCTCGGGCGCGAGCGCGACACCGAGTATCTCGTTCTCGAATATCTGGAAGGCGACACGCTCGCCGCGCGGCTCGAGAAAGGCCCGCTGCCGCTCGAGCAGGCGGTTCGGGTCGGCATCCAGATCGCGGATGCGCTCGCCAAGGCCCACGCCGTCGGCGTCGTCCATCGCGATCTGAAACCGGCCAACATCATCCTGACCAAATCAGGGGCCAAGCTCCTCGATTTCGGGCTGGCGAAAATCCGCCCGGTCGCGGAGCAGGCGGCGGCGCTGACGGCGCTGGCCACGACCCCCGCGGAACTGACGGCGCACGGATCGATTCTCGGGACGTTCCAATACATGGCGCCCGAACAACTCGAGGGGGAGGAGGCGGATGCGCGCACGGACATCTTCGCGTTCGGCGCCCTGCTCTACGAAATGCTCGCCGGCCGCCGGGCGTTCGAGGGCAAGACGCAGGCGAGCCTGATCGCGTCGATTCTGGATCGCCAGCCGCCCTCCGTGTCGTCGCTGCAGCCGACGACGCCGATCGCGCTCGATCGGCTGCTGCGCGCCTGCCTGATGAAGGATCGCGCCGACCGGATCCAGAGCGCGCACGATATCGCGCTGCAGCTGCAATGGCTGGCGGACGCGCCGGACACGGCAGCGGCCGCCGCACCGCCGCAGTCGCGGCCGTGGCTGCTGATGGGCACGACGGCGGTGCTGGCCGCGACGACGATGGCGCTCGCCGTCATCGCGCTGCGCGGCACGCGCACACCGCCGCCTTCCCAACCGATCCGTTTTTCAGTCGCGGCGCCGCCGCGCATGTCGACCAGCCAGATCGAGCTGTCTCCGGATGGCCGTCAGCTCGCGTTCATCGCATTCGAGCGGGGGAGCCGCGCGTCGCTGTGGATTCGACGTCTCGATTCGCTCTCGCTGCAGCAGATTCCCGGTACCGAAGGGGCGGCGCTTCCGTTCTGGTCGCCCGACAGCCGGTCGGTGGCGTTCTTCGCGGATCGAAAACTCAAGAAGGTGGCCATTGGGGGCGCATCCGAGGTGCAGGTCATCGCCGATTCGGCCGGCGGCGGCGGCGGATCGTGGACCAACGGTGACGTCATTCTGTTCGCGAGCGGCATCGAAGGGCCGCTCAGCCGCGTGCTGGCATCCGGCGGGGGCCTGGCCGCGGTCACGACGCTCGATCCGGCGCAGCGTGAATCGGGCCATTTCTGGCCGCAGCTCCTGCCCGACGGCCGTCACTATCTGTACGAGCAAATCGCCGCCGCCAACAGCGGACTGTATGTCGGCACGCTCGAGTCGAAGGACCGCGCGCGGCTCGTGGGGTGGTCGTCGATGGTCGACAACACGATGCCGCGCTACGCCGGCGGACATCTGTTCTACACGCAGAAGCAGTCGCTCGTCGCACAGCGGTTCGACGCCCGGCAGTTGAAGACAGACGGCGAGCCGATCCGTCTCGCCGACGGCATCGAGGTCGGCGGCCCCGGCTACGCAACGTTTTCGGTCACCGACACGACGCTCGCGTATCGCGAATCGACGCGGGTCGTCAGTCAGCTGACGTGGATGGATCGGCGCGGCCAGAGTGTCGGCACGCTTGGGGCGCCGATCGTGACGGAGGGTCTTGCGATCTCGCCTGACGGCAGCCAGATCGCCGTCTCGAGGATGGACGAAAAGGATCGACGCGAGCCGCCCTCGATCTGGCTGATCGATGCCGAACGGGGCGTCTCGACGCGTCTCACGTCCGGCGACGAGTCGTTGAGTCCCGTGTGGTCGCCGGATCGGAAGCGGATCGCTTTTGCAGCCGCCATCGATTCCCCTCCGAATCTCTACGTGAGAAACGCGGACGGGAGCGGCGCGGCGGAGCGCCTGTTCGTCTCGCCGAGTCAGTCGTATCCGGCGGATTGGTCCCCGGACGGCGCCTTCATCGTCGGCTTTTCGGTCACGCCCGAGACTGGTGTGGATATCTGGAAGATCGAAGTCGCCTCGCGAAAGTTGACGCCGCTCTTCCAAACGCGGTTCAACGAGAACGCGCCGCGCATCTCGCCGGACGGGCGTTGGCTGACCTACACCTCCAACGAAACCGGCCGCGCCGAGGTGTACGTCACGCGATTTCCCGAAACCGGCGGCAAGTGGCGCGTGTCGAGCGACAGCGGGCAACAGCCGAAATGGGCTAGGGACGGCCGCGAACTGTTCTACAAGGACACCAGCGGCGCGATGTGGAGCGCCCGCGTCTCGCCGGACGGGTCCGAATTGCGCATTGGAGCGCCCGAGCGCCTGTTTACACTCGATGCCCTGCGCCTGGGCATCGTGAATTGGGCGCCTGCGCCTGACGGCCGGTTCCTGCTCAACCTTCCGGTCGGCGACACGACGACGCCGCCCGTGACCGTCATCGTCAACTGGCTCGCGACGTTGAAGAGATAGCGGCCCTGACGTTACGTATTGCGCGGCCGGCCGAAGAAGGACACATCAGAAGTAGAGCGGTCGGATGACATTGCCATCGGGCCACCGCCTCGGCTCTTATGAAATCGTCGGCGCCATCGGCGCGGGCGGGATGGGCGAGGTCTATCGCGCGCGCGATACGAAGCTGGGACGCGACGTCGCGATCAAGATCCTGCCCGACTCGTTCGCCGCCGATGCCGATCGCCTCGCCCGCTTCGAGCGCGAAGCGAGAACCCTGGCCTCGCTGAATCATCCGCACATCGCACACGTCTACGGTCTGGAAAGTCCGACCGCCCTCCATCGTGATGGAGCTCGTCGAGGGTGAGGATCTGGCGCAGCGGATCGCACGCGGCGCCATCCCCGTCGACGAGGCGCTGCCCATCGCGCGGCAGATCGTCGACGCGCTCGAAGCCGCGCACGAGCACGGCATCGTGCACCGCGATCTGAAGCCCGCCAACATCAAGGTCAGCGGCGATGGCGACGGTTAAGATGCTCGACTTCGGGCTGGCGAAGGCGATCGAAGAGGCCGGTGGAGCAGGTAGGGCCGGCGGGGCAGGTGGGTTCGAATCGCCAACGATGACGAGTCCCGCGCAGATGACCGGCGCGGGCGTCGTGCTCGGCACCGCGGCGTACATGGCGCCGGAGCAGGCGAAGGGGAAGGCGGTCGACAAGCGCGCCGACATCTGGGCGTTCGGCTGCGTGCTGTTCGAGATGTTGACCGGCCGCGCTGTTTTTGCCGCCGAGACGGTCACCGAAACGCTCGCCGCCGTGATGCGCGATGCGCCGCCGCTCGACGCGCTGCCCGGCGGCACCCCTCCTCGCATCAGACGGCTGCTCGCGCGATGCCTGCAGCGCGATCCCAGGCAGCGCCTGCGCGACATCGGCGATGCGCGAATCGAACTGGATGCCGAGGAGCCGGCCGCACCTGCCGGCGTGGTCACGCCGGCGCGCCGGCCGCGGACGCTCGCCGTCGCCGCGGCGGTCGGTCTGCTCGCCGCTGTCGCGGCCGGCGCCGCCGCGTGGCGCTTGAAACCAGCGGCGGTCGCCCCGCTGCGAAAACTCGATCTGGCGCTCAACACAAACCTGGCGCGTCTGTCCCCCGACGGCTCACGCATCGCCTACGTCTCCGGCGATCGCCTTTTCGTGCGAGACCTGGCCGCAAGCGATCCGCGCGATCTCGGCACGATGGGCGTGGAAATCGACATCGTCGGATGGTCGCCGGACAGCGCCACGGTGTTTGCGACGGCTGCGGACGGGAAGATCCGGACGGTACCGGCAAGCGGCGGTCGCCCGCTCGTGATCTGCGAGATTCCCGAAAGCCATGACGCGCTCGGGATCATGTGGATCGGCGACGAGCTGGTGGTGGCGGTATGGCGCGGCGGCCTGTACCGCGTAGACGCCCGCGGCGGCACGCCACAACTCTGGCTGGCGATCGATCCGCAGAAGGAAGTCGACTTTCATGGTCTTGCTGCGCTGCCTGACGGCCGCGTTGTGTTCGCCACGCACCGCCAGAACAACGAATACACGATCGAGACGTTCGACGGCGCGAAGCGCGAGACGCTGCTGCCGCCGATGGCGGTCACGGGCTTCTGGTATGCGCCGACCGGACACCTGTTGTTCGTCAGAAGCGGGGTGAACCCAGGACTCTGGTCGCTGCCGTTCGGCCGCGGGCCGCTCGACATCAAGCAGGCGTTTCTCGTCGCGTCCAATGCGGCCAGCGTCAGCGTCGCGAACGACGGGACGCTGCTCGTGCGCACCGGGTCGGAGACGGAAGGGGAGTCGTTCGAGCTCGTGGCGGTGAACCGCGACGGCTCGGGCGCCAGACCGATGGGTGCGGCGGCGCCGGCAATGGCGAGCCCGGCGCTGTCCCCCGACGGCCGCCGCGTGGCGATGACGCGGTCGGCCGCTGGGCAGCAGCACGTGTGGATCCAGGATACCGAGGGCCCCACCGGCGCGCGGCTGACGTTCGACGACCAGGACTACGCGCATCCTGCCTGGTTTCCGTCAGGCGATCGCGTGATCTACAGCGAGTATGCCCGAGGACTGACTGCAGGGTCTCACCTGGTTGCGGCTGCTGCCGATGGGTCGGGCAAGCGCCAACCGCTCGTGGCGGCCCATCGCGCCGTCGTGTCGCCCGACGGGCGCGACTTGTTGTACGTCGTCGACGCGCGCGGCGTGTACCGTCTGCGGCACGTGCCGCTCGAGGCGGGCGGCGTGCCTGGCAGACCCGATGGGCAGCGCGTGTTCACCACCGATCCGGAACCCGATGTGCGCGATTTCTCGCTGTCGCCGGACGGCAGCCTGCTCGCGTACGTCGAGATCAGGGCCGGCCGGGCCGATCTGCTCCTGACGCGCTATCCGACCGCCGAAGGCACGTGGCAAGTCATGGCCGATGGCGGACGGGCGTTGATGCGAAACGACGAAGCGTTGAAGTGGGCTCGCGGGACCGGCGAGCTGTTCTTCGCCGGATCGGGAAAGGATCCGGAAGGCGGCCGGCTGATGGCGGCCGCCGTTCGTGCCGACGGCAGCCGCGTGACCATCGGTCAGCCGACCGGTCTGTTCGAACTGGACGCCGACGCGCTCGCGGGTGGTTTCGACGTGACGCCTGACGGCAAGACGTTCCTCATGCGCCGGCGCAGCACGCCGCCGCAGAAGAGCGCCGCGCCGCGGTTCGTGCTGATTCAGAACTGGTTTGCGGAGTTCGCGGGCAAACAGGCTGCCGGCCGATGAACCTGACGCCTGGAACTCGCCTCGGTCCATACGAGATCCTCGGCGCCATCGGCGCCGGCCCCTCGACTCGCACGCGGCCATGCTGACCGCCGGCACCAAACTCGGGCCGTACGAGATCGTGAGCTCGCTCGGCGCCGGCGGGATGGGCGAGGTCTATCGCGCGCGCGATACGAAGCTCGATCGTGATGTCGCGATCAAGGTGCTGCCGTCGCGCCTCACCGACAGCACGTCGGCGCTACTGCGATTCGAGCGCGAGGCGAAAGCGGTGGCCGCGCTCGCGCATCCGAACATCCTGTCGATTTTCGATTACGGCAATGAGACCGGCGTTGTCTACGCCGTGATGGAGTTGCTCGAAGGCGAAACGTTGTCGGAAAAGCTCCGTCATGGCTCATGGCTGATGGCTGATGGCTCACGCGATGGCAAGTCAGCAGCGATCGACCATAAGCCATCAGCCGTCAGCCATAAGCCATACGTCGGCCTGCCGGTGCGGAAGGCCGTCGAGTACGGGTGCAGATCGCACGCGGGCTCGCGGCGGCGCACGACCGCGGCATCATCCATCGCGATCTAAAGCCGGGCAACGTGTTCGTCACGACCGACGGCCGGGTCAAGATTCTCGATTTCGGCCTCGCGCGCCAGATGGTTCCGCCATCGAGCGCCGACGCAACCGACGCGCCAACTTTCGAGCGCCAGACCGATCCGGGCACCGTGCTCGGGACCGCCGGCTACATGTCCCCCGAGCAGGTGCGCGGCGAGCCGGGCGATCACCGATCGGATTTGTTCTCGTTCGGCATCCTGATGTACGAGCTCGTTTCGGGGCAGCGGGCGTTTCGCCGGCCGACGTCGCCCGAAATGATGCTCGCGATTCTCCGCGAGGATCCGCCGGAGATTCCCGCAGACGTCGCGGCCGGCATTCCACCCGCGCTTCGGCGGGTGATCGACCATTGCCTCGAGAAGAACCCGGCGGAGCGGTTTCAAAGCGCGAGCGACGTCGCGTTTGCGCTCGACGCGCTGACCGGCGCGCCGGCCTCGGCGTCGGCCCCGGTCGTGTCCGTCGTGACCGAGGCGCCGGCCCGCCGGCGCTGGATCGGGATGGCGCTGATGACGGCGGTTGCGGCCGCGATTGGCGTGGCCGCGTTCCTCGGCGGCCGCGCGTCATTCGCCGGCCGGCCCGAGGTGTCGTTCACGCCGCTGACCTATCAGCAGCAAACGATCTTCCGCGCGCTCTTCGCGCCCGACGGCAAGACCATCATCTTCAGCGCGGCGCTGAAGGGCACCGACGTGGAGGTGTATTCGCTGGCGTCGGACTATCCGGAGCCGCGCAAACTCGGGCTCCGTCAAACGCAGCTGCTCTCGGTCTCGTCGAAAAACGAGCTGGCGATCCTGACCGGCGCGCGATTCGTCGCGCATCGGCTGTTCCTCGGCACCCTGGCGCGCGTCCCGCTCGGCGGCGGCGCGCCGCGCGAGATTCTCGAGAACGTGCGCGAGGCCGATTGGGCGCCCGACGGCGAGAACCTCGCCGTCATCCGCGAGGTCAACGGGCGCGACCGTCTCGAATACCCGATCGGAACGGTGCTGCAGGAGTCATCGGGGTACCTGAGCGATCCCCGCGTGTCGCCATCGGGGGATCGCGTCGCGTTTTTCGAGCATCCGGTGCGATACGACGATCGCGGCGGCATCGCGGTCGTCGATCGCGCCGGCAAGAAAGCCACGCTGTCCGACGGGTACTGGGGGCTCGAGGGCCTGGCGTGGTCCCGCGACGGCAGCGAAGTGCTGTTCTCCGCCGGCCAGAGCTACGCGCAGTTCAAGATCTTCGCGGTGACGCTGACCGGCGGCATTCGCCAGGCGCTGCAGAGCGCCGGCGGCTTGACGGTCTACGACGTGTCGCAGGACGGCCGCTGGCTCGCGGCGCGCGAGGACGTCGGGTTCGTCATGCTGGCGCGCCCGCCGGGAGCGTCGAGCGAAGTCAACCTGTCATGGCTCGATTTCTCCCAGGCGATCCGGCTGTCGTCCGACGGCCGGCAGCTCCTGTTCACTGAACAGAGCGGCGTCGTCGGCAACAACTACGCGGTGTGCCTGCGAGGAAGCGACGGGTCGCCGGTGGTACGACTCGGCGAAGGCCAGGCGCTCGATCTGTCGCCCGACGGCAAGTGGGCGGTGGCGAACATGTTCGCCAAGCCCGCGCATCTGATGTTGTACCCGACAGGCGCCGGCCAGCCGCGCCAGCTCGATCCGGGTCCTGTCGTCCAGTTCAGTTCAGCGCGATGGTTCGCCGACGGGTCGCGGCTGCTCGTGTGCGGCGCCGAAGCGAGTCGTCCGCAGCGCTGCTACGTCCAGGACGCGAGCGGCGGGCCGCCCAAGCCCGTAACTCCGGACGACACGCACACCGGCGCCGTGTCGCCTGACGGCGCGACGGTCCTCGTGCGCCGCGGCGGCTCGGGCGCCCGATCGGGTGCAAGCTCGGCGTCGATTCAGGCCGTCTTCGAGCTGTATCCGGTTGCCGGCGGCGAGCCGACCGCTGTCCCTGCCCTGAAGCCCGACGATGCGATCATCGGGTGGCACAAGGACGGGCAATCAATCATTGTCAGCAACGGATTGCTGCCGACGCGCGTGGAACGGGTTCCTCTGCGAGATGGTCAGCGTGAATTGCTGCGGACGATCGCGCCGACCGACGTGCCGGGGGCGCTGTATATCGGCGGCGTCACGATTGCGGAAGATCCAAACGTGTACGCGTACTACATCAATCAGGAGCTGTCGCGCTTGTTTCTGATCGCGGGCGCGCGCTGAGATTTCAGATTTCAGATTTCAGAGTTCAGATTGATTTCAGATTTGTGGATTCCGGATTCGGCGTGTCTCCAATCACCACATCCCGAAATCTGCAATCAATCTGAACTCTGAAATCTGAACTCTGAAATCCCACGCGACTCACGGTTTCGGTCCAAACACATCGTCAACGGACAGTTTCTTGATCGGTCCGAGGTTCAGTGCCTGGATCTTGGGCTCGATGACCTTCTGATCACCGACGACGACCACCGCGAATTTGCCGGGCGCGATGTATTTCTGTGCGACGCGCTCCACGTCGGCGGCGGTGACGGCCTGGATTTTCTGCACGTAGGTTGAAAAATAGTCGGCGGGCAGGCGGTAGACGAGCGCGTCTTCGAGCCGGCGTGAGATGTCGCCGGTCGTTTCGAAGCCGCCGGGATAGCGGAGCGCGATGTAATTCTTGGCCCGCGTCAGCTCCTCGGCCGGCACCGGCTTCAGGATCGCGTTCAGCTCGTTGAAGAACTCCGTCAGCGCTTCGGCCGTTTTGTCCGTCTGCACGCCGGCGACTGCGTAAAACGGCCCCGCGGCGGCGCGCATATCGAACGTGGAGCTCGCGCCGTAGGTGTAGCCGTGCACCTCGCGCAGGTTGTTGTTCAACCGCGACGTGAACGACTCGCCGAGCACCGTATTGAGCACGCGCAGCGGGAAGAAGTCCGGCGTCGATCGCGGGACGCCGATCCAGCCGATTCGGATCTGCGACTGGGCCGCACCGGGTTTGTCGACGAGATAGATCTGCCGCGCCGCGTGCTGATCCACCGGCGGCAGCGTCTGCACCGGCTTCGTTCCTGCCGGTGCCTTCCAGGCGCCGAAGCTCGACTCGAGCATCGGCACGACGCGATCGGCGGTCACGTCGCCGACGACGAGGAGCGCGGCGTTGTCGGGGCGGAAGATCGACGCGTAGAACGTCTTGAGGTCGTCAACCGTGAACGCCTTGATCGTCTCGGCCGTGCCGAAGGTCGGCACGCCGTAGCGGTGTTCCGGGCCAAAGAGCACGCGCGCGAAGGTGACCGCCGAAATCGTGGCCGGATCGTCGCGGCCCTGCAGCAGGCTGGTGAGGCGTTCCTGGCGCTGGCGCTCGAGCTCGTCTTTCGGAAAGGTCGGGCGCAGCGCGACGTCGGCCATGATCGGCAACGCATCCGCCATGCGCGCGACAGGCGAGTGGAGACGGACGGCCGAGGAATCGAATCCGCTGGAGGCCGACAGATCGGCGCCCAGGTAATCGATCGCGTCGGCGATCTCGAGCGCCGAGCGCGACCCCGCGCCTTGGTCGAGCATCGCGGCGGTGAGGCTCGCGGCGCCGAACCTTTTGCCGGTCTCGTTCGCGCTGCCGCCAAAGACGACGAGGTTGATCTGCACGACCGGCACTTCGTGGACCTCGACAACCCAGACGGGCAGCCCGTTGCTCAGTTGCTTCTTCTGAATGTCGGGCAGCCGAAGCGTCGGCGCGGGGCCGGGTTCGGGCGGGCGCGAGCGGTCAGGGGGTTGCTGCGCGGTGAGTGTCGCAGCCAGAAGCACGAAGAAGCAGCCACGAAAACACGAAAACACGAAATGGCGTTTTGTCATGTCGGTCTCTTTCGTAGGGGCCGACCCGCGTGTCGGCCCCGGGGCGGACACATGGGTTCGCCCCTACGAGGTCCTCTTACGGCTTCTTCTCCGGTTCGACAACCAGTTCCACGCGCCGGTCGAGCGGCAGATACGCCGCGGCCGCGGCGCGGATGTCCGACGGCGACAGCGCGCGATAGCGATTGAGGTCCTCGTTGAACCAGTCGGGGTCGCCGGTTTCGGTGAAGTATCCGTTGATCTGATCGGCTTTTCCGCCGAAGCCGCCCAGCCGCTCCATCCGATCGTAGAAGGACGCTTCGATCTTGTTCACCGATCGTTCGATCTCGCGTGCCGTGGGATTCTCGTTGTGCAGCTTCTGCAGTTCTTCGTCGATCACCTTCTGCAGCTCGGCGACCGTATGGCCCGGCCGCGCCGTGGCAACGATCTGGAACGACGACGAGAGGGCGGACGAAGCTTGAAACGCGCTCACGTCCTGAGCGATCTGCATGTCGTACACGAGGCGCTTGTACAGCCTCGCGTTCATGCCACCGGCGAGCACGTCGGCCAGGACGTCCAGCGCGGCGTCGCCGGGCTCGAAATGACGCGGTGTCAGCCACGCGAGGTACAGCCGCGGGAGCTGGACACGATCGGTCAGCGTCTTCTTCTGCACCGACGTCAGCGCGACGCCAGGGATGGTCATCGGCTCCGCCGGCGCGGCGCGCTTCACGTCGCCGAACCATTTCTCGACGAGCGTTTTCGTCTTCGCGGGGTCGATGTCACCCGCGACGACGAGGCTGGCGTTGACGGGCGCGTAGTACTTCTTGAAGAACTCGACGACGTCCTCGTGGCTCGCCGCGGTGAGATCCTCCATGTAGCCGATGACCGGCCAGTGATAGGGATGGCCCTCCGGATATAGCATCTCGCTGAGCGTCGGCTGCGCCAGCCCGTACGGGCTGTTCTCGTAGCGCTGACGCCGCTCGTTCTTCACCACGTCGCGCTGTGCGTCGACGGTCTTCGGCGTCATCGTGTCGAGCAGGTAGCCCATACGATCGGACTCGAGGAACAGCGCGAGCTCGAGCGCGTTCGACGGAAGGTTGATGTAGTAATTCGTCCGATCGTTGCCCGTCGACGCGTTGTTCTCGCCGCCGGAGGCTTCGAGCCACTGGTCGAACTCACCGGGTTTCACGTGTCCCGACCCCATGAACATCAAGTGCTCGAACAGGTGCGCGAACCCCGTGCGGCCGACCTTCTCGCGCGCCGAGCCGACGTGGAACCACGTGTTCACGGTGACGATGGGGACGCTGTGATCTTCGTGCAGGATCACGCGCAACCCGTTGGGCAGCGTGAACTGGGTGTAGGTGACCTCGATCTTCTTCGGCGCCGGCGAGGGAGCGGAGGCCGGCGCTTGCGCCAGAGCTGGCGTCGCGACGAGCAGGACAAGCAGCGATACACCACATGTCATGCCGCGATTCTACCCGCGGCACCTCTTATCAGCCACGAAACCACGAAAACACGAAACCAAACCAACTGGATTTCGTGATTTCGTGTTTTCGTGGCAGATCCGTTGTGGTGAAATACCTCGCGTGACCGAATCTCAGCCACTCGTGGGCATTCTGATGGGCAGCAAGTCGGATTGGGAGGCGATGCGCCAGGCCTCCGACATCCTGACCGAATTCGGGATTTCGCACGAAAGCCGCGTGCTCTCCGCGCATCGCACGCCGTTGTTGACCGCCGAGTACGCGTCGAACGCCGCGCGCCGCGGCATGCTGGTCATCATCGCGGGCGCCGGCGGCGCCGCGCATCTGGCCGGCGTCGTGGCGGCGCACACGGTGCTGCCGGTGATCGGCGTGCCGATGCAAAGCGCGCTCAACGGACTCGATTCGCTGCTGTCGACGGCCCAGATGCCGAAAGGCATTCCGGTCGCGACGGTGGCCATCGGCCCGTCGGGCGCCGCGAACGCCGGACTGCTGGCGGTCGCCATTCTCGCGACGTCGCGGCCCGACTTGCGCGAGAAGCTCGAGGCCTACCGGGTAAAACTCGCGAACGCCGTGCTCGAAACCAAGCTCTGACAGTTCAGATTTCAGATTTCAGAGTTCAGATTGGGGAGGATCGACATGCGGACGCCACGCCGTTTCTGGACGCCGATCGTCGTCGCCATGCTGCTTTGCCTGGCAGACGTCGGCATCTTCGGCCAGCAGAAAAAGCCGATCACCCATGACGTGTACGACTCGTGGAAGTCGATCCAGGGCACGAAAGTGTCGCGGGACGGCACGTGGGTCGCGTACGCGCTCGTGCCGCAAGAGGGCGACGGCGAGCTGGTCGTCCGCAATCTGAGAACCAACGCCGAATATCGCGCCCCGCGCGGCCGCGATCCCATCATCACTCCTGACGGCAAACTCGTCATATTCGCCAAGGCGCCGCTGAAGGCCGACGTCGACAAGGCGCGCAAGGCGAAAAAGAAACCGGAAGAGATGCCGAAGGCCGGCGTCGGCATCGTCGATCTCTCGAACGGCCGCGTCACCACGCTCGCCGAGCGCGTCAAGAGTTTCCGCCTGCCGGAAGATCCCGTGAAGGTCGTCGCTTACCTGACCATGCCGCCTGAACCGACGAATGGAGCGCAACGGGGCGCCTCGGATGGAGCGCGAGGGCTTCAGCCGAGCGATGCGCCGGCCGCGAAGAAACGCGAAGTTGGGACAGACCTGATCGTTCGCGACCTCTCCACCGGCGCACAGCAGACGATCGCCGAAGTGGCCGAGTACGCCGTGAGCCGCGACGGCAGCGCGATTGCCTACTCGGTTTCGTCGAAGACGCCCGCCAACGACGGCGCGTTCGTCAGGAAGATCACCGACGGTTCCACGAAAACGCTGCTGACCGGACCAGGCACCTACAAAGGCTTTGCGTTCGACGGCAAGGCGACTCAACTGGCGTTCGTCAGCAATCGCGACGACCATGCGGCGAAGGCGCCGCGCTTCAAGCTGTATCACGCGACGATGGCGGCGACCTCGGCGGTCGAGTTGACCATCCCCGCGGACTCACGGGCAGGACCCGCGGGCTTGCCCGCCGAAGCTCGCCCGCCGACCGAGCGAGCGGAGGCGGGACCGATGAGCGTCAGCGAATTCGGCCGCCTCGAGTTCTCCAAAGACGGCGCGCGCCTCTTCTTCGGCACCGCGCCGCCGCCGCGCGCGGAGCCGGACGACGCCTCGGATCTGATCAAGGTCGACATCTGGCACTACAAGGATCCCGAAATTCAGCCGATGCAGAAGGTCCGGGCCGACGAGGCCCGCCGCCGGAATTTCCGCGCGATGATCACGCTCGCCGACAAGCACTTCACGCAGCTCGCGTCTCCGGACATGCCGGACGTCCGCACCGGCGACAGCGATTCACGAGCGCTCGGCATTTCCGACGTGCCGTATCGCCAGCTGATCTCCTGGGATGGCAGCTACGACGATGTCTACCTGGTTGGGCTCGCGGATGGAACGCGCGAGCAGATTCTCGAGAAGGCGAACTTCCCGGCGTCGATGTCTCCCGGCGGCAGCTACGTGCTCTACTTCGAAGAAAAAGACGACAACTGGTATGTCGTCCGCACCAGCGATCGGCAGAAGGTGAACCTCACTGCCAAGCTGGGCGTGAAGTTCCAGAGCGAAACCGACGATCGGCCTGAGCATCCATCGCCGTACGGTTCGGCGGGGTGGACCGACGGCGACAAGTCGGTGCTGCTGTACGACCGGTACGACATCTGGGAGGTGAAGCCTGACGGCGGTGGCGGCCGTATGCTGACCAACGGGATCGGCCGCGCGCAGCAGATCGTGTTCCGCTATGCGCGATCGGAGCAGCCGCAATCAACCGAGCCCGAAGAAGGCGGGCTGCGTCAGCGTCAGGCCGACGATCCCGTCGTTCCCACGACGCGTCCGATTCTGTTGTCGGCCGTCGACGAGCGCACCAAGGCCTCCGGGATCTACCGGGTGACCGTCGGCAGCAGGGCCGAGCCCGTCAAGCTCGTGACGATGGACAAGGCCGTCGGCGTGCCGATCAAGGCGCGCGACGCGGACGTGTACGTGTTCACAACTTCGCGATTCGAGGAGTTCCCGGATCTGTGGACGTCGAGCGGCTCGTTCACCGACATGAAGAAGATCAGCGACGCGAACCCGCAGCAGGCGCAATACAACTGGGGCCGCTCCGAGCTGATCGAGTACGTCAACGCCGACGGCAAACGGCTCCGTGCGATTCTGACCAAGCCGGAACACTTCGATCCGTCGAAGAAGTATCCGATGCTCGTCTACATCTACGAGCAGCTCTCACAGAACCTGCATCGCTACGTGCCGCCCGCGCCCGGCGGCAGCAGCATCAACGTCACACGCTACGCGAGCAACGGCTACATCATCCTGCAGCCCGACATCGTGTACGACCTCGGCTATCCAGGGCAGAGCGCGCTCAAGTGCGTGCTGCCGGCGGTGCAGCAAGTGCTGTCGATGGGATTCGTCGACCCGGCGCGCGTCGGCATCCAAGGGCATAGCTGGGGCGGCTATCAGATTTCGTACATGATCACGAAGACCAACATCTTCCGCGCGGTGGAAGCGGGCGCGTCGGTCGGCGACATGTTCGGCGGCTACGGCGGGATCCGGTGGGGCACCGGCATGTCGCGCGCCTTCCAGTACGAGAAAACACAGAGCCGCATCGGCGTGCCGCCCTGGGAAAACCCGTTGATCTACATGGAGAACTCGCCGCTCTTCTGGATCGAGAAGATCCAGACGCCATACCTCACGATGGCGAACGACGAGGACGATGCGGTGCCCTGGCAGCAGGGCATCCAGTTCTTCACGGCGATGCGTCGTCTCGGCAAGGAAGCGTACATGTTCGTGTACAACGGTGAGAAGCACGGCCTGCGCCAGCGCGAAAACCAGAAGCACTGGACGGTGCACATGGCCGAGTACTTCGACTACTTCCTGAAGGATGCGCCGAAGCCAAACTGGATGGTGACCGGCGTCCCATATCTCGACAAGGGCAAGCGGGACGTGTCGATCTTCTACAAGAAAAGCACGGATCAGCGATAACGGCATTTCAGAATTCAGATTTCAGAGTTCAGATTGAGTTCAGATTCAGGATTATTACGATGAAGAAGCTGTTGGTCGTCATGATCGTTGTGGCGCAGGGCTTTAGCCCTGCGAAAGCGCAGGCCCCGCGCAACGCGATCGCTCCATTGCCGTCGCTGGCCGAACCGGGCATCTCGCCTGACGGGTCGACGATTGCGTTCGTCAGCGGCGGCGACATCTGGGAGGTGCCTGCCCGTGGCGGTGATGCGCGGCTGCTGGTGTCGCATCCGGCGACCGAGTCGCGGCCGCTGTTCGCGCCCGACGGCCGCCGGTTGGCCTTCACCTCGTCGCGTACGGGCAACGGCGATATCTACGTGGTGTCGCTCGCGAACGGCGAGCTCACACGGCTGACGTTCGACGATGCGGCGGAGCTCGTGACGGCGTGGTCGGCCGACGGGACCTCGATCTACTTCTCCTCGACGAGCCACGAAATCTCAGGGTTGGCCGATGTGTACCGTGTCGCGGCCGCAGGCGGCACGCCGATGCCGGTGGCCGCGGATCGCTACACGACCGAGTACTTCGCGGCGCCGGCGCCCACTGGCGGCGCGATTGCAATCACCGCGCGCGCGAACGCGGGGTCGCAATGGTGGCGCAAGGGACATAGCCATCTCGACGAGAGCGAGATCTGGATCGTGAAGGATGCCGCGACGCCGTCGTACCAGCCGATCACCAAAGGCGGCGCCAAGGACGCGTGGCCGATGTGGAGCGCCGACGGCAAGACGCTGTACTTCATGTCGGATCGAAGCGGCGCGCAGAACCTCTGGAGCGCGTCGGCGTCTGGCGATGGCGCGAAAGCCCTGACCAGTTTCAAAGACGGGCGCGTGCTGTGGCCCTCGATTTCGAAAGACGGCAAGACGATCGCGTTCGAGCGCGACTTCGGCATCTGGACGGTCGACACGGCCGGCGGATCGCCGCGCGAGCTGACGGTCGCGCTGCGCGGTGCGCCTGCCTCGGCCGCCGTCGAGCACCGCACGTTCACCGATCAGATTCAGGAGCTGGCGATTTCGCCCGATGGGAAAAAGGCCGCGTTCACGGTACGCGGCGAGATTTTCTCTGCGTCGGCCAAAGACGGAGGCGACGCCGTGCGGGTGACGGCGACGGCCGGCGAGGAATCGGAGTTGACGTGGGCGCCGGACAGCCGACGGATCGCCTACATCTCGCATCGCGACGGCACCAACCACCTGTTCTTGTACGAATTCGGCAGCGGCAAGGAAACGCAGCTGACGTCCGGCGCCGGCCGCGACAATATGCCGCGCTTCTCGCCCGACGGCAAACTGGTTGCCTTCGAGCGGAATTCGCGCGAGCTGCGGGTCATCGATCCGGTGACGAAAACGGAGCGCCTTGTCGCCACGGGACTCTTCGACACCCCGCCGTTCGCCGACCCGCGCGATTTCGAGTGGTCGCCGGATTCCAAGTACATCGCGTTTGTCTCGGCTGGCGCGAAGACGTTTCAGAACATCAACATCGTGCCGGTTGCCGGCGGCGAGGCGCGCCAGGCGACGTTCCTGGCGAATACATCCTCGGGGTCAGTGTCGTGGAGTCCGGACGGCACCTACCTCACCTTCACGACTGCGCAGCGCACGGAACCGGGGAACGTGATCCGCGTCGACCTGATTCCGCGCACGCCGAAATTCCGTGAGGATCAGTTCCGCGATCTGTTCCGCGACGAACAGCCGAAGACGCCGCAGCCAGTGACACCATCGCCAACGACGCCGGCCGCGACAAGTTCCGCTCGTCCTGAGCCTGTCGAAGGACGAGCGTCGGGCCCGGCCAAGGCTGTCGAGATCGTCTTCGACGACATCCGGCGTCGGGCGACTGTGCTGCCGGTCGGCGTCGACGCGGGGCGGCAGGAAATCAGTCCCGACGGCAAGTGGCTGCTGATCACCGCGTTGGCAGCGGGCCAGCAGAACCTGTTCGTGTTTTCGCTCGACGAGATGTCGCGCGAGCCGGCCGTCGCGCGTCAGCTCAGCTCGACGCCCGGCGCCAAGCGCAGCGCGCATTTCACGCCCGACAGCAAGGAGGTCTACTACCTCGATCGCGGGCGCGTGTTCAACGTGACGCTCGAGCGGCGGGAGCCGAAGGCCATCGCGGTGTCGGCGGAGCTCGACGTGGACTTCTCACGCGACAAGATCGAAGCCTTCGATCAGGCGTGGACCTACCTGCGCGATCAGTTCTTCGACGAGAAGATGAACGGCGTCGACTGGAACGCGGTGCGCACGGTCTACGAGCCGCGCGTGGCCGGCACGCGGACGCCCGATGAAATGCGGCGCGTCATCTCGCTGATGCTCGGCGAGCTGAACGCGTCGCACATGGGCATCTCGGCGCCGCCGCAGGGGACGCAGACAACGCTCGGACGACTGGCTGTCGATTTCGACCGCGTCGAGTACGAGCAGAACGGACGCCTGCGACTCGCCGACGTCCTGCCGCTCGGTCCCGCGGCGATCGCCGGCTTGAAGAAAGGCGACTACATCCAGCAGGTCGAAGGCAAATCCACGGCGTCGCCGGCGAACATCGATCAGCTCCTCGATCACACGATCGGCAAGCGGATCGGGCTGTCGGTCGCTGCGTCCCCAACCGGACCCGCACGCGACGTCGTCGTGAAGCCGATCGATCAGCCCACAGAGAAGGGTTTGCGCTACCGTCATTGGGTCGAGCTGAAGCGCGAGTACGTCGCGAAAGCGAGCGGCGGCAAGCTCGGGTACGTGCACATGTTCGACATGTCGGCCGGTTCGCTGTCGCAGCTGCACCTCGATCTCGACGCCGACAACCACGCGAAACAAGGGGTCGTCGTCGACGTCCGGAACAACAACGGCGGCTTCGTCAACGTCTACGCGATCGATGTGTTCGCGCGGCGCGGCTACTTCAACATGCTGGTCGCGGGGTCTGCCGAGCGTCTCGTCGCGGACGCTGCTCGGCCAGCGCGCGCTCGAGTTGCCGACGATTCTGGTGACGAATCAGCACTCGCTCTCGGACGCGGAGGACTTCACGGAAGGCTACCGGACGCTGAAGCTGGGGAAGGTCGTCGGCGAGCCGACCGCTGGATGGATCATCTACACCGGCGGGGTCACGCTCGTCGATGGGTCGAACCTGCGGATGCCGAGCGTCAAGATCTTCGCGAGCGACGGCACGCCGATGGAAATGCACCCGCGCCAGGTGGACGTGCCGGTGAAACGTCCCGTTGGCGAAAGCTACTCAGGAAAGGACAGCCAGCTCGATACCGCGGTGGCGGAACTGCTCAAGCAGATCGGATCGACGGGGACGCGGACGACGGCGGGATCGCGGTAGGTTGGACGGGCGGGAAGGGCAGGAACGGAAAACGACAAGGTAGCGCGGCCCTTTTAGGCCGGGGCCCCCGCCGCGCGTTTTGTGCGCGGTGGGGTGGAGCGCCGCGATCGCTCGGCTGAAGCGTCGCGCTCGATCATTCACGCGAACGGATTGCGGATCTCGAGCCCCGTGAAGTGACGCACCGGCACAATCCGCTCTGACAACAGCAGCGTCGCGCGCGCCTTGCGCGCGGCCGCCACGATCATCGCGTCGCGGCCGGGGAGTCGGTGGCGCTCTTCAATCTCGGACGCCGCCAGAATGTCGCCGGCATCGAGCGCGACGATCGGCCACACGCTGTAGGCTTCGACCAGCTCGCGCGCGGCGCGGCGGGGCACCGGCGACGCCGCTCCCGCGATCAGCGCAGCGCAGAACTCGTGTAACACGATCGCACTGAGCACGCCCGTCCGGTCTTCCCACAGCTGCCGTAGAACCTGCTCGGCAATCGCGCGCTTCTCGCCCGCGTCCAGATCGTGCGCGGCGAGAAGGACGTCGGAGTCCAGGAAGACCCTCTCGGTCACCGGCCGCCGCCGAGATGCCAGCCTTGCGACAGCCATTCCAGCGCCCGTCGTCGGGCGGCGAGATATTTGGCGTCCTCGCCGACCAACTCTTCAATCTTCGCGGTCACCAGGGCGCTGATCGAGGCCCCTCGGCTGGCTGCCACAACTTTGGCTTTTCGAATCGTGCTCGCCGGCAGCTTCAGCGTAATGTTCTGCGTGTCCACAAGGGCAGCATAGCACGTAAACACGTGCCACACGCGAATTTGTGCCATGTGATGCCGGCGCCGGGGATGGAGGTTTGTACCGAGGGGGACGGAGGTTTGGGAGGTTGGGGACGGAGGTTGGAACGTTCGGGGACGGAGGTTTGGAACTGCGGAGACGGAGGTGTGGAACCGCGGGGACGGAGGTGTGCGATGGGCGACCCGTATAATTGCGGCAACTCTCTTCGAGGAGGTCCGATGCCCGTTCGATTCGCTGTTGTCGCCACCGTGCTCGTCGCCCTGTCCATCGCCGCCTTTGCCCAGGGCCCCCGCCGCGACGGCAATTGGGAAGTGCAGATGCAGATGGAGATGGCGGGCATGCCTCCGGGAATGCCGCCGTTCACCAGCACCCAGTGCATTACGCCCGAGGAGGCGAAGGATCCCAACAAGCTGGTGCCGCAGAGCGGGCGCGGGCGCGGCCGCGGCAATCAGGACTGCAAGGTCACCGATCAGAAGGTCGAGGGCAACAAGGTCACCTGGTCGATGAAATGCGAAGGCGAGACGCCGATGACCGGGACCGGCGAGTTCGTGTACGCCGGCGACACCTACACCGGCACGGTCAAGATGGCCACCGGCCGCGGCGACATGACGATGAAGTATTCGGCGAAGCGGCTCGGCGACTGCGTGAAGTGATCGCGGCAGTTCAGAATTCAGATTTCAGAGTTCAGATTTCAATCGGGAATCTGAAATCAATCTGAAATCTGCAATCTGAAATGTCACGCCGTCGACGAGACGTGAGCGACGGTCTTCTCGACCAGCCGCAGGTACGCGCGAATCGTCGTTTCGAGATGTGCCTGCGGCGTGTCCTCTTCCTTGCAGTGCGACAGGCCGTTCGACGAATACGCGAACATCATCACGACCGGCATGTGCGGCACCATTTCGGCCGCGTCGTGCAGCGGGCCGGACGGCAGCCGCGGCGCGTCGCCGGTTTCTTCGCGCACCGCCTCCTCGCACAGCCGCAGCGAGCGCCGGATCGAACGGCCGCGGCTCGATGCGCCACAGCTCGCGCCACTCGACGGTGACGTTGTTCTCGCGCGCGGCGCGCGCCGGCCGCATCGCGCGCATCGCGCAGCATCGCCGCGAGCACCGTCGGGATCGAGCGCGCGCTGATCGAGCGAGATCTCGCAGACGCCCGGCACCGCGGTCACGATCTTCGGCTCGACGTTGACGATGCCGACCGTGCACACGACGCCGGCGCCTGGCTTCGAGTGACGCAGCGCGATCTCGCGGCACTCGAGCGCGGTCTGCGCCGCGGCGAGAAACGCGTCGCGCCGCATCGGAATCGGCGTCGATCCGGAATGCGCCGCCTGGCCGGTGAACCGCAGCATGTGGCGCTCGACGCCGAACGTGCCGAGCACGACGCCGGTCGACTTCTGCATCGACTCGAGCACCGGCCCCTGCTCGATGTGCAGCTCGAGATACGCGCGCGCGTCGATGGCCTTCAGCTCGCGATGCGCGTCGAGCATCCGATCGAGCGCGACGCCGTTCTCGGCCAGCGCGTCGACCAGCCGCGTGCCCTGCCGATCGGTCAGCTCGCGGACGTCATCGATCTTCGAGGCTGCCGGCCGCGGCCGACGATCCGAGCAGGCTGCGTCCGAAGCGCGCGCCTTCTTCATCCGCCCAGTCGACCAGCTTCAGCGTCACCGGCGGCGTCGCTGCCGGCGTGCGCGCGCAGCGCCTCGAGCGCCGCCATCACGCCGAGGCAGCCGTCGAGCCAGCCGCCGTTGGGCACCGAGTCGAGATGGCTGCCGACGATGACGGTTTTCGGCGACGCGCCGGGCAGCGTCACCCAGTTGTTGCCGGCCGAATCGGTGTCGATGCGCAGCCCGAGCTCGCCGATCTTGCCGCGAAACCACTCGCGCGCGTCGCGCCACACCGGCCCCCACGCGAGCCGCTGCGCGCCGTCGGCGCGTCGAGGTGCGCGCGGCAGCTCGCGCAGATCGGTGATCACTCGTTGATGCGTTCATGGGCGCACAGTATAAGGCGGCGGGAATCGCAGGGCTAAAGCCCTGCGTTCGCGAGGCGAACGGTATACTTCGCCAATGCTGTCACGCCGTGTTGTGTCCGCCGGCCTCGCCCTCTTCCCGCTCCTCGCGGTCCTTGCGCTGCTCGCTTCGACCACTCGCGCCCAGGCGCCGACGATCACCATCCGCGCGGCCGCCGCCTTCGACGGCAACGGCCGCTCGATCCCGAACGCCGCCGTCGTCGTGCGCGACGGCAAGATCGTCAGCGTGACGAGCGAGCCCAGGGGCGCGGCGACCTACGACCTGCGCGACGTGACGATCCTTCCGGGCCTGATCGACACGCACGTACACCTCGATACTCATTTCGGCCGCGATGGCCGTGCGTCGACCCGCGGCGAGACGCCGGCAGCAGTCGACCTGTACGAGGCCGAAAACGCGTACACGACGCTGGCCGCCGGCTTCACGACGGTGCAGAGCATCGGCTCGCCGTTCGACGTGGAAGTCCGCGCGGCGATAGCGCGCGGCGTCGTGCCGGGTCCTCGTCTGCTCACGTCGATCCGTCCGATCAACGAAAACACCGGCACGCCGGACGAGATCCGTGCGTTCGTGCAGCAACTCAAAGCCGACGGCGCCGATCTCGTGAAGCTGTTCGCGTCGAAGAGCAGCCGCGAGGGCGGGACGCAGACGATGACCGATGAGCAGATCCAGGCGGCGTGCGGAGAGGCCAAAGCGGTCGGGCTGCGATCGTGGGTGCACGCGCACAGCCCCTCGTCTGTCCGTGCGGCCGCGCTCGCAGGATGCACGGCCGTGACCCACGGCAGCCAGGTGACCGACGCTGAGCTGACGCTGATGGCCGAGCGCCGCATCTTCTTCGAGCCGAACATCGGGCTCGTGTCGCAGAACTATCTCGAGAATCAGCGATCGCTACTTCGGCATCGGCAACTTCGACGACGAGGGCTTCAAGTTCACCGAAAGGGCATCCCGATGAAGCTCGAGATGTTCAAGCGAGCCCTGAAGACGAATGGGCTGAACCTGATCATGGGCACCGACGCCGGCGCCGGCGCGCACGGGCGGAGCGCCGAGGAAATCATCTACCGCGTGCAGGTCGCCGGTCAGCCGGCGGCCGACGCGCTTGTCGGCGCGACGTCGCTCAACGCGAAATCACTTGGATCTGGAGAGTCAGATCGGCACGATCGCGCCAGGGCATGGCCGCTGATCTCATCGCCGTGGACGGCGATCCGCTGAAGGACATCACCGCGCTGCGCCGGGTCGTGTTCGTGATGAAGGGCGGCGTCCTTTACAAGAACCTCACGCAGACGCCCGCGACGACGGTTGCCGTTGCCGTCAAGCCCATCGATCCGCCAGCCACGCCGCTGCCGGCGGAAGCCGCATCGGCCGGCATCACGAAGTTCTCGTTCTTCGCGTACGGCGACTCGCGCAGCGGCAGTCAGCCTGGTGTCCCCGGCGACGGCGAAGTGGTGCATGCGCAGCACTCTCGGCTGATGGACGTCATGCTGCAGAAAGTCCAGGCGCTGGCGTCCACGCCATTTCCCGTCCGCTTCGTCGTGCATTCAGGTGACGCGGTTCTGCGCGGCTCCAATGCCGCCATGTGGAACGTGAGCTTCACGCCGATCATCGAGCGGCTCACGCGCGGTGCGGGAATTCCGTATCTGCCCGCCGCCGGCAACCACGACGTGTCCGGCATGCCGGTCGGCGATCCGGGGCGCGCGCCAGGCCTGCGCAACACGCTGACCGCGCTGTCGCGTCTCATGCCGGCCGAGGGATCGCCGCGGCGGTTGAACGGCTATCCGACCTATGCGTTCGGCTACGGAAACCTGTTCGCGCTCGTGCTCGATTCCAACATCGCGAGCGATCCCACCCAACTGGCGTGGACACGCAACCAGCTCGAGCACCTCGATCGCGCCCGCTATCGGCACATCATCGCCATCTTTCACCATCCGGTGTACTCGTCGGGCCCGCACGGCTTCCCCGACATCGAGCCGGCGACGACGGTGCTGCGCGATCACTACATGCCGCTGTTCAGGAAGCATCGGGTCCGGCTGCTGATCACCGGCCACGATCATCTGTTCGAGCACTGGGTGGAGCGCTACGCGGACAAGGACAACGCGCGCTATCGCCTGGATCAGATCGTGACCGGCGGCGGCGGCGCCCCGGTCTACGTCTACAAAGGCGAGCCCGATCTCAGTGGTTACCTCAAGAGCACCGCGTCCGAGCGCGTGGCCGTCGAGCATCTCGCCAAGCCGGGCCTGACGCCCGCCGACAACCCGTACCACTTTGTCGTGATTCAGGTCGACGGCGATCGACTCTCGGTCGAGGTCGTCAGCTCCGGGGGCGTTCTCGCGCCCTATAATGGTCGCTCGCGCATCGATCTCGTCGACCGCTCTTCTTAAACGTAGCGCGGCCCTTTCAGTGCCGCGATCGCGGGGCTGAAAGCCCCGCGCTACAGCCGTCTTGCGATGAGGTCCTCCTATGAGAAAGCCGCTCTATTTCATTCTCGGTATCGTGACCCTCGTCGCGCTGCAGCGCGCGTCCGATTCGCAGATCGCCGCGCGGCTCCATGCGCAGGCGAATCCCAACACGCTGATCAACCAGAACATGTTTCAGGATCTGCGCTGGCGAACGGTCGGGCCGCATCGTGGCGGACGATCGACGGCCGCGGCCGGCGTGCGCACGCAGCCCAACGTGTTCTACATGGGCACGACCGGCGGCGGCGTCTTCAAGACCGAGAACCACGGCATCACGTGGACGCCGGTCACGGACGGCCAGATTCCGACGGGATCGATTGGCGCCATCGACGTCTCCGACTCGAACCCGAACGTGGTGTACGTCGGGACGGGCAGCGAGGCCATTCGTTCCAACGTCATCCTCGGACGCGGTGTGTACAAGTCAACGGATGCCGGGCGCACGTGGAAGGCGGTCGGGCTGAAGGACGTCGGCCAGATCGGCCAGCTGAAGATCCATCCGAAGAATCCCGACATCGCGTACGTCGCGGCGCTGGGCAATCCGTTCGGCTGGGGACCCGAGCGCGGCGTCTATCGCACGAAGGACGGCGGCGCGACATGGGAAAAGGTGCTCTTCCTCAACGACCAAACCGGCGTCGTGTCGGTCGCCATCAACTGGTCGAATCCCAGCGAGCTCTACGCGGGCGCATGGCGCGCGCAGCGCAAGCCGTGGACGATCATCAGCGGCGGTCCGGCGAGCGAAGGCGGCGTGTACAAGACCATCGACGGCGGCGACAAGTGGACGCGCGTCAGCGCCGGCTTTCCTGACGATCTGATCGGCAAGGTGTGGGTCGACATCGCGCAGTCGAACCCGAAGGTCGTCTACGCGCAGGTCGAGGCTGTCGGCGCGAAGGGCGGGCTCTATCGCACGGCCGACAGCGGCGCGACCTGGACGCTCGTGAACAACACCCAGAGGCTGCGCGCGCGGCCGTTTTACTTCAACAAGGTCTTCGCGAGCCCGAAAGACGAGAACGAGGTGTACGTCACCGAGCTCGGCTTCCACAAGTCGACCGACGGCGGCAAGACGTTCACGACCATTCCCACGCCCCACGGCGACGACCACGTCGTCTGGTTCAATCCCGACAACCCGAAGATCTTCATCGAGACCAACGACGGCGGCGCCAACGTCACGCAGGACGGCGGCGCGACCTGGTCGACGCAGAACAACCAGCCGACGGCCGAGATGTATCACGTCGACACCGACGATCAATTCCCGTATCTCGTCTATGGACCGCAGCAGGACACCGGCAGAAACATCGCCGTGCCGCACCTGCCGCCAACCGCGTGGGGCCCCGACGATCCGCGGCAGTTGTGGATTCCGTCACCCGGCTGCGAGAGCGGCCAGGTGCGGCCGACGCCGTCCGGCAAGATCGTCTACGGCGACTGCAAGGGCGAGTTCGCGCGGATGAACGTCGAGACCGGACAGCAGCAGGAGTATTGGATCAACCCGCAGCAGCGCTACGGCAAGAACCCGAAGGAGATGATGTTCCGGTTCGTGCGGCAATCGCCGATCGAAGTCGATCCGCACAATCCAAGAGTCGTCTATGCCGGATCGCAGTACGTCCACAAGAGCGTCGACGGCGGCGTGCGCTGGACCAGGATCAGCCCCGATCTGACCGCGAACACGGCTGAGGGGCATGTCACGTCGGGCGAGCCGATCACGCGCGACATGACTGGCGAGGAAGTGTACGCGGCGCTCTACTCGATGCGCGCCTCGCGGCTCGACCCAGGCGTCTTCTGGACCGGATCGAACGATGGCCCGGTGTCGGTCACGCGCGACGGCGGCAGGACGTGGAAGACCGTCACACCACCCGGCCCGCCTGGTGGCCGCGTGCACACGATCGAAGACTCGCCGCATCGGCGCGGGTCTGCGTATGTGTCGATCTACCGGTTCTATCTGAACGACTACAAGCCGTATCTGTACATGACGAACGACTTCGGCCAGCACTGGACGCTGCTGACCGACGGAAGCAACGGCATCCCCGGCGACCAGCCGATGCACGTCGTGCGCGAGGATCCGGAACAGGAAGGATTGCTCTACGCCGGCACGCTCGAGGGCGCGTACGTCTCCTTCGATCAGGGGAAGCACTGGCAGCCGCTGCAGCAGAACCTCCCGGCCACACCGGTGACCGACCTCAAGGTTCACCGCGGCGATCTCGTGATCTCGACGATGGGGCGATCGTTCTGGATCATGGACAACATCGCGCCGTTGCGGCAGCTGGCGGCGAGCGTGACGAAGCCGTCGCGTCCGCGGACGACAGATAACCCGAATGCAGCAGGGCAGGCGGGCCGAGTAGGGCAGGTCGGGCAGCAAAGGCAGGAGGGGCAGGCAAGACAGGCAGCACAGAAAGTGGCGAACGACGTCGTCCGTGCCTCGCTCCAAACGCCCGCGCCCGCGGCGCCGCCACCACCGGCGCAGGGCGCTGGCGGCAACGCAGCACCGAGTGTCCGCGCGGTGCGGACGCCAATCAAACCGTTCGACGGCTCGAACGTGTTCCTCTTCACGCCGACGCCGGCCTACCGGATGCGTTACCAGGCCTCGCGCGGCGTGGACGTTCCGGAATATCCGGCGGCGGGTGCGCGCATCGACTACTACCTGGCGGCGCCGTCGGGCACCGTGACGCTTGACATCCTCGACTCGACGAACAAGGTCGTGCGCAGCTTCACCAGCGAACAGCGAGCGCCGGCCGCGACCGGCCGCGGGCGTCGCGGCGGCGGCGGGACGTCCGCGCTGCCGACGAAGACCGGCATGAATCGCTTCGTGTGGGATCTGCGATACGCCGGCGGTCCGCCCAGCAGTGGCACCGACATGGAAGGCAACTTCAGCGGCGGCGGACCGATGGTCACGCCGGGCACGTACAAGGCCAGGCTCAACGCGGGCGGCGTCACGAAGACCGAATCGATCACCGTGCGAATCGATCCGCGCGTCGCGAAAGACGGAATCACGGTTGCCGATTTGACGGAGCAGACCAAGTTCGCGCTGAAAGTGCGCGATGCGCTGGCCGACGCCCGTCAGCTGTCGCAGCGCGTGCGTCAGGCGATGGACGACAAACGCGGCGATCAGGCGGCGCTCCAGGCCGTGTGGAGCCGCCTGATGACCAAGCCAGGCGTGTACGAAGATCAGATGTTCATCGATCAGCTGTCGAACGTCGGCCGCGTCGTCGGACAGGCCGATCAGAAAGTCGGCGCGAGCGCGTACGAGCGGTTCACACAGTTGATGAAGGAGTGGACGTCGATCAAAGCGGACGCGGACAAGGCGCTGCAGTAGTCATTTTGTCCGCACCCGAGATTTCAGATCGTCTGTCCAGTTGAGCACGACGTGAAGCTGCGCCGGTCCCACGTTTACGGTTTGAGCTGCTAGACCGATACCCACGAACCTCCCGTCTGGCATGACGTCGTACGGCCGCGGGCCAACGGGATCGGCGACGCCGAATCCTCGAGGAACCGGCGTCGGATTGCCGAACGCGAAGCTCGGCTGCGTGGTGACCTTGACGGCCACGAATTGGGTTGGCGTCGGCACGTAGAACAGTTCCCGGCCGTCGCGAGACCAGGCCGGCCGCCCGCCGCGGGCGATCTGATACTTCGTTCCGTTTGGCGGGAACGGCTGGATGTACGTGGTCCCTTCGGCTTGGACAACTTCACCGACTTGGTAGGCGACCCACTTGCCGTCGGGTGAGAAAACCGCGTCGGTCGCAAGGCTGAGCGACCTGACGTCGCCGAAAGGCGTCGCCTTTCGATCCCGGATGGAAAACGTCCAGAGCGAGACGTCGGAACCCTTCGCGGCGCTGAACAGAAAGGTGTCGCCCGGGGACCAGGACTCGGGCAGGTGGACCGTTCCGCGCTCGGGCGTTGTCAGCCGCTCCGCGGTGCCGCCGTCGGCCGGCTGCCAGAAGACCGCCGGATCGCCCTCACGATCCGATTGAAACGCCACGCGCTGGCCATCGGCGGACCAGATCGGAAAGCGATTGTTGCCGCCGAACGTCAATCGCCTGATCGAGGTCGCTCCGGACAGTTCGTAGATCGACACGTTCGTGTCCTTGCCATCGCTTGTTTCGAGTGCAAGCCGTTTCCCGTCGGGCGACACGCGCGGGTACGCGTAGCTGCCCGCCGGCAGCTTCAACGCCTCCGCACCGCCCGTGCGATCGAACAGTGTCACGTCCTGGCGGCCGGCCGACGCGGGACCCGGCACGTACACCATCGAACCGGAACTCGAAAACGCATAGAGCGCCGCTGCGCCTCCGGTGACGGAAGTGGCGCGGCCGACCCCTGCGAGGATTGGCACGGCGGAACCGGTGATCTCGAGACTCGCCACGTCGAACGGCGCCGCGAAGACGGTTCCGCCGACCGCGTACACCATGTGACCGGTCGAGACGTACCGTCCATCGGTTCCCGCTTCGATGATCGTCCTTCGCTGGCCGGACTTGAGCGACTGCACGACGACTTGTGCTTGATCCCACGCGAAAGCGCTTCCCAGTCGACGTTGTGATCCATCAGCCACTGAACGCAATATCGTGAACAGCAGGTTATCGCCGGGCAGCGACTGCGGGCCGTGCACGAGTCCCTCGCTCGCAGGCACGCGGACGAGCGGTTCGGGAGTGCCGCCGTTGGGCGACACCCGCAGGATGCCGGTCCCGGCTTGAGCGAACAGGATGCCGTCTGGTTCCCACGTGATGCCGGACGGCGCCGAGCCCACCTGGCAGATCGTCAGAGCCGGGCCGCCGCTGACGGCGATTCGCTTGATCATCGAATCGGCCCAGAACACGAGCGATTGTCCGTCTGGGGAAAACACGGGGGCGAGGCCCTGGTCCGCTCCTGGTATCGCTCTCGATTCGATGTCCGACAGCGACCGCAGATACAACCGTCCGTCGGCGGCATAGACGATCTGTTGCCCATCCGGCGAAATGGCAAGCGGCTGGCGTTGCTGCGTCAACTGTTGCCCCTGAGGAAGTGCGATCGCGAAACGCGCCACGGGCGCCGGCTGTGCGAGCTGAGGTCTCCAGAGCAGCGCGCCGGCGGCTGCGGCGCCACTCACGACGCCGGCGGCAACGAGCATCGCGCGCCGCCACAGGGGCTGTCTCGATTGGACGGCCACTGGCGTCTCCGGTGTCGCCGGTTGCCGCTGATTCATCAGGAACAGCGCGGTCGAGATGTCGCCGATTCACTCTTTGCGATCTTTTTTCAGGCACCCTTGGATCAGCGTGCGGATCGTCTGCGGCACGCTCGACGGCAGCGCCGTCCAGTCGGGATCGCTCTTGAGCACCGACGCCAATACTTCCGACACATCCTCGCCTTCGAACGCCCGGCGTCCCGCCAGCATTTCATAGAGCACGCATCCGAAAGCCCAGACGTCGCTGCGCTTGTCGGCGACGCGGCCCTTCGCCTGCTCGGGCGACATGTACGGCGCCGTGCCGAGGATCATTCCGGCCTGGGTCGCGCCGGCAAAGGTCAGCGTCGGCGAATGCGTGAGGCCCGGCACGCCACTGCCGGAGGCGGCCTCTTCCACGCCCATCGCTTTCGCGAGGCCGAAGTCCAGCACCTTGACGGTGTCGTCCGGCGTCACTTTCACGTTCGCGGGTTTGAGATCGCGATGGACGATGCCCTTCTCGTGCGCGGCTTCGAGCGCCTCGGCTATCTGGCGGGCAAAGTTGAGCGCATCGTCGACGGGGAGCCCGCCAGATGGCTTATGGCTAATGGCTGATGGCTGACCGTCCTGGTTGGCCCCATCAGCCATGAGCCCTTTGCCATTAGCCATCAGCCATGAGCCATGGCGGAGTTTCTGATCCAGGGTCTCGCCTTCGACCAGCTCCATGAGGAGGAAATGCTGGCCGCCCGACTCTTCCATCCCGTAGAGGCCCGCGATGTGCGGGTGATTGAGCGACGCCAGGATCCTGGCTTCGCGTTCGAAACGGGCGACGCGATCGGCATCGAACGCGATGGCCTCGGGCAGGACCTTGAGCGCGACGACGCGGTCGAGCTTCGTGTCACGGGCGCGGTAGACTTCGCCCATCCCGCCCGCGCCGAGCGGCGCGACGATCTCGTAGACGTTCAGCCGCGTGCCCGTCGCGAGCGCCATCTGCAGGCTGATTCTATGCGGGTGACGTCTAAACGCCCAGCGAGGGAGGCGATATGTCCCGATTGTTGTCGCGCGTCACCATGGCCGTGTTACTGAGCCTTGCCGTTGCCCACGCGCAGGACACCACGGTCTACGACCCCGGCGACGGCGTGACGCTGCCGCAGGTCGTCAAGCAGGTTCGGGCCGAGTACACATCGGAGGCGATGCAGCAGCGGATCCAAGGCGACGTCGTGCTCGAGGCCGTCGTCCGGAACGATGGGAAGGTCGGCGACGTGAAGGTGAGCGAGTCGCTCGACAGCGTCTACGGCCTGGACGAGGAAGCCGTGAAGGCCTTCAAGCAGTGGGAGTTCAAGCCGGGGAAAAAGACGCCAAGGCCGTCGCGGTTCGGATCCACGTCAAGATGACGTTCAGGCTGCGATAGCGCTGGACTATTCGCCGACGAGCCGGTTGCGCTCGAAGAGCGCCGGGTCGATGCGGATGTCGCGCTCGCAGAGAATGACGCCGCGCGCATCGGCGGTTTCCCGCATGACCGCCGAGAAGCGCCCAAGGCCGGCGTTCTGCTGCGTCTGGGCGCTGGTCAGATACGGATCGCCCTCGAAGAGAAAGCTGTCGATCCCGTGATTGGGCGCGCCGGGTGGCTGCAGATGGACGTGGATGTGCGACGCCGGCCGCAGGACCGGATACGGCGCCGGTTTGATCGTCGAGATCTCGTAGGAGCCGTCGGCCGCAGAGACGAGCGTGCCGCGGATGCGCGCCGTGCGCGGATTGTCCACCGGCTGGCTGTAATGCCCCTGCGCATCGGTGTGATAGACGAAGAGCCGCACGCCGGCGACGGGGGTGCGGCCGTCCGCGCCGAACACGCGCCCGCGCACGATCAGTCGGCTCCCCGGTTCGTTCGGTCCCACGAGCGTCGTCGACGCGGCTGACGCGTCAGTTGTTCGAGCCAGCACGCCCGCCGCGGACAAAGCGAAGAGAAATTCTCTGCGATGCATAGTCCAGCCTCATTCGATACCGGTTCTTGTTACACCGAAACAGAAAATGCTCTACGGTTGCGGCACCGTGTTCATCGGCTGCCGCCAGGTGCGCCACCATGCGGTGTCGCCGAGACCGAGCGCGTCCCACCACGTGTCGAGCGCCGCTCTGTCGGCCTGCAGCGCGGCTTCGCGCGTAACCCCCGCCGGCATCGGCGCCTGATCCGCGAGCGCGTCCACGACCGCGGCGCGATCGCCGGGATCGACGCGTGCGATGAGATGCCAGAGCGTGATCGCGTCGCCGTTGCCGCCGAGTTGCAGCACGCGCCGGAGCGCGTCGTGCCGGCGCGATGGATCGCCGTAGTCGAAGTCGTCCAGCGCATCGCGGTACGCCTGGCTCTCGTTGTCGTACCGCGGCGTCCCGGGTCCGCGCTTCGGATCGGTGCGCGCCGATGCGCCGGCCGGCACGAACGACTCGAGGCCGTCGCGCTCGAACGCGACCCAGCCGGCCGTGACGCTGATGGTGCCCGTGCCGTCTTCGTCCACGTGCAGGGTGTAGGCGCAGCCTAGATCGGTGGCCCGCGCCGACGGCGTGTCCACGATGAACTGACCGGGCGGGGCCGAGATCAACGCGTGCAGCGTGCCGCGGTCGAGCGCCAGTTGATGCCGGCCATCGCGCGTGTCCACGAGACGCATCCGTGAGTTGGGATCGATCGTGACGTTGCCGATGGTGCTGACGTCCACCCGCGCGCGCGACGCTTCGTCTGTCACGAGCGTCTGTCCAACGGCGATCCGTCCCGTAGCCGGCCAGCGCAGTCGATCCGATCCGCGGCTGCCCGTCGAGGCGCGCGACTTCGAAGGACGCCGCGCCGCGCGTCGCTCGCCAGGTCGAGCCGATCATGAGCACGATGACGGCGGCCGCCGCGAGGAGGGGCGCCAGATATCGAATCGTGCGCACGCTGGTCCCGCGCGTCTCGGGGAGCTGCGGGAGCTCCGGCACGGGCGGCGTGGACCGCAGCGGCTTCAGCAGCGCCTCGAGCCGTTCGACGTCGGGATCGGCCGGCCCCGATCGATCCCAGAGGTAGTCGTCACTCATGACTGGTCCATCCCAATTTCTCTCGCAACAGCTTCATCCCGCGGTGCAGATTCACGCGCACCGATGCGGGCGTCAGGCCCGATCGTTCGGCGATTTCGGCGCCGGTCATCCCTTCGACGAGACGCATCAGCAGCGTCTCGCGGTACGCCTCGGGCAGCTTGCGGATCGTGTCGAGCACGGCCATCGTGTCGGCTTCGATCGCGTCGCCGCCCGGCAGCTCGGCAGGCAGCTCGACCTGCTCGCGCGACTGCCGCAGGTAGTCGGTCGCCCGGTTGCGCGCGATCGTCGCGATCCAGCCGCCGAACGCCACCGCGTCCCGCAGTTCCCGAATGCGTGTGTAGGCGGTGATGAACACGTCCTGCACCAGGTCGTCCACGTCGCGGCGCGGCACGCGCCCGAGCAGGATCGCGTGGACCATGCGCACGTAGTCGGCGTAGAGCTGCGAAAACGCGTCGCGATCCCCGGCGGCGACCGCTCGAATTGTGGCAGAGAGGCGCTGGGCGAGCTCGGTCCGGTCGGCGTCGGTGGCCGGCCGCCGGAAGGTCAGCACGGCCGGCTCCGCGCTATCGCGCTTCGGCGCCCAAGGGCTGCGTTTAAGCTCGAGCACGAGTTCCATCGCACAGTCCGTCACATAACCAGACGGCCCGGCGGGTGCTGATGTTAACCCCGCCGCGGCCGACCTCCGTCCCCGGCCGCACCTCCGTCCCCGGCCGCACCTCCGTCCCCGGCCCAACCTCCGTCCCCCGACCCCAAACCTCCGTCCCCGCGACCTCAAACCTCCGTCCCCAACGGGGCAAACCTCCGTCCCCAACCTTTTCCCCGTTGACTCCGTCATATACCCCTAGCCAATATGTCGCTATGCAATACATCAAGTCGAGCATGCTCGATCGCGAGCTGAAGAAGGGGAGCGCCGAGCTCCTGATCCTCTCGCTCGTCGAGGACCAGCCCCGGCACGGCTACGACCTCAGCAAGCTGATCGAGCTGCGGTCGGGCGGCGTCCTCAAGTTCCGCGTCGCCTCGCTCTATCCGCTCCTGTACCGCCTCGAGAAACGCGGCTGGATCCAGGGCCGCTGGGTGGAAAAGGCCGGGCAGCGCCGCCGCCGCTACTACAAGCTGACGCCGGCCGGCGCCAGCGTCCTCGAATCGCAGCGCGGCACCTGGCGCGAGTTCGTCGCCGCCATCAATCGCATCGCGGGCGTCGAGAATGCCTGATTTCCGCCACGCCATCGACCGCCGTCTGTCGCGCCTTCGGCTCGACCCGGCCCGCCGCGCGGAAATCGTCGAGGAGCTCTCGCAGCACCTGCACGATCGGTATGCCGAGCTGCGGTCCGCCGGGATGAACGCCGCAGAAGCCGAACAGCAATCGCTCACGGAACTCACTCGGCTCGCGCGGCACCTCGCCGGCATCGAGCCCCCGGCGGCGCTGGAGCCGCCCGTCCTTGGCGGCGGAGGCAGCACCATGCTCAGAACGATCACGCACGACATCCGCTACGCGGTGCGCACGTTTCTCAGAAATCCTGGGTTCACCACCGTCGTGCTGCTGACGCTGGGGCTCGGGATCGGCGCGACCACCGCGATCTTCAGCGTGCTCGACGGCGTGATGCTCAGGCCGCTGCCGTACGCCGACATCGATCGCATCCTCACCATCTCGGAGCAGACGAAGGACGGGCGGGGGATGTCGGTGGCGTGGCCGAATTTTCAGGATTGGCGCGAACAGAATCAGGTGTTCGAGCACCTCGGCATCTATCGCGGGACCACGGTCAATCTCACGGGCAGCGATCGTCCCGAGCGCCTGAACGCCGCGATCGCTTCGTCTGATCTTTTCCGCACGATGGGCATCCGGCCGCTGCTCGGCCGTGCGTTTTCACAGGCGGAAGACCGCCCGACGTCGGACCGTGTAGTGATGCTGAGCGAGCGCATCTGGCGCAACCGCTTCAACTCGGACGCGTCGCTCGTCGGCCGGACGATCGTGCTCAGCGGTCAGGCCCACACCGTCATCGGCATCATGCCGGCCACGATGCGCTTTCCCTCGCGGTTGACAGATGCCTGGCTGCCGCTCGGCCCCATCGTCTCGAGCTTTCCTCCGCGCGGCGCACACCCGGGACTGGCCGCTATCGGAAAGCTGAAGCAAGGTGTGACTCTGGCGCAGGCAAATGCGGACATGGACACGATCGCGCAGCGCCTGGCGCAGCACTACCCGACGTCGAACAAGAACTCGCGCGTCGCATTGCTGCCGTACTACGAACAAGTGGTCCAGAACATTCGGCCCGCGCTGCTCGTGCTCATTTCCGCGGTCGCTTTCGTCCTCCTGATCGGATGCGCGAATCTCGCGAACCTGATGCTGTCGAGAGCGGAGTCGCGTCATCGCGAAGTCGCGATCCGGGCGGCGCTCGGCGCGGCGCGCGCGCGCCTCGTGCAGCAGCTGATGGTCGAAAGCGTGATGCTGTCGCTCGCCGGCGGCGCCATCGGCGCGCTGTTCGCCTTCTGGGCGGTGAAGGCATTCGTGGCCTCGCAGCCCAGCACCGTGCCGCGGATCGATCTCATCGCCGTGGACGGTCGCGTGCTCGCGTTCACGGCGGCGATCTCGATTGTCACGGGCATCCTCTTCGGGCTCGCGCCGGCGCTGCGCGCGACGGCGCCCGACCTCATCGTCGGATTGAAGGAAGCCGTGCGGAGTTCGGCGACGCCGGGCTCGCGCCGGATCCGTTCAGCGCTGATCGTGATCGAAGTCGCGCTCGCGATGGTGCTGCTCGTGGGCGCGGGCCTCACGCTGCGGAGCTTCATTCGTTTGACGGCGATCGATCCCGGCTTCAATCCGGACCGCGTCGTCACGGCGCGACTCTCGTTGCCGGAGGCCACGTATCCGGATCGAGGCAGCTGGACGACGTTCCATCGGGAGCTGATTCGCCGCGTCGGCTCGCTGCCGGGCGTCGACAGCGTCGGGCTGAACAGCGCCGTTCCGCTGGAAGGCGGCGGATCCGAAGCGCCAGTGATCGCAGAAGGCGATCCCATGCCGAGCGCCGAGCATCCAGCGACGGCGACGTTGTTTCAGACGAGTAGCCCGGGATATTTCCGCGCCATGGGCATTCAGTTGATCAAGGGGCGCGAGTTCACGGATCGTGACACGGCCGACACGCCGCCGCTTGTCATCGTCGATGAGACGCTCGTGCAGAAAATCTTTCACGGCGCGGACCCGATCGGCAAGCGCCTGGCCTTCGAGTTGCGCGGTCACGGCGGCGAAAGCGGTCAGCAGCCGATGTGGCGTGAAGTCGTCGGCGTGGTCCGGCACGTGAAGCACTACGGCCTCGCGACCGAACCTCCTTTTGTCCAGCTGTACACGCCGTACGAACAGCTGCCGATGTACTACGAATCGCGCCGCCCCACCATGGCGCTCGTCGTGCGCACGGCCATGGAACCTGAGGCGCTGGCCGGTTCGCTGCGGCGCGAGATCGCGGCCATCGACAGCGACATCCCGCTCTACGGGCTGCAGACGCTGGACCGGTACTTGTCGCAGAACACGGAGCAGCAGCGCTTGAGCGTGGTGCTGCTGACGGGATTCAGCGGGCTCGCGTTGGTGCTGGCAGTGGTCGGGATCTACGGGGTGTTGTCCTACACGGTGAGCCAGCGGACGCAGGAGATCGGGATCAGGCTGACGCTCGGCGCAACGCGTCGTGATGTGCTCGCACTCGTCATCGGCGACGGCATGCGCCTCGCCGTCGCCGGGATTGTCATCGGCCTCGTCGCCTCGTACGGCGCGACACAGCTGCTGACAGCGCTGCTCTACGAGGTTTCGCCACACGATCCCGTCACGTTCGCCGGTCTCGCCTTGTTGTTGGGCGTTGTGGCGTTCATCGCGAGCGCGCTTCCGGGGTTGCGGGCGACGCGCGTCAGCCCGATCGAAGCCCTTCGGCGGGATTGAGGGAGGTCATGCACGACTGGACGACTCCAATCCGACGCCGTCTGCAGCGACTGCAGCTGTCCGCTGCGCGCGAGCGTGAGATCGTCGACGAGCTCTCGCAGCATCTCCAGGATCGCTACGAGGAACTGCGCGCCGGCGGCGCGGCGGACGAGGCCGCGCGTGCTGAGGCGTGGTCGGAACTCGAGGCCCCCTTCGACTCGCTCGTCCTGAGCCCGTCGAAGGACGAGCTCGCTCAGGACAGGCCGGGATTTCTCGCCCATCGCCTTACGGAAACGGAGCAGCCGATGAACCCCGAACCGTCAATCGTGGGAGCAGGAGGATCGTCATTCGCCGCGACGTTGTGGCAGGACCTTCGCTACGCGGCGCGGGTCCTTCGAAAGAACCCCACGTTCACGCTCGTCTCCACGTTGACGCTCGCGCTCGGCATCGGCGCGACGACCGCCATCTTCAGCGTCGTCGACGCCGTGATGCTGCGGCCGTTGCCATTTGCGGATTCCGATCGCCTCGTGCGGATCTGGGAAAGCGATCTGCCGCGCGGACGGCCCGAGTTCTCGGTCTCGCAACCGAACTTTCTCGATTTTCGCTCGCGCAACCAGACCTTCGAACGAATGGCCGCGACCAACGGCGCGACGATGACGCTGACGACGCCCGACGGCGTCGAGCCGATCGTGGCGCGGCGGGTCAGCATCGACTTTCTGCCGATGCTTGGCGCGTCGCCGGCGCTCGGCCGGACCTTTCTGCCAGAGGAAGACCGGCCCGGCGGCAACACGCGTGTCGCGGTGGTGACACACGGATTCTGGCAGCGCAGGCTTGGCGCTGATCCCGGCGCGGCTGGCAAAACGGTGTCGCTCAACGGTGTGAGCTATTCGGTGGTCGGCGTGCTGCCTCAGAGTTTCGTCTGGGCGGTGCCGAACCTCGATCTGTTCGTCCCGCTCGCTGCCGACCCGGCGCAGAACCGCGGCGATCATCAGTTGATCGCGCTCGGCAAGCTGAAGCCGGGCGTGTCGCTGCAGCAGGCGAACGCGGATCTACAGGCGATTGCCGCGCAGTTGAGCGCGCAGTACCCCGAATCGAACGGCGGGTGGAGCGTGCTGCTGCGAAGTTTCTACGACTGGCTCGTGCCGGTGGAAACACGGCGCATGCTCGTCGTCTTTCTCGCCGCCGTCGGTTTCGTCCTGCTGATCGCGGCCGGCAACGTCGCGAACCTCCTGCTCGCGCGCGCCGCCGCGCGCCAGAAAGAGATGTCGATCCGCGTGGCGCTGGGAGCGGGACGCCGTCGGGTGCTGTCGCAGTTGCTCGTCGAATCGCTGCTGCTGGCCCTGATCGGTGGCGCAGCCGGGTGCGCCCTCGCACTGGGCGCGACGACGGCGCTGAAGGCGATCGCATCAGATGCGATCGTGCCGCGGCTCGATGAAATCGTCATCGACCTGCGCGTCCTGTCGTTCGCCACGTTCGTGTCGGTCCTGACCGGCCTGCTGTTCGGGATCGCGCCCGCGCTGCAGGCGTCGCGGCCGAACATGAACGAGGCGCTGAAGGACGCGGGCCGGACGGGAACCGGCGGCGCCAGCCGCCAGCGGCTGCGCGATGCGCTGGTCGTCGCCGAAGTGGCGCTCTCGGTCGCGCTGCTCGTCGGGGCGGGCCTGCTCGTGCGAAGCATGTGGACGCTGCAAAACGTCAATCCCGGATTCGATCCGCGCAATCTGCTGACGCTGCAAGTGAGCGTCGCCGGGCCCGCGTATCAGTCGGAAGATGCCGCGAACGGCTTCTACCAGGAAGCGCTGGCGAAGATCGCGGCGCTGCCGGGAGTGACGTCCGCATCCGCGGCGAGCATCGTGCCGATGAGCGGCGGCAACACCTCGATCGAGGTCGTCATCGAAGGACGCGCGGCCGACGCCGCCGGCATCGTCCCGTCGGCCGACTGGCGCGTCGTGAGCTCCGGATATTTCAGAACGCTGGGTGTCGGCCTGCGCGGTCGCGACTTCGACGAGCGCGACATCGGAGAGACGAGCTCGGTGATTGTCAGCGAAGAGATGGCCCGCCGCTACTGGCCCGGCGCTGATCCGATCGGTCGCACGTTTCTCTGGCACACCGCGACCGGCCCGCGGATGACGATCGTCGGCGTTGCCGGCGACGTGAGGCAGTTGTCGCTGGAGACCGACCCCGCTCCGGTCATCTATTTGCCATCGACGGCGTTCCGCTGGAACCCCATGTTCCTGGTGATCCGCACTGGCACGGATCCCGTGTCGTTGACGGCGGCCGTCCGCAGCGTCGTCCGAGGCGTCAACCCCGCGATCCCGATCTCGAACGTTCGAACGGCCGACGAGATCGTAGCGATGTCCGTTGGCCAGCGGCGTTTCAACATGTTCTTGCTTGGGTCGTTTGCCGCGGTCGCTCTGGTTCTGGCATGCGTTGGTCTATTCGGCGTCATGTCGTACCTGGTCTCGCAGCGCACCCACGACATCGGAGTGCGCCTGGCGCTCGGCGCGGTGCCCGGCGACATTTTCCGTCTCGTCATCGGCCGCGGGATGGCGCTGGCCGGAGGCGGCGCGGCGATCGGGCTGGCGGCCGCGTTCTGGCTGTCGCGGTCGCTCGAGGCGCTCTTGTTTCAGGTACGGCCCACCGATCTGCTCACGTTCGCGACGGTCGTCATCGTGTTGCTGATCGTCGCGCTGATGGCCTGCGCGGTACCGGCACGACGGGCGACGCGCGTCGATCCCGTCATCGCGCTGAGGTACGAATGAGCAGAAAGGTTGAAACAGTTTGTGGCGCCACTTTCTGAAGGTTGAGGTAGGACTGATATGAAGCGTTCGATTGAGGCGTGGGCCCGGGAAGTTCAGCGCGTGCTCGCGCCGCTGAGTCTCGATCCTTTGCGCGAGGCCGAAATCGCCCAGGAGCTCGCGCAGCATCTGCAGGATCGCTACGCCGAGCTCCGCCGCGGGGGCACTCCGGACAAAGCCGCGCGGCGTGAGGCGCTGGCGGAGCTCTCCGATCGCGATCTCGTCCGCGAGCTGACAGGCCTGGAGCGCCGTGCCGCCGAGAAGTTGACGCTGGGATCGCCGGCGCCGCGCGGCGGTGTGATCGGCGGCCTTTGGCAGGATCTCCGTTTCGGCGCTCGGCTGCTCCTCAAGGATCGCGGCGCGTCCGCGGTGGTCGTCATCACGCTCGCGCTCGCTATCGCCGCCAACGGCATCGTCTTCGGCCTGGCGGATCTCCTGCTGCTGCGGCCGCTGCCCTTCGGCAACGCGCATCGTCTGGTTGCGATCTTCGGCGTCGATCACCAGCAGGGCCACGACCGGCAACGCCTCTCGCTGCCCGACTACCGCGATGTCGTTGAGCAAAGCACGGTGTTCGAGGACGTGGCGGCCTTTCGACGCGGCCAGCAGCTATCGCTGACCGGCGCCGGCGACCCGATCGCCGTGTCGGCGGCGATGGTGACCGCCAACGTATTCCGCGCGTGGGGAGTGCCGGCCATCGCCGGCCGAACGATCCTCCCCGACGAAGGTGCGCCGGGAAAGCATGCGGTCGCGGCGCTCGCGCATCGGTTCTGGAAGTCGAACTTCGCCGGCGATCCGTCGATGGTCGGACGCACCCTCCTGCTCAACGGCCGCGGTTACACGGTGGTCGGGGTGATCGCGCCGGAGATCGAGCTCGGCAACTTGAGCGAGATCGATATCTGGGTGCCGTTCGAGGGCCTGGGAACCGAACGCAGAGACGACCGGGCAGCGACCGTGTTCGGGCTGCTCAAGCCGGGCGCGACGCTGGCGGCTGCGAACAGCGAGCTCGCGACGATTGGCGAACGCCTGGCTCGCACGTATCCGGCAACCAACGGCACGTGGGGACTCTTTGCCATCACCCTGCGCGAGTCGATCGCCGGCTCCACCACCTGGATCATCCTCGCGCTGCTTGGCCTGGTCGTGGGTCTCGTGCTGGTGGTCGCGTGCGCCAACGTCGCCACGGTGATGCTCGCGCGTGCGAGCGCGCGCCGGCGCGAGATCGCCATGCGCGTGGCGCTCGGCGCGACGCGCGGGCGTCTCGTACGCCAGCTCGTATCGGAAGGTCTGCTCATCGGCGTGGCAAGCGGCGTCGTCGGCCTGCTCGTCACGTACGCAGGCCTTACTGCCTTCAGGGCCTTCTCGCCGGAAGTGTTCTTCCAGCGCCTCTCGATCAACGCGAACCTGCTGACGTTCGCCTTCGCGCTGTCGATCACGGCACCGATCCTGTTCGGTGTCATGCCGGCGCTCCAGTCGTCGCGGCCGAATCTCAACGAGGATCTGAAGGAGGGCGGGCGCGAGTCGTCGGTCTCGGTCCGCGGCAATCGCAGCCGCAGCGTGCTCGTCATCGCGCAGGTCGGCTTCGCGTTCGCCGTCCTGATCGTGTCAGGGCTCATCGTCCGCACGGTGATCGGACTCGAGCGTGTGCCGCTCGGCATGAACCCCGAAGGCGTGTTGACGACGCGCGTGAGGTTCGATCCGCCGAACTACGCGGACGAGGGCGCGAGGCTGCGCGCCATTGAATCGATTCTCGAGCGGCTGTCGACGATTCCGGGCGTCACCGCGGCCACGGCGGTCCGGTCGCTCCCGATCGCCGAGGCCGAGCCGCGGCGGCAATTCACGATCGCCGGCCGTGCGGCGCCGCCGGCTGGAAGCGCTCCGTGGGCGATGGAGGCGGCGACGCTGGGAGAGTACGAACGCACCATCGGGATGCCGCTCCGCGAGGGGCGCGTCTGGGCGCCGTCGGACCGCGCGTCGTCCTGGTCCGTGGCGCTGGTCAATCGCGAGGCGGTCCGCCGCTACTGGCCCGACCGATCGCCTGTGGGCGATCGCATCACGATGATCGATGCAACGGGCCGGCCGGACGGCGGCGCCATCGAAATCATCGGCGTCGTGGACAACGTCATCGGACCGGAGGCGTCCGAGCCGCCGCCTCCGCGCATCTATCGGCCGCTCGCAACGGCGCCGTCGCTGGCGAGCGTTGCGTTTGCGGTCCGGATCGGCGGCGATCTGGCCGCGCCGGCTTCCGCGATTCGGGAGGCCTTGCGCGCCGAGGACAGGAACCTCGCGGTGAGCGAGCTGCGGCCCGCGAGTCGTGTGCTCGACGAGTCGACCCGGACGTCCCGTTTGATCATGTCGCTCTTCGTGGGCTTTGCCGCCATCGGGCTCGTCGTGGCGGTTGCCGGCGTGTACGGCGTCACAGCCTTCTCGGTCGGGCAGAGGCGCCACGAGATCGGTGTGCGTCTCGCCCTGGGCGCGACCGCGGCTGACGTGATTCGCCTCGTGGCCGGGCGCACCGTTCGCTTGATGGCTGTCGGCGCCGGCTTGGGCATGGCGGGCGGGTGGGCGATCGGCGTTTCAATGAGAAACATCCTGTTCGGCGTCGGTGCCGCCGATCCGCTGACCTACGCGGCCGTCGTGGCGCTCGTCGGCACGTGCGGCTTCGTCGCGGCCTATCTGCCGACGCGCCGCGCGATATCGATCGATCCCGTGTCGGTGTTGAAACGCGAATGAACTGGAAAGACATGGCGGAGGAAGTGGCGCAGCATCTTCGTGATCAGTACGCGGAGCTGCGGGCCGCCGGAGTCTCGCATCAGGACGCCATGAAATCCGTATCCGCCGAAGTTGCCAGAGTGAATCCTGGAGATTGGCCGCGTGAAGTTCGTCATGCCGCGCGATCGCTGTGGAAGGCCCGCAGCTTTTCGCTGATCGTCATCCTGACCCTGGCGCTCGGCATCGGCGCGAACGCGGCGATCTTCAGCGTCGTCAACGCGGTCGTGCTGCGGCCGCTGCCGTACCACGAGCCCGATCGCCTGGTTGTCGTGTGGGACAACCTGGTGCGTCACCAGCTGAAGGACATCGTGGCGTCGGCGCTGGAGTATACGGAATTCCGCGATCGCAATCGTGTATTCGAGCGAATGGCCGCGTACGACACGCAGGGGTTCAACATCACTGACATTGCATCGCCCGAGCGTGTGGAGGGCGCGGTGGTGACGGCGAGCCTGTTGCCATTGCTCGGCGTGACGCCAGCTCTCGGCCGTGTCCTCGATGAAACCGACGAAAAGCCGGGCGTGGAGCGCATCGTCCTCTCGCATGGCTTGTGGCAGCGGATGTTTGGCGGCGATCGCGGCATCATCGGAAAGATCATCGCGGTTGACGGCAAGGGCGCAGAAGTCGTCGGCGTCATGCCTGCCGGCTTTCATTTTCCAGACGATTCCGTCGAACTCTGGAAGCCGCTCTTGTTCGACGCGGATCTCTTGAGCGAGAACAATCGCGGATCGCGGTCCTACACCGTCCTCGGACGCCTGAAACCCGGCCTGACCGTCGCGCATGCACAGAGCGGCATGAACCTCGTGACCGAGGGGATGGTGCAGGAGCATCCACAGGCGTACCGCGGCGGCTACTACACGACCGTGCGCGGCCTGCACGATGAGATCGTCGGCGGCACGCGCCGCGCGCTGTTGCTGCAATTCGGTGCCGTCGGCTTCGTCCTGCTGATCGCTTGCGCCAACGTCGCGAATCTGCTGTTGGCGCGAGCAAGCGCGAGGCGCAAGGAAGTGGCGATCCGGACGGCGCTCGGTGCGAGGCGCTCGCGAATCGTTCGCCAGTTGCTCACCGAAAGCGTGCTGCTTGCCGCGTGCGGTGGGGCCGTTGGTTTGTTGACGGCCGTCTGGGGTTTGGATCTGCTGATCTCGATCGCGCCCGCCGACATCCCGAGGCTCGGCGAGATTGCACTCGACGGCCGCGTCGTGGGCTTTACGGCGATTGTGTCGCTCGCGACAGGAATCCTCTTCGGGCTCGTCCCCGCGCTGCAGATGTCGCGTACCGCTCCCGGTGACACGTTGAAAGAGGGCGGACGCTCGGGTGCGGCGGGCCGTCGCCGGGCGTTCGGCAACGCGCTCATCGTCGCCGAGGTCGCGTTGTCGCTGGTGCTCCTCGTGGGCGCCGGGCTCCTGGTGAACAGCTTCGCCCGCGTGCAATCGGCCGCGCCCGGCTTCAACGCGGATCGTGTGCTCACCTTCAGGATTGCGCCGCCGGAGGCGAAGTACGGCACCTTCGAGCGCGGCGACGCGTTCTACAACGAGCTGTACGGGCGACTGCGCGCTACGCCGGGCGTGCGGTCGGTAGGCGCGGCGAACGCCGTACCGCTCAGCGGATTCGGCGGCGATCGCACCTTCTACATCGAAGGCCGTACCGTGACGCGGCCCGAGGACCAGGCCGACGAAGAGATTCGATTCGTCACGCCCGGGTACTTTACGACGATGCACATTCCGATCCTGCAGGGCCGGGAATTCACCGAGCGCGACACGCTGGCCGCGCCGCGCGCCGCGATGGTGAACCAGGCGCTCGCGCGCAAGTTCTTTTCGAAGGGCGACGCGATCGGCAAGCGCGTCGCATTCAGCCAGCAGGAGCCCGCCTGGTATCAGATCGTCGGCGTCGTCGGGACGATCAAGCATCGGGCGCTCGACGCGAGGGAGACGCCGGAGCTCTACGTGCCGTACTCGCAGCCGCTGTTCGCGGGATCGACCGTCCGGGCGATGTTCGTCGCCGTCCGCACCGACAGCGATCCGCTCGCGATGACGGCGGCCATTCGACAATCCGTCGCGTCGCTCGATCGCGATCAGCCGGTGTCCGACGTGCGCTCGATGGAGCAGCGGATGAGCACCTCCCTGGGGCCCCGCCGCTTCAACATGTTGTTACTGGGGCTGTTTGCCGTGGTGGCGCTCGCGCTGTCTGCGATTGGCATCTACGGTGTCGTGGCCTACGCCGTGACCGAGCGCACGCACGAGATCGGCGTCCGCCTGGCCCTGGGCGCGCGCGGCCGCGACGTCGTGGCGATGGTCGTGGGTCAGGGCGTGGCGCCCGCGGTTGCCGGCGCGGTGCTGGGGATTGGCGCGGCCGCGGCGCTCACGCGGCTGATGTCCAGCCTGCTTTACGACGTCACTGCGACTGATCCGCTCACCTTCGGCGCCGTTTCGCTGGTACTACTGCTGGTCGCCATCGGCGCGGCGTGGCTGCCGGCGCGACGCGCGGTGCGCGTGGATCCGCTGATCGCGCTGCGGTCGGAATAAATTGTGCTTGAACGCGATGTGTGACTCTGCGCTTCGCGTTCGTCGTGTGCGCGTCCATCCTGTCGCTCCATTCGCTCGGATCCTCCGAGGCGGCGGGGGATCGTCCGCTCCCGGAGCCATCCGCCTTTCTCGCCAAGGTACGCGCGCACATGCGAATGGATCGCGCGCTGCTGAGGCAATACACCTACCTCGAGCGCCGGCGTGACATTCAGCTCACCAAGCTCGGCAAGGTGCAGCTTGGCGCGGAGAAGGTTTTTCAGGTGTACCCGGGCCCCGACGACACCTATCGCCGGCTGATCGAAATCGACGGGAAGCGGCGCGATCCGCGCGAGCTCGAGGAAGAGGACCGGACACGCCAGAAAGAAATGCTCGAGGCGCGGCAGCGACGCGAGCACGAAAGTCCCGGCGAGCGTGCGAAGCGCGAACAGCAGGCCGCCAAGGACCGCCAGGAAGAGCAGGACACCCTCGACGATCTCAATCGCGTCTACACGTTCACGATGGTCGAACGGCAGGTTCGTGACGGCCGTCCGATGGTCGTCGTCGTGTTTGCGCCCAAACCAAATCCCACGCCGAAAACCGACGACGGCCGCCTGATGCAGAAGGTGAAAGGACGCGCGTGGGTGAGCGAGCTCGACTACCAGGTCGCGCGGGTCGAGATCGAAGTGCTGCAGGATGTGTCTGTCGGTCTGATCCTCGGAAAACTGTACAAGGGCACGACCGCGTCGCTCGAGCGCCGCAAGGTGAACGACGAAGTGTGGCTGCCGGCCGAGACCCGGTTCAAGGGGCTCGGACGCGCTCTCGTTCGAAAATTCGAGGTCGAAAGCGTCGTCCAGTACTCGGATTACAAGAAATTCAGCGTCGCGACCGACACGGCGTTCAAGCTGCCGAAGTAATCCCGCTCGTCAGTCACGTATACTTTTCCCGTGCCGGACAAGGCGGCGCGCCTGCGCGCCCTGCACCACGGACCGCCGATCCTGGTTCTGCCCAACGCGTGGGACGCGGCGAGCGCACGTGTCTTCGAGGCCGAAGGCTTCCCCGCGATCGCGACCTCGAGCGCCGGGGTCGCCGCGGCCCTCGGCTATCCCGACGGCGGCATCGTGCCGACGCGCGAGATGATCGAGGCGGTCGCGCGGATCGCGCGCGCCGTCAAAGTGCCCGTCACCGCGGACATCGAGCACGCCTACGGCACCACACCGGATGCCGTCGCCGAGGTCGTGCTGCGCGTGATCGCCGCCGGCGCTGTCGGCATCAACATCGAGGACTTCGTGCCGGACGCGACGGAGCTCGAGCCGATCTCGCTGCAGGTGGACAAGATCAAAACGATTGCCAAGGCGGCGGCGACAGCCGGTGTCCGCGTCGTGATCAACGCGCGCACCGACGTGTTCCTGCGCGCCCTCGGCGCGCCTGAGTCGCGTCTCAGCGTGGCGATCGAGCGCGGCCGCGCGTTTCTCGCCGCCGGCGCCGATTGCGTGTTCGTGCCCGGGGTTCGCGATCGCGATACCATCTGGCGAGCTCGTGCGAAGCCTTGACGGCCCGATCAACATCCTGGCCGTCAAAGGCACGCCGCCGATTGCCGATCTCGAGGCGCTGGGCGTGGCCCGCGTCAGCCTCGGGTCGGGGCCGCTGCGCGCGGCGCTCGCCGTCGTGCGCGACACCGCCCGCGAGCTGAAGGCACAGGGGACCTACGGCGCGTTCACCGCGCACGCTTTGGCGTTCGACGAGGTGAACGACCTGATGAAGTGACATGAGGGCGGTCGGTTTCCGAGTCAAGTCCGGACATGCGATCGCGGTCGTCCTGGCCGGGTCGCGAGCCGCGCCGCAGGCCGTGGCGACGCACATTGTCGAGTTGAGCGATCCTGACGTTCCCGAAACCCGGCAGCCCTACCACGACGGCTTCTTCAAGACAGAAGAGGATGCGCGCGAGATCGCGCGGCGAGTCGGGATCGTCAAGCGCTGCGCGCAGAAATCGGTCGCCGCGCTCCTGGCGCAGATGGAGGGTGAGGCCCTTCGACTCGCTCGTCCTGAGCCTGTCGAAGGACGAGCTCGCTCAGGGCGGGCTTCCGCCGAGCGGCCCCTGACGCGGGCGGCACTGGTCGTGGGAAGCCTGATCGACCCGTCGACGGTGGCCAACCCGCACATCCGCGCGCACGCGCACGAGGGCCAGTTGTTTCGAACGGTGCTCGAAGACGCGCTCGGCGCCCGCGATGTCGATTGCGATGTCATCGTCGACAAACAGCTCGCCGTCACGAGCCGCCAAGGATCTCGGCCGCCCTGCGAGCGCCGTGTCGCGAACCGTCGCAGCCTTTGGCAAGACACTCGGCGGCCGGTGGCGCGCGGAGGAAAAGGCCGCCGCGACGGCCGCCTGGCTGGCGCTGCGACGATGAAGTTGTTCGCCGCGATACTGCTTGTCTCCGCCTTGTGGCCAACCCGGGTCGCAGCACAAGCACAGCCGGCGCAGCAGATCCCTCCCGGGGCACAGGCCTCGGCTTCGTTCGATGCCGACCGCGCCACCGAGGCGTATCTCGCAACGGTTCCAGCCGACAAGAAAGCTCGGTCCGATGCGTACTTCGAAGGCGGATACTGGCTGCAGCTCTGGAATTTTCTCTACCGGACGATCATCCTCTGGACGCTGCTCGCGATCGGCTGGTCGGCGGCGATGCGCGATCGGGCGGAAGAATGGACGCGACTCCGGCCGCTGCAGACGCTGATCTACTGGCTGCAGTTCAACGTCGTGCTCGCCATCGCGACGTTCCCGTGGACGCTCTACACGGATTTCTATCGCGAGCACAAATACGGCCTCGCCACGCAGACGTTCTGGCCGTGGATGTGGGATCAGACCAAGGGGTTCGGCGTCGCGCTCGTGTTCGGCGGCCTGCTCATCATGACGCTGTACGGCATCCTTCGCCGGGTCGGGCAATCCTGGTGGCTGTGGGCCACCGGCGTGATTGTCGTTTTCAGCATCATCGGCGCGACGATCGCGCCGGTGTTCATCGCGCCGCTGTTCAACACCTACACGCCGGTGACGGAGCCCGCCATCCGCGATCCGATCCTTCGCATGGCGCGCGCCAACGGCATCAAGGCCGAAGACGTCTTCGTCGTCGATCAATCGCGTCAGACGACGAGAATCAGCGCGAACGTGAGCGGATTTCTCGGAACCGAGCGCATCAGCCTCAACGACAACCTGCTCAAGCGCGGATCCCTCGAAGAGATCGAGGCCGTGCTCGGGCACGAGATGGGCCATTACGTGCTGAACCACGTGCTGAAGAACCTGCTCGAAACGTCGCTCGTGGTGGCGGTCGGCTTCGCACTCGTCGGCGTCGGATTCGAGTGGCTGCGCCGCCGGCACGGGGAGTGGCGCGTCGGGTCGGTCGGCGACGTCGCCGGACTCCCGCTGATCGCGCTGCTATTCTCCGTGTACTCGTTCCTCGCCACGCCGATCAACAACAGCATCATCCGGGAGACCGAATACGAGGCGGACATGTTCGGCCTCAACGCCGCGCGCCAGCCGGATGGATTCGCCAACGCGGCGCTGAAGCTTGGCGACTACCGCAAGCTCGCGCCCGGCCCCATCGAGGAAATCGTGTTCTTCGATCACCCGAGCGGACGCACGCGCATCTACAGCGCGATGCGTTGGAAGGCCGAGAACCTCCGATAACCGTCGAAGACCATTTCAAAACCGACGTGGGGTCCGCCTTTAGGCGGACCTGACGTCCGGCTGAAGCCGGACGCCACAGGTTTTGAAACGCTACAACCCGAACGAATCGCTCCGCGTTTCCGTCCAAGACCACCGTGAGGAACGGTCTCGTGTTTCACAACATCACGTCGGACGTTCGATTTGCGCTCCGGTGGCTGCGGCGCAGCCCGGGTTTTGCCCTCGTCGCGATTGGCTCGCTGGCGCTCGGCATCGGGTTCAACGCGGCGCTCTTTACTATCGTTGACGCGCTCCTGTTCCGGCCGCTGCCGGTCGAGCGTCCCGACCGGCTCGCCGACGTCTTCACGACGGGCGGCGACGGCGATCAATACGCCACCAGTTCCTATTCCGACTTCCGCGATTTCATCGCCCGCAACGAAGTGTTCAGCGACATGCTCGGCTACGGTCCGGCAATTGCCGCCGTGACGCTGGCGGATCGTCCGCGGCTGGCGATGGGCGAAACCGTAACCGGGAACTACTTCCAGTTGCTCGGCGTCCGCGCGCTCGTCGGCCGGACGCTGCTGCCGGATGATGACAAGGCCGGCGCGTCGCGCGTCGTCGTGATCTCGTACAAGCTGTGGCAGCGCGAGTTCGGCGGGGCCGCCGACGTCGTCGGACGGACGATTCGGATTCACGGGCAGGTCTACACGATCGTCGGCGTCACGCCGCCGGAGTTCACCGGCATGGTGCGGCTGATCGCACCCGAAGTGTGGACGGCGATGACGTGGGTGGAGGAGGTCGAACCCGCCGGCATCATCAGCAACGTGCCGTCGACCACCGGCAACACGCGGCTCGAACGGCGTGGGCAGCGGTGGATGTTCGCCAAAGGGCGCTTGAAGCCCGGCGCCACGTTCGATGCCGCTGCCGCGAACCTGCATCTGATCGGCAAGCAGCTGCAAACCGAATACGTACAGACGAACAAGAATCTCGACGTCAGCGTGCTTCCCACCAACAGCGTGCACATCCACCCCGTTGCAGACCGCGCGCTGCTCCCGGTTGCCGGCGCGCTGATGCTGGTTGTCGGTCTCGTGCTGTTGATTGCGTGCGCGAACGTCGCCAGCATGCTGCTCGCGCGGGCGTCTGGGCGGCAGAAGGAGATCGGTATTCGTCTCGCCATCGGCGCCAGCCGCAGCCGCATCGTCCAGCAGCTGGTGTCGGAAACGGCGGTGCTGGCTGTTCTCGGCGGTTTCGCCGCCGTCGGCCTCGCGTGGACGCTGATGCAGTTCGCTTTGTCGCTGCCACTGCCCATTCCCATCCCGGTGTCGTTTGCGCTTCGCATCGATGCGCGGGTGATGCTGTTCACCTCGGTCGTCTCGGTCCTCGCCGCGCTCGCCACCGGGCTTGCGCCGGCACTGAAATCCTCGCGCCCGAATCTGGTGAGCGAGCTCAAGGGAGACGTTGCCGGCACGCGCGCGGGCGGCCGGAGGTGGACGCTTCGCGACGGTCTGGTGGTGACGCAGATCGCCGTCACGACGGTGTTGCTGGTGTCGGCGGGGCTGCTCACGCGCAGCCTGATGGCCGCGCAGCGGATCGGCATCGGTTTCCGGACCGCGGGCATCGCGGTGATCTCGACCGACATGAAGATGATCGGCTACGACAATACGCGGACGAAGGCGCTGTTCGATCAGGTGCAGGAACGTCTGCGCGCACTGCCCGACGTCGAATCGGTCGCCATTGCGGAGCGATTGCCGTTCGCGCTGAATTACAGCCGCAACAACGTGTTCCTGCCGGATCGGCACGGGCCGAACGACAAGGGACTGGTCCTCGACGTGACGCGCGTTTCGTCCGAGTACTTTGCGACGCTCGGCGTGCCGATCCTGCAGGGCCGGAATTTCACGGCGGCGGACACGCCGCACACGCCGCGCGTGGCGATCGTCAACGAAACGATGGCGCGCAAGTTCTGGCCGAACGCCAGCGCGCTGGGTAAACGCTTCCGGCTGCGAGCGCTGGACGGGCCCGAGGTGGAAATCGTCGGCATCTCGGCCGATCACAAGGTGAGCAGCCTGGGCGAGGCGCCCACGCCGTACGTGCACTTCTCCGTGTCGCAGCAGATCGTTCCGGGAGAAGTCCTCGTTGCGCGCGGGCGCGGCGAGGCGGCCGCGATGTTGAGCACCATGCGCCGGGAAATCGCGGCGATCGAACCCAACGCCGTGTTTCTCGACAATCAGACGATGGACGCGCAGGTGGCCGCGACGCTATTGCCGGCGAGGTTGGGCGCCGTGGGCGTCAGTGTCGTGGGTGTCGTGGCGATGGCGCTGGCGGCGATCGGGTTGTATGGCGTGATTGCGTACGCCGTGGCGCGGCGGTCGAGAGAGATCGGCATCCGGATGGCGCTCGGTGCCAGGCCGGCGGCCGTCGTGGCGCTCGTGCTGCGGCAGGGCCTTGGCCTCGCCGCCGCGGGGCTCGGCGTCGGCGCGGTGGTCGCGCTGGGGGCGGCGTTCGCGCTGAGCCGCGCGCTCTACGGCATCAGCGTCGTCGATCCGATCGCTTGGAGCACGACGCTCGTCGTGTTGTTGACCGTTGCAGCGCTGGCGAACGTCGTGCCGGCGCGCCGTGCGGCGGTGGTCGATCCGTCTACGGCGCTCCGCGCCGAGTGATAGGTGGTCATTGGTCGTTTGTCATAGGTCGTTGGTCACCACGAACGACCAACGACTAACGACTAACGACCAACGACTAACGACCAACGACTAACGACTAACGACTAACGACTACCCAGGAACTGGCGTGCCTGCGTGAGTTCCTTCCGGGCTGGCGTGTCCGCCTTGCCGCAGATGTTCACCAGTTCCCGATAGTAGCGTCGCGCAGCCGCGCTGTTTCCGGCGCTCGACGCGGCTTGCGCGGCGCCGTACAGCGCGCGAAAGCGGTTCGGTTCCTTCTTCAACGTCGTCTCGTACTCGACGAGCGCCTCGGCTGGGCGTTTGAGCTCGAGCAACAGGTCGCCGAGCAGTTCGCGAGCCGGTGCGAGCGGTCCTGGGGTCACCGCGCTTTTGTCGGTCGCGTCTTCGCGAGCGGCTGCGGTGCGCATTTCTGTGACCGCTTCGTCGGCGCGCCCTTCAGCGAACGCCAGCCACGCGGTCGCGCCTCGTCGCTGGATCTCGACCTGTTCCGCCCAGTACGCCTCGCCCGCCTGCGCGAGGCGCTCACGAATCTGCTGAAGCCTGTCGACGGCGCTTCGCGCGGTTGAGAGGTCCTTCGCGTGCGCGGCGCCGAGGGCGCGCGCGAAATAGATCATGGCTTCCGCGTACGGAAAGCGGCTCGGCTTCGGTTCGAGCGACGCGGCCTCGGTCCAGGCGCGTCGTTCGAGCGCGTAGCGCGCGGGGATGGCCGCGAGCGCGAAGACGCCGGCCGAGCCGGGCGCCGCGCCGCCGATGGCGTCGGGATCGAAACGTGTGGCCACCGAGGGCAGATCATCGAGCAGGCGTTTCGCCGCGCGGTCCTGAGCCGACTGCAGATACGCGTAAGCCTGGTAATCGTAGGCGTGCAGCTCCTCAGCCGTCGATCGATCGCGTCGAGCGGCGACCGCGGAAGCGATGTTCGCGTCGATTGATTGCTGCCAGTAGCCGACGCGTGTGAACGTGTGCGACGGCATGTGGAGCGCGTGGGGCGCGGACGGCGCGATCGTCGCGTACCGCTTCGCGGCTTCGAGCGCCTTGTCGGCGAGCGCCGGCACGTCGTAGCTGTGAATGATGTAGTGCGCCAGACCCGGATGCTGAGGCTGGCGGGCGAAGAGTTGTTCGAGGATCGCGCCGGCTTTCAGCCGGCTGGCGTACGTCTTGTCGGTGGGTTCTTCCGACGCCGTCAGCGCGAGCGCGTAGAAGATTGCGGCCTCGATGTCCTGTGGATCGCGCGCCGAGAGGTCGGCCATCGCATCGCGATACGCGAGGACGCGCGCCCGCTGAGTCCCCGCGTCGGCGTCGACGTACAGGTGCGCGACGGCGTCGACGAAGCCGCGTTCGCGTGGGGTTTTCGTCCCGGCCGCGCGCGCACGCTCGACGGCGTCGAGCCCCTGTCGAATCTGCGTCGGCGTGCGGATGCCCGCCGCGAATGGATTGCTCCAGCGGCTCAGCGCGATAGCCCAGGCGGCGACGCCGCATGACGGGTCCGCTTTGAGCGCCGTTTCCATCGAGTCGATCGCGCGCCCGAACTCGAACGAGTGCAACAGCGCGATCCCCCGATTGAACGGCGCCTGCGCGGCGGCGTTGCAGGAGTTGGGGAATGTCACCGTCCCAAGTTTTTCGAGCGCGACCGGGTGTTCGTGCTGTTGCGCCGAGCCGGTAATCGTCGCGAGCGAGAACGCGAGGACGCCGCACCAGTGCTTCATGCGAAATCTCCAGATCCAGATCGATTATAGGAGTAGAGCAAACCCGGAACCTCCGTCCCCGAGCGAACCTCCGTCCCCGGGCGAACCTCCGTCCCCGGGCGAACCTCCGACCCTGCAGTCATTCAAAAAGTCTGTGCAAAAGGCCCTCGAACGGCAAACGAGTTGCTGAGTCGGTTGACGCTCGAAAAGTCGCACGAGGACGCCAAATGCCTAGAAAACCAAGAGTTCTGGAAGCCAACCGTGTGTATCACGTGTTCAACCGGCGCACGGATCGACAACGATTGTTTCCATCGCCTCGATCATTCGATGAGTTCTTTCTCCTGATGGAAGAAGGTCGCGCACGCTACAACGTCCGGATCTGCGGCTATTGCGTCATGGAGACGCATTGGCATCAGGCGATTTGGATTCGTGAGGGAAACGGAAGGGCGGCGGCGATCGGTTACTTGCGACGGTTATCGTCTCGCCACGCCCTTGGTTTCCGAGCGGCGTCAGGTACGCGTGGCGAGGGTCATGTCTATCAGGACCGGTACAAGGCCAAACCGGTCGATGACGAATTGGGCTATCTGACGCTCCTGCGGTACATCGAAGCCAATCCACTGGCAGCTGGCCTGGTCGATCGCGCGGAACAGTGGCAGTGGTGCAGTCTGGCCGAGCGGATCAGCGGACGGAAACGGATCGTAGACGAGGGTCCCGTGCCGCTTCCCTTCGACTGGCTCGAGATCGTCAACGCCACGTGCCGCCGCGAGGAACAACAGGGGACGGAGGTTCGGGTGGGGACGGAGGTTCGGCCAGGGACGGAGGTTCGGGCGGGGACGGAGGTGGCGACTACCGGGGACGGAGGTGTCTATAATCCGCTGCTATGAACCGACTGCTCCCCGTCGCGGCGGTGCTGGTGACCGTCGCCGCCATCGCCGCCGTGCGCGCGCAGAACGAGCGCAAGACCTCCGCCCCGCGCCAGCCGTTCACGGTGGTCGAAGCGACGATTCCCGAGATGCGCGCGGCGCTCGAGCAGGGCCGCACGACCTCGCGCCAGATCGTGCAGCAGTACCTCGTACGCATCGCGCACGTACGAAGATCGCCTGCACGCCGCGATGACGGTGAACCCGAAAGCGCTCGACGATGCCGACGAGCGCGATCGCGAGCGCGCGGCAGGACGGATCCGCGGGCCGCTCCACGGCATTCCGATCGCGCTCAAGGACAACATTCACACCACCGACATGCGCACGACCGGCGGCGCGCTGGCCTTCGAGCACCTGATGCCGCCGTACGAGGCGACGCTCACGAAGAACCTGCGCGACGCCGGCGCCATCATCATCGCGAAGACCGGGCTGACGGAGCTGGCCAACTGGGTGGCGGGCGCGCCGACGCCGATGCCGGGCAACTACAACGGCCTCGCCGGCTACGGCTACAACCCGTACGATCCGCGCCGCGATCCGCGCGACGCGACGTTCGACGGCCGGCCGGCGCTCGGCACCGGCGGCTCCAGCTCCGGCGTCGGCACGGCCGCCAACTTCTGGGCGGGCAACGTCGGCACCGAAACGTCGGGCTCGATGCTGAGCCCGTCGAACCAGAACATGCTGGCCGGCATCAAGCCGACCGTCGGCCGCATCAGCCGATACGGCGTGATTCCGATCACCGCCGATCAGGACACGCCCGGACCGATGGCGAAAAGCGTGAGCGACGTCGCCATCATGCTCGGCGTGCTCGAAAGCGCCGCGCCCGATCCCAACGATCCCGCGACGCGCACCTGCACGCCGCCGCCGGAGCGCGACTACACGAAATTCCTCAACCGCGACGGACTGAAGGGCGCGCGCATCGGCATTCCGCGCGCGTTCTACTACGACCGCGCGACGCCGCCGGGACAGACCGAGGCGACGCGGCGGCCTGAACGCCGATCAGAAGAAGGCGATGGACGAGGCGATCGCGATCCTGAAGAAGCAAGGCGCCGTCATCGTCGATCCCGCCGACATTCCGAGCATCGTCGACAAGGATCCGAAGAACAACCTGATGCTCTGGAACACGTGCTCGGGCGCCAACGAAGGCAAAGGCAAGGACGCGGACTGCTCGATCGTGTTCAAGTACGGCATGAAGCGCGACTTCAACATCTGGCTGAAGTCGCTCGGCGCCGGCTGCGCCGGTCAAAACGCTGACGGAGCTGCGCGAATGGAACGTCGCGCACCAGAAGGCCGGCGCGATCAAGTACGGGCAGTCGAACCTCGACGTCTCCGACGAAATGGACCTGAACGCCGACCGCGCGCGCTACGAAGCCGATCGCGCGAAGGACATCCGTCTCGGCGGCGCGCACGGCATCGACGAGGTGATGAAGGCCGAGCGGCTGGACGCGATGCTGTTCCCTGGCGCCGGCGGCGCGGCGATTGCCGCCAAGCCGGGTTATCCGACGGTCATCGTGCCGTTCGCGATGGTGCCCAATGCTCCGACGCCGGCGTTTCCGGCGGGCTTCGACGCGAAGCCGGGACCGTATCGGCGTCAGCTTCACCGGCGGCGCGTGCAGCGAACCGAAGTTGATCGAGCTGGCCTACGCATTCGAGCAGGCCTCGAAGAAGCGTGTTCCTCCACCGCTGTTTCCCTGAGAGAGGTTGTCATGTCGCATCGCCTCGCCACCGCGTTCGTTCTCGCCCTCGCAATCAGCGCGCCCGCCGCTGCGCAGCCGGCGCTCGACATGCGATCGTCCGTCGCGCTGTTCCAGCAGGTCCGCGTCGTGCCGAACGTCGTGTACGCGCGCGCCAACGGCTGGGAAGGGAAGCTCGATATCTACGCGCGCCGCAATCCCGGGGCGACGCCGGCGCAGCCCGGCCCGCCGACGCCTACGGTCATCTTCATCCATGGCGGCGGCTGGGTACAGGGCACCAAGGAAGGGAGCGCGCTGCGCGCGCTGCCGTACATCGCGATGGGCTACTCGGTGGTGAACGTCGAGTACCGGCTCGCGAACGTGTCGCTGGCGCCCGCGGCGATCGAAGACTGCCGGTGCGCGCTGCGCTGGATTGTCGCGCACGCGAAGGAATACAACCTCGATCCCGAGCGGCTCATCATCGCGGGCGAGTCGGCCGGCGGACATCTGGCGTTGACGACCGGCATGATCCCGACCAGCGCCGGGTTCGATCGCACCTGCCAGGGTCCCACCGAGCCGCCGAAGGTGGCGGCCATCGTGAACTTTTTCGGCATCACCGACGTCGCCGACCTGCTCGACGGCCCGAACAAGAAACCGTTCCCCGAGAGCTGGCCGTACACCGTGCAGTGGCTCGGCAATCAGCCGAATCGCGCCGATCTCGCCAAGGCGGCGTCACCGCTGACCTACGTGCGAGCCGGAGTCCCGCCCACCATCTCGATCCACGGTGACGCCGACAACCTGGTGCCCTACGCGCACTCGGTGAAGCTGCAGGAGGCGATGCAGAAGTCCGGGGCGCCGCACGAGCTGGTCACGATTCCCAAGGGCGGGCACGGCATCTGGTCGCCCGACGAGTGGCAGCGGGCCTTCGCGGCGATCGAGAAATTCCTCGCGGCACACGTTCAGCCGTCGAAAACATCATCGTCGGCAGCGAAGCAATAGAGCGGAAGACGGGGAAGGAGGTGAGGAGCGTTTGGCAGCTCAACCCTCCAACAACTTGACCGCCTGCGGTCCGTACCGCATCAGCAGATCCTTCAGGCTCTTGCCCGGCTCTTCGTCGAACGGCTCCGAGAGCACCGTCGAGTCGGTCGCGCGATCGAGCCGGAAATTTCTGAAATCGTTGCGCAACTCGCACCATGCCGCCAGTGTCCAGGTGCGGCCCCAGAAAAACACACCCAGCGGCCGCACCACCCGATCGGTGGTCGCGCCTGCCGCGTTCGCGTACGTGAAGCGCAACTTGCGCCGTCCCGTCAGCGCTTCGCGCGCGACGCTGAGCGCGTCGGCCGATCGGCTGGCGCTGATCGAGGACGGCACGTACAACCGCGCCTCGGACAGCAGTGGGACGAGATCGGGCGGGACCACCGCCGCGACCTTGTTCAGGATGGAATCGCTCGCCCGCGCCAGCGCGGGATCGGCGAACTGACGCACGATCCGCGCGCCGAGCACGAGCGCCTGGATTTCCTCGCGGTCAAACATGAGCGGCGGCAGGTCGTAGCCGGGGCGAACGCGGTAGCCGACGCCGGCCTCGCCGTCGATCGGCGTGCCGGCGAGGACGAGATCCCGGATGTCCCGATAGACGGTGCGCTCCGAAACACCCAGCCACTCGGCCAACTGCGCTGCGGTGGTCGCGCCGCGCCGCCGGCGCAGCCGATGGATGATCTGGAAAAGCCGGTCGGCGCGACGCATGCCGCGATTCTGCCACGTGTTCGCTAGGCCGCCGGCGCTTCGACGAGGCCGATCACGTGGCCTTCCGGATCCTCGAAGATCCCCATCGTCACATCCGGGGTGACGGTTCTCGGCATGATCGTTTTTCCGCCGAGGCGTTCGGCGCTGCCGAGCGACGCGGCGACGTCGGGCGTCTCGACGTAGAAGGTCACCCACGATCGCGCGCCGTTCGATGCCTCACTGACGCCGCCGGCAATGCCGCGCTTGTCGCCGGTGTCGACGATGCCGTACTTCGTGGGATTGTTGGTGTCGAACTTCCAGCCGAACAGGCTTCCGTAGAACTGCCGGAGGCCGCCTCCATCCGCACCGAGGACCTCGAACCACATCACGGGATGAGCCATTGCGTGTCTCCTTTCGCTGATCATTCAGCGCCGACAAGAGTAGACGGCTCCTCCTGACAGCGTCCTGTCAGCAGACTCAATTTGAGTGACGAATCCGTTGGGCTTGGGTTGTGGCGCAGAGATTGGGTTGTGGCGTGCCGCCACATCCGGTTCAATTGTGGGACCGCCGCGAAAGCCGCGGAGGCGTCTACTCCTGCCGCAGGGCGATCGTCGGTTCGATGCGCATTGCTCGCGCAATCGGAATCGCCTGAGCGGCGAGCGCGACCGTGAGCAGGACCACGGTCACCGCAATGAACGTGATCGGATCCCGGGCGCCGACCTGATACAACGACGCGTCGAGAAATTGCGTGGCAGCCAGCGCCACGAGGACCCCTGCGCCGAGTCCGGCCGACACCACCGACAAACCGCCGCCGACGATGAGCCGGACGATGTCGCGCGACGTCGCGCCGAGCGCGGCGCGAATGCCGATCTCGCGCGTCCGCTCGGACACGGAGTACGAGATCACGCCGTAGACGCCGATCGCCGTCATCAGCAGCGCCACCGCGCCGAACACCTCGAGCAGCACCATCACGAAGCGGCGCGGCGCCGACCGATTTCGCCACCAGATCCGACAGCGGCGCGACCTGAAAGACCGGCACGTCGCTCGGCGACCGACCAGATCGTCTGCCGCGCGCTCGACGCGAGCGCCGTCGGATCGCCGCCCGATCGAATGACGATCGTCAGAAACGAATCGGTCAGCTGCGCCTGCGGCATGTACATCTGCATCGTCGGCGGCGCGGCAAGCGCACGGTGCCGCACGTCGCCGACGATGCCGACGATGGTGCGCCACGGGCCGCTGTCGGCGCCGCCGATGCGGACGTGCTGTCCGATCGGATCGGCGTTGGGCCACAGCGTTCGCGCCGTCTGCTCGCCGATGAGCATCACGTTCGTCGGCGCCCGCGCGATCGGCGTCGGTGATCAGACGGCCGCGTCGCAGCGGGATCCGCATCACCGAGAAGTAGTCCGGCGTGACCGAGTAGCGTTCGACCGACGGATCCTCCGGCCCCGACGGACGTCCCTGCGACGTGGAAGCCCCAGCGTGTCGCCGTTGCCGCCGAGCGGGATCTGGCCCGCCGACGGCACCGCCTCGACGCCCGGCAGCGCGCGCAGCCGCGCCATCATCTCGTCGATCTTCGAGCGACGACCGCTTCGTCCTTCCGGTAGGCTGACCGACCATCGAAATCTGCATCGTCAGCACGCGGTCCGGGTCGAAGCCGGGGTCGACGTCGAGCAGATGGCCGACGCTCTTGATCATGAGCCCGGCGCCGATCAGCAGGACGACGGCGAGCGCGAGGTCGGCGCCGACGAGCAGCCGCCGGGCGAGGGACGTCGGCGCGCGCGAGGTTTTGCGGCCGTCGCCGTGGAGCGATCCCTGCAGATCTGATTCGCGACGCGCGGATCGCGGGCAGCAGGCCGAAGAGCACCGCTGTCGAGAGCGAGAGCACGATCGAGAAACCCAGGACGCGGGCGTCGAGCTGCGCGTCGGTGAGCCGCGCGATCGTCGTCGGGCGCGAGCCGAGCGAGAAGCGGCAGCGTCAGGGCGCCGATCAGCGATCGCCCAGGCCGCCGCCGACCGCGGCCAGCAGCGCGCTCTCGACGAGCAGCTGCCGGATCAAGCGGGCGCGGCTGGCGCCGAGCGCCGCGCGCAGCGCGAGATCGCGTTCACGGCCGGTCATTCGCGCCAGCAGCAGGTTGGCGACGTTGGCGCACGCGATCAGCAGCACGCACGCGACGGCGCCCATCAGCACCGTCAGCGCCGGCCGCACGTGGCCCGTCAGCTCCTCGCGAATCGGCACGAGCGTCATCGTTTCCTGGGCATAGTCGGCTGGAAATTCGCGGCGAAGCTGCGTCTGAACCGCGTCGATATCGGCGCGCGCCGCTTCGAGCGTGGTGCCGGCCCTGACGCGGCCGATCGCTTTCAGATGCTGGCAGCTTCGGCATGCCGAGCCGCTGCGAGCGGTCGTATCCGAGCAGCGCCCACATCTCGGCGGGCTGGTAGAAACGCTCCGAGATGAGCGGCTCGAACGACGCCGGCATCACGCCGACGACGGTGAACTGCTGGTCGTTCATCGTCACGACCCGCCCGACGACCGACGGGTCGGCGTTGAACCGCCGCCGCCACAAGCCGTCGCTCAGCATCACGCACCCGCCAGCTGTTCGGGGTGTCCTCGTCGGCGCGGAAGTCGCGGCCGATCGCCGGACGCGTGCCGAGCAGCGCGAAGAAGTTCGACGACACGCGCATGCCGGCGATCCGCTCGGGCTGCGCCGTTCACCGACAGCGTCGGCGTCCACGAGCGAATGAGCGCCATGTCTTCGAACGAGTGGCTTCGCGCTTTCGCCAGTCGAGAAACGTGGTGTAGCCGACATTGCCGGCGGCCCCGTCCGGGCCGCGCTCGCCGATCATCACGAGACGGTCCGGATCCGTGTACGGCAGCGGCCGCAGCAGCACAGCGTTGACCACGCTGAAGATCGCGGTGTTCGCGCCGATGCCGAGCGCGAGCGTCAGCACGGCGACGGCTGTGAACGTCGGCGTGCGGAGGAGCAGACGCGCCGCGTAGCGCACGTCGCGCACCAGACCGGTGAGGGGGCCTGCCGTGGATGGCGGAGGTGTTGGCGCGGCTGTCCGCGGGCGATCCGCGCGGGCGATCTCGGCGGCGGCGCGTGCCGCGAGCGGCGCCAACGCGCGCTCGCGTGCGTCCGCTTCGCCGACACCGTCAGCCACCAGGTCCCGATAGTGTTCGGCGACGTGCTGCGCCAGTTCGTCGACGATCTCCGCCGCGCGCGCTCCGTCCACCGGCAATGGCCCCAGGCGCTTGCGCACGAGCTGCTTCCAGTTATGCATACTCTGCCTTGACACGCTCGTGGTGAGCTTGTCGAACCACGAGCTGGAGTTTCGGCTCGTCCTTCGACAGGCTCAGGACGAGCGGTATAGAAGCGTCGCCACTATTCGCTTCGAATGACCGACAGCGGATCGAGCCGCGCCGCCCGCCGAGCCGGCACATACGCGGCGATGGCACCTGTGCCAAGAACAAGCAATGAGACGGCCGCGATCGTCCCAGGGTCCGACGGCTCAACCGCATACAGGAGAGTGGACAGCGTTCTTCCCGCGGCGACGGACAGGCCCAGACCGATCGCCACGCCGAGCGCCGTCAGCCCGACGGCTCGGCCGACGACCATGCGCGTGATGCCGCGGCGCGTGGCGCCGAGCGCCATGCGCAAGCCGATTTCGCGCGAGCGTTCGGCCACCCAGTAGTTGATGGTGCCGTAGACGCCGACCGCGCACAGCGTGAGCCCGAGCACGGCAAACAAGTCGATCAACCCTGTATGAAAGCGGCGCGCCGCCACCGACTTGGCAATGACTTCATCGAGCGACGCCATCTCGTATACGGGCTGCAACGGGTCAACCTTGATCAACGCTTCGCGGATGGCTCGCGCGTACGTCGCCGGCTCGCTGTTGCGTTCGCGCGACGAAGCTGTTCCACCGCAGCCACGTGAACCGCCGTTGCACATACGGCGCGTAGATCGCGGGCGCCTCGGGTTTGTCGAGGCCGTTGCTCTTCACGTCGGCGGCAACGCCGACGATCGTGTGCGGGATCGAGTCGAACACCGGCACACCGGTCGACCAGCGGATCCGTTGTCCGATCGGATCCTGATTCGGCCAGAAGCGGCGCGCAGCGGCTTCGTTGATGACGACGACGGGCGGACCGTCCTCGCGGTCCTCATCGCTGAGGGCACGCCCGCGCCGCATCGGGATGCGCAGCAGATCGAAATAGTTGGGGCTGATGGCCCGGTATCCGGCCGCCGGCCTGTTGCCCGGTATCGCGGTTTGACCCTCGATGTCGAACAGCTGTGTCGATGACGGATCGCCGAGCGGCAACTGCGACACGGCCGCGACTGCGTCGACACCTGGGACCGATGACAGCTGATCGAGTGCGTTCTTGATGTACCGCTTGCCGTCCGCTACTGAACGGTAGCGAGGCGGCGTGAGGAACACTTTGAAACTGATCGCCCGCGACGGCTCGAAGCCCGGCGCCACCGCCGTCAACCGGGCGAAGCTCTTGAACAGCAGCGCCGCGCCCACGGCGAGCGTCATCGCGACCGCCACCTCCGCCACGATCAATACCGCGCCGGCACGGCCGGGCGCCGCCGCCGAGTACGCGCCGATCCCGTCCTTCATCGCGGCGTGCGACGACAGGCGTAGCGCGCGCACGGCGGGTGCGAGCGCCGGAAGGGCTCCGGCCAGCATCGCCACGAGCACCGTGAACGCGAGCACCGGACCATCGACGGTCGTTTCGTCGAGTCGCGGCACATCCGTCGGTCCGAACGCGACTACGAGACGGACAGCGCCGTACGCCAGCGCGAGGCCGCATGCGCCGCCGATCGTCGAGAGGACGAGGTTCTCGGTGAGCCACTGCATCACCACGCGCGTCCGGCTGGCGCCCATCGCCAGGCGGATCGCGGTTTCTCGTCGCCGAGACGAGGCGCGAGCGAACAGAAGGTTGGACACATTCGCGCACGCGATGAGCAGCACGAGGCCGACCGCGCCTGCGAGCAGGATGAGCGCCGGCTTCGTGTCGCCGACCACGGCCTCGTGCGCGGGCGTGAGACGCACGCGCCAGCCGTGGTTCGAATCGGGATATGCCGCATCGAGCTGGGCGCTCACCGTATCGATCTCCGCCTGAGCCGCGCCCATAGACGCGCCGGTCTTCAGTCGCCCGACGGCCACCATGAACCGGCCGTTGCGCGGCATGCCGCTCATGTTGTCTTTGATGGCGGCCCACAACTCGACGTCATCGGTCGGGAAGCGAAAGCGCGGCGGCATCACGCCGATGACGATGTGCGGGCGGCCTTCCATCATGATCGGGCGGCCGACGACGCCGCGATCGCCGGCGAACAGCCGCTGCCAGACGCGATAGCCGAGGACGACGACTTCGTCGCCGCCCGGGCGATCGTCGGCGGGTTCGATCGCGCGGCCGAGAAGCGGCGGCGTGCCGAGCAGCGGAAACAGCGAGCCGCTGACGCGCGCGCCGTAGATGCGCTCGGGTAGATCAAGACCGATGAGATTGAACGTCCACCCGGAGAGCAGTCCGAGGCTGTCGAACGATGTCAGATCCCGGCGCCAGTCCTCGAAATCCGGAAGGGAACTGCTGGTGATCGACCCCGGCCGGCCCGCCTGGCTGTTGAGAAACGCGAGGACACCGGAGGGATCGTGATACGGCGGCGGCCGCAACACGACCGCGCGCACGACGCTGAAGATGGCGACGTTGGCGCCGATGCCGAGGGCAAGCGTGAGCGTCGCCGCGGCGGCGAACGCCGGGGCGCGGCGGAGCAGCCGCAGGCCGTAGCGGAGATCGCGCGCGAAGTTGCCGAGAAACGATCCGCCATCTGACGGCGGCGGCGGAGCGGTCGATCGCGGACGATCGGCGCGCGCGATTTCAGCAGCGGCACGCTCCGCCAGAGGTGCCAGCGCGAGCGCGATCGCGCGTTCCTCGTCGATTCCCGATGTCACCAGCTCCTTGTGGTGCTCGGCCACGTGCTGCGCGAGCTCGTCGACGATGTCCATCTCGCGGGCGGCATCGACGGGCAGCGGACCCAGGCGTGCCCGGATCTCTGATTTCCAGTCGATCATGGCGTAGCCACGAAACCACGAAAGCACGAAAAACAGACCGGTACGTCTTTCGTGTCTTCGTGTTTTCGTGGCAAATCCTCCCTACGCATGCCGAATCCGTGCGACGCGATTGAGCGCCGAGAAGAAGGCGTTCCAACTTCGACGTTGCGCGTCGAGAACGGTTTGCCCTTCGGCGGTGAGGCGATAGAAGCGGCGGCGCCGCGTGCCGGACTTCTCGACCCAGCGGCCCTGGATGAGGCCGCGCCGTTCCAGTCGATACAGCGTCGGATACAGCGACGCCACGTGAAACTTCAACGTGCCGTCGGAACGCTCGTCGATCAGCTTGGCGATTTCGTAGCCGTGGCGGTCGCGCTGTTCGAGCAGCGCGAGGATGAGGACTTCGGCGCTGCCCTTCCGGAGCTCGCGGTCGTCTGACATGTGCAGTCAGCATATGTATCAGTCATACATATGTCAATGCCCTCGCCGTTCGTGGTTCGTCGTTCGTTTCGCGATCAGGACAACGACATCTGGATCTGGGAATTCGCGCGCGAGACGCTGACGCGCTTCACGAGCGATCCGGCGCTCGATCGATTTCCCGCCTTGACGCGCGACGGCCAGCGGCTGTTCTTCGCGTCGGACCGCGCGGGCGCTCCGAACATCTACTGGCAGGCGGCGAATGGCGCGGGGACGCCCGAGCAGATCACGAACGGCACGGTCGAACACATGCCGATGAGCACGACGCCGGACAACGCCTGGGGTCGATGCCAAATACCTGTACGGCGTTACTGATGCGTTCGGCCGCGCGTACGACATATCCGCCGACGGCAGCCGTTTCCTGATGGTCAAAGCCGTCGACTCGCCGGGCCAATCTGGGACTCCAGCTGCCATCGTTGTCGTACAGCACTGGTTCGACGAACTCCAGCGGCTGATCGCGCTAACTCAGCCGCGACTTATAATCGCGTCTTGCTCGAATCGTTCCTTTCCGACGTTCGCTACGCGCTGCGCTGGCTGCGCCGGAGTCCGGGCTTCACGCTCGTCGCCATCGCGTCGTTCGCGATCGGCATCGGCCTCAACACCGCGCTCTTCACGATTGTCGACGCGGTGCTCTTCAAGCCGCTGCCCGTCGCGGCGCCCGAAGGGCTCGTCGACGTGTTCACGACGTCGCGGGCGACGCAGTTCGGCACCACGTCGTACCCCGACTACCTCGATCTGAAAGCGCAGAACGATGTGTTCGAGGACGTCGCCGGCTACAGCCCGATGTTCGGCGCCCTCAACCTCGACAACCGATCGCGCCTGGCGATCGGCGAAGTGGTCACCGGCAACTACTTTCAGATGCTCGGTGTCCCGGCCTTGCGCGGCCGGACGATTCTGCCCGACGACGACCGGGCAGACGCGCCGCGCGTGGTGGTGGTGTCGGAGCGGTACTGGGTGCGCGAGCTGGCGGGCGCGCCCGACGCGATCGGACGAACGCTGCGCATCCGCGGTAATCCGTACACGATCGTCGGCGTCGCGCCGGAGTCGTTCACCGGCATGGTGCCGGTGCTCGCGCCGGAGCTGTGGATTCCGGCCTCCGCCTCTCTCGAGATCGAGCCGATCGGCCTCCACGACACCGTGCCGTCGCCCGGCACCAACCGTCTCGACACAGCGCGGCGATCGCTGGTTGTTCCTGCGTGCCCGCCTCAAGCCAGGCAAGACGGCGGCGGAGGCCGAGCCAATCTGAAGCTGTTGGCGGCGCGCCTCGAGGGAGCGAATCCGCAGACGAACAAGAACCGGCGGACGGTGGTGCGCCAGACGAGCGATGTGCATTTCCATCCCGCTGCGGACTCGACGATTCTCCCGATCGCCGGCGGTCTCATGTTCGTCGTCGGTCTCGTCCTGCTCACGCGTGCGCCAACGTCGCGAGCATGCTGCTGGCGCGCGCGTCCGGGCGGCAGCGAGAGATCGGCATCCGTCTCGCGATCGGCGCCAGTCGCGGCCGGCTCGTGCGCCAGCTCGTGACCGAAGCGCTGGTGATGTCGCTCATCGGCGCGGCCGTTGGCGTCCTCCTCGCGTCGTGGGTGACGTCGATCGTCGACGTCGCTCAGCTGCCCGCTCCCATTTCCCGCTCACGATCAATCTTGAAGATCGACGCGCGCGTGCTGCTGTTCACGACCGGTGCGGCCCTGCTCGCGGCGCTGCTGGCCGGGCTCGCGCCCGCCGTGCAAGCGTCGCGTCCGAATCTTGTCGCGGACCTCCGCGGGGATCGGCCGATGGCGCGCGCCGGCCGCCGCTGGACGCTGCGCGACGTGCTGGTTGCCGGGCAGATGGCGGTGACGGCGATCCTGCTGGTTGTCGCCGCGCTGCTGACGCGCACGCTCGTTGCCGCGCAGCGCACGCAACGTCGGCTTCCCGGTCGAGAAGCTCGCGGTCGTGTCCACCGACACGACGATGGCGCAGATACACGCCGGAGCGGAGCCGCGCAGTTCTTCGACGATGCGGTCGCCCGCCTCAAGACCATTCCCGGCGTCGAAGCGGCCGCGCTCGCGACGCGCGTCCCGTTTTCGATCAACTACAACCGGTGGGACGTCTGGATTCCGGACCGCCATCAGCCCGGCGAGCACGGCGACGTCGTCGACATGACATCGGTCTCGCCGGACTACTTCGAGACGATGGGTGTGCCGCATCGTCGAAGGCCGGGCATTCACGAACGACGACCGGCCGAACACGCCGTGGGTGGCGATCGTCAACGAAACGTTCGCCCGCCGGTACTGGCCGAGCCAGAGCGCCGTCGGCAAGACGTTCCGATCGCGCGTATCGGACGGCCCCGTCTTCCAAATCGTCGGTGTGGCCGCGGACCACAAGGTGCTCACGCGTCGGCGAGCCGCCGACGCCGTTTCTGCACGTCGCGTCGCAGCAGCGGCCGAGCAGCTACGCCGCGATCGTCGCCCGCACGCGCGGCGACGCGACCGACGCTGCTGCGCGAGATGCGCCGCGAGCTGCTCGCGCTCGAACCCAATCTGGTGTTCGTCGAGAACCAGACGATGGAGGCGGAGGTGAGCACGACGCTGTTTCCGGTGCGCGCGGGCGCGTGGGTCGTGAGCGGCGTCGGGGTTCATCGCGATGATGCTGGCCGCGATCGGGCTGTACGGCGTGATCGCCTATTCGGTCGCGCGGCGCACGCGCGAAATCGGCATCCGCATGGCGCTCGGCGCGCGGCCGGCGATCGGTCGTCGGCCTCGTCATGCAGCAGGGCCTGCTCGTGGCGGTCGCCGGCGTCGCGGCCGGATGCGTGCTGGCCGCGGCGGCGGCGCGGGCTGATCGCGCAGGCGCGCTCTACGGCGTTCGCGCCATCCGATCCGGTCTCCTGGTTCGCCGCCATCATCGTCGTCCTCGGCGTATCCGCGCTGGCCAACTTCATCCCCGCCTGGCGCGCCGCGCGTGTCGACCCGTCGCATAGCGCTGCGGACCGAATAGTCGCAGAACTTCTGAGGCCACGAAATCACGAAACACGAAAAGCTTCTTTGGGTTTCGTGCTTTCGTGTTTTCGTGGCAAACCGGAACCTCATCGACACCAGCCACGTCTGTGCACGTATGTTGAATGACCTGCGCGTCGGCCTCCGCCTGCTCTGGAAGGACAAGGCGTTCACGATTACCGCCGTGCTGACGCTGGCCGTGTGCATCGGCGCCAACACGGCGCTGTTCTCGGTCGTCCACAACGTGCTGCTGCGGCCGCTGCCGTTTCCCGAGTCCGAGCGCATCCTGCTGATGGGCAACCACTATCCGGGCGCGGGCGTCGAGCTCGGCGGCCAGTCGGGCGCGCCGACTACTACGACCGCCTGCGCGAGACGACCGTGTTCGCCGAGCAGGCGATGTACAACTCGAGCGACGTCAGCGTCGATCAGAACGGCACGCCGACGCGGATCAGGGTGATGAACGTCACGCCGTCGTTTTTCAGGCTGCTGGGCGTCGGCGCCGCAGCTCGGCCGCATCTTCACAGGACGAGGAAGGCGAAATCGGCAACGAGAGCAAAGTCATCCTCAGCTACGCGCTGTGGCAGTGCGCGTTCGGCGGCGACCCGCAGATCGTCGGCACGCGACGTGCGCGTCGACGGCCAGCCGTACACGGTCGTCGGCGTCATGCCGCGCGCGTTCTCGTTCATCAGAACACGACGTGATGCTGTGGCGCCCGCTGGCGTTCACGCCGCGAGCGCAAGGAGCAGCGTCACAGCAACAACTGGTTCAACATCGGCCGGTTGAAGCCAGGCGCGACCATCGCGTCAGGCGCAGGACGCAGATCGACGCGCTCAATCGTGCGAACCTCGATCGCTTTCCGCAATACAAGCAACTGCTCATCAACGCGCGCTTTTACACGACCGTCGACGCCGCTGCAGGACGATCTCGTGCGCGAGCGTGAAGCCGACGCTGTATCTGCTGTGGGGCGGCGCGCTGTTCGTGCTGCTGATTGGATGCGTCAACGTCGCCAACCTGGTGCTGGTTCGATCGCGCGCGCGGCTGAAGGAGCTGCGCGACGCGGCTGGCGCTTGGCGCCGGACGCGCGCGCGTCGCGCGCCAACTCATCACCGAAGGCGTGCTGCTGACGCTGGTGTCCGCGGCTGCTCGGGTCTGCTCGTCGGCTACGCCGTGCTGCAGCTGCTGGGCAGCCTGAACATGCGCGACCTGCCGCGCGGCTTCGACATCCGCATCGACGCGCGTCGTCGTCGCGTACACGTTCGGCGATTGCTGCCGTCATCGGCCTCGTGCTCGGGACTGATTCCGGTCGCGACTGTCCTGCCGGCGAACCTGACGAGCGTGCTGCGCGAAGAAGGGCGGTCCGGCACGAGCGGGCGCGGCGCGCGCACGCTGCGGCGAACGCTGGTCGTCGCGCAGGTCGGCTTTGCGTTCGTGCTGCTCATTGGCGCGGGCCTGCTGTTCGCGAGCTTCCGGCGGCGTGCTGGCCGTCGATCCCGGCTTCGTCGCCGACCGCGTGCTGACCGCCTCGATCAGTCTGCCGCGCTCGCGCTATCCGGACGACGAAAGCGCTGAACGCCTTCGCGACGGAGTCGCTGCGACGCCTGCGCGCGCTGCCCGGCGTGACCGGCGTCGGCGCAACCGACACGATTCCCTTCGGCGGCAATCACAACGACAGCGTCATCCTCGCCGAGGGCTATCAGATGCAGCCCGGCGAATCGGTGATCTCCCCGCAGCAGGTGGACGTCAGCGCCGGCTACTTCGAGGCGATCGGCGCGCGGCTGGTGCGCGGTCGTTTCTTCGACGAGCGCGACGCGCGCCGACGCGCCCGAGGGTCGATCATCGTCGACGAAAGCTCGCGCAGCGGTTCTGGCCCAACCAGGACCCGATCGGCCGGCGCATGTACCTGCCGCAGGACATCAACAATCTGCTCGCCATCAACGAAAAGACCGTGTTCCTCACGGTCGTCGGCGTCGTCCACGACATCAAGCTGGCCGATCTCGTCGCGGGCAACGGCGAGGTCGGCGCCTACTACTTCCCGATGGAGCAGGACGCGTCGCGACTGCCTGACGTTCGCGGTCACGGTCGCGACCGACCCGTCGGCGATCGCCAACTCGGTGCGTCCGCGGCGCATCAACAGCCTCGATCCCGAGCTGCCGGTCTTCGAGACGCAGACGATGGACCGAGCGGACGGACAAGTCGTTGATGAGCCGGCGATCGCCGATGCTGCTGTCGCTCGGCTTTGGCGCGGTGGCGCTCTTTCTCTCGGCGATTGGGATCTACGGCGTGCTTGCGTATCTCGTGACGCAGCGGAGGAAGGAAATCGGCATCCGCATCGCGCTCGGCAGCAGCGCAGGCGCGATCTTCGAACTGGTGCTTCGCGAGGGACTGCTGCTGATCGGCGGCGGGTTCGCGCTCGGCGCGGTGGGCGCCTTCGCGGTGCGAAAGAGCCTCGAGAGTCAGCTGTTCGGCGTCACCGCCACCGATCCGATCGTGCTGGTGGTCGTCACCGGAACGCTCGCGCTCGTCGCGGTGATCGCGTGCGCGCTGCCGGCGCGCCGCGCGACGCGCATCGATCCGATCGTCGCGCTCGCGGAATAAAGGCAACCACGAAGCCACCCTTCGACAAGCTCAGGGCAGGCGCCTGCGGTGAGCGTAGTCGAACCGTGTCTTCGTGTTTTTCGTGGTTGCATTTGTTTTTGGCTACAATTTTGCGATGCCGACGAGCGATGCGTTCCGGTCGACGTTCCAGGCGCTGCGCACGCTGCTGAAGCCGTACGAAAAGCGGCTCACGGTGATCAAGGACAAGCCCGACGCCTATTACTTGGCGTCCAGGAAGTCGAAGACGAGAACCGGGAGCGCCATCTGGTTCGGTGGCGTCGAGATCAAGAAGAACTACGTCAGTTTCCACCTGATCCCGGTTTATGCGAACCCGAAGCTGTGCGACATGCTGTCGCCCGCGCTGCGCAAGCGGATGCAAGGGAAGTCGTGCTTCAACTTCACCGCGATCGACCCGGCTCAGGTCGAAGAGCTCGAGGCGGTGACGAAAAAGGGGTTCGCCGGCTTCATCACGCAGTATCCGTAACCGTCGTTCGCCGGGTCGCGGCTGCCCTTCGTCCGGCCAAAGCGGCCGCCCGTCGGGATCCCTCCCGCCGGGCCGCTTCCGCGGTCATCATTCCGTCTGCCAGCCATGCTCAACGTCAAGAACCTCCGCAAGACATTCGGCTCGCTCGTCGCCGTGGACGATGTCGTCGTTCGCGGTCGAGCGCGGGCAGCTGTTGGGCCTCCTCGGCCCCAACGGCGCCGGCAAGACCACGACCGTCTCGATGATCGCCGGCCTGCTCCCGCCTGACCGCGGCGACGTGCTCGTCGGCGGCAAGCGCCTGGCGGGCGACACCGATCCCGTGAAGCGCCGCATCGGGCTCGTGCCGCAGGATCTGGCGCTCTACGAAGAGCTGACCGCGCGCGACAACCTGCGCTTCTTCGGCGCGCTGTACGGTCTGTCGGGCGCCGCGCTCGACGGGGCCATCGCACGCGCCGCTGGAGCTCGTCGGGCTGGCCGATCGCGCTGCGCGACAAGGTCAAGACGTTCAGCGGCGGCATGAAGCGGCGTCTCAATCTGGCCGCCGGACTCCTGCACGATCCAGACATCCTGCTCCTCGACGAGCCGACCGTCGGCGTCGATCCGCAAAGCCGCAACGCCATCTTCGACAACCTCGAAGTGCTGAAGCGCCGCGGCAAGGCGCTGCTCTACACGACGCACTACATGGAAGAGGCCGAGCGTCTGGCCGATCGCATCGTCGTCATCGACCACGGCAAGGTGATCGCGAACGACACGCTCGCCGGCCTGCAGGCGCTCGCTGGCGTGCGGGCCGGCGGGCGTGCGACGCTCGAAACGGTGTTCCTCACGCTGACGGGAAGGAGCCTGCGCGACTGATGACGCCTCCGCTCATTGCGATGGTCCGCAAGGATCTGCAGCTGTTCTTCGCGACCGGCGCGCGGTGATCATGAGCTTCGCGGTGCCGATCGCCATCGCCTCGTTCTTCGGGTCGATCTTCTCGGGCCCGAGCCGGAACAGCGAACCGGCACGGATTTCGGTTGCCATCGTCGATCAGGACGGAAGCGCGATCTCGAAGGCCATCGTCAGCGGCGCCCAGGCCGATCGCAATCTGCGCATCACGCACGCCGACCGCCGATGAGGCGCGCGACGCCGTCCGGCGCGGACGCACCAGCGTCGCCGTCATCATCTCCGAAGGGTTTCGGCGACGCGGCCGGTCAGGCGTTCTTCGGCAACGGCGAACGGCCGCCGCTCGACGTGCTGTACGATCCTTCACGCACTATAGAGGTTGCCATGGTGCGCGGCATCCTCACGCAGCACGTGATGGAGGCGGTCAGCAAGGAGATGTTCGGCGGCGAGCAGGGCCGGACGCTCGCCGCGCAGGCGTTGCCGCAGATCGAGGCATCGACGATGCCGGAGGAGCAGAAGCGGGCACTGGTAGAGATGCTGAAGTCGGTCAACAACTTCTACCAGCAGCCGTCCGGCGCTCAGGCGAACGCGGGACCGCGCGGCATCACCATGCCGTACACGGTTCGTGAGCAGCCGATGACCGCAGGGCAGAACGTGGCCTACAACGGCTACGCACATTCGTTCGCCGGCATGGGTGTGCAGTTCCTGCTGTTCGCGGCCGCAAACCTTGGCATCGAGATTCTGCTCGAGCGCCAGAAAGGCCTGTGGAAGCGGCTGCGCAGCGCGCCCGTCTCGCGGCTGACGCTGCTCGGCTCGCGCGTGGCGAGCATGACCATCGTGGGCCTGATGACGCTGCTCGTGTCCTTCGGGTTCGCAATGATCGTGTTCGGCGTGCGCATTCAGGGGAGCGTGATCGGGTTCCTGATCGTGGCGCTGGGATGCGCGCTCATGGCGGCGACATTCGGGCTGCTCATCGCCGCTCTCGGAAAGACCCCGGCCGCCACGCGCGGGGTGACGACCCTGGCGGTGCTGATGATGGTGATGCTGGGCGGCGCCTGGGTGCCGACGTTCGTGTTTCCCGCGTGGCTGCAACAGGTCACCGTGATCGTTCCCGCGCGTTGGGCGGTGGACGGGTTCGACGCGATGACCTGGCGCGGGATCGGTTTGAGCGGCGCGCTGCTGCCGACCGCGGTGCTGCTCGGGTTTGCGCTGCTGTTCTGGATCGTCGCGATGATGCGCTTTCGCTGGGAAGAGGCTTAGGAAGAGTCAGAAGTCAGAAGTCAGAAGTCAGAAGTACGAAGTACGAAGCAAGAAGTAGTTAGGCGTTCCGCATCACGATCAACAACAGTCCCCACGCCAGGCCCACGCTCGCGACGATCGCTCCCAGCAGTCGATTTTCGTGCCGCTGGAACCACAGGACGATTCCCGTCGCGCCCAGAACCAGAAGCATCACCGACACGACAAACAGCAGCCAGCCCCACACGTTGATCGCCCAGTAATAGCGGTAAGATGGCGCGCATGAGAAGGCATCTCGCGCTCGCGGCCGCCGCGGCGACACTCGCTCTGTCACACATCGTGTCCACACAATCACCCCAGACAGACGTTCCGGTGTCCGCTCGCGCTCGCGACGTGCACATGCGTGCGATCGTCGTCGATACGCATGACGACACCACCCAGCGCCTGGTCGACGAGAAGGGCTTCGACATCGCCGTTCGGAACAAGACGGGCAGCATCGACATTCCGCGCATGCGCGAGGGCGGGCTCGATGCGTTGTTCTTCTCGATCTGGATCACCGGTGACGTCACGGGCCCCGTCGCCGTCAAGCGCGCGCTCGATCAGATCGACGCCGTGCGCGAGGCCATTCGCACGCACTCCAACGATCTGGTGCTGGCGACGACCGCCGCCGAGATTCGGCGCGCCGCGGCCGACCGGAAAATCGCGGCGCTCCTGGGGGTCGAAGGCGGCCACATGATCGCCGAAGATCTCGCCGTGCTGCGCGTGTTCGCCGCGCTCGGCGTCCGCTACATGACGCTCACGCATTCGTTGAACACGCCGTGGGCCGATTCGTCGGGCGACAAGCCGGCGCATGACGGCCTCACCGCGTTCGGCAAGAACATCGTGCAGGAGATGAACCGGCTGGGCATGATGGTGGACATCTCGCACGTCGCCGACAAGACGTTCTTCGACGTGCTCGAAACCACGCGCGCACCAGTAATCGCCTCGCACTCCTCCGCGCGCGCACTCGCCAACGCGCCGCGGAACATGACCGACGACATGCTCCGCGCCGTCACCAAGAACGGCGGCGTCGTGATGATCAACTACCACTCCGGGTTTCTGAGTGAGGCCTACCGCACGGCTCGGCCGTCGCCGGCGCTGCAGGCGCGCCAGGACGAGGCGGCGAAACGCTGCGGCGCCAACGAGGCGTGCAGCATTCTCGAAAGCCAGCGCATCAACCAGGAGGCGATGGCGGCAGGAGAGCTGCCGAAGGTCACCTGGGAGCAGATCGTCGACCACATCGACCACGTTGCCAAGGTTGCCGGCGTCGAGCACGTCGGCCTCGGCTCCGATTTCGACGGCGCGACGATGCCGCTGGGGATGGAGGACGCGTCGAAGCTGCCGAGGCTGACCGACGCGCTGCTGAAGAAGGGCTACTCGGAGGCGGACGTCGCGAAGATTCTCGGCGGCAACGTCCTGCGGGTCATGGAGGCGGTGGAAAAAGTCGCAAAGGGTTCTTAGGAATCCGGTGCTCGATCCGTCCGGCAGCGGCGCATCGGCCTTGCTGCCAGTGCTTCAACGTCGATGAAACGAAGCGCCGCAGTCGTGATCGTGGGCGGCGGCTGTATGGGCGCGAGCGTGGCCTACCATCTTTCGCTGCGGGGCGTGACGGACGTCGTCATCCTCGAGCGGGAACGGATGCTGGCCACGGGATCGACGGGACGAAACGCCGGCGGCGTCCGTCATCAGTTCTCGAATGCGGCCAACATCACACTGTCGATCGAATCGATCGCGCTCATCGGCCGCTTCGCCGAGGAGGTCGGCCATCCGGTCGATTTTCACCAGGATGGATACCTGTTCCTGCTCTCAACAGAGGCAAGCGTCGAGACGTTTCGCAAGAACGTCGCGTTGCAGCGAAGCATGGGCATCGACGTCCAGTGGCTGGACGCCGCCGGCGCCGAGCGCCTCGCGCCGGGACTGAATGCAAGCGATGTGATTGGCGCGACGTTCTGTCAACGCGACGGGATTGCAGATCCCAATGGCGTGACCATGGGGTTTGCCAAAGCGGCCCAGGCCGCCGGCGCGGCGATCGAACGCGACACCGAAGTCACTGGAATCCGCGTCGAGGCTGGGCGCGTGAGCGCGGTCGAAACCACACGCGGTGCGATCGAGACGCCCACGGTCGTGAACGCCGCCGGTCCCCACGCGCGCCAGATCGGCCGCATGGCGGGTGTCGACGTCCCGGTCGATCCGTATCGCCGCCACATTTTCATCGCGCAGGCGCCCACCACGAACGACGAACGACGAACCCCGAACGACGAACGATCGCCGTGGAATGTCCCTGACTCCCGCATCATGGTCATCGACTTCGAGACGACGTTCTACTTCCACCGCGAGGGCGCGGGGCTGCTGTTCGGCATGGGCGACAAGACTGAAGGGTCGACGTTCGAGACGACGGTGCAGTGGGATTTTCTTCCGCAGGTGATCGACGTGGCCGTCAAGCGCCTGCCGGCGCTCGCAGACGCGTCCGTGTCGCATGCCTGGGCCGGGCTCTATGAAATGTCGCCGGACGGCAATCCCGATCATCGGGGCCGCTCCTGGCGTCGGCGGCCTGTATCTCATCAACGGCTTCAGCGGCCATGGCTTTCAACACTCGCCGGCCGCGGGACGCGTCCTCGCGGATCTGATCGTCGGCCGCGACCCCGGCCTCGACGTCACGCCGTTCGCGCCCGACCGCTTCACGCGCGAGAACGTGACCGGTGAGCGAAATGTGATTTGAGTGCAAAGGCAACCACGAAGCCACGAAGAACTCGCTGTACAAATCCTTCTTCTTCGTGTTTTCGTGTTTTCGTGGTTGCATTGAGAACCTATGTTGCTTCGCTTGTCCACGTGCGACGTGCGGTCGTGGGAAACGCATGACGTCGAGTCGATCGCGCGCTACGCGAACAACCGCAAAATCTGGATCAACCTCCGCGACGCGTTTCCGCATCCCTACACCAGGCAACACGCGCGCGAGTTCATCCGGTCGAGCCGGCAGCGATCGCCGGAAACCACGTTTGCGATTGCCGTGGACGGGGAAGCGATCGGCGGCGTGGGGTTCGTCCTGCATCCGGATGTGGAGCGCGTGTCCGCAGAGATCGGCTATTGGATCGGTGAGCCGTTCTGGGGACGCGGCATCGCCACCGACGCGCTGGGCGGCCTTACGCGCTACGCCATCGAGACGCACGGCCTCACGCGCGTCTACGCGCTTCCGTTCGCCTGGAACGCACCGTCGTGCCGTGTGTTGGAAAAGGCCGGGTTCGTGCTCGAAGCCCGGCTGCGGCGGAGCGCCGTCAAGGACGGCGCGGTGACGGATCAGATGCATACGCGTTCATACCGGAATGACGCGTTAGCCATCCCGCCGGAATAACGCTATAGTTACGCGGATCATGAAGGAGACCGCCATGACTCGTCGCGCGCTCCCGATACTCCTCGCTGCCCTCGTCATCGTGCCGGCGTTGGCGCAGACGCCCGTTGTTTCGCCGACGTCTCCCCAACGAGGTGTCGTCGCGAAGCCGGCAGCGGCCTATTTCCCCGAACGCTTCGACTGGCAGCACAAGCGGCCCGAAGAGGTCGGCATGAACGCGGCGCTCGTCAACGAAGCGGTGCAGATTGCCGTCGCCGGCGAGACGCAGGGGCCGAAGGACATGGCGCTGTTTCTCCACAGCAGCTTCGCCAAAGAGCCGTACAACACGCTCGTCGGACCGATCAAGGATCGCGGCGGCGCCAGCGGCATCATCACGCGCAACGGCTACATCGTCGCCGAATGGGGCGACCCGAAGCGCGTCGACATCACCAACAGCGTGACGAAGACGTTCCTGACCACCGTCGTCGGTCTGGCCTGGCAGCGCGGCCTCATTCGGGACGTGAACGACTACGCGCGCGACTACATGCCGCCGCACGTCGATTTGTTCGAGGCGCCCGCACAACCAGAAGATCAAATGGGATCACCTGCTGCGCCAGACGAGCGACTGGCAGGGCACGCTGTGGGGCAAGCCGGACTGGGCCGATCGGCCCGTCGGCGAAAAGCCGGAAGACTGGCCCAATCGCAAGCTGTGGGAGCCGGGCACGCACTTCAAGTACAACGACGTGCGCGTGAACGTGATGGCGCTCGCGGCGCTGCAGGTGTGGCGGCGTCCGCTGCCCGAGGTGCTGCGCGACGAAGTGATGGAACCGATCGGCGCGTCGTCGACGTGGCGCTGGTACGGCTACGACAACTCGTGGGTCGAGGTCGACGGCCAGAAGATGCAGTCGGTGAGCGGCGGCGGGCACTGGGGCGGCGGCATGTTCATCAACTCGTACGACATGGCGCGCTTCGGCTATCTGTTCCTGCGCAACGGCAAGTGGAAGGATCGTTCGATCGTGTCGGACAAGTGGATCCAGATGGCGCGCACGCCGGGATCCGACAACAAGACGTACGGCTACGCCAACTGGTATCTGAACACCGAGCGCAAGCCGCTGCCGAGCGCGCCCGACACGGCGGTGCGCTTCGTCGGCAACGGCTCGAACATCATCTACATCGACTGGGACAACGACATCGTCGCCGTGATCCGCTGGATTCGCGGGGGGCCGTCCCTGGACAACATGATCGGCAAGCTCGTGTCATCTGTAAAGACGACGTCGACAGCCGCCACGCCGGCGCGAAACTGACTCGACCCGACGCGCGACTCGGATATGACATTGCGCTTGTACCTCGTGAAGGGTGACTGGTACTCTTTGGCGCTGTAACCTGTCATGGACTGCGCCACTCCGCACATGCTGCTGTCGAACAAAGCAATTCCTGTCCACGAGCGGTTGATTGTCGCTCTCGATACGAAGGATGTCGTTGAAGCCCACGAGCTGGTTATCGCGCTGGGCGACACAGTGTCTTTCTACAAGCTCGGTCTCAGTCTTATCTTTGACGAGGGGTATTGGCAGTTCTTTGACTGGCTCGTCAAGAGCGGCAAGAAGGCCTTTGCGGACATCAAGGTCTACGACATTCCCGAGACAGTAGAGGCATCCGTCCGGAAGTTGGTGGGCCGCGGCGCATCGTTCGTGACCGTTCACGCGCACGACAAGATGATTCGTGCTGCAGTAAAAGGTCGTGCTGAGCATACCGATCTGAAGATCCTCGCGGTCACGGTTCTGACCAGTCTCGACAGCGGGGATCTCCAGGGGATGGGCTTTCCAGACGATAACGTCAAGCGGCTCGTTCTGGACCGCGCGAAGCGGATGCTTGCAGCGGGCTGTGACGGCGTGATCTCCTCCGGCTTGGAAGTTCCCGCACTGCGAAGCGAGTACGGCGAAAACTTCTTGATCGTCGTGCCGGGGATCAGGCCGGTCGAGAACGACGAAGCCGACGATCAAAAGCGCACCGTCGACGTCGAGACCGCGTTCAGAAACGGCGCCGACTACGTTGTCGTTGGTCGTCCCATTCGGCAGGCCCCTGATTCGCGGAACGCTGCCGCTGAGTTTCAGTCACGCATCGCGAACGTCTTTCGCCACTGACGAGCTCGATTCGGCGCTCACTACGATCGTGAGCGCGTCCCCGCACGTCGGACTCGCCACGGCCCAACCGATCAGGACAGGTCGAGCACCAAGCGGATCGACTGTTCCAGCGCACGCAGGGTGTCGGGACGCAATCTGCCGACCGGCCCTGGTGCCAGTGAATCGGCGCTGACAGAGCGGAGGCGCCAGGGAACGGCCACCTGCTCGACGCGCGATGCGGCCTCTTCACGTGAAACGCGGACAACAAGGGAGACGCCAGAGTACGCGCCCACCGCGGGGTCGAGCGGGACGACGAGCAGCGTCGGGAGGATAGGGTTGAACGCGTTGGCTTGAACGACGACAACCGTTTCCGCTTCGCCTTTCGCAGCGAACCCCAGGCGCCGCTTGAGATGAAGGATCTCGCCGCGATCAGCCATCGAGCTTTTCGAACGCACGGACCCAGGCCAGATCGCGTGCTCGCATCTCGGGTGAGTACGATTCCGCGAACTGCCTGAATATCTCCTCGCGTCTCGCGCGCTCGACCGCGGCGACGAGCAGCGTTCGAGCGAACTCCGCCTCCGAGCGGCCTGCTTGTTTTGCCAGTGCGCGCAGACGCTTCCGGACATCCCCAGGCACATTCAGATTGAGGCGCTCCATGACATCCTGCATGAGGACATCCTACAGGATGCAAAGCAAGTCCTCAAGCCACTGGAAAGGCGATGGCGGGACCGCGTGCAGCTCTGCCGTTGTCGGGAAGGGATGTGTCTCCTCAAGGACCCCGCTCACCTCCGAAAACGCAGGACGCCGCGATCGGAGCGAAGCGTGAGCCTGCCCCTTCGATCGTCGCCGCGCTCTCGCCGCCGAGCATCCGAACGAACGTGTCGTCGAATGGCGCGGACGGACAGAACGCGCGTGTGCGGGCCAGGATGGGACCGATCGTCAGCGTGTCCGTCCCCACGACGGCCGCGCCGGTGCAGCGGTTGCAGTCCGCGGTGACCGTCGCGCGGCCGTCCGCGATCTCCAACGCAAATGTGGCGCCCACTGGAGGCGCGACCTCCGCCTGGCCCACGCGCTGCAACGCCGTCGGCGTCAGGGTGCCGCCGACGTTCCCCTGAAGCGGCACCGGCGCGTTCGGACTGGTGCAGCCGGCCCAATGCCAGTGCTGTCAACATCGCCAGCTTCGTAAGAGTGCGCGGGATCATTGCACGCCGTTCACATGCGGCTGGAGGACGGTGGCGATGAAGCTGTGGATCGGCGTCGGCACGCCGACCTCCTTTCCGATTCGCACGACCGCGCCGCTCAGCCAGGGCAGTTCCAGGCGCCGGCCGCGCTCGAGGTCCTCGAGCATCGACGACTTGGCGCCGTGTGGCAGGACCTTGTACGCCTTCTCCACACGCTCCGGCGCAGCGTCCGGCACCGGCACGCCGCGCGCCTGTGCCACGAGCGTCGCTTCGCGGAGGGCTGCCATCAGCATTTCGAACAGGTTCGGATCGTTGACGATGACGCCGATGGGGCAGCGGGTGACGCTGGTCATCCCGCTGAAGACCGACAGGCGCACGAACTTCGTCCAGATGTCGACCTGGATGTTTTCGCTCAGCGTGGACTTGAACTTCGCAGTGCGGCAGGCGTCGAGCAGCCGTTCGAGGCGCGGCGATCGGCGTCCATCGAGCTCGCCGAAGATGAATTGTTCCATGGCGGTGTGCCGGATCACGCCAGGCTCGGAAATCACCGCGGACACATAGACGGTGCCGCCGGCGGTGTTCGCCGGTCCAACGGCGCGCATCACGATCTCGACGCCTTCGACTCCGTTTTGCAGCGGGATGACCACGGTGTCGGGCCCGACGAGTGCCGGCAGGGATCGAGCCGCAGACTCGGCATCGTAGAGCTTGACCGCGAACAACACGACATCGACCGGTCCGATCGCGGCGGGATCGTCAGTCGCGGTGACGCGTGGAATGTGGACGTTGCCGATGGGGCTGTCGATGCGCAGGCCGTGCGTGCGCATCGCCTGCAGGTGCGCGCCGCGCGCCAGGAACACGACGTCCGCTCCCGCTTCGGCGAGGCGGCCGCCGAAATAGCCGCCAACCCCGCCCGCGCCAACCACCGCGATTCGCATGGGCCCGGCATCGTAGCATGGTGATGGAATGCTCATGGTTCGACAGGCTCACCATGAGCATGTGGGTTTGTTCCGCTCATCCTGAGCTTGTCGAAGGATGAGCCGCGACTTACGATCCAATTTGATCGCAAGCGGCGGATATCGGCAGATGCAGTCGAAGACCCATAATCGCCACATGAATGCGACAGCCAGATGGGATGCCGTGATGACCCGCGATCGCGAGTCGGACGGCGCGTTTGTCTACGCGGTTCGCTCAACCGGCGTGTACTGCCGCCCAACCTGTCCGAGCCGGCGTCCGCGACGCGACCGCGTCGAGTTCTTCGATCGCGCGGACGAAGCGCGCGCGGCCGGGTTCCGCGCCTGCCGGCGCTGTCACCCGGATGAGAGCGCAGTGGCCGATCCGTGGATCGACAAGATCCGCCGCGCATGCGTGTACTTGTCCAACGTGGATGGCCATCCGTCGCTCGCGACGCTCGCCGAACGACTGGGCGGTAGTCCGTATCACCTCCAGCGCAACTTCAAGCGTCTGGTTGGCGTGAGCCCGCGCGAATACGCGGAGGCGTGCCGGCTTCGCAAGGTCCGGCACGGCCTTCGCCATGCCGACGATGTGACGACCGCGATGCTGGAGGCGGGCTACGGGTCGAGCGGACGGTTCTACGAGCGCGCGGCGCCGAAGCTCGGGATGTCGCCCTCCACGTACCGCCGCGGCGGTGCCGGCGCGACCATCGGGTACACGATTGTCGAATCGCCGCTCGGACGGTTGCTCGTGGCGGCCACCGCTCGCGGGGTGTGCGCCGTCACGATGGGATCGTCGGACGCCGCGCTCAAGACCGCTCTCGCGCGCGAGTTTTCGTCCGCGACGCTGATGGCCGATCGCGGGTCGCTCGCCGTCTGGACGCGCGCGATCCTGGCCCATCTCGAGGGACGCGCGCCGCGGCTCGATTTGCCGCTGGACGTGCAGGCGACAGCGTTCCAATGGCAGGTCTGGCAGGCGCTGGCGGCGATCCCGTACGGCGAAACGCGGACCTACAGCGAGGTCGCCGCCGCCATCGGCCGGCCGCGCGCGGTGCGCGCCGTCGCGCGCGCCTGCGCGACAAACCCCGTCGCGCTCGCGATCCCCTGTCATCGCGTGGTGCCCGCCGCCGGCGGGGAAGGCGGGTATCGGTGGGGGGCCGTTCGCAAGGCGGCGCTGCTTCAGAACGAGCGCCGCGGACGCGAACGGAAGTCAGAAGTCAGAAGTCAGAAGTCAGAAGTCAGAAGTCAGAAGGTAGAGGGTAGAAGGTAGAACCTCGAAGGACTGCGACGAATGTGGTTGTTGTCCTTCTGAGTTCTAACTTCTAACTTCTGCATTTCTGTCACGCGGTACAATGTCGGCCCGTGACGACGTACGGCCGCTCTCCCTGGCTCGACCAGTTCCCCAAATCCCGCGTTCCGGCCTACCCGAGGTATCGCGGCTCCACACAATCAGACGTCGTCGTCGTCGGCGGCGGGCTCACCGGCTGCGCGACCGCGTATGCGTTTGCCGCCGCGGGCGTGAAGGTCGTGCTGCTCGAAGCCGATCGCGTCGGGCAGGGCGCCACCAGATACGCGTCGGGCTGGATCGCCAGCGACCCCGGCGTTCCCTTGGTGCAGCTCGAAAAATCCGTCGGCCTGCGATCCGCGCGGCGGGCCTGGCAGGCGTGGCGCCGGTCCGCGCTCGACTTCGCCGCGCTGCTGCGCAGGCTCGATATCAAGTGTTCGCTCGAAGCGCCGGAAGCTGTCCTCGTCGCCCGTTCGCAGGAGGAAGCCGCGCGGTTGAAGCGAGAGCAGAAGGCGCGGATCGAGGCGGGCGTTGATGCGCCGTTTCTCAACGCGCGCGCTGTCCGCAGCGATTTCGCCCTCGACGGCGTGCTCGGGCTTCGCACCAAGGACGGCGGCACCATCGATCCGTATCGCGCGTGCGTCGGGCTGGCGGACGCCGCGGTCAGCCGCGGCGCGCAGCTGTTCGAGCGATCGCCCGTCCGGCGCGTGACGTTCACGCGGAAGACGGCGGACGTTCATTTGCAGGGCGGGGTGATTCGCACCAATCGCGTGGTGGTGGCCACGAGCATGCCGACGGCTCTGGTCCACGGATTGATCCGGCATTTCTGGTTCAAGACGTCCTGCCTCGCGCTGACGGCGCCGGTTCCGGCGAAGATTCGCAAGCTGCTCGGATCGAAACGCGCGCTCCTGCGCGATCTCGCCGAGCCGCCACATGTGATCAGGTGGGTCGGCGAGGATCGGCTGCTGATAGCCGGCGCCGACAGCGAGGTCGTGCCGCCGCGGCAGCGGGACAAGGTCGTCGTGCAGCGGACGGGTCAACTGATGTACGAACTGTCCACGCTTTATCCGGACATCTCGGGCATTCAGCCCGACTATGGCTGGATGACCGACTACTCTCTGACAGCGGAAGGTATTCCCTACATCGGCGCGCACCGGAACTATCCGCATCATCTCTTCGCATTCGGCGATGCCAGCCACAGCGTGACGGGCGCGTACCTCGCCAGCCGGATGCTGCTGCGGCAACACCTCGGCGAGTCGGATTCGGCAGACGAGGCGTTCAGCTTCAATCGGTAGGTCAGGTCAGAGTTCAGAGTTCAGATTTCAGATTTCAGATTGAATTTTGAGGATTGAGCAACAATCGAACAAATCGAGAAATCCGAAAATCAATCTGAAATCTGAAATCTGAATTCTGAAATGGTCGACCTGCTTGTCTTTGGCCCCCACCCCGACGACATCGAGATCGGGCTCGGCGGGACCGTGGCGCGCCACGCGGCGCTTGGCTTGCAAGTTGGCCTCTGCGACCTGACGACCGGCGAAATGGGCAGCAACGGCACACCCGAGGAGCGGCTGGCGGAAGCGGAAGCGGCCCGGCAGGTGCTGGGCGCGACCTGGCGCGAGAATCTTCGGATGACCGGACCGCCGCATCGGCAAGGATCCCGCGCACCTCGAGCAGGCCGTCGCCTTCATTCGCCGTCATCGTCCGCGCGTGGTGGCCGTGCCCTACTGGTCCGATCGCCATCCCGACCACGTCGCCGCGAGCGCGCTGCTGACCGAAGCCGTGTTCAACGCTGGGCTGCGGCGCTATCAGCCAGAGAGCGATGCGTGGAAGCCCGAGTGGATCTGCTACTACTTCATCAACGACAGTCGGCAACGCCGTCGTTCGTCATCGACGTGTCGGACTACTACGAGATCAAGCGCCGCGCGCTCGACTGCCACGCGAGTCAGTTCGCGCGCACCGACACGAACGGCGCGGTCGCGACGCGTCTGAACACGCCGCTATTCCGTCAGCTGATCGAGAGCCGCGACGCGCAGTTCGGCGCGCTCGCGGGCGTTCGCTGGGCCGAGGGGTTCGTCGTTCGTGAACCGGTCGTTCGCGCGAGCCTGCATGAAGAATCGCCCATGAACATCGGCATCGTGTGCTACGCCTCGATCGGCGGCAGCGGGATCATGGCCACCGAACTGGGCAAGGTGCTCGCCGCGCGCGGCCATCGCGTGCACATCCTGAGCAGCGACACGCCGGTGCGGTTCGGCAGCTACCAACCGCGTCTGTCGTTTCATCGCGTCGATACGCCGAGCTATCCGTTGTTCCGCGAGCCGCAGTACGTCCTGTCGCTGGCCAACGCGATCGTGCAGGTGTCGAAAGCCGAGCGGCTGGACATCGTCCACGCGCACTACGCCATTCCGCACGCGACGGCGGCCTACCTCGCACGACAGGTGCTGGCGTCGACTCCAGGGGCGCGTGTGCCGCGCATCATCACGACGCTGCATGGCACCGACATCACGCTGCTCGGCGTCGATCCGTCGTACTCGGAGATCGTGCGATTCGGCATCGAGGAGTCGGATGGCGTCACGGCCGTGTCGGAGAGCCTGAAGCAGGACACCTATCGCGAGCTGGGCTGCACGTGCGACATCCAGGTGATCCCGAATTTCATCGATTGCGAGAGGCACCAGCGGCAGCGTACGTTGCCGGATCTGCGAGCGCGCCTGGCGCCTCGCGGCGAGAAACTCGTGATCCACGTGTCGAACTTCCGACCGGTGAAACGTGTCGACGTGGCGGTGGAAGTCTTCGCCCGTGTGCGCGCCAGGTCCCGTCACGCCTGCTGCTGGTCGGCGACGGGCCCGATCTCGGCAAGGTCCAGCGGCTCGCGAGCGCGCTCGGCATCGCCGACGATGTGGTCGTGCTCGGCGAACAGGACCCGGTCATCCCGCTGCTTGTCCGTGTCCGACGTGTTCCTGCTGCCGTCCGCGCAGGAGAGTTTCGGCCTGGCGGCGCTCGAGGCGATGGCGTGCGGCGTGCCGGTCGTCGCCTCGCGCGTCGGCGGATTGTCGGAGGTCATCGAGGACGGTGTCTCCGGATGTCTCCACGCGCCGGATGACATCGACGGCATGGCGCGCTCGGTCGTGCGTCTGCTGACCGACGAACCGCTGCACGCGCGGATGGCGGCGGCGGCCACGCACACGGCGCACGACCGCTACTGCGACACCACGATCGTGCCCATGTACGAGGCGTACTACGAGGAGATCCTGAGTCGTGGCCCCGCAGGGCGTTCAATCCCGCGATCGCGACCCTGAAAGGGTCGCGCTACAGAGAAATGGATCAACCGCGATAGGGGTTTGCTGAGCCCACCTCCACCCGGGATTCAGTTCAACAATTCTTTGTATACTCGACCTCATGCTCAAGAAACTGCTTTTCGACATTGATCGTGCTGTGCGCTGGCCGCGGCCCCCGCATTCGCGCAGTCGCAGGCCGCCAACGGTGCGATCGAAGGCACCGTTACCGACAGCTCCGGCGCCGTGCTGCCGGGCGTCACCGTGACGATCACCAACCTCGACACGGGCACCGAGCGCGTCGTGGTGACCAACGACGACGGCTTGTTCCGCGCGCCGCTGCTGCCGCTCGGCACCTACCGAGTGGTCGGCGGAGCTGCCAGGGTTCAAGCGGTTCGAGCAGACCGGCATCACGCTGTCGGTCGGCGAGACGGCCGTCGTCAACGCGACGCTCGCGGTCGGCACGGTGAGCGAAACCATCACCGTCAGTCGCCGAGAGTCCCGTCGCTCGATCCCGCGCGGATCGACATCGGTCACACGATGACCGATCTCGAGGTCCACAACCTGCCGCTCGTCGCGCGCAATCCCGTACAACTTCGCGCTCGTGCAGCCGGGCGTGACCGGCATCGAGAACGTCGAGTTCGGCGTGCCGCGCCTGGCGGCCAACGGCGCGGCGATGCGCATCAACTACCAGATCGACGGCAACACGAACACCGAGAAGGATCGCGCCGGCCTGCGGCTGCTGCCGATGTCGGAAGTGATGATTCAGGAAGTGAAGGTCGTCACCACCGGCTTCGCGCCCGAGTTCGGCCAGACGATGGGGATGGTCTACAACGCGGTGACGCCGTCGGGCACGAACACGTTCCAGGGCGAAGGCAGCTATCTGTTCCGCCGCAAGCCGTTCAGCGCGTTTCCGTTCTTCTTCGGATGCGGCAGCACGACGCCGGCGGCCAACTGCCCGGCGATTGCCGCCAACGCGCGTGCAAGCCGGAGACGCGCGTCGACACCGGGACGGCCGACGTCGGCGGACCGATCGTGAAGAACAAGCTGTTCTTCTACGCCGGCTGGGAGCAGACGCGCCGCGACCTGTCGTCGACAGCCTGATCACCGTCATCGCCGGACATCGTCGCGCGGTCGGCCTGAAGCCGCAGCCCGCGGCGGCGCCGAACGTGCAGACGGCGAAGTTCGCGATCGGCAAGGGCGACTACCAGATCAACGGCGCGAACCGCCTGACGGCGCGCTGGATTCAGTTCCACAACGACGCGCCGTACAACAGCGGCGGCGGCACGGCGACGCTCGAGCGCGCGACCGAACTTCCTCGACGCGATGGATTCGACCGCCGGTCAGCTCGTCTCGTCGTTCGGGTCCAGCAAGCTGAACGAGCTGCGATTCCAGTACGCGCACCGGCACCAGCAGCTCGGTGGCGAACTGCCGATTCGGGCACCGGACCGGCGATCACGATCGCCACGCCGGCGATCGCGTTCGGCGGCCCGGTCGCCGGCACCGGTCAGGGCAACGCCGGCTTCGACTTCAAGCAGAACATCACCCAGGTGATCGACAACTTCACCTACATCCGGGCGGCGCACAGCTACAAGTTCGGCTTCGACTTGCAGCACATCTACGACGAGCCGGATCGCCGCTCCGCAGTTCGTCTACACGTTCCCGACGATCGCGGCGTACCTGGCGGCGAAGAGCGGCGCGGCGCCGCTCGGCTACACGACCATGTCGCAGATCACCGGCGACCTGGTCGTTCAACATGAGCACCGAACGTGTTCAGCACGTTCGTGCAGGACGACTGGCAGATCGCGCCGACGGTGAAGATTCTCTACGGCGTCCGCTACGACCTCTACAAGTATCCCGCCGGGCATCGCCGACGCGCCGCTGACGCAGACGCACGAGCTTCAACATCGACAGGAACAACTTCGGTCCGCGCGTCGGCGTGGCCTGGTCGGTCGATCCGACGACACGGTGCTGCGCGCGCAGCACCGGGCTCATGTACGACCAGCCGATCCTCGGCGGCTACGAGCAGGCGCTGCAGCTGTCCGGATCGCCGCGCGCGCCGGTCTACACGTTCAACGGCACGTCGGCGGGCGCGCCGGCGTTCCCGGCGTCGGCGTGGCACCGGCACGGTCTGGCGCATGCAGTCGCCGTGGGCCGTCGATCCGGATTTCGTCGTCGCGCACACCTGGCAGACGAACGCGCAGCTCGAGCGCGCGTTCGGCCAGCGACCTCACGGCGTCGGTCAGCGTCATGTACGCGAAGGGATCCGATCTGCCGGTCGTGACCAACATCAACCCGATCAACCCGATCGGGACGCTCGGCCGACGGCCGGCCGATCTACAACACGACGCGCCAGCGCGGCGACGCGTCTCGATCCGCGGTTCAACCTCATCCAGGAAGTGCAGTCGATCGGCGACTCGACGTTCAAGTCGATGACGCTGCAGGTCGACGAAGCGGCTTCGCGCAGGGGCTGTCGTTCAACGTGCAGTACTCGCTCGGCAAGGGCCTCGACAACACGCCGCTGCTGACGCAGTTGACCGTGCAGGCCGAACCGGGCCGGTCGGATCCGACGCAACATCGATCGCGACCGCGGGCCCGAACCCGCTCGACATGCGCCACAGCTTCAACGGCAACATCGTCTACACGTCGCAGAACAACTCGTCGAACGCGATCGTGCGGCAGCTTGCTGAGCGGCAATCAGATCGGCGTGCTGCTGCAGTTCAACAGCGGTCTGCCGGTGAACATTCCGGCGAACCGCGACCTGAACGGCGACGGCGTCAGCAGCGATCGGCCGCTGTTCGTCGCGCGCAACTCGCTCTACATGCCGGTCCGCAAGAACGTCGACATCCGCTACACGCGGTGGATTCCCGATCCACGGGTCGGTGCGCGGCGAGATCATCGCGGAGTTGAAGAACGTCTTCAACATCGAGCAGCTGCACGACCGTCACGACGAACACGGTCGTCGACGCTGCTCGGCAACCCGTCGGCGCCGATTCCGACGATCCGTATCAGTTCGTCGAACCCGAGCGGCTTCGAGCAGCGGAAGTTCCAGCTCGGGTTCAAGGTTCGGTTCTAGGTTGCCTGCGTACGTGGGCTCCGCCTTCAGGCGGACCATGGTTGGACACGACCGGCAGGTGGGTCCGGCTGAAGCCGGACCCCACGTACCACTCGCTCCAGTAGAATCTGTTCCCATGAAACGCGCGCTGCTGGCGTCGCTGACCCTCGTCGCCGCACTCATCACGATCCCCCGCGCCCAAATGCGCGTCGTGCCGCTCGACGAAGAGCAGGGACACGTCGCGCTCGGTCTGGCGCTGCGTCATCTGAGCAACGTCGGCATCTTCATGCACACCACCGCGCATCCCGACGATGAGAACAACGGGCTGCTGGTGATGATGAATCGCGGGCATGGGCTATCGCACGGCGCTGGCGACGGCGACCCGCGGGAACGGCGGACAGAACGAGATCGGGCCGGAAATCTTCGAGGCGCTCGGCGTGCTGCGCACCGGCGAACTGGCGCGCGCTGCACCGCTTCGACGGCGCCGAGCAGTACTTCACGCGCGCGGTCGATTTCGGCTACTCGTTCAGCCTCGAGGAGACGTTCGAGAAGTGGGGCCGCGACGAGATCACCGCCGACTACGTGCGCCTGATCCGGACGATCCGGCCCGACGTGATCATCACGCTGCCGCAGACGGGCAACGCCGGCGGCCAGCATCACATGGCGTCGGCCGTCATCACGCACGACGCCTACAAGCTCGCCGGCGATCCGACGAAGTACCCGGAACAGATCAAAGAAGGACTGCACGCCTGGCAGCCGCGGAAGCTGTACCAGAGCGCCGGCGTTCGGTTTCCCAGGTGAGCCGCCGCCGGCCGGGCGCGTGCTGCGGCTCGACGTCCGGCGTCTACGATCCGCTGCTCGGCAAGACCTACGCGGAAATCGGCACCGAAGCGCGCAGCATGCACAAGTGCCAGGGCATGGGTCAGCTGCTGTCGCTTCCCGTGGCGCCGATGTCGACGTTCGGCTATCGGCTGGTCGAAACGACGCTGCCCGCGCAAACCCAGAAGGACGAAAACCTGCTGTTCGACGGCATCGACACGAGCCTGATGTCGCTGGCGCGATTCGCCGGCGCGCGCCCGCCGAAGGATCTGACCGAAGGGCTCACGACGATCGCCAACGCCGTCCAGTCGGCGCAGAAGATGTTCGACACGGCGACCGACGAGGCGACGGTGAAGCCGCTGCTCGACGGCCTGTTCGCGGTCCGCGTGCTGCGCCGCGAAGTGCAAGACCATGCCCATCGACGAGGCCGCCAAGTTCGAGATCGACTTTCGCCTCCGGCAGAAGGAAGGCGAGTTCCAGCAGGCGGCCATGCTCGCCAACGGCATCAAGATCGAGGCGCTGGCCGACGATGGCGTCGTCGTGCCGGGGCAGCCGGTGAAGGTGGACGTGATCGTCGCGAATCGCGGCGACGGGCGAAGTGGCGATCAAGCAGGTGAAGTTCGAGGGATTCGAAGGCCAGGCCGCCTGCACGATGACGGCGTTCACCGGCGGCGGCGGGTTCGGGTTCGGCGGCCGCGGCCGGGGCCGTGGCGAACAGCCCGCGCCGCCTGCCGTGCCCATGTCGACCCTGCGGCGGGATCAAGTCGCGCATTGTGAGCCGACGGTGAGGATTCCGGCCGAAGCGCGCATGACGGAGCCGTACTGGCACCGCAAGGGCGAGGAGGGCCGCTACACGTTCGACGCGGACGCGCCGTTCGGCCTGCCGATGCGGCCGACGCCGTTTTACGTCCAGGTCGACGTTGGGCATGCCGGGCGGCGAAGACGTGATCAGCGGGCTGGTCGTTCAGCATCGCTACGAAGGCGACATCTTCAGCGGCGAGAAGCGGACCGACCTGCTCGTCGTGCCGGCGCTGTCGGTGCGCGTGACGCCGGGCATCGCGATGATTCCCGCGGCGGCCATTCGAAGCACGCCGCGTATCGAACGCCACCGCAGTCTGCCGGCGCGGACGACGGCAGGTCGTGGTCAAACCGCTGGCCGCGGACGGCCGGGGCGACGTCGCCGGTTGCATCCGGGAGCGGACGCCCTTCGACAGCTCAGGCAAGGCGCGCCGGCGCGCCGCAGCCGCGTCCGCCACCGGCCGGTCCATCTCCCGATCGCGAAATTCGCGTCACCGTGACGAACGACACGCCGGGCGCCGCCGAAACCAAGGTGCGTCTCGACGTGCCCTCGGGTTGGAGTGCGACGCCGGAAGAGCTGACAGTCACGCTTCGAACGCCAGGACGAATCGCGGACCGTGCGATTCCAGGTGAAGCCGGCGCCGGGGACGGAACCCGGCGAGTACCACGTGCGTGCGATTGCCACGATGAACGGCGAGACAGTTCGAGCGCGGATTTCAGGTCGATCGAGTACCCGCACATCCGCCGCTATCACATCTACGACAGCGCCGATGCGACGCTCAAGGTGACCGACGTGCGGCTGCCGGAGAACCTGAAGGTCGGCTACGTGATGGGCGTCGGCGATCAGGTGCCGCCGGCCATCGAACAGCTCGGCGCGTCGGTCGAGATGATCTCCGCGGAAGATCTCGCCTGGGGCGACCTCTCGCGCTTCGACGTCATCGTCACCGGCGTGCGCGCGTACGAGCGGCGAGCCGACCTGCGCGCGAACAACGCGCCGTCTGCTCGACTACGTGTCCAACGGCGGAACCGTGATCGTGCAGTACAACAAGTTCGAGTTCAACGAGGCGCAGTACGGCCCGTATCCGGCGCAGGTCAGCTCGAACCGTGTTACCGACGAGTTCGCGCCGATCCAGGTGCTCGACTCTCGCAACCCGATCTTCACGACGCCGAACGAGATCGGCGAAGGCGCGTGGAAGAACTGGGTGCAGGAGCGCGGTCTGTATTTCCTGGGCGAAAAGGATTCGCGCTATCAGGATCTCGTCCAGCTCGACGAGAACTTCACGTACAACAAGGGCGCGAAGACCGGCGCGCTGGTCGAGGCGCGATACGGCAACGGCGTCTGGGTGTACGTCGGCCTGGGACTGTGGCGACAGCTGCCGGCGGGGACGGAGGGCGCCTATCAGCTCCTGGCGAATCTGTTGGCGCTGGGGAAGCGGCAATCGTTTCCGCGCCGCTGAGGATTTCAGATTTCAGAATTCAGATTGATTTCAGATTTCGGACGGCTAGAATCCAAAAATCAAGAAATCCCACATCAATCTGAAATCTGAAATCTGAAATGGAAACCCCTCTCACTCCTCTCGAGTTCGCCCGCCGCGCGCGCGCGCTGTACGCCGATCGCGAAGCGGTCGTGGACGGCGACCTGCGGCTTGACCTACGCGCAGTTCTTCGAGCGGTGCGACCGGTGGTCGGCCGCGCTGCAGCGGCTCGGGCGTCAAGCAGGGCGATCGCGTGGCCTACATCGCGCCGAACACGCACGCGCAGCTCGAATCCTTCTACGCCGTGCCGCAGATCGGCGCGGTGCTCGTGCCGATCAACTACCGGCTGAGCGCGGACGACTTCGCCTACATCATCGACGCACTCGGGCGCGACGGTCGTGTGCGCGCACGAAGACTATCTCGAGGCCGTCGATCGCATCCGCGAGCAGCTGACCGGCGTCCGGCACTTCGTCGCGCTCGAAGGCGCACGCGCGACGGGCTGGCTCGACTACGAGGCGCTGCTCGGCCGACGCGCCGGACGCCGTTCGCGCGTCCGGCGATCGACGAAACGCGATCTCCTCGACCATCAACTACACGAGCGGCACGACGTCACGCCCGAAAGGCGTGATGATCACTCATCGCAACGCCTACATGAACGTCGTCGGCACGCTGCTCCACATTCCGATGCGGATGACCGATCGGTATCTGTGGACGCTGCCGATGTTCCACGCCAACGGCTGGACGTTCACCTGGATCGTGACGGCCGTCGGCGGCGCGCACGTCTGTCTGCGGAAGGTCGAGCCGGTCAGGGTGTTCGAGTTGATCGAGAGCGAAGGCGGTCACGATGATGTGCGCCGCGCCGACCGTGCTCATCGGCGTCGCGAGCGCGCCGCCGGAGGTTCGCGCGCGGGCGCCGCGAGGCGTCCGCGTCGTCACCGCCGGCGCCCCTCCCGCGGCCGCCACGATCGAGCGCGTCGAAGGCGAGCTCGGGTGGACGATCACGCAGGTCTACGGGCTGACCGAAACCTCGCCGTTCATCACCGTCTGCGAGCCGCGGCCCGAGCATGACGCGCTGACGCCGGCCGAGCGCGCGGTGATCAAGGCGCGCCAGGGCGTCGAGCTGATCACGTCGGGCGAACTGCGCGTCGTCGACGAGGAGGGTCGCGACGTGCCGCGCGACGGCGCGACGATCGGCGAGATCGTCGTGCGCGGCAACGTCGTCATGAAGGGCTACTACAACGATCCGGAGGCCACCGCGACCGGCGCTTGCGCGGCGGCTACTTTCACAGCGGCGACGCCGCGGTCGTGCATCCGGACGGCTACGTCGACATCCGCGACCGCTTGAAGGACGTGATCATCAGCGGCGGCGAGAACATCTCGTCGGTCGAAGTCGAAGGCGTGCTGCTGCGCCATCCCGCGGTGCAGGAAGCGGCCGTCGTCGGGATGCCGGACGACAAATGGGGCGAGGCGCCGCACGCGTTCGTCGTCCTGAAGCCCGGTGGAACGGCCACGGCGGATGAGCTACGGGGCTTCACCCGCGAGCGTCTCGCGCATTTCAAGACGCCCGCACAGTGTCACATTCGTCACCGAGCTGCCGAAGACCGCCACCGGGAAGATCCAGAAATACGTGCTCCGCGGCAAGCGGTCGGCGATCTCCGCGCAATGAGCTCATCGCCTGGTCTTCGCTTTCCAGGCTTTGTAACCCTGCCGTCCGTGCACCGGTCAAAGGAAGAGGCACTAAAATGAACGGGTTCCACGCCGCCTCCCCCTCGTCGTGACAGGAGACTCGGATGGCCCGCACCTCCGATCGATATATCGAACATCTGCTCCGGCGGGCGGGCTTCGGCGCACGTCCTGACGAGCTCGACTACTACTCGGGCGTCTCGATCAGCGACGCCGTCGATGCGCTGATCAACTTCGAGCGCGTGGCGGACGATGTGGACGCGAACATCGGCCGGTCGGGCTACGTCGGCGTGACCACGCGCGGCGCGTTCGCACCCCAGTCGAACATCATCGACTCGCGGCAGCGCTGGCTGTTCCGCATGCTCCACACCAACCGGCCGCTCCAGGAGAAGATGACGCTCTTCTGGCACAACCACTTCGCGACCGCGTACACCAAGGTGGCGGGGACGCTGGGTGCGGCCGAAGGCGCGCGCTACATGGCCGCCAAGCCGTCGGAAGACCCCGCCCAGGTGCGCGGCCAGATCGAGATGCTGCGCGAGAATGCGCTCGGGAACTTCCGCGACCTGCTCGTCAACATCGCCAAGGACGTGGCGATGATCATCTGGCTCGACGGCAACACGAACACGCGGCTGAAGCCGCAGGAGAACTTCGCGCGCGAAATCATGGAGCTGTTCACGATGGGCGTCGGCCACTACACCGAGGCCGACGTGTACGCGGGCGCGCGCGTGTTTACCGGCTGGGGCCTGACGCGCCCCGGCGCCGCCGCTAGCGGCACGCAGCACTACGAATTCTTCTTCAACGCCAACCAGCACGACACCGCAGCCAAGACGTTCAGCTTCCCGATTTATCCCGACGGCGGCAAGACGATCCCGGCCCGCGCCGCGGCGGCCGGCATGCAGGACGGACTCGATCTCATCAACGGTTTAGCCGCGAATCCGCAGACCGGACGGTATCTGGCCGCCAAGCTGTTCAAGTTTTTCGTGAGCGATTTCCGCCAGCCGGATGCGGCGTTCGTCGAACGCCTGGCCGGCGTCTACCTGCAAAGCGGCTACGACATGAGGGCCGTCGTGCGCGAGTTGTTCCTGACGCCGCAGTTCTGGGACGAGGCGTCGTACTTCGGCCGCTACTCGTGGCCCGTCGAAATCGTCATCCGCATGCTCAAGGATGTCGGGTGGGTCGGGTTTTCGGTCAACGATGCGCTCACGCCGCTCGCGAACATGGGCCAGGTGCTGTACGACCCGCCCGACGTCGCCGGCTGGGATGCGGGTCAGACCTGGTTCGCCACCGGCGCCATGCTGGCGCGGATGAATTTCGCGTCCACGCTCGCCGCCAACCAGCGCTTCAACCTCTTTGCGCGCGCCAAGCCGGCCGCCTCCACGCCGGAGTCGTTCCTCTCGTACTTCCTCGACGAGCTCGTGACCGCGCCGATGGACACGGTCACGACCGGCGACCTGCTGAACTATCTGCGCGCGACCGGCGCGTGGACCCGCACCGACGTGCAAGTCCAGTCGAAAGCCGTCGGGCTCGTGCACCTGATTGCCGGATCACCGGAGTACCAACTCATATGAAAGTCACCCGACGGCAATTCGTCAAAGGCGGCGTCGCGGCGTTCACGGTGACGTATGCCGCGCCGGCGTTTCTCACCGAGCTGGCGGCGCAAGGACGCACGCGCAACCTGGTCGTGCTCAACTTGAGCGGCGGCAACGACTCGCTGAGCATGCTGATTCCCTACAACGATCCGTTCTACACGAGCCGCCGGCCGTCGCTCGCGGTGCCGTCGGGGCAGGTCCTGCAGGTTGGCGCGGATCCGTCCGGTGTCGCGCTCGGTCTCCACCCGCGGCTGACCGGCATGCGCGACATCTTCAATCAGGGCCGGCTCGCGTTCGTGCAGCGCACCGGCTACGAGAACCAGAGCCGGTCGCATTTCCTGGGCACCGACATCTGGTCGACGGCCGATCCGACCAACGCGGCGGGGTTCGGCTGGGTCGGACGCTATCTCGACTCGCTGCCGTCGCCCGTCGATCCGCTGGTCGGATGGAACACGACCGGCTCGATGCCGCACGTGCTGATGGCGGGGCACACGTCGGTCCCGGCGATCTCGAATCCGGCGACCTACGCGTTCGCGAGCCCGAACACCGGCGCCGAGGCCGCGGCCGAGCGGGCGACCGCGGTGCGGATTTCGTCGCACGTGCCGATCGACCGCCCTGAGCTGGCGTTCGTGTACGGCAGTGCGCAGGCCGCTCTCGCCACGCTCGATCGCGTCGCCACGGTCGCCACGTATGCGCCGTCGCTGACCTATCCCAACACCGGCCTGGGTCTGGCGTTGCGGGCCGTCGCGGGCGCGATGGTCAGAAACATCGGGACGAAGGTGTTTTATGTGACGATCGGCGGCTTCGACACGCACTCGAATCAGGCCGTCAACGCCGCGAACGGCACCTACGCGAACCTGATGGCAACCCTCGACGCCGCGCTGCTCGCCTTTTACAACGATCTACGGAGCCAGGGGCTCCTCGACGACACCCTCGTCCTCAGCTTCTCGGAGTTCGGTCGCCGCATCAGCGAGAACAGCAACGGCGCGACGGCGGGAACGGACCACGGCGCCGCCAGCGCGATGCTGGTGATGGGCGGGCGCGTCAACGGGGGGATCTACGGCACGGCCCCCAACCTGAACCCCGTCGCCTCGAACCCCACGCTCGAGAACAACGGCGCGGATGTCCGTTTCGAAACCGACTTCCGAGCGGTCTACGCGCAGGTGATCGACAACTGGCTGGGCGCGAACTCGACGGCGTTGCTGAAGGGCAACTTCCGCAAGGCGGGACTCAACTTCATCTGAGTCGCCGATTGCGGAACCAGCATCGCGATCGGACTGTTGCGATACGATCGGCCGGTTGCCCACGCTGTGTCACAGCCTCAGTGCGATCGATCCGCTCGATTGGGACCGCCTCGCCGGAAATAACGCGTTCGCGACGTACGGCTGGCTGCTGACGGTCGAAACCTGCAGCCGCGACCGGATCGAACCGCTCTACTTCGTTCATCGTGAGCACGGCGCCGCGGTTGCCAATGCCGTCTGCTACGTCGCCTACCGCTCGGACGACGTCGAAACGCTCGATCACCTGATCTACGGGCGCGCCACGAGAGCGGCGCGCGCGCTTCGCCTGGGCTTCCTGCCGGCGCTCGTGTGCGGTCCCAGGCTCGGTTATGGATGGCACATCGGGCTCGACTCCGCGTTGACGGTGGCGGATCGTGAGCGCGTGTGCACGCTCATGATCGACGCGATGGAGACCGCGGCGCGGGATCGGGATCTGGAGCTGAGCTTCGCGCACGTCATGGATCATGAGCGTGAGCTCACGCGTCTGCTTCACGGTCGCGCGTACCTGCGATGCAGCAATGTCCCCGTGTCGGTGCTCGACGTGCGATGGCGTACGTTCGACGCCTACCTCGAGCATCTCCCGCCGCGGACGCGTTCCGAGTTTCGACGGCAAATCAAACACAACGGCGCGGCGGGAACAGTCGTGCAGATTCCAGCGACGACGCGTGGACACGATCGGCGCGTGCTCGATCTCTTCGACGCCAATATGCGGAAGCACAGCGGGCTCGACTTCGCGCTGAACGAGCGCTGCTTCAGGAGCTTCGATGAGCATCTGGGCGGGCGCGCACGCCTGTTCACAGCCACCAAAGGCGACGGGCTCACAGGGGCGTGCCTCGTGCTCAGCCAGGGCCCGTCCTCGTACGCGGTTGCCGTCGGCGTCGATCGGGAGCGCGCCGGCGACGACTACACCTACTTCCATCTCACCTACAACTCCACGATTGCGGATGCGATCGGGTCCGGCGTGTCGCGCCTCTACTTCGGCAGGGGCCTCTACGAGGTCAAGTTGCGCCGGGGCTGCGGCCTGGAGAACACTTGGGTGTATTCGCGCGCATCGGGTGCCGGACGCATCGCGACCGCCGCGTGGTTCACACTGGCGTCGTCCTGGAATCGACTCAAACTTCCCCCGCGAGCCCGGCGCCTGCTCTCCACTCCACCGGCGCAGTGACCGCGCCCGCCGCGCCGACGCGGCGTAGCCGCGAAGGCGGGTGGGCGTTCGGCCCCGGACTCGTCCACCTGCTCGCCGCGGTCGGCCCGAACGATCTCGTCGCGAACAGCCTCGTCGCCGCCACGTACGGCTACTCCCTGCTCTGGGCGCTGATTCCCGCCTACACGATGCATTTCTTCATCGCCGAGGCGTCTGCCCGGTACGTGATGACGACCGGTGAGAGCATCGTCGAATGATTCGCCCGCCTCGGTCGCACGGCGATGCTCGTGCTCGCCGGTGCCATCGTGCTCCGCCGGCATCTGAACAACCTGTTTCTCGTTCCGTTGATGGGGCTGTCATTGCACATGCTCGTGCCGCTGCCCTTTGGCCAGAGCGCGTTGCTGTGGTCCATCCTCTGCGCGGTCCTGGCGTTCACCCTGATGGCGAAAGGTGGATACCTTGGCGTAGAGCGGCGAGGAAAGAATCTGGTCGCGCTGGTGACCGGCTCGCTGCTGATCGTCGCGGTGATGGCGCGGCCCGATCCAGTCGCCATTGCTGCCGGGCTCCTGGCGCCCCACTGGCCCGGCGCCGGCGGCATTGTCCTCCTGATGGCGCTCGCGGCATCGACGGTGGGGTCGATCAACCACCTGAAGTATCCGGCGTTCGTGTTCGAGAAGGGCTGGCGGGACCAGAGCGTTCGGCGCAGGCAGCGGGTTGACCTCGCGCTCAGCTGCGTGGGTCAGCTCACGATCGCCGCGCTCATCCAGATTGCCGTAGCGGCGACGCTGAATGGGGTCGGGGCCGAGATCCGAACGCTCCAGGATCTCTCGGGCGTGTTCTCGACCTATCTTGGAGAGGCGGGCCGTGTCGTGTTCGGCATCGGTATGTGGGCGACGGTGTCGTCCTCCTATATCGGCAGCAACACCGGCTACAGCCTGATCGTCGCCGATGTCTATGAGCGCTTTTTGCGCCGGTCCCGCGTCGAAGGGAGCGAGTCGCGCGATGCCGTCCGCCGGCGCGCGTACGTGTTCTTTCTGACGCTCTTCTGCGTCTCGCCGCTCTACGTGCTGTTCACGTCGTGGGAGCCGTTCTGGATCGGGATTGTCGCGAGCGCCATCTTCTTCGGCCTCGCGCCGCTGATGATGATGGGTCTGCTCGCTCTCACCAACAACCGCGTGCTGATGCGTGAACACGTCAGCGGTTGGACGTCGAAGGTGATGATCGGCCTGGCCATCGGCCTGTCGCTGGCCCTCACGTATCGAAGCCTCTCCGATCTCGCCGCTCGACTCATCAACCACCTGTCTGCATGACGTTCGCGTTCGAACCCGATGCTGATCTTCCGCCACTGAGCTGGTGCGCCCGGCTCGAGTCCGGCAGGCCCGTTCGTGTCCGTCACGGCGCCGGCGTCGAGACGCGGACCGCCGGTTTCGTCGAGGGCGTGTGGGACGGCGACTTCGATGCGTTCGACTTCGACGTCGCGGAGACGCTGTGCGGCAGCGGTGCCCGCGCGCGTGAGGACGCCGTGGTGTTCGCGGCGCCCTCGCATCCGCTCGAGCGGTTGTTCGTCCTGCAACGCCGCGACGATCTGCTGGTGTCCAACTCGCTGGTCTTCCTGCTCGCCGAAGCCGGCGATGGTCTCGACCTGGCGCATGCCGGCTACTTCTTCGACTTTCTCGAGTGCGTTCGTCAGGGTGTCGCGGGCCCCGCGACGCAGTTGCGAACCCGCAACGGCCGGAACGTGCAGCTCGTTCCCTGCGCCAACGTGCGCGTCGGGCACGATCTCGCGCCGGTTGTCCAACCCAAGACCCTGGGTCCGCCGCCACAGGCCTACGCCGATCTCTTCCGGCTGGTCCTGGAGACCACGAAAGCGCTGGCCGCGAACGCGGCGACGGGCGGGCGGACGCAGACGTTTCGAATGGTGGCCGCGTGCTCGCGCGGCTACGACTCCACGGCGGCGGCGTCCATGGCGAGCCTCGCTGGGTGCCGGGAAGGCGTGACCTACGTTCGCAGCATGGCCCGGACGGGACATCCCATCACCGGCCTGCGTGAGGCGCCCGGCGACGACAGCGGCGCCGACTCCCTGCGAGCGTTGGGGATGAGCGTGCAGGAATTCGAGCGGCGCGACGCCGCAGGTCTCAAGGGATTCGCGCGCGCCGAGTTCTTCATCAACGGGGCGGTCGCCATCACGGATGCGACGACGGCGTTGATGGCGGATACCCTCGCTGACAGCATCTTTGTCTCCGGCCGGCACGGCGAACGGTACTGGGGACCCACCCGCCGATGCGCGCGCCTCAACCTGCGCGAAATAGACGATTGCCTGCTCTCGGGGCACGCGCTCGGGGAGTTTCGACTTCGAACCGGGTTCGTGCACCTGCCCCTGCCGTACATCGGCGCCCGCCATGGGCCCGCGATCTATCGCATCACGCACTCGCGCGAGATGGACCCGTGGCGCCTGGGCACGGGGTATTACGATCGGCCGATCGCGCGGCGCATGGCCGAAGAGGCCGGTGTGCCGCGCGAGAATTTTGGTCACCGGAAACTGGGTACCTCTGTAGGGGCCTGGCGAGAGCTCAACGCCGAGAGCCAGGCCGACTTCGACGCCTTCGTCGCGTCCGAGGTCCCCGAAGCTGTTCGCCGTCGCCTCGATCCTCGATCGCGCTCCGAGCGGATCGCCGCTCAACGCCGGCTCGGCTACTTCCGGACGCACTACGCACACCTCCCGCTGGGCGACTGGCTGATTCGCGCGGCCGGCCTCGAGCGGCTGCACCAGCTGCACAACTCGGTGCACCAGTATCAGTTCCACTGGGGATTCGAGCGCACACGCGAGCGCTATCGCGCCGTCGCAAAACCTTTGTAGTCCCCATGTCTTTTGTGATTCGATCTCAGGTCGCCCATGCCGCCGATTAAACGCACCAAGTTCAAGCTGGCGCCCGAGCAGCTCCTCGAGATGTTCTACTGGCTGCGGCTGATCCGCGCCTTCGACGAGCGGCTCAGCATCCTCGTCAAGCAAGGCAAAGTCCGCAGCGGCGTCTACACCGGCATCGGGCAGGAAGCCATCATCGTCGGCACCTGCTTCGGGCTCCGGACAGAGGACTGGATCTGTCCGCTGCATCGCGACCTCGGCGCGTTTCTGATGAAGGGCGTCGAACCGCGCGTCATGATGTCGCAGATGTTCGCGAAGACGACCGGCCTGTCGAAGGGCCGCGACTCGGCGCTGCACAGCGGCGTCTCCGAGCTCGGCATCTTCGGCAACACGAGCATGCTCGGGGCGAACCTTCCGGTCGCCGCCGGCCTCGGATATACCTTCAAGATGGAGAAAACCGACAACGTTGTCGTCGCCTACTTCGGCGAGGGCGCGAGCAACGTCGGCGATTTTCACGAAGCGCTCAACTTCGCCGGCGTGCAGCAGCTGCCGATTCTCTTCATCTGCGAGAACAATCAGTACGCCTACTCGGTCCCAGTCGAAAAGAGCATGGCGATCGACGATGTCGCGGATCGAGCGGAGAGCTACGGCTTTGACGGCGTCTCAATCAATGGCAACGACGTGCTCGCCGTCTACCAGGCGACGCAGGGCGCGCTGGCGCGCGCGCGCGGTGGCGACGGTCCGACGCTGATCGAATGCAAGACCTACCGGTGGCATGGACACTCCGAGCACGATAAAGCGTTCTACCGCACGGACGAAGAGCTCGCGATGTGGAAGAGCCGCGATCCGATCCCGACCTTCACCACCTACCTCCGCGCGCGCCACGTGCTCGACGATGCGAAGCTGAAGGAAGTTGAGGCGCGCGTCGCGTCGACCATAGACGATGCCGTGGAATTCGCGATGAACGCGCCCGAGCCGAATGCCGAAGACGCCGTCACCGACCTGTATGCGTAACCCCCATCATCAATACAAATGCAACCACGAAGCCACGAAGCCACGAAGAAGAAACATCAATGGTTTTCTTCGTGTTTTCGTGTTTTCGTGGTTGCCTTTGCTCTAATGCTGCGATGAGCAAGGAACTCACCTACCTCGAAGCCATCCGCGAGGCGCTCGCCGAGGAAATGCGCCGCGATCCGAAGGTCTTCGTCCTCGGGGAGGATGTCGGCGCCTATGGCGGCGCGTTCGGCGCGACGCAGGGATTGTTCGAAGAATTCGGAGAGATGCGCGTCGTCGATACGCCGATCTCGGAGTCGGCCATCGTCGGCATCAGCATCGGCGCGGCGCTGCGCGGGTACCGGCCTGTGGCCGAAATGCAGTTCGCGGATTTCATTTCGTGCGGCTTCGATCAAATCGTCAACCAGGCGGCGACTCTGCGCTACCGATACGGCGGCCGCGCGTCGGTGCCGATTGTCGTTCGCGCCCCGAGCGGCGGCGGAGTCAGCGGCGGACTCTATCACTCGCAGAATCCCGAAGCGTGGTTCATCCATCGGCCAGGGTTGAAAGTCGTCGCGCCGTCCACGGCGTTCGACGCGAAAGGGCTGCTGAAGGCCGCCATCCGCGACGAGAATCCGGTGGTGTATTTCGAGCACAAGTACCTGTATCGCCGCGCGAAGGGTCCGGTGCCCGAAGGCGACGAGATCGTCCCGATCGGCCAGGCCGCGACCCGGCGTGAAGGCGGCGACGCGACGCTCGTCACCTACGGCGCCATGGTCGCCCCGTCGCTCGAGGCCGCCGACCGGCTGTCGAAGGAAGGCGTCGAGGTCGAGGTCATCGATTTGCGGTCGCTCCTGCCGTTCGACAAAGAGGCGATCCTGCGCTCGGTCGACAAGACCAGCCGCGCCGTCATCGTCCACGAAGACGTCAAGACACTCGGCATCGGCGCCGAACTGGCCGCCGTCATCATGGAGGAGCGATTCGCGTCGCTCGATGCGCCCGTGCTGCGCGTCACCTACCCCGACACCCACGCGCCGTTTTCGCATGTGCTCGAGCACGCGAACGTGCCGAATGCGGACACGATCGCCGAGGCACTGCGCAAACTGGCCGCGTACTAAATCCGATCGGGTGACCTGAGCCGTATGCTCAGGCCGAAGGGTCGCTTTCGAAAAAGGGTCCCATACGCGATTGGCTCATCCGTTTCATGTCACATTGAGTGCTCCTGCGGCGGCTACTGGACACGCTGCTGAAGGTCCTGTACGTTACAATCCTTCGCTTCGAGTCAGTTCGCAGTCGGACATGCAGCACAGAGACGACACTCGAACGGACATCGCCATCCTCGACCGCATCGTCGCGCGCGACGAGCGCGCGGTGGCGGAGCTGTATGACCGTCACAACCGCCTGTTGTACGGGTTGGTGCTGCGGATCCTGCGCGATCGAGGCGAGGCCGAGGAAGTTCTGCAGGAAGTGTTCGTGCTCGTGTGGACTCGCGCCGAAACATACAACGTGGCGCTCGGGTCGCCGGCGGCCTGGCTCGTCCGCATCGCGCGCAACCGCGCGATCGATCGGCTTCGATCCAACGCCGTTCGGTTGCGGGCCGTCGAGGCGGCGCCGGTTTCGGTCGGCGGGGGCGACAACCCCGAGATGCGAGCCGCGGAAAGCGAGCAGCAACGCGTCGTCAAGCGGGCGCTCGAGGTATTGCCGCCGGAGCAGCGGATACTGATCGAGCAGGCGTATTACCAGGGGCTCACACAGTCGGAACTGGCCGAGCGTTTTCAGTTGCCGCTCGGAACCGTCAAAACGCGCATACGATCGGGGATGATGGCGCTTCGCGAGCAACTGTCGTAGACGATGACGGGGCGATGAGCAACGAGATCGACGCAGTCGAGTTCGATGAGGTCGTGGCGCTGGCGCTGGCCGAGGCGGCCGTGGCGGATGGATCCGCTCCGGGTCCCGACCTCCGGCGGAAGGTGCTCGATCGCGTGCACGAGTCGACCGAGCCCGCCGGGTTCACGTTCCACTGGACCAGAGACGACCAGTGGCTGCCGCATCCGGTTCCGGGCATCAAGATGCGCGTGCTCGCACTGAACAAGGCCCGCGGCTACGCCACGCTGCTCTTCGACGTCGCGGCGGGCACGCGATTCCCGTCGCATCATCACGGCGGCGCGGAAGAGTGCTACGTAGTGTCGGGAAGCCTGTTCACGTGCGGCCGCCGCCTCGTTGCCGGCGATTTCGTGCACGCGGATGCCGATACGGATCACGGCGAGCTCTACACCGAAGAGGGCTGCCAGGTGATCCTTGTCGTCCCGCCCGAGGAGCATCTGCCCCCCGAAATGCTCGCGTAACCACCTCCGTCCCTGCCTGAACCTCCGTCCCCGCCTGAACCTCCGTCCCCGCCATCCCATCTACGTCGAGCGCCGTAGAACGAGTGTGGGGGTGCACGAACAGTTCGCGGATCTGCCGGCGCTGTATGCGCTGGGCGCGTTGCCCGCGTCCGACAAGCTGGCTTTCGAGGCGCATTTGACCGCGTGCGCGGTCTGCGCGGCCGAAGTGCGCGGATTTACACCAGTCCTCGAGGCTCTGGCCCTGACAACAGTTGAGTCTGCGCCTGCGCCAGAAGTCCGTAGCGCCCTGCTTGCCCGAATTCGAACACCGCGAAGGTTGCAAGGGACGCGGTTCGCGCTGGCGGCGTCGGCTGCGCTGGCCGTCGGCCTCGCCTCGTATGCTGCGGCTACGCGCGGTCGAGTGACGGCGCTCGAAGCGCAGCTGTTGGTGCTCGCGTCGCCCGACACGGCGCGCGTGGACCTCGCAGGCCAGCCCGCCGCGCCGTCTGCTTCGGCGCGCGTCTTCTGGAGTCGATCGCAGGGGCTGGTGTTCACGGCGTCGAATCTGCCGGCGCTCCCGGCGGGTCGCGTCTATCAACTGTGGGTGTTGACCGATCAGCCTGTGCCAATCAGCGCAGGGCTGCTGACGCCGGATCGCGACGGCCGAGTGACGGCCGTGTTCCCGACGTCACCGGAATTGCCAAAGCCGGTTGCCATGGCGGTGACGCTCGAGCCCGAAGGTGGTGTGCTGTCGCCGACCGGCGACAAGTTTCTGGTCGGCCTCGCCAACTAGACACGTTTTCCATTTCGCTGTAACGCTCCGAGAGCCGCAAAATCGTCGTACGTGGGGTCCGGCTTTAGCCGGACCTGCACTGACGATTGCGCTCGCTGTAGGTCCGCCTAAAGGCGGACCCCACGTCCTACACCGATCCGAAAAACGCTAAGAGACAACCACTAGAAGAGCGCAGCTAGTGCGTCGTTTACGGTCTTGTAGCGGAATGTGAACCCGAGGCGCTCGGCTTTCGTCGGCACGGCCCGCTGACCCGATAGCAGCAGCGCATCCGCCATCTCACCGAGCAGCAGTCGCAACGCAAACCCGGGCGCGGGCATGAACGCGGGCCGGTGCATCGCGCGGCCGAGGGCGCGGACGAAGTCGCGATTCGTCACGGGCGCCGGTCCAGTTGCGTTGATCGGCCCGGCCGCCGAGGGCGTTTCGATCGCCCATCGCACGAGCGCGATCCAGTCGGCGCGGTGAATCCACGGCCAGTACTGGCGTCCGGATCCGAGTGGTCCGCCGGCACCGAACCAGAACGGCGGAAGCATGGCGGGCAGCGCGCCGCCGTCACGTTCGAGCGGCAACCCGGTGCGGATGCAGACGACACGCGTCCGATCGCCGGCCGCCTTCTGCGCTTCCGCTTCCCATTGCACGCACACGCTCGCGAGAAAATCTGAACCGGCGCGTGTGTCCTCGACGACGATCTCATCGCCACATGGACCGTAGTAGCCGACCGCCGATCCGCTGACGAACACCGGCGGGGGAGTGGATGCGCCGCGAATCGCCGCGGCGAGACTGCGGGTGGCCAGGACGCGGCTGTCGAGGATGCGCTTCTTGTGTGCGTCGGTCCAGCGTTTGGCGGCGATGGACTCGCCGGCGAGATTCACGACGGCTCCCGCTCCGTCGATCTCCTTGGCCCATGGTCCGACGGTGCCATCCGGCGTCCAGGCCACCGTGCGACCGTTGTTCGCGGCGCCGCGGCTGAGGATGACGACGCCGTGGCCGTCGGCGGCGAGCGAGGCGGCGAGCGGCCGGCCGAGAAACCCGGTGCCGCCGGCGATGACGACTTTCATCGGATCCAGTCTACTCGGGTCGCCCGGGGTGCCTGGTGGCGCCGCTTGACAATCGCCTCACCGTTCATATTAACTAACCAGTTAGTAATGGGACGACCGGCCCGCGTCTCGCCGGATTGCATCCTCGCCGCCGCGGCGCTGGAGTTCGCGGAGCGCGGCTTCGCCGGCGCACGCGTCGATCGCATCGCCCGCCGCGCCAAGGTGAACAAGGCGATGCTCTACTACCACTTCAAGAGCAAGCAGGGGCTGTATCGCACGCTCCTCCGCCAGATGTTTTCACTCGCAGCCGAGCGCCTGCGCGCGATTGCCGCGCTCGACCTCACCCCCGCCGAGAAAATGGACCGCGTGATCGCGGGCATGGCCGCCCTCGTCGGCGAGCACGCCTACTTCCCGGCCATCATGATGCGCGAGGTCGCCGAAGGCGGCGCGCACCTCGATCGCGCGACGCTGACCGCGCTCGGCGCCGTGCCCTGCGCCGTCGGCGCGATCGTGCAGCAGGGCGTCGATGCCGGCGCGTTCCGGCCGATCAATCCCGTCTTCGCGTACTTCAGCATGCTCGCCCCCATCGTGTTCTTCCTGGCGGGCGCGCCGATTCGCCACGAGTTGTCCGACCTTCAGGTGATCGACATGCGCGCGCCGTCGCTGGCCGATTTCGTCGCGCATGTGCAGGAGGCGACGCGACGCGCGTTCGCTGCAACGCTATGAGAAATGCTCCTTCGTCCTTCGGCCTTGGTTCCTGGTCCCTTGTCCGTCCTCGGTCCTTGGTCCGTCCCCGGTCCTTGGTCCGTCCTTGGTCCCTGGTCCTTGATCCCGTGTTTCGGACGAAGGACCCGGGACCACGGACGGACGAAGAACCAAGAACCAAGAACCAAGGACCGCTCACGCGGGCCATCGCAGTCTCGGTGATGGCGCTCCTGGCGTCCTGCGCCGAGAAGCCGCCCGCCGATCGCGTTCGGGTGTCCGGCCAGGTGGAAGCCACCGAGGTGCGGGCGGCGGCTCCAGTGGGCGGCCGGCTCGTCGAACTGCGCGTGGCCGAAGGCGATCACGTCAAGGCGGGCGATCTCATCGCGAAGCTCGACACCGCCGACGCACAGCTCGCGCTGTTGCGCGTGAAGGCCGAGCGCGATCAGGCCGACGCCCAGCTTCGCCTCCTGCTGGCCGGCGCGCGGCCCGAAGACATCCGTCAGGCCGAAGCGCAGCGCGCGACCGCCGAGGCCGAGGTCCGTGCCGCCGAAGCGGAGCTGGCCGCCGCGCAAGCCGACGTGGATCGCTTCGAGGCGCTCCTCGCGTCCAACTCGGGCTCGCGCAAGCAGCGCGACGATGCGGTGACGCGGCGGGATGTGGCGAGGGAGCGCGTCCAGGCCGCGCGCGATCGAGTCACGGCGGCGCGTGAAAACGTTGCGCGCCTGCGCAGCGGGGCGCGGCGTGAAGACGTGGCCGCCGCGCGGGCGCGCGTGGCCGCCATCAGCGCGCAGATCGCCGCCCTCGACAAGTCGATCGCGGACGCAACCATCACGGCGCCGCTCGCCGGCGTCGTCACGGAGCAGCTCGTCGACCCCGGCGAATTGCTGCAGCCGCGCGCCCCGGTCGTCGTTATCGCCGATCTCGAACACGTCTGGGCAAATGTCTACGTCGATGAGCCGGATGTACCGCGCCTGCGGCTCGGCCAGACGGCCATGGTGTTCACGGATGCCGGTGGGGCAGGCCTTCCAGGGACCGTCAGCTACATCGCGTCGAAGGCGGAGTTCACGCCGCGCAACGTGCAGACCGCCGAGGATCGGTCGAAGCTCGTGTATCGGGTGAAGGTTTCGGTGAACAACCGCGAGGGCACGCTGAAGATCGGCATGCCGGTCGAAGCCGACATCCCGTTCGTCGGGGACCAGGGACGCTGACGTGGCCGACGTCGTGACCGTCGATCGCGTGACAAAGCGCTACGGCGCGACGACGGCCGTGCAGGAGTTGAGCCTGTCGATCGGCCGCGGGGAAATGTTCGGTCTGATCGGCCCCGACGGCGCCGGCAAGACAACGACCATCCGGCTGGTCTGCGGCCTGCTGCGCGCGGATGCCGGCACGATTCGCGTGCTTGGCTTCGACCCGCGCCGCGATCATCGGAAACTGACGGCGTCGGTCGGGTATCTCTCGCAGCGGTTCAGTCTTTACGGCGACCTGAGCGTGGACGAGAACATCGCGTTCTTCGCCGAGATCCACGGCGTCCGCGACTACCGATCGCGGCGCGATCGACTCCTCGAGCTCACGCAGCTTGCGCCGCACCGGACGCGGCTCGCGGACCGTTTGTCGGGCGGCATGAAACAAAAACTGGCGCTGGCGTGCACGCTCGTTCACGAGCCGGCGCTGCTCGTGCTCGACGAGCCGACGACTGGTGTCGACCCCGTGTCGCGACGGGAATTCTGGAAGCTGCTGGCGGAATTCCTCTCCCAGGGCATCACGATCGTGATGGCGACGCCGTATCTGGACGAAGCCGAGCGCTGCGCCCGTGTCGCGCTGCTGCACCAGGGCCGATTACTCGCGCTCGATCGGCCGGACGCCCTGCGGTCCACGCTGCCCGGCGCGCTCTTCGAGGTCATCGTCGCCGACCATCGGCGCGCGCCCGAGGTCATCGCGCGCATCGACGGCGTCAGCGACGTGCAGATGTTCGGCGAGCGGGCGCACGTGCGGATGGATCGTGCAGGCGCCGAAGCGGCGCAGCTGCTGTCGTCCCGGCTGACCGCCGCCGGCCTCGACGCGGCCAGCGTCCGGCCGATCACGACGTCGCTCGAGGATGTGTTCATCGCGCGGCTACACGAGGAAACGCATGCCGACCATTAACAGGATCCGCCACGAAAACACGAAAACACGAAACCCAAAGATGGTTCCTTTTCGTGCTTTCGTGCTTTCGTGGCTGCTCATGAACCTCGGGGTGAGTACGTCGCTTCACGCTCAGACTGCTAATTCCCCTCTGCGGCTCACCGTCGAAGAAGCCATCACTCGCGGACTGACCACCAGCCACCGGATCGCGGAAGCCACCGCACGGAAGGAAACCGCCGACGCGATCGCCGACGAGCGCCACGCGGCGGCGATGCCGCTGCTGGCCGCGCAGGCTGGTTATACGCGCACGAATCACGTGACGCCCTTCAGCGTGGTTGAACCGGGGCCGCCGCCGCGCGTCACCGATATCTATCCGGATGTGCCGGACAACTACTGGACGCGGATCGATCTGCAATGGCCGGTCTACACCGGTGGACGTGTCGATGCGCTCGAGCGCGCGGCGCGGATCGAGGCGACCGCGTCCGCGGACGAGATCGCCGTCGTGCGCGCCGACCTCACGCTCGAGATCACGCGCGCGTATTGGCTGCTTCTGACGACAACCGAATCGCTGCGAGTGGTCGAGGAAGCGGTGGTTCGGATCAACGCCCACCTCGGCGACGTGCGCAACCAGCTCGCGGCCGGCTTGATTCCGCCGAATGATGTGCTCACGGTGGAGGCGCAGCAGTCGCGCCAGCGGATGCTGGCCATTCAGGCGCGCGTGGCGCGCGAGGTCGCAGAAGCGGAGCTCGGCCGCCTGGTGGGCGCGGCGCCCGGCACGGCCATCGAGCTCGCGTCGCCGCTGCAGCCGGGGCCGCCGGTTCGTGAGTCGATCGGCGCGCTCCTCGAAACGGCTCGGCGGCAGCGGCCCGAACGGGCCGCGCTGGAGAAGCGCATCGCGGCCGCGCGCGCGCGGGGCACCGCGGCGTTGGCCGGCCGCAAACCGCAGGTAGCCGTCGGCGGCGGCGTGGACTACGCGAGGCCGAACCCTCGCATCTTTCCGCGCGAGGCGGCCTGGAAGACGTCGTGGGACGCGAGCGTCAACGTCAACTGGCCGTTGTTCGACGGTGGACGCGCCGCCAGCGAGGCCGCCGAAGCGGCCGCCGCCCTGCGCGCGGTCGAAGCGCGGCTCGCGGACGTCGACGCGTCGCTCGCCGTGGAACTGCGTCAGCGGCTCGCCGAGGCCGAGTCGTCGCGCGCGGCCGTGGCCGCCGCCGCCGATGCGGTGCGGAGCGCGACCGAGGCTCGTCGCGTGCTGGGCGAGCGCTTTGCGGCCGGCGTCGCCACCAGCACGGATGTGCTCGACGCGCAGGTCGCACTGCTGCAGGCCGAGCTCGATCGGACGCAGGCGATGGCCGGCGTTCATCTCGCGGACGCGCGTCTGGCACGCGCGCTTGGTCAATGAGCGCGATCTTCGTCACCAATCTCACCAAACGGTTCGGCGAGTTCGTCGCCGTCGACGGCATCTCCTTCGACGTGGCCGAGGGCGAGGTGTTCGGCTTTCTCGGCAGCAACGGCGCCGGGAAGTCCACGACGATTCGGATGCTCTGCGGACTGCTGAAGCCGACGAGCGGTGTGGCGAAGGTCGGAGGCATAGACGTCGGCCGCGATCCGGAAGGCGTGAAGCAGCGGATTGGCTACATGTCCCAGCGCTTCTCGCTTTATGAGCAGCTGACGGTGGATCAAAACATCCGCTTCTTCGGCGGCGTGTACGGACTGGATCGCCGAGCGTTGGAGACGCGGCGACGCTTCGTGCTGGACATGGCCGGCCTCAACGGGCGCGAACGGACGAAGGCCGCCGACCTCGCGGGCGGCTGGCGGCAGCGGCTCGCGCTCGGCTGCGCGATCCTCCACCAGCCGCGTATTGTCTTTCTCGACGAGCCGACGGGCGGCGTGGACGCGTTGTCGCGCCGCGAGTTCTGGCGGCTGATCGATCATCTGGCCGGCGATGGCGTCACCGTCCTCGTGACCACGCACTATCTCGACGAGGCCGAGCACTGCCACCGCGTCGCGATCATCCACGCCGGACGCCTCGCCGCGCTCGGCACGACCGGAGAACTGAAACGGCTGTTCGCCGATCGAACGATCGTGGAAATCCAGGCCGGCAATCCGGTTGAAGCGATGCGCCTGCTCGACACGCTGCCCGAGATCGAGAAGACGAGCGTCTTCGGCACCTCGGTCCATGCGGTTTTGAAAGCCGGCGCCGGCGGCGAACCCAGGACCATCGCGAGTCAGCTCGAGCGATCCGGCATCCGCGTCGAAGGCATCGCGCCGGTGCAGCCGTCACTCGAAGACGTTTTTCTCGAAGTGGTGGAGCGGGCGGAGTAGACGGAGGCCACGGGTGTCACACGGAGACACGAAGCAACGGAGCACGCACCGAGCGGCGACAGTGTTCGACGGATGGGCCGGCCTTGCCGGCCGATCAGCGTGGGCGGATCGGATCGCAAGGATGAGCACGCCCGGACCGGTCGCGCGTGTTCATCCTTGCGATCCGATCCACCCACGGGCGTCGCTTCGCGACGCCCGTCGAACTCGCGCTTCCGCTCGCCCGTCTTCTTCGTTCGTCTCCGTTTCTTCGTTGCTCCGTGTTGATCCGTGCCCTTCGTCCCCTCCGTACTCTCGGAGGCGCGTATGAAGATGATCGCCGTTGCACGCAAGGAATTCCGTCAGATCGCGCGCGACACGCGCACGCTGCTGATCCTGCTCTTCGTGCCGGCGTTCGTGCTGCTGCTCTTCGGCTACGCGCTCAACTTCGACATTCGCCACATCCGGATTGCTGTGGACGATCGCGATCATTCCGCGGCGAGCCGTTCCCTCATTTCCGCCTTCGTGAACTCGGGCTATTTCGATCTCGTGACGACGGTCGACGCCGGGTCTAACAAGACCCGGCCTACGGGTGTAGGGCGGGCCCTTTCGGACCGGCCGACGGCCGACCAGCTGATGGACCGCGATCAGGTCCGGGCGGTGCTCGTCATTCCGAGCGGCTTGTCGCGCGCGCTTCAAACGGGCCGGCCCGCCGCGGTGCAGGTGCTGCTCAACGGCGACAACGCCAATACGGCGACGACCGTGATGGGCTATGCGCTGACGATCATCCGCGGCGAATCGGCGAAGTACGCGCCGCCGGCCGCAGGCCCGCCACTCATCGCCATCGAACCGCGCATCTGGTACAACCCCGAGCTGCGCAGCGCGCTGTTTCTGGTACCGGGCCTCATCGCCTACATCGCGATGATGACCGCCGTCGTGTCCACGGCGCTGTCGATCGTGCGCGAGAAAGAGCGCGGGACCATGGAGCAGGTGCGCATGGCGCCTCTCGACGCCGCCTCCTTCGTCGTCGGCAAGACGATCCCGTATTTCGTCGTGTCACTCGCCTCGTCGCTCGCGATCGTCGTGGTCTCGATGCTCCTGTTCGGCATGCCGATGCGCGGATCGTGGCTGGTGCTGCTTCTGGCGATGTCGTTGTTTCTCGTCGGCGCGCTCGGCCTTGGATTGTTCATCTCCAGCATCGCGGAGACGCAGCAGGTGGCGTTTCAGGTGGCCCTGCTCGTGTCGTTCCTGCCGACGCTGATGCTGTCGGGGTTCGTCTTTCCGATCGCCAGCATGCCGCGCGCGCTGCAACTCGTCACCTACGTCGTGCCGGCGCGATATTTCCTCGTCGCGTTGAGAGCCATCGTCCTCAAAGGCGCAGGGCCCAGCGTGTATTGGACCGATCTCGCCGCGTTGTCGGTGTTTGCCGTCGTGGTGCTGGCGCTGGCGTCGGCGCGGCTCCAGCGGCAGTGGGTGTAGGGCATCACACTAACATGAGGCGCGTCGCCTTTCTCGTGTGGAAGGAGCTCATCGAGCTCAAGGAAGATCCACGACTGTTCGCCATCGTCATCGTCGCGCCGATTGTTCAGTTGGTGATGCTGGGGTACGCGGCCACGACGGACGTGCGCAACGTTCCGGTAGTGATCGCCGATGCCGATCGGTCGTCAGCCAGCCGCGATCTCGTCGCCCGATTCTCGTCCTCGCCGAATTTCTCGATCGTCGGCGTGGTCACGAGTCCGGAGGAGGTGGATCCGTACCTCGTGAGCGGCAGCGCGTGGATGGCGCTGGCGATTCCGCCGCGATTCGGCGAGAGGCTCGCGCGCCGGGAGCCGCAGGCGCTGCAGATCGTCGCCGACGGCAGCGACGCGAGCTCGATCAATATCGCGCTCGGGTATGCGACCAACCTGCTGGCGGGCTACACGCAGGAGGTCGCCGGCCGGGCCGCCGGGACGGAGGTTGGCCCGGGGACGGAGGTTGGCCCGGGGACGGAGGTTGGCGGTGGGACGGAGGTTGGGGCGGGGATTGAGCCTCGGGTGCGGGTGTGGTTCAACCCGCGGCTCGAGAGCCGCGACTTCATGCTGCCGGGCATCCTCGCGCTGCTGCTGCTCGCCATCACGACCAACTTGTCGTCGATGGGCATCGTGCGCGAGCGCGAAGTGGGGACGCTGGAGCAGCTCAACGTCACTCCGCTTCGGCGGTGGGAGTTGATCCTTGGCAAGCTGCTGCCGTACGCGCTCGTCGGCATGGTCGACGTCTGCCTCGTGCTGAGCGTGTCGGTGCTCTGGTTTCAGGTGCCGCTGCGAGGCAGCGTGGTGCTGCTGTTCGCGCTCACGGCCGTCTACCTCCTGAGCACGCTCGGACTCGGCCTGTTCGTCTCGACCATCTCGTCGACGCAGCAGCAGGCCATGATGACGTCGATGTTCTTCTTCCTGCTGCCGATGATCTACCTGTCGGGTTTCATTTTTCCCATCGAGAACATGCCGTCCGTCATCCAGCCCGTGACCTACCTGTTCCCGCTTCGGTACTTCCTGGTGATCCTGCGGTCGATTTTCTTGAAGGGTGTGGGTCTCGAAACGCTCTGGCCGCAGGCGCTCGCGCTCACGGCGTGGGGCCTCGGGATGCTGACCCTCGCGATCGCCCGCTCGACCAAGCGGACGGCTTGATAGGATGTCGGTGTGCGTCGCAAATTTTCGCGGCCGGTCGTCAAAGCCATCGACGAAAGCAAAATCCTCGGTATCCGGGCCGGCGCCCGCTCCGACCACCGCTTCATCGGGATCTGGCCCGTCGTCGTCGACGGACGCGTCTTCGCCCGCTCGTGGACGCTGAAGCCGGGCGGCTGGTATCGGACGTTTCTCGACGATCCGCTGGGGACGCTGCAGGTGGGCGAGCGCGAGATTCGGATTCGCGCGATCCGCGCGCGTAGTGAGCGGCTTCGCGATGCGGTCGAGCGCGCCTACGCCGAGAAGTTTCCGACACCGGGCTCGATGAAGTACGTGCGCGGCTTCCGCACCCAGCGCCGGCGCGAGACCACGATCGAGTTCGTGCCCCGCTAGGGTGACGATCGTTACGAGTTCACTAATACGTCTGGCGCGCGATCCATTCCCTGAACAGCGAATCGACGACGCCGTAGCGCCCACTGTCTCGCGCGACGAGATCTTCGCGGACCAGCGCCGCGAGCGCGGCCTGTACCGTGGACGGTCCGCCCAGCCGATGCCGCGTCCTGACGTCCGCGGACAGCAACTCGCGACCCTCTTCGAGCACGACCGTGCGCAGCACCGCGCGCTGCGTGAGTGTCAGCCGCTGCCAGATCGCTTCGAACATCGTCTGCTGCTCGCTGAGCAGCCGCTTCAGCGCCGCATGGAGATCGTCGAAGGTCGCGCGCCGCTTCCCGCGCAGGCGCACCTCGTCCCATGTTTCGTGCGCGAGACGCTGCACGTCGTAGGGCAGGTTGGCTGCGAGATCGACGATGGCCGCGCCGAGTCCGGGCTCGATCGCCAGGCCGCTGTGCGCGAAGCGCTCGTCGACGAACGCCGCGAACTCGTCGGCCGGGATCTTCTCGAGGCGCATCACGGGACCAGCCTTGTAGAACGGCCGCCGCGGTCCGAGCATGCGCTCCATCAGCTCCGGCTCGGATCCGGCAAAGACGTAGCCAACCGCCCGCTGATGCTGAACCGCGGCCCGCAGCGCGTGCTCCACGGACCCGCCATTGAAGCCGCCAATCGCCTGGAATTCGTCGAGCGCGACCACCACCATGCGTTTGCGCGCCGCCGCCAGCCGCGCCGGCAGCTCGAACACCTCGCCGGCCAGGCGGGCGATGTCGCGGGCGGTACGGGCATTGGGAAAGGCCACCCGGGAGTCGGCGCCGACCTCGGTGCGCGTGGATGCGATTGCGTCGCGCAGCCAGTTCCGGGCCCGATCCCACGTGGTTTCGGCGGCCACCAGGGCGCGCGCATACCCTTCCAGAAAGGCCACATACGAGCTGAAGCTGCTGACCGTCACCTGCACCGTCAGCGCCCCCCTCCGGCTCATGGCCGCCAGGGCATGTCGAATCAGCGAGGATTTCCCATAACGGCGCGGAGAAATCAGGAAGACCTTCTGCGCCGCCGCCAGATCACCGATAAGGCGATCGAGCTCGACGACGCGGTCCGCAAAGGCTGCTGCTGGAACGACTTCTCCGTAGACAAAGGGGTTTTGCAAGTTTCAAGTCTCAAGGCTCAAGTCTCAAGGCTCAAGTCTCATGGGCTCCCCAAAAGGCCTCAAAGCTGAGAGTTGAGAGTTGAGACTTCACAGTTCGGCAGGGCATTATCGTTGCCGCGGCGTTTGGTGTATAGTGCGGAACCATCACCATCAAAGTCCTACGGGTAAGGAAGTTGCGGGTATCGCCGCCGCATGGCCACTAGATCGGTTGCGGATCGTCTTGTCTTGTCGCCCCAGGAACCGCTCGTTGCCGGAGGACCCGCCGAAGCCTTTGAGAGTCAGCTCCGACAGCTCTACCGCACCGGCCAGAAGCATCTGGTCATCGACTTTACACGCGTGCCTGCGATCGACAGCGCAGGCATCCGGGCCCTCGTACGCGCGACACACCACCGCCCAGCGCGTGGAAGGTACACTCCGCCTGGCGGCCTTGCCCCCGAGAGTGCGCGAGACGCTGGAAGCGTCGCACCTCGCCAGCGTCTTCGACATCTACGATTCCACGGAGGCGGCGCGCATTGCGTCCTGGCCCTGGCGGACGATTCGGGTCACCGTGTCGGGCGTCGTGTTGTGCGGGACGCTGGTCTGGCTCGGCCTCAAGTACCACAACGAGCTCGCAGGGATCAGCCCGATCGTTCAAGAAGGCCTCAGCGGCCTTACATCACCAGCGCCCACTCCGGCGGGCCCTGTCTTTCAGCCGTTCATCGAGCTGGCCAAGCTGGTGGTTGCGGCGCTCATCGGGCTGCAGGTGACCGCGATTTACCAATCTGCCTCCAGGGAGCGCGGACGGACGATGGAGCAGGCGCAGACGCTGCTGTGCGTCTCGGGCGCGATGATGATGATCATCATCGGCAACTCGTTGGCGCGCGCGTTCGGCATCGCGGGTGCCGCCAGCATCATCAGGTTCCGGACGCCGGTCGACGACCCCAAAGATGTGACAATCCTGTTTCTGCTCATGGGTCTCGGCATGTCAACCGGTCTCGGTCAGTTCGCGGTCGCCGGCCTCGGCACGGCGTTCCTGTGCATCGCGCTGGTGGCGCTGGATCACATGTCGGCGCAGAAGGTGCGCATCATGTCGGTCGAAGTCCAGGCGAGCGGCCGCGATTTTCCGACCACCCACGTCGAAGGCGTGTTTGCGCGCAATCAGGTGGTCTGGGAGCCGCGCGAAATCTCCCAGTCCGACGATGTCACCGTGAAGTACCACACGTGGCTGGACCCGCGCACATCGTTGGAGGATTTGAGCAGCCAATTGATGTCCGAGGGCGGCGGCGTGCAATCAGTCGCCTGGGGACAGGCGAAACGCGAGCGCTGACGTGGCCCGAAAACATCCACCCGATCGGTTGATTCTGGCGGTAGACGAGCGCCGCGGCGCGATCCTCGACGTGATCCGGAAGGCGCGGCGCAATCTGGTGCTCTCGCTGTTCCGCTGCAACGACGAGGCGATCTTCAACGAGCTCGACCTACGCGGTCGATCGCGGCGTCGCCGTCGAGGTGATCACGACGTCGCGTGCCAAAGGCGGACGCGGGAAGCTCGAGAAGCTCCGCGACGCGCTCGACGCCACCGGCGCGACCGTGAGGACGTACAACGACCCGGTCGTGAAGTATCACGCGAAGTACATCGTGGCCGACGATGGTCCGGCGGTCGTGGCGTCGCTCAATTTCACGCGCAAGTGCTTCAACAAGACGCTGGACGGCATCGTGATCACGCACGATCCGGTGCTCGTGGCGGATTTGCGCCGGCTGATGGCCGCCGATGCGGCCCGAACGACGATGCCGACCGATCTGAGCGACCGGCTGGTCATCGGTCCGGAGCGCGCGCGCCGGCAGCTCACGGCGCTGATCGAGCACGCGAAAACGAGCGTTCGCATCATCGACGCTAAATTGTCGGATCCCGAGATCGTGCCGCTGCTGCGTTCGCGCCGCGCCGGTGGGCTGAGGGTTGAGGTGTTCGACAGCCGGCGGCTTGGCGATCTGAAATCGCATGCCAAGATCATGCTCATCGACGAGACGAAGTTGGTCGTGGGCAGCCTGGCGCTGGCCGCCTTGAGCCTCGACTTCCGGCGTGAAGTGGCCATTGTCGTAGATGAACCGTCCGCCGTGGCGGGCGCTGTGGAAATGTTCCGGGTGTTGACAGCTGCTGCCGCCGAGGCCGGAACATTGCCGGCCGGGGCGGTCGATGGTGGTGCGCAATGGTGACATGGGCGATTGCGGCCGCGTTCCTGGCCACACCGCTGCCCGGCGTGGACACCGGCAGGATGTGTGTCGTCGACATGGGCAGCAACACCTTCAAGATCATCGTTGGAGAGGTCTCGGCGGGGAGTTACACGCAGCACCACGTTGAAAAAAGGACGCTCGGCGTTGGCGACGACATGTCCGCCACGGGCCGGATCTCCGGAGGAAAACTTCAGGAAATCCAGAAGACCCTGGCCGAATTCAAGACCATCTGCGCCTCGAAGGGTGGAGCGACTGTGAGCGCCGTCGCGACCGCCGCGTTCCGCGAAGCGGCGAACGGTGCCGACGTCGTCGAGATCGGAAAGCGCGTCGAGATCCCCGTGGAAGTCGCGAGCGAGGAGCGTGAATCCGCGTTGGCGTACCTGACGGCGACCGACGGTGTCGGCAGCCGTGCCGTCATCGACACCGGCAGCAGGACCATCGAGCTCGTCGCGAAGAACCTGAACGACGCGGCGCGCTGGAAGGTCGTCACGCTCGGGTATCGGGCCGCATACACGAAGTTCTTCCTCGATGCGACGACGTTCGCCCGGGCCGAGGAACAGATGCAGGCGGCGCTCGCCCGAGACCTCGGAGATCTTCGGTTCCTCGAGGGGATGCAGGACTTCGTCGGGATCGAGTTGGAGGAGATGGCGCAATACCTGCTGAAGACCAAGAAGGTGCACGGCGCCCGGATCACGCTGTCCTTCCTCCGTGCTCGACTCGAAAAGCTTCGAGCCCAAAAGGCGAAGCAGTTTGCGAAGCTGAAGCGAGTCCCTGACATCGACCGCGTGCTGCCGCGGATGGTGATCCTGGAGTACGTCGCCAGCAAGGCAGGGTACGAGTCGATCCTGGTCGTCGAACGCGAGCTCGGCGTTGGCCTGATCGTCGAAGCGGGCTTGAGGAAGTAACCGCGTCACCGCGCGATCTTGACGCACTGCATCTGTTGAGGTAAAAGCCGTCATGCGAAAGGCGCACGTCAACATCTGCCTCGTTCTCGCGGCCTGCGCCTGGATTTTTTCTCCCCAAGTCCGCGCGGGAGCGGAGAACCAGGCCAGTCCGTCGACGGACAGTGGAGGATTCTCCCTCGGGCACCGTTTGCCCGCCCCGCCGACCCAGAAATCACGAGTCGCATCACCCGACAGATCGATCGCCTGGCCGCGGTGTATCGACCTGACGGGAGCAACCGTCCGATCGAGCGGCTCGGCGATTTGTTGATCGATGAGCGGGTGCGCATCCAGCTCTTTAGACTGGAAGCCCTGCTGCGCCTCTACGTGCGCGTGTTTCCGGATCTCGAGAAGTACCGCCTCTCGGTCAAGAACGTCGAAGACGGCCTGGGGGCGTATACGTTTGCCGTGGATTCAGTGGCCTTCGCGAAGGACAAGTTCAAGGACGAAAATCGGGCCAAACCCCCGGATGCGGCTCGCACGGCCGAGCAGGACAAGACCCTTCAAGGGCTGGAGCAGAAGCACGCAGCGGCGCGCGCGGCGTTCACGAAACTCGTCGAACGGAGCACGATGGAGACGGATCTGCCAGAGCTGCGGTCGATGGTGCTGTCGACCTTCGCCGGCTGGAGTCCTTCGGAGGACATCGGATTCGTGACTGGCGAGCTTCTGCGCGTGCTCAAGAAGGTCCGGCACGACCGCTTCAACTTCAACCTGCTCGAAGACGGCATTCACGAGTTTCGCAGGCAGTTGCGCTGGTTTCCGGTCCTGATCGATTCGCTGGACGGCCTCATCCTCGTTCGGCGAGGACCCGCCGGGGGCGTGTCCAGTTCCGACCCTGGAATCTCTTGCGGGGTCACGCGCGGCGAGGCACCGCTACGCGAACCCGGAGCTCGCCTACCCTGCGACGCGTCCGTGCAACATCTCGCGCTGCCTGCTGTGGCAGGTCGTCAAGACGGTCGACGAGATCGGCCGCCTGAAGGACGACATCCAGGGAGAGGCCTCCGTCAGCACGGCGCTGGACGACGAGTACGACGTGCCGTCCAGCAATTTCGTCACGCCTCAGGAGATCGCGCGTGCGCAGTCGATGCGAACCGAGCTGTTCTCGTCTCGCGCGATCGAATCCCTGACGACCCAGCTGTCGTCCTGCAAGCCCTGACGCCTAGGAGCCCGTCTGAGTAAACCCCGAACGGGCTCCTAGTAGGCGCGTCGCGCGATGCGCGCCGCGCGAAAACATTTAAGGAATTCTGGCGGCGAAGCCGGCCTACTCGGAGCGTGTCGCAATTACTCGGACACGCTCCGAGTTAGATACTGAACTGGATTCGAAGCACCCGGCTCCAGAAGTTTGGTGTCGGCCGAAGCTCCCTGGCGAGCGTCGAGGGATCGGTAAACTGTTCCCGCGTGAACGTCATCTGAATCTTGACCCAGCGATTCGGGTACCAATTTCCACTGACTGCCAGGATGCGGTCGGTGTTCGAGGGCAGCACGTCGGCGCGCGGGCTTTCCGATCCGATGCCCGTCAGGATGCTGCCGAACGTGATGCGTTCCACGCGGACCGCTGCTTCGAGCGCGCCAATGCCGCCCTGGCCCAGCGGGTGGAGGGGTCTGGTCAGGCCTCTGGCTTTAGTCTCGCCCGTAAACGCGTACGATCCGCTGACGTACCAGCCCTTGGCCTGGTACGGCGATAGGTCGGTGTCTTCGACGCTCTGCCCTTTGCGCTCCTCGGTGAGCGTGATGGATTCCCACTTGACGGACGCGGGACCGGGCATCCACTGGAACTCGAGCCCCTTGCGCTGGCGGAGCCCCAACACGTAGAAATCGGGCCTGTAGAAGTCCGCGCCCAGGACCGTGCGCCCCTGGATCCCCGAAATGCCTTCCGGGAGATCGCCCTCGGTTCGGGAGTAGCCCACGTGCACGCTGTCGACGAGCGGGTGCAACCCGCGCAGCGGCTCAATCGTGACGCGCCACGCCGAGGTCTCCCCGATGGTGTTGACACGTTTGTCGCTGGAGCGGACGAACGCGTTGCTGCCGTCCGATTTGAAGATGCCGTACTCGTAGCGAAGGGCGTAACCGAGCGTGTCGCCGTGCACCATCCAGCCCTTGGCGCGGCTCGGCGCCAGCAGCGTCGCGGTGTGCGAACGGTACGCGAAGTCCAGGTCGAGCGATGGCGTGGTCTCGTCGAGCGAGAACGGCATCTTGAACTGTCCGTACCGGAACTGCGCTTCCGCGAGCTTCGTGATGTCGAAGTAGACGTCGCGCCAGGGAGTCGTTGGCGTTCCCGCGGCGGTCGTCGAGTCGAGCTCGCGGTCCATTTTGAACGCGACCGCTTGCAGGACGTGTCCATCGACGCCGATACGGCGGCGCGGAATGTCCAGCCCTCCCAGCACGTCCTTGGTAATCGCGGCATCCGACGCGCGGTTCTCGGCCCGCATCCTGGTCCGAAAGTCGATGCGTGCCTTTCTTCCGTATTCCAGCGAGGCATTCCGCCAATTGAACCGCGTCCGGTCTCCTCTTCTCCTGGGACGTGAGGGCGGCCTGCCGGTCTCCGGCCGCTGACCGCTCGCCTGTGTCCTCGTCGGCTGCCAGTGCAGCCCCAAAGCTGGAAGCAGTCAGGCGGAGGCCTGGTGTGGGCGCGGCATCCTGCCCGGCGGCCGCCCGCAGGGGCGCCAGTGCGGTCAAGCCTGCGATGAGCAAGACACGGGGAGCCGATCCCCTCAAGTACGAGCGCTGCATAGCCCTCCGGTGGCGAGTATTGTATCTCTGGATCGGGCTGGCGAAGCGTTATACGATCGGTCAACCCAAGTGCAAAAAAATCTCCTGCAGAAACGGGTCTGGCACGCTCTGCTCGCCGGCGCCTCGATCGCGGTGCTGACCCGCGTGGCGGCCGCACAGGCGCCCGATCCGGCCGATGCCTTGTTCAACGACGGCGTCATTCACGAGATCAGGCTGTCGGTCCATTCCACCGAATGGCAATACATGAAGGACCATTGGCAGGAGCGGACCTACTTCCCTGCGGATTTCCGATGGAACGGCCAGGCGGTGCGCAACGTCGCGGTCCGTTCGCGCGGCGGCGGCAGCCGCCGGCCGAACAAGCTGAGCATGCGCGTGGACATCAATCGCTACACGGATGGCCAGACGTTTCTCGGCCTGAAGTCGTTCGTCCTGCGCAACAACTCGCAGGATGCGTCCAACATGCGCGAACGCCTGGCCATGTCGTTCTTCCGCCGCCTCGGCCTGGCCGCTCCGCGCGAGGCCCACACGCGGCTGTTCGTCAACAACCAGTACGTCGGCCTCTACACAATCGTCGAGGCTGTGGATCGGGATTTCCTGCAGAAGCATCTCGGCGAGAATGCCGGCCATCTGTACGAGTTTCATTTCGACAACGACAGCGTGCGCGAAGGACAGACGCCGTTTACGTTCCAGTTTCGGGGATTGGACCCGAACCTCTACGTGCCGGTCCCGTTTGAACCACAAACGCTCGAGGAGGACCCGCAGGGTGAAGTCATCGCGCGTCTCACTCAGGCGGTCAGCGACACGGGCAATGTGGCCTGGCGGTCGGACGTGTCGGCGTTTCTCGACTTGGGGAGATTCATCCGCCATCTGGCCATCGAGAGCTTTCTGGCGGAAGAAGACGGCATAACCGGCGATTACGGACCGAACAATTTCTATTTCTACCGTTTTGCCAACACGACCATGTTCACGTTCCTGCCGTGGGACAAGGGGAACACGTTCTTCACCACCGACTACTCGATCTTCCGCAACATCAACGACGGAGTGGAAAGCAATCGCAATGTTCTGGCCCAGCGCGCGTTGCAGGAGCCGGATCTCTTCCAGCTCTATCTGGACACGCTGCTCGAGTGCGCGGATTTCGCCGCGCAGGCCGCTGGACCGGACCAACCCGGATTCCTCGAGCTCGAAGTTGGCCGCGTGTACGATCAGATTCACGCGGCAGCGCTCGAGGACGCGTTCATTTTCTCCAACGCGGAATTCGAGCAGGCGGCCCTGGAACTGATGTCGTTCGCACGCGACCGCAGCGGCGTGGTCCGCAGGCAGGTCGCCAACGCCCGCTAGCACGCCGAACGCGTTCCCGCCGCCATGATTCTTGTCGCCAGCGGCGTCTTTTTCGCCTCTGGCCTCGCCGCCCTCCTCTACCAGGTCATCTGGCAGCGTTTGCTGGTGATGTTTTCCGGCGCAGACGTGCACTCGGTCACGCTCATCGTCGCCGCGTTCATGGGTGGGCTCGGCGTCGGCAATCTGGCGGGCGGCCATCTCGCCGATCGGGTGTCGCGGTCGACCGCGCTGCGCCTGTTCGCGTTCGCCGAGCTCGCGATCGGCCTGTTCGGGCTGTTCAGCGGATGGTTCCTCTACGACGTCGTGTACCGGTATCTGGCGCCGCTGCAGATTCCTGGGGTCGTGACGTTTGCCATCCTCTTCGTCATCCTCCTGTGGCCGACGTTCTTCATGGGCGCGTCCCTGCCGCTGCTGGGGCGGACGCTGACGCCGCGCATCGAGCGCGCCGCGGGCGTGATCGGCATGCTCTACGGCGTCAACACCTGTGGCGCGGCTGCCGGCGCTCTGCTCTCCACGTGGTGGCTGTTGCCGACACGCGGTCTCGAGGGCACGCTGGTCGTCGGCGCGATGCTCAACTTCGCGTGCGCTGCGGTGATCGTTCCGTTGAGCGTGCTGATGGCGCGCGATTCGGCACCCGCCACTGCACCGCTGCCTTCGACGGCGATCGCCGAACGGACGAGCTATCCGCCGTGGGTGTGGGCCGCGCTCTTTGGTTTCTCAGGGCTGCTGGCGCTGTCGCTCGAGATCGTGTGGTTCCGCCTGCTCGGCGTGATGATGAAGTCCACGGCGTTCACCTTCGGGACGTTGCTGGCCCTGTACCTCTTCGGGCTCGGCCTGGGCTCCGTCGTCGGCACCTTCATCGCACCGCGGGCGCGCCGTCCCGTCGTCGTCTTTCTCAGCCTGCAAGCGGCGGTGGCGGTCTGCGCGGCTGGCTTGCTGATCGCGTTTGTCGGACTTGCCGGCGGCCTGCCGTGGTTCCGCGAATATCTTGCCGGGTACGAGTCGTTGAACATCCCTCAGGCGGTCAGCCAGCTGCGAGAGCTTGTCGGCGGATCCGACGGCGACTCCACGGCAGACCAGTCGCCGTGGAGATTTGTCGGCCTGTTCTTCGGGTTGCCCGCGCTGCTCGTCGTCCCGCCGACGTTTCTCATGGGCTGCAGCTTTCCCGTCCTGCAGCGGGTGATCCAGACCGACCTTGCCCGAGTGGGCCGGCGAGTCGGGATCCTCCTCCTGGCGAACATCGTCGGCAGCATGGCGGGCACGATCCTCACGGGCTGGATTCTGCTCGAGTACGTCGGCACGAGCGGGACGTTGAAGCTCCTTGCCGGCGGCGGCGCGGTCTTCGCGATCCTGGCCGCCGAGCGATGGTGGCGGTCCACCCCATCAGCCGCGCGGCGCACCGCTCCTGCCGCGGTGGCGACGGCGACCGCGGCGATGCTCGTCGTCTCCCCGGTTTTTCTGATCCCGGACAACGAGACGCTGTGGGCGCGGCTGCACGGCGGCACAGCCAATCGGAGCGTGATCGTCGAGGACCGGTCGGGATTGTCGCTGATCAGGACCGAGCCGAGACTGGCCGTGGTGTTCGTCAACGGCATGAGTCAAAGCGTGCTGCCGTATGGCGGCCTGCACACCGCGCTCGGCGCGATCCCGGCGCTGGTCCACCCCGACCCCAGGACGGCGGTGGTCATCGGTCTCGGGTCGGGAGACACCGTTCACGCCGTTTCGGGCCGCAAGCAAATCGAGCGCATCATCTGCATCGAGATCATCGGCGGACAGCTGCGCGCGCTGAAAGCGCTCGATGGACGGCAGCGCTTCGGCGGGCTTCAGACCCTGCTCAACGATCCGCGCGTGTCGCAGGTCTACGGCGACGGGCGCATTCACCTGGTCCAGGGTGAGTCGACCTACGACATCATCGAGGCCGATGCGCTGCAGCCCCACACCAGCCATTCCGGGAACCTGTACTCGGAGGAGTTCTTCGGCCTGGTGCGCGATCGCCTCAGCCCGCGCGGACTAGCGGTGACCTGGGTGCCAACGGCACGCGTCCACAACAGTTTTCTGCGTGCGTTTCCGTACGCGATCGGCCTGCCCGGCATTCTGCTCGGAAGCCGCGAGCCGATCGTCATCGATCGGGAAGCGATCGCTCGCCGCACCGCCGACCCGTACGTGCGCGCGCATTTTGCGGCCGACGGCGTTGACATCGCGCAGTTGATGGAATCTCACCTGGGCGGGCCGATGACGACCTACGGTCCAGACTTTCCTCGAGACACCCTGACCGACTTCAATTCGGATAGATTTCCGCGGGACGAATACAACCTTTTCAGAAGGTAGAACTTAGAACTTAGAAGTTAGAAGGACTCAGTCAGGAGTCAGTCCTTCTACCTTCTCACTTCGTAACTGGTTAGCGGGTCAGTGTAATGCAGCGGCGGACGGCGGCGCGCTCCATTCAGCGTTTCCTTCTTGTACTCCATCGGCGAACGTGGCATAACTGGCGCGTGCAGCCGCGCTGGCGCACCGCGTCGCGTGAGGAGCTGATCGCCGAGCTCGAACGGCAACAGCGCGAAATCGAGCGACTGCGGCGCGAGCACGAGCGGGCGGATCGCGACCGCAACCGGTACCGCCAGCAACGGGACACGCTCCGCAAGAAGATCGACCGACTCGAAGACCTGCTCGACGACGCCCGCCGCAAGATGTATCGGCAAGCGGCCCCGTTCTCGCGCGGGGCGCCGGCGCGCACCCCACGACGACCCGGTCGGCGAGCAGGCCGCGCCTATGGCCGCAAGGCCCATCGAGCGATACCGGCCCATGTCGACGCGCACCATCGGGCACGCTTGCCCGATGCCTGTCCGCAGTGTCGGGGTCCGCTGCGCCGCACCGGGACGGCGCGCCAGTACCAAGAAGATCTCCCGGTGGTGCGGCCGATCGTGCGCGCCTTCACCATCGAGATTGGCCGCTGTCGCACGTGTGGCCGTCGCGTGCAAGGGCGCCATCCGCTGCAGACGTCCAATGCCCTGGGCGCGGCGGCGGCGCAGCTCGGCCCACAGGCCATCACCCTCGCCGCCGTGCTGCACACGCACCTGGGACTGCCGATCGGGAAAGTCAGTGCCCTGTTTCGCGATCGATTTGGTCTCAACGTCACGGCGGGCGGACTCGTCCACGCGCTGCATCGGGCCGCCGATCGTGCGGGGCCGACCTATGCCGCGCTGCGGGCGCAGGTGCGCCACAGTGACGTCGTCAGTCCCGATGAAACCGGCTGGAAAGTCGGCGGCCACGTGCAGTGGCTCTGGGCCTTCGCCACGCCCGACACGACCGTCTACGCGATTCTGCCCGGGCGCGGCTTCGAGGAGGCGGCCTCGGTCTTGGGCGCCGATTTCGCCGGCGCGCTCGTGCGCGACGGCTGGTCACCCTATCGGCGCTTCGAGCAGGCGATCCACCAAACGTGCCTCGCCCATCGGCTGCGGCGTTGTCGCACGCTGATCGGCGATCATCGCGACGCGCACTTCGCCCCGCGGGTGCAGCGCGTGCTCCAACGCGCGCTGCGCGTCCGCGATCGCTATCGGCGCGGCGCCATCTCGGCCCATGGCCTCACCGTGGCCCGTGGTCATTTGCACAATCAGCTCAATGCCCTCATCGATCGGCCGGGCGCTCGCCGCGTCGCGCGCACGTTCGCCGCGCATCTCGCCGTCGAGTTTCCGGCGGTGTTCACGTTTCTGCTCGAGCCCGACGCCATCGACGCGACCAACTGGCGCGCCGAACACGCGCTGCGGCCCGCCGTGGTGTGGGTGTCATTGTACGTACCTTCTCTACAGGCCCGGAATCATTGGTGTTTGATCGTCGCGGCGAGCCTCCCGCGGGCGACCAGTGGAGTGGCGGCCGGCGATAGCAGCACGCACGGCCGCGGTCTCGAGATCCGCGCGGCGAATTTGCCAGGGCGCTTCGGGAACGACCTGCTTCGCCGGCAGCACGCCGCGATCGATCAGCGTGCGCATGAAGTGATGACTCACGCCGGCGTACTTCGCTGCGTCTCGCATCGTCATCCAGTGTTGGGGGTCACGCGCGGATGCGTAGGCGCGAATCCCAGCGCTCCTGCGATAGGATTCAATGCGCTCCGCGGTCCAGGTCTGTCCTTGCCCGGTGCGGATTCCCATGCGATTCAGAGTGGCGGCGGTGTGCCCGTCTGACCAGGTGCCGGCCATCTCCCGAATCACTGCCGCGGCTTGATCGGCCGTCCTTCGGCGATGCTCACCTGGTTGCGGCTTCCGTGCGCGCACTTCGGAGTGCTGCCCGCCACGCCAATGGATCACGAGCACGATGTCACACGTCGCAGTGTCGACATCGACGATGATCTCCTCCACGAGCGTGCGCACGAGTTGTTGCTTGACGCGGGCGTCTGCCGTGGGGGCGTCCCACGCGGCGCGCAGGTCGGTTGCCAAGCACAGCAAGGCCTCGCGGTCGGGGAGCGACTCCGGCGTCGCGGGTGGTTCGGCCACGCGCGCCTCACACACCCGCAGGTGTGTGAGGGCCGCATTCCAGCGGACCTCGAGCTCCGAGGCCACAAGGCGGTTGTCCGGATCAACGGCCTCGTACCGGCGCTGCGCCAGGTGCACGGCGTAGCGCGCCTGTTCGCACTCGAGTTCGAGGGCCCGGCGGCGCTCGGTGGCCTGCTCCTTCGCGAGATCCATGGCGGCTAACGCGGCTTCCACTGCCAGCGGCTCCACGAGTGCGAGGACTTCTCTGGCCACGAGCTCGTCTGGGCGTCGGGCTCCGACGCCGGTGCAGGGCGCGAGGCCGTGCATCGCGTGACCGATTCGACAGAGATACCGCGCGACGCGGCCGCGAGTGTTATACGCAACCGAGAGCATCCGGCCGCATCGACGGCACCGCAGCAGGCCGGCCAAGAGCGCGCGGCCGCCACGACCTGCCTTGGCGCCGCCAGCCGGCTTGCCGAACGCATTGCGCGCCAGCTGCGCCTGATTGCGCTCAAACTGGTCCCAGGTGATGTAGCCGGCATGATGATCGCGCAGCAGCACACTCCAGGCCGCCCTCGGCCGGTCGTGGCCATAGGTCTTCGTAAGCCGACCCTCCACGAGCGTGGTGCGGTGGGTCGACTTGCCGTACGCGTAGGCGCCTGCATAGAACGGATTCTGCAGCACCGTGATGATATTGCGATAGACGGGGGCTCGCCACTCCCACGGGCCTTGGCGTTTCCCATTGACTGGCCGCGGGAAGGGAATCCCCTCGCGAACCATGTACATCAAGACCTGATGTGCGCTCTCGAACCGATCAAACAGCCGGTACACCGTCCGGATGGCCTCCTGCACCCGACGGTCCGGATCCATCTCGAGACCAGTCTCGCGCGTCCAGAGATAGCCGACAGGGACCGGGATCCGGTACTCACCACGCTGCGCCTTGGCCTGAGCCCCTTCGACGAGCCGACGGTGCATCAGCGTCAGCTCGAACTCACTCATCGTGCCTTTCAGACCGAGGAGCAGGCGATCATTGGGCACGCTCGGATCGTAGACGCCATCGAGATCGATGACACGCGCGCACACGAGGCCACAGAGCTCCAGCACGTGATGCCAGTCCCGGCCATTGCGGGCCAGGCGCGAGGCTTCGAGACAGAAGACGGCGCCGACTGCCCCCTGGCACAGTTGCGCGACGAGGCCGTCGAAGCCCGGGCGCGCCACCAACCCGCTGGCCGAGCGCCCCAGGTCCTCGTCGATCGTGACCACGTCGCGGAATCCGTACGTCCGCGCGAGGTCGGCCAGCTCGTACTGGCGTCGCTGGCTTTCGAGATTGTCGTGCACTTGGGCACCGGTCGATTGTCGAACATAGATCAGGGCGCGCCGTTGCAGCACATCATCCGGGAGGTCACCGCCTCTCATCGCGTGCCTCCGGATCGATGGACGCGCTGGCCAGCAACTGCGCGAGCAACCCGACCACCGCGGCGCGTGTCGCGTCGTCCAATCGCGGCACGAGCGCGACCGGCAAGTACAGGGGCAACTGTCGTACCGGACGGTGCGCGTCCGTCTTTGTCTCGGTCATGGTCGTCCTCCTGCTCGCCGCATCCACGCGCGGGAGCACGACCATCAAACCCCAACGCGTCGAGCAGATGCCGGAGGGCACAGAAGGCTTCGAGGGAACAGCGTGGCGGCCCAGCGGTCAAGGTCGCGCAGGCGACCCGGTCAAGCATCCAGGCCGGGATGACTGCGCGGGAGCCGTCAGGCGTCTCGCAGATCGCGACAACCTCGCCCCGACGCTGCTCGGTATAGAGAATGGGCACGCGGTGCCCGAGCAGCGGATGCCAGGGATAGTAAATCTCGCCAGTCTCCCCGACGCGGGCAGAATGAACGGGTGATCGTGGTCACGCGCAAAGTCTGCGGCGGGAATCGCTCCGCCCGGGGGGCCCAGACCCAACAGGTGCTTGCGAGCGTCCTCCGCACGATGCATCAACGCCGACTCGACGCGACGCCACTCTTCGATCGCTTGCTTCGATCTCCTCAGCCGATCACCGTGCTCGCGCCGCCGTCCGCCGCTGCATTACACTGACCCGCTAACCAGTTACCTCACTTCTTACTTCTAACTTTCGTAGTGCGCTGCGCGATCTTCCGGAGCTCGATCGCCGCGCCTTTCATGATTTGTTTTGGCGTACGGCCGGCCGGCTTGCCGCGCATCTGCTCGCACCCGAACCCGATGAAGCCGTCCACCGCCTTACGCTTCGTCGAGCGGTACACGTAGCAGCGTTGGTGCGGCCGCGGCGCGAACCGGAACAGGTTCGTCAGCCAGCCGACCGGAATGCCCGCCGCTCGTCCGAAGGCCATGGCGGTCTCCACGTACGGCGCGGCAACGACGGTCTGGCCCTCGGCCAGGGCGGGACGAATCTCCCAGCGTAGCCTGAACGCGAGATCGGCGGCGTACAGGAGCAGGAGGGTACGCGGCGACGGCGCCCCGGCGGCTTCTTCGGCGCACGCGAGATCTTGAAACACGCCGGATGCGTCCCAGTGGCTGATGCCGCCGCGGACCTGGGACCCGAGCGCCCGGCGGGCGGCCGCCACCACGGCGCCGGCTTCGACGCCGTCGACAGCGATCAAACGCGGCTTCGAAGTCTTCGTCACACGCCGCCCGTTCGCGCGAGCCAGTCGGCCACGGCGTCCACGTTCCACTCGGACCACGGGCGGCGCTGTCCCTCGAGAAACAACTCGCGAATCTGCCGGTGCTGATCCCCGATCGACTGTTCCGCGTCGACGGTGATGAAATTGAAAATGAGCGCGAGCGATTCGTACTCGCGGATGACGCGCGAGATGAAATGCTGGTAACTCTCGACCGGATCTTCGACGTGCGTCACGTCCTGGCCGGCTTCATAGAAGTTCGGCAAACGGGTGGCCGTCACGCGTTTGCCGGACGTGGCCGGCGAGACCGCGAAGTAGAACACGAGATCGGGCCAGAGGAGCGGCTGATACAGCTTCAACACCCAATCGAGATCCAGGCCGCGCGCGACGTCGCGGGCCAGGCCGGTGAACAGGAACCGGTCGGCGATGACCAGCTTGCCTTCCCATAGCGCCGGCAGGATGGTCTGCTCGACGCGATGCCGGAAATCGGCGCCGTGCAACAGCGAGAATTCCTCGGGGCTGAGCGCGCGGACGGTCTTGCGGCTCTTGATGATCGGCTTGATCAACTCCGACGAATTCCATTTCGTCGTGACGACGTCGTAGCCTTCCGACGTGAGCCACGTCTTGAATAGCTTGCGCTGCGTCGTCTTGCCGGATCCATCCGGGCCTTCGAAGGCAACCAGCAGCCCGCGACGACGTGATGGATCGGTGAAGTGCCGGCGGGCCCGGTGACGCGCCACACGGAGGGCGGATCCGTTCAGATGTGACATTCGTGTAAACGAAGCCGGCACATGATACTGCAACATACTAGTAATAGTGCTTCGGCAGATCGAGGATCACGCGGCGGCGCGCCAGATCCGCCAGTGAACCCGACACCCGAGCGGCCGGCAGCGCGTCCAACTCGCTGCGACCGATCTCGGCTTCCTCGGGGAGGTATCGGCGGCAGGCGCCATATTCGTCTTCGTAGTCGGACCCGGGAAACTGCAGGCGCAGCCGGACACGGTCGCCGTCGGGTTCGACGGTGTACAGCGGATTTACCCGAAACTCTCCTCGAGCTGATTCCGGCTGCTCGAGCGCGTGTCGAGCGAAGACGCCGGGATGCCGCGTCGCGATGATGGTCAGCGCGGGATCCTGGTCCAGCGTTTCCTTCGAGTCCCGGCGCGAAAGGTCGATGGGCCCTCCGGCCACGACATCCTCGAACAGCGGCGCTTCGGCGAACAGACGGGGCTCGGGGCCTTCGAACAGATCGGCGTACCCCTCGGGCGGCAACGGCTGGCCGTGCGATGGACTCCACACCCGCTGGTTGTGGGCGTGGCCGATGAGCACGGCTCCCGGCGTGCCGCTTCCGTCGACGAGACGGGTCAGCTCGCCCACCAGTTGCCGCTTGGTCCAGATGAACATGAACGCGTCCATGCACATCGCGAAATTGAACGCACCCTTGACGAACGGCAGCGGCGCGTTGCCGTCGCAACAGACCGGCTCGCAGCCTGGCGCCGTGAAGCGGCGAGCGAGCCACACCTTCGCGTAATACAGATCCGCCAGAATCGGCGGGACCGGCGTGACGTCGATCAAGGCCCGCGTGAGGTGCCCCGAGCCCCCGCAGACGTCGATGGCCCGCCCGTTGCCGCCCACGACCGTGCCCGCCACGGCCCGGGTGACGGCGTCGGATACGACGAAGTTCGGGTCGGAAAAACGGTAGGTGAAATAGCCTCCCTCGAATGCCGGTCCCAGGGCTTCGGCGATGCTCCGATAGGTGGCCGCCGGCGCCGCCGCCGCCGCCTCGAACGTCTCGCCGTCGGCCTCCGCGCCCAGCCCGAACAGCGCGCGCCGCGCCAGATCCGGCCGGCCGCTCTGAACGTGATCGCGGGCAGTCGTGGCCGATGGATGCAGGTGCATCACTGGAATGCCGTCGACGACGGGGAAGATGCAGCAGTGGCAGCCGAGAATGCCGTCCTGCAGGTGATCGCCGCTTTCCGAATGGAAGAGCGACTTGACGAGATCCAGCCGGCCGCCGCAATAGGGACAGCGGAGCAACTCCAACGTGTCAGCGCGCATTCAGGGCCTCTGCTATCGCCTCGAGGGGTGACTCCTCGACGCCCGGGATGGGCGCCCGCCGGAAGTATTCGACGCCGAGCCATCGCCGCGCCTGGTCCTCGTCGATCACAACGAGGGGATGGCGCAATCCGAACTGGGTCCGATGGCTGCGGATGGCGGCGAGCTTGCGCGGGACCCAGGCGCGCACATCCACCGAGAAGGTGGCTGGCTCGGCGCCCGCGCCGAACGCGTCGGGCACGATGCCCCAGACGCCGGGGTCGGACGAGATCCCCTGACTTTTCGCCGCCTCGACCACTTCGTGCATGATGCCTTTCGGAATCGTGACGTAGTAAAGGGCCGGCGCCGACGCGCCGAACGTACACACGGCCGTGTACGTCCGCTCGTGAACGCCGATGTGGTCCAGGTGCCAGTACAAGCCGTCTTCCGCGAACGTAATCACCGCGGCGGGCTGATGTTTCGCGACCAGCGCCACGATTTCGGCATGCAACTCCGGCACGTCCTGCCATCGCAGGTTGCCATCCCGGTGATCCAGGACGATGACGTCCGCGATGCCGAGAATGGCGGCGGCGTCATGCAGCTCGCGCGTGCGGACGCGAGCCAGGTCGCCGTCGGGCACGAGTGCGGGATCGCTGATCGATCCCCGCTCGCCGCGTGACGCGCAGAGCAGCACGATCCTGGCGCCCGCGTCGGCGAGCCGCGCCAGCGTTCCCCCACACGTCAGCGACTCGTCGTCGGGGTGCGCGAACACGGCCAGAATCGTGCGTCCGTCAAGCCCGTTGGGCACGATGCGCCTCGATGACCTGTGCGTAGACCGCGAGATACTCGTCCACCATCCGCGCCACGCCGAACCGCGCCACCGCCTGATCCCGGACGCGGCGGCGATCGAGATCGAACACCCGCGGCAGCTCGTTGACCATCTGTTCCAGATCCTCGAACACGATCCCGGTCACGCCGTCGTCGACGACCTCGCGCACGGCGCCGCGATCGAGCGCGGCGGCGGGCGTGCCGCAGGCCATCGCCTCGGCCAGGACGAGGCCGAACGGCTCGCGCGCCTGAATCGGATAGAGCAGCGCGCGCGCCCCGCCGTACAGCTGCACCTTGGCATGGAAGTCCGCCTCGCCAAAGTAGGTGATGAGACGGCCGTCCACGTGGGGGGCGATGGTCTCGCGATAGTAGGCGTCCTCGGCGGCGGCCAGGATCAGGCGCATCCGGAGACGCTTGGCGATCTCAATCGCCTGCAGCACGCCCTTGCCTTCCGTGAAGCGGCCGAGGAACAAGAGATAGTCGTCCGGCGTTTCCTGGAAGGTGAAGCGGTCGGTGTCGATGCCGTGGAGCACGGTCGCGACGACGTTGACGCCGCTCAGCAGGCGGGCCTGTTCGTTCGAGATGGCGACGAACGGCGCATCGGGATAGCGCGACCACAGCTTCACCTCGGCGCTGCTCGGCGAATGATGCAGGGTCTGCACGATCGGCGTCGGCGACAGGCGCGCGAACGCCAGCGACATCGGATAGTAGGCCGCTTCGTAGTGGATGATGTCGAACTCGGCCGCCCGCTCGACCGCGTGGGCGAGGTTCAGCATCTCGTACAGCTCCCACGGCCACATGTTCAAGTCGTGCCAGTAGCCCTCGGGATAGATCGCGGCCAGCTTCGCCGAGGTCTTCGAGTCGCCGGCCGCGAACAGCGTCACGTCGTGCCCGCGCGCGACCAGTCCTTCCGTCAGCAGCGACGTCATGGTCTCGACCGATCCGGACTTCGGCGGCGGAACCGTCGTGGCGACTGGGGCAACGTGCGCGATCCTCACAGTCGTGCTCCGTGCTCGGTGCTCGGTGCTCGGTGCACAGTGCTCCGTGCACGGTGCCTGGTGCCCGGTGCCCGGTGCTCCGTGCGCGGCGCTTTGTGCACTGTGCACACAGCACTGAGCACTGTGCACTGTGCACGAAGCACTATGCACCCAGCACTGAGCACCGTGCACAAGGTCTTCATCCGCACGCGACCTCCAGAAGGCGAGGAAGAATGCGGGCGGCGTCGAAGTGCTCGCGGGCGATCTCCAGGGCATGGCGCGCGTGCCGATCGTAGTCGGCGTTGATCCGCTCGATGCCAGCAAGGGCCTCGTCGACGTTCGTGAACGCGAGGAGCCCCTCCCCCGAGGGCAGATGCGCGGTCCACCCGGTGTCCTGCACGAGCGCGGGGCGGGCGGATGCGAGGTAGCACTCGGTTCGATCGCTGAACCAGCCGCTGCGGTTCGCCACGTACGCGTGTTTGGCGACACCGAACTCCGCTCGCGAGCGATGGATGAAGTCGCGGTAGTCGGCGGGCGTGCGCGACACCTGCATGGCGTCCACGGTGCCCCACCCGTGCTCGCGCAGCAGACTCTGGGGACCGTTGATCGCCAGCTGGAACAGCTGGGGCGTGCGGGAGGGCAGATCGATGAACTTCTTGAACTCGAGGTCCTTGTTGCCGTCGACGTCGGTAAAGCTCTCGATCTTCCAGGTCATGACGGAGGTGAAATGACCGCCCGACGAAGGAGCGGACCGCCAGTCCTCCATGGTCACGGGCTGCCAGGTCTTGTGCCAGGTGAACCCGCCGACGGGAATCGACGATGCATCCGTGCCGATGTTGGCGCCGAAGGTGAAGAGGTGGTCGAACCGCTCGAAGAACTTGACATACCACGGCACGCCCTTCGCGATGGCGAGCTGCGTGAACGCGGGGTCGGAGTCGATGAATATCTTGCGCGGGACGCGCGCGTACTCGTCGCGCCAGAACCACGATCCGCCGGAGAGGTTGATGAAGAGATCAGCGCTCGACGCGTATTCACGCACCGCCGCCGCCGGGGTCCCGTGGTAGCTGCCGTCGTAGTTCACGAAGGCCCATCGATCGCCGAGGCCGAACGGCTCGAGCGCGTTTCGGATGTAGGTCGTGCCGTACGCGGGGTCGGTGGCGAGCTCGTTCTTCACCGGGTCGTAGCCGCACTCGCCCGTGTCCTCGATGTAAAACACCTCATGCCCAAGCGCTCGCAAACCGAGCAGATACATCAACGAGCACCACGTCACGCCGCCGAACGGGTAGCGGGCGATGATGCCGGCAAAGAGAATTCTCATCGCGACGTTCGAGGTTCGGCTGCATCGCCCCTCGTTCGACGTTCGTCGTTCATCTGCGCACGACGAACCACGAACCACGAACCACGAACCACAGCCGTCATCGTTTCGCCGCCTCAATAAGCTCGTCGACGGTCTCGGGCTCGTCGAGGGACTTGCCAACCGAGAGGCGAGCGCACATGCGGCGATAGAGCTGGCTGCTCGTCAGCAGCTCATCGTGCCGGCCCTGCGCCGCGATGCGGCCGCCGTCGAGGACGAGGATCCGGTCGGCGTCGCGCACGGTGGACAGCCGGTGGGCGATCACGATCGTCGTCCGGCCGGCGCGCAAACGGCGCAGCGCGGCGAAGACGATCTCTTCGGAAATCGCATCGAGCGAGGACGTCGGCTCGTCGAGGATCAGGATCGGCGCGTTCTTCAGGATCGCGCGCGCGACGCTGAGGCGTTGCCGCTCGCCGCCCGACAGGCCGCCGCCCGCTTCCGCGACTTCGGTGTCGTATCCCTTGGGCAGCCGCGCGATGAACTCGTGCGCATGCGCGGCGCGCCCGGCCTCTTCGATCTGTTCCGCGGTCGCGTCGAGCCGGCCGTAGCGGATGTTGTCGGCGATGGTCCCCGAGAACAGCACCGGCTCCTGGAGCACGATCGCGATCTTCTCGCGCAGCGAGCGGACGCGGTATTGCCGCACGTCCATGCCGTCGACCAGCACGCGGCCGGCGGTTGCGTCGTAAAACCGCGGGATCAGGCTGACGAGCGTCGTCTTGCCCGCGCCGGTCAGCCCGACGAGCGCGATCATTTCACCCGGTTTGGCCGCGAAGTCGATGTCGTGCAGCACCTGCGTGCCGTCGGGATAGGTGAAGCCGACGGCCTCGAAGACGACGTCGCCGCGGATGTCGCCTGCGTCGACAGCGCCAGGCGCGTCCACGGTTTCCGGCGTCATCGCGAACATCTCGCGCACGCGCTTTGCGCCCGCCACGGCGCCCTGCAGGTTTCCGGTTGTATGCGCGATCGCCGACAGCGGTCCGTAGACCGCGGCGAGGTAGGCGATGACGACGGTGAGCTGACCGACCGTCAGCCGGCCCCGCATGACGAAGTTCCCGCCGACGATCACCACCAGCGCCGTGCCGAGAATCGTGATCGTGCCGACGACGACCGAGAACATCGACTGCTGCCAGGTAATGGCAATCCGCGCGTTCATCGTCGTTTGGCCGGCCTTGGTGTAGCGCCGCAATTCGTGCGGCTCGCGCGCGAAGCTCTTGACGAGCCGCATCGCGCCGAAGGTCTCGTACAGCCGTTCGAGCAGCTTCGATTCGAGCTCCTTGACGCGCTCCTCGCGGTTCACGAGCGTGGACATGTAGTACCGCAGGCACAGGTACATGAACGGCACGACCGTCAGCGACAACAGCGCGATGGTCAGGTCGAGGCGCACGAGAATCGCGAACATGACCGCCAGCGCCGAGAACGACGTCGCCAGCGGGAAGATGCCGCTCATCACGAGGTTCTCGATCGCGTACGCGTCGACGTCGACGCGATACACCGCGTCGGCCGTGCTGGTCTTGATGTGGTGATGCAGTCCGAGGGCGGTCAAGTGATCGAACAATCGCCCGCGCAGGTCGTACACCATGCGCTGCCCGGTATCGACCTGCACCTGTGTGCCGATCGCCGAGACGAACTGATTGACGATCTGCAGCAAGACGCCGCCGCCGACGATGACGATCAGGAGGACGAGGCGATCGCCGCCGTGAATGGCGAGCAGCCAGCCGGCGAACGGCTCGGGAATCGGTTTCTGCTGCAGGACGTAGTCGATCACGATGGCCAGCGGCCACGGTTGCAGCGCGCCCAGGCCGATCTCGGCCAGGAGCAGGACCGACAGAAACGCCACACGAAACCGGTATGGCTTCAGGAACGCCAGCGACCAGGGGAGCAGGCTCATCCGCCCGACCTTCGCATCGGATTCGGGAGTCCAAGCGTGGGACGAGGAGCGATCAGGCCCTTCGGAATCGGGAGCGGGACAATCCGGTTGTCGCTCGAGTCGGCGACGTACAGCCACCCGCGCCGCGGCGCATACGCGACGCGCGTCGGCGCGCCGAACGCGATCCGCCCTTCCTGCGTGAGATCGCGCATCACGCCGTCGGGCCCGACCGCGCGCACGCGCTGGTTGTAGAAGTCGGCGATGAAGATCGTCAGCTTGCCGGACGCGCCCGGTTCGGCCACGACCGCGATGCCCGCTGGTCCGGCCAGGCGCGCGTCCACGGCGGGACCATCATCGCCGGAGTAGCCCCAGATCCCGCTGCCCGCGACGGTCGAGATGATCTGCGTCCGCCGGTCGAGCTTTCGCACGCGGTTGTGGTGCATGTCGGCGATGTAGACATCGCCGTTCGGCGCCACGGCGACGTCGCTCGGCATGTTCAACTGCGCGGTCGTCGCCGGCGCGCCGTCCCCGACGCGTTCGGGCTCACCCGGTGTGCCATCGCCCGCGACGGTGTGGATCAATCCCGTCTTCGCGTCGATCACGCGGACGCGGTAGTTGAGCGTATCGGCGATGTAGATGTCGCCGTTGGCCGCGGCCGCCACCGCACTCGGAGTGTTGAGTGCCGCCTCGATGGCCGGCTGGTCGTCGCCGTCGTACCCGTTGAGGCCCGAGCCGGCGATGGTGGTGATGACTCCCGTCGCGCGATCGACGCGGCGGATTCGATCGTTGCGCGAGTCGGCGATGATCAAGTCGCCGTCGGGCGCGATGGCCACGCCGTCGGGCGTGTCGAGCTGCGCTTGGGTCGCCGGCGTGTCGTCGCCCGAGAATCCCGCGTCGAGATCGTGGTTGCCGACCGCCGTCGTGATGACGCCGTTGCGCGCGTCGATGTGGCGGATCACGTGGTTGTTCGAGTCGGCGAAGTAGATGTCGCCGGTTGCCGCGACCACGATCCCGCCGGGGGCGTCGAGCCAGGCCTCGATCGCCGGCCCGTAGTCGCCGGCGAACCCCTGCTTCCCGCCGATCACCGGCGCCGTCGCCGCCTCCCGCAGCATGAACGTGCTGGCGCCCAGCGTGACGACCGTGACGATGAAGATGATGGCGCTGCGCAGGCCGTACATGCGGAGCAGTGAGGGCGACACGAGCGGCGCATGCGCGGGCGCCGACGGCAGTTGCATCATGCCGGCGCCGACGGTGACGCGTGCGATCCCGCGCCGCACGATGGCGGTGGCCTGTGCCGTCCGCCAGGCGACGGCTGGGATCAACAACACCGCCAGGCCCGCCGCCGCCGCGCCAGCCAGCGGCCACCGCAGCGCCACTCCGTACAGTGCCGCGGCGAACAGCCCGGCGCCGAACACGAGCGCGGTCACGACGCCGTAGGTAGTGGGCCGCAGATGCGTGCTGAGCCGGACGAGCGCCCGGCCGGCGTCGTGCGTTTCGACCAGCGCGCGGATGTCGAGCCAGGCCCAGCGGCCGACGAACACGCTGACGTCGCGATCGTCCGACCACCCTTCATCGACCTCGATCGTCCGGACGGCGCGCGATTGCCGCAGCCAGTCGGCGAGATCCGTGAGCACGCGGTCGGCCGTCGTCCACGTCTCGCTCCAGAAGCGATCCTCGGCGACGTTGCCGGAGATGAGAACCAGCGCCCGCCACGCCTCGCTCAACGACGGCCGCGGCCCGCGGCTCGTCTGCGCGCGCGCATGCGGCAGGGCGATTTCGGGCGGGGAGAGGAGACCGCGAATCCGCCCGCGCAGCCGCGCGATCGGCTGCAGGAAGTGGAGGTACGCGACCACCGCGCGGTACCAGAACCTGGGACCGCGGAGCGACTCGATGTCGGACCGCATGGCGTAGGCGATGTTCTTGGCGATGGTCGTGGCCACGCCGATGCCGCCGCCCCCGAGGAGGATGGCCGCGGCCCACTGGTGCTCGCCCGTCGACGCCACCGCGAGGCCCGCCAGAAGGAGGATGAAGGAAATGACTTGCCACCGGATCGAATGCGGCATGAACGCGAACGGATGCACGTCGGTGCGGTAGACGGATGGAAACGCGGCCGTCCCCCACACCCCGGCGTTGATGCGGGTGCCCGAGAGCGATCGCACGAACGGCAGCGGGCTGTAGATGCGCCCGTGCCACAGCAAGCGTCCGTCCAGGAACTTGTCCGGGTGATGCGCCATCAGCCAGGTCTCGCCTTCGCCGTAGCCGACCTGCTGCCGCCAGTACGCCTTCAGCGACGCACGATGGTGGTGCCACACGAGCGCCGCCGGCGCGAACCCGATCTTCCAGCCGCGCGCCTGCACCCGCCAGCACACGTCCACATCGTCGCCCGCGCGGAGAAAGATGGGATTGAAGCCGCCGATGGCCACGAGGGCGTCGCGGCGGAACGCCATGTTGCAGCCGGGCACGTGCTCGGCGGTGCGATCGTCGAGCAGCACGTGGGTCGGGCCGCCCGGCGCACGAGCAATGCACTGCGCCATCGGCGGGTCGTCGGCGGGGACCACATTCGGTCCGCCCGATCCCGCGACGTCGGACTTGAGAAACGGCTGGACGAGGAACGAGAGCCAATCGCGATCGACGCGAGTGTCGGCGTCGGTGTAGGCCACGATCTCGCCGCCGGCCTCGGCCAGTCCCACATTTCGGGCGGCACTCAGCCCCGCGTTCGGCGTTTCGAGGACGCGCACGCGCGCATGCGCGCGTCCGATCTCGCTCGTGCGATCCGTGGAACCGTCGTTGACGAGGATGATCTCGTAGTCCGGATACGTCAGCTGCTCGAGGGACGACAGACAATCCTCGAGGGTGTCGGCGGCGTTGTACGCGCAGACCACGACGGACACGCGCGGCCAGGTACGCTGCACGTCGCGCGGAAACCGCGCCTCCTCGAATGCGGTGGACACGGCGACCGCCGCGGGTTTGAAGCGCCGTTCGCAATCGACCAGGCCGAACTTCCAGTCGTCGACCGGGTTTCCGCCGCGCCACCACTCGTCGGTCCAGGCGAACGCGATCGCGCCGCACGCGCCTTCCTCGAAGGCGGCGCGGATGTGCATCGCCGTGATGTCCGCCTGGCCCTCCTCACCCTCGCGGCTGCTGTCGGCGCCGGCCTCGGCGAGCAGGAGCGGCTTGTGTCCGGCAATGTGCTGCAGCCGCGCGAGGTACGCGCGCAACTCGGTCTCGCGGTGCAGATACACGTTGAAGGCGAAGATGTCGAAGAATGCGAGATCGAGAAATTCCGTCGGCGGAAAGTTGACGTACGTCAAGAGGCTGTCGGGCGAGACCGCCTTGCTCTCTTCGTACAGGATGCGGAGATACCGTTCGATGCGCTGCCGGCCGTGCCAGCGTACGACGCCGGGTGGAATTTCGTTGCCCAGGGCGAATGCCAGGATCGCGGGGTGGTCGCCGAGCGCGGCTACCTGGCTGACGATCTCGTTGCGGATCCGCCGGCGGAGCGAGCGATCGTCGAGGAACGCGACGTGCTGCGACCAGGGCAGCCCGACCATCACGCGCAGATCGTGACGGGCCGCCTCGTCGAGCAGATCGCGGCGCGGCGCCGTGTAGGTGCGGACCGTATTGACGCCGAGGCTTGCCATCAGGCGAAAGTCTTCGGCGACCTGGGATATCGAAGGGAATTGATAACCCGTGGAATCGGGCGCGAACGTCCCGTACGTGACGCCCTTGACGAGGAACCGCGCCCCGCCGCCGAGGCGCAGAAATTTCCCGTCTGCCGCGATCCGGGTTGCCGACGCCTGCGTCGGGGCCCAGCGGACCTCGGTATGTGTCTGAACCGCTGTGCTCACAATAGGTGAACTGCCCTCTAGGAGCCCGGTCGAGACGTGGCGAACGGGCTCTTAGTAGGCGCGCTACGCGCGCGTGCAACCCCGATGAATGACAAGTTTTTGCCAGCGAAGCCGGCCTACCAGGAGCGTGTTCCGCGTCGCGTCATGGGACACGCTCCTAGAGGCAAGTTCCTATTGTAGCAGCAGTTAGAGCCGTTCTCACCCGGGCGGACGTCGCATGACGTGGAAGCGGCGAAAATGGTGAGAACGGCCTTACCGGTTGATCTTGACGCTGCCGCTGAAGGTCTTGAAGCGCAGGGTGGACCCCGTTCCCGTCCCCAGCTCCGCGCGCAGCGACCGCCGGCTGCCCGACCGCAGCGTGAGCGGAATGTCGGAATTCAGGTGACCGCTGAAGGAGTTGAAGTTGATCGTTCCGGCGGCGGTATCCGGGACGTGCAGGTTCACGCTCCCGCTGAAGGTGTCGACGTCCACGGACTGGTCCGATCCCCACGTCGCGGTGTGGATATCGACCGGACCGCTGAACGTGTGCACCTGGACAGGGCCCGCGACGTTCTCGAGCCGCACGCGCGACGAAAAACCGTGCACCTTGTGCGAGCCTTCGAGGCCGTCGACCGTGAGCGGGGCACTGAAGAGGTCGGCGTCGAGGTTCGTCCGGCGGGGCACTTCGATGGTGAAGTCGGTCTCGACCACCCGGTTGTTGCGGTGCCGCCGGCTGAAGCGGGCCGAGTCCCGCTGGTTCGCGTTGACGACCAGCGTCGACCCTTCCATGTGGATGTCGAGCTTGATGTTCTCCAGCTTCTCGCGGGTCGCGTGCCGGACGGCGTCAATCGACGCGTCCTGCCGGTCGGTCCCGGTGATGGTGACGCGCCCCGAAAAGTTCTTCAGCTTGAGCGTCCCGCCGGGCGCGAGCGGCGCCGTCCGCGTGACGTGTTCGGTGTCGGTATGAGCCGAGACCTCCAGGGTGCAGCCGGCAGACACCACGGCGAGGACAAGGATGGCGTTTCGCATGGACGCTTTGACGGAGGACCGGAGCCAAACGTTTCGCAATCTGTGTAGTACGTCGGGTCCGCCTTTAGGCGGACCGACAGCGAGCGCGATCGTCTGTGTAGGTCCGGCTAAAGCCGGACCCCACGAGCTAAGGGTCCAGGTTCAACCTTCCTGTGTAAATCGCCATCCCGACTACTGCGTCCACGCCGAGGGCCTCCAGGTCGTCGATTTCCTGCTGCGTGGTGATCCCGCCGGCCGCGGTCACCCGCCGGCTCGTGGCGTCCCGGACCTCGCGGATGGCGGCGAGGTTCGTGCCGCCCATCAAGCCTTCCGTGTCGACGTGGGTGTAGAGGAATTCGTCGCAGTAGGGCTCGAGCGCGTGGACTGCGTCCACCGCGGTGATGTCGAGCATCGTTTTCCAGCCGTGGATGACGACTCGGCCCTGTCGGCTGTCCACGGCGGCGATGATCCGCTCGCGGCTCACGGCGTCGGCCAGCTTTGCCGCGAACCCGAGGTCGGGCCGCCCGTCCGTGAACAGCGCCGACGAGACGATGACCTGGCGAGCGCCCGCGCCGAGCACGTCCTGCGCGCGCGCGACTGACCGGATACCCCCTCCGACGCGGCAACCGAGGGACGCGGCGATTTGCTTCACGAGCGCCAGGTTGTCGCCGACGCCCTTCGCGGCGTCGAGATCGATCACCTGCACTTTCGGATACCGTTCGAACCGCCGCACCCACCGGAACACGTCCTCGTCCTTGATCGCGAGGCGGTCGCCTTGGACGAGCTGAACCACGGCGCCGCCCTGGAGATCGATTGAGGGAATCAGCATGCGGGTATCAAATGCAACCACGAAGACACGAAAACACGAAAAAGAATCTAGAAGGTCTTCTTCGTGGCTTCGTGTTTTCGTGGTTGCGTTTTGGCGGCGTCACAAACGAACCGGAATGCCGCAGCTATGTAAGTGCTGCTTCAACGCCTTCACACTCGTCTCCGCGTAATGAAAGATCGACGCCGCGAGCGCTGCGTCGGCTCGTCCTTCGGTGAAAACCTCCACGAAATGTTCGAGCCTGCCGGCGCCGCCCGAGGCGATGACTGGTATCGAGACAGCGGACGAAACCGCGGCCGTGAGCGGGCAATCGAAGCCCGCCTTGGTCCCGTCGCGATCGATCGACGTCAACAGGATCTCGCCGGCGCCGCGCGACTCGGCTTCCTTCGCCCATTCCACCGCGTCCCGGCCGGTCGCAGCCTGACCGCTGCGTGCGTAGACCGCGAAGCGATCCCCGTCGCGCTTGGCGTCGATGGCGACGACGACCGCCTGGCTGCCGTAACGTTCGGCGAGCGTGGTGATGAGTGATGGATCGGCGAGAGCAGCGGTGTTGAGGCTGACCTTGTCGGCGCCGGCGTCGACGGCGGCCGCGGCGTCGGCTTCGGTGCGGATGCCGCCGCCGACGGCGAGCGGGATGAACAGCTCGCGCGCGACAGCACGAATCGTCTCGGCGAGCGCGCGCCGCGCCTCGAGCGTGGCGGTGATGTCCAGAATCACGAGCTCGTCGATCCCCTCGAGGTTGTAGCGCCTCGCCAGCTCCGCCGGATCACCGGCTGAGCGCAACCCCTCGAAGTTGATGCCCTTCACGACTTGTCCGTTGCGGACGTCGAGGCAGGCAATGATTCGTTTGGAAAGCAAAGTTGAAGTTAGAAGTTAGAAGTTAGAAGTTAGAAGGACAAAGTTGCGCAGAACCTGCAGCCCGACTTCGCCCGATTTCTCCGGATGAAACTGCACGCCGGCGATCTGTCCGCGTTGCACGATCGCGGCAAATGGTTCACCGTGCTCCGTCGTCGCGGCGGTGTCGGTCGTGATGGGAGCGACATAGCTGTGCGTGAAGTAGACCTGCGCACCCGACGTGACGCCGCTGGTGAGAGACGCGTCACGGACGAGTGTGACGCTGTTCCAGCCGACGTGGGGAACCTTGATGGAGTAGGTCCGGCTAAAGCCGGACCCCACGTACGTGGGTGGCGGGTGTAGCACGTCAGTTTCGTACGTGGGGTCCGCCTTTAGCCGGACCTCTCCGCGCAGCCGAACCACACGTCCAGGCAACACCCCCAACCCCTTCAACTCTGGCGCTTCGTCGCTCGACTCGTACAGCCACTGCATCCCCAGACAGATGCCCAGCAGCGGGCAACCATCGTTCACTCGCCCACGAACCGTGGACGCCCATGCATCGTCGAGCACGCGGGTGGCGCCGAAGTGTCCGACACCCGGCACGATGATTCCCCGCGCAGTCGCGAGCTCCTCGGGCCGCCCGGGCACGAACACGTCCGCGCCGACGGCGGCGAGCGCTTTCTTCACCGATGTCAGGTTGCCGGCGCCGTAATCGATGAGCGCAATCATCAAAGTCAGAAGTCAGAAGTCAGAAGTCAGAAGTGAGAAGGACAGCGAGCGTGTCGCAGTCCTTCCATGACCGGTTCTGCAGTTCATAGTCCTTCTGAGTTCTAACTTCTTACTTCTAACTTTCACAGCAGTCCCTTTGTGCTCGGGAGCATCCGAGCCAGCCGCTTGTCTTTGGCGCAAGCCACCCGCAGCGCGCGCGCGAACGCTTTGAACACTGCCTCGATCTTGTGGTGGCTGGAGCGGCCGTACAGCACCTTGACGTGGACGTTTGCCCGGGCGCCGATCGCGAAGCCGTCGAAGAAGTCGTGAACCAGCTCGGTTTGCAGGTCGCCGACGCGCACAGTCTTGAGCTTCAGATCGACCACCGCGTGCGGACGGCCGCCCAAATCGATGGCGGCCACGGCAAGCGTCTCGTCCATCGGCATGACGAAATAGCCCGCGCGGTTGATGCCGCGGCGCGGGCCGAGGGCTTTCGAGACCGCCTCGCCGAGCGCGATCCCGAGGTCCTCGACGGTGTGATGTTGATCGACGTCGAGATCGCCGGCGGCGGCGATCCGGAGATCGAACGCGCCGTGCCTCGCGACCAGCTCCAGCATGTGATCGAGGAAGCGGATGCCCGTGCGCACCTGATACGTGCCGCGCCCGTCGAGGCCGAGACGAAGCTCGATCTGCGTTTCGGTCGTCCGGCGGTCGATTACGGCGCGGCGCACAAAACCTCTTCCATGACGGCGACGCACCGGCGCGTATGCTCCACGATCCCGGCGCCGATCCGGATGCAGCCGGCGCATCCTGGTTCGGTCGATCGGTCGCGGATGTAGACGCCGCGCGCGAACGCGCCCTTGACGAGCGCGTCGGTGCGATCGCCGGCGCACACGAGGACGAAGTTCGATGAGCTCTTCCAGTAGGTGAGCCCCATCCGGTCGCAGGCGGCGTACAGCAACGCTTTCGATTCGGCTACCTGTCGCAGGTAGTCGTTGACGTGATCGAGATCCTGGAGCGCAGCCTGGATCGCGGTGACGGCCGCAATGCTGACGCTGTAGACGGGTACGGCGCGGCGGATGGCGTCGACTGTGTCCGGAGCGCCGACGAGGCAGCCGATTCGGAGTCCTGCCAGGCCGAACGCCTTCGAGAACGTACGCCCAACGACAACGTTCGGGAAGCTCTCGAGCTCCGGGATGAACGACACCCCGGCGAACTCCGCATACGCCTCGTCCACGAAAACGACGGCCTTGCTCGGCACGCGACGGGCGATCGTGCGGATCGCGTCGAGCGGCATCTCGACGCCGGTCGGGTTGTTGGGATTCGTCAGGAACACCACGCGCGTTCGCGTCCGGATCACCGACAGGACTTCGTCGAGCGGGAATGCGAAGTCCGGCTTCGGCATCACCTGCACGAGCTGGCCACCGGCAACCGCCGTGTCGAACCGGAAGATCTCGAACGCCGGCTCGGGCACCACGGCTTCGAGCACCGGACCCGCGACTGAGGGACGGAGGTAGGCGACCGACAGCGCCATGATTCCTTCGTCGAGGCCGTTGGTCAGCGTGATGCGATCCGGACGCACACCCAGGTACTGCGCGACCGCCTCGGTCGCCTGCGCGTACGGTGGATAGAAGCCGATCTGATCCGCGCGCAGCCGCGCGAGCGCCTCGATCACCTTCGGCGAGCAGCCGCCAGTGTTCTCGTTCTGGTGGAGCCGGAGGCCGTCGTACAGCTCAGGGGGTTTTTGATAATGAGACATGGCTGATGGCTCATGGCTAGACATTTGGATTCAGTCGGATCTCGATCGACTTGGCGTGGGCGTCGAGTCCTTCGGCGCGCGCGAGCGGCAGAACGATCGGCGCCAGTTTCGACAGCCCGTCGCGCGTGATGCGTTGCACCGACATCACGCGCATGAAATCGGCCGCGGACAGACCGCCCCGGAACCGGGCCGCGCCGGCCGTGGGCAGCACGTGATTCGATCCCGTCGCGTAATCGCCGGCGGCTTGCGCGGCGTAGGGACCGACGAAAACCGCACCGGCCGTCAGCGAACCCTTCAGCATCGACTCGCGCTCGACCACGAGATGCTCCGGTGCGATCCGGCTCGCCAACGCCATCGCCTCGTCCGCATTTCGCGTGACGACGATGGCGCCATTGGCGGCGAGTGCGCGAGCAACAAGCGCCCGGCCCGAGGCCGCCCGAGCCGTCTCGGCCGCGACGCGCCGGGCGAAGGGCCGGCTCCACGTGATGAAGATCGCGCGAGCGTCAGGATCGTGCTCTGCCTGCGCCACGAGATCGGAGGCGATCCAGCTGGCCCGGCCGCGGCCGGCCACGATCACGATCTCGGTGGGGCCGGCGTAGAAATCGATCGCACATTGCGCGGCCACGAGCGCCTTGGCGGTCGCGACGTAGCGATTCCCGGGCCCGACGATCTTGTCCACACGCGGCACGCTCGCCGTTCCGTACGCGAGCGCTGCGATGGCATGCGCGCCCCCGACGCGAAACAATCGCGTGACGCCGGCTTCGAGGGCCGCCGCCATGACAACCGGCTCCGGCCTTGGACACACGACGACGATCTCGCGGACGCCGGCGACGCGCGCGGGGACCGCGGTCATCAGCAGCGACGAAGGCAGCGGAAAGCGGCCGCCCGGCACGTAGCAACCGACGCTGGCCAGCGGCTCGACGCGCTGCTCGATCGACACGCCGGGCGCGACGTCGAGGTCCCAGTGCCGGGGAATCTGCCGGAACGCGACCCGGGCGATGTGGTTCGCCGCCTGCGCGAGGGCGCGGCGGACAGCCGGGTCGACGCGCCCCGCCGCTGTCTGCATGTCGGCCGCGGAAATTTCGAGCGGCGGCGAGACCCCATCGAACCGCCGCGCGAAGCGTACGAGCGCACGATCTCCGCCCGAACGGACGGCGTCGACGATGGCCCGCACGCGGCGCTCGAACGCGGGATCCTGGCGCGACGCCGGCACGATCAACCGACGGAGCGCCCGATTGTCACGCGCCTCGATAATCTTCATCGTCACAGCACAATCTTGTTGAGCGGGTACTCGACGATGCCCTGCGCGCGGGCGCCTTTCAGGCGCGGAATCAGGTCGCGCACCGTGCGCTCTTCGATGATGGTGTTCACGGCCACCCAGTCGTCATCGCTCAACGCGGAAATCGTCGGGCGCTGCAAGGCGGGCAGGAGCTCGAGGATGCCGGCGAGATCGACGCGGCGCACGTTCAACATCAAGCCGACGCGACCCTGCGCTTCGATGGCGGCGCGCAGCAGCAGCGCCATGTTCTCCAGCTTGGTGCGCTTCCACTCGTCCGCCAGCGCGGTGTGGTTGGCGATGAGCTGGGTGTTGGACTCGAGCACCGTGTCGATGATCCGCAGCCGGTTGGCGCGCAGCGTCGAGCCGGTCTCCGTCGCCTCCACGATCGCGTCGGCGAGCACCGGCGGTTTCACTTCCGTAGCGCCCCACGAGAACTCGACATTCGCGGTCACGCCGTGGCGCGCGAAATAGGCGCGCGTCGCCCGCACGAGCTCGGTGGCGACCGTTTTTCCCTCGAGATCCTTCGCCGATCGGAACGGCGATTCTTCCGGTGCGGCGAGCACCCACTTGACCTTGCCGAAGCTCTGCTTCGCGTAAATCAGATCGGCGACGCTGGTCAGCACGCCGGTTCGTCCGTCGCCGGCCTCGTGCTCCGCGATCCAATCCTGTCCCGTGAGCCCTGCATCGAGCACGCCGTCGGACACGTACCGCGCCATCTCCTGCGCTCTGATCAGCATGCACTCGATGTCGGGATCGTCGATGGCCGGGAAATACGACCGCGTGCTGACGTAGATGTTGAAGCCCGCGCGCGCGAACAGATGAACCGTCGCGTCCTGCAGGGAGCCTTTGGGGATGCCGAAGTTTCAGTTTCATGACAGCGATCGGAGAGAAACAGGTCCGGGTGCCCGTATGGCAGACATTGCCGTCGCCGAGCCGCTTGACCTTCACCAGCACCGTGTCGTCGTCGCAATCGACGAGGATGTCGACGACCTGGAGCTTGTTGCCCGAGGTCTCGCCCTTCGTCCACAGGGCGTTGCGCGTGCGGCTGAAGAACGTGGCGTAGCCGGTGCGCTGCGTGTCGGCGAGCGCCTGCTCGTTCATGAAGCCGACCATCAGCACTTCAGACGACTCGGCGTCCTGGATCACTGCGGGAATGAGACCGTTCAGTTTTGAGTAGTCCATAAAACAAAAAACCCCGCGCTCGGGCGGGGCTGCGTGTGTCGTCCGTTTCGACTCGATCCTGAATCACGCACCCTCCGCCGGCTGATGGCCGTGGCGATGATAGTGGCCGTGATGGTGGACCGCGAACATGAAGGAAAGAGCCTACCAGACCTCCGTCCCTCCCGCAACCTCCCTCACCGGCTATTCGACATTGAAGATGAGTCGTACCGAGCGGCCCGGCAAAGAGCCAATAGGACGACCGAACATCAGGGAGCCAATCACGCTGTCGACGCCGAGATAGTTGCGGATGCCAAGCAGATTCTCCGCCTGAAGGCCCGCCGTCACATTCAGCAAGCTCGTCGATGACTTACGGGAGCCGGGCAATGTGAGGCGGCGGAATGCGTACAGCGATAGCGAATGGAATCCAGGTCCCTTGCCGCTGTTGCGCGGACGGCCGCCTCGATCCGTCGCCAGACCATTGCTGAAACGATCGAACCCGGTCGTCACGTTGAAAGGCGCCCGGCCGTTCCACCGATCAGATACGCTGACCGAGATTTGGCCCGGCAACTGGAACATCCCAATCGCACTCACGTTGTGCGGGGCCAGGCCGGCGCTCCTCGCCCAGTCATCGTCGAATCGGCCGGGCAGCTGCGGAAACGAGAACGGACCATCGGTATTGTCGCGTGACCGCGCCCATTCGTAGTGCAGCGCGACCATCTGCCGATGTAGCGTGTAGCGCAGCTGCGTGTGAACTCGTTCGCGACGCCGCGCCCGATTGGACTCGATGATGTCCGTCCATCCCTCTCGAGCCGGACGTCGATCGGCACCGAGTAGCCGGTGCTCGCGACCGGATGTGAATTCCACACCGGCGGACAGGCGCCCGAACGCTCGATCGATCGAGATCCGTTCGACCAACTCGCGGGCCTGAACGACATCCGGTGAGAGGCGCATCGTGATCGTCGGCTGTCGAACCGCAGCCTCGAGGGGAGCCGCGAGCGGGGCGCCAGTCGCGATGAATTGCGTCAGGTGGCGCCCGTCGCCGACGATCGCGCGAGTGACTGCCGTCTCGTCCACATGACGAACGAAGAGCCCGCCGCCTCCGACGATGTGAAAGCCCCGCCAGGTTGTGGCCGCCGAGATGCGCGGCGAGACCATGCTGCCGAAGCTGGCCTGCGTATCTACGCGTACTCCCGCGCCGATTTCCGCGCGATCCGTCCTCGCGATCGTCGTCTGCGCGAACACGGCTGACCGGAAGTTCGTGTAATGGACCGTGCCATCACCGCGCGTCACGAACAATGTGCCCGTCGAATCGCCTGCGAGCGCACTCGTGTAGTCGTCGAGGTGGGCGAATTCGATGACGCCGAACCGATTTGGTGTCTCGGTGCTGACATTCATGCGGCGTCCGAACTCGGCACCTACCGTCACCGGACGGGCCGCATGCCATCTCATCACGAACGTCGAGCTCAAACGCGACCGTACGCCGTCGCTCGATTCGGTCGCCGCCCCTCCTCCTACAAAGACGCCTCGAACAGCGAGTCCTGGTCCGTCGCTGTTCGCGCGCGTGCGAATAGCGGTTCGATCCATGACCACGCGACCCTCGAGCGTCATGCTTCGCGCCGTGGCAGTGACGGCGGCGCGTGCGTCGTGTCCCGCATAGGACGAAGCAAAGCCCGCGTCCTGGACGACGAGTCCGCCGACGCCAGTGTTCGAGCCGCTGCTGCGCGACTCGCGAACCGAAAACTTCGCCCTCACCGACGACGGACGTGTGTAGGCTGCGTCGAATGCCGCCGTGCCGCCTCGGCTCGTGATCGTCGCGCTCGTCGACCCGCCCTCGGCCAGCGGCGCGGCTTGAATCGACACATCATTCGACGAACGGAAGACTGTAATGCGCGAGCCAAACGTGACCGGGAGGTAGGGAACGGGCCCCGAAACGACGAAGCCCGCGGAACGCGTCGTCGTGTGGAGGTCGGTGCCCAGGATGTCATGCCCGCCGAACCCGAGCGCGTCGGTCGCCCAGTTGATGCGCAGGCGGCGATCCGGAGTTCTCGTGACGATCTGGATGACGGTCTGATCGCCATCGGCATGCTCGGCCGAAAATGGATCCGCATTGATGGTGACGCGCTCGATCTGCGCCAGCGGCGGTGGTTCATCCACCGGCAGACCGTCGACGTACACGACCACTGGTGTGGTCAATCCGCCCAGTGCACGCGCATATCGGAGAAGATCCGCGATGTGCGCGACACCTGGAAAGAGGCCGTCCTCGTCGCGCCTGAGCTCCGACTCGAACAACGAGCGGCGCTTCGCGCTCACGGTCACCCGTTCCTCGCTTGGCGCTATCGATAGCCGCACGGTCACGCGGCCATTTCGGGGAGACACCTTCCGCATCCAACGGGCAAACCCGGGACTGGTGACCGTCAGATCGCATTCCTCCTCATCGTGCTCCGCCGCCAGCGTGAATCGCCCTCTCTTGTCCGTTTCGACGGATTGGGTGCCGCGGGCGCACGTGAGCGACACATGCGCCTGCGAGACCACGAGATCCTGCGGATCGAGGACGACGCCCCAAACACCCGTGGCACCGCGCGATTGCGCCACGAGCGCTATCGAAAGAACGACAGTCAACACCATGGCTGGTAGGCTATCGTGCGCAGTTCGCGACGGATGACACGTTGTAGCCCAACGAACGGTAATCTTGAATCAGTTGTTGAATAGCCTGCCTGTCCGACGCAGGCAGATCTGGTCCGTAACATTGGCACACCGCGCCAAGAGCGTTCAGCACTTGTGCACCTGCGTTGAGGCACTGCTGCGATGAACCTGTGCTGCAGACGCGACTCTGATTGGTGGCAGCCGCCTCCATTGCGTTCTCCTGCGCCGTGCAGTCGGGCCCCCGGTTCTTTTGCTGTGCAGCAGCGGCGCCCACGCCTGCTGCGACGGCGCCAATGGCTGCTAAGACGTTGTTGAACCCGCCGCCTCCACCTCCAGACGCGGCCTTCCCTCCACCGCCGCCGTTCTGGCTGCTGTTGGGGTCTGCCTGGCTTTCGCTTCCTCCGGCTGCCGATTCACTCTCCGCCTCAGGATCGGTGGCGGAGCTGCCGGGCTTCTTTCCCGCTTTCTGAGCGTCCTTGACCGTCTGGAAATTCTCCTGCGACATGGACGTCTTCGTCGTCTGCCCTGCGAAGCTCGCTTCCACGGCGATCTGGATGGCGCCTGTTCCCACTGGCTGCAGGTTTGTGACGGCGGCGCGCCCATTCGCGTCCGTTGTAACCGCCACCTTGGTCGCCCCTTTGCCGCCGCCGAACGCACCCTTGCCGGCAACGATTGCGAACGTGACGACCGCACCCGCTATCGGCAGGTTGTTCCTGTCCTTCACTTCGACGACCGGCTGCACCGCGGTCTTGTTCTGGACGATGTTGACGCCGTCCTCGCCTTCGAGAATCGCAATCTTGAGTCCGCCGGCAACTGCAGTCCCACCTCCCTTGCCCGCTTTGATGGCCTCGGCGGCAGACTTGAAGTTGATCTGCGGAATCGTCCGTCCTGTGCGGAGACTCTGATACGTCGCCGCTACCCAGATCGACATGGGTCCCTTCGCAAGCGGGACAAGCGTCGTCGCCGCCGCTCGGCCGTCGTCCGTTGTCGTGACGGTGAGTTGCAGGACGTCGCCAGCGCCAAAGCCACCCTTGCCGCGGGGAACCGCGAACAACACGTTCGCCCCTCCCACGGGCCGTTCGTCCGCGTCGCGCACCTCGACAACGGGTTGCACCGCCGATCGTGTGTTGATGACGTTTGCGGCGTCTTTGCCCTCGATGACGATGATTTTCAAACGGCTCGAAAGATTTTGAGAACGGCCGGGCGCTGGCGCCTGTGCCCACGACCCGACGATGCTAAGAAACAACGCAACCGCGGTCGCCCCGAAGTGACGCGTCCTCATGGCAGTCGGCTCCTTTTGTGAAATTGATGAGCTTGAACTGATGAGCTTAACTGATGAGCTTATGAAATAGCCCGAAAAAATGGGGCTCGATAGTATTTCTAGCGAAGAGGGGAGGCGGTCGACAGGGACCGAGGGCGTTACGCTACCGGGCCGGCCCTAATCGCAATCTAATCACGCTAGCGGCTGGTTGACGGTGAACCGGGGGCTCGCCGCTACGGCTTTCTGGCGGGTCGACGGTATTACTGTGGGCCGCGCCCGCGGCCGCGCCCGGACGGCGGTGCCGCAGCCTCGAGCGCCACCGCACGCCCCTCGACGAACACGCGCGTGATCTTCGTCCGCTCCTCGAACAGATTCCCGTCGGCGACGACGAGGTTCGCGGTCTTGCCCTTCTCGATCGACCCCAGGCGATCGCCGACGCCGGCGATCGTCGCCGCGTCGATCGTCAGCGCGCGGATCGCGGCATCCTCCGCGAGACCGGCTTTGATCGCTTTCGCGGCGTTCTTCACGAAGTCCTTCGGGTCGCTCAAGCCCGCCGATTCGAAGGCGAACGTCACGCCCGCTTTGGCCAGCTCGCCCGGCGTTTTCGGTGCGTCCGCGCGATCGCGCAGCGCCTCGAGTGCCTCGTCCGCATCGGGCGCGAGCGCGCGCGGCCGCTGCGGGTAGTTCAGGCTGTAGATCACCCGGACGTTCTGGGCCTTCAGGTCGGCAGCCGCGTCCTTCGCGCCGCGCCCGCCCGCGACGATCACGTCCAGGTTCAACTCCTTCGCCATCTTCAGCGCGCGCAGGATCTCGCGCGTCTGGTTGGCTTCGAACGCGACCGGCAGCCGGCGGGCGATGAACGGCTGCATCGCTTCCAGCGCAGGATCGTCGGTGCGCGCCACCGCGTAATGCTGCGCGTCCAGGAACGACTGGCGCACGAAGGCAATCACGCCCATCAGCGACTGGGGATATGCGTTGCCGGCCACGCGCGGCTGATTCGGGATCGACACGTGCAGGGCGACCGGGGACTTGATGACGATCAACCCTCGGCGCTGATCGACGATGTTCCCGATCTGCGGATCGTCGGGCGGCGCGGCGACGTTGACGAGCGCGCTCTGTCCGGAGATCACGTCGCCGGACGGCAGCGCAAGCACCGTCGTGATCCCGGCCGACGCGAGCCGCGTCAGCTCGACATCGTCCACCCTCACGGCGTCCGCGGCCCGCGACTGCGGCTTCAGAATCTGCGCGCGCTTCCAGCGCTCGACGTCGGCCGACGTACGCAGGTTTTGCGGCAGCTGCGGAATGGGCTGCTCTGCGGCGCGGGTGTTCCCGAGGTCGATCAGGCCGGGGTAGACCGTCTGTCCGGTGCCATCGATGACGTCGGCATCGGCAGGAACGGTGACGGCCGCGCCGACCGCCTCGATGACACCGCGCCGGATGACGACCGTCCCCGAGTCGATCGGCGCACCGGTAGCCGTGACGATTCGAGCGCCGCGGATCGCGAAGACGTTCGGCGCGTCCGCGCGCAGCGCGAACGGGAGGGCCAGGGCGGCGACGAAAACGATCGTAAGACGAAGCCTCATAAGAACCTCTTTGTAGGGGCCGACCCATGTGTCGGCCCCGGGGCGGACACGCGGGTCCGCCCCTACGGTCGTTTGCTGTACCGCTCGAACAGCTCGATCTGCCGGTTGTCCGGCAGCATGGTTTTGCCCGCGATCAACACATGCGTGATCGGCGTGCGAATCTCGAGCGGATCGCCCTTGGAGACGACGAGGTTGGCGATTCTGCCCGGCTCGATGCTGCCGACGCGATCGGCGACGCCGAAAATCTCGGCCGCGTTGATCGTCAGGGCCTTGAGCGCCTCGTCGCGCGCGAGTCCCCATCCGACAGCCTCGGCGGCGTGGTACGGCAACTGGCGGGCGTTGGTTTCGCTCGGCACGGCGAACGCGATCTTGACGCCCGCTTTGACCAGCTCGGCGGCCGCCGAGTAGCTGGCCTGATGCGCAAGGTCCCGCCGCGATGGCAGCACCAGCACCTGGAGAACGATCACCGGGATGTTCTTCTCTTTCAGCAGCGCCGCCACCGGGACGGCCTCGCTGCCGGGCGCGGCGATCACGAGACGGACGCCGACGCGATCCGCAAACGCGATCGCATCGCGGATCTCCGGCTCGGTCGACACCCGCGTGATGAGCGGCTGCCGCTTGTCGACGATCGGACCGAGCGACTCGAGCATCAGATCGCGGCGGCGATCGGGACCAGCCGCCTTCGCGTACGCCCGCGCCTCATCGAGCAGGCGGGCAACGCGATCGAGCTGTGCGTCGCGTTCTTTCTTCAAGTCGTCGTAGCGGGCGATCCGGCGCCTGTCCGCGTCCGCCGCCGCCGCGGCCTCCGCCACCGATCCGCGGGAACTGGAACGACACGCCGACCGACGGCGCCACGGTGCTCTCTTCCCACGTGTAGCCGTCGAGATCCATGACCGCGGCCTGGCCGCCGAGCAGGCCGCCGCCGGGTGTGGCGATGACCGTCGTGAGCCCGTTTGCGCGCGCGACCGGAATCGCCTCGCTGTCGTTGTGGAACGCAACCTGGGCGCGAAGCTGCGGGTTGAAGTCGAGGATCTCGTTGGCGTCGCCGAATCCGCCGGCTCCCGGATCTTCCAGGCCCATCGTCGTCTGCGCGTTGATGAAGCCGGGATAGACCTCCGCGCCGGCCGCGTCGATCACCTGCGCGCCTGAAGGCACGTTCACGTTCGCGCCGACGGCCTCGATGATCCCGTCGCGGATCACGATGGTGCCGCGATCGATGGCCGGCTTCGCGATCGGGAAGATCTTCGCGTTCGTGATCGCGACCACGCCCCGAGTGGCGGTTCGCGGGCGCGGCGCTGCCGCTGTCGTGCTCTGCGCTCGTGGTTCGACAGGCTCACCACGAGCGGAACCGTTGCGCGCGACCGCCGCTGTTGCACTCCGCTCGCCCTGAGCTTGTCGCAGGGCGAGTTCGTCTGAATCGCTCGGCCCGCCCGAGGCCCGATTGTCGCGCGGTGTCGCCGTCTCGGTCGTGGTCGGCCTCGCACGCTCTCCGCGCTCGGCGTTCACGAGCCCCTCTTTCTCCTTGGCAAGCTCGGTGATCCGCTTGGCATCATCCTGTCGGTCGTAATAGCGCTGCCCGTCGATGTACACGCGATCGACGATGGCGTAGGTGCTGAGCGGATGCTTGTTCCAGATGACGACGTCGGCGTCCTTGCCGACTTCGAGCGAGCCGACGCGATTGTCGATGCGAAGCTGCTTGGCCGGATTGATCGTCACGAGCGCGAGCGCTTCGTCTTCGCTCAGCCCGCCCCACTTCATCGACTTCGCGGCCTCGGTGTTGAGATGGCGCGCGAGCTCGGCATCGTCGGAGTTGATCGAGACGAGCACGCCCTTGCGGGTCATCAACGCGGCGTTGTACGGAATGGCGTCGATCGCTTCGATCTTGTAGCCCCACCAGTCGGCGAAGGTGGACGCGCCGGCGCCGTGCGCCGCGATTTCCTTCGCCACCTTGTAGCCTTCGAGCACGTGCTGCAGCGTCGCGATCTTGAAGCCGAACTCGTCGGCGACGCGCAGCAGCATGAGGATCTCGTCGGCGCGGTAGGAGTGCGCGTGCACGAGCCGCTTGCCTTCGAGGATCTCGACGAGCGGCTCGAGCTGCAGATCGCGACGCGGCGGCACCACTTGCTCGCCCGCTTTCTTCCGCCGGTCGTAGTCCTGCCAGTCCTTCTGATACGCCTTCGCGCGCGTGAAGGCGTCGCGGATGACGTACTCGACGCCCATGCGCGTCCCTGGATACCGCGCCGGTCGTGCCCGCGGGCGCGCCGGCGCCGCCGCCGCGGCGCTTCGGGTTCTCGCCGAGCGCGAACTTGATGCCGGGCATCGCGCCCTCGAACAGCGAAATCCTCCTGCGCGCGATCTTGCCCCAGCGCAGCTTGATCACCTGGTTCTTGCCGCCGATCGGGTTCGCGCTGCCGTGCAGCACGTTGGCGACGGTGACGCCGCCGGCGAGGTCGCGGTAGATGTTGACGTCCGTCGGATTGAACACGTCCTCGATCCCGGTCATCGAGCTGACAGTCGTGCCGCCCTCGTTGATCGAATCGGCGGCGATGTGCGAATGGCAGTCGATGATGCCCGGGCGAGACGAACTTGCCGGCCGCGTCGACGATCTCGGCGCCCGCCGGAATCGACACGTTGGCGCCGACCGCGGCGATCTTGCCGTCGCGCAGGACGACCGTGCCGTTCTGGATCGTGCCCTTGGTGACGGTCAGCACCGTGCCGCCTCGGATGGCGACGACCGACGGCGTTCGGGTTTGCGCGGACGGCCGCACCAGCGCGGCGATCGCGAGGCAGACGCCGGCGACCAGCATCACGCCGGACCTGCCACGAAAGCACGAAAGCACGAAAAGGAAACCAGACTTGGTTTCGTGTTTTCGTGTTTTCGTGGCTGTTCGGTTGTTGAGTTGCACGTTTCCCTCCATCACCGTTGCTCAGTCGTCGGCTTCGCGTTGGTCTGGAACAGATACTGATCGAACCACTCGAGGTTGTGCTCCATCGTGGCGCGATGGCTCTTCGGCTTCGACGGTCCGTGTCCGATGCCGCCAAAGCCCTGATACACGATCAGCTTGGTCGGCACGTTGTTGTCCACGAGTCCCTGATGGAGCTCGTACGCGTTCGGCAACGGAACGCGCTCGTCGGTGGCGCCGTGTTGAATCAGCGTCGGCGTCTTCGCCTGCTTGATGTAGGTGATCGGCGAGGTCCTGGCGTAGATGTCCGGGTCGTCCCAGGGCGTCGCCTGCAAATACTGCCGCGTAAACGGGTGGATGTCGGTGTTGACGTAGTACGTCATCCAGTCGGAAATGCCGGCGCCGACCGAGACGGCCTTGAAGCGAGCCGCGTCGTGCGTCGTGAGAAACGCGGAGATGTACCCGCCCTGGCTCCACCCCATCGTTCCGACCCTCGCCGGATCGACGAAGCCCTTGGCAATCAGCGAATCGACGCCGGACAGGACGTCCCACGCGTCGCCGACACCGAGATTGCGAACGTTGAGGGACCGGAACTTCTCGCCGTAGCCCGCGCTGCCACGGTAGTTCGGTTCGAGCACGAGGACGCCGCGCGGGACCCACACGTCGACCGGGTAGATCGTGCTCGTGAACGGCACGGCCCGCGACACACCGGTCGGGCCGCCGTGAATCACCACGAGCAGCGGATATTTGCGCGAGGGATCGAAGTCGATGGGTTTGTGCAGCACGCCTTCGATCGCCGCGCCATCCTGGCTCTTCCACGACACGACCTCGAGCGTGCTCGTCGTCCAGCCTGTGGTCTGCGCGTTCAGGTCGGTGAGCTTTTTCATGGAGGTCCGGTTAAAGCCGGACCCCACGTACAACTCGGACATGGTTTGTGCGTCCGAGCGGAGGTACGCGTAGCTGCTGCCGTCCGCTGTAAGCGAGAAGCTCGAGTTGACGGCCGGTGGAGCGGGCGTCACCTTCGCGATCGCCTTCGTCGCAGGATCCACCCGGAAGAGGTGTGAGTAGGTTCGCTCGCTCGCCGCGAAGTACACGCCGCCGGGTTTCCAGCCAACGAGATTTGGATCCTCATCGAATTCGGCGGTCAGCACGGTTGGCGCGCCGCCACTCGCGGGCACCGTCGCAATGCGCGTGTTCGTGTAATAGAAAGACGGGCTCGCCATCGCTGTCTGAAAGGCGATGCGTGAGCCATCGGGCGACCACACGGGGTTCGTATCGGGGCCGTCCTGCGAGACGAGCGCTCGAACGGCGCCGTCGGCGACCGACACGATCGAGATGTTCGCGGAACCTGAGCTCGACGGGCTGGGGTTCACGCGATGATCGAAGGCAATCGACTGTGAGTCCGGCGACCAGCGGAAACTGCCGACGGTGAAGGCACCCTTCGTGAGCGGCCGCGAGGCCCGCGTCGCCACGTCGATGACGAACATGTGGGTCATGCGGTAGTCCTGCTCGACGATCTGGAATTCTCCGTACTTCTTCTCGCGTTCCTTGAGCGCCGCGGACTTCGGCTCCGTCACCGTGTAGGCGATGCTCTTGCCATCGGGCGACCAGGCGACGCTGGTACCGACGCCGTCCTCGGCGGACGTCAGCGATTCGGCGTCCCCGCCTTTCGGGTTGATGACGTAGATCTGCCGTTTGTCGGTACGGTCCGATGTAAACGCGAGCCGCGAACCGTCGGGCGACCAGGCCGGCGACTGGCTCGATTTCTTCGCGTTCGTCAGCTGATATCCCGCTCCCGACTGAACGTCGGCAATCCAGATCTCTGTTTCGTAGGCGTTGTCGTCCCAGTTCGTGTCGCGGACGGTGTACGCGACCTGCCGGCCGTCCGGCGAAATTTCCGGAGACGCGGCGCGCTTCAGCGACAGGATGTGATCGACGGTTGGCGCGACCGGCGATTGCGCCACGAGCATCGGGATGGTCGGCGAGCGACACGAGCGCGAACGGTAGCGCCTTTTTCATAGACATCTCATGTAGTGTCCGCCTTCAGGCGGACCGTGTGTCCGCGCAGTATACGGCGAACAATCCGATTGCGGCGGGGAAGCGTAGTGAGGAAGTCAGGCCGCGTTGACAGCCCCAGAATGTAGGCGTATAAGCAGAAGGTTCTCGAGGCTTTTTTCAAAGGAGATCACATGGGCAAGCTGTTCGCAGGATTCGCCGCCGCCGCTTTCGTGCTCGCGCTGGGAACACCGGCTTTCGCCGCCACCGAGACGGTCAAGGGCAAGATCGTCGACCAGACCTGTTACACGAAAGACAAGGGCAACACCACGAACAACCACAAGATGCCGGCTGAGACGGCCGAGTGCGCGACCGCGTGCGCCAAAAAGGGCGCGCCGTTGGCGCTTCTGACCGAAGACGGCAAGCTCTACCAGATCACCGGTGGCCTCGCGGCGGACATGAACGCGAAGCTCATCGGGCACATCAGCCACACGGTTGAGGTGACTGGCGACGTGACCGAGAAAGACGGCAAGAAGATGATCGCGTCCGCCGACCTGAAGATGATCAGCCGCTAGGCTGTTCTCCCGACGTTCTAGGTTCGGCGTTCTAGGTTCGTCGAAGGCCGCGGGCGACCGCGGCCTTTTTTTTGAAACCTTTCCAGCTGATCGGCGTAATACCGTCCATGCTCGACAGCTGGCTGCGCGACGTCCAGTACGCGATCCGCCTGCTCAAACGCAATCCCATCTTCGCGCTGACAGCCGCGGCGTCACTAGCGATTGGCATCGGCGCCAACACCACGATTTTCACGATTGCCAATGCGCTGCTGTTCAAGCCGCCGGCCGGCGTCGCCGACGCCGGCGATCTCGTGGACGTGGGCCGGTCGCAGAACGGACAAGGCTTCGACAACAGCTCCTACCCCAACTACCTCGACATCCGGGCGCGGAATACCGTGTTCGACGGCATCTACGCGCATCGCTTCGGTGCGGAGCCGATGAGTCTGGGCGGCCCGGGCGGCGCCGAGCGCATCTACGGAAGCCTCGTGACGGCGAACTATTTCAGCGTCCTGGGCACGCGGGCGGCCGTCGGCCGCGTCTTCACGTCTGCGGACGGTGAGGAGGCTGGAAGCACTCCGCTCCTCGTCGTGAGCCACTCCTTCTGGCTGCGCCGCTTCGCGGCCGACGCGTCCGTAGTGGGACGAACGGTCACTCTGAACGGGCGGCCGTTCACGGTTGTCGGCGTCGCGCCCGAGGGATTTCACGGCACGACCGTGCTGACGGCGGATGTCTGGGTGCCGCTCACGATGGTCGCCGAGGCGATGCCTCGCCGTTCCACGTCGCTCCTCACCAGCCGGCCCTCGGTCTGGCTGGCAATGGGCGCGCGTCTCAAGCGAGGCGTCACCGTGGCGCAGGCCCGGGCGGAACTCGAGACCATTGGCCGCTCGCTCGAGCGTGAGTTTCCGGCAGACAACCGCGGCAAGGGTTTGCGCGTGGTGCCGATGTCGCCAATCCCCGGCAACGGCGCTCCCGTGGCGGCGTTCTTTGCGGTCCTGATGGGGATCGTCGGACTCGTGCTCGCCATCGCGTGCGCCAACATCGCCGGCGTGCTGCTGGCCCGGGCGACCGCGCGGCGCCGCGAAATCGCGGTGCGCCTCGCGCTCGGCGCGGGACGCGGCCGGCTGGTGCGGCAGATGCTCGTCGAGACGTCGCTGTTGTTCCTGATCGGCGCGGCCGCCGGTCTCGCGCTGGCGCGCGTGATGACCTCGCTGCTCGTGTCGATCCTGCCGGCGCTGCCGCTGCCGGTCGACCTGTCGCTGGCCCTCGACCTGCGCGGCGTGACGTTCACCGTGGGACTGTCGCTCGTGGCTGCCATCCTCTGTGGGCTCGCTCCAGCCCTGAGCTCGTCGAAGGCCGCCGTCGTCACGTCGCTGAAAGCGGACGGGCAAGGCGGGCCGGAGCGGCAGCGGCTGCGCAGCGCCTTTGTCGTCGCCCAGGTCACGTTGAGCATCGTGCTCGTGGTTGGCGCCGGATTGTTCGGCCGCGCGATGCAGCGCGCGGCGGTGCTCGATCCCGGGTTCGATCCCCGTGGCGTCGAGCTCGCGACGCTCGATCTGGCGCTTGCCGGGTACGACGATGCGCGCGGACGCGTGTTCGCCACCGACCTGATCACGCGTGTGCGCACGCTGCCCGGCGTGCAGTCGGCCGCGCTGGCGGCCATGGTACCGCTCGGCGGCGGCGGGCTCGGCCTGGGTGGGCTGTCGGTTCCGGGCGTCGCGGCGCCCGAGGGCCGGCGCTTCTTCGATGCAGACTGGAACGTTGTGTCGCCCGGCTACTTCGAGACGGTGAAGCTGGCGCTCGTAACGGGACGGGACTTCACCGACGCGGACCGCGCCGATTCACCGTCAGTCGTTGTCGTCAACGAAACTGCGTCGCGGCGATGGTGGCCGGGCAAGAGCGCCGTCGGCCAGACGCTGCTGCAACACGACGGCCGTCCCGATGCTCCCGATGCCATCCGCCGGTTGACCGTCATCGGAGTGGCGCGCGACAGCAAGTATCGCAGTCTCAACGAAGATCCGCGGCTGTTCGTCTACGTGCCACTCCAGCAGCAGTACATGTCGCGCACGACGATTGTCGCGCGGTCCACGGCGGGGCAGCGCCTCGCCGGCGATCTCCGCACGCTCCTGGCGTCGATGAATCCCAACCTGCCGATCGTCGCCGCCATGGACTTCGAGGAATACGCGCAGCTCACCCTGATTCCACAGCGCGTGGCCGCATCGGTCTCGGGGAGTCTCGGGCTCGTGGGGTTGCTGCTCGCCGCGATCGGCGTGTACGGCGTTACCGCGTACATGGTCACGAGCCGCACGCGCGAGATCGGCATCCGCGTCGCGCTCGGCGCGCAGCCACGCGACGTGTTGCGCATGGTGATTCGACAGGGTCTGTCCCTGACGCTGGCCGGCGCAGCCATTGGACTGGTGCTTGCCGCCGCTGCCGGACGGCTCATCGTGTCGCTGCTGATGGGCGTCGGGCCCCTGGATGTCGTGACGTTCGCCGGCGCCGCGGCGCTGTTTGCCCTGATCGGCGTGGCTGCCTGCTACGTGCCCGCGCGCCGCGCGCTGCGCATCAACGCCACCGAAGCGCTGAGGTACGAATAGCCCCGGGGCGGACACGCGGGTCCGCCCCTACGCTGCAGGTCGCGAAGGACGGATGGTCCATGGAAACTTTGATTCGCGATCTGCGGTACGGCGCGCGGTTCCTGGGTCGCTCGCCGGGCTTTGCGCTGGCGGCCATCGTGTCGCTCGGCCTTGGGATCGGCGGCAACACCGCCATCTTCAGCCTGCTGAGCGCCCTCCTCCTGACTCCGATGCCGGTCGCTGAGCCGGAGCGCATCACCGCCATCTATACGAGCGACTTCAGCAGCACGCAATACGGCGCCTCGTCTTATCCGGACTTCCAGGATTTCCGACAGCGCGCGAACGCTGTGGCCGACGTGACGGCGTATCGCTTGACGCCGCTGTCGATGAACGCCGGCGGCGATACGGAGATCTCGTGGGTGGAAGCGGTGTCGGGGAACTACTTTTCGCTGCTCGGCGTCGGCGCCGTCCGCGGCCGCGTGCTCGTGGACTCCGACGATCGTCTGGACGCCGCTCCTGCCGCCGTCATCAGCCACGCCCTCTGGACCCGCAGGTTTGCGAGCGATCCGAACGTGATTGGCCGCACGCTCCAGTTCAACGGTCAGGCCTTCACGATTGTCGGCGTGGCTGCACGCGAGTACCTGGGCGGGCTGCGCGGGCTGTCGATCGATGCATGGATTCCGATGCTGCCGTCGCAAGCGCTCTCACCGGCCGGCCGCGAGCCGTGGACCGCGCAGCGCGGATCGCGAGGGTTGTTCCTTTTTGGCCGGCTGCGTTCAGGGGTATCGCTGGCGCAGGCGCACGCCGCGTTCGACGTGATTGCCGCGCAGCTCTACGCGGAGCATCCGCAGGCATGGCGCACGATTCGCAACGCCGGACGCGCCGTATCGGTTGTCGCCGAGCGGGATGCGCGGGTCCACCCGGATCTCACCGGTCCGGTGGCCGGTTTCGTCGCGCTCCTGCTGGTGGTCGTGGGCCTGGTGCTCCTGACGGCGTGCGCGAACGTCGCCAACCTGCTTCTCGCGCGCGGCGCCGCACGATCGCGTGAAATCGGCGTGCGGCTCGCGCTCGGGTCGGGCCGCGGGCGCTTGATTCGCCAGCTTCTGACCGAGAACGTCCTGCTCGCCGCGGCCGGCGGCGCGGTCGGCGTGGTTGTCGCCGCGTGGCTGATGAACGTGCTGATTTCGTTCAAGCCGCCAGTGCCCGTTCCGATCGCGCTCGATCTTCGGCTCGATACGTCCGTGTTGTTCTTCACGCTGGGCCTCTCGATCGTCACCGGCATGCTGTTTGGTCTCGCGCCCGCCTGGCACGCATCGAGAACCGACATCGTCCCCGTGCTCAAAGACGAGGCGTTCGGCCGCGCTCGGCGGTCGCGTCTTCGCAGCGCCTTCGTCATCGCGCAGGTGGCCTGTTCGATGTTCCTGCTCGTTGGCGCCGGCTTGTTCGTGCGCAGCCTGCTGAGCGCGCGAGCGATCGACGCAGGATTCGATCCCACGAACATGATCGTGATGTCGGTGGTTCCCGAACTTCAGGGGTTCGACGAGACGCGCGGCCGGAATCTCTACGAGCGGCTGCTGACGGGCGTTGCGACCGTGCCAGGAGTGCGATCGGCGACGCTGGCGCAGAGCGTACCGCTCGGCCTCGGCGGCTCGCGGCGGGGCACGTCCATCGAGGGTTATCAGACGCAGCTGGGTGAAGACACCGAAACGGCGTACAACGTGGTCGCGCCGCGGTATTTCGAGACCATGCGCATCCCGCTGCTACGTGGACGTGCGTTCACGGAGGCAGACCGCGCGGGCGCGCCGCCGGTGGTGATCGTCAACGACGCGTTCGCGCGGCGCTACTGGCCGAACGCCGATCCAATCGGCAAACGGATCAGCGCGAACGGATCGGAGGGACCGTTCCGCGAGGTGATCGGCGTGACGCGCACCGGCAAGTACAACACGCTCGGCGAGGACCCGCGGCCCTTCTACTACCTGCCGCTGTGGCAGGAGTACGAAGGAACCGCGACGCTGCACGTCAAGACGTCCGGCGACCCTCGTGCGCTGATCTCGCCGGTTCGCGACGCCGTTCGCGCCGTCGACGCCGCGGTGCCGCTGTTCGACATCAAGACGATGGAGGAGCAGATGCTGGTGGCGCTGCTGCCGGCACGGCTTGCGGGAACGCTGCTCGGGGCGTTTGGACTCCTCGCGCTGCTGCTCGCGTCCGTCGGAATTTACGGCGTGATGTCGTACTCAGTGGTCCAGCGCACGCGCGAAATCGGCGTGCGCCGCGCGCTCGGGGCGCAGACCGGTAACCTGCTGCGACTCGTGCTTGGCGAGGGCATGCGCCTCGCGGCCATCGGATTCGGGATTGGTCTGGCCGCGGCGGTGGCGCTCACGCGCTTCGCGGCGTCTCTGCTCTACGGTGTGACGCCGACCGACCCCGTCACGTTCGCCGGTGCGCTCGGTCTGCTGTCGGGTGCCGCGTTCGTCGCGTGCTACATCCCGGCGCTGCGCGCGCTGCGTGTCGATCCTGTTACGGCGCTGAGATACGAGTAGCGCGGGCCTACTGAAAGCCTTCCCGTCCTGCCTTTTCAGCCCCTCCTGCCCGTCAGCGACCACCCGCGGTTGACGGCGTCGACCGCTTCACCACGGTGACAGTGAGCTGCGACGGGTACTGTTTCGAATGGTGGACGGCATTGTGCGCGACAATGCCTTTTGATTCGTCGTAGTTGTTGCCGCCCGTGTTGAGGTTGCGGTCGAACCGCGGGAAATTGCTGCTCGACACCTCGATCCGCAGCCGATGGCCGGCGGCGAAGTAGTTGCTCGTGTTGAGCGGCTGCAGCGTGACTTTGTAGACCTTGCCGGACTCCATCCAGGAGAGCGGCTTCTCGTAGCCGTCGCGATAGCGCATCCGCTGAATTGATTCATCAAGGTTGTAGGCGCGGCCGTCCGGGTAGACGTCCAGCACCTTCACCGTGAAATCAGTGTCCTTCGCATCCGATGACACGTACAGCGTCGGCGTAATCGGACCGGTGATCTCCGTCCCGTCCTTGAACGATTCGGACGTATACACCAGGACGTCTTCGCGCGCTTCCATGCGGCGCTGATCGAACGCTCCCGCTTGAACGGCGTTGCCCGTGCAGCACACGTTGCCGCCGTACGACAGCACGGGATTCATCGGGTCGTATGTGAACGCATCGGGTTTGTCGGCATCAGGCGCCGACGAAGCGAGCGCGCCGTCGCCGGCCACCGAGTTCGCGCGCCCCGCGCTCGACAGGAAGAACGTCATCGGCAGCGCGCCCGCCGGCGGCCACGTGTCCGAGGTCTGCCACTTGTTGAGACCCATCGTGAAGTAGGTGACCTTCGGCAGCGAATCCACTCGCGTGTTCTGCTCGCCCTTCAGGAAGCGATCGAAGAACCCGTAGACGATTTCGTTGTAGTCGAGGCGGGCGTCGCCCATGCTGCGCTCGCCGACGACCGTGTTGGCCGTCGCGCGCGTGTAGGAACAATGCGCCACCGGTGCGATGACCGCCCACTGCGCGTCTCGAACCGACGGCGAGGCGTTCTTGCGGACATGGTTGTAGAGCTCGAGATTGGGGCCGACCGACACGTCGTACCACGACATGAACCACAGCCCGGGCACGTCGAGCTTCATGTCGTCGTGGTAGAGCCCGCCCCGGGACCATGCCGGATCGTTCGGCATCCGCTGCATCATGCGGCCGCCGGTTTCCACCGGCATCGAGTCGGCGTAGATGCCGCGCGGCGCATCGACGGCCTTCAGGATGTCCTGCGTCGGCAGATGCCAGAGCGCCTGCGACCAGTCGACCGGCGGCAGATGCTGCGCGAGATCGAACGACTTCGACGCGCGGATGAGATCCTCGCGCGACGTGTTGGGCGGGAACATCGGCCGCACCTGATTCTGCTGGCCGTAGATCCAGGTGATGAACAGCATCTGCACCGCGCCGCCGCGGTACCAGTTGCCCTGCTCGTAGTACGGACCGACGCGGCCGACGCCGGCGCCGAATCCCTGCACGTTCATCGCCGCGTAGCCGGGATGCCCGAGCGCCGCGACACCCATCTGATATTCCGCGGTCGAGGAACACCCGGTCGTGCCGACCTTGCCATTCGACCACGGCTGCTTCGTCATCCAGTCGATGGCGTTGAAGCCGTCGCTCCGAGGCGCGCCGAGAATGTCGTAGTTGCCTTCAGAGAAGAAGTGCCCGCGCTCGTTCTGCACGATGTACGCGTAGCCGCGCTTCACCGCGGCCAGCGCCGCGCTCATGTCGGCCGGGACGCCGTTGTGCACATCCCAGAAGTTGAAGTTGTAGGGCGTCTTGACCCAGACGATCGGCACCTTGGAATTTTGTCCCGCGGATTTCGGACGGTAGATGTCGGTGGCCAGGCGGACGCCGTCGGGCATCGGCATCATGACCTTCCGCTCGATCGTCGCAATCGACTGCAGCTCGTTTTCGACGTCCCAGCGCCTCGTCTTCTCGGCGGCGCTCAGGCCGCCCTGCTGCTGCGCGCGAACGACGGCGGCGGCGCCGGCCGTCGCAATCACCACGGCGATGACGACGCGGCGAGATGTGTTCTTTCGCATGCCGCGATGATACGCCGAAGAGGGCGGGAAGGGCGGGAAGGGCAGGAAGGGCGGGATGGGCGGGAGGTGAGCGACACGGGCTTCACCCCATGCCGAGTCGGCAGACGTCCGTGTAGAATTCTCCATCCAACACATCACGCTCAGGTTCATGCGCGTGTGGCTCGAGCGCAACGGACGCTGGCAGATTATTGCCGGGTCGATCTCGAACTGATCGATTCGGCAGTTCACGGAATCGGCTTCCTGCGATTCTCCAGCACGACGCACGCACCACCGAGCCGATTTGTGAACCGGACGCGCCGGTCCCGAACCGAAAGTACACGCGTGGAAATCGCGGCGTGAACGGCGTAGAGTCCGACCCCATTCCCAACAAAGGCCCGGATGTGACCGACCTGCTCGTCGCCTGGAGCGACGGGGACCAGTCGGCCCTGGAGCGGCTGATGCCGCTCGTCTACAACGAGCTACGGCGCATGGCCGGCCGCTACATGAAAGGCGAGCGGCCCGGGCACACGCTGCAGGCCACGGCGCTCGTCAACGAGGCGTACCTGCGTCTGATCGAAATCCGGCGAGTTCGTTGGCAGAACCGGACGCAGTTCTTCGCGCTGGCTGCGCGTTCCATGCGGCGGATCCTGGTCGATTCGGCGCGCGCCCGGCGTTCGCAGAAGCGTGGCGGGGGCGCCGAGACAATCGTATTGGACGAGGCGCTGGTCATCGCGGAGGAACCGGCTGCCGCCCTGGTGGCGCTGGACGAGACCCTGGACGCGCTCAAGATCCTGGACCCGCGCAAGGCGCAGGTCGTGGAGCTCCGATATTTCGGGGGCCTTACCGTCGCCGAGACGGCCGAGGTGCTGAAGATATCGCCCGAAACCGTCATGCGGGACTGGGATTTCGCCAAAGCGTGGCTGTCGCGCGAAATGGGCGCAAATCCGCCGAAAGACCCTGGCTCGGCCGCGTGACAGTTTGCGGGCGGACTTTGCGCCTTAATGGGTGAGAGTGACTGACATGACCCCTGAACGTCTGCATCAGATCGAAGAGCTCTATCACGCCGCCCGCGCCAAGGACGCAAAGGCCCGCGCCGCCTTCCTGGACGCCTCGTGCGGCGGCGACGAAGCGCTACGACGCGAGGTGGAATCGCTGCTCAACCAGCCCGACGCGATAGGGACCGTCCCGGCCATGGGCGCCCCGTCCGGCGGCAGCTTTTTCTTCGAAGATCTCGTCGGCCGCACGCTTGGACAGTTTCGAATCGTCGGCCTGCTGCGCGACGGAGGGATGGCGAGGGTTTACAAAGGCTACCAGGAGTCGGTCGATCGGTTCGTCGCCATCAAGGTGCTGCCGCGCCAATACGCGAACGACCCGCGGTTCGTCGAACGCTTCAAGCAGGAAGCCCACATCGTCGCCAAGCTGCACCATCCGCACATTCTGTCCGTGTTCGATCATGGCGAAAGCGACGGCTACACGTACCTCGCGATGCCGTTCGTGGAAAGCGGCACGCTTGCCGACCGGCTGGCACGCGGCCCGGTGTCGCTCGCCGAGACCAGTCGCATCATCGCGCAGGTTTGCGAGGCGCTCGACTACGCGCACGCGCAGGGCATCGTTCACCGCGACATCAAACCGAGCAACATCCTGATGGACGCGGAGGGCAATGCGTTCGTCGCCGATTTCGGCATCGCGACGATTCTCGGCAACACGCTTCATCTGACGCAGACCGGGGCATTCCTGGCCTCCCCCGGTTACTGTTCCCCCGAGCAGCTCACCGGAGGGGAAGTCGGGAGCCACAGCGATCTGTATGCGGTCGGCATGATCCTGTACGAGATGCTGACGGGCACAGCGCCGTTTCACATGGACGGGTCGCTGGCATCCCTGCTGAAACGCGCGAACAGCACGGTTCCCGCTCCCCGCATCCGTAACTCGGGCGTGACTCCGCAGGTCGAAGCCGTCATCGTGAAAGGGCTTGCGCCCTCGAAGGGCGATCGATACGCGACCGGCAAAGAGCTCGCGGCTGCGCTGTCGGCGGCGCTTCGCGCCATAGATGGACAGGACGCGACGATTGTCGCTGCTCGCGACGCACGACCGCCTGCGGACGCATGGACGAAAACGCTGAAGGCTGACGCATCCACGGGCGCGGCATCCGCTCCGCCCCGCCGCAGGATCCCGGTGGGCGTGTGGGCCGCCGCCGCCGTCGCGCTGGTGATCGTGGCGGTGCTCGCGGCGACGATGCGGCGCGCCGAACGACAGGCGCCGGCTGCGCCTGACAGCGGCGTACCGATCGCCGTGGCGGCTGCCCCCGCGTCCGAGCAGCCAGCGAATGCGGCCCCATCTGCCGACGTCGCTGCTGAATCTTCGGCAAGCGGCGGTCGTCAGGCGACGCCGCCCGCGACGGTCAAGAAGACCGAGCCTGGCAGCGCCGCGGCGGGCGCGGCGCCCGTTGCGGCGCGCGACAAGGCAACGTCCGCCTCCGACAGTTCGACCGCAAAGCAAATGTACGACTCCCCCGCAAGCGGCGAGAACGTCAGGCCGGGGCTGAAATATCGGATCGTGCAGCAGCGCGGCTCGAGCGAGGCTGATGCCGATCCATCCACGACTTTTCACTCTGGCGATCGCGTGCGGTTCGCATTCGAGTCGAACATCGACGGCTATCTCTATGTCGTGCAGGCCGGATCGAGCGGCCGATGGACGGTTCTGTTCCCGAACCCCGACGCAAACGGCGGCCGGAACGCGGTCGTGCGGTCCGACGAGTATCTCGTCCCCGACAACGGGTGGTTTGCGTTCGACGAGACGCCGGGGACCGAAGAAGTGTTCGTGGTGGTGAGCAAACAGGCGCTCGAGACGCTCCCCGGCTTCAAGACGCCGGTGACGCGGCGCGAGACCGTCGACCGATCGATCGTCACCGGTCTGCAGGCGCGCATCCAGCCGCGCGACCTCGTGCTCGAAAAGGATCAGTCGCTGGCGGCCGATGGCAAGACGCATCAGGCGACGTACGTGGTCAATCGGGGCGAGCTGGCGAGCCAGGTCGCCGCGTTGATTCAGCTGACTCACGCGAAGTAAGGCCATGGTCCGCGCGATCCTCCTTGCGTCCGCGATCCTGCAGGCCACGGTCGGCGGTCAGACGCCCGCCCAGTCGCCGCGCGATCTCGTCCTCGTGCCGAACGGACCCGCCGAAGCCCGCGGCGTCCCGCGCGGCTACGCCGTGATCGTCGGCGTCGGCGCGTATCCCAATCTCGACGCGAGCAAGCAGCTGCGCTACTCGGAGAGCGACGCGGACGCGATCTATCGCGTGTTGATCAGTGCGGCAGGCGGCGCGTTCCCCGCCGAGAACGTCAAGTTTCTGAAAGGATCGCAGGCGACGCTCGCGAATATCCGGCGCGAGCTGGAGGAGTGGCTGCCGAGCGTCGCGCAGCCCGCCGACCGCGTCGTCGTGTACTTCGCCGGCCACGGACTCGTGCAGGACGGAAAAGGGTACCTGGCGCCCTGGGACGTGATGCCGGATCGCCTCGCCGACACGGCGTACCCGATGGGCGCGCTGGGCGCGTGCTGGCGAACAAGGTGAAGGCCGGCTGGAAGGTGCTCTTCACCGACGCGTGCCACTCCGACAAGGTCAACGCGGAGACGACCGACGAGGCGCTCGAGCAGCAGTTCAGCGCGCTGCCGGCAAACTTTCTGACGCTGACCGCGACGACCGAGCGCGAGCAGAGTTTCGAGGATCCGAACCTTTCGACCGGGTTCGGGCTCTACACCTACTTCCTCGCCCGCGGACTACAAGGCAACGCCGACTACGATCCGTGCGACGGCCGCATCACCGCCGACGAGCTGATCGAGTACGTCCGTTCGAACGTTCGGCGGTACGCGCGCGAGCGGCAGCTCGCGCAGACGCCGACAGCGCGCGGCGACTACGAACCCGGCATGCTCCTCGGCGTCGGCACCAGCTGCCTCGGCACCGGGCCCGAATCGCGGCCGCTCCAGGGCACGGCGATCGTCGAGACCAATCTCGATGATGTGGCCGTGTACGTCGACGGAAAGCTGATCGGCGTCGTGTCGAGATCGAAGCCTCTCACCGTTCCGGGACTGCGCAGCGGCGTCCACGAGTTCCGAGGCGAGAAGGCCGGTTACCAGCCCGATCGGAAAGAGGTGTTGACTGCCCCCGGCCAGGACACCTCGGTCATGCTGCGCATTCGCTACGCGCGCGAGATCAAGAAGTTGGCTCGAGATCTGAACGAGCAGGGTGAGAAGCTGCTCTATTCCCGACGCTCGTCGATGGATCTCGCCAATATCCTGCCAACCGAGCGCACGCAGTCGCCCGACGATCTGAGGAAGGCGCGCACATTCTTCGAGCGCGCGCTGGCGCAGGAGCCGAGCTACGGACTCGCGGCCTTTCACCTGGGCCAGGTGTGTCAGCTCCTGCTCCTCTTCGACGACAGCGTCACCTACCTCCGCCGCGCGGTCGACATCGACGCGACCGACGTCGATGCGTTGACGCAGCTGGCCGCGGTGCTGATCGAGCGCGGCGATCCGGACGAGGCCATTCGCGAATTGAACGAAGTGCTGCGCCTGGAGCCGCGCAACGATGACGCGTATTCGATGTTGTCGCGCGCCTACTGGGACAAGGGTGCCTGGCGGCTCGCCATCGAGCACGCGGACAAGGCGCTCGCGATCAACGCGTCGAATGCCCAGGCGCATCTCTGGAAAGCCGACGCGCTGCGTCAGCGTGGCGCCGCGGAGAAAGACGCGACGCGTCAACTCGAGCTGTATGCGGCGGCCCGCGAGGGGTACCGCGACTTCCTGAAGCTGACGAACTTCTCCAGCGGTTTCGGCGCGCGGCTGGCGTTTCACCTCGTCGGCTTCGGCGTGGGCAGCCGCGCCCACGCCGATCGGCAGGGTTCCTACGAACGGCTCAGAGCGGCGGGATTCCTGGGCCTCTGCCTCTCGGAAGACAAAGTTGGCAACCCGCTGCGAGCGCGAGAGTACTGCGTGCGGGCGCTGAAATATGCGCCCAACGATCCGATTGCGCACTTCCTCCTCGGCAACGTGAATCGAGACATCTTCAACAGCGGACGTGCGTCGTGCGGCTACCTGCGGGACGCCCGCGCCAGCTACGCGCGGATGCTCGCAATCAATCCGGATCTGGACGAGGCGAAGAACGCCCGGAACTATCTCGGCCAGATCGAGCAGATCCTTCCGAAACTTGGGTGCAAGGCATAGGGCGAGTCATGAACATCCGCACCATTCGTGTCATCGGCGTCGTCGCGCTCATCACATTCGGTGCGGCAGGAATCCGTTCCGCATCAGCCGACGCGGCCGGTTCGCTGCTGGTGGAATCGGATCCAGCGGGGGCGTCGGTGTACGTCGACGGCCGGCTCGCCGGCGAGACGCCGCTGACGCTGCCGGCGATCGCCGCCGGCGTGCATCGCATCCGCGTCGTGCGTCTCGGGTATCTGGAGAACAGCCGGCTGGTCACCGTCAAGTCAGGCACGCGCGCGACGCTGCGCGCGCGGCTCACGGATCCGGCGCCGCAGGCATCTCAGGCCGCGGCGCTGAAGATCGTCGTGCTCGCAGGCGAAGGCGCGGTCAACATTATTCAGCAGAAGACGGCGGTGGCGCCCGTCGTCGAAGTGCGCGATCGCAATGATCAACCCGTGTCCGGTGCGCTCGTACGGTTTGCGATCCAGAAAGGCCGTGCGTCGTTCAACGGCGCGCGAACGTTGACGGCCACGACCGATGCGCTCGGCCGCGCGACCGCGACGGGATTGACGCCGGCCGGGAGCGGCGCGCTGCAGATCGGGACGTCGGCCGCGTTTCAGGGGCAGACCGCCGCCATCACGATCGCGCAAACGAACGTGCTGACCGCCGCGCAAGCCTCGGCCGCGGCCGCCGGCGGAAGCGGAACGATCGGCGGAGGCGGCGGTTTGTCCCACCTCGCGGTTGCGGCGATCACCGGCGGCGCCGGCGCCGGAATCACGGGCGCGTTGCTCGCGTCGAAAAAGTCGTCGAGCTCCCCGGGCATCACGTCAAAGACTTTTGCGGGACCCTTCAGCGGCCAGAACGTCGTCACGACGACGACGACCTCCGGCACGGGAGGGGGCACCAACTCGTGTGCGTCGACGCACGCGATCACCGGTACGCTCACGCTCCAGATCGAGCAGCGCGCCGATGGAACCGTGACCGGCAGCGGATCGACGACCGGCACCAGGACCGAGACGCCGCCGTTCTGCGGCGCCTCGGTATCTCCGTTTCGTTCAATTACAACGGATCCATCACCGGCACGACGGGAAACATCACCTTGGCCGCGCAGACGTTCGTGCCGAGGACGACGCCCGGAACCGTGGACTCGACGCACACCCTCGCGTTCACCGGCACGCTGAGCAACGGCGCGATTACTGGCACGCTGAATTTCAGTGAATCGTTCAGCGGGACGAACACGAGCGGCGGGACGACCACCGGCAGCGGATCGACGTCGTTTAACCTCACGCTGCGTTGACGCCATGAGAACTGGACATCGGATCGGTATCGTCATCTGCGTCGCATTCGTCGCGCTCGTGCGCGGAGAGCAGCGCATCATCTCGGCGGGCGACGCGGCCGGCTCGCTGCTGGTGGAATCGGATCCAGCGGGAGCGGCGGTGTACGTGGACGGCCACCTCGCCGGCGAGACGCCGCTGACGCTGCCGGCGATCGCCGCCGGCGTGCATCGTGTCCGCGTCGTGCGCCTGGGCTATCTGGAGAACAGCCGCCTCGTCTCCGTCAAAGCCGGCGAGCGCGCGATGCTGCGGATGCGGTTGACCGATCCCGCGCCGCAATCCGCGAAGACCGCCGCGCTGAAGATCGTCGTCCTCGAAGGCGAAGGCGCCGTCAACATCATTCTGCAGAAGACCGCCGTTGCGCCGATCGTCGAGGTGCGCGATCGCAACGATCAACCGGTGTCCGGCGCGGTCGTGAGATTTGCGATCGAGAAAGGCCGCGCCTCGTTCAGCGGCGCACGGACGCTGACGGCCACGACCGACGCGCTCGGCCGCGCGACGGCGACCGGGCTCACCGCCACCGGCCGCGGCGCGCTGCAGATTACCGTGTCGGCAGCGTTCCAGGGGCAGACCGCCGCGGCGACCATTGCGCAGACGACGGTCATGACCACCGCAGAAGCCTCGTCGATCGCGTCCGGCGGCGCCGTCGGCGGTGCTGGCGGCGGCTTGTCCCATACGGCACTGGCGGGCATCATCGGCGGCGCCGGAGCCGGAGCCGCTGGGGTGGCTATCCTGTCGAAGAAAACGTCGGGCAGCACGTCGTCGAACCCGACGTCGGGCGGCCCGTCGTCGGGCATCACGTCGCGGACTCTTTCCGGTCCTTTCGACGGCCAACTCGTCATCACCACCGTCAGCTCCGGCGTCACGTGTGTGTCGACGCGATCGGTCAGCGGAACGATGACGATTCAGCTCGACCAGCGCGCCGATGGATCTATCACGGGCAGCGGATCGACAAGAGGGACGAATACGGAGACTGCGGTGACTCAGTCGCCGCTCTGCACGGCCAGGCCGGCCGTCCCCTTCAATTGGGGCGGCCCGCTCACCGGGACGGCCGGGAACATGACGATCCCCGAGCAGCAGACAACCTTCACCAGCACATCTCCCGCAACCGTGACCGTGACGAACACCTTCGCGTTCACCGGCACGCTCAGCAACGGTGTCATCGCGGGCACCGTGACGCACAGTGAAGTGTCGAGCGGTCAGCAGAACCCACCGTTCAACGGAACGATCACCAGCAACGGATCGACGTCGTTTACCGTCACTCTGCGTTGACGCCATGCCAACCCGACATCGGATCTGTATCGTCATTTGCGTTGCACTCGTCGCGCTCGTGCGCGGAGAGCAGCGCATCGTCTCGGCGGGCGACGCGGCCGGCTCGCTGCTGGTGGAATCGGATCCCGCGGGCGCGTCGGTGTACGTGGACGGCCGGCTGGCCGGCGAGACGCCGCTGACGCTGCCGGCGATCGCCGCCGGCGTGCATCGCGTCCGCATGGTGCGTCTCGGATATCTCGAAAACAGTCAGATCGTGAAAGTGAGACCCGCCGAGCGCGCCACGGTACGGGCGCGACTGACCGATCCCGCGCCGCTGGCGTCGCAGGGCGCTGCGCTCAAGATCCTCGTGCTCGAAGGCGAAGGTGCGGTCAACATCATTCAGCAGAAAACAGCCGTCGCGCCGGTCATTGAAGTACGCGATCGGAACGATCAACCGGTGTCAGGTGCGATCGTGAAGTTCGCGATCCAGAAAGGCAAAGCGTCGTTCGACGGCGCGCGGACGCTGACCGTCACGACCAACGCCGCCGGCCGCGCAACAGCGACGGGCTTCACGGCGACGGCCCGCGGCGCGCTGCAGATCGGCACATCCGCCGCCTTTCAGGGACAAACCGCGGCCGCGACGATCGCGCAGACGACGGTCATGACCACCGCCGAGGCGTCTTCGATCGCAGCAGGGGGCGCCGCCAGCGCAGGAGGCGGCGTGTCGCATACTGCGCTCGCGGTCATTCTCGGAGGGGCTGGAGTCGCGGGCGGAGTGTTCGCGGCGAAGCGAACCTCTGCCGACCAGACTGAAACCTTCAGCCCGGCTGGAACCTGGAGCTATGCGATCACCGCCAACGTGCCTCTGAACTCGAGTCTTCTCAGCTGCGTCGCGCAGTCCGCGGGGACGACGGCCGTCAGCGGCAGCGGGGCCTTTTCCATCCCATTCTCGGGCCTTGCCTGCAGCAGCTGCTCCATGAGCGGCACAATCACCGGAACTATCCTCGGCCAGACGAGCGTTGTTGGCAGCGCTACGGCCTCGATTTCGGGTTCGGGCTGTAGCAGTCAGCAGCCGTCGCCTACCCCGATGTCCGGAACCTGCGGTGCCGCGGGCACTGGCACAGGATGCGACGTCACCCTAACCGGGACCATCACTTTCGGTCTCAGCTATACGTTGGCACGGCCGTGAGATTCGGCATTGGCGTCTTCGGGCTCGCCATCCTCATTACGCTCGCGAGCGGACGTCAGCGTATTGTCTCGGCGACGGAGGCGGTCGGTTCGCTGGTGGTTGAATCCGCTCCGGCCGGCGCATCGGTTTACGTCGACGGCAAGGCCGCGGGCGAGACGCCACTGACGTTGCAGACGATCGCGGCTGGCGTGCATCGCATCCGTCTTGTGCGGCTCGGGTACCTGGAGAACAGCCGATTGGTGACCGTGAAGCCCGGCACGCGTGCAGCGGTTCGGGCACAGCTGACGGCTGCGGCTCCCCCATTGAAGATCGTGGTGCTCGAGGGTGAAGGCGCGGTCAACATCATTCAGCAGAAAACCGCCGTCGCGCCGGTGATTGAAGTGCGCGATCGCAACGACCAGCCGGTGTCCGGTGCGCTCGTCAGGTTCGCGATCCAGAAGGGACGCGCGTCGTTCAACGGCGCTCGCACGTTGACGGCCACGACCGACGCGCTCGGTCGCGCGACCGCGACGGGATTGACGCCACTCGGGAACGGCCCGCTGCAGATCGGGGCGTCGGCGGCGTTTCATGGGCAGACTGCCGCCATTACGATCGCGCAAACGAACGTGCTGACCGCGCAAGCTTCGGCGGCGGCCGCCGGCGGAGGCGGAACGGCCGGCGGCGGGGGCGGCTTGTCCCATCTCGCGATCGCCGGGATCATGGGCGGCGCGGGCGCGGGGATCGGCGGCGCGCTGATCGCGAAGCGCTCGGCAGACTCCAACGCATGTGCGGCGTCACCTGTGTGCGGCTCGTGGAACGTGACCTTCAATGATCCCGGGCTGAATGTCTCGGCGTGCGGCCTGATCATCCCGGGCCTCGGCTTCTCGTCCCAGGGAATGAATGTTGACGCGAGCGGCGCATTTCACGAGGTCTGGTCGACGTCGACCCCGGTCGTGCAGGTTGACGGCACGCTGACTCCCACCGGCCTCAGCGCAACGCTGCGCTGTCAGTCAACGCCGGCGACAGGTACGATCTCTGCTGCGCCGGCGGGGGGCGATTACCTCGGGACTGCGACACTCAGTGGCATCACTGCCACCATCCGCGTCAGCAAGAGAAGCGCGAGTTGAACCCGGCGTCGCGCCGCGTGGCGCAGGGCTCGAGCCTGCGCTATTCCAGTGACAGCGCCCATCGGATCCCGCCCGCCACGTGCGCCCGAAAGACGGGATCGTTCGACCAGATGTCGTCGCGGTGTCCGAGCGCCGTGTAGAACACCCGGCCGCGGCCGTCGGTCCGCGTCCAGGCCTGGGGATAGTCGCCGCCCTTCCGAATTTCGGGACCCAGATCGCTGATGTCCATCTTCTCGGTGTCGAGACTGAGGAGCACGTGGACGCGATCGCGCGAGAAAGCGAGTGGAATCGGGAGCCGTCCGACCTGGCTCACGTTCTCGGCCGGCCGGCTCGCGTCCCACACTTCCGTCCCGAACTGGTAGAACTCCTCGACGAGGGGCCAGCTGCCGCCGAGCATCTTCGTGGCGGGGTGCATCGGATCTTCGACCTTGAGCACCCCGACGTGGCGCTCGTCGATCCGCGCGGTCGGGACGATCGATCGCCGGTAGTAGCCGCCGAGCACGCTCCCGAACTCCGGGTAGTCGTACAGCGTCAGCGTCGCGCAGTGGGCGCCGATGAGCCCATGACCGGCGCGGACATAGTCGACGATGGCTTTCTTCTGAGCGGTTGTCAGCGGCAGATTGCCGTTCGTCATCAGCATCAGGCCGTCGAACCGCGCAAGATACTCCGCCGAAATCATCGACAGGTCGAGACCGCCAGAGTCTTGCGTGTAGCCTTCGAGCGTCGTGACCTCGAAGCCGTGCTTGGCGCCGAGCTCCGCGACGGCTTTCTCCGCCGGCCCGAGGCTCGTGTGCTTGTACAGCGCCGCGTGCGTCAGAAACAGCAGCTTCTTCGGCACGGGCGCCTGGCCCTCGGGCGCCGAAGCGCGCAGCGCGAAGGCGGCGCGCCCACCCACCGCGGCCAGCGCACACACCAGCACGACGATCCGAGCGTTCATGCTTGTGTGGCTCCGTTGACGCGCACGTTCCGCATCGAAAGGCCCTCGACGTGCTCCAGGCGGTTCGGCTTCGCGACAGTACCGAAGTCGCAATCGACGACCGACACGCCCCGGATGGGCGAGTGTGCGAAGCCGCGCAGGTAGAGCGCGTGCTCGGCCTTCTTCATCCTGATGTTTTCGAGCATCACGTGTCGAACCACCGGCGCGAACGGCCCCTTGTCGGCTTCCTCGTAGTGGAAATCGATCGCCAGCGCCGCCTGCGCGACCTGGCCGATCTCGAGGTTGCGGGCGAAGACGTTCTCGATCAGGCTCCCGCGCATCGCGTTGTTCTTGATCCGGAGCGCGATGTCGAGCCGCGGGCTGTCGAGCCGGCAATCCTCCGCGAACACGTTGCGGACGCCGGCGGAGGCCTCGCTGCCGATCGTGATGCCGCCGTGGCCGTCCTTCATCCGGCAGCGTTGGATCACGATGTTCTCCGAGGGAATCTTCACGCGGCGGCCGTCCGCGTTGCGGCCAGCCTTAATCGCGATGCAGTCGTCGCCCGTCGCGAAATCACAGTTCGTGATCAGCACGTCGGCGCACGACTCCGGATTGCAGCCGTCCGTGTTCGGACCGTCCGATTCGATGTGCAGGTCCTTCACCGTCACGTTCCGGCAGAGTACCGGATGCACCTGCCACATCGGCGCGTTCACGAGCCGGACGCCTTCGAGGAGGACGTTCGCGCAGCGGTAGGGTTGGATGAACATCGGCCGCAGGTAGTGTCCGGGGCCGAAGACGCGTTGGGCGACCGGTGCGCCGCGCTCCACCATCTCGAACAGCCGGTTGCGATCGGCGTCCTGGTTGGCGTCGCCTTTCTTCCACCCGCAGTTGGTGCGCCCTTTCCACGGCCACCAGTGATTGCAATCGGCGTTGCCGTCGATGGTGCCGGACCCGGTGACGGCGAGATTCTGCTGCTCGAAGGCGTAGATCATCGGCGAGAAGTTCATGAGCTCCATGCCTTCCCACCGCGTGAACACGAGCGGATACTTCGAGTGATCGTGCGTGAACCGAATCGTCGCACCCTGCGAGACGTGCAGATTGACGCCGCTCTTCAGCTCGATCGCGCCGGTCACGAACTCGCCGGCCGGTACGACGACGCGTCCACCGCCGGCGCGAGCGCAGGCCGCGATCGCGTCGCGGAAGGCGCTGGTGTTGTCGCGCGCGTTGTCGCCGACGGCGCCGTGCCTGGTGACGTCGAAGTCGCGCGCCGGGAAGACCGGCGGCTTGATGCGCGCAAGAATGCGCGGAACCTCGCTCCAGGGATCGACCGGGGCCTGCGCGTCGAGCCATCGCGGCAGCGGACTGCCAACCGCCGCCGAGCCCACTGCCAGCGTCCGCAGGAATTCGCGGCGGGTCGTCATGCGCTCTCCTGCCGAAGATGTGCGAGCCCAAGGAGCGAAGCGGCGTTTCCGTAACAGATCTTCTGAATCATCCCGCCCACCAGCGGCTCGTCGTCGGGCAGTTCTCCCCGATCCATGTCGGCGCCGAGCATGTTGCACAGGACGCGCCGGAAGTACTCATGACGTGGAAACGACATGAACGACCGCGAGTCGGTCAGCATGCCGACGAAGCGCGACAGCAGCCCGGTGGCAGACAGCGCGTTGAGCTGCCACTCTATTCCTTCTTTCTGATCGAGGAACCACCAGCCGCTGCCGAACTGGATCTTGCCGGCGATCGCCTCGTCCTGAAAACAGCCGGCCAGCGCGGCAAACGCGTAGTTGTCGGCGGGATTCAGGTTGTACACCACGACGTTCGGCAGTGCGTGGTCGCTGGCCAGGCGATCGAGATAGGCCGCGAGCGACCGCACCTGCGGCCAGTCGCCGATCGCGTCGTAGCCGCGGTCGGGCCCGAGCTCCGCAAGACGCCGCGAGTTCACGTTGCGGATGGCGCCGAGGTGCAGCTGCTTCGTCCAGCCGCACTCCGCGTCGAGCCGGCCGAAGTAGATCATCAGATAGCTCGCGAACTTCTCCGCGTCGCGCGGGTCGAGCCCGGCGCCGCCCCGCGCGCGATCGAACAGCGTCGCCGCCTCGGCGTCCGTGCACGATTCCGCGGGGCAGTGCTCCAGCCCGTGGTCCGAGAGGCGGCATCCGATCGCGTGGAAGGCGTCATGACGCGCGCGCAGTGCGTCGAGAAAGCCCGGCAGCCGCGCGATCGACACGTTGGCCGCCGCGCCGAGCCGATCGACCCACCGGTTGAAGGCGACCGGATCGGCCGTCCTCATCGCGGCGTCGGGACGATAGGTCGGATACACCGCCGTCTCGAGCGACGAGGCGGCGATGCGCGCATGGTGCTCGAGCGTATCGGCTGGATCGTCGGTCGTGCAGAGGCACACGACGCCGAATCGACGCAGGATGCCGTGCGCGCTCAGCGCCGGATCGGCAAGGCACGCGTTGGCGCGCTCCCAGGTCGCCGGCGCCGTGTGCTCGTTCAGGAGATCGTCGATGCCGAAGTAGCGAACGAGCTCGAGATGCGTCCAGTGATACAGGGGGTTGCGAAGGGTCGCGGGCACAGTGGCGGCCCACGCGAGAAACTTCTCGTACGGGCCGGCGTCGCCGGTGCAGCAGCGCTCGGGCACGCCGTTGGCGCGCATCGCGCGCCACTTGTAGTGGTCGCCTTCGAGCCAGATCTCGAACAGGGACCCGAACTGCCGGTTTGCTGCCAGATCGCGCGGCGACAGATGGCAGTGGTGGTCGAGAATCGGCTGATCGGCCGCGTAGCGCCGGTACAACTGGCGCGCCGTCTCGCTGTGCAGCAGGAAGTCGTCGGTGATGAACGGCATCGCGCAAAAGCCGTGTCAGCGGCGACTGGTTATACCACTGAATAGCCGCTCTCGACACGCGAGGTCGCCTTCCCACGCCATCTCGCCGAGTGGTTAATCCTTGACCTCATCCAGATGTGAGTGGTAATACCTCTTCCGCGTTATCGCTCGTCACCGCATGAAGGAGATCACATGCTCTCGCCACTTCATCGCCAGGCCTGCGCGGCGCTCGTCGCCAGCGCGCTCGTGCTGTCGGCGCGGCCGGCCGCCGCACAAGACTTCCGCGGCTCGATCGTCGGCACCGCCATGGACGCGTCCGGCGGCGTGCTGCCCGGCGTCACCGTCACGATCGTGAACACGGCGAATGGCTTCTCCCAGGAGGTCGTGACCGACGAGCGAGGGGCGTACCGGGCGCTCTACCTGAACCCCGGCACCTATTCGGTGACGGCGGAGCTGCAAGGCTTCAAAAAGGTCGCCCATCCCGAGAACCCGGTGCGGGTCGGCGAGGCGCTGCGCGTGGATCTCGTCATGGCGCCGGGCGGTATCGAGGAGACGGTGCTCGTCACCGCGAGCTCGCCGCTCATCAACACGACGACCGGGGTCAGCGGCACGACCGTGGAGAGCAAACAGATCGCGGAGCTGCCGCTCGGCGACGGCACCGCGTACATGCTGACGCGGCTGGCGCCCGGGGTGATGGATTCCTCCGACCTGCATTTCGCCCGCCCCGCCGACAACGGCAATCTCGGCGGCATCGTGGTGAACGGCGTGCAGGGCGGCAACGAGTTCACGATCGACGGCGCCGCGAACGTATCGAACGCGCGTGGCGTCGGCTTTTCGCCGCCATCGGACGCCATCGAGCAATTCAAGGTGCAGACCAACGCCTTCGACGCCCAGTCGGGCCATACCGCGGGCGCGGTGGTCAATCTGGCGATCAAGAGCGGCACGAACGCCGTCCGCGGCGCCGGCTCCTATTTCAACCGCGACGGCAGCCGCACGGCGATTCCGCTCCTGACCGAACGCGCCGGCGGCGACAAGCCGACCCGCGAGTACCACCGGTTCACCGGCACGGCCGGCGGTCCCATTGCGAAGAACCGGACGTTCTTCATGGTGTCCAGTGAACGCCTCCACGACGTGCAGCCCGAGCCGGCGTCCTACACCGTCCCGACCGAGAAGATGCGGCGCGGCGATTTCAGCGAGTTCACGACGGCCATCTACGATCCCCTCACGGCCACCGGGACGAACGGCGTGCGCACGCAGTTCGCAGGCAACCAGATTCCGGCTTCGCGCATCAACCCCGTCGCCGCCGCTTACACCGCCTTCTATCCGCTGCCGAACCGATCCAATACGGAGTCCAACTACTTCACGAACCAGCTGCGTCCCTACGACTACCACGCGCTGATGGGCCGCCTCGATCACAACATCTCCTCGTCGAATCGGATGTTCGGCACCGTGTACTACAACAAGCGCCAAGAGGACCGGTACAACTGGGCGCAGAACGCGGCCAACGCCAGCGACGATGGCGTGATCAACGGGTTTGCGGTGACGAAAGGCTTCGACTACCGAACGAACCTCGGCGTGAACGGCGGATACACGGCCGGGCTCAGCAACCAGCTGCTGATCGACGCGCGCGTCAGTTTCTCGCGATTCGGCGAGTACCGGGATCCTGCGCAGAGCTTCGATCCGTCGAAGCTCGGGTTTTCAGCGGCCGCGCTGCAGCTGATGAAAGGCTTCGAGTACCTGCCGTTCTTCACGTTCGGCAGCTTCAGCACCACGAACTCGGGATCGACGATCGCGTCGCTCGGATCGCAGCGCTCGGATTTTGGCAGCGGGTTCAACCGGCCGATGGTGACGTTCTCGTTCGCGCCGACGCTGACGCGCATCTGGGGCGCGCACGGCGTCCGAGCCGGCTACGACATGCGCCTCCAGCAGTGGACCATCGTCAGCGACGGCTTCCCCGGCGGGCGGTTTGCGTTCAACGGTGCGTACACCCGTGCCAACAACAGCGCGGCCGCCAACGACCGCGCGCAGTCGTGGGCGCAGTTCCTGCTGGGATTGCCGACCGTCGCGAGCGGAAACGTGGCGACGCCGGGAACCTCGTCGAGCCAGTTCGAGATTGCGGCGGCCGGCGAGTTCGGCCAGCAGTATCACGGCTTCTTCGTGCAGGACGACTGGCGCGTGAACGGCAAGCTGACGCTCAACCTCGGCCTGCGGTTCGAGATCAATCGCGGCATGACGGAAGCGGAGAATCGCAACCTCGCCGGCTTCGATACGCAGGTCGCCAATCCCATCGAAGCCGCGGCACGGGCGGCGTACGCGCGCAGTCCGATTCCGGAGATCCCGATCGGCAGCTTCAAGGTGCCGGGCGGGCTGCGCTTTGCGGACGGCCCGGTGTACGGCGCGCTCGTCAAGACGCTGCCGCGCGGCGCCTTCTCGTACCTCGTCGCCCCGGGAACCGTCATTCGCGGCGGCGCCGGGCTGTTCTCGTACGACCTGTTCTTCGACGCCATCAATCAGCAGGGCTTTTCGGTGGGCACGCCGGTGCTCACGACGCTCGACAACGGCCTGTCGTTCACGGGCGCCACGCTGTCGAATCCGATTCCGGGCGGCGGCCTCGTGCAGCCGGTCGGCGGCGCGAACGGGCTGACCAGCTCGCTCGGTCAGAACCTCACCGGCAACTCGCCGGCGATCGGCGGCCCGCAGGCGACCAACAACCTGGTCGGACAGGATCGACGGTCGCCGTATTACACGCGCTGGGAGATCGCGCTCCAGCACGAGCTCGGATCAGGCTGGCTGACGGCGTTCAGCTACATCGGATCGCGCGGGAAGAACCTGCCGGTGTTCCGCGACATCAACAACGTTCCGTTCCAGTACCTGTCGACCTCTCGGTTCCGCGATACCACGAACGAAGCATTCCTGACGCAGCAGGTGCCGAATCCCTTTGCCGGCCTCTTGCCGGGAAGCACGATCAACAACGCCACGGTCCAGCGCCAACAGCTGCTGCGCCAGTTCCCCGAGTTCGGCACCTTCGGCATCGAGTCGCAGGCGGGGTCGGACTCGTACCACGGCGTCACGGCGCAGCTCGAGCGGCGGTTCGCGAACGGCAACTCCTTCACCGTGCAGTACACGCGCTCGCGAACGCGCGACCGGCTGAAGTACCTGAACCCGCAACAGGACGTGCTCGAGGATCGTGTCTCCCCCAACGACCGGCCGAACCGGCTGTCGCTCGGTTCCAGCATGGTGCTGCCGTTCGGGCGCGAGCACCGATGGGGCAACGAGTGGAGCAGCCCGATCGACACGGTGCTCGGGGGATGGCAGGTGAGCGGCACATATCAGTACCAGTCGGGATTTCCGCTCACGTGGAACAGCCTGTACTACGATGCGGGCTGCGGCGATCCGGCGTCGCTCGCGTCGAGCATCGGGAAGACGGTCAACGGGCAGACCCGCGGACTCGACACGCCGGCGTGGGACGTCTCGTGCTTCTATTTCCACGACGCCGCGGTGCAGACCAACGGGGTCGACGATCCGGTCAGGCAGCGCAACGATCAGCGCATCCAGCTCGCGAACAACGTCCGCTATTTCCCGTCGACGCTGCCCGAGGTGCGCACGCACCAGCTCCACCTGCTGGACATCGGACTGTTCAAGAACTTCTCGGCCCCGAACGGCGTGAAGCTGCAGGTGCGGTTCGAGTGGATCAACGCGCTGAACTACACGGTGTTGTGGAACCCCGACACGAACCCGCGCAATTCGACGTTCGGCTTCATCAACCAGGACCGGAACAACCCGCGCGACATGCAGGTCGGCCTGCGGGTGACGTTCTGACGACGACATTTCAGAGTTCAGATTGATTGGAAGATTTCTGGATTCGGACTCATTCAATCTGACCTCAATCTGAAATCTGAACTCATCTGAACTCTGAAATCTGAAATGACTGTGTCTGCGATGCGAAGACGAGCGAAGCTGGCCGGCGAGGGCGGATCCGAGCAGGTCGTGTCGTTCGTGCGCGGCCTGATCGAGCGCAAGGAGCTGCGGCCGGGCGACCAACTGCCGCCCGAGCGGGATCTCGCCGCGCAAATCGGGGTCAGCCGCCCGACGCTGCGCATGGGGCTGCACGCGCTGGCCGCCATGGGCTGCGTGGAGTCGCGCCATGGATCCGGCACGTACAGTTCCGGCGGGTCCGCCGGCGCTCGGCTCCGAGCCATTGAGCCTGCTGGCGGCCCTTCATGACTTCACCCACAAGCAGATGTACGATGCCCGGCGGATTTTCGAGGTGGGCGCTGCCGGGCTCGCGGCCGAATGCGCAACACCCGAGCACCTGGCGTCGATGGCCGAGGAAGTCACCGGCCTGTTCGCCTCGATGGACGATCCGCAGCGATTCCTGGTGCACGACATCAACTTCCACCGCATCGTCGCGGCGGCGTCGGGCAATCCGATTATCGCGGCGGTCGTCGAGATGGTGTCGGCGCTCTACTACGAGCAGCGCCGCGAGACCGCCGGGCAGGCGTCGGATCGCGACCATCGCGACGCCGCCCAGTCGCACCGCGAGATCTACCAGGCGATCCGCGCGCGCGATCCGGATGCGGCGCGCCGCGCGATGAACGACCATCTGCTCCGCGCCCGCGCGTACCAGGCGCAGGAGCGGACGAAAGATCTGGTGGCACGGCCGGTGCGCGCTCGGCGCCGCTGACTGCGTTCCCGGGTGCGCTTGCGGTCCATGCGCCCGCGTGATACAAGCGGCCCACACCTCCCATGGCCCATACGATGTTCGCGCCTTGCTGCCGGCTGGCTGCGCTTGCCGGAGCGCTCGTTTTCGCCGGATCCGTCGGCACCGGTGGTCAAACCGCGCCTCCGCCGAGTCAAAAGACGCCGCAGCGCCCTCCCGAGATCGATCTCGCGGAACGTCCCGCGTTTCCCTTGGCCGCACACGTCGAGTCCTCGGACATCGCGGCGGGACGCTACACGTTCGACCGGCTGTTCGAGGCCGGGCGTTTGCTGTTCCACACCTCGTTCAACGGCCTCGACGGCGTCGGCGTCGCCGTCCGCCCGGACGGCAGCCGGGTCGCGCGCTTCGAACCAATCGGCCCGAAGGGCCCGACGGCTCAGGGCTGCGCCGAGTGTCACAACGCGCCCGCCGTGGCGTCCGCCGGCCTCGCGCACAGCAGCGTCGCGCGGGACGTGGCCGGGAAGGGGCTGGCGCCGTTCAACGTGCGGTCGGTCACCTCGTCGCACGGCGACGGCATCCTTCAGCTGCTGGCGCAGGAAATGACCGAGGAGCTGCAGGCCGCACGCGACGCGGCGGCGGCGAAGGCCAAGGCGGCGCCGGGCACGGCAGTGACGCGCGAACTGAGTTCGAAAGGCACCAGCTTCGGCACGATCGCGGCGACGGCCGCCGCAGATGGTCAAATTGCGTTCGACGTGTCGCGGGTGGTCGGCATCGACCCGGATCTCGTCGTGCGCCCGATGGGGTGGAAAGGCGACGCGCCGATCATCCGCACCATCACGGTCGCCGCGGCCACATTCGGCATGGGGATGCTCGCGGAGGAGCAGGGCTGGAAGGCGCCGGGCGGCGACAAGAAGCCGGATCTCGACGGCGACGGCGTCGATCGCGAGCTCTCGGTTGGCGACGTCACGGCGATCACCGTCTACACGGCCGCTCTGGAAACGCCCACCAGCTTCACCCGGCTCGCCGCGCTCGGATTCGTCAAAGCCCCCACGGCTGCGCAAACCGCGCAGATCGAGGCGGGTCGGGCGGCGTTCGCGGCCATCGGCTGCGCGATGTGCCACACGCCGGAGATGCGCCTGGACAACACGCGCTTCGAGGAGCCAACGCTGCGCGGCAACGGGAATTACTACGACAAGGCGCTCGCCGCGCGTGATCCCGGCTACGACCCGAAGCGTCCGTTCGCCTTCGACGTCCTTCGCGACGCGCTGCCGCCGCGTGCGGAGCGCCGCGCCGGCGGCGGCGCCACGATTCGCCTGTACGGCGATCTGAAACGGCACGCGATGGGACGCGTGCTCGCGGACCCCGTTGGCCCCGACGAGTCGGGTACGGCCGACGGTGACACCCTGAAGTACGAGGGGAAGCCCGTGATGATCCCCGCCGACACATTCCTGACCGCCGAGCTCTGGGGTGTGGGCAACACCGGGCCCTGGCTGCACGACAACCGGGCCGGTACGCTGCGCGAAGCGATCCTCCTCCACGGTGAAGACGCACGTCACCCGCCGGGCGCTGCCGGTCGAAGCGAGGCGCAGGACGCGCGCGACGCGTTCAAGGCGCGGCCGGCCGCCGATCAGGACGCCCTCGTCGCATTTCTCAAAAGCTTGAGGACGTTCTCGCCGCGGTCGCGCTGACCCGTCACGCGGGCACTATAATCCGCATACTCCAATGAGTCTCGCGCCAGGCACCCGCCTGGGCCCATACGAGATCGTCGCGCCGATCGGTGCCGGCGGAATGGGCGAGGTCTATCGCGCGCGCGACGCGAAGCTGAATCGCACGGTCGCGATCAAGGTCCTGCCGGAATCGCTCGCGACCGACGCCGACCGTCTGATGCGATTCGAGCGCGAAGCGCAGATGCTCGCAGCGCTGAATCATCCCCACATCGCGCAGATCTATGGGCTGGAGGGGCAGGAGGGGCGGGAAGGGCGGGAGGCGTCCTCCTGCATCGTCATGGAACTGGTCGAGGGCCCGACGCTCGCGGATCGGATCGGCCTGGGACCGGTCCCCTTCGCCGAGGCCTTGTCTATCGCGACGCAGATTGCCGATGCGCTGGCGGCGGCCCACGACCACGGCATCGTGCACCGCGACCTGAAGCCCGCAAACATCAAGGTGCGCGGCGATGGCGTCGTGAAGGTGCTCGACTTCGGTCTCGCGAAGACGCTCGATCCACCGCCATCGTCGATCGCGGCGACGACGTCGCCGACGCTGTCCGTGCATGCCACGCAGGGGGGCATCATCCTCGGAACCGCGGCCTACATGGCGCCCGAGCAGGCCCTTGGAAAAGCCGTGGACAAGCGCGCCGACATCTGGGCCTTTGGCGTCGTCCTGTTCGAGATGCTGACCGGACGGCGTCCATTCGGCGGCGGCGACGAAGTGGTGGCGACGATTGCGGCGGTCGTGAAAGACGCGCCGTTGTTCGCGGAGTTGGCGCCTGAAACGCCGGCGCCGCTTCGCCGGCTGCTGCGGCGGTGTCTGGAGAAGGATCCGCGGCGGCGGCTCGCGGATATCGCTGACGCGCGGCTGGAGATTGCCGACGCGCTCGAAGGCAAACCCGAGCCGGCTGTCTCGGCGCAGAAATCGGGCCGGCGCCGCGAACGTGCGTGGCAGCTTGCCGCGGCGTTGCTGGCCGTCGTGGCAGCAGCAGGCTGGTGGAGTTGGTCACGCGCGGTTCGATCGATCGCGCCGCCCCAACAATCGGGGCTTCGCGTCGATCTCGATCTTGGCTCGGATGTATCGCTCGAATCGATTGGCCCGACGGTCATCCTGTCCCCCGACGGCACGCGCCTCGTATACGTCTCGAAGCGAGCCGACGAACGAACGCGGCTGCTCACGAAGCTCCTGGACCAGCCGGACCGCACCGAATTACCAGGAACCGAGGACGCCTACAGTCCGTTCTTCTCGCCGGACGGCCGCTGGATCGGATTCTTCGCGGCCGGCAAACTGAAGAAGGTCCGCGTCGACGGAGGGCAGCTCGTGAGCTTGTGCGACGCCTCCGCCGGCCGTGGAGCGAGTTGGAGCGAGGACGGCTCGTTCGTCGTTGCCGCCCTCGACAATCAAAGCGCTCTCGTTCGAATTCCGGCGGAAGGCGGGACTCCGGCACCAATTACGAAATTCGCAGGCGACGAACGCAGCCATCGATGGCCGCAGGTGCTGCCGGGTCACAACCGGGTCTTGTTTACCGTGAATTCCTCGCCAGGCAATTTCGCGAACAGCGGCGTGGCTGTCGTGTCGTTCGGCGATAGCGGCCCTCCGACGGAACATCGGGTCCTGTTCGCGGAGGCCGGGATGAGTCCCCGCTACTTGTCGAGCGGCTATTTGACGTTCGTCAGGAAGGGGACGTTGTACGCGGCGCCCTTCGACGTGAACCAGCTGATGGCTCGCGGCGAGCCGGTGCCCGTTTTGGACGAGGTCTCCAACGAACAATATTTCGGCGGCGTGCAGCTCGATCTGTCGAGAAGCGGAAGCCTCGTGTACCACCGGGGCGCGACCCTCGGACTCAAGACGATTCACTGGCTCGACAGCGCCGGCACGCTGCAGCCGCTTCTCGGAGAGCCGGGCATGTACACCTATCCGCGGGTGTCCCCGGACGGCGAGCGGCTCGCGGTTTCGCTTCCCGATGGATCGAACACGGGCGTCTGGGTGTACGCCTGGCGCACGGGCACGAAAACACGAATTACGGAGGGGCCCGGCCAGCAGGTCTATCCGGTGTGGAGTCCGGATGGGCGCTACATCGTGTTTTCGGGTCCGGGCGGCTTGTTCTGGGGTCCTGCCGACGGGGCCCAACGACCCAAGGTTCTGATGGCGGCGGGGAAGCAGGGAACTCTTGCGCCGCTGTCGTTCACACCCGACGGACAGACATTGGCCTTCTCCGAACGGGCGGCTGATGGCAAGTGGTCTATTAGAACGGCGGCTATACGAAACAGCGCCACGGATCCGCTCGCCGGGAATTCGGAACTGTTCGTGGACCTGCCCTCTGGCGCCGCGACCGCGGCGTTCTCTCCTGATGGCCGCTGGTTGGCGTACACGTCCGCTGAATCAGGCGTGTACGAAGTGTACGTGCGCGCGTTCCCGGACAAGCGCACGAAGCGGGTCATTTCGAGCGGTGGCGGGATGATGCCGGCGTGGGCGCGCGATGGAAAAACGCTGTTCTATCGAACGCCGGAACAGCGAATCATGGCGGTCACGTATTCCGGCAACAGGCGACGCCTTTGACGCGGAGCCCCCACGCGTGTGGTCCGAGCGGCGGATCGCGAACACCGGAATGACCGCGAACTTCGACATCGCACCGGACGGCACCCGCTTCGCCGTGCTGATGCCGGCCGAGGCGCCGGAACCACCCGATACTCGGGGACACTTCACGTTCGTCCCCAACTTTGTCGAAGAGGTCCGGCGCCGCCTGACCCGCTAAGGTCAGTACCTGTAGTGGTCGGGCTTGTACGGGCCTTCCACCGGCACGCCGATGTAATCAGCCTGCTCCTTGGTCAACTTCGTCAGCTTCACGCCGAGGTGATCGAGGTGCAGCCGCGCCACCTGTTCGTCCAGCTGCTTCGGCAGCATCGTCACCGTCTTCCCGTACTTCTCCGCGTCCGCATGGAGCTCGAGCTGCGCCATCACCTGATTAGTGAACGACGCGGACATTACGAAGCTCGGGTGACCCGTCGCGCAGCCGAGATTCAGCAGCCGGCCTTCGGCCAGCACGAGGACGCTGTGGCCGTCGGGGAAGCGCCATTCGTCGTACTGCGGCTTGATGTTGATGCGCTCGATGCCGGCGTACTTCTTCAGTCCAGCCATATCGATCTCGTTGTCGAAGTGGCCGATGTTGCCGACGATCGCCTTGTCCTTCATCCGCGCCATGTGCTTGGCGGTGATGATGTCGGTGTTGCCGGTCGCCGTGATGAAGATGTCAGCCGACTCGACGACCTCGTCGAGCGTCGTCACCTGATAGCCTTCCATCGCCGCCTGCAGCGCGCAGATCGGATCCACTTCGACGACGATGACACGGCAGCCCTGGCCGCGGAGCGCCTGCGCGCAGCCCTTGCCCACTTCGCCGTAGCCGAAAACGACGGCGACTTTGCCGCCGAGCATGACGTCGGTCGCGCGCGCCAGGCCGTCTGGCAGCGAATGCCGGCAGCCGTAGATGTTGTCGAACTTGCTCTTGGTCACCGAGTCGTTGACGTTGATGGCGGGGAAGAGCAGCGTCCCGGCTTCCATCATCTGATACAGGCGGCGCACGCCGGTTGTCGTCTCTTCGCTCACGCCGCGGATGGACGAGGCGATGCGCGTGTAGCGCGACTTGTCCAGCGCCATCGACTGGCGCGCGGTGTCGAGGATCACGCCCCACTCTTCGGGTTCCTTGTCGGCGTTGAACGCCGGCACCGATCCCGCGCGCTCGAACTCCACGCCTTTGTGCACGAGCAGCGTCGCGTCGCCGCCATCGTCGACGATCAGCGTGGGGCCGGTGCCGTCGGGCCACTCGAGCGCCTGTTCGGTGCACCACCAGTAGTCTTCGAGCGTCTCGCCCTTCCACGCGAACACCGGCGTGCCCTTCGGATCGGCGGGCGTGCCGCCGGTTTCGGGGCGGCCGACGACGACCGCGGCGGCCGCGTGATCCTGGGTCGAGAAGATGTTGCACGACACCCAGCGCACGTCGGCGCCGAGCTCGGTCAGCGTTTCGATGAGGACGGCGGTCTGCACGGTCATGTGCAGGCTGCCCATCACGCGCGCGCCCGACAGCGGTTTCCGGGCGCCGTGCTGGCGGCGGAGCGCCATCAGGCCGGGCATTTCCTGTTCGGCCAGCCGGATTTCCTTGCGCCCGAATTCGGCGAGCGACAGATCGTTCACTTTGTACGGTTCCCGGCCGACCGATTTCGCGGCCACGAAGGGGTGCATCTTTTCGGTTACAGTCGCCATTTCATCTCCTCAGCTTGATCCGCCACGAAAGCACGAAAGCACGAAAGAGAACAACCACTAATGAGATTTCGTGTTTTCGTGTTTTCGTGGCTTTGTTGATGTCGCTACAAACAATCCCGGCCCTTTGACTTTCGCGTCCGGCGCGAGCGGCACCACGCGAACGTTCGTGAAGCCGGCCTCGCCGAGCAAGCGTTGAATCTGTTCCTCCGCAAATCCCATCCAGACGTGACCCATCTGCTGGCGGTAGTGCTCCCGGTCGTGCGGCAGCATGTCGACGAGGAGCACGCGGCCGCCCGGCTTGAGAACCCGCGCCACTTCCGCCAGCGCGCGCGCCGGCTCGGTGACGTGGTGCAGCACGACCATCAGCGTCGCGGCATCCAGCAGCCCTTCGTCTATCGGGAGGGCCTCGAGGTCGCCGCGGCGGAGCTCGACGTTGTCGAACGCCTGCAGCCGCTTTTTCGCCGCGTGCAGCATGGCCGCCGATGCGTCGACCGCGATGACGCGCGACACGAACGGCGCGAGCGCCTCGCTGCCGCGGCCCGTGCCGCAGCCGAGGTCGCCAACCGTCCATTCCGGTTCGGAGAGCGCTGCCAACGCGGCGAGATGAAAGCGGTCGCCGAACAGCTCGTCGCGCAGCCGATCCCATTGGCCCGCTGACGAAGCAAAGAACTCCTGCGACGCCGTGCGCCGCGCCGCCAGAGCCGTCTGCAGGCGCCGCTGGTCCTGTGCGGCCGCGGGCGTCGCCCCCATCTGTTCGCGCACGAGCAGCCACAGCCGCCGCGCCGAGGCGTCGAGGTCGTCGCGAGAGAGCGTGTAGAGATTGCGCGTCCCCTCCGCGCGCAGCCCAATCCAGCCCGCGTCGGCCAGGGCCTTCAGGTGCCGGCTCACCGTCGACTGCGGCAGCTGCAGCACGCCGCACAGCTCGGAGACCGTCAGCTCGTGCCGGTCGAGCACCAGGAGCAGACGGCTCCGCGTGGGATCCGACAGCGCCGAGAGGTGGTCAAGGATTGAAGAGGCGACAACAACCATCCGTCAAGCCGGATGGAAGGATAGCACGGAGACATGGCTGATGGCTAATGGCTAATGGCTAATGGCACATGGTCGATGGACCGTCCATCGGCCCTATGCCATCAGCCATCAGCGATCAGCCATGTCGAGCGTCACACGCAGCCATGTCGGGCGTCAGAATCCCGGCGCGAGATTGAACTGAAACACCATCCCCCGCCCCGGACGCTGGAACGGGTGCGAGAAGGCGAACTCGCCCACGGCGAAGCCAAACAGATTGACGCGCAGCGCGAGTCCGGCGCTGGCGACGGCGTCGTTGAAGTCGAACGGGTGAGGCGTCGCCGAGGTGAACACGTTGGTGCCCGCCGCCGGCCTGGCGTTGAGCGAATTCCACGCGATGCCGCCGTCGGCGAACAGCGCGACTTCGATCGGCACCGGTCCGTACATCCGCTGCGACGCGCCGAAGGGCCGGAGCAGCGGGAACCGGAACTCGACGTTGCCGACCAGCACGCGGCTGCCGACGAGGCGGTCAAACGCGGGGCACTCGCTGTTGGCGGTCTGCACGCAGTCGCGCGACTCGAAGGTGCCGACGTCGTAGCCGCGCACGAGATTCGGGTAGCCGATGAACAGCGGGAACAGCCGCGTGTCCTCGCTGCCCGAACCGAACCGCCCGTAATGCATGCCGCGGACAGCGAACGTGTAGAACGAGGCCGGCATGAAGTAGCGGCGGTAGTCGGCGAGCAGGCTCGTGTACCGCACAGAGCCGAACGTCGGCGAGGCCTCGAAGCGATAGCGCTGGCCCTGAACCGGACTCGTGGCGCCGTAGTTCGACGTGTCGTACACGTACGCCGCAGATGCCGTCGCCATCGACAGCGGGTTGGCAATCGACGTTTCGTTGCTCTCGACGCCAAGGAGCTCGCCCGTTCGCAGCGAGATCACCGACGTTTCGACGATCTGATCGAACATGATCCGCGTCACGCCGCCCTGGAACTCGACGCGCCGCGACCGATCGAAGGGATACGCGACGATGCCCGCCGCGCTCTGCTCCGTCTGGCGGAAGATGAGCGCTTCGTCGATCTGAACGAGCTCGCCGCCCAGCCGGCCGACGGTCGACTGGAACCCGCCGCTCAGATACGGAACCTGGCCGCCCAGCACGCCCCAGTTCCAGCGATTGGCCTGGTTGTAGTAGATCGCCTGCGCGGCGATGTCCTTCGGACTGAAGCTGTTGCGGTAGCCGGAATTCAGCTGCACCGCCGTGGCGAGGATGTGGTCGCCGAGCATGTCGCCGAACTGCAGGGCGATGCCGCCGCCGACCGCCGCGCCGAACCGCGAGGCGCCGACCGCGATCGTCGGCTGCGCCAGACCCTCGAGGGTCAGCTTCGGCTTGTAGTCCTTCACCTCGTATGTCGCCGGTGCTTCCTCCGGCGGCAAACCCAAGCTGGCGTCGGCCAGCAGCGCGGACACCTGGCTCGGACGGCGGTCGAGCGGCGGCAGCTCGCCGGCGCGACTTGCCGCGCCCTCCTCAATCGCCGCGGTCAGGCCGCGCGCGGATCCCATGGGCTCCGAGGTCACGTAGATGTCGTACTTCCCCTGCTCGTAGACGGTGAAGGCCGCCACGTCGGTCTTCGAGGCCACCGACATTGTCGGGCTCGAGGCGGTGATGCCGCTCAACCCCGTGGCGACGCGCGTCAACTGCGCCACATCGCCGGAATCGACCGCGACGCGATACAGGTTGGAAATGCCGTCGCGATCGGAGATGAAGAAGAGCGATCGGCTGTCGGCGCTCCACTGCGGATTGATGTTCTTGCCGTTCGTGAACGCGCGCACCTGTTCGATCGCGGAGCTCTCGGGGTCGATCAGCGCGAGCCGGTACTGCCCGATGGCGAGTGTCTTCAGGTCGCTGGAGAAGCGATCCGTGGCGAAGGCGATCCGCTTGCCGTCGGGCGACCAGGCCGGCTGCAGATCGGCGTACGGATCGTTGGTGAGCCGCCGGAGCTTGCCCGCGTCGAGATCGTAGATGAACAAGTCGGTCAGGCCGCGTGTCATGCCCGTGAAGCAGATCGCCTTGCCGTCAGGCGACCACGTCGGATTGAAAATCTCGTCGAGCTCGGCGATGGCGACTTCGCGCCGCTTGTCGCCGCTCGCGACATCGAAAATGGCGAGCGTCGGTTTCCCCGCTGCGACGGTGGCGATCGCGATCTGCTGGCTCGCCGCGTCCCACGCGCCGGCGGAGTAGATGAACTGGATGCTCGAGAAGTGCGGATCGGTGGCCGTGCTCGTCAGCTTTCGGATGATCTTCCCGGAATCCACGTCGGCGACGAAGAGATCGATGGAAAAGACGCTGCGTGTGGACAGGAACGCGAGCCACCGGCCGTTCGGGCTGATCGCGGGGCCCACGTTCAAATCGCCCGCGAGTCCTTTGGCTTCGACCACGCGGCGCCCGACCTGGCTGGGAGGCGTGGTGGACGCGAACGTCGGCTCGTACGTCTTGCGAATCGCGGCGTGCCAGTTCTCCGTGAGTTCCTTGCTCCGGATGCCGAGCACGCGTTCGATCGCCTCGTCCGTGTCACCGATTGCCGAGCCCAGCGTCAGCATCCGGCGGATCACATCGTCGCCGTACGTGCCGGCGACGAACGACCAGAACGCCTGTCCCCAGCGGTAGGGGAAGTACTTCGGATCGTCCAGATCTTTGATTGTGGGCAGCGAGTCCTTGCCGGCGTTCTTTCCATCCGGCGCCGGCCGCGCCGCGTCACGCAGCCACATCGCGGTGTTTGGATCGATCGGACCGATCGACAGGTACTCGGCCATGCCTTCGATGAACCACAGCGGCAACCGGCTGGCGCCCGTCTGTCCCGGCGCCATGTTCGGCCCCGTGGTCATGTCGTACTGAAACGCGTGGACGAGCTCGTGGCCGATGACGTGATCCGTATCGGCGAGCGGTCCACCGAGCGGCAGCACGATGCGGCGCCGCAGCGATTCGGTGACGCCGCCCGTCCCCTCGCCGAGCTCGCCCTGGATGGTGTTGGTCTGCTCGAAATCCGGATGCGATGCGTACAGCACGAGCGGTTGACGACCGCGGAGTTGATGCGACATCAGGCGCTCGAGGCGCACGAGCCAGCGTTCGGCCATGCGCGCGGCGATGTCGATCCCTTCACGCTCTTCCGGATAGAAATAGATGTCGAAGTGTTCGGTTTTCATGACCTCGAAATCGAGGTCTTTGAATTGAACCTTGTTGCGGCCGAAATATTGCGCCGACGCGGTCGATTCGAGGGCGACCATCAGCGCGGCCGTAGCGAATGGGACGAGCCTGCGAAAAATACTGCTGACCATGGTGTTGCCTCGACTGTGCAAGAGCTGCGCCGGAGGGCGTCGAATCGGGCTCAGCGAACGGTCGTTCCGCAGATCTGCAGCCCGGCTCCAGCGTTGGGCTGCGCCGCGCAGTATTGCGTGACGGCGTTGCGGACCTCTTCCTTGGCGGCCGCCTCCGCTCGTGCGCGCTCGGCATTACTGACCGCGTCCATCGCACGCCCCGCCAGGTAGCGCCCGACCAGGTTTTCGATCAGGATCGTCAACAGCTCCCCCCCGCTGAAGGCGGCATAGGGTTGACGCAGGGGATTGTCGACGGCGGGAAACATCTGACGCTGCATCTCATAACCGTAGAGGCCGCCGCCGGGTGCGGGCGACGTTTTGAAGTTCAGGGTCGCGAGCAGTTCCTCGATCTTCTGCCGCTCGAAGATCTGCATGCGGAAGGTCGGGGTTTCGTCGAGCGAGCGCAGCGTGAGGGCGGAGGGCGGCTGCTTGAGCGCGTCTTTGATCTTGTCGAGGGACACCGGAAGCCCCGGTTCCTGGTCCTTGGTTTCCTGGTCGTTCGTCCGTCCCCGGTCCTCGGTCCGGGCCGAGTCCCTGGTCCCGGCCTGCTGCGTGCTGTCCTGCGGGGCGGACGCCGGCGGCTGCGCGGAGGACGCTCGAGTGTCCTGCGCCGAGACCGGCGGCGGGGCCAACGTGAGCGCAAACAGCAGAGGAATCAACCGCATAAGGCTTAGGACGCGACGCGGTGGCACACGGCCTCCCCCGCCGATCACCTCAATTTTAGTGCACGTCCGAGGCCAAATGGACAGCGTTCGGTTCCGGACAGATGCGCGGCGCCCGGCGCGAGCGTAGAATGGGCACCAACAGCGGAGCCTTTATGCATCAAGTGCCGCGAGTCGATCAGATCGAGCTGGCCAACGCGATCGAAGAGGGCGCGAAACGGCGGCCGACCCAGGCCTTCGGCGAGTACTTCTCGGAGGCCGGCGGCTCCTGTGCGCTCGGCGCGGCATACGAAGGCGCCTACGCGCTGCCGCGCGACCCGCACGAAGCGCATTCGATTCGTCCGCGCATGCATCGCCTGTTCGACTGCCTCGAGCAGGTACGGCGCCGCTGTCCAGTCGGCTGCAACAAACGGCTTCCGCTCAACGCGATCATCCTGCACCTCAACGACGATCATCACTGGACGCGCGAACAGATTGTGGAATGGCTGAAAAGAGACTGACGGCCGTCGTGCACAGTGCACAGTGCTCAGTGCACCGTGCGTAGTGCCAGGTGCACAGTGCTTGGTGCTGGCGCACTGAGCACACCGCACCATGCACCAAGCACGGTGCACTCTGCACTGAGCACCGAGCACCACGCTTTTGCCGGAGCTTCCTGACGTCGTCGCGTACGTCGAGGCGCTCGAACGCCATGTCGTCGGCCAGCGCCTGGAACGCGTCAAACTTTCCAGTCCGTTCGTTCTTCGATCCGTTGACCCGCCCATCGACGCCATCACCGGCCAGATCGTCCGCGGCGTCCGCCGCATAGGCAAGCGCATCGTGCTCGTGTTCGACTCCGAAGTGTTTCTCGTGCTGCACCTGATGATCGCCGGGCGGCTGCGCTGGCGCGCGCCGTCGCAAAAGGCCGGCGTCGGCCCGCGGATGATCCTCGCCTCGTTCGAATGTCCCGGCGGTACGCTGCTGTTCACGGAGGCGAGCTCGAAGAAGCGCGCGTCGATGCAGATCGTGCGCGGCGAAGACGCGCTCGGCGCGCTCGATCCCGGCGGTGTCGAGCCGCTCGCCGCGACGCTCGAGCAGTTTCGCGAGGCGCTCACGCGCGAGAATCACACGGTGAAGCGGTCGCTCACCGATCCGCATCTGTTCAGCGGGATCGGCAACGCGTACTCGGACGAGATTCTGCACGCGGCGAAGTTGTCCCCGCTCAAGCTCACGCGATCCCTGAGAGTTGAAGAGATCGCGCGGCTGTACGAGGCGACCCAGGCGACGCTGGTGCTCTGGATCCAACGATTCCGCCAGGAGCGGGGCGAGGGGTTTCCGGAGAAGGTGACGGCGTTCCGCAGCGAGATGGCGGTGCACGGCCGCTTCAAGCAGCCGTGCCCGATCTGCGGGTCCCCCGTCCAGCGCATCGCGTACGCCGAGAACGAGTGCAACTACTGCGCGACGTGCCAGACCGGCGGCCGCCTGCTGGCGGACCGCTCGCTGTCGCGGCTGCTCAAGGACGACTGGCCGAAGTCGATCGATGAATTGTAAGGCCGTTCAGCGCGGCCCAGTCAGTACGGCGCTTTCAAATTCTTGAACATCGGGAAGTGCTTGACGTTGGTGGTCTTCAGCTCCGCGTCCAGGTGCTGCGTGAGCGCGGCCACGAGCAGGTCCGCGACCTCGATGCCCGAGTGCGAACGCAGGTAGAGGCGGCCGAGCGCTCCGGCCGTTTCCGACAGGGACTCGTCGACGTCGACCCAGGTAATGAGGCGGAGCAAATCGCGGGTCGCCGGTTCCTCGGTCGGGCGCATACCGGCCAGCACCTCGGCGCGAACGATGTGGCAGCTCCACAACTCGTCCCCACGGCCGATCGCGCGCGGGATGATTTCGGTCGCAGCCGGAGGCCGGCCGCGAAGGTGATCGATGAGCACCGACGTATCCAGAACCAGGCGCATCAGCGGGCGCCGTGCAGACGGGCGAGCCGCCGACCGCCGCGAATTCGCTCGACGTATTCGGCGCCGCTCTCTGGAAAGTCGGCCCACGCGCCGGCTGCCGCTCGAGCCAGCCGGAGACGCGTCTCGCGGCTCAAGCCCCGATTACCGGCGTAGGCCCGGTCGATCGCGGCTCTGATGAGCTCCGAGATGGTCTGGCCGGTGCTGCGGCTGAGCGCGGCCAGAAGGCGGCCCTGCTCGTCGCTCAGATAGATCTGCGTCCGCTTCATGATGTATATAGCATACATCGTCAGGTGGCTGTGGTGGATCGAGGTTTACAAACTACATCAACACATGTAGATTTATAGATATGAAACGGGCGTCGGCTCTGTACCGGCTGCTCGGCGACGAGGCGCGGCTCCGGCTGCTCCGGGTGCTCGCGCGCGAGCGCCTGAACGTCACCGAGCTCACCGGTGTGCTGGGCCTGGCGCAATCGGGCGTGTCCCGGCACCTGGGCCTGCTCAAAGAGGCCGGGTTGGTGGCGGAGGAGCGCGACGGCGGCTTCAGCTACTACCGCCTCGCGCCTGCGATCGACGCCAACGGCGACAGCGCACTCGCCACGATGCTCCGCCAGCAGTTCGAGCAGTCCGCGGACGAGGGGACCGTGCGCGCCGACGAGGCGCGGCTCCAGGAGATCCTGCGCGTGCGGAAGGAAAACTTCGACGCGCACGCCGGGCCCGATACCCGCGACGCCCGCCAGCTCGTGCCGGGCCGGAGCTGGGCGGCGTGGTCGCGCGCTCTCGGATTGCTGTTGCCGCCGCTGAAGGTGGCCGACCTCGGGTGCGGCGAAGGGTATCTCACGATCGAAGCCGCGCGGTGGGCCTCGCGCGTCATCGCCGTCGATCGATCGGCGGTCGTCCTGAAGCGCGCGCGGGCGCTCGCCGAACGGCGCCGCGTATCGAACGTAGTCTGGAAAAAGGGCGAGCTGGAAAAGCTGCCGCTGCGCGACGGCTCGGTCGACGTGGCGATGCTGTCGCAAGCGCTGCACCATGCGATCGATCCGAGCCGCGCCGTCGCCGAGGCCGCGCGGGTCACGGCGCCCGGCGGCCGCGTGCTCGTCCTCGATCTCCGCACGCACCACGAGGACTGGGTGCGTGCCAAGCTCGGTGACCGGCGTCTCGGCTTCGACGACGACGAGTTGAAGCGCATGCTCACCGCTGCCGGCCTCGAGCACGTGAAGGCCGGCGTGGGAGCGCGGAAATCCGGGGATCCGTTCACGGTATTGATCGCATCAGGAACAAAGACAGGATCAGCCACGACAGCACGAAAGCACGAAAAAGAAACCCAATGAGGTTTCGTGGTTTCGTGGTTTCGTGGCTGAGAAGGTTTGTCGCATGAACCCAAACGTTCGAAGCACTCTCGAATCGTTGCTGTCCCGCAGAATCCTCGTCCTCGATGGCGCGATGGGGACGATGATTCAGCGGCTGAAGCTGACGGAAGCGGACTTCCGCGGCAAACGGTTCGCGTCGCACCCGAAGGATCTGCGCGGCGACAACGACCTGCTCGTCCTGACGCGTCCGGACGCGATCACCGCCATCCATCACCAGTATCTCGAGGCCGGCAGCGACATCATCGAGACCAACACCTTCAACAGCACGTCGCTCGTGCAGAGCGACTATGGGCTCGAGTCGCTCGCCTACGAGCTCAACGTCGCGGCGTCGCGGCTCGCCCGTCAGGCTGCCGACGACTGGTCCGCGCGCACGCCGGCAAAGCCGCGGTTCGTCGCGGGCTCAATTGGGCCGATGAACCGGACACTTTCGATTTCGCCTGACGTCAACAACCCCGCGCTGCGCGCCTCGACCTTCGACGAAGTGAAGGACTCGTTCAAGGAGCAGATGCGCGGCCTCGTCGACGGCGGCTGCGATCTGCTGCTCCTCGAAACGATTTTCGACACGCTCAACGCGAAAGCCGCGCTCGTCGGCCTCGACGAGCTCTACGACGAACGTCGAACCCCGAACGACGAACGACTGCCTTTGATGATCTCGGTCACCGTCACCGATCGGAGCGGCCGGACGCTCTCGGGCCAGACGATCGACGCGTTCTGGATCACGGTGCGCCACGCCCGGCCGTTCAGCGTCGGCATCAACTGCGCCCTGGGCGCGCGCGACATGCGGCCGTATCTGGCGGAGCTCGCGCAGCTCGCCGACTGCTACGTCACGTGCTACCCGAACGCCGGCCTCCCGAACGCGTTTGGCCTCTATGACGAGCTGCCGCACCAGACCGCGGAGCTCCTCGCCGAGTTCGCCACGAGCGGCTTCGTCAACATCGTCGGCGGCTGCTGCGGCACGACCCCCGAGCACATGGCGGCGATTGCGAAAGCCGTGGCGGGGTTGCCCCCTCGAGCGGTCCTGCACTACCACGGTGGACACGGACACGAAAACGGTGAACACAGAGAAAACCACAAGATAGCCGTGTCCTCTGCTCTTGAGAATTCCAGCACCGTGACCTCCGTGGTAGGGCCTTTTACGCAGTTCGCGGGACTCGAGACGTTGACGATCCGCCCGGACTCGAACTTCCAGATGATCGGCGAGCGCACGAACGTCACCGGGTCCGCGCGCTTTGCTCGGCTCATCCGCGCCGGCGACTACACGGCGGCGGCGCAGGTGGCGCTCGAACAGGTTCGCGGCGGCGCGAATCTCGTCGACGTGAACATGGACGAGGGGATGCTCGACTCCGAGCATGCGATGACCGAGTTCCTGAACTTCATCGCGACCGAGCCCGAGATCGCCCGTGTACCGTTCGTCATCGACAGCTCGAAATGGTCGGTGATCGCAGCCGGGCTGAAGTGCGTACAGGGCAAGCCGGTCGTGAACTCGATCAGCTTGAAGGAAGGCGAAGAGGACTTCCTCCAGAAAGCAAAGCTCGTCCGGCGTTTCGGCGCCGGCGTCGTCGTCATGGCGTTCGACGAGCTGGGGCAGGCCGACACAATCGAGCGGAAAGTCGCCATCTGCCAGCGCGCGTACAAGCTGCTCACCGAGGTCGCCGGCTTCGATCCGTCCGACATCATCTTCGATCCGAACATCCTTGCGATCGCCACCGGGCTCGAGGAGCACAACGCCTACGCGATCAACTTCATCGAAGCGACCCGCATCATCAAGGCCACGTGCCCAGGCGTCAAAGTGAGCGGCGGCGTCAGCAACCTGTCCTTCGCGTTTCGCGGCAACGACATCGTCCGCGAAGCGATCCATTCGGCGTTTCTGTATCACGCGATCAAAGCCGGCCTCGACATGGGCATCGTCAACGCAGGCCAGCTGGCGGTCTACGAGGACATTCCCGCTGACCTGCGGGAACACGTCGAAGACATCATCTTCAACCGTCGGCCGGATGCGACCGAGCGGATGGTGGAGTTCGCCGCCACGGTGAAGGGAGCCGGGACCAGGCGCGAACAGGACGTCGCGTGGCGCGACGCGCCGGTCGAGGCGCGGTTGTCGTATGCGCTGGTGCACGGTGTCGTGGACTTCATCGAGCAGGACGTCGAGGAGGCGCGGCAGAAATACGCGCGGCCGCTCGACATCATCGAAGGTCCATTGATGGACGGGATGAAAGTCGTCGGCGATCTCTTCGGCGCCGGCAAGATGTTCCTCCCGCAGGTGGTGAAGAGCGCGAGAGCGATGAAGCGCGCGGTCGCGTATCTGGAACCATTCATGGAGAAGGAAAGGCTGGCAGGGCTGGAAGGGCAGGAGGGGCGGCAAGGCCACGAGGGGCGGCAAGGAAAGGGCAAGATCGTGCTGGCGACGGTCAAGGGTGACGTCCACGACATCGGCAAGAACATCGTCGGCGTCGTGCTCGGCTGCAACAGCTACGACGTCGTCGATCTCGGCGTGATGGTGCCGGCCGACAAGATTCTGCAGACCGCCATCGACCAGCGCGCCGACGTGATCGGGCTGAGCGGGCTCATCACGCCGTCACTCGACGAGATGGTGTTCGTTGCGAAGGAGATGACGCGCCGCAATTTCACGTGCCGCTGCTGATCGGCGGCGCAACCACGAGCCGCCAGCACACGGCAGTCAAGATTGCGCCCGAGTACGACGGAACCACCGTGCACGTGCTCGACGCATCGCGCGTCGTGGATGTCGTGTCGAGCCTGCTGAGCGACGAGCGCCGCCCGGCGTTCGAGGAAGAGAATCGCGGACTGCAGACGCGTCTGCGCGATCAGCACCGCGCGCGCAAAGAGCGTCCGCTGCTCACGTACGAGGCGGCGCGCGCGAACCGGCTGCAGATCGACTGGGCGAGCGAATCGCTGCCCACGACCGTCCTTCACGGGTGTTCGCACGCTGACGAGCGTCCCGCTCGAGGACATCGTGCCGTTCATCGACTGGACGTTCTTCTTCGCCGCCTGGGACCTGAAAGGCCGGTTTCCTGCCATCCTCGATCACCCGGAGTACGGCAGTGCGGCGAAGGATCTGTTCGCGAGCGCGCAACTGCTGCTCGATCGCATCGTTCGCGACAAGCTGCTCACGGCTCAGGGCGTCTACGGGTTCTGGCCCGCGGCCAGCGAAGACGACGACGTCGTCGTGTATGCCGGACCGCGATCGCGCCGGCGAGCTGGTCCGCTTCAACATGCTTCGTCAGCAGGAAGCATTGCCGAGCGGTCAGCGGAATCTGTCGCTCGCGGACTTCGTCGCGCCGGCGCGAGGCGCGCGACGATTACATCGGCGCCTTCGCGGTGACCGCCGGACTGGGCGCCGAGGATCTCGCGCGCCGCTTCGAGCGCGAGCAGCGACGACTTCAGCGCGATTCTGGTGAAGGCGCTCGCCGATCGACTGGCCGAAGCGTTCGCCGCGTATCTGCACGCGACAGCGCGCAAGGAGTGGGGCATCGACGATGCGCCGTCGACGGACGACGTGCTGGCGGAGCGTCATCGCGGGATTCGCCCCGCGTTCGGCTATCCCGCGTGTCCCGATCACAGCGAGAAGTTCAAGCTGTTCGACCTGCTGGGCGCATCGCGGATCGGTATGTCGCTCACCGAGAACGCCGCGATGTTGCCCGCGGCGAGCGTGAGCGGCCTGTATTTCGGGCACCCGCAGGCGCGATACTTCACGGTCGGCCGCATCGGCGAGGATCAGGTCGCCAGCTACGCCCGGCGGAAGGGTCTGTCGATCGACCAGGTAGTGCGGTGGCTGACGCCGAATCTCGCCTTCGAGCCCGCCGCTGTCTGACACGTCTGACACCCGAATTTGTAGCCAGAATCTGTAAGTCCACGTTTCATTTCGAGCCACAATCGGTTCCCGCACAACGTTGTCGACGTGTTTCTAAAACGACTCTAAGCGACTTCAGGAAGCACTGGACTTTGGTCCTGCTCAATTCCCGTGATCCGTGTGCTAAAACGTGACAGCTGCGACTTTTCAGGCATTTTCCCAAGCGAACTAGTTGTTTTTAGAGTATTTCCATTCCACGTGATCCAAAACGGCACACGCCGGCGAACTCAGCCAAAAGCGGGCTGAACGAATTACTTCCCGCCAATCAGTAATTTAGGGTCTGTTGCCAGCGTACGGAAGAGGTGGCCGTGCTTTTGCCATGTCATCCGGCCTATGCGCATCTCTGACAAGTTTCGTCTGCACACACGCTGGGGTGTGTGGGGTAGCCGGAATGCCCTCGCCGTGGGCGGAATGGTGTTCGCGTTGGCCGCGAACGCCACCGCCGGTCCCTCCCAGCCCGGATCGAGCGCGCCAGGCGGTCCGAACTCGCACGTCAAGAACTACAAGCTCGACGACGTCGTCAACTTGCGCGCCGGCGGCAACCCGCAGCTCGTCTCCAGCGTCATCGTCACGCTCGCGCCTGGCGCCGAACTGCCGCCGCAATTCGCGCGGTTCGCGCGCGCCGGCACGCTCGACATCATCAACGGTCAGGTGCTCGACGTGCCGAACGGCGTGCTGAAAGAGCTCGCCGCGCACCCCGACGTGTTTCGCGTGCACGACGACCGGCCGATCTTCACGCACAACTATCGAACGTCGGTCACCGTCGGCGCACGCGCCGTTCAGGATTTGCTCGGCTACACCGGCGCCGGCATCGGTCTCGCCGTCATTGACTCGGGCGTGACGACGTGGCACGACGACCTGACGAACAGCGCCGACGGCAGCTATCCCTACGGCAACCAACGGGTCACGAAATTCGTGGACTTCGTGAACGGCCGCTCACAGCCGTACGACGACAACGGACACGGCAGCCACGTCGCCGGCACCATCCTTGGCAACGGCCGCGACTCGGACGGCGAGAAGGCCGGCATCGCGCCCGGGGCCGCGCTCGTCTCGCTCAAGGTGCTCGACCAGAACGGCCAGGGCACGATCAGCAACTTCATCCGCGCGCTGAATTGGGTGGCCGCAAACGCCAAGACGTACAACATCCGCGTCGTCAACGTCTCGATCGGCGCGGCGATCCGTGAATCCTACTGGACCGATCCGCTCACCGTTGCGGCCAAGGCGATCGCGGACAAGGGCGTGGCCGTTGTCGCGGCAACCGGCAACTTCGGACTGAACGTGGAAGGCCAGCTGCAGTGGGGCGGTATCACGGCGCCCGCCAACGCGCCGTGGGTAATCACGGTCGGCGCCTCCAGCACGCTCGGCACCTTGACGCGCGCCGACGACGAGATGGCGAACTTCAGCTCGTCGGGCCCGACGTGGATCGATTTCCTGGCGAAGCCCGATCTGGTTGCGCCTGGTGTGGGCACGGCCTCGCTCGCGGTTCCGGGGAGCGAGTTCTACACCTCTCAGTCGAAATTTCTTGTCGCGGGCACCGTGCCGCTGGGGTACGTGCCGTATCTCGCGCTGACGGGCACGAGCATGGCCTCGCCGGTCGTCGCCGGCACGGTCGCGCTGATGCTCGAAGCGAATCCGACGCTCACGCCGAATCTCATCAAGGCGATTCTTCAGTACACGGCGCAGTTGTATCCCGGCTACAGCCCGCTGCGGCAGGGCGCGGGTTTTCTGAACACGCTGGGTGCAGTTCGACTGGCACAGTTCTACACCGGCAGCGCCGGCACGGACATGCAGGTGCCGGACACGTGGAGCCAGCAAGTCTTCTGGGGGAATCGGCTGCTGACCGGCGGCGTCATCAATCCCGACTCGAACGCGTGGGCCAACAACATCGTGTGGGGCACGGCGATGACGCGGCTCTCGGGCGGCGACAACATCGTCTGGGGCACGCGATGCGGGAAGGGCGGCTGCGACAACATCGTGTGGGGAACGGCCGGCAAGGGCGACAACATCGTGTGGGGAACGGCGGACAAGGGCGACAACATCGTGTGGGGAACGACGCACAAGGGCGACAACATCGTGTGGGGAACGACGCACAAGGGCGACAACATCGTGTGGGGAACGGCGGACAAGGGCGACAACATCGTGTGGGGAACGTCGGGTAAGGGCGACAACATCGTCTGGGGCACCGCGGGCGGCGACAACATCGTGTGGGGTACGAGCTGCGGCCGCGGCGACTGCGACAACATCGTCTGGGGCACGTCGGGCGGCGACAACATCGTGTGGGGCACGGCCCAGAAGGGCGACAACATCGTCTGGGGCACCGCCGGCGGCGACAACATCGTGTGGGGCACGTCGGGCGGCGACAACATCGTGTGGGGCACCAGCGCCGTCACCCCGGTGCTGTTCCCGGACACCGCGAATCAACCACTCCCAAGCCTTCAACTGGAATTCGGAGACCTTGTCCCGCTACCTCGCGGAGGACGCTAGTCATGGAAAAGATGCCATACCGAGCGGAGCTCGACCTGCAATTCGTCGCGCCGGCGACCACCGAAGACGTGGTGACGAGCGACTGGCAGCGCACGCTGCCGGTGCTGCGCGGCGCCCGGGTCGTGCTGCGTGAGCTGCGCACGTCCGATGCGGCGTCGCTGTTCGCGATGCTGGGCGCCGACGAGGTCGCGCGCTTCATCTCGCCGCCACCGACCACGGTCGACGGATTCGAGCGTTTCATTGCCTGGACGCTGCGCGAGCGCCGCGCCGGCACGTACGCCTGCTACGCCGTGACGATCCGTGGCTACGACACGGCGATCGGGATCTTCCAGCTCCGCCAGATGGATGCGGATTTCCGCACGGCGGAGTGGGGATTCGCGATCGGGTCGCCGTTCTGGGGATCAGGCGTGTTCCGGGAAGGCGCCGAGCTGATGCTCGACTTCGTGTTCGAGACGGTCGGCGTCTCCCGCCTCGAAGCGCGCGCGTCCGTTCAGAACGGGCGCGGCAACGGCGCACTGCGGAAGCTGGGCGCCGTCAAGGAAGCGATCCTGCGGAAGTCGTTCCTGCGGAATGGGGAGCAGGTCGATCAGGTGTTGTACGCAATTCTCGAAGCCGAGTGGCGCACGACGACGCGGCCGCCGATCGTCGCCACCCTCCCGCAGTACGTGCACTGAAACAGGCGCAGGGCGTCGTCCTTCGTCCTTGGTGCTTGGTCCTTCGTCCGTCCTAAGTCCTCGGTTCTTGGTGCGCCCCAAGGACCAGGGACCAAGGACGGACCAAGGACCAAGAACGGACCAAGAACCAAGGACCAAGAACGAAGGACATCGTCCCTACCGCTGCGCTGTCGTCGGCTTCGGACTCGGACGTCCGATCACGCCGACGGCGGCGCCATCCGACGACCGCCGATCGGTTCCACCCTCGAGCATGTCCTCCGCGGCGTTGTACACAATCACCTGAGCCGAGCCCTGCGACCCGCGCCCCACGCGCAGCGTGTGACCGCGGCGCTCGAGCTCTTTCGCCGTATCCGGCGAGAAGCCGTGTCTTTCGTAGTCGATGCGATCGGGCAGCCACTGATGGTGGAATCGCGGCGCGTCAACGGCCTCCTGCGCGTTCATGCCGAAGTCCACGACGTCCACGATCGTCTCGAGTGCGGTGTTGATGATCGTCCGTCCACCCGGACTGCCGGTGACCATGAACAACTGGCCGCCCTTCGCGAGGATTGTCGGCGTCATGCTGGACAGCATCCGTTTGCCCGGCTCCGCGAGATTGGGCTTGGTGCCGATCAACCCGTCGGCGTTGGTCAGTTCGGGGCCTGCGTTGAAATCGCCCATCTCGTTGTTGAGCAGGAAGCCAGCGCCGGGCACGACGATCTTCACGCCGTATCCCTGCTCGAGCGTGTAGGTCATCGCCACCGCGTTGCGATCGGCGTCGACGACCGAGAGGTGCGTCGTTTCGTCGCTCTCGTGTGACCATTCGAACGTCGTCGGCGACGACTTCGACGCGCGAGCCGGATCGATCGTCTTGCGCAACTCCGTCGCATAGTCTTTCGACGTCAGGCGCACAACGGGAATGTCTTTGTTGAACTCCGGGTCGCCCATGTAGCGCGCCCGGTCCGCGTACGCGCGCTTCATCGCCTCGGCCATCACGTGCACGCCATCGGCGGATCCCATGCCCATCTTCGCCAACTCGTACCCTTCGAGGATGTTCAGCATCTGAATGAGCGCCACCCCGCCGGAACTGATCGGCGGCATCGAAATCACGTCGTGTCCGCGATACGTGCCTTTGACCGGCACGCGCTTCTTGGCGGCGTAGTTCTTCATGTCTTCGCGCGTGATCAATCCCCCGTGCGCGAGCATTTCCTTTTCGACCGCGAGCGCGGTCTCCCCCTGGTAGAAGCCGGCCGGCCCCTGGGTTGCGATGCGGTCGAGCGTCCGCGCCAGATCCGGCTGCTTCAACGTCTCGCCCGCCTGGTACGGCACACCGTTCTTCGAGAACTGCGCGACCGACGCCGGATACTTCTGCATGTCGTCGAGCACGTTCTTGAGCGATCGTGCCAGCCCTTCGGTCACCATGAACCCGTCGCGCGCCAACGCGACGGCCGGATCGACCAGGCGCTTCCAGGGAAGCTTTCCCTGCTCTTTCCACGCCATGTGCAGACCGGCGACCGTGCCCGGCACGCCGACCGACAGATAGCTGTTGTGATGCAGTTCGGAACTGTATTTCCCGTCTTTCATGAACATCGTCGGCGACGCCTTGGCTGGCGCCATCTCGCGGAAGTCGTACGCCACCGGATCGCCCTTCGCGGGGCGATACACGATGAAGCCGCCGCCGCCGATGTTGCCGGCGGTTGGATGGACGACCGCGAGCGCGAACGCGGTGGCGACGGCCGCATCGACGGCCGTTCCGCCCTCTTTGATCACGTCAGCGCCGATGCGGGACGCGATCTCGTTCTGCGACGCGACCATCCCCTTCTGCGCCCTGATCGGGACCGATACTGCGCCAGTCGGGATGGCAAGAACGGCGGTGACGATGGCGATGAGTAAGTAGCGGAATTTGGCCATTCGCGGATTATACGTGGGGAGACAAATCCCTAGAGTGCTTTACACGCCAAGCACCTTAGGAGCCGTCAGGAAACAAGTACTCGATGTCACCGTGTCGGAGTCGGGTGAATCGTGTAATTCCAGTCACCGTGGAAGCGATGCCGTTCGAGGCGCACCCTGTTCATCTGGGCCTCCGACACCGCGACGCCGCTGGGATAGTGGCCGCGATCCAGCTCGGATCGGACGCGCAGCCCCGATCGGCTGTGCGTCGCGCCAATCAGGCTCACGATCGTGGCGAGGTTCACGAGGGGTGTCCCTCGCCAGTTCATGGCGATGTGTGAGAACAGGCGATGCTCGATCTTGTTCCACTTGCTCGTGCCCGGCGGAAAATGGCACACCGTGATGGTGAGCCCGGTGCGAGTCGCCAGCCGCTGCAGTTCCCATTTCCAGAGCCGGAGGCGGGCGCCGTTACTCCCGCCGGCATCCGCGGTGATCAGCAGCGACTGCGCGTGCCGGTACACCGGCCGCCCCATGACACGCCACCAGCGACGGATCGCCTGGACCGCGAAGCTCGCCGTGTCGTGATCGATGCCCACGCTCACCCACCCTTCATCGCGCTGCAGATCGTAGACGCCGTACGGAATCGCTTTCCCGCCCTGCGTCGCGGTGGCGGGGATCACGAAATCGTGGACGCGGACCCGCTGGGGCGTCTTCGCCGGGCGCCACTCCTGCCCGCCATTCTTGAAGTCGCCGACCAGCTCCTTCTTCTTCGTGTCGACCGAAATCGTCGGCTGCCGGCGTCGTTGCCACCGGCGAACCACCTGGGCGATGTAGCGGAATTGCGCGTCGCGATCGGGATGCTGGCGGCCCTCGCGGGTCTTGACGTTGCCTTGGAGGCTGTAGCCGAGCGCGTGCAGCAACTCCGCGACCACGGTGTGACTGACGTGATGGCCCAGCCCGTCCAGCGCCACGGCCAACGTCCGCACGCTCCGGCTCGTCCAGCGAAGCGGCGACTCCGGATCGCCGGGCGCCGTCGGCTCCACCAACGCATCCAAGTCCTGCAGGAGGGTTGGATCGGTGGCGGTCGCCCGCTTGCGTCCGCCACCCGCGAGTCGGCTGCGCGACGGCGGCAGCGGGTGACGCACCTGCAGATCGCGCAGCCCGCGCTGGATCGTCGACTCGGCCATCCCCGTGGCCCGCGCCACCAACGCGATGCCACCGTAGCCGATCGCCTGCGCTTCTGTGGCAGCCCAGACGCGGCGGGACCGCTCCGTGAATACCGGCACCAGCGCGCCGTACTTGGCACGCAGGGTGGCCATCTGCATGCCGCACCGTACCACCTGGCGATCGGCCAGTACAAGGACTTATTTACTGACACCGCCTTAGCGTGCTTCGAGTGGAAAAGCACCCTAGAGTGCCCGCTCAGATCTAGACGCGGGCGGTTTTCCACCGTCCGCGCCGGAAGAGCACCACGCCGATGACCGACATCGCCGAGAACGCGATCGCAATGGCCCAGAAGATTCCGTCCGGCCCCATTCCGCCCTGATGTGCCAGGACAGGCAGGCCAACCACACCGAGGCTTCGGCTCGTTCAGGCTGACGCGCCCCCAGGTTCTGGCCGACGAGCGTCGCCGCGGCGTTGGCCAGCCCCCACGCCGGCAGCAGCACGAAGATCAGGGTGAGCATCGATTCGGTGATGCCGACGGTCGCGACCGCGTCCGGGCAGAGGCGCGCCACGAAGAGCACATCGACCACGGCGAAGACCGACTCGAGCAGCAGCTCGAGGACCATCGGGATCGCGAGCAGCAGGATCGCGCGGCCGATCGGGCCGTCGGTGATTCGCGATGCGAGCCGGCCAGCGATTCGCGAACGGTGGACCAGAACTCTGACATTTCAGAGTTCAGAGTTCAGAGTTCAGATTGATTTCAGATTTCGGATTTCAGATTTCAGTCGGGACGATAGGCGATGGCGTCGATCTCGACGCGCAGCCCGTCGCCCGGCAAGCCCGCGACCTGCACTGTCGTGCGCGCGGGGCGGTGCCCGCCGAACATGCGGCCGTAGACCGAATTCATGCGGATGAACTCGCGCATGTCGATGAGGAAGACACCGCAGCGCAGCACGTACGGCAGACCGGATCCCGCCGCTTCGAGAATGGCCTTCAGGTTCTTGAGGCATTGCTCGGTTTGCCGTTCGATGTCGGTGCCCGCGAGCCGGCCGGTCGCGGGATCCGTCGCGCCCTGACCGGACACGAAAATCAATCGGTCGAAGGCCATCCCCGGCGAATAGGGTCCAACGGGCCTGGGGAGTTTGTCGGTGAGCACAGGCGTGTGCGCTGGCAGATTCATAATGGGGGAGTATGTCATCGCTGGCACGTCTTCTGAAGATCCGGCATCCGATCGTGCAATCGGGGATGGGCCGCATCGCGGGACCCGAGCTGGCCGCGGAAGTCTCGCGGGCCGGCGCGCTGGGCATTCTCGCGGGATTGAACCTCGAGCCCCACGAATTGCGGGCGCAGATCCGGCGGGTGCGCGAGCTGACCGACGCGCCGTTCGGCGTCAATCTCTGGCTGCATCCAGACGTCGTTCGGCCGGTCGATCCCTCGCGTTTGCCGGCCACGGACGTGGCCGCCGTGAATGCCGCGCTGAACCCGGCGCGGCGGACCGTGGGCCTCGCCGAGTCGGACGATCGGCCGCCGCCGAGACCGGATCTGGTGCCGGCGGCGATCGACGTCGTGGTCGAGGAACGCGTCCCGGTGTGGAGCGTTGGTCTCGGCTTGCCGCCGGGCGACCTCGTCGATCGCTGTCACGCGCACAACGTGTACGTGATGGTCATGGTCGCCAACGTCGAGGATGCGCGGTCCGCTGACGCCCTTGGCGTCGACGTCATCGTCGCGCAGGGCGCGGAGGCCGGCGGTCATCGATCGACGTGGCGCGCGAACGCTCCGGCCGACGTCGGCACGTTGGCGCTCGTGCCGGAGGTGGTCGACGCCGTCCGCGTCCCGGTCGTGGCGGCCGGAGGTATCGCCGACGGTCGCGGTCTCGTCGCCGCTCGCGCGCTCGGCGCCGCCGGCGTCCTGCTCGGCACGCGGTTCGTGGCGACGCGCGAGTCGATGGCCCCCGAGTTCTGGAAGCAGGCGATTCTTCGGTCGGCCGCCGATGCCACCGCCGTCACGCGCGCGTTCACGGGACTCCCGGCGCGCGTCTTGCGCAACGAATTTCAGCAGCGCTACGACGAATCGAAGGCGCCGGTGTTACCGGGGTTGTTGCAGGCCGCGCTGGAGCATGAGATGTGGACAGAGGCCGCGCGCACGAACAAGCCGGACTACTTTCCGCTCTACGCCGGGCAGAGCGTCGGCGTCATCCACGATCTGCCGTCGGCGGCAGAGGTCGTGAAGAGAATCGTTGAAGAGGCGGCGGCGGTGCTCCGCAATCTGGCAATCGGGTAATCGGGTAATTGGATAATCGGGTAATCGATGGCCAGATTGGCCATAAATCCAGCAATTCAATTACCCGATTACTCGATTACTCGATTACCCAATTCCACCGGTCGATTCGGATCGCTCGACCATTCGCTCCACGATCCGGCGTACAGCTTCGCGCCCGTGAGTCCCGCGTGCTCGAGCGCCAGCAGGTTCTGGCAGGCCGTGACGCCAGAACCGCAGTAGCAGACGACATGGTCGGGTGACGAGTCGCCCAGAGCTCCGCGCATGTGCGCGCGCAGATCCTCAGGCGATCGGAACGATCCGTCGTCCGTCAGGTTGGTCTGATGGCTGTGATTCGCGGCGCCGGGAATGTGACCGGCCACTCGATCGATCGGCTCGACCTCGCCGCGGAAGCGCTCCGGCGCTCGCGCGTCCACGAGCCGCCACGCCTTGTCCGCGCGCAACGCGTCGACCCGCGCGGCGTCGACCACCATGTCGGGACGTACTGCGGGCGTGAACGTCCGCGCGCTGCGCGATTCCATCCCGCCTCGAGTGTCGCGCCCCTCCGCCATCCATTTCGCAAACCCACCGTCGAGCACCGCAACCGCGTCGTGTCCGAGCCAGCGCAGCATCCACCACAGCCGGCTCGCGAACCCCCCGTTGTCCTGGTCGTACGCGACGACCTGAACCCCGTCGGCAATGCCCAGCCGGCTGAAGGTGTCTACAACGGCAATTGCATCAGGTAGCGGATGCCGTCCGTTCGTCCCAGTTTTGGGACCCGACAGATCGCGGTCGAGGTGTGAGTAAACCGCACGGGGGATATGCGCCGATAAGTATTCGTGTTCGCCCCACGCCCCGTCAGCAAGCTGAAACCGGCAGTCCACGACCGCGACGTTGTCGTCGCCGAGTTGCAGAGCCAGCGCCGAGGTGGAGATCAATGTCCGAAACGCCATCGGCGTACGATAGCATCGGAATTGCGAGATGGCAGCGTTTCAGAATTGCAGAATTGGCAATCCTAGAATCCTGCGTTCCTGCCATCCTGCAATTCGACCCACCAACCATCGCCTTGAGCACGTCGTCTAAGTAGGCCAGTTAAATGCTGTCGGGTCTCGTCTTTGCCGCCGCACTGTCTGCTGTCTCAGCGGACGCGCCGCGCGTTGACGCAGTGGCCGTGCCCACCGAGCAGACCGCGATGCGCGTGAACGGCGAGCTGAGCGAAGACCTCTGGCAGCTCTCGACGGCCGTCGACGCGTTCGTGCAGCGGGAGCCGGAAGAAGGCGGCCAGCCCAGCCAGCGCACGGAATTTCGCGTGGCCTACGACGCGACCACGCTCTATGTGAAGGTGCGCGCGTTCGACACCGAAGCGTCGCGCGTCACCGGCTATCTCACGCGACGCGACGCCGAGTCGCCGTCGGACTGGATTCGCGTCCTGATCGACTCGTATCACGATCGGCGAACCGCGTACGAGTTCGCGGTCAACCCGGTCGGCGTCAAGCAGGATCGCTACTGGTACAACGACAACAACCGCGACGACAGCTGGGACGCGGTGTGGGATGTGAAGGTCGCGACCGACGAGGAAGGCTGGACCGCGGAGTTTCGGATTCCTTTCTCACAGCTGCGCTTCAACCCGACCGCTTCGAGCACGTTCGGCTTCGCGGTGGCGCGCCAGATCGGCCGTCTGAACGAAACGTCCACGTGGCCGCTCCTCGCGCGCAGCGCAACCGGCTACGTGTCGTCCTTCGGCGATCTCGGCGGGCTGTCGATGGCGGCGTCGCCGAAGCGTCTCGAAATTCTGCCGTACGTGGTTGCGGACGTCACCCGCCGGCCGACCGACGGCAACCCGCTCATCAAGGCGTCTGCGCCGTCAGGCGAAATCGGCATGGACATGAAATACGCGCTGACGCCTGGCCTCACGCTGACGACGACGATCAATCCGGACTTCGGCCAGGTGGAAGCCGACCCCGCAGTCGTGAATCTGTCGGCGTTCGAGACGTTCTTCTCCGAGCGGCGTCCGTTCTTCGTCGAGGGCTCCGGCAATTTCCGGTTCGACGCCGAGTGCCCGAACGGTCCGTGCCAGATGTTCTACACCCGGCGTGTGGGTCGATCGCCGCAAGGGCTCGAGACGCTTCCGTCGGACGACGGCGTGTACACCGACGCGCCGGTGCAGTCGACCATTCTCGGCGCGGCGAAGTTGACCGGCCGTATCGGCAAGTTTTCGATCGGCGCGATGCATGCGGTCACGGAGGAAGAATCCGGCAAGGTGCTGAACGGGCTCGACCGCTACAACCGGCCGGTCGAGCCGCTGACGAACTATTCCGTCGCGCGCGCGCGCCGGGAATTCGCGAACCAGTCCGCGATCGGTTTCATGATCACCGGCGTGACCAGGCGGCTGCCGGACACCCTGCGGTTCCTGCCGGACGGCGGGTTCACCGGCGGCCTCGACTTCGACCTGCGCTTCAAGAAGCGCTTCGGCGTAACCGGCTACTGGGCGGCGAGCCGCATGCACGGCGACGCGGAAGCGATCAAGCGCGTCCAGGAGAACAGCCGCCATTACCTGCAGCGCCCCGATTCGCAGAATCTGGACTTCGATCCAACGCGCACCTCGTTGAACGGCACGAGCGCGCGCATCGGCGTCAACAAGTTCGGCGGCCAGCGGACCCGGTTCAACTTCAACGTCGGCTACAAATCGCCCGGGTTCGACATGAACGAGATCGGGTTCCTGCGCCGCGCGGACGAGCGCTGGATGGCCAACTGGTTCCAGCTGCGCAGCGACGTGCCGACGAAGTTCTTCCGCAGCCGGAACATCAACTTCAACCAGTTCGCGATGTGGAACACCGACGGCGACGTCCTGGTCAATGCCGGGAACGTCAACGGCAACCTCAATTTCAAGAACAACTGGTCGGCCGGCGGCGGCATCGGGTTCAACTGGCGGACGCTCGACGATCGCCTCACCCGCGGCGGTCCGCTCGTCCTCACCAACGGCTTCAACAATTTCTGGTCGTGGCTGAACACCGACAATCGCAAGCCGGTGTCGCTGAACATGTTCAACGGCGCCGGGCGCGACGGCGAAGGGTCGTGGTTCCGCGGTCACGAGCTCGAGGTGACGGTCCGCCCGATATCGGCGCTGACGGTTTCGGGCGGCCTCAGCGTCAATCGATCGGTGTCAGATCACCAATGGGTGGAGCTCGTGACCGACGCGGATGCCACGAGCCACTACGTGTTCGCGAACATCAACCAGACGACGTTCGCGGTGACCGGCCGTTTGAACTACACGATGACGCCAAACCTGTCGCTGCAGCTGTACGGCCAGCCGTTCGTGTCGGGTGGCGACTATCGCGGGTTCAAGCAGCTCGCCGACGGCCGCGCATCCTTGTACGCCGATCGCTACGCGCCCTACAGGTACGACAGCAGCAATCCGGACTTCAACTACAAGTCGTTTCGGACCACGAACGTGCTGCGGTGGGAATACAAACCTGGATCGACGCTCTTCGTCGTCTGGCAGCAGACGCGCGATGCCAGCCAGGAGTACGGGGACGTGCGCTTCAGCCGCGATTTCGGCCGCATCTTCAGCACGCCCGCGCAGAACGTCGTGCTCGTCAAGCTCGCCTACTGGCTGAATTACTGAGCGATCGGGAGCCCGTCCCAGTCGACAGCCGGGCCACGGTGATCGGCACTGGTTTCGCAGGCACACGTCAACGGAAGCAGGGCTTCACGATGCGACGTCGGGCCGCGTACGCCTGTGCCGGCGCGCTCCTGTCGGTGGGAGCGCCGATGGGATTGTGTGCGCTGCGCCTCGGCCGACGCGCGCCCCCACGACGTGCGGTCTCACTGCGCGGAGCACTCCGCGAAGTCGCCGGCAATCTTCCCGACTACCTCTACGTGGGGACCTCAACGGCTATTGTGCTGGCGCTGTTCGGCTTCACCCTGGGAAATCAGGCGGACCAGCTCGCTGACCTGTCCGAAACCGACCCTCTAACAGGACTCACGAATGCTCGTGGCCTGTACGAACGTCTCGATGCCGAGCTCGCGCGGCTGCGGCGCTACCGTGAGCCGCTCTCTCTGCTTCTGCTGGATCTGGATGGCCTCAAGACCATCAACGACCGGTACGGCCATCGCGCCGGCGACGAGGCGATTCGGAGTCTTGCGGATGTCATCCATTCGCAGCTGCGCGGCACCGATCTAGGCGCGCGATGGGGTGGGGACGAATTCGCGGTCCTCGCGCCGAACACCTCGAAGGCCGACGCGCTCTCGCTTGCCGAGCGGATTCGGGCCCTGTTACCCGAGCGCGGCGGACCGTGGCCGTTGAGCGGATCCGTGGGTGTCGCCACCGTCGATCCGACGATAGACGGAGGCCTAGTGAGCAGGGTCGCACTGATGCGCGCGGCCGACGCGGCGATGTACGAAGCGAAGCGGCTTGGCAAAAACAGGGTGTTCAACCTTACCGAGTGGTAGCGCGGCGCCAAGCCCTGCGCCACGACAGATTCTTCGATCTTCTCTCCCCTCGCGAACCACGCGGTCAGGACACTAACAGGTTGCTGAGTGCGCCGGGATAAACCGGCGTGGAGTCGTGAATGCAAGAGTCAGTGCAGCGATGCTAGTTGGCGTTCCAGCGGGTGAAAGTCCCGCCGGTGGAACTCGCTCAGTTGCCACCGTAGTCATACCCGACGACGGAAAGGGCGATCGATCCGTCGAAAGCTCGGGAGTAAAAGTCCTCGTTGGCCGGGCAGCTTGCTCGGTCGGATCCGCCGGGAGGGCGAGCAACTCGACAGGCCGCAGCAACAGCGAACCGGTGAAGCCGCGAAAGCATTCACCCGTCTGAAGCGGATGACGGGACACTCGGGAGTGCCGAGCCACTTGACTCTTGGCGAAGGCCCGTGTCATCGGCGAAGGAACTGAGCACGAGCAACCGATGGACTCCCCGCGGTCATAGAGGGCGGCATGCCGAGCAGGAATGCACAACGAAAGCACGGAACCACTCGTGGGTCGCCTAGACGATGACGCACAGCGAAGGCATCTCGTATAAGCCGCCACGCGGCGAAGTCGGGATGTGCCTACGAGTGGGTCGGATGGGGCCGAGTAAGCGTTGATGGACCGGGACAGCAGAACCCGGACTGGAGCGAGGGCCCCTGGGGTAGAGCGGCAGATGCCGCTCGAACGGAGGTGCTCTGGCGCGCCACGTCCCCCGGCACAGAACGGGGAGTTCGACGAGGCAAGCGGGGAACACGAAGGACGGAGGCAAACCGCTCGACGCGATGGCCAGGCGCCGAACGGGAAGGCGCCGTCTGACATACCGGCCTTGAAGCCGTACTGGGGAAAACCCGCCGTACGGAATTTCAGGGAGGACGATGGAAACGTCGGCATCATTCGAAGCCCGGTCCGCGCCATTGTTCTACCCGACCACAGGAAGGGAGTAGCGATCCATCCTGACCCCGAGTCATGCATGGCCAACCGCGAGGTTGCCATCGAAGCGTTGACAGGGGCACATGTAGGCCGGGTATTGAGCTGCGAAATAATCGCGACCGGAGTGCCAACGTCGTTCAGCAAGGCGGAAGGCCATATGGACAGGGGCGTTATCGCGAGTCTCTGCCCGACTCCGCGCAGTCTGAGACCCCGCGCATGCATGGAAACTCCACGCGCGAGAACCGGGAGACCCCATCGACACCCGCGGTCGTCGGTCGGATGTGGGTTGGTCAGGGAAGGCTATGAGCCGCACGCCTGACATGCACGTCGGTGGGGAGTCGGACGGTCGCATACTACCAACGAAGCGCCCGAACAACGGCGGACATCCGCTCGCGGAGGGCGTGGAGGGAAGGCGACCGACCACGGAGAACATCGAGCAAACGACCGCGCTCCGGACACAGAGCCGGATTCGCGCGACGAGCGGCTTGCTTGGTGTGCGGGAAGTCGCACGCAAGGACAAACGGATACAGTTCACCGCGCTTCTTCACCATGCGACGGTGGCGCTGCTCTGGGACAGTTTCCACGCGCTCAAGCGGGACGCTGCGCCTGGCGTGGACGCCGTGACGTGGAAGGAATACGAGACGGAACTCGACGCGCGGCTGCGGGAGCTACACAGCCGTGTGCACATCGGGACGTATCGTGCGCAGCCTTCCAAGAGAGCCTACATCCCCAAGGCCGATGGACGGCCGCGTCCTCTGGGCATTGCCGCCCTGGAGGACAAGATCGTTCAGCACGCCGTGGTCATGGTCCTGAACCAGATTTATGAACAGGACTTCATGGGGTTCTCGTATGGGTTCCGTCCCGGGCGCAGTCAGCACCAGGCGCTGGACGCGCTCTGGGTGGGGATCATGCGGAAGCGGGTGAACTGGGTGCTCGACGCAGACATTCGTGACTTCTTCGGGTCGATCGATCACGGATGGATGGTCAAGGTTGTTGAGCACCGGGTCGCCGACCGCCGCGTACTCCGCCTGATCCGAAAGTGGCTCAGAGCCGGGGTATCGGAGGACGGCATCTGGTCGAAGACAGAGGTCGGTACCCCGCAGGGTGCGGTGGCCACGCCCCGAACGCAAAAGGTAACTTCGGTCGACACCGGGTTCATCGGAGCGGATCGGCGGCGGAGAACCATTCCCGTCCGGCGGTGCCGATGGAACGGGGATGCAGTGGCGAATCACGATCGTGTCATCGCCGACGAGCACCTCCTTGATGAGCAGGCGCACGAGGCGTTGCCGCTCCAAGATGTCCAGCGTATCCGCCGCCGTCCGCAACCTGGAAAGAAACGCAGAGAGTGTTTCCGCGAGGCGCAGATACATCGTCCGCTCGCGCGTCTGATCGGCGATCGATTGCAGCTCGGCGCGCAGCGCCTGCTCGCGCTGACGCAGCGACGGCATCCGCTCGCGCAGCTGCTCGAGCGACAGGAGGTCTTCCTGATAGGCGGTGAGTACCCGCTCGATGCTCTTGCCCACGCGCACCAGTTCGCGCTGCACCGTCTCTTCGCGCTGTTTCGTGGGGTCGGCGGCGCGCGCGGCAGCGAGTCGCCGATCGAGTTCGTGTTGAATCAGAGCCGGATCCTCGAGCAGCCGAATGACCTCGGTCCAGACGAGCTGATCCAAGAGATCCTGTCGCACGGGTCGGTTGTCGCAGCGCGGGCCGCCGAGGTGCCGCCAGGCGTCAGATCCGATGCAGCGATAGTAGTGGATCAGGCGCGCACTCGAACGGGTCGACGTGCGCGAGAGCGCGTAGCCGCAGCGGCGGCAGCTCACCAGACCCTGCACCAGGCTCGGTGCAATCGTGCGGCGCCGCGACCGGACTTTGTTCTCGTGCAGCAATTCTTGCGCGCGGGCAAAGGTCGGCTCCTCGATGAGGGCCGGGACCGGAATCTCGATCCAGTCCTCGCGCGGTCGTTCATGGCTGGCGCTGTCGCGACTCGCCACGCCGCCGCGCAGCCGGAGCGCCCGCGTCACGCGTTGCCGCGTGGCCACACGGGTTTTGCCGAAGCAGGCCATGCCTCGATACGCCGGGTTGCGCAGCATCGCCCAGACCATCGAGCGCTCCCACCGGGTGCCGGGCTTCCGCGTCGCCACGCCGTGCTCATTGAGCCAGCGGGTGATCGCCCCGATGCTCCAGCCCGCCACAGTGTAGGACTCATAGACTTGCTGCACCACGCGCGCCTCGGTTTCGATCACGACATAGGAGGCGGGCGCCTCATCACTCTTCCGGATATAGCGATAGCCGTAGGGCGCGCCGCTCAGCACGCTGATTTCTCCTGCCCGAGCCCGGTGCCGTTTCCCGCGCCGCGAGCGCTCGAGAATTTGCGCGCGTTCGTACTCGGCGATCATCCCCTGAAATTGCACGAGGAGCTGATCCTCGGCCGTCGCGCCCTGCGGCGCGTTCAGAAAGCGGGTCTCGACGCCGTGCCGCGCGAGCTCTTCGATCAGCAGGATCTGATAGGCATACTTGCGACTCAAGCGATCGGGACTGTAGACGAGGACGGCCTGGATCTGTCCTTCGGCCGCCAGATCGCGCACCCGCTCCAGACCGGGCCGTTCGAGCGTGGCGCCGCTATAGCCCTCGTCTTCGACGATCCAGGCCGTCGGCACCTCGAGATCGAGCGTCCTCGCCCACTCGATCAACGCCGCCGTCTGGCTCGCAATCGTGTGTGCCTCCCGCTGTTGTTCCGACGACACCCGCGCGTAAATCGCGGCCGTGCGCATGCACACGCTCCCTTACAGACGCCTCGAGCGGGCGGGCTCGAGCCGGCACCAACAACTCGTACGCGTGGGCGAGCTTGTCGCCCCGGAGCCGATCGAACGCATATTCGAGCTGAACCTCCAGCGTGCCGCGACGGGCGCGCCGCTCAGCCACGTCGGCGGCGTACGCTGCCGAGCAATGCGGCGAGCGCCTCGGTGACGATCTGCCCGATCGTGAGCCCACGGCGCCGAGCCTGCACGCGTAGCGCGCGTACGGTGTGCACCGGAAGCTTCAAGGTGATGGCGACCGTCGGCGCCACCGCGGGAACGGGAGCACGTAGTGCCGCGGCTTGCTGAAGGTACCGGTACGCTTGCCGACGCGACAGGGCACGGGTCTCGGCGAGATGCCGTGCGGCGTCGGCGACCGAGATCTGCCGACCCAGCAGGCGATACGCCACATTCAACAGGCGCGCCTTGTCCGCCTTCGTCGCTCGCGCCACGTGACATAAACATAGTACTACTTGCGGCGCAAATCAAGCACTGGCCGCGACCGCCATCCCACGACGACACGTTCGAACTGAAAGTTACCTTTTGCGTTCGGGGCGTGGCGTCACCGCTTCTGGCGAATATCTACCTGCACTACGTCTTCGATCTCTGGGTCCAACGCTGGCGCAAACGTCAGGCAACGGGTGACATGATCGTCATTCGATACGCCGACGACATTGTGCTGGGTTTCGAGCATCGCACCGACGCCGAGCGGTTCCTCCCCGAGTGGCGGGACCGCCTGCGTGCGTTCGGGCTGGAACTTCACCCGGACAAGACGCGCCTGATTGAATTCGGGCGCCACGCAGCCGTCAACCGAAAGCAGCGCGGCGAGAACAAGCCGGAGACGTTCGACTTTCTGGGCTTCACGCACCTGTGTGGGACGACCCGGAAGGCCGGCCGATTCATCGTCAAACGCAAGACCACCGCAAACGCCTCTCCGCCAAGCTCGCAGAGCTGAAGGAGGAGCTTCGGCGACGCTGGCACGCGCCGGTCGTCGACGTCGGGAGGTGGTTGAGGTCCGTTGTACAGGGCTACTTCAACTATCACGCGGTTCCCGGCAACATGGATAGTCTGAACAGCTTTCGGGCTCAGGTCATCTGGCGGTGGTACCGCGCACTCCGACGACGGAGTCAGCGGCACCAGATGTCGTGGGATCGGTTCTGGCGGTTGGTAGATTGCTGGATTCCGAGCGCCAAGATCCTGCATCCACATCCGAACGTGCGGTTTGACGCCATGCATCCAAGGTAGGAGCCGTATGCAGCAATCCTGCACGTACAGGATCTGTGCGGGGGGCGTCGGGTTGACCGGCGTCCCTACCGCGACAAAAGCCAGCAACCTGAAGTTTGAAGTCAGAAGTCAGAAGTGCAGAATTGGCCAGTATTCGTGCTACTTCAGCCTGATGGCGAGAGTGTCATCGGCATTCCCTTCACGCCCGCGCCCGCCCCAAATGAGATTTTCGTCGTGCCGCTGTCGGGTCGATCCTCTGTCGCTCGGCCGTTCCCGACGTCACGGTTTCGGAAGGCGAACGCGGTTTTCTCTCCGAATGGTCGATGGGTGGCCTACAGCTCGAACGACTCCGGCCGTGCCGAGATTTACGTGAGCGCGTACCCCGGCCCTGGCGGCACCACTGTAATTTCCGATCAGGGTGGCTTGTTCCCGCGATGGAGCCGCGACGGCCGGCAGCTCTTTTATCGGGACGGGCCGAGGATGATGGCCGTCGATGTGCAACTCGTCCCGACCTTCCATGCGGGCCGGCCCGAGGAGCTTTTCGAAGCAGGTGCCGGAACCAGCGGCGGCTTTGACGTCGCGCCCGACGGCAAGCGGTTCCTGATGATCAAGAACGTCGGCTCCGCCGTCGCGTCGCAGCCGGAGCAATTGAACGTCGTGGTGAACTGGATTGACGAGCTGAAGGCACGCGTCTCCGCGAAGTAGGTGTTCGACCCTCGAACCCCAGAACCCTCGAACCCTCGAACCAGCGAACCTCGCGCTTCTATGCCGCGCCCTTCATGGCGCGCGGCAGCTTCGGACTACCCATCGCAATGTAGGCGGCGCCGAGCGTCAGCGCGACGATCGCCGCGAGGATGAGCGTGCCGGCGCCGCCGTTCCACGCGAGTGCGGCGCGCAGGACGTTGAACACGCCGCCGAGTAGGAAGAACGCGACCAGCGCCACGAGTCCGAAGCGGATCAAGCAGGTCGTCGCGAGCAGACCGAGCGTCGCGGCTGCCAGCATGCCTGCCGCTCCGGCCGGGGCGGCGGACGAGCCGCTCAGCAGTATGACCAACGCGACGGCGAGCAGGTTGCTGCGAGCGACCGTTCGCAGGACGAGCATCAGCACAGTCAGGAGGAGCGAGAACGCGAGCGCCGCGAGTGGTATGGCCATGAGCGCGGCCAGCGTCGTGCGTGTGGACAGCACACTGGTGATGAGGTCTGAATCCGCATCCATCGTGCGCGATCCCAACCACCCCGTGAAAAGGCCGACCAGTCCCGCAGCCGCGCCGAGGGCGAGACCGGCGAGCACGTCCCGCCCGACGAGGGGATCGCGCCAGCGGCCGGAGAAGACGCGGCTCCAGGCGACCAGGACCGCTGGCCAGCGCCGGCGCACGTGCGGTTCGACGGCCAGATAGGAGATGCCGGCCAGCACGGCGGACATGAGCGCCTGGCTGACGGCATGACGGGCTTGTTGCAAAGCCTCCCACGTCACGACGTGGTGTGCGCTGACGATCCATGTTCCCAGCGCGAGCGAAAAGATCGGGACGACCAGCCGGACCGCGCCGCGCCGGTCCACGCGGCCGGTGCGCGCGTTGAACCAGGCCAGCACCGCACTGAACAGAAGGATCGAAGAAATTGTGACGGCTCCGATCGCGGTGGCGCCTGGGCGCCGTTGCGGTATCGCCGGCCAGGGACCGAAGGTGCGGAACGAGACGAGCCGCCCTCGATACGCCGCGGCTTCGAGCCGCAGGGGCAGCTCCGGCTGCTCGGGAAATACTCCGGTCCATGCCATCCGATCGTCGCTGGCGACCGGCGGTGTCCACGATGGTGTCGCGGGCTGCAACGCATCGCGGGCCAGGCCCACGGCGCTGAACAGCAGGTTCCAATCCATCCTTGCGGGGCTCGTCGCATCCGCCTCCAGCGGAACCGCGCCAAACTCGACGAGGCGGCCTTTCATGTCGAGGCGGAGATGCCGCATGCCGCGCCGCCAGGCCGGCGGATTATCAGGCGAGATTGCCGGCATCACTGGCGGGCCTGCCGGTTCCAGCCCGAGCAGGCTGAATAGCGGCTCGGGGCTCTCGCGGTACCAGAACTGGAGCGCGGCGGGGCGGCCGATCGCGAGCCGCTCCATGCGCCCGTTCGGCGGCAGGTTGGCGCGGTCCCAGTCGAGGTAGGCCACGTCCCTCACGAACCCCGCGGCGCGATCGCGCCCGCGATCGGGATAGCCGAGCGCGGCGAGCATCTCTCGCGCACGAAACGCCAGCACTTCAGGCGAGGCGACATCCGACACGCGACCGACAACGGTGAATTGCCTGGCGACGAGTGCGACGAAGACGATAACGGTGATCGTCGCGGCCGCCAGCGCAAGCGCGGCGGCCGGCCGCATGGCGTCGTGCGATCCCGCCGCCGCCACCATCTCCGGCGACGGTGTCTCGCCCGCGGCGAGCGCCGCCTGCAACGGATCGCCGCCCGGCAGCGCAGCCGCGACCTGAATCGCCGACGCCGGACGTGCAGCCGGATCGCTCTCCAGACATCGCAAGATCACGCGCTCGACATTCGGATCCAGGTCGGGGACGAGATCCGAAGGCGTCGTCACCGTCGATCCCGACGAGTGGTGTCTCTCCGCGTCCGCGAGAGAGCTGGCCTGGATCGCGCGCTTTCCGGTGAACAGCTCGTACAGGACGAGACCCAGCGCGTAGACGTCGCTGCGCACGGTCGCGTGTCCGCCGCGCAGCTGTTCCGGGCGCCATGTAGGCGGGCGTGCCGGCGATGGCGTGTTCCTGACGAACCTCGCGCGCGATCGCGGCCACGCCGAAATCGGTGACGCGCGCACGGCCGCGGCCGTCGATCATCACGTTGTGCGGCTTCAGATCGCGATGCAGCACGCCCGCGTCGTGCGCGGCGGCCACGCCCGCGCACAACTGCCGCGCGATCTCGAGCGCCTTGTCCGCAGGCAGCCGCCCGATGCGACGCAGCAGCGACGCCAGATCCTCTCCATCGATGAACTCCATCGTGAGGAACTGGAGTCCGTCGATGTCGCCGATGTCATGGACGCGGCAGACGTTCGGATGCGAGACCTGCCGCGCGATGCGCGCTTCGGCATGAAACCGCGCCAGCGCGCTCGGAGACATGGCAAGCGTCTCCGGCAGGAACTTCAGCGCCACCGGCTGATCGAGCTTCAGGTCGTCGGCCTTGTAGACTTCGCCCATCCCGCCGATGCCGAGCAGGCTGACGATGCGGTAGCGGTTCGCGAGAACAGTGCCGGCGACGAAACGTCCGCCGGTCCGGCTGTGCGCAATGTCAGGAGAGCCGAGGGCGGCCGGCGAGGTCCGCGTGGCGTCTGTGCTCAAGGGGTCGCCGAATCATACGTCGGCTCCTGCCGCGCGTGAGACGCTGGCCCAGTCTCCTTCAGCCCGGCTCTCAGCAGCGTCGCCGATGCATAGGCGACGACGACCACGACGAGCCAGCGCAGCACTCCGAGCGGGAGCGACCGGACCAGCCAGGCGGCGACGATCACGCCGGGAATCCCACCGAGCGTGAGCCCCAGCGCCGCGCGCCAATGGAGGCGGCCCGCGCTGACGAACCGGACGCCGGCGGCCGACGCGGCGAACGCGCCCGATCCCATCATGATCGGAAACGCGGCGCGCGGGTCCATCCCGAGCAGGCTGAACAGCACCAGACTCGGGGCGTAATTGCCGATGCCAAGATTCAGCAGCATCCCGAACAGGAAATTGAGCGGGAGCGCGACGACGAACGCCCGCGGCGTCAACGCGAACGCGGCGCCGCCTGCCGGCAGCCAGCCGGCCAGACCGATCAGCATGAACGCGGCGGCGACCGCCAGTGCGGATCCCATTCCCAGCTGCACCGCGCGCCGCGGGAGCGATGCGACAACGCCTGCGCCGATCCAGGCGCCCGCCACGCACGTCGCAATCAACATCGTCAGCTGCCAGGGATCCACGCGGACGACGGTGATGAAGAACAGCGCCTGCGTCACGACCGGGAGCGTATGGCCGACCATCAGCGTTCCCGGAATCAGCTCGTCCGGCACGAGACCGAAGAGTCGAAACAAGGCCGTCGTCGTCGCAAACGATCCGATACCGAGCGTGTCGAAGAAATTGGTGCCGAACCCGATGAGCAGCTGAGGAACGGTCGGCAGCGCCGTGCCGGCCGAGGAGGAGGAAAAGGAAGCGGCGCGTGCCGCCGACCTCCAACGGCTGGCGAGCAGCAGGCCGCTCGCGACCAGCGAACCCAGCAGGATTACAACGAGCGCCACGGTGGACGCTATAGTACGGGCCGCTAGTGTCGTGCGTCCAACGGTCTAGTACACCCGCTCGTCCTGAGCCTGTCGAAGGACGAGCGCTTTTGCTCGTGGTTCGACAAGCTCACCACGAGCGGGACATGTATCGAAGCGTCAGACGCGCCACACTAGCAGCTGCGGCAAGGAGGCGTCGTGATCGAGCGTGACGACGAGTTCGAGCTGTTCGATCTGCGCGTCGAAGTGATCGCGACGGATCGGCCGATGGTCTGTGGGCATCGCGCCGGCGACTGGCTGGAAGTGCGCGGTGAGAACGTGACGCTTCCGCCCGGCCAGGCGTTTTCGATGTACGCGCTCGCGGCGCTCCTGCCGATCCTGCCCGCTAAGCAGCGCGTCACCGATCCGCACGACTGGATGACGACCGACACCGACGTCGCATGTCCGGACCCCAACTGCGGCGCGCGATTCCGGATCACGCGCATCGGCACGCGAACGTTCCGGCATCGCGATGTCACTGCCGTACCGCTGCTGCCGGACTGATGGATGGGTTCCAGAGTTCCCCGCGTATCGATCGCTCCCGGCTACGCGATCGCGCGTCTGCTGAAGGGCGGGTGGCAGCTGGCGGGCGGCCACGGCGCGATCGATCGTGCCGACGCATTGGCCGACATGGATCGGTTCGTCGACGCAGGCGTCACGACATTCGACTGCGCTGATATCTACACAGGCGTCGAAGCGTTGATCGGTGAATGGCTCGCGCGGGAGCGCGAGCGCGGCGATCGACGGCAGGTGCAAGTCCACACCAAGTACGTGCCGGATCTCGATCGGTTGCCGACCCACTCCAAGGCGGACGTGACACGCGGTGTCGACCGGTCGCTTGCGCGTCTCGGCGTCGAGCGTCTCGATCTCGTGCAGCTGCACTGGTGGGACTACGACGTGCCGGGCTACGTCGAGGCCGCCGGCTGGCTCGACGAGCTGCGCCGTGCGGGCAAGATTCGGGCGATCGGTCTGACCAACTTCGACCGGCGGCGGACCGAGGAGATCCTCGGCGCCGGCGTGCCGATTGCCGCACACCAGGTCCAGTACTCGGTGCTCGATCGGCGACCGGCCGGCGGCATGACCGATCTGTGCGCGCAGCACCAGATCGGTCTCCTGTGCTACGGGGCACTGGCCGGCGGCTTCTTGTCGCGCCGCTACCTGCGGTCCGCCGACCTCGCTCCACCGCTCGAAAACCGCTCGCTCGTGAAGTACCGGCTGATCATCGAGGAACTGGGCGGATGGGACCGTTTCCAGCAGATGCTGGCGTGCCTCGACGCGGTGGCGGCGCGTCATTCGGTCGGGATCGGCGCAGTCGCGATTCGGTGGGTGCTCGATCGGCCGGGAGTCTCAGGCGTGATCGTCGGGGCGCGCCACGCGCGGCATCTCGCGGACATCGTGTCGGCGTGCGGGCTCGCGCTCACGGACGAGGATCGCGCCGACATCGCGCGCGTGCAGTCCGAGTTCGCGGGTCCGAGCGGAGACATCTACGGCCTGGAGCGCGCCAGGGGCGGCACGCATGCCGCGATCATGCGGTATACACTCAATCGCGAGGCCGATTAGCAATTTCGGGGCGATGGCTCGCTGCTTACGACCGCGTCGCGATTAGAACAAACGCAACCACGAAGCCACGAAGGCACGAAGAAAACCATTCAAAGTGTTCTTCTTCGTGTTTTCGTGTTTTCGTGGTTGCATTTGCACTAGACGTCCAAGTGAACATCAGGTGTGGTTTTACTCGGATCGCAGCGCCCGCGCCGGATCGATGGACGCGGCCCGGCGCGCCGGCAGGATCGCCGCCAGCGCCGCGCTCACGACGAGCACGGCGGCGGCCTGGGCGAAGACCACGGGATCGCGCGGCTTGACGCCGTACAACAGGCTCGCGATCGCCGCCGAAGACAGCGCCGCGACGGGCAGCCCGATGAGCAAGCCCAGGCTTGTCTGCGCCAGCGCGCCGCGCACCACGTCGATCAGTACGCGCGTCCGGTTGGCGCCGAGCGCCATGCGGACGCCGATCTCGCGCGTGCGGCGCGCCACGCTGTACGCCGTGACGCCGTACAGCCCGAGCGCGGCGACCGCGAGCGCGAGCAGACCGTAGGCGCCGGTGAGGCGCGCCATCAGCCGGTTCACGCGAAAGTTGAGAGCGATTTGCGTCGCCATCGGCAGCACGCGGACGATCGCCAGATCCGGATCGACTTCGGCGATCGCCTGACGGAGCTGTGGCTCGACGCTGGCCCCGGCCGACGAGAGATGCACCTCGATCGCACCGATCGCCATCGATCGCAGCTGGACACTCCGAGCGGTGGCATCCTCGAGCTCGACGCCCTGCAGCATCGGAAAGAAAATCATCGGCCGCGTCGGCCGCTCTGCCGTGGTGTATTTCACGTCCTCTGAAACGCCGACGATCTCGAAATCGCCCGAGCGCTCGACGCCGCCGAGGCCGAGCCGCTGTCCGATCGGATCGGTGTCGGGGAAGTACCGTTTGAAGAACGCCTCGTTGACTACCGCCACCCGCGGCGCATTGCGGGAATCGCGCTCCTCGACGCCTCGCCCGCGCAGGAGCCGCGTCCCCAGCGTCTCGAAGTACCGCGGTCCGACGCGATTCCACGACGAGCCGTCGTTGCGTTGCGGCGCCCGGCCCTGGATGCTGATGCTCGACGACCAGTTGTTCCCTTCCATCGGGCTGTAGAGCGAGTAGGTCGCGTTCTGCACGCCCGGGATCCGACTGAGACGCTGCTGGAGACGGTCGTAGTAGACCGCGAGCCGATCGAGGTCGCTCGTCGGCGCGGTCGGCCGCGTGCGTGCCACGATGCGGCCTTCGGCTCTGAACCCGAGCGGCTGCTGCTCGAGCCGTTTCAGGCTCTCGGTCAGCAGGCCGGCGCCCGCCAGCAGCACGAGCGACAGCGCCACCTGCGCGATCACGAGCGAGCGCCGCGGTACGAACGAGCGCTGCTCGCCGCCGCGTCCCGCGCCACGCAGCGCCGCGATCGGATGCGCGCGCGCCGTGGCCCACGCCGGAACGGCAGAGAAGAGCATGCCCGTCGCGATCGCGAGGCCGATGGCGAACGACACGACAGATGCGCTCGGCCGCAGATCGAGCGGCAGATACTCGGTCTGCGCGAACGTCAGCGACACCGCCGCCCGCGTCGCGAAGCCGGCGACGAGCAGACCGATCGCCGCGCCGAGACCCGCCAGCAGGACCCCTTCGGTGAGCGCCTGGCGAATGAGCCGCCCGACCGACGCGCCCAACGCGGTTTGAATGGCGACCTGGCTCGGTTCGGTGCGCGCCAGCAGCAGGTTCGCCAGATTCGCCGCGGCGATCAACAACACCAGCGCCGACGTGGCGAACAACATCGCCAGCGGCTGCGCGTAGGTGTACTTCAGAATGCTCACGCCGCCGGCGGCGGGGACGACCCGCACATGCTGCCCGCTTATCCGCTTGCGATAATCCTCGTTGAGGAACGTTTGGGCGGTCAGCCAGTTCTGCAGCTCGGTCGTGGCGCGCGCTTCGATGGATGCGGGTGTGGCGCCGGGCGTCAGGCGCCCGATGGCGTACAGCCAGTCCTGATCGGGACGCCCCACAATCGACGCCGCGCCCCGGACGTACGGCTCCTGGCCGAGCGGCAGCCAGATGCCAGGCGGATCGGGGCGAATCGTGTCGCCGAAAAATTCCGCCGACGCGACGCCGACGAGCGTCACCGGTTTGCCGCCGATGAGAAACGACGCGCCGACGCTGGACGGGTCGCGCGCGAAGCGTTTGTCCCACATCGCGTAGCTCATGACGAAAACCGGTTCGGCGCCGGCGCGATCGTCGGTGGAATCGAGGAGGCGGCCGGCGGCCGGCGGCACGCCAAACATGGTGAAGTAGTTGCCGGAGACGTACTGCGAGGGCAGCGTCTCGCTGACGATCGTGCCGACCCGGCGGATGCCGACCTGCTGCGGCATGGCCTGGAAGGCGGCCAGCGATGCGAGCTGCGGCAAGTTGTCGCGCAGGTGCCTGTAGGAGATAAGCGAGAACAACGAGTAGTCGTCCTGCAGGCCGTTGTTCACGCAGCAGTTGTCGTTGTCGCCGAGACGGACGAGCTCGTCCGGGTTGGCCACCGGGAGTGTCTGCAGCATCGTCGCGCGGACGAGGGTGAAGATGGTGATGTTGGCGCCCAGCCCGAGCGCCAGCGTCAGCACCGCGACCGCGGTGAAACCCGGCCGTTGGCGGAGCCGACGGACGGCGAGACGAACATCGTCGGCGATGCGTGCGATGAACATGGCACGTTGGACGGAAGCCGGCGCCCGGGCGTTGCTCACGCGTAGCGGCGGACCCGCGCTTGTCCTGAGCGAGCTCGTCCTTCGACAAGCTCAGGACGAGCGAGTCGAAGGGTGTCCGCCTTGGGCCGACACATGGGTCGGCCCCTACGGCTTGTACACGGTCCCACCCTTCATCACGAACCGCACGCGCTTGAGAGCGGCGATGTCCTTCGTCGGATCGCCGTCGAACGCTACGAGATCCGCGAACAGGCCGGGCTTCACCTGACCGATTTGCGACTCCATGCGCAGGACCTTGCCCGCGATCGAGGTGGCGCTCTTGAGGGCTGCGGTCGGGGACATGCCGAGCGCGACCATGGCGTCGAGCTCGCGGGAGTTATCGCCGTGCGGGAACGTGCCGACGTCGCTGCCGTTGATGATGGTCACACCAGCGTCGAGCGCGGCCTTGAGCGCGGCGCGCTTGCGGACGACGGCCGGAGTCTCGAGGCCACCGGCCGGCGGCCACGGTCCGGCGCCGGCGGTGAGCGTGGGACACCACGCCACTTGATGTTCCGCCATCAGCTTGAACACCTCCGGCGTGCCCTCGCCGCCGTGCTCGATCGTCGCGACTCCGGCGAGCGCCGCGCGCCGCATGCCCTCTGCCGTGTTCGCATGCACTGCGATCGGCACGGCCGCACTCTTCGCCGTTTCGACGGCCAGCTTCAGCTCGTCGATCGAGAACGTTGGATGTGAGCCGGGCTGCGGCCCCCAGCGATAGTCGCCGTACAGCTTGATCCAGTCCGCACCTTTGCCGATCTGATCGCGCACGACGCGCGTGAGGCTGTCGATGCCGTCGGCTTCCTCGGCGCCCTGTGGAATCGTCCACTGCAGCACGAATGTCTTCGGCTGGTAGCTGCCGGTCGCGACGATCGCCTTCGTGGACACGAGCATGCGCGGGCCAGGAATGATCCCCTGATTGACGGCCTGCTTCAGCTCGACGTCCGCGTACTGCGCGCCTTCGGTCCCGAGATCACGAACGGTCGTGAAGCCGGCCATGAGCGTCGAGCGCAGATGATTGGTCGCGCGCGCCACACGCAGTCCCAGCCCCTCGCGCGAGACCTGATCGTTCCACGACGTTTCGCTGTACGCATGGAGCAGCACGTGTGAATGGCCTTCGACGAGACCCGGTGTCAACGTCGTGCCCGGCAAGTCGATGGTCCGCGCGCCGGCGGCGCCGGCCGCAGCCTCGGCGCCGACCGCGTCGATGCGGTCGCCCTTGACGCGAACCGCCCACCCTTCGTGCATCGTGTCGCCGTCGAACACGCGTGCGGGCTTGAGAATCGTGACCGCCGCGGTCGCCTCGTCTCGGGAGCGCTGCGCAAAGGTCCGGCTGACCGCCTCCGCCAAGGCTTCGGCGGTCAAGAAGCCGGACCCCACGACTGCTGAAGAGATCACGACTACGAGCGCGAACGATGTCTTTCGCATGGCGGGATTATAGTTACAGCTGATCCTGGGTGGTCGCCACATCCCTTTTCTATCTCGCGAAATGCTCCAACTTACTGACGGCGATCAGGCGATGTTGAACGGCGAACGCGGCGCGGCCGCGCAGCTCGCGATGTCGATCCTGGTCCGCATGGCGCCGGTCTACGGCGCGGCGTCGCTGATGGACATCACGCAGGCGCACATCGACAGCACCTTGTACCTGGGCGACGCCACGCTCGAATTCGCCGAACGGTTGTCGGCGCTTGGAGCGCGCGTCGCCGTGCCCACCACGCTGAACGTCAGCGGCGTCGACGAGTGCGGCTGGAAAGATTGGGCAGTGTCGCCGGAATGGGCCGCCAAGGCGGCGCGCCAGATGCTCGCGTACGAGCGGATGGGGGCCGTGCCGACGTGGACGTGCGCGCCGTACCAGACGCAGATGCGGCCGACGTTCGGCCAGCAGATCGCCTGGGGCGAATCGAACGCGATCGCGTTCGCGAATTCGGTGATCGGCGCGCGCACGGAACGCTATCCGGATCTCCTCGACATCTGCTGCGCGATCACCGGCCGGGCGCCTGCGGCCGGGTTGCACCTGACCGAGCATCGCGCGGGTCAACTCCTGATTCGCCTCGTCCGTGTGCCGAACGCGGTCCAAGAGGACGATCAGTTCTTCGCCGTCTTCGGACATCTCGTCGGCAAGCTGGCCGAAGAGCGAATCCCCGTCGTCGACGGTCTCGTCGTCCGGCCGGCCGAAGATCACTTGAAGGCTTTCGCGGCGGCCGTCGCGTCCTCCGGCCGCGTTGCGCTGTTTCATCTCGTCGGGATCACGCCGGAAGCGCCGACGATCGCTGACGCGTTTCAACAGCGCGCCCCCGAGTCGACCGTTGACGTGACGATGGACGATCTTCGCTCCGCACGCGACGAGCTGACGACTGCGGAAGGCAATCGGCTGGATATGGTGATCCTGGGCAGCCCGCACTTCTCGGTCGAGGAGTTCAAACAGCTGGCGCCGCTCGTCGCCGGCCGGCGCCGGCACCCGGACGTCAAGTTTCTGGTGACCTCGAGCCGCCTGATGCGCGAGCTCGCCGAGGAATCGGGCGTGCTGGCGCCGCTCGTAGAGTTCGGCGCGCAGATAACGCTCGACACGTGCATCCTGACGTCGCCGATGCTTCCGCCCGAGATCAAGACGCTGATGACAAACTCGGCCAAGTACGCGTACTACGCGCCGAGCCTGCTGAGCACACGCGTCACCTTCGGCAGCCTCGCGGACTGCGTCCGCTCGGCGATCGACGGCCACGTCGTCCGCGACGACTCGATATGGCGGAGCGCGTAATCGCGGGCCGGGCCATCGTGGCCGGTGAGGCCGACGGCCTCGCGCTCGTCACGAGCGAGGCGCTGTCGTTCTGGGGCGGGTACGATTTCCACACGGGAACGATCATCGACGCGCATCATCCGCTGGTCGGCGTGCGCGCGGCGGGCAGCATTCTAGCCGTGCCGTTCAGCAAGGGGTCCTCGACGACGACGGCGGTGCTGCTCGAGGCGGTGCGCGCCGGAACGGCGCCGGCCGCGATCCTGACAACGGGGGTTGATTCGTTTTTCGCGCTGGCGTCGATCGTGGCGGATGTGATGTACGGGAAGTCATTTCCCGTCGTCGCTCTCGAGGCGACCGATTTCGCATCGCTCGAAAGTGGGATGCGCATCCGCGTGAGCCGATCAGGCGCTATTCGATTGACGTAATAGAACAAATGCAACCCCGAAGCCACGAAACCTAAAAGGCTTTTCTTCTTCGTGCCTTCGTGTTTTCGTGGTTGCATTTAGACTGAAGACGACGTGAAGCCTGCAGAGTTACAGAAGCTGACCGGCCTCGCAAGCCGGTTTGGCGCGTTCGTCGCCGAGCGGCATCCGTTCGCGCTCGCCGACGCGCTCGACGTGTTCGAGGCGGTGACTCACAGCGCCGAGCCCGGCGGTGAAGCGGCCATCGACGCGCTCCGGCCGGCTTTCCGGCGCGAGCTCGGGCGACGCCTGGAGCAGCGCGAAATCCCGCCGGGACTCGGCGACACGACGCCGCGCACCTCTCCTGAAACGCGCATCGGCCAGGCAGTGACGGCGCTGCTCGACGACGCCGACGGGTTTCTCCGTCGCGCCGCGATCGAGGCGTCGCTGACCCGTGACGAGCGCGTCGAGATCCTGCGCGGCATGGTGCTGACGCGCGCGACCGACAACCGTTTGAAGTCGTTCTTCATCTCCGGCGAAGTGCGATACGGGAACACTGCCTTTCAAGGCAAAGGGTTCCGCTCGTTGGGGCAGGAGGCGATCTACGCGGCGGCCATTCGCCTGCGCCGCGGTTCTCGCTATCGCAGCGCCGACGGCCGCTGGCAGGGCGACGTCATCGGCCCCGTCATTCGCGACCTGGGCGCGACGCTTGCGATGCGACCGCAGCCGGAGACGGTGCGGATGGTCCTCAACGCGCAGATGGGAAAGGTCGGCGCGCCGCTCGAAGGCAAGGACCTGCACATCGGCGATTTCGAGTGGGGCATTCTGCCGCCGGCCGCGCCGCTCACGACCGCGACGCTGACCATCGCCGGCATGGCGATGGCGTTCGGCCGCGAAGGATCCGGCCGCGTCGCGCTCTCGTTCATCGGCGAAGGCGGATCGTCGCTCGGCGAGTGGCACGAAGCGATCAACTTGTGCGCCGCGCGCAAGCTGCCGGCGATCTTTTGTCTCCAGAACAACCAAACCGCGCTGTCGACGCCGCTCGCCGATCAGTCGGCCGTTCGCGTGTTCGCGGACAAGGCGATCGGCTACGGCGTTCCCGGCGTGACCGTCGACGGCACCGATCCGGACGCCATCGCCGCAGCCTTCACGTGGGCCGCCGAACGCGCGCGCGCGGGGCAGGGACCGACGCTCATCGAAACGGTGTCGATGCGCATGTGCGGGCACGCGCATCACGACGACATGTTGTACCTGGGTCGCGATCCGCAGCCGTCGTGGGAGTACGCGACGCTCACCGAGCAGGGCTACGCGGATCGCGCGCAGTATGAATATTGGGCCGCGCGCGATCCAATCGCGCAGTACGCGGCGCGGCTCGAGAAGGAGGGCATCATCGGCGCCGGCGATCTCGACCGCTTCAAGCGCGAAGCCGAGGCCATCGTCGAGGAACAGGCGCGGGCGGTCGTCGACGCGCCGTGGCCCAAGCCAGAGCAGGCGGGCATCGGTGTGTTCGCGAACGAGAAGCCGCGGAAACACATCGAGGTTCTGGATCCCGAGGTCCGGCTAAAGCCGGACCCCACGTACGGAACGGAAGAGAACGCTCCGGACGAAGGAGGCGCGAGCCCCGCGCACAAATCCCCTTGGTACGTGGGGTCCGGCTTCAGCCGGACCTACATCGAAGAAGCACCACCATTCGACGCGAAGGGCCGCACGTTGCTCGACGCCGTCATGCTCGGCGTGGGCGACGCGTTGCGCGCCGACCCGCGCGTGTTCGTGTACGGGCAGGATGTCGGCGGCTCGTACGGCAACGCGTTTCTGCTGCTGCGGCCGCTGCTGAAGGAGTTCGGCGATCGCATCATCAACTCGCCGCTCGCGGAGGGGGCGATTCTCGGCGTCTGCGTGGGAGCGGCGCTTGCCGGTCAGCGTCCGATCGGCGAGATCCAGTTCAACGACTTCGTCGCGACCGGCTTCAATCAGCTCGTGAACAACGCGGCCAAGATCCGGTATCGATGGGGCGGCGACGTGCCGATGGTCGTGCGCATGCCGTTCGGCGGCTTGCGTCACGCCGGTCCGTTTCATTCTCAGAACACCGAGCCGTGGTTCTACCGCACAGCCGGGTTGAAGATCGTCGTTCCTTCGACGCCGCACGACGCCCGCGCGCTGATGGCGTCGGCGGTCGCCGACCTCGATCCGGTGCTCTACTACGAGCACATCGCGCTCTATCGCGATCCGCGCGTCAAGCAGGCGCTCGCCGACGAGGCGCCCGCGCCTATTCCGATCGGCAAAGCCGCGCTCCGGCGATCGGGCGACGATCTCGCGATCGTGTCGTACGGCGCGTTCGTGCACGTCGGCATGCGCGTGGCCGAGAAGCTCGCAGCGGACGGCATCGAGGCAAGCGTGCTCGATCTGCGAAGCCTGGTGCCGCTCGATCGCGAGGCGCTCCTCACCCTCGCGCGACACTGCCATCGCGTCCTGATCATTCACGAGGATTCGCGCACCGGCGGCATCGGCGAAAGCCTCGCGGCCATCGTGTCGGAAGAAGCCTTCGAATTCCTCGACGCCCCCGTCCGCATCATCGGCGCGCTCGATACGCCCGTCCCGTATTCGCCGCCGCTCGAAGAGTTCTACCTGCCGAGCGAAGCGCAGATCGAACATGCGGCACGCCTGCTGGTGCGGTACTGATGCAGACAACACGATACGACCACAGATATTCGCTCGTGGTGAGCTTGTCGAACCACGAGCTCGTCACAGGCAGGCCGGTCCTGAGCGAGTCGAAGGGCTCAGGACGAGCGTGACTAAAGCTGTGCGGCCACTGCTAACCCGCCGCGAGTGGCTGGCGCTGACGACGATGCACGCGGCTGCCTGGGTGGCCGTGCCGGCAGATGTCGCACGAGAGGAGAGGGTTCGCGGCATCATCCAGGCCTACGAGCGCCAGGGGTTTCATCGCACCGCGACCGACGTCGATCGGCTGTCGGCCGACTGGCTGTGTCGCGAGGTGGAGCAGTCCGGTCTGACGCCGGCACGCGAATCCTTCTCCATCGACCGCGTGGATCTCGTCGACGCCGCGGTCGTCGCGCGGGGCCGCCGCATCGACGGCGTGCCGCTGTTCGACGGCTCGTTCACCGACGCGGCGGGTATCGGTGGCCGCCTGGGCGCTCTCGACAGCGGCGCTGCCATCGGCCTGACGCAGATTGCGCCGAACACCGCGGGCGCCGGTCCGCTGGCTGCCGCACGCCGCGCCAACCGGCATCGCGCCATCGTCTGCGTCACCCGCGGCGGCCGGCCCGGGCTGTGCCCGAGCAACGCGGACGCGTTCGAGCAGCCGTTCGGCCCCCCGGTTGTGCAGGTGTCCAGCGAGGAGTCCACGTTTCTCGACGAGTGCGCGAAGCAGGGGGCGGAGGTCCTCGTGCACGCGCAGGTCAAGCGGACCACCTCGCAGGCGTTGAACGTCGTCACCGAACTCGCCGGCACGGACCGATCGCTTCCGCCGCTGATCGTCATGACGCCGCGCAGCGGCTGGTGGACGTGCGCGAGCGAGCGCGGCGGCGGCATCGCGTGCTGGCTCGAGTTGATGCGCGAGCTCAGGACGCCACGTCCCGTGCGCGACATCATGTTTGTCGCATCGAGCGGCCATGAGCTCGGTCACCTTGGCATCAATGTGTTCATCAATCGCCGGCCCGGCATCGTGTCGCGCAGTGTCGGCTGGATGCACTTCGGCGCCAACATCGGCGCGGCCCAGGAGCCCGGCAACACGGTCCAGGCGTCAGACGATGGGTTCGAGGCGATACAGGCCGAAGCGATGCAAGCGGCGGGGCTGCGCATCGACCGTCGCGTGCCTCGCGGCACCGTCCCCGGCGGGGAAGCCGAAGCGGTGCATCGCGGCGGCGGCCGCTATGTGTCGGTGATTGGTCGCAACGCGCTGTTCCACAATCCCGCGGACAAAGGACCGGACGCCGTCGACGTCAGCGCCATCGCGCGCTTTGTCGACGTGTTCACCGCGGTGGCCAGGAGGCTCGCCGCATGACGCCCGCCAGGCGTCAGTGGGCCCTCGTGCTGCTCGGCGCATGGATGGCCGGCACGATCTGCGTGTCGGTGGTCGCCACGCAGAACTTCTACACGATCGATCGGCTGCTCGCGGCTCGTACCAATCCGGAGTTTGCGGCGGTCGCGGATCGCCTGGGCGCGACCGAGAGCCGCGATTTTCTGCGCTACCTGTCGTCCGAGCTCAATCGCCTGTACTTCCAGGCGTGGAACGTCGCCCAGATCGTGATGGGTGCCGTCGTGTTGTGGTTAATCGCGCGAGGGAGGGCGGTTCCGTTTGGACCCGCCGCGTGGGGCGTCATCAGCATGCTCGCGATCGTGATCGCCATGCTGCTGTATCTCACGCCGTCGATCGTCACGCTCGGACGCAGCCTGGACTTCGTCCCGCGCGATCCGGCGCCGCCAGGGATGTCGCGTTTCTGGATGTTCCACGCCGCTTACACGTCGCTCGAAATGTTGAAGCTGCTCGTCGGCGCCGCCGTCACGGTCGCGCTTGCCCGACAGGGCGGCGGACAGGTGGCCGTTGTCTAGGAAAACGCTCCTCGCGCTGATCCTGACGACGACGCTCGGCGCCGCCCTCGTGGCCGCCGATTTTCCCAAGCCCACCGGCCCGGTCAACGACTTTGCCGGGCTGCTGGACGGACCGACGAAAGCGTCGCTGACGACGCTCATCGACGCCGTCGAGAAGGAAACGACCGCGGAGATCGCGGTCGCCACGGTGACGACGCTCGACGGCATGAGCGTCGAAGAGTACGCGAACAAGCTGTTCAAGGAATGGGGAATCGGACAGAAGGGACGCGACAACGGTGTGCTCCTGCTCGTGGCGCCCACCGAACGCAACATGCGGATCGAAGTCGGGTACGGGCTCGAGGGAGTCCTGCCCGACGGACTCGCCGGAAACGTCATGCGCGACGATATGCTTCCGCAGTTTGGACGGGGGGATTACCAGGGCGGGATCGTGCGCGGCGTCGAGCGCCTCGCCGCCATTATTCGCAGGAACGCGCCGAACGCCGGCAGCCGGGAGGCTGTTGGATCGGTCCTGAAGCCGGGGCCCGCGTTCATCAGCCGTTTGGTGCTGATGGCGCCGGTGATCGCGATGGCGATGATCGCCGCCTTCGTGCTCACGCGACGATGGCGCACGCTGCGGAACGCGCGCAGCAAGCCGTGAACGTGTAGCCTACCAGCCGCCGCCACCGCCGCCGCCCGACGAACTGCTGCTGCTCGAGCTGCCGCCACCGGAGCTCCTCGAACTCGGCGCCGCGACACCTGCTGCCATGCCGCCGGCCGCCGCTGCCCAGGTCGCGCTCGCTCCCGCGCCGCCGGATAGTCCGCCGCCGCCGCTCCAACCCGAACCGCTGGAGGAGCTGGAGGACGAGCTCGTGCTCGACGAGGAACTCGTGCTTCTGCTCCACGTCGACGATCGTCTCGACGGGCTGCCGCTCCGCGTCGACCACGCGTCGACCTCTTTTCCCAATCCGAACGCGAGCAGCCACGGATACCAGCTGTCGCGCAGGGCGGGGTCCGGTTTCTCCAGTTCCGTCTCGAAATACCGTTGTCCCGCGGTGAGCCGCTTGCGGAAGGCAATCGCGTCGCGATTCTGCCGCGACTTCAAGCCGTTATCGACGCGTTCGAGATGCAAATCACCCACGCGGCAATCCCGCCGACCAGCGTCCACGGGAGCTCGAGCCGGCCGGAGCCGACGATGATCCACAGGAACGCGGCGGCGGCCGCGCTTACGAGCAGCGCGGGAATCATGGATACCGCGGCGGCGGTCACGCCGCGGTCCATTCGCGCGCGGAACAGCCAGCCGGGAATCTGCAACAGGATGCCGCCGAACAAAAGAACGAAGACCATGACGAACGGACCCGCGCGCAAGCCCTCATCCGTGGCCGCGTATGCCGTCCACGCGAGCAGGCCGGCTCCCGCAAGAAACAGCGCTGCAGTCGGTATCCACGAGACGCGCTTCTCCCCGGGCGGCAGGATCGCCTGCACACGCGTGTTCAAGTCGGGCGAAATCGCCTGTCCGGGATCGAAGCCCTTGCCTTTGTAGTGTTGCTGGACGGCCGCCGTGCTCGTCTCCGTGCGGCCGTCGAAAAACAACCCGTCGACGAGCGCCCGTTCGTACCCGTCGAGCTTTTCGCGATCGACCAGAAGCCGAAGCGTCATCGAGCCCGAATCGCGCGCATTGCTGGCGAGCTTTCCTTCCCCGGTCATCCGGGCGATGAGCGCCACGACCTCTGGCGCGCCGATGCTGCCATCCCAGGCGGCGCCCACGACTTCGGCCGGGTGCGCCACGATGTGCTGCTCGATCCACGTCGCGTCGATGCCGGACGTGGACAGGGGTGCAAATCGGCCGAGCGCACTCTCACGCACGAAGAACACCCCGACGCCGAGCGCGAACACGCCGAGGATCGCCGCGACCGCCTGCACGACTTCGGGCGGGCGGCTCGTATCGAGGAAGGCCGGCGCCCCGGCTCCCGAGTAGCGCAGCGGAATCGTCAGCACGAAACTTCGTCCCGGCTTGATCGGGCCGGCGGTGTAGCGCTCCCGTGCTTCGCTCAACGGTTGCCACACGGGATCGAGCGAGAGATTCAGGGAGAAGCGCGTGATGTCTCCAACGCGATCGGGGAACGCGAAATCGTGATCGATCTTGTACTGCTCCGCGTCCTTCAGCAGGATTCCCGAGAGTCTGTAGCGCAGCACATAGATCAGTCGCGTGTTCGAGAACGGCGGGTCCGACGGCAGTCGGCTGCGCCAGCGCAGCGTCCGTCCGTCGCTCAGCACGAACTCGTCGACATTGTTCGGCACGACGATCGTCGACTGCAGCGGCTGCGCGGCGCCGGTCGCCGGATCGATCCGTTCGACGCTGATCAGCTGCAGTGTCTGCCGCGGGCGAATGTTGAACACACGTTCGCCGCCGTTCCAGTCGCCGCTGAATACCATCGTGTGGCGCTCCGCGACGTCGAGCACGCCGTCGGCGTCCAGCTTCGCGTCCACGTCGAGCGCGTCCCAACTCAGCTCGCGTTGAGCCAGCAGTACTCGAGGCGTCAACACCGACAACAACACGCCAAGCGCAAACAGCCGATTGAGTATTTTCATTTCAGCCGGAGAGTATAACGACGCGACCCTAGCGAAACGTGCCTTGGCGGACTTACAGGAACGCCCTGCCGTAGGTCCGGCTGAAGCCGGACCCCACGCCAACACGATGGCCGCGGATGTCAGGGCTGTTTGAGCGCCGTCAACGGATCCACGCGCATGGCGCGAAGCGCGGGGACGCAGCACGCCAGCACGGACACGGACAGAACCGCGGCGGCGGCCAGCGAGAAAATCAGCGGATCGGTCGGGCTCACGCCGTAGAGCAGCGAGCCAAGGAAGCGGGATACCGTGAGCGCCGCCGGGATGCCGATCAGAAGTCCCACACCGGCCAGCTTGAGGCCGTATCCAACGACCAACCGCAGCACGTCGCGGCCGCGTGCGCCGAGCGCCATGCGCAGACCAATTTCGTGCGTCCGCTCGGCGACGAGGAAAGAGATGAGCGAGTACAGCCCGACGATCGCGAGACCCAGCGCGAGGGCTGCGACCACGGTCGTAAGTCCGGCCGCAAGACGTACGGGCAGCAGCGAGACGGCGACGTGTTCCTCCAGTGTTCTGGTGAAGAACCCTTGCAGATCCGGATCGACGGTTTGTAGAGCCACCTGCATACCGGCGGCGACGCGATCGGATGCGTCGGCGGATCGAACCAGCAGCGCCATGCCGCGCCGCGGATGCTGCGCGAACGGCAGATAGACATGCCCGCGCCGCTCCTCGCCGAGCGTCAGGTATTTGCTGTCCTTCGCGATGCCGACCACGATGCATGGGTCCGGCGACGCGCCCGCTTCCAGCCACAGGCGGCGTCCAATCGCCGTCTCGCCCGGCCAGAGGCGCGCCGCGAGCGCCTCGTTCACCACCGCTGCCATCTGGCTGCGTTCATCGTCGCGCTCGGTGAATCCACGGCCGCTGACGATGGACGTCTTCACGACCTCGAAAAATCGCGGCGTGACGACGAGGAAGCTGGCCGACGGCGAGCTGGAATCGGCGTCCGTCACCACGTCCGTGGCGCTGACGCGGACGATCGGCGTCGAGCTGTCGAGCGGTGCGCGCGTCGACGCGGCCGCAATGTCGGTGGGCCGTTGTTCCGCCAGGCGCTGCAGCACGTCTCGAAACAGCTGCAAGCTCTCGGCGTTGTTGCGTCCGCGCGACGCGTCGATGTCCATCGCGACGACACCGCGAGGATCGAAGCCAAGATCGATCTGCGCGGCCCCGCGAACGCTTCTGAGGAACAACGCCGCGCCGATGAGCAGGATCAGCGACACGGTGACTTGCAGCGCGGCGAGGCCGGCTCGCACGCGACGCGGCCGGCTGCCGGGGTGGCTGCCGGTGGCGTCTTCCTTCAGCGCCGGCACCACGACGCGCCATCCCGTCTGCAGCATGGCGATGCCGCCGAGGATGGCGGCGGCCGCGATCGCGGCCACCGCCGTGAACAGCACAACGCGTGCGTCGGGGCGAAGGTCGAGCCGCAAGGTCAGCGTCGGAAGCGGGCTGATGTTCGCGAAGAGCCTGCTGGTCCAGAGCGACAGCAGGAGCGCGCCCGTTCCGCCAGCGGCGGCGATGGCGGTGCTCTCCACGAGCAGCAGCCGCGCCAGCTGTCCGCCGCTCGCGCCAAGCGCCACGCGGATCGCCAGCTCGCGGCGGCGGCCGATGACGCGGGCGAGCAGCATGTTGCCCACGTTCGCCGCAGCGATGACGAGCACGAGCGCGACCAGACCCAGCAGCAGCGACAAAAACATCGTCGCGAGGCGGCGCTGGCTGCCGGCGACCAGTGTGCCGGGCTGGACCTCGATCGTCGGATGGAGCTGCGGCGTGAATTCGCGCGCGATGGCCGTCGCCGTGGCCTGCAGTTCCTGCTGCGCCCGTTCGCGCGTGACCCCGTCGCGCAGACGGCCGATCAACGACAGCGTGCGCTGCGTTCGATCCGTCTCCCAGCGATCGCCGAGCATCTGCCCGGAATTGCGGATGGGAATCCAGATGTCGATTGGCGCACCGATGAAGCTGCCGACGAACGAGGCCTCGGCGACGCCGACGATCGTGTAGCTGGCTCGATTCAGAAGGACGGTGCGACCGAGTACGGGCTGGCCGCCAAACCGCCGCCGCCACAACGGGTCGCTGATCACCGCAGCCGGCGGCGCTGCAGGAGCGTCGTCGCTGTCGATCAGCAGCCGGCCGCGGACGGCGCGCGTGCCGAGGAGCGAGAAGTAGCGGCCGGAAGCGATCTCGCCAAGCAGTTGATCAGTGCGGTTGTCCGCGTCGAGCAGAAACGTCGCCAGGTTGACACCCGAGAGATCCTCGATCGTCGTGGATCTCTCGCGGTAGTCGGCGAAGTCGCGGAAGGAGAAGCGCCGCGCCGACGCTCCCGCCGCGCCCGTCCCGGTCGAGGCGACGATGCGCACGACACGCTCGGGATCGTGGGCCGCGAGCGGCCGGAGCAGCACGGCGTTCATCAAGCTGAAGATCGTCGTATTGGCGCCGATGCCGACGGCGAGCGTGGCGACGGCAACGAGTGTGAAGCCGGGGCTGCGCGTCAACGAGCGCCAGCCGTAGCGCAGGTCCTGCGTGATCCGTTCGATCCGCCGGAGCCAGAAGGCATGCTGCACCGCGCCCGCGGTGCGGCTGGCGAGCATCGCTGGCCCCGTCACGCCCCGCGGATGATGCTCGAGCCCGTTCCATTCGTGCCAGATGTCGGCGCGCCATTGACGCCGAAATTCGCGCCGGCGCGCCGGTGGCGCGAGCCAGCGGGCGGCGTCGATCACAGCGAGCAAAACGCGCAGGAGAGCATTTCGTTTCATGCCAACCGCCAGGCTGCAAGCGACACCGGTTTGAGGTTCTTGTAGCGCTGGAGCCCCGCGGCGAGGGCTGTGGCGCCGGCGGCGGTCAGATCGAAATAGCGCCGCGGCGGCCGCTTGTCGCGCCGTGCCGTGCGTGAATCTTCCCAGTGCGAGGTCACGAAGCCGAGCGACTCGAAGCGGTCGAGGGTCGGATAGACGGTGCCGGAGGTGAGGCCGGTCGCATCCATGATGTCGAAACCGAAGCGGTTGCCGTCGGCGATGGCGTGCAGGATGGCGATCTGCCCGAAGGCGAGGGACGGCGCTTTGCGCATGGCTATCTTTATCACCAACCTATGTTGGTGTTCAAGCTAGTAGACGCGCCGCCTTCGCCGCAGGTTCCGTCTCAATGTAGGTCCGGCTAAAGCCGGACCCCACGACGAGACTTACCACCGACAGTACGTGGGGTCCGGCTTTAGCCGGACCTACTCGGCGCCGTTCGTTCCTTGACTTGCGCTCCGCACGGGCGTAGCCTCGCGCAATTCCTCCCCGGCGCGGCCTTTTTCGTTCGCCGTCGGTTCTCGGAAGGAGCCTCTATATGCACCGTGTTCTGCTGGTCGGAGTGACGTGGTTGGTTCTCTGCGCGTCCGGGTTCGCGCAAACGCTGGGCACGATCACCGGCGAGGTGAAGGATTCCAGCGGCGCCGTGCTGCCTGGCGCCACGGTGACCGTGGTGAACAAGGCGACCAACGCCACCCGCACGACCTCGAGCAACGAGGTCGGTCTGTTCGACTTTCCGGCGCTGCCGCCCGGCTCGTACACGGTGAAGAGCGAGCTCGACGGCTTCAGAACGGGGGCGCGCGACGTCGACGTGCAGGTGCAGCAGACCGTGCGCGTCGACTTCGCGCTCGAGTTGGGCACGCTTGCCGAGAACGTGACCGTGACTGGCGTGTCGCCGCTGGTCGAAACGTCGAATGCGACTGTCGGCACCGTCATCGAGAACAGGCGCATTGTCGAGCTGCCGCTCAACGGCCGGAACTACCTCCAGCTCGTCGCCTTGAGTCCCAACGTCAGCGCCGAGTTTGCCGGTCCGGGCCAGGCCGGCGATCGCCAGGGCGGCACGCGCGCCAATCAGCAGCTGTCGATTTCGGGGCAGCGGCGGGAATTCAACTACTACACGCTGGACGGCGTCGACAACACCGACGTCAACTTCAACACCTACATATTCCTGCCGTCGGTCGACGCGCTCGAGGAGTTCAAGGTGCAGACCGGCATCTACTCCGCCGAGTTCGGGCGTGCGGCGAGCCAGGTGAACGTCGTCACGAAATCGGGCTCGAACCGGCTGCACGGCACGGCGTTCGAATTCCACCGCGACGACGCGCTGGACGCGAGACCGTACTCCTTCACCGCGTCGCAGGCCGCCGCGAAGAAGGCGCCGTTCAAATGGGACCAGTACGGCTACACGGCCGGCGGCCCGGTGTTCAAGAACCGGCTGTTCTACATGTCGAATTTCGAAGGGTACCGGGATCGGAAACAGGGCCAGAATCTGTTCAGCGTGCCGTCGACGGCGATGCGCAACGGCGATTTCTCGGAACTGTTGGCCAGTCTCGGCGCCGTCAACGCACAAACGGGTCAACGGACCGGGATGGTCGTCGACCCGACCCAGTGCACGGTCGTCGGCAACACGCGGACCTGTGCGCCGTTTGCCGGCAACGTCATTCCGGCGGCCCGTCTCAATGTCATTTCCAAGAAGCTGCTCGAGTTCTATCCGGAGCCCAATGCCGGGACCGGCGGGCTGACGAACAACTATCTCGCGCTGCAGGATCGCGAGATCAACAAGTATCAGTACACGCAGCGGATGGATCTGATTCAGAGCACCCGATCAGCCTGGATGGGCCGATACAGCTACGGCAAGGAGAACGAGGTGTCGCCGGCGCTGAAACTGAACGGCACGAAGCTCGACACGCGGGTGCATCAGGCCGCGCTCGGCAACACTTGGACGATGTCGGGTACGCTCGTCAACGAATTCCGGTTCGGTTTCAACTATTTCTTCAACACGTTCGGACGGGAGCTGGCGTTCGAGCGCGACGTCATCAAGGAGCTGAACATCCCGGGCATCTCGTTGAACCCTGCCGAGGCGTGGGGGATTCCATCGATCGGCATCACCGGCTTCAGCGGTTTCGGCGACAGCACGGAAGGACCGGTACACGAACCGGAACCGGGCGCTCGAGTTCAGCGACAACCTGTCGTGGATTCGCGGGCGGCATGCGTTCAAATTCGGCGGCACGGTCCGGTATGACATGTATAACCAGGTGGGCAATCAGTTTGCGCGGGGGAATTTCCAGTTTCAGCCGATCGCGACCGGATATGCGTTCGCCGACTTCCTGCTTGGCTACCCCCAGCAGACCGAATCGGCCGTGGCGCTCGCGGTCACGAAGTTCCGCTCGCTGAGCCAGGCGTACTACATCGCCGACACGTGGAGAGTCAGCTCCAACATGACGTTCGATCTCGGCCTGCGCTACGAATACACGCCGCCCTGGCTCGACAAGAACGGCACGTTGATGAACGCCGACATCCCGTGCCACGACACCACGCCGAACGTTCAGAATCGTGCGTGTCATCCGACACTGGTGCGCATCGGCAGCGGTGACGTCTACGAGGGCACGCCTCTGCGCTTCGCCCCGAACATCCAGGTGGCTCGCGACGGCCGCCTTGGCGATCGCCTCGTCTTTGACGACAAGAAGAATCTTGCGCCCCGGGTCGGCTGGGCCTTCACCCCCAACACGAAGTGGTCGTACCGGGCCGGCACCGGCATCTTCTACATGCAGGATACCGGCAACCCGCGGTTCGACATGGCGCGCAACTTGTCAGGCCGCCGTCGCGACAACACGCTGCTGCTAGACCCCGATCTGACCCTGGCCGCTCCGTTCAGGGGCATCGGGAGCGCGAATGATTGCGGCGTGGCGCCGCCGCTGGTGTGCATCACGAACCACTACGTGCTCGGCAACATGCCGAATCGCAAGACACCGTACATGTGGCAGTACCTGTTCAACGTCCAGCGTGAGATCGGCACCTCGACCGCGCTCGAAGTCGGCTACCTCGGCTCGCGCAGCTATCGCCTTGAGCGGATGTTCGACTGGAACGAAGCGATTCCCGGCGTGCTCGGCACCAACCAGAGCCGAAAGCCGTACCCGGAATTCACCAAAGTCCAGGAGATCGGGAACGTCGCCGAGGCCAAGTACAACTCCCTCGCGGTCAAGCTCACCAGGCGGCTCCACGATGGCTTATCGGTGCTCGGCGGGTACACGTTCTCCAAGTCGACGGACAACGGCAGCGGCATCCGTACGCTCAACGGCGACACGCTCTTCCCGCAGGACAGCTTCTGCCTCTCCTGCGAGTGGGCGCTGTCGATCTTCGACGTCCGCCATCGGTTCGTCTCGTCGATCCTCTACGAGCTGCCGTTCGGCGAAGGGAAGCCGTTTGCGCAGAACGGTGCGGCCAAGGCGATCCTCGGCGGCTGGCAGGTCAGCACGATCATCACGATCTCGAGCGGTTTTCCGCGAAACGTGCTGAGCGGCACCGACCGATCGAACACCGGCGGCGGCCAGGACCGTCCGAACGCCACGGGACAGGAAGTGGAGTTGCCGAGCGACCAGCGGACGATTCAACGTTGGTTCAATACGAACGCATACGTCGTCAACGATCTCGGCACCTGGGGCAATGTAGGACGGAACACGGTGCTCGGACCCGGCATCAGCAAGGTGGATGCGTCGATCATCCGGAACTTCCGCGTGCGCGGCAAGACGCTGCAGTTCCGGCTTGAAGCGTTTAATGCCTTGAACAATCCGATCTGGAACGATCCGAACACCACGTTGAGCAGCCCGCTCTACGGGACGATCAACACCACGAGACAACCGATGCGGGAGCTGCAGCTCGGTCTGAAGTACGTGTTCTAGAAAGCGCGCTCTGTTCGGTGTAGGGCGGCTGAGCGCCGCCCTCTGTAGGTCCGCCTAAAGGCGGACCCACGTACTACTTTCGGTCCAGGCTCCGTTTCTGCTTTCGGTGCGTGGGGTCCGGCTTTAGCCGGACCCACAGACCGTCCGTGGGGCCGGCTTTTGGAGACGCGCTAGCGCTGCGCGGTGCTGGGCGTGGGCTTCGCCCCACCCAGGTACCGCTGCCACCACTTCATCTCCTCGTGGTAGCGGTGGACCGTGTTCCAGGGACTCCAGCCGCCGTGGTAGGTGTCCGGATAGCGGACCATCCGGGCGGGGATGCGCTGCTTGCGCAGCGCCATGTACATCTGCTCGGCCTCTTCGATCGGCACGCGCGCATCCGCCTCGCCGTTGACGAACAGCGTCGGCGTCTTGAAGTTCGCGGCGTAGGTGATTGGCGACTGCTTCTGCAGGATGTCGCGCCCGCGATCCCAGGGCGCGCCGAAGAACTCGCTCTCTTTCGTGCGCGGGATGTCGGACGTGGCGTAGTCGCTGATCCAGTTCGCGATACCGGCGCCTGAAATCGCTGCCGCGAACCGGTTGGTGTGGCCGATCACCCAGTTCGTGAGGAATCCGCCGTATGAATACCCGGTGACGCCCATCCGCTTCTCGTCGACGTTGTATTTGGTTTTCGCGTAGTCGACGCCGGCCATCACGTCCTCGAAGTCGAGATTGCCCCAGCCGCCCCACGTCGCCCACAGGAACTTCTCGCCGTAGTTCGTCGATCCACGCGGGTTCGTATAGACGACGAGATAGCCGCTGGCCGCGAACAGCTGCTGCTCGAACGAGAAACTCTGGCCGTACGCGCTGTGCGGTCCGCCGTGCATCGTGAGGATCAGCGGCCAGGCGCGCGACGAGTCGTAGCCGCGCGGCTTGAGCACCCAGCCTTCGATCTCGGTGCCGTCTTTGCTCTTGAAGACCAGGCGATCCGCGGCCACGGCTTCGACGTCCTTCACGAACGCATCGTTGAAGGACGTGAGCTTCTTCTCGGCGCGCCCGTCGATCGACGACTGCGAACAGCTCGGCGGGATGGGCGCTGTCGCCGGCGACGTACGCCATCAGGTCCCAGCGCGCGGACTGGCTGAAGCCGTTCAACTGGCGATCGCCGGTCGTGATCTGTTCGACGGTCCGCGACGATCCCGCCGCGCTGACCCGGAACAGGTGATCGCCGCCGCCGATCCCGCCGCCGAAGTACACGTATCGTCCATCGGAACTCCAAGACGGCGGGCCCGGCAGGAGATCCCATGCGGACGTGATGTTCGTGAGCGCGCCCCCAGCCGCGCCGATGGTGAAGATGTCGTTCGGGGCGCCGTGATTCTGCTTCGCCGCGATCACCGCGCTCAGTCCCTGCTCGCGCCGTACCGCAATCGTTCGCCCGTCCGGCGACCACGCGGGCGAGTCGTGGTCGTACCCGTCGTTGGTGAGCCGCGTCGTTTTCCCGTCAAGCGTCACGGTCCACAGATCCGCGCGCGGGTAGGTGTATTCATCGCGCTGGAACTCGTTGGCGATGAACGCCAGCGCGCCGCCGTCGGGTCGCCACGCGGCGCCGCTCACGTTGACGCCAACTTTGGTGAGCTGCTTCGCGTCGCCGCCCTCGCGCGCGACGATGAACAGTTCTTCCGGAGGCGTCGCTTCGGGATCGCGGGGATCCGGCAGGTAGCCGCGCTGATCGAATCGATACTGCACCCACTCGTACGCCTTGCCCTTGAACCGCTCGTTGATCAGTTTTTCGGCGTCCGTCGCGTAGGTCGGCGTCTTCGGCTTCGCGATCCTCTTGGTGAACGCGATCCACTTGTTGTCCGGGCTGAAGATCGCCGTGCCCTCGACGCCGCGAATGTGAACCGCCGGCTCATCCAACCGATCCGCCCGCAGGAACCAGATCGATCCACCCTCGTCGTCAGCCGGCGCCCCTCGGCGGCGGCCGGTGAAGGACAGGAGCTGCCCGTCGGGACTCCAGCGCGGTCCGGACGCATTCAGCGCCGGATCCGAGAGGCGACGAGGGGCCGCGCTGCCATCGGCAGGCACGATCCACAGCTCGCCCTGGCGCCTGTTCTCGGCCTCCACAATCGTCGTCCGGATGAACGCCACCCACCTGCCGTCCGGCGACGTGGCGGGCGCCTGAACCGTGACGATGCGGTAGTAGTCCTCGACTGTCAGCTGTCGGGCGGCGACGCTCGCGGGCAGCAGTCCTGTCGCGAGCATCCCCGCCAAGACTGTCATCATCAGGTGGCGCGGTCTGAGCATGGCGACCTCCCCGCGGCAGATTCTATCGAACTTACCGAAGATCGAGACGTCTAAGGGCCGTGATGGACGCATTTCTCCAGGATCTGCGCTACGCCTTTCGGACGTTGATCAAGAACCCCGGGTTCGCGGCGCTGACCATCCTCTGCCTGGCCCTCGGCATCGGCGTGAACAGCACGATCTTCAGCGTCGTCGACACCGTCGCCATCCGCCCGCTGCCGTTTCGCGAGCCCGATCGCCTGGTCGGGCTGTACACGACACACCAGGCCAACGGCATCGACCGCGGGAACGTGTCGTATCGCGATGTGCAGGACTGGAAGGCGCGCACACGCGTGTTCGCCGACATCGCGTCCGTAACCGGGCGCAGTCTGACGCTCTCGGACTCGCGAGGAGCCGGAGCGGTTCAACGGCTCGACCATCACGGCCAACATGTTCCCGATGCTCGGCATCCAGCCGATCCTCGGCCGCCAGATCCGGGCCGAGGAGGACACGCCGGGCGGCCCGCGCGTGCTCATCCTGAGCCACGGCGTCTGGCAGCGGCGCTACGCGAGCGATCCCGTCGGTCATCGGCCGGACGATTCCGGTCAACGGCATTCCCCACACGGTGATCGGCGTGATGCCGCCGAAATTCCAATTCCCCGAGCGTGCGCAGATGTGGATTGCGCAGGCGCCGATTGAGCACGCGAGCCCGCGTGCCGCTCGAAACCTCGAGGTGATGGCGCGTCTCAAGCCGGGCGTCTCGCTCGACGATGCGCGGCGCGACATCAAGAGCGTCGAGCGATCAGCTCGCGCGCGAAGAGCGCGACGATCAGGGGTGGAGCGCCAACGGCGGGCACGCTGCGCGACGAAATGGTGCCCAGCGACGTCGCGGCTCGTCGTGATGACGATGATGGGCGCCGTGACGCTGGTGCTGCTGATCGCGTGCGCCAACGTGGCGAATCTGCTGCTGGCGCGTGCGACGGTCCGGCAGCGCGAAATCTCGGTCCGCGCGGCGCTCGGCGCCGGCCGCGGCCGGATCGTGCGGCAGTTGCTGACCGAGAGCCTGCTGATCGCGCTGGCGAGCGCCCCGCTCGGCGTCGCGATCGCGTACGTCGGGCTGCAGTGGCTGACCGCCTCGATTCCGCCGCAAAGTCAGGCGCCGTACTACATCGACTGGAGCATGAACCCGCGCATCATCGTGTACACGATCGCTGATTTCGCTCGTCACCGGCGTCGTGTTCGGCCTCGCGCCGGCGCTGCAGGCGGCGCGCACCAACCTGCAGGAGTCGCTCAAGGATCGCGGCGTGCAGCGCCGGCGGCAGCCGAAACCGGCTGCGCGCGGCGCTCGTGGTGGTGGAGATCGCGCTGTCGCTCGTGCTGCTCGTCGGCGCGTCGCTGTTCGTTCGCAGTTTTCTGAACCTGCAGGACGCCCGCGCCGGAGTCGACACGGTGCCGCTGATGACGCTGCGGTTCTACATGCCCGGCGATCAGTACGAAGCGCCCGACGCGATGATCCGCCGCGTCGACGACATCGTCCGCCGCGTCGAGACGTTGCCTGGTGTCGTATCGGCGATGGCGTCGAACATGGTGCCCTTGAGCGGCGGCGGATCGGGCGGCGCCGTCGTGCCGGAGGGCGTCGCGTTCGAGGCGGGCCAGTGAGCCGCAAGTCGAGCTACTACGGCGTCACGCCGCACCTGTTGAAGACGCTGAACGTGCCGCTGGTTGCGGGGCGCGACTTCACCGATGCCGAAGGGCAGGGACGATCCGGTGTCGCGATCGTCAACGGTGTCTTTGCGAAACGGCTCTGGCCGAAGCGCACCGATTTCGTCGGCCAGCGTTTCCGGCTGCTCGACGACAAGCAGAATCAGTGGATCACCGTCATCGGCGTGGTGGGCGACTTCCGCCTCTTCAGCGTGCGCGACGGACGGCCGTCGCCGTACGCGTTCATCTCATATCCCTACGAGCCAACGCGCAACACCGGTCTCACGATTCGAGTGGCGGGCGGGTCGCCGGCCGCGATTACCAGCGCCGTGCGGCAGGAGATTCGGAAATCGGATCCAACGCTGCCGCTCTTCAATGTGCAGACCGGTGAAGAGGCGCGCCTCAACACGTTCTGGGAATTCCGGCTGTTCGGCTGGATGTTTTCGATCTTCGGAGTGATCGCCCTCGCGCTGGCATCGGTGGGCGTCTACGGCGTGCTCTCGTACGCCGTGTCGCAGCGGACGCAGGAAATCGGCGTGCGGCTGGCGCTCGGCGCGAGCCGGCAGAACGTCTTCGGGCTGATCGTCAGCCATGGCGCGAAGCTCGCGGCCCTCGGCACTCTCTTCGGCGTCGTCGGCGCGTTCGGTGTGACGCGAGTTGTCGGCAGCCTGCTGTACAACGTCAGCGCCACCGATCCACTCAGCTTCGTCGGGACCGCGCTGTTCCTCATCGTCGTGGCGATTCTGGCGAGCTATGTACCGGCGCGGCGTGCCACCAGCGTCGATCCGATGGTGGCGCTGCGAGCTGAGTAGAATAGTGGCAGTACATGGCCGACCACGACGCAACCGCGGCGCCAGCCGCCGCGGCCAGGCCCGGTGAAGGGCCCGTTGATTTCATCCGTGCGATAGTCGAGCGCGATCTCGCAGCCGGCACGCACCAGGGACGCGTCGCCACGCGTTTCCCGCCGGAGCCGAACGGCTATCTTCACATCGGACACGCGAAGTCGATCTGCCTGAACTTCGGCATCGCCGCGGAATACGGCGGCATCTGCAACCTGCGGTTCGACGACACCAATCCGACGAAAGAAGACATCGAGTACGTCGACGCGATCCGAGAAGACGTTCGATGGCTCGGCTTCGCGTGGAGCGCCGAGCTCTACGCGTCCGACTATTTCGAACAGCTCTATCAATTCGCCGTCGAGCTGATCCGCAAAGGCCTGGCCTATGTCGACAGCCTGAGCGCCGACGAGGTCCGCGCCTATCGGGGCACGCTGACCGAGCCGGGCCGCAACGGTCCGTACCGCGATCGCAGCGTCGCCGAAAACCTCGATCTGTTCACCCGGATGCGCGGTGCCGAGTTCCCCGATGGCGCTCACGTGCTCCGCGCCAGGATCGACATGGCGTCGCCGAACCTGAACATGCGCGATCCAACGCTCTACCGGATTCGCCATGCGGCGCACCATCGCACCGGCGCCACCTGGTGTATCTACCCGATGTATGACTTCGCGCACCCGCTGTCGGATGCGATCGAGCGGATCACGCATTCGATCTGCACGCTCGAGTACGAGGATCACCGGCCGCTGTACGACTGGCTCGTCGCTCACCTGATTGAGGGCGACAAGCCGCGGCAGTACGAGTTTGCACGGCTCAACCTGAACTACACGGTGATGAGCAAGCGGAAGCTGCTGCAGCTCGTGCAGCAGGGACATGTATCGGGCTGGGACGATCCGCGCATGCCGACGATTACCGGGTTGCGGCGGCGCGGCTACACGCCCGAGTCGATACGCGACTTCTGCGCGCGCATCGGGGTTGCGAAAAAAGAGAACGTGATTGACGTCGCGCAGCTCGAGCACAGCATTCGCGAGGATCTCAATCGGCGCGCACCGCGCGTGATGGGCGTCCTGCGTCCGCTCAAGGTCGTCCTGACGAACTATCCGGAGGGGGAGGTCGAAGAAGTCGACGTCATCAACAACCCCGAGGATCCGTCCGCGGGCACGCGGCGCGTGCGGTTTTCGCGCGTGCTCTACATCGAGCACGATGATTTTCGCGAAGATCCGCCGAAGAAGTTCTTCCGCCTCTCGCCCGGCAAGGAAGTGCGGCTCCGGTGCGCGTACTTCATCGTGTGCACGAACGTGGTCAAGAACGATCGTGGCGAGGTGGTCGAAGTGCACTGCACCTACGATCCGGCGACGCGCGGCGGCGACGCGCCGGACGGACGCCGCGTCAAGGCGACGCTGCACTGGGTGTCGGCCGAACACGCGATCCCGGCTGAAGTGCGGCTCTACGATCGCCTCTTCGCTGTCGCGGACGCGGAGAACGTAGCGGAAGGCAAAACGTTCCTCGACAATCTGAATCCCGCGTCGCTCGAAGTGGTTCGTGGCTGCCAGCTGGAACCGAGCCTCGCGTCGGCGAATCCGGGCACGCGCGTCCAGTTCGAACGTCTCGGATATTTCTGCGTCGATCCCGATTCGCGTCCCGGCGCGCTCGTGTTCAACCGCACCGTGTCACTTCGCGACACATGGGCAAGGATCGCTGAGAAGGAGAAAGTCTAGTGGCCCGATCCCGAAACAGCTCGGCATTCGGCCGGCGCTGCATCCCGCGCTGCTGCGTTGCTCCTCGTTCAAATACTCCCGGTATTCTTGCTCGTCGCGCCTTGCATCGCGGGCGCATCACCGCCCTCGGTGCACGAGCTATTTCGGGATCGGGCCACTAGGGCGTGCTGTCGTTCGACGATGCGCAGGCCGTGGCCTCGCGGCTGCGGGCGGAGCTGGCGCGCGCCATCATTGGACAGCAAGCGGTCGTTCACGAGATCCTGATCGTGTTCTTCGCCGGCGGCCACTGCCTGCTGCGCGGCGTGCCGGGCCTGGCGAAGACGCTCCTCATCAAGACGCTCGCGCAGGCCGTCCACCTCAAGTTCAACCGGATTCAGTTCACGCCGGATCTGATGCCCTCGGACATCATCGGCACCGAGGTAATCGAGGAAGACCGCGGCACGGGCCGGAGGGAGATCCGGTTCATTCCCGGTCCGGTGTTCGCGAACGTCATCCTCGCCGACGAAATCAACCGCACGCCGCCGAAGACGCAGGCGGCGCTGCTCGAGGCGATGCAGGAATACCAGGTGACGGTGAACGGCGTCCGCTATGAGCTCGACCGGCCGCTGTTCGTGCTCGCGACGCAGAATCCAATCGAGCAGGAGGGCACCTACCCGCTGCCTGAGGCGCAGCTCGATCGCTTCATGTTCAACGTCGTGATCGAGTATCCGACCGCCGCCGAGGAGCATCGCATCCTCGCGTCCACGACGGGCGACGAAGAACCGGTGATCACGCCCGTCGCCACGGCGGCGGACATCGAAGCACTGCGGCATCTCGTGCGCGATGTGCCCGCCGCGTCGAACGTCATCGAGTACGCGCTGCGGATCGTGCGCGCCAGCCGGCCGTCCGGCGACGGCGCCGACGGCGCGCCGCCTGCGGTGCGCCAATGGGTGAGGTGGGGCGCCGGCCCACGCGCGGGCCAGGCGCTGATCCTCGGCGCCAAGGCGCGCGCGCTGCTCGACGGCCGCGCGGTCGCGGCGCTGGACGATGTCCGCGCGGTGGCGCTGCCGGTGCTGCGCCATCGGATCCTCGTGAACTTTCAGGCCGAGGCGGACGGCGTCACGGCCGAGCAGGTGGTGGCGGAGTTGCTGGAGGCGGTGGCTGCGCCGTGATCGGCAGGGATGAGACTGCCACGAAAGCACGAAGACACGAAAAAGAGCCGAACGGTTTCGTGATTTCGTGTTTTCGTGGCTGGTACGGCGTTGAGGTGGCATGAGAACGGCCGACGCAGCGCCCGCTTGCTCTCCGGAAGTCCTTGCGAGCATCGCAGATCTCGAGCTCGTCGCGCGCATCATCGTCGACGGCCTGGTGTCGGGTCCACATCGCAGCCCGTTCCACGGCTACAGCGCGGAGTTCAGCCAGTACCGGCATTACCGGCCGGGCGATGATCTCAAGTACGTCGACTGGAAGCTCGTCGCGCGGACCGATCGCGTCTACACCAAGCAGTTCCGCGAGACGACGAACATGGCGGCGTCGCTGGTGGTGGACACGAGCGCCTCGATGGATTTTCCGGCCGGCGTCTCGAAGTTTCGCTACGCCGTGATCGCCGCCGCCGCGCTCGCCCATCTCATCTCACGACAGGGCGACGCCGTGGGGCTGGTGGCTGGCGGCGAAAAGACGAACGCGTTCGTCCCGCCCAGGACGGGGCGGTCGCATCTCGGGCGGCTGTTAGCGGTGTTGTCGTCGATGCGCGCCGCCGGTACATGGGCGCCTGCCGAGACCATTCGACGCGCGGCCGAGCGGATGAGGCGGCGCGGGATGCTGATCGTGCTGTCCGATTTCTACGACAGCGAGGATGCCGCGTTCGCCGAGCTGCGGCGGGCAGCGCGCAGCCATGACGTTGCCATTTTCCAGATCGTGAGCCGCAGCGAGCTCGATTTTCCGTACGCGCGCGATCTCGAGTTTGCGGACCTGGAAACCGGGCGAACGGTCGTGGTCAACGCGGACGCGGCGCGGCGGGAGTACAAGGACGCGATCGCGGCGTTCGTAGAACGGTGTCGCAAGCGAGCCGGCGCGGAGGGCCTCCAGTACTCGCTCGTGGTATCCGACACGCCGCCCGAACATACGTTGAGGAATTTCCTGCTCGCGCGACGAACGCGCACGTAGGAGTCCGAAAGATCGATGTCCTGGCTCAACCCTCTCGCGTGGTTCGGGCTCGTGGCTGTTGCCGTGCCGATCCTCGTCCACCTGCTCGCGCACCGGCGCGCCGAGCGCATTCCGTTTCCAACGCTCCGCTTTATCCAGCCGACGCGGCTGGCAGCGATCCAGCGCCGCGCGCTCGAGGATCTCGCGCTTCTCGCGGTTCGGTCGGCGATTGTCGTGCTGGCCGTGGCCGCCTTCGCAGGGCCCTTGCTGGTGACAGGCGCCCGACGTGCGGCGTGGAACGCGCGGCTCGTGCGCGCCGTCGTGGCTCAGGGTCCTGGCGTCGCGCCGAGTTCTGTTGTGGCGCAGGGCCCCGATCCTTTTCGCTTCCAACAGTTCGACGCAATCACGGTACCCGACGGGATTCACCGCGCCGTCGCGTGGCTCGAGTCAGCTCCGCCGGCGCGGCGTGAATTGGTTATCGCCGCGCCCTTGACCATAGGGTCCCTGAGCGACGCTGATCTGGCTTCGATTCCCGGCGACATCGGCCTCCGATTCGTGCGCACGGTCAAGTTGCCTCCATCGCGCAGCGTCAGCGCGCCGGTGCTCATGACACGGACCAACGTGCTTCGACGGACCATCACCCTCGATGGTCGAACGACCAGTGTCCGCGAAGCACCTGACCCGGCGTCTGCCGACTGGCCGATCGAGATCGTTGCGCCGCCGACTCTGCAGCAGACAGCGGACGCCGCGGTGGCCGCAGTGCTTTCGCTTCGCATCCGCCTTCAGCAAGCGAACCATCGAGCGCGACTCGTGCTGCTCGATGCCGGCCAAGAAAACAGTACGTGGGGTCCGGCTTTAGCCGGACCTACGGGCGGCGGACCTGCGGCCGCCGGACCTGCCGCCATCCGAACGTCGTGGATGGCCGATGCTGTTGCGCGCATCGCTCGCGATGCCACGTTGCAGGAAGAGGCGACTCGCGCCGCGCGCGGCCTGACGGATGCGCGCGCCGGTCAGCCTCCCTGGCACGTGCTCGCGCGCGCTGCAGATGGACGCCCGCTCGCCTCTGCAGCGGCCTCGTCGGACACGCTGGTAGTGGCGTCGATCGCGCGCGCCGGCGACCTCGTGGTGCCGACATTGGTGCGTGCAATTGCCGACGGCCTTGCGCCCGCTGACGATCTCGGTGCGAACGAGGTCGTGCCGATAGCCGACAGCCGGCTTCGCGCCTGGACGCGCGAGCCCGGCGCGCCGCCGCCTCCGCGCCCTGAGGCCGTCGAGCGCGACGATCGCCGGTGGATGTGGGCCGGCGTGCTGCTGTTGCTCGGCGTCGAAACGTGGATGCGCCGTTCGCGTCGCGAAGCAGACGACATCATCGAGGAGGCGCCGGCACGTGTCGCCTGACGAGCAGTCCGTCCTCGACACGATAGCGGCTGCCGTGCGCCGCACGCGGATCATCGCGCTCGCGGAAGCGCTCGCGTGGGGCGGAGCGGCCGCGGCCATCTGGCTCATGGCGTCCCCGCCTGTCCTGGTTTTCGTGTTGACGTGGCGCCTACGTGCCAGCGGCCGCAAGGCCGTCGTGACGGAAATCGAGCGAACGCATCGCGGCGCCCGCAATCTGTTCGTCACTGCCGACGAACTGTCTCGCGGGGTCCTGTCCGCGAAACCAGTCGTCCGAGATCGAGTCTTTGCTCACGCTTCACTCGAATCGCAGCGGCTCAATCTCAAAACCTTCGCCCCAATCCTTCCCTTCACCCGGGCCGCCAGCGTCGCCGGCGCGGTCTGGATCCTCGTGCTGACGGCCTCGTTGTGGCGCCAACCGCTCGACCGGCTGACGGGACGCGGTGGATCAGGATCTGCATCGAGCGCCGCCGTCGGCGCCGCCGGGCTGCGCGTGTCGGTCTCGCTCACTCCACCCGGCTACACACGCCTCGCGCCCTCGTCTACGGTCGACCCGCAACAAATCGCCGCAGTCGAAGGCACGGTCGCCTCGCTCGCCATCGATGGATCGGCCGAGCGCGTCACGGTCGAACACGAGGGCGCGACGCGGCCCCTGACGCGCGACGGAAGTGGCCGGTTCGTGGATCGGATTGAGCTTCGCAAGACCGGTTACTACGCCGTGGAAACCGATCTCGGGGCTCGCCGTGTCATTCCGATCGTCGTGTCGCCGGACGGGCTGCCGGCGATCCAGCTCACCGCGCCCGGGCGCGATCTCGTCTATCCCCGCGCCGATCGCCGCGTGGAGTTCGACGTTCGCGCCAGTGACGACTTCGGGCTGCGCGCGCTGGGTCTGGAGTACACGAAGGTGTCCGGCTCCGGCGAGCAGTTCGAATTTCAGGAGGGTCAGATTCCGTTCACGCTCTCAAAGGCCAGCGATCGCGAATGGCGCGGCAGCATCGCGACGTCGCTTGCCGAGCTCACACTCGAGGAAGGCGACATCCTCGTGTATCGCGCCGTGGCCACCGATGCCCGGCCCGGCGACGGCACGGCCAGGTCCGATGCGTTCTTCATCGAAATCTCGAAGCTCGCCGCGGCGGCCGGCGACGCGTTCACGGTCCCAAAGGAAGAAACGCGGTACGCCCTCAGCCAGCAGATGCTGATCATCAAGACCGAACGACTGGAGCGAACCCGTTCGTCGATGGCGGCGGCCGATTTCACCGAGGCCGTGCTGGACCTTGCGGCGGAGCAGCGCATGATCCGCGCGGAGTTCGTGTTCATGCTCGGAGGAGAAGTCGAAGACGAGGACGTCGAGGCCCAGCAGTCGAGCGAGCTTCTGGAAGGTCGTCTGCAGAACCGGGGGCAGCGCGATGTGCGCGCCGCGACCATCGCCATGAGTCAGGCGGAGAAGCTGCTCACGGGTGGAAACACGCGCGAGGCGCTGACGGCCGAGCGCGCGGCGGTCGCCGCGCTGCAGCGCGCGTTCGCGCGCGACCGCTACATCCTGCGCGCGCTGGGCAGTCGAACCGATCTCGACCTGAAGCGTCGCCTCACCGGCAATCTGACGGAGGCCGCAGGCGGGCGACGCGCCAGGCTTGCGACGCGGTCGAATCGGCGGGCGGCGCTGCTGCAGGATCTGCTCGCCGGCATCGCGGCGCTTGGAAATCCGTCGCACGCCTCGGCCGCGAACGCGATGATGCTTGCCCGCGAAGCCCTGCGCATCGACGCCAATTCAGCGGCGCTTCGGAAGGCCGCGGCCGATCTTCAACGGATTGCCGACATCTGGCCCGAGACGTCGCCGGCCGCGCGACAGCCGTCAATTGACGCGGTTTCAGGCGCCGTCGCTACCGAGGTGACGCAGGCCATGGCCGCCTCGCCTGCGCGTTCGACGTTCGTGGTCCCGGCGCTTGCAGGTGGGTTTGCCGACGCTCTTCGCAGCGGAGAATCGAAATGATCGGCCGCCTCCTGCGCGGCGTCGCCATCGCGATCGCTGTGGCCGCGATCGTCGATCCGCCGGTCACGATCACAGCCCGTGGCCGATCGCGGATTGCGCTCGCGATGCAGAACCCGACGCTCCAGCCCGTGCGCGACGCGTATCAGCGTGTGGTGGAGATGCTGCGTTCGGAATTCGACGTGGTTCAGGGGACTGACGCAACTGCCGATGCGGCGGTGATCGTCGGAACCGGCTACCCGGAACCGGCGCCACCAGATCGGCAGCGTACGTATACCGTGACGGTGGCTCCTGGAGTTGGCGAGGCCAGTGTTCGAATCAACGCCCTTCAAACGCCGCGCGACGTGTCGCCAGGGACCTCGGTCCACCTCGACGTCGAGGTTGAAGGCGCCAACGTTCGTGGAGCGGCGTCTGCGTTGGTCGTACGAGCCGGCAATGAGCAGGTGGAGGTTGCGCGGGCGACGCACGCGTGGACGACTGCGTCCGAAGTCTGGCGCCCCGCGCTCGATGTCACGCCGGTTGGTCAGCCGCCGTGGCGGCTGCGCGTCGAAGTATCCGGCGCCGCTGGCGAACACGATCTGACAGACAACAGCGCTGACGCGATCGTCGTCGTGGCCGAACCTCTGCCCGTCCTCGTCTATGAGCCGCGCCTTTCGTGGGCCGGCACGTTCGTGCGCCACGCGCTCGAGCGCGACTCGCGGTTCGACGTGGCCACGGTGGCGTACCCGTCGAAAGGCGTGCGCATCACCTCCTCCGGCACCGATGCACCCGCGGACGATCCTCGGTCTGCAATATCAGCAGGTCTCAATCGGATGGTGACCGATCGGACGCGCGCGATCATCGTAGGCGGGCTCGATGGTGTGACGGCCGACGCTGCCGGCGTGCTCGCGCGATTCATGCGCGAACGCGGCGGCGCTGTCGTGTTGCTGCCGGATTCACTGGTCGACGCACGAGCGGCCGCGCGGTGGCTGCCGGTTCCGGCCGCCGCCGAAGTCCTGCTCGAACAGCCGGCGCGCCTGAGTGTCGAGGCGCCGTTGGCGGCGATCCACGCGTCTGAGATGCTGACCTTCGATCCGGCGCCGGTCCTGCGCGCGCTCGCGACGAACAGCGCGAACCGGCCAGTGATTGGCGCTGTGCCGGTTGGAGCGGGCCAGCTCATTGTCTCGGGCGCTCTCGATGCCTGGCGTTTTCGAACGAACGATCGAGGCGCATTCGATCGATTCTGGCAGTCGGCGATCGCCGGGTTCGCCGGCACCGCTCCTTCAGCCGTGGACGTCGCGGTCGAGCCGCCGATTGTTGCGGCGGGCGGAAAGGCCGGCGTTCGCGTCCGTGCCCGCCGCGCGGCGCTCGTGCTCCCACCAGGCGCCGACCTTCGGGTGACCGCGTCGCTCGCAGGGGGTGAGGTGGTCCGCCTGTGGCCAGACGATGAGCCGGATTCATTCGTCGGCTCGTTCACGGCGCCAGCGGCGGTGGGCGCAGGTCGAATCACGGTGACTGCCGCGAGTGGGCAATCGAGCAGCGCCAGCTTCATGGTGGCGCCAGGCGGGCGCGCGGCAGCGCCTGCGGGTCCCTCGCTGTCGCTGCTCGCCGAATCGCGTGGAGGTCGCAACCTCGCCCCCGGCGAAATCCAAACGTTGCTGCGAACCCTGGGTCAGGAGATCGCTGCTCCAGCGGTGCGCGCCGAGCGCCGCCCAATGCGATCGCTGTGGTGGCTCGCGCCGTTCGTGGGGTGCCTCGGGGGCGAGTGGTGGCTCCGCCGGCGGCGCGGGCTTCGCTGATGATTTCAGATTTCAGACTTCAGAGTTCAGATTGATTTGAGATTGTGGCGAGTTACTGAATCTGAATTCTACAAATCTGAAATCAATCTGAAGTCTGAAATCTGAACTCTGAAATCTGAAATCCGCACTAGTCATCGACCACAGCCTCCGCTTCGATCTCGACGAGCATCCGGGGATCGATGAAGGCCTTCACTTCCAGCATCGAAGTCGCGGGCCGGATGATCCCGAAAACCTCGCCGTGCGCGCGGCCGATCGGCTCCCACTCCGCGATGTTGACGACGTAGATCCGCGTTCTGACGACGTGCTCCAGTCGCGCGCCGGCCTTCGTCAGCGCCGACTCGATGTTCATCAACGTCTGTTTCGTCTGCGCGTAGACGTCGCCCACGCCGACGATGTCGCCGCTGGCGTCCGTGGCCGTGGTGCCGGACACCCACACCTGGTTGCCGACGCGCACGGCCCGCGAGTATCCGACGACCGGTTCCCATGGCGTACCGCTCGAAAAAAGTTGGCGCATCGGTTTGGCAGCTGCTATGTCATCACGTAGACGACGATGTTGACGGCGAATTTCGTGTTGTCCTCGCGCAGGAATCGCTTGTTCCGCCAGTCGTAGTCCCACTCGCAGCCGTAATCCTTGTTGCTGTAGAGCACCGCGAGCCGGCCCGCCTGCTCGACGCCCTTCAAGTAGTCGTGCACGATGTTGTCTCCCCACCCGTTCAACTCGTGCGACGTCTGCGGCGGCCCTGCGGGAAACGTGAAAAACGCACGATAGAGGGGATGCGAGCCGGGCAGTTTGGCGAGCGGTGCGTCGGGAAACGTCAGCCGCATCTCCTGCTCGAAGGTCTTCGCATACAGCCCGTTCACGTCGTGATTGCAGTCGTCGGAAAAGAGCAGCCCGCCGGCGTCGGCGAAGCGTTTGAGGTTCTCGCGCTCGGCCGATGTGAACCGGACCAGTTTGTGGCCGGTCATGAACACGAAGGGAAACGACAGGAGCTCGTTCGACGCGGCGGCGATGACGACTTCTTCCTTGTAGACGGGGATCGACGTGTATTGCACGATGGAATCGAGCACGTTGGCGGCGACCTTCGGGTTGTAGTCCCAGTCGCCCGACTCGTAGCGCAGGCGCGCGAAGACGAACTCCGAGCCGCGCGGACGGCCCGCACGCTGCCCGGCCGCCAGCATTGCGAGCTGCAGAAATCCGCGCCGCGTGAGCACGTCTTGTATCGTATACAATGCCGGTTTCCGAACCGTGGAATATCACATTCAGCAGTACGATCTCGAGCAGGGTGCGCTCGAAATCCAGTACATCGAGGAGTTCTTCGGCGAGTTCCCGCGCAAGAAAACCGCACTGGAAATCCAGCGGCGGCTCAACGCCCGCGCGCACCTGATTCTGCTCGCGACGGCGCCGCTGCCCGACGATCCCGGAATGGTCGTTCCCGTGTCGTTCAAGGTCGCCCACGAGATCACGGCGCCGGAAACCGAACCCAAACTCATCGATCTGGTGCATCGGCTCAGCGACTACGTGCACTTCACCGGCCGGCGTGTCCTCTACACGTGGATCGGCGGCACGCGGCGCGACTGGCGCGGTCAGGGGTTCTTTCGCGCGCTCACCGAGCAGCAGGAGCAGTGGGCGATGACCCAGGGCTTCGACGAGATCGTCGTCAAGACCAAGAACAAGTTCTACGACATGCGCGGGACGCTGGATCACCTGCGCTTCGAAGTCGTGAAATACGAACGCAACGCCTCGGACAACGCCGAATCCAAGGTGTACCTCAGCAAGAAACTCCTGCCGGAGACCGTGCACACCCACCGCAGCGCCAGGACGGTGGTAGAGATCAAAGACTGAAGGCTGGCAAGTCTGAAGTTTGAAGTCAGAAGTACGAAAAGCCTTCTGACTTCTGACTTCTGACTTCGTACTTCTGACTTTCAGCGGTTGCAACCTTTTTATCAGTGCAACCGTCTGATACCCTGCTAGTATGTGTGCGCGGCACATATAGTCGGGGCGCACTGACATGCGTCCTCGTGAATCCATCATGACTCTGAGACCCGTCGAATTCCACATTCTGCTGACCCTCGCGGGAGAAGAACGCCACGGCTACGCCATCCTCCAGGAGGTGGCGGAGCTCACCGGCGGCGAGCTCGAGATCGAGCCGGGGACGCTGTACCGCGCGCTCCATCGCATGCTCCGCGACGGATGGGTGGTCGAATCCACACGGCGGCCGGCTGCCGATCTGGACGACGAGCGCCGGCGGTACTACCGGATCACGCCGGCGGGACGGCGCGTGGCGTCGGCCGAGGCCGCGCGCCTGTGGCGGCTCGTCACGGTGGCTCGGGCGCACAGGCTTCTGACCAATGCGTAAGCTGTCCTTGTACCGCCGAAGCGCCAACGGCGCGAAGGCGCAACGTCGAAGCGGCAAGGCCGCGAAGGCGGAGCGACGCTTTGCGTGGCTGCTCGTCCGCGCGTATCCGCCCCGGTTCCGCCGGACGCTGGGCCTGAGTCTGGTCGACACGCTCGACGATCGGATGCGCGCGCGGCGGGCGGCGGGCGCGCCAACCGTTGGCGTCTGGCTGGCCGCGCTCGTGGACACCATCAGAAACGCACCGTTGGAGTGGGTGCGCGCGACGCGCGATCTGGTTCGCGACGCAAACATGGTCCGGCTGAAGCCGGACCCCACGTACCCCGCTGCGAGGAGACGTTCGATGATGGACAAGCTGTGGCAGGACGCTCGTTATGCGCTTCGACTGTGGGCGCGCAGACCCGGGGTGGCGCTGGTCGCCATCTTCACGCTCGCGCTCGGCATCGGCGCCAACACCGCCATGTTCAGCATCGTCAACGCCGTGCTCCTGCGACCGCTGCCATTCGCGAATGCCGATCGCCTCGTCGCGGTGTGGGGGCGCACGCAGGCCAATCCGCGGACGTTGATTTCATTGAACGAGTACGAGGCGTTTGCCGCCGAGACCGGCACGTTCGATGCGGTCGCCCTGTGGCTCGGACAAAGCGTGAACCTGACCGGCGTGTCGGAGCCGCAGCGCATCGTCGGCAACTTCGTGTCCGGCACGTTCTTCGACGTCCTTCAACTCAAAGCCGAGCGCGGGCGCTTTTTTCGGGAAGAGGACGTCGCGATGGGGTCGGCCAAACCCGTTGTCGTCATCTCGCATGCGTTCTGGGAGACACACTTCCACAGCGATCCGTCGGCGATCGGCGCCACGCTGACGCTCAACGGCGCGCCGCTCACCGTGATCGGCATCCTGGCGCCGCCTTTCGACGTGAAGCGGGTGCCTTCGGACGGCTATTTCGTCAACTACGACGTGTATCTTCCGGTCGGCCTGTTCCCGGTTCCACCCAACGTCCCCAAGGCCGCGCTCTACGCGCAGCCCTCGATGCTCAGCATCGCGCGGCTCAAGAGTGGCGTGTCGGCAGCAACCGCGAACGCCAATCTCGACCTGGTGATGCAGCGGCTCGATGCGGCGAATCCCGCGGGACGGACGGGACGGTCGACCCTGATCGTGTCCGCGCAGGACGACATCGTCGGCAACTCGAGAACGTCGTTGCTGCTGCTGCTGGCGTCGGTGGGCGTCGTGCTGCTCATCGCATGCGTCAACGTCAGCAACCTGCTGGTTGCGCGGGCGGTCGATCGCCAGAAAGAGATGGCGCTTCGCGCTGCCCTTGGCGCCGGCCGCCTGGCGGTGTTCCGGCAGTTGAGCGTCGAGGCGGCGCTGCTCTCCGTTGTCGCGTCGCTCGCGGGGCTTGGTCTCGGGCGGTGGGCGCTGCAGGCGTTGCAAACCCTGCCGCCGCCGTCGGTCCCGATTCCCGAGAACATCCCGCTCGACGGATCCGTACTCGCCTTCACGATCGCAGTCGCCGTGGTTGTCGCGGTCGCGTGCGGGTTCGCACCCGCGCTCAAGATTTCGCGACCGGACTTGAGCCGCGTGCTCCAGGCGGGCGGCCGCCGATCGAGCGGCGGCGCCGCCAGGACGCGCGACACACTCGTCGTCGCCGAGATCGCGCTGTCCGCGGCGCTGCTCGCCGTGGCAGGGCTTCTCATTCAGAGCATGTTCGCGCTGCAGCGCGTCGACGTCGGCTTCGACAGCCAGAGCGTGTTCACGCTGCAGTTCCGTCTTCCGGTTTCGAAGTACACGACGCCGGAAGAGATCGCCCGATTCTTCACGCAGTCCATCGATCGCGTGCGGGCGGTGCCCGGGGTCGAGTCGGCGGCTCTCGTGCGCCGCGTGCCCTTCAGCGGCAACTGGGGCGATACGCCATTTACGCGCGAAGAGCAGACGGTGCCGAAGGGCAGCGAACCGCGCGCGGTCCAGAACATCGTGAGCCCCGACTATTTCAAGGCCATGCACATCACGATGTTGCAGGGCCGCGACTTCACCGATCGGGACGATCTGAAGGCGCCGCCGGTCGTCGTGGTGAACCAGGCGCTCGCGCGCGCGACATGGCCCGACGCGGATCCGATCGGCCGGCGCATTCGCGTGCCGGAATTCAAGGAGCCGGTCACCGTGATCGGCGTCGTCGGCAACGTGAAACACCGCACCGCCACCGAGCCGGTGCAGCCGCAGCTCTATCTCGCGCACTATCAGTCGCCGATGATTTTCAGCAGCCTCGTCGCGCGGACGGCCGTGCCGCCGCTCAGCGTCACCAGCTCCATCCGCCAGGCGATATGGACGGTGGACAAGGATCAGCCGCTGTGGTCGATTTCTCCTCTCGACCAGATCGTCTCCGCCTCGCACGGCTCGGCGAAGTTTACGGCGCTGCTGCTTGGAATGCTGGCGTCAGTGGCCGTGCTGCTGGCGTGCGTCGGCATCTACGGGGTCATGTCGTACGCCGTCACCGAGCGCACACACGAGATCGGCATTCGCATGGCACTGGGGGCCTCCGCGGACCGCGTGATGCGCGACATCGTCGGCCGCGGCCTCCGGCTCACGCTGATCGCCCTGGCCGTCGGCGTGCCGGCCGCCATCGGCATCGCGCGTCTGGCCCGCGGGGTCCTGTTCGGCGTCGGGCCGGGCGATCCGGCCACGCTTGCCGGCGCCGCCACGCTGCTCGGGCTCGTCTCGTTGGCCGCGTGCTACCTGCCCGCGCGCAGGGCCTCGCGCGTCGATCCCGTCGTCGCGCTCGCGGAGGAATGAGATCGTGAGGTTCTCGGGTTCTCGGGTTCTCGGGTTCTCGGTTCCGGGTTCCGGGTTCCGGGTTCTGGGTTCTGGGTTCTGGGTTCTGGATTCTGGATTCTGGGTTCGGCACGGCGTGTGCTTTGACGCTGGCCGTGGCCGGTGTCGATCGCTTTGAAGACCTCGACGCGTGGCAGCTGGCCGACGAATTGCGCCGCGAAGTACTTGCCTTTACCGAAACCGGCCCTGCCTCGCGGGACTTCAAGTTTCGCGATCAGATCCGTGACGCATCTTCTTCAGCGGCCCGCAATACCGCTGAAGGGTTCGGCCGCTTTCGGCCTTCCGAGTTTGCGCGGTTTCTGGAATTCGCGCGTGGATCTCTCAGCGAAATCCAGGATGCCCTTCTTGATGGCCGCGAACGAAAGTATCTCGCCGACGAACAGTTTGAGCGAATGTGGCGGCTAGCGAAGCGCGGTTTGGCGGCAAACTCCGGTTTGATGATGTACCTAAGGGACTGCGCCGCGAAGCGTCGTCAACCTTGGCGAGGATGTCAGGAATTTCGTGTGTGGGGCATAGCATGAGGAGTATCTATGCGCCACAAACGGAAGTCGCTCACGCCTGACGCGCCCCTGGCGCCCGTCCCATCTGAGATTCTCGATCAATTCGTCCGGCAAGGCCCGCTCTCACATGAGGAGTTCGACGCGGCCGTCCGCCGTTTCAAGAAAGCCATTATTGAACGGGCGCTGGGTGGGGAGCTCACGCACCATTTGGGATATCCCGCCGGCGGGATCAAGCCGGAGGACACCACCAATCACCGCAACGGCACGGGCGGGAAAACGGTGCTGACCGACGACGGCGCGTTGTCGATTGAGGTGCCGCGCGATCGCGACGGCACGTTCGAGCCGCGCCTGATTGCGAAGCACGAGCGCCGCTTCACGGGGTTTGACGACAAGGTCCTCGCCCTCTACGCACGTGGGATGACCGTGCGGGAGATTCAAGGCTTCCTCGCCGACATGTATGCGGTGGAGGTGTCGCCCGATCTGATCAGCACGGTGACCGACGGGATCGTCGCCGAGGTGACCGCCTGGCAAAGCCGGCCACTCGAGCGCCTGTATCCGGTCGTCTTCTTCGACGCGCTCCGGGTGAAGATTCGCGACGAAGCGACGGTCCGCAGCAAGGCGGTTTATCTGGCGCTCGCGGTGCTGCCCGACGGCACGCGCGACATCCTCGGCCTGTGGATCGAGCAGACCGAAGGTGCCAAGTTCTGGATGAAGGTCTTCAGCGATCTCAAGACGCGCGGCTGCCAGGACATCCTCATCGCGGTCACCGATGGGCTCAAGGGCATGAGCGAGGCGCTCGCTGCCGTCTTCCCCCAGACGACGCTTCAAACCTGCATCGTGCACCTGCTTCGCCACAGTCTCGAGTTCGGGAATTGGAAAGAACGCAAGCCGATGGCGATGGCGCTGCGGCCCATCTACGCTGCCGTGAGCGCCGAAGCCGCGAGCGCCGCGCTGGACGAATTCGAGCGCGGTCCGTGGGGCCGTAAATTCCCGACGGTCGTCGCGTCCTGGCGCCGCGCTTGGACGCACGTCATTCCGTTCTTCGCGTTTCCACCCGACGTCCGGCGTCTGCTGTACACGACCAATGCCCTCGAAAGTGTGCACGCGCAATTGCGGAAGATCATGAAAACGCGCGGGCAGTTTCCGAATGACGAAGCCGCGACGAAGTTGATGTGGCTCGCGCTGCGAAACATCACCGCGAAATGGGCGCGCACATCGCCCTATTGGCGGCCGGCCATGAATCAGTTCGCCATCCTGTACGAAGATCGCTTTTTACCCTCGACCGCGTAAAATGCAACGGCGCATGGACGCTGCCGGAGCCGTGGACGCACAGAACGCGCCCACCGCTCCTTGGAAAACCGCACAGAACGCGGTTTCCCACAGCGCCCACACGCATCATCGGCTTAAGAAGGGAACCCAGAAGAAACGAGATTCACACGTCAACTCGCCTTACACACGAAATTCCGGACACTTCCACCTTGGCTGATGAAGGACCGGGAACGAACTACCCGTACGGGAACTCGCGACCCCAAGAATCACGAACGCAAAAGCCGAGAACCAGCGAACCCTGAACCAGCGAACCCTGAACCTGGGAACCCTGAACCTGGGAACCCCGAACCCGAGAACCCGAGAACCGGAGAACCGCAGATTTACTATGATCGGCCGATGGCACCGACGACACCCTACACGGACGATCTGTCCGGCCGCGATCCGCTCGAGGCTCTTGGTGATACTCCCGCGAAGATTCGCGCCCTGACGGAGCGCTGGACTCCTTCACAGTTCGAACGCACCTACGCGCCGGGGAAGTGGACGGCCCGTCAGATTCTGATCCACCTCGCGCAGACCGAGATGGCGCTGGGGACGCGCGCGCGCATGGCCCTGTGCACCACGCCGTACGCAGCGCAGGGGTTCGATCAGAACCGCTGGATCGCGCGCGACGCCGGCGTCAGCGGGGCCGATGCCCTGAATGCGCTCGTGGCCATGAGCACGATGAACCGCGTGCTGTTCCAATCGCTGTCGGACACCGAGCGCGTCACCCCGTTTACCCATCCGGAGTACGGCGCGATCTCAGTGGACTGGCTGATTCACCAGATGGCGGGACATCAGATCCATCACCTCAAGCAGCTCGAAGTGATCTCAAAGCTCTGAAGGCGGGAAAAGCAGCACGGGCGGGAAGGGGCTGGAGGGGGCAGGAAGGGCAGGATGGGCGAGATGGAAAAGAAAAGGCGGGAGGGGGTTTCCCCTCCCGCCTTTCCTGCCTATCCCGCCTGTTCTGGTGGTCTAGAAGCTGAACCTGAGCCCGAGCTGTCCGACGCGCTGCTCCGGACGACGGAAGTCGCCCGAGAAGCTGGTCGGCTGGAGGAGCTGCGGATCAGGCGCCCCGGTCGTCGGCACCACCGCGCGCGCCCGGAAGCCGCTCGGGTTCACGCTGTTGAAGACGTTGAACATCTCGCCGATTGCTTCTACGCGCGCGCGGCTGCCCACATTGAAGATCTTCGATACGCGGAAGTTCATCTGCTGCTGCGGCATGCCGCGTCCGCAGTTGACGGTCTCGCAGACCCCGATATCCTTGAACGTCGTCTGCGCCAGCAGCGGTTTGCTCAGATCGAACGAGTCCACGGCGAACGCTCGCGCGGAAATCTCCGTCGCGTCGCCGTCCAGGTTGATGTCGCGGCCGTCGACGAGCGCGATCGGCAGTGCCGAGCGCCAGTAATAGACCGGCGAGAAGCGGATGCCGCTCGGGAACGTGATCGAGCCCGAGATGTTGATCGAGTGCCGCGCGTCAGTGTCCACGGTCGGGCCGAATTGAGCGGGCGCGTCCCACGGATTGTCCGGGTTCTGGATGTTGGCGGTATTGAGCTGATCGACGCCCACTCCGATGTTACTGATAGCGCTCGACAGTTTGTAGCCCGCCATGAACTCGACGCCCTTTGACAGCCGGCGATGCAGGCCGAGAATCAACGCTTTGTACTCGGCCTCGCCCACACTGAGCGCCGGACGGTTGGCGTTGGTGTTCGGATTGAGCGCCGTCGGCAGCAGTGCCGAGATGCGGCGAACCGTCGAGCCAAGAATGCGCTGGTTCACGCGCGGACGCATGTTGAGATCCCGTCCCAGCGAATAAATCATGTCGGCGCTGATGACGGTGTCGCTCGACACCTGATGCGACCAGCCCACGTTGGTCTGATACTGGAACGGCATGTCCAGCAGCGGATCGACCCAGTTCCCGAACAGCGGGAATGCGCCGGCGCTGACCTGGTTCTGGCTCCGAATGGAATCCAGAGACTGTCCGACGCGGAAGAAGGTGCCGTCCGGATTGCGGATGCCGGCCTGGTTGTTCACGTTGAACACATTGCCGAACCCCTTGCCCGACGCATCGGCCGCCGCGAACAGCACGTTCGAGTTGGTGTAGCCGAAGTCCGTGTAGATGCCGAACCCGCCGCGGACGATGTCCTTTCCGTTGCCGCGGACGTCCATCACCGCGCCGATGCGCGGCTGGAAGTTGTTCATGTCATTCTGCGGATCGGACGCGAAGTGATTCAGCTGATCGCGCACCGGCGCCGGCAGTGAATTGAACTTCCCGGCCTTCGCGGCGTCGCGAATCAGGACGTAGTTGGGATTCTTCGTCTGATCGATATCGCTGATGCCGGTCACGAGGTCCCAGCGCAGGCCCGCGTTCACCGTCAACCGATCGGTCACGCGCCAGTCGTCCTGGAAGTACCAGGCGAATTGCTTGGTCGGGATGTTGGCCTCCGCGTCGCCATCGCTGATGACGACGGTGCTGATCGGTCCGGTCAGCGTGTTGTCGAGGTGCGTATAGAACGTCGCCCCTTTCCCGGTGTTGAAGGTGATGAAGAGGCGCGGCTCGTTGATGAAGTTCACGCCGACTTTGAAGTCGTGGCCGATCCCGCCTTTGCCCGTCACGTGCCAGGAGAAGTCGTCGCGGAACTGATACTTCTTCTGTTCGGTCGTCTGCGGCGTGTTGCCGTTGGCGCCGGTCGTCACGCCGTTCGGAAAGGCCTCGTTCGGCGCGGAGCTGCGGGAGGCGATGTTGTTGGCGAAATCGGCGTACTGGAAGATGAACTCGTTGAGCCGGCCGCCGGCAATCACGAAGTTGTGATTGAGGTTGATCGAGTTGAACGTGTTCTTGCTGTCGCCCCAGTTGTCGAACGTGCTGTTGCGCGCCGCGCCGTACGGCTGCGAGTTGTTGTTCCGGCCGTAGCGCACCGACAGGTGCTGCCCCGGCGTCAGGTTCACTGTCGACTTCACGGTGAGCAGGTTCTCGCGATAGGGCACAGCGAAGGTGCCGTTCTTGGTCGGGAACAGCCCGGAGGTGTCGACCACTTGGGTCGTATCCTGCAGCGTCCGCTCCACGGCGGCGAAGAAATGCGCCTTGTCTCTCTTCATCGGCCCGCCGAAGCTGCCGCCGAACTGATTGCGCTTGTAGTCCTGCTTGTCGGCGCTGGCCAGCTTTTCGCTGGCCGACTTCGAGTTCAGCCCCTTGTTCCGGTTGAATTCGAAGCCGCTGCCCGACCACATGTTGGTGCCGCTCTTGGTGACGACGTTCAGCACGCCGCCGTTGCTGCGGCCGTACTCGGCCTTGAAACGCTGCGTCTGGAAGTTGAATTCCTGAATCGCCTCGAGCGGGAACAGCTGCAGCAACCCGCCGACGGTGTCGTCGTTGTTGTCGCCGCCGTCGATCTGGTAGTTCACGTTGCGGCCGTTGCCGCCGTTGATCTGCGGCGAGTACTGCGTGCTCTTCGTCGGGTCGGTGTGGAACCCGAGGCCGACGCCCGGAATCGTCGCGGCCAGGTTCGCGAACTGCCGGCCGTTGAGCGGAATCGTCTCGATCCGGCGGGTGCTCACGACACCGCCGACCGAGGACGACGTGGTTTCGATCAGCGGCGTGGCGCCGGTGACCGTCACCGTTTCCGCGATCGTCGCGACCTTCATGCTGAAGTCGATGGCCACCGTCTGACCGACGTTGACCTCGATGTCCTGCTTGGCCACCGACTGAAAGCCGGTGAGCTCGGCCAGGACTTCGTAGATGCCCACCGGCAGCGCCGCGACCCGATACACGCCTTCAGCGTCGGTCACTTCGTTCCGCGTCAACCCCGTTGCCGGATGCTTTGCAGTGATCGAAACGCCCGGCATCGCGGCGCCTTGCTGGTCCAGCACACGGCCGGTGATGTTTCCCGTCGTCTGCTGCGCGAACGCAGACGCGCTCACCAATAGCAGAAATACGGCCGAGCTGATAAATTGCCTTCTCATTCCAAACCCCTCCCCTGTGTAGAGAAACCGCGGGCGGACACCGGCTCTTATCGAACAGTGACCGCTCGCGGGAACACTAGAGCGTATTCCTTTCTCTTCAATAGTGAAATAGCGTTTACGAATCAGTCACTCGGAGGAGAGACAAGCGCGCACGGATGTGCAGAAATTGACGAGTTATAAGTCTTCTTTTTGCTTATAGATACATTTTATTGGATGGCGCGAAGGAATCGTTCGACTTCTGAGCGTTGATGGCTACTTCCTGAGGGCAGACGCCCCAGAAGTTCGCGCGCGGTTGCGGCTGCATCAGCTCGCCGGCCAGCCCGAGCATAGGCAAGCGCTAGATTGAATCTCGCCTCGAGCATATTCGGATCGAGAGCGATGGCCTGCTCGAGCGCCGCGATGGCCGCCGGCACGTTGCCCTTCGACGCCTGAAGGATGCCGACGTTGGCGATGACCGCTGGATTGTCCGGCTCCAACCGTCGCGCCTCGGCGAGCGCCTGTTCGGCGCCGGCGAGATCGTTGCGGCGGCCGAGGCACGTGGCGAGCCCGAGATACACGTCCGCCGTGGGCAGGCCGGCGCCTGCAGCCGCCTTGAACGCCGGCTCCGCGCGCGCACAATCCCCGGTCTGCAGCCGCATGTAACCAAGTTGTAAATAGGCCCGCCCGTTTCCGGGATCGTCGCGAACGATGCCTTCGAGCGCGTCGACGAGCGCGGCCCCCTGCAACTCGCCTGACGTGACACGAGCGATGCGGGCGGCGAGCTCGCGGCGGTCTTTCGGATCGGGTCGCGGTCCATTTACATTCGTCTTCGATCCGCCCACGTATCCGAGGGCGCGCAGGCGGTCGGTGATCTTCGGATCGGTCGATCCGGCGGCGCCGAGCGCATCGCCGGCAAACTGGTTCACTCGCTGACTCATCGACTGCGCGATCGGCTCGTTGGCGGCCGCGACATTGGTCTGTTCAGCCGCATCGCGCTCGATGTCGAACAGCTCCGGCTTGGGCGCGGCGATGTACTTCCACGACCCGGATCGAAGCGCGCGCAGGGGCGCCCAGCCGAACTCGAGCAGCGGCGCGAACGATTCGGCGTACAGCTCGCGCGCGCGCAGCGTGCCGCCGCTGAAGACAGCCGAGATGTCGATGCCGTTCGCGTCCGGTATCGACGCGCCGAGCAGCCGCGAGGCGGTTGGCGCGAGATCCGCCAGTGTCACGGGCTCGGTAACGACGGTTGTTGGTACACCAGGACCGTTCACGATGAGCGGGACGTGCAGCGTCGTGTCGTACACGAAAATGCTGTGCGCGTACTCGCCGTGTTCGCCAAACGCCTCGCCGTGATCGCTTGTGGCGATTACCAGCGTGTCCGCGCGAGCGCCCAACGCGTTCAGGAGCCGACCGACCTCGCGATCGGCGGCGGCGATCTCCTGGTCGTACCGATCGAGCACTGGACGGCCGGCGGACGCGTCGGCGTACGGGGCGTGAGGCTCGAACAGATGGAGCCACAGGAAAAAGCGCGAGGGCTGGTCGTTCGTGGTTCGCGGTTCTGCGTTCGTCGAACGAAGCCAGGCGATGGCTTCGTCGACGACCTGCGATGCGGGCCGCTCGTTGGCGAGCTTGCCGCTGGCGTCCCTGCCCAGGCGGTCGCTGTAGACGTCGAAGCCCTTGTTCAGTCCGAACTGATGGTCGAGCGGGAATGCCGCGACGAACGCGGCTGTTTTGAAGCCCTTCGCTTTCAACTCGGTCGCCAGCGTCGGCACCGGCGACATCGCCATGCCGTTGTCGCGCGCGCCGTGCCCGGGCGGGTAGCGACCCGTCAACAACGTGGCGTGCGAGGGAAGCGTGATCGGCGCCGCGGCGTAGGCGCGGTCGAAGCGGACGCCGGTCCGCGCGAGCCCGTCGAGCGCCGGTGTCTGCGCGCGCGCGTAACCGTACGCGCCAAGATGATCCGCTCGCAGCGTGTCGATCGTGATCAGTACCAGACTGCGCGCTTGTGGTGCAGAGCGGGGCCCTCCGCACGCGCTCATCTCGAGAGCGGCTAACGCGATCAGCACAACACCGCTCGTGGTGAGCCTGTCGAACCACGAGCGACGCGGCTCGTCCTTCGACAAGCTCAGGACGAGCGGAAACACCGTGCTCACTTGGACGCTCCCAGCGACGCGAGCAGCTTGGCCGCCGCGTCCCGCTCACGCTTGAACTGCAGAGGGGCCGCGAGAATCGAACGATACGTCTCGGCCGCGCGCGCGGTCTGACCCGCTTCCTGCAGCGCGATGCCGAGGTTGAGCCGCGCCTCGACGAAGTCCGGTGCGGCGGCGGCGCGTTCGAGCCAGGGAATGGCTTCGGCCGGACGCTTCGCCTCGACGAGCAGCACGCCGAGCCCGTTGGCCGCATCCACGGCGCGCGGATCGACGTCGAGGGCCCGGCGATACGCCTGTTCGGCGCCGGCGGGATCGCCCAGCGCCCGGCGCGCGTTGCCGAGATTCGCCCAGTAGCTGGCGTTGGTCGAGTCGATCTCGGTAGCGCGCTGGAACGCAGCCGCGGCGTCTCCCGACCGGTCCTCGTCTGCAGCGATCAGGCCGAGCCCGTTGTGCGCCATGGCGCTCGACGGCGCGAGCGCGATCGCCGCCTGCTCGGCGGTGGCCGCTTCCGCACGCAGTTTTGCCACTGCGGGCCCCGGCGCTCGTCCCGCCGCTTCGCGAGCCGCGACGGCCAGGTCGTGCAGCAGCGTGGCATCGGTGGGCCAGCGGCGCGCCGCATCACGATACACGGCGACGGCGCGATCCACCTGGCCCGCATCCTTCAGCGCGCGTGCGTACGTGACCAGAAACACCATCGCGTCGTTGTTCCGCTTCGCGAGCGCTTCAAGGGCACGCAAGGCGTCGGGCCCTTCGACTCGGCCGCGGGCACGCCCGTCGACCTCGCTCAGGGCAGGCCTCCGCGCGTTCAGCGACGACAGCGCCTCCTCGAATGCGTTCCACTCGCCAATCTTCGTCGCGGGATTCGGTGCGCTCGGGTCAGCTGTTGCCTGTGTAGGCGAGGCGACGTAGCCGAGGGAACGCAGCCGCTGCTCGGCTTCCGGCGTGATGCTGCGCGCGGCCGGCGTGCTGCCGGCGCGAAGAGCCGCGATGCGCGCCGACATCGCCGAGACGACGTTGGGCTGCGACGGAGAGAGATCGCGAAGCTCGCGCGGATCGGTCTGAAGGTCGTACACCTCGGACGCCGCGCCCGCACGAATGGTCTTCCACCGGCCGTCGGTCAGCGCCTGAAGCGGCACCCAGCCGGCAACGCGCGGATACTCGGTCTCGCTGTACGTGGGGTCCGGCTTTAGCCGGACCGGGTCGAGCAGGTCGCGACCTTTCATCTCCTGCGGCGGCGCCACGCCCGCCGCACGGAGAACGGTCGGCGCGATGTCGGCGAGGCTTACCGCTTCATCACGCTTCGCCGGTGCGAGGCCGGGGGCCGCGACGATCAGCGGCACGCGCAGCGTCGAGTCGTAGAGCAGCATGCCGTGCGTCTGCTCGCCATGATCGCCCAGGCCTTCGCCGTGATCACCGGCAACGACGACGAGTGTCCGATCCTTCAGACCCGCCGACGGCAGCCACTCCAGCACCCGCGCGAGTTGCGAGTCGACGTACGTGACCTCCGCGTCGTACGGTGACGAGATTCGGGATCGCATTCCCTCCGGCGGATCGTACGGCGCATGGGGATCGTAGACGTGGATCCAGACGAAGAAACGCTGATCGTTCGTCGTTCGCGGTTCGACGTTCGTCGTCCGACGCGCCGCATTCCACGCGCTCAGCCATGCCAGCGCGCGGTCGACGACGACAGAGGCAGGCCGCTCGGCCTCCAGACGCTCGGTCGCTTTCGGATCGCGTGGAATCTGGTCGTCGTACGTATCGAATCCACGCGCGAGGCCAAAGCGCCGGTCGAGCACGTAGGCGCCGACGAACGCCGCCGTGTCGTATCCGGCTCCCTTGAGAAGCGTCGCGAGGGTCTGATGGGAAGCGTCGAGCTGATCGATGCCGTTTTCACGCACGCCATGCGCCGGCGGCAACAGACCGGTGAGGATGGTCGCGTGCGAGGGCAGCGTCAGCGGAACGGCTGTCCGCGCCGCGGTGAAGCGGACGGACGACTCCGCCAGACGATCGAGTGCCGGCGCGCTGCCGCTGCCAAGGCGATCGGCGCGCCACGTGTCGATCGTGATGAGCAGCACGTTCGGCCGTGGCCGATCGGCGGGCCGGTCACGACACGACGCGCAGCAGGCCGCGACGATCGCAGCGACGGCGAGCTTCCGCACGCATCAATCGTAGCGCGATACTTTTGCTGGCGCGATCGACAGTCTGTGTCGTACGTGGCGTCCGCCTTCAGGCGGACCTTCGGCGGTGCCGCCGAATCGCTGTAGGTCCGGCTGAAGCCGGACCCCACGTCTTGGCTTGCGGCAGGCGTCAGTCCGTTCTCAGCGCCGCCATCGGATCGACGCGGGCGGCGCGCCGCGCGGGAACGTAGCTGGCGACGAACGCAACCGCCGCGAGAGCGACCGCCACGCTGGCAAACGTCGAGGGATCCGCCGCGTCGACGCCGAACAGCAGCGAGGTGAGCGCCCGCGCCGCCGCCAGCGCGCCCGCCAGCCCGCAGGCGAGGCCGATGACGGTAAGCACGGCTCCTTCCCGGACGAAGAGCCGCACCACGTCGCGCGGCGACGCGCCGATCGCGAGGCGCACGCCGATCTCCTGCACGCGCTGCGTCACGATGTAGGCGAGCACCCCGTAGATGCCGATCGCGGCGAGCAGAACCGCCAGCACCGCGAACGCGGCCAGCAGCAGCATGACGAAGCGCCGCTCGGCAATCGATTGGCCGATGAGGTCGTTCATGGTGCGAACGTCGGCCATCGGCAGCTCCCGGTCCATCGAGGCCAGTAGGGCTCGCGCGGTCGGCGCGGCGGACAACGGCTCGCTCGTTGTCTGGACCACCAGCGTCAGGTCCGAAACGGGATGCTGCGCGTGAGGCAGATACACTTCGGGCGGCGTCGGTGCATCGAGCGCGCCGAACTTCACGTCGCCGACGATCCCGACGATCGTCTTCTGCCCGCTGCGGACACCGCTCGCGAGCCGGACGCCGAGACGCAGCTCCTTGCCGATCGGATCCTCCCCAGGCCAGTACCGGCGCGCCGCCTCCTCGTTGATCACCACCACCTCGGGACCAACCGCATCGTCGCGCACGTTGAAGACGCGTCCGGTGCGGATGGGAATCCTCATCGTCCTGAAGTAGTCCGGCGTGACGATGCGCATTCCCAGCGACGGCGAGCTCGCGCTGTCGGTCTGTCCCGGTCGGGTGAAGCTGGAACTCGCGCTGAAACCGTCCGTGAGCGGGAGACCGAAGACTGCAGCCGCCGAGGTCACGCCAGGACTGCCGCTCAGCCGGTCGACGTAGTCCGCGATGAAACGCGTCGTCGCGTCGTTCGTTTCGTATTTCGCACTCGGCAGGGCGAGGTTGAAGGTCAGCACGCGCTCCGACGAGAAGCCCGGATCGACCGCGCTGATTCGCTGATAGCTGCGCAGCAGCAGGCCGGCGCCGGCCAGCAGCACGACGGCGAGCGCGAACTCCGCGGTGACGAGGGCCTTGCGCACCGCCGTACCGCCGGCGCCGACCGATCCCCGCCCGGCCGTGATGAATCGTCCTGCCACGCGGCTCGTCGACGCCAGCGCGGGAACGAGACCAAAGACGATGCTCGTCACGATCGCGACGCCGATCGTGAACGCCAGCACGCGCCAGTCGATCGCCACCTCCGCCAGCCGCGGCACGCTGGACGGACCGAGCGCCACGAGCGCGCGCGTGCACCAGAAGGCAACGAGCAGGCCCACGAGACCGCCCGCACTCCCCAGCAGGAGGCTTTCCGCGAGAAATTGCTGAATCAGCCGCCGGCGTCCAGCGCCCAGCGCGGCCCGCACCGCGACCTCGCGCGTCCGCCCGTACGCACGAGCGAGCAGCAGGTTCGCCACGTTCACGCAGGCGATCAGCAGAACCAGCATCACCGCGCCGAGCAGGACGCGCAGGGCCGGCCGAATGCCGCTCACCATTCGTTCATGGAGCGGCACGGCCGTCATCGCCCGGCCTTCGTTGGTGCGCGGGAAGTCGCGCCCCAGCCGCGCCGCCACCGTAGCCATGGCGCTGTTGGAGGCGGCCAGCGTCACGTCTGACTTCAATCGCGCCACCACGAAGATGAATTGGGCGCCCCGTGCCTGCGGCGCGATGTCGTTCGGGGAAAAGACCAGCGGCCGCCAGTATTCGGCGTTGCGCGGAATGGCGACTTCCGGCGGGGCGACCCCGACGACGGTGAATGGCTTGCCGTCCATCGTCACTGTCTGGTTGAGGATGTCGGATCGCGCGCCGAACTGCCGCCGCCACAAGCCGTCGCTGATCACGGCAACCGGGGCGTTCTGGCTGTGATCGCCCTCGACGAAGGCGCGGCCGAGACGTGGCGTGACGCCGAGAACCTGGAAGAACGTCCACGTCACTTCAGCGCCTTCGATCCGTTGCGGATCGCCGAGTCCCGTGACGTTCGCGGTCGTGGGCTGGAACGCCGCGGCGCCGGCGAACACGCCCGGTTCGGTGGTGATGTCGTGAAAATTCGGCGGCGAGAAGGCGGTCGAGAGCCGGCCGTTGCGGCCGTTCAATAGCGTGACGAGGTGATCGGGATCCGCATACGGCAGCGGCCTGAGCAGGACGCCGTTAATCACCGTGAAGACGGCAGTATTCGCTCCGATGCCGAGGGCGAGCGTGACGATGGCCACGGCCGCGAATCCCGGTTGTCGCCGGAGCAAACGAACGGCGTATCGCAGATCTTGCCAGAGAGCAGTCACGGCAGGTCTCCTTCGATCAGGGCGGACACACGGGTTCGCCCCTACAACAGATCGCGTAGGGGCCGACCCATGTGTCGGCCCCGGGTTGTTGGTGAGACGGCGCGCATCGCGGCTGGTGCGCGCGAGGTTGACGCTTTCTCTGGCGGTCATGAGCAGCAATGCGCCAGGGCCGCGCGCCGCTGCGTCGTCGCTCAAGGCCTCGAACGTGGCTTGCGCCTCTGCGCCGTATCGCTGGCGGAATGGCCGCGGCCAGCAGCGAAGGACGAGCGAGTACAGCCGCCGGACGAAGTGGAGCACTCTCGTCATCGCGATTTAGACAGAGAGGCCTGCCCTGAGCGAAGTCGAAGGGGAAGAATGCCCTTGCGACGGGCGTCACGGACGAGGGCTTCGAGGCGATCGGTTTCGGCTTTGAGCGCCGCGCGTCCCAGCGGGGTCAGGCGGTAGTAGCGCCGGCGTTCGTCATCGTCGGCGGGACGCGAGCGGGGATCGGTCTCCTCGACCAGTTTGAGCGACTCGAGGCGGGCGAGCGCCGTATACAACGTGCCGGTCCCGAGCCGCAGGGTTCCCTGCGTGCGCTCGGCGACGTCGCGAATGATGGCGTAGCCGTGCAGGTGTCCGTCGGTCAGCGACAGGAGAATCTGGAACTGCTGGGGCGACAGCGGCAACAGCCTCGTTACGTCGTCCATAAATGCATCGAGCCTCGACGTAGTAGGTTGGACGATCTGGCTGGCCAAAGAGTTGGACAAGATTCGCTCGTGGTGAGCTTGTCGAACCACGAGCTCGTCCTTCAACAGGCCCGTCCTGAGCGGAGTGCTCATCCTTCGACAAGCTCAGGATGAGCGCCGAGTCGAAGGGCTCAGGACGAGGGTGTCACGGGCGCAGCGCGGTCCGCAGCGCGTCGAAGAGAACCTCGGCCCCCTCGCGGACGGCCGACAGCGGGATGTGCTCGGCGTCGCCGTGCATCTGCGAGACGACGTCGGCGGGCAGGATCGCGGGGAAGATGCCGTAGCTCTTGACGCCTTTTGGCCGGAACGCGTTCGAGTCGGTGCCGTACGGAATCAGCATGGGGGTGACGACCGCATCGGGGTGTCGGCGCATGATCGCGGCTTCGAGGGCGCGATACACAGGCGTGTCCTGAGGCGTGACAACGGGGTCGTCCGACTCGTTGATGAGCTCGAGCTTCAGCGTCGGATCGCCGAGGCGCCGCCGGATTTCGTCCATCCATTGCTCGCGGCTGGTGCCCGGCAGAACGCGGCAATCCAGGCCCGCCTCGGCAACGGAGGGGATGACGTTGATCTTCGGTGGCTCGCCAACCCCTGATCGCATCCAGGTGAGCGCAATCGTCGAATGCTGAATCGCGTTCGTGAACTTGTTGGCGGCGAATGCCCCGACGCGCGACTTCATCGTGTTGAGGACCGCGAAATCGCCGGACGGCAGCGGCTGCCCGAGCAGCCGTCCCAGCGCTTTGGCGAGCCGATCGTTGGGGTTCTGATCGTTCGGCTGGCTGCCATGGCCGGCCACGCCCTCCGCGCGAACTTTGAGCCAGACGATTTTCTTCTCCGCCACCGAAATACCGTAGACGAGCTTTCCGGGCGCGAACAGATCGCGGCTGCCGAAACCGCCCTCGTCGAGTCACGTACTCGGGATCGAGCTCGGCGTAGTGGTTCGCGATCATCCACCGCGCGCCCATCGCGCCGCCCACTTCCTCGTCTGATTCGGCCAGCAGGATCACGTCGCGGGCGAGCGGAACGTTCTGCCGTTTCAACATCAGAAAGGCCACGAGCTGGGCCACGCCCTGGCCCTTCATGTCCAGCGCCCCGCGGCCCCACAGGTCGTCACCCTGAATCGTGGCGCTGAACGGATCGAGCTTCCACTGCGTTCGATCCGCCGGCACGACGTCCATGTGGTGGAGCAGCAAGAGAGCCTTGCCGGCCGGGGGCGACACCGTCGCTTTCAATCGCGCCAGCACGATCGCCTTGCCGGGCTCGGATTCGTAGCGGGTGACCTGAATGCCCTCGCGCGCGAGCACGGCGGCCAGAAAGTCGGCGGCCTTCGTGGTGTTGCCCGGCGGATTCGAGGTGTCGATACGGACGTACTGCTGCAGCAGCGAGGTGACTTCGTCCTGCTGTGCGAAAGGCACTACCACGGAGGACACCGAAAAAAGCACGGAGGACACAGCCAGACAAAAAAGAAGCCGTGTCCTCTGTGTAGTCTTCCGTGACCACCGTGGTGGTGCGGTCCTAGTTCGACGTTTTGTTGGTGCCATTCCCGGTTGCCGACAGATAGAGCGCGTTGAACAGCATCGGGAACGTCGCGTGCGTCTGCGCGCGGTGCTGCGGCCGCAGACCGAACAGCACAACGCGGCCCGGATTGAGGTCGATCGACACGACCGCGGCGCGTCCGGCCATCACCTCTTCCCCCCTGAGCCAGCCCGACGCGATCACGTTCGTGTTCGGGTAGCGCGCGACGACGCTCGTGCGCTGCGAGGCGAATCCTTCGACCAGGGTGAAGAACGGGCTGTTGATGTAGAAGCCGTAGGTGGACGACGCGACGCCGTACCCGAGGGGATGCTGCGCGTCCACTTCGAGCCGCAAGATGGCGCCGGGCGCAAAGTGCTGGTCGCGCGTCAGCCCCTTCTTCAGGTTTCGGACCGGGATCGGCAGCTTTTCGATTGCCAGGTCGCAGGCGTTGCCCATCGTGATCAGCGTGCCGCCCTCGGCGACGAACTGCTTCAAGTTGTTCACGCCCTCGTCACCGATGCCGCCGCGATACTCCGGGCGGATGACCGCCGCGTCGTAGCCCTCGATGATGTCGCGCGGATTCTGATCCGCCACGATGATGGCGTCGAACTTCTGCCGGAGCTTGCCCGCACGCACGTCGGCGTTGTGGATCGACGTCAGGTTGAACTCGTACTGCTCCAGCACCCATCGCGTCCAGCCTTCGTCCATGTTCCCGCCGGTCCACGGCTGGTACATGGCGACGCGAGGAGCGTGAAGGGCACCGTTCGGCGTTCGGGCGGCTTCGCTGCCGTTCGACGTTCGTCGTTCGGCGTTCGTCGTTCGAGCCGCCCCGTTCGTGGTTCGAGCGTCGCTCGCCCTGACGTTCAGTCCAAAGTCCTTCGCCAGCTGCTCGACCTTCGCGCGCGAGACGCCGGTCACCGCGACTTTCGACGCGCCGCCGAACGCGACCTGTGCTCCGTCCTTGAGCAGGCGGTTGATCGCGATGGCGGTGTCGGCGCCCTTGTAGTCGAACGCGAATCGCGAGCCGCTGCCCGTCACCTCGCCGGGCATCCTGGGCAGGCCCTCGACCTTCGTCATCGAGACTTGCGGCAGCGGACTCTTGACGAAGACCGTGTCGACGCCGAGCAGCATGCCGAGCGACCACGCCGTCACGTCGTACGGCGCCTCTGGCGGCGCGTTCGGCGCGCGGCGCACCTCGGGATACGTCTGCGTTTCGAGCATGTCTTTCGCGTAGCGCGCGAAGACCTGCGACATCGGGATGATGAAGGTGCCGGCCGCATACTTCTTGCCGTCGGCGTCGAACCCGGCGTTCGCGCGGTGGATCTCGACGCCGCCCATGTGCAGCCGATCGACCAGATGCGCGGCTTCGCGCGGATCCTGCTGGCCGTCGACGGGCACCAGAATTGCCGATAGGTTCCCCTTCTTGCTCATCTCGATCGTGTCTTTGTTCACCTCGTAGATCTGCCGGAGGATCGTCTCTCGTCGATCCGCCCCCGTCTCGAGCAGCGCCATCGTCGCGATCAACTCGTAGTCGACGATGTCGCGGAGCGTCCAGCGGCCGCCCATCCATGGGCGCGGATACTCGGTGCGCGAATTGATGTCGGTGGGCGGCGGCAGCGGTGCGTCGCTGAACTGTTGTCCGCGGCCACCGCCTTCACCGCGTCCACCGCCGGTGGGGGCGGGCGCGGGTCTGCCCGGCACTGCGCGCTGTTGCTCGATCGGCGCCGCCACGCGCGCGCTCGCGACCTCGGTGAGCATGCCGATCTGGTTGTGCCACCAGCCGCTCCACGCCATCGCGCCTTCCCAGAAGTTGGTGTACGTGGAGTTGTAGATGATGCCTTCCTTGCCGGCGGCCTCGAGCGCAGCCGCCTGCGACTGCCCGAGAATGCCGTTCCACCGGTAAATCAGCGGATGCACGTTCTGGTTGATGGGGTCGGTGGCCGGCATGACGAAGATGCGCGCGCCGTTGCTGCCCATCTGATGTTCGTCGAGCCAGACCGCCGGGAACCAGTCGTGCCACAGCAGCCGCGCCGTGTGCTGGCTCTCCTTCTGCGTGAACATGTACATGTCGCGGTTGTTGTCGTGGCCGACGTACGGGTGATAGAGGTACGGAATCGGACTGATCGCGTGCGGCGTGCCCACGTTCTTGTTGAACCAGTCGGTGACCATGATCTGGCCGTCGGGGTTCAGGCTCGGCACGAGCAGGAAGATCACGTTGTCCAGGATCTTCTTCACCGTGGGCGAATCCTCGGTGGCGAGGCGATGCACCAGCTCGACAGCCATCTGCGATGCGCCGATCTCGGTCGCGTGGATGCTGCACGTGATGAGGAGGACCAGCTTGCCCTCGCGGAAGATCGCGTCGCGCTCCGCGTCGGTCGGCGCGCCGCCCTGGAAGTAGAGCTTCCGCTCGAGCTGCTTGTAGCGATCGAGATTCTTCAGCGTGTCGGCCGAGCTGATCTCGAGCACGATGAACGGATTGTCGTTGCTCGTCTTCCCGAGCTCGCGGAACCGGACGCGATCCGAGTTCGCCGCGGCGAGCTTCATGTACTCGACGATCTTGTCCCACCGCGCCAGCTTGTGATCGGTGCCGATTTTGAAGCCGAAGAATTGTTCGGGCGACTGCAGCGTGCCGGCGGCGGTGGCGACCAGCGTCGCCATCACGGCAAGCACAGCGGCATGGAGCGCGGTTCGGCGGGTAAACATGAGGCCTCCGAAAAGGAGTCCTTATAATAGTCCGCTCGGAACCTCGAACGGGTTCGTTCGGGGCTCGAACAGGATCGTTCGGGGCTCGAATAGGAACGTTCGAGGTTCGAGGTTCGAGGTTCGTGGTTCGGGTCGCTTCGATGATCGTTCGTCGAACGACGAACGACGAACCGCGAACGACGAACGGCCGTCGAAGCGAGCGAACGACGAACGACGAACGTCTCTGACAGGTATGTGATGGACCTTTCACCGATCTCGACGAGCCGGTCCCGGATGGATGCGGTGCAGGCGCCGATCGTCCAGGTGATTGGCGACCTGATTCGTCAAACGCCTGGCACCATTTCGCTCGGTCAGGGCGTCGTCCACTACGGCCCGCCGCCGTCAGCGCTCGAGGCGGTCCGCGGCGCGCTCGGGCAACCGGCGACGCACGAGTATCAGGACGGTTCGGGCCTCCCGGCGCTCGTCGATCGGCTCGCGGCGAAGCTGCGCGCGGAGAACGCGATTGACGTCGGCCGCGGCACCTCGGTCATGGTGACCGCCGGCGCGAACATGGCGTTCATGCACGCCGTCTTCGCCGTCACGGAGCCGGGCGACGACATCATCCTGAACGTCCCGTTCTACTTCAACCACGAGATGGCGATACAGATGGCGGGCTGCCGCGTCGTGGCGGTCGCCACCGACAATCGGTATCAGCCGCGCGTCGACGCGCTTCGGGCCGCCATCACCGACCGCACGCGCGCCATCGTGACCGTTTCACCCAACAACCCGAGCGGCGCGGTATTCAGCGAGGCCGCGCTGCGAGCGGTCAGCGAGCTGTGCGGCGAGCACAGGCTGATTCACATCTCAGACGAGGTCTACGAATACTTCACGTTTGGATCCGCACGTCACGTCTCGCCGGCGGCGTTTGCCGGCGCCGCGGACTACACGATCTCGATGTTCTCGCTGTCGAAGGCGTACGGGTTCGCAGGGTGGCGCATCGGCTACATGGCGTATCCCGATCACCTGCACGCCGCGATGGCGAAGAGCCAGGACACGATCCTCGTGTGCCCGACCGTCGCGTCCCAGATCGGCGCGATCGCCGCGCTCGACGTCGGCCGATCGTACTGCGCGCCCCAGGTTGCCGAACTGACCGGCGTTCGCGACGTCGTCGTGTCGAAGTTGAGCGCGCTTGCGCCGCTCGCGGCGGTACCGGCCGCGGACGGCGCGTTCTACGTTCTGCTGAAGGTCGAGACCGATCGGTCGCCGATGCGAATCGCCGAGCAATTGATCCGCGAGCACGGCGTGGCGGTCATTCCCGGCCCCGCGTTCGGGATGACCGACGGCTGCTATTTCCGCGTGGCGTACGGCGCTTTGCAGAAGGACACCGTGGCCGAGGGGATCGGCCGGCTGGTCACGGGCCTTCGCGCGATCCTTTATTAACCCTACCCCTCAAGGAGGGCGGTCATGATCGATCGAGCGATTCGACACGTCGTTGTCATGAACGCGAAGACCGCGAAGCACGCAAAGATACATGTTCTCTGCGGTCTTGGCGGCCTTTGCGTTCAGCTGACCATCGTCGCGTGGTTGTCGACAGGCATCGCTTCGGCACAGACCGTCGGCGCCAGCCTCCAGGGCATCGTGACGGATTCCACCGGCGCCGCTCTTCAAAACGCCGAGGTCGTCGTCATCGCCGTGGCAACCGGCGGCCTGTGGGAACTCAAGACCGACACAACCGGACGGTACCGCGTCCCCGTGCTGCAGCCGGGCGAGTACGAAGTGCACGTCTCGCAGACCGGCTTCCAGCCCATCGTCAGGCGCGGCATCGTGCTCACGATCGGTCAGAACGCCGTGGTCGACGTGAAGATGGAGCTGGGGCGGATCGCGGAAGCGATGACCGTCACCGGCGATTCGCCAATCGTCAACACCACCTCGGGCGCCGTCAGCGGCCTGGTCGGCGACAAGGAGATTCGCGAACTGCCGTTGAACGGGCGGTCGTTCCAGCAGCTCGCGCTGCTGCAGACCGGCGTCACGCCGGCGCTCGCGGCCGGCAACGACGTCGTCGGCGGCCGTACGCCGAAGATTTCGATCAACGGCGCGCGGCCCGAGCAGAGCAGCTTTCTCCTCGACGGCACCGACATCAACAACGTGTACAACAAGACCCCTGGATCGTCAGCCGGCGTTCTCCTCGGCGTCGAAGCCGTGCTCGAATTCCAGGTGCTGACCAACGCGTACTCCGCGGAATTCGGCCGCTCCGCCGGCGGCGTCATCAACGCCGTCACGCGGTCGGGCGCGAACGCCGTTCACGGATCGGGCTTCGAGTTCCATCGCAACTCGGCGCTCGACGAGAAGAACGTCTTCGATCCGGCCGACAAGCCGATTCCCGACTTCTACCGCCATCAGTTCGGCGCCGTCGTCGGCGGACCCGTCGCGAAGGACCGGACGTTCTACTTCGCGGCGTTCGAGTCGCTGATCGAGCGGTTCGGTGTGACCGGCGTCACGGCCGTCCCCGACGACGACGCGCGCCTCGGCAACCTGCCGGGACGAACGGTACCGTTGCATCCGCTCGTACCGACCTACCTCAACACGCTGTTCCCGCGTGCGAACGGCCGCTCGCTCGGCGGCGGCGCCGCGGAATACCTGTTCACGCAGACGCAGCCGACCGACGAGTATTTCTGGCAGATCCGCGTCGACCATCGATTCAAAGACGGCGACAGCCTTTTCGCACGCTACACGTTCGACGACGGCAAAGTGGACCGCGTGCCGGCGAACAAGCCGCCGATCTCCATCACCAAAGAGCACTCCCGCAACCAGTACGTCACGGTGGAGCATCAGCATCTGTTTTCGTCGAGCCTGCTGAACACGCTCAGGGGCGGCATCAACCGCTCGGTGTCGCTCGCTGACAACGTGCGGACCATCGACATTCCGCCCGCGCTCTCGTGGCTGCCGGGCGAGAAATTCGGCTATTTCACGATCACCGGTCTCGTCACCGAGATGGCGGGCGATTTCCGGTTGCCGCGCAACGACTACCTGACCAATTGGCAGCTGGGCGACACGCTGTTCTGGACCCGAGGCGCGCACGCGGCGAAGTTCGGGTTCCAGAGCCAGTTCCTTCAGTTTCACCAGAACACCACGAGCCAGCAGGGCGGCATTGTCACCTTTCCCAACCTCGCGGCGTTCCTTCAAGGCCAGCCGAGCAACGTCGACTTCGCGGTGCCCGGTCTCATCGATCCCATCCGCGACTACAAACAGTGGCTGTTCGGGTTTTTCGCGCAGGACGACGTGCGGCTGCGGCCGAACCTCTCGCTGAATCTCGGCCTGCGCTACGAGTTCATCACGACGCCGACGGAAGTGAACGGGAAGCTCTCGAACCTGCGGAACGTGACCGATACGACGCTGACGACTGGCGAGCCGTGGCACTCGAACCCGTCGCTGAAGAACATTGCGCCACGGCTGGGCATCGCCTGGGATCCAACCGACCGCGGCTCGACGTCGGTCCGCGCCGGGTTCGGTCTCTTCTACGACGAGATCCTGCCGAAGTACTACTTCTTCTCCGGCAGCCTCAACCCGCCGTTCACGACGCGCACCATCGATCGCGAACCCGCCGTTCCCGAACGTGATGGCGAACTTCAACCCCAACGCGCCGATCCGCGCGCAGCTGCAGACGATCAACTTCGACCTCGAGTCGTCCTACATCACGCAGTTCAACGCCGGCGTGCAGCAGGCGCTGCCGGGCAACTGGGATGTCTTCGTCGGCTACGTCGGCTCGCGCGGCAAGAATCTCATCCGTCTCGGCGACGCCAACCTCGCGCCCGAAACGATCGTGAACGGGGTCAAGACGTATCAGACCGCGGCGGGCCGGCGGAATCCGAGCTTCGGCCCGATCTTTCAGCGCGCCACCGATGCCGAGTCGTTCTACGACTCGCTGCAGATCAGCCTGATGAAGCGCTACTCGCACGGCTTGCGCGGGCAGGTCTCCTACACGCTGGCGAAATCGATCGACGACTCGAGCGGGATCAACTCGCAGGACTACGACAGCGTCGTGCAGTACGGGCTGGACTGGTACGATCCGACGTTCGATCGCGGACCCTCCGCGTTCCAGGCGCGCCACAACCTGACGTTCAACTGGAGCTGGGATGTGCCGGCGCGGTCCTCGTGGACCGGTCTCGCGGGACACGTCTTGAAAGGCTGGCAGCTCAATAACGTGACGACGCTCCAGAGCGGCCAGCCGTTCACCGTGCGTCTCGGCTTCAATCGATCGGGGAACCTGAACACGACCGGCTTCTCGATGAACGAGCGGCCCGATCTGAAACCTGGTTTCTCCGACAACCCGATTCTTGGCGGACCCGATCGGTACTGGGACATCACCGCGTTCGCCCTGCCGGCCGCGGGCACGCGCGGCAATCTGGGACGGAATACGCTGACCGGTCCCGGCCTCGTCAACGTCGACCTTTCACTAATCAAGTCGTTCCCGCTCGCGGCGCAGCGGTCGATCCAGGCGCGGATCGAGATCTTCAATCTGCTCAACCGCGCGAACTTCGCCGTGCCGTCCGGCCGCATCGCCTTCACGAACGCGGCGGGCGATGTCGCGCCCAACTGGGGCCGCATCACGTCGACGGTGACGACGGCGAGACAGGTGCAGCTGGGCATCAAATATCTGTTTTAGTGGATCGTCGATCGGGGATCGGGTGATCGGCGATGGGGTTCTGAGTAATGAGCGAATCCGCTCGAGAAACAGCTGTAGAATGCTGGCTCGACGCGTACTGCTGGCGGAAACACCGAGGGCTCCGAGGAGGTTCCGATGCCTGAAATGAGTGCGAAGGCGTTCGCCGAACGTGTATCCCGGCGCAGGTTCCTCGGCGGGTCGGCCGCCGCAGCCGTCGGCGCGTGGTCGGCCGGTGCAATCAGCTCGGCGGTGGTCTTCGGTCAGGGTCGCGGTGGTCGCGGCAACGCGCCGCCGGCGCCGACGCTTGCCAGCCTGAAAACGATGGATCCGAATGACGAAGCTTTTTGGCGCGTCATCCGCAGGGAATACAACATCGCCGACGGCCTGACCTACATGAATAACGGCACGCTGGGGCCGATGCCGCGGCCGGTCATCGACGCCAACATGCGATACCTTCGCGAGGCCGCAGAGGATCCGCACGCGCTGCCCTCGACCGAGCCGGTGCGTCAGAAGATGGCGGCCTTCATCGGCGCCGATCCGGACGAGGTCGTGCTGAACCGCAGCACGACCGAGGGAATGAAGCAGTTCACGGCGGGACTCGATCTCAAAGCGGGCGACGAGATCCTGATGTCGACCCACGAGCACGGCGGCGGCCGCGATCCATGGCGGGCGCGCGAGAAGCGGCACGGTCTCAAGCTCGTCGAGGTCGCCATCCCCGCGCCGGCGGAGAGCGTCGATCAGATTGTCTCGCTGTTCGAGAAAGCGATCACGCCTCGCACCCGCGTGCTGATGGTCAGCCACATCTCCTTCGTGACCGGGCTGGTCAGCCCGATCAAGGCGCTCGCCGAGATGGCGCACCGCAAGGGGCTGCTCTTCTCGGTGGATGCCGCGCACGCGCTCGGCATGCTCGACCTCAACCTGCGCGACTACGGCATCGATCACTATTCGGCGGCCGGGCAGAAGTGGCTGATGGCCGGCACCGGGAACGGCGTCGCCTATTTCAAGAAGGACATTCAGGAACGCGTGTGGGCCGATATGGCGAGCGCGAACGACAATGCCACCCAGGGCGCCAGGAAGTACGAGCGCTCGGGTCAGCGCAACATTCCGAGCGCGCTCGGCATGGGCGATGCCGTCGATTTCCAGCTGACGATCGGCAAGAAGAACGTCGAGGCCCGCGTGAAACAGCTCGCGACGCGCGTCAGGACGGGGATCAAGGACATTCCGGGCGGGAAGGTCTTCACGCCGATGTCGCCGGAGCTCTCGGCCGGGTTGACGACGTTCTCGATCCGCGAAGTGCCGAAGGCGGTCGTGACGAAGGTGTTGATGGACAAGTACGGCATTTACATCCCCGCCTCGGGATTCAACGACGTCTCATGCCGCGTGTCGACGCACGTCTACACGATGCAGGCCGACGTCGATCGGTTCCTGGCGGGCCTGCGCGACATTTCCGACAACGCGACGAAGTACACGACGTCGACGGCACCGGCCGCGCCGGCGCGCGACGATTTCGACCAGGCGGACTGAAGCGCACTCCTGCGTAGTGTCCGTCCTTCAGCTTGGCCCTCGCGTCCGACGCGGGTGGTCGGGTGAAGGCGGACACGATCTACCCGTTCCGGACGGTTATCCCAACACCCCCGTCCAACCCCACAGGACCGCGGGCGAGCTGTATAGGCTCACCCACTGCCGCCGCGGGCCAAAGCCGGCCGGTCGGGCCCACGTCCCCGGCCCGGTCGCGACAAAATGCGACACCCCGGAATCGATGTGCGCCTATAGTGCAGCCCAGGTCAGCCAGTCAGGAGGCCGATGATGCACGGGACGCTTTCGCGGGTCGGGGCGCCGTTGCTTGCGATTCTGGTTTCGAGCGCCTGCGGCGCGGCAGCGCCAGAGGCGGCGCTCTCGGCGCAAGGGCGCCAGACCAACGCCCCGAGCCGGCCCGAGCGCGACGATCCGACGACGAGCTGGAGCGATCAGCGGATCGCCGACTTCTGGCGGGAGGTCGCCGCGGGACCGAGCCTGAAGCCGAAGTCGTGGCCCAATGGAGCGGCGGTCGCCGTCGCGCTCTCATTCGATTTCCAGATGGGCACGATTTACGACCCGAGCCCGACCGCCAGCACCAACACGAACAGCCAGTACGACGGCCGGACCGGTCTGCCGAGGCTGCTGAAGATTCTCGACGCGCAGGGGGTGCCGGCGTCGTTCTTCGTCACCGGCGTCACCGCTCATCTGTACCCGGACGTGATCAAACAGATCATGGCGAGCGGCCGTCACGAAATCGGCGTCCACGGCTGGATTCACGAAAACAACGTCGGCCTCGCGCCGGATGAAGAGCGCAGGCTCCTGACGAAAGCGGTCGCGGCGCTCGAAAAGGTGACCGGCCGCAAGCCGGTCGGATACCGCTCGCCGTCGTGGGCGTTCAGCAACGCGACGCTCACCATTCTGCGTGAGCAGGCGTTTCTCTACGACAGCGGCATGATGGCGGACGACGACCCGTACGAAATCCTGCTCGGTGGACAGCCGACGGGATTGCTCGAGATCCCGGTCGAATGGATGCGCGACGACGCGATGTACTATCCGCGGCAGAATCCGCAGAGTCCCGAATCGGTCTTCGCCGTGTGGCGCGCGGAGTTCGACAAGGCGTACGAGGAGCACGGTCTCTTTCAGGTCACGATGCACCCGCGCATCTCAGGCCATCGCTCGCGCGCGGCGATGCTCGACACATTCATCGCGTACATGAAGCAGCGGCCGGGCGTCTGGTTCGGCACGCACGAGCAGGTCGCGCGCCACGTGAAGGCCGCGAAATGAAGAAGACACGGACACCAGCGTGAAGGAGGACGTGCGATGAGGTCTCATGTTCGGATGACCGCGACGACGCTCGTGTTCGCGGCGCTCGTCGTCGGCGCGTCGCAGATCGGTCTGACGCAGGGACAGGGGCAGCGCGGACGCGGTGGACAGCCGGCGCCGCCGGCCCCGGCGATGTCGGAGGATCAGATCCGGCAGGCGATGGCCATCGCTCGCGTGGGCCGTCGGTTGACGCCCAAAGCGTGGCCGAACGGCGCCAAGGTGGCGGTGAACATCGGCTACGACGTCGACAACATGGGCATCGGCCGCGGAGGCGGACCGCTGCCGGCGGCCGCTGCGGGGGGCGAGTACGGCGCCGTCGACGGCCTGCCGCGAATCCTCGCGCTGCTCGACCGCCAGCAGCTGCCGGCAACCTTTTTCATCCCGGTATCGAGCGCGATCCTGAATCCAGAAATGATCCCGCTCATCCAGAAGGGCGGCCGTCACGAGATCGCGCTGCACGGATGGGTGCACGAGAACCAGAACCAGGTGAACAACGCGCAGGAGGAAGAACGGCTGCTGACGCAGTCGCTCGACTACTTCCAGAAGGTGCTCGGCAAGCGGCCCGTCGGCACGCGCGCGCCCGGGTGGAACTTCAGTCCAAACTCGGTCGAGGTCATTCGCAAGTCGGGCCTCCTCTACGACAGCAGCATGATGGGGCTCGATGAGGCCTACGAAATCGACGCGAAGGGCCAGCCCACCGGGCTCGTGGAACTGCCGGTCGAATGGATCCTCGACGACGCGCCGTACTTCGGCGCGACCGGCGCGCTGCCGGTGCCGGAGCTGATGTTCAAGGTGTACCGCGACGAGTTCGACGTCGCCTACAAGGAAGGCACGCTCTGCATGCTGACGTTCCATCCGCACGTCAGCGGTCACCGCTCGCGCGTCGTGCAGATGGAGAAGCTGTTCGACTACATCAAATCGAAGCCGGGCGTCTGGTTCGCGACCGCGGAGCAGATCGCGCGCTACGTCAAACAGAACGCCGGAAAAACCCACTGATCGAGGGAGGACTGATGGCCAAGATGCACTTCACTCGCATCGGTGTGGTGGCGCTGCTCGTGTCCGCGGCGCCGATCGTGGCGGACCTGCAGCAGCCGCCGGCGGCCGCCAACCCGCCGGCGTACAGACTCAACGAAGATCAGATTCGTTCCATCGTGCCGGTGCGCGTCGGGCGGAAGCTCACGCGCGCGTGGCCGAACGGCGCCAAAGTCGCCGTGGCGCTGGCGATCGAGATGGACGCGGAAGCCAGCGGCGTCACCGCGGGCGAGATGCTGCCCGTGCCGCTCTCGGCCCGTGAGTTCGGCATGGTCAAGGGCCTGCCGCGCGTACTCGACGTGCTCGACCGGCACAGCGTGCCGGCCACGTTCTATTTCGCGGCTGTGAACGCAAGCCTGCATCCCGACGCGGTGGAGCAGGTCAAGAAGCGCAACCGCCACGAAATCGCGCTGAACGGGTGGATGCACGAAAACCTCGCCGAGCTGAACGATCAGGCGAAGGAGCAGCAGCTGCTGGACGATTCCATTGCCATGCTGACGAAAATCAGCGGCAAGCGGCCGGTCGGCTGGCGCGCGCCGTCCTGGACGTTCAGCCAGTACACGCTCGGTCAGATTCAGAAGGCCGGGTTTCTCTACGACAGCAGCCTGGCGGGCCGCGACGAGCCGTACGAGATCAACGCGAACGGACAGGGCACGGGCGTCGTCGAGCTCCCCGTGTCGCCGATCCTGAACGACGAGCCGTATTTCACGACGGCGCGGTCGTTCCCGGCGCCCGAGCCGATCTTCAAGGTCTACCAGGACGAATTCGACGTCGCCTACCGCGAGGGGACTCTGGTGATGCTCACGCTGCACCCGTACGTGGCGGGACATCGGTCGCGGATCACGTATCTCGACAACCTGCTGACCTACATGAAGTCGAAGCCTGGCGTCTGGTTCGCCACCGGCGAGCAGATCGCCACGCACGTCAAGCCGAAGTAGCGCGCGTCCACGTCGTCGTCCGAACGGAAAAGCAGGCGAATTTCGAACGTCGGCGCGCCCGGTCCATCACTCAATTGTTCGGGGGAGGGTGTTATGAAGTGTCCGCGCTCCTCGGTCGCTCGTCGACGTCGATCCTTGTGGGTGATCCTGCCGAGCCTGGTGATGGCACTGATGTGGCCTGGTCGTATCGACGCCCAGGTGGGCGCCGGCAACGTCGGCGGGGTGGTGATCGACGACTCGGGCGCCGCGCTTCCGGGCGTGACGGTCACCGTGACGAACAAATCGAACGGAACGGTGCACACCGTTGTCACGGGCGATCGCGGCAACTACCGCGCGGTCGCGCTGCAGCCGGCGCCGTACGACATCCGCGTCGAGCTGTCCGGCTTCGCGCCCGTCACCAAGCAGATCGTGCTCACGGTCGACACCGACGCGACGATCGATTTCAGGCTGGGCGTCGCCGCGGTCGAGGAGAGCGTGACGGTCGTCGGCGAGTCGCCGCTCGTCGAGGTCAACAAGTCGCAGCCGTCATCGGTGATTACGGGGCAGCAGATTGCGGACCTGCCCGTGCTGTCGCGCAACTTCCAGGTGCTCGCGCAGCTGCTGCCCGGCGCGAAGCCGGCCGGCCAGAGCGGCACCGGCTCGCTGACCGGCACGGTGACGAACTTCGGCGGCATCGCGGATCCCCGCAACGGGTTCACGACGCTCATCGACGGCGGCAGCGTCGACGATGCGATCTGGGGGAGCCCGGTCATCAACTTCGGCCAGGACGCGATCCAGGAATTCAAGGTGTTCCGCAACCAGTTCGACGCGCAGTACGGCTCGGCGCTGGCGGCGGTGGTGACCGTGGTCACCAAGTCGGGCAGCAACCAGCCGAAGGGCAGCGCGTTCTATTTCGGCCGCGACAAGGCGTTGAACGCCGTGAGCGCGGACGCGCGGGCGCTGGCGCAGCTGCCGCCGTTCAATCAGATCCGGGCGGGCGGCTCGTTCGGCCGCGCGATCATCCAGAGCCGGACGCATTTCTTCACGGCCTTCGAGCACCTGCGGATCAACACGGCGAGCATCGTGAACTCGGCGGACGCCAACCCCTTCAAGTCGCTGCTCGACGGTGTCTTCGACACCTACACGCGCAGCGACGACCTGCACGGCCGCGTCGATCACCGCCTGAACGACAGCCACTCGACCTACGTCCGCTACGCGTTCGACGACCAGATTTACGCCGGCGCCGAAAAGCCGCTCAACAAAATCGACGGCCTCATGCTCGGCGGCACGACGACGAGCGATACCAACCGCGCGCACAGCCTCGTGTTCGAGGAGAACTGGATCCAGTCGCCGTCGCGCGTGAACACGTTCCGCATCCACTTCCTGAAGCATCAGGTGGCGACGATCCCGACGAGCTACACGCTGGCGGTGGTCAAGACCTCCGGCAGCTGGGGACAGGCGCGCATCGCCCCGCAGTACTTCCCCCGGACGCAGGTGACGTTCAACGACACCTGGTTCATCACGACGCCGCGCCACAACGTGAAGATCGGCGCCGATCTCACCGTCGGGCGCTACAACTTCGAAGCCCATTTCAACGAGCATGGCCGCTTCACGTTCAACACCGACGCGGCGTTCAACCCCGCCGACCAGGCGACCTGGCCGTTCTCGTTCGCGATGCAGAAGCCGGGCGACCGCAAGTACAGCTCGAATGAGATTGCCGGCTACGTGCAGGACGACTGGCGGCTGCACGATCGCGTGCGGCTGAACCTGGGCCTGCGCTACGACATCAACACGAACCTGCGCGACAACGAGTTCTACGAGTCGCTGCTCGGCGATCCGAAGTTCACCGGCATCGACCGGTTCATCAGCCGCGATCGCGGCAACGACTACTCCGCGCTGCAGCCGCGGGTCGGCGCCACGTGGGACATGCGCGGGAACGGCACGCTCGTCGGCCGCATCGGCACGGGGCTGTACGTGACGCGCAACCGGCCCTGGTTCCAGATGACCGCGCGCGACATGATCGTCGGCAACTCGGTGCTCATCACCGAGCCGCAGCAGCTGAAGTTCTATCCCGACATCAACTCCGTGCTCCTCGGGAAAGACCTCGACGCCTACATCGCGTCGGGCGCCGCCCGGGCGCTGTACCTGATCGGCAACGATTCCCAGCTGCCGCGGCAGACGACGCTGTCGGGCGGCGTGGCGTGGCAGATCAACAGCAAGACCTCGATCGAAGCCGACGGCGTGCACGCGTACGGGTGGAAACAGCTGGGATCGGGCGACCTGAACCTGCCGGCGAGCGGGCGCATCACCGCGGCGAACCCGCGACCGATGCCGCAGTTCAGCCAGGTCGGCGTGATGCAGAACTTCACCGACAGCTGGTACGACGCGCTCGAAGTGCAGGCGCGCCGGCGTGTCGGCGGCGGCAACAGCCTGCAGGTGTCATACACGTGGTCGCGGTCGATGATCGACGGCGTTGACTTCTACAGCACCTACCGCGGCACGCAGCGGACGCCGCAGGAATACGGCTACAACAGCACCGATCGGACGCACAACCTGTCGGTGTCCCTCTCGCAGACGCTGCCCTGGACGATTCAGTTCAGCCTGATCGCCCGCTACCTGAGCGGCCAGCCGATCGGCGCGTCCGCCGGCGTGGATCTCGACGGCGACGGCGTGACCACCGGCGATCGGCCGACCGGCCTCGCGCCGCGGGTCGGGCGCGGCGACGTCCCGCAGCAACTCGCGCTGATGAACCAGTACCGCGCCTCGATCGGACTGCCGCCGGCGACGCTCGAGATGCTGGAGCTCGCCCCGCGCAAGGAGATCGACGCGCGGTTCAACAAGACGTTCAATCTGCGAGGGGCGCAGCGGGTGCAGATCTTCCTGGAGGCGTTCAATCTCACGAACATGGTCAACTGGTCGAACGGCACGGGCAACATGCGGTCCAACACGTTCCTGGTCAGCCGACCCGGAGGCACCGCGCGCCAGATCCAGTGGGGCGGCCGGTTCACGTTCTGATCGAGACCGTCACTCCACCGGCTCCAGGAGGTCGTAGAACAGAACGGTCTTCCGTGCCGGGTTCGCGTCCGGCAGTTCGGCGAAGATCACGGGCCGGCCGTTGTTCGGCCACAGCGTCGTCTTGAAGCCGCGCTTCTGGAAGGCCGCGTCGAGGAAGGCGGCGTTCCGCTGCATGTCGGGCGCGGACGCGACCGAGACGTTCGGAATGGACAGGAGATCGATCAGCTCGCGATAGGTCGCGGCCGCGGCTTTTGCGGCCGCCGCGTCGAGCGCGGCGCCGGCGGCGCCCGATCGAGAGGTCTGCGTGCTCGAGACCGCGAGCGTCGAGGCGACGATCGCCGCGATCCCGAGCCCCCGCCCCGCACGTGTGACTCTCTCGCGCATCGTGTCAACCGCCCAAAAAGAAATGGCGCGGAGCCCGAAGCCCCGCGCCACCAGTGAAAACGAGCCGCCCGCGGTTTAGAACGCGAACCGCGCGCCGAGCTGCGTCTGGCGCGCCGCGCGCGCGCTGGTCGGGATGAACGCGGTGCGGCTGGTGAGCGTGCCGCTGCCGTTGTTCAGAGTCACCCTGTTCGTCGCGTTGAACGACTCGAGGAACAGTTCCACCCGCTTCCTCGGGCTGAGCGTGAACACCTTGGTGAGCCGCAGATCGATGTTCACGAAGGTCTTCAGCTGGAGCTGGTCCGCCGTGATGGCCGGCAGGTTCCTGGACGCGCGGAACGCGTTGATGATCGCCAGGTCTTGTTCGAGGTTGCTGCGTCCGACGGTGATGCCGAGGCCCGCCGGACGATCGTTCTGGTTCTGCGCGTCACCGTCGAGGTCCGCGCCAGCGGAGACCGGAATCGGGGTTCCGCTGATCGCGCGCGCGATCGCGCTGAACTGAATATCCCAGGGCAGCCTGGTCGAGCCGGCGAACGAGAAGTTGTGGCGCGTATCGGTCTCGCCGTAGCCCAGCTCGTTGGGCGTCCGCATGGTCCCGCGGTACGTCTGGTAGTGGTTGACGCCGTCGCGATACGTCTTGGAGAGCGTGTACGACACCTGCAGGTTCTCGGTGCCGCGGACGCGCGTGCGGATTTGCGTCTCGAGCGCGTCGTACCAGCTCTTGGTGAAGTTCCGCATCACTTTGACTTCGGTAAAGCGCGGATCGAGACGCGGATTGCTGGCGCTGATCGGGCCAGACGCCGGGAGGTTGAGGTCCTGGGCACCGAGTTGATCGGCGCCGTACTGGTGGACGTAGTCGACGTCGAGCGACGTAACGCGGTTGAGCTGCATGCCGAAGCCCACGGTCGAGTTGATCGCCCACGGCAGAACGTTGTCGCTGCCGATCATGAAGACCGACTTCGCGCCGCCCTTGGCCAGGTACGACTCGAGACTCTGACCGCCCAGCACGCCTTCGATGCTCGGGTAGTTCCTGAGCAAATTCGGATCGTCGATTCGCACCGCCGTGCCCGAGGTCCGATCCTTCGTCGTCATCTCGAAGTACGGACGGTTGCGCGTCACGTAGAGGCCCGTCGCCGCACGCAGCACCACTGTGCCGTTGCCCTTGGCGTCATACGTGGCGCCGAAGCGCGGCTGGAAGTTGTTGTAGTCGTTGCCGCGGCCGCTCGCCGCCGTGAACCGGTCGAGGCCGGCCCAGAACGGGTCCTTCAGCAGGTCCTCGAAGTAGTCGTTCAACCGCAGGTCCGTCTCCAGGTCGTAGCGCAGGCCCATATTGAGGCGGACGCGGTCGGCTACGCGCCAGTCGTCCTGGATGTATGCGGAAATCTGATGCGGGTTGTACTCGGTGATCGTCGGGCGCTGCAGCGTGAACGCCAGCGGATAGGTCCGCGGGTCGTTGACGTTGAACGGGTTGTCGGTGTTGAACTCGAACGCGCCGTTCTCGAAGAAGTGCAGCTCCGAGGTGTGGTGCGCGAACGTGAAGTCCCCGCCCACCTTGAAGTCGTGCCGCGGCGTGTTGATGTAGAAGGTGTCGTAGAACGACGTGAGCAGGCGCGGGAAGTACTGCGGCGACGTCGTGTTCTGCCCGACCGTGCCCGACGGACGGCTGACGTTCAGCTCGTAGTTGGTCGGCACGGTCGCGATCCGGTGTTTCAGGACATGCATGCGGAAGACGTTCACCATCGAGTTCGAGATGACCCAGTTCTCCTCGGCTGCGATGCTGTGCGAGCGGCTGAGGTCGTAGTTCGAGTTCTGCTGCGGAGCCGATCCGCTCTTCGCCTCCTGGTTGTCGTAGGCGTAGCGCACGAACATCGAGTGCTTGTCGCTGAACCGGTGATCGATCTTCCCGTCCACCATCTGGTTCTCGCTGCCCGACGGCCACTGGCCGTTGAAGAGCGGCGCGAAGGGGTTGGCGGCCGGGAGGGAGACGATGTTCGTCGAGTCGACGTGGTTGATCTCGAAGGCCCCGAAGAAGTGCGTCCGGTTCTGCGTGATCGGTCCGCCGAGCGATCCGCCGCCGCGCATCTGCGAATAAGGCGGCTTGGGGCCCGTCGCCGCGAAAAAGTTGCGGGAGTTGAGGTCCTGGTTGCGGCCGAAGTAGAACGCGGAGCCGCTCAGGTTGTTGGTGCCCGACTTGGTGACGACGCTCATCACGGCGCTGAGCGCCGCGCCGTACTGCGCGTCGAACGTGTTGCGGTACACCTTGAATTCCTGCACCGCGTCCTGGGTCATGTTGATCGTGGGGCTGCCCCAGATCGCGTCGTCCACGCCGCCGCCGTCGATGATCGTCGTGAAGCCGTTGCGCTGGTCGGCGACGCCGCCGAACTTCGTCACGGCGAACTTGTAGCCGCTGTAGGGCGCCGCGCCCGGCAGGAGCTGCGCCAGCACGAGGAAGTTGCGCGAGAGCACGGGCAGCGACTGCACCTGGTCGGCGGTCACGATCGAGGACGGGGCCGCTTTGGCGACTTCGACCAGAGGCGATTCGCCGGTGACCGTCAGCGTTTCCTCGAGCGCCGCGACACCCAGCTTGAGGTCGAGGGTGAGCTCGGCGCCGACCGTCAACGTGATCTCCCGCTTCGCGGTCCCGAACCCCGAGAGCTCGGCGGTGATGGTATACGGCGCCGGCTGGAGGGCGATCGCGCGGAAGTTGCCCTCGGTGCCGGTGACGACGACCTGCGTCGCGCCGTTGTTCTTGTTGGTGATCGTGATGGTCACGCCGGGCAGCGTGCCGCCCGTTTGATCCGTTACCACGCCGCCGATGTTAGCGCTCTGCGCGAACGCCGTGCCGACCCCCAGCCCGGTCAGGCATGCCGTCAGCAGCGAGGCGCTGATGACCCTGCGTAGCATGTGCTTCCGCCTGTCCATAGGTGCGTCTCCAGTCTCTGCCGTTTACGAATCGATGATGTCGATAGCGACGTGTGATGATCGGCGGTCTATTTCGCGCTCGCCGTGCTGCGCGGCTTCGCGTCCGTCGCCGGACCGCCCTTGTATACCACGCCGTCCTTCACCACACCGACGACCCGCGACAGGGCCATGATGTCGAACAGCGGGTTCCCGTTGACGACGATGACGTCCGCGGTCTTGCCGACCTCGATCGAACCCAGGTCGCGCCGCCCGATGATCGACGCGTTCACGCGCGTCGCCGCGGCGATGGCGCGCGCCGGCGTCATCCCCATGTCCACGTGCATCTTGATCTCGCGCCAGAGCGCCTCGCTGTGGAAGTTCATCGGTGTGCCCGAATCGGTCCCCATGCCGACGACGGCGTTCGACTCGATGAACTGCTTCACGCCGCGCTCGCGGAAGCGCATCTGGCGATCGACGGTCGAGAAGTACCCGAGCGCGCGCCAGTCCTTGAACGAGTTCTGCACCTCGGCGTAGATCTCCGGCCCGAACGCCTCTTTCAACCCGGGGTCGGTCAGCCGCTCCGGAAAGTCCACGGTCTGTTCGTACAGCCAGCTGCGATGCACGCCGGTGATCACGACCGGACGGCCGCGCCTGACGATGTCCGCGATGAGCTCCTTGCTGTACTCGATCCGTCCCGCCGAGCCGGCGTGCGTGAGCACGTCGATGCCGGCGTCGAGCGCGTTGCGGACCTCGTCCTCGTCGTACACGTGCGCATAGACCTTGAGACGATGGCGGTGGGCCGTATCGGCGATCGCCTTGTACTCGGCCGGACTCAGACCCGAGTGCGCTTTGATCAGGTCGACGCCCGCCTTCGCGAGCCGCTCGACTTCGGCAGCCGCCTGTTCGGGCGTGGTGATGTTGAGCCCGCCGAATCCAACCTGCATCGCGCCCGGCGCGCCGCCGCGGCCGTGCGCCAGCCACGGCCCGCTGACCAGCGCACGCGTGCCGGGGATCTCGCCCTTGTTGATGCGGTCGCGCACGCTGAGGCTCGGCCCGAGCGGCGCGCCGAGATCGATCGTGGTGGTGACGCCAGCCATCAGAGCCTGCTTGGCCGAGACCTCCATGACCCTGGTCAGCATCTTCTCGCCGCCGTGCGCGTTGATCCACGGAAACCACGTCTCGTATGAACCGTGGCCGAGGACCACCAGATGCCCGTGCGTCTCGATCAGGCCCGGCATCATCGTCCGGCCGCTCGTATCGAGCACCGTCGCGTCCGGCGGCACCGGGATTTCGGAGCTCGGACCGGCGGCGACGATCTTGTTGCCCTCGATCAGCACCGTCGCGTGATGAACAGGTGGAACCTCTGCTCCGGTGAGGAGCATGCCGCCGACGAGCGCGAGCTTCCTGGAAGTCTGGCGCGGCGCCTGCGCGACGGGCACCGCGGCGGCGACCAGCACGCCAGCCAGAGCGGAGCAGAGCGCGAGCGATCGAGCGGCGGGCCAGGATTTCGCCAACATCAAACACCCCCAATTCGAACCGTTGTCCGCGCGGTTCTGCCGAAGGACGGTGAGGAAACTATAGTGACGCTTCAGCTGTCTGTATGTCGCAAGTTGTCGCGCAGATGGCAGATATCCAAGAATCCGAACGTGGCCGGGAGGCGGAACGGCTCGACAGCGCCCTTCCGGTCGACTGGCGCATCACGTGCTAGGCTTCACCACCAATAGGATGCGTCGCTGGACCATTCCGCGCGCCCCGGGCGGGCGTTGGCCCGGACGGCCGTCATGCGGTCGGTGGATTGGTGCGATTTGCGCCGTTGATGTCCTGCTGGCGGCGGGCGCCTGCAGCACCGGTGAGGGGGCGCGTAGCCCGCAGCCGTTGCGTGTGCTTCGACTCACCACCGGCAGTCCCGGCGCCGGGTTTCAGCCGCTCGGTGACGCGCTCGCCCGGACCTACCGAACCGCCTTCCCGCATCTGACGGTGCACGTGATCGAGAGCCCGGGGTCGGTGAGGAACGTCGAAGCCATCCAGAACGGCGAGGCGGATCTCGGATTTGCATTCGCTGACGTTGCCTACGTGGCGTTCGTCGGGCGGCTGCACGACAAACCGTTTGCGCGGCTGCGCGGGATTGCGGTGCTACAGCTCAACCCGCTTCACCTCCTGGTGCGGGCCCAGTCGCCGATCAGGGATGTCTCGGGATTGCGGGGGCGGCGTGTGGGCGTCGGTCCGCCGGGCAGCGGCACGGTGCTGACGGCGGGGCTGATGCTGCGCGCGTCCGGGATCGATCCGGAATCTGTCCGCACCGAGTCGCTGCAGTTCAACGAAGCGTCCACGCAGTTGATCGCCGGCCAGCTCGACGCGATGTTCGTCAATGCCAGCTATCCGTCCGAATCGGTCACCCTCGCGACCAGGGCCGGCGCCCGGCTGCTGGCGATCGAGGGTGCGGCGGTCGATCGACTCCGCCACGACTATCCGTTCCTACGGTTGACCGCGATTCCGGCCGGGACGTATCCGGGACATCCCCGACCGGTGCACACGATCGGCGTGGACAACCTCCTCGTGTGCCACAGCGATCTCGACGAGGATCTCGTGTACGAGCTGACGAAGAGCTTCTTCGGCGGCCTTCCGGCGCTCGCGTCGGAGCAAACCTCGCTGCGGCTGATGGACTTCTCGCAAGGGCCGGCAACGCCGATTCCACTGCACGACGGCGCCGCGCGCTACTACCGCGAGCGGGAGCTCTTCCGATGACGCGCACACCCATCGCGTTGCGCCGACCAACCGGCGCGCGATCCTTCGCCGGCTGGCTGGCCGCCGGCGTCTGCCTGTCGGTTGCGCTGCTCTCGTGGTTCGGCTACCGGGCCGTCCGCGATTCCCAGCACAGCTCGAGGCTGCTGCTCGAGCGGCAGACGAGCGACGCCGCCGATCTCCTCACGATGGCGCTGTCGCGCGACATGCGCGGCGTCGAGGACTCGGTGCTGCGGTCGTCGCAATGGAACGAGGCGATGCTCGATCCGCCGTACGACATCGGGAGCCTCGTCGCCAGCGCGTTCGCGCGCTATCCGTATCCGGAGTCGTTCTTCGGTTGGCGCGGCAGTCTGAAGACCGCGTCGCTGGTGTTCTTCGATCGCGCCGATCGCCCGTCGGCGTGGACGGTCAGCTCCGCCAGATCCGGCCGCTTTCCGGTGACGATCAACAAGTACGCGTCGATCAACGGCGATCTCGTCGAGCGGATTCTCAAGGATCGGGTGAAGGGTGGCGAGTTCTCCGTCTTCGAGTTCGAGCTTCACGACGTGCCGTATCAGTTCGTCACCCGCCTGCTCTATCGGGATCCGTTTCACGAGCACCTCGCCGGCGGTCTCGGGTTCACCGTCAATCTCGCGTGGGTGCGGGAGTCGTATTTTCCGGAGCTGACGAAACAGGTCGGCCGCATCGGCGGCACGCGCGAAGGGCTCCGGCTCTCCGTCCTGGACGAAGCGGGCCGGCGAGTGGCCGACGGAGGAGGCGCGACCGCCCACGGTCCGCTCAGCCGCCGAGCGTTTCCGCTGCTGTTCTTCGATCCGGCGATGGTCGCGCTCGATCTGCCCGCCGATCTGCCGCGGCGGAACTGGGCGGTTGAAGTTGAGGCCGCCAGCACCGTTCCTGGACTTGGCGCGACCGGCGTCGACGGCGTCCGGACGCTGATCGTCGCCGCCGCGGCGGCAGGCGTGCTCGCGCTCGGCCTTGCGCTCACCTCGCGGGCGGTCCGCGCGACGGCGCGGCTGGCCGAGCTCCGCTCCGATTTCGTCTCGACGGTCACGCACGAGCTGAAAACGCCGCTCGCCACGATTCGCGCCATCGGCGATTCGGTCGCCTCGGGCCGCGTGACGAGCGGCGAAACGCTGCGCGACTACGCGCATCTGGTCGTCCAGGAGTCCAAACGGCTGACGCGCCTCATCGATAACCTGCTGGCCTATTCGCGGATCACGGACGTCACCGAGGCATATCATTTCGAGCCGCTCGATGTGAGCCGCCTGGTCGAGGAGGCGTTGCGCGGGTTCGCTCCGCAGCTCTCGACCAACGGCTTCAGCGTGGATTTGGACGTTCCGGCCGACATGCCATTGGTCAGAGCCGATCGGACGGCGATGGGGCTCCTGCTCGACAACGTCATCGACAACGCGGTCCGGTATTCTGGTCCCGAGCATTGGCTCGGTATCCGGGCCACGCGGACCAATGGCGTCGTTCGCGTCGCAATCAGCGACAAAGGCATCGGGATTCCGTCGGACGAGATCGATTACGTCGTGCGCAAGTTCTATCGCGGTCGCCAAGCCGGCTCGGGAGGGAGCGGGTTGGGACTCGCCATCGCCAATCGCATCGTCAGCGATCACGGCGGCCATTTCGTCATCGACAGCGTGGTCGGCACCGGCACCACGGTGAGCCTCACGCTGCACGTCGCCGAACAGCATGATGAAGAAACGCATCCTCATCGTTGAGGACGACGCGGCCCTCGCACGGGTGCTGCGCGACAATCTGACGTTCGAAGGGTTCGACGCCGAGTGCGCTTCCGATGCGCCAGCGGCGATCGAGCGGTTCAAGGAGTTTTCGCCCGACCTCGTGGTGCTCGACATCATGCTGCCGGGCGGCGACGGGTTCGAGCTCTGCGGCTTCATGCGGCAGCGCGGACGCGCTGCCGTGATCATTCTCACGGCGCGCTCGCAGAAAGTAGACAAGCTGCGCGGTCTTGCTCTCGGCGCCGACGACTACGTCACCAAGCCGTTCGATCTGGAGGAGCTCCTGGCGCGAATCAAGGTCGTGCTGGCCCGCGCGCGTCCAAGCATCGAGGAGTTGTCGCTCGGCACGGTGACGATCGACTTCCAGACGCTGCGCGCCCTACAGGGCAACCGCGTGATGCACTTGAGTTACCGCGAATTCGACGTCCTTCGCTACCTGGCCGAACGGCAAGGTCACGTCGTGTCCCGCAAGGAGCTGCTCAGTCAAATCTGGTCGTATCCAGACATGCCGATCACCCGATCGGTCGATCACGCGATTGCCCGACTGAGGAAGAAGATCGAGCCCGACCCGCACCATCCGCGTTTCATTCACACGGTTCACGGCGACGGCTATTGCCTGACGCCGGAAGGTCGCGTCGCCTTTCAACCCTCGCGGTCATCGTCGGAGTGACGCGGCGGCGGCGCCAGGGCGGCCCGCCGCTACTGAGACGACGTGCCGCCAGCGACGGCCAGCGCCACGAATTCCGGCGCGTGGTCGCGGCCGGCGATCGCGACGACGATGTACTGCGTGCGATTGTGGACGTAGGTCATCGGCGCGCCGGTGGTGCCGGCCGGCAGATCGATCTCGGCGACGACCTTCCCGGTCTTCTTGTCGAAGGCGCGGAATTTGTTCCCGCCGCCGCCCGGCGGCACGCTGAGCCCGGCGGGACTGCCTTCGCCCATGAACAAGAGCGTCTTGGTCAGGAGCGCCGCGGCCCGGCCCGGATTGCCGAGCGGCGGAAGATTCAACGCCTTCAGCAAGGGGTGATTGCGCGGGCCCTCGCCGTTGGGCACCATCCAGAGGTGATCGCCCGTGTTCAGGTCGATCGCAGTGATGCGCCCGTAGGGCGGCTTGGTCAACGGAAGGCCCTGCGGGCCGAGTTTTTCGGCGAGCCGCTCGCTCATGTTCCGGTAGGCGAAGCGGTCATTCCCCTTGATGAGTCCGCCGACCCAGGGGAACGTCACCGACGGCACGTACAGCACGCCGGTTTCCGGATCGAACGCCGCGCCGCCCCAGTTGGCGCCGCCGACCCAGCCCGGGAGATACGCGGTTCCCCTCGTCCCGCCGGGTTCCTTGCTGTTGAGCGTCGGCGGTGTGAACATCGATCCCAGCACCAGCGTCTTCGAGATCTCGACCGCCTCGGCGCGCAGCGCCGGCGTGAAATCGATCAGATCGTCGACGGTGAAGGTTTGCCGGTCGAATGGCGCGGGTTTGGTCGGATGCGGCTGTGTCTTCGCGCTACGCTCGCCGGGCACGGTCGATTGCGGGACGGGACGCTCTTCGATTGGCCATACCGGTTTTCCGGTCACGCGGTCGAAGACGAACGTGAACGCCTGCTTGGTGACCTGGATGACCGCCTTGATCCGGCGTCCGTTCACCGTGATGTCGCCGAGAATCGGCGCGGTGGGATTGTCGTAGTCCCACAGGTCGTGGTGGACCATCTGATAGTGCCAGACCCGCTTGCCGGTCCTGGCGTCGATGCAGAGGAGGCTGTCGGAGAACAAGTTGTCGCCCGGCCGCTCGCCGCCGTACCAGTCGTTGGCGGCGCTGCTGGTCGGCACGTAGACATAACCGAGTTCCTCGTCCACGCTGATCGCGGACCACGCCTTGCCGCTGCCCGTGTACTTCCACGAGTCGTTCTCCCACGTCTCGACACCGAACTCGCCGGCGCGAGGCACGACGTGGAACTGCCATCGAAGCTGACCGGTGCGCACGTCGTAGGCGCGAATGTCGCCCGGCGGAATCGTGGCTTCGCCGGGCGTCGCGGTTCGCCCCTGGCCGCCGACGATCACGACGTCCTTGACGATGATGGGCGACGGTGCGACCCAGTTGAAATTGATCGTCTGCGGGCCGAGGCCCGGCCGAAGATCGACACGGCCGCCCGTGCCGAAGTCCGCGACCAGCATCCCCGTTTTCGCGTTCAGCGCGTAGAGATAGTTGCCTCTCACGCTCAGAATCCGCTCGTGGCCGCTCTCGGGCCAGTAGGCGACGCCGCGCGCGGACTGGACGCCTTTGAGGCCGTCGAGCCCCGGGTCGACCGGCTGCTGCGTCCACACCGTCTTGCCGTTCGAGGGATCGATCGCCTCGACGAAGCCCAGGCCGTTGGACGCGTACAGCACGCCGTCGGCCATCACGGGCGTCGATCGGAAATTCCTCGGAACGTTGAGGTCCGGGTATTTCTGCTGGAGCTCCGGCGCGACGGCCGGATGGCGCCACGCGATGCGGAGCGTCGCGGCGTTCTTCTGGTCGATTTGATCGAAGGCTTCGTACTTGGTGTTGCCGGGGTCGCCCTTGAAGCGCGGCCTGCGCTGCGCGCCGCTCTGCGCGCGCACGTCCGAGATGGCGAGCGACGCGGTCGCCAGCGCAGCCAGGCAGAGGACGAAAGAACGGCGGCGGCTTCTACGCATACATCTGCTCGCGCGCGCCCTTACCAGGCGAACCGGAACCCAAGCTGACCCTGCCGCGAGACGCTCGCCGCCGACGGCAGGCCGAAGCGCGCTGTTGTCGCCGCGTTGGTTGGGTTCAACTGGTTGAAGTACCCCGTGTAGTTGCGGTGGTTGAACAGGTTGAACACCTCGGCCATCAACGAGATCTTGGACGTCCCGCCAAACTTGATGTCCTTCGTGAGGCGCACGTCAACCTTGTGGATGGACAACCCTTCGAGTGCATTGCGGGGAATGACCGCGCCCGATGCGACGACGGCGGGTCCGTTCCACCGATCCAGGACGCCAGCGGGAACGGTGATCGCCGGGCTGGCTCCGCCGGCCGCGGTCAGATTCAGGCGGTTCTGACCGGGCTTGCCGTATGGCGCTGTCGCGATCGTCGCGGCGAACCGATTGCCCGATCCATAGCCGTAGGCCACGCTCGTCGAGATGCCGAAGGGGAGCGCCACGAGGCCCCACACGCGCACGGTGTTGCGCTGGAACGTCGTCGACGTGGCGTATTCGCCGTCGATGTAGTCGAACTGGTTGTTCGCGCTCGGATTCGTGTAGTTGAATCCGCCATCGTCGTGCATCGCGAGCATGAGCGTGTGCGTGATGCCGCCCTGGATCCGGTTCCTGAGCCGGCGATTGAGCGCGCTCGAGATCGCGGTGTAGTCGCGCCGGCCCGTGCTGACGAAGTAGACGATCTGGCCCCACGCCGGATTGGGACGGCCGAGCGCAGGGTTCTTGGTGTACCCGGTGGCCGGATCGTAGAAGAGATTCGGGTCGAAGCTCTTGGTGTCGCGGTATTCGTTGTAGTGGACCAGGTCGACGTCGAATCCCGTGACCGAGTTGATCTGCCGCTGGATGCCGATGGTGCTCTGCCACGTGTACGCGGCCTTGTAGTTCGGGCTGACGACGCTGCCGGCCTGCGGGGGCGCGGCGGCGAGCGCCTGCTCGTACGTGGTGATCCCGCGCGTCGGGTCGGTCATGAACCCGGGACGGTTGTCGTTGGGGAAGAACCCCGTGACCATCCGGCTGAAGAGCTGCGGTTGATACGTGATGCTCGCGAACGGGTTCGCGTAGAAGAGCCCGCTGCCGCCACGGATCACCGTGTTGTTGGCCCCGCCCACGTTCCACGTGAAGCCCGCGCGGGGTGACACGTCTTTCAGCGAGCGCCTGTCCTTCTTGTATCCGAAATCGCCGCGGCCCAATTCGGGAATGTTGTCCCGGCTGCCCACGCCGGAGTCGATGTTGATGACGTTGGTGACCACGTCGGGCGTCGACTGGATGTTCCAGTTCACGTCCCAGCGCAGACCGTAGTTGACCGAGAAGTCGTTGCGGAGCCGCCACGTGTCGCCCAACCAGAGCGCCCAGGTCGGCTGCGGGACGTCGAGCGTCCAGTCGCCGCGATTGAAGTTCCTCTCGAACCGCTGGATCGTGTTCTCGAGGCCGGCGAAGTTCCACGTGGTCGTGTCGAACGGCGCGCTCTGCGGGATGCGCGTGGCGATGTCGGCCGGAATCGCCGTGAAGGTGAAAATGCCCTCGCGGATGTTGTACCAGAGCGCCGTGGTGTGCGCGAAGATGTACTCGCCGCCGAGCTTGAAGTCGTGCTTCTCGCGGTGCCAGGTCAGGTCGTAGCGCGATTCGAAGTTGTTCTGATACAGCCACTGCGGCAGGTTGTACGGCTTGCCGATGGTCAGCCCCGGAAAGCGGTACTGCATACGAGAATCCGATCGCGTCCTGCTGCTGGGTTCCCCACTGCACGTTGTTGAAACCGATCCGGACTTCCTGGACCTTGGTGCTGCTCAACACGCGCGTCCACGAACCCAGAAGGTTGTAGGACGATTTGGTCTGATTCGTGCTCGTCGAGGGATGGTTCGAGCCGACGAACGGATTGGCCCAATCCCACCAGGTCGCCCGGCCGCTGATGCGGTCCTTGCTCGACATCTGATAGTCGACGCGCCCGAGAACGGTCTTCTGCGAGTTCTCGTACGGGGTGGTGAAGCTCTGGCCCGGCAGCGCCGCGGGGTTCGCGAAGATCGTGCCCGGCTCGCGCTCGTACTGGTACGAGGCGAAGTAATGCACCTTGTTCTGGACGATCGGACCGCCGAGCGTGCCGCCAATCTGCTGATTCTGGTACGGCAACACCGTCCCGGTGATGGCGTCAGACGAGTTGAGCTTGTCGTCGCGGAAATATCCGTACACGCTGCCCGCGAGGTTGTTCGTCCCCGAGCGCGAGATCGCCTGCACCTGCAGGCCGGCGGAGCGGCCCTGCGTGATCTCGAACATGTTGGTCACGATCTGAAACTCCGCGATGGAGTCGCGGCTGAATCGCGGCTGCCCGAAGCCCGACCCCGCGATCTTCTGCGTGACCTGCTGGCCGTCGAGATTGAGCTGGAAGAGGTCCTCGGCGACGCCCGGGTTGTTGCCGATCTCGTTGGCGGTAATACCCTTCACCAGCTTGGAGAGCTCGAGCCAGTTGCGGCCCTGGAGCGGCATCTGCTCCATCTGGCGCGGGTTGACGTTGCCTGCCACCTGCGACGAAGCCGTATCGACAAACGGCGCCTCTCCGGTGACGGTGACCGTCTCATTGACCTGTGCGAGCGTGAGCGCGAACGGCACCGTCGCGTTCTGCCCGACGAGCAGCTCGATCGCCGGAATGATCACCGTCGAAAAGCCGCTCAGGTCCGCCTGGACCTTGTATCGGCCCGGCGTCAGGTTCACCACGCGGTACTCGCCTCGCTCGTCGGACACACTCGTCGTCTGAATACCGGTGGCCAGGTTGGTGGCCGTGACAGTCGCTCCCGGCAGGACTGCCTTGGTCGCGTCGGTGACGGTGCCGAGCACCGACGCCTGCTGCGCAAACGCCGGCGCGGCGAGAGCCATCAGCAGGGTTACGGCGAGCACGACGATCCCTTCGGAGCGCAGGCGCATGATTGTTCTCCCTCAGTGGACCGGAGTATAGCGATGGCGGTCGGGCGCGCTTTGTCGCAAGTTGTCGCGCCTGGTTGATGCGACAACTTGAGACACGCCTGCCCTGCGTCACTCCCTATACTCGCCCGCTGGATCGTCCGGACGCTCCGATCGAGCCTCCGACGCCGGCGACCCGACCGGCACGGGTAGGTAGCTGCACCGATGTCATTGCGAAACCTGGTGAAATCTCTCTATGTGCAGGTCCTGATCGGGATCTGCTGCGGCGTGGTGCTCGGGTACCTGCGGCCGGAGGCTGGCGCGGCGATGCGTCCGCTCGGCGACGGCTTCATCAAGCTGATTCGGATGATGATCGCCCCGATCATCTTCTGCACTGTCGTCGTCGGCATCGCGCAGATGGGCGCGCTCAAGGAGCTCGGCCGGATCGGGCTGCGCGCCCTCATCTACTTCGAGGTGGTGTCGAGCCTGGCGCTGGCAATCGGCCTGGTGGTCGTCACCGTGGTCCAGCCGGGCGTTGGCGTGAACGCGGATCGCTTGACGCTCGACGCCGGCGCCGTAACGCAGTACACCACGGCCGCGAAGAGCCTGGGTGCCTCGGATTTCATTCTCAACGTCATCCCGAACACTGTCGTCGACGCCTTTGCCAAGGGCGAGATCCTCCAGGTGCTGCTGCTGGCGGTCCTCTTCGGCCTGGCGCTCCTGCACCTCGGCGCGCGCGTGCGCCCGCTGATCGACATGCTGGATCAGTCGTCGCAGGCGCTGTTCCGCGTCGTCGGGATGATCATGCGCCTGGCGCCGATCGGCGCGTTCGGCGCGACGGCGTTCACGATCGGCCGCTACGGCCTCGGCACGCTGTTCGCGCTCGGGAAGCTGATGCTGAGCGTGTACGCGACCTGTCTGGTGTTCGTGTTCGTGGTCCTCGGCCTGATTGCCAGGATGAGCGGCGTCAGCCTGTGGAAGCTGCTCAAGTACATCAAGGAAGAGATTCTGATCGTCCTCGGGACGTCGTCATCGGAATCGGTGCTTCCGCGCGTGATGGCGAAGCTCGAACATCTCGGCTGCTCGAAGTCGGTCGTCGGGCTCGTCGTGCCGACCGGCTACTCGTTCAATCTCGACGGCACGTCGATCTACATGACGATGGGCGCCATTTTCGTCGCGCAGGCGACGAACGCGCATCTGACGTTTGCCGACGAGCTCGAGATCCTCGCGATTCTGCTCCTCACATCCAAAGGCGCCGCGGCCGTCACCGGCGGCGGCTTCATCACGCTCGCGGCGACGCTCGCCGCATTCCCACGGATCCCGGTGGCCGGCCTCGCGCTCCTGGTCGGTGTGGACAGGTTCATGTCCGAGGCTCGGGCGATCACCAATCTGATTGGGAACGCCGTCGCCACTGTCGCGATCGCCCGATGGGACGGCGCTCTCGACCGCACGCGCGCCGCGCAAGTGCTCGACGGCGAGTCGCCGCGGCGCGAGCCGGTCGAAGGAGCCGATTGGCTCGACAGCACGCAGGCGAAGCCGTCACTCGGCGCGCAGGCGAAAACCGCCCCCCAGTCCGCCGCTGCGGTCTCCTGATTCCGTCTTGCGGCGTTTTTCCGATCGGTGTCGTACGTGGGGTCCGCCTTTAGGCGGACCTACAGCGAATCTGATCGTCAGAGCAGGTCCGGCTAAAGCCGGACCCCACGTACTACGATTTGCGGCTCCCAGAGCGCTAAATCGAAATGAAAAACGCGTCCTCAGGTGCGACGGGCGTCGCCGAGTGTCGGCACGAACATCGGCTGCTTTCGGGCCTTGGTGATCTGCTCGAACGCGTAGCCGAGCCGGAAGAGCGTCGGCTCGCTCCAGGCGGGCCCCATGAACGAGATGTTCACCGGCAGGCCGTGCACGTACCCGGCAGGCACGCTCAGGTGCGGATAGCCCGCCGTGACGCACGGGATGGTCGGGGCCACGACGCGTCCGTCGCCCATCACGTAGTCGGTGAGGAACGTGGGTGTGAGCGAGGGCGCGATGAACGCATCGGCGCGATGCGTCGCAAGCGCCGTATCGATCGCCTTCCGGGCCGCCAAGGTCTGCCTGGCGCGCGCTTCCTTGACCTTGGGATCCGACGGATCCACGCCGTTCTTCTCGCCGTTGATCAGGTTCTGCTGACCGTAGTACTGCAGCTCCCGATCCTTGTGGCGTTCGTTGAACGCGATCACATCCGCCAGCGACCGCACCGGGAAGTCCTTCGGTGTCTTCGCGAGGTACTTATTGAGCTCCACCTTCAGTTCCGATCCGCCGCCGCCGCCGGCGCCGCCGGGGCCACCGGCACGACCGCCGCCTTCGGGCTGAAACGATGCCACGCTCAGGCCTTCGGTCACCTCGAAGAATTCCGCGCCGTGTTCCTTCATGATCTTGATGCACGCCTCGATCAGCGCATCTCCACCGGGATGTCCGCCGAAATATTCGCGCGCGACGACGATGCGCGCGCCCTTCAAGCCGTCGGCGTTGAGGAACTGCGTGTAGTCGACGTGGAAATGGCCGGCGCTGTCCGCCGTCACCGCATCCTCCGGGTCCACACCGACCATGCCGCCGAGCATGATCGCGGTGTCGCGGACGGTGCGCGCCATCGGCCCCGCGGTGTCGCGGCTCAGACTCAACGGGATGATTCCGGCGCGGCTCAGGAGCCCCATCGACGGGCGCATGCCGCAGACGCCGTTGGCGGACGCCGGATACGTGACCGAGCCGCCGGTATCGGTGCCGACTGCGCCCATGCAGAAGTTCGCGGAGAGTCCCACGCCGGAGCCCGAGCTCGAGCCTTGAGGATTGCGATCGAGGACGTACGGGTTGCGGCACTGGCCACCGGTGCCGCTCCACCCGCCGATGCGCCCGAGGCCCCGGCCACCGGCCCATTCGCTCATGTTCGCCTTGCCGATGAAGATGGCGCCAGCCGCGCGGAGCTTGCCCGCGATGTAGGCGTCCTCCGGCGGGCTCCAATGCTCGAGCGCGAGCGAGCCCGCGGTCGTTTGCAGTTTGTCGGCGCTCCCGATGTTGGCCTTGAGCAGCACCGGAATACCGTGCAGCGGCCCCCGAACCTTGCCCGCCTTGCGCTCCGCGTCGAGCGCGTCGGCGATCGTCAGTGCATCTGGGTTCGTGTCGATCACCGCACGGAGCTCTGGCCCGCGACGGTTGAGCGCCTCGATCCGCCCGAGATAGAGCTCGGTGATCCGGCGCGCGGTGTAGCGGCCGGTCTGCATTGCGCGCTGCAGTTCGTCGATCGTGATCTCGTCCAGCTCGAAACGTCCGGGGGTGGCGCCGCGCTGTCCACCGGCAGGCTCACCGAGGTCGAACGGCGATCCCAGACCGGCAAGCGCCGCTCCTGACGGGATCAATGACAGAAAGTCTCGTCGATTCATGGAAGCCCTCGTGGCATCAGTCCGACGTTGTTAGAACCGGAAACGAGCGCCCCACTGAAGCTGCCGCGCGTCGAGCGCGTTGGTCCGTTGGAAGATCGAGGCGCTCGTCATGGCGGTCGCCCCGCCGGTCTTCGTGACGTGGTTGAGCGTGTTGTAACCTTCGAAGAACAGCTCCACCCGGGAGTGGTCGTTGATGTCGAACATGCGGGTCAGCCGCAGGTTCAGGTCGATCAGCGGAATCAGGTGCAACAGATCGGCGGAGACCGCCGCCTGGGGGCGCGCCGTGCAGTTGACGCCGGGATACGCAAACGAGCACGGGTTCGCACGAAACGCGTTGATCAGCGCCAGCTGACTCTCCACGTCGCCACGGCCCACCGTGACCGGAAGGCCTTTCGGGCGATCGTTCTGGATGTTGCCGTCGCCGTCCAGATCGAATCCCGCGCTCACGCCAAACGGTCCGGTGCTCAGGTAGCGGTACACGCCGCTCACCACGAACTTGCCCGGGAGCTGGTGGGTCGTGAACGCCAGGCTCAGGTTGTGCGGCGTATCGGTCGGATTGTGCCCGAAGTTGTCGGGCGTCCGATCGGTCCCGCTGAACTGGTTGTAGAACGTCACCGCGTCCAGCATGCTCTTCGAGAACGTGTAGGACACAGACAGCTGATCCAGCCCCTTGGCGCGCGACGTGAACTGGAGCTCCAGCGCGTCGTACCACGCCTGCCCGTTGTTGACGGTGACTTCGACCTGCGTGAATCGCGGCACCGGTCGCGGATTGCTCGCCGTAATCGCGCCGGTCGCCGGCAGGTTCGCGTCGTGCGCGCCGACTTCGCGATAGGTGTGATCGTGGATGTAGTCCACGTTGAGCGAGGAGTAGTCATTCAGGCGCCAGCCGAAGCCGACGGCGGTGTTGAAGGCGGTCGGCAGCTTGAAATCGTCGGGGAGAATCGACGCGAAGCGTCCTGCTCCAGCCGCCACATATTCGTCGAGGCTCTTGCCGCCGAGAACCGCCGTGAGATTCGGGAAGAACTTCAACTGCTGTGGGTCGGTGATCCGCACCGCGGCGCCCGAGGTCTGCTGCTCGGCCTGCTGAGCGAACCACGGACGCATGCGCGTCCAGTACTTGCCGACGCCGCCGCGCACCACGAAGTTCCCGGTGCCCTTCGGGTCCCAGGTCACCCCGAGCCGCGGCTGCCAGCCCGAGTAGTCGTTGCCGCGATCGGTGCTGACGAATCTGTTCATGCCGGTGAAGCCCGGGTTGGCGAGGAGCGCCTCGTAGAAGCCGTTGTCACGCAGGTTGGTGTCGTAGTCGTAGCGGAAGCCGAGATTGAGGCGCACACTGGGCGCCACACGCCAATCGTCCTGGAAGAACATCCCGATCTGATTGGAGTTGTACCTGTACTTGCCCGCCGTCTGCAGCGACAGCGAGACCGGCCACGTCGCCTGGACGTTTGGATCGAACGGCAGGTCGGTCGTGAACGTGAACTGGCCATGCTCGTAAAAGTGCGACTCGTTGGTGCTGTGCGCGATCGTGAAATTGCCGCCGAACTTGATGTCGTGGTCGGCGGTGTTCAGGAAGACCGTGTCCTGGAAGTACTGGTTCTTTCTTGGGAAGTACTGCGGGTCGTTGAAGTTCTGACCGAACGAGTACGACGGCCGGATGATGCCGAGATCGTAGTTGATGGGCAGCGTGAACAGATTGTGGCTGAGCACTGAATAGCGGGCCGTGTTGACGAGCCGCGGCGACGCCACCCAATTGTGCTCGAGCACCAGGCTGTGCGAGATGCTGTAGTCGGTGTGCGCGGTCGAGTTGACGGGTCCGCCGCCCGGCGTGAACTGGTTGTCGTAGGAGTACCGGACGTAGGCCCAGTTCGTGTTCGAGAAGCGGTGATCGACCTTGACGTTGGCGAACTTCTCGGTCGACGTGAACGGATAGATTCCGTTCTGCGCCGCCGCGAACGGATTGCTTGGCGGAAGGGATGTGATCTGCGAGCTGTTCACACGCAGGTATTCGGTCGCCCCGAAGAAATTGGTGTTCTTCCAAACCGTAAGGGGCCCTCCGACGGTTCCGCCGGTTCGCGACTGGCTGAAGTCCGGCTTCGTCGCGGCGAAAAAGTTCTTCTCGTTCAGCGCCGCGTCACGCCCGAAGTAGTACCCCGTCCCGCGATATTTGTCGCCGCCCGACTTCGAGACGACGGTGACCACGGCGTTCAGCGCCGAGCCGTACTGCGCGTCGAACTGGTGCCGGAACACCTTGAACTCCTGCACGGCGTCCTGCGTCATGTTGATGACCGGCGATCCCCAGGTGGCATCGTCCACCGGCGAGCCGTCGATGATCGTCGTGTAGCCGCTGCGCTGATCGGCGATGCCGCCGAACTTGGTCGGGCCGAAGCGCCCCGTCGGCAGCGGCGCCGCGCCGGGCATGAGCTGCGCGAGTACCAGGAAGTTGCGGCTCAGGTTCGGAAGCGACTGCACCTGCTCGTCCCCGATGACCGACGCGGGCTGCGACTTGTTGAGCTCGATCAAGAGCGGGCTGACTCCGGCTACTGTGACGTTCTCGGCCACGTCGGCCATCTTGAGGGTGAAGTCCAAGGTGACGTCCGTGCCGACGAACACCTGCACCAGCTTCTTGATCGGGGCAAACCCGCCGACTTCGGCCAAGACCTCGTAGGTCCCCGGCTGCAGGTTGACCACCCGGTAGTTGCCCTCGGCGCCGGTCTGGACGCTCTGCACCAGGCTCGTATTGTTCGTGTTCGTGATCGTGACCGCCGCGCCGGGAACCACACCGCCGGTGCTGTCCGTGACCACGCCGCCGACGTTGCCGCCAACTTGCGCCCACGCCGTGGCGCAGAACAGGCTCAGAACCATCAGCCACAGAACGCTCGTCCTCGACCGGTGCCAGTCAGCGACGCCGTCGCAGGTTTGACGCATGGTGCTCCCTTCAATCGGTTGAATGACGGTCCCGCCCCTCGCAAGAGGCGCCGGTCCATCGCTGACGACATAGGGGCGACGGACGGTCCTGCGAGATGTTACGCCGCAGATCGGGGGCCCGCTTGTCGCAAGTTGTCGCGGATCCGTGGTGTCGCGACGCTTCCACGACCATCTGTGATAAGAAGGCCCTACCATTCGGCACGTGTGAAAGGAAGGACTCATGGTTGTGCGTCACTCGCAGCCAGCACGGCGCCTCCGGCTTCAGAGACTGGGGTTGGTCGCAGGCCTCGTGCTCATCGGATCGACCGGGTACCGCGCCGCGGATCAGGCCGCGCCTCCGGGTGCAACCGATCTCAAGGCGCTGGCCCGCCAATCGCTCTCCAGACTGGATGGCGAGATTTCGATCCCGGGCCTGCGCGAGCCGGTGGAGGTGATCCGCGACAAGTGGGGCGTGCCGCACATCTATGCCAAGAGCGTGGACGATCTGTTCTTCGCCCAGGGTTACACGATGGGGCAGGACCGCCTCTGGCAGCTCGAGATGTGGCGCCGGCAGCGCGAAGGCCGGCTGGCCGAGATCCTCGGGTCGCGCGCGTTCGATCGCGACCGCCAGGCGCGGCTGCTGATGTACCGCGGCGCGTTCGACAACAACGAGTGGACGAGCTATCACCCCGAGGGCAAGCGAATCTTCACGGCCTTCGTCAACGGCCTCAACGCCTACATCGCGCAAAACGCGAACAACCTGCCGGTCGAATTCAAGCTGACGGGCATCAAGCCCGAGCCGTGGACGCCGGAAACGGTGCTCCTGCGCTCGGCCGGCTTCGGAGACGCGTCGAGCGAGATGCAGCTGGCGCGACTGGTCGCGCGCGTGGGGCCGCACGAAGCCAACCGGATCCGGATGCCCGATCCGTGGGACGACCTCAAGGTGCCTGAAGGCCTCGACGTGAGCCTCATCACCGACGAAGCGGTCGCGGCGATGGGCGGGCGCGGTGGTGGCGGCGGCGGTCGTGGAGCCGTGCCGAAGCCGGAGATCGTGGCGCCGTACAAGGCCTGGTTCACGCCGGCCGCGGCCGGCGATCTCATCGAGGATGTGATTCAGGAGCCGGGCAGCAACAACTGGGCGGTGGCCGGATCGAAGACGGCGACGGGCAAACCGATCGTCTCGAACGATCCACACCGCGAGGTAACCAACCCGTCGCTGCGCTACATCGTCCACCTCAACGCGCCGGGCTGGAACGTGATCGGCGCGCATGAAGCGCCGTTTGTCGGCGTCGCCCTCGGACACAACGAGCGCGTCGCGTGGGGCCTGACGATCACCGGCACCGACCAGAATGATGTGTTCGTCGAAGAGGTGAACCCGGCGAATCAGAACGAAGTGAAATACAACGGTGCGTGGGAGCCGCTGAAAATCGTCAACGAATCGATCAAGATCAAGGGTGAGGCGCCGCGCGCGGTCGTGTACAAGTTCAGCCGCCACGGCCCGATCTTCTACGAGGACACGAAGAACCACCGGGCGTACGCCCTGCGGTCGACGATGAACGAGCCGGGCACCGCTCCGTACCTCGGCGGACTCCGTCTCGCCCAGGCGAAGGATTGCAAGTCGTTTCTCGAGGAAGCGCTCTACTGGAAGGCGCCGACCGAGAACCTGGTCTGCGGCGACGTGGACGGCAACCTGACCTTGCAGGGGTCGGCGCTCACGCCGAATCGCAAGGGCTGGGTGGGACGTCTTCCGGTGCCGGGCACGGGCAAGTTCGAATGGAACGGCTTCCGCACGGATCTGCCTCGCGTGATCAACCCCGAGAAGGGGTATATCGCCACGGCCAACAACAACGTCAACACTCCAGGTATTTATCCGCCGGTGATGTTCAAGACCACCGCCACCGTGCCCTTCGACCGGATCACGCGCGTCGAACAAATGCTGAACGAGCTCCTCCCGACGAAGAAGTTCGCCATCGAGGACTCGCAGCGCATGCAGCACGATTACTACTCGCTGCGCGCCGCTTTCGATCAGGACGTCTTCAAAGGATGGACGGGCAAGACGCCTGACGTCGAAAAGGCGCGCGCCATGGTCGCCGGCTGGGACGCCAGGCTCCTGAAGGAGAGCGCGCCGGCGGCGATCTATACCGCGTGGCGCGGCACCGTCGATCCGAAGGGGCTCGAGTTCACGCGCGGGCTCGAGGACCGCAAGTCATTCGCCGAGGCGGGTCTCGCGAAAGCGATCGCGACGCTGACGAAGGATCAGGGAGCCGACTGGGCGCAGTGGCGCTACGGCCGGATGCATGACCGTGATTTCCCGCATCCCTTCGTCACGGAGTTCGATCTCCCGACGGTCGAGCGAAGCGGCGGCAACGGCGCCGTCGGCGCCGACGGCGCGTCGTATCGGGAAATCATGGACGTGTCGAACTGGGATCGCTCGATGGTGACGAACGTCCCGGGACAGTCGGGCCAGCCCGAGAGCCCGTACTACTCGAATCTTCTGCCGCTGTGGGACAAGGGCGAGTACTTCCCGATGGTCTACAGCCGCCCGCGCGTCGATCAGGAAGCGGCGCACAAGCTGACGCTCAAGCCCGCGGCGGCGGTGAGGCCGTCGGCGCCGCGATGATCTGAGATCCGGGGGCGGGTCCTTCGACCCGCCCCGCCGGACACGCCGGGTTTACTTCACTCCGAACGCCAGCAAAACATTCCCGCGCGCGCCGCCGCCGAGATCCGAATAGCCGGACGGCACGAACAACATCCCGCCGGCAACCGCCGACCCGGCACCGTTGATGTTCCCGCCCTGGGCCTCCACGCCGTTGACCGTCTCGAAACTGCGCTTGGTATCGAACTGCCAGACGGCCTTGCCGTCCGTCGTCCCGTACGCATAGACCGTCCCGGTGCTCGATCCGAAGAACACGACGCCCGGAATCACGCTGACCGGCGCGCCGCCGCCCTCCGGCGGAGACGCGCGCCAGGCGATCTCGCCGGTGGCGAGGCGCACCGCGGCGAGGCCGAGGCCGGGGCCGTTGCGCGTCACCGGGAAGTAGCCCTGACGCTCGTCCGCGGCCGAACCCCACATCATCCCGCCGCCGCCGTTGTCGATGCCGAGACCGAGCATCGGACTCCACACGATGGCGCCCTGCTTGTCCGGATCGAGCGCCCACGCGTGTCCGTCCTTCTGTCCCACGACGATCAGCGTGCGCCCGTCGGCGACCTTGCGCAGAATCGGCGCGTTGCCGAAGTCCATGTCCGGTCCCAGCGTATCGGGGCACGTACCGGACTTGTTCTCCGTCGGAACATTGGGGCGGTATTTGCCCGGGCAGTCGCGCACGTACGCATCGAACGGCATCACCTGTTTGGTCCAACGCCGCCTGCCGGTGTCGAGATCGAATGCGACGACCGCGTCCGACGCCTCGGCGGCCGGATCGGTGTAGCCGTTGCCCGTCGCGACGTACACGGCGCGCCGCGCGAGGTCGATCGTCGGCGACGACCACACGCTCGCGCCGGCCGGACCCCACAATTGCGTCCCCTTCGTCGTCTTCCGCAGCGCCTTCGGTTCCTCGGCGATCGTGTACGACTTCCAGAGGCGTGTTCCGGCCACGGCGTCGTACGCCACCACCGCGCCGCGGAACGTGCAGCACGGATACACCGGATTGCCCGCGCCCGATTCCTCGAGCGACGAGACCGGCACGTACAGCTTGCCCTGAACCAGCGTCGGCGTTCCGACGACGCGCGCGATCGGGTGCGTGTCGGTCCGATCCTTCCAGGCCTGCGCGCCGGTCTCCGCATTCACCGCGTAGACGTTGCCTTTGACGTCGCCGAAGTACGCGAGGAACCGGTTGCTTCCAGTGCCGGCGCCGACGACGACGCCGGTTCGCACCCCGGCGTTTGCCTTGAACGACCAGTAGACGCAGCCGGTCGCCGCGTCGAGCGAATACACGAAGCCCGTATCGGATCCGACGAACACGCGGCCGCCGACGACCGCTGGCTGCCCGTAGGCGGAGTTGCCCATCGGAAATCCGAACGCCCACTTGAGCGCCAGCTTCGGGGCATCGGCGGCAGTCAGGCCCGGCGACTGCTGGAAGCGCGAGTTGTCGCTGTCGACGCCCCATCCGTTCCAGTCGGACGCCTTCGACGGCGCGAAAGCCGGACGGCTCTCGCAGCGATTCTTCATGCGCGACGCGTCGCCCGTTGCGGCGGCGCCCAGCGGCCGGCCGCCCACGTAGACGGCGACGACGCGCTTTTCGAATTCCGTCAGGCCGTCGGCGTATTTCGCCATCGAACCCGTGGTCATCGAGGCCAGAACCTCCTCGGGTGTGTGCCGGTTGAGCGTGTGACGGTCGGTCGCGCCGTCCTTGCCGGTGTCGTGGCAACTGGCGCAGCGGCCGGTGAACGCGAAGATTCCCGGATTGGTGCCTTGTGGATGCTCCAGATCCTGAGTCGCGCCCCGCCCCCGTGCGGAGGGGTTCCCGCCCCGGCCCTGTTCGGAGGGGTTCGCGCCCCGCCCTTGTGCGGAGAGGAAGTTGCCAACCGTTGCGACGAACGACACGAGTATGACGAGTACGATTTTGAAGCGCATCGGGATGACCTCGCTGGGGTTTGACCCCGCCTCACCGCGTCGGGCAGCCGTACGGCGGGCTCATTATCAGGCAGGTCGCCACCCCGGAGTGTCGCAAGGTGTCGCGAGGCGTACGACGATTTGCGGCTCTCGAACCGCTACATCGAAAAGGAAACGCCCTAGCGCGTGACGGACGGCAGGAGCACCTGAGCAATCCAGCGATCTTGGGGCCGAAGTCGAAGCGCCTCCTCGTAGGCCTTACGGGCCCCGGCTTGGTCGCCGCGCTGCTGTCGCGCCCGACCAAGCCAGACCGCGGCGTCGGCCGACGTCCAGGCCGGCCACGCAAATCCCGTCGCGGCTTCCGGTAACAGCTCTTGCGCACGACGCAATTGCCGTTCGGCCGCGTCAGGCCCACCGGCCGCTGCCGGCGCGAGCACCGCGGTCACCCCGGCAAGCAACAGCACGCGCGGACCGTCGGGATCGAGCGCCTGTGCACGACCCAACTCGGTGCCGACTCTCGCGGTGAGGGCGTGATTCGGCGACGAGCCGAGCGTCGAACGCAGCGCACACAGGGCCGCCATGAATGCGTGGGTGTCGGCGACGCGGTCGTTCAGCTGAATCGCACGCTCGACGTGGCCGATAGCCTGATCCACCTGTTTCGCGCTCTGTGGCGGCGGCGTCGGCTGCTGGACGACCCATTCCCACGTCGCATACGCAGCGGCCAGATGCGCCGCGCGCTCGGCGATCGCAATCTGGGACAAGGCCGACATGGTCGATTCGACCACTGCGGCGAGCGACGCGAGATCGTGGTCGAGGCGCGCGCGGTCGATGCGCACGTTGACGTCCTCGATTGCCGCCGCCGATGCGGGCGACGTCGCGCGCGGCGCGGGCGGACCGCTCAGGCGCTTCAGGTATTCGTGAATCGCCGCGACGTCCGCATCGCTGGCCTTTGACTGCGGAATAGGCGGCATCTGGCCGAGGCCGCCGCGAAGGATCTTGGTGAGCTCGTCCAGGTTCAGCATGAGCGGCACGAGCTCGGGGCCCATGGCACCCCTGCCTGCCGCCCCATGGCACATTTCACAGCCGCCTTTTTCATAGGCGGCCTTCCCCGGATCGTCCTGGGCGAAGACCGAAACGATGACGCACGCGAGCCCGACCGCCGTCAACAAAGAGGTCGAGCCCGCGCGCGACACCGTCAAATCCACCTCTCAGAACGCGAATCTGAACGCGAGCTGTCCCTGCCTGGGAACCTGCGCCGACGACGGCTGACCGAATCGAGCGGTCGTGGCCGCGCTCGTCGCGCTGAGCTGCGTGACGTAACCGCCGTAGTTGGCGTGATTCAGCACGTTGTACACCTCGCCGATCAGCTGCAGCTTCGCGGTAGCTCCCAGCTTGATATCCTTCGTGACTCGCAAATCCATCTTCGAGTACGGCAGCGCCTCGAGCGCGTTGCGCGGGATCACGTCGCCCGAGTTGATGATGGCCGGCCCCTGCCAGCGATCGAGCGCCGCCGCCGGTATGACAATCGCCGACGTCGCTCCGCCAGCCGCCGTGAGATTGAGGCGATTCGAGCCGGTCTTGCCGAACGGCGCGGTCGCAATCGTCGCGTTGGAGCGGTTGCCCGATCCGTATCCGTACGACAGCGCCGCCGAGAATCCCATCGGCAACTGGTAGATCGTCCACAGGCGGAGCGTATTGCGCTGGAACGCGCCCGACGTGGCGTATTCGCCGTCGAGATAGTTGAACTGATTGTTCGCGGGGGGCGTCACCAGCCCCGGGCTGCCGTTGTCGTGCATCCCCAGCATGAGCGTGTAGGTCACGCCGCCCTGAAAATGGTTCGTCAGCCGCCGGTTCAAGCCGGTCGAGAGCGCCGTGTAGTCCGCGCTGCCGGTGCTGATGAGATACAGAATCTGGCCCCACTGCGGGTTCGGACGGCCCTGCGCCGGGTTCTTGTTGTACCCGGTGACCGGATCGTAGAAAAGATTGGGGTCGATGGCGCGCGTATCGCGATACAGGTTGTAGTGCACCAGGTCCGCTTCGATCCCGGTGACCGCGTTCAATTGTTTCTGGAACCCGATGCTGCTCTGCCACGTGTACGGGTTCCGGAAGTTCGGCGTGATGATGCGAGCGGCCTGCGGCGGGGCGGCGGCGAGCGCCTGGTCGTAGGTGGAGATGCCACGCGTCGGATCGGTGACGAATCCCGGTTTGCCGTCGTTGGCGAAGGACGCCGTAATCATGCGGCTATAGAGCTGCGGGCTATACGTGTACTGTGTCTGGAGGTACGCGAAGTAGAGCCCGGTGCCGCCGCGGATGACGAAGTCGTTCGACCCGTTGACGTTCCATGTGAAGCCCGCGCGCGGAGCGATGTTCTTGTTGTCGCGCATCCCTTTCTTGTAGCCGAAGTCTCCGGGCGCCATCTCGGGGATGTTGGTCCGCGCCGCCGACGATCCGTTGTCGATCGGGATCGAGTTCGGGATCACGCCGGGTGTGGTCGCGACGTTCCAGTTGTCGTCCCAGCGGATGCCGTAGTTGAGCGTGAGCTGATTGTTCAGGCGCCAGGTGTCGCCCAGCCAGACCGACCACGTCGGGCCGGGGACGTCGAGCGTCCAGTCGCCGCGGTTGTAGTTCCGCTCGAACCGCTGCGCGAGCGGGTCGAGGCCGGTGAGATTCCACTTCGTCACATCGTAGGGCTGGCTTTGCGGAATTCTCGCCGTGATGTCGGCCGGCACCGACGTGAACGTCATGATCCCCTGCTGCTGCAGGAACCACAGCGCCGTGATGTGCGCGTAGATGAACTCGCCGCCCATCTTGATATCGTGCTTGCTCTTGTGCCAGGTCAGATCGTACCGGGACTCGACGTTGTTCTGGTAGAGCCACTGCGGATAGTTGTACGGCTTGCCGAGCGTCAGACCGGGGAAGCTGTACTGGAAGGTATCGCCGACTTCCGGCAAGCCCTTGTTCGCCCATTGAAAATTGTTGAAGCCGACCTTCACTTCCTGGGTCATCGTGTTGCTGACCACGCGCGTCCACGAGCCGAGAACGTTCGTGGCTTGTTTGGTCTGCACTGAAGCATTCGAGGGATGGCCGGTCGACCCGAGCACGAACGGGTTCGACCACGTCCAGAGCGACCCCCGCATCGTCAACCGATCCTTGATGGACAACTGATCGTCGGCGCGGACCAGGAAGCTGCTTTGCGAGTTCCGGTACGGAACGGTGAAGCTCTGTCCGGGAAGCGCGGACGGCTGCGCGTAGGTCGTGCCCGGTTCGCGCTCGTACTCGTACGAGGCGAAGTAGTGCAGCTTGTCCTTGACGATCGGTCCGCCGAACGAGCCGCCAACCTGCTGGTTTTGATACGGCAGGACCGTGCCCGTAATCGGATCGGACGCATTGAGCTTGTCGTGGCGGAAGAAACCGTAGAGGCTGCCCTGGGATCGGTTCGTGCCCGATCGGGAGATGGCCTGCACCTGGAGCCCCGCCGAGCGGCCCTGGGTGATGTCGAACATGTTGGTGATGATCTGGAATTCACCGATCGACTCGCGGCTGAACTTCGGCTGACCGAAACCGCTCGAAATCTTCTGCGTCACCTGCTGGCCGTCGAGATTGAGCTGAAACATGTCGGCGTCGACGCCCGGCCCATTTCCGACCTCGTTGGCGGTGATGCCCTTGACCAGCTTCGCCAGCTCGAGCCAGTTGCGGCCCTGCAGCGGCATCTCCTCCATCTGCCTCGGGTTCACGTTGCCCGCGATCTGCGACGAGCTGACATCCACGAGCGGCGATTCGCTCGACACGGTCACCGTTTCGCTGAGCGACGCCAGCTTCATCGCGAACGGGAGGGCTGCGTTCTGCCCGACGAGCAGCTCGAGGCTCGGCACGATCACGGTCGAGAAGCCCGACAGATCCGCCTGCACTTTGTATTTGCCGGGCGGGATGTTCAGGAGGCGATATTGACCCTGCGCGTCGGAGACGGCGACGCTCGATCCTCCGGTCGCCAGGTTGGTCGCGGTGACTGTCGCGCCGGGCAGCACGGCCTTCGTGTCGTCGGTAATCGTTCCGGCGATCGAGGCATCCTGAGCGAACGCCGACGCGCCGGACACGCTCAACATGAACGCGATCGCGAGCGACACCCTTGTGATGCAGGACATGGTCAGTCTCTCCATGGAAAACAAACGGTCACAGATCTCAATGCTCGTTCCTGCGATCGGCCTTCGGCGCGGCCGACGGCGCGGTGCCTGACGGAAGCGCGAACGCCGCCAGCGTCGCTTGCGTCGATCGGCCCGTGCAGATCAGCACGAACTGCCGGCCCGAACGCGTCTGATAGGTCATCGGCGTGCCGGTGGTTTCCTTCGTCGGCGCGGTCCATACGTCTTTTCCCGTCACCTTGTCCATCGCGTGGAGCATGGTGTCCCCTCCGCCGATGAACAGCAGCCCACCCTTGGTCACGAGTGCTCCCGGCGGGCCCTGCACGCCGAGCTTCTCCGGGATGTTCTGGACCCCGATCTTGGCGAGCTCCTCGCGCAGCGCCGGCATGTCGCCGAACGGCACCCTCCAGGCGATCGTGCCTTTGTTCAGATCGATCGCGACGACGCGAGCGTACGGCGGCTTGAAGAACGGGATCGATCCTCTGAAGCTTGGCGAAGCTCCGCGATTGGTGTACTCGGCGTCGACGTCATTCGCGCGGTCTTCCGCGCGGCTACCTGCGCCGCGGCCTTCCGCGTCGCCCCGCCCTTCGGCTCCGCGTCCGCGGCCGCGCGGGGCCGTCGGATCGAACTTCTGGATACGGGCCACCGCCGCGGAGCCCACGCTCTTCAGGTAGAGCAGCCCGGTCTCGGGATCGTACGAACCGCCACCCCAGTTGGCGCCGCCCCACACGCCGGGTCGAACGATGGTTCCTTCCATCGACGGCGGCGTGTACAGCGGACCCATCCGGTACTTCTTCATCTCCGCCTGCGCTTCCGCCTTCAGCTCGGGCGTCAAATCGAACGCATCGTCGAGCGTCGCGCCCTGCTCGGTGAAGGCGGGCGGTTTGGTCGGCAACGGCTGCGTGGGAGACGTCTCTTCGCCCGGCACGTCGCTCTGGGGCACGGGGCGCTCTTCGATCGGCCACACCGGCACGCCCGTCACGCGATCGAAGACGTAGGCGAATCCCTGCTTGGTCAGCTGCACGACGGCGTCGATCTTCTTGCCGTCCACCGTGATCGTCACCAGGTTCGGCGGCGAGGCCGGGTCGTAGTCCCACAGGCCGTGATGCACGAGCTGGTAGTGCCACTTGCGCTTGCCGGTCGCCGCGTCGAGGCAGACGAGCGTTTCCGCGAACAACGTGTTGCCCAGACGCCGGCCGCCGTACCAGTCGTTGCTCGGCGTGCTCACCGGCAGGTAGACGAGCCCGCGGCGCTCGTCGAGCGTCATCGGCGCCCAGACATTGGTGTGCCCGGTGAACGACCACGAGTCGTTCTTCCACGTGTCGTTGCCGAACTCGCCGGGCTGCGGAATGGTATGGAAGCTCCAGACCAGCTTGCCGGTGCGCGCGTTGAACGCTCGAACGTCGCCGGGCGGATCGTTCCTGTACATCAGGCGATCGCCGACGCCGTTGCCGAGGATGACGAGATCCTTGTACACGACCGGCGGCGACGTGTTCGAGTAGTGCTTCTTGTTGATCGCCCAGACCAGGCCTTCGCCCAGATCGATCGAGCCCCGCGTGCCGAACGACTCCACCAGCTGTCCCGTCTTCGCATCGATGCAGTACAAGTGGTAGCGGCTGTTCATGAAGATGTGCAGGCGGTCGCCGTCGCGCCACGCGGCGACGCCTCGATGCACGAAACCCTGGCCGCTGGCGACCTGTCCGTCTTCGTACGCCTTCGGGTCGAACGCCCACTTCTCCTGACCCGTCTCGGCGTCCAGAGCGACGACGCGGTTGTACGGCGTGCTCAGATACACCACGTCGTCGATCATCAGCGGCGTGTTCTGGAACGCGCCCGGCGTGGTGCCGAACTCCGGCCGCGGCACTTCGCCCGTCTGCCACTCCCACGCGAGCGCGAGGCGGCCGACAGTGTCCTTGTTGATCTGTGTGAGCGGGGAGTATTTCGTCCCCTCCTGATCGCCGCCGTAGACGGGCCATTCGACCGGCTTGCCCGCCTTCTGGGCCAGCCCCCCGACCGATTGCATCACCAGACACGCGGCGACGAGCAGCCCTTTTTTCATGTGACACCTTCACCGACACGCGCAGCGGCGCGTGAGGAGCGACGTTCCGCAATTGCTCGCGATGTCTTGCGCTACCAGCCGACCGCGTATCCAGTGCGGCGCGGATCGGCGCCGGCCAGCATCGTGCCCTTTGCGAGATCGATGACGATGGCCTGCATGCCGCCGGCCGCTGCGGTGAAGTCGGACGTCGACGCCACTTTGTGGCCCATGGCTTCGAGCGCCTTCAGCGCCTCTGCCGGAACCCGCTTCTCGATGGTCACGGTCACTTCCGATCCCGGCTTGTAGAAGTTCGGCTTCGCATCGATCACGAATCGCGGGCTCTCCACGGCCTGCTGCACCGGAAGCTTGAAGTCCACGAGCTTGACGAGCATCTGGAACTCGGTCTGGCCGATCGTTTCGCCGCCGGGCGTTCCGAACACCATCGCGAGCTTGCCGTCTTTCACCACGACCGCCGGCGAGTTGTTGAGCAGCGGAATCTGTCCGCCGCGGACGTAGTTGACGTTGTCGGGATACGGCGACGTCGAGCCGAGGCGCATGCCGTTGTTCAACAGCAGCCCGGTATTTCCGACGACCACGCCGTTGCCGAATCCGCCGCCGAGCGTCGGCGTGCATCCGACGCCGTTGCCGAACTGATCGACGATCGAGAAGCTCGTCGTATCGCGGTCCATCTCGTAATCATCATCGAACGCTGGACGCGGTTCGGTCGGAGGACGCTGCAGCATCGCATCGAGGCCCGCCGCGGTTGCGGGGAAACGGGACGGCTCGCCTGGCTGCGGATAGGCCATCGCTTTCATCGGATCGATCAGCTTGCGGCGGATTTCCGCATAGCTCTTCGACAGCAGGCCCGTCGTCGGCGCCTGCGTGAACTTCGGATCGCCGACGTACTTGTAGATGTCGGTCTTCGCGACCTTGATCGCTTCGATCATCAGGTGCAGCGCTTCGGGGCTGTTCACGCCCATCTTCGCAAGGTCGAAGCCCTCGAGGAGATTGAGCTGCATCACCAGTTCGATGCCACCCCGCGACGTCGCCGGGTTGCTGTAGACGTCGTAGCCCCGGTAGGTCGTGTGAACCGGTTCCTGCCATTCCGGTTTGTAGGCGGCCAGATCCGCCGCGGTCATCACACCGCCGTTTTCCTTGAAGAAGCGCTCGAACTCCTCCGCGATGTCGCCCTTGTAGAAGCGATCGAACGCCGCCTGGATCGCCTCCGCCCGCGATTTCTTCTGCTTCAGCGCCGCCTGCTCCGCCGCGACGGCTTTCTTCAGCGTCTCCGCGAGATCGGGATTCTTGAACAGCTCGCCCGGAAGCGGCGCGCGTCCGCCCGGCAGGAACACCTTGGCGGTGGTCGGATACTTCGAGAGATTGCCCTTGGCGCGATCGATCGCTGTCGCCAGCGACGGATCGATCGGATAGCCGTGTTCGGCGTAGCCGATGGCCGGCGCGAGCACTTCGGCGAGGCTCATCGTCCCCATCCGCTCGAGCACCGCCAGGTACCCGCCGAAGTTGCCCGGCACGATGCCGGCAAGCATGCCGGAGTTGAGCGTGGCCGGCGTCATGTCGGCCGCTTTGATGCCCTTCGGCGCGGCGCCCGCCATCGCGAGCGAGGAAACCTTGCCCGTCTTCTTGTCGAAGAGGGTCATGAAGCCGTTGCCGCCGAGGCCGTTCATCTGCGGTTCCATCATGTTCAGCGTCGCGCCGACGGCGACGGCGGCGTCGAAGGCGTTCCCGCCCTTCATGAGGATCTGCATGCCCGCCATCGCGGCGAGCGGGTGCCCGGCGCTGACCAGCCCATGGACGCCGGGAACCGACGGCCGATACGAGGCGAGCGGACGGCCGCGTCCCGCGCCCTCATCTGGATCTTGCCCCCTCAGGACGCCGGCGCCCGTTCCGACAGCGGCCACCAGCATCCCGACAATCGCGACTCGCGTGCGGATTGATGACATGAGAAGACTCTCGCAGTTGAAATGTGTGAACGTTCAGACGCTATCTCGAAGCGCTCGTGGTCGGCGGTTTGTTGTCCATCGCCGGCCCGCCCTTGTACACGGTGCCGTCCTTGACGACGACGTCTACGTGTGACAACGCCACGATATCGAAGAGCGGGTTTCCCTTGACGGCGATGATGTCGGCGGTCTTGCCTGGCTCGATCGACCCGAGATCGCGCCGGTTGATGATTTGCGCGTTGACGCGCGTTGCCGCCTGGATCGCGCGGAGCGGCGTCATGCCCATGTCGACGTGCACCTTGATCTCGCGCCACAGGGCCTCGCTGTGGAAATTCATCGGCGTCCCGGAATCCGTGCCCATGCCCATCACGGCGCCCGACTCGATGAACTGCTTCACGCCCCGCTCGCGGAACAGCATTTCGCGGTCGGTGCGGTTGAAGTAGCCAAGGGCCGGCCAGTTCGCCAGCGAACGCTGCACTTCTTCGTAGATTTCGGGACCATACAACTGCTTCAGCGAAGGATCCCGGAGCCGCTCCGGGAACGCCGCCGTGTCGGCATAGATCCACGCCCGGTGCGCTGCGGTGACGACCACGGGCCGGCCGGCGTTGACGATGTCGGTGATGAGCTCTTTGCTATACGGTGGCGCAGTGCCCGCGGAGCCGACATGCTGAAGCACGTCGACGCCGGCCTCGAGCGCATTTCGCACGTCGGTTTCGGCGTACACGTGGGCGTGGACGCGGATGCGATTCCTGCGGGCGGCTTCGACAATCGCCTTGTAGTCCTCCAACGTCAATCCCCCGTGCGCCTTGATCACGTCGACGCCGGCCTTCGCCAACCGATCGACTTCCGCCGCGGCCTGCTGCGGTGTGCTGATATTGAGGCCACCGAAACCCACCTGCATGGCGCCGCCGTCGCCGCCGCCCCTGAGGCGGGCAATCCACGGACCGCTGGCCAGGATCCGCGTGCCGACGATCTCGCCCTTGTTGATGCGATCGCGCACGCTCAGCACCGATAGCGGCGAACCGAGATCGACCTCGGTCGTGACACCGGCCATCAAGAACTGCTTCGCCGCGATCTCCATGACCTTGGTCAGCATCTTCTCGCCGCCATGGGCGTTGATCCACGGGAACCAGGAACCGTAGTCGCCAGCGCCCAGCACCACGACATGGCCATGCGTCTCAATGAGGCCCGGCAGCATTGTCTTGCCGGAGGTATCGACGATGACGGTGCCGGCGGGAATTTTCACCTCGGCCTGCGTGCCGACAGCGGCAATCTTGGTGCCCTCGATCAAGACCACCGCGTTATGGATTGGAGGCACGTCATATCCCGTCAGCAGCATGCCCCCGACCAGCGCCAGGCGCTTCGCTGGCGCCGTTCCCGGTGTCTGGGCGCTCGGCGAGACGAGACCGACGAATCCGGTGACGAAGAGGATCGCGAGGACTGCGATCCCGGCCAGGACTAAGCGCTTTCGGACCAACGACATGAGATCACCTCAGCACATGCGTGCGGGACTCGGCAACGAGTGAAAAAACGACGGGCCAATCCATCCGAGCTGTTGCTGGTGTTCAATCTCGCGTTCCACTCCCAACAGCGCTGATGGGCCGCCTAGAGAAAGCCACTAGTTGAGCAGTGAGTCAAGTATCAAGTTGTCTCAATATTTCTCAGCTGCGAAAGCTCAGAGGGGCGGCGCCGCGTTCTTCCGCCTCATCCGTATGTTGCACGGCTCGCCTTCAGCACGAGGACGGGAATCTGCGGCGCGCGGCGATGAGCTCGCCCGCGCGAGCCCGGGTAATCGACGATGAGGGCTCGAAAACGTCGTCTCCTCTATCATCGTCGCATGAACACCCGGCGTCAGTTCCTCATCAGCGCGCCGCTGAGCGTGCTCGTCGCCAACGCTGCCTGTCGCAACGATACGTCCTCGTCAGGAACACCACCGGCGACGGGCGGGACACCGACACCCGGCGCGCCGCCAACATTTGCCTCGGGCGCCGGCGCCGGCCCACCCGTGACGCCGGCGAGCTTCGAGGAAGCAGAGAAGCTGATCCAGGTGACGCTGACGGCCGCCGAGAGGGAGCAGGCTGCGGCCTCCTGGCGGCAGTCGCTCGCGCAGTACCTCGAGCGCCGCACCGGTCCTCGCAAAGTGACGATCGCGGACTCCGACGCGCCAGCCACAGTGTGGAATCCGCTCCTCCCAGGTATCCCGCTCCCGTCGTTGCGCGACCGGTTCGTGCGCTCGAAGAGCGACGGCGCGCCGCTGCCTTCGTCCGACGAGGCGATCGCCTTCGCACCGGTCACTCAGTTGTCGCGATGGATCGAATCGCGTCTGATCACGTCAGAGCGGCTGACGAACATCTACCTCGGACGGATCGACCGACTCGACGGCAAGATCCGGTCGGTCATCACGCGGACCGCTGACCACGCTCAGGCGCGCGCCAGGGCGGCGGACGCCGAAATCGCCGCCGGCAAGTATCGCGGTCCGCTGCACGGCATTCCGTACGGCGTCAAGGATCTGCTCGACACCAAGGGCATCCCGACGACCTACGGCGCGGAGCCATTTCGAAACCGCATTCCGTCAGCCGATTCGGCGGTCGTGCGCAAGCTGGACGACGCGGGTGCGATCCTCGTTGCGAAGCTCTCGCTGGGGGCGCTTGCGCTCAACGACATCTGGTTCGGCGGCCAGACGATGAATCCGTGGCTGCTCGAAGAGGGCGCGTCCGGATCGAGCGCAGGCCCCGGAGCGGCAACAGCGGCGGCGCTCGTCGCCTTTTCGATTGGCAGCGAAACAGGCGGGAGCATCGTCAGTCCCGCCATGCGGTGCGGCGTGACCGGTGTGCGGCCGACGTTCGGACGCGTGCCGCGAACCGGCGCCATGACCCTCTGCTGGTCGCTCGATAAGCTCGGTCCCATGACGCGCACCGTTGAAGACGCGATGCTCGTGCTGCAGGCCATCAACGGTCACGACGCCGGCGACGTGTCGAGCGCGGCCAGCCCTCTCGAGTTCGACGCCGCGGCGCCGGTCGCCGGACTGAAGGTCGGCTACGTCGCGCAGTGGATGAAAGAACGTCCGGCCACGGACGTGGACCGCGCCGCGATGGAAACGATTCGGCAGCTGAAGATGGAATTGAAGGAAGTGACGCTGCCCGATTGGCCGTACAGCTCGTTGATGCCCATCCTGTTCGCTGAAGGCGCGGCATCATTCGAGGAGCTGGCGCTCAACAACCAGCTCGGCTCGCTCAAAATGCAGGTGAAGGACGCCTGGCCGAACCTCTTTCGACAGGCCCGGTTTCTTTCCGCCGTCGACTTCGTGCAGGCCGACCGCCTGCGCCGCAAGGTGGCGCTCGAAATGGCGCGTATCTTCAAGGACGTCGACGTGTTGCTCGTTCCGTCGCTGCGCGACGAGCAGCTCACCATCACCAATTTCACGGGCCATCCGTCGGTGACCCTTCGCGCCGGGTTCGTGCAGGTCGCGGAAGCGCGAAGCGACTGGGCGCCCGACCCCGCGAACCCCTTGCCGACGTTCACGCCGGCGCGCCGCGTCCCGCACGGCATAACGCTCGTCGGCAGGTTGTTCGAGGACGGCGTCGTCGGACAAGTGGGACTGGCGCTCGAGCGCGTCTTTGGAGTCGCAGCCGAACGGCCGGCTGGTTTCTAATCCGGTCATTCAGGAACAGGCAGCATCCTGATCGCGCCGGTCCGGCTAAAGCCGGACCCCACGTACGATTAGCGCTTTCGTGATTGGTGTAGCGCGGGCGCTGTCAGAATGTGGCGCAGCTCTTTAGGGCTGCGATCACGATCGCAGGGCTGAAGCCCTGCGCCACGTACTAATGCATTCCGGCCAGAACAAATAGTCTTCTTCGTGTTTTCGTGTTTTCGTGGTTGCATTTCTTCAGACGTCGAGTTCTTCCGCCTCGTCGGCGCGTTCCATGATGAACCGGAACCGGGCGGACGCGTCCTTGCCCATCAGCTCGTTGATCACACGATCGGTCACGATCTGATCGGTCACCTCCACGCGCAGCAGCCGCCGCGTCTTCGGATTGAGCGTCGTCTCCCAGAGCACCTTCGGCATCATCTCGCCGAGACCCTTGAACCGCGTGATCTCGGGCGTGCCGCGGCCGTTCTTGGCGTGCTGCTTGAGGATCGCGTCCTTGTGCGCATCGTCGAGCGCCCAGTGCGTGTCTTTGCCGATATCGATTCGATAGAGCGGCGGCTGCGCCAGGAACACCTTGCCGCTCGCGATGAGCTGCGGCAGATGACGGTAGATGAACGTGAGGAGCAGCGTCGCGATATGGTTGCCGTCTGAGTCGGCGTCGGCGAGGATGATGACCTTGCCGTAGCGGGTTCTCGAGAGATCGAAATTCTTCCCCAACCCGCAGCCGAGCGCCGTGACCAGATCCGTGAGCTCCTTGTTCTCGAGGACCTTCGCGAGCGACACGCTCTCTGTGTTGAGGACCTTTCCGCGCAGCGGCAGAATCGCCTGCCGCGTGCGGTCGCGCCCCTGCTTCGCGGACCCGCCCGCAGAATCGCCTTCGACAATGAACAACTCGCTGTTCTCGCTCGAAGAGTTCGTGCAGTCGCTCAACTTGCCGGGCAGGTTCAGCCGGCCCGACGTCGCGCTCTTGCGCGTCACTTCGGCCTGCGCGGCCCGGCTCGCCTCGCGCGCGCGCGCCGCGAGGATGATGCGCGCCACGATCGATTCGGCGACGCTGCTATTGCTGTTCAACCAGTGCTCGAGCGCCGGCCGCACGAGGCCGTCCACGGCCGACACCAGCTCGGGGTTGTTCAACCGATCTTTCGTTTGACCCTGAAACTGCGGCTCCTGGACGAAAATGCTCAGAACGCCGGTCAACCCTTCTCGAATGTCTTCGGCGGCCAGCGTCACGCCCTTCGGCGACAGGTTGTGGGTCTCGATGAAGTTGCGCACGGCCTTGCCCAGGCCCGCGCGCAATCCGCTCTCGTGGGTGCCGCCGGATCCGGTCGGGATGCCGTTGACGTACGACCGCAGGTGTTCGTCGGTGCCTTCCGTCCACTGCAGCACCAGGTCGAGCCGGAAGACGTCCTCTTTCGTCACCGCGAACGGCGCCTCGTGGACCGGCTTCGCCCCGCGCTCGGCGACGATGCGCTTCAAATAGTCGGCGATGCCCTCGCTGTGCTCGAAGCTGAATTTCTCCTTCGCCGTCTCGTCCTCGAAGGCGACCTTCAGCCCGCGGTGCAGGTAGCTGGCAACCTCGAGGCGTTCTCTGATGACCGCGGGATCGAACTCGATCTTCGGAAAGACTGCGGCGTCAGGGTGGAAATAAACAGTCGTGCCCGATCCGCGCGCCGGCCCGAGCTTCTTCAGCGCGCTCGCCGGCTTGCCCTGCTTGAAGCGCATCTCCCACTGCGCGCCCTCTCTCTTGACGGTGGCGACGAGCTCTTTCGAGAGCGCGTTGACGACGCTGGCGCCGACGCCGTGCAGGCCGCCGGCGGTCTTGTACACGCCGTGCTCGAACTTGCCGCCGGCGTGGAGCTTGGTGAAGATGGTTTCGAGCGCGCTCTTCTTCGTGGTTGGATGCTTGTCGATCGGGATGCCGCGCCCGTCGTCCTCGACCGTGATCGACGATCCGTCGGCGTGCAGCGTGACCCAGATGTTGCTGGCGTGGCCGTTCATCGCCTCGTCGACCGCGTTGTCCACGATTTCCCAGACGAGGTGATGAAGCCCGGCCGATCCGACACCGCCGATGTACATCCCGGGCCGCCGGCGGACCGGGTCGAGCCCTTCGAGAACGGTGATGTCTTTCGCGGTGTAGTTCGCCTGGGCCATTGTCGCGACGATTGTACCGCGCTCGACGAACGGTGTGTCCGAAGGGATTCAATTCATTGGAGCGTTGGAGCCGGCCTTCGCTCGGCGTGAGAACACGAGCTTCGGCCTGGCAGGGCCGGCGAGGCTGAATTGACTTAAACCGCAGATCGTCGTGACCGCTAACTATAATGTGCGCCTTGTGTTTCGCGTTTTCGCGTTTTCGGTGCTGATCGCGATCGCGCCTGGATTTCAGTCGCGGCCCGCAGCAGCCGACGCGCCGTCCGAAGACGTGCAGGTTCCCGGCGGCACCGAGGCGTTCGCCACAGCGCTCGGGATCGAGCCGACACCCGATCGCGGGCGATTCATCGCCGAGATCACGAGGCTCGTCCACGAGAATCCGGCGGGCCGCAAGCCCGGCGTGTTCGCGTTTCTGCAGTCGCTCGCGCCGCCGCAGGGTCGCGGCCCGCGGGTTGTCGTCCCGGCGCCGCTGCCTCAGTCGACCGAGCTCGTCCCGGTGCCGTTGACCGCCGACATCTGGAGCCGGGCCGTTTTTCATCGCAAGGTCGGGAAAAACGAACTAGTCGGCGCCATCGTCGGCGATCACATTGCGTCGTTGCTGTGCCACGGGCTGGCCGGGCTCGACGATGAGACGCTCGAGTACTTCGCGGAGCATTCATCGATTCTCACGAAGCTCGCCGAGCGAGCCGCGCCGGCGTTCGGCGTGTTTTCGGGCAGCCTGCAGATCCGGAACAACCGCCTCGTGCTGCCGGGCGGACCCGACGCGACGCCGTTGTGGGAGGGCGTCGTCGGCGAGAAGGTCACGCGGCCCGACGCGTTCATGGTGAAGTTGTTCGAGGCGAGCGATGGGCGGCTGGCCTACCTCTTCGACACAATCGGTCACCTCGATGCGCCGCGCCGCGCGTTTGTGCTCGGCCTGTGGATTCCGACGGCGACGGTGCGGCTCGAACGGTTCAAGCTGCTCGCTTCGTCGGGGATCACGGCGTATCGCGACTGGCACCTCCGCACGCTGCCGTTCAACCGGGGATCGCACGATCTGGCGATGACGCTGATGCGTGTCTCCGTGGACGCCAACGGCGCGCCGCTCGCGCCGGCGGCGCGGGGATTCTGGTCGCGCGTGTTCTCGAGCAGCGATCTCCCGGACGATCCCGCGCGCCAGCTTCGCGGGATCGACGAAGAGCCGTTCGATGCCGCGTGGCTGACCGACACGGTTGGTTCCGTCGACGTACGGCAGCGCGGCGATCGCCTGGATCAGATCGCGTTTGCCCAGCGGTTGTTCGGCGGCGCCGCCGATCGCGCCGACGCGCTCGTGGCGGTGCGTGCGTTGGCCCGCTATCGGATGTTGATGCTCACCCTCGAGCGCATGGGCCTGACGGTGCCGGCGCTGTACGCGGCCGCGGCGCGACAGGCGGCGCGCGTCGGCACGATCGATGGTCAACGCGCGTTCGTCGCTCAAGCGCAGTTTCAGGGGGCGATCGCGATCGTGACGAAGATGAGGGCCGTCCACACGATCGACGTGGCCACCGCGCAGCGTCTGCTCGAGCGCCTGCTCTCGCTGCCGCTGACCGTCGACGGGCGTTACAACGGCGCGGTCGCGCATTGGATTCGTGACGACATCGCGGGCACCGTCGCGAAGACGGACTTCGTCGAGGCGATGCTCATCAAGGCTTTGTCCGGGCCCGCCTCCGCAGACGGCACGGTCAAACGCCTGACGTGGGAAGGGCAGGCGTACCGGCTCGACCTCGGCGCCGCCGAACGCCTGCGACTCGAACGCGTTCGCGAAAAGCAAGAGGGCCTCCCGCTCGACATCGCGGTCAATCTGGCCAACGCCGGTCACGCGCTGGCCGCCGACACGGTCTCGGTCGAGGAGATGCAGAGCCTGCTCACGCGAATCTCGGCGATGGCGGCTGACGTACCCGAGCGCGCCCGTCAGGAAGACGAAGACAACGCGCCGCCCGGCCTTGGACCGCCGCCCGAAGCGCGCGCCATCCTGCGAAAGGCCGCCGACGACTTGTCGCGTGCGGTGCGGAACAAAGATGTCCGGCGCGGGCCGCGCCTCGGCGAGCCGCTGCTCGAACTCTCGGACACGCTGCTCGCGCAGGCGATGCTGTCGTTCGCGTACGCCGCCGCTCTCGGCGATCCCGACGGCACGATTCTCCTGGCCGACGATGTGTCGCGCCGCCACGATTTCGGGTTCGCGGTGAAGGACGGCGAGATTCGAGCGCGAACCGCGTGGATGCAGCCGCGGCAGGAAGTGTCGCCCGGCTCCCCGTGGCACGTCACCGGGTCGCTGCTGGGCATGGACGTGGCGCTCGCGCCGCTGGCGCTTCGGCGCGTCAACTACGATCAGGTGGTCGAGGCGCCGCGGCTGACGTCGAACCAGCGCGAGGCGTTCGCGATCAGCGTGGCCCTCATCAATCCGTTCCTGCTCCGCGACGAGGATCGCGACACGATCGTCGGTGCCGTCGAGCGGGGCCGCAAGCGGCTCGCGGCGCTCACCGATCCGGCCGATATCGACGTGATCGCCGACGAACTGGCGTTCAGCGGCGCCCGCCGCCGCGCGCTGAAGTGGACGCTTGCCCACGAGCGCGAGCGCATGGGGAGCCTGATTTCGCTGACCGAATTCCTCGTGCTTGGCGGAGCGGCGCTCGACCAGCTCAGCGCCTGGGGCATGAGCATGCTCCCGACGGTCGGGTGTCTGTGCTCGCGCTTGACGCCGCCGGGCCGCTGGTTGACGCTAACGGGTCGCCCGCAGCTGGGAATCACGGCGGCGGGGATGGCGGATCTGAACCTGCACGTGGCGCTGCGCCTCAAGGAGCTGGAGTTGCCGGCGGCGCTGGCGCGCGTGGTCCTCTCCGCCGCGATGCAGGATTTCATCGACGAGGTCAAGCCAACGGACGAGGCGGATTGGATCACCATGACGCGCACCGCGCAGCGCCTGACCCGGGAACAGGTCGAAGACTTCGTGGCGGCGGCCACGGCAGCCGGTCCCCTGATGCCAGATAACCGGAGTCCGGCGCCGGTACAGCGTTAAGATTCAACGCCTATGGCCATGACGTCGAGGCCACCCCGGCACGGAGACGCGCCAACCCACGTGTGGTTTCGGGTGCTGGTGTTCTCGGGGCTGATCGGTTCGTCCATCCCGCTGTCCGCTCAAACCCCTCCGGCGCCGTCCGAGACGCCGGCGCCGAAAATCACCATTGTCACGCCGGAAAACGACAGCTTCGTCAGCGGGCCAACCGTGCTTCGCGCGCGCATCGAGCCGCCCGAGGCGGCGGTCGGCGTCACGTTTTTCGCCGACGGCCGGCAGGTCTGCGCGCTCAAAGGGCAGCCGTTCGAATGCGAATGGGACGCCGGGGCCACGATTGCCGAGCACCAGATTCGCGCCGTCGCGGCGCTGGCGGCCGGCGGCCGGATCGTCAACACGGTGCGCACGAAGGGCGTCGGCTTCTCGGAGCGCGTCGACGTGGACGTCGTGCAGGTCACCGTCACGGTGGAGGACGGCAACGGCAAGTTCGTGCCCGGCATTCCTCGATCGAGCTTCCACGTCGCCGAAGACAACCGGCCGCAGACGATTACCCATTTCGCGTCCGAAGACGTGCCCCTCGAGCTCGTCGTCGCCATCGACATTTCAGGGAGCATGGGGTTGTCGATGCCGAAGCTGAAAGCAGCGGTCAAGGCATTCCTGACTGCCGTACCAGTGCAGCACCAGGTGACGCTGCTCGGGTTCAACGACAGCGTGTTCACCCTTTCGCGCAAGGCCACCGACGCGGCCGACCGCATCAAGGCGGTCGATCGTCTGGCCCCGTGGGGTTCGACGGCACTGTACGACGTGATTCTTCGCGGCGTCGACATGCTGGGACGGCAGACCGGACGGAAGGCGCTGGTGGTGTTCACCGACGGCGAGGATCAGGGCAGCCACGCGACGATTTCGGACGTCGAACGCCGGCTGCAGTCCAGCGACCTGACGCTGTACATGATCGGCCAGGGCCGCGGCGTCACGCTCGAATCGCTCAAGAAGGTGATGGAGCGGCTCGCGCTCCCGAGCGGGGGCCGCGCGTTCTTCACCGAGAACGTCGACACGCTGCACGATGCGTTCGCCGATCTGCTCGACGAGCTCTCGAACCAGTATCTGCTCGGCTACGCATCGACGAACTCGAAGCGCGACGACACGTGGCGGCGGATCAAAGTGGACGTCGACGGTCATGGCAACGTGCGCGCGCGCCAGGGCTATCGCGCGGTTGCAGTCAAATGACACCGAAAACCTACGAATACGACGATCAACGCAGAACGCGCGGAACACGCAGAGAAATTCCTGCTCTGCGGATTCTGCGAGTTCTGCATGCCACGTCGTGGCTTCTCGTCGGGTGCGTTGCCTACGCACAGGCGCCCGCTCAGACGCCGCAGACAACCTTCCGGGCGTCCGTCGACGTGACACCGCTCGATGTGACGGTCATCGACGATCGCGGAAAGCCGATCACCGACCTCGCGCCTGCCGACTTCGTCGTTCGCATCGACGGGTCGCCGCGCAAGGTCGTGACCGCTGAATGGGTCCCGCTCGTCACGCCTGCCTCCGACAAACCCGTCGCGCCCGTGCCCGAAGGCTTCAGCAGCAACGAGTCGTCCACCGGCGGGCGGCTGATCGTCATCGCCGTCGACGAGCGGAACATCCGATTCGGCGGCGGCATGGCGATCGCCAGGGCGGCCAACGCCTTCATCGATCGGTTGTCGCCCGCGGATCGCATCGCCGTTGCCGGCTTCGGCATCGGCGCACCGGCCACGGTGTTCACCGCCGATCGCGAACGGGTCAAGCGCGTCATCTCGCGAATGGTCGGTCAGAAGCAACCGGGCCGGATGCTGGATCTGGGCCACAACATCGCGCTGGTCGAGGCGCAGGCGATCGAGCGCGGCGACCAGGTGACGTACGCAACCGTGCAAAACCGCGAGTGTCCCCCCACCATGCTCTCGCCGGTCGCGCTCGAGGTCTGCCGCCAGCAGGTGGACATGGAAGCGCGCACGATGGCCCAGGACGTTCGGATCGAGGCCGATCAGACCATCTCGGACCTCCGCAATTTGTTCCTGGGTTTGAGCCGCATCGACGCGCCCAAGACGATGATCTTGATCTCGGAGGGCTTCGTGCTGACGGACGAGTCGATGATCATCGACCTCGGCACGATGGCGGCGCAGGCGCGCACCAGCGTCTACACGCTCAAGCTCGACAGCCAGCTGTTCGAGATCACCGACCGGCGCATGCCGATCAACCCGTTCGCGGATCGCCAGGCGCGCGCCGAAGGGCTCGAGCTCCTCGCCGGCGCCGCGCGCGGGGCGTTGTTCACGGTGACGGGCACGGGCCAGAGCTTGTTCGAGCGCATCGAGTCGGAGCTGTCCGGCTACTACTTGATCGGCGTCGAATCCGAGGCGCGCGACCACGACGGCAAGTCGCGGACGGTTCGCGTCGACGTCTCCCGGCGCGGCTCGCTGGTCCGGACCCGCCGGCAGGTGTTGAACGCGAAATCGGATCGCCCGGCTCCGCGATCCGCGCGCGCGGCTGTCATCGCGGCGCTGAGCTCACCGCTGTTGTCGTCGGCGCTGCCGCTGCGCGTCGCCTCGTTCGCGCTGCAGGGGCCCGAAGCGGGGAAAGTGCAGGTCCTGATTCACGCGGAGATCGGCTCGGACTACGTCGCGTCGAAGCCGGTGGCGGTCGGCTATCTGATCGCCGACAAGGACGGGCGGCAAATCGATACGAAGTCCGAAGTCGTTCGCGTCACACCGCCGGTCAACGGCGTGCCGTCCGCCCTCCGCTACACGGCGGGCGCGAGCGTTCCGCCGGGCGACTACTCGCTGAAGCTCGCGGTGGCCGAGGGCGATCGGGTCGGCACCGTCGAGCACACGATTCACGCCGCGCTCCAATCGGCCGGCGACCTGAAAACCAGCGAGCTGATGACCGGCGGGCCGACCGAAGTGGGCGAGCAGCTCAGGCCCACGATCGGCTACGACGTCTCGTTCGGATCGGTGCACGGCTATCTCGAAGCATACGGCCCGGGCGTCGACGCGCTGACGATGGAATACGAGATCGCGACGGATCCGACGGCGCCGGCGCTCCTCAACGTGGACGTACCGCCGCGTCCTGCCGGCGACACGCGCGTCATCTTCACGCGGGTGATGCCGATCCATCAGCTGCCGCCCGGCAAGTACTTTCTCCGAGCGATTCTGTCCTCGTCCGGCCGTTCGATCTCGACCGCTGCGCGCGAATTCGCGATCGCTCCACCCAAAGTCCTCTTGACGTCCGCCGAGGGCGTCGGCGCCAATCCGGTCGACACCGAGCTCTTTCTTCCCGTGGACGAAGAAACGATGTCGCCGAAGTTTCAACGGGAGGAGGCCACCAGCGCCGACGTGGTCAAGGAATTCGCCGAGCACGTCGAGGACGGCGTCAAGACCGCGCTCGAGGAAGGGATCGCGTTCCTCGCGGCCGGCGACTACGTGAAAGCCGAGGTGACGCTCAAGCGCGCGATCCAGCCGGAGTTCGACAGCACCGCCGCGCTCACCTACCTGGCCGCGGCGTTTGCCGCCTCGGGCCACGACGCCGAAGCCGCCAGCGCGTGGCAGACGGCGCTGGTCGACGGATCCGACATGCCGCGGATCTATCAGTGGCTGGGCGGCGCGCTGCTGCGCTCGCGCGACTACAACGAGGCGCGCACGATTCTCGAGGAAGCGGCGGAGAAGTGGCCGTCGGATGCTCGCTTCCTCAAGCCGCTGGCGATGCTGTACGGCACGGCCGGGCGTGGCCGGGAAGCGGTGCGCACGCTCGAGCGATACCTCGACGAGAACCGCGGCGATCGCGACGCGTACTACCTGGCCGTTCAATGGATCTACATGGTCCGCGCGGCCGGCGCCACCGTCCACACGGCCGCCGAGGATTTGAAGCTGGCCCAGACCTACGCCGACGCCTACGCCAGGGCCAGCGGCCCGCAGGCGGCGCTTGTCCGGCAATGGGTGGACTACCTCAAGGGCGCCGGGATGAGGGACTAGGACGACGTTCTCCGTCCGCGTTTTCACCGCTCTCTCGAATTTCAACGGCCGTCTGTCGACGTTCGTTCAGCGCGTCGAGTCGACGCCGGCGAATCCTCCGCGCCTCCCGCGGAAAGCGCTCGACGAGCTGCTCGAGGCGGCAGCCCGCGCCCGGACTGCGTCGGACGCGATCGCCCAATCGTTCTCGCTGATCGATCAAACCGCTCTCGACATCGTCGACATGCAGGTGCGGTTGCAGGGGGAAACCGCCAGATTGGCATCGGCGCTGCGCGAGCTCGGCAAGGCGGTGGAGCGCCAGCATTTCGTGCGCGAGGCGTTCAGCGACCCGCTCGTCGAGTTGGACGAGGCGGCGCAGCTGGTGGCGGCCGCTGTCTTTCCCGGCGCGGTCCAGGGGCTGCGTGAGGTCAACGTCAAGCTCTGGGACTTCGAAAAAATCCAGTGGAAGCGCTACACCGACATCCTCACGACCGTAATCCAGCGGGAGAGCATCACGGCCGAACAACAGGTGCGCATCCAGTCCATTGGCGACGACGTGGCGCGCGCCTTCGCCGACGTGAATACACTGCTCAACGACCTCGCGGAGGGCCGCGCCGCTGACGCCGGCGCGTTGCGAAAGCGTCTCCAGCAGGCGCCGCTGAAGCTGACCACGTCGCTGAAGACCGCCGACGACCAGCTCGCCCAGGCCCCCAAGACGTTCGCCGCGTTTGCGCCGGTGATCAAGGCCTCGAAGAAGGTCGCCGAACAGGTGGCCGGGCTGCTGCGAAAGCTCGTGATCCCCGTGTTTCCCAGTCACGAGCGCCTGGGCGCGTGCGCCGAGTTCATCTCGCGACCGATGTACGAGGAACTGAGCGGCGTGCAGGTGTTCGCGCTGCTGAACATCATGGCTCGCCTGATGGCGACCGAGCTGTCGGGGCGCCGCCTGCTCGAAGGCCGCGGCGTTGGGGTGACGCACGTCTTTCCCGACCGCATTTACTTCGAGGCGGATCGATCGATCATTCTCGACCTCGAAGCCGACGCGAAATCGGATCGCCCGTCATTCGAGCGTGCGCCCGCATCCCTGCATCGCTTCAAGGAAGGCAGCTTCAAGCAGACGACCTTCCGGAAGGGCAACCTGCAGGTGAGCTTCGCCACGCGTCCACAGGATCGCGTTGTCATCGACGCCGACATCGACCTGTATCGGGCAGTCGTGCCGCACCTGTTCGGCGAGGTTCTCGTCAACCACCTGACGGGGAACACCACCGATCAGTACACGGTGCGGCGCATCCTGGACGACCAGTCAGTCAGCGCCGTCGGCGGGTTCCAGCTGCTTCAGGTCTAGCGCTTTTTACTAGTTGCCGCTCGACGCGGCCTTCTTGGCCCGCGGTTTGCGCGCGGCGGGTTTTGCCGCGCTCTTCGACGCGCGTGCTCCTCTCGCCGCCGTTGCTCCCGACGATCGCGCGGTGCGCGCGCGCGGCTTCGACGTCGCGCGCCCGAGCAATTCCGCGGTCGTGTCGATCAGCACCGGCTGAATCTCGTTGATGTCGTCGTCTGACGAATCGACGGGCGGCGCCGGTTCGGCGCGCGGCGTGTCGCTCGGGACGGCCTCGAAGGCGTCGGTGTCTTCCACATCGGGTTGGGGAAGGACACTGGGCGTGGGCCGCATGCTCGTGCCTTGCAGCGCCGATCCTTGAAAGACACGCAACCCGCCGCGGCGATCGCGCTCGATGCGCACGATCCCGGCGCGCTGGCACGCCTTCAGCAGATCCATGAGTCCGCCGAACCCGTAGCGGCGATCGTCGAACCCGCCTTCGGCGCTGCGCAGAATCTGTTTCACGTTGCGCAGGTACATCGGCCAGCGAGCCTGTGTGGCGGCGGCGAGAATCGCGCCGGCGCGCTGGACGCCTTCGTCCTGGGTGCCGAGCGGCGGAAGCTGCGGCGGCAATCCACTTCCGCTGGCGCTCGGCCCTGGCTCGCCGAAGCCCGGAACGGGCGAAGCCGGCCGTGGCTCGCCGAAGCCCGGGACGGGCGAAGGCGGCTGCGCTTGCGCCGCTTCGTCGGTGTCGCTGAGGGCCTGCTCTTCGCCCTCGGCTGCGGCGCGGGGCTTCAGCGCGGCGTCGTCCTCCGAGAAGCCCGGGTTCAACTCCACCATGACGCTGCGGCCCGCGTGCTTGAGGGTCACCAGGCCCGCCTGCGCGAGCTTTTCGGCGAAGTCGAGGAACGACGAGGCGCCGTAGTTGCGCTCGGAGAAGGTGGAGTCGAGCTGGAGCAGCGTGCTCTTGAGCAATCCGGTCTGCGGCGAGACTTCGCGTTCCGCGAGAATCTTGAGCCCGCGCCGGACGATCGGGAACGCCTGCTGCAAGGGCGAGCTCGCTGCCGCCGCTGCTGGGCGTCCGGCCTTGATCGCCGCGCGCCGCACGCCGCCCAGATTTTCATAGGCGATGAACTCGTGGCAGTTGCGCTGCAGGATCATGCTCGTGAAGGCGCGGCCGCCCACCACGAAGACCTTCTTGTCGTACTGCTTCAGCTTTTCGACGAGCGACAGGAAGTCGCTGTCGCCGCCGACGATCACGAAGGCGTTGATGTGCTGGTGCGTGAACGCCATTTCGAGCGCGTCGAGCGCGAGGTTGATGTCCGCCCCGTTCTTGTCGCCGCCGGGCGTGAGGTTCCGCTGCACCAGTCGGATGGCGTGCTGCGTGAGCGTGCGGCTGTACTCGCCGGCGCGTGTCCAGTCGGCGTAGGCAATCTTGGTGACGACCTCGCCGCGCTCCTTGATGGCGTCGAGGATGGTGCCGACGTCGAACTGCTGGCCGAGGGTGGTTTTGACGCCGATTTCAATGTTGTCGAAATCGATGAAGACGGCGATGTTGAGACGATCGTGATGTGGCAAACCGAAAATCCTTGCGTGAAAGAATGTGCAAACCCGGCGACCTCGCAGCGGCTGGAACCTCCAGCCATTCTTTCGCAGCAAGGTGCGGCAGCCTCAGGGTGAGGCTGACCTGACTATTCTCTCATGGCTGATGGCTGATGGCTAATGGCATATGGTCCATGGTCCCTGTGCCATCAGCCCTTAGCTATTAGCCATTGAGGGTCGCGGGTGGCTCGGGCAGCGGCCACACAACACGCGTGAACTGGCCGCGCTGCAGCAGTTCGCGTCCTTTGCCGCCGCGGCCGGTCACCTCGTACTTGGCGGTGCTGATCGTCTGCTCCGCGCCTCGGGTCGTTTCCACCGTGAGCAGATCGCGATCGCCGCTCGAGGCGATGAACCCCAGGACCCTGTCCTCTTTGGCCAGCTTGATCAGCAGCACGCCCTTGCCCGGTCCCGATAGGAAATTCACTTCCTCCGCCTTGCACAGAATGCCACGGGCCTCGGCCGTGGCGGCAATGAGGATCTCGCCGCCGGTCAAGCGCGCGACGCCGACGATTTCGGCGCCCTTGGACGGCCGCGCGAACCGGCGGCCCGCCCGCGTGCTCGGCTCGATGAACGGTTCAAGGCTGAAGCGCAGGGCGTAGCCGTCGCTCGACGCGGCGACGGCGTGGACGGCCGGCTCCGCGCCTTCCTTCTTCGCGGCGATCTGGCCGGCCGCGCGCGGATCCAGACTCGAGGCGGCGACAATCTTTTCGCCGTCCTTCAGCTTGAACTGCTTCTGGATCGGCTCGCCGTAGCCGGTGGACGCAGGTACATCGATGATGCGGCTCGAATACGCGACCCCGAAGTTCGAGAAGAACACGCACGACGCCCGCGTGCTGCCGGCGAACGCCGTGAGCACCGCATCGCCCTCGCGCAGCCGCGTCGTCGACAGATCCTTGACCTCGCGCTGGCGCTTCACCCAGCCGTCGCGCGAGACGATCACCACGTTGTCTTCCTCGACGATGAAGTCGTCGGCCTTGTATTCGGGCTCTTCGCTGTCGCTCTCGATGAGCGTGCGCCGCTTGTCGACCTTCGGGTCGCCGTAGGTTTTCTGAATTTCTTCGAGCTCGCTGCGCACCAGCTTCCAGCGGCTGTCTTCGTCCTTGAGGAGGGTCCCGATCTGGCGGGCGCGCTTGCGCTTTTCCTCGAGCTCGTTGCGGATGATCAGGATCTCGAGCCGAGCCAGGCGGTAGATCTTGAGCTCGAGGATGGCGTCGGTCTGCTCCGCGTCGAGCTCGAAGCGCTTCATGATTTTCTCGGCGGCGTCCGGCTTGCCGTCCGACTTGCGGATGATGCGGATGATCTCGTCGAGCGCGTCGAAGACTTTCTCGAACCCTTCGAGCAGATGAATCCGCTTCTTCAGCGCGGCCAGCTCGTGTTCCAGCCGCCTGGTGACGACCTCGAGCCGGAAGTGCAGGAAGTGCCAGAGGATCTGTTTGAGATCCAGCCGCTCGGGCCGGCCCACCTCGGGGTTTTCCGTCGGGATCAGACACGTCAGGTTCACGGCGAAGGTGATCTGCAGCGGCGTGTGTTTGAAGAGGTACGCCATGATCATCTTCTCGTCGGCGTCCTTCTTCATCTCGATCGCGATGCGCACGTCTTCCGTCGACAGATCCTTGACGTCGAGGAGCTGCGGCAGCTTGCGGCCCATCACGACTTCGGCGATGCGCTCCACGAGCTGCGCCTTGTTCACGGTGTAGGGCACGCTCTCCACGTAGATCGTTTTCGTCGATCGCGTCTCCGGTCCGATGTCCCAGGTGCCGCGCAGGCGGATGCTTCCCGATCCGGTCTTGTAGATCTCCTTCAGCTCGTCGGGCGAATTGAGAATCTGACCGCCGGTGGGGAAGTCGGGGCCCTTGATGTAGCGGCACAACTGAACGCTGCTGAGATCTTCGTTGTCCAGAAGCTTGACGAGGGCCGTGCAGACTTCGGCGAGGTTGTGCGGCGGCACGTTGGTGGCCATGCCGACCGCAATGCCCGTCGTGCCGTTCACGAGCAGATTCGGAATCCGCGCCGGGAGGACGACCGGCTCGGTTTTCGTGCCGTCGTAATTGGGCCGGAAAGCGACGGTCGTCTGCTCGATCTCGCCGAGCATTTCGTCGCTGATGCGCGTGAGGCGGCATTCCGTGTAACGCATGGCCGCGGCGCTGTCGCCGTCGAGCGATCCGAAATTGCCGGACCCGTCGACGAGCGGATAGCGCAGCGAAAACGGCTGCGCCATGCGCACGAGCGTTTCGTACAGGGCGGCGTCGCCGTGCGGATGGAAGCTGCCCATCACGTCGCCGACGACTTTCGCGCACTTGCGATGCTTCGCGTCAGCGGTGAGGTTCTGCTGCCACATCGTGTAGAGGATGCGCCGCTGCACGGGCTTGAGCCCGTCGCGCACGTCGGGCAGCGCGCGGGCCGTGATGACCGAGAGCGCGTAGTTGAGATAGCGGGACTGCGCGGCTTCGTGCAGCGCGACATTCGACGTCCCGCTGGGTCCGTTCCCGCCCACGCCCAGAAGGGCGGAGCGGATGGCCGCATCACGGCCGCTCGAGGCATCGGCGGGGTCGAGGTTATCGAACAGCGATTGCTCGCGGGGTTTGCGTTTGGCCATGAGTGGTTTCGATCAGCGTACCGCGACAGTCAAATTGGACAATTGGCGAATCCGCGACTTGGAGAATTCACCAACTCACGAACTCGCCAACTCACCAAGGCTACATTGACATCTGATGCGTGATGCGTGATGATCCGGGTATGCGGACGACCTTGGATATCGACGACGACGTGCTGCAAGCCGCCAAGGAGATTGCCGCCATGCGCGGCAAGACCGCGGGCCAGGTGATTTCGGAAAAGGCCCGAGAGGCAATGCTGCCGCGGTCAACCGCCATCGAACGAAACGGAGTTCCCCTGCTTCCGCGCCGGGGGCGGATCGTAACGGTCGAAATGGTCGAACGGATTCTCGACGAACCGTGAGCCGTATCGCCCTCCTCGACGTGAACGTACTGCTGGCGTTGTTCGATCCCGAACACGTTCATCACGACATCGCCCACGACTGGTTCGCTGAACGCTCTGCTGGTTGGGCGAGTTGTCCGATGACCGAGAACGGTTTTCTGCGCACCGCCAACGTCGCCGCGCAAAAAGGCGAGTTCGTGCCTACCGCCAGCCTGATCGAGCATTTGCGGCGATTTCAAGCGGCCGGCCGACACGAATTCTGGAATGACGATGTAAGTCTGCTCGACGACGCGCGCTTCGACGCTCGCCGCATACAGGGCAATCGTCAGACTACAGACGTATACCTGCTTGCGCTCGCAGCAGCCCACAATGGCCAATTGGTGACGTTCGACTCGCGCATTCCGCTTGCCGCCGTCACAGGTGCTCGGCCTGAGAACCTCGTCGTCCTCGCTCCTTCGGAATAGGATCGGTGCCATGCTGCATGTGACCCTGCTCGCCTCCCTGCTGCTGATGCTCGCCGTCCTTCCAGGCGCGCAGAGACCCGAGGCGACCTCGCTGTTCGGCAAGCCGCTCGTTTCGACGCCGCCGACCGGCGAGACGAAAGCGCGGTTCGAGGCCGATCTCGCGAAAGCGCAGGCGGACTACGATCGCGATCCGTCGAGCGCCGATGCCGTGATCTGGCTCGGCCGGCGCCTCGCGTACCTCGGACGCTTCAACGACGCGATCGCGACCTACACGCGCGGCATCGAGCGGCATCCGAACGAGCCTCGGCTCTATCGCCATCGCGGACACCGCTACATCACGATCCGAAAATTCGATCTGGCGATCGCCGATCTGCGGCGCGCCGCGCAGCTCATCGCCGGCAAGCCGGACGCCATCGAGCCGGATGGCGCGCCGAATCGGGCCGGCATCCCGCGTAGCACGCTGCAGTCCAATATCTGGTACCACCTGGGCCTCGCGCAGTACTTGTCAGGAGATTTCACGGCTGCGCTCGCGAGCTACCAGGAAGGCCTGAAAGTGTCGCGCGTCAACGACGACATGCTCGTCGCCACGAGCGACTGGCTCTACATGACGCTCCGTCGACTCAAGCGCGACGCCGAGGCTCGTCAGGTGCTCGAGCCGATTCGTGATCAGATGGACATCCTGGAGAACACCGCGTATCACGCCCGTCTGCTGATGTACAAGGGCGCCCGCTCCGCGGACTCGGTGCTCAACCTCAATACCGCGGACGATGTGCAGATTGCGACGCAGGGGTATGGGGTCGGGAACTGGTACCTGGTGAACGGCGATGCGCGAAAGGCCCGCGAGATCTTCGAGCGCGTTGTCGCCGGGAACGCCTGGCAGGCGTTCGGCTGGATCGCCGCCGAAGCGGATCTCAAGCGCGGTTTCTGACGGAGTGTGGCGCAGGGCTTTAGCCCTGCGTTCGCAGCCCTGAAGGGCTGCGCCACATCCTGTTTGAAACCGTCTCTAGATCTTCGGGGTGGCCTGACGTCGGCCGGGCGTGCGTTTGAGTGCCGCCTTGTACGCAGCAGCAGCTTCGCGCGGCCGGCCGATCCGCAGAAGGACGTCCCCCAATAGCTCGCGGACGGGCTTGTCGACGAACGGCGGCCCGAATTCCATCGGCATCGCATCCTCGGCGGCGGCAGCGCGTTCGAGAGTGGTCACTGCGTCTTCACGCCGGTTCATCGAGAGTTCGGCCAGCGCGCGGAGCTCCTGTTCCAGAATGCCGGCACGGCGCCGATATTGGTCGGCGCCGTCGCGACGTCCGGCGAGGACGGCTTCCAGTTCCCGCCGCGCCTTCTGGAAACTCTCGATCGCTCGCTGAAGCGCCTGCGGATCCGATCCGTTGGCGGCGCCCAGGCCGCGCACGAACGCGCGCGTGAGCGTCGCTCCGGCGAGGCTGCCGAGCGGGATGTCTTCGGCGGCCAGGTCGCTCGACCAGTCGCCTGTGTCGATCAGATAGCGGCTCCACATCTGGATGTACGAAGCGGCCGGAATGTTGTCGGGATCCAGGGGATCTTGTTCCGCCGATCGCAGCGTGAGCCCGTTTGCCCCGGTTGCCGTCGCCCGGCAGCCATCGAGGACGCGGCGCGCCGCATCGTGGCGTCCCTGCTGCAAATACCCATACATGAGCCACATGTTGGCGTGGCCGCAGCCGGGCGCAGTCCGTCCGGCCGCTTGCGCGCGGGCGGCGCCCACGTTCGTCGCCCGCTCGTTCGCGCTGACGACGTCGTCCCACATGCCGGCGGCGAGGTAGATGTGCGACGTCATGTGCAACGCGTGCGGAGCGGACGGCGCGATCGCGGAGTACCGGCGCGCGGCGCGAAGGCCCAGCGGCGCGTGGGCCGGATCGTCGTATGAGTGAATCAGATAGTGCGCGAGGCCAGGGTGATCAGGATGTGCCGCGAACGCCTCTTCGAGAGCAGCGGCGGCCTGCATGTAGATCGCCGTGTCGCGTCCATCATGCGCCGATCCCAGGAGCGCGAGACCGTACAGCGCAGTGGCGTCGACGTCGTGCGGAAACGCAGCACGGATGCGGCGCATCTCCTCGAGATACGCGAGGTCGCGCGACTGTTTGTCGCCCGCGCCGTACAACGTCTCGATCGCGCGCAGATACGCATGCTCCCGGGCTGTTCTGCCCTTGGCGATCCGATCGCTGGTGCTCGAGCCGAGGCGCTCGAGGATGCGGCGCGCGCCGCCGAGATCCTGCTCCATCCACACCGGATGGTTCTTCGTCATCGCCTCGCCCCAATAGGCCATGGCGAACGCCGGGTCGATCTGCTGCGCCTCGCGGAACGCGCGGGCGGCATCGTCGTACTCGAAGTTGTGGAGCTGAGCGAGACCGTACAGGAACGCGGACTGCGCGGCAGGCGCGCCCGAATTCTCGAAGGCGACGGCGCCGACGCGCGGCGCCTGCGCGCGGCCCGACACGCCGAAGGTGGCGGCAAGAACGGCGACTCCCACGAGCACGCGCATGCTGCTGACGCGCTATGCTAGCTCCGTTCTCACCGCCGCCCAAATCAACATCTTTGAAAATATGGCAGAGTGAGAACGGAGCAAGCCGAATGAGTACCGTGAATACAGCCGCACCGTGGGGAGTCGGCGAGTCTGTTCTACACGCGATCGGGCGGACGCCGGTCGTGCGTGTGCGCCGCCTCGTGCCGCCCGGCAGCGCCGACGTCATCGTGAAGCTGGAGTTCTACAATCCGACCGGTTCCTACAAGGACCGCATGGCGCTGGCGATGATCGAGGGCGCGGAGCGGCGCGGCGCGCTGAAGCCGGGCATGCGCGTCGTGGAATTCACCGGCGGCAGCACCGGCTCGTCGCTGGCGATGGTGTGCGCCGCGAAGGGCTATCCGTTCGTCGTGCTGTCGTCAGATGCGTTCGCCGAGGAAAAGCTGAAGACAATGCGCGCGTTCGGCGCGGAGCTGCGGATGGTGCCGAGCGACGGCGGCAGGGTGACGCCCGCGCTCTTCGAGCGCTTCAAGGAAGCGATCGCGAAGCTCGCGGCCGAGCCGAACACGTTCTGGACCGATCAGTTTCACAACGCGGACGCGCTCGACGGCTACGCCGGCATCGGCCGCGAGTTGCTCGAACAGGCCGGCGGCCGGCTCGATGCGTACTGCGGCGCCGTGGGCACCGGCGGCATGCTGCGCGGCGTGGCGCGCGCGCTGCGCGAAGGCGGCAGCAGCGCGAGAGTCGTGGCGCTGGAGCCCGCAACGTCGCCGGCGATGACCGAAGGACGAGGCGGCGCCCATCGCGTCGAGGGGATTGGTACCGGCGGCATCGTGCCGCACATGCAAGACAAGCCGTACGACGAAGCGCGAGCGATCGATGAAGCGCAGGCGCGCGCGATGGCGAGACGGCTCGCCCACGAGGAAGGACTCCTCGTGGGCACGTCGAGTGCGATGAACATAGCGGCGGCCCTGCAGCTCGCGCGCGAGCTCGGGCCGGGCAAGGTGGTTGCGACGGTTGCCGTCGATACAGGTCTGAAGTACCTCGCCGGCGATTTATACGACGGAAACTAACGCACTGCCTTACCTGCCCTACCCGCCCTATTTTATGAACAACATCTCCCGATACGTGGCCAACGGCCACGATTCGTGCGGGATCTGGAGCTCCAGGGCGTCGCCGGTTTCGCGCAACGCCGTCATGGCGGGGATCACGACGTCGCGGAAATGCCTGGCGTGTTTTTCCGCCGAGCCGTTGCCCTCGTGCTCCAGCGCGTGCGCGAGCTTGTCCGTGCGCCGCTTCAAAACGTCGGTCAGTTTGATGATGCCTGTCATTACCTTCTTGCCCTCGACTGACTTCCCGCCCGCCGCCTTCACGGCGGACACGCTCTGCGCGACCTCTTTCTGGTACTTGAGCGCGGCCGGCAGAATGTAGCGGTTGGCCATCAGCACCATCAGCTGACCCTCGACGTTGACGGTCTTGTTGTAGGTCTCGACCATCACGTCGTAGCGGGCGTGCACTTCGCGATCGTTCAGGACCTTGTACTTCTCGAAGATCGCGACGACGTCCTTGGCGACGAGCTGCGGCAGCGCATCGACGGTGTTCTTCAGATTCAGCAGCCCGCGCTTCCCGGCTTCCTTTTCCCACTCCCTCGAGTAGTTGTTGCCGTTGAAGATGATCCGTTTGTTGTCCCTGATCACCTTCTGCAGCAGCGCCGCCACGGCCTCGGCCAGCGGCTTGCCGGCAGAAGTGGCCTTTTCGAGCTCGGTCGCCATGTAGTCGAGCGATTCGGTGACGGCCAGGTTCAGCGCGATGTTCGGGTAGGCGATGCTTTGATTCGACGACACCGCGCGGAACTCGAACTTGTTGCCCGTGAAGGCGAACGGGCTGGTGCGGTTGCGGTCGCCCGCGTCCCGCGGCAGCTTCGGCAGCACGAGCACGCCGGTGTCGAGCTCGCCGCCGTGCTTGGTCGACTTCGCGCCGCCCTTGTCGATCTGCTCGAAGATGTCGGTGAGCATGTCGCCGAGGAAGACCGAGATGATCGCCGGCGGCGCTTCGTTTGCGCCGAGGCGATGATCGTTGCCGGCGCTGGCAATCGAGGCGCGCAGCAATCCCTGCCACTTGTTGACCGCGCGGACGACCGCCGTGCAGAACACGAGGAACTGCATGTTGTCGTGCGGATTCGCGCCCGGGCTGAGCAGGTTGTGCCCTTCGTCGTCGCTGATCGACCAGTTGAGGTGCTTGCCCGAGCCGTTGACGCCGGCGAACGGCTTCTCGTGCATCAGGCATGCAAGCCCGTACTTCGGCGCCGTCCGCCGCATCGTCTCCATCGTCATCATCTGATGGTCGGTGGCGACGTTCGCGTTCTCGAACACGGGTGCGATCTCGTACTGGCTCGGCGCGACTTCGTTGTGCCGCGTCTTGACCGGGACGCCGACTTTGTAGAGCTCGGACTCGATCTCCGACATGAACGCCATCACGCGGTCGGCGATGGCACCGAAGTACTGATCTTCGAGCTCCTGTCCTTTCGGCGGGCGGGCGCCGAAGAGCGTGCGGCCGGCGTTGATGAGATCCGGCCGCGACAGGTAGAAGTAGTGATCGATCAGGAAATATTCCTGTTCGGGTCCGCATGTCGTGACAACGCGCTCAGCGGTGGAGCCGAACAACCGCAGCACGCGCACGGCCTGCTTCGAGATCGCTTCCATCGACCGGAGCAGCGGCGTCTTCTTGTCGAGCGCCTCACCGGTCCAGCTGAGGAACGCGGTAGGAATGACCAGCGTCACCGCGCCGCCGCTGTGGAGCAGCCACGGAGGGCTGGTGGGATCCCACGCCGTGTAGCCGCGCGCTTCGAAGGTGGACCGCATGCCGCCCGACGGAAAGCTCGATGCGTCGGGCTCGCCCTTGATCAGTTCCTTGCCCGAAAACTCGGCGACCGCTTTGCCGTCGCCGGTCGGCTGCAGGAACGAGTCGTGCTTTTCGGCGGTGATGCCGGTGAGCGGCTGAAACCAATGCGTGTAATGGGTCGCGCCGTGTTCGACCGCCCATTCCTTCATGGCGGACGCGACAGCGTCGGCGACCGAGTTATCGAGGGGCTCGCCATGCGTCATGGTGCGTCGCAGAGCGTGGTACACGGGTTTCGGCAACCGCGTTTGCTGCACTTCGTCGTTGAACACGAGGCTGCCGAATGCTTCGGCCGCGCGCGGCCCGCGCGTTCCCTTCGCTTCCGCCACCGACCAGTCCCGAATCGCCCCGATCGCCTCACCGAGCACAGAACCCATGACGTCGCCCCCCTTGAGCGGCCGCGCATCATATCGCGCGTGTGCCAAAACGTGAATTATCCCACGTGGAGTGCCAATTCTGCAACGAACGTACACCAAGAGGGCAAAACTGATTTCAATTTTGGAAATGTGCCAGCTGTTTCGTGCACTTTGTGCACGGAAACGCGACCGCTATACGGCTGGGCCGGTCCAGTCCAGGAGGGCCAGGAACTCTGAGAGGACCATCGCCGTCGCGCCCCAGATTTCCACGCCCGCGACATGAAAAGCCGGAACGAGCAGCGCCACGCCGTCGCGCGTCCGTTCCACCGCACGGAAATGATCAGGGTTGACCAGATCCGCGAGCGGCAGGTCCAGAATGCGCGCGACCTCGCCGTCTGATGGTGTCAGCGCCGGGCGCCTGTTGGTCACGCCGACGATTGGGTGCAAGCGGAATCCGCTCACCGGAATGTCGATCGGCGTGAGCGCGCCGAGCACACGCGTGGCGTCGACGGGTAACGCGACCTCTTCGTGGGCTTCCCGCAGCGCGGCCTGCTCGAACGTTTCGCCGGGATCGACGACACCGCCCGGCAGCGACACTTGACCGCTGTGCCTCCCCAGCGAGTCCGCGCGAACAGTGAGCACGATGTGTGCGTGGTCTTTGTCGGGAAACAGCAGGAGGAGTCCGGCCGCGTGACGTACGCGCGCAGGGTTGAAGCCGGGCGGCCAGTTGCGCCGCGGGACTGGCGCGAGGCGCGCCTGGGCGGCGGGGCCGGGCAACTCGCCGGCGAGGCGTTGCTCGAGAAGCGCGGCGAGGTCGGCAAATCGCATCACCGTACGGCTCTACCACGGAGGACACGGCGGGACAGTCGAAAACGGAGGACACAGTTCTTCCATGTACTTATACCGTGTCCTCAGTTCGTGTCCGTGAACTCCGTGGTGCTGCCGTGTCAGGGCACGATCGTCATCGCCGAACAGCTGCTCTGCGGCGCCGGATACGCGCTCATCGTGATGGCGCGCACGACTTCGCTGGCCATGTAGGCGTACCCGGCATCGTTCGGGTGCATGCCGTCCGACGAGTAGTTCGCGCGCACATACGTTCGCGAGTCGCACATCAGATCGATGACGACCGTATTGCCCGTCGCCAGCTGATTGACCGTACGCGTCATGCCGACTGCTGCGCGCTGTGCCGCCTGCCGCTGCACAGCCGATGCGCCGCTCAGATACGGCAGCCCCGCCATGTTCGGCACGTTGAGGATGACGATGCGCGGCGCGCCGACGCGATCGCGTATGCCGTTCAGCAGCGTGGTGTAGTCGGTGGCGAACGCCTTGACCTGGCTGTCGATGTATCCGTTCGGATCGCTTCCGCCGGCGCCGGCACCTAGCGCGGCCGTAACGGTGTTGACCTCGTTGCCGCCGGCAAAGATGGTGACCACCGTCGAGTTGCGCGGGATGAACGGCATTTCCTGATCGATGAAATTGCCGATGATTGTGCGGTTGTGCTGCTGGCCGAGCACCTCGAAATCGCGGCCGATGACCGCTGTCGGGAGTCCCGAGGTTCGTGAGCGACACCGTAAAGCCCTGGGCCGTGAGCTGACGCGCTGTGACGAAGACGTAACCCATGCCCTGGCACGTGTGGTCGAGCGGCACGCATTGAACGCTCGAACCGACGCCGTTGGCATCACTTGCGCCGATCGCCGCGTAGATGACGGCGGAGCCGGGATTCGGTGGACCGGGGGCCGTGGGATTCTTGACGTCCCCCAATCCGAACTTGTCACAGCTTGCCATCGCGAGGATGCAAACGGCGGCAAGCGCGATCCGCCGAATTGGAGAACCGCCCGCTGTACGCAAAAAACCCATATCTGTGTTTCGGCCGTTTGTCATAAGCCTTTACTAGAATGTCCGGGTTCGAACCCGTGGGCCGTTCCCAACTCGGCTCGGCCCGTTCGCGTTTCGGCCGTTGCAACCGTTGGAACGGTCCGTGGAGGTCCCAAGCTGGCAGTGATGAACGGGCTACGGTCGCTCGTTGCGACAGCAGCCGCCGTGGCGATTGGCCTTGCGAAGGCGACGCGCGGCGGCGGTGAGAGCCCTGTGGAGCTGAAGCCTGGAGACGAAGCGCCGGACTTCACGCTGCCCGGCTCGGATGGACAATCTTATCACCTGCGCGATTTCCGGGGAGCGCGCGCGGTGGTCGTGGCCTGGTTCCCGAAAGCGTTCACCGGTGGGTGAACGGCGGAATGCAAGTCGCTCAGGTCGAGCGGCGAGGCGCTGCGGCGGTTCGACGTCGCGTATTTCGCGGCGAGCGTCGACACGCCGGAGACCAACGCGCGGTTCGCGAAGTCGCTCGATCTCGATTTTCCGATCCTGAGCGACCCCTCGCGAGACGCGGCGCGCGCGTACGGCGTCATAGGAGTCAGCGGATTCGCACAGCGGTGGACGTTCTATATCGGCAGGGACGGCCGCATCGCCGCGATCGACAAGAAGGTGAGCGCCGGGTCGCACGGCGAACAGGTGGTCAGAACACTGGAAACGCTCAAGTCTCAACTGTGAAGTCTCAAGAGTGACGTCTCCCGTCTGAACTCACGATGCCAATTCTCGACCGCTTTCGCGCGCAACCGCGGCAGAAGCACCCGGATCCCGCCGTCCGCCTGACGTTCGTGCACGAGATTCCGATCGACGAGCACGATCTGCTCACCGAGATCGCCCGCGCCGACGAAGACGCCCGCGTCCGGCGCGCCGCGGCGGCGAAGCTGATGAAACCCGTCGCGCTCGGCGAGATCGCGCGCGACGATGCGGACGAAGGGGTGCGGGCGCAGGCCAACGCGATGCTGCGCGACATCGCGCTCGAGGCGTTCGAAGGCATTGGCGAGGCCGAAAGCCTCGCCGCGATCGACGCGCTCACCGACCCGAAGCTGCTCGTCACGGTGGCGAAGACCGCGTCGCGCGAATCGGCGGCCGCGCGCGCGGCCGCACGCGTATCGGACGCGCACGCCCTCGGCTCGCTTGCGCGGCAGGCCCAGCACGAATCGGTCCGGCGCTCAGCGTTCGATCGTTTGAGCGATCTCCCCGAGATTCTCGCCGTGGCGCTGAACAGCGAGTTCAAGGATCCGGCGCTCGACGCGGTCGATCGATTCTCGGACCGCTCCACGCTGGACGAAATTGCCGGTCGCGCGAAGAACCGGAACGTGGCCAAGCGCGCGCGCTCGCTCGTCCGCGATATCGACGACCGCGCGGCGCAGGCAGCCGCCGCAGCCGCGGCGGCCGAATCCGCTCCGCCGGTTCCGGATCCTGAAGCGGCGGAACGGGCGGCGCGCGAGGAGGCTGCCCGCGCCGACGAAGCCGAGCGCGCGCGGCTCGCCGACGAGGAACGCCGGCGAGCGGAGGACGAAGCGGCGGCTCAGCGCCGCGCCGAACAGGACGCGGCGGACCAGGCTCGAAGAGAGACCGAGGCTGCCCTCGCTCGCAAGGAAGCAGAGCGTCGTCACATCCGTCTCGCCGAGCTTGTCGCGGCGGCGGAAGCAGGCGCGGCCGAAACCGATATCGGCGTCGCGCGGCGTGCGCTGGCCATGGCACGGCACGAGTGGAAGGATGTGGCGGGCGGCGTGGAGGTGGACGCTGAGCTGGCCGCGCGGTTTGCTGCCGCTGACGCCCGAGTGACCGAACGCGACACGGCGGCGCAAGAGGAGGATCGGCGCACGCGCAAGGACGCGCTCGATCGTCTGCTCCAGCTCGCGGCGCGAGTCGAGCCGCTGGCGGCGCGCGGCGACCTGGCCCTGAAGCCGGCCGAGCGCGCGCTGCGCGATCTGCGGGCAGCGCTCGCGTCGATTCCGCCGCTTCCCTCGAGGCGGGACTACGAAGGCATCGTGCACCGGCTCAAGGCGTCGCAAGCGGCGCTGATTCCGAAAGTGCAGGAGCTCCGCGACGTCGCCGACTGGCAGCGCTGGGCCAATGTCGGCATCCAGGAACAGCTGTGCGAAAAGATGGAGGCGCTCAAAGCCGTCGAGGATCCGGAAGTGATCGCACGGCAGGTGCGCGATCTGCAGCAGCAGTGGCGGCAGGCCGCCGATGTGCCGCGCGCGCAAGGCGAGACGCTCTGGCGTCGCTTCAAGGCCGCGCACGACGAGGTCTGGAAGCGGTGCGAGGCCCACTTCGCGTCACAGGCGGAGGCCCGCGCGGACAACCTGGCCAAGAAAATCGCGCTGAGCGAACGCGCCGAGGCGCTGGCCGACTCGACGCGCTGGATTCAAACCGCCGACGAGATCAAGAAGCTGCAGGCCGACTGGAAAACGATTGGGGCCGTCACGCGCGGGCAGGAAAAGATTGTCTGGGATCGATTCCGCACCGCCTGCGATCGTTTCTTCACGCGGCGGCACGCCGATCTCGCCGAGCGCAAGACCGTGTGGGCGCAAAACCTCGCGAAGAAGGAAGCGCTGTGCGCGCGTGCCGAAGAAGTGGCCGAATCGACCGATTGGGAGCCGACCGCGGCCGAGATCAGAAGGCTGCAGGCCGAGTGGAAGGCGATCGGTCCGGTCAAGAAGACGCGCGCCGAGGCGATCTGGCAGCGCTTCCGCGCCGCCTGCGATCGCTTCTTCGCGCGGTACGCGCAGCGCCACGACATCGCGCGCGAGGAGCGCGTGGCCGCGCGCGAAGCCATTGTGCGGGAGCTCGAGGCCCTCGCGCCTTCGCCGGCGGAAACCGAGCCGGCTTCGGCGTCGCAAGGGCCTGAACCGCCGGCCGAGCTGCTCGCCACCGTCCGGTCCCTCCGCGGCAGATGGCAGCACGAGCTGGCGCTGCGCGGCGTCGACCGCGAGCGCGCGGCCGCGCTCGACACACGGTTTGCGGCGGCGTTCGCAGGAGCGATCGCCCGCTGGCCCGCGGCGTTCGACGGCACCGATCTGGATCCGGACGCGAATCGAAAGCGGATGGAATCGCTGGTGAAGCGTCTGGAAGACCTCGCGAAATCCGTCGCGGGCCCGGCAGCCGCGCTCGCCGACCAGGCGATGTCGCCGACCACGCGGTTGGCGGCGATGCTCAAAGACGCCCTCGCCTCGAACACCATCGGCGGGAAGGTCGACGAGGAGAGCCGCTTTCGCGCCGCCGCCGAGGACGCCCGCCAGGCGCAAGCCGCCTGGTCGCGCATCGGTCCCGTTCCCGACGATGTGCGTCGCGGTCTCGCGGATCGCTTTCAGAGAGCGCTGCGGGTGATCTCGGAGAGGGCAGGATCGGCAGGAGGGCAGGAGAGGCGAGTCGAAAGTCAGAAGGCAGAAGGTAGAACTTAGAAGGACCTGGCGAGACGCTCGCTCAGTCCTTCTAACTTCGAAGTTCTCACTTCTACCTCCGACCCCTACTCGATCTTGATCAGCTCGACGTCAAACACCAGCAGTGCCGTACGGCGCCTGCTTCCCTTCGTACGCGAGCTTCTCCGGAATCCAGAACCGCGTCTTCTCGCCTTCGACCATCAGCTGCGACGCCTTCGGTCCACCCTTTGATCACGCCGTCGAGCGCGAACGTGGCCGGCTGGCCGCGCACGACCGAGCTGTCGAACATCTTTCCGTCCGTCGTCCAGCCGGTGTAGTGCACCGTCACCTGGTTGCTGGCTTTGGGCTTGCGGCCGCCGGTGCCGGTCTTGCAGCACTTTGTAGGCGAGGCCGCTCGCGGTCTTCTTCGCGTCGGCCGGTGGCGCCTTCACGTCGGCTGGCGCGCGATTCGGCATGCTCGATCAGCATCGACGTCGAAGACGAGCATGCCCTTGGGACGGCCTGCCTGGCCTTTGTAGGCGAGCGCTTCCGGGATCCACAGCCGGCGCTTCTCGCCGATCACCATCAGCTGCAGCCCTTCGCTGAAGCCCGGGATCACGCGCGCGACGCCGAACGTCGACGGCTTGCCGCGCGGCGACCGAGCTGTCGAACATCTTGCCGTCGGTCGTCCAGCCCGTGTAGTCGACGGTGACCAGGTCGTCTTTCGCAGGTCGATCCTTGCTGTTTGCCGGCGTCAGAACCTTGGTCGCGAGACCTGACGCGGTTTTCGTCGCGTCGGCGGGCGGCGCGGCCACGTCGGGCGGCGCAGCGATCGGTGTCTGGGCCTGGACCGTTGCCGCAACAAAAGCGAAGACGGTGAGAAGAGGAATGCGCATGTGGCAATTCTACCCAATGTGTAGTCGTTGCGGCCGAGCTGGCGGCTTTCCTGGCGGTCTTCGATCTGTACATGTGAAGCCATTCAAGGAGAGTGCGATGAAGCTGTTGGCCCCCCTTCTCGTGTTGATCGCGCTGCCGTTCTTCGCGCGCGTCGTCGTCTCGGCGGATACGCCGCAGCTTGCGGCCTGGGCGCCCTGTCCGTGGGGCAGCGCCGATTGCAACGCGTGCGTCGCGGACGCGGTCGGCGCCATCAATCGGCTTCGCAGCCATGGGGACGCGCTGGGCTTTCACATGAACGGAACGCCCGACGTCACCTTCGGCAAGCATTGGCAGGGGGTTCAGCGATTGATGACTGGCGCAGGGCGATATCTCGCCATCTCGCGCTCGATCGAAAACGAAAGCACGGACGTCTCGTTCGTCGTCGTTGAAATGGCCACGCGAGGCGGCGAGGGGCTCCGGTTCCGTTCCAACCGGCTCAATCCGGACCATTCGATCTTCAACACGGCGCCTCCCGTGAGCGACCGCGTGGTCTGGAGCGAGCCGCACGAAGCCGGCTTCGATCATGCGGGCGGCATGCAGTTGCTTGGGAACGTGCTCGCCGTTCCCTTCGAGGGCATCAGCCCCGGCTCGGGGGTCGTGTTCTACGACGTCGCCAATCCGCTGCAACCTGTGCGGCTGAGCAACATCGTGCCCCACGTCGTGTTCGGCGGCGTCGTTTCCCCTGAAGCGGGAACGGCGACGCTGGCGAAACTCGCGAACGGCAGCTTCCTGCTGGTCATCGGGCGCGCGGACGCCAACACTCTCGACTTCTACGTTTCGACGGGAACGGACCCTCGCACGACCGGGTACCAATGGTTCGACACCTGGGACGAAGACGAACTGACCGGCGACGACTCGGAGTTCGGCAACTATCAAAACCTGAACTTCGTAGCGCAGTGCGACGGCACGCTCTTCATGGTGGGGACCCACCGAGACTCCACCACCGGCAATGATTTCATCGATCTCTTCAGGGTCACCAACGACGCCGTCAACGACGTGGCGATCGAGAAGGTTGCCAAGAAGCATCTCACCTGCAATGGCAATTGCGATTTCGACGCCGCGGGTGGCATCTACGTCGATCACGTCGGACAGCTGTACGTGTATGGAACAACACACGACAACGATGGGGCCCCGGTCCACGGGTCCGCGCCGTGCGCCGGACCGGGCTGCAGCACGGAGTTCGCCGAATTCCGACCGGTGCCGCACGACACCTGCGAGGAGATCGAGCACGCGTGGGCCGAGCTCTACGTCGACGACGGGTTCGGCGGTCGCAGTCTGATGATCGATTTCGTCGATCGCGATCTGGAGAACTACTCGAACTTCGATTCGGCGGAGTCCTTCGAGGACGCGACGTCGGCCGTCCGCTGGTGCCTTCCGAACCGCGCGGCGTTCCGGCTCTGGCAGGACAAGAACGCGTGCGGCGGGAACCATCTCGATCTCGTGGGCAACGGCACGTTCCACAACAACAGCAATCTCGAGTCGGTCGGCTTCGGTGATGCCGCGTCGTGCGCGGTCTGGAAAGGCGGCCCCTTCGCGCGCGCGGGCGCGGATCGCGCCGTCGAGTGCACGGGCGCGACAACGCCCGTTCAGCTCGATGGCCAGGCGTCGATCCTGCTCGAAGGCGGACCGCTGACCTTCTCGTGGCAGGCCGCCGGCGTGACGTTCGACGATGCCAGTTCGCCGACGCCGATCGGCGGCTTTCCGTTCGCGCAGACAAACGTGAGCCTGACTGTCTCCGATGGCACCAATTCGGATTCCGACGTCGCGGCGATCAGCATCGTCGACACCATCGCGCCAGTAATCTCCTGTCCGGCGAACATCGTCGCCGACGCGACCATGCCGAGCGGCGCGATTGTGAACTACTCGAGCCCGACGGCGACCGACAGCTGCAAGGTACAGAGCGTCGCCTGCGTCGCGCCGTCCGGCAGCACGTTCGGTGTCGGCACGAACACCGTCCAGTGCACGGTGCTTGACCGGGCGAATCACTCGGCGGCCTGCAGCTTCACGATCAGGGTGAAGAGCCCGGCGGAGCAAGCGGGCGAGCTGATCGACACCATCAACGGGTTGCCCGGCGTAAACGACTCGACCAAGCACAGCTTCATCGTCAAGCTCGAGGCGGCGCTGGCGGCAATTGCGGCCGGAAACACGTCTGCTGCGTGCGGCAACCTGCAGGCGTTGATGCAGGCAGTTCAGGCGCGGGCTGGAAAGGAACTGACGCACGCGCAGGCCGCGGATCTCATCGTGGACATCACGCGGATTCGTGCCGCGCTTGGATGCCAATGAGGTGTGCTATCCTCGCGGCGTACCTCGCTGGTTCCCGCGCGAGGTCCGGCTAAAGCCGGACCTCACGACCAACGAATTTCCGGCTAAAGCCGGACGACCAAAAAGGGAACCGTACCTGCGGCTTTTACTCGCGGAGCCCGCGGATGGAGGCATAGCGAGCACACATGAGAGGTGTGCTATGCCTTCAGAAACAATGCCTGCAATCTTCAAGAAGCTCACTCCCAATCTGCTGGTGGCCAACGTCGAGCGAAGCCTTGCGTTCTACGAGAACGTGCTCGGCTTCGAACGAGGGCTCACCGTGCCGGATCAGTCGCCCTTCGTGTTCGCGTCGGTCAACGGCGGCCCCGTCGAGATCTTCTTCAACGATGCGGCGGCCGCGATCAAGGAGTACCCGGCCTTCGCCGGCAAGTCGCTCGGCACGACCGGGACGATGTTCATCGAGATCGAAGCCGTCGATGCTCTCCACGACCGCCTGAAGGCGGCGAACGTGCCGATCGTCATGCCGCTGGTGACGCAGTTCTACGGCATGCGCGAGTTCGCGATCGAGGATCCCGACGGCTACGTGATCACGTTCGCGCAGCGCGTGGCGTAAAAGGCACCACCACAGAGGACACGGACACAAACGGAGGACACGGTAACGGGGACGGAGGTTGGCCGAGGAGTGGGTGCCAACCTCCGTCCCCGACGCGGCACCGTTCGTGTCTGTGATCTCTGTGGCAGCGCTCTACTCCGGTCGAGCCATGGTAGGGTTATCCCGCCATTCCCCTCAACCCCGGCACGCGGCTCGGCGCCCACGAGATCGTCGGCCTGCTCGGTGCAGGCGGCATGGGCGAGGTCTATCGCGCCCAGGACACGAAGCTCAATCGCCAGGTCGCTATCAAGGTCCTGATGGAGGCCTACGCGAACGATCCGGAGCGGGGCGCGCGCTTCCACCGCGAGGCGCAGGCGGTGGCCGCCCTCAACCACCCAGGCATTTGCATCGCTTTGCCTCACGCCAGGTTGGGCACGATGCGGAAGGGCTTTCGATCTTTGATGCGGTAGACGGCAAAATCCGTCCGATCGGTGGTGAAGACGACCGATGTCCCGAGTTCCTCGGCCAGCACGACGAGCGTGGCGTCCGCAAAGTCCATCGGAAGGTCAGCGTATTTGCCGAGCAGCACGCGGGCACGTCTGAGCGACGCGGGCGTGGACGGCACAATGACAGCGCCCCCCGCGAGGAAGAAATCAACGGCCGCCGTCGCGCCGCCGTCCACCGAGGCGAGCAGGTGCGTCGCCTCGGTCAGCACGGCCTCCGTCGACACCACCGGCCGGGTCCAGTCCTCGAAGAACGTCCGGCACCGCTGGTGATGTGTCTGGCTGCGATCGAGCAGCGACACCAGCGCGCCGGTGTCCAGCAACAGCTCACCGGCCACGGCGCTTCAGGGCGGCGATCACGTGGTCGCGATGGCGCTCCGCGAGATCGGGCACGCCGGACCGCAGCGAACCGATCAGCCCCCTGACGCGATCCGCCGGCTTCGCGGCGCCTGGCTCGCCCTCCTGCAGAAATGCCTGAAGCGCGAGGCGGACGATATCCGAGTTCTTTCGCCGCAGGCGCCGCGAGGCGCGTCGGAGCGCCTGGCTCAATTCGGCAGGCAGTCGGACGGTCACTTGATCGTGCATCGTTCCACCAGTCTCTGAATGCAATTGTAATGCAATTGCAATGCGAGCCGGTTGCCAGGAGCTACTGGACCCGCGCCAGCCCCGCCTGCGCGCATTCGTCGACCACCGTCAGGTAACGCTGGACGCCGGCCGGGCCGATCACATACGGATGCGGAGCGCCCGGCTTGCGTTGCGCAAGCGCCGGCAGCTTCGCTTTGGATCCGTCGAAGTCGGTGTGGTTCGACAGCATCACGTCGGCGCCGGCCGCGGTCACGATCTGCTTGAAGCGGCGCGCGGAATCGCTGTAGGTCTGGAACCAGAAGCGATCGGGTCTCTCCGGCGTGATGTAGGCGGTGCGGTTCGCGACCCAGTTGAAGGCCGTGCCGCCCCAATACGCGGCGACATGCGGTGTGCCGCGATCCTTCACCGGAATCAGCGTCGAGATCGTCCCCATCGTGTGACCGGACGTGATGTGCAGCGTCAGCGTCGTGTCGCCGAGCGTCAGTTTCTGCCCATCGGTTGCCACCATGTCGCGTCGCGGCTTCGTGCCGTTGCTCCGGTCGAGCAGATCCCAGTCCGCCGCCGAGAGCAGCACGCGCGCGTTGAAACGATCCTGCAGATACTTCGCGCCGCCGGAATGGTCGGAATGTCCGTGGCTGATGACCACGTACTTGATCGTGGCCGGGTCGAGGCCCATCGCTTTCAATCCGCCAACGACCTCATCGTCCACCGAGTAGTCGAAGATCGCGTCGATGATGATGATCCCGGCGGAGGTTGTCACCGCCCATGCGGAGTACTCCGTCTGCCCGAGGAAGTACAGGTTGTCGAACACCTTGACCGGTTCGGCGTGCCACGACTCGCGCGGCGGCGGACCCGGCGGCCTGGAGCCACGTTGAGCGGCAGGACGCGGAGCGGCCGGCTCGAGCGGCACGGCCTCGCGGCAGATGCGATTGAAGACGGCTGCGAAATCGGATCCGGCAGCGGCTTTGGCGGCCGCCACATGCCCTGCGATGCGGGGATCTGGCGATTGTGCACGGACACCTACCGATGCGAACAGCAACGCCGCAGCGCCGGCCAGCAAGACTCCACCGAGACATGCCTTCACGACTGTCCTCCTCAATTCAGAGCACGTGGCGCTGCTGCGACCTCCAGCGTCACGCTCCTTTCAGCGTCGCGATTGATCCACGCCCACCCCGCGTAGCCGAGCGCGGGCAGCACCGCGGCGATGGCGAACGCGATGTCGTAGCGGCGCATGTCGAACAAGCGTCCGAACAGCGGCATCGTCACGGCCACGATCGCGCCGTACGAGCCGGCGCCGATGCCGGCGATGAGGCCCGAGCGGGAGGGAGAGTAGATGTGAGTGGCGTACGCGAGCGACGGCACGACGAAGCCGACGATCACGAACGTCGCGGCGAACATCGCGAACAGGACGAGCGCCGTCGACGACATCCACGGCACGGCCGCGAGCGGCAGACTGAGGAAGACCGACACGAACATCAGCCGCCGCACCGTCGTGATCTTTGATATTCCCGCGGACGTCATGCGGTCCACCAACCAGCCCCAGAAGAAGTAGCCGAGCTCCCAGCCGAGCGGTGGAATCCAGAGAACTTTACCCAGAAACAGCTGATCCTTGCCCAGCGCCTGATTGAGATAGAGGGCTGCCGCGTACATCACGAAGCCGAGCGGCGTTGCACCGAGGCCGTAGGCGAGGATGAAGCTCCAGAGCCGCGCGTCGGTAAAACGAAGCGCCGACGTCTGGCCTTCCGCCGTCGCACCCGCGGCGCTTCGGCTGGGCAGGCCCGCCTTGAACGAACTGATCTCGGGCCTGGCGCTGACGAAAAACCACATCACGAGCCACGCTGCGCCGATCCCTCCGGTGAACAGAAACGCCGTACGCCATCCCCAGAGCGCGAAGATGGGCGTGACGAGGATGGGCGTAACGATGGCGCCGAGCGAACCGCCGCTGTACGCGAGGCCGATGCCGCGCGCCTGTTGCCCGGGTGGGAGGGTCTGCACGACCGTCCGCAGGCCGCCGGGGAATGTTGCGCCCTCGCCGAACCCCAGCGCCGTCCGCGCGATCGCGAAGCTGAGAAAGCCGGCCGCGGCGGCGTGACTCATCGAGGCGGCGGTCCAGAAGGCCACCGCGATCATCATGCCCAGACGAAGCCCCAGCCGATCGAGCAAACCTCCCCACAACGGGCTGCCGATCATGTACGCGATCGAAAACGCCGAGACGATGAACCCGTACTGCTCTGCCGACAGGTTCGTGTCGCGCATGATGGTGGGTATGAGCAGCGCGAGCGTGTTGCGATCGATGTAGCTGATCAGCGACACCAGCATCATCGCCACCGTAGGGATCCACCTGGACATGTCAGATTTCAGAATAGGAGCGTGGTGCGCGATCGTTATCGCTGCCGCCGTTGGAGCTCCTCGAGCGTCCGCTTCAACTGTTCGAGCCTCTGTCCCGCCTCGCCCAGCTTTCCTTCAGCGGTGAGCCGCTGATAATCCGACAGACTGCGCGCCGCTTCCGCGATCAACGTATTGATATCGGCCGAGGCCGGCGCGGACGGCGGACGAGCCGCTGAGCCTGGGGCGGCGGCTTCCGCCGGTGCCGCCGCGGCCGCCGGTGCCGCTGGCGCGGCGGGCGTTTGCGTCGCCGTGAGGCTCGACTGCGCTCCGCCGAACAGCGCCGCCATGGCCGCCTCGAAACGTGGTCCGTACGCGAGCCGATCCTGCAGCGCGAGCACGACCAGCCGCAGCTCCGGCATCGGACTGCGATCGGACTGCAGATAGATCGGCTCGGCGTAGAGCAGCGCGCGGCCGACGGGAATGACGATAAGCGCGCCGCGCACGACCTTCGACCCCTGCTGGTTCCACAGTGACAATTGGCCCGAGAGCTGCGCGTTCTGATCGATGCGTGCCTCGATCTGCAGCGGGCCGTCGACGAGCCGTGTCTTGGGAAAGTTGTAGACGATGGCGTCGCCGTAATGGGGGTCGTCGCTGCGCCCGGCAATCCAGCCAATCAGATTGTTCCGGTTCGCCGGCGTGAACGGCAGGATCTCGATGAACTCGATGTTCTTCTCGCCCGGCAGCTTCATCAGCACGAAGTTCGGATCCATCGACCTGCGTCGCTTGCTCGCGGCGCGAGTTCAGGACGACCTCCGACGCGACGCTCCAGAGGTCCTCCTTGTTGTAGAAGACCGCCGGATCGGTCATGTGATACTGGCCGTACACGGCCGCCTGCACGCGCAGAAGCAACTCCGGATACCGCACGTGCCGCCGCGCGGCGGGCGGCATCTCGGACGCATCCTTGAAGAGTGTTGGAAACACGGAGCGATACGCAGCGACGATCGGATCCTCAGTGTCGAAGACGTAGAACGTGGTCGCGCCGTCGTAGGCGTTGACCACCGCCTTGACGCTGTTGCGGAGGTAATTGATCTGCTGGTTGCCCAGCCGGAAGTGCCGCGCGTACGGATACGTTGACGAAGTGGTGTACGCGTCGAACATCCAGAACAGCCGTCCGTCATCGTCAAGAACGATGTAGGGATCGTCGTCGAACGTGAGAAAGGAGCCGGCGAGCTTGTGGACGCGGTCGCGGATGTTGCGACGCATCAGCAGCCGGCTGTCCGCCGTGACGTCGTCGCTGAACGGCAACTTGGTGATGTCGCCTCGATCGAAGGCGATGAGCAAACGCCGGAAAAAGCCGCCGAGGGCGATGCCGCCCGTGCCTTCGTACGACGTCAGGCTGTTGGTGTCGCCCTGCGGGATAGTTGAACTCCTTCTGGTTCGTCTTGACGTAGACGTCGGTGTCGGTCAGCTCGCCGAAGTAGATCTCGGGCCGGGTGACCTTGATGCTCGGAATCGTGCTTTGCACCGGCATGTTGCTCAGGATGAGCGTCGGCATCCCCTCGGGCGTGAAGCCGTTGACGGGGTTCATCGTGATGCCGTAGCCGTGCGTGTAGATCAGTTTCTCGTTGATCCAGTTCCGGCTGCTCTCGGGCAGCCGCTCGACGTTCAGCTCGCGCGCGGCGAGCATCATCTGCCGGACCTTGCCATCCACCTCGTAGCGATCGATGTCGACGTCGGGGAAGTCGTAGTAGGTGCGGATTTCCTGGATCTGCCGGAGCGTGTCCTGCAGCGCGCGCCAGTCCCACAGGCGAATGTTCTGCAGCGTGTCCTGATTGTTTGGCGCGTCTGCGGCTTCGACGGTGGTCTCTGCTGGAAACGCCTGCTGCGTGATGCGATCGCAGCCCGTACGCCTGCCGGGTCATCGCGATGTTGTGCGTGATGTACGGGCCCTCCCGGACCAGCTCGTTCGGCTTGACGACGAAGTTGTTGACGTACCAGCCGACGATGGCCACGAGGAGGCCGCTCACGACGGCGGGAACCACAGCGGCGGCGAGCCAGCCGAGTCGAGGGCGCCCGACGGCGTTGGCGAGCGCGCCAACCGCGCCAATCACCAGCGCGATCGCGACGATCAGGCAGGCCGGTGAGCGTCACGTTCGCTTCGGTATAGGTCACGCCCGCGAAGATCGTGTGATCCTGGAAGAGCCGCTCGAACCGGCTCAGATAGATCCGCGCGGCCACCATCAGCAGCGCAACCGCGACTGCCACCGAGAGCCCGCGCCACGCGGCGATGCCAGAGGACGGGTCACTCGCGCGGGGAATCGCGCGCGCCATCGGTCCCCAGGCGCGCGCCGCCATCCGCGTCCCGCCGGTGACGGCGGCGAAGAATCCGGCCACGGCCCCGACGACGACCGCGAGCGTCAGAATCCAGCTGGTGAGCAGCTTCCACACGGGCAGCGTGAACAGATAGAACACCAGCGGTCGGTTGAAGATCGGATCGCCGGGTCCCGTGGCGGCGGGTGCATGCCAGTAGGCCGACAGCCGCGGCCACTCGGCCATCATGCCGGCCCCGGTTGCGATCGCGAGGAAGAGGGCGCCGACGCCGGCGATGAGCCGCAGCACGGGTTCGACGGGCAGCTGAATCGGCTGACCGTTGATCATGATCGGCAGGGCCGTCAGTTCGCCGAATCGCGCCGGCTTCAGGACGAAAAACGATCCGTAGAGGACGGCGAAGGTGACGAGGAAGAAACCGGTGAAGATTCTTGCCTGGAGGTTGAGCGTCCTCCAGAAGACGTCCGCGTAGCCAAGCGAATCGAACCACAGCGCCTCGACGTAATACGAGACGGCCGCTCCGCCCGCAATGAAGACGAGGAAAAGCCCGCCGAGGACTACGAAGCGCCAGCGACGGCGTCGTCGCGGCACGTCGAGGGTTTCAGCCATTTACTTCACCGGTGTCACTTCCCCAACTCCGTAGTTCTTCCACGCGTGTTCTTCGTCGAACGCGCCGGGAACCCTCACGGCGTTGCCGGGCACGGGCTCGGGTGTCTGACTGCCGAATTGCCGGGATGTGCTTCAGATACACCACCACTGCGTGCCGATCTTCCTCGGTCCAGTTGGAAAACGCTCCCCACGGCATGTTCGTCGTCGGCACGACATGGCCGTCCGGGAAGACGCCGCTGCGGAGAACGCGTTTGACTTCGTCGTCGGTGCGCCGGCCGAGCCCGGTTTCCTTGTCGGGCGTGAGGTTCCGGCTCACGTAGGTCGCGTCACGCGTAATGCTCTTGAGACCGCCGCCGGCGAGGTACTTGGTGAGATCCGGACCCTGCGGTCCGTTGGTCGCGTGGCAGCCGATGCAGCCCGTCGACACGACGAGGTAGCGTCCGCGCTCGGCGATCGCGCGGGTCGGCAGGATCGGTGATGTCGGCGACGGTCGGCGCCGCGTCCGCCGCAGCCTTCGAGAACTCTTCCGGCGGGGTGTTGAAGAACGGAGGAATGAAGTAGAGAAACGCCCCCAGCGCGCACACGGCGAGCACGGCGACGACGAGCAGCGTCCACTTGAGGAATTTCTTCATCGCCCGCCTCCCTTCGTTCCGGCGTTCCCCGGGAAGATCGACATCGGCGGATCGTCGCCGAGGATCAGCAGCTTGAACTTGCCCCACATGTACGACGGGAGGAACCTGTACCTGGGAGGCGGAACCCGATTCGATACCGGCGGCACGGTCCGCAGATACGCGACGATGGCGTCGATGTCCGAGGGCTTCATCGTTCCGAACGCCGCATAGTCCATCGGGAACGGCAGGAGGCGCGTGCCGTCCCGCAACGTGCCTTTCGTAATCACGCGCTTGATCTCGTCGTCGGTCCAGTTGCCGAGACCGGTGTCCTTGTCCGATGTCAGGTTCCCCGTGGGGAAGTCTCCGAACGGGTCGATCCGAAACAGCACGCCGCCGGCGAGCCGCATGCCCGGGATCATGCGCCGCTGCTCGTCCACCGGCGAATGGCACAACACGCAGGCGAGCGAGTTGACCAGATAGGCGCCCCGCTTGACGGGATTCGCCTTCGCCTCCGCCTCGTCACGCGCGTAGTGGTCCGCGACTTCCTGAGCCGTCATCGACCAGATCGGTTTGCGCGCCAGCGAGACGATGTAGTTCGCGAGATCCCACATTTCCGCGTCGCTCGCGGCCTCGGCGAACGATGGCATCGGCGTGCCTGCCATGCCGGTGCGGAACCGCAGGTAGATGTCGCGCGACGTCGCGCCGCCGCGGAACGTCCAGGGCTGCGTGAGATCGGCCGCAGGTAACGGCTGATTCCAGTCGTCCTGGAACTCGGTCGTCACGGCGCCCGTTCCCCGGCCATCGGTGCCGTGGCACTTGCCGCATTGAAGCTTTTCGTATGCCTGCAGGCCGCGGCCGACGCTCTCGGGAGACGAGGGCGTCCCGTCGCCCGGCATCGACCACTTTGGGCGGCGTCGCGAACTGCGGCGACAGCGACTTGATGTACGCCACGACGTCCTGGATGTCGGTGTCCGAGAGGATGCGATCCCAGGCCGGCATCGCCGTGCCGTACAGCCCCTGGCGAACCGAGCGCACGAGATCGTCGTCGGTGGGGACGCTGCCCGTTTCCGTCGAGCGGATCTTGTAGCGGCCGGTGGAGAAGTCGCGCGGTCGAGGCGCGACGTAGAACGCGCCGGGTCCGTCGCCCTTGCCCGTGGGTCCGTGACACTCCGTGCAGTGCTTGTCGTACACCGCTTTGCCACGCGGCTGCGCCGAGAGGCCGCGTGCGCGTGATGGCCAGAAGCCGCGACAGCGATGAGGATCCCTGTCGCAGAGAGAGATGACGAGCCGATCGAGGATGAATCGCGTCGCATCTCGGCTGATCATACGTTCAGAACGATTTTGCCGAGCGCGCCGGGTTCCATGACGGCGACATGTGCCTTGGCCGCGTCGGCGAGCGGCATTTCGCGGCCGATTACCGGGTTGAGCGTGCCGTTGGTGAGCCCGGCGATAAGCGCGGCGTGTATTTCCGCGACGTCACGATCCGTCGCGTTGAACAGCGTCATGCCGAGGATCGCCCCGTCCCGGTTCATGACGAGCCGCGGGTTGATCTCGAAGGGGACCGCGACTACCGACCACGACGACTCGTCCGTTCTTGGCGAGCAGCCCCAGATCGCTATCGAGGTTGATGTGGGCGGCCATCTCGACGATGACATCGACGCCGCGACCGCCGGTCGCGCGCATGATGTCGTCGGTGTAGTCCGGTTTCCGATGATTGACCAGCACGTCAGCGCCGTGCTCGCGCACGATCGCGAGACCCTCGTCGGTTCCGCCGCTTCCGATCACCCGCATGCCGTGCGCGTGCGCGAGCTCCACGACGGCGAGGCCGACGCCGCCGGTTGCGCCGTGCACGAGGACCGTTTCGCCCGGCCGCGCCGCGGCGCGCTGGAAAAGCGCGCGGTACGCGGTCGCGTACGGCACGCCGAGCGCCGCACCCTGCGCGTACGAGGTTCGCGCGGGCAGTGGAAAGAGCTGCGACGGCGAACAGACGGCGAGCTCGGCGTACGTGCCGACGCCCGCCTTGATAGCCGCCAAACCCCGCGATGTACACGCGATCGCCGCGCGCGACGGCTTCACATCGTTCTTCACGTCGGCGCCGACGGCTTCGACATCGCCCGCGCCATCGGATCCGACCGTGTAGGGGAGCGACGGCTTGCGCGCGTACGTGCCGGTCCTGATGTAGGTGTCGACCGGGTTCACGCCTGCTGCGCGGACGCGGACGAGGACTTCACCAGGGCCGGGCGCCGGATCGGGAAGATCCTCGACCCGCAACACCTCGGGTCCGCCGAACTCGTGCACGCGAATCGCGTTCATGCAAATCGTGGATGCTATCATGAGAAATTCATGTCAGTGGTCCGGCTCCACACGACGGTGGGCGTGAAGGTCGGTCACGTCCAGGTGGGCGGCGGCGCGCCAATCGTCGTGCAGTCGATGACGATGACCGATACGGCTGATGCGCGCGCGACGGCCGCGCAGTGCATCGAGCTGGCCGAGGCCGGATCGGACATGGTCCGGGTCACCGTGAACCTGCCCGAAGCCGCGGCGGCGGTTCCCGAGATCAAGCAGCGGATGCTCGATGCCGGCTGCACCGCGCCGCTCATCGGCGACTTTCACTACAACGGCCACCTCCTGCTGACGAAGTATCCCGACTGCGCCCGCGCGCTCGACAAGTACCGCATCAATCCCGGCAACGTCGGCACCGGCAGACGGCGCGACGAACAGTTCGCCACCATCTGCAAGGTCGCCGTGGATCACGGCACGCCGGTCCGCATCGGCGTCAACGGCGGCTCGCTCAACCAGGAGCTGGTCGTCGCGAAGATGCAGGAGAACACCGATCGCGATCTCGGGAAGACCTCGGAAGAGATCATCAACGAGTGCATGGTGCTGTCGGCGCTCGAGTCCACCGCGCTGGCGATCGAGTGCGGGCTTCGCAAGGATCAGATCATCATCTCGTGCAAGACGTCGCGTCCCGCGCGATCTGATCGCGGTCTACCGCGATCTGGCCCGCAGAACGCGATCAGCCGCTCCACCTCGGTCTGACCGAGGCGGGGATGGGCATCAAAGGGCTCGTCTGGTCGGCGTCGGCGATGGGCGTGCTGCTCGAGCGAAGGCATCGGCGACACCATCCGCGTGTCGCTGACGCCGCGTCCCGGCGGCGATCGGCGCGAAGAGGTGTACGCCGCGTGCGAGCTGCTCCAGGCGCTCGGGCTGCGCGCGTTCTCGCCGAGCGTCACGGCGTGTCCGGGCTGCGGGCGGACGACGAGCTCGACGTTCCAGGAGCTCGCCGAGCGCATCCAGGACTACGTCCGCGAGCAGATGCCAGTCTGGAAGACCACGCACGACGGCGTCGAATCGATGACGCTCGCCGTGATGGGCTGCGTCGTCAACGGCCCTGGCGAGTCGAAGGCCGCGAACATCGGCATCAGCCTGCCGGGCACCGGCGAGGCGCCGAACTGTCCCGTCTACATCGACGGCGAGCACGTGACGACGCTGCGCGGCACCTACGACGAGCTGGCCGCGGAATTTCAGCGCCTCGTCGATGACTACGTCGAGCACACCTACGCCCGACGCTGATCCGCCTTCGCACGGGATCGGGCTCGAGCTTCGAGGCACGTCCGCCGCGGACGTGTCGGACGCCTTGCTGCGCGACGCGCTCCACCGCGTCTGGGGCTTCTCCGATTTCCGTCCACTTCAGCGCGACGCGATGCACGCGATCCTCGAGCGCGCGCGACAGCGTGGTCGTGTTGCCGACGGGCGGCGGCAAGTCGCTGTGTTTTCAGGCGCCCGCCATTGTTGTAGGTCCGCCTAAAGGCGGACCCCACGTACGGCGAGTTCAGCAGAACAGTACGTGGGGTCCGGCTTTAGCCGGACCTACGGCGAGGCACGACGGGTCTCGCGCTCGTCGTCTCGCCGCTGATCTCGCTGATGAAGGATCAGGTCGACGGCCTGCGCGTCGACGGCGTGGCGGCGTCGTACTTGAACAGCACGCTGTTGCCGCACGAGCGCGACGAGGTGCTGGCGAGCGTCCGCGAGGATCGCTGCCGGCTGCTCTACGTGTCGCCGGAGCGGCATCGTCGGCGAGGGCAGCGCGCCGCTCCGTCGCATGCTGCAGCAGGCGGGTCTGCGCTTCATCGCGGTCGACGAGGCGCACTGCATCAGCCAGTGGGGCCACGATTTCCGGCCGGAGTACCGTCAGCTCGGCCGCCTGCGCGACGATTTTCCGGACGTGTCGATGCACGCCTTTACGGCAACCGCCACCGATCGCGTGCGCCGGCGACATCGTCACCGAGCTCCGGCTGCAGGATCCGCTCGTGCTGGTCGGATCGTTCGATCGACCGAACCTCACGTATCGCGTACTCCGCCGCGGCAACCTGCATCGGCAACTGCTCGATGTGCTCGCGCGGCATCGCGACGAAGCGGGAATCGTCTACTGCCTGTCGCGCCGCGACGTCGAAGCGCTCGCCGAATGGCTGGTGGAGCGAAGGCCATCGCGCCGTGCCCTATCACGCCGGGCTGGACGACGAGGTGCGCAGCCGCCATCAGGAAGCATTTCTGGACGAGCGCGTCGACATCGTCGTGGCCACGGTGGCGTTCGGGATGGGCATCGATCGGTCGAACGTGCGCTTCGTCGTGCACGCCGGAGCGCCGCGATCGCCCGAGCACTACCAGCAGGAGTCGGGGCGCGCTGGCCGCGACGGTCTGCCGGCGGAGTGCGTGCTGATCTACTCCGGCGGCGATTTCGTCCGGTGGCGCCAGATGCTCGAGTCGAACGGCGAGTGGAGCGACAGCGCCAGAACGCTGCTGCGCGACATGGAGCGCTACGCGGCGTCGACGCGGTGCCGGCACCGCACGCTGGTCGAGTACTTCGGCCAGCCGTACGATCGTGAGGATTGCGCCGCCTGCGACTGGTGCTTGAAGGAGCTCGACCCGGTCGCGGATTCGATTACCCTCGCGCGAAAAATCCTGTCGTGCGTCGCGCGCGTGAAGCAGACCTGGGGCCTCGGGCACGTCACCGACGTCCTGATGGGCCGTGCGACCGAGAAGGTCGTCGCCGCGGGACACGCGGCGCTGTCGACGTTCGGGCTCCTGCGGGACGAGCCGGCGTCGGCGATTCGCGGCTACGTCGAACAGCTGATCGGCGGCGGACTCTTGCAGCGTGACGGCGATCCCTATCCCGTGCTTCGGCTCACGGCGGCCGGGCACGGCGCTGCTGCGCGGCGAGGGCACGTGTCTGCTGTTTCGCGAGGTCAAGCCGCCGTCGGCGAAGCGGACGAAAGCGGCGCCGCGCGAGGGGTTCGCGACAGCGGCCGATTCAGCGCTGTTCGATGCGCTGCGCGCGGTGCGGCTGCAGCTCGCGCGCGAGCGAGGCGTGCCGCCGTACGTGATCTTCCACGACACCACGCTGCGCGACATGGCCGTGCGCCGGCCGGGCACGCTAAACGATCTGCACGAGATCTACGGTGTCGGCGCGAAAAAGGCCGCCGACTTCGGGCAGGCATTTCTCGATGCCATCGCCGGTTACGAACGCAAAGCCCACGAAGTCCGTTGAGAATAAGTAGGCTTGGCGTTCCTGGATGTCGCTAGTGGACCGTGTAGGGTTCTTTGAGCGCGAAGGGCGCGATCTCGACGTCGAAGTGTTCGCCGCTGCGCGAGATCATCTGGTAGGTGCCCCGCATGACGCCTGACGCGGTCGTCAGGTTGCACCACGACGTGTATTGAAACGACTCTCCGGGCCCGAGAACCGGCTGTTCACCGACGACCCCTTCGCCCTCGACCTCTTCGACGTGGCCGGTGGCGTCGGTGATGATCCAATGGCGGCTCAGAAGCTGCACGCGCTCGTGCCCTTCGTTGGTGATCCGGATGGTGTAGAGAAAGCGCCACTGTTGCTGGAAGGGCTCCGAATATTCCGGAGCGAACTTCGATTGGACTTCGACCCGCACGTCATGGGTGACGGCTTCCGACGCGCAGTCTTCCAACGAGGGTTGATTGAATGCCATGGGCGACGACTTCATGATACCAACGTTTCGCGCTCCGGATCCCACCGCCACGGCGAGCGATCGATACCCGACAAGTGCACACCTCCGCGCCATTCGTCGATGCCGTTGAGCGCCACGGCGTCGGCGCGTCCGGTCAGGACGCTGCGTCCGGTGTCGGTAATGGATACTGTGTGGCCGCGCAGGTCGGGCGCGGTTGGTCGAGGGTCGATTGTGACGAGCGGCACTCGCGCCGTCGCCAGCGCGCGAACGATGTCGAAGTGGCCGAGATCACCCATGAAAGGCCGCGGCTCGTCGGCCTGAGTCGCCGGGAACAGCGCGCCGGCGTCCAGTGGGCCCGAGTCGAGCGCATGCAGCGTCGCATGTGCAGATCTGGATAGGCCGTTTCTCGTCGACGGATACTCTTCGAAGAGTCGATGAATGGCGCCGTGCAGGAACGGCAACGTGTCATCAGCACCCGTGTTGTACGTGGGGTCCGGCTTTAGCCGGACCATCAGCGCGTGCAATGCACTCGGATCGTCGGCGCGGAACGCCTGCCAGGCCTTGCTCGCGAGCGCGAACTGTTCCGGGGTGACACGCTTTCGATCCGGAAGCAACGAGGCGAGCTGATCCGCGTTGAGCTGACCGAGACCGATGAATCGATCGACGCCAGGGAAGTCGCCGATACAGATCATCGAAACGTCGGTCCGGCTAAAGCCGGACCCCACGTACGATTCGCTGATATCGCCCACACCGCTCGTGCTGGACCCCACGTACGGTGCTCCGCCATCGCCCACACGGTACGTGGGGTCCGGCTTTAGCCGGACCAGCAGGTCGAGCGTTCTGATCAACAACAACTGATCGAATAGATCGTGCTCGAACCACAGCACGATCTCGTCGAAGCGGCCGTTCTCGGTCACTGTTCGATCGAACGCCATGAGCCCCGCACGCGTATCGTCGAACGCCGCGTCGAACGCCCCCGCCAGAAATCGCGCGCGCACGTCGTGCCAGGCGTCGCCATCGACAGGCGGCGCCGGACCGTCGTGAAGCACGTCGCATGTGACCATCACCCGATCGGTGAGAAACGTCCGCAGCGTTCCTGCGGCGCAGTCGCCGTTGGTGATGTGCAGAGTGCTCACGCTACTATGGTAAGAGAGGTTCTCGGGTTCGAGGGTTCTCGGGTTCGAGGGTTCCGATGCACAAAATCCAACCCGCACGCCTGAAGCCGGGCGTTGCCGCGGAATCCATTCCGGCGCCTGACGCCATGAGCTCATCTGGTGAGCCACGGGCCGCACGGCGAACGATTCGTGGCACCGCACTGATTTTCTGGGATCCCAAGGCCCCCGCGCGGACGAAAAAGCTGGACGCGATCGACACGGATCAGATTACGCCCGCAACCGACTGCGTGTCCGAGAGCCTCGAGACACTCGACGAGCGTTGGAAGGCGGGAGCGTTTCGATATCTGATGCCCGATTTTCGCGCGCGCGTGCACCGCGGAGAGACCTTCGTCATCGCCGGCGATCGCTTCGCCATCGGATCGTCGCGCGAGATGAGCCCGGCCGGGCTCAAGGCGATTGCCGACGAGGCGGGGCTGGAGATGGTGATCGTCTGCGGCCACAACATGGGCGACATCTTCCGGCGCAACGCGCTCAACCTGGGCCTTCAGGTGGTGCAGAGCCCCGAAGCGGTCGCCGATGCGCGCGATGGCGACGCGTTTACGTTCGATCCGGACGCTCGCGTGCTGACCAACCAGACGCAGGGCAAGACGTACGTTCCGGTGCCGCTCACGCCGAAGGAAGACGAGATTCGCAGCACGGGCGGCATCTTCGGCGCAGGGCGCCGCGAGTTGAGGTCGTCGGTCGCCACCGCGCCGAGAATCGAATGGCCCGACCAGGACCGCGCGCGGCGGATGACGTCGACCGAACAGATCGTATGGGCGCATCGCGTGGACAAGGACGCGGACGTCACTCCGGGCGCCACGCTGCGCGTCTACGCCGATCTCCTGCCTGCGTCTGACGGAACCGCACCGTTCGCCATCCACACGTTCAACCAGATCACGGGTGGACAGACGATTTTTCCGCGTCAGGCCGCGATCGCCAACGATCACTTCGTCTTCACGGGCAAGGCCGACGATGACAAGCAGACGGCGATCGGGCAGCAGTTCGCTCAGCTGCACGGGATCGAGCGGCCGTTCTACGCGACTCCAGGCGACGGCATCTTCCATTTCTACTTTCCCGAGCAGGGGCTCGTGGTCCCCGGCCAGTTCATTCCCGGCGCCGATTCGCACAGCCGCGCGTATGGCGCCTACGGCGCTGTCGGCATCGGCGTCGGATCGACGACGCTCGGGTTCGGCTGGTCGACCGGCTACATCTATTTCACGGTGCCCAAGGCGCGCCGCGTCGTGTTTGCCGGGTCGCTGCAGCCGTGGGTGAGCGGCAAGGACATCGTGCTCGAGCTGCTGCGGCGCTGGGGTGCCAGGCAGGCGCAGGGGATGTCCGTCGAGCTGGTCGATGCGAACCAGCAGTTGCCGATCGCCTACCGCAACACGATCGCCAACATGATGGCTGAGGCCGAAGCGATGAACGGCATCTTCGCGGCGGACGCCATCACGGCCGCGTGGTATCGGACGAAAGGCATCACCGGGCTGCCGTATCCGCCGATTGCGCCGGGCGCCGACGCCACCTACGAGCTGGATGAGACGATTGATCTCGCCGGCGTGGCGCCGATGGTCGCGAAGCCGTTCAGCCCCGGCAACGCCTTCGCGGCCGAAGACGTCGCGCGCGAGCGGCTGCCGTTCGACAAAGCGATGATCGGGTCATGCACCAACGGCAGCTATGACGATCTCCTGACCGCGGCGCTGGTCATCAACGGCGCTCGGAGACAAGGCGCGTCGCGCTCCGCGAAACCGTTCGTGATCTTCCCGGGGTCGGGTGGCGTCGCCCGCCAGATCGAACGCCCCGATCCGCGGCTCGACGGCGAATCGATCGCGGACGTGTTTCGATCCGTCGGCGGCGAGATCCGCCGGTCGTGGTGCGGTCCATGCTTTGGTCAAGGCCCTGACGCGCTGCGCGCCGGCGAGCGCGCGATCACGTCGTTCAATCGGAACTGGCAGAACCGCATGGGCCTCGGCGGCGAAGGCTACCTCGCCAGCCCCGCGGTTGTCGCCGCCTCGGCGCTGGTTGGCTACATTGCGCCGCCCGGCGAGCTCGGTCTGACCTGGGATCCAGAGAAATTCGGTGTCTGACCCCTCTGACACGTCTGACACCAGGGAATCCCAGCGCGCCGTCGCCGCCTGCATTGGCGTGCCGGTCGCGCGTCGGCACATCTTTTTGTGCTGCGATCAGACCAAACCGAAATGCTGCGAGAAGGAACGCGGGCTCGCCGCGTGGGAGTTTCTGAAGCATCGACTCAAGGAGCTGAGGCTGTCCGAGCAGGGTGGGATCCTGCGCTCGAAGGCGAACTGCCTTCGCATCTGCGAAGGCGGCCCGATCGCCGTCGTCTATCCCGAGGGTTGCTGGTACGGTGAATGCGATCCGCCCGTGCTCGAGCGAATCATTCAGGAACATCTCGTAGGTGGCCGGATTGTGGACGATTACCTGATCGCCAAACAGCCGCTGGCAGGCCCCTTCAACGATTCACTCCCCCCGGCCGTCTAACGCGATCGTATGGATCGCCTCCTTCAGGACATTCGGTTCGGCCTTCGTCTGTTGCGGCGCAGCCCCGGATTCACGGCCTCGGCTATCCTCGCGCTGGCGCTCGGCGTCGGGGCGACGACCGCCGTCTTCACGCTGCTCGATCGCGTCGTCCTGAGGCCGCTGCCATATCCCGAGCCGGATCGGCTGGTCATGGTCTGGGACACGAATCCGGGCAAGGCGCTGATTCACGAGCGCCTTTCGCCGGTCACGTTCCACGACTATCGCAATCTGAACCAGGTGTTCGAGGACGGCGCCGGCTGGTGGTATCCGCAGATCAACATCACGGAGCCCGGGAAGGATCCGCTGCGCGTGAACACGGTCGAGGCGAGCGGCAACTTCTTCTCGGTCATCGGCGTCCAGCCGATCCTCGGCGCGGGATTTCCGGCGGCGGTGTTCTATTCGCGCGATCGCATCGCCGTGATCAGCCACCGGCTGTGGCGAGAGCGCTTCAACGGCGATTCGTCGATCATCGGCAAGCCCATCGTGCTCAGCGATGCGCCGTACACCGTTGCCGGCGTGATGCCGCCGGGTTTCAACTATCCAAACAACACTGACGTCTGGCAGCGGCTGCAATGGGACTTCATGCAGCACAGCCGCGGCGCGCATTTCGTCGAATCGCTCTTCAGGCTCAAACCCGGTGTGTCCGCCGAGCGCGTCAGCGGCGAGTTGCGTGCGCTCACGACGCGCCTGGGCGCCGAGTTCAAAGCCACCAACGGCGAGTGGGGCGCTCGCGCCGTGCCCCTGGCGCATGAAGTTGAAGGGTATTTCCGACCGGCGCTCTTTGCGTTGTTCGGCGCCGCCGCGTTTCTGCTGCTCATCACCTGCACGAACGTGGCGAGCCTGCTGCTCGCGCGCGCGACCGTCCGCGAGCGCGAGGTCGCCGTGCGCGCGGCGATTGGCGCCAGTCGCGGACGCTTGATCCGGCAGTTCCTTACCGAGAGCATTCTGCTGGCGCTCACGGGGACAGCGTTCGGCGTTGCGCTGGCCGTCGTCGGCGTGCGCGCGCTTGTCGCCGCATCGCCGGTTCCGGTGCCGCGCCTCGACGGCGCGTCCATCGGTCTCGACGCACGCCTCCTGTTCTTTGCAATTGCCGCGGCCACGCTGACCTCGATCGCGTTTGGCGTCGTCCCCGCGATGTTGATGGCGCGTGGCGACATGCAGCGGCCGCTCAAGGAATCGGGCCGCGGCGGCGACGGCTCGGGGACGCGTCGTCGGGCGAGAAGCCTGCTGGTTGCGGCCGAAGTCGCGCTGGCAGTGGTCCTCCTCGTAGGCGCTGTTCTGCTGGGCCGCAGCTTTCAGCAACTGGTCCAGCAGGATCCCGGCTTCCGTCCCAGCCGCGTCATGACGGTCAGCCTGGACCTGCCGAACAGCTATCGCGATTTCAAGAAGATCGCCGACTTCTACGATCAGCTGTTGACCGCGTTGCGATCCCAGCCGGGCGTTGTCGACGCCGGACTTGCGAACTTCCTCCCGCTCGAAGCCGCGTGGCGTCTGCCATTTCTGATTCAGGGGCGTCCGCGGCCGGCGGCGGGCGATGCGCCGATGGCGCAACATCAGAGCGTCGACGAACACTACTTCAAGGTGATCGGCGTGAGGCTCCAGAGAGGCCGCTTCTTCGAGCCGCACGACACCGTCGACTCGCAGGGCGTGGTGATCATCAACGAGGCGCTCGCGCGCCGCGAATGGCCGAATCAGGATCCCGTCGGCCAGCAGATCACGACGTCCGTCCGCTACATCGGTCCCATGGGAGCGGTCCTGATGCCGCCCACGACGAAGTACCAGATCATCGGCGTCGTAGCGAACGTGAAGAACGCCTCGTTGACGCAGCCGCCGGAGCCCGCGGTCTACTTCACCTACCGGCAGTTCTCGTTCCGCGGCTTTACGCTGGCCGTGCAAGGGAACGATCCTGCGGCGCTCGTCGGCGCCGTGCGCACGTCGGTGCAGCGGCTCGATCCGAATCTGCCGCTGTCGCCGGCGAGGCCGCTCGATCGTCTGATTGCCGACGCCACGGATCGGCCGCGCGCGTTGATGATGCTGATGGGGCTCTTTGCCGCGCTGGCGCTGGGGCTCGCGGCGCTCGGCATCTACGGCACCCTCTCCTACGCCGTCAGCCAGCGCCAGCAGGAGCTCAGCGTGCGGATGGCGCTCGGCGCGCGCCCGCGCGACGTGGTGTGGCTCGTCGTTCGACAAGGGCTGACGCTGACGCTGGTGGGCGCGGCGATTGGCGTCGCGGGCGCGCTTGCACTGGGGCGGACGCTCTCGAGCTTGTTGTACGGTGTGTCGTCGGGTGACGTCCTGGCGTTCGCGCTCGCGCTCGGTGTCGCGGTCGTGACCGCGATCGGCGCCTGCGTGTTGCCTGCCCGGCGTGCGGCGGCTCTCGATCCGCTGCAAGGCCTCCGCGCGGAGTAGCTAGTAGACGTCGAGGTCGTGTGCGGACACGACCTTGCCGTCGTACGCGGATCGGACTTCTTTCAACAACTCTTCTTCGTTCGACGTCCACATCAACTGGTGATAGAGCACGAGCAGCGCCGGCTTCGCCCGCGCCGCAATCGCGCCTAGCTGACGCGAGGACGTGTGATAGCGCTTGTGATACGCCTGCCAGGCCGGCGGGCGGCTCGGCAAGCCGGCTTCCGAGTACACCTCGTGAACCAGCACGTCGCAGCCGCGGCATTGCTCTTCGATGCGCGAATCGGCGCCGGTGTCTCCTGAAATAACGATCGTTCGATCCGCTGTCTGGAAGCGGTACCCGAATGCCTGCGAGACGCCATGGGGCACCGCGAACGCGGTGACGGTGACGCGCTCGTCGCGGTACACCGTGCCGGGAACAATTTCCCGGACGTTGACGATTCGCGGATCGTATTTGTGTTTGGGCTCGCCACCAGTTGTCCGGACGCGAACGTCCTCGCCATACGCCGCCACCAGGTGGTTCGCCATCGAGCGCAGGCCGCGCGGGCCGTACACTTCGAGCGGAGTCTCGCGCTCCAGCACCCAGGGGCTGAGAATCAGATCGGCGAGGCCGAGCGTGTGGTCCGAGTGCAAATGGGTCGCGAACGCCCGCGACAGCCGCGTGACGCCGAGCGCGCGGATGCCGGAACGTTCCGCTGCCGCCGCGCGCCGCACGACGCCGACGCCGAAGTCGACAAGGTAACTGGTTTCGCCGACGACAACGGCGACAGCCGGACCGAACCGCTCCGGGTCCGCGTTCGGCGTCCCGGTGCCGAGCATGACGACGCGCGTGTTCATCTGCGCGCGAGGGCCCGCGGCAGCGATCAGGGTGAGACACAGCACAAACACGAGGCGTTTCATATATCGCTCTGACTCGCTCGTGGTGAGCCTGTCGAACCACGAGCCGTTTGCTCGCCCTTCCGCCTACGCTGAAGCTACGGCGGACCGCCGTAGCGCGAAGCGCGGAGGCTGGTCGACAAGCTCAGGACGAGCGCTTTTGAAATCGTGGTCGCAGCACGACGTAAACGATCACCGACATCGCGAACGCGGGCAGTGTTCCGCCGATTGCGCCGGCGGCAAAGTATGCGGCCGCGCCGGCTCCCCACGCCGTCAATCCGGCAAGAGACGCGCCGCGAAACGGACCGGACGCATCGTACAACGCGTCGGTGAACGGCGGTGAACCCGGCGCCGGGCTGACGCGGGCCAGGTAATAGTGGGCAATCAGCACGCCGCCGACCGGAACGAGCGCGGCGCCAAGAATCATCATGAAGTTGGCGTATTGCTGCAGCCACACGGCGGGCACCGCGCTGAGCGCCGCGCCGACGATACCGATGAACCACACGGCGGACGAGTCGCGCGTCCCTGGCACCAGGCTCTTCCACGCCAGCGCCGACATGTAGATATTCACAAAGTTCGTCGTCATCGTCGCCAGCGCCAGCAGTACCGCGCCCGCGGCGCCGAGGCCGACGGCGGCGAACATGGCGCCGGGTTCGTCCGAGCCAGCCGCCCGCGCGGCGATCGTCCCAAGCGGCATGAGCCAGATGCTCGTGGACGCCAGCGCCATGAAGACGGCGGCGGCACTTCCGCGCGCCGACCGCGTGTACCGTGAGTAGTCGGCGAACATGAGGATCCAGGACACCTGGTATCCGATCACGACGTCGAGGCCGCGCGACCAGCTGAGGGTTGCCGCCGGCAGCGCGGTCGCCGTGGACGGCCCACGCAGGCTCGCGATCGTCAACATGACGCCCAGACCGACCAGCAGTGGGACCGCGATGCGATCGGCGAGGGCCACGGCGCGCGGCCCGCTCGAGACGACGAGGGTTGCGACAAGGCCGAGTGCAATGGCCCACGCGGCTTCCGAGCCGCCCATGGCGCGGGCGCAGGCAGACGCCGCGATGACGTTGTTCAGCGCAATCCACGCGAAGTTCGATCCGTAGAGGAGCGCGGCGACAATGGCGGCGCCGTGCATCCCCAGTGCCGGACGGGTGGCAATGATTGACGGGACGCCGAGACGCGACCCGAGCGGCGCGAGCGCAGCGACGAACGCCGCGCCAGCCACGCTTCCAGCAACCACGAGCGCCACAGACGCGCTGATGGAGAACGATGAGGCTAGGCTGGCGCCAACCTGAAACGTAGTGGCGACCACATTGGCGCCGACGAAGATGAGGAACAGATCGAGAGGGGACTGGGCTTGCTCAGCAGACGAGACGGGGTAGATATCTGCTGGCTTCATAGGCTGATATGATATACGATAAACATATGAGCAAGCAGGCAATCTCGGTGACGCTGGCCGCCGACAATGTGACGTGGCTGAAGGGCCGGGCGGGAGCGACCGGTTTGCGGAGCGTCAGCGAGTTGCTGGATCGGCTCGTGACTGCGGCGCGTCAGTCCGGCGACGTCGGCCCTTCGCGGTCCGTCGTCGGGACCATCGACATCGATCCCGGCGATCCGCTCCTGGAGCGGGCGGACGAGGCCGTGCGGTACGTGTTCGAGTCGTCGCTGGGCCGGCCGCTCATGGTGAAGGAAACGATGCCTGAGGACGGCGCGAAGCGGTCGCGCTCTGGGAAGAAGCGCCGTGGCTGATTCGCAAGCGGCGGTGACGGATACGCATGCGCTCGTGTTTCACGCCGCCGGCGGCGGCAAGCTCGGGCCCAAAGCGGCGGCGTTTTTCGAGCGATGCGAGCGGCGCGACGCCATCCTGTACGTGCCCGGAGCGGCCATCTGGGAGTGCAGCCTGCTGGCGCGCGTCGCGCGCATCAATCTGCGGCGCACCGTCCGCGCCTTCTTCGAGGATCTCTTCAGCAACCCGTCGTATCAGCCGCTCGATGTGACACCCGAGCAGATCTTCCTGGCCGACGAACTTCGATTCAACCGGGATCCGTTCGACGCGCTGATTTGCGCCGCCGCGCGCAGCGTCGAGCTCCCCCTAATCACACGCGACGCCGACATTCGCGGGTCGGGCGCCGTCAAGGTCATCTGGTGATGAGCAACGTACCTGAGCAGACCATTGCCACGACAACGCATGGGCGGTACCTGATTGCGCCGCCGGCGGCGGCGCGCGAGGCGCCGATCCTCGTGGGCTTTCACGGATACGGCGAGGATGCCGACTCGCAAATGGAGCGTCTCCGCGCGATTCCCTCCGCCACCGAGTGGCTGATCGCCTCCGTGCAGGGATTGCATCGCTTCTATCACCGCCGCACGAACGAAGTGATCGCGAGCTGGATGACGCGCCAGGACCGTGAGCTGGCAATTGCCGACAACCTGGCCTACGTGTCGGCAGTGGTCGAGAAGATTTGGCAGGAGCGGCCCTTCCCGCACATTGTCTTTTCGGGATTCTCGCAGGGTGTGGCGATGACGTTTCGAGCCGCCGCGGCCTCGAGCCGTCCAGTTGCCGGCGTCATCGCGGCATGCGGCGACGTGCCGCCGGAGATCGAGGCGCCTGCGCTGGCGAAAGTTGGATCGGTACTTCTCTGCCGGGGTGTGCGTGACGAGTGGTATTCGCCGGCGAAGTTCCAGGACGATCTGCGCCGGCTCCGCGAGGCGAACGTGCGCGTCCAGCCGCTCGAATTCGACGGGGGCCATGAATGGTCAGCGGACGTCATCGCCGCCGCGGACGGATTTCTTCGCGGGCTTCGTGCGTGAGCGGCGCGGCCAGCATTCGGCCGGCCACGCCAGACGATGCGCGGGCGCTGGCCGAGCTTCGATGGGAATTCCGGGCCGGCCGCGACACGCCGGTTGAAACTCGGGAGACGTTCGTGAGTCGCTGCACTGTCTGGATGGCTCGCGAGCTCGCAGGGCAAGCCTGGCGCGCCTGGGTCGCGCTCGACGGCGATCGCATCATCGGTCAGGTCTGGGTCAACCTCATTCACAAGGTGCCGAATCCGATCGGCGAGCGCGACCGGCACGCATACCTCTCGAACCTCTACGTGCAGCCGTCCGCCCGCGGCGGCGTGGGGACGGCGCTGCTCGAAACCGTGCTCGAGTGGGCTCGCGCCACCGCCGTGGATCGCATCGTGTTGTGGCCGTCCGAGCGGAGCGTGACACTGTATCGCCGCCACCAGTTCAGGCGCGATGCCGATGTCATGGAGCTTCGAATCTGGTAATCGGGTAATTTGGTAATCGGGTAATTGAATTGCTCAATGGGCCAATCAATTACCCGATTACCCGATTACCCGATTCACCGCGGGCTGCCGACCATTGCCCGCACCCAGTTGACGATGTCCTGCTGAATGTTCGCGAACACGCCGATCTGGGCAGCCGGATCCTTCCGCGGCAGCTTGAACGAATGGTCGCCGTCGTCCACGACGCGAATCGTCGACGCGGGTTGCAGCGCGCTGACGATCGGCGTCAGCTGCGAAGGCGTGCCGAACGCATCGCGAGCACCCTGCACGAACAGCATCGGCCGGCCGATCGCCGGCAGATGTTTGTCTCGACGCTCCGTCAGCTTGCCCGGCGGATGCAGCGGATAGCCGAGCAGGACCAGACCCGTCACCGGCAACGACGGATCGGCCGCGGCGACTTGCGTGGCGATGCGGCCGCCCATCGACTTGCCGCCGATGAACAGAAATCGGCCGGCGCTGGCGACGCGCGCCCGCACAGCGTGGATGACCGATTGATAACACGCTTCCAGCACGGGTCCGCGATCCGGAATCCGGCGGCCCTGCTCGATGTAGAGGAAGTTGAAGGTGACGAGATCGAGTCCCAGACCCGACAACGCGCGGGCGAACTCGACCATGAAGGTGCTCTGCTGGCCCGCCCCGGCGCCGTGTCCGAGAATCAACGTGGCGCCGATCGACGGACTGCCTGCGGGGTAGACCAGCGCCGTGGTATCGGCGCCGGTCTGCAGATTGACGGTCAGTTCACTCGGATTTCGCTGCGGCATTGCGTACTTCAGCGTCCGTTTTCAGGGCGTTCCTGACCGACAGCGCGCCAAACTGCGTGGCGAGCGATTGGGCCAGCATCCGGTCCACGTTGCTGGCGACCACGCCGGTCAGCGTGACCCGTCCGTTCTCGACGACGATGTGAATCGGCGGGTTGGGCATGATCGCGTAGTTCCAGAAGTTCGAGTTGCCGTAGATCGACCGCGCGATGCGATAGCGCAACTCGTCGTCGAACTGCGACACCGGAAGCACGGTGATCTCGTCGCGCACCTCGCGGACGCCGTCGATTTTGGCGACGCGCTTCGCGATGTCGTTGCGTTTGTACGGCATCGTGACCTTGCCGCTCAACGTGACGACGCCATCCTTCACGTACGCGTTGATGTCGTCGAAGATGGTGAACTGCGTGTAGCGATCGACGCTGGTCGCGATGTCCTTGGCGAGCTGAAAGTCCTTGCGGTCGAGCGTGTCCGAAGCTGCGCTGAGCGTTGTGGCGAGCATGAGCGCCGCAGCGCCTGTCATGATGGTCTTGAGCATATAGCCTCCTCTTGTGGCTACGCTCGAAATCGCAAGTCGGATGCCACGGGCTCGTCCTTTTAATTTGTTGATAAATAACTACTTACAGTTCATGGTCGGGTCGCGTGTCCTGGTGCGGGGACAGAGGACCGGGGTCAGCCCAGCAGGCGCTCGAACAGGACGATGGTGCCGATGCCCGCAGCGATGAGCACGACCTGCCGCGCGGCGTTGGCGCCGACTTCGCCGCGATGCAGATCCGGGATGAGGTCCGACATCGCGATGTAGAGCAGGCTTGCCGCCGACAGCGCGAGGACGAACGGTCGGATGCCCGGAATCACGTCCACGGCGACGAACGCGACGCCGGCGCCGACGAGACCCGAGAGTCCCGACACCACGTTGAGCATCAGCGCGCGCCCGCGGCTGTAGCCAGCCGCGAGCAGGATGGCGACGTCGCCAACCTCCTGCGGAATCTCATGCGCGGCAACCGCAATGGCCGTGTTGATGCCGAGCGGAACCGACGTCAAGACCGCGGTGCAGATGATCGCGCCGTCGATGAAGTTGTGAAACGCGTCTCCGATGAACACGAGCGGCGCCGTGGCACCGTGGACTTTGCACTCGTCGGTGTGGCAGTGGCGCAGCAACACGAGCTTTTCGAGCGTGAAGAACAGCAGGATGCCGGCGAGGAGGGTGCCGAACACAGGGCCCGGCGCCAGCATCCCCAGGGCTTCGGGCAGCAGCGCGAGAAGCGCGACACCCAGCAGCGCGCCAACCGCGTAGCTGACGAGCCACGGCACGAGCTTCGCTCTCGCCTGGACCGGAAAAAATATGAGCGACGAAGCGACGAGGAGACCCCCGCAGCTACCGAGGAGGCTGAGTCCCAGCGACGTGGCCAGCAGGGGCACGCCGCATTGTACTGAGATCGCGACGTTCGACGTTCGACGTTCGTCGTTCGGGGTTCGTCGTGGTTCGACGTAGTTTCGAACGCAGAACCTAGAACGTCGAACCTCGAATCGTTCTTAGCTGGCGATGTATCCGCGCCGCGCGCGCACGCGGTAGTTCTTGTTGCGCACTTCCACTTTGATCGCGTGCCAGCGGCCGTCTTTGTTGCCCGGCGACGGGTAGCCCAGGAAGTACTGCTTGCTCAACTCGTCGGCGATGTTGGCGGTCGCTGGATCGAGATCACGCGCTTCACGGATGATTTCGGTCCGTCCTCCGCTGTCGTCGGTCATGTCTCGCAGCGCGGCGACGTTCACCGGATCGGAGCAGGGCGACGACCAGCCAGGCTGGCTGGGCGGCTGGGGCGTCGGCCTCGGCCGCCCGCCACGGCCTCCCGGCATCGGGAAGGGGAACGGAATCGGAATCGGCGGGCGCCGCTGCTCGAAGATGCCGCTGCGCCGCCGCGAAGGAACCCCTCCGCTGCAATCGATGCCGACCGCGTAGACCAGCGCCTCGCTCTCGCGAATGAGTTGCTGTACGTCCCTGATGCGCGTCGTGCTCGAGGTGTCGTTGCCGTCGGAGATCACGACGAGCGCTTTCTTCCGGAACTGCCCGCGCAGCACCAGCGGCACCGCGTCGGCCACCGCGTCGTACATCGCCGTGCCGCCGTGCGGCGTCAGCCGCCCCAGCGCACGCGACAACAGGCGGCGATCGGTGGTCCACCCCTGGAGCAACACGGGATCGTTGCTGAATTGCTGCAGGAAGATCTCGTCCTGGGGATCCAGGAGGTCGTAGAGAAAGCGATCGAGCGCGCTCCGCGCGGATTCGATCTTTTCGCCCATCATGCTCGAGCTCGTGTCGAGCGTGATGCCGAGGCTGACCGGTACGCGCTCCGAGCTGAAATGTGTGACCTGCTGCGGCTCGTTGTCCTCGTAGACGAGAAAGTCTTCCTGCCGCAGACCGGAGACGAATCGACCGTTGGCGTCCGTGACCGTTGCGGTGACGTTGACCAGTTCGACGCCGCTCTTGAACTTGAACGTCTGCTCGCCGCCGCCGGCGGGCGGCTGTCCGCTTTGCGTTTGCCCCTGGACCGACGCCACGGTCAGCGCGGCAATCGCCGCGGCGCACAGCGCAAGGCTGAATCTGGCACGCATGGGTTACCTTCTTGCGAGCGCCGGCTCGCGCCGGTCGACATGAGGCACGACGCGATCGTCTGTTCGAAAACTCACGCGATACCGCCCGACGTCCGCCGCCGATGGAACCGTCACCACGAATCGCGATTCGCCGCCGGGAACCAGGGCCGGCGACTCGACAGTAGCGCGGCCGCTCGTCAGGAAGCCGCCCTCACGATTGAATAGAAATACTACCGCCGTCAACCTATCGACAGCTACTCCGGACGAAGGATTTCGAATCACGCCGCGGACGGTCAGGTCGTTGCCCGTGCGATCGTGTCCGAGCGCGAGCAGCTCGAGCGGAACGGGACTGGCCAGGCCCGCCGGCGTCGTTTGGCTCTGGACCGGCGCGGACTTGGCCGAATGCGATCCGCTCCCCAGCAACAAGCCGACGGTTGCGAGGCTGCCGACGATGGTGACGCCGCAGGCGATGACGGTGGCCCAACGCGATCCGGATTGCGCCGGCTGCGCGATGGCGAACAGGCCAGCTGCCGGGGCGGACCCGTGCTCGGGTTCAGGCGCCGCGGACCGGAGATCGAAGTCGCCGTCGTGAATGTCAGCCGCGAGCGCGGCGACGCGCGCGCTCGACCGCCGGCGTTCCTCGGCGGCCATCCGCCACGCAATCGTACTCATCGCGAGGGCGACGAGCACAGAGACGAACGTGAGGTAGGAAAGCAGGATCATCGCAGTTTGAACTCCACGGATACTTCCACAATCACATCGACCGGCGCGCCTTGACGGCGGGCGGGGGCAAACCGCCACTGCCGGACGGCCTGAACCGCTCGATCGTTCAGCCCGGACGGCAGACCCTGAAGAATTCGGATGTCGCCGACCGATCCATCGCGCCGCACCACGATCTCGAGCACGACGTCGCCGGCGATGCCGCGCTGGCGGGCGTCCTCGGTGTAGTCGGCGCGCACTTCTCTCAGGAGCCGCGGCGCTTCGATCCCGCTGCCCGGACGATACGGGCCGCCGCCGGTTCCACCGCCCGAGCCGGGTCCGACGCCGCTGCCGTCGCCTGGGCCGAGGCCTGTACCGGTTCCCGTGCCCGCGCCGCCGCCTTTGCCGGGGCCATGACTGTCGTTCTGCACTGTCGTCTGTTCGAGCACGCCGATGCGGTCGCGCGTATCGGCCGGCGCCATGATGATCGGCGCGACAACCACAGGCAGTTGCTCAGCTTTGAGCGGAGGTTCGGGCTTCGGTTCAGGCGGTGGAGTCGGCACCGGCTCGATCCGCTTCGGCTCGCGGCGCACCGGGATGGGACTGCTCAATGACCGCTTTCCCTCGCGCATCGCCTTCGGCGGCTTGGGCCGCTGCTGCAAGCCGCCGCCACCGCCACCGCCGCCCGGACCGGGCAGGTTCAGAAACACGAGCCGCATCGGATCGGCCGGATGGTCGTCGGTCTTGATCGTTGCCGCACGCGGCGCGAGATTCGACGTCGCGATGACGAGGAAGGTCGCGACGAATGCCCCGTGAATCGTGCCCGACCACGCCAGACGCTCGGCGAAGAGCGGTTTCATCCCCTTCGAAAAGGGAAGCGCGGCGGAAAACGGGGTGCGGCCCACTTTCGCCAGGGTGCGGCCAATGCGCACCGCATCGTCGTGCAGGAGGTACTGCGGCGGGTCTCCGGCCTGCTTGCCGAGCGCTTCGAGCACCTGGAGCTCGGAAACGCCCGCGGCCAGCGCGATCTCCCGCGGCGAATAGACGTCCTTGTCAGACACCATGGTTCGTGCGCTTCCGAGGCAAAAGGCTTGCCCTTCATTTTCCGCCGTTTTGGCTTGAAACTTCGAGGGCTATCAAGCTGGGCTGTGCCGTAGAGGGGACATCCCCGTCGCCGGTACAGGTACACTCTGCGCCATGTCATTTCGCGACAAGGTGGTCATCGTTACGGGCGCTACGAGCGGCATCGGCCGCGCGACGGCGGAGGCGTTCGGGCGTGAAGGCGCCCGGTCGGTCCTCGTCGGCCGCAACGACGCGGCGCTGATCGAGGTCGTCGACGCCGTGTCAGCCGCGGGCGGGCACGCGGTCGCATGCCGGATGGACGTCACGTCCGCCGACGCGCCGGCCGTCATCGTCGGACGCGCGGTGGAGACGTTTGGAGGGCTCGACGTGCTGGTCAACGCCGCCGGCATTATTGCGACCGGCGGACTCGAAGCCACGACCGACGAGGTATGGGATTCGATGATGGCGATCAATCTGCGCGCGCCGTTCCGGTTGATGCGCGCCGCCTCGCCGCATCTCGCGGCGCGGAAGGGTGCGATCGTCAACGTCTCGAGCGTCAACGGTCTGCGATCGTTTGCCGGCGTGCTCGCCTACAACGTCAGCAAGGCTGGCGTCGACCACTTGACGCGATGCGCGGCGATCGAGCTGGCGCCGATTGGTGTCAGGGTGAACGCCGTCAATCCGGGCGTCACCGTGACCAATCTTCATCGGCGCTCGGGCATGGAGGAGACGCAATACGAGGCGTTTCTCGAGCGCTCGAAGACCACGCATCCGATTGGCCGGCCGGGCAACCCTGAGGAGATCGCGTCGCTGATTCTGTATCTCGCCTCGGATCGGGCGGGCTGGATGACCGGTGAGACGATACCAATTGACGGCGGGCGACACCTCACCTGCTTTCGCTGACATGGCTGATGGCTAATGGCTAATGGCTGATCGTGGATGGTCGATGACCCATTTACCATCCACCATGTGCCATCAGCCTTCAGCCATTAGCCATGTCGAGGTTTCACACCCTCAACGAAGACCAGCCCATCGCGTTCCGCGAGTGTCCGGACCAGCTTGAATCCCTGATTCTCGAGCACGGTGTTCGCGGCCCCGGACGCCACGAGTGATGGGCCGGTTTGACTGCCGCCGAACAGCTTGTTCAACCCACTTCGCGGCGCCGCGCCGATGAGCATCGCCCTTCCGCCAGGACGCAGTACCCGCAGCAGCTCACGAACTGCGGTGTTGCAATCCTCGTTTTTGAGAGCGCTCAGCAACCCAGCCGTCTCATCAACGACAGCGAGATCGAAGCTATCAGCATCGAACGTGAGCTGCGTAGGGGGGCCGACCTCAACTTCAACCAGGACGCCTGCGTTGGACGCACCCTTGAGCGCCCGGTTTGCCGAATCCTCATCCGGAACCACTGCAGCCGCGCGTCCAGACAGTCCGACTTTTGCGGCAATTGCGCCCAGGCGACCGCCGTGTGCACATCCCACCTGCAGCAGTCGGTCGCCGAGCTTCACACCGGTCATGCCAACGATGAGGCCAAACGGGTCCTGACGTTTCAGGAACATGCTCATCAGTCTAGGTCAGGTCTGGCATTAATCCTGCGAACGTCGAACGGCCAAGGAACCAGCACATGCTAAGACACGTCACCACGCCGATCGGGTGCACAGTGCGCGCGGCTGCCGTGTCGATCGGAGTGGCGCTGGCCATCGTCGCAGCGCGCGCGTCGGACCAGGCGGTGACCTGGACCAATATCGTCAACGCGACGGCCACCGGCAAGATCGTCAACGCGACGGCCCCCGGCAACTGGTTGCAGAAAACCAGCGGCTGCGATGGGTGTGAGGATGCGGGAGCGAGCTCGCAGCCGGCGATCAGCCAGGGCGATGGTTTCGTCGAGTTCACCGTCGGCGAAGCTGACACGTTCTGGGTTGGCGGACTGAGCCACGGCGACGACAGCACGACCATCGTCGATATCGACTTCGCCTGGCGATTCAACGGCGCCGGGTGGGCTGACGTGCTCGAGAACGGTGTGTATCAATCGGGCGGCGACACGCCCTACAACGCCGGCGACGTCTTCCGCGTCGCGGTGGTCGGCGGGAAAATTCAATACAGCCGGAACGGCGCGCTCCTCCGCGAAAGTCAGACGGCGGTGCCTCAGTATCCGCTCCTGCTCGACGTGTCGCTCGGCAGCCTCGGCACGACCGTTCACAACGCGCGAATCGGCATCGCCGATCCGCCGCCGTCCACAGGTGGCTTCGTCGAAAAAGCCGGTTCGCCGGCGTTGCGTGCGCGGTTCACGCACGCGCAGATCGAGAGTTTCCTGCCGGCCAACGGGGCCCGCGGCGCCTTTACGTTCCCGGCGCCGTACCACACGAAGGGGATTCGCCTCACGAATGCGACCGATTGCGCAGGACAGGACTGCCTCTGGTACATCGGCTATTCGTACTGGCGCAACATCAACAACCACGCGGGCAGCAACGAGATGCTGATCCTGCTCGGCATGGATCGCAATCACGGCGGCGCGGGACCGAGTCTCGTCGCCTACAACAAGATCACTGATGAGGTGCAGAACCGCGGACCATTGTTCGATGCGTCGAGCCCGTACAGCAACAGCACGGGCGAGGGCTGGTACTTCAGCGCGAGCAAGGCGACCACGCTATACGTGTATCTGGTCGGAAGCTCGAAGCTCTGGCGTTACAACGTGATCACCCGCCAGGCGGAATCGAAACCTGCGCTCGATCTCACGCAGTGCAGTCGTCCCAGCGTGTGTCCGACGGCGGCGGCGTACATCTTTCAGCCGCACTCCAGCGACGACGACAGCGTGCACTCGGCGACGGTTCAGGATGTGAACTTCTCGCGCCTGGGCTGCGTCGTCTATCGCAGCGACGTCAAGCGCTTTGAGTTCTACGCGCCCAGCCCGGGACAGTTTCTCGATGAGTGCCACGTCGACAAGTCGGGGAACTGGCTGATGCTCCTCGAGGTCACCTCGTCAGGGTCCGTGAACAATCGGGTGGTGAACCTTGGAACGGGCGCGATCACGATCATCGACGACGTGCAGGGCGCGCTCGGCCATTTGGACATGGGCTACGGCTACGCCATCGGCGCCGACAACTGGAATCCGCAGCCGAACGCGACCATCCTGCTGAAGTTTCCGGTGACGAGCACGGAGCGGCCGATCGGACCCGACGTCCACTTCAACAAACGGTGGGACATCGCTGCCGCCAACCACCTGGCTCACGGCAACGCCCGACCGGGCGCGCCCGAAACGCAATACGCCTGCGGCAGCAACGCGAGCCGCGTGTCCGACATGGCGGACGAGATCGTCTGCTTCCCGCTCAATCCGAATCGGAACCCCGATGGATCGCTCGACGTGCTCGTCGTGGCCCAGGTGATGACCGATCTCGATGCGCTCGGCGGGCGCGACGTCGTCGGCGACGACTATTCGCAGCGGCCCAAAGGCAATCTGGACGTGTCGGGATCGTATTTCATCTGGACCAGCAACATGGGTGGCGATCGCCTCGATGCATTCCTCGTCAAGATTCCCGCGAACCTGCTGGAATACCACGCCGGCCGTTACCCGCCGCCGACGCGGCTCGCCAAATGACCACACGCCGCATGGCTAGACGACCAGATGACCACATGACCAGATGATATAGTTTGTCCCTCATGCCAGTTCCCGTCGACATTGCTCCGGCGCGGGGCAAGCTGGGGATTCTTCTCGTCGGTCTGGGCGCAGTCAGCACAACGACCATCGCCGGCGTTCTCGCCATTCGCAAGGGTTTCGCCAAACCAATCGGTTCGCTGACGCAGATGGGCACGGTCCGTCTCGGCAAGCGCACGGAAGGGCGCTCGCCGAAGATCAGCGATGTCGTGCCCCTCGCGTCGCTCGACGACCTCGTGTTCGGCGGCTGGGACATCTTCAACGACGATTGCTACGCCGCCGCGCGGACGGCCGGCGTCATCGAACCGTCTCTTCTCGACAAGGTGCGTCCCGATCTCGAAAAAATCCGTCCCTGGTCCGCGGTCTTCGATCAGCGGTACGTCAAGCGGCTTGAAGGCCCGAACGTCAAGAAAGGCGCGAACAAGAAGGAACTCGCCGACGCTCTCATCGCCGACATCCGCCGCTTCAAGCAGGAACACGCGCTGGAACGGCTGGTCATGGTCTGGTGCGGGAGCACCGAGGTCTTCATGACCGAGTCGGCCGCGCACCAGACGGTGGAGAGCTTCGAGCGCGCCCTCGAGCAGAACGATCCGGCGATCCCCTCGAGCATGGTCTACGCGTATGCGGCGATCCGCGAAGGCATCCCCTACGCGAACGCCGCTCCGAACCTGTCCGCCGACGTGCCGGCGCTCGTCGAGCTGGCCGCGCGAACGAAGACGCCGCTCGCGGGCAAGGATCTGAAGACGGGGCAGACGCTGATCAAAACGATCGTCGCGCCCGGGTTGAAGGCTCGCCTGATCGGCGTCGAAGGCTGGTATTCGACGAACATCCTCGGCAATCGCGACGGGGAAGTGCTGGACGATCCCGAGTCGTTCAAGACCAAGGAAGAAAGCAAAAAGTCGGTGCTGGACTATATCCTCCAGCCGCAGCTGTATCCGGACCTGTACAAGGATCTTTGTCACGTCGTGCGAATCAATTACTACCCGCCGCGCGGCGACAACAAAGAGGGCTGGGACAACATCGATCTCGTCGGGTGGCTGGGCTACAAGATGCAGCTCAAGATCAATTTCTTGTGCCGCGACAGCATTCTGGCCGCGCCCATCGTCCTCGACGTCGCGCTGTTTCTCGATTTGGCGAAGCGCGCCAACATGCACGGCATCCAGGAGTGGCTGTCGTTCTATTTCAAGAGCCCCGTGCACGCGCCCGGGTTGTACCCCGAGCACGATCTCTTCATCCAGTTGATGAAGTTGAAGAACACCCTGCGGTACCTGAAGGGCGAGGAACTGATCACGCACCTTGGGCGCGAATACTATGACTAAGCCAAGTTACGGCCAGCCCGCCCTCATCGGCGGCGTCGTAATGGGTGTGCTGTCCGCGCTTCCGCTCGTGTCCGCGGGCAACGTGTGCTGTTGCTTGTGGGTGTGGACTGGTGGTCTGGTTGCGGCGTATCTGCTCCAGCAGAATCAGGCCACGCCGATCTCGCCAGCCGACGGCGCGCTCGTCGGCCTGCTCGCTGGACTCGCCGGCGCGGTGATACAAGTGATTATCTCGATTCCAATCAGCCTGGTCATCGGGCCGATGGAGCGCGCGATGGTGCAGCGCGTCCTCGACATGGCCGGCGCGATGCCGCCGGACGTCCGCGACGCGGTCGAGCGGTACGGACGGGACGCGCAATCCGGCGGCCTGTTCATTCTCGGCCGCATCTTCGCGCTCGTGGCCATGCTCTTCATCGGCGCAATCTTCTCAACCCTCGGTGGCTTGCTCGGCGCTGCGATTTTCAAGAAGAGCGCGCCGCCGCCCGGAACGATCGACGTGCCGGCCTCCATGAGCTGATCGTTCCCATGTGCCGGGAGGCCACTTGGTAAGCAAGCGGATCCTGATCATGGCTGGCGTCGGCGCGGTCCTCCTCTCGATCGGCATGGTCCTTGCCATGAATCAGGTTGAAAACGAGACGCAACCGAACTTCGTGACCGGTCTGTTCGAGACCAAGCCGTTCCCGCGTCCTGGCAACGCGAACACCCGTCGGCCTTGACCGCTCCCGGCTGCGACTAGTCCTCGTACGCTATCCTTCCGGGCATGGCCGACCCGAAGACCGACCCCACGCAGCAGTTCGCAGATCTCCTGCGCGAAGACCGCACGTTCCAGGCGTCGCCCGAATTCCGGGCGCAGGCCGTGGTGCGCGACGAATCGTTGTACGCCGAAGCGGAGCGCGATCCGGAGGCCTTCTGGGCGCGGTTTGCGTCGGAGCTCGAATGGTCGCGGCGGTGGGATACGGTGCTCGACTGGCAGCCGCCGCATGCGAAATGGTTCGTCGGCGGGACGATCAACGCCAGCGTCAACTGTCTGGATCGACACCTCCGCGGCCCGCGCCGGAACAAGGCCGCGCTCATCTGGGAAGGCGAGCCCGGCGAGCGGCGCACGCTCACCTATTTCGATCTGCATCGCCAGGTTTCGACGTTCGCGAGCGTGCTCAAGGCGCTCGGTATCAAGAAAGGCGATCGCGTCGCCATCTACCTGCCGCTCATTCCCGAGCTCGCGATCGCGATGCTCGCGTGCGCGCGGATCGGCGCCATCCACAGCGTCGTCTTCGGCGGATTCAGCGCTGAATCGCTTCGCGATCGCATCAACGATTCCAAATGCCGGATGCTCATCACCGCGGACGGCGGATACCGGCGCGGTCAGATCGTCGCGTTGAAGAAGGTCGCCGACGAGGCTCTGGCCGACACGCCGTCGATCGAAAACGTCATCGTCGTTCAACGGATCGGCGCGGCTGCTCCCATCGACTTCAAGGAGGGCCGCGACCACTGGTATCACACCCTCATCCAGGGCGCGCCCGCGGTGTGCGATCCCGAGCCGATGGATTCGGAGGACATGCTCTACATCCTCTACACATCCGGCACGACGGGAAAACCGAAGGGCATCGTCCACACGACCGGCGGCTATCTGGTGGGGACGTACGCCACGACGAAGCTCGTGTTCGATCTCCGTGAGGACGATGTGTACTGGTGCACCGCGGACATCGGCTGGGTGACCGGCCACAGCTACGTCGTGTACGGGCCGCTGGCCAACGGCGCCACGGTCCTGATGTACGAAGGCGCGCCCGACTGGCCGCATAAGGATCGTTTCTGGTCGCTCGTCGAAGAGCACGGCGTCACCGTGTTCTACACGGCGCCGACCGCCATCCGCGCGTTCATGCGGTGGGGCAACGAATGGCCGGGCAAACACGATCTCTCGACGCTGCGGCTGCTGGGTTCAGTCGGCGAGCCGATCAACCCCGAGGCCTGGGTGTGGTACTACAAGTTCATCGGCGGGGAGCGGTGCCCGGTCGTGGATACCTGGTGGCAGACGGAAACCGGCGCAATCATGATCACGCCGCTGCCGGGCGTGACGACTCTGAAGCCCGGATCGGCGACGAAACCGTTCCCGGGAATCTCGGCCGAGATTCGGACCGAGCGCGGCGATCGCGTCGACGTCGGCGGCGGTCTGCTTGCGCTGACGCGCCCGTGGCCCTCGATGCTCCGCGGGATTTACGGCGACCCGGAGCGATATGTGCGCCAGTACTGGAACAAATGGGGCCCGGACGTCTACGTCACGGGCGACGGCGCGAAGCGCGACGCCGACGGCTACTACTGGCTGCTCGGCCGCGTGGACGACGTGATCAACGTCGCCGGCCATCGGATCGGCACGATGGAGGTTGAGAGCGCGCTGGTGGATCATCCAAGCGTCGCCGAGGCCGCCGTCGTCGGCCGCGCAGACGCGATCAAGGGGCAGGCGATTGCGGCGTTCGTGACGCTCAAAGAAGGGGCGGGCGCTGCGGCCCAGTCGAAGGATCTCATCGACGATCTCAAGCAACACGTCGTCAAGAAAATCGGCGCAATCGCCAGGCCCGATGACATCCTCTTTTCTGCCGATCTGCCGAAAACACGATCGGGCAAGATCATGCGGCGGTTGCTGCGCGACATCGCCGAAGGCAGGGTGCTGGGCGATACCACGACCCTCGCCGATCCGGCAGTCGTGGCCCGGTTGAAGGAGCAATACGAGGAAGAATCCAGCGCATAATTGAACCTGCGGCGGTTGGCCGTCGTCTGGATTAGGGAATATGGCACTGATTGAAACGCTCGACCTCTGGAAAACCTACGTGATGGGCTCGGAAGAGATCCACGCGCTCCGCGGCGTATCCATTCAGATCGAACGCGGCGAATACGTGGCCATCATGGGGCCGTCAGGGTCGGGGAAATCGACGCTGATGAATCTCATCGGCTGCCTCGACACGCCGTCGAAGGGCTCGTACCTGCTCAACGGCAAGCAGGTGAGCCAGATGAACGACAACGAGCTGGCGCGGATCCGCAACGAAGAGATCGGCTTCGTGTTCCAGACGTTCAACCTGCTGCCGCGCGCCACGGCGCTGCACAACGTCGAACTGCCGCTCGTGTATGCGGGCGTGCAAGCGAAGGATCGGTTGGAGCGCGCGCGCACGGCGCTCGGGAAGGTCGAGCTCGGCGACCGCGTCACCCACCGGCCCAACGAGCTGTCGGGCGGTCAGCGCCAGCGTGTCGCCATCGCGCGGGCGCTCGTGAACAACCCGTCAATCCTGCTGGCCGACGAGCCGACGGGCAATCTCGATTCGAAGACCGGCGCCGAAATCATGGCGCTCTTCGAGCGGCTCCACAATGCGGGCAACACGATTGTCCTGGTGACTCACGAGGCCGACGTCGCCGCGTTCGCCTACCGCACCATCCACATCCGCGACGGGCAGGTTGAAAATGATGTGAGACGGGCGGCCTGAATATTTCAGATTGCAGAGTTCAGATTTCAGATTGATTTCAGATCTGTGATTTCAGATTGGGCGTACTGGAAAATCGACCAATCCTCAACTCTGAAATAAATCTGAACTCTGAAATCTGAACTCTGAACTCGAAATCTCGCGATCACACCGCAGCCCAGTGTCCTGCCGCGATTTCTTTCAACGCCGCCGCGCGGTTGACCGACGTGGGATCAAGCTCGATGCGCTGACGCGGCGCGTCCGGGTCGGGCACCGGAATCGCCGACAAGAGCGCGCGCGTATACGGATGCTGCGGCGACGCAAAGATCGCCGCCGTCGATCCCATCTCCACGATCTTCCCCAGATACATCACCGCCAGCCGAGCGCAGATGTGTTCGACGAGCCGGAGATCGTGCGCGATGAAGAGGTAGGTGAGCCGGAGCTTCCGCTGCAAGTCCATCAGCAGGTTGACGACTTGCGCCTGCACTGAAACGTCGAGCGCAGACACGGGCTCGTCGAGAATGAGGAACGACGGGTTGAGGGCCAGTGCGCGCGCAAGGCCGATCCGCTGACGCTGGCCGCCGCTGAACTCATGCGGATAGCGCTCGAGGTGGGCGGGGTCCAAACCCACCAGCCCGAACAGTTCCTCCACCCGCGCACGGCGAGCCGCGCGCTCGCCGAGCTTGTGGATGATCAGCGGCTCCTCGACGATCTGCCGCGCGCGCATCCGCGGATTGAGCGAGGAATAGGGATCCTGAAACACGATTTGCATGTCACGCCGCGCCTGGCGCAGCCGCGCTCGCGGGAAGGTCAGCACGTCCTCGCCGCGGAATTTCACGACTCCCGATGTCGGCTCGATCAACCGCAACATGCACCGGCCGGTCGTCGTCTTGCCGCTGCCGGATTCGCCGACCAGTCCGAAGGTGTCGCCTTCTTCGATGCTGAAGCTCACATCGTCCACGGCGGCGACGTGCGAGCGTTTGCCGAACAGCCCCCCGTCGCGGACGAAGTGTTTGACGAGATGAGAGACTTCGACCAGAGGGCTCATCGGTTGTAGGGGCCGACCCGTGTGTCGGCCCCGGGGCGGACACGTGGGTCCGCCCCTACGGGATCGTGAAGGTAGCACTTCGCGGCCTGCTCCGCGCCGGCCGGGTAATCGGGTGGCGGAGCTGTCGTGCAGCGGTCGAACCGATCGGGACACCGCGGGTTGAACGCGCAGCCAGGCGGCAGCTTGCCAAGCATCGGGACGGTTCCTTCGATCGCGCGCAGCGGTTGTCCCGGGGCCCCTCCGGGAATCGACGCGAGCAGTCCGCGCGTATAGGGATGCTGTGGCGTGCGGAAGATCGCCCGGACCGGTCCGGTTTCGACGATGCGCCCGGCGTACATGACGGCGACCCGATCGGCGGTTTCGGCGACGACGCCGAGGTCGTGGGTGACCAGCAGCAGCGACAGGTTGAAGGCCTTCTTCAGATCGCGCAGCAGATCCAGGATCTGAGCTTGGATCGTCACGTCGAGCGCCGTCGTCGGCTCGTCCGCGACGACCAGCGCCGGACGGCACGCGAGCGCCATCGCGATGAGCACGCGCTGCCGCAGACCGCCGGACAATTGATGCGGGTAGTCCCTGATGCGCGAGGGCGCGTCGGGAATGCGGACGGCCTCGAGCAGTTGGATCGCCTGCGCGCGCGCGTCACGCCGCGACGCGCGGCCGTGGACGAGCAGCGTTTCCGCCACCTGATCCCCGATGGTGAAGACGGGATTGAGCGCCGTCATCGGCTCCTGGAAGATCAACGAGATCTCGGCGCCGCGCACCTCTCGCATCCGGCGCTCGTCGAGCGTCAGCAGATCGCGCCCTTTGAAGAGAATGCGGCCACCGGCAATGCGGCCGGGCGCCTGCACGAGGCGCATGATCGAGAGCGCCGTCACCGATTTGCCGCTGCCCGATTCGCCGACCAGTCCCAGCGTTTCTCCGGCGCGGATCTCGAAGCTGACGTCGTCCACGGCGGCCAGCGCGCCGGCCCGGGTGTCGAACACAGTCGTCAGGTGCTCGATTCGCAGCAGGGATTCGTCAGTCATTCGCTTTCAGTGACATCGCTCGTGGTGAGCTTGTCGAACCACGAGCCGCGGGCTCGTCCGCCTTCGCGAGCGCGGAGGCTGCACGGCTCAGGACGCGGTTGTTACACAGTCGCCGTCTCCTGATATTCGCCGAACACGCTGCGCATCGCGTCCGAGATTTCACCCAGCGTAGCCTTAGCTTCAACGGCCGCGACGATAGGCGGCACCAGATTTGTGCCGTCGCGGGCCGATTCGGACACCTGGTCGAGCGCGGCGCGCCACTCCTCGACGCTGCGGCCGGCGCGAACGGCTCGGACGCGATCGATCTGCTGGCGTTCGATCGCAGGATCAATCGTCAGCAGAGCTCGAGAAGCGTCGCCGGTTTCGGTGCGTCTTGTACTTGTTCACACCAACGACGACTGATTCGCCGCCGTCGATTGCGAGCTGAGCCCGGTAGGCGGAGTCCTGGATCTCGCGCTGGATCAAACCGCTCTCGATCGCCGCGAGCGTGCCGCCGGCGTGCTCGATCCGCTCGAGAATCGCCTCGGCGCCCTGTTCGATCGTGTTCGTCATCGCTTCGATCGCGTACGACCCTGCGATGGGATCGACCGTGTTCGCGACGCCGCTCTCCTCGGCGACGATCTGCTGTGTCCGCAGGGCAATCCGCGCCGATTCTTCCGTCGGCAGGGCCAGCGCTTCATCACGGCCGTTGCAATGGAGCGACTGCGTGCCGCCGAGGACGGCCGCCAGCGCCTGGAGCGCAACGCGGACGATGTTGTTGTCGGGCTGCTGCGCGGTCAGCGTGCTGCCGGCGGTTTGCGTGTGGAACCGGAGCTGCTGCGCCCGCGGGTTGGTCGCGCCGAACCGATCGCGCATGATGCGCGCCCACAGGCGCCGTGCCGCCCGGTACTTCGCGATCTCCTCCAGGAAATCATTGTGCGCGTTGAAGAAGAACGACACCCGCTGGCCGATGGCGTTGACATCGAGTCCAGCGTCGATCGCGGCCTGGACGTACGCGATGGCATCGGCGAGGGTGAACGCCACTTCCTGCACCGCTGTCGATCCAGCCTCGCGGATGTGATAGCCGCTGATCGAAATCGTGTTCCATTTCGGCAGCTCGCGCTCGCAGAACGCGAAGATGTCGGTGACGATGCGCAGGGACGCGCGTGGCGGATAGATGTAGGTGCCGCGCGCGACGTACTCTTTCAGGATGTCGTTCTGAACCGTGCCCGCGAGGCGCCCCAGGGCCGCACCCTGGCGTTTGGCGACCGCGATGTAGAGCGACAGCAGGATGACGGCCGTGGCGTTGATGGTCATCGACGTCGACGCCTGCTCGAGCGAGATGCCGTCGAACAGGGTCGCCATGTCTTCGATCGAATCGATGGCGACGCCGACCCGGCCGACTTCGCCCGCGGCGAGCGGATGATCCGAGTCGTAACCCATTTGGGTCGGCAGATCGAACGCCACGCTCAGGCCGCTGACGCCCTGCGCGAGCAGGTACCGGTAGCGCCGGTTCGATTCCTCCGCGGTCGCAAACCCAGCGTATTGCCGCATGGTCCACAACTTGCCGCGGTACATCGTCGGCTGGATGCCGCGGGTGAACGGAAACTCGCCGGGGAAGGCGAGCGCGCTCTCCCAGTCCCAGTCGGCCAGGTCCTCGCGGGTGCGGACGTTCTGATCGGGCAAATCGTCGTCGATTGTATCGCGACTACGCGCCGACTCATCGCTGTAACTCCTTGACAGACCAAGGTCTCTGGTCATACACTCAAGCTACCTACTCAAGGCTCTATTCCGACACACATGCATTCGTCAGGCGCCCGATCCCTGTGCACCCCCCTTGGTGTAAGCAGGCGTCGATCGGGAAGCGCCCCGGAACCCGGCCCGGCGGCGTAGGGAGGGAGCAGATGGACGACGTCGTGAACCGGTTCGCACGAGAGCTGGTAGACGCGATTGCCGTGGCGGTCGCGGAGAGCGCTCAAGTGGAAGCGTGCCGCGAGAAAGCGCGGGCGGCCGGCTTCGAAATGAAAGTGACGCTCGAAGCCGTGGTCGGATTCGTCAGCCGCTCGCAGTCTGCGGCGCTGACAAAAGTGGCGGCGCCGGCGCGAGTCGCGCGCGAGGCGCAGCCGAAGCGAAACTTCGAGGTGACCGCGAACGATCGCCGATTCCTTCGCTCGCTCCGCATTGCCGCGGACGAAACGGCGGAACTCGAAGAAGGCAGAAGCTAAGGAAAGTCAGAAGTCAGAAGTCAGAAGTTAGAAGGACTGAAGGGCCGGTTCGCTTTGCGAGCCGGCCTTTTTTACGTTTTGGTCTGATTCGCCACGCGCTCGGCGGCCGCCGCAGCGGCTGCCGGGTCGCCGAGATAGTAGTGGCGAAGCGGTCTCATCGTGTCGTCGAGTTCGTAGATGAGCGGGATGCCGGTCGGAATGTTCAGCTCGACGATCTCGGACTCGGACACGTTGTCGATGTATTTGACGAGCGCGCGAAGGCTGTTGCCGTGCGCGGCGATCAGGACGCGCTTGCCGGCACAAATGTCCGGAGCAATCGTCTGGTGCCAATAGGGCAGAAACCGCGCGACCGTGTCCTTGAGCGATTCGGCAAGCGGCAGGTCATTCGGGTCGATCGACGCATACCGCGCGTCGTGCGCCGGGTGCCTCGGATCATCCCGCGACAGCGCCGGAGGGCGAATGTCGTAGCTGCGCCGCCAGATCTTCGTTTGCGCCTCGCCGTGCTGCGCCGCCGTCTCGGCTTTGTTCAACCCTTGCAGCGCGCCGTAGTGGCGCTCGTTCAACCGCCAGTGCTTCACGACCGGAATCCACAGCTCGTCGAGCACGTCGAGGGTAATCCAGAGCGTCCGGATCGCGCGCTTGAGCACCGAGGTGTACGCAATGTCGAAGGCGTACTCGCCGTCACGCAGCAGACGTCCGGCTTCGGCCGCTTCGGCCAACCCGCGGTCTGACAGATCTACGTCCGTCCAGCCCGTGAACCGGTTTTCGCGGTTCCACGTGCTCTCGCCGTGGCGTAAGAGAACGAGTTTGGTCATCAGTTCAGATGCAACCACGAAGTCACGAAACCACGAAGAAGAAGTGGTTTTTTCGTGTCTTCGTGTTTTCGTGGTTGCGTTTCCTCAGCCGCCACCCTTTCGATCCGCTTCGGCTTCGTAGCGGAGGGCCTCTTCGTCCGGTTGGCGCACGAGCGGCTCGTCATCGGTCGTGACGACGACGATGCCGGTTTCGGTCACGGTGTGGCGCCGGCGATCCTCCTCGAGGTCGTACCCGATCAGCGCGCCACGGGGAATCAGCACGTCGCGGTCGATGATGGCGCGCTTGATCCGCGCGTGCCGGCCGACGCGCACGCCGGGCATCAGAATGCTCTGCTCGATGTGGCAGAAGCTGTGGACGCGCACGTTGGGACAGAGCACGCTGCCGTAGATGCTGCTGCCCGACACGATGCATCCCGGCGAGATCACCGAGTCGAGCGCCTGGCCGCAGCGGACGCCGCTCTCGGCAAAGACGAACTTCGCCGGCGGCGCCTGCGACTGATACGTGCGCAGCGGCCACTCCGGATCGTAGAGGTTGAACTCCGGGTTGACCTGGCAGAGATCCATGTTGGCCACGTAGTAGGCGTCGAGCGTGCCGATGTCGCGCCAGTACTTCGCCGCCTTCTTGTTCTCGTCGTAGAAGCGATACGAGTAGACCGGCGCCTCGTGAATCAACGCCGGGATGATGTCCTTCCCGAAGTCATGCTTGGTCGTCTCGTTCTCGTCGCCGCCGAGCGCGCGAATCAGCACGTCGGTGTCGAAGATGTACACGCCCATCGACGCGAGCACGTAGTCGGGCGACCCGGGAATCGCGGTCGGCCTGTCCGGCTTTTCCTGGAATCCCCTGACGCGTTCGGATTCGTCGACGGCGATGACGCCGAACCGGCTGGCGTCCGCGATCGGCACTTCGATGGTGGCCAGCGTGCACGCCGCCTCGTTGTCCATGTGGAACCGCAGCATCCGGGCGTAGTCCATCTTGTACACGTGGTCGCCTGCGAGCACGACGACGAAGCGCGGATTCTCGCGCGTGATGGAATACAGGTTCTGGAAGACCGCGTCGGCCGTGCCCTGATACCACTGTTCGCCGACGCGCTTCTGCGGCGGGAGGATCTCGATGAACTCGCCCAGTTCCTCCGACACGATCCCCCATCCCATTCGAATGTGGCGGTTGAGCGAGAGCGATTTGTATTGCGTCGCGATGAAAATGCGGCGCAGGCCGGAGTTGATGCAGTTGCTCAGCGCGAAATCGATGATCCGGTACGGGCCGCCGAAGTAGACGGCGGGCTTGGCGCGATCCTTGGTCAGCGGGTAAAGGCGCTCGCCGGCGCCGCCCGCGAGCACGATGACGAGACTGTCGTCGAGCAGCGCCGACATCGATGGCCGTCCGTCAACTCCGCCGGAGCACGACGCGCGCGGGTGCGCCGTCGGACCCGACGAGGCACAGCGGCAGGCAGAACATCTCGTAGTTGCCGGGTTCGACGTCGCGCAGGTTCAATCCCTCGATGACGATCGTGCCTGCCCCGAGCAGGATGTGATGCGTCGGCGCGCCGGGCGTCTTGAACGGCTCGACCGACAGGTAGTCCACGCCGACCACTTTGACGCCGCGCTCGACCAGGTAGGTCGCCGCCGACTCGCCGACGCCGACATAGTTGGCGTGAAACGTCGCATCGCCCCACAACAGCGAGTTCGACGTCTTGATCAGCAGCCGTGCGACGCCTGAGAGATCCAGATCTGCCAGGTCCTCCGCCGTGATCGCGGCGCGCGCCGCCAGCTCGACCACACGCGCGGGTCCGCAGAGCAGCTCGAGCGGCAGCGCCTCGACGCCGCTGCCTTCATCGTAGAAATGCCGCGGCGCGTCGACGTGCGTCCCGCCATGCGCGCTGATGCGCAGCGTCGACACGTTCGAGCTGTCGCCGCGCGCCAGCCGCTTGACGGGCTCGAGATCGAGCGGCGCGTTGCCCGGATAGTTTGGGAGGCTCTCGTCGAGCGGCACCGACACATCGATGAGCTTCATCGACCGTTCAACCCGTGTAACACTAGCACAGGCCTTGAGTTGCTGGCCGCATAAGGGTTTGACTTGGCTGTGATTCGACGCCTATGATGGGCTGTTTAACGGAGCTATTGTTCAATCGTGGGAGAGTTGTCTATATGAATCTCCGCCGCCTACCCGCCCTCGGAGTCGTCATCATCCTCGTATGGTCGGTCGGGCTCGCCGCCCAGAATGACAAGAAGCGGGACGAAGCTCAGAAAAAGGAAATCCAGAACATCATCAAGGTCGTGGATACCGTCGCCGCCGGTCAGACGGCCCCCAACGATTTGGGCGTGACGTGGATCCACGAAGACGTACTGAAAGCGCAAGGGAGCAAGCAGTACGTGCCGTTCACGGTGGCGTTCGATCCGTCGAAGGTCACCGGCGGCACGGCCGCGCTCTACTGGCGTGTCGTTGCCAAGTCGGCTGCGCCCGCCGCGGCGCCCGATCCGGCGAAGAAGGACGAGAAGAAAGACGAGAAGAAGAAGCCGGAGTACGCGTACGAGGACATCAGCTTCATACCGGCTGCCGCGGGCCAGAATCCGATGCGCGTCTCGCGCTCGTTCACGGTGCCTGCCGGCGCGTACGACGTGTTCGTGGTCGTCAAGGAGCCGACGCCGGAGAAGGCTCCGAAGAACGCGCCGCCGCCCAAGCTTTCGGTGCTCAAGCAGACGATGAACGTGCCCGACTTCTGGAATGGCGAGTTCAATACCAGCACGGTCATCCTGGCGCAGCGGATCGATCCGCTGCCCGCGCCGCTCACGCCGCAGCAGCAAATCGATCGGCCGTATGCGCTCGGCATGATGGAGATCGTGCCGATGCTCGACACGAAGTTCTCGAAGAAGGCAGAGCTGTCGACCTTCATGTTGATCTACAACCCGAAGGTGGACAAGGACAACAAGCCCGACGTGACCGTCGAGTACAACTTCTGCCAGGTCGCCGCCGGGAGCGAGCCGAAGGCGGGCGAGCCGTGCAAGGCAGGGGAGAAGTTCTTCAACAAGACGAACCCCCAGGCTCTGAACGCCTCGACGCTTCCGCCGCAATTCGACATGGCGGCGGGGCATCAGTTGCAAAGCGGGCAGGCGGTGTCGCTGACACCGTTCCCCGAAGGCGCGTATCGGCTCGAGATCAAGATCACGGACAAGGTCGCGAACAAGACGTTGACGAGGGACGTGAACTTCACGGTCAGTGCGTCGTAGAACGCTCGGCTTCAGCCGAGCGCAAGCGGCCGGACCGGAGCAAACCATGAGAACCACAGCGTGTTCGTCGGCGGCGGTCGGCGTTCTGCTGCTCCTCTGCCTCGCGCCGGTGGTGGGCGCGCAAAGCGTCGCCCAGCCCCGGCCGATCACGCACATCGCGTCGCTGTCGCACGGCGCGATTCTCGGCAACGTTCTCGACGAGCGCGGGAAGCCGGTGGCCGGCGCGATGGTGTCGGCCCTCGGCGCGACGAGCGCGTTCGCGGTCAGCGATCGGACCGGGCGCTTCGAACTGCTCACGCTCCCGCCCGGGCCATACGTCGTGCGGGCCCATCTGGTCGGCTTCGTGGCCTCACGCGGACAGGTCGTCGAAGTGCGGCCCAGCGGGCGCGCCTCCTCCTCGATTTCTCTTCGGCACGCCAGCCCGCCGAACGACTCCGCAGCCAGTCCTGTGCTCGCGAGTGTCGGCGGCAGCGGTGAAGACGGCGGTCCCGAAGACACGGCTGGGGATCCGTCAACCATTCCCGGCGCCGACGATCACAGCGAACTGGCGTGGCGGCTGCGACACATTCGCCGCGGGATCCTGAAAGACACGAGCGTGTCCGAGTTGATCTCGAAGGACGCACCGGATCCCGGACTGTTCGGTCCGGCGATACGGCTGAGCAGCGCGCTCGGATCTCCAGCCCGCCTGGCGGCAGGGCTGTTCACCGGCACACCGTTTTCGGGTCAGGTCAACCTGCTGACGACCGGCATGTTCGACAGCCCGCAGCAGTTGTTCACGGCCGACAACTTCTCGCGGAGCATCGCCTACCTCGCCATCGGGGCACCAGTCGGCGAGTCGGGGGACTGGACGATGCGCGCGGCGCTGACGCAGGGCGACATCGCGTCGTGGATCGTGTCGGGCCAGTACGCGACGCGTGCGCCGGCACGTCATCGCTACGACTTCGGTCTCGCCTATAGCACGCAACGCTACGACGGCGGCAATTTCGCCGCGCTGCGATCCGTCACGGACGGCAGCCGGAACGCCGGGTCCATGTATGCGTTCGACGCATTTGCGGTGACGCCGTCCGTCACGCTGACGTATGGCGGACGGTACGCGCGCTACGACTATCTCGACGGCCGCACGCTGATCAGCCCTCGCGTTGCGCTCACGGTCGCACCCGCGGAGCATTTCCGAATCACCGGCGCGGTGTCGCGCCGGGCCCTGGCGCCGGGCGCCGAAGAGTTCATGCCGCGCTTCGAGAGCGGCGTGTATCTGCCGCCGCAGCGGACATTCTCCTCGTTGACTGGCCGGCCGCTCGAAGCCGAACGGACCGATCACGCGGAGATCGAGGTCGAACGCGATCTGGCGGCCACCACCGTGTCGCTGCGCGCGTTCAAGCAGCAGGTCGACGATCAGCTCGTCACGTTGTTCGGGCTGGATTTGCTCGGCGCCCCCGCGGCGCTCGGCCATTACTTCATCAACAACTCGGGCGACGTCAGCGCGACTGGCGTCACCGCCGCCGTGCGGACGGCGATCGCCGGACGCGTGCGTGGCTCGGTCGAGTACTCGGTCGCAAACGCGCGTTTCACTCAGGCGGACAGCTCGGCGTATCTGTTCGTGCTGGCGCCGTCGGCCCTTCGAGTCGATCCGGAACGGGTCCACGACTTGTCCACGGCCATCGAAACAGACGTGCCGGAGACGTCGACGCGCGTAATCGTGCTCTATCGCGTCAGCAACGCGTTCTCGCGTTCCAGCGCCACGGCCGCCGAACCGGTCGGGGCCAAGCGTTCCGCCCAACCGGCAACGGATGGCGAGCCCGGACTCGACGCGCGCTTCGATGTCCAGATCCGGCAGGCACTGCCGTTCATGGACTTCGGCACCGCGAAGTGGGAGATGTTGATTGGCGTCCGGAATTTCTTCCGCGACGCGGCCCCCGATCAGTCGCTGTACGACGAGCTCCTGGTGGTCCGTCCGCCGAAGCGCATCGTCGGCGGTCTGACGCTGAAGTTCTGACACACAGGCGCGCGGCTGCCAAGCCACACGCGCGGTCCACGACATTGAATGCAAAACCAAAAACTTGGAGTCCGCCCCGTCTTTTCACCGGTTTTCCGACCGAAAAGGCTATGATTTACAGTAAGTTAGCTGATGATTGACCGGAACGACCTTTGCTATCCGGCCGTGATGGATTTGTGTCCTTCGATCCAAAGATTCCATGTCTGACGTGGTGACGAACCGGCCAGCGCCTGACGCCCACCCGGAGGCTCGTTGGGTGACCTGGGGCCGGTTTCTGCTGTCGTCGGTGGTCGTGATCGCGCTCGCCGGGCTCGGCATCGCGAACGTCGTCACCTACTCACGCTGGCATGAAGTCGAGGACGGCGTGCTGTGGGGCGCGCGCGCCGAGGGCGTCACGGCGCTGGAGGTTGCGCGCGGATCGTCGGCGGCCGCGGCTGGCGTCGAGCGCGGCGACGTGCTGATCGCGGTCAACGGGTCGCCGATCCAGTCGCCGTCGGAAGTCGTCGAGCATCAGCACGACAGCCGCGAGGGCACTCGCCTGGCCTACACGCTCCTGCGTCTCGGCACGCAGCAGGCGCTGGAAGTCACGCTGACGCCCGCGCCGCGCGGCGGGCCGATGTACTTCGTGCTGGCGGCGGTCGGATTCTTCACGCTCCTGGTCGGGGCGTCCGTGCGGCTCCGGCGTCCGCGCGATCAGGCGACGCTGCACTTTTTCTGGCTGTGCGTCGCGTTTTTCGGGTGGTTCACGTTTTCCTTCGCCGGACCCTTCGACCGGCTCGACTGGTTCTTCTATTGGGGAGATGCGGTTGCGGTCGCCTTGCTGCCGCCGCTGCTGCTGCATTTCACCTTCGTGTTCCCCGAGCGTCAGAAACGCGGCACGCAGGATCCTGCCCCGTGGATTCTGGCGCTGATGTATCTGCCGGCTCTGGCGCTGTGCGCGGGCCGCGTGATGGTCATCGCACGCGGGGCCGCCGGCGCGTGGGATGGCGCGCTGTTTTCACGGGCGATCGATACGCTCGATCGCCTCGAGCCCGTCTATCTGTTCGCCTGCACTGCCGCCGCCGTGATGGTGCTGGTGCGCGCATTCAACGAGACCACGTCGCTGACGGCGCGCCGCCAACTCCGGTGGATCGCGTGGGGCACCACGCTCGGCGCCGGGCCGTTCGTGTGCGGCTACGCCCTGCCGTGGGCGTTCGGCATCGACCCACCACTCGCCCTCCAACTGACGGCGATTCCGCTCGGCCTGGTGCCGCTGACCTTCGCGTCCGCCATCGTGCGCTACCGGCTGCGCGACGTCGAAGTCATCGTCAAGCGCGGGCTCGCGTACACGGCCTTTTTCGGCGCCAGCGTCGCCCTGTACCTCGCGATGTCGAAGCTGACCGGCTTCGTGTTCTCGCAGGATCGCGACGAGCACACGTGGGTGATCGCGCTGCTGGCCACGATCGTGATCGTGCTGCTCGCGCAGCCCGTGAAGGAAGCCGTGCAGAACGCCCTCGATCGCGTGTTCTACCGCGACCGCTACGACTATCGGCGCGCGCTGGTCGCGTTCGCGCGCGATCTCAACAGCGACCTCGACGTCGTCAGTCTCAGCCAGCGTCTCGTGACCCGCATCGTGGAGACGCTCGTGGTCGATCGCATGGCGCTGATGCTGGCGCCGGGCGACGGGGACAAGGGCGGCGACCTGGTCTCGATCGGCGAATACGGGTTCACGGAGGGGGTGCCGGGGCTGTCGTGCAGCTCCTCGCTGATCCCGCGTCTCGATGGCGGGCATACCGTGGCGCTCGACGATCCGATTGCCGCGGCGCGGTTCGTCGCCGAGGAGGTCGAGTTCTGGCGCGACACCGGCATCTACTACTTCGTTCCCTGTGTGTTCGAGGGCCGCGCCATCGCCGTGCTGGCGCTCGGCCGCAAAGAGACCGACGAGCCGTTCAACAGCGAGGACCTGACGCTGCTGACGGCCGTGGCAGGCCAGGTAGCGACGGCCATCGAAAACGGCCGCCTGTATCGCCAGCTGCACCTCAAGGCCGAGGAGCTCGGGCGCATGCGCGAGTTCAACGAGAACATTCTCGAGTCGTTGGATGACGGGCTCCTCGTGTTCGACGCCGACGAACGCATCGTCCGCTGGAACCGCGCGCTCGAGGATCTGTACGGTCTGTCGCGGGCGGCGGCGGTCGGGCGGACGCTATCCGACGTGTTCGACGAAGAGGTGCTCGATGCGCTGCGCTCCGTGCGTCACGAGCATCCCGACGGGGCAACGCTCTACCGCGTACCGCTCGACGCCAGGCACGCGAGGGCCGGCGACAGGGCCGAGCCGTCGGCCGATGCTCGCCTGCTGGTCAACGCCACCCAGGCGCCGCTGCAGAACGCGTCGGGCGAGGACGAAGTCGTCGGGACGCTGCTGCTCATCGAGAACGTCACCGATCGCGTACGGCTCGAGGAGCAGTTGCAGATTTCCGAGAAGATGGCGTCGATCGGCTTGCTTGCCGCGGGTGTCGCCCACGAAGTCAACACCCCGCTGACCGGGATCTCCAGCTACACGCAGATGCTGCTCGAGGGCGCCGATCCGGACGATCCCAGGACGGCTCTTCTCGAGAAGATCGAGCGCCAGACGTTCCGCGCCGCGAAGATCGTCAACGGCCTGCTGAACCTGTCCCGGCCGGGCACGTCCTCGAACGATCGCATCGACGTCGATCTCAACGCGGTCGTCACCGACGTCTTTTCGCTGCTCGAGCATCAGTTCGAGGTCGCCAACATCAAGGTGCGCCGCGACCTCGCCGACGGCATCCTCATGGTGCTCGGCATCGAACATCAGCTGCAGCAGGTGTTCCTGAACCTGTTCCTCAACGCCCGGGATGCGATGCCGAGCGGCGGTTGGCTCTCGGTGGCGACGCGCGTGGACGGGGACAACGTGGTCGCGGAGATCGCCGACACCGGGTCCGGCATTCCCTCCGCGCATCTGGCGCGGATCTACGATCCATTTTTCACGACGAAAGCCTTCGGCCGGGGCACCGGCCTCGGCCTGTCCATCACCTACGGCATCGTGCGGGAGCACGATGGCACGATTCGCTGCGACAGCGCGATGGGGCAGGGTACGAAGTTCATACTCTCGCTGCCGTCCGCGCCGGCCGAAGAGGCAGTTCGTGGCGCCCGGCACTAGTCGACCGCTCTAACGCCATGCCCATTTCACGCCGCGGCACGATCCTCGTCGTCGATGACGAAGAGATCATGCGCGAGATTCTCGAGACGCTGCTCACCCGCGAGGGCTACGAGGTGCGCGTCGCTTCGTCGGGAGCGGAAGGCCTCGAGCTGGCGCGTGCCCTGCCGTTCGACGCGGCGCTGGTCGACATCATGATGCCGGGTCTCGACGGCATTGCAACGCTCGACGAGCTCAAGCGCATCGACGAGGATCTCGCGGTGATGATCATCACCGCGTTCGCCTCCGTCGAGAGCGCGATCTCCGCGATGAAAGCCGGCGCGTTCGACTACATCACCAAGCCGTTCAAGAACGACGAAGTGCTGGTCGTTGTCCGCAACGCGATGGAGCGGCGCCGGCTCGTCCACGAGAACCGGAATCTCCGCCAGAACATCCAGGAGCGCTACCACAAGTTCGCGAACATCATCGGCAAGAGCCCGCGGATGCGTCAGGTGTTCGACCTGATCATCCAGGCGGCGCCCAGCCGCTCGACGATTCTCATCCAGGGCGAGAGCGGCACCGGCAAGGAGCTGGTGGCGCGCGCCATCCACGCGAATTCCTCGCGGTCCGACCGCGCGTTCGTCACCGTCAATTCCGGCAATCTGCCGCCGGATCTGCTCGAGTCGACGCTGTTCGGACACGTGAAGGGCGCGTTCACCGGCGCCGTGTATCCCAAGAAGGGGATGTTCGACCTCGCGGACAAAGGCAGCATCTTCTTCGACGAGATCGGAAACGTGCCGCTCGAAACCCAGGCCAAGCTGTTGCGCGTGATTCAGGAGCGCGACTTCATGCGCCTCGGCGGCATGGAAACGATCAAAGTCGACGTGCGGATTATCGCCGCGACCAACGTCGATCTCCGCCAGATGATGGAGGAGAACCGGTTCCGCGAAGACCTGTTCTACCGGCTCCACGTGATCTCGATTCAGCTGCCGCCGCTGCGCGATCGCAAGGACGACATCCCGCTTCTGGTTCGGCACTTCCTCGAGAAGTACGGCGAAGAAAACCGAAAGACCGGTCTCGAGCTGGCCCCCGACGCGCTCGATCTGCTCACCGAGTACGACTGGCCCGGCAACGTGCGCGAGCTCGAGAACGTCATCGAGCGCGCCGTCGTACTGACCCCCGGCTCCCGCATCGGGATCGATCTGGTGCCCGATCACGTCCGCAAGGCGCCCAACTTCCAGATGCCGCAGTTCGTCGTTCCTCCGGAGGGCATCTCGTTCAAGGAAGTGATCACCGACTTCGAGAAGAAGCTGATCGAGTCCACGCTCGACGCCGCCGGTGGCGTGCAGAAGCGCGCCGCCGAGCTCCTGCACATCAAGCCGACGACGCTGAACGAGATGATCAAGCGGTACGAGATCCGTCCGCGTCGTAAGCGGGTCGTCAACGGCAACGGCAGCGAACCTGCGGAGGGGTCGAAATCGCCTGTCGAGGGCGCCCCCGCGCACCCGGCGGAGCCGGTGGAAGAGAAGTAAAGCAGGCACTTGTCGTTCCCGCAATACAACGGATGAAACAATCGGCCTCGACGAAGCGGACAAGCGCCCGCCTCTTTCCGGGATTTTGATACACTCCGCACGGCAATGGACGACGAAACGGAACCGGAACGGACACCAGCGAAGCCCCGCGTGTCGGTCATCATGCCGGTCCACAACGGAGCCAGCACTCTCGAAGCGTGTCTCCCGCCGTTGCTGCAGGCCAGTCTCGACCTCGCCGAAGTTCTCGTCATCGACGATCGTTCCACCGACGGCAGCGGCGCCGTGGCCCGAGCGCTGGGCGCCAAGGTCATTGCCAGTACCGGCCTCGGACCGGCGGCGGCGAGAAACCTCGGCGCGAGCCGGGCACGCGGCGACATCCTGTTCTTCGTCGATGCCGACGTCACGGTGCAATCCTCCACGATTCAGCAGGTGGTCGATATCCTGGACGCGAATCCGTCGGTCTCCGCCGTGTTCGGGTCGTACGACGACGAGCCGTTCGAGCCGAACTTCCTGTCGCAGTACAAGAACCTCTTTCATCACTTCACGCACCAGACCGCGCGTACGGCGAGCTGTTCGTTCTGGGCGGGCTGCGGCGCGATACGCCGGGCCGCGTTCGACGCGGTCGGCGGCTTCGACGAACAGCGATATCAGCGCGCGTCGATCGAGGACATCGAGCTGGGATTCCGTCTGACCAGGGGGAATTTCGAGGTGCGCCTCGAGCCGGCGCTACAGGTCAAGCATCTCAAGCGGTGGAAGTTCTTCTCGCTCATCAAGACCGAGATTCTGGATCGTGCCCGTCCGTGGTCGACGTTGATCATCTCGAACAGCGCCATCCCGGACGATCTGAACCTGCGCTGGTCCTTCCGGCTGAGCGCGGTGCTCGTCGGGCTTCTCGCCGCCGCCCTTGCGTTCCTGGTCGTTGGCCGGGGCCAGATCTACGGCCGGGAAGTCTCGGAAATCGCGCTAGCCGCCGTGCTGCTGTCGTGCGCCATCGTCATCCTCTTGAATCGCGGCTTCTATCTCTTTCTAATCGGCGCGCGCGGATTGGGCTTCACGCTGCGTGCGGTCCCTCTGCACCTTGGCTACTACTTTTATAGCGGCGTGACGTTCGTCGTGTGCTGGGTCTGGGAACAGAGCGGGCGTGTGATCGCCGCGCGCATTCGCGATCGCGCGCTGTAAACCCTTTTCTCCGGAACGTGCCTTGCCAGACCGTCGATCACTGGTCGTGGTGTTCCTTGTCGCGTTCGTGTGCCGCGGGGCGCTATGGGTGGCCTCGTTGCCGGACGCCTCGCGCCTGCTCTCTTCCCCCGATTCAGCCGAGTATCTGACGATCGCACGCAACGTCGCTGCCGGGCACGGGTTCAGCGGCGATCTCAATCCACCGTATCGCCCCGATCTTCGCCGCACGCCGGTGTACCCGGCTTTGCTCGCCGGTGTGTTCCTGCTGCCGAACGGAGATGAACGGCTCGCCTCCTTCGTCGGAGTGCTGGCGGGGGCGGCCACGGTCGCGGCGATGTACTGGATCGCCTGGCATCTCTTCGGTCCGTTGGCGGCGTTCATCGGCGCGCTGCTGTTGACGGTCGACGTGACGAGCGCCACCTACTCCGTGCTGATTCTTACGGAGACGGTCTTCACAGCCCTCGTCGCCGCCGGCGTCCTCGTGTTGATGCGTCGCCCCCTGCGGCCGCCGATCGACGTGCGCGGCGGCCTGCTGCTCGGGTGTGCCACTCTCTGCCGTCCAGCCGGCATCCTGCTCAGCGTGGTGTCGCTTCCGGTGTGCGCCTGGCGCAATTCTGGCTGGCGGCACGTCGCGCGCCACTATGTGCGTGTCAACGCCGTGTTCGTTCTCGTCGCGCTCCTGTGGGTCGGCAGGAACTTCATCGTCGCCGGCGCGCCGACGCTGAGCTCGATCGCGTCGGTCAATCTCTACTTCCACCGCGCCGTCGTCGTGGAGGCGCGCCTTCTGGGGAAGAGCGTCGATGAGATGCGCGAGGCGTGGGAGCGACGCTTTGCGGCGCTGTCGGATCAGTGGAGTGAGGCGGAGAAGCTGGAGTGGCTGACCCAGCACGCGCGCGAGGTCATCCTCGAGCATCCGATGACCTACTTGCAGATCACGCTCGACGGCTTCGTCTTCATGATGCAGTCCGACGCGCTCGAACTGTGTCGTGTGCTCGGCCTTCGCGAAGGATCGGGCGCCTTCAACGCCGCCGGCGTCGCTGCGTCCGTGCAGCTGTGGCTGGTGTATCCGTTGGCCGTGCTGGGCCTGGTGGTGTCCGCGCGCGACTATGAGCGCCGGCGGGCGGCGCTCGTTCCGCTTGCCTTCATTGCCTATTTCGTGCTGGTCTCCGGGCCGGAGGCGTATCCGCGTTTTCGCGTTCCAATCATGCCCTTCATCACGATGCTGAGCGGCGTTGGTGTGGAACAGATCGCACTGTTCATTCGCTCGAGACGGGTGCCGTATGAAAAAACTATTCGTCCTTTTGATGCTGGCTCTTCCGGCTTCGGTCTCCGCTGAAACGCTGCAGGGGCGCTGGGCGCTCCTCGCGGCCGAAGACGTGCGCGCCGACGGATCGGTCGCGCGCCACCCGTGGGGCACGCGCCCGGTTGGCTCGATCGTCGTGGAGGACGGCTGGTGTTATCTGCAGATCATGTCGAGTGACGTCCCGTCGTTCCCGCGGGACCGGGCGGTCAACGATCGGATGAAGGCGGCGTTGCTGAGCACGTACATCGCCTACACCGGCCCCTGCACCGTCAACGAGGCAGAGGGAAGCGTGACGCTGAAGGTGGAGGCCGCCTGGCGTCCGGACTATGTGGGGACCGAGCAGAAAAGGTTCTTCCGCTTCGAGAGCGGAAAGCTGATTTTCGGACCCGCGCCGGGCTCGATCCGAGCGGGCAGCGAAACGCTGACCCGCCGCCTGACGCTCGAGCGGCGCTAGAGATGTTCAGATGTGGCGCAGGCTTCAGGCCTGCGTCAGACTCAACGCGCTCTGACGCGCGCGAACAACCGATCGTATTTTCCAAGCACGACGTCCCACCGGTAGTTGCGGCGAATGTAATCGCGGCCGTTTCGGCCCAGCGCCGCGCGCAGGCGTTCGTCGCCCACGAGCAGCTTCAGGCATTCGACGAACTCGTCGCGGTCGGTGTAATAGAGCCCGCCGTTGCTGCGCACGCAGTGCTCGACCAGGACCGCGCTGCGCGCGTTGGCGAGGACCGGCGTGCCGACGGCGAGCGCTTCGAGTGCCAGCAGCGACAGGCTCTCGTACGGCGAGGGACATACCACGACGGTCGCCGCCTCCAGGGCCTGGAGACGTTCGCGATCGGAGAGGAGACCCGCGAATCGGATGAACGGGTCTTCGGGCAGCGACATGAGCTTGACGCCCATGAGCACGAGCGTCGCGTCGCCACCTTCTTTCGCGTACTCGCCGAAGTATTGCATCAATTCCTCGCAGCCCTTGCCAGGATCGATCCGGCCGCCGTACAAGACGATCGAGCCGTACAGCCGATGTCTGCGGCGGAACACGGCGCCGCGCGCCAGCAGGTGCGAGGGAAAGCCGCGGGCGGGCGCATTTTCGTCCGGCGCTGCTTCGGTGCCGTCGGGCGCCGCAGCCTCCGGGTCTTCGTCGGCGGGTGCTCCCATCCGCGGATACGGCGGCTGCTGCGGCAGATCCACGCCGACGCCGACCACTTCTTCGATCAGCGGTCGATCGTGGAATTGCGCGCGGACGAAGCGCTGTTCGCTCTCCGTCAGGTAGCAGAGCGCCGCGGGTTTCTGAAAGACCTCTTTGAAGATGCCGAGCCGGATCGCCGGCTCGTCGTGGGCGGTGGACACGAGAATGCTGCGCGCCGGCGCCACCTCGAGCCCCAGCACCGTCGTCGCGTACAGATAGGTGAAGAAAATGAGGACGTCGTACTGCTGGTGATGCCGGCGCAGGTAGTCCGTCAGCGCCGGGCACCACGGGCCCTGCTGCTTCAGCCATTCCATTTCGTCGGCGCGAGTGTGTGGTGTCGAGAAGATCCAGTCGGAATACTTGTTGAAAGCGTCGATGTCGCGGATCTGGGCGTTGGCGAATCGCCGGACCGTGACCCCGCGAATCCGATCGGACCCTTCGGGGTAGTCGTTCTTCCACGTCACGTAGTCCTGCGCGCACGTGGTGAGGACCTCGACATCGTGTGTCGCGACGAGGCGCTCGGCGACGAGCCGGCACAGGTGCTCCGAGCCCCCGAGCACTTCGGCGCCGTATCGCTGGATGACGAAGGCGATCTTCACGACAGCGACTGGATGACGGCGGTCAGATCGCGCGTGATGCGCGCGTCACCAAAATCGGCAAGCCGGCGCCGCTGGCCGGCGATGACGCTGGCGCGCAGGTCGTCGTCGAACGCCAGCGCGCCGAGGAGCTCCGCGGCGTATTCGAGGTCTTTCGGGGCGAACTGGACCCCGGCGTCCCCGAGCGTGTCGGGAACGGCGCCGGCCGTATACGCGAGCACCGGGATGTCGGCGGCCATCGCTTCGAGCAACGGCACGCAGAACCCTTCGTGCTCACTGAGCGACACATACACTGCCGCACGCCGGTAGTACACAGCCAGCTCTTCGTCGGGGACTGGACCCGTGAACACGAACCGATCGGGCAGCATCCGGTACTCGGCCATCAGCGCGCGAATCGTCGCATAGTACCGCGGCACGACATCGCACCGGCCGACGAAGATGAACCGGTAGTACGCGTCCACGTACCGCTTGTAGGCTTCCGCCAGCTTGATGTGGTCCTCGATTTTCTTGTTCGGCGCGATGCGTCCCACGAAGAGGAAATTCACCAGCCGCTCGTCGGCGACCGCCTCGACCGACGGGCGATTCACCCGCTGCGTAATGCGCGCCAGGTCGACCGCGATCGGGAACACGCCGGTTCGTTCGAAGCCCATCGCTTCGAGCTCGCGCCGGTTGAACTCCGAATCGCCGAGCGCGAGATCCGCGTGCGTGGCGAGCGTGGCGAGCTCCTGGCGTCCCAGGGCCGCCAGGCGGAACAACGCCGGATCGTAGGGCGCGAAGTAAGCGGCCGGCGTGACGTTGTGGTACTGCAGCACGCGCCCGGTTTCGAGCGAGGCGAACGCCGCGGTCATCGGCGACGGCAGCGCGTAGTGGAAGATCGTCAGGTCGCCGCGCGCAGCGGCGGGGTCGCGAAACGGACGGACGTCGTGCCGCAGATCGTCATCGATCGTGAGCGCGTACACGTCAGCCTCGTGACCCATCGAACGCAGCAGATCGCGGACTCGCCGGGCGCTGTCACCGATGGCGTCCCCTCCGTGCGCGGCCGGAACCCACTGGTTGATTCTCACGGCGCCACCGGCAGCGCGTGATACGCGGCAGGCCGCACCAGGCGAATCTCCTCGAGCTCCTGTGCCGCGTCGAACTGCGCCCAGAAGTCGAACGCGACCGTGGGCGCCGCCGCTCTCGGTGTGGATAGGATCTCGTTCACGAAACCGAGGAGGGTGCCGCCAAAGTCTTTGGCGCGCAGGCGATCGACCGCCGCGAGCTGGCCGGCGACGATTTCTTGCCGAAGGGTCGCATTCAACAGGATCGCGTCCATCAGGTGCGCGACGTGGGCGGGCGTCTTGTCGTGATACAGCACCCCGGCGCCGTCCATCGTGGCCGGGACCGCCGTCGCCGCATAGGCCAGCACCGGCACCCGCTTGTAGAAGGCCTCCACGATCGGCACGCAGAAGCCTTCATGCTCGCTGGCGCACAGGAACAGGTCGGCGATGTCGTAAAAGGCCACGAGCTCCTCGTCGGAGACGTGGCCGACGAAGTGGACGTGCGAGGCATCGAGCGTTGCAGCCAGATGCTGCAGCGCCGCCAGGTAGCGGTCGAAGCCGCTGTACGACCCGACGATGATGAGTCTCGACCGCGGGTTGAACACCGTGTGGTACGCGTGGAAGCAGCGGATCAGATCCTCGATTTTCTTGTTCGTGATCACGCGCCCCACGAAGACGATGTTCGACCAGTCGTCGTCGAAGTCCTGCGCGAGCATCCACTGCGGGTCGCGATCCAGATGCGAAAAGTCGGGAACGACCGGCAGGACCGCCGTCCGCGGAAAGCCGAGGCTCTCGAGATCGCGCCGGTTGAACTCCGAGTCGCCCATCGCCAGATCGCAGCGGTCGGCGTAGGCGCGCAGCTCGCGCCGTCCGCGAAAGCATTGCCGGGCGAGCCGCCGATGCAGCCCCGCGAAATATTCCGGCGGCGTGATGTTGTGGTAGATGAGCGCCATCCGGTCGGGCAGCGCGAAGGCTGTCCGCGACGCCTTCGATCCGAGTGAAAAGTGGTGGAGCAGGAGGTTGTCACCGAAACTGGCGTCCACGAGCTCGCGGTAGTCGCGGGTCTGCGGTTCGAGGCGCTCGTCGGCGGTCTCGACGAAGATATCCGATTCGTATCCGGCGCCGCGAAGGACGCGCTGGATGCCGAGGACCTCATGGCCGATCGCATCGCCGTACCCGAGGGTGGCCAGAACCTGGTGAATCCGGATCACGCTCGTCTCCGCATGTCGCGCGGCAGGTCGATCGCCGGTCCGAGGGGCAGTGTTTGCAGCACGTCTTCCGCCGGCGCCACATTCTGGCGGCGGCGCGCGAACCAGCCCGGCAGCGAGTCGGCTGCGCGCGTCGCCGGTTCCTTCTTCAGCCGCTCGAACATGTCGAGATACTTCCGCTCGATCACCGGCCAGTCGTAGTGATCGCGAAAAAACCGGCGTCCGTTGCGGCCGAGCGCGCCGCTGAGCCAGCGGTTGTGCTCGATGGCGCGCAGTGTTTCGGCGAATTCAGAGAACGTCTCGTAGTACAGACCTGCATTGCTGCGAATGCATTGCCCTTTGAGGACATCGCATTTGCCGTTGGCCAGCACCGGCCGCCCGAGGGCCCACGCCTCGAGCGCGACCATCGACAGGCTCTCGAAGTACGACGGCATGATCAGCAGATCCGCCGCTGCCATGGCGTCGAACTTGTCGGTGTCGTCGAGGAATCCCAGGTGACGAATCCGCGGATGCGAGGGAATCGGCAGCAGCGAGTGGCCGATCAGGACCAGGGAGAGCCTGGTCGACGGGTCGGCGACATACTCCTGGAAGAAGTCGAACAGCTCATTGCAGCCCTTGTTGCTGTCGATCCGGCCGACATACACGGCGAACGGACCACGGACGTTGTGCTTCTGCCGGAAGCGTCCCGCCTGCACGTCCTGGGGCACTTCGGATCCGATGCCGACGACCACGCCGGGCACGTCGCGATTGCCCGAGACGGCCTGAATCATCGCGCGTTCTTCAGGGGAGTTGTACATGAACGCCCGAACGCTGCGGAACAACGGTGGAAAGACGGCGAGGCCAATCGTCGCGTCCCGCTCGGCGGTCGGTACGAGAATCGCCCGTGAACCCGCCGCACGCGCACCGTGATACGCGTGGTAGTAGCGATAGCTGAAAAACAAACAGTAGTCGTAGTCGGCGGCGTGCCGTTCGAGATGCTGGATCAGTGCGGGGCTCGTCGGTCCTTCCGCATCCATCCAGTCGAGCTCGTCGGCGAGGGAATGAAGCTGCTTGAAGACCCGATCCGAACGGCGTCCGAATTCCAGCGGGTCCCGTTCGTGCGTGACTCGAAACCGCCGGACGGGCACGCCCTTCACGCGCTCTTCACCGGGCTCCAGATCGTTACGCCACGTGACGTAGTCCGTCGCGCACGTCGTCAATACCTCGACGTCCGCGTGCCGGGCGAGATGTTCGGCAATGTACCGGGCGTGCAGCTCCGCGCCGCCGTTGATCGACTCCCCGTACCGCTGCACGATGACGGCGATTTTCATCCCGGCCGTCATCGCACGCCCGAGGAGTACGCGTAGCTCATATCAGGTGACGGCCGGGATTCACTGGGGGTCGTCGGCGTCAGGCGGGCTGGCCGGCGGCGGGATCTCGGGTTCCGACGGGTGGGCCGCCGCGCCGCTAAAGTTCTCCAGATCGTCTCTGGCGCTCGTCATCTCTGGAGCTGCCGCATCCGACGGCGCGCTTCCCGGTGTCGCCGCCATGCCGGCTGTCGCCGGGACGGGACCCCCTCCGCCGCGCCGGCCGCGCCGCCGCCGCCGCCGCCGGCTTCGCTGACCCGATCCGTCGGCCGGCTGGCCCGGTCCGCCCTGTGGGGCCCCCCCAGATGCGGCGGGCGCCGCGGGCTGCGGCACATGTGGTTGCGCGGCGGGTGTGACTGGAGAGGCAACGCGCGCCGGCCGATCCGCCGCTCTCTCGATGGGAAACGCAATGGCGCTCTCGAGATCTCGCGCACGCCGCTCGTTGAACTCGAGCCGGCTGCCGATCGATTCGAGGCGCATCCGGAGGCTCTTGACCTCAATGGATGTCCGCGACATCTCGAGGAGCAGGTTCTGCAGCACCTGGTAGTAGAGCTGCTCGCCGGCCAGGCGCATCGCATCGCGCTTGGCTTCGCGTTCGGCGTACATCGCGTTCAGACGCGACTGCGTGTGCAGCGCCCCGATCAACGGGTTGGGATTGAAGAACAGCTTCAGAATCGGATTCAGCAGCCGGCGCATGAACCGCAGCAGGCCGCGGTGCGAGTCGAACAGCGTCGTATCCTCGAATTCGTACGACGGAAGCTGCGGCGCTTCGTAGCTCGGCTGCAGTTTCTTCAGTCGATCGAGGACATCGCTCTGGACGCTTCGCGGATCCAGCAGCTGCTCCAGCTTGTTCCTGGCGAGCTCCTGGACCTGCTGTTCCTCGTAATCGACGCCGCGCTTCTCGCGGATCCGATCGCGGATCTGGTCCATGATCTGCTCGACGTTGACCGAGTCGGTTCGTGCGTTGAAATCTGGCATTAGAGCGGCCGGTAGAGGATGAGCGCCACGGCTAGAGCCCAGAGCGCCACGCACAGGAGCAGCGGACGATCTGTGAGGAGGAGATCCGCGGGGCTTCCGCCGCCCTCACGCCGATGGACGAGATACAAGTATCGGAAGATGCCGTAGAGCGGAAACGGAATCGTCAGCTCGAGCAGCTGCGTCCCAAATTTCTGCTGGGTCTCGGGGCTGATCGTATAGAAGATGTACGCGATCAGCGTTGAGGCGGTGACGACGCCTATCATCTGGTCCAGCAAGTATGGACTGTATTCGCGAAGAATCGGCCGATGTATCGTGGCGTCGTCTGCCAGCAGCACGATCTCGTGCCGGCGTTTGGCGAGCGCCATGAAGAGCGCCAGCAGCGTCGTGCAGATGAGAAGCCAGTGGCTGATGTCGACTTCCACCGCGACCGCGCCGGCGACGGCCCTCAGCACGAACCCGAACGAAATCGCAAGAACATCCATGATGACGATGTGCTTGAGCGGTCCCGAATAGAGGATCTGGAGGGTGAGGTACGACGCCGCCACGATCAGGGACCAGCGTCCCAGCCAGGCCGACCCGGCGAGCGCCGCGGCACCGATGACAACTGCCCCCACTATGGCGATTGATACCGGCAAAGCGCCAGAGGCGATCGGCCGCTGCGCCTTGAGCGGGTGCCGTCTGTCGGCCTCGCGGTCCATGACGTCGTTCACGAGATACACGACACCGGACAGGCCGCAGAAGATGACGAACGCCAGCGTCGCGTGCCCCAGCGTGCGTGTCTCGAACAGGCTGCGCCCGAGCGAGGCGTTGCCGAACAGGAGTCCCGCGAAGACGAGAAGATTCTTCGTCCACTGACCGGGACGAAGTGAAAGCAGCAGGTTCAGCGCGATGGGCCGACCCGGTACCTGGTGGACCGTAGTACCGGGCGCCACCGCAGGGGACGATAAAGTGCTGCGCGCCATCTAGCGCGGGAGGCGAGCTATACCTTGGCCGCCGAGAAACTCCGCACCGCGTCGCTCTCCGACTCGTAGGTCTCGAACACGGTCAAGAGCTTCGTGATCGACAACAGATCGGTAATGCGCTTGGTAAGGCCGAGCAGCTTCAAGCTGCCTCCCTGGCGGCTCACCGTCGTGTAGGTGCGGACAATCTCGCCCAGGCCCGCGCTGTCGATGTAGGGCACCTCGGCAAGGTTCAAGACAATCTTCCTGTGACCCTGGTTGACCATGCTGTTGACCTTGTCCTTGAGCAGTTCATCGCCCTCGCCCAGGGTCACTTTGCCTTTCAGATCCAGCACCACCACGTCGCCAACGGCCCGTTCCTCGATCTGCATGCAAACGCTCCAGATGTAATGCGCCTGTGAGCTTATCACGCCCACAGCGCGTCGGCGCGCGACGGCACTCGCGCGAGCGCCGTAACGCGCGAAGTGTAAAGCGGTAGAGCGAGCGACCGCGTAGGAGCTAGACGCCTCCAGCCCCGGCGAACTTCCGGGACTGGAAGCATTCCTTGCAGAACACGGGGCGCCCCTGGGTCGGCTTGAAGGGCACCGTCGTCTCTTTTCCACAGGCCGAACAGGTGGTGACGGTCTCAACCCGTTCGCGCGGAGCCCCGGCGCCGACCGGCCGGGCGGCGCGCTTGCCCTTGCACGACTTGCACCGCTTCGGCTCGTTTTTGAAGTTCTTGTCGGCGAAAAACTGCTGTTCGCCGGCCGTCCAGATGAACTCCGCACCGCAGTCCACGCACCTGAGGATCCGGTCTTGGAACTCCATCGGTCGCTACCTCGTCGGGGTCGGGTCTACTCCAACTCTCGCCGGAGCTTTTTCCGATTGCGCTTGCGCGCAAGCGCTTGCTTGGCTCGCCGTTTGTCGCCGGGTTTCAAATAGAAGGAATGTTTCTTGATGTCCTTGATGATGTCTTCCTGTTGAACCTTCCGCTTGAACCGGCGGAGAGCGCTCTCAATGGATTCGCCCTCTTGAATCTTCACTTCAGCCACGCGAACACACCCCCTTCGCGGGTGGCACCCAAGACCATGTAATCAAATGTGCTAGGCTATCACGAGTAAACGCGGATTCTAGGCGCATTCCCTGTCAAGGTCAACGAAATAGTCCGCCGCCTCCGCGCCCGTGCGGTGGCACGGTCGCACGCCCTAACCCTTTAGCGGTATGAGAGTTCTCGTCATCGGAGGCGGTGCGCGCGAGCACGCGCTGGTCGCGAGGTTGTCCTCAGACCGTGACACCGGCGAGGTCCTGTCGGTACCGGGGAACCCCGGTATCGCGTCGCTTTCGCGGTGCGTTCGCGGCAAGCTCAACGACGTTGATGGCCTGGTCGAGCTCGCCGAGCGAGAGCAGGTCGATCTCACCGTGGTCGGTCCGGAACTGCCGCTGAGCCTCGGCATCGCCGATCGCTTTGCCGATCAAGGTTTGCTGATCTTCGGTCCCACGCAGGCGGCCGCGCAGTTGGAGTCGAGCAAGGCGTTCGCGAAACAGTTCATGGCGCGTCACGGCGTGCCGACCGCGCGATTCCGCGTCTGCCAAACCGCCGACGATGCGCTGACCTGTGTACGCGGCGGCGAGTTTGCTCTTCCTGTTGTGATCAAAGCCGACGGGCTCGCCGCCGGAAAGGGTGTGGTTGTCGCCACCGATCGCGAAGCGGCCGAAGCCGCTATCAACGCCGCGATGAGCGAGCGACGCTTCGGCTCAGCTGGCGATGCCGTCGTCATCGAAGAATGCTTGAGCGGACCCGAAGTGTCCTTCTTCGTGATCAGCGACGGCGAGCGCGCCGTGCCGATCGGCACCGCGCAGGATCACAAGCGCATCTTCGACGACGATCGCGGTCCCAACACCGGCGGGATGGGCGCCTTCGCGCCGAGTCCGCTGGTCGATGCGCCTCTCGAGGCCCGTATTCTTCGTGAGATCGTTCACCCGGTGCTCGCAGGAATGGCCGCCGATGGCCATCCGTTCCGTGGATTCCTGTACACGGGCCTCATGTTGACGGACGAAGGACCGAAAGTGATCGAGTTCAACGTGCGGCTTGGCGATCCCGAGACGCAGGTCGTGTTGCCGCTGCTCGAGGAGCCGCTGCTGCCGCTGCTCGTGGCTGGTGCAGCGGGGGCGCTCCGGCAATCCTCCGTTCGGACGGCGTCCGATCGGCTGGTCGGTGTCGTGCTGGCGTCGCGCGGTTATCCGGAATCGTCAGAATCGGGCCAACCGATCTCGGGCATCGATCGCGCCGAAGCCATTGCAGGTGTCAGCGTGTACCACGCGGGCACCGAGCGCAGCGGGCGTGAGTTGGTCACCGCGGGCGGTCGCGTCCTCACCGTGGTCGGTCGCGGTGCAGAGTTTTCGGAAGCTATTTCGCGCGCGTACGCCGGCGTCGCCCAGATTTCGTTCGGCGGCATGCAGTTCCGTCACGACATCGGAAGGAGAGCGTTGGAGAGCCGCGCCAGGTATTCCTGACGGCAGATCTCGACGACGCCGAGCGACTGGAGATGCGCGCTGCTCCATTGCACATCGAGCAGCGTGAGACCCGTCTCCCGCATCAGCTGCACGAGCGCCATCAGCGCCACCTTGGATGCATCGCGCTGAAGATGGAACATCGACTCGCCTGCGAACAAGCCGCCAATCCGCACACCGTACAGGCCGCCCGCCAACACGCCGGCCCGGTCGAAGACCTCGACGCTGTGCGCCCACCCCAGCTCGTGAAGGTGGACGTAGGCCGTGATGAACTCCTCCGTGATCCAGCCGCGTTCCCGCGCGGGGTTGGCGCACGCGCGGATCACGTCGGCGAAACACGTATCAACCCGCACGTCGTACCGCTTGGCGCTCTGGCGCATGGATCGCGTGACGCGCAGGTTGTCGAGCGGGAGGATGCCGCGCGGATCCGGCGACCACCAGGCGAGCACGGGCTCGGGAGTCTCCACGACCATCGGAAAAATGCCGCGCTGGTAGGCGCCGATGACGGTCGTTGGCTCGAGATCGCCGCCGGCCACGATGAGATCCTGATCCGGCCACAGCGAGACGGGCGGAAACGCCCATCGGCTGGGGCCGACCGGCAGCGGCGTCGTGGACCAGTTTGTCATCGGCGTGACAGCATAGCGCCTGCCCTGAGCGAGCTCACAGCCGCTCGCGAGTCGAAGGGCCAGGGCTTGCGCTTCCGTCTACAGCCGCGCCATCATCGCGTCCGTGAAGTACGCCGTGATCACGTTTGGCTGCCGGGTGAACCAGGCGGACTCGCTTGGTTTCGAAGAGGAACTGCTGGCCGCCGGGGCGTCACCCGCGCCGCCGGATGCGGCTGACCTGGTGATCGTGAACAGCTGTTCGGTGACTGCAACCGCCGATCAGGGGGTTCGACAGACGGTTCGCCGCGTCGCCCGTGACAATCCGGCGGCTCGCATCATCGTGACCGGCTGCTACGCGACCCGCCGCCCTGACGAAGTGCGCGCGCTGCCGAACGTTGAGCGGGCTGTGTCGAACGATGACAAGCATCGGTTGATTCGACTCACGCTCGTAGGGGACGACCCAGGTGTCGGCCCCGGGGCGGACACGCGGGTCCGCCCCTACATAACCAGCGCCCAACGCTTCGGCGACGGCGACGGCAGTTGCGGCGCAACCATCGAGCCTGGGGTTGCCGGTCGAACGGCGTTCACGCTGCGCGTGCAAACGGGATGCGCCGAGCCCTGTTCGTATTGCATCATCCCGACAACCAGAGGCGCCCCGCGAAGCCTGCAGATCGCCGACGTGCTGCGTGAAGTGGCTCGCGTGGCCGCGGCTGGGTTCAAGGAGATCGCGCTGACGGGCGTTCACCTCGGCTCCTACGGCCGCGATTTGGCGTCTGAGGCTTCGCTCATCGAGCTGTTGCGCGCGCTGGATACGGTCTGCCTAAAGGCGGACACTACAGGCGGGGTAGTACGTAGTGTCCGGCTTCAGCCGGACGATGATCCGGGCCTCCTGTTCCGCATCAGCTCGCTCGAGCCGATGGATTGCACGCGCGAAATCGTCGACCTGGTCGCGAGCTCCGATCGATTCGCCGCCCATTTTCATCTTCCGCTGCAGCACGCCAGCAATCGCATCCTGGCGTCCATGCGCCGCCCGTACACCATTGAGCAGTACAGCAACCTCGTCGACGACATTCGCTCTCGAATCCCGCACGCCTCGATCGGGTCCGATCTCATCGTAGGGTTCCCAGGCGAAACCGACGAGGATTTCGAGCAGTCGGCGTCCTACCTCGAGCGATCACCGCTGACGCACGTACACGTGTTTCCATATTCGGATCGTCCGGGTACGGCTGCTTCCCAGATGGGTGGAAAAGTGGCGGGATCTGTCGTTCGCGAACGCGCCCGCCGAATTCGCGAGATCGGGAAGCGCTTGACGATCGGATTCCTCGAGTCGCAGATTGGAACTACCCATCGCGCGTTGACCCTCGAGGACGGTTCGCTCGCCGTTACCGGCAACTACCTCAAGATCCGGATTCCAGCGGGTCGTCGGCGGAATGAGTGGGTACGCGTGCGGATCGCGTCACATTGTGACGGCGAGCTGCTGGCCGGCTGATCGCTTCTGTCCTTCGACGATGAGCTGACCGCAGGCCGCGCGGATGTCCCGCCCACGGCTCTTGCGAACCGAGACGGTCAGGTGCCGTTCCGCGAGGATCTCTGCGAAGCGATTGACTGTGTCATCCGACGGCCGCTCGAACGGGATCCCGGCGGCGGCGTTCAGCGGAATCAGATTGACCTTGGATTTCACGCCCGCCAGCAGCCGTGCGAGCCGCCTGGCGTCCTCAGGTCGATCGTTGACGCCCGCGAGCATCACGTATTCGAACGTGATGCGGTTGCGCCGTTTGAGTGGGAACCGCTTGCACGCCTCGATGATCTCGCTGACGCCGTACTTCTTGTTGATCGGCACTAATGCGCCTCGCTGCTCGTCGGTTGGTGCGTGCAGCGAGATCGCAAGGTTCGGCATGATGGGTTCGCGCGCAAGCCGTTCGAGCTCCGACAGCAGCCCGACGGTCGACAAAGTGATCCGGCGCGGCGACATCGCGAAGCCGTGCTCATCGGTCAGGATCCGCAGCGCCTTCATCGTTTCGGCGTAGTTGTGAAGAGGCTCGCCCATGCCCATCAGCACGATGTTGAAGCGAACGTCGCGCATGGCCAGGGCGTCCACGAGGACGCGCACCTGCCCGACGATTTCACCCGCCGTGAGGTTGCGCACGAGCCCCATCTTGCCGGTCAGGCAAAACGCGCACGCCATCGCGCAGCCGACCTGGGTCGAGACGCAGAACGTCATCGACGGCGTATCGGGGATGAAGACCGACTCGATCGTTCGGCCGTCGGCCAGCCGCAGAAGGAATTTCTGCGTCCCGTCGGTCGACTGGTCGCGGTGCACGACGGCTGGAGTGCCGACCGTGAAGGCCGTCGCGAGCTGATCGCGCAGCCCGCGCGGGAGATCCGTCATGGCTGAGATGTCGGCGACGCCACGGCGGTACAGCCACTGAAAGATTTGCCGGGCCCGGAAGCGTGCGTGTCCTCCGGACTCGAGCGCCTCCTCGAGCGTCGGCCGCTCCAGTTCGGCGAGATCGCGCGCGGCACTTTCAGGAGACACGATGTCCTAGCTTACCATGCTATAATGTGCGTTCGAGCTTCTAATCCCTTATCGCTCAGTGCTTTGCGGTGCCCTAAGCGTCATCGCTTTTCGACAAGAACCGCGACAAGAACCATTGCCAAATTCACCGATCGTTCGAGACGTTCTCGGGAATGGCCTTCGCGTTCTGACGGAACGCATGACGCAGGTCCGCTCGATCAGCATCGGCGTCTGGTTGACGCGCGGATCGCGGCATGAAACCGCCGAACAGGGCGGCATCGCGCACTTCGTCGAGCACATGTTGTTCAAGGGCACGTCGAGCCGAAGCGCCGAGGATATCGCCCAGGCCATCGACTCGATCGGCGGTCAACTGGACGCGTTCACCGCGAAAGAGTACGCGAGCTACTACATCAAGGTCCTCGACGAGCACCTGCCCCTCGCGATCGACATTCTCTCCGACATCGTGCGCAATCCGGCGTTCACAGCCGACGATGTGGAGCGCGAGAAGAAGGTAGTGGTTGAAGAGATCAAGATGGTCGAGGACACGCCGGACGATCTCGTCCACGAGTTGTTCACCCAGGGATTCTGGGAAAACCATCCGCTCGGCCGGCCCATTCTCGGCACCAAAGAGACCGTCGAGTCGTTCACGCCGGAACTGCTGCGCAATTACTTCGTCAACGCCTATACTGCGCGGAACCTGATCGTCGCCGCGGTCGGCAATCTCGAACACGATAACGTCCGCAAATTGGTCGAGGACAAGTTCGGCAGCCTGACCGAGCCCGGTGAACCCACAGTGGATGAAGCGCCGCGCGTGGTGCCGAAGATCCTGGTCCGCAACAAAGAGCTCGAGCAGAGTCACGTCTGCATGGGCGTCAGCAGCTACCCGCAGGACCACGACGACCGCTATTCGAGCTACGTGCTCAACACGCTGCTCGGCGGATCGATGAGCTCGCGTCTGTTTCAGAATGTTCGCGAGAAGCGCGGGCTGGCGTATGCGGTGTTCAGCGGCCTGAGCGCGTATCGCGACGCGGGCACGTTTACGGTCTACGCCGGCTGCTCCAACGAAGCCGTCGGGCAGGTGCTCGATCTCATCGTCGAAGAGCTTCGCGGCGTCAAGAGCACGCCGGTCACCGACGCCGAGCTGCAGCGCTCGAAGGATCACCTGAAGGGCAGTTTGATGCTGAGCCTCGAGAACACGGCGAGCCGCATGTCGCACCTCGCCCGGCAGGAGATCTACTTCGATCGGCAGTTCGGGCTCGACGAAACGCTCGGCGGCATCGGCCGCGTGACGGCGGGCGACGTGCAACGGGTTGCCGCGGAGCTTTTTCAAAAAGGATCGGTATCGGCGACGGTTCTGGGCAACGTCAACGGCCTGGAGATTCCGAGAGAGCGATTGCATCTCGAATGAACAGATGATCGCGCGCTACACGCACCCTGAAATGGGACGCATTTGGAGCGACCAGCGTCGCTACGAGACATGGCTGGTTGTCGAGACGGCCGCGGCCGAGGCGATGGCGGCTGCCGGCATCGTGCCGCCCGAGGCCGCGCGCGACATCCGCGAGCGGGGCGCCTTCGACATCGCGCGCATCGAAGAAATCGAACAAACCACTCAGCACGATGTGATTGCGTTCACGACGGCCGTGGCCGAACACGTCGGCCCCTCGGCGCGCTGGCTGCACTTCGGGATGACATCGTCGGATGTCATCGACACCGCGCAGGCCCTGCAGATGCGGGAGGCGTGCGACGTCATCCTGAAAGATCTGGACGCGCTCGGCGAGGCGATTCGTGACCGTGCCCTCGAACATCGGCGCACGCCGATGATTGGACGCACGCACGGCGTGCACGCCGAGCCGATCACGCTCGGGTTGAAGCTGGCGCTGTGGTACGCGGAAATCGGCCGAGCCGTTGAGCGCGTGCGACGTGCCCGCGCGACAATCAGCGTCGGCAAGCTCTCGGGCGCCGTCGGCACGTTCGCGCATCTCCCGCCGGAGATCGAGGCCGATGTCTGCCGCCGGTTATCCCTCGAGCCGGCGCCGGTTGCGTCCCAGGTCATTCAACGCGACCGACACGCGGAACTGCTCGCTGGCCTCGCCATCACCGCCGCGTCGCTGGAGAAATTCGCCCTCGAGATTCGCGGTTTGCAGAAGACCGAAATCGGCGAAGTCGAGGAGCCGTTCGGGAAGGGCCAGAAAGGCTCGTCGGCCATGCCGCACAAGAAGAACCCGATTGGGTGCGAGCAGGTGGTGGGCCTGGCGCGCCTGATTCGCGGCAACTGCCAGGCGGCGTTCGAAAACATCGCGCTCTGGCACGAGCGCGACATCTCGCATTCGTCGGTCGAGCGCGTGATCCTGCCCGATAGCTTCATCGCGCTCGATCACATGCTCCGCCGATTCACACGGATCGTGCGCGGTATGGTGGTGCACGCCGACCGCATGCGCGAGAATCTCGAGCGATCACGCGGCGTAGTGTTCTCGGGTAGCGTGCTGCTCGATCTCGCCAAGCACGGCGTGTCTCGGGAGCACGCCTACGAGCTGGTGCAGCGGAACGCCATGCGATCGTTCGAGGAAGGACGCGGGTTCAAGGCGCTCCTGCTGGCCGATCCCGAGGTGACGGCGGTATTGCCGGTGTCGGCGATCGAGCGCGCGTTCGACCTGGACGAGCAGTTGAGGCACGTGGACCATATTTTCGATCGCGTTTTTCTTCCCGTTCAAGCGAGGGTGTAGCCGCATGCGCGCGCGTGTGTTCGTCACATTGAAGCCGTCGGTGTTCGACCCGCAGGGCAAAACGATCGCCGATGCGCTGCAGTCGCTCGGCTACGCGTCGGTCGAAGACGTACGTCAGGGAAAGTACTTCGAGCTCGATCTCGCGACGGGCGAGGCCGCCGTGGCCCGAGCGCTCGCTGCGGAAGTCGCCGACAAAGTGCTGGCGAATCCGGTGATCGAGAGTTACCGCGTCGAGGTTGACTGACATGAAATTCGGGATCGTGGTGTTTCCCGGCAGCAATTGCGACGAGGACGCGTTCCACGCCGCGAAGGACGTGTTCGGTCAGGAGGCCGAATACCTCTGGCACAAGGACACCGATCTCAAGGGCAGCGACGTCCTCATTCTGCCCGGCGGATTCGCGCACGGCGACTACCTGCGGACGGGCGCCATGGCGCGGTTTTCCCCGATCATGGGCGCCGTGAAGTCGTTCGCCGCGCGTGGCGGCCCGGTGCTCGGCATCTGCAATGGATTTCAGATTCTGCTCGAGGCCAGTCTGCTCCCCGGCGCGATGCTCCGCAATCGCGGGTTGAAATACCGGTGCGAGCATGTGCACCTGCGGGTCGAACACGTTGATACGCCGTTTACCGCCGCGGCCGGTGTCGGTCAGGTGCTGCGGATCCCGATTGGCCACGGCGAAGGCAATTACTTCGCGCCTCCCGAGGTGCTTCGGCAGCTCGAGGCCAATCGCCAGGTGATCTTCCGCTACACGGATCCCGAGGGACGCGTCGACGATCACTGGAATCCGAACGGATCGGTTGAGGCGATCGCCGGGCTGTGCAATGAAACGCGCAATGTGGTCGGCATGATGCCGCATCCAGAGAGGGCCTGCGAGGCGCTTCTTGGCGGCCTGGACGGCCGCGTCATCTTCACGTCGTTGATCGTCGCCGGGCTTCGCTTCCCCGACGGTTTCGTCCAGCAGCAGCCCGCATGATCGATTCCCAGCTCCTCGAACGGCACGGGCTCACTCGAGAGGAGTTCGACCGGATCGTGGGGTTTCTCGGTCGTGAACCGAACCTGACCGAGCTCGGCATCTTCTCGGTGATGTGGTCGGAGCACTGCAGCTACAAGAGTTCCCGCGTGCACCTCAAGACGCTGCCCACCGCAGGACCGCAGGTGCTCCAGGGACCCGGTGAAAACGCCGGCGCCGTGGACATCGGCGAGGGCCTGGCGGCGGTCTTCAAGATCGAGTCGCACAACCATCCGTCCTTCATCGAGCCCTACCAAGGCGCAGCGACGGGTGTCGGCGGCATCATCCGCGACATCTTCACGATGGGCGCGCGACCGATCGCGCTGCTGAATTCACTCCGGTTCGGATCGCTGGAGGAACCCGGCACGCGCCGGCTGCTCGAGGGCGTCGTCGCCGGCATCGCGGGATACGGCAACAGCATTGGCATCCCCACGGTTGGCGGAGAAATCGCCTTCGAGCCGCCGTATGCCGGCAATCCGCTGGTCAATGTGTTCTGCCTCGGCATCGCGAAGGTGCCGGACATCATCAAGGGCGTCGCGTCTGGAGTCGGCAACTCTGTGTACTACGTGGGCGCGAAAACGGGCCGCGACGGAATTCATGGGGCGACCATGGCGTCTGCGGAGTTCGACGAAAAGTCGGCGGAGAAGCGCCCCGCGGTGCAGGTCGGCGATCCCTTCATGGAGAAGCTGCTCCTCGAGGCCTGCCTCGAGGTGATGCAGACCGATGCGCTCATCGGCATTCAGGACATGGGCGCGGCCGGCTTGACATGTTCAACGACCGAGATGGGTTCGCGCGGAGGTGCCGGCGTCGCCATCGACGTGGCGCTCGTGCCGCAGCGCGAGAGCGGCATGACGCCGTACGAGATCATGCTGTCCGAATCCCAGGAACGGATGCTGCTCGTCGTCAAGCGGGGACGTGAAGCGGAGGTCGAGCGGATTTTCGACAAGTGGGACCTGCATGCTGTGCGCATCGGCGACGTGACCGACGATGGCATGCTGAGAGTCAAGGAACGCGGCGCCGTCGTCGCGGAGATTCCGAACCGTGCGCTGACGGACGAGGCGCCGGTTTATCAACGACCGATGACCGAGCCAGAGTATTTGCGCGACGTGCAGCAGCTCGATCTGGACGCCCTGGGTCGCCCGGCGAAAGATGACAACGGCGATCTGCTCGCGCTGCTCGGTTCGCCGACGATCGGCAGCAAGCTGTGGGTCTATCGTCAGTACGACCACATGGTGCGGACGAACACGATCAACATGCCCGGCCTTGGGGCGGGCGTCGTCCGGATCAAAGGCACGACGCGGGCGCTGGCGATGTCGCTCGACGGAAATGGCCGCTACGTGTACCTCGATCCGTATCGCGGCGCCATGCTGGCTGTCGCAGAGGCGGCGCGCAACGTGGCGTGTGCGGGCGCGCGGCCGCTTGGGGCGACCAATTGTCTGAACTTCGGCAATCCGGAACGCCCTGCGATCATGTGGCAGTTCGCGAAGGCAGTCGAAGGTATTGGCGCGGCCTGCCGAGCGTTGGGCGTTCCGATTACGGGCGGCAACGTCAGCCTCTACAACGAGACGGACGGCAAAGCGATCTATCCGACGCCAACCATTGGCGTAGTCGGACTGCTGGAACACGCCGATCGCGTCGTTGCTCGACGTTTTCAAGGCAGCGGCGATGTCATCGTGCTGCTTGGTGAAGGCCAGGGCGAACTTGGCGGCTCCGAATACCTGAAAGTCGTCTACGATCTCGTCCGAGGCATGCCGCCGGCGCTCGATCTGGATCGCGAGCGAGCCCTGCAGGCGCTGCTCGTCGCACTCGCGGACGAACGGCTGTTGCGATCGGCCCACGATTGCTCCGATGGCGGTCTGGCGGTGACGGTGGCCGAGTCGTCGTTCGATACGGGCGGTGTCGGCGCCACCGTGTCGATCGACGCTGTGCACGTTGCTCGCGACGAAACGGTGAACGTTGCCGCCGCGCTCTTTGGCGAGTCGGCGTCCCGCGTGGTCGTGACCGCGGGTCCGGGCGATTTCACGACGGTTCTCGAGCGGGCCGCGGCGGCCAAGGTACCGGCGCGGGTGATCGGCGAGACGGGCGGGAACTACTTGCGGATGGCCGTCGGTGGCGCCGTCGTGATCGACCTGCCGGTAGATGTCGCGGAGCGAGCGTGGTCGTCCGCGATCGAGCGGTACTTCAAGAAGCGTGTTGCCTGAACATGTTTGACAAGTTCCACGACGAATGCGGCGTCTTCGGCATCTTCGGCCACCCCGAAGCCGCGAACATGACGTACCTGGGGTTGTACGCTCTGCAGCACCGGGGCCAGGAGAGCGCGGGCATCGCGGTGTCGGATGCGACCCAGGTGCGCGTCTCTCGCGCGATGGGCTACGTCGCCGACACGTTCGATGCCGCGACGCTGTCGGAGCTTCAGGGTTCGCTGGCGATCGGCCACGTGCGCTATTCGACGGCAGGCGAGAGCAAGCTGTCGAACGCCCAGCCGATCCTGATCGATTGCGCGCACGGACAGATTGCGCTCTGTCACAACGGCAATCTCGTGAACGCGCGCGAGCTGCGCGACGAGCTCGTGCAGCAGGGATCGATCTTCCAGTCGAGCAGCGACACCGAGGTCATCCTTCATTTGTATGCGCGTTCGAAAGCGGCCAGCGTGGAGGCCGCGATTGTCGAATCGCTGGCGCAGGTGCAGGGCGCGTTTTCGCTGGCGATGTTGACACGCGACCGGCTGATCGCGGTGCGCGATCCCCATGGGTTTCGCCCGCTCGCGATTGGGCGGCTCGGGGACGCCGTCGTGATTTGTTCCGAAACCTGCGCGATGGATTTGATCGGCGCGACCTACGAGCGCGACGTCGAGCCCGGAGAAGTCCTGATCGTGTCGGCGGATGGCGTCAAGTCGATCAAGCCGTTCGCCCCGGCGCCGCTCGCGCACTGCATTTTCGAGCACGTCTACTTCGCGCGGCCGGACAGCTACGTCTTCGGGCGCAGTGTCAACGAGGTGAGGACCGATCTTGGGCGTGTCCTCGCGCGCGAACAGCCGATCGACGCCGACGTCGTCGTGCCGGTGCCGGATTCGGGTGTATGCGCAGCGATGGGCTTTGCCGAAGAATCGGGGATCCCGCTGCGGATGGGCCTCATTCGAAACCACTACGTGGGGCGCACGTTCATCCAGCCACAGTCATCGATTCGGCATTTCGGCGTGAAGGTGAAGCTGAATCCGGTCCGCAGCATTCTGGACGGCCGGAGGGTCATACTGGTCGACGATTCGATCGTCAGAGGCACGACGAGCCGGAAGATCGTGGGGATGGTGCGAGCCGCCGGCGCGAAAGAGGTGCACGTTCGGATCAGTTGCCCGCCGACGATTTCGCCGTGCTTCTACGGTATCGACACGCCGCGCCGAGAGGATCTGATCGCGGCGACGCACACGCTTGACGAGATCCGTGAGTTTCTCGAGGCCGACAGCGTGGCCTATCTGAGTCTCGAGGGGCTTCTCAGCACGGTCCAGAGCGAACGCGGTTCGTACTGCCGCTCGTGCTACACAGGAGAGTACCCGGTTGAATTCCCCCGCGATGAGGCAACGTATCTTCAACTCGCCCTGAAACTCGACAACGAAGCGGTAGCGAAATGATGACGGCGCGCCAGTCCGTGTTGTTGCTCATCGTCCTCGGCATCCTCTGCAGTGGACGTGTGCGAGCCCAGGAACCGGCCGCGCCCCAGCCGGTCACGGCTGCGCAACTCAAGGCGGCGATCGACAAGCTCGGGAACCTGGACTACGCCACGCGGACCGAGGCATCGCGTACCGTGCGGCGCACGCCGGCCGCTCAGGCTGTTCCCGCGCTCATGCAGACGGTTTCGGATCATGCCGATGGGTGGGTTCGCTACAAGTCCCTCATTCTCTTGACCGGCTTCAACGATCCGCGCACGAAGGACTCCATGCGCGAGTCGTTGGCGAGTCCCAACGATCGCCTGCGCGCCGTCGCCTATGGCTTCTTCGAGCGCAACCCCGATCCGTCGCTGCTGCCTCAGTTCCTCGCGGCACTCGACAAAGAAGTCGGCGAGTTCGTGCGCCCCGCGCTGGTACGGGCGCTCGCCGCCTTTGGCAGCGACCCTCGCGCCCGCCAGGCGCTGCTCCGCGAGGTCAGCCGCGGTGAAGACTATTTTCGAAGTGCGGTGATCGAGGCGCTGGGCGATCACAAGGCCACCTACGCCTTCGACGCCTTGACCGCCGTCGCCAAGCTCGATGGACCGCTTCAAGACGACGCGGCGCTCGCGCTCGGGAAGCTTGGCGACAAGCGCGCCATCGAGACGCTCGGCGCGATCCAGCGGACGGCGCCGCGGCGGACGCAGCCGGCGATCGCCGCCGCGATCTGTCTGCTCGGCATCAACTGCGAGTCGCACGAGAATTTCATGGGCGAGAGCCTGAAGTTCGCCGACAAGACAACCGGGTTTCAGGAGTTGCTGCGCGCCGCGGCTTCCGGGCTCGCCGCCCTGGGCGTGGCAGGCCATAAGGAGGCAGCCGACCGGCTGTTTGCCATCGGCATCCCGTCGAGCGATCCGACTCGGGCGCCGGTGGCGTTGGCGCTGGCGACGATCGCGCTGCGCGCGACGCCGTTGATGATCACGACGCTCGAGCAGCATCCCGATCGCGACAAGGCGATCGCGCTTCTCGCCGAGGGCTTCGACATGCTCGAAGAGGATCTCGACAAGGAGCGGTTCTTCGCGCTGGCCCGCCGGACCTACTGGGAGTCCGCCAATGCATCGCCGCGCCGCACGTTGATGCAGACCCTCATCGGCACGCTCGATTTCTAGCCTTCGTGGAGAAGAGACGGATGGCGCGTCTGGTGGCATTCGCATTGGCCGCGTCGGTCCTCTGCGCCGAGCACGGGCGCGCGCAGCCCCAGGCCGCTGTGCAGGATCTCGGCAACGGCATCCACGCGGCACTGGGCGTTGCGGTCGGAACCGGAGGCGCCGCCGAAGCGCGACGTGTCGGTGTTCCGCAGAGCAACACCTTCCTCGTCGTCACATCAGATGGCGGAGTGGTCATCGACACGAGCGGCCCGGCAGGGGGAGCGGTGCATCAGCCGCTGCTGGCAAAGGTCAGCGCCGCGCCGGTCAAGGCGATCATTCTGACGCACGGTCACGGAGACCACACGGGCGGCGTCGCTCGCTGGTACCGGCCCGGCGTGGACATCATTGCCCAGCGGGAATTTTCGGAGTTCCTGCAATATCAGCGAAGGCTCGCCGGATTTTTCGGGACCCGCAATGCGGCGCAATTCGGCGGCGGTGCGCCGGTGGCCGGGACCCTCGCTCCTCCGGGAGGCGCCCCAGTCGGCGCGGCACCGATTCAGCCGACACGAACCTTCGACGATCGGATGACGGTCGCGATTGGCGGTGTCAGCTTCGAGCTGCTGCACACGCCAGGAGAAACGCCCGATCATCTCACCGTCTGGATTCCGCAGTTCAAAACCGCGTTCATCGGCGACAACTATTACGACTCGTTTCCGAACATCTACACACTGCGCGGCACACGGCCGCGATGGGCGCTCGACTACGTCCAATCGCTCGACACGGTGCTGGCGCTCGAGCCCGAGCTCGTGCTGCCGAGCCATGGCCAGCCGATTCGCGGCCGGGACGAGATTCGCAAGCGGCTCACCCGCTATCGCGACGCCATCCGGTTCGTCCACGACCAGACCGTCGCGGGCATGAACGCCGGGAAGGACGTGTTCACGTTGATGGGCGAGATCAAGCTGCCGCCGGATCTCGACATCGGCGAAACCTACGGCAGGATCTCGTGGTCGGTGCGCGGTATTTACGAGGGCTACGCGGGCTGGTTCGACGGCAATCCCTCCTCGATGTTCGGAACGCCGGCGGCGGCGTACGGCGAGATTGTCCGGTTGGCAGGTGGACCGGCGAAGGTGGCGGCGCGTGCACGGGAACTGTCGAAGACCGATCCTGTCCGTGCGCTCTATCTCGCTGACATGGCCATCGCGGTCGAGTCGACCAATGTCGCCGGCCTCGAGGCGCGTCTCGAGATTCTGAGGATTCTGGATCGACAGTCGGTCAACAGCAACGAGCGGGGCTGGCTGCAGGCCGGGATCCGCGACACCGAAGCGAGGCTGAAGCGGTGATCGACTACAGGGACGCCGGCGTCGACATCGATGCCGGCAACGAAACCGTTCGCCGCATCCGATCGCTCGCCAGGTCGACCTTCACGGCTGGTGTCTTGTCGGACATCGGCTCGTTCGGCGGCCTCTTCGCGCTGGATCGCGATCGGTATCGCGAGCCCGTCCTGGTATCGAGCGCGGACGGTGTCGGCACGAAACTGAAAGTTGCCTTCATGACCGGGCGTCACGACACGGTTGGCGGCGACCTCGTCAATCATTGCGTCAACGACATCCTCGTTCAAGGGGCCCATCCGCTGTTCTTTCTCGACTATCTCGCCACGGGCCGGCTCTCGCCGTCGGTGGCCGAGGCGGTGGTCGCTGGTGTGGCCCGCGCGTGTCGCGAGAACGGCTGCGCGTTGATCGGTGGCGAGACGGCGGAGATGCCGGGATTCTATGGCGACGGCGAATACGACATCGCCGGCTTCATCGTAGGCGTGGTCGAGAAATCGAGGCTGGTGGACGGCCGCGGAATCGAGCCGGGTGACGTGCTGATCGGCCTGCCATCCGCCGGCCTGCACACGAACGGGTACTCGCTGGCTCGCAAGATCTGTTTCGACGTGGCTGGCTGGACGCCTGACACCCACGTGCCGGAGCTCGGTTCCACGGTTGCGGACACATTGCTGGCGCCGCATCGTGCGTATCCGACGATGGTGCAGCCGCTGCTCGAGCGCGGCCTCGTCAAGGGACTGGCGCACATCACCGGCGGCGGTATCACCGAGAATCTCCCTCGAATTCTTCCTGAGAGATGCGCGGCGGAAATCGACATTCGTACCTGGCAGGTTCCGGCCGTGTTCAGGGTGCTGCAGCACAGGGGCGGAATCGCGCACGACGAAATGTTCCGAACGTTCAACATGGGCATCGGCCTCATCATCGCGTGCACGGCGGCAGATGCCGAGCGCGTCGTCGCGCTGATTGAGGCCGCGGGCGAACCGAGTCCGCCGCGAATCGGCGCGATCGTCACGGGAGCTCGAACGGTTCGCTACCTCGGCGCATCGTGAATCGCCGCCTCGGTGTGCTGATCTCGGGCCGCGGGTCGAACCTGCAGGCGATCATCGACGCCATCGGGAGCGGCCGGCTCGACGCGACGATTGCCGTCGTGATCGCGAACCGCCCCGATGCGGCCGGCCTGGCGCGCGCGAAAGCAGCCGGCGTCGAAGCGGTCTACGTCGATTCGCGGGAATACTCCGACCGCGACGCGTTCGATGGCGCCCTCGTCGACCTGTTGCGGGGGCGGCAGGTCGGGCTCGTCTGCCTTGCTGGATACATGCGGCTCGTCGGGCGCCGGTTGTTGGACGCGTATCCGCAGGCCATCCTCAACATTCATCCATCTCTGCTCCCGTCATTCCGCGGACTCGACGCGCAGCGCCAGGCGATCGACCAGGGCGTGCGTGTGACGGGGGCAACAGTCCACCTGGTCACCGCGGATCTCGACGATGGCCCGATCGTGTTGCAGGCGGCTGTCCCGGTGATGGACACCGATACGGTCGAAACTCTGGCGGCGAGGATTCTTGTCGAAGAGCATCGGATCTATCCGGAAGCGATCGGGAGAGTGCTCGACGGCAGGTGGAAGGTCGAGGGGCGACGCTTCGTCAGCGTTGCTCGCTCGTAGCACCGCCCTCAGGCAGTCTCGAGCGTGAGCACAGCGACCTCGGGTGGACAGTTCACGCGCACCGGAACGTAGATCGTTCCAAGTCCACGGCTCACGAAAATCGCCGACCGATCGCGGCGGCCGATCCCCGAGACGACCGGGAATTTTTGCGCGGCGACGGCGCCAACGACTGGCAGCACGACCTGACCGCCGTGGGTGTGCCCCGACAGCACCAATGGAATCGACAGTTCCGCCGCTTCGGTAAGTCTTCGAGGGTCGTGTGCCAGCATGATCGTCATCGCGCTCGATCCGCGCGCGACCCTCGCGATATCAGACGCCCGTCTCGTCCAGAAGCGAATGCCGAGCAGATCGAGCGGTTCGTTCCGGATGGTCAACCGGGTTCGCGCGTCGCGCAGAACCTGGATGCCGTACCGTGCCAGCGCCGGCGGCATGTCGTGGTCGTTGTCGTGGTTGCCGAGGATCGCAAACACGCCGTGTGGGGCGGTGAGCGGCGAGAGGGCTTCACTCGAAGGGCCGACGTACTCCGGATCGCCCCACGTGACGTAGTCGCCGCCAAGTACGACGAAGTCCGGACGCTCGGCCATGAGCGCGACGACGGCGTTCGAGACATCCTCGTGGGACACCCAGCGGCTGCGATGGATGTCCGTCATCAATCCGATCCGCAGCCCGCGAAGCGGCGGCGGAAGCCCGGTGACCGGAATCGTGGCGCGGGTGATTTCGAGCGCGTGGCGGCCGTAGGTATACGCGTACACGCCGGTGCCGCCCACAATGCCGAGGCCGGATGCCGCGAGCGTCCTCAGTGCAGCGCGGCGAGTGATCGCCATCGACTGTTATAGTAGCGGAAAGAACCGATGAGCCTCTTCGACGAGCTCGAGTGGCGCGGCATGCTGTACGACAGCACGGACGGGCTTCGCGAGATCGCCGCCACGGAGCGTCTGACCGCGTACATCGGTTTCGATCCGACGTCGTCGAGCCTCCACGTTGGATCGTTGCTCACAGTGATGGGATTGGCGCGATTGCAGCGCTTCGGTCACACCCCGATCGCCATCGTGGGCGGCGGCACGGGCATGATCGGCGATCCGAGTGGAAAGTCGCAGGAGCGCGTCCTGCTCTCGCGCGAGCAGATCGAGATCAACGTGGCCGCCATTCGGGATCAGTTGTCGCATTTTCTCGATTTCGACGCGCCCGGAAACGCGGCAAAGATCGTCAACAACGCCGACTGGCTCGGGACGATCGATCTCCTCTCCTTTCTGCGCGATGTCGGCAAGCACTTCACCGTGAACTACATGCTGCAGAAGGACTCGGTCAACCGGCGGCTCGAGAGCGAAGAGGGCATTTCGTACACCGAGTTCAGCTACCTGGTGCTGCAGGCGTACGATTTCCTCGAGCTCTACGACCGCTACGGCTGCACGCTGCAGATGGGCGGCAGCGATCAGTGGGGCAACATCACGGCGGGCATCGACTTGATCCGCAAGCTTCGCGGGAAGAAGGCGCACGGCCTCGTCTGGCCGCTGATGACCACTTCGTCGGGACAAAAGTTCGGCAAGACCGAAGCGGGCGCGGTGTGGCTCGACGCGGCGAGAACCTCGCCATTTAAGTTCTATCAATTCTGGCTGAACACCGAGGATCGCGACGCAGTGCCGTACTTAAAGCGCTTCACGTTTCTCGATCGCGCCGCGATCGACGAGCTCGCGGCTGTGACCGCATCCGCGCCGGAGCGGCGCGAGGCGCAGCGCGCCCTTGCCCGCGAAGTGACTACGCTTGTGCATGGCTCCGAAGCGGCCGCTCGGGCCGAGACTAGCGCTCAGACGGTATTCAGTGCCACCCCCGATGTGCTGTCCGATGAGGAGCTACTTGCGATGGCCGGTGACGCTCCATCGACGGATCTGTCTCCCGCCGAGCTACAGGGACTGAAAGTGGTCGACCTTTTGGTTAAGGTCGGGCTAGCCCCCTCGAAGTCGGAGGCGCGCCGACTCGTCCAATCCGGAGCCATTCGTGTGCACGGCGAACTCGTTATTGATCCGCTGCATCCGGTTGCCGATCTCGTGGTAGGGCTAACGGTGTTTGTCGTCAGTAAAGGCAAAAGGTACAAGCATTTAGTACGGCTGACTTGACGCATGCCGGCACGTACGCGATACTCCTTGCACGTTCGGTCCGGCGAATCCTGCTGGGAAATTCCTGCAGTTCATGCTTGACGGATCCG
>CAVYRS010000001.1:0-2932500 GCA_963770995.1 uncultured Acidobacteriota bacterium | reverse complement strand
ACTAAGGGTGTACGGTGAATGCCTTGGCACCAGGAGTCGATGAAGGACGCGGTAAGCTGCGATAAGCCCCGGTGAGCTGCAAACGAGCTTTGACCCGGGGATCTCCGAATGGGGAAACCCCCTTTGGCTAATCCCGAAGGATCCCGCGCTGAATCCATAGGCGCGTGGAAGGCAACGCAGGGAAGTGAACCATCTCAGTACCTGCAGGAACAGAAAACAATACAGTGATTCCGCTAGTAGCGGCGAGCGAACGCGGAACAGCCCAAACCATCGTGCGTGCACGGTGGGGTTGTAGGGCCTGTCTGGCTTCAATGCCAGCGAGTCAACAACCAGTCGACGAGTCGAACGATCTGGAACGATCGGCCACAGACGGTGACAGCCCGGTAGACGATAGCGACTGGCTCGCGACAGGTTCCTGAGTATCGCGGGACACGTGAAATCCCGCGAGAAACTACGAGGACCATCTCGTAAGGCTAAATACTCCCTGGTGACCGATAGTGAACCAGTACCGTGAGGGAAAGGTGAAAAGAACCCCTGTGAGGGGAGTGAAATAGTACCTGAAACCGTATACCTACAAGCAGTGGGAGGGCTATGCCTTGGCTTCGGCCGAGGAATGCCTGACCGCGTGCCTTTTGCATAATGAGCCGGCTAGTTATTCTCAGTGGCAAGGTTAAGCGTAAGCGAGCCGCAGCGAAAGCGAGTCCGAAATGGGCGACAAGTCGCTGGGAATAGACGCGAAGCGAGGTGATCTATCCTTGGTCAGGGTGAAGCGCGGGTAACACCGCGTGGAGGCCCGAACCGGTGTTGGTTGAAAACAGCTCGGATGAACTGAGGATAGGGGTGAAAGGCTAATCAAACCTCGTGATTGCCCGTTCTCCTCGAAATGCTTTTAGGAGCAGCCTCGGGAGGTCGGCGTTGGTGGTAGAGAACTAGATGGACTAGGGGGCTTACCAGCTTACTGAATCCAACTAAACTGCGAATGCCAACGACTCGTATCCCGGGAGTGAGACGGTGGGGGCTAAGCTTCATCGTCGAAAGGGAAACAGCCCAGACTATCGGCTAAGGTCCCTAACTTTGTGCTAAGTGGGAAAGGATCTGAAGACGCTCAGACAACCAGGAGGTTGGCTTAGAAGCAGCCATCCTTTAAAGAAAGCGTAATAGCTCACTGGTCAAGCGGCTTTGGGCCGACAATCCAACGGGGCTTAAGCACAAGACCGAAGCCATAGAATTAACCCGTCCGTCTGTAGCAATACAGCGGCGGCAGATTGGTAGAGGAGCGTTCTCACAGCCGTGAAGCCAGACTGAAAAGACTGGTGGAGTGGTGAGAAGTGACCCTGCCGGCATAAGTAGCGAGAAGAAAGGTGAGAATCCTTTCCACCGTAAGCCTAAGGTTTCCTGAGGAAGGTTCGTCCGCTCAGGGTTAGTCGGGTCCTAACGCGAGGCCGAAAGGCGTAGCGGATGGATATCTGGTTAATATTCCAGAACTACCTTACAGACGTTATCACGATGGGGAGACGCAGGAGGCTATGCGAGCCTACCATTGGACGTGTAGGTTCAGGCCTGTAGAGGGATCCGCCCGGTAAATCCGGTGGGTCGCTACCTCGAGGGGTCATGGCGAGAGCCGCAAGGCTCGTAAAGTCGCAGATGCCACGCTGCCGAGAAAATCCTCTAAGGAGTCTGTAGGGTACCCGTACCGCAAACCGACACAGGTAGGCGAGGAGAAAATCCTCAGGTGCGAGTGAGAACCCTCGTTTAGGAACTCGGCAAACTCACCCCGTAACTTCGGAAGAAGGGGTGCTCTGTTAGCGTCAGCGGCCTCGCGCCGCGAAGCGTGAGAGAGTTGCAATAAAGAGGCCCAGGCAACTGTTTACTAAAAACACAGGGCTATGCTAAGTCGAATACGACGTATATGGCCTGACGCCTGCCCGGTGCCGGAAGGTTAAAGGGAGAGGTTAGCCGCAAGGCGACGCTTCGAGCTGAAGCCCCGGTAAACGGCGGCCGTAACTATAACGGTCCTAAGGTAGCGAAATTCCTTGTCGGGTAAGTTCCGACCTGCACGAATGGCGTAATGATCTGGGCGCTGTCTCAACGAGGGGCACTGCGAATTTGTGGTACCGGTGAAGACGCCGGTTGCCCGTGGCTAGACGAAAAGACCCCGTGCACCTTTACTACATCCTAGTAGTGAATGCTGACGTGTTATGCGCAGGATAGGTGGGAGACTTTGAACCCAGGATCTCGGTCTTGGGGGAGTCAACGGTGAGATACCACCCTTAACACTTCGGCGTTCTAACCTCGTTCTGTCATCCAGGACAGGGACACTGCTAGGTGGGTAGTTTGACTGGGGCGGTCGCCTCCTAAAGTGTAACGGAGGCGCGCGAAGGTTCGCTCAGGCTGTTTGGAAACCAGCCAGAGAGTGCAAAAGCAGAAGCGAGCTTGACTGCGAGTCCTACAAGACGAGCAGGTGGGAAACCAGGCTTTAGTGATCCGGTGGTTCCGCATGGAAGGGCCATCGCTCAACGGATAAAAGGTACGCCGGGGATAACAGGCTGATCTGAGCCAAGAGTTCACATCGACGCTCAGGTTTGGCACCTCGATGTCGGCTCATCACATCCTGGAGCTGTAGCAGGTTCCAAGGGTCCGGCTGTTCGCCGGTTAAAGTGGTACGTGAGCTGGGTTTAGAACGTCGCGAGACAGTTCGGTCTCTATCTGCCATGGGCGCAGGAGATTTGCGTGGGGCTGTCCTTAGTACGAGAGGACCGGGATGGACGGACCTCTAGTGTACCGGTTATCGCGCCAGCGGTAGCGCCGGGTAGCTACGTCCGGAAGGGAGAAACGCTGAAGGCATCTAAGCGTGAAACCCTCCACAAGATGAGATCTCCCGAGCCGTAAGGCTCCTAAAGGCTCCTGGAAGATGACCAGGTAATAGGTCGGGTGTGTAAGCGCTGTGAGGCGTTGAGCTTACCGATACTAATCAGCCGTGAGGCTTGACCATATATTCTTTGCCCGCGACTACGCGCGGGCGCCGGAGCGTTGCTCCGGTTAATAAGACGTAATGCGCACGAAACTGCTGCGTGTCGTGGTCGTGTAAAACTACCGTTTGCAGAGTATTCAGTTGTGAGCGATCAGTTCTTTGATATCGCTTGGGACGATCGACGTCGAGCGCTATGCGCCGCTTGTGGGTGGCGCCGCGAGACGTCGGACCCCAGGCCCCAAGTTTGCCGGTGGTCATAGGAGCAGGGTCCCACCCGTTCCCATTCCGAACACGGAAGTTAAGCCTGCTACCGCCGATGGTACTGTATGGGAAACTGTATGGGAGAGTAGGTCGCTGCCGGCATTAATCAACACCAAGCCCGATCGTCGAGAGACGGTCGGGCTTTTCTCTTGTACCCCAGTCCGATTCGTGGACTTTGACAGCCCTCGCGCATCCGGATACCATCTGTCACCGAAGCCATGAAATTCCTCAGCCGCTAAATCCCCGTTCGGTTTCCAAACATCCTCCGGCGGCCACTGCCGCCAACTACGCCATCCACGTCGCGTTGATCGGTCCGGTTCTCGGACCACCCGAGTAGAACGCCCGACAGCGAAAGAGGCGATCCATGTCGCATCCCGTGATCGACGTCCAGGATCTGGTCAAGACATACCAACGTCGCCGGCAGGCGCCAATACGCGCGGTCGACGGCGTCAGCTTTTCGGTGCGATCCGGCTCCATCTTCGGCCTGCTCGGCCCGAACGGCGCCGGCAAAACGACGACCCTCCGCGTGCTGACGACGCTGGTGCGTCCGACAGCGGGGCGAGTGACGGTGGAAGGTTTCGACGTCGTCGCTCAGCCGGTCGAGGTCAGGCGCCGAATCTCAGTCGTCATCCAGGAAACGGCGGCGGAGCTGCTCCTCACCGTCCGAGACAACCTCGCCACGTTCGGCCGCTTTCACGGTTTGCCTGCGGCCACCATCCGCACGCGGACGGCAGACGTGCTCGAGCAGTTCGATCTGGGGCCGGACGCAAACCGGAAGGTGATCGACTTGAGCGGCGGCTTCAAGCGCCGCGTGCAGGTCGCCAAGGTGTTCATGGTGGACACGCCGGTCTTGTTCCTCGACGAGTTCTCAACCGGCATGGACCCGCTCCTCAAGCGATCGATCATGGGCCGGCTGCGCGAACAGGCGGCGCGTGGACGGACCATCGTGCTGACGACTCAGATTCTCAGCGAGGCCGAGGAGCTCTGCGACGACATTCTGATTCTCGACCGCGGACGCCAGGCGGCCCGCGGCGATGTGCATGCCCTCAAACTGCTGTCCTCCGGCATGTACGACGTCAGCATCACATTCGAGCGTGTGCCCGACGGCCTGGAAGCGGACATCGAGTCGTACCGCGCGCTCCGCCACCGGATCACTCAGAACACCGTGGTGCTCACGCTGAAGGAGCATGAGTTCCGCGTCCTGGACGTTGTCTCGGCGCTTGCGCGAAAAGGACGCGTGCTGCGGCTGGAAATCAACGGCGCCACGCTCGAAGACATTTTCATCGAGCTGACGCAGAAGTCGAGACAGGAGGCGCGATGAAGGCGCTCGCCGCTGTGATGTATCGCGAAGGCAAGATCCGGGTGACCAACGTGACGTTCATTTTCTGGGACCTGGTGTACCCGCTGGCCTATCTTCTCGTGTTCGGCGTCGGGATGACGGCCATGGGTTTTTCCGCTCCTGGAACAGGAGTCGACTACAACGCGTTCTTTCTCGCCGGCGTGCTCGGCATGGCCAGCTTCGGAATCGCTTCGAACACGTCCTGGTCGTTCTTCATGGACCGCGACAACGGGATCTTCTACGAGATGCTCACCTACCCGATGACGCGAGCGCAGTACCTCCTGGGCAAGACGTTGTTCAACCTGTTGATCGCCGTCGGGCAGGCGGTTATCACCGTTGCGCTGTCGAACGCGCTCCTCGGCGTGCCGATCCGCTGGCAGAGTCTGCCGCTTCTCGGCGCGGCCGTGTTCGTTGGAACGGCCGGATGGTTCTTTTTCTACGCGATATTCGCGTTGGTCATTCGGCGCAACGACGCGTTCAACACAGTGACCTCGATCTTCTATTTCGTCTTCCTCTTCGCGAGCTCGATGTTCTATCCAATCGAGCCGCTGCCGGAGGCGTTCCGATTGGTTGCGCTCGCCAATCCGATAACCTGGCAGGTGGACGTCGTGCGCTACGCAACCGTCGGCATTGGCGCGGCGTCGCAGATTGCGATCGAAGCGGGCGCCTTCGTCGTCTTCACGGTGGCGGCGTTTGCGTGTGCGCTTTGGGCACTGAGCCGCGAGCAGTAGCCGGCGGTCATCGTTCGCTATTCTGCGCGTAATGCCGTCAGAGGATCTGCGGCAGCCGCGCGTCGCGCGGGCAGGTAACTGGCGAGGGTTGCGCACGTCAGCAGGGCAGTCGCGACGATTGCGAAAGTGAAGGGATCGCGGGGCTCGATGCCGGCAATCAGTCCGATCAGCAGGCGCGTCGCGGCCAGGCCGGCTGCCACGCCGATCGCCGTTCCGGCTGCGGCCAATCCGAGACCTTCTCCAAGCACGAGCCGAACGATTTCGGATCGTGACGCGCCGAGGGCGACGCGAATGCCCATTTCATGCGACCGCTGCGCGACCGAAAAGGACACGAGACCGTAGAGACCCACCGCCGCCAGGACGACCGCGGCGAGCGCGAACGCATTCAGGAGCCACGTATACAGGCGGGGTTCGGCCATCGATCGCGCGATTACATCTTCGATGGCGTTGGCGCGAAACACGGGCACGCTCGGATCTGCTGCGCGGAGCGCCGCTTTCACCGCATCGACGAGGCTGGTCGGGTTCACCGCTGTGCGCGCGACCAGCACCACCGGCGACCAGTCCAGATCCGTTTGCATCGAGTTGACGAAGATTTCCGCGCGCGGCGGCACCGCCAACCCGACGTGCCGCACATCATCCGCGACTCCGACGACCGTCAGTCGCACGCTCTTCCGTCGGGGAAAGGGGAGATCGATCTGCTGGCCGAGTGGCGATCGATCCGGCCAATATCGTTTCGCCGCGGTCTGGTTGACGACGATGACCCCTGGAGCGCTCGTGCCGTCGCTCTCGAGAAAGTCGCGTCCCTCGCGAATCGGGATGCCCATCGTGCGGAAGTAGTTCGCGCTGGCGATGTTGAAGCCGGCGTTGAAGGCGCGGCCTGGTGTCGGATCCGGCCGACCCACGATATGGAAGCTCTCGGTGTCGCTCGCGCCGTTCAGCGGAAGGTCGGCCACGAACGCCGTCGAGCGCACGCCCGGAAGGGCCCGAAGCTTGGTCAGCGCCGCTTCGAAAAACCGCGCGCGGCTTTCAACAGTGCCAAACCGAGTGGGTGGCATCCAGAGGTCCACGGCGAGCATGTTGCTCGCGTCGAAACCGGGCGCGGTGGCGCGCATCGTCAGCAGCGTTCGGGTCAATACGCCGGCGCCGGCGAGCAGCACGAGCGCCAAGGCTGTTTCGAGCACGACGAGGCCACGACGAATTCGGGGCGCGCGCGCGCCCGTCGACGAGCGGCCTGCATCGCGCAGGGCATCGTTCAAGTCCGGTGATGCGGAGAGCAGTGCCGGCACGACGCCGAACACGATGCCCGTGGTGAGCGAGACGACGATGGTGAACGCGAGCACCCAGATGTCCGTCCGCGTGGCATCGAGTCGAGGCACCTGCACGACATTCCCGACCGTACCCACGAGGACTCGCGCCAGCACCTCCGCCACCAGTAATCCCGCGGCGCCGCCGACGAGCGCAAGCAGCATGCTTTCGACGAGTAGCTGACGGGCGAGACGTCCGCGTCCTGCGCCCAGCGCCGCTCGCACGGCCAATTCGCGATGCCGCGTTGCGCCGCGGGCAAGGAGAAGGCAGGCCACGTTCGTGCAGGCGATGAGCAGCACGAGTCCGACGACGGCAAACAGAATGAGCAGCGCCCGCCGGCCCGGACCGGCGATCGCGTCGACCAGCGGCATGACGTACGCGACGAGCCCCTGGTTGATGCGCGGATACACGCGTGAGAGGCGCTGCGACACCTCGTCGAGATCGCCCTGCGTCTGAGCCAGCGACACATCGCGCCGCAGCCGGGCGATCACGCGCAGAAAGTCGTGCCCGCGGTTCGGGTCGATCGTCAGCGGTGCGTACAGCTGCTCGCGTTCGGCGACCTCGATGTGAAACGACGGCGGCATCACGCCGACGATCGTGTACGTCGCGTCGTTGATCTGCAGCGTACGGCCGAGCGCCTGCGAGTTTCCGCCAAGGTGCTGCTTCCAGAACCCGTCGCTCAGAATCACGACGCGCGACGGCCCAGGCTGATCTTCCTCGGGCCGGAACGTTCGGCCGAGGGCGGGCTGGACGCCGAGCACGCCGAAGAGCGATGTCGTGACCAGCTTGCCGCGCACGAGAAGCGTGTCGGCGCCGGTCGTGGCGACAGTCACCGGTCGCGTGGTGTATGCGCCAGCGTCCTCGAGCGTGGCCGCCTGTTCGCGCCAATCGGCGAAGTTGGGATACGACACCGAGTTGCCGACCTCCACGCCGCGGGCGGCGCGCGCATCGCCGTGAACCATCACAAGGCGGTCCGGGTCGGCGAACGGCAGCGGTCGTAGGAGGACAGCGTTGACTGCACTGAAGATCGCGCTGGTGGCGCCGATGCCGAGTGCGAGCGTGAGGATGGCTGTCAACGCGAAGCCGGGGTTCTTTCTGAACGTGCGCAATGCGTAGCTGATGTCTTGCAGAGCGGCATCGACGAACGGCAGCCGCGCACGGTCGCGATAGCGCTCCTGGGTCTGCACGATTCCTCCAAGCTTGACGATCGCCGCGCGCCGCGCCTCCTCGGGGGCCATGCCGGCGGCGATGTTGTCGTCGATGTGCAGTTGAAGATGGCTGGCGATCTCTTCGTTGAAGTCGCGATCGCGCTGGCCCGGCTTCACGGCGTCGTTGATCCGGGTCCACAGAACTCGCAGGCGCCTCATGACGATTCGCGCGGGTCCAGAAAGCGGGCCAGGATTTCCGTCGTGAGCTCCCAGGAGCGCGCTTCGCGTTCGAGGTGTTTGCGCCCCGCTCGAGTCAGGCGGTAGAACTTGGCCCGCCGATTGTTTTCGGACACGCCCCATTCCGAGGCGATGTAGCCCTCCTGCTCGAGCTTCAGCAGGGCCGGGTAGATGGTGCCGTAGTTCACGGACAGGTGATTCGAGCTCGTTTGCTCGATGCGGCGCGCGATGCCGTAGCCGTGAAGCGGTCCGAGCCCCTCGAGTGTTTTCAGCACCATCAACGCGAGCGTGCCTTGCCAGACGTCAGCCATCTTCGATGGCCTGCAGAATGTCACAACTCCTATGGGATTGCAATATGAGCGCGGGCGCGCGGCTGAGTTTCGTTCCGCACGAAGCTCAGAATATCGGCACATCCAGTCCCAGCCGGACGAAGCACCGCGCCTCCGGCAAGCGGTCGTCGATTCCACGCTCGACGGCGTCGAGCAGCGCGATGAGCCCGGAGACATCGACGGGACTGAAACGCGCCTCGAGCGTTCGCCAAGCATCGCGCGACCGCTCTACCGACACGAGCACGAGTTTTGCCGATCCGATGGCATCCTCCAGCCGCCCGTCCGGCCCCAGCGTCGACCGTTCCTTGGCGACGAGCGCGCGCACGAGGCGGAAATAGATCCGCAGGTGATACCAGAGCACAACGTTCTCCGCGGCAGGAGTCGGATGCTGCGGCGGTGACGCGACAACTTTGCCGGCAACGGGCGCCATGAGCACGGCGGCGCCAACCGCGTACTCGAACGCGATCCCTGCCAGGGGATCGGACGTATGGAGGCCGGCTTCTTCAGCCGATCGAGACAGCAGCAGATCGAGCTCCGGGGTCGCCACACCCTCCGCGGCGGACATGTCCTTTGTGAAGGCCGCGGCTTGCTCGATGCTCTCGAAGGTTGGGTCGCGACGCCGCCGGCGATGGTACTTCCGGAATTCCTGGGTGCACCGAAATCCAAGACATCGCGCAGTCACCGGGCAGTAGTCGCACCATTCGTCACAGTGATGATGAACGCCTGGAATGATCGTCGGGTCTTTCGCGATGGCGAGAAATCGGACAGCGAGGCTCATGGTCGCCCGCTGTGCAAGAAGCGGGCACACCGATCACGAACTGATTTCGTGCGTTCTCCGCCGACTAGACCGTGGATGGCGACGGATCCGCGGGTAGGGCATACTCGCCGGGAACGGACTACCCGTCCGCACTACAATCCCCCATCGCCGCCATGAATCCCATCCTGCGCGACATGTACGACCATCAGTTCTGGGCCGACGCGGAGCACTGGAACGCCTTCGCCGCGCATGCGCCCGCGCGAGACGACAAGGCCATCCGGGATCGCCTGCATCACATTCACTTGGTCCAGCGCGCGTTTTTCTGGGGCGTCGGCGGCGGCGCGACACCGTTCGATTTCACCAAGCCCGAGGACTTTTCGACGTTCGACGATCTGCGTGCGTACGCGCGCGGAAGTCACGACGTGATCCGCGCGGGCCTCGGCACTCTCACAGAGACGCGCCTGTCCGAGCCGATCCTGATTCCGTGGTTCAAAGATCCACCGCTGACGATCACCATAACGGAAGCGCTGACGCAATGCGCGATGCACAGCCACCATCACCGCGGACAGAACGCCACGCGGCTGCGCGAGATGGGCGGGGTGCCGCCGTCGACGGATCTGATCGTGTGGTACTGGAAGGGCCGACCTCAGCCGGACTGGTAACGCGCGCGCGTCGGGATGACCGCGACTCCTGGTGAAGCTATTTGCGTGCCCGCAGCTTCGCGTTCAGTTCCTCAAATAGGCCAACGACGCCGACCATGTTAGCGGGGGGCCATCTGGCTTGTCGGGGCTGGCTGCGTCCCTGAACATCAGAAACCGCTGACCATCATTTGCGATGTCGTACGACCAGGGACCGGCGCCACCCGGGTACCGCTTCTGAAGCACACGGTTCGGAACGGAACTCGCGAACGTGGGCTTCGTCTCGACTTCCACGGATGTCAGGAATCCAGTCCGATCCAGATAGAACAACTCGCGGCCGTCGCGCCCCCATTGCGGTTGCCTCCCGCCCGCCGACGACACCAGCCATCGGCCACTATTCACGTTCGGAAAGGGCCGCACATAGATTTCCGGTTGGCCAGATTCATTGGACTCGTAGGCCATCCAACGGCCGTCGGGAGAGATGGCCGGGTTGCTCTTGTAGAACGCGGTCTGGATGAGCGGCTCCGTTCGAGGGGTTCCGTCGAGCATCAGCACGTGCAGGTCGTTGGCCGACGCAGTGTCCCCGATAGCTGTGAAGACAATGCGCTTGCCGTCGGGAGCAACAGCCTTCGGATTCTGGCCGCTCGGACTCGCAATCAACCGCTCGGCAGCGCCCGTTCCATCGGCCGCCTGCCAGAACAGGTTGGCTGCTCCCAGCTCCATGATGAGCGCGGGCGCGCCGGAAGAGTCTTCGAACCCGTGAATGTGCGCGATGTTGGGATGATTCAGCGCCGCGAGGATCTGGGCTTCACGCTCGAACCGCGCCAGCCGTTCCGGATCGTCTGAAAGAGACTGAGGCAAGACTTTGATCGCGACATCGCGATTCAGTTTTGTATCTCGCGCACGGTAGACCTCCCCCTGCCTCCCGCGCCGAGAGGAGCTGCGATCTCGTAGGGTCCGAGACGGGCGCCGGGAGACAATGTCAATTGGGAACTAACGCGCGAACGGCGAACGGCGAACCACGAACGACGAACGACGAACGACGAACGTAGAATAGCCGCGAAAGCCCGAATGGCCATTGATCTGGATCAGCTCGAGCGGCGAGCGCTCGAGCTCATGAAGCAGGCGGATTTCGGCGAGGAAGCGATCCGGGTCAATGCGGCCATCGTCGCACTCGATCCCTCGCGTGAGTCGGCGTGGACCCGGCTGGGTCGCTGCCGCCTCGAGCAGCGGCTTTTTGACGAGGCTGTCGACGCGCTGCGATCGGCGCTGTCGCTCAACCCGTTGAACGCGATTGCGACGCGGTTGCTGGCTGAGGTCCGCAAGCAGCGCGCGCTCACGCCCACGGCGCGGGAACGCGCCACTACCGGATTCTCCACACGCGAGTTCGCGCTGCTCGAATCGCAGCCGCCGGAGGAAGCCATCCGTCTCTTGAAGCCTCGCATCGATGCGCTCTTCGACTCGATCAACGCCACCAGCGTCGCCGGCCGGATCGTGCAGTCGCGTGTGCGCGAGCGCCAGACCGGATCCAAGCTGTTCTTCGCGAACAGCTGCCATCCCGGTGGGAAGGGCCACATCTACGCCTATCACTACGGAGGGCGTTGGGAGCCGCAATTCAACCTTGGATGGTTCGGCAGTCCTCCACTCCAATCGAGCTGCATGCGGATCGGGATCGGCTTCAATTGCTCGCAGGCGGGACAGGATCCGGATCGTACGTCTGGGCAGGAGCAAGTGCTCGCGTACTTCGAACGGTTTCAGCGTGCGCTCGACAAGGCGTGGAAGCGTGAGCTCGCGAAATGGATGGCAGCGAACGGCGGCTTCATCCAGTACCGCGACAACGAGCCGGCAACGGATGTCTCGCCAGAGCGGGCGGTCGAGTGGCTGCTGAGCCTCCAGAGCGCCGCGGCGGTCGATTGGGTGTTCGTCGGCCGCTGGCTGTTTCTCGACAAGGCTGCCGACGCCGCGATTCTGGGCGACAGGGCGAAGCTCGCGACGGTCGTGGATGAGGTTTTCCGCGCGCTCTATCCGCTCTGGCTCAGCACCTACGCGACTGAGCCGCGGACCTAACCGGCAGGGCGCCGCATCGGGCGCTGCGTCCGACGGGTCAGGCGCTGCCCTTCGCCCCCTTCGCAACGTCCACCGCCTTTCGCGCCCACTCCGTGAGGTCGCGAGCACTTTCGAGCACGTCGAGCGGCACGGCGTAGTACTGCATCGTGCCGGATTGCGGACCCGCGTAGGGTTTGAAGGGGCGCATGCCCGCGCGCTCATAGTCAGCGCGGTTGCGGTCGTCCACCTTCAGATACAGGACGTCCCGCGCCATGATGCCGAAGAAGACGCCGCGGCAATAGAGGCCAACTCCGCCGAACATCGCCCGCGGCACCACGTCGCCCAGTTCCTCGAGTTGATCGAGCACGAACGTCCGGAACGCATCGCTGACTTTGAGCGACTGCAGACGCCGGCGCACCGGTTTCTTTGCGGCCACGGCGCCGCAATGATACTCGCTCTACGCCGGGTGACTCCGTTCGATGTCCCGCTGAACGCCTCGCACGATCAGTTCGATCAATGCCGCGGCCGGCATTCGGTTGAGCGTTTCGACGTCGAGATCGCTCAGCTCGTACTCGCGTGCGATGTTGACGAGATGCCACGCCGAGAGCGCCCCGAGCTGCTTGCGCAGCAATGATTCGCCCTTTTCGTAGACCGAGAACGGATCGAGGATGCTCGCCGGCGCCGAATCGGCCGCGCCGATCACGGTCGATGGCGCTGGCCGCGAAAACACGGACGGCTGCGCCGGTAGCGTCGGCACGGTCAGCGGCGGTTCGAGCGCGCGGCGGAGCGAGCCTTCGAGGTATACGTCGGTGAGTCCCGTCGCCCAGTACTCGGTATCGGTGCGATTCGGCTGAGTCGTCTCGCGCTGCGATCGCACGGGGTCGCCGCCATCGAGTGGGACGAACTCAATCCATCCTTGCCAGGTGTTCGACGACAAGGGCGCCCCGCACGCCCGCGCCTCGTACAGCGTTCCGTCCGGCGCCGCTATCGGTCTGTGGAACTGCAGCAGAGTGTCCGCCACGGTGGTCGCTCCTCGGAGCGACGCGGTGCAAGAAGTCAGCCGCGGTTACCTCTTCGCTCGTCTGGTGGCCTTGGCCGGGGGCTGCAGCCGTTTGGGAAGCCTGGCGACCACCAAGTCGTAGGATGTCTTGATCAGCACTTCGAGCTCCTGACGGTCGAGCGCCTCGCCGAGCTCCTGTTCCTGTACCCACATATTGCGCGCCATGTAAGGCGCGGGAATGATTCCTGGACGTTCGACGAGCTCTCCGAACGTTTCAGGCGTGCACTTGAACGCAATCGAGTGAGGCCGCTCCAGATCCACGACGGCGAACATCTTGCCGCCGATGCAGAAGCACAAGTCGTGTGCCCACTTGATGTCTTCGGTGACCTTGGGCAGCGAGCGGCAGATGGTCCGAACCGTCTCGAGCGTCATCTACTCGTACCGAAGGGCGCTGACCGGATCGAGCCGTGTCGCTTTTCGTGCCGGCCAGATGCAGGCCGCCAGCGAGACGACGATCATCAACAGCGCGATCGATCCGATGGTGATCGGATCGCGGCTGCTGGTCTGAACCAGCAGGATCTTCAACAGCTGTCCGACACCCAACGCGCCGGCCACGCCGATTGGCACACCGATCGCCAGCTGGATGAGCGCTCGACGGAGGACGAGCCACATGACTTGTTTGGGCTGGGCGCCGAGCGCCATGCGCACGCCGATCTCCGCCGTTCGCTGCGTGACCGAATACGCGGTGACGGCGTACAACCCAACGGCCGACAGCAGGAGCGCGATGATGGCGAACATCGCGAACATCGATCCAAACACACGGAACGGCCAGCGTTGCTGCGCCAGCAGCTGATCCATCGTCTGGATCCGGAAGAGCGGCAAGTCGGGTTCGATCACGCGCATCTCTTCCCTGACGAGCGACGTAATGCGCGCCGGATCGCCGTTGCCGCGTACGAACAGGAACATGAACCTTTGCGGATCGGCGCGGTACGGAAGGTAGACGACGGGATCCGCATCCGGCTCCTGGAAGTTTCGCTGACGAACGGTCGGCACGACGCCCACGATCGTGGCGTTCACCGGGAGCGGCTGCTGAATCTGCGGCGAGGAGTCAGTGAGCCGGATGCGGAGCCCCACTGGATCCTCACCGGGGAAATGCATGGTCACGAACCGCTGATTGACGATTGCCGCCTCGTGTCCGGGTGTGCCGTCCGCGTCGGTGAATGTGCGCCCCCGCACCAGCTTCATGCCGACCGTGTCGAAATACCCAGGGCTGATGCTGACCATCGTGATGTCAGGCGGTTTTTCTCCGGCTGGCGTCGGCCGGCCATCTACGTTGAGCTGTCTGAGGAACCCGCCAAACGCCGGCGGATTGGTGGTGATCGCCGCGCTCTGAATCGCGCCGACGGTCCGAAGACGCTCTTCGAGCTGTTGGTAGAGCGCCGTCCGCGTCTCACGCTGCGGGTACTTCGCGAGCGGCAGCGCCAGCTGCATGGACAAGAGCCGCGACGAGTCGATGCCGAGCTCCATCGTGTACAGCGCCATGAAGCTGCGCATCATGAAGCCGGCGCCCGCCAAGAGCACGAGCGTCAAGACCACCTCGACGACGATGAGCGCGCCGGTCCAGCGACGGGCCCGCATGCCGCCGGAGCCGCTGCGTCCGCCGCCTTCCTTGAGGACTTCGTGCACGTCGGTCTTCGAAATGTGCATTGCCGGCGCCAGGCCGAAAAGGACGCCGGTGCCGACACACACGAGCAGCAGGAAGCCGAACACGATGGGATCCATCGTGAACGTCATCCAGTACGGCTTGCCGACGTCGGTCGTCGCCGCGTCGAACAGGCGGATGCCGACAATCGAGAGCCCAAGCCCGATCGCCCCGCTCAGCAGCGACAGGAGGACGCTCTCAACCAGGAGCTGGCGCACGATTCGCCAGCGGCCGGCGCCGAGCGAGACCCGGACAGCGATTTCGCGCGATCGGTGCGCAGCGCGCGACAGGAGCAGATTGGCCACGTTCGCGCAGGCAATCAACAGGACGAACGCGACCGCCCCCATCAAGGAAAGAAAGATCAGGGTAATTTGCGGACCGGTGACCCGGTCGTTGAACTTGACGAGCTGCGGCCGGAAATCCTTATTCGATTCAGGAAAGTCGTTCGAGAGGCGTTGACCGATGTTCTGAAACTCAGCGCGCGCCTGTTCGAGTGTGACCCCCGGCGCGAGGCGGCCGATTGCCTGTAAGTTGCGGACGCCACGTTTCGCGTCGCGCGCTTCTGCCGGCAGCACCGACAGTGGTATCCAGATATCCGTGTTGAACGGGAACTTGAAGTCGGGCTGCATGATCCCAATCACGGTGACGGCGATGCTGTTGACCTTGATCGTGCGGCCGATCACCGCCGGGTCGCTGCCGTACCGGTTCTTCCAGATGCCGCCGCCAAGCAACGCAACTGGCGCCGCGCCCGGGTGGTCGTCTTCTGACCGAAAGTCGCGGCCAAGGGCCGGACGAACGCCAATCAGCTGAAACAGATTCGCTGACTGATACACCCCTTGAAACTGTTCGGGTGCCCGCCCCTCGTCGCTGACGTTGATTGAGGCGCCAAGGAAGATCGCGAGACCGGCGAACGACTTCGAGGAATCGCGCCAATCGTTGAAGTCGAGCCGCGAGACGCCAAGCTGGCGGTTGCGGGCGTCGGTCGTGCCGACCGAGATGATCCGGTTGGGATCGTCGAACGGCAGCCCGCGAATCAGGACTGCGTTCACGAATGTGAACACGGCCGTGTTGACGGCGATGCCGAGCGCGAGCGCCGTGGCCGCCACGATCGTGAACCAGCGATTCTTGACGAGGAGGCGAACGGCGAATCGGATGTCCTGCCAAAGGCTCATGGAGTGCCCCGCGGAATCAGAGACGGTGACGGACGAACGAGCGAACCAGCGCGATGCCGCCGCCGGCGGCCATGGTGATGCACGCCACGCCGATGGTGAGCCACGCTCCGCGCGCCGATCGCACGACAGGCAGCGGCCCGCCCGCTAAGACCATGAGTGCCAGGGCGGCAATCGCGAAGACGACAGCCGTTGACCGCTGGCGCGACGAGATCCAGCCGGCGAACAAGCCTGCCAGCGCGAAGAGCGCAGTCCCGCCCACCGTGCCGAGCGTCGTGTCGCCCAGTCGCACGCCGTTCAGGCGCATCGCGGCGTCAATCGCCGTCGCCGGCAGCAGCGTCGCGAACGTATAGACACCAAAACCCAGACCATGGACGAATGTTTCGCGGCCGTGCGCCCTGGCGACGCCGTCGAACGCCCAGGCCATGGCGGTCGCGGTCAGGATGGCGGCCGGCATGCCGCCCGCGAGTTGCGACCAGATCGGAACGATCAACCAGGCGTGGACTGTGCCGAACGCAAGTACGGCCAGGAGGCCGACGGCGAATCCGGGTATCAGAATGGGCGCCAGGCGCTGGATGGAAACCCGCGGGATCTCGAGGCGGGGCAAGGCCAGGGCTGACGCGCACATGGTCCCTGACTGAGACGAGGAAGCGGTTGGCGAAGTTCGGATTTACGCGGCGTAACGCGTTCGTTGTTCCCGGCGGATCGCGCGGTACCGGGCGAACACCGCGCGATCGCTCTCGAGGCCGAGGATCGAGCGCACGCTGGTGCCGGCAAACGTGTGGCTCATCATCGCCCTGGCGTTGCGCAGGACGAACCAGGGACTGTGTCGAAGCGCCGCCGGCATGTGCTTCAGCTTCATCCAGCGGTCGGCCTTCCACCGCAAATACTCGATGTCCTCGGCCGACACATGCTCGCTGCGCACCACCGCCGTCGTGCCGTCGTAATGCGACACGTCCTCGTCGACGATGAGTCCACGCTCGACGAAGTCGCGGGTCATCGGCGTCCGCGGATAGGGCGTCGGATGCTGGATGTACGGCCAGTCCACGTAGCGTTTCGCGAACTCGAGATTGGTCTGGATCGATTCGCGCGTGTCGTCCGGGTTGCCGACGATGAGGCCGCCGACCACGAACATGCCGTTTTCGTGCAGGTGGCGGATGGCTTCCAGGCTCGCGTTGCCAATCGTCCGGCCATGCTCGCGATGCGCGTTCTTTGCCCGCGCGCGCAAGAACTGCAGATCGTCGTCCAGGATGTTCTCGATTCCGAGAAACACGTAGCGGAAGCCGGCCCGCTTCATCAGCGGCCCGAGGCGCGCTCCGTGCTCGGCGAGCGGGGCCGTCATCGCCTGCACGACGTAGTTCGTATCCTCGAACCCGGCATCGACGATCGCTGCGCAGAGCTGCTCGAAACGCTTGACGTCGAGCGTGATGTTGTCGTCGACGAGGAAGATCGCTTCGGCGCCGTGCGCGCGGGCGTCCGCGATGTCAGCGAGCACGCGCTCGATCGGGTAGGGATGAAAGTTGCGGCCGCGCATCTCGATGATCGAACAAAAACTGCAGTCGAACGTGCAGCCGCGCGAGGTCTCGACGACGTCCACCCGCCGTCCGAGCAGCGTGTAACCTGACAGGACCCGCGCGTCACGATTCGGCAACCGCAGCGGCGTGTTTTCGAGACGAAGGACCGTTCGATCGGGGTTGTGGGCGAACCCGTCGCTGGTTCGATAGGACAGGCCGGCCACCCGCTCGAGACACCCGCCGCCGTCGAGCGCGCGCAGCAGGTCGCTCAGCGTGTGCTCGCCTTCTCCGCGCACGATGAAATCGACCTCGGGGCAGGCCGTATATGCGTCGGACGCCAGGCTCGGATCGTAGCCGCCGACGACGATTCGCGCTGCCGGCCGGAGCCTTCGCACCAGCCGCGCGATCGCCATCGCGGTGCCGCGCTGAAACGTCATCACCGATAGCGCGACGACATCCGGTTCGATGTCCCGTACGAGGCGCTCCACCGTAGCCCTGACCGTCGATTGAACCAGGATGAGATCGGCAATCGCCACGCGGTGGTGGGGATCGACGTTGCCAGCCAGCGATGCCAGCGCGCCATTCGGCATGCGAATCGCCACCGGCGGCATGTGCTCGAACGAATCCGGCATCGACAGCAGCAGGACGTTCATAGCCGTCGAGGATACTACTACCTGACGCATGGCGCGCTACGCGTTCTCGCGCTTCCTGTTTCTGCGGCTGCTCGGATTCGTGTACTTCTGTGCGTTCGCGTCGCTCGTTCCGCAAATTGTCGGGCTGGCTGGCTCACACGGGATCGTGCCGGCAGGCACGAGCGACCTGGCGTTGCGCCTCGTCTGCATCGGCGGCGCGCTCACCTCGCTCGTGCTCGTCGCGGGGTTAGTGCCGCTCGTCTCGGTGCCATTGCTGTGGGTGGGATACCTCTGGGTTTCGAATGCCTGCGGCGTGTTCCTCAGGTATCAATGGGACGCCCTGTTGCTCGAAACCGGGCTCCTGGCCATGCTGGTCGCTCCCGCGGCGTGGCGGGAGCGTGTGCGAGAGTGCATCGAGCCATCACGTCCGGCTGTATGGTTGATGCTCTGGTTGCTCTTTCGCCTGATGTTCGGATCAGCCGCCGTCAAGCTGGCCAGCGGCGATCCGACGTGGCGGAACCTCACGGCGATGACCTTCCACTACGAAACGCAGCCGATCCCGAATCCGATCGCGTACTACGCGCATCATTTGCCGGTCGCGCTCCACAAGGCGTCTACAGCGGTGACATTGGCCATCGAGCTCGTTGCGCCGCTGCTGATGCTCGGCCCGCGGCGCGTTCGGCTCCTTGCGGCCGCGCTGCTCGTGGGACTGCAGATCGTTATCGCGGCGACGGGCAATTTCGCGTTCTTCAATGTGCTCTCGATCGCGTTGTGTGTGTGGCTGGTAGACGATTCGGCCTGGCTGTACGTGGGGTCCGGCTTCAGCCGGACCTTCAGTGATCGACGCGGCGCCTCCAATGGTCCGGCTAAAGCCGGACCCCACCTACAGCAGTACGCGTCCGCCTTTAGGCGGACCGTTGCCATCGCCGCCGCCATCGTCATCATGCCCGTCTCATTGCTGCATTTCACGAGCAGCCTAGGGTTCCTGCTGCCCGGCTGGCCCCTGATCGCGCCGATGGCCGACGGTGTGGCGCCGCTTCGAAGCATCAACAGCTACGGGCTCTTTGCCGTCATGACCACCACGCGTCCCGAGATCATCGTCGAAGGATCCAACGACGGCGAGGCGTGGACCGCGTACGAGTTCTCCTACAAGCCAGGCGCCCTGCAGCGGCGTCCGCCCGTTGTCGCGCCGCATCAGCCGCGCCTCGACTGGCAGATGTGGTTCGCGGCGCTCGGGGGATACGAGGAGAACGTCTGGTTCCAGAACTTCTGCGTGCGGCTGCTCGAGGGTTCGCCGGACGTGCTTCATCTGCTCGGGAGCGATCCGTTTGGTGGTCGCCCACCGCTTTACATCCGCGCGGAGCTGTATCGCTATCGATTTGCGGCTGGAAGCGACGACAGTTGGTGGACGCGCGAGCGGCTTGGAGGGTATTCGCCGGTGCTTTCGCTCCACAAATAGCTCGTCCGCGACGTTCGACGTTCGTCGTTCGCCGTTCGCCGTTCGTGGTTCGTCGTTCGCCGTTCGCCGTTCGTGGTTCGTCGTTCGCCGTTCGCCGTTCGTGGTTCGTCGTTCGCCGTTCGTGGTTCGTCGTTCGCCGTTCGTGGTTCGTCGTTCGTGGTTCGTCGTTCGCGTTCGCCGTTCGCCGTTCGCCGTTCGACGTTCGAACCACGGATCACGAACCACGAATCACGAACCGCGAACGCCAAACGATAAGCGTCGAACCACGAACGGCGTACCCGAACGACGCACCACGAACCACGAACAGACGGATAGCCCGTATAATCCGGACTGCATGGATGAGATAGGTCCAGGCGCTCGCCTCGGACCATACGAGCTCGTATCCCTCGCCGGCGCGGGCGGAATGGGCGAGGTCTACAAGGCCCTCGACACGCGCCTGGATCGCACAGTGGCCATCAAGATTCTGCCGGCCGCTCTCGCGTCGGATCCGGAGTTCCGCGAGCGGTTCGACCGCGAGGCGCGCGTCATCTCGCAGCTCGATCATCCTCACATCTGCACGCTTTACGACGTCGGCGAATCGGGTGACGAGCGGTTCCTCGTCATGCAGTACCTCGAAGGGGAGACGCTGTCCGACCGCTTGAGCAAAGGCCTACTGTCCCTGGAGCAGACGCTTCAGATTGCCATGCAGGTCGCCGACGCGCTCGATTTTGCGCATCGCTCCGGCATCGTCCACCGGGATCTGAAGCCGGGCAACATCATGCTGACCGCTGGGGGGGCGGGTTCGACAGGCTCACCGCAGGTCAAGCTCCTCGATTTCGGCCTCGCGAAGCACGGCGCGGGAGGGGCAGCCGGGGCAGGAAAGGCAGGCGGGGCAGGAAAGGCAGGAAGGGCAGGAGGGGAAAGAGGGAGTGCCGGACGTTCCGGACGTTCCGGACTTCTGCCGGACCTCACCGCGGCGCCGACGATCTCCAATCCAATCACGGTGAAGGGCACCATCCTTGGCACCATTCAGTACATGGCGCCCGAGCAGATCGAGGGGCACGATGCCGACGCGCGCACCGACATCTTCGCGTTCGGCTGCGTGCTCTACGAGATGCTCACGGGCCGGAAGGCGTTCGAGGGCAAGACGCAGGCCAGTCTCCTTGCGGCGATACTCGAGCGCACACCCGTGCCGGTACCGGTTCTCCAGCCGGTCACGCCGCCGGCGCTCGCGCACGTGGTCGACGACTGTCTGCAGAAGAACCCCGCGCGCCGGTGGGCGAGCATGCACGACGTCGCGCTGGAGTTGACGTGGATCGCCGAAGAAGGCGTTGCGGCGCCAACCACCAGCCCGGCGACCGCCGCGGCGCCCAGAACCCGCGCGCGCTCGATCGCGATGGCAGTCATTGCAACCGCGGCCATTCTCGGTAGCGCGGCTGCTGCATGGGTCTTGAAGCCGGCGCCGAACCTTACCCGCGAAGTCGCGCGCTTCTCGATCGTTCTGCCGGAGGGGGTCAATTTCACCCGGGCTGGTCGGCACGTCCTCGCGATTTCACCGGACGGGAGAAAAGTCGTGTTCGTCGCGAACAACCAGTTGTACCTGCGGTCGCTCGATCAACCCGACGCCACGCCTATCCGGGGGACGAACATCGATCCCGCCGATCCCGTGTTCTCGCCGGACGGCGCCTGGATTGCATTCTTCTCCAACGGCCAGATTCGGAAGGTCGCGTTGTCCGGCGGCGCGCCCGTGACGGTCTGCGAGGCGACAAACCCACAAGGCATGCACTGGAGCGGCGATCGCATCTTCATCGGCCAAGGTGCACGCGGAATTGTCGTGGTCCCCTCCGCGGGCGGCACGCCTGCGCAGGTGATCGAGCCCGGAAAAAGCGGCGAGCTCGCCGCGCACCCCCAACTGCTGCCGGACGGCGATTCGCTGCTCTTCACGTGGAGCCCGCGCGCGACCTGGAACGACGCCCAGATAGTCGTCGAGTCGCTCACGTCGCACAGCCGCAAAGTGCTCGTGCAGGGCGGCTCCGACGGCAAATACTTGCCCAGCGGCCACATCGTCTACCAGCACGATAACGTGCTGTTCGCCCAAGTGTTCGACTGGCGCCAGCTTGCGGTTCAAGACGGGCCGGTCGCGATGGTCGAAAACACGGCGGGTGTGGGTAGTATCAACACAGGTCCGATTGGCGCCGCGCAAGTTGCGGTTTCCACGGCCGGAACGATCGCGTACCTTCCGGGCCTCGTGACGGCATTTCGCCGGTTAGTCTGGGTCGATCGCAGCGGCGCCGAAGAGCCAATCGTCGCGCCTCCGCGCGCCTATTACTATCCCAGTCTCTCACCGGACGGCACTCGGTTCGCTGTCGATGCAAGGGATCAGGAAAGCGATGTATGGGTGGGGGATTTTGGCCGTGCCACAATAACGCGCCTGACATTCGAGAACAGCCTGGAGACCTACGCCCTGTGGACACCCGACGGCCGCCGGATCATCTATGCGTCACAACAGGACGGCGTGTCGAATCTGTACTGGAAACCCGCTGACGGCAGCGGAACTGCGGAACGGCTGACGAACAGTCCACGACCGCAATCGCCATTCGCGATCTCACCGGATGGCAAGGCGATCGTCTTTCGGGAGCAATTCGCCGGCGGCGAGACGGGCCAAGATCTCTATCTCTTGACGCTCGATGGCGATCGTACGACCCGGCCGCTCGTGCAGACACCGTTCACCGAGCTCAACGCCGACATCTCCCCCGACGGCCACTGGCTGGCCTACCAGTCGAACGCGTCGGGCCGTGACGAAGTCTACGTTCGGTCGTTTCCGTCGGTCACGGAGGGCCCTTGGCAAGTCTCGACGAACGGTGGCCGAATACCTGCCTGGAGCCACAGCGGACGCGAAATGTTTTATCTGGCCGCCGACAATCGGCTGATGGCGGTGCCAGTCGAGCCGAGGCCAACGTTTACTGCCGGCGACCCACGGGCGCTGTTCGACGCGTCGAAATACATGACGATTACGCAGGGGCGGGTCTACGATGTCGCGCGCGACGACAAGCGCTTCCTCATGACGACGAACGTCATCCCGGGCGGCGACACGAGCCGCATCATGGTCGTCGAGAACTGGTTCGAGGAGCTCAAGGCGCGCGTGCCTGTCAGGTAGCACGCTTCGCAGACGTTCGTCGTCCGACGTTCGTCGCGCTACGTTCTTTCGTTCGACGTTCGACGTGCTGCGTTCTTTTCGTCGTTGTGGAACGTTCGCCGTTCGAACCACGAACGCCGAACCACGAACGCCGAACCGCGAACGTCGAACCGCGAACGTCGAACCCACGAACGTCGCGTGTCTCCTATGGCTGCTTGCGGCGGATCGTGTAGCCAATGCCGGCGCGCAGCGTTGGTCCGCCCCCGCCGCTCACTTTGACTTCGAAGAAAAAGCCGTTCTTGTTGCCGATCCCGAAGATCCCCAGAAAACCGCCGCTCGCGTGGCGCTGGTTGTTCACGCGCGCGATGGCGACCGTCGGCCCGCTGCCCTGGTACACGAACCACGGCGAGAACGGCGCGAACGGAATCTCGTAGAGGAACACGAAGTCGATGAGCGCCTCGGATACGTCGCCACCGAACCCGCCGTCGATCCCGGGGCGCAGGCGCAGATGCCCGCCGATGAGCGCCGACTCGATGTAGCTGCCGACGTACGCCTGCGACGGATCGACCGTGCCGCCACCAGTGAACCCGACACCTTGCGCGTGCGCCGGCTCCGCCAGCGCCACGAAAAGCAGTACCACGGAGAACACGGTGGTTACACAGAGGACACTGTTCTTCCCAAAAGGATTCAGTGCCCTCCGTTCGTGTCCGTGTCCACCGTGGTTCGCGCGCGTCAACGTCCCACCGGCTTCAAAAGCAGGTCGTGAAAATCGAAGCTGAAGTCGGTCTCTGGCGACACCGCTTTCATTTTCGCCTGATCGATCGAACCGTCGGGATTGAGCGCAAACGTGACGTAGGCGTCAGCGCGCAGCTCCCGGTCGCGCCAGCGCACGACGAACGTGTCGTGCTGCCAGTGCTCCAGCGTGCCGGACAGCAGCGGCGTATGCGAGAACTGCATCGCGAGCTTGCCGGCACTTTCGGTGAGTGTGATGTCGCCGTACCACGCGTCGCGATAAACGCCGGCGTACTTCGCGAGCGGCAACGAAGGCCGGGACGCAGTGTCACGGGCCGCCGTCTCGCGGGCGGTGGCCTGCTTGGCGGCCGCCTGCATCCGTGTGCTGATCGTCGTGAACGCATCGATCCAGTCGAACGGCGCCGCGTCGAGATAGTGATCGAGGATGCGGAACGTGATGGCGTCGAAGGCCTGCGTCGATTCCTGGTTGGTCAACACGGCGACGCCGACATTGAGATCCGCAATCATCGCGACCCGCGACACGTAGCCGGGCAGGCCGCCGGTATGCGAGACGAGCTTGCGGCCGCGATAATCGCGGATGTCCAACCCCAGCGCATAGCCGCGAAAGCTCGCTTTCAAGGGCAGCAGCTCCGGTGGCGGATCGCCAACGGACATCGGCGTGACGATGGTGCTCAGTTGGCGCGCGGTTGACTCCGAGAAGAGTCTTGACCCATCAGGCAGCTTGCCGCCCGCCAGCTGGACGCGCAGCCACTTCGCCATGTCCTCGGCGGAGGAATTGATGCCGCCGGCTGGATTCGTATTGTCGCTGTCGAACGGCGCGATGGGTTTGACCTTGCCGTCGATCGGCGCGTGCGTGGCCGCGACGTTGCCGCCAGCCGCCGCCGCGGAGTGACGCACGTTGCTGCCGGTCATCCCGACTTTGGCGAGAATCCGCGACGCGACGAAGTCTTCCCACGATTGGCCGCTGATGGCTTCAATCACTTCGCCGGCGACGAGGTACAGCACGTTGTCGTACGCATACGCCGTCCGGAAGCTGGCGACAGGCTGGATGTACCGCAAGCGGCGCGCAATCTCCTTGCGGTCGTACGTCGACGCCGGCCACCAGAGCAGATCGCCCGCGCCAAGCCCGAGGCCGCTGCGATGGACGAGCAGATCGCGCACCGTGAGCTCCCGTGTCACGTACGGATCCCACATCGCGAATGCCGGCAGGTATCGGATGACCGGTGCGTCCCACTCGATCTTCTTCTCTTCGACGAGCAACCCGAGCGCCGTGGCGGTGAACACCTTGGTGTTCGACGCGATTCCGAAGAGCGTCTTCGCATCCACGGGTGCCGGCTCGCCGAGCTTGCGAACACCGTAACCCTTCGCCACGACCACCGCATCGTCCTTCACAATGGCGAGCGCGACGCCAGGGACGTCGAACGTCTTCATCGCGCGCGCAACCCATTGGTCGAGGTCGGCTGGTGCGCGCGCCGGCGCTTGCGCCGCGAGCGCGACGGACAGCGCGACGAGTGCGAAGCAGTTGACGTACGCGACGATTCGTCGCCGGTCGACCATCACGACTCCTCCTGACTGCGAATCCTATCGCAGGATATTGCGGGCTATAATCTGCGTCCCACCTCATGTCCCTTGTCCCGGGTTTCAGACTTGGCCCGTACGAGATTGTCTCGGCCGTCGGTCGCGGCGGCATGGGGGAAGTCTATCGCGCCACGGACACGCGCCTCGGTCGCACGGTCGCCATCAAGGTGCTCGCGCCGCACCTCGCCGGTGATCCGGAAGTCCGCGCCCGGTTCGAGCGGGAAGGCCGGACGATTTCGTCGCTTGGCCACCCGAACATCTGCATGCTCTTCGACATCGGCAGGGAAACGGCGCCGTCCGGCGACGCGATCGATTATCTCGTGCTCGAGTTCCTCGAAGGCGAAACGCTGGATGCGCGGCTTTCGCGCGGGCCGCTGCCGATCGATCAGGCGCTGCGCTACGCGTCGCAGATGTGCGACGCGCTCGACGCGGCGCATCGCCGGGGGCTGACGCATCGCGATCTCAAGCCGGCCAACGCGATGATCACGCCGAGCGGCGTCAAGCTCCTCGACTTCGGTCTGGCGAAGCCTCGCGGCGACGTCGTGTCGCTGCCCGGCGGGAGCGCGGCGGACGCGTCTGACACGGTCGCCGCGGTGCCGGCATCGCCGCTCACCACGCGGGGCACGATTCTCGGCACCATTCAGTACATGGCGCCGGAACAGATCGAAGGACGCGACGCGGACGCGCGCACCGATATCTGGTCCTTCGGGTGCGTGCTCTACGAGATGGTCACCGGCGCACGAGTGTTCGAGGGTTCGACGCCGGCGTCGCTCATGGCCGCGATCCTCGAGCGCGAACCGGCGCCCTTTCCGGCGGCCGCCGGCGCGCTGCCGCCGCGGCTCTGGGACATCATTCGCAGCTGTCTCGAAAAGAATCCCGAGGACCGCTGGCAGTCGGCTCGCGATCTGGCGCGGGAACTGCGGTGGTCCGCGAATTCAACCGCGCGGCTCCAGCCGGAGATGCCGGTGGCGAAGCCGGCCGGCCCTGGCCGGCGGGGGTGGCTGGTCGCCTCCGTCGCCCTCGTCGCGGCGGCGCTGATCGCATCCGCGTGGGCGTTCTCGAGAGGAACCGGGACGCCGGCTTCGGGGAAGGGTCCGCCCGTCATCGTGCTCATGGATTCGCTGCACCCCGAACGCGTCTACGACGAGCAGACGAGAAAAGGCGGCGGCAGCAACGCCGACGATCTGACCGACGTGCTGCGCGATTTGCCGGTGCGGCTGATCAAGGAGAACACGAATCCGAGCTGGCACCGTGAGTACGAGGTGCTGCAGGAGGAGCCGGCGCTGATCGTCGCGCATCGATCGTGCTTCTACGATTCGACGATCTTGGGGGAGGCGGGCCGGGAGGGTCCGTTCCGCGACTTGTCGTGGGACAAATTCGAGGTGTTTGCCGCGCTGGCTGCCCAGGCCAACCCGCGGACGAAGATCCTCACCTATTCCCGCGGAACGTTCGGTCGCGAAGAGGCGCGTGTGAAGTGGGTCGTCGACATCGAGCGTCGGTTTCCGCCGCTCCGGGGGCGGATAAACGCGTTCAACGTGCCTGTGGACCGCCAATCGTTCAGGCATCCGGTAACCGGCGCCGAGATCCGCCAACGGGTTGTGGCGATGTTGGGCCTGCCCTCGGCAGACAAGGGGTAGCGGCATGCAGAAGACCGACGACGAGTGGCGGACATCGCTGACGCCGGAGCAGTTTCACGTGCTTCGCGAGCACGGGACAGAACGCGCGGGCACGAGCCCCCTCAACTTCGAGAAACGGGACGGCACGTTCTCGTGCGCGGCCTGCGGCCAGCCGCTCTTTTCATCCGACACGAAATTTGAGAGCGGGACCGGCTGGCCGAGTTTCTTCCGGCCGATCGACGGGGCGATTGGCACGACCGAGGACCGCAGTTACGGCATGAGACGCGTCGAAGTCCATTGCTCGCGCTGCGGCGGACACCTGGGCCACGTGTTCCCCGATGGCCCGAAGCCGACCGGCGAGCGCTACTGCATGAACGGCCTCGCGTTGCAGTTTGAGCCTTCGGATGAAGGGAGTCACCGTCATGGCTGATGGCTGAATGGCTGATGGCATAGGGTCGATGGGCGGGCCTTTGACCATTAGCCATCAGCCATCAGCCATCTTCAGGGTTTCATCCAGCGCGTGAACCACTCGAGATTCCGCCGCATCTGCTCGCGCTGCTGATTCGGCTCGCGGAGCACGTGACCGCCGCGCGGATAGATTTCGAGCTCGACGGTCTTGCCCATCGCCTTGAGCGCGCGGTACATCTTCCACGCATTGCTGATCGGTACTCGCGGGTCGACTTCGCCGTGCTGAATGAGCAGGGGCGTCGTGACCTTCTGGGCGTGGGTGAGCGGTGAATGTGCCGTATATGACGCCGCGTTCTCCCACGGCAGCTTGAAGTAGTCGATCATGAACTGGCCGCCCTCGGACAGATAGTACTGATCGGGAAGATCGCTGAGACTCGCTCCCGCCGACGCGGCCTTGAAGCGGCCCGTCTGCGTGACGATCCAGTTGGTCATGTAGCCGCCATACGACGCGCCCATGACGCCAAGCCGATCCGGATCGGCGAGGCCGTCGGCGATCAACTTGTCGACGCCGGCCATGATGTCCTTGTAGTCGCTCTCGCCCCACGAGTTGACGATCGCGCGCTGTCCGGCCTCGCCATAGCCGGCGCCGCCGCGCGGCATGGGAAAGAGCACGGCGAAGCCTCGCCCGGCGAACGTCGTTGTCGGATACGGATCGACCTGGGAAACGCCAGTCATGAACTGCGGGAACAACCCGAACGTAAAGCCGCCGCCCGGACCGCCGTGAATGTAGGTCAGCAGCGGCACGCGCCTGCCGGCGGGCATGTCTGACGGCGTGAGCAGGAGCCCCCAGATTTCCATTCCGTCGAACGATTTCCACGACACCGGCTTCAACGTGCCCAGCGCGGCATCGCGGATCTCGGGATTCGTCTCGGTGAGCTTCGTCGCTCGCCGGCTCGCGACATCCATGACGGTCACGTCGCCCATCGTTCGCGCTTCGACGTTCTTGTAGGCGAGGCGCCGGCCATCGGCGCTGATGCCGAGCGAGAACGCGACCGTCGGTCCGCTGCTCACGCGCTCCGCGCGGCCGTCGGCGATCGACACCCGTACGATCGGCTGCTCGAACATGCGTTCACCACGAGCGAACGTGCCATCGTTCGCCCAGGTGAACAGGGACTGGCTATCCGGCGTCCAGACGTAGTCGTTCACCCAGGCGTCGTCCATCAGGAACACACGCGGCGCCGATCCACCCTGTGAGGAAGCCAGCGTCAGACTGCGCGGCGTCATGATGTCGGCGCGGCCGTTGGTCGAGATGAACGCAATCGATCGCCCATCGGGCGAGAATCTCGGTCCGGTGTTCATGCCGGCGCGATCGACGATCGTGCGCGGCGCGCCTCCCTCCGCGGGGATGCCGTAAATGCGCGTTTCGTAGGGGGCTGAAAAGCCGGAGCGCGGGGCTGCCGAATACGCGATCTCGCGCCCGTCGGGCGACCACGAGAGCCCGTCGACGTAGTGATTTGGCGGCGTCACGACCTGAAGCGCTCGCCCTGAGCTTGTCGAAGGGTCACCGCCGAGCAACTGGACGACGAGACGGACCGGGCGATCCGGCGCATCGGCGCGCATGACGAACGACCGGTCCTGCCGAGCTTGCGCTTCGTCGGCCGGCATCGGATCGCGCGTCATGTAGGCGATGCGCGTGCCGTCCGGCGACCATTCGTAACCGAAGACGCCTTCCGGCGCTGAAGTCAGCGCACGCGGAGCGCCGCCCGCGATCGGAATGGCAAACACCTGCGGCCGCCCGCCGGCGTCGAACCCGACCAGCGAGACCGCTGCGCTGTCGGGCGACCAGCGGAGCTGCGGCCGAGGTACAGGAGTGTTGAAGATCCGTACGCCGCTGCCGACGGCCACCGACGGGCCACCCTCCGCGGGCACGACGAAGAGCGCTCCCTCGTGTTCGTTTTTGGGAAGCGAGGGCGTCGATACGACGTAGGCGACGCGCGCGCCGTCCGGAGAAATCTTGACGTCCACGATGGCTCGCAGCTTCATCTCGTCGTCGACGGTCATCGGTCGAAGCGATGCCTGCCCCGAGCGAGCTCGCCCTTCGATTTGTTGAGTAGCGGCGAGTCGAGGGGCCGAGCGAACACCAGCGCCGGCGATGACGAGTGCCGCGGCTGTAGCCGTGGCCCTGACACGTCTCATCCTCATGGCAGGCTGATTGTGCGATCAATCTGCGGCTGACGCTATACTGATCGCTTCGTTTTGTGAGGAGGACGCCGTGGCTCATACCTACCACGAACTCAAGGGGCTGACGATTCAGGAGCTGCGTGAGATCGCGAAAGGCGTCGAAGACCAGGACGCCGTGCAGGGCTACTCGCAGTTGAACAAGGAGCATCTGCTGCCGGCGCTGTGCAAGGCGCTGGGCGTCCCGATCCACGAGCATCACGAAGTCGTGGGCATCGACAAGCCGGCGATCAAAGCGCAGATGCGCGATCTGAAGAAGAAACGCGACGCCGCGGTCGAAGCACACGACTCCGACACGCTCAAAAGCGTCCGTCGTCAGATTCACCGGTTGAACCGTCAGATCCGCGCACACGTCGCGCCGTAGGAGATACGATGGCTGACTGCACGTCACATGCACCCGGCACGTTCTGCTGGCCTGAACTCTCGACGACCGATCAGAAAGCGGCCGTCAGCTTCTATCGCGGCTTGTTCGGCTGGGATGTCAACGACTTTCCCATGGGACCGGACGAGGTCTATTCGACGTTCCAGCTCCGCGGCAAGTCCGTCGGCGCAGCCTACAACCAGCGGCCGGAAGAGCGGCAGCACAATGTGCCGCCGCATTGGAATTCGTACGTGAGCGTGGCGAGCGCTGAGGAGGCGGCAAAGAAGGCCGAATCGCTCGGCGCGAAGACGCTGATGGCCGCGTTCGATGTGATGGATTTCGGGCGGATGGCGGTGATTCAGGATCCGACCGGGGCGGTGTTTCAGGTGTGGGAGCCGAAGAAACACATCGGCGCGCAGGTTCTGCGTGAACCAGGCGCGCTGACGTGGACCGAGCTGGCCACGAACGACACGGCCGGCGCGAAGAAGTTCTACACGTCGCTCTTCGGATGGAAGGAAAAGACTTCTGACGGCGCAGGCATGACGTACACGGAATTCAGCGTCGGGGACACGCCGCAGGCCGGCATGATGGTCATGAACGACCAGATGAAGGCGATGCACGTACCGCCGAACTGGATGCCGTACTTCCAGGTCGCCGATGTCGACGCGACCGCCAACAAGGCGAAGGAGCTCGGCGGCAACCTCTTCGTGCCGCCGATGGACATCCCGAACACGGGACGGTTTTCCGTGATCAGCGACCCGCAGGGCGCGGTGTTCGCGATCTACAAACCCCTTCGCGCGTAACGTGGCAGAATCTGCGAGATCTGATCCGGGATCAGATCCGGGATCAGATCTCGGAGACCTTGAGAGGGTGACCATGTTCGGCAAACCCAAAGCGATCCCGTCGAAAGGCGAAGCGCTGCCGGGCCGCGCGGAGCGAATGGCCGTGCCGGACGCGCACTTCGTCAACGGGCACCGGCTGAAGCCCCCGTTCCCCGAGGGCCTCGCACAGGCCCAGTTCGCGATGGGTTGTTTTTGGGGAGCGGAGAAGAAGTTCTGGCAACTCGACGGCGTCTATTCGACCGCCGTCGGGTATGCCGCCGGCCACACGCCGAATCCGACGTACCGGGAAGTCTGCAGCGGCATGACCGGGCACGCCGAAGTGGTTCTCGTGGTCTTCGATCCCAAGAAGATCGGCTACGAGGATCTGCTGAAGGTGTTCTGGGAGAATCACGATCCGACGCAAGGTATGCGTCAGGGGAACGACGTCGGGACGCAGTACCGTTCCGGCATCTATTACTACGGCGACGACCAGCGGCGTTCGGCGGAGCGAACTCGCGACGCATTCCAGGAGCGTCTCACGGCAGCGACGTACGGACGCATCACGACCGAAATCCTGCCGGCGCCAGAGTTCTACTACGCCGAGGACTATCACCAGCAATACCTCGCCAAGAACCCTGATGGGTACTGCGGCCTCGGTGGCACCGGCGTCAGCTGTCCTGTGGGAGTTAGCGCGAGCGCGTAGGGGCGGACCCACGTGTCCGCCCAAAGCTCATCGCTCGTGGTGAGCCTGTCGAACCACGAGCTCGTCCTTCGACAAGCTCAGGACGAGCGTTGTGTCTGTTGATGCCCCGTGATCCCGCTTCCAATCGACGCGCACCTCGACGCGATCAGAGGAGCGGTCCGCCGCTCGCGTGCGGTGGTCGTCACCGCCGCCCCTGGCGCCGGCAAGACCACACGCGTGCCGCCAGCCCTTGCAGTGGACGGCCGCGTCATTCTCCTGCAGCCGCGCCGGATGGCGGCGCGCGCGATCGCGGCGCGCATTGCCGATGAGCGGGGATGGGCGCTCGGTCGTGAGGTTGGCTGGCAAATCCGGTTCGAACGGCGCTTTGCCGCCGATACGCGTCTGCTCGTCGTCACCGAAGGGATTCTGACGGCGCGGCTGCAGACCGATCCGCTCCTCTCAGAGTTCCACACCATCGTCGTCGACGAATTCCACGAGCGCAGTATTCATGGCGATCTGGCATTGGCGCTGGCGCGTCAGGCCTGGCTCGCGCGCGGCGATCTCCGGATCGTTGTGATGTCAGCCACGCTCGATTCGGCGCCGGTGTCCGCGTTTCTCGGAAACTGTGCGATCGTCGACGTGCCTGGCCGGTCGCATCCGCTCGAGATCGCGTACCTGCCCGGGACGTCCGTCGCCGACGCCGTCCACGACGTCGTGCAGAAGACAGCCGGCAATGTGCTGTGCTTTCTTCCCGGTGCGCCCGAGATCCACCGGGCGATGAACCAGCTGGAAGGGCGCCTGCCTGCCGGTGTCGAGCTTCTACCGCTCCACGGCTCGCTCGATGCCGACGCGCAGGATCTCGCGCTGCGATCGTCGACGCGCCGTCGCGTCATCGTCGCGACGAACATCGCGGAAACCTCGCTCACGGTTCCCGGCGTGACGTCGGTTGTCGACACCGGCCTTCACAAGGTCGCGCGCTACGACTCCGAGCGCGGCGTCGACAGCCTGGAAACGGAGCGTGTGACCCTCGACGCAGCGGATCAACGAGCCGGCCGCGCCGGTCGGACCGGACCCGGCGTGGTCCGCCGTCTGTGGGACCTACGCGATCGCCTGCGGCCCCATCGCGAACCGGAAGTCCATCGCGTGGACCTCTCGAGCGCCGCGCTCGACATCGTCGCGTGGGGCGCCGATCCGCGGACCTTCGAGTGGTTCGAACGTCCGCCCGACCATGCGCTCGAAGCGGCAATCGAGTTGCTCCATCGGCTCGGCCTCATCACACACGGTACGTGGGGTCCGCCTTCAGGCGGACCTACCGGCGGCTCGACGGTCCGGCTAAAGCCGGACCCCACGTACGACACAGGTTTTCGGCTGACGGATGTGGGGGAGCAGGTTCGGCGAATGCCACTGCATCCCCGGCTCGCGCGGATGCTCGTCGCCTCGGGCGGGAGCCGCGACATGGCGCGCGCCTGCGCCATCCTCTCAGAGCGGCACTTTCTCCCGCCGCGCACGGCGACGACGACCTCCGATCTGTTGTCTGTGATCGACAGGTGGGACACCGTGCCGCCTCACGTCCGTCGCGCCGCGGACATTATTCTCAAATCCTTCAATCAATCTGAAATCTGCAATCTGAAGTCTGAAATGGGCGAGGCAGCGTTTCGTCGAGCCCTGCTGTCGGGCTACCCCGACCGCGTCGCCCGTCGCCGCGAACCTGGGTCGCCGAATGTGCTCCTCGCCAGCGGCACCGGCGCGACCATCGCGCCGGAAAGCGGTGTCCGCGACGGTGAATTTCTGATCGCGCTGGATGTTCATGCGGGCCGACCTCGCGGGGTCTCGATTCGCATCGCCAGCCTCGTCGATCGCGAATGGCTCCAGCCAACAGCCACGAGCGTCGAACATCGTTTCGACGCAGCGACGGGTTCCGTCAAGGCGCGACGCGTGGATCGATACGAGGCGCTCGTGCTGGCCGAACACCCGGTTGCGGCCGATCCAGAAGCCGCCGCTCAGTTGCTGGCCGACGCCTGGCTGGAACGTGGGCCGAACAGTGAAGATCAACAGCTGATTCGACGACTGCATTTCATTCGTCACGCTGTCGATATCGCCAGTCTGGCCCGAGTCGCGGCGCAGAGTGCGCGACGCCTCGGCGAGATCGGTCTCGCGCGTGCGCTGCCGCCGGCCACCCTTCGCGAGCTCGATCGGGACGCGCCGGAAACGCTGCTCGTCCCAAGCGGCCGTCATGCCCGTCTCGAGTACGGCGAGGACGGCACGCTATCGGCATCTGTGAAGCTGCAGGAGGTGTTTGGATTGGCGGATACGCCCCGAATCGGCCCCGGCCGCGTCCCGGTGGCGCTTTCGCTGCTCGCACCCAACGGGCGGCCGGTTCAGATTACGCGCGACCTGCGCAGCTTTTGGGATCGCACCTACCCTGAAGTTCGAAGGGAACTGCGTGGCCGCTACCCGAAGCACCCCTGGCCCGATGATCCGTGGACCGCGACGCCCACGGCGGGAACCAAGCGTTCAGTCAAATTTCCCAAATAGCGGTTGACCGGCGCGCGCGGCGTAGAAGCCGAAGCACGCGACCGCCACGACCAGAACGATCGAGAGATTCCCTGGCAGCGCCGCCCACGACGGCCCATGCGGGACCATCGGGACTGCCGTCGGAATGTTGTCGATCAGGATCATCACGGTCGTCACCAGCAGGCCAAATCTGAAGATGGCGAACGTAATCGTCCCGATCGTCAGCAGCTGGATGATTCCATGCAGCCACACCACACCGCCGATCGGGACGTTCTGCATCACGGCGAGCGTCACCATCGTGACGCCGACGGCAATCGCAATCCACGTGCGCCGCACGACGAGACGCAGTCCGACGAACACCAGCACGACGATGAATGCGGTTTGGATGCTGCCGTACAGCTGATCGGACCAGGTCAGGATCAGATGGCCCAGGCCGTTGAGCGCACTGACGTCCCCGCCGGTGCCGGGGATGCCGGCCGGCCGGCCGATCAAAGTGGGTCCGATCCCGCGCAGCACGTCGAGGATCATCAGGACGCCGCCGAGCGCGCAGCCGATCAGGATCTCGCGCCCGATCCGCGGATCGCGCACGTGGCCCGAGAAGAGCCGCGTCCATCCCAGCAGCCCGTCCGGCCAGAAGCGCCGGCCGTACGGCTCGAGCGCCAGATACATCGCCCACAAGAGGACCGCCTGCAGGACGATGTTGCCGAACACGCGGAAGAAGCTGTTGATCTCGGCCAGCGACGACACGTGATGCCCGCCGACGATCCACGCAACTGCCTCGACGCCGAGGTAGACGGCCACGAGCCGCGCGGCGCTGCGGCGGTCGGCCCGGTTCGCGCGCACGTTGTGGCGCGCGAGCAGCAGCGCGCCCGCGAGGACAGTAATCCAGAGCAGCCCGGAAAAGATGTTCAGCACGTTGCTCAGGGTGGAACGCGTCAGCGGCTGCATCGCGCGCGGGCGCGCCCAGGGGCCGACGGTGTAGATCGACGTGATCTTGCCGCGGTAGCCGGCCGCTTCAATGCGCACGCGGATGTCCGGCGCATCTGGCAGCGGTCCTTCCCACGCCGCACGCGTGTCGGCAAAGTCCTTTGGCGACCACGTCGGCTCGACCGGCGCGAACGACTCGAACGGCAGACCGGCGGCGCGGAAGGCGAGCGTCCAGTCCGGCACCGCCGGCGGCTCGGTCGCGGCAATGTCGCGCTGTGGCGGCACGCGCCGGAACTCGACGAGCCGCCCCTTCGTGTCGAGGATCACGAGGGTCATGTCGGTCAGCGTCAAGCCGGGATCGGTGGGCGACACGCGCATCGACGGCGAATCGGGCTCGAGCTCGCGCGGGCTGGTCCGGAACCAGAAGATCAGCGCAGGTCCCTGCGAGACGCGCGCCGGGTTCCATCGGTTCGTCGTGTCGTCGGTCGTGGCGAGCCACCGCACGAAATCGGGCGGGACGCCGAAGTTCTGCGCCGAGTCGGCGGGCGTCGAGGTGTATCCGAATTCCCGCGTGATCTCTTCGGCGCGATCGGCCAGCACTGCGGGCGCCTTCTCGAGCGGCACCATGTCCGCGAGCGTGGTCCGCGGCGATAGGATCACGTAGAAGGCGATGCCCGCTGCGAATGCCGCCAGCAGCGCGAGTCCGCGGCCAGCCGGCATCGCATCGGTCTCGGCGGCGGCGGCCAGCACCGCCGGCGACGGCGTTTCGCCGGCGCGAGCGCCGCGGCGAGCGGATCGCCGCCCGGCAACGCGGCCGCGACGGCCAGCGCCGAGGCAGGCCGGCGCGCCGGTTCGCGCTCCAGGCAGCGCATGATGAGGCGCTCGACCGCCGGATCGAGATCGCGGACGACTGACGAAGGCGTCGTCAGCGGCCCGCTTTCGTGCGCCTTGATCAGATCGGCTGTGGTCTTGGCTTCGAACGCGCGCCGGCCCGTGAAAATTTCGAACAGGACGAGACCGAGCGCATACAGGTCGCTCTTGACCGTCGCCTGCGGCGGCACGGCACCTCCGTCGCTGGACTGCAGGGACGGAGGTGCGAGCAGCTCCGGCGCCATGTACTGCGGCGTGCCCGCATGGATGGCGTTCGCATCGTCGGCCGCCACCGCGAGGCCGAAATCGGTGATCCGTGCGTTGCCGGCGCCGTCGACCATCACGTTCGCCGGTTTCAGATCGCGATGGAGGACGCCGCGGTCATGCGCCGCGGCCAGCCCCGCGCAGATCTGACGCGAGAGCTCGATCGCTTTGTCCTCCGGCAGGCGCCCGATCCGCCGGAGCAGCGACGCGAGATCTTCGCCGTCGATATACTCCATCGTCAGGAACCGGCGGCCGTCCGCCTCGCCCAGGTCGTACAAGCGGCAGACGTTCTTGTGCGACACCTGGCGCGCGACCCGAAGTTCGTTGTGGAATTGCGCCAGGTGCACCGCGTCGGCGGCGACGGTGTCGGGCAGGAATTTCAGGGCAACGGGTTGGTCGAGCGTCAGGTCCTCGGCGCGGTACACCTCGCCCATGCCGCCCTTGCCGAGCATCGCCACGAGCCGGTAGCGCCCGGCGATAATGGAACCCGGTGCGAAGCGGTTAGCCGGCGCCGGCGTCCGCCGCGTGCCGGCGAAATTCGTGACGCCCGATTCGAACGCGTCGGGTGTCGAGCTGGACGCACCAGGCGTCTTCGGCACGTCGGGAATTCTACTGGAGGAACTCATGATACGCAGGTTGTTTGCTATTGCCGCGGTGGTGATCACCGCGGGCGTGCTGATCGGGGCACAAGGCGGTCGCCCGGCCAGTCCCGCTGGCACGGCGGCGACGCAGGTCGGTGGGAAGTACGTCCCGGGCAACGACGGACAGGTCTATCAGGGTGGTAAGTGGATCGAAATCATCTATAGCCGACCTATCAAACGCGGACGCGATCTGTTCGGCGGCACGGGAGCCAACTACGGGAAGACGGTGAATCCCGATGCGCCGGTGTGGCGCGCCGGCGCGAACCAGACGACACAGTTGAAGACCGAGGTGCCGCTCGTCATCAACGGCAAGACCGTTCCCGTCGGCACCTACACGATGTTCATCGATCTCAAGCCAAACAACTGGACGCTGATTGTCTCGCGATGGGAAGCGCAGAAGGATTTCGACGAGAACAACAAGACGCAGCTTTTTGGAGCGTATGGCTACACGCCGGACAAGGACGTCGCCCGCGCGCCGATGACGATGGGCACGCTGCCGTTCTCGGCCGATCAGCTCACATGGCAGTTCCTCGACATGAGTGACACGGGCGGGAAGATCTCGCTGATGTGGGACAAGATCGTGGCGTCGACGCCCTTCAAGGTGGGAACGTAGGGCGTGACCAACTCGTAACTCGTTGCATGTCTCACCTTCTGCGTGATCTGCGGCACAGCATACGGCAACTGAGGCGCACTCCCGGGTTCACCTCGGTAGCCGTACTCGTGCTCGCGCTGGGGATTGGCGCGAATACCGCGGTGTTCTCGATCGCCAACGCGCTCGTGCTCCAGCCGCGGCAGGGACGGATCGACCAGGTCGTCGGCGTCTTCAGCCGCGATCGCACCAAACCCGATCGTTATCGTGATTTCTCATACCCCGCGTATCTCGACATGGGCGAGCGTGGCGACATTTTCGACAGCCTGATGGCGCACACGTTCTCGACCGTCGGCATCACTGACGGTGACGTCACGAAGCAGACGTTTGCGTCCATCGTCTCGGCCAACTACTTCTCGACATTGGGTGTGCGGATGGCGGCGGGCCGCACGTTCACGGCGGAAGAGGAACGGCCCGGATCGGGTCAACGGGTGGCCATCGCGTCGTACGCGGCGTGGCGGCGGGCTGGACTCGATCCCGCGTTCATCGGATCGACCGTCCGGGCGAGCGGCACGGACTACACGGTCGTCGGCGTAGCGCCACGTGGATTCGCTGGAACGATGACGCTCGTGTCGCCCGAGTGGTGGTTCCCGCTCGGCTGCTTCGACACAATCGTCAACGAGATGTTCAAGCAGCGCGCGAGCGGTCTCATGGACCGCGGTCATTACGCCGTGAATCTCGCGGGAGCGTTGAAGCCGGGTGTGACGCGCGAAGCGGCCGAACGCGCGCTCGACGCGCTCGGCAGGCAGATGGAAGCGGAACATCCAACAACCGACAAGGATCAGACGTTCGTCCTCGCGGGCATGCCGCGCATGGGTGTCAGCTCGCGGCCGGAGGGCGACGGACCGATCGGCACAGTCGCGGCGCTGTTGATGTTCATGGCCGGACTCGTGCTCGTCGTCGCCTGCCTCAATCTTGCCAATCTCCTTCTCGCGCGCGGCGCCGCTCGGCGCCGAGAGATTGCCATTCGCCAGGCGCTCGGGAGCGGACGGCGGCGTTTGATCCAGCAGCTCGTGACTGAAGGGTTCCTGCTTTCGACCGTCGGTGCGCTCGCGGGCGTCGTGTTCGGATGGTGGACGACGGGCGCGTTGTCGGCGTGGCTCAGCAGCGTCCTGCCTCTTGGCATCGATGTCGTCATCGAGCCCTCGTCGCGCCTGATTCTTGCCGCGGCCGCATTCGCCGTGTTCAGCACGGTGTGTTTCGCCGTCGGACCGGCGTGGTCGCTGTCGCGGCCGGCGTTGGCCGCCGATCTGAAAGGGGAGTTGGCGCCGGCGGCCCACCTGCGCCGCCGGTTCAAGACGGGATCGTTTCTTGTGGTCGGGCAGGTCGCGGTATCGCTTGCGCTCGTTGCGGCTGGCGGCCTGTTCGTGCGCGCGGCCATCAACGCCGCTGGCATCGATCCTGGATTCGCAATGGACCGTCATCTGGTCCTGGCGATGGATCCGAGCCTGGCCGGGTACGACGCTCCGCGCACGCGCTCGATCTACCGCGACGTGCTCGCACGCGTGCGTTCGCTGCCGGGCGTCGAGCACGCGAGCGTCGGGTCAATCGTCCCGTTTGGCGAGTTTCGTGAAGGGCGCCCCGTTCGGCTCAAACGGGAAGACGACGGCGTCGCCGCGGACTTCACGATCGCGGGCGCCGACTATTTCGACACGCTGGGTCTGCACCTGTTGCGAGGACGGACGTTCACTGCGGCGGAGGAGGAGGTGGGATCGAGCGCGAAGGTGGCCGTGATCGACCGGCAACTCGCTTGGCGCGTGTTCGGCGATGCCGACCCGCTCGGCCGTCAGTTGCTCGTGCAGCCGCGCGAGGGCGAAGCCCTGGAAACGTTCAACGTCGTCGGCGTCGTCAGCGAGATGAAGCACGACTTGTTCGATCTCGAACCCAAGCCGCACCTCTTCGCGTCAACCGGCGACGTGTTTCGGGCGTTCATGACGCTTCACGTCCGCACCGCGCCCGGCGTTCCCGACGCCACCATGCTGGCGACGATTCGCCGGGAACTCCTCGCGATCGATCGCCGGCTGCCGATTCTGTCCGCCCGGACGATGCAGGTGCAGCGGGACCGCAGCGTGACGGAATGGAGCGTCCGCGCGGCGGCCTTGCTGTTCAGCACATTCGGCGCGCTTGCACTTGCGCTGGCGACGATCGGCGTGTACGGCCTCAAGGCCTACGATGTGTCGCGCCGGACCCGCGAGATCGGCATTCGCATGGCGCTGGGCGCCACGGCGCACGACCTCCAGAGGCTCATCGTGCGGGAGGGCCTCCGGACGACAGTCGTCGGCCTCGTGCTCGGCGTGTTGATGGCCGCCGGGATCGGGAAGCTATCGAGCAGCTTGCTGTTTCAAGTCAGCCCCGTCGATCCGATCGTGCTGCTGACTGCGGCGTTCGTGTTGTCGGCAGCCGCGACGGTGGCGAGTTATGTGCCCGCTCGCCGCGCCACACGGATCGCGCCTCTGGACGCGCTGCGGGCGGAGTGACATTTCAGGCGCTGGCGGGATGTCGTTTTCACGCCGACTTTCCAGACTGTCCTGCCGATCCTGCATTGAAGATTGAGTGATTGGAGGATCAATCCTCAATCCATCACTCTGAGATTCAATCTGAACTCTGAACTCTGAACTCTGAAATCCTCACTCCGCCCGCAGCGCCTGCGTCGGATTCACGCGCGTCGCCCGCCATGCGGGCACGTAACACGCCAGCGCGGCGACGCCAAGCAGCGTCGCGATGACCAGGCCGAACGTCGTTGGATCGGTCGGCTTGACGTGGAACAGCAGGCTCTCGATCAATCGCGAGAGCGCCAGCGCCGCAACAATGCCGACGGCCGTGCCCACCATCGCCATCGACAAACCCTGACGGACTACGAGTGCGAGCACGTGACGGCGTTCTGCGCCGAGAGCCATACGGACGCCGATCTCGTGCGTCCGCTCCGTGACGCCGTGTGCGACGACACCATAGAGGCCGATCGACGCGAGCACCAGCGCCACGCCCGCGAAGACGCCGAAGACGACCATGGACATCCGCCGCTGGGCTATCGAGGTGTCGAGAATCGAGTCCATCGTTCGCACGGCGTACACAGGCAGATCCTTGTCCATTCCATTCACGACGTCCTTGAGCGCCGGCGTCATGACCGCCGGAGGCGTCGCCGTCCGCACGACCGCCGCGAGCATGCGAACCGGGTTCTGCATCAGCGGCACGTAGACCTGCATCGGGGTGTTTTCGGTCAGGCCTTCGAACTTCACGTCGCCGACGACGCCGACGACTTCGCGCCAGGGACCCCTCGAATCCGACCATCCCTGCTTCAGCTGTTTGCCGACCGGATCCTCTCCAGGCCAGATGCGCCGCGCGAGAGTCTCGTTGACGACGACCACGAGCGGCGCGCCGTCGCCATCGCGGTCGTCGAGCACTCGGCCGCGAACGACACGCATGCCGAGTGTGTCGAAGTACTCGGGACCGACGGGGCTGAACGCCGCGCTCGGCGTTTCCGCGCGCACGGTGACCGGCTTGTCGGCGGCGACGAACACCGAATTCCACATGGAGCCGTCGATCGGCAGCGAATAGGCGAGCGCCGCCTTGGTGACGCCGGGAACTGCGCGAATCTTCGCCGCGAAGTCGCCGAAGAAGTTCCGGCGCCGCGCCTCGGTCCATAGTTCGCCGGCCAGCATCACGCGCATCGTCAGTACGTGATCCGTCTGGATCCCGGAGTCGAGGCGCGTGATCTCCTGCAGCGTGCGCATCGTGAGCCCCGCGCCGGTCAACAGGACAATCGCCAGGGCGGTTTCGACAACCATCAGCGCCCGGCGAAGGCGATGCGATCGCGCGGACGCGCCAGTCGAGCGGGTGCGTACCAGCGCCTGCTGCCCCTCGACGCCGGATGCCTGAAACGCGGGAAACAGCCCGAACACCATTCCACAGACGGCGGAGGCCGCCATCGCGAACGCGAGCGCGGCGCCATCCAGGCGGACGCTGTCGAGGCGCGGCAGGCCTTCCGGCGCAACCGAGATCAGCGCGCGCAACAGCAGGAACGCGAGCCCGATGCCCAGGACGCCGCCAATGCTCGAGATCACACTGCTCTCGACCAGCATTTGCGCGATGAGCCGTGCCCGGCCGCCGCCGAGCGCGGCACGCACCGCGAGCTCGTGCTGACGGGCCGCGCCGCGGGCGATCAGAAGGTTGGCGACGTTGACGCACGCGATGAGCAGCAGGAACCCGACCGCGCCGAGCAGCGCGAGCAGCGTCGGGCGAATGTCGGAGACGATGCGGTCCGTCAGCGGCTGCGCAAAGGCGGTGACGCCGGAGTTGGTCTTCGGGTACTCGCGCTCGAGAGAAGACGCGATCGTCTTGAGCTCGCGATCGACCGTCTCGACCTCAACGCCCGGCTTCAGCCGCGCCACGACGTTGAAGCCGCTGTGGTTGCCGCGCTCCAGGAGCTGCTGCGTCCCGGAGATGGGCCCCATCGACACGAAGGCGTCGTAGGAGCGGATGTACTGAAAATCCGGCGGCAGCACGCCGACCACGGTGTAGACGACGCCATCGAGAATGATCGTGCGGCCGAGGACGCCGGCGTCGGCGCCAAGCTGAGTGCGCCAGAAACCGTCGCCGATCAGGACCTCGCCCGGCGCGTTGGGGCGGTCCGCGCCAGTCGAGAAGTCGTTGCCGAGCGCCGGCCGCGCGCCGATGACCGAGAGAAATCCCGCCGTGGCGCGACGCGCCCGAATGCGCTGGGCGCGCTCGACGCCCGTGAGCGTGAGCGCCTCTTCGCGTGAATCGGCAATCGCCGACACCGATTGCAACCGCGCGATCCAGTCCAGGTAGTTGGGCCACGACACGGACATGGTGAGGCCCGTCGGACTCAGCTCGTTGATGTAGACGAGCCGATGCGGATCGTGCAGCGGCAGCGGCTGCAGGAGAATGCCGTTCACCATCGAGAAGATGGCCGTGGAGGCGCCGATGCCGAGCGCGAGCGTGGCGACGACCGCCAGCGTGAACGACGGTGTTTTCGCGAACGACCGGGCCGCGTACTTCACGTCGGTCCAGATGGATTCCGCGAGCATGGACGGCTTCTCCTCTCGAGAATCGCGGCGGCGCGACACGCCGTAGTGAAGGGATATCGAGACCGCCTGGCGCCAGTACCACCAGGTCGCCCGCAGTGGGGACGGAGGTGTCGGGGACGGAGGTTGATTGCGATCCTGCTCCATCAACCTCCGTCCCCCGTACCGGTGCAACCTCCGTCCCCGATACTCTTCCAGCAAGTCGCCGCGGATCGTGTCGCCACGCACGCCGGGCGGCAGGGCGCGATCCAGCAGCCACACCGCCCATCGCGGCGGGTGAGGGTTCACGGCGTGTGTTCCTTGAGGACACCTTCCAGGCCGCGCCACATCCGCTGAAGGACGCCGCGCGAGGTGCGCAGCGCGGCGAGCCCGGCCGGCGTCACCGTGTAGGCGCGCCGCGGCAGCCCGTCGCGCAGCGCCGTGCCGGCGGCCAGCTTCCAGCGAACCAGTCCCTTGTCTTCCAGCCGATCCAACGATGTGTAAAGGGCGCCGCGCGAGACGCTGCGTCCCGCCCGCACGTCGAGCTCGCGGGCGATGTCCGCCGCGAAAGCGTCGGCGCCGCGGCGAAGCACGGCCAGCAGCAACAGGTGTTCGAATTCGCCCAGGCCCGTTCTCACTTGTGCGCAATCTCCAAGGCGGCTTTACGTGAAGGTGAGAACGGGCCCAGGTAGGCCGACATGTCTACGATGTAGACTCCTCGCGCTTAGACGGGACCGGGCTGTCGAAGGTTGGTGTCTGACACCGGTATGATCGGCTGGCGATGGATGCTCCCGGCGCCAAACACCGAGGCAACACACGCGCCCTCGGCCGCCGGCGCGTGGTCGCGGTGATTGGTTCAGGTAAGACTGCCGATCCATCCTGTGCCGAGATCGGACACCTGGTCGCCGCGCTTGGGGCCGATCTGCTCACCGGCGGCGGGCGCGGCGTCATGGAAGCGGTGAGCCGCGCGTTCTTCGAGACCGCCCCGCGCGCCGGCATTGTCATCGGCGTGATCCCAGCAACCGTCGAACCGCTCGACGGCCTCGAGCGGCGCGACGCGACGCCGGTCAGCTATCAGGTGCCCGACGGCTATCCGAATCCATGGGTCGAGCTGGCGATCTACACCCACCTGCCCGATAGCGGACACGAGGGCACGCTCCGATCGAGCCGCAATCACATCAACGTGCTGTCCGCCGACGCGATTGTCGCGTTGCCCGGCGAGGAGGGAACCGAATCGGAAATGTGGCTCGCCACCCGGTATGGCGTGCCGGTAGTCGCGTACGGCACGCATCGCCAGGCTCTGCCATCCGGCGTGGTCCACGCGCAGAGCTTGTCGGACGTTCGAGCGTTTCTGCTCGAACATCTCGCCTGACGCCAACTCGACGACGTGCTGCATCGTCTAACCGAGGCGCACTCGCTCGTCCTGAGCCTGTCGAAGGACGAGCCCTGAGCTCGTGGTTCGACAAGCTCACCACGAGCGGACGGGAGTCGGCATGCTGAACGAACTCGTGCAGGACGTCCGCTACGGCATCCGGGGCCTCCTGAAAGCGCCAGGCTTTGCGGCCGTCGCCATCCTCACGCTCGCCCTCGGCATCGGCGCCAACAGTGCCATCTTCAGCTTCGTCGACGGCGTCCTCCTGAAGCCGCTCCCGTATCCGGATCCCGAGCAGATTCTCCTGCTGTGGGAAAAGCCTCCGGGCGGCGGCAACAACGTCGTGTCGGCGATGAACTTTCTCGACTGGAAGAGCCAGAGCTCCTCGTTCACGTCGGTGGCCGCGACCACCGGCGGGCCGATGACGCTGACCGGCCGCGGCGAGCCGACGCTCATGCGCGTGTCGCGCGTGTCGGCGGGATATTTCGACATCCTCGGCATGAAGCCAAAACTGGGACGGACGTTCGCGCCCGACGAAGATCAACCGGGCAAGGAACACGTCGTCGTGTTGAGCCACCGCCTGTGGGCGAACGAGTTCGGGGGCGACCCCGCGCTGGTGGGCCGGACCATCACGCTCGAATGGCGAGGCGTACACCGTCATCGGCGTGATGCCCGAAGGTTCGGTGTTCGATCGCACGTTCAATCGGCTGTGGCGGCCGCTCGCCTTTTCGCCGGGCGAGCGAACGCGCAACTTTCATTGGCTTCAAGTGTTCGCGCGGTTGAAGCCGGGCGTCACCATCGAGCAGGCGCGAGCGGAGATGGACAGCATCGGCGGCCGGATCGCGCAGGACTATCCCGACTCGAACAAAGGCTGGGGCGTTTCGACCGTCCGCTACATGGACTCGATCGTCGGCCCGCAGATGCGAAGCTCGCTCTACGTGCTGATGAGCGCCGTCGGGATGCTGTTGCTGATCGGCTGTGCCAACCTCGCCAACCTGACGCTGGCACGCGGCACGTCGCGCGAGCGCGAGGTCGCGGTGAGAGCCTCGCTCGGCGCCGGCCGCGGACGCCTGATCCGGCAGTTTCTCACCGAGAACATCGTGCTCGCTGCTGCCGGCGGCGCTGCCGGTCTCGCCGTGGGCTACGCGTTCATGCGGCTGCTCACGCTGCTGCTGCCGCCGTTCTCGCTGCCGGCTGCCGCCCATGTGGGGCATGGATACGCGCGTGCTCGGTTTCGCATTCGTGCTCACGATCACGACCGGCCTCGTGTTCGGCCTGGCGCCCGCGCTCCATGCGACGAAACCCGATCTCTCGAGCGCGATGAAGGAAGGCGGCCGCGGCAGTTCGGGCGACACCGGGCGCCGGCGTCTTCGCAGCGCGCTCGTCGTCGTCGAAGTCGCGCTGGCGTTCATCCTGCTCGCGGGCGGCGGGCTGCTCGTGCGCAGTTTCTTTCAGATGATGAACCTGCCGCTTGGATTCGACGCCGCCAATGTGCTGACGCTTCGTCTGCCGATTCCCGGCGACCGATTTCCGAACGCGGAACAGTTGAACGCTCACGTGCGGTCGCTCGTCGATCGCATCAGGTCCGTGCCCGGCGTGCGCGGCGCGGCTGCCGCCGATGTGCTGCCGCTCGAAGGCTTCAACAACGGCATGCCGTTCCAGATTGCGGGCCGAGACGCCGTCGATCGGGCGAACCGGCAGGCGGCTGGATTCAAGATGGTGCAGGCGGACTATTTCCGAGTCCTCGGTATTCACGTGATCAAGGGACGTGGGTTCACCGATCGCGACGTGAAGGGCTCGCCTCCGGTTGCCGTCATCAATCAGGTGATGGCGAATCGCTTCTTCGCGGGACAGGATCCGATCGGACAGCGCGTGCTCGATCCAGGAGATCGTCCCGGGCAAGCCGCAGCTCGGCCCGGAGATCCCGTGGGAGATCGTGGGTCTGATTGCAGACGAGAGGACCGGGTCGCTCGAAGGCACGACGCGCGCCGGTGTCTACGTGCCGATGGATCAGAGTCCCACCTCGTCCGTGAGCGTCGTGCTGCGCGCGGAAATGGAGCCCGAGTCGCTGACCCGTGCGGTGACCGCCGCCGTCCACGAAGTGGACAGCGATCAGGTCGTGACCGACGTGCGCACGCTCGAGCGGATCAAGACCGAATCGGCGGCAACGAATCGCCTTCGAACGACGTTGCTCGCGGTGTTTGCCGGCCTGGCGCGTCCTGTTGTCGGCGATCGGCATCTACGGCGTGATTTCGTACACCGTCGCCCAGCGCACGCACGAGCTCGGCGTCCGCGCCGCGCTTGGCGCACCGAAGAACGCGCTGCTCGGGATGGTCCTTCGGAACGGCATGGCGCTGGCCGGTCTCGGTCTGGTGCTGGGACTCGGCGGCGCGCTGGCGCTCACGCGCCTGCTGGCGACCCTGCTGATTGGCGTCGGCGCGCGCGATCCGGTGACCCTTGCCGGCGCGGCCGCGACGCTGGCGGCCGTCGCCTTCCTTGCGTGCTACGTGCCGGCGCGGCGCGCCGCCAGGCTCGACCCTGTCGCAGCGCTCAGAGACAACTGACTTCGGCGCTCGTACATTACCAGCGCGTCTTCACGTCGTGCTTCTTGCCCACGAAATCGGTCGCTGTCACGGCGATTTGAGTCGGCCGCTGCCAGCGCGGGTCGAACGACGTGCCGTCGTTGCTCCGGATGTTCGAGAAGGGCACGTCGCGCCTGGCGGCCGATTCCAGCCGCGGGATCGACGTGGAGAACGTCAAGCCGTTTGCTGCCGCGACGACGACGCTGACGTCGATCAGCGGTGAGCCTGCGCGGTTCTCGATCGTGAGATACGACGACGTCTTGGCGATCGAAATGGCGGTGGCGTCTGAACCGCTGGAACCGGCTTCACCCTGACCAGCGGCGCCGGAACAGGCCGCGGCCAGCCAGGCGCCGGCGAGAGCGACTGCGACAACGAGAGGACGTCGACTCCACGAGATGGCCATGGGTCCTCCTCCTATGTGCGGCGGGAACGATTACGTATAGCGCGTTTGCGCGGCGAAAACTAGAAGAAATCGACGGTCATTCGGCGCGCAGTGCGGTTGGATCCGTGACCGCGCTGCGCGACAACTAGCCTTGTTCGCGGCCGATCGCCTCCAGACCTACTTGATCTCTTTGTAGAGGTTCGTGACGTTGTCCTTGAGCCGCGTGCGGCCGGTTTCCGGATTGGTGTTCGTCACGTAGCCCTTCGCTTTGTACCGGTCAGGGATCGTCCAGCTCGCCGCCACTTCGTCGGCGCTTTTGCCCGCCTTCTTCGCGGCCTGCACGTCGCTCAGGAAGTCCTTGTTGAACTGCGCCCACTCGGCGAGGTCCGCCCACGTCATCTGCGTGCTGTGGCCGGTGATGATCGTGTCGACGTTCTTGATGCTGGCATGGGCCTTCGCCAGCGTGTCGCCAATCTCGACGCCGGTGCCGCCGTTGTTGTAGTCGAGCAGCGGCAGATTCCTTGCCGGAGAAAATGTCGCCAGCATGCATCACGCGCAGCTCGGGGAAGACGATGAAGGCGTCGCCGTTGGTGTGGCCGCGGCCGAAGTAGTAGAGATCGAAGCGGTCCTTGCCGCTGCCGACGGTCATCTTGTCCTTGAACGTCCGCTTCGGCAGGCCTCTGCCGTTGTTCTGCTTGAAGACGTCCATCTTCTCCATGCTGACTTTCGCGTTTTCCTGTACCACGATGTCGACCGTGGCTGGGAATGCCACGTTGCCGCCGACATGATCACCGTGGGTGTGCGTGTTGATCAGCAGCTGTCACGGGCTTGGGCGTCAGCTCCTTGATCTTGTCGAGGACCGGCTGGCCCCAGTCGGGATTCTTGGCGTCGACGACTGTCACGCCGGCGTCGCCGACGTACACGGCGACGTTGCCGCCGCCGCCGTCTCCCCTGAGCACGAACAGGTTGTCTTTGACCTTCTCGACTGTCACGACTTTAGGACCCGGCGGCTGCGCCGGTGGTTGATATGCCGCGAGCGCCACGACGCCGACTGAGAGCAGGAGACCTGAGAACGAGCACTCGCCTCATGACCACCTCCTCGAACAATTCGCTCGTGGTGAGCTTGTCGAACCACGAGCCCGAGCTCGTCCTTCGACAGGCTCAGGACGAGCGAGATCTCAGTTTCTGGCCTCTCCGGCCGTTGTCGTTTTCGCGCTTCGTTCGCGCTTCTGCTTCTCGACCATCGCCTGCACGTCGGCCGCGAGCTTCTTCGCGTCGTAGGCGATGCCGTCCTTGATCGTCCACTTGATGCCGCCGACGCGCTCGACCTGGCCGGTCTTGTCGTTCAGCCGGATCGTGCCGTTCGCGTACAGCACCTTGAAGTTCTGCAGCGGGTTCTGATCGACGATCACCATGTCGGCGAGCATGCCCTCGCGGACGACGCCGATCTCCGGCGCGCGGTGCATCGGCTCGTAGCAGCGTCGCCGCGCCGTTCATCGTCGCCGACTGGATCACTTCGAGCGGATGGAAGCCGGCTTCCTGCAGCAGCTCGAGCTCGTTGATGTAGCCGAAGCCGTAGGTCTGATAGATGAAGCCCGAGTCGGATCCGGTCGTGACGCGGCCGCCCATCTTCTTGTAGTCGTTCATCAGCTTGAACCACACCTGGTAGAAGTTGCGGAACGCGACTTCGTCCTCGGTGGTCCAGTCGTACCAGTAGGCGCCGTGGTTGTGCGCGATCGGGCGTGTAGAACTCCATCAGCGACGGCAGCGTGAACTTGTCGTGCCACTCGGCGGCGCGGAACCGCATCACGTCGCGGCCGGCCGAATAGATGGTCAGCGTCGGATCGAACGTCGTGCCGAGCTTCAGGTGCTCCTCGAGGTACGCCTTCCACTCCGGGCTGCCCGGCGGATGAATCTTGTCCCAGAGCCGCGCGACCTGGCCGAAGCGATCCTGCTCGTTGTTGTAGTTCTGGGTGACCGGGTACGGCTGGACGACGTAGTCCTTCAGCAGCGATTCGAAGTGCCCGTAGAAGTGCGTCACGGTGCCGAGGCCCAGGCGCGCGGCCTTGATCGCGTTCATCTGCACGACGCCGGTCTGCTGCGAGGTGCGCGGTCGTGCCCATGCCCAGCTTCTTCGCTTCGTCGAGCAGTAGATCTCCATCAGCTCGGGCCGCTCGGAGCCGAGCTTGAGGCCGTCGATGCCGTTGGCGTGCGCCCAGTTCGACCCACGCGCGCGCCTGCTTCCGGCGTCTGCGGAATGCCCTTGCCCCAGCCCGCGCCCGGACGCTGGTAGTTGAAGATGCGCGGCGCGACGATCTCGTTCTTCGCGCTGCGTTCCTTCTCCTTGACCGCCAGCGCGTTGTCGGTCGAGCGGCACGCCGCGCACCGTCGTCACGCCGTGCGCGAGCCACAGCTTGTAGGCGTACTCCGCGTCGGCGTTCTTCGGCGCGCCGCCGGCGTGCACGTGCAGGTCGACGAAGCCCGGCATCACGTACATGCCGGTCGCGTCGATTTCGTAATCCGCCTTCGGCGGCCGGTTGGGCCGCATCGGCATGCCCGGCGTGCCGGCGTTGCGGATCGCGGTGATGCGGTTGTCTTCGACGACGATGTCGACCGGTCCGCGCGGCGGGCCGCCGGTGCCGTCGATCAGCATCGCGCCGCGCACGACCATCGTCTTGTAGGGCCCGAACCCTTCGCCTGACGCGCGATTCGGCGCGGGGCGCAGCGGATCGCGCTGCAACGCGGGGGTCTGGTCCAACGGTTGAGTCGGGTTCTGCGCCCGAATCGCGATGGCGGACATCGCAACGAGCGAACACACAACAAACCGGCGCCCGACGCGGCTGCTGCTCACCATGAGGCCTCCGGGCACAGTTTACTCTCGTCACACTTTCGTCGATCGAGAACCGTATAATCCTCTCGCCATGACGATCTACGACCGGACAATCGCCGGATTCTCGCGGCGTGAGCTGATGAAGATCGCATGGATGTTGGGGGCTGCGGCGGTCGCGCCTCCGCTCGTCACTCGACGGCTCACCGCGACGCCGTTCTTCGACGTCTACCCGTTCACGCTCGGCGTCGCGTCCGGCGATCCGCTGCCCGACGGCGTCGTGCTCTGGACGCGCCTCGCCACCAAACCGCTCGACGGCGGCGGCATGCCGCCGGTCGTGGTCGGCGTGGAATGGGAGGTCGCGCGGGACCCGCGGTTCCAGTCGATTGCGCAGAAGGGGATCGCGCTCGCGCGGCCCGAGCTCGGGCACAGCGTGCACGTCGAAGTATCGGGCCTCGAAGCCGGGCGCGAGTACTGGTATCGCTTCCGCGCCGGCAGCGAGATGAGCCGCATCGGGAGAACGCGCACCGCGCCGCCGGCGGGCGCGCCCGTCGATCGGATTCGATTCGGCGTGTGCGGCTGCAGTCACTACGAACACGGATACTTCACGGCGTTCCGCCGGCTCGCGGAAGAGCAGTTCGACTTCGTTTTCCACACCGGCGACTACATCTACGAAGGGCGTCCCGAGCCCGGCCGCACCGATCGCGTACGGCTGCATCTCGGTCAGGAGTTGTTCACGCTCGTCGACTACCGGAACCGGTACGCGCTCTACAAGTCCGATCGCGATCTGCTCGCCGCTCACGCGTCGGCCCCGTTCATCGTCTCGTGGGACGATCATGAAGTGAGCAACAACTACGCGGGCGACTTCGACGAACACGGCACGCCGCCCGAGGTGTTCGTGCTGCGGCGTGCTGCCGCCTACCAGGCGTACTACGAGTCGATGCCCCTGCGCGCGAGCGCGTTTCCCACGGGCAGCCACATGCGGTCTCACCGCCGGCTGCAGTTCGGGAACCTGATCGATCTGAACGTGCTCGACACGCGCCAGTGGCGATCGGACCAGCCGTGCGGCGACGGCGTCCACAGCGACTGCGCAGAGGCACTGGCCCCGACCCGCACGATGCTGGGCGTCGAGCAGGAGCGTTGGCTCTTCGACAACCTCGCGAACGCGTCGGGTCGATGGACCGTCATCGGCCAGCAGGTGCCGACCTACGTGCGCGACATGCGCGAAGGTCGATCCGGACGGCCGGTTCTCGATGGACAAATGGGACGGCTACGTGGCGGCGCGGAATCGGCTTTACAGCCGGCTGCAGGAGACGAAGGCGCCGAACCCCATCGTGCTCTCCGGCGACGTGCACATGCACTTCGGCGCGGATCTCAAAGCCGACTTCACGAACCCGCGATCGGCTACGGTCGGCGTCGAGTTCACGAACTCCTCGGTGACGTCAATCGGCGACGGCGTCGACGTCTCGCCCGTCCTGGGAGCGAACCAAGGGCGACAACCCGCACATCAAATACCACAGCGGCCGCCGCGGCTACATCGCGTGCACGGCCACGCCCGCCTCGATGCGAGCGGACTTCAAAATCCTCGATCGCGTCACCGTGGCGGACCTGCCGATACGAACCGGCGGTTCGCTTGTCGTCGAAGCCGGCAAGGCGGGCAGCTACACGGACTGAGACAGCGACATTTCAGATTTCAGATTTCAGATTTCAGATTGATTTCGGATGCAGGATTATTCAGGATTTCAGATTCCTCCCGGCGGTGCGTCCCAGCTTGGCGCGGATCGTGTTCGAGGACGCCGCGAAGATCGCGGTCAACTCGTTCGCCTCTGCCACGAGTCGCTCACGAGTAGTTGGTTCCCCAAGGGTCCGTTCTACACATATCTCGAGCCAGAACAACGATTCGTCGGTCTCCTCCAAAACCACTCCGACCTTGGCGGCGAATTCCTCGTCTGAACGGGATCGACAGGTCGCCCTATAATTCGCGCCTATAGAGGTTGCAGCGTCAGCGAGTTGCCAGCTGATTCGCCGATTCGCTCCTTCCTGATGAATGCTGTCGATGAATTCGAGCACGTCCACAGCGAATTTCTTAGTTCGAGCTTTGAGCGCTTCTGGAGTCATAGCGCCGCACGTCTGCATGCCAAGCGCCAGTCACGACGAGTTTGCATGAGATCTGTGCAGGCGATCTGAAAATCCGTGCAATCTGAAATCAATCTGAAATCTGAAATCTGAACTCTGAAATGTGGGCCCGGCTAGGAGATTCCCGCCGGGAAGAAGACGCGTTCGATGAACCAGAAGGTCCCCGCCGCGACCACGGCGAGCGACCCCGCGAACGCGAGCCGTTTCCCGGCGACCTCACTCCGCTTGCGCAGCGCCGTCAGCGCCGTCGCGACGGCAAAGACGACGATCAGCTGACCGACTTCGATGCCGGTGTTGAACGAGAAGAGCGACCAGCCGAGGGCGCGCGGCGGCAGGTGCATCTCGCGCAGCACGCCGGCGAAGCCGAACCCGTGGATGAAGCCGAACGTGAACGCGATCCAGGCGCGCACGTCGCGGCCGCCCTGCACCAGCAGATTGTCGGTGCCGACGTAGACGATGCTGAGCGCGATGGCCGGGTCGATGATGCGCGCGGGCGGCATCACGAGACTCAACGCGGCGAGCGTCATGGTCAGGCTGTGCGCGACGGTGAACGCCGTCACGATGATGGCGAGCTGCCGCAGCGAGCCGCCGAGCAGCAGGAGACCGAGCAGAAAGAGCAGATGATCCGCGCCGAGCGCGATGTGCTTGACGCCTGCCGGCACGAACTGCCGCATCACGGCGATGGCGCCCTGGCGCGTGCCGGCGAAGTACTCGAAGCGCGAATGGCCAAGGTCCAGGATCGCCTGCGTGAGCGCGTCGCCGTCGTAAAGGTTCAGGAACGTCTGGTGAGCGGGATCGTACGGAAACAGCTTGGCGTCAACCGCCACCCTGCCCGGCGCGGCCGTGAGGCGGTAGCGCAGCTGAATGCGGATTGACTGGCGATCCGGAATCACATCGATCTCCGACCATTCGGGCGCGAGCGCTTGTCCATCTGCGCTCACCGTCAGGCGCGGCGTGATCAGCGCCGCGAACGCGCGCGACTGTTGCGCCGCGAACGCCGGATCGAGGATTTGCTCGGGATTCGCGATGTCCAGGTCGTGAGCGACGTCGAAGATGTGCGCGACCACGGATGCCTTGAATGAGTCCAGGTTGGATTCGCAGATCGACGTAGCTGAACGGTGCGGGGTGCGCGTGAGCCGGCTGCGCGACGCAGAGCGCAAAGTACGCCACAAGCGTCCGCAAGCGCAGAGCTCATCCTTCGCAGGCTCAGTGGCGCGATCGTCGGCGATACTCACGCTCATGGTGAGCTTGTCGACCTGACGGCCGCACGGCCGGCAATGGTAACGTACGCGAATGGAGATCGCGCCCGGCGCGTTCCATCTCGCGCGCGTATCTGACGATCGCCGAGCAGACCGCGCTCGTCGAACAATGCCGCGCGCTCGTCGACGGCGACGTGCCGGCGTACGTGCCGGTCGTGCGCGGCGGCGGCACCATGCACGTGCGGATGCTGTGTCTCGGACGCCACTGGAACGGTCAGACCTACAAGTACGAAGAGACGCGGTCGGATTTCGACGGTCTCCCGGCGCCACCCTTGCCGGACGACTTCAAGCTGCTGGCCGATCGCATCGCCGCGTCCGTCGGGAATGCCGCTCGATGCCGACCTCTGCATCCTCAACTACTACGACGGCGACGGCCGCATGGGCGTCCACCAGGACAAGGATGAAAGCCGGGATTCGATTGCCGCCGGCGTGCCGGTGGTCTCGCTCTCGCTGGGCGACACCGCCCGATTCCTGTTTGGCGGCCTCCGGCGCCGCGATCCCGTCGAGGCGCGGTTGCTCGAATCAGGCGATGCGTTCGTGTTCGGCGGGCCAGCCCGCTTGCGCTATCACGGCGTCTCGCGGATATTGCCCAACACGGCGCCGCCCGAACTCGCGCTGACTGGACGCTTCAACCTGACGTTCCGCCAATACTAGAGACATCGTGATGAAGCCAAAGAACGGCCTGACGTCGATCCTGATGCTCACGCTCGCGTGCGCCGCAATGGTTGGTGCTCGAGACCTCGGCCAATCCAGTGCGACGACGACACTGATTCGCCATGCGCAGATGATCGACGGGAACGGCGGGCCCGCCCGGCGCGATGACGTGCGCATCGCCGGCGACCGAATCGTCGCCGTCGGCCAGCTCACGCCCACGCCCGGCGAGCGCATCGTCGAGGCCGAAGGGTTGACGCTGCGCCCCTGGATTCATCGACACGCACAGCCACCACGATCGCGGCTTCGAGGCCGCTCGCGACGCGATCGCCATGGTCAGCCAGGGCGTGACGACGATCGTGGTCGGGCAGGACGGCGGCGGCTCGAACCTCGCCGCGCTGTTCGCGCGCCTCGAGAGCCAGCCGGTGTCGGTCAACGTTGCGTCGTACGCCGGGCACGGCGCGATTCGCAGCCGCGTCATGGGCCAGGATTTCGCGCGCACGGCGACCGCCGACGAAGTCGAGCGGATGAAACCGCTTCTCAAAGCGGAAATGGATGCCGGTGCGCTCGGTCTCTCGACCGGTCTCGAATACGACCCGGGGATCTACTCCGCTCCCGAGGAGGTGCTGGCGCTCGCGAAGGTCGCGGCCGATGCCGGCGGCCGCTACATCAGCCACATGCGCAGCGAGGATCGCTGGTTCTGGGAAGCGCTCGACGAGCTGATCGCGATTGGCCGCACGAACGCGATGCCGGTGCAGGTCTCGCACATGAAGCTCGGCATGCACGACCTCTGGGGCCAGGCGGAAAAGTTGATCGGCGTTCTCGACCGCGCCCGCGCCGCCGGCGTCCAGCTCACGGCCGACATCTATCCGTACACCTACTGGCAGTCGAACCTCGGCGTGCTGTACCCGAAGCGGAATTTCTCGGACGAGAAGGAAACCGAGTTCGTCCTCGGCCACGTGTCGCTCGCCGACGACATCATCTTCAACAGCTTCCGTGCGCATCCGGAGCACGTGGGCAAGACGCTCGCTGAAGTGGCGAAACTGGCCGGGACGACACCGCAGAAAATGCTCATGGCTCTTCTCGCCGAGCCGGGAGGCTCCGGCGCGGGCATCGTGGCAAAGGGGATGTCCGACGCGGACGTCGAGCGCCTGATGCAGTGGCCGTTCGCCAACGTCTGCAGCGACGGAACGTCGACGGGGCTGCATCCGCGCGGCTTCGGCAGCTTCGCCAAAGTCCTCGGCCCGTACGTTCGCGATCGAAAGCTGTTCCCACTGTCGGAAGCCGTGCGCAAGATGACGAGCCTTGCGGCTGCGAACGTCGGATTACCGAATCGCGGACGCATCGTGCCGAACGCCTTTGCCGATCTCGTCCTCTTCGATCCAGCCGTCGTCGCGGACCGCGCGGATTTCGGGCAGGCCCAGGCGCAGGCGGTTGGCGTGCGCGCCGTGTGGGTGAACGGTCAGGTCGTGTTTCAGGACGGGAAAACGACCGGTGTCTACTCCGGCCGGGCACTGCGCCGGGAGAGCACGCCTCGCACTCCGGCGCTTGCGTTGGCTCGACCTAACCCTGACGCAGCGCGCTGACGGCGTCGACCCGCATCGCGCGCCGCGCAGGCACATAGCTGGCGCCGAGTGCCACGGCGATCAGAATCAGCGAAACGGTTCCCAGCACCCACGGATCGCCCGCGGTCACTCCGTATAAGAGCGAGCCGAGCAATCGCAGCAGTCCCACCGCTCCCGCAATGCCGACGACGACGCCGGCCAGCGCCCAGGCGAGCGAGTGCCCCAGGATGAGCCGCAGCACGTCGCGCCGCTGGGCGCCCAGCGCGATGCGGACGCCAATTTCCGGCGTGCGCTGCACGACGGAGTAGCTCACGACGCCGGCGATGCCTATCGCGGCGAGCACGAGAGCGAGCACGGCAAAGCCGCTCAACAACTGCATCGGAAAGCGGCGCGGAGCCACAGATCGCCCGATGACTTCCTCCATCGTCCGCACCGTTGACACCGGCTGTTCCGGCTCGACGGCCAACAGTGCGCGCTTGACCGCCGGCGTGAAGGTTTGTGGCGCCGACGCTGTGCGGACGACGATGCTCATGAACGGCCAGCCGGCCTGCTGGTAGGGACGGAGAAAGTGTGGCGACCCATCCCTGTCGAGACCGTTGTGGCGAACGTCCTTGTACACGCCTACGACGGTCAGCCACGGAGCGTCGCTGCCGGCGCGGCCGATTCTGAAGCGCTTGCCGACGGCGTCCCCGTTGGGCCAGTGGCGACGCGCGAAGCTCTCGTTGATCAACGCGACGCCCGGAGATTCGAGCGCGTCCCTGACCGTGAACTCCCGCCCGGCCTCTAATGTCATGCCCATCGTTTTCAGGATGTCCGGACAGGCGACGCTGTATCCGGCGCCGGGTTGGTTTTGCGGACCGGGATCCGGACGACCCTCGATTGCCAGTCCACGTCCTGCGTTCGCGCCGCTGAGTGGGAGATGCGCGATGCCGCTCACCGACCTGACGCCGGGAATGCTGCCGACCTGTTCCAAGAGACCCTCGCAGAATCGCGGGTTACCCGGCGGCCCGTAGTACAGGTTTTCCTGTGGAAGCGCCATCTGAAGGACCAGGACATTTCGTGGATCGAGTCCCGGATCGACACGAAGCAAGCGCGCGACGCTGACCAGCATGACGCCCGCGCCGGCGAGCACGATCAGCGTCAGCGCAATCTCCGAGGCGACGAGTCCGTACCGCAGCCGGCTCCGGCCATCGCCGGCGAACCCGCGCGCGCTCTCTCGCAATGCCGTGCTCAGACGGCCGCGATACGACGCGAACGCCGGTGCGAGGCCGAAGAGCAATCCGCTCCCGAGCGCGACGATGGATGTGAAGGCCAGCACGGACAGGTCGATGCCGATCCGATCGACCGGCCGGAAGGGCACGTTGCGGATGGTGCCGGGCAGCAGGGGCAGCAACGCCCCCACGCCCCAGTACGCCAGCAGCAGCCCGGCCGCGCCCCCGGCGCACGCGAGCACCAGGCTTTCGGTGAGCAATTGCCGGACGAGGCGTCCGCGGCCGGCGCCCATCGCCGAGCGGACCGCCAGCTCGCGCGAGCGGGACGCCGCACGCGCCAGCAGCAGGTTGGCGACGTTCGCGCACGCGATCAGCAGGACGAAGCCGACGATGCCCAGCATCGGGACGAGCGTCGACCGCAGGCGCGACGCGCCGAGCTCGATCATCGGCATCACGCGGATGGTCTGTCCGCCGTTCTCGTCGGGATACGCCTCGGCCAGTGCGCGGCCGACGGTGTCCATGTTGCTCTGCGCCTGCGCGAGCGTCACATCGCGCCGGATTCGCCCGATGGCGATGAACGAATTCGATCCGCGATCCTGATCGCCTTGCGTCCATCCGGCTGGTACCCAGAGCTGGCGTTCGATCCCGTACTGGAATCGAAACGACTCGGGCATGACGCCGATGACCACTCGTCCGGCGGAGTCGATGGGAATCGTCCGGCCGATGATTGCCGGGTCGCCCGCATAACGGCGCTTCCACAACCCGTAACTCAGCACGACCACGCGATCGGCGCCGGGTGGCTCTTCTTCCGGCAGAAACGTCCGCCCGAGAAAGGGCGGCACGCCAAGCACCGTGAAGAAGCTCGCCGTCACACGGAGCCCCGGCACCTGTTCGGGTTCACCCTGCCCGGTGAGGTTGTAGCCGCGTCCTGCTGAATCGAAGATCGCCATGCTGTCGAATGTCCGGCTGCGCTCGCGCCAGTCACGGAAGTTTGGCGCCGACACGATGTTGAGGGACTCGGGATCGGCGAGGCTCGTCCGCCACAGCGTGGCGAGGCGATCGGAATCCGGGTAGGGCAGCGATTGCAGCAGCGTCGCGTTCAACACGCTGAACATCGTCGTGTTCGCGCCGATGCCGAGTGCGAGCGTCACGACGGCGGCGGTGGTGAAGCCGGGCGTCCGGCGAAGCATGCGCATGGCAAAGCGCAGGTCCTGTCGAAGGGCGTCCACCCACGCGAAGGTCCCGGCGTCGCGGCTGTTCTCCATCACCGCCAGCGAAGCGCCGAACTGCCGGTGTGCGGCGCGTGCGGCATCGTCGGCCGGGAGGCCCGAGCGGCGGAGCTGCTCAGCGCGCAGATCGATGTGCAGCTGGATTTCGTCTGCGAGGTCCTTGTCGTATCGACGGCGTCGAAACGTCGATCGCAGGCGATACCAGAGGCCGCGGATGGTCATGGTCGTTCTCCGTCTAGGCCGGTGACAACACACGCGCGACCGCGCGTGCGACGCGGTGGTAGCGCGTGAGCTCGCGCTCGAGATGCCGGCGGCCGGACGGTGTCAGCCGGTAGTACCGCGCGCGCCGGTTCCCGAGGGTCCGGCCCCACGCATCGGCAATCCATCCCTTGACGAGCAGCCGCTGCAGAGCCGGATACAGCGACCCCTCTTCGACCGTCAGCACATCGTCGGACCGCGCCTGGATCGATTCGGCGATCTCGAACCCGTGCAACTGATCCACGCGGCTGAGGGTGGTCAGGATCAGGACTTCGAGCGTTCCCGGCGGGATGACGTCGCGAACGGTAAACGGCCTGGTCATAACATAGACAGTCTATGTCAATCCCCTTTTGACGTCGGCCACCGCAAAAGGGTTGGCAGGCTAGAACCCATGTCATGAATGGGGGCCGGCCTCATTCATGAGATGGGTTCTAGCGTCGCGTACACTCCGGCCGTGTGGCCTCCCGACGCATCTGGTCCGTTGATTGGCCTTGGGTGCATGCGTCTGTCGACGGAGCGCGACCGCGACGAGGCGCGCGGCATCGAGGTGCTGCACGCGGCGCTCGACGCCGGCATCACCTTCTTCGACACCGCCGATGCCTACTGCTGGGACGATGGTGAGACCGGTCACAACGAGCGGCTGATTGCGCGTGCGCTCGCCACGTGGACCGGTGACCGTTCCCGCATCCTCATTGCGACAAAAGGCGGCCTGACGCGACCCAGTGGTCGCTGGATCGCGAATGGCCGTGCCGTGCATCTGCGCGCCGCGGCCGGCGCCAGCCTGCAGGCGCTCGGCGTCAGCCGGATTTCTCTCTACCAGCTACACGCCGTCGATCCTCGAACGCCGCTGTCGACGAGCATGCGGGCGCTGTCGTCGCTGCAGCGAGACGGCCTCGTCGAGCACATCGGCCTCTGCAACGTCACGGTCGGACAGATCGAAGAGGCGAGACGCATCGCGGACATCGCCGCCGTGCAGGTCGAGCTGAGCCTGTGGAACGACGACAACGTACTGAGCGGCGTTGCCGGGTACTGCGATCGGCACGGCATTCGTCTCCTTGCCTACAGGCCGCTCGGCGGCCCGGCACGCGCGCGCCGGGCCGCCAGGGATCGAGCGCTCGCCAAGATCGCCAACCGCCATGGCGCGACTCCGCAGGAGATCGCGCAGGCGTGGCTGATGGATCTGTCCGCCGCCATTTCCCCGATTCCCGGCGCCACCCGTGTCGAGACCGCCAGGTCGATCGCGAGAGTTCCGATGATTCGGCTCACGGATGAGGATTACGCGGCGCTTGGTGTAGCGCGGGGCTTTCAGCCCCGCGACCGCGGCGCTCCACCCCACCGCGCAGATTCCGCGCGGTGGGGGCCCCGGCTCGAGAGGGCCGCGCCACGTCCAGTGCGAGAAGGCGAAATTGTCCTCATCATGGGGCTGCCGGGCGCGGGGAAAACGACGCTGGCGCAAAAGTTCGTGAGCGAAGGATTCGCTCACTTGAGTCGTGACGTCGAAGGCGGGTCGCTTCGCGATCAGGTGTCGACGCTGGATTCCCTCGTCGAAGCGGGACATTCTCGCATCGTCCTCGACAACACGTACGTGTCTCGCAAGTCGCGTGCGCCGGTCGTCGCCTGGGCCGACGCCACCGGTTTGCCGGTCCGCTGCGTCTGGCTCTCCACCAGCGTCGAGCAGGCACAGGTGAATGCGGTCTCCCGAATGCTCTCGACGTACAGCCGGCTTCTCGGTCCGGAGGAGATTCGGCTGATCACGAAAACAGATGTCAACGCATTCGGTCCGGCGGTTCAGTTCCGCTACCAACGCGACCTGGAACCACCGGATCCATCCGAGGGCTTTTCGCGGATCGACAACGTTCCCTTCGAGCGCGCGATCGATCAGACCCTGACGAATCGCGCGGTGATCGTCTGGTGCGACGATGTGCTCGTCCGCAGCCGTAGTGGCCAGCGCGCGCCTGTGTCGGCGGACGACGTTCAGCTGGTCGATGGACGAGCCGATGTGTTGCGCCGCTATCTCGACGAGGGCTGGCGACTGCTAGCCCTGTCGTGGCGACCGGAGGTGGAGGAGGAACGGATCACGCGCGAGGAAGCAGACGCCGGATTCGCGCGCATGCAGGAACTGCTCGCCCTCGAGATCGACGTGGAATATTGCCCGCACGGTGGAGGGCCGCCGACCTGCTGGTGCCGGAAACCGTTGCCCGGCCTCGGCGTTGTGTTCATCAGGAAATATCGACTCGACCCGTCCCAGTGCATTTACGTCGGTGCAGGAGCACAAGACCCTGGTTTCGCGCGGCGCCTCGGCTTTCAGTACGCCGTCGCGACGGAGTTCTTTCCGCCGTGAGATACTGCTGGCCTGCGAGGCACCGTGGTGCGCACCCTGTTGCGAATTCTCAAATGGATTGGAGTGACGGTTCTCGCGGCTGGTGTCGTCCTGCCCGGCGCATTGCGCTGAGTGCCACACCGCCTCGTCCGAAGTCTTCGAGCGGTACGTCGAAACAGGGGTGCGGCCTGCCCTGAGCGGAGGGTTCAAGTTTCCCGCGCCGCCGCTCGGCGCGATCTATTCGGACTAAAGTCCTGCGCCACGTACTATCTTCTATGCCGGCAACCATCATCCGAATCGCCGACGATCCTCGTGTGGCGCTCTATCGCAGCGTCGCCGATCGCGATCTCGCGCGCTCCCACGGCCTGTTCGTGGCCGAAGGCCGACTCGTGGTTCGTCGGGTCCTCGAGGATTCCCGCTATAGCTTGCAATCGCTCCTGCTGAACGACGCCGCGCATCGCGACCTCGAGCCGCTCCTCGCCAGGCTCGACGCGGCGGTCCCCGCGTACGTCTGTCGAACGGAAGAGTTTCAGACGATCACCGGTATCAACATCCATCGCGGCTGTCTGGCGCTCGTCGAGCGGCCGCCGCTTCGAGTGGTCGACGAAGTGATGACCGGAGCACGGCGCCTGATCCTCCTCGACGGCGTCGCGAACGCCGACAACGTGGGCGGTGTGTTCCGCAACGCCGCCGCGTTCGCCGCGGATGCCGTGCTGTTGAGTCCTGACACCTGCGATCCGTTGTATCGCAAAGCGATCCGGACATCGATGGCGGCGGTGCTGCGCGTGCCGTTCGCGCACAGCCGCGAGTGGCCTGCCGACCTCGCGCGCATTCGCGAGGCCGGCTTCACGCTGGTCGCGCTCACGCCGGACGCCGGCGCCGAGCCGATCGACGCCTTCGCCAGACGCGGCGCCAGCATGCGGCTGGCGCTCGCGGTTGGCGCGGAAGGTTCTGGTCTGACACCGGCGGTGGCAGCTGCCGCCGATGCGTTCGTCCGAATCCCGATGACCGATCAGGTCGATTCATTGAACGTCGCCGTTGCGGCAGGGATTGCTCTGCATCGGTTGTGGGCGGAACGTGGCGCAGGACTGTAGTCCTGCGATCGCGAACCGCAGGGCTGAAGCCCTGCGCCACATCCTGAGAACATCGACTCACTTCATGGCCAGGCCGTGCGGTCGAGCCGGGCCGGTCGGGGACGCCGTGTTGAAGTCGAGGTTGAACGATGCGTCGAGCGTCAACGCCCGCCGATCTACCTTCGCGACGTGGACCTTGTGATCGCCTTCCTGGTGGACTTTGCCGAAGCTGTCTTCGTTGAGGAAGTAGTCGGACACGACGAGCCGTCGCTCGTCGCGTGTCAACGCGAGGTAGTGCGGTCCTGCGTTGGCGCCGAGATCGAGCACCGACAGGAGCGTGGGATGCTCGGGGTCCGACGTATCGAGCATCGCGACTTTGCCGGCGACGTTCATCGTGATGAACAGGCGCCGGCCATCGGCGGTCATGCGCATCAGCTGCGGCCAGCCGCCCTTCGTAATCGTGGCGAAATCGAAGACGGGTGTGGCACGGCCTGGCCGCGTGTCGACCAGGTAGAGCTTGTCGTCGAGCATGCCGGCGGTGTACGCGCGCGCGCGGCGGTCGCCGGGAATCAGCTGCACGTCGATCGTGCCGCCCGCGCCGGGCATCGTCGATGGTCTTCACGATCTTGCGCGGCTGGAGCGACCACACGCGAACGCTGCCGCGCAAATCGAGGTTGCCCGGTACCGCATGCAGCGTCGTGGACGGACAGATGAAGTCGCTCGTGACCATCAGGTTCAGCTCGGGGCGTACCGAGAGACCATGCGGGTTGAACCCATCGTCCGGCGGCCGATCGGGATGCTCCGCGACAATGCGGCGCTCCCGATCGAATTCGACGACGCGTCCGGGATGGTGGCCCTGCGCTCCACCCATCATCGTCACGAGAAAGCCGCCGCCTGGGATCGGGTAGAACTCGTCGGTGATGGCCGACAGCGGCGGATCGGCCGACGAGAGGAACTGCGGCGACGACGGGTCGGACACGTCGAAGAAGAAAATCTCACTCTGCCCTTTCAGCACGCTGAGCAGCCCGCCCAGCGCCAGCGTTCGTCCGTCGCTGGACAATCCGACGTGATGCGGCTCGTTGCCGCTGGCGCCCGGGCCGGGGAGCGGCCGCGTCGTCTGGACATTTCCATAGGTGGGCGAGGCCGGATCGAAGTCCACGACGGCGAGAAAATCCGGGGCGATGCGTGCCTGATCGCCCGCCCAGACGTACAAGAACCGCTCCGTCGCGTCGCCGCGTGCCCGGGAAACGCCCCACGTGCCAACCGCGGCAAGGCCAAGCAGCGCGACAATCAGCCAGCGCCGCCCGCTTTTTTCCGTGTTCTCCATGTCATCCTCCATGGCGTGAACGATAGGGCCCGCGCCTGGAGAAAGTCTTGACGGCCGCATGCAAGCCGCATCAAATTCCGGTGAAATCTCCGCGTGACCGCCTACGAATTCGGGCCATTCAGATTCGAGCCTGCCGAGCGCCGACTGCGGCGCGACGGGCGAGTGGTGTCGTTGACGCCAAAAGCGCTCGACACACTGCAGGCGCTGGTCGCGCGTGCCGGCCACGCGGTGCGCAAGGACGAGTTGATGGCCGCCGTGTGGCCGCGCACGGCCGTCGTCGAGGCCACGCTCGCGCAAAACGTTCTGGCGTTGCGGAAAGCGCTCGGCCGCGACTCCATCCACACCGTGCCGAAGTTCGGGTACCGCTTCGCGCTGCCGATCCGCGCGCTGATCGACGCGCCGTCACACTCCTTGAGATGGGGGGCGCGGCAGTTCCCGCTTGTCTCCGGCGAAAACGTGATCGGGCGGGATCCGCGGGTGGAGGTGACGCTTGACGCGACGACGATCTCTCGGCGTCATGCGAGAATCACGGTCACTGGCCTCGACACGATGTTGGAGGATCTCGGCAGCAAGAACGGCACGTTCGCGCGCGGCGTGCGGCTGACGGGCCCCGCGCCGCTGGCAGACGGCGATCTGGTCGGTTTTGGTTCGCTGACGCTGACATTCCACGACCGCCCCCCGCTCATGACGACCGAGACGCAGCCGCCGGCCGGGAAGAAGCGATGACCAGCGCCACCACGCTGGCTCCTGGTGCGTCGGTTGGCCCGTACGACATCGTCGAACCACTCGGCGCCGGAGGGATGGGCGAGGTCTACCGGGCGCGCGATCCGCGTCTGGATCGCGACGTCGCCATCAAGATCCTGCCCCGCGAGTTCGCCAGCGATCCGAACCGGCTGCGGCGCTTCGAAGAAGAAGCGCGTGCCGCCAGCCGCTTGAATCACCCCAACATTCTCACGGTGCACGACGTCGGCGTGCACGACGGCGCACCGTACATCGTCGTCGAACTGCTCGAGGGTGAAACGCTCCGGAGCAGGCTCGAACAGGGCCGCGTTCCGACTCGCACGGCGATCGAATGGACGCGCCAGGTCGTCGACGGGCTCGCGGCTGCGCATGACAAGGGCATCGTTCATCGGGACGTGAAGCCGACGAATCTCTTCGTCACCGGCAATGGCCGGATCAAGATTCTCGATTTCGGACTCGCGAAGCTGGTGGCAGCGGAGGAGGCGCCGGCCGATTCGGCCTGGTCCCGGCCGACCGAGACCATTCCAGGGACGGTGCTTGGCACGGCGGGCTACATGGCGCCAGAGCAGGTGCGTGGGCAGCCGGTGGATTCCCGCGCAGATCTGTTCAGCGTTGGCGCCGTGCTCTGCGAGATGGTCAGTGGCCGTCCGGCGTTCACGCGGGCGACTGCAGCCGACACGATGTCGGCGATTCTGACCGAGGACCCGCGCATTTCAGCGGATGTTCCGCCGTCCCTCCGTCACGTGATCGCGCATGCGGTCGAAAAGGATCCGAACCTCCGGTTTCAGTCGGCGCGCGACCTGGCGTTCGATCTCGAGTCGCTCCTGCTCACCACCGCGACGCCACGGCGTCTTTCACCCGAGCGAGTGCTGACTGCCGTGGCGGCGCTTGTGACTGCGGCCGCGATCGCCTGGCTGGTAGTCAGCCGTCGATCGACCGGCCCGACGGCGATAGGCGCGGCCGGCCGGCCGGCTGTTGCCGTCATGCCGTTCGACAATCCGAGCGGCGCGGCAGACATTTCGTGGCTCACGCACGGCGTGCCCTCGATGCTGGTAACGGGCCTCGCGCAGACGGCGGGCCTCGACGTCGTGAGCAGCGGCCGGCTGGAAGAGATCGTCAAAGCCGCGGGCTACGGCGACGTCGCGCAGCTGGATCGCGCGCGTTGGCGAGACGTGGCGCGCCGGGCCGGCGCCGGCGCGCTCGTCGGCGGTAGCGTCTTCAAGACGGGTCGCGACCTCCGGCTCGACGTCCGCGTTGAAGACGTCGGGACCGGCCGCGTGATCGCCGCGCATACGCTCCAGGGCGCCGAAGTGTTTCCGCTGGTCGACGATGTGGCCGCGCGGATCGTGAAGAGCGTCGGCATCGCGGGCCCTCCAACCGAGTCGCATGCCATCGCCGACATGACCACGTCCTCGGTCGAAGCGTTCCGCCTGTACAGCGAGGCGCTCGTCGCGCGGAAGAATCTCCGCCTGGCGGACGCGCGCGAATTGCTCGAGAAGGCCGTGACGCTCGATCCGGGATTCGCGCTGGCGTACCTCGACCTGTCGATTGCGACGAGCATGCTGCGAGACACGGCGTCCTCGGATCGCTACCGCGCGCTGGCGCTGCAGCATCTCGATCGACTGCCGCCCCGCCAGCAGCTGCTGGTGCAGTTGACGACGGCCCGCACCGCCGGCGAGGCGCGGAAGGCAATCGCGGTCGGCGAACGCCTGACGAAGCAGTTTCCCGACGAGACTGAAGGGTTTCACATGCTCGCGCATGCCTACAGCGACGTGAACGAGACGGCGCAGGAGCTGCGAACCTGGGAAGCGGCGATCCGCAACGCGCCGGACGCGGGCGACATGCACAACGAGTACGGCTACGGCCTCCTCGCCGCCGGCCGATACGACGAAGCGCTCCGCGAGTTCGAGGAGTACCGTCGCCTGAACCCCCGCGAGCCAAACCCGTACGACAGCCTCGGCGAAGCCCGCGTCATGCTCGGCGAGCCGGAGGGAGCGTTAGAGGCGTACGATACGGCCCTCACCATCGACCCGCAGTTCTTCGAATCGCGTCAGGGCCGCGCATGGGCGTTCTCCATGCGCGGGCAGTACGGTCAGGCACTTGCGGAAGCGGATCAGTACGCCTCTTCGTTGAAGCAGCGCGATGCGCCGGCGACGAGCGGCATGCTGCTGCGCGCCTGGCTGCTGTCGCGGATCGGTCGATATGGCGAGGCGGCCGCGCTCGCGGGGCGGGCGCGCGGCGAGGCCGCGCGGTTCAACGATCGGGAAGGTCAGGCTGACGTCGACCTGATGACCGCCGTGATCGCGCTGGAGCGCGGCCAGCTCGAGGCCGTGGGCAGCGCGGCGGAGCACGCGCTCACGCTCGTGCCCACGCTGCGCGAGCGCGTGCGCGGGCCGGCCCGCGCCGCGATCACCTTCGTGGCGGGCGTTGCCGAAGCGCGTGCGGGCGGGCTCGTCGCGGCGCGCGCGCGCCTGGCTGGCGCGAACGCGGCGTCCGCGTCCGCGACCGGAATCGAGCTCTGGTGGCGGCATGCCCTCGAGGCAGAAATCGCCCTGGCGGCGGGATCGCCTGTAGAAGCCGAACGGGCTTTGGCGCGCGCCCCGCGCACGAAGCATGTGTTCTCGATCGGATATGGTTCGCTGAACACGCTGGCGCACACACTGCCGGTGCACGACACGGCCGCGCGCGTCAGTCTCGCTCGAGGCAACACGGCCGGCGCCATCGCCTCGTACCGTGAGCTCCTGGTGCCGTCGCGCCAGCAGCAGTGGATCGCGCCGCTCGAGCCGCGATTCGTGCTCGCGCTCGCCCGCCTCCTGGAGCGAACCGGCGACACGAGCGGCGCGCGCGTCGAGTACGAACGGTTCCTCGGGCTGTGGCACGCCGCCGATCCGGCGCTGCCGGAGCTGGACGAGGCGCGCCGGTACTTGAAGCGCTAGTCCCTCGCGGCGTTTGCTGTGGCGCTTCCCGCTCGTGGTGAGCTTGTCGAACCACGAGCGCTCGGCTCGTCCTTCGACAGGCTCAGGACGAGCGCGACGTAAAGTCACCTACTGACCGGCTAGAACGAGAACCGCGCCCCCACCTCCACGCGCCGCGGCGGCGCCGCCGCCGTCGCCTGGCCGAAGAACGGCGACGTGATTACGCCGCTGAATGTGGTGGCGTTCACGTGGTTCAGCAGGTTGAACGCCTGCGCGTAGAGCTCGAGCCCGTACCGCTTGGTGCTGTCACCCGACGGCATGTCGCCGAGCGGATTCGAATCGCCGCCACCGCGCAGAATGCGAATCTGCGGTCCGCCGGGACCCGCCGGCGCCGCGCCGCCGAAGGCAAACCGCCACGCCAGTCGAGTGCTGAGGTCCACGAGCGCGCGCCCGCGACCCGTGTTGCGCGTCACGCCCGGCCGATCGTTGCTGATTGTGTCGCCGTTGTCGTCGCGGCCGGTCGTGATGTTGTAGGGCAGCGCGGATTGCAGGCGGATCGAGGAGCCGAACGACAGCCGGCGGCCGAGTAGCGGCGCGTTCATGAAGCCCATGAAGCGATGCCTCGCATCCTGAAAGGCTGGGCCACGTTCAGCGCCGAGGTTGGCAGCGTCGGCGGCGAGGCTGAAGGGGCCATCCGATTCGTTGATCGATCGCGAGAGGAAGTAGTTGGCGGCGACGAACAGGCGTCGCTGCGGGTTCATGTAGTTGAAGTTGAAGCTCAACCCGTCGAACGACGAGGACGCGGTCGATCGAATGTCGGTGACCGTGCCGGCCGTCGGGTCCGGCCGCACGCCGTTCGCGCCGGGAGTGTTCACGTTGACGCCGCGCAGTACGTTGGATCCGCGCCGGCGGATGTACATCACGTTCAAACGCGCCGCGCCCGGCAACTCGCGCTCGAGCCCGACGCTCGTTTCGAACAGCGTCGGCTGCTCGAGGTCCGCGATCTGCACTCGGCCGTTCGGCAGGAGCAGCGACTGCCCGCCGAGTGACGCGTTGGGATAGCCGGGAGCAACAATTGTTTCGATCTGCTGGCGCGTGCCGTCGAGCTGAATCGCCTGCTGGTAGTTGAGGGCGTCGAACCAGTCGAAGAAGACCCCGCCGCCGGCGCGAACGGTCGCCTTGCCGCTTTTGAACGGCGACCAGGCGAAGCCCGCGCGCGGGCCGAGGTGGAAGCCGCCGATATGCGACTGTGCTTCCCCGCGCACGCCCGCGCTGATCGTCAGCTCTTTGCGGGCGCGATAGTCGTCCTGAAAGTAGATCCCGGTTTGCGTGTGCGTCACAGACACGCTTGGGTTCCCGACGTTGCGCGTGTAGGTGGTCGGCCGTCCCGTGTTGAACGCGTTGAGATCGGCGAACGTGAAGGTCCCCGACGCGTTCCGCCGCTCGTCGCTGTGATAGCGGCCGGCCTCGATTTGAAATCCCGTCCGAATCGCGTGTTTGCCGACCGACATATCGAGATCATCAGCGAACTCCGCGATCGTCGCGCCACGGCTGCCGTCGAGCTGAGCCCCGCCGGCATTGAAGGCGTTCAGGACGAGAACGGCCGGAGACTGGCTGTGCGCGCCGAACCCCGTGTCCTCGCTGCGAAGCTGGAAGCGGAATTCGTTGAACAGTGACTTGCGAATCGATCCGGCCGTGGACGCTCGCAGCATCCACTCGTTGCGGGTTTGTCGAAAGCCGCGCTCGGCCAGGTCGAAGTCGCCGACGCCCAGGTTGTCGGTGGCGTTGTGATTCCGCTGCGCCTCGAGCCGCAGCTGCTGATTCGGCGTGAGCGCATGTTCGATGCGCGCCGACACGTTGAGCGTGTCGTTCGGCTTGCGAATCGAGTCGGCGAAGAAACCGGACGGAAGAGCGGCGACGATCGTTTTCGTGTCGAATGCATCGACGCCGTCGACCGAGAGTGACAGCGACGTGTGCTTCTTCCAGAGCGGCCCGCTCAACGAAAAACCGACGCGCTCGTTCTGCTCGTCGCCCTTGGTCGGCGCGAAGGCGTTGCGCGCGTTGAGCGCATCGCCGCGAAATCCGAGATTGGACGAGCCGCGCCAGGCGCTCAACCCCGGCTTGGTCACGATATCGACGGAAATCATCCCCGGCTCGTGGGTGTCGGCCGCGAACATGTTGCGGTGAAACCGGATCTGCGCGATCTGATCCTTCGGCGGCATCTTGCCGCCGCGGAACCCGTTGACGCGCATGATCGCGCCCGGGCCGGCCATGTCCTTGAGGATGCGTTCCATCTCGTCGGGATCGTCCGGGAGCTCGTTGATCTCGGCCGCGCCGAGCACGGTCGCGAACGCGTCGCTCCGCGGGTCGGCTCCGCGCTCGCGTCCGTCGCGCGTCACGTTGACGCTTTCCGCGAGCTTCGCGATCGCGAGCGTGATTTCGCGCCGGCTGTCGCCGGCACGTACGCGCAGGTCGCGCGTGTCATGCGGCTCGAACCCGGGCGCCTCGACGTGAATCGCGTAGCGGCCGGGCACGAGCGCCGAAAACGTCGCGTCGCCGCGCCCGCCTGTATCGAGCGTGACTGCGTCGCCGCCGGCGAGCGGCTTGACGTCCACCCGCGCGCCGACGATCACGCCGCCGCTCTCGTCGACGACGGTGATGCGAAGCGTGGCGTCGGTGCGCGATTGGGCGAAGGCCATCGCCGGGAGCGTCCGAGAAGCAACAGCGTGATGAAGAGGCGCATATGGTCCACCGTCATGAGAATCTCGCTCGTGGTGAGCCTGTCGAACCACGAGCCGGGTCCGCCATTCGAAGCCTGTCCTGAGCGAGGCGCTCATCCTTCGACAAGCTCAGGATGAGCGTCGAGTCGAAGGGCTCAGGACGAGCGGGTCCGCTTACTTCGCGGTAAATGTGTCGGACTTGAATGCCGGGTTGACCTTGATCGTCTTGAACACCATGTCCTCGTTTGGCTGACCGTCCACGGACCGCGTGATGCGATGCGGCAGCATCACGCCGTCAATGGCCTTGTAGTCGTCGAGGAACATGTTGATGTCGACCTGATCGGGCGCCGGCGCCTGCGGCTGACCGCCGTGGTCGGGCGTAGCTGTCGCCGGCGGCGGTGCCCCGCGCTGCATCTGCATGACGACGCGGGGCGCAACGCCGCGGTACGCGATCATCAACGGGCGATGGGTCGACTTGTCGAGGAAGAGCTTGGCCGCAAAGCTGCTAGGTCCCGTCACGTCGATGACGTCGGCCTTGCCGTCCGGCGATTCGGCTTCGCCGGCGTACTTGAACTCGAGTGGGGCGGACGAGGGAGCTGCCACCAGCAAGGCCAGCGTCAGCCTCGCCAGGTCCGCGCGCGAATTGCGAAGCCCTTGCGCTTCGGCGTCGCTGCCACGCGCGGGCGGCGGCGGTACACGAATGACCGCGCCTGGTGGCGTGTTGAGCGTCTTCGAATGCCGCAGCAGTTGATCGCCGTTGATGCCCTGCTCGGTGACGACGAGCGCCGCGTCGCCCATCGGGCTGATGCTGTCGCTGCGCAGGAACTTGTCCGGCAGCTGCACATCGATGGTGATATCGCCCGTCACCTGCCGATCGCCGATCGCTCGCTGTACCGTGCCGGCGCACGAGAGGCCCTGAACTTTCGCAAGCGTGGCTTCGCCGCCAAGCGCCGCGCGCGCCTGTTTGAGCAGTTCCTCCGCTTTCGTATCACCGGCGGCGCGGGCCGCGTATCCGCCGAGCGTCAATGCCACCGAAAAAAGAAGCGCGAACAACCGTTCCATCGGGCACCTCACAAGAAGTCAACAGTTAACAGTTGATAGTCGGCAGCCGCTAGCCGTCTGTCGACTCACTGTCGACTGTGAACTGTCGACTGTCGACTTCTCAGTATGACGAGCGCTCCGCGGCGGAGTTGTTATCTCTGGGCAATCGTTTTGTAAGAGATGTAAAGCGGGAGCGTTCGAGGCAGTTCTTCGCGGTAAAGTGGATTCGTGCGCCGGTTGTTTTGGCAATTGCTTACGGCGGTCGTCCTGCTCGCGCTGCTCGGCGTGCTCGGCACGCTCCAGTACCGGTGGCTGGGCGCGGTCAGCGAAGCCGAGCGCGAGCGGATGCGCACGAGCTTGCGCACGCGCGCCACCGAGCTCGCGCGCGAGTTCGACGTGGAGCTGACGCGCATTTACGCGGCCTTCCGCGCGGATACGTCCGGGCTCGACGCCAATCCGGCGGCGGCGCTGGCCGCCGCCTACGATCGGTGGCAGGCGACCGCGTCGCGCCCCGGGCTCGTGCGCGCGATCTACCTCCTCGAAGGCGCGGACACGACCGCTGCGCCGAAGCGCTTCGACATCGCCAGCCGCTTTCTCGTCCCGACCGATTGGTCGCCAGAGCTGCGAGGGCTGCTCGCGCATCGGGCGGACGTGCGGCCGCCAGTCGCGAATCTCCCATCGCCGCTCTTTCTCGTCGACGCCGTCAACGCGCAGATTCCGGCGCTGGTCATTGCCGTGCCGCGCATCACGCGTGCGTCACCAGACGGACCTGTGACGCTCATCTCCGACCCGGCGGCGATCGCCCGTTCGATCGTGATCGTGCTGGACGCCGATCGTCTGGTTCACGATCTCGTGGAACCGCTCGTCGCGAAACATTTCGGCGATCCGTCCGCGTCCGATTCCCTCGTCACCGTCGTGCGCCGCGACGATCCGGCAACGGTCGTGTTCAACACGGGGCCCTCCGTGGTGGACGCTGCCGGAGCCGATGTCGCGGTCGGCATGTTCGACCTGCGGATGGACGAGTTGGCGAAGCTGGCGGATGGGCAACCGGGTTTTCTACCGCGCATGCGGACCACGGAGCGCGTCGCGATCACGATCGTGCGTCGCGGAGGAGCGACCGACGGCAAGCGCATTGTCTCGACTGGCGCGGACGCACAGGGCGCCTGGCAGCTGCGCGTCCGCTATCGCAGCGGGTCGCTCGATTCGATCGTGGCCGCGTCGCGGCGGCGCAACGTGGCCGTCGGCCTCGGCATCCTCGGCTTGCTGGCGGCGAGCATCGGGCTGGTGATCATTTCGGCGCAGCGTCAGCAGCGGCTGGCGCGGCAGCAGATGGAGTTCGTCGCGGCCGTGTCCCACGAGCTGCGGACGCCGCTCGCTGTCATCTGTTCGGCCGGCGAGAACCTGGCTGACGGCGTGGTCAGCGATCCGGCGCAGATCAAGCGATACGGATCGCTGGTCGAAACCGAGGGCCGGCGTCTGGCCGCCATGGTCGAGCGTGTGCTGGACTTCGCCGGCATCAACTCCGGGACCGGGGTGCAATCGCGCGGCGACGTGGACGTGTCGAGCGTCGTTGCCGACGCGGTGCGCGGGCTCGACGCCGACGCTCGCGATCGCGGCGTCACGATCGCGATCCACAAGAATGGCGACGCACCGCATCTCGTCGGCGACGGCGACGCGCTGCGGTCCGCTGTGCAGAACGTCGTCGGCAACGCGGTGAAATACAGCCCGCGCGGCGCGACGGTCGACGTCGTCACGGAAGTCCACGATTCGACGGTCCGCATCCGCGTCGCCGATCGCGGCCTCGGCATCGACGCCGAGGATCTCCCTCACATCCTCAAGCCGTTCTATCGTGGCCGCCGCGCGGTTGGTGCCGAGATCCGCGGCTCCGGCGTCGGCCTCAGCGTCGTCAGGCACGTCGTCGACGCGCATCGGGGCCGGATCCATGTAGAAAGCCGTCCGGGCAGCGGCACGACTGTCTCCGTCGACCTGCCAATGTCATCGGGGTCAGACCCCGACGACACATGATGACAAGTCCCTCGAACGACACGAGCCTCGGCCCGCGCGTGCTGGTGGTGGAGGACGAGGCGGGGCTGCGGCTCACGCTGAGCGATCGGCTCACGAGCGAGGGCTATCGCGTGGACACTGCCAGCGACGGCGAGGATGGCCTCGCGCAGGCCTCGCGCGGCGCCTACGACCTCATCGTGCTGGACGTGATGCTGCCGCGGCTGAACGGCTTCGATGTCTGTCGCGAGGTGCGCCAGCGCGGCGTCATGACGCCGATTCTGATGTTGACCGCACGCGGCCAGGTCGTGGATCGCGTCGTCGGGCTGAAGCTGGGTGCCGATGACTACCTGACCAAACCGTTCGAGACCATCGAGCTCATGGCGCGGCTGGAGGCGCTGCTGCGCCGGCGATCCTCGGGCGCGCAATCGGGCGGCGATGCCTACCGCTTCGGCGACGTCGTGGTCGACTTCCGGCGCGCCGAAGTCACGCGCGGCGGCGATCTTGTGGATCTGTCGGCGCGCGAGTTCAAGCTGCTGCGGCACTTCATCGCGCATCGCGGTGCCACGCTGTCGCGCGACGAGCTGTTGTCGCAGGTGTGGGGCTACGACGAGATGCCGCTCACGCGCACCGTCGACGTCCACGTCGCCGGCCTGCGACAGAAGATCGAATCCAACCCCAAGGTCCCCGAACACATCGTCACCATCCACGGCCTCGGATACAAGTTCACGGGGTAGGGCGGGAAGGGCTGGAAAGGCAGGAAAAGGCTGGAAGGGAAGGGCGTTTGCACAGCGCGCTCCTCCTGAAGCGCAATCCCGCGCCAAATGGAGGTGTGCGTGCAGATTCTGCGTACTCTCGTCGCCGCGGCGGTGGCGGCATTGCAAACATTCTCTCACCCACCTGTCCTGAGCGAGCATCCAGCGGCCGCTCAGATCCACGGGCGAGTCGAAGGACGGCTCAATCGATCTGAACTGGTGCTGGTGAAGTCGGTGATCGACGGCGACACAATCAGCGTGACGACGTTCGGTCGCGTGCGGCTGCTCGGCATCGATGCACCCGAGACGAGTCACGGCATTGACACGCCGGCGCCCTTCGGCAACGAAGCGCGCGACAAGCTCTCCCGGCTGATCCTGAACCGATGGATTCGCCTCGAGTCGGAGGGGCCGACACGAGACATCTACAACCGTCATCTGGCCTATGCCGTGACCGAGGACGGGCAGTGCATCAACACCGTCCTCGTGCGCGAGGGACTTGCGCGGGTGTCAGCGAGGGAACCGCTCGCCAGGCTCGACGAGTTGAAGCGCGCGGAAGTCGAGGCCCAGCGGTTTCGGCGCGGGATGTGGGGCAGCACGCCGCCTATCCCGGCGTCGGGGTATACTCGCGACTCGGGCGCCACGCGTTCCTCGGCGCCGAAGACAACACAACCCAAGAAAGGCACCAGGAAAAAGAAAAGCCCGTGAACGCGATCCCCGTCGAGTACGCCTCCGAGCGCAAGATTCGCGAGCGCAACAAGCTGTATTACAGGTTCAATCACTGGCCGATCTGGATTTTCGTGTTCTTCATCGCGCCGGGGCCGTTGACGTTCGATCTCTTCGAGCATGGGTTGGACGCGCGGTTGATCGCCTGGCTCGCCGTCGTGCTGGTCGGCACCGGCATCGCAGGGCTGCGCGGCCGTCTACCTGGCGTGGAGCCCAAACCCTACATCATCCGGTTCACCGAGGATCGGCCGAACCCGCTGTACCGCCGCGTCTGCTACACGATGGCGTGGAGCGAGGCGATTACGTTCGCGGTGCTGAACATCGCCGGCCTGATCTTCGCGATCGTAACGGGCCATTGGCGGTTGAAGGAGATGTACCGCGTCGGGTACTTCCCGATCGCCGGAGCGATTTGGCTGCTTGGCGCGCTCGGCAAACTGCCGCGCGTGAAGCCGTCGACCAGAGGCGAAGGACACGAGCGCCGCTATTTCTACGGTTCGGTCTGGGCGGTCTGCTGGGCGCAGCCTGCGTTGTGGCTGATGTGGAAAGTGCTGCCGCAAACGCGGATCGGCGACAGCATCAAGCTCGCGGTGTTCGTCGGGATCCTCGCGTTCGTCGGCAATCTGGCCAGACTCGGCCGACTCCCGCGCACGCGCCCGATCGTGCCCGGCGAGATTGCCGTGTCGGACTGACAGTTCAGATTTCAGAGTTCAGATTGTCAGATTGCAGATTGAATTCAGATTTGTGGAGTGTGAGATTCCGAAATGCGAGACTCTGAAATCAATCTGAACTCTGAAGTCTGAACTCTGAAATGTCGCCCGAAGGTTGGACAGGCTGGGACGCGTACGCGCCCTTCTATGACTGGGAGAACGCGCGGACGCTCGGACGCCGCGACGTGTCGTTCTGGCAGCGGCTGGCGGCGTCCGTTCAGGGGCGGGTCCTCGAACTTGGCTGCGGCACGGGTCGTGTGTCCCTGCCGCTCGCGCGTGCCGGCGTCGATCTCGTCGGCATCGATCGCTCTGCTGCGATGCTGACGCGCCTGGCCCACCAACTCTCCAAGTCGCGAATTCGCCAACTGCGGGTGCTCAGAGGCGACATCCGGGCGCTGCCGTTCCGGGACGGCGCGTTCAACGCCGTGCTCGCGCCGTACGGCGTGCTGCAGTCCCTCATTTCGCCGCGCGATCTGAAAGCCGCGCTGGCGTCCGTCGCGCGCGTCCTCCGGCGCGGCGGTTTGTTCGCCGTCGATCTCGTTCCGGACGTTGCAACCTGGCGCGAGTATACGAATCGGCGGCGGTTCCAGGGCCGGGTCAACGGCGAGAAACTGACGCTCTTTGAATCCGTCCGGCGCGATCGCGCGCGCCGGCTCACGACGTTCGAGGAGCGCTTCGTCGTCGGGAGCGGACGCCGGTCCCGCGAACACCGCTTCGATCTGGTCTTTCGGACGCTCACCATGCCGGACATGACACGCCGCCTCCGGCGTGCCGGCTTCCTTGTCGACGCGACGCTGGGCGACTACCGCGGCAAGCCGTGGCACACACGCGCTGACGTGTGGATCATCCTCGCGAAAAAGGTGTAGAATTTTCGCGCCAGTTTCGCCATATTTTCGGGAGTTTTCAACATGTCTGGCCATTCCAAGTGGCACTCGATCAAGCACAAGAAGGGCGCCGCCGACGCCAAACGCGGCAAGATTTTCACGCGCCTGATCAAGGAATTGACGGTGGCCGCACGCGCGGGCGGCGGCGACCCCGACATGAACCCGCGCCTCCGCACGATTGTCGCGGAGGCGAAGGCGAGCAACATGCCGCGCGAGAACATCGATCGCGCGATCCGGCGCGGGACCGGTCAGGAGCCGGGTGTCTCGTACGAGGAGGCGCATTACGAAGGGTATGGACCGGGCGGCGCCGCGTTGATCATCGAAGTGCTCACCGACAACAAGAACCGCACGGCCGGCGAGATCCGCCATCTCCTTGAAAAACACGGCGGCAATCTCGCGGCGCCCAACGCCGTTGCCTGGATGTTCCACAAGAAGGGCTACATCGTGATCGAGAAGTCGAAGGCCGACGAGGAAAAGCTCATGGGAGCAGTCCTCGACGCCGGCGCCGACGATCTGCAGGACGATGACGAAAACTGGGAAGTGTTCAGCTCGCCCGAAGCGTTCCCGACGGTCCGTGACGCCGTGAAGGGCCTGGGCATCGAGCCGGCCACGGCCAAGGTGTCGATGATTCCCGAGAACTACGTGAAGCTCGAGGGCAAGCCCGCCCAGCAGATGGTCAAACTGATGGAAGCGCTCGACGATCACGACGATGTGCAGAACGTGTCGTCGAACTTCGACATATCGGAAAAGGAGATCGAGGCCTCGCTGGCGTGAGAACTTTTGGCATCGATCCCGGTTCGGAGCGCACCGGTTACGGCTGCGTCGAGACCGCCGGGTCGCGCCACCGGGTCATCACGTGCGGCGCGATTGCCACCACCGCCGCTGCGCCGTTCGCCGACAAACTGCTGGAGATTCATCAGCGACTCAGCGCGCTCATCCTCGAGTGCCGGCCGGACTGGGTCGCGATCGAAAACCTCTTCTATGCCGTGAACGTCCGGAGCGCGCTGAAGCTCGGTCATGCGCGCGGCGTCGCCATGCTGGCGGCCGTCGAAGCCGGTGTTCCGGTTTTCGAATACACCCCGGCCGAAATCAAGAGCGCCGTCGTCGGATACGGCCGGGCCGAGAAGCATCAGGTGCAGCACATGGTGAAGATGCTCCTCGGGCTTCCGGCACCGCCGGCACCGCACGATGCAGCCGACGCGCTCGCGGTCGCGATCTGTCACGTCCATTCGCTCGCGCCCGCGCGCCTCGAGGCGATGGCGCCCGCCCGAACGAAAGCGAGAAGCTGGCGCAAGGTCGCCCTTTGATTGCGCATCTTCGCGGACGCATTTCCGACAAGCATCCGAATCGCGTGGTCGTCGACGTTGGCGGTGTGGGCTACGACGTGTTCGTGCCCTTATCAACGTTTTATGGCATGGGGGAGACCGGCACCGACATTGCCCTGCGCATTCACACGCACGTGCGCGAGGATGCGCTGCAGCTGTTCGGATTCGCGACGGCGCTCGAGCAGGATCTGTTCGAACGGCTCATCGGCGTCAGCGGCATCGGCCCGAAGCTCGCGCTGGCGGTCTTGTCAGGCATCGAACCCAAAGAGCTCATTCGCGCGATCGAGCGCAGCGACGTCGCGCGATTGACGGCAATCCCGGGCGTGGGCAAGAAAACGTCGGAGCGGATCGTCCTGGAACTGAAAGATCGGCTGCCTCGAGTGCCTTCGGAAGCGGTTGCCGCGATCGACGGCGGCGCGCCGGAGGCTCCGCTTCAGGACGATGTGATTTCGGCCCTGGTGAACCTGGGGTATCATCGGCCGCTCGCCGAAAAAGCTGCCGCATCCGCCGTCAAGGTCGTGCCTGACGCGGGATTCGAGCGTACGCTGAAACAGGCGCTCCGGGAATTGGCGAAGTGACGAACGATCGTCTGGTAACCGCGTCGCGCGCGGACGATGACGCGCAGTACGAAGCCGGACTGCGTCCGCGTCGGCTGTCGGAGTACGTCGGCCAGGATCGCGTGCGCGAAAACCTGCTGGTCGCGATTACCGCCGCCACGCAGCGCGCCGAGCCGCTCGATCACGTCCTGCTCCACGGCCCTCCCGGGCTCGGCAAGACGACGCTGGCCTATGTCATCGCGAACGAGCTGGGCGTTGCGGTTCGCGCGACGTCGGGTCCCGCGATCGAGAAACCGGGCGATCTGGTCGGCATCGTCACGAATCTCGCGCCCCGTGAGGTGCTGTTCATCGACGAGATCCATCGGATGTCGCCGGCGGTCGAAGAGATTCTGTATCCCGCCCTCGAGGACTACGAAGTCGACATCGTGATTGGTCAGGGACCGAGCGCCCGCACTGTGAAGATGCGGCTCGAGCCGTTTACGCTGATTGGCGCCACGACACGGACGGGTCTGCTGACGTCGCCGCTCCGGTCGCGGTTCGGCATCACCCATCGGCTCGAGTTCTACACCGCGACCGACCTCGAGGAGATCGTGCGGCGATCGGCGCGAATACTCGGCGTGCCGATCGACGACGCGGCGGCGAGCGAGCTGTCGCGGCGCGCCCGCGGCACGCCGCGCATCGTCAACCGGCTGCTCCGGCGCGTGCGCGACTACGCGGAAGTTCGCGCCGACGGGAAAATTACGCTCGACGTCGCGCATGCGGCGCTGACGCTTCTCGAAGTCGACGAGCACGGCTTCGACGAAGTGGATCGCCGGCTGCTGCGTACGATCATCGACAAGTTCGGCGGCGGTCCGGTCGGCCTCAATACGATTGCGGCGGCCATCAGCGAAGAAAAGGACGCGATCGAGGACATCTACGAGCCGTTCCTCATCCAGATCGGATTCCTCGATCGCACGCCGCGCGGCCGCGTGGCGACGCCGCTGGCGTATGGGTACTTCGGGCTGACGGGGCCCGCTGAACGAAGGGACGCCCGACTGTGGTGACCAGGACTACGACCCGCTGCGGCGGGCGGCCGACGACGATCGCGTCGCTCGCGACCTACGTCCCGCCGCGCGTGCTCACGAACGCCGACCTCGAAAAAATGGTCGACACGACCGATGAGTGGATCCAGCAGCGCACCGGCATCCGCGAACGGCACATCGTCGATGCCGGCATGGCGACGTCCGATCTCGGCAAAGAGGCCGCGCTGCGCGCGATCGCGAATGCCGGGCTCACCCCCGATCAGATTGAAGCCATCATCGTCGGGACCGTGACGCCGGACATGATGTTCCCCAGTACGGCGTGCCTGGTGCAGCACAAGATTGGCGCGCACCACGCGTGGGGGTTCGATCTCAGCGCGGCCTGTTCCGCCTTCACCTACTCGGTGACGGCGGCGAGCCAGCTCGTGGCCAGCGGCGCGCACGACCGCGTGCTCGTCGTCGGCGCCGACGTGATGTCGAGCATCATCGACTACAAGGATCGCGCGACGTGCGTGCTGTTCGGCGACGGCGCCGGCGCCGTCGTCGTCACGCCGGCGGCTGCGGACGATGGTGCGATCCTCGACTTCGAGCACGAGATCGACGGCGCCGGCGGACCGGCGCTGTGCATGCCGGCCGGCGGCAGCCGGAAGCCCTCGACGCACGAGACCGTCGACGAGCGGCTGCACTACGTGAAGCAGGACGGTCAGGCCGTGTTCAAGTTTGCGGTCCGCAAGACCGAAGAAATTTCCCGCCGGCTGCTGGAGCGAAACAATCTGACGCCGGACGATCTCGATCTGTTCGTGTCGCATCAGGCCAATCGCCGGATCATTCAGTCGGCCACCGAAAAGCTCGGCGTCGACCCGAACAAGGTCATCATCAACATCGATCGGTTTGGCAACACGACCGCCGCGACGATTCCGCTGGCGCTGAACGACGCCATCTGCTCGGGCCGGCTGAAGAAGGGTCACCTCGTGCTCCTGGCGTCGGTCGGCGCGGGCTTCACCGTCGGCGCGGTCTTGGTGCGCTGGGGCTTTTGAGCCGCATCTTCCTGCTTTCGCCGGCGCATTGCGGCGGCCGGCGCGCCAGCATCGTGTTGTCGCCAAAGGCGCAGTTCGCGCTGGCGGAGCAGTTGCGGTCGCGCCGCGGCGCGAAGCTGGGCGATGTCTTCGAGTTCGTCAGCGGGCTCTACTTCCGCGGCAAGCGCGCGTACGCTCTGCGCTTTGCGACGCCACCCGAACCCGACAATCCCATCGTCGGCTCCGGCGTGCAGGTGATCACGCCGAACGCCGGGCTGCGCAGCCAGGACACGCTACGTGAGCCATCGCGCTGTCCGCGCCTTTGCGACCACGGACGTTGATCCCGATAACGCGAACTACCGTCGTCCGCTCGAGACGAGCGCGCGCGCGCTGGCGCGCGAGATCGGGCCCGACTGCGACGTCGTGCTGCTCGGAAGCGTCGCGTCGCCGAAGTACGTATCGATCCTCCTGGACATCTTCGGCGAGCGGCTGCGCTTTCCGAGCGAGTTCGTCGGTCGCGGTGACATGAGCCGCGGCGGTCTGCTGCTGCGGTGCGCACGCGACGGGCTGGAGCTCGAATACGCGCCGATCGCCGGCGCCGTGCTGCACGGCGCGCGGCCGCCAAGGCTGCCACCGCTTGACATTGCAGCCTCGTAGGATTGCCGGATTGCAGGATTGAAATCGCACAATAAATTCTGCAATCCTGCCATTCTGCAATCCTGCCATGTCACGCGTCACCATCCCCCGCGACCAGGACAACGTCGTCCTGTCGATCGAGGGAAAAGAAGTCCGTCTCACCAACCTGCGCAAGATGTTCTGGCCCGAGCTCGGTCTCACCAAAGGCGATTTGCTCCGGTACTACGCGGCTGTGGCCGACGTGCTGCTGCCGCACGTGCGCAACCGCGCGATGGTGATGAAGCGCTATCCTCATGGCGCCGCTGGCGAGTTCTTTTTCATGAAGCGCGCGCCGAGTCCACGGCCGGCGTGGATCGAGATCTGCTCCATCGACCACGGCTCGGAAAACATCATCGACTTCCCGATGATTCAGGATCTGGCGGCGCTGATGTGGGTCATCAATCTCGGATGCATCGATCTGAACCAGTGGTACGCGACGTGCGACGACGTCGATCGGCCTGACTATGTGCACTTCGATCTCGACCCCGGGCCTGGCGCGACGTTCGAGAAGGTGCTCGAGACCGCGCTGGTCGTGCACGAAGCCCTGGACACGCTGAAGATGCCGTCCGTCGTGAAGACAACCGGGTCGAAAGGCTTGCACGTCTACGTGCCGATCGTGCGCGGACCCGAGCAGAAACAAGTGTGGATGTTCGCCAAAGCACTCGCGCAGGAGCTCGCGTCGCGGAATCCGGCGCTCATTACCGGCGAGTACCGAGTGGCGAAGCGGCCGCGTGGTCGAGTGCTCGTGGACTACAACCAGAACCGGTGGGGCAGCACGCTCGCCTCGATCTACTCCGTGCGGCCGCGGCCGGATGCGACCGTGTCGACGCCGGTCACCTGGAAGGAAGTCGGGCGGGGGATCCGGATCGAGGACTTCACCGTGAAGAACGTGCCCGCTCGGGTCGCGAAGCTTGGCGACGTGTGGAAGCCGCTGCTCGCGGCGCGCGGACGATTCAACCTCGGGGCCTTCGTGTGATGGGATGATTGGGGTCTGACCCCCGAACCTCACCAGTCGGGTCCTTGGGGTCAGACCCCCACACCACAACATCTGGGGCCGTGGGGTCAGACCCCGGTTAACATCCTGTCGGGATGCAGGTTAGGGACTTCGATTTCGACCTCCCTCCCGAGCTCATCGCGCAAGGGCCGCCGGTCGAGCGTACGGCTGCGCGGCTGTTGCACGTCGATCGGCAGTCGGGATCTCTTGTTCATGCCACCGTAGCAGCGCTGCCCGAGCGCCTGCGCGCCGGCGATCTCGTGGTCGTGAACAACACGCGGGTCTTTCCGGCGCGGCTGCTGGGGCGGCGGGTCCCGAGCGGCGGGGCAGTCGAGTGCCTCCTCGTGCGGCGCTTGGGGTCTGACCCCACCCCCCAACATATGGGGTCACCGGGGTCAGAGCTCGAACCCCCAGATATGGGGTCATTGGGGTCAGACCCCGGTGACCCCGGTGCCATGTGGGAAGCGCTGATGCACCCGGGGCAGAAACTGCGACCGGGGACGCGGGTGGTGTTCGAAGGAGTACGCACTTTGCACGCCGAGGTGCTCGAGCAGCGCTTCTTTGGCCGGCGCGTCATTCGACTCTGGACCGACGACCGCTCGCCGGTTGATGATGCCGTTGACGCGATCGGCCATGTGCCGCTGCCGCCCTACATCAAGCGCGGCGATCGGGAGGACGATCGCGTCCGCTACCAGACAGTGTTCGCGCGCAGCCGCGGGTCGGTGGCGGCGCCGACCGCGGGTCTGCACTTCACTCCCGAGCTGATGCACGCGCTTGCGGTCCGCGGCGTGCAGACCACGGAAATCACGCTGCATGTCGGGTACGGCACCTTTCAGCCGGTGCGCGTCGACCGCGTCGAGGACCATCGGCTCGAACCGGAGTCGTACGCGATCGACGCGAACGCGGCGGTAGCCATCAATACGGCGCTCGACGAGCATCGCCGCGTCATCGCCGTCGGGACGACGACGACCCGCACGCTGGAAGCCGTTGCGATTGCGCACGACGGGCGAATCGTCGCCGGACCGGGATCAACAGACCTCTTCATCTACCCCGGGTTCGAGTATCAAGGTCGCCGGCGGGCTGCTGACGAACTTTCATCTGCCGCGATCGTCGCTGCTGATGCTGGTCGCGGCGTTTGCCGGCCGCGATCGCGTGCTGACCGCGTATCATGCGGCCATCGCCGACCGCTATCGCTTCTACAGCTACGGCGACGCGATGCTGATCACGTGACGCTATGCCATTTCCCTACGAAGAATTCGATCTGTCGGACGTGCGAACGTATCCGCTCAAAGCGCGCAAGAGCAAGACGCGCGTGGACGATTTCGCGCGGACCGTGGCGGCCGACGCTTCGGTCGGCGCGTTCGTCGACGCGCTGCCCAACGTGCTCGCCGCCGCCGATTTCAAGGCCGTCGTCCGCGCGATTGCGGAGGCTCGCACGACGGGTGCGGGCGTGGTGTGGGGACTTGGCGCGCATGTGATCAAGACCGGGCTCGGGCCGGTCCTGATCGATCTCATGGACCAGGGGTTCGTGTCGGCGATCGCCACCAACGGCGCCGGCAGTGATTCACGACTTCGAGATCGCGCTCGTCGGCGCGACATCGGAGGACGTCGATGAAGCGCTCGGGCCCGGCCGGTTCGGGATGGCAGAGGAGACCGGGCGACTCCTGAACGGCGCCATTTCCGACGGCGTCGCCGCCGGTCTCGGTCTCGGTCAGGCCGTGACGGGATTCCTGGCGAAGAAGGAACCGCACTACGCACACGCCAGCGTGCTCGCGGCCGCGGCGCGTCTCGGTATTCCGGTCACGGTGCACGTCGCCGTCGGCACCGACATCATCCACATGCATCCGACGGCCTCGGGCGCCGCCATCGGCGAGGGCAGTCTCCGCGACTTCCGCTACTTCGTCTCGAACGTGGCCCGGCTCGAGCGCGGCGTCTACTTGAACTGCGGATCGGCGGTCCTCCTGCCCGAGGTCTTCCTCAAAGCCGTCGCGCTCGCGCGCAACCGCGGCATCGCCCTCGCGGAGTTGACGACCGTCAATCTGGACTTCGTGCGCTTGTACCGACCGCAGACCAACGTCGTGTCGCGTCCGACCGCGGCGACGGGGCGCGGCTACACGCTCGTCGGACATCACGAGATCATGATTCCGCTGCTTGCCGCGGCGGTGAAGAGCGCGACCGCGGATGGACGCGGGACACAAGTCTGAAGTCAGAAGTCAGAAGTCAAAAGGCTGAATGTCTGAAGGCTGAATGTGACAAGTCAGATGAACTTGATTCTGACTTCTGACTTCTGACTTGTCAGTCTCGATACGGATCGTGCTCGTGCGGACCGGCCATGACTACGATGCGCGGTCGCAGCACGTGCTCGATCTGGATCGTTCCCTCGTGCTTCGCGAGGACGTCTTCGAGGCGGCGGTACACCTCGGGTGCTTCGTCGGCGCCGCCCCCGCGCAGCACCGTGCCGCGCGCGCGCAGGCGATCCTGCACCGTCCGAAAGTTCACGGCCTTCTTTGCCTGACGCCGGCTCATCACGCGACCGGCGCCATGCACGGTCGAGTACAGCGCCGCCGCGGAGGTCGATGACTCGACGCCCGACACGATCACCGCGACGTCGTCCATGCTCCCGCCGATGAAGCCGCGCTGTCCGGGGAACGCCGGCGTCGCGCCCTTGCGAACGACCCAGTACGTCTCGCGGCCGTGCCGTTCCTTCCACGCGAAGTTGTGATGGTTGTGTACGCGATCGGTCGTCTCCGCTCCGAGAATGCCGAGGACAGTGGCCACGACGGCCTCGCGTCCCGCGTAGGCGTAGTCGCCCGCGATCTGCATCGCGGCCACATAGTCCTGCCCGCTCGGCCGCGCAAGCGGCAGCAGCGCAGGTGGGGCGTGCATGTCTGCGCCCTGACGCGACTGCGACTCGAACGGCCGGCCAGCAGCGATGTTCAGAAAACCCGTCGCCGTCTTGTGCCCGAAGCCGCGCGAGCCGAAGTGCACGCCCACCCACAGCCGACCATCCTGGTCTTCGAGCACATCGACGTAATGGTTGCCGCCGCCGACCGTGCCGAGTTGCCCACGCGCCAGGCCGAGCAATCGACGCTGTCCCTCCACCGGCGACGCCGCGATGGCGTCGAACACCGGATGCTCGCGGATCGGATCGGCGTTGCGCCGCCCCATGCCGAACGACACGCGCCGCGCGATCGCGTCCGCGAGCCGCTCGTACTCGTGCGGCGTCATGTCCGCCGCGCGCAGAGGCGTGCGCACGGCGAGGTTCCCGCAGGCGATGTCGTAGCCCACTCCGGACGGCGACACGTGATCGCGATAGGCGACGACGCCGCCGATTGGCATCGAGTACCCCAGATGTCCGTCGGCGCACAGCACCGCGGGCGCCCCGTCTTCGGCCGCGGCGCAGCGCTTCAATTGCTGAATCGTCGCCTCGTCGTGCTGTCCGAAAATCTTCATCAGCGGATGGTCCGGCTAAAGCCGGACCCCACGTACAGAGTGCCGCAAAACTCGTGCTACCATCAAAAGTTCTGCCGGAGTAGCTCAGTTGGTGAGAGCACGCGTCTCATAAGCGCGGGGTCGACGGTTCGAATCCGTCCTCCGGCACCAGCCTTCGCTCACGCTTGCTTCGCTGGAGCGTGAGCTACGGCCTGGCAAGCCACGTCGCTCACGCTTGCTCCGCTCGAGCGTGAGCTATGGCTTGGCAGGCCAGGCGAAGGCTGTCACGCCGAAGCTTCAGCGAAGGCGGATAGCCTCCTCCCATGAATCTGCTCGACCGCGTCCGTCGCACGATTGCCGATCACGATCTGGCGCGTCCCGAGACGCGCGTCGTGGCGGCTGTCTCGGGCGGGTCGGATTCGATGGCGCTCCTCCATATTCTCCACGAGCTGCATCGAACTGGCGAACTGCAGGTCGCCGGACTCGTGCATTTCAACCATCGGCTTCGCGACGCTGCTGCTGCGGATGAACGCTTCGTTCGCGCGGCCGCCGGCTCGCTCGTGCTTCCCGGGTTCGTGGAAGGCGACGACGTGGCGGCGCGCGCGGCGCGCGAAAAGCGGTCGATCGAGGACGCGGCGCGCGCGGCGCGCTACGCATGCTTCGACCGGGCCCGCGCGCATTTCTCGGCCGACGCCGTCGCGCTCGGCCATACCCGCGACGATCAGGCTGAAACGTTTCTCTTGCGGCTCCTGCGCGGCGCCGGTCCGCGTGGGCTCGCCGGCATGTACCCGCGCAACGGCCCGATCATCCGGCCGCTGATCGAGTGCCGCCGCGAAGATCTTCGAGGGTGGCTTCAGGAGAACCGCATCGCGTTCGTCGACGACGAGACGAACGACGACGTCCGGATTCCGCGCAACAGGGTTCGCGCCGAGCTGATTCCGCTGCTGGCGTCGCGGTTCAATCCGGCGATCGTGGACGTGCTCGCCGGCGAGGCCGACCTGGCGCGCGAGGCCTGGCAATTCGTCGGCCAATCGGCCAACGAAATCGAGAGTCGGATCGTCAAACCCACAACGAACGGGGTCGTCATCGATGTGCGCGAGGCGTTGGCACTAGCGCCCGCTCTGCGACGTGTGGTGTTGTGGCGGGCGATGAGCCACGTCGCGGCTGGGCGGACGGTCGGCTTCGATCACGTGGCGGCGGCGATGCGCGTTTTCGATCCCGAGGGTCCGCCCTCGCTCGACGCGCCTGGACAGCGCCTGGAACGCATCGGCTCGATCGTCGTCTTAACAGGTAGGCCGCCGGGCGTTCGGGGGCGCGGGCACGATGCCGACCCCAACAGTCCTGCCAGCCCGTCGAGCTCGACGAACCTTTTCTGGTATCCGCTGTCTATCCCTGGAGAGGTCGAGTTGGTCGAGGCGGGCTGTGTCGTTTCGGCCGAGGCTCAGGCTCAGCCGGGTCGGCGCGACGAAACCGGCGCACTGAAGGGCCGGGGCAATCTGGCGCTCGTCCGCGGGGACCTGTGCCAGGGATCTTTGGCCGTACGAAACCGCCGGCCGGGCGATCGATTTCAGCCGCCCGGTCTCGTGGGCCGGAAGAAGCTGCAGGATTTCTTCGTGGATCGAAAAGTCCGCCGGGAAGATCGTGATCGCGTGCCGATTGTGGTCGATGCAGCCGATAGGATCGTGTGGGTGGCGGGCTTCGGAATTGACGAGGCGTTTCAGGTAACGGACCCCGGGCAAGCCGTGCTAACCTTGAGACTTAGGCCGGTTTCGGCCCCGGTGAGCAGGTAATGTTTCGGGTGTAGCGGGAGGCTCTCTGGTGACCTCGACGTTGAAGAGCTTATTGTTCTGGGTGGTGCTCGTCGTCATCGGCGTGCTCATTTGGAATTTTTCGACCAAGTTCCAGCAGCACGATCAGACGATTACGTTCACCCAGTTCATGTCGTGGGCCGACTCCGGCAGCGTCGCCAGCGTGACGATCACCGGCAACGAGATCACGGGGCGGACGAAGGTCGGCGAAAGCTTCCGCATTTACGCGCCGAACCAGTACGACGGCCTTGTAAACAAGCTGCTCGATCGCGGCGTCGCCGTCACCGCCAAGGAACCCACCGCGAGCCCCTGGGCCTCGTTGCTCTATTCCTGGGCCCCGGTCCTGCTGATGGTCGGCTTCTGGATCTTCTTCATGCGCCAGATGCAGAGCGGCGGCAACAAGGCGCTCTCGTTCGGCAAGAGCAAGGCGAAGCTCTCCTCGAGCTCGCAGAAGAAAGTGACGTTCAAGGACGTCGCGGGCGTGGACGAGGCGAAGGAAGAACTCCAGGAAATCATCGAATTCCTCAAAGAGCCGCAGAAGTTCCAGAAACTCGGCGGACGGATTCCCAAGGGCGTGTTGTTGATGGGACCTCCGGGAACGGGCAAGACGCTGCTCGCGCGCGCCGTGGCGGGCGAAGCGAACGTGCCGTTCTTTTCGATCAGCGGCTCTGACTTCGTCGAGATGTTCGTCGGCGTCGGCGCGTCCCGCGTCCGTGATCTCTTCGAGCAAGGCAAGAAGAACGCCCCGTGCATCGTCTTCATCGACGAAATCGACGCCGTCGGCCGTCACCGCGGCGCAGGCCTGGGTGGCGGACATGACGAACGCGAGCAGACGCTCAATCAGCTGCTGGTGGAGATGGACGGGTTCGAGTCGAACGAAGGCGTGATTCTCGTCGCCGCCACGAACCGGCCCGACGTCCTCGACCCGGCGCTGCTTCGTCCCGGCCGCTTCGACCGCCGCATCGTCGTCAATCGTCCCGACGTGAAGGGCCGCGAGGGCATCCTCGGCGTCCACACGCGGAAGATTCCGATGTCCGACGATGTGGAAGTGCCGGTGCTCGCGAGAGGCACTGCGGGCTTCTCGGGCGCGGATCTCGCCAACCTGGTCAACGAAGCGGCGCTCAACGCCGCGCGTTACAACCAGAAGACCGTCCGCATGCACGACTTCGAGTTCGCGAAAGACAAGGTGCTGATGGGATCCGAGCGGCGCTCGATGATCATCAGCGACGCCGAAAAGCGCGTCACCGCGATCCACGAGGCGGGTCACGCGCTTCTCACCGTGCTGCTGCCGCACGCCGATCCGATTCACAAGGTCACGATCATTCCTCGCGGGATGGCGCTCGGCCTCACGCAGCAGCTGCCGGTGGACGAGAAGCACAACTACTCGCGCGACTATCTGAACGATCAGATCGCGATTCTGCTCGGCGGCCGAATCGCCGAAGAAATCACGATGGACAGTCTCACCACGGGTGCCGGCAACGATTTGGAGCGCGCAACCGATCTCGCCCGCAAGATGGTCTGCGAGTGGGGTATGAGCGATGCGATGGGCCCGCTCACCTTCGGCAAAAAGGAAGAGCAGATTTTCCTCGGGCGCGAGATCGCGCAGCACCAGGACTACAGTGAGGATACGGCGCTCCAGATCGATCAGGAAGTGAAGCGCTTCGTCACCGACAATTATCATCGTGCGCATCGCCTGCTGACCGAAAGCAAGGAGACGCTGATAAAGATGGCGGAGGCGCTGCTCGCGCGCGAAGTGCTCGACGCCGAGCAGGTCAAGCGTCTCGCCTCGGGCCAGGCGCTGGAGGACGCGCAGCCGGCGGCCGTCACCCGCCCGGTGATCGACGAAGACGAAGCGCGTCCGCGGCAGAAGGAGCGTCCATCGATCGTTCCGGCGCTCAACAAACCCATCCCGCAGGAATAACCGCATCGTGGTCGTTGGTCGTTAGTCGTTCGTCCTTGGTCGTCAGGCGCTCGCTTGACGAATGACCAACGACTAACGACTAATGACTACGGCGTGTTCCCGCAGCGTCTTCACTACACCGTTTCACTTCCTGACGGACGCGTTCTCCAGCTTGGAGAACGCTGTCTCGTCATGGGAATCCTGAACGTCACGCCTGATTCGTTCGCCGGAGCATCATCCCGACTCGATCCTGGGATGGCCGTGGACGCTGCCCTCCGCATGGAGGCTGAGGGCGCCGACATCATCGACATCGGCGGCGAGTCCACGCGACCGGGAGCGACGCCGCTCCCGGCGGACGAGGAATTGGCGCGCGTCCTCCCCGTCGTGCGCGGTCTTGCAGGCCGGCTGCACGTTCCAATCTCCATCGACACCTACAAGGAAAGCGTCGCGCGAGCGGCCGTCGAGGCCGGCGCCACCCTCGTCAACGATGTCAGCGGCCTTCGATTGGAACCGGCGCTCGCCCGATCCGTTGCCGAGTCGGGCGCCGCCCTCGTCCTCATGCACTCGCGTGGGCGATCGTCCGCGATGTACGCCGAGGCGGTGTATGACGATGTGATCGCGGATGTGGCTCGCGAGTTGCGCGCGAGCATGGACATGGCGCGGGAGGCGGGCGTCCCGTCCGAGCGGATCCTCATCGATCCGGGAATCGGGTTTGCCAAACGGCCGTCGCACAGCTATGGTGTGCTGGCGCGACTGCCTGAGCTGGCCGCGGCGCTCGATCGGCCGGTGTTGGTGGGGCCGTCGCGCAAATCCTTTCTCCGCGAGGCGGCAGGCGGGCGGCCGGCCACGGAGCGCGATTGGGGCACGGCCGCCGCGGTCGCCGCCGCGGTGCTTGGCGGCGCGCACGTGGTCCGCGTGCACGCGGTCGCCGAGATGACGCAGGTGGTGAAGGTCGCAGAGGAGATAAGGAAACATGGCTAATGGCTGATGGCTAATGGCTATGGTTCATGGAACGGCCCATGGACCATCGACCATCTGCCATCAGCCATTAGCCATCAGCCATGACGTGGATCACTTCCTTCCTACGCCGTCCTCCCATCAGCTGGTGGGATGTCCTCGACATCCTCGTCCTGTCGTTTCTGATCTACGAAGTCCTCAAATTGATTCGTGGCACGCGGGCGGTGCAGATGGCGGTCGGCGCCGGCGTGTTGGTAGCTTTGTTCTATGGCTCCCAATGGGGCCACCTCGAAACCGTCAACTGGCTGGTGCGAAATCTGGTCGGCTACATCGTCTTCGCGGTGATCGTGCTGTTTCAGTCGGACATCCGGCGCGCCCTGGCGCACTTCGGCCGCGCGCCGTTCTTCCGCTACTTCGCGAAGGTGGAATCGGCGGAGGAGTCGATCGAAGAGATCGTCGTGGCGACGGGACTCCTTTCGTCGCAGCGCATCGGTGCCATCATGGCGATCGAGCGGCAAATCGGTCTCCGCAACTACATCGAGGGCGGCATTCCCCTCGACGCCGTGCTGACCTACGATCTGCTGATGACGATCTTTCTGCCGGCGTCGCCGCTCCACGACGGCGCCGTCATCATCCAGAACGATCGCGTGGCCGCCGCCGCATGCTTTCTTCCGCTGACCGTCAACCCGAAGCTGGGCAAGGAGCTCGGATCCAGACACCGCGCGGCGATCGGGTTGACCGAGGAGAATGACTCGGTGGCGATTGTCGTGTCGGAGGAAACCGGCAACATTTCGCTGGTCGCCGACGGCGGCATCGAACGCAGGCTCGACGCGGATCAGCTCCGCGCGCGGCTGCGGTCGCTCGTCCTGCAGAAAAACACAACTCGCAAGTCTGAAAGCTCGAGTCTCAAGGCGAACCTTGCATGAGAAGGCCGTGGCCATTCCAACATCTCGGCTTGAAGCTGCTGTCGCTCGTGATGGCGCTGGTGCTGTGGATGGTCGTGTCAGGCGAGGAAACCGTCGAGCGCGGACTGCGCGTGCCGCTCGAGCTGCAGCAGGTACCGGCTGGTCTCGAATTGACCGGCGATGTTCCGACGACGGCCGATTTGCGTGTTCGCGGACCATCCGGCACGCTCAGTCGCGTATCGGCGGGTGATGTCGTGGCGGTGCTCGACCTCAGGAGCGCGGTCGAGGGACGTCGGCTGTTCACGCTGACGCCCGAGCAGATACGTGTTCCGTTCGGCGTCGAAGTCGTGCAGGTCACGCCATCGGCCATCGCCATGGCCTTCGAGCGTTCGGCGATCAAGCAGGTGCCCGTGGTCCCGGCCGTTGACGGCCTTCCGGCGGCTGGCTACGTCATCGGCGCCAAAACCGCGGATCCGCCACGGGTCGAGGTGATTGGACCCGAGAGCATCGTGAAGACCGTCGCGGAGGTGTTGACGGAGGCGGTATCGGTTGCCGGGGCCCGCGATCGCGTCACGCAAACAGTAGCGATCGGCGTGCTCGATCCGTCGCTGCGGTTGAAGAACGCGCGGTCGGCGGCGGTGACCGTTCAGATTGTGCCTGCGCCTCTCGAACGCACCATGAAGAGCCGGCCCATACATCTCCGCGGGCTGGGCTCGACTCTCGAGGCCCAGGCGACGCCAGTGACCGTAGACGTCGGACTCCGCGCCAGCCGCCTGGCCATGAGCCGCATCGAGCCCGACAACATCGTCGCCTACATCGACGTCGCAGGCCTGAGCCCCGGTTTGTACACGCTGACCGTTCATGCCGACTCTCCGCCGGACGTCGGCATCACGCACATCGATCCCGCGTCCGTGCAAGTACGAATCGCCGGTGGCCGAGACTAGGCGGCTCTTCGGCACCGACGGCGTGCGGGGCACGGCCGGCCAATACCCGCTCGATCCGCCGACTGTCCGGCGGCTGGGCGCGGCACTCGTGCGCGCACTCACGCGGGACCCGGGACTCGGGATCCGGGATTCGAATCCCCAAACCCGAATCACGAAGCCCGTTCACTTTCTCGTGGGGCGCGACACGCGCGAATCGGGAACGTGGATCGAAGCGGAGTTGGCGCACGGCGCGTCGGGCGAGGGCGCGACGGTGTGCAGCGCAGGTATCGTTCCGACGCCGGCGATCGCGTATCTGACGCGTTCGGGGATCTACGACGCGGGTGTGGTCATCTCCGCGTCACACAATCCGTACGAAGACAACGGCATCAAGGTCTTCTCCGGCAAGGGCGAGAAGTTCACCGAGCAGGTCGAGCGCGAGGTCGAAGCCATCGTCGCCGACACATCCTGGACGCCGAAGGATGGACAACCGGCCGCGGTGGCGAGCGAGGATCGCGTCGGGACGTACCTGGATCACATTCGGGCCGTGTTCCCCGATGGGCCGGTGGTGCTCGAGGGCTTCACGCTCGCGGTTGACTGCGCGAACGGCGCCACGACACATGTCGCGCGCCGCGTGTTCGAGGGCCTGGGGCTCGCCGCGACCTTCATCGGCGATCGTCCGGACGGAAAGAACATCAACCTCGACTGCGGGTCGACGCATCCGGAACACCTCGCACGTACCGTCGTCGACCGCGGCTGCCAGATGGGCGTCGCGTTCGACGGGGACGGCGATCGCGCGATTTTCGTCGACCACCGGGGACGCATCGTCGATGGCGATGCCGTACTGCTGATGTGCGGCCGGCACATGCAGAGCGAGGGCCGGTTGAAGAGCAACGCGATCGTGGCCACGGTGATGAGCAACATCGGCCTCGAGCTCGCGCTGCGAAGGCTCGGCATCGATCTCGTGCGATGCAATGTAGGAGACAAGTACGTCATGGAGGAGATGCTCAAGCGCGACTTGTCGCTCGGCGGCGAGCAGTCGGGCCACATCATCTTTTCCGATTACCTCTTCACCGGCGACGGCCTGTGCACCGCGCTCAACGTGCTGCGTACTGTCGCCGTGTCGGGCCGTCCGCTCGCCGACCTCGCCGGCGATCTGATCACCTACCCGCAGGTCCTGCTCAACGTTCGCGTGCGCGAGAAGGCCGATCTCGCCGCGGTTCCGCCGATTGCCGCCACCATCGAGCGCGTCGAAAAGCGCCTCGCCGGACAGGGCAGGCTGCTCGTCCGCTACTCCGGCACCGAACCGATGCTGCGCGTCATGATCGAGGGCCAGCACACCGACGAGATCAGGGCGTGGGCACAGGAAATCGTGGACACCGTGCAAAAACACCTGGGCTAGGATCGTTCGTGGTTCGACGTTCGACGTTCGTCGTTCTGAACCGCGAACCACGAACCACGAACCGCGAACCGCGAACCACGAACCACGAACCACGAACGACGAACGTCATGATTCACCTTTCAGTAAACGTCAACAAGATCGCGACGCTGCGTAACGCGCGCGGCGGCGAATGGCCGAGCGTCATCGACGCCGTGAATGTCTGCGTCGCGGCAGGAGTGCCCGGGATCACGGTTCATCCGCGCGCAGATCGGCGTCACATTACGCCGCAGGACGTGAAGTCCGTCGCCGCGGTGTTGCGGGACACCGCGCCGCAGGTGGAGTTCAACATCGAGGGCGATCCGCGGCCCGATCTGCTCGATCTCGTGGAGGAAGTCCGGCCGGCGCAGTGCACGCTCGTGCCCGTACTCGAGGGCGAGATCACGAGCCAGGCGGGCTGGCAGCCGGGCGAGGCATCCGAGCGGATCCCCGGCGTCGTTCGCCGGCTGCAGGCGCAGAAGACGCGCGTCAGCCTTTTCGTCGATGCCCGGCCGGAGCCGATTCGCTGGGCGGCCTCGACCGGCGCCGATCGGATCGAGCTCTACACTGAGCCGTATGCGCGGGCATTCGAGCGCGGAACCGACCGTGCGCGCGAGTCGTTTGCGACGTTCACCGAAGCCGCAAACCTGGCGCATTCGCTCGGCCTGGGGATCAATGCGGGACACGATCTCGATCTGGCCAATCTCGTGCTCTTCCGCGACTTGCCGTATCTCGAGGAAGTGTCGATCGGGCACGCGATCATCTCGCGCGCCGTGTTCGCCGGCCTCGCCACCGTCGTCCGCGAGTACCTCGAGGTCCTCCGTCGGTCCTGATTCGTACGTAGCGTCCGCCTTCAGGCGGACCAAGCGCGAATAGAGTTATGATCGATTTGTTCCCGCTATGAAATCCGACGCGATTGCCTTCGGTGTCGCCGGCGTATTGTTCGGCCTCATCGCCGGCTGGATGATCGGCTCGCAGCAGGCCACGCTCGCCCCGGCCGCTCCGGCGCAGAGCGCGGCGTCGGCGCCCGCGAGCGGCTCGGCGCCGCCGACGCGCGCCGCCGCTCTCGACGAAACGCAGGTCAAAGCCCTCAAATCGGTCGCGGAGCGAGAGCCGTCGAACGCGCAGGCACGCACGCAGCTCGGCAATCTTTACTTCGATGCCGAGCGGTACGATGACGCGATCACCTGGTATACCGAGTCTCTGAAGCGGGCGCCGCGCGACGTGAACGTGAGCACCGATCTGGGCGTGTGCTACTACTACACGAACCAGCCTGATAAAGCGCTCGCCCAGTTCGCGACGTCGCTGGAGATCGATCCGAAACACGCCAAGACTCTTCTGAACCTCGGCATCGTGCGAGCGTTCGGCAAACAGGATCTCGACGGCGCGTCGCAGGCGTGGAAACAGGTCATCGACCAGGCGCCCAACAGCCCCGAGGCTCAAGCTGCCAAGCGCGCGCTCGACAGCCTGCAATCGGCCCACCCCTCACTCGGGAGCGCGCAAAAACCGAGCGGCGCACCATGACACGGATGCTGCTGTTTCTGGTGCTGTCGATTGTCGTGACTCGCATCTTCTGGCGGATCGTGGCGAGCTTCACCGCCGGCTTCACCGGCGAATCCGGATCGCAGAGCAAGACGCCACAGCACGGCGTGCAGATGGTTCGTGATCCCGTCTGCGGCACGTTCGTCCTGCCCGAACGCGCGGTCACGCTGCTGGACGGCCGCTCGCGCCTGTTCTTCTGCTCCGCCGCCTGCCGCGACAAATACCGCGCCCGGACCGCATGACCGCCGAATCCCAGGTCCGCGCCGACATCGTCGAAGTCGGCCGGCGCATGTACGCGCGCGGCTACACGGCGTCGAACGACGGCAACATCAGCGCCCGCCTCGGGCCGGATCGCTTGCTCATGACGCCGAAGAGCGTCTGCAAGGGATTCATGACGCCGGACATGATGTGCGTCACCGATCTCCAGGGACGCAAGCTGCAGGGCGACCGCGATCCTTCGTCCGAGATGCTGATGCATCTCGAGGTGTATCGGCAGCGGCCGGACGTCGCCGCCGTGGTGCACGCGCATCCACCGACGGCCACTGGCTTTGCCGTGGCCGGCATTCCACTCGATCGCGCGGTGCTCGCCGAGGTGCTGACGACGCTTGGCAGCATCCCGATTGCGGAGTACGCGACGCCCTCGACCCAGGAATTGCCCGAGGCGGTACGCAAGTACATCAAGGCGCACGACGGCATGCTGCTCGCCAATCACGGCGCGCTGACGGTTGGCGCCGATCTCTTCGCCGCGTACTACAAGATGGAAACCGTCGAGCACTTCGCGAAGATCAGTCTGGTCGCGCGCCTGCTCGGGCGCGAAAACCTGATTGCGCGCGAAGAGGTGCTCCGGTTGCAGGAGCTGCGCGGGAGCTACGGGATCCAGGCGCCGGCGCCGATCTGCGCCGACGACACGACCGCGGCGCCGGAGGATCCAGCGGCCTGTCAGGTCGTACAAGCGCCTCCTGGGGCCGGATCGCGCCTCGTGCCAAACCCGCCGTCGCTCGCGTCACGATCAGCAGCGAGCATCGGGGCGGCGGGCGAGGACGGGGAAATTCGGTTAACATACCGCGAACTTTCCGAGTTGATCGAAGACGCCATACGAAACTTACGCTAGGAGTCAGCAATGGGCGAGGCGTTGGGGATGATCGAAACCAAGGGCCTGGTCGCGATGATCGAGGCAGCCGACGCGATGGTGAAGGCCGCCAAGGTCACGCTGGTCGGTTGGGAGAAGATCGGCGCCGGTTATGTGACGGCGATCGTGCGCGGCGACGTGGCGGCGGTCAAAGCTGCCACCGACGCCGGCGCGGCGGCCGCGCGGCGGGTCGGCGAGCTCGTGTCGGTTCACGTCATCCCGCGCCCGCACGCGAACCTCGAGGACGCGCTGCCGATCGGCAAAGCTACGACAGCCAAGGCCTGAACGGTTCGACGTTCGACGTTCGTGGTTCTCCGTTCGGGTTCGATGTTCGACGTTCGGGAGGACCAAGAACGGAGAACGAAAGAACCGAGAACGCAGAACCAAGAACCGAGAACGTCGCCAAGCCACCGTCCATGCTTCTCGCAAAAGTCGTCGGCACCGTCGTCGCCACCCGCAAAGACCCGCGCCTGGTCAGCACCAAGCTGATGGTCGTACGCGGCGTCGATCCCCGCGGCAAAGTCGAAGGCAATTACCTCGTCGCGGTGGACACCGTGGACGCCGGCGTCGGCGAGACCGTGCTGGTGGTGAGCGGAAGCTCCGCGCGAATGGCGTCCGGGCTGAAGGACTGTCCCGTGGACGCCGCGATCGTCGGCATCATCGACGCGATCGAGGTGAACGAGTAGTGTCGCGTCTCAGAAGTTCGTTGTCGCACGAGGCCGGCGAGGCGCCCGACTGGCAAGGCGTGAGGAGGGAGAATATCGGGAATATGCGACCGACGAGCAACGCAGCCAGGCGGGATGCATCGCCGGCCGAATGCAAACGAACTTCCGAGGCGCGACACTAGTGCAGATCGGGCGCGTGATTGGTGACGTCGTCGCGACTCGAAAGGACGACACCCTCGTCGGGATCAAGCTGCTCGTCGTGCAGCCGCTGACGCCCGATCGCCAACCGGCCGGCCGGCCGCTCGTCGCCGTGGATTCCGTTGGCGCGGGCGTCGGCGAGGAGGTGTTTTTCGTCCGCGGCAAAGAGGCGAGTTTCCCCTTCTATCCGGCTCACCCCCCCGTCGACGCCGGCATCGTCGGCATCGTCGATCATTGGGACCTCGCATGAATTGCGGAATGGCAGGATTTCAGGAAGGCAGGATTGGAAAAACCAATTCCGCAATCCTAATCCTGCAATTCTGCAATTCTGCAATTCTGCAATCCTGTCATGTTGATCGGTAGAGTCGTCGGAACGCTCGTCTCCACGCAGAAGCACCGGAAGTTCGAGGGCGCGAAGCTGCTGATCGTCCAGCCGCTGGGGCCCGACGACACGCCGCGAGGCAACGCGGTCCTGGCGATCGACGGCGTAGGCGCGGGCGTGCACGAGAAAGTGCTCATCGTGCTCGAGGGTCGCGCCGCCGGCGAAGCGCTCGGGAAAGAAAGCCGCGCCGGTGGATGCGGCGATCGTCGGCATCATAGACACGGTGACCATCAGTGACTGACCAGGAGCTCCGCGAGCTGATTCGCGAGTCGATCGCGCGCCACCTCGGCGCGGGCACGGCAGGCGCGCGCCCGGCGGCGATGGCTCCCGGTGTTCGAGCGCACGCGAGCCACGCACTCTTGCCGCTCGCTCGAGGCGGCGACGAGGATGACGCACACTGTCTCATCGAGCCGGCCGTCCGCTGCAATCACTGCGGATACTGCGTGTCACTGGGACACTAGAAGGCGGGCAGGGCAGGCGGATGAAACGGCCGGCAGTTCTGGTCACCCGACGACTTCCTTCCTCCGTACTCTCGAAGCTCGAACGCGCGGCCGATATCGATCTGTACACGGGTGACGCGGCGATTCCGCCAGACGAGCTGCGCGCGCGGATCGCCGGCAAGGACGCCCTCGTTTGCCTGATGACCGATTCGGTGGACAAATCTGTAATCGATGCGTCGCCGGCGCTGAAGGTGATCGCGAACGTGGGGATTGGCTACCACAACATCGACGTCGCGTACGCCACGTCGCGCGCCATCGTCGTGACCAACACGCCCGACGTCCTCACCGAGTCGGTGGCGGATTTCACATGGGCGCTGATTCTCGCCATTACGCGGCGCCTAGCCGAGGGTGAGCGGTTGGTGCGCCGCGGCGCGTGGAAGGGGTGGGCGCTCGACTTCATGCTCGGCTCCGAGCTGCGGGGCAAGCAGCTCGGGCTGGTCGGCATCGGGCGCATCGCGCGTGCGGTTGCCGCGCGCGCGCCGGCGTTCGGCATGCGCGTCGTGTATGCGAGCCGCCGGGACGGCGGGCACGCGCGCGACGCGATGTCGCTGGATCGGCTGCTGAACACGTCGGATATCGTGTCGCTGCATGTGCCGCTGACGAACGAGACGCGCCACCTGATCGACAAGCGGGCGCTGGCGCGCATGAAGCGCTCCGCTTTTCTGATCAACACGGCACGTGGACCGGTGGTCGACGAGGCGGCGCTGGCGTGGGCGCTCCAGCAGCACCTGATCGCCGGCGCGGCGCTGGATGTGTACGAGCAGGAACCCGTGGTGCACACGGACCTGCTCGGGCTCGAAAACGTACTGCTGGTGCCGCACCTCGCCAGCGGCACAACGGAAACACGCACGGCGATGGCGGACCTGGCCGTCGAGAACGTGCTCGCGGTCCTGCAGGGCAGGGCGCCCGCGACGCCGGTCCCGATGGCGAGCTGAGGAAGTCAATGAGAAGGGTTTTTCAGGCCACGTTCGTTGTCATCGCGCTGCTCGCCGCGCGTCCGCTTGCCGCCGCCGACAAGAGCTCGTGCGAGTGGGAGGGGATCGAGCGCGTCGTGGCGATCGGCGACGTCCACGGCGCCTACGATCGATTCGTCGAGATCCTGAAGGTGGCGGGACTGATCAACGCTGAGGCGCACTGGATTGGCGGCCAGGCGCATCTCGTCCAGCTCGGCGACGCGATCGATCGCGGCGACGATTCGCGGAAGGTCCTGGATCTCCTGCGGCAGCTCGAGCGCGAAGCGCAGTCGGCGGGCGGCCGCGTCCATGCGCTGCTCGGGAATCACGAAGCGATGCGCATGATTGGCGACATGCGCTTCGTCACGCCCGGCGAGTACGCCGCGTTCGAACGCGCCGACTCCGAGTCGGCCCGCAGCGCCTATCTCAATTCCACCGGCGCGGCGGTCGATCGCGATCAAGTGCAGAAGATGCCGCTGGGCTTTCTCGAGATGCGCGTGGCGTTCGGCCGCGACGGCGAATACGGCCGCTGGCTGCGGCAGCATCCGGTCACGGTCAAGATCAATGGCATTGTCTTTGTCCACGGCGGCATCAGCGCGGCGTTCGCCGCCACCAGCTGCGACGCCATCAACGACCGGCTGCGGCGCGACCTTACCAACGACCTCGACAAGACGCGCGCCGCGCCGCTCGCCAGCCTCGCTGGCCGCGCCGACGGGCCGCTGTGGTATCGCGGGCTCGCGCAGGAGCCCGACGCGTTCGCGCCGCAGCTCGACGACATCCTGGCGAAGCTGCGCGCGCGGGCGATCGTGATCGCGCACACGGTGACGACGCCGGGGAAAGTGACGGCGCGCTTCGGCGGACGGGTGATTCAGCTGGACACGGGCATGCAGGCGACGTACGTGCCGGACGGCGGCGCGACGGCGCTGGACATTCGGGCTGGAGAGGTAACCGCGATCTACGTCGATCGGCGGGAGCCGATCAACATGCCGGCACGATCGGGATCGGCGATCGATCGGTGATCGGCGAAATCGCCGATCACCGATCAGCCGGTCGCCGATTCAACGTTCACTTTTTCGCGACAGCCTTGTTGTTCACGCGCACCTGGGCGGCGTGGAGCGTGCCGCTCATGTCGTGATACGTCACGCTGACCGAATCGCCTTCGCCAGTGGCGTCCATCGCAGTGATCTTCCCACCCTTTTCGCGGCTCTTGGTGCTCAGACCCTTGCCGACGAACTTGGTGGTGCCGTCCACCGTGAAGGTCATTTCCTTGTTACCGGCCGCAGTGATCGTCAGCGCCGTACCGGAGACTGACTTCACCATGCCGGTCGCCGACATCGACTTCGGCTTTGCCTGCGCGTCCAGCGACACCGACTGCGCGGCGACGCACAATCCCAACACCGTTAGAGCGACCACAACCAAGCGCTTCATCCCGCCCCTCCTTCGATTATGACGCCCGCGATCCGCGGGTCTGCGGCATCGCGGCCGTCGATTAGTATACCCACGACGTGGCTCAACCGTCACAACGTAGTGTGCGGGCCGTCATGCGCGCGCTCGCCCGCGCCATCGGCCACCTCGAACTACCCGCGGTCGAGAAAATTGCCGAGGAGAGCCAGGAGGACCCCTTCGAGGTCCTGATCTCGACCATGCTCTCGGCACAGACGCGCGACCCGGTGACCGCGGCCGCGTCGGCGCGCCTTTTTCGGACGGCCCGGACTCCGCGAACCATGGCCCGGCTCCCCGTCATGCGCATCCAACGCCTGATCTATCCGGTGAGCTTTTACCGCCACAAGGCCCGGCACGTCAAGGAAACTTGCCGGATCCTCGTCGATCGGCACCACGGGCGGGTGCCGGGCACGATGGAGGACCTGCTGGCCCTCCCGGGCGTCGGCCGGAAAACGGCCAATCTGGTCCTGATTCTGTCCTTCAAGAGCCGCACGAGCATCTGCGTCGATACGCATGTCCACCGGATCTCGAACCGGCTTGGCTGGGTCCGAACCCGCACGCCCGAGGAAACCGAGCGGGCGCTTTACCGCGTCACCGAGCGGCAATGGTGGCCGCTCATCAATCTGTACCTCGTCACCTGGGGGCAGAACGTCTGCCGGCCGGTCTACCCGCGCTGCGACAGATGCGTCATTCGAGCAGACTGCGCACGTGTTGGCGTGATGCGCTGACGCGGTTCACGACACCCTTCAGCTCGGGATACCGCTCGAGGAATTCTGGCGGGTACTCCCCGTCGATCGGCTCGCCGAGCTGCTCCTTGATCATCGCGGCGTTGGCGACCGATTTCGCCGAGAAGTGATTGTTCGTGTAGAGGTATAGCTTCTTCACCAGATGCCGGGCCGCACCGGCGGTCTCGGAAAACTCCCGCAGTTCGTCGGCCGAGTACAGGTAGTTGTAGCGATCTTCCGACTTGTCGTGGCGCCACCACGCGGCCGCGTTCCGGCCGTGCAGCCGCATGTAATAGAAGCCGCGCACGTTCGGCAGATGGTTCTGCTGGATCGAGAAGCGGAACTTCGGCTCGTCGATCTGAACCCATGCCGCCTGGAAGGTGTTCAGCATCGCGAGCGTGTCGCCGATGCGATCGCTCCAGCTTCGATGGCGGAGCTCGACGGCCACGGGGTAGTCGCGAAGGGCGCGCAGAAGCCCTTCCAGATACTCGCGCGACGCCGCTGAATCCTTGAAGCTCGCCGGAAACTGCGCGAGCACGGCGCCGAGCTTGCCGCGCGCGGCCAGCGGATCGATACCGCGGCGGAACTCGTCGAGATCCGCGGCGTTGGGAAGCGCGAGCGTGCGCACCGCGTCTCGATCGGCGCGGGCGTCGTCGGGCAGCGCCTTGACGACCCATTCCTCGAACATGCGAGGGTGGGTGAACTTCTGATACAGCTTCACCGAGAACTCGAAGCCGTCCGGTGTCCGATCCGCCCACGCGCGCGTCACCTCCGCGCGCGGCTGACCGTAGAAGGTCGAATTCACCTCGACGGTGTCGAAGTGCTCCGCGTAGAACGCTAGCTCGTCGAAGCCCTTCGGCCGCTTCCGCGACGGCGGGTAGAACACACCGTTCCACGTCCCGCGGCCCGACGGGTAATTCCATCCCGACGTGCCGATGCGCAGGTTAGTCCCGGTCGTCATCTGTCTGCCTCGTTGCGCTGCTGGTGCGCCGCATGACGACCGGGATTAGAGCTTGGCGTATTGATCCTTGTCGAAGCCGAACGTCACGCGCGACCGCTCGATCAGAATGGGACGGCGGATCAGATTCGGGTTCTTCATCATGAGATCGATCGCTTCCTTTTTCGACTTCGGCAGCGGACGCTCCTTCCACACCGGGCTGCGGGTGCTCACGAAATCAAGGAATCGATCGGCGTCGATATGCTGCTCGAGGAACGCGCGCGTCGGCGGCTCCTTGTTGATGTCGATCTCCTGTACGTCCACGCCGTGTGTGTCCAGAAAACTTCTGGCGTTCCTGCACGTGGTTCAGGTGGGCTTGGTGTAGAACGTGGGCTTCGCCATACAATTGCAGGATATCAGGATTGCAGAATTGCAGGATTGAATTGCAGGAATGTCACAATGAATCCTGCCATCCTGCAATCCTTCAATCCTGCAATGTCATGTTGACCGTCAACGAGATTTTCTACTCCATACAGGGAGAGTCCACGCGCGCCGGACGGCCGTGCGTCTTCGTCCGCCTCACCGCATGCGATCTCCGCTGCACCTGGTGCGACACGGCGTACGCGTTCCACGAGGGCCGCAAGATGTCCGTGGACGAGGTGATCGCCGAAGTGGACCGGCACGGCTGTCCGCTCGTCGAGATTACCGGCGGCGAACCGCTCCTGCAGGACGACGTCTATCCGCTGATGGAGGCGCTGCTGGCGCGCGGCCGGACGGTGCTGCTGGAGACGGGCGGTCATCGTCCGATCACGCGCGTGCCAGCTGCGGTCTGCAAGGTCGTCGACGTCAAATGCCCCGGCAGCGGGGAAGCCGGCAAGAACGACTGGGACAACCTCTCGCGCCTTGCGCCGCACGACGAGGTCAAGTTCGTCGTCCAGGATCGGACCGACTACGAGTTCGCGCGCGAGGTGATCGCGCGGCACGATCTGCCGTCGCGCGCCGCCGCCGTCCTGATGTCGCCCGTGCACGGCGTCCTCGATCCGAAGACGCTGTCTGAATGGATGCTCGCGGATCGCCTGCCCGCCCGCCTGCAGCTGCAACTGCACAAATACATCTGGTCGCCGGAGACGAGGGGGGTTTGAGAATCGGGTCATTGGGTAATCGGGTAATCTGGTCATTGCATTGAACAATTGAGCAATTCAATTGCCCGATTACCCGATTACCCGATTACCCGATTATCCAATTACCCGATGCACGCTGTTGTTCTGTTGAGCGGCGGTCTCGATTCGTACACGGCCGGCGCGATCGCGAAGTCAGACGGCTTTTCGCTGCACGCGCTGACCATCGACTACGGCCAGCGCCATGCGTGCGAGATCGCGTCGGCCCGGCTCGTCGCCAAGTCGCTCGGAGTCGACCGGCATCTGGAGCTGACCGTGGATCTGCGCGCGATCGGCGGGTCGGCGCTGACATCGGATACGCCCGTCCCGCTCGATCGTGATCTGCGCGCGCCGGGCATTCCTTCGACGTATGTGCCGGCGCGCAACACCATCATGTTGTCGTTGGCGCTCGGCTGGGCTGAGGTCCTCGACGCACGCGACATCGTGCTTGGCGTCAACGCGCTCGACTACTCGGGCTATCCCGATTGCCGGCCCGAGTTCATCGCCGCGTTCGAACACCTGGCGACGCTGGCGACGCGCGCCGGCGTCGAGGGCGCGGCGTTTCGCGTTCACGCGCCGCTCATCGCGCTCGATAAAGCCGAGATTATCAAGCGGGGGATTGCTCTGGGACTTGATTACGGTCTGACCACGAGTTGCTACGACCCGTCGCCCGACGGACGGCCGTGCGGGCATTGCGACAGCTGTGCGTTGCGTGCGAAGGGCTTCCGCGAGGCCGCCGTCGACGATCCGTTGCTCCTGCGATAAGATCGGCAACAAATCTTGGGAATTCTTGAAGGACAGCCGCTTCGCCGTCAGGTCATCGCGGCCACATGCGCGCTGCTCGTGCCATTTGCCGCCATCGAGCTGTGGTCGGAGGGACGCACGCGCCTCGAGCGGGCGGAGGAAGCTCAGGCGCAGGCGGCCTCCGTCGCGACCACGGCGGCGTCCTCCCTGAATCAGTACTTGAACGGCCTCGACTCGATGGCGTCCGCCCTCGTCCGCCACCCGGCGGTCATCGGACTCGATCGCGCGCAGTCCGATCGTCTCTTCACCGAAGTGCTCAGCCACCAACCGCTGTTGTTGAATGTCGCGCTCACCGATCTTGGCGGACGGCTGCAGGGCAGCGGCCTGTCGACGCCGGACTCGATGTTGAAGATGGATTACCCGCGCGATGTCGTGGCGTTCGGGAAACCCGTGATCAGCCAGTTGACGAGGGGTCAGGTATCGGGAAAGCCGACCGTCGTGCTGGCGTATCCGGTGAGAGGCGCGAGCGGCGCAGTCGTCGGCGTGCTGGGCCTTGGTATCAACCTGATGCAGCTTCAGACTTTGTTCAACGCGATCCCGTTGCCCGACGGCTCCGTGATCACGCTCACCGACGCGAAGAGCCGGGTGCTCGCCCGTAGTCGCGACGCCGAACAGTTCATCGGCAAGGCGATCGACGAAAACAGCAGCGCGGCGCCGCGCGATGTCGTGCCCGAGCAGGTGAGGGAGGGCCTCGACGGCGTGCGCCGGTACTACGGCAATGCGGTTGTCGAGCGCGGACCCTGGCTGCTGAGCGTCGGCATCCCCACGAGCGTCGCGGTCGAGCGGTCGGCGCCTCAATGGCGGCGCAGCTTCGCGATTGCCGACGTCACGATCTGCGTCGCGCTCCTGCTGGCGCTGTGGCTGTCAACGCTGATGAGCGACGGCGTGAACCGCGTGCGCGAGAACGCGCAGCGGATCGCCGACGGCGATCTCTCGCCACCCATGGCGGGGCCGGCGCCCAACCTCGAGCTCGCGCGCCTCCAGACGGCATTCGCCAAGATGGCGGCGAGCCTGCGCGACACGCACCAGGCGCTCGACAGGCAAATCGAGCAGGAACGCAACACGCACGAAGCGCTGCAATCGCTCCAGCGCCAGGTGGTCCGGCAGGAGCGCCTCGCCGCGGTCGGGGTGCTGGTGTCGGGCGTCGCCCACGAGCTGAACAACCCGCTGCAGGCGATCCTCGGCACCGCCGAACTGCTCGAGCATCACCCGAAGCTGCCCGCGGAAGCCCTCGAGGAGATCGCTTTCGTCAAGACGCAGAGCAGCCGCGCCCGCGAGATCATCCGGAACCTCGCGCGCTTCAGCAGTCAGCAGCCCGGACCGCCGGCGCCCGTGGATTTGCGCGACGTCATTGCCGAGGTCGTTCAGCTCCGTCAACGCGATCTCGACGTCACGTCCGTCATCCTCGAGGTGCAAGCGTCCACGGCGCGGCTGGTCCACGCGAATTTCACGGAGATCGAACAGGTCATTCTCAATTTCGTCATCAACGCGCAGCAGGCCATCGAAAGCGTCGGCCGCGCGCGCGGCCGCATTCTCATCCGTGTCGCCGATGCCGGAAAAATGGTCCGCGTCGAAGTGCAGGACGATGGCCCGGGCGTGTCGGCGGAAGACGAGCCGAAGCTGTTCCAACCCTTCTTCACGACCAAGCCGGTCGGGAAGGGGACGGGCCTTGGCCTGTCGGTGAGCTACGGCATCATCGAATCGTACGGCGGGACCATCGGCTACACGGGCAACGCGTGGGGCGGCGCGACCTTCTTCTTCGAACTGCCCGTGGCGGAACATGCAGGCCCACCAACCAGTGATGACCACTCGCCTCTACTACACCGACCCGTATCTTCAGGCGTTTGACGCCGTCGTCGAGCGCGTCGAGCGAACATCCGACCGCATCGTCGTCACGCTCAACCAGACCGCGTTCTATCCGACCTCGGGCGGCCAGCCGTTCGACACGGGGTACCTTGGCAGGTTCCGCGTGATCGACGTCATCGATCAGGACGACGGCTCAATCAATCACGTGCTGGACCAAGGACCAGGCACGGACCAGGCACCAGGGACCTTGGACGAAGGACAGACCATCCTGGGCTCCATCGACTGGCCGAGGCGTTTCGATCACATGCAGCAGCATACCGGCCAGCATGTGCTGTCGGCGGCGATCGACAAGCTGTTCAAGGTTCGAACCGTCAGCTTTCATCTCGGCGCCGAGGTATCGACGATCGACATCGCGCGCGAGCTGTCGACGGCGGAAATCGCGGCCGCGGAAACCGGGGCCAACCGGATCGTGTGGGAAGACAGGCCGGTGACGGTTCACTTCGCGGATGCGGAAGAGGCGGCGCGGATGCCGCTGCGCAAGGAGTCGATCCGCGGCGGCACGCTGCGTCTGATCGATGTCGAAGACTTCGATCTGTCGGCGTGCGGAGGCACGCACGTGGCCAGAACCGGCGGCATCGGCATCATCGCCGTGGCTGCCTGGGAGCGCTTCAAGGGTGGACAGCGCATCGAGTTCGTCTGCGGCGGCCGCGCGCTGACGAAATATCGCGGCGCCCGCGACGCCGTAACGGCGAGTGTCAGGCTGCTGTCAGTCCTGCCGGAGGAGTTGCCCGGCGCCATTCAGCGGCTGCAAGCGGACGCCAAGGATCACAAGCGGGCGTTCGCCGGTCTGCAGGAAGAGCTCGCGCGTTTCCGGGCCGAGGAAATGGCGGCGTCCGGTGAGACGACGGCTCACGGGCGGCTCGTGTCCCAAGTCGTGGAGGCGGACGCCAACGGGCTCAAGTCGCTGGCGTCGGCCATCGCCGCCAAACCCGGCTCCATCGTCGTCCTGGTCTCCCGGTCGCGCCCGGCGTTGATCGTCGCCGCGCGCTCGCCCGATGTGACGGCCGTCTCTGCTCAAAAGATCGTGGCGGCGCTGACGTCGCAGTTCGGCGGGCGCGGTGGTGGGAGACCCGAGCTTGCACAAGCTGGCGGACTCGACGCCGACGCGGAAGCCGTGCTGGCCGCAGCGCGCGGAGTCCTCAGCGCTTGAATGTCGCCAAGCGGACGACGATCGCATCGGCTGCGTTGGTGACCGTCACGGGCGGCGTCTCGAAGTTGTTGGTCATGATCGAAAACACCAACGGCTCGCCGTCGGCGCTGGTCACGTAACCCGCGATCGTGCGGACGCCCGTCATCGATCCCGTTTTCGCGCGCGCGTTTCCCTCCGCGGCCGTCGCCTTCATGCGCGTCGACAGCGAGCCGTCGCGCCCCGCGATCGGCAGCGACTCCGCGAACGGCCCCCGGAGCCGCTGGTCGTGTTCGATGTGGGTGAGAATCGTGACCAGCGCGGCCGGCGACACGAAATCGTACCGCGTCAAGCCCGAGCCGTCCCGCACGATGAGGTCAGTGCCGCTCACGCCCCAACCCTGCATCGCAGTCTGCACCTGCGTCCGGCCGGTCAGGAACGTAGGCGGGCCGGCCGCGGCGCCGATCGTCTTGAATAGGGTTTCCGCGTACAGGTTCTGACTGATTTTCATCAGTCGCGCGGCCAACACCGACAGCGGGGGCGAGCGGTGGCTTGCCACCGGGATCGCGCCGGTTCTGGGCCGCGCGTTGGCAATGTCGTCGATATCCACAGCGGGCTCGCGGACGTCGATGCCGCGTGCGATGAGCGCGCTCCTGAGCGCGTTGACGAAAAAAGCGGTCGGGTTGTCGACCGACACGTCACGCGCCGCGGGAGCGGCGCCCAGCGGAATGGTTCCCCGCAGCGTGAGCCGGGAGCTGCCGGGAAGGCGTCGCGCGGCGATGCTTGCCGGCACGGCTGCCGCGGATGTTCTGACCTCGCTGTCGACCACGAGGCCGCTGCCTGTGGGCGACAACGAGACGGCCGCGTAGTCCCCGGCCGCGGTGCCGGGCACAACCGTCAAGCGCACCGCGTTCTCGTTGAACTGCAATGCGCTCACGCCGGCCGCGTAGTCGTCCGGCAGGTCGTCCCACGACCATCCAAACCCCAGTTCCTCGTCATCGAAGGTGTTGTCGTCGCCGATGACCCGGCCGTTGACGCTCTGCACGCCGGCGGCCTTCAGCTTCGCGGCCCAATCGTCGAACAACCGATCGGACATCCCGTCGGCGGTGACGATGCTCGGATCGCCCGAGCCGATCACGAGCAAGTCGCCGTCCAGCCGTCCAGCATCGATCCGGCCGGCGGCCAACAGGCGTGTCTCGTACGTGAAGTCCCAGCCCAGCCGCTCGGCGGCGACGGCGAGCGTCACGGTTTTCATGTTCGACGCGGGGATGAAGAGCCTTCGCGAGTTGAGGTCGTAGAGCGTCTCGCCGGTTTTCAGCGACTTGACCAGCACGCCCCAGTACCCGTGTGCGAGGGCGGCGTCGCTCAGAATCGCGTCGATGTCGCGTTGGAGAACATTCGCTCGTGCAGTCGTGGGGTCCGGCTTTAGCCGGACCTGCCCAGGGTGACACGCGGCGACGGTAAACGCCGCAGAGGCAGCGATCGCAACCCCGATCGCGGAGGTCCGCCTAAAGGCGGACCCCACGTACGATCGGTTCGCGACGAGAGACGATCGTCGGGTTGCCGGCGCGGCATGCGCTGGGGTCACGAACTACTTGCCGAGCTCGTCCAGCGACTTGTTGACCTCGGTGAAGTCTGTGGTGTCGGCCTTCGCGGCGCCGGGCTCTCCCGGGCGCGACGCGTAAACCGTATCGCCGTCCTTGCCGAACGTCACGCGTTCTTCCTTCTTGCCGTCCTCGAATTTCACGGCGACTGTCATCGCCGGTTTGTCGAGGCCGGTCTTGGCGGTGGACTCGACGAACGAGGTCGCCCGCATGTTCGCCAGGCGGCTGAGCATTCCCTCGACCTTGTCCTTGTCCGCGTCTGCGGCGTTCGGGCTCACGCGCCGCCACTTGTCTTGCGCGTTTTCGCCTTGCCCCTTCACGCGTTCGAAGACGATGGTCTGATCGCCGCGGGCAATTTCTACGCGGGTCGCGTTGAAGGCGCGGAACTCGAAGAGATCCTTGCGGCGGTAGTCGTCCGCGCCCTTCTTCACCTCGTCGGCCAGCGTGCCCTCGACGGTCATGACCATCGGCTTGGAGAGATCGCGGGCGTAGACCGTGTTCTCCGCCGTCTTGCCGCCCAGCGCCAGCGTTGCCGTCGCGCTGCCAGCCTTGACGTTGACCGTCGCCTCGGGCTTGTCGAGGCCGTACTTCTTCAGATCGTCCGGCGTCGCCTCCGGCGTGACGATCGACTTCATCTGGGCGCTCTGCAACCGTCCGACAAGGCCCTCGACCGCGCTGAAGTCGGCGCGCACGTCGAGCGGCTTGGTGATCTTCCAGTCGGTGCCTTGCTTGGCAAACGCCGTGGTCTTCCCGGCGGCCGCGATGTCGATGCCGTCCACCTTGTCGCGGTCGAACTTCAAGAGCGTCTTCTCGCGCAGATCGAAGGTCGACTTGTTGAGCGTCGATTCCTGAAACGCTGGAATGAGGAAGACGCGCTTCTCGTCGTTCCGCTTGGCGAACAGATCGCTGCCGGTCGGCGACTTCTCACCGATGAGCAGCTTCCGGTAGTCCTTGTCGCCGGTGGCCTTGAAATCGAGCTGAATGCGCGGATTAGAGAGCCCGTAGTCGACGAGGTTGGTCGGGTTCTCGTCGATGACGCGCGTCATTTCAACCGACGACAGCGCCGACGTGACGCCGGACACTTCGGTGTCGTCGGCCTTGACCGCAATCGGCTGCGTCATCTGCCACGCGCCGTTGTCTTTCTTGAGCGACGTCGCCTCGCCGCTGGCCAAGCTGACCTTGATCTCTTCGATCTTGTCGGCCTCGAGCGCCGTGAACACCTTCTCCTGCTTCTTGCCGGTGTCGCTGCCCGCTGGCTGCTTCCAGGTGACGAAGTAGATGTAGGCCCCGAGGCCGCCGAGGACGACGACGAGAGCGAGCGTAGACTTCAATCCGCGCATGTTCGTCTACTCGTATTCATGAAATCGGAAATCTGAAATCAATCTGAAATCTGAAATCTGAATTCTGAAATCCGCTACCGCCTCCGCCACCAGGTGTAAACACCCGTACCGAAAATGCAGGCGGGGATGATCAGGAGCGACAGCCAGACGATGTTCGACTGCTGGGTCGCCGTCAGCGTGATGCGGCGATCGTCGGCTTCCTTCGGCCGGATGGAGATCAGATTCTCCTGCTGCGAAAGCCAGCCGACGATGTTCATGAAGAGGTCGCGGTTGCCTTGAATGCCGAGGCCTGAATTCGCCGCGAAGTCGGAGTCGCCGATCACGACGACGCGGGTCTCCGGCTTGGGCGCATCCGCCGCCTCTGCTTGTTTGGCGTCCGGGGCCGTCACCGGCGCCGAGACGGCGCCGGCAATCGACACCGGGCCCTTCTTGTCGCCCTTGGCCTCGTCCATCGCCACTTGCCCGCTCGCGCTCAGCGCCTTGATGTCGGTTTCGGCCCAGCTTCGCGGGCTCGTCTCGATGAAGCTCTGCGCAGTATGTCCGCCGACGCCTCCGCTGACGATCGTGACCGACCGGGCCAGCGGGTACGCCGTCAGGAAGTTGAAGCGCTGCGTGATGGCGTGCGACGGATAGGTCGCAGCCACGGGAACCGACACGTCGGTGCCTATCAGGCGTCCCATGCCGCTCACGTCGACGACGACGTCGTTCCCGATGTCCATGCCCCAGTCGTGCGCCAGTGCGATGAGATTCGTCAGCGGCGGGCTGTCGGGTTTGTCCGGCGGATCAAGCTCGAGCAGCAGTTTGCCGCCCTTGCCCAGATAGGTTTTGAGCGCGTCGACTTCCTGCTGGAAGAAATCAGTTCGTGGCCCCGCCACGATGACGACCGCCGCATCGTCCGGCACCGCGCCCTGCTGCGCGATGACGAGCTTGTCGACGGTGTAGTTTTCGCGGCCGAGCGCGCCGGCGATGCCGTTGTACCCGTCGCGCTCCGCCGAGCCGTTGTCCTTCTCGCCGTGTCCCTGCGAGAAGTACACCTTCTTCTGCTGCCCGGTGACGACCTTGATGATGCCGGTGGTGATGTCCTGCTCGGTGTCGGACGTCACGCGTTCCGTGCGCCCCTTGTAGTTGAAGACGATGGTGCCGTACTGCTGAATCTGGTTCTGCTTGGCGACAGTCGGCTTCTTGTCGGGATCGATGTACTCCGTCGCGATCTTCTTCGACGCGTACTCGTATTCCTTCATCTTGTCCTGGTAGCGCGGAAACTCGGGCTCCTGCGCGAACACCTGGATCTGCAGCGGCGCATCGAGCTTCGCCAGGACGTTGCGGCTCTGATCCGCCAGGCTGAACTGCTTGTTCGCGGTGAGGTCCCACCGCTTGTTCTGCTTGGCGCCGATGTAGTTGATGGCGACGAGAATCCCCAGCACGACGAGGATGCTCGTTGCCGCCAGCGTGCCGTAGCGCGCCTGGCGTCGCGAGAACACCTTCGTGACCTCGCGCCACTGCGAGAGCGAGTACGCCAGGACGCAGACGAGCCCGGCCCACGCCAGGTAGAAGGCCCACTGCTCCTTTGCCGGGTACCAGAAGCGGATCCCGACGGCGACGACGACGAGGCCGGTACCGATCCAACCGACGATGCTAAGAATGCGATTCACCATACTGTTCCACTTTCAGGAACGCTAAGCTCGCAAAGACCGCAAAGGTTGGTTTTCTTTGCGTGCTTCGCGGTCTTGGCGTTCTTGATTGCTATCCTCTCCACCTCTCGCTGTCCACGGACTTTGCGGTAAGAAACAAGCCGAACGTAATGAAGCTGATGTAGTAGATGAGATGCTTCGTGTCGAGGACGCCCTTCGAGAAGTCGTCGAGGTGATCGATGATCGAGAGGTACTGCGTCAACTGATCGACCGTGGGACCCGAGAAGCTGCCGATCCACGTGATGATCCACAACAGCAGGAAGACCGCGAACGTCACCATGCCGGCCACGATCTGATTTTTTGTCAGGCTCGAGATGAGGAGTCCCAGGCTGATGAAGCACCCGCCGAGGAGGAACAGGCCCAGATACGCGGTGACGATCGGCTTCCACTCGGGGTTGCCGTAGATGAACAGCAAGCCGATGTGGAGCGTGGTCACGAGCAGCATCACGCCGTAGAGCGCCATCGCGCCGAGGAATTTCCCCATGATGATCTGAAAGTCGGTGAGCGGCGAGGTGAGCAGCAGCTCGATCGTGCCCGACCGCTTTTCCTCCGAGTACGTTCTCATCGTCACCATCGGCATGACGAAGAGGATCATGATGGTCACGTTCTGCAGCAGCGGGCGAATGAGCTGCTGGTTCACGTTCATCGACGGCGGTCCGCCCATGCCCATCTGGCCCATCTGCATGCTGTTGCGCACGAAGAACTGCAGGATGGCGACGAAGAAATAGCCGTAGAGCAGCGCCCACAGCCCGATCGCGATGTAGGCGATGGGCCCGGAGAAGTACGACTTCAGCTCTTTGCTGGCGATCGCCAGGATGTTACGCATTGACCGCGTCTCCTTCGGGGGTTGTTGCAGGCGCTGCATCTCCGGCCGCGGCCGCCGCCGCTTCGTCGGTTGTCAGCGAGAGGAAGATCTCCTCGAGACTCATGCGCATCGGCCGGAGCTCGAGCAGGCCCCACCCGTTCGACACGACGGCGCGCGCCAGTTCGCGGCGCACGTCCTGCCCGTGCTCGCTGTCGACCTCGTAGCCCACGACGCTGTCGCGGCTGTCGGCCGGCGCGACGCGCGTCACGCCCGGCAGTCCGCGGAGCACGTCCTCCGCGTTCGCGCCGCTGGCGTCCACCTGCACGTACATCGTTTCGTTCCCACGCAGCCGGGAGGTGAGATTGTGGGGCGTGTCGATCGCGACGACCTTGCCCTTGTTGATGATGACGACGCGCTGGCACGTCTGCGAGACCTCGGGAAGGATGTGCGTGCTCAGGATGACCGTATGATCGCCGGCCAGTTCTTTGATGAGCTCCCGCGTCTCGATGATCTGCTTCGGATCGAGGCCGGCCGTCGGCTCGTCGAGAATCAACACGTCCGGGTTGTGAATGAGCGCCTGCGCCAGGCCGACACGCTGGCGATAGCCTTTCGACAGCTTCGAGCACAAGCGGTTCGCCATGTCCGCAATCCGCGTCCGATCCATGGCGGCGCGGACGCGGTCGCGGCGGCCCGCCGACGGCACGCCTTTGATCTTCGCGACGAAGTCCAGGTACTCGAGGACGGTCATGTCGGGATAGAGCGGCGGCGTCTCCGGCAGGTACCCCGTGCGGCGCTTGGCCTCGATCGGCTGCTCGAACACGTCGAACCCCGCCACGATGGCCTTGCCTTCGGTGGCCGGCATGTAGCCCGTCAGAATCCGCATCGTCGTCGTCTTGCCGGCGCCGTTTGGCCCCAGAAAGCCGAGGATTTCGCCGCGCTCAACACGAAAACTGATATCGTCCACCGCGGTCACGCGGCCGTATCGCTTCGTGAGGTGCTGAACCTCAATCACAACATCGCTCCTTAGACATCTTCTAAAGCCAATGGTCCTGACACAATACGCGAATCGTGAGGCGTTAGAAGCTGTCTTAGCTGCGGCCGCGACGCGGCCGCCTAGTCACGAAGCGAAGCTTCGGGACGTGAACCAACCCAAAATCCTAACCGAACGGCCGGAAAAAACGTAGGGGGCCCTGGTTGGCTCGGCCCCGGGGCTCCGTTGGAGAGGCTATGTCTATCGACGTCGGAATGACGGCTCCGGACTTCACGCTGATGAACCAGGACCGGCAAAAGGTCACGCTCCGGGACCTTCGGGGCGGCCCGGTCCTGCTCGCCTTTTTCCCGGCCGCGTTCAGCTCCGTGTGCACCAGGGAGCTTTGCACGTTTCGTGATTCCTTCGAGCGTCTCGCCACGGCTCACGCGACGGTGCTGGGCATCAGCGTGGACACATTCTTCGCGTTGAAGCCGTTTCACGATGAGCAGAACCTCCAATTCCAGCTGCTCAGCGATTTCAACAAGCAGACGATTCGCGACTACGGCGTCTTCAACGAGGACATGATCGGGTTGAAGGGGATTGCCAAGCGCGCGGTCTTCGTCATCGATAAGGACGGGGTCGTCCGGTACCGCGAGGTACTGGAGGATGCGCGCAACGAGCCTGACTACGAGAAGGCCATCGCGTCGGCGGCTTCGTTGTAACGTGTTGTATACTGCATATATGAGCATCTGCTCATATATGCATACATGTCCAAGAGTGCGCTGAGCGACACGTCGGCGGCCGCGCTCGCTGACACGTTCAAAGTCCTCGGCGATACGACGCGCGTGCGGATCCTGGATGAGCTGTCCCGGGCCGAGCTGTGCGTCTTCGACATCGCCAAGTGCGTAGGCTTGAGCGAGTCGGCCGTGTCGCACCAGCTTCGACTGCTGCGCAACGCCCGCATCGTCCGCACCCGCCGCAACGGGCGGCAAATCTTCTACACGCTCGACGATCAACATGTCGTGAGGCTGCTCGCGCAGGCGCTCGAGCACGTGCAGGAGCGGCAGTGACCCCCACCTGCACCGTGTGCGAGCTGCACGCCGAGTCGACCTTCAAGATCGAAGGCATGGACTGCCGCGAGGAAGTCGCGATGCTCGAGCGGCGTTTCAAACACCTGGCCGGGCTCGAGGATTTCTCGGCCGATCTGCTCGGCCAGCGCCTGCACGTCAAGTACGACGCCGCGAAGCTGTCGGCGGGTGCCATTGCCGACGCTGTTGCCGACACCGGGATGCGCGCCTGGCTCGAGCACGAAGAGCCGATTGCCATCGGCGAGGGTTCTCTGAAGCGCCGGCAGTGGGCGGTGATTGGTTCTGGAGCTGCTGCTGGGCGCCGGCCTGGCTGGTCGACGCCCTGGGTGCCACGTGGGCCGCGCTGGGTGTTCGCGCTGTCGTTCGCGGTGGCGTTGCCGATCCCGGCGCGACGCGCCTGGCATGCCCTCAAGGTTCGTTCGCTCGACATCAACGTGCTGATGCTGATCGCGGCGAGCGGCGCAGTTGCGCTCGGTCAGCTGTCCGAGGCGGCGGCGGTCGTGTTCCTCTTCGCGGTCGCCCAGATGCTCGAAGCCCGCACGCTCGATCGCGCGCGGAACGCGATTCGCGCGCTGATGGATTTGACGCCGGGCGAGGCGCTCGTTCGCGACGGGACGACCGAGCGCAGCGTCGATGTCGAACGCATTGCGCCGGGCGCGGTGATCGTGATCCGTCCCGGCGACAAGATCCCGCTCGACGGCGAGGTGGTGGCAGGGCAGAGCTTCGTCAATCAGGCGCCGATCACAGGTGAATCGCTGCCGGTGGACAAGAACTGCGGCGACGACGTCTTTGCCGGCACGATCAACGGCCGCGGCGCGCTCGAGGTGCGGGTGACGCGCCTGCGCCGCGACACGACGCTCGCCCGGATCATCCACCTGGTCGAGCGCGCACAGGCGCAGCGCGCACCTGCTCAGGCGCTCGTCGAGCGATTTGCGCGCGTGTATACGCCTGCGGTGATCGTCCTCGCGCTGATCGTGGCGATCGTGCCGCCGCTGATTCCGTCCTTCCGTACGTGGGGTCCGGCTTCAGCTGGACCTACATGACGTGGCACGACAGCGTGTACCGGGCCCTTGTGCTGCTGGTCGTTTCGTGCCCGTGCGCGCTGGTGATCTCGACGCCGGTGTCGGTGGTCGCCGCACTGGCCGGCGCGGCGCGAAAGGGCGTGCTCATCAAGGGCGGTGTGCACCTCGAGCGCACGAGCGAGGTGCGATGTGTCGCCTTCGACAAGACGGGAACGTTGACGTACGGCACCCCGCACGTCGTCGACATCGTGCCGCTCAACGGCGCGGCGGCCTCGTCTGTCTGGCGCTGGCTGCCTCTGTGGAGCGGCGCTCGTCGCATCCGATCGCGCACGCCATTCTGGCACACGCCGACTCGACCGGCGTGTCGGCAGCACCGGCCCAGAACGTTGCGGCCATGTCGGGTCTGGGAACGGAAGGGCTGGTCGGCGGCGCTCGCGTCGTGCTCGGCAACCATCGGCTGTTCGAGGAGCGGGGTCTGTGCTCGCCTGCGCTGCACGAGCGCATGGAAGCGTCGAGCGCATCGGGGGGAACGGCTGTGCTCGTCGCGCGCGACGAGCAGCCGATCGGCATCATCATGATCGCCGACCGCGCGCGCGAAAGCGGGCACGACGCCGTGGAGATGCTGCGGCAGCACGGCATCCAGCGCGTCGTGATGTTGACCGGCGACAGCCGCGGAACCGCCGAGGTCGTGGCCAGGCAGCTCGGGATCGACGACTGGCGGGCCGAGCTCCTGCCGGAGGACAAGGTGGCCGCGGTCGAAGAGCTGCGCCGTACGCTATGGTTCGGTCGCGATGGTCGGCGACGGCGTGAACGACGCGCCGGCGCTGGCCACGGCTGACGTCGGCATCGCGATGGGCGCGGCGGGCAGCGCGGCCGCGCTCGAAACCGCCGACGTCGCGCTGATGGCCGACGAGCTGCTGAAGATCCCCTACACGTTTCGCCTGAGCCGCGCGACCGTCCGGAACATCAAGGCGAACCTTGCGATTTCGATCGTGATGAAAGCCGCGTTCGTCGTCGCCGCCGTGGCGGGCGTGGCGACACTGTGGATGGCGATCGTCGCCGACACAGGCGCCTCGGTCATCGTGATCGCCAACGCGCTCAGACTCCTGCGCGCAGATTGACGCTCGAGCTCGCCGCTAGGAGCGCTCGGTTGTTTCCTTTGAGTCTGGGACCTCGGCTGCACTGCGTTTGGACGGCTTCGACAGCCAGACCTTGGACACTCTGAGCCCGTCGACCGCCTCCACGCGCATCGTGCGGCCCTCGACGTCGATGGTGTCGCCGACCCGCGCGCGCCGGCCCAGACGGCCAAGTACATACCCGCCCACCGTTGTGTAGATCTCCGCGTCGATGTGCAGGCCGAATTGGGTATTCACGTCGGCGACCAGCGTCAGCCCGTCGATGTCGCACGAACCGTCGGGCCGCCGCTTGATGCGAGCCGAGCCGTCGGCGTCACCAGGGATTTCGCCGACGATGCGTTCCATGAGCGATTCGAAGGTGACGAGACCGGCAGTGCCGCCGTACTCGTCGATGGCAATCGCTTCGCGTACGCGCCGCCGGCGCATCTCGGCCAGCAGGTCGTCGGCGCCGAGCGTTTCCGGCACGGTCAGCACTTCTCGCGCGAGCGATCCCGCGGTCGCGGCACCGTCCGCCGTCGCCAGCGCACGTCAGCAGATCCGTCACATGCAGCGTGCCCACGACATCGTCGAGATCGTTGCGGTAGACGGGCAGCCGGGTGTGGTGACCGAGCGCGATCTTGGCGATGAGATCGCGGACCGGTGTGTCAGCCGCCACCGCGACGAGCTCGGTGCGCGGAATCATCACCTGACCGGCGGTGAGATCGGCGAAGCCGAAGACGCGGTGCAGCATCTGCTCTTCCTGCTCCTCGAGCACGCCCGCTTCCTGACTGGCGGTGACGAGCATCTTCAGCTCTTCTTCGGAGTGCACCAGCGCATGGCCGCCCTGGCTGCGCAGGCCCAGCAGGTTGACGACTGCCCGGCCGGTTCCGTTCAGCAGCCGGATGAACGGCCAGAACGCCTTCATGAACAGTTCAGTCGGTCTCACCACGACCAGCGCGGTGGCTTCCGCTTTTTCCAGGGCGATGGTCTTGGGCGCCAGCTCGCCGAGCACGATGTGGAGGGCCGTCACGATTGCGAACGCGATCGCCACGGCGATGGTGTGCGCCGTGGTCTCGGCGATCTGCGCGGGCACGAAGGCGACGAGCGGCTGGATCATCTGCGCCAGGGCCGGCTCGGCAACCCATCCCAGACCGATGCTCGCCATGGTGATCCCGAGCTGCGTCGCCGCGATGTACGCATCCGGCGCGGTGACGGCGCGGCGGACCGCCCGGGCGGACCGATGCCCTTCGGCGATCAGCTGATCGATCCGCGTCTTGCGCACCGTCACGATTGAGAACTCGGCGGCGACGAAGAACCCGTTGGCGAAGACGAGCGCCAGGACGCCCACCAGCCGCCACACCACACCCACGTCGGATGCGTCCACGCGGACCTCCAGTTACTCGACTGTAGCCGTTTCTACGATTTCTTGTTGGAGAAGAAGTGCGCGTCCACGAAGTGATCGATCAGGGCCTGGCTTGCAGGCTCGACCGTTTCGAACTGAATCCCCATGCCGACCCGCCGATCGTGCCAGGCGACGTGGCCCTCGGCGTCGATGTCGTGCTGCGAACCGGGCATGCGGAAGCGCACCTTGATCTTGGCGCCGGTCTCGAGCGGACTCGACGTGCGAATCGCGATGCCGCCGCGACTCAGGTTGAGGGTCGAGGCGGCGGCCAGCGTGTTGCCGAAACGGTATTGCAGCGAAATGCCGAGCACGACGCGCGGAGCGCCCCGGCGATTGAAACGATCGGGGAACAGATGCGGCGCCAGCGACGGCACGATGTTCTGGAGAGCGCTGAATTCGTTGATGTAGCCGACCACGCCGAGCCCCGCCAGTTCGCGCACGTCCTCGGCGCTTGCAATCGAGCCGCTGAACACGAGGATCGGCACACGGCCGGCGTCGAGCTGCCGGAGCGACCGCACGAGCTCTACGCCGGGCGCTGCGGCAACTGGAGATCGAGGACGATCAGATCGAGCGCACTGCGTCTGGAGCGGACCCGGGCGAGCAGGTCGGCGGCGCTGGTCGCGTCGATGGCTCGGTGGCCCGACTGTTCGACAGCGGCGCGAAATCGATCGCGCACGACCGCGTTGTCGTCCGCGATGAGAACCGTTTTGGATTCGACCGAGGTGCTCGCCATTCGACGAATCGGCTACTCACTCGCGATTCATCCGCGCCCGGGCGGCGGGATTCTAAGCGATCGGAGCGCGTATGGCCACCTGTCCCGAGTGTGACGCCGAAATCGAAGTCGATGAATTCGACGTCGACAAAGGCGATAAATTGAGCTGCCCGGAGTGCGGTTCGAATCTCGAGGTCATCGGCATGTCTCCGCTCGAGCTCGACGTCGCGCCGGATGAAGACGAGGACGACGATGACGACGACGATGAGCGACGAGGACGACGACGACGGTGAAGATGACGACGAGGACGAGGAAGAGGAGGACAAGGATTGGGAGGAGTGATCGAGAAGGAGACGGCGCTTGGTGAAACGCTCGCGTCCCTCGGCTCGGTCATCGTCGCCTACAGCGGGGGAGTCGACAGCGCGTACCTGGCGTACGTCGCGGCGCGGACGCTCGGCGACCGTGCCATCGCCGTCACCGCCGACAGCCCGAGCTACCCCGAGCGCCAGCGCCGCCTGGCGATGCAGATCGCGCACGACTTCGGCCTGCGCCACGAAATCATCCAGACCCATGAGATCGACGTGGCGGAGTATCGCGCCAACCCGGCGAACCGCTGCTACTTCTGCAAGCGCGAGCTCTACACGCATCTGAGCCGGATCGCGGGCGAGCGCGATGCAGTCGTTGTCGACGGCAACAATGCCGACGATCGGGGCGACTATCGTCCGGGCCGGCAGGCCGCGCGCGAGTTCGGCGTTCGCAGCCCGCTCGACGAAGTCGAATTGGGAAAGACGGAAATCCGCGAGCTGTCGCGCCGCGCTGGACTGCCTACCTGGGACGAGCCTGCATCGGCGTGCCTCTCGTCGCGTATTCCGTATCTGCATGAAGTGACCGACGAAAAACTGCGCACGATCGAACAGGCCGAAGAAGCGCTGCGCAACCTCGGGTTTCGCGTGTTTCGCGTCCGGCATCACGACGAGGTCGCGCGCATCGAGATCGCGCGAGACGAGATGGCGCGCGCGCTCGATCCGGAGCTTTCGGCCTCGATCGTCCGCGCGCTCAAGGCGCTCGGATATCGCTACGTCAGCCTCGATCTGCAGGGCTACCGCACCGGCAGCTTGAACGAAGGTCTGTTGCTCCGACCCGAGTGAACACGAGCTCGTCCTTCCGCCTTCGCCGAGGCTACGGCGGACCGCCGCAGCGCGAAGCGCGGAGGCTGGTCGACAGGCTCAGGACGAGCGTGGAGGGGTGACGCTCATGGTGAGCTTGTCGAACCATGAGCGAGTGTGGCGGGTCTGGTTTCCCTTCGGTTTGGCGCTCGTTTTTCTCGCGTTTCATCTTCCGTACGTTCCCCAATCCCTCGAGGATCTCGATTCGGTCAATTTCGCGTTGGGCGTGCGCGACTACGACGTCTCTCAGCATCAGCCGCATCCGCCCGGCTATCCGCTCTACATCCTGATTGCGAAGGGGATTCGCGCGGTCGTCGGCTCCGAGCTGGCGGCGCTCGCCGTGTTCAGCATGATTGCCGGCGCGCTGGGCGTCGTCGCGGTTGCGGCGCTCGCTCGCCGAATCTTCGCTGGCGAGTCCATCGAATGGGCCTGTGCCGCGACCGCCGTTGCGGTGACGTCGCCGCTCTATTGGTTTACCGCGGCGCGGCCGCTGAGCGACCTGCCCGGCCTGGCGGCGGCGATCGGCGTTCAGGTGCTGACGCTCGCGGCGGCTACGCCGCGGCAGTTGTACGTTGCCGTTGTGTGCGCCGCGCTGGCCACCGGGTTGCGGTCGCAGGTGGCGTGGCTGACGGTGCCGTTGTTGCTGTTCGTGGTTGTCGCGCGGTCCTTCGAGGGCCGCGATCGCGTACGCGTCCTTGGAAAGGTCGCGCTGCAACTTGGCGTCGTCTTGCTCGCTTTCACGGTCGGCGTCCTGGTGTGGTTCATCCCGCTCGTGGCGATCTCCGGTGGACCGCGAGCCTACTGGGATGCGCTGGCATTCCAGGGCTCGGCTGACGTTACGAACATCCAGATTCTGTTGACGCATCACAGCGCGCGCGACGTCGCGGACGCGTTGTACTACGCGTTGGTTGCGCCATGGGCCACGTGGCCGATCGCCATCACCGTGTTGCTCCTGGCGGCCGTTGGCTTCCTGGTGATGGCCGCGCGCGCGTTCTCGTCGCTGATCACGCTCGTCGCCGCGTTCGGCCCGTACTTCGTCTTCGATCTGCTGTTCCAGGAGACGTTCACCAGCCGGTATGCGCTGCCGCTGGTGATCCCGGTGGCGTTTTTCGCGATTGCCGGTGCGAAGGTGCTGCCGTGGCGAGCCGGTCTGATCGTTGCCGCTGCAGTCGCCATTGTCAGCGCCCACACGGGCGGCACGTCGGTCGCCGCCGTTGCGCGAGAGAAGGCGCCCGCCTTCCGCCTGCTGGATGACCTGCCTGGCGTCGCGGCCGGCCGCGGATTGCCGGTGGTGGCGATGGATCGGAAGCAGGCGTTCGACTTCAGGCGCCCCATCATCTGGGCCGGCGACTCGCTGCCGGAGATCGCGCAGCTGTTGCCGGCGCCGCCGCAGCATGAGTGGCTCGAGGCGGTGAAGTACTGGGCCGGCGGCGGCGTCGCCCCTGTCTGGTTCTTCGTCGATCCGAGGCGGACGATGATCGATCTGGTGCAGCACGGCGAGCCCACGCGCTACCGCTGGTCGCTGCCCCACAAGGTCCTCATCGGCGGCGCGCGGCCCGACGAGATGGATTTCTATCGCGTCGAGGCGCCTGATTGGTTCGTGGGCGAAGGGTGGGCGCTCACGCCCGAAGCCGCCGGTATCGCCGAGGCCGATGGGCGCGGGCCATCAATTGCGCCAATCGCCATGTGGCTGTCTCGCCGGGTGGCGGGCGGGGCGATGATCGTTGGCGGACGCAACTTCTCGCCGACACCGTCCACGATCATGATCGGCGCGCCGGGCACGATCCAGCCGCTCTTTCCGCCGTTTACGGCGCCGCCCGGAGCGTTCTTTCATATCTTCCCGCTCTCGACGTTCGAGCTGCCGCCGACGCAGGACTACGTGCGCCTGGTGATGCGCGCGTCCCCGGAGACACGCGTCGCGATTGAGCAATTCGACGTGGCGGCCTCGCGGGCGATCTTCGCGTACGGGGCCGGCTGGCAGGAACAAGAGTTCAATCCGCGCACGGGCGCGCGGTGGCGGTGGCTCAGCGAGCGAGGCGAGCTGCGGTTCGCGATGCCGACGCCGCGGTTGACGCTGCGCATCGAGGGCGAAGACCCAACGACCTACTTCTCGCGCGGCTCGCGGCTCACAGCTCGCGCCGGTGATCGCGTGATCTTCGATGACGTGCTCACGTCCGACTTTGCCCTGGACCTGCCAGTCCCCGACGGCATCCAAGTGGTGACACTCGAGACCGATCAGGTGTTTCAGCCCGCCGACCGCACCCGCGGCAGCCAGGACCGACGCCACCTTGGACTGCGGATTTTCAAGTGCGAGGTGCGGCCGGTCTCGTGATCGCTCGCCGGAGGGGGACGGAGGGGACGGAGGGAACGGAATCACAACGGAGGAACGGAGGAACGGAGACGATCGAACCTGACCGCACGCTGTCTTCTCCGTTTTTTCTCCGTTGCTTCGTTGCTCCGTGTTGAACCGTTGACTCCGTCACCTCCGGTGTGCTGCGTTGGAGCGCGAGGCTTCAGCCGAGCGGCTTTCTCGCGAGACACAGTAACGAGCTCCCGGCGGGCGCGTCGAGCCAGCGGATCCAGAGGCTCTCGGCGAGCAGCAGTCCCGTCAGTACCGCGTTCACCGGCGCGGGTGGAACCGAGATTTCCTGCTTCGCGTCGGCTTCGTTCCGAAGCCCGCGCCTGCGCTGCAGCGCGCGCGCGGCCAGGAGCGGCGGCAGCAGCGTGAAATTCGTGTAGGTGATGCGCACGACGTTGAAGCCCGCGGCGCCAAGGCGTTCGCCAAGCATCGTCCGGCTGTACCGGCGAATCTCGTGGCTCAGTACCGGAGTGGTCGCCTCGCAGTGCGTCCATCGCGGCGACATTGATGATGGCGAAGCCTCCGGGCTTCAACATCCGATGCATCTCCGCCAGCGCGGCCCGCTCATCTGCATCCTCGAGCGAGTACAACACATCGAACGACGTCACAACGTCGAACGCGCCGGCTGGAAACGGCGCCGCCGCCACGCTGGCGCGCGCCAGGCGTACTCGTCCCATCTCGCGGCCGATCGAAAGGCCTGCCGCGGACAAGTCGAACCCGAATGCGGTTCCAAACCGGCCGAGCAGCGCGAGATTCGCGCCGGTGCCGCAGCCGCAATCCAGAATCCGTGGATTCGAACGATCGGCGGTGGCGTGCCGGAGGAGGGGCGTGACGAACGCGCGGAAGCCGCGAAACCAGAAATGACGCGCCTCGGCGCGCGCGGTGGCGCGCAGCAAGTGCTCCACCGCGCGGATTCTATCGTGTCCAGCTGAAGCTCGTGCATGACACTGCGTGATCTAGTAAACTCCGACCCACTAGGAGCACATGATGACGCGCGCCCGCCGCCTCTTCTTGACTGTTGCACTCTTCTCGGCCGTTGCCATCTCAGCCGCAGCCTGCGGCAAGAAAGCTCCCGCCGCCGTGCCCGCGCCGCCGCCCGCGCCGCCGCCTGCTGCGCCCGCGCCGCCGCCACCACCACCACCGCCGCCGCCGCCGGCTCCGACCCCGACACCGCCGCCGTTAACCGAGGAAGAAATCTTCGCGCGCAAGTCGCTCGAACAGCTGAACTCCGAGCGGCCGCTCGACGACGTTTTCTTCGATCTCGATCAGTCGAGCATCCGCGACGACTCGCGCCCGCGGCTCCAGAAGGACGCCGACTGGATGAAGCGGTGGACCAGCACGCAGGTCACCGTCGAAGGCCACTGCGACTCGCGCGGCAGCGCGGAATACAACCTCGGCCTCGGATCGCGGCGCGCAACGGCCGTGAAGGACTACCTGGTGAGCCTCGGCGTGCCGGCGGGCCGGATAACGGTCGTCAGCAAAGGCAAGGAGTCGCCGGCCTGCAGCGAGGAAGCCGAGTCCTGCTGGTCGCAAAACCGCCGCGGACACTTTGTGATTACGGCAAAGTAATCAGTCCGTGTCATGGCTCATGGCTCATGGCTGAGGGCTGATGGCTAAACATCGGGGTTAACCCAGGGTTAACCCCGCCCTTTAGCCATTAGCGATCAGCCATGTCGCGTGTCAGCATCCGCGTAAGCTCCGTCTCCGTCACCCGATACTTCGCCACCTTCTTCCCGTTCATCAGCAGCACAGGAATCTCGACGCCGTAGCGCGTCTCGAGATCCGCGTCGGTCGAAATATCGATTTCCTCGAGTGCGATCGGGAGTGGCAGGTCGCGCGACACTCGGGCGATCACCGCTTTCATGTCGTCGCAGAGATGGCAGCCGGGCCGGGAATAGAGCGTGAGCGCGATCATGTCGCGCGGGTCGCGCCGCACGCGTGCGCGATGCGGTCGGCGGCTTCGCGCGGATCGGGCGCGGCAACGATGGGTCGCCCGACGACGAGATACGTAGCGCCGGCGGCAATCGCGTCTGCGGCGGTCATGGTGCGGCGCTGATCGTCGTGACCGCCCGCGTCCCGGATTCCGGGCGTGACGATCGCGAACGAGCTCCCACAGCGGCGGCGAATGATCTCGATCTCCTGCGGCGATGCCACAACGCCGTCGAGGCCGGAAGCTTGGGCCAGCCGTGCGAGCCGCTCCACCTGATCGGCGATCCCGGCCGTGACGCCGAGCTCGGGCAGCGCTGCCTCGCTCAAGCTGGTCAGCATCGTGACCGCGATGACGAGCGGCGGGCGGCTCGACCGCCGCGCCGCTTCCTCGGCCGCAGCTTCGCGCGCGGCGCGCATCATGTCGCCGCCGCCGGACGCGTGGACGTTCACCATCCAGACACCGAGGCGCGTCGCTGCGCGCACCGCGCCCGCGACGGTCGTGGGGATGTCGTGGAACTTCAGATCGAGAAAGACGCGGTCGCCGCGGGCCGCGAGCTCTGTGGCCAGCGCCGGTCCCTCGCTCGTGAACAGCCGGCTCCCGATCTTGAACCCGCCGACCACGCCTCGGAGTCGATCGGCGAGCGCGCGCGCCTGTGCGGCGGTATCGACGTCCAAGGCGACTAAGAGCTGATCCATTCCTGGTCCTGCGCCCGCGTATCGATGGTGCCGACGAGGTCGGCAACCCGGGCAATGTGGTGCCGTCTCAAATAGTCGGAGAGGCCGTCCAGCAGCTTCGGCCAGATGTAGGGATCGACGAAGTTGGCCGTGCCGACCTGCACGGCATCCGCGCCGGCAATCATGAACTCGATCGCGTCGCGCGCGTCCGCGATACCACCCATCCCGAGGATGGGGATCTTCACGACCTGCCGGCACTCGTACACCATGCGGACGGCGATCGGACGGATCGCCGGGCCGCTCAGGCCGCCGACAATGTTCGAGATCTTCGGGCGCCGCGTTTCGACGTCAATCACCATGGCCAGAAACGTGTTGACCAGCGACACCCCGTCCGCCCCGGCATCCTCGGCCGCGCGCGCGAACGAGGCGACGTCGGTCACGTTCGGCGTCAGCTTGGGAATCACCGGCAGCCGCGTGACCCGCCGGACCGCGCTGACGACGTCGAACGTGCCGTTCAGACTGCAGCCGAACTGAATGCCGCCTTCCTTGATGTTCGGACACGAGATGTTCAGCTCGATGGCCGCGACGCCATCGGCGTCCGACAGGATCCGCGACACTTCCACGTACTCATCGAGCGTCGTTCCGCAGACGTTGACGATGACCGTTGCCCCGCGGGCGCGCAGTTCCGGCAGCTTCTCGTCGACGAACCGATGCACGCCGATCCCCTGCAGGCCGATGGCGTTGAGCATACCGGCAGGCGTCTCGACGATTCGCGGCGCGGGATGCCCTTCGCGCTCGCTGAGAAACAGTCCCTTGACGACGATCGCGCCGAGAGCAGAGAGGTCCACGACGTCGGCATACTCGACGCCGTACCCGAAGCAGCCGCTGGCCGCGATGAGCGGATTCTTGAGCGTCAGCGACCCGATGCGCGTCGTGAGGTCCATGCAGTTCAGAGTTCAGAGTTCAGAGTTCAGATTTCAGAGTTCAGATTGATTTCAGAATTCGCTGAATTCATCCCGCAATCGCCCCCGCATTCTGAGCTCTGTGAATCAGAAATCAATCTGAAGTCTGAACTCTGAACTCTGAAATGTCCCCGACGGGTTTTTGTCACCACACAACTTGATCTGCCGCCAAAACCGGACCGGCGAGACACGATCGTACGTGATGCATCCGCCCATCGTCGCCGCGCATCGGGACGACGCAGCTGTAGCAGCCGCCGAGGCCGCATCCCATGACGCGCTCGACCGACACCTGACAGGGGCGGCCGTACCGCATCGCCGTGCGCGCCGTCGCCGCCAGCATGCCCTCAGGTCCGCACGCGTAGACCATCACCGGCGCCGATGACGATCTCGACGCGAGCGCGCGTTCGAGCGGCGCGACAATGCGTCCGTGTTCGCCGAGGCTGCCGTCTTCGGTAGCCAACACCAGTTCGACGCCTCGGTCGCGAAAGAAATCAAGATGGAACAGCTCGGCGCCGCTGCGCGCGCCATAGAACAGCGTCGTCGTCACGCCACGCGAACGGAGCGCCTCTGAGAGCGTCGCAAACGGCGCCAGTCCCACGCCGCCTGCGACCATCCACGCATCAGTCGGGGGATCGACCACTGAAAATGGCCGTCCGAGCGGACCGAGGCACGCCATGTGCTGGCCCGGACGCGCATCGTAGATCAGCGATGTCGACGGACCGATCCGCTTGCTGAGGATCGTGATCGCCGTCGCCGTGCCCTGGCTGTCGCGGATGATCTCGAACACGGAGAACGGCCGGCGGAGGAGCGGATCGAAGCCGGTGCCCGGCTTGATCATGACGAACTGACCAGGTGTGGAGGCCGCGGCAATCGCCGGCGCGGCGAGCGTGAGCACGTTGTAGGCAGGTGACAGCGGACGATTCGCGATCACTTCAGCCGTCACGTCAACCGGCACGCGGTCAGTATACTGGTCGTTGGTCGTTGGTCGTTAGTCGTTCGTCGTTGGTCCCGCCAACGACTTACGACCATCGACCATCGACTAACGACTACATGCGTTACCTCAGGATGCTCGTCAACTCGGTGGTGGCTGCGTGTCTGGCCACTGCGTACGTCCTCGTGTTGATCCTGCTCCTGAATCCCGCCATTCCTCTGCAGCTCGATGCGCTCGTGCCGCTGATCGTCACTGTCGGTCTGTTCTACGGCGTGCAGTTGACGGTCGTGTTCTACGTGCTGCTTCTCCTGCGTCAGTTTCTCGCCCGCTTCGTGTTCTCGCCGGCATGGGTCAGCGTGGGCGCGCTGGTCTGGCTCACTGCCATCTCGTCGATTGCCGGCGCGGCCCTGATGTGGCGGAACATGACGACGTTCGGAAACGTGCTCGATCCGGAAACCGGGACGGCACTGTATCGCAGCGTGATCGTCATGTCGGTGACCACCATTCTGTGCCTGGTCGTCGCGTGGCTGCGGCAGCGCTCGCCGGAACGCCGCAATGTCTGGGCGGCGTTGCTCGTGCTGGTCGCGGGCGGCTCCGTCGTGCTGCCGCTGGTGCTCCGCGGCGCTGGGACGCGTCCCGTCCTCGAAGCGAGAGCGATCGACGCGCCCGTGGACGTCGCGTCCAGCGAAGCCACCGCCAAGGTCATCGTCCTCGCCATCGACGCGGCCTCGCTGGACTTCATCACGCGGGCGACGGCCGAGGGCCGGCTGCCGAATTTCGGCCGGATTCTCGATGTGGGAGCGGTCCGTCACATCGCGACCATCCATCCGACGTCGGCCGAAGCAGTGTGGGCGGCGGTGGCGACCGGGAAGCTGCCGCAGAAAAATGGCGTCCGCTCCGCCGGCATCTACCAAGTGGCGAACGGCCGCGGTTCGATCCAGCTGCTGCCGGACTATTGCTTTGCGTACCGGCTCGTCCGGTACGGGTTTCTGGTCGAGCAGCCGCATTCGTCGGCGACATTCCAGACGCGAACGCTGTGGAGCATTCTCGGCACCAGCGGCTTCTCAGTGGGCGTCGTCGCGTGGCCGCTTACGCAACCCGCTCCGGCGGTCCGGGGATATGTCGTCAGCGACACGTATCACCGGGCGGCGCTGGGCAAGCCGGGGCTGGAAGATCCGGGGACGGTTTATCCGTCGGAGTTGGGAGCCGCCGCCAGCGCGGCTTTGGAGAACGGCACTGCCGAAGGCGCGCTCGCCGTGCCGGCTGCGACCAGCGATCGGGTGACTGCGGATCCTCGTCAGGAAACGCCCGCTCGAATCGATCGCATCTACGATCGGATCGCGCGCGCGCTGGCGCAGGCGCACCCCGCGCAGGTGACGGTGACGCGCTATCAAAGCCTCGACACGATCGGGCACTACTTCCTGCGCTATGCGACGCCCTCCGAGTTTGGAGACGTCAGCGAAAGCGAGCGTCAAGGTCTCGGAGCCGTGCTCGACCGTCAGTACAGCGTGATCGATGAATCGATCGGACGGGCGATGGCGGCGCTCGGTCCGGACGATCTCCTGCTCGTCGTGTCGGGTTTCGGCATGGAGCCGCTGGGACCCGGCAAGCGATTGATCGAGCGGCTCATCGGCGACCCCGACATCAGCGGCACGCACGAAGCGGCACCGGACGGTTTCCTGCTGGCGTACGGCAGCGCGGTGGCGAGTGGCCGCCAACAGCAGCGCGCATCGGTGGTGGACATCGCGCCGACGATCCTGTATTTCCTCGGACTGCCGATTGGGCGCGACATGGACGGCTACGCGCGTACCGATCTGTTCCAGCAGGCATTCACCCAAGATCATCCGATCTCGTACATCCCAACCTACGATCGCTGATCCTGTATAATTCCTGCGTTCTCTTTAACGCGTCCCGGTGAGGACGCGAAGAGGTGCCGATGTCACTCCGCCTGCCGCCGTTCAGTCACCCCGCCAATTCGCCTGCTCGTCAAATCGAGGTGTCTTCGTGCCCGTCGTGATGGACGCGGAGCGCATCAGCCGTTCCCTCGCGCGGATCGCGCACGAGATCCTCGAGCGCAATCGCGGCGTCGAGGAGCTGGCGTTCGTCGGCATCCGTACGCGTGGCGTGCCGCTCGCCAAACGTCTGGCTCAAGCGATCAGCGAGATCAACAAGACCGACGTGCCCACCGGGGCGCTGGACATCACGCTCTACCGCGACGACCTGATGCGCCTCGCGGTCGGCGCGCAGCCGCTCGTCCGGCGGACGGAAATTCCGTTCTCGATCGATGACAAGAGGATCCTGCTCGTGGACGATGTGCTGTACACGGGGCGGACGATCCGCGCGGCGCTCGACGCGCTGATCGAGTTCGGGCGTCCGAAGGCCATACAGCTCGTGGTCCTGGTCGATCGCGGGCATCGCGAGCTGCCGATCAAAGCCGACTACGTCGGCAAGAATCTGCCGACGTCTCTGACGCAGAGTGTCCAGGTCCACCTCGTGGAAACGGACGGCCGCGACGAAGTGGAGATCCAGTAGCCGTGCTTGCACGACCACACCGTGAAAAACGTGTCAACTGGTGCAAGCCCGGCTTATGAAAAAGGATCTCCTCGGCATCGGCGACCTGACGCGCGACGAGATCTATCTGGTGCTCGAAACCGCCGAGGCGATGCGCGAAATCGGGCAGCGGGAGATCAAGAAAGTGCCGACGCTGCGCGGCAAGACGGTGGTCAACCTGTTCTACGAGCCCAGCACGCGGACCCGAACGTCGTTCGAGATCGCCGAAAAGCGGCTCAGCGCCGACACGCTCAGCGTGCCGGTCGCGGCGTCGAGCGTGCTCAAAGGCGAGACGCTCGCCGACACGGCGTTGAACATCGAGGCGATGGCGCCCGACATGATCGTGCTCCGCCACCCGTCCTCGGGCGCCGGACATCTGCTCTCGCGCATCTGCCGCTCGCGCATCATCAATGCCGGCGACGGGATGCACGAGCATCCCACGCAGGCGCTGCTCGACGCCTTCACCATCCGCGAGCACAAGAAGCGCATCGAAGGCCTGAAGGTGGCCATCGTCGGCGACCTGACGCACAGCCGCGTGCTTCGGTCGAACATTCTGTCGCTGACCGCGCTGGGCGCCGACGTGTGGACGTGCGGACCCGCGACGCTGGTGCCGCCAGGGCTCGAGCGGTTCGGCGTGCATGTGACGAACTCGGTCGACGAGGCCGTCGCCGAGGCCGACGTGATCATGATGCTGAGGATTCAGCAGGAACGCATGGACGGCGCGTTCGTGCCGTCGCTGCGCGAGTACTTCAATACCTTCGGCATGACCGCGGCGCGCGTCGGCCGCGCCAAGCCCGACGTCATCATCATGCATCCAGGCCCGATGAACCGTGGCGTGGAGATCGCGTCGGACGTCGCCGATGGTCCCTATTCGGTAATTCTCGAGCAGGTCGCCAACGGCGTGGCCGTACGGATGGCGGTGCTGTATCTGTTGGCGGGTGAGGCGGAGGCAGATTAGAGCTGCCACGAAAGCACGAAAACACGAAACCGGACCTTTCTTTTTCGTGCTTTGGTGTTTTTCGTGGCTGATCCCAATATGGCGAAACGCTTACTCAAAGGCGGCCGGGTCGTCGATCCCGCGAACGGCCGCGACGGCATATTCGACGTGCTGATCGACGGCGATCGCATCGCACGCGTGGACCGGGATCTGCCAGCTGACAGCGACATGGTCGTGACGGAGATTCCGAGCGGCCTGATTGTCTGTCCGGGCCTCATCGACATGCACGTGCACCTGCGCGAGCCGGGACAGGAGCACAAGGAGACCGTGGCAACCGGGACGGCGGCGGCCGTGGCCGGCGGCTTCACAGCCGTGGCCTGCATGCCGAACACCGTGCCGGTGAACGACAACGCGGGCGTCACCGAATACATCCTCAAGAAAGCCGCCGAAGCCAACCTGGCGCGCGTCTACCCGATTGGCGCCGTGTCCCGCGGTCAACTCGGCCAGCAGCTGGCCGACATCGCCGAGCTGAAACACGCCGGCTGCGTGGCGATTACCGACGATGGGCGGCCGGTGGCGACGGCGATGTTGATGCGCCGGGCGCTCGAGTACGCCGGATGTTCGACATCCCGGTCATCGAGCACTGCGAAGAGCAGACGCTCAAGGGCGACGGCGTCGCGCACGAAGGATTCCAGGCATCCGCGCTCGGGTTGCGCGGGATCCCGGGCGAAGCGGAATCGATCATGGCGCTGCGCGACATCGCGCTCGCCGAGCTCACGAGCGGCGCCGTCCACATCGCGCACATGAGCGCACGTCAGACACTGGATGCGGTGCGATGGGGGAAGCAGCGAGGCGTCCGCGTCACGTGCGAGGTGACGCCGCACCATTTCGTCCTCACCGACGAGATGCTGGCGGCGCCGGTGCCGTACGACACGAACGTCAAGATGAACCCGCCGCTGCGCGAGACCGCCGATCGCAACGCCATGCTGCAGGGGTTGAACGACGGCAGCATCGACGTGATTGCCACCGATCATGCGCCGCACCACTACGACGAGAAGGGTGTCGAGTTCGATCGCGCGCCGTTCGGCATCACGGGCCTGGAAACGGCGGTGTCGCTGTGCTTCGACCGGCTGGTCCACTCCCGCCTCGTGACGCTGTCGAGGCTCGTCGAGCTGTTGTCGGTGAACCCCGCGCGCATCCTGCGCGTGCCGGGTGGATCGCTGTCGGATGGCGCGCCGGCGGATGTGTCGATTCTGGCGCCGGACCTGCCGGTGACCGTGTCGGCCGCGCGCATGCGGTCGCGATCGCGAAACACCCCCTTCGATGGCTGGTCGCTGCGCGGCGGCGTCGCCGCGACGATCGTTGGCGGGCGAGTCGTGTTCGTGAACGAAGACGTCGGAGGGGACTTCGTACGTGGGGTCCGGCTTTAGCCGGACCTACGAGTGTCCGGTGTTGGCCGGACCTTGGAGGGGAATGGACAAGCGCGACGATCTGCGGAAGAAAGCGTTGAACGACCTGAAAGACTCCGACGTTTTGATGGTCGACGGCCACTTCGACTACGGCAACGGCTTCCACGGGCGCGTCTATCTCAATCCCCATCAGCTCTTTCGGCACCCCTCGACGATCTGGCGCTTCGCGCAGGATCTCCTGGATCTGCTGCCCTCCGAGCTCGTCCAGCGAACGGAAGTCGTGGCCGGGCCGGTGACCGGCGGCGCGCTGCTCGCCCACACGCTGGCGGGCTTGCTCGACAGCCGGCGAAGCCTGACGCACTCGCCGTGCAGCTTCGCGCCGTTCAACTACGATCTCGTCGCCGGCTTTGCGCTGCGCGCGCTGTATCGCAGCGAGATCAACGGCAAACGGGTGCTGCTCGCAGATGATGTGCGGAATACGGGCCAGACGTTCGAACGCTGCGCGGGGCTGGTGCAGGAGGCGGGAGGCACCGTCGTCGCGACCGTGGAGATCTACGACCGCTGCGAGGCGACAGTCGAGCTCGGTGTCCCGAACATCGCGCTGGCGGAATACAGCGCGCCCGAGAACTATCCAGCGGCTGATTGTCCGCTGTGTAAGGCCGGCGTACCGATCGCGAGGTTCTGACAGCGTCGGGCGATTACCGCGCCGACATCTTGGCCTTCAACTCTTCAAATCCAGTTCAAGACCACCACCATGCTCGACGCCGACGTGATCGACGCGGGCGGATTCTTGATCAGCAGAATTTTCACAGCGACGATGCGATCGAGGCGCGTGTCACGGGCGCGATAGACCTCGCCCATGCCGCCGGCGCCGAGCGGCGCGACGATTTCGTACGGCCCGAGCCGAAAGCCCTGCGCGAGCGGCATGTCTGGAGGTGGGCGGGATTATCGCCGGTGGGGTTGCCGCTACCGCAGCACCGTTACCGAAACGGACGGGTACCGTGACTCCACGGCGGCTTCGAAGGTCACCAACGTCGCGCCGGCGGCCTGGGCGAATGCGGCGAGATAGTCATCGGTCCACACCTGATGACTTCTGTCGTCTCGCTTTGAGAGGGACAACCACAGTGGCAGAAGACCGTCCGGTTCTGCAAGAAACCGGACACGCGGGTCGTCCGCGAACGCGTGAAAGCTATCCCATGCTTCACGTCGGGTTCGCGCCTCCGGTCCAGCGACCGCGGGGTTCGAAATGAGTCGCAGGAACGTCATCTGCGTGACACGACACCACACCAGCAAATCGTCTTCCCGGTCGAGCCAGTCGCTCACGAGGCGATGCTTCGTGTGGTTGCCCCAGCTTGCGGCGACCCAGACGTTCGCGTCGAGCAGCTTCACCGCGTTTTTCGCGAGGGGCGGTACGGCAGGCCGGCGTGCTCGGCATCGTCGCGCGCCAGGATCTCCTCGAGATCGGCGTTCGTGAGATTGACCTTCGGGCCTCGCGGATCGCCGAACAGCGGCAGCTTGACGCGGCGGGATAGGTCGGGTGTTTCAGACGGCGCGGCGCCGACTTCAGCCTCGACGGCGCGTGTCAGCAAGGCTCGCAAGGTCTCGCCGCGCGCCGCGGCGCGGGCCTTGGCGCGGCGAAAGAGCGGCGTGGGCAAGTCAACCGTTGTGCGCATAAAAGCATAAAAGCATAATCACGCCTGAGGCGTCAACATCCGGCGTCGCCCTTTGGACCCCGGGCGGGACGGCAGGCTGCCGTAGGTCCGGCTAGAGCTCGGCTAGAGCCGGCCCCCACGTACCGTTCTGCTGTGGTCCGAAGCGGACCCCACGTACCGTATTACTGAGGCGCGGGCCGCAGCGTGAGGCGTCCGAGCGCGCCCTTTTCGATCTCGGAACGTTCCATCCGCATCTTTCGATGCTTCACCGCCTGCCAGTCGGTTAGAAAGTCAGCGTAGTGCTTCGACAGCGGATGCCCTGACTGCCCAACCGCGTCGAGGAACCGGCTGTCGTTGGCCGGCGACAGATCGATGATTTCGCGATAGCCCGGAACGTTGCGCTGCTCGAACGGCGCGTCGGCGGCGACCGGCGCGACGTTCACGGTGCTCCAGTCGCCGCCATTCGGCACCGAGCGGCTCAGGAGCGGTCGCAGGGCCTTGATCGAATCGAGCCCCTGGTGCGGGAACACGGCGTGGTGCACGGCGTCCCAGCGCCAGCGCGTCATGATCGCTACCCAGCCGCTTGGTCAGGTCGTTCACGGCTGCCTGCAGCGCCGCGCTCACCGCGTCGTCGCACGTCTCGCGCCGATCGGTCGTGACGTTGTCGCAGGAGCCGCCGTCTTTGCTGGCGAGCGTGGCGAGGACGAAACGGGTGATGAACGTGAAACGGGTCTTGTAGTTCTCGAGCGTCAACGGCGGCGAGCTCGTCGCCGACCAGGACGGGCGCGAGTTGGTGGAACCACGCTTCGAAGATCGTTTCCGCCGCGCTCGAGCCCTCCGCATCGAAGTTCCAGCCACGCAGCATCTCGACCGCCTGCCGCTCCGGCGCCGTGTCCGGTCGCGCATGCGCGAGCAGCGCGGCACGAGCGTCTTTGCATGCAGCGAGATCGTGTCGGCCTGGAACCGTGCGAAGTCGTCCGGCGTGAATCCCGGTCTGCGACCCTGTAGGTCCGCCTGAAGGCGGACCCACGTACGGCCGCCCCACCAGCCCGACCTGCCCCGCCAGCCCTGAGCAAGTCCCAAATCCGCTGCGCCCGGTACGGCTCCGGCCATTCCAGCCCGAGGTGATACCGATACGCCGCCGGCGCCGGGCGGTGATTGGCCGTCACGATGATGTGATCCGGCGGATCGTAGAGATGCGGCAGATCGTCGAACGGGATCCAGCCGGTCCACTCGGCGGCGCCAGTCCATCCTTCGGCCGGCCGCGATCCGTCGCCGCTGCGCGCGAATTGGGATGTGGCCTGGCGCGTAGTAGCCGATGTGGCCGTCGACGTCGGCGTACACGAAATTCTGCGACGGCACGACGAACGTCGCGCAGCGCGTCGGTGAACTGGCTCCAGTTGCGCGCCTCGTTGAGCTCGGAGAAACGACTGCAGCGTGGTGTCGTCGGCGTCGAGCGCCGTCCAGCGGAACGCGAGCGGCTCGAGCGGCGCCGGCTTCGGATGCCGCGCGACGGGCGGATTCGCGTTGATCGCGTCGGACACGAGCGGCCCGTGACGCGTGACGCGGACGTCGATCTGCAGCGGCGCCGCGCCTTTGACGACGATCGTTTCGGGGATCACCGTGACCGGTTCCATCGCGCCGCGGAACTCGGCGTGCGTTCCGCTCGCGTCGAGGCGTTCGCGATAGAGATCCTCGACGTCGGCCGCGACGTTGGTCGCGCCCCAGGCGATGAACCGGTTGCGGCCGAGGGCGACGGCCGGCGCGCCGGGAAGCGTCGCGCCGATGACCTCGAAATCGCCGCCCTTGACGTGCGCGAGATACCAGGTCGAGGGCAGCCGTGTGCCGAGATGCGGGTCGTTGGCGAGCAGCGGCTTGCCGCTGGCGGTCAGCGTGCCGTCGACGACCCAGTTGTTCGAGCCGAGCGCCTTCGCCGCGCGCCGCGAGCAGGAAGTCCGCGAACCGCCGGCGATCGCCCTGCGACAGCGTCGCCGCGAACTGCGCTGACACGGAGGACACGGGCGCGGAATCACCAGCAACAGAGGACACGGTCGCCTTCTGTACGAGTCCGTGGCCACCGTCTGTGTCCGTTTCCTCTGTGGTGCTGCCGTTCGGCATGATGCTCAGCCCATCGCGCGGGTACGGCGGCATCAGCTGCGCCATCCGTTCCGCGCCGACGGCCCGTACGAGATCGTGACGGAGCAGCTCGAACGAATAGTTCGCGCTCAGATCCCAGGCCATCATCTTCACCCAGACGATGACGTCCGGTCCGCTCCACGGCTCGGGCTCGAACCGCAGCAGCGAAAACTCGGGCGGCAGCGCGGCTGCCGTGATGGGTGGAGATGAACGCGTTGACGCCGGCGACGTAGGCGTTGACCTGCTCCTGCGCCCAGGCAGGTGTCGCCGCCCACGCGCTGCGGGCGGCGCGGCCGAAGCCGACGGTGCGCAGAAAGCGATCCTGCGGAATCGTGGCGGCGCCGAAGATCTCCGACAGGCGGCCGTGGCCGATGCGACGCTGGAACTCCATCTGCCACAGCCGATCCTGGGCGTGCACGTACCCGAGTCCGAACAGCGCGTCGGCCTTGGTCGTCGCGAAGCACGTGCGGAATCGCGTCGGCGTCGCGGACGATCTCGATCGGCGCCGAGATGCCCTGCACGCTGACCGTCGCCGTCGATGACGGGCAGCGATCGCCGCAGAAAGACGTAGATCGCGGCGAGCGCGATCGCCAGACAGCAGGACGATCGCCACGCCGGCCCGGACGATCCATCGACGCACAGCTGAATGCATAATCAGCTTCGCAGGTGCGAATCCAGGTTCGCAGCGATTCGACGCTGCGAGCTTGCGAAGTGCGAGCTTGGCAGGCACATGGACCGTGACGATGACGCATCTGAGACCGAGCTCAAGACCGGTTCTCGATCGGCTGTACGCGGAGTTCAACTACCCGGATTCGGCGACCGATCCGATTCAGATCGTCCGGCGCTACGCGCGAGCCGACGACCGCGAGGTCGTCGGGTTCTGCGCCGCGGCGCTGGCGTTCGGCCGCGTGGCGAGCGTGCTGCAGTCGATCGAGCGCGTGCTCGCGATCATGGGCGCCCGGCCGGCGGCGTACGTCCGGCGCTTCGATCCGCGCCGCCACGGCGCCGCCTTCGCCGGCGTCGTGCACCGCTGGACCCGCGGGCCCGATCTCGTCGCGCTCGTCTGGCTGCTGCGGCAGATGATCGATCGCGCCGGATCGATCGAGGGGTTCTTTGCTCGAGGGCTACGATGCCGTCCGCCGTCGACGTCGCGCCGGCGCTCGACAGCTTTTCGACGCGCGCGCTGGCGCTCGACCTCGACGGCCGGCGTACGGCCGCGTCGCCGAAGCCGCGCCGGGCGTCTGCTACTTCTTTCCGCGTCCGTCGGCGGGCAGCGCGCTGCAAGCGCCTGAACCTGTTCCTGCGCTGGATGGTGCGCCGCGACGCGCTCGATCTCGGCGTGTGGACGCGCGTGTCGCCGGCGCAGCTGATCGTGCCGCTCGACACGCACGTCATCCGCGTCGGCCGCTGCCTGCGGCTGACGACGCTACACGAGCCCGGGCTGGCCGATGGCGCGCGACATCACGGCGTCGCTGCGGCGGCTCGATCCGGACGACCCGGTGAAGTACGACTTCGCGCTCTGCCACCTCGGGATGATGAACGCCTGCGGCTTCAGTCGCGCGCAGGCGGACGCGCAGTGTCCGCTGCGTGGGCTCTGCCGGCCACGCGTGCGTAGACAGCGGCGGTCTCCGCGACCATCCGCTCGACGGTGAACCGTTCGCGCACGCGCGCGAGTCCGGCCGCGCCCATCCGTCGCGCGCAGCGCCGTCGTCCTTCAGCAGCCGCGACGATCGCGCGCGCCAGCGCGTGCGCGATCCCGCGGCGGCACGAGCAGACCGTTGACGCCGTCCTCGACGATCTCCGGGATGCCGCCGGCGCGCGTCGCGACGATCGGTCGTGCGCACGCCATCGCGTCGAGCAGCGACGTGCCGAGTCCTTCGGTCACCGAGCTCATCGACGAACAGGTCGAACCCCTTGATGCAGCCGAGGACGTCGGTGCGGAAGCCGGGCAGCAGCACGTGCTTCTCGAGATGGTAGTCGTGCACCTGCCTCTCGAGCTGCTCGCGCAGCTCGCCTTCGCCGAGGATGACGAAGCGCGCGTCGGGCATCTCCTGGACGACGAGGTGCGCCGCCTCGACCAGATACCGCTGGCCCTTGTGCGGCACCAGCGCCGCGACGTTGCCGACGACCGGCGCGCTGATGCGGCAGCCAGAACGCCTCGTGCACGTTGACCGGCGGCGCCGCCGTCACGTGCTCGACGTCGATGCCTTCGTGCACCGTGACCGTCCGATTCGGCCGGCACGCCGTCGGCGACGAGCATCTGGCGAATCGCTTCGGACGCCGCGATGAAGCAGTCGACCTGCCGGTACTTCCAGCGCGAGAACGAGTTGCCCTTCAGGTGGAAGTCGACGCGGCGCGACGCGACGAGCGCGGGCGCCGGCCGCCGCGCGCCGCGCCGGCGCCGAACGACAGCGCCAGCGACGCCATCGCGACGCCGTGCGGGTCGTGCGCGTGGATGACGTCCGGCTGCAGCCGCTTGACGACGCGCGCGACAGCGCCACGCCGCGGTCAGATCCATCTCGGTCCGCGGCGCGAGCGGAATCAGATCGAGCCCTTCGGCCGCGCGCCGCCGCAGCTCGCCGTCGGGATGCGCGACGAGCGCCGCGCGCTGGCCGATCGACGCGCAGGCCGTTGACGGTCAGCAGCACCTGGTTCTGGCCGCCGCGCCAGGTGCGCGCCGTGTCGATGTGCAGGGAGAACATCGTTCAGATGGTTCAGGCGTTCAGGTTCAGGTTCGAGTTTCGCGATCGTTCTGAGCGTCTGACGGTTCGGACGCTGAAGCTCCCAGAGCTTGGCGAACTTCAGGAACACGTAATACGCGTTCAGCGCCGAGATGATGAAGCCGGGCGATGCCGTCGCGAATGCCGCCGCGCGCGATGTAGTTGCGCAGAAACGCGAGCGGCGGGTGGCCGGCGAGCTGCAGCAGCGCCGGCGCGGCGGCCGGCCTCGTGCATCTGGCGCGCGGCGTACGTCGTGTAGCGATCGATCGTCTCGAGATGATCGGCGATGTCGCGGTAGGCGAAGTGCTGCAGCTCGCCGCGCAGCTGCCCGGTCGCGCCGCGGACCGTCACCGACTCGTGCACGTACCGGCCGGTCCACTCGCGCGGCGCGCCGATCGTAGAGCCGCAGCTGGTAGTCGGGATACCAGTCGGTCGTGCGGACCCAGCGGCCGAGATGCCAGGTGACGCGCGGGATGCGAAACGCGGCCTGCGGCGGCGTCGGCCGCCAGCAGCGCCTGGATCTCGCGCCGCCAGCTCCGGCGTCACGCGCTCGTCGGCGTCGAGCGACAGAATCCAGTCGTGGCTCGCCAGCGACGCCGCGTAATTCTTCTGCTCGACGTAGCCGGGCCAGTCGCGGACGACGACGCGGTCGGTGTGCCGTCGCGCGATCGCCGACCGTGTCGTCGGTGCTGTGCGAGTCGACGACGACGATCTCGTCGGCCCAGGCGACGGACGCGAGCGCCGCGCCGATGTCTGCCGCTTCGTTCTTGGTGATGACCGTGACCGAGAGCTTCGGCACCGGCGGGAGTGTACCTGAGGCGGGCGGGCAGGGCAGGAAGGGCAGGAAGGGCAGGAAGGGCTGAGGGCGGAGGCAGGATGGGCAGCGATAGGCCGGAGGTGAGCGTCCGGCCTGACCTGCCGGCCTAGCCCGCCCTGCCTGCCTGGCTGCTACTGTCTCGATGATCCCGCCCGACCTGCAGCGTGCCCGAGCCGGCGGTCGTGATGCCGCCGCCGATGCCGCCGAGCGGCACCAGCTGGACGGCCTCGAAATCGACGAGCGACTTGTTGTAGTCGGCGATCGCCTGGATCTCGGCGGTGCGTGCGAGCGAGAGGTCGCGCTGCGCCTGGAAGACGAAGAAGCTCTGGCGACATGCCGGCGGCCAGCTTCTTCTCCTCGGCCTCGAGCTTCTTCTCCTGCAGCTCGCGCGACGCGCGCGCCGATTGCACGCGCTGCTGGTTGGTCTGCACGTTGCGCGCGACGCTGCGCACCTGCGTCGCGACCTGCAGCTGCAGGTTCTTGAGCTGCGTCTGCGCCTGCTGGTACTGCAGCCGCGCGCGCGCCAGGTTCGCCTGCGAGACGTGCTCGTGCCGAGCGGATAGCCGATCGTGCACGCCGACCGTCCAGTTCGGGATAGGGCTCTGAAACACGTCGCCGAGCACGGTGCCGAAGCCGCGCTGCGAGACGATCGATCGCGCGATCGGCAGCCGCCGCTCGGCGATGGCCGCGAAATCGACCGGGCTCAGCTGCGACGCCGCCGGCGGCCGTCGTGACGTAGGTGCACGTTGGCGTTGACGTCCGGCAGGATCTGGTTCCTGAAGTACCGGATGTTGATGTCGCTCTGCTCGAGGCTGTTCTTCGCCGACGCGCAGATCCGACCGCTTGTCGAGCGCGTTCCGGACCGCGGCGTCGACGTCGATGGCCTGCGCGGCGAACGCCGGCGGCGTCGGTCGGCTCGAAGGTCACCGTCCAGAAATCGGGCGTCGCCGGATCGAGGATGAGCGCGCGCAGGTTGTCCTGCGCCGCTTTGATGTTGGCGTCGGCGACGATGACGCGCTCCTCGTTGCTCGCGACTTCGGCCTGCGCCTGCACGATGTCGATCGGCGCCATGGTGCCGATCTCGACGCGCTTCTGGTTGTCGCGCAGCGACTGCTGCGACAGCGCCAGCGACTCCTGCTGCGCCTTCAGGTTGTTGATCGCGTAGGAGAGATCCCAGTACGCGTTCCTGACGTTGCGCAGGGTCTGCGTGATGACCGCCTGCAGCTGAATGTCCGAGAGGTCGCGCGATCTTCTTGCTGTTGGCCACCTGCTGGCGGATCTGATCGATCTCGAAGTTGCGAAGCAGCGGCTGCGTGTACTGCAGGTTCAGGTTCGAACCGAGCTGCGGACTGAAGCTGCTGGAACTGGTTCGTGGTCGTGAACCGCGAGCTGTTCCAGGTGGCCGAGTACGCGCCGCCCCACGGCAGCGTCTGATTGACGCCGACCGCGCTGTTGATGTTGCTGTTCAGGATGTTGGTGGCGCCGCCCGCGAGCGAGCTGGTCGGCTGCTGCGTCTGCGAGTTGCTTCGAGAAGTTCGTGGACAGGCTCGGCGCCCAGAACGCCCGCGCCTGGGCGATGCCGACGTCCTGAATCTGCGGGTCGATCCGCTGGATGCGGATGCCCAGATTCTGCTCGAGCGCCAGCTTCACCGCATCGTCTATCGACAGGCGGCGGACCGATTCGCTGGCCGGCTGAGTTGCCGCTTGCGCGGCGGCGGCCTGCAGCGATGTCGACAATGACGACGAAGACTGTCCGAACGCGGACACCGACGTTCCGAAAACGGTCAACGCGAGAAGGGAAATTCGCAGACGCATCAGGGACTCCTCAAAACACATGTTCAACCGAACGAGCACTAAGTCGTTGACAACCAACTGTATGTAGACGTGAGGCGGGGATTTCCGGTTCATGCAATTGTATAATGAGCGTCCCCTTTCTTGAGGATTTCATGCCAATTTCCGCCTGCCGTGCGTCAGCGATCGTCGCTGTAGCCGTCGGCCTCGCAATCACTCCGGTCGTCGGCGCCCAGAAGGGCGCCGAGCCGTTCGCGCTCACCGTGGACAGCATCATGCGCGGCCCGAAGCTCGTCGGCTATCCGCAGACCGGACTGCGCTGGTCGGGCGATTCGGCGCGCCTGTATTTCGAATGGCGGCGTCCCGGCGACGATGAAGCGTCGACGTGGGTAGTCGGCCGCGACGGCCGCGATTTGCGGAAGCTCACCGACGAGGAACGGCGGAACGCGCCGCCCGTCGGCGGCACGTGGGACAAGTGCGCGCCGCCGCGTGCTGTTCGTCGATCAGGGCGACATCGTGGTAGTCGATTCGGTGGCCGGAACGCGCCGTCACATCACCCGCACGACGGCCACTGAGTCCGCCCCGCGCTGGGCCAAACGCGAATCGGCCGTGACGTTCGTGCGCGAGAACAATCTGTTCCTCGTCGCGCTCGACGGCGGCGGCATCATCCAGCTGACCGACGTCGCGCCGCACAAGCGCGACCCGAAAGACACCGACAGCCAGAAATTCGTGAAGGACGAAGAGCAGAAGCTGATCGAGCACACACGAATCGAGGCGGAGAAAAAGAAGAAGGCGGAGGAGAAGGAAAAAGCGCGGGCGCTGCCGAAGTACGAGCTGGCCGATCGCCAGTCTGCAACCGACCTCCAGCTGGCGCCAGACGACAAGCACGTGTTCATCCTCGTCACCGAGCGCGCCGAATTGGCGAAGCGGCCGAACGTGCCGAACTACGTGACGGAGTCGGGCTACACGGAAGACATTCCGGCACGAACGTATGTCGGCGACACGCAGGACAAACGCGCGCTCGTGGTCATGAACATCGAGACGGGCAAGACGGTCGCAGCAGACGGCACGTTCGCGGGAACGGTCCGGCTAAAGCCGGACCCCACGACTGATTCCGCAAAACCGGACGCCGGCACCGATGATGCGTCGGTACGTGGGGTCCGGCTTCAGCCGGACCAAGCGAAGCCGCGAGCTCGCGATGTGCGGTGGGGCATGCCGCAAGTGTCAGACGAAGGCGCGCTCGCGGTGGCCAGCGTGCGCGCGGCCGACAACAAGGACCGCTGGCTCGTCGCGCTGGACCCCGACTCGGGCTCGACTCGAGTGGTGGACGCGCTGCACGACGATGCGTGGATTCGCGATGCCGGCGGATTCGGGCCGACCGACCCGTCATTCGGCTGGCTGCCGGATCAGAAGGGCCTGTGGTTCCTGTGCGAGCGCGACGGCTGGATGCACCTGTACGTCGTGGATGCCGCTGCCGCGAATCCGGCGGCTCGGCAGCTGACCCGGGGCAAGTGGGAGGTTGAGTCGGTCAGCCTTTCGGTCGATCGAAAGACGTTCTACATCACGAGCACCGAAGTGCATCCCGGCGAGCGGCATCTGTACGCGCTGCCGGTCGACGGCGGCGAGCGCACGAAGCTGACGTCGATGACCGGCGGCAACGCCGGCGAGGTGTCTCCAGACAACTCCACCGTCGGGCTGATCTACTCGTACAGCAACAAGCCCCACGAGGTGTACGTGATGCCGAATCGCGCAGGCGCGACGGCCACGCAGGTGACGACCACGCCGACCGAGGAATGGCGCTCGCACAAGTGGGTCGATCCGCAACTCATCACCTACAAGACCCGCGACGGCGTCGACGTGTACGCGCGGCTCTTCACGCCGGAAATGGTTGGCGCGCGCCGCGACCCGGCTGCGCCGGCTGTCGTCTTCGTTCACGGCGCCGGCTATTTGCAGAACGCGCACAAGTACTGGTCGAGCTACTCGCGCGAGTACATGTTCCACAACCTGCTCGCCTCGCGCGGCTATGTCGTGCTGGATCCCGACTACCGGGCGAGCTCCGGCTACGGGCGCGACTGGCGCACCGCCATCTACCGCCACATGGGCGGCAAGGACCTGGACGATGTCGTCGATGGAGCGAAGTACCTCGTGACGGCGCAGAAGGTGAACGCGAAACGGATCGGTGTGTATGGCGGCAGCTATGGCGGCTTCATCACGCTGATGGCGCTCTTTACGTCGCCCGACACGTTTGCCGCGGGCGCCGCGCTCCGGCCCGTCACCGATTGGTCGCACTACAATCACGGCTACACGTCGAACATCCTCAACGAGCCGCAGACGGATGCCGAGGCCTATCGCAAGAGCTCGCCCATCTACTTCGCCGAAGGCCTCAAGAGCGCGCTGCTTATTTGCCATGGCATGGTCGACACCAACGTGCTGTTCCAGGACACCGTCCGGCTCGTCCAACGCCTGATCGAGCTGCGGAAAGAGAACTGGTCCGTTGCGCCGTACCCGGTGGAGAACCACGGCTTCGAGGAAGCCACGAGCTGGGCGGACGAGTACAAGCGGATTCTGAAGCTGTTCGAGGACAACCTGAAGGGGAAGCTGCGCAATGAGAGCTGACATTTCAGATTTCAGACAGTTTCAGATTGATTTGAGATTTGCCGATTGAATGATTCAATCTGAAATCAATCTGAACTCTGAAATCTGAATTCTGAAATCTCCAGCGTCCATGATGACCCGCGACGATCTTCTTGATCTCTTCCGCCGATCCGGCGGTCTGCTCGAAGGCCATTTCCGTCTGACCTCCGGGCTCCACAGCTCAGGCTACCTGCAGTGCGCGCTCGTGCTGCAGCATCCGCAGCTGGCCGAATCGCTCGGGCGTGCGATCGCGGATCGCACCCGCGAGCTGCGGCCCTCCGTCGTCCTCTCTCCCGCCCTCGGCGGCCTGATCATCGGGCACGAAGTGGCCCGCGCGCTCGGCGGCCGCGCGGTCTTCGCGGAGCGGCAGGACGGCGCGCTCACACTGCGGCGCGGGTTCGTGATCGGCGAAACCGATCGGGTGCTGGTCGTCGAGGACGTGCTCACGACGGGCGGTTCGACGCGCGAGACGATGCAGGTCGCGAGAGCGGCGGGCGGACAGGTCGTGGGCGCGGCGGCCGTCGTCGATCGCGGCGGCACAGCCCGCGCACAGTTCGGCGTGCCATTCGCCGGACTGCTGGAGATCGACATTCCGACATTCGAGCCGAGCCTGTGCCCGCTATGCGCAAAGGGCCTGCCGGTCACAAAGCCGGGAAGCAGGCCAGTCGCGACGTGACATTGCAGGATTGCTGGATTGCTGGATTGCAGGATTCATTGATCAATTGGTCCTGCAATCCTGCAATCAATTCTGCCATCCTGCCATCCTGAAATCCTTCAATGTCCTGTTTCAGGATCATTGTCGCCTACGACGGCACTGATTACGTGGGCTGGCAGCGGCAGGCCGCGGGCGTCTCGATTCAGGGCCTGGTCGAAGACGCGCTGCGTGAGCTGGATGGAAATGCGGTGGCCGTCGCGGGCGCCGGACGGACCGACGCGGGCGTCCACGCGCTCGGCCAGGTCGCCGGGTTCTCGTTGACGCGCACCATCGGGGCCGGCGCCGTCATGCGCGCGCTGAACGCGCGGCTGCCCGTTACCGTGCGCGTGCTGGCCAGCGAGGAAGTGCCGCCGGATTTTCACCCGCGGTTCGCCGCGCGATCGAAGACCTATCGCTATCGCATCTGGAACGCCGACGTCATGAGCCCGTTCGAGCGCGGCTACGCCTGGCACGTGATCGGCGCGCTGGACGTCGAGGCGATGAACACCGCCGCGCGCGCGCTCGAGGGCCGCCACGATTTCGCGGCGTTTCAGGGAACCGGGAGCGATGTGAAAACCACGGAGCGGACGCTCACCTCATCGCTCGTCCTTCGACAGGCTCAGGACGAGCGGAGTCTTCAGCAGGCTCAGGACGAGCGGAAAGAACATTCGCTCGTGGTGAGCTTGTCGAACCACGAGCCTGTTGTCTTGTATGAAGTGACAGGCGATGGGTTCCTTCGCCACATGGTCCGCGCGATTGCGGGGACGCTGGTGGAGATCGGCCGCGGCCGCCGGCCGGCGGAGTGGATCCGCGAGGTGCTCGCGGCGCGCGATCGCGCGGCGGCGGGTCCGACGGCGCCCGCCGCGGGCCTGTTTCTCGTGCGCGTCGAGTACTGAACGACACGAGAACGCAAAGGCCGCAAAGCCCGCATGGCGTTCATGGCTTCTTGCGACAGCGCCCTAAGACCTTGTAGAATCATGGTTTACTGTAACGAAGCTTCGCCGAGCACGCGTGTCCGCGTGGCAGGAGTGCGGAGCATGATGGCGAATCTTCGTTACTAAGGAACCCGTTCATGTCGCTTGAGCAGCTCCTGGCGTGTATCCCGCCGGGCTCGCCTGACGAGACGCTGGCCCGCCAGGTTAACTTCGACCAGTTGCCGGCGCACGTCGCGATCATCATGGACGGGAACGGCCGCTGGGCCGCGCAGCGCCACCTGCCGCGCGTCGAAGGTCACCGGGCCGGCATCGAATCGGTGCGCGACGTCGTGGAGACCTCGGCGCGCCTCGGCTTCGACGTCCTGACGCTGTACGCGTTCTCCATCGAGAACTGGAAGCGGCCGCGCGCCGAAGTCAGCACGCTGATGACGCTGTTGAAGCGATACATCCGCCTCGAGCTCAGCACCCTGTTGAAGAACAACATCCGGTTCCAGGTCGTCGGCCGTTCCGACGAGCTCGCGCCCGACGTGCAGGCGGAGCTGGCGATGGGCATTCGTCAGACCGAGGCGAACACCGGCATGCGCTTCAACATCGCCCTCAACTACGGCGGCCGCGCCGAAATCGTCGACGCTGCCCGCCGCGCGATCGCCGCGGGCGTGCGGCCCGACGACCTCGACGAACGGCGCTTCAGCGAGTTCCTCTACACCGCCGGCCAACCCGATCCGGATCTGCTGATCCGGACGAGCGGCGAGATGCGCATCAGCAACTTCCTGCTCTGGCAAATCGCGTACTCCGAGATCTGGGTCACCGAGACGCTGTGGCCCGATTTCCGCCGGCGCCATCTGCTCGAGGCCGTGCTCGCCTATCAGAAGCGCGACCGCCGGTACGGCGGCATCAAGCCGTCGCCGGTGGCGATCGGCGCTAAGTGATCTCAGCAGAGACATCGCTCATCCTGAGCTTGTCGAAGGATGAGCGCCGGGTGCTCGTGGTTCGACAGCCTGTCCTGAGCGAGCTCGTCCTTCGACAGGCTCAGGACGAGCGAGTCGAAGGGGCTCACCACGGGCGTGCGCTGGTTCGGCGATGACCCGCGTGTTGAGCGGCGCGGTGCTCATCGCGATCGCCGTGACCGTGGTCTGGTATGCGCCGCCGGTCGTGTTCTTCGTGGTTGCCGAAGTCCTGCTCCTGCTTGCGTTTCTCGAGTACTCCCGGTTGGCAGCGGCTGCCGGCACCACTATTCCCGCGGTCGCGGCCGGCGCGGTGACGCTGCTGACGTCGATTGGCGTGTCATCGACCGAATGGATTGGCGAGAGCGTCGCCGCCACCGCGATCGCTCTCGATGCGATCCTGATGTCGGGTTTCGTCCTCCTGGCCGCCCTGACGCTGACCACCTGGCGCGGCCCCTCGACTCCGCTCGGGGCAGGCGAGCGGGATGCCCTGGCTCGCGCGTCGGCGGCGATTTTTCCGGCGTTGTATCTCGGGCTCCCCGTCGGCGCGATGGTCGCGTTGCGAGCGCTGCGCGGACGCGAGACGCTGTTTCTGCTCCTGCTGACGGTCATGATCAGCGATACGGCGCAGTACTACAGCGGCCGCGCCTTCGGCCGAAGGCTGCTGGCGCCGGCGGTCAGTCCGAAAAAGACAGTTGAGGGCGCGGTTGGAGGGATCGTGTTCGGCACGGCGCTGTTCACGCTGGTCGGCGCCTGGTGGCTGCCCGCGATGCCAACCGCGCTGCGCGCGCTCGTCGGCGCGACGGTCGTCGTGCTGGGGATCGTCGGCGATTTGTTCGAGTCGATGCTCAAGCGCAGCGCCGGCGTCAAGGACAGCTCGGCGCTCATTCCCGGGCATGGCGGCGTCCTCGATCGCATCGACGCCTTGCTGTTCGCAGCACCGATCTACTACGTCGTTCTCAAGTATTCGTAGCTGATGAGACGCATCGCCATCCTCGGCTCCACCGGCTCCATCGGCCAAAGCGCCCTCGCCGTTGTCGATGCGCATCCGGACCGGTTGCAGGTTGTTGGCCTCGCCGCTGGCGAGAACCACGAGCTCCTGGGCGCGCAAATCGCCCGCTACGGTCCGCGCGTTGCGGCGATGGCGTCGGGCGAGGCCGTCGATCGGCTGAAGCAGTCCGGCGCATATGGCGACATCGCCCTCGAGGACACCGGCCGGGACGGCCTGGCCGCCGTCGCGTCGCATCCCGACGTGGATCTCGTGTTGTGCGCGTCGAGCGGCACCGAGGCGCTCGAAGCGGTTCTCGCGGCGATCGAGGCTGGAAAGACGATCGCGCTGGCCAACAAGGAAGTTCTTGTCATGGCCGGCGCCATCGTCACCGAAGCGGCCGCGCGACGCGGGGTCGCCATTCTGCCGGTAGACAGCGAGCACAACGCCATCCACCAGTGCCTGGACGGCCGGCCGCGCGCGCAGATGCGCCGGCTCGTGCTGACGGCGTCAGGAGGGCCGTTCCGGGGGCGTTCGCCGCAGGACCTCGCGGATGTATCAGCGGAGGAAGCGCTGCGTCATCCCACCTGGCGGATGGGACGAAAAATCACGATCGACTCCGCGACGCTGATGAACAAGGGTCTCGAAGTCATCGAAGCGCATTGGCTGTTCGGTGCGCGCGCCGATCAAATCGACGTGGTGATCCATCCCCAATCCGTCGTGCACTCCATGGTGGAGCTGACGGATGGATCGATGATCGCGCAGCTGGGCATCACCGACATGCGGTTGCCGATTCAATACGCATTTTCGTACCCGGACCGTTGGGAAAGCCCTCTGCCCGCTGTCGATCTCACCCGGGCCGGACGGCTGGACTTCGAGGTCCCCGATACAGACGCGTTTCCGTGCCTGCGCCTCGCGTATCGCGCCCTCGAAGCCGAACGCAGTCTGCCGGTCGTGTTGAATGCGGCTAACGAGGTCGCCGTGGCGCGCTTCCTGGAGGGGCAGCTCCCGTTTCCCGGTATCCCGGAGGTCATCGCGGCGACCATGGACGCCCACGCTCCGGCTCAGGTCCGTACCTTGCAGGAAGTTCGGGCCGTCGACAACTGGGCCCGCAATTTTTCGGCCGAAATCGCGCGCGGGATACAATTAAGAGTCTGAGGTTTGGGCTTTGACGACAATTCTGTCATTCATTTTTGTTCTCGGCGTCCTGGTCTTCGTCCACGAGCTTGGCCACTTTCTGGCCGCCAAGCGCGTCGGCGTTCGCGTTCTGAAGTTTCAGCTCGGCTTCAACCCCACGATCCTCAGCTTCCGCCGGGGTGACACGGAGTACAGCATCGGAGCGCTGCCGCTCGGCGGCTACGTGAAGATGGCCGGCGAGAGCCCGGAAGAGGGTCGTGCGGGGAGTCCCGACGAATTCCTGTCGAAGTCCAAATGGGAGCGCTTCCAGGTGCTCATCATGGGTCCGGTCATGAATCTGCTCCTGGCTCTCGGGCTGACCGCCGTTGTGCTCCACCAGGGCGCGCAGGTTCCTGTGTACGAAGACCAGCCGGCAATCGTCGGCGAAGTCTCGCCGGATTCGCCTGCGGCGCGCGCTGGCATCCGAAAGGGGGACCACCTGGTGTCGGTCGCGGGAAGCCGCGTCGAGAGCTGGGAACAGTTCCTCTTCGCCGTTGCCTCACGGCCGAACCGGGAGAGTGCGATCGGGCTGATCCGCGACGGATCGGAAATCACGCTGCAAGTCACACCGGAGGTCCAAAAGGATCAGAGCAAGTACGAGATCGGCGTCATCGGCGTGCTGCCCGACGTTCACCCGCACGTGCCGTCGCTCGTCCAGGGCGACCCGGCGGAGCGCGCGGGCGTCAAGGTCGGCGACGTGATCGTCGCCGTCGACGGGAAGCCGATCACGTTCTCCTCGCAGTTGCGCGACGCCATCGCCAAGAAGCCGAACCAGGAAATCAAGCTGTCCGTGCTCCGCGACGGTTCGCCGATGACGATTCCGGTGCAGACACAGAACCACGGCGCGAACGGCTGGATCGGCATCGGGATCCAGGACGCCTTCAAGACGATCAAACCCGGCGCTCTCGAAGCGGCCCGGATGAGCGTGAAGAAGAACATCGAGTGGTCGGGACTGATTCTCAAGACGCTCTGGGGCCTCTTGACGCTGGAGACCTCACCGCGTCAGTTGATGGGTCCCGTGGCAATCGCCCAACTCTCGGGCGAGTCCGCTCAGATCGGCTGGATCGCGTTGTTCAGCCTCATGGCGTCGATCAGCCTGAACCTCGGACTCCTCAACTTGCTACCCATCCCTGTCCTCGATGGCGGTCACATCGCCATCATGGCGCTCGAGGGAGTTGCGCGGCGGGACTTCAGCATCCGCGTCAAAGAGAAGATGCTGCTGGCCGGCTTCGTGGTCCTCATGATGTTGATGGTGACGGTCATCTATAACGATTTGACGCGAATCAGCTGGATCGAGCGCCTCATGCCCTGGCGCTGAACCGGACCAAGAAACCTCGCAATACGTCAAAACCACGGAGGACCCGATTTTGCACTAGCGGGGCCAGGGAGGTTCTCCGTGACATTGATGAGATTGATCGGGCCCTTGGGTGTGGCGCTGGTAACCGCCACGACGTTGGTCCCTGCGGCGAGTGCGCAGACCACGCGCACGACCGCCGGCCAAACCACGGTTACCACAGCCGACGTCCAACGCCTGCAGGACACTGTCTACGACGCCTCGCGCGAGATCTGGGACGTTCGGACGCGCGACAACTCGCTCGCCTCGCAGCTCATGTCGGAGCTCGACGATGCGAGCGACGAGGCGACGTATCTGAAGGTCAAGCTGCGCAAACGCGAACCCGTCTCGCGCAGCGAATTCAACGACGTGCGCGACCGCGTCGAAAACATCCGAAGCCGTGCGCGGTCAGACTCTACCGGCCGCTACTCCACGACGGCTCCGCCAGTCACGGACGTGGACCGCAGGCCAGCCCCGGCGTCGACGTCCGGTCGCGCGACGATCAACGAGATTCCGGTCGGGACCGAGTTCGACGTCCGACTGCAGAATCCGCTCAGCTCGAAGATCAACGAAGTAGAAGATCGGTTCGAGGGGACGACGCTGATCGACTTGAAGGACGACCGCGGCCGCGTGATCGTGCCGGCCGGTTCGGTCATGCGCGGCGTTGTGAGCTCCGTGAAGCGGGCGAGCCGGCTGGAACGGACGGGGAGCCTGACCGTGGCGTTCGACCGCATCACGATCAACGGCCGGTCGTTTCCGATGCGGGCGACCGTGACGCAGGCGCTCGAGAGCGAGGGCATCAAGGGTGAGGCCGAGAAGATCGGCATCGGCGCCGGCGCCGGCGCGATCCTCGGCGCGATCATCGGCGGCGCAAAAGGCGCGCTCGCGGGCATTCTCATTGGCGGCGGCGGGACGATTGCCGCGACCGAGGGGAAGGACGTCGAGTTGCCGGTAGGAACCGTGTTGCGCGTGCGCGTGGATGCGCCGTTGAATCTGGCGCGCTGACGGCGCCGGCGGTCATGGCTGATGGCTTATTGCTGATGGCATATCGCACATGGACCATCGTCAATGAGCCATTAGCGATCAGCCATTAGCCATGACGAGCGACGTCCCTCATCGCCGCGCGGGCCGCGCGGATCGTGTAGTCGACATCCCTCACCGAATGCGCCGCCGACAGAAACCACGCCTCGAACTGTGACGGCGGCGGGTAGACGCCTCGCGACAACATGCCGCGAAAAAATGCCGCGTAGCGGTCTGTGTTGGCAGCAATCGCGGAGCGATAGTCCCTGACGGGCGCGTCGGTGAAGAACGGCGTCAAGACCGATCCGAACGCGTTCACTTGCAGCGGCACCTTCGCGTCGCGCGCCGCGTCGGCAAGGCCGGCGGCGAGGCGTCGCCCGAGCGACGCCAGCGACGTGTAGAGCGCCGGTGTCAGGCGGTCCAGACACCACAGACCAGCGGTCATCGCGAGCGGATTGCCGGAGAGCGTGCCTGCCTGGTAGACCGGACCGGCGGGCGAGACCAGGTCCATCAAGTCGGCGCGGCCGCCGTACGCGCCGACTGGCAGTCCGCCGCCGATGATCTTGCCGAGGCACGTCAGGTCGGGCTTCACACCCATCAGACCCTGAGCGCCCCCCGGCGCCGCGCGAAACCCGGTGATCACTTCGTCGAAGATGAGCAGCGCGCCGCGAGCGCTGCAGACCTCGCGCAGGCCCGTGAGGAACCCGTCCGCCGGCGGCACGACGCCGACGTTGCCCGCGACGGGTTCGACGATGACCGCCGCGATTTTTCCCGGGTTCGCTTCGAAGACGCGCTCCACCGAGTCGAGATGGTTGTAGTCGGCCACGAGCGTATCGGCGGACGCGGCGCGCGTGACGCCGGGGCTCGTCGGCGTCCCGAGCGTCAGCGCGCCGGATCCTGCCTTGACGAGAAACGCGTCGGCATGGCCGTGGTAGCACCCCTCGAACTTGACGATCCCGTCGCGTCCGGTTGCGGCGCGCGCCACGCGCACCGCGCTCATCGTGGCTTCGGTGCCGGAACTGACGAACCGCACGCGTTCGACACTAGGCATCAGCGCGCGCACGCGCGCACCGAGCTCCACCTCGAGCGGGCTGGGCGCGCCGAAGCTGGTGCCCCGCCGCGCCGCCGCCGCCACCGCGCGCACGAGGCCGCGCGGCGCATGCCCGTGAATCAGCGGTCCCCACGACATGACGTAGTCGATGAACCTGTTGCCGTCGATGTCGACGAGGCGAGCGCCGGAAGCCCGTGCGATGAACAGCGGGGACGCGCCGACGGCTTTGAATGCCCGCACCGGGCTGTCGACGCCGCCGGGCAGAATGTCGCGCGCTCGAGAGAAGAGGCGAAGAGACCGCGTCGTTTTCATGGCTGATGCGACTATATTGCCATGCTGGCAAACTGGAGGAGGCGGTGGTGAAACGGTTGGTGCTGTCGTTCGGCGCGTCGATGCTCGCGGCGGGAGTGGTCGCTCTGGCCCAGGCGCCGCCTGCAGTCGTGGCGATTCGAGCCGCACGGATGTTCGACGGCCGCGGTGATACCGCGGTCGCCGACGCGGTCGTCCTGGTGCAAGGCACCCGTATCACCGCGGCAGGATCACGTCTCGCGGTCCCTGCGGGCGCGCAGGTCATCGATCTGGGAGATGCGACGATTCTGCCGGGCTTCATCGACGCGCATACGCACGTCACCGACGAGTCGTCCGACGACTGGAATGCCGACGCGGTTGCTGGTCTTCGCCGCAACGTCGCCGAGTCCGCGCTGCGAGGCGCCGAGTTCGCGCGCCGCACGCTGATGGCGGGATTCACGACGATTCGCGACGTCGGCGCCGGCGACTACGTCGACGTCGGCTTGCGCAACGCGATTGCCTCTGGCATCGCGGTGGGACCGCGCATGCTGGTGTCGGTCCACGCGCTGGGTGCGCGCGGCGGCCATTGCGACAACACGGGCTTTCCCTATCAGCGGTTCGGATCCGAGCCGGGCATCGCCGACGGCATCGCCACGGGTCCCGATCAATTCCGCGACGCCGTGCGTTTCCAGATCAAGTACGGCGCCGACGTGATCAAGGTCTGCGCGACCGGAGGCGTCTTGTCGCTCGGCGACGACGTCGGAGCGCCGCAGTTGACGCAGGCCGAGATGGACGCGCTGGTCGACGAAGCCCACCGGCTGGGCCGGCGAGTCGCCGCGCACGCGCATGGCGCCGAAGGGGCCAAGGTCGCGATCAAAGCCGGCATCGATTCGATCGAGCACGGATCGTTTCTCGACGAAGAGGCCGTGCGGATGATGAAGGAGCGCGGCACCTACCTCGTGCCGACGCTCATGGCCGGCGAGTACGCCGGCGGCCGCAAGGCCACGCGCAAGTACCCGCCCGAGATCGCGTCGAAAGCAACCCAGGCGCTCGACGGCCGATCGACGGCGTTCAAGCGCGCGCTTGCGGCCGGCGTGAAGATCGCGTTCGGCACCGACAGCGGTGTCAGTCCTCACGGCCGCAACGCCGAGGAGTTCGCGCTGCTCGTCGAGCACGGGCTGTCGGCCGCGGCGGCGTTGAAGACCGGCCCCACGGCCGCGGCGCTTCTCGGCGTCGATCGCGTAACGGGTGTCATCGAGCCCGGCAAAGCCGCCGACATCGTCGCCGTGCCCGGAGATGTTTTGAAAAACATCTCAGCGACCGAACACGTGCGGTTTGTGATGAAAGACGGGAAGGTCTACAAAAGCGAAAAGTAAGCAGTTGGCGTTTTCCATTTCGATGTAGCGCTCCGAGAGCCGCACATCGTCGTACGTGGGGTCCGGCTTTAGCCGGACCTACACCGACGATCGCGCTCGCTCTAAAGGCGGACCCCACGTACTGCACCGATCCCAAAAACGCTATAGAACTCGGAAGTCAGAGGGCGCGGGCAGCGTCGCGCGCGTAGTAGGTGATGATGATGTCCGCGCCGGCGCGACGAATGGCAGTCAGCGTTTCGAGCATGGCCCGCTGTTCGTCGATCCAGCCGTTGCGCGCGGCCGCTTTGAGCATCGCGTACTCGCCGCTGACGTGATACGCGGCCGTCGGGTAGCCGAACGTGCGCTTCACCCGCTCGATGACGTCGAGGTAGTGCACGGCCGGCTTGACCATCACGATGTCGGCGCCTTCCTCGATGTCCTGTTCCACTTCGCGCAGCGCTTCCGCGGCGTTGGCCGGATCCATCTGGTGCGACCGCCGGTCGCCGAACTGCGGCGCTGACGCCGCCGCGTCGCGGAACGGACCGTAGAACGCGGAACAGTACTTCGCCGCGTACGCCATGATCGCGGTCTGGTCGAATCCCCGCTCGTCGAGCGCGGTCCGGATGGCGCCGATGCGGCCGTCCATCATGTCGGACGGCGCGACGATGTCGGCTCCAGCGGCGGCGTGGGAGATGGCCGCGCGAACGAGCTGATCGACGGTTGGGTCGTTGACAATCGTCTCGTCGATCACGATGCCGCAGTGCCCGTGGTCGGTGTACTCGCACAGACAGACATCGGTGACGACGAGCACACCGGGCACCTCGCGCTTGATCGCCCGAATCGCGGCCTGGACCGGCGCCTCGGGATCGTAGGCGGCGGATCCGATACTGTCCTTGTGGTCGGGCAGGCCGAAGAGCAGGACGCTCGTGACGCCGTCGCGCTTCGCCGCTTCGGCTTCTTTCACCGCTTCATCGACTGACAGGTTGTAGACGCCGGGCATCGACCCGACCTCACGCCGGACGCCCTCGCCTTCGCACACGAACAGCGGCAGGATGAACATCTCGGGAGAGAGCCGCGTCTCCCGCACCATGGCGCGCAACGTCTCGGACCGTCGCAGCCGGCGCATCCGATGCGTGAGCTTCAACGTCGACGAGGCATGGGTGATGGCCATGGCGTGCTTCAATCCTCTGATTGCCGACCCTGCGATTCCGAGAAGTACTTCACGATGGAGTCGACCAGCGCCGGAATCGTGTGAAGGGCCGGCATGATCGCGGTCTTGATGTTCATCTGAGCGGCTGCTTCGGCCGTCACCGGACCAATAGAGGCAACGAGCGTGGAGTTCAGCAGATCGGCCGCCGGTTCGGCGCCAAGCACCTGCACGAAGTTGAGCACCGTCGAGGGGCTGGTGAACGTCACGACGTCGATGCGCCGCTCGAGCAGCATGCGGTAGATGTCGGGTTCCCCCTCCCGCTCGGCTTCGACCGCGACGGTGCGGTAGGCGACGACCTCCGTGACGTCGGCGCCCTGCGCACGCAGGTCGTCGACGATGACCTCGCGGCCGATATCGGCGTGAGGGATCAGTACCTTCAGTCCGTTCAGATCGCCCAGGTCGGCCATCGCGCGCACGACGGCCTCGGCTCGGTACTCGGCCGGCGTGAGATCCACTTTCAGTCCGCGCCGCGCCAGGCGCTCGGCCGTCGCCGGACCGACGACGCACAGCTTGATGCCCTTCAGCGCGCGCAGGTCCTGCGGACCGGCAAGCAGGCGGTCGATGAACGCGTCAGCGGCGTTGCCGCTCGCGAACACGATCCAGTCGAACTCGGACACGCGGGCGCACGCCGCGTCGAGCGGCCCGTAGTCGTCGGGCGGCACGATGCGGATCATCGGCGCTTCGATGGCGTCGGCACCCATTTCCTCGAGGCGCTGGATCAGCTCGACCGCCTGCTCGCGCTGGCGCGTGACCAGGATGCGTTTCCCGAAGAGCGGCCGGGCGTCGAACCAGCGCAGGTGCTCCCGCAGTTTGACGACGCGGCCAACGACCAGGACTGCCGGCCGCCGTTCCTCGCTTTTCTTCAGGATCTCGACAAGCTCGCTGAGCGTCCCGCTGATCGTTTCCTGCGTCGGCAGCGTGCCGTCGTAAATGACGGCGGCCGAGTCGTCGCCGGGCCGGCCGTGCGACACGAGCGCCGACAGGATGCCTGGTAACTGCTGCGGGCCGGCGTAGCACACGATTGTCCCGTCGAGCCGGGCGAGGCTGCTCCAGTCGACCGAGGCGCGCGTCTTGCCTTCGTCCTCGTGGCCGCGCACGAACGTCAGCGTGTCGCCGCCGCCGGGATAGGTGATCGGCACACCCGCGTAGCTGGGCACCGCGATGCCGGCTGGCACGCCAGGAACGACGTCGAAACGGACGCCCTGCTCGTGCAGAAACAGGGCCTCGGCGCCGCCGCGGTCGAAGACGAACGGATCGCCCCATTTCAATCGCGCGACCGTCTTGCCCTCGCGCGCCTTTTCGGCGAGCAGATAGCAAATCGCCTCTTGCTCCAGCGGTTGCGGCGCGGCCGTTCCGACGTCGATCTTCTCCGCGTCGGCGCGCGCGTAGCGCAGCAGTCGAGCAGGGACGAGATGGTCGTACAAGACCACGTCCGCGGACGCGAGGCACTGCATGCCGCGCACGGTGATGAGACCCGGATTCCCCGGGCCGGCGCCAATCAAATACACAGTAGACATCAGTTAGGTTCGTCGTTCGTCGTTCGTCGTTCGTCGTTCGTCGTTCTACGTTCGGTTCGTGGTTCGTGGTTCGTGGTTCGTGGTTCGTGGTTCGTGGTTTGTCGAACGCAGCACGTCGAACCACGAACGTCGAACGATCACGGTTGTATTCCTTCAACAGCGCCAGGGGTTCGTCTGCGCCTGCGCGAGAATCTGCCCGGCGCCGTCCGCGAGTAACTGGCCGCCGAGGCGCCGGCCGAGCGCGGCCGCCGCGGCGCGCGGACCGGCCACGCGGCCGTGGACCGCCTCGCTTCCGTCGAGCGCGACCACGATGGCGACGATCTCCAAGGTGTCGGCGGCGCCGAGCGTCGCCAACGCGCCCACTGGTGTCTGACACCCGCCGCCGAGCGCTTCGATCACCGCTCGCTCGGCCGTCAACGCCACCGCGGCATCGCGATCGTCGATCGCCGCCACCGCGGATCGGACGCGATCGTCCCCGGCGCGGATCTCGATGGCCACAATCCCTTGGCCGGGCGCCGGCACGCACGCTTCTGCCGGCAGTGCGAGCGCGATGCGCGACGCGAATCCGAGCCGCCTGAGCCCGGCTGCCGCCAGCACGAGCGCATCGTGCTGGCCCTCGTCGAGCTTCCGTAAACGGGTATCGAGGTTACCCCGAATCGGCGAAAAACGCGCGCCCGGTAACAGGCGCGTCAACTGCGCGACGCGCCGGACGCTGCCGGTGCCGATCGAGGGTGACTGGCCCAGGGCCGCCACGAGATCGTCGATCGTCTTCAAGGTCCGGCTAAAGCCGGACCCCACGTACGATGGAGAGCCGGACCCCACGGACGATGGCGAGAGTGTCTCATGCGATTCTGAAACGTACGTGGGGTCCGCCTTTAGGCGGACCGGCAACACGACGGCGTCACGGGGATCTTCGCGAGGCAACACTGCGCCAATCTCGAGGCCGTCGGGCAGAACGACCGGCATGTCCTTGCTGCTGTGTACCGCGAGGTCGATCTCGCCGCGCAGCAGGGCGTCTTCGATTTCCTTGACGAACAGCCGCTTTCCACCAATGTCGGAGAGTGGCGCCTCTTGAAGCTGATCCCCGGACGTCTTGATGACCACGATGCGGCACGCGTGCCCGCCCGCACCTTCCAGGCGCGCCGCCACGGCGCGGGCCTGCCACAGCGCGAGTTGACTGCCACGCGTCCCCAGCCGCAAGTCAGCCACTAGCGTGGTCTGTTGCGAGTGAACGGCTCGACCTTGCGCTCGACGCGGTCGCGGCGCGTCGCGGTCGGCGTCGCCGAGTCCGAACAGCCGCGTCAGGGCGTCGGAGTACGCGCCGGCGGTGTCGGCATCCGTCACGGACTTGAGCTGTTCGGTCGGCGTGAGGAGCAGCTTTTCGACGATCAGGTGCGTAATCTCGTCCACGCGGGCGCGTGCCTCCGGCGGCAGTGCGGAGAGCTTGAAATCCAGCCGGTCCAGCTCAGCGCGCCGGATGGCCTCGAACCGCTGGCGCAGAGCGACGACGGTGGGGATCGCGCTGCGCGATCGCAGCCAGCCGGCGAATTTCTGCACTTCGTCGGTGACGATCGCTTCCGCCCGGCTCACTTCGCTCGCGCGACGGGCGAGGTTTTCGCGGACGGTCGCCTGCAGATCGTCGATGTTGTAGAGAAACACCTGCTCGATTTCGCCGGCGGCCGGCTCGACGTCGCGCGGCATGGCGATGTCGATCACGAAGAGCGGACGATTGCGCCGCGGCCGCATCACCGATTCCACCCGGGCCTTGGTCAGGATCGGCGCGGCCGCGCCGGTGGCGGTGATGACGATGTCGCTCGCACCCAGGACGGCGTCGATGTCTTCCCAGGGTGCCGCGGTCGCTCCGCCAATGGCTTCCGCGGTGCGCGCCGCATGCGCCATCGTGCGGCTGAGGATCGTCACGTGCTGCACGCCTTGCGACTTCATGTGCATGGCCGTGAGCTTGCCCATTTCGCCGGCGCCGACCACCGCCACGCTCATACCTGAGAGATCGCCGAAGATCTTGCGCGCGAGCGCCACCGCCGCGTAGCTCACCGACACGGCGCCAGCGCCGAGACCCGTTTCCGTCCGCACACGTTTGCCGACGGCAAACGACGAGTGAAACACGCGGTTCAGCACGGGGCCGACGCGTCTGCGCTTCCGCCGCCGCCGCGTGCGCGTCCTTCACCTGACCGAGAATCTGCGGCTCGCCGACGACCAGCGAGTCGAGACCGGCCGCCACTCGAAACAGATGGCGGGCCGCCTCGAGATCGTCGAGCTCGTAGATATGGGGCGCGATGTCGCCCGCGGCCACGTCGTTGAACTCGGCGATGAATCGTTCGACGTCGGCGCGCGTGGCCGCGGCCTCGTCGCAGCGCCACGTACACCTCCGCGCGGTTGCACGTCGAGACGATCACCGCCTCGCGCGTGGACCCGCGGCCAGCCAGGGCGCGCAGCGGCGTCCGTGACGCCGCGCGCCTGAAAATCCACGCGCTCGCGCAGCTCGACCGGCGCGGTGCGGTGGCTGATGCCGACGAGGAGGAGGTTCAAAAGTTGTGGCTCCGCGTCAGGAAATAGCTGATCGGCACGAAGTTCAAGCAGCACGATCGCAGAAGCCGAGCGCCGAAAGATACGCCGACCGTCGCCCGCCCCAGCCGATCCGCCGCGCCGCGAACAGCTCGAAGGAATAGACGGCCCAGCAGACGAGCGCGACGAAGATCTTGGGATCCTGCAGCGACATCGCCTGCACCCGCGGATCGCCGGCGCCGATAGCCGGCGCGGGCCTGCGCCGCCCACACGACGCCCACGATGATGCCGAGCGTCAGGAAGACCCAGCCGATGACGATGGCGCGCTGGTTCATGCGGTCGAGCACCTGGAGCGACGGCAGCCGCGCGTAGAAGAACCCCAGATGCTTCGCCTTGATCTCCTTGAAGAGCAGCACGTACGTAATGCCGATCACGCAGGCCAGCGCAAAGCTCGCGTACGCGAACAGCAGCGACGACACGTGCAGACCGAACAGCGGTCCCTGAAGGACGGCGGCGCGATCCTCGATCGCCCGGCCGGAGCGCGGGAATGGTCTGCAGCGCCACCAGCAGCGGCAGGATGAACACGCCCATCGCGCGCTCGTCGGTGGTCATCTCGGTGTAGAGATACGAGAGCGCCAGCAGCCACACGAACGTCGAGATCGCCGACGTCGCGCTCGTCACCGGCACGTGCCCGACCTCCATCGTCTGCATGCCGATGACGAAGGTGTGCGCCAGCGCGGCCGCCACGAGCAGCGTCGTCGCGGCGCGGCCGACGGCCGGCGCTCGGCGGGCGAAGTGCCAGGCGTAGGCGACCAGCGCAGCCGCGTACAGAGCGAGAGGGACGAGCGTTCATTGTCAGCGCGACGTGCGAGTCGGAGCGAAGTACCCTTGCTTGGTCCGCGCCGTCAGATTCGGGCGGGTCACGCGGACGACGACGCGCCGCCACGAGCCGTCGCGCTTGGCGTTGCGCGAGGTGTAACCGACCGTGTACTGGCTCGAGAGCTCGTCGGCGATCTGGCCGTAGACGTTGGTCAGGTCCGACAGCTGATTCGGGAAGAACGATCGCCCGCCCGTCTCCTGCGAGAACTGGCGAAGCACGAACTCGGCTTCCTTGAAGCCCTTGCTCGACGAGTTCGATGCCGTCGTTGGACCGCAGGCCGATGCTGTAGATCGCGGTTTCCGATCGCTTCGCGAGGTCGAGCACCTCTTCGAAGGGCAGCAGGCTCGACGTGTCCTCGCCGTCCGACAGCACGACGATCGCCTGGCGGCGAATCTCGTCGACGTTCTTCGCGACGACCTTCTTCAGATCCTTCAGCGCGATGTAGATCGCGTTGTAGAGCGACGTCGAGCCGCCGGCCGACGTCTTGCGAATCGCCTGCTCGAGCTCGGGAACCGCTGTTGGTGAAAGTCTGCAGACGACCACGCGGCTGTCGAAATCGACGACTTCGGCGAGATCCTGCGGCCGCAGTCTCTTCGCGAAGCCGACCGCCGCTTCCTGCGCGGTCGGCAGCCTGGCTTCCATGCTGGCGCTCGTGTCGATGAGCAGCGCCAGCGCAATCGGCAGGTTCGTGCGGTTGAAGAACGTCACGTCCTGCTTGACGCCGTCTTCGAACACGTTGAAGTCGTCGGCGGTCAGATCGGTGACGTAGCGCGCCGTGCCGTCGGTGACGGTGACGTTGAGCGAGACGAGATCGACGCCCGCGCGAAACGGCGTCTGCGGCGGCGGCGGTGCCGCGGGTGGCTGGGTCTGTCCCGAGGCAGGGGCCTGGCTCGCCGAAGTCGTCACGGAATGCGTCGACGAAGGCGGCCCGAATAGGCCGATTGCGACGACTGCGAATGCCGCGACGAGCAACGGTGATGTAGTGTGCCTGATGAAACGGGTCACCGGCGTCCCTGCTGAATCTTGTCTTTGACGAGCGTGCCGCGCGCGGTCATCCCGGGTTGCTTCGCGGCCACCGTCACCCGCTCCGGCGGGATGAGCGAATCCGGGTGCGCGTAGGTGACCAGGTATTGGTGCGTCAGAAGCGTGGCGAGCTGCTGCAGTCTTCCCGTCAGCGCCATCGGCGTCAGCAGCTGCTCGCGCGAGCCGCCGGTGCCCCGCGTCCCTTCATCGAGCACGATGTTGCGGCTCCGCGTCTCGTCGCTCGAGCGACGAGGACGGCGTGCCGAGGATGACGGCGTGGAAGGCGGCGCCGCTGCCGCGAAGCGGACTCAGCACCTGGTCGTACTGCCGGTAGCTCAGCTCAGGACCTTCCTGCGTGATGGCGACGATCACCGGCCGCCGCGCCTCGCGCTTCTTGAAACCCTCGGTGGCTTCGAGGACGCTGTCGAGGAGATAGGCGCCGGTGTCCTCCCGCGCCCACAGCCGGTTGATGCCGCGCTGCAGCTCGATCAGGCTGCTCGTGTAGTCCGTGATGATCGTCGGACGTTCGCCGTGGCGATGATCGCCACCTGGTTCTTCGGTCCGGTCTCGTTCAGAGTAGTCAGCATCGCCACGAACGGCGGCAGGGCGGTGCGGTAATGCGCGATGTTGTTGCGGGCCGCCGTGCTGGTGTCGACGAGCAGGGCGATCTGCATCGGCTCGTTGGCCCGGCCGACGCGCAGGACCTCGCGCGACATGTTGTCTTCGCGGACGATGAAGTCGGACGGTACCGAGGTCGGGGATGGGCGCGCCGGCCTCGTCGACGACGCGTGACCGTACAGGGCGCGCTCGATCGCCTGCGCCGCAGCGAGGTTCGGCGCACGCGAGCGCGCCGACGAGGCATGCAGCGCGTCGCGAGGTAGCGCGCCGAGGGTCATCGAATGAGTATAGGTCCCGGTTTCGACGAGCGTCAAGCTGGCCAGCGGGCGAACCTGTTTGAAATCTGTGAGTTGCGGCAAATTGCACGCGCGCGCCGCCGTATGGTATAAACCGCTCGACTTTTCCCGCCTCGAGAGCTTGGCGCGACGTCATCCTAAATGCTTTCAGCCTACATCCCGATCGCCATCTTCGTCGTGGTCGCGACCGGTTTCGCGCTCTTCACGCTCGTCGTCTCGGGCCTGATCTCGTCGGAGAAGTACAACAAGGTGAAGCTCGAGCCGTACGAGTGCGGCATCGAGCCGACGACCGACGCCCGCGATCGCTACAGCATCCGCTACTACCTGGTGGCGATGCTGTTCGTCATCTTCGACGTGGAAACCGTATTCATGTTTCCGTGGGCGGTCATCTTCGACAAGCTGCTGCTGTTCGGCCTGATCGAGATGCTGGTCTTCATCTTCATCCTGGTCGTCGGCTACTACTACGCGTGGCAGAAGGGCGCGCTCGAGTGGGCTTAGATGGCTGACGAGCCAAAGACGCCCGAGACGCCCGAGACGCCGCCCGCCTGCGGCAGCCGGCATCCAGCGGCAGCCGCGGCGAAGCCTCCAACTACCCCGGCCGCGGCCAAGCCCTTGGGCGCCGAAGCGGCCAAGACTGCGCCTGCCGCGAAGGCGGCTCCCGCAGCGGCCGCGGCGTGCTGCGAAGCCTGCCGCCGGCGCGCCGGCGGCCAAGGCGGCACCGCATCCGCCGGCTGCTCCGGCGCCGCCGAGCGGACCGCCGGATCCGCCGCCGCCGGCGGACAAGACGGCACCGGCGTTCATCGCCTCGCTTCAGTCCGCGGTCCCCGGCAGCGTGTCGCACGTCAGCTATTGGGTGGGCGACTGGACGATCATCGTGCCGGTCGAGCAGCTGCTCGCGGCTGCGCGGCATCTGCGCGACGCGCCCGGACGCCTTGTTCGATTTCTGTTCCGACGTCACCGCCACCGACTGGCCGCCGCGAAAAGAAGGCCGCTTCGACGTCATGTACTGTCTGTATTCCACGCGGCTACGACATCGGATCCGCATCAAGGTCATGGCCGCCGAGAATCAACCGGTGCCGTCGGTCACCGGGCTCTGGCCGGCCGCGGACTGGCTGGAGCGCGAGGTCTACGACATGTTCGGGGTGAATTTCACCGGCCATCCCGATCGGCGGCGGATTCTGATGCCGGAAGACTGGCAGGGATTCCCGGAGCGCAAGGACTATCCGCTCGAAGGTCCCGGCGAGCTGTTGATGGAGAACCCGCTCGACTGGCTCAAGCTGCGGCAGGCAAGGGAGGAAGCTGACATTGAGTAGGCAACGTTCGAGGTTCGTGGTTCGCGGTTCGGCGTTCACAAGGAGCCGCACGACGAACGACGAACGACGAACGACGAACGGTAGCGAGGCATGACAACACCGAGCGTCCATCACGGCGCGATGTTCGACACGAACGAGCTCGTGATCAACATGGGCCCGCAGCATCCGAGCACGCATGGCGTGCTGCGCGTGGTGCTGCGCCTGGACGGCGAGAAGGTCGTCGATGCCGACGTCGTGATCGGCTATCTGCACCGCGGGATCGAGAAGCTGAGCGAGAACCGCAACTGGACGCAGATCATCCTGCTTGACCGATCGGATGGACTACGTCGCCGCGGCGACCAACAACGTCGGCTACTGCGAAACGGTCGAGAAGCTGATGTCGATCGAGGTGCCGCGCCGCGCGCGGTACGTGCGGACGATTCTGTGCGAGCTGCAGCGGATCGCGAGCCATTGTCTGTGGATCGGCACGCACGCCATGGACATCGGCGCGATGACGGTGTTCCTCTACGCGTTCCGCGAGCGCGAGCTGATCCTCGACCTGTTCGAAGAGTTCTGCGGCGCGCGCCTCACCTACAACTCGATGCGCATCGGCGGGCTGCCGCTCGACATTCCGCCGGGCTGGGACAAGAAGGTGCTCGAGTTCTGCACGATCATGGACTCGAAGATCGGCGAGTACGAGGAGCTGCTGACGCACAACCGCATCTGGCTGGAGCGCACCAAGGGCGTCGGCATCATCAGCGGCGCCGCCGCGATCGCGCTGGGCTTGAGCGGGCCGCCGCTGCGCGGATCCGGCATCCCCAAGGACGTGCGCAAGGACGAACCGTACGCGGCGTACGATGAAATGGAGTTCGACGTGCCGATCGGCACGGCGGGCGACACCTACGATCGCTACCTCGTGCGACTCGAGGAGTTCCGCCAGTCGCTGCGCATCATTCGCCAGGCGACCGAAGGGCTGCCCGAAGGACCGATCGTCGGCAAGGTGCCGCGGTTGATCAAGCCGGCGGCGGGCGAGACGTATCACGCCATCGAGTCGCCGAAGGGCGAGCTCGGCTACTTCATCGTCAGCGACGGCAAGTCGACGAACCCGTACCGCTTCCGCGTGCGGCCGCCTTCGTTCTGCAACCTGCAGGGGCTGCGCACGCTGTGCCGCGGCCATCTCATCGCCGACGTCGTCGCCCTCATCGGCTCCCTGGACGTGGTCCTCGGAGAGGTGGATCGGTGACGTTCGTCGTTCGACGTTCGAATCGTGAAACGGCGACGTTCGTCGTTCGACGTTCGATCGGCTTCGCCGAACGTTCGACGTTCTCCAGAACGACGAACGACGAACCCCGAACCACGAACGTCGCGGCAGGCTCGCATGATCGACACCTTCGTCATTCCGCTCCTGAAGATCGTGATCGTGTTGAACGCGACGCTCGTCGCGGTCACCTACATGGTGCTGCTGGAGCGAAAGGTCATCGCGTGGGCGCAGTCGCGGCTCGGGCCGATGCGCGTGGGCCCGTACGGGATCCTGCAGCCGATTGCGGACGCCCTCAAGCTGATGATCAAGGAAGACATCACGCCGGTCCGCGCCGACAAGTGGGTGTTCACGGCGGCGCCGATCATCGCGATGGTGCCGGCGCTGATCGTGTACGCGGTCATTCCGTTCGGGCCCGAAGTCACATTGTTCGGCCGGAAGGTCACGCTCTTCATCACCGACATCAACGTCGGCCTGCTCTACGTCGTGTCCGTGGCGTCGGTCGGTGTCTACGGGATCATCCTGGCCGGGTGGTCGTCGAACAGCAAGTATCCGCTGCTCGCGAGCCTGCGCGCGTCGGCGCAGCTGATTTCCTACGAAGTGGCCGTGACGCTCACGCTCGTCAGCGTGATCATGATGGCCGGCACGCTGAGCATGGTCGGGATCGTGAACGCGCAGTACAACCAGCACCTGTGGTACGTGTTCGCGCAGCCGGTGGCGTTCGTCCTGGTGCTCATCGGCGGGCTCGCCGAAACCAATCGCGCACCGTTCGATCTCCCGGAGGCGGAGCAGGAGCTCACCGGCGGCTTCCACACCGAATACAGCGGCATGCGGTTCGCGCTGTTCTTCCTCGCCGAATACGCGAACATGATCGTCGTCTCGTCGGTGGTCACGACGCTGTTCCTGGGCGGATGGCTGCCGCCGTTTCCGAACACATCCATCTTCGGGTTCCTCTACTACATCCCGAGCTGGATGTGGTTTTTCATCAAGTCGTTCGCGTTCCTGTATCTCTTCATCTGGATTCGCGCGACGCTGCCGCGGTACCGGTACGACCAGCTGATGCGGCTCGGGTGGAAGGTGTTAATCCCGCTCGCCATCGCGAACCTCGTGGTGACCGGGATTGTCAAGGTGTTATGGCTAATGGCTAAGGGCTGATGGCTCAGGGTGTATGGCTGATGGCCGGTCCATCTTCCATACGCCATCAGCCATCAGCCATCAGCCATGTCGGATCAACAGAATGGGCGAAGCGATCGCGTTCTACACGCTGGCGGCTTTCATCCTCGGCTTCGCGGTGCTGGTGGTGTCCACGAAAAACACCGTGCACAGCGTGCTGTTCCTGGTGATGAACTTCCTGTTCGTCGCCGCGCTCTACGTGCTCCTCGGCGCGCAGTTCCTCGCGGTCATCCAGATCCTCGTCTACGCCGGCGGCATCGTCGTCTTGTATCTGTTCGTCGTGATGCTGGTGAATCTGAAGCGCCCGCCGGAGGCGCACCAGGATCCGCATCGGCGCGGCGCGGTTGGTTTCTGGCTGTCGGCAGCAGTGCTCGCGGAGCTCGTGGCCATCGGTGTCTACGGGTATGCGAGCCCGCCGACGCCGCAGATCGCCGCGGCAGGAATGCCCGTGACCGGTAACACGGAGCAGGTGGGATGGCTGCTGTACACGAGTTATCTCATCCCGTTCGAGATCGCTTCGATGCTGCTGCTGGTGGCGATGATAGGAGCGATAGTGCTCGCGAAGAGGGAACTGTGAGATCGGGTAATCGGGTAATTTGGTAATCGGGTAATTGAATTGAGGAATTGTCAGCGCGAGGAATTGTCAGCAAATCGATCAATAAATTACCCAATTACGAGATTACCCAATTACCCGATGCAAGAGTCATGATCACTCCTACACATTACATGCTGTTGTCCGCGGCGCTGTTCATGATCGGCGTCATCGGCGTGATGGTGCGCAGAAACATCATCATCATCTTCATGTCGATCGAGCTGATTCTGAACGCGGTCAACATCAACCTGATCGCGTTTTCGGCGCAGCTGCACGACGTGATCGGTCAGGTTTTCGCGGTGTTCGTCATCGCCGTGGCCGCGGCCGAAGCGGCCGTGGGCCTGGGGATCATTCTGGCCTTTTACCGCAACAAAGAAACCGTGAACATCGATGAAATGAACCTCATGCGATGGTAACGAACCGAATGCAACCACGAAGCCACGAAACCACGAAGAAGATCTTTTTCTTGTTCGTGTCTTCGTGTTTTCGTGGTTGCGTTTTATAGCGATGCGATACATCTGGCTTATCCCGTTGCTCCCGGGCATCGGCGCCGCCATCAACGGCCTCGTCGGGATCCGCTTTTTCTCGCGCAAGACCGCGGGCCTGGTCGCGTGCACGACGATGACGCTGGCGCTGGGGCTGGCGATCGTGGCGTTCTTTCAGTTGCTCGGGCTGCCGCCCGAGGCGCGCGAGTACGACGTCGTCATCGCGCAGTGGATTCCGACGATTCCGTTGCAGACGCACACGGGGTTTGCGGGATTCCAGGTGCCCTGGGGGTTCCGGCTCGATCCGCTGTCGGCGATGATGCTCCTCGTCGTCACCGGCATCGGCACGCTGATTCACGTCTACTCGACGTCGTACATGGCCGACGAGCCGCGCTCCGGCGTGGCGCGCTTCTTCTGCTATCTGAATCTGTTCTGCTTCTTCATGCTCATGCTCGTCCTGGGAGACAACTTCCTGGTGATGTTCGTGGGCTGGGAAGGCGTGGGGCTCTGCTCGTACCTGCTGATCGGCTATTGGTACGAAAAGAAAAGCGCATCGGACGCCGGCAAGAAAGCGTTCATCACCAACCGCATCGGAGACTGGGGCTTCATCCTCGGCATCTTCCTGGTTTTCTACACATTTGGCACGCTCGATTTCCGCGCGGTCCAGAACGCGGCGGCGGCGATGCCGGTCGAGTCCGCGCATTTCGGCATGCTGTCGGCGATCTGCCTGCTGCTGTTCATCGGCGCGACCGGCAAGAGCGCGCAAATTCCGCTGTTCGTCTGGTTGCCGGACGCGATGGAAGGCCCGACGCCGGTGTCCGCGCTCATCCACGCGGCCACGATGGTCACCGCGGGCGTGTACATGGTGGGGCGCAACGCGGTCTTGTTTTCGCACGCGCCGATGGTGATGGAAATCGTCGCGATCGTCGGCGTCCTGACCGCGCTGATGGCGGCGTCGATCGGGCTGGTGCAGAACGACATCAAGCGCGTGCTCGCGTATTCGACCGTCTCGCAGCTCGGGTACATGTTCACGGCGATGGGCGTCGGGGCGTTCGCGGCCGGCGCGTTCCATCTGATGACCCACGCGTTCTTCAAGGCGTTGTTGTTCCTCGGGAGCGGGTCGGTCATCCATGCGATGGGCGGCGAACAGGACATGCGCCGCATGGGCGGGCTGCGAAAGTATCTGCCCGTCACCTTCGCGACGATGTTCATCGGCACGCTGGCGATAGCGGGCATCCCGCCGTTCGCGGGGTTCTTCAGCAAGGACGAGATTCTGTTCAAGGCCTTCCTGAACAACAAGGCGATCTGGGTGCTCGCGGTCGCGACGGCTCTGATGACCGCGTTCTACATGTTCCGCCTCGTCTACCTGACGTTCTACGGCGAGTACCGCGGCCCGGCGTGGGAGCACAGTCACGGGGACCACGGCGTCGCACACGCGCACGACGACGGGCATCACCACGACGATCATCGCGACGCCGGTCACGCACACGCCGCTGCCGACGACCACGGCGGCGGCCACGGCCACGGACCGTGGCACGGCCCGCACGAATCACCTCGGCCGATGACGTTTCCGCTGATGGCCCTCGCCGTCGGCGCCGTAGTCGCGGGATTCGTGGGGATTCCGGCCGCGCTCGGCGGCGGGAACGCGATCGAGCATTTCCTCGAGCCGAGCTTTACCGCGTCGCACGTTGACGCTCGTGGTTCGACAAGCTCACCACGAGCGGAGCCGGGTGCAGCCGGACATGTTGAACCCGCTCGTCCTGAGCCTGTCGAAGGACGAGCTGAGGAGCATGCCGCGGAAGGCGAACACCCCTCGCTCGCCGTCGAGCTCGGCCTGATGGGATTCTCGGTGCTCATCGCGATCGCCGGCATCCTGCTCGCGCGGCGCTTCTACGTCACGAACCCCGAAAAGTCCGAGCAGATGGCGACACGGTGGGCCGGCGCGCACCGCCTGCTCTCGAACAAGTACTACGTGGACGAGCTCTACAACGGGACAGTGATTTCCGGCACGATGTCGTCCGGTCGCGGGTTGTGGACGTTCGATCGCAACGTCGTGGACGGCGCGGTCAACGGGACCGGCCTGGTGACGATGATCAGTTCCTGGTTCTCGAGCTTGACGGACCGCACCGTGGTCGACGGCCTCGTGAACTTCGTCGGCTGGTTCGCCCAGGAAGCGAGCCACGTGTTTCGACGGTTGCAAACCGGGCTGGTGCAGAACTACGCGCTGCTGATGCTGCTCGGCGTGTTCGCGTTCGTGAGCGTGTATCTGTTCGTCCGGTAGCGATGACGCTTGTATGAATAATCATTTGCTCTCCTACATCCTGTTCGAACCGCTGGTCGGCGCTGTGCTGATTCTGCTCATCAGCAAGCACAACGAGAACGCCATCCGCTGGATCGCGAACATCACGGCGCTCGCCGGCTTCCTGATCTCGGTCCCGCTGTGGTTCTGGTTCAACTCGCAGGGCCCGGATTTCCAGTTCGTCGAGCGCGCCACGTGGATTCCCTCGATCGGTGCCGACTATTTCCTGGGTGTCGACGGCCTGAGCGTGCTGCTGATTCTGTTGACGACGATGATGGGGTCCATCGCGGTGCTGTCGTCGTGGACCGCGATCACGGAGCGCGTGAAGGAGTACTACATCTTCATGCTCCTGCTGCAGACGGGCATGCTGGGCGCCTTCATGGCGCTCGACTTCCTGCTGTTCTTCCTGTTCTGGGAAGTCATGCTCGTGCCGATGTATTTCCTCATCGGCATCTGGGGCGGCGGGAATCGCCTGTATTCGGCGATCAAGTTCTTCCTCTACACCCTGGTCGGCAGCGTCGTCATGCTGCTGGGCATCCTCGCGCTCTACTTCTATAACCACAGCGTGACCGGGATGTACACGTTCGACGTCACGCAGTTCCAGAAGCTGACGATCCCGTTCAACCTGCAGTGGTGGTGCTTCCTCGCGTTCTTCCTGGGCTTTGCGATCAAGGTCCCGATGTTCCCGTTCCACACCTGGTTGCCGGATGCGCACACCGATGCGCCCACGGCCGGCTCGGTGATTCTGGCCGCCGTCCTCCTGAAGATGGGGACGTACGGGTTCCTGCGGTTCAGCCTGCCGATCCTGCCCGACGCCTCGCGCTACTTCGTGCCGATGATTGTCATCCTCTCGATCATCGGCATCGTCTACGGCGCGTTGGTGGCGCTGGCGCAAAAGGACTGGAAGCGGCTCGTCGCCTATTCGTCGGTCAGCCACATGGCGATGGTGATGCTCGGCATGTTCGCCTTCACGCCGGTCGGCATCACCGGCAGCATCGTGCAACAGCTCAATCACGGCATCTCGACCGGCGCGCTCTTCCTCATCGTCGGCATCGTCTACGAGCGCCGGCATACGCGTGAGATCTCCGAGTACGGCGGCCTGTCGAAGGTCATGCCGGTGTTCGCCGCGGTGTTCCTGGTGATGACGATGTCGTCGATCGGACTGCCGACGCTGAACGGCTTCATCGGCGAGCTCCTGATTCTGCAGGGCGTGTTCGTCACGCCGCATACGTTCCTCGGCGGCGGCAAGATCTGGGCGGCGTTCGCGGCGAGCGGTGTCGTCCTCGGCGCGGCGTACATGCTCTACCTCTATCAGCGGACGATGTTCGGGAAGGTCGAGAATCCGAAGAACGAGCGGCTGATGGATCTGACCCATCGCGAGTTCGCGACCTTTGTGCCGCTGATCATCCTGGCGGTCTGGATCGGCCTCTATCCAGCGCCGTTCCTGCGCCGGCTCGAGACGACGGTGCAGCGCATCGTCATGCGGGTCAGTCCGCAGTACGCGCAGGCGTACATCGACTGCGGCAAGCCGCTGACGACCGCGCAAGCGGCGACCAGCGCCGGCGGCCAGTTCCTGGCCTCGGTGCCGTGTGACGCGAACGGGAATCCGCTTCCTGTGAGCCGCTGATGCCGCCCGGCGTTTCGTCCAGCGACTTCTACTACATCCTGCCGGAGATCGTGCTCACGGCGGGTTCGCTGCTGCTGCTGATCGTCGACGTGCTGTTGCCGAGGCGGGGGAGCGGCGGCCTGCTGGCGTGGGTCACGATCCTGGTGCTGGGCGCCACGGCGATTTCACTCGCGCCGTTCGCCTCGACGCACGTGGTCGTCGCGAACGGCCTGCTGGCGGTCGATCAGTTCGCGCTGTTCTTCAAGGTTCTTTTTCTCTTTGCCGCCGCCGTCACGGTGCTGATGTCGATCCCCTATCTCGACGTCGAAGGCGCGCGGTCTCCCGGCGAGTACTACTTCCTGATCCTGTGCGCCACGCTGGGCATGATGATCATGGCCGGCGGCATCGACCTCATCACGATCTTCATCGGTCTCGAGACGATGGCCGTGTCGTTCTACATCCTGGCCGGCTTCATCAAGCCGAGCCAGCGATCGAACGAGGCGGCGGTGAAGTACTTCCTGCTCGGCGCGTTTTCGCTCGGCATCCTGCTGTACGGCATGTCGCTGATGTACGGCCTGTCGGGAACGACGAATCTCCGTCAGATGGCGCCGCTGCTGTCGACGGATCCAAGGCGATCCGCGACTGGTCCTGGCGGTGATCCTGGTGGTTGCGGGCGTCGGGTTCAAGATCGCCGCCGTCCCGTTCCACATGTGGGCGCCGGACGTGTACGAAGGCGCGCCGACGCCGATTACCGCGTTCCTGTCGGTCGGATCGAAGGCGGCGTCGTTCGCGATGCTGCTGCGGATCTTCGTCGAAGGGCTGCCGGGGTTGAGCGTCGACTGGCGCATCCTGTTCCAGGTGCTGTCCATCGTCACGATGACAGTCGGCAACTTCGCGGCGCTGACGCAGTCGAACCTGAAGCGGATGCTGGCGTATTCGTCGATCGCGCACGCCGGCTACCTGCTGATGGGCGTCGTAGCCGGCACGCCGCGCGGCGTCACGGCGATGCTCATCTATCTGCTGGTCTACTCGTTCATGCAGCTCGGCGCGTTCGCCATCATCGTGCTGCTGCGGCGCCGGGACGTGGTCGGCGACGAGCTCAAGGACTTCAGCGGCCTGCACTTCCGCAGCCCGTTCGCGGCGTTTGCGATGCTGCTGTTCATGCTGTCGCTCGGCGGCATTCCGCCGACCGCCGGGTTCATGGGGAAGTTCTGGCTGTTCGGCGCCGCGATCGACGCCGGCTACTACTGGCTGGCGGTGATCGGCGTCCTGAACAGCGCCATGTCGCTCTACTACTACATCCGCGTCGTCGTCTTCATGTACATCAAGACCGAGCGCACCGGGTCGGAGCCGGTCATCGTCGCCGGCGCTGGGCTTCGCGCTGGCGGTGGCGGTGGTCGCGACGATTCGTGCTGGGTGTCTATCCGCGGCTGCTGTTCGACGCCGCGGAGGCGTCGGCGCGAACGCTCGGCGTCGCCCCGATTGCGACCGCGCTGCGGTGAACCGCCGCTACGTGAACTTTTTCACAAGGTACGCTATACTCCCTCACGGCTGAGCGGCTACGCTGGGACCATGGCTCGCAAGGACCCTAAGTCTGTGCTGGAGCGCTCGGCCAAAGCCCTGCAGGAAAACGCGGAGCAATCAGGGCCAGCGGCGGGCGCCAGCTACACGCTGATTGGCGCGATCGTCGCTGCTGGGCGGCATCGGGTACGCCATCGATTCGTGGCGGGGGACGTCGCCGTGGTTCCTCGTCGGCGGCTTGTTCCTCGGGGTGATCGTCGGGCTCTACGAAGTGGCGCGCACCGTCTGGCATCGATGAAGCCGGTCGTGGTCATGGTCGCCGTCAGCGTCGGCACGTGCCTGATCGCCGGGCTGCTGGTGGATGCGCGCACGCGGGTTGAAGTGCTGTTCGGAATGGCCGGGCCGCTGGCGATGGCTGCCGGCTCGTGGGTGCTCGTCGAGCGAACCTTCGCGCGGCACGCGCAGCGGCTCACGTCGGTGATGATCGCCGCGTTCGCGGTCAAGATGGTGTTCTTCGGCGCGTATGTGGTCGTGATGCTCAAGCTGTTGCTGCTCCGGCCGGTGCCGTTCGTTGCGAGCTTCGTCAGCTATTTCGTCGGGCTGTATCTGATGGAAGCGCTGTACCTGCGGCGGATGCTCGCTGGATCACGGTCCGCCCTGAAGGCGGACACTACGTACTGATACTGACGCGATGATTCAGGAACACGTCCAGCACGCCGCCGGCGAGGCCGCCGAGAAGTTCAACGCCGGCGAGGTCATCATCGAGCACGTCTCGAACAGCGGGCATCGATCATCCGCTGATTCACCTGCCGACGATCTTCGGCATCGACTTCTCGGTCACCAAGCACGTCCTGATGCTGTGGCTGGTCGCGGCACTCGTTTTCGTCGTCGTCACCTGGACCGTCCGCCGCTACCTGAAGCAGGACCGCCTCATTCCGACCGGCTTCATGAACGCGCTCGAGGCGGTCGTCGAGTTCGTCCGCGATGCGATCGTGCTGCCCAACGTCGGGAAGAAGTGGGTCAATACCTGGACGCCGCTGATTCTGACGCTCTTCGTCTTCATCCTCTGCGCGAACGCGATCGGCCTGATTCCCGATCTTCGAAGTGGTCGGCCTCGCTCGATCGCTTCGTGCTGCACACGGCGATCACGAGTCGTTCATCAAGCAGCGTCATGCACGGCGGCACGACGGCACGGCAACTTCAACGTCACCGCGGCGCTGGCCACGATCACCTTCGGGGCGATCATCGTCGCCGGCACGAAGGCGCACGGCTTCGTCAAGCACTGGATGAACATCGTGCCGCACGGGCTGGCCTGGCGATCTACATCCTGCTGATTCCGATCGAAATGATGGGGATGTTCGTCCGGCCGTTCGCGCTGACGATGCGACTTGCGGCGAACATGACGGGCGGCCACATCGCGATTCTGGCGATTCTGTCGTTCGTGTTCCTCTTCACGGAGACTGTTCGGCCGCGCTGTCGCCGGCATCGGCGTCGGCCTCGCCGTGTCGGTGCCGCTCGCGGTCGGCATCTCGGCGCTCGAAATCATCGTCGTGCTGGTGCAGGCGTACGTGTTCACGCTGCTTGTCGGCCGTGTTCATCGGCATGGCCATTCACGTTCATCACTGAGACAGCAACTCGACTACGAAAGGACACGGGAATGAGCAGAGCACGTGTATTACGCAGAGCGGTAATGGCCCTGCCCCTGGCCTTGGCGTTTGCGTCCCTCAACGCGCCGATCCTGCTGGCGCAGGGCCGCTGACCGGCGGCGGCGGCCGGCTCGATGAGCCTCGCTACTTCGGCGCCGCCCTCGGCCTCGGCATGATCGTCATCGGCGCCGGCCTCGGCATCGGCAGGCTCGCGGCCGCGGCGGCGGAAGGGCATCGCCCGCCAGCCGAGCGCGGCCGACCAGATCACCGGCGCCGTCAACCTGCCGCTCTTCCTGCTCGAAGGCGTCGCGATTCTCGCGGAAGTCGTCGTGCTCCTGATCGTGCTGACGAAGTAAGCGAGTCGACATGGAGCGTCATGGATAACCCGCTTCGTTCAGCCCGATCCCGGGCTTGTTCATCTGGACGATCCTCACGTTCCTGGTGCTGCTGGCGCTGCTGGCGAAGTTCGCCTGGCGCCCGCTGCTGCAGGCGCTCGAGAGCCGCCAGGAGTCGATCCGCAAGTCGCTCGACGATGCCCAGAAGGCGAAGCAGGAACTGGAGCGGCTGCACGTCGAGTCGGCCGAGATCATGCGCCAGGCGCGTGTCGAGGCCGACGCGATCATCAGCGCAGAGCCGCGGCGACGCCGAGCGGCTGCGCGAGGAAATGCAAGCAGAAGGCCCGCGCCGAAGCCGACGCGCATCGTCAAGAACGCGGAGCGCCAGATCCAGCTCGAGACGGGCCGCGCGCTGCAGCAGATCCGCCGCGAAGCCGTCGACCTGTCGGTGATGATCGCGTCGAAGCTCATTCAGCGGAACCTCACCAAGGAAGACAACGAGCGGCTGATCGACGAGGCGCTGAAGCAGGTCGAAGGGCCGCGGCACTAACTGGGCAGGTAGGGCGGGGCAGGCAGGATAAGCAGGACCGAAAGACAGCCCATCCAGCCCCCCGAATCCTGCCCATCCTGCCTGTCCCGTCCATCCCGCCTGTGGCGACCAGTCCCGCCATCGAGATCCTCGAACAAGAACTTGGATTTTCGGCTTCCAACTAGCGACCAGCGTTCAAGTTGACCGGTTAGCCGTTGCGGGGGTCTGGCGGCGATGCTAAAGTCTCGAACCCTGAGCCCAGTCGAGGGTTTTGAAGTGCTCGGCGCATTGTGGGCCGCGCCGAGGTGTCTTTGAGGAGGGGGAGTTCATGAAGCGTCGAGGGTTCCATCTGGTCGTCGCAGTGCTGGTAGCTGCCTGCTTGCGTCGACCCACGCGTTCGCGCAAGGCGGCGGCGCGAGCTCCACCGGGACGATCAACGGCAAGGTCACCGACACGAGCGGTGGCGTGCTGCCCGGGCGTCACGGTCAACGCGACCAGCCCGCAGCATGATGGGTGTGCAGTCATCGGTGACCGAACACGGAGGGGATCTATCGCTTCCCCGCGCGTGCCTCCCGGCACCTACACGGTGACGTATCGAGCTGCCCGGCTTCAACACGCTGAAGCGCGAAGGCATCGAGATCCGTCTCGGGTTCACGGCGACGATCAACGTCGAGCTCGCCGTGGCCTCGCTGCAGGAAACGGTGACGGTCACCGGCGAATCGCCGGTCATCGACACCTCGACGACGCGCACGCAGCAGAACTTCAAGATGGAGCAGCTGCAGTCGCTCCCGAACGCGCGCGACATGTGGGCGCTCCTCGCCGTGACGCCGGGTGTGAGCGTGAACCGCATCGACGTCGGCGGCAACCGCGCCGGCACGCAGGCGGGCTACACGGCCTACGGCTTCACCGGTCAGGTCCGCGTGCTGATCGAAGGCATCAACACGACGGAAGGCACCGGCGGCGCCGGCTTCTACTTCGACTACGCGTCGCTCGAAGAAGCGTTCCTCGGCACGACCGGTCAGACGCCGAGATGCCGAACCCGGGCGTGCAGAGCCAGTTCATCGCGCAAGTCGGGCGGCAACAAGTTCGCAGGGCGAGTACCACCTCGACTGGTACAACAACTCGTTCCAGGGCAAGAACCTGCCCGCGGAGTACACGGCCCCGAACGCGTTCAAGGGCACCAACGGCAGCAACAGAATTCTTCCGGGCGCCAACGAGATTCTCGGCTACTACGATCACGACATCAACGCCGGCGGTCCGATCAAGAAGGACAAGGTCTGGTATTTCGGCACCTATCGCGCGCAGCAGAACAAGGTCGCGCAGCCGAACTTCCAGTTCGACAAGACCTTCGACACCAAGCTGTGGAACGCCGTCGGGCAAGGGCACCTATCAGCTGAATCAGCAGAACAAGTTGATCGGCTACTACCAGTGGGGCCAGAAGACCCAGCCGAACCGCCTGCCGTTCGCGACCTACACCTACAAGTCGCCCGAGCAGACGTTCAAGCAGAATTCCGGCAGCTGGGTGTACAAGGGCGAATGGAACGGCACCATCAGCGACAAGCTGTTCGTCGAGGGACGCTACGGCGACTTCGGCTACTACTTCCCGCTGGTCACCAACAGCCCCGCCAACTTCTTCTGGCACGACAGCGGTGCGCTCGTCTCGGAGGGCGCGCACCAGGCGCAGCAGCTCGATCGCGATCGCAAGCAGTGGACCGCGGCCGCCACCTACTTCCTCGACACCGGCATGGGCAGCCACAGCCTCAAGTTCGGTGGCGAGCTGCTCAGGGAGCAGTCGTGGGAAGGCTTCCAGTCGCGCCGCGGCGGCACGAGCAACATCGAGCATGATGTACGTCAACGGCGTATCGTCGCGCGTGCTCTTCGGCCTCCCGACGGCCAGGAGCGTCAACAGCTTGAGCGCGCACAATGATCTCACCGTCGCGAGCGGCGCTCGATCAGATTGGCTTCTTCGTCAACGACTCGTGGCAGGTGAAGCGGTCCACGATCAACCTCGGCGTGCGCTACGACCGCTACAACGGATGGCTGCCGGAGCAGGACGTGCTCGGCGCCACCGTCGGTCCCGCCACCGTCGCGGCTTCGACGCAAGCCCAGAAAGATCCTGTACACGTTCAACAACCTGTTCGCGCCCCGCCTTGGCTATGTGATGGACCTTGCCGGCAACGGCAAGACCGTCATCAAGGCCAGCTACGGCTTCTTCTGGCACAACCCCGGCGTCGTGCTCTCGCAGAACGCCAACCCGAATATCTCCAACAAGTTCATGCAGTTCACGTGGAACGATCAGGCGGTGTGCGCGGGCTGCATCGCGGGCGACAAACGGTGGCAGTCTGGCGAGCAAGGTTTAACGCCGACGGCCACACAGCTGTCAGGTGCGGTCAAGTTGAATCCCGACATCAAGGCGCCGTACTCGCACGAAACGAGCGTGTTCCTCGAACACCAGATCAGCCAGACCATGGGCGCCCGGGTCGGATTCGTCTACAAGACGCAGGACGATCTGATCACCACGAACTACCAGCTCGAACGTGGTCTCGGCGCTTACACCGTTCCGTCTGTGTTCCTCGACATCGGTCTGAACGGCGTCCGCGACACGCCCGCCGGCGGATCAGTTGCGTCGGGCGACGATCGGTTCATCTCGATCCTCGGGATGCCGAACGCGTCGGCCGCGCAGTTCCCGACGACGCAATACGTGACCAATCTGGGTGAGTTCGGCCGCTACAAGACGATCGAGTCGTCGATCAACAAGCGGTACGGCAACCGGTGGTCGGCAACCCTCGGCGGAGGGTTCACGTGGACGCACGACTTCCCGAACAACTTCCCGCAGACGCCGAACCAGCCGTTCGACGAAGATCGGACGTCGTGGGGCTTCAAGGCATCGGGCAGCTACGATGGACCGCACGAGATCCGCATCACGCCGATGTTCCGCCACCAGTCGGGCGTGAACTTCGCGCGCACCGGATCGATCGGCTGCGCGGCGCCCTGCACCGGATTGACCGTGGCAGGCGCCAGCACGACGATCTACCTCGAGCCCTCCAACTCGAACCGCGAGGACAACATCTATGTCGTCGACTTCCGTGTGGAAAAGACGATGAAGCTCGCGGGCTCGCTCAGACTGCGCGGGATGTTCGACCTGTTCAACATCGGCAACAGCCACGCGTCGGAGACGATCGGCCGGGCCACTGGTACCAGCTACCTGAAGCCCACGCTGATCCTCGCGCCGAGGACCGCGCGTCTCGGCTTCCGCTTGATGTGGTAGCGCGTTAGGAACGCGAAGACCGCGAAGACCGCAAAGAAAAAGTTGTCTTTGCGAGCTTCGCGGCCTTAGCGTTCGGTTGTTCCTACAGGCCGGGTGGGTCATACCACCCGGCCTTCTTTTTTGGCGCGGCCGCCAGTAGGATGCTCCCGATGTTCCGCACATGCGCCCGCACACTGGTGATGGCAATCGCCGTCGCACACCTCGAGGCCGTGATCAGTGGACAGGGCTATCAGCACGGAGTCTTCGTCGCCACGGAGCACGGCCCGATTGAGTTGAGTGCCTGGGCCGAGGTCGCGCGCAACGGTCAGCTCCGCATGGCGAAGGGGAGCTTCGAGAACGTGCCGACGATCACCGGCGTGAAGGGTGTCCTGTGCAACCTGCCGAGCTGGCGGCCGGGCTCGGTGTTCATCGCCAGCGAGCTGATCTTTCGCGACGAGCGCGCCGAGAGGCGCGAGATCAAATTCGCGATGCGCCTCCTGAACATCTCCGCGCTCGAAATGCGGGTTGAAGACGTCGAGCAGAAGAACCGGCTCAACGACCTGATCCGCGCTGTGGGAGGGACGCAGGACGTGAAGACCTACGTCTTCATCGTGATGACGACCAACGGGCTCGAACGGCTCTATCCGTTCCGCGTGAAGATCGAGTAGGTGTCTGTAGGTCCGGCTAAAGCCGGACCTACTGCGGCAGTCTGCGAAGCTGCTGCTGCGCGGCCTCGTAGTAGGGATCGGTTCGCGGCACCTGCTGAAGCAGCGTGCGCGCCTCCTCGAATCGACGCTGACCGAACCGCGCGACGCCGAGAAAAAACCTCACCGACGGTCCTTCCGGTTCCAGATCGAAGCTGCCCTGGAGCGAGTCGGCGGCGCGATTGAGATTGCCGCCGAGCAGGTCGACGATTCCCTGGGCGCGCTGCATTTCGGGATCGTGCAGATTGAGCCGCGTCCACGCCGTGAACTCCTCGCCGACGTAGCGGAAGCGTGCGAGGTCACCGGCGCTGAGATCCGCGCCGCCCTGCTCGACGAGCGTCAGCATGGCGGCGATGCGAACGGACCGGCGCGGATCGGTGAGCGCGGCGAGCACGGCCGACCGCGCGGCGCCGTCCCCACGTCCATTGTCCCGGAGCGCCGCAATCGCGATCGCGCGGATGGCCGGGTGGCTCGCCGCCGCCGCCCGGACGAGGGCGGCGACCGCGCGAGGATCGGCATAGCGTCCGAGGTAGCCCATCGCATTGGCCCGGACCAGTGGAGCGCGCTGTTCGTCGGCGGCGATCGCCAGCAGTCCGTCGAGAGCGGCGGCGTTCCCGGCGCGTGCGCCGGTGAACGCCTCGGCCTGCGCCACGAGGCGTGCCGCGGCGGCCATCGGGCCACCAGGTTTTCAGCGTGTCAGCCGCCCAGGAGGCGGGCTTGTCCTTGTGGCATTCCGTGCACGCGTTCGGAATGTTGAAGCGCACCGTGTTCTCCGGCGCCGGCACGCCGATCGTGTGATCGCGCATCGTCGACCTGATGCTCATCACCGTCTTCGGCATGTGGCATTCGACGCAGGAGCTGCCGGTGCTGCCGGCGCGATGACGCGTGTGCGCGGTCAGACGCTCGCCGATCGACTGATGACACGTCGTGCACAGCGCGTTGCTCGCTGCGGGCTGTACGTCTGAGGCGAGCTGCGGGTTCTTGTCGACGTCGGGCAAGTGCACGTTCGTGTGGCACGTCGTGCAGGTGGCGCCGCCGCGCAGGAAGCACGCGCTCTCCCATAGTCCGATCGCGTCGTTCGAGAAGCGGCGCGGCCGTCCGTCGGCCCAGTACGGCGGATCCTGCGACGCGTGCGGGCGCGCGTACGGCGCGTATTCGAGCGCCGGCACGAAATAGTCGTAGTAATCGTCGCCGGCTTTGTAGCCTGGGTTGATGGCAGTGCGAAGCGAATGGCACTGCGCGCACACCATCGTGCTGGTGTTCGCGATCGAGCCGCGTCGGTCTGACGATCGACGCGTCGCCGTCGCGTTGCCGCCGCGTACGCCACGTGCGCTTTGCCCGGGTCCGTGACACCGCTCGCACGACGTCCCGAAGTCCATCCACTCGGTGCGAAACGACCGCGTCGCCGGGTCGTACCCGTTCTCCTGCCGGCTGACATGGCAGCCGACGCAGCTCTTGTTCCACTGCTGCACGATCTGCCGATCGTCCTCGTCCGGCCGGATGATTTCGACGTTGTGGAACCATTCCCGGCGCTGCACGTCCCAGCTTGGCGCGCAGCACGACGATGCGGCCCTTGTCGAGCGTGGTCAGGTAGTGCTGAATGCGGCGGCTGCCGAGCGTGTACTCGACGCGATGTTCCTGCGGTTTGCCAGTGAGCTCTGATTCGGTGACGAAGTACTGACCGTTCTCGACGCGAAACCCGTAGCGCCGGCCGTGCAGCGTCGCGCCGCTCCGCGAGAAATCGCCTTTGACGGTGCCGGAAGTCGCCGGCTGAATCATCTTGCTGTGGCGGCCGGCCGTCCACGTGTCGTGCACCTGCTTATGACAGGACGCACAGGCCTGGGCGCCCACGTACGCGTTGCTCGCGGATGACTCCTGCGCCGCAGAGAAGGTCCGGCTGCCGCCTTCGCCGCGCAGCGGCTTCGGCGCGCCAAGAATGCCGGACCCCACGCCCCCCAAACCAATCCAGAGCAAAAGCAACCACGAAGACACGAAGACTCGAAAAAGAAAACTCATGGTCTTCTTCGTGCTTTCGTGGCTTCGTGGTTGCATTCTTTGCGGCCTTGGCAGTCTTGGCGCTGTCTGCGTTTCTACTTCGGCCCGACGCCCAGTCCGCGGACTTTCGCACCCGCGATGTGCACGCCCACCTTTACGTCCGCGGGCTTCGAGCCCGGCGGCACGAGATACTCGACCATCATCTCGCTGGTCAGGCGGTCCGACAATCGATCCAGCGCCGGTTGATAGGACGCGGGCGAGTAAATCACGGTGTACTGACCGCGCGTTTGCTCGGCGATCTGCCGCAGCGCCGTCCCGCTGCGAATCTGTCCCATCTGGCCGACGATCTGCGTGGCACGGTTGGCAATCACGTGCAGCATGGCGCCGCTGTCCACGATCGACGCGATCATCTGGTCGGGGCTTCGGCGGCTCGAGTCGCCTGGCGTCGACGATAAAACGACGAGCGCGCAGAACAGCGTCCCCGATGCGCGAATCGCATCCGCCGCCATGGCCGTGCCCTGTAGCAGCATGCTCCTCGCGGTCAGATTGAACTCGAGCCCCTCGAGCGTTTCGACGACCTTGTGCCGCTCATCCTCGAACGTCGTCAACATCGTCGGCGGGTCGCCAAGGGTGCCGATTGCCACCGGCCGCTGTCCGAGCCGATCGATGAATCGCTGCGCGGCCTTTCGCATCTGGCCAAAGTCGGTCCTCGCGTCGCCGCCGGTGTCGATCAGTACGACGACCGGGTAGTCGGCGGGCCGCACGGAGAGGATTTCGCGAGCCTGCCCGGCCTCCTGAATCACGAAGTCGTCGGCGCCAATATCTACGATCGCCCGGTTTTTGGCGTCCATCACGATCGCCAGCGCCGTTCGGCTCGCGCCGGTCTGCGCGAAGCCGAACGCCACGGCCAAAACGATTGGAATCAACACGATGCGCATTATAGAGTTGGAGCGTCGAGCTGACCGCCCCAGACATCTTCTAAAGCCTCGTGAGGCGAAAGCAAACGTTTTCGCCGGACCGGCTTTAGAAGTTGTCTTAGCGGCCGCATAGCGGCCGCCTAGTAACGAAGGTTCGCGTCGGAACCGCACAGGTTTTTGCACGGCGGTTTTAAGGCGGAACTTCGTTACAAACCATAGCAGAGTCCGCCGACACTTTATGAAAGCGAATTCTCGCCTCGCGTGGACGATCCGGCCCGCTGGATACGTCATCCTCGTGATCGTTGCGGCCGCCGCGCTCAGCAGCTGCCGGAGGCCAACGGTTCAGCGCGACGGCGGCCTGAACGTGCTGCTGATCACCATTGACACGCTGCGCGCGGATGCCGTCGGCGCCTACGGCAACAGGCAAGTCGAGACACCGTGGCTGGATCGCCTGTCGGCCGGCGGCGTGCGCTTTTCGCGGGCGCTGGCGCACAACGTCGTCACGCTCCCGTCACACGCGAACATTCTGTCGGGGCGGTATCCATTCACGCACGGGGTTCGCGAGAACTCGGGCTTTCGGTTCCCCGCGGATGTAGCGACGCTGGCGACGGTGCTGAAGGAGCGGGGATATCGCACCGGCGCGTTCGTCAGCGCGTTTCCACTCGACGTGCGCTTCGGGCTCGAGCGCGGCTTCGACGTCTACGACGACCGTTACGGCAAAGGCGCCGAACGGCGCGCGTTTCTTGAGCCCGAGCGAGCCGGAACTGCGACGGTCGCTGCGGCCGTCGACTGGGTCGGCCGGCAAGCGACGCCCTGGTTCGCCTGGGTGCATCTCTACGATCCGCATTTTCCGTACGCGCCGCCGGAACCGCTGGCGACGCGGTATCGCGGCACGCCGTATCTGGGCGATGTGGCGGCGGCCGATGCGGCGCTGTCGCCGCTGGTGTCGCCGATCCTCGCCCGGGGCGAGGCCGGACGCACAGTCACGATCGTAACCGCGGACCACGGCGAGTCGCTGGGCGAGCATGGCGAGCAAACGCACGGGCTCTTCGCGTATGAAGCGACGCTTCGCGTGCCGCTGATCCTGTATCAGCCTCGCCTGTTCCGGCCGAGGGTGGTCGACGAGACCGTGGGGCACGTCGACATTTTTCCGACGGTCCTCGACGCGCTCGGCATCGAAGTGCCAAGTGGGATCGACGGCCGCAGCTTGCTTCGAGCGGCGTCGGGTGAGCGTCGCGCCGCTGTGCCGTTGTATTTCGAAGCGCTGTCCACGTCGCTCAATCGCGGCTGGGCGCCGCTCGCCGGAGTAGCCGACGGGCCGCTGAAGTACATCGATTTGCCGCTTCCCGAGCTGTACGACCTCTCGAACGACCCGGCAGAATCGCGCAATCTCGTCGCGGAGCGATCGGGGGATCTGGCGCGCATGCGCGCAGCGCTCGAAAAGTTCAGGCGCGCCGACCGCGGGACGACGCGAGTGGCCGAGAACGCCGAGACACGCGAACGGCTGCGGAGCCTCGGGTATCTGAGCGGAACAACGGCTCAAAAGACCCGCTACACCGAGGCCGACGATCCGAAACGCCTTGTCTCGCTCGATCGCGAGGGCAACGACGTGATCTCGCGCTTTCAGCTGGGCGATGTGCGCGGGGCGATCACGGTTGCCGAGGGCATCGTTCGGCAGCGACCCGACATGGCGGTGACGTGGACGCATCTGGCTTTTCTCTATAGCGAGGCGGGCGATCGCCGTAACGCGGTCAGGGCAGTGCGGCGGGCACTGGAGATCAATCCGACTTCGCCAGACGTCGTGGCGCTGTTCGGCGCCTACCTGACCGAAGCGGGCGAAGCAAAAGAGGTCGTCGCGCGGCTCGAACCGTACGCGCGGGTGGCAAAGCCGGACCTGGACGTGCTCATTGCTTACGGCGTCGCGCTTGCGTCAACCGGACGAGCGGATGCCGCACTGTCCGTTTTCGAACAGGCGCGTGCGCTCGATGCGACCAACGGCTTGCCGTTGGCGAACATTGGTACGCTGTATCTCATGAACGGCGATAGCGGGCGCGCCGCGAGCGCCTTTACCGCATCGCTTGGGATGGATCCGTCACTGGCTCGCGCCCACAACGGGCTCGGTGTCATTGCCGCGCAGCGTGGATCGCTCGAGGAGGCCGCGACTCATTGGAAGCGTGCTCATCAGTTCGACCCGCACGACTATCAAGTTCTGTATAACCTCGGCGACGTGCTCATCAAGCTCAACCGCCCGGCCGAGGCCAGGCCTTACTGGGAAGGCTACCTGCGCGAAGCACCTCCGGACTACGAACAATTGGATCGAGCACGTGTCCGAGCGTGGTTGCAGCGAAATCCTCCGTGTTTCCTCACGCAATTAGCTCACGTCGGGTGTATTACAATCGCTGACGTTTCGCGATAACAGAACTGTGCTGTACGAACGAACCGTGACCGGATCCAGGAGGATCACATCTATGAAACGTTGTCTCGTCCTACTGACGTTCGCGCTGGCATGTGCCGCGCCGACGGCGGCCAGCGCGCAGATCGCGACTGGCAACATCTATGGGACTGTCGTCGATCAGCAAGGCGGCGCACTGCCCGGCGCGAACGTGTCCGTGTTGTCGGCCAGAATCGGCGGTGAACCGCGAACGTCCGTCACGGACGTCGCGGGCCAGTTCCGATTCCTGAACCTCGACAACGGCACGTACACCGTCACGGTGGAGTTGACGGGGTTCCAGAAGAGTCGCGCGCGACGTCATCGTCAACACGGGCGTCAACGTGGACATCCCGTTCACGCTGAACGTCGGAACCGTGTCGGAAACGGTCATGGTCACCGCCGCATCGCCGGTCGTCGACGTCAAGAAGATCGGAACCTCGACGACGCTGACCAGCGCCGAGCTCGAAGGCACGCCGCAGTCGAAGGATCCGTGGGCGGCTGCTCAAGACCGTTCCCGGCGTCATCGTCGATCGCGTCAACGTCGGCGGCAACGAGAGCGGTCAGCAGTCCGGCTTCGTCGGCAAGGGTTCGCGATCGCGTCGACACGATGTGGAACCTGGACGGCGTCGTCATCACCGACGTCAACTCGGGCGGCGCCTCGTCGTTGTACTACGACTTCAATGCGTTCGAAGAGGTGAACATCTCCACCGGTGGCAACGACCTGCGGCAGCAGACCGGCGGCATCGGGATCAACTTCGTGACGCGCCGCGGCACGAACACGTTCAAGGGCAACGTCTACGTGCGCGATCAACAACGACGCCATGGAATCGACCAACCTGCCTGGCGAGCTGAAGACCGACTCGCGTCTGGCGCTGCCCGCCGGCGGCTTCGCCGACAAGGCGAACCATACCGATAAGATCCTCAATCGCGGATTCGACATCGGCGGGCCGATCGTCAAGGACAAGCTGTGGTTCTGGGCGTCGTACGGGAAGCAGAACATCGACATCATCCGCCTGAACCAGACCAGCGACAAGACCGTTCTGACGAACACGAACGCCAAGATCAACTGGGCGGCGACGGCGAACGATCAGGTGTCGGGGTTCTACTTCAACGGCGCGAAGGAGAAGTTCGGTCGCGCCATCGGGCTACGTGGCCAACGAGCCGACGTCGTTCCTGTGGAATCAGGGCAACTTCTATCCGGAGGAGGGACTCCTGCACTCCGCTGCATGGTCTCTGGAAAGTCGAGGACAACCACACGTTCGGATCGAATCTCTTCGTCACCGGCAAGTACGCCTGGTACGGATGGGGCTACGGCTTCGATCCGATCGGTGGCAATTCCAACCACGGTGGCGTGGACCTCGATGCCAGCGTGGCCTACGGATCGTTCATCACCGCGAAGTACACGAAGGCGTGGCACCTACTCGACATCAGCGGCAGCGCCTTCAAGACCGCCGGCGGCGCGAGCCACGAGTTCAAGTTCGGCTTCGGCTACAACCGGCGGCCGAGCGATTCGCTCAGCAACGCACTACAGCGGCAACCAGGTGTTCGGCGTGCACATCGGGCCTGGTGACGAAGTCGCGCAGGTCTGGCGCGATCGCGTGGTCTCGTCGATCGGCCAATACACCGACCTCTACTTCGGCGACACCATCAGCAAAGGCCGGACGACGTTCAACCTCGGCGTGCGGTGGGACAAGCAGACCGCCAGGAACCTGCCGAGCGTGGCGGCTGCGAATCCCGAGTTCCCGAACCTCCTGCCGGCCGTCAACTACGACGGCAGCGGACCGACGATCAACTGGAACGACATCTCGCCTCGGGTCAGCATGACCTACGCCATCGACGAGGCGAGGAAGACGGTCGTGCGCGGCTCCTTCGCCAGGTATGCGGGCCAGCTGAACCCGGGGCAGGTGACGCAGGCGAGCCCGGTCGGCAGCTACTACACCTACATCGCCTACCAGTGGGTCGACTCGAACCGCGACCACCTCGCGCAGAAAAACGAGGTCCTTACGAACCTCGGACCTGTGTACTGGGGCTCTGGCATCGACATCACGAATCCGGGTGCGACAACGGCGCCTCCCCAGCAGATTGCGTCTGACTACAGCGCCAACCACGACAACGAGTTCATCATCGGCCTCGACCGCGAGCTGAGGCCGAATCTCGGACTGAGCGTCGCCTACACCTATCACTCCAGCGCCGACATCCCGGGCTGGAATCCCAGGATCGGGCTGACGTCCGCCGACTACACGCGCGGGACGCCCGTGACGGCCGGCGGGTTCACGGCCGTGGCGTACAGTCCGAATCCGGCGAGGGTGGACGCCGCCAACGGCGCCCGCATCCTGTCGAACCGTCCGGACTACCACACGACCTATACCGGATTCGAAGCCAGCTTGAACAAGCGGCTCGCCGACAAATGGTTCGCGCGCGTGGCGTTCTCAATGAACAACTACGTCGAGCATCCGGGCGCGGGCAGCATTCAGAATCCCACTCGTACGGACACGACCGGCGGTCTCGCCGCTTTGGCCGGTCCGCAGGTCGACGGCGGCCAGTACGCGCCACGCTCCGGAGGGTCGGGGAAGGGCGACATCTTCTACAACGCCAACTGGCAGATCAACGCCAATGCCCTCTATCAGTTCCCGAAGGGCATCGACTTTGGTGTCAACCTGTTCGGCCGTCAGGGCTACGTCCGTCCCTTCTTCATCCAGCTGGCTGGTGGGCGCGACGGTTCCGCCCTGCGCGTGCTGGCAACGCCGGAGCTCGACGACAACCGGTACCCGAATCTGTGGGACCTCGATCTGCGAGTGGCGAAGGAGATCAAGCTCACCCAACGTGTGGGGTTGAACATCGCCGGGGATCTGTTCAACGTCATGAACTCGGCCACCGAGCTCGGGCGCACGCGGCGCCTCAACTCGACGGCGTTCGGACAGCTGAACGACATCCTCTCGCCGCGGATTCTCCGCGTCACGTTCGGGGTGAAGTTCTAAAAGTGGCGCAGCCCTTCAGGGCTGCGAGAACGCAGGGCTGAAGCCCTGCGCCACATTCGTTGCACTCAGGCGCCCCGGGGACCGTCACCCGGGGCGCTTTTTTCTCGGTTTCGCGAAAACGTGGGGTCCGGCTTCAGCCGGACCTACAGGGGCTCGGTGCGCCGCCGCCGACGGTCCGCCTAAAGGCGGCCCCCACGCCTGACTCCCTCGGTACAATTTCCAGTTATGACGCGGGCCAGAATCGCTCTCGTGGCTGTAGCTGCGGCCGGCGTGACTTGCCGCCGGCTGGTGGTGGACGTCCTCGCGCTCGAGTCACCCGAACCTTCTCCTCATCACCATCGACACGCTGCGCGCCGATCGCGTCGGCGCCTACGGCGCAGCGGCCGCGCGCGACGCCGTCGCTCGACGCGCTTGTCCGCTCGTGGCGTTCGATTCGATCAGGCGCAGACGGCCGTGCCGCTCACCGGGCCCTCGCACGCGACGATTCTCACCGGGCAGTACCCGCCGTCGCACGGCGTGCGCGGCAACGTCGTGTTCCCGCTCGGATCGAAATACCCGACGCTCGCGATGCAGCTGAAGGGCGAGGGCTATCAGACCGCGGCGTTCGTCGGCGCGTACCCGGTTGCGGCGGCGTTCGGGTTCGGCCAGGGCTTCGACACATTCAACGAGGATTTTCACGAAACGGCGCCGGGCGAGGCCGGCGCGGAGCGCCGGGCCAACGAAGTGGCCGACGCCGCGCTGCGCTGGCTCGAGCCGTTCGCGAAGAAGCCGGGTCCGTTCGCGCGCGCTCGGCCGTTTTTCGCCTGGCTCCATTTCTACGACCCGCACGCGCCGTACACGCCGCCGCCGCCGTACGGCGACCGCTTCGAGGGCAGCCCCTACGACGGCGAGATCGCGTTCACCGACGCGCAGATAGGCCGCGTCCTCGACTGGCTGCGCGCGTCGGGCCGCGACGCCGACACGGTGGTCGTCGTCCTCGCCGATCACGGCGAGGGCCTCGGCGAGCACCACGAGAAGATGCACGCCGTGTTGATCTATCAGTCGACGATCCGCATTCCATTCATCGTGACCGGCCCGGGAGTGCCCTCGGGCGTGGTCGTGCCGGCGCGTGTGGGTGCGATCGATGTCATGCCGACGGTCAGGGGTCTGCTCGGATTCGACGCCGATCGCTCACTGGTCGGCCGTGATCTGCGTCCGCTGATGTCGTCGACGCCGCCGATTCAGTCGGTGGCCCTCTACGGCGAGAGCCTGTTCGGCCGCCTGAATTGCCATTGGGCCGTGCTCCGAAGCGCCGTCAAGGACGACTGGAAACTCATCCTCGGCACCGAACCGGAGCTCTACAACCTCGCGCGCGATCCGAACGAGGCGCACAATCTGGCGCGCGACGAGCCCGCGCGCGTCCAGAGCCTGAGCATCGAGCTCCAGCAGGCGCTGCAGCGGATGGCACCGCAGGGCGATCGTGCCCAGCCCAATCCGGCTACGCCCGAACAGGAACAGAAGCTGCGCAGTCTCGGTTACACGGCGGGTTCAGGGGGAACCGGTCCGCTCGACGATCCACGGCTGCCCGATCCGCGCACGCACGTGGAGCTGTACGACCGCCTGCAGGCGGCGACATCGGCGCAGGGGGCGGCGCTGCCCGCGGCGTTCGAGGACGTGGAGGACGTGACGCGGCTCGACCCGAACAACCCGTTTGCGTTCGGCACGCTCGCATCGATGGCGTACCGGTTCGGCAGCCTCGTCGTCGCGGCGCGGGCGTTCGCGCGCACGCTGGAGCTCGACCCGGACCGTCCCGGCATCCGCCAGAACTACGGCAAGCTGCTGCGCGAGCTCGGACGCGTCGACGAATCCGAACGCGAGCTGCGGATTGCGCTCGTGCAGGCGCCGGCCGACGACGTGAGCTCGCGTGTGAATCTGGCCGGGACGCTGATTGCGCGGAAGAACACGCGCGAGGCCGAGCCGCTGCTGAACGAGGTTCTCGCACGCGATCCGAAAAACGTCGAAGCGCTGGCCGCGAAAGGCCGGCTCCTCCTCGCGCAGGGGCGGCCGGGTGATGCCGTGGCGTCGCTGGACCAGGCCATGACCGCGTCCGATCCGGATGTGCTGATCGATCTGGCGACCACCTTCATCGGCGCCAACCGCCTGGACAGAGCGCGCGACGCGGCCGCCGAGGCGTTGCGCAAGACGCCGGGCCATCCGTGGGCGATGGCGATACTTGGACAGGTCCTCGTCAGGGACGGGCAGTCCGCGCAGGGTCTCGCATACCTGCAGCGGGCGTTTCAGATCGGCCCCCGGCGTCCGGCCGTGTGGGACGCGCTCGCGGATGGTTTCGAGGCCGCGGGGCGGGCCACCGAGGCGGCCCGCTGCCGTCAGGAAGCGCAGGCGCTCAGGGACGCCGCAGGATCATGAGTGCAGTTCCCACACGCGCTCATCCTTCGACAAGCTCAGGATGAGCGTTTACCTGCGTTCCGTGAGGAGGGCCCTGGCTTCCGCATCCCGCCCTTGCGCCTTGTACAGGGCCGCGAGGCCCTGACGCGCTTCGGGTGAGTCGGGTATCACCGCGAGCTCCGCTTTGAACTCCCGTTCGGCGTCGGCCTGACGTCCGGTCTGCGCCAGGCAGGAGCCCAGGCCGGCATGGAGATTTCGCACGATCACGCGCGGCGCGCGCCGCTTCGCCTCGATCGCGCGCTCGAAATGCGCGATCGCGTCGGTGCATTGGCCACGCTGCTGGGCGATGACGCCCAGCAGGAACTCGCTCATGTACCGCGCCGGATCAACCAGGAGGCTTCGCCGCGCGTAGTCTGCAGCGGCGTCCCACCGTTTGGCGTCCATCATCAGGCTCGCGACGATCTCGAATCCCTGCGCGGGATCGCGCTGGCTGCCGAGCTCGGCGTGTTGCAGGGCCCTCGCCGGCTTGCCGTCGAGGGCGAAGATGCGCGCCAGCGCCAGGTGCGGCTCGGGCTTCAATGGGTCGATCTCAATCACCTTCTCGAAGGCGGAGATGGCGTCCGGCATCCGGTTGCTGGCGACCAGCGCCTTGGCCAGCGATTCCCAGGCGTCGAGCAGACGCGGATTCTCCTGAAGGACGCTCCGGTACTGCTGAATGGCTTCGGCTGTTCGTCCCGCCCGGTCGGCGGCCAGAGCGCGCTTGAACGCTTCGACCGACGCGATCTTGTCCTTCGGATCCGGCAACGCCGCCGATGACGCCGACAGCGGCACGCCCGAGCCGCCGATGTAACCGAGCGACTTGAGCCGGTCGCGGGTCTCGGCCGACATCGGCTGCGGGTCCGTCGTTTTGCCGCCGGCCGTCGTGCGCGCCAGCGTGTCGGCGAGCGCGCGTGCCGTCGACGCGCGATCGGCGATCAGATTTCGACGTTCAGCCGGATCGCTGGCGCGATCGTAGAGCTCCGGCTTTGGCGCCCGGATGTATTTGAACGTCGGCCCGGTGATCGACGCGAGGTCGCTCCACCCGAAATGCAGGCGCGGATAGAGCGTCTCTGAATAGACCTCGCGTTCGAGCGGCGCCTGCCCTCCGAGCGATGCTCTCGCGCTCAGTCCGTCGAGCCCTCTTGTGTCGAGCCCCACCAGATCCAGGAGCGTCGCCGCGACGTCGACCAGGCCCAGCGTGCCGGCGATGCGCCGTCCGCCGCGTGCGCCCCCGGGCAGTCGAAGGACCCAGGGCACCTGCAGCGCCTCGCGATAGAGAAAGATGCCGTGCTCGGACTCGCCGTGGTCGCCGAGGCCTTCGCCATGGTCGGACACCACGGCGACGATCGCGCCGTCGAACCAGCCACGCGCGCGAAGGCGCGCGACCAGCCGTCCGACCAGCTCGTCGGCGTAGGCGATCTCGCCGTCGTAGGGATCGCGGAGCTGATGCGACGGCGGAGGGGAGTACGGCGTGTGCGGCTCGTAGAGGTGTAGAAACGCAAACAGCTTGGGATTCTCTTGACGATCGATCCAGTTCGCGAGCGCATCGACCGCAATGCGTCCATCGCGCTGCGAGTCCGCCAGCGATTCTCCCGTTCCCGCAATTTCGATTGCATCGTCGAAGAAATCGAAGCCGCCGGCGATGCCCGTTTGATGTCGCAGCACATAGGCGGAAACGGCGGCGCCCGTGCGATAGCCGGCCGATTTGAAACGCGCCGCCAGCGTTGGCGTGTCGGACGGCAGCGCGTAGCCGAGGTTGTCGCGCACCCCATGGCGGGTTGGAAGCTGCCCGGTGAGCAGCGAGGCATGCGCGGGCAGCGTGAGGGGATAGTGGCTGTACACGTCGTCGAACACGATTGATTCGCTGCGCAGTTGATCGAGCACTGGTGTCGACCCGCTGCGATAGCCGTACATCGGGAGCCGGTCGGCGCGGAGTGTGTCGATCGAGATCAGAATCACCGGCGCGCCTGGGTACGGTCCGATGTTCTGCGTCGATCCGCACCCGGCCATCGAGCACGCGCTCAACAGCGCTGCGAATCGAAACACTCCGCGCATCGAGAAATTGCGAACGCTCGTCACATCAATTCTTCCGGCTGGTCTCGCAACGCTCTTCAGCTCGGGCTCCGGAGATCCAGCGCGTTGCGTTTTCACTGGCTTCAAATCCAATCGCTTGATTGTCGTCGATCGCATGAGTCGGAATCGAGCAGCGTTCGCTTTCGATCACGTATCTTGAATTCTCAAGATCGCCCACTGATCTCACGTTCCCCATCGTCCTGAAAACTCGTCGTTTGCGTGCGGCGTTGTCGCGCTTCGCGCCACTCGCGCGAGTGTCCGGATCGTTTTGATTTTACCGAGCCACACGATGCGTGCGCGTGGCACGTCGGTTGCTGATCCGAATTCGCTCTTCGCCATACGTGTGACTGCTTCCCGGAGGAGGTTCAAGACCTATGCATCACGGTCGTAGACTCATTGCGCCGGTCCTGCTTCTGGCGCTTCTGCTCGCGCCCTCGGCCTGGGCGCAACAACAGACCGGCCGCATCGACGGCGTCATTTCAGACGCCACGGGTGCCGTCGTTCCCGGCGCGACGGTTGTGCTGACTGGTCAGACGACCGCTCAGCTCGAAACGACGACGGGGCCCAACGGCGACTATCACTTTCTCAACCTGGCGCCAGGCACCTATTCGGTCACGGCAAAGCTGCCGGGTTTTGCCGACGTGGTGCGCCAGAACATCATCGTCCAGACCGGCGGCAGCACGCAGATCGATCTGCAGATGCGGCCGTCCGGCGTGACCGAAACGGTCACCGTCACCAGCGCGAGCCCGGTCGTCGATACCAGGAAGCTGACCAACGAAGTGACGTTCGACCAGACGCAGCTGCAGGAAATTCCGACGGCGCGCGATCCGTGGGTGCTGCTGCAGCAGACGCCCGGCGTGCTCGTGGATCGGGTCAACGTCGGCGGCAACGAGAGCGGCCAGCAGTCGCTCTTCGTTCGTGGCGCGAGCGACGGCACCGACACGATGTGGAACCTCGACGGGATCATGATTACCGACCCGGCGTCGATCGGATCGTCGCCGACCTATTACGATTTCGACGCCTTCCAGGAGGTGCAGTTCACCACTGCCGGCAACGACGTGCGGCAGCAGACCGGCGGCATCGGCATCAACTTCGTGACCAAGCGCGGTACCAATGCGTATCGGGGGTCCGGCCGCTTCTTCGGCACGAACAAGGGGCTGCAAAGCAAGAACGTCTCGTCGGAGATCGTGGCCGCGCAGCCGGCCTTCGGCCACGCCTGCGCGGACGATGCCTCGCAGCGCTGTGGGAACGAGATCGACCGAGTCATGGACTTCGGCTTCGAGATCGGCGGTCCGCTGGTGAAGGACAAGGTGTGGTTCTGGGGATCGGCGGCGAAGAACGACATCAAGAACATCACCATCGCCGGGAACCCCGACAACACGCAGTTGCTCGACTACAACGCGAAATTGGACTGGCAGGCGAACAGCATGCACCGGTTCAACTTCCTCTACTTCCGCGGCGACAAGCGGAAGCAGGGACGCAGCGCGAGCCCGACGCGGCCGCCGGAGACGACACACAATCAGAGCGGTCCGACCAATCTCTACAAGGTCGAGGACAACATCACCATCGGCAGCCGCACGTTCGTGGCGGCGCGGTACGCGTTCATCAGCGGCGGGTTCGTGCTGACGCCCCAGGGTGGACGCGAGTCGAACATCTGGATTGACACGGATGCGCAGACGTTCCACGGTTCGTACTTCCACTACGAGACCACGCGTCCGCAGAACCAGTTCCAGGTCGACGGCAACCACTTCATGGGCAAGCAGGAGCTGAAGTTCGGTTTCCAGTACCGCCACACGATCGTCGAGTCGCTGACGGCGTGGTCCGGCAACAAGGTGATCGCTGACACCGGCAGCGGTCTGGCGTGGATCACCCGCGATCTGAACCACAAGGAGAAGGAGCAGATCGTCAGCGGATACATCGGCGATACCTTCACGTGGGATCGCGTGACGGCGTCGCTCAACCTGCGCTGGGATCGCCAGTGGGGCAACAACTTCGAGTCGAGCACCGCCGCGAACCAGGTGTTCCCGGCCGTGCTTCCCGCGGTCAATTTCCCGGGCGGCGACACCGACTTCACGTGGAACGACTTTTCGCCGCGCGTCGGCGTCACGTTCGCGCTCGACGAAGCGCGCAAGACCGTGGCCCGGGCGAACTACGGCCGGTACGCGGGACAGCTCTATACCGGCCTCATCACGTTCAACAACCCGTTGGGCGGCGGGATCCAGGAGCTCGACTACGGCTGGGAGGACGTGAACGGCGACAAGGTTGTGCAGCCCGGTGAGGTGGACTTCAGCTACCTCGCGGGTTCGTACTACGTCGATCCGGACAATCCAGCCTCGATCGTGGCGCCGAACCGGATTGCTCCGGATTTCAAGTCGCCGATCAGCCACGACTTCCTGGTTGGCATCGACCGAGAGGTAGCGCCGAACTTCGCGGTGGGCGCCGCGCTCACCTTTGGCACTTCGTCGGATTTGATCTGGCAGCCGCTGATGAACGACACGTTCGGTCTGATTTCCCGCAGCGACTTCGTCGCAGCTCCCGCGGCCCCTGGCACGGTCGTCTGTCCGTTCGACGGCGTCAGCGATTCGTGCGGGCAGGCGTACACTGCGACGAATTTCCGGCTGCGATCGGGTGTTCATCTCGCTCCCGGCAATGGTCAGCTGCTGACGAATAGACCCGGATACCGGCAGAGGTACACCGGGTTCCAGCTCACAGCCAACAAGCGGATGTCCAACCGCTGGATGATGAAGGGCAGCTTCGCCTGGAACAATCCGAAACGCCACCTGACGGATGAGAACGCGGCGATTCAGGATCCGACGAGCACGCAGGGCGACCTGGGCTATTACTCCTGGATCGGCCCGACAGAGCAGGATGCGCCGTTCGCCGTCGTGGCGGGCGGCGGAAGCGGCGCCAGAGGCGACACGTTCATCAACTCGACGTGGCAGTTCAACCTGTCCGGCTTGTATGAGTTCGGATATGGCATCAAGGTGGCGGGCAACCTGCTCGGACGGCAGGGATACCCGAACCTCTACTACCACCGCATCGTGAATCCCGACGGGTTCACGACGTTCAAGCGGATCAAGCCGTTCGGGGTGGATGAGTTCCGCAACCCGGACATCTACACGCTCGACGGGCGCGTGTCGAAGGACATCCACACCGGCGGGCACGGCAACGTGACGCTGCTGATGGAAGCGTTCAACCTGCTGAACAAGGCGGACATCCTGCAGGTCAACAATCGCGTGAATCAGGCATCGGCGAACCAGGTGCGCGAGATCCTGAGCCCGCGGATCATCCGGTTCGGCGCGAGGTTTACGTTCTAAAGCAGTTTTTCGGATCCGTATAGTACGTGGGGTCCGCCTTTAGGCGGACCTACAACGAACGCGATCGTGAGTGTAGGTCCGGCTAAGGTCCGGCTAAAGCCGGACCCCACGTACGACGATTTGCGGCTCTCGGATCGCTACATAGAAATGGAAAGCGCTCTAATCGTCACTGACTGGCGGGCGCGCGTCGCGAGAGAGCACTCGCGGCGTCGCGCTCGCCCGCTTCGGTCAGCGCGCGAATCGCAATCTGGTAGTTTCGCGGCGTCGGCGCCCGCCTCACCAGCTCGTTGAACAATTCCACGAACGCCGTCTTCTGGTCGGTGGCGAGATAGAAGCCGCCCAGGCGCATACGTGCCTCGACGTTGTCCGGGTAGAGCGCCACTTCTCTCGCCAGCGCCTTGCCGGCCTCGTCGCGCCGGTTCGCGCGATAGAGACAGTCGCCCAGATACAGATACAGGCTCGGGAGCGTCAGGCCGGGACGGGCCTCGAGCGCGGTCTTCGCCTGCTCGAAGAATGGCAGCGCCCCCGCGTAATCCCGCTGCTGATACTTGACGAGCCCCTGCACGTAGTAGGGCAGCGCCAGCTTCGGATCGCTCCGTATCGCGGCTTCGGCAAAGGGAACGGCGTCGGCGACGGCGCCGCGTTCGAACGCGATGCGGGCGAGCAACTCGTTGGCCTGCCCGGGTTCGTTTGCCAGCGCGGTGCGCGCCTCCGCGACCGCTTCGTCGTATTGTTTGCGCCGCGCCAGCGCGCGGCCGAGACGCAGGTGCGCCGCCGCGCTTCCTGGTGCGAGCGAGACGACACGGCGCATCACGAGCATCGCTTCGTCGCCGCGATTCGCGCGTTGCAGCACGTTCGCCAGCCGTTCCCAGACGTCGAGCATCTGCGGGTTGTCCGCGAGAATGGCCTTATAGCCCTCGATCGCCTCGTCGAGGCGGCCCGCCTTCACCGATTGGATCGCCTGCCGGTACGTCTTGAAGATCCCGAATCTTGTCCTTGGGATCCGGCAGCGCGCCGGTGTCCGGCGAGGGCTGGACGCTCATCCCGATGTAGCCGAGCGCCTGGAACTTCTCCAGATCCTCGGGCGAAATCTCTCGGGGGCCGGCGATCGAGGTCTGCTGGGCCATCGGCGTCAGCGCCGATCGCATCGCGTCGCGCACGTCGCGCCGTTGCGCGGCCAGGTTCGTCGTCTCGGCGGGGTCTTTCTCCAGATCGTAGAGCTCGTCCTTCGGCGCCAGGATGTAGCGGGACTTGCCGTCGGTCAGCGCATACAGCTCGCTCCAGCCGAAGTGATAGCGCGGATACATCGATTCCGAGTAGATGCGCCGCGGCGAGGGATCTTTGTCGACGGTCAGCGCTTCGACTTTCCACGCGCTGTCGATCGGGATGCCGATCGCGGATGCGATCGTCGGGGCGATGTCGACGAGCTGAACGGCCGCGGTCACGGCCTGGCGCGTGCGCGTGCGCCCCGGCCACTTGATCACGAGCGGCACGTGCGAGACACCCTGGTACAGGAAGATTCCGTGCTCCTGCTCGTCGTGGTCGCCCAGTCCCTCGCCATGATCCGAGGTGAGCACGATCAGCGCCGGCTCGTAGAGCGCGCGCGTCTTGAGGAACTCGATCAGGCCGCCGACGAGCGCGTCGCTGTACGCGATTTCGCCGTCGTACGGATGCGCGTACTGCTCGCGAAACGGTGAGGGCGGCGTGTACGGCGTGTGGGGTTCGTAGAGGTGGAGAAAGAAAAACGCCGGCCCCTTGTCATGCTTGGCGATCCAATCTTTGGCGACCGCGATCGTCTCCGCGCCAGCCCGCTGCACCTGCCCGATCGTGACCTCGGGCCCCGCCGTCATCGTGAACGCTGCGTCGTAGTCGGTGAAGCCGCGGTCGATGCCGGTGTCCTTGCGCAGGATGTAGGAGGAGACCGCGGCACCGGTCGCGTAGCCCGCGCGCTGCAGCTGCTCGGCCAGGGAGCCCACGCGGCCGTCGACGCTGAATCCGACGTTGTCGCGGGCGCCGTGCTCGAATGGCAGCCGGCCCGTGAGCATCGACGCGTGCGACGGAAGCGTCTGCGGGCTGTGCGAGAAGGCCGACTTGTAGAGCACGCCGTCAGCCGCGAGCGCCTCGATGTGCGGCACCGCCACCGCGCCGCCGTAGGGCCGCAGGTGGTCGGCGCGCATCGTGTCGATCGAGATCAGGAGGACGAGGCGCGGGCGATCGAGTGAACGATTGCAGGCCCCAGCGAGAAGTAGGAATCCGAGCCCCCAGAACAAAGGCAACCACGAAGCCACGAAACCACGAAGAAGATTTGTCTTTTTCGTGCCTTCGTGTTTTCGTGGTTGCATTTGTTCTAGTTGCCTATTGGGGGCTTTTTCGCAGGATAGCAGAAACGGCTTCGATATCTTTCGCGTAGAACGCCGGCGGGGCCGTGCGCACGAAACGCTCCAGATACGGACGCGCCTCGGACATTCGTCCGTCGCGGACGAGCGTCGTCGCCAGGTTGTAGAGCGCGTCGTAGTTGGTGCCGTCGAGCTCGACCGCTTTCCGCCACACGGAAATCGCCGCCGGCCGATCGCCGCGCCTCATCGCCACGACGCCGAGGCCGGCGTGCGCCGCCGACGATTGCGGATCGATCGCAATCGCTCGCTGGAAGCGTTGAAGCGCCGCGGCCAGATCGCCGCGCGCCAGATCGAGCGTGCCCAGGTTCTCGACGGCCAGTACGCTCTCGGGATCGAGCGTCAGAATGCGCTCGAACACGCGCCGGGCATCGTCGGCTCGCCCCGATCGCGCGTACGCGATCCCGAGCCCGTTCAAGGCGTCGATATCGGGCGCCTCCGCCGATGCGGCCGGTTCGAGCAGCGCGATGGCGTCGCGTGCGTTGCCGCTTTCGGCCAGATACGTGCCCAGTTGTATGACCACGTCGCTTTGGGCCGCACCGGCCCGCATCGCCTGCTGGAGCGTCGCGATGGCGGCCGGCACTGCGCCTGATTCCCACTGCACGAACGCAAGATGCCGATACGCGAGCGCCATTTCCGGGCGCTTCGCGATCAACTCTTCGTAGACGCGGATCGCCTCCGCTGGCCGCCGAGCCACGTAGAGCTCGACGCCTTTGTGAATCGCCTGATCGAGCGCGATCAGCCGTTTCGGGTCGTCCGCTTCGGTGTACCGCGATTTGATCGGCGCGCTGCCGGCGACGTAGCCGAGCGACCGCAGACGCGCGGTCGCCTGTGGATCCTCGCGTTGCCGCTCACCGGGGAGTGATGCCCCGAGTCCGCGAAGCGTCGCCAGGAGCGTGCCGTCGCGATCGGGCGATCGTGCCGGCCAGATTCATCGCCTCCGCCCGGTCCGCCGCCAGGTCGTAGCGTTCCACGATCGGCACGTCGATGAACTTGTCGCGATCGGCGATCACGCCCGAGAGCGGCGCCCACCCGCGGTTCAGCGTCGCTGACATCGCCTCGAAGTACGACGGGCGCGGTGACGAGTCCCGGCGCGCCGAGGCCGACAGCAGCGATCGCCCTGGCAGGTCCGACGGAATCGGCTGGCCGATCGCGTCGAGGATCGTCGGCAGGATGTCGATGTGGCGCGCGGACGCGTGCGACACCTCGCCGGTGTAGGTCCGGCTAAAGCCGGACCCCACGTACCGACTGTTAGCTGCTGTCGTGGCGTCCGGCTGATTCGTCTCTGTCGTGGTGTGCGGCTGTCTCTTGTCTGTCGTGGGGTCCGGCTTTAGCCGGACCTCTCCGCCGACTTCCGCGATGATCAGCGGCACGCGCAGCGTCGACTCGTATGCGAACAGACCGTGCGTCTCCTCGCCATGGTCGCCCAGCGCTTCGCCATGGTCGCCGGTGACGACGACCAGCGTCGGCGTTCCGGAAGCGCGGACCTCGTCCAGGAGCGGCGCGAGCGCCGCGTCGGTCGCGGCCACCTCGCCGTCGTACGGACGTCCCGCGTACTGCCCATCGAACGGCGGCGGCGGCCGGTACGGCGCGTGCGGATCGAACACGTGGACCCAGACGAACCACGGTTGGACGGGTACGGCAGGTTGTGCCACCGGCGCGTCCCACCTGGCCCACCCGCCCTACCAGCCCCACCCGCCTCGTGTGCCGCGATCCAGATCGAGCGAGCGGCACGACGACCGAGGCGGGCCGTTCCGGCATCACGAACTCGGTCGGCGCGCGCGTCTCGCCGAAGCGGTCGTCGTACACGTCGAATCCCTGATTCAGCCCGAATCGCGAGTGCAGCGGGAAACGCGGCGACGAACGCCGCGGTCGCGTAGCCGGCGCGCTTGAGCAGCGTGGCGGCCGTGCGCGTGTTCGGCGGCGAGCCGATAGCCGCTGTTGTCGCGGATGCCGTGCTGGAACGGATACTGACCCGTCAGGATGCTCGTGTGCGACGGGCAGCGTGACCACGGCGTGCGCGTGCGCGAAGTCGAACCGTACGCCTTCCGCGGCCAGGCGATCGAGCGCCGGCGTCGCCGCGCGGCCGCCGTAACTGCCAAGCGCATCCGCGCGCAGCGTGTCGATGGTGATCAGAAGAACGTTCTGGTTGGCGATCGGGTGGAGATCGGCTTGCCGGCGCGCTACGTCGGTACACGTAGATCGCGAGAGCGACGGAGATGACGCCCGCGACAAATGCACTACCGCGGAGCACACGGGAACGAACGGAGGACACGGCTCCGGATGGGGCCGCCTTGTTGCTTTTCGAGATCCGTGTCTTCTGTTTGCGTTTTCGTGCTTCCGTGTCCACCGTGGTAGAGCACTGACTATTGGGATGTGCTGCGGATCGCGGCGCGTCCGCGAATCGCTCCGCATCTCCGCGCGAACGGCCTCGGCCTGCTGACGGTTCCCGAACATCGTCCACAACCTGGCGGCCGCGGCGTAGGATTCTGGCGTTGGCAGGACGTCGGTCATGTCGCGCGATCACGCTCGCGGCGTCCTCGTCCGTTCCCATCGTCTGGTAGAGCATCGCGAGCCCGGCGCGCGCGCGGATGTTGTGCGGGAAGTCGCGCAGCTCCGCGGTGAATTGCGCCTCGGCGTCGCTGTAGCGCTCGAGGCGGCCGAGCGTGTCGGCCGCGTAGTAGTGCAGCTCCGCAGAGCGCGCCCTCGCCTTCTTCAGCTGGTCGATGGCCTGCTCGAACAGCGGCAGCGCCTCGGCGTATTGGCCCTGGTCGTACAGCAGCCGCGCGTCGACGTAGGCCGGCAGCGGCAGCGCGGGTCCGCGCCGTGCGCCAGAGCTGCCTCCTCGCGCGGCGCGTCGGCGTCGTGCCGCGCGAGCGCGATGCGCGCGAGCATCTCGTGCGCCGATGCGCGCGGCCGTCGGCGCCGCGTCGGCGGCGACATCCGCGGCGCGCGACGCCTGCTCGCGCGCCTCGTCGAGCTTTCGCTGCTTGAGCAGCGCGGCCGCCGCGCCGATGTAGCCGTCCGGAGTCGGACGGCTTCAGCGCGATGTAGTGCTTGTACGCGTCGACCGCGAGATCGAAGCGATCGAGGCGCGTCGCGAAGACGGCGAGCTGGCTCCAGACGTCGGCCATCTCCGGATCGTCGCGCGAGGATCTGCTGCAGCAGCGCGATCGCCTGCGGCCACTGCGCGTTCGCCGGCGAAGTCGACCGCCGCGCGGTAGCGCTCGAGGATCTCGCGCTTGTCCTTCGGATCGGGCAGCGTCTCGCCGGCGCGCTCGCGTCGAGCGTCGGTCTGCGCGCCGACGTAGCCGAGCGCCTGCAGCCGCTCGCGCGCGTCGGCGCGAGATCGTCGGCCGGCGCCTGGATCGTCGCGCCGGCGGTCAGACGCGATCGAGCGCGCCGCGCAGCGCCTGCCGCGGCCTGCGGCCGACGTCGCCGGCGATGTTGTGCTGCTCGTGCCGGATCGCGCTGCAGATCGTACAGCTCCTCGCGCGGCGCCTTGATGTAGCGGTAGCGCTCGTCGGTCAGCGCGGTCAGCTCGCTCCAGCCGAAGTGATAGCGCGCGTACAGCGCTTCCGAGTAGACCGGCCGCGCCGGCAGCCTGCCCGGTGCCGTCGAGCAGCGGCTTGAGCGATCGCCCGCGCAGGTTGCCCGGAACCGGCGCCTTCACGAGGTCGAGAATCGTCGGCACCAGATCGATGTGCTGCACGAGGTCGGCGACCCGGCGTCCGGCGCCGGCGTTGCCCTCCTGCTTGATGATGAGCGGCACGTGGATCGCCTCGTCGTAGACGAACAGGCCGTGCTCCTGCTCGCCGTGATCGCCGAGCCCTTCGCCGTGATCCGACAGCAGGACGATCGTGGAGCGGTCGTAGAGCTGGTGCGACTTCAGGTAGCTGCACGAGCCGGCCGACGATTTCGTCGGTGTAGGCGATCTCGCCGTCGTACGGCGCGTACTCGGCGAAGCGATCCGGCGGCGCGTACGGCTTGTGCGGCTCGTACGAGGTGCAGGAAGAGGAACGCGCGCGACGTGCCGATCGAGTCGAGCCAGTGCTCGGCGATCGCCTCGGACGCGGCGCCGTCGCGCTGCACCTGCCCGATCGACGAGCTCGGGCGAGCTCGGCGGCATCTCGCCGTCGAAGAAGTCGAACCCCTGGCGCGATGCCGGTTTCCTTGCGCAGCACGTACGCCGAGACGATGCCGCCGGTCGTGAAGCCGCGCTCGCGCAGCATCTGCGGCAGCAGCCGCTCGCCGGCCTTCACGCGTGAAGCCGACGTTGTCGCGCACGCCGGTCTCGAACGGCAGCCGGCCCGGACAGGATCGACGCGTGCGCCGGCAGCGTCTGCGGCGCGTGCGAGTACGCGCGCTCGAAGACGACGCCGTCGGCGGCGAGCGCGTCGATCGCGGGCGTCTTGACCTTCGTGTAGCCGTACGCCGGCAGGTGATCGGCGCGCAGCGTGTCGATCGAGATGACGATGATCGGCCCGCTGACCGGCGCCGACGCGCGCGCGTAGCGCCAGCCGCCGACGGCCGCCAGAGCCGGTCGCCGAGCGCGGCGAGAACGAGGATGAAGGTGAAGCGGAAGGGACGGGACACTGACGTGACAAGAGCCGGTGCCTGAGTGCCAGGTGCCAGCTGCCAGGGTGCAGGCGTCCCGGCACCCTGGCACTCTGGCATGCTTACTTCTTCAGCTGTTCGATGACGGTCTTCGCCTGCGCGGCTTCCGGTGACGTCGGATCGACGGCGATGACTTTCTCCATGCATCTTGATCGTCGCCGTCCTTGTCGCCCTTGTTCAGCGCGACGAGCGCGAGCTTGAAGAGCGGCTTGCCCCACGTCGGATCGGCGTCGACGGCCTTCTGATACCACTTGGCCGCTTCGTCGGTCTGGCCCTTCGCGAACTTCACCTCGCCGAGGTTGTAGAAGACTTCACGCGTCGGCGTCGGGGCCTGTCAGCGGCCTTCGTCAGCGTCGTCTTCGGCGGCCTTGAGATCGCCCTTCTCGAGGTTGGTCATGCCGATGCCGACGATCGCCTTGTCGTTGTTCGGGTCGGCCTTCAGCAGCTCGTTGTAGGCGGCGATCGCGTTGTCGTAGTCCTTCTTGTTGCGGTAGGCGGCGGCGATCTGCAGGTTGATGACGCTGCAGCGCCGGCGCCTTCGCCATGATCGCGCGGTACGCGGCGATCGCCTCGTCGCACTTCTGCGCGTTGTAGAGTCCGCATCGGCGGCGGCCAGGTCGGCCTGCAGATCTTTCGCGGCCGACGCTGCCGAGCGCGCTCGTCGGTCCGCCGTCGCCGCCCTTCTTCAGCGTGAACGTGAGCGGCGGATTCGGCGCGCCGATCGTCTGCACGTTCAGCTTGCCCGCTTCCGGCGCCGAAGCCCGGCGCCTGCGCGGTGAACGACCATCGGCCCGGTCTGCAGGCCGATGATCGAGAAGCGTCCCTTGTCGTCGGTCGTCGCCGTGAAGCTGCTCGGCGACGCGCTCGGATTCTCGGCGGTGACGGTCGCGCCTTTGATCGGCTGGCCGGCTTCGTCCTTGACGACGCCGCCGACGCGGCCGGTCTGCGCGGCGGCGCTCGCCGGCGCAGGCGGCCACGACAGCAGCGCGGCCAGCGCAGCCGCGGAACAGATGAAGACGGTGACGCATGCTCAGAAACCCCTGAACGACTCGCAGACAGCGTCTAGCCAGTATATATTGATCATTCGTGCGGCTCGAAGACGTCTGACAGCGCTCAGTATATATTGAATCCCGTGACCCGCCGTTCCAGTGCGGCCCTCGCGGTCGTCGGCGGTCGCCGGCGTGTCGCGCAGGCGCCCAGCCGGCGTCGAATCGCGCGCCGGATTCGCGCCGATCGCCGCCGCTCGTCGAAGACGCCATCGCGCGCCACGAACTGCCCGGCGCCGTCGTCCTGGTCGGCCGCGGCGACGCGATCGTCTATCCACGCGCGCCTTCGGCCAGCGCGCCGTCGAGCCGGCGCCGGAGCCGATGACCGAAGACACGATCTTCGATCTCGCCTCGCTCACCAAAGTCGTGGCGACGACCACGAGCGTGATGAAGCTGGTGGAGGAGGGGCGGATCCGGCTGAGCGATCCGGTGGCGCAGTTCATTCCCGAGTTCGGCCGCTACGGCAAGGGCGGCGATCACGATCCGCCATCTGCTGACGCACACGTCGGGGCTGCGGCCGGATCTCGAGCTCGAGGTCGAGTTCCACGGCGCCGACGAAGCGATTCGGCGCGCCGTCGAAGAGGTGCCGACCGCGCCGCCGGGCGAGCGGTTCGTCTACAGCGACATCAACTTCTTCCTGCTCGGCGACATCGTGCGCCGCGTGAGCGGCGAGCGGCTCGATCGCTACGCGAAGGCGCAGATCTTCGATCCGCTCGGGCATGAAGGACACGACGTTCCTGCCGCCGGAGTCGTGCGCGGCCGCGATCGCGCCGACCGAGCGTTGCCGCCCGCTGGCCTGGCCGTGCGGCGGATCGGACGTCCCGTTCCTGCGCGGCGTCGTCCACGATCCGACCGCGCGGCGCATGGACGGCGTGGCCGGACATGCCGGGCCTGTTCAGCACGGCGGCCGACCTGTCGCGCTTCTGCCGCATGCTGCTCGGCGGCGGACGTCTGGGCGCGGCGCGGATCCTGTCGCCGGCGACGGTCGCGCGCGATGACGTCGCCGTCGACGCCGGCCGAGATGCGCGACGTGCGCGGCCTCGGCTGGGACATCGACTCGTCGTACTCGTCGAATCGCGGCGAGCTGTTTCCGATCGGATCGTTCGGGCACACCGGGTTTCACCGGCACGTCGCTCTGGCTCGACCCGGCACTCGAAGAGCTACGTGGTCTTCCTGTCGAACCGCGTGCATCCCGACGGCAAGGGCGACGTGACGGCGCTGCGCGGCAAGGTGGCGACCGTCGCGGCGGCGGCGCTGCTGTCGGCGGACGACGTCGCGAGGCTCCGATGTAGCGCGAGGCCTCTCAGCCGCGCGAACTCGGCGGCTCCGACGAGCCGCGCGGCCTCAGCCTGCGAAGGCCGTCGCGCTCACGACGAGCCGGTGCTGACCGGCATCGACGTGCTCGCGGCCGAAGGCTTCGCGCGGCTGCGCGGCAAGCGCGTCGGCCTGCTGACGAATCAGACCGGGCCGCTCGCGCGACGGCGTCAGCACGATCGATCTGCTCGCGCGCGCGCCCGGCGTGACGCTCGTCGCGCTGTTCAGTCCCGAGCACGGCATTCGCGGCGAGCTCGACGAGCAGGTGCGATTCGTCGCGCGACGAGAAGACCGGCCTGCCGATTCACTCGCTCTACGGCGAGACGCGGCGGCCGACCGACGCGATGCTCGACGGCCTCGACACGTCGTCGTCGATCTGCAGGACATCGGCGCGCGCTTCTACACCTATCCGGCGGCGATCGCCTACGTGCTCGAGGAAGCCGCGAAGCGCAAGCTCGCCGGTCGTCGTGCTCGATCGGCCGAATCCGATCGACGGCTTCGACGTCGAGGGTCCGTGCTCAGGACGCCGTCGGCGATCGGCTTCATCGGCTATCTGCCGATGCCGATCCGGCACGGCCTGACGATCGGCGAGCTGGCGCGGCTGTTCAACGGCGAGAAGACGATCGGCGCCGATCTCACCGTCGTGCCGATGAAGAACTGGCGGCGCGACGACTGGTTCGACGAGACCGGCGCTCGCCTGGGTCAACCCGTCGCCGAACATGCGCAACATGGTGGCGGCGACGGTGTATCCGGGCATCGGCGCGATCGAAGGGACCAACATCTCGGTGGGCCGCGGCACCGACACGCCGTTCGAGCAGATCGGCGCGCCGTGGATCGACGGTCCGGCGCTGGCCGCCGCGCTGAACGCGAGCGCGTTGCCGGGCGTCCGCTTCTATCCGGTGACGTTCACGCCGGCCGCCGGCGCGAAGCTCGGCGGCCAGGTGTGTCACGGCGTGTTCCTGATCGTCACCGATCGCGATCGCCTGCGCCCGGTGCGCGTCGGTCTCGAGATCGCGTCGGCGCTTGTCGCGGCTGTACGGTCAGGCAGTTCAAGCTGGAAGACGCCGCCGATGCTGTTCGGATCGAAGCGCGATGCTCGAGAAGATCCGCGGCGGCGACGATCCGGCGGCGATTGCCGCGTCGTGGGCGCGGCGACGAAGCGAAGTGGCGCCTCACGCGGGCGAAGTATCTGCTGTACTGAGGAATCGGGTAATCGAGGAATCGGGTAATCGGGTAATTGATTGGGGAATTTTCTGACAATCGTGCAATCAATTACCCGATTACCAAATTACCCGATCACCCGATTCCCAGGGACGAATGCGCCATGGCGCAGATATTACTAAATCAGAGGAGCCAGGTCGGCTGGTAGAGCAGCACGTACACGAGCACGCCGGTCACCGAGACGTACATCCAGATCGGGAATGTCCAGCGCGCGATGCGCCGATGCTGGGTGAAGCGCCGCCTTCAGACCGCGCGACAGCGTGACGATCGCCAGCGGCAGCACCGTCGCCGCGAGCGTCACGTGCGTGATCAGGATGCGTGAAGTACAGCGGCCGCACGAAGCCCTGTCGCGTGAAGCGGCACCGATCCGACCTGCGCGTGGTAGACGACGTAGCAGACGAGGAACAGCGACGAGGTGGCGAACGCCGCGATCATGACCTTGCGATGCTGCTCGATGCGCCGCGCGCGGATCAGCGTGTAGCCGACCAGCAGCAGGACGCCGGAGATCGCGTTCAGCGTGGCGTTGACGGCCGGCAGGTCGTGGACGGTCATACGATCGGTAATCGGAACTGGTAATCGGTATCGATGGAATTGAGGCAATCGCATCAATTACCCGATTACCAATACCGATCGTTATCACCTTGTCCGCGATCATCACGATCCAGAGCAGCGGCAGATAGGTGATCGATCCGAAGAACAGCGCGCGCGCCGTCCGCGTCGTCCGCGCCGCCGGGCAAAGCGGACGGCGAGCACGAGCAGCGCGACGCCGAGCACCAGCGCGACCGCCAGATAGATCGACCCGGCGATGCCGAGCGAGTGCCGGCGCCAGGCTCACGGGCACGAGCGCGATCGCGTACAGCAGCGCCTGGCGTCCCGCGCGCCGGCCCTCCGGGTCGATGACCGGCAGCATCGGGAAGCCGGCCTTGGCGTAGTCGTCGCGATACAGCCACGCGATCGCCATGAAATGCGGAATCTGCCACAGGAACACGATCGCGAAGAGCGCGGCGCCGCCGCGATCGACGCTGCCGTGCGACGCCGTCCAGCCGATGAGCGGCGGCAGCGCGCCCGGCACCGCGCCGACGAGCGTCGAGAACGGCGTGCGGCGCTTCATCGGCGTGTAGACGACCAGGTAGACGACGAGCGTCGCGAGCGCGAGACCTGCCGGCGGACCAGTTGGCGCGCGCGGCGAGCAGGACGAGTCCGGCCACGCGACAGCGCGCATGCCGAAGATCGCGCGCGTCGGCCGGCGCGACGCGGCCGTCGGGCAGCGGCCGCGGCCGCGTTCGCCGCATCAGACGCGTCGGTGTCGCGCTCGTACACCTGATTGAGCACCGCGGCGCCGCCGGCGACGAGCGCCGTGCCCGCGACGGCTGCGGCCATCGCGCGCGGGATCGACGGCGCCGGCGATGCCGAGGTAGTACCCGGCCGCGCTGGTGGCGACGACGAGAAAATTCAGCCGCGGCTTGGTGAGCGCGACGTAGTCGGCGAACGCGCGACGTGCGCGTGCCGCGGCATCGCGACGGGACGCGGCCGTCGACTGGCGCCGTCCTTCACGCGCGCGCTCCGTTCGCGGTACCAGCCAGATGTTGCGGCTTCGTGGATCGTAGGGGCGGACCCGATGCGTCCGCCCGGTCCGACACGTGCGGTCGGCTCCTGCACGGTCGTGCGCGGCCGCGAATCGCGCGCCGCCAGCTGCGCAGCGTCAATCACCAGCGACGTCGTCAGCACCAGCGCGCCGCAGACGACGTGGAGGCTGTTGATCCAGCGGATCGCGGCGGCTCAGGACCGTCAGCGCGCCGAGCGTCACCTGCACGACGACGAGCGCCAGCAGCAGCGTCGCCGGCCGCGTCAGCTCGCGGCCGCGCGCGGTGATGCGACGCGCACGTAGCGCCGACGTCGCGAGCACGACGCACGTCGCGACGACGAGCGCGCCGACGCGATGCGCGAAGTGGATCGGCGATCTTCGCGATCCCAGTGATCGGGCACGAGGTGGCCGAACATCAGCGGAAAGTCCGGAATCGCCAGCCCCGCGCCGGTGTGCCGCATCGTCGCGCCGATGAGAATCTGCGTGTAGATCAGGACCGCCGTGGTCGTCGTCGCGAGCCGCGCGGAGTCGTCGCGTCGTCACGCGCGGAGCCGTACCGCGATCCACGCCGGCGACGTGAACAGCGCGATCGCGACCGTCATGCAGAAGAAGATCTCGGCGAGGCCGGCGTGCGCCGTCGAGACGGCGGCGGGCAGGAAGAACAGCACCGTCAGGCCGCCGAGCAGTCCCTGCGCGATGACCGCGCCGAGCGCGGCGACGCCGAGCCAGCGCAGCCAGCGGCGCGGTTCCGCCAGCCAGAGCCAGACGGCCAGGATGATCGTGAGGAATCCGACCGTGCTCGCGATCAGCCGATGGCCGTGCTCGTAGAAGATGTTGGCGACCCACATCGACGGCGGGAACGTGAACATGTTCCAGCCGTAGCTCGTCGGCCAGTCGGGCACCGAGAGCCCCGCGTCGTGGCTCGTGACGAGGCTGCCGGCCAGGATCAGGAGGACGGTGCAGGCGGCGAGGAACTTGGAAAAGCGGTGAAGCATGCTCAATGGCTGATGGCTGATGGCTGAATGGCAGGAACGGTCGCATGGACCATGGTCCATATGCCATCCAGCCATTCAGCCATGAGCCATGGCGTGCGTCAGTTCGTCGCGGTCGCGCCGGCGGCCTTGAAGCGTGAAGGTGATGTCCTTCGATTCCTTCGCGCCGAGCGTGACGCTCTGCGTCTGCGTGCCGAGCTTCTCGTGCCACGCTTCGATCGTGTAGGTGCCCGGCGGCAGCGCCTTCAGCTCGAACTTGCCGTCGTTGTCGGTCGACGGCGAAGTACGGGTGGTCCAGCACGCCGACGTAGGCGTTCATCCAGCCGTGCACGTCGCACTTGAACGGCACCATCACCTCCTTCGTTGGCGAAGGTGTGCGTCGTCTTCATGCCCTGAATCGGCTGGCCGTTGTTGAACTCCGGGTTGCCCTTCGGCATCGCGTGGATGTTGTGCAGCGTCGGATCGCTGTTGACGATCTCGAGCGGCTGGCCGACGCGCATGCCGAACACGTGCGGAGTGGTAGCGGCAGTTCTTCTGGTCGATCTTCGCCGTGCTCGGTCGGCGTGTCGAAGACGTAGTTGCCGAGGCCGTCCTTCACGTACACGAACACGTTGCCGAGCGACTTGCCGTCGGCGCCGACCACGTAGGTTTCCTGGAACTGCGGTGCGCTGTTCTGCTTCACGCACACCGGATCGGCGTTCATCTTGATCGGCTCGTTCTTCGGCGCCGTCGCCGTCGAGCGTGACCACGCCCTTCACGTCGCCGGCCGTCGCGGTGTCGACCTTCTGACCGCCGCCGGCCGGCGCGGCCGCAGGCGTCGGCGCGGCCGACGTGCTCGACGGTTTCCTGCCGCCGCCGCCGCCGCAGGCGACCGTCGAGAGCGCCAGGGCTGCTCCAAGAACACCGACCCAAGCGTTTCGTAGACGCATTGAACTCTCCTGCAAAGAAGCTATCGGCTTTCAGCTGTCAGTTTTCGGCACACAGCTGAGAGCTGATGGCCGAGCTGAGAGCGAACAATAACCCGATATTCTACCTTGCTTCCGTGAGCTTCCGCTCGACCCGGTCGGCGATCCAGTGCGGTCCCACCATTCGACCGGGTTCACCATGCGGCCCGCCGACGAGCATGGTGAAGTGCAGGTGATCGCCGCCGGCGAGCCCGGTCGAGTCGCTGCGGCCGAGCGTCTGGCCGCGCGTGACCGTGTCGCCGACCTTCACGTCGAACGACATCAGGTGGCCGTAGAGCGACTGCACGCCCATGCCGTGATCGATGATCGACGCAGTTGCCGTAAATGCCGAGCCAGTCGGCGTTCAGCACCGTGCCGGCGTTGGCGGCGGCGACCGGCACGTGCTGGTGACCGCCAGGTCGAAGCCGAGGTGGACCTGCTGATCGACCTCCTTGCCCTTGTAGAGGTAGGTCCGGTGATCGGCGAAGCCGCGCCTCGACCTGCGAGTTGCCGAGCTGCACGAACGGGCCGTCCCACAGCTTCTTCGGCGAGGTCTTCGCCGCGAACGCCGCGATCTGGTCGGCGTTGATCCGCCGCAGCTCGCCGTTGATCTTCAGAAACGCCGGCGACATCTCGCCGGCCGGCGGCGCTGTCATCTTCAGCTCCGGCGAGTGCTCGAGGATGTCCGGCACGACGCGGTTGATGAACTTGTCGTCGAGCTCGATGCGGCTTTTCTTGAACGGCTTCGGGAACACGTTGTCGACGAAGTCCGCCTTCGCCTCGTTGCCCGCCTCGTCGCGCGCGAACGCGACGATCGGCGTGTCGAGGTCCTGATCGTAGAGCAGCGCGAAGAACGCGACCTTGACGCGGGTCGGTCGGCGCCGCGCCGATGCGGGAAACCGGGATACTCGACGTCGCCGACGCGCACGCCCGAGGCGACGTCGGGCGGCGTGCGCCTTGTAGACGACCATCTCGGAGCCGCCGTGGTTGACGTAGTGATGCGTCGACAGCACCGCGATGCGCGGCGGCTCGAGGCGCACCTGGATGTCCTTCGTGGCCGTGCGCGGAGAGCTGACGCAGGTTGAGGAACGACGGCCGTGTCGCGGTGACGACGATGCGCGCGGCGCCCGGCTGGAGGTCGGGCACGCTCGCTTGCCGAGCGGACGCGAGATGCGCACGTGATCCGGATCGATCTGCGTGAAGATGGGCGCGGCGGCGGAGCCGTCGAGCGCGAACAGCGGGAATCGTCCGGCCGTTCTGCTCGAGCGTGATCGGTCAGCGCGGTGAAGCGCGCGTTCGGCGCCTCGGCCGTGACGTCGAGCGATCCCGCCTGTCCGACGAAGCGATCGGGCTTGTCGATGGTGAGCGTCGGCGGCGCGCCGCGGCCCGCCGCGACGTAGATCGCACCCGTGATCAGGCCGAGCGCGACCACAGAGCGCGACAAGGGACCAGCGAACATGGACTCCATCATACAAGTTTGATAAAATCAGCAGTTCCTGCAGCGAGGGGCGGTATCGTCTAACGGTTAGGACGGATGGTTCTCAACCATCAAATCGGGGTTCGATTCCCCGTACCGCTACCAACCTTCGCCAAACGCTCGCTTCGCTCGCGGCTTCGGCTTGGCAGGCCAGCGAGTTCCCTTTTCAGCCCAATCACTGGTGCCTTCGATCATCGGTACGTGGGGTCCGGCTTTAGCCGGACCTTCGTCGAACGCCCGTGCTGGCAATCGTAGAGGATCCCCTGCCCGACGGTGCCCGCGCGGGCTGAATCCGCACGCGGCGCAAGTGCGCCGCCGGAGCCGTGCGATCAACCTGCGTTTTCGGAGGTCATGATGATTGAAAACGAAAAGGATCGCATACAGCTACTCTGGTCCGAATATCAGTATCGACATGAGCACTGCTGGAAGCTCGTGTTTCAGACAACTACCGCGGCGACGGCGCTGGGCATCGCACCGTATGTAAATTCGTCGGTGGATCGCGTCCTCGGCCGGTGGGTTCTCATGGCTCCGCTGCTCGCGGTAATCCTCAGCCTGGTTGCCATGTGGTCCCTCGAACGCGAGCTCCGTCTTCTCGACAAGATTCGAGCTGAGTACCGGAGAACTCAGACCAGGGCGCTCGGAATAGAGCATCGCGCGTCGAGCACGTTCCGGTTGCGGGTGATCCTCTATCTTGCGGCGTTGGTGATACTCGGTGTCGGGAACCTGATTGTTGTGATGTGCGTGTGGCTGCCGCGACTTCCTTGAGACCTCCTCTGTCGGCTGGAAAACACAACGGCGAACCAACAATCTATAGCGAGTCAATGTCGGCTGATAGATTGACCGGACGGGCCAAGAATCTAACCTCGACACCGATCGCGGAGAGATTGATCGAGAATCGAGAAATGAGGCATCAGATATTGTCCCGGTCAATGCTGGAGGTCGCGTCAAGTTGGCCACGACGGCGACCAGCTCATCAGGGTCAACCGGTTTTGGCACGTACATCTGGAAACCGGCCGTCAAAGCGCGTACGCGATCTTCGACTCTGGCGTAGGCGGTCAGCGCGACGGCTGGAATATTCCCTCCCCGCTCTGGGCCGCGCTGGCGTATGTGCTCGATCAGTTCGTACCCATCCTGCTCCGGCATGGCGAGATCCGACACAAGCGCATCCGGAAGAGAACGTTCGAGAGCGTTGAGCGCATCGCCGGCTGAGGATGCGGTGATCACCTCGGCGCCGCGGTTTTGGAGAATGACTTTGAGCATCTCGAGCGTATCCAAATCGTCTTCGACAACCAAGACGCGGACGCCACGCAGGTTTTGCTCATCGTCCACTTGATTGGGCTGCGTCGGCTGTTTCATCCGGTCCCGGCGGCCGTTTTTCCCGTTGCCGGAGGATGTCCGGTGAAGCTATGGGAAACCGGACCTTGAATGTCGCGCCCTGCCCTTTTCCGGGGCTCGATGCGGCAACCGTGCCGCCGTGCATCTCGACCACGTGACGGACGATAGCCAAACCGAGGCCCAATCCGCCGTACCTGCGTGTCGACGTGCTGTCAGCTTGCCGGAATCGATCGAAGACATACGGCATGAACTGAGGCTCAATGCCCATGCCGGTATCCGTGACGGTAATCTCGATGTGGCCTTCGGTCCGGCTCAACCCTGCGGTTCGACGCACCCTCCCTCGTGTCGTGAACTTCACGGCGTTGGAAAGCAGATTCCAGATCACTTGCTGCACGCGATTGGCATCGCCGAAGACGATGCCATGCCGATCATCGATCACCACCTGTAAAGCGATCCTCTTCGCTTCGGCGCTGGGCCGGATGACGTCAATAGCGGCCTGAAAGACCGGCTCGATCTCGACCGGGCGGGCGTCGAGCTTCAATCGTCCGGTGATGATGCGAGCCGTGTCCAGGATGTCGTCGACCAGCCCCGCTTGCGACCTCGCGCTTTGCTCGATCACCTGCAGCGCGCGTCGCGTCTGAACCTGCGAAAGCGAGCCACGGTTGAGCATGTTGGCCCAGCCCAGGATCGCAGTCAGAGGTGTACGCAATTCGTGCGAGATTGTGGCCAGAAATTCATCCTTCATCCGGCTCGCCGCTTCGGCTTCCTCGCGCGCCTCTTTCTCCTGCAGCAAGAGCCGTTCGCGCTCCTCCTCGACGTGTTTGCGCTCAGTAATGTCGCGGCTGAGCGTCAACCAGCAATGTTCGCCACGAAGGTCCATTGGCTCGGCGGAGAACAGGATCCATCGCACGTCTCCTGATTTCCGCCTCATCGTGAGCTCAAAGTCACGAACGAAATTTTGCTCTTTTAGAATCTTCAGCGCACGCTCACGAGACGAAGGATCCGCATAGAGTCCGATCTGAAAGCCGCTTTTTCCGATGATTTCATCGCGAGCATAGCCGGACATTGAAACGAAGCTGTCGTTGACTTCAAGAAAGACGGCGTCCGCAATCCGGCTAATGACCAGGCCATCCGGGCTGGCCTGGAACGCCTTGGCAAATCGCTCCTCGCTCTCGCGTAACGCCGCCTCGGCCAGCTTCCGTTCGCCGATGTCAATGAAGGTAACGATGGTCAACACCATGCGTCCTTCCGAGTCGTAGATCGGCGCGGAATTGACGGAGAAGTACGTTTCGGTGGAATCCTCGAGCCGGTACTTGATCTCTTCGCTCTTGACTATCTCTCCGGACATCAGCGAGCGGGCGGCTGGATACTCCTCGGCTTGATAGGGGAGGCCGTCTTCACGCATCGCGCCGTACTTCGGGTATTCCCGATAGTCTTCGGCGACCAGGAACGGACGGTGAAGCAACCGCGATGCTTCGATGTTGTGAAACACGAGCCGGCCCGATGGCGCTTCGGCGATGATCACTCCGATGGGCATCTGTTCGAGAATCCGCTTCAAACGGTCGCGTTCGCTTTCGATCTGTCTGGACCAGCGCTCACGCTCGGCCTCCGCCTGTTTCCGTCCGGTCAGGTCGTGGAGCACGAGTTGAGCGAACTGCTGATTCCCCTCGAAGCGGACCGCGCTCACCTCGACGGGTATTCTTCGTCCATCCCTGCCCCGCAACGTGCACTCCACTTGAGTCGCTGCCGTCCTTTCGGTCATGACGGTTTTCATCAATGCGCTGCAATGATCCTGGAATTCGGGCGCGACGAAATCGAAGAAGTTCCGTCCGGTCATGTCCTCTGCGGAGGCCCCGAGCATCCGCAGCACTGACGGATTGGCCAATTGAATCGTCCCGTTGGCGTCGGCGACAACCACACCGTCTGGCGAATGCTCGGTCAGCAGACGGTAGCGCTCTTCGCTCGCGCGCAACGCCTCTTCAGCCTGCTTTTGGGCTGTGATGTCGCGTTGCGTTCCCCAGGCGCGAACAATCATTCCGTTCTCGACGATAGCGCTCAGATTGTTCAGGATGACTTTGGCATTCCCGTACCTGTCCAATTCGGACGACTCAACATCGTTGAGGTTGTAACCGTTGGCGTGGAGAGCACGAAGATACTCGATATTCTTCGGATTCGACTTGGGCAGCAGATCTCCGAGCCGTGCGCCCAGAATCTGATCCGCGCTGTCGTAGCCGTACATTCGCGACATCGCGTTGTTGCATTCAGCGAGGTACGCGAATTGGTAAAGCAGCTCGATCTGATCGTCCACAGGCAGCGTCACCGGGATCGGCTGTTCGATTTCAAAACGCCAGATCCCTTCCGAACTGATCGCAATGAAGGAGCGGTAGTCCTCGTAGCTCGCCTTCCAGCGTCTGAGCGCCGTGACGCGCTCAATGGATTCCCAACATCGGTTTGCCACGGTATCGACGAGACTGATCTCCTGGCTGGACCAATGGCGGGGCGTCCTTTGGATGACAGCCATCCCGGCGACGACATGACCCGCCTTGATCAGCGGCACGCACACCAAAGACCGGATTTCCGAACGCAGATATGGAGGAATGTGGGTTCCCGACGGCGATTCGGCCTCGATATCATCGACGACGTACGCGTGGTGTTCCAGCGACGCCGAAGTCGGACATCCGATATCGGCCCGTAATGGTGTGTGTTGCGCCCCTGGTGTAGTCGCCGAGTATCACGAAATGATCCTGGTCCGCCTCGACCTCGGCGTAGTCGCAGCGGTCTACTCCCGTGTATTGGCCCAGCATCCGCACCGTGACGGCCACGATGTCTTTCGGATCCGCAAGCCGCATCAGGGCATTGTCAAGATCGCCAACGAACCTGTCTGGGGCGTAACTGGAGTTCATAACTCGGCCGTTTCGTGCTCGCACGACCCGGTCCCTCGTTGAACAGAAAACCCCTCACGATCAGTGTAGCCCTCTCGACAAAGCGTGGCGTTTCTGAAATCACGGAAAGATTGACAGGAAGCGTAGGAGAGGGTACAGCTAACAGGAAGGCTGCTCGTCACACTCCTGCTGAGGCGCTTGGCGCCGCATCTGCGGCGCGGCCAAGGAGCTGTTTGGCGAACTGACACGCCCAACCGACGACCTCGGCGGCTCGCTGCGCTTGCGCGCCCGTATGTGTCGCCATGACTTGCATGCGAAGCCGGCAGGCGCCAACTGAAACCGCCGGGTATTCGATCAAATTCGCGAAGACACCACGGTCGAAACACAGGGCCGCCGTGATCCGGCCCACTGCCTCTCGTCCCAGGAGTACCGGCACCAGCGGTCCCGGCGTGCCGAGGCAGACGACTCCCGACGTGGCAAGGGTCTCGCGCAGAACGTGAGCGACGTGGCTTACCCTCTCCCGCAACAGGTCGCCTTCGGCGCTGCGGACGATCTCAACTGCTTTCAAGACTGCGGCGCACTGAGGGGGTGAGATCGCATTCGAAAACGTTCGCGATGGCGCGGCGGCCCGCAAGTACTCGCCGATCGCGGCGGACGATGTGCACGCGAACCCCCCATTTGCCGCGAATACCTTCGAGAAGCTGCCGATGACCAAGTCGACTTTGCCGAGGAGGCCCTGCCGCCCCACCATCCCGGTGCCGCCAGGACCGACCGCTCCAAGATCGTGGGCGACGTCAACCACGAGCGTCGCCTCGTACTCGCGACAAGCGGTTTGAAGGGCCGCCAGATCTGGCGAGTCACCGTTCATGGAAAAGATGCCCTCGGTGACGACCAGGATCGCGTTCTCCGCGTCGGTCGCCCGGATGCGACGGAGCTGCCGTACGACGGCTTCGGTCGAGAGGTGCCGGACCCGATGTACATTACGCGTCGCAGCATTCGCTCCCTCGACGCAGCAATTGTGGGCGTACTGGTCAAGCACCACATGGTCCTGGCTGCGGATCAGGGCCGTGATGACGCCATACCCGGCCGCCCAGCCGGTCGGGAACAAGACGACGTGTGCGACTTCGAGCATCTCCGCCAATGCTTCCTGCAGCCGCACTGACAGAGTTGAGTTGCCCTGCAAGATCGGGGCGCCGGCGATATGCGGACCGTATTGATTGATAGCCTCGATGGCTGCGGCTCGTACTTCACTATTTGCGGAAAGCCCAAGGTAGTCTTGCGACGAGAAGTTCACGCCGGTCCGTTCCGTTCCAGCCTCATCGATCACGGAAGCCTCCGGCCCGGGGCTGCACTGAAGCTCGGTGGAGAACGTCCACACGCCTTGCTCGATACGATTTCTACGCCACTCGTGATATCGCTGCGTCCGCGATTCCAGACTCTTACCCGAGAGTCGCACGAAGTCGGCGAAGCTGCCTTCCAGCGCGCCGCTCTCGATCAGCTTCAGAATGTCGCGCGTAAAGCGGTCGGCAAAGGCGCTCACGATGCGTCAAACATTGGACGGCCTGGTGGAATTTGGGTTGCGAGGGGTAACTCACAGATTCTAATCCTTTTCTGTCGGACGGAGGCAGCGAGCGCTGGGGCGCGGTCCTGATTTTCGTTGGTGCTCAGCAGTACGAAGTTTCCAACCGGATAGTGGCCGACAGCTGAGCCATTCGACGAAGCAAGCTCTGCCGCGCAGGACGAGACAAGCGCTTCGTACCGTTTCACGGCGATCACAATAAGCGCCACCCTAAGGTGTGACAAACGGACGCGGCGCCGAGTCCGACAGGGGGCGATTCGCACGTCGATGTTCGGTCGTGACGCACTCGTCGTTAGAGTGGGTATGACCGCAGCCGTTTCCGCTCGACGCCGACTCGCGCGCGGCTGGGTTCTGGCCAGCCTCGCGATTGCCCTTCTTCCCGCCGCTTCCCACGGCCAGCAACTGACGCCCCGTCAGGGGGCTACCGCGCTCATGGGCGGCGGCATCACGGGACCCGAGATCGACGCGGTCGCCGCAGTGTTGGCGCAGCAGATCGCGACCTTTCCCGTCGGCACGTCCTCGGGCGGCTTCACGCTGCAGATCGATCGAGAGACCGGCGTGCAGGTGCTCAAATCTCCGAGCTTCGGACCGCTGTTCTCGGAGCGGGCCTCCACGCTCGGCAGCCAGGGAATGCTTGCGGTAGGCATCAGCGCGCAGAGCACGCGATTCGTCTCGATGGAAGGCCGCAGCCTCCAGAACGGCGACCTGCGCTCTCGAGCCGTGCTCGGCGGCGAGATCGTCGACATCGACCGCTACACGCTCAACGCCAGCACCCAGACGACGAACCTGTCAGTGAGCTATGCGGCCGACGACAACATCGACATCGGCGTCATCGTCCCGATTGTGCGGATCTCGTTGAACGGAACGGGAACGTCGCTGAATCTTCGCTCGGGCCGCCCCGACCAGCGCGTCGTTGACGCGACAGGTGCCGGTCTCGGCGACGTGATCGTTCGCGGCAAGTGGAACTTCTTCGAGCGGCGCGGCGGCGGCCTCGCCGCCGTGACCGAAGTGTTCCTGCCTACCGGATCGGAGGAGCGGCTCTCCACCACCGGCAGGGTGCGCGTCCGCCCGACGCTGGTGGCGTCGGCGACGGTCGGGAACTTCTCACCGCATGTGAACCTTGGCTACACGTTCGGCGGGAGAGGGTCGGACGTGCGGCAGTCGAGTGTCTACCTGCCGACGATCGTCAGCGGCGCGTCGGGCGACGAATTGAACTTCGCCATCGGCGCGGACCTGACGCCGGTCGGTCCGCTCACCGTGTTCACGGATCTCGTCGGGCGGTCGATGCGCAACACGGTGCGCTTCTACGAAGGCAAGGGACTGCTGGAGCGGCTCGGGCCCGGCGCGCCGCCGATCATGACCTTCGTGCCGTACGTCGGTTCCTTGAACACGCATCTGGCAGCTGTCGGCGCGCGCACGATGGTGATGGGCGCCAACGCGTTGATCTCGTTCGCGCTGCTCTTCCCGCTGACCGACGGCGGACTCAAACCGGGTCTCACGCCGGTCGTCGGCTTCGAGTACACGTTCAAGTAGGAGGATGACGTGACGGTGCCGACGAGGATCGGCAAGTATCGGATCGTCCGACTGCTCGGGCAAGGCGGGATGGGCAGCGTGTATCTGGGGCACGACGCGGTCCTCAACCGCCATGTCGCGATCAAGGTGCTCCGCGAAGGCGCCCCTCCGGAGCACTGCGCGCGCTTTCGGCTCGAGCTGTCGCGCGCCGCGCAACTCCGCCACCCGAACATCGTCGCGGTGTGGGACTCCGGTGTGCACAAAGGCCAGCTGTTCATGGTGATGGAGTACATCGACGGCCACACGCTCGCCGCGCTCATCGAGCGGCGCGAGCCGCTGTCGCTCAACCGCAAGCTGCACGTCATCGACAGCGTGTGCCTCGCCCTCGCGCACGTGCACCAGGCGGCGTTCGTCCACCGCGACGTGAAGCCATCGAACATCATGGTGGACCGAAGCGACTGGGTGAAGGTCGTCGATTTCGGGATCGCGCGCGCGCCCGGTTCCGATCTGACGGGCGAAGGCGCGGTGATCGGCACGATGAGCTACATGGCGCCGGAACAGGTGACGGGTGGTCCGGTCGATTCGCGAGCGGACATCTTCGCCACCGGCCTCGTGTTGTACGAGCTGCTGTCGTACCGGCGCGCGTTCGGCGACACACACGACCCAGCCGTGCACCGGCTGCTGCGCGAAGCGCCGCTTCCGCTGATGACGTTGTGTCCCGATCTGCCGGTCGCGGTCGCCGACATCGTCAACAAGGCGCTCGAGAAGGATCCGAACCGTCGCTACCAGGACATCGGGGATATGCGAAGCGCGATCGCTGCGGTGCGAGCGCGCCTGCAGTCGGCGGCCGCCGTTTCGACTCGCGTCGCGATGCCGGATGTCATCACACGCCCTCGGGCCGTGCCTGCGAGAGACCCCCGCCGAGCGAGCAGCGGTCCCGGCATGACGGCGTACAGCCGGCGGCTGCCTGCCGTTGGCGGAGCGTTCGTGTTGACAGCGGCGCTGTCGCAGCTCTGGCTCGCGCCTGCGTACGAGGGCCGCTTACCGGATCTGCCGGCGTCGCCAGCAGCGCCGCAGACGTCGTTCGTTCTGCCTCCTCCGCCGGCGACTCCGTTCGCGGCGCCGGTTCCGAAGGCGCCGCGGCTCGAACCGGAGGCGAACGAGCACTCCGGTCTCACGATTCGGCCAGCTTCGTCGGAGGCCCAGGCTACTTCAGTCGCGATTACCGACACGCCGGCACCGCGAATCGCGGAGCCTGCGGCAACCTCCTCGGATCGCTCCGACGCTCCGATCGACGTTCAGGCTCGACCGCCTCTCCAAACGACATCCCGCCTGCCTGCCACTTCCGTGGGCGGGGTCCGCGAATCTCCGTCCGGCGAATCGGCGTCGCGCGACATTCGGGAGCTGCTCGAGGGACGGTACGCGGGCGCGATGACCGACAGGCGCGTGGAAGTCATCAGCGCCATCTATCCGGCCGTCGATCGGAGTCTTCTGCAGAGACAGTTCGCCGCGGTGCGATCGTGGCGAGTGGCGATGAGCTGCCCGGTCGTCAACGTCGGATCAGGCGCCGACTCCGCGGACGCGACCTGCGCGGTCACGTATCAGACAGAGCTCGCGGCGAGGCCGGGCCAGCGGGAGACCTCCGACCAGACGGCGCACGTGCGTCTGACGCGCCGGCTCGATTCGTGGTCGATCGATCGCGTGCGGTTCGGCCGGTGAGGCTATGTTGGATGGACGCAGTGGCCGGCCGCCGTGACGCCCGTCGTCACGGCGGCGTTGGTGGAAACTGCGGAAACAGCTAGCTGGTTAGAAGCGGTAGACCACCGTCACCTGCAAGGCGCGCGCGGGCTGCTGATTGCGCATCCCCAGGTAGTTCGGGTTGAACTGTTCGTTCGCGCCGTTGTAGTTGTACTGGGTGTAGTCGCCGGCGTTGAGCAGGTTGAAGATATTCGCGGCGATCTCAAAGTTGTTGGCGCCTGTCAGATTCACCCTCTTACCGATCTTGAGGCCGAGCGTCTTCTGCGCCGGCGCCATCACCTGGCCGTCGCCGCGGGTGCCGAACGCGAACCGCATGCGCGTGGCCAACGGGTTCGACGCCGTGAAACCGGTGGACGACGTCACCGTCGGGGGACCGAACGCCGCGAGTTGAGGGTCGCCGACCGGGATCTGCATGACGACCGGCCCGGTCCACGGGCCAGCCTCGACCGTGTAGCTGGCCGCCAGCACCACGTCGTACGGCGCGCGCCACGTCCCGCCGAAATTCAGCCGGTACTGCTGCCACGTTGGGCCATAGGTGTGAACGGTCGTGCCCGTCGCGATGGGCAGGCTGTTGTCCTCGTTGTTCCCGCGCGGCATGTACAGCAGCTTGTCGTTGGCGAACGCGCTCGGCTGAATGAACCGGGCCGGATCGGTCGGGTTCCAGTCGCCGCTCATGTGCTGCCACTGCCGGTTGATGCCCGCCATGAACTGCAACCCGTGCGACAGGTTCTTGGTCGCCGTCAGCTCGATGGCGGTGTAATTCAGCCGGCTCCAGCTGTTATTGGTTTGCTGGTACACGATGCCGCGGGTTGGATCAACCTTGCCGAAACCGCCGAACGGCTGGTTCGGACCGCTCGGATAGAAGCCGTTGATGTCGACGCGAGCGTACATGTCTTTGTAGACACGATGGATGGCGGCGACGTCGATGCCGATCGAATACGGCAGCTGCATCCGGTAGCCGAGAATCGCTTCGTCGAGGTACGGCTGGTGCAGGTTCGGATCGAACTCCGCTGCCGCAAGGGCTCCCGTCCGCGCCGGAGTCGTGAAGGTCGTCTCGAACGTCCCGTTCGCATCGAGGTCGTACGTGTCCACGACGCTGACGGCCGCCGTGCCGCCGGTGTTGCCGAACAGCGTGACCGCGTCACGGCCCATCATCTGCTCGCCCAGCCGCACGTAGCTGCCGCGCAGCACGTTCTTCGCGTCCTTCGTCACGAGATACGAGAAGCCGAGCCGCGGCTGCAGGATGTGCGAGTTTTGCCGGACCACGTCGAAGACCTTGTCGTAGCGGCGCACCCAGTCGAGGCGGACGCCGATGTTCGCCGTCAACCGCGGAGTGGGCTTCCAGTTGTCCTGCGCGTAGACCGCGAGATTCCGGTCGCGCGCCAGGCGCGTCGTCAACTCGAGCGGACTGACAGAGCGCCGGTGGAACGGAATCGTGCCCCTCGACGCGTCGGTCGGACTCACCTGGCGCTGCTCCTCCATGATGAAGCCGCCATTGAGGTAGAACGTGGTCGTGTCGTATGTGCTGCGCGGCGCGCCGAAGAACCCGGTCATGAACTCGTGCGATCCGGCCAGACCCTCCTTGAAATACGTGAGGTCGCCGCGCAGCGTGATTTGCGACGAGGGGAGATAGGCGTACGTCGCCTGCCCGGTGCCGTCGTCGAAGTTTCCACCGGAAACCAGCCGCCCGCTTCCGATCAAGCGGCCGCCGGTGAGCGTTGCCTCCCGGTGGATGGTGATCGTCGGTCCGGAGTCGACCCACCCCTCGAACGTGCTCGCGGCCGCGCCCCCCTTGTTGTTGTACGACGCGAGCAGCGTGGTCGTGACCTTGTCGCCCCAGACCGACGTCACCTTGCCGCCGTACAAGCCGCCGCCGGTCGAGTAGATGTTCGTCCGGCTGAAGTTATATTCGCGGTCGCCGGTCGCCTTCAGCCGATCCTGCTGGAGAAACAGTGCAATCTGGTGCTTCCGGGCCTGCAGCGTCACTTTGCCGTACGGCTGCCAGCTCTCGGTTGTGTTGTTGAAGAGCTCGGACCCCGGCCTCAGACTGTTGAGGCGCTCGACTTCCACGGCCGTCCGGCTGATGCCCGCTGCGAGATCGGCGCGCCGGATCGAGCCGAAGAACCACACGCGGTCGCGCCTGATCGGCCCGCCGATGCCCGCATCGAGCTGGCGGACGATGGCCGTGGTCGGCGTCCCGACGATGCTCGTCGTCGCCGGCCTGCAGGACGCGCTGGGCGAACAGTTGTTGACGTTGTTGCCGTTCCAACTCGCCGGCTGGTAGGCGAAAGCGCCCGACCCATTGAGCCTGTTGCCGCCGCTCTTGGTGATGACGTTGATGTTGAGACCGACGCCCATCGGCGCAGAGGCGTCGACGCCGCCCGTTTTCACCTGCGTGTCGCTGATCATGTCCGCGCCCATCGCCACGTAGGTGATTTGCGCGTCCTGGTAATTCGAGGCGATCGCGCCCTCGAGCTGGACGACGTGCGCGAAGTGCTCGGTGGCGTGGCCGAAGTACACCATCCGGCCGCTGCCGTCGTCGAACGGCCGCGAGTGCACGCCAGGCGTGATCTCGAGGAAGTCGCTCCAGTTGCGCCGCGCCTGGATCGGCATCTCGCGCTGAAACTCGCCGCTGATGTTCAGGACGTTGCTCGGGTTGCTCACTTCGATCATCGGCGACTCGCCCGAGACCGTGACGGTTTCGGAGAGCGACGCGAGCTTCATGGTGATGTCGACCTGAAAGTTGGCGCCGCCTCGCAGCAGAATGTCCTGGCGCTTGAACGCCGCAAACCCGACGAGATCGGCTGAGACCTCGTAGGTGCCCGGCGGCAGATTGAGCAACCTGTAATAGCCTTCGGCGTCGGTCACGGCCGTCACCGGTTGGATGAGCACCTCGCTTCGAGCGGTGACCGTGACGCCTGGCATCACGGCGCCCTGCTCGTCGGTGATGTAGCCGCGAAGGCTTCCGGCGCCGGTTTGCGCCGTCGCCACTGTGCTCGATGCGAGCACGACGACCAGGGACGCTGCGACGACACATCGGTTCATGTTCAGCCTCCCGAAAAAAACGTGACGAAATCGTGTTCAGCTCCCGCCTTTATAATCGCGGCCACCGGGTTGTTCAACGTTGGTCCAGCGTTTTTTGGAACGTTGCGCCACGCTGAAACGCATTCTTGGATTCTCTGATGTCGCGAGCGTGCGGGCGCGGGACGGTTGAGCCTGGCTGCGCACCGTGTCGCTCCGAGTCAGGAGGTGATCGATGTTCCGCCGAGCCGCACTCACGTTGACGCTGACATCCGTTGTCGCTGGCCACGGGTTCGCGCAGACCAATCCCTTGTGGCACGAGGAGAAGACGAAGAACTTTCTGCCACACATGAGCTGGCCCGAAGTTCGCGACCTGCTGACGCGCAGCGATATGGTGCTCATCCCGGTTCCGTCCATCGAACAACACGGGCCCCAAACACCGATGGGAACGGATTACTACGCCGGCGTCGAGGATGCCAAACTGATCGCGCAGCGGACGGACGTGCTCGTCGCGCCCGTTCTCCTCGCCGGACAATCGCCCTACCACATGGAGTTTCCTGGGACCATTACGCTCTCGTCGCAGACCATCCAGCAGGTGTACTTCGAGGCCGCGCAGAGCCTGATTCGGCACGGCTTCCGCCGCTTCCTGTTTCTCAACAGCCACGCGGGCAATCAATACATCACGCGCTTCGTGGTGGATCGCGTCAATCAGGAGACGTCGGCTGTGGCGCTGGAACTGGGCGACGCGGCCGCCACCATGCGCGCCGGCGGGCCGGGATCATCCGCAGCGACCGAAAAGTTCGACCGCCACGGCGGCGTCGGCGAAACGTCGCGGGCGATGTATCTGTTCCCATCGCTCGTGCAGATCGACAAGGCGCAGCCGGCGACGCTGACGCTGCCGCCGGACCTGACCAGGATGCTTCCCGATGTCGTTCGAGGCGACCAGACGGCTGCGCTGATCTTCCTCGCCGAAGGTTTGAAGCCAAAGGAAACCGGCAAACATACGTCGACCGGAGAGATGTCGGCCACGGGCGTGTGGAGTGAACGGAATCCGCGCGACGCGACGGCTGAGCAGGGTCGCCGGGCGACGGAGGCGTTTGTCGATGCGGCGGTTCGCTTCATCGAGCGATGGAAGGCGCTCAGACCGCTCGCGCGGCCGTAGAATGTGGTCTCGTCGCGGATCACTCTGGAACGAAGGAGAAGGGCCATGATGCGCATCCGCCTTTTGCTTTTCGGCGCGATCCTCACCGCCTGCGTTGCGTTCGTCCCCGTGTCCGCTCAGTCGCCGCGGCCCATGGGCATCGTCGACCTATTGAACGTGCCGCGGCTCAGCGAGCCCCAGCTCTCGCCTGATGGACGCGAGGCCGTGTTCGTCAGGAGCGACGCCGACTGGAAGAGCGGCAAGCGCATCTCGCATATCTGGCGGGTCCGCCTCGACGGCGGCCAGCCGCTTCAGATCACGAACGGCGCCGACAACGAAACGGGCCCGCGCTGGTCGCCCGACGGCAAGACGATCGCGTTCATCGCCAAGCGTGGCGACGACGAGTTCGAGCAGATCTATCTGCTCTCGGCGGATGGCGGCGAAGCGCGGCGGCTCACGGCGCACGCCAGCAAGGTGTCCGACATTTCATGGGCGCCCCACAGCTCGGCCCTGTACTTCATCGCGCCGGACGCCAAGACCGCCGACGACAAGGCGCGTGAGCGCGTGAGAGATGACGTCTACGCCTACGACGAGAATTACAAGCAGACGCATCTCTGGAAGATCGCCGTCGCGACGAAGGCAGAGACGGCGATTACCAGCGGCGACTACTCCATCACGAACTACGAGCTGGCCGAGGATGGACGCAAGGTGGCGGTCCATCGCGCGCCGACCTCTCTGCTGGGATCGGGCGACGAAAGCGAAGTCTGGGTAATGAACAGCGACGGATCTGGCGCGGTGCAGCTGACCAAGAACCGGGTCCAGGAAACCAACGCGGCAGTATCGCCGGATAGTTCGCAGGTCCTGTTCGTGTCGGGCGCGAACGCGGCGTTCGAGACGTATTACAACGGCCGGCTGTTCGTCGTACCGGCTGGTGGTGGAACCGCCCGCGTCGTGATCGGCGAGACCGAACCGTACGCTGTGGATCGGGCGTTCTGGTCGAAGGACGGAAAATCGATCTACTTCCTGGCGAATCTGGGCGTGCACGAAGAACTGTTCGTCGTCGCGGCCGGTGGCGGCAAGCCGCGTCAACTGACGGACGGCAAGCACAATGTGTCCAATGTCTCGACGTCGGGCGATCGCCTCGCGTTCACCATCAGCGATTCGACGTCGGGCGGAGAGGTGTGGACGCTGAACGCCAGCGACGCCGCGCCCAGGCGGATCACTCGCGTGTTCGACTATCTGACGCGCGATTTCAAGCTTGGACAGCAGGAAGCGATTCAATGGAATGGCGCCGACGGCGCCACTGTGGAAGGCATCGTCACGTATCCGGTCGACTATCAGCCGGGGCAACGGTATCCGCTCGCCGTCATGACACACGGCGGACCGCAGGCGGCAGACAAGTACAGCATTGGATCGGTGTCGTACGAGATTCAGGTGCTCGCCGGCAAGGGCTACGTGAGCTTGCAGCCGAATTATCGCGGCAGCACGGGATATGGCGACGCGTTCCTGCGCAACATGGTCGGCCACTACTTCGAGCAGGCGCACCTCGACGTCATGACGGGCGTCGACGAGCTGATTCGCCGCGGCATCGCGGACCCCGACAGGATGGTCAAGATGGGTTGGAGCGGCGGCGGGCACATGACGAACAAGATCGTCACGTTCACGGATCGCTTCAAGGCCGCGTCATCGGGCGCGGGCGCCGCGAACTGGATCTCCATGTACGCGCAGAGCGACTTGCGCGCGTTTCGTACGCCGTGGTTCGGCGGCACGCCCTGGCAGAAGGACGCCCCGATCGACGTGTACTGGAATCACTCGCCGCTCAAAGAGGTGGCCAAGGTCAAGACACCGACGATCTTCTTCGTCGGCGAAAAGGATCCCCGCGTGCCGATGCCGCAGTCGATCGAGATGTATCGCGCGCTGAAGAGCAACGGTGTGGCCACGCACCTGTACATCGCCCCCCGCGAACCGCACGGGTGGACCGAGCTGCGACATCAGCTGTTCAAGCTCAACACGGAAATCGAGTGGTTCGAGAAGCACGCCACCAAACGTCCGTATCAGTGGGAAAAGGCGCCGGAAGACAACAAGAGCGGCGCCCAGACGTCAACGCAAGCGCAGCCCTGAGGCGCTCGATGAGGGCGTCACCCAAGAGGTCTGAACGATGGCCGACGTCGCGCACGCATTCATCGCCCAATCGCGCCGATTTCTTCGCGACGACTATCTCCCGAAGATTGAGCGCTGCCTGGACGCCCTGAGCGAAGAGGACGTGTGGTGGCGCGCCAACGAGAGCTCGAACTCGATCGGCAACCTGCTGCTGCACCTCGCCGGCAGTACGCGGGGCTGGATTGTCGGCGTCGCCGGCGGCTCCCCCAGCCCGCGAGACCGGCAGCGGGAATTCGACGAGCGTGAACGGATTCCACGGGCGGAGCTGATGTCCCGGCTCCGACACACGGTGGCCGACGCGGACGAGGCATTGGCGCGCCTGGATGCCGGCACATTGCTGGAGCGCCGGCAGGCTCGAGATGAGGAGGTCACGGTCTTGTTTGCCATCTATCACGCGGTCGAGCATTTCTCGATGCATACGGCGCAAATCATCATGCTGGCGAAAATGCGGTCGGAGGGCTTCCGGCTACCCGATTGATTGGTCGGCTGCTGATTGCGCCCGCGGAGATGGGGCCGAGGGTTATCGTTGAGCGAAACTCTTCCGCGTCAGTTCCTCGAGCCAATTGAGCATCACGACAATATCGGGTGACGCTGGCGTGCCCGACGCGTGTTCGTCCTTGAGCATCAGGAACCGCATGCCGTCTTTCGCCACGTCGTACGTCCACGGACCGCTTCCAGCCGCGTACTTGGTTTCGAGCACCCGCCGTGGCGCCGACGCCGCGAACGCTGGAGCGGCGTCGACCTGCACTGATGTCAGGAACCCTTCGCGGTCGATGAAGAACAGTTCGCGGCCGTTGCGCGCCCATTGCGGCTGCCGGCCCCCACTGGTCGAGACGAGCCATCGACCCGAGTCAACTCCTGGAAACGGGCGGACATACACTTCTTCGTCCCCGGTTTCGCGAGATTGATAGGCAAGCCACCGCCCGTCGGGCGAGACGCTGGGGTTGTTCTTCGAATGAGGCGTTTCGAGCACGGGCGCCACGGCCGCTTTCCCATCCAGACTCACCGTATGGAAATCGTTGCCGGATGTCTGCGTGTTCTGCTGTGTGAAGATCACGCGGAGACCGTCCGGGGTGACGGCCTTTGGGTTCTGACTTCCGGGAGTCGATGTCAGCCGCTCGGCCGACCCGGTCCCGTCAGCAAACTGCCAATACAAGTTCGACCCCTGGCCGCTGCGCGCCGATTGGAAAATCACCCGGCGACCATCAGTGGTCCAGACTGGATTGTCGTCGGCGTGCTCGAACGTCAGCGGCGTGAGCGTCTGCCGCGCGAAGTTCCAGATGAAGATGTCCGATTGCGTAGTACGAATGTCGACCACTGCGCGCGTCTCGTCCGGCGACAAGCGAACCACGCTGTATGCGCGTGACGGCGCACTGATGGCCTGCTCGCGGCCCTGCCGGTCGACCCAGACGAGCAGCCGCGACCGGCTGTTCGCATCCCCACCCGGCACGTATGCCAGCATTCCTGATGGCGTCACGGCGAAATCGGTTGCGCCGGATTCCTTGGAGAGTACGCGGTCGACGATCTGGACCGGTTCGCCGACGACCTCCAGGCGAAGCGGATCGAACCGGACGAGTTGCAGCGATCCACGCGCGGCGAATACAAGGTATCGATCCGACACGAGTTGGGCCTGGCTGCCGCCTTCAATCACCGTTCTCACGTTTCCGCTCTTCGCATCGACGACCGCAACCTGCCTCGCGCGCGGCGATTGGATCGTGAACAAGACGCCGCGGCCGTCTGGCAGCGCGAACGGAAACAAGTGGAACTGCGACCCGTCTCCTTTTGTCAGTGCTTCCGGCTGGCCGCCCGAATCAGGGACTTTGAACAGACCCTCGCCTCTCGCACCGTTGGTGAAGACGATCATGCCGTCCGGCGTCCAAGACGCGCTTCGCACCGATCCGGGCCGCACGGGACAGATCGTGATTGCCGCTCCACCGTTGACGGCGATCTTCCTGAGCAGTCCGCCAAGGCTGAAGTAGCCGACCCATCTTCCGTCGGGCGAGAAGAAGGGGCTGCGCACCGTGCGGTCCGTGCCGAGCGGCTCGGCTTCGAGTTGCCCGACAGCACGAATCATCAGCTGCCCGCTGCCGTCGGCCGGCCCGGTGATGTACGCGAGATGTGTTCCGTCGGGCGAGAGCGCGAAGTCGTGATTGACTGCATTGACAGCCAAAGGATATCGGGGTGGCAGGACAATCGAGAACCTCATCGGCGGAGGCAGCGCGGCCTGCGGCTGGCGCGCGATCAGCCGGATGACGACGGGCGACAACAGAGCGCCGATTGCAAGCGCCGCGACGGCGATTACCGCCGCGTGCCGGGGCCAGCCCGGAACCGCCGAGACAGCCGCCGCCTGCTCGCCCCGCGACCCCGCCTCCTCGATCTCGATGCGCGCGTCGCCGATCGCCTGCAGCCGCTCCCGCGGGTCCTTCTTCAGACATCGCGCAAGCAACCGCCGGATCCCCGCCGGCGTCGCCGCCGGCAGCTTCGTCAGGTCGGGCTCCTTCATCAACACCGACGCGAGCGTGACCGACACATCGTCGCCCTCGAACGCGCGCTGGCCGGTCAGCATCTCGAATAGTACGACGCCGAACGCCCAGGTGTCCGCGCGGCGATCGACGGCCTTGCCGCGTGCCTGCTCGGGCGCCATGTACGCCGCCGTGCCGAGAATCGTCCCGGCGATCGTGCCCGCGGGCGAGGTCAACGTCGGCGACGCGCTGGGCTCCGCGGCGCCCGGGCCCTGCACCGCGCTCCCGCCGGCTCCGAACACCTTGGCCAAACCGAAATCCAGCACTTTCACCATGCCATCGTCGCGCACCTTGATGTTCGCCGGCTTGAGATCGCGATGCACGATCCCTTGCTCGTGCGCCGCTTCGACGGCGTCGGCGATCTGCTTCGCCATCCGCAACGCCTCGTCGATCGGCAAGGGCCCGCGCGAGAGACGGTCGGCAAGCGTCGGCCCTTCGACGAGCTCCATCACCAGCGCGGGTGTGCCCGTCGAGTCTTCCAATCCATGAATGTGCGCGATGTTGGGATGATTCAGCGCGGCGAGAAGCTGCGCTTCCCGCTCGAACCGTGCGAGCCGGTCCCGATCCTGCGCCAGCGCCGCAGGGAGAACCTTGATCGCGACATCGCGATTCAGTTTCGTATCGCGCGCGCGATACACTTCGCCCATCCCGCCGGCGCCGAGGGCGGATCGAATCTCATAAGGACCCAGTCGTGAGCCTGGAGAAATGGACAAATGAATCCGGGAGCGGGCTCATTCTAGCGTAAGCGTCCCTGACACATCCGGATACGGCGCAGGGCTCTGGCGGGTTGCAGAAAAAGGCCAGCAACCTGAAGTTTGAAGTCAGAAGTCAGAAGTCAGAAATCCGGAAGAACTGCAGAAGTGCAGAATTCGGCCAGTATTCGCGCTGCTTCAGACTTCAAACTTCAGACTTCTGACTTCAGGCTGCGTTTTCAGCAGCCTGGCCCGTCACCGGACGAGGCCGGTCTGCTGAAACTCCTCGCGCGTCGCACCCGGCTGCAGCGCCGACGCGTAGACGGCACGGATGGCATCGAGCTTCCGGCGCGCTGAACCGATCTTGTGGTCGCTGTCCCGGCGAGGGCGCCATCAGCGCGTCCGGAATGCGCGTCGCGTCGATGTGGCACAACCCAATCGCGTGCCCGAACTCGTGCGCCTTCAACCGCGTCGACGTCCCCTCACGCTGGATGCACCGCGCGCCCGCCAGCAGCCGGTCGGCTGATACGAGCGGCCGAGTGCAGCCCGAGCCTCCTGGGCTGCATGTTGCGCGAATGACAGCGTCCGGCACGTCGGCGGACGTAATCTGCCCGGCTGTTGGCATCGGATCGAGCGACGACGAAGCCTCCAGTGTCAAACGCAGCCGTCCGCCAGCCGCCTCCTGAACATCCGCAATCATCCGTGCGATCGCGTGCTCGCCGGCTGCGTCGACGGTCTGGCTCAGCACGACGGCGACGATCGACGGCGAAGGATACGCCGCCCATCGATCCGGAAGGAGGCAATCGCGATCGGCGTGCGCCAGAGGTCCGCGCCCGAAGAAAAGCGCGTCGATCACGTCGGCCCTCGCCGGCGGGCTAGCGTGTTGATCGCTCGGCGTGCCGGGTCCCCTTGCACGCAGCCGCCAGTACCGCGAGCACGCTCATCACGGCGGTCGTCTTGACGGCGAGGGGCGCGGTCCGCATGTTCAGAAGCGGTATCCCGCCAGAATGCTGAACGCGCGCGAGCGCATCGTCGTCTCTTTGGCCACGCTCAGATCGCGAAAACCGCTGTTGACTCGACATTCGATGACGACTGCGCCGCGTCTGGCGGCGACTTCCACGCCGCCACCCACGGTCATTCCGATGTCGGCCTCGCGCAGTTCGCGACTGAGATCCGAAACAACCGGCCCGAGCGTCTGGGTCGTCCTGCCGATCACGCTGATCTGCGGTCCGCCGTACACGAGCGGCTGCACGTGGTGTTCGATCTTGAACCGCTTGACCACGAGCACCGGGATTTCGACCGAGCGGCTCTTGACCGCCAGCGGCAGCGGAAAGTCGCGCGACGAAAAACGGCGGCGCGCAAACAGCGCTTCGACCTGGAGGCGCGCGGTCGCACCGAGCGCGATTCCGGCGAACGCCCCGGCTTCTACTCCGATCTCGGCGCCGGTATCGAACGCGTTCGCGCCGGTGACGGCGATGCTGGTGCCGATGGCGCCCGCCTTGATTCCACCGGTCCACTCCTGAGCGTTCGCCGGCCGCGACGCCGTCACCGCCACTACCACGACAACTGTGAACGCGAATCGGTACATGCACGCCTCCTGGGGCCTTTGACGCGGCCCGAGGCGTGCGTGTCGTGATGGAGTCCTTCGGAATTGTTTAAGATTCGGCCGCGGAGGTCCGCAATGAGGATCGGCGACTGGGTAGTGGATCCGTCGGATGGCACATTGGCCTCCAACGGACAGGTAATCAGGCTCGAACCGCGAGTCATGGCCGTCCTGCTCTTTCTCGTCGAGCGGCGGGCAGCGGTCGTTTCTCACGACGAGTTGCTAGCCGGCGTTTGGCGGGATGCGCACGTCACCCCGACGTCGCTGGCGCGATCGATTTCCGTCCTGCGCCGTGCGCTGGGCGACGATGCCAAAAGACCCATCTACATAGAGACGGTGCCAAAGCGCGGTTACCGCCTGATGCCGCCGGCGGCCGCCGAGCGCCGCCCATCGCCGGGATTGCGGCTCGCATTCGTCGCGGTTGCGACGCTGATCGCGCTCTTCACATCCCTCGATGCGCCTCGCACCCGGCCTGGCGTTCCCTCGAGTCCGTCGGTCAACAACCGCACGCGAACGGGCAATGAGAATGCGTTCGCCCATTACACGCGCGCCGTCTCGCTTCTGCCCTCGTCGGCGGAGGCTCATGCGGGGCTGGCGACGGCGCTGGCATTCCGCGCAGACTACCTGCCCAACCGCCGTAAATGGACGTCCGAGGCCGTCGATGTCGCCACGCGCGCCGCGGCGCTCGATCCGGCGAGCTCCGCCGCAGTCAAAGCCCTCGGGGTTGCTCATCTCAAAGCGAGCCACTTCGAGCGCGCAGGCCTCGCCTACCGGCGCGCGATGCGAATGCGGCCCGACGATGCCGGCGCGCGAAACAATCTGGGCGTTGCGCTGCTGGCGATCGGGCGCACGAGCGAGGCGCTCCCCCTGTTCGAGCAGCAGATCGCGGCCGAGCCCGACAGTCCACTGGGCTACTTCAATCTCGCTCGTGGGCTGGCGATGGTTGGCTATCAGGAGGAGGCGGCCGCGGCGGCCGAACGGGTGCTGCTGTTGGATCCGTACGACCGCGGGGCGCAGCTGCAACTGACGACGCGCGATCTGCTCGACGGCCGCTACGCCGCGGCGCGCGAGCGGCTCGAGCGGCTGCTCGAAGTGGATCGCGACTGCGGCCGGTGTGTGACCTTCCTGGGTCTCATCGAGGAACGGATCGGCCGCCTCGACGAGGCGGAGCGCCGGTATCGCCGCGCGCTCGAGTACGCCGGCGACAACGAAGTGCCGCTGCTGCGGCTGGCGCACCTGGCCCTGGTGCGCGGGCAGCGCGCCGAGAGCGAGCGGTTGGCCGCGCGAGAGGCGGAGCGGGCGCGTGTCGACCTCGAGGCGGAGGTCGGCGGGGAGGGTCCGCCGTGGCGCCTGGCCGCGGCGGCCGCGATCCTCGGCGAGCGAGACGAGGCCGTGCGGTGGTACGCGCGTGCGATCGACGCCGGCCGCCGCGGCGTCCGTTGGGATCGCTTCGATCCGCTGTTTGCGCCGTTGCACGGCGATGTGCGATTCGTCGCGTTGTCCGATCCTGGGCGTTTCGCGAGCGACCGCCGCGACGCGGCAGCGGTCGTCATGCGGCTGGCGTCGACGCTGCGGTTCGTGGATCGCCGGTACGCCCCATTTCTCGCGGCACCGACGTTTCTGGACGACCCGCCCGGGTGGCCGGTTCCGACGAAAATGCCACGGCAGTAGCCAGCCGCCAATCGCTTACTGCGTTCGGTCTTCGGCTCGAAGGAACGTCATCAGATCCTTCGCGAATTGTGCCGGATCCTCCCAGTGGAACCCGTGTCCCGCGCCCGCATACGTCAGGCGTCGTGCCCCTGGAATCGTCCTGACGAGCGTATCCTGCGCGGCGCCCGATGTGTACGTATCGCGGTCGCCCCACGCCACGAGCGTGGGCACGGTCACCTTCGCAAGCTCCCCCGAGAAATCGGGCGTCTTCAGGAACCCTTCGAACGCCGCGCGCCACACGCGCGACGGCACCTTCAACGTCTCGGAGACGACGGTGTCGAAATAGTCGGGAGGAACGGGCCGCGCGAGCGTGCTCGACTGCCACTCGCGCGCGAACGCGAGATCGATCGGATCGGTGAGCGGGCCGATCGACGCTGCGTAGAAGGCGGCGATGTTCGCGTCGTTGTAGAGCGTCGTGAAGGCGCCCATCAAGACAAGTCCCGAGACTCGATCCTGATGATCGAGCGCGAACCGCTGGGCAACGAGCGAACCCATCGAGTGGCCGACGATCACGGCCTTGCGCAGGCCGACGGCGTCCATGAACGCGCGCACGTCCTCCGACATGTCGGTGTAGCGGTAGCCCTCGGCCGGACGGCTCGACTCGCCGTGGCCGCGCTGCGAAAGTGCAAAGGCGCGGATCGTCGGCGGCAATTGTCGCAGCACGAGCTCGAACGAGCGCCACGAATCGGTGACCCCGTGCAGGAACACCACCGGGACGCCGTCCGCGGCGCCCTGTTCCACGTACTCCAGACGAACACCCGTCGACACCGTGACAAACTTCTGCATGGGAGTCTCCATCGCGACCTGACTCGACGTCGCCGACGCCGCTCGGGTCGCGGGCATTATCCGAGACGAGGACAATGAGATGTCGGCGCGGACCCACGCTGCCTCGAAGCGCGCGCGCACTCGCGCCGCTTCTTCGGCGCGCTGCTGCGCCACGAGACTCTGCCAGAGGCCGAACAGCGACCAGCCGTTCTCGCGAAAGCGCTCGAGGTCCTGACGATAGGCCGCTTCGGCTTCAGACGGCCGCCCGGCTGCCAGCAGCAGCGCCCCCAGCACCTGACGGGGAGGCTGGTGCCAGATCGGCGGCTCCGAGTACGGAAAGCCGTCCTCGAGCGCCGTGGCTTCGCGCAGCAGCCGCACCGCTTCGTCGTGACGCCCGGCACGCGATGCGAGCTCTCCGCCGACAACGCGGCTCGCAATCTGGAGATTGGTCGCGAACGGCAGATCCTTCAGCGTCGTGCGAAAGGCCTCATGGTCGATCACGGCGGCGAGCGCCGCGCGCTCCGCATCCGCACGGGCGAGGTCGCCGCGCGCGACGAACGCGAGCGCGCGCCCGTAATGCCAGATGCCCCTCGCGTAGGGTTCGTGCGATGGCGGCGACGGTTCGGTGAGCATCTCCTGCCAGCGCCCGAACCGCACGTAGGCCAGCCACGGGGTCACTGGAAAATCGGCTGTCCACGACAGCGCGCCCGCATGGTGATGCGGAACCTTCGCCGCGACGTTGCGCGCGGCGTCGATCGCCACGGCGCTGCGCCCCTGGAAGGTCGCCGCTGCCCAGAGAAAGTGCAGGTTGTGCGGGTAGTAGCTGACCGGATACAGGCCCTGTGCCTGGCACTGCGCGAGGTAATCCTCGTCCGCGGCGATGGCGCGCACATTGGCCTCGGCGGCGTCGGCGTAGCGACCCACGCGGAGATAGATGTGCGCGGGCATGTGGACCATGTGGCCCGCCGCCGGCATCAGCGCACCGAGCCGATCCGCGCTCTTCTCGGCCGTCTCGGGGGCGCGCGACCCTTCCATCAGATGGATGTAGTAGTGATTCGCGCCTGCATGATCGGGATGTGCAGCGATCACGCGCTCCAATGATCGTCGGATCGGCTCGGCCTCGGGCTTCAGACTCCCGTCCTTCGTCCAGTAGTTCCACGGCACGGTGTTCATGCGCGCGTCGGCCGCCAGCGTCTGGATGTCCGCTTCGTCTGGGAACCTCGCCGCAACTGCTGCCATGGCGTCCGCGTACGCACGATCGAGCGGCGGCCTCGGCGCCGCACCGTCTTCCGCGAACCGCGTCGCCAGCGCCTCGATCAGCAGCCGCTCTTTGGGTTCCGCGGACACCGATAACTTGCGCGCACGCTGTACGGCCTCATACGCAAGACGACCGTTTTCGGGCGACATCGGCGCGTTCAGATTGACTGCCAGCGTCATCGCCTGTCCCCAGTACGCCATCGCGAGCCCCGAGTCGAGCCGGGCCGCCTCCTGGAACGCGCGGCGCGCTTCGGCGTGATTGAAGGCGTAGAGGAGTTTCACCCCTTGGTTGAAAAACGCCTGGGCCTTTCCGTCGTGGGTGGATACCGGCATGTGGTGGCTGCCCAGCCCTTGCAGTTCCGGTGCAATCGGCAGGTTCTGAGCTCCGGCCACTGTAACGCCCGGCCCGATCAGGGACCAGACGGTAACGATCGCTGCAACGTGTTTAATTACTTGTATTTGGCTCAGCATAGATTCCTCCGCTCTCAGCCCAAAGGGCGTGAGTTTGCGCCTTCCGATGTGAGGGGACCGTGGACTGGCTGAGCTCGCCGGAGTTATAAAAGTTGCGTAAAAGCTTCCGAGCCTGATGACTGCCGCCACGAGCATCGCGCTCGCCCCGTTCGAAAACCTGTCCGGCGACCCGGCGCAGGACCCGCTCACGCGCGGGTTCGTCGAAGACGTCGCCACGGCGCTGTCGCGGTTCGGCACCGTGGAGGTGATCTATCCGCGCGCGATGCTCGCGGCGCTCGCGGAGGGGCACCCGCTCGATGCGGCGGCCGCGACGCACACGCTTCGCGGCAGCATCAGGCGTGCCGGCGACGTGATCCGCATCGCCGCGCAGCTGCTCGATGCGCGAATCGGCTGCCAGTTGTGGGCCGACCGGTACGACGCGACCGCGAGCAATCTGCTCGCGATTCAGGATCAGATCGCGGAGCAGATTGCCAGCGCGCTTGCGATTCGGGTGGATCAGGTCCGCCTTGCGGCGGCGCAGCGGAGACCGCTGGCGAATCTCGATACGTACGAGTGCTGGCTGCGCGGCTTCGACTGTCTGCAGCGCGGCACGCTCGAGGGCGATGCGGAAGCGCGCGAGTTCTTTCAGCGCGCGCTCGACAGCGATCCGACGTACGCGCGCGCGTACGCGGGCCTGTCGCTGTCGCACTTCAACGCGTGGAGCTGCCAGGCGTGGGAGAAATGGGACGAACGGGAGCGCCTGGCGTTCGACAACGCGCACCGCGCGGCCCAGCTCGACGACTCTGACGCCATCGTCCAGGTGGTGCTCGCGCGCATTCTGCTCTACCGCCGGCGTTTCGACGAGGCGACGTATCACGTCGATCGCGCGCTTGCGCTCAATCCCAACGACACCGACGTGCTCGTCCAGGCCTCGATCTGCCGGTCGCTTCTCGGCGATGGTGAGTCGGCGCTCGAACTGGCGGCCAGGGCGATGCGACTCAATCCCGCACATCCGCCGTGGTACTGGGCGGCAGAGGCCGGGGCGCTGTTCGTCCTCGGCCGCGACGCGGAACTGATGGCGCTCGGATCCAGAGTGCCCCTGACGATGTTCGTCGACCTGCCGGCGTTTCTGGCAGCGGGGTGCGCGCTCGCAGGCGATCTCGACCGTGCGCGCGCGGCACTCTCACGTTTTCGGAGCGAGTTCGCGGAGCGCATCACCTTCGGCCGCGTCCCCGAGCCTGGCGAGCCCCTGCGGTGGCTGCTGCACGTCAACCCGTTTCAGCGGGAGGAGGACGTCGAACGGCTGGCTCGCGGACTTCGCGCCGCAGGTCTCGAAGCGGACCCTGACGAGAACCGGCCCGAGGCCACGCCGCACGCCATCGGCCGGCAGCACAGCGACGCGTCGTTCCGTCAGGAGGGCGGCTTCTGGACGCTGGCGTTCGGGGGACTCGCCGTGCAGCTGACACACCAGAAGGGCTTCAGCGATCTGGCGCGGATGCTCGAACGGCCGGGCACCGAGATCCATTGCCTCGAGCTGGCGGATCGTCCGGCGGAGACCGGTGGCCGCGAGCCCGTGCTGGACGACCGCGCACGACGAGAGATTCAGGCGCGCGCGCGCGAATTGCAACGCGAGATCGACGACGCCGACGCGGCGCACGATACCGGGAGGGCAGAGCGTGCGCGCGAAGAGCTCGATCGGATCGTCGAAACGCTGTCGGGGGCACTGGGACTCCGCGGACGCTCACGCGCACTTGGCAGCATGGCTGAACGGGCGCGGTCGGCGGTGACCTGGCGAATCCGCAGCGCGATCAAGAAGATTTCGAAGGCGCATCCGCGCCTGGGCCGCCATCTGGACAATGCGGTGCGAACCGGTACGTTCTGCGTGTACGAGCCGGAGACGCCGATCCGGTGGGCGGTGTAGCCGGTCCATTACCTGAAACCACGAAGGGCGGATGGCGGACTGACCCGCTGTTTTCCGATCAACCTAAATGAGGGCCGGCACCATAAGACCGCCGGGCCTTCAAATCGGAGGGTCATCGCTCATGAGCGCACGTGTGGTTTTGGCGTTCTCGATTGCCGCGTTGCTCGCGGGAGGCCGCGCGGTCTTCGCGCAGCGTTCGGCGCCCGTTCCCGACCTGCAGGGCACGTGGAACGGCTCCACTCTGACGCCGCTCCAGCGGCCGCAGGAGTTCAGGGACCGGTCCGCCTTCACGCCCGAAGAGGCCGCCGAGTGGGTGCGGACATCCTCGGATCGCATCCGAAGCCGGCTTCCGTCGGCGGCCGATCGCCAGATGCAGATCGATATCGACGACACCTTCGTCGAAGTCGAGAACATGCCTCTCGACGGCCTGCGTACGTCGCTCATCGTCGATCCAGCGAACGGGATGATGCCGCCCCTTCTGCCGGCCGCGCAGGCGCGAAAGGCGAATAAGCCCAAACGATCGTTCGACGATCCTGAAACCTTCGGCCTCGCCGAACGGTGCCTCCTGGGGAATTTCGGCGCCAGCGGCGGTTCCCTGGCGTCGCCGCCGATGGTGCCGGGCGCGGCGATCCCGTCGTTCTACCGCATCGTCCAGACCGACACGCACGTGGTGATCTTCACCGAGTGGGTGCACGACGCCCGCATCGTCCGGCTGAACGGCACGCACCTCCCGCCCTCTTTCCGGAGTTGGCTCGGGGATTCGATCGGACACTACGAGGGCCAGACGCTCGTCGTGGACACGACGAACTTCCGCCGCGACACGCGTAACCTCGACTCCGGCGAACGCCTCCACGTCGTCGAACGCTTCACGCGCGTCGATGCGAAGACGCTGCGGTATCGCGTGACCGTCGAGGATCCGGACACCTGGGCGACTCCGTGGACCGCCGAATGGCCGTTCAGAGCGACCGACCACGCGCTGTTCAGCGTCGAGTGCCACGAGGGGAACTACGCGATCGAGAACTTTCTCCGGGGCGCGCGTGTCGACGAACGGCGGGCCGACGCCCCGCGACGTTGACGGACGTGGCTGAACGTCTCTCAGCGTGATTGCGGCAGGCGGGGCAGTGTTCGGCGCAGCCAGTCTTCCATCGTCTCGAGATACCCGGGCGCGTACGTTCGGCGGCTGTCCGATTGCGCGACGCGAATCGCGTGATCGGCGGCCGGGAATACCTTGATCACGCGCCCTGGTGCCCGCTCTCGCGCAAGGTGCTCTCGATAATCGAGACACTGACGGGCACCGGCACCAATTCGTCGGCGTCGCCGAACACGAACAACGCGGGAACGGAGAGTTTCCGAAGCGCGATCCGCGGGTCGTAGTTCGCCTCCTCGCGGAACCAGACGCGTGCCCGCAGCGCCTCGTCATGAAGGATGTCCGACGCGCTGCGCCTGAACAGACCGTCCTGCTGCGCGGCGACGCGCGCCAGCCACGGTTTCGACGCCGATCGCTCGAGCGCGGCTCTCGTCTCTTCGTATCCCTCGCCGGTCGACAGATACGTCCAGACGATCCGCCGGAGCGCGCTCGCCTCGGCGATGTCCGCTTCCGACAACCCGTCGTGTCGAAGTTGGCTCGCGTAGTAGAACACCATCTGCTCCGCGGGCGAGACGCCCGGGCCTGAGACCGCGATCACGAACTTCACGTCCCGCGACCGCGACGCCGCGAGCGGGCCGAGCCAGCCGCCCTGGCTGAGGCCCCACACGCCGATTCGCTCGGCGTCCACATCCGGCACGCGCCCGGAGCACCTGGATCGCGGCGATCCCGTCGTTCGCCAACTCGGTGAACGACACGGCTCTGAAATCGCCGGTCGATTCGCCGACGCCGCGCTTGTCGTACGTCAGCGCGATGACGCCATGCCGCGCGAACCAGTCAGCGACGCTCGGCGTTTCGCGGCTCCGGACCCGACCCGTGGAAGAGGACGATCGCCGGATGACGGCCGCGCTCGTCAGGAATGAACAGCGTTCCGGCGAGCGTGACGCCGCCGCTCAGAAACCGCACCGACTCGGTGCGAACGGTGTCGACCGCGTGAACGGGCGACGCGCCGGAATGGCACGCCATGCCGCAGACGCTCATCAGCAGCACCAGAAGAATGAGCATTTCCTTGCCCGGATCAGAATCCGGCCGTCAGCAGACTGCTGACGAGAATCTCGACGCCGATCGCCAGCACGGCGATCGAGCCGCAGACGAGCAGCGCGGTGACGAGCGTCCCAGCGCCGCCGCGGGACGCGACGCGCCCGTCGATGACGACGCCGACGGCGAGATCGCGCCAGGCCGGCCGCACGAACCAGCCGCGCGCCCGGTCGACGGACAGGCCGGCGGCGACGGCGGCGCATTCGGCGGCGAGCCACCATCGGCGACGCGCGCCCCGCAGCCCGCGATCGTCGGCGGCTTCGATCAGGTCGCCGAGGATCCACTCGCGATCGCCGGCGGGGATCAGCTGCGCGAACAGGCGGACGCCGGGCGGCAGATCACCGGTCATGCCCGCTCCAGGATCGCCTCGTAGTCGCGCCAGACCCGCTGGAACATGGCGTGCGACTCACGGAGCGCTTTCAGCCCAGCGGGCTTGATCTTGAAGAATCGTTTCGCGCGTCCGCCGCGCTCGGGCGTGCTCTCGCCGAGCCGCGACGTCACGAGCCGCTTCTGCTCGAGCCGCTTGAGCGCCACGTAGACCGTGGCGCGCGAGACCTCGCGGCCGCTCCGCGCGCAGACCTCGTCGAGGATCGGGATGCCGTAGGCGTCGGTGTCCGAGGCGCAGGATCGCCAGCAGCACGAGGTGCTCGAGTCGCCGAGGTCGGTGCGCGGCACAGAGAGTTCTTTCACGGGCAATTCTTTCAACCATTGGACGTGCCGTCAACGTCTAATGGTTGCACTGCAAAACTAATTACGTGATACCTATGGCCATGCAGACCCTCGCGCACGACGTCCTGTACGCGCTCCGGACGCTCGCCAGGAGCCCGGCCTACGCCGCGCTCACCGATCCTGACGCTGGCGCTCGGCATCGGCGCGAACACCGCCATCTTCAGCGTCGTCAACGGCGTGCTGCTGAAGCCGCTGGCGTATCCGCATCCCGAGCGGCTCGAGTTCATCACCAGCACGTTCCCGAGACTTGGGCTTCGACCGCTTCTGGATCTCGCTGCCGGAATGGGCCGAGTTCAAGGAGCGGAACCGCGCCTTTCAGGACGTCGGCGCCTATCGCGTCAGCGCCGGTCGAACCTCGGCACGCCCGAGCGCCCGCGACGCGTGAACTCGATCGCTCGTGACGCCCGAGCTGATGACCGTGCTCGGCGTGCCGCCGCTGCGCGGCCGGCTACTTCAGCGCCGACGACTCGCGGCCCGGCGCGGAAGATGTCGCGATCCTGTTCGTACTCGACCTGGCAGAGCGACTTCGGCGGCGCCGACGAGCCATCGGCACGCGTCGTTCCGATCGACGGCGCCTCCGACGCGCATCGTCGGCATCATGCCGCCGGGCTACGACGTCCACGACGAGCGCATCGAAGTCTTCCTGCCGCTGACGATCGATCCGAAGACGTTCCCCAAGACCGCGGCAGCCACTTCCTCTATCCTGATCGGACGCCTGAAGGACGGCGTGTCGCCGCAGGCAGGCGCAGGCGGATCTCGACCGGATGATGGACGCAGTGGCGCAGGCGGCTAGCCGCAACATCCACTCGCCGAACCGGAACAGCGCATTCGTGCACCTGATTCAGATGCAGCCGCTGAAGTCGCGACATGGTCGGCGGCATCGGCACCGGCGTTGTGGGTGCTGCAGGGCGCGGTCGGCTTCGTGCTGCTCATCGCCTGCGCGAACCTCGCGAACCTGATCCTCGCGCGCGCCGAGTCGCGGCAGAAGGAGTTCGCGATCCGCTCCGCGCTCGGCGCCGGCCGCTGGCGGCTGCTCCGGCAGTTCCTGACCGAAGGCGTGCTGCTCGCGCTCGTCGGCGGCGCGCTCGGCGCCGCGCTCGGGTTACGCCGGCCTGCGCGCGCTGCTCGCCGGCAACCCGGACAGCATCCCGCGCGCGCTCGAGATCACGCTCGACTGGAAGGTGCTCGCTATTCACCTTCGGCGTCTCCGATCGTCGACGGGACTTGATCTTCGGCATGGCGCCGCTGCTCCACCTGCGCGAGCGGTCGTGACGAGCGTCTCGCTCAAGGAAGGCGGCCAGCGGGCGACGGCCGGCTCCGCTCGCGCGCGCGTCCGCAGCGGGCTCGTCATGGCCGAAGTCGCGCTCGCGGTCGTCCTCGTCGTCGGCGCCGGGCTGCTGCTGCGCAGCTTCCAGAAGCTGATGACCGTCGACGCCGGCTTCAACCGCGAGCGCCTGACGACGTTCGGGCTCGTGCTGCCGGGCGCCACCTATCGCGAAGCCCGAGTCGCGCGTCGCGTTCTTCGATCGTCTGATGCGAGCGCCTGCGCGCAGACTGCCCGGCGTCACAGGCGTCGCGACGATGACGGGTCTGCCGCCGAACCGCGACGTCAACGCGAACGACATCGACTTCGAGGGCTACACGCCGACGCCCGACGAGCCGGCCGAGCAACGTCGACTACTACCAGACGGTCTCGCTCGACTATCTGCAGACGATGGGCATTCCGGTCGTGAAGGGGCGGGGGTTCGAGCGCGCCGACGTCGATCGGCGGGCCGGTCGTGCTCGTCAACGAACGCTCGAGAAGACGTTCTTCACGCCGCGCAAGCTCGACGCGATCGGCCAGCGCGTCTGACATCCGTTCTACGGGCCCGACCAATCACACCGTTCACCATCGTCGGCGTCGTCCGCGACGTGAAGCAGGGAGGCATGTCGAAGAAGACCGGCACCGAGCTGTACTTCCTCAACGAGCAGGTGGCCGCGGATCACCGGCTTTGCGCCGGGCAGCATGAACGTCGTCGTGCGCTCGACGGTGCCCGACGCGATCGCTCGCGCAGGAGATTCAGCAGGCGGTCCGCGCGCAGGATCGCGACGCTGCCGGTCGTCAAGCTGCGGACGATGGAGCAGGTGTTCGCGGATTCGGCTGCGCGCCCGCGTTTCCTCGCCGAGCTGCTTGGCATCTTCGCCGGCGCTCGCGCTGGCGCTCGCCGCGATCGGCACCTACGGCATCCTGTCGTATTCGGTCACCGAGCGGACGAAGGAGATCGGCATCCACATGGCGCTCGGCGCGACGCGCGGGAGCGTGCTCGGGATGATCCTCGGTCAGGGGATGCGGCTGACGATCGTCGGCCTGGTCGCGGGCCTGGTCGGCGTCGTTCGGCGCTGACGCGGCTGCTGCAGGCGCAGCTGTTCAACGTGAAGCCGACAGATCCGGCGACGCTGACTGCCGTCACGTCGTTCATCGCCGTTCGTCGCGTTCGTCGCCTGCTATGTGCCGGCGCAGCGCGCGACGCGCGTCGATCCGATCGTCACGCTCCGAGATGAGTGAGGCTCAACCTTCGCGTAATATGTCCATGTAGTTTCTCGTGACCGGTTCCTCTACATCCGCCGGCAAGACCCTGGCGCTGACCGTGATTGCCGCAACCGCGTCGCTCGCCATGCAAGAGCGGCCGAAGCCCCCAACGTTCGCGACGCAGACCGAAATCGTGCTCGTCGACGTCGTCGTGCGCGACAAGACGGGCCATGCCGTCGAAGGCTTGTCCGCCTCTGATTTCGTGGTCAAGGAGGACGGCAAGGATCGGCCGATTCTGACGTTCACTGCGTTCAACGGTTCCGCCGCTCACACCGGCGCGGCCCCTTCCGCCGCGCCCGCACTGCGTCCAATCGAGCCGCGCAAGACATCGACGGTTGTTCTCGTCGACGACGGCCACCTGTCGCCCGCGCAGGTGGCAGCGGTTCGGCCTGCGCTCAAGTCGTTGCTCGCCAAATTGGGCGGCGGCAGCGGCGCGATGTCGATCGTCGCTCCGCTCTCCAAGATCTCGGTCGCCGGAACGTTGCCGGCTGCGGCCGCCGATCTCGCGGCGGCGGCGGATCGGATCAACGGGTTCCGGTTCGCGGACCACTCGTCGTTCCCCGTCCTCGATTCCGAGGCGTTCGCCGCGGTTGGCGGCGATCCGCGAACCGTCAGTCGTCTGGTCGCCCGGTTCGTTGCCTTGAATCCGGACCTGTCCGCGGACGCCGCGGCCGGGCTGGTGCAAACACGGTCCGCGGAAATCGCGTTCGACGCGCGGATGCGCCGGGAGATCTTCTACGGGATTGCGGGATTGGCGCTCGATTGGCTCGCGGGGTTCGAGGGGCGACACAGTCTCGTCGTCGTCTCGGGCGGTTTCGTCCGCGAGCCGAACGATCTGAAATACAACGAGCTCGTCACGCGGTCGCTGCGCGTCAACGCGCCGCTGCATTTTGTCGACGTGCGAGGACTCGAGGGAATGGGCCTCCAGGGCGTGGCCATCGGCCCGGCGCTGGGACAGAAGGCCGATCACGCACCGTTGGCGTTCGCCGAGGCGGCAGCTGGATCCGCCGCGCTCGCCGAGGATACCGGCGGCGTCGTCATTCACAACACGAACGACATCGGAAAAGGCCTCGAACGCGTCCTCGAGTCGATGAGGATGTACTACGTGATCGGCTACGAGCCGCCGCAGTCGGGGAAGCCGGGATTCCGGCGGATCAAAGTGGATGTGAAACCGCGCGCGCTGCGCGTCGACGCACGGCGCGGCTATTTCGTCGCCGCACCCGCGGCTCGGTAATCGACGGCCGTGGAGGGGTACGCGCGCGCAGCGTCACGCGCTGCGAAGCGAGCGCGCCATGATCCCCAGCCCGCCGAACAGCATGCCGAGCATCACGATGGTGTTGAAGAGCGACGTCTGGCGGAAGTAGATGTCCATGTTCATCAGGATGCTCGCCAGGATGATCGCCGTACCCGCGATCGTGAGGAGCCATCCGACGACTGATTTGCCGTTGTAGAAGAGGATTGCGATGCCCGCCAGGAGCGGCAGCAGCGTGAGGCCGAAGCCGCCGTACTGTCCGAACCTCCAGCTCGACGTCGTGACCTGGACCTGATTGAGGATCAGGTAGCCGCCGGCAGCAGTCATGACCAACCCGATGACGAACTGACCGATGCCGCCTGGCGTCCCGCCGGCGCCGCGAGGCCCGGATGATGGCGTAGTCACGATGAGAGAATACCAGCTCGAGCATCGTCAGAAGCAGAGGACGTGCGATCGTGCGGTAGGATCGGCCTTCTGAGAGGAGAGCCGCGTGCTATTTCACATTACGCAAGTCCACACTCCTGAAAGCTGCCCCAGGGATACGGGGGCTCGAACTCGCTGTTCAACCCGAACGTGCCGGGGCTCAAGCTAATCGGGCGCTACGGCGCGAATGGCCAGCACACGCTTTTCTTCATCGTGGAAGCGGACAATGTCGACGCCATCCACAAGTTCCTCTGGCCCGGGTTCCTGCGGTGCACGAGCACGATCACGCCCGTGAGTGAGTTTCCGGTTCCGAAGGATTGAAAGACGGGCCATCTCGTCATTGCTTGCCGAACTGACCAAACAACCAGGCTAGATTCCGTGTAGCGCGGCCCTTTCAAGCCGGGGCCCCACCGCGCGGAATTTGCGCGGTGGGGTGGAGCGCCGCGTTGCTTCGCGGGGCTGAAAGCCCCGCGCTACACCGGTATCGAAACCGCTGTGGAAGCACGCGGCCGGCCGGAAGACTGCCGCCGTCCCTTCCCACTACTGTCGAGCCGGACAACACGTCGACTTCGGATCGTCTGCCCAATCCCTACTTTTGACTTGGATCTGACCGCGGGCCGGTGTAATAACTCCGGCACTCTCGCACGCTGCGCGCGTCGCGTAAAAGGGGGGGATGGGATGAGAACACGTCTCTTGCAAGCCGGCGCCGTTGCATCTTTCGCGCTCGTCCTCGTGTTGGTTAGCTTCACTCAATCGAAACGGACAGAATCAATCGAAGAGGAAATTGGCGCGGAGGAAGTGACGCCGCTCATCGCGCGCAAGATGGCCGCCTACGCCAAGTTCGCTCCGGGCGGCGCGCGCGAGGCTGGCGAGGATCACGGCGGCGCCGCCGAGCAGGACTGGCTCGAGCACGACACGGACGGCCAGGGCAACGCAGCGACGCCGCTCAGCGCGATCACGGCCGCCCGCACCGCCTGGGGCTTCATGAGGGCGCGGGGCAACGGCGGCGGCGCGTGGGTGCCCTACGGTCCGACCAACGGCGCCAACGACCTGAACAACCCGTACCGCGACCGCTCGGTCTACAACGCCGGCACCGAGAACTTCAGCGGCCGCACCGTCCACGCCGTCATCTCGCCGGACTGCGCCGCCGCCGACTGCGCGCTGTGGATCGCCAACGCGAACGGCGGCGTCTGGCACACGGAGAACGCCCTCGCGGTCGACAGTCCCGGCACCGTCGACTACGAAGGTCCCGCCTGGGAGTTCCTATCGGGGAGTTTCGATCGAACAACGTCGCATCGCTCGAGCTCGATCCCAACGATCCGGATCACAAGACGATCTGGGCCGGCACGGGCGAGCCGAACGCGTGCGGCAGCGGCTGCGAGGCCGGCGTCGGCCTCTACGTGTCGAGCAACGGCGGCCACGTCTGGCAAGGACCGATCGGCGCGAACGAGTTCGCCGGCCGCGCCGTCGGCTCGATCGAAGTGAAGCCGGGCAACTCGAACGTCATCTTCGCGGCCTCCGGACGCGCCGTCCGCGGCGTCTCCAACACCTGCTGCGGCGGCGCCGACGCGCTGATCCCGGCGCGCCGCACTTCGGCCTCTACCGATCGCTGAACGGCGGCCAGACCTGGGAGCTGCGTGAACCAGGGCGCGCCGGCGCTCTGCACCGCGTCCACGCCGGACGAGGTGTCGCTCAACCTGACGCCCTGCTCGCCGCGCGGCGCGCGTCGCGTCAAGATCGACCCGGTCGATCCGAACACGGTCTACGCGTCGTTCTTCTCGCGCGGCATCTGGCGGTCGCGATCGAACGGCGATCCCGGCACCTGGGAGCAGATCATGGCGCCGCGTCGGCCCGCGTCGGCACCGCCGAGCGCGCCGAGTTCGACGTCGTCGCGCTGCCGAACGGCGAGACGCGGATGTACGTCGGCGTCGGCGGCGGCGGCGTGTTCGCGCGACTTCCGGCGCAACGACGCGGTTCCGCGCAGCGACTGCGGCCGCGGCGGTCGCGGCGCCAGCTGGATCGACGCTTGACGAGCAACGTCCAGCCGAACACGCCGGGCTACTCGAGCTTCGGCTACTGCGACGGGCAGTGCTCGTACGACAACTACGTGTACGTGCCAGCGCAAACGGCGCGACCGGGGCCAACCCGACATCGTCTACCTGTCGGGCGACAACCAGTACAACGAGAACAACTACGTTCACCGGGCGGTCGAACGGCCGCGCCGTGCTGCTGTCCACCAACGCCGGCGTGCACTTCACCGACATGACCGAAGACGACCGCGCAGCGACGTATACCCGGCGCGCTGCACCCCGACCACCACGCGCTCGTCGTCAACCCGAACAACTGGCAGCAGTTCTTCGACTTCGGCGACGGCGGCGTGGTGCGCTCGAACGGCGTGTTCGTCGACGATCGCGGCGACTGCGCCGCGCCGCCGAAGTCGTTCGTGGACCCGGCGCGGCTGGCGTTCTGCCAGCTCGTGCTGTCGCGCGTGCCGGAGCGGCTCGAGCGCGATCAACAACGGCCTGCGGACGCTGCACTTCTACCAGATCGAGTACGACCGGAACGAATCCCGAGCGCATCGCCGGCGGCACGCAGGACAACGGCTCGTGGGAGACGCTCGGCGACCAGCGACACCTGGATCAACGTCAACATCGCCGACGGCGGCCACAACGCGTTCGACGCGCTGGGCGGCGACCCGAACTTCCGGCTCACCGGCTGGCAGCAGGGGCAGCTCGAGGTGAGCTACACGCCGCAGAACCAGGTCGACATCGACCTGGATCTCGGACACGCTGTTCGTCTTCTACGGCAACGAGGCGTGCCGTTCATCGGCAACGCCATCACCGATCCGGTCACGCCCGGCTCGATTGTGGACCGGGCCGCGAGCACGTGTTCCGCTCGACGAACTACGGCCGCAACCCGGTGTTCCCGAGGCCGAGCAGCCCGCGCTGCACTGCAACGTGTGGTACGGCGACGGCGACCTCGACGAGGACGGCACCTACGAGCCGCCGACCGACCTCTGCGACGACTTGCAGCCGCTCGGCGATCCCGGGCCAACGCCGGCCGGCTGACCGATGCCGCGCTACGGCGCCGACCGCGCCGGCGGCCACGTCGCGGTCCGTCGAGCGCGCGACAGCCGACACGAACACGCTGTGGGCGGCGACGAGCACCGGGCGCATCTTCGTCTCGAAGAACGCCACCAACGCGAACCCGGCGAGCGTGACGTTCGTTCGCCTGGACACCCGAACACGCCGCCGCGGTACCCGACCGCGATCTTCGTGGACCCGCAGGACCCGAACCACGCCTGGATCACCTACAGCGGCTACAACGCGAAGACGCCCGCGACGCCGGCCACGTCTTCGAGATCACCTACACGCCCGGACCCGGGAATACACGGGCACCGCCGCCTTCACGCTCCTCGACGGGAACGCGAACAACGGATACGGCGACATCCCCGCCAACTCGATCGTCGTCTCGCCGTCCGGCACGGTCTACGTCGGCAACGACTACGGCGTCGTTCAGAAACAGAAGAACTCGGGCGTCTGGCATCCGCCGGCGGCGGGCCTGCCGAACGTCGACGTCGCGGATCTCGTGTACGTGCCCGAGAAGGGCGTGCTCTACGCCGGCACCCACGGTCAGGGTGTGTGGCAGTTGAAGGTTCAGTGATGTAGTGGTCGAGGATTCGCTCAGACGACGAACAAGGCTCGCAGCGGCGCGTGACTTCGGATGCGGTCGTACTGCTCCTGAAGCACGTGTCGCTGCGACGCGATCTCCTCCACGACCCGCGCCGCAGCCTCGGTAAGCAGCCTTCGCAATTCTCTTGCCCAGCGCAACCACACTCTGACATGTTCGTTTTCGCGCCTGCCATCGTTACGTCGATCGAGCCGAAGAATCCGGGCAGGAGGGAACTCACATGGCCTTTCAAAAGAAGCCGCTGCCGCCCGCGTCGTTCAACCTGGTGTTCAAACCTCAGAGCGACACGGACCATCGACATTTCGAGGGGGCACTCGATGCGCCGTTCGATCCGACGTCCGTCTTTTCACGCGTGAACGCATGGTGGCTCGCCGAGGCATCGCTGCTGTCATATTGGGACACCAGAAGTGGCGCAGCAACGGTTCCGTGACGCACGCGGCGCTCGAAAGCGTGCCAATCCGCGAGTGGCGACACCCAGGGCTACGTGGCGTGGAAGCAGGGTTTCGCGTTGGTCGCCTTCCGTGGCACCGAAGCGGATTCGATACACGACATCGTCACCGACGCGCAGTTCGCATTCACCGACTGGGACAACCTGGACGAGCAGGTGCACAAAGGATTCAGAGACGCGCTGGATCTCGTGTGGCCCCAACTCATGACCGCCATCAAGCCACTCGGCCGATCGTCCTGTCTGGTTTACCGGGCATAGCCTCGGTGGGGCGCTCGCCACCCTGGCGGCGGATCGGCTGGTTCGAGAACGAACACGCGAAGGGCTTGGCGAATTGGGCGGTGTCTATACCTTCGGGTCCCCACTCGTCGGCGACCGCCGGTTCGTCGATGGATTCAACAGCCGCGTCGGGAATCGCTCGTTCCGGTTCGTCAACGACCAGGACGCGGTGACACGCGTGCCGCCGCCGCTGGTCGGCTATCGGCACGTCAACACCGAGCATTTCGTGGGCGCGAACGATCCAACGCTTTCGTTGAGCGAGCCGCTGATCGACCACACGCCGCGACGCTATGCGGTCCTCGCGTGGAACGCGTTCGTCGACTCGGCTGTCGCGTAAGGGGCGCTGCCGCTCTCGGCGAGAGCGTGTGGTACTCTCCTGGGATTCACCCAGCTCAGCGGCTCAATCAACGCACTCATGACAGACGCGGACGCCATCTCGAGATTCGAAACGCTGCAGCAGAAGCTGGTGCCGCTGTGGCGATCCATCCAACAGTTCAGCAACGATCCGCAAACGATCGTGGTCGTGCCGTCGCTCAATGTGGATTCCGCCATTCAAGGCGTGAAGCAACAGGCGTACGAGGAGCGGTATCTCTTTCTCTTGTTGCTGCTGCGGCAGGCGCGCGCGCGCGTCGTCTACGTCACGTCGCAGGCCATCCATCCCAACGTGGTGGACTACTACCTCGGGCTGCTGCCCGGGGTCATTGCGAGCCATGCGCGAAAGCGGTTGTTCCTCGTGTCGCCGCTCGACGGCTCGTCCAGGCCGCTGACCGAAAAGCTGCTCGCACGTCCCCGGCTGATCGAACACATCCGCTCGCTCATCGCCGATCCCGACCGCGCGCACCTGGTGCCGTACAACACCACGCCGATCGATCGCGATCTGGCGCTGCGCCTCGGCATTCCGCTCTACGGCGCGGACCCCAAGTACTTCCCGCTCGGCACCAAGAGCGGCGCCCGCCGCATCTTCGCCGAGGAGGGCGTCCCGTATCCGTTGGGTGTCGAGAACCTGCGTTCGGCCGACGAGGTCGCTGACGCCATCGTGGAGATGCGCGGGCGCAAGCCGTCGCTTCACGAGGTGGTCGTCAAGTTGAACGAAGGTGTCTCCGGCGAGGGCAACGCGATCGTCAACCTGGCCGGTCTGGCGACGGCGAACAGCCGCACGGAGCGCAGCGACGTGCTCGAGCGCATGCAGGCGATGCGCTTCGAGCTGGCGAGTGCCACGTACGACGGCTACATGGCCAAGCTGTCCGACCGTGGCGGCATCGTGGAGGAGCGGATCAGCGGCCGGGAATTTCGCAGTCCCAGCGCGCAGCTCCGGATTACGCCGCTCGGCGCCGTCGAAGCGCTGTCCACTCACGATCAGCTGCTGGGCGGACCGAGCGGTCAGGTGTATCTGGGCTGCCGTTTTCCGGCGAATGCGGAATACGCGCCCGCCATCATGCGGGAAGCGCTGAAGGTGGGACACCGCTTGATGAAAGAAGGCGTGCTGGGCCGGTTCGCGCTCGACTTCGTCACGGTGCGCAACGAGCGCGACGAGTGGGACATCTACGCCATCGAAATCAACTTGCGGAAGGGCGGAACGACCCACCCGTTCCTGACGCTCCAGTTTCTCACCGACGGCCGATACGATCCTGAACGCGGCGTCTTCACCACCGCGCGTGGCGAACCGAAATGTTTCGTCGCGACCGATCATCTGCAGTCGCCGGACTACCGCGTCTTTACCCATGACGATCTCTTCGACCTGGTCGCCTGCCACGGCTTGCACTTCGACCAGGCGTGCCAGAAGGGCGTGGTCTTTCACATGATGAACGCGCTCGGCGAAGAAGGACTCGTCGGGTTGACGAGCGTCGCGAACACGCTCGAAGAGGCCGACGCGCTCTACACGAAAACCGTTGAGGCCCTCGACGCCGAAGCCCGCCGCGCGAGTGGCCGCTGAAAACTGCCTGACCGGTGTAACATCCCCTCATCATGCGAAGACTTTTCGTGTCGGGAATGTGCGCCATCGTCTGTGCTCTCGCTATGGCGGGCGCGACCGTGGCCGCCACACAGGAGACGAGCGGCGACGAGTACACCGGCCAATGGACCGGGACCTACGAGGGCTCGGGCACCGGCGGGTTCGAACTGCTCCTGCAAAAGAACGCCGACGGCAAGCCAGCCGGGAAGGTATCCGTCACGACCGACGGCGGAAACTACGATGCCGACCTGCGGACCATCGTGTTCAAGGGCAAGGGCATCGAGGCGGCGTACGACTTTCCGCTCGACCCCAGCGCCGAAGTCGTCATGGCGGCAACGGTCGAGGGCAGCACTGCGAAGGGGACCTGGGTACTCCGTCCGAAAGGCGGCGGCGCCGAGGTGGCGAGCGGCACATTCGCGCTGACGAAGAAGTGACGCGCGGGCTGTGCGTAGAAACGCCCAGGTAGCTGCCTAGTCGTCCAGCGTCGCAAAGAGAATCGCCAGGATCGCGAAGACCGTGCCGGCTCCTGTGGCGACGCCAATAGCTGCGGCCTTTCCGGCACCAATTCCGTGCCGGGTCCGCTCGAGCGCCACGATCTCTCCATAGGGTACCGGCTGGATCGGCACGGGCACGCGTGTCCTCGGCAGCATCAGCACCGCTTCGTCTCGAACCTCGATGAGGGTCGCGCGGAATCGCTGACCACTGGCCAGCCGAACCTGCAGTTCGGTGCCAACGTCGACTTTCTCGACAAAGCGTCGCCACACGTTTTCCGTGGCCTGCGCCGCGAGAGCCTGCGGAACGGCGAGGGCGGCGATCATCACGGCAACCAGCCCGGCAGGTTTGACACGCATCTCATGCTCCTTTCCAACGCTTCTTCGTGGTTCAGAAGTCAATGCCCGCGCCTGCCCGCCACGCCAGCGCCGCCAGGCCGCGGTCGGACGACAACGAGGAGCGGAGCTCGCCTCGGATGAACGCCCGCTCGGACACGTAGGCCTTGAACCCGCCAGCGAGAAACGGTTGCGCCAGGTGTCGTAGTCGTGTCTCGAGTTCGAGCGCAGGCACGCGGACGGGCACGCGAGGGTCCCGTGACGGTATGAATGTTGGAGGCGTCTCGATGCGTTCGCGCTCTCGAACGAGCGCGACGCCCAACCCCACGAACGGATGAAACCAGCTGTTTTCGAAGAACTGGTAGGTGGCACCAGCCGAAAGCGTGGTCGTACGGAAGAAGTGCTCCCGGCTCCTGAACACCGGAATCGGCTCTCCGGGAAGGAACATCGTCAGGTCCGAGTAGATATCGCCCTCCGAGGACGTGACCAGATCGACCTCGCTCTTGAGATGCGGCGTCCAGTGATAGCCGACGACCGTGCCAAACGAGGCGGCGTCATACCATTCGTTCCAGCTCGCCCCGACGCCCGACTTGTTGACGTTCAGCCACGCGACGTGCGCGGCCACGTCCCAGCGCCGTCCCTCAGGCGGCGTCAGCATGAGCGTGGCCTGTCTGTCCTGTGCTGCCGCCGAGGAGGCTGCCAGGAATGTGAACAGAAAGACGGTTCGTACTGGAATCACTGCTCCCTCCCAACCCCGAAGGTGCAGAGACAGGGGAATCCGGCTCACCTGGGCTGTTGCGGTTGACAATCGTTTGCCGCGGGCCGCAGACTTCCGGGAGCGCGCGCTGGGGCGCCTCCTGTCCGCGGCAAGGGAGCTGGCTCCCACCCAACCTGTCGTCTGAAGTGCCTGCCCGCCATAGCCGCCTTGCGGCGACGGCGGGAACCTTCATTCCGGCCCTGATCAAGCGGACTCCGGGCAGCATCCGCCACGACGTGAGTCGGGGCGAGCGGAAGGAAGGTTGCCATGCCTCGCAAGATCACGCCCGCGACGTCTCTCGACACACTCCGGAAGGAAGCCAAACGCTGGCTGAAAGAGATTCGCGCGAACAGCGCTGAGGCGCGCGCGCGATTCGCCGCCGCATACCCCACGGCGCCTGCGACGCCAACGCTGCGCGACGTGCAGCACGCCCTCGCGCGCGAGCACGGCCACGAGAGCTGGGTCGCGCTGAAGAAGGCCGTCGAGCAGCCGGATGTCGAGCACGCAACGCCGAATGGCGCTCGCACAGACGGTCGAGGAATACGACCAGCTGGCCAGCGATCTCGTGCTCGCGTTCGATGCGCAGGATCAGGCCGCCCTCGATCGCGTCAACGCGAGATATCAGCGCGCGTTCACGTACGACGACTTGTGGGCCGAGGTGTGGCGCCGCGTGTACGCGTTCCGGCAGCGGTCGTCGAAAGTGCCCAAGAACTATCTCCAGCTTGCCGAAGCGCAAATGCTGATCGCGCAGGACGCGGGCTTCAGTAATTGGGCGGCCTTGACGCGGGCGGCCGCAACCGGTGCGCCGCCCATTCCTGCATTCGGGATCGACGCGCAGGACAACAGCATCGCGCCCCGCCGCACGCTGAGCGATCGCGAGTGGGACGATCTGATCGCCGTCATGAAGGAGCGCCGCATCACGTCGCTGAATGCCATCGGGTTGATGACCGATGCCGTGCTCTTGCGCGGTCGCGGACCTCGATCACGTGATGTCGCTGACGCTCGGCGGCTCGCGCGAGCTCACCGACGCGGGCCTGCAGCACCTGGCGCGGATGCCGCAGTTGACGCACCTGAACCTCAGCGAGTACCCGGGCGGCAACCTCACGGATCGCGGACTCGAAGTCCTCCGCCATCTGCCGAACCTCCGCGTCTTCGAGATGACGTGGCAGCGCGGGATTACCGACGCGGGAGTCGCCAACCTGAGGTTCTGCGACCACCTCGAGCGTGTGGACTTGATGGGATCGCCAACAGGCGACGGCGCAATCGAGGCGCTGCAAGGCAAACCGCGACTCCGCTACTTCAGCAGCGGAAGGCTCGTGACCGACGCCGGCCTGCGCCTTCTGCACAACTTCCCAAGTTCGAGACGGCGCACCAGGCGGAGGCGCGCAAGTCATCTCCTGATCGACGGGCCGTTCACGGATGGGGGCCTCGCCAGCCTGGCCGGCCTCGCCGGCGTCGAAGAGCTCGATCTCTTCTGGCACGTAACGGGAATCACGTCCGGCGGCTTCGTGCATCTGATCGAGTTGCCGAATCTCAATTCGCTGGGCGCTGACGGTGAGCTATCCGACAACGTATCGATGCGTCACATGGCCGCCATGCCGCGCCTGCGCAAGCTGCGCGCGCAAAGCGCGGTGGCAACCGACGAAGGCTTCGAGGCGCTGAGCCAGTCGAGAACGCTGGAGCACTTCTGGGGCCGGGTCTGCCCGAACTTCGGCAGCCGTGGACTGCTCGCGTTCTCGAACATGCCGGCTCTGCGCAATCTCGGCGTGAGCCTCAGGAATGTCGACGCGGCCGCCCTGTCGTCGCTGCCACGCTTTCCCGCGCTTCGCGAGCTGACACCAGTCGACGTCACAGACGAGGGCTTCCGGTTCGTCGGCCAATGCGAACGGCTGGAACGCCTTCAGTGCATGTATTGCCGCGAGACAACCGACGCAGCCACGGAGCACATTGCAGGACTCCGCCTGAAGCACTATTACGCAGGCCTGACCGGGATTACCGATCGCAGCCTGGAAATCCTTGGCGTGATGCCCTCGCTGGAACAGATCGAGTTTTACGAGTGCAACGGCGTGACCGACGCCGGTCTCGTTTTTCTCGCCGCCCTGCCACGCCTCCGCGAGATCCACTTGGACAGTCTGCCGGGCGTGACGCTCGAAGGCACGCGTGTGTTCCCTGCACACGTGCGTGTGAAATACTCGACGTGATGACGACCATGACAGAGCTGCTGCGCGATGTCGCGGCGCGGTGCGAGGCATACATGCAAGCGGCGCCTTCGCGGCGCGTCACACCCTCCGATGCCACCGTCGCCGCTCTCCGTGAATTGGACGTGCCGTTTCCGGAGGCGCCGCTGTCGCCCGAGGAAGTCGTGGAGCGGCTGGATCGAATCGGATCGCCGGCGACCGTGACCACAACCGGCGGCCGGTACTACGGGTTCGTGAACGGCGGCGCGCTGCCGGCCACGACTGCGGCGAGCTGGTTGGTGGCGGCGTGGAACCAGAACGTCGCGCTTCGCGTGATGTCTCCAGCGGGCGCCGCGTTCGAGGACGCGGCGCTGAAATGGGTGGTGGACGCCTTGGGCCTTCCAGCCGGATGTGGTGGTGCAGCCGTCACCGGAGCGACGCTCGCCAACATGACGGGCCTCGCCGCGGCGCGCCACGCGCTGCTGGCACGGGCCGGCTGGGATGTCGAGCGCGACGGCTTGTTCGGCGCTCCTCCTGTGACGGTCATCGTCGGCAACGAAGTCCACGTGTCGCTCCTGAAGGCGCTCAGCGTGCTGGGACTCGGCCGCGACCGCGTCCACCGCGTGCCCGTCGACGATCAAGGGCGCATGCGCGCGGACGCGCTGCCGCCGCTCGATGGCCGGACGATCGTGTGTGTCCAGGCAGGCAACGTGAACTCGGGCGCCTTCGATCCCGCTCGCGACATCTGCACGCGCGCGCGCGACGCAGGCGCCTGGGTCCACGTGGACGGCGCGTTTGGCATCTGGGCGGCGGCCTCGCCTCGTTATCGCCACCTCACCGACGGGTTCGAGCTCGCCGATTCGTGGGCCACCGACGCGCACAAATGGCCCAACGCCGGCTATGACTGTGGAATCGCTCTCGTCCGCGATCCCGATCAACTGCAAGCGGCGATGGCTGCTACGTCCGCGTACTTCATCCCGGGCGGCGAGCGCGAGCCGTCGCAGTTCACGCCCGAGATGTCGCGGCGGGCGCGCGGCGTGGAATTGTGGGCGGCGCTCGCGTCGCTCGGGCGGAGCGGGCTGGCCAGCCTGGTCGAGAGGACCTGCCGCCATGCGCAGCGATTCGCCCAAGGGTTGCGCGAGCGCGGCTACGAGGTCCTGAACGAGGTCGTGATCAATCAGGTGCTCGTGTCCTTTGGCTCGGCTGAACTGACGCGCGCCGTCATCGAACGCGTTCAACAGGATGGGACCTGCTGGTGCGGCGGCACCGAATGGCAGGGCCGCGCCGCGATGCGGATCAGCGTATCGTCGTGGGCGACGACGGAGAACGATGTCGAAATTAGCCTGCACGCGATGACCCGAGCAGTTGAGGGCTGCGAACGCGAATCCCAGATGAGCTAGGATTTGCGATCATGACCACCGATGCGCATGCGTTGAACAGCGTGTCGAGCATTCGCTTCTCGACCACTTCAGGTTGCGCCAAGTGCGATGAGGGCCCGCTAAGTGATCGACGCGTCGAGTCTCCGCGTCAGCGAGCTCCTCGGCATCGCCTACCTGGTGTACCTTGCGGCGCTTTCGCTGCTGTTCCGCCTTCCGCTTGCCCGCCGTCTTGTCGTCTGGCTCGCCGCCGCAGCTGTCATCGTTCTCAACGCGATCGGCGCGGCGCCGTCGGCGCCCTCAATCGTCGTCGCGCTCCGCGACTGGCTGCCGGGGCTGGTCATTCTGCTTGGCTACTACGCGACCGGCGCCTTCTTTGTCGCGCCATCTCCGCGTGTCGAGGCGTGGCTGAAGGGTTGGGATGACACGCTGATCGGCGGCGCGACATTCGAATCGGTGCCGCCCGCTCTGCGCGTGTACCTCGAGGTGGTCTACGACTTCTGCTTCGTGCTGATTCCCGCCGGCTTCGCGGTGCTTGCCTGGATCGGCGCATCGTCATCGGCGGACCGGTTCTGGACGATCGTGCTGATCTCCGAATTCATTCCGTTCGGCCTGATGCCGTGGCTCCAGGCCCGGCCGCCGTGGGCGATCGAGGGACGCCGTGCCGCGGACGGGATGGCGATGCGGCGCTTCAGCCTGTCGTGGGTCGAGCAGACGACGATCCGCGCCAACACGTTTCCGAGCGGTCATGCTTCCGGATCGCTCGCGGTGGCCCTGGCACTGGCGCAGTCAGCGCCGGAGGCGGCCGCCGTCTTCGCCGTGCTCGCGGTCAGCATCGCCATCGCGTCGGTGGTCGGGCGCTTTCACTATGCGCTGGACGCCATCACCGGCCTCTTGCTCGCGCTGTGCGTCTGGGGTGCGGCTGTTTCGCTCGGGCTGTGAATCGAGAAATCGGGTAGTTGGATAATCGGGTAATCGGGTAATCGGGTAATTGGGTAATTGAATTGGAGAATTGTTGGCAATCAAGCAATCAATTACCCGATTACCCGATTATCCAATTACCCGATTCGCCATTCAGAAGCGTCGCGTTCCTCCGTATCCCTCCCGATAGCCCTGCTCGAACGCGGCCCGGTACTCGCGCTTGTACGCGTCCCGCGATCCGTAGCGGTTGTCGTAGTCGTGATCGCCGTCGCGATAGCGTCGCGTCCGCACCGGGTCGTAGGCCCGGCGTCCCCGTGCGTCGTCGCGGCCGGCATCGAGGCCGTCGCGGTAGCCGACCTGGGCCGCCGCCGAGTCGTAGCCGCCGCCGTTGCGCGGCACGCCCCGCTCCGGGTATTGCGGATCGTTCGGATAGTTCGGGTAATTGGGCGAGGTCGGGTAGTTCGAGCGCGGATACCGGTTGTTGTTGGCGTACCGGCTGTAGCCCTCGTTGTAGCCAGTCTGGAATCCCTGGCGGTACGAGCGGCGGTAGAACTCGCGGTCGCCGCCCGATCGCCGGTAGCCATCGTCGGCGTCGCGGTATTCGTCGTGGCGGTTGTAGGAGTAGTTGCGGCCGCGGCGCCCGTCGTCGGTGCCCTCGCGAACCCCCTCGCGGTATCCGTTGTCGTAGGCGCGCTGGTCCACGTTGCGGTAGTAGCCGCCGCGCTGACCGTAGATCTGACTCGCGCACGCGGTGGACGCAAATCCGGCCGCGACGAGCAGCGCCGCCGGTATCAGTCGTAGTGTCCTGAACATGGCATCCCTCGAAAGTGGTCGCGTGATTGATACGTCGCAAATGCACGGGCTTACAAGCGCCGTACCAAGCGCGATCGCGAAGTTCTGGCGGAAAAACGCGCGAACCCGGATCATTGGCGTCCTCGCCGGAGGTCGCCGATGGTTCGGCGCCCGCGCCTGGTGCTATGGTGACGGTGGCGAAAAGGTGTCCTGACCGTGCCCGATCGAGATGCTGTCACGTACACGCTGGAGTACGCGGAGGGTGCCACCGAGCGACAGCACAAGCTCGCGGCCGGCGCGACGGTCATCGGCCGCGCGTCCACCTGCGATCTCGTGATCAACGACACGAGCGTCTCCCGCCGCCATGCGCAGGTCGCGGTTACCGACGGGACCTGCGTCGTGACCGACCTCGGAAGCCGCAACGGCACGTACGTCAACGGCGATCAGATCGAAAAGACCGAACTGCGCGACGGCGATCGCCTCATCTTCGGAGAGATCCAGCTCAGACTGCGCTGCGCCGCGGCCAGCAACATCATCCTGACCGAAGACGACGCCGCGATGAGCATGGGGGCGGTGATCAAACGTCCGGTGGGACCCGACAGTGGCACCATGCCGGCGGCCAGCGCCGCAGCCGTGGACGCGCCGCGGCTGCTGAAGCTGCTCACGGAGATCAGCCGGACGCTGGTCGGCACGCAGCCCATCGACGAAGTGCTCGGCCATGTCGTGGACAGCGCGTTCGAGAGCACCAACGCCACGCGGGCGCTGCTCCTGCTCTACGACGACGCGGCAAACGTGCTGGTGCCGCGCGTCGTGCGCCACCGCGAGGGCGCGAAGGGGTCGACCCGAATCAGCCGCACGATCCTCGACCAGGTGATGACAGACCGCGTCGCCATGCTGGCCCTGAACGCGCAGATCGATCCGCGGCTGGACATGTCGCAGAGCATCCGGACGCTCGACATCCGATCGTTCATGTGCGCGCCGCTGTGGCACGAGCGCGAAATCATCGGCGTGCTGTACGTGGACAACCCGCAGGGCGAACAGTTCACCACCGCCGATCTTGATCTCTTCTCGGCCTTTTCCAACTACGCGGCGGTCGCGATTGCGCAGGCCCGGCTCGCCGCCAGGGTCCTCGAGGAGACGCGCCGGCGCGAGCGCCTGCAGCGCTATCACTCGCCGGCGGTGGTCGATCGCATCTTGAAGAGCGGGGCGGAGGCAGATGCGCCGATGATCGCTCACGAGCGCGACCTGACGGTTCTCTTCGCGGATCTCGTCGGCTTCACCACGATGGCCGAGGGCATGCAGCCGCAGCAGGTGGCGGTTCTGCTGAACGCGTTCTTTACCCGGATGGCCGACGCCATCTTCCAGCACGACGGGACGCTCGACAAGTTCATCGGCGACAGCGTGCTCGCGATTTTCGGCGCGCCGATGGACTTGCCGAACCACGCGCTGAACGCCGTCCAGACCGCTCAGACGATGCGGCGGGCGCTGGCGGCGCTCAATCAGGAGCGGCCGGATGCCGTTCTGAAGATGCGGGTGGCGATCCACACTGGCGTGGCGCTCGTCGGCGACATGGGATCGCCCAAGCGGCGCGAATACTCGGTGCTGGGCGACGTCGTGAACACCGCAGCGCGCATCGAGGAAAGCGTGGCGCAGGCGGGGCAGATTGTGATCAGTCGGGCGACGTTCGATCGCCTCGAGGGCAGGATCCCGGCGCGGTCGCTCGGTCACATCCAGTTGCGCGGGCGATCAGAAACGGTGGAAATGTTCGAGATTCTGCCCGACGACTGCGTGCCATCCGCCTCATCGCCGACGGTGCTCCGTCCACTGCCCTGAACAGCGGGAGCGGGCGCGCCTTGCCGCCGCCGGATAACCACAACCGACACGAAGGAGACAGCGGTCAAGCCAGGTTGGTTTCGTCCTTTGTGTTCTTTGTGGTGACAGTTCGTTCTGCGTCGAGCACAAACATCTGCCCGTCTTCTGCAACCTCCAACGCCAGAGTGTCGCGGCGAGCCAGGACCTCGGGCCCGAGGTGGGTCAAGACGACGCGCGCGGCAGTGAAGCGGTGGCGGTTGTCGGCGACCGTTCGATAGGTCAGGTGATTCGGAATTGGTGTTTCGAACGACGTCGCCTCGCAGAAGAAGAGGTCGGCGTCGCGTGACACTTCGATCAAGCGGTCGGTCCACGCCGTGTCTCCAGAATACGCCACCGTGCGGCCCTCACGGGAGACGCGCAGCGCGAACGCCGGCGCTCCGCTGTCATGAATGACGGCAAACGGGGTGACAGTGGCCCCGGCGATTTCCAGCGGTCGACCGTCCTCGAGGTCGAGAAACTCGACGGGAAACGGCTTCGGGTACGTCCAGATTCCCGGAAAGAGCACGTCGGTCGCTAAGTGCAGCCGCTCCTTGGTCCCCCGAGGACCCGCGATAATCAGCCGGCGATGTCGGCCGCTGATGAATGTCGCGTCCAGCAGAAGAAAGGGCAGGCCGCCAAAATGATCCCCGTGCAGGTGGCTCAGGACGACCGCGTCGATACCGAGGGGATCGACGCCGAATCGATTCATCGAGATGAGCGCGGACGCGCCGAAATCGATGAGCAGCTTCGATCCCGGGGCGTCGAAATAGAAGCAGGTGTGCGATCGGCCGCCGCTGCCGAAGGCATCACCGCATCCCAGGACCCGTAAGGACACCGCTGATTGCGTGGAGCGAGCCACCCGAAAGAGCCTACTTCAACCGTGGAACGGGCGCTAGGTGGCGCGCCCGGCTTCGGCAGTCAGGTGCCGTCGCAGGACCTTCCCGACCATCGTCTTCGGCAGATCGCGCCGGAATTCGATGTGCGCCGGCACTTTGTAAGGGGCGAGGATGTTCCGGCAGTGGGCGCGCAGTTCCTGTTCCGTCACCGTCTGGCCGGCGCGGACGACGACCCACGCCCAGACGACCTGGCCTTTGACGGGATCGGCGACGCCGCCGGCGCCAACCTCCGCGACGGCCGGATGCAACGCCAGGGCTTCCTCGATCTCGCGCGGCCACACCTGATAGCCGCTCGTTTTGATCAGATCCTTCTGGCGATCGACGATGAACAGATAGCCGTCCTCGTCGAGGCGGCCGAGATCGCCCGTGTGCAGCCAGCGGCCGCCATCGCCGTGCCCGCGCAGCGCGATCGCCGTCTCCTCGGGATTGTTCCAGTACGACGTCATCAGCTGCGGCGCGCGGATGACGACTTCGCCGACCTCGCCCAGCGAAAGAGGGGTCTCTCCCGTTTCGGCGTCGACGATCGCGATTTCAACGTCGGGCAGCGGCAGCCCGACCGATCCGATCTTGTTGGCGCCCTTCAGCGGGTTCACGAAGCAGGCCATCATCGCTTCGGTGAGCGAGTAGCCTTCGACGAGCCGGCCGCCGGTCAGATCTTCGAAGCGTGTCTTGGTGTCGGCCAGGAGCGGGGCGGCGCCCGAGAAGCAGACCTTGATGGAGGTGAAGCTGACCTGGCCGGTCTTGACGCGCTCGTGGTTGCACAGCGCGATGAACAGCGTCGGAACACCGGTGAAAAATGACGGCCGTACGGCGTCGATGGCGTCGAGCACGTCGTCGATCTCCCGCGGGTTCGGGATGAGCGCCAGGGCGTTGTGGCCCACGAACGCCAGGCTCTGGACGCCGACATTGGCGTACACGTGGAAGAGCGGCAGCGGGAGCATGAGCGTGTCCTGCCAGTCGACGCACAGGCTCTTGACCCATTCGCGAATCTGGAGGCCGGCGATGACATACGCGCGGTGGGGCGCCACGACGCCCTTGGGCGTGCCGGTGGTGCCTCCGCTCATCAGGATGATCGCCGGGTCGTCGGGGGTGATATGGGACGAGGAGCGGTTCGTGCCCTCGTGAGCCCGCATCAGATCCTGGAACCAGAGATCGCCCGGATCGAGGCGAATACGATGGCCGCCGCTGCGTTCGCGGAACAGGGTGAACAGCAGTTGCTTCAGCGGCGGGAGATATTCCTTGATGTTCGACGCGATGACACGGCGCACGCGGGTCCGCGCCTGACACGCCTTGACTCGGGCGACGAACGGCGTCAGCGCGATGACGACCTCGGCTCCCGTCTGCGAGAGCGCATCCTGCAGCTCGTGCTCGGTGTACATCGGGTTGAGCGGGACGACGATCGCCCCGGCCTTCCACGCGCCGAGCTCGGCGATCAGGAATTGCGGCGAGTTGGGAAGAATCAGCGCGACGCGGTCGTCCTTCCTCACACCCAGCGATGCCAACGAGGCCCCGGAGGCGTCACTCAAGCGATCGAGATCCGCCCACGAGAGCGTGCGGCCCTTGAAGATCACCGCCGGATGATCCGGCCGCTCGCGGACGGCGTCCGCGAGGTAGTCGAGGAGGGTCCGCTCCGGATACGGCGACAGCGTCGTGCGGACGTCAGCGTCGTAGTGGGCTTGCCACGGATGCAGGGTCAACGGCTGGAATGTCGTTCCTGGCTCGGCATTCCCTTACTCCGTCCACACCAGCACGTAGCCGCCGTGGCGCTCCTGCTCGTCCAGGATCAGGCTTGGACCGAGGCGTTCGAGGTCCTCGGCCGTCAGCCGGACGCGCTCGCTGTCGATATCGATCCCGTTGTCGTTGAGGAACGAGAAATGTTTGCCCGGCATGAGGCGGATCAGCCAGAAGGGAATCGACACGCGTACGAGCTTGCGGTCATCGGGGTCGTAGGCGAGGATGCGCAGCGTCTCGATCTTCCCGCGCGACTCGGCCTTCTCCACGAGCTCGCGATGCACGATCGGATCGTCGCCGCGGCGGATCTCGATCAGCGGCGTCTGACCGGAAAAGCGGGCGCGGGCGGCGGCGAACTGCTGCTCGGCGCTCTCGCGCGGCGTGAACTGCGAGTTGACGTGGCGGTAGAAAAAAAAGGCCGTGCCGCCGACCACAGCCACCGCCAGAATGCCGACGATGATCACCGACGCAACCAGGACCGAAATCCACGTGCGCCGCGTCGATTTTTCCATCAACCCACTTGTTTCATGAGACGGCGCGCTTCGTCCGCCGCCAGAGGGTCATTATCGCTCTCGCACAACGAAATCGCGGTTTGTAATTCGCGCCGCGCCGCCGCGCGGTCGCCCTTCTTCACCGCCAGGCGGCCCAATTCCAGGCGCGTGCGGCCGTGGACCCATTTTCGGCCTTCGAGCGCCAGCGCGCGCTGGAAATCGGCCTCGGCGTCGGCCGACTGTCCGCGCCAGGCCCGGGCCACGCCGCGCTTGTGGAACCACAGGGCGTTTTCACCGAACATCCGCGGGCGTGTGTCGTCCGCGAATCGGGTCATGCCGTCGGTCAGGACACGCTCGGCGTCCGCGAACCGGCTCGCGCGAATCAGCGTCGACCCGGTCTCCAGCCACGTCAGGCGGTTCCGCGGGTACCGCGCCTGCAGCGACGCCAGTTGCTTGAGCGCATCGTCGTACCGTTTTTCCCGGTTGTACATCAGCAGCAGCGCAAAGCGGGCATCCTCCTGGTTGTCGCCGCCGTACGCCGCGGCCTCTTCCACGAGCTGAATGCCGCGCTCGCGGCCGCCTCCAAAGCCGACGACATACGCCATCCAGCGGACGGGCAGCGACAGGGCGGACACGAGATAGCGGTAGGTGCCGACGACGAGGCCGGCGTCCTTCCGTTTGGGATCGAGGGCAAGCACCTGCTCGTGCTCGTCGTACGCTTCGCGTGCCGACCGGAACGCGCTCATCGCCGTGCCTTCGACCGTCGCCGTGTACGAGGCGCGGAGGCCGACCGCCGACCCGAGCTGGTAGTGGGCGTCGGCGTCGCGCGGGTTCTTCAGGATCCGCGCACGGGCGATCGCGATCGCGCGGTCGATCGCCTCGCGGTGGGCCGCGGCGATCTCCGGAGGCGGGGGCGCCAGGTTCGGATTGGGACGCGTGACGCGGCCGAGATAGTCGTCAACGGTCATGCTGCCGCGCCGGAAGGTGATGCTCAGCCACAAGGCACTGGCCAACCCGCGGTACGCGCCCGAATCCTGACCATCTGCAGCGATGGCCTGCCGGAACGTGGCGACGGCCTGGTCGCGGTCGAGGTTGTAGAGCTGCTCGGCCGCTTTGGCGCGAAGGGCGTCCGATTCCCGGCTGGCGACGACCGGTTGGGCGCCGATCGCCAGCATTGCCAGACCCATCGCCACACATCTCGCGGCGCCGCGGGGCACGTACCGATCTTACGACGCCCCCGTAACTTGCGCCGCTTGTGCCTTCTGAATACAATCGCCCGTCCAGGAACGAAACAAGCCCCGTGCGTTTTCGTTCCTGGATAGGCGGCGGCCGCTTCGCGGCCGCAACTAAGCCGTATTCCAAAACCGTTTCCCAAGTCTGCGGTTTTGGAAGACGGCTGAAGGAGTTCGACGTTGGATCATCCGACTACATCGCCGCGCGACGTGTACGAACACGCGCATGCGCACGAACACGAGCACGAGCTCGGCTTCTGGCGCAAATACGTGTTTTCGCTCGATCACAAGGTGATCGGCATCCAGTACGCGGTGACCGGGCTGCTGTTCCTGCTCTTCGGCTTCACCTTGATGATGCTCATGCGGTGGCAGCTCGCCTATCCGGGCAAGGCCATCCCGATCATCGGGGGTCTGCTCGGCGTGGCGAACGCGCCAGGCGGCATCATGCTGCCCGAGTTCTACAACCAGTTGGGTGCGATGCACGGCACCATCATGGTGTTCATGGGCGTCGTGCCGCTGGCCGTCGGCGGCTTCGGGAATTTCGTCCTGCCGCTGCAGATCGGCGCGCCGGACATGGCGTTCCCGAAGATCAACATGATGAGCTACTGGGTGTTTTTCCTGGGCGGCGTGACGATGATCGCCAGCTTCTTCATGCCCGGCGGCGCCGCGAACTCGGGATGGACGTCCTATACGCCGCTCTCGGTGACCGCCCTCGGGAGCGGGCAGACGATGTGGCTGATCGGCATGGTCTTCCTGATCACGTCGTCGCTCCTCGGCTCGATAAACTTCATCGTCACGACCGTTCAGCTCCGCGCCAAAGGTCTGAGCTGGATGCGCCTGCCGTTTTTCGTCTGGGCGCAGTTCGTCACGTCGTTTCTCCTCCTGCTCGCGTTCCCGCCGCTTGAAGCCGCGGGCGTCCTGCAGTTGATGGATCGCGTCGCCGGTACCAGTTTCTTCATGCCCAGCGGGCTCGTCGTGTCGGGCAAGCCGCTCGAGATTTCAGGCGAGGGCAACCCGCTGCTCTGGCAGCACTTGTTCTGGTTCCTGGCGCACCCCGAGGTCTACGTCCTCATTCTGCCGGCGATGGGGATCGTGTCGGAAGTGATCGCGAACAACACGCGCAAGCCGCTGTGGGGCTACAAGGCGCTGGTGTACTCGGTGATCTTCCTCGGCTTCATGTCGTTCGTCGTGTGGGCGCACCACATGTTCATGACCGGCATGGGGACGACGATCAGCGCGTTCTTCCAGACCACGACGATGATCATCTCGATCCCGTCAGTGGTCATCTTGACGGCGCTGCTGCTGTCGCTCTGGGGCGCGTCGATCCGGTTCACGACGCCGATGCTGTTCGCGCTCGCGTTCCTCCCGATGTTCGGCATTGGCGGATTGACCGGATTGCCGCTCGGCCTGGCGCCCTCCGACATCCACCTGCACGACACCTATTACGTCATCGGCCACTTCCACTACGTCGTCGCGCCGGGCACGATCTTCGCGCTCTTCGCGGGCATCTATTACTGGTTCCCCAAGGCGACTGGCCGGAAGATGAACGACACGCTCGGGTTGATCCACTTCGTGGGATCGTTCATCGCGATCAATCTCGTGTTCTTCCCGATGTTCATCGAGGGGCTTGCAGGGATGAACCGCCGGATGTACGACGGCGGGGCGATGTACACGCACAACGCAGGCGTCATGCACTGGAACGTCATCCAGGGCTACGCGTCGTGGGCGCTCGGTCTCTTCCAGATTCCGTTCATCGTCAATTTCTTCATGAGCATCAAGTGGGGGAAGGCTGTCGACCGGAATCCGTGGGAAGCGACTACCTTGGAATGGGCGGCGCCGTCGCCGCCTGGACACGGCAACTTCCTGACCGAGCCGGTCGCGTATCGCGGGCCGTACGAGTACAGCGTTCCGGGCGCGGCGCGCGACTTCAGTCCACAGTTCGAGCCGGAGAAAGCGTGACCACGGTGGACACGGATCAAGCGGTGGTCACGGACAAAACAGAGGACATAGCGTGAACATTCCGTATACCGTCGAAGAGCGGCCCGACACCGGGCTGGCGAACGGGAAGCTCGGGATCTGGCTGTTCCTGGCGTCGGAAGTGATGCTGTTCGGTGCCCTGTTCAGCACCTACATCATCCTGCGCACGGGCTCCACGGTGTGGCCGACCGGCGAGCTGAGCGTCCCGCTCGGCGCCATCAACACCATCATCCTGATTACCTCCTCGGTGACGATGGTGATGGCGTGGGCGTCGCTCAAGATGAACAACTGGGGACGGCATCGCCTGTACCTTATTGGCACGTTCCTGCTGGCGGGTGTCTTCCTCGTGAACAAGTACTTCGAATACGCGGATCACTTCGCCAGGGGGGAAGGGCCCTCGCACAATACGTTTCTGGCGATTTATTACACGCTCACCGGACTGCACGGGTTGCACATCCTCGGCGGCATGATCGTGATGGCGTACTTCATCGGCCCGGGCGCGGGCCTGTGGAAGAAGAATGCCGAGCAGTTCACCAATCGTATCGAGTATACGGGGCTGTACTGGCACTTCGTCGACCTGGTGTGGATCTTCCTGTTCCCGGTGCTGTATCTGTTATAGACAAGTCGACAGTCAACTGTCGACTACGGAGAGTCAGAATGCATTCGGCTCCGCCAATTCGGAAATACATCATGATCGGCGCGGCGCTGCTGGTGTTCACCGGCATCACCGTCGCGGCCAATCTTGTTCACCTGGCCGTGCCGATGGCCATCACGGTCGCCCTCATCATCGCCATCATGAAGGGGACGATGGTCGCCGCCGTGTTCATGCACCTCAGCCACGAAAAGCAATGGATCTACGGGGCGCTGATCCTCACCGTGGCTTTCTTCATCGTGTTGATGACGATCCCGATCCTCACAACGATGGACACGATCGGCACGCCCAAGACACCCTTCGCCATCGAGAAACCGGCGGCGGCGGGGCACTGAGATGTCGCTGCGCGCGTTCCACCTCTTCTTCATCGCGATCTCCGTCGTCCTGACGGCCTTTTTCGCCGCGTGGGCGTTCGGACAGTATCGAACCGAGAACGCGATCAGCTACGCGGTGACCGGCGTGGCGTCGCTCGCGGTCGGCGTCGGGTTGGTCGTGTACGGCGCGGCGTTTCAGAAAAAGACGAAGAGGCTGTCGTGATTCGAAACAGCCACGAAAACACGAAAACACGAAAGACAGGTTTGCTTTCGTGCTTTCGTGCTTTCGTGGCAGGTCGCGGCGGCATCGCGATGCTGCTCGTCCTGTGTGCGCCGCGGTTGGCCGTCGCGTGCCCGGTGTGTTTCGGCGAGAACGACTCGCCGCTCACCAGCGCGATGCGGCTCGGGGTCATCTTCATGCTCGGCATCGTCGCCGCGGTGTTGACGGCGTTCGCGTCGTTTTTCATTTATCTGATGCGGCGCGCCAAGATGGTGGCGCGGCAGTCGGAAGGAATCGCTGAAACATGAGCAACTGGTTCATGACCTACATGCCGCTACAGGCGTCGGCGCACGCAGCGGAAATCGATCACATGACCGTGCTCACGCACTGGCTGATGCTGGTGCTGTTCGTCGGCTGGGGCGCGTTCTTCCTGTTCGTGCTCGTCCGGTTCCGGAGCGGCGCCAATCCGAAAGCCAACTACGCGGGTGCCAAGGGCAAGTTCGCCAAGAGTACGGAAGTACTCGTCGCCATCATCGAGGTCGTTCTGCTGGTCGGGTATGCGATTCCCGCATGGGCGACGCGGGTCACACCGATGCCGGCCAACAATCGCGCCGTCATCGTGCGCGTCGTCTCCGAGCAGTTTGCGTGGAACATTCACTATCCCGGCACCGATGGCGTGTTCGGGCGGACCGACATCAAGCTGGTCTCCGCCGACAACCCGCTTGGTCTGGATCGCAGGGATACCGCCGCGAAGGACGACATCACGACCATCAACCAGCTGACCGTTCCCAAGGATCGTCCGGTGCTCGTGCATCTGTCGAGCAAGGACGTGATCCACAGCTTTGGTACCTACGAGATGCGCATCAAGCAGGATGCGGTGCCCGGGCTGGACATTCCGCTCTGGTTCATTCCAACGGTCACGACCGAGGAGATGCGGCAGAGGCTCGGCAAGCCCGACTTCGAATACGAGATCGCGTGCTCACAGCTGTGCGGCCTTGGTCATTACCGCATGCGTGGATTCATCACCGTGAAGACCGACGCCGAGTACGACGCGTGGCTGGCTGAAGAGGCCAAGGCTCTCGCGCCTCGGTAAGCCGGGCTACAGGGTAAGCTCCGTCCCGATCCCTCGTTCGACGGCGCGCCGGTACGCAAGGTCGGCCGCCGTCACGTCTTCCACCGCCATTCCCAGCGATTTGAAGATCGTAATCTCGGTCGCGTTCTGCCGGCCCGCCGCGCCATTCACGAGCTCACCGATTTCCGCGACGATGTGGCCGGGGCCGAAGCGGCCTTCCTGAATCCCGAGCACGACGTCACCTGATTCGACGAGCGCGGCGTCGCGCGAATCCACGAACAAGCGCGCGCGCGCGGTGAGCGCGGGATCGATCTCGCGCTGGGTCGGCCGGCAGGCGCCCACCGAAATCACGTGCGCGCCGGGCTTGACCCAGCCGCTTTCGATGACCGGCGTGGGCGATGCAGTCACCAGCACGATGATGTCGGCGCCGACCACCGCTTCGCCGGCGTGGTCGACGGACACGATGGACACTTTGGGGTCTGACCCCACGGCACTATTAGTTGTGTGTTCGGGGTCTGACCCCGAGGGGGCACCAGTCGGGGCCTTGGGGTCAGAGCTGATCGCAGTTTTTGCGTACTCGACGAACTGATCGCGGCGGTTCTTGTTCGGGCTCCACACGGTCACCTGACGCAGTTTGTGGACGCGCGACAGCGCCTCGAGATGACTCCGCGCCTGGACGCCCGATCCGATGATCGCCAGCGACGCCGCCGTCGGACGCGCGAGCAGGCGCGACGACACGGCCGACACCGCCGCGGTGCGCGCCTCGGTGATGTAGCGGCCGTCGAGCAACGCGCGCAGCGCGCCGGTCTCGGGATCGAGCAGGACGATCGACGCGAGGTGCGTATGCAGGCCGCGCGCGGCGTTCGCGCCGAACACGGTGACGAGTTTCGCGCCGAGCGCCGCGTCGCCCTGTGCTTTCGCCGGGCCGGCCTCGCCGGAGTCCGCGCCCGAACTCCCGCGCACGTCAGGGCTTGCCGCGCCGAAGTTCGCGCTCGAACTCCCGCGAACGAAGGCGGGCATGGTACCGAAGAACGCGGCGTCGCCGTCGACGGCGATGATCGATCGCACCGGCTGCTCGACCTGACGCGTGGAAAACCGCTGGAGCGCCGATGCCATGGTGTCGATCAGGTCGTCCATGCTGAGGACGGCCTTCACGTCGGCTTCGGTGAGGAGTCGGAACCGGGTGCTCAGTGACACTGAGTGGTGCCGAAATCGCCGATCGCACCTCCGACCTGGATGAACTGCCAGTCGTAGCTGTCGGCGTTCAGTGTCAGCTTCAACACGCCGAACGCCCGAAGGCGAACCTGGCTGTTCGCGGCGATGGTGGGAAACGTATAGAGGAAAGCGCCGCCCGTTCCGGCGACGAACTCGCGGATGCCGCGCGCCGGATCGGGCCGTCCATCCGGATCCTGGGGCGCGAAGCGTTCGTACACGTGATCGTGTCCGCCCATCACGACGTCCGCCCCGGCCGCGTACAGCTGACGCCAGAAATCGCGCGTGAAGTTCTGCGGTCCATTCTGTGAGGACGTGAACAACGGATGGTGCCAGTAGGCGATGGTGCACTTGCTCGTATTGGCCGCCAGATCGGCCTTCAGCCACTGACCCTGCGGCGAATTCTCCGCGGTCGAAAGATTGCTGTTGAGGGCGATCGCGTGCCAGTTGCCGACCGGGAAGCTGTAGTAACCGAGCCCGGGCGTCCCCGCGTTCGTCCCAAAATAGTTGAAGTAGGGCGCCGCGCCGACTCCGTTGTCGTACTCGTGGTTCCCGGGCACTGGGAACGTCCGGCCTTTCTCCCGGCCCCAGACCTGGTCGTAACAGTCCCGGTAGTCGCGCACCGATCCAAAGTACGCGTTGTCCCCGAGCACGAACACCGTCCCGCCGATCGTCGAGAGCAGTTGTCCGGTCTGCCGTGCGGGGTCGAGTTGGTCGCACATCGCGATGTCGCCGGCGCCGACAAAAATCTCGGACGTCGGCGGCGGTGGAACTGTGGGTCCGGGCGGCGTTGGATCGCCGGGCGGCGGCGATCCCGGAGGAGGCGTGGGACCGGTCGCGGAATTCCCGCCACATTGGATGGCGCCCAGGCAAAGCGCCAGAGCCCCTGCGGTGACCAGCGCGCGCGCGAGTCCCGGACGCCGCATCGGGCGGAAGAACAATCTAGAACCTCACGATGACAGCCAGCTGCAGACGCCGCTTCGGGAACGCCGAGATCGGCCTCGCGTAGAACGGCGAGAGCAAGGCGCCGACGTACTCGTCGAAATTGGTGGTGTTCAACACGTTGAACGCTTCGCCGCGCAGCTCATAGACGCGAGGTCCCCGCGTCACGCGCCTCGTCAAGGCCAGATCCAGGTTCTGATAGCTGTCGGTGTCGCCGGTATTGCGCGCGCCAGGCCGAGCATCATTCTGTGTCGTGCCGTTGCGATCGTCTCCCCATGTAATCGTATACGGCCTCGCGCTGCGGAACACCCCTATCCCCGAGAGCGACCAGTCCCGCCACAGCACTCCAGTGCCGGGCATCGACCAGGTAGCGCCGAAGGTCAGATTGTGCCTGACATTGGCGTTGGCGCGCCCTTTTTCCGCCTCCAGATTGCGGCTGTCCTCCGGCAGCGTGTAATTCAGCATGTCCTGGGCATCCGACAGCGTGTAGGTCACCATGGCATGCAGCGAGCCGGTCGAGCGCTCCGCTTTCAGCTGCAGCGCGTGATACCAGCTCCGGCCGAGATTGCCGAGCGTCACGATGTTGCGGAAGCCGCCGGGAACGGGCCGCGTGGGCCGCGTCGCGTCGGCGGCGACGACGGTGCGCGTGGCGGGCTTGATGTTCGACGCCGGCGCGTTGGCGTCGACCAGGCTCATGAGATCGTGGCCGTTCAGATAGACGTAGTCGGCCGCGACGCTGACGTTGCGAATATTTCGCTCGAACCCGACTGTCGCCTGGACCGAGTACGGGTTCCTGAAGTCCTGGTCGAGGACCTGGATGTCGCGCGCCGGATAGCCGCTCGTGATCTGCAAGGTGGTTGGAAACTGCGGAAAGAGCGGCGAACCCGGGGGGAGAACGAGGCTCACGAGGCCGTCCGGCCCCTCGAGCTGGACGCGGTTGATGTAGTAGAGCAGATGCTGCTGCGTGTAGAGCCCGACGCCGCCGCGCACGATCGTGCGATCCAGCGGGCGCCACGCGACGCCGAAGCGCGGTTGCAGGTTGTTGAGATCGCTCGACTCCGTGTAGTTGCGGACGTTCGAGATGCGTTCGATGTCGTAGCGAAGGCCGAGATTGAGCGTGGTCGTGCCGGTCAGGCGATAGTCGTCCTGCACGAACATGAACGCGGAGGTGCTGCGCGGATCGGCGAACGCCTTGTCGGGGGTCGGCGCGAAGGTTTGGTAGTACAGGTACGGCTGCGGGAATCGAGCCGGGTCGCCGGCGAAGAAGTACGCGCCGCGGCCGAAGCTCATGGACGGATTGTGATCGCGCACGTACTTGAGCCCGCCACCGACGCGCAGCGCGTGTAGGCTGGACAGGAACGACAGCGTGTCGGCCGCCTCCCAGGTGTCTTCGGGATCGGCGCCAAAGCCGACCGGACCGATCGATCCGCCCTCCTGCGAAAAGCCGACGCGCGACACGAACACGGTCGGATTGAGATCGCGGCGGAGATCGACGAAGCGCGCGAACTGAAAGCGCAGATCGTTGAGCCAGCGCCGCCCCAGCGCGTGGCGGTCGGTGGTGAGCCAGGTGTGCACGTCGTTGACGTACGAGGTCCCGGTCCCCGCCAGGTCCAGGCCGCCGCGCTCGGAATGCCAGCGCAGGAACTGGCCGTTGTACCGGCTCATCACCAGGTGATTCGGCGTCGGCCGATGATCGACCCTGAAGAAGATCAGATGCTCGTCTTCGTTGTCGGGGACGCTCTGTCCAAAGGCCGTCGGCGAGATGACGATGTTCTTGGTGCGCGAAACGCGGCCCTCGTAGCTCTCGAGGAAATGCGTCCGGTCCTTCTGCTTCGTCAGCGGGCCGCCTAACGTGAACCCGAAGCGCTCCGAATTGGATGGCGGTTTGACGGTAGCGAACACGGGCGGCTCGTTGAGCGCGCTGTTCTGAATGAAGAACAGCCCGGACCCATGAAATTCCGCGTCCCCGGATCGCGTGAGCGCCGTCGTCACGGTCGCGAGCGCGTCGCCGTACTCGGCCGAGAAGCGACTCGTCATCACCCGGACTTCCTTGATCGCCTCGAGGCTGTACCCGGAATAGAAGGTGCGCGGCGCGCTGCGCCATTTCGAAAAATGGCTGGCGCCGTCGACGAGCACGTTGTTGGTCGAGTAGTTCTGCCCCTGCGGACTGGGAAAGTTCGCGTTGCCGGTGAAGCCGGCGGCCAATGACGCCAGCGGAAGAAAGTTGCGGCCGAGGAGCGGCAGCGTGTGCACCAGCTCGTCGCTGATCGTCTGCTGGACGCGCGACTGGTCCTCCTCGAGCAGCGGCGATCGCGCCGTGACGGCGACCGATTCGAGCAGCGTGACCTTGAGGACGAAATTCGCCGTGCCGCGGCGGTCGGACCCCATCGTGACGCGCATCGGCGTGGCGACCGCGAAACCGACGAGCGAGGCGCCGACGACATACTCCCCATCCGCCGGCACGTCGGACACATCGTAGTGGCCGTCGGCGTCGGTCATGGCGGTCTTGCGGATGCCGGCGACCTGGTTCTCGACCGTCACCGTCACGCCCGGCAGGCGATTGCCATCGTCGCCCGTCACGACGCCCGCGATCGTCCCCGTCCGGCTCTGCCCGGACGCAGGGACGGCTCCCGCCACCAGAGACACGATCACCAGGAAAAGTCGGCCCGCCGACATCAGACCTCCGCTATGCACGTGTTTAGCGGCAGTATACATGCTTGAGTAGAGTGTAATCACATGCTTCGAGTGAGGACGATTGACGCGCACGCAGGAGGCGAGCCGCTCCGCCTGATAGTTGACGGTTTTCCGTCGTCCCGCGGCAACACGATGCTCGAGAAACGCGAGTGGGTGAGGCGGCACGCGGACCATTTGCGGCGGGCCCTGATGCTCGAGCCTCGGGGCCACGCCGACATGTACGGCGCGGTGCTGACCGAACCGGTTTCGCCCGGTTCGCACGCCGGCGTGCTCTTCATGCACAACGAGGGCTACAGCACGATGTGCGGCCACGGGATCGTGGCGGTCACGACAATTGCCCTCGAGCGCGGACTGCTCGTTCCCGGAGGCGACGGCACGACCGTGGTCTACGACGCGCCGGCCGGAACGATTCGGGCGCGCGCCAACGTGAGGGCCGGTGGGGCAGGTCAGGCAGGTGGGGCAGGTAAGGTCGAGAGCGTCGCGTTTCTCAACGTGCCGTCGTTCGTGCTGCACGGCGGGCTGGTGGTGAAGGTGGGCTCGCGTCAGCTTCGCGCCGACGTCGCGTTCGGCGGCGCGTTCTACGCGATCGTGGACAGCGAAGCGGTTGGCCTGCCGATCGACGTCCCGCATCTGCCGGAACTGCGCCGCGTCGGCATGGAGATCAAGCACGCCATCGAGGCAAGCCAGACCATCGCCCATCCGCTGGACGCCGGGCTGCGCGGTATCTACGGCACGATCTTCACGGGACCGCCGAGTGACGACAGCGCCGACCTCAGAAACGTCACAATCTTCGCCGACGCCGAGGTCGACCGCTCTCCATGTGGCACCGGCACGGCGGCCGTGATGTCGGTAGTCCACGCGATGGGCCTGCTCGGGGCCGACAAGCCGTTCGTCCACGAAAGCCTTATCGGCACGAGATTCACGGGCCGGGTCGTGTCGCACACGCTGGTCGGCGATCGAGAGGCGATCGTCCCGGAAATCGAAGGCTCGGCGTGGATTACCGGCGAGCACACGTTCATCGTGGACGAGGACGATCCGCTAAAGGAGGGCTTTCGCCTGTGACGCCGCAAGTCTGAAGTCTGAAGTCTGAAGCACGACCTGACTTCTGACTTCGTACTTCTGACTTGCGAGGTGTCTGCCTAGCGTGCCGCGGCCACCGACTGCGTGACGAACGCTCCGCGCCGTTGAGCGAAGTCGCGAAGGAAGGCCACCGCCGTGTCGTAGTCGCCGTTGCTGAAGGGCTTGACGGGGTCAGTGAGCACCGCGTCTCGGATCTGCGCGTTCTCGCGCTCAATTTCACGTGCCATCCAACCGCGCGGATCGGCCGCGTCGGGCTCGTTCATCTTCGTCACGCACTCGAGCAGCGTGTCCAGGTAGAGCGTCAACATCTCCGGAATGGCGAGCACACGCGATACGAGTTGGTTGCCGCGCTCGGGCGGCACGTTCCTGATGTGCTGAAAGATGTCGAACAGCGGGCTCGTGAACGCTTCGCTCTTGTCCCACGCAATGAGGCCGAACCGACTGTTGGTCGGTGGTCTGTACAGATAGAAGTTCGCCATGCCGGCGTCGCCAAGAAAATCGTCGTGATCGGCGAGAAACGTTTCCACGGCGATATGGCGGACGAATCCCCTGAGGTCGAGGTAGGTGTTGATGTCCGACGCGAAGTTGGGGGAGTGGTTGATCGTCTGGACCAGCTCGACGATCACGCTGGCCCTGGGATCTTCCTCGTGGGTTTCCGGTTCGAACGGGAGCGGCACGTAAGCGGCTGGGTCGGTGCCGCGGTCACCGAAGTAGTAGGGAAACGTCCACTGGTAACTGAACAAAAACCCGTCGTTTTCGTTGAAGACCCGTTTCAGAAAATCCTTGTCGACCGATTCGACCAGCGTGTACACGCCGAGATAGTCGCCGTTGACGAACAGTTTCGCATGCACCTCGCGCGAGGCGGGGAGACCCATTCGCCGCATGAACAGCATGCTGATGCGCTCGTGCATGTTCGAGGCGTCCGTGACGTTGTTCTTGAGCACGACGGATTTCAAGCCCAGAAACGTCTGGTCTCCCGTGAAGCGATCGAAGTCCACTCGCAGCCCTGGCTTGATAGGGCTGCGGCTGCCCAGCCCGCGCGACCGGATCCCGGCGCCGCGGACAACCTGATCGCGCCAGCGAAAGTCCGCCGGGTAGTACGTGTCCTCTCGAAAGTTGGCCTTCAGCGCTTGCCAGTCGGCGGCGTTGAGGTCCAGCCGGATCTCCTGAACGACGGTATCGTCGAACAGTGCGTCGGAGGCGGAGATCCCCAGGAGCTGCGGACGGTGGACCTGACCGTCTACGACGAGCCCGGCGATCGCGAGGAGCGCGGCGAGCAGGAACAGGCGCCTCATCCCTTCGTCAAATCCAATCTCCCGCCGGTGACGGGACCGCTGCACGAGTTCGTACCGGTGTACCTGGCGCTGATCGAAGACGCCGTCGCCTCGCCATCGCCCGACACTCCGGCATTGCAGCTCACGTATGGCGCGTCGAATCCGCCCGCCGGTATCGTGATCACGAGGTGAATGGCGGTACCCGACAGCGTGCCAGTCACCGTCCCACGTCCGGTGATCGATGTGCCGGTCACACTCATGGTGACGGTCCCGGACACGGTTGCGCCGGCCTGCGTCACCTGCAGCGTCATCGTGCCTGGTCCAGAAGAGTCCGAGGCCGTTCCACCCCAAGATCCGGCCAGGTTGACCGAGGTTGTCGGCGTCGGCGCGCTCGGCGTCGTCGAGCTGCTCTGACGGCACGCGCCGGCGGACGCGAGCGCCAGAAGCACGAACATGCACAGTCGATGGTTGATGCGTCCCATCCGTTTACACAGACGATACATCATCAGTATCCGATAGCGAGCCCGTCCTTCCTCACGTCGGATCCACCCATCAACACGCCGGTTCCAGGGTCGAGCAGGATCCCCTGATACCCGCCGAAGCTGCCGCCCGTTTCGAAGACCTGATGTCCGCGCTGCATCAACGCGTCGCGCACGGACTGCGGAATGGCGCTTTCCACGTGAATCCCGAGGCTGCCATGTGTGATGCGTGCGGCCTCGCCGGCTTCCTGCACGTTCATCCCGAAATCGATCAGGTTCACGAGGACCTGCGTGTGACCCTGCGCCTGGTGGTCGCCGCCCATCACGCCGTAGGAGAAAAACGGCGCGCCGTCCTTCATCACGAACGCTGGAATCAGCGTATGAAGGGGACGCTTGTGCGGCGCCATCTCGTTGGCGTGTCCAGGCGTCAGGTTGAACGCGCTCCCGCGATTGCCAAGCACGATCCCGGTGTTGCCGGCGACGATGCCCGAGCCGAACTCCGAGAACAGCGATTGGATGAGCGACACGACGTTGCCCTGGCCGTCTGCTGCGGTCAGGTAGATCGTGTCGCCGCGGTCGACGCCGGTCAGGTCGTGCGCGACTTCGGCCGTGAATGTCTGCGCCGCCCGCAAGGGGTCGATCTCCTTGCGCCGCGTCGCGGCGTACTCCTTGGAGATCAGCATCCGGAGCACAGCCTCCGGTACTGCATCCGGATCGCCGAGGTACGCCGCGCGATCCGCAAACGCAATCCGCTTCGCCTCGACGAGGGCGTGCAGATAGTCGGCGGAATTGTGACCCATCCCTTTGAGATCGAAGCCTTCGAGCATGTTCAACATCTCGAGGACGAGGAATCCCTGCGTGTTCGGCGGGAGCTCGTACACCTCGTAGCCGCGATAGGTCGTCGAAATGGGTTGAATCCAGTCCGCGCGGTGATCGGCGAAGTCGCGCTCCGTGAGCAGGCCGTCGCGTTCCCGCATGTCCGAGGCGATGGCGCGTGCGATCGGTCCGTTGTAGAAAGCGTCCCGCCCGCCGGCGGCAATCACCTCGAGCGTTGCGGCCAGGCGAGGGTTGGTGAAAACATCGCCGACGTTCGGCGGCCGGCCGCTCGGCAGGAAGGTTGCGGCGGCTGCGCGATCGGCGGCGAGCTTCTGTTCGCTGGACTGCCACTGGCCGCAGACGATCTCCGAAACCGGATAGCCGTCCGTCGCGTATCCGATCGCGGGCGCCACGGCCGTTGCCATCGGCAGAGTCCCGTACCGCGTCAGCAGTTGATGCCATCCTTCGACGACGCCCGGAACCGTGACAGACAGCGCTCCGCTGGTCGGCACGCTCGTGATGTGTCTCTTCGCGAGCTCCGCCGCGGTAGCCGCGTACGGCGATCGACCGCTCGCGTTCAGTGCACCCAACGTCCTCGTCTTCGCGTCATATAGGATAGCGAAGAGATCGCCGCCGATCCCCGTCATTGACGGTTCGACGACGGCGAGCACGGCGGCGGCAGTGACTGCAGCGTCAATGGCATTGCCGCCGTCCTGCAGCACTTTCAAACCCGCAGCGGAGGCGAGCGGCTGGCTCGTCGCGATCATGCCGTTTCTCGCGAGGACCGCCGATCGCGTCTGGTGCGGATTGCCCGAGGGGCGATCGCCTGGGCGCGTCATCGGGCCTCGAGAAACGTACGCGACAGCCGTTCGAGCAGTTGCGGCAAGGTTTCGTTCTCGAGTGCAAAGGCATGCAGCTCCGGCACCCACGAGAGTTTGTAGCTTCGGGCCATCGCCGACACCCAGATCTGCCTGACGGGTGCATTTGGAGACACCACGAACCTGGCGTCCTTCGGTTCCTCGAAGGCAACCTGGAGAACGCCATTCTGTAGATCCACTTCAAACCCTTCGCTGTCCGCGAGTTGCATGAGCGCACGCCGTGCGGATTCAAGCGCTTCGTCGCTTTTGACCCGGAATTCCTGCTCAGTCAGCCCGGCCATACCCTATTAAACCTTCGGGTGGGGGCGCGCGTCTAACCCATTGGAACAGAAAATCAGGGAGAAACTGCTATGAGGGACTGGAGCTTCTCGGCGTCGGCGGAGTGGGTTGTCGCGGCGTTGCTGGTTGCGGTAATCGTCGCGGTGATGTTCGTCTAACCTACGGCGGACCGCGGGCCTCCACCGCCCGCGTTGCTTCTCGCTACTTCTCACTCACCGTAAATTTATCGGGAGCGGCCACGTAGCTGCGACGAGCTCGCGCGGAAAGCCCCGGCTGCTTCATCTTCACCGTCAGCTTGTGCACCTTGTTATCGAGCTGCGTCGGCGCGAACCCGATCACATACTGACTGTGCAGCTCGGTCGCCACCTTCGTGAAGGTCGGAGCGAGGTCGCTCGACTTGTCGAGTTCGAAGAAGCCGCCGCCGGTTTCGTCCGACAGCTTCTTCAGGCCGCGGTCGGCTCTGCTTTTCACGTACCGTTGGCCGTTGAAGTAGCTGCTCTCCAGGCCGATCGTGTACACCATCGTTTCGTCCGCGCGCGCGCGCTCGATCACCGTACCGAGACCCGTGCGGCTGTCGGTGTCGTCGCCATCGGTGAACATCAACAACACCCGGCGCCCGTCGACGGCCTTCAACTCGTCCAGGCCGGCGAGCGCCGCGTCCCACAGCCGCGTCGAATTCCCGTAGTCCAGGTCTGCCAGGTAGCTCACCAAGTCGTCGCGGTTGCTCGTAAAGCGTGCGTTCATTTGAATCTTGTCGTTGAACGCGCCGATCCGCCCTTTGTCTTCGGGCAGCAGCCGAATGAGAAACTGTTCCGCCGCGCGCTTCAGCAGATCGATCATGAGCGTCATGCTCCCGCTCGTGTCGAGCATGGTCACGACGGTGATGGGCCGGACGCTGTTATCGAAAAAGACGATGGGCTGTGGTTTGTCGTTGTCGAAGACTTCGAAGTCGTCCTGCGTGAGGCCGGGCACCAGGCGCTTCTGAGCGTCGGCGACCGTGACGAACAACGACACGATCTGCGTGCCCGACCTGAACGTCGGCTGCTGCTGTGCCAGGACCAGCATCGAGCTCGCCACCGTGACGACCGCCACCGCGGCCGGAAGGGCCGGAAACGTCATGGTCTCAGCTTACCGCATCGGTTCGGCCCTGTCCGAGCAGGTTGGGATGCCCGACTTGACCGGTCGGATATCACGCGGGTAAACTGAAGACGCATTCTGAGACTCAGTCTCATTATAGAAATCGGCCGCTACTCATGCTGCAGGCGTTCGTCATCACGTGGCGCGAAGGGCTCGAAGCCTTCCTGATCGTCGCGATCAGTTTGTCGTTTCTGCGGAAGTCGGGACGCACCGCCCTCATTCCCGCCGTGCAGTGGGGCATCGTCGCCGCGCTCGCTTTGAGCGTCGTCGGTGCCTACCTGCTGTTTTCGGCGGCCAACCAGGAATGGCTGGAGGGTCCGCTGGCGCTGATTGCAGCGGCCTCGGTCACGTGGCTGACCGTGCAGATGTGGCGGGCCGGCCGCACGATGAAGAACGACATCGAGGAGCGCCTCGAATCGTCGAGCGCCCGCCCCGGCATCGCGGCGTTCGCGGGGGTCTTCTTGTTCACGCTGCTGATGGTGAGCCGCGAGGGCCTCGAAACGGCGCTCCTGCTCATGCAGCTGCGCGAGAGCGTGAACCTGGCGTTCGGCGCCTTGTCCGGGTTCCTCTGCGCGGCGGGCATCGCATGGCTCTGGTCGAAGTACGGCCGGCGCGTCAACCTCCGGCTGTTCTTTCAGGCGACGGCGATCTTCCTGCTTGTCTTCGTGGTGCAGCTTCTCATTTACGGCGTTCACGAAATGTCGGAGCAGGGCTTCCTCCCCTACAGCGAGTTCCTTCACGTGAAGACGGAAGCGTGGGGGCCCGACAGCGCCTTCGGCCACCTGCTGACCTATTTGCTCGTTGTTCTTCCGCTCGGCTGGGTCCTGGTCAAGGCCGCTTTTTCGAAGGGCCCGGTGTTTCAGCGGCCGGCGCCGGCACCTGCGCCTGCGCCCGCGTGGATCGGCGAGGCGCGCTCAGATCAGCCAAGTCCGGCATATAAACGATGAGCCCGCGCGCGGGCGTGGTCTTCGAATATCCAGCGATCAGCTGATCGTTGTACTGCGCGGGCGAAAAATCGAACGGGTCCTTGGGATCCGTGTCGACCAGCAGCAGGTCGGCGTCCCTCATCGTCAATTTCCCGAACCTGAGCGTGCCGTGGCGATAGTACATGTAGTTGGTGCGCTTTCCGGCGGGAGCGATCGCGGTTCGCGGGATCGCGCCGCCGAATTGCTGCATGACGACGCCGTTTTCGATCCAGGCACGGGTGAGGCGGCCGCGAATCCTCGGCGGCGGCAGCAGGCGCTGCGGTTCGAGCAGGAGATCGTCGCCGTCCACCGTCACGCCCGTCACATCCTTCATCTTCACCAGGTTCTCGAGCTCGAGCCCGAAGAAATCCAGCACACGCTTGGACACGAAGCCGGCCGCCTTGAGCGACGTGGGATGCAGGCGAAGCCGACCGTCCGGCGTCGCCGCAACTGTCGCGCGCATGGAGAACGGAATCGGCAGGCCTTTCTTCAGCGTTCCGGACTGCGTCAGCTCCTGACCCTCGACGCCGATCTTGACGTTCCTGATCGGCGCGTGCTCCCCGAAGACGTGGTTGTTCATCAGGTTCGTGAGGCTCTCGGGTGTCATCGCGATGCGCGCTGAGTCGATTGCGAGCACATAGGACCCGACGTTATCGAAGACGGGAGGCCCAGCCGTGGTGCTCAACAGGTGGCCGGCGAGATCGAGCACCTGGACGTCCACCCCGTTCCCTACTCGGAATAAGACATGGCGCATGCGCGTCGCGACGCGTTGATCGGCCGGCACGGCCGTAGGCAAACTCCAAGACAAACACACGAGCAGGATGATGCGCCGCATCCCTCGTGGATTCGCATGTCCCGTGCCCGCTTTTCGCGTGGATGAGCCGGCGGTAGAATCGACCCGCCGACGTGGCTGCATCGAACCGCCGGACGTATATCGACTGGGCGCGCGGCATCGCCGTGCTGCTGATGATCGCGGCGCACACGACGGACGCCTGGACGCACCCGGCCGACAAGACGTCGCTCGCGTACAGCCTGGCCGTGCTCTTCGGCGGGTTTGCGGCGCCGCTGTTTCTCTGGCTCGCCGGTCTCGGCGTCGCCCTCGGCGCGTCGCGCATCGCCGAACGGACCGGCAAGCGTGGACAGGCGGTCGAAGCGATGTGCCGCCGCGGACTCGAGATCTTCGTGCTCGCCTTTCTCTTCCGGCTGCAGGCGTTCATCGTCAGTCCACCGAGCACCCCGCTGAAACTCTTTCGCGTCGATATCCTGAACGTCATGGGGCCGGCGATGGTCGCGGCCGCGCTCCTGTGGGCGGCCGGCACGAGCACACGCGCACGCGTCGCCGCGTACGGCATCGCCGCCGCCGGATTTGCCATGGCGACACCGATCGTTCGTTCCACGCATGCGATTGATTGGCTCCCGATCTGGGTGCAGTGGTATCTGAAGCCGGCGGGGGAGTTCACGACCTTTACGCTGTTTCCGTGGGCGGGCTTCGTGTTCGCAGGCGGCGCTGTCGGGACACTGGTCGCAGGAGTGCGCAGCGAATCGGTCGAGCGACGACTGCACATGGTGCTCACCGCCGTGGGAGTCGCGCTCATTGCCGGCGGCTTCCTCGCGGCCGCGCAGCCGTCCATCTATCAGAGCTCGTCGTTCTGGACGAGTTCGCCGACGTGGTTGGGGATCCGCGTCGGGATTCTGATGCTGGCGCTGAGTCTGTGTTACCTGACGGAACAGATCAGCCACGAAATCACGAAAGCACGAAACCCGACTGGTCTTTTTCGTGTTTTCGTGTTTTCGTGGCAAGCCCCGCTGGCGAAGATGGGACGCGCCTCCCTCTTCATCTACTGGATCCACGTCGAGCTGGTCTACGGCTACGCGAGCTGGCTGTGGTGGGGCCAGCTTCCCTTCTGGGGCGCAGTGCTGGCCTTCATGGCGTTTTCGGTCGTGATGTACGGCGCAATCGGGCTGCGCGACCGCGTCGTCGCCAATTGGCGTAGAATCTCCCCCGATCCGGGCACGGGTCCCGCCGTACAAAGCACGTAGGCCGCCGTCAGGCTGGCCGGAGGAGGCTTTCATGAACCGTCGCGAATTCGCCAGGTTACTTGCACTCAGCGGCACTGTGCCGTTCGTGACCGCGACGCCGGCGCTTGCGTGGCCGAAAGCCGACAAGCTGCCGCCGACGCCCGCGTCTCCCGACGAAAAATTCTGGGGCGCCGTCCGCGATCAGTTCGTCATGCCGCCGAACCTGACGATGCTCAACGCGGCGAACCTGTGTCCTTCGTCGGGTCCGGTCCTGGAGACGCTGTACAACGTCACCAAGGACATGGATCAGGATCCGTCGGCGGACAACCGCGCGAAGCTGGGCGACGGGCGCGAGAACACGCGCAAGCTGCTCGCCGAATTCCTGCGCGTGACGCCCGAAGAAATCGTCATCACGCGCAACACGAGCGAATCGAACAACTTCGTCTCGACCGGCGTCGAACTGAAGCCTGGCGACGAAGTGCTCCTGACCGCCGACAACCACCCGAGCAACCACGTGGCCTGGCAGGAGAAAGCGAAGCGCTACGGCTTCACGGTCATCGATGTGCCGGTGCCGAATCCGCATCCGGGATTCGATCACTACGTGCAGGCCTTCACCAAGGCGATCACGCCGCAGACGAAGATGATCTCGTTCACGCATCAGACCAGCTCGGTCGGCGATCTGTTCCCGGCGAAGGAGATCTGCCGCGTCGCGCGCGAGCGCGGCGTGCTGACGCTGGTGGACGGCGCGCAGTCGTTCGGCCTCATGGACGTCGACCTGAGCGACATCCAGCCCGACTTCTACAGCGGCAGCGCGCACAAGTGGCCGTGCGGACCGAAAGAGAACGGCGTGCTCTACATCAACAAGAGCGCGCAGTCGAAGATCTGGGCCAGCATTTTCAGCGCGTATCCCGGGCGCGTGGGCGTGTCGCGGACGTTCGAGGGCTTCGGCCAGCGCGACGAGCCGGCGATGATCGCCTTCGGCGAGGCGCTCAAGCTGCAGACGCAGATCGGCCGCGCGCACATCGAGAAGCGCTCGCGCGAGCTGACCACTGCGCTGATCGAGGGCCTCAAGAAGATCGACGGCGTGAAAATCTGGACCAGCCCCGATCCGACGCGGCGCGTGGCAGTGCTCTCGTTCCAGCCGGGGAGTCTCGATGCCCGGAAGCTGTCAGCGGCCCTGTATCAGAGGGATCGAATCGGCTGCGCGACGCGCGGAGGCCAGGATCGCGGCGGGCTGCGCTTCTCGCCGCACTTCTACAACACGCACGCCGACATCGAAAAGACCATCGCCGCCGTGAAGAAGTACATCGCGAGCGGCGTCTGACGACTGGCGAGTGACATTGCAGGATTGAAGAATGGCAGGATTGCAGGATTCATTGTTCAATTCAATTCTGCAATTCTGCAATCCTGCGATCCTGCAATGTCAGAATGGTTTGAAGGGCTCCATCGGCGTCACTTTGCCTTTGTCGTCGTATACGGCCCGCTGGAAGTAGTTCGCCCAGCGGTCGTAGACGACAATCACCATGCCCGCCTCGCCGACGGTGCGCCACTCGTACCGCGGCAGCAGCGCGTGCAGGATCAGCGCGACGCTGATCCCGATCGCGAGCACGAGCTTCCAGGCATCCTTCGCGTCCATAGACACCTACATCGAGTAATCGGGTAATTGAATAATCGGGTAATTGATTGCTCAATTGCCCAATAAATTACCCGATTACCAGATTACTCAATTACCCGATGTCGTCGTCACTCTTTCCGGTGGCGTCTTGATGTCGTTGTAGTTCAACAGCACGTTGAACAGCAGGTTGAACTCTCCGAAATTCTGCCAGCGGTAGCAGGGATTCCCGGCGAACAGAATCACGCGGCCCTTGCCCGACGGCTGATCGACGATCGCTGCGCGATTGCGGATCTCGTTCGCGCCGCGCATCAGCCCGCTCAGCACGTGCTCGTCTCCGCCCGGATAGCGCATCAACACACTCGTCGGCGTGGGCGGCGGCCCGGCAGGCGCCTCGAAGGGGTTGGCGCCGGTCTGCACGCTCAGCAGCGGACCGTTGCCGTAGCGGACGGGAATCGTGCGCTTGTCGTAGCCGTAGAAAATTGGATGCTCCGGCTGGAGGATCTCGGCGTCGATGATCGGTCCGGGCGCGTAGAACTGCGGTGATGTCCGGGCGGCATCAACCTTCGGCGCCAGTCCGAATTCCGCCGGAAAGTAGCTGGCCGAGGCCAGCGTCACCAGCACGCCGCCGGCCTTCACGAACTTGTCGAACTCCGCGACGCCCTCCAGCCCCATGCCGCCGGTGATGTCGTCGGACTCGCCGTACATGCCGAGGTTCTGGAATTTCTCGCTCTTCTTGTATTCAATCGGCTGCCCGCGATTCTCGATGTCGAAGACGAGGCGCTTCGCCGAACCGCCCTGGTTCGGCAGGAGAATCACGTCGTAGGCGCTCTTCAGGTCGCCCTTCTTGACGCGCTCCTTGTAAATGAGGTCGTAGGGGATGCCGAACTTGTCGAAGGAATAGCGCACCCAGCCGATGTCCTGCGTGTTGCCCCAGATGCTGTAGATCGCCACGCGCGGCAGATCGAGATCGTGCATGGGAACCGACGGCGATGCGGACATCGCAGCCGCCTTCAACCCGAGCGATTCGACGGCGCTCTTCACTCGGGCCATGTCGCCCGAGACGACGAATGATCCGGCCGGGAACGTCATGTCGCCTTGCTTGAATTCCTTCTCGGCGACTTGCACCTTCAAATCCTTCAACTGGTATCGCAGCGTCACCATATTGTTCGAGCCATAGTGCGCGACGGCGACCGTGGATCCGGTTCCAGTCAGGGAGCCGGCGAGGCGAATCTCCTTCTCCTTCACGGGATCGACGGCAAGGTCCAGGATCGACTTGTCCGCGATCTCCCGCACATCCGCCTGGCTCATCAGCCCCATCGTCCACGACGCGTCGTCGTAGGTGCGCAGGTTGGGATCGGGGTAGACCTGTTTCTCGAGCAGCGTTTTCGCCAGCCGGCTGTACGGCTGGTCGCGTTTCACGATGAACGAGCCGGCAGGGAACGTGCCTTCCTGCAGCTTCACTTCTGCTGTGGCGCGGCCGATCTCGATGCCCTGCAGACGGAGCAGGTTGACGAGTCGCTCGACGCGCGTCATGTCGCGCTGGCCTGCCGGAATCACGTAGCCCGCGACCGTTTCCTTGCGGCCGGTTTCCATCGAATTGCGCGACTTGACGTAGAAGTTCTCGAGGATGATTTTCGGGAACTGCGAGGTGTACTGCAGCGCCGTGATCACGCCCGTCTGGCCGTAGTTCGTGTTGTTGCGGAGCGACCAATCGAACTCGCCGGTGGCCGGCCACGGCCGATACCATTCGCGCCGGCTCTGGTTGCCGCGTCCCGCCGTGGCCGCCGCGTCATCCGCCGGTCCGCCCGCGCGTCCGCCCCGGCCGGCGGCGTTCGGATTGCCAAGGCGCATCTTCTGCGTGTTCGCGCCGCTGAACCCCTGAATCTCGTACATGCGGATCATGCCGTTGTGGTTCGACGACATGAACGCGAGATAGCCCGGCGACCACATGTCCACGAAGCCGTGCGTCCATACGCCCGGCATGCCATATTTCGCGAACTGCGCCATCTCGAAATTCGCCATCATCGGCAGCTCGCCGTACAGGATGGGATCGAGATTGGGGTTCTGCGGCGCCTGGCCGCTGAAGGTATAGAGCAGCGTCTGCGCCTGATGCAGGTCGTGCATGATCGGCGGGTGATACTGGAAGTACCAATCGAGCAGCGCTCGCATCTCGACCTGCGAGTAGTTGATGTCGCGATTGTCGTCGTGGAAGACGTACTTGCCCCAGTACGGCACGCCGGCGCCCGTCGTCCTGCCTTCGGTTTCGTTGATGCCGTACTTGTAATACCAATCGACGTTGCGATCGCGGCCGTCCGGATCGGCGACCGGCGTGATCGACACGATGACGTTGTCGCGGATCTGGCTGATGATGGGGGAGTCTTCGACGGCCAGCCGATATACGAGCTCCATCAGCATCTCTGACGGCCCGACCTCGCCGCTGTGCAGACCGCCGGACAGGTGGTAGAGCGGTTTCGCCTTGGCGATCACCTGCGCGGCCTGTTCCCGCGTCACTGTTCGCGGGTCGGCCAGCTGCCCGAGATAGCTGCGGTACTGCTCGAGGTTCTTGATCGACTCTTCGGAACCGACGAATGCCACGACGAGGTCGCGGCCTTCGTTGCTTTTGCCTATAGTGATGACCTTGACCCGCGGCGTTGCGGCGGCGAGGGCGCGGTAGTACTTGAGAATGTCCGCGTAGTAGGTCAGCTTTTTCGGTTCGCCGATGTGGTGGCCGAGCACATCCTTCGGCGACGGGATGCCCGCCGCCTTGGGCAGGTGATCTACCAGGGGACTGATGAAGTCCGGGCGGGTGGTCCACTCTTTGACGAGCCGGGCAAACTCCGGATCATCGACCGGCCGCGGCGCTTGCGAGACCGCAACTGCTTTCTTTGCAGATGTTTGCGCGATAAGTGCTGGGCCAAGCAGACCCAGCACGAAAAGAATCGCGGCGAGCAGCCGAGTGTGTCGCCACCGGGATGACATGACAGAACTCCTTACGTATGAGATATTTAAGTGGTTGGCTGCTACCCAGAGTGTTTGCGGATCCCGCGAAATACACCGAAAAAAGCGTTGAGATGGCAACCAGTCGCTCGGTACAATCTGCGCCTTTGAGCGCCTACCCGACCTACCTGGCCTTTCTATGATTAATGTCGCCGCGATTCGGATGCAGCAGTTCGGGGTGCAATTCTACCAAGCTTCGCTGACGGCCAGTGACATCGACAAGTTGGTGCGCTTCGAGGTCCTGAGCTACGGCGAGAATGCGCAGGCGCCCGTCCGCGGCGGAAAGCACAAGCTCGGAGTCACGCCGTCGAAGGTGAACTGGGATTTCCTGGAACGCCGGATCGCGTCGAGCGACAAGGCCTACCAGCGCCAAATCATCCGCAAGAAAATCGACGAGCTCGTGCAGTACTACGAGCAATGCCGTCAGGCGCGCGATCTGCCGTCGATTCCCGGCGCCGTCATCATCTCCTGCGACGAGAAGCTCTCGTTCCAGGCGGCCAGCGATGACGGGCGTGTCGGTATTTTGAAGGTGCCGGAACGCGAGGGCATCCTGCGCGCGATCGACGGCCAGCATCGGTTGCTGGCCCTGCACGCCGACATCGAGCGATTCGAGGGTGAAGAGTTTGCGGTGCCGGCGATCATTTTCGATCGGCTGCCCGAGGATCACGTCGTCCAGATGTTCGTGACGATCAACGCGAAGCACACGCGGCTCAACGCGTCGCACCTGGTCAGCCTTTCGGGCCGTCAGTTGTATCGCGACGAATCGCTGGCCGCCGGGCACGACATTGTCCGCGCGTTGAACGACCGCGAGGACTCGCCGCTCTACGACGAGATCAAGCTGCTGGGCGTCGGCCGCGGCCGCGTGGCGCAGGCGCCGCTCGCGCAGGAGCTGAAAAAGTTGTTCGTCGAGGACGGCGTCTTCAGCGGGCGGCGCTCCGGCGACGTTCACGAAGAGGCGCGGAAATTCTTCGTCAACTACTTCAAGCAGATCGCGCTCGTCTTCCAGGGCGCCTGGAACGGCCGCAAGTACAGCATCCGCAGCGCTTCGGCGCTCCGCGCGTTCATCCGCGTCGCGCCCGACGTGATCCGCCGGCTCGATCAGGAACACGCCGATCGCGCCGACTTCCGCGCCATCGGCCGCGTCATTGCGCCATGGGGCCGCCGCATCGGCGATCTCCGGTTCGAAACCGAAGGCGCCTGGAAGCGGACGGGGACGACGGTCGACTCGCTCGCGAAGGAGTTGCGGCTCGCGTTGATGTACCCGGAAGGCGCCGCTGTTTGAACTTCGAACTTAGAAGGTAGAAGGTAGAAGGACTGCGACGGGCGGTAATGGTGGTCCTTGTGGCTCTGTCCTTCCAAATTCTAAATTCTAAATCTAAGTTCTAAGTTCCGCATGGGAACTCTCCTGATCACGGGCGGCGCGGGGTTCATCGGTTCGAACCTGGTTCATCACGCGCTCCAGCACACGTCGGATCGCATCGTGATCGTGGACACGCTGACCTACGCCGGCAGCTTGCTGAATCTTCACGGCGCGCTCGACGATCCGCGTGTGACGTTCGTGCGCGCCGACATCGCCGATGCGGAAGCGATGACGCGCGTCTTCGCCGAGCACCAGCCGGGCGCGGTGCTCAACCTCGCGGCCGAAACGCACGTCGATCGATCGATCGACACTCCTCGGCCCTTCGTCGATACCAACATCGTCGGCGCATTCGTCCTCCTCGAGGCCGCGCGGCGGTTCCACGAGGGATTGTCCGGCGCCGAGCGCGACGCGTTCCGTTTTCTTCAGGTCTCGACCGACGAGGTGTACGGCACGCTCGGCCCGAGCGGCCGGTTCGAGGAAGATTCGCCGTACGCGCCGAATTCACCCTACGCGGCCAGCAAAGCGGCTGCCGATCATCTCGCCCGGTCCTATTTCCATACGTTCGGGTTGCCGGTGCTGATCACGAACTGCTCGAACAACTACGGTCCGTTTCAGTTTCCAGAGAAATTGATTCCGCTGATGATTCTGAACGCGATCGACGGCCGGCCGCTGCCGATCTACGGCGACGGCGGCAACGTGCGCGATTGGCTGCACGTGGACGATCACTGCGCCGGGATCCTGCTCGTGCTCGCGAAGGGGCGGCTCGGCGAAAAATACAACGTCGGCGGAGACAACGAACGCACGAACCTCGAGATCGTCGATCGGATCTGCGACGCGGTGGACGAACTCCGGCCCTTCGACTCGTTCACCCTGAGCCCGTCGTCCATCGACTTTGCGCGGGACGACCCTGAGCGCGTCGAAGGGTCGAAGGGTGAGCTCGCTCAGGGCAGGCGCACGCTGAAGACATTCGTGCCGGATCGTCCAGGACACGATCGGCGGTACGCCATCGACGCGACCAAAATCAGACGCGAGCTCGGCTGGGCCCCTCGACATACCTTCGATGAGGGCCTGCGCGACACGGTACAGCTGGTACCTCGAGCACCGAGAGTGGTGCGAGCAGATCCAGGCTGGACGATACGATCGCGAACGTCTAGGGCTCCGATGATCGGCGAAAAGGCAACCACGAAGCCACGAAGCCACGAAGAAGAAAAGTTTAGTTTCGTGTTTTCGTGTTTTCGTGGTTGCATTTGTTCTGCGTGCTGAAGGGCATCATCCTCGCCGGCGGCTCGGGGTCTCGACTCCATCCGCTGACGCTTGCCGTCAGCAAGCAGCTCGTCCCCATCTACAACAAGCCGATGGTGTATTACCCGCTGTCCACGTTGATGCTGGCGGGCATCCGGCAGGTGCTGGTGATCACCACGCCCCACGAGCAGGACGGATTCAAACGCCTGCTCGGCGACGGCAGCGACATCGGGCTGCAGATTCAGTACGCGGAACAGGCGCGACCCGACGGCCTCGCGCAGGCGTTCATCATCGGGCGGGAGTTCGTGGGCGCTGATCGCGTCACGCTCGCGCTCGGCGACAACATCTTCTACGGCGCTCATTTCACCGACTACCTGCGCGCGGCGGCGGCCCGCGAGACGGGCGCGACGGTGTTCGGGTACCAGGTCCGCGATCCCGAACGCTACGGCGTCGTCGAATTCGGCGCCGACGGCCGTGCCGTCAGCCTCGAGGAGAAGCCCCCGAACCCGAAATCGTCGTACGCCGTGACGGGTCTGTATTTCTACGACAATGCCGTCCTCGACATTGCGGCCGGCTTGAAGCCGTCGCCGCGTGGCGAACTGGAAATTACCGACGTGAACCGCGCCTACCTCGAACGCGGCGAGCTGCTCGTCGAGAGGCTGCCCCGCGGGATTGCCTGGCTCGACACGGGCACGCACGATTCGCTGATGCAGGCCGCCAACTATATCCACGCCGTCGAAGAGCGGCAGGGCCTGATGGTCGCCTGCCTCGAGGAGATCGCGTACCGCATGGGGTACATCACGAGGGACGATCTCGCCCGGCTGGCGCGGGGCATGGAGTCGAGCGCCTACGGGCAATACATCGTGGGGCTCCTCGAATCCGATTCGTAACCAGTCCACGGCAATGCGCGTGATTCCGACCGATCTGCCGGGCGTTGTCGTCATCGAGCCGGTCGTGCACCGTGACGACCGCGGATTCTTCGTCGAGACCTATCACCTGGATCGCTACCGCGAGCACGGCATTGCCGCGCCCTTCGTGCAGGACAACCGTTCGCGGTCGACGGCCGGCGCGCTGCGCGGACTGCACTTGCAGCTCCAGCGTCCACAGGGCAAGTTGATTCAGGTGGTCGAAGGCGAGATCTTCGACGTCGCCGTCGACGTCAGGCGCGGCTCCCCCACGTTCGGGAAATGGGTCGCCGTCACGCTGACGGCCGACAGCTTCCGTCAGGTCTACGTGCCGCCGGGATTCGCGCACGGCTTCAGCGTCATCAGTCCGATCGCGCAGGTGGAATACAAGTGCACGGAGGTGTACAACGCTGCAAGCGAGATCGGCATTGCCTGGAACGATCCCGCGATTGGCATCGAGTGGCCGACGCGGGAGCCGCAGCTCTCGCTGCGCGACAGCCGGCATCCGACGCTCGCCGCGCTGGGGAACGCGCTGCCCGTTCTGTAACTCGTGTTCAAAAAGGGATCGCCCTCGCCGGCCCTCCTTCGCGACGAACTCCACGTTTTCCGAAGAAAAGCACCGGGTACGCCGCTTGCCTTTACATGGGATCTCGCTGGTCTGATTACGGCAGGGCGCCGTGAATGCTGGGGGAGCCAGATTAGTGGGGGCAGAGGGGCATCGCAATGACGCGATGCCCTTTTGTTTTTTGCCCCGCATGCGTCTCCGCCAGCTCCCCCCGTCCCCGCGCCTTGTCATCGCTTGTAATCGGGGTCTGACCCCTGATTTCCCCGCGCCGAACCGGGCTAGAATCGCCCGCACACCGATACTTCGACACTCGTCGGAGGACCTCACGATGAAGCGCACGTTTCTGCTCGTCACCTCGCTCGTTGGCGCCGGTGCGCTGCTGTCCGGTCCTTCCGTTGGCCGCGTGTCGGCCCAGCGGCAGAACCTGCGCAGTCTGGCTTCGCTCTACGACATAACGACCGGCGCCGTGCGAGACACCAACGGCGATGGCCTCGCCGATTCGGTCGCCGCGCGCGTAATCGTGCCCGACGAACCCGCGGTCGAAGACGTGCAGGGCGCGGCCAACATCGCGGGCCGCCTGGGATTCGAAACGACTGCGCTGACCCTGCCGCTCGTCGTGCGGGCGCACGAGGTCTCGCAGCCGGCGTCGATCGCGATGCCGATTCTCGTCGGGCGCGGCAATGCGCTCGTGAAGCCGCTCATCGATCGGGGAGCGCTCCGCCTCGAGACGCTCAAGCCGGGTCAAGGCCTCGTCGCCGTGGTGACATCTCCGCTCGGAGGCGCCGACGGCGTCGTGGTCATCGGCGGCGACGATGAAGGAACGTTGAACGCGGCGAACGAGCTGAGCGCCTATCTGCCGCGGATCTGGGGGCCCACCGGGGCGCGCGTCGGGCAAGTCGAAACCCAGACGATTCGGTATCTGAAGTCGAACGGTGTGACCGCCACGTCGCGCGGCGTGTCCGCCGTCATCGTCGACAGCGATCGCCGCGGCGTGGCGAAGCTGATCGAACGCGTCGACGTGCCGGCCGCCGAAGCGGCGAAGGCCGTTCACGCGATCGAGCAGCTCGATCTCGCGCACCGGCGCGGGCTCGAACCGGAAATCCTGAGCTATGCGAACGCCGCTTCCACCGAAATCGAAGTCTGGGCGGGCGGCAAGCAGCACGGCTCCGCGGTGGTGCGCCGGCCGGGTCTCAACGCGCGGACGTTGACGCCGCCGATCGATGGTGCCGGCCGCGGCGGGCGTGGCCTCGCGGCGAGCTCGGGCCAGGGCGCTGGCGGAGGCCAGGGTCGAGGCGGCGCACCATCGCCATCGCCGACACCTGGTGCCGACGCGCCGGCGAGCGCTGAGACCACGGCGGGCGACACGCCGCCCGCGGCCGCCCAACCGCCCGCTGCCGCCGAAGGCGCCACCGGTGATACGGGCGGTGGGTTCTTCGGCAACGCGCCCGCGCCGATTCCTCCAAAAACGTTCGATCTCTCGACGGCCTACTCGATCGACGGCTGGTTCGGCGACACCTACGTCGACCTCATCCCCGATCGACTCGAGACGGCCATCGTCGTTGGTGACCCGGTCGATTCGCTCGGCGCCGCGCACATCGCGACGCGACTCGGTCTCGAGGCCACCGGCGTCACGCTGCCGCTCGCGCGCAACGCGCGCAAGATCACGAACGCGGCCGGTGAACCGAACCCGATTCTCGTCGGTCGCTCGAACGATCTCGTCCAGCAGCTCGTGAAGCTCGGAAAAGTGCGCCTCGACGACTTGAAGCCGGGCGAAGGCGCAATTCAGGTTGTGCCCAAGGCGTTCGGGGCGCCGACGGCAACGGTCGTGGCCGGCGCCGATGCCGCCGGCACCGATGCCGCGGCGATGTACCTCGCCCGCCGCGTTCCGTACTTGTGGGATATCGTGCGCGGCTCGTTCAGGCTCGACGATCTCACCGCGCAGGCCGCCGATTTTCTCGCCGCGAAAACGGGCGGCTCGCACGCGAGCCTTGCGCTGCGCGAAGTCGACGACGCGCTGAAGCGGCTCGAGGGAAGGACCGTCGAATCGTTCGAGGCGAAGGTCTTCCTCGAGCAGGGCAACGCCGCGTTCGACCAGTTTCTCGCGCAGCACATCAAGGCATCGCTCAAGACCGCCGCGGTGAAAGTCGAAAGCCAGGGCATCACCGATCCCGTCACCGTTTTCGAGGACCAGCTCGAAATCCCATGGGAGGTCGACGAGTTCTGGACGAAATTCCGCAGCGACGTGCTGCCGAAGGTCAAGAGCGGCTCGAACGTGGAGGTCGAGACGCGGCTGAGCGAGTCGCCGGAGTTCCGCAAGAGCCTCGCCGACCAGGTTCGCGAGGAGCTGACCAGGGCCGGCGCGAGAAACCCGCGCGTTCGGGTGTTGTCGGCGTACAAGCAAGGGTTCCTCTGGCTGACCGAAGTCGTCATCCCGGAGCTGAAAGGCAAGGGCGCGCGAGCGGTCGCTCTCAAGATCGCCTCGAACAACCCGGACCTGACGAAGAGTTACCGCTTCTACGAAGTCCCGACGCGGTGGATACACGAGCTCTACCCGGCCGACGAGTTTTTCGAGCGTCAGCTCGGCATTCCGAAGGCCGTGTTCGGCATGGAGCTCGTCGATGATCCCAAGGACATCTACGCGCTGGAGGCGACGAACGCGGCCGGGCAGGTCGTCTACCGGAACACGTTCAGCCCGAAAGTCGTCGAGCGTGAATACCTCGAGAAGTTCCCTGGCTGGTCTCGCGTGAAAGTGACGACAGGCTGGATCGCGGCGACCGTGGATGGGCAGCCGGCTGTGGATGCCCGCATCGCCACCGATCCGGAGCGCTTCTGGGACATCTGGCAGGGCAAGGCGCTGCCGCGGATCTACGACAACGTGATGAAGATCACGGGCAACCGTCCCACCGCCGACAAACAGCCATTCCACCGCGATCTCGACATCGAAGTGTGGATGAGCGAGCCCGATTTCCGGATCGGCATCGACGAGGAGCAGGTGTCGGCGCTCGAGTCGCTGCACGAGGACCTCTACTTCGTCACGCTCGATTTCTTCAATGCGATCGGCCGGAATACGACCGGCAACCCGCGACTGGCGGCGCCCGGCAAGGTGTTCCCGATCATTCATCCGTCGCGCGAAGGCCAAGCGCCGTCCGCGCGCATCTTGTACGCCGGCAACGCGGCACCGCGCGCGCGCATCGACATCGGCTACAAGGAAAAGGACGCCGCGCAGCCCACCACACTCAGCCGCGAGCTGACGCGGATCGACACGTCCGCGCCGCTCGTGATGCGGACCATCGTCAGCCGCGATCGCGTCAGCGAAATCGAGCTCCACACGGAGCCGAAGGACGACCGCGAGGCGATTCGAGCCGCCGATGCAATCGACAACCTCGTCCGGCTGCATGGCGCCGGGCTCTACAAGACCGAGCTGTCGTACGACCATGTCGATCGGATCGCCCTGACGGTGGCCACGAAGGAGGCGCGCGCCCGCCATGCGATCGCGTCGACGGGGTCGGCGCCGCCGTCGAACGTGCGGTCGCCTTCGCCGGGCCGCTCCGGCGCCCAAGCACCTGCGGCGAAGCCGGCCACGCCGATCGTGACCTGGGACCACGTCATCGGTCCGGACGAATCGGAGGAGATCGTCCGGAAGCTCGCCGCATTTCCGGAAGTGAAGGCCTACAAGGCGGGCCGTTCGTATCGCGGCCGCGATACGTCGGTCCTCGAGCTCACGCTGCCCTCGCCGAGCGAGCTCGTGTCGAGAGCAAAGGCCACGGCCTACAAGCCGACGATCTTCATCACGGGCCGGCAGCACGCGAACGAGGTGTCGTCCACGAGCCACATCCTCAGACTGGCGGAGCTGCTGGTCACGGACGCGGCCTACAAGCCGATTCTCAAGAAGGTCAACGTCGTACTGCACCCGGTGGAGAATCCCGACGGCGCGCAGATGGCCTTCGATCTGGCCAAGCTGACCCCGACGCACATGCTGCATGCCGGCCGCTACAGCGCGCTCGGGCAGGACGTGGGGAGCGGCGCCGCGGCGGGCCTGCTCCCCGAAGCGCAGGTCCGCGGAAAAATCTGGCGCGAGTGGCTCCCCGACATCTATCTCAACCCGCACGGCTACCCGTCGCACGAATGGGTCGAGCAGTTCTCGGGGTACGTGCCGCCGCAGTTCCGGATCTACTGGTCGTCGCGCGGCTGGTACACGACGATCGGCGGCGTCCGCGATCCGCGCTACCCGGAAATGGCGCAGGCCACGGACGCCCTGCGCGACGCGATCGCCCGCGAGATCAACTCGAACGGGGACGTCCACACGATGAACGTGACGACGCAGGCGCGCTACCGCCGCTGGGGCTACGGGTTCGGACCGTTCGTGTACGGTCAGGAGATCTACAAGGACACCGCCATCTACTACAGCGATCTGGAAACGGGCGAGCCGCGCGGATCCCGCCGCATGGCGGCCCCGCGCGGGGGACAGCCGCTGGCTCGGGCGACGATGAATCAGTGGCCCCAGGTGACGTTTTTCAGCGGCGGCACGGAGGCGCCCGATGAAACCGCGCAGGGAGAATGGCTGAATCTCGTCGCGAAGGCGGGCTTCTCGTATCTGATGGCAAGCGTCAAGTACCTGCGCGACGGAGAGTATGATTTCGATCGGATCGAGGAAGCGGCGCCCCAGGACGGCGTCTCCCTGACCGTGCTGCGCGTGCGGCCGGTCCGCCCCGGCAAAGGCCAGCCGGCGCGCCTGACGACGTCGACGGGCGGACAGTGATCGACAGCCGAATGAGGACTTCCACGAGGAGACGAGTGATGCGCAATTGGTCGATCGGCGCGGCAGTCGTGATGGTGTGGCTCGGCGTCTGCGCCACACCGGCGTTCGCGCAGAACGCTCAGATCGCGGGCGTTGTCAAGGACTCGAGTGGCGCCGTGATTCCCGGCGTCACGATCACCGCGCGCAACGTCGAGACCGGCTTCACGCGCGTGGCCATCACCGAAGCCAGCGGCGAATATCATGCGCCGTCATTGCCCCCGGGTCGCTACTCGGTGACGACCGAGCTGAGCGGTTTCAGCAGCGAAAGCCGGCCCGACATCGTCCTCATCATCGATCAGACCGCGACCATCAACTTCACGTTGAAGCCGGCGGCGCTGTCGGAAACGGTCACCGTGACCGGCGAGTCGCCGATCGTCGACATCACGAAGTCCGATGTGTCGACGTCGGTCTCGACCCAGCAGATTCAGGACCTGCCGGTCGCATCCAGACGGTGGATCGATTTGGCCATGCTCACGCCCGGCACCTCGCAGGACAACATCCGCGGTCAGTTCTACCGCGGCAACGTCAACGTGGGCGCCGGCACGCGCGAGTATTCCAACGGCTTCATCGTCGATGGCGTGAACAACACCTGGGCGGAGATGGGCGAGCCGCGCCAGAACTTCGCGATGGATGCCATCCAGGAGTTCAAGGTGTCGACCTCGACTTACAAGGCCGAATACGGCCTGGCGACGGGCGGCGTCGTCTCCGTGGTCACCAAGTCGGGCACCAATCAGCTGCACGGATCGGGCCTGCTGTTCTTCCGCGACGGGTCGATTACCGCCAAGGAGTTCTTTCAGACGACGAAACCGGACTACCGGCGTTATCAGTACGGCGGCACGATCGGCGGACCGCTCGTCAAGGACAAGACGCATTACTTCTTCGCCTACGAAGGCACCAACGAGAACCAGTTCTTCACGGTGAACGCCCGCGGTCTGTGGCCGCAATACGAAGGCACGTTCAAGAGCGCGCAGGAACGGTGGACCTACAACGTGAAGATCAACCACCAGCTGTCGTCGAGGCAGAGCCTGTTCTTCCGCTACGGCGCCGAAGACGAGTACCGCCCGATCATCACCGCCGGCGGCCGCACCACGCCGAGCGCCAGCTTCGACTTTTCCGTGCCACGGAAATCGGCCGTCGTGGGGCATTCCGCCGTGCTGAGCGATCGGATGCTCAACGACTTCCGCTTCCAGTACGCGTATGCCAAGTACGAAGTGTCGCCGCCGTACAGCCACGGCGACTGGGCGCCCGGCGATTTCACGGCCAGGCTGCCGTACTGCCAGCCGGTGTTCAGCTTTCCCTCGATTCAGGTCGGCGGCTGCGGCAACGCGCAGATGGGGCCCGAAGATCGATGGGAGGTGAAGGACGATATTTCGTACTTGATGCGGAGCTTCGGCGGCACGCATCAGTGGAAGGCGGGGTTCGACTTCAGCTTCGTGCCGTTCGAGGGCGACAACACCGGTTCCCCGCTCGGCAGCTGGACGTTCCCGAAGGATGTCCCCTACGACGCGAACGATCGGACGACATGGCCGACGCAGTACACCAACTCGCTGCCGACGTACGCGGACATCCCGGTCAAGATTTTCGCCGCCTACGTTCAGGACGACTGGCAGTTGGCGCAGGGGCTGACGTTCAACCTCGGCCTCCGCTACGACGTCCAGTTCGGCTCGTTCAACGAGAACGTGCCCGAACTGCTCTCGAGCATCCAGGACAAGCTGGGGCGCGACGGGACGTTCCCCTTCGACGTGTCGGTCTTCCCGCAGCCGCGGCCGGGCCGGGGTGACACCAACAACTTCGGCCCGCGCGTCGGCGTGGCGTGGGACCCGGCCAACAACGGCGTGACGAATATTCACGCCGCGTACGGGTTGTTCTACGACAACATGCGGACGCTGCAGAACTTCGGGGAGCTCACCTGGCCGCAAGCCAAATCGATCACGATTTTGAGCCCGGCGTTTCCAGACCCGTTCGGCGGCCGGTCTCGCGAAGCGTTCTTGAGCGCGACGCCGCCGACGGTGACCGTTGGCAGCAACGCGCAGATCAACATGTACGCGCATCAGTACAACGCCGGCGTGAGCCAGCGCCTCACCGCGGATATCGCACTGACGGCCGATTACACCGACGTCCGCCGCTACGGCGACCGGGACACCGTCGAGATCAATCTGCCCAATCAGACGACGCGCGTGCGTCCGTACTCGCCGTTCGTGCGCGTGAACTTCTGGCAGCCGACCGCGGACAACTATTACAAGGCTCTCCTGGTCAAGGTCGAGAAGCGGATGTCGAGGCGTTATCAGGCGCTGATGTCGTACACGCTGAGCAAGTCCGAGGACGACAATGTCATCGGCACGCGCCAGGACGTGTACGGCTACTCGAAGCTGCGCCGCGCCGGCGCCGCCGATCGGCGCCATCGGCTGGTCGTCAGCGGCATCGTCGCACTCCCGCTCGACATGCAGGTGTCGGCCATCGGCGATTTCCGATCGAGCCTGCCGTTCAGCCCGTCGAGCTCTGCGGGCGACTTGAACAACGACACCCTGACCGGGGATCTTCCGCCTGGCGTCCTGCCCGGATCGGGATGTCGGGATCTCAATCTCGCAGCGATCAACGGCTTTCGGACCGCGCGAAGCCTGACGTCGGTGTCGGCGGTCGACTGTCCCGGGTTCGCGAACCTCGATCTGCGATTCTCGAAGTTCTTCCGGATCGGTACGTCGCGGGCCGAGTTCATCGCACAGCTGTTCAACATCTTCGATCGCGCGAATTTCGCGACACCCAGCAACAACATCGGTGCCGGCAACGACGTGGCGAGCGGCCGGCCCCTGTTTGGCACGAGCACGTCGCTCCTGGGGAACATCAACGCGCCATCGCGGCAGGCGGAGTTTGCCGTGCGATTCCAGTTCTAACGTTAACGTGAAGCGCGCAATTCCCGTCGTTCTTTTCGCGGCACTCGGCGGCGCAGTCGGTCACACGCAGACCGCGCCGCCGCGTGCGGCCCTCAGCGAGTTCTTCAAGCCGGGTCTCGTCTTTCAGGATCGCAACGGCGACAGCCTGGTCGACTTCGTCAACGCGCGCGTGGCGTTGGCGGAGCAGCCGACCGCCGGAGAGTTGTCGGCAGCCGCCGACATCGCCGCCCGGCTCGGTTTCGAAACGTCCGCCATGGACCTTCCGATGGTCCGGCTAAAGCCGGACCCCACGAAAGAGAGTCAGCCGAACGCCACGACGGAAAGTAGGCCGAACGCCAGCCAGGAAATCGTCGTGGGGTCCGGCCTTAGCCGGACCGACGAGGTGACGGTCTTCGTCGGCGTGAAATCGCTCAGCGGCGCCGGCGTCACCGTCGATTCCCTCCTCGGTGGCGCGCCGCTCAAAGCCGGCGATGGCCTCGTCGCCGCGTTTTCAGCCGGCGACCAGCTCGCGCTCGCCGTCCTCGGCGGCGACGACAACGGCGTGGCCGCGGCGGCCCTCAGCCTGGCCGGCCGTCTGCCGTTCGTCTGGGATCAGAAAGGACCCACGACCGACAAGATCGCCGAGGATGTGAAGGAATTTCTGAGCACGAAGTCCATCAGTGCCAGCGCCTCCGTGGCGACGGCAATCTTCGTCAAGCACAACACCGATGGCGCGGAGCGCGTCGTCGTGGACCTGTGGCTGGCGTCGGCGGGAGATGTCATCAAGGCGCAGGTGGCGCTGAACCAGATGGTGGCGATCGGTGGTCGCGACGCGAAAAGGCCGCTGTCGTATCCGAACACCCGATCGGTGCGGGTCCGAGTCCGCGGCGCCGGCACATCGGTGTCGACGGTGGACATTCCGCGGGCCGCGGCGTTGGTGGCCGACGCGGCGCCATCCACACAGCCGCCGGCGCGACGACCCGGCGGTGGCGCGAAGGACAACTTCGATCTCTCCACGTTCTACGCAAACGAAGGCGCCCTCGCCGATTCCGACAACAATCTGATTCCAGATCGCATCGACGTCCTCCTCACCCCTGACGGCGACGGAACGGCCGGCGTTGTGGATCTGGCTGCGCGGCTGGGCCTGGAATCCACCGGCATCGCGCTGCCGATCGCGAAGCCGCCCAAGAGCATCGCCGCACCCGAGAGCGAGCCGATTCTGGTGGTGATTGGTGTGTCGCATCCGCTGCTCGATCAGTTGAGCGAGGCTCGGAAGTGGGAACGCCCGACGCTCGCGCCGGGCGAAGGGCTGATCCAGATCGTCAAGAAAGCGTTCGGCGAGAAGTCGGCGCTGATCGTCACGGGCGGCGACGCAGCCGGCGTCGATCGCGCGCTCGTGCAGCTCGCCGAGCGGCTGCCGCACATCTGGGCCAGGGGCAAGGACCGCACGACGCTGGACGATGTCGAAGACGACCTCAGGAGATTCGTAGCTGGCCGATCGCCGGCGGGCCAGGCCGCGATGGCGCTCTACAAGATCGACAAGCTGGCGGAGAAGCTGCGCGGCAAGGACCTGGCGTCGGCGCGCGTGCGGGTGTTCGTCGAGAAGGCGGACGAAGGGCTGGCGGCGCTGGTCACGAAGCGAGCGTCCACCTCGATCGCCGCGGCCGTGGACGTGAGCGTGCAGAACCTCGACGTGCAGAAAGCCAGGCCGCTCATCACCGACGATCTCTCGATTCCTTCGGAGGTTGACGAGTTCTGGGCGAAGCTTCGCAAGAGCGTGTTGCCCGGCCTCAAGCCGAAGAAACGTCTGCCGGTGGCCCTCGAAGCGCGGCTGAGCGAGCCGCCGGAAGTCCGGGCGCGAATCGAACAGGAAGCGCGTGCGGAGCTCGTCAAGGCCGGCGCGGACGACAAGAACACGACCATCTCGATCCTGTCGGCGTACAAGCAGGGGTATCACTGGCTGTACGACGTCGTACGCCCGGCCCTCGCCGGCCGGACGGTGGATCGCATCACCATCAAGTTTGCGGAGATCGGTCCGCCCGCCGGCTGGAAGCAGCAGGGGATGTTCGTGCCGACGCGCTGGCTGCTCGAGCTCTACCCGATCGACGAGATTCTCGCGACCGAGCTGCGACTCGACCGCGGCAAGATTCGGTTCGAGATGACACCGATCGGATCCCCGACCTATGAAGTCGTGGCGAACGCGCGCGACGGCTCCGAGCTGTTCAAGCGCACGTTCGAGCCGGCCGTGATCGAGCGCGCCTTCTTCGATCGATTCCCCGACTACGAGAAGGTGCGGGTCACGACCGGGTGGATCAAGGCGGAGATTGCGGGCCGCTCCGTCGTCAACGAGCGTGTGGTCACGGATCTCGAGCGTTTCTGGGATGTCTTCCAATCCAAGACGCTGCCCGCGCTCTACGACCACGTGATGGCGATGGGCAAGGGCAAGCCGCGCGCCGAGGACGCGCCGTTTTTTGGCGAGCTGAACGTCGACCTGACGCTCAGCGAACCCGAGTACCGTTTGCCGGTCGATCAGGAGCAGGTCTCGTCCCTGGAGGCGATCCACGAGGAGATCTACTTCAACACGATTCACTTCTTCGATGTGATGGGCCGCTTCACACGAGGTGCAGGGCTCGCGTATCCAGGTCGCATCATCCCCGTGATGCACCCGACGTCGGACGGAAAACCGGGCCGCGCGAAGATTTCCGTGACCGGCTTCGACGCTCCGCGTCCATCTGTCGTTGTCGAGTACGTGGAACGGAACGGCCGTCGCGGCGAGCTGCGGCTCGACCTGCCGAAAATCGCCGTCGAGCGGCCGCAAACGCTGGCGGCCGCGGTTCGCGCCGGGCGGGATGGGATCGAGCGTCTCGACGTCCGGATCAAGGTCGACACCGAACGCGACGAGCGCGACGCGCTCGTCATGCGCACCTCCGAGGAGCGCGTCGATCGGACGATGATTTCGGCGGAGCAGGTGAGCGCAGTCGCTGACAATCTGGCGCAGCTTCACGCCGCCGGCCTGTACCGCGATGCTCTCGCCTACCACGATCTGAGCGGGGTGCGCCTGACGATCGGCTGGGAGCACGAGAGCAAGGCGGGAACGGAAACCGTCGCGACTCTCGACAGCAACGGATCGCCCAGGCCGTTTCCGGACATCAAGACCGCGGCGGCGCCGCAGACGCCCACGCGAATCGGCACCGGCCCGGATGCCGGTCCGCTCGTGCAGTGGGACACGCCGATTCCTCCGCCCGAGGCCTACGCCATCCTGGCAAAGATGTCGGCGTTCAAGGAGGCGACGGTCTACAAGGTGGGCGAGAGCTATCTCGGCAAAGACGTGTGGGCCATGGATCTCATGCCGCCCGTCACGGCCTCGCACTGGTCGCAGGCCAAGCAGACGGCGCTGAAGCCGACGGTCGTGTACTCGGCGCGCCAGCATGCGAACGAGGTGTCGTCCACGAGCCACGTCCTGCGGATGGCGGAGCTGCTGCTGACAGATCCCGTCTATCGGGAGAAGTTGAACAAGGTCAACGTCGTGATCCACCCGATCACGAACGCCGACGGCGCGCAACTCGCCTACGACCTGCAGAAGATCAATCCGACCTACATGCTGCACGCGGGATATCTGGGTGCGCTGGGCGTGGACGTGACGAGCGCGCAGTGGGAGAACGACCCGATTTATCCGGAGAGCGGCATCCGGCCGAAGATCTGGCGCACGTGGCTGCCTGACATCTTCCTCAACCCGCACGGCTACCCGTCGCACGAATGGGTGCAGCTCTTCTCGGAGTACGCGGCCTGGGTGCGCACCCGGGCGGTCGAGACGCGCGACTACTGGACGATGCGCGGGTGGTGGATGCCGGGGTTTGCCTGGCTCGACGATCCGCGCTATCCGCGGCACAAGGACGAGCAGATGAAGCTGCTCTCCATGATCACCGAGTACACCAAAGCGTCGGCAGACACCGTCGCCCTGAACGAGCGCGCCTACGATCGCTACAGGCGCTACAGCTTCGATTTCGATCAGAAGAACTTCAAGCTCGATTTCACCAACGGGGTGCTGATCTACAAGTCGATCAAGGGCGCGCGCGCGAATCCCCAGGCGAACGATTTCATGACGAGGAATCCGAACGTCACGATCTGGGAAGGCGTCACCGAGGCGCCAGACGAGACCGCGCGCGGCGACTGGATGAAGCTCGTCGCGAACGCCGGTCTACAGTGGGACAAGGCGATCCTCGAGTACCTCGTGCAGGGCCGCCACGAGGTCGAGCGGAAAGTCGATCAGTTCTGGGGCGGCATCAGCCTCACCGTCAATCGGCCGCGCCCGCCCAAGCCGCCGAAGGCGGACGCGGAAAAAACGACGACAGCGGACAACGGCAAATAGGCGGCATTCTCCCGCGGTTGAGCTCGTTGTCGTGTCCGCGACGAGTAATCGGTCTACGCCGGTTTGCGGCCCGGCACGCCCGCCGGCGCATCGGCCTCGCGGGCGGGGCCGCGCGCGCGGCGCCGTGCGGCAATCGTCACCGTGTTCTGCACGTCGTTGACGCTGGGGATCGCCCACGCGATCTCGCCCACGTCGCGCTTGAGCCGCTTGTGCGGCACGGTGCCGGTGAAAATCGCCCGTCCCGCCTCGCAGCGGACTTCGACGTCATTGGCGCCCGACAGCAGATCGAGCGCATCGCAGATGAAGTCTTCGGTTTCCTGATCGTTGGTCGGCCCCATCGGCTGACCGCGGCGAACGGCAACCGCCGCGAGCAGCGCTTGCGGCGGAATGCCGACCGCGATCTCGGTCCCCGTGAACACGGGCACGCCGGCTCCGACCTGATTCGGAGGCACGCCATTCGCGGGCCAGGCCGCGGCGTCAGCCGGCGACCCTTGCGGTGGGCCGGCCACAGCGTTCGTGAACGGCGTCGACAGGCCCGACATCATACCGGCGGACGCCGCGCCGAACGGGAGCTTGCCGGCTGATAGGGCGGGGTGGAGATAGCCGAATGCTTGCACGGGGATCGCCGGCCAGAGTTGCGGCATCGATCCGAATAGCGGCTCTGCCATGGGTGTCTCCTCATGATTCCGATTTTGGCGCCGTGTCGCAGCCTGTCGACCTGCGGCCAGCCGGCGGGCGCCGACCGCAGATCATGTTTACGACGGATCGCTCACATCACGTGGCCCGGCTGCGCGCCGAAGATCTGAGGCGAGATGCCCCAGGGCGCGCCCACTGGAAAGCCGGCGGCGAGCTGGTTGAACGGTTGCTGCGTCTGTTGAGGGGCGAACTGGATCAGCTGCTGCAGCTGGGCGGGAACGATCTGGACGAGTTGCTGGAGCTGTTGCAGCAACTGGAGCTGCTGGTACTGCAGCTGCTGGAGGTGCTGAAGCTGTTGAGGTACCGCCTGGAGGAACTGCAGGATCTGCTGGACGGGCTGCTGCCCGTATGCGTGCGATGCGCCGAACGGACTGATGCCGATTCCCTGAACGCCGTACGGCGACAGACTCCAGGGATTCTGTAGCGACAAGAGCGGCGTCGCCGGTATTCCGAGCCCGAGCACATTTCCACCCATGTGACCTCCTTCGGTCAAGACACAGTTGTCGTCGGTCGGAGTTTCGCGGTCGTTCACGACGCTCTCGTGACGCCGAAGGTCATCGGCCCGTTGCGCGCGGCCGCGCGCTCGCGGTCTCACGCTTACCGCGTGTGTAACGCTGTGGCCTCGAACTCTGGCGGTGCGATCGCAGATCGGAGGTGGGCTGCCCGCTCGAGCGTTACCCGCATGATCTTGATCGTGAACGAGGGTTCACGAGCAACCTGGATACCAGTGCGCCACACGTGTTCGAAGCCGAATGGACGAGATCCGGTGCCGTCATCGCGGCGTCACACACGCGTCGGTCCAGTGCTGAACGACCTACGCAAGTTGTTCGGAACACAGTACGTGCGCGTGAGAGCTGTTCCCTACGACGCGTCATGAGGGCGATCGCAATCCGTGGCTGCACATGGAACGCATGCGACGTGGTGCGAAAGATCTACATGCTCGACTCGTTTTGAAAGCGAACTGAAGCAAAGTACCCCTAGTGAATCAACTAGTCGAAGGCAGGTGGGCTGGTGCGCGAGTGGTCGGGTGTAGGGTCCGGCGTTACGGCAGTGTCACGCGGAAAATGTTCCGCTGCGCGGTGAGCTTCGCGTACGCGTAGACCGACGGGTCGGGACCGATGAAGGCTTCGGGCACCGGCAATTTTCGGGCCCCCGATAAATCCGCGGCGTCTTTCGCGGTCTGAATGCCGTCCGGCGGGAGTCGTGGCAGAGTCTCGCCGCGCCGCAGCGGCACGGCAAACATCGCCTGCGCCCAGATCGTGAAGTACACGAACGCGCCGTCCGCCGACCAGCTGAGGAACGGTACGTCGCCCCGAAACCCTCCCGTCTTGGACACGATCGTCGGCGTTCCGTCGCGGACCGAATACACGATGACCGCGTTGGCGGTGTCCTCGGTGAGACCGTTCGCCCACGCCGCAATGTGCTGGCCATCCGGCGACACGCCGTACAGAAGGAAAACGGGATGCGGCAGCGCGAGCTTCTGCAGACCGGTGCCGTCATCCTGCACGCGGTAGATCGCGGTGGTGTCGTGCTCCTGGGCGGCAAAAAAGACGTCGCGTCCGGCCCCGAAGAAGGCGTGGAGCGCGTGACCCGTCGCGATCGACCGCGGCGCGGTCCGGCCGTCGAGCGCCGCAATCCACACGGCGCCGCGGCCGCTCCGGTCGTTGGCGGCGAACACGACACGCTGGCCGTCTCGCGACACGCTGTAATGCTGCATCAGCGAATCGGGCAACAATCGCTGGCGCTCGCCGGAATCGAGATGCAGCATCCAGAGCGCACCCTCGGCTTCGTGGTAGCTTCCCGTTCCGGTCGCTCGAACCAGAAAGTACAGCCGCTTACCGTCGGGGGAGAACGCCGGCAGAAACGCGTATGAATCGGATGTGACCTGTCGATCGCCCCGCGCGTCGCGCACCCACAGCGTGCTCTGACGCGTGCCGGCCGAGGTGAGAAACGAACGACCATCGGCCGCGAAGTCAATGCCCTCTTCTTCCGTCGGGCCGAATGTCAGCTGTTCCGGGTTTCCGTCGGGAAAAGACTGGCGCCACATGTGAAACCCGTTGCCGTTGTCGGCGGTGAAGTACATCCACTTGCCGTCAGGCGACCATGCGGCGCTGGTGCACTGCGCGGACAGCGGGCCTATTTTCCGGCCCTTTGAGGAGCCGTCGTACGGCACGAGCCGGCACGGCTGCCAGCCGTTGAACCCCATTTCGGCCAGGAGCACCTGCGTGCCGTCGGGGGACAGGTACGAGAAGTGATCCATGATGCCGTCCTGGACGTACACGGTGCGTTCGTCCGCACGGCTCTCCGTGGCGCTTACCACCGACATCGTGATTCCCTGTCCCGTCGCGACCGAAAAAAGGATGCGCGGCTGTAGCGAGCCATCCGGACGTCTTTCGCGAATCCAGTTCAGGCCCTCGGCGTTGGCGAGCAGCAGCCGCGGTTCCTGCCGGCCGAAAACCGGCACGACCCAGGTGTTCCAGTCGGTACCCGCCTCGTTCAGCGCCGTGTAGGCGATTTGCGCGCCATCGGGCGAAAAGCGCGGTGACATCTTGAGCAGGCTGTCGTGGGTGAGCTGCACCGGCTCGCCGGACGGCAGGAGCTGCATGTAAATCTGCCCTGGACCGATGAACGAATCCGGGCCACGTACGAACGCCATCATGCGGCCGTCAGGCGACAACGCGGGCTGCGTCGCGGAGTCGGCCAAATGAGTGAGCTGCGCGAACTCGAGGCGGACGGGCCGCCGAGGCTCGTCTGCGCCCGGAGCGCGTGAGCGGGCGATCCAGAGCGTGACGGCGGCCGCGACGGCGATCACGACGCCGGCGACAGCAATGGTCCGGCTAAAGCCGGACCCCACGGACATTCTGCTGCGTACGTGGGGTCCGCCTTCAGGCGGACCTGACGGTGCCTCGCTCTGCCGCGCTGCGCGCCGCAGATCGACGACCATGTCGGCCATCGACTGGAAGCGATCCGCTGGATTCTTCTCGAGCGTCTTGTCCACGATCATGCGCACCGGCAGCGGCACGCGGTCCGGCAGCGGCTGGGCCGACCGATGCAGGATGGCGTGCATCACGTCGACGTCCGACGCGCCCACGTACGCTCGTCGTCCTGCCAGGGCCTCGTAGAGCACCAGGCCGAAGGAGAAGATGTCGCTGCGCGCGTCGAGCGGATGGCCTGTCGTCTGCTCCGGCGACATGTAGGCGACCGTGCCGAGAACGACGCCGGGCTTCGTGCGATGTTCTGCAACGGTGTGCGTCGGATCGCTGCCGCTCGCGTCGTGAACCTTCGCCAGCCCGAAGTCCGCCAGCTTCGCGTAGCCGCTCTTCGTGATCAGGATGTTGTCGGGCTTGATGTCGCGGTGCAGGATGCCGGCCTGGTGTGCGGCGGCGAGCCCGTCAGCGACGCCGGTCAGCAGTTCGAGCACGTCGCGCCACTCGCGTCTGCCCGCGTGCATCCAGTCTTTGAGGGTGCCGCCGTCGACGAGCTCCGTGACAAGGTATTGATGCTCCTCGAACTCGCCGGCGTCGTGGACGGTGAGAATATGAGGGTGATTCAGCGACGACGCCATCTGCGCTTCGCGCTGAAACCGTCGTCGTGCGGAGGCGTCCGCGAGCTGTCGGGCGAGAAACTTGATGGCGACCGGGCGATTGAGCTTGGTGTCCATTGCCCGATACACCTTGCCCATGCCGCCTTCGCCGATGAGTCCCTCAATCTGATACGGGCCGATCTGACTGCCGGCAGTCAAATCCACAGCGTAGTTATACGTTAAGATCGGCCCGCGTCATGCGCATCGACATCAACTCCGACGTCGGCGAGTCCTTCGGGGTGTACACCATCGGTCACGACGCCGGCTTGATGCGATCGATCACGTCGGCCAACATCGCCGCCGGTTTCCACGGGGGCGACCCTTCGGTGCTGCGCGAAACGATCCGCCAGGCGAAGACGCACGGTGTGGCGGTTGGCGCGCATCCGGGTTTTCCCGACCTCGTCGGATTCGGCCGCCGGGAAATCAATGTGACCCCGAAGGAAGCCGAAGACTTCGTGCTCTATCAAGTTGCCGCGGTCGCGGGCGTGGCGGCGGCGGAAGGCGTCACGGTGCAGCATGTGAAGCCGCACGGCGCGCTCTTCAACATGGCCGTGCGCAATGCGGATCTGTCGGCGGCAATCGCCCGAGCGGTCGCGGCCATCGATCGGTCGCTGATTCTGTTCGGTCTGCCGGGATCCGAAATCCTTACAGCTGGCCGCGCCGCCGGATTGCGCGTGGCCGCTGAAGTGTTTGCCGATCGCGCCTACGAGCCCGACGGCTCCCTGGCGTCGCGGCGGAAGCCCGGTTCCGTGATCCACGATGCGGACGCGGTCGTCTCGCGCGCGATTCGCATGGTAAAAGAGCATTCCGTTGTCGCCATCGACGGCTCGGTGGTCCCGCTCGAAGCGGACACGATGTGCGTGCATGGCGACACGCCGGGGTCGGACGATCTCGCGGCGAAGATCCGCGCCGGCCTCGAAGCCGCCGGCGTCACGGTGAAAGCGATCGGCCTGGAATGACCGTCAGCCATCCACCAGCGGCGATCAGCCATCAGCCCTCAGCCCTCAGCCATGGCAGCGACGGCCTTTTTGCGTGGTGGCGCGAAGCCGACCTGCGCGGGCGCCGTGCGTTCATCGCCGCCTCGCTCGGCTGGATGCTCGACTCCTTCGACGTCATGCTCTATTCGATCGTCCTGGCGTCGCTGCTCCAGGATCCAACGCTCAACCTGTCGAGAGCGACGGCCGGCATCCTCAATTCCGTGACGCTTCTGGCCGCAGCGGCGGGCGGGATCACGTTCGGCGTGATTGCCGATCGGCTCGGACGCAAGCGCGCGCTGATGGCGGCGGTGCTGATCTACTCGATCTTCACGGCCGCGTGCGGGTTCGCCCAGTCGGCGCTGCAGCTGGCCGTCTTCCGCGTGCTGCTCGGGATCGGCATGGGCGGCGAGTGGGCGACCGGGGCGGCGCTGGTCTCGGAATCCTTCCCTGCGCGGCATCGCGGCAAGGCGCTCGCGTTCGTGCAGAGCGCCTGGGCGATTGGCTACGGCCTGGCCGCACTCGTGAACATGATCGCAATGCCGCTGTGGGGCTGGCGTGGCGTGTTCTTCGTCGGCGTGCTGCCGGCGCTCTTCACACTATGGATTCGGCGGCACATCGAGGATCCGCCGAGCTGGCAGGCGGCGGCGCCCGCCGAGCGCGGCCGGTTCAGCGCGCTGTTCCGTCCCGGCGTCGCCCCGGTGACGGTGGCCATTGCGCTGATGAATTCGTGCTGCTTGTTCGCCTGGTGGGGGATGAACGGTTGGGTGCCGGCGTACCTCAATCTCCCCCCGGAGCAGGGCGGGATCGGTCTGTCGTCGTCGACGATGTCGCTGTTCCTGATCGCGATGCAGACCGGGATGTGGTTCGGCTACGTGACGTTCGGCTTCATGGCCGATGCGATCGGACGCAAGCGTACCTACGTGCTCTACCTCATCGCGGCGGCGGTCCTGCTGCCCATTTACGGAGTGCTCCGGGCGCCGACGGCGCTGCTGCTGCTCGGTCCGTTCGTCGCGTTTTTCGGCACCGGCTATTTCAGCGGCCTCGGCGCGCTGGTCGCCGACATCTATCCGACCGCGATCCGCGCGACGGCGGCAGGCTTCTGCTACAACTTCGGTCGCATCGCGAGCGCAGCCGCCCCTTACACGGTGGGAACCGTGGCGCAGTCGAGCGGGTTCGGCGCCGCATTCGCCATTGCCGGCGCGGCGTTCCTGCTGGCGGCCTTCACGTGGATCTGGATTCCTGACCCGCGCAATCGTGAGCTGACGTGAGGATTTCAGAATTCAGATTTCAGAATTCAGATTGATTTCAGAATCCACGATTCGAGGAATCTACAAATCAATCTGAAATCTGAACTCTGACATCTGAAATGCCTCCCGCGGCGGGCTATACTCGCGCCACGCATGTATCGCGCGTATGTAGCACTCGTTGCCGCCGCGGTGTCGATGAGCGGCTGTCTGGTGGTCACGCTGCAGCCTGCGTACGACGATCAATCGCTGGTCTTCGAAGAAGCGCTCCTCGGGCAGTGGGAAAACGGTGAGGATGGCACACGCGCGACGATCGAGCGCGGCGAGTGGCGGTCCTACAAGATCACGTTCGTGGACCGCACGGCCACGCGCGTCTTTCAGGGCAACCTCACGAAAATCGGCGCGTCCACATTCCTGGACCTCACGGAAATGCGCGGCGCGGATCCCGGTCCCCTGCTCGTGCCGGTCCACACCGTCGCCCGCGTCGCCGTCAAGGACAACGAGTTGGACGCGGCGCTGCTGGACTACGACTGGTTCATGCGCGCGATGTCGCGAAAAACGCTCGGCCGCCTGAGCACGGCCATCGACGACCGCCGCAACGCCGTCATCACCGCGACGACCGGGGAGTTGAAGCGCTGGCTCGCGCAGACGCCGCCGGGCGCGTTCGCGGCGCCGGCGACATTTACGAGGAAACCGTGACGGTTCAGATTTCAGACTTCAGCCGCCTCCGCGCCGAAGGCGCTTCGGCGAGCCTCGCCGGAGCTCGCGGGCAGGGCTTGCGAGCGAAGGCGGGATTTCAGATTTCGGCGGTTGCGCTGATCACGGCACTCGCAACGGCTCCGACCGCTCAGGCTCCGCCTCCTCAAACGGTGCAGGACGAGTTCGCGACATACGAGCTGCTCGCGCCCGAGACCAACGCGTTCCGGACCGACTACGAGGTCGCAGTGACGACCGCCGGCGCGACCAGGTTCTACGACCGGATTGGCAGCGGCCTGCAATCCGTGCCCGCGGCGGTTGGCGGGCCCGATCGCGTGATCGACCTGATGACGGGCGAGCCTCTCCAATTCGAACTGCGGAACGACCACCTCGACATCCGGCTTGCGCGGCCAGTGCCTGCCGATGGCGGTCAGGCTCGTCTCCGCATCGTCAAGACCTACAAGGACGCGAAGAGCTACTACCGTGAAGCCGACGCCATCGTGTTCAGCCGGTCGATTGGTCTCCGTCGCGCTGCTGTTGTGCTCCCGGCGGGCTTCCATCTCGTCGAATGCAACGTGCCCGCGCAGGTGTTGTCGGAGCCCGATGGACGCGTTCGCGTCAGCTTCATGAACCAGGCGCCGGGGGCCGCCGCGCTCGTCATCAAAGCCCGGCCCGGCGCGCCGACTGGCGATTCAGCGAAGCCGCGCGCGCTGACGAATGCACGAAGTTGGGAAGCACCGCCGGCGCAAGGTCCAACGGAGCGCGCACGACTTACGGAGCGTGCCCATCAGGATCGCGACATCGTGTATTTTCTCCAGCAGCCGGACACTCACGCGTTCAGCCTCTACCACGACTACACGGAGTCGCGCGAGGGCGTGGACAAGTATCTGAACGTCGTTCGCACCGGCAGCGTGGTCTCCAGTCCGTCGGCGAAAATTCTCGACACCGGCGAAGCACTGAAGGGCGACATCCTGACCGGTACGCAGATGAAGGCGGCAGGAATCGATGCCGGCGGCGATCAGGTTGCGCCCGACCAGCAGGTGGTCGTCACGCATTTCGCGCCGGTCAAGAAAGGTCAGTCGGTGCGCCTGCGCCTATCGGAGACGTACACGGCGCCGCAAAGCTACCGCTTCGAAGGCGACGAGTTCACGTTCGAGCGAAGCCTCGGGCGGCCGCGCAACTCGGTCGTGCTGCCGCGCGGTTGGTACTTGTCGTGGCTGTCGATTCCAGCGGTGATTCGACAAACGCCCGACGGGCTGACCCGCGTTGATTTCGTGAACGGCCGGCCCGACGGCGTCGACGTGTTGATGAAGGGGAGACGGCTGCAGCCGTGACATTTCAGAGCTCAGATTTCAGAGTTCAGATTGATTGCAGACTGTAGGATTTCCGGATTGAGGTGCGTATGGCAGGGAAATCGCCGGCCGTTCGAATCGTAGCGTGGTTCGCGCTCGTGTTTGGCACCGCGGTGTCAGTGGCGGCCGCGCCGATTCGGCTGGCCCGCCATCCGGACTATCACGCCGGCAAGGTCGCGTTCAGCTACCTGGGCGACATCTGGGTAGCGAACGAAGACGGCACGAACGTTCTCCGGCTCACCGACAACCGGGCGCGTGAAATCTACCCGCGTTTCTCCCCGGATGGCCGCTGGATTGCGTTCTCGTCCAATCGGTATGGCAACAACGACGTCTTCATCGTGCCGGCCGCCGGCGGGACGCCGCGCAGGTTGACCTTCCACTCCGGCAGCGACGATGTCGTGGGGTGGTCGCGCGATTCGCAGCACGTGCTGTTCCGCGCCGCGCACGGCGACGGCGCCTTCCCGAACGTTGCGACGCTGTATCAGATCGCCGTCAGCGGCGGACAGGAGCAGGCGCTTCCCGTCGATTGGGGATACTGGGGCAACTATTCGCCGGACGGCAAGTCGCTCGTCTTCAACCGGCATCCCGCGACGTGGTCGCGGCAGCATTACCGCGGCAGCTATGCGGCGGACTTGTGGGTAGCTGACCTGGGCGCGAAGACGTACACCAAGCTGCTCGCCGACGAGCGCTACAACCGCTTCTGGCCGATGTGGGGCGCCGACGGCGCGATCTACTTCGTTGCCGATCCCCTCCCGAACGACAAGAACGTGGCGCCCGGCAGCGCCGACGTCCGCAAGAGCGTCAACAATATCTACAAGATTCCGGCAAAGGGTGGTCAGCCCGTGCAGCTGACACACCACCCGGACGGCAACCTGTTCTGGCCGTCAATGTCGAGCGACGGCAAAGTGATCGTGTACGAGGAGCTGTTCGGCATCTGGAAGCTCGACGTAGCCTCCGGCAAGACCAACGAGATCAAGATCGACATCGCGGCCGACGAAAAGGACAACGAAGAGGATTTCGAGACCATCACCAACGAAGTGGACTCGTTCGACATCTCGCCTTCCGGCCGGCGAGCCGTGATCTCGGCGCGTGGCCAGATCATGACGATCGCGACCGAGCGCGGGGACATCACACGCGTCGCGCCCGACCGTATGGCGTCGCGGAATCAGTTCCCGAAATGGTCGGCCGACGGCAAGTACATCGCCTATGTCTCGGACAAATCGGGCCGCGACGAGATCTGGCTGACGGATCCGGAAGGCAAGACCCCGAAGAAGATTACGGACCTGGACAACGAAAAGGGCGCGCTCGTGTGGACGCCAGACTCGAAGTCGCTGCTCTACACGGCTGCCGACAAGAGGCTCTATAACTACAGCGTCGCGGACGGCAGGACGGCCGTGGTCACGTCGAGCGACATCAACCGGATCGGATCGGTCTCGGTTTCACCAGACAGCAAATGGGTTGCGTTTTCGAAGCAGGATCGCACGCTGCGCTCGCACGTGTACATCGCGCCGATTGCGGGTGGCGAGGAGCGTCATGTGTCAGACGATGGCCTGCTGTACAGCGAGAACAACGCCGTCTGGACGGCCGACGGCCGCTATCTCGTGTTCACGTCGAGCGAGGGCTTCAGCAACGGCATCGCGACGCAGGGCGGCATCGGAACGACCATGACGTTGTGGGCGCTGTCGCTGCGCGACCAAGAGCGCGATCCGATGAATCGAGATATCGACAACGAAGCGCAGGGACTTGCGGCCGAGGCCGCGGCGCGACAGAACGCCGGGAGAGGTAGCGTCGCCGGCGCAAACGCTCCGCCGCCAGACGTGCGGATCGACTGGAGCGGCCTCCCGCGACGCGCGCGGCGGTTGACCGTGCCCGGCACGACCCTCGGCGCGCCGACGGCCGCGCCCGAAGGCCATTCCGTGGCGCTCACCGTTTCAACACCGACGCCGGGCGGCGGGCGCGGCGGCCCCGGCGACAACGATGGCGGCGGCATCTTCATCGTCAACGTCGAGAGCGGACAGATCACGCGCGTGCCCCCAGCGGCAGCGGTGGACGGTGCGGCGCGTGGTGGCGGGCGCGGCGCGGCTCCTGGTGGTCAGTTCGGCGCGGCCCCGGCCATGGTGTTCGCGCGCGACGGCCGCACGCTGTACTTCCGATCCGGAACCAACTTGTTTGCGGCACCTGTGAACCTCAACGCTGGCGCGAACGCTCCAGCGACACCCGCAGCCGGCGGCGGCAGGGGAGGCGGCGCGGGTGGCCGCGGTGGAGCCCCCTCCGACGCACCGGCGCCAGTCGGCAACGCGACATCGCGACATGTCACCTACCGCGTCACGCTCGAAGTCGATCATCGCGCCTTGCGTGCGCAGGTGTTCAACGAGGGCTGGCGGATCATGAAGAATCGTTTCTACGATGCGAAGATGCACGGCGCGAACTGGAACGCCGTGCGTGAGATGTACGAGCCGCTGCTCGAGAACCTGGTCGACGAGGAAGAGCTGCACACCGTCATGATGATGATGATCGGTCACCTCAACGCGTCGCACACCGGCGTGAGCGGCGGGCCGGTTGAAATGGAGACTCGTGCACAGACGCGCTACCCGGGATTCGATGTCGTGGTGGACGCATCGGGCTTCTACAAAGTCGGTCACATCTACAAGAACGGGCCGGCCGATCACGACTACCTGAAGATCACGACCGGCAACTTCATCATCTCGATCGACGACCGCGATCTGAAGGCCAGCGACAACTACTGGCGCCACTTCACGATTGCCTCTGGGAACAAGTTCCATTTCATGCTGAACGACAAGCCGGTGAAAGACGGCGCCTGGGAGGTCACGATCACGCCGGTCGCGCAGCAGGCGTTCGGCGATCTGCAGTACGCGCGCTGGGTCGACGGTCGGCGCGAGATGGTGACGAAGGCAAGCAACGGCGAGATCGGGTACCTGCACATCCGCGCCATGGACGCGCCCTCGCTGCGCCAGTTTCAGCTCGATCTCGCAGCGAACCGTACCAAGAAAGCACTCGTCATCGACCAGCGCTTCAACGGCGGCGGCGGCATCGACCAGGAGTTGCTCGGCATTCTCGCGGGCCGGCAGTACCAGTACACGATGGGCCGCGACGCCGGCTTCCAGCAGCCCCGGCCGCAGAATTTCTACGGGCCGATGGTCGTCATGCAGAACGAGCGGTCGGCGTCGGACGCCGAGATGTTTCCGGCCGGCTTCAAGGCGCTCGGTCTGGGCAAGGTGATCGGCGTGCCGACGATGGCCGCGGTAATCGGAACAGGGTCGTACACGCTGCTGGACGGGTCGGCAATCCGAACGCCGGGCAGCGGCGTATGGACGGTTACCGGTCAGAACATGGAAAACTACGGCGTCCCGCCGGACGTCTTCGTCGACAACACGCCGGAAGATTTCCTCAAGGGCCGCGACGCGCAGATCCAGAAGGCGGTCGAAGTGTTGAAAGCCGACCTGGCGGCACCGAAGCGGACGACGTCGCAGCAACAGTGAGCCATCGGAAGTCAGAAGTATGAAGTCAGAAGTCAGAAGCATGGTATTTCTGACTTCAGACTTCAGACTTCAGACTTCAGACTTCAGACTTGCCACGGTTCAGCCAGTCTCTCCTTGACAGCTTAGGAGACTGAACCTACGATTCTCCTAAGTCGTATAGGAGAGCGCAGGAGGTCTGACCATGCTGCGATCCAGGATCCGGTCGTTCTGGCGGAGTGTGTGGCGCCGCGCCGAAATGGAGGAGAACCTCTCCGACGAGCTGCAGTTTCACCTCGAGCGCCGCGCCGAGGATCTCGTCGCCCGCGCGGGGCTGACGCCCGAGCAGGCGATGCGTACGGCGCGGCTCGAGTTCGGATCGCTCGAAAAATACAAGGAAGAAAGCCGCCAGAGCCGCGGCCTCAGAATCCTGGACGAGCTCGGTTCCGATCTGCGCTACGCGTGGCGGAGCGTCCGCAAGAACAAGGGCTTCGCCCTCGCCGCCATCGCGACCCTCGCGCTCGGCATCGGCGCGAACACGGCCGTGTTCAGCGTCGTCGACGCGATCCTTGTGCGCCAGCTGCCGGTGCCCGATCCCGAGCGGCTGGTCGTGTTCGACTGGCTGCGCAGCCCCGACTCGATGGTGGCCGGCTATTCTGGATACGGCCGGCGTGGACCGTCGCCCACCGTGGGCATCCGCACGTCGTTCTCCAGTCTCACCTTCGAGCGGTTCCGCGATCGGACCGCGACGCTCTCGCACGTCTTCGCCTTCTCGCCGCGAACGCTCACCATCTCGGCGGATCGAGAGGCCGACACCGCATCCGCGCTGCTCGTCACGGGCGACTATTTCGCGGGTCTCGGCGTGCGGGCACTCCATGGTCGAACGATCACGTCCTCGGACGACGCGCCCGAGGCCCAGCCGGTCGCTGTCATCAGCTATCGATACTGGCAGCGGCGTTTTGGCGGCGACGCCGGCATCGTCGGGAAAGCGTTCGACGTCAATCGGGTTCCGGTCGTGATTGTGGGAGTCACGCCCGAGGGTTTCGAAGGCGTTCGGCTGACCGAATCGACCGATGTCACTCTGCCCATCGTCATCGCGCCGGCGCTCGGCAACGACGAGGCGCTGACTCGGGCCGGCTGGCGATGGTGGATGGAGATCATGGGCCGGCTCAAAGGCGGCGTCACTCGAGAGCAGGCGCTTGCGGATCTGCAGAATGCGTTTGCCGAAACGGTGCGCGAGAGCTGGGCCGCGCGCCCACCGGAGACGCCCAATCCCGCGCGCTCCGGCATGCCGCAGCTCCGCGTACGGCCCGGCGCGCAAGGGCCCGACGATTCGCGCGTCGACGCGCAGCAGATCCTGTCGATCGTGTTCGCGGTGGTGGCCGCCGTCCTGCTGATTGGATGCGTGAATCTTGCGAACCTCCTGCTGGTGCGCGCGACCGCGCGGCGCCAGGAGGTGTCGATTCGTCTCGCGCTCGGCGCGAGCCGCTGGCGGCTGATCCGGCAGATGCTCACCGAGAATCTGCTCCTGGCACTCGTTGGCGGCGCCGCCGGCACGGTGGTGGCGGTGTGGGGCAAGAACTTCATGCAATGGCTTCCCGGCAACGACGCCCCGAGTGTCGATGCCAGCATCGATGTGCGCGCGCTTGGCTTTGCCCTCGGATTGTCGGCGTTGACGGCTCTGGTGTTTGGCATCGGACCCGCGGTGCGGGCAACACGGACCGAGCTGAGCCCGGCCCTCAAGATCGGCACGCCCCGTACGAGTGGCAGGCGCGGCGTCGCCGGCAAATCGCTGTTGGGCCTGCAGGTCGCTCTCAGCGTCATGCTGGTGGCGGGGGCGGGCCTCCTTGCGCGGTCGCTGTACAACTTCGCCCAGGTCGACGTCGGGTTCGACGCCGACAACCTGCTCGTTTTCCGCATCAATCCGTCCGTGCGGAACCCAGCGCGGGCGTTCGATCTCTACGACCGCGTAGTGGCGGCCATCGAAGGTGTTCCCGGCGTCCGCTCGGCGACGCTGTCCTCGATGCCGCTCGTCGCGCACTCGGAGTGGGAGGTCGTCGTGCGCCCGGATGGCGCCGACAGGCAGCAGGACGTGTCCTTCCTGGCTGTGCGCTGGAACTTCTTCGACACGATGGGCATTCCCGTGCTGGCCGGCCGGACGCTGGCGGCCGCCGATTCGGCTGGCGCGGGGCCTGTCGGCGTGATCAACGAGACGATGGCCCGCGAGGTGTTCGGCGAACCGCGCCCGATCGGCCGGCATTTCCAGATCGTCCGCGGCGCAACTCGAGGCGCGGCGATCGAGGTGGTTGGCGTGGTTCGCGACTCCAAGTACTCGAGGCTCGATCAATCGACGCCTCCGACGCTGTTCGTTCCGCACGCGCAAGTCGCGCCGGGCCCCATGATCGTCGAGGTGCGGACCGGACCGGATCCGATGACTCTGGTACCGTCGTTGCGTGAAGCCGCGCGCCGGGTCGACTCCAGCCTTCCTCTGGAAGAGGTCAAGACTCAACGCCAGCAGATCGCCGAGACGATTGGAAAGCCGCGCGCCTTCGCCGTGCTGACCGCGGCATCGGCGATCATCGGACTCCTCCTGGCGTGCGTCGGCCTGTATGGGATCGTGTCCTACGACGCCACGCGCCGAACGACGGAGATCGGGATCCGGCTCGCGCTCGGCGCCACCCGGTGGGACGTGGTGCGCCTGGTCGCGCGCGAGACGATGATCGTCGTCGGCATCGGTGGGGCGATCGGGTTGATCCTGGTCGCCGCGTCATCGCGGCTCGTCGCGAGCGTGCTGTTTGGTGTGCGTCCCAGCGACCCGGCCACGATTACTGCCGCGATGCTGGTGATGCTTGCCGTCGCCAGTCTGGCTGCTGCGGTGCCGGCGCGACGGGCGTCGCGTCTCGATCCGACGGCTGCCCTCCGGTACGAGTGATCAGAATGTGGCGCAGGCCCCCTTCGACGCTCGTCCTGAGCTTGTCGAAGGGCGAGCTCAGGGCCCTGCGCCACTTTCCGAAAGCCGAGCGCTGCTAGTCGATTCTTACAATTCGCTCCGTCACGCGCGGGAAGCGATCGAATACCGCTGGATCGTGGCCGGGGATGAGCAGAGCCGGCGTGCTGGCGAGGCCTTTCATCCGGTCCTGCGTGCGCAGGTTGGACGCTGAGTCGAGCGTCTGAGAAATCGCGGTCCGCGTGTCGAGGTTCTCGTAGAGATACATGTTGTCCGACGCGAGCACGACGGTGTGCGCCCGGGTCTGTACCGCGACGAACTGCGACTGCCAGGTGTGCTTGCCGCCGATGCCGAAGGTAATCCCCGACAGCGACGTATCGTCGTCGCCGCGCACGAAGGAGACTTTGCCGGCGATGTTCCGCTTCACGAGCTCCACCACATCGTCTGCGTCAATGCCGCCGTGGGTGGTGCGGGCCTGCCACGCGTCGCTCGTGTAGTAGTCGTATTCGTCCTTCTGAATCCAGACGCGCGCGGCGGGAAAGAGATCGACGCCGCCGGCATGATCCCAGTGCATGTGTGACAGGAGAAGGTCCGTCACCTGATCCGGCTTGATTCCCAGCGGCGCGATGGCTTCCGAAGGCTTCACGTAGTCCTTGACCGTGAATTGCTTGAAGTACTGATCGCGGTGAAACCCGGAGTCCACGATCGCCACGCGGCCGTCAACGCCCTTCAGCACCCAGATCATCATGGCGATGTCGAGCCGGCGGGAGCGGTCGGCGCCTGCAACGAGGCTCGAAACCGGGAAGTGTGCCAGCGTCGCGTATCGAACGGCGTAGACCTCGTACTTGTCCACGTCAGCGCGGACCGGCGCGATCAGCACCAGCCCGAAAACGATCGCGGCAATCGATCGCGTGTGCATGGGTGCGGGATTATATGCGTTCCTGAGCAGGAGGCTGGCACGAAGACGGGCGGGGGCAGCGGACCACACGGAGACACGGAGGAACGGAGACGCACGGAGCCAACACCGGTTCGACGGGTCGGCCGGCGCAGCCGGCCGACATGCGTGGGCGGATCGGATCGCGAAAATGAGCACGTGCAGATTTCGTCGTGTTCATTTTCGCGATCCGATCCGTCCACGCGCGTCGCTTCGCGACGCCCGTCGAACCTCATCGGACGCTGTATTCTTCGTGGGCCTTCGTGTCTTCGTGCCTTCGTGTTGAACCGTGGCCTCCGAGAATCTCCGCATCTCTTACCGAGCCGGCCTCAGGACGACGGCCGCGATGGCATTTGCGATCTCGCCGAGCGGCGCGTCCTCGAGGTTGGTCATGATCACCAGGACCGCTCCGCGCTCTGGTGAAATGCGTACCAGGCTCGACGCCCCGGCCTGGTTGCCGCTGTGTGTGACGTTCTTGCGCCCGTTCCGCATCTGCACGCCAAACCCGTAACCGTATCCAGAGTCCGTGCCGTCGCGGGTTTTCTGCGCGGTCCACATGGCGTCGAGCGTCGATTGATTGACCAGCGTGTGATCGAACAGCGCCAGCACGAACCGCACGTAGTCGGAGGGCGTCGAGACGAGGCCGCCGCCCGGCGTTTTCATGCTCGTGTCGTGCAGAGCGGTGTTGTAGACCGTGTCGGGCCACGCGATCGCCTGCGCCGCCGGAGGCAGCCTCTTCAGCTCGTCGGCGGTCAGCAGGAGATATCCGCGGACGCGTTTCGGGACGATCTGAAAGACGTCGTCGACCGCCGTGTGTGACATGCGCGCTCGATCGAAGACGTTCGTCTGCAGGTAGGCGGCGTAGGTCGACTTGGACGCTCCTTCGATGACGCACCCGAGCACGGAGAAACCGAAGGTCGAGTACCTGGTACTTCGTGCCTGGTTCGTGCAGAAGAGGGTCGTTCTTGAAGAGCGCGAGCGATTCCTGAATCGTGAAGTAATGCTGGGTGCCGGTGGACTCGCCTGCCCTCTTGTAGTGGCGGACTCCAGCGAGGTGGCCGAGCAGCAGGCGCGTCGTGACCGGCCATGGTTTTTCCGGAAACGCGGGACAGTACTGCTGAATCGGCGCGTCGAGGTCGATGGCGCCGCGCTCGACGAGCTGCATGACGGCCGTCGCCGTGATCGGCTTCGCCAGCGACGCCGTACGGAATCGGCTCTCCTCGTCCACGGCGAGGGGGTTTTCGAGATCGCCAAATCCGAAGCCTTTCACGTACTCGAGGCGGCCGTTGAGCGCGAACGCCACGCTCACGCCGGGGATCTTGAGCCGGACGCGCTGGGCCTCGATGATCTCGTCGACCTTTTGACGCGATTCGCGGGTCAGCTCCGGGATTGCCTGGGCGCCGACGAGCGAGGCTGCTGCCATCACCGCGGCGGCGACCATGCAAGCAGACATTTGTCTAAATACAACCGCAGTGCTGTTGGTCATGATAGGTGCCCTCGTTAGCGGCTTGGACTCGGGGACGGACTGGGAGACGGACTCGGGGACGGGCTTGGCGACGGACTGGGGCTCGGCGATGGACTTGGACTTGGCGACGGGCTCGACGATCCGACGCCGCCGGTCAGCAGTCGCAGCGTTCGACCCAGGCTGCGACCGACCCCTCGCCAGAATCCGCGCGTCCCCGACCTGAGCTCGTTGCGCAGCGCGCGCACGAACGGCCGCATCGGCGGAACACTCGGGTCGCGGCGAACCGCAAAGGTGTCCTGCGAGGCGGCCGGCAGGTGCGCTTGAATCTCGGCCGACACGATCTCGTTGACCTCGGCCATCACGGTGTCCACGTGATGATCGGGCGATGGAGCCGGATCGACGACTGACTCGATCGAGCCGGAGAGGCGATCGAACACGCGATCCGCTGCGTCGATGACGACGCTCGCAGCGGCGTCGACGGAGTCGGCCGTGGCCCGACGCCGGCCCGTTGCACGAGGTGGTACATCGCGCGCTGGTGCCGGCCGTGAGGCGCTCGCCAACGGCACATGCATCGCGAGCGGCGCTACTGGAGCCGATGTGAGCGCCGGCGCATCAACGACCATCGCTTCGCCGCGATCGTGCGGGACACCCGGCAGCACGACGATCGCGAGCGTCACCGTCATCGCATGGGCGACCAGGGGGCGAACGCGTGCCGGGCCTCGCCCGCTGACGAGTCGCTCGACGCGATCCGCGAGCGGGTGGCGGCGGTCGCCGAACGCGACCCCTACGCCAAAGGATGCGCTGACCGAGGCCGCCCGCAGCAGGACGTCGCAGTACGCGTCCCGCTCGATGCCACCGGCCCGGATCACCTCGTCGTCGCACACTTCCTCGTGAACGTGGCGAAGCGTGCGGGACACCATCCACACTGCGGGATTCCACCACCACAGCGCGCAGGCGACCGACCGGATGCCGGCCCACAGCAGGTGGCCGTGCCGGTGATGCGCCAGTTCGTGGCCGATGACCGCATGGAGTGCGGCGGGATCCAGCGACTGCTCCAACGCGCGCGGCACCAGCACCGCTGGTTTCAGGATGCCGATGGCGATAGGGGCTGGAACCTCGTCGCTGACGCCGATCTGAATGCGGCGGCGAACGCCGATGCGCTCGGCGACGCTCGCGGTCAGGCGTCGCGTCGCGTCGGCGGGCGATTGCGCCGTGCGTCGCAGGCGGATCAACCGCAGCGTCGACACGAGAACCATGCCCGAGACGATGACTACGCCGGCGAGGTAGGCGGCGACGAACAGCGCCGTCCATGGAAAGCCGTCCACTGTCGCCATTCCTCCCGCGTTCGCCGAAGCGGCCATCGGTCGTGCCAGCGGCAGCAGGGCGAACACGCCGACGGAGGTGAAGGCGAGGGGCGGCGTCAGGAATTTCAGCAGAGCAATGGCCAAAACGGCCTGCCGGATGACCGCGGGTGCTCGAGGTGCCGCTTTGGCGACAGCCATGGCGGCAATCGCCACCGCGGTGGCCTGCCACGCGGCGTCGACCCACAGTGCAACGAGGTCCTCGAAGGTCATCGCGGTCCCTCGCGCTTGCGGCGAAGGTCGCGCACGAGCCGCTGAATCGCCTCGAGCTCCTGCGGCGTCGGTGGCCGCGTCTCGAATAGCGACGCGACGAGGTCGACAGGGCTGCCGGCGAACACGCGATCAACGAGCCGGCGCATCACGGGACGCAGCGCCGTGGTGTGGCGTCCCGTCGGCATGTACACGAACGCCTTTCCGCTGGGCCCTTTCTTCCGAGTGACCAATCCGCGCCGCTCGAGACGGCCGAGCAGGGTGAGCACGGACCCGTGCGCCATCGGCCGCTGATCCCACAACGCCTCCCGAATGTCGCGCGCGGTCGCTTCCCCGCGGCGGTGCAGGCAGGTGAGGACCTCGAGCTCGGCGTCAGGGAGGCGGCGTTCGGCCATCAGGGCACCATTGATAACAGACGCGTGTCTATTTAGCAAGACGTATTACGACGGCTGTCTAAAAGAAGTTCCCGGCGATCTCATGGAAGAAGCAACCCTACCGTGCTTGGAGTGGACAAGCACTCTAGGGTGCCTGGAGTGGACAAGCACTCTAGGGTGCTTTGGGTGGACAAGCACTCTAGGGGCTCGTTGCGACAAGCACCCTAGAGAGTGCTGGGAGCGCGTTAGAAGCCAGCCTTGATCCGGTAGGTGCCGTCGTCCATCGCTTCGCGGTAGGTGCGATGGCAGCCGCCGCACTTCTGGGCCAGCGATCCCGCGTGCGTGCGCGCCTGGTCCCAGTTGCCGGCCGCAACTGCGGCCTCGAGCGCCTCGGCGTCCTTGACCGCATCCCGCGACATCTGGGTCGGCTCGGGCTTGTTCTTCGTTTTCCAGAAGGTCTCGGTCTCGATGAACATCCGCTTGAGGAGGCCGGCGTGTTCCTTCGTCAGCGCGATGTCCATCTTGTCGATGTCGCCGCGAAGCGCGGTGTTCGCAGGACCGACCTGCTTCATCACTTTGGCCAGGGCGAGGTCGTCGGCGGTTGGCGGCGGGATCGGTTTCTTGGCGACGTCGATGCCGGCGTTGTTTACGACTGCCGTCGCCAGCACGACCGGACGGCCCTTGTATTTCGCAATAACCTCGGGCGAGATGTCGAGCGTGTAGCCCTTCGCTTTCTTCGCGACCTCGGCCGGATCGAACGCCATCAGCTCGCCGATGACCGTCACGTACGTGTTCAGATCAACGGTGCCGTTCATCGTCGGCGCCAGCACGAGGATTTCCTTGCCGGTGCTCTTCGTCTTGTCCTGATCGACCGAGATGGCGGACTTCGAAAGGACCTGCTCAACGGTGGCGGTGACGGTGACCATCTCGCCGTAGTACGCCTCAGGTTTGTTCGCCAGCGTGCTTGCCGCGAGCGGCACATACGGCTTCTGCTGTGTGCCTGCGGCCGGCGCCGGTGCTGCCGGGGCGGCCGGTTGCCCTTGTGCCGCAGGCTGGGCCTGGGCTGGAGGTGGCTGCTGCGCCAGCGGCGCCGCGAGGAATGCAAGCAAGAGCAGTGCGGCAATCGTGCTGAATTTCATGGTGACGATTTTACCCAATCCCGGTCCTCGTATGTCGAACCAGCGACGTGTCGACGCGTCAACAGGCGAGGACCGGGACTAGACGGCTACGCTCGGGGCGAGCAGCATGAGCAGAAGAGCCTTCTGCCCGTGCAGGCGATTTTCCGCCTGATCGAACACGACGGACGACTCGGACTCGAAGACCTCGGCCGTAACCTCTTCGCCGCGATGCGCCGGCAGGCAGTGCATGAAGAACGCGCCGGGCCTGGCCAGCGCCATCAGCTCATCGTTGACCTGATAGCCGGTAAACGCCCCTCGCCGCATCTCCGCTTCTTCCTCGCGTCCCATCGAGGTCCACGTGTCGGTGTACACCGCATGCGCCCCGACGACGGCGTCCGCCGCATCGGTGAACAAACGGACTCGCGCGCCATGCCGCGCATGACTGGTGGCTTGCTGCACGACGGCGTGCGGCAGTTGATAGGGTTCGGGGCTGGCGACATGCACGTGGACGCCGAGCATGGCCGCGGCGTGCACGAGCGACGTGGCCACGTTGTTCCCATCACCCACGTACGCGATGGTGCGACCGCGCAGCTGACCGAAGCGTTCCTGCAGCGTCAGGAAATCCGCGATCGCCTGACACGGGTGTTCTTCGTCGGTCAGCGCGTTGATCACGTGCAGCCGGCGCGCGGCCGCGGCAAACTGCTTCAGGACTTCCTGTGAGTAGGTCCGGATGATGACGCCGTCCACCCAGCGCTCGAGATTGCGCGCCACGTCGGCAACCGGTTCGCGGCGCCCCAAGGCGACGTCCGCCTGCAGCGGCACTACTTGTCCGCCCAGTTCGCGAACCGCGATCTCGAACGTCGTCCGCGTCCGCAGCGACGGCTTGTCGAAAAGCATGGCGAGATGGCGGCCGTTGAGCGCATCGGCGGTCGGCGCGTGCCGTCCGAGCGCGCGGTCCGCCTTCACGTTGGCCGCGAGCTGCAGACAACGTTCGAGGTCGGCCGTGTCGAAGTCGAGGATCGACAGAAAATCCTTGCGAGCTTGCGTGGCGGCCTGAGTCATGTTCGATAGTCCGCGTTGATGCGCACGTACTCGGCGCTCAGGTCGCAGGTCCACACCGTGGACGTCGCGGCGCCTGCGCCCAGGTCGACCGACACCGTCAGATCCGCGCCCTTCAGATACTCGGCGGCCTGCGGCGCCGCTTCGTCGTACGGACGGCCATCCTTGAACAGCACCGTCGATCCGATCATCACCGCAGCGCGCTCGAGCTCGAACGCGACGCCCGCTCGCCCGGCGACCGCGATCAGACGTCCCCAGTTCGGATCGCCGCCGTGAATGGCGGTTTTCACGAGCGGGGAGTTCGCAATGGCCTTGGCCGCGCGACGGGCGTCCGCAGACGACGCGGCGCCGGTGACAACGACCGTCACGAGCTTGGTTGCGCCTTCGCCGCCGCGCACGATGCCGAGCGCCAGCTCGCGGCAGACGGCCGTGAGCCCCCTGACGAAAGCAGCGTAGGAGGTCTCATCGATCGTGACGCCGCTCGCCCCGTTGGCCAGAATCATCACGCAATCGTTGGTCGAGCACTCGCCGTCGACGGTGATCGCGTTGAACGTTTCGTCGACTGACTCACGCAAGGCGCGGTCGAGCAGCGCCTGAGGTACGTCCGCGTCGGTCGTGACGAAGCCGAGCATCGTGGCCAGCATCGGCTCGATCATCCCGGACCCCTTCGCCATGCCGCCGACGGTGACCTCCGCGCGGCCGGCGCCGACCGAAATCTTCGCGGCAGCCTCCTTGGGAAACGGATCCGTCGTCATGATCGCGCGCGCGGCCGCGGAGCCCTGATCGGTGCCCAGCGCTCGCGCGGCAACCGGGAGCCCCGCCCGCACTTTGTCCATCGGCAGCGCGACGCCGATGACGCCTGTGGACGCGACCAGCACCTGTTCGACGGGACACCCCACGAGCCGCGCCGTGCCTTCGGCCATGTCGCGCGCGGCCTGCAGGCCTTCGCTGCCCGTGCACGCGTTCGCGCAGCCGCTGTTCACGACGATGGCGCGAGCCGTACCAGCCGAGCGGGTCAAGTGTTCGCGCGAGACGACGACCGGCGCCGCGACGGCGCGGTTCGTCGTGAACACCGACGCGGCGTGCGCCGGCGTGTCCGAGACGACCAGGGCGAGGTCGAGCGCCTGGCTGGCCTTGATCCCGGCGGCAATGCCCGCGGCGCGGAACCCGCGCGCCGAAGTCACGCCGCCCGCAATGATCGGAACGACGGCCGTCATCTGGCTGTCAGGCCACGCCCGCCGCGGTCGCGGTCTCGCTGTCGCTGCGGTCGGCGTCGAACACCGAGTCCAGCGGCACGACCATGCCGTACTGTCCGCATGTGCGGAAGAGCGGGCACTTCACACAGTCGGTGAAGATCTTCTCGAGCAGCCAGGAATGCGGAACAATCGAGAAGCCCATGCGGCTGAAATAGCTGGGCGCGTGCGTGAACGCGCACAGTTTCTCGAACCCGGACCGCCGTGCGCGGCGCCGCAGCTCGTCGACGATCATCACGCCAACGCGCGCGCCGCGCGCCTTCGTATCGACGGCGAGCGACCGCACTTCCGCCACGTGCGGGCTGAGCGGAGCGAGCTCGGCGCAGCCTACAATCGAGCGGCCGCGAACCGCGACGACGAACCGGCCGGCATGCACCGTCAGTTCGCCGAGCGTGCGCGGCAGAAGGTGGCCCTCTTCCAGGTTCGCCTGGATGAGGGCGTGAATCTTCTTGGCGTCCTGGGCATCCGCGGTGCGCAGCGTGATGCGTTTAGGGGCCTGTCCTCGCCGATCAAGGACCACCTCGCGGGCGGGGCATCCCGGCTGGCTACGTTGCTCCTCCCTCAAATACTCCCGGTATTCTCGGTCGTCGCGCCTTGCCATCCGGGCGCCGCGCTCCGCGATCTGGTCCTCGTTCAGCGAGGACAGGCCCCTGGTCGTCGATCTGGTCATGCAGAGGCTCCCACGGCGCCGAGCGCAGCGTCGAGACGGTTGAGCGCTTCGTCGGCGTCGTTCTCGCTGATGACGAGCGGCGGCAGCAGGCGGACGACACGTTCCGCCGTGCGGTTGACGACGAGGCCGCGCTCGAGCGCGGCGGGGACGACTGCGGCGGCATCACGTGTGAGCTCGAGCCCCCACATCAGCCCCGCGCCGCGGACCTCTTTCACGATCGAATGCGAGGACGCCAGCGTACGCAGGCGCCGCTCGAACGACGCGCCCACCCGCTTGACGTTCTCGGCAACGCCGCCGTCGAAGATCTCGCCGAGGACGCACAGCGCGGCGCGGCACGCGAGCAGGTTCCCGCCGTAGGTACTGCCGTGATCGCCGAAAGACAATGTATCTGCAACTTCCTGCGAGACCAGTGCGGCCCCAATCGGCACCCCGCCGCCAAGGGCTTTGCCGACGGCGACGAGATGCGGCTTCAACCCCAGCGGCTGGAAGTAGAAGGGATGCCCCGTGCGGCCGAGACCGCTCTGCACTTCGTCGGCGATGAACAGCGCCCCGGTCTTCGCGCACGCTTCTGTGATGGCGGCGGCAAAGGCTGGCGTGAGCGGCCGGATGCCGCCCTCGCCGATCACCGGCTCGGCAATGATGGCTGCCGTCGACGAAGAGACTGCAGCCGCCAACGCGGCCGGGTCGTTGGTCGGTACGAACGTGACGGTCGGCAGCAGCGGCTCGAACGGCGCGCGGTAGTGCTCGTCCGACGTCACCGACAACGATCCGAAGGTGCGGCCGTGAAAGGACTCGTCGAGCGCCACGAACTGCGCCCGCGGTGCGCCTTTCGTATGCCAGTAGCGGCGCGCGAACTTCAGGCAGGCTTCGATGGCCTCTGTGCCGCTGTTGCAGAAAAACGCACGCGACAGCCCCGAAAGGTTCGACAGCCGCTCGGCCAGCTCGCCCTGCAGCGGATGGAAGAACAGGTTGGACGTATGGATCAGCGTCCGCGCCTGCTCGCTGATCGCGCGCGTCAGCCCGGGGTGCGCGTGCCCGAGCGCGGCGACGCCGATGCCCGAGAGCAGATCGAGATACTCGCGGCCATCCGCGTCGTAGAGGCGCACGCCGTCGCCTCGCACGAACGTGACCGGATTGCGCCGGTACGTCTGCAGCACGAACCGCGATTCCCGCGCAACGATGTCGTCCATCACGATAGTCATCTGTCCGTCCTCTTCAGCCGAGCGTTGGCGCGGTGGCCACGATCCGGGTTGCCGTCGCCGGAGTCGATCCCGCCGCCGCTGCTTCCAGCGCCACGCGATCGCGGCCGTCCACGATCAGCACATCTTCGACGCCGCTCGCCAGCGCGTGCTCGCATGCCCGCAGCTTGGCGATCATGCCGGCCGTTGCGGTCCCATCCGCGACCAGCCGCGCAACCGCCGCCGCGTCCAGCGCGGCCGCAGTCGCCCCCTTTTCGTCCCGCACTCCCGGCGTCGTGCCGGCCACGATCAGCCGCCGCGCGCCCAACCGGGCCGCCAGGTGTCCGGCAAACGTGTCGGCGTTCACGTTGAACAGCCTGCCGTCCGCCCCGATCCCGATGCACGCAATCACCGGCACGAACCCGGCGCTTACGAGCACGTTTACGAGCCGAACGTCTGCTGCCGCCGTCGGGATCCCGACGCGGCCCAGATCCACGACGCGTCCGTCGGTCGCCTGGTGCGGCGGCGCCGCATCCGACAAGCCGCAGCCGGCGTCCGCGCCGGTCAGCCCAACCGCGCTCACGCCGGCGGCGTTGAGCGCCGCCACGAATCGCGTATTCACGGCGCCCGCCAGCACGGAGACGACGACGTCGAGCGTCGGTTCGTCGGTGATCCGCAGCCCGTCTACCTGCCGCTTCTCGATCCCGGCCGTCCTGAGCGCGGCGTCGATCTCCTTGCCGCCGCCGTGCGCGACGACAACTGGGACCGTGGCTGCAATCGTTCCCAGCCCGGCGACCACCGTGGCGAGGTGCGCCCGATCCTCGAGCAGCTCGCCGCCGAATTTCACGACAAGCAGTCGTTCGTGGTTCGTGGTTCGTGGTTCGTCGTTCGAAGAGAACGTCGAACGGCGAACGGCGAACCGCGAACGGCGCCGGTTCATGAGAGGCCTGTTCGCTCGTCGATACCCAGCATGACGTTCATGTTCTGGACGGCCTGCCCCGCCGCACCCTTCACCAGGTTGTCGATGGCCGACACGAGAATCGCGCGGCCCGACGGATCCACACGCCAGCCGATGTCGCAGAAATTCGTATGCGCGACGTGCTTGATCTCCGGCAGCGCCGATCCGGTCAAGCGCACAAACGCCTCGCCGGCATAGGCGCGCGTCAGCACGTCGCCCAGCGCCTCCTCGGTCGTCCCGGCCGGTACGCGCACGTACATCGTGGACAGAATGCCGCGGTCGAGCGGCACGAGGTGCGGCGTGAACGTGACTTCGCGGCCGAGGCCTTGCTCGATCTCGGCGCCGTGGCGATGGTTGAAGACGCCGTACGCCGAGAGGCTGCCGTGACACTCGGAGAAATGCGTGCGCTCCGTCGGCGTTTTGCCCGCGCCCGACACGCCCGACTTGGCGTCGACGATCACGTCGCTCCCGGCCGTGAGGAGCCCGGCGTCCGCGATCGGCGCGAGCGCCAGCACCGCGGCCGTGGGATAGCATCCCGGGTTCGCGACGAGTTGGGCGCCTTGTACCGCAGCGCGTTCGCGCTCGGTGAGGCCGTACGCCACCCGCGCCGGCATGCGATGCGTTTCCGGATACCAGCGCGCCCGCCGATCCTGATCGCGGAGCCGGAAGGCGCCGGAGAGATCGATCACGCGCACACCGGCATCGGCGAGCATCGGTCCAAGCTCGGCAGCGGCGGTGTCGGGCAGCGCGAGAAACACCACGTCGGCTTCGCGCAGCGCGTCGTGCGAGAGCGGCTGAACCTCGCCGTCCCAGATCCGCGCGAGCGCCGGCAGCGGCCGCGCCGAGGCCGACGCCGATCCAGACGACATCGCTGCAGTGATCCGCACTGCCGGATGCCGCGCGAGCAGCCGCACGAGCTCCTGTCCAGCGTAGCCGGTCGCGCCGGCCACGGCGATCGTCGCCGTCGTCGACGCGGCGGCATCGGATGGCACTACTGGTTGGACGGGTTGGACTGGCTGGCTCAATGTATGCACCGGAAAGCATATTTATACACAGTTGGCCAATTTCGATCAATAAAAATCGATGTATAATCATTCGTCCGCCGATGAAATCCCAACGCCAGGCCGCGCTGCTCGATCTGATCGACCGCGAGACGTTCGACAGCCAGGAACTGCTGCTCCGCCGTTTGCGCCGTCGAGGATTCGCCGCGACGCAAGCGACGATCTCCCGTGACATCCGCGACCTCGGGCTCGTCAAGCGCGCGGCGGACGGCGCGTATCAACGGCCCGGCGCCAATGCGCCCGCGCCGGAAACCGCGGTCGACGCGCTCGAGCGCGCGGCCGCCGAGTATCTCCGCCGCGTCGATCGGGTGCAGCAGCTCGTCGTCCTCCGCACCGGCGCCGGGCAGGCGCAGCCGCTGGCGATCGCGCTCGACCGCGCGCAGCTGTCGGAAGCGGTCGGCACCATCGCCGGCGACGACACCATCCTCGTCATCGGGCGCGGCGCGCGTGGCGCGGCGGCCCTCGTCAAGCGTCTGAAGGACTACATCCAGGAATGACCCGCATCGTGCTGGCGTATCCCGACTCCGTCTGGGGACGGGAGCCGCACGGCTTCACCCCGGATCCGGTCCGAATCGACGAGGCCATCGCCTGGCTGGTCGGCCATCACCGCGCCGAGGTGGTCGCGCTGATGCTCGACTTCGGGCAGGGTCGCGAACTCGAGGCGCTGCGCGACCGCGCGCTCACCGCTGGAGCCGTGCGCGCGCACGTCCTCGACGTCGCCGACCAGTTCGCCGCGCGTTTTGTCCTCCCCACGCTCAAGGCGGGAGCGCTGTATCTGGACGGCCGGCCGAGCGCGCCGGGTCTCGCTCGCATGACGTTCGCGCAAAAGCTCGTCGAGACCGCCGCCATCGAGCAGACAACGATGGTGGCGCACGCCTGCGGGGATGCGGACCACAGTGTCGCGACGGCCGTGCACGCGCTCGCCCCGCCGCTGAGCGTGATCGCCGTACCGCAAGCCATCGTCGGATCCTCCGGCGCGACATTCGAGCCTGGCGCCGGATCTGGTTCCGGCCGCCGGTCGGAGCCGGCGTTCGTGGATCTCACGTTCGCCCGCGGCGTGCCGACCGCCATCAATGGCGTCGCCATGCCCTTGCTCGATCTCATTGGCACCCTCGACATGCTGACCGGCGCGCCGGCGGGGCGTGTAGACCACCGTGGCGCCGCCGCCGTCGTGCTCCACGATGCGCACCGCGGACTCCAGGAGACGGTCGCGTCTGCGCAATCGGATCGGCAATCGCATGCGCGTCGATACGCTGAGCTGATCGCCGCCGGCGCGTGGTTCTCCTCGGAGCGGCACGCGCTGGAGGCCGCCGTCGAAAAGCTCGAGAAAGCCGTGAACGGAATCGTCCGTCTGCACCTGTTGAACGAGGAATGCCGGATCGTCGAGATCAAGCCGGCCGGCACCGGCAAGAAGGCGGTTGCGCGATGACAACGCTGTGGTCGGGACGCTTCGACACGGCGCCGGACGCGGCCGCGTTTGAATTCGGCGCATCCTTCCGCTTCGATCGCCGGCTGTTCGAGGACGATGTGACCGGCAGCGTGGCCTGGGCGCGCGCGCTCGGACGCGCCGGCGTGTTGCCCGCCGACGAAGCCAGCCGCATCGAAGGCGCGCTCAGCGATCTGCTGCAGCGCGGCCGATCGGATCCGTCGTTGATCGACGGATCCGATGAGGACGTGCACACATTTGTCGAGCGGCTGCTGGTTGAGCAGCTCGGCGACTCCGGCCGCCGGCTGCACACGGGTCGATCGCGCAACGAACAGGTTTCTCTCGATCTGCGGCTCTACCTGCGCCGGAGAATTCCCGCGCTTCAACGGGCGGTTGCCGGCGTCGTGGACGCGCTCGCGGAGCAGGCCGCCGCCGCAGGCGATGCCTTGATGCCGGCGTTCACCCACTTTCGACCGGCGCAGCCCGTGCTCGTCGCGCACTTTTTCCTGTCGCACGCGGCGCCGCTGATGCGCGACCACGCGCGGCTGACAACGGCGCGCGAAGAAGCCGATGCGCTGCCGCTCGGGTCCGGCGCCATCGCCGGAACGGCATACGGAATCGACGTCGAGGCGCTCGCACGCGACCTCGGGTTTTCCCGCGTCGTCGCCAACAGCATGGACGCTTCGTCGGATCGGGACTTTGCGGCGACGTTTCTCTATGCCTGTGCGCTGACGATGGTGCACCTGAGCCGCCTGGCGGAAGATCTCGTCATCCTTTGTGGCGATGAGCACCGCTTTTTCGAGCTCGCGGACGCGCTCAGCACGGGCAGCAGCATGATGCCGCAGAAGAAAAACCCGGATCCGCTCGAGCTCGTGCGCGGGAAGACCGGACGCACTCTCGGGCATCTCGTGGCACTGCTGACGACGCTGAAGGGTCTGCCAACCGGGTACAACAAGGACCTTCAGGAAGACAAGGAAGCCGTGTTTCGATGCCGAAGACACGCTCCACGGAAGTCTCGGTGTGGTGCGGTCCGTGGTTGGCGGTCTGACGTTGAACCGGGCGCGCGCCGCGGCAGCGGCATCCGGCTTGCTCCTCGCCACCGATGTTGCGGACTATCTCGTGGGTCGCGGCATGCCGTTCAGGCGGGCCCACGAGGTCGTTGGCGCCATGGTCCGCAAGCTGGTTGCCGAAGGGCGCGATTTCGCGTCGCTATCGCTCGAAGAATGGCGTGCCGCGAGCGACCTGTTTGGCGCGGATGTGGCGGACCGGATGACGCCGGCGCTGTCGGTTGCCGCCAAACGGACGCCCCAATCTACCGCGCCCGGGGCGGTCAACGCCCGGTTGGGCGAGGTCCGGCAATGGGTAGCCAGTCAAATAGGTCAGGCATAGCCTCCAGAGGGCGCTATTGCTCTCCAGAAACCAGCTCTGCTAATATGGCCCCGCCTTTCGAAGCCACATCCCCCGCCAGTGGTCAAGCTCTCGGGAGCGTAGATGGAACAGCGCCAGCTTCGGCTTGGTGACATTCTGGACGATTACTGTCCTCGCGAACGCCGCGTGACCAACCACGCTGTCGTCGCGATGGTCGGCGCCGACGTGAAGCAGACACGCTGCACCACGTGCGACGCCGAGCACGAGTACAAGCACGCCAAGGTTCCCCGGCAGCGTCGCAAAGCCGACACGCCCGCCGCGCTCTACGCGCAAGTGGCGGCGAACGGACCGAAGAGAGTTGCCCACGAGGCCACCAACACGGCGCCACTGCACCACGACGAGGGTGTAGGTGCCGAAACGATTGATGAACATATGTCTGATGAAACGTCGCCGTCGCATGAGCATGTCATCTCGGACAATGGAGATGGCGCGCACTACGAGAATGGGGACCATGCCGACGAGGGCGCGGTGATCGAGGGAGCGCCCGGCGGTCAGGATGGAGGGGAGGAAGAGGGGCCCGTTCATCGACCATTGATCCGTGCGTCGCTGCCGCGGCCGGAAGGGCAGCAGCCGCCCGCGCGGCCCATCCCGGAATTCACGATCCGCCAGCCCGCCGGACGTCCCGGACGCTTCCGGCCGCGTCATCAGCGGGGCGGCGGTCAGCCGGGGCAGCATTTCCAGGGCGGCAATCGCGGCAACGGCAATTTCAGCGGCGGTCCGCCGCGCGGGACGCGGGCTGGCGGCGGCGGTGGACGTCCCCAGGGTGCGATGCCGCGCATGGGCCGGCGTCAGGGCGGGCCAGGCGCGGGTCCCGGCCGCAAGCGATCCAAGTAATCTCGCGATCGGTCACCGCTCGTCCTGAGCCTGTCGAAGGACGAGCGACGAGGCTCGTGGTTCGACAAGCTCACCACGAGCGTGTTAACACTCCCTCATCACATGCCTGACCTTTCCGGAAAACACGGCCTCATTGTCGGCGTCGCCAACAAGCGCTCGATTTCGTGGGCCATCGCGCAGGCCGCGGCGGCCGCGGGCGCACGGCTCGCACTGACCTATCCGAGCGCGCGGCTCGAGGAGAACGTACGTGAGCTGGCGGCGCAGCTCGATCAGCCTGTGCTGGCGCCGTGTGACGTAGCCAGCGACGAGCAGATCTCCGATCTGGCGGCGACGATCGATCGCGAATTCGGCGGGCTCGATTTCCTGGTTCACGGCGCCGCGTTCGCGCCGGCGCCCGAGCTGAGCAACCCCTTCGTGGATACCTCGCGCGAGGGCTTTCGAATCGCGCTCGACGTCAGCGTGTACTCGCTCGTCGGTCTGACCCGGGCCGTGGCGCCGCTCATGGAGAAACGCGGCGGCGGGAGCATCGTCACGCTCACGTTCATCGGCAGCCAGCGGGTGTTTCCCAACTACAACGTGATGGGCGTGTCGAAGGCGGCGCTCGAAGCCTCGGTGCGCTACCTGGCCGCCGATCTCGGGCCGCGCGGGCATCCGCGTGAACGCGATTTCAGCGGGTCCGATCAAGACGCTCGCGGCGGCCGGCATCGCGGGCTTCTCGAACATCCTGCAGGTCTATCGCGATCGTGCGCCGCTTCGCCGCAACGTGGAGCTCGCCGAAGTAGCCGATGCCGCGGTCTTCCTGCTCGGATCGGCCTCGCGTGCCGTGACGGGCGAGATCCTGATGGTCGACGCGGGGTTCCACGTCAGCGGCGGCATCACTGCTCCTCAGTCCTGATTCGCGTTCGCGCGATTCCGATTTCTTCCAACAGCCGCGGGACCTCCTCGACGAGCGCGGGCGGGCCGCACACGAAACACAGCGTCGCCGGATCGTGCACGAACGCCTCGAGCAAGGCGCGCGTCAGCCGGCCGCGGCCGCCCGTCCACTCCGCCGGCGTCGTTCGCGTGATCGTCTGACGAAGCTCGATGCGCCCCGCGTCGGCAAGGGCGCGCATCTCGTCCGCATACGCGAACTCGTCGGGTGTCCGCGCGCTGTAGAAAAACCCGATGCCGTCGTGCGGGATCGTCAGCGCGTGGCGCAGCATCGCGCGCAGGGGCGCGACACCCGTGCCGCCGGCGATGAACAGGAAGCGGCGCTCGTCCGGCTGTCGCGGAAAAGTGAACGTGCCGAGCGGCCCCTCGACGTCCACCAGCCCGTTGACGACCGGAACGAACTGGGCGCCCACGTCGCCGGCGTCGGTGCCGACCAGGAGTTCGAGCGCCTGATCTCGGCTGGCGTCTTCGGGCGCCGACGAGATCGAATACGGCCGGCGCCGCGGGTCGCCGTGCGCCGCGATCATCACGGCCTGACCCGGTTCGTAGGTGAACTCGTGGCCGCCGAGATCGAGGCGGACAATCGTCGCGCGCGGCGTGGCCGCCACGACGTCGCGAACGGGCACGGCCAGCAGCACTCGTGTCGGCACCACTCGCGGGATAATCGCATAGATGATCCTCCGGCGCGCGCGGGGTGCGCTCCTGCGATTGGTTCGGCGCCGCTCGCTGGCGATTGCGGCGGGACTCGCGCTCGCGGTTCCCGCTGTCTGGATCGAGTTCTTCAGCCCGTTCGAGGCGTGGTGGGTGGAGGGACTGGCGCTCGTCGCCGGCGCGACCGGCGTCGCGCTCTGCTGGACGGGATTGACCGGCGCGCGTCCCGATTGGGTTGATGAGTGACGTAGGTCCGGCTAAAGCCGGACCCCACGAACAACCTTCGTCCCGAAAGTACGTGGGGTCCGGCTTCAGCCGGACCTACCCGTCGATTTCGACGTTCTTGCGTCCGTTCCGCGACTCGGGTTCGAGCTGGTATTCCGTGATCTTGCGATAGAGCGTGCCGCGGCTGATGTCGAGGACGCGCGCGGCTTCCTTCTTGTTCCACTGCACCGCTTCGAGCACCCGGACGATGTGCGCGCGTTCGGCGTCGGCGAGCGAGGGCAGCCGGTCGCCGGCTTGCTGCGGCGACGCCGCCATGGCATGCAGGAACTCGACGTCGGTGGCGCGGATCGTCCGGCCCGGGGCTGACAGCGCGGCGCGTGCGACCGTGCTTTCGAGCTCGCGGATGTTGCCGGGCCAGTGGTAGCCGAGCAGGAGATCGAGCGCTTCGCGCGAGAAATTCTTGCTGTCGAGCGGCAGGCCCTGCGCGGCGCAGTAGCGCGCGAGGAACCGTTGAGCCAGCACGGGAATATCGACCTGCCGCTCGCGGAGCGACGGCAGCCGGATGGCGAAGGCATTGACGCGGTAGTAGAGATCTTCGCGGAACCGCCCGTCGCGCACGAACTGCTCGAGCGGACGGTTGGTCGCCGAGATGAGCCGGAAATCCACCGAGATCGACTTCTGTCCGCCGAGACGCTCGAACCGGCGTTCCTCGAGCACGCGCAGCAACTTGGCCTGCGCGATGAGCGACATGTCGGCGATTTCGTCCAGGAACAACGTCCCCTCGTGGGCGAGCTCGAGGCGTCCCGGCTTGCGGTCGTGTGCGCCGGTGAACGCGCCTTTCTCGTAGCCGAAGATCTCCGATTCGAAGAGCGTGTCGGGCAACGCCGCGCAGTTGACGGCCTGAAATTTCGCGGCGCTCCGGCGGCTGAGGTCGTGAATCATCCGGGCGACGAGCTTCTTTGCCGGATCCGGTCGGTCCGAGGACCAGCACCGAGATGTCCGACTTGGCCGCCGTCCGAATCCATTCGAAGACGATCAGCATCTTCTCGTCGCGGCCGATCATTTCGCGGAAACGCTGGACGGCGGCGGACTGATCCTCGGTGGTGACCGTCGCGCGGCGCTCGAGGAAGTGATCCAGCAGCTCCGCCGCGACCTCGCTCGTGGGCCGCTCCGACTGATAGCACGTAGGTGACGACGCGCGAACCACCGACGCGACCCCGAAATCCACGAGCTCGCGTGACGCAGTTTTCGACGTCCAGGCGGAGCCGCCCGAACGTGTGCATGAGCGCCTCGACGTCGAAGCTCTCGCCGGGCCGCGAGCTCAGGTAGCGCAGAATGCCTGCCCGAAGCGGGGACTGGACCAGAGTCCGAAAACGGGTTTCGACGTCCGGAGCCTCAACAGGACGGGCCGGAGCGGTGGCGACCGCGCCTCTCCGGGCGCTGAAAGTCAGATCGTCCATGTAGCCGAATGGCTTATCGGTTGTTGGGTTCCGGAGCGACAGTGGGAGCGGGCCCGCCGGGGCCCCTGTAGTAGTCGCTCTGGTAGCGCTCGATCAGGCTCTGCATCCGGACGGCGTCGCCCTTGTGGTGCCCGTGGCAGACAATCGGGCTCGCGCCCCCGCTGGTTTCGATGAGGACGTTCGAAAGCATCACCCCCGTCTGGACCTTGACGGACGCAATGTGCGCCATGTGGATCGTTTCCTGCTGCCGTCCGAACCATCGGGGCACGTGCTGGACCACGCTGGTGGGCGTGATCAGCACCTGCGTCGGGAGCAGGCGGTTGCCCGCGCTGAGGCGGCTGGCGCGGAAGACGTCGCCGGTCGCAAACGGCCGCCCCTTCTGCCAGACCCAGAGGGCCAGCAGCACGACGACGAGTACGAGCGCACCGATCGCCAATGACAGAACGTCGAAGTCGCTAGTCAACGTCTCCCAGATGTTAAGCTATTTCGACGTCGCCAAAGGAGATGACCGTTGCCGCATCGCGCGCCCGGGTCGCCTGGACACTCCCCTAAGCAGCACCTCTCCGGCAAACCCATTCGTTGCTACAGACCGACCGGCAGCGCCGACGTTCGGCGGCTGATCGACGAAGGCTTTCAGGCGTTCAACGCCGGCCGTTTGTCGGAGGCGTGCCGGATCTTCGCCGACAAGATGCTCGATCCGGCGAACAACACGACGATCGGCTTGACCATCGCCGGCGCCATGACGCCTGCTGGCCTCGGCGGGTGCGTCATCGAGATGATGGACCGCGGGCTCGTCGACTTCGTCATCGCGACGGGAGCGAACTTCTATCACGACCTGCACTACGCGCTGAATTTCACGCTGCGTCGCGGGTCGCCGTTCGTGGACGACGTCGAGCTGTACGAGGACGGCATCATCCGCATCTACGACGTGCTGTTTCCCGCGACCGTCCTGCTCGAGACCGACTCGTACATCCGCGACTTCATCGAACGATCGGGGTTGAACGAGCCGATTGCGACGTCGGAGTTTCACTATCGCCTCGGTCTGGATCTGCTCGAGCGTTATCCCGGATGCGACGAGCATTCCGTCGTGGCGCGGGCCGCGAAAGACGGCGTCCCGCTCTACACGTCGTCGCCCGGCGACAGCTCGATCGGGATGAACATCGCGTATCACGAGCTGATGAACGACAGCCGCTTCATGATCGATCCCAATAAGGACGTCAACGAAGTCTGCGCGATCGTCCTGGCCGGCAATCAGAACGGCTGCGTCATTCTTGGCGGCGGGTCGCCGAAGAATTTCTATCTGCAGGCGCAACCCACGCTCTGGGAGGTCTACGGGATCCCCAAGGGCGGCAACGACTACTTCATCCAGATCACGACCGATCAGGTCGTGTGGGGCGGTTTGTCTGGCGCGACGCCGGCCGAGGCGGTGAGCTGGGGCAAAGTCAATCCCGGCGTTCTTCCCGACACGGTGGTCGCGTACTGCGACTCGACGATCGCGTTCCCGCTCTTCTGCGAATACGCCGTCGGATCGCCCACCGGCCGCCGCGCCCGCAAGGAGCTCGTCCATCACCGCGAGCGCCTGGTCGCGGATCTCACGCGCGAGGCAAAAGCGGCGCACGAGAAACGCAAGGCCGAAGTCGGAAGTAAATAGGGCGCCCTTTCAGGGGCCGCCGCCGGCCCGTGCTATGTTCCGTTGAACCATGGGCACGCTGTCCACCGAACTCGCCGAACACGCCGAACGTCTCTCGCCCTGCCCTCGGATCTACGCGGACGCGAACGTGCCCGCTGGAATCGTGGCGCACATGCGGGAGCGCCTTGCCTGGGACGTCTTGTTCGTCCTCGAAGACGACGACCTGCGACGTGCCAGGGATATGAAGCATTACGAGCTCGCCGGGCAGCTGCGCCGAACGCTCGTCACTTTGGATCGCGACTATCTCGACGATCGGCGCTTTCCACCCGAAGCTGGCGGGGGCGTGCTGGTCATCAACGCGCCGAATGAACACCTGTTGTCGGCGCTGCTGGACCGCGTGGATCGCCAGTTGTTCCATCTCGACGATTCCGACCAGCGGGTCGCGCAGCCGCTCACCGGCCGCAAGCTGCACATCAACACCGACTGGGGGCGGGAACCTTAGTAGACGCTGGCCTAAAAAGAACATGAACAGCGCTGACGTTCGTGGTTCGTGGTTCGACGTTCTTCGTTCCAAGAACGAAGGCCGTCTCCACGAACGACGAACGGCGAACGACGAACGTCGAACGTCGCCTCGCGAGGCGCAGCCATGATCGTGCTGTCTGGTGCGACGATCGTGCTGCCCGACCGCCTGCTGTCGCCAGGCACGCTCGTGATCGACGACAACCGCATTGCCGAAATCCGGCCGGACCCACCGAGCGGTCTCTCCCAGTCGCATTTCGCGTTTCACGGCCACTACATCGTGCCGGGATTCGTCGACGTGCACGTGCATGGCGTCGAAGGCGTGGACACGCTGGACTCCGAGGACACGATTTCGGTGATGGCCGCGCGCCTCCCGCGCTATGGGGTCACGGCGTTTTGTCCGACGACGGTGGCCTGCGCGCCCGATGCGCTGCGGCGGGTGCTCGATCAGGTCAGGCGGGCGCGTGCGATCCCGGTGGCGCGCGCCGCACGCGTGCTGCCGGCGCACCTGGAAAGCAACTTCGTCAACCCTGAGTACCGGGGTGCGCAGCCGCTTGCGTGCCTGCGCTCGCCACATCATGCGCTCGCTCCGCAGAAGCCAGGACGGGCAGGAACAGCACGACGGGCGGGACGGGAAGCCGAGTTCACCGGCGCGGAGATCCTCGCCGAGATTACGCGCGCGGCGCCCGACGTCGGCATCGTCACGCTCGCGTCGGAGCTGGACGGCGGTCTCGACCTCATTCGATGGCTCACCGAGCGTGGGCACCGCGTGTCGCTCGGCCACTCGTCCGCGACCTTCGACCAGGCCACGGCTGCCATCTCCGCCGGTGCGAGGCAGGCGACGCACTTGTTCAATCGCATGCCGGGCATGACGCACCGGGCGCCTGGACTTGCCGGGGCGGTGTTGCAGACGGAGGAAATCGCCGCGGAAGTCATCTGCGACGGCGTCCACGTGCACCCCGCGATGGTGCGCGCGGCGATTGCCGCCAAGCGGCCGTCCCGGGTGATGGCAATCACCGACGCGACCGCGGCCGCTGGCCTGCCGCCGGGCTCGCGCGCGACGCTGGGCGGGCAGCCGATCGTCGCCGGCGAAGGCACCGCGCTTCTACAGGACGGCACGGTGGCCGGCAGCACGGTCACCATGGATCGGGTCTTTCAGACGCTGGTCGGCGCGGCCGGTCAGTCCCTCGTCGACGCCGCCGTCGTCTGTTCGACGACCCCGGCGCGGGAGATGGGCCTGGTGGGGTATGGGGTCCTGGCGCCCGACGCCTCGGCCGACCTGGTCGTGCTGGACGCCAATCTCGCGGTCGTCCAGACGTATGTCGGCGGCAACCTGGTCTATGCGCGAAACACCGCGCTCGCCACGCCCGTCTAAGTAATATCGTTCCCGGAGGACGCTATGCGCTTGCCTGATGAGACCCGACTCGGCCTATTCGTGACTGCCGCGGCCGTCCTCTTGACCACGGGGGCATGTGTGGACATCGTAGGAGCGGATTTCCAGCGCTACGTCGACCGGCAGGAAAAGCAATTCAACGTGACGGGCAAGCCGGACGTGTCGCTGACGACGTTCGACGGGTCGATCGAGGTTCGGCCATGGGATCGGCAGGAGGTCCAGGTCATCGTCGAGAAGCGGGCCTCGAACAAGGAGTCGGCTGACGAAATCGAGATCCACTCGGAACAGAACGCCAACCGTATCGTGATCGACGTCAAGGTTCCCCGCCACGAAGGCTTCCTCCACGTGCACCATCGCTCGGCCAAGCTGATCGTTTCCGTCCCTGCAACGTCCAACGTGATAGCCAAAAGCGGCGACGGCTCGATCGACGTCGAAGGCATCAGCGGCCAGGTCGAGTTGCGATCGGGCGACGGCAGCATTCGCGGGCGGCGGCTCGACGGCGACATCAACGTGCAGACGGGCGATGGGTCGATCAGGCTCGAATCGATGAACGGCTCGCTCCGCGTCCACACCGGGGATGGCAGCATCGTCGCGGACGGGACCTTTACCAACCTTCGGGCGCGGACGGGCGACGGCAGCGTCCGGATCGGCGTGGAACCAGGAAGTGCGTCGAGCGGCGACTGGGACATCAGCACCGGCGACGGCTCGGTGACGCTGGCGCTGCCCGAGGGCTTCGGCGCGGAGATCGATGCGCACACCGGTGACGGCCGGATTCACCTGCAGGATCTGACGCTCACGAACGTGACGGGACGCGTGGGGAGAAGCACCGTGCGCGGCCGCCTCGGCGACGGCGGCAGCACCTTGCGTGTTCGCTCCGGCGACGGGTCGATTACGTTGAAACGATCGGACGCGGGCGTCGCGACTACTTTACCAGCCGAGCGCCCGTAACGAAGCGGCGGTAGTCGGTGAAGGTGTGGCTTCGCCGCGTTGATTGAAGCCCGCCGCGGACCACCACCAACTGGACGATCGATTCCGGCAACAGCAAGGCCTCGTCGGGATCGCTGAAGGTCACCCTCTTGTAGCGGATCGTTGTGTCCTCGCGCTCCACGATCACGGGATCGCCGAGCATCATGTACCGGCGCTGGAGCGCGAAGGGGACGCGCACGTCAATCGGGCCGACGCTCTGCTCCTCCACGCGCAACACGTCGTAGGTCCTCGCATCCACCCAGACGCGCCCCTTTTTGGGAATCGTTCCGGTGAAGTCGAAGCAGTCTTCGTGGCCTCGTTTGTCCTCGATCAACTCCACCTTGGTTTTTGGCGCGGCCGTCTTGAAGTCAATCACGATCGCGTTGCTGTCCTTTCCTTTGCCGGGCCCGGCTACAACGAAGTGATACTCCGAGCGTCGGGTCGGGAGCAGGAAGGCGAGCGGTTCAGGCGAGAGCGGATTCAGGTCGGTGCACCCCGAGCGATCCTTCTTGTCGCGTTCCCGGGGCGCGCGCCCGTTGACCTTTCGCAGTTCGCGGATCACCTTGGCTTCGACCGGAGCCTCGCCGTCCGCGGCCTCGGACTCCACCCGTAGTTCTGATTCGGTAACCCGGGCGAATCCCGCGGCGCCCCAGTCGCGGCCGATCGGCTGCACCGCGTACTTTTCGATGCAGATCACGTTCTGCGCGCGCTTGTAGTAGTCGGCGATTCGTTCACCCACGCGCGTCAGCACGTCGCCGACGTTCGACGGCGACTGCGCAGATGAAGCCGCGGTCGCGATCGCCGTCGCGACCAGGGTCAGGCCGAAGGGGACACGCATGCGGCCTCGTGCAGAGTTTCGAAAACGCCGGCGACACCAAGTCCCGGTCGTGCTTCCAGCGCGCGAGATACGAACCCTGACGCGTTCGCCACGGCGAAGCTGACGCCATGCAAGTTGCGTTCGCGCGGAACGCCCGGGATGTCGCGCGGGTATGGCGAGGTCACGAGGATCGGCCGTTCGTCCACGGTGGACACCGTATAACCCTGGCGGTCGCATGTCCAGTCCGCTTTCACGCCGATGGTGCCCTCGAGGCTGCCGGGCAGCCAGAGCGTTCCCTTGTCGTCGGTCGCCGCCACGACCATCGATCCTGCGCTCTGCGTCGCGGCCAGCGCCGCTTCGAGTCGCGATCGGTGCTCCATCTCGGCCGTGCCAAGGCTCAGGTTGATGACAGCAGCGCCGCGCTCAGCCGCCACCTCGATCGCCCGCAACAAGCTGCGAATGTCGGTGGCCAGGGTGTCCCAGAACACTTTGATGACGAGGATCTCGGCGCCCGGGGCTTTCTCGCGAATCGCGGCGGTCACCGCCGTCCCGTGACCCAGGCGATCGACATAGTCGTCGACGAGCGAGCCGTCGTCGCGAATGCCGACGCCGCCGGCGACGGCACCCACATGTGGATGGGACGCGTGAACGCCGCTGTCGATCACGGCGATGCGAACGCCCTTACCCGTGTGGTTGGAGAGAAACATCAACCAAACAACTGCGCGAACGCGCCGCCGCGCGCCTGCAGCTCCAGCGGCGCGCCTTCTTCCACGATCCCCGTCGCGCCGAGCACCAGCACACGATCCGCTGCCGCCGCCAGCGCCAGACGATGGGTGATGAGGAGCGTCGTGCGTCCGCGCATCACGCTCTCGTATCCCGCCGACATGTTTCGCTCGGCGATGGGATCGAGTGCCGCGCTGGGCTCGTCGAGGACGAGGACGCTCGGGTTGACCAGCAGCGCGCGCGCGATCGCGATCCGCTGCCGCTCGCCCGCCGACAGCGCCGCGCCGCGTTCGCCGACCACCGTCGCGTATCCCTGCGGCAGCCGGGCGATGAACTCGTCGATGCCGGCGGATTGCGCGGCCATGCGAACCTCCTGATCTGTCGCAGCCGGCCGCGCGTAGCGAATGTTTTCGGCAATGGTGGTGTGAAACACGGTCGGTTCCTGCTCGACCAGCACCACGTTCTGCCGCAGATCGTCGAGCGCCACGTCCCGTAGATCGTGGCCGTCGACACGCACGCGCCCTTCGTCGGGGTCCAGGAGCCGCAGCAGGAGATCGGCGATCGTCGACTTGCCGCTTCCGCTCGGTCCGACGATGGCGAGGCGTTCCCCGGGAGCGACGGCAAATGACACCGATCGCAGGATCTGACCGCGTCCGAGATCGATCGTCACGCGGTCGAACTCGATCGCGCCGCCGCACGTTCGCAAGACGGATCGGCGTCGTCTGCTTCGACGACGTCCGGAGGCGTGTCGAGCAGTTCCTGCACGCGCCCCAGCGAAACCTGGACGGTCGCAAGGCTCGCATACAGACCCATCAGCGCCTGCACCGGCTGGAGCACGCGCATCTGGTACGCCATGAACGCGACGAACGTGCCGAGTGTCAGCGATCCGTTCACGACGCGGTGGCCGCCGTACAGAAACACCGCCGCATAGCCGAGCGAGAGGAGCAGGCCAGGCACGCTGCCCGACAGATACGACCACACTTGCATGCTCATCAGCGCGCGAACGAACGACGCGTTGTGCCGGCGGAACGTGTCCACCTCGCGTCCTTGCGCGTTCGACGTCACGACCAGCCGTATGCCTTGCAGTGTCTGGACGAGGAAGCTGCCGATTGCTGCGCTCGATTCTCGAAGGACTCGCACGCGCTGCGCGAGTTGTGCCCGCACGCGCGACAACGCCCAGATGCTCGGCGGCACCATTGCCAGGCCGACGAGCGCCAGGCGCACGTCGAGCCACAGCATCGCGACAACGCTCCCGGCGAGGAACAGGATGTTGCCGACCCAGGCGAGCAGCGATTCCGCCGCCACCCGCTGTACCTCGCCGACGTCGTTGTTGACGCGCGCAAGGATGTCGCCGATGGGCGTGCGCGCGAAGAAGCGCGGCGACAGGCGCTGGAGATGCCGGTAGAGCGCAAGCCGCATGTCGAAGAGCACGTCGGCCGACACCCGCGTGTAGGTCAGTCCGGTGACGGCCGTCAGCACGAAGCCCGCGAGCGACGCCGCGGTAAAGAGCGCCACCGTGCGATACAGCGCCGTGAGGTCGCGTCCGGCGAGCGCCGAATCGATCAGTGTCTTCGTGAGGTAGGGCAACGTGAGCGAGAGCGCGGTACTGGCCATGCTGAGGACGACGACGAGCGCAAGGCGGCGCCAGTAGGGGAAGACATGCGCGATCGCGCGACCGATAGCCGAGCGATCTGGCGTGCCCACTCAGCGCTCCTCGGCCACGAGCGCCTGGCGCGCGACCAGGAGCGACAAGCCGGTGAGCACCCCGGCGATCGGCGTGGGACCGACGTCGTGCTGATAGGCGTCGATGATCGCCGGCACGTCGTCGCATCCCGACACGATGCGCGCGAGCCGCGCGAGATCGACGCCGGCGGCGTAGTGGAGCGGCGCCACCTGGCCCGGGACGACCACCGCTTCGCGCATCACGACATGCCGGCCGTCGATGGTGGGAACCGCTGCAAATTGGAGCGCGGCCCGCGGGGCGGACGCGCACGGCGCCGTTCGCGCGAAGGCGTTCGAACGCATCGCGGACGGCGGCATCGCATCGGAGTGAGTCGTCGGTTGTTTCGTCGGTATCGACGCTCTGCGTCAGCTGCGGCAGGCGGGCGCGGCGTCGGCGCGCGCCGCCCAGAACGGCGTGCCGTACGCGCGCGACGCCTCGGCAAAAAACGCGGCGGACCGACGCAGGCAATCGTTGTAGACGGCGCGCTCGCGGCGGACGAAGAGATCGATCGCCGGTTCAGCCATGGCCGGGTTGTCGAGACAGGTATTGACGACGACCGCGGCGCGCCACGCCGAGAGCAGCGCCTTCTTCACGCCGGCCGACGACAACGGTTCGATGAACGACGCGGCGTCGCCGACGAGGAGGACGCGGCCGTCAGCGGCGCGCGACGCGTCGTAGATCGACGCGTCGCAGGTCCACGGCGCGGTGACTTGGCGCGCGTTGGCCAGTCGCGCGCCAAGGCCGCGCGCCTTCGACAGCTCCTGTTCGTAGAGCGCCGGCAACCCTGCCGCGCCGTAGCTCGCTCCTGATCGCGCTGCGCGCGGTGGTGGACCTGTCTCGCCGAAGCTCGCCCGCGATTCTGTGCCGAGCGAAGGCGGATCGATCATCACCGTGCACTGGCGGCGCGTCGCCGACAGCGGCACCGACCACGCCCAGCCGTCGCCATAGCTCTCGATCGTGGTTGCCGTCCGTTCCTCGGCGGGCCAGTCGCTCGGACGCCCATTCGGCGACGATCGCGAGCGTGCGATAGGCGGTGTCGATTCCGCCGCAGACCGCGACGGGCGACGACGCCGGCCCGGCCGGAGCAGTCGAGCACGTAGCGCGCGCGATGTTCGATCCGGGCGGCGCCGCTGGTGACGCCACGTGACGCGAACCGGATCGTCGCCCGCGACACGCTGAACCCTCGCTTCGACCACCCGCGCACCGGCGCCCCGCGCTCCGTCGAGCAGGACCTGATCGAATGCGGCACGTGGCACGTGGAAACCCGCGTCGGCAGATGAGGTGACGCGATCCTCACCAGCCCACGCCGCCCGATTGCCGGTATTGGGATAGAAGCCGGCAGCGTCCACGCGATCGAGCTGTCCGAGGAATCGCAGCAGCTTACGTGTGCTTGCAGGAAGCGATTCGGCGAGCGTGAGGTGCGCGGCGACCGGCCGGTGGAGAATCGTGACCGATCGGCCCCAGGAGGCGAGCAGCTGAGCTGCGGTCGAGCCTGCGGGCCCGCCGCCGATCACCAGGACATCGCACTCCTCGACCTCGTGCCTCACGGCGGCACGAGTCTAACTGTACGTATTCCGAGCTCGCGTACGTCGTCGGGTCCGGCACGCCCGCTTCGACAAAGGCGTCGTGCCGCTCGCGGCACTTGCTGCATGTGCCGCAATGCGTCGATCCGCGTCGCGGGCTCATGCACGACAGCGTCAGCTCGAACGGGACGCCGAGCGCGGCGCCGCGCCGGATGACGTCGGCCTTGCTCGCGCCGGCGTAAGGCGCGTCGATGCGCAGATCGTGCGCGAGGCCGAGCGACAGCGCGCGCGCCATCGCGTCGCGGAACTCCGGCGTCGCGTCGGGAAACGGATTGTGGTCGAGCGTGCCGATGACGAGGCGATCGATGCTGCGCCGCGGCGCAGAACACGCCGGCCTTGCCGAGCAGGATGATGTTGCGGCCGGGCAGGTACACGTCCTCGTCCGGCGTGTGATAGGCCGGCGGCTGGCCTTCGATGGCCCAGTGCGTCGCCGCGTAGACGTCGCGCATGTCGACGCGCGAGCGACGACGAGCGGCCGCACGCGGCCGTCGAAGCGGTGCCGCGCGCGAGGAAGCGCGGCGACGACCGCCCGCTCGGCCGCTTCCCACGCCAGCCCGACGCTGCACGTAGATCGGCTGAACGTCGCCGCGCGCGGCTTCGTCGGCGAGCGAGCACCGCGCTGTCGAGGCCGCCGGAGAGGAGCACTGCCGTTGACATGGCAATCGGGTAATTGGGTAATCTGGTAATCTGGTAATTGATTGATCGGATTGACCAGTCAATCCCTCAATAAATTACCAAATTACCAGATTACCCGATTACCCAATGTATTCCGTCACCAAGCGCATCGAATTCTGCTACGGCCATCGGCTGCTCGACTACGACGGCATCTGCAAGCATCCGCACGGCCACAACGCCGTCGCCGAGATCGAGGTGCGCACCGGCACGCTCGACAACCGCAACATGGTCTGCGACTTCAGCGACATCAAGCGCATCGTCAAGGGCTGGATCGACCGCGAGCTCGATCACAAGATGCTGCTGCGCCACGACGATCCGCTGGTCGCGCCGCTGCAGCAGCTCGGCGAGCCGATGTATCTGCTCGACAGCAATCCCACCGTCGAGCGCATCGCGAGGCTGATCTTCGACAAGGCGACGCGAGCAGGGCCTGCCGGTCGTGCGCGTCACGGTCTGGGAAACGCCGACGTCGTTCGCCGAGTACCGACGCCTAGGAGCCGCGTCAGACTCATCAGCCATCGTTACCCTGAGCCTTGCAGCCTTAGCCGTCAGCCGTTCCGACTCATCGTCTTCGATCTCGACGGCACGCTGGTCGACTCGCGCCGCGACATCGCCGACGCGGCCAACGCGCTGCTCGAGTCGTGCGGCGCCGCGCGCGCTGCCGGAGGAGCGCATCGGGCGGATGGTCGGCGACGGCGCGGCGACGCTCGTCGCGCGCGCGTTCGAGGCGAGCGGCATCGAGCGGCCCGCCGATGCGCTCGAGCGCTTTCTGGCGCTCTACGACGAGCGGCTGCTGAACCACACGCGCCCTATCCGGGGATGGCCGAGGTGCTCGACGTGCTCGGCAGGTCGCGCGCGCGCTCGCCGTGCTCACCAACAAGCCGCTGGCGCGCGACGCGGCGATCCTCGACGGGCCTCGATCTCGCGCGGTATTTTCTCGCCGGACGCAGTCGTCGGCGGCGACGGCCCGTTCCCGCGAAAGCCGGATCCGGCGGGGCTGCGGCATCTGCGCGACGCGGCCGGCGTGCGACGCCGCGGTCGACGCTGCTCGTCGGCGATTCGGTCATCGACTGGCGGACGGCGCGCGCGGCGGCGACGCGCGGTGTGTCTCGCGCGATACGGATTCGGGTTCGAGGGCTTTCCGCGTCGACGAACTGGCGTCCGGCGATCGGCGTGATCGACGCGCCGGCGGAGCTGCTGGCGCTGTAATGATTTTGTACGGCTGCGCTCGGCCGCTACTGTCGGGCTTCGATGCAGTCGCGTCGTTCGTTCCATACCGAATTGCCGAGGCAATGCGTGGCATCGCCATTGCTGAGATAAGCCTGCTCCTCGCCCAGCCAGTCGATCAGCGAGCGCGCGTCAGAAAGTTCCGTAGAATACCGAACCTATGCCGACGTCACTGACTGAGGGGCACGGACGATCCACCGGACTCGTCGATGTCCTCGACCGGGTGCTCGACAAGGGGCTCGTCGTCGCCGGCGACATCAAGGTGTCGCTGGCCGAAGTCGAGCTGCTGACGATCCGGATCCGGCTGCTGATCTGCTCGATCGACAAGGCCGAGCAGATTGGCCTCGACTGGTGGAAGTTCGATCATCATCTGTCGCCGGGCAAGCAGGCGCTTGTCGGCGGAGAACGAAGAACTGCGGAAGCAGGTGCGTGCGCTCGAGCGGCAGCTGGCGTCGCTGACGCGGCGCCGGTCGGCGCCGGCGCTCGAGGTAGCGCGCGCCGATCGACTGACAGTTCGACACAAGGAGTGTCCGATGCCCGTTGAACGAGCAGCAGGCGGCACAAGTCTCATCGACGTCCTCGATCGAGTCCTCGACAAGGGGATCGTCATCGACGCCTGGGTTCGCGTCTCGCTGGTCGGGATCGACCTCATCACCGTTGAGGCGCGCATCGTGGTCGCGTCGATCGACACGTACTTGAAGTACTCCGAAGCGGTCGGCCAGGTCGCCCCGGTGTCGAAGCCGGCGATCGAGGGCAAGGGGTATGAGGAAGTCATTGCAGAAAACGCCGCCCTCCGGGCTCAGCTCAATGCCGTCCCTGCCCGCCGCGCTGCTGGCCGTCGGCGCGCGCGCGGCCCGCGGCTAAGCGCCGACGGACCGGACCCGTACACCGGCGTCCCGCGCGTCCGCGTCGCGGTCGACGAGGGTCATCGGCGACGACGAGCGAGCTGCTCGCGGCGCGCGTGCGCCTGCTCGAAGGCTTCGTCAGCCGGACCGAGATCGCCGACTGCGCGCAGCTCGCGCTGCAGTGGCTCGGCGAGGTGCTCGGCGTCTCGCAGTCGATCTGCCTCGTGCGGCCGGCCGGCGAAGCAGTCGCTGTTCGTCGTCGGCGCGCACGGGCTGCCGCGGATCGGCGGTGTCGCGTCTTCAGCGTCTCGCTCGACGACTGGGGCAACCCGCTCGTCACCGCGTTCACCAACCGCAAGCAGCTCTTCTTTCCCGGCGCCGCACTCGGCCGCCGATCGCAAGCGCCGGCCCGGCGACGCCGTTCGAGGACGCGGCGTTTCACGTCGTGCCGCTCGGCGTGTCCGGGCTTCTCCGAGGACGCGTTCGGCCTGCTGCTGCGTCGGCGGCAGCGCGGCGCTGCCGCCCGAGCTGCACTGGTTCACCACCGTCTTCAGCCAGAAGCTCGATCAGATTCTCCGGCAGCAGGCGCTGGCCGAAGGCGATCGCAAGCAGGGGCGCGAGCGCTCGCTGCTCTACAACATCATCAACGCCGTCACCGACCCGATTCTGCTGACCGACACCGAAGGCCGCCTGCTGATCGCGAACGCGCGCGCGCTGACGCTGTTCACCGCGTCGGAAGAAGAGAGCGAAGGCCGCCGCGGCGCCGTGCGCATGAACAACATGCTGCTGTCGTCGGCGCTGTCGAGCAAGGCGATCGAGGAAACCGGCGCGACGCGGCGCGAGCTGCTGCTCGTCAACCCGGTCGACGGATCGGACCTGGTGTTCGAGCTGCTGAGCACCGTCACCGAGGATCCGCGGCAGGGCAGCGGCGTCGTCTCGATTCTGCGCAACGTCACCGACCTGCGGCGCGCCAGCGAGGAGATCGAAGAGAACTACCGCAAGATGCGCGTCGCCGAAGTGCAGGCGCGCGCCGAGAGCGACCGCCTGAACCTGATCATCGACTCGGTGGCCGATCCGATCGTCGTCACCGACGCCGGCGGCGCGACGTCGCTGATGAACGAGCCGGCCGAGCGGCTGTTCACGATTCCGCACGCGCGCCAGCGCGATCGAGCAGCGCTGGGTGCAGGCCAACGACGCGCATTTCTCGTCGTTCATCGCCGGCATGCTCGTCAGCGCCGATCAGCGCCGCGTCGGCGAGATCGGCCTCATCGATCCGAAGACCGGCGAGGCGATGCCGGTCGAGGCGATCGCCGGCAAGATTCTGTCGGAGCACGGCGAGCTGACGGCGGTCGTGACGATCCTGCACGACCGCCGCGAAGCGATCGAGAAGGCGCAGCTCTACGAGCAGCTGAAGCAGGCGTCCGACGAGCTCGAGCGCAAGATTCAGGCGGCGACCGCCGACATCGCGCAGCAGAACGAGCTGCTGCGCCGCCAGGCGATCGAGCTCGAGCAGGCGTCGGCGCTCAAGTCGCAGTTCCTCGCGAACATGTCGCACGAGTTCCGGACGCCGCTGAACGCGATGCTCGGCTACACGTCGATGCTGCTGCAGGGCGTGGCCGGGCCGAGTGCGAGCCGCCGGTCGAAGCGGCAGCTCGGGCGCATCGAGTCGAACGGCCGCCACCTGCTGACGATCATCAACGAGATTCTCGACATCTCCCGCATCGAGGCGGGCCGGATGCCGCTGCAGATCTCGACGCTTCAAGATCCCCGAGCTGGTCGGCGAGGTGAAGGCGGAGCTCGAGCCGATCATCATGCGATCGAAGCTCACCGTCGACGCTGCAGATCTGCCGAAGGACCTGCGCGCCGATCTCGAGCGATCGGCAGAAGGTGAAGCAGATCCTGCTGAACCTGCTGAGCAACGCGCTGAAGTTCACGCACCACGGCGGCGTCACGATCGCGCGCGCAGCGCAACGCCGCGGAGCGGACGCTGGCGCTGTCGGTCGCCGACACCGGCATCGGCATCGCCGCCGCCGATCAGGACCGGATCTTCGAAGACTTCCGGCAGCTCGACAACTCGCCGACGCGCGCCTACGGCGGCACCGGCCTCGGCCTGTCGATCTGCCGGCGGCTCGCGCAGATGCTCGACGGCCGCATCACGCGTGCAGAGTCAGGTCGGCAAAGGATCGACCTTCACGCTGACGCTGCCGACCAAAGGACGGAAATGACCACAAAACCCGAGCGGCCCCGCGTGCTGCTCGTCGACGACTATCCCGATGCGCGCGAGATGTACACCGAGTACCTCGAGTTCTCCGGCTTCGACGTCGTCGAGGCCGGCAACGGGATGGAGGCGCTGCAGCGCGCCGTCGACGCCGCGCCCGACATCATCCTGATGGACCTGTCGCTGCCGGTGATGGACGGCTGGGAGGCGACGCGCCGCCTGAAGGCCGACGAGCGCACGGCGGCGATTCCGGTCGTCGCGCTGACCGGCCATGCGCTGGCCGGCATCTCGGAAGGCGCGAAGACAGGCCGGCTGCGACGCGTTCGTCACCAAGCCGTGTCTGCCCGAGGATCTCGTGAAGGAGATCCGCGAAGATGCTCGACGGCACGCGTCGTCGTCACATGCAAGAAGGTCCGCAGGAGCGGCAAATATGCCAAGACCACGGCTAGCGCGCGCAAGAGCCAGCCGGCGCGTCGACCGGTCGCCGTCGCCGTCAAGAAGCCGGCCGAAAAAGCCGCGGCAGCGGCGAAGGCCGCGACCGCCAGGCGGACGAGCGCCAGCGCGGGCGGCACGCTGCCGCCGCGACGCCGCCGGCACGCGAAGCCCGCGGCGGACACGGACGACGGACGTCCGAACGAGTCCTGCACGCGGACGCGGCGCGACCGACGTCGGCCGCCGGCGCCAGCCGCGGCAAGTACGTCTACTGCATCATCGAGTCGGGCGATCCGCTGCGGTTCGGGCCGATCGGCATCGGCGCCGATCCGTCCGACGTCTACACCGTGCACTACAAGAACCTCGCGGCCGTCGTCTCGGACGCGCCGCTCGAAGTGCTCGACTCGACGCGCGAGAACGTGCTGGCGCACGAGCGCGTGAACGAGACGGTCATGCGCGAGCACACCGTCATCCCGATGTCGTTCGGCACGATCTTCAAGACGCGCGAGGACATCGTCGAGCTGCTGCGCTCGGCGGCCGAGGCGTTCGGCGACGTGCTGAACAAGATGCAGAACAAGCTCGAGTTCGGCCTGAAGGTGCTGTGGGATCGCGATCAGGCGATCCGCGAGGTCGAGGCGCGAGGACGAGGACATCAGCCGGCTGAAGAAGGAGATCTCCGGCCAGAAGGGGCCGACCTACTTCGCGCGCATGCAGTACGGCCGGCTGATCGACTCGGCGCTGCAGTCGCGATCGGAGCGCTACGTCGCCGACATCCTCGAGCAGCTGCGCGACGTGTCGGTCGCGTCGCGCATCAACAAGCCGATCGGCGACAAGATGATCATGAACGCCGCGTTCCTGATCTCGCGCGATCAGGAGACCGCGTTCGACGCGCAAGGTCAAGTCGATCGCCAGCCGCTTCGACAAGCTGACGTTCAAGTACACCGGGCCCGTGGCCGCCGTACAACTTCGTCAACATCACGGCTGAAGCTCGAGAGAGCTTGAGGTTCAGGGCTGCAGGCTCCGTCGACCATAGCCATCGAGCCATCAGCCGATGTTCATCCTCGATTCGCTGCTGATCGGCAGCCTGCGCTTCGTGCTCGACAAGATCGTCGCGGCGGCCGAAGCCGAGGCGCAGGACGACTCGGCGCTGCGCGAGCAGCTGCTCGAGGCGCAGATGCGGCTCGAGCTCGGCGAGATCACCGACGAGGAGTTCGCCGAGATCGAGCGCGACGTCCTCGCCGCGCATCCGCGAGATCAAGGGCCGGCAGCAAGGGCCGCTCACGATGTCGCCCGACGACAAGATCACCGGCGTCGACATCGAGAGCTTCGAGACAGAACACTGAGCAACGGTCAACGCTCAACGCTCAACTCTCAAGTTTCAAGTTCCGACTTCGAGACTTGAGACGCTGTTTCGTCTTTTTCGGCGGCAAGGGCGGCGTCGGCAAGACGACGTGCGCCGCGGCGCGGGCGGTCGCCGAGGCCGCGCGCGGGCGCCGCGTGCTCGTCGTGTCCACCGATCCGGCGCACTCGCTCGGCGATGCGCTCGGCGCAAGCTCTCCGGTAAAGCAACGCGCGTCAGTTCGACGAGCGGGTTCTTGCACGCGGTCGAGCTCGACGCGCCGCGGGCGTTCGCGCGCTGGCTGGCGCGAGCACCGGCGCCCGCTCGGCGACATCCTCGAGCACGGCACCTGGCTCGATCGCGAGGACGTCGACGCGCTGCTCGATCTCTCGATTCCCGGCGTCGACGAGCTCGTCGGCCTGCTCGAGATCGACGCGCCTGTCGCCGCACCGGCATCGCCGATCTCATCGTCGTCGACACGGCGCCGACCGGCCACACGCTGCGGCTGCTGGCGGCGCCGGAAACGGTCGGCGCCGTGGCGCGGCGTGCTCGACGCGCTGCAGGAGGAGCATCGGCTGATTCGCGAGCAGCTCGCGCGCGTCGGCCGGCCGGAGGCGGCCGATCGCGTTGATCGACGCTGCTCGCCGGCGCAGGCGCGCGAGATCGGCGGCGCGGCTGCGCGATCCGACGCGCAGACGGCGTTCCACTGGGTGACGCTGCCCGAGGAGCTGTCGCTCGCCGAGAGCGGGCGACGCGATCGACCGCGCTCGAGCGTCGCCGGCATCCCCGTCGCCGAGATCGTCGTCAACCGCGTGCTGCCGGACGGCGGTCCGTGTCCGGTCTGCGATCGGCGGCGAGCGAGGCGAGCGGCACGCTGATCGCGGCGATTCGGCGGCGGTTCGGGCCGCGGACGCAGCGTGCGCGTTGTCGCCGCGGAACTACAGGAGCCGCGCGGGTGCAAAGGCGCTCGCGAAGATTGGAAGGGCGCTTGTGAATACCGCGTCGTCGGTATCCGCAAAGAGAGATGTAGGGGCCGACCAGCGTGTCGGCCCCTCGGGCAGACACATGGGTCCGCCCCTACAGCGTTAGCCTGTCGAAGGACCAGCGCATCGACGGCTGCCGAGACGCTCGACGCGTTCGAGGGCGCGTCGCTCCTCTTCTTCGGCGGCAAAGGCGGCGTCGGCAAGACGACGGTCGCCGCGGCGACTGCGGTGCGGCTGGCGCGCGCGCATCCGGACCGGCGCGTGCTGCTGCTGTCGACCGATCCGGCGCATTCGCTCGGCGATGTCTTCGCCGCGCCGGTCGGCGACAGCCCCGCGCGCGATTTCCGGCGCGCCGGCGAATCTGCGCGTGCGCGAGCTCGACGCCGCGCGCGCGCTGGCCGCGCGGCGCGCGCAGCTCGAGGCGGCGCTCGACGAGATCGCCGCGGCGGTTGGAGCTGGAGGCATGAGCCACACCACCGCGCGCGTGTCGGAGCTGATGGATCTCGCGCCGCCCGGCATCGACGAGCTGTTCGGCGTCCTGTCGGTGGTCGAGGCGCGCGCCGACTACGACGTCATCGTCGTCGACACGGCGCCGACCGGCCACGCGCTGCGGCTGCTCGAGATGCCCGACGCGGCGCGCGAATGGGTGCAGGTGCTGCTGCGCGTGCTGCTGAAGTACCGCGCGCTGGTCCGGCCCGGGCAGCTCGCGGCCGAGCTCGTCGGCATGTCGCAGTTCGATCCGCGAGCTGCAGCGCGTTGCTCCGCGACCCGCGGCACGACGCGCTTCGTCGTCGTGACGCGCGCCGGCCGAGGTGCCGCGTCGCGAAACCGAGCGACTGCTGCGCGGCTTGCGCCGGCTGCATCTTGCCGTGCCGGCCGTCGTGGTCAATGCGATGACGCTGGCGCCGGGCCGCTGTCGCCGGTGCCGCGCGATCGCCGCGGCCGAGCGCCGGCAGCTTCGCGCAGCTCGAGCGGCGCCTGGGCGGTGCCTTACGCGGGTGCGCTATCATCCAGACCCCGTTGTCGGCGCCGCCGCCGCGCGGCGTCGCGGCGCTCGAACGCTGGGCAGCGCGATGGATAGTTGGACATGCTGAAAGCTGATACTGACGCTGATAGCTGATGGCCAGCGGTTGTCTACGTCTACTGCGTGATCGCGGCGCCGCGTCCGCCGCGGCGGGCGCGCGCGATTCGGGGTCTGCCGGGCACGGGCCCGGTGCGCCTGCTCGACGTCGATGGCGGCCTGTATCTCGCGGTCGCCGACGCGCCGCTCGACGCAGTACGGCGAGGCGGCGATCAACCGCGGACTGTCGAATCTCGACTGGGTATCGCGCGCCGCCGTGGCGCACGAAGCGCGTCGTCGAATCGTTCATCGGCGCCGGCGCGGTGCTGCCGATGAAGCTGTTCACGATCTTCACGAGCGACGAGCGCGCGCTCGAGCACGTGCGCGCGCAGCGCAAGCGGCATCGCCACGCTGGTCGAAGCGCGTCGCCGAATCACGAGGAATGGGGCGTCCGCGTCGTGCTCGATCGGACGCGGGCTGAACGGCGCGCCGGCGCTGCCGGCGTCCGGCAGCGGCCGGACCGGCGTGGCCTACCTCGCGCGGAAGAAAGCGCAGCGCGATGCGTCGGTGGAGCTGGCCGCGCGCGCGCGCGAAACGGTCGCCGCGCTCTACGATCGGCTGGCCGCGCGCGCGCGCCTGGCCAGGCGACGGCGCGCGAGCGAGCTGCCGGCGCAGGGCGGACCGCTGCTGCTCGACGCGGCGTTCCTCGTGCCGCGCGCGCGGGCGGCGTCGTTTCGCGGCGCTGGCGGCGCGCGAGGCGCGAGCGCTCGCGCGTCAGGGCTACGGCCTGACGCTCACCGGTCCGTGGCCGCCGTACTCGTTCGTGCAGGACTGACACGCCGATGCCGAAGCGGACCGCCACGACCGTCGCGCAACACGTGCTCGAGACGCCGGATCGACGCGTCCTCGATCTGATCGACAACCTGCTCAACAAGGGCGTGATGGCGAACGGCGACGTGACGCTCGGCGTGGCCGGCATCGATCTGATCTATCTGCGGCTGTCGGCGCTCCTGTGCGCCGCGGATCGCGTGTTGCCGCGCGCTCCTGGAGCGCCGAAACGAAAGTCGCGGCACCGCCAGCCCGGAGGCCAGAAATAGCGCGCCGGCCGAAAGGACCGTCTCGCGCTCGCGCCGCGGCGTCGCGTCCACGCGGCGAGTCGAAAGCGTGTCGCCGCCGCGCCGGTCACCGCCGCGGAGCTGCGGGCGCTGCGCGACGAGCTCGAGCGCCGCATGCGCGCGTCGAACGCGGTGGTCGTCGGCAAGCAGCGAACGCCCGCGCGCGGAAAGCATGTCGCGCCGCTGCGCTGGAATCCCGAGCCGGAAGACGTGCAGCAATCGGTCGCGCAGCTCGTGCTGACGATCGTCGAGTTCCTGCGCCAGCTGATGGAGCGTCAGGCGATCCGGCGCATGGAGCAGAAGACGCTGACGCGCAAGGAAGTCGAAGCCGTCGGCGCGCGCGCTGATGAAGCTCGAAGAAACGGTCCGCGACATCGGCGCGCCGCTTCGGCCTCACGCCCGAGGATCTCAACCTCGATCTCGGTCCGCTCGGCAAGTTGATGTAGCGCTTACAACGAATGCAGGAACGCCAGCAGACGCCGTCGATCTTCAACTGACAACTGATCGAAGCCGCGGCGCGCAAGGTCGGCCTCGTTCCGATGCAGCCCGATGGCCGCCTCGGGGGTCGCCGCGCTGCCGTCGTGCAGCAACGGTCGCCGCAGGCGCAGCCCCCAGAGCGCGGGCGTGCGGATTTCCTCGGGCGCGGCGGAGGCCTGCGGAATCCCGTCTCCCGTCCCGATGTCGTGCAGGAGCAGATCCGAGAACAGCGGCACGTTCCTGCGGTTGAACAGCGGATTCGAGCTCGGGCCGGTGACCAGCGCCGGCACGTGGCAGGCGGCGCAGCCGATCGCCTGAAAGATCTTGTCCCCCTCGCGCACGCTGTCGTCGACGGGGCCGCGCGCGACCGGCGCCAGGAACTTCATGAACGACTCGAAGTTGTCGATGCCGCGGCGGCGCGTGAGCGGGTCGCGCACGTCCTCCGGGTCCGGCCGCGGATCGCATCGTTGCATCTGTGCGGCGCCGACGCCGAACGCCGATTCCTGCGGAAACAGGTCGTTCGTGATGCCCATCTCGTTGCGGTAGGCATCGGCGCCGAACGTGAGGAGCGTCGCGTGCTGCGCCTTCCAGCCGAAGCGGCCGACGCGCCGCTCGCGCGTCGCCACGTCCACGACGATCGCCGCGCGCCCGCTGACGCCGTCGCGGTTGCGATCCAGAGGATCCTCGAGCGTCAGCAGCAGATCGTCGGGAATCGCCTCGACCAGTCCGGCGCCGAACAGTGGAATCGCCCCCCGCCTCGCCACCACGTTCACATCGTCGGGAATGATCGGTTGACAGGCGTGCGTCGGCACGGAGAACAGGTGCATCAGCGTGTCGCCGGCGTCGTTGAGTCCGCGGAACGCGCCCGATGCATCCTTGTAGGCGGCGCGTGTTTCCAGAATCACGCCGCTGCCACCGATGGCCGGGACGCTGTGGCAGACGGCGCAGCTCGTCCCGTTGAACGCAGGGCCGAGTCCTTCTTCGGCGGTTTCGACTTCCGTGAAGTCGTCGAGACCGAGACGGAACTCCGAGAATTCGACTGGCGTGATTCCGGGCAGCGGATCGCCGGGCTTGAGGTCGCGGTTCTGTCCGAGCACCGCCATCGATCCGATGGCGACGCCCAGCGCACAGACGGCAATCCAAAAGGCGGCGCGCTGCACTTGCTTGCTCATCGTGGCTTCGCTCCCTGGCCTCGCTCGCGCACGACGAGCTCGCCGCGCATGAAGTTGTGCCCGGCGCCGCACATGCGTGTGCACTCGAACGCGTACTTGCCGGGCGCCGGCGCCGTGAACGTCACGCTGGTTTCCGGCAGGCCGCGCTTCGGGATGACGATGTTGACCTCGGTGCCCTTGATACGGAATCCGTGTGCCGTGTCGTCGCTCGCAATCCGTAGCTCGATTGCTTCACCCGTCTCGACGACGATCCGGGACGGCGTGAAGATGAAGCGTTCGGCCGTCATGCGGATCACGCGGCGTGCCGGCGTCTGCTCGAGCGCCGTAGCCTTGGCGAAGGCGGTTGCCCGGTTCGTCCCGGCGCCAGCGGTCGCAAGCAGCGAAATCCCCAGCACGACTCTACTGCCAATGTTTTTCGTGCTCATGTTCAGAACCACCATCCGAGCCCGACGTTGAAACTGTTCGGCGACTTCACGATCCCGCTCTGGTTGCGCTGAACCGTATAGTCGACTTTGATCGCAACGTCCGGATCGGGAAAGTACGAGACGCCGAAAATGAAGGCGTCGCGATCGAATTCCTTCAACGGAAGGAATCCGGCGGGCATGCGGAACTGCGTGTCGTAGTTCTCGTACCGGAGAAACGCGACCAGATCCTTGGATAACCCCGCGGCCCAGACGCGATACGCCGCTTCGCCGTAGAAGCCGCGCATGCCGCTGGCGATGTTGGGCGAGATCGCCCACGATGCGCTCGAGGGCGTCGTTGAGCGAGGCTGCGTTGCCGACCGAGACGTACGCGAACTCCCCGCGCGTTTCGAGCCGGTTGCGTTTGTAGCGGACGTCCGCCTCCGCCACGGTCACGGGTACGTCGAATCGAAAGTCGAAGCCCGTGTTGCCGCGCCACAGGCTCGCGCCGAGGGTGAGGTTCGGCGTGCCGACGTACTCGGTGCGTCCGGCGAACGCGACGCTGCTCGCGTTCGATTCGGATCCCTTCTGTCTGCCGCCGCGAATGCCTTCGTCGGCGGAGAAACCCGCCGCGTTGAGCGGCGCCATGGCGTAGGCGCGATAGCGAAATCCGCGACCGAATTCTCCATGGATGCCCGCGCCCAACTCGAACCAGGTTGTCGGCACGATGACTGTCGTCCACGAAGGGGCGTTCCACCCCGTAAAAGACCGGCGGCTCGTGCCGCTCGTTGATGATGTCGATCGGCGTGAGCAGCATGCCTGCGCGGATGTTGAAGCTCCGCGTCAGGAGGAAGTCGAGATAGGCCTGTTCGAGCTCGAGCTCACCATGTTCTTCGAGTCCCTCGACGAGCGCGTGCTCGAGCTCGAGCTCCCCGACGAAGCGGATGCGCTCCGAAAAGCTGTGGTTGATCAGCAGCACGAAGCGGTGAAAATCGAGCTGCGCGTCGACCTCCTGGACATTGTTGAAATGGAAGTCCATGTAGCCGGAAATCGGTCCGGTGGACGGGTAGGTCTGGGCGGCGACCTCGGCTGGCCGAATGCCCAAAAGCGCCGCAACTGTCAGGGTGCGGACCAGTATCGTCCAATCAAATTTCATATTTTGATGAGCCGTAATTGTAACCGGGGTCTGACCCCACCGGTAGCTTTTTCTTGGGCTTTTTGAAGGCCGGGGTCAGACCCCGATTAGAGACCCCGATTAGGGCGGGGTCAGACCCCGGGGTTAGGTTACGCGATTTCGACGAGCAGCTTCGACGCGGCGCGCGCGCCGATCGTGATGGCGGCGCTCGCCGCTGCGCAGCAGCACCGAGTCGGCGGCGGCGTCGCGCGTCTCGACCTCGACCGGCTGGCCCGGCTTGAGATCGTTGTTCTCGATGAAGCGCAGGAACGCCGGATCCTGATCGGCGATGCGCGTCACCCTCAGCGGCGTGCCGATCGGGCACGTGAGCAGGCTGTCGAGATGGCGCGTGCGTGATCGCGCCATCGGCGTTCGGGAATCGGATCGCCGTGCGGATCGTGCGTCGGGCTGTCCGAGCATCTCGTCGATCCGTTCGATCAGCCGCTCGGACACGACGTGCTCGAGTTGCTCGGCCTCGTCGTGCACCTCGGCCCAGCTCATGCCCATCACCTGCACGAGAAACAGCTCGACGAGCCGATGCCGGCGCAGCACGAGGCCGGCCAGCTTTTCGCCCGCGGCGCGTCAGGCGGACGCCGCTGTACGGCTCGTACTCGGCGAGGCCCGACTCGCGCCAGCGCCTTCACCATCGTCGTCGCCGTGCCCGGCGTGACGCCGAGCGCGGTCGCCACCTGGCCCATCGGGACGAGCCGCTCGTCCGCCGGCGAGCGCCGACTGTCCCTGATAGATCGCCTTCAGATAGTTCTCGACCGTGCTCGACGGGAGCATGCGGCAGCATATTATCCGTAGTCGTGATGTCCCTGCGACGACCAGCATCGCCACGCCGCGAAGGCAAGCGCCGCTACGTGCGCGCGCTCTTTGCGACCATCGCCGATCGCTACGACTTCATCACGGTGGCGTTGTCGTACGGCCAGGATCGCCGCTGGAAGCGGCGGCTGATCGAGCTCGCGCCGCGCCGCGGCCGGGCAGCCGCGCGCTCGACCTGGCGACCGGCACGGGCGACATCGCGTTCGCGCTCGCCGCGCCGCGGCGCGCGCGTCGTCGGGCTCGACATCACGCTGCGGATGATCGAGCTGGCGAGCGAGAAGCAGAGCCGGGACAGCGCAGGATGCCTCGCCTGCCCAGTTTCTCGTCGGCGACATGATGGCGCTGCCGTTTCCGGCCGCGTCGTTCGATATCGTGACGACCGGATACGGACTGCGAAACGTGCCGGACCTGCCGATCGCCATCGACGAGATTCGCCGCGTGCTGAAGCCGGGCGGGCAGCTGCTGTCGCTCGATTTCAACCGGCCGTCAGAACCGCATCGTCCGCTCGGTGTATCTGGCGTATCTGACCGTCGTCGGCGCGTCGCTCGGCTGGATGCTGCATCGCGATCCCGACACGTATCGCTACATTCCAGCGTCGATTCGCCACTATCCGGGCGCCGAAGGCGTCGCGCGCCTGCTCGAGGCGCGTGGATTCACGCGCGTGCGCAGTCTATCCGGTGCTCGGCGGGCTGATGGCCATTCACCATGCCATCCGAACGTTGACACCGTCGAAGTGGTCGGGCGAAGGCACGTTCACGCAGCTCGTGATCGATCGCCTGCGCGAGATCGACGGCGTCCGCTTCGTGCGCGTCGAAGACGCGCCGGCCACGCGATCGGACGCCGACTACAACTTCATCAGCAACGAAATCTTCGTCGGGTTCGCGACGATCGACGCGTCAGGAGCGCGATCAAGCGGTTCGGCATTCTGCCGTCGACGCGCAGCGTCGAGCGACAAGGCGATGACGCTCGCGGAGCTCGAAGCGGTGCTGGCGCGCTCGACGGACGTCGGCGAGCCGGACTACGGCGACGAGGGCATGCTGCAATACCTGCGCACCGAGCGGATCGTCCCGCCGTACCAGACGCGCGGCTACAAGCTGGTCGAACTGGTGCGTATCTACGAAGTGGGCACGCCGAGCCGCGCGTAATCAACGCTCGACGAACGGTTCGAGCTCGGCCATCACCGCGTCGAGGAGTTCATCCTCGGTCAACTTCGTCAGGATCCCCGATGGCTCTTTCGGAGTCGATCACGCCGCCGCCCCGCGTGCGGCTGCTGTGCAGCACGAGATGGGGTTCGTCGCCGGAGGTCTCGAGCGGCAGCTCGATGTAGTCCTCCGGCCGGCGATCCGACATCAGGCCGACGCTGCCGGACGGTGTGAACACGGTGAACAGATACCCGTCCGCGCGCAGCACGTTGGCGATCTGCCGGAACAGCGGCACGGCGATGCCCTCGAGGAACCGGCTCGAAGGCGCGCCCCGCTTCATCGGAGCGCGCGCGGCGCTCGGCGGCCTGCCTTTTCGCGCGCTCGATCGTTTCGTTCAGCCGTTGGCGAACGCAGAGACATTCCATTAGATGACACCTTCCGCGCGAAGGCGGCGATCGCGTCGGCGTCGAGCCCGAGATCCTGGCGGAGCACCGCGTCGGTGTGCTGCCCGAGGCGCGGCGGCGGCGTATCGATGCCGCCGGGCGTGTCCGACAGCTTGACCGGCACGCCGAGCGCCTGCAGCGGGCCGATCGTCGCGTGCTCGACCATGCGCGATCATCTCGCGCGCGGCGAGCTGCGGATCGGCGAACAGCTCCTCGAAGGTTGCGGACCGACCCGCACGGCACGCCGGCGGCGGTCAGCCGTCGATCCAGTGCTGGCGCGGCTGCGTCCGCAGCCGATCGGCGACGAACGGCCGCAGCGCGTCGTAGCCGGTCACGCGCTGGCGGTTGGTCGCGAAGCGCTCGTCCTCGGCGCAGCGCCGGCGACCGCGCAGAACCTCCGCCACTGGTCGTCGTTGCCGACCGCGAGCACGAACTCGCCGTCCGACGCGGCGAACGTCTCGTACGGCACGATGCTCGGGTGGCGGTTGCCGAGGCGCGCCGGCACCGTGCCGCTCGCGAAGTAGTTGCCGGCCTGATAGGTGAGCAGCGCCACCGCCGCGTCGAGCATCGCGAGGTCGACCTCCTGGCCGCGGCCCGTGCGCTCGCGCGCGAACAGCGCCATCGCGATGCCGTACGCGGCGAACATGCCGGAGACGATGTCGACGATCGCGACGCCGAGCCGGAACGGCGGGCCGTCGGCGGCGCCGGTGATGCTCATCAGGCCGCCTTCGGCCTGCATGATCGCGTCGTAGCCGGGCTGCTTCCGGCGCGGCCCGGTGTGGCCGAACCCGGAGATCGAGCAGTAGACGAGCCGCGGATGCTGCTGCGGCGAGCGTCGCGTAGTCGAGGCCGAGCTTGGTCGAGCGTGCCCGGCCGGAAGTTCTCGACGAGCACGTCGGCCTTCGCGATCAGCCGCTCGAGCAGCGCGCGTCCCTCGGGCTGCTTGAAGTCGAGCGTGACGCTTTCCTTGTTGCGGTTGATGCTGAGGAAGTACGCGCTCTCGCCTTCGAGAAACGGCGGGCCCCAGGCGCGCGTGTCGTCGCCCTTGCCGGGCTGCTCGACCTTGATGACGCGCGCGCCCATGTCGGCGAGCAGCATCGTGCAGTACGGACCGGACAGCACGCGCGTCAGGTCGAGAACGGTGATTCCGTCGAGTGGCGCCATAATGAGGGAATGATTATCGTCTACGCCGGCAGCGCCTGACGCAGCTGCGAACAGGTGAAAGAGTTGCTTTCACGAGCAGGCGTGCCGTTCACGGCGTACAACGTCGACGAAGACGACCGCGCGTACGACGAGCTGATCGCGCGTGGATTGCGCACCGTTCCCGGTCACGGTCTTCGGCGACCGCGTCGTCAAGGCTTCGACGCCGCCGCGCTCGCGGCGGCGATCGCCGAGTGGCGCGCACGGCTCCAGACGTCCCGCGCGATCGTGACCAGATCGGAGAGCAGCGCGTAGGCGGTCTGCGTCAGGCTGCCGCTGCGCTGCACGATCGCGATTTCGCTCGAGCAGATCCGTCTGCAGGATGAGCGCGTTCTGCTGGCCTTCCAGGCCGGCGAGCAGATCGTCGCCGGGCAGCTCCTCGGGCGCGACGCGCGCCGTGACGCGCGGCCCCTCGCGCCCGCGCGCGCGACCAGCTTCAGCCGCCGGCCGGCGCGCGCGCGCCTCGATCGCGCGCCGTCCGCGTGTCCGGCGTGATGCCCTCGCCGCTCGACCTGCCTGCGGCGTGATGTTCGCGCCGAGCAGGACGTTGGCGAGCGCCGCCGTCTTCGCGGCCGCGTCCCAGCCGTCGACGTCGAGCGACGCGTCGGCCTCGGCGATGCCCGCGCGCCTGCATCTCCGCCAGCGCCGTCGTCGAACGGCTGTCCCTGTTCCATCGCGGTGAGGATGAAGTTCGTCGTGCTGTTCACGACGCCGCGAAAGCCGAGGATCGTCGACCGCCGGCAGCGTCTCGCGCACCAGGTTGAAGATCGGGACGCCGTCCATGACCGCGCCTTCGAACAGGAAGCGGCGGTCGGCGCGCGTCGGCCGCGCGCGCGAGCGCGCGGTAGGCGAACGCGACCGGTCCCTTGTTCGCCGTGACGACGTGCGCGCCGCCGGCGAGCGCGGCCCGGACGTGCGCGATCGCCGGTTCGCCGCGCGCGATGTCGAGCGTCGTCGTCTCGACGACGACGAGGCGGCCGCTCGCGCGGCCGCGACGCGCGCTCCGGTCGAGCGCGTCGTCGGAGGAACGCGAGGCGTCGACGGTCCGGTCGCCGACCGTTCCAGCGTCGACGCCGAAGCGCATCCGCATCGATCCCGCGCGGAGAACGCGTGGCCGTGGCGCGTCGCGATGCCGACGATGCGCGGCGTCAGGTCGATGGTCGCGGCGAGAGTCGTTCGACGCTCGTGCGAGCAGCGACGACGAAGCGGCGCGCGACGTTGCCGAAGCCGATCAGGATCAGGTCGAACGTCACGACGCGAAGGTCCGTGACCGGACGATCTGATCCGCGCGTCCGCAGTCCGCAATCCGGACTCCGCGATGGAGAGTCGCTGCGCTGACGCGATCCAGAGCCGCCTTCGCGCAGCGCTAGTCGCGGTCTCGTCGCCGAAGCCGATGCGCAGATAGCCGTCCATGCCGAAGTGATCGCCGGGCACGACGAGGACGCTCTTCTCCACTCGCAGCCGGGTGACGAGCTCGGTCGAGTTGATCGCGTGGTGATAGCGGACGTAGACGATCGCGCCGGCGTCCGGCGGCGCGTAGCTGAACAGACCGCCGTGCGCGTCGAGCCAGCTGCGGCGATGACCGGAAAGTTCTGCGTTCAGGATGCCGCGCGTGCGCGCGAGGATGCGCGCGCGCCGCGCCGGCTCGAGCGCGCGCCGCGCCAGCGCGTCGCTCAGCGCGCCCGGCGCGATCGTCGTGTAGTCGTGATACGACCAGAGCGACGCGATGAGCGACGGCGGCCCGACGATCCAGCCGATGCGCAGGCCTGGCAGCCCGTACGCCTTCGACAGTCCGCTCGTGACGATCACGCGATCGGAGCGGCCCCACATCGTCGGCGTTTCGCGGCCGTCGCGCTCGGCGCCGCGGTAGATCTCGTCCGACAGGATCCAGCTGCCGTGCCGAGCGGCGATGGCGGCGATGCGATCGAGATCGCCGGCCTCGAAGCGCGCGCCGGTCGGGTTGTTCGGGTTGCAGATGACGATCAGCTTCGTGCGCGGCGACACGAGCCGCTCGAGCGCGTCGGCGTCGCACGCGCCACCGCGCGCCGTCGGCGTCGCGACGAGCGGCCATTCCTTCACCGTCGCGCCGAACGCGCGCGCCAGCCCCCACGTCTGCATGTAGTTCGGCACCATCATCACGACCTCGTCGCCCGGCTCGACGAGATTCCACGTCGTGATGTAGTTGGCTTCCGCGCCGCCGTTGGTGACCTGCACGTGATCGGCGTCGCGCCCGGATAGATGCGCGGCGATCGAGCTCGCGCAGCGGCACCGTGCCGTTCGATCTGCGTGTAGCGCAGGCTCTCGGCGAGCAGCGCGTCGCGCGCGCGCCGGATCGTCGACGAGCTCGCCGAGCGTCAGCGGGTGGACGCCGCTTTCGGACAGATTGAAGTCCACCTGGTTCTCGTAGGTGGACTGCAGCCGTTCCATCGCAAACGGCTCGAGTTTCATGGCGGACTCACTGGACTCTGGTTATTGCGGTAATCGACGTAGCCGGGCTGACTTGATCGTGGGCTGATTGACCGTCAATCTGCGCAGATCAGATTGCCAGCATTGTCCAATGACCGGATTATCCGATGCGCCGCACTCTGAGCGTTGTTGTCGACGTGCGACGAAGCCGATTTCCGATCCTATGCGCATGGTCACATGTGCGGTCGAGCTTGCGTCGGGCGGCTTCGGCTGCCAGCGCAGGACCGGTTCGTGAGGCAGCCGGAGCCTCCGGTGATCGTCACCTCAGGCAGACGCGACGGTGCGCCGGACGCCGGATCGCGCGTTCGTCACCATCGCGATCGAGTCACGCGCGAAGAATCCGCGCGACGCGCAAAGACAGAACGCGGACGCGTCGACACAGGTGCACCAGCGATTGTCCCAGGCGCGCCTGGCGGCAGGATGCCGTGCGCACGCTCGGCTACAACCTCGAGCAGGAATTCGAAGTCGTGCGCACTGGGCGGATCGCCGCGCGACTTCATCGCCGCGCAACACGATTCGAAGCTGCGCGTCGACGACATCTCGCGCGTCGGCGAGCTGCATCGACACCGTGCGTCACGCGGCGGCGCGACGACGGTCGCCGGCGTGCGCTTCGAGATCGCAGAATCGTGGCGGCAACGTGTGAGGAGTGAGGCCGCTGCGCCTCGCCGTTGCCGAGGCGCGCAGCCGCGCCGAGCCGCGCGACCGGCGCCGGCCTGATCGTCGATACAGGTGCTGCGGATCGAGGACCACCGCGACGGTGTCATCATGGCGATCCGCGGCCGATGGTCATGCGCGTGCGCGTACCGTCGCAGGCGATGACGCCGACATCGAGCCCGGCGTTGGATTCGAGGATCCCGGCGCGCGTCACGCTCACCGCTTCCATCACGTGACGGAAGACGACTACGCAGCGCGCCCGCCGCCTCCTGATGCGCCGCGATCCGGTGCTCGGCGCGGCGATCAAGCGCATCGGCGCCTGCGGGATGGCCGATCGGCAGCGCAAGGATCATCTGAGCGCCCTCGTCGGCGCCATCGTCAGCCAGCAGCTGTCGACGAAGGCGGCCGCGACGATCTTCGGCCGCTTCGTCGCGCTGTTTCCCGACGGTCACATTCCGGACGCCGCGGCGATCGCCGCGCAGAGCGACGCGGCGCTGCGGGGCGTCGGCCTGAGCGGGCAGAAGGTCGGCTACCTGCGCGATCTGTCGGCGCGCATCGATGGACGGCCGGCTGCAGCTCGACGAGCTCGACGCGCTGCCGGACGAAGAGGTGATCGAGCGGCTGACGGCGGTGAAGGGGTTCGGCCGCTGGACCGCCGAGATGTTCCTGATGTTCCGCCTGCATCGCCCCGACGTGCTGCCGGTCGGCGACCTCGGCATCGTCAACGCGATTCAGCGGCTCTATCGGCTGCGCAAGCGGCCCGGATGCGAAGCGCGTGCTGAAGATCGGCGAGGCGTGGCGGCCGTATCGATCGGTCGCGTCCTGGTATCTCTGGCAGACGCTCAGAAACGAGCCTTTATCCAAAGCAGCAAGTAGCCCGCGGCCATCGCCACGAAAGTCCCGCGCTCGCTGAAGAGCGTCGTCGCGCCACGAGAAAGCCTCCGCAGGACGCGAGTCCGAGAGATCTGTCTCCGCGTTCTCTGCGGTCTCCGCGGTTCAACGTCGGGATCCACCGCGGCACGCGCGCGGCGTAGTCGCGATACGCCTGCGCCCAGCCGCGACTCGAGCAGCGTTTCCTCCCACCGCACGATCGCGTGATACTCGACGCCGAGCAGCGACGAGGATCACCGGCGCGAGCCAGAGCAGGCGGGCGGTCAGCGCGAAGCCGACCCAGAGCGCGATGTTGCCGACGTAGAGCGGGTTGCGGACGCAGCGCGAACGGGCCGCTCGTCGACCAGCGGGCCCAGCCGGTCGCTGCGCGTCCGCGAGATCGCGCCGATGTGGTGCACGCCCCAGAGGCGAATCAGCTCGCCGAGCAACGGTCATGGCGATGCCGGCCCGACCAGGGCCGCTGACGGGGGCGCTTCGCCGAGTCGAGAGCGTCAGAATGGCGACGGCGAGCGGGAAGCGGGAGCGACGTGCGGTGGCGGAACAGCCAGCCGCCGACGCGGGTTGTCGGTGTCCTGCGGTCGATCGCGTGGGATTCGATGGGCACGGATTCGCGGTCAGTTTGACAGGGTTCGCGACGTTGATAAAATCAGGACTAGTTCGGTCGGATATCGGCATGACCTCAACTGACACGTCATCCGTTCTTGAATCGCGGCTCCCGGTTCGTCCGTCCTCGACATGATCGGGCGGACGCCGCTCGTGCGGCTGCACCAGTTCGAGCGCGAGACCCCGGGCGTCGAGCTGTACGCGAAGGCCGAGTGGCAGAACCCCGGCGGATCGGTGAAGGACCGCGCGGCGGCGCGCATGATTCTCGACGGCGAAGCGTCCGGCAAGCTGACGCCGGACCGCACGATCCTCGACGCGACCTCGGGCAACACCGGCATCGCCTACGCGATGGTCGGCGCGGCGCGCGGCTACAAGGTGAAGCTGTGCGTGCCGGAGAACGCGAGCCCGGAGCGGAAGCTGATCCTGCGCGCGCTCGGCGCCGAGCTCGTGCTGACCAACCCGCTCGAGAGCACCGACGGTGCGATCCGCGAAGCGCGGCGGCTCTACGCCGAGGATCCCGACCGCTATTTCTATCCCGATCAGTACAACAACGACGCGCAACTGGCGCGCGCACTACGACACGACCGCGCCGGAAATCATCGAGCAGACGAGCGGCCGGCTGACGCATTTCGTCGCCGGTCTCGGCACGAGCGGCACGTTCGTCGGCACCGGGCGCCGGCTGCGGAAGTTCAATCCCGGCGATCAAGCTGATCTCGTTTCAGCCCGACGCGCCGTTCCACGGCCTCGAGGGGCTGAAGCACATGGAGTCGGCGATCGTGCCCGGCATCTACGATCCGACGCTGGCCGACGAGGATCTGCGCATCGACACCGAGCGCGCGTACCGGATGGTGCGCCGCCTCGCGCGCGAGGAAGGGCTGCTGGCCGGCATCTCGTCGGGCGCGGCGGTCGCGGCGATGCTCGACGTCGCGCAGCGCCTCGAGCGCGGCGTCATCGTCACGGTCTTTCCCGACGGCGCGGAAAAATATCTGAACGAGAGCTTCTGGACCGCTCGATGAGTGAGCCAGCAGTCTGACCGATCACCGGCGACGTCGACGCGGCGATCCGCGCGCACGGTCAGGAGACCTATCCGCACGAGTGCTGCGGCGCGCTGGTGGGCCGGGACGGCGCGCGTGACCGCGATCGTGGCGCTGCCGAACACGACCGAGGAAGGGCCGCGGCGCCGGTTTCTCGTGCGGCCGTCGGACTATCGGCTGGCGGAGCGCCGCGCGACCGAGCTCGGCGGCGAGCTGCTCGGGTTCTATCACTCGCATCCGGATCATCCCGCGCGGCCGTCGCAGTACGACCTCGATCACGCGTGGCCGACGTTTGCGTACATCATCGTCGCGGTCGCGGTGCCGCCGGCGCGGCGCGAGGCGGGCGACATGACCGTGTGGTATCTGAAAGACGATCGTTCGAGTTTCGAAGAGGGCAGTCTGCATCATGGCGAAAATTCTCATTCCGACCCCGCTCAGGCCGTACACGGATAAGCAGGACGCGGTCGACGCCGCGGGCGCGACCGTCGGCGAGCTGCTCGCCGACCTGACGCGGAAGCACGCCGGCCTGAAGGCGCATCTCTACAACGAGCAGGGCAAGCTGCGCAGCTTCGTCAACATCTACGTGAACGACGAAGACATCCGCTATCTGCAGAAAGAGCAGACGCCGGTGAAGGCGGGCGACACGGTCAGCATCATTCCGTCGGTGGCGGGCGGCGCGAGACCGTCGCCGACGCCGCCGAGCCGAGTCCGGATCGCTGAGCTGCCGGAGCTGACCAACGACGAGATCAAGCGCTACTGCCGGCATCTGATCATGCCGGAGGTCGGCGTCGACGGTCAGCGCAAGCTGAAGGCGTCAAGGTGCTCTGCATCGGCGCGGGCGGACTCGGATCGCCCGCCGCGATGTATCTCGCCGCCGCCGGCGTCGGCACGCTCGGCATCGTCGACTTCGACGTCGTCGACTTCAGCAACCTGCAGCGGCAGATCCTGCACGGCACGCCGGACGTCGGCCGACTCGAAGCTGGCGTCGGCGAAGGATCGGCTGAACGCGATCAATCCCGAACGTGGAGATCGAGACCTACGAGACGGCGCTGTCGTCGGAGAACGCGCTGAAGCTGTTCGAGCCGTACGACGTCATCCTCGACGGCACCGACAATTTTCCGACGCGCTATCTCGTCAACGACGCCTGCGTGCTGCTCGGCAAGCCGAACGCGTACGGCAGCATCTTCCGCTTCGAAGGACAGGCGTCGGTGTTTGGCGACGAAGGACGGCCCGTGCTATCGCTGCCTGTATCCCGAGCCGCCGCCGCCCGGCCTCGTGCCGAGCTGCGCGGAAGGCGGCGTGCTCGGCGTGCTGCCGGGGATCATCGGCGTGATTCAGGCGACCGAGGCGATCAAGCTGATCATCGGCATCGGCGAGCCGCTGATCGGCCGCTTCCTGATCTACGACGCGCTGCGGATGAAGTTCCGCGAGCTGAAGCTGCGGAAGGATCCGGACTGCCCGGTGTGCGGCACGCATCCGACGGTCACGAAGCTCATCGACTACGAGCAGTTCTGCGGCATCGCGCCGGCCGCGCCGGAGCCGGTCGCCGTGAACAACGCGACCGAAATCACGTCCGTCGAGCTGAAGCAGCGGCTCGACCGCGGCGACAAGCTCACGATCGTCGACGTCCGCGAGCCGAACGAGTATCAGATCAACCGGATTGCCGGGCTCGATGCTGATTCCGCTCGGCGACGTGCCGAAGCGCTACGCCGAGCTCGACCCGAACGAGCGAGATCGTCGTGCAGTGCAAGATCGGGCGGGCGGAGCGCCAAGGCGGCCGATTTCCTGCGATCGGTCGGGTTCAAGAGGGTGCTGAACCTCAAGGGCGGGATCCTCGACTGGATCGACAAGGTTGACCCGAGCCAGCCGAAATACTAAAATACGACTCTAACGGTCGGATATGTTGAGGCTGTCGAAAAAGGCGGATTACGCGCTGATCGCCATGAAACACCTGGCGCTGCGCGGCGACCGCGGGGTCGTCGAGCGCCCGCGAAATCGCCGAGCTGTACGACATTCCCGATCGAGCTGATGGCGAAGGTGCTGCAGCGGCTGGTCCGGCGGGGGCTGCTGGTGTCGCAGCAGGGGACGCGCGGCGGCTATCAGCTGGCGCGGGTGCCGACGCAGATTTCGGTGGCCGACGTCATCCAGGCCATCGACGGTCCGGTGACGGTGACCGCCTGCTCGACCGACGACGGCCAGTGCGAGCAGTTCGCGAAGTGCAACGTGCGCGATCCGCTGTGGCGCGTGCGCGAACGGATTCTGGCCGCGCTCGGCGAGTGCACGATCGCCGAGCTGGCGGCGGATCCCCCGGCGCCGGCGCCCGCGCGTGCCGCGGTGCTGCACACGCATTTGTGACGCTCGTTCGCCGAGCGGGATAAAACGATGGCCAGTCAAACTTCCGATCTACATGGACTATCACGCGACGACGCCGGTCGATCCGCGCGTCGTCGAGGCGATGCTGCCGTACTTCACCGAGCATTTCGGCAACGCCGCGAGCCGCAATCATCCGTTCGGCTGGGAAGCGGAAGAGGCGGTCGAGAAGGCGCGCAAGCAGGTCGCCGATCTCATCGGCGCGAACGCGAAGGAAATCGTCTTCACGAGCGGCGCGACCGAGTCGGACAACCTCGCGATCAAGGGCGTCGCCGAGATGTATCGCGAGAAGGGCAACCACATCATCACGGCGGTCACCGAGCACAAGGCGATGATCGACACGTGCAAGCGCCTCGAGAAGGACGGCTACCGCGTCACCTACCTGCCGGTGCAGAAGGACGGCCGCATCAGCCTCGACGAGCTGAAGGCCGCGATCACCGACAAGACCATCCTCATCACGATCATGGCGGCCAACAACGAGATCGGCGTCATCCAGCCGATCGCGGAGATCGGCGCGATCGCGAAGGAGAAGGGCGTCCTCTTCCACACCGACGCGGTGCAGATGGTCGGCAAGGTGCCGTTCAACGTCAACGAGCTGAAGGTCGACATGGCGTCGATCAGCGCGCACAAGATGTACGGGCCGAAGGGCGTCGGCGCGCTCTACGTCCGGCGCCGCAACCCGCGCGTGCTGCTCGCCGCCGATCATCGACGGCGGCGGACACGAGCGCGGCATGCGCTCGGGCACGCTCAACGTCCCCGGCATCGTCGGCTTCGGCAAGGCCGCGGAGCTGTGCCGGCAGGAGATGGCGGCCGAGGGCGAGCGGCTGCGCGGGCTGCGCGACTACCTGAACGAGAAGCTCCACGAGCAGCTCGACGAGATCTACATCAACGGATCGATGGAGCATCGGCTGCCGCACAACCTGAACATCAGCTTCGCCTACGTCGAAGGCGAGTCGCTGCTGATGGGCATCAACGACGTGGCGGTCTCGTCCGGGTCGGCCTGCACGTCGGCGAGCCTCGAGCCGTCCTACGTGCTGAAGGCGCTCGGCGCCGGCGACGATCTCGCGCACTCGTCGATCCGCTTCGGCCTCGGCCGATGGACGACGAAGGAAGAAGTGGACTACGTCGCGGACAAGCTGACGTCGGTCGTCACCCGGCTGCGCGACATGTCACCGCTCTACGAGCTCGCCAAGGAAGGCGTCGATCTCTCCACGATGCAGTGGCAGACGGAAGGACACTGACACGCTATGGCTTATTCGACCAAAGTCATCGACCACTACGAGAACCCGCGCAACGTCGGCTCGCTGCCGAAGGACGATCCGAACGTCGGCACGGGCCTGGTCGGCGCGCCCGAATGCGGCGACGTCATGAAGCTGCAGGTCAAGGTGAACCCGGAGACGGGCGTCATCGACGACGCGAAGTTCAAGACGTTCGGCTGCGGATCGGCGATCGCGAGCTCGAGCCTGGCGACCGAATGGCTCAAGGGCAAGACCGTCGACGAGGCGCTCGCGATCAAGAACACCGACATCGTCACCGAGCTGAGCCTGCCGCCGGTGAAGATTCACTGCTCGGTGCTGGCCGAGGACGCCATCAAGGCGGCGATCGCCGACTACAAGAAGAAGCAGGCCGCCGAGACCGTGACGGTCGAGGCCGCGCAGCCGACAGCATGATTCAGATCTCCGAGACGGCGGCGCGCAAGATCCGCACGTTGATGGCCAAGCAGGGCATCGACGAGGGCGGACTGCGCGTCGGCGTGAAAGGCGGCGGCTGCTCGGGGTTGAGCTACACGTTCGCCTGGGAGAAAGCAGGCGCGGACCGGCGACGAAGTGTTCGAGGGCCCGGACGGCGCGAAGATCTACGTCGACAAGAAGAGCCTGCTGTTCCTGAACGGAACCGTGCTCGACTACGACACGAACCTGATCAGCAAGGGCTTCGTGTTCAACAACCCGAACGCGAAGACGTCGTGCGGCTGCGGGAGCTCCTTCGGCGCGTGAATGTCGAGACCCGTAGGCGAGACTTTTTCAGCTTCCTCGGTCTGTCCCGCAAACTGAAGATCGACGCGGCCGACCTGGAACAGCGGTATCGCGCGTTGAGCCGGCAGTTTCATCCCGACTACTTCTACAACGCGCCCGCGGCGGAGCGTCGAGCGAGCCTCGAGCGGTCGTCGTATCTGAACGACGCATATCGAACGCTCAAGAATCCGATGAGCCGTCTCGAATACCTGCTGAAGCTGGAAAATGTGGAGGAACAGCCCTTGCCCGCCGAAGCTCGGTCCCAGGACCGTCGAGCGAAGGCGGGGCCCGCGCTGCTCGAGGAGGTGTTCGCGCTCAACGAGGAGCTCGACGAGATCCGCGAGGACCGCGAGAGCGGCGCGCCGGAAGCGGAGTTGAAGACGCGGCTCGAACGTGCACGCCTGCCAATCGAGCGCAAGCGCGCGGAGCACGAAGCGGCGCTCGGCGAGCTGTCGGCCAAGTGGGACGCGCTCGTCGACGCGGCGGCTGCTGACAGCGAGCGGCGTCGCGTCCTGGACGAGTTGCAGGAGCGGTTCCTCGAGCGAAACTACATCTCCAATCTGCTCGCCGGTATCGAGCGCGAGCTGTCGCTGTGAAAAGCACTACCACGGAGGTCACGGACACTAACAGGAGGACACGGCTTTTTCCTTTGAATAATCTGTGTCCTCTGTTTGTGTCCGTGTCCACCGTGGTTCCGATTGTGTCTGTGTCCTCCGTGGTAGTGCCGTACTGATCGCATGAGCAAAGTAGTCGGCATCGATCTCGGCACCACGAATTCGCTCGTCGCCTATGTCAAGGACGGCGTCCCGATCGTGATCCGCGACGCGGACGGTGACGGGCTGGTGCCGTCCGTCGTGTCGGTCGCCGACGATGGCGCGGTAGTCGTCGGCCGCGAGGCGCAGCGGCGGCTCCTGACCGACGCGCAGCGCACGGCGTATTCGGTGAAGCGGTTCATGGGCAAGGGGCGCGAAGACGTCGAGGAGGAAGCCGGTCACTTTCCGTTCCGGATCGGCGGCGACGCCCGAGGCGTCGTGCGCATCGGCCTCGGCGACCGCGAGTTCACGCCGCCCGAGATTTCGGCGTTCGTGCTGCGCGAGCTGAAGCAGCGCGCCGAAGCGTTCTTCGCCGCGCAGGGCGAGTTCGACAACGAGGTCGACCGCGCGGTCATCACCGTCCCGGCCTACTTCAACGACGCGCAGCGCACGGCGACCCGCGACGCAGGCCGGATTGCGGGTCTCGAGGTGCTGCGGATCATCAACGAGCCGACGGCCGCGTCGCTCGCGTACGGCCTCGACAAGCGCCACGCCGGCGTCATCGCCGTCTACGATCTCGGCGGCGGCACGTTCGACATCTCCATCCTGCGCGTCGAAGACGGCGTGTTCCAGGTGCTCTCGACCAACGGCGACACGCACCTCGGTGGCGACGACATCGACCTGCTGTTGATGGAGTGGGCGATGCGGGGCGGACACAAGGGTCCGCCCCTTCAATCCGGTGTCGGGGCCGACCCGCGTGTCGGCCCCGAGCGACTTCAGGAAATCCGCAAAGCGGTGATTCAGGCGAAATGGGATTTGTCCGACCGCGAGGAAACCGAACTCCTGGATCGGCAAGTGACTCGCGCCGAGTTCGAGGCGCTGATCCAGCCCATCGTCGAGCGCACGCTCGCACCCTGCCGCCAGGCCCTCGCCGACGCCGGCCTTCAACCGTCGCAGATCGACGAAGTCGTGCTCGTCGGCGGATCGACCCGCATTCCGCTCGTTCGGAAGGCCGTCGCCGATCTCTTCGGACGCACGCCGCACAGCGAGCTGAACCCCGACGAGGTCGTCGCGCTCGGCGCCGCCGTTCAGGCCGACATCCTCGTCACCGGCAACCGCGAGATGCTGCTGCTCGACGTGACACCGCTCTCACTCGGCATCGAGACGATGGGCGGGGTGGTGTCGAAGATCATCCTGCGCAACTCCACGATTCCAGCCACCGGCGGCGAGATGTTCACGACCGCAGTCGACAATCAGACGGCGGTCGACATCCACGTCCTGCAGGGCGAACGCGAGCTCGTCGGCGACAACCGCTCGCTGGCGCGCTTCAAGCTGCGCGGCATTCCGCCGATGCCTGCCGGCTTGCCGCGCGTTCAGGTGCAGTTTCAGATCGACGCGAACGGCATCCTGAGCGTCACCGCGCGCGAGCTGCGGACCGACGTCGAGCAGACCGTCGACGTGAAGCCGTCGTACGGCCTCACCGACGAGGAAGTGGAGCGGATGCTCCTCGATTCCTTCGAGCATGCCGAGGCCGACGTCGCGGCGCGCCTCCTGATCGAGGCGCGCAACGAGGCGGAGTCCGTGATCAAGGCGACCGAGAAATCGCTGCGCTCGCCCGAGATGGCCGAAATCGAGCGCGACGAGCTCAAACCGGGCGAGCGTCAGAAAATAGAGGGCGTGCTCTCGGCATTGAAAATGGTCATGACGTCGTCGGATCGTGACACGATACAGAAATGGACGCAGGCCCTGAACGACACCACGCAGCACCTCGCAGAGGTGATGATGAATCGGTCGGTCCGCGCGGCCTTGGCGGGAAAGAACGTCGATGATGTGTGAACGGCGAACGTAGAACCACGAACGACGAACGATGCCCAAAGTCACCTTCATCATCGACGGCGAAGCGACCGTGGTCGAGTTCGAGACCGGCAAGCTGCCGTACTCGCATCACGGCAAGCCCGAGTCGTTTCTCGACGTCGCCAAGAATCTCCACGTGCCGCTCGAGCACGCCTGCGGCGGCAGCTGCGCATGCACGACCTGTCACGTCATCATCCGTGACGGCGATCGGCACCTGAGCGAGATGCAGGACGACGAAGCCGATCGGCTCGACACCGCGTGGGACCTGACGCCGCAGTCGCGCCTCGGCTGCCAGGCGGTGATCAGGGGCGACGTCGTCTGCGAGCTGCCGATGTACACGCGTAACTACGTTCAGGAAGGCGGCGGCATCCAGCTCGGGAAGTCGGACCGCAAGGATCGCAAGGTCCAGGAGGTCATGCCGTGAAGTGGACCGATTCCGAGGACATCGGGATCGCGCTGGCCGAGAAATTTCCCGGCGTCGATCCGCTGACCCTCCGCTTCACCGATCTGCGCGACCGCGTGCTTGCCCTCGACGGATTCGACGACGACCCGAAGAGCTCGAACGAGCCGAAGCTCGAGGCGATTCAGATGGCCTGGCACGAGGAATGGAAGGAGGCTCACTAGTAGGAAGTCAGAAGTAGGAAGTCGGAAGTCAGAAGTCAGAAATGCGCGCTGCATGCTGACCTGATACTTCAGACTTCAGACTTCAGACTTCTGACTTCTGACTTCAGACTTGACGATGTTCTTCACGATCCTTCGCCCGGGGATGCGCGTCTATCTCATCCCCTTCACCGCCGGCATCGTGTTGGCCGCCAGCGCGTTCTTGCCGTGGGTGATCGTCAGCGGCGTGCCGATTAAGGGTGTGCCCGACGTCGCGGGCCTCTGGATCGTCGGCCTCGGCGCGGCCGCGGCGCTGCTCGCGATGCTGAGCCTCATCACGCGCAAGAACTCGCGCCATCCGCTGCTGCTCGTCGGGCTCATCGCGCTCGGCATCATGTTCCTGTCGTGGCGCATCCTTCCCCGGAGCGCCGGTGAGCGCGCGCTCACCATCTCTCAGGCCTTTGCGATCGTCGAGAACACGCCCCTCACAGGTCCGCCAATCTCCGTCGTCGGCATCGGCATATACGTCGGTCTCGTCGCGTCGATCGTGCTCGTCGGCTTCGGGCTGACGATCGTCGTCAAGCGCGCGGCGACACCCTACGTCGTGCCGAGTCCAGACGACGACGTCGAATAGCGAGAGACGCCGATGCGTATCCTCATCGTCGCTGCAACGGTTCACGAAATCATGCCGCTCGGGTTCGTGGTTCGATACGCGCATCACGAACGCCCGTCGCTCGCCCTGAGTCAGTTGAAAGGCGAGAAGTACCACGACGTCGACATCCTGATTACCGGTGTCGGCATGGTGGCGGCCGCAGCGCGAACCTCGAGCGTGCTCGCCCGCACGCGGTATCGGTTCGTGCTCAACCTGGGCGTGTGCGGCAGTTTCGATCCCTCGCTCCCGCCCGGGACAGTGGTGCACGTCGTGTCGGACGGGATCCCCGAGCTCGGCGCCGAGGAAGGCGACGGGTTTCTCACAATCCAGGAGCTGGGACTGCTCGAGGGCGACGCGGCGCCGTTCACCGGCGGTCTCCTGGCGAACCCCGGCGCACCGTCGAATCCGGCACTGGAGAAGCTTCCCGCGGTTCGCGGCATCACCGTCAACACCGTGCACGGCAACGAGCGATCGATCGCAGACACGGTTCGCCGATTCGACCCGCAGGTTGAAAGCATGGAGGGCGCCGGCTTCATGTACGCGTGCCTGATTCACGAGGCCCCGTTTGCGCAGGTGCGGGCCGTGTCGAATGTCGTCGAGCGGCGCAATCGCGGCGCCTGGCGCATGGACGAGGCCGTTGCGGCCTTGTGCCGCACGGCGACCGGCGTGCTCGACGGCGCATGAAGCTCTCCCTCGCGTTCTCGCCATGCCCGAACGATTGCTTCATGTTCGACGCGATCGTGAACGAGCGGATCGATCTCGAGGGTCTCGAGTTTTCGGTTCGTCTCGAGGACGTTGAAACGCTGAACCGCGCGGCCTTCGATCAGGCGATCGACGTCACCAAGCTCAGTTATCACGCGTATGCGCACTGCGCGGCTGCCTACGTGCTGCTGGATGCCGGCAGCGCGCTCGGCAGAAACTGCGGCCCGCTGCTCATTTCGAAGCGAACGATCCCGCTCGAAGAGGTAGCAGCCGGCAGCGTCAGCATCGCCATCCCGGGAGAGTACACAACGGCGAACCTTCTCCTGGGACTCGCGTTTCCAGACGCGCGCAACAAGACCGAGCTGGTCTTTTCGGAGATCGAGTCCGCGCTCCTCACCGAACAGTTCGACGCCGGCGTGATCATCCACGAGAATCGATTCACCTACGCTGCGAAAGGGTTGAGGAAGATTGTCGATCTCGGCGAGTTCTGGGAGCGGACGACCAGCGCCCCGATTCCGCTCGGCGGGATTGTCGTCAGGCGCGCGCTTCCGGCGGACGTTCAGCAGCGCGTGAACCGGGTGATGCGGCGCAGCGTGGAATTCGCGTTCGCGCACCGCGACGCGAGCCTGCCGTTCGTGCGCGACCACGCGCAGGAGATGAGCGAAGACGTGATGTACAAGCACATCGACCTGTACGTCAACGAATACTCGGTCGACCTCGGATCTGAAGGCCGCCGGGCGATCGAGGTGTTGTTCGACGAAGGCGGCGCGGCTGGCGTGATACCAGCCGTGCGCGACAGTCTGTTCTTGCCGGACTAACTTCCGCGCAGCGCCGTGCCGGGATCGAGGCCCGCGGCCCGGCGCGCAGGCACGAGGCTCGCGACCGTCGCGCTGACGATCAGGACGAGGACGACCACTCCCAACGTGAGCGGGTCCACGAGCGGTACGCCAAAGAGCTGCTGCCGGATTACGCGTCCCAGCACGAGCGCCGCGCCTATCCCGATCGCCAGCCCCGCGCCCGCGAGCGCGATCGCCCTCCCGACGATCATGCGCAGCACGTCGCCCACATGTGCGCCGAGCGCCATCCGGATGCTGATTTCTCGTGCGCGCTGCGCCACGGCGTAGCTCATCACGCCAAAGATGCCCGTGGCGGCGAGGGCGAGCGCCACGCCTGCGAAGAGTGCAAGGAGAGACGTGTAGAAACGGGGTCGGGCCACCGACCTGGCGACGAGCTGCTCCAGCGGCGTGAACTCAGTGATCGCGAGATTCGGATCGAGGGAGCGCACCTCACTTCGGATCGTCGGCGCCAGCGCGATCGCATCGCCGGCCGCGCGCACCACAATTCGGACGGTACGGGTGCTCCGCTGCGCGTACGGCATGAAGAGCTGCGGCGCGGCGGGCTCTCCTGGATTTCGCTGCAGCACGTCGCCGACGACGCCCACGATTTCGTATCGCCGTCCACTGAGGTTGACGCCGCGGCCGACCGGATCCTGGTTCGGGAACCAGCGATGTGCGCCGGCCTCGTTGATCAGCGCGACGAGCGGCGCGCCGGTCTGATCGCGATCGGTGAACAGCCGGCCGCGACGCAGCGGCGCGCCAATCGATGCGGAAATAGTCAGGCGTCGCGCTGGCCACCGCGATTTCCTGGTTGACGTCCGGTGGCGGTGGCGGCGCCCCGTCCACGGCGAAGTCCTGCAGAGCGCCGCGGCCGCTGAGCGGAAGAATCGTCGACGCACCAATCGCGGTGACGCCCGGGAGCGCGCGAAGCCGCTGCTCGAACTCGGCCACGCGCGTGCGAAGCTGCTGCCCCTCCTTGTAGGCCTCGCCCTGCATCGTGACGCTGAAGGCCATCGCGTGTTCGGTAACGAAGCCGGTGTGCACGCGCGTGAGCTCGACGAAGCTGCGAATCAGCAGGCCGGCGCCGGTCAGCAGCACGACGGCGAGCGCCATTTCGGCGACGACGAGAGCGGCGCGCAGGCTGTGGCCGCCCCGGCCAGCGCTGCCGCCGTGACCGCCTTCGCGCAGCGCCTGCGTCAGACGGCCGCCTGTCGACTGGAGCGCCGGAAGGATCCCGAACGCCAGACTCGTGAGCAGCGCCGATGGCCAGCGTGAACAGGACGACGGTGCCGTCGAGGCCGATGTTCTCGAGGCGCGGAATGTCGGCCGGCCTGGCCGCGATGAGCGCGCGCGTTCCCCACATCGCGATCACGAGACCCGCGACGCCGCCGGCGATGCCGAGCACGACCGACTCGGTGAGGAGCTGCCGCATCAGCCGTCCGCGGCCCGCGCCGAGCGCCACTCGCACCGCGAGTTCCGTGCCGTCGCGCCGACGCACGCGCGAGCAGCAGGTTCGCGACGTTCGCGCACGCGACCAGCAGCACGAAGCCGACGGCGCCGAGCAGCACGAGCAGCGGCGTTCGCACGTCGCCGAGCATCAGGTCGCGCAGTCGGATCGCGTCGAACGTCAGCCCGCCATTCGTTTGCGGAAACCGCGTCTGCAGCTCCGCGCCAAGCCGCTGCAGATCGTCAGTGACCTGTTGCGTCGTCACGCCTGGCTTCGTGCGGCCGACGACATCGAGGAACTCGGACCGCCGTCCGGTGACGCTCGTCGCGTTGAAGGGCGGATCGTAGCGGATCGGCGCGATCAGGTCGGCGCGATCCGGCAGCTGTGCGCCGGGCGCGAGGACGCCGACAATCGTGTAGCGCTCGCCGCCGACGAGGATGCTGCGGCCCAGCACAGATGGATCGCCGCCGAACTCGCGCTGCCAGAAACCGTGGTCGAGGACGGTCACGCTGTCGCGCGTCCCGGCTGGTTCTCTTCGGGAGCGAACGAGCGGCCGAGCGCCGACACGGACGCCGAGCAGCGCGAATCAGTCCGTCGCTGACGCCGCGTTCGACGGATCTCCCGGGGCTCGCCGACGCCGAGCAGCGTGTACGTGCCGGTCGCGTAACGCCTCGACCTGGTCGAACACGCGCGTTCTCTTCGCGCACGCTCATGAAGTCGGGCGCCGAGAGCGAGAGGTACCGCGTGCCGTCGGGATAGAGCATGCGGACGTGCTGCAGCCGATCCGGATCGCGGAACGGCAGCGACTCGAGCAGCACGCCGTGGACGACGCTGAAGATGGCGCTGTTGGCGCCGATGCCGAGCGCCAGCGTGGCAACGGCGACGGCCGTGAACCCGGGCGTCCGGCGCAGCATCCGAAGCGCGTACCCGATGTCCTGTCGCAGCTCGGTCAGGTAGTCCATGCGTGCCATACGCCGCTCCCGTCGTTCGTCGATTGCTTCACATTCCCGGCGCGATTCGTTCGTAGTCGCCGAAGCGCCGCATCGCCAGCTCGCGCGCCCGCTCCGGCGATTCTCCGCGCTCGATGAGCTCGCGCGATCCGCATGTCGACGTGGAACGACAGCTCGTCCTCGCACGTCGACCTTGGGATTCGGGACCGAACACCCGCTGGACGCGTTTCCACATGCTCGTCGCTACGGCGCCGCCGGCGCCTTCGAGCGCGGCGAACACCGCTGCGGCGTAGCGGCGCCAGTTTTCGGTTTCGACGCGCAGCTGCGCCCGGCCGCGCCTGGTCAGCGAATAGAACTTCGCGCGCCGGTTCGTCGTCCGACGCGCCCCAGCTCGCGGCGATCCAGCCGCGCTCCTCGAGGCGATGCAACGCCGGATACAGCGTTCCCTCTCCGACCGCCAGCGCATCGTCGGTCGCCTGCTCGATCCAGCGGGCGACGGCGTAGCCGTGGGCCGGCCCCCAGCTCAGCGCTTTCAGAATCAGGAGGTCCAGTGTGCCGCGGAGGATGTCGGGTCCGCGGCTGCGTCATGCGCTCTCCCATCGGGTTCCTAGGGGACGATACCGTGCCGACCCATCGAAACGCAAGGGGAGAGCGCGGCTGGCGATTTCAGAGTTCAGAGTTCAGAGTTCAGATTGATTTCAGATTGCAGGGCTATTTTAGATTGGCGAGGATTTCGTGGATTTGGGTCACGCCGTCGGTGAGGCTGGCCGGACCGGGTTGCAGGATGTAGGTCGACTTGATTTCGAAGATGCGGTCGTCGCGCACGGCGCTGACCTCGCTCCAGCCCGGCCTGGCGACGATCTTGGCCTTGTTCATTTTCTTGCCGCACCACGACGCGAAGATCACCTGCGGATCGCGGCGGGCGACCTCGGCGGGATCGACGATGCGATCCTTGGCGAGCCGGGCGCCGGCGAGCTCCGGAAAGATCGGCGCGCCGCCGGCGATCTCGACCAGTTCCTCGACCCACCGGATGCCCGAGATCAGCGGGTCGTCCCATTCCTCGAAGAAGACGCGCAGTCGCGCTGGGAATCGCGCGGCTGCGTCGCGAATCTGATCCAATCCGGATTCGAGGCGGTCGGCAAGCGCTTCGGCGTCGGCCTGGCATCCGACCAGCCCGCCCAGCATGCGAATCATCTGAAGGATTTCGGCGACGGTCCGCTGATTGAAGGTGACCACCGCAATCCCGCGCCGGACCAGTTCGGCGGCGAGGTCCGCCTGGAGATCGGAAAAGGCGAGCACCAGATCGGGCTGCAGCGCCTCGATCTTGTCGAACCGCGCGTTGATGAACGCCGAGACCTTCGGCTTCTTGCGCGCCTCAGGCGGGCGGACCGTGTAGCCGGAGACGCCGACGACACGGTCGCCCTGCCCGAGCAGGTAGAGCGTCTCGGTCGTTTCCTCGGTCAGGCAGACGATGCGATTCGGGTAGGCGGGCATCAACCCTGCCGTTGCCGTAGGGGCCGACCCATGTGTCGGCCCCCGGGGCGGACACGCGGGTCCGCCCCTACGAGATCCGTGAACACGAATCCGTCACGTTCGACCGTGACGCCCGTTTCGATGGGAATCTCGTGGCTGAACATCGGGCCCTCGTACGCGAACGAGTGGAACTCACCGCGCTCGCCGCACGGATCGACGCTCGCCGGCAGATCGTCGAGCAGCGCCTGATCGAAGTCCCGGCCGGCGAACCGGCGATCGAGCTGGCGCGGATCGACGCACGTGATGCGCGCGACGAGGCCAGCGGCAATCATGTCGCGGGCCAGCCGCGGCGTGTGCGTGTCATCGGACTGGAAGAGCGGAAACAGCGGTCGTGATCCCCGTGCCGGCCAGCTTCTCCTCCCGATAGCGTCGGATGTCGGCCAGGAAGAGATCCGCCAAACGCCATGTGCGTGAATCCCTCCGCGACTGCTCGAGTCGACCACGCCTCGCATCACCTCTTCGTAGATCTCGTTGGGACACGGCGAGGGAATCGGTGCGAGCCACAACGGCAGACCGAGGGCGTCCGCCTGCGCGCGGAGCAGATCCGACACGTACGGCGTGCATTGCCACCCGCTGCGCAGGCTCGTTGATCGTCGTGAGCAGTCCACCGATCTCCACGTCTCCGCGGTGCCGCAGCACGTGCACCATCCAGGCGCTGTCCTTCCCGCTGGACCAGGAGATCAGGCACTTGCTCATCGAAACGCTTCTGGATGGAGCGTGCGCGCAAAGCGATCTGCCGCCACCGCGATCCGCGGTCCCGGGACCACGAACTCGTCGCCGACCAGAAGATGGACGCGTCCGTTCCTGACCGCCGGCACGGACGCGAGCGCATTCCACACCAGCCGTTCCGCCTCGAGCCTCACCGAAGCTGCGGTCTGCCCGTAGTGCAGCTCGACGATGACCTCGGGCGCGCGGGCGAGGATCATCTCGGTGCTCATGTCGACCGACTGCTTTTGCAGGTCGCTCAAGACGTCGGATGCCGCCGGCGAGCTCGAGGACATCGTGGAGAAACCCGTAGCCGCCGCTCGCGTTCGACCCGGCGCAGCGCCCCTGGCTCGCGCGCGAACACGAGCAGCGTCTTCGGGCGGGGCAGGCCCGCCACTCGCGCGCGCGATCGCGTCGAGCTGCTGCTCGCACGCGAGCCGCCGCCGCGTCCGCCGACGCTCTCGCGCCGATGCGTTCACCGATCTGCCGCATCGTCTCCAGTAATGTCCGGCAGCCCGCGATGGGCGTAGTTGAACATCGGGATCTGCGCGCGCTCGAGCTGCCGCTTCAGATCCGTCTGCGTCTCGTAGACGATGACGAGGTCGGGCTTGAGCGAGAGCATCCGCTCGATGTCGGGATCGAGCAGCCCGCCGACGCGCGGCAGCCGGCTCACGTCCGGCGGATAGTCGATCGTAGTTGCCGACGCCGGCCACACGATCGCCGGCGCCCATGGCGAACAGCATCTCGGTTGTGGCGGGCACGAGCGAGATGATGCGCTGCGGAACGTTGCCGGGCGTCGCTTGTGCGGCGAACGTTGGACGAGCCAGCCTTGCGCTACGCCAAGCGAGCGCGACGCAGACGAAGCACGAGCGCCGATGCGAACGTTCATGTGCGTCGAAAGAGCAGCCATAGAAACACCGGCCCTCCGATCATCGCCGTCACGATGCCGACCGGCAGCTCGAGCGGCGCGATGATGGTGCGCGCCACGAGATCGCAGCCGATGAGAAACGCGCCGCCGAACAGTGCCGACGCCGGCAGCACGAGCCGATGATCGGCGCCGACGATCAGCCGGACGAGATGCGGCACGATGATCCCGACAAACGACACCGGGCCGGCCAGCGACACCGCCGCGCCGGTCGCCAGCGATGCGCTGACCAGGGCCACGCGTTCCGTTCGCGCGATGTCGACGCCGCGCGACGCGGCCGATTCGCTGCCGACGCTGATGAGATCGAGCACCCGCGGCAGCGTCGCGAAGCCCACCCACGCCGATCGCCATCGGCGCCAGCGCCGCGACGATCGGCGTGTACGACGCGACGTCGAGCGACCCCATCAGCCAGCGCACGTTGCGGAACGTCTGCGGTGAAATCCGCCAGGTACTGCATGAACGAAATGACGCGCGGAGAGCACCAGTGCAACGTCACGCCGCCGAGCAGCAGCACGAGCGCGGACGTCCCGCGTCGCCGCGCCGCCGAGAGTCCGTAGACGATCGCGAGCGCGCCGAGCGAGCCGGCAGAAGCTGGCCAGCGGCACCGCCGAAATCCCGGCGAACGACGACGTCGAGGTGGAACGTGATGGCGAGCATCGCGCCGAGCGACGCGCCGCGGACACGCCGAGCGTGTCGGGCGACGCCAGCGGATTGCGCAGCAGCGCCTGGAACACGACGCCCGACAGCGCGAGCGCGCTCGCCGACCAGCGCCGCGGCCAGCACGCGCGGCAGCCGCGCGACGAAGAAGATCTGCGCGTCGATGTTGTCGGCGAACGGGATCGACCGATCGAACACGCGCGCGAGGCTGATGTGCGTGCTGCCCGACCAGCGGCGCGAGCAGCAGCGCCGCCACCGCAAGGGTGCCGAATCCCGCGATCGTCCACAGCGAGCCTGCGTCGGATCGAGACGGTCACCCGCGGCTCAATGCGATCGGGCAATCGGCACCACCGTCAGGTGCCCGGCGCGCGCGTGGAACTGCACATCCGCGTCGACGCCGTAGAGCTGCGCGGATGTTCTCCGCCGTGAGGATCTCCTTCGTCGGACCCTGCGCGAGCACGCGTCCTGACTTGAGCAGCACGATTCGGTCGCAGAGCGCCGCGGCGAGATTCAAGTCGTGCGTCGACAACACCATCGTCGTGCCCCGCTCGACGTTGAGGCGCCGCAGCAGCGCCGCGATCTCGAACTGATACGCCGAGGTCGAGCGACGCCGTCGGCTCGTCGAGCAGCAGCAGGTCGGCTGCTTGCGCCAGCGCGCTCGCGATCACGACGCGCTGCTTTTCGCCGCCGCTCAGCGTCGAGAACGACCGCGATTCGAGCGCGGCGGTGCCGGTGGCCGTCAGCGCCTCGTGCGCGATCGCCAGATCGCCCGCGCCTTCGAGCTCGAACGGGCCGAGGTGCGGGTAGCGTCCCATCAGCACGATGTCGAGGACGCTGAAGTCGAACGTCGCGTGTGTCTCCTGCGGCACCACGGCGATGCGGCGGGCGAGATCCCGGCGCGTGAACGTCGTGATCGATCGACCGTCGATCCGAATCTCTGCCCGCGAGCGGCCTGACGCGTTCCAGAAATCAGACGGAGCAGCGTGGTCTTGCCGGAGCCATTCGGCCCGAGCAGACCGACGATCGCGCCGCGCTCGATCTGGAGCGAGACGCGGTCCACCACGAGCGGGCCACTCCGACCGCGCGCGTACGAGAACGACGCCTCGCGCGTGTCGAGCATCAACGAAGATGGAGAGAGATCGGGCCATCAGGCCCCGGAGGGGACGTACGCATCGGAGTTCCTCCCGGCGTCTCACGCGCCGAAAAAGGACGCCCCCGATGGCCAGGTTTCCTGACTCGCGGATCGTGGCGGCTCGTCGTCTTCCCAGGCTCGGCTCAGTGCGCCGAGCCCAGTGACATCGCTGACGCGCCGCTCCCCGCTTACAGTGGCGGGACCGTGTGGGTTTCGCACCCACTTCGCGTGGCCGCCGGGGTGAACGTCAAATTGTACGGACGGCGAAGGCCGATGTTCGTCGACCTTCGTACGTCGTGTCCGCCTTGAGGCGGACCGTGGCCGGAGTATAGCAGGGTTGCCTGAGAGGGCCCTTTTGCGTAACATTGCCAATTGGTGTCCGCGCGCGGACACACTCTGTACGTACAAGTAAAACGAGGACGCACATGAGCAAGAGTTCGACCGTCACCGTTCGCGAGAAGCCCGTCGAAGAGGTGGCCACGGCGACGGCTGGCGGTCTGACGATTCATGGCGAGACGTTCGTCGTCCAGACCGATCAGCGCATCGAGCTGGTCGATCTCACGAAGCAAGTGATGGAGTTCGTCGCGGCAGTTCAACATCCGCGAAGGGCTCGTCAGCCTCTGGTCGATGCACACGACCTGCGCCCTGTTCATCAACGAGTTCCAGACCGCGCTGCTCACCGACATCAAGCGCTTCCTCGAACAGATGGTCGCCCGCGACGCCGAGTGGATGCACAACGATCCGGAGCACTCGGACTGCGATCGCGATGAACGCCGATTCGCATCTGCGCGCGCTGCTGCTCGGCCACAACCTGACGCTGCAGGTCAGCGGCGGTGAAGTCGTGCTCGGGCAATGGCAGCGCATCCTGATGGCGGAGCTCGACGGCCCGCGCGCGCGCTCGCTACGGATACAGATCTTCGGCGTGTCCTGACGGAGAAATCTGGTAATTGGATAGTCGGGTAATCTGGCAATTCAACTACTCGATTACCGATCCGATTACCCGATTACCCGATTACCCGATTCACGCGATGCAGTCCCGTCTCCGTTCCGCCGGCCTCTCTGACATCGCAGACAAGCTTCGGCCGGCGAACGTCTCGATCTCGCCGACGGCGTTCGGCTCTTCGACTGTCCTGATCTGCTGGCCGTCGGCTGGCTGGCGAATCGCGAGCGCGAGACGACGGCACGGCGGCCGCACCTTCTACAACTACAACATCCGGCTCGAGGCGACCAACGTCTGCGTCGCCAGCTGTCTGTTCTGCGCGTTCGCGCGGCTGAAGCCGGGCGATGCCGGCGCCTACACCATGTCGCTCGAGCAGGTCTGGGACAAGCTGCGCCAGCGCGCGCATCAGCCGCTGACCGAGATCCACGTCGTCAACGGGCTGCATCCCGATCTGCCGTTCGACTACTACACGGAGCTGCTGCGCGGCTTCAAGCGCATCCGGCCTGACATCCACCTGAAGTGCTTCACCGCGGTCGAGATCGCGTTCTTCGCGGATCTCTACGGCAATGACCGACGAGCAGGTGCTGCGCGAGCTGATGGCCGCGGGTCTCGATTCGCTGCCGGGCGGCGGCGCCGAGATCTTCGCGGAGCGCGTGCGCAGCAAGATCGCGAACGACAAGTGCGGCAGCGATCGCTACCTCGACATTCACCGTACCGCGCATCGGCTCGGCATGCGCACCAACGTGACGATGCTCTACGGGCACATCGAGACGGCCGAAGAGCGCGTCGATCACATGCTGCGGGCGCGGGCGCTGCAGGACGAAACCGGCGGCTTCCAGGCGTTCATCCCGCTGGCGTTCCACCCCGACAACAACCAGATGCGGAAGCTGCCGGCGCCGAGCGCGGCCGACACGCTGCGCGTCCACGCCGTGTCGCGGCTGATGTGCGACAACATCCCGCACGTGAAGGCGTTCTGGATCGCGACCGGCGTCGAGGTGGCGCAGACGGCGCTCTGGTTCGGCGTCGACGATCTCGACGGGACCGTGCAGGAAGAGAAGATTTACCACATGGCCGGCGCGCGCACGCCCGAGTCGATGACGCACGCGCGAGATCGAGCGCCTCATCCGTGCGGCGGGGCGGGAACCGGTCGAGCGCGACACGCTCTACAACGTCGTCGAGTCGCAGCCTGCAGGTCGCACTGTAGCGCTGCGACTCGCAGGCTCGAGTCCCGAGCAGGTCGAGGGACCGGCTCAGGCGACGTGTCAGCGCGGTCCGTAGCCGGACTAGCCGGAATACACCCGCGCCGGGTGTTATACTTTCAAGACGCCAAGCTGCCGTCGGGTAGCTGTCGACACCTCCGGAGCTTGGCTTTTTCGCGTCCCTACTTTGAGAAAAGTTTCACAAGCGGATCGAAGTCGGAGCGCTTTCGCACAGTCATGCTGATTCCGCTGCTCACCGAATACGAGAAGGAACACATCGTCGAGCGCCAGCCGCTTCCCGAGCGGTACCTCGGTCTGTCCGACGAGGAGATGGACGCGCGCATCGCGGCCGCGAAAGCGCAGCTCGGCCGTCGGCTCGTGATTCTCGGTCACCACTATCAGCGCGACGAAGTGATCAAGTTCGCCGACTACACCGGCGATTCCTTCAAGCTCGCGCGGCAGGTCAGCAAGCATCCCGACGCCGAGTTCATCGTCTTCTGCGGCGTGCACTTCATGGCCGAGAGCGCCGACGTCCTGAGCGGCGACCATCAGCAGGTGATCCTGCCGGACCTCGCCGCCGGCTGCTCGATGGCCGACATGGCCGCGCCCGATCAGCTCGAGCAGTGCTGGAGCGATCTCGAGCAGATGGGGTTTCTTGACAGTGGCGCAGGGCTTCAGCCCTGCGTGCCGGTCACCTACATCAACTCCGCCGCCTCCATCAAAGCCTTCTGCGGCGAGCACGGCGGCGTCGTCTGCACCTCGTCGAACGCCGCGGCGACGCTGAAGTGGGCCTGGGAGCGCGGCGAGCGGATTCTCTTCCTGCCGGATCAGCATCTCGGTCGCAACACCGCGTACAAGCTCGGTGTCCCGCTCGACGAGATGGTCGTCTGGGATCCGAACGAGATCTGGGGCGGCCTCGAGCCCGACGCGGTCAAGCGCGCGCGCATGATCCTGTGGAAGGGGCACTGCTCGGTCCACGCGCGCTTCACCGTGCGGCAGATCGAGAACCATGCGCGCGCAGCATCCGGGCGTTCGCGTCATCGTCCATCCCGAGGTGCCGTGGGACGTCGTGCAGGCCGCCGACGACTCGGGCTCGACCGAATACATCATCAAGACGGTGAGCGAGAGTCCCGTCGGATCCGTCTGGGCCGTAGGCACCGAAATCCACCTCGTCAATCGGCTCGCGCGACAGATGCAGCCCGATCGCACCGTCATGTCGCTCGAACCAGTTCGGCTGCCTCTGCTCGACGATGTTCCGCGTCTCGCCGAATCATCTGCTGTGGGTGCTCGAAGGGCTGCGTCGACGGTCGAGGTCCACAACCGCATCGTCGTCCCCGACGACCAGAAGCACTGGACGAAGGTCGCGCTCGACCGCATGCTGTCGATCTCGTAGAGCCGGACCAGAGCGACTGATCTCGTAGGGGCGGACCCATGTGTCCGCCCAAGGCCTGAAGTACGATTCTCAGGTTGTACTCGCTCGACCGACTCTACAAGGAGGACGTCCGATGGCTCACTCGCTCCCGCCTCTTCCGTACCCGTCCGATGCGCTCGAACCGCACATCGACAAGCAGACGATGGAGATTCATCACGGCAAGCATCACAACGCGTACGTCACCAATCTGAACGCCGCGCTCGAGAAGCATCCCGAGCTGCAGTCGAAGAGCGTCGAGGATCTGCTGAAAAGCATCAACACCGTGCCCGAAGACATTCGCACCGCGGTGCGCAACAACGGCGGCGGCCACGTGAACCACTCGATGTTCTGGCAGATCATGGGGCCCGAACGCGGGCGGCGCGCCGACCGGCGCGATTGCGGACGCGATCAACGGCGTCGTTCGGCGGCTTCGACAAGTTCAAGGAAGAAGTGAAGAAGGCCGGCGTCGGCCGGTTCGGCAGCGGCTGGGCGTGGGTGATCGATCAGCGGCGGCAAGCTCGTCGTCGAGAGCACGCCGAATCAGGACAGCCCGCTGATGGAAGGCAAGAAGGTCGTGTTCGGCGTCGACGTCTGGGAGCACGCCTACTACCTGAAGTATCAGAACCGCCGTCCCGACTACATCGATGCCTGGTGGAACGTCGTCAACTGGGCGGAGATCAACAAGCGGCTTCGGTGACATGGCTAATGGCAGATGGCTGATGGCAGGTAGGGTTGATGGCCACAGCCAATAGCCATCGGCCGATCTAGCCATCAGCCATTAGCCATCAGCCATGTCGCTTTCCACCGTCCTCTTCCTCTTCCTCGCGCACCTCGGCGTCGGCATCGTCTTCACGCTGGTGTTCGTCTCGCGCGAAGCGGGCGTGAAGTTCTTTCGCTTCAACGCCGGCCTGGCGGCGATTCTGATCGCGATCGCGCTGGCGTTCCGTCCCGCATCCGAGGGCGGCACCGCCGACGCCGATCGCGCTTGGGCGCGCTCGTGCTCTCAGAGGTCGGCGATCGTCGTATACTGGGCGACGGTCGGCCGGATGCTCGCCGCGATTCAGGCCGGCTCATCGGCGTTGTCGCCGTCGGTGGCTGGCCTTGTGGCGCTCGTCGCTGCAGGCGCTCGCGTCTCGTCGGCGATCGCTCGTTGCCGATGCAGGTGCTGACGGTCGCCAGCTTCCTCAGCTCGGCGGCGATGCTCGGCGGCGCCTGCACGGCGATGATCCTCGGGCACTGGTATCTCGTCATTCCGTCGATGCAGGTCGTCGCACCTGCAGTCGATCGTCAAGGTGCACATCGCGTCGATGGTCGTGCGCGTCGTGGTCGTGGCGCCGCCGTCTTTGCTCGCGATTGCGACGTGGCAGCCCGGCGTCGGGTCCCGAGCTTCCGCCACTACATCATGTCGGTCGGCGGCATTTTCTTCTGGCAGCGCGTCCTGTTCGGCCTGGCCGGGCCCGGCGGTGCTGTCGTATCTCACGTGGGAGACGGCGAAGATCCGCTCGACGCAGTCGGCGACCGGCATTCTCTACGTCGATTTCTTCACCGTCGTCGTCGGCGAGGTGCTCGCGAAGTATCTGCTCCTCGCGACGCGCGTGCCGGTGTAGTAAACGTGAAGCGTTTGCGGATTGCACCGCGGTCCGGAACCTGTGCAATTTCAGACTGCGAACCGCGTCAGGGCCGGAAGGCAGCAGCGCTAAGCAGATCCTGACATGTGCCGCAGGACCTCCGGGCCGCGGTTCAGTCCGCAACCGCATCCGCAATCTGAACTCTGAAATCTGCAACTCTGAAATGTCCTACCAGGTCATCGCCCGCAAATGGCGTCCGCAGAAGTTCGACGACGTCGTCGGCCAGCAGGCGGTGACGCGGACGCTGCGCAACGCGCTCGCGAGCGGCCGGCTCGCGCAGGCGTTCGTGTTCGCCGGACCGCGCGGCGTCGGCAAGACGACGACGGCGCGCATCCTGGCGCGCGCGCTGAACTGCGTCAAGGGACCGACCGCCGATCCGTGCGGCGACGTGCGACGCCTGCGTCGAGATCGCCGAAGGGCGCGACATGGACGTGCTCGAGATCGACGCGGCGACGCACACCGGCATCGACAACATCCGCGAAGTCATCATCTCCGGCCTCGGCATCGTGCCGGTGCGCAACCGCTACAAGATCTTCATCATCGACGAAGTCCACCAGCTGTCGAGCCACTCGTTCAACTCGCTGCTGAAGTCGATCGAGGAGCCGCCGCCGCACGTCGTCTTCATGATGGCGACGACCGAGCTCGACAAGATTCCCGAAACGGTGCTGTCGCGCTCGCAGGTCTACGAGTTCCGCACCATCAGCACGAAGGCGATCGCCGAGCAGCTGCGCCGCATCGTCGACGCCGAGGGCATCACCGTCGGCGACGACGTCGCTGCAGCTCGATCGCGCGCGACGCCGAAGGCAGCATGCGCGACGCGCAGAGCAAGCTCGATCAGGTGCATCGCGTTCACCGGCAAGACGATCACGCCGACGACGTGGCGACGGTGCTCGGGCTGGTCGGACGCGATCTGCTGCTCGACACCGTGCAGGCCGTGGCCGACGAGGACGCGCCGGCGGCGTTCGCGCTCGCCGCGCGCGCGGTCGAGATGGGCTACGACCTGCGCGCCGTCTGCCGCGAGCTGTCGCGCGTCGTGCGCGACCTGCTCGTGCTGTCGGTCGATCCGTCGCGCATCAGCGATCCGGAGATCGCCGGCGAAGGCGAGCGCGATCGGCTGAAGGCGCTGGTCGGCCGCTTCTCGCGCGAGGATCTGCTGCGCGCGTTCGACCTGCTGACGCGCGCGGAGCACGGAGATCCGGAGCGCGGCGCAGCCGCGGTATCACCTCGAGATGGCGCTGCTGCGGTGGATCCATCTGCGCAAGCTGATGCCGATCGAGGATCTGATCGCTGGAGCCGGCAGCGGCGCACCGCTGTCCAAGCCGCCGGCGCCGCGACCGGTGAGACCGCGCCGGCACGCCGAAGCCGCACGCGGCGCAGGCGTCCGCCGGCACCAACACGCGCACAGCCGTCTCTGGCACGTGCCGCCGAGGCTGCGACGCCGGCAGTCGCCGTACCGCGCGAGTCTGCTGCGGCCTGTGCGCGTCCGGCTTCAGCCGCGGCCGTCCGACGCGCCGCAGGCCGAGTCGTCAGGCGGCGCGCGCCGGATCGAATCTCAAGGACGCGCTCCTCGCGCGAGATCGAGAAACCAAGAACGGTCTTCTACAACATGGTCGTCGCGCAGGCGCAGAAGATCGAGGTCGCCGGCGATCGCGTGACGTTCACCTTCTCGCCGAACCAGCGCGCGCTGCGCGACCAGTTCGAGCAGCAGAAATCGTGGCTCGAGTCGAGTGCGCGCGAAGCAGTTCGGCCGGCCGCGGATCACGGTGGCCGCGGTGCTGACTGAGACGGCGACCGCGTCGCCGGCGGCAGACGAGGCCCAGTCGCCGAGTTCGTCCGCGCCAGCGGAGCCGGCCCAGAAGCCGGCCGACAAGAAGTCCGCGCTGCGCGAGCAGGCGCTCGCCGACGCCGGCGTCCAGACGATGCTCGAAGTCTTTCCCGCGGAGATCCGCGACGTCGAGGAAATGTGAACATCCAGCAGATGATGAAGCAGGCGCAGCAGATGCAGGAGCGCCTGCAGAAGCAGATGGCCGAGCTGCGCGTCGAAGGCAACGCCGGCGGCGGCATGGTCACCGTCGTCGTCAACGGCGCCAAGCAGGTGCAGTCGCTGAAGATCGATCCCGAGGTCGTCTCGAAGGACGACGTCGAGATGCTGCAGGACCTGATCGTCGCCGCGATCAACGACGCGCACCGCAAGGCCGACGAGGCGATGGCGCAGAACGATGGGCGGCATGCTGCCGCCCGGTCTGAAGATTCCCGGGCTGTAGATCGATCGCCCATCACCCGATCGCCGATCACTCGATGCCATCCCTTCCCGATCCGCTTCTACGTCTCATCGAGGAGCTGCAGCGCCTGCCCGGCATCGGCCCGAAGAGCGCGCAGCGCCTCGCCTTCCACATCCTGAAGACGCCGCGCGAGCAGACCGACCGTCTGGTCGACGCGCTGCGCGACGTCAAGGAGCGCGTCACCTACTGCTCGGTCTGCAACAACATCACCGACGTCGATCCGTGCGCGTTCTGCAGCAGCGACGACCGCGATCGCGCATATCATCTGCGTCGTCGAAGAGCCGCAGAACGTGTCGGCGATCGAGAAGACGCGCGAGTTCAAGGGCCTGTATCACGTGCTGATGGGCGCGCTGTCGCCGCTGCAGGGCATCGGTCCCGACGACCTGAAGATCAAGGGCCTGCTCGGCGCGCATCGGCAACGGCGTCACACGAAATCATCCTCGCGACCAACCCGAACGTCGAAGGCGAGGCGACCGCCATCTACCTGGCCCGTCTGCTGAAGCCGCTCGGCGTCAAGGTCACGCGGATCGCGATGGGCGTGCCGGTCGGCAGCGACCTCGAGTACGCCGACGAGGTGACGATGCACAAGGCGATCGAAGGGCGGCGCGAGGTCTAGCGACGGATCGCGATGCTCCCGCACTCCTACGAGCTTCCCGCGGCGATTCTGCTCGTTCTGGGCGGCGCGCTGGCGTGCTTCGCCGGCTACCGGCTGTTCAAGATGCGTGCTCGGCATCTACGGCTTCATCCTCGGCGCGATGCTGGCGAGCTCGACGATGGGCGCGACCAGCACCGGCGGCATGATCGTGGCGGCGCTGGTCGGCGGCGTCTGCGGCGCGGTCATTCTGATGTTCGCGTACTTCGTCGGCATCGCGCTCGTTGGCGCCGGGCTCGGCGCGCTCGTCGCGCACGTCGGCGTGGAGCTATCTGCGCGGATCCGGCGATCCGCCGGCTGACCGTCATCGTCGCGTTTGCGGTGCTCGGCGCATTGGCGCGATGGTGCTGCAGCGCTACGTGATCATCGTCGCGACCGCGTTCGGCGGCGCGTGGACGGTGATCGTCGGCGGTCTGGCGCTGGCGGGCGACGCGGTGTCGACGGCGGCGGCGTCGGGCGACGTGTGGATTCTCTATCCGATGTCGCCGGCGCCGGCGCAGAGTGGGTGCCGGTCGCCTGGATCGTGCTCGGCCTGATCGGGACGGCGTTTCAGCTGGGCATCACCGGCAAGCGAAGAAAACCAGTTCGGTAGCTGAACTCGGTACGTCGTACGTGGAGTCCGGCTTCAGCCGGACCTACCAGAGGGATCGTGGCGTCCGGCCTGTGCCGGACCAAGCGAAAAACGGTACGTGGGGTCCGGCTTCAGCCGGACCTTCAGGAGGAATCATGGCGACGTTCGAGCGGCACGTCGACGTGGAGTGGAAAGGCTCGGTGATGGAAGGCAAGGGCGAAGCGAAGGCGGGGACCGGCGCGTTCACGCTGCCGGTGTCGTTTCCGGCGCGGATCGGCGAGCCCGAGGGCAAGACCAGTCCGGAGGAGCTGATGGCCGCGGCGCACGCGGCGTGCTACGCGATGGCGCTGAACGGCACGATCGGCCGAACCGAAGGCGTGTCGGTGGATCGCACGCAGGTGCGCGCGACCATCACCGCCGACAAGGGCGACGCCGGAATCAAGATCCAGTCGTCGAAGCTCGAAGTGACGGCGTACGGACTGAAGGGCGCCGACGCCGCGAAGTTCACGGAGATCGCGACGCTCGCCGAGGGTCGGTGTCCCGTCTCGAACGCCTACCGCGGCACGATGCAGATCACCGTCGACGCCAAGGTCGCATGATCGATCGAAGGAGGTTGTATGTTTCTCATCCGCGAAATCCTGCACTGCAAGCCCGGCAAGGTCGGAGAGATGATCAAGCGGTTCAAGCAGATGGAACCGCTCATGAAGGAAGCCGGCGCCGGATCGGTCAAGGTGATGACCGACGTGAGCGGCGAGCAGTTCTGGACCATCATCTGGGAGCAGGAAACGCCGAGTCTCGACGAGTTCCAGAAGCAGATGACCCAGGCGATGGGCGATGCGCGGTTCAAGAAGATCATGGAGGGGTACCACGACGCCGTCGTCTCCGGCAAGCGCGAGATCTACAAGGTCGAGTAGCTTCGCGCGCTGGCAACGCAGCGTGCCGCGCCGAAGCGCGTCTGGAATGTCACCGCGCGAAGGCGGGCGAGGCGTGGTCGGTGAGCGTTGACCCGCCTCGTTCGGGTCATTCGACCCGCGTCAACTTCAGCGTGAACGGACTGGCGAATGGGCCATTCTGGTTTCGCTGTTGGGTCAGCGACAGGATGTCGCCGTCCAGCGTGTACGAATAGGTGATGAAAATCCCCGCGCCCATCACTGCGGGATTCTTGGAGGCGATTGGCCGCATCGTGACGAGATTGGCGGCGGCCACGTCATAGGTGCCGGCTTCCGCGACGAACGGTCCCCACACGGCCCGCAGCTCGTCGGCGCTCGTTTTTGCCGGATCCGCCAGAATCGCTCGCGGTCCGTCGGCCTGGACCTCGACGCGGCTGTAGTGGCGGGCCGTGAACATCGTCAGGTTCGGTCGCTCCCCGAACGAAATCGTCCGGGCCTGAGGGCCCGTGATCGTCGCTTCCACGATCCGCCACACGCCTTGAATCGATCCCCCTTTCGATTGCGCTGCGATTGACTGGCTGGCGAGCAGCGCGGCGGCGAGAACACTGAACAGCCACTTCGTCACGAGGCGTCTCCTTGCTGAATGCCGTGTCGTTGGGCGCAGGCCTCACGAGGCCCGGCGAGGTCGGCCGCGAGGCGATCTTATGGTCCCGCCGGCCTTGATGCGAGCCGCCGGCGGGAGAAACTGACGCCGCGCCCACGTTGACCCGTGTCGTCAGGATTCGCTACTATTGGAATTCGCTTTCGCGCGGCCTGCCTGTGTTCCTCAGTAGCTCAATGGCAGAGCATCCGGCTGTTAACCGGAGGGTTGCTGGTTCGAGCCCAGCCTGAGGAGCCAATTTCCAGTTTCACTCCTGTCCCTCGCCAAAACTGTCGCAGCGCGGTTGATCGTTATCGCGAACGCGCGACAAACTGTCGCGTGACGCCGCCGAAACGTCCTGGGCGGATACCATGACGAACACGTACCCTCGAACCGACGCGAAACACTCACGACTGTGGCGCTCCGTGCCACGTCGACGGCGTCAACACCGAGTCGAGGGTCGGACGGTGCCTATCACGCGGCGCGTCGTTCGTAGCGATGATGTAATCCGCCCACTTCCGGGAACGCGACCACGTGCCCTTCCGTCGGCGACTGAACGCGTCGTGGCGTCGGCGGGTCCTTCTACAAGGCCAGATGTGTTCGCGCCCCATGATAATAGGTGAGATACGCAGTCAGCAGACGTCGCAGATGGCGCTCGCCGAGGACGATGACGTGGTTCAGACACTCGCGCCGAATGGATCCGATCAGTCTTTCCGCATACGGATTCTGCCAAGGACTCGACGGCGCGGACATGACTTCCTGGATCCCCATCGCGGCCACGCGGCGCCTGAAGCGATCTCCATAGATGGCGTCGCGATCCCGCAAGAGCCATTGCGGGGCCGTGTCATCGGGAAAGGCCTCGGTGATTTGCTGCGCCGTCCAGTCCGCGGTGGGATGCTCAGTGATCCTCAGATAGACGATGCGTCAGCAATGATGGGACAACAGCACGAGCACGAACAGCACGCGCCCCGTGAGCGTCGGTACGGTGAAGAAGTCCAGCGACACCAGCGACGTCAAATGATTCGTAAGGAAGGTGCGCCAAGTCTGTGACGGTGGACGCTCCCGTCTCGGCCAGACGCTCACAAGCGAGCCCTCGGCTTTTCAGGCCTTTCAAGCAGATAGCGAGGTGGGGCAGTATGAAACGTCGTTGTAGTACTCCACATCTGGTTCAAAATGCGTTGTACGCCGGCGGCGTTCAAGATGATCACGTGATCGAGGCACTCCCGCCGCACGGATCCGATGAACCGTTCGATCACGCCGTTTTTGCCAAGGCGATCGCGGGCCGGTGAGCACTTCCGTTATCGCCATGGCCTGTGCCGTTGCGCTGATGGCCGCGAAGACGAGATCCCGATCGCGCATCAACTAACGCTGGGCGTCGTTTCAGGGAAGGCTTCTCGGAGTTGTTTGTGCCGTCCACGCCGTAGTCGGATGCGGGGTGACGGCCACGTGCACCACACGGCGCGGCGCTGATGGGCGAGCATCACGAGGACGAACAGCAACCGACCGGTGGCGGTCGACACCACGAAGAAATCCGCCGCCATGATCTGGTGAACGTGATTCGTTAAGAACGTCCGCCACGATTGCAACGGTGGACGCCGAGTGCGAACGAAGTATTTCGCGACGCTGGCCTGACTGACATCGATGCTTCAACAGCTCGCCGTGAAGTCGCGGAGCGCCCTAGTGGGTTCGACTGGGACATCGCCCGGATCAGCGCGCGCACGTCAGCCGGGACCGTCGGTCGACCGACACCGCGCCGGCTCTTCCAGGTCCAAAACAATCGGAACGCGCGGCGATGCCAGGCGATGACCGTGTCGGGCTTGACGATGACGACCGCTGATCGCCACTGGCTCCAGAGCCTTGATAGCGAAACCCACAAGAGCCGGTCGGCTAGAGTCAGGTGGAGTCGCCGCGGCCGTGATCGTTGGAGGGTCGCGTCGTGAGGCGTGTCGGCGCGACCTCTTTCCCTGCCGGCGGTTTTCCCTTGCCATTTCCCGCCTATCTGCCGACAATCGGCCGCAAACAGCGGCCTTTATCCGCGCCGTCGAAGGGGGAGAAGGCTGACCAGGGACCGAGGGGAGCGTTATGCTAACCGCGACAAGGCCCTAGTGTTTCCTATCGTCCCTACTACACGCCGGACCGCGCGGCGGGACTGGCCCTGCGGCGCCGACGTCTGGGAGCGGCTGAAACGCGCGCGCCGCGATCCGGGCGCGGGCGACTGGCGCGCCCGCCGCCAGCACGTGCTCGACCGCGCACGGCCCGAGCGCCGTGACGCCTTCGCCGCCAGCCTGGATGCCCCGCCGCCCGTCGCGGGGCTGGGCGCCGCCTCTGCCGCCTCGGCCCCGTAGTCCGATTGGTGGAAGAACGGGCCGTGGGCTCGTTCTTGATGTCACGAAGGAGCGAGTATGGCGGAGCAATTCACGGGACTGGTCGAGATACTGGACAACAACGACAACGTCGTCATCACCCTCGCGGGAGGAACGGGCCGCATCGTGGCCGGCGGAGGAGGGCAGAAGACGGGCGAGCTCATCGTCCGGGACGCGAGCGGGACCGATCGCGTGAAGCTCCTGGGCGGCACAGGGCGCCTCGTCATCCTGGACGAGAATGGAAACGAAATCCTCACGCTGGGCGCCTCCGCCAATGTCCTGGCCGGGGGCAACGGCCAGGACGGAGACGTCGGCCTGTTCACCGCGGCCGGCGATCGTTCCGACATCGCCAACAGCACGGTTCACCTGGGCGGCGAGATCGGCAACCTGCGACTGGGAGGCAACGGGGTGGACGGTGACGTGATCTGCTTCCGCGCCAGCGCGACCTCCACGCAGGTGGGGGATGCCAACCGCGCCACGGCCCACATCGACGGCGAGATCGGCATGCTGCGGCTGGGAGGCAACGGGGCGGACGGCGACGTGACCTGCTTCCGCGCCAGCGCGACCTCCACGCAGGTGGGGGAAGTCAACCGCGCGACCGTCCACATCAACGGGGAGGATGGGAACGTCCGGCTGGGAGGCAACGGGGCGGACGGCGACGTGGCCTGCTTCCGGGCCAGCGCGACCTCCACCCAGGTGGGGGACTTCAACCGCGCGACCGTCCACATCAACGGGGAGGATGGGAACGTCCGGCTGGGAGGCAACGGGGCGGACGGCGACGTGGCCTGCTTCCGGGCCAGCGCGACCTCCACGCAAGTGGGGGACTTCGACCGCGCCACGGTCCACATCAACGGCGAGGAGGGGAACATCCGGCTGGGGGGCAACGGGGTCGACGGCGACATCGCGCTGTTCAAGGGCACGGCCCTGAGCACGGACGTCGGCGACTTCAGCAACGCCAGCATCTGGCTGGATGCCGACGCCGGCGACATCAAGCTGTTCGGCGCGGACTGCGCCGAGGAGTTCGATCTCGCGGCAGGGGTCGACGCCGAGGCGGGAACCGTGATGGTCCTCGGCGAGGAAGGCCGCATCGGGCCCAGCCAGCGCCCCTACGACAGGTGCGTGGCCGGCGTCGTCTCGGGCGCCCTCGACTACAAGCCGGCCATCATCATGGACCGCCAGGCCACCGGGCGCCCGAGGGGCGCGCTGGCGCTCGTGGGCAAGGTCTTCTGCAAGGCGGATGCGACCAGACATCCCATCCGGATCGGAGACCTGCTCACGACCGGCGAGCTCCCTGGCCACGCCATGAAGGCGAGCGACCCGGCGCGCGCGCACGGCGCCGTGCTTGGCAAGGCGCTCCGCGCGCTCTCCCACGGAACCGGCATGATCCCGGTCCTGGTCTCGTTGCAGTAGCGCCCGGCACCGGTGGAGGAGAGAGACGATGTCCATCAGCCTCAGATCGGTCGCAACCAGCTGCCTCGGATTAACGGGGACGATCAGCGTCGTGAGCGACGTGTTCGGGTATGTGTTCCGGGACGCCAGCAACAGCATCTTCGGGGGGAACGCCCGCGAGATGCGCGTGGGCAGGCAGCTCGAGCTCTGCGGCGGGCAGGCCCTGAACCTGAACCTCATCTTCGTGGGGGTGGGCAACTTCACGGACACCGACCGGATGGAGATCCAGCACGGCATCCAGTTCATGCGCGACATCTACGACGATGTGGACATCGGCGTCCGCAAGCTCGTCTGGCAGCAGATCTCCGTCGCGGACGCGGGGAGCTACACGGTCATCAGCTCGGACGGCGAGGCGCATGACCTGACAGACGACTGGAACGGCCCGCCGGGGGCACTGGATGTCTTCATCGTGCGCTCGATGACCCATGCCGACGGCGTGTCGGCGGTCGACGGGCCGTGCTCCAAGGACGACAAGAAGATGACCGGGTCGGTCGTCTCTCTCAACGGCTCGTTCAGCAACTCCGGGAACACGTTCGCCCACGAGATCGGCCACTACCTGGGGCTCGACCACGTGGCCAGCCTCACGAACTTCATTGGCAACGACGGTGCCTCGAACTCCAACACGGGCATCACGTCGTCGCAGGGGACCACGATGAAGGCGCACTGCCACGTCACCGACGAGTGTTGAGGAGCGGCCCATGACACGGACCTACCGCTCCCGGCGAATCGTCGAGTACCTGGACCACAAGCACCACGGTTCGTCCCCGGCGCTGGCGAAGCTCACCGCGGCGGATCGGACGAAGCTGGCGGTCGTCGCGCGGGGCCAGGTCGCGGGCGCGACCTGGGGCGAGCGGATCAAGGCGGCTTACGCGCTCGGCGCGCGCGGCGGCGCCGCCGACCGGAGGATGCTGCGCGCGCTGGTCCTCGACGCGCGGGAAGAGCCCCGCGTCCGGGTGGCGGCGGCGATGGCCCTCGGCGAGCGCCCCTCGCGCGACGCCGAGGCGGGGCTCCTCTCCTGCCTGGAGGTGGAGGATCCGATGGTGCTCGCGGTGGTGATCAAGTCCCTCGGACGCATCGGCGGCCGGCGATCTCTCCAGGCGCTCCAGGGCATGGGCTACCATCAGGCGCGGTTCGTCAATCAGCAGCGAGACCTGGCGATGATGCTGATCGCCTATCGCCACGGCATCGACATCGAGAGCGATCCGATCCCGTTCAAGAGGCCGGTCCGGCGGGTACGAGGGGCCGAGGACCATGTGCTCAAGACATCGCTCCGGCAGCTCGCGGGCAAGGCCGTGACCGCGGTCCTCGACCGCTATCGGGACAACCGCTACGGTCTGGAGCTATCGACGGAGCGTGCCTTCGAGATCGACATGGACGGCGGCCGGCTGGTCCTGCTCCTCAACCGCGCGGCGACTCGGAAGGCCCTGCTGGGGGCCCTGTTCGATCGCCCCCTGATCCTGGGGCTGGCGGCGCAGCTGCAACACGAGACCGAAACGTTCTCGACACGGTTCATCGTGTTCGCGAGGCCGTCCGGACCCGGAGCGGCTCGCCTGATGGGTGTGCGGAGCGACGCCCGGCCCGCGCTCGCGGGCGAGGTCTCGCAGACGGCGGACGGCCTGGCCTTCGTGCTGTCCGACGTCGAGCGACCCGGCACGGCGCCGATGCGCATCGAAGGCACCCTGGGCGCGGCGGGTGTCACGGTGCATGCCAGCGTGGTCTACAGCCGCCGCCTGAACAAGCGGATGACCTCACCGATGTAGGTGAGCTTGTGCCTACCGAAAACTCCATCGGCGCGGGAAGGGCGGTGGAGCGCGACGTCTCGTTCATCCTGTCCCTACCGAGAAGTCGATCTGGCATGCTCAGCGCGAGCTCAATGACGTTGATCACAGGTTGGTGTTGAGCCGTGGTGCACCCGGAGGCATCACTCCAACGCGGAGCATCGACGTCGGTGTCGACGTGACTGAGCACGCGAATGCTGTCCGTCAGCTGGCGCAGTAGCACCGAAACGACGGGGCTTTTGGAACCGTCGCTCCGCTGCGCGGTCGTAGCGGTGATGCAGGCCGTTAGCCTGTGGAATCTCGACGATGCGTCCGGCAGAGAGCGGCGTGGCGGGTCGTGACGTCGGTGCGTCCTTGCCGAGACGTAGGTGCGTCCTCGTGTTCATGTAGTACGTGACGTAGTCGGCGAGGACGCGCTGGAGCCCGGCGACACTGAGTACGATCACGTGATCGAGGCACTCACGTCGGATCGAGCCAATGACGCGCTCGACGTAGGCGTTCTGTCACGGCGATTGCGCCGCCGTGAGGACCTCGTGGATCTGCATCGCGCCGATGGTGGACACGACGTCCGTGAATGCGGCATCGCGGTCGTGCAGCAGGTACCCGCGGCGCTTGGTCTTCGGGAAAGGCGTTGCGGAGCTGGCGGCCGTCCATGCGGCCGTGGGATGGTCGGTGACCGCGACGTGAACAATCGCCGGTCGTGCGCGAGGATAACGAGCACGAACAACAGCCGGTAGGCGACCGTTGGCACGACGAAGAAATCGGCAGCCATGATCTGGCCGACATGGTTGGCTGGGAAAGTTCGCCACGGCTGCGATGGCGGCTTGTCTCGTCGCGGCATGTACTTCGCGACCGTCGCCTGACTCACTGAGATCCCCAGCTTCTGCAGTTCCCCATGAATCCGCGGCGCACCCCAATTCCGTTTCTATCCCGTCTCAGCCGGGCGCAAGTGTGACATCCATCTGATAGAACCAGAAAGTATTCTCCTCGCTGGCACGATCGGCCCCTACCAACGCGTAGCGATCCAGGACATCGTTGATGAACGCCGGCCGCTCCGCCTCGGGCAAGCGCCGCGTCCATTCGACGGAACCCACCGAACAGAAAGCGAAAAATGCCTCACGGGACTTGAAATCCCACGCTTTCGCTTCGGTGTGAATGCGAAGCACGCGCAGGCGGTTACGCTCGGCGGCGGCGGCGTATTGTTCGGGTGTCAGGTGGAGATAGGGATCATGGAAGTCCTGGAAGTGAACCCCCCATCTCGACGATCGGCGCGTCTCTTCGATCACGTTTTCCAAACTCTTGCGTTCGCCTGCGGGGACAAGGCGGAGCAGTGCCCGACCGTCGGACATCATTGCAGAACGTATGGAGCGAAGGGCCCGATCCTGCTCGGGAATCCAGTGAAGCGCATTGAAAGAGACCACGAGATTGAACTCGTTCTTGAAGGGCAGGAGGCGAGCGTCCGCCACTTCGAAGCGAAGATTGGGCCGCACCGTGGGACCGAAGTGGCTCGAAGCGAAGCTGATCATGTCCTGTGACGCATCGATGCCTACCACTGAACCCCGCGGCACGCGAGCGGCGATCTCCGCCGTGATCTTGCCGTCGCCGCATCCGACGTCGAGGACCCGCTCCGAGCCCTTGAGATTGAGCAGAGCGAGCACCTCCTCTGCCATCGTCTGCTGAAGCCCCGATCGCCGCGCGTATTCAACAGCATCCCACTCGGTCATACATCGCTAGCGAAAGCCTATCCACGGATGGCTGGAACATCAACGTTGGCAACAAGAACGAGATTTTCGGCAGGCACAACGACAAACGCTCACCGATGTTGCCCTTTTCTTGCCCTTTTGCTGACACCCAAACGCAGGTTAGGGCGGCAAGCCTACGCATCATCGGGATCATCATTCGGACCCGATTTCTTCGGGTCCAACTCGCGATTCGGCACACTCGCGCAACGGTCGGCAGCTGCCGCTAAATCCTTTGTTTTCGGCCTGTTAACCGGAGGGTTGCTGGTTCGAGCCCAGCCTGAGGAGCCAAACCGCTCAAATTCAATCACTTCCACAGACGCGCTTCGGCAGCAACCCTCCGGGTTCAATTCTTTTCCTTTCACCGAATTCCCCTTGAAAACCGCGAGCGAAAGCGCGCGCTCAAGGATGATTTCGACTGACGCTTCCGCAACGTTGCCCTTTTCTTGCCCTTCTGCTGCATCAACTGAGCGGCCGCAGACCTGCGATTCGTCGGCGTTCACTGTGTAACGGGGTCGTTGCACACAATTCGTTCCGGTCGTGCTGAAGAGCAGCCCGACGATGGCATCGTCGTCGGAGGAGGGTTCGATGGCACCGAAGAACGACGACCACGCGGCAGCAGCTCAAGAGAGTCGAATCGAGGCGTTGAAGGATGGAGCCCGGCAGAGCGCCGGCGGCATGATGCGGTCCTGGGAATCCGACGAGTTGTCGGACGACCAGCGGGAAGACTTCTGGCGCCGTGTCGTGGATTACGAGAACGCGCCGCTCGTGACTGATGCTCAGCGCCTGCATGACGCCGGCATCGATCTGCCGGATCCAGATGCAATGGACGATTCGCAACTCACCGCAAAACTGTGGCAGGTCATTGATGCCCTGGCCAGCATGCGAGTGTTCATCACGTCGACCGATCATCTCAGCGATCGCGAGTTGTACGACAGGCTGTGGCGCCATTCGCTGCGTGAAGAGCAGCCGTTGGTGCCCGGGAGCACCGACCATGTCGATCTCGTGAGCACCGGCAGTGAGGACGACATTCACGCTTGGATGAGGTACTACGCCGATGAAGATACGAGACGTGATTGGCTGGAAGACTTCCCCGACTACAACATGCCCGCACACGAGGATCCGCCGTTTCATCGCGATACCCTTCTTCCGCAGGCCTACGATGAACAGCCATCCGATGGCGAGGATTAATGCCCTAATGGCCGCTTTTGCGACAACAAGTCCGGCTATGCGTCGTCTAGCGGATCTGCATCGAGCGCGAAAGCGCTCTCGACGGGTCAGCTCGGAGCGCTGCACGAAGCCGATGTCGTTCTTCTTTGGATCGGATCTGAGCACCCACGCGACTTCCTCCATCGCGCGCAGTGACGGCTGGCGCCGATCGGAATACTCGGTGCAGGTGTTGACCGCGAACTCGATGCGGTTCTGGCCGTACGCCAGTTGTGCGCACTGGACGATCTCGTCGCGCAGCGTGGGTCCTTTGACGATGGTCGCGTAGCGGCACGTGAGGCAGAGGGAAGACTCACCGTGATTGGCAGTTCCTCCGCGGACTTTGACGCGCATGCTCGATAACCTCCCTAGACGGTGCGGATCATTCGGCACCTCCTTTCGAGACGATCCCATGATTCGACATCTGCAGTGACTCCGGGCTGTCTTTTGTCTTTCGGACGAAATGAGCGAACGACGACGATGCCATCGTCGTCGGCAAAGGTGGTCGCGATGCCTCAGATCACAATCAACGAAGGCCTGGCGTGGCTCAAGACGCTGAAGAAGCGCCACGAGGAGCTTCTCGCGCTGCGGAACGACAACGCTCACCGCGAGCGTCGTTTCTATGGCGCGTCCGCCGACAAGGAAATCGTCAAGGAACCGGTGTACGACGTCAAGATCCTGGATCGGGCGGTCACACGAGTCGCTCGTGAGATTCGGTTGCTCGATCAGGCGCTCAAGGCGACGAACGCCAAGACGACGGTCGACGGCTACGAGCAGGACGATGCCGTACTGGGTGAATTGGCCTGACTACGACTCGAGATTATGGGGAGAGCTGGAAGGGCGTGCGATCTAGTGGGACTGTCGGCCCACGAAAAACACAAGCAGACGACTTGGTCTTTCAAACGGACACCTCGTTCGTGGTCGATGGGTGGTCGTAGGTGGTGCGCAGGCGCGCAAGCGTCTGTGCGACGTTGTGGACTCTGTTGATTGTTTACCCGGTCGCGGACTTCTGGCTCCCCCTCCAGAGCAGCCAACGATCACCGACGACGAGGACCGGAGCGTCGTCTCATCGAACGTCGTTGCTGGCGCCACGCGCGCGCGGCGTCACCAGCTTCGTGTCGACCACGCCGAGCGAAACGCGGCTCTGATCGATTTGGCTCGTCAATCCGATCGCTTCGAAGTCCATCTCGAGCACCTCGAAGTCGGCGATTACGTTATCGACGGTGGCATCATCGTCGAGCGAAAGACCTACGCCGACTTCGCGACATCACTCGTGGATGGCCGACTGTTTCCGCAGGCAGCGGCGTTAGCTCACGGTCCTCATCGGCCCATCCTCCTGCTCGAGGGCCCGAGGACCACCGACATGCCGGACGTGTATCCGCATGCGCTCAAGGGTGCGATCGTTTCGTTGGCTGTCATGTGGCGACTTCCTGTCATTCACGCACGCGATCCCGAGGATTCGCTGCGCATTCTCCGATACCTCGCGCAACAACTCGCGAGTGCCGGCCCAAGTGTTCTTCAGCGGTATGACCGCAAGCCGAAGCGCCTCGCTTCTCGGAAGCTGTACGTTCTCCAAGGGCTACCGGGAGTGGGTCCCGCGCTGGCGAATCGCCTGTTGCTTCAATTCGGATCCGTGGAACGTGTCATGATGGCCGCCGAATCGATGCTGGTGCAGGTTCGCGGGACGGACCCCAGAAGGCGCGGCAAATTGGAAAACTGGTCTCGGTCGGCTGAGCCAGGGCCGTTTTTTGCGAACACGGGGTTCGAGGCCTATCATGGAGGCCGATGGCTCTCGACTCGCTTGCGCCCTACCGGCAGAAGATTCTCGACGCAGCCGCTCGCCGCGGCGCCCGGAACGTTCGGGTGTTTGGCTCAGTCGCCCGCGGCGACGATCGAGCCGACAGCGATATCGATCTCCTCGTGGACGTCGAGGCTGGTCGAACGTTGCTGGACGTGATCGGTCTCGAGCAGGATCTCCATGAGATTCTCGGCCGACGGGTCGATGTCCTGACCGAGAAGGGCCTCAGCCCGTACCTTCAGCAGCGGATCCTGGCCGAAGCAACATCGTTGTGAAAGACGATCGCGTCTACCTCGAGCACATCCGCGACGCTCTCGCGGACATCGGCACCTACACCAGCGCCGGGCGCGACGCGTTTTTCGAACAACGGATCCGTCAGGACGCCACGCTCCGCAAGCTCGAAGTGATCGGACAAGCGGTCAAGAACCTGTCGGACGATTCCAAATCGAGACAGCCACAGATCCCGTGGAAACAGATCGCGGGGATGCGCGACAAAGTGATTCATGACTACTTCGGTGTGAACCTTGAGATCGTCTGGGCGGTTGTCGAGAAGGATCTGCCGCAGCTGATGAGCGCCATTCGCGATCTTCTGGCGAGCATCTGAACAGATGCCGGCCGATCGCGATTGGTATGACGAGCCGTCGAACAAGAGCGCCGAAACCCGCACGACGTCAGCCGGAGTTCGTCCATCAATTCCTGATCGTCTTGAGCGGCACCGATCCGCTCATGTGGCGCCGCATTCAGGTTCCGCTCTCGTATTCGTTCTGGGATCTTCATGTCGCCATTCAGGACGCGATGGGATGGCTCGACTATCATCTCCACGAATTCCGCCTGCTCGACTCCAAGGACAGGGTAAGAACGATCGGTATCCCCACCGGGGAGGAGGAGACTGATCAGAGCCCTCCGATTCCCGGCTGGCGAGTGCGCGTGTCGGAGTACTTCAACCATCGGCTGCACCACGCACTGCCGGCGTTGTATGTCTACGATTTCGGCGACGATTGGGAGCACGCGCTCGTGTACGAGGACGAACAGCCAACCGAGGACGCAGCCACATACCCCGATGCGTTGGCGGGGCCCGCCGCTGTCCGCCGGAAGACTGCGGCGGTGCACGGTTATACAGAATTCCTTGCCGCGATTTCCGATCGTTCGCATCCGGAGCGCGAGTCACTGCTGGCAGGGGCGGGCGGCTCGTACGATCCGGATGCTTTCGATCCGACCCGCAACCTCGAACTCGTTGAAGATCTGCCAGACTGCAGCCAGAAACTTTGGAAGCTCCCGTGCGAAGGTGGGATGATCGCAAGCCGCATCAGCGAATGCCATCAGCTTCTCGCCGATCAGGTAATCGAGCGCGCTCTTGGCACCGAAACGCCGCTTGATCCTCTTCATCGCCCGACGCTGGTCAACCCAAGTCTTCTCGAACCGCATGAGCGGAATATAGTGTCGACGGGCATTCGTTGCAACCACCGATGCTCGCGAAACCGCGGACAGAGCCCCGGTACGACGGTAGGATAGGTGCCGACGTCATGGAGGCACTCAGGGTCATCGTCGATCGACACGCTGCGGCCGACGTCAAGATTGCCCTGTTTGGTTCGCTGTTCCGCGGCCGCGACGACGTGTATCCGCGGCGGTTCGAGAGCCGCAAGACCGGCAAATCTGGATACGCTCCTGCGTGCGCGAACGAATGGGTGCGTGGCATTTGCGAAAAGCCGCGCGTCAAGTGCGCCGAGATCCGAGAGCATTTGATTCCAATCGAGCTGGATGCGAGCTGCGGCTGAGAACGTGATCATGGGCTGCTCTGACCTCAAAACGGGCAGCCGGCATTGCCTTGGGCGTCAATGCGCCTCGTGGCTCCCGCCGGAATGAGCTGGACTGCGACCGTACGCGCCTCGACCGAACCCTCGTTCCGAATCACGTGGACATCGTCTCCGCCCTCATCGACGAGGCCCATTCCTGTGGTGTAGACGTGCGGCGTGCAAGACGCATCATGTCCGTCATAGGCCGTCACAGTCCCGGCGGTGACGATGATCAGGCTGTGACCCGGATGGGTGTGCCAACCGGTGGTTCCCCCCGGCGCCCAGACGTTGCTCTGGACATAGAGATCTGAGGGCCCTTTTGTCTTCTGGAGCGACAGCCAGAGTTTTCTAGAGCCTGGGAGGAGGAAATTGTCCGGGAAGAACACGTGGTTGTGGGCATCGATCTCGCCGAAGCGGCCCACAGCGATAGTCGTGGCCGTGAATCCCGACGACGGCGTTGCCAAGAGGTTCCCCACGTTCGCGGCTGCGCTCACGATGACCGCACTGAGTACCAGCACCCACATCATCTTTCGTCGCATGTCGTCCTCCTTCTGGCGTTGACTCCAATTGGAGCCGCTCGTGCAAGTTAGGCCTCGGAGTGGGGGCGATCAAACAGCAATCAACCGTGCCGGCCCCGATCTATCGGCCTGCCGTGGAATACCGTCGATTGCCGCGGTCTGGGGGCGGGGCTACAATCGCGTTCTTCAATCTCGCCCCTCGAGTCAGTTGGAACGCACCATGAGCGACCCTCCTTCGTCAGGCTCGCCGCCCCCGTTCGAGAGCCCGTCGGACGACCGGCTGGACTCGTGGAAGGAAATTGCCGCGTACATGAGGCGGGACGTGACGACGGTGCAACGCTGGGAGAAGCGGGAAGGCATGCCCGTGCACCGTCACGTGCATGACAAGCTGGGATCGATCTACGCCTTTAAGAGCGATCTCGACGCCTGGGCGCGAAGCCGCAGTCTGGCTCTCATCGCCGAAGCCGCCCCAGGAGGGCCCCGACTGGCTGAAGAGCGTCCTGAAAGCGGGATCGTCGGTAACGGGGAGCGCGACCTCCAGTCGGTCCAGGGCTCCTCAGCTCAGGTGGCACGCGCGGGGCCGCAGGTCGTCTGGGCACTTGCGGCGACAGGAGCAGTTCTGGTCGCGGCGCTCACCTTCTGGCAGATCCGACAATCCGACCCAAACCGCGGGAATCCGCTGGCGGCTGCCCGATTTGTACAGCTTACCGACTTCGGCGGAATCGAACAGGCTGCCGCGGTCTCTCGTGACGGCCGATTCGCCGCTTTTCTCTCAGATCGCGACGGGCAAATGGACGTGTGGGTAACCCAGGTTGGTACCGGTCAGTTTCACAACCTGACGCGAGGCGGTGAACGGGAGCTCGTCAACCCGTCGGTTCGGACGCTTGGCTTCTCACCCGACGGGACCCTCGTCACGTTCTGGACGCGGAGGCCCGCCGGTCCGAATCAAGCCAACATCAGCATCTGGGCGGCGCCTGTCCTCGGCGGGCAGCCACGACCCTATCTGGATGGCACGGCCGAATTCCACTGGTCCGGCGACGGCACTCGTCTCGTCTACCACACACCCGGGCCTGGTGATCCGATGTACGTGCGCGATTCCGGCAATACGTCTGAAACGCGGGAAATCTTCTCAGCCCCTCCTGGCCTTCACAGTCACTTCCTCGTGTGGTCCCCTGATCAAGCGTTCATCTACTTCGTCCAGGGTGCACTGCCTGACAAGATGGACATCTGGCGGATCAGGCCCACTGGAGGAACGCCCGAACGGATCACGGATCACGACTCGCTCGTGAGCCACCCGGTTTTCCTGAACGTGCGGACGCTGTTGTACCTGGCTAGCGACTCCGACGGTTCGGGGCCGTGGATTCACAGCCTCGATGTTGACCGGCGCATTCCTCGCCGCGTGAGCTTTGGCATCGACAGATACACCTCCCTCGCATCAAGTGCCGACGGCCAGCGTCTGGTGGCGACACTCGCGAATGCTAAAGGGACGCTCTGGCGGTTGCCAATCACCGGTACACGTTCCGAGATGTCGTCGGCCCGTCGCATCCCGCTGACGACCGGCAACGGATCCTCCCCGAGGCTGGGCACCGGGTATCTGCTGTACGTCTCTTCCAAAGGTGCCACGGACAGTATCTGGAAGCTGCAGGGCGGCAGGGCCACCGAGCTATGGAGCGCGCCTGACACAAGGATCGTGGGAGGGCCCGCCATCTCGCGGGATGACGGTCGCATTGCCTTTTCGGTCAGACAGAACGGACAGACGATGCTGCACGTTGTAGACGCCGACGGTACGAACGCTCGAATCATCACGAGGTCACTCGAGCTGCAAGGCGCTCCGGCCTGGACGCCGGACGGTCAATCCATTACGGTGGCTGTCGTCGTCGACGGCATCCCACGCCTCTTCAACGTTCCTCTCGACGGCCGCTCCACGACGCCCTTGGTTCAGGAGTACTCTGTCGATCCGGTGTGGTCGCCTGACGGCGATGTCGTCGTGTTCTCGGGGGCTGACATCGGGACGACATTCGAGGTCAAGGCAGTAAAGGCCGACGGCAGCGCGTACCGTCTGCCCAGGCTCACGCTGACCCGCGGCGCTAGACATCTATCATTCATGCCGGGACGACGGTCGCTTGTGGTGCTGCGAGGAGAAATCCGGCACAAGGATCTTTGGCTGATCGATCTGGAGACCGGCGCCGAGCATCAGTTGACCGATCTCGCTCCAGACTTCGACGCGCGCGACTTTGCCATCTCCCCAGACGGGCATGACATCGTTCTGGAGCAAGTGCAAGAGCATTCCGATATCGTGCTACTCGAGGTGCCGCGGCGATGACTTGTCGGCTCGCGCAGTTCTTGCGAGAGCGCGGCGCCAACTCGGACCGGGATTGAGCGAATCTGCGATTCATGAATTGGCACCCGCGCCGTTGAGGAGCACGAGACGCGGGGTTTGGCACACGAGGACAGGGCGCTCGATGTGCGAATCGCACGTACGCAATTCGCGGTCTGGCACATCGCGGTCCACCAGGCCCGCAATGAGCCACAGCCTAGCGGCGTCTGCCGCTCGAGCGGATCCTCGTTGCACGGTCTCCGTCGCCGCCTTGAACCGTGGAGGGCGGTATGCGGCAAGACATTTCTTCAAGTACTCGGGTCGCACCACACCTCACGACCGCTGTAGAAGACTGTCGGCATAAGCCTGCACGCGTTGCTTGGGATATCCCTCGCTCGGTTGAGCGAGGCATATCTGATTGTAGCCGGCGACATCCGGCTCCAAACGCTGTATTCTCGGCTGAATGAACGACACGATCGTTTTCGTGTTGTCGTCCGGTGGATGGGTGTCACATGGTCCGAGGCGGGCCTCTGAGCGGCAAAGCCGCCATGTGGCCCGGCGGCTGGAACCACGACTGGGGCTGGTTGCTGCCGGGGGAGCACACGGACATCTGGAAGAGCGAACCTGAACTAGTTGGGCAGGTCGTCAAGATGGTCTTGGCGACCGAAACGACCATCGCCAGTTAACCCTCCAGGATGGGCTCTACAACCGTGCGGGGAATCGTTAAGTCGACGGATTCTTACGAAGCGTGGTTGCGGGAGCGGACGGACGTCTCCGAGAAGCTGCTCAAACAGAAGCATCGCACGATGAGCGACGGCCCGTTTCCGTTCCTGCGCGCGACCTTCTACCGATGGGTCGAGCAGTGGCCGATCGTCTGCCCGAAACTTGCCAGACGCGACCAGGACGTCCTGCTTGCCGTGGGCGATCTCCACGTCGAGAACTTCGGTGTCTGGCGTGACTCGCGGCTGCGGCTGGTCTGGGGCATCAATGACTTTGACGACGCCTGCGAGCTGCCGTTCACCAGCGACCTGGTGCGGTTGGCGACCAGCGCGCTGTTGGCGGCGTCGACCGCGAGCATTGACGTGACCGCGGATACCATCTGCGCGTTTATCCTCCAAGGCTACCGGATCGGTCTCCGCAAGGCGGAGCCGATTGTTATTTCAGGCGATGCACACACCCCCCTCGCGAAACTGCTGCGGAACACGCAGGAAGACACTGAGAAGTTCTGGCGGAAGAAGCTCGATCCCGAGAAGAACCCCGAGGTGGACGGTCCGGATCTTCCGAAGGGCCTTGAAGACATGTTCCGTGCCTCGTTTCGTTCCCGTGCGCGTCCGTCATTTCGTAAACAGAAGGCCCCCGGCGGTCTCGGCAGCCTGGGGCGCCGCCGGTTCACTGCAGTCGAACCGATCAGGAAAGGGGTCTACGACGCACGCGAAGCCAAAGCACTCGTGCCGTCGGCGCTCTATTGGTTGAGGGCGCAGGATCGCATGCCGTCGCAGACAGCGACCCTCCTGCAGCACGCCATTCGTATCCCTGATCCGTATTACCAGGTCCACGACCGCTGGCTCATCCGCCAGCTCGCGCCCGACATTGCGAAGATCGAGATGCCGGCGCATCGGGATGACAAACGGGTCGCCCTGGCGCCGGCGCTCTTGAAGTTGATGGGGCTCGAGACTGCGAACATCCATCTCGGAAGCTTCAGCCGGGAGTATCTGGAGAAACGGCTGAATGAGCTGGATCGCGACAAGCGCTGGTTCGCCTTGGCTGCCGACCAGATGACGACGATCACGCGGAAAGACCACGCGACGTGGGCCAAGCATCACCCGGCCGAGAAGAACGCCGCTGGATCTGCTGTTGTGTGAGCCCCGCGACTCTTAGGGAAGGCAACTCAGGCCGACCGAAGTGTCCGACACCGCGCAATCCGAGCAAGACGTGACTTCGATGAAAACTCTAGGAAATTAGCAATTCGCCATAGACAAGTGGATGAATCCGGTCGATCGACAGGATTTGGTCCTGCTGGCTCAAAACGAAGGCGGTCATCAGGCTTTGGCCCTGCTTGACGACAGGTCTAGGCGGGGCGTTCTACGAGACTGCCATCCCTTCGAGCCGCGGTGGAGCGTCCATGTTGTTCGTGCGACCCATCGACTTCTCTTCAATGAGACGGTTCGCCGGCAGGCTCAAGTCGTCGCTTCCCAGCTTGTCGATACCCTCGACGCTGATGGCCAAGTAGCCGCTTTCGAGCCGTTCGATCCATCCACGCTGTTTCAGGTACCAGATGGGAAACTCGAGGTGCTGGCGCGGGCAGCCGAGCATTCGCTCGAGCGTGACGACGCCGAGTCCGCCGTTGTGCGGATCCCGGCGCCGCGCGATGTAGAGCACCGAGAGAAGACCGTGAAAGAGCCGCCGATCGTCGGCGCGCGTGTCGCCCGCGTCTTCCTGCTTGAAGATCTTCCACGTGAGCGCGCGGTTCTCTTCGTACTTGACGTCGTACGCCGCGCGTGTCACGGGGTTCGACAGCAGCTCGTAGGCTCTGTGCAATTCGGCAAACTGAATCGCGCTGCCGGTCTCCTGGTTGTCAGGGTGATACCGTTTGGCAAGGATGCGGTATACCCGTTCGACAGTCTCGGCCGTCGCGTTGGGGCTGAGCTGCAAGACCTCGTAGTAATCGACAAACTTCGTATCAGCCACGGGTTTTCCGCTCCGGTCTCGAGACGTGGGTGGACTCCTATCACCGACTATCGACCGGAGCGCTCGGAAGGTGCAGGGGAGCTGCCGGGCTGCTCATTTCTGCAAAATTACTGTGACCTAGGTCTCAACGGAGGGCGAATGAAAACCCGCATCGAGATGTTGAAGGAAATGGGAGTATCGGACGGTGACGCAGAGCAGTACATCCACCACCTCGAGGAGGCGCTGCCGAAATACGGCATCGCCGACTCAAGGCTACGGCTCGCACACTTCTTTGCTCAGGTCTTGCACGAATCCGGCTGCATGCGGTTCGACATGGAGAACCTGAACTACTCTTCTGAGGCGTTGCGGAAGGTGTTCGGCAAGTACTTCACGACCAAGGAAGAGGCGGACGCCTACGCCCGCCAGCCCGAGAAGATCGCGAATAGGGTCTACGCCAACCGCATGGGCAACCGCGGCGAGACCAGCGGGGACGGCTGGAAGTACCGGGGCCGCGGACTCATCCAACTGACCGGACGGAGCAACTACAAGGCCTTTGCCCAGTGGCTGAGTGATGAGAGGGTCGTGGACGAGCCGGATCTCGTGTCTAGCGAGTACGCCGTGCATTCCGCTGTTTTTTTCTGGGACAGGAACAACCTGAACAGGTTCGCCGACAAGGACGACGTGGTGGGATTGACGAAGAGAATCAACGGCGGCGATAACGGCTTGGCTCATCGCAGGGAACTGCTCAACAAGGCGAATGGTCTGCTCACCATGCTGGGTCTTGGCAGTACGACCTTGGCCTGATCACGTAAGTCCACAGCGTCTAACCGACAAACCGCCGCTCGTTCGTCCAGAGGCTGGGTGTTCGGACGGAGGGGGCCTCAAAGCATCCGGCCACCACGCCGCTTAGCCAGCCACGTATTTCCGTGTGGTGAGCCTCGCACATGGAGCGGAGGATCGATGGCCCTCGCGAGCGGAAGTGTCTCGCCGTCGACATCAGTTTCGGTCTCCGCTGGAGATCGAGGTCACGGGTACGATCGTGCCGCAGCGACGCCGCCACGGACGGCGCGCCGAAGCACAGGGGAGCTGACCCATGGACGTCAACATGACGGTATTTCAGCCGATCCTGATACTGGCCGCGTTTCTCTGTTCGCTGGTTGCAGGGTTTCTGTTTGCCTTTGCGGCCGTCGTAATGCCTGGCATCCGCAGACTCGATGACGGCGCGTTCATTCGCGCGTTTCAGGTGATCGACGGGGTCATCCAGAACAATCAGCCGATGTTTCTCATCGTCTGGGTCGGTTCAATGCCGGTGCTGTTGGCGGCCGCGGTGGTCGGTGTCTGGGCGTTGAACGGCGCCGATCGGGAGGCTGCCGGTGACCACCGGTGGGATGGCTGGTCCGACAAGCCCGTCGTTTTTCGTTCCTGGTGTGACGACAACTCAGCCGTCGAAACCAACCTTCCGTTAGGGCGGGATCGCGATCGTCTCAACTTGTGAGTCGGCCCTTGTCCCGCGCCATCCGCGGTTATCACGATGGTTGTGTGCCTGAGCTGCGCGACAGGGTGTAGGAGTACGGCGACGAGAGGTCCGTTTCAACGAACTTCACGGTCAGCGTCAACCGATCGGCGTCGATCACGGCGAAGCCATGCGCGCTTCGCGCAAAGAGAGAGCGCGGACCGGGCTCGATCGGCCGGAGCTTCCCCGCGCTCCCGGCGACGAAGAAGTGCAGCCGCCTCTCGGGCTTGAGGTGCTGCATGTCGTGATCGTGTCCGGCGATGTACATGTCCGCGCGATCGCGAAGCACGGGCAGGAGTTGCCGGATCTTCTGATTGTTGTTCCCATGCTGGCCGGCCGAGTAGATCGGATGGTGCCCGTACACCACCTTCCACGTCGCGCGGCTCCGATCGAGCTCCTGAGTCAGCCAGCGTAACTGCGCTTCCGAGATGATGTCGGTGTCGAGCGCGAAGAACTGCACCGGCCCGGCCTCGAAGGTGTAGTACGCCGCCGGGAGGCGCCAGCTCGGGCTGCGCCCGGAGAACAGGATCTCCGCGGCGGGACTATCCGGCTGATTCCAGTCGTGATTGCCCATCGACACGTAGAAGGGAACCTTCAACGGGTCGTACAGCGCGCTCCACCAGGAGTCCCAGCGGGGATCGGTCGGGCTGTCCATGCCGGCCGGATAGAAGTTGTCGCCGAGCGTGATCGCGAAGTCGAACTGCTGCGCCTGGTGATAGCGCAGCATGGCGCCGGCCACCTGCTTCTGCGCGGCACTGCCGTCGCCGTAATCGCCAAACGCCAGCACGCGCACCGGCTGTTCCGCCGGCTTCAGGGTGAAGAGGGCGGGCGGCTTCTGAAAGAACGTCGGCAACAGTCCGCCGCGGACCAGCGTCGTCCACCGTTCCTGTTCGGCGATCAACCTGCTGATCGCGGCCTCAGAACCGGTCTTGCGCTCCGCCGCGAGCCGCTGCTCGAGCAGGCGCATCAGCGGCCGTGTGTGCCGGGCGCGCAGCAGCTCGAGCGACAGCAGCACGATGTCGGGATCGGCATCGACGAGCACGCGACGCTCGAGCGCCGGATCGACGCGCGGATCGTCGACGCCTTCCAACTGATCGACGATGTCCTCGCGCACGTCCGCTGATGGATCGGCTTCGAGGAGCGCGAGCAGAAAGTCGAGCGCGCCGACCGCGTGCTTGTCCGCAAGCGCCTCCGCCAGGCTGGCGCGTCGATCCTCGTCCGTCTCCGCGAGAATCCGGCGGCCCTCCTCCCGGAGCGGAACAGGCAGCTTCAACAGACGCGCATCGTCTGGAGCGACGACAGCCTGACCCGCGCTCGTCGCAACCTGGTCCGTCACTGCCGGCGAACTGCTCCAGCTGAGCAGGGCGATGACGGCAATGCTCACGGCGATTGCCCTTTTTCGCATGCCGCGTATCGTCGGGCAGAACCCGCGCGCGCGCAAGTAACGATTCGATGACTTGGCCGTCGTGTCGATGTTACGTCGCTCCCAAACCAATGTTACGTCGCTGCCGTACCATCCGCGTCCGACGTGCATCGCACCCATGCGCCATTCGAAGGAGGCGAGATGAGAGTCCTCGCATTGCTCGTGTTGCTGTTCACGCTCCCGATCGATTCCGCGCTCGCGCAGTCCGGCGCCAGCACCGGTTTGATGGGACGGGTTACGGACTCCAGCGGCGCGGCCATTCCCGGCGTGGCGATTACCGTGACGAATCCGGAGACCGGAAGCGGACGGACCCTCACCAGCAGCGCCACGGGCGACTGGGAGGCGCGCTTTCTCACGCCGGGCACCTATCGCGTGAGCTTCGAGTTATCGGGATTCAAGCCGGTGCGGCGCGACGGCCTCACGGTCTCGACGACCGAAATGGCGACGGTCAACGTGACGCTCGAGATCGGCACGGTGACCGAGGCGGTCGACGTGGTCGCCAACGCCGAGATGGTGTCGTCCCGTTCGATGACCGTGTCGCGCACGCTCGATCAGAAGGAGCTCGAGGCGCTGCCGACCTCGGCGCGCAACTTCACTCAGCTCCTGGTCGTCGAGTCAGGCGTGTCCGCCGACATCAGCGAACTGCTCTCGAACGACAACGCGTCGATCTCGCCGAGCGTGAACGGCGCGCGCACCACCAACAACAGCTTCGTCTTCAACGGCGTCGACGTCACCAACCTCCTGTGCTGCAACAGCCGCGTCAACGGCTCGAGCGGCACGATCGAGAATGGCGGCGGATCCCTCTCCAGAAACGTCGCGCCGGCGCCGGAAACGCTGCAGGAGGTGAAGCTGCAGACGAGCCTCTACGACGCCGGCACCGGCAGAAACGGCGGCGGGAACTTCACGCTGGTGTCGAAGAGCGGCACCAACAGCCATCGCGGCAGCGGCTATTACTTCCATCAGAACGACGCGCTGATGGCCAACGAGTTCTTCTTCAGCCGCGCGAACATCGAGAAGCCGATCCTCAGGCGCCACGAGGGTGGCGTCACCTTCGGCGGCCCGATTGCGCGGAACAGGACGTTCTTCTTCGGGTCGTATCAGCGCACGCAGGCGGAGACCTCGTTCGTCGATGAGGCCAGCAACACCGTCCTGCTGCCGAGAGCGCTCACCGACGATCGATCGGACGCCGGCATCGACGCCTTTGCCGCGGCGATCTGGGCGCCGACGCACGGGCCGGTCGCCCTCAGCGCCATCAACCCGATCTCGAGGCAGCTCCTGAAGGCGAAGTTCCCGGATGGCACCTTCCTGATACCGTCGGGTTCCACCGGAACGAACTGCCGGCGTAACGGCACGCAGGTGTTCGAGAGTTGTCAGGTGGTCTCGGTGATCCCGGCGACCTTCGAGCAGGATCAGTTCACGACCAACGTCGATCATCAGCTGACGATTTCCAACAGACTGAGCGGCAAGTATTTCTTCTCGAATCAGCCGAGCCGCGATCCCCTGGCCAACGCCAACGCCCTGACCCGGTTCGAGCGCGAGGATACGACCTATCAGCGCACCGGATCGTTGACCGATCTGCACGTCTTCAGCTCCTCGGTGCTGAACGAGTTTCGCGCCGGCTTCTTCCGCAACCGCAACGACAGCGACCCGGTTCCGTACTTCACCAACGCGCAATTCGGGATTCGCAGCCCGCTCGATGCCAAGGTGCCCGACCTGAGTCAGCTCGACATTCGCGGCGACCGGGACGTCGGCGGCCGCGTCAGGTTCGGCACGCCTGCCGACGGCACACGCATCTACGATCTGCAGACCACCTACGTCTTCGGCGATACCGTGACGTTCAGCAAAGGCCAGCACTCGATCCGCGCCGGTGGAGAGCTGCGGCGCCACCATCTGGACGGCGACCTCCGCGAGGGGCAGAACCGCCGCCACAACTTCCGCAGCTGGTTCGACTTCCTCACCGTCGGCTACCGCGACCCCGCCGACGGCAACCGCGCGCGGCAGATATCGGACTCGTCCATCACCTTCGGCGAGACGGTCCGGAACTATCGCATGACCGACGCGAGCGCGTTTGTCGCCGACGACTGGAGGATCGGCCCGAACCTCACCTTGAACCTCGGCGTGCGCTGGGATTACTTCGGCTTCCCGTCCGAGAAGAACGGCCTGCTCGCCGTGTTCGACTTCGACGCCGCCATGCAGACCGGGCTCATCCAGGACGGCTTCGTCTTCGCCTCGAACTTCGATCCGAGCCTGGTCCCCGGCGCGGAAAGCGTGAATCTGACCAGGTCGAGCCGCAAGTCCATCATCCCCGGCGACTTCGACAACGTCATGCCGCGCATCGGCTTCGCCTGGACGCCGTCGCAACAGCACCGCCTCGTGGTGCGCGGCGGCTACGGCATGTTCTACGAGCGGACGACGGGCGGGTTTGCCAACTCGCTGCGCCAGGCCGCGCCGTTCTTCCGGGAGCTGCAGTTGAACAGTCTCGGCGACTACAACGTGCTGCCGACCGACTACCCGGCGTTCCCGATTCCGGCGATGAGCGTCGGCTTCGACGATGGCGAGCCGATCCTCGTCGGGTCCAACGACCCCGGGACCGAGTTCGAGGCATTCGAAACGCAGATGGTGGCCCCCGATCTCCAGACGCCGTACCTCCAGCAGTGGGGCATCAACACGCAGTGGGAGTTCAGGCCGAACTGGATGATCGAGCTGGGCTACGTCGGCACCAAAGGCGATCATCTGCTGCAGTTCATCAACCTGAACCAGGCGCTCGACATCGACGCGCTCGGCGGGTTCCAGCCGCGCGCCGGCGTCCCGGGCGGCGGCTTCATCGGCAACTACTACACCATCGTCAACGACCGCTTCGTCAACACCGGCACGCCGCCACCGGGATGCGATCTGCTGGACGATCCGGGCGAGTGCGTCATCGCGCAGGAGCTGCGCGGGCCGCTCCTGGGCCTCGACGAAGACGAGGGCGCGAATACGCTCACCTCGAACGGCAAGTCGTGGTACCACGCCTTGCAGGCGAGCCTGCAGAAGCGGTTCACCGCCGGCTTCATGTTCAACGCCAACTACACGCTGTCGCGCTCGACGGACTATTTCTCAGACGAGGGGCTCTTCCAGATCGAGAACGACCAGACGCACCCCGAGCTGAACCTTGGACTGTCGGACTTCCACCGCCGGCACCGCCTGATTCTGAGCTGGGCGTGGGATCTGCCGTTCCGCGGCAACGCGTTCGTCGAGGGATGGCAGATCGCGGGGATCGGCACGTTCCAGTCGGGCCGGCCGTTCACCATCACTGACGGCGAATTCAGCGCCGTGCTCGTCTCGACCACCAATCCCCGCCCGAATCTCGCGCCGGGTGCCACGCTCGAGGATCAGACGACGTCGGGGTCGGTCGAGGATCGCCTCGACAACTATCTGAATCGCGGCGCTTTCGTGAGCGCCGGGACCGCATTCGGCACGCTGGCGCGCAACAGCGTCATCGGACCGCCTCAGCGGCGTATCGATATGAGCGTGTCGAAGTCGACGCGACTGACGAGCGGATCGCTGGAATTCCGGCTCGAGGCGTACAACGTGACCAACACGCCGACGTTCCGCAATCCGGCGCGCGACATCAGCGCCGCCAACTTCGGCCAGATCACGCGCACGCGCGGCGGTCCGCGGGTGATTCAGCTCGGTGTGAAGTACCGCTTTTAGCTCAACGGCCGAGACGCGTGGGACTGAACGCCACGGCTTTTTCGTATCATCCCTGCTCGTCGAAGCGTGCGATGCCGTCACAACCAAGCGTCGCGGTGGTTCTGCTGATGCTGTCAGGCTCACTCCTGGCCGGGTGTCGCGATTCACCTGGCACGCTCACGGCCGGTTCGCATCCGCCCGCGATCCAGACGAGAGGGAACGGGCAGACCAACTTCCGGGTTCGTTCCGATTTCACGGCCGCCTTGAACTCGAACCAGGGGTGGGCTGGTGCGCTCAATGAGAGCGTCGCGATTCACGCCGATCAGCCGTTCCGCGTTCGCTTCGAGGTGGAGCGTCCAACCGGCCTGGCAGGCGATGAGTCGTTCCAGCTGCAGTACCGGCGGAACGCAGGCGATTGGCTGGACGTGGAGGCGCACGATTTTCCCTACGCTGACGACGATGATGCCGAGACGCCGCGGGTGAGCATTGTCGGCTCCGAGGTCTACGAAAACGGCTCGGCGACCACCGACGTGCTGTCCGGCTCTGCCGCCCCGTTCCGCGCAGGGTCCGGAATCAGCCTCGCCGACCGAACGGCGTCATGGGCCGGCGCCGGTTCGCATGGCGAGTTTGAATGGGCGCTGGTCGTCCGTCGGTTCGCGGACGGAGCCGTCACCAACGAGCAGGACGACACGTTCGAATTCAGGATGGTTGCCGCTGGAGGGGCAGTGCTCGAATCCTCCGTGAATCCGGTGCTTCGGCTGGCCATCGCACCCGGTCACCTCGGAGGAACGTACGTCGAGACCCCCGGACGAATCGGACCGTGGCAGGCGTCCAACGGCCACCTGTACTTCATCATGGAACCGGCGGAGACCGACAACGTGTTCATGATGGTGAAGTCCACCGACCACGGGCGAACGTGGCGCGAGGTGGACGCCGCGAATCGTCCCGCCACCGACGATCTCGAATCGGTGGATGCGCGGTTGGTAGGGGACACGATTCACATCATTCATCAGGTGACCGAGTCGGTCCGGTATCATTCGTTCCGCACCTCCGACCATCCGAGCCGCCCCGACACCTGGCACGTCCGCGACGAGCTGGCCGCGTCGGTGACGGCCGTCGCTCAGGCCGCGACACTCGTGGCACGTTCCGACGGCAGCCTTGTCGCTTTCTATGTCGGAGGGACCGTTCACTACAGCATCCGCTCGCCAGCAGGTGTCTGGACGGCCACCAAGGCCATCGACGCTGGCATCGGTCCAAACCTGGCCGGCCCCCAGGCTGTCCTCGGCGCGAACGACACCGTGCACGTGGCGTACTACGGCACCGACGGCACGATCTGGAACAGCCGGCTCCTGAAGAGCGGCACACTCACGGCCCGGCAGCATCTTGCCGCCGGCGCGGGAACCAGCCGGGCGGAGTTCGGGTCTGTGCTCCCTCTGGTCCACATTCCCGAGACGAACACCGTCGTCATCCTTTACCGGCTTGCTGACGGCCGACTCTGGGAGCGTCGCATCGTCAACGACGGCGCCCCGACAGTTCCGCTACGAGTCACGGATCGGGATGTCGTCCGAAACGCTGTCGACTCGCAGCAGCCCGGAGCCGACGTCGTGGCGGACGGCCGGACGGTGCGGGTGCTGTTCATCGACCAGGCGTCCCGCGGCATTTTCAGCACCGACGATCGCGCTGGCTGGCAGCCCTCGGCGCGCCGCGTCGACCACATTCTCGGCTCATGGATACGCGGCAGTGTGCTCACGCGTCCGGACGGCATGCGAGTGTACGGATACGTTTATGACGCAGGCTCCAAGGGCGGCTCCGGTATGAACCGCTTCGGCGAGGTCGTCTTGAGCGGGCAGTGATCCGCGTCAACGGAGCCTCACGGTGCCGTTCGGCCAGTTGCGCAACAGCAACGACTCGATCCGCCCTTCCGGGCGCGATCACCTGGTCGTGCGCGCCGAAATATTCGATGTGCAGAAAGCCTGACCTGTGATCCGCAAATATTCCGCGCGAGCCAGACTTCTACGCAATTTCGAAAGCCGCTGAGGACTGCACTTACGAGATCGATTGTCTCGATACGCCGGTCCACGCCGCGGACGAAGAGGCCCGCTTCCTGCAACGCGCCCTCGAATCGGTCACGGAAGTCAGCGTAGCGCACACGTGCCTCTCCTGAGTGATCCCGGTAGGGTACCATGTGGCCAGCCCGATGGCCGTTGATCGTGCCGATCCCGCGACGTGGCCGGCGTCAACCATCGTCGTGCGCTGCGGAAGTGTTCAGGGCGCTCGGGATCTTGCGGAGCGGCTATCCCGAGACGGGTCGTGGTCGGTCTTTGCTGCACCGGGTGTCTCGTTGCAGGAGCTTGCACGCTCTTGTCGCAACAACCAGATCAGGCACACGACGGTACAGGCGGTCTTGGCAGCGGGCGGCTCCCTGCGGCCATCGCCTGGCCCTCCGCATCATCACGACCTCTTCGGCTTGACCCCTGAACAGTTCGATGCCATCCTGAGCGTACCGGAGCCCAATCCAGTTCCGAAACTGGATCGGTGGACACCGCCGTGATACTGCTGCAGGCCGATTTCAATCATCTGGACGCTGAGGGGCGACTTCGTCTCGGCGATCTGCGCATGCATCAACAGACGCCATTTGCCCAGATCGCGGCAAAGCACGAGTCGATTCTGTTTGTCGACGGTGAAGACGTCGTTCGCGGCGAGCTGATCCACGATCCGCGCGACGGGTGGATCGCGAAGGTGGACTGGTCGACGCAGGACGTCTGGGAAGCCTATCCACCTGCCGTCGCCGCACGCTGACCAACGGCATACCGCGACAGTCATCCGCAGACCGCTCACGCCGCGTAAGAGTGCGCTGGACAGCCTACAGATTTGAGCACGACCTGCGTCACGCCCACGGCTGATGCGTGGAATAACGCGTCGGTCGACTGAAAGCGCCTACTTCAGCCACCCTTTCACTGCGAACACGTACAGCGCCGTTGCCATTCCCATCGCCACACCGAACGCCACCTGGCCGAGCGTTACGGGCCACGGATTTCCGGCGACGTTCATGCCGAGCAGGCCGCCAACGACGGACGGTATCAACCCCAGGAAGCTGACCACTGCAAGCACCTTCAGGAACGTGTTCATCTCGAACGACTTGAAGTTGATGTGTTCTCGATCGGGAACGCCTTGGCGATCAATTCCTCGCGGGTGAGCGGCGCGCCGCGGGCGTGCGGGTCCCCGTGAAAGCGATGCCACACGCGGAAGAGTCGTCGCTGCAGCGCGAGGGCCTCGCGACAGAAGCGTTTCGCCGACGCCGTCTTGGCGAGGTCCTGCGCGCTCAGCAGGTTGCGCGTGAAATGCGCCCAACAGAATTGCCGACGGTCCGCGGCGTACGTCAGGTAGGTCGGCAAGCGGTCGCTGCCCAAGACGCCGGAAAACGTGGCGCCGAGCAGGCGCCGGAGCACGTCCGCGCCGCGGGAGGTGGCGATGGTGTAGAAGACAAAGGTCGGCGCAACCAGCGTCCAGAGCCAGCGTTTGTCGCCGTTCGTGCGGTGACCCGTTTCATCGCCGTTGAGGACCGACTGCTGCTGCAACGCGACGTTCGAGTTCCTGGCACGGCGCGGCGACCGCCGCACTCGCCTCTTCCCACGCGTGTTGCGTACTGCCTTGGCTGATCGCAATCTGCAGCGCGCCTTCGAGCAACCGCTGCACGACCAAGCGCGGCAAGCGACAGACGACCGTCAAATAGGCAATCAACGCCGTGAGTTGCGGGCCAAACTGACCCTCGACCTCGTCGGGCAACGGCGCCCGCGTCGTCTGCCCGCACGCAGGACACACGATCCGATGGCAGCGATACTCGGTGATGTGCGCTTCGATGGGCGGCAATTCCGTGACTTGATGGCGTCGCGGCTCGCCGACCACCTGGCGCGACCGCGCGGGCAGCGCATGCTGGCAATGCCGACACGCGTCTGGAAAGAGTTCGACCATGGCGTTCACGCGCTCGATGGGCACCAGTGGCCGCGAATGCCCGGGATGCCCCGGTTGACCACCCGGTTTACGCCGACTCTTCGTGCGCCGGCCGCGCGTACGTTGCTGGCCCGCGAGTCCATCGGATGACGGCGGTTTCGATGTCGTCGTCGAGTTCTGCTGGCGTAAGGCGAGCTGGCGTTCAAGATCTGCGATCTGCTTCTCGGCGTCGGCGATCTGCTTCGCCTGCTCGTCGACCTTTTCTCGGAGCCGCTCATTCTCTCGTCAGTCGCCCGTCTCCGCGGGGCGTTCCGAAGAAGGCGATAGCCTCGCGGCCATGCGGCCCATCGCACAGGCATTGGATCTCTGGAACCATTCACCGGATCTGTCGGCCGACGGCAGGCAGCTCGCATTCGTGTCGACGCGATCGGGAGAACCGCAGGTCTGGGCGGCCAATCGCGATGGATCGTCTCCTCGACAGGTGTCGACGTTTACGCGCGCGGCGCTTCGTCAGCCGCGATGGTCCGCGGACGCCACCCGCATCCTGATCAGCGCGAGCGTCAACGGTCAACCGGACCTGTACGCGATCGATGCCGCGACCGGCGCCACGACGCGACTCACCGACGATGTCGACGACGAGATCGCGCCGTCGTGGTCTCGCGATGGCGCATCGGTGTTGTTCGGCGCGCGCCGTTCGGGAACGTGGCAGGTGATGCGCCTCACCGTTGCCGATCGCGCTCGCGCGCAGGTGACGGCCGGCGGCGGCTACGCGGCCGCTGAATCTCCAGACGGCGCATCGCTCTTCTTCACGCGGCTCGATGCCACCGGTCTGTGGACGATGCCGATCGCAGGTGGGCGTGCCACGCTGCTGGTGCCCGGGATCCGCGCCGCGGAGACCGCGAACTGGCGTGTGACGCCGCAGGGGATCTACTACGTCGGCGTAACGGGCGATCAGCCGGTGATCCGTCGCGCACCGCTCACCGGCGGCGATGGTGACGATGTCGCGTCGATCGCCAACTATTCCTGGCCCGGCTTCGCCGTCACGCCCGACGGCAGAGGTATCGTGTTCGCCTGGGGGGACCGCCGCGAGAGCAACATCATGGCGGTCGAAATGCGACGCTGAAACGACGGCCTCTTCGACCTGCCTTGAACGATTGCGCTAGAATTTGCGTCTGAATCTCACATGCCGGTCATGACACCCGAAGGGTCGTTCCGCCGGCTTCTTTCACAGTTCAGGTACCTTGCCGCGCGGCTGGTCGGGGAGGAATCGGCCTGGGACCGCGTGCCCGTGCCGGTGCCGGCGCGCGTGTTCGGCCCGGGCTCGAGGCAGCCGTTCGCCGACTACTTCGACGGCGAAAGCTGCGTGCACGTGGGGTCGATTGACGACATCGTGGCGTGGCTGCAAACCTGCGAATACGTCACCGACCTCGAGCTGTTTCACGAGCGGGACGTCTGGCAGCATCCCGGCATCTTCGAGCAACAGAAGCGCGGCGATTGCGAGGACTTTGCGCTGTGGGCCTGGCGCAAGCTGGCCGAGCTCAGCATCGACGCCGAGTTCTACGTCGGCCGCGTGATCTGTGAGGATCGGCCCGGAATCGATCGCCAGCACGCGTGGGTGGTGTATACCCTCGACGGGACAGAGTTTCTCTTCGAGCCGGCCGCGCGAACTCCGTCACAGGTGATTCGCCCGCTCGCGGACGCGATGGCCGGGTACGTGCCGCACTTTGCGGTGAACCACCGCTTCGACACCCACGCGTTCGTAGGTTGTGCCTTTGACTCGCACCGCGCCAGCCTGAACCGCAGCGATCCCGCCACCGCGATCTGACGCGCTCACCTCGGTGACGCGATACACTGCTGCCGTGACCGATCCCAACGACGATTTTGCGGCGATGTTCGAAGCCTCGCTCAAGCCGAAGCGCTTCGAGAAGGGTCAGACCATCGAGGGCGCGATCGTCGCGATCGGCCCGGAGGTCGCCTTCATCAACGTCGGCGGCAAGGGCGAAGCGATGATCGACATCGCCGAACTGAAGGACGACGAGGGCCATCTCGAGGTCGCCGTTGGCGATCGCATTCAGGCGATTGTGGTGTCGACTGCAGGGGGGCTGACCCTTTCCCGGAAGCTGGCGCGAGGGGCCGCGACCCAGCGGCAGCTCGAAGACGCGTTCCACTCCGGTCTGCCGGTGGAAGGAAAAGTCGAGAAGGCGGTGAAGGGGGGCTACGAGGTGCGCATCGCCCGCCAGCGCGCCTTCTGTCCGATCTCTCAGATCGATATCCGCCGGAACGACGCGGTGACGCACGAAGGGCAGGTCTATACCTTCCGGATCATCGAGTACAAGGAAGGCGGCAGGAACATCATCGTCTCGCGGCGCGCGCTTCTCGAGGAGGAGCAGCGGGCGAGCGCCGCCGAAGTCCGGCGAACGATCGTTCCCGGCGCAGTGCTGACAGGACGTGTCGCATCAGTCCGCGAGTTCGGCGCGTTCGTCGACCTCGGCGGCGGCGTGCAGGGCTTGCTGCACGTCTCCGAGATGGGATGGTCCCGCGTGTCGGACACGTCGCACATCGTCAAGCCAGGCGACGAGATCACGGTCAAGGTTCTCCGGGTCGACGACGACCAGCAGAGAATCTCGCTCGGGTTGAAGCAGCTCACGGTCGACCCGTGGTCGCGAGTCCAGGACACCTACGAGATCGGCCAGGTGGTAACAGGCCGCGTGACGCGTGTCGTGGAGTTCGGGGCGTTCGTCGAGCTCGAGCCGGGCATCGAAGCGCTGGCTCACGCCTCCACGTTCGCGGCGACAGGACGATCCGACGCGTGGTCCTCGATGGTCGCGCCGGAGATGACGGGCGCATTCGAGATCCTGAGCATCGATCTCGAGAAGAAGCGCATTGGCGTCGCGCTCGTTCCGGAAGGATCCGCGCGCGCGATCGCGCACGAGGCGAAGGAATCAGCCGAGGACACCACACACGAAGAAGCGCCGGCGGAGGGGTTCGGCTCGCTCGCCGACAAGCTCCGCGGCGCCCTCAAACCGCGGGAGAAGTAGGCCGCCGGCGTGCCGAGCCCCCGGCTCTTCTCGCGGCGTTCGTTCGGCAACTGGTTCTGGGCGGCGGTCGCAGTCTCACTGATTGTCAGCCTCACGCCATGGGCGCCGTTCCTGCTCTATCCCTTCAAGCTCTTCACCACCTGGGTCCACGAATGCGGTCATGCGCTGATGGCCGTGCTGGTGGGAGGCCGGGTAAGGTCGATCACGATCGAGCCGAATACGAGCGGTCTTACGCACAGCCTCATTCCCGTGGGCCGCGTGGCCGCCGGCCTTGTCGCCTCATCCGGGTATCTCGGCGCCGCAGTCGTGGGATGTCTGCTCATTGCCGCAACACGCGTCGAGAAATGGGCGCACAGAATTCTCCTGGGCCTCGGCGCCTGCATGCTCCTCACCCTCGTCTTTTGGATCCGCAATCTCTTTGGCTTCGTGGTGGTGCTCGCGTGGGGTATGGCGCTCATCACGCTGGCGCGCAAGGGCATGGCGAACGCCGTGCGATTCCTCCTCAGCCTGCTGGCGATCCAGGTCGCCCTCAACTCGGTGTATGACATCCGCGTCCTGTTCCTGATCGATCGCGGCCCATCCGACGCGGCAACGATGGCGCAACTCTTTTTGTTGCCTTCGTGGGTATGGGCCACGTTGTGGATGCTGATCAGCGTCGCGATGTTGGCCGGGACGCTCTGGAAGACGCGCGGGCGTTGACGGCCCCGGACCCTTCTCCTTGACAATCCAGGAGAGCTTCGTCAGGCGTGCTGCTCGGCAAACCGCTTGAACGACTCCATGTGCCGCCGATGCGCTCGACGAATCGAACGTCGTCCGAGGAAACCGAAGAGCCTGCCGAACAGTCCTTTGAAACTGAACGTCTCCTCGGAGACGAGCTTCGTCTCGACGTCGGACAGCCTGACGAACGTCCCCTTCACCGCGACGGTCACGTTCGAAGCGTGCAGAACCAGACGCGACCGATACGGCGGATCCCGGCGAACGACTCGGCCGACGAACTCGAGGTCGCCCTCCTTGGGCACCATGCGAAACGTGGGTCCCGGCGCGATGCTTGAGTTGGTGCGGACAGGTTCGATTCTCTCCACGTCGTCCATCCAGAGCGGGAACATCTGCGGGTTATCGAAGAGTTCAGCGACCTTCTCCTGAGGCGCATTAATCTCGAGCTCGATGACGCTTTTCATGCGAAGCCTCATCGACGGATCTGCAAACGATGATCCGATGCCTGCGTTACACCGATCGGCCGCGTGAGAGGCGCCAACCCGCGAGCGCGAGCACGACAACGAATCCTGCCTGGACGATGCTGCCGACGAAATACGGTCGGCTGGTATCGAGCGTGAAGATCGCGTTGGTCATGACGTTTCCCGCGAGCGCCGATGCGACGCCGGCCAGCAGCCCGAACCGCAGCAGCACCAGAGCCATCGGAGCGGTCTGAAGCAACAGGAGCCCGAGCAGCCGCGGCTGACCGAAGTCGATCGTCGTCGTCGGATCGCCGAGCAGGGCGAAGACGAGCACGGACAAGGGCGCGGCAATCCACAGCGAGCGCACCGCGCGCCGCATCGCCGCCATGATGAACATGCCGTAGAGGCCGTTGATCAGCGACCAGTTCACGTTGAACGCCATGAGCGGCAGCACGGATGCGAGCCCAGCCGCCGGTGTCAGCGGCGGGAGCCAACCTGCGGGTTCCGGCCAGCCGAGCACACGCGGCATGAGCTGGTAGCTCGACGCGATCACCGGTCCGATCAGGCCGAGCGTTGTGCCGACGAGCAGATCGCGGCCGACCACTGGATCGTGGAAGCGGCCGGTGAGGAGCCGCGTCCAGCCGACGAGCGCCCGCGGCCAGTAGCGGCGGACGAAAGGCTCGAGCCCCAGATAGGCGCCGCCGACAATGCATCCGAAGAGGAGTGCGAACCCCAGCCCCATGTAGAGACGGAAGGCCTCCGTCGCGGGCTCGCTCGAGTGCGACGGCTCCAGCAGCCAGCGGGTCATCTGAAGAAGAAATGCGACGACGGCGACGCGGTACGCGCCTTCGCGATCGGCGCGCGACGCGAGCACGTTCGTCACGGCGAGCCAGACCGCGGAGAGCACCAACAAGACGGAAATCGCCGCCGACACGATCGCGGCAGCGTTCGCGGCGGCGTTCGTCGACGGCGGCTGCCACTCGGTCCAGGGTCCGGTGACCACGAACGACACCGGTCGCCCGTCGAGCGCGGCGGCGTCTACGCGCAGCTTCTCGGACGGCCACAGCGGCGCAGGCCCTTGCCACGCGACGACCGTGTCGGCGAAGGAGGGGGGCGTGCTGACCGACGGTTCGTTCGAGAACGCCTGGATGTCGAGACCGGCCGCGCGGAAGAACGCAGCCCAGTCGGGCGCGCCCGCCGCCGCGCCAGCAGACATGGACGATGCCGGCGTTTCGGTGAACCGGAGCAGCCTGGCCTCGGCGTCGAGCTCGACGATCGCGTCGCCAGGGTTCGACGCCGGCGGATCGGTTTTCGTGGCGGGTCCGACAGGGTTTCGCGGATCGATCCGCGCTTGACTGGCGCGGTACCAGAAGCGCACAACCGGCGGCTTTCCCGCGGTGATTCGCCCCCATCGCTCGGACGATCCGCCATGCGCTTCGTACCAACGGAGCGCGCCTGCGTCGTACTCGAAGCCAATCGCTTCATGCGGCGCCGACGTCGCGGCGCCGGCGAGGGCGCGCACCTGACGCCCGTATTCCGCCAGCACCGGCGCGGGCTTGCGCATCCCGGTCTGGCCCGCCACAGTGCTTCGGTCGAACATCCATCCGCCGAGCGCGAACAGCGCCAGGAACGCCGCCACGAGGAGCACGCCCGCGCGCGCCGAAAGCGTTGCGTCGACGTCGCCGGCTGCGGCCACCATTTCAGGTGACGGCGTCTCGCCGGCGAAGAGCGCGTCGCCGAACAGATCACCTCCCGGCAGGAGCGCTGACACGGCGAGCGCGGAGGCCGGCCGGCGGTCCGGCCGTCGATCCAGGCAGCGCATGATCGCGCGCTCGACGGCCGGATGCATCGACCGCACGAACTCGGATGGCGGCGTGATGTCGCCCGACACGTGCCGGCGCACGACCTCCGGCAGCTTTCCAGGCGTGACGGCCCATCGGCCGGTGAACAGTTCGTAGAGCACCAGGCCCAGTGAGTAGATGTCGCTCCGCGTCGTGGCCGCCTGGCCTTCCAGCTGCTCCGGCGCCATGTACGCCGGCGTGCCGGCGTGCGCGGGATCGTCGCCCTCGACCGTCGCGATCCCGAAGTCCATGACGCGGACTCTGCCGGCCCCGTCGAGCATGATGTTCGCCGGCTTGAGGTCGCGATGGACGATGCCTCGTGCGTGCGCGGCGGCGAGGGCGGCGCAGAGCTGCCTGGCGATCTCGATCGCGCGATCTTCGGGTGGCCGGCCGATGCGTCGTAACGACGCGGCGAGGTCCTCCCCGTCGACGAATTCCATCGACAGGAACACGCGTCCGTCGCATTCGCCGATGTCGTACACACGACAGACGTTCGGATGCGAAATCTGGCGGGCGATGCGGACTTCTTCGTGGAGCCGCGCGAGCCGGGAGGCATCGCGCGCGAGCGGCGCCTGGATGAACTTCAGCGCGACCGGCTGGCCGAGCCGGAGATCGTCGGCGCGGTACACCTCGCCCATGCCGCCTCGTCCGAGCAGCGAGGCGATCCGGTAGCGCTGGTCGAGAATTGTGCCCGGCTCGAACTGTCCGTGATCGATGGCCCGTGGCGATCCCAGCCATCCCCCGGGCGTGGCCGCCTCGGTGTTCGCGTCCTCGTCGCGTGTCGTCATGGACGTGTTGCCGAGCGACGAACATCAGTCGCTACAACACCACTCTATGCGACGTCCGGTTTGAACGGTAATTCTGTTAGCGACTCGCGAGCGACAGCCGGAACGCCGCCATCTCTTCGCCGTTGCGAACGAGCAGCACGTCGCCGGCGAGCACGGGATGGTTCCAGGTCTTGCCCTCGATCGCGGGGACCTTGGCTACTTCGGCGAATTGATCGGGCGTCGCCTTGACCAGCGCTAGCTCGCCTTCTTCCGACAGCACCAAAAGCAAATCCTGATCGGGCAGCAGGACCATCTGGCCGTGGCCGTAGCGTCCGCCCTTCCATTTGCGCGTGCCGGTCGCGAGATCGATGCACGCCATGATGCTGTTGTCGAAGCCGTATGCGTGGCCCTTGTGAATGACGAAATCGTTGAAGTACGGCTTCAGCCCGGTTGACGTCCAGCGTTCTTCGGCGGTCCACCCGCCATCGCCATACGAGACGGTGAGGCGGCGCAGACCCCTGCCACCCATGGCGTCGCCGCCTACGATCACGACAGTGCTCTCGTCCGCCAGCACCGGCTGCACGATGGCGACGCCCGTATCCCACATGTGCTGCCAGAGCACCGCGCCGTCAGCGGGCGCCACGCTCATCGCGCCGGCGCCATGCTGCAGCACGATCTGGTCAACGCCATCGATCGTCATCAGGTGCGGCGAGCTGTAGCCGCCGCCGCCGGTCTTGCGCGACCACCGCGGCGTGCCGTTGGTGATGTCGTAGGCGACGAGCCGGCCGGAAGCGGCGACGACCACCTGGTCCTTGATCACCAGGGGTGAACTCGTAAATCCCCAGCCCGGGAGCGGCGCACCCGTGTCAGCCGCTGAATTGCGCGACCAGACAACCGCGCCGGTGCTCGCATCGAGCGCGTTGACGATGCCGGTTGCGCCGTGCGTGTAGATGCGGCCATTGCTGAGCGTCGGCGTTCCGCGCGGACCCGCGCCGCCGTTCGATTCCCAGAACCGCGCCGCGTCCTTGTGCCGCCACACCAGCTTGCCGGTGGTGAGGTTGTAGCAGGACACGTCCTCGTCGTCGCCGCGCTGCTCCTGCGTGTAGATCAGATCGCCACGCACGGCGAACGACGACCAGGCCGGACCGATCTTCTGACGCCACAATTCAGCCGGCGGCGATTTCGACCAGTCGGTTTCGATCTGGACACCGCGAATCACGCTGTCGCGGTTGGGTCCGCGGAAGCCGGGCCAGATCGCCGGCGGTTCCGGGACGATGGGCGCGGCAGCGGCAGATGTCCCGGGCGCTTTCGCCGTTGTTGGCGCCGCGGCGGCAGGCTCCGGGCGCGCCGGTGCTGCGACGGGCGCGTCGGCGGGAGCTGGAGCAGCGGCCGGCGGAGCCGACGGACGGACCTCGGGTTCTTCTGCGGCTTGTGCCAGCAGCCGCTCCTCGGGCGTCGGCGTCCACCGCCAGTGGAAGTCCGATTTGGAGGCGCCGGTAATTCCGCCGGTGCGTACGAGCGCGAGCGCTCCAACGGCAACAAACATCGCGGGGACGAGAAATATCAAGCGCGACGGGCTGGCGAGCCGCCGTGTTGCCGCCGCCCACGACACCAGCGCGAGACACAAGAACGGAATGGAGAAAATGAACAGCAGATTCCCCATGAATCCGTTCTCGATCGATTGGTGCACGACGGGCTTCATCGCGATAGCCACGATGGGCATCACGGCGATCGCGGCCACGCGGTCGAGCCAGGGTGCGCGGCTGAAGAACAGCCACCACACGATGATGACCGCGCCGAGGCCGATGGCGCCGCCCATGCCGTACAGCATCTGGTAGCCGACGAAGGCGGAGATAAAGGCGAGCCACTGAAGCACGACCGCGACAACACCGGGCCACAGTCGAATAGGACGTCGAGGAGTTGGTTCGTTCATGTTGTTTACTCCGACCGAAGCGCCTGCAGCACGTCCACACGCGACGCGCGTGCGGCCGGCGTCAGCGACGCGACAACGGCCGCGCACATCAGCACGGCGGCGGCGCCGAGCACGGCCACCGCACTCGGCAGTGCCAGGTGATCGAGATAGCTCGTCGCCACGCGGCCCAGCACGTAGCCGGCTGCCGCTCCGGCGACGATTCCAATCGACGCGATCGCCGCGCCTTCCGACAGGACACGCGCGAGCAGATGGCGAGGCGCCGATCCGATGGCCAGGCGCACGCCGAACTCGCGCGTGCGCGCGCTCACTGAGAACGCCAGCACACCCGCCACACCGACGACGGCGATCAGCAGCGCGACGCCGGCGAAGCCGGAGAAGACGAACGCGTTCAACCGTTCGGGCGCCAGCACCTGGGCGCGCACGTCCGCGAGCGTCGCGGCGCGTTCGACCGGCTGATCGGCGGAGATCTCGCGGATGATGCGCGTCACCGGGCCGACCAGCGCGTACGGATCGCCAGCCGTGTGCACGAACAGGCGCCCACCGAACGGGAGCTGCCGCAGCGGGTGATAGACGGCCATCGCCGGCTTCGGTACGACGTTCTGATCGTCGACATCGGCGACGACGCCGACGATCCGTCGAGGCGCCGGCTTGCCGAAGTACGGATCCGTCCACCACATGTGATGGTTCAACGCGTCGCCGTTCGGGAACAGCCGCTGCGCGAGGCTCTGGCTCACGACCACGACGAGCTCGCTGTTGCCCTTGTCCTCGTCCGTGAAGTCGCGGCCGGCGACGAACGGGACGCCGAGCGCCGCGAAGAACCCCGGCGTGACGTTGCGCAGGCGCGCGCGCGGATTCTCCTCGCCGTCGGCGGGCGTGTAGCCGTCGGACGCGAACTGCGTGGCGCCGGAGAACGTGCCGCCGGCATCCCGCCACGGCACGAAGTTCCCGGCCGCGACGCGCTCCACGCCCGGAAGTGTGGCGATGCGCCGCGTCGCGTCGTCGAAGAACGCGATCGACTTCTGCCCGAAGGATTCGATCGGCAGCGGCACGTCAATCGCCAGGACCTGGCGCGTCTCGAAGCCCGTGCGCGCGTTCTGCAACGCCACGAGCGCGGAGAGAATCATGCCCGCGCCGGCCAGCAGCACGAACGACAGGGCGATCTGCGTGACGGCGAAGAGGCGGAGCCGGCGGTTCGTCCCCGGCGTGATGCGCACGCCGCCCATAGCCGGACCGGCCGGCGCCATCGGCGAGGGCAGCCGCGGCACGTACGCGAGCACGACCGCGGCCAGCATTGCCAGGCCGGCGCCGACCCACAGCAGGCTCGGATCCACCGTGACGTCGAGCGCACGGACCGAGAAGCGCGCGGCATAACGCGCGACCACGCTCACCATCGGCCGCGCCAGCAGCACGCCGAGGATCGCGCCGCTGCCGCAGAGCACCAGGCTCTCGGCGAGCAGCGTCCGCCGCAGCGCGTGCGTGCCGGCGCCGAGCGCGGCGCGGACGGCCAGCTCACCCTCGCGGCGCACGGTGCGCGCGAGGATCAGGTTCGCGACGTTCGAGCAGGCGATGACGAACACCACGCCCGCTGACGCGAGGAGCAGCAGCAGCACGGTCCGCGCCGGCGCGGTGATCTGATCGCGCAGCGGCGTCACGCTCAATTGCATGTTCGACTGTGGCGAGTACGCCTCGGGATGGTCGCGCACAATCGCCGCGTGCACGCCGATGAGCTCCGTTCGCGCATCCTCGATCGACGCCCCGGGCGCCAGCCGCCCGAAGAGCTCCGTCATGCGATGAGTCCGCTCCGTCACCATCGTCGCGCCGAGGTGATGCGGGCTCGTCACCATGTTCGCGATGATCTCGGTGTCCGCCGGATACGGGATCGACGGTTCGAGCACGCCGATGACCGTCGCGGTCCGCGACCCGAGGCGGATCTTGCGGCCGATGACCGTCGGGTCGCTGTTGAGAGCCGCAGTCCAGAAGCGATGCGTCAGCACCGCGACGCCAACCGCTTTCGGACCGTCGTCCGAGGCGTTGAGCAGGCGGCCGAGCACGGGCCGCAGACCCATGACGTCGAAATAGCTCCCGCCGACGACACCCGACTGCACGACGCGCGGCTCGCCGAGGCCGACCATCGTGAACTCGATCGTGGAGAAGTCGCCGAACGCGGCAACGGTCGTCGTGCGTGACTCGAGATCGTCGATTTCCGGCACGGAGAACGTCGTGTTCGTCGCCCCGTGGCCAGGCGCGCTTTGCCGGATGTAGATCAGGCGATCCTCGCCGCGGTTGACCAGCGGTCGCAGGAGCACTTGACGGACGACGCTGAAGATCGCCGCGTTGGCGCCGATGCCGAGCGCGAGCGTGACGGCGACGGCAATCGCGAGCCCCTTGGTGCGATTGAGCGAGCGCATCGCGATCCGGATGTCGTGCCAGAGCGCTTCGGCCGTATCGAACCACCGCGGCCGCCAGACGGCGCGGATGGAATCGCAGGTGAGCGTGACGTTGCCGAATTCCTTCCACGCGGCCAGACGCGCGGATTCCGGATCGTCGCCGCGCTCGATGCGCTCCTTGATGCTGAGCGCCATGTGGCCGCGGATCTCGTCGTCGAGATCGTTCTGGTCGGTGCTCATTACTCTTTGATCTCCGGTCCGCCGGCCGGCGCCGGATTCATGATGCGGCCGATGGCGTTGACGAGCTGCGACCAGCGATCCTGTTCACGCGAGAGCTGAGCCTTTCCCGCCACCGTCAGCCGGTAGTACTTCGCCCGCTGGTTGGCCTCGCTGACGCCCCACTCGGCCTTCAGCCACCCGCGTTTCTCGAGGCGATGCAGCGCCGGATAAAGCGAGCCGGTTTCGACCCGCAGCAAGTCGTCGGATTGCGCCCGGATGGCCTGGCCGATACCGTGGCCGTGTTGAGGTCCCCACTGGAGGGTCCGCAGAATGAGCATGTCGAGAGTGCCCTGGAGGAGCTCCAGGCGCCGGTCGTCTGGGTTTTTGGACATAGCCGTAGAGAGTCTACGGCTTAAGACGTAGAGCATCTACGGCATGTTCACCGCATCGGTTTTCGCGTGTGTCATTATTCGTTTCAAAAAGATTTCACATTTCATTCCAGATTGAAACTAGAAGAGCTAATTTGTAGCAATTGTGAGGCCATATAATCGTTTCATTGTGAGCAGTATTTCCGCTGAACTTCGGGGAGGAGTCCTAGCCGCCGCAGAGCTGCGGCAGAGGCTCGACGTTTCACCGGCCACCTTGATGCGGCGGATACGCGAGGCGGGCACCAGCGTTGTTCAGATTGGTCGGGGCCGCGCCACACGATACGGATGGCGCCAGGATTGGCCGAGCCTTGATGCATCACGTTTTCCACTCTTTCGCATCACGGAAAAAGGGGCTGCGGAATCCGCTGGCGATCTCTTCACACTGACCGCGCGCCAGACCGTGTGGATGCCCGTCGGCACGGTGTCGAACGGGCTCCCGATTGAGCTGGCGGACGCGCGTCCATCGGGATTCCTGGGACGACACTTTGCGACGATTCACGCGGACGTGCGGCTACCGGAGCGCCTGACGGACTGGTCCGAGCATCACGTGTTGCTGGCCATGTCGCGGCGTGGAGAGGACTTGCCCGGCAATCTCATTGTCGGTGATGAATCGTTTGCCCGTTGGCAGGCGCTCGAGAGTCCGGCCAGGAAACGTGACGATTACCCGGAACTCGCTGCAGCCACCATCGCCGGACATCCTCCCGGGTCGTCCGCTGGAGGCGAGCGGCCAAAGTTCGGGGTTCTCGCTGATGGACGTCATGTCCTCGTGAAGTTCGCCGCGCGCGGAGGTGCGGGCGATGTCGTCGCGAGGCGCTGGTGCGATCTGCTGATTCTCGAAGCGGTGGCGCTCGAGGTCGTGTCTTCACGTGGTCTGTCCGCAGCGGGCACGGAGATCGTCGAGACCGCTTCGCACTGCTTCCTCGAAAGCGAGCGGTTCGATCGCGTGGGACTGCGCGGACGCGTGGCGGTGTTGAGTCTGGCTGCAGTGCACGACGATGCGGCCGATTCGTGGGCGCGGGCGGCGACGATGCTGGGGGAGGCCGGGCGGATTGCTGACGAAGATGCACGCCGTCTTCGGTGGCTCGATGCGTTCGGTGCGTTCATCGCCAACACCGATCGGCATCAGTTCAACATTGTGTTCTTCACTGACGGCTCGGCGCTGCGCCTTGCGCCGGCGTTCGATCAGGTGTCGATGCTCTACGCGCCGTCAGCGGATGGTCAGGTGCCTGCTCGCGTATTTACGTTGCCTCATGCGACCGCTGACACGCTCGACGTCTGGGATGACGCCCGCGTCGCCGCCCGTGAGTTCTGGCAGCGGTCGAGCGATGATCGTCGACTCTCGGACGACGTTCGACGCATCTGCGCCGCAAACGCGACGGTGCTGCGTGGCTAATGCCGCCGGACGAACGACAGCTTCAGGACGCCGGACTGCATGGAGCCCGACACCACCTCGCCTACGTGCCCGATGAGTTTGCGCATGACGGTGCCGTTCTCCCACAGCACGTTCGCGACGAACCGATCGAAGCCACGCGCGGTGGCCGCGTCCACGAGCTTCGCGGCGAGGATCGTTCCGATCCCCTGCCGCTGCCATTCGTCGCCGACCACCAGCGCCACCTCCGCCGTGCCCTCGTCGTTCGCTGCAAAATTGCCGAACGCTACGACGTCGGCGCCATGCTCCGAGCTCAGCTCCGCGACCAGCGCCACCTGGCGGCGGTAGTCGACGCAGGTGATCAGACGCAGCAGAGAGTCCGGGAGCGACGGCATCGGCGAGAAGAATCGCAGGTACCGCGTGCGAGCGCTCAGATGCTGGTAAAGCTCGCGGACCGGACCCGCATCGCACCGGCGTAACGCGCGGATGTGAAGAAGCTGATGGTTCGGGAGCTCGATGTGACTCTCGAGCTCGCTCGGATACGCAGCTGATTGAGTCATCGCACGCTCACCGAACGACAACCGTTCCGACCATTCCCGGGTGAATCGTGCAGTGATACGTGAACGTTCCGGCTGTCTGGAACGTGAACGCGAACTGTCCGCCGGGTTCGACCGTTCCTGAATTCCAGCCGTTCGCGTCCGACGTCGATGTGTGCGGCACCGAGTCGGCATTCATCCATCTGACAGTCGTGCCCACCGCGATATCCACTTCGTCTGGCGAGTACGCCCGGTTTCCCAGCGACTCGGCGCCCACGGGAATGGTGACGGACGATGACGGCCCTCCTGGTGTGGGCGTAGGAGACGGTGTGGGCGACGGTGAAGACGAATAGCCGCCGCAGGCGGCTGCGAAGAGCAGGAACGTCGAGACAACGGCGAGACGCATTGACGACATCGGATCCTCCGAGATTGACGCGCAGGAAACGTTCGCGGTCATGTCTTTGTGACGCGATGGCGGCGAGCCGAGGTTCAGCGCGCGGCGTCTCGTCCGTGTGCCTTGGCGACATTTTCAGAAGCCGAAAGTGGCGGACGTTTTTCGAAAACGTGCGGTGCGAGTTCAGCGCCGTACGGGTCCTGTACGGGTGTTGTCCGTGGTCGCAGTCGCCACCGCGCTTCATACTGACCCATACAAATGACGAAAATTTGGTGTGACGTAAAGAAACGGGCAGCGATGATTCTGTTGGCAGTGGGAGTAATTGCCAGCGCCGGTGCGCAGGCGCGTGGCGTGCTTCCCGGCGCCGGCCCGTGGAGGATTGCGGATCTCAAGGCCACGGCCGACTCGTTAGAATCGACCGCGCGCCGGCTCGGAGGACAACCATGAGATTTGCAAAGATCGTCTTCATCGCCGCGGGCGTGTGGGGCATCGTCGTACTGACGCCGCTGTATTTTCTGATCGACATTACAGGGCGTCAGGTACACGCCGCCGACCGACTACCCGCACTTCTTCTACGGATTCCTGGCGATCACGATGGCATGGCAGATTGCGTTTCTCGTCATCGGGACGGACCCGGCGCGATTCCGCCTGCTGATGATCCCGAGCATCTTCGAGAAAGCCAGCTACGTCGTGACGCTCCTCCTGCTGTTCGGTCAGGCGCGGATCTCGTCGCCCGACGTGATGGCAGCCATCCCGGACTCTGTGCTGGGCGTGCTCTTCGTCATCGCGTTTGCGAAGACCGCAGTAAGATCGAACGATGATCGCGCTGGCACTGCTGAGCCTGGTCTCCGTCACCGCTGACGCGGCGGCAGCGACGTGCGCGATCGACATGGGCAGCAACAGCTTCAGGCGCATCGTTGGTTCGTTCGAGAACGGGCGCTACTCGCAACGGAGCATCGAGATACAGACGCTCGGTGTTGGCGACGACGTGGCGAAGAACGGGCGGATCAGCGACACCAAGCTGGCGGAAATTGAACGGGTGCTCACGGCGTTCAAGGGCGCGTGCGAGAAAGAGGGCGCAGCGCCGGTTGTCGCCATCGGCACGGCGGCGTTTCGGGACGCGCCCAACGGTCGCCGCGTGGTCGAGATCGCCTCGAGGGTTGCCGTCTCGATGGAGATCGCCACCGAGCGGCGCGAGTCGGAGCTCGCATATCTGGTTGGATCTCTGGGCCAGGACGGCTTCGCCGTCATCGACAACGGAAGCCGCAGCGTCGAGCTCGTGTCGCGAGAGGCCGTCGCCCTTCGCCACCACGTGTTCAATTTCGGGTACCGGCAGGCGTACGAAACGTTCTTCACGGCCGCCACCGATCCCGCGGTGGCCGTTCAGGCGTTCCGCAGTCAGCTGCTGCAGCAGGCGTCGAAGGCGGCGTTCATGAAAGGCAAGAAGACGCTCGTCGGTGTCGAGTTTGGAGAGATGGCAGCCGCTCTCTTCGAGCCGGCGGCGCTGGAGGGGCGTGTGCTCACGCTCGCGCAGCTGAAGAAGAAGCTCGACGAGATCACGGCATTGCGGAGCAATGCGTTTCACGCGTTCAAGCAGAAGAAGGACATCGACCGCGCGTTTCCGCGGCTCGTCGTCGCCGCCACACTGACCGAGGCGTTCGGCTATTCGCAGATGCTGCTGACCGAGCGGGAGCTCGGGACGGGGCTCATCATCGAAGCCGGACTGAAGAGCGCTCCAAAATAGAAAAGCGGGCGCCGGTTGGCGCCCGCCTTCGTTTTCAGGAACCCCTGACGTCGGCCTACTGCGCGGCCGCGGTGGCGCGCGCGCCCAGGACTTCGCGGAAGACGTCCATGGCCTTCTTCATTTCGTCCGCCGTGCCAATCGTGATGCGGGCGTGCGTCTTCTCCATGGGCGGGAAGTCGCGCGCGACGATCACATTTCGTTTCGCGCAGGCATCGCGGAACTCGCCGGCCGGCCGGCCGATGTTGAGGAACACGAAGTTGGTGTTCGACACGGAGCCGGCCACGCCCATGTCCTTGAATCCGGCGATGGTGTAGTCGCGCACCTTCTTGTTCTCGGCCCGCTCGGCGTCCATGTGCGCGGTGTCCTTGAGCGCCGCCACCGCCGCCGCGGCGGTGATGACGTTCACGCTGCCCAGGCCCCATGCCGTGGACAGCTTCTTCAGCGTCGCGGGCTGGCCAATCGCGTAGCCCAAACGCAGGCCGGCCATGCCGTACGCCTTCGAGAAGGTACGCGTGATGAAGACGTCCGGGTACTCGAGCGCCAGCGGCGCCGCGGTGCCTTTGGGATCGGCGGCGTAGTCAACATACGCCTCGTCGATGTGGATGGCCGTGGTCGGCGACACCGCCCGAACCTTCTTGACGAAGTCGGCAATCGCCGAGATGGGATGGATCGTCGCCGTCGGATTGTTCGGGTTGCACACGAACACGAGGCCCGCGCCCTTCGACGCGTCCGCCATCGCGCCCAGGTCGAGCGCGAGCGACGCCTTCTCGATCGGCACGAGCTTGACGGTCGCCTTGATCTGATTCGCGGTCCGATCGGGCGACGAATACGACGGCGTGCCGTTGACGAGCGCCTTCGACCCCGAGGCGTAGGCCTTCACCGCGGCTTCGAGGAGCAGGCCCGACCCGGTCGCGATGAGCACGTTCTCCGCCTTGGCGCCGTACATCTTCGCAATCGTGTCTTCGAGCGCGCCGACGTTGTCCGGGTACCGGCCCGTTCGATAGTTGGCGCGCCCGCGCAAAGCCTCCAGCGCCGACGCGGCCGGACCGCGCGGGTTTTCGTTGCTGCTGATGACAACGGCGTCCGCGGCACGCGGCTCGCGCCGCTGCGATTGCAGGCCCATCGCCATCAGGTGCTCATAGCCGCGTCCGGCGATGAAATCCGCCGACAGAATCCCTGCGCCGCCTAGTCCGAGCGTGCGTGCGAAATCGCGACGGGATAGCGACATACGGACACTCCTTCCTGTTTGGGGGAACGATACAGGATTTGGAAGCCGGACGACAGAGGATTTCGCATTTTCAGCGCTTCCTCACCGAAATGGCCTGGGGCAGCGTGTGGTCCCGCCCCGGTCTCGACCGCCGAACCCGACATCTGATCGCGCTCGCGATGCTCGCCGCGATGGACAAGCATGATGAGCTGGCTCTGCACGTCGGCGCGACCATGCGGACCGGTGTGACAGAAGAGGAGTTGAAGGAAGTGTTTCTGCAGGTGGCCGTCTACGCCGGCGTGCCGTCCGCGAATTCGGCGTTCAAGATCGCGAACAGCGTCCTCGCCGTGAGAACCGCGCCGCCTGACGCGGACGTGGACAGATGAAGACGCGACCGTGTCGAGGCGCGACTGACCAATCCATCCACTCGAATGAGTTCATCGATCGCGTGCTGGCTGAGGCGAGAAGCGTTACAGAACGCGCACCACGGAGGTCACCGACACGAACTGAGAGCACGGCTTGGCTTGAATCAAAATGGAAACCAGTTTCCTCCGTTTGTACCCGTGTCTTCCGTGGTCAAGCCTGTATTTCATGAAGACCGGGCCGTCGTGTCCGCTAGCGCTGGTTCGCCGTCACATCGGGCGTCCGAATCATGTTGCGAAGGCCAAGTCTCAGGTGTAAAAGAGGCTCATGAAGCACTTCCTTCTTGGCGCCGGTCTCGTCGCCGCGGCGGCGCTCCCTGTCTACGCGCACCACTCCTTCGCGGCCGAATTCGATCAGACCAAACAGATCACGTTGACCGGCGCGGTCACGAAGCTCGAGTGGATGAACCCGCACATCTGGGTCTACCTCGATGTGAAGGCCGACGCAGGCGTTCAGCGCTGGCAGTGCGAAGGCGGCGCTCCGAATACGTTGACGCGCAATGGCTGGGGCAAGGAGTCGTTGAAGTCCGGCGACCAGGTCACCATCGAAGGCTTCGTGGCAAAGGACGGCTCCAAAACCTGCAACATGCGCGTCGTCAAACTTCCGGATGGCCGCACTGTGTTTGCCGGTTCCCCGGCCGGCGACGCGCCGAAGAAATAGGAGATCCGTCCATGATGAAGCGATTCGCGGCGGTGCTGGCGATGGCGATCGTGGTCCCGATCCCGCTCGCGGGACAGGGCAACAACTATCAGCCGCCGAAGGGTCCGGCGCCCCGCCTCGCATCCGGCAGAGTGGACTTCAGCGGCGTCTGGCAGAAGCCGTATGTGCCGGATCTCACCAAGGACGGAAAGGATTTCAAGGGCCTCGCCGATCTTCCTTTCACGCCGTGGGGAAAGGCCGAGTGGGAGAAGTACGATGCGGCGGAAGGCGATTACACCGGCGCCTGCCTTCCGTTCGGGATGACGCGCTCCGTCAGCACGCCGGAGCCGATGCAGTTGATGCAGAACGACACGTATCTCTCGTTCCTGTTCGAACAGAATTCATGGTTTCACGTGGCGCCGATCGACGGCCGCAAGCATCGCGACCAGATCCCCACGTGGTTCGGAGACTCAGTCGGTCACTGGGAGGGCGACACGCTCGTGATCGACACGGTCAACTTCAACGGCAGAACCCGTCTCGATACGGTCGGTCATCCGCACAGCGATCAGCTGCATCTCGTTCAGCGCTTCACGCGGCCAGATCTCGGCCACATCAACCACGAGATGATCATCGAGGATCCCAAGACCTTCACGAAGACGTGGAAAGTGACGCGCACCCTCACGCTCAGGCCCGACTGGGAAATGATGGAATACTCCTGCGAGGAAAATAACAAGAGCCTCTGGGAGGGCCGGATCAAGATCCCGAAGCGCTAGGGATCTCGAAATGTGGCGCAGGGCTTCAGCCCTGCGATTCCCTCACTTCAGGCGGCTCGACCTGCGCCTGACATGTCGTTGTGCGAGACTGGGTCATGGCGCTCGCTCAGAGCCCGCTGTTCGACGCTGAAGTTCCAGACGGATTTCTGTACCGCGACGACTTCATCACACGCGACGAGGAAGCGACGCTCGCCGGCGAGATCTCCTGCGTTGAATTCTCGAATTTCGAGATGCGCGGCGTCGTCGCTCGGCGGCGCGTGGCGTTTTTCGGCCGGTCCTACGATAGCGACGCCATCACGCCGCCCATGCCGGTGTTTCTCGAGGCGCTTCGCGCTAGGATTGCGGACTGGGCCAACGTCCAGGCCGATGCATTTGCGATGGCGCTGATCAACGAGTACTCCGCCGGAGCGCCGATCGGCTGGCACCGCGACGCCCCGCAATACGGCATCGTCGCCGGAGTCTCATTGCTCTCGTCCTGTCGTATGAAGTTTCGTCCTTACCCGCGGCCGAACGCTGCTCTGGCCACCGGGCGCCGGCGGATCGCCACGCATGAGATCGTGCTCGAGCGGCGGTCGGCCTACGTGATGACTGGCGCATCGCGGAATGCGTACGAACACCACATTCCTGCAGTGACGACGCTGCGGTACTCGATTACATTTCGAACCGTTCGATCTGATCGGCAACCCTTTCGGACGCTACACCAAATCGAAAAGCGCTGTAGGTCCGCCTAAAGCCGGACCCCACGTACGAATCAAATCACGCTGAGAGGACGCTTGCGGCTTTATTCTGCCCGCAGCGAACGCGCCGGGTCGATTCTCAGCGCGCGCCTCGCGGGGAAGTAGCACGCGATCATCGCGACGAGCAGCAGGCCGGCCGCCACGCTCGCCAGCGTCAGCGGATCGAGCGGTGACACGCCCACCAGCACGCCGCGAATCAGTCCGCCTGCGAGGTAGATACCCGGCACGCCGATGAGGACTCCAAGGGCGACGAGCATCACGCCTTCGCCGAACACGAGACCGAGAATTCGACGCTGATTCGCGCCGAGGGCCAGGCGGACAGCGAGCTCGTGACGGCGGCGCGTGACGGACCCGGACACGACGCCGAACAGCCCCATCGCGGCGAGCAGCAACGCACCGAGCGCGAAGCCGGCAATGAGCACCGCGCTGATGCGCTGCTGGCGCAGCGCGTCCTGCACGATCGCGTCCATGGACTGTACGCCCACGAGCGCAAGACGTGAATCGATGGTTCTGATGGCGGCCCGGACTTCTGGAACGAGACTGGAGGGATCGCGGTCGGTTCGCACGACGAACGCCAGCGTGCGATAGCCCCAGTCCTCGGCGCGCATGTAGATCTGCGGACGCCCATCCTGGTGCACGTCGTAGAGCCGCGCCTGCTCGACGACGCCGACGACGGTCAAGAATTGTTTGTCCCCGAAGGGAATCTTCGCGCCGAGCGGGCTGGCGCCGGGGAAGAACTGCTTCGCGAGCAGCGGATCGATCAACGCCTCTCGCACGTCCGCGGGCCGCGCCTGCTCGAACGCGCGTCCGGCGATGACACGCATACCCGTCGCTTCGACGTAGCCCGCACGCATGCCGATGTAGTCGACGAGCGGCGCATCGCGATCCGCATTGCCCGTGTTCCCAGGCGCGCCGGGAATCCGGATGGTCGATTGATTGGACGAGGCCGTGAGCGGCAGACTGCTCGCCGCACCGACCTGTCTCACACCGGGGATGGCCGCCAGCGCGTCCTCGATCCGAGCCTGCGCCGCAAACGCGGCCTCGGGTTTCTCGAACAGCTGCGCCGGCATCGGCACGCGAAGCGTGAGCAGACCGTCGGGTTTGAAGCCCGGGTCGGCGCGAAGCACCCGCGCGAAGCTGCGGGCCACGACGCCCGCGCTGCTGAGGAGCACGAGCGAAAGCGCCACCTGCGCCACGACCAGGCTGCGCCGCATGCGCGCATGACCGCCGCCGCCGCGGACGGCGCTGCTCGCCAGGAGCGACGACAGCCTGGCGCGCGCCGTCCAGATCGCCGGCGCCGTTGCCGCGAGCAGACCGAGCAGCACGCCCACGCCCGTAACCACGGCGCCGATTCGCCAGTCGACGGCGATCGCTTCACGACGCGGCAACGCGAGGGGCGCCAGCGCCACGAGCATGCGCGTGCCCCAGATCGCCGCCACTGAACCCAAGACGCCGCCAGCCAAACCCAGCAGCGCTCCTTCGAACAACGTCGCGCGGGCCACCGCGTAACCGTCCGCGCCGAGCGCGCGCGACACCGCGAACTCGTGCTCGCGCTGCGCCGCACGCGCGAGCAGGACCGATCCAAGATTCACCATCAGCGCGAGGACCAGGATGAGGCCGGCGAGCCCGAGCACCAGAAGCGCAGGACGGATGCCCGACACCAGGTCGCTCTTGAGCCCGAGTGGATACAGCTTGAGGCCGCGGCTCTTGAAGTCGCGCGCGTCGACGGTTCGTGCGACAGCGCTTACCGCCGCCGCCACCGCTTCCGGACGTGTGCCGCGACGTGCGCGAATCAGGCCCGCGTACGATCCGGCAGAGGGATTGGTCTCCGCCAGATTGACGTTCAACGTGGTGAAGGCGTCGCCGCGTTGCGGCGGACCGAGGCTCGCGTTGCGGAGGAACGTGAACTCCGGCGGCATGACGCCGATGACGGTGTACGGCTGTCCATTGAGCCGCACGTCCGAGCCGACAATTCCGCGATCGGCCCCGAGCCGGCTCCAGAGGTCGTGCGTCAGCACGATGACCGCCGGGCGGCTCGGCCCGACCTCGTTACGCGTAAAGCCGCGGCCGATCGCAGGCGATACGCCAAGCATGTCGAACAGACTCGGTGACGTGACGATGACCGAGACTTCCGTCGCATCCGCGCCCTCGCGCGCGGCAAATGTCACGAGCTGACGCAGCGTCCCCGCCGCGTCCTCGATGACGCCGCCGGCCTTCTGCAGTTCGGCGACGTCGGTCCCGCCGAGCCATCCGCGATCGAGGTCGAAAAACGCGCGGTAGTCGCGCCAGACGAAGTACAGATCGTCCGAGTCCCGGTACGGCATTGGATCGATCAGGATCTTCTGGACGAACGTGTAGACGACGGCGAAGGTGCCGAGACCGACGGTCAGCGTGCCGACCATCGCCAGAACAAGACCGGGCGCACGAAGCAATCGTCGCGTCGCGAGCTCCGCGTCGCGGCCCCAATTGCCGCCGCGCCGCCACAACGCGGCCGGCCGCAGGCGCTCGCCGGGTCCGTTTCGCAGCGAGTCGCCGAAGGCGCGAATCCACACGCCGGCCAGCCGGAAGATGCCGCCTCGATTCAGCGCGTCGTTCGCTCGATCGCGGTAGGCTTCCACGACTCCATCCCCCATGTCGTCTCGAAAGTCCGGAGAGTAGAGACGCACCAGCGTGCGGAACCACCACTCGGAGGCGCGCATCAGGCGTTCGCGCTTCATTTCGTCACCTTGGTGAGCAGTCCGCCCAGCCGCGCGGCCCGGGTCAGCGCTTCGAGCCGCCGCGCTTCCGCCCTCGCGACGCGCATCCCCGCGTCGGTGATCCGGTAGTAGTTGCGCCGCTCGCCGCCGGCATCCGGCGCCGGGCGCCGCGACCCTGTCGCAATCAACCCCGTCTCCACCATCCGGGCCAGCGCGCGGTACATCGTGCCTACGTCCGGCACGGCGGTCTCGCCGCGCGCGTCGATGTCCTTGATGATCCCGTAGCCGTGCCGTTCGCCCGAGGCGAGGCTCAGCAGGATGTGAAACTCCACCCGGCGGAGCGCAAGTTGTTCGCCGGCGTCGTTGCGGCGTCTGTCCATGCCCATGAGTCCTCGTCAATCCACGCCGTGCATGTGCCACACATATATGCACCACGCATGCACGCCGCGTCAAGCCCCTGGTCCGGAGGGCCTGTCTACCAAATCGGCTGTGGTAGATTCCGGACGTGGTCAACGCCAGCCCGGAGACGACAGTCGAACGCTCCTTTTTGAAGCGCCGCGTCCACGACTGGATGTACAAGGGCTACGAGGCGCCGATCGGCCCCCACGTTCGGCCAAGCCATACGGCGTCATGGTGGAAGGTGATGTGCCTCGCGTTCGGTGAGGGCGACACCGCGCCCGTCACGCGCGAGGTGCTTCGCAAATCCGAGCCCAATCCGCACCGCCGTCCGCGGGTGCATGTAGGTTGACGATGCTGAAATGGATCGTGTGCGCGTCGGTTCTCGCTGCGAGCGCGCTGCAGCCCGCGTCGCCGCTTCCCGCAGGTCCGCTGTCTTTCGGAGGATTCATCGCCGCGTTCGCCGCAGACGGGACGTTCACGCTCGAAGGCGAAGGCTGGCCGGCCTTCAAGGGAACCTGGAAGGCCGACGGTGGGAGAGATCGAGCTGCTCGCGCCGAACGGCCCCGACGGCTGCACGGGCCTGGCCGCTATCGGTTTCGCGTGGACGATCGCCGGCTCACGTTCGACCTCGTTGTCCGACGACTGCGAGCCGCGGCGGATGATTCTCGATCGCAGCACGTGGCGGCCGGCCGGCGAGGCCAAGGTCGTCGCCGGTTCGCCGAATCGAGCGCACGGTCGCCGACCGGACGCCGCTGCGGGCGAAGGCCGGCGACGGCGCCGGCAGCTGGCCGTCATTCCGCGGACCACAGGCGTCGGGCATCGCCGAGAAGCAGAGGCTGCCCGACACCTGGAACGTCACGACCGGCGAGAACATCCTGTGGCGCACGCCGATTCCCGGCCTCGCGCACTCGAGTCCCGATCGTCTGGGGCGATCGCATCTTCGTCACCACCGCGATCAGCAGCAGACCGAACGCGACCTTCCGTCCTGGCCTGTACGGCGACGGCGACGCCTCGGACGATCGATCGCGCCAGCGCTGGATGATCTACGCGATCGACAAGCGCACGGGAAAGACGCTGTGGGAGCGCGTGGCCCACGAGGGCGAGCCGCTCAACAAGCGGCACATCAAGTCGACCTACGCGAGCGCGAGTCCCGCCACCGACGGACGCATCGTCGTCGCGTGGTTCGGATCGCAGGGCGTCTACGCCTACGATCTCGACGGCACGTCTGCGATGGAAGGTCGATCTCGGCCGCGTCGACATGGGCGCGTACGACATTCCGACGTTCGAGTGGGGTCCGGCGAGCTCGCCGATCATCTGGAACGGTCTCGTGATCCTGCAGTGTCGACACGCAGGCCGATTCGTTCGTGCTCGCGCTCAACGCCGACACCGGCGAGACCGTGTGGAAGACCGAACGCGACGAGCTGCCGTCGTGGGGCACGCCGACGGTGGCGATGACGTCGGCCGGACCGGAGCTCGTGACCAACGCGTCGAACTTCATCCGCGGCTACGACCCGCGCACCGGCAAGGAGCTGTGGAAGCTCGGGCGCAGCTCGAAGATCACGGCGCCGACGCCGATCGCGGCCGACGATCTGTTCGTCGTCGCCAGCGGCCGCGCGCCCGAGCGGCCGATCTTCGTCATCCGGCCCGGCGCTCGCGGCGACCTCACGCTGCGCGGACGGCGAGACGCGCAGTCAGTCGATCGTCTGGAGCCGCACCGGCCGCGGTCCCTACATGCCGACGCCGCTCGATCTACGGCGGCCTGCTCTACGTGCTCGCCAACAACGGCGTGTTCGACGCCTACAACCTGAAGACCGGCGACGAAATCTATCGGCAGCGCCTGCCGGAAATCGGCAGCGGCTACAGCGCGTCGCCGGTCGCCGCGGACGGCAAGATCTATCTGTCGAACGAGGACGGCGAGATGCTCGTCGTGTCGGCCGGCCCGACGTTCAAGCACATCGCGACGAACTCGATGGGCGAGCCGCTCATGGCGACGCCGGCGCTGTCCGACGGCGTGATGTACGTCCGCTCGTCGCGAACGCTGTTCGCGATCGGCCGCAAATAGTCGAGTTTGATCCTGCGTCCAAGTTGCGGCACTCTAGGAGTTCGTCCGAGTAATGCCTGAACGAACTCCTAGCTACTTTCCGGTGAAGAAATGACCGCACAAGCGAGCTGTTAATGTCCGCGATCCCGCGGCCGGTTCTCTGACCGATCGTTTCATTTCTTCCCGTTTCTCTATGCAGTCGCCCTCGCGTTGGTAAACGTCGCGATGTTCATCAGATTGTCAGCGATGACGCCGAACCCGACCCATCGGTGCATGCCGTCGACGCCATGGTAGCGACAGCGGCGCAGGCCGTGTCGACGTTTGAGCACACTGATGCGGCCTTCGCACCCGACGCGCCAGCGTTGGCCGCGACGGAACCAGCGTTGACGTTCATAGGCGCGTCGCGCCGGCGACTTGGGGCCGCGCCGCGGCAAGACCACGCGTCGGACGCCGCGGTCAACGGCCGCCTGCTCGTTGGTGGCCGAGCTGAAGCCGCGGTCGCCCGCGGCGAGATCTGGCGCGCGGCCGAAGATCGCCTGATGCCGATCCAACGCCGGGGTCCACAACGTGACGTCGGCCGGCCGCGCCGCAAGAATCTCGATAGGCCGTCACGATCTGATGTTCCGCCTCTTGAATGGTCACCAGGGTCCCGAACTCATTCGGTTTCGAGATCTTGCCTTTGCGAATCGTCACGGTGTGTCGCTCGAAGAGGCTGAGGAGTTTGTCGGGGACGTGGGTGTCGCCGCCCAGGAGGCGTGCCCGCGTTTGGTCGACGACACGCTGCACGAGTGGCCGCATCTCCTGCAGTCGATCCTGTGCGCGCTGCAGGATCGGGTGGACCCGCGGGCTGGCCGTCCGCATCCGTTGGCCCAACCGTCGAACCATCGTGGCCGTGTCACGCAGCACGGCGCGTGTGGTCGCCATCAGCGTTCGATAACTCTTGACCATGGCGTCCCGTGTCTTGGGCGATCGCGCTTCGTACCCGATGATCAGGACGCGCCGGGTCACACTCCGCAGCCGATTGCGAATCCGCCCAGCGCGATCACCCAACGCCGTACTCGCGCGTTGCAAGGTGCGGGTGAGGATGCGCACGCCGTCCTGCAACAACGTGCTGTCGGTCGGATAGTGGACGTTCGTTTCTACGACCGTGGTGTCGACGCGAAATCGCCGACCGTGCGTGACCCCGGCACGCTTCGCGACCTCGACCACCTGGCGATGCAGCTGCGCGATGACGTCGGGTCCCAGCGCTCGCGCGATCTTCAGGATCGTCTTGGCGTCCGGCACGTCGCCGGCATCGATGCGCGTGAACATCCGATAGACCAGATTCGCGCGCACCTCGCGTTCCAAGTCGTCGTAGCTCCAGTCGAACAGATGCTTCAAGATCAACATCCGCATCACGACCTCGGCCGGCGTCCCGAGCCGCCGCGGCGCCGGCTCTGCGGCCAGCGCGCTTCGAGTGCGTGCGCGACGACCTCAATCACGGCGTCGTCCTCGAGCAATGTGTCGATCTTGCGCAACCAGTCGGGCCACAGCTTGTGACCGTCGGGCAAGAGGACCTCGAACAGACTCCGCTCGCGTTGTCGGCGCTGAACCATGCCCGCTCCTTTGATGCATCACGCGCGGGCAGTGTAGTACGTCGAGATCGATCGTCGCAATCGTAGAATCGACCGTTTGGTCGCCGCCGGCCGCCGGCTCTCTGTACCAGCCAGCGACTTAAGCGGTCATTTCTTCACTGAGAAGTAGCTACTTCGCGGTGAAGAAATGACCGCGTAAGTTGCTGACTGGTACCGATGACCGACGGCCGGCCGTGACCAAACGGTCGATTTTGCCGATTCTGCGATTGCGACGATCGATCTGACTGTACTAGCACTGCCCGCGCACGATGACTGACCAAAGGAGCGGGCATGGTTCAGCGCCGACAGCGCGAGCGAAGTCTGTTCGAAGTTCTGTTGCCCGATGGGCACAAATTGTGGCCCGACTGGTTGCGCAAGATCGACACGCTGCTCGAGGACGAGGCTGTGATCGAGGTCGTTGCGCAAGGCCTCGAGGCGCGGTGGCCGCAAAGCCGGCGCCGCGGGCGGCTCGGGACGCCGGCGGAGGTCGTGATCCGGATGCTGATGCTGAAGCATCTGTTCGACTGGAGCTACGACGACCTGGAGCGTGAGGTGCGCGCCAATCTGGTGTATCGGATGTTTACGCGCATTGATGCCGGCGAGGTGCCCGACGCGAAGACGATCCTGAAGATCGCACGCGCGCTCGGCCCGGAGGTCATCGAGCAGCTGCATCGGCAAGTCGTGGAAGTCGCCAAGCGTGCGGGGGTGACGCACGGCCGCCGATTTCGCATCGATACCACGGTCGTAGAAACCAATGTGCACCATCCAACCGACAGCACGCTGTTGCAGGACGGCGTGCGCGTGCTGACCCGCACGATGCAACGGGCCAGTACGGCGTTGGGCGATCAGCCTGGACAGATTCGCAATCGGCTGCGGAGCGTGACTCGGCGCGTACTGATCATCGGGTATCAAGCGCGATCGCCCAAGACGCGGACGGCCTTGGTGCAGAGCTATCGCACGCTGATGGCGACGGCCCGCGCGGTCCAGCGAGAGGCGGCGACGATGGTCCGCCGACTGCGGCAACGCCTCCGCACCGCAGGCGCGACGACGCACCCCATCCTTCAACGCGCCCAGGACCAGCTGCGGCAGATGCGCCCCTTGGTGCAGCGGGTGCTCGCGCAAACACGCGCCCGGGTGCTGGGCGGCGATACGCACGTCCCCAACAAAGTCCTGAGCCTCTTCGAACCGCACACCGCGACAATCCGCAAAGGCAAGATCTCGAAACCGACCGAGTTCGGGAACCTGGTGACCATTCAAGAAGCCGAACATCAGATCGTGACCGCCTACGAGGTCCATGCCGCGCGGCCGGCCGACGTCACCCTGTGGACGCCGGCATTGGTTCGCCATCGGGCGATCTTCGGCCGCGCACCGGATCTGGCCGCGGGTGATCGCGGCTTCAGCTCGGCGGCTAACGAACAGGCCGCCACGGACCGCGGTGTCCGACGCGTGATTTTGCCGCGTCGTGGCCCCAAGTCGCCCGCGCGGCGTGCCTATGAGCGCCAACATTGGTTCCGTCGCGGTCAACGTTGGCGCGTTGGGTGCGAAGGTCGCATCAGTGCGCTCAAACGGCGTCATGGCTTGCGCCGCTGTCGCTATCATGGCGTCGACGGGATGCACCGTTGGGTCGGCTTCGGTGTGATTGCGGACAATCTGATGAACATCGCGACCTTCGCACATGCGCGGACCACCGCATAGAGAAACGAGAGAAATGAAACGATCGGTCAGCGAGCCGGCCGCGCAATCGGGCCAGAACAGCTCGCTGAGCGGTCATTTCTTCACCGGAAAGTAGCTAGGAGCGTGTTCCATTACGCAGACACGCTCCTGGTCGCCACAACTTCGTAATCTCCACGCCGAACCTGTAGGGCGCTGGAGAGCGTCCGCGTTCGCAGACGGTTCGTCTCTGAGCGAACCCGCAACGGCACAACTGTTGCGCCCGAAATTCGGTCCTGCACCACCCTGCACACTCAGGAGTGTTCGATGACACGGTCGACAGCGCTCGTTTTCTTTGGACTCATATTCGCGAGCGACGCCTACGGTCAGCAGACGATCGGCGGCTGTTCCGTGCTGCCCGCCAACAACATCTGGAACACTCCGGTGGACACGCTGCCCGTGCTCTCCAATTCCGACGACCATGGTGAACACGATCGGCGCCAGCCGCGGCTTCCATGCCGACTTCGGCGCGGGCATGTGGGACGGCGGACCGATTGGCATTCCGTTCATCACCGTGCCCGGCACGCAGACGAAATACCCGGCGTCGTTTCTGCTACTGCGGACGAGAGCGATCCCGGGCCGTACGCGATTCCGCTGAACGCGCCGATCGAGGGCGGCAGCGCCGCGACCGGCGACCGGCATGCGATTGCCGTCGACGTCGACAACTGCATCCTGTACGAGCTCTATCGCGCGTTTCCGCAAGCGTCGAGCTGGAGCGCCGATTCAGGCGCGATCTTCGACCTGCGATCGAACGCGCTTGCGCCCGGCGACCTGGACGTCGGCCGACGCCGCGGGCCTGCCGATCATGCCGGGGCTGGTCACCTACGACGAGGTGCTGAGCGGCGAGATCAAACACGCGATCCGTTTCACCGTGCCGCAGACGCGGCGCGCATTCGTGTGGCCCGCGCGGCACTACGCCTCGTCGCTGACGGGCACGCAGTATCCGCGGATGGGCGAGCGCTTCCGGCTGAAGGCGAGCTTCAACATCACGACGTTATCCAGCCGACGTCCAGGTCATTCTGCGCGCGATGAAGAAGTACGGCATCATGCTCGCCGACAACGGATCGGCCTGGTACATCTCCGGTAAGCCCGATCCGCGCTGGAACGACGACAACCTGCACACGCTCGGCCAGCTGCTCGGGTCGAACTTCGAAGCCGTCGACGCGACCGTGCTGATGATCGATCCGAACTCCGGCGCCGCGCTCCAGAACGGCGTCACGGTGAGCGTGAGCCCGTCGTCGGCGTCCGTGCGCGCGAGCCGGACGCGAACGTTCACGGCAACCGTCACGGGCGCAGCGAATACGGTCACCTGGAGCGTCAACGGAATCGCCGGCGGCAACACCGTGGTCGGGCAGATCGACAGCAACGGTCAGTACCTCGCGCCGTCGGTCGTCCCGAATCCAGCCGTCGTGACCGTCCGGGCCACGAGCACCGCGTCGCCGACCTCCTCCGGCACCGCCGCGGTGACCATCATTCCTCTGCCGAACATCACATCGGTCAGCCCATCGCCCGTTCCGACGGGCACCTTCACGCTGACCGTGAACGGCGCCGGATTCATCGCAGGCTCCATCGTCTCGTTCGACGGCGCGGCGCTCGCGACGAGCTTCGTGTCGTCGACCAGGCTCACGGCGACCGGCAACGCGCCGACAGCCAAGTCGTCGGTGCCCGTCATCGTGAACACGCCGGACGGCGAAACGTCGAACACGTTCTTCGTCAACGTCACGGCGCCGCCGGCGATCAGCATCACGATCTCGCCGACCAGCGCCACCGTTCGCGTGAAGCAGACGCGGCAATTCACCGCGACGGTGCAGAACACGTCGAACACAGCCGTGATCTGGAAGGTGAACGGCATCACCGGCGGGAATTCCACGGTCGGCACCGTGAGCACGTCCGGTGTCTACAAGGCGCCGAACTCGGTGCCGAACCCCGCGGTCGTGACGGTCAGTGCAACGTCTGTCGCGGATCAAACGAAGACCGCGACGGCGTCCGTCACGGTCTTCAGGCGCTAGGGTTAGGTGCCGGGGTTCTTCTCGCGGTAGAAGATGTAGTCGGTTGTGTAGGGAACCAGGGCTTTCTTGCCAACATCGGTCGATGCCGCGCATCCCGCGGGAGCGACGCCTCCGGCGGTGTTCACGCGCTGGATGAACGTCGTCCGCGCCAGCTTGCCGCCTCCGGTCGGTCCGGTCACTGCTGTCCGACCACCTGAAGCTTCAGCCAGAGAATCGAACCAGGGTCGGGCGCGGGAGCCGTCTCGATCGCGAATGCCCAGACGCTGCTGGTGTCGCGCGAGTGCTGCCACGTGGCGCGCGGCACGCCGTTCTCGTCGGGGTTGGGGCTGAGGAAGTGTGTGATCTGCTGCTCGCCGTCCTCGTCGAACAACGTCGCCTGCGGCCCGTACAGGATCCAGCTGAAGCCGGTCGTCGACGGCAGACAGATGTAGTTCTGCGTACCGTACGCGTGACCGAGGTGAAACGCCTGGTGCCCCGCATCCACCAGCAGGTTTCCGGGCATCGGCGGCAGTGTGATTTGATCGGCGCGAGCGGATTGCGGCAGCGCCATCGTGAGCGCCACGGCGAACGCCGCGGCTGATGTCGATTTCTTCATCTCTCTTCCTCCTACTTCAAAAATCGGAATTGGAGAGAGGAAGGCGACAGGCTTAGTGCGTTGTGGCTTTTGCGAGCAGGCTCTTCGGTTGCGGCGACGCTCCAGTCGTCTTCGGGGAACGTGCGGCGACGGCTCGGCACGATCCCGGGCGCACAGCCGGCGGATCCGCAGACGCCTCGCGGAGCAGCGCCTCGGCCGCGGCGGGCTCTTTGCGCGCCAGCTGCACCGACGCGAGATTGATCGTGTAGATCGCGACCAGTTGATGCTCGCTGCCGAGCGCGGGACGCGCGATGTTCAGCGCGTCCTGCAGCGCGGACGCCGCCTCGTCGTACGCGCCCTGTTCGCGCAGCACGCGCGAGAGAGCTGTTGAGCGTCATCGCCACGATCGGGTGCCTCTCGCCGAGCGTCTTGCGGCTGATCGTCCAGCGCCTGGCGAAACAGCGATTCGGCGGACGCGTAGTCGCCCCTGGCCGCCGCGATCAGCGCCAGGTCGTGCAGGGTCGAGCCGGTGTTCGGTGATCCTCGCCGCGCGTCTTCCGGTTCATCTCCAGACATTGCCGGAGGAGCGACTCGGCGCCCGCGAGATCGCCATTCAGCCGCAGCACCGAGGCGAGATCGCTCAAGCTGACCGCTGTTTCCCGGTGCTCGTCGCCGAGCACCTTCCGCCGGATCGCCAGCGCTTCGCGCTGCAGCGGCTCGGCGCGCGCAGTTGAATCCCTGATCCTGGTAGACGCGTCCGAGCTCCACGAGCGTGACGGCGACGTCGGCGTGCTCCGGGCCGAGCAGCTTGCGCCGCATCGCGAGCGCCTGTTCCAGGCTACCGCTCCGCCGCCGCGTAGTCGCCCTTCTCCGCGAGCAGGACGCCGAGGTCGTTCAGCGTCTGCGCCACCCGGACGTGCTCGGCCCCGAAGACCGGACGTCCGATCGCGAGCGCCTGTTCGAGCAGGGGCTGCGCCTTGTCGTAGACGCCGAGCCGCCGATAGAGTCCGTCCCATCACCGTCAGCATCTCGGCCTGCAGCTCGGGCTGTCCGGCGAGCTCCTTCTGCACCCGCTCGGCGCCCGCGTCGAGCAGCGCCGCGGACGGTCGGCTCTTCCGGCGTCGCGCGATTCGCGATACGGATCGGCGCCGGTCAGCAGCCCCGTCAGCAGCTCGCTCACCTTGGCGGCCTTCGCGGCTTCCCGCTGCGCGCGGTCGCGCTCGGTCGCGAGCCGGCTCGTATAGAACGCCGTCAAGCCGCCGAGCAGCAGCACGACCGCGGCCGACATCGCCACGCCCCGCGCGTGCCGCCGCACGAACGTGGCCGTCCGATACCGCAGCGTGTCCGGCCGCGCGCTGATCGGCTCGTGCCTGAGGAACCGGCGGAGATCGTCGGCCAGCGCCGTGACCGAGGCGTAGCGCTCCGCTGCATTCTTCTTCAGCGCCTTGGCGACGATGGTGTCGAGATCGCCGCGCAGCGTCCGGCGCAGCCGGCCGGGCGTCGTGCCGCACTGGGCCGCATGACGCGTGAGCGTCTCGTGTCGTCTCCGTATCGATCGACCACGGCGTCGGACACGCGCCGCGGCTCGACGTCCACGATGGCGCGCACCAGCGTCGGCGGGCGACCGGACGTCGGGGCCGGCGGGATGCTGGCCGCTGAGCAGCACGTACAGCAGCACGCCGAGCGCGTAGACGTCGGTCGCCGTCGTGACCTGTCCGCCGGTCACCTGCTCCGGCGCCGCGTACTCCGGCGTCAGCGCGGCGCCGCCCTCGCGGGTGAGCGCGCTCGTCTCGGCCGCGTTCGGACCGTCCAGTCGCGCATCGCCCTCGAGCAGCTTGGCAATGCCGAAGTCGAGCAGCTTGACCTGCCCGTCGACGCTGACGAGCACGTTGGCCGGCTTGAGGTCGCGGTGCACGATCAGGTTGGCGTGCGCGTGGGCGACCGCCTCCAGCACGTCGAGGAACAGGCGGAGACGCGCCTCGATGCCCAGCGCGTGCTCGTCGCAGTAGCGGTCGATGCTCTGGCCGTCGACGTGCTCGAGCACGAGATACGGCTGGCCGGTCGGCGACACGCCGGCGTCGACGAGGTGCGCGATGTGCGGATGCGTGAGCCGGGCGAGGATGTTGCCTTCGCGCCGGAACCGCTCTTCGCCGGCGCGGCCCATCAGCGCGATGTTCAGCAGCTTGACCGCCGCGCGTCCCTCGAAGCGGCCGTCGCAGCGCTCGGCCAGCCACACGCTGCCCATGCCGCCCTGACCGATCCGCGAGACCAGCCGGTAGGCGCCGAGCATCTGTCCCGCCAGCGACAGCGTCAGTCGCCGCGCGCGAGGGCAGCGGCACCGCACGTTCCAGAAAGTGCGACTCGTGCACGACGTCGTGCTCGGCGAGCAGCGTCTGCAGATCGGCGGCCAGCGCCGCGTCGCGCGCGCGAATGGACGCCAGCCAGGCCGCGCGGTCTTCGCGTGGCGATCTCGAGCGCCTCGTCCAGGTACGGACTGACGGCGCGCCAGCGTTCAGGGCTGAGTGGCGGCATGAGGCCTCACGACGATCGAGCGCGCGTCCGCGATCGCGTGGTGCAGATAGATGCGGCCCTTCTCCCAGTTGCGCTGCACCGTCCGCTCCGACACGCCGCGCATGGCCGCGATCTCGGCGAAGGAGAAGCCGCAGAAGAACTTCAGATCGACGATCTCGGCGAGATCCGGTTCGACCTTGCGCGAGCTCGTCGAGCGCATCGCCGATCCGGACCAGCTCCTGCGCGTCGGCCACGCTCTCCGCGTGGTCGGTGCCGAGCGAGGTGATCTCGAACAGCCCGCCGCGCTTCTGCGACCGCCGGCGCCGGACGTCGTCGATGATCAAGCCGCGCATCACCCGGGCGGCGTAGGCCATGAACCGCGCGCGATCGACGAAGACGGCCCCTTCCCTGCCGGAGATCGAGAGATAGGCCTCGTGCAGCAGCGTCGTCACGCCGAGCCCCCCGAAACGTCCTCGTCGGTTCAGTTCCCGGCGGGCGAGCCGATGCAGTTCAGCGTACAGAGTGTCGAACAGGGTGTCGGCCACGACACTGTCGTCGGTAGTAGCGGTAGCTGCTGTCGCGAGTGTTGCACTCATTGCCTGTAAAACCCCACTGATAATTGATCGAAACTGACGGGGAAAAGACGACAAGCAGCCCCTGCGTCCCCGTCCGAGGACAATGGGGTCTGACCCCGGGCTGATCGGTTGCCCTCTGGCCCGGGGGACTGGGGGTCTGACCCCAATTTGGCCTTTTCGGCCGCCAGATCCCCAGGATCGCTCGTTTTCCCGAAGGAAACAGCGAATTGGGGTCTGACCCCATCATCGGCGCATCTTGGCCAGCGCGCCGCGATCTACCTTGCCGAGATGGGTCTGCGGCATCGTGTCGAGGAAGACCACGTCACGGGGCGACTTGTAGTGATCCAGTCTTGACCGGGCGAAGGCCTTCAGTTCGTCCGCAAGCTCCGGCGAGGCGGATTCGGAGACGACGAACGCGCACGCGCTGACGAGCCCGTTGCTGTCGGCTGCGCCGACGACGGCGACTTCGCGGACGGCGGGATGGGCCAGCAGACAGTTCTCGAGCTCGCTTGGCGCCAGCCACCGGCCGTGCACCTTCAACAGGTCGTCGGATCGACCGCAGTACGTGAAGGCGCCATCCGCGTTCCGCTGCAGCATGTCGCCCGGCACGCACCATTCGCCGCGAAAGACGCGCATCGTGTCGTCCATCTGCCGCCAGTAACCGATCGCCCGCGACTCGCCCTTCACCCAGAGCGCGCCGATTTCGCCGTCGGCGACTTCGCGGCCGTCCGCGTCGCACAGCTTGACCTCGAAGCCGGGGACGACGCGTCCGAGCGTTCCGGCCACGACGTCGCCCGGGCGATTGGAGATGAAGATGTGCCACATCTCTGCGGTGCCAAGGCCGTCGAGCAGGTCGACGCCGAACGCGCGCATCCACCGATCGTGGAGTTCGAGCGGCAGCGGCTCACCCGCGGATGTCGCGAGACGCAGACTCGACAGATCCGCTGACGCCGCGTCCGCATGGGACACCATCTGCTGGATCATCGTCGGCACGTTGATGAGGATCGTCGGCCGGTGTCGCGCGATCTGCGCGAACAATACGTCGGCCGTGCAGCGCTCGGGAAACAGGACGCACGACGCGCCGACCGAGAACGGAAAGAACACATTCGATCCGGTGGCGTAGCCGAAAAACAGCTTGGGCACCGCGATCGTCACGTCGTCCGGACCGACGTTGAGCACGCCGTGGCCATACAACGCTGTCGTGTTGACGAACGAACGATGTGTTTGCACGACGCCCTTGGGACGCCCCGTCGTGCCCCCGCTGAACAGCCAGATCGCCGCATCGTCTCGATGGGAATCAAAGGGTTCGAATTCGGTGGATTGCGCCTCCAGGTGGTCGGAGAGCTCGGCGGTTCCGACCGGATAGAGTCGCTCCGCGGACGGAAGTCCACTTGACTGTTGCTGGAAGAGTTCGAGTCGTGGGGCGGCGACGAATGCCGCGGTCGCTCTCGTGTATTCGAAAAAGTAGCGAAGAAGGTCCGGCGTGGTGTCCGGATTCACCATGACGACGACCGCGCCGCGCCGCAGGATGCCAAACAGCGCGGCGACGAAATCGACGCCGTCCGGCAGCGCCACGATCACCCGTTCTTCCGGCCGCACATCGTCGGCCGCCAGCACGTGCGCGTACTGGGCGGAGCGCCGCGCGACATCGGCGTACGAATACGTGCGCCCATCGGTGCGGATGGCGATCCGATCACCGCGCCCCTCCGCGACGCGGGCGTCGAGCAGATAGCTCGCAAGGTTCAGTCGGACGGGGATGGTCACGAGCGTGTTTGGATGCGACGCGCTCACAACGCTAGATTAAACTCGTTTCGTGCCGGTTCACTCATTGGCGTCGCTGACGTGGCCGGCGGTGCGCGACCTGCCGGCGGCGCGGACCGTGGCGGTGCTTCCGGCTGGCGCCATCGAGGCGCATGGACCGCATCTGCCGCTCGGCACCGACGTGATTATCGCGGAAGCCATGGCGCGCGCCGGCGCCGCCCGGCTGGCCGCGCGCGGGCTTCACGTGCTGCTGCTGCCCGCGATGACGATTGCGCCCGCGCCGTTCGCGTCGGAGTTCGCCGGCACGCTCCACGTGCCTCCGGAGACGACGACAATGGTCGTGACCGGAGTCGTGCAGAGCCTCGCGGCACATGGAATACGCGTCACGGCCATTGCCAACGCGCATCACGATCCGGCTCACGTGAGCGCGCTGCGGCGCGCCGCGTCCGGGAGCCACGACGACGAAGCGGTCGTTGTGTTCCCGGATCTGACGAAGCGCCGCTGGGCCGAGATGCTGACACCGGAGTTTCGCAGCGGCGCATGTCACGCCGGGCGGTATGAAACCTCGATCGTCCTGGCGGAGCACCCCGATCTTGTGCGTGCCGATGTGATGGCCACGCTCCCTCCCAATCCACGCTCTCTGGTCGATGCGATCCGAAGCGGGCAGGCGACGTTCACGGCTGCCGGCGGCGCAGAGGCCTATTTCGGCTTCCCGGCGGACGCCACCGCCGAAGAAGGGCGCGCGATCATCGAGACGCTGGGTTCGATTCTGGCGGACGCCGTTGTCGAAGCGCTGGCCGAGAAGGGAATCGAGTCGTGAGCGAGCCGTTCACGGTCGTGAATCCGCCGGAGCTCGGTAAACCTCGAGGTTTCGCGCACGGTCTGATTACGCCGGCGGCAGGACGGCTGCTCTTCGTCGCCGGTCAGATCGGAACCGACCAAGGCGCGCTCGCCGGGAGCGACGGGTTCACCGAGCAGTTCGAGCGAGCGCTTGCGCGCGTGGTGATCGTGGTGCACGCGGCTGGCGGGCAGCCGGAGCACATCGTGCGCATGACTGTGTACGTGACCAGCATGGATCGCTACCGCGACAGCCGTCCGGCGCTACGTGACGTCTGGCGGCGCCACCTCGGATCGCACTATCCGGCGATGGCGCTGGTCGAGGTCTCGGCGCTCTTCGACAAGAACGCCAGCGTCGAGATCGAGGCGACGGCGGTGCTGCCGTGACAACGCCGGAGTCGTTTCTTTACTCACTCGACACCACCACCGGAATCGCGACGATCACGCTCAATCGTCCCGATCGGCTGAACGCGCTGACCTTCGAGGTCTACGAGGAACTGCTGCGTACGTTTCGGGCGCTGGATTCCGAGCCAGGCGTCCGGGTTGTCGTCATGACCGGGGCGGGCAAGGCATTCTGTTCCGGCGGCGACGTCCACGACATCATCGGCAAGTTGTTCCAGCGGGACGATCGCGGCCTGCTCGAGTTCACGCGGATGACGTGCGATCTCGTGCTCGCGATTCGCCAGTGTTCGAAGCCCGTCGTGGCGGCGCTGAACGGGACGACCGCCGGCGCCGGCGCGGTGATCGCAAGCGCGTGCGACGTCCGGATTGCCGCGGTGTCGGCGAAGATCGCGTTCCTCTTCACGAAGGTTGGCCTTTCTGGCGCCGATATGGGCGCGGCGTGGCTCCTCCCTCGCATCGTCGGCGCCGGCCGCGCCGCCGAATTGTTGATGACCGGCGACTTCATCACCGCCGACGAGGCGCTCCGGATCGGCCTGTACAACCGCGTCGTGCCCGACAGCGAAGCGCTCACGGCGGCGACGGCGTTCGCCGGGCTCTTGGCCCGCGGACCAGCGCGCGCGCTGGCGATCACGAAAGAGGCCCTCAATCGCGAGGCGAGCCTCGACCTGTCGTCGGCGCTGGAGTCCGAGGCGCAGATCCAGGCGGCGCTGATGTCGCAGCCCGATTTCCGCGAAGCGTACGAGGCGTTCGTCGCCAGGCGGCCGCCGAAGTTCCAGTAATGAAGATCACGTGCGTGGGCGGCGGGCCGGGCGGCTTGTATTTCGCGGTGCTGATGAAGAAAGCCGACCCGCGACACGAGATCCGCGTCATCGAACGCAACCGGGCAGAGGATACGTTCGGTTTCGGCGTGGTGTTCTCGGACGCGACCATGGCTGGAATCGCCGGCGCCGACTCCGACGCCTACAGCGGCATCGCGCGCCACCTCGTGCACTGGGACGACATCGAGGTCCACTATCGCGGCGAGCGCATCACGTCGACCGGACACGGCTTCAGCGGCATGAGCCGCCACACGTTGCTGCGCGTCCTGCAGGAGCAGGCGTGTGCGGCCGGCGTCGAGCTGCTGTTCGAGCGCGAGGTGTCGAGCCTGGACGCGCTGCGTGACGTCGATCTGGTCGTCGCCGCGGACGGCAGCAACAGCACGGTCCGTCAGCTTCTACAGACTCGCATCTCCACGACCATCGATCTGCGTCCGAATCGTTTCGTCTGGCTCGGCACCACGAAGCCCTTTCCGGCATTCACGTTCTATTTCAAGCACCACGATCACGGTCTCTGGCGCGTGCACGCGTATCAGTACGGCCCCGATCGCTCAACGTTCATCGTCGAATGCGGCGAACGGACGTGGAAGGCCGCGGGGATGGACCGCGCCACGGAGGCGGAAACGGCAGCGTTTCTCGAACGACTGTTCGCCGAGAAGCTGGACGGACATCGGCTGATCACGAATCGCAGCATCTGGCGGCAGTTTCCGACCGTTCGCACCGAGCCGTGGTACGGGGCAACCGAGCGCGGCAACGTCGTGCTGCTCGGCGATGCCGCACACACAGCGCACTTCTCCGTGGGATCGGGAACGCGGATGGCCATGGAAGATGCTGTCGCCCTGCGCGACTCGCTGGTCAGCGTGACCGACATCCCGTCCGCGCTCCGCGCGTACGAGGCGCGCCGGCGACCGCTGGTCGAGAGCCTGCAGCGCGCCGCGCAGGCGTCGCTGCAGTGGTTCGAGGACACGGAACGCTACCTGTCGCTCGACGCTGTTCAGTTTGTCTTCTCGCTGCTGACGCGGTCGCTGCGCATCACGCACGAGGATCTGCGCGCCCGCGATCCGCAGTTTCTCGCGCGGGTGGACGAACATGTCGCCCGTCAGGCGGAGCTGCAAACCGGCCGCCCTGCGATCTCGATCCCCCCTCCGATGTTCACGCCGTTCCGGCTGCGCGATCTCGTCTTGCCGAACCGCGTGGTCGTCTCGCCGATGTGCCAGTACGTGGCAGACGATGGAACGATCGGCGACTGGCATCTCGTTCATCTCGGAAGCCGCGCGATGGGGGGCGCCGGGCTCGTCATGGCGGAGATGACCGATGTGTCGCGTGACGCGCGCATTTCGCCCTGGTGCGCGGGCCTCTATCGTCCGGAACACGCGGCCGCATGGAAGAGGATCGTGGACTTCGTCCATCGCGAAACGCCGGCGGCGATCGGCATCCAACTTGGACATGCCGGCCGAAAAGGGGCGACGCAGCAACTGTGGGTGGCGGACAACGAGCCGCTGCCTGACCCCGATGATCGATGGCCGCTGGTTTCGGCGTCGCCGATTCCGTTCTTTCCAGATCGCAGTCCGGTGCCGCGCGCGATGACCCGCGCGGACATGGACTGCGCCGTGGCCGACTACGCTCGGGCGGCAGAGCTCGCGCACGAGGCCGGCTTCGATCTCCTCGAAATCCACATGGCGCACGGCTATCTGCTCGCGTCCTTCATCTCGCCGCTGACGAACACGCGCGCCGACGAGTACGGCGGTCGCATTGGAAAACCGGATGCGATTCCCGCTCGAAGTGTTCGACGCCTGCCGCGCCGCGTGGCCCGCCGGGAAGCCGATGAGCGTGCGCATCAGCGCCGTGGACTGGGCGCCCGGCGGTATGGGGCCCGAGGATGCCGTGGAGGTTGCGCGCCTGTTGAAGGCGCACGGCTGCGACGTCGTCGATGTCTCGGCGGGACAGACGGTGGCGGACCAACGCCCCGTCTACGGCCGGCTGTTTCAAACGCCGTTCGCCGATCGGATCCGCCATCAAGTGGGGATGGCGACAATGGCGGTGGGGAACATTTCGTCGTACATGGATGTGAACACCATCATCGCCGCCGGGCGCGCCGACTTGTGCCTGCTCGCGCGGGCGCACATCTTCGACCCGTACTGGACGCGACACGCCGCGTGGATGCTCGGCTACCCGCTCCCGTGGCCCGGGCCGTACAAGTCGGTGGAGCGCTACACGCCGCGATTCGAATTCCGGTTCACCGGAGAAAAGTCATAGAGCAATGTCTGAGACGTACTCACAGGCGGCCGTCACCTACAGCAGCTATCTGAAAGTTGACGAGTTGCTGTCGCTGCAGCAACCGCGGTCGGAGGGGCCCGAACACGACGAGATGCTCTTCATCGTCATCCACCAGGTCTACGAGTTGTGGTTCAAAGAGCTGCTGCACGAGTTCGATCGCGTGCGCCGGCTGCTCGAAGACGATGAGCCGCACAAGGCCCAGCACACCCTCAAGCGGATCCTGACGATTCTCAAGGTGATGGTCGCGCAGCTCGACATCCTGGAAACCATGACGCCGCTCGAGTTCTTCAGTTTCCGGCAGCGGCTGGAGGCGGCGAGCGGGTTTCAGTCCGATCAGTTTCGCCAGATCGAATTCCTGCTCGGCGTGAAATCCGAACAGGCGATCAAACGCTTTCCAGAGGGAAGCCGCGCGCGCGTGGCGCTCGAGCGCAGGTATCACGAACCCACGCTGTGGGACGGCTTTCTGCGGTATCTATCCCGGGAGAGATACAGCGTGCCGGACACGCTTCTCGCCCGCGACGTGGTCGCGCCGCTGGAGCCGTCGGCGGAGCTGCAGCAGACCCTGGTTGAGGTGTACCGGAAGGACACCAAGAACGCCGAGCTGTGCGAACGGCTCGTCGATCTCGACGAGGGCGTGCAGGAGTGGCGGTATCGGCACGCAAAAATGGTCGAGCGAACGATCGGCGTCAAGCCGGGCACCGGCGGTTCGGCCGGCGCCGCGTATCTGCGCGAAACGGTCGGCCGGCCGATCTTCCCGGATCTTTGGGCGATACGGGCACAGCTCTGACATGTCAGATTTCAGAGTTCAGAGTTCAGATTGAATTGGAGATTTACCAATCACGAAATCACAATCTGAAATCAATCTGAACTCTGAAATCTGAACTCTGAAATGACGCCGCCACTGTCGCAGCATTACAGTCGCTTCCGCGTCGCCGAGCGCCTCCTGCTCACCGGCCACTCGCATCAGGCGTGGCCCGATGTCGGGTTCGAGGCCCAGCAGCAGGCGTGGCTGGATGCGGCGGAGTTCGTAGATGCGAAGTGGGAACGTGCGGCCGAGCAGGCGGCGCGCGTGCAGGCGGGGTTTCGGCGGCTGCTGAACGGCGCCGACGGCGACATCGCGCTCGGGCAGAACACGCACGAGCTCGTCACGCGCCTGCTGTCCGCGCTGCCGCTCGCTCGACGCCCGAAGCTCGTGACCTCCGACGGCGAGTTCCACACCATCCGGCGGCAGCTCGATCGTCTTGCCGAGGAAGGTCTCGAGATCGTAAAAGTTGCGGCGCGGCCTGCCGACACGCTCGCCGAACGCCTGGCAGCGGCGGTCGACGATCGCACGGCGTGTGTCCTTGTGTCGTCGGTGCTGTTCGAGACAGCCGAGATCGTGCCCGGCCTCGACATCGTGGCGCGCGCGTGCAGCCTGCGCGGTGCCACCTTGCTCGTTGACGCGTACCACCACCTGAACGTGGTGCCCTTCGACATCACGACGCTCGGGCTCGGCGGCGCCTTCGTCACCGGCGGCGGCTACAAGTACCTGTCAGCTCGGCGAGGGGAACTGCTTTCTGCGCGTGCCGCCCGGATGTCAGCTGCGTCCGGTGCTCAGCGGCTGGTTCTCCGAGTTCGCGACGCGTGCGCGGCCCGTCGAGGGGACCGGCAGGATCGACTACGGCGACGGAGCTGCGCGGTTCGCGGGCGCGACCTACGACCCGGTGTCGCACTATCGCGCGGCCGCCGTGTTTGCCTTCCACGTCGAGCACGCGTTGACCCCTGAGCGGTTGCGCGAGATCAGCCGCCACCAGGTCGGGCTGCTGAAGAGCGCATTCGAGTCGCTCGACATCGATCCCGCCGTGGCGCGCGTCGAGCCGATGGTGGACGACCGCCGCGCAGGCTTTCTCGCGCTCCGGTGCGCGCGTGCCGACGTCCTGTCGCAGGCGCTGCGCGACCGCGGCGTGTACACCGATTGCCGAGGCGACGTCCTGCGTCTCGGCCCCGCGCCGTATCTGACCGACGCCCAACTGCGCGAAGCCATCCAAGCCATTCGCTAAGGTCCTAACCGTTCAGATCCCCTGCGGCATGCACGTTGCTGTTTGAGTACAGCGAGGGGGATGATGACGCGACGCCGTCGACTGTGCAGCATTGTCGGGCTCATGGTCGCGCTCGCGGGGCTGGCAACCTATCCGTTCACCACTGCCGCGGCGTCGGTCGCCGCGAGCATCACGCTCGAATCCGCTCCTCAAACGTCCATCGTCTTCGACCTGCACGATCGCCCCGTATTCAGGTTCTTCAGCGAGCGGCGGACCGACGTTCCGCTCGACCGCGTCTCGCCGCACATGATCGCCGCGGTGCTCGCAATCGAAGATCAGCGCTTTTATCGTCACCATGGCGTTGACTTCATCCGCGTGATGGGAGCGGCATGGGCGGACGTTCGCGCGCGGCGGGTCGTCCAGGGCGGCAGCAGCATCACGCAGCAGCTGGTCCGCCTGGATGCGCTGACCCGCGAGCGCACGCTCAAGCGCAAGATCCGTGAGATGCAGATGGCCATCGCGATCGAGCGGCGGTTCACGAAGTCAAAGATTCTCGAGGCCTACATCAATCGCGTGTACTACGGCGACGGCTATTACGGTGTCGAGGCGGCGGCTCGAGGCTATTTCGGAAAGAGCGCGGCTGACCTGACGGTTGTCGAGGCTGCCACGCTGGCCGGCGTCATCAAGTCGCCCTCGGCGTACGCGCTCCGCGAAGCGCCCGGGCGCGCGGTCAAGCGCCGCAACCTGGTGCTGCGCGCCATGCGCGACAGCGGCCAGCTGACGGCCAGCGACGCGCGCGAGCTCGAGAACGCGGCGCTCACCGTCGAGCCGCCCGATCACGACGAACGCGGGGAAGGCGGGGCGTCGACCGCCGACGGCGCGTTCTGCGGTCTGTATTTCAAGGAGGAGATTCGGCGGCAGATGCTGAAGCGCTTCGGCGCCGATCAGCTCTATGGCGGCGGGCTGCGCATCTATACGACGCTCGCGCCGGATCTGCAGCGCGCCGCCGAGGAAGCCGTGGCCGATCGCATCCGCGCGCTGGAAGCGACGAAGGCCTACCAGCGCCGCGATCATCAGGAGCCGCTCGAAGCCGGGCTCGTGTCGATCGACCCGATGAACGGCTACGTGCTGGCGCTCGTCGGCGGCCGCGACTTTCACGAGAGCCGGTTCAACCGCGCCACGCAGGCGCGCCGGCAGCCCGGGTCTGCGTTCAAGCCGCTGGTGTTCGCGGCGGCGCTCGAGCAGGGCCATTCGCCCGGCTCGGTGATCGGCAATCTCACGAACCGGATTGCGGCGGTGGGCGGTCCCTGGCTGCCGAAGGACGAGCATGGCAGCGCCGAGACCTACACGCTGCGCCGCGCCCTGGCCGTGTCGAGCAACCGGGCCGCCGCGCAGCTGATGCAGACGATCGGCGTGGCCACGACCATCGACTATGCGCGCCGGCTGGGCATCACGTCGGCGCTGGCCCCTGTGCCGTCGCTCGCGATCGGGACCGGCGAGCTCACTCTCCTGGAATTGACGTCCGCGTATTCGGCGTTCGCCAACCAGGGAAATGTCGCCGAGCCGATGTTCGTGCGGCGCGTCGACGATCGCTCGGGCGCGGTCCTCTGGCAGGGCCGCGTGACGGAGCGCCGGGCGGTGACGCCCGAGACCGCGTTCATGATGTCCAGCATGCTCGAAGATGTCATCCAGCGCGGCACAGCCTCGAAGGCGCGCGCCCTCGGGTTCAAGCTGCCCGCCGCCGGCAAGACCGGCACAACCGACGATTTTCGCGACGTCTGGTTCATCGGCTACACGCCGCACCTGGCGGCCGGCGTGTGGTTCGGTTTCGACACGCCGTCCCGCATCATGAACGAAGCGTTTGCCGCCACGGTTGCCGTGCCGGCGTGGGCCACGTTCATGAAACTCGCGACCGCCGGCAGCAAACCGGATTGGCTCCCGATGCCCACCGGTGTTGAGCGTGCCACGCTATGCCGCATCAGCGGCCAGCTGGCGACCGACGAATGCCGGCTGGCGGCGATACCGCTGCCGAACGAGGCGCTCGGGTTCGTCAACAGTCCCGTGCAACTGGCTCCGGCCGCGCCGCCCGGAGGGGTGTACCAGGAGTACATCCTCCGCGGTACGGTCGGCCGGTGCTCGAGGCACCGGGCGCACGCGGCGTCGCCGGACCGCCCCGCGGACCGCCCCGCCATGTCCTTTTGAACCGCCCGCCACACTTTCACAACATGTTTCTGGTGGAATCCTCGAAGCCCCGGATGGGGCTTCAAGGAGCCACTCATGGTGAGCAAGAAACTGACACGACGCGAAGCCATTGCAATTCTCGGGGCCGCCGGCTCGGCCGTTGCGCTTGGATGTGGAGATTCGCCGACCAACCCGACGTCAACTTCGTCCTCGACCTCGACCGGCACCACTGGCGCCGCCTGCGCGGTCACGCCGACGGAAACGATTGGCCCGTATCCGTCGCTGAGGGACATGTTCCGGAGCGATGTTCGCGAAGACCGGCAGGGCACGGCGTTGACGCTCACGATGAAGGTTGTGAACGCGAACGCGAACTGCGCACCGGTGGCGAACGCGAACGTCGAGATCTGGCACGTGGACGCCGCGGGCGACTACTCGGAGTACGGCAGCCAGACCGCCGCGACGTTCCTGCGCGGCATTCAAACCACGAACGCCAACGGCGAGGTGACGTTCACGACGATTTATCCCGGCTGGTACCAGGGGCGTGCGACGCACATCCATGTCGAGGTTGTCCTCAACGGGCGTTCGGTGAAGGCAACGCAGATCGCGTTCCCCGAATCGGTCAACAACTCGGTGCACACGCAAGGCGTCTACGCTCGACGCGGCACCAACCCCATGTCGAACGCCTCGGACGGCATCTTCGCCGACAGCCTCAACGCCGAGCTCGTCACGCCGAGCGGGAGTGCGTCGAGCGGCTTCACGGCGAGCTTCCAGATCGGCGTTTCCGTGTGAGCGGTTTTGAAACCGCTTATAACATCCAGCTGTGCCTGAGTCCCCCGAGCCCGTCCGCTGGTACCGGAGTTTCTATTTCCGCTTCGGCTTCACGTTCGTTCTGTTCGTCGTCTTTTTGATCGTCGTTCAGGGCTTCGTCTCGAACGCAGTTCGCATGCGATCGCCCGTGCGCGGGCGATCGCCGAACGCCGTGGTCGCGATCGTGGCCGCGGACGTGACCGCTCTGCTGAATCAAAACTCGAAAGCAGATGTCGACGAGTACTTGAAACGCGAGTACGCGCAGGCGCAGCCGATTTACGTCGTGATGAGAGACGGGACTCTGGCGTCGAACCGATCGACGCCGCTGGCCCGCGACATGCGCCGCTATGTCGACACGCTGCTGGCCGGTTCCGGCGACCCTGCCGACGCGCCGCGGGTGCCAATCCCGTTCGTAACGGCGCCGATCCAGACCGGCGGCGTGTTGAGGGCGATGGTGGTCCTTCCGCCAGGCCCGGCGCCCCGCGGGCCTCGCGGGCCCGGTAGGGACATTGATCGCATTGCGTCGATTCCGGGCACGGCGCTCCTGGTGCTGCTGACCATTCTGGCGGCGGCGATCATCTTCGAGCCGGCCCGCCGGCGCCTGAAGTTGCTGCAGCAGGCGAGCGTGCAGCTTGGATCCGGCGACCTCACGGCTCGCGCGCCGGCGACCGGTGGCGACGAGGTGGCGCAGGTCGCGGCGGCGTTCAATCGGATGGCGGAGGAACTGGCCGTCCGAGACGAGGCGCTGCGGACATCCGATCGGCTGCGCCGGCAGATGCTCGCTGACGTGTCGCACGAGTTGAAGACGCCGCTGACCGCGATGCGCACCTACGTGGAGACGCTGCGGGCGGAGGACATTTCGCTGGATCGCGAGACACGGGAGCGCTACTTCGCGACGCTCGAGCGGGAAACGCTTCGACTCGATCGCATCGTGAAGGATCTGCTCGACCTCGCGCGGCTCGAAAACAGCGTCGTCCATCTCGACCTGCGGGTGTTCGCGACGAAGCGCGTATTCGAGCATGTCGTGCGGCGGCACCAGCCGGAGATCGAGCGCCGGCGGATCCAGGTGCAGATTGACGTCCCGTCCACGGCGGACCAGATGGTGGCGGATCCGGATCGGATCGAGCAAGTGGTCGAGAACCTCTTTGCGAACGGCCTCCGTCACACCCCCGACGGCGGGACGCTGGCGCTCGCAGCGACGCTCCACGAGGACACGGTCGCGCTCAGCGTCGCGGACTCAGGCGAGGGGATTCCGCCCGACCATGTGCCTCACGTGTTCGAACGGTTCTACAAGGTCGATTCGTCGAGGGCGAATGGATCCGGCGGCAGCGGACTGGGGCTGTCCATCTCGCGGGCGATCGTCGAGCGGCACGGCGGGACGCTGGCGGTCGCCAGCCGGCCGGGACACACCGTGTTCACGATCAGGTTGCCGCGCGCGTCAGCGACCGACGAACGGCCCACGCAGAACTCGCAGAGCTCGCAGAAATAAACACGCTCGTGGTGAGCGTGTCGAACCACGAGCTCGTCCTTTGACACGCTCAGGACGAGCGGTAGTTGATTCTGCGGTTTCTGCGTGTTCCGCGTGAAACGCCATCAAGGCGCGTCCACGAACTTGTAGCCCACGCCCCAGGCGGTCAGGATCAATTCCGGATCCTGCGGATCGACTTCGATCTTCCGGCGCAGGCGGCTGACCACCGTATCCACGGTGCGATCGGTCACGTAGGTGTCGCCGCCCCACACTCTCGCCAGCAGCGCTTCGCGGTTGAAGACGATTCCCGCGTGGGTCATGAACAGCCGTAGCAGGTCGAACTCCTGTTTCGTCACTTCGATGGGCGTTCCCCGGACGGTCACCTCGCGCTTGTCGAGATCGATCTTGAGATCGTGGCGCGTGATGAACCGCGTCGGTTCGGTGGGCTCGCCGGTCAGCCGATCGTGACGCCGCAGGAGCGCCATCGCCCGCGCCACGAGCTCACGCGTCCCGAACGGTTTGGTGAGGTAGTCGTCCGCGCCGCTCTCGAGTCCCACCACTTTGTCGGACTCCGAGTCTTTGGCCGTGAGCATCAGAATCGATGTGGCGGTGTTCGCGCCCGATTCTCGGAACGCACGGCACAGCGTGATGCCGTCCACGCCCGGCAGCATGACGTCGAGCAGGATCAGATCGAAGCGTGTCGTGCGTCCGAGATCGAGCGCGCGCCGGCCGTCGCCGACTTCGGTCACTTCCAGGCCGGCGAGATCGAGATGAAACCGCACCACCTCGCGGATCGCGGCGTCGTCCTCGACGAGCAACGCGCGGCGCTTCGGGCGAGACGGCTCGGGCACGAACGGTATTATGCCCGGCTGATCGAACTCGAAGGTCTGAACAGACGCCATTCTGCTCGCTGACTGGCCGGGCTGTTCATGAGTGGGATGCTTCGTCCCACAGCCGGACAGCCAGCATCGACCAACGCCCCATCCATCTAATGCGTTCAACACGTTAGAGTCGCCGGTTTCGGGCACCAAACGTGCTCGGCCCGACCCGGCCGTGATCCCGAAAGGACGCCGATGGATTCGCTGATGAAAGACGTTGGCTACGCCCTGCGCACGCTGCGCCGCAACCTGGGCTTTACCGTGACGGCGACCGCGACGATCGCGCTCGGCATTGGCGCCTGCACCGCGATCTTCAGCATCGTCAACGGCGTGCTGCTGCGCCCGTTGCCGTACAGCGATCCCAACCGGCTGGTGCTGCTGTGGACCGAGCTGCGCGCGCGCGGCGTGATGGATTTTCCGTTCCCCATTCCCGACGTCAAGGATCTGCGCGAAGAAGCGAAGTCGTTCGATGGGGTCGCGGGTCTGTTCCCGCCCGGACGCGTGGCGATCGGCGCCGAGGGTACCGAGTTCGAACAGGTGCGAGTCATGGCCTCGACACCCGACCTGCTTTCGCTGCTGGGCGCTCGCATGTTTCTCGGCCGCCATTTTGTCGAGGAGGACGGCAAACCCCAGCCGCGCAACCCGCCCGGCGCGCCCGGCGCCGCGCCGCCACCGCCGGCGCCGCGGCTCCCGTCGATGGTCATCCTGACGTATCCGTTCTGGCAGCGGAAATTCGGCGGCGATGCCGGCATCGTCGGCCGCACGATCGAGTTTGGCAACGGGAAGGCCGAGGTCGTCGGAGTGCTCGCGCCGGGATTTCAATTACTGTTCCCGCCGAGGACGGGCATCGATCCGAACGCGGACATGTGGACGGCGGCGCGGCTCGACTTCGAGGCCGCGGCCCGCAACACCGGCGCGCTCCGCGTCGTCGCGCGACTCAAGCCCGGCGTGCCGCTCGAACAGGCGCGCGCGGAGGCGGAAGCCATCGCGACGACGATGCGCGAGCGGTTTCCCGTGAAGAAGACGGCGGACGTGCACTGGCGGGTGATGCCGATGCAGGAGGATCTTGTCAGCGACGTGCGGACGTCGATCCTCGCCTTGTTCGGCGCCGTGAGCTTCGTGCTGTTGATCGCGTGCGCGAACGTCGCCAATCTGCTCGTCGTGCGGGCCTCGGCGCGGCAGCGCGAGCTGGTGATTCGCGCGGCCATCGGCGGCAGCCGCTGGCGATTGATCCGGCAGATGCTCACCGAGAGCCTGGTGCTGGCGATCGTGGGTGGAGCGTTAGGGCTGATGCTCGCGCAAAGCGGCATCGATCTGCTGATCGCGATGGGACCCGCGAAGCTGCCGCGCATTGACTCGATCCGGCTCGATCCGACGGTCCTGGCGTTCACCGTGGCGGCAACGCTGGTGACGGCGCTGATCTGCGGCCTGGTGCCCGCGCTGCGCGCATCGCGGCCGAACCTGATGGACGTGCTGCGGCTGTGCGGCGGACCGAGCGGTCTGCGCGCCGGGCGCGTGCTCCGCAACAGCGTCGTGGTCGTCGAGGTCGCGCTGTCGTTCGTGCTGCTGATTGGATCGGGCTTGATGGTGCGCAGTTTCATCGCGCTGCAGCAGGTGGACGCCGGCTACGACCCGTCGAATGTCCTGACCTTCGTGCTCCAGGCGCCGCAGCGCCAGGACGAGGAGCGAGCGGCGTTCGTGCGCCAGGCCACCGATCGGCTTCGCGCCATCCCTGGGGTGCTCAACGTCACCGCCGCCGCCCCGATGCCGCTCGATGGCGGCAGCGCGAACATTCCGTGGGCGACCGAAGCGGCGGGCGCGTCGGATCCGTCGGCTTTCCGCCAAGCGAATTTCTTCAACGTGCGGCCCGGCTTTTTCGAGACGATGAAAACGCGAGTCGTGGCCGGACGCACGTTCACCGAGGAAGACAACGTGACCACGACGAAAGCCGTGGTCGTCGACGACATGCTCGCGGCGCGGGCGTTCCCGGGCGCGTCCGCGGTCGGCCGCACGCTGCTCGTGCGTAACCTGCGAGGGGGCGGTCCGAACGCGCCGCAGAACGAAAAAGTGGAGGTGATCGGCGTGGTGGCGCACCAGCGCCACGAGACGCTCGTCGAGCCTGGCCGTGAAGGCATCTTCTTCGTGGAAGGCTTTTTCGGCCCAGGGTCCGCCAACCGTTGGGCGATTCGCACGTCCGGGCCGCCGGAGTCGATCGGCCAGGCGGTGCGCGCGGCGATCGCGGAGATCGATCCCAAAGTCCCTCTCGGCGAGATGCAGCCGATGACGGCGTTCGTCGACAAGTCGGTCGCGCCGACGCGCTTTGCCGTCGTGCTGATCGGCATTTTCGCTATCGTCGCCGGCGTGCTGGCCGCCATCGGCCTCTACGGCGTGCTGGCCACGGTGGTGCGCCAGCGCACGGCGGAAATCGGTCTGCGCGTCGTTCTGGGCGCGCAGCGGCGGAGCATTCTGAAACTGATCATCGGCGAAGGACTCCGGCTCAGTCTCGCCGGTGTCGCCCTCGGGTTGCTCGCGGCCCTGGCCGTCACCCGACTATTGCGCTCGCTATTGGTGTCCGTGACGCCGACCGATCCGCTGACCTTCACCGCCATCACGGCGCTGTTCTTCGCCATCGCCGCCGTGGCGTGCTGGGTGCCTGCCCGCCGCGCGGCCGCGCTCGAGCCGACTGCCGCGCTGCGAGCGGAGTGACGTCAAGCTTCAACAGTCGTGGGGTCCGGCTTCAGCCGGACCTGGTAGGTCCGCCCAAAGGCGGACCCCACGTCGGTCTCGGGAGCGCTGGCAGGATTGTCGCCGTTCTCGCCGTCGCGTTCCTCGCGAGCAGCGTTCGCGCGCAGCCGGCAGCGATCCGCGTGCTTTTCATCGGCAACAGCCTCACCTCGTCGAACGACCTGCCGGGCATGATCGAGACGTTGGCTCGCACGAGCGGTCCGCGTGTGGACTGCGACGCGGTGGCGTTCCCGGACTTCAGCCTCGAAGATCACTGGAACCGCGGCGACGCGGCGAAAGCCATCGCGCGCGGCGGATGGAATACGGTGATCCTGCAGCAGGGGCCGTCCGCGCTGCAGGAATCGCGGGTGCTGTTGCGCGAGTACACGCGGAAGTTCGACGCGGAGATTCGGCGCGTCGGCGCCAGAACGGCGCTCTACATGGTGTGGCCGTCGGCGGGCCGGCGCGGCGACTTCGACGGTGTGAAGAGATCGTACGAGATGGCAGCTCGCGACGTTGGCGGGCTCTTGCTGCCGGTCGGCGAGGCGTGGCGCGCCGTCTGGCGGCGCGACGTCCGCATCGCGTTGTACGGTCCAGACAACTTTCACCCGTCGCCCGAGGCCACCTACCTGGCTGCGCTCGTGATCTATCAGCGCCTCACGGGCAAGCCGGCGCCGATGACGCCGCCGCCGTTCGCGATATCATCCGGCCGAATGACTGTCCTCCAGCAGGCAGCGGGCGAGGTGAACACCGACATCAACCTCCGTCCCCCCGGCAACCTCCGTCCCCTCGGAGAGCCGTGAGGCGGGGACGGAGGTTGCTGGGGGGACGGAGGTTGTGACAGCCGACATCCGTTTCGCGCTCCGCGGGCTGGCCAAGCATCGGGCCTTCGCCGCGACCGCCGTGCTGTCGCTGGCGCTCGGCATTGGCGTCAATACCGGCATCTTCACGGTGCTTCGTGCGCTGCTGCTCGAACCGCTGCCCTATAAGGACGCGGATCGCCTGGTCATCCTCTGGAACCGATCGCCGGGACTCAACATCGCCGAGGACTGGTTTTCGACGGCCCAGTACTTCGACATCAAGCAGGGCTCGTCGGCGTTCGATGAGGTCGCGATCGCGATCGGCGCGAACTACAACCTCGCCGGCGACGGCGCCAATCCCGAGCGCATCGGCTGCATCCGCATCTCGTCGAGTCTGCTGCCCATGCTCGGCGCCGATGTCGCGGCTGGACGCCTCTTCGACGCCGAGGAAGACGTGCCGGGACGATCCGGGACGGCAATCCTGAGCTACGGCACGTGGACGCGGCGCTACGGCCGCGATCCCTCCGCAATCGGCCGCACGATTCGGCTCAACGATCAGCCCTATCAGATCATCGGGGTCCTGGGCCCCCGTTTCAGCCTGCCGCGCGAAGTGATGCCGACGCTCGGCGTCGTCGAGTCTGGCGAGATATTTCTGCCGCTGCCGCTCTCCGCGGCGGCCCGGACGACGCGGACGGCGGAGGATTACAACATTCTGGCGAAGCTGCGGCGCGGCGTGAGCGTGCAGGCGGCGCAGGAGGACCTGGACGTCATCACCGCGAGGCTGCGCGCCGATCTTCCCGACGTCTACCCGCCGAACGGCGGGCTGACGTTCGGCGTGGTTCCGCTGCTCGATCAGGTGGTGGGCTCGGTCAGACGGCCGTTGTGGATTCTCCTCGGAGCAGTGGGCTGCGTGCTGTTGATTGCCTGCGCGAACGTCGCCAACCTGATGCTCGCACGAGCGTTCGAGCGACAGAACGAGTTCGCGGTACGCATCGCCCTCGGTGCGAGCCGTGGCCGCATCGCCGTCCAATTGCTGAGCGAGAGCGTGGCGCTGGCGGCGCTCGGCGCGTTCGGCGGCCTGCTGATCGCAGTGGTCGCGGTCCAGGGTCTTCATGCGCTCCAGCCGGCGAATCTTCCGCGCCTCCCCGACATCGCGATCGACGGCGTGGTGCTCGCGTTCACGACTGCCATCACGCTTGCGACCGCGGTCCTCTTCGGACTGGCGCCCGCGCTCGGCGCAGGCCGGGTCGGAGTCGCAGGATCGCTGAGCACGGCCAGTCGCGGATCCACGACGACCGGCGGGTTCGGCGCGCGACGGCTGACGCACCGGTTTGCGCTCGTCGTGCTCGAGTTGTCGCTGTCGCTGGTCCTGCTGGTCGGCGCGGGGTTGCTGATCAGAAGTTTCGCCAAACTTCAGAACGTCGCTCCCGGGTTCGATCGGCAGGGTGTGTTGACGTTCGAGCTGATGATGGCGGGGCGCCAATACACCGACCCGCAGGCGGTTCGGAACGCCTACCAGCGGCTGTGGACCGAGCTCGATCGGCTGCCGGGCGTCGTCGCGTCGGGCGGCGTCACGTCGCTGCCGTTGTCGGGCTTCTTCGCGTGGGGGCCGATCACGATCGAAGGGCGCACGCCGCCGGCGGGAGAAAAATTCATCAACGCCGATCAGCGGGTCGTGAGCGGACGCTATTTCGAAGCGATGGGGATTGCGCTGCGGCGCGGGCGATTCTTCGATCCGGCAGACACGCCCGACAAGCCCAGAGTGGCGATCATCGACGAACGCATGGCGGAGGAGTTCTGGCCCAGCGCGGACCCGATCGGCAAACGGATCCGCAACGGCGACGCGCGAGCGACCACACCCTGGATCACCATCGTCGGCGTCGTCGGGCGCGTGAAACAGTACGCGCTGGACAGCGACAGCCGGATTGCGTTCTACGTTCCGCAGTCACAAGGTGTGGGGCGTTCGCTCTACGTCGTCGTGAAGGGCGGGACGGATTCAGCCGCGCTGACGCCGGCGGCGATACAGGCCGTCCGCACCGTGGATCCCAATCTTCCCGTCTACCACGTGCGGCCGCTCGAGGAACTGGTCCAGCGGTCGATGTCCGTTCAGCGATTCGCCACGCTGTTGCTGACGCTGTTCGCTGGAACTGCGCTCGTGCTCGCGCTCGTCGGGATCAGCGGCGTCATGTCGTATCTCGTTTCAAGGAGTGCGCGCGACCTCGGCATCCGTATGGCGTTGGGAGCCACACAGCGAATGATTCTGACCTGGGTCTTGCGCCACGCCATCGTCGTGACGCTGGCCGGGACCGCGATCGGTCTCGGCGTCGCGGCCGTCATGGCGCGCGTGATGCGGGGGCTGGTGTTCGAAGTGGAACCGACCGACGCGCTGACGTTCGCGGCCGTGACGCTGGTGCTCGTCCTGGCCGCGTTGATCGGCAGCTATCTGCCAGCCAGGCGCGCCACCCGCATCGATCCGTTGGCGTCCCTGCGCGACGGGTAGGTCCGCCAAAGGCGGACTCTACGTGGACCACAGGACAGGATGTGGCGCAGCGCTTTAGCGCTGCGTCCGCAAGCCTAAAGGCCTGCGCCACACTCTACCGTCCTAGAAGCACCGTCACAGTATCTCCCTCGAAACTCGGCGCCGCGAGATCGAGTTTCCCGTCGCCGTTGATGTCGCCTGCGGAAATCCTGTAAGTGCCCGGACCGGTACGGAACGGGGAACCTGGCGCCGCCTCGAATTTCCCGCGGCCGTCACCGAGCCGCACCGTCGCGGCGGCGGCGCTTCCCGCGACCAGGTCCGGCCGACCGTCGCCGTTCGCGTCCGCGACGATGACGCCGAACGCCTCGTCGCCGATGTCGAATGGTGAACCCGGCGTGTGGGTGAACCTGCCGGCGCCGTCGTTCAACAGCACGCTCAGCAGACGCGTGTTGGCGTGAGTGCTCACGAGGTCGACGCGGCCATCGCCGTTCACGTCCGCGAGAGTCATCGAGTGAGCGCCCGGCGGCAGCGTGACCGTCGTCGTCACGTCGTTGAAGGCGCCGGTTCCATCCCCTCGAAGAATCGCGGTTCGCTCGGGCGCCGTGCTCTCCTCGTTGACGCGGGTCGCAACGACGGCGTCGGCATGGCCATCGCCGTCCACGTCGCCGAACGCAAAGACATGTCGTTGCTCGTTGGTCGACGCACGCCGGACGACCGGCCCCGGCGCAAACGCGCCGCGACCGTTGCCAAGCAGGATTCCGAACGAGTTGTCGCGGCCGTTCGTGGTGACGATGTCCAGGCGGCGATCCTCGTTGACGTCGAGGAGCTCGACGCCTCGCGTGAAGAACTCGCGCGAGGGGCTCGCGGCAAACGGCGATCCATCGGCGCGGGCAAAGCCGCCCTTTCCGTTGCCGAGCAAGACGTCGACATCGTCGCGCTCGCTCTTCGTGGAGACGAGGTCGGCGATGGCATCGCCGTTGACGTCGGCCGCTGCGATCCAACCCGGCTGATAGTCGAGCGCGATTGGAGCGGCAGCGGCGAACCCACCTCGGCCGTCGCCGAGAAAGACGCCGAGCTTCCGCTGCAGCAGGTGGCGAGTCACCATGTCGAGGCGGCCATCGCGGTCGAGGTCGAGCAACAGGATCTGCCCCGAGCCCGGTCCCACGGCTACCGGAGGGGCCGGCACGAACATTCCACTTGGCGACTGCGCGTCCGGCGCGCTTATCAGGCTGACGCACGCTACCAGCGCGAGCCCCGGGCGTTTGACGAATTGCATCAATCAGAGGACGTGTAGCCGCTTCGAATGTTAACGGCCCTTGTTGCTGTAGGTCCGGCTAAAGCCGGACCCCACGTACGGTACGTGGCTCCGTCACGGTACGTGGGGTCCGCCTTCAGGCGGACCTCGACGCGCCGTGCCCTGTTCATACGACGATAGGAACGTGGCGACGCTTCTCATTGTCGGGCTGTTGACACTGATAGCGGCGGGTGTCCTGTATCAGATCGTTGGCACACGCCTTGGCGCGCGCCGGCACCCCGCGCCGGGCACGATGGTCCCCGTCGGCGGGCACCGCCTGCATGTCGTCTGTGCGGGCGCCGGATCGCCGGTGGTCCTTTTCGAATCGGGGATTGCCGCTTCGTCGTTGAGTTGGGTACGCGTGATCGACGAGGTGGCGGCGTTCACGCGCGCTTGTGCGTACGACAGGACCGGGTTGGGCTGGAGCGACCTGTCCCGAGGTCCGCGCACCGCCGCGCGGATGATTTCCGAACTGCATCGCGTGCTCGTGCACGCGGCGCCAGATGGACCGCCGGTGCTCGTCGGCCATTCCTTCGGTGCATTTCTCATCTGTGCGTTCGCGTCCAGGTATCCAAATGCGGTCGCGGGCCTGGTGCTGATCGATCCGCCAAGCGACTGGCACAAGATCGAGCCGAGGCAGGCGCGGATGCTGCGCGGCGGCATTCACCTCTCGCGCCTCGGCGGCCTTCTCGCGCGGCTGGGCGTCGTGCGCGCCAGCCTCGCACTCCTCACCGGCGGCGCACCGGGCGTGCCGCGCAATGTCGTGCGTATCTTCGGTGCGACAGCGGCTCGCACGCTCGAACGGCTCGTCGGCGAAGTCCGAAAGCTGCCGGCGGATATCCATCCCGTGGTACAGACGCTGTGGTGTCAGCCGAAGTGCTTTCGCGCGATGGCCGATCATCTGGCCGCTCTCGAGGAGATGGCGGCGATTGTGGCCGACGTCTCCAGACTGCCCGAGGTGCCGCTGGTCGTCATCTCGAGCGGCGATCAGCCGGACGAGACGCTGGCGCGGCATCGGCAGCTCACACGTCTGTCCTCGCGCGGCCGGCACGTCGTCGCGGCCAGGAGCGGACATTGGGTCCAGTTCGACGAACCGGACGTGGTGGTGGCCGCGATCCGTGACGTCGTGGATGCCGTGAGGCGGTAAAAGCGCCAACCGCCGAGCTCGTGGCCTGTTCTCGCTGAACAAGGACCAGATCGCGGAGCGCGGCGCCCGGCTGGCAAGGCGTGACGACCGAGAATACCGGGAGTATTTGAGGGAGGAACAACGCAGCCAGACGGGATGCCCCGCCCGCGAGGTGGTCCTTGATCAGCGTGGACAGGTCACGAGCTTCATTGCTTGCTCATCCGCACCGTGCTAGTGTCCTGACCGCGTGGTTCGCGCCATAAGTCCCGGGCGGGGCATCCCGGCTGGCGTCGTTGCTCGGCGCTCAAATATTCCCGATATTCTCGCGCCTCGCGCCTTGCCATCCGGGCGCCGCGCTCCGGGACTTATGCCACGATCCACGCGGTCAGGACACAGCCTTCGCTTCTCCCGGAGGGACGCGACATGATTTCATCCAAAGACGATCCCGGCGCCGCGGCGGACCAGACGGCCCGCGGCAACGGAGCCGACCGCGCGGGAACGCCCGCCCCACCTGACGCCGGCGGCGCCGCCAGCATCGACAAGGTGCGCGACATCCTGTTCGGCGACCAGGTGCGCGAGTTCGAGCGGCGCTTCGCGCGCCTCGAGGAACGCATCCTCAAAGAGACCAACGACCTGAAAGCCGACGTCTGGAACCGGGTCGAGCGCGCTCGAGGACTACACCAAGAAGGAAACGGAGTCGCTGACGGAGCAGCTCAAGGCCGATCACGACGATCGCGTCGAGTCGGACGCGACGCTCTCGCGGGAGATCAAGGACTCGGCCGCGGCGCTCACGCGCCGGATCACCACGGTCGACGAGCAGCTGGCGAAGAGCCAGCGCGAGCTGCGGCAGCAGATTCTCGAGCAGAACCAGCGGCTCAGCGACGACATCCGCAAGAAGATGGACGAAGTGCTGGCCACGCTCGCCAACGAGGCGCAGACGCTGCGCAGCGACAAGGCCGATCGCGCCACGCTGGCGGCGCTCCTGACCGAGATGGCGATGCGCCTGACCAAGACTTCCCGATCCCGGACGCCGAGGGCAATGCCTGATGCCGGCGCCGAGCGCGAGCGGGAGCGCTTCCCCGACGGCAACGGCCGCACCAGCAACGACCTGGGCGACGGCGACAGCTTCTCCGAGCTCCGGTCGCTGATCGTCGGGCCCGAGCAGCGCGAGCTGAAGGCGCTGCAGGCGCACCTGCTCGATCCGTCGATCCAGACGCGCGACGTCAGCCGCGTGCTGCCGGACGCGATCGCGCTCCGCGCCACCGATCCGCAGCTCACCCACGCGCTGGCCCCCTCCATCGAAGTCGCCGTCACGTCATCGGTCCGCAAGGATCCGCGTCCGCTCGCAGACGCGTTGTTTCCCGTCATGGGCCCCGCCATCCGCAAGGCGATCGCGCACACGCTCGCCTCGATGATGGAGTCGCTCAATCGAACGGTCGAGCACAGCGTCTCGTGGCGCGCGCTGCAGTGGCGGTGGACCGCACTTCGCACCGGCAAGCCGTTCGCGGAAATCGTCCTGCTGAATACGCTGCAGTACCGCGTCGACCAGGTGTTCCTCGTCCACGCCGAGACGGGACTGCTGCTGCAGCAGGTGTCGTCGGAACCGCGGCCCGGGCGCGACACGGATCAAGTGTCGGCGATGCTCACCGCGATCCGCGATTTCGTGCGCGATTCGTTCAAGACCACGGACGGTGACACGCTCGATGCGCTGCGCGTGGGCGAGCTCTCGGTGATCGTCGAGCAGGGGCCGCATGCGCTGCTCGCCGGCGTGGTCCGCGGCACCGCGCCTCGCTCGCTGCAGGCGACGTTTCAGAATGCGCTCGAACGCATTCACTTTCAGCTCGGCGTCGAGTTGCAGGCGTTCACGGGAGATTCCGCGCCCTTCGAGCGCGCCCGTCCCGAGATGGAAGCCTGCCTCGTCACGCAATTCCGTTCGCGTCAGGAGGGCGCGTCGTATCGCAAGTGGGCGATCGCCGGCGTCGTCGCGCTCCTGGCGATTGGCGCGTGGGTGTATCTCGGATTCCGCGAGCGGCAGCGATGGAACGCGTACCTGGATCAGCTGAGCGCCGAGCCCGGCATCATGATCGCGTCGAGCGGACGGCGGGGCGGGAAATTCTTCGTCGCCGGTTTGCGCGACACGCTCGCGCGAGATCCAGCGTCGCTCGTCAGCGCCGCCGGGCTGCCGGCGGATGCCGTCGAGAGCCGGTGGGAGCCGTATCAAAGCCTCCATCCGAATTTCGTCACCGCGCGCGCGCGCGATCTGCTGCGGCCGCCGCCCGGCGTGACCCTGGACTACCGCGACGGCGTGCTGGCCGCCAAAGGGTCGGCGCCCGATCGGTGGATCGTGGAGAGCGAGCGCCTGGCCCCGGCCATCGCCGGCGTGCGACGGTTCGCGTACGGCGGGCAGAGCCCTGAAGAGCGACTGAAAGAACGGCTGGAAGCGATGACCGTCCAGTTCCCGAAGGGCCGCTCGCAGATCGCCGCCGATCAGAGCGGGGCAATCAGCAGCGTCGCGGCGCTCTTGATCGAGTTCAACGACGTGCTGCGCGCGCGCGGCCGCCGGGCGGACGTGGCCGTCACGGGCCACACGGACACGGACGGCACCGAATCCGAGAACGGTCCGCTCAGCCACGCGCGGGCCGATGCGGTGCTCGCCGAGGTGCGTTCTGCGTCGCTCGACGCGATGACGTTCACCGCCACCGGCGTCGGCAGCACCGCGCCGCTGACGACGGGGTCGACGGAAGCCGACATGCAGCGCAACCGCCGGGCGTCGTTTCGCGTGACGCTCTCGGACGATTCAGGACAACGGAGCAGCCGGCCGTGATTCAGAAGAAGATTTGCATGCTCGGCGGATTCGGGGTCGGCAAGACCAGCCTCGTGTCCCGCTTCGTTCACAGCATCTTCTCCGACAAGTACCTGACGACGGTCGGCGTGAAGATCGAGAAGAAGAGTGTCGACCTCGGCGATGAGAAGGTCGATCTAATCGTCTGGGATCTTCACGGCGAGGACGAGTTTCAGAAGCTCCACATGTCGTACCTGCGCGGCACGTCCGGCTACCTGCTCGTCGTGGACGCCACGCGCCGCACGACCCTCGACACCGCCCTCATGCTGCATGCCAAGGCGCAGTGGGCGATCGGGCAGACGGTTCCCGCCATGCTCGCGATCAACAAGACCGATCTCGAGAGCACGTGGGAGCTCGATCAGAGCGCCCTCGATCAGTTGAAGTGTCCCGTCGTGAAGACCAGCGCCAAGAGCGGCATCCACGTGGACGAGACGTTCGCGGCGCTGGCGCGGGCGATGCTGGCCAAGTAACAACGGATAAATCCGATGAGCGAGGATCTGCTGAAAGCGTTGATGAGCGGCCTCGGGATCGCCGCGTTCGAGCGGCGCCCAGATGGATCGTTTGCGTCGATCGCGCCGCTGCCCACATGGTTCGCGCGGCTCGCCGGCGACGGCACCTTTCCGTTCCTCGGCCACATCCTCGACGAAGCCGGCCGCTTCTGGAACAAGGGCGAGCCGATGCGGCGCGAGTGGGGGCCGTGCGCCGAAGTGGACGAAGTCGGGCACGAGTTTCACTACAAGGTGACGGCCGTCACCATGGCGCCCAAGCACTACTTGATCTTTCAGCTCGATCCCGGCAGCGATCGCATGCGGGAGATGCTGCAGAAAGTCCGGGATCAGGCGCTCGCCACGGAGCAGCGCGCGTCCGCGGATGCTGCGTTCGCGATCGCGATGGAGGAGGTCAAGATCGCGGCCGAGCAGGTTCGCGATGTGTTGCGGAACTTTTCGTCGGCCGCCGCGGGCTCGCCCGACGTCGAACAGCGCACGCAGCTCGCCACCACGTGCGACGAGCTGCTCCGGCGCGTCGACGCATTCACGCGCCTCGCCTCGTCGTGATCGAGATAACGAAGATCACGGAGTGCACGGAATTCACACGGAGAAACGGAGAAACGGAGGAACGGAGACGAACGAAGAAGACTCAGGTTCGACTAGCGTGGACGGATCGGATCGTGAAAATGAGCACCACTGAATCGTCTGGTGTTCATTTTCACGATCCAATTCGTCCGCGCGCGTCGCTTCGCGACGCCCGTCGAACCCAGCAGCGTCACGCTGTCTTCTCCGTTGTATCTCCGTTGCTTCGTTCCTCCGTGTATGCCGTGTCCTCCGTAACCTCCTGCCCTGATCTAGTTCACCGTCCAGAGCGCGATCGTCGAGATGTCCTTCACGAAGATCCGATTGCCCGAAAAGGCCGGCGCGCGGCCAGGTGGCGCTGTCGGCGACGGTGTAGGTCTTCAGCGGTTCGAATCCGCCCGGCGTGCTCCGCGCCACCATCAGCTCGGCATCGTCTTTCAGCACGAAGAGCAGGTTGCCGCTCCGGACGATCGCCGCGTTCGAGGCCTGACGCGGGCTCGACGTCCACAGCGTCTTGCCGGTCTTGGCGTCGGCCCAGAAAAACTGGCCGCTGTTCATCGCCGACATCGAGAACACGGCGTCGCCGACCAGCACGGCGTTGCTGAACGACATCGACAGCTGCGGGTTTTCCCAGGCCATCTCGGCGGTCCACTGGTCGTCTTTCTTCGCAATCGTGTACGCCGTCAGCGGCTTGCCCTGGCCCGAGACGATGATCGTGCGGCCGCCGTAGACGAGCGGCGTGATCGAGTTCGTGACCGAGCGCGCCGTGAACGGTGTGCGCCAGAGCAGCTGGCCGTTCGACGCGTCGACGCCGACGAGGTTGTCCTGCGAGAACACGATCACCTGCCGTGTGCCGTCGATCTCCGCGATGATCGGCGACCCGTAGGCGGGACCGTCGCCGTTCCAGGTCCACTTCACGGCGCCGGTGGCCGGATCGAACGCCGTCAGCGCGCCGTCCTTGTGGCCGCCGACATGCAGGATCACCAAACCGCGATCGACCAGCGCCGACTGCGCCGTGTGAAACAACGGCTCCACCGGGGCCGGCGGCTTTCTGCCACAACTGTTTCCCCGTCGCGGCGTCGAAGGCGGTGACGATGCCGCTGATGCCCAGCGTAAAGAGGCGTCCGTTGGCGAATGTCGGCGTCGATTTGGGTCCGGGGCCGTGCCGAGATGTCGCCGGGTTCATCTTGAACGACGCCGGGTAGCTCGTCTCCCAGACGATCTTTCCGGTGTCGACGTCGATCGCGCGCAGCACTTCGTTGTCCTGCTGCCGCGAAAACGCGTAGACGCGGTTGCCGACGATGATCGGCGTGGCGTAGCCGGTGCCGACCTCGATCTTCCATTTCTGGGTGAGCTGTTCGGGCCAGGATCGCGGCTCGGTGAATGCGGTCAGCGTGCCGTCGCGATTCGGGCCGCGCCACTGCGGCCAATCGGCGCCGGCATTCTGCCCACCGACAGTTCCAGTCAGCCCAGAGATCATGATGATTCCGGCAAGCGCGGCAATATGGCGTTTCATGATGTACTCGCCCCCGACGTCAGTTGTTGCAGATGAAGATACCCGATTTGGAGGATCACATGCGCACGAACGTCGTTCTTGCCGCCACAGCCGGGCTGTTGCTCGGCTTCGTCTCGACTGCCGCGCTGACCGGCGATGCGGCCCAGTCGCCGCCAACCGCGCGCAGAGTGATTCGCCCTGAGCGGGCGCCGAACACGGGACTGCCGTTCAGCCCGGGCATCCTCGTGGGCAACACCTTGTTCGTATCGGGGCATCTCGGGCGTGATCCGGTCACGAGCGCGCTCGTGCCAGGCGGGATCGAACCCGAGACGCGCCAGGTGCTCGCCAATATTCGCGAAGTGCTCAGGACGGCGGGCATGGATTTTACACATGTGACATCCGTCACGGCCTACATCGCGAGCTTCGACGACTTCGCAGCATTCAATGCGGTGTACCGCCAGACGTTCCCGACCGATCCCCCGGCGCGGGCGACGGTGCAGGTGGCGGCGCTGAATGACAAGGCGCGGATTGAACTGCAGATGATCGCCGTCAAGCCCTGAGCTTAGGAGGTTGCCGTGGATTGCGTGCTCGAAGAACTCGTCGCCCTGGAGCGTTCTGCGCTCGACCGGTGGATTACGTTGGACCCTGATGGTTACCTCGACCTGAAGCAGACTTAGACGAGGTCCGTCGCGACAGCCATGAGCGAAACACACGAATTGATTGACGTGGCCAACGCCTGGGATCGGGCGATGGTCAGCAACGACGCCGCGGCCATCGGCCGGTACATGTCGGACGACTGGACGATCATCGGCTCCGACGGCGGCATCATCGACAAGGCGACGTTTCTGGGATTGGTGTCGTCCGGGACGGTCACTCACGACGTGATGGAGTCCGACGACTTCCTCGTCCGCGTCTACGGTGACACGGCCGTGATCACGTCGCGCGGAGTATCGGGAGGGACGTACCAAGGACGGCCGTTCCGCGAGGTGGAACGGGTGACGTGCGTCTTTGTCCGGCAACTCGGGCAGTGGACGTGCGTCGTGACACACCTCTCCCGGATCCCGCAGCCATAGTTGACACTCGCCCGCATCCCGTCACAAGATCCGGGCGGCTCGCGCCTTCCACACCGCTTTGCTTTACGCCATCAAACGTCTTGCCCTTGGCGTGCTGCTGATTGCAGCCGCGTCCGCGATTCTGCTGCTCGCCGATCGCGAGCACCGCTCGGGGGCGTCGGCGTCACGCAACGTCCAGCGCCTTGCGATTCTTCAGCATGCGAACACGACGGTCCTGGACGAGGGCATTCGCGGCACCATCGACGGGCTGGCGTCGCGCGGCTATCGCGACGGCGACACCATTACGATCGAACGGTTCAACGCGCAGGGAGACATGCCGACCGGCGTGGCGATCGCACGGCAGGTGACTGCCGGCGGCTACGATCTCGTCATCACGTCGAGTACGCCGGCGATGCAGGCGGTGGCGAACAACAACCGCGAGGGCAAGGTCAAACATCTCTTCACGCTCGTGGCCGATCCGTTTGCGTCGGGCGTCGGCCTCGACCGCGCCAACCCGCTGAAGCATCCGCCGTACATGGTGGGGCAGGGCAGCTTTCCGCCGGTCGAAACGGCGTTCGCGCTCGCGAAGCAGATGCTGGCGGGTCTCGAGCGCATCGGTACCGCCTGGAATCCGTCGGAGACCAACTCGCTGATCTTCGTCGAGCGCGGCCGCAAGATCGCCAAGGAGACGGGGCTGACGCTGCTCGAGGCCAACGCAGACACCACGTCGGCCGTGGGCGACGCGGTCAACTCGCTGATCGCGCGCGGGGCGCAGGCGATCTGGGTCGGCGGCGACAACACGGTCATCGCCGGAATCGATCAGGTGATCGCCATCGCGAAGCGGTCCAACGTGCCGGTGTTCACGATCCTTCCCGGCGCGCCCGACCGCGGCACGTTGTTCGATGCGGGCCCTGATTTCTACCAAGTCGGGCGCCAGGGCGGCCTGCTCGCGGCCGACATCCTCGAAGGCGCGGACATCGCCAAGATTCCGGTGCGCGACGTTCTCGATCTCGTGCCGGCCTTCCTCTCAATCAACACGACCGTGCTCAAGGGACTGAGGGAGCCGTGGCGCGTGCCGGACGAAGCGCTGGCGAGCGCCAGCGTCGTAGTGGACGAGACGGGCGTGCACAAGAAGGCGGCGCCTGCGGCTCCGGCGAACCAGGCAACGGATCGGCAGCCGCTGTCGAAAACGTGGCGCCTCAGCTTGATCGAGCTCAATCGCGTGGCGGAAGTCGAGGAAGGCGAGCAGGGCGTGCTCGACGGGCTGAAGGAGTCGGGGCTGGTCGACGGCCGCGACTACAAGTACACCGTCAGGAACGCGCAGGGCGACATGGCGACGGTCAGCGGGCTCGTCGACGCCGCGCTCGCCGACTCGGACCTGCTGATCACCTTTTCAACGCCGACGCTGCAGTCGGCGCTCCAGCGTGTGAAGCGTCTCCCGGTCGATCTTCAACTACGTCTCCGATCCGTTCATCGCCGGCGCCGGAAAAAGCGATCGGGAACACGCGCCGAACGTGACCGGCGTCTACCTTCTCGGTGCCTACGATCAAATGGTGCCGATGATCCGCTCGTACATGCCGAAGGCGCGCGTGCTCGGCACGGTTTACACGCCGGCGGAAGTAAACATGGTGTTCCAGAAGGATCTGCTCGAGAAAGCCGCGCGCGCCCATGGCTTCGAGATCAGGGCCGTGGCGGCCAACTCCACCAGCGAGGTCGCCGACGCGGCGCTGTCGCTCGTCTCGTCGCACATCGACGCGATTTGTCAGATTCCGGGAAACCTGACCGTCGCCGCGTTTCCCAACATCGCGCAGGTGGCCAAGCGGGCGCGCGTGCCGATGTTCGCGTTTCAAAGCAGCCAGGCGACGAGCGCGGTGCTGACGCTCGCGCGCGACTACTACGAGAGCGGACGCCTCGCAGCCGGGTTCGCCGCCCGCGTGATGCGCGGCGAGTCGCCGGCCTCGATCCCGTTCACCTCCGTCATCAGCACCCACGTGATCGTCAACCAGGCCGCGGCGCGTGCGGCGGGGCTGACGACGCCGCAGACGGTCCTGGCGAAAGCCAACAAGGTGATCGACGAATAGCCATGGAAGTCACGCGGACCATCGACGGCGGCGTGCTCCGGTTGAAAGTGGACGGCCGCGTCGACGGCTACTGGGCCGATCACCTCGACGCCGCGCTGCGCGATGCGATAGCCGAAGGGCATCATCGGATCGCGCTCGACTGCTCGAAAGTCAGCTTCCTGAGCTCGGCCGGGATCGGCGTGCTGGTCAAGCATCATCAGCAACTGGGGCGCATCAGCGGCGGGTTCCGGGTGGTGTCACCCTCGCCCGCGGTCGCGACGGTTCTGCGCATCACTCGCCTCGCCGAAGTCCTCATCGGAGACGTGGCGGTCGTCGCGAGCACCAAGATCGTTGCCCCGGTTCATCTCCCGCGCTTGTTCGAGACCGACGAGCTGTCGCTGGAGGTGTTCCAGCTCGACGCGAGCACCGCGTTGTCGTGGCGGCCTCTCGGGACGCCCGAGCCGCTGCTCCGCGGAGCGTTTACAGAGGATCAGTCTGTGAGCCTGGAGGGCACCACGCCGGCGTTCGCGATCGGCGTCGGCGTCTTCGGCGACTCCTTCGATGATTGCCGCCTGCGCTTCGGTGAGTTGGTTTCGGTGGCCGGCGCCACCGCCTATCAGCCGGCGGACGGGACCAACGTCGCCGACTATCTCATCGCCAAGGGGGCGCTGGGCTCGGCGATCCGCGTGCTCTACGGCATCGCCTGCGACGGTGCGTTCTCGCACCTCGTCCGGTTCGAGCCCGTGCGCCTGGGCTCGGGCGTCACGCCCTCGCAGCTGGCGCGGGCGTGCCTGCATGTGGCGGACACCGACATGATCGGCATCGTGATCGTGGCCGAAACGGCCGGGCTCGTGGGCGCGGCGCTGCGCCGCTCGCCGACGCAGCCGCTCGCGAGCGGCGACTTCTTCACCCACCCATCGGTGCGCGGACGGCTGTCCTTCAGCGCGGAGCGCGCGTTCACCCCGAGCGTGTCGCTCGCCGCGGGCCTCATGGCGATGCGCTCGCGCGACGGCGACGGCGCGCAGCTCAGACCCATCGGCGCGGACTTCCAGGGCCATCTGCACGCGGCCGCGTTCCAGTTCCGCCCGATTCAAAAAGGGTTCATCGATCTCACGGAAACCGTGACGCGGCTGTTCGAGCCGGATCAGTTGCTTGGCGTCATGCACCTTTTGAGCGACGATCGCGGCGCGACGGGCGCCGGCGAAAGCGAGTTCGTCCGCGGCGCGTGCTGGATCGCGCGGGCGCAGTGACGGGAATCTGACGTGCTCCTGCTGATTGGCGCGTTCACGATCGGGCTCATCCTCGCGCTGCTCGCGTTCGGCGTCTTCATCAGTTTCCGGATCTTCGCGTTCCCGGACATCACCGCTGACGGATCCATTACTCTCGGCGGTGCCGTCGCCGGCGTACTGCTCGTCGCCAATGTTCACCCTGGCCTCGCGACGCTGGCCGCATTCGGCGCGGGCGCGCTGGCGGGCATGACGACCGGCGTCCTGCACACCCGCTTCAAGATCAACGGCCTGCTGTCGGGCATCCTCGTGATGACCGCGCTCTATTCGATCAACCTCCACATCATGGGCAAGAGCAACCTGCCGCTCTTGTCGGAGCGGACGTTCGCGTCGATGGCCGACAATGCCGCGCAGCGGTGGCTCGGTGCGCCGGCGGTGCACATCGTGGGCTGGGAGGTCAGCTCGCGCGACGCCGGCGTGCTCGTGCTGTCGCTCCTGGCGGCGGCGACGGTCGGCGCCGCGCTCTATCTATTCTTCCGCACCAACCTCGGCACCGCCATGCAGGCGGCGGGCGACAACCCGCAGATGATCCGCGCGCTCGGCGTCAACGTCGACAATATGATCGTCCTCGGCCTCGGGCTGTCGAACGGCCTCATCGCCATGTCTGGCGGTCTTCTGGTGCAGTACCAGGGATTCGCCGACGTGCAGATGGGCATCGGCATGGTGGTGTGGGGACTCGCGAGCATCATCATCGGCGAGGCGCTCGTCGGCGTCCGCGATCTCGGGTTCGTGATCATCGGCGCGGCGATGGGGTCGGTCCTGTTCCGCCTGATCGTCGCGCTCGCGCTGCGCGGCGGGCTCGACCCGAACGATCTCAAGCTGATCACCGCCGTCTTCGTGTTCATCGCGCTGGTGCTCCCGTCGTTCGTGCGGCGTTTCAAGCGCACGCCGTCGATGGCGATGGCGAGCGAATGATGCGGCCGATCCTCATACACGCTCGTGGTGAGCCCTTCGACTCATCGCTCATCCTGAGCTTGTCGAAGGATGAGCGCCTCGCTCAGGACGGGCTGGTCGAACCACGAGCTCGTCCTTCGACAGGCTCAGGACGAGCGGTGAGTAGATAGCGATGCTGGAACTGCAGCAGGTCTCCAAGACGTTCAGCGCCGGCACGCCGAACGAAGTTCGCGCGCTCCGCGGCGTCGACCTGACCATCGACAACGGCTCGTTCGTCATCGTCATCGGCACGAACGGATCGGGCAAGTCGACGCTGCTGAACGCCGTCGCCGGCGGGTTCTTCGTGGACCGCGGTACGATTCGCCTCGACGGCTCCGACATCACCGCGTGGCCCGAGCACAAGCGCGCGTCCCTCATCGGGCGCGTGTTCCAGAATCCGTTCAGCGGCACCGCGCCGTCGATGTCAATCGCCGAGAATCTCGTCCTCGCGGCGCGGCGCGGAAAGCCGCGCGGGCTCGGATGGGCGCTCACGCGATCGATGCGCGACGAGTTTCGGGATCGGGTCCGCAAGTTGAACATGCGGCTCGAGGAACCCATCGACAACCCGATTGGCAGCCTCTCGGGCGGCCAGCGCCAGGCCCTCACGCTGGTGATGGCGTCCTGGCTGAAGCCGAAGCTCCTCCTGCTCGACGAGCACACGGCGGCATTGGATCCCAAGAGCGCCGATCAAGTCATTCAGTTGAGCGACGACATCGTCGCCCGCGACAAATTGACGACGCTGATGGTCACGCATTCGATGCAGCAGGCGGCGCAGATGGGCGATCGCCTGGTCATGATGCACCGCGGCGCCGTCATCCACGACTTCCGCGGCGCCGAGAAGCAGCGGCTGCGCGCCAACGATCTGCTGAACCGGTTCGAGGACGTTCGCCGCGCCGATCAGCTCGACGAGTCGGCGGCCGACATGCTGCGGCGCCTGTATGTTTAGTGGTTGGGTATCGTTGAATCGTGGCGTCCCTGTCCATCGCGCTCCGTAGCGAACGTCAGGAGCTCGTGCGCCTCGCCGATCTCGTGGAGCGCTTTGGCGCCGACCATCACCTTTCGGACGACGTGGTGATGAACGTCAACCTGGTGCTCGACGAACTCGTGTCCAACGTCATCAGGTACGGCCAGGCGAGCGACGGCGAGGACGCGATCGGCGTTTCGCTGGCGCTCGACGGCGGCCTGCTGACCATCGACATCGCCGACGACGGGATTGCGTTCAATCCCATCGGCGCGAAACCGCCCGATCTCGATCTGCCCATTACCGAACGCCCCGTCGGGGGGCTCGGTCTCCACATCGTCAAGGCCCTCACCGAAACAATCGACTATCGCCGGGACCACGACCGCAATCGCCTCACGATGACGATGCGCGTCGGATGACGAGAACGCAAAGACCGCCGAGACCGCGAAGGGAACAATAGGCTTTGGCGAGCAATTTGCTCCAGCGCCCGCCGCCGGGCGCTAGCTCCGGCGTGCGCCCGCAGCAGTGTCGCGCTCCTGGGACTCGTGCGTCCCGCTTTCGACCACCGACAGCGGAGGTTCTCGTGGATCAATTGCTTCGCGATGTGCGATTCGGCGTCCGGACGCTCGTCAAGAACCGGTGGTTCTCGCTCCTGGCCATCGCGACGCTGGGTCTGGGCATCGGCGCCAATACCGCGATCTTCAGCGTCATCGACGGCGTGCTGTTGAAGCCGCTGCCGTACGCGAACGGGGATCGCTTGCTGCTCGTTCGCGAATCGGCGCCACTGGCCGGCCGGCCGCAGGTCGGCGTCTCCGTCGCCGAGCTCTACGATTACCGGGCGCAGACGCGCGCGTTCGACGCGCTGGTGGAATACCACCAGATGAATTTCGATCTGCTCAAGCGGGGCGAGCCGGATCGCGTGAGCACCGGCGTCGTCTCACACGACTTCTTCAACGTGCTCGGCATCAAGCCGCTGCTCGGCCGCACGTTCGTCGAGCACGACGATGCGCTGGGCGCCGACGCCGTGCTGGTTCTGAGCTACACCTACTGGCAATCGAAGTTCGGGGGCGATCCGCACATCGTGGGGCAGGTCTTCGAGATGAACGATCGGCCGCACACGGTGATCGGCGTCCTGCCCAACGTGCCGCACTATCCGCAGGAGAACGACGTCTACATGCCGGTGTCGGCGTGCCCGTTCCGCGCCAACGCGGAGCGCACGCTCGCGCAGGCGAACGGCCGGCGCAACTTCACGCTGACCGTCTTCGGCCGTCTGAAGCGCGAGGTCACAGAGGCGCAGGCGACCAGAGACGTCGACGTCATCTGCAGCCGGTTCGTGAAGGACGATCCCAAAACGTATCGCCCCGGATCGGGGTTCACGGCGTCGACGCTGCCGGTGCGCGACGCGCTGACCAGCCAGGCGCGGCCGATGCTGCTGATCCTGCTGGCGACGACCGGTTTCGTGCTGATCATCGCGTGCGCCAACGTCGCGAACCTCACGCTGGCGCGGCTGCTGCGCCGCGACCGCGAGCTGGCGGTGCGGACCGCGCTCGGTGCCGGCCGCAGTCAGCTCGTGCGCCAGTTGCTGACGGAGAGCGTGCTGCTCTCGCTCGCGGGCGGTGTCGTGGGACTCGCGTTCGCCTCGTCCACGATGAAGATGCTCACGACATTCGTCGGCCGCTTCACCGCGCGGACCGGTGAAATCGGGATCGATCCCTGGGTGCTCGGCTTCACGCTTCTCGTCTCGATCGTCACTGGCATCGCCTTCGGCACGGTTCCCGCGCTCAGCTCGCGCGTCGATCTCGTCAACACGATGAAACAGGGCGCGCGTGGCGGCACCTCGTCGAACAAGCGCCGCCTGCAGCACGGCCTCATCGTCGCGCAGGTTTCGGTGTCGGTCGTCCTGCTCGTCGGCGCCGGGCTGCTGCTGGCGAGCTTCGTCCGGCTGCAGCGGGTCGAGCCGGGCTATCGCGGCGATCACGTGCTGTCGGCGCAGGCGTATCCGAACTTCTCGCGATATCCCAACCCCGGCGATCATCTGCGCTTTTACGAGCCCGCGCTGGAGCGGCTCAAGGCCGAACCGGGTGTGATCTCCGCAGCGGTGACGGACGCCGTGCCGCTCGGCACTGGCAACCCGTTCAACATTCCGTTTGTCGTCGAAGGACATGCGACCGACAATCCGGACCAGCGTCCGAACACCGATCTCCGCACCATCAGCCCGGACTATTTCAAAACGCTCGGCATTCCGCTGGTCGCGGGACGCGTGTTCACCGACGGCGATCGCCGCGGCGGCCCGCGCGTCGTCGTGGTCAACCAGGCGATGCTCCGGTATTTCGACGGCAAGAGCCCGATCGGATCGCGCATCACGATCGGGAATCCGCCGGCGGGCGCCGAACCGGCGTGGTCCACGATCGTCGGGGTGGTCGGCGACGTGCGCGGCTTCGCGTTGAATCAACCCTCGGTCGCACAGGTCTATCAGCCGCTCAGTCAGTCGAGTGGCCTCGCCGGACGCTTTCTGATCCGGACGCAGAGCGATCCGCTCCTGGCGGCGAAAATGCTGCGAGACGACGTGCACGCCGTCGATCCCGACATGCCGGTCGTCAACGTGCGCACGCTCGACGACTTGCGCGAACGCTATCTCGCGACGCCGAAGCTCACCGCCATGCTGCTCACGATCTTCGCGGCCCTGGCGTTGCTGGTGACCATGGCGGGGCTGACCGGCGTCATCGCCGCATCGGTCACGCAGCGGACGCAGGAGTTCGGAGTGCGAATGGCGCTCGGCGCGAGCCGGAACCGAGTGATGAGCGGCGTCATCGGCCACGGACTCGGACTCGTCGCAATCGGCCTGATCATCGGCGTCGCCGCGTCCTCAGCGCTCACGCGGGTGCTGTCGACCTACTTGTTCGACACCAATCCCACCGATCCGATCACGTTCGCAGCCGTCGCCGGCGCGTTCGTTGTGGCGGGCATCGTCGCGTGTGCGGGCCCCGCGTGGCGGGCGACGACGGTCGATCCGATGGTTGCGCTGAGAGCGGACTGAACCAGTAACCGCCACTTGGCCGGTGCGCGGTTAGTCGGTATGCTGGGTTGATGCCATCGGCGGTGCAGAATCGGCAGCAAGCCATCGAACGGCTTACCGCGTGCGAGCCGGAGCTTCGGGCTCTAGGTGTCGAGCGCCTGGCGCTATTTGGGTCACTCCTGCGGGGCGATGCACGCGCGGACAGTGACATCGACCTTCTCGTGCAATTCAGACAGGGCTCGAAGACATTCACCCGGTTCCTCGCGGTTTCCGACCTTCTCGAGGATCGGCTTGGCCGACGTGTGGAACTCATCACGACGGAAGCGCTCTCGCCGTTTCTCGGGCCGCGAGTCTTGGCCGAAGCGCAGGATGTCCTTCGAGCCGCTTGATTATCTTCGCCATATCCTGGTAGAGGCAGAGTACCTAATCAGCCGGAGCAGCGGGCTCTTGGTGGCTTCTCGCGCCTCGCGAAGCAGCACCGCGATCGCCGCTTCAGCGTTTGTGATGGTGACCTCGTCACGGGGCTTGGCTCTCTTCAATTCCGACAGGCCGTCTTTGAGCCGGTTGGCTTCTCGAGACTTTTCTCGCGCGGTGTCCCTGAAAGGCTGCGAGTCGGACGCGGCTCTCGCTCGTCGTGCCGACAGGTCGACGGTCCACGATCGATCGGAGTCGTCGCGCGCGGCCAGCATCGAGGCGAAGTCCTCGAAATGCTTCAGGGTCAGCGGAGTCTTCTTGCCGACCTTCACGTCGGACAGGTCGTAGTACCAGATCTTCTCAGTCGGCTTGCCCTTCGTGAAGAACAGCAGGTTGGTCTTCACCCCGGCTCCGGCGGCGCTGAAGACGCCGCCATCGTTCGAGGCTGACCTGAACGACGAACGTCGAACCTCGAACGACGAACGGTGTCGATCGCAGTTCCAGCTAGTCCGCCCTCAGTATCTCCACCGGATCGAGTCGCATGGCTCGGCGGGCGGGGACGTAGCACGCGGCCGCGCCGACGGCGAAGAGGATCGCGGCCACAGCCAGGTATGGCAGTGCGTCCGCGGCGCGCATGCTCGGCAGCAACCGGCGCCGCAGGCCCCCTTGACCATCTACAGGAATCCGCAGTAACCTCATCCCTCAAACTTCGACAGGAGCGACCGTGCACGACAGCACCGATCTGCGGCAGGGGACCCTCGATATGCTGATTCTGAAAGCGGTCTCGCTCGAGCCGCTCCACGGCTGGGGCATCGCGCAGCGCATCATGCAGATCTCGAAGGATGTCCTGCAGGTGAACCAGGGCTCGCTGTATCCGGCGCTGCATCGGCTGGAGCGGCGCGGGCTGATCGACTCCGAGTGGGCCGCTTCCGACAACAATCGCCGTTCGAAATACTACCGGCTCACCCGCGCCGGACGCGCGGCGCTCGCCCGCGAGCAGGCCGACTGGGATCGCTTCATGGGCGCCGTGCAGCGCGTGATGCAATCGAGTTGAGACACGGCACAACCTGGCCGTCGTGGCCGTAGAGGCCGACCCATGTGTCGGCCCCGGCGCGGACACACGGGTCCGCCGCGACCCGGAGAACGGACGATGCGTCTACTTGCTGAACTTCACATGCGATGGCGCGGCATCGCGCGCCGTTCGCGCCTGGAAAATGAGCTGAACGCCGAGCTGCGCGACCATCTCGATCGCGAGATCGAAGCGCGCGTGGCCCGAGGCGTGCCGTTCGACGAAGCACGACGCACGGCGCTTCGCGACTTCGGCGGCGTGGAAGTGCACAAGGACGACATGCGCCGCAGCATCGGCGTCCAGCTGTGGGACGACCTCGGGGCAGATCTCCGCTACGCGCTCCGGTCGCTCGTGCGCGAGCCCGGCTTCGCGCTGGTCGTCATCCTGACGCTTGGCCTCGGCATAGGCGCCAACATGACGATCTTCAGCGCGATCGAGGCGGTGCTGCTGCGGCCGCTGCCGTTTCCGAATCAGGACGAGCTCGTCGAGCTGCGCCAGCACCACATCGCGCGGCCCACCGAGCGAGACGATGTGTCGCCGGCCAACTTCGTGGACTGGCGAGAGCGTGCGTCCGACGCGCTGGCGATGGCCGTAGCGGAACCGTGGAGCCGGACCTACTCGAAGCCGGACGGCCCCGAACGCGTGGCGACCTGGCTGGTCACAGAAGGCTTCTTCGACATTCTCGGCACGCCGCCGTTGCTGGGCCGCACCTTCACCCGCGAAGAGTTCACCGCGGGCCGCGAGCGTGTGCTGGTCCTCGGACATGGCATCTGGACGCGGGAGTTCGGCGGCGACGCCGGGGTGATCGGCCGGTCGGTCGTGATGGACAAGGAACCCTACACGATCGTCGGCGTCATGCCGCCGGCGTTCAGCTTCCCGCGCGGACGCGACGTCTGGGGTCCCAAAGTGTTCAATGCCGAGGAGCTCCAGCGGCGGACATCGACCTACTACCGGGTGATCGCGCGCGTGAAGCCGGGCGTCACCGTGAGTACGGCGCAGGCCCGGCTCGATGTGGTGGCGCAGCATCTGCGGCAGCAGTATCCGCGCGAGAACGAGAACCTTGGCATCAGCGCGGTGCCGCTCAAGGAATCGTTGGTCGGCAACGCCCGCCCGATCCTTTTGGTGTTTCTCGTCGGCGTCTGGCTGCTGCTGATCGTCGCGTGCGTCAACGTCAGCAACCTGCTGCTGGTGCGGCTGCTGCGGCGCGACCACGAGTTCGGCGTCCGGGTCGCGCTAGGCGCCGGCGCCGGACGCGTCCGCCGGCAGATACTGACCGAGAGTTTGCTGCTCGCCTCGTTCGGCGCCGTCACCGCCTTTCTCCTGGCACGGTGGAGCACCAGCCTGTTGAGAACGGTCGTGCCGTCCACGCTTCCGCGCGCCGAGCAGATGGTCGTCGGCTGGCAGACCGTCGCCGTCGGGTGCGGTCTCGCCGTGGCGACGGCGATTGCCGTCTGCCTCGTCGCCTTGTCAAGGGCCGGCGACACGCGGCTGGCGCTCCGGCTCTCGTCGAGGGTTCGCACCGCCACGACGGGCAGCCGATCGGTTCAGCACACGTTCGTCGCCGCGGAGCTTGCCGTCGCGATGATTCTGCTCGTGACCGCCGGCCTGTTCGTGCGATCCCTGGTCACGCTGTTGTCCGAGCAGCGGGGCTTTCGCGTGGAGAACGTCGCCGTCGCGACGCTGCACGCGTGGCAGGAGTATCCCGATGCGGCGCGCCGTGGATCCTTCATCAAGCAGGTGGTCGATCGGCTGGCCGAAGTCCCCGGCGTGGAACTGGCCGGCGCCGGGTCGTCGCTGCCGCTGGCCGAACGCATCGGCGCCGAAATCGCCACCTTCTCCATTCCGGGTCAGCCAGCGACGACGGCGCAGCCGGTCAGCGCGCAAACGTCGATCATCACGCCCGGGTACCTCGAGTCGTTGGGCATCGCCGTTCACGACGGCCGGCGCTTCGCGTGGTCCGACGATACGCGCGCCAGGCCGGTCGCGATCGTCAACCAACGGCTGGCGCGGCAGTACTGGCCCGATCGATCGCCCATCGGCCAACGGATCGTCGTCCGCTTCATGGCCGCACCCGTCGAGCGCGAGATCGTCGGGGTCGTAGCCGACGTGCGCCGCGAGCTCGCGAAGCCGGCGGCTCCCTCGCTCTATATCCCCCACGCCCAGTCGCCGACCGGGAGTATCACGTTCGTGGCCCACACGAACCGCGACGCGTCGCAGCTGCTCCCGTCGATCAAGCGCACGATCACGGCCGTAAACGGGTCGATTGCGGTGACGTCGGTCGTCACGCTGGATCAGGTGCTGCAATCGACGGTCAGCGCGCGGTCGTTCAATCTCCAGCTGGTGGGCTTCTTCGCGATCGCGTCGCTCATGCTGGCGACGATCGGCGCGTATGGGATGATGACATACGCAACGAACGAGCGGCTGAAGGAGATCGGCATCCGCATCGCGCTGGGCGCTCGTCCGCGCGACGTCGTCCGCGCAATTCTCACTGACGGCGTCAAGATTGCGGTGGCCGGCGTGAGTGTGGGTCTTGTGATGGCGCTCGCGATGAGCCGGCTCGTGCGAGGAATGCTCTACGGTATTGCACCGCTCGATCCGCCGACCTACGCGGGCGCGGCGCTGGTGATTGTCGCGATCGCGACTGCCGCGTGCGGTTTGCCGGCGTGGCGCGCGGCCCGCACGGACGTGCTCAAGGTGCTGCGCGCGGACTGAAGTACACTGGCCGTTCGTCGCCATGGCGTCGCGCGCGGCTACCTCATCGGGTGTGGATCAGGCAGTGTTCGCGGATTGGTATCGCCGCAACAGACAGCGGTCCCGCGCGCTCTTCGATCTGCTGACCGAGGAAACCTACTACTCGCAACCGATCGCACTCCGGCATCCCATCGTGTTCTACGAGGGGCACCTGCCGGCCTTCAGCTTCAACACGCTCATCAAGCGCGCGCTCGGCCGCCCGGGTATCGACGAGCGGCTCGAGCAACTGTTTGCCCGCGGGATCGATCCGTCCGACGCGGACGCCTCGACGCGGACGGCGCGCGACCTCTGGCCGGCGCGCGCCGAGGTGCAGGCATTCGCCGACGAAGCCGATGCGCGCGTGCTCGCGGCGCTGACGTCGGACGACCTCGATCGTCCGGGCCATCCGCTGCTCGACCGCGCGGAGGCGGCGTTCGCGATTCTCGAGCACGAAGCGATGCACCAGGAAACCCTCTTGTACATGTGGCATCGGATCGCGTTCGACCAGAAGAGCGCGCCGGCGGATTACCGGCCGCGTGTCGAAGGACCAGTGCCGCGTGGCGAGTGGATTGACGTACCTGCAGGACGCGCCACGCTCGGCGTCGATCGCCGATCGATTCCGTTCGGTTGGGACAACGAGTGTCCGGTGAACGTTGCCGACGTCGCGGCCTTTTCCATCGCGCGGCACAACGTCACCAACGCGGAGTTCCTCGAATTCGTGCGGCAGCAAGGAAGCGTCACGCCTCCGCTCTTTTGGGAACAGGTGGACAACCAGTGGTACTGGCGCGGGATGTTCGAGCTCGTGCCGCTGCCGCTGTCGTGGCCCGTGTACGTCTGTCAAGCGGACGCCGATGGGTTCGCGCGCTGGCGCGGCGCGCGCCTGCCAACCGAAGCGGAGTTTCAACGCGCGGCGTACGGCACGCTTGACGGTCGCGATCGCCGCCATCCCTGGGGCGACGACGAGCCGGCCGCGAGCCACGGCGTGTTCGACTTTTCGAGCTGGGATCCAGAGCCGGCGGGCAGTCATCCGGCCGGCCGGAGTGCCTGGGGCGTGGACGATCTCGTCGGCAACGGCTGGGAGTGGACCAGCACGCCGTTTGCGCCGTTTGCGGGCTTTCGCGCGATGGCGTCGTATCCCGAGTACTCGGCGGATTTCTTCGACGGCGAGCACTTCGTGATCAAGGGCGCGTCGCCGGCGACCGCACGCGAGCTGCTGCGCCCGTCGTTCCGCAACTGGTTCCGCCCGCGCTATCCGTACGTCTACGCGACCTTCCGCCTGGTGAAGAATCCTTGATTTCGGGGCGGACACGCGGGTCCGCCCCTACATGGGCACCGTAGGGGCCGAACCATGTGTCGGCCCCGCTACGGCACGATCGCCATGGCGCGCAGCGGCGCGCCGCTCCCGCCTTTGATCTTCATCGGCAGCGCCACGACGATCGCGCCCGTGGCGGGCAGACGCTCGAGCGTCGCGAGATTCTCGAACGCTGGAATGTCGTGCTCGTACAGGATCCGGTGCGACTCGTACAACGTCGATTGCCCGTAATCGATGCTGGCCGTGTCCAGGCCAATGGCCTTGATCCGGCGCGACTCCGTCAGCCATTTCGCCGCATCAGGATGCAGGCCGGGGAAGTGGAGCTTGGCCACCGCGGCGTTGCCGCGCTCGGCGGTGCCGAGATACTTCGCCGCGTCGGGCCAGAAGCGCGCGTAGCCGGTGCGCAGCAGCACGATCGCGCCGTCGGGAATCCGGCCGTTCGCCCGTTCCCACTCGGCGAAGTCGTTCGCCGTGACCTGATAATCCGGCTGCGACGCGCACGCGGCCGTGACGTCCACCACGATCGCGTCGCCCACCAATTGATCGAGCGGGATCTGGTCGACCGATCGGTGGCCTTTGGCGAAATGCACCGGCGCGTCGAGGTGTGTGCCGCCGTGTTCGGACGTGGCGAAGTTGTTGGCGGCGTAGTAATAGCCCTGCGGCGTCATCCCGTCAGCAACCTTTTCGAGTTTGAAGGATTCCGCTGTCGGCCAGAAGACGGTCTGGTCGCTGTAATCGTGTGACAGGTCGACGAGCGTTCCCGCGGGGAATGACGGCCGGCCCTCGGTGCGCGAGCATGCCGCGGTCGCGATCGCGAGGAAAACAAGCACGATGATCTTCATAACGCTCTGAATTATTGCGGAATCGCCACGCTCTTGGTAGCGTGAGGTCCTGTCCATGACGGATCTCGTCGATCGCCTCGCCGACCACCGCACGCTCGCCGGGGCGCCCCGCGCCGAGCTCGAATGGCTCGCCGCGCGCGGCAGCGTCCATCACATGGAGCCCGGCGATCTCCTGACCAACGTTCCGGAGATGCTCGAGGCCCTGTCCGTGCTCTTCTCCGGGCGGTTCGCGATCTACGTCGACCACGGGGCCGGCCCGCACAAAGTCATGGAATGGGCCGGAGGCGACGTAACCGGCTACCTTCCGTATTCACGGATGACCACGTCGCCGGGCGACATGGTGATCGACGAAGCCGGCGACGCGCTCGTCGTGCACTCGCGGCACTTTCCGGAACTGATTCGTGAATGCCCCGTCATCACGACCCGCCTCGTGCACGTGATGCTCGATCGCGCGCGGCTGTTCCGGTCGAGCCAGCTGCAGGACGAAAAAATGCTGTCGCTTGGCCGGATGGCCGCCGGACTGGCGCACGAGTTGAACAACCCGGCGTCGGCGGCGGCGCGAAGCGCCAAACTGCTCGGCGCCGGATTGGCCGACGTTGAAGCGGCCGCGCGAGCGCTCGGCGCGGCGCGTCTGAAGGAGGAGCAGCTCGAGGCGGTCGATCGCGCGCGGTATGCGTGCGTCATGGCGCCGCTGGCCGCGTTGACGCCTCTCGAACATGCCGATCGCGAAGCGGCGTTCGCGGACTGGCTCGAGGCGCACGGCACCGATGCGAGCGCCGCCGCGTCGCTGGCCGATACCGCGGTGACGCTCGACAAGCTCGACACCCTGGCGTCGATCCTCGACGGCGAGACGCTCAACACGGCGCTGCGGTGGGTGGCCACGGGCTGCACGACGCGCGCGTTGGCCCTGGACGTCGAACGGGCGACGACGCGCATTCACAACCTCGTGGGCGCGATCAAGCGGTTCACCTACATGGACCGCGCGCAGGTGGCCGAGCCGGTCGATGTCGGCGCGAGCTTGAGCGACGCGGTCGCCCTGCTCCTGCACAAGGCCAGGAAGAAGTCCGTGGGCGTCGACCTGCAGGCGGAGCGGAATCTTCCGCCCGTGCTGGCGATCGGCGGCGATCTGAACCAAATCTGGACCAACCTGATCGACAACGCGCTCGATGCGGTGCCGGAGTCGGGGCGCGTGACCGTGTCGGCGGATCGACAGATGAACCGGATCGTCGTGCGCGTCGTGGACAACGGATCGGGGATCGCGCCGGCGATCCGCGAACGCATCTTCGATCCGTTCATCACGAGCAAGCCGGTCGGACAGGGCACCGGGCTCGGTCTCGACATCGCGCGGCAGCTCGTCCGCCGCAACAACGGCGACATCGAGGTCGACTCGCGGCCCGGGCACACGGAGTTCCGCGTGACGCTGCCCATCGCGACCGACGCTTTTCCCGCCCGCCCCCAGTGATCACGCTCGTGGTGAGCTTGTCGAACCACGAGCTCGTCCTTCCGCCTTCGCTGAAGCTACGGCGGACCGCCGAAGCGCAAAGCGCGGAGGCTGGTCGACAGGCTCAGGACGAGCGGTAATGCCGTCTGCTGCTCGAATCATCCGCGCCTACTTCGTCATCAGCGGCGTCTACACGCTCGCGGCATCGCTCATCTGGGGCATCAACACCCTGTTTCTCCTCGGCGCCGGCCTGTCGCTGATGCAGGTGTTTCTTGCCAATGCCGTGTTCACCGGCGCGATGGCGGTCTTCGAAGTCCCGACCGGGGTCCTCGCCGATACCGGCGGGCGGCGCCTGTCGTTTCTGTTGAGCGTCGCCGTGCTGTTCGTCGGGACGCTCGCCTACGTCGCCATTCCGCTCGCCGGCGGCGGGCTGCTGGCGTTTTGCCTTGCCTCGATCCTGTTGGGGCTCGGGTACACGTTTTATTCCGGCGCGACGGAAGCGTGGCTCGTTGATGCGCTCAACGCGGCGGGGCACAGCGAACCCGTCGATCGCGTGCTGGCGCGGGGATCCTTCGTGTCGTCGGCCGCCATGCTCGTGGGATCGATCGCGGGCGGGTTCCTCGGCAGCGTGAATCTGGCGATTCCGTACGTGATCCGGTGCCTCCTCCTGTTGATTGCGTTCGTGGTCGGATTCGTCACGATGCACGACGTGGGTTTCAGCACGCAGACGCTGGCCCTGCGCGACCTCCCGAAGGCGATGGCACAGACCGCCGAGGAGAGCGTGCGGTTCGGGTGGCGCTCGCCCGGAGCGCGGCTCGCCATCCTCGCCGGCGCCATGCAGGCGATCTTCTTCGAGTGGGGCTACCACGCATGGCAGCCCTACTTCCTCGGGTTACTGGGTTCAGACGCCGCGTGGATCACCGGCTCGATCGCCGCAGCGATCGCCGTATCGATGATGGCCGGCAACTGGCTGGTCCATCGGCTGACGAAGTACTGCGGTCACCGCTCGACGCTGCTGATCGCGGCCGCGATCGGCTTCTCCGTCGCCGCCGTCGGTGTGGGTCTCGCTCATTCGTTCTGGCTCGCCGTGTCGTTCTATGTCGTCGGCATGGTCAGCTACGGCGTGTTCCAGCCGGTCCGCCAGGGGTACTTGCATCTCGTCGTCCCGCCGGCGCACCGCGCCACCGTCCTGTCGTTCGCTTCCCTCGTGTCGAGCGGCGGCAGCATGGCAGGCCAGGCCGGCATCGGGTGGCTGTCGGCGCGGACGTCGCTCGCCAGCGGTTATGTCGTGGGTGGCGTGATCACGGCGCTGGCCATTCCGCTCTTGTTCTCGCTGCGGCGTCTCGGCGGGATGCCTGATCAGATTCTGGGTGAGGTGGGGCGGTTCAGCCGGTGTCCCGGGCTCACGACGCCGGCTGGCGCGCCGATTGTGGCTGAAGCGCCCTAGGCGCGACGTATACGCCACGGCGGTCGCGATTCCACCAGCGCCCCGTCTGCTTCCGTTCGTCCGGGGTGGTGAATCGATACGCGTAGTAGGCCGCCCGGATGTGGCGCGGGGGGCGATCCGGGAACGGGTTCGTGCGGAGGAGACTCAACGTTCGGGCGTCGCCCTCGAGCAGTTTCGTCAAGCAGCGCCGAAAACCATCGATGCTGCGACGGGTCGGACATCGCCGCAAACCACATCAGCCAGTCGAGCCGCAGGTGATACGGTGCGATCTGCGGCGCACGGCGCGACACATCACCCGGTTTCCCTTTGAACTCGTACTCGCGCCACACGGTGTGGGCTGTGATCTGTTCGTCGTCTGTCCCCTCGATGACGATTTCGTGTCGATCGCGCGTCACGCTGCCGAACGCACCGTACGTGTTCACGAGATGCAGCGGCTCGAACGACGAATTCATCATCTGGCCCGGCGAGATCATGTTGAGGATCGGGCGGATGCTGAGCGCGCCGACGAGCGCCGTCACCGCCACCGTGACGACTCGCTGCACGGCGCCTGGAGGCGTGAGTGCCGGAACAGCGATCGGCAGCCACGCGAACCATCGATCGTCTGAGCGTGCGGAATGGCGAGCACGATCGTGAGCCAGTTCAGCCACGACAGGTTGCCGCTCGCGATCAGCACGAGTTGGAACGCGATCGTGACGAGCCCGCCGATCGCGGCAAACGGCTGCGGCGCGAAATACACGAGCGGCGCCGCCAGCTCGGCGACGTGATTGAACACGACGCCGCCGCGATGCACCACGGGCGGCAGCCAATGGAAGTACCAGCTGAGCGTGTTGGGCATCGGCTGCGATTGGAAGTGGTAGTCGAGGCAGGTGAGGTTCCGCCAGCAGGGATCGCCGCGCAGCTTGATCAACCCGGCGCCGAACATCAGCCGGAAGAGAATCCAGCGCCAGATCCAGATCGTCCACATGCTCGGCAGCGTGCGTGTGCGCCGCCGGCGAAGATCGTGAAGAACCCGGCTTCGAGCAGCAGCGTTTCCCATCCGAACGCGTAGAACGATCTGCCCGACGTTGACGAAGGAGAGATAGAGCAGCCATAGCGCGAGCCCACACGCTCGCGCCAGCCACCGCGCCAAGCGATTCGGCCATGCCCGTGAATACGACGATCGACAGCCCGACGCCGAGCCACGCCCCGGCGCGAAACGCGGTATCGGTCGGCGCAGCGAAGAACAGGCTGGGTGCGTCGCGAAACGACACGGCGCGCACGAACCGCCGCACCGGCAGCAGCCCGCGTTCGCCGAGCAACGGCACGAACTGATTCGCTGCGCAGAGAAACGCGACGAGGTAGACGAGGGCGAGCGCGCGCTCGAAGACGAGGCGGGAATACCAATACTCTGACGGCGACATGGCAGAATCATTGTGACCGCGACATGGCAGAATTGAAGAATTCTAGGATTGCAGGATTTCAATTGAACAATCAATCCTGCCATCCTGCAATCCTCCAATCCTGCAATGTCGCCTGCAATGTCGCGGCCTCAACTCGACGCCATCGTCATCGGCTCCGGCCCCAATGGTCTGGCCGCGGCGATCGTCCTCGCGCAAGCGGGGCGCACGGTCATCGTCTTCGAAGCCGAGCCGACGATCGGCGGCGGCGTGCGCTCGGACGAGCTCACGCTGCCGGGTTTCGTTCACGACATCTGCTCGGCCGTTCATCCCTTCGCGATCGCGTCGCCATTCTTCGAGACGCTGCCGCTCGCGCAGCACGGCCTCGAGTGGATCGAGCCGCCGGTCATGCTGGCGCATCCGCTGGACGATGGGCCGGCGGCAGCCGTGCATCGCGCGATCGATCGCACTGCGACGGCTCTCGGTGCGGATGCGCGGGCGTATCGGCGGCTCGATCGGCGGTGTCGTGGATGACTGGCCGCGGATCGAGCCGTCCGTGCTCGGGCCGCTGCGATGGCCGCGCCATCCGATCGCGCTCGCGCGGTTCGGGCTGCGCGCGCTGCATCGGCCGAACGATGCAGTGCGGACGTTTTCGACGGAGCCGGCGCGCGCGCTGTTCGCCGGCATCGCCGCGCACAGCATGCTGCCGCTCGATCGGCGCCCGAGCGCGGCGGCTCGGTCTGGTGCTCGGCGCGATGGCGCATGTGGCCGGTTGGCCGCTGCCGCGCGGCGGTTCGCAGCGCATTGCGGACGCGCTCGCCGGACACCTGCGATCGCTTGGCGGCGAGATCGTGACGGGCACGCGAGTCGACTCGCTCGACGAGCTGCCGCCGTCGAGTGCGATCCTCTGCGATCTCTCGCCGCGACCGCTCGCTGCGCATCGCGGGCGATCGCCTGCCGGCGTGGTATCGCCGCCGGCTCGAGCGGTATCGCTACGGCATGGGCGTGTTCAAAGTGGACTGGGCGCTCGACGGTCCGATTCCCTGGCGCGATGCCGACTGCGCGGCCGCGGGGACGGTGCACCTCGGCGGCACGCTCGACGAGATCATCGCGGTCCGAGCGCGATGCCTGGGAGGGGCGCGTCACGGATCGGCCGTTCGTGCTCGTCACGCAGCCGACGCTCTTCGATCCGTCGCGCGCGCCGGCCGGCACGTCACATCGGCTGGGCGTATTGTCACGTGCCGAATGGATCGGACGCCGACATGCTGCCGCCGCATCGAAGCGCAGATCGAGCGGTTCGCGCCTGGATTCCGCGATCGTGTCCTGGCTCGATCGGTGATGAGCGCCCGCCGACCTCGAGCGGCGCAACGCGAATCTCGTCGGCGGCGACATCGCCGGCGGTGTCCTCGATCTCGGACAGCTCTTCTCGCGGCCGACGTGGCGCACGTATGCGACGCCTGCGAAGGGACTCTATGTCTGTTCAGCGTCGACGCCGCCCGGTGGCGGGGTCCACGGCATGTGCGGCGATCATGCGGCGCGCCTCGCGCTCCGAGAGGTGCTGCGGGACTGATCTACACTGTCGCGCATCGTGCGTGTGCTTACCGGCACAACGATTGTCGTTGCATTCCTGATGGCCGACAGCCTCGTGACCGGCGCCACTCCCGCCGAGCGGACGCGTATCCACGTCCGCCACGGCGACGTCGTCATCGAGACCATCGTCGAGGGCCGCGGTCCTGCCGTGGTGCTGCTCCCATCGCTGGCGCGCGATTCCGAAGACTACGACGCCGTGGCCGAGGGTCTCGGCGCCGCCGGATTTCTCGTGCTGCGTCCACAGCCGCGCGGCATCGGCGGCAGCACCGGACCGCTCGAGCACATCACGCTTCACGACTTCGCCAGCGACGTCGCCGCCGTGGTGAAGGCGCTCGGCGACGGTCGCGCCGTGATCGTCGGCCATGCCTACGGCAACTGGGTGGCGAGGATGACAGCCGTCGATCATCCCGCGCTCGTGCGAGGCGTCGTGATCGCCGCGGCTGCCGCCAAGCAGTACGACCCTCGGCTGTCGCGAGAGATCGACACGGCCGGCGACTCGACGCTCCCCGATGCGGTGCGACTCGCCGCGCTTCGGGTGGCGTTCTTCGCGCCCGGCAACAATCCAACCAGCTGGCTGGCCGGCTGGCACCCGCAAGTGCGTCAGGCACAGCGCGCAGCCGCTGCCGCCGTTCCGCAAGCGGAATGGTGGTCGGGCGGCACGGCGCCGCTGCTCGATTTGCAGGCGGGCCAGGATCCGTTCAAGACCCCGGACAAGCGCGACGAGATGAAGAATGAGTTCGGCGAACGCGTCACCATCGTCGTGATTCCAGGGGCGAGCCATGCCCTCTTCCCTGAACAACCCCGCGCCGTCGTGGACGCGCTGACGCAGTGGATTCGCACGTTGCCGTGACCAGGGCGCGCTGCGCGCTTGAAGTAAGAAGTGAGCGCTTGGAAGTTGAAAGGACTGAGTTATCGTTGGTCTGCTCATGGACCTTCTGGAACTCGTCCGCGGCTGCACCTTCGACGATTTCCTGCTGACGCCGCAGTACGGCGTGCTGCCGAGACGCGATCCCGACGTCGGTCGATCTCTCCGCGCGCTTCTCGCAGCACCTGACGCTCAAGCGGCCGATCGTGTCGGCCAACATGGACACCGTCACGCGAGTCGGCGATGGCGATCGTCCTCGCGGAAGAAGGCGGCATCGGCGTCATCGATCGCGGATTCCGAGCGGCGACATCGAGCCGCAGGTGACCGAGATCGCCGCCGTCAAGCGCACGCAGCACGGCATCATCGCCGATCCGCACACGATCGACGAGCGGCAGCCGCTCGCCGACGCGATCCGTCTCATGGAGCGAACCGGCGTCGGCACGCTGGTCGTCGTCGACGCAGATCGGCGGCTGGCCGGTCTGCTGACCGAGCGCGACGTGCGGTTCGTGCCGCCGGAATCGCTCGTCGCCGATCGCATGACGCCGCGCGAGCGCGCTCGTCGTCCACACCGGTCCGATCTCGCTGGCCGACGCCGAGCGCGTGATGGTCGACGCACAAGATCAAGAAGCTGCCGCTCGTCGACCGCCGACGGCACGCTGCTCGGGCTGATCACCGCCAAGGATCTGATCAAGCACCGCCAGCATCCGTTCGCGACGCGCGACGCCGAGGGCCGGCTGCGCGTCGGCGCCGCGGTCGGCGCGACGGGCGACTACCTCGAGCGCGCCGCCGAGGTCGTGCGCGCCGGCGCCGACGTGCTCGTGGTCGACATCGCGCATGGCCATTCGCCGTCATGGAGCGCGCGATCGAAGAGCTGCGCAAGCAGCTGCGGCGACGTCGAGCTCATCGCCGGCAACGTCGCGACGGCCGAGGGCGCGACGTTCCTGCTCGATCGCGGCGTCAACGCGCATCAAGGTCGGCATCGGGCCCGGCGGCGGCTGCTCGACGCGGCTGACGACGAACTTCGGCATCCCGCAGGTCGAGGCGCTGGTGCGGTGCCGCCTGGCGGTCGGCGACCGCGTTCCGCTGATCGCCGACGGCGGCATCCGGCGCGACGGCAGCATCGCCGAGGCGCTGCTCTTCGGCGGCGACACCGTGATGCTCGGCAGCGCGTTCGCGGGCACCGAGGAGACGCCCGGCGAGGTCGTGCTCAAGTCGGTGCTGATGCCGGAATCGCAGAAGATCGTGCAGGTGCCGTTCAAGGTGTTTCGCGGGATGGCGTCGATCGGCGCCATCCGCGATCGCCTCGATCTCGAAGACGCGGACGCCGGCGAGCTCGAGGCGATCGGCGCCGAGGGGCTCGAGGTGAGCGTGCCGGCGCGCGGATCGGTCCGCACGGTCATTCACGACATGCTGAAGCATCTGTGCTCGGCGATCAGCTACGGCGGCGCGCGCAGCTTGACCGAGCTGCGCGAGAAGTTCTCGGCCAACCCGGAGCAGTATCTGGTGAAACTGTCCGACGCCGCGCGAATGGAGTCGTTTCAGCGGTGACCGATCCGGTCGTCGTCGCGTGCGCGACCGATCGCGCCTACGTCCGGCCCCTGGCGGTCACGCTCGTCTCGCTGCTCGCGCATCTGGACCGCGGCCGGCCGCTCGCCGTCCACATCGTCGACGGCGATATCCCCGAGCCGGACAAGCGGTTATTGGAGCGTTCGCTCGACAGCCCGCGCACGCGTGTCGTGTGGCACGCGCCGAATCGGCGTCAGCTCCTCGGCGTTCCGCTCTGGGGGCGATTGCCGATTTCCGTGTACTACAAGCTGTTCGTGCCGGATCTGCTTCCCGATGACATCCCTACCGCGCTGTGGCTCGACGGCGACACGCTCGTGCGGAGCGATGTCTCGCCGTTGTGGGATCGCGGGACCGGCGGCGCACCAGTGGCCGCCGTTCAGGATGTTCGCGTGCCGCTGGTCTCGTCGCGGTTCGGGGTCGCCTTCTACCGCGAGCTCGGACTGCACCGCAGCGCGAAGTATTTCAATGCCGGCGTGATGTTGATGAATCTCGATCGCTGGCGATCCGACCGCGTCGCGGATCGCGCGCTGGAGTACTGAAGAAACGGCCGGCAGCCGTCTGGTTTCTGGAGCAGGAAGGGCTGAACGCGGTGCTGGCCAACAACTGGCACGAGCTCGAGCCCGCCTGGAACTGGAGCATCAGTCTGCCGCTGTCTCGTCCGCTTGCCGACGATGCCCGCGCGCATATCGTGCACTTCACCGGCAATCTCAAGCCGTGGAAGTATCGCGGACGTCATTCCTCCCATCGCGAGTACTACGAATACCTCGATCGGACGGTCTGGAGCGGCTGGCGGCCGCCGCACGGCTGGCGCGCCGCCGCGCTGCGCTCGTACCACCGCGCCGGCGTGCGGCGAATACTCCTGCCGAGCGAACGCCTCGGTACTCGTTTCTGGAAAGCGCTGACCGGGCGCGTCGCCACAGCCGACGATGTCGCGAGCGTCACATGAACGCCGACACGCCGTCCGGCTCGCCGCACCTCAGTATCGTCCTCGCCACCGACACCTACGACACGCTGCGGCCGGTGATCGCGAAGCTTCGCCGGCAGACCGCAATCGCGAGCATCGAATTGGTCATCGTGGCGCCGGCTACAACCGTCGGTCCGGTTCAGTGGGCTGAGCTGAGCGGGTTCTTCGGCGTCCGTGTGATGGACACGCGCGCTCCGCTTTCCCTCGCCTCTGCGCGAGCGACGGGCGTGCGGGCGGCGTCGGCGCCGATCGTGTTCGTGGGCGAGACGCACTGCTTCCCGGAGCCGGAGATGGCCGAGCGGCTGACCGGGGCCTTCTGCGGCGACGATCGGTGCGCCGCCGTTATTCCCGCGATCGTGAACGCCAACCCGGCGAGCACGATCAGCTGGGCGTCCTATCTGACGGACTATGGCATGTGGGGCGCCGGACGCCTCAGCGGCTTGCTGCCAAAGCCGGCGCTGTACAACGGCGCCTATCGCCGCTCGGCGTTGCTGGCGCTCGGTGATCGGCTCGATGCGCTGCTCGACACCGCAAATGAAGAGCTGTGGCCGACGCTGCAACGCAGCGGCTACTACGCCCGGTTCGAGCCCTTGGCGCGAACGCGCCACTTGAACGCGACGCAGCTGCCCGCGATGCTTCGCATCAGATTCTTCGCCGGTCTGCTGATTGGCTGGCAGCGCGGGCGCCGGTGGACGATGCTCCGGCGCGTCATGTACGTCACCGCATCACCGCTCGTCGTACTCGTCCTGACCTGGCGTATCCGATCAATCGTGCGGTTCGGCGCGGCGGGGCAGACCCTTCCCGCCGCGACGATGCCGATCGTCGCGCTGGGTGCCATGGCCAAGGTCCTCGGCGAGGTGATCGGCTACCTCGGATTCAAGCCGGTGGCCGCGGAAAAGCGCCTCACCGAAATCGAGCTGCACAAGGCTCGGTACGCAGGACCGGTTCGCGAATCGAATGCATGAGAGCGTTCGCGATCAGACTCCGCATCTGTCGGTCGTGCTCGCGACGGACGCCTACGAGACCATCCGGCCGGTGATCGCGGCGCTCGCCCGCCAGCGCTCTCCGCATACGATCGAGCCCGTCATCGTCCTTCCCAGCAGCGCCGTGGCGTCCATCCGTGCCGAGGAGCTGACGCCGTTTGCCGGCGCGCAGATCGTGCCGATCGACGCGCGTTTCCGGCTCGCGTCCGCCCGAGCGGCCGGCGTGCGTGCGGCGACGGCGCCGGTGGTTTTCATTGGCGAGACGCACACCTACCCGCAGGCGGAGTGGGCCGAATCGCTGCTCGCGGCGTTCGGCGACAAGTTTGCTGCGGTCGTGCCGGCGATCGACAACGCCAACCCGAACGGTCCACTGAGTTGGGCCGCATACCTGTTCGACTACGGACGGTGGGGTTCGAGCCGGGCGCCTGGCGAGATGCGCGACCCGCTGATCTACAACACCGCGTACCGCCGGTCCATCCTGCTCGCGCTCGACGGCGCCCTGGCCCGCGTGCTGGATCCGAGCGAAGAAGAGATGTGGACGCGACTCCACGCCGCGGGTCATCGGGCGATGTTCGCGCCGGCGGCGCGCATCCTGCACCTGAACGTCGGTCACGCGCGCGCGTTTCTCGTCGAGAAATTCTGCGCCGGCGCGGCGCTCGGCATGCGGCGCGCGGCGCGATGGTCCTGGCGCCGCCGGCTGCTCTACATTGTCGCGTCTCCAATGATTCCCGCCGTGCTCGTAGCCCGCGTGTTGCCGGGGGTGAGGCGTGTGGGGTTGGCGAGTCTGCCGGCCGCGACGATCCCGGCGCTGGTGGTGGCAGCGGTCGCGAAGGCCGCCGGCGAACTGGCGGGATATCTGGGCATCAAGGCGCCCGCGCTCGACGCGCGCATGCAGGACATAGAGGTCAACAAAGTGCGCTACGCGGGACGAGCGCGATGACCGCGCCGCGTACACCGGTCCGTGTGGGCGTCATCGGGTGCGGCACGATCGCCTACTGGGCGCACCTGCGCACGCTGCAGCGTCTGCCCGGCGCCACCCTCGTGACGGCCGCCGATCCCGATGCAGCGGCGCGCGCCAGGGCGGCGCCACTGGTGCGCGGTCCCGTGCACAGCCGCGCCATCGATGTGCTGGAGAGCGACGTCGACGCGGTTGTCATCAGCGTCCCCACCGCGCTGCACGCGGAGGTCGCGATCGACGCAGCACGCAAGGGCAGGCACGTCTACGTGGAAAAGCCGCTGGCTGCGACGGCAGGCGAGGCGCGCGCCGTCGCCGACGCCGTCTCGCGCGCGAAGGTGCTCGGGGCGGTGGGATTCAACTACCGACATCATCCCTGCCATGAGCGCGGGCGGGCGCTCCTCAGAGCGAACCGCATCGGGACCGTTCGCGCCGTGCAGGCGGCGTTCTGCGAACCGCTCTCACCCGACGCGATGTCCGCCTGGAAGCGGCGGCGCGAGTCCGGCGGCGGCGCGCTGCTGGATCTCGCCTCGCATCACGTCGATTTGCTGCGCTGGTGCCTCGATGACGAGGTGGCGAGCGTGGAGGCGCGCATCGCCTCCGCGCGGACCGAGCACGACAGCGCGACCGTGACGCTCGCGATGCGCGGCGGCGCGCACGTGCAGCTGTTCGTCAGCTTCTGCGCCGGCCCGGCGGACTTCCTCGAGTTCATCGGCGAGCGCGGGACGCTGCGGATCGACCGCTACGCGCTCGCGCCGGTCCTCTCCGAACAGCGCCTGACCGGGTACGGCGTGCGGAAGCGGTTTCTGTGGCCGACGAAGCAGTCGGCGGCGCTCGGGCTGCGGCGGCTGCGGCAGCCGGCGTACGAATCGTCGTTCCGGCGTGCGCTGGCGGCCTTCATCCGGCGCATCGAAGGCCAACGCGTGGAGCTGGCGACGATCGAGGACGGCGAGCGGAGCTTGCAGGTGGTGCTGGCCGCCGAGGAGTCCGCCCAGCGACGCACGCGCGTCTCATTGCCCTGAGGATCCTTCTGAAAGTTCTGCTGGTCACTGATTGGATGCCGTCGCGCGGCGGCGCCGAAGCCTACGCGGACATCGTGCGCGCGGGTCTGTCGGCGGCGGGCGACGACGTGCGGCTGCTGACGAGCAGCGCGGGGTCGGCGTGTGACGGTACGGCGGACTTCGTGGCCTACGGCACCACGAATCCCGGTGCTCAGGCGCTCCTGCAAATCGTGAATCCGTTCGCCGTCCGTCGCGCGCGGAGCGCCCTTCGCGCGTTTCAACCCGACGTCGCGCTGATCCACTTGTTCGCGTACCACCTGTCGCCGGCCGTGCTCTGGCCGCTCGGGACGATTCCCTCCGTGATGATGGTGGTCGATCGCAAGATCATCTGTCCGCTCGGCACCAAGCTGTTGCCGAGCGGCGAGATCTGCACGCACAGAGCCGGTCTGGTGTGCTGGCGATCCGGCTGTCTGTCGCTGCCGCACTGGTTGCGGGATCAGGTTCGGTACGCCGGCATCGCGCGCGGCATCGCGCGGCCGAGGCTGGTGCTTACTTGCAGCCGTCATATGGCCGACGATCTGCGTGCGAATGGCATCGAGGCCGATCACCTGATCTTCCCCGTGAATCCCCGGGACCGGCATTCAGGAGACGCCCGGCGGCGCATCCGCAATTCGTGTTCTGCGGTCAACTGCGGCCCGAGAAAGGCGTGCCGCTGCTCATGCGCGCGTTCGCTCGGCTGCGCGGCAGCGTGCCCGATGCACGGCTCACGATTTGCGGCGACGGCGTCGGCCGCGGCGACGTCGAAGACGCCATTCGTGCGCATCGGCTCGACGATGCTGTGCTGTTGACCGGATGGCTCGACCCGGCAGCTGTCGAACGGCGCCTCGAAGACGCGTGGGCGCTGGTCGCGCCGACGATCTCGGCTGAACCATTCGGGCTCGTCGCGCCGGAAGCCATCGTCCGCGGCGTGCCGGTGATCGCGAGCCGGACCGGCGGTTTCGGCGAGACGGTCGACCACGGTGTGTCGGGCCTGTTGTTCCCGAACGGCGACGAGGACGCCTTGGTCGAGGCCCTCGAGGCGATCGCCACCTCTCGGGCCTTTCCGGAGCACGTGCTGGGACGCGATGAGATTGCGCGCGCGGCCGAGCGTCACAGCGTCAACCGGCACATCGCGGCACTCCGTGCACAGCTGCGACGCGCCGCCGGAACCCTCTAAGAAAGCCTTGGTGGTTGCCCATTGCCTTCGCTATTCTTATCAGTTGAATTCCTTTGTCGTGATCGTTTTGTGAAGGAGCGACTGTAATGACGCCACGCAAGGTTGCGTTGTTTTTCTCGGCCGCCGTCGGGGTGAGCGCGCCGTTCGTGCTGCAGGCCCAGCAGGCCGCCGCGCCCGAGGTGACGTTCTCCAAGCACATCGCGCCGATCCTGCAGCGGAGCTGTCAGAACTGCCATCGCCCCGAGGGCGTGGCGCCGATGGCGCTCGTCACCTACGAGGACGTCGCGGCCATGGGCGCGCGCGATGAAGCAGCGCACCGGCATGGGCCCGCGTGCCGGCGTCATGCCGCCGTGGTACGTCGAGAAGAACATCGGCATTCAGCAGTTCCACAACGACCCGTCGCTCTGCGACGGCGAGAGTCGCGATGATCGCGAAATGGGCCGACAGTGGCGCGCCGCGCGGCAACCCCGCCGAGATGCCGCCCGCCAAGGTGTGGCCGGACGGCAAAGCCTGGGCGATCGGCACGCCCGATCTGATCGTGAAGACGCAAGGAGCTCGTGGTGAAGGGCGATGCGCCCGACTGGTGGGGTGAGATTCCGAGCGTGCCGACCGGGCTGACCGAAGATCGCTACGTCGCCGCGCTCGAGATCAAGGAAGTGAACGACGTCGAAACGAAGGCCGGTCCCAACCGCGCCACGGTCGGCGGCCGGTTCGTGTTTCACCACATGATCTGGCGGACGCAGGTCATCAAAGAGGGTGAGTCCACGCAGCAGGACCCGCTCGACATCTTCACCAACGAAGAAGCGGTCAACTGGCCGGTCCACGAGGTCGGCCGCAACGCCGACTTCTTCGATCCCGAAGTCGGCGCGGCTGCTGAAAGCCGGGACGTCACATCGTCTCCGATTCGATTCATCTCCATTCGAACGGCCGCGACACCAAGGCGCACCTCGAGATCGGCTTCAAGTTCCAGCCGAAGGGCTACGTCCCGACCTACCGTCGAGCGGTGTTCGGTCTGGGCAACGGCGTGGACATCGACATCAAGGCGATGGAAGCGAACCAGCAGCTCCACGCCTACACCGTGCTGCAGCAGCACACCAAGATCATTTCCTTCGAGCCGCATCTGCACGCGCCGGGACAGCGGATGTGTCTCGAAGCGATCTGGGGCTACAACATCCAGACGCTCAACTGCGTCGGCTACGACCACAACTGGGTGCGCGGCTACGACTACACCGACGACTCAGCGCCGCTGCTGCCGCGAGGCACGATCCTCCACATCGTCGGTTACATGGACAATTCGCCGACCAACAAGAACGTCCCCGATCCGCGCAACTGGCAGGGATCAGGCAACCGCTCGGTGGCGAACATGTTCATCGACCTCGGCATGCGCGTCGCGCTCAACGACGAGCAATTCCAGGAGGAGATGGCCAGACGGCGCGAGAAGCTGAAGCTCACGAAGAACGACAACGTGATCGGCTGTCCGTTGTGCCTGGTCACGCCGCCGGCCGCGATGACGAAACCAGCTGGAGGACAGGAGCGGTGACCGTGCCAAACGCAACCACGAAGACACGAAGACACGAAAAAGAACAAGAAGGTTTTCTTCGTGTTTTCGTGTTTTCGTGGTTGCCTTTGTTTTTGATCGCGGTTTTTGCCGCCGTGACGCTGGGCGCGCAGTCACTGTCCTACACGAGAGGCCAGAACGTCGCGCCGGGGTATGAGGGTTGGGAGCAGGCGCCCGACGGCACGAAGTATTTCATCTTCGGCTACATGAATCGGAACTGGGAAGAAGAGGTCGACGTCCCGGTCGGTCCCGAGAATGGCTTCAACGTCGGCGGCGCGGATCAGGGGCAGCCGACGCACTTTCTCCCGCGCCGCAATCGATTCGTGTTCCGTGTGAAGGTGCCCAACGGGTTCGGTCCGAAGGACGAGCTGATCTGGACACTCACCACATACGGCAAAACTGAAAAGGCGTACGCCACGCTCCGTCCCGACTACATCGTCGACGATGTCGTGAAGGCGTCAGAGACCGGGGCGCTCGGCGCCGGCACGAGCAGTCCTGAAGTGCGTTCGAACAAGCCGCCCGTGTTGTCGGTCCAGGAAATCAAATCACGCACAGTGAAGATCGGCGAGCCGCTGACGATTATCACCGCGGTCAAAGACGACGGCATTCCCAAGCCGCGCAATCTGCAGCGCGTGGCCGCCGCGCAGGCGCGGGCGGCGCAGCAATCAACGGGCGCGCAGCCGGCGGAGCCATCAAGCGGCGCGCAGCCGGCGCAACCGTCGACCGGCACGCAGCCAGCGCAGCCGGCGGCCACGCCGCCCACCGCAGCGCAGCCCGGCGCGCCGCCGGCGCAGGGGAATCCCCTGGCGGCGCTCCTCGGCCGCAATCCCGCTATGGTGCCGCCGACACGCATCACCGTCGGCAAGAACCTCGGCCTCCACACCTCGTGGTTCCTGTATCGCGGGCCGGCCGGCGGCACCGTCACGTTCGATCCGCCGCAAGTCAAGGCTTGGGAAGACACGCGCGCCGGCGCGAATTCGCCATGGGCGCCCCTCTGGAGCGCGCCGCATCTCTCGCCCGACGGCAAGGAAGAAGTCCACGTCACGTTCAGCCAGCCAGGCACCTACGTGCTCCGCTGCCGCGCCGACGACGGCGCGCTCATCGCCGACGAAGAAGTCACGATTGTCGTGACGCGCTGAGCCGCAAGCGTGTCACAGCGGGGCGTACAATAAGGCGGTGAACACGCCGCTCCCGCCGACCTCGCCGCTGCTGATGGACGGCTCCCACCGACCGTACTTCCTGTGGTGGACGACTGCGACGGTTGCAGATTTGCACGCGGCAGTGAACGCTCCGGATCCGGAGGTCCGCGCGTATTGGATGGGGGCGCTGCTGCGGGAAGCCAACACGCGCGATGTGTGGCTCTTCGTCACGCCGGCGATGATTCGCGCCGCGTGGAGCGGACTGCAGCGGCACCTGGGTCGAACGCGCGCGATGTGGGCCTATCTCCTCGAACTGCCTGACACGCCATGGCCGCCGACGATGCCCGCCACGTAGGCGACGTGCCCAGCAGTTTCGATCCGCGCATCGTCACCGCTCGCGAGTTGGCGTTTCTCCAGGCCGCCCAACGCGTCGCGCCATTTCACCTCGGCGGTGGCGCGGCGCTTGCCGGTGTACACCTGCGGCACCGGCTGTCGGCCGACGCCGATCTGTTCGTGCACGAGCGAGACGTCCATCGCGACCTGGTCCGCGCGCTTCCAGAGATCGGAGCCGCGAATGGCACACCCGTATCGATCGTGCGGGACGGAGGCGGCTTCGTTCGGGCGCAACTACATCTTCCGGAGGCGCCGATCGAGCTCGACGTCATCCACGAACCGGTGCCGGATGTGGAGCCGGCGCCGCCGCCGGTTGACGGGATCGTGGTCGAATCGCTGGCCGACCTCCGAGTCAACAAGCTGACCTGCGTCTTATCGCGATCCGAGCCGCGCGATCTCGTCGACCTGCTGTTTCTGGATCGGGCCGGGTATCCACCAGAGCGCGATCTCGCAATGGCGCTCCGAAAGGATGCGGGAATCGATCCGGCCGTCATCGCGTGGCTGCTCGGCCAGTTTCCTGTGGAACCGTTGCCGGTCATGCTTCTCCCGCTCGGCGTCGCGGAGCTGCGGAAGTTCCGCGACACGCTGCGGGAGAGGTTCCGGCGGCTAGCCGTTCCGCCGCCAGATGTGACCCGCTAGGAAGGCAGGAAGGGCGAATCCCGCCCGCCCATCCTGCCTTCCTGCCCTTATACTCCCGCGCGTGCCCCTCGAGCGCGGTACGCAGCTGGGACCCTGCGAGATCCTGTCGGCTGCCGGCGCAGGCGGCATGGGCGAGGTGTACCGGGCGACCGACATTCGATTGAAGCGGTTGGTCGCCATCAAGGTGCTGCCCGCCGCTGTCGCGCTGGACGCCGACCGCGTCGCTCGTTTTCAACGCGAAGCGGAAGTGCTCGCCTCGCTGAATCATCCGAACATCGCGGCCATCTACGGACTGGAACGCACAGGCGAGACGACCGCGCTCGTGATGGAGCTGGTCGAGGGTCCCACGCTGGCGGATCGCATTGCGCGCGGAGCGATTCCGCTCGAGGAGGCGCTACCGATCGCACGCCAGATTGTCGAAGCGCTCGAAGCGGCGCACGAGCGGGGCATCATTCATCGCGATCTGAAGCCGGCGAACATCAAGCTGCGTCCGGACGGCACGGTGAAGGTGCTGGACTTCGGCCTCGCGAAGGCCGTAGGTCCGGCTGAAGCCGGACCCCACGTACCGAATACCTTCTCGCCGGCGATCACCACGCCGGCGATGACGCAGGCGGGAATGATCCTCGGCACCGCGGCGTACATGAGTCCCGAGCAGGCGCGCGGGAAGGCGGTCGATCGGCGCGCCGATATATGGGCCTTTGGCGCAGTGTTGTACGAAATGCTCACCGGCGTTCGTGCGTTTCAGCGCCGCTCGCCCGAAAGTCCTGTTTTCAGGCTCGTATGTGCGAAGCGACGGGTGGGTGGACTACGCGTCGCTCCCGACGGCGAGCACTTCAACATGATCAACCCGGCGAACAGGAGCGGCCCGCGACTGAAATCACCGTGCTGTTGAATTGGTTCGACGAGTTGAAGCGCCGCGTGCCCGTCAAGTAGATCTGAAATCTGAAGTCTGAAATCTGAACTCTGAAATTCGCTAGGCGGAAGGCGGCGGCGGCGCGCTCGGCCGTTCGCGCGTGGCGCACATGGCGATCAGGTGGTCGAGCATGTCGGGTTCGGGCGGCTTGGTCAGGTGATGATCGAACCCCGCCTCGCGCGATCGGCGCTTGTCTTCGTCCTGCCCCCACCCCGTCAGCGCCACCAGCGTCACGCGTGATCCGAGCGCGGCGCGGATCCGTCGCGCGGCTTCGTAACCATCCATCCGCGGCATGCCAATGTCCAGGAAGGCGATTTGCGGATTGAATGCTGCCGCGATCGCGACCGCCTGCTCGCCATCCGACGCGATGCGGACGTCGTGGCCTTTGTACTGCAGCATCACTTCCATCATTTCCGCTGCGTCGCGATCGTCTTCGGCGACGAGCACCCGGCATCCGCCGGACGCGACCGCCGGCGTCCCGGCCGACTCCACGTCCAGCGCGGCGTGCTCTTCGCTGACCGGCAGCGTGACGATGAACTGACTCCCCTGGCCGGGGCCGTCGCTCCGCGCTTCGATCGCGCCGTGGTGCAGCTCGACGAGACGTTTGGCGAGGGTCAAGCCGATGCCGAGCCCGCCGTGCGTCTTGTCGCGCACCGCCGGCAGCTGCGTGAACATATCGAAGATGCGCGGCAGCAGGTCCCCCGGAATGCCAACGCCCGTGTCGGCCACGACCACTCTCGCCCGTCCGTCTTCGAGGACGGCGGTGACGAGGATGCGGCCGCCGCGGGGCGTGTAGCGGGCGGCGTTGCTCAGCAGGTTGGCGAACACCTGCGCGAGACGCGTCACGTCGGCGATGACCCAGACCGGGTGGCTCGGCACGTCCATTCGGAGCGCGTGGCCCTGCTGATCGATCGTCGGCCAGCTCGCCTCGACGGCGTTGTGGAGCGCCGCGCACAGATCGACGCGCTCGCGCCGGAGCTCCATCTTGTTCTGCGTGATGCGCGACACGTCCAGCAGGTCGTCGGTGAGGCGTACCAGATGCGCGAGCTGCCGCTCCATGGTCGTCCGCGCCTTGTCGGAGAGAGCGCGGTCGTCGGGCGCGATCCGCAGCACTTCGAGCGCAGTGCGCAGCGGCGCGAGCGGATTGCGGAGCTCGTGCGACAGCGTCGCCAGGAACTCGTCCTTGAGGCGATCGGCTTCGAGGAGCGCGCGCTCCGCGCGCTTACGCTCCGTCAGGTCCACGCAGACGCTCACGCAGCCGTAGATCTGCCCGTGCGTGTCGTAGAGGGGCTCGACGTCGTTCTGCACGTAGCGCACGGTGCCGTCGCCGCGCAGGATCTCGATTTCGTTGCTCACCGCGGTGCGATGCGCGATCGCGTATTGCATCGGCAGTTCAGCGACCGGAAGGTCGCGGCCGTCGCGCTGAATGCGGTAGCCCGGCTTCACCGCGGTTGGCTGCGACAGGGAGATGTTGGCGTCTTCCGACGTGCCGAGCAACGTCGCGAGCGCGCGATTGGCGGTGATGACGCGGCAGGCAGGGTCGTGCGCGATGGCAATCGGGATCGGTGCGCGCTCGATGATCGCCTGCAGCGCGAGCAGACGCTGCCGCACCTCATCGGGGCTGAGACCGTTGAGCGCGTCGAAAAGACGCTCAGTCAAGGTTGCAATTCGAAGTCAAAAGGGAAGAGACTCAGTCGGTTTTCAGATCTTACCTTTCGCTTCCACCTTTTTTCACGCTTCCGCGACGCGCGCCTCCGCGGCGCCCAGCAGCGCCGTGAGATCGCGGCCGAACGGCGTCGCATGCGCCACGCTCGCCGCCAGCGCGAGCTCCTCCTCCAATAGCGCCGCCGCAGCCGGGGCTTCCGACGAGACGCGCTGCGCGTAGATCCCGCGCGCACATTCCAGGTTTTCGTGCAGGCGCCGTCGCAGCTCGTTGCCTTTCTTCTGGGCCGCTGCGTCGGCGGCATACATGTTTTCCAGCTCCGCGACGAGATGGGCGGCGTAGGCGCGCAGCTCGGCGATGGCTTTCATCTCGGCTGGGAGCCGCTGCAGGAGCGGCGCGGCCAGCTGCCGCAGCAGGAGGGCGAACCGTCGCCGGAGGTCGTTGGCGGAGAGGCCCTGGTGCGGCTGATCCGAATCGTCCGCATACAGCACGGCGCACAGATCGCCCTCGAGATCGATCGGCAGCGCCAACCCGCATGCCGGTGTGCCGCCGAACGGCGTGCCGGCCATCGCCGCCAGCGCGTCCGCCGAGAGCACTTCGATCTGTCCGGATGTGACGGCGCGGTCGAGCACGGCCGCGATCGCCTGCGGTATGACCAGATGCGTGTAGTCGTTCGGGAAGTCGAAGCCGACGTGCTGAACCGCCTCGAGCCGATCGAGCCCGACCTTGAAGAGCGCCACGCGCGGAAACTCGGTGGCGAGCGACTCGACGACGGCGGCGAGCACCTCGTCTTCGCTCGAGACCGAGGCGAACGCCGCCGACACCGCGAGCAGCCGGTCGAGCGTCCGTGAGACCAGGGCGATTGCTTGATCGCGGATGATGCGGCCCTGCTCGGCGTTCCATTCCGTGGCCCGCGCCCGTGTGTCGTCGACGGCGTCGAGCGCCTCGTCAAGCCTCGATTGAAGGTTCTGCTGCGTGGCGTTCGATTCGGCGAGCAGCGCGTCCGCCGCGGTCTGCACCGCAGCGAGCTCGGCGCGGAGCGCCTGCAGATCCGCGCGCAGGGCGTCTCCTTCCGCGCGCCGGGCCTCGGATTGTGCCCGCAGTGCGTCGAGCTGCGCCCGCAGCGCGTCGGTCTCGTCGCTGAGCCGGGCCTTTTCGGCCCGGAGCTTCTCGTGTGCGCGTTCCAGCTCGGCGCGAGCCGCCGTCTCCTCCTCCAGCGCCTGCTGGACCGTGGTGCGCTGGGCGCTGACAGCGTCGATCGTGATTTGCGCTTCGGCCGCCGCCTCGGCGCGCGCCGTCTGGGCGGCCGTGTCGGCCGCGTGGATCAGGCGGTCGAGGATGGCCGAAAGATCCTTGGTGGCGGAGGTCCGGAAATCCATCTGTAGGGCGAAGGTCCGAAGCTGCGGGAGCAACGATCGCGCCGATCGGACCGGTCAGCGCTGCGCCGATATGCTGGTCCGGTACAGGTACTTGCGAGGACGGCCGGTCCGGCTGGCCATCGAGCCGATCACCGTCTTGCCGCCTCGAACACAATTACGTAATCCGCCCGCGCTTCGACGCGCCGCGCGGCGCGGCCGCACGGGTCTTCCAGGCGAGGTTTCGCGACTGAGCTTATGGCACTCAAGTGGAGTGATGTCTATGCTTTACCTGTGACAAACGCCGACAAGTCTTGTACGAATTCCCCTTTATAATTCTGACTGGCTTTGTACGCGCGGCGGGGAGGTCGATGAGACAGAACACCATCCTTTGCGGTTTTGGCGGTCTCTGCATTCTCTTGCTGACCGTCGGCGTGATCGCGCAGAACGCGCCAGGCGCCAAACGCCCACTTGCCCAGACTCCACCGCAAGCGAGCACGCCGGCCCGCAAACCACCGATGGCGGCGTCGCATGTCGAGGACGCGTCCGCAACCGCAGCGCAGGCCGCACTCGTCAAGCAGTACTGCGCCGGGTGTCACAGTGAAAAAGGCAAAGCGGGCGGACTCTCGCTCGCGACGTTCGATCCGGCGCAGGCCGCCCAGCACGCCGACGTCTCCGAAAAAATCATCCGCAAGCTGCGCGCCGGCATGATGCCGCCGCCCGGCGCGCGGCGCCCGGCTGAAGACACGCTCAAGACGCTCACCGTCGCGCTCGAGAATCGGGTGGACGCCGCGGCGGCGCTCAATCCGAATCCGGGACGCCGCACGTTTCAGCGGTTGAATCGCGCGGAGTACGCGCGATCGGCGCGCGAACTGCTCGATCTCGAAGTCGACGTCAACGCGTTCCTGCCGCCCGACACGATGAGCGCCGGCTTCGACAACATCGCCGACGTCCAGGGTCTGTCGCCGACGCTGCTCGAAGGGTATTTGCGCGCGGCGTCGAAAATCTCCACCGTCGCGCTCGGGGACCGCAATGCGAGCCCGGGTGAAGCGACCTTCAAGGTCCCGCGCACCCAGTCGCAGAATCGGCACGTGGAGGGGACGCCCTGGGGCACGCGCGGCGGCATGTCGGTGCTCCACACTTTTCCCGCCGACGGCGAATACACGTTCCGCGTGATGCTGCACGGCACGCCGGAGGGTTTCCTGTTCGGCAGCGTGTTCAGCCGCGCCGAGCAGATTGAGCTTTCCATCAACGGCGAGCGCGTGGCGCTCATCGACATCGATTTCAACATCAGCGAAAAGGACAAGGCGGGTCTGAACCTCACCTCGCCGCGGGTGCACGTCAAGGCAGGTCCGCAGCGCCTGGCGGCCGCCTTCATCCAGAAGTTCGACGGCGTCTTCGACGATTTGATCGCGCCGATCGACTACACGCTCGCCGACACCGAGTACGGCAACAGCGTCGGCATCACCGCGCTGCCACATCTGCGCGACTTCAGCATCACCGGCCCGTTCACCGTGACCGGTGTGTCCGACACGCCGAGCCGCCGCCGCGTGTTCATCTGCCGGCCGCTGTCGGCCGCCGAGGAACTGCCGTGCGCGCGCAAGATCGTCGGTCACCTGGCGAGCCAGGCGTATCGGCGTCCCGCCAGCGGCGAAGATGTCGAGTCGCTGATGGGCTTCTACTCCGAAGGCCGCAAGGGCAAGGACTTCGAAGCAGGCATCAAATCGATGCTGCAGGCGCTCATGGCGAGCCCGCACTTCCTGTTCCGCCTCGAGGAGATTCCTGCGGGGGTGCGTCCGGGCCAGAACTATCGGATCACCGATCTCGATCTCGCGACCCGCCTCTCGTATTTCCTCTGGGGCACGGTTCCCGACGCGGAGCTCCAGAAGGTGGCGTCGGCGGGCACCCTGCACACAGGGCCCGTGCTCGAGAAGCAGGTGCGCCGGATGCTCGCCGATCCGCGCGCCGAATCGCTCTCGACGCGGTTCGCGTCGCAGTGGCTCCGGCTGCAGGACGTCGAGAAGATCCATCCCGACGCCATGCTGTTCCCCTCGTACGACCACGAGCTGGCCACGTCGTACAAGCGCGAAACCGAGCTGCTGTTCGACAGCATCGTCCGCGAGGATCGCAACGTCTTCGACCTGTTCACGGCCGACTACACGTTCGTGAACGAGCGGATCGCCAAGGTCTACCGCATTCCGAACATCGTCGGCGAGACGTTCCAGCGCGTGCCGCTGACCGATCCGAACCGCCGCGGCATTCTCGGCCATGGCAGCGTGCTGATGATGACGTCGGTTGCCGACCGGACGTCGCCGGTGCAGCGCGGCAAGTGGATCCTGGAAACGCTGTTCGGCACGCCGCCGCCGCCCGCGCCGCAGGATCCGCCGCCGCCGACGCTCGAGGAGACGAAGTCGGCCACCCAGACAGGTAAGCCGCTCTCGACTCGCGAGCGGATGGAAGAGCACCGCAAGAACCCCGCCTGCACCGGGTGCCACCGCATGATCGATCCGCTCGGGCTCGCGCTCGAGAACTTCGACGTCGTGGGCGCGTGGCGCATCAAGGACAACGGCGTGATCGTCGATACCGCTGCCAAGCTCTATGACGGCACCGACATCAACGGGCCCGCCGATCTGCGCCAGGCGTTGCTGGGCAAGTCCGAATCAGTCATTCGCAATTTCACCGACAGCCTGATGTCGTATGCGCTGGGCCGGCGCATCGAGTACTTCGATCAGCCGACGGTGCGCGCGATCGTCAGGAAGGCCGGGGCCAACGGGAATCGTTTTTCTTCGTTCGTGACGGGGATCGTGAACAGTGCTGCGTTCCAGATGGCGAAGGCCGAACTCGTAGTCACTAACGACGTGGCTGAAAAGGGTGTCCACGTCGTTAGTAGGCCGGCGCCGCCGGCAAAAGACCGGTAACGCAACAACGTGCGCGCGTAGCGCGCCTACTAGGAGCCCGTCACGGGCGTCCCGCACGGGCTCCTAGGCTGAGAGGTAGCCGAAATGTTGATCACCAAGAAGCACATTTCCCGCCGCACGGTCCTGAAAGGGATGGGTGTCGGCGTGGCGCTGCCGATGCTGGACGCGATGGTGCCGGCCGCGACGGCGTTTGCGAAGACCGAGGCCGGCGCATCGGCGTCGAAGGTCCGCTTGGTGACGATGGAGATGGTGCATGGCGCCGCGGGCAGCACCGCGTTCGGCGCGAAGAAGTTTCTGTGGGCGCCCGAGAAGACCGGGCGCGAGTTCGACTTGTCGACGAGCAGCTTGAGCCCGCTCGAGCCGTTCCGGAACGACCTGACGATCATCAGCAACACCGACCTGCGGAACGCCGAAGCGTTCACGCTGCCGGAAATCGGCGGCGACCACTTCCGATCGAGCGCCGTGTTCCTGACCCAGTCGCACCCGAAGCAGACCGAAGGCAACGACGTCCACGCGGGGACGTCGATGGACCAACTTTACGCGTCGAAGTTCGGACAGGACACGCCGATTCCGTCGCTGCAGCTCTCGATCGAGAACGTCGATCAGGCCGGCGGCTGCACCTACGGCTACTCGTGCATCTACACCGATACGATCAGCTGGGCGTCGCCGACGCAGCCGCTGCCGATGGTCCGCGACCCGCGCGTCGTGTTCGACCAGTTGTTCGGCGTCGGCGCGACGAAGGAGGAGCGCGCCGCCAACCTGCGCACCGACAAGAGCATCCTCGACTGGGTGTCGACGCAGATCGCGCAGCTGCGAAAAGAGATCAGCGCGACCGACAAGGCGCGGCTCGCCGAATACCTCGACAACATCCGCGAGATCGAGCGCCGCATCCAGCGAGTGGAAGCGCGCAACGCGAGCGGCGAAGCGCGCGCCTTCCCCGAGGCGCCGATTGGCGTGCCCGATTCGTTCGAGGAGCACGTCAAGATCATGTTTGACCTGATGGCGGTCGCGTTCGCCTCGGACACGACGCGCGTCTTCTCGTTCAAGCTCGGGCGCGACGCGTCCGGCCGCTCCTTTCCGGAAAGCGGCGTCGCCACCGGCTTCCACAACGCGTCGCATCACGGCGAGCGCGATGAGCGGATTCTCGATTTCGCGAAGATCAACAAGTACCACGTCAGCATGGTTCCCTACCTGCTCGACAAGCTGAAGAACACGCAGGACGGCGACTCGAACCTGTTGCACAACAGCCTGGTGCTGTACGGGTCGCCGATCGCGAACCCGAACATTCACAACCACCGGCGTGCGCCGCTGTTCATCGCCGGCCACGCGGGCGGCCAGCTCAAGGGCGGCGTGCACATCAAGGCGGCCGACGGCACGCCGATGGCCAACCCGATGCTCACCATGCTGCACATGCTGGGACGCGACGACCTGCAGCAGTTCGGCGACAGCACGGGCGAGCTGGATCTCAACAATCAGGCGCCCACGCCAGCCGCGACGGACGCGTCGAAGGGCTAGGCGCAGTGTAGGGGCCGACCCATGTGTCGGCCCCGGCGGACACACGGGTCCGCCCCTACGAATCGACAGGGAGCGCGACGATGATGCAACGCAGACTGATCTCGATCGGCGCCGCGAGCGCGCTCTTCCTCTCCGCGCTCCTGCACGCCGCCGCCCCGACCTCCGTCGTCGAGGCGGCGATGCAAGGGAACAAGGACGCCGTGCGCGCGATGCTCAAGCAGGGCGCCGACGTGAACACCGCGCAGGGCGACGGCATGACCGCCCTCCACTGGGCGGCGCAGAAAGGCGACGTCGACCTCGCGCAGACGCTGCTCTATGCCGGCGCCAACGTGCGCGCGACGACCCGCATCGGCGGCTACACGCCGCTGCTCATTGCCAGCCGGAACGGTCATGCGGCCGTTGTCGAGGCGCTCATGGCCGGCGGCGCCGATCCCAATCTGGCCACCAGCAACGGCGCCACGCCGCTGATGCTGGCCGCGCAGGGCGGCAGCGCCGTGATCGTCAACGCGCTGGTCGCAAAGGGCGCCAACGTCAACGCGAAGGAAAAGGTCAAAGGCGAAACGGCCCTGATGATTGCCGCCGCCTACGGCCGCGCCGACGTCGTCCGCGCGCTGACGGCGCACGGCGCAGACGTGTCGGTCACCACCAAGGTGCTCGACATGGCCGTGTTCAACAAGGAAGAGGGCGAGCGGCTCGCGCAGCTCCAGCAGCAGCAGGCGGCCGCAGCTGCGGCCGCAGGCCGCGGACAGGCGGGCGCGGCGCCGGAAGGGCGGCGCGGCTTCAACCCGAACGCCAAACCGGGGATCGAGCGTCAATACAACTACACCGAGCTCGTCGCGTACTGGGGCGGAATGGCCGCAATCCATTTCGCTGCCCGCGACGGCCGCATCGACGCGGTCAAGGCGCTGGTCGAGGCGAAGGCCGATGTCAACCAGCTGACCGTCGGCGACAACAGCTCGCCCATGCTCGTCGCCACGATCAACGGCCACTTCGATCTCGCAAAGTCCCTGCTCGAGCAGGGCGCCGATCCGAACCTGGCCGCGCACAACGGCGTGACGCCACTGTATGGCGCGCTGAACGTGCACTGGTACGCCAAAGCGCTGTATCCGCAGCCCCGCGCCCAGGAACAGCAGCGCGCGTCGCACCTCGACCTCATTTCGGCTCTGCTCGACAAGGGCGCCGATCCGAATGCACGGCTGGTCAAGAAGGTGTGGTACTCGCAGTACGACTTCGACCAGTCCGGGATCGATGAAGCGGGCGCGACGGCGTTTTGGCGCGCGGCCTACAGCTCCGACATCGACGCGATGAAACTGCTCATCGCGCACGGCGCCGATCCGAACATTCCGACGATGCGGATGCCGGGACGCGTTCGCACCGGCGACATTGGCGAGCGCGTGTTGCCGGATATCGCCAAGACCCCGCCGATTCCGGTCGGCGGACCGGGCGTCGCGCCGCTGCTCGCGGCCTCGGGTCAGGGATACGGCGAGGGCTTCGCCGCCAACCATCACCGATACGCACCCGGCGGCATGCTCGCGGCCGTGAAATATCTGGTCGAGGAGCTCGGCGCCGACGTGAACATCCGCGACCACGAAGGGAACACGCCGATGTTCAACGCCGCCGCCCGCGGCGACAACGAGATGATTCTCTATTTGGTATCAAAAGGCGCCGACCCGAAAGCCGTCAACCGCGCCGGCCAGACGACCGTCGATCTGGCCAACGGGCCGGTGCAGCGCATCACGCCGTTCCCGGAGACGATCAAGCTGTTGGAAGGCATGGGCGCCAAGAACAACCATAAATGTGTTGGGTGTTAAGAGCCTGTCAGTGTCAGTTATGGGATGAGGGATGAGGGACGAGGTTAGCTAACTCATCCCTCAACTCCTAAACGGCCTCCTTCTTACCTCATCCCTACCGTAGTCATATCCCCTTTACACCTGGCGTACGTCTTGTAGGCAGCAGGGCTGCGTGCCTGGAACTGTTGTCCGCGTCGCCGCGCTGGCTGATCTTCACTGCACGAAGCACTCGCAGGGCGCCTTTCAGCCGCTGTTCGAACGCGTCTCCGAAGCGGCTGAGCTCGTGCTGATTGCTGGCGATCTCACCGATTACGGTCTGCCTGAAGAGGCGCGCGTCCTCGCGAAGGAGCTGACGGCGCTCCGGATTCCGGCCGCTGCCGTGCTGGGCAACCACGATGTCGAGTCGGGGAAGGCCGACGAGGTGCGTCAGATTCTCACTGACGGCGGCCTGACCGTACTCGATGGAGACGCGCGCGAGATACGCGGCGTCGGGATCGCGGGCGTCAAGGGCTTCGGCGGCGGCTTCGGCAAGCGCGCGCTCGGGCCGTGGGGCGAGACGACTATCAAGCAGTTCGTGCGCGAAGCGGTGGACGAAGCGCTGAAGCTCGAGGCGGCGCTCGCGCGGCTGCGCACGGCGAACCTCGTCGCCCTTCTGCACTACGCACCCATTCAACAGACCTGCGAGGGCGAGCCGCCGGAGATTTATCCGTTTCTCGGATCGAGCCGGCTCGAGGAGCCGATCGGACGCTATCCGGTGACGCTCGTGCTCCACGGGCACGCGCATCGCGGTCAGCCCGAAGGGCGGACGGCGAGCGGTACGCCGGTCTACAACGTGTCGATGCAGCTGCTGACGCGCGCCTTTGGCGACCGTCCGCCGTTTCGCGTGTTCGAAGTTCCAGTGGCCGATCAGTCCTCGGGCAAGCCGGTGCCGATCGCGGCCGGTCCGCGGGGCCGCCGGTCGACGGACGCCGTCGCGTCCTGAGGGGAGCGCATGGAAACCTCGACCGCGCGCAGCATCAACGATCCCGCCGCGGACTTCTACATCGGCGCGCTGCAGATGCTGAAGGAGTGGAACATCCCGTTCCTGGTCGGCGGCGCGTTCGCCTTCTCGCACTACACGCACATGCCGCGCGAGACGAAGGACATCGACGTCTTCGTGAAGCCCGACGACTGCCGGCGCGTCCTCGACGCGTTCGCGCGGCTGGGCTATCACACGGAGATGCCGTTCCCGCACTGGCTCGGCAAGATCCATCACGGCGACCACTTCATGGACGTGATCTTCAACTCCGGCAACGGCGTGGCCCGCGTGGACGATCTGTGGTTCGAGCACGCACCGCGGACCAACGTGCTCGGCGTCATCGTCAACCTGTCGCCGGCCGAAGAGATGATCTGGTCGAAGGCGTTCATCCAGGAGCGCGAACGGTTCGACGGGGCGGACGTCCTGCATCTGCTGCGTGAAACCGGATTGACGCTCGACTGGCCGCGGCTGCTGATGCGGTTCGGCGACTACTGGCGCGTGCTGCTCAGCCACCTGATCCTCTTCGGTTTCGCGTATCCCGATCGGCGGCAGAACCTTCCGGGCTGGGTGATGGAGGAACTGCTGCGCCGCCTCAACGCCAGCCGTCCGAACCTCCAGAGCGACACCTGCTACGGCACGCTGCTGTCGCGGGAGCAGTACCTCTACGACGTCGAGCACTGGAAATACCGCGACGGCCGCGAGCAGCCCGAAGGTCCGATGTCGAAGGAAGAGATTCGCATCTGGACGGACGCTATAGGCAGAAAAAAGAACTGACAAGTCAGAAGTACGAAGTCAGAAGTCAGAACTCCTCGGACTCGAGACTTCAGACGTTTCAGACTTCAGACTTCTGACTTGCGCAGGCCACTGGCAAGTGCCTCCGCCAAGTGCAGGGCGCGCCGGCCAGTGGCTTGCCATATCTGCTCCCTGCAACTGAATCCGTCTGCCACGATGAGCGTGTCCGGGGCGGCGCGCCGGACGGCAGGGAGGAGCGCCAGCTCGCCGACCTGCAGCGACAGCTCGTAGTGGTCGGCCTCGAACCCGAAGCTGCCGGCCATGCCGCAGCATCCTGAATCGAGCGTTTCGACATCGGCGCCGCTCTCCCGCAATAACGCTTCTTCCTCGTCGAGCCTCGCCACCGCTTTGTGATGGCAGTGGCCGTGCAGCATCACAGCCTGCTTGAGCCGCGGCCTGCCCTGAGCCGAGTCGAAGGGCGCCGGGGCACCGTGGCCTTTCGCGCGCAGGAATTCGCTCAGCAGAAACGTCTGCCGCGAGAGCCGGCGGGCGTGCTCGTCGTCCGGAAACAGGTTCACGAGCTCGTCGCGAAACACCGCGAGGCAGCTTGGCTCGAGCACGACGATGGGTGTTTCGGCGTGGATCGCGGGGGCGAGGCCAGCCATCACGTCCTGCAGGAGCCGCTTCGCGTGCGTGAGGAAGCCGTAGTCGTAGAGCGGCCGGCCGCAGCACATCGACTGCGCCGGGATGGACACGTCGAATCCCGCGGCTTCGAGCACTTCGGTGGCCGCAATCGCGGTTTCCGGGTGGAAGTGGTTGTTGAACGTGTCAGGCCAGAGGATGACCGGCGCGCGACCGTCTGCGTGATCGGTGTAGCGCGGCGCTGTCCGACCGGGGTGGAGCGCTGCGGAGGGACGACTGCGGAACCAGCTCACAAACGTTCGATTCGCGAAGCGCGGGATTTCGCGTTTTGTACCTGATCCCGCCGGCCCTCTTCAGCAGCGTCGTCAGCCCGGGCGCGTGTGCGATGGCGTTGACCAGCCGCGGCGCGAAGGACGCCAGGCGCGCCCAGCGGTGAACGAAGCCCATCGCGTACGCCGAGGCCGGCCGGCGGCGGCTCTCGTAGTAGTGCGACAGAAACTCCGCTTTGTACGTCGCCACGTCCACGCTGACCGGGCATTCATTTCGGCATCCCTTGCATGCCAGGCACAGGTCGAGCGCGTCCTTCACGTGCTCGTTGTTCCAGCCGTCCGTGAGCGCGTCGCCCCGGAGCATCTCGAACAGCAAATGCGCTCGCCCCCGCGTCGAGTGCGCTTCGTCGCGGGTCACCTTGTAGCTCGGGCACATCGTGCCGCCCTGTTCGCGACGACATTCCCCGACGCCGACGCACCGGAGTGTGGCGAATGCCAGGCTTCCGCGATCCTTGTGAAACGAAAAGTGCGTCGCCGGCTGCGCCGGGCGGTAGTCCGCGCCGAGCCGGAGGTTCTCATCGGTCCGGTACGGATCGACGACCTTGCCGGGGTTCATCTTTCCGTCGGGATCCCAGATCGATTTGAATCGCCGGAACGCGTCGACGAGCTCGGGGCCGAACATCTTCGACAGAAACTGCGCGCGCGACTGGCCGTCGCCGTGTTCCCCTGACAGGGACCCGCCGTACGACACGACGAGCGACGTCGCGTCCTCCATGAACGCCTTGTATTTCTCGATGCCCGCGGACGACTCGAGATCGAAGTCGAGCCGCGTGTGGATGCAGCCGTCCCCGAAGTGGCCGTAGAGCGCGCCGGTGTATCCATGGCGGGCGAACAGCTTGCGGAGGTCACGCATGTAGTCGCCGATCCGGTCGGGCGCGACCGCTGAATCCTCGAAGCCTTCCCAGGTGGGCGGCTGGCCGGGCACGTGCGCGGTCGCCGGCAGCCCCGATTCCCGCGCCTTCCACGCCAGATGCTGCTGTCGCACGTCGTCGAACATCCGCATCGCGGGTGCCGACGGCTTCGCGGCGATCGCGGCCATGAAGTCGTGCGCGCGGGCGTTGCTCTCGGCCTGTGTGTCGCCACCGAATTCGACGAGCAGCCAGCCGCGTCCTTCGGGCAGCATCTTCACGCTGCCGGGATGGATGCGCGTCTTGATCATGTCGTTGATCAGGATGTCGTCCATCCCCTCGAGGCCGATTGGCTTGAAAGCAAGGACCTCAGGGACCTGATCGCCGGCGCAAAAGACGTCGGGATAGCCGAGGACGACGAGCGTGCGCGCCTTCGGGTTGTGGATGAGGTGCAGATCGGCCTGCAAAATCGTGACGCAGGTCGACTCCGATCCGACCAGGGCCCGCGCCACGTTGAAGCCGTTCTCGGGCAGCAGGTCGTCGAGGTTGTAGCCCGAGATGCGGCGCGGGATTTTCGGATAGCGCGCACGGATCAAATCCGCGTACCTGTCGCGGAGTTGCCGCAATGCCGCGTAGATCTCGCCGCGCCTGCCACCCGCTGCGACGATCTGCTGCACCTCGTCGTCCGCCGTCGGTCCGACCCACATCTGCAGGCCGTCGTAGGTGAGGATCTCGAGGCGGTGCGTGTTGTCGGAGACGCGGCTGCCCGGCCCGTAGAACTGCGACATCACCGAGTGCACGCCGCACGAGTTGTTGCCGAGCATCCCGCCGAGCGTGCAGCGGTTGTGCGTGGCCGGATCGGGCCCGAACGTCAAGCCGACGCGGGCCGTCGCGTCGCGAAGCGTGTCGAGGACGATGCCCGGCTGAACTCGCGCCACACGCGTGTGCGGATCGATCCCGATCAGCGCGTTGACGTACTTCGACATGTCCATGACGACGGCCACGTTGCAGCATTGGCCGGCGAGACTGGTGCCTCCGCCGCGCGACAGAATCGGCGCTCCGTGGCGCCGGCACACCTCGACCACTGTGACCACATCGTCCGGATCGCGAGGGAGGACGACGCCGATGGGGACCTGGCGGTAGTTCGAGGAGTCTGTAGCGTAGAGCGCGCGGCTGCCGGCGTCGAAGCGCACCTCGCCGCGGATGGCGCGGCGGAGGTCGTCGGCGAGGTCGGGCATGGGCTGGATCTTATCCTGCGTGGTGCGCGCGGTGCAGCGATGGCGACTGCGTCGATGCACGCGTGCAAGACATACTCACGTGCGCGTCCGTTCAACGCTTGCGCGGAATGAGCCACTTCCCGCTGAGCTCCGCATAAAGCGGCGCGCAGAGAATAAGATCGTTTGGTCGGTGGTTAGCCTATCGACACGTTTTTGAACACATTGGCTGAGGACAAATGAGCTACGAGTCCCGAACCGGCGGGGTGCTCTTCGCGAAGAACCTGGATCGGGTCGCAACCTTCTACTCGGTCGTGCTTGGTCTCACCGAAGCGAATCGTGCCGACGATCACATCTTGCTGGAATCACCGGGATTCCAATTGGTGGTGCATCGGATCACCGCCGGGACATCCGCAGGAGCTGGCATCACCGGCCCGCCCGCTCGACGAGCAATGGCGGCATTCAAGCCGGTTTTTTTCGTGCCTAGCATTTCGCGCCTCCGAAGGATTGTCGAGACGCAGGGCGGCGTCATGGAGCCGGCCGACCAGGAATGGTCGTTCAACGGCGGGACGGTGTGTGATGGACTCGACCCGGAAGGCAACGTCATTCAGTTTCGCGAACACGCCGGCTAACGGCGCGTCCGACACCGGCGGACGCGCCACTGATCACCACCTCGAGCTTCATGTGAAACGTTAGTCGGTGCTGTACTCCGCGCTCAGCCTGGCCAACGCGAACGCGCCGAGCGCCAGACCGAGGTCGCGAAGCGCAATGTCGAAGTACGCGGGGATCGACAGCAGGTTCAGGATGATGCCGCACAACCAGAAGCCGACGACCCACCCGCCGATGCGCGGCATGACCGCGACGAGCGCGCCGGCGAGCACTTCGATGACCCCGACGCCGAGCATGAACGTGGCGCCGTCGATCGGCAGCATGCGCGCCACCATCGGCGAGAGATACATGTTCCAATCGACCAGGGCGTGGAAAAACTTGTCCAGCCCGGCGACGATCGGCGCAACGGTAAAGGCGACGTGGAGAATCTGATACGCCTGGTACGACGGACTGCTCAGGCGAACGGACGTCGCTTCGGCCATGTCGTTACCTTCCTTTCAAATCGCTCACCTTGTCGCGAAAGAGCGTGAGCGCGATACGCCCGCGATTCGGCTCGCCACGGGCCAGCGATTCGGCCATGTGCAGCGCCTGGTCTCGGTCGCCAGGCAGGCCAAAGACGCGCTGACGCCCCAATCGATCAGGCGGTCGGCCAGCACATCCGCGGTAGTCCGAGCCATGAGAGCCGACGGTGCAAGCGCAACGCCAGAGGGAAGCTTATTGCTGGCGTTCGAGGATCCAGGCGACGGTGCCGACGAGCTTCTCCCAGAGCGGCCGCGCGACCCACACGTCGGCGACCACCTCTCGAGACGCCGCGAGGTCAACCTGGAAGTCGGCCATGAGCCGTGCGGCGACCGATGCGTCGCGCACGACGACGTTGACCTCGTCGTTGTGCTCGAAGGAGCGATTGTCGAAATTCGTCGTGCCGATCACCGACCAGAGGCCATCGACGACGAGCGCCTTGCAGTGCGTCATGCCCCCTTCGTATTCGAAGATGCGCACTCCGGATCGCAGCAACGATCCGTACAGGCGCCGGCTGGCGAGTCGAACCCATCGCTGATCGGTGTGGGTTCCGGGAACGATGACCGTGACGGCGACACCGCGTTTCGCCGTTCGCACCAATCCCCGCCTGAGCGCGCGATCGGGCAGGAAGTAGGGCGTCGTGATGAGCAGCTGCTCCCGCGGCGATTCCACGAGCGTCTGGAACAGCACTCGCGACGCCGTCGCGCGATCCGAGGGCGAGCTTCGCACGACGTACGCGGGCGAGGCGCCGGCCTCCTCGTTCGGTTTGTAGACGTTGCGCCCCGTGAGAATCTCGCCCGTGCATTCGAGCAGGTTCTCCGCGAGAGTGCCCTGAATATCCGCCACCAGCGGTCCCTTGATGCGCGCCATCATGTCGCGCCACGGCGCATGGCCGGCGGACGGCTTCCACCAGCAGTCGGACACGCCGGCGCCACCGGCGAACGCCACCCGGCCGTCGACGACAAGGAGCTCGCGGTGCGTGCGGTTGTTCAGGCGAGCGAGCCGGTACCAGTGCATCCCCTGATACGGTTCGACGTGGCATCCGGCCGCACGCAGCGTCTCCGCCAATCGCCACAACGCGCGGACGCTTCCGATTGCGTCGAGCACGATGGTCACTCGTACGCCCGCGCGGGCGCGCTCGGTCAGCGCCTGGACGAAGCGGCCGCCGATCTCGTCCGGACTGAAGATGTAGCACTCCATGTAGACGGTTTCGCGGGCATTGGCGATCGCGTCGAGCATGGCCGGATAGAACTCGGCGCCGTTGGTCAGGATCTCGATCGAATTGCCCGGCTGGAGCGTGGCCGAGCAGGCAGACTCCAGCACGTGAGTGAAATGATCGTCGTCGGGATCGATGCGCGCTTCGAGGTAGTACGGAATCGCCGGTGTGAACAGCGTGACCACGATCAGCCACGCGAGAAACGCGGCGCCAATGATGGTCAGATAGAGCATCGCTCAGACGGTGGTGGGGACCAGCAGCGCAACCGGGAAGCTATCGAACAGCGTGGCGGCGGCGATTCCCAGGCCGGTGGCGGTTCGCTCCGCACCGATCGTGGCGCCGGTAAACACGTTGCGAAACGAGGCGGGCAGGTCGGCCGCGCCCGCCACACTCGGTAACTCGAGCCTCGTGTCCTTCCAGACCGCCGGCCCGAGCGGTGGCGAGAAGCCGTCCGGCATGAGCGAGGCGATGCAGCGCGGGACGCAGGTGATCGTCAACGCACGATTGGCGCCGGTGTCCGGCAGGCGGCGTGCGAACGCGAACAGACAGTCCCGCCGGGCGCCGGTGATGTCCAGCGCAACGTAGTCCCCCTCTTCGTACACGCGTCGAAACTGGGCGCGCGCCTCGAGCGCTCGATGCATCACGTGCATCTTGATTCGTCCATCGGCGCGGCTCGCCAGGAGCTCGGACGGGGTCGCATCGAGCCTCGACATGAGCCGGCGCCGGCGCTCGTAGTCGACCGGCTGCCGGTTGTCGGGATCGACGAGATTCAGATCCCACAACTCGCCGCCTTGATAGAAGTCCGGCACGCCCGGCGCCGTAATCTTGATCGTGAGCTGCGCGAGGCTGTTGTAGATGCCGAGCTGCGCGATGCGCGCCTGGAACGGTTCGAAAAGCTGCGTGAACCGGCTGGCTCGGCGCCGATCGAGAATCGCGTCGATGAAGCGCATGACCGCGCCCTCGTACTCTTCGTCCGGGCTCAGCCAGTTCGTATGCACCTTCGCTTCGCGCATCGCCTTCGTCATGTAGCGCTCGAGGCGTTGCTGGAACCGCGCTCGCTCGTCGGGCTCGCGCATGTCGAACGGCCACGCGCCAAGGAGCGTTTGATAGAGGAAATACTCCTCGTTCGGGTCCGGTGCCAGGACGCCGCCGACTTCGGTCTTGTGGCGGCGGTTCAAGGCGCGCCAGCGTCGGACCAGAGTCTTCCACACGCCCGGCATTCCCGAGAGCGCGTTCAGCCGCGCGCGCACATCTTCGCCCCGTTTGGTATCGTGCGTCGCGGTCGCCGAGAGCGCCGCCGGCCAGCGGCGCTGCCGCTCGGCCATCCAGCGGTGAACCTCCGCCGGCTCGAGGCCGAACACCGTCGGATCCGCGCCGACCTCGTTCAACGAGAGCAGGCGGTTGTAGACGTAGAGCGTCGTGTCCTCGATCCCCTTCGCGGAGATCGGACTCGTGATCTGCTGAAACTTGCCGATGAACCGCGCCCGGGCGTCGCAATCGTCGGCGCCGCCGACGGCAGTTTCCTTCAGCAGCAGCCGCTCGATGAAGTCGAACACGACTCCGGTCACGCCGGGCACCCGCCGCTTCGCGCAGCGGACGGCCTCGGCGATGTAGCGGCGATCGTGCGCCGCGATCGGGCCATCCGCGGTGATGTAGGTCCGGTAGACCGGGAAGCACGCGATCACTTCCTTGATCGTCGAGATCAGGCTGTACAGCGTGAAGTCCCGGAAGTGCCGGTTGCGCTCGGAGAAGCGATTGAGTTGATGGCCGAGCGAGTTGATGTCGCCCGACATGGTTTCGTGCAGCACCTGCTTCTTGCTCTGATACGCAAGGTCGCTGAACGAGGGGCGCTCGCGCCGCTCGTAGACGAACCGCGCGTACATCTTGTCGAACGCTCGCTCGTTTCGCCCGTCCACGAACAGGTTGTTGACGACGGCGGCGAACTCGTACCCGGTCGTGCCGAACACCGGCCAGTCCGGGCAGGCTCTCGCCGGCGCCAAGAATCTTTTCGACGACGATGTAGAAATCGTCGCTGCGCTCGGAGTCCCCGTCCTTGATGTGCGCCTGCAGACGCCGGAGATAGTCCGCCGGCGCGTACAGCCCGTCCACGTGGTCCACGCGCAGTCCGGTCGCGGCGCCGCGCCGGACCAGGTCCAGGATGAACCGTGGACGTCGTCGAACACCGACGGATCCTCCATGCGCAGCGCCGCCAGTTGGTTGACGTCGAAGAACCGGCGGTAGTTGATCTCTTCGGACGCGACCCGCCAGTGGGCGAGGCGGTAGGACTGCGCGTTGAGCAGCGCGTCGAGGCGATCGAACGACCGTGGCTGACGGGCGATGCCGTTCAGCGCGTCCACGGACGATGTCGACGAGCGCGGCGACCTCCGGCGTCGTGCGGGTGAGCGCCGCCAGCCGCCGCTTGACGATCTCCTTCTCGCGCGCGCGGACCGCAATGTCTTCCGGATCGCGGCTGAGCCGCGACGGCAGGTGATCCGCGGCCTTCAGCACGCTCTGTAGCTCGTCGGAGGCCCGGCCCGGATGATCCGCGAGCCAGGGCTCGAGCTCGTCCTCAAGGATGAGCCGGTACGTATCCGGCGCAATCGGCAGACGATCGTCGTAGTGCCGCACGAAGAAGGCGCCGTGCTCGTATTCGAGCCTCAACTGCCGGCCCTCGAGCACCACGCCATACTGGTCGCCAAGGATCGGGATCAGCACCTTGTCCGCCAGCTCGTCCTTGACGGGATGCCACTCGATGTCGAAAAAGTGCGCGTATCGCGAGCAGGCGCCGTTCTCGAGCACGTCCATCCACCACGGGTTCGCCGACTTCGCTATGCCCATGTGGTTGGGCACTACGTCGAGCACGTGGCCCATGCCGCGCGATTGCAGCGCGTCGATCCACGCCCAGTAGTCGTCGCTCGGTCCCGATCTCCGGGTTGAGCCGTGTGGGATCGGCGACGTCGTAGCCGTGCGGGCTGCCTGGGACTGCCTTCAGGTATGACGAAGCGTAGCAATCGGTGACGCCAAGCGCATGCAGGTAATCAACGAGCCGCTCGGCGTCGCGAAACGTGAAATGGCTATTGAATTGAAGACGATACGTCGCGAGCGGAATGCGCAGGCGTGGCACCAGTCGAGGTACGTAGCAAGCTGAGCGCCAGCTTATGGCTCAGCTCGGCCAGGCCCAACCGTGGCAACGTCCTTGCTCGCCCGTCGTGCCTGTGAAGCTCTCTGCTACTGCTCGTCGCTCTGTGCCTGGCCGTGGCGCCAGCCGTGGTCTTCGGCGCGCAGCCGCCTCCGCCTTTGCCTCAAACGACACCCACCTCGAGTACGGCTCTCGAGCAGCAACAGGACCAGGCGCAGTCGACGACCGAAGCGCCGGCGATGTCCGTCCAGCTCACTCAGCTACGCGAAGCGGCCGGCCGCCTGCCGCTGGCGGCTGCGCTGGCGTGCGTGTTGGCGCTCCGGCCGCGGCGACGGGGCACGCCGCCACGGCAGGTGCCCGTGATTCAGACCCAGATCATCCTGGCGATCGTCGGCGCGGTCGTGATGCTCGTCGTCGGGTCCAGCCTCGCGCGCGCGTTCGGCATCGTCGGCGCCGCCGGCCTCGTGCGCTACCGGTCGAAGATCGAGGATCCGAAGGACGCCGGGCGTCATGCTGTCGACGCTCGCGATCGGGCTCGCGTCGGGCGTCGGGCTATGGGTCCTCGCGTTGTTCACGACGCTGTTCGTGCTGGTCGTGTTGTGGGTGATCGAGTCGTTCGAGCAAGGCCTCGACATTGTTCCTGCTGTCGGTGAAGGCCAAGGAGCCGGCAGCGATGCGACCACATGTCGAACGGCTGCTGCAGAGCAATCGTCTGAAGTACGAGCTGCGCCAGGTCTCGCAGGAAGAGCTCTGCGTACGAACGTGCAGCCTGCCCCTCGGCCGCAAGACCGGATCGGCTGTCGGAGCAGATCCTCGATCTCGATCGCGAAAACGGCGCGGTGCAGTGGGAGGAGAAGAAAGAAAAGAAGTGACAGTCAGAGTTCAGAAGTGCAGATCGCGACTCAGCGATAGTTCCCGAACTGGAGCGCGACGCCGAAGTCGTGCTCGCGGAGCGCGTGCATCGCCATCCTGCAGTTCGTCCTTCGACGGCGAGCTCACGCGCACCTGGTCGGCCTGAATCGCGGCCTGCACCTTCTTCAGCTTCTTATCCTTGATGAACTTGACGATCTCGCGGGCGGCCTCGATCGGGATGCCCTGCTGAATCGGGATCACGCGGCGGACCTTGCCGCCCGCGGCGGCCTCGCTCTCCGGCGCCTTGAAGTTCTTGATCGGCACGCCGCGGCGCACGAGCCGCGTCTGCACGATCTCCCACAGCGCGTTCATCTTGAACTCGTCGTCGGCGACGAGCGTGAGCGTCTTGTCGGTGGGATTCAGCGTGATCTCGGCGGTCACGCCCTTGAAATCGTAGCGCTGCGCCGACTTCCTTGCGCGCCTGGTTGAGCGCGTTGTCGACCTCCGCGAAGTCGATGGTGGAGGTGATGTCGAACGAAGATTGGGCCGGCATAGGTTCACGCTCGTCCTGAGCTTGTCGAAGGGCGAGCTCGTGGTTCGACAGGCTCACCACGAGCGCCCGAGGTTTCGATAGAATCATACAGTGAGCGATCGGCCGAGGCTTGGGATCTCCGCGTGCCTGCTCGGCGAGGCGGTCCGCCACGACGGCGCCCACAAGCGCGATGCGTGGCTGGTCGAGGTGCTCGGTCCGCAGGTCGAGTGGGTGCCGGTGTGCCCGGAGGTCGAGGCGGGCTTCGGCACGCCGCGGGAGCCGATGCAGCTCGAACGGACGCCGTGCGGCAACGTGGCGCTGATGACGGTGCGCTCGCGCCGCGACCTGACCGTGCAGATGCGCGAGTACACAGCGAGGCGCGTCGTCGAGCTGGCCGGCGCCGATCTCGACGGCTACGTGTTCAAAGACGACTCCCCGAGCTGCGATCCCGAGCGAGGCCTGTTCGCGAAATCACTCGGCGAGCGGCTGCCCGAATTGCCGATCATCGACGAGCGGAAGCTGTCGGATCCGCGCGAGCGGCAGACGTTCGTCGATCGCGTGTTCGCGCACCACCGCGACGACAACGTTGCGCGCCGATCCGTCACCGTCTCGCACGTGCGCCGCGGCCTCGCGACGTCGCGCCCGGATCGCGTGGCGACTGAAGAGCCGCTCGAAATCCGCCTGCACGGGCGGCCGTTTGCCGTCATCATGCGGACGCCTGGCGCCGATCGTGAGCTCGCGGCGGGATTCCTGCTGTCTGAGCGCGTCATCCGGAGCGCGGACGATCTGGGGACGATCGAGCATTGCGTATACGCGCAGGAACGTTCGTCGTTCGACGTTCGCCGTGCGTCGTTCGAGAACGGCGAACCACGAACCACGAACCACGAACGATCCCTGTCGAACATCGTGAACGTGACGCTGACGGGCGACGCCGCCGGCACGCTCGATCGCGTGCTCGGCGAGCGGCGGAACGTGACGACGAATTCGTCGTGCGGGTTGTGCGGGCGGCAGACGCTCGAATCCCTGGCGGTGGACGTGCCGCCACTCACCGACGGACTTCACCGTTCCTTCGTCGCTGATTCTGACCCTGCCGGAAACATTGCGCGCGTCGCAAACGGTCTTCGACGAAACCGGCGGCTTGCACGCGGCCGGCTTGTTTTCCAGAGACGGGACGCTCGTGGATCTCGCCGAAGACGTGGGCCGTCACAACGCCGTGGACAAGGTCATCGGCCGAATGCTGATGCGCGAACGGCTTCCGCTCTCGGATCACCTGCTCTGCGTGAGTGGGCGCACGTCGTTCGAAATCCTGCAGAAAGCGCTGTTCGCCGGCATTCCCATTGTCGCGGCCGTCTCGGCGCCGTCGAGCCTGGCCGTCGATCTCGCCATCGCATTCGGCATCACGCTCATCGGCTTCGTTCGCGGCGAGACGTTCAACGTCTACGCGAACGAACACCGAGTGATCGGGTAATCGAGGAATCGGGTAATCTGGTAATTGAATTGCGCAATTAACCAATCAATTACCCGATTACCCGATTATCCAATTACCCGATTTCCCATGCCCCTCTTCGGAATTCACCGCCAGAAACCCCGTCACTATCTCGAGATGACGAGGATCGCGTGGGAGAACCGCGATCAGCTGCCGTTTGCGTGGCGCATTCTGAGGGACGGCGTTTGCGACGGCTGCGCCCTCGGCACGTCGGGTCTGTCGGACTGGACGTTGCCGGGGACGCACCTCTGCATGGTCCGCCTGGAGCTGATGCGGCTGAACACGGCGCCGGCGCTCGATCCGAAGGCGCTCAGTGATGTCCAGTCCCTGCGATCGCTGTCCTCACAGCAGCTTCGTGAGCTGGGCCGGCTGCCGGAACCGATGATCCGCCGGCGCGGTGAACCCGGTTTTCTCGTTGCCTCCTGGGATGAAGCGCTCGACGTCATCGCCGGCGAACTGCGCAACGTCGATCCAACCCGCGTGGCCTTCTATCTCACGTCGCGCGGCCTCACCAACGAGGTGTACTACGCGGCGCAGAAGGCGGCGCGCTTCCTCGGCACCAACCACGTCGACAACTCCGCGCGCCTCTGCCATGCGGCGTCGACCGCCGCGATGAAGGCGACGCTCGGCTACGGCGCGTCGACGTGCAGCTACACCGATTGGCTGCAGGCGGACCTGATCGTCTTCTTCGGATCGAACGTCGCGAACAACCAGCCGGTGACGACGAAGTACCTGCACTACGCGAAGCAGAACGGCGCGCAGGTCGCGGTCGTGAACACGTATCCGGGAGCCCGGTCTCGAGCGGTACTGGGTGCCGTCGGTGTCCTCGAGCGCGGTCCTCGGCACCGACCTCGCCGATCACTGGTTCCACGTCCACACCGGCGGCGACCTCGCGTTCCTGGTCGGCGTGCTGCGCGCGCTCATCGAATGCGGCGGTGTGGACGACGACGTTGTCGCCGCTCGCACGGCGGGATTCGACGCGGCGCGCGACGCGGCGCTGGCGTCGGACTGGGACGCGCTCGAGCGGGAGAGCGGCGAGTCGCGGGAGCGGATGCAGACGTTCGCGCAGCTGCTCGTCGAACGTCCGAAGACGATCTTCGTCTGGTCGATGGGCCTCACGCAGCATGCTCATGGCGTCGAGACGATCAAAGCCCTCGTCAACGTCGGGCTGGCGCGGGGACTGCCGGGCCGCGAGGGCCGCGGCCTCGTCCCGATTCGCGGCCACTCGGGTGTGCAAGGCGGCGCGGAGGTTGGCTGCGTCCCGAAGGTGGACGCCGCCACCGCGGCGCGTTGGGCGGAGGTCTGGGGTTTCCCGATCCCCACGAAGCCCGGCTGGACAGCCGCGGAAATGATCGACCACGCGGCCGCTGGAGATGTCGACGTCTTGTGGATGGTCGGCGGCAATTTCCTCGAGACGCTGCCCGACGTCGCACGCTCCGAGCGCGCGCTCGCGCGTCCCCGCCTCCGCGTGCAGCAGGACATCGTCGTCTCCTCGTCCATGCTCGCCGACAGCGACGGCGACGTCGTCCTCCTCCCGGCGGCCACGCGCTACGAGTCCGCCGGGCGGCGGCACAGAGACGTCGACCGAGCGGCGGATCATCTTTTCGCCGGAAATCCCGGGGCGGCGGATCGGATCGGCGCGCGCCGAATGGCAGGTGTTCGGTGAAGTGATGGCGCGCGTGCACCCCGATCGCGCGGCGCAGGTGCGGTTCGATGAGCGTCCAGCGATCCGCGACGAAATCGCACGGGCCGTGCCGTTGTATCGCGGGCATCGAGACGCTGAAGGCCAAGGGCGATCAGATCCAGTGGGGTGGGCCGCACTTGTATGCGGACGGCCGGTTCGCGACGCCGGACGGGAAGGCGCATTTTTCGGCGGTGAGACCACGGCTCGCGAACGATCGCTCATGGTTCGACAAGCTCACCATGAGCGGTGAAAAAGGAAAACGCTCGTCCTGAGCCTGTCGAAGGACGAGCTGACGCGTCCAATGTTTTCCGCGTCTCGACTCGCCGCGGCAAACAGTTCAACTCGATGATCCAGCGCGACGTCGATCCGCTGACCGGCGCGCATCGTGACGAGATCTTCATCAACCCCGACGATCTGCGCCGCCTGCACTTGTCTGAAGGCACGTCGGTGCTGCTGCGCTCAGCCACCGGCACCTTCAGGGGCCGGCTCAGGGCGATGCCGATGAGACCCGGCAATCTCGAGGTCCACTGGCCGGAAGGCAACAGCCTGCTGTCGGCGTCCGCCATCGACCCCGACTCGATGGAGCCCGACTACAACGCGACGGTCGAGCTGGAGCGACTCGGGTAACACAGCCGAGTCGGCGTATCTCCTTACCAAGCCGGAACTTCGCGCCGGGAACCAAGCATCAGCGCCCGCCGTATGCTCACGTACTTCGGTCCGTCGTTCGGATTTCGGCGCCTCAGCGTTCTTCTAGTAGGAGGCCGATATGAGTCTCGCCACACGCGCCCTTCCGAGCCTGCTCTTCGCGTTCCAGTGCACCATCGCTCCGGCTTCGGCCGGTGACAACGGCAAGGCCGCCCGCGGCATCGTTACCTCCATCGGCAGCGGGTCGATCATGATCAACCTCCCGAGCGACACCGACGTCCGGTTCCTCCTGGACAGCAACACCCGTGTGGTGGCGCGCGGCGCCGGCCGCAAGATGCGCAAGGCGCAGGCGCAGGGGGCGCCGGGCGTGAAACTTGCCGACGTCGTGCCGATTGGCGCGTCGGTCGAAGTGCGCTACGAAGAGCGCGACGGCCAGCGCTACGCGCGCCGCATTGTCACGATGGTGTCGGCCGCACGTTAACCTTTCCGAGAAGCGCCGTGGCCACTCGATCCCATTCGGCGTCGAGGGAATCGGTGGCCACGGGTTGACCCGCGCGCTTGTACCAGTAGCCGGCGTTGCCGGCGTCGCCTTCCTTCCGATGCAAGTACGCATGTACCCAGGCGCCTGACGCGTCCTCGACGTCCTGTGCGATTTCGTGCGCGCGGTTCCAGTCGCCGCGCGCGTCATGCCAGAGCGCCTTCAGCAGGGGCGCGACGTCGGGTGGCTCGTTCGCCGACAGCGTGACCTTGAATTCGTTGAGGGTCATCGCAGGTGCTCCGATTCCTATCGAACGCATTCTGGCGCGGCGACGCCGTCCGGCGCGCGAATGTCGAGCGTCTCGTAGGTAAACGACATTCCGTATCCGGGCGCCGTCGGCGCGCTGATCTCCCATCGCAACGGCAGCAGCGTATCCACGTCAATCCACAACGCCTGCGTCAGGTTCGGCGGGAGCGGGCCGCCTGGCTGCGCACTAGTCCCAAAATAAGCGCGTTTGCGGCTCGGCCGATGACGAGGATCGCGCATGTGATCGCGGCGCGGACCTCGCCGTTCGGGACGATGTCCCGTCGCGGCCCTCGTTCGATTGTCGTCATCGGCTGATCCTCCACGGCGCGTGATCGCGTTCAGTGCATCCGGGCCTCTCTATCCCGGTCTCGGCGGGCGACTCACGCACGCAGCGGCGCGCGCAGGTGATCGAAGCCGCGGAGAAAGACGGCCTGCCAGGGATTCCACGCGAGCAGGCGGAAGACGAGCCGACGACTCGTGCGCACGACCTGCACCGGCATCAGCATGAACGCGTGGAGAAACGCTTTGAATTCCATGCGCAGGACGGCGGCCTTCTCGGCGGCATACCGCGCGGCCCAGCGGCCCGTCTCGGGCAAGCGCAACGCAAACCACGCCTTGAGCGTCCACGCGAGCGCCGTCATCACCATGTAGGCCCAGTTACTCAGCAACGTGTCGACGGGCATCTGCGTCGCGCCGACGCCGTGTTTGAGCTGGTCGATCAGGTTCTCCTGATTGCAGCGGTCGTTGGCCAAGAAGACGACGTCGGCCGCCGCGGTCTCGTGATCATTCGTGAGATAGAAGAAGTAGCGAATCTCGTCGAACAGCCGCTGGTCGCCTTGCTCGACCGAGATATTCTTCCGGACGACCACCATGCGGTACGGCCTGCGCACACGCGACCGGCTGGTACGGAAACTCCGCGACCGCCTCCGCCTCGAGCCGCAGGTTCTTGAACTCGCGCTCGACGATGATGGCCGCTTTCACGTTCGCGGGCCGCTGGCGCGGCTCGGTCTGGACCTCGTACGCGCGGGCGCCGCACCAGGCGCGTCCACGCGCGCGGCCGGCAACGCGTCGGCCTGCGCCGATCAGATTGGCGCGCGCGTCGTAGCCAAACACGAACCGCACGCCGGCGGCGTCCCACCGATCCAGGTGCTCGCGTCTGGCTGAAATCGGTATCGCCGCGGAACGTGATCCGGCGAAACCCGGCGTCCTGGCACAGCGCGCGCGCCTGGTCGAACCGCGCGGCCGCGCCTTCCGACGAGGGCCGATTGCCGCTGCGGTTGACCAGATACAACGGCTCGCCGCGTGTTGGCCAGCGACACGACCAGCGGGTGATAGCCCCACACGCCGTCGTAGGCGATGTCCATCCCTTCCTTGCACTGCCCGGTCGTCTCGGCCAGCGTGCCGTCCGCGTCGATGATCGCCTCGTCGAAAAACGCCGCCGGCTGCGCGCGCCAGACGCGCACGCGCGTCTCGTTGATCGCCGTCTGCAACGCCTCGATCGCGGCCTCGTCAAACCGCCGGCAGAAATCGCCCGCGGTCGTCGGGTCGGGAATCCGCTGCGCGCCCAGCGCATCGAGATACACCTCGTCCTGCCGCCGCTGCTCGATATCCTGCAAGCACGTCCCGCCGCACAGCACGTTGTACGCGATGCCGAGCACGTGATCCGATTCGTGATACGGCAGATGCACCTTCAAGACCTCCACGTGCCGATCGATCGCCGTCGACCAACCCCGTGTGCTGCGCCAACCGATGCATCGCGCCGATCCCGCCACTCGCCAGCCCGCGCACGCGATCGCTGTGCTCATACTGCATGTTGCTCGCCCGGTACATCGGCCTCGGTTGCGCCGTCCACGTCCGCGGCCGCAGCCGCCGCTCGATTCGTCGTTTGCGCCGCGCCACCGTTTTGATGTCTACTCGTCTTCACTCGAAATGTCCCTCCTGGTGTCAGAGCTTCTGGTTGGCCGCCGTGAAACTCTGCTACTGAGGTACGGACATTTCGAGCGTTTCGCTTACACGCCGAGCCGCAAACGCGCTTGTACTGGGACTAGCGGGCGGCTTCCAGGGCGCGACGAACGCGCGCGCTGCGCGGCCGCCGATCGTCCGCGAGCCACTGCTACCACTTTCGACAGCGATCGCGCCGGTCAGCATGTCGAATATCGGCGTCCCGGGCTCCATGTGCGTTCGCGTTCGCGCCGTCGCGATCCATCCTCGCTCGGTGTCGTTTCGGTACTCGACCACGAGGTCGCCCTCGATCGGCGAACCGTCGCATCTGCGCGCTGGCCGGCCGGTGAACTCGGTCAGCTGCGTCACATTCGAGTGATACTCGCGGCTCGTGGTGACCGTCCCGTTGTTGCTGGCGCCCGACCACGACGTGTATCCGCTGAGCGTCCGCACAAAGCGGGGTCGACCGTTCGCCGCCATGAGGACTTCCGGCCCGGGTCCGCTCGGCTGATACGACAGCTTGAACGTTCGTCCAGCGATGGCGTCGCGCGCGGCGGCAAGGATTTGTGCGACTTCCGTCGCTGTCAGCGACCGGGACTGCGCGATCACTGCGCGCGCCGGTGGATTCAGTATTTGCCCGGGACGTCCCGCGAACACGGGCGTGTCCGCCATGAGGACGAAGAGAAACACCGCGCGCCCCATCCGCGAGATTCTAGCGGTTCCTGAGTAGAATAGCCGCGACTCACGCGACCATCCGCCGTCAATGACAACCCTCACAACCGGAACCAGGCTCGGCGTCTACGAAATCGAGTCGCTCCTCGGTGCGGGCGGAATGGGTCAGGTATACCGCGCTCGCGACACCAAGCTGGAACGCGACGTCGCGATCAAGGTCCTCCCCTCGTCGTTGTCGGACGACTCCGAACGCCTCGCGCGGTTCGAGCGCGAGGCGCGGCTGCTCGCGTCGCTGAATCATCCGAACATCGGCGCGATCTATGGTCTCGAGGAGAGTGGCGGCGTCACCGCTCTCGTCCTTGAACTCGTGGAGGGCGAAACGCTCGCGGATCGCATTGCACGAGAATCCCGTACTCCAAAGCCCGACCGCGGATCCGCGCTTGCTGTTGCCGATGCGTTGCACATCGCGCGACAGATCGCCGAGGCGCTCGACGCCGCGCACGAACGCGGCATCGTCCACCGCGATTTGAAGCCGGCGAACATTGTGGTCACGCCAGATGGCACAGTAAAAGTGCTCGACTTCGGGCTGGCCAAGGCAGGAGGGGCGGGATCGGCAGGAAGGGCAGGAGGGGAAGACCTCTCACATTCGCCAACGATGATCGCGCCGACCGTCGACGGCATTCTGCTCGGGACCGCGCCGTACATGTCGCCAGAGCAGGCGCGAGGCAAAACGGTCGACAAGCGGACCGACATCTGGGCGTTCGGGTGCGTGCTCTACGAAATGCTCACCGGCCGCTGCGCGTTCGATGGCGAGACGACCTCTGACACGATTGCCGCGATCCTCGATCGCGAACCCGACTGGACCCGGCTGCCGGCCGCGACACCGCCGCACATCGTGCGGCTGCTGAAGCGTGCGCTCGACAAGGATCTCCGGCGGCGTCTGCGCGACATTGGTGACGCACGCACTGAGCTTGACGGCACAGCCGGCGTTCTCGCTGCTCCAGCGCGAACTGGAACGGATCCACGCCTCTCGGCGTGGATCGTGGCCGCTGTGTTTGCAATCGTCGCCGTCGCCGCCGGTTTCATGGCCGGCGCGCGACGTGGCGCGTCTCGAGACGAAGCGCCGGTCGTGTCGAGGCTCGTCCGGCTGACCACAGGACCGGCCCTCGAGTACGGGCCAGCCATCTCGCCAGACGGCAAATGGGTCGCCTATCTCTCGAACGCTCGTGGTCCCACCGACGTGTGGGTAAAGTTCACCGCCGGCGGCGATCCGATCAACCTGACGGCCGCCGTGAATCTCGACGTGCAGACGCAGGTGGACATCGCCGGCCTGGCGATCAGCCCCGACGGCGGGTCGATGGCGTTCGACGCCATGACGACGGGCGATTCTCTGGCAACGCGACCGTTCAGCTCCTGGGTGCTTCCGGCGCCGCTCGGCGGCCTGCCGCGAAAGTTTCTTGAAGGTGGGCGCGGCGTCCGCTGGTCGCCCGACGGCGCGCACGTGTCATACATCGCTCCCGGAAGTACTGGCGGCGACGCCATCTGGGTTGCGGATGCGGATGGCACCAATCGCAAGGAAGTCGCGCCGCGGCGGGGCGGGATGCACAAGCATTGGCCCGCCTGGTCGCACGACAGCCGCTACGTCTATTTCATCTACACCATCACGACGACCACGACCAACGGCGAGCCATCCGAGATCTATCGTGTGGCCGCCAGCGGCGGCCCGATCGAACCGGTCGTGTCGACCAGCCGGCGCGCGGTCTTTCCGGCCCTGCTCCCTGACGGTCGCGGTCTCCTCTATGCCGCGAACCCGGTGACGGCCGAATTGGGGCTCTGGTGGCGATCGCTCGATCGCGCGTCCACCGATGCACGCCGGCTCACGATCGGCCTCGGCGAATACGCCGAGCTCGCCGTGTCGAGCACCGGACAGTCTGTTGTGTCGACGTTGATCGATTACCGCCGCAGTCTGGTGAAGTTCCCTGCGCGCGCCGGGGTCTCCGCGGATCAGGAGACCATGATCACGGATGGATCGACGGGTGACCTCGATCCGGTCATATCGCCGCAAGGCACGCGGATGGTTTTCAGTTCGACGCGCGCCGGCAACCGCAATCTGTGGACGTCCAATCCTGACGGCACTGGTGTGCGGCCGCTGACGTCGGGCACCGCGATCGACGAACGGCCGGCGATTTCGCCGGACGGCGAACAGGTCGCATTCGTGTCGGATCGTGGTGGACGGCGCGGCATCTGGCTGATTCCCGCCGACGGCGGGTCGCCGCGGTCGCTCGCTCCGGTTGATGTGCTCGATGGACTGAGCTGGTCGCCCGACGGCCGGTCCATCGTCTATGCGGCGCCGGGCGATACGGCGCCCGGGCTGTGGATCGTCGACGCGACCAGCGGTGCCACGCGAAAGGTGCCGACGGTCGCAGCCGCCGCGGCTCCCGCGTGGTCGCCGAGCGCCGACGTCATCGCCTACGTTGAGAGTATTCCCGGCGGACCGGACAGGCCGACGACCAGCCGTGTGGCGTTCGTGAACGGGAATGGTGAACCACTCCCCATTGCGTCGTCGCCGATGATCTCATACGAAAACGGCACGCTCGCCTGGGACCGCACCGGGCGGTATCTCGCGTCGACGGGAAACTCCGGTGTGGTCTCCAGTGTCCTCTGGGTGGTGGAACCGAATTCTCCGAGCCCGGCCCAGAAGGTGATGGCGTTTCCGCCCGATGCGCGGCTTCGCGGCCTTACCTGGTCGCACGACAGCACGTCGCTCATCGTTGGTCACCAGCGTAGGACGAGCGATATCGTGCTCCTCGATTTGACGCCCGCGGAACAGGTCAAGGCTCAGCGCTGACAGCGGGGACACCAGTAGGTGAGGCGCGCATCGATGCCGGTCTTGCGCGATTCGATCCGCGTGCCGCAGCGCCGGCACGGCTTGCCGCCCCTGGCGTAGACCCACAGGTTCTCGTTCAGTCTGTCAGCTCTCAGTCTTCAGTTGAATCCTCGAAATACCGGTGCGCGAAGGGGCTGGACACCACGGACCGGTGAGACGGCGGCGAGTGTCCCGCGGGTGGGCGAGGGGCGGCGGGAGGGAGCCGTCGGCCCGGCACGATGCCCAAGGCGCTTTTGACGAAGCCCGCGTCGATCAAGAAGGCGGCCAGTGGATGATCGCCGGCTGGAATGCCGTCGATGTCCTCGATCAACATTCCGCGGGGCGCGTCGCCGCCCGTGCGCGCGCGATCGATCAGCACCTGCGACACCGCGCGCGCCACTTTGGATCGTTCGGGCTCGACAGCCGGCAGCCACGTCAGCAACTGGTGATCGCCGCGGCCCAGATACGCGGCCGCCGCCCCGTTGACGAGAATGACTGTCGCTCCCACAGTGCGCGTCGCCCCTCGGGCAACCTTGGCGTCCGGCACTTGAGACCATTTGAGGGCGGCGCCGTACGGGTTTGCGGGATCGGTGGCGGCGAGCACGGCGACTTCGACTTCGTCGGGAGCATTCCGGAGAGAGCGAAGCAGGTCCAGCGCGCCGGGCAGCGCGAACTGCGTCGCGCCGAGGCCGGCCACGAAGTAGCCGCGGCGCACCCGGCCGGCTTCCTCCAACCCTTTCAAGACCGGATAGACGAACCCGAATCCGCCGGGAATCGATTCCACGTTCATCGACTCGCGCGTCACGACGCCGTGGCGCGCGAGCAACTGTTGCGTCACCGCAGCGGCCCACTTGGTCGTGCCGGCCGCCGATTTCGCGGGCGTGCGGGGCACGAGGGTCCAACGTCCTTCAGCGGACGGCGGGACGAGACGGCGCGAACGGAACGCCGTCGGACGCGGCCGCCGCAGTGCGGCCGACCGGCGACTTGGCCGCGCGCGCGTGAACGCGCGAAGCGCGTGAAACGTGTCGTTGGTGATCAGCCCACGCCAGACGAGATTCCACAGCGCGTCGACGGTCTCGGCGGGGAAGCCGCCGCCGACCGACTCGTGCAGCGGCCCGAAGAACGACGCGCCATGGGTCCGCAGATATTCGACGATCGCGGCCTCGCGATCAGGTAGGTCCGCCTGAAGGCGGACCCCACGTACTTCGCTGTCGCGGTCAGTCGTGGGGCGCTCGCGATCGGAGAGGTCTGGCTGACGCCGGACCCCACGTACTTCGCTGTGGCGGTCAGTCGTGGGGTCCGGCTTTAGCCGGACCTGCGGCGCCAGCAGCCGAGGCAAATGATCCGCTAGGTACAGCGCGACGCGGCCGTCGCGGTCACCGAGCGCTTCGGCGCCGACCCAGATCACTTCGCCGGCGGACGTAATCGCGTCCAGATCGGCGGGATCGTAGAAATCGAGTCGCGCCGGGAGAATCTCCGTCTCGAGGATCGACGCCGGCACCGCCGCGCCCTGCAACTGCTCGATGGCGTCGAGCAGCGCGTCGGCGCCGTGCCGCCGTTTGACGATGCCCTGCCAGGTCGTGGCGAACCGGCCGAGCACCGCCTGCTCGACGGGCTCGACCTCCTGCCGCAGCTTGGCCAGCGACCGCCGGCGCAGCATGCGCAGCACGCCGGCATCGGTCCACTCGCGCCGCGTGCCGCCGGGACGGAACTCGCCTTCGACGAGGCGTCCCTCGGACGTCAGGCGGACCAGGAGCGTCTCGACGACCGCGTCGCCGAGACCGTAGCGCGCGGCCAGCTCGCCGGCCGTGAACGGCGCGTGCGTTCTCGCGTAGCGCAGCGCCAGATCGCCAAGCGGGTCGCGGACGGCTTCCAGCAGCGATTCAGGAAGGCCGGGTGGCAGTGGCACGCCGAGCGCGTCCCGCATCCGCGCGGCATCTTCGACGGCCACGAACCGCGGCTCGCCGCCAATGCGCAGGCTCAGCGCGCGCCGAGCGGCGACCAGTTCGTGGATCGTGGATGCAACCTCGTCGGACGTGGATCGCTCGCGGATCTCCGGCTCGCTGAGATCGCCGAGCGACAGCAGCATGTCGTGCAGGCCGTCGGCGCTCCTGACGTGATACGCAGGATCCAGTCGCTGCAGCTGACGCTCGACGGCGTCCATCGATTCGGCATCCAGGAGCTCGCGCAGCTCGGCGTCGCCGATCAGCTCGCGCAGCTGCGCCTGATCGACGGCGAGCGCCTGCGCGCGACGCTCCGCCAGCGGCGCGTCGCCGTCGTAGATGAAGCTCGCGACGTAGCTGAAGAGCAGCGACGCGGCAAACGGCGACGGCGTCTCCGAGTCCACCGTCGCGACGCGAATCTTGCGGCTCCGAATGTCGGCGAGCGTCGAGACGAGCGCCGGCATGTCGAAGAAGTCGCGCAGGCACTCGCGATACGTTTCGAGGAGGACCGGGAAGGATCCGTACCGCGACGCAACCGCCAGCAGATCCGCCGAGCGCTTTCGCTGCTGCCAGAGCGGAGCACGCTGGCCCGGACGCCGCTTCGGCAGGAGCAGCGACCGCGCGGCGTTCTCGCGAAACTTCGACGCAAACAGCGCAGTGGCGCCGAGTTGCCGTACGACCAGCGCGTGCGCCTCGTCCGGATCCGGCAACAGCAGCTTGGGATCCGGCGGCTGATCCACATCCGGAAACCGCACCACGAACCCATCGTCGCCCCACAGCATCTCCACGTCGATACCGGTTTCCTGGCGGATCTTCTGCGCGACGGCCATGGCCCAGGGCGCGTGAATGCGCCCGCCGCGCGGCGACAGCACGCACACGCGCCAGTCGCCGAGCTCGTCGCGGACACGCTCGATCACAATCGTGCCCGCATCGGGCACCGCGCGCGAGGCCGCCATCTGATCGCGCAGATACTGGAGCAGGTTGTCGGCGGCGCGGGTGTCGAGATCGTGATCGCGGGTCAGACGCGCGAGCGCTTCCCCTTCGGGCAGACGGAGCAGGTCGTGGGTCAGACGGCCGATGGCGAGGCCGAGCTCGAGCGGACGGCCGGCGCGATCGCCCTTCCAGAACGGCATCTTGCCCGGCTCGCCCGGCGCCGGGGAGACGACCACGCGGTCATGAGTGATTTCGACTATTCGCCAAGACGAGGCGCCGAGGACGAACGTTTCGCCGACCCGGCTCTCGAAGACCATCTCTTCGTCGAGCTCGCCGACGCGCGCGGAGCCGGGCGGCGCGCCGAGCAGGAACACGCCGAACAGCCCGCGATCCGGAATCGTACCGCCGTTGGCGACCGCGACGCGCTTGGCGCCCTCGCGGGCCGTCAGGGTGCCCGCGACCCGATCCCATGTGAGCCGCGGACGCAGCTCGGCGAACTCGTCGGACGGATACCGGCCCGAGAGCATGTCGAGCACGCCGTCGAATACCGGGCGACTCAGTTCCGCGAACGGGGCGGCGCGCCGGATCGTCGACGAACGAGCTCGTCCACCTCCCAGTCGTCCATCGACGTCATCGCCACGATCTGCTGCGCGAGGATGTCGAGGGGATTGCGGGGGTAGCGGGTCGCCTCGACCGATCCGTCGTGCATCGCCTTGGCCACGGCAGCGCAGGCGACGAGATCGCCGCGGAACTTCGGGAAGATCACCCCTTCGCTGACGGCGTTGGCCTGATGCCCACCGCGGCCGATCCGCTGCAGTCCGCTGGCGACCGATGGCGGCGCTTCGATTTGCACGACCAGATCGATCGCGCCCATGTCGATGCCGAGCTCGAGCGACGAGGTCGCGACGAGCGCGCGCAGCCGCCCGGCCTTGAGCAGATCCTCGACCTCGACGCGCTGCGGACGCGCGATCGATCCGTGATGCGAGCGCACCAGTGTTTCGCCCGCGAGCTCGTTGAGCGCGCCCGCGAGGCGTTCGGCGAGCCGGCGGCTGTTCACGAAAATCAGCGTGGAGCGATGCGCGCGAATCAGCTCCAGCAGCCGCGGATGAATCGCCGCCCAGATCGACGGCCGCGCGTCGCCGACCGACGCCGGCCCGCCCGGGATCTCGTCAGCCGTCGTCAGCTTCGCCATGTCCTCGACGGGGACGTCGATGGTCAGCGCCAGCGCCTTCTTCGAGCCGGCGTCGACGATCGTGACGGGGCGATAACGAACCGGTCCGGTGTGGCTGGCGAATTCGTCGCCGATTTCCTCGCTCGCCCGCTCGCCCTTTTCGTGGGGGCCGACGCGTGTCTCGGCCCGCTTCGCTGAGGGCGGACGCGTGGGTCCGCCCCTACGATGATGTTGGGGTGTTGCCGTACCTCCAAGAAACCGTGCCACCTCTTCCAGCGGCCGCTGCGTCGCCGACAACCCGATCCGCTGCGGCGGCTTCGTACAACGCGCCTCCAGCCGTTCAAGCGACAGCGCGAGATGGGCGCCGCGCTTGGTCGGGACCAGCGCGTGAATTTCGTCGACGATGATCGTGTCGATCGAGCGGAGCGCCTCGCGCGCGTTCGACGTCAGGAGCAGATAGAGCGACTCCGGCGTGGTGATCAGGATGTCGGTCGGCTCGCGTTGGAATCGCGCGCGCTCGCTTTGTGGCGTGTCGCCGGTCCGTATCGCGATCGCCGGCGCGTGATAGGATTCACCGCGCGCGTCGGCGATCTGCGCGATTCCCGCGAGCGGCGCCCGCAGGTTGCGCTCGACGTCCACCGCCAGCGCCTTGAGCGGCGACACGTACAGCACGCGGCACCGATCCCGCTTGTCCGGCGCCGGCGAAAAGAGGATACGGTCCAGACACCACAGGAACGCGGTGAGCGTCTTACCGCTGCCGGTCGGCGCCAGGATGAGCGTCGATTCCCCGCGCGCGATCGCCGGCCAGCCGAGCGCCTGCGGTCGAGTCGGCGCGGCGAACGACGCTGTGAACCAGTCGCGGACCGCGGGATGAAACGGCTCGAGCGGATCGGCTGGGGGTGCCACCAGAGGATCTTAGCGCGGCGACGAGGGCTAAAGCCTTCGCCACTTCCTGCACGCAAAACGTGCCACGGTGCACGCAAAACGTGCCACGGGGTCTGATCCGGGATCAGATCTGGGATCAGATCTGAGATCTCCGTGTGGGATCAGATCTGAGATCTCCGTGACGCGCGTGACGGGATGTGGCGCAGGGCTTCAGCCCTGCGTGCGCCTGATCTACTCGTAGCGCAAGGCGCTAATGGGACTGACGCGCGTGGCGCGCAGCGCCGGCACGTAGCATGCGATCAGCGCGACCGCCGCGAGGATGGCCACCGCCGCGGCCGCCGCCGCATCGAGCGCCGTGACGCCGAAGAGCAGCGTCGACACCAACCGCTCGAGCGCGAACGTCGCCGCCACGCCGATGACGATGCCGGCGGCGATCAGGCGCGCGCCGTTGCCGACGACGAGCCGCAGGATGTCGCCGCCGGCGGCGCCGAGCGCCAGGCGGATGCCGATCTCGCGCGTGCGTTGCGCCACCAGGTACGACATCACGCCGTAGATGCCGATCACCGCGAGCGCCAGCGCGATCGCCGCGAACGACGCCCATCAGCCACATCGATGAACCGCGATTGCGCGGTCTGGGCGCCGATGAGCTCGTCCATCGTGCGCACGCTGTAGACCGTGATGGATGGATCGGCGGCGCGAATCGCGGAGCGGATGGCGCCGGCGACCGCCGTCGGCTCGCCCGTCGTTCGCACGGCGATGGCGACCTGCGCGTTGCGATCCGACGAACGGGAGGTAGATGTCAGGATCGTTCGTCGGGTTCTCGGGCAGGCCGCGGTACTTGACGTCTCGCCGACCACGCCGACGATCGACAGCCACGGGTTGTTCGAAGTGACCGCTCCGAACTTGAGGCGCTTGCCGATGCGGATCCTGTCCCGGCCAGAACCGCTTCACCACGCTGATCGCTGACGACGATGGCCGTCGACTGCGGCGTGAGCTCGTCGTCGGTGAATGTCCGTCCGCTGTGCGAGCGGAATGCCGAGCGTCGCAGAAAAAGTCGGGCGACACGGGTGGATGTACGCGCGTGGCGATGTTCTGCGCGGTGACCGCCGGCTGTCCTTCGGCAGTGTAGAACACCGCACCCGCCGATCCGTCGAGCGGCAGATCGTTGGACAGCGTGGCGGCGACGACACCCGGAACGGCGCGAACGCGTTGCACGAGCGTCCGTGCCTGGACGACGAGCGGCGGCGGCGCGGGCGGCCTGGCCGGCGTTCCCGCCTGACCGCTCGGCGCCGCTGGCGCTGCCGGCGGAACCGCCGGCGCGGCGGCGCGCGGAATGCTGACTCGCAGCGTCAGGACCGAAGACGGGATTGAAGCCGGGATCGAGCGCGAGGAGGTTGCGCACGGATCGGATCATCAGGCCGGCGCCGACGAGCAGCACGACCGCCATCGACACCTCCGCAACACCAGCGCGCCGCGCACCGTTGCGATCGTTGGCCGTCGCTGCCGCGCGCCGTTTCCTTCAGCGGTATTGCTCAGATCGACGGCTTTGGACTGCAGCCCCGGCGCGAGGCCGACGAGGATGCCGCACGCGAGCGACACGGCGATGGTGAACGCGGCCACGCGCAGATCGAATCCGGGCGCGACGAAGCTCGGGAAGGTGACCGGCGACTGACGCGAGGAGCGTGTCCACCGCCACTCGCGCGAGCAGGAGTCCGGCGGCGGCGCCGATGAGCGTGAGAACGCAGCTTTCCGTGATCAGCTGTCGCAACAGGCGTCCGCGGCCGGCGCCCAGAGCCGTGCGGACCGCGATCTCGCGGCGTCGCGCTTCGGACCGGGTGAGCAGCAGATTCGCGACGTTCGCGCACGCGATGAGCAGGACGAACGCGACCGCGGCCATCAGCGTCAGCAGCGCAAGCCGCAGCGAGCCGACGAGCTCGACGTCGAGCGGGCTGACCTCGACGCCGCGCTTTTCGTTCGATTGGGGATACGCGGCCTCGAGACGCCGCGCGATGGTGTCCATCTCGGCCTGCGCGCTCGCCAGGCTGACGCCGGCCTTCAATCGCGCCACCGGTGCGAAGCCGCGGTTGCCGCGCTGCGCCAGTGCCTCCGCAGAGCATCTGGAACGCGAACGGCACCCACAGCTCCGCGGAGTCCGTCAGCCCCTTGAATCCCGGCGGCATGATGCCGACGACAGTGCATGCGCGCGTGTTCAGCGTGATCGTCCTGCCGATCGATGTTCGGGTCGGAGCCGAACCGCCGCTTCCAGAGCCGTCGCTCAAGACGACCACGTCGGCGGCGTTGCCGACGGCGTCCTCCTCGGCGCGGAAGGTGCGGCCTCGAGCGGTGCGATCCCGAGCATCGAGAAATATCCTGGCGCGACACGAACTCGCCCGGTCACGCGCTCGGGTTCCTCGTCGCTGAACAGCGTCAGCCGTGCAATTGTCGAACGCCGCCATGTCGACGAAGCTCGTCGCCTGCGCGCGCCAGTCCGCGTAGTCGGGGTACGAGGTGCCGCGGCGTTCGACTGTCGCGCGCTGCACGTTGCCCCACAGCTCGACCAGCCGCTCGGGTTCGTGGTAGGGCAGCGCGCGCGCGCGCACCGCGTCCACCAGGCTGAAGATCGCGGTGTTGCCGCCGATGCCGATCGCCAGGGCGGCGACGGCGACGACGCGTGAAGCCGGGCGACTTGCGCAGCGTGCGCAGCGCGAAGCGGACGTCCTGACGCACGCTCTCGAACGACGGGAAGAGTCCACATGTCGCGGGTCTGCTCCTTCAAGTACGTCACGTTGCCGAATCGGCGCCGGGCCATCGCGCGGGCGGCGTCACCGGACGCGCCGTCGGCCCGCAGGTCCGCTTCGCGCATCGCCAGGTGAAACGCCAGCTCGTCGTCGAGATCGCGCTCGAGGCGGCGCCGCCGGCGCACGAGCGCCGACCAGCCGATGCCACGATTGCGGCGTCAGCATGTCGCGCGTCCTGACTTACGCGGTCTGCATCACGCGCGTGACGGCGGCCGCCACGCGGTCCCAGTACGCCGCTTCCTCGTCGAGCTCGCGGCGTCCGAGCGCGGTGAGGCGGTAGTACTTCGCGCGGCGATTGTTGTCCGACGTGCCCCAGTCGGCCGTCAGCAGCCCGCGCACCTCGAGCCGGTGCAGCGCGGGATACAGCGCGCCTTCTTCGACCCGCAGCACGTCGCGCGACGCCTGCTGGATGAACTGCGCGATGGCGTAGCCGTGCATCGCGCCGCGGCTCAGGGTCTTCAGGATCAGCATGTCGAGCGTGCCGGGCAGGAACTCGCCGGCCGGCTTTCGCGCATCTCCCATAAGTTACTTAGGGGACATCGTGCACTTGGACGGACGGGAATGTCAAACGGTTCCCACGAGCGTCAAGCACGCAAAGGCCGCCAAGACCGCCAAGAGCCATGTGTCCTTTGCGGGCTTCGCGGTCTTCGCGTTCTAACCGGGGGCTACGGCAGAGATCGGACGAGGACTTCCGTGACTACGTGGACGCCGCGGAGGAGCGGCTCGTAGACGGTGACGATTCCCAGCACCAGCGACAGCGCGGCGATGCCGCCTGCCGCGTGCGACAGACGAGGTGCCGACGCCGTCAATCCATCGTCGAGGAGCCCGCGCACCCGTGACGCGATATCGCCGCCCCCGACGAGCGTGCAGATGGGTTCGGCGAGCGGCGGCACGTGCGGCGTGAGCTTTGCGACCTTGACCAGAGCGGACGCCAGCGCACAGCGGGCATGCGGGTCGTGGTCGCTGGCAACGCGATCGGCGTGATGCTCGGACGACGCCACCCACCGCTCTTCGAGCGCGCGCATCGCCGCCGATCGCGGCAGGATGTCGGGCACCGCTCGCATCGCAAGACGCTTGAGGTTGTCCCACGAGCGGGAATGCACGATTTCGTGCGCGACGCTGGCGCTCAATTCTTCGGGCGTGAGCGCCGCAATCAAGCCGCGCGTGATGAGCATGCGCGGACGCACGACGCCGACCAGCGCGAGCACCGGCGTTTCAACGTCGATTTCAAATGCCGGGATGCTCGTGCCGGGCAGCGCGAGCGGACGTGCGCTCTGCATCCACGCACGCGTCCGCCGGTTGGCGCTGCGCCACGAAGACACGCCGCGTGCCACGGCGGCGGCAACGGCAGCGACGGTGATTCCGGCGCCGAGAGTCAGCAGGAGGTCGAACCCCTCGCTCACGTCTCGCGGTTCGTAGAGCCAGTACGACGGCAGAAAAATCGCTGCGACGAACACCGTCGAGACGGTTGCGGCGAAGAGCCGCAGGCCGAACCACAGCGCGGGCGGCCGCGCCCGCGCGCTCGCCGCAAGCGGTCCGGCCGCGAGCCCGACTGCGATGCTCGCGACGACATTCAGGAGGCAGAACCAGATGAGCGCCAATGAGGCGCCGCGGAGCAGAAACGAGACGAACGACGGGCTCATTTCGTTTTCTCGCGGTCGATCGCGCGCCGCTTCTCGCGCACGAGCCGTTCGAGCTCGCCCAGCAGAGCACGGTCGCGCTCCGACACGGCGTCAACGAGGGACGACAGAATCGGTAGTGGTTCAGCGTTGTCGCGGTTCAGCAGGCTCTGCACGAGCTCGGCGGCGACGGCGCCCTCGAGCTCCTCGCGCGTCGCGGCGGCGGTGTAGACGAAAGCGCGGCCCGTTTTGCGACGGCTCAGCAGCCCTTTCTTGAAGAGCCGGTCCATCGTCGTCATGACTGTGGTGTAGGCCACTTGAGAGCTGAGGAGCGCGCACGCTCCGCGAACGGTCAGGTCCCGATGTGCCCAGCACATCGACAGAATCTCGCGTTCGAGCGCACCAAGGCTGTTCTCCAGCACTTCGTGCGATGACTTGAATCCCCAGAACAGAAACCGGCGCATGACCAGTGAGGTTATGTGAGTAGGGTGGCCCGCGTCAATCCCACACCGGCCACCGGTGCGAGACCATGTAGGCGTGCAGCTCGCGATAGGCCGGGCGCTCGATCTTCAGGGTGTCGATGAGCAGCTGCACAAATTCGCGATCGTCGTTGCGCGCGCCGAAGATCTCGAACAACCCTCGCTTGAAGACCCCGAAGGACGTGCGGTCGCGCTCGGGCCCGCGGATCTTCTCGTTCAGGCGATCGAGCAGCCGATACAGCGCCTGTTCCTGCGTTTCGTTCGCGCCGTACTGCTCCAGGACGCGGGCGAGCGGCCGCGACGTGGAGAGCAGCCGCAGCACCAGGTTGTGCATGACGCGCAGCTCTTCCATCTCCGCTTCGAGTTGCGCCACGCGGGTGGCCAGATCCGGCGCATCCGCCATACAGACCTACTCCTTTGCCAGGGCGTTTTGGATTGCGGCCACGGTCTTTTCCGTACGGAACGCGACGATCTTCTTGCCGTTCTCGACCGTCTTCTCGATCGGCGCGAGGCTGATGCCGTTGATGACGAACTTGTTCGCCTTCATCCGCTCTGGCATGCGCACGCCGTTCGTGTCGTGAACGGCGATGATCGCCGAGATGTAATAGTCGTCGTGCAGGCCTTCGAGCTTCTCGTGGATGCCGAGCGACTCCTGCTCGAACTTCTCCACGTCGCCGTAGTTGTAGTACTCGGGGATGCAGAACGCGCGCGTGCCCGCCGGATCGCCCTTCCATTTCGCGTTCAACGCGTCGGCGACTTCCTGCATCGGCTTGATGTTCCCGCCGCTGTCGCCGAGGAAGAAGATGTTCTTGAAGCCCTGCGTCTTCAGGCTCACGGCCATGTCGGTCAGCACGGCGCGGTAGGTCTCCGGCGACAGCAGCATCGTGCCCGGCGTGCGGATGCGTTCCGGATTGCCCGGTTCGAGCGTGACGATCGGCGCGACGAGCGCGTTGCCCAGGCTCCGGGCGATCGAGTCGCCGGTCACGCGCAGCACGTTGTTGTGTTTGCCGGTCGTCAGGTACGGACCGTTTTCCTCGATCCCGCCGGTCAGGATCAGCGCCGTCGTCTTGCCGGCCTTGAGCAGGTCGCGCACTTCCATCATCGTCAGGTCTTCGATCCAGACCGTGTCGTGCATGTCGATCGGGCGCGGCATGCCGAGGACGTCGACGCGCGGCTGCGTGTTGACCGAGGCCACCGGCCGCTGTGCCGCGGGCGCGGCTTGGGCTTGCGCCGCTTCGGCGCCCACGGGCGTCCGTGCGGCCGCGAGCATGGACCAGGAGCAGGCCAGCGCCGTAAGCAGCAACTTTTTCATGCGGGCAATTATGCTCGATTGCGGGTTACTTGCGTATGTCGTGCCTTCGGCGCGTACAATCACACCTCCCCAAAACCCGATGGCCGATGCGACGCCGGCGATCCACATCGAGCATCTCGGCAAGCGCTACGGCCGCGTCACCGCGCTGCGCGATCTGTCGCTCGACGTGCAGCCTGGCGAGATCTTCGGGTTCCTCGGTCTCAACGGCGCGGGCAAGACGACGACGATCCGGATCCTGCTCGATCTCGTACGGCCGACCACAGGCCGCGCGGCCGTGTTCAACGCGGACTGCCAGGCGCGCAGTCTCGACGTACGGGCGCGCATCGGCTATCTGCCGGGCGAGCCCGGTTTCTACGGCGACATGACCGGCGACGCCACACTCGATCTCCTGGGCCGGCTGGGCGGCTCGCGCGTCGATCCGGCGTGGCGGCGCGCGCTGCTGGATCGCCTGGAGCTCGGCGCCGGCGATCTGCGGCGCCGCCTCCGCGAATACAGCACCGGCATGAAACGGAAGCTCGGGATCGTGCAGGCGTTCCAGGCCGATCCGCCGCTGCTCGTCCTTGACGAGCCGACCGAAGGCCTCGATCCGCTGATGCAGGAAGTGTTCTACGACCTGGTGGCCGAGATGCGCCGCCGCGGGCGGACGATCTTCATGTCGTCGCACGTGTTGCCCGAAGTCGAGCGCGTGTGCGATCGCATCGGGCTGCTGCGCGGCGGCGAGCTCGTGCTCCTGGCCACGGTGCAGGAGGTGCGCGGCCTCGCGGGCCGACGCGTACGCGTGTCGTTTCACGCCGACGTCGCGGCGCCGGCGGCGTTTCCGCCGGAGTGCGACGTGATCGACGTGCAGCCGCGCGTGTGGGATCTCCGCGTCCGCGGCAGCGCCGGCGCGATCGTCGCGCTGCTGGCCGGGCTGCCCGTCGCGGATCTCGACGTGCAGATGCCGCACCTGGAAGAGATTCTCAGAACGTACTACGAACCTCCGTCCCTCCAGCAACCTCCGTCCCCGTCGACAACGGCTATTGGGGGACGGAGGTTGCAGGAGGGACGGAGGTTCCTGCGCTGATGCGAGCCATCGTCGCGCTCTCCGTCCATTCACTCAAGCGCGTGCGCGTCGTGGTCGCGGCGATGGCGGTCGTGCTCGTCGGCTTCCAGTTTCTGCTGACGCAGGTGGCCGTGGTGCTGGACCGCAACCAGGCGTTCGGCGCGCTGTCGTCGCTCCTGCCCGATTTCCTCCGCGAGGTTGCCGGGCCGTCGATGCTCGCGTTCATGTCATTCAGCGGGATCGTCGCGCTCGGCTACTTTCATCCGATCGTTCTGGCGTCGCTGCTTGGTCTGACGATCGCCATTGCCACCGAGCCGGCGGGGGAGGTCGAGACGCGGTTCGACGACTTGACGCTGACGCGGTCCGTGCCGCGCGGCGTCGTCATCGCACGCACGGTCATCGTGATGGCGATCGTGATCAGCGGGATCCTCGTCCTGATGACGCTCGGGTCATGGACGGGACTGACCTGTTGCACGCCGGCCACCGTGCAGCGGCCGTCGATGGCGCTGCTGCGATCGCTGGCACTGAGCCTTGGCGCCGTGGTCTGGTGCTGGGGCGGGCTCGCGCTGGCGGCGGCGACCGCTGTGCGGCGGCGCGCCGTGGCGGCCGGCCTCGCCGGCATCGCCGCGCTGGCGATGTATCTACTGGACTATCTCGGACGCGTCTGGGATCCCTTGAGCCGTATCAGCCCGTTGTCGCCGTTTCACTACTTCGAGCCGATGACGCTGATCACGGGTGCGCCCCTCAACACCGCACACGTCGCGATCTTGTTCGGAATCGGCGCCGGCGGCGCCATCGCAGCGTACGCGATCTTCCGTCGGAGAGATTTGTGAGGCTGCCGATAACGGAGATCACGGAGGCAACGAGATCTACACGGAGAAACGAAGCAACGGAGGAAGAACGGAGAAGGCAGCGTAACGTGGGTTCGACAGGCGTCGCGAAGCGACGCTGCGCGGACGGATCGGATCGTGAAAATGAACACTCGTTCGATCGCGTCATGTGTTCATTTTCACGATCCGATCCGCCCGCGCGAGTCGGCCGGCTGCGCCGGCCGACCTGTCGAACGGTCTTCTTCGTGCGTCTCCGTTTCTCCGTTACTCCGTGTGAAATCCGTGTTCTCCGTCCTCTCAGTTGGTCTCAAGGTCAGAAGTCCGCTCGAAGGCGGATGGACACGCTGCGGGGCGCCCCGACCGCCGTTCCGGAAAAGAGCCCCGCAAAGTTGATCAGGTTCAACCGGTTCGTGACGTTGCGCAGATCCGCTTGCAGGCTCAGCGCGCGCCGCCCGGTTCTGGCCACCACGAAGCCCGCGGAAGCATCGATCGTGAACGTGGGCCGTACACGCCCAGCCTCAAAATCGACCCGTTCGAGGATCCGCTCCCCGAACTCCTCGATCGCGTCATCGGGCTCGCCCTCGAATTCGAACGGCAAACCGCTCCCGTAGGCCGCGCCCAGCGCCACCCACCCCAGCGCGCGAATCTGATACGCGAGCCGTCCACGCACGGTGTGCCGCTGATCCTGTGACAGGTCGAAGCGTCCGGTCGAGTTGAGCAGCGCGGTTTCGTCGCCGAGGAACAGCCCGCCGGTGATCGGAAGATCGCCGACGCCGCGCATCCATGCGTAGCTGACCGAGCCCGAGAGCTGCCGCCAGCGCGGCACACGCAGCTGCACCTCGGTTCCGCGCACGATGGCATGCTGAAACGCGATGGGAAAGCTGACGCCCGTGTTCAGCAGGAGATCGTCGTCGGCGAAGTTGGTCATGCGCCGTTCGAAGTAGCTCGCATCGAGCCGCGCCGTGCCGGCGAGGCCCTTCGAGACTCCAGCTTCGTAAAAATGTCCGAGCGACGGCTGCACCGGCAATCTGACTGCGTCCTCGTCCAGGGCTTCGATGTCCGGCGAGCTGGCCAGAAGGAGATTTTCGACGGCGGGCGTTTGAAACGCGCGATCGTACGAAGCCCGGGCCACGAGGTTGGCTGCCGGCCACGACCACGCGGCGCCCAGCCGCGGGCTCAGCGCCTGATCCTCGACGACGAGGCGGTAGCGATCCCAGCGGAGGCCGGCGTTGATCGTCAGCCGTCCTCGCCGGAACTGGTCCTGCACGAAGAGCGCATGCTCGCGGTTGTCGCCGCGATCGTCGAACGAGAATGTGGCGGGCGTGCCCGGCTCGAACGAATCGGCGTCCGTAATCTGATACGCGAAGCGCTCGCGCAGGTGGCCCGCGTTGAGATCGCCGCCCGCTTTCCACTCGTGCGCGCCCGCGTGCCCGGCGATCGTCGCTTTGAGATAGAGTTCGCGAACCCCTCGATCCTGAAACGCCGCGATCGGCGTGGCGAGGGCGCTGGACCAGAGTCCCGCCGACACGTCGCGAACCATGCCGCGGACCTCGGCCAGCATCGGCTTCGAGAACGTCCGCTGATACGAGAACTGCGCCAGTGTTTCCCGGCTGTCGCGATCCTGGCGCTGTCCCGCCTCTTCCTGGACGAGCTCGTTCGGCACGGAGAATCTCGCGTCGCCGTGCCGCACGATCAGCCCGATGCGATCGGCATCGCTCACGTCACGCTCCACATGCACGGCCGCTCGTGACGTGGTCCCGCGATTGGTGAAGTTGTCCTCGACCGGCGGATCGAGATACCGAGCGGTATCCGCGATGCCGGCGCTGACGCTCACTGTGCCGCGCGGCCACGAGTATTCGCCGACGATGTCGCCGGTCCTGGTGCTGAAGCTGCCGAGCGACCCCGTCACGCTTCCATGAAAACCAGGACGGGCCTCGCCCGCGGTGACCACTTCGATGACACCACCCAGCTTGCGGCCGTACTCGGCGGGGTAGCCGCCCGTCAGGATGTTCATCGCATGCACATCGTCCGCGTCGATTTCCGGCGCGAATGCGGGCGATCGGTTGTCGGTGAACGGCAGGCCGTCAATTACGTATTGAGTTTGATACTCCGATCCGCGCGGATGGAGGATCCCGTTGGCTTCCAGCAACCAGCCCGGCTGCGTGTTCACGAGCTCGGGCAGCGACCGGCCCGGGAGCGCGCTCGTGCGCCGCTGCAGCAGGTCGGCGCCCAGGCGATTGGTCGTCGCGGTTTGATGGAGATCGAGCAGCGTGTCGGCCGCGGCAACGGTGACCTGCGCTTGCACGGGCGCAAGGCTCAGCGTGACGCGATAGTCCGTCGGCAGCGCGGAGCGCACCTCCACGACGCCCGTGAAGGCGGCAAACCCGTCGCGCACCACGCCGACGCGATAGGTCCCGAACGGCAGACGGCGGACGACGAGCCGGCCGTCGGGGGCGGTGTCGAGCTGTTCGCGCACCTGATTGGCGTCGCTGATCAGCTCCACGGTGCTTTCGAGCGGCAGGCCGCTCGCGTCGGTTACGAGCAGCCGCAATTCGCCCGTATTCGTCTGGCCGAACTGCGCCAGGGTCAGCGCGAGCGCCAGCAGGTAACCCGCCATCAATCCAAGAACTCTACTATTTCTGAAACTTTCCGGCAGGCGCCGGGTTTTCCCACCAGTGACCGCCGGCAGCCACGCCGAGTTTGAGGCGTTTGTCCGGCGGTTCCAGGACATGGTGTTCGCAACTGCCGTCCGCCTGCTCGGGAACCCGGTTGACGCCGAGGACGTCGCCCAAACCGTCTTTCTGCGCGCCTTCGAGCGGTTCGACGCGATCGGCGGAAGTCCCGCGGCGGCGGGGTGGCTGCGAACCGTCACGCGCCACGCGTGCCTCAATCATCTGTCGCGCTACCGCAAGCGATGGCGATTGTTCAGCGAGCTCGCGCCGACCGGTGAGGAGGCGTCCGAGGTTGGATACGAGGCGACGCTGGCTGCGGCCGACTCGCCGTCGGCGGCGCTCGAGAGTGAGCAACAGCGTGAGGAATTGCATCGGGCGCTCGCTGGTCTTCCCGACCATCAGCGCGTGCCGCTCGTGCTCTTTCATTTCGAGGACATGAGCTATCAGGACATCGCCGCGCTTCTTGGCGTGTCGCTGGGCAAAGTGAAGACCGACATCCACCGCGGCCGAGAGGCGCTGAAGAAATTCCTGACGAGCACCGATGCCGCGCGCTGATCTGGAACGGCTCGTCCACGAAGAACTGCGCCGTCTTCCGGCGCCGGTGGCGCCGCGCACGTTGTTGCCCCGCGTGATGGCGGCCGTGCAGGCCTGGGCCGAGCGGCCGTGGTACGCGCGCGACTGGTTCACGTGGCCGGTCGGTCTGCAGGTGCTCTCGGTCGCCACCGTGGTCGGACTGCTGGCCGGAGCCGCAATCATCGCGCCGGGCGCGGAGCAGGTCGTGCGCGACGCGATCTTCGCGCGCGCGTCCGGCCCGGCGACGGCCATTGCGAGCGCCGTGCGTCAGGCGGAAGCGGGCGTGCTGGCCGCGCGAGCGTTGTGGCGCGCGCTCGGCGCGCCGCTGGTGCCGTACGCGTTCATCGTCGTCGCGTTGATGTGTCTCGCGTGCGTGACGTTCGGCACCGCGCTGAACCGTGTCGCTTTCCAGAGGAGTTGAACGTGATTGCACCAGTACGAAGTAGCCACGAAAACACGAAAACACGAAAGGAACCCATAAGTTTCGTGCTTTCGTGGTTTCGTGGCTGATCCTGGTCGCGCCGATGGGCCAGCGTGGCGGCCCAAACCGCCCGAAGCGCCGCCGCGCCTGAGGCGCCGTCAACCCAGAGCGACGGGCGGCGGATCGTCAGGCACGACCACTGGGGGCGATATGTCCTTCGCATCGGCCAGGACTTCACGCTGAAGTGCGGACTCCGCGATCGAGCAGGCCGTCGTGATTGCCGGCGACGCGACGATCGACGGCGTTGTCGATCACGACGTGATCGTCGTCCTCGGCAAGGCTCGTCTGTCGAAGACCGCCGTGCTCGACGGCTCGCTCGTGGTCGTCGGCGGAAGCGCCTTCATCGAGCCCGAAGCGGGCGTGCGCGGAGATCTCGTGGTCGTCGGCGGCGTCGTCGACGCGGCCCCGGGGTTCGCGCCTCTCGGACAGCACGTCGTGATCGGCACGCAGGGTCTGGGCAACACGTTCGACGCGTTCGTGCCATGGATCACCCGCGGGCTGTTGTGGGGACGGCCCATCGTCCCGCAGTCTGCGCTGGGTGTGGGTCGTCGTGGCGATCGTCTTCGTCGTGTATCTCGTCATCGGCCTACTGCTGAACGGGCCGGTTCGCGACTCGACCGAGAAACTCGCCGAGCGGCCGATGACAACGTTCGTCACCGGCCTGCTGGTGCTGCTGCTCGCGGGTCCGGTGTGCCTGCTGCTCACCGTGTCGGTGATCGGCATCGCGGTCGTGCCGTTCGTGCTGTGCGCGCTCTTCCTCGGCATGGCTCGTCGGGAAGGTCGGCGTGATGCGCTGGATCGGCCAGACCGTCGTGCCGCAGCTGGCCGACAGTCCCAGTCAGTCGATCCTCTCGTTCACCATCGGGCTTCGCCGCCATCTGTCTGGTGTACATGGTGCCGGTGCGTCGGCTTCATCGCGTGGACGCTGGTCGGCGTCTTCGGTCTCGGCGCGGCGACGCTGGCGTTCATCGCGCGCCTATCGGCAGGAGAATCCGCTGCCGGCGCCGCGTCACCCTCGCCGCCGCGCCGCCGCCAATCCAGCCGCCGCCGTCGTTCACGCCGCCGCCACCGCCGGTAGCTTCGAGCACGCCACCCGTCGGGTTCGATTTGCCGCCGCCGGCGACGGCCGTTCCGACCTCGCGTCGTTTCCGCGCGCGGCGTTCCGCGATCGGCTGGCGGCGTTCGTCCTCGACGTGATCCTGGTGCTCCTCGCCTATCAGATCCTCGACATCTTCCGGCGCGACAGCGCGTTCTTCCTCCTGCTCCTCGCCTATCACATCGGCTTCTGGACGCTGGAAGGGCACCACGGTCGGCGGGATCATCTGTCAGCTTCGCGTCGTGCGCGATGGACGGCGCGCCGCTGACGCTTCGCCGACGCGCTGGTGCGCGGCCTGTCGAGCATCTTCTCGCTCGCGGTGCTCGGACTCGGTGGCTTGTGGATTCTCAAGGATCCCGAGCGGCAGGCGTGGCACGACAGGATTGCCGGCACCTACGTCGTGAAGGTGCCCAGGAACTGGCCGATCTAGCGACTGCGGGCGGGATCCGTCGGCGATGGATCTTGCTACACTGCGCCATGCCTCAGAAGGGATCGTTGACGTCGTTGGTTGCCGTCGCGGTTCTGGTGGCCGGATTCGCACAGGCGCCCGCAGTCCTGCCCGCGTACGACGTCGATCCTTTCTGGCCGAAGCCCCTCCCGAACAATTGGATTCTCGGCGCGGTGGCCGGCGTCGCCGTCGATGCCCGCGACCACGTCTGGATCACGCATCGGCCGAGCACGCTCCAGCCGAACGAAACGCGCTCGATCTGGAAGGCGGCGCCGCCCGTGCTGGAATTCGACGCCGACGGCACGCTGCTGTCGTCGTGGGGCGGACCTGGCGCCGGGTACGAGTGGCCGCAGCTCGAACACGGCATTCATGTCGACCACCGCGACCGCGTCTGGCTCGGATCCGGCGGCGAGAAGGACGCGCAGATTCTCGCGTTCACGCGCGAAGGCAAGTTCCTGATGCAGATCGGCCACCAGGGCAAGGGCCAGGGCAGCAACGATACGGACAACCTTGGCGCGCCCGCGCACATGGTGATCGATCGAGAAGCCAACGAGCTGTACGTGGCCGACGGATACGTCAATCACCGCGTCATCGTGTTCGACGCCGACACCGGCAAGTACAAGCGCCACTGGGGCGCGTACGGCAAGCAGCCCGACGATGGGTTTTTCACGAGGGCGGGGGAACGGCTGCCGGGCCCGTTCAGCGGCACCGTACAGAACGAGAACAAACCCAGCCAATACGATCCCAAGGCCCCGCCGGCGCCGCAGTTCCGCATCGTGCACGCGGTGCGGATCTCACACGACGGCCTCGTCTACGTGTGCGATCGCACGAACAACCGGATTCAGGTGTTCCGCAAGGATGGAACGTTCGTGCAGGAGGTCGTGATCGCGAAGGAGACATTCGGCAGCGGCTCGGTCTGGGACATCGGCTTCAGCATCGATCCCGAGCAGAAATTTCTCGTTGTCCCCGACGGAACGAATCAACGGGTTTACATCCTCGATCGGAAAGCGCTTCGAGTCATCGGAGAGTTCGGCCGTGCCGGCCACTGGGCGGGCCAGTTCTACGGCGCGCACAATCTTGCCGTCAATTCGAAGGGCGACCTCTTCATCACGGAAACCTACGAGGGCAAGCGTGTGCAGAAGTTCCGCTACGCAGGCCTGCGTCCAGCGTCCTAGAGGTGTTCCGACCATGCTGCGACTTCGTCTCATCGTCGGCCTAGCCGTCGCGGGCGGATTCGTTTCGATTGCGGGCGCGTCGGCGCAGCCGCCGCCACAGGCTCCGCCCGATTCGGGCCCCGTGCGAGTTGGTGGATCAATACGGCCGCCAACGAAAACCAAGGATGTGAAACCGATCTATCCCGCCGAGGCGCAGTCGGCGCGCGTGCAGGGCGTGGTGATTGTCGAGGCCACGATCGATCCCGCCGGAAAAGTGAGTGAGGCGAAGGTACTGCGGTCGATTCCGCTGCTCGACGCCGCGGCCGTCTCGGCAGTGAAGCAGTGGGAGTTCACACCAACGCTCGTCGACGGTGTCGCACGGCCCGTCATCATGACCGTGACCGTGAATTTCATGCTCGGCGCCAATACGCCGCCGCCAGATCCCACGCCGGGCAGGCTATCCCAGAACGCTTTTGATGGCGGCGGCCGGCCAGAACGGCGCCCGCTACGTGTTCGAGATCACTCCGGAACGCCTCGAGAAGCTGCCGCACTGGGATCAGGCGGCAACGGGAGAGCCACCGCTCTCCATGGGCGAGGCGCGAACGCTGGCGATGTCGTGGATAAGAAGCAAATCGCCGCAGGCCGACGGTTTCGAGCTCGCGGCGTCGAGTTTCGTGCGCGCGAGGATTCCGACCGGACCGGCCGGTTCGCCGAACGTGCCCGCAGTCTGGTTCTACAGCATCGGTTTCGATCGCATCGTCGGCAACCGTCGCATACCTGGAGGGATCGAGTCCGTGGTCGTTGTCCTGCTCGACGGCTCGATCGTCGAGCCGCGTGTCGAGCCCATGGCACCAGCGGCCGCAGACGGCGTGTATCGTCCCGGCAACGGCATCACATTGCCCCGTCCGATCGCCCAGCCGCGACCCAGCTACACCTCCGCGGCGATGAAAGCGAAAATCCAGGGCGTCGTACTGCTTGAAGCCGTCGTGAAACCGGACGGAACAGTCAGTGACGTCAAAGTTGTTCGATCGCTGGATTCAGCGCTCGGTCTGGACGAGGAAGCGATGAAGACCGCGAAAAAGTGGCGCTTCGAGCCAGGCACGCGTCTCGGTACGCCGGTGCCGGTCCTGATTACGATTGAGTTGTCGTTCAAGCTGAAGTAGCCGGCCGCTCAGAGAAAAGGTCGCAGCGCCTCCGCGACAACGGCGTGGCCGGCTTCGTTCAGGTGCGAGTCGTCCGGGAAGTACACGTTGACGCCGCTCCGCAGCCGCGTCTCGAGCGCGTCCGTCATGTCCAGGAACTGAATACCGGCCTCGACGCAGAAGCGCTGCATCATCCGATTCTGCGCCAGCCGATTCCTCGACATCTCGCCGAGGTCGACCTTGCCGTCAGGCAGGTAGTATCGAAGCGCGTGCGACAGCGCGTTGTCCGACATCGATTTCTTCACGACCGGCAGATACACCTGGCTCTTGAACGGCAGGAACATCACCACGAGCTCGGCGCCCGCCGCGCGCGAGGCGTCTCGCATCGCGACGATGGCCTGCCGTGCCAGCGCCCAGCCTTTTCTACCGGAGAGCTCGTCCTCCGACATGCGCAGCGTGTTGAGGTACGGCGGCATCAACGCCCATCGAATCCTCTGCCCATTCACGGAGACAGTGAACATGCCTCGATCGAATCGCGGCGTGGTGTCACGCGAAACCGTTGCCGCCGGCTCGTCCGGCGATGCCATTGTCTTCGCTTCGGCCCGGCCGCGGCTCGAGACCCATCGCCGCGCCACATGCATCGCGCTGGCGACGAACCAGGTGTCGGCCCGGCTCACGACGGCCTTGATCGGCCATCCCGGGTCGGGGCGGTGGATCGCGCCGTTCGATCGTTCGTAGTCGTCGAAGAACTCGGCTTCGAAGAGATCGTTCCCCGCGAAGAACGCCAGGACGACGACGCGCGGCCGATGGGCGAGGGCGTAGTCGGTGAGGACGCGCAGCTCCTGCTGCGGACCGAATCCGGCCGTGCCGTAGTTCTGCACGGCGAGCCCGGTCTGGTGCTCGAGAAGTCGCGGCCAGGCGAGCGCGTCATCGAGCGTCATCGCATCCGTGAAGGAGTCGCCCAGCGCGGCGACGTCGATACGGTTGCGCGTTCTCGCGTTTCGAAAACCCTCCGCGTCGGTCTGGAAGGGAAAGCGGCGGAGCACACCGTCGGTGACGCCGGCGGGCACGAATCCCATGCGCACGATGTCGCCGTAGCGCCACTCGCTCATTTCCCGGACGTTGGCGCGAAGACGGCGGCCGTACCGCGCTGTGTGCTCCCACCGCGGATCCTTCCGCACCTCGCCCAGATCGTGGCGCTCGGCCAGAATCGCGGCCGGGGCGCGGTCGCCCAGCGCGCGCAGGCCAGCCTCGAGTGATGCGGCGGCGATGAGCACGCCGGCGATACCGGCGATGCCTCTGAATGCCGCGAGTCGCACGCGCACCGGCGCGGCGTATGGAGCGGTCCGGTATCGCGCGACGACGAGCGCGAGGGCGCCGATGACCACGAACGCCAATGCGCGGCCGCTGACGCGCAGGTCGCTGACCGTTCGGGGATCGACCCACGTGAGCGGCCCGTGCGCGACCAATTCAAGCCGGCCCGGCCCGGCTGGAATCGCGGCCGCGATGATCGTGGTGTCCGCGGAGCTTCCATGCGCGACGATGCGTTCGGTGCCGAGATGGCGCCACCTGATGTCGTACGCCGACCGTCCGGCGGGCCGCACGGTCACGTTGAACGTCGACGGCCATGGATGGCCCGCATCGAACGCAATCCGTTCACCCTGGCGCACGACGATTTGCGGTACGACGCGCGACCCTTCGATGTCGAATCGCTCCGCCGCGTCCGACGCCGGCGCCGCGTCCGTGCGGTCGTTCAGGTACAAGCGCGTCGTCGTCACGTTGGCGATGTCGCGCGCGATCGAGATCGCCACCACGATGTTGGCGACGATCAACGCACGAAGCGCATGCCGGCTCAGGCGTCGCATGGTCCGCTGCCGAAGAGCGTGGCAACGGGCATGCCAGCATTGGCGCTATCGTCTAGCCCGACAGCGAGATTCGATCAGCGAAGGGACACGGCGAGGACCTGTCGGTATCTGACGGGACGTCCGTCTTTCTGAGCCGGTTGAAACCGCCACGTCTTCGCGGCGCTCAAGCTCATCGTGATCATCATCGCGTCGTCGAGCGATTGCGGCGAGTCTTTCGCCTTGACCTCGGCAACCGTGCCGTCCGCGTTGATGAGGACTTCGATCATCGCCAGATCCTCTCGGGCCACGCCTAGCGGTATCCGGCCCAACTGCTGCGGGTAGACGGCGATCGGCGGCGCGACGTCTGCGTCGCGAGCGCTGTAGACGGCGGCATCTTTCACCTCTTCGAACGTTTCGAAGCGCAACGATGGAGGCGGAATCGGCTCCGTGCGTTGAGGCGTTGCGGTTCTGGGGGACACGGCCGAAGACGGCTGGGTTGACGATCCCGGCTGGGCGCGTGGCGCGACATCAGCGCCGAACGCGGGTTGCCCGCTGCGCCCCGCTGCCGTCGGAGCGTCAGTCTCTTTCCGTTTGACAGCAGGCTCCGGAGCGGCGCGGCGTTCTGCGTTGAGAGGGACTTCTGGTGCGAGAGGATATGGCGCCACGTCGGCGGGCGCCCTCTCCAACCGCGTCACAGGGCCAGGTTCGAAGCTGACAGCGATCGCCCACACCGCCAGCGCCGCGCCCACCGCGACCACCCCGGCTACCAACGCCACGCGTTTCACGTCCAGTTGCCGCCTGAACGGTGGTGTTGCCGCGATTTTCGGCGGCTCCGTTTTCCAGGGCAGCTTTGAAGCAGGCTCCACTCTCAGGACGATAACATGCCCGGCACGGTGGTCCGCGCCTGCCGCCATTTCCAGCTGTGTCGTTGGAGGTCAAACTGCGAAAATCGACGATTGCCTGTGCATAGCCGCCCGTTGGCCAACGCGCCGGTGAGCCGATTTCTGTGGCCGGCGATCGTGGCCGTGTTCGCGTTCAGGCTGCTGTTCGGGCTCTCCAGCGACTTCTTCTTCGAGGACCAGACCCAGGTCTACCTGCTCGGCCTCCGCTACTTCGCGACGGGCGGGTGGCCGTACTTCGGGGCGGACGTGGTCTGGACCAAGAGTGAGATTCCCGGCGCGCTGCAGGCGCTGCTCGTCGGCGTGCCGCTTCGCATCGTGCCGCTGCCCGAATCGCCGTTCATCCTGCTGACGGTGCTGTCGACGGCAGCGCTGATTGCGTTCGCGTGGTACTTGTGCGCGCAATTCCCGTCTGCGCCTCGGTGGCTGTTGTGGGGATGGCTCCTGACGATCCCATGGACCGTGCAGTTTTCGACGAACATCATCAACACGTCGTACATCCTGCCGGGGGCGCTGGTGTTCTTCATCGGCTTCTTCGAATCGACGGCCACGTTTCGTCTTGGCAAGCTGTCGCGGCCCGCGGCGCATGCGTTCATGGGTGCCGCGCTCGCCTGGCTGGTGCAGATTCACATGTCGTGGCCGCTCGTCGCGCCGTTTGCGGCGCTGGCGTGGCTCGGCGGGCGTCGCGACGGCGGGCGCCGTCTCGTCGTCGATGCCCTGGCCTTCATCGGCGGCGCGATCGCGACGGGCGTGTTTCTGGTGCCGACCTGGGTGCAGTACGGGCTCGAGGGCGGCGACGGCGGCACGCTGCGAAACCTCACGCTTCATTTTGTGAACCCGTGGGAGCTCGTCACGACGCTCGCTCGGTTCCTCTCGTTTGCGAGCCTCGAAATCAATCGGTTCATTGCCACCGACGGCGCCAAGCGTCTTGCGTTCTTCGAGCGTCATCTGTGGCTGGCGCCGCTCGCCGCTCTCGTCTTCGTCGCGGGCACGCTTCAGCCGCTCTGGATGCTGGTCGAGCTTGTCCGACGGCGCGATACACGCCCATCCTGGCGGGCGATTCGCTTGATCGTCGTCGGAAGCGTGGCGCTCGTCTATGCCAGCTACTCGTTCGTCATCGAGCCGCCGCAGGCCCACGCGTTCTACGTGCTTTCGCCGGTCGCCTTCATGTTTGCCGCGTACTGCTGGACGTTCGTGGACTCCCCCCGCACTCGGAAGCTGGCCGCGTGGCTCCTGGGGGTGAATGTCGCCTTTCACGCGGGGTTCGCCTGGGCGCAGGCGCCCGAGAAGTCGATGTACAAGAATCGCGCTCCGATTGCTGCCGCGATTCGGGAGAAGCAGCCGGAGATGTTCGCGCATCGGCGGCCGTTCGCGATTGGCGGCGGACCGCTGTCGCTGCAGGATCCCTCCCGGCCCTACGACCCGACGCGCGATATCGAGGTTGGTCAGGTGGCGTACCGCATCGGCTTTCGAGGATCAGCCGACTGGACCGTGATCGTGCACAATGCCAATCCGCGCGTCGCCTTCCGCGATTTGCTGTATTTCACGACTTACCGAAACGCCAACGGCGACGTCGTCCTCGAGCGCCACGAGGTGATCAAGGACATCTTCCAGCCCGGCACAACCCAGACGCTGCAGTTCAACGACGGCTTCGTTCGGGTGCCGTTCGTGACGGCGACGTTCCGCATCGCCGCGGCCGAGGCGTTACTCCCACTGGATCTCAACGCCGGAAGAGAATGACGAACAGTTGAATCCGGTGTGATTCTTGGCCTGAAGCCCGAGCGCCGATTTGATCGTCGGCCCAATGTTCGCAGCGCCGGCTCGCCGGCCACAGGCGGCTACCTGCAGGTCACACCCGCCTGCTTGCAGTCGTTGATGGTGTTGCGGTTCTTGAGACCGATGATCCCGGTGCCGGCGCCGACCAGGACGTTGATGAAGGTCGCCAGCGGCGCGTTGTCTCTTCTGAACATGAGCGCGCCGACGGCCAGCAGGCCGCCGTTGGCTCCCGCGATAATTGCCGAGACCTGACCCTTGTCTGCCGGATCGTTGGTCTCCTTCCACACCAAGGGGAATGTGCGGGCCCGGAGGCGCAGGTCCAACGCCTCACGGGTGGTCTTGATGTTGTAGACGATACCCACCACCGCACCGGCCAGTGTGGCCAGGTAGAGAATCTTTGCTTTGCTGATGCCCGAAGAGGCCGTTGTGGTGGCCGAGGGAGGCGGCTGCGGTGTCTGCGGAACCTGGTAGGCGGCGATCTCGAACGCCTTCTGGTGGACGATCGCCTGCAGGTTGAGACTGCGGATCTCCTGCGCCAGCACCTGCGGACCCGCCAACGCGCACAACGGTCCAGCGACAATCAATCGCTTCATGCCTCTAGGCCTCCTCTGCGTCATGTGACGTGCGGCGGCATGGTAGCAGAGTTTCCGAAGACCGCGTGCTACCATCCGACGCCGTGCTGTCGGCGTGGATGATCGCGAGCGCAGTGGCCGTGGCCGCGGATCTGCCAACCGGGCAGATCGTCGACGAGGTCGTGTGCGCCGCCGATCGATCGCAGAGCTACGCGCTCTACCTTCCGCGCGCCTACACGGCGGCGCGCGCCTGGCCGGTCATCTTCGCTTTCGATCCAGGCGGGCGCGGACGCGTCCCGGTCGAACGCTACCAGGCCGCGGCCGAACAGTACGGCTTCATCGTGGCCGGATCGCACAACTCCCGCAACGGGTCGCCGGAGATCGGCCGGTCGGTCACAACCATGTCGGCCGACGTCATGTCCCGTGTGCGTGTGGACGAGCGGCGTGTGTACGTGGCGGGGATGTCCGGCGGCGCGCGGGTCGCCTTCTCGGTGGCGCTCGGATCGCCGCCGGGGCATGTCGCCGGCGTCATCGCGTCGAGTGCGGGTTATCCGGACGCCAGGCCTCGCAAAACGCTGCCGTTTCCAGTGTTCGCCACTGCGGGCACCGAGGACTTCAATCACCTCGAATTGCGACGCCTCGATCGCGCGCTGACGTCGCCGCATCGGTTGGCGGTGTTCGAGGGCGGCCACGTCTGGCTCTCGAGCGAGCTGGCGATCGAGGCTGTGGAGTGGATGGAAATCCAGGCGATGAAAACCGGCCTGAAGCCGCGCGACGAAGTCGAGATCGATCGCATCTTCGAGAAGCGGATGGCGGCGGCGGGGCCGGATCGGATCGATGCCGCGAGGTTCCTGGCGCTGCGGGGCATCGCCGAGGACTTCGACGGGTTCAAGGACGTTCGAGCCTTGGCGATGGAGTCGACGGCTCTGGCGCGCGACAAGACCGTTCGCGCGGCACTCAAGCGGACCGAGGACGAGGACGACCGCGAAGAGCGGATGCTGCACGAGGTCTGGAAGCTGGAAGGGCAACTCGAGACCGGCGAGGATCGCGTCGCCGTCCTCGGCGATCTTCGTCGCAGGTGGGCGAACCTGTCGGAGGCGGCGAAGAAGCCGGAGAATTCCGCCGAGCGGCGAGTCGCACGCCGCGTGCTGAGCGGGCTCAGCGTAAATCTGCGATCGACCGATCCTGATTACCTCAAGATCGTCACGGAACATCGACCGGTCCGGGCTGCGCGCTAGAACGACGAACCACGAACGCCGGACCACGAACGATCCCGCTCGGCGGCGAACGTCGAACGATCCTGCTCAAACGACGAAGGTCGCGGTTCGCCCTACCAGCGAAGCCGCATCACAATCTGCATCACGCGTGCGGTATTGACGCCGGTCAGCGCGTTGATCTCGTAGCTGGCCGGCGCGCTGCCGCTCACGCGGTTGGTCGTCGCCGTCAGGCCGCTGACCGGCGAGAAGTTGACGTGGTCGAAGACGTTCAGCGCATCGAGCCGGAACTCGGCGTTCACACCTCCACTGACTTCGACCCGCTTCACCGAGACTGAAGTCGAACTGCTTGAACAGCGGCCCCGTGCACGATGAGCGCCTGCATGCCGCATTTGCCCTCGCCGCGGATCGACTCGATGCAGTCGAGGCTGTCCGCCGGCGCGATGTAGCGGCCGCTCGGCGCGCCCAGCGTTGCCGTAGCCGTTCGCCGACGTCGGCGCTGACGCTGAATGCCTTGACGGTTTCGTCGATGATGTCCTGCGGCAGCATGAACACCCGTCCTTGCCCGTCGATGCGCAGCTTGAACAGCCTTGCGCAGGTCGTCCGGGGTCCATCCCGACGAGGCGGACGTTGCCCAAATCGAGCAGCCGGCCGCTCTGGATCCGCGCGTTGCCGGCAATCTGCCAGCCGCCGATGAGCCGGTCGAGCACGGCGCCTGCGTTGCTGGCGAACCGCTGGCCGCTGCCGAACGGCAGCGGATACACCGCGTTCAGCTTGAACGCGTGCGTGATGTCGCCTTCCGCGCCGCCGTTGCGGAGCATGGGGCTGTCGAGGCGCAGCGACAGGAACTGCGACTGCGTCGCGTGGCCGAACACGTAGCTGCTCTGGAACGACAAGCCCATTCGCCGCGCGGCGCCTGAACTCGAGCGCCATCGAGTTGTACATCGTGCGCCCTTCGTTCTCGACGATGTTGGCGCCGCCGAGCAGATCGGGGTTGACGAGGAGGAAGTTCGACGGCAGCCCTGCGGCCGAGCGCGCGGCTGCGCGCCGGTGGCGTCGCCGTCGAGCGCGTCGCGGCGGCGTACGGATGCGGGTTGAACCGCGCCAGCGGCGTTGAGGTACGTCGTGCTGCGGAAGTTCGCCGACGTGTAGAGCGGCTGCGTCGCCGCGCGCTCGCGCGATTCACCCCGTTGAAGTAACGCGAGGAAGATCGGCAGCGGCGCGGTGCCGCTGCCCGGGCCGAAGTACGCAAACGAGCCGGCGCGCGTGCCGCCGGCGGCGTTGTTCGCCTGCAGGTTGGCCATCGCGAGCTTGAACTCATCGAGGAAACCGTTCTCGATGATGTTCAGCTCGTTGTAGTTGTTGGTGCGCCAGTTGTCGGCCGACCGCGCGCCGAGGTAGCGCGCTTCGACCGACATCGTTGCCGCCGAGCGCACGCTGAGACGCCCGCCTGCCAGGTGTCGGCACAGCGGCACCATCAGATCCGGGCTGAAGATCGTGATGTCGCCGGTCACGACGTCGCGTGTACGGGAAGCTGGGCGTCTGCCGGGAAAGCGGCCGGGCCAAGACGGGCCGGATTGCCGCGCAGCAGCAGCGGCAGCGTGCCGAGATTGCCGAGCGCCTGCGTTGCCGGAAGACGTTCGAGCGACACGCCGGGATTGCTGCCGACCTCGTCCGGTGAAGTCGGTCAGGCCGAGGCGCGTGTACGATCGGTTGTACCCGGCGCGAACCACGAAGTCGCCGGTGCTCGCCGGTGATGCGGCGCAGGAACCCATCCGTCGCGCGTCGGCGTCCAGGCGACCCCGACGCTCGGCGAGATGTTGTTCCAATCCATCGGATAGGCCCGCTCGCCCGCGCCGAGCTGACGGAACTCGGCGCACTGGCCGGTGAGCGTGCCGGGCTTGAACAGATTGCCGACACCCGAGACGCCGTAGACGTCGTCGAGATCGCCGATCGAGTAGCTGTTGTTCAACGCGACGAACGGGAACGTCAGGTCGTAGCGCGCGCCGTAGCTCACCGTGAAGTTCGGACTGACGTGCCACGAATCCTGCAGCCAGAGCGCCGACCTGCCGCTGGTGCGCGCGCTGCCTGCCCTGCCCAGCATATTCGTACTTGCCCGTCGCCTCGTTGAGCCGGGCGATGCCGCGCACTTCGCTGACGCGGCCCGTCAGGATCGCGTACAGGGCTCGCGCGTTGGTGATGTTAGTGGTGGACGCGCCCGGGAAGTTCGCCGGCGTCGAACATCGCCTCGGCCGGATCGCCCTGGACGACGCCGAAGCGCAGCTCCGGCACGACGGTCTGATTGTCCTGCCACAACTGGAACTGCGTGAACGCGCCGCCGAGGCTGATGCTGTGCGCGCCCTTCTGCCAGTTGAGCGTGTCTCTCGACGAGGTAGTGGAACGCATCACGGCGCCGACGTCGTTCCGCCTGCCCCGGCGTTCATGCCGTTCTGCACGTTCGGTAATCCCCATCGACTGCGCCATGTTCAGGTAGAAGCCGCCCTGATTCGCCAGCGGGCCGTTCCACAGCTCCGGCGTGAACTGGTCCTGCGCAGAAAATGACGGGCGCGCCGCCGTAGCCGATCCGGAACTCGTTGACCATCGTCGGGCTGATGATCGACCGCAGCCAGCCGCTCGTGGCGCGGCGCGTGGACCATTGATTCGCCACGCACCGGGAAGCCGGGGAAATACGCCTCGCGGTTGTTCGTCGTATCGGGCCCGCCCCCGAAGTACTGGAAGTTCATCGACCAGGTCAGCCGATGCCGATCGCTGAGCTGGTAGTCGAGGCGCACGGTCGGGTAGCGGTTCTGCGATCGCGTCGGGACGAGATAGCGAGTACTCCTGATAGAGCGGATCGGTGAGATCGCGGACGTTCCCCTCTTTCGCCGTCGCGTTGCGGATATCGGCCAGCAGCCGCGACGATGATCGGATCCGGCGTGGCCGTCTGTCCGCTCCGCGCCGCCAGCTCGAACAGGTTCACCGTCTGCACCCCCGCCGCCGTGCTGTAGCGGAAGACGCCCTTTTCGGAGTCGGGATGAAAGATCTGCCGTGTCGCGGCGCAGGTCGGACGGCTGCCGCAGCTCCTCGTAGTTCACGAAGAAGAACGCCCGGTTCCGGCCGTTGAACCCGGGAAGCATGATCGGCCCGCCGATGTTGAAGCCGGGCTGGTTCTGCAGCAGCTGGGCCTTCGGCAGGTTGTCCCGCTTGTTGAAGTAGCTATTGGTGTTCAGTGCGTCGCTGCGGTACTGGTGGAACACGCTGCCGTGGAGCTGGTTGGTCCCCGACTTCGTCGTATAGCGAATCTGCGTCGCGCCGCTCCCGACGCTGTCTGCGCCGGACGCCGCGGTCGTGAACGATGATCTCCTCGATCGCGTCGAGCCGCGGTCCGACGATCGCGAAGAAGCCGTCGGTGCTCTTGAGCGTGTTGTCCTGAATGTTGACGCCGTCGAGCGTCATGTTGATCGTGCTCTGCGGCAGGCCGTTCACGATCGAGTCGCGGGTCCCGCCTGGCGTGGTGACGCCCGGCAGGAACACGACGAAGTCCGCGGCGTTGCGGCTCGAGAGCGGCAGGCTCGCGACCTGACGGGTATCGAGCATGGTCGCGACGGTGGCGGTCTGCGTCGGCACCAGCGCCGAGTTCGCGGTGACCAGCACTTCTTCGGTAATGCCGCCGATGGTCAGCGTGGCGCGGACGTTGGCGGGCACGCCGGCGTTCACGATCACGTTGTTGAGGAGGACGGTCTTGAAGCCGGTCAGCGACACAGAAACGCTGTAGGTTCCCGTGATGAGCGCGGGGACCGAGAAGACGCCCTGGGCCGATGAAATGGTGCTGAACGTCTCGCCCGTTGCCACATTTTTCACGACCACGTCGGCGCCCGGGATGACGCCGCCGTCGGAGTCGACCACGACTCCCGAGATGGCCGCCGTCGACTGGGCGAAAGCGGGTAGGGCCGTGATGAGCGCGAAGAGCAACGCCGCCGCAATCCTCGTGCGTCGAATCGTCATGACCACCTCACAAATGCGGACCGGATAACATGAGCGTCCGATTGTGAACACCGTACGCAGGCGGACAGCCAGCGTCAAGCCGAAACGGCATCTTTTTCTGTGAAATGACCGGAGACATTCGAGAAGCTGGATTGCGCGGTCAGCTGTCGGCGGGCCAGATGGCCATGGTCGCGGTCGGCGGCTCGATCGGCACGGGCCTCCTCCTCGGCTCGGGCGCCGCGGTCAACATCGCCGGACCCGCCGTCATCCTCACCTACATCGTCGGCGCCGTGATCGCGTGGACGGTCACCATGGCGCTCGGCGAGATGGCGAGCGTCCATCCCGCGGCCGGGTCGTTCGGCGTGTACGCCGAGCTGTATCTCAACCCGTGGGCGGGGTTCGTCGCGCGCTACGGCTACTGGTTCGCCGTGGTGATTGCCATCGCCGCGGAGCTCATCGCGGCGGCCACCTACACGGCGTTCTGGTTTCCCGGCGTCCCGGCGATCGTCTGGATCGCCGTGTACGCGGCCGTGCTCCTAGGTGTGAACCTACGTCAGGTGGGCGACTACGGGCGGTTCGAATACTGGTTCGCGATGATCAAGGTCGCGACCATCGTCCTCTTCATCGTGGTCGGTGCTGCGCTCCTGCTCGGCGGGCGTGTGGACGCGCAGTACACGGCGTCGGGCGGCTTCTTTCCGAACGGTGGTCTGGCGCCGATGCGGGCGCTGTCGTTCGCGCTCTTCAGCTTTCTCGGGATCGAGATGGTCGCGATCTCGTCGGGAGAAGCGCGCTCGCAGCGAGAGATTCCACGCGCCACTCGGATCATGTTTGCGCTGCTGGTCTTCGTGTACGTCGGAGCCATCACCATCCTGGTTGGCGTGATGCCGTGGCAGGCCGCGGGCGTTCGGCAAAGCCCGTTCGTCACGGTGTTCGAGGTCGCGGGAATTCCGGCTGCGTCGACCCTGATGAACGCGGTGGTGCTCACCGCGGCGCTGTCGGGAGCGAACGCCAGTCTATACGTGGCCTCGCGCATGTTGTTCTCGCTCGCGCGCGGCGGATATGCACCGGCGGCGCTGGGGCAGCTCACGGGCGCGGGCTCGCCGCGCAATGCCGTTGCCGTCTCGGCCACGGGGATACTGCTGGCCGTGGTCGCCCAGAAGTTCGCCCCCGAGGCGGCGTATCTCTACATCATCGGCGCCTCGCTGTTCGGCGGCATGCTCGCGTGGTGGGTCGCGCTGGCCGCCCATGTGCGGTTCCGCGCGCGGATGTCGCGCGAGGACGTTGCGCGCATGCCGATGCGATCGCCGGGCGGGGCGCTGGCGTCTCGCATTGGGTTCGTCGTGCTGCTGTTCGCGATCGCGTCGACGTGGTGGGTGGAGCAGTCGCGGATCACGATCATCAGCGGCGGACCCTATCTGCTGGTGCTGACCGCGGCTTACTGGGCGTTGGGTCGCCGGAACACGGCCTCCTGAACGGGCTCGTTGTGCCGTACCGATGCGACGGTGTAAGTGATCGTCGCCCCGGGCAGGACGATGCGAGTCCTGAACGGGAGGCGGATGTTATCCACGACCCGATAGTCTTCGAAAAACACGCGGACCGGTCCGCGGCCGTTCGCGTCCTCTGACTCCTGCTGGACCAGCAGACCGGTGGCCCGATCGAAATGCAGGCGCGTGCGGGCCCCTGAGGTCGGTCGGCACACGACAACCGACTCGGTGGCCGCCACCTCCACCGTTCTCGACTGACACGAATCGAGCAGGTGGAGAGGGCGCAGCATGTCCGCGTCCAGTTTCAGATCCGCGAGTTCGTCTCCCTCGACAACACGAAGTCCGGTGCCGATGAAGTTCTTGTCCCACCCGGCGGCGCCGTCGAACCCGCGGCCGGATCCGTCTTTGCTGTCAATTGCATGAGATCCAATCAGCGTCACGCGCCGATTTGGCGCCTGTTCGATCACCCGGAACGGCGTGACCAACCCGCGCCCGTTGCTGAACTCGCCCTCGGTGACGCGGGTAAGGACGGCACGGAGCGCATCCTCCCCGCCAATCGCCTCCACGTACCGGCGGAGCAGGTCGGCTGCAGGCTGAGGGACCGCGAACAGCAGTAAAAAGACAAATGTCGGCATAGTGTCGTTTGACGAGACCGATACGAGTGGGGTTGCTTGGGCCGCCGGTAGGTCCGGCTGAAGCCGGACCTATCCCGGAGGTAGAATCCGCGCGTCTATGGTGGCCGATCCACTTCTTCGCTATCGCGCCGAGTTTCCTATCCTCGCGACGACCACCTATCTCATCTCCAACTCGCTGGGGGCCATGCCGCGCGGCGTCGCGGACGCGATGCGCGATTACTCGGACGTGTGGGCGACGCGGGGCGTGCGGGCATGGGCCGATCGCTGGTGGATGCTCGCGCGCGAGGTCGGCGATCAGATCGGCGCGCTCATGAGCGCGCCCGCCGGCTCCGTGTCCCTCCACCAGAACGTCACCCAGTGCCAGGCCGTCGTCGCCTCGTGCTTCGACTTCAGCGGGCGCCGCAACAAGGTCGTCTACACCGACCTGAACTTTCCGTCGGTCATGTATTTCTGGGAGGCGCAGCGGGCGCGCGGGGCGCGCGTGCACATGGTGCGCAACGACGATGCGGTGCACGTCAACACCGAGCGGTTGCTCGAAGCGATCGACGAAGAGACATTGCTCGTGCCCATTTCGCACGTGATCTTTCGCAGCTCGTTCATCCAGGATGTAGGGGCAATCGTCGACCGGGCGCACCAGGTCGGCGCGCACGTGGTCCTCGATGCGTTTCAGTCGCTCGGCAGCGTGCCCGTCGACGTGACCGATCTGCAGGTGGACTTTGCCTGCGGCGGCGTCTTGAAATGGTTATGCGGCGGCCCGGGCACGGCGTATCTGTACGTGCGGCCCGATCTCGGCGCGACGCTGCAACCGTCATTCACCGGATGGACGGCGCACGCCGATCCGTTCGCGTTCGAGATCGGCCCGACTCGCTACACAGAGCCGCCGTACCGCTTCATGAACGGCACACCAAACGTCCCGGCGCTCTACGCCGCGCAACCAGGCCTTCGCATCGTCAGCGACGTCGGCGTGGATCGCATCCGCGACAAGTCACGGCGCCAGACCGCACGCCTCATCGAGCTCGCAGACGCCCGCGAGTGGCGCGTCAACACGCCGCGCGATCCGGATCGGCGCGGCGGCACGGTGAGCATCGACATGCCGAACGCCAAGGAAGTGTGCGCGCAGCTGCTCGAGCGCGACGTGCTCGTCGACTGGCGGCCGAAGGCGGGCGTCCGCCTGTCGCCGCACTTCTACACGGAGGACGAGGAACTGGACACCGCGGTCGCGGCGATCGACGAAATCGTCGGCCGGCTCGCGACCGCGTCGGGGTAGAAACCAGCTGGCGTCCGCCTAGAAAATCAACGTGGGGTCCGCCTTTAGGCGGACCGACCGGGTCCGGCTGAAGCCGGACCCCACATAGGCTTCGTAGGCTTACGGCGTCGTCTGCGTCGGCGCCGCGGGTTTTGCGGCCGCTTCCGCATCGGCGAACGGCACGATGCGTCCGTGGATCGGCATGATCCGATCGACCTTCAGCCCCAGCCGCTTCACGTTCTCGACGAAGTTCGCGGCAAACGGAAACACCGGCGGCGGTGCGGCGGCAGCCGGCGGCGTAGTGGTGCCCGGCGCCGGCGCCGCGGGCGCGGCCGGCGGATTGTAGACGTCGGCTTCCACGATCAAGCGCTCGGCCGGGAAATACACCATCAGCATCGTGTTCGAGTGCACGTTGCCGGCGACGTGATGGATCTCGACGGTCCGGGTGGCATCCTGCAGGACGCGTTTGTCGGCCACGCCTTCGATCACCGGGGGCTTCGGACTCCGGCTCTGCGCGTCGGGCGTCAGCGTGTGCGGTCGGTTCGCCATGGCTTCGAAGAACGCCTTGTTACCCTCGTGCGTGATCACGGTGGCGCCTTCCGCGAACGCCGCGCGGATGCCGCCGGAATGGTCGAAGTGATGGTGCGTGTTGATCACGTACTTGATTGGCTTGTTCGGCCGCAGCTCCTTCGCCTTGGCGACGACGGCCGCGGATCGCACTTCGTTCTGCGGCGTTTCGATCAGCACGAGGTGGTCGGCGAATTCGACCAGCACGCTGTGGTGGCTCTGACCCGCGAGGTACCACAGGCCCTTGCCAACCTCCTCGGCCGTCACCGTCGGCGGCGCGGCGGCGGGCGGCGCGGCGGCCGCCTTGACGTCCGCGGGCGCCGCGAGATCCGCGGCATCACCGTTGACGGTGTTTCGCGACACCTGAATGTCGGCGACTGTGTACTTGTCGTTCTTGGTCGTGATCCGGCTGGGGAGTTTCAAGCCGCTCGTTTCCGCGTAGTTGGCGAACGACGTCTCGACCACCATGTCGCCCAGCGGGCCGCCGACGTTGTCGGTCACCGTGGTGACCTTCGCCGGCGTCTTGCTCTGCGTGTCCACGTACAGCGTCAGCTTCTGCCCGTCGGCGGTGGTGATGTCCACCACGTCATTGCTGCCGTCCTTTCGCGGGTTTGCGATCGTGGCGCCCTGCGCCAGCGCCGCGCGCAGCGCGCCGACGGGGTGATGGAGCAGTTCAGCGCGGCGATCTTTCGCCGCCGCCGCGCTCGCGCGCGTCGCCGCGCCGGCGGGGCTGACGTTGAACGCCACGTCGCCGTCGAGGCCCAGGATCTGCCGCGCCGGCGTCGTGTTGCCGACGTTCGCGGTTCGCGTTTGTTCGAGGCGCGATCGGTTGCCCGCGAAGTCGTACGACCGCTTGAATCCCGACACCGCGAGAATTGGTTGCGTCGCGTCGGGACTCTGGTTCTGGCCGAGGTTGAGATTCTGTCCCGCGCCTTCGATAGTGAGGGTGTTGACCGCCTGAAGCCGGTCCGCGCCGCCGAGCGCGGTGGCGGCGTCGATGACGATGGCGCGTTCAGGCGGCGTCGATGCGCAGCCGGCAAACACGAAGGTGACGGTCGCAAGCCAATGTCTCACTCGCACGGTAGGACTCCTTGTGTTTGGTGAACGAATCGTATGAATGCGCGGCATCCTAACACACGGGAGGACGGCGTGTTACACTCCGCGCCCGAGGTCGCGTGCCGATGAAAACACTCGGTCTGTGCGTGGCGATCAGCGCGGCCGCCTGCTGCGCCGCCAACCTCGCGGCGCAGCAGAAACCCCGCGCGCGCGATCTCGGCGTCCCGTTCGACGGCACACCTGGACCGCTGAACGCCATCACCGATGTCGCCGGCGTCGAAGTCGGCTTCACGACGCTCATCTCCGGAGATGGTCCGCTGAAGGTGGGCGCCGGCCCGGTGCGCACCGGCGTGACCGCGATCCTGCCGCGCGGGCGCGCCTCGAAAGATCAGGCGTTCGCCGGCTGGTTCTCGCTCAACGGCAACGGCGAGATGACGGGAACGACGTGGATCGAAGAAGCGGGGTTCCTGGAAGGACCGGTGTTCATTACGAACACACACAGCGTCGGCGTCGTGCGCGATGCGTCGATCAAATGGGGCGTCGATCACGGTATCGCCACCCCCCAGGCGTGGTCGCTGCCAGTCGTGGCCGAAACGTGGGACGGCAGCTTGAACGACATCAACGGCTTCCACGTGAAGCCGGAGCACGTGTTCGCTGCGCTCGACGGAGCGCGCTCCGGACCGGTCGCCGAGGGCAATGTCGGCGGCGGCACCGGCATGCGCTGCTATGGCTTCAAGTGCGGGACCGGCACCTCGTCGCGCAAGATCGACGCGCGGGCCGGCGGCTACACGGTCGGCGTGCTGGTGCAGGCCAATCACGGCACACGGGATCAGCTCCGCGTGGCGGGCGTGCCCGTTGGACGCGAGTTGCCGCAACCGCCGCCGGCGGCCGCGGCAGACGATGTGGCGCGCGATGCGATCGGCGAGCTCGGCTCGATCATCATCGTCGTCGCTACCGATGCGCCGCTGTTGCCGCATCAGTTGAAGCGGCTCGCCCGGCGCGCGTCGCTCGGTCTGGCCCGGACCGGCAGCGTGTCGAGCAACGGCTCGGGCGACATCTTCATCGCGTTCTCCACGGCGAACGCCGGCGCCGCCGCGGCAACCGACGCCGCCGCGGTGTCGATGCTCTCGAACGCGCGCATCGGCTCGGTCTTCGAAGCTACGGTGCAGGCAACCGATGAGGCGATCATCAACGCGCTGGTCGCCGCCGAGACCATGACCGGAATCGAGAATCGGCGCGCCGAGGCGATCTCGCACGACGGGCTTCGCGACGTGCTTCGAAAGTACAACCGCCTCGCGCGGTGAGCTGTAGGTCCGGCTAAAGCCGGACCCCACGTACTTCGCACGAACCACGAACCACGAACGACGAACCACGAACGACGAACGACGAACGACGAACCACGAACGACGAACGACGAACCGGCAGTATGCTACGGGCGCATGGTAGTGACCTACCGGCGTGATGTGGCGACGCGCGGTCAGGGTGACGCGCACGACATCACCGATCTCGTATCATCCGCCGTCGCCGAATCCGCCTGCGCAGCCGGGATCGCGACGGTCTTCGTCGTCGGCTCGACGGCGGCCGTCACCACCATCGAGTTCGAGCCCGGCGCCGTGGCCGATCTGAACCGTGTGCTCCAGATCATTGCGCCGCGCGAGGCCGAGTATCGTCATCATCTGCGGTGGGGCGACGACAACGGTTCGAGTCACGTGCGCGCGGCCCTGATGGGACCGTCGTTGACCGTGCCGTTCGCCGATCGCAAGCTGCTCGTCGGCACGTGGCAGCAAGTGGCGCTCGTCGAGCTCGACACACGGCCGCGCAAACGCGAAATCGTGATTCAGGTGATCGGGGAGTAGCACGCAGCGAATGGGCGGTCGGTACATGCTGCATCGAATGATTCGTGGAAACGTCTCATTGAGTCTTGTGCTGGCGGCGGTCGCGGGGACGCATGCGCAAGATCGCGCTCCCGCGCGCGAGTGGCGGTATTTCGGCGGCGACAAAGCGTTCACGCGCTACTCGCCGCTCGATCAAATCACCCGCGACAACGTCAAGAACCTGCGCATCGTGTGGCGCCGCCCGGCGGTGAGCGACCAGCTGACGCAGGCGTTTCCCGACCTCAGGGTGAACAACTACCTGCGATCGACGCCGATCGTCATCGACGGCGTGCTCTACACGCAGAACGCGCACGGCCTCGTGGTCGCGTTCGATGGCGAGAGCGGCAAGACCGTGTGGGAACAGGAGCTCTTCGCGCGGACGCGCGAGGAAGCCAACGGCTCGGCGACGCGCGGCGTCGACTACTGGCGCGGCGGCTAGGCGGCGGCAACGCCGACCAACGCATCTTCGCGATTCGCGGCGAGTATCTCTACGCGCTCAACGCGGAGACCGGCAAGCCGGTCGCCGGCTTCGGCGACCAGGGGCGGGCGAGTCTGCACTTCGAGGAGAACCAGCCGCTGGCCGGCGCGCTTCAGCGACACCACCGGCCCGCTCGTCGTCGGCAACGTCGTCGTCGTCACCGGCAACACGGCCGGCGCCGGCGACACCGGCACGTTCAAGAAGGAAGCGGCGCCCGAGGACGTGCGCGGCTTCGACGCGCGGACCGGCAAGCTGCTCTGGACGTTCCACGTCGTGCCGCGGCCGGGCGAATTCGGCAACGACACGTGGGGCAACGAGTCGTGGAAGATCGCCGGCGATCTCGGTGCGTGGAACCCGATGACCGCCGACGAGGAGCTCGGCTACGTCTACATCCCGCTGACCGCGCCGACCGCGTCGGCGTGGGGCGTATGGCGGCCCGGCGACAACCTGTTCGCCGATTCGCTCGTCGCGCTCGACGCGAAGACCGGCAAGCGCGTCTGGCACTTCCAGACGGTGCATCACAACCTCTGGGAATGGGAGAACGTCGGCCCGGCGATGCTCGGCGACATCACCGTCGACGGCCGCCGCATCAAGGCGGTGATGCAGCCGAACAAGAACGGGTTCCTGTTCGTGCTCGATCGCACGAACGGCAAGCCGGTGTGGCCGATCGAGGAGCGGCCGGTTCCGCAGTCGAACGTCCCGGGCGAGCGCACCTCGCCGACGCAGCCGTTTCCGACGAAGCCGCCCGCCGTTCGATCGTCAGGGCGTCACCGACGCCGATCTGATCGACTACACGCCGGAGCTGAAGGCAGCGGGCGCGCGAGATCGCGAAGGAATTCGTCACCGGTCCGATGTTCACGCCGCCGTCGATCACGACGGAAGAGCCGGGCACGAACCGCGGCACGCTGATGCTGCCCGGATCGTGGGGCGCGGCGAACTGGAACACCGGCGCGTTCGATCCCGAGACGGCGATCTACTACGCCCTGTCCGCCTCGCTTCCCGGCCCCTCGAATCGCGCCATCAAGAAGATGAGCAACCCGGAAGCGACGATGGAGTACGCGAGCGTGGGCACGTTCCCCGACATCGAGGGGCTGCCGATCATCAAGGGGCCGTACGGTCGGATCACCGCGCTCAATCTCAACACGGGCACCGAGGTGTGGATGGTCGCCAACGGCGACGGCCCGCGGTATCACCCGCTGCTGAAGGCGCTCAACCTGCCGCCGCTCGGCGTGCCGAACCGCCCGGCGCCGCTGCTGACCAAGACGCTGCTGTTCCTCGGCGAAGGCAGCAACGCCGTCAGCGGCACGCCGCAAACGGACTGGGGCTGGGGCAAGAAGTTCCGCGCCTACGACAAAGCCACCGGCAGGGTGATCTGGGAGACCGAGCTGCCGTCCGGCACGACCGGCGGCCCGATGACCTACATGCTCAAAGGCAAGCAATACATCGTCGTGCCCATCGGCTCGCGAAGCGAGCCGGCCGAGTACATCGCGCTGGCGCTTCCCTGAGCGATCATCCATTGCTATTGGATTTCCAATATTATTGGAATTACAATGAACAGGTATGGGACGCATTTCTGCTGCAATTCGAGTGGCCGATGAGGTGTGGATCGCCACGGCGCTTCTGCATCGCGAGCATCCAGAGGCGGCTGACTTCAGCCTGAAAGACATCGAAGCGCGCCTGGTGCGAGAAGAACTGACGGACGAAAAACGGCCCGGGATCTACCCACATTTGTCCGTTCACTGCGTCGCGAATCGGCCGCCGGATCGGGGCCGTCACCGAATGCTGTTCGAAACGGCGCCGTCTCGGCGACGGTTGTTTCGTCCTGGTGACCCCTATCATCCCAAGCGTGACGGCGGAAAAATCACACCCGATCGTGCGGACATTCCGCCGAAGTATCACTCGCTGCTGGACTGGTACGAGAACGAATGGGCGCGGCCATCTTCGAGAGATCCATTACTCGCGCTCGCTGCGCGACATCGCGATCTTTGGAGAACGATCGATCCTGACGAGTACGTAAAGCAGCTTCGGGAGGGATTCGAGTGACGCGGGTGTTCTGGGACACGAACCTCTTCGTTTATCTGTTGGAAGGCGGGGAATTCGCGGCACGCGTGAGGCAGCTGCGCTCGCGGATGCTCGAGCGGGGAGATCAACTCGTCACGTCAGCGCTGACGCTCGGCGAGTTGCTGGTCAAGCCTCGAGAAAAGGGCGAAGATGCTGTGCGGGATCACGAAACAACGATTCGACGGATTGCGACGATTCTTCCATTCGATGCAGCCAGCGCGCCGCGTTACGCGGCGATTCGGAGTGATCGCGCCATCAGGGCACCCGATGCGATTCAACTCGCATGTGCCGCGACAGCAGGCGTCGATCTGTTCATTACAAACGATGATCGTCTGTCGAGGAAGCACGTGCCGGATGTGAAGTTCATCACGTCGCTCGAGCGGGCCTATCTCTAACAGGGCCATGTGGTACTACCGGCGGCTTCCCGACGGCCTCATCGTGATGCACACGAGGCCCGAGCATGCGCCGGCCCTCGAAGAGCTGCAGCGCCTCTGTTTTCCGACGCTCGCGGACGCGGAGCGATTCAAGGCGGCGCACTACCGCAAACACCTCGAGGTGTTCCCCGAGGGCCAGTTCGTCGCGCTCGACGGCGACCGCATCGTTGGCGCGACGACGACGCTGCGGCGCCATTTCGATGTGAATCACATCGATCACCGGTTCGCCGACATCATCCAGGGCGGCTGGCTCACGTCGCACGAACCCGGCGGCGATTGGCTCTACGGCGCTGACGTCGGGGTCGATCCCGTCTACCGCGGCCGCGGCCTGGGCAAGGCGTTGTACGCCGCGCGCCAGGAAGTCGTCTGGCGGTTCGACCTGCGTGGACAAGTGATTGCCGGGATGATCTCGGGATATGGCGACGTGAAGGATCGCGTCACCGTCGAGGACTACTACGCGGGCGTCGTCGCGGGACGCATTACGGACCCGACGCTATCGATGCAACTCAAGCTTGGATTCGCGCCTCGAGGGCTCGTGGCGAACTACGTCAACGATCCGATCTGCGACAACTACGGGGTGCTGCTCGTGCTCGACGCCGATCAGGACGTGCCCGGCGCGTCGCGGAAGCATGCCAAGTCGTACATCCGATTGAACACCGAGATCCCCGGCCCGCGCGCGCGCGATCTGATCGCGCGACGCGTGGCTGCCGTTCCCGCCGGACTCGGCCGCGCGACGGACGTCGTCGTCGAGCGCGCGCACGGCGAACTGATCTTCGACGTGGACGGCAACACCTTGATCGATCTGGCGGGTGGACTCGGCATGCTCGCCGTCGGCCACACGCCGCCGGCCGTCGTCAACGCGATCGCGAAACAGGCGGAGAAGTACGTGCACGTCTGCTCGCTCGTGACGACGTACGAGCCGTACGTACGGCTTGCCGAACTGCTGAACGAGATCACGCCGGGGACGTTCGCGAAGAAGACGATCCTGGCCAACAGCGGCGCCGAAGCCGTCGAGTATTCGATCAAGCTGGCGCGCAAGTTCTCGGGACGGCCCGCCATCATCTGCTTCGAGGGCGGCTATCACGGCCGCACGCTGCTGACGCTGAGCCTGACGAGCAAGTACGGGTTGTTCAAGAGCGGCTTCGGTCCGTTCGCGCCAGAGATCGTTCGCCTGCCGATTCCACATGTGTATCGCACGCCCGCCGGGATGACCGAGGAGCAATACGTCGACTTCGGCATCCGCCAGTTGGAGCACGCGCTCGTCGCGCAGGTGGATCCGTCGGCCGTTGCCGCGATGATCGTCGAGCCGGTGCAGGGCGAAGCCGGATTCATTCCTTTGCCGGCGCGATTTCTTCAGCGCATCCGCGAGCTCTGCGATCAGCACCGGCATCGTCATGATCGCGGACGAAGTGCAATGCGGGTTCGGACGGACCGGCCGTCTCTTCGCCGTCGAGCACTACGGCGTCGTGCCGGACATGATCGTCACGGCGAAGTCACTAGGCGCGGGGATGCCGATTGCCGCCGTGACCGGACGCGCGGCGATCATGGATTCCGCGCACCTCGGCGGCGTCGGAGGCACCTACGGCGGCAGCCCCGTGGCGTGCGCCGCGGCGATCGAGGCGGTCGAGATGATCAGGCGGCCGGCATTTCTCGACCACGCGCAGCACCTGGGCGGCGTCATGCGCGAGGTGCTGAACGGGTGGAAGGCGTCGTATCCGGTCGTCGGCGACGTGCGGGGACTCGGCCCCATGATGCTCGTCGAGCTCGTGAAGAGCCGCGACACGAAGGAGCCTGCCTCGCCGGAAGATACGTTGCGGGTGGTTCGCCAGGCCGTGTCCAACGGCGTCGTCGTGATTCGCGCGGGGCTCTATAGTAATTGCGTGCGGCTGCTGCCGCCGCTGACGATGCCCGAGGGGATGCTGAGGGAAGGGTTGGACGCGCTCGGCCGCGCGATTGCGGCGTTCTGAGGGACATATGGCTTCGCCTGACGAACGACGACTCGGGATGGACCGCGCCATCACGCGCCGCGATTTCTTGAACGGCGTCGCTGTCGGCGCCGCCGGTCTCGTGGCGAGCCCGTGGCTCGCCGGACTCGACGCGCAGACGGCCGCTCAGTTCGCGCAGGACGCCGCCGGGCTACTATCCGCCGGCGCTGACCGGCATGCGCGGCAGCCACGACGGATCGTTCGACGTGTCGCACGCCGCTGCGCGATCCGGGCTTCTGGAGAAGTGCCGGCCCTTCGACTGCGCTCAGGGCAGGCCAGCCGATCCAGACGCGCGAAACCTACGACCTCGTCGTCGTCGGCGGCGGGATCAGCGGTCTCGCGGCCGCGTACTTCTATCGCGCGCGCGTCGACCAGAACGCGCGCATCCTGATCCTCGACAACCACGACGATTTCGGCGGGCACGCGAAGCGCAACGAGTTCCGGCCGGGCGGCAAGCTGTGGATTGCCAACGGCGGGACGGCGAGCATTTCGATCGCCGTTCCCGTTCAGCAAGGAAGCGCTGGGCTTGATGTCGGCGCATCGGCATCGATCCGGTCGCGCTCTCGGCGGAGGCCAGCCGCGGCCGCCGATCGCTCCGTGTTCCAGGGACTGCAGGGCGCGTACTTCTTCGACAAGGAAACCTTCGGCGCCGATCGGCTGGTGGTGGGCATCAGCCGGCAGGCGGTCGAGGACGGGGCGCCGCGCCGTCGATGACATGGGAGGAGTTCCTCGCGAAGACCCCGCTTGTCGGCGCAGGCCCAGAAGGACATCGCGCGCCTCGAGACCGACGAAGGTCGACTACATGCCGGGGCTGTCGTCGGGCGAGAAGAAAGATCGGCTGTCGAGAATCAGCTACAAAGACTTTCTGCTGAACGTCGTCAAGGTCAGCCCCGACGTGATTCCGTTCTACCAGACGCGCACGCACGGGCTGTACGGCATCGGCATCGATGCGGTTGGCGCGCTCGAATGCTGGGCGCTATCGCTATCCGGGCTTCGAGGGCATGAATCTCGATCCGATCGCCAACGGCCGCATGAGTTTCACCGCGAGAGGCGACGCGACGCCGAAGCCGCCCTACAACTTTCATTTCCCGGACGGCAACGCGTCGGTGGCGCGGCTGCTCGTGCGCGCGCTGATTCCGTCCGTGCTGCCCGGCACGACCGCGCAGGACAGCGTGCTGGCGATCAGCCGACTACGGAAAGCTCGATCGCGACGGATCGAGCGTGCGCATCCGCTTGAGCAGCACGGTTGTGCGCGTGCAGCCACGACGGTGCCTCCAGCATCAGCGAAGGAGGTCGAGGTCGCCTACGGTCGCGGGCAAGAAGGTCTATGCGGTGCGCGCGAAAGCGCGTCGTGCTCGCCTGCTGGAACGGGATGATTCCGTATCTCTGCCCCGATCTGCCGGACGAAGCAGAAGGAGGCGCTGAAGTACGGCGTGAAGGTGCCGCTCGTCTACACCAGCGTTGCGCTCAGGAACTGGGCGGCGTTCAAGAAGCTCGGCATCAACGGCGCGTCGGCGCCAGGCATGTATCACACGGGCGCGCGCCTCGAGATGCCGACCGTCGATCGGCGGCTACAACCCGACGCCGAAATCGCCGGACGATCCGATCCTGGTCCGGATGACGCGGACGCCGTGCAAGCCCGGACTGCCGTCGCGCGAGCAGCATCGCGCCGGGCACGTCGACCTGCTGTCGACGCCGTTCGCGACCTTCGAGCTGAACATCCGCGATCAGCTCGCGCGCATCCTCGGCGGCGGCGGCTTCGATCCGGCGCGCGACATCGACGCCATCACCGTGAACCGCTGGCCGCACGGCTACGCCTACGAATACAACCCGCTGTGGGATCCGGACTGGCCGGACGGGCAGTCGCCGTGCGAGCTCGGGCGCAAGCGGTTTGGACGCATCACGATCGCCAACTCCGATGCGGCCGCGGCCGCGTACACCGACCAGGCCATCGATCAGGCCTACCGCGCCGTCAACGAGCTCATCGAAGCGAAAGCGACCTAATCCGAACACCCACGTTCAAAAAACGGGAGCGCGATCGTCCGGGTCTGGAAACGGGCCGGTTTCCCCTTGACACTCTCGGATCCGCGCGCGTAACGTGGCCGCAGTTCGCAGACATTCGGTTACGTGTCCCGCGAAACGATTGCTAGTTTTCACGGAGGGATGGAAATATGCGGCGAGGCCTGCTCCCGATAGGGTTGTGCGTCTTCCTGCTGCTGGCGGCGACGCTGCCGGCTGCGGCGCAGCGGACCACCGGCGACATCAGCGGCACGGTCATGGATACCACGGGCGCCGTCCTGCCGGGCGTTTCCGTCACCGCGGTCTGCACTGAGACGAATCTCACGCGCACGGCGATCACGGACAGCCAGGGCGCTTACAGCCTTCCTGAACTGCCTGGGTGTTTGTATCGCGTGACCGCTGAACTCGCGGGCTTCAAGGCGATCGCGCGTGAAGCGCCCGTGTCTGCGAACGCGGTAGCCAAGACCGACTTCCGGCTCGAGGTCGGCGCCGTGTCCGAAACCGTGACGGTCCAGGGCGTCTCGCCGCTCATCGAGTTCTCCGACAAGCTGAACAACCGCGTCGACAGCGAGCGCATCGAAGAGATGCCGCTGTCCGGCCGCGACTTCAACTCGCTGCTCAACGTGATGCCGGGCGTGCAGCATCGGCCCGGCGGCGGATTCCAGGGCGTCAACATCAGCGGCGCGCGAACCACGTCGAACAACTTCATGATCGACGGGATCTCGAACAACGACCGCTACTACGGCGACACGGTCATGAACCAGACGGCGATCATCGGCATTCCGGCGACGCTCGTGCCGATGGATGCGATCGGCGAGCTGACCGTGCAGCAGACGCCGTCGGCCGAATTCGGCGTCAAGGGCGGCGCCGCGGTCAACATCGTCATGAAGAGCGGCGGCAACGTCGCGCACGGCACCGCCTACTACTTCCGCCACGACGACCGGTTCGATTCGGCGAACTTCTTCGACATCCGTTCCGCGGAGCGGCTGGGGACGGAAGCCAACCCGACGCCGATCAAGAACCAGCAGTACGGCGGCACCTTCGGCGGGCCGATCAAGAAGGACAAGGCGTTCTTCTTCGGCTACTACGAAGGGCAGCGCCTGACGGTGACGACGCCGTACGACGTCCACGTGCCGACAGCCGCTCAGATTTCGCAGGCGCGCGCGCGGATTACCGCGGCCGGGCTGCAGACGAGTCCGATCGGCGAGAACCTGATCAAGTACTACCCGACCGATCCGACCGGCACGCTCCACGTCAACGGCGAAACGGTCGCGAACATGAACACGTTCTCGGTCAAGCTCGATCATCAGCTGAGCCCGAACCACCTGATCAACGAGCGCGTCTTCTACGGGCGCAGCTTCCAGTCGGCGCCGGCCGGCAACTCCGGCGAGATCGTGGCGCCGAGCTCGATCGGTCCGGTCGATCTGTTCAACTCGGTCACTGATCCGACGCTTGCCGCGTTGACCGGCGCGGTCTGGAACTGGACCATCTCGAACCACACACTCCTCGAAACGCGGTTCGGCATCAACTACTTCTCGCAGACCATCGGGGTGAACAACAGCATCGATCCGAAGACGCTCGGCATCAACACCGGTCCGCTCGACGCCGCGGATTTCGGCGTGCCTGGAGTGACCACGCCCTTCGGACACATCGGCGGTATCGCCGGCTACCCGATCACGACCGCGCCGACGACCACGACGCAGATCGGCAGCTCGCTGACGCACACGCGCGGCTCGCACACGATCAAGATCGGCGGCTCGTTCGACTACGGCTACAACCGCAGCGTCCGCAACCAGGCGCGCACGTCGCTGACCGCCAACGGCCGGAGCAGCGGCGACGTCGACGCGCTCGTCGGGCTGCTCCTGGCGCGCTTCGAGAACGCGGCGCGATCGTTCGGGTCGACCGAGCGGAAGATGGGGCAGACGTCGGTCGGTGTCTTCTTCAACGACGACTGGCGCGTGACGCCGCGCCTCACGGTCAGCGGCGGCCTTCGCTACGAGGTTGTCAGCCCCGTGGACGAGAAGAACAATCTCGCCACCAACTTCTTCCCCGACAGGGGGCTCGTCCAGCTCGGCGCCGGCCTGGATCAGTTGTACAAGGCGGACAAGAACAACTTCGGTCCGCGCGCGGGACTGGCGTGGGATCCGACCGGCAGCGGCCGCACCAGCGTCAGGGCCGGCTACGCGCTGACCTATGACACCGCCGCTCATCGGGACCGTTCATCCCGGCCTCTTCTCGACGCCCAGCCTGGGGGTCTTCCGCGTCTCGTTCGCGCAGACGCCGCGATTCGCCCCCGACGCCGCCGGCGTGACGTGCCTCGATCCCAACAACTCCGCCGCCGGCGGCGACTACGTCTGCCTGCAGCCGGGCGTGCCGATCTTCGGGTCGTCGCCGACCGGCGCGCCGCCGTTCAACATCTTCCGCGTCCCCGACGATTTCCGTTCCGGCTACTACCACTACTTCCATGCGACGGTGCAGCACGAGCTGTTCCGGAACAGCTCGGTAACGGTGTCCTACGTCGGCTCGCGCGGCGACGATCTCGTCATGCGGCGTGAAATCAACGCGCCGCCGCTCGGATCGCCGACGACGAGCCCGGACTTGATCCGGCCGTTCCGCGCGCAGTACCCGCAGTTCCGCAACATCACGGAGTTCACCAACGACAGCAAGTCGTGGTACGACAGCGTGCAGCTCTCGTTCCGGCAGAACCAGTGGCACGGTGTCAACACGCAGTACAACTACACGTTGTCGAAGTGCACCGATTACAACTCGAGCAGCCGTGCCGGCGATTGAAGGGCAGATGCAGAGCCCGTACGACCCGTCGGACAACGAAGGGCCGTGCACCGCTGATATCCGCCACAACTTCAACTTCGGCGGCAGCTACGCGGTTCCGGGCACGTCGGCCGGCGGCGGCCCGCTGCAGATCGGCGCCGTGTTCAGTGCGTTGTCGGGGCGTGCGTTCACGCCGGGCATCGGGACCTTCGATCAGTCGGGCCAGGGCACCGGCACGATTCGCGCCGATTGTCTGGCGGCGCCGATCTACAACTACGATCTCGACTATCTGTTTCCCGACTTGAACACGTAGCCGTTCGGCCGTGACCAACCTCGCGGAGGCGTTCACGACGCCTGCGGCAGGCAAACTCGGAACCTGCGGCCGCAACAGCGCGCGGCTGCCGGGGTTCGCGCAGCTCGACATGAACATCCTCAAGGAGTTCAAGCTGCAGGGCGGCAAGCGGATTCAGGCGCGCTGGGAAATTTTCAACGTGACCAACCGCGTGAACCTCGGCGGCTTCCTGAGCAGCAGCGTGCGCAGCGCGTCGTTCGGCAAGATCGGCTCGACGCCCGACGTCGATCGCGGCAACCCGGTGCTCGGCAGCGGCGGTCCGCGCGCGATGCAGTGGGCGCTCAAGCTGCTGTTCTGACAACTTAGAAGTCAGAAGTCAGAAGTCAGAAGTAAGATCAAAGCGTTACCACGGCGGTCACGGACGCGAACGGGAGGACACGGGATCAAGCACGAAAAGACTCCGTGTTCCTCCGTTTTTTGACCGTGTCCTCAGTGGTAACGCTTTTATGCGTGCGACGTTTGCTGGCCTTGTCGTCTTGGTCGCGCTCTCTGTGCCGCGCGCGACGCCGCTGGCCCAATCGCATCCCAACATCCTCCTGATCACCCTCGACACGGTCCGCGCGGATCGGATGGGATTTCTCGGATCCCGGCGCGGCCTCACCCCGGCGCTCGACGCGCTCGCGCGCGAGGGAGTCGTGTTCACGCGCGCCTACGCGCAGGCGCCCATCACGACGGTGTCGCACGCCACGATCCTGAGCGGCACCTATCCACCGTTTCATGGCGTCCGCGATTTCGGCGTCCCGCTTCCCGACATCCGTGCCGTACCTGCCGGACCTCGCGCGGCGCGCCGGCTATCGGACCGCCGCGTTCACCGGATCGCTGATCCTCGATCCGCAGGCCGGCACCGCGCCCGGATTCGATCGCGGCTTCGACGTCTACGACGCGGGCTTCAGGCTCCGGCGGCCGGGCGAAGATCGCTACAAGACGATCGAACGCCGCGGCGAGGAGGTTGCCTCGCGGGCAATCCGGTGCGCTGGCACCTGGCACCGTGGCACGTCGGCACCGTGGCACCTGCGCACCGTGGCACCTCGGCACCCGGCAGCCCGTTCTTCTTATGGGTGCACCTGTTCGACGCACACGATCCATACGATCCGCCCGGCGCCCTGAAGACGCGCCACGCGGCGGCGCCGTATGACGGCGAGATTGCCGCCGTCGACCGGCAGGTCGGCCGGCTCGTCCAGGCCGCCGGCTCCGGCGCGCTCGTCGTCGTCGCCGCCGATCATGGCGAGTCGCTCGGCGATCACGGCGAGGAGACACACGGCGTCTTTCTGTACGACGCTACGCTTGCACGTGCCGCTGGTGGTTCGTCTCCCGGACGGCCGGGGGGCGGGTACGCGGGTGACGTCGCGTGTGCGACTCGCCGATGTGGCGCCGACGGTTCTCGAGGGGGTGGGTCTCGCAGTTCCTGCGGCGATGCAGGGCGAATCGTTGATGCCTTTGGTCCGGCTAAAGCCGGACCCCACGACAGCACGAGGATCGGATCCCACAACAGCGCGGGGATCGTACGTGGGGTCCGGCTTTAGCCGGACCTACGATCGTCCCGTCTACGCTGAAACCGACTACCCCCGCCAGGCGTTCGGCTGGAAGGATCTCGTGTCGTGGCGGGACGGCAGTCTGCTGTTCGTCCGCGCGCCGCGGCGCGAGCTCTACGATGAAAAGACCGATACGCGTGCGGCAAAGAATCTGGCCGATGCCCAGCGCCCCGTGGTCGAACGCCTCGAGCGCGAGCTGGATCAATTCATTCGACGCTCCGCCGGTGGCGGATCCGCGGGTTCGTCGGATCCGGCGCTCGCCCAGCGCCTGGCGTCGCTGGGATACGTCGGCGGATCCGGGGGAGCGAGTGGATCCGCGAACGTCGATCCGAAGGATCGGATTCAGACGGCCAACGCGCTGCACACGGCGATCGTCGCCGTCGAGGACGGCGCGTTTGCCAAAGCCATCCCGCTCCTCGAACGCGTCATCTCGACCGAGCCGACGATTCCGATCGCCCAGCTGAACCTGGGTGTGGCGCGCGCGCGCACGCGGCAGTTCCCTGCGGCCATCGCGGCGCTGGAGAAGGCCGTCCTCCTGGATCCGCAATCGACGCTCGCTCGATACGAGCTGGCGTCGGCCTATTACGAAACGGGCGACCTGAAGACCGCGGCCACGCATTTCGGCACGGTGGCCGCGCGCATGCCCAAATGGGCGGACGCGCGCTATTCACTGGCCGCCGTGTACGCGCGCATCGATCGCGTGCCGGAGGCCGTCGCCGAGCTCCAGGCGGCGCTGGCGATCGAGCCGCGCCATTTTCGCGCGAACCTGCTGCTCGGACGCATTCTCACGCTGCAGGGCCAGGCGTGCCGGGCGGTGCCGTACCTGCGCACGGCCGCGGACGTGCAGCCGGCCACGGCCGAGGCGCACCAGTTCCTGGCCGACGCGTACGACAAGGCGGGCAACGCCGCCGAGGCCGCCCGGGCGCGGCGCCGGGCCGAAGCGCTCACAAGGAAATAGACGCGCCTGGTGCGACCTTCAACTACAATCGGGCCGGAGGTTTTGCCGGTGATGACCCTGGCGCGGCGGGAATTCCATCTGTTCCAGGCCGCAGGCCGCGACTTTCTCTATCTCGTGCCGAGCGCCGCGATTTTCGCGCTCGACGTCCCCAGCGCGGCGGTGCTCGGCGTGCTCGGAGAACGCCGCCGCTCCGAGGCCGACGTCGTCACCGCGCTGGCGGACCGGTTCGACGCGCCGACGATCCAGGCGGCGATCCGCGAGCTCCTCGACGTCCGGGCGATCGGCGTCGAACAGCAGCCCGATCCGGTGATGCCGCGGATGCTGCCGATGGCGCAGTTCCCGCTCAACACAATGGTGTTGAACGTCACCAACCAGTGCAATCTGGCGTGCACCTACTGCTACGAGTACGGCGAAGACAAGATCGTCGACACCGAGCACGGCAAGCAGTCGAAGTTCATGAGCGAGGCGACCGCGCGCGACAGCGTGGAGTTCCTGCTCAAGGAAAGCGGCCGAGCCGGATCGCGCATCTCACGTTCTTCGGCGGCGAAACGCTGCTCAACTTTCCGGTCCTGCAGTCGACGATCGCGTACGCGCGGCAGCGCGCGGCCGAAGTCGGCAAGACGATCGATTTCAGCCTGACGACCAACGCCACGCTGCTCAAGCCGGAGATCATCGAGTTCCTCGCCGAGAACAACGTCGGCGTGACGGTGTCGATGGATGGTCCGCGCGAGCTGCAGGACAAGTTCCGCGTGTTTCACAACGGCACCGGCAGCTACGATGTCGTCGCGCCCAAGATCAAGGAACTGCTGCGCCGGCATCGCAGCCGGCCGATCGGCGCGCGTGTGACGCTGACGTCCGACACGCTCGACATCACCCGCATCTATCGCCATCTCACCGAGGAGATGGGATTCTGGGAAGTCGGCTTCGCGCCCGTGACCACGTCGCCGCAGCAGCAGTACGCGATCGGCGAGCAGGGATTCGATCGCATGCTCGCGCAGTTCCGGTCGCTCGCGCGCGAGTTCCTCGAGAGCGTCGCCAATAATCGCCATCATGGATTCTCGAACGTGAAAGACACGCTCGAGGAGATCCACAAGGGCGTGAGCAAAGCCTACCCGTGCGGCGCGGGTCTCGGCCTCCTCGGCGTCTCGACCGATGGCGACGTCGCGCTGTGCCACCGTTTCGCCGGCTCGGACGCGCACAAGTTCGGCACCGTCAAGGACGGCATCGATCGCGACGTCCAGCGCGCGTTTCTCGAACAGCATCACATCGACGACAAGACCGACTGCTCGCAGTGCTGGGCGCGGCCGCTCTGTTCGGGCGGCTGCTATCACGAGGCGCACGTGCGCTACGGCACGACGCAGCGGCCGAACCTGCACTACTGTGAATGGATTCGCGGCTGGACCGATACCTGTCTGCAGATCTACGGCGAGCTGTCGGAGCGCAATCCTGAATTCCTGGCGCGATTCGATCGCGAAGAAGTGAAAGCTGAAGCCGTTCTCTAGCGAGGCGCTATGTCACTGAAACCGATCAACCGTAAAGCGCAACGTGTCGTGGACTACAACGCCGAGCAGAAGAAGGACGTGGTCGCGCTGCAGCAGGTGCCGCAGCAGCCGCACTTTCCGCTCGGCTGCTCGCTCGCGTTTTATCCGGGCTGGGAGGCCGACTCGACTGGCGGCACGGCCGGCCTGTGTCAACCGGTCGAGCGCGACATCTTCGACTGCCATCTCGGCTGCTTCTGGCCGGCGCAGGTCCCCGACCAGCTCAATCACGCGCCCGACTGGACGGCGAAATGCGCGGCCGCGCAGAAGGACTGGCGCAAGCTCGATCTCGTCTTCCCGGGCTAACCGCGATGACTCGTCGCCTCGCCTGGATCGCCGGCGGCGTCGCGCTGTCGGTGCTGCCGCTCCTCGCGGCCCGACAACCGCCGGCCACGACGACCGCCCCGGCGGCGCCCGCGCAAGATCGGCGTGCGTCCGCTGAAAACACCGACGAAGGCATCCCGGTCACCGATCCCGACGTGCGTCGCGCGTGCGGTTCGTGCCACGTCGCCGACGACAAGAATCGGATGACGCGGATCTCCTACCGGCGCGCGACCCCGGAAAACTGGGAGCTGACGATCCGCCGGATGGTTTCGCTCAACAAAGCAGTATTGACGCCGGAGGTGGCGCGAAAAGTGATCAAGTCGCTCTCGGACTCGCACGGCCTCGCGCCCGAGGAGGCGCGGCCCGCGATGTTCGAGGCCGAACGCCGCTTGATCGATTACACCTACGCCGCCGACAAAGACCTGAACACGCTGTGCAGCGGCTGCCACTCGATGGGGCGGGTCATCAGCGAGCGCCGGACCAAGGACGAATGGGTCGGCCTGATGAGCATGCACCGGTTCTTCTATCCGGGCATCGACGGCGCGTCGGGAGGATTTCGCCAGGGCGGCCCTCCCGGAGGCCGCGGGCGCGGACGCGGCGGCGATGGCCGCGGCGGACGCGACGGCGGGCGCGAAGGCCGCGGCGACACGCGCCAGCCGTACGAGAAGGCGCAGGAACACTTCGCGTCGGAATTTCCGCTGCTGTCGCCGGAATGGGCCGCATGGTCGGCGGCGATGCGATCGCCGCGGCTCGCGGGCCGCTGGTCGCTCGCCGGTTACCAGCGTGGTAAGGGGCCGATCTACGGAGAGTTGGTCATCGCGGATCGGCCGGACTCGCCCGACGGGTTCACGACCGACGGCAAGTTCGTCTACACCCGAACGGGTGAAACCTTTACGCGGAAGAGCCGCGCGATTGTCTACACCGGCTTTCAATGGCGTGGACGATCGGCCGACGCACCCGACGATCCCGGCACGTGGCGCGAAGTCGCGCTCATCGAGCGCACCGGCCAGGAGATCAAGGGGCGCTGGTTCACCGGGCCGTACGACGAAACCGGTATCGACGTGACGCTGCGTCGCGTTTCGAGCGATCCTGTCGTCTCCGGCACGGATGTGAGCTCGCTGAAGTCGTCGTCCACCGGTCTGCGCGTACGCATCTACGGCGCCAACCTGCCGGCACGCGCCGCGCCGGCGGATATCGATTTCGGACAGGGCGTCAAGGTGTCGCGCGTGGTCAGCGCTGCGGCGGACATCCTGACGGTGGACGTCGATGTCGCCGCGGACGCGCGCATCGGTCCACGCGATCTCTCGGTCGCCGGCTCGACGAAATCCGCAGCGCTCGCGGTCTACTCCAAGATCGACGGCCTCAAGGTCGAACCGCAGGCTGGCATGGCGCGTCTCGGCGGCGCCGCGTTTCCGAAACGCACGGAGCAGTTCGAGGCGCGCGCCTTCAGCAACGGACCCGACGGCAAGCCGAACACGCCGGACGATGTGGACCTGGGAATGGTGAACCCGTTGTGGACGGTCGAAGAATACACGGCGACGTTTCGAGACGATGACCTGCGGTTCGTGGGGCAGCTGAACGAGAGCGGGCTGTTCACGCCCAACATCGACGGCCCGAACGCGAACCGGTCCGGCAACCGGAACAACGTCGGCGACGTGTGGGTGGTCGCATCCTTCCTGCCGCCAGGATCGGAACCATCCGCGAAGCCGATACGCGCTCGCGCGCATCTGCTCGTCACAGTTCCGTTGTACCTGGACTGGAGCTACCGGGAGGTCGGCCGATGAGGTCCGGAAGATGGTTTGATCTCGTCGCTCGTCCTGAGCCTGTCGAAGGACGAGCCGCTGGCGCTCGTGGTTCGACAAGCTCACCACGAGCGGGATGCTGGATCGCGGTCGCGTTCCTGGCGTTCGTGAGTGTCGGCACGGCACAGCAACCCGCGCGCATCAGCGGGGGCAACGGCACGCTCTACATCGGCGGATATCCGAACGTCATCTGGATCATGGACGAGGCCACCGAGAAGGTGACCGCCACGATCCAGCTCAAGACCGGCATTCCCAGGCGGCTCACACTCTCGCGCGATCGCGCGCGCTTCTACGTCATCGATGCGTTCCAGGAAAAAGTAGAAGTCGTCGACGTCGCGTCGCGGACGACGCTCGACACCTTCACCCTGACGGAAGGCAATCGCCGAATCCGGATCAATTCGCTCGAGCCGGATCCGACGCACAAGTACGCCATTCTCCTGACCCGCAGCGGCACCAAGCTCCGCGACCGCGTCGAGATCGGGCCCGCCACGCTCCAGCAGTACGACCTCAAAGAACACAAGGTGATGCGGACCATTCCGTGGCCCGACGGCGAAGAACGCGACAACGCCAACCTCCTGTTCTCGCCGGACGGCAAGCTCCTGTACTTTCTCGGCAACGAGATCCTGATCTTCGAGACCGAGAACTTCACGCAGGTCGACAAGTGGGACCTGTCGAACCTCGAAGAAGGCCTCGGCCAGGTCAGCATCAGCTTCGGTGGATTCGCGGGCCTCGACAACACCAACGACGAGCCCGGCTTTCTCACGACGACACTGACGGTCGAAGATCCGGTACAGCACCGCCGCATGATGGGCGTCGCGCGGATCAACCTGACCAAGAAGGATCTCGAGTTCTATACGCTCGGTCCCGCGGCGCCCGTCAATTTCGTCCTCGCGCCCGACCGGAAACACGGCTACGGGCTCGAGTCGAGCATCGATCGCTACCAGTTCTGGACGTTCGATCTCGACCAGAAGCGCGTCACGACCCGCGCCGAGTTCGCGGGCCGGCCGCGCATGTCGCTGAAGACCAGCTCGAACGGCAGGCTGCTCTACATCTACAATGCCGGCAACACGATCGACATGTACGACGCCTCGACCTACCGCTATCTGCGCACCGTTACGCTCGACGGCGACGTGACGACGCAGTTCTACGTGGTCCCTCGACCATCTTCTGCACGACCCTGACTGTACAGGTCACTGTCATGCGCCACCTGGTGCACGCCGGCATCGCGCTCGTGCTCGTAGTCGGCCGTCCGTCCGCGCAAACAACGCCTGCCGACCTCGTGCTCCGGAACGGAAAGATCCTGACGGTTGACGCGCGTGATTCCGTCGCGCAGGCCGTGGCGATTGCGGGCGGGAGGATCGTCGCGGTCGGATCGAACGACGACGTGCGAGCCCGAATCGGGCGCCGCGACGCAGGTGATCGATCTCGATGGCCGGACGGTCACGCCTGGACTGATCGACACGCACGTGCACTTCTCGGAAGTCGACAAGCTGTTTTCAGTCGACCTCAGCGACCCGTCGGTCGCCAGGATGGACGATGTGCTGAAGCGCGTCGGCGAAGCGGTGACTCGCCTGAAGCCCGGCGAGTGGATGCGCGGCCGCGGGTGGGACGAGGGCAAGCTCGCCGAGCGGCGCTACATCACCGCCGCGGACCTCGACAGAGTCGCGCCCGACAATCCGGTGTGGTTGACGAACACGACCGGACACTACGGCGTGGCGAACAGCTACGCGCTCAAGATGGCGGAGATCCGGAAGGACACCGCGGACCCGCCGGCTGGAACGATCGACCGCGACCCGCAGGGGAATCCGACCGGCGTGCTCAAAGAGTCCGCCATGGGTCTCGTGACGCGGCTGGTTCCGCCCTTCACGCGCGATCAGCAGAAACAGGGTCTGCTCGCGATGATCCGCGACTTCAACAAAGAGGGGATGACGGCCGCGAAAGATCCAGGCATCGGCCAGCAGAAGTGGGACTTGTATCAGGAGCTGCTGAAGGACGGCGCGCTGACCGTTCGCATGTTCGCGCTCTGGTCGGGTCCGCGGCGCGTCGAAGACACCGCGCAGGTGCTCGCGAGCGTGAACGCGAACCCGCGTCCGCCGGCATCGCTTGGCGACGGCATGCTGCTCTCGGGCGGCGTCAAGCTGTTCATGGACGGCAGCGGCGGCGCGCGCACCGCCTGGATGCACGAAGACTGGAACAAGAACTTCAGGGAGACGGACGCGGACAACACCGGGTACCCGGCGACACCGCCCGACGCCTACCGCCAGATCGTGACCGAGTTTCACAACGCCGGCGTCCACGTCAGCACCCATGCCATCGGCGATCGCGCCATCGATTGGGTGCTCGACACCTACGATCGGGCGCTCGCGGCGAAGCCGGTGCGGGGCCTGCGACACGGCATCATCCACGACAACACGCCGACCGATCATGCGATCGACGTCACCGCGCGGCTCCAGCGCGATTTCGACGCCGCATATCCAGAGGCCCAGGCCGAGTTCATGTGGTGGATTGGGGATACCTACGCCGCGAATCTCGGTCCGTCGCGAGCGCTCCGCCTGTCGCCGCTGCGCACGTTCGCCGCCAAGGGCATCAAGTGGGCGGGCGGATCGGACTACAGCGTGACGCCGTTTCCCGCCCGCTACGGCTTGTGGGCGTCGGTGGCGCGTACCACGCTCAACGGCTCATTCGGCGCGACGCCGTTCGGGCTCGAGGAATCCGTGGACATCAAGACCGCGCTGCGCTCGTACACGATCTGGGCGGCGCATCAGCTGTTCCTGGACGACCGGATCGGGTCGATCGAAGTCGGCAAGGATGCCGATCTCGCCGTGTGGGATCGCGACCTCTACACCGTGCCGACCGATCGGTTGAAGGATCTGAAGTGTGAGCTGACGCTGTCCCGCGGCAAGATCGTTTGGAATGCTCGATTCTGAAATCAATCTGAACTCTGAACTACTCTGAACTCTGAAATCTGAACTGTCAGTGTTTCAGCTCCGGCGGCACCGGATCCTGCGGATCGGGAAAGTACACGCGCGAGAGATAGTGGAGCGCGATGCCGACGCCCCAGCGGTTCGGCGCCGTCCAAATCAGCAGCGCCCCGAGCACGACGAACGCCGCCACACCCAGCGTTCGGTTGCTCCTGAACAATCCGATGTAGACGATGATGATGCCGGCTGCGACCGGCAGCCGATCGCCGATTACCGTGAACGCCCACGTGTCGCCTGGATTGCGCTCGTAGACGAGCCCGCACTGTTCGCAGCGATCCAGGTGGTGGCTCCACCCTTCGAACAGACGCCCTCGCCCGCAGTGCGGACAACGCTTGCGCACACCGCGGGCGAGAGCTTGCAGGATCACGTCGCACGTCCATGGCTGCGGCTACTGGAACGTGATGCCGATGGTGGCCGCGACGATGTTTTGTTTCCAGTTCTTCGCAAACGGCTCTCCCAGAATCGACACTTGACGAAGAACCCTGAGGAGGCGCGTGGATAGTATGTGAGCGTTCCCGAGACGTTGTACAGGTTGAGCGTCGCGCTCATCAGCTCGCCCGATTTGTCTTTCTGCAGCGCGTCCGTTACAGGGGCACCGTTCGGTGTATCCTTTTGCCCTCCCAGCCGTGGATCAATATTTCGTCGTCGCGCCTGACGGCGCGGAGTACGGCCCGACCGACCTGCCCGGCCTGACGCAATGGGTGCGCGAAGGGCGCATCCTGCCGCAGACGCTGATTCGCAAGAACGGCGAGACGCCGGTTCCTGCGTCGTCGCTTCCCGAGCTCGCCGGTACTGTTTGCCACGGCGCCGGCAGTTACGAGTCCGCCGTTTCCGACCATCGTCGCGGTGCCGGCCGCGTTCAGCGCGTGGGAATTCATCGCAAGAGCCTGGGAGCTGGTGAAGCCGCACTGGCTGCCGCTTGCCGCGATCGCGTTCATCGCCAGCGCGATCGGCGCCGTGCCGTACGTCGGCCCATGCGTCATGCTCGTGATCGGCGGCGCGATCTACGTCGGCATCAACCGCGCGATTCTGGGGATGCTCGCGGGCAAGCAGCCGGAAATCGGGATGATGTTCAACGGCTTCGATCGATTCGGCCAGGCGTTTCTGGCGCATCTCGTCATCGCGATCGGCGTGACGGCCGGCTTCATCCTCTTCATCGTCCCCGGCATCATCCTCACGATCATGTGGATGTTCGTGAGCCTCGTGCTCGCCGAGACCGAGCTCGATTTCTGGGAATCGATGAAGGTCAGCGCGGACCTGACGGCCGGCTATCGCTGGCAGCTGTTCGGCCTGCTGCTGGCCTGCATCGTCGTCGCGATCGCGGGGCTGCTCGTATGCTGCGTCGGCATCTTCGTTGCCCAGCCGGTGATCATGACCGCGATGGCGCTCGCGTACCGGTTTCTCCAGGCGCAGAAGGGGAGGGCGATCGCGTGACGCGCGTGCCGCCGAAGCTGCTCGCTCCCGAGGCGCGGCGTTCCCGCGCGAGGCAGGCGGGAGTGCTCGCGCTGGGACTGCTGGCCGCGTTCGGTGCCGATCCGAATCGGCCGCTGCCGTTCGACGTCTGCGCGCTCAAGTATCTGCTGGGCATTCCCTGTCCGACCTGCGGGCTGACGCGCGCGCTGTGTCATGCCCTTCACGGCGACTGGTCCGCGAGCATCAGCTATCACCCCGCCGGGATTCTGGTGGCGGCGGCGCTTCTCGGCTGGATGCTATGGTCTGCGGCCGAGGCCGTTCGAGGACAGCCTTTGGCAGGATGAGCTTCACGTGGGCCGCGCCTTGCACGCAACTCCAGCTGGTGAGGTCCGCATGAAAAATGTGATGCTCGAGCTGCCCACCTTGGCCTTCGTCGTGAGCACCCGCGCGGCGCTCGGTGTCGGGATCGGTCTGCTCGTATCTGAACGGTTGACGAGCGAACGGCGGCGGGCGCTCGGCGCGGCAATGGTCGCCATCGGCGCGGCCACGACCATTCCAGCCGCGCTAGCCGTCTTTCGCGGTGTGCGTCGAACGCGACGCCGACTGGCGAACGTCGTCGGGCGAGACAAGCACCTCATCGGCGCGACCCGGTTTCCGCGAAAAGGCGACGACGACATCGTGTAGCACTAGGAGCGTGTCCGAGAAAAGCGAGACACGCTCCTAGTAGGCCGGCTTCGCCGGCGGAATTCCCAAGGTTTTGCGCGGCGCGCGGAGCGCGTCGCGCCTATAGGAGCCCGTTCAGGCATTCGTCGGACGGGCTCCTAGCGATAGGTATAATCCGACCCCGCTGATGACGCCGCAGGTGCAGACCCTTCTCTACTTCGCGCCTGTGCCGTGGGACAGCTATCAGCAGCGATCGCACTATTTCGTTCAGCATTTTCTGAAGCGCGCTGGCACACGGGTCGTCTGGATCGATCCGTACCCGATCAGGCTGCCGACGATCGGCGATCTCCGACGACTTGGCGGCGGCCCTGGAATCGTGTTACCGCGTCCGGCCAACCTGACCGTGATCTCGCTCCGGACGTTGCCGATCGAGCCGGTGCCGGTCGCTCGCTGGCTGAACGGCCGATGGCTGTGCAGGACCCTCTCCCGTCGGCTGACTCCACTTCTTCGCGACAGCGTGACGAGAATCGGCATCGGGAGACCCAGCCGCCTCGCGCTCGCCGCGCTCGGCCTCTTCCGGCCCGTTGCGAGCTTCTACGATGCGATGGATGACTTTCCGCAGTTCTACCGGGGCGTCTCGAGGCTGTCGGTCAGCGCACACGAGCGTGAGATCGCGCGGGCCGTCGACGTTGTCGTGACGTCTTCATCGGCGCTCTGGGCCAAGTTCTCGGACCTCGGGTCGCGGCGCATCATGATGTACAACGCGTTCGAGATGTCCGCGCTTCCGGCGCTGCCGCTCGCCGGCAATGGGCATCGCGTGTTCGGCTACGTTGGCTGCATCGGAAGCTGGTTCGATTGGCCGATCTTGGCGCGCCTCGCCCGATCGTTCGCCGACGTCCCGGTGCACATCGTCGGTCCCTGCTTTTCCGATCCGCCGCGCGACCTGCCGGCGAACGTGAGGCTCTTCCCGGCCTGCCCGCTCGAACAGGCCATCGAGCACTTTCAAACCTTTTCAGTCGGGCTCATCCCCTTCAAGCGGAGCCCGCTCACCGAAGGTGTCGATCCGGTCAAGTACCGACGGGTACCGCGGGATGGGGTTGCCGGTGCTGAGCACGCGATTCGGCGAGATGGCGCGGCGCGGCGTCGACGCCGGTGCCTATCTGATCGATGACGACCAGGGATTGCAGGCGGCCGCCGCCGCGGCTCTGGCGGCTCGATTCGACACCGCCACCACCGAGTCGTTCAGGCGCGAGCACACGTGGGAGCGCCGATTCGACGACGATTGCACGTTCGATCGCGTGCTCTCGTGCGTATAGCGCAGGCCTTTCAGGCGCGCGTTACACCGTAGCGCACAGAATTTCGACAATTCGACGCGAAGCGTACCCGTCCCCGAATGGATTCGCACCGGGCACACTCGCGCGGCGCTCGTTCAGGATCCTGGACGCCTCGGTCACAATCACGTCGGGATCCATCCCCACCAGGCGCGCCACTCCCGCCTCGATGGCTTCGGGGCGCTCGGTCTTCTCCCTGAGCACCAGCACCGGGACGCCGAAGGTCGGCGCCTCTTCCTGGATGCCGCCCGAATCCGTGAGGATCAGGGCCGCGCGCCTCATCACGTGCACGAGATCGGGGTAATCGAGCGGCGGCATCATCGAGCAGTTCGGCCGGGTCATCATCCGACTCACCGTCGCCACCACGTTGGGATTGGGGTGAACCGGCATGATCACATGGACGGAGTCGGCAAACGTCCGCGCGAGACACTCGATCGCCTGGCAGATCCGCTCGAGCGGCGCGCCGAAGCTTTCGCGGCGGTGCGCCGTCACCAGCACCCACCGGGGAGTCCGTGGCACGAGCGCGAGCGGGCCGACGCGCTCGTCGTAGGGCCGCGCGGCCACCGCCAGCAGGGCGTCGACGACGGTGTTGCCGGTGACGTGCACGCGGAAGGCGGGCACGCCCTCGCGGAGCAGGTTGTCGCGCGCCCACGGCGTCGGCGCGAAGCACAGGTCGGCGCACAGATCGGCGATGCGTCGATTCAGCTCTTCGGGAAACGGCCGAGCGAGATCGGACGTGCGCAAGCCGGCCTCGACATGCCCGATCCGAACCCGGCGGTAGAACGCGACGGCCGCTGCCACCATCGCCGTCGTCGTGTCGCCCTGAATCAACATCCAATCGGGCTGCTGCTCGGCGACGATCGGATCGAGCAGTTCGAACAACCGTGCGGTCAGCCCGGACAGACTCTGATCGACGGTGAAGATGTCCAGGTTTCGATCGGGTTTGAGCTCGAGCGCGCTGAGCGTCGGGGCCAGCAGCTCCCGGTGCTGCCCGGTCGCGCACACGAATGTCGAGAACATGGGGGCATGACGCGCCAGCTCGTGAACGACCGGCGCCATCTTGATCGCCTCGGGCCGCGTGCCGATCACGATCATGATCTTCAGCGGAGAACCAGCCATTGCGCGAACATGATAGGCGAAGTCCTCACTCGTGATCTCGGCGCGAGGGAGCCGGTCGACCCGCGGATACAATAGGTCGCTCGGTGCCCCACACATCAACTGCGGCAGCCGGCCGACTGCGCGAAAACGTCTCCGTCGTTTCAGCGAACGTCGCCAGCGTCCTGCTCCTTCTCGCGTTCCTGTTCGTGCTGCTGCATCCGTCCATTCTCAATCCGTTCCAGCTCGAGCCCCATACGGCGTGGACGATCCACTGCTACGCGTTCGGGGTCCCGATTCTCGTCATCAACGCGGTTGTGCGGCGAAGGATGTGGCGGCCGGCGCCGTTCGACTAGCTGCTGTTTGCGTACCTCGCGTGTATCGTGGCGACGTGGCCGACCAGCGTCAACCGAGAGACGACCGGCGAGGCCATTGTGGGATTGGGTGGACAGATTGTCGTCTTTGCAGCGGCTCTCGTGGCGATCGCAATTTCGAACCTGGGCGAAAACATGTTCGAGGGGAAGGAGTGTCTTCGACTGCACTCGATCGCATGGATGGTGACTGCATTCGAGCGGTTTCGCGCCGAGCTCGCGCCGGCGCTGCCGCCCATCTTGAGAATCGCTGCAGTCGATCTGGTGATCGTGGTGGCTTACCAGGGGGCTTTGGTGACGGTCGTGTACGGGCTGCTGATGGGCGGCCTCACTTCGAGGTTGAGGCCACCAGGCGCTGAATCATCACGACGGAGGACTGCAGATCGCCAGTGAGACAACGATAGCAGGCGACGCGCTGAGTCAACTGGTTGACCGTGCGCAGAGCGAGTCGCGGCGCGTTTCGAAGATTCAGCGACTGTCCGAGGATGGCTGTTGCGGCGTCAGCCGTGGACATCGGCATCAACTGCGGTTCCTGATCCGGCCGGAGTTCCAGGAACAGCAGCCACCGGAGCGGCACGGGTTGCTCCGCCCATTGCGGCGGGAGAAAATATCCAGCCGGTTCATCGTCATCCCTGCCGATCGGACCGCTCGCGCGCTCCAGGAGGCGCCACGAGTCCTCCTCGATGTGAAACGAGCGCCGCAGCGTGCGCAGCTCGAACGTGTCGGGGTCAATGAGCGCGACATCGTCGGCAAACGGCACGAATCCCCGCAACATCAGCGCGAGCGTCATCGTCGTCTTGCCGCTTCGGGAGTCGCCTGACAGCACGATCCCCGCGCGCCGCGCGGGCAGGCACAGCGCCGCCCCGTGCATGTGGAACATATCGTCGCGCCGCGCCAACGCGTCGGTGATGACGTGCCACTCCATTGCGCTCAGCGCCGACGGGAGGTCGGGATACTTGTGAGATGCGCCCAACTGAGAAGACATCTCCCAGCCGCCGGTCTCGGGAACCGTCAACATGTAGTGGGGCAGATGGAATCCCGCCCCGACGTCGATCGGGCCGAAGCCGCGAAAGATGCGGCGCACCTGATCGTATGCGCCACCTGCGGCACCGATTGCCGCCTGGTAGCCGATGATGTCGTAGCCCTCCATGCGCATCCCCGCCGGATCGTCCTGCGCGGGGGATGTCGGGACGGGAGAATGGTCCATTGGGGTACTTTTTCGTCGCGTCAGATCGCTGCGACGGTGGAGGATCCTGCGTTCAGAGGCGAGGGCGCCGGCCCGATCATGCCGGCCTGAACGAGGTTGTCCAGTACGTGCTGCACGTCGGCTTCGATAGCCGCCGACTCGGGGAACATTCCCCGTAATTCCGAAACGATTGTCGGGATGTCGAACTCGCCGTCGCAATATTCCCAGACCAGCGCCGCCGTCGGGTTGATCGTGAGAACCTGGTGGCGACACCCGTTGTAAAGGATCATGCTGCCATCTGACAAAAGCTCGTCGTGTACGCACCCGTCCTTGAGCGGTCTCGCGCCTTCCGGCAGCGTCATCATCAGCGGTTCAAGAGTTGGCGCCGCGATGATGGCGGCTTCTTCTTCCGCCGCGTCGCGAGGCGTGACGTCGTGTCCGATGAGCGTGAAGATGGCCGGCGCGCTGACGACGGCGTCGCTGGTTGGGTGCCCCTGGGCATCGACGAGGACCGCGGCCGGCGTGCCGAGCGCGCCGTACTGCCGTCCGTACGCGAACGCGTTGTCGATGACGATCGTCGAGGACAACCCGAACGCGCGATTCTGTTCGAGCGAGCCGCTCGAAACGACCAGCAGCTGGGCGCGATCGGTCAAGGGTTTGGCCTCCCAGTCCTTCAGGTCGGCGAGCATGCGCTGGCAGAAGATGCAGCCGGGGTTCCAGAAGAGCAGCAGCGTCTGCCGGTCGATGAACTGTTCGAGGCTCACGGGCCTGCCGTCGAGATCATGTGGTCCGTCGAGATCACGCTGTTCGTGTGCGCCGTCAGGACGCACCGGCGAAGGCGTCCGCACTGGCGGCGATATCGGCTCTTCCGATGTCCGTTGGACAAGTTTTCTGATGTCGGAATCGCCGACCGTCAGAGCGCTGCCGACCGTCCCGTCAGCTCGAACCATCATCGCGGCCGGCGTCCCAAACGCGCCGTACGCCAGAGCGACTTCACGGTTGCGCTGCAGGAGCACGTTCTTGACCTGGAGCAGACCGAGCTTGTCGTTATTCTCCGGCTTCGCTCCGCGGCTGATAACCGCCACCGTCACCGTGCTCGCGTGCTGTTCCTGCCAACGCGCGATCTCCGGCGACAGCATGCGGCACGGTCCGCAGTCGGGGTCGGTGAAAAAGAGCAGCACCGGCCTGCCCGGGGCGCGCAGCTCGTCCAGGGACGCGGTGCCGCCGTCCAGCCTCGGGAGCGAAAAGGACGGAGCGCGGGCGCCAATTCTCGAGCCCGCAGCTGACGTCGAAGGCGCATAGGCCAAGGCTCGGCCGTCCTCCGCGGCGGTTGCCGCACTGCCGTCCGGCTGAACCGCCGCGGTCACCTGCTGCCGCAAACGCGCGTTCTGCTGAATCAATCTCGCCAGAAACGCCGTGAGCGCCCCGAGCACGGTCACGAGGACGGCGGCGCCCGCCGCTGTCGTGCGTACCGCCTCAGCCAATTCGATCACTCCCGCGGCGAGGCTCGGCCCCGCACTGCTCCAACCCGCGGTGGCCACGAACAGCGCGACGGCGGCGAGCGCGGCATTGCGGCACAGCGCGGGCCAGCCGATCGGTTTCGAGTAGAGCTGCCCGAAGCAATGGCAATCGGGCGAGCGGCCGCGAGCGAGGTTGAAGGCGATCCCGCCGACGAAGAGCAGGAGCAGGACGAAGGCGCCAACTGCGCCGTAGGCGGCAAACGATCGCGTCAACAGAGACAGGGCGACCGCCACTTCAGCCAGCGGCAGCGCGATGCTCAGAGGGGCTGTCAGGGCAGCCGGGACGCCGAAATCCGCGAGCGAGCGGCGGGAGCCTGACCGATCGAGCAGCTTGGCTGCACCAGCAAGGGCGAAAACGCCTGCGAGCAGCAGACGAGCGACGAGCAGGACGGGAACCGTCACCATCGAAGATCCCTAAGAAAAGTGATGAGCGGCTCGTGAGCCGGGGGGACGCTGGGAATCTTAGCATGGCGCCTGGCAGTCAACATTATCCCGATTGACAGATGGGCTGAAGCCGCGTACCATCGCCCGACCTCGGCTGTTCAACGCTTATGGGCTCGACCCGACTCCTCACCGGAGGGAATATGTACGACGACCCGATTGTCAAAGCGATTGCAGAGCACACGAAGACGAATCGAAGGGATCTCATCAAGCGCGCGCTTGCGCTCGGACCTGCGGTCTACGTAGCGCCCATGATCCTCGGGTCGGCCTCGACGGCCTCCGCACAGGTGTCGTCCGCGTGCGGGTGCAGTCTCGGGTCGCCCTGCAACACCGCCATTCCATGCCAGAACACCAATAGTTGCAATTGCTGGGTTCATGTCACCCAGGGGTTCTGCTTCTGCGGCGACTTCCTTAACAATTCCTGCGGTGTGTCGACGCCGTGCACGACCCAGGCCGATTGCAGCGCCAATCCAGGCTGGGCGTGTATCGCTAATTGCTGCCCCCAGAACCAGTGTTATCCGCCGTGTGGGCAAGCTCCATCCAACCTGCCTGCGGGCAACGGTCAGAAGGCGACGAAGAGTTAGCTTCGCTGGTCCGCGAATTCAGCTGACGCTCGTGACACACGAGCGTGATGTGCGCGCCCTATTGAGCGGGCGCGCACATTTTTTTCCGCAACTCCACAGTACCGAGTGCGACCGGCCCCGGTGCATCATCGGATTGCAACGCCAAGCGATTAGCGTAGGATCGGGCTGAGAAAGCTGGTCGTGGCCCGGGCTTCGGATCGCTACATCGAACATCTGCTTCGCCGCGCTGGCTTCGGCGCGCGTCCCGACGAGCTCGATTTCTACGGCGGGATGTCGATCAGTGACGCGCTCGACAGGCTTGTGCATTACGAGCGCGTCCCCGATACCGTCGACAGCCGCATCGGGTCATCTGGCTACCTGGGCATCACGACCCGCGGGCCATTCGCCCCCCGTCTGAACATCCTGGATGCACGCCAGCGGTGGCTGTTCAGGATGGTCCACAGCGATCGTCCCCTGCAGGAAAAGATGACGCTGTTCTGGCACAACCACTTTGCCACTGCTTACAGCAAGATCGCCTCCGCCCTCGGCGCGGCCGAAGCCGCGCGCTACATGGCGGCCAAGCCGTCCGAAGACCCCGCGAAGGTGCGCGGCCAGATCGAGATGCTGCGCGACAACGCGCTCGGCAACTTCCGCGACATCCTGGTGAACGTCGCCAAGGACACGGCGATGCTCGTGTGGCTCGACGGCGCGACCAACACGAAGGGCCGGCCGCAGGAAAACTTCGCGCGCGAGATCATGGAACTCTTCACGATGGGTGTGGGGAACTTCACCGAGCCCGATGTCTACGCCGGCGCGCGCGTGTTCACCGGCTGGAACCTGCGGAGGGTGGTTGTCGGTTCGACGGGAGGGCCCACGCTCGGTGAAGCGCATTTCGAGTTCTTCTACGACGCCGCGCAGCACGACACCGAGGCCAAGACCTTCAGCTTTCCGATCTATTCCGACGGCGGGAAGACGATTCCGGCGCGGCCGGCGTCGGCCGGGATGCAGGACGGCGTCGATCTGATCGACGCGCTCGCGGCGAACCCGAATACCGCCAGGTACCTCGCCGGCAAGCTCTATCGGTTCTTCGTCAGCGAGTTCCGCGAGCCGGATCCGGCGTTCGTTGCGCGGATCGCCGCGGTGTACGTGCAGAGCCGGTACGACATGCGGGACGTCGTTCGGGAGGTCTTGCTGACGCCGCAGTTCTGGGACGAGTCGTCGTATTTCGCGCGGTACTCGTGGCCCGTCGAATACGTGGTTCGAGCCATCAAAGACGTCGGCTGGGTCGGATACTCGGCGGACGACGCGCGCGCGGCGATGTCCGCCATGAGCCAGGATCTCTACGAGCCACCCGACGTGAACGGCTGGGACACAGGGACGCGCTGGTTCTCCTCCGGCGCCATGCTCGCGCGCATGAACTTTGCCTCGTCGCTCGCCGCGAATCAGCGATTCAATCTGGCCAGCCGAGCGAGGGCCGCGGCTAGCACGCCGGAATCGTTTCTCACGTTCTTCCTGGACGAGCTGGCGACGCCGCCGATCGACGACCGCATGAGCGCCGAGTTCGTCAACTATCTGCGGGCCACGGGCCCCTGGACGGCTGCTGATTCACAACTCCAGAACAAGTCTGCCGGTCTCGTCCACTTGATTGCCAGTAGCCCGGAGTACCAGCTCGTGTGACGGTCACGCAACGAGGGTTGCGCAACGCCCTCCTGCTGGCCGCGTGTCGAATCCCTTCTGGTTCAACCACCGCCGGGCCGCCGGAGGCGCAAGACTGGGAGTACCTGCTTCGCGCCGCCGATCTGCAGGGAGTCGCGCCGGTTGTCCACGACTGGCTTCGCCGACATCCGGACATTGCCGTCCCTCGCGAGGCGCAGCGGGCTCCACGACCTGTACTGGACCCACCACTTTCGCAACCGCATCCTCCTGTCAGAGCTGGATCGCGTGTGCCGCGCCGCGGCGGACGCGAGCCTTCAGATCATGGCGCTGAAAGGCGCGGCGCTGGCCGGTTCGTACTATGCGACGCCGGCCTTGCGGCCGATGAGCGATCTCGATCTTCTCGTGCGCTGGGACGATCTCGTGCGCATGGCCGCCCTGCTCCAATCGCTGGGGTATCGGGCACAGGACTCGACGACTTTCTCGTACGCCGACGATTCGCGGCTCGACGATGCCTCGCACGAGTACGTCTGGACGACGAAGCGGGACGGCGTCGAGGTGATCGTCGAGTATCGGGCTGCCGCCCTCCAGACGACGATCGCCAGACTCGGTGACCTCGACCCCACGCTTGCCCATGAACTGCGCGCCTACACGAACGCCATCTGGGCGCGCGCGGCTCCGGCCGATGGCCACCCGTCGACGGGGCTTCAGCCGTCGCGTGAAGATCTGTTGCTGCACGTCGCCAGCCATCTCGCCGCGCAGCATGGCGATTTCCGGTTGATCTGGCTGCACGATCTCGCGCGCATCGTCGTGCAGCCGACCGGCCGGCTCGACTGGGACTACGTCTGCGCCAGCGCCCGGTCGCTTCGAATCGCCGCTCCGATGTGGGCGGCGCTGGTCGCCGCTGCGCGCTGGATGGATGCTCCAATTGATTCGAAGGTCCTCGATCGGCTGCGCGACATCACCGATTCCGGCGCCGGCGCGATCCTGCAACGCTGGGAGCGCCGCCGGCTCGGCGCGCATGTCGACACGCTCGGGGATGCGGACCTGGCGCGCCCGGGGTCCGCGAGCTGGCCGCTGGCCGCGGCTCTCAGCCGCATGCGAGGCTGGGGGCCGCGCGTCAGGACGCTCCGATGGGCCCTGTTCCCGAGCCTGGCGTACTTCAAACGTTACGGATCGCCGCCCGGCATCCGAGGGTACGTCACGACGTGGACGCGGCGGTCGCTGGGTGCTGCCGCGCGCGTGCTCAGTCCCCGCCGTTGAAGCGAGGGCGGCGTCGAACCCGTTGCAGCGCGGCCTTTTCAGGGCCGCGGACGCGGGGTTGAAAGCCCGCGCGACACCCAAGCGGTTGACAAGGCCGCGCCCTCCCGCATATCTTTTGTCCCGCGTTAAGACAATATAGGGTGCGCTTCGAGTCGACGGGGGTCAGACCCCTCCGAAATGCCCACGGAGTGCGACGGGATATTTGCCCCAACGTGATGCAAATGCGACGGATTGACCCCAACCGCTTCCACGTCGCGACCCGCGGCACCTCGCGCCGCATCAACCGCCAGATCGCCCTCACGCTGATCGGCAGCCATCAACCCATTTCGCGCGCCGACCTCGCGCGCCGCATGAAGCTGCGACGCGGCGCCGTCGGCCTGATCGTCCAGGACCTGCTCGACGGCCAGCACATCGTCGAAGGCACCACCGGCCAGGCCGCGCGCGGCCGCAAGCCGACGATGCTCTACATCAACGCGCGGCAGCGGTCGAGTGTCGCCGTGGACATTCGCGCCAGCCGGACCTACGTGATGATCGCCGACCCGATGGGCCGGCCGCGATCGGACATTGTCAGCCTGGCGACGGTACGCGAGCCGCGGCGATTCGTGACGCTGCTCGCCGCGCGCATCCGGCGGCTCCTCGACGCGCGCACCGCCGACACCGGGAAATGCGTAGGCATCGGCGTCGTCGCGCCGGGGATGGTCGATCCGGGAACCGGCCGCGTGCTTCACGCGCCGACGCTGGGCTGGCGGAACGTGGAGCTGCGCGCCCTGCTCGCTGCGGCGACCGGGCTGCCGGTGCACGTCGAGAACTCCGGCCGCGCGTGCGCACTGGCGCAGGTGTGGGAGGCGCGCACCGGCGCTGCGCCGGTCCGCAATCTCGTGTTCGTCAGCGTCTCGGACGGCGTCGGCGTCGGCGTGGTCGTCAACGGCGAGCTGCTGCGCGGCCGGCACAACATCGCCGGCGAGTTCGCGCACATGCCGCTCAGCATCGATGGTCCGCGCTGCTCGTGCGGCGCCATCGGATGCTGGGAAGCGCACATCTCGAATCTCGCGACGCTGACGCGCTATTTCGGCCGCGCGCCGGAACTGACGGGCGCGGCCGATCCGGGCTTCACCATCGACGATCTGATCGCGCGCGCGCGCACCGGCGACGCGAAGGCCATCGCGGCGCTCCAGGCGTCGGCGCGCTATTTCGGACTCGGTCTCGGCGCGATCGTCAACATCGTCAATCCCGACTGCATCTTCATCGGCGGAGAAATCACGACCGCCTGGGAGATCGTCGGGAGCACGGTTCGCACCGCGCTGGCCGAGCGTGCGCTCACGCCGGCGGCGGCGGCGACCGATCATCGTCACCGTATCTGCGGAAGAACATCCGCGTCTGCGCGGCGCCGCCATGCTCGTCGCGGCGCCCGCGTTTGCCGCCCCGGTCGTGGCCTGATCAAGGAGCTGATATGTCTGCTCGCGCCGTTCCAACTGTTTTCGTTCACCGGAGCGTCTCCAGCTCCCACGCCTCGGCAACAAACACCGTGCGACCGTGTTGGAACGGCGCTCGCCGATTCCTGTGTTGGACGCTGGCTGCCGTCGCGTTCCTCGCGTTGTTCGTTCCGGGTCCGGTCGTCGCGCAGACGCCGACCGGGACCATCCTGGGCGTCGTCAAAGACGCGCAGTGCGGCGTCGTCCCCGGCGCTACCGTCACGGCAACCAACCTGGGCACGCAGTATTCCAGGAACACCGTGACCGATAGCAGCGGTGAGTACGCGCTGCGCCTGCTGCCGATCGGCAACTACATGGTCGTGGTCACGCTGCCTGGCTTCAAGAACGTTCACGCAGACCGGCATCGTGCTCGAAGTCGGCCGCAACGCGAGAGTGGACGCGACCGATCGAGCTCGGCGACGTTGGATGAAACACTCACCGTGGTCGGCGATTCGCCGCTGGTCGAAACCTCGTCTGCATCGCTCTCGAGAACCGTCGGCCAGAACGACGTGCTGAACCTGCCGCTCGTCAACCGCGATCTCTACACGCTGCTGAGCCTCACCGGCGGCGTCACCAGCAACGACAACTCGAATTCGCTGGGCGGGCCGGAGCAGTTGACGACGCATCAACGGCTCGGGCAAAGCGCAGATGGGCACGGTCAACTTTCAACTCGACGGCGGCAACAACACCGCGGGCCTGCGCGGCACCGGAAATCCGGCGCCGAACCCTGAGGCCGTGCAGGAATTCCGCGTGCTGACCAACGGCTACTCGGCCGAGTACGGACGCTACTCCGCCGGCGTCGTCGACGTCGTGACGAAATCGGGCACCAACGTGCTGCACGGCGCCGCGTTCGAGTTCTTCCGCAACAAGAAGCTGAACTCGCCGCGCTGGGCGCCGCCCGGAACGCCGGCGACCAACGATCCGCTCGATCGCAATCAGTTCGGCGGCGCGTTCGGCGGTCCGCTCGCGAAGGACAAGACGTTCTTCTTCGTCAGCTATCTCGCGGCTGCGGCAGGAGGAAACCTACTATCGCAACACGGCGGTGGTGCCGACGGCGCTCGAGCGTGCGGGCGATTTCTCGCAGTCGACGCGCAAGCCGAACGATCCGCTGACTGGTCTCCCGTTCCCCGGCAACGTCATTCCGGCGAGCCGCTTCGACATCGCGGCGAAGACGATTCAGGACAAGTACGTGCCGCTGTCGAACCTGCCGAACAGCTTCTACGAAGTCCGCGCGCCGGATCCGCTGCGCACCGACGAGACGACGTTGAAGCTCGATCATCAGCTGTCCGCGACGCAGTCCGTCGCCGTCAGCTATTTCTTCCTGAACGGGCGTCGACACGCAGCCGTTGACGGGCACCGGCAACATCCCGTGGGTCGATCGCGACTTCCAGTGGACGCAGCACAACATCAACTCCACGCACACCTGGACGATGAAGCTCGAACATGATCAATCAGCTGCGCGGCACCTACGTGCGCCAGTTCGGCGCCCGCGTCAACAATCCGACGACATCGCTCGGGGATCTGAATTCGAAGTTCACGCATTCAGGGCGATCCGACGCTGCCGCGGCTGACCGTCACCGGCTTCTTCACCGGCCAGACGGCGATCGCCGGGCCCGACGCCGGCAGCAACTACATCGGCATCAAGGATGCGCGTCACCATCACCACGGGCAAGCACTCGTTCAAGCTGGGCGGCGACGTGCTCGTACGAGGAGATCGTCCACGACACGCTGCTCGACAACTACGGCGTGTTCACCTTCAACGGCAGCAAGACCGCGGTGCGCCAGGCAACGCCTACGCGGACTTTCTGCTCGGCCTCCCGGCCACGATGACGCAGGACGCGCCGGTGCGGAAGACCGACAACGGCGCCTACATCAGCGCGTTCGCGCAGGACGACTTCCGCATCCACTCGCGCGTCACGCTGAACCTCGGCGTCCGCTACGATCTGCAGTTTCCGTTCACCGATCCGCAGGATCGCAAGCTGGCGTTCGTGCCGGGGCAGAAGTCGGTGATCAACCCGACCGCGCCGGTGGGCCTGCTGTTTCCCGGTGACACCGGCGTGAGCCGCGGGATCGTCAAGACCGACCTGAACAACATCGCGCCGCGCCTCGGCATCGCCTGGGATCCGAAGGGCGACGGCCGCACGGCCGTGCGCGCGGCGTTCGGCATGTTCTACGGCAGCATCACCGGCAACGAGTGGAACACCACCGCCGACAATCAGCCGTTCACCGTTCGCCAGTCGTTTCCCACCGTCTTCACGCTGTCCGATCCCTATCGCAATCTGCCCGGCGGCGTCGGTCCGTTTCCGTTCAACTACACGCCGGGGTCGCCGCGGTTCACGCTGCCGGCGCAGGTGTTCGGTCCGTCGCTCGACTTCGTGTGGCCGCTCAGCTATCAGACCAACCTCACGGTCGAGAAGGAGCTCGGGCGCAGCTTCAGCGTGAGCGCGTCGTATGTCGGGGCGTTCGCGCGCAATCTCGCGGCAGGCGTCGACAACAACTATCCGGTGTTCGACGCCGACCGCGACGGCGGCGAACGTCAACACGCGGCGGCCGTATCTGCCCGGCACGATCGGCCGCGGCGAACGTGCTGTCGTCGATCTTCGGCAGCGACTACAACGGGCTGCAGCTGAGCGCCGAACGCCGCGGCACGCGTCTTATCGGGCAAGGCGTACTACTCGTTCGGCCGCGGCTACGAGGACGTCGATTTCCAGGGCGGCGGCCTGCCCGGCGTGCAGAACGCGACGCGGCTCGGCGACGAGCGCGGCGCGGAACTCGACCGATCGCACGCACAGCTTCGTGCTGTCGGGCGTCTGGAAGATCGACTACTTCAAGGACTCGTCGTCGACGGTGCGGCGGCTGGCGCAGGACTGGACCGTCTCGGCGATCGTCGACGCTGCAGACCGGAACGCCGCTCACGATCGGCGCCGGGCAGGATCGCAATCTCGACGGCCTCACCAACGATCGCGCCGATCTGGTCGGCGACCCGGAGCTCGATCACGGCCGTCCGCGCGACCAGGTGATCGAGGGCTGGTTCAACGTCGCGGCGTTCGCCGAACCCGGCGCTCGGCACCAACGGCAGCTCCGGGCGCAGCATCATCGACGGACCCGGCTATCGCAACGTCGATCTCGGCATCTTCCGCGACATCCCGCTGAAGGGCCGCATCGATGTTCCAGTTCCGCATCGAGGCGACGAACGTCTTCAACATCGTGAACCTGATCAACCCGGGCACGAACCTCGCACGCGCCGGCGACGTTCGGGAAGATCCGCAGCGCGCGGAACATGCGGCAGGATTCAGCTCGGCGGACGAGTGTCGTTCTAGCTTGACGCCAGTGGATCAGCCACGAAGACACGAAAACAGCGAAGAATATGAAGCTCTTCGTGTCTTCGAGACTTCGTGGCAGATCCGGTCACGTCGGATATGTCGCGGCTGCGTTTGCTGCCTTTTTGTGTCTTGTCTCGCTGCGCGCGGCTCGACGATACCGCGCCGCGCGACGTCAGGGCGCTGGCGGCGGAGATCGATCAGTTCCTGCTCCGCGAGGTGTCGGCACACTTCGCGGCGATACCGACGCTCGATCCACCGCCCGACCGCGTGCTCGGCGCGCGAAGACGGTGGGCGAGTTCTCGTGGGGCACGTTCATGCGCGCGCTCGCGGCCGAGCGCACAGCACGCAGGCGCGGCGACACTGGGCGACCGCGACGTCGCGCCGTGGATCGGCGCGCATGGGCCTCATCGAGGCGCGCGCCGGCAGCAAGGCGTTCTCGCAGATGTACGCGGCGCTGGCGCTCCAGCATTTCGGCGAGAACCTCGATCGCAACGCCGTGTGGCAGGCAGCTGTCGCCGAGCCGAGCGCGACGAGTGGCGCGCGCTGCTCGACGTCAAGCGCTTCTACGATCCCGTCAACCGTCGCGTCATCGATCTCGCCGAGAACTACCTCGGCGTCGCCGCGCGCGTGGCGGCGATCGGCTATCGCCTGGGCCTCACGCGCGACCGCGCGCCGCTCGACGCGCTGATCGATCGCGCGGTCGAGCCGTTCGCGCGACGGCCGGCTGTACTCGGACGACGCGCCGCCCGACGGGCCGCTTCGATCGCTACTCGAACGAGTACGCGCGATACGTGTGGGACGCCGCGGCGCAGGCGAATCGGCCGGACATCCTCGCGACCCTCCGGCCGTCGCTCACCACGCAGATGAAGCTCTGGTGGGACCTCGTCGACGGCGACGACGGCTACGGCTATCCGTGGGGACGCAGCCTCGGCGATCGTCAGCTACCTGGACACCCTCGAGATCGTCGCGTTCCTCGCGAAGCATCCCGAATTCCGTCCTGCGCCGCTCGCCGATCTCGTGTCGCAGTTCGCCCGCGCGTGGAACTACCTTCGTCACGATTTCAAGGACGACACGCATCTGCTCTCGTTGTTCGATTTCGGCCGCGGCAACTATCGGCTACATCACGCTCGATCGCGAGTGGCAGCAGACGACCGGCTTTTTCGGCAAGGCCGTCCTCGCGCGCACGCATGCTGACGCCCGCGCTCGAGCGCGAGAAGCTGACGACCTATCCCGCGCGGCCCACGTTGCCGCTCGTCGACACGGTTCGAGTTCTTCCGGCGCGACGGCGACCGCGTCGCCGGCGTGTGGGTAGTCCGGCAGAGCATCCGCCATGCGGTTCGCGCTGCCCGTCACGACCGGCACGCGGCCCGGCGTGGCCGACTACTTGCCGGCGCCGCACGGTATGCCCGGCATCGCCGTTCCCGTGGAACGCGACGTCCCGGCGCTCGTCCCGTATCTCGAGCTCGCCGACGGCCGCACGATCGTGGCCGCAGACGGCGCCGACGAGATTCACCCGTCGACCGATGGACGCGAACTCCGCGTCGTGTGGCGCCGATGGGCGCAGCTCGGTACCAAGTCCGGTCAGCTCGTCGATCCCGGACTGACGAGCGAGGTCCGCTGGACCCTCGGCGAGTCGACGCTGCGCGCGTCAGGAAACGTTCACGGCAACGGCGCCGTTGCAGGTTCGTCGCTGGCGTCTGGTACGTACCGACGACGAACGTGAATGCGGAGGACAGCGGCGACGAAACCCTGCTCGGCGGAGGTGGGGCGCCGATGCGTGTAACTGTCAACGCCCCATGGCGGGTCACGCGTCTCACTCAGGCGACGGGCGACGGCCCACTCGGCCGCGGCGCCAGAGGCGCGGTGCCCCTCCACCTGACATACGAGGCGCGAGACATCGTGATTGCGCCGGGTCAGCCGGTGACGTGGCAGATGACATTGAAACCGGGGATTCAGCAACCGTAGACGTCGAATCGATGCGAGTGAATGGATCAGCCACGAAAACACGAAAGCACGAAACCTGTACGTATTTCGTGTTTTCGTGATTTCGTGGCAAATCGAAGGCGTCGCGAAAACGACGAGAGAACAGGTCGCCAGCCGATGTGGAATGACGTGCCCGCGCAGCGGATTGCCGACGGTATCGACCGCCAGATGATCGTCGGTCACAAGCTGATGATGTGCCGGCTGACGCTCCAGCCGCACGTGGCCACTCCGGTACATTCGCATCCGCACGAGCAGATGACCATCGTGGAGCGCGGCCGCGCGCGTTTCACGATCGGCGACGAGGCGCGCGTGGTCGTGGCCGGCGACGTTCTCCACTTTCCCGCCAACGTCCGTCACGGCGCGACCATGCTCGACGAGGAAGTCGTGCTGATCGACGTGTTCACGCCGATCCGCGAAGAGTTCCTGTCCTGATGGCGGAGGGCGGCGGTCTCTTCCGGCTCGACGGCAGCGTCGCCCTGGTCACCGGCGCGTCCAAGGGTCTCGGCGCGGCCATGGCGATCGCGCTCGCCGAGGCCGGCGCCGACGTGGCGGTGCACGGCAACACGCGATCGCCGTCGGAGACCTGCCGGCGGATCGAGGCGCTCGGCCGCCGCGCCGCGGCGCTGACCGGCGACTTGCGCGATCGCGCCGTCTCCGGGCGACTCGTTGACGACACCGTGGCTGCGCTCGGGCGGCTCGACGTCCTCGTCAACAACGCCGGTCTCATCCGTCGGACGCCGGCCGTGGATTACAGCGACGACGACTGGGATCTCGTGCTCGAAGTGGACCTCACGAGCGCGTTCCGGCTCGCGCGCGCCGCCGGTCGGCATATGATTGCCGCGGGGAATGGCGGACGCATCGTCAATATCTCGTCGCTGCTCGCGTTTCAGGGTGGCATCACCGTGCCGGCCTATGCGGCGGCGAAGGGTGGCCTGGCTCAACTCACAAAGGCGCTGGCCAATGAGTGGGCGTCACAGGGCATCAACGTGAACGCGATTGCGCCCGGCTACATGGAGACGGACAACACCGACACGCTGCGCAGCGACCCGGTGCGCAGCCGTCAGATTCTCGATCGCATTCCCGCCGGCCGCTGGGGACAGCCCGAGGACCTGGCCGGGGCGGTGGTCTTCCTCTCGTCACCGGCCGCCCGGTACGTGCACGGTCATGTCCTCGCAGTCGACGGCGGGTGGCTGGGGCGGTAGGGGATTTCAGAGTTCAGATTTCAGAGTTCAGATTTGGGAGACACGGAGACACGCGATTGCGATGACTTTGCCGGTTCCTTCGAAAGACGATCGCCGTTGGGATCTCGTCGCGCTTGGCGAGGTCATGCTCCGTCTGGATCCGGGCGAGGGGCGCATTCATACGGCGCGCGAGTTCCGTGTGTGGGAGGGCGGCGGCGAGTACAACGTCGCGCGCGGCCTGAAGCGCTGCTTCGGGATGGAGACCGCGATCGTCACGGCGTTTGCCGACAATCCTGTCGGCCGGCTCGTGCAGGATCTGATCTACCAGGGCGGCGTCGATCAATCGCACGTGCGATGGGTGCGGTACGACGGCGTGGGGCGGGAAACGCGGAACGGGCTGAATTTCGTCGAGCGCGGATTCGGGATCCGCGCCGGCGTCGGCTGCTCGGATCGCGGGCACACCGCAGTGTCGCAGCTCAAGAGCGGCGACATCGACTGGCCGGCAATTTTCGAGCGTGACGGTGCGCGCTGGCTCCACACCGGCGGCATCTTCTGCGCGCTGTCGGACACGACGCCCGCCGTGGCCCGCGAGGCGATGGAAGGCGCGAAGAAGCGCCAGGCGATCGTGTCGTTCGATCTCAACTATCGGGAATCCCTGTGGCGCGCGTCGGGCGGCCACGCCCGCGCCATTGCCGTCAATCGCAGTCTCGTCCCGTTCGTCGACGTGCTGATCGGGAACGAGGAGGACTTTTCCGCCGCGCTCGGGTTTGCGGTCGAGGGCGTCTCCAGCCAGTTTGCCGAGCTCGACATCGATCGGTTCAAGGCGATGATCCAGCGGGTCGTCCGCGAATTTCCGAGCCTCAAGCTCGTAGCGACGACGCTCCGCCATGCGAAGACGGCGACGGTCAACGACTGGTCGGCCATCTGCTGGTCGGACGGCGACTTCTTCGAAGCGCCGGCGCGCGAGAACCTCGAGATTCTCGATCGCATCGGCGGTGGCGACTCCTTCGCGTCCGGCCTGATCTACGGGCTGATGACGAACCGCGGCCCGCAGTGGGCGGTGGACTGCGGCGCGGCTCACGGCGCGCTGGCGATGACCACTCCGGGCGATACGAGCATGGCCACGCTGGCCGACGTCGAGCGGGTCATGAAGGGCGGAACGGCGCGGGTTTCGCGGTAGGGCAGGAAGGGCAGGAAAGGCGGGAAGGGCAGGATGGGAAGAGCACAGCGGGCCCTGGTAGTCGTTGCGTTCTTGCTCGTCGCTCGCGCGGGACTTACGCAGCCGCCGGCGCCGCCGCTCATGCAGGAGCCGCAGACGATCCTGCTGTGGCCGAATGGCGCGCCGGGCGCGCTGGGCACGGACGACCGCGACAAGCCGGCGCTGACGATCTACATGCCGCCGAATACAACCGGGCCGATGACCGCGGTGATCATCGCGCCGGGCGGCAGCTATGCGCGGCTGTCGATGAACAACGAGGGGCGCGCGCCGGCGAATTATCTGAACGCGCTCGGCATCGCGGCGTTCGTGCTGCGCTACCGGCTCGGCCCGCAATATCACCATCCCATCGAGCTCGGCGACGCGCAGCGCGCGATTCGGCTGGTGCGTTCCCGCGCTGCCGAGTGGCACATCGCGCCCGATCGCATCGGCATGATGGGGTTCTCCGCCGGCGGTCATCTCGCCTCCTCGGCGTCGACGCATTTCGACAGCGGCACGGCCGACGCCGCGGATCCGATCGATCGTGCCAGCAGCCGGCCGGATTTCGCCGTGCTCGGGTATCCGGTGATCTCATTCATCGAGCCGTGGACCCATCAGGGCTCGAAGACCAACCTGCTCGGCGACAAGCCGGACCCGGCGCTCGCGCGCAGCCTGTCGAGTGAAACGCAGGTGACCGCGTCGACGCCGCCCGCGTTCATCTACCACACCAACGCCGACACCGTCGTGCCGGTCGAGAACGCCGTCGCCTATTTCCTCGCGCTGCGGAAGGCGGGCGTGCCGGCCGAGATGCACGTCTTCAAGGATGGCCCGCACGGCACCGGTCTGGGCATGCAGGATCCGGCGCTGGCCGAATGGCCGCGGCTGCTCGCGAACTGGCTGAAGGCGAGCGGCTTCCTGAAGCGATGATCCGCGTCGATCGCCGTCGCTCGCCGCGCGAGCTGCTGCCGAAGATCGCGCGGCTGTTCGAGCTCTCCGCGCACAAGATCCGTTCGATCGAAGAGGCCTGGCGGCCCGAGGAGGGCGCGCCGGTCTTCACCGTCGACGGGCGCTATCGCTCGCGCGGGTGGACGGAGTGGACGCAGGGATTCCAATTCGGATCGGCCCTGCTGCAGTACGACGCCACCGGCGACGGCGAGTTTCTCGAGCTTGGCCGCAGCGCGCACGATCGAGCGCATGGCGCCGCACCTCACCCACGTCGGCGTCCACGACCACGGCTTCAACAACGTCAGCACCTACGGCAATCTCTGGCGCCTCGCGCGCGAACATCGATTCGACGCCTCCGACGGGGAGCAGCGGACCTACGAGCTGGCGCTGAAGGTGAGTGGAGCCGTGCAGGCGGCGCGCTGGACGCGCCTGCCCGACGGCGGGTTCATCCACTCGTTCAACGGCGCGCATTCGTTGTTCGTCGACACGATCCGATCGCTCCGCGCGCTGGCGCTCGCGCACCGGCTGGGGCAGCCGCTGATGGGGGAGCAGGACGAGCGCATCGACGTGCTCGTGCGGCTGGTGCAGCACGCGCGTGCGACCGCCCGCTACAACGTGTACTTCGGGCGCGGGCGCGACGGCTACGATGTCCGCGGCCGCGTTGCGCACGAAAGCCTGTTCAATGTCGCCAACGGCTCGTATCGCGGTCCGAGCACACAGCAGGGCTACTCGCCGTTCAGCACGTGGACCCGCGGTCTCGCGTGGGCGATGCTCGGGTTCGCCGAGCAAATCGAATTCGTGGAAACGGTGCCCGACGACGCGCTCGCGCCGTGCGGCGGCCGGGCGGACGTCGACGCCGTGCTCGTGGACGCCGCGCGCGCGACCTGCGATCGCTATATCGAGATCGCCGCGGCCGACGGCGTGCCGTACTGGGACGGCGGCGCGCCTGGCCTCGTGAAGATGGATGGCTGGGGCGATCGCGATGCCGATCCGTTCAACGACCACGAGCCCGTGGACAGCTCGGCGGCGGCGATCGCGGCGCAGGGACTCCTGCGGCTCGGCCGCGTGGCCTCGCGCCGCGGCGACGCGGACGGCGCCGACCGCTACGAGCAGGCGGGATTGCGCGTCCTCGACACGCTCCTTGGCGAGCCCTATCTGAGCGGGGAAGATCACCATCAGGGACTGCTCTTGCACTCGATCTATCACCGGCCGAACGCGTGGGACCACGTGCCGCCAGGATCGAAGATTCCGCGGGGCGAGTCGAGCCAGTGGGGCGACTACCACGCGCGCGAGGCGGCGCTCTATGTGAAGCGCCTCGCCGAGGGTGCGCCGTACTTCACGTTCTTTGGACCGGAGGAAAAGTGGCGCAGCCCTTCAATCGAAGGGCGGAACCTGCAGGGCTGAAGCCCACACCTATGAAAAGCGCCCTCATCACCGGCGGCACGCGCGGCATCGGGCTGGGCATCGCGCGCGCCCTGGCGCGCGAAGGCTGGACGCTAGCGCTCGGCGGGAGGCGACCACACCTTGAGGTCGGCGCCGTGCTCGACGAGCTGCGCGCGTTCGGCGTAGGGGTGCACTATGTGCGCGGCGATCTTTCCCGGCATGACGATCGCGGACGCATTCTCGGCGAGACGCGCGCGGCCGTTGGCATCCCGAACGCACTCGTGAACAACGCCGGGCGTGCTCCTCGCGCCCGCCTGGATCTGCTCGAGGCGACCGAGGAGAGCTTCGAAGAAGTGATCCGCACCAACCTGCAGGGACCGTACTTCCTCACGCAGGCGATCGCGCGCGATCAGGTCCAGCGGCGTCGCCCCGATCCCTCGTTCGCGGCCTCCATCGTCTTCGTCACGTCGGTGTCAGCCGAGATGGTGTCGCCCAATCGCGGTGAGTACCTGCGTGAGCAAGGCCGGCTTGTCGATGGCCGCGCGGCTGTTCGCGGCACGTCTCGCCGCGGACGGCATTCCGGTTTTCGAGGTGCGGCCCGGCGTCATCGCCACGGACATGACGGCCGGCGTGCGCGACATGTACGACCGCCGCATCGCCGATGGGTTGATTCCGGAAGGACGGTGGGGTGAGCCGGAGGATGTCGGCAAGGCCGTCGCCGCTCTGGTCCGCGGCGACGTGCCGTACGCGACGGGGACGATCATCCACGTCGACGGCGGCCTGTCGATCCCGCGGCTGTGACGCTGCGGATTTCAGATTTCAGAGCAGTGCTGTCCAAATTAGCCGTGAACGGAGTGGAGCGCGCCACAGTTTCGGCGGCAATCTCGCTGTCTGGAGTCACGACGCAATCGACACCTCCGAGGATGCTGTCCGAATTAGCTGAACGCCAGCGCACCTTGGACGGGGGCGGCGAGCGCCGGCGGACTGGTAAACGGCTCGTCGAGCCAGGTCCAGAGGTCGCGATAGACCAAGAGGTTCATCCGGAGCAGCGCGACCAGATTCGAGAGCGACCAGCCGAAGCGCGCTTTCAGCTGCAAGTACTTCAGGACGAGCAACGCAATCAGCGCGGTCCAGATTTGAATCTGCAAGGCGTTGGCGGAGGTCCCGACGAACGTCTTCACCCGCAGGTTTTGTTTCAAGGCTTTGAAAAACAGTTCGATCTGCCACCGGTCCTTGTACACCCGCGCCACCGTGGACGCGCCGAGCGTCAGGCGATTGGTCAGGAATTCCAGGCGTTGCCCGTCGGCCGTGCGGACGACGACGCGCCGGAGCAGATCGGGATATTTCCGCCGCGTCACGGGGCCCCGGAACCGAATCCGCTGATCGCACAGGACGCCCCGGTGTTGCGGCGGCACGTGGCGCTCGACGACCGTGTAGTCGGCATTCCGTTTCAGGCGCGTCACGAAGAAGACCTGTGCGGCCGTCAGCTCCGCGAACCACGCGAAGTCGATGTAGCCCTTGTCGACGACCAGGATCGTCCCGGGCAGAAACCGCTGTTCCCGGGCCATCGGCCCCTCGCGGTGCTTGCCGTCGGTGATGACCAGGAAGGTCGGCAGGTACCCGTCGTGATCGAGCGTGAAATGCAGCTTCACCGCGCCTTTGGTGCGGCGAAACACCGCCCACGGAAACATCTCCGCGCACAGATCGATGACGGTGGCGTCGAGACTGAGCAATTTGTTTTTGAAGCGGAATGGTTTCGAGCCGGCGACCTCGCGACACCGCGCCAGGACCTGATAGAACACGGCTTGATAGAGCGGCCAGGGCCGATGCGCATTGGCGTACGCGAGGGTCGATCGGCGCGGCGCCGCCGCCCCGAGATGGGCCAGCTTGCCCTCGCAACTCGCCAAGCCGCCGCAGATCTCGCGCAGCGAATGCGCGCGCCCGAGTTGGGCGAACAGCATCGCCACGAATTGGTCCCAACACGCAAAGCCTCGCGCATGCCGCTCCGCCTGTGTCGCCTGAACGGCGCCCTGAAACTCGGTGCGCGGAAATAACTGGAGCAACTGATTGAAGATGCTGCAGAATCTCGTCACAGGGGTTGGCCTCCACGGTGATCTGATGAAGTGTGGTAACTGCATCAGCATCATACGCGGCGCGCTCAATCCCTGTTTCGTGTACGGCTAATTTGGACAAGAGTGATTTCAGAGTTCAGATTGATTTCAGATTGGCTGAGTTCAGATTGGCGCGAATCTGAATTCGACCAATCTGCAATAAGTCTGAACTCTGAAATCTGAACTCTGAAATCGCCACCGCTGATCACTTGCTACCTGGAACCGTCCAGTTGATCACGAAGTAGGTTGCCGGCGTCGTGCCGACGTTGGTCACGTTGTGGGGCTCGTTCGACGCGTGAAAGATGATCCCGCCTTGACCCACGCGTCGGGTCACGCCGCTCTGAAATGTATCCAGCGTCCCCTCCTTGACGATCAGCAGTTCCTCGTTCACATGCTGATGCGGCGCGTGCGACGATTTGCCTGGCTGGAGCGTCGAGATGTGAATCTCGAGCTCGTCGAGCGTCGGCGTCGGCGTCCGCATCACCTGGCGGACGGCACCCCAGTCGTTGGGTTTGGTGTCGGCGGTCGACCAGTCGTACACCGTCGACTTCTGCACCTGTTTCTGTGCGACCAGGGTGGCGATGGAGCTGGCCGCCGCGGCTGTCACGAGCAGCAGGGCGAGTGTCTGTGTCTTCATGGCCCGACATCGTACGATAGCGTCGGTCACGCAGGGAGGTTGAAATGAAGAGACGGAATTTCGCTGGAGGCGGCGCCCTGGCAATCGGCGTGATTCTGAGTGGAACTCTGGGATTCTCCGAGTCTCAGCCGCCGACCGAGGGCCCGGCCATCGGCGGGACACCGGCGTGGTTTCTCCAGGGATCGTTCCCCGATCCCGGCGGACGAACCATCGTCGATCCGAGCGGACGCGTCACCGTTCCAGCCCGCAATGACGGGAGTGGCCGCGGCGCAGCTGGCGACACCGCTGTCAGCGCGCCTCCCGGGCCGGTCGCCGGAGGGACGCCCCCATGCAGACGTTCGCCGGTGTGCGGCAACCGGCTGGGCCGGACGCGCCAGTCATTGCAGCGTGTGCAGTGGAAACAAACGATGGGGTACACGTTTACCTACCCTTATGTGTTGCCTTCCGGCTTTGGTGGTGTTCCAGCCGTCGCCCTCGACTCGAAGGGAAATCTCTGGGCCTTGCAGCGCGCAGACGCCGGGCGACCGCAGCTGTTCAAGTTCGATCCGAATGACAAACTGATCCTGCAGGTCGCCCCCGAGGCGATCGGCTTCCAGGACAAGGCGCACGGGATGGCCGTCGATGCCGACGACAATGTCTGGATTACCGCCGCGAACGGCGCCACGGTGATGAAAATCAGTCCAGAGGGCAAGCTGCTGTTGACCATTGGCGAGCCGGGACGAAGGGGAGATTGGAACGAAGCCAAAGAACAACGACTACTGTGGCAGCCGGTGATGATCGCTTTCGCGCCGAATGGTGACGTCTATATCGCCGAGGGCCACGCGAACGAGAGCCCCAACGATACCGATTCAGACGACCCGGCCAACAATCTCGGCTCCGCGCGGATCGTCCACCTCGATCGGAACGGCAAGTTCATCAATCAATGGCACGGCAACGAGGTTGGCCAGGGCAAGTTCAGCTCGGCGCACGGGCTCGCCGTCGATCCGACAAACGGCGATGTGTGGATCGGCGACCGCGAGGAATATCGGATCGTCGTCTATTCCGGAGATGGCACCTTCCTCAAGACGATGCAAATGAGAAACCTCGTGTGCGCGCTCTATTTCGACTCGCACGGCCAGCCATGGATGGCGAGTGGTCAGGATGGCCAGTTCCTGAAGCTGGATCGTAACGGCAGGGTTCTCGGTGCCATCGGCAACGGCATGGGTATCGGAACCGGTCAGTTCATCGAAGCCAGCTATTGGGCGATGGACAAGCAGGACAACCTCTACGCCGGCGACACGAGCGTTGGCCGCATCACCAAAATGGTTGCGCCGCGGCAGAGCCGATGACAGCGCGAGTGCGCTGACTCAACGCTGCTGCGGAAGCGCGAATGCGGTCAACATGCTGCCCGACGGGACGAGCAGATATTGTTTCCCGTCGAGCATGTAGGTCGTTCCCGCGGTGGAGCGCATCGAGACCCCGAGCTGGTAGTGCCACAGGTTCTTCCCGGTGCGCGAGTCGAACGCCATGATGTTGCCGTCGCCGTCGCCCGTGAACACGAGGCCCGATGCAGTGCTGAGCACGCCTGCTGCGGACACCGACGTGTAGCGGAACTCCCACTTCACCTGGCCAGTGACCGGATCGATCGCGCGGAGGGCGCCGAAGTTCTTCTGGTCGCGGGGCCGCGACTGGCCGCCGCCGGTGTACGCCTCGCCGGGGACGAACTTCTGATCGTACGCGTAATACACCGCGCACGTCTCGCGTGCGGTCACGAAAAACAGCCGCGTCGTCGGATCGAACGACGGCGACATGAAGTTGGTGCCGCCGCTGAGGTCGGGGCACGTCTTGTTGCCGTCCTCGTCGGGCGTGTGGCCCGGCAGCAGCATCGGCCGGCCGCTGGTCAGGTCGATCTCCTTGGCCCACGTGGTTTCCACGAACGGCTTGGCCACGATCACTTTGCCGGTGACGCGATCGATCGTGTAGAAGAAGCCGTTCCGGTTGGCGAACATGACCACCTTGCGGGGCTGGCCGTTGATCGTCAGCTCGCCGAGCACCGGCACCTGTGTTGAGTCCCAGTCGTGGACGTCGTGCGGCGTGAACTGATAGTGCCAGCGCCGTTCGCCGGTGTCGGCGTCGATCGCCACGAGCGACGCCGTGTACAGGTTGTCGCCCTCGCGGACGTTGCTGTAGTAGTCGGGGCCCGGATTGCCGGTGCCGAAGAAGATCAGGTTCTGCTCGGGATCGTAGGTGCCGGTCACCCAGATCGAGCCACCGCCGCGCAGGTAGGCATCGGTGCCCTGCGGCCAGGTGCGCGCACCTGGATCGCCGGGTCCGGCCACGGTGTAGAAACGCCACGCGCGCTTGCCGGTGTTCGCGTCGTAGGCGTCGATGAACCCACGGATGCCGTACTCGGCCCCCGCGACGCCGACGATGACCTTGTCTTTCACGACGAGCGGCGCGACGGTGGCGGAGTAGCCCTGCGTGTGCTCCGCGAGCTCGACGTCGAAGAGCGGCGTGCCCGTTTTCATGTCGAGCGCGACGAGATGCGCGTCGAGCGTGGACATGAACAGGCGATCGCCGAGCACCGCGAACCCGCGGTTCACCGCGCCGCAGCACAGCTTCAGCTCCTCGGGGAGGTTGCGGCGATAGCGCCAGATGGCGCGCCCTGATCGCGCGTCGATCGCCCACGCGGTGTTGTTCCACCCGGTGACGTACAACACGCCATCGAGCACGAGCGGCGTTGTCTGGAAGCTTCCGAGCTGCCCCGTCTGAAACGTCCACTGCGCCGTCAGTCGATCGACGTTGTCCGGCGTGATCTGCGTAAGGGGACTGTGGCGCTGCCCGTCGTAGGTGCCCGAGTAGGACAGCCAGCGCGTCGGATCCTTCAGTCCGTCGATCAGATCCTTGTTGGTGATCGGCGTCGCGGCGACTGCGCCCGCCGCGGTCGGGGCGGCGCCCGCTTCGCCGCGCAGCGATCCCAGATAGCCGACGATGTCGGTCAGGTCGCCGTCGTTCAACCGCGCGGCCGGATACTCCGGCATCAGCGAGGGCTTCTCGTAGATCACTTCCCGCAGGTCCGATTTCCGATAGCCCTGGATGCGCTCGCGCGTGTCCATCACCTGGATGCTGAACACGTCTTCCGCCTTCTTCGCGCCGCGCACGCGCTGGCCCTCTTTGGTGACGATGGTGACGGTTTCAAACGCGGGGGAGACCCACTCGGACGGCGTGCGGATCTCGCGGGTGAGGGCGGCGTGCGATCGCTGAACGCCGACGCGCGTCAGATCCGGGCCGAGGCGGCCGCCGCGGCCGGCCACGCGATGGCACGACGCGCACTGCTGCGTGAACAGCCGCTCGCCGTTTGCCACGTTGCCTATCGGCCGCTCCGGCGGCGCGACGCTCATGCTCCGCAGATACGCGATGACCTTCAGGATGTCCTCGTCGATCATTTCGCTCGATGCCGGCGTCATTTCAGTCCCGGGGACGCCCTTGCGAATCGTGTCGAAGATCCGCTCGTCGGCCAGGCCGGACATGGCGGCGATCAGATCGGGGCCGCGATAGCCCGTGGCGTCGAGTCCATGACAGTCGCCGCAGCGCAATCGATAGATCCCCATGCCGCCGCGGATCGACTCGCGGCTGCCGAGATGCGGGTTGCTGGCGGCGGGGTGCCGCGCCGGAGGCGGCTGCGCGACGACGAGCGCGCCGAAGCCGACGAAGGCCAACGCAGACAGCATCGCCGAGCGGGAGCGAGTCATCGAACCTCCTGGACGAAGAAACCTTCCCCAAATCGCTCGTGGTGAGCTTGTCGAACCACGAGCACGGCGCTCGTCCTTCGACAGGCTCAGGACGAGCGGAGCGCACCAGTCTAAGTCGTCACGGCGGCGAGGACGCCGCGCATGTACGCCATCGACTCGATCATGCCGGGCAGCGGATCCTTCGCGTTGATCTCGTACTCGAGCCCGACCTGGCCCTGATAGCCGATCTCGATCAGCGTCTTGAACAGCGCCGGGGAAGTCGATCACGCCGCGGCCGACTTCGACCTGGCTATCCTTGTCGCGTCTTCGACCACCAGATCCTTCACGTGCATGTCGTAGAGGCGATCGCGGCATTCGCGGCACGCCTGCACGGGATCGGTGCCGGTGCGCATGCGTGTGGCCGATGTCGATGCACAGGCCGAGCCGTTTGTCGCGCGACTTCACGGCGGCGTAGGCATCCTGCGGGCGCGGCCAGCGTTTGTCCTCGGGGCCGTGATTGTGGATCGCCGACCTGATGTCGTAGGTCTTCGCCATCTGCTCGATCGTGTCGAGCGCGGCCGGTTCCGGATCCGTGTAGATCAGCGGGAAGCCTGCGTTCTTCGCGTACTCGAACTCCTTCTTGATCTGCGACGGGATCGTTGGGAATCGTGATCGTCCCGCCGCCCATGATCGTGATGCCGGCCGCCTCGATCTTCGCGCGCAGCGCGCGGGTGGCTCTCCGGCGGATCGGTGCGCGGCACGTGGACGTCCTTGAACGTCATGTGCGTCACGCCGAGCTTCTTGGCCATGTCGAGCGCCTGATCGAGCGTGAACTCGCGCATCGAATAGGAGGCCACGCCCAGTTTCAGCGGGCTGCCCTGCGCCGGGGCGGGTGCCGCCGTCGAGGCGCCGGCCACCCGGCTGAGCAGAGGCCAGGCCGCCGTTGCCGCGAGTCCGACCGAAGAACTGGCGTCGAGAGGGTGGCCATTGGCATCTCCTTTCGGCGAATCCTACCACCGAGTCGGTGTTACGATTCCGACTGAACGTCACCCGCTTAGCGGTCTTGGCGGTCTTCGCGTTCTTGACACGACAAGGAGCATCGTGGCTGAACAGCGACACGACCAGACGGCATCTCACGGCGCGAATTCGGCGACCCGCGTCGGGCGGTGGCGGCGGGTTCGCGGTCGGCGGCGGTCTTCTGTCCGGGCGCGGTTGCAGGCTGCGCCACACGTCGGCGGCCGCGTCCTCGGCGCCAACGATCGCGTCGTCACGGCCAGCATCGGCATCCGCGGCCAGGGCAACGCGCTCAAGCGCGGTTTCGCCCGGCTCAAGAACGTCGAGATCAAGACGCTCTGCGACATCGACGCGAACCTGGCGCCTGAGCGCATCAACGACGAGCGCCTGAGTGACGTCGCGACGTTCAAGCCGGGCTTCGTCCAGGATCTGCGCCGCGTGCTCGACGACAAGGACATCGACGCCGTCGTCATCGCGACGCCGAACCACTGGCACGCGCTCGCCACGATCTGGGCGCTGCAGGCCGGCAAGCACGTCTACGTCGAGAAGCCCTCGTCGCACACCGTGTGGGAAGGCCGCAAGATGGTCGAGGCGACGGCGCGCTACAACAAGATCGTGCAGGTCGGCACCATGAACCGCAGCCGGCCGGCCGTGCAGCGACGCGATCAAGTTCATTCACGAAGGCGGCCTCGGCAAGGTCTACATGGCGCGCGGCCTCTGCTTCAAGCCGCGCCCGTCGATCGGCAAGTACCCCGACGGTCCGATGAAGCCCGGTGAACAGTACGAGCTGAACGCGCTCGTCGACGACGCTACGAGCCGACCTACGACGAGCAGTACCTGTCGAAGGTCGACTACGACCTGTGGCTCGGTCCCGCGCCGAAGCGGCCGTTCAACCGCAATCGCTTCCACTACAACTGGCACTGGCACTGGGACTACGGCAACGGCGACAGCGGCAACCAGGGACCGCACCAGTTCGACATCGCGCGCTGGGGCCTGCAGAAGAACGAACATCCGATCAAGATCCGATCGGTCGGCGGCTACTTCGGCGCCGAAGCCGTCGCAGGAAACGCCCGAACGCTGACGACGCTCTTCGACTACGCCGACGGCGCGGTGCTCGAGTTCGCGACGCGCGGCGGCTTCACGAACGAAGAAGGCAGCGTCAAGATCGGCAACCTGTTCTACGGCACGAAGGGCTGGCTCTGGATCGAGGAGAGCGGGCAAGAAGTGGCAGTCGTACTTCGGGCCGAAGAACGAAAAAGGTCCCGGCGCCGAGCCGCCGCCGGATCCGGCGAGCGAGCCGACGGGCCTGACGACGACCGAGTATCCGCACTATCAGAACTTCGTCGACGCCATCCGCGCCGGCGATCCCAAGGTGCTCACCTGCGACGTGCTACGAGGGCCACATGTCCTCGGCGCTGCCGCACCTGGGCAACATCGCGTATCGCGTCGGACGTCCGCTGCAGTTCGACGGCAAGGCGGAGAGGTTCGTCGAACGACAAGGAAGCGGACCGCCTGCTGACGCGCGAGTATCGCCGCGGGTTCGAGATCCCCGCGTCGTTCGGTACGACCTCGAACGATCAGGCGAAGCGATAACCCCGAGTCGTAGGGGCCGACGGGTGCCTGCCCTGAGATCGCCCTTCGACAAGCTCAGGACGAGCGTCGAAGGGTCGGCCCCGGTGGCGCGCTAGAATCAAGCGGCGCCTTCATGAGCATCGACATCGCCGTCATCCCGGTTGCGGGTCTGGGTACCCGCCTGCTTCCGGCCACCAAATCACAACCCAAGGAAATGCTGCCCGTCGGCCGCAAGCCGGTCGTGCAGTACGTCGTCGAGGAGTTGACGCGCGTCGGGATGACGCGCGTGGTATTCGTGACCGGTCCCGGCAAAGCGTCGATCGAGAACCACTTCGACCTGAACGGCGAACTGATCCAGATGCTGCGCGAGAGCGGCAAGGAGGAGCTGCTCGGCGAGCTCGAGTTCGAGCGCGCCGCCGTTCAGTACTTCTACACGCGCCAGCGGCAGCTGCTCGGCCTCGGCCACGCCGTCGCCTGTGCGCAGTCGTTCGTCGGCGATCGCCCGTTCGTCGTCGCGCTCGGCGACTCGATCATCGGCATGCACGCCGAGAGCGACGTGGTGAAGCGGATGACCCGGTGTTTCGAGGAGCAGGTCGCGGCGGCGGTGATCGCCTTCGAAGAAGTACCGGAAGCCGAGGTCAGCCAGTACGGGATCGCGAAGCCGGCGTCCGCCACCGACGAGGTGTTCCAGATCCTGGATCTGGTGGAGAAGCCGTCGATGCGCGACGCGCCGAGCCGGCTGGCGATTGCCGCACGCTACGTGTTGTCGCCGGCGATCTTCGACGCGCTGGCGAAGACGCGCCGCGACTCGAGAGGCGAGATTCAACTGACGGATGCGATCCGCAGCGTGATCCGAAGCGGCGGCCGCGCCTTTGGCGTCCGCTTGCGGCCAGGTGAGCGCCGCTACGACATCGGGAACTTCGGGGCCTACTTCGAGGCGTTCGTCGAGTTCGCGCTCGCCGATCCGAAGTACGGGTCGGCGCTGAAACGCCATCTGCAGGCGATGCTGACACGGTGTCCAGAGTCTGAAATTCGATGACAGATTTTCCTGAGCGCGGCGCCCGGATGGCAAGGCGCGACGACCCAGAATATCGCGAATATTTGAGGGAGGAGCAACGCAGCCAGCCGGGATGCCCCGCCAGGAAAATGTCAGCGAATTTCAGACTCGGGACACCAGATGTTTCTCACGCGTAAGCGCGCGTACGCGCGCGCGGGCCTGCTCGGCAATCCCTCCGACGGCTACAACGGCAAAACGCTCTCCTTCAGTGTCCGCAATTACTGGGCCGAGGTCGTGTTGTACGAGTGGGACTCGGTGGAAATCGTCCTCGCCGGCGACGACCGCGCGAAGTTCGATTCGGTGCACGAGCTCGCACGCGACGTGCGGCTGCACGGCTATTACGGCGGCATCCGGCTGATCAAGGCGACCATCAAGCGCTTCGTCGAGCACTGCGACGCACGCGGGATCGCGCTGCACGATCGGAAATTCTCGATCCGCTACGAGACCAGGATTCCGCGGCAGGTCGGCCTCGCCGGATCGAGCGCGATTATCGTCGCCACGCTGCGGTGTCTGATGGAGTTCTACGACGTCCCGCTTCCGCTCGAGGCGCAGCCGACGTTCGTCCTGCTCGTCGAACAGGAGGAGCTCGGCATCACGGTCGGGCTCCAGGATCGTGTCATTCAGGTGTACGAGGGGCTCGTCTACATGGATTTCGATCGAGCCCGCGAGCATCTCGTCGGCGGTCTCGCCTGCTACTCGTACGAGCCGCTCGATCCGGCGCTATTGCCGCCGCTGTACGTGGCGCATCACGAAACGCTGGGCGAGCCGACCGAGATCTTTCACAACAACATCCGCGAGCGTTTCAGAAAAGGCGACGCGCAGGTGGTTGACGCCATGGCGACGTTCGCGTGCCTCGCCGCCGAGGGCCGGGACGCCCTGCTGGCCGGCGACGTTCAGCGCCTGGCCGGTCTGATCAACAGGAACTTTGACACCCGCCGCGGCATCTATCGCCTCCCGCCCTGGCAGATCGACATGGTGGAAACCGCGCGCGCGTGCGGCGCCAGCGCCAAGTTCGCGGGTTCCGGCGGCGCGATTGTCGGCACCTACGACGGGGACGCGATGTTCGAACGCGTGCGCGACGGTCTAGCCGCCATGGGATCGCGCACTGTCAAGCCTCAGGTGTGAAAGCGACGTTCGTCGTTCGGTGTTCGAGGTTCTCCGTTCGGGTTCGAGCTTCGGCGTTCGAGGTAGCTGCGTGCGGTTCACGCTGAACGAACGCACTACGAACCGCGCACGATGCACGGCGAACCTCGAACGACGAACGTCATGAGCCGGGTTTGGACCGCTTTCGCCGCGCTTCGAGAAAAGCGATGTCCTGGGCGTCTCCGGGCGCCGAGCGTCCTGCCCTCGCCATGCGCGTGAGCCGCAGCAGACTCTCCTCGGACGCCACACGCAGCACCTGAGACCGAACCTTCATCGTGGAGGCCGCTCCGTGGCCCGACGGTCAGCGGTTTCTCGTCAGGATCACGGAACGGCCCGGTGCGCTCACCGTGTTGCTCAACTGGCCCGCGCTGATGTCCCGGTGACGCGTCACCAGCTATAATCGTAGCCGGCTCCACACACAGACATGTCACTGCAACCGGGCGCCCGGCTTGGCCCGTACGAGATTCTTGCGCCGGTCGGGGCCGGCGGGATGGGCGAGGTCTATCGGGCACGCGACACACGGCTCGATCGGACCGTCGCGATCAAGGTCCTGCCGCAGCAGCTGGCTGCCGATCCACAGTTTCGGGAGCGGTTCGACCGCGAGGCGCGGACGATCTCCCAGCTGACGCATCCCCACGTCTGCACGCTGCATGACGTCGGCGATCACGAGGGCACGGCCTTCCTCGTGATGGAGTACCTCGAGGGCGAGACGCTGGCGGCGCGGATCGAGCGAGGCGCGCTGAAGCTCGACGACGCGCTGCGCATCGCGATGGAAATCGTGTCGGCCCTCGACGCCGCGCATCGCGCCGGCGTCGTCCATCGCGATCTCAAGCCCGCGAACGTCATGCTGACGAAGTCGAGCGCTGGTTCGGCGAGCTCCCCGCAGGCGAAGCTGCTCGATTTCGGCCTCGCCAAAGCGGGGGCGTCGACGGTTGCCGGCGGTCAGACCATGATGCCGACCACGCCGGCAGCGCTGACCGCCCAGGGCACGATCCTCGGGACGTTTCAGTACATGGCGCCGGAGCAGATCGAAGGGCAGGAAGCGGACGCGCGGAGCGACATCTGGGCGTTCGGCTGTGTGCTCTACGAGATGCTCACGGGCAAGCGGGCGTTCGAGGCGAAGACGCAGGCGACGCTCATCGCGGCGATCGTGGATCGGCAGCCGCAGCCGGTGTCGGCGGTTCAGCCGCTCACGCCGCCGGGGCTCGATCGCATCATCGCCGCCTGCCTCGCGAAGGATCCGGCCGATCGCCTGCAGACCGCGCACGACCTGCTGCTGCAGCTTCGCTGGATCGCGGAAGGCGGATCGGCCGTGACGACGGCCGCGCCGGTCCCCATCACTCGTCCGCGACGGCAGCGCCTCGCGTGGACGGTGGCCGCCGTGCTGGGCGCGGGCTTTGTTGCCGCTGCCGCAGTCGCAGTCGTGCATCTTCGCGAAACGCCGGCGGCGATCGAGCCCGTGCAATTCACAGTTGCCGCGCCCGAGAAGATGACGTTTGCGGGCCGCCAGCTCGCCCTGTCGCCAGACGGCCGGCAGCTCGCGTTTCTGGTGATGTCGCAAGGCGTGCGGCAGATTTTCGTCCGTCCGCTCGGCAGTCTCGTAGGACGGTTGTTGGCCGGGACGGATGGTGCGGCCCTGCCGTTCTGGTCCACCGACAGCCGCTGGATCGGATTCTTCGCCGGCGGCAAGCTCAAGAAGATCCAGATGAGCGGCGGCCCGGCCATCGTGTTGTGCGACGCGCCGGTCGGCCGCGGCGGCACCTGGAATCAGGACAACGTCATCGTGTTCGCGCCGGGCACGAACACCGGTCTCATGCGGGTGTCCGCCGCCGGCGGCGAGCCACAACCCGTCTCCGCGCTTGGTGACAAAGAGGTCTCCCATCGCTGGCCATACTTCCTGCCAGATGGGGATCATTTCGTGTTCGGCGCGGCTACACCCGGCAGCGCGCGGCCTGACGTCAGGATTGGGTCGCTGACTTCGAAGGACGTTGTCACGCTGTTTCAGCTCGAGGGCCTCGCCGGCTACAGCGCCGGGCATCTGCTGCACGTTCGCGGCCGCACGCTGATGGCGCAGCCGTTCGACGTCCGTACGCTCCGCACCACCGGCGATGCGTTTCCCATCGCCGACAACGTCGCGCTCGACACCTCGTCGGCCACCGGCGCCAGCGGAACGCCGGATGGCATGATCGCCTACCTGCAGGGCGCCGGAACCCCGACGACGGAACTCTCGTGGCGGGATCGCAGCGGCAAAGTGCTCGGCGCGGTGCTCGAGCCAGGGGTCTACAACAACCTGTCGCTCAGCCCCGACGAGCGGCGCCTCGCCGTGGCCATCGAAGCCGGATCGCCGCCGAACCGCGACGTGTGGATCGTGGACCTGGCGCGCGGTTTGCCGACGCGCCTCACGTTCGATCCCGGATCGGACGGCGGCGGCGGGTGGTCGTCCGACGGCGCGAACCTCGCGTTCGTCTCGAACCGCCGGGGTGCGTTCAACGTATTCACAGTGTCCTCGACGCAGCCCGGGACCGAACAGCCGCTGTTCGAGTCGAAGACGTCCGTCTACATGCCGAGCTGGTCGCCGGACGGCCGGCACCTCGTGTTCAGCAACATCTCCGACCCTGCGAACGGCTTCGACGTGTGGGTCATGCCGATGAGCGGCGATCGGAAGCCGTACGCGTTCGTGCAGACTCCTGCGCAGGAAGATCATCCCGAGTTTTCGCCGGACGGCCGCTGGATCGCGTACTCGTCTTCCGCGTCAGGACGTGAGGAGGTCTACGTCCGTCCGTTCCCGGGACCGGGAGGCCAGTATCAGGTGTCGAAGGCGGGCGGGACGCAGCCGCAGTGGCGCGGCGACGGGCGCGAGATGTTCTTTCTTGGTCTGGATGGTGTGCTGATGGCAGCGGGGGTGACTGCGGCGGCGGATGGCCTGCAGGCCGGCATCCCCCAGGCGCTGTTCGAGACCACCGTGGCGCTGGCGGCCAACACCAATCGGCGTCAGTACGTCGCAATGAAGGACGGCAAGCGATTCCTTGTCAACGTACCGGATCGCAGCGCGCCGCCGTCGCCGATCACCGTCATGCTGAACTGGCCGGCCGCGATCAAGCCGTAGCCTGCAGGCGACCTACTTGGCTGTGATCTTCAGATTGGCGAAGTAGCCTTCGGTCCCTGGTCCGACCCACAACGCGACTGCGCCTTCTCGCGGCTCGAGCTTCATGTCGTTGACGATGAGGCTGGGTTGCTCCGCACCGTGGACGAAGAGGCGCGCTTTGCGGCCTTCTATCTCGATCCTGTACTTGGTCCAGACTCCGGGCTCCAAATCAACGTATGACTCGTACTTTTCCGGAGCCTCCTGCCGCGATCGCGCGAAGTCGAAACTCGGGTGCGCACTGTATTGGGTGGAGTGATTCCGCCTGACTTGATCGTCGGCGCGGCCGTTGGTGGGCCGGAGATAGATGTACTCGTAGCTGCCATCGGCCTGCAGTCGAAAGGCGATGCCGATGAAGCCGCGCGCGGCCGTGCCGGCGGCAAAGGCGGCCGGCTGGCCCGCCAGATCCACTTCGATCGTGCCGTCGCGAAACGACACGTCTTTGACGGCGGCATACGACCCGGCATTGGGGGCCTCGGGCGTGGCGATGACCTGGATCGCGGCCCGGCCTTTGAAGGTGGTCTGCGCGATCGACACGTTCTTGCCTGTCAGTCGATCCGCACTTTGGGCTGCCAGCGGAACGGCAAGCAGCGCCGAGAGAGTCACGCGTGTGACGGTCTTCGCTAGAGGAACGTGCATGCTCATTTAGGTAGCACGAATGCGAACAGGACGCCACCGCCACCCATCACCACGTACTGACGGCCGTCGAGCTCGTAGGTGATCGGCGCATTGCCCACGGTGCCGATCGCTGAATGCCATAACGTGGCGCCGTCGGATGTGCGCAGCGCGAGTGCGTTTCCACTGTTGTCGCCCGAGAAGAGCAGTCCTGACGCCGTGGTCAGGACGCCGGCCGGCGCGGCGCCGTCGCCGAGATCGTGCGACCAGCGAACGGCGCCGGTCTTGTAGTCGATCGCTCGAAGAGCGCCGCGTCCGTACACGTTGTAGTCCGCGCCCGCCCATCCGTAGTTGCCGTGCTCCGGTTTGAAGAAATAGATCCCGTAGCTGTCCTGGGCGCTGACGATGAACAGGCCGGTGTTGGGATCGAAGCTGGGCGATCGATAGTTGGTGCCGCCGGCCTCGTTCGGTGCGACGAGGCGTCCGTCGCGCGACGGTTCTTTGTCGCGATTCGGAATAGGGCGCCCAGCCTTGTCGATCCCCGTGGCCCAGTTGGCGGCGGCGAACGGCACGGTTTTCAGGTTCGTGCCGTTGGCGCGATCGAGCACGAAGAAATAGCCGTTGCGGCCGGCCTGCAGCAGCATCTTCCGCTGCACGCCGTCGAACGTGCCATCAACGAGCACCGGCACTTCGGCCGCATCCCAATCGTGCGTATCGTGCGGCGTCGTCTGAAATCCCCATTCCATCCTGCCGGTCTCGGGATGGAGCGCGACGATGCTGTTGGTCCAGGTGTTGTCGCCGGGGCGCGCGTCGCCGTTCAGCACCGGCGTCGGGTTGCCGGTGCCCACGTACACGAGATCGAGCTGCGGGTCGTAGGTGCCGGTCATCCACATCTGACCGCCGGTGGCGCCGCCGCTGGTCGAATTCGGCGTCCCGGGAGGCGGCGTGCTGTAGAAGACCCACTGCGTCTTGCCGGTCTCGGGATCGACAGACGTCAGGATGCCGGGCAGGTTGTCGAAATCGCCGGCGACGCCCACCAGCAGGTGATTGCGAACGAGGAGCGGCGCGTTCGTCGACCAGTACCCCTTTTTCGCGTCCGCGATCTCGACGTTCCATTTCACCTTGCCGGTTCGCGCGTCGAGCGCCACCAGGTGCGCGTCGGGCGTCGTCAAGTACACCGAGTCTTTGTAGACGGCGACACCGCGATGGCCGATGTGAAAGCCGGTGTTGTCCGGGTAGCGGTACTGCCACACCTGGCGGGCCGTTCGCGCGTCGATCGCCCAGAGCTGATCGGGCGCGCTGACATACAGGATCCCGTTGACGACGATTGGCGTGGCTTTGATCGGCGCGGCCTGTCCGGTCTGAAACGCCCACGCGAGCGTCAGCTGCGAGACGTTCGCCGGCGTGATCTGCGAGAGCGGACTGTGGCGTTGACCGGAATAGTCGCCGTGATAGGTCGGCCACGAATCAGTCGCGCGTTTGAGGATGGCGGTGTGGTCGATTCCCTGGCCGGCGCCAAGCGCGCTCAGCGCGAGTGCCATTGCGACAACCAGCGCAGCACGCACTCTCCGCTCGTCCTGAGCTTGTCGAAGGACGAGCTCATGGTTCGACAGGCTCCCCACGAGCGTGTCAATGAATCGCGTTCGTGTCACGGCTCGCTCCCTCACCGCAATGTCTGCAGATACGCCAGCACGTCGTGCATGTCTTTGTCGGTGTACTTGCCCAGCTGCGCCCGGTGCGCCTCGAGCGGATCGTCCACCTTCACCCCAACGCGATCGAGCGAGTACGAGCGGTACCAGCCGGTCGAATCGGTCAGGGCGATCGTGAACTCGTCGCGGTAGACGAGCCGTCCAGTGATCGTCGGCCCTGTTGGGGGCGTAACCGTCACAGTTGCGGGGTTCGGCCGCTCACCACGCGTCGGGAAGAGCATCCGCCGCAGGAGCGCGAGCGGCTGCAGCCGTGTGGCGACCCCTTTGAGATCGCCGTCGGGCTTGTGGCAGCCTGCGCAGCCGCCGGCGCCGTTGAAATACGCCTTGCCGGCATCCGCGTTTCCCGTTTGCAGATCCTCGAGTGTGACCCCGCGCCGCCGGCCTGGCGCCGCCTCTGCCTTCTTGTGCTGGTCGTGCATGAAGGAGACGAGGGCAGCCATGTCGCTGGCGCCGAGCGCGAACCCGGGCATCCCGTTTTCGACACGCCCATCGCGGATCACTGGAATGAGCTTGTCTCCGCCCACGTCGTCGCGCACCAGCGCCGAGCTCGTGAGGTCGGGACCGGTTTCGCCACCGGCGGCGTCGCGGCCGTGGCAGAAGCCGCAGCGCGAGGCGAAGAGCACCTGGCCCGGCGCGGCGTCCCGATCGGCCTGGACCTGAGCCTGAGCCCGCGGCAGCGGCCAGAGCACGGCGATCGGCGTCACCGTGGCAGCGATGATGACGGCGAGGCGGAGCCAGCGGCGAAGCGAGGGAGTCATCTTTTCCGGGCGAGTATACGCCTGCTCGCGATTGACACGCCGACGGAGCGGATGCTACAAGCGGGCGCGAGGATCAGCATGAGAAAAACCATCGGAGCGATTGCCGCGCTGGCCGTCGTCCTTCTCGCTCGTGGTGAGCCCTTCGACTCATCGCTCATCCTGAGCGCGTCGAAGGATGAGCGCCTCGCTCAGGATGTGCTTGCCGCACCACGAGCGCTCGGCTCGTCCTTCGACAGGCTCAGGACGAGCGAGATGCAGCAGACCCCGATTCGGGTGATGCTCCTCGATGGCGCCAACAATCACGATTGGAAGGCCACGACGCCGGTCATCCGGAAGATCCTGGACGAGGCGGGGCTCTTCACCACGACGATCGTCACGGTCGACAACGCCGATCTCGAAGACGTTCACGCCGGACTGGACGCGCTACGACGTCGTCGTCTTGAACTACAACACCGGGATCGCCGGCGACGCGCCCGAGTGGCTGCCCGAGACGAAGCGATCGTTCGAGCGTTTCGTCGCCGGCGGCGGCGGCCTCGTGTCGGTGCACGCCGCCGACAACGGGTTTGCGCGCTGGCCGGAGTTCAACGAGATGATTGCGGTCGGCGGCTGGGGCAACCGCGATGAGCGCAGCGGGCCCCTCTGGTACTTCAGGAACAACGCGCTCGTGAAGGACGAGTCGCCGGGAAAAGCCGGCACCCACGGCGCCCGCCTCCCGTTCCAGGTCGTGGTCCGCGATGTAAACCATCCGATCACCAAGGGGCTGCCGTCCCGCTGGATGCACCACACCGACGAGCTCTACGCGACGCTGCGCGGGCCCGGCAAGAACATGACGGTTCTCGCGACCGCCTACTCGGATCAAACCTCGCGCGACGAGCCGATGCTGATGACCGTCACGTACGGGAAAGGCCGCATCTTTCATACCGCCGAAGGTCACGACGTGGCGGCGATGAGCTCGATCGATTTCGTGACCACGCTGCAGCGGGGAACGGAATGGGCCGCGACCGGCCAGGTGACGCAGAGGATCCCGGCGGCCTTTCCGGCTGACCCCAACGCAGTCGTGTACCGCGCCGACCTCGCGCGCATGGAACCGAAACCGGGGCGGTAGGCGCACCACGTGTCCTTGGTTCTTAGGCCTTGGTCCTTGGTCCGTCCGAAGTCCCGGGTCCTAGGTCCGTCCGAAGTCCGAGGTCCTTGGTGCGGGACCAGGACGAAGGACCAAAGGACGGACGAAGGACCAAGGACCAAGGACGGACGAAGAACCAGGAACTAAGGACCAAGGACTTTTCGTCACTATGCCCCTCCTAGGCATCGACATTGGCACCTCCGGCTCGCGGGCGCTCGTGCTCGACGAAGCGGGGCGGACCGTGTCCGCATCCGCCGACCACGACGCGTTCCGATCGCCAGAGACAGGATGGGCGGAGCAGGATCCCGAAAACTGGTGGCACGCCTGCCAGATTGCCGTCCGCCGCGTCCTCGACGAGAGCGGCACGAGCGCAGCGGCGATTCAGGCCATCGGCCTGTCAGGGCAGATGCACGGCGCCGTGCTGCTGGACGACGCGGGCATAGTTGTCAGGCCGGCGATCATCTGGTGCGATCAGCGGACCGAATCCGAGTGCCGCTGGATCGAGTCGACGCTCGGAGCGAGCCGGCTGCTCGAGCTCACGTCCAACCCGGCGCTGACCAATTTCACGCTGACGAAGCTGCTCTGGGTGCGCGCGCACGAGCCGGGCCTCTGGGCGCGCGTGCGCCACGTGCTGCTCCCGAAGGACTACGTGCGGTGGCGGATGAGCGGCGAGCACGCGATCGACGTCGCCGACGCGTCCGGCACGCTGATGCTCGACGTGGCGCGGCGGCGCTGGTCGCGGGAGGTGCTCGATAGCGTTGGCATCGACGGTCGAATGCTGCCCCGGGTGTTCGAATCGGTGGAGATCTGTGCCCGCGTGTCACGCGACGGCGCCGGCGCCATCGGCGTCCCGGCTGGCACGCCCATTGTCGCCGGCGCCGGCGACCAGGCCGCAGGAGCCGTAGGGATGGGGATCACGCGGCCGGGCGCGGTGAGCGCGACGATCGGCACGTCCGGGGTCGTTTTCGCCGCGACCGACCGGCCGATCACCGATCCGCGCGGGCGGCTGCACACGTTCTGCCACGCGGTGCCCGGGCGCTGGCACGTGATGGGCGTGACGCAAGCCGCCGGATTGTCGCTGCGATGGCTGCGAGATCTGATCGCGCCGGATGGCGGCGTCACCTACGACGACCTGACCGCGGAAGCCACGCGCGTGCCGCCAGGCTCCGAGGGCGTCCTCTGGGCGCCGTACCTGATGGGCGAGCGGACGCCGCACTGCGACCCCACGATTCGCGGCGCGTGCGTGGGCCTAGCGGCGAATCACGGCCGCGGCCACGTCGTTCGCGCCATCCAGGAAGGCGTCGCGTTCAGCCTGCGCGACACGTTCACGATTTTTTCCGAGCTCGGCGTTCCGGTCGATCGCATCGTCGTCGGCGGCGGCGGCGCGCGCTCGGCGCTGTGGCGCGAGATTCAGGCGAGCGTGTACGGGCGCGCGGTCGAAACGATCGCCGCCGACGAAGGCGCCGCGTACGGCGCCGCGATCCTGGCGGGCGTCGGCGCGGGCGTGTGGAAGACCGTCGACGAAGCGGTAGACGCGACGGTCCACCGCGGAACCACGACGTCGCCCGAGGCCAAGGCCGTCACGGTCATGAACGAACGATACGCCCATTACCGGCGTCTGTATCCGGCTCTGCGATCGATCGAAGAACCTACGTCTTATGTCTGATACCTACACACCGCGACCGGAAGACCGGTTTTCCTTCGGCCTCTGGACCATCGGCAACCGCGGCCGCGATCCGTTCGGGGACGCCGTCCGCGACGCGCTCGCGCCGGTCGACGCCGTGGCGATGCTTGGCGAGATCGGCGCCTGGGGTGTCAACCTTCACGACAACGATCTCGTGCCGATCGACGCGACACCGTCCGAGCGCGACCGCATCGTCAAGGACTTCAAAGCCGCCTGCGAGCGCCACCATGTCGTCGTCCCCATGGCGACCGTCAACCTGTTCTTCGATCCGGTGTTTCGCGATGGGGCGTTCACGGCCAACGATGCGCAGGTGCGCGCGTACGCGCTGCAGAAAACGATGCGCGCGATGGATCTGGGCGCGGAGCTGGGCGCGAAGATTTTCGTGCTGTGGGGAGGACGCGAGGGTACTGAAACCGACGCGTGCCGCCGTCCCGATGTCGCCGTGACGCGGCTGCGCGAGGCCGTCAACTACTTGTGCGAGTACTCCATCGATCGCAAGTACGGCTTCACGTTCGCACTCGAAGCGAAGCCGAACGAGCCGCGCGGCGACATCTACATGGCGACGACCGGCGCATATCTGGGCTTCATCCCGACGCTCGATCACCCTGAAATGGTCGGCGTGAACCCGGAAGTCGCGCACGAGCACATGGCCGGGCTCAATTTTCTACACGCCGTCGCGCAGGCGTGGGAAGCCGGGAAGCTCGTGCACATCGATCTCAACGACCAGGCGCCGGGCCGCTACGACCAGGACTTCCGCTTCGGATCGGCGAATGTGAAAGCCGCGTTCTGGCTCGTCAAGTTCCTCGAGGACGTCGGCTACGCGGGTCCGCGCCACTTCGACGCCCACGCGTATCGCACGGAAGACTACGAAGGCGTCAAAGACTTCGCGCGCGGCTGCATGCGCACGTACTTGATCCTGAAGGAACGCGCAAAGCGCTGGAACGCGGATGCGGAAATCCAGGGCCTCGTCGGCGAGCTTGAAGCCCGCGAGCCCGTTTCGTACTCACGCGCGCACCGCGACTACCTTCTCGCCGCGGCCTTCGACCGCGCCGCGCTGGCGAAAACAGGCCTCGCTTACGAGCGACTCGATCAGCTGACGATGGAGGTGCTGCTCGGCGTGCGGTGAATCGAGAGCGCGAGTTTACGGAGGACACGGTTTACACACGGAGCAACGGAGTCACGAAGACGCACGGAGAAGACAACGTGGCAGAGTTCGCGCGGATGAATCGGATCGTGAAAATGAACGCATGTTGAGTCGTGATGCGTTCATTTTCGCGATCCGATCCACCCGCGCCAGTCGGCCGGCTGCGCCGGCCGACCCGTCGAACGCGGGCCTTCTTCGTGCGTCACCGTGTCTTCGTGTCTCCGTGTGAGACCGTGAGCTCCGCCGGCGCGAACGCTCGGCTAGCGCTGGGTGCTGGTCGTGGCCGGCAGCTCGCGGATGCGGATGTTCCGGTACGAGACCTCGTCGCCGTGGTCCTGCAGCAGGATGTGGCCCTTCAGCTTCGTGCCCCAGCCAGGCTCGTCCTTGAACTTGCTCTTGGCTTTCGCGGCCATCAGCGCCGGGCTTCCAAGCTCGTATTCGATCACCTTCACGCCGTTGAGCCAGTGCTCGACGTGCATGCCGTTGACGACGATCCGGCTCGCGTTGATTTCGCCGGCGGGCTTCACCGGTTTGCTCGCGGGTGCGGCGATGGCGTCGTAGAGCGCGGCCGTCGCGCGGTGCGGCCCGATCTTGGCGTCTTCGTGGCGCGCGTCGTCGATCACCTGATACTCGTGCGCGATGGGGCCGCTGCGCGCCTCGGTGACCAGGTACTTCACGCCGCTGTTGCCGCCCAGTGCGACCTTCCACTCGAATGTCAGATCGAAGTTGTCGAAGGTGTCGATGGTGATGATGTCGCCGGCACCGACCGAGTCCGCGCCCTTGGCCGCGAGATGCTTCAGCCAGCCGTCCTCGACCACCCAGCCCTTCTCCGGAAACCCCGGCTTCTTGAAGCCGCGCCAGCCGGCCGTCGTCTTGCCGTCGAACAACGCGCGCTCGCGGGGCGCGGATTGGGCGAGAAACGTCGCGCCCGTCACAAGCAGAGCCAGCGTGGTGAAGCCATGACGTCGCATCGAACCCTCCTTCGGCGTTTTCAAAACCGCATTTGTAGGGGCCGACCCATGTGTCGGCCCGGGGCGGACACGTGGGTCCGCCCCTACGGGATCGCTTCGACGACGACGCGAAGCATACCGTCCGTCTTGGTGAACAAATACAACTCGCCGGCGCCGTCGACCGCGACATGCGCGTCGGCGCGTCCCTCGCCCGACACGAAGGCGCGCCCCGGCAGAATGGCGGCCTTGCCGCCACGCGCGTGGTACGTGGCCTTGGCGATCGGAAACATCGTGTCGAAGATCTGCTTCGCGGCGTTGCTTCCGCCGGCTGGATCCTTCCAGAGCAGCTTCATCTCGTGCAGCGCCGCCAGCGTCTTGGCGTTTCCATCGTCGGCCGCCAACATCTCGCGGTAATCCGCGTACCAAATGCGGCCCGTCGAAATGTCGGTGAACACGTACTTGCCGCGGAGCGCCGGGAGGCGCGTGCCCCGATAGAGGAACCCGCTGCCGACGGCGTCGCCGCCCCCGGGCAGGTGCGGATACTGAATCACCGGATACGTTGGGACGACGGTGCCGGTCGTGACCGTATCGCTGATCCGCACCGGAATCGTGTCGGGGTCGGGCAACGCGGTGGTCTTGTTGTCGGCCTGCAGCGTCTCGTTGCCCTCGCGCAGCGAGTAGCCGTAGTTCGCGCCCTTGTGGACGATGTTCACCGTCTCCCACGTACGGAGGCCGATCGAATTCGTGATGAGCCTGGTGTTTCGCGGGTTCGCCGCATCGATCGCCCACGTCAGCCGGTGCGGATTCCGCAGGCCGAGCGCCCACACTTCCGGCCGCGCGCCTTCCATGGAGACGAACGGGTTGTCGGTGGGCACGCGGTAGCGGCCGTTCGCGCTGACGCGGCTCGTCGACTGATGGTCGTTCAAGTCGGGCACGATGCGGAGGATCTTGCCGACGAGCGTGTCGAGCCGCTGCGGGTTCATCCGGATGGCCAGGCGCGACTCGCCGGATCCGCCGTCGCCGCAGCCGATGTAGAGCACGCGCCAGTCGGCGTCCCCGCGCCGTGCGGTCGGGTTGAAGCTCAAATCGCCGAGCGGGTGAATGCGCGTGTTCAGCGAAATCCGCAGCAGCTCGCGCGCCGACCCTTCGAATGTGGCGTTGCCAATCTTGGTGTCGGTCCACTCGACGAGGACGCCTTCGCGGGTGATGTCCCCGGGTGTCGGCTCGGCGGGCATGACGGAGTAGCCGCCGACGTTCAGCCCCGGAACGTGCGCGTTGCTGGGTAGGTTGGAACCAGGCAGCGACTGATCTTCGATGTGCACGGTATAGAACTTGCCGTTGCGCACGTACTCAGGGTCGAACTGGAAGCTGACGAAGCCGCCGGCGTATCCGATCTCGTAGGCCAGCTTGGGAAAGATGCCGGTGTGGCCCTCGCGGCCGTTGAAATCGAGATACGTGGTGAACGTCTTCGCCGACTTGTCGAGGATGTACAACGGCCCGTTCAGGTCGTTGAGAAACAGCCGCGAGGGGCCGCCCGGCGCACCGCTCGGTTCTTCGCGAAGCGAGTTCACGCGCGCGAGCATGCCGTCGGTCTGCCCTTTGCCGTCGAGCAGGCCGGTAATCGGCAGCGTCGCGTAGTCCGCGAGCTCGAGGGTCACGGACGGCGAGGCCGCGCCCGTCCATGCCGTCAACGCCACCGCAAGGCCGCCAGCCTGCCACGCCTTCATCCTCGTGGATGATACCCGAGCTCCGCGGTCGCTGATCCGTTCTTCAATTTCACGTATCCACTTTTTTAAGTTCACTTTAGCGGCAAAACTCCGGTTGACAGCTCAGTTCACCGTTTGATATACCGTCTCACCTAATGAAACGACGGCCGAAAGCGCCCCGGGCCACCCGCTACACGGTGGACGCGGCCGCGAAGGCGCTCGAGCTCCTGAGCGTCTTCTCGTTCCGGGAACCGCGCCTGTCGCTCGCCGATCTCGCCAACCGCACCGGCATTCCGCGGGCGACGGCGTTCCGTCTCCTCTCGACGCTCGAACAGGCGGGCTTTCTCGCCAAGGAGCACGGCGCCTATCAGCTCGGGATCAAGTGCTTCGTGCTCGGCAACATCGTCGCCGGCGGGTTCGACCTGCGCGAAACCGCGCATCCGCACCTCGTCGCGCTGCGCGACGCGACGAGGGAAACCACGCAAATCGCGATTCTGGATCATTGGCACGTCGTGTATCTCGAGCGCATGCTGTCGCCGTTGCCGGTCGGGTTCATGCGGTCGCGCGCGGGCGCGATTCTGCCGGCCTACTGCACCGCATTGGGCAAGACGCTCCTGGCGTTCCATCCCGAGGCGGAAGTGAACACCTGGGCGGCGAAGCAGAAGTTCACCGCGCTCACACCGCGGACGGTCACCTCGGCCGCGCGGCTGCTGAAAGAGCTGCGCGTCATCCGCGAGCGCGGCTACGCCCTGGACGAAGAGGAACGCGAGAAGGGCGTCTGCTGCATTGCGGCGCCCGTCCGCAATCACACCGGCCACGTTGTCGCCGCGATCAGCGTTGCCGGGCCGACGCACCGTATGCCGCGCGCCCTGGAGGGCAGCGGGGTGGCCGAGGCGGTTGTCGCCGCGGCACGCGCAATTTCCGTCGACCTGGGAGCTATCGAAGAAGTGGGATCTGTCGATGCGTACCGCGCCGCTTCGTCGGCGCATGGAGGACGAAGGTGAAGAGAGCTGTTCTGGGTCTGCTGGCCGCTATGTGTCTCATTCCGGCGTCGCTCGCGGCGCAAGCCGTGACCGGCACGATTCTCGGACTGGTCACCGACACCAGCGGCGCCGTTATGCCGGGCGTCACGGTGACGTTGACGAACGCCGGCACCGGGCTGGTTCGCTCGGTCGTGACCGACAACAACGGCGAGTACACTGCGCCGTCGCTGCCGACCGGCCGGTACGTCGTGAAAGTCGAGCTGCCGGGCTTCAAGACCGTGAGCGTCCCCGACGTCGATCTCGGCGTCGACACCCGCATGCGCATCAACGCCAAGCTCGAGGTCGGCAACGTGGAAGAGTCGGTGACGGTCACCGGTTCGTCGCCGATCGTCCAGACCTCCTCGTCCGAGCTGGGGACGACGGTCAACGAGGAAGAGATCAAGCTGTTGCCGCTCAACGGCCGCAACTTCGTCAACCTCACGCGTACCATTCCCGGCGTCGTGCGCGGGATCCCGGGCGCGAACATCGACGGCGCGGGCAGCCTCGCGTGGCGCGCCTCGGCGTCGTTCTCCGCCAACGGCCAGCGGCCGCGCGACAACAACTACATGCTCGACGGCGTCGACAACAACGAAACGTGGCTGCAGACGGTCGTGATCTTCCCGAGCGTCGACGCGCTCGACGAGTTCAAGCTCCAGACCAGCACCTACTCCGCCGAGTTCGGCCGCTCGCTGGGCGGCGTCGTGAACCTGCAGATCAAGTCCGGCACCAACGCGGCGCACGGCAGCGGCTTCGAGTTCATGCGCAACGACGCGTTCGATGCGAACAACTTCTTCAACATCCGGGCCGGCCGTGCGAAGCCCGAGTTCAGCCAGCATCAGTTCGGCGGGACGTACGGCGGTCCGATCGCCAAGAACAAGAGCTTCCTCTTCTTCGACTACCAGGGGTATCGGGTCAATCAGGGCGCGACCTACCTGTCGACGGTGCCGTCGGCGAAGATGCGCGCGGGCGATTTTTCGGAGATCAACCGTACGATTTTCGACCCGGTCACGCGTCTGCCGTTCCCTGGGAACGTGATTCCACAGAATCGCTGGGATCCGGCGGCGAAAAACATCCTCGACCAGCTGATCCCCGAGGCAAACACGGGGGGCAGCCGCGGCGCCACGGGCCAGACCATCCAGAACTACCTGATCAACCCGACGCTCGAGCGGCAGGACAACCAGATCGATCTCAAGGTCGATCACCAGTTGTCGACGAACAACCGGTTCTTCACGCGCTACAGCTTCCAGAAGACGCACCGCCTCCTGCCGGCGTCGCTGCCGCATGGCGATGCCGGGTTCACGTTCGGCGCCGGCGACGGCAACATCAAGGCGCAGGGCCTGGCGTTCAACGACACGCACACGATCGGTTCGAGCTGGCTGAATGAGTTCCGCGCCGGCTGGAGCTCCATCAAGTTCTTCATGACGCCGATCGACTACGGGTCGAACATCGCGCAGAAAGTCGGGATCCCCGGCGTCAATCTGGGGCCGTCGACCTCGGCGATGAGCCAGATCGTGTTCGCCAACGGCGGCATGCGGAACATCGGGTCCAACGGCAACCAGCCGCTGATCACGAATCAGAACGACTTCCAGATCTTCGACAACGTGACGCGCGTGGCCGGCAAGCACACGATCAAGATGGGCGGCAGCATCACGCATCGCTCGCGCGAGATTCTCAATGCCGACACGATCGTCGGCCGCTTCGACTTCAACCAGAACCTGACGACGAACTGCGCGGGGATCACGAGCGGCTGCACGATCCTGGCGAACACCGGGTTCGACTTCGCCAGCTTCCTGCTCGGCTACGCGAGCAACGCGAGCCGGACTTTCTTCGATCCGGGCACCTACACCGAGCTCCGGCCCGAGTTCTCCGCCTACTTCCAGGACGACATCCGGGTCACGGCACGGTTGACGGTCAATGCCGGCCTCCGCTGGGATCTCTACGTGCCGTGGGTGGAGGAGAACGACAAGCAGTCGAACTTCGACGCGTCAACCGGGCGGTTCGTGGTCGCGTCCGAGGACGCGGTCATCAACGGCGTCAAGGTCGGACGCTATCTGCAGACGTACGGCAAGCGTGACTTCGGACCGCGTCTCGGGTTCGCCTACGATCTGGACGGCGAAGGCCACACGATCGTCCGCGGCGGTTACGGGCTGTTCTGGAACTTCACGCCCGGCGGCACCTCCTCCTCGAAGGCGCAGAATCAGCCGTTCCTCCAGGCGCAGGCGCAGACGACGAGCCTGGGAACCAATATCATCCTGTCGAACGGCCTGGCCGCGCCTCCGGGCGTGCGTCCGGAGCTGCCGCAGGCGGGCAATACGCGGTCGGCGTTCCTGACCGACGTCCGCGACGCGCACGCGCACAACTTCAACGTGAACGTGCAGCGCCAGTTCGGATCGAACTACATGATGGAAGCAGCCTACTCAGGCTCGCGCACCAAGGACGCGTTGCTGAAAATCGATCTGAACCAGGCAAAGCCGACAGTGGGCGTGACCGATCCAAACATCAACCGGCCGTTTGCCACGGTAGCGCCCGCGCTGCGCACCGTCGGCACCGTGTCGAGCACCGGGTATCTCGAGTACAACGGCCTGCTGATCAAGTTCCAGCGCCGTTCGTCCTCGAACTTCTCGTTCCTGAATTCGTACACGTTCGGACGCGCCATCGACCTGAACTCGGACAACGACGGGACGGTGACGCTCACCAACATCTTCGATCCGGAGTACAACCGCGGACCGGCCGACTACGACGTGCGCCACACCTTCAGCTCGAACTGGATCTACGAGCTGCCCTGGGCGGCGCAGCGCGCATACGGCGGCTGGCAGTTCAGCGGGATTCTCTCTATCCGGTCCGGACTCCCGATCACCATCACCCAGTCGCAGAGCATGCTGTCGACCGGGATCGCCAACAACCGGCCGAACACCATTTGCGACCCGAAGCTGAGCGGTCCGACAATCGACAAGTGGTTCAACACCGCGTGCTTCCAGCAGACGGCGGACACCACTGGGACCTTTGGCAATACCGGACGCAATACGGTCCGTGGGCCGGGTCAGTGGAACGTCGACGCGTCGATCATCAAGAACACCAGGTTCGGGAACGTGACGACGGAACTGCGGCTGGAGATCTTCAACGTGTTCGACAACAAGCAGTTCGGGAACCCGAACGGCCAGCTGGGTAACGCGGCCTTCGGCACGATCTCGGCGCTCGTCGCGAGTCCGTCGTGCTCGCTCTGCGGCACGACCGAGCGGCAGATGCAGATGGCGTTCAAAGTCCGGTTCTGAGCGCACGGAGTTTTCGGAGGACGCGGAATTCACACGAGGCACGGAGGCGCGGAGACGCACGAAGAAGACCGCGGTTCGACGGGTGGGCCGGCGCAGCCGGCCCACTTGGCGCGGACGGATCGGATCGCGGAAACGAACGCCGTGGCACGACTTCGCCGGCGCTCGTTTCCGCGATCCGATCCATCCGCGCGCGTCGCTTCGCGACGCACGTCGAACCCACAGCCCGCTGTTTTGTCCGTGCGTCTTCGTTGCTTCGTTTCTCCGTGTGAGACCGCGACCTCCGTCCTCTCCGGCGACAGGGTCTCTGAGTGACAACTCGCGTCCGCTGGGGGTTGATTGGCGCCGGCGACATCGTTCGCAAGCGTGTCGCCGCGGCGCTGCGTGATGCCCCGGCGAGCGAGATCGTCACGGTCAGCCGTGGCCGGACCGAGCTCGCGGAATCGTTTGCGCACGAGCTCGGCGCGCGCCGGTGGCACGACGACTGGCGCGCGCTCGTCGCCGACGCAGAGGTAACCGCCGTCTACATCGCGACTCCTGTCCATGTGCACGCCGTCCAGACCATCGCCGCGGCGGAAGCCGGCAAGCACGTCCTCTGCGAAAAACCGATGGCGATGTCTGCGTGCGAATGCGATCGCATGCTCGCCGCGTGCCGCGCGAACGGCGTACGGCTGGGCATCGCCTACTACCGGCGCTTCTATCCCGCGGTGATCCGCGTGAAGGACATCATTACGTCCGGCGAAATCGGCGAGCCGGTATTCGCGCAACTGAACGCGTTCGAGCATTTCAATCCAGACTCCAACTATCCGCGCGCCTGGCTGCTGCAGGCCTCAGCGGCCGGCGGCGGCCCGATGATGGATTTCGGCTGTCATCGGATCGAGGTGCTGCTCAATCTGTTCGGCGCCGTTCGCGAGACAGCCGCCATCACGTCGAACGTCGTGTTCAAGCGGGAGGTGGAGGATACGGCGGCTGTCCTGCTGCGCTTCGACGGCGGGCCGTGCGCGTCGGTGGCGGTCACGCATGCGTCGCACGAACGACAGGACACGATGCACGTATTCGGCAGCCGCGGCGCCATTCACGTGGACGATCTGAACGCCGGCGTCGTGCGGGTCCGCACAGACGCTTGCCCCGACGACTTGTCCGCCGAAGCGCCGCGCGCGAAGGCGGAAGCGCGGGACGCGCGAAGACCGGCGGAGCGCATCGAGCGGCATCCACCAGCGTCGAACGTCCATCAGCCGCTCGTCGACGATTTCGTCGACGCCGTGCTGCGCGGGCGCGAACCGGCCGTCACCGGCGAAGTCGGACGCGCCGTCGCAGCCATTGAGGATGCCATCTATGCTGTCGCGCCGTCAGCTCGTTAAGACGCTGCTTTGTACGTGGGGTCCGGCTTTAGCCGGACCTACAACGGCGGCCGAGCGGCTTGCCGCTGGCCAGGCGCCGCAGCCTCCGGGACCGCCGAGCACGGTCACCAACCCGCCGCGCGACTTCGGTCCGAACGCGCCGCCCACGACCTACTTCACCGACCCCGACATCGTCACCGTGGATCCGCTGTTCGGCAGCTACATTCAACGGAACTCGGCGATCACGCGCCTGTGGACCGGCGGGCTTTGGTGCGAGGGGCCCGCGTGGTCGGCGCAGGGCCGGTATCTCCTGTGGAGCGACATCCCCAACGATCGGCAGCTTCGCTGGCTCGAGGACGACCAGCGCGTGACGGTCTTCCGTTATCCCGCCAACAACTCGAACGGAAATACGTTCGACTTCGAAGGCCGCCAGCTCTCGTGCGAGCACCTCACGCGGCGGGTCGTCCGCTACGAGCACGACGGCAGCATGACGGTGATTGCGGACTCGTACGACGGCAAGAAACTGAATTCACCGAACGACGTGGCGGCGCACCGCGACGGCAGCTATTGGTTCACCGATCCGCCGTACGGCCGCAGCCTCTACGAAGGGCGGCCCGAACCGCGCGAGTTGCCGACCGCCGTCTATCGCGTCGACAAGGGCAGCAAGATCACTCGCGTCGTGACCGAGGAGCAGGTGCCGGATCCGAACGGGATCACCTTCTCGCCCGACTACAAGACGCTGTACGTGGTCAGCACCGGAAGGGGACCGGGCGACACGGGTCCAGGTGGCAAAGGCGACATGTTCGCGCTCGATGTCAACGCGGACGGGACGACCTCCAATCCGAGGCGCTTCTCCGATTTCGTCATCGACGGCGTCAAATGCTCGCCCGACGGCGTGCGCTGCGACGTTGCGGGCAATGTCTGGTGCTCGAGCAACGCAGGCCGCGCGGTCGGCTACAGCGGTGTGACGGTGTGGACCCCGCAGGGCAAACTGATCGGCCGCATCCGCCTGCCGGAAGTGTGCGGGAATCTCTGCTTCGGCGGACCGAAGCGCAATCGCCTGTTCATGGCGGCGAGCCAGTCGCTCTACGCGGTGTACGTCAACACACAGGGCGCGGGTCAGGCATGAGACGATGTTAGCGAGGTGACCATGTTGTCTCGACGCGAGTTCACAGCATCCATTGTCGGCGCCGCGGTCGCGTCCACGCGTGTCGCCCGAGCGGCATCGGCACAGACCGACGGCCGTCCGGCGCCGAGGGCGATGGGCGCCGGCGGTGTCGGCGCGCTTGCAGCCCTGACGCTGGCCGAAGCGTCGGCGCGGCTGCGGGCGGGCACGGTGATCGTCGACCGATCTGGTCAACGCGTGCCTCGCGCGGATCGACGTCTACAACCCGAAGGTCAACGCGTTCATCACCGTCACGCGCGACGCAGGCGCTCGCGCAGGCCAAGGCGCTCGACGCCGAGCAGCGCGCCGGCAGAGCTGCGCGGTCCGCTGCACGGCATCCCGATTGCGCTGAAGGACAACATCGATACCGCCGGTGTGCGCACGACCGCCGCGAGCGCCGTCTTCGACGATCGCGTACCGGCCGAGGACGCCGAGGTCGCGCGTCGCCTGGCCGCCGCCGGCGCGGTCGTCATCGGCAAAACCAATCTGCACGAGTTCGCGTTCGGCGGCACGTCGGCGACGAGCTACTACGGACCGGTGCGAAACCCGTGGGCGCTCGAGCGCAATCCCGGCGGATCGTCGGGCGGATCGGCGGCCGCGGTCGCGACCGATCTCTGCTACGGTGCGCTCGGCACCGACACCGGCGGCTCCATCCGCACGCCCGCCTCCTACTGCAGCATCGTCGGGCTGAAGCCGACCTACGGCCTCGTGTCGATCCGCGGCATCATTCCGCTGACGCTCTCGCTCGATCACTGCGGACCGATGACGCGGACGCGTGATGGACGCCGCGATGATGCTGAACGTGCTCGCCGGGTACGACCGGCTCGACATCGCCAGCGTCGAACATGCGGCTGAGGACTACGTGGCGGCGCTGAAGCAGCCGGTGAACGGCTTGCGCATCGGGATCGCGCGCGTCCCGTTCTTCGATCTGCTCGACGCCGACGTCGCCAAGGTCGTCGACGACGCGCTGAAGGTGCTCGCGAAGCTGACGCAAGAGCATGAGCGACACCATGCTGCCGTCGACGCGCGACATCACGCTGCCGCGGTGAAACCTACGCGTATCACGAGGAGATGTTCGGCCGCGCGTCTGGCCGCTACATGATTCCCGACGCGCCGAGCGCTGCAGAACGGCTGCGAACGCCAAGGCGGCCGACTACGTTCGCGGCCGGTGGCGGCTCGAGATGCTGCGGCGGACGATCGACGATGCGTTCAAGACTGTCGATCTGGTCGTGCTGCCGACGCGGCGGCGGACGCCGCGCACGGTGGACGCCTCGATCAAGCGCGAAGAGACCGACGTGCCGCGCAATCCGGAGCTCGAGAACACCGGCGCGTTCAACCTCTATGGCATCCCGGCGATCTCGATTCCGTGCGGCTTCACGTCGAAGGGGCTGCCGGTCGGATTGATGATCGCGGGTCCGCGATTCGCCGAAGGCCGCGTCCTCGCGCTCGCGCACGCGTTCGAGCAGGCGACCGATTTCCACAAGAAGAAGCCGCCGATTCGCCCCGACACGCCGGTGCCGCCGCTCGCGACGACGGAGGAAGACGCGCCGGCGCCGAAGAAAAGCAGTGGGCCAAACTGAGATCTACGAGCCGAGGTCCCAAAATGAGAATTCACCAAACCCGCGGCGTTCCACCTGTGATGATTCTGTTCGTGCTGGCGGCGGCCGGGGTGCTCGCTCAGCAGGCCCCCGTGGGGTACGACGACACACCGATGCAGCCGAATGGCCGGTGGCGCATCCACGACGGGACGCGGCCACAGCCGAGACTGGTCACGCCCGGTCCTGCGCCGGTTTCTCCCGTGCCGCCTCCAGAAGGTGCAACCGTGCTGGTCGGAATCCGAGACGACCTGAGCGCCTGGCAAATGACCGATGGCTCTCCAGCGGCGTGGGCGATGAAGGACGGCGTCCTCGAAACAGGCAAGGGGCTCCTTCGCACCAAAGCGGAGTTCACCGATTTCCAGCTGCACGTGGAGTTCGCCACGCCGCGCGAGGTCAAAGGCGACAGCCAGGGACGGGGCAACAGCGGCGTCTTTCTGTTGGGGAAGTTTGAAATCCAGGTCCTGGACAGCTTTCAGAATCCTACATATCCGGACGGCCAGGCTGCAGCGATGTACGGCCAGTACCCGCCGCTCGTGAATGCCTCTCGCCGGCCCGGCGAATGGCAAACCTACGACATCGCCTTCACAGCTCCGCGGTTCACGCCGGCGCGTGTGCTCGAGAAGCCGGCCGTGGTCACGGTCCTGCACAACGGTGTGCTTGTCCACAACGCGACGCCGTTCTGGGGACCAACCGCACACAGAAAGATCGATCCGTACACACCCGACACCGCAAGGGGTCCGATTGCGCTGCAGGATCACGGCAATCCGATTCGCTATCGCAACGTGTGGATTCGCGCACTCAGCGACTCGGATAAGTCCTGAAATGTCGCCAGCCGATCCTAGCCTCTGGGTGGTCGATTTTTTCTGAACGAGTTCTTGAGAGCAATCATGCCGTTCCGGAACGTAAACAGGTCGCAGCCATTCACCTCGATCCTCTTGCCGTCCGCGAGCGTTCCTGTGAACGTCCACTCGGACACACCGCGGTCGTCTTTGACGAAGTGTCGAGCGTTGCCCCAGTGCGCATCCGGGTACTGTGCGAACACCGCCGCATACGCGGTCCGCACGGCCAGCTGTCCCTCGTGACGTTCCCCATTGACGTCGCTGCCCGCGGAAGCCTCAAACACACCGTCCTCCGCCATCATCGACATCAGTGCGTCGACATCATGACGATTCCAGGCGTCAGCAAACGTCTGAAGTAATCGTTCCAAATCTCGATCGGAAGATGCTCTCTCTGTTGCTCTCATCAAGACTGCCTTCTGTTTCTCTTCATCATCTTCGGAGGAGACCGCCTGGTTCACAAGCAGCCAGTCATCAATCTCTTCCCGCTGCATGGCGTACCTTCGGAAGAAGTTGTAGATGGCGTAGTAAGCGAAGGTCACCGACTCCGGGAAAGAAAGGTCCCCATCCTGCATGGCGACTATCGGTTCGCTGTACCCCTCTGCCACAGCCGCAATTCGTTGGCCAGACTGAACGGCCGCCAAGGCATTCCCGGGTAGGTTCGCATCCACCGTCTGCTCTGTTCCGGTCACCGATTCCCGGTACCGAATCTCGCCCCGGCTTTCAACGTAGACCTGCCACTTGGCCAAGGCGTGCTCCACGAGCAGTTCGTGAACGATGCGTCGCTGACCAGGAGACAGCGCCAAGAACCGCTCTGCTGGCGTGGTCATCTTGGGGTGCCGCTCGAATGACCATATCAGACTTCTCGGGAGACTTCTCGGGTCAGATGGTTTCGCGGTAACCTCGGCCCACCTTGTCGTATCGCACCTCAAAGACGCGCCCTCGCCGCGATCGAGGACGACATCTACGCCGTCGCGCGCGGGGCCGTTTGACGTGAGCCTGCAGTTTCTCGCGTTCGATCTCGGCGCGCAGAGCGGCCGCGCGATTCTCGGTCGGCTCTCCTCCGGAGTGCTCGACGTCCGCGAGATCCATCGGTTCGCGAACGAGCCGCTGCGGGACGACACGTCGCTGCGCTGGAACGCCGGTGGCCTGTGGAGCGAGATTCGCCGCGGGCTCGACGCCGCCCGGTCCATCAAGCTCGAGAGCGTTGGCGTCGACTCGTGGGGAGTCGACTACGCGCTCCTCGGCGATCGCGGCGACCTGCTCGAAAATCCGTATCACTATCGGGATCGACGAACGCATGGCGCGATGGAAGCGCTGGTCGCCACCGTGGGCCGCGAGCGCATCTACGAAATCACCGGGATTCAATTTCATCCGATCAACACGCTGGTTCAGTTGTACGCCGCCTGTCGCGCCACGCCACACGTAGTCCGCTCGGCGCGAACCCTGCTCGCGATCGCAGACTGGTTCAACTACCGCCTCACCGGACGGCTGTGCGCGGAGTACACGCTGGCCACGACGACGCAGTGCCTCGACGCGCGGCGCCGCGAATGGGCAACCGATCTGTTGTGTGAGGTTGGCGTGCCCGCGTCGCTCTTCGCTCCGATCGTCGAACCGGGCACGGTGATCGGGCCGCTTGTGGCCGGCGACGACGATGTGGCTCACGCGGGTACGCCAATCGTGGCGACGGCGTGTCACGACACCGCGTCGGCCGTCGCCGCCGTGCGCGCCGGTGACGGCACGGCGTTTCTGAGCTCGGGCACGTGGTCGCTGCTCGGCACGGAGCTGCCCGCGCCCATACTGTCGGCGGCGGCGCGCGATCTGAATTTCACCAATGAAGGCGGAACCTGCGGCACGATCCGGTTCCTGAAGAACATCAGCGGGCTGTGGCTCCTGGAATCGTGCCGGCGGTCGTGGGCGGAGGCCGGCCACGACGAGCGGTATGCGGAGTTGCTCGGCGCGGCGGCTGACGCGCCTGCGTTCCAGTCCCTGGTCGATCCCGACCACGAACAGTTCCTCAATCCGGACGACATGCCGGCCAGCATCGATCGGTACTGCTCGCGGACCGGTCAGCCGGCGCCCGGCGGTCCGGCCGGGTATACGCGCGCGATACTCGAGAGCCTCGCTTTCAAGTACCGCATGGTCGTCGAATCGCTCGAAAGCGCGACACGCGTTCGAGTGGAGACGATTCGCGTCATCGGCGGCGGCTCTCGCAATCGACTGCTGAACCAGTTCACGGCGGACGCGACTGGCCGCCAGGTCGTGGCCGGGCCGGTCGAGGCCACGGCGCTCGGCAACATCGCCGTGCAGATGGTGGCCATCGGCGCGGTTGGATCGCTGGCTGACGCCAGGGACGTCATCGAGCGATCGTTTCCGATCGAGCTATTCGATCCGATCGACAACGATCGCTGGGACGGACAATACGGGCGCTTCAAGGATTACTGTACTCGGCATGACACCTCTGAAACCCGCTCGTCCTGAGCTTGTCGAAGGACGAGCTCGTGGTTCGACAAGCTCACCACGAGCGTGTAGACGAGTGTCGTGCTCATGCGACCACGTGGAGGTTGCCTGTGAATGAGGCGTTGGCGCCCGGTACGAGGCGCCTCGAGAATCTCTGGGACGAAGAAGCCGTCGCGCGGCTGGCCTTGGGCGCCGAAGCCTCGGCGAAGGCGGCCGATCCGCTGCGCGTGCTCCGGTATCGGTCGAATCTGCTGGGCGCCGATCTGCGCATCACCAACTTCGCCGGCGGCAACACCAGCGCGAAGTTCGACCTTCAGGATCCGCTGACCGGTGATCTCACGCGCGTGCTGGCCGTCAAGGGCAGCGGCGGCGACCTCGGCTCGATGGACGAGTCGGGGTTTGCCGTGCTCCGGCTCGACGCGCTCGAGCGGCTCGTGCAGCGGTACCGGGGCGAATCGCGCGAGGACGAGATGGTGGATCTGTATCCGCTGTGCGCGTTTGGCGGCAACCGCGTCCCTGCCTCGATCGACACGCCGCTCCATGCGTTCCTGCCGTTCGCGCACGTCGATCACCTGCATCCGGACTGGGCGATTGCTCTGGCGGCGAGCGCCAACGGCGTGCGGAAACTCCAGGAATTCAACGCGCGATACGGCCGGCACATCGTGTGGATTCCGTGGAAGCGGCCGGGCTTCGAGCTCGCGATGATGATTCGCCGCGCCGTCCAGGCGGAGCCTGCGTGCGACGGCCTCGTGCTCGCGAGCCATGGGCTGTTCACGTGGGGGGACACGGCGCAGGCGTGCTACGCGAACAGCATCGCGACGATCGATCAGATGGGCGAGTTCGTCGAGGCGCCTCGCGAGCGATCCCTCCGACCGCTGTTTGGTGGATGGACAACCAGCCCGGCGGAGATCGATCGCGAGTCCACAGCCGCTGCGCTGCTGCCGCAGTTACGCGGCCGCCTCTCATCCACTCGTCGCAGCGTCGCTCACTGGAACGACTCGGAGGAGGCGCGGACATTCGCCGGCTCGGCATGGGCCGCCGATTTGTGCCGTGCTGGTACGAGCTGCCCGGATCATTTCCTCCGCACCCGGATCTGTCCGATGTTCGTGCCAACGGATGCGAGCATCGACGAGTGTCTCGAGCGGTACCGTCAGGAGTACGCGTCGTACTACCAGGCATTCGCGCAGCCGGATTCTCCGGCGTTGCGCGACGCGAATCCTTCCGTCGTCGTCATTCCCGGCCTCGGCGTCTTCGGCTTCGGCAAGGACAAGCGCGAGGCGCGCATCACATCGGAGTTCTTCCTCAACGCCATTCACGTGATGGCAGGTGCCACGGCGCTCGCCGATGACGATGTCGGATCCCAAGTCCCGAACTCCGAATCCCGAATCCCGGATCCCGAATCCCGGCCCGCGATCCACAACTACGTGGCGCTGCCGCGATCGGAGGCGTTCCGCATCGAGTATTGGGCCCTCGAGGAGGCCAAGCTGCGGCGGCAGCCGCCCGAGCGCGAGTTCAGCCGCACCGTGGCTGTCGTCGTGGGCGGCGGCAGCGGCATCGGACGCGAGGTCGCCGTCGACCTCGCAGGCCGCGGCGCGCATGTGGTCGTCGCCGACCGTGACCTTGCCAGTGCCGAAGCGGTGTGGGCTGAGGCCCGCGGGCGCTCGTCGGCGGACGTGGGCATGGCCGTCGAGATTGACCTGACGTCCCGCACGAGCATCGCGTCTGCGCTTCGCGCCGTCGTTCTGCGGTTCGGCGGGTTCGACGTCCTCGTGAACACCGCTGCGGTCTATCCGACGCCCGATCCCGGCGTGAGCGCATCGGAGGACGTCTGGGCCAAGACGCTGCACGTCAACGTCACGGGCAATCACATGCTGGTGGACGAAGCGGCCGCGATTCTCAAAGATCAAAATCTCTCGGCATCGATCGTGTTGACGAGCTCGGCGAACGCGGTCGTGCCCAAACGCGGCAGCGAAGCCTACGACGTGAGCAAGGCCGCGGTCAGCCACTTGATCCGCGAGCTGGCCGTCGGCCTCGGTCCGCTGATTCGCGTCAACGGCATTGCGCCGGCGACGGTCGTCTCGGGGTCGGCGATGTTTCCCAGGAACCGCGTGATCGACTCGCTTCGCAAGTACGCGATTCCATTCGACGAGGCCGAAGACACCGAAGCGTTGCGTGCGAAGCTCGCCGGGTTCTACGCCGCGCGGACCATCACCAAACGCCCGATTCTGCCGCGCGACTGCGCGAACGCGATCTGCTGGCTGGCCGGCAACGGCAGCGTGACGACAACCGGTCACATCATTCCGATCGACGGGGGACTGCCCGATGCCTTCTTCCGGTGAGCACGATCGGATCGTTGGCGCCCTCGACCGGCTGCACATCGAGCTGCCGTCGTGGGGATTCGCCAACACCGGGACGCGTTTCGGCAAGTATCTACAACCCGCCGCGGCGGTGACCACGGAGGAAAAGATCAGCGACGCCGCTCACGTGCACGCGCTGACCGGGTCGTGTCCGAGCGTTGCGCTGCACGTGACCTGGGATTTTCCCGGCGGGCTGAAGGACGCCGAAGCCGTTGCCGGGATCGCGAAGGCACATGGGCTTGGGCCTGGGACCATCAACCCGAACCTGTTTCAGGATCAGGAGTACAAGCACGGATCGTTCGGCAACCCGTCAGCGGAAGTCCGCGAGAAAGCGCTCGCGCATTGTCGAGAGAGCATCGCGATCGCACAGCGCCTGCACAGCCGCGACCTGTCGATGTGGTTCGCGGACGGCTCGAACTATCCGGGCACCGCGAACGTACGCGCGCGAAAACGTAGCTTCGAAGAATGCCTGGTCGCCTTGCACGCGGGTCTTGGATCCGAGCAGCGGTTGTTGATCGAGTACAAGCCGTTCGAGCCTGCGTTCTATCACACGGACATCGCCGACTGGGGCATGGCGCTGCTGCTGGCTCGTGCCGCCGGACCGCAAGCGAAGGTGCTCGTCGACACGGGCCACCATTACCTGTCGCAGAACATCGAACAGATCGTCGCCTGGCTGCTCTCCGAAGGGATGCTCGGCGGCTTTCACTTCAACGATCGACGCTATGCAGACGACGACCTGACGATCGGTTCGATCGATCCGTATCAGGCGTTCCGCATCTTCCACGAGATCAATTTCTTCGAATGGGAGAGCGGCACTCGCGCCGACGTCGCCTTCGTCGTCGATCAGAGCCACAACCTCAAGGGAAAGATCGAATCGATGATTCAGACGGTCGTGCAGGCGCAGTCGCTGGTCGCCAAAGCGGCGCTCGTGGACTGCGCGTCGCTCGCAGCCGCGCAGCAGGCGACCGACCTGGTGCGGGCTGAATCGTGTCTGCAGGATGCGTTTGCGTGCGACGTGCGGCCAGCCATCCGCGATTGGCGAGCCGCTCGGGGTCTTCCTGTCGATCCGATGCAGGCCTTCCGCGAGGGTGGGTACCTCGAGCGCATCACGAAGGAGCGCGCGGGGCGGCCGACAGGGAACAGTTCGGCCTACGCGTAGAGGGCGGAGATTGCGAAGAGCACGGTTTCACACGAAGTCACGAAGCCACGAAGGAACACGAAGAAGTCAGCGTGGCTCAGTTCGACGGGCGTCGCGAAGCGACGCGCGCGGACGGATCGGATCACGAAAATGAGCACGTGCTTGATTCTCGGTCGTGTTCATTTTTGTGATCCGATCCGTCCGCGCCAGTCGGCCGGCTGCGCCGGCCGACCCGTCGAACCTGTCTTCTCCGTGCGCCTCCGTTTCTTCGTGCCTCCGTGTGATCCCGTGTCCTCCGTCGCCTCCGTGGACCGGCCGTGACCGCGCCCCTCCTCGAGGTCGTCTCGATCCGGAAAACATTCGCCGCCGTGCAGGCGCTCGCCGGCGTGTCGTTCGACCTGCGCGCAGGCGAAGTGCACGCGCTGGTGGGCGAGAACGGCGCGGGCAAGTCGACGCTGATCCGCATCATGACCGGCGCGGAAACGCCGGACTCCGGCACGCTGCTGGTTGGGGGCCAGTCGCTCGCCAGTCTCGATCCAGCCGGGGCTCGCGCGATGGGGATCGCCGCGATCTATCAGCAGCCGTCGCTCTTTCCGGACCTCACGGTGGCCGAGAACATCGCGCTCGCGATCGAAACCGGCGGCATGTGGCGGCGCGTGAACCGGCGCGCCCGCGTCGATCGCGCCCGGGAACTGCTCGCTCGTGCCGGTGCGTCGATCGATCCCGTGAGGCGAGCCGCCACGCTGACGCTGCCGGAGCAACAGCTCGTCGAGATCGCGCGCGCCATTGGCGCCGACGCCCGCATCGTGATCATGGACGAACCGACGGCTTCGCTCGGCGATCACGAGGTGCGCCACCTTTTTTCAGTGATCCGATCGCTGCGCGATGCCGGCGCCGGCGTGATCTACATCTCCCATCGTCTGGACGAGGTGTTCGAGATCTCCGATCGCGTCACCGTCCTGCGTGACGGAACGGCAGTGGCAACGCGTGACATCGGGGATGTCGAGCGGTCCGAGCTGATCGCGATGATGGTGGGCCGCGAAGTCACCCAGATGTATCCGGCGCGCTCCGGGCCGTCTGCGTCGACGAGCAGCCCTGGGTTGGAGCTCAAGCGCCTCTCGAATCAGGCCGCCGGTGTGCGCGACGTTTCGTTGTCCGTCGGCCGCGGCGAGATCGTCGGGCTCGCCGGTCTGGTCGGGTGCGGACGGAGCGACCTGGCCGACACGATCTTCGGGCTCACCCCGGCAAGTTCGGGAGAGATTCGAGTTCACGGCAGTGCGGTTCAGATCGACTCGCCTGCGCGCGCGATCGAACACGGCCTGGGATACGTACCGAAGGACCGCAGACAGCACGGCGTAGTGCCCGAGATGACCGTGACCGAAAACACCGGCCTCGCGAGCTTGAAAGCGGTATCGCGCGCGGGAATCATTCGTCCCGCGATCGAGCGCCGCGCCGCCGAAGGCTTCATCGGGCAGTTGCGGATCAAGACGCCATCCGCCGGCGCTGCCGTAGAGGCGCTGTCAGGCGGAAACCAGCAGAAGGTCGCCCTCGCACGCTGGCTGATGACCGGCGCGCGCATCCTGATTCTCGATGAGCCCACGCAAGGCGTGGACGTCGGCGCCAAGGCCGAGATTCACGCGCTCATCGCGGACCTGGCGGCGGACGGCGTGGCGATCCTCCTGATCTCGTCGGAGCTGCCCGAGCTGCTCGGATTGTGCGATCGCGTGGCGGTGATGCGCGCCGGAACGATCTGCGGCGTCCTGCCAGGCGCCACGGCCACCGCGCCCGAATTGCTGGCGATGGCCGTCGGCCAATGAGCGACGTCCGCGAGCGCTCGGTGGCGATTGCGATCGTCATCCTGGCCGTCGTCCTCGCCGTGTTCACCGACGGTTTCTTCTCCGGCGCCAACCTGACGGATCTCTTTCTGGCGAACGTGCCGGTGCTCGTCGCCGCGCTCGGCGCGACGCTGGTCATCGTGAGCGGGGAGATCGATATCTCGGTCGGCTCCGCCTTCGCCGTCTGTTCCATTGCCGCGGGCCTGGCGTCGAAGGCCGGATTGCCGGTCGCGGCTGTGGCGATTCTGATCGTGCTGCTCGGCGGAGCCCTCGGCGCCATGAACGGCGCGCTCGTCGCCTTCGCCCGCGTACCGTCGATCGTCGTCACGCTGGCGGCGATGGTTGCGCTGCGCGATGGCTTGCGGTGGGCGACGCAGGGCGAGTGGGTGCAGGATCTGCCGGCGAGCTTCCAGTGGCTGGGGCAGTCGCAGACCGCGTATCCGTTCGCGATAGGTGCGCTCGCAGCGCTCCTCGTCGGCGTGATGGGGTGGAGCACTCGTGATCTCGCGGCAGGCCGCGCGGTCTACGCCGCGGGCTCGAATCCGGTCGCGGCCAGGCTCGCCGGCCTCGACGTTCCGTTGGTGAAATTCTTGGTCTTCACTCTGGCGGGCGCGTTGACCGCACTGGCGGCCGTGATCAACGCCGCACGCTTCACGCAGGTGCCGAGCAATTCCGGGCTCGGTCTCGAGATGAAGGTGATCGCCGCCGCGGTCGTTGGCGGCGCCGCGATCCGGGGCGGCCGCGCGACGCTCATCGGCACCGTGCTCGGCGTCGTTCTGCTTGGGGTGATTGGCCCCGCGCTGACGTTTCTTGGCGTGAACGCCTATTGGGAGCGCGCCATTCAGGGCGCGATCATTCTCGCCGCCGTCGTTTTCAAATGAGGCTGCTGATCGTCGCGCTCGGGGCTGAGATTGCGTTGTTCGCGGCGATCGCACCGAACTTCCTGACCGTCGGCAACCTGGCCGAAATCACGAGGTCGAGCGTGGAGCTCGGCCTGCTGGCGCTGGCGCTGACCCCGATCATCGTGTCGGGCGGGATCGACTTGTCGGTCGGCTCGATGATGGGGCTGGCGGCCGTTGTGTTCGGCGCTGCCGCGACACGCGGATCGATCGCGGTCGCCGCGATCCTTGCGCTCCTTGCAGGTGCCGGCGGCGGAGGGTTGAACGCGCTGGCGGTCGCGCGGCTCGGCATTCCGCCGCTCATCGCCACGCTCGCCACGCTGTCGCTATTTCGAGGTATCGCCGAAGGTCTGACGCATGGCGCCGTGAACTACAGCGGATTTCCGTCCGCGTTCCTGTTCGTCGGCCAGGGCTATCTCGGAAGCATCGTCCCGGCGCAGCTACCGATCTTCGTGCTGGTGCTCGCCGCCTACGTGCTGTTGCTCCATCGATCCGTCGTCGGCCGTGCGTGGTACGCGATCGGGTTCTCACCGTCGGGCGCCCGGCATGCGGGTCTGCCGGTGTCGAGGCGGCTCGCGCTCGCGTATGTGTTGTCCGGCGTGACGGCGAGCCTGGCGGCAATCATCTACGTAGCCCATCTCGGCCAGGCGAAAGCCGACGCCGGCACCGGATACGAGCTCGACGCGATCACGGCCGTCGTCCTGGGCGGCGCGTCGATTACTGGAGGTCGAGGGACGATCTGGGGCACACTCGTCGGGCTCGCGGCGCTGGCCACGCTGCAGAACGGAATGCGCCTCGCGGCGCTGCCGTCGGAGTTGACCGGCGTGATCACGGGCATGCTGCTCGTGACGACGATTGCGTTTCGGCGTTGGGCTTCCGCGATCGTAGGGGCGGACGCGCGTGTCCGCCCCGCGGCCGACACATGGGTCGGCCGCTACGAAGGCGAGGAAAATTCAGCAGATCCAGGGCTGCGAGAGGTACCAGTGAAGAACAGTCAGGTGGCGGTGATCTGCGCGACGATTTTCGCGGCGGCGATCCTCGTATCGGGCACGAACGTCTGGCTGGTGCGGTCCACACAACAGCCCGCTTCGCAGACGCGGCGGTTGACGATCGCGATGATGCCGAAGGCGAAGGGCGATCCCTATTTCGTGAGCTGCCGTGCGGGCGCTGAAGAAGCGGCACGCGAGCTCGGGATCGATCTCATCTGGGATGGTCCGACCGGCCTCGATGCATCCAAGCAGAACGAGGTCGTCGAGAACTGGATCACGCGGAAGGTGGACGTCATTGCCGTGTCAGTCGAAAACCGGGCCGGCATTTCCACCGTGCTGCGAAAAGCGCGGCAGCGCGGCATTCGCGTGATCACCTGGGACGCCGACGCGGAACCGGACGCGCGCGACTTCTTCGTCAATCAGGCGACGCCCGAAGGCATCGGCACGACGCTGACCGACGAGGCGGCGCGCCTGCTCGGCGGCGCCGGCGACTTCGCGATCATCACCGGCGCATTGAGCGCGGCCAATCAGAACGAGTGGATGACGTACATCCGCAAGAGGCTGGCCGAGAAGCACCCGCGCGTCAAGCTCGTGACCGTGCGGCCGAGCGACGATGACCGCGATAAAGCCTTTGCGGAGACGCAGACGGTGTTGAGGGCCAACCCGGAGGTGCGTCTGATCATGGCCATTTCGGCGCCGGCCGTTCCCGGCGCGGCGGAAGCCGTGCGTCAAGCCGGACGCACGGGCGTGTTCGTGATCGGCCTGTCGCTGCCGAACATGAACAAGGCGTACGTGCATGCCGGCGTCGTGCAGACGGTCGTCCTGTGGAGCACGAAGGATCTGGGCTATCTCACGGTGTACGCAGGTTCCAGGCTGGCGAATGGGACGCTGACGTCCGGCGTCCGTTCGGTGGAGGCCGGAAGGCTCGGCTCGCTGGAAGTCCGCGACCGTGACATCATTCTCGGCGCGCCGCTGTTGATCAACAAGAGCAACATCGATACGTTCGATTTCTAGAATGCCGATAGAATCGGCCTGCGCATGGCCCTGACCGCTGGCGCTCGCCTGGGTCCCTACGAAATCCTGGCGCCGCTCGGCGCGGGCGGCATGGGCGAAGTCTACAAGGCCCGCGACACGCGACTCGATCGAACGGTCGCCATCAAGATCCTGCCCGAGGCGCTCGCGGCCGACGCGCAGTTCCGCGAGCGGTTCCATCGCGAGGCGCGGGCGATCTCGCAGCTCGACCATCCGCACATCTGCGCGCTCTATGACGTCGGCGAGGAGCGCGGCGCGGCGTTTCTCGTCATGCAGTATCTCGATGGCGTGACGCTGGCGGATCGGCTCGTCAAAGGCCCGCTCTCAGTTGCGGAGTCGCTGACCCTGGCGATTCAGATCGCCAACGCGCTCGACAAGGCGCACCACGCCGGGATCGTCCATCGCGATCTCAAGCCGGGCAACATCATGCTGACCAAAGCGGGCGCGAAGCTGCTCGATTTTGGATTGGCGAAGGCGGGCGGGCAGGCGATTGCCGGCACGGCCCTGTCGATGGTGGCGACGACGCCGCCGAATCTGACCGCGCACGGGGCGATTCTCGGCACGTTCCAGTACATGGCGCCCGAGCAGCTCGAAGGCAAAGACGCCGACGCGCGCTCCGACATCTTCGCCTTCGGCGCCGTCGTGTACGAGATGCTCACCGGCAGGAAAGCGTTCGAGGGGAGGAGCCAGGCGAGCTTGATCGCCGCCATCCTCGACCACGATCCGCCTCCGATCTCGAGCTTGTTCCCGCTGACGCCCCCGCAGCTCGATCACATCGTCAAACGGTGCCTGGCCAAGGCGCCGGATGACCGCTGGCAAACGGCGTCCGATGTCGCTCAGGAATTGAAGTGGGCGGAAGACAAACGTTCAGACGCGGCAGCCATCGAGCCACGCCGGTCTCGCGCGATGCCGCTGGGTCTCGCTGCGCTCGCTGCTGCGGTCGTTGGGTCGGTGATCGGCGTCGCGGTGTGGATGCTCAAGCCGGCGCCGTCGGCGACCACGCCGGCGGTTGTTCGTCTCGCGGTCACGCTGCCCGCCGGAGAGCAGGTTGCCGCGGGGTATCCGATGGCCCTGTCGTCGGACGGCGGTCAACTCGCGTACATCGCGAAGAACCAGCTGTATCTGCGGCCCCTGAACAGCCTGGCGTCAAAGGCGCTGGCGGGAACGGAAGGCGCTCAGTCGCCCTTCTTCTCGCCCGATGGTCAATGGATCGGTTTCGTTGCGCAGAACAAGCTGAAGAGAATTTCCATCAGCGGTGGCGTCCCACAAATATTGGCGGACGCGGGGTCGCAGGGAGGTGGCAGTTGGGCACCGGACGGGACGATCTACTACGCCGCCGGGCCGTCGACACCGATTTGGCAGGTTCCGGCTGCCGGCGGCAGTCCTCGACAGGTCACGACTCTGGATCGGGGCAAAGGCGAAGTGAGCCACCGGTGGCCACAAGTGCTTCCAGGAGGAAGAGCGCTGCTCTTCACCACGTGGACGGGCCCGGGATGGGATGAACGGCACCTTCACCTTCACGTTCTGGGAACCGGCGAGCATCGGGCGCTCCTTCAGGGTGCCAGCACGGGCCGCTACGTGGCGTCCGGCCAGCTCCTGTACTCACGAGCCGGGGCGTTGCTGACGACGCCATTCGATCTGACCCGACTCGCTGTGGCGGCAGTTCCGCCCACGCCGGTGGAATTGCAAGTCCGCGAAGAGAGCCAGGGAGCGGAGTTCGCCGTGTCCGACAACGGCATGCTGGCGTATGTCAGCGGGAATCCTCAGGGATACGTCAGCCGGCTGGTCATCGTCGACCGCAAGGGAACGATCGAACCGCTGGCGGCGCCGCTCCAGCCATACAACGACCCGATGATCTCTCCTGACGGTCAGCGGGCTGTCGTCACCGTGAGGGCCGGAACGCTCGGTCTGTGGATCTACGATTTCTCCAGGGCGACGCTGACAGCGATGACGACCAACGGCAGCGCACAGGATCCGGTATGGACACCGGACGGGAAGCGCATCGCGTTTCGGCAAACGCTATCGGGCTACCGGAACTTGTACTGGAAGCCGGTGGATGGCAGTGGAGACGAAGAACGGCTGACGACGAGTGAAAACCTTCAGACGGCGGCGTCCTTCGCGCCCGATGGAAAATGGCTGGCCTTCTGGGAAACCGACCCGGCCACGGGCACGGACATCTGGCTGCTTCCCTTGAACGGCGATCGCAAGCCGCAAGTGTTTTTGAAGACGCGATTCGCGGAATACAATCCGCAGTTTTCACCCGACGGCCAGTGGCTGGCGTACGTCTCCAACGAATCAGGTCGCAACGAAATCTACGTGCGCCGCTTTCCGGATTCTGGCGCCAAATGGCAACTCTCGACAGACGGCGGCGACGCACCGGTATGGTCGCCGGATGGGCAGGAGTTGTTCTATCGCAGCGCCGACAAGACGATGGTTGTGGACGTTCGAACCGGGCCGGCGTTCGGCTCTCCGAGGGTGCTGTTCGAGGCGCGCTATCCCGTGAGCACGACGGGCGTCTCCGGCTACGACGTGTTCCCCGACGGCCGCCGCTTCCTGCGACCGCAGCAACTCGAACCCGAGCAGGCCGCCACGCAAGTCAACGTGGTGATCAACTGGTTCGAGGACGTGAAGCGGCGCGTGCCAGCGAAATAGCGATGCGTATTCCTTCAGCCATCCTGATCGTGGCGCTCGCCCTGGTGCGAATCGGCGCGCAGCCTGCGCGCGATGCCGGACCCGCCGTCGCCGACGTGCAGCGGCTCTTCCTGGATCCACCCGCCGACAGTCGCATCATGATGCGCTGGTGGTGGTTCGGTCCCTCCGTGACGCGCGAGGAGCTCGACGCCGAGATGCGCCATATGAAAGAGGGCGGCATCGGCGGCTTCGAGGTGGCGACTGTGTACCCGATGGCGATCGACGACCCAGCGCGCGGGCTGGTGAACGAGCCCTATCTGTCCGCGCCGTTCCTCGACAAGATCGCGTTCACGTCGCGGCGCGCGCGCGAGCTCGGCCTCCGCATGGATCTCACGCTCGGCAGCGGCTGGTCGTTCGGCGGTCCGTACATCACGCCGCAGCTCGCGGCCACGCGGCTGCGATCGGAACGGCGCGAGATCGCGGCGGGCGTGACGACCATCGCGCGGCCGGCATCGTTCGAGCACGATCGGTTGGTCGCCGCGTTTGTCGGACGCGGATCCGCGCAGGAAGTCGATCCGTCGACCTATCGCGAGCTGACGGTTCCCGCCACGGGGCCTGTGCGCCTGCCTGACGGCGTCGGTCCTCGCGTCGTGCTCTTCTATTTCTCGGGTCAGACCGGGCAGGTGGTGAAGCGGGCGGCGGTGGGCGCAGACGGCTACGTGCTGGATCACTACAACCGCGCCGCCATCGACGTGCATCTTCGCGAGGCGGGCGACAAGCTCCTGGCTGCCGTCGAACCTGGATCGATCCACTCGGTGTTCTGCGACAGCCTCGAGGTGTACGACGCGGACTGGACGCCGGCGCTCCTCGAAGAATTCCGGACGCGCCGCGGATACGACCTGCGGCCGCTGCTGCCGATGGCGGAGTTCGGCACCGGCGAGCGCGCCGACACGATCCGGCGCGATTACGGCCGCACGCTCACCGAACTGTTCGAGGAGCGGTTCCTCGTGCCGATGCACGAGTGGGCGGCGAAGAAGGGCGTCCGGTTCAGAGTTCAGAACTACGGTGTGCCGCCGGCGTCCCTCGCGAGCGCGCGGCACGCGGACATCGCCGACGGCGAAGGATTCGATTGGCGCTCGCTGTCCACGGCGCGGTGGGCCTCGTCCGCGGCGCATCTGTTCAACAAGCCCGTGGCCTCGTCGGAAACGTGGACCTGGCTGCACTCGCCGGCGTTTCGCGCGACGCCGCTCGATCTGAAGGGTGAAGCCGACCTGCACTTCCTGTCCGGCATCAATCAGCTGATCGGCCACGGCTGGCCGTACTCAGCGCCGGCAGCGGGCAGTCCGGGCTGGATGTTCTACGCCGCTGGAGCGTTCACGGAGAAGAACCCGTGGTGGCCTGTGATGCCCGATCTCGCGCGGTACTTGCAGCGCGTGAGCTTTCTCCTGCGGCAAGGCGAGCCGGTTGCCGATGTCGCGTTGTATGCGCCGACCGAGGATGCCTGGGCGCAAATCAGGCCGGCGACCGGCCGCGGCCTCAACCTCGCCACCGGCATTCGCGATCTGATTGGGCCTCGGATCATCCCCGCGATACTCGATGCCGGCCACGCCTTCGACGTGATCGACGATCGCACCCTGCAGGAAGCCTTGGGCCGCCGATATCGCGCGGTCGTGGTGCCGCGGGTCAAGCTGATGCCGGATTCGACGCGGCGCTGGCTGGCCGACTATGCCGCAGCGGGCGGAATGGTCGTGACCGATCGCGACGGAGAGGATCTCGCGTCGCGGCTCGCGGCCGCGGTGCCGACCGAGGTCGCGCTCGAACCGCCAACCCCAGCGATCGGGTTTGTTCATCGGCGGCTCCGCGATGCCGATGTCTATTTCCTCGCGAACACCAGCAACGTGCCGCGCACCGTGCGCGCGCGCTTCGGGAGCCAGACCGAGTCGGGAGAGTCCTGGGATCCGATGAGCGGAGCCATGCAACCGCTCGATGTAGCAGGTGCGGCGTCGTTGACGTTCGAGCCGTACGGTTCGCGAGTGATCGTCTTTCGGACGGGCCGAAGCGCGGCACCTCGTACGGCCGCTCGTCGTGTGGTGGAGTCGATGGAACTGCGGTCGGGCTGGATGATTTCCGGTGGTACGTGGGGTCCGGCTTCAGCCGGACCTACCGCGGCCGGCACACCCGTCGATTTGCCGCACTCCTGGATGGACGATCCGCGCGCGCGCTTTTTCTCCGGGACCGCGAGCTATCGTCAGACGTCGCAGCTGCCGCCGGCGTTTCGAGCCTCTGGTTCTCGCGTGTTTCTCGACTTCGGCGAGGGAAGAGCCGTCGAGCGCGAGGCCTTGCCGGGCGGCACCATGCGAGGCAACTCCTTCGCTGCGCTGATCGCGCCGCCGATCCGCGAGGCCGCAACGGTCTTCGTGAACGGCCGCCGCGCTGGCACGATCTGGGCGCCACCGTTCCGCGTCGACGTCACGGATCTCCTGCGCGACGGCCCGAACGACATCCGGATCGACGTCTACAACACCGCGATCAATCAGCTGGCTGAAGGCGGCCGGTTACCGGACGTCGCGGCCGTGACGGAGCGCTACGGTCAGCGATTCCGCCTGCAGGATGTCGACACCTTCGCGCCGATCCCGTCAGGCATCTTGAGCATCCCGCGCCTTCTCGTCGAGCGGTAGACACTAGCTCGTGACCGGCTCTTCCGGGCTCTACGCGCGAGTCATGGGCTCGTCATGGCTGCAGTTGTCGGAAGCGGTGCGCGCCGCTCACGTCACAACGGCGATGGTTCGTGGCAGCGGCCGGCTTCGAATCGCCCACGGCCGCAGCGCTGCGGCTCGTCTGCTTGTGCGGTTGCTGCGTCTGCCGCGTGCCAGCGACGCGTCCGACACCCGGCTGGTCATCACGCCACAGGGCACTGGTGAATGGTGGCGACGAACCTTCGACGGCCGGCGCATGGACACGCGGCAATACCAGACAGGCGACGGCGAGCTCGCCGAGCGCCTCGGCTTGCTCGAGCTTCGGTTTCGTCTCGATGTCGCTGAGGGAAGCCTCCTCTATCGACAGGTCGGCGCGGCGTTGTGGTTCGGCTCCATGCGTGTCCGCGTGCCGGCACGATGGGCGCCGAACGTGAACGCCCGCGAAGATCCGGCCGGCGCGCGTCGAATCCACGTCGACGTCCGCATCGCGGCCCCGGGAGTTGGCCTCGTGCTCGCGTACGATGGTGTCATCGACATCGAGGAGACGGCGTCATGATCGTCGCACTCTGGCTGCTCGCCATCCAAGGTGTCATCGGCGCGTTCGACACCGTCTACTACCATGAGTGGCGCGCCCGGCTCCCCGCGCGTGGCAAGCAGGCCGCCTCCGAGCTGAAGCTGCACGCCGCGCGAGACTTCTTTTACGCGGTCCTGTTCGCCACGCTTCCGTGGATCGCGTGGCAGGGCATGTGGGCGCTCGCCCTCGTCGCCGTCTTCGTCGCGGAAATCGCGCTCACGCTGACCGACTTCGTCGTGGAGATCGCCGTCCGGAAGCAGCTCGGCGATGTGTACGGAGGCGAGCGCGTGACCCACGCGGTCATGGGCATCCTCTACGGCGCGATGGTCGCCCACGTGCTCCCGGCCATTGGGCGATGGTGGACGCTCCCGACGGCGCTCGTCGTCGACTGGATCGAGATGCCGGACGCGCTCCGTTGGGCCCTGTTCACGATGGCGGCTGGCGTCTTCCTGTCAGGCGTGCGCGATCTCTATGCGGCGCTGGAACTCCCGCGCGGCAGTTGGCCCTGGAAGCCGGCGCCCTTCGACCAGGCTCAGGGCAGGCCGGCGAGCGGACGGTGAAGCGATGGAAGCGGTGATCGCGCGGAGCCGGTTCCATCGCGCGGTGTTCGTCGCTGCAGGCGTCTACAACATGGCGTGGGGCGCATGGAGCAGCCTTGATCCGCAGTGGCTCTTTCGCTTCACCGGGATGCCGCTTGCGAACCATCCCGCCGTGTTCGCATGCCTGGGCATGGTCGTGGGCATCTACGGGATTCTCTACCTCGAAGTCGCGCGACGCCTCGAGCGCGGCTGGTTGATCGCCGCCGTTGGCCTACTGGGAAAAGTCCTGGGCCCGATCGGGATGGTCTGGCTGATTCAGACCGGCGTCTGGCCCTCGTCTGCGTTCGTGCTGTGTGTGACCAACGACGTGATCTGGTGGATTCCGTTTGGCCTGTACTTGCGTGACGCGTGGCCGGCGTTCCGGCAGGACGCCTGACGCTCTCGAGCGATCACGCAAGGGGACGACCGATCTCCCAGTGGTGACCGAACGGATCCGCGACACGACCCACGCGCCAGCCGTGCTGGTTCTTGACGGCGGCAATCTCTCGAGCCCCGGCGGCAACGGCTGTTGCGAAGCTCGAATCAGGATCGGGCACGGTGAGAATCATCCGGACCGAGCCGCCGCCCAGCGATTCGGGACTGAAGTTGCCATGCTCGGGGGACTCGTCGCTCACCCAGAACTCCGCGCCGTTGATGGACAGGCGAGAGACGACGGCGCCGGATGGATCTTCGACGCGGTACACTTCGGCCGCGCTGAACGCCGCCTTATAGAATTCGACCCCGCGCGCGCCGTTCCGAACCGACAGCATGGGTGCGATTGCGTACGCCATGAATGCGCTCCTATTGGTGCGGCGTCTGGACCGTCGGCAGTCTCTCTATAGTCTCAAAACCCGTATAGGCGAACCGGGTTGTCTACGAGGATCTTCTTTCGGATCAGCGAATCCGGCGCCCACACCGGCAACTGATTGAGCAACCGGCCATCGTCGATCTGCAGAAGCGGTGTGACTTCGGTTGGCTTGCGTCCTGGCGGCGTGACTGAATTCGGATGCGGCCAGTCCGTGCCCCACACGATGCGGTCGGAGTTCGCCGCGATGAGCGCTCGCGCGAGCGGCACGACGTTGGAATAGTCTGGAGCGAATGTGGAACTGCGATAGGCCCCGGAGATCTTGACGTAGGCCTTTCCCGACCGCACGAGCTCGAGCAATTCAGCGAAGCCGGGTTGTCCCGTTCCGAGCTGAGCCTGGGCGCCGCCGAAGTGATCGAACACGATCGGAACGGAGGCGCCGGCGACCACATCTTTGATGGCGGCAACCATGGCGAGGTTGGTGTAAACCTGGACGTGCCAGTTGCGCCGCTGCATTCGTTCGATCGCACTTTGAAGCCGCTGACGACCGACGGCCGAGTCGTTGATGCCCTCCGTCGCCAGGTTGAGACGGATGCCGCGGACGCCGGCGCGGCCCATGGCGTCGAGTGCGCTCTCAGGGGTCGTGTCGTCGATGACAGCGACACCCCGCGCGTCCGGTCCGCGCGACTGCATGCCGTACAACGTCGCCGAGTTGTCCGTACCGTACACGCTTGGTGTGACGATCACGACCCGCTGCACCTTCAGCGCCTTGTGCAGAGCGGCCATCTCGTCGGGCAGCGCGGTCTCCGGCGTGTAGACGCGTCCGGAATAGAACGGGAACTTCGCCGGATCGCCGTGGATGTGGGTGTGAGAGTCGCACGAGCCGGCCGGCATGTCGAAGTTCACCGGTGTGGCCGGCTGCGATGCTTTCGCGCGGACCCTTCGAGGCAGGAAGAGCGCCGCGCCAATTCCTCCGACGAGGATCTGGCGTCGAGTCAGCGAGATTCCGCGATCATTCACTCTTGATCGGCTCCGACGGCATCGGGAAGCGTTCTTGAATCCACGCTTGCCAGAGCGGTGTCTCGCGGGCGACGGCTCCGGCCGCCTGATCGCCGTAGAGGTAGAAGCTTAGCGTGACCATGATCGGGCCGCCACAGTTGACGGCGCCAAGGGCGGCGGCCCCCGGCCCCGGCTTGTCGAGCCGCAGCAGGGCGTTGCACGGACTCTGGCTGACGTGCTCCACTACGCCGCTGAGCGCCGGGACGCCCGCCGGGGCGGTCCAACGCTGCCCGGCGTTCACGCCGTTCAGCCCCAATGCCGCGGTCAGCGTTTCCCAGGCCGCCGCTTCGGTTCCCGCGGTGGGGGCCATCCACTGCATCATCGCGGAGCGTTGGCCGCGGAAGTGCGTGAGATAGATCCGCAGGATGCGGAAGAAGCCAGGCCAGCCGGATTCGGTGCCTTCCAGTTGATTGTCCCAGTCGTCCGTGCTGGCGAAGAGGCTGTGCACTACGCGGACGACGCACGTGCCTCCCGCGCGCGCTTCGACGGTCCACTCGTCTGCGATGGGCGGCGAGCCGCCCCAGCCGTCGCCCTGCGCGGCAAACGTTCGCGGCGGATCCCAGGTGGTCACGACGGAACGGGACTCCATGCCCGGGCCGAAGTTCAACGTCACGGCGACGGGCTTCCCGTCGCGCTCCTCGAACTCAGTCGGCACGAACCAGGACGAAATACCCGGCCCGGTGGCGATGGCCTGCCAGACTTCCTCCGGCGTTCCGGGGACCTCGACTTCGACCTGGACCGAACGGCGTCCGGAGGTTTCTTTCTTCACGCTCATGATGGCTCCTTGGGATCGGATTTCTGCGGCAGAGGGTGCGCCACGACGACCAGGCGATGCGCGCGGCCGCCGGGGGCGGATTCATCGTGGTACTTCGAAACCAGTTTCGTGATCGCCTCGGCGAGTTCGTGGCTGAAAGCCGCCCGGTCCGTCGCCGACCGGAAGCGAACCTCGGTATCCACCGCCAGGGTCGCCAGGCGTTTGCCCGCCTTTTTGGCACGACGAACAAGGTCGCCCACCTCGCGAACGACCCGTGCGCCCAGGGCGATGAGATAGCTCGCGGACAGCCTATCGACTTCCCGATTCGGATCCGTGGCGACCGGGCCCAGGGCGCTCGGCGACACAACGTAGGAAGCGGCCGTCGCCACGAGCAGCCGTTCCGTCAGCCCGCCCCACATGCGTTCCTGTGACAGCCGCACCAGCCCGTGCGCCTCCAGCGCGCGCAGGTGGTAGTTGACTTTCTGCCGTGCCAGGCCAACCCGCGCGGCCAGCGTCGCCGCCGAGGCGGGCGCGGCCAGCTCGGAGAGGAGTCGACTCCGCGTGGGCTCCAAAGCCGCCGTCGCCGCTGCCGGATCATCGATGACTTGGATGTCGAGCACGGGGAGATGGTAGCCTTGACAACTAATGTTGTCAATGCTGGTTCAAGGCTTTTTCTTACGAATTTGCAGCGTCGATGAACTGAGCGTCAAGGGTGGCGTCGACGATCCGCGCGTTGGCGAACGGATCCGTGCAGGTGATCGAGGCCGATTACCGAAATGCCCTGTGCAGCAGCGCGACCGCCAGCGGCGCGTCCACCGGAAGGTCCTTCGTTGACGCTTCCACGCTGATGCGCCTGTCATATCCGATCGCCTTCAGGGCCGCGAAGAACGGTGCGTAGGCGTATTCCTCCCACGTGCGCGGGAAGACCCGCCCTGCCGGATTCGCCATGTGCAGATGCCGGATGTGCTCACCGGCGCGGACGATGATCGCGGGATCTTCCTTTTCGCTGGCCAGGTGATAGAAGTCGATCATCAGCTGGAAGTTGGCATCGCCGATCGCGTTCACGAGACTGAGACCTTCGGCCGCCGAGTTGATGATGTTGGTTTCCTCGCGCCGCTGCGGCTCGACGGTCACCGTGATGCCTCGTGCCCTGGCTTCGGGAGCGATGCGCCGGCCGAACGCGACGAGCTGCTGGAACGCCTGATCCTTCGGGAATCCGTCGGGGACCTTGCGCGCGGGGCCGCTGCCAAACACGACGATCTGCGTGCCGAGGCTTGCCAGCCGTGTGAAGGCTTTTCTGACGTACGCGATCTGCTGCTCCGGGTCGATGTCCGGTCCCGTCACCTTGAGAGTCGGCGGCAGAAACAGGTACGCGGCCGGCACTGGAAGTCCGACTTGCCGGACCTGCGCGGCTGCCTTTCAAAGTCAGCGTCCGAAAGCCCGGCGAGCTCCGTCGTGCTCAGTTCGACGTACTCGAATCCGGCCGCTTTCGCCGCGGCGACGCTTTGCAGCGTTGTTGTGTAGCCGACTTCCACGGATCGGCGCTGCGCAGTAGCTTGCGGGGTAAACAGCACTCCGAGCAGGCCGAACGTGACGAGATGGCGTCGATGCACTGCTATTCCTCCACCGGCTTCTTCTCGGCCACTCGGCCCTACGGGGCGAGCGCGTGATCGATCGGAAACGCCTGCCCGGACCATGCCTTCGCCGACGTCCACGGCTGCGGCGGCGCCGACCAGAATTCGTCCGAGGCCGGCAGGCCGAGCGGCAGCAGGCCGACGGCGCAGAGATACAGGCTGCCGGTTGAGATGTACGTCTCGCCGATTCCCGGCTGGTGGCCGCAGAAGCCGATGCGCAGCCAGCCGTTCGGCGTCGAACGTGTCGGGCGCCTCGAGCGATCGCCGGATGACCGCGGTGAGCGCGCCGCGAACCTGGGCGGGTGAGACGCCCTCCGGCAGCGCGCGTCCGCAGAGCCGCCTGCGCCAGCGCGTGAAACGCGCCGCAGCGATAGGCGATCGAGCGGCCGATCGGCGGGAAGCTGCCGTCGGGCGCGATGAGCCGTTCCTGCACGGCGGCGTAGCGCGTCGCGCGCGCCTGCTCCGCGGCCCGCCAGATCCTTCCACGCGGGCGACTCGTCTGCGCAGCGCGTTCGAGCACGTCGACGAGCATCGGGTGGATCACGAAGCTGTTGTAGTAGTCCCAATGAAACTCGGGACCGTCGCCGTAGGCGCCGTCGCCCTTGTACCACTGGTCGTGCTGGCGGAGCGCGTAGTCCACGCGCATGCGTGTCCCAGCCCGCGCCGAGCGACTTCAAGCCCGGCTTCGACCGTCGCCGAGAACAGCAGCCAGTTGTTGAAGCCAGGCACGATGGCGCGCGTCGACTCGAGCGCCGCGACCAGTTGTCGCGTCGTCGCGGGGCTCGAGCGCTCGCGCAGGGCGCGTGGCGCGCGGAGGAGTCCCTGCGCGAGAAACGCCGCGTCGACCAGCGGCTGCCGATCGCGCGTGAAGTTCAAGAAGTCCGGCGACGATGGGTCGACGGCCGACGCAATCGCGCGCCGCGCCAGATCCGCATACTGCGCGCGCAGCCGTCCTTCACTTTCGTCTCTCGATGCTGCCTGCCCTGAGCCTGTCGAAGGGTCCTCGCCCAGTTCAATCCACGGCGCGATGCCGGCGAGCAACCGGCCGATCGCCTCGAGGTGCGTTACCGCCCGCCGGTCGGCGCCCGCGGCCTGTTCGACCGGCATCCTCGCCTTCAGCGTGCCGTTCGCCGCGTTGGTCAGCACCGGGTCGGCGAGCCGGCGCATGGCGGCGATCCAGATGTCTCGGTCGTTTGACTGGGCGCCGTCGCGCTGCGCCGGCCGCGCGGCATCGGGCAGCGCCGCCACCGCGCTCACTACGCCCGCCTGTTTCAGGAACTCGCGTCGATCCATCGGCTCAACTCGCGGGAACGGAGGTGACGAAGATCACGGTTCAACACGAAGTAACGAAGCCACGAAGCAACACGGAGGAATCAGCGCTGCAGTTCGAACCCAGTCTTCTCCGCGCGCCTCCGTTCCTTCGCGACTCCGTGTGATCCCGTGCCCTCCATATTCTCCGTTATCTCGGCGGCACGATCGCCGCCACGACCGCCGAGTACCACTCGCCCTGGTTCGCCACGTACTCTCCCCGCATCCACACGATCGCTGTGCGCCGGTCGTTCCACTTCGGGATCAACGGGCGCAGGTTGTCGTACGCCGAGTTGCGCGTGAACGGCGTGAACGTCCACTTGCCGGCCGCGCTGCGCTCACCCCGAAACAGCTCGTAATGCCGCGTGTTGTCGGCGGTGCTGATCAGCGGCGCGCCCGTGACCGGATCCGCGTCGGTTGAGATGTAGAGCACGTCCGGGTTGTTGGGATCGAGCGCGCCGAGACCGGAGTAATCGTCTTCGCTCGGATAGAGACGCGTGCCGGCGTAGGCGATCTCCTCGTGCTGCCATCCGCTCGCGCCGAGGCGGGCGTAGTGATACCGCAGGTCCATGCCGCCCTGGCCGCGCGGCAGACCGCGGCCGTCCACCTGCGTCGAGAAGAGCACGTACGGCCGGTCGCTCGAATCGAGCTCGACGTCCACCATCCACGCCACGCTGTCCGGCGTCCCCTGGTAGACCTTCGTGAAGTCCCACGTCGCGTTGGTCGCCTCGGTCGAGGTGCTGAGCGCGTTGACCCGGGTGCCGTCCGTCTTGTACATGGCCCCGTCGCGCACGTAGCCGTGATACAGGCTGTTGTCGAAGTTGCGCGGATGATCCTCCGTCGCGATGAAATGGATCGTGCCTTTTCCGTCGTCCGCGTACTTCAGGTACGGACTGTAGCCGCCCTTGCCGTACAGCCAGTGCCCGCCGTACTTCCACGTGCTGCCATCGTCATCGGAGTACATGTAGTTCGGGTCGTGATTGAACGCGCGAATGAAGTTGTAGATGCGGCCGCTCGGCATCCGGAACAGGTTCGCGTACGTCGCGTTGTTGCCTCGCACCGGCGCATCGTCGCCGGGCGTCTCCGCAGCCATCGCCGGGCTCCACACGAGCGGGTTGTGCGGCTCCGAGATGCGGTAGTACATCCGGCGCTCTTTCGTGTGCTTGCTGTAGACCGCCAGGTAGCGGCCATCCTTGCGGAGCATGAACGCCGGCGCATCGTGATCGTCCTGCTCGAGATGCGGATGCAGCACGACGTTGTCGACCTTGGCGGTGGCGAGATCGTAGACCGAGATTTCGACGTTGCCCCATCTCGGGTCGGTGACATTCGCCTGGTTGCTGCCGATGGCGCGAACTGAACCGACGATCAGCTTGCCGTCGTGGACGATGACGCGCGGGTCCATGAACCAGGACCAGGCGCCGTTGTCGTTGAGCCGCACGAGCGTCGCCGCCACGTAGTTCGAGGGGTAGTCGTCCGCGGTGAAGACCGTTGCACCGGCGAAACACACCAAGAGGATCTGCCACGAAAGCACGAACGCACGAAAACCAAAGCCGGTTCTTCTTCGTGATTTCGTGTTTTCGTGGCTGTTTCGCATCATGGTCGCACTCCAAAGATGAAGACGGTCTTCGAGCAATAGGTGTCCGAGGGCCTGAGGATCGACGACGAAAAGTCGGGCCTGTTTGGCGAGTCCGGGAAATGCTGTGTCTCGAGGCAGAAGCCGCTTCGCGGGCCGTAGACGTGGCCCGCTTTCCCTGCGGCGCCCGTGAGCTTGTTGCCGGTGTAGCACTGGACGCCGGGCTCCGTCGTGTCCACCTGCAGCGTCCGTCCGCTCGCCGGTTCCACGACGCGCGCGGCCAGACGCAACCCTATCCCAACGTTCAGTACGAAGTTGTGATCGTAGCCGCCCGCGAGCTTCAGCTGAAGATGGTCGGCGTCGATGCGCGCGCCGATCGCGGTTGACGTGCGGAAGTCGAACGGCGTCCCTGCGACGGCTGCCAACTCGCCGGTTGGAATCATCGCCGCGTCCACAGGCGTGAAGCGGTCCGCGTTCAACGTCACGTCGTGCGAGAGAACGTCGCCCTGTCCCTCGCCCGCGAGATTGAAGTAGCTGTGCTGTGTCAGGTTGACGATCGTCGGCTTGTCGGTCGTGGCCCAGTAGTCGACCGCCAGCGCATCCTGCGGCATCAGGGTGTACGTGACCGTTGCCTTCAATGTGCCGGGATAGCCTTCTTCGCCGTCCCGACTCGTGTACGTGAACGTGACGCCAACCGAGCCGTCGCGCTCGAACAGCTCACCGAGCCAGAGGACCTTGTCGAAGCCCTTCACGCCGCCGTGAATGTGGTTCGTGCCGCTGTTGATCGGGAGCTGAATCGTCTGGCCGTCGAGCATGAACCGGCCGCCCGCGATCCGGTTCCCGTAGCGTCCGACGAGCGCACCGAAGTAGCGCGAGCGGCCGAGATAGCCGTCAAGGGAGTCGAAGCCCAGCACGATGTCCGCCAGGCGGCCGTTGCGATCGGGCGTGCGAATGGAGAGCAGCGTCGCGCCATACGAGGCGGCGCGCACCTCGATGCCGGCCGGGTTGGTCAGCGTGAACACGTCAACAGCGGCCCCGTCGGTCGTCACGCCAAACGGGGAGCGGCCGACGGCCGACGGCATCATCAGAGCAAGCGCACGGCGTCACAGCTTCACGAGGTCCGCAATCTTGATCGGTCGCTTCTGATCGATGCTGTTCCGGATGGCAATTCCCGTGAGACACGACATCGCGCCGGCGCGCGAATCGGGGAGCCGCATGTACTCGGGCATGTCGGTCTTTCGGAAGATCAAGTCGCGCATCCGATTGTCGCCGCCGCCATGCCCTTCGAGCATCTTCGGCATCGGGATGCGAGTCCGTTTGCCGAAGCTCTTGGTGACGTAGATTTCGTGGCTGTCGGAGACTTCCCACGGCTGGCGCTCGAACGATTGCACGTCGAGCCGCCCCTTCTCGCCGTTGAACGCGAGACGATAGCCTTCGTACGGCATGTACGCGTTCAGCGCGTAGCTCATCGTCGCGCCGTTCGAGTACCGCACGATCGCCTGCATGTTGTCGAAGATGTCCACGTCCTCGCGGAACACGCAGCCGTCGCGATAGTAGTGGTCGGCGTCCTCGCACGCGGCGTACAGATCCATCCGCCGCTTGTTGGTCGTCATGTCGTAGTAGAACCGGCATTCCTTTGTGTGCGGGCAGTTCCGGCAATTGTCGGCGGGCGGCCTGGCGCGGAACGTCCCGTTCTTGCCGTAGACGCCGAGGCTGCCGTACCCGGATACTTCCACCGGGTCTGCACCGAGCCACCAGTTCATCAGATCGAAATGATGGCTGGCCTTGTGGACGAGCAGCGATCCGCCGCTCTTGCGCAGCCGGTGCCACCGGCGGAAATAGTCGGCGCCGTGAATCACGTCCAGGTACCAACTGAAATCGGTCGAGACAACCTTCCCGATCTCGCCCGACATCAGGATCTCTTTCAGCTGCTGATGCGCCGGCGCATAGCGGTAGTTGAACGTGACGACGATGTGCTTGTTGTTCCGCTTTTCGGCGTCGAGGATCGCCTGGCACTTCGTTTCGTCGGTCGTCAGCGGCTTCTCCGTCATCACGTCGAGGCCGCGGTCGAGTCCCTTGATGATGTATTCGTGATGAAACCCGTCGACGGTCGTCACCATCAGCAGGTCGGGCTTCGTCTTGTCGATCATCTCGTCGAAGCTGGTGAACGTCGGGGCGTTCGTGCCCATGAACTTGTTCGCGACGAGCGTCCGCTTCGGGTTGATGTCGCAGAGGCCGACGACCTCCAGCACGTCGGAATACTTCTGGACGAGGTCGCGTCCCCACATGCCGGTGCCCCGGTCGCCGGTGCCGACGATGGCGTAGCGGCGTTTGGCGCGAGGCTGCGCGAAGGCGTCGCCGGGAAAAAGTGACGCGCCCACCGCGGCGGTACCCGCCGCCTTGACGAATTCGCGCCGCGTGCTCGTGAGACAATCGGACATCGGGTCCCCCTTCAGCGCGAAAATCCTAACATAGCTCGCCGGCCGAAATTCGCTAAATTACGTTGACTTTACCGGTAAAGTATAGTATTTCACCCAGCGAAATCGTATGCGACGCCACGTCCTGACGATCGATCTCCGCGACGACCCCGCCGCGATTGCCACCTACCGCGACTACCACCAGCGCGTGTGGCCCGAGGTGCTCGACAGCCTGCGCCGCGCGGGCGTTCGCAGCATGGACATCCGCATGCACGGCCGGCGCCTCGTCATGATCGTGGAGCTTCACGACGGCCTGAGCGTCCAGCAGGTGTTCTCCACCTACCTCGCGTCGCATCCGCGCGTCCAGGAATGGGAGCGGCTGATGCAGTCGCTGCAGGAACGTCCGTCGAACGCGCCGGCTGACGAATGGTGGGCGTTGATGGAGCCAGTCTTCGAGCTGTCGTAGGTACGCCGCCGGACCCAAGGAACGCGAAGAGCGCAAAGACCGCAAAGAACATGATCGCCAATGATGTTTTGCGGTCTTCGCGGTCTTTGCGTCCTTTCCGCGTCGACGCGCACCAGCATTTCTGGCGGTACGACCCGGTGGAGTACGGCTGGATTGACGACCCGATGTCGGCGCTGCGTCGAGATTTTCTGCCACAGCATCTGGAGCGCATCGCGATGGACGCAGGTGTCGAGGCGTGCGTCGCCGTGCAGGCGCGGCAGACGCTCGAGGAAACTCGATGGCTGCTCTCGCTCGCTGACGCGCACCCACTCATCGCGGGCGTCGTCGGGTGGGTGGACTTGCAATCGCCAGACGTGGCGCGCCACCTCGAGTCGCTCGGCCGTCACCCGAAACTCGTGGGGATCCGGCACATCGCGCAAAGCGAGCCGGACGACCGATTTCTGCTGCGGCCCGCGTTTGTGCGCGGCCTGTCGCGGCTCGAAGAGTTCGGCCTCGCGTACGACGTTCTTATATATAGTCGCCATCTGCCCGTCGCCGCGGAGCTCGCGGCGCGGCTGCCGCGGCAGCGCTTCGTGCTCGATCACCTTGCGAAGCCGAACATCCGCGGGCGGGAGCGTGACGGGTGGGAGCGCGATCTTCGCGCGCTGGCGGCGCAGCCCAATGTGTGGGCGAAGCTGTCGGGGCTCGTTACCGAGGCCGACTGGACGCAGTGGACGCCGGGCGACATCGAGCCGTATCTCGACGTTGCGTTCGAATGCTTTGGAGCGGAGCGGCTCATGATCGGATCGGATTGGCCCGTCTGCACCGTGGCGGGCGACTACGCGCGGACCATGGCCGTGGTGAACGACTACGTTGCGCGGCGGCCGGCTGCTGAGCGCGACGCTGTCCTCGGCGGCAACGCGATCCGTTTCTGGAAGCTGCAGGTGCCGGTGACATATGCGTGACGGTGTCGAAAAAATGGATCTGCCACGAAAGCACGAAAGCACGAAACCTATTTGGCTTTTTCGTGTTTTCGTGTTTTCGTGGCTGTTTCTCGTCGTCTACGGGAACGCATGTAGCCCCCGCAGCGGCACGAGCGGGACGACAATCGCGGTGATCCCGAAGGGGACCTCCCACGTCTTCTGGCAAAGCATCCACGCCGGCGCGGAGAAGGCGGCGAGCGAAGTGGGCGCGACCATCATCTGGCGCGGGCCGCTGCGCGAAGACGATCGCGACTCGCAGGTGTCGGAAGTCGAAGGCTTCGTCAGCCGCGGCGTGGCCGGCATCGTGCTCGCGCCGCTCGACGAAGCGGCCCTCGCCCCACCTGTTGCGGAAGCCAAGCGGCGCGGCATTCCCGTCGTCGTCATCGACTCCGGCCTGAAAGGCAGCGACTACGTCAGCTTCGTCGCGACCGACAATCGCAAGGGCGGCCGCCTTGCCGGCGACCATCTTGCGACCGCGCTGCACGACGCCGGAAAAGTTGTGATGCTGCGCTACGCCGAAGGATCCGAGAGCACGCTGCAGCGTGAAGCAGGTTTTCTCGAAGCGATCGAGTCGCGCAAGGGCATCGAGATCCTCAGCTCGAACCAGTACGGCGGCGCCGACGTCGAAGGCGCGTACAAGAAAAGCGAAGCGCTCCTGAGCCGCTATCGGAACTCCGACGGCTCGCTCGCGGTCGACGGCATCTTCACGCCGAACGAGTCCACGACGATTGCGATGCTGCGGGTCCTGCAGGACAACGGGTGGGCGGGCAAGGTGAAGTTCGTCGGCTTCGACGCGTCGGACACGCTGGTCAAGGGACTCAGCGACGCGTATATCGACGGTCTCGTCCTCCAGGATCCGGTCAACATGGGCTATCTCGGTGTGAAGACGATGGCGGCGCATCTGCGCGGGGAGAAAGTGGAGGCGCGTGTCGATACCGGCGTGCGCCTGATCACGCGCGATCGCATGAACGATCCCGACGCCAGGGAACTCCTGCACCCCGATCTGTCCCGATGGCTCAAGAAGTAGATCCAAGGCTGTTCGAGATGCGCGGCATCGGCAAGGCGTTTGGCGCGACCGTCGCGCTCGACGCGGTCGATTTCGCGGTGGCGGCGGGCGAGGTGTGCGCGCTCGTCGGCCAGAACGGCGCGGGCAAGAGCACGCTGATGGCGATTCTCGCAGGCGCGCTCGCGCCGGACCGCGGCGCGATGCGGCTGGCCGGCCAACCGTTTGCGCCGCGCGATCCGCTCGACGCGCGCCGGGCCGGCGTCGCGATGATCTACCAGGAACTGTCGCTGGCGCCGCACCTCAGCGTGATGGAAAACATCGTGCTGGGCGTCGAACCCGTGCGGCGCGGCATCGTACGACGGGACCAGATGCGCGACACGGCACGGGCGGCGCTCGAGCAGCTCGGCCACTCCGACATCCCGCCAGATGCCGCCGTTGGCGATCTCCAGCCGGCGGCGCAGCAACTCGTGGAAATCGCGCGGGCGCTCGCGGTGGGGTGCCGCGTCCTCGTCCTCGACGAGCCGACGAGCAGCCTCGGTCACGCCGACGTGCGCGCGCTGTTCGATCTGCTCGGACGCCTCAAGGCGCGCGGCCTGGCCATCGTCTACATCTCGCACTTCATCGAAGAAGTGAAGACGATTGCCGATCGCTTCGTGGTATTGCGAGACGGCCGCAACGCGGGCGGCGGCATCACGGCGGAAACGTCCGGCGAGGCCATCGTCAGCCTGATGGTGGGTCGCGGCCTCGAGGATCTGTATCGGCGGGGTTCGCGGACCGCGGGTGATGTCGTCGTCCGCGTCGAGGATCTGACGCCGGGATCGGAACCGCTGACGCTGCGCCGCGGCGAGGTGGTCGGGATTGCCGGTCTGGTCGGCGCCGGCCGGACGCACCTGCTGCGAACGATCTTCGGCCTCGAGCCCGTGAAACGCGGACGGATCATCGGTGGGCGCGTTCGGCGGGCCGTCTGCGCCTCACGATCGATGGCAGCAGGGCATGGGCATGCTGAGCGAGGATCGCAGCGGCGAAGGCCTGGCCGCCGGGTTGAGCATCGCCGACAACATGACGCTGTCGCGATTGGCGCCGCTCGGTCCCGCGTTCACGGTGCTGCCGCGGCGGCAGGACGCCGCGACCGCGCGTTGGATCGATCGCTTGAGCATCCGCTGTCTGCATCCACGCCAGACCGTGCGCGAGCTGTCGGGCGGGAACCAGCAGAAAGTCGCCGTCGCGCGGCTGCTGCACCACGACGTCGACGTGTTCGTCCTCGACGAGCCGACGCGCGGGATCGACGTCTCGAGCAAGGCGCAGATCTATCAGCTCGTCGACGAACTGGTCTGCGATCGAAAGGCGGTCCTCCTCGTGAGCAGCTACCTGCCGGAACTGCTCGGCGTATGCGATCGCATCGCGGTGATGTCGCGCGGACGGCTGGGGCCGGCGCGGCCGGTGGAGGAATGGACCGAGCACTCCCTGTTGATGGAAGCGTCCGGAACGCGCACCGCGTCGTAGTGTCGCGCCGGTTTCTCGACGAGCGCGGCGTGCTCATCGGGCTCGCCGTGGTGGCGCTCGTGTTCGGCGTGCTCATCGGCCCGCAGTTCTTCGGCGCGGCGAACCTCGAGCTGATCGCGCGGCAGACGGCCATCGTCTGCGTGGCTGCCCTCGGGATGACGATGATCGTCGTCTCCGGCGGGATCGATCTGTCGGTGGGATCGGTGGTCGCGCTCAGCACCGTAGTGACGGCGTTGCTGCTGCCGCCGGATGCTGGCGCGGGCGACGCGCTCGTCGCCGCGGCCGGCGCGGTCGCGATCGGCGCGCTATGCGGCGCGCTGAACGGCGTGCTCGTCACGCAACTGCGTGTCGTGCCGTTCATCGTGACGCTGGGCACGATGCTCCTCGTGCGCGGTGCAGCCAAGGGTCTGTCGGGCGAACGCCGGCTCGAGGCGCCCGCCACGTGGCTGAACGATCTGCTGCGGAGCGTGCAGGGCGGGACGGGGCTGATCGTGCCCGCCGGACTCTGGATCACTGCCGTTCTCGCGCTTGTGGTCGCCTTCACGCTGCAGTACACAAGGTTCGGCCGGCATCTGTTCGCGATCGGATCGAGCGAACGCACGGCGCGGCTCTGCGGCGTCCGCATCACGCGCGCCAAGATCGCCGTGTACGCGATCGCCGGCGCGCTCGCCGCGTTCGCCGGCATCCTGATGTTCTCGAAGCTGTCTGTTGGCGACCCAACGGTCGCCAACGGTCTCGAGCTCGACGTCATCGCCGCCGTGATCATCGGCGGCGGCAGCCTGCTGGGTGGAAAAGGCAGCGTCCTCGGCACCGTCGCGGGTGCCGCCATCATGGCCGTCATTCAGATCGGCTGTTCGCAGCAGGGGCTGCCGAACTGGGTGCAGCAGATCGTCACCGGCACGATCATCGTGTTCGCCGTGGCGCTCGATGGGTGGAGGCAGAAAAGGTGAGGTGCCAGGTGCCACGGTGCCAGGTGCCAGGTGCCACGGTGCCAGGTGCCACGGTGCCACGGTGCCAGGTGCCACGGTGCCACGGTGCCAGGTGCCACGGTGTCACGGTGCCAAAGTGCCAGGTGCGGTAAATGCTGATATGTGACCTTGACGTCCTCGATCTGCGCTTCCCGACCTCGCGCACGTTTGCGGGCACGGACGCGGTCCATGTCGATCCGGATTACTCCGCCGCCTACGTCATCCTGCGTACCGACGCCGGCGTCGAGGGACACGGGCTCACGTTCACGATCGGGCGCGGGAACGAAGTCTGCGCCGCGGCGATCGAGGCCTTTCGTCACCTGGTCGTCGGCCAACGGCTGGACGACATCACCGCCGACTTCGCCGGCTTCTGGCGGCGGCTGGCGTCCGATTCGCAGCTTCGCTGGCTCGGGCCCGAGAAGGGCGTGATTCATCTCGCGCTCGCCGCGATCGTCAACGCGGTCTGGGATCTCTTTGCAAGAGTCGAGGGCAAGCCGGTCTGGAAGCTCCTGGCCGACATGACGCCTCGCCAGATCGTGGCGTGCATCGACTTCCGCTACATCACGGACGCGCTGACGCCCGGCGAAGCGATCGAGATCCTCGACCGTCAGTCGAAAACGAAGGCAGACCGTGAAGCGACGCTGCTGCGCACAGGGTATCCCGCGTACACGACGTCCGTCGGGTGGATGGGCTACTCCGACGAGAAAATTCGTGCCGCGTGTCGCGCGGCGATCGATGAAGGGTTCGCGCACTTCAAGGTGAAGGTCGGCGGCCGAGCCGATGATGACCGCCGGCGAGTCGCGCTCGTCCGCGACGCCATTGGCCCCGATCGCACGCTTGATGATCGACGCCAACCAGCAATGGGATGTCGAGGAAGCGATCGCACGAGTGCGCGACCTCGCGCCGTTCAAGCCATGGTGGATCGAGGAGCCGACGAGCCCCGACGATGTCCTGGGGCATGCGAGGATTGCGAACGCGGTGCGCGATCTGGGCATCGGCGTCGCCACGGGCGAACACTGTGCCAATCGAGTCGTCTTCAAGCAACTCCTGCAGGCGCGCGCGATCGATTTCTGTCAAATTGACAGCTGCCGCCTCGGCGGCGTGAACGAGAATCTGGCCGTCATCCTGCTCGCCGCCAAGTTCGGCGTGCCGGTCTGCCCGCACGCCGGCGGCGTCGGTCTGTGCGAGTACGTGCAGCATCTGTCGATGTTCGACTACATTTCCGTGACCGGAACGATGGAAGGACGGGTGATCGAATACGTCGATCACCTCCACGATCACTTCGAGGATCCCGTCGTCGTCCGCCGAGGCCGTTACATGCCGCCCACGCGCCCTGGCTACAGCATCACCATCCGCGAAGCGTCCCGGCTCGCGCATCGTTATCCCGGCGGCGAAGTGTGGCTGTGAAAAGCAGCGCGTACCCGCGCGTCGCGTCGCTCAAGACCGCCGACGCCTTTCGGCGTCACCTGGAGGAGAGCGGCATTCCGCTCGCCTTCGACGACGAGCTCGCCGTACCGTCCGCGTCGCCGCTCGCGCAGTCGATCGACGTCCACGGCGTGCGCGTCGGCAACCGGTTCTGCATCCTGCCGATGGAAGGGTGGGACGGCACACCTGACGGTGAGCCGAGCGACCTCACGCGCCGGCGGTGGCGCAACTTCGGCATCAGCGGCGCAAAGCTGATGTGGGGTGGGGAAGCCGTGGCCGTCCGGCACGACGGGCGCGCGAATCCACACCAGCTCATGATGTCGCCGAGCACGGTCGCCTCGATTGCCGCCCTGCGCGAGGAGCTCGTCGCAGCGCATCGCGAGCGGTTCGGCTCGAACGCAGACGGCGATCTGTACGTCGGTCTTCAGCTGACGCACTCGGGCCGCTACGCGAGGCCCGACGTCTACGATCGCGCAGCGCCGATCGCCGCGTGCGCCAACCCCATCCTCGATCGGCGGTTTCCGAACGGCGTCCGCGTCTTCGAGGATGCGGAGCTCGATGCGCTGGTCGACGATTTCGTGGCCGCGGCTCGACTCGCGCGCGATGCGGGCTTCCGGTTCGTCGATGTCAAGGCGTGCCACGGGTATCTCGGTCACGAGCTGCTCGGCGCACGCTCGCGCTCGGGCCCGTACGGCGGCACGCTCGAGGGCCGCACACGATTCATGCGTCGCGTCGATCGAAGCGATCCGCGCAGAGGTCGCGGGTCTCGACGTCGTCGTCCGCCTGTCGGTGTTCGACACGGTGCCGTACCGCAAACGCCCGGTCGATCAGATCGGTGAGCCCGACGGTATTGGTGAACCGCAGGACGCCGGGCAGGACGTGGCTGCGAACGGGTTTGGCATCGTCGGGGATGACGAGCAGCTCGATGGAGCCCTGGGCGATGCCAGGGCCGTTTTGCGAATGCTCCAGCGTCTCGGCGTCAAGTGGATCTGCATCACGGCCGGCAGCCCGTACTACAACCCGCATGTGCAGCGGCCGGCGATGTTCCCGCCGCTCGATGGCTACGAACCGCCGGAGGATCCGCTGCGCGGGGTCTGGCGTCAGATTCAGGCGACCGCGATCCTCAAGCGCGACTTCCCGCAGCTGGTGTTCGTGGGATCGGCGTACAGCTATCTGCAGGAATGGCTTCCGCATGTGGCACAGCGCAACGTGCGCGAGGGGCTGTGCGATTTCGTCGGCCTCGGGCGAATCGCGCTCTCATATCCCGATCTGCCGGCCGACGTGCTGAGCGGCGCGCCGCTCAAGCGCGCCGCCTTCTGCCGGACGTTCAGCGACTGCACCACCGGCCCGCGGCTGGGCCTCGTGTCCGGGTGCTACCCACTGGATCCGTTCTACACTGCAAGGCCTGAAGCCGTTCGCATTCGCGACGTGCGCACGCACGCGCGGGAGGAAGTCCGATGAAAACGTTCGCAGCAATGCTCGTGGGTATCTGCATCGGCGCGACGGCGATGCTCGTCGCGCAGACGCCATCCAAAGGCGGCTTCATCGTCCAGCGCGACGCCGAGATCGCCAGGAACGAACCGGGGACGCACAACGGTGGCGGCCAGACGATCGGCTATTCGTTTTTCGACAAGACCCCAGGCATGAAGTTCATCTTCCGCAAGCGCGCGTTTCATCCGGGGTCCGGCGTCGGCCTGCACGAGCAGCACGAGGACGAGGTGTACTACGCGTTGAGCGGGAAGGGCGTGATGACGGTCGATGGCAAGGACATCGATCTGACGGCCGGCACCGCGGTGCTCACCCGGCCCGGCAGCTCGCACAGCCTGAAGCAGGTCGGCTCTGAAGACCTGGTCATTCTGATCGCGTACGAAATCAAATAGGGATTTGGGGGTCTAGGCAGTCGGACCGCTTGTGATCTTGCGAATCCCGAATCCCTGGTCCCGAATCCCTATCTTCCAGGCGGCACGACGTCGAGCATCGAGTCGTGAATCCAGCCGTTGGTCTCGTTCTTGTACCAGCGCATCACCATGCCGGTCTTCCGAAGATCCGGGGACAGCCCCACTTGAACCCATTCGCCGCGGCGCGCGAGCACCGGGAGGATCGTTCCCTTCGCGGCCAGGATCAGCACCTCGTTGCCGGATGTCGGACCGCTGTGGATGTTGGCGTGTCCGGCTTTCACTCGCACCTTTTCGCCGGTCGGCTTCGGGGCCTCGGCCGCCGCGCCCGCGCCCTGGCCGCCTCGGCCCCGGCCACGTTGTGCATCCACGGCGCCGGGAAGCAGGAGCACCACCGCCAGCACACATGAAAACGCCGCAGCGCGAATGGTTGTCGTGCTCATGGCGGATAGTCAACATTCCCGGAGGCACCGTGTCAAGGGAGGAGTAGGATTCACGCTATGCGCGCACCGACGAAGATCCTGGCCGCGTCGATTGTTCTCGCCGGACTGGTGCTGCATGGCGACATGAAGCCTGGTGTCGTCGAAGCTCAGCAAGGCGTCCCTTCGGCAAGCTCACGGCAGGCCAAGAAAGTCGACATGGGCGACTACGAACCGGTCGTCCCATGGCCGAAGCCGCTGCCCGACACGGATCTGTCGCACAACGGCTGGACATGGGGATCCGGCGCGGGCGTGTGGGCCGAGAGTCCGGACAAGGTCTGGGTGATGCAGCGTGGCGAGATCTCGCTGCCGCCTGGCGCGGAGCCGTGGATCTGCGCGTGTCTGCTCGAGCCGCGGCGGACCAACACCGGCCGGCGCGACTACTCGGGCACGCAGTACCCGTATCAGATGCGGCGGCACCATCTCGTGTTCGCGGTCGACGGCACCGGCAAGACGATCGTGGAATGGCTGCAGCACGACAAGTACCTCGCGCCGCCGCGCGGTACCGGACTCGGGGAGATGGGCCGCGGACCGCACAAGATCCTGATGAACCCGTACGATCCCCAGAAGCACATCTGGATCGTCGACGACGACATGCACGAGATCAACGTCTTCACCAACGACGGCAAGCTGGTGAAGACGATGGGGGAGCGCGGCGTCCCGGGACGTGGACCGAACAACTTCAACCGCCCGACCGACATCGCGTGGCTGCCCGACGGCACGTTCTTCGTGGCCGACGGCTACGCCGGAACCCGCGTGGCGAAGTTCGATCCGAACGGGAAGTTCCTGATGGATTGGGGACAGCCGCCGGTCGATCCCAACAATCCGAAAGCGAACGAATTCTGGTCCGTGCACAGCATCGGCATCAGCCGCGACCGGCGGCTGTTCGTCGCCGATCGCGAGCATCACCGGATGCAGGTGTTCGATGAGAACGGGAAGTTCCTGGCGATGTGGCCGACCGGCTACAACTCATCGGTGTTGACGCACACGGTGACCCAGGACGATTTCGTCTGGGTGGCGGACTGGACGACGGATCGACTGGTGAAGTACGACCTCGACGGGCACTACATTCTCGACATCGGCGGCCGCGGCCCGCTGCCGGGGCAGTTCGACGGCGTCCACCAGATCCACGTCGACTCGCAGCGCAACCTCTACGTGACCGAAGTCTCGAACGATCGCTCGCAGATGTTCCGGCCGAAGGCGAACGCGGACCCCAACAAGATCATCGGCCCGATGGCGATCGTGAATCCGAGAGCCTCCCGATAGCCGCTCCGGGAGCCCGCGCGGGAACTATTCGATTCGACTATAGTCAGGCGCCCATCCGGCGTACACGAAGACGCAACGAACGGTGTTCGATGCCGCCGTCACGGCTCCGGTCGTCTGCTGCGGTCGGAATCGCGGGTGTGGTCGGCCTAGCTCTGCGGTGGCTCCTCACACGACTGTGCGACAATGCCGGCGTAACCGCAGGTTTCGCCCGTAACGGCTAAGAGTGCTGTCATGCACGAACGGACATCACGCGGCACGACTCGTCGTCTCCCCGACCTTCTTCACAGCACGAGCGCGGAACAGAATGGTACCGACACGATCGTCGGCTGCTCAGCCGCCCTTGAACGCGTTCGCGCGTGGATCGCACGGGTTGCTCCCACGCGCCTGCCCGTACTGATTACCGGTGAGACCGGCACCGGAAAGGAGCTGGTGGCCGCGGCCATCCATCGCGCGAGCCGCCGTGCGTCGGACCGTTTCGTGTGCCTCAATTGTGCCGCGCTTCCCGACAGCCTGATCGAGAGCGAGTTGTTCGGATACGAGCGTGGAGCGTTCACTGGCGCGTACGAATCGCGCACCGGCCTGTTACGAAGTTGTGACGGCGGCACGCTCTTCCTCGACGAAGTGGGCGACCTCAGCCTTCAAGCGCAGGCGAAGCTGCTTCGCGTCATCGAGATGAAACAGGTGCCGCGGCTCGGCGACTCCCGCACCTGGCCGGTCGACTTTCGCGTCGTGGCCGCCACCAATCGCGATCTCGGTGAGATGACGCGCGAAGGCCTCTTCCGAAGAGATCTGTTCTATCGCCTCAACGTGGCGCGCATTCAGATTCCGCCGCTGCGGGAGCGGCCCGACGATGTGGCGCCGCTCATCGCACACTGCGTAGCACAGCTCAATCGGGAGTTCACTTTCGGCATCGAGGGGCTCTCGCCTGAAGCCGCTCGCCTGCTGCAGACCTACTCGTGGCCGGGGAATGTCCGCGAGCTTCGCAACATCCTCGAGTCGGCGTTTGTCACATGTGCCGGATCACTCATCGGCGTGGACGATCTTCCTCCGCATCTGCAGCCGCCTGACGGCGAGCCGCGCAGCCGCGGTGACGAGCGCGCACGGCTCCTGGAGGCGCTCGCCGCTGTGAACTGGAACAAGAGCAAGGCGGCTGGCCTCCTCAAATGGTCGCGAATGACGCTGTATCGCAAGCTCGCGAAATACGCGCTGAGTCATTCGGCCGCGAACGGTCAGAAGCCCTCCGATCTGTAACGCCCCCTCACGCGTGTGACAGTCGTTGCGACGATCTGTCTCGCGCCGCGAGGCCGTCACTGTCACATCGCCATACGCGCGCGGCGAAGCCTTCCTCGCGCACATCACGCTTTCTCGTGTGCCGCGAACGAGTTGCGCGCGTTCGCGCGCATTGATCGCGGACTCGGCATCAGCGTTGCGAGAGAGCGCCGCACGCCGGTTCTACCCACGACCTATGTTGAGCGAGGCCCTGTCGCACATGCTGGATACGCTCGGCAACTTTTTGCCGCAGACGATCGGCACCCTGCCGGCGCCGGACGTCTCCGTCGTGCGACTGCAAGAACGGCAGATTGGCCTGGGCCGCTTTCACGGACTCGAAGAGCGGCAGTTCTTTCCGGTCGTTCACAAGGGCATTCGCATTGCCGGCACGGTCAGGTTTCAGCTCTGGGGAAACCCGGCCAGTCCCGAGGCTGTCTCACAGCAGGTTCGCGATCTGACCGAGGCCATTCTCGATGAACGCGACACGCTCGAGGCCGACGGCTTCGTGGAGCTGAATCTCGCCTCGGTCTCGACCGTCGATCACGTGGCCGCCATTCCTGCCTGGCGCCAGACCGCCGAGTTCGACGTGCTCTACGAGTTCCGCCAGGAGACCCACGATCTGGCCGGCGGTCTGATCGCGCGCCTGCCGACCGAGCTCGCCGAGGAATGGGGTGCGATGCTCGTGACCGGCGACGTGACCATCTGGAACAGCGATGGCACGACGCCGCTGGCGGTGCACGGCCGTCGAACGCTGCACGGAGTGACGACGCTCGAATTCCTGCAGAGCGCCGTGCCCGCTGGCGCGGTGGTGATGAGGCGCACACGGACCGGCGCGTCCGGCCCGCCCGACGACTTCGCGACCCTCGATGCGTTTCTGACGGCCGTCGCCGGTCCGACGCCGGCCAGCACGCACGCCCGCATCACGTTCTCGTCGCTGGCGGTCTTTCTGGCGGCGCTTGGCGCGGCGGGCGATCCGATCACCTTCGTCGATGAACTGGACCAGCCGCGCGAGTTCGGTGCGCGCGGCCGATCGTTCGATCCGCCCATCGAGCTGGGACGTGCCTCGGACATCTTCGACCTCACCTTCGAGGCACCGGCGCTGGCCGCGGATCAAGTGCTCTACCTCCGCGCGTCGCGCGGGCGGACACCCTCACCTTAAGGAGAGAAGCGCGTTATGCCTGAAATGGTCCTGCCTGGCGTTTACATCGAGGTCCGCGCGGAAGGGCTCATTACTCCCGGCCGCGTCACTGTCGGAAACATCGGCATCGTGGGCACGGCGAGCAAGGGCCCGGTCGGCACGCCGGTCTTGCTCGGCAGCGCGTCGGAGGCGCGCAGCATCTTCGGGCCCTACGACGCGTTCGATGACGGGACGAAGAACGAGCTCTCGCTCGTCCGGTCACTCGAGCTGGCCTACGAGAACGGCGCGAGCACGGTGTTCGCCGTGCGCATCCAGAGTGCAGCGGGCGCGGCGGTAGCCGCCTCGCTGGCGATGCCTGCTGAAGGCGGCGGGACGAGCGCCAAGCTGGAAGCCAGGACGCCGGGCACGTGGGGCAACGGGCTCGCCGTCAACGTGCGCAAGCTGACGGGAAGCGAGGAAGGCGCGGTCGTCGAAGACGAAACTCTTCCCGGTGCGGCAACGGTGACGCTCAAACGCAAGCCGCTGACCTCGGTCTCGCGCGTGCGGGTGAAGTCGGCGACGACCGGCCAGACCAAGGAATTCCTCATCAAGCCCGCGGCGGCGGCCGGAGCGGTGACGGTGGCCACTGCCGCCGGCACGATCACCTTCTTCGCCGGTGAGGCGCCCGCCGCCACCGACAAGGTCATCGTCTCCTACGTCGTCGATCGGGACGCGAGCCGGATGGTCACGGTTCGCTACAAGACCGACACCACCGAGCAGCAGGAAGCGTTTGTCGTTGCTGACGGCACGCACCTGACAGAGCTGGCGGCCTCCTCGGAGCTCGTCAAGGTCACGGCCTCCGGCGCAGATGCCGCGAAGCTTCCCGCGCCGACACAGGGCGATCCCGATCCTCCGGTCTTCAAGCTGTTCGGCGTCGGAACCGACACCCCCGGCAGCAACGGCGAGACGGTGGGAGAGGCCGAGGTCAAGCTGGCGCTCGAGTCCCTGCTCAACGAGCCGGTCCACATCGTGATCGCCGCGGGTCTTGGCACGACGGCCATCGCCGACGAGCTGAAGGCGCACTGCGAGGTGGCCTCGACGGACAAGATGAAGGCCGACCGGATTGCGGTCGTCGGCAGCGATCCCAAGATGGCCTTCGATGCGCTGCGCAGCCACACCGTGGACAGCGAGCGCGTGATCCTCGTCGCGCCCGGTCTCATGGCCGGCGACATCGCACCAGGCTCCGGCGGCAAGGAGATCACCTTGCCCGGCGCCTACATGGCCCCGGTGATTGCCGGACTCCTCAGCGGGAACGACCCGCACATCAGTCTGACCAACAAGGCCGTGTCGGTGGGCAAGCTCGAAAAGCGATTCACCCAGGCGCAGATCGAGCAGCTCGTGCAGAAGCGCGTGCTGGTCATCGAGGAACGCCCAGGCCTGGGCATCCGGATCGTCAAGGGCATCACCACCTCCACCAACACGGCGTTCCATCAGATCACGACGCGCCGCATCGTGGACTTCGCGAAGTACGGCGTGCGCTCCGCGGCCAGCCCGTACATCGGCAAGTTGAACAACGAGCGGGTACGGGCCGCGCTCAAGTCCACCATCACGAGCTTCCTGCAGGAAATGCTCGACGGCGAAATGCTGGTGGCGTTCGAAGTGGATGTGTTTGCGACGCGCGCGGACGAGATCAAGGGGATCGCCAACGTCACGATCCTGCTGCAGCCCACGTTCAGCATCGATTTCATCAGGGTCACGATGTTCCTGTCGTAGGGATCGCGACATCGGTGGGCGGCGCGCGACGGGCGTGCGCCGCCGCGGAGAGTTCAAAGGAGACGCACGATGGCGAACAACCAGCCCCTGCGCGGATCGAGCGCGGTGCTTCAACTGGCAACCAACCCCAACCCGGCCGGCGTGCTGGGCGGTCAGATTTTCAACGACGAATACAACATCGCGACGGTCGGCCGCGTCACCGGCGTGGAGATCCGCGTGACGACGGACCTCGAGGTCTTCCACGAGATCGGCACGCGTCAGCCTCAGGACGTGGTGCCGGGCAACATCAACATCTCGGGCCGCGTCGATCGTGCGTTCATCAACGGCGCGCTGCTGCGGCTGCTGATGGGCCGTCTGGGCGGCGCCGGCAACAACGAGGACAACTTCCCGCTCGAGCTGCAGCCGACGTTCAACATGATTCTCGACACGACCGACATCCGGCAGCCCGGTACGGTCGGGACGAAGGTCACCATCTCCGACGTGCGGTTCGACGACTGGGCGGTGATCGTGCCCGAAGACGACTTCATCATGGAGAACGTCACCTTCAAGGCACGCCGCATCGAGCGCGAGGAAAAGCAGTAGGCCGCCATGGCGCTCACGGCCGATCAGATGCTCGCCGGCGCCGCGCTCCGGGAAGAGATCGACGTCCCGCCAACGCTGCTCGCCGGCTGGCGCCCCGACGCCGAGTCTCGCGTGATCCTCCGGCCGCTGGCGGTGCGCGATCTCCAGCGGATCCAGCGCGCCTCCAAAGACGACGAGACGCTGACCGCCGCGCTGATGATTCAGCAGGCGCTCATCGAGCCCGAGCTGCGCATGGAGCAGGTGACGCAGCTCCCCGCCGGGCTGGCCTCGTTCCTCGTCGATCGCATCAACGCGATCAGCGGCGTCTCCGCGTCGCGCGACGCGCTCGAGGAGCTGGTGCAGGCGCCGCTCGCGCGCGCCTGCTTCGTGCTCGCCAAGGAATTCAGCTGGACCCCGGAAGAGGTCAGCGGAATGACCATCGGCCAGATCCTCCTCTATCTCGAGATGTCGCGCCGTGAAGGGGAGCGTCGATGATTGCGGCCGTCGCTGGCGTTCGCGGATGGGCCGACGCGGTGTGGCGGCAGACGTCCGCCGTCCATGGGCCGGACCGCGCGTCGGCGTGGCTGAAGCGGATGGTGGAGTCGCTGCCGCGCTTGAACCGACGGGCGGATTGGCAGTTGCCTCTGGCCTCGGTGCTGCCATCGGGTGCGGCGGCCGACGTCGCCTCAGCCCGCTCGTCTCACCACGCCATGCCGGCGGCCTCGATCGCGGAGAAATCCAGCCGGCGCCGCGTCCAGGTGCCCGAGGCCGCGCTCGTTCAAGAGGCGCTGACGAAAACCAACCCGAACGAACCGAGGCGCGCCCGATCGTTGCACGAGGCGGCGTCCGGCGCCGCGGCTCATCCCGGAGATTCGGCATCGGGGACGCGGACGCGCGATCGCGTCCGGCGCCTCAGGCCGGGTGCGCCGCTGCCCGTCGCGATCGTTGACGCGTCGGCATTGGCGGACGTGTTGCGAATCTATACGCCGCCGCGCGGGTTCACGGTCGCGGCCGGCTCCCGGCGCGGCCACATGCCGCCGCGCCCTTCCGCATCGCCGCGCGCCATCGAGCTTCCCAACGCGCGTCGGGAATGGCTGTATCGCGCCGCACGCCGTGCCGCGAGCCGCCTCATCGACTCGCGCACGGTCGCCCCAGGTCAGGCCCGCAGCGTGCAGTCGATTGAAAACGAGATCGCGGTGGCGCTCGTGCAAACGCTGGACATGGGCGTCGAGGGCATGCGTATCGAGCCGGTGGTGATCCCGGACACGACGACATCGGCGGGAGGAGCCGCGTCGCCGCTCCCTGCAGCAGGCCCGTCGCCGTTCGCACCGCTCGAACAGCCGCCGTTGTCGAACCCCGCGGCGATCGCGCCGTCTGCCGTCGCCGATCCGCTGCATCCGATCGGCTTTTCATCGCCAGTGAGTGCACCGGCGCCTGACGTCCCGGTCAGCGTGATGAGCCCGCCGGCCGGCTCGATCAATCGCGTCGCGCCTCCATCGGGCGTCCCATCGCTGCCGCCCCTGATCCCGACCTCCGTGACGCAGCCGCCGGCGTTCGGCATCTCGGCCCCGACCCTGCGCCAGGCGACGCGTTCCGAGGATGCCGACGCCCCCGATGAGGACGCGGCAGTCCTGGCCAGCCGGATCCGCCGCATCCTGCGCGACGAAGCCCGCCGCCACGGCATCAGCCTGCAGTGAGGACCGCATGCGCCCGATGCTGGATGACCTCGAGCTTGTGCTGGTGCAGGAAGTGTCCACCTTCGACAAGCGGATGCTCGCCGAGCACAAGCCGCCGGGCATGGACGGCAGCGTGCTGCAGAACCTCGGACGACGGGCGACGTGCATCGTGCTGTGGGGCGTGGCCCTGGGCGAGGACTCGCGCACGTTCATGGAGAAGCTCGACACCAAATTCAAGGCCGGCCAGCCGCTGCCGTTTGTCGCCGACATCACCGAGGACATGGAGATCGAGAACGTCCTCATCGACGACCTGCGCTTCCAGGAGCTGGCCGGCAAGACCGACCGGTTCGCCTACGTGCTGACGCTGCGCGAACACCAGGTCCCGGTCGAGCCCGAAGACGTGTCGTTTGTCGACACCGACGTGCTCGATGAAGCGCTCGATCAGATCGAAGGCCTCGTCGAAGGCCTCGATGCGGCGGCTGCCTTCGCGGAAGGCTTGTCCCGCTTCGTTCCGCAGCTCGGTGAGCTGCTGGGACGCCTCGAAGCAACCCGCAATACGTAGGAGGAGTCATGGCGGTACCGAATCTGTACGAGGAACTGAAGAAAGTCCTGCAGGAGCTGAAAACGTTCCTCGACACGAACGTCCCGGTGATCAAGCCGGCGATCGCTGCGCTCAAGCAGTTGGTGCCGCAGATCACCGATCTGCTCAACGAGCTGATCACGCTGCTCGGCAAGCTCAAGACCGAGATCCAGAACCTCAACGTCGGCACGATTCCCGGGCTCGACAAGGTCTCGGCATTCACCGGTGTAGTCAAGACATTGCTCGAGACCACCAAGAAGCTGCTGCCGAACGAGACCGGCACCATCGAGACGATTGCCGCGGCCGCCGACGTGGTGACGGGGCTGCCCTCGGTCGATCAGTTGAAGGCCGAGATCATCGCCCTCATCGACGCCGTCGTCGGCCATCTGAACAGCCTGAAGGCCTGAATTCATGGCGAACCGTCCGATGCTCGACGATCTCGAGCTGCCGCTGGCGCAACGAATCGACAGCGAGCACGACCAGGTCCTGGCGCGAACCGACGTGCCCGGTCTCGAAGGCGATTTCTTCGCCAGCGAAGGCCGGCGAGCGACCCGGTTCATGCTGAGCGGAGTGGTCACGGGCGAGGAAGCCAAGGAAGGCCTGCAGAAGCTGCGCGACAAGTTCAATCTCGCCACGCCGGTGCCGTTCGTGTCGGACATCTCGACGGCGACGCGCGTCGATCAGGTGCTGATCGAGGAGCTGGGCGTCAGGGAGATTGCCGGCCGCCCCGAACGGTTCGAGTACGCGTTCGCGCTGCGCGAGTTCCTGCCGGCGCCACCGCCCGAGATCATTCCACCACCGCCGCCGCCCCCGCCTCCGCCGCCGGGCGTGACGACGTCGCTCGAGGTGAAGGTCGAAGTGCTGGGAGAACCGAACTTCGACTTCAGCCGCGTGAGAGTGACGTTCACCGGGAAGTTGACGAATGGGACCGACGCGGAGCCGGGCGAGCTGAAGAACCGGATCGGGCAGCTCTGGGTCGAGCCAAAGTTCGATCCGGGCAACTACACATTCACCGCCACGGCCGCCGCCGACGACATGACGGGACAGACGGTTGCGGCGGTCATCGCCGGCGTTGACCCGAACCGGGCGACGATCGTCCTGCAGCGCGGCGCGCTCATTGCGACCGCGTTCGTCATCCACTACCGCTTCGACAAGGCGCTCGTCGAGCCGTGCATGCGTCACGTCCTCGCCGAGGTCGTGCAGCGCGCGACGTCCGGCCCGGCTGACGAGAAGCTGGTGATCGTCGGTCACACCGACAAGACCGGCTCGGACGAGTACAACCAGTCGCTGTCGGAGCGACGCGCGCGCGGCGCGTTCGCGTATCTGACGTATCGACGGAATCCGGCGGCCGCCGTCGAGGAGTGGAACAACCTGCGCCGGCCGCAGACCTCGCTGGTCCGGACGATGAACGACAACTGGGGCACGCGGCAGTACCAGGTACATGCTGCACGACCTCGGGTTCTACTCCGGGAAGATCGACGGCGATCACGGCGACATCACCACCAGAGCGGTGAAGCGCTTCCAGAAGGAAAACGGGCTGCCCGAGACCGGCTTCGTCAACGACGCTACCTGGCCGGTGCTGATCGACCGCTACATGAAGCAGAGCAACTTCGACATTCCCGACTCGAAGTTCCTGCTGAACGCCAACCCCGATCAGGGCTGCAACGGCGGCATTCTCAAGTGGGCCGGATCCGGCGAGCAGGATCCGGTGAAGAACACCCAGGACGCGCACCGCCCGAACCGCCGCACCGAGCTGCTGTTCGTGAAGGTCACCAAGCTCCCGTGCGACGTGCCCAAGCCGGTGACGTTCGACCTGCCCACGCCGGGCGCGGTGGCGCCGAGCTGGTGCCTCGGCCCCGACGAAGGGGATCGCGCCTGCTTCCTGCGGCGGGAGGGCGGAGCGCATCAGGAACCCGAGCGCATCCTCGTTGATCCGGCGAACAAGCCCGGAGCCGCGGTCACCTTCAGGATGACCTTCGAGGACGACACGCCGGCGCTCAACGTTCCGTACGTGCTCATCGCACCAGACGGGACGTTCATGGACGGCGAGATCGGCCCGCCCGGCAATCCGCGGCGCGGCGAGCCGGTCCCCGGCCAGGTCGGGTCCGACGGCACGAAGGCCTACTCCAAGCCAGCGGGCGCGAAGGGCATCTGGACCGTCGAAGTCCAGTCGTCGGTGGTAGCGCGGCTGAAGGAAAGCCCGATCGGCAGCGGCAAGGGACCGGTGGTGTGCAAGCGCCTCGACGGCGACGGCGAGATCCATGTCGTCCTCAGCGCGCGGCCGGATTCGTTCGAATTCGTCGATGCCACCAACGTCGATCAGACGATCGATCGCGTCGCGTTCGGGCAGCCGTTCCGGCTGCGGGCCGACATCCCGGGCGAGACGCGTGACGAGATCGAGGTCGAGCTCATGAGCTACTTGATTCGCCGGACGACGTGATGGCTGACGACGATTTCTATTACGACGAGAAGGGCGAGCGCGTCCCGCTGCGGCGGTCCACGAGATCGATCGCCGTCGCCTACAAGGGGGATGCGCCCCCGAAAGATCTCGAGGCGCTCCTCCGCGGCGACAGCCGGCTCGACGGATTCATCGCGACGCCGGAGTTCACGGCCCGAGGTCTGGTCCTGTATCGCCGGCCGGAGTCGGCGGTTGGCGACGTCGATGTGTTTGCCGAGCGCGTGCGGCGCAGCGATCAGATCTCGTTCGTGAGCTTCGCTTTCTATCGAGGCAATCAGCCGGTCGTCGTGACCGACGAGTTCGTCGCGAACTTCAAGCCGGAGGCGACGCGGGCGCAGATCGACGCGCTCAATCTCACGCACAGCGTCACGATCCTGCAGCGGCTGCCAGTTGCGCCCAACACGTTCCTGCTGCGCGTCGACCGCCCGGGGCTCCGCGGTGCGCTCGATGCGGCCAACGCCTACGTCGAAAGCGGACTCGTGCGCTTTGCGCAGCCGAACTTCTGGAAGGTGCAGGAGAAACGATCGCCGTTCACGCCGAACGACCCGATCTTCCCGCAGCAGTGGCACCTGCCGCGGATTCAGGCCGAACAGGCGTGGGACATCACGCGCGGCAATGCGGGTGTCGTCATCGCCGTCATCGACGACGGAGTGGACATCGACCACGAGGACCTCGCGCGCGCCGGAAAAATCGTCGCCCCGATCGACGTGCAGGCGGGCGACGCCGATCCGCGGCCCGGACCAGGCGATGCGCATGGCACCTGTTGCGCGGGCGTCGCCGTGGCCAACGGCAACAACGCGCTCGGTGTGACCGGTATTGCGCCCGACTGCTCGCTGATGCCCATCCGGCTGCTGGGGCCGGCGCAGACCGACGTGATGGAAGCGCAGGCGTTCGGTCATGCCGTGGACAACGGCGCGGCCATCGTCAGCAACAGCTGGGGGCCGACCGATGGCGGCGGCGCGGCTCCACTTCCCGCGGTCGTTGGCCTGGCGTTCGATCGCGCCCTGGCCACCGGACGCGGCGGACTCGGCACGATCATCCTTTTTGCTTCTGGCAACGGTAACGAGTCCGTGTCCTCGGCCGCTACGCTCGATGGATACGCAAGCGACAACCGCGTCATCGCCGTCGCAGCCGTCAACGATCAGAACGTCCGATCCGGCTACAGCGACTTCGGGCCCGAAGTGGACGTCAGCGCGCCCAGCGACGGGACCTCCGCGCAGCCAATCACGTGGGCGGGAATGCCCCCCGACGGCAGCACGCTGGCGATCACGACGATCGATCAGATGGGCGCTGTCGGATTCAACCCGGCGCCGGCGGGATCGGATCCCGAGCCGGTGGCGAACACGAACTACACCGGGACATTCGGCGGCACCTCGTCGGCGTGTCCGCTGGCGGCCGGCGTGCTCGGGCTGATGATCTCGGTCGCACCGGATCTCACTCGCGATCAGCTGAAGTTCATCCTCGAAGCCACCAGCGAGAAGGTCGATGTCGCCAACGCGAGCGCGATCGGACGCTATCAGGCCAACGGGCACAGCCAGTTCTACGGCTTCGGGCGCGTCAACGCGTTCGAGGCCGTCAAGGGCGCGCGATCGTCGGTCCCCGATCGCGACTTCGTGCAGAGCATCAGAGTGACGCTGCGGCGAACCAGCGGCGATCGCTTCGTGGCCACGAAAGTGATCCAGAGCATAGACGCCCGGCGGCGCCAGGACGAGACGGCCACCGACATCTTCGTGCGCAGCGGACCCGACGGCTTCCTGCGCGCCGAGATGCCGGGGGCGTTCGACGAAGTGGAGGCGGATGCCTGATGCTGACGCCTGCCTACCGCCTGGTGATTGGTGACCGCAAGGTCGACACGACCGACGAGCCTCGAGCCAGCACGATCGAGCGCATCGACGTCGATCTCGATCTTGATGCGCCGGCGGACATCGTGCGGCTCCGCTTCGGCAACAACGACGGCTTGAAGCCGGAGGAAGACGACGAGGCGACCATCGAGCTCGGCTACACGGAAGACGACGATCTGACGCTGGTGCTGACCGGTGGCGTCGTCACGGTCGAACCCGGGCTCACGGTCACACACGTCATGGCGATCTCCCGTTGTCAGAAGCTGCTCGGCCTTCGGCACGAGGAGACGTTTCAGAACAAGACCGCGGGCGACATCGTGCGCGCGCTCGCCGACGAGGCCGGCGTGACCGTGTCGCGCGCCGACCCCGGTCTGACGTTTCCGGCCTACGTGATCGACGGTCGCCGATCGGTGTACGCGCACATGCGCGACCTCGCTGACATCTGCGGCTTCGTGGTGTTCGCCAATGAGGACGGCGACCTCGTGTTCCGTCCGATCGACCAGCCCGCGGCGATTCACGTCTTCGAGTTCGCGAAGCACCTGGTGGAGCTCGAAATCGAGCGCGGCGACCCCCATGTGGCGTCGGTGGACGTGCGCGGCGAGAGCCCCGGCACCAGCCAGGGCGAAGAGTCGTGGGCCTGGCTCACCAAGGATTCGAGCGGCTCCCGCGGCACCGCCGGCAGCGGAGCGCCGACGCTGCTCCTCGAGCGGCCGGTACTGCGCACGCCGGAAGCGACGCAGTCGGCGGCTGACGCGGCGTTCGCGCAGCTCTCGAGCCAGGCGACGCGGGGACGGCTGCGCACGTTTGGCAGGCCGCAGATTCGACTGGGCGACTCGATTCGCATCAAGGACGTGCCCGATGCGCGCTTGAACGGCGACTTTCGCGTCCGTGCCGTCCGCCACTCGATCGACAAGAAGGACGGCTTCCGTACGGAAGTCGAGTTCCTTGGGGTGCCCTAGATGTCCACGATCGTCGGCATGATCCGCGAAGTCGTGCGCCACGAGCTGCAGTCGTCGGCCCGGTTTGCCGAACCCGGCGTCGTGGAATCGGTCTACCCCCACGCCACGGAAGACGACTCGGACAACTACGGCTGCGACGTGCGGCTCAAGAACAGCCAGCTGCTGCTGCGGCGCGTGCCGATCGCCACCGGGCACATCGGGACCGTGGCGATCCCCAACGTCGGCGACCTGGTGATGCTGCAGTACCGGTCACGGCGACGTGAATCAGCCGATCGTCATCGGTCGCCTGTACACCGACGACGATCGCCCGCCGCTGAACAAGCCGAACGAAGTGATCTTCCGGCTGCCGCTGCACGCCGCCGATGACGACGCGATTCGTGCCGCGATCCGCAACATCTCGGACGACGACCCGCCGCGCGAGATCCTCGTCGAGATGTCGCCAAAAATCGCCGTGCAGATCACCGACGACAAGGTGCGCGCCACTGCCGGCAAGACCGAGATGACGCTCGACCAGCCGGGATCGAGCGGTGGCGTCGTGACCGTGGTGGCCGGGCGCACGAAGCTGACGATGAACCAGGACGGCGACGTGAAAGTGGAATCAGTCGGCGCCATGGAGATCCAGGCGGGACAGGACCTGAAGATCGGCGCGCAGAGCATCACCATCGAGGCACAGGCGTCGCTGACGCTGCAGGCCGCGGGCAGCGCGAAGTTGAAAGCGAACGGGCAGGTCACCGTGCAGGCGGCGGGCGCCGCCACGCTGCAGGCGGCCACCGTTCAGATCAAAGGCGTGACGTCGTTCAGTCCGTAGGGAGAGGTGTGAGTGCCAGGTCCGCCAGTCAGCATCGGTGCGCAGGTGATGGTCACGCCAGGGGCGTCGGGTCCGCCCGACACGGGCACCATCATCGCGGTGTTTCCGCCCCTGATTACCGCGGGCGGCATGCCGCTCGCCACGTCGGGATCGCTGTGTCTGATGATCAACTCGGTCTGGGGATTCCCCTACCCCGTGGTCATCGGCTCTCCCGCGTCGAGCGGCGTCACCGTCGGCGGGCGCAGCCTGGTGCGCGTCGGCGACCGCATTCCGACGCCGCCTGGTGTGCTGCTGGTGCTCGGGCCGCCGGCCGCGCCGTACGTCATCGATCAGAACCCGCCATGACGAGGAGCCGATGGCTGTAGCCAAGGTCGTGCAATTCGGGAGCGATCTGCGGTTGCTCGACGATCTCGAGCGCCAGAACTCGCGCGGGCGCGGCAGCGATCTGCTCGTGCGCACGCGCACGCGATCCGGACGATTCGATCTCGCGACGGTGTCCGAGATCGACAACATCCGCCAGGCGCTGCTGCTCCGACTGCTGACGCCGGTCGGCGAGCTCGAGCCGCTCGGACACCCCGAGTACGGCTGCCGTCTTGGCGAGCTCGTGGGTGCGCTCAACAACGAGCGGACGCGCAACATCGCCAAGATGTTCGTCCTGCAGGCGCTCGCGGCCGAGCCGCGCATCGAGCAGGTGCTCTCGGTCCGGGTCACGCCGAATCGCAGCGATCGGACGCGCGTCGACATCACCGTTGACGCGCTGACCCGCGAGAGCTCGTCGCCGCTGAACCTCGTGTTTCCGTTCTTTCTCGAGCCGGGGGCGACCGCATGAACACCGAAACACTCGACCTGCTCGATCGCCCGTTCGGTGAAATCGTCGACGACCTGCTCACGGCGGTCGTCGGGGGCGTCGTCAACGAGCCGCTCATCTTTGACGAGCGCACCCTGCGCTATCCGCTGGCCGAACCGGCCAGGGCGATCCGCGGCGTGACCGGCCGCTTCCAGAAGACGCACGTGCAGTTCCAGCTCGATGTCGACTTCCAGTTCAGCCAGGGTGACAACGCCCTGATCTGGCGCGACGAGGGGCGCCGTCCCGACGACGAGACGATCTTCTATGTCGACTACTTCCGCCGGTTCAGCGACTCGCCGTTGAGCGACCTCAATATCGGCAGCGTCACGCGCACGCTCAACGAGGCGATCGCCCGCGAGGTTGCCTTCGTCTACCAGCAGACCAAGGCGGTCTACCTCTCTGCGTTCATCGATACCGCTGCCGGCAAGTCGCTCGATCTGGTCGTCTCGATCCTGGGCGTCACCCGCAAGACGAAGGAATTCGCCGAGGGGCTGGTCACGTTCTTCCGCGATCCGTCGGCCGGCGACGGCAACATCGCCGTTCCCGAGGGCACGGGGCTGATTACCGCCAAGGGCGAGGCGACCTTCATCACCACGCAGCTGCGCAACCTCCAGCGCGGCCAGGCGCGCATCGACGTCCCCATCCGTGCGACCGATGCGTCCAAAGGTCCGGCCGGCGTGGTCGCCGCCGGCCTGATCAACACGCTCGTCGTCCCGATCACCGGCATCTCGCGGGTCACCAACTTCGACGCGACGGTGCTCGGCGAGAAGGACGAGACCGACGAAGAACTCCGCGCGCGGGCAAAGGCCACCGTGCGAAGCCTGGGCAAGGGGACGCTGGCGGCGCTCAAACGCGTCATCGCTGAGCAGCGCGCCACACTGGTTGACGTATTCGAGCCGAACATCGCCGGCAAGACCTCGCCGCTCGGCACTGTCACGCTGTTCGTCAACATAAAGCCGGGGCGGCTGCCCAGCCTGCGCAACGAGCTGGAAGACACCAGAGCCGCCGGCGTCCTGACCGACCTGGTGACGCGCTACGTCTTCGTGAAACCGCGCATCGAAGTGACGCTGCGCGCGGGTCTGCCGGCAGCGGGCACGTTGAAGGTCCTCGACCTGATCGTTGCCGCGCTCGGCGACTACCTCGACTTCCTCGAGGCGGGCGCGCCGGCGAAGGGCGCCGACATGCTCAAGGCCATCACCAGCATCGACGACGTCTCCAGCGCGCAGATCAAGGACGTCGTCGTCCGCCGCGTGAACCTCCAGAACCTGCCGCAGGTCACCGTGGAGCCGGCGCGCGATCTGCTGCGCAGCGAGGCCGACCCGGCCGTGGCGGTGCAGGACACCGACTTCGGCGTCCCGCCAACGTTCCAGATTCTGACTTCGGCCGACCAGTCAAAGGAGTGGTTCTTCGTGCTCGACATGGATACGACGGCGGACATCGTGCTCGCGTAGGACAGCCATGGCGACCAAGACCGAGCGGATCCTCGACAACCTCCCGCGCTCCTTCCGGCCGGCGCCCGGCCGCTCCGCGCTCGCCGCGATCGCCGGCGCCGTCGGTGAGGAGCTGCAGCAGGCCGAGGTGTCGCTGGCGCGCGTGCTGCGCGCGCACTGGGTGGACTCCGCCGATGAAGGGGCCAGGACCATCGACGACCTGGCACGCATGGCGTCGATGTGGGGGCTGGCTCCGCTGCGCGATTCCGACGGCACCGAGCTCGAAAGCGTCGAACAGTTTCGCGAACATCTCAAGCGGCACGTGCGCACCGTGCTGGAAGGGCGTGTCACCGTGCGCGGGCTGCTGCAGGTGGCGGCCGAGACACTCGGCGTGCACATCGCCGAAGGCGAGGCCGTGGACGCCTGGTGGAAGCGGCCGGATCCATTCCTCACCGTCACCGAGCCCAATGGCGAGGACGCGGCCACGCTGCTCTTCGGTCTGCCAGCCGTTGACGTCCGAGGCGCCGACGCCCAGCCGGCACTCGTACGCGGGTCGGTTGATCTGGCCGGCGGCGCCAACCTCGAGTCGGGCTCCCGCCTGAAGCTGCAGGTTGACGATGGCGCCGCGCAGGTGATCGACCTCGGCGCCGGACTGTCCGATCTCCGCGCCGTGCCGCTCTCGCACATCGTCTCGGCGATCAACGCCGTGCTGCCGGGTGTGGCCAGTGCCGATGACGGCGTGCTCGTGCTCCGATCGATTCGCACTGGCCTCGATGCACGGCTCGAGATCGAGGAAGTCGATCGCGACGCGGCGCTGGCCGTGCTCGGCGTGCCCGCGCACATCTACACCGGACGCGATCCGCAGGCCGCCGAGATGCGCTCGGCGCTCGACCTGAGCGGCGGCGTGGACTTGAGCCGCGATCGCTTCCTGCGCCTGACTGTGGATCGCACGCGGACGATCGAAATTGATTGCAAGGACCCGGCAACCGATGTGACGCTTCTCGATCGCATTCGCGACGCCATCAACGAGGCGCTCGGTTCGCCGCTGGCCAGCCACGACAACCAGTTCCTGACCATCAAGTCTCCGGTGAGCGGCTCACAAGGGAGCGTCTTCGTCCAGGAGCCGGCCGCGCAGAACTGCGCCGGCCGCCTGTTCGGCGACGCCACGCGGTTTGCGATCGGGAGCGATGCGCGTCCGGCGACGGTCACTTCGACGAAGGACCTCAGCGGGGGCGTGGACCTCAGCGAGCGGTCGATGGTCAGGATCGGACTCGACGGCGCGCAGCCGGTCGCGGTCAACTGCTCGGGCGCCGATCCCTCGAAGACGACGCTCGAAGAGATCGTCAACATCTTCAACGCCGCCTTTGGCCCCGAGTTCGTGCGAACCGACGGCCGCGCGCTGACGTTCACTTCACGCGTCGCCGGCCGCAAAGGGGAGCTCATTTTCGGATCCGTCCCCGAGGGGGACGCGTTGCGGGACGTGATCGGTTTCGGACCGCGGGTGTTCACTGGCACGGCGGCCGTGCCCGCCTCGGTCACGGGTAGCGTCGATCTGAGCGGCGGCGTCGATCTCACCGGCTCGCGCAAGCTCGGGCTCATCGTTGACGACCAGCCACTGCGCGTGATCGACCTCCCGATTCCGCTGATCCGGCAGCCGCTCCCGGGCGAGCGTCCGGAAGAGATCCGGCGGACGCCGCTGTCGGCCGACCCCGACGATCCGCCCGACGTAGCCGAGCGATCGCTCGTCAACGCGATCAACGCCGCGGCCGGCCAGGACATCGCCTCGCGCAACGACAAGCAGATCATCTTCACGTCGCAGGAGATTGGCGCCGACAGCCGGATCGCGATCGTGCCGCTCGACCGCGAGGTCCGCAACCGGTTCGTCAGTCGAGCGGCGATCCTCGACGAAGCGTCCCAGGCCATCCTCGGCTTCGTGGAGCGTCGCGCGCACGGAGAGGACGCGACGCGGGCGCGCGTGGTCAGCAAGGTCGATCTGAGGTTCGGCGTCGATCTTCGCGAGGACCGCTGGCTGCGGATGTCGCTCGACGGCGGCACGGCCAAGGAGTTCTCCTGCGCCGGGAATCGCCCGCAGGCCACGACCATCGACGACATCGTCGCGGCGCTGCGCACGAAGGTGGCCGGCCTGGACGTCGATCCGAATCCCAAGTCGCTCACGCTGATCTCTCCGACGGCGGGGGCCGTCAGCCGCATCCGCTTCGAGCCAGTCCGCGCGCGCGACGCGCTCACCCCGCTGTTCAGCCTCGAGCCGGTCGAGGTCCGCGGCCAGGACCCAGGTTCGGTGGCGTTCATCGGCACCGCGGACCTGTCGAAAGGCGTGGACCTGCCGCCGGGCGCGAGCGTGAAGATCGGCATCGACGCCGTCGCCCCGATCGAGGTCACGCTCAACACCGGGACGACGGCAGTCAAGCGGACGCTCAGCGAGATCGTGAGCGCGCTCAACGAAGCGTTCAAAGGCGCGTTCGCCAGCCACGACGGGCGCGTCATGACGCTGACGTCGCGCGAGCGGGGCGAGGCCAGTACGCTGTCGTTCGAGACGCCGACGGCCGCGGACGCGACGACCGCGGTGTTCGGCATCAAGGCGCCGAGGCTGTATCAGGCCAATGAGGAGCGGCCCGCCGTCGTGACCAGCGCCAAGGACCTGAAGGATGAGACCGACCTCACCGATCAGCGGTTCCTGCGAATCTCGGTCAACGGCGCCGCGGCGAAGGTCGTCGACTGCGCCGTGGCATCCGCCGATCCTGCGAAGGCCACGATCGATGAGATCCGGAGCGCGATCAACCGGGTCTTCAACGGCCTCGCGCACGTCGATGACCGCCGGCTCGTGCTGCGGACGCTGACCAAGGGTTCGGGGAGCCGGATTGCCCTGCAGGCACACGTGGCCGGCGACGCGCGTCGAGTGATCTTCGGCGATGTCGCCGACGACACGCGCGGGACGGCTGGTGCACCGGCCGAGATCGTCGGTGATCTGTCGCTGTCGTCGCCGCTGAATCTGCTCGAGCACCATCATCTGCGCCTGTCTGTCGACGGCGAGCGGCCGGTCGAGATCCTGGTGGCCGGGGTCACCGCGGAGCAGACCACGCTCGACGAGATCGTCGAGAAGATCAATCTCGTGCTGCCGGGCGTGGCCTCACGCACGCCCGACCGGCAGCTGCGGCTGCGGGGGAGAGTCGCCGGCTCGAACGGCACCATCGCCCTCGTGCCGCGGCGGTTCATCGAGCTCGTGGAGTTCCCGGTCGCCGACGACCGTCTGGACACGGGACAGCTGGGGAGCGGCGACCGCGTCACGGTCGTGAACACCGGCGTGGCGGAGGCGACAGCGCGAGTCGAGTTGATGTCGCTCCATGGCACGGCTGAACCGAGTCTGGTGAATCACCGCACGGGCCGGCGCGTCACGCTCAACCTGGCGATGGCCGCCGGCGATCGCGCGCGCTTCGAGCAGAGCGACGAGGGACTGCGCGTCACGCTGATCTCCGCGATTGCCGAGCCGCGCCTGCTGACGCACAACGAAGTGCGGATCGAAGACACGATACCCGAGCCGCTAGGCGACTTCCTGACGCTCGGACGCGGCGCGACGGAGTGGACGTTCCTCGAGTGCGTCGGTCCGCGCTTCGATTCGGCCCGCTTCGACGAAGAGGCGTATCCAGGGTTCCCCGGTCAGAACGTCGGGCTGTTCGACATCGGCAAGCTGGACGGCGTGCTCATCGTTGATCAGAGCATCTTCGCCCCGGTGCCGCTGCCTCCGCCGTCGGCGTCACTGTCGTTCACGTGGTCACGGCATCAGGGAGGCGCCTTCGATCTGCGGCTGCCCGCCGAGCTGCCCGAGCTCTTCGGGGGGCGGTTCAACGAGGCGCGCTTCGGCGTCGGCGTCACCGAAACGACCGTCGAGATCGCGGAAGTCGGCCAGGCACCGGTGACCCAGGACGCACGGGTCGCCGCGCGCGAGGTCTTTCCGCGGACCGTCTTCAAGCCCGACGACGATCTCGATCATTTCGAGAAGAAGCTGGCCGCCTCGCACCTGCTCGAGGCGTCGGTGAAGAGAACCAACGTACCGATCGGGTTCGTCGCCCACAGAGCGCCGTTCCGCGCCCCGGCATTCCTGCGGCTCGGCGACTTCGACGGACGCGCTCGTTTGTTCCTGACCGAGCCGGACTCCGACGCGCTGGTCGAGCTGATCGCGAAGGAGCCTCCCGGCCAGTACGGCATACGGATTTCCGTGTCGATGCGCCCTGATGGGCCTGGACGCTATCTGCTCGAAGTGGGGTTTCCCGGTAGCCGCTTCGAGTGTGGCCGCGAGCTGGTGCTTGGACCGGCTGAAGGCGCGGCGACCACTGCTGCTCCGGGAATCCTCCAGGCGAAGGCGGCGGGCGTGCGTGCGCGCGTGCTCCGCGAGCGCACGGAGCCGTTTGAGTAATCGAAGGGAGTGACGCCATGCCAGAGACCGTTACGCCATACATCCAGCGCCATCCTCGGGACCTGATCACCGCCGAGGACTGGAATCACGTGCAGATGCTCATCAAGAAGGACATCGAAGAGCGTCTGAAGGAGGCGATCGCCGAAATCAATCTCGTGCCCAAGTCGGGCGATGCCGCGAAGCTCGCGGGAAAAACCCCCGAGGAGCTCGCCAAGGACATCATCGATTCGGCCCTTCAAGAGGTCAACAAAAGGACGGGCTACATGCGCATCTTCAGAAAGCTTCAAGTCACCGAGCCGGATGCCGAGGACAAGGACGTCAAGGTGTCGCTCATCGAGCACGGCTTGAAGGACTTCCCGGTCACCGACGTCTATCAGCTCGAGTTCTTCGAGGCGATCTGTTCCGAAGACGACGCCAAGGAGAAGGAAGAGGTGCTGTTCTACCTCTATCACTCGAGCGAGAAGAAGATCAAAACGCGAGACTCGGGTGGAGCGTCGGTCGAGGCCGAGATCGAACCGGCCGGCGATTCCGTATTCAAGATTCCGTTCGCCAAGATGCTCGAGCTCTACAAGGTGCCCTACGACGGCGACTCGACGCTCGGCGATCTCGAAACCGAGTTCTGGGAGGCGTTCCATGCCAAACCCAACGAGGAGTTCGACGACGAGGAGGAGTGCCACTCGCCGTGGTTCGATCGCTGCTGCGGTGAGAAGCGCACGGTCAACGAGCTGAAGAAGCGCGGCGACTGGGACGAGATCTGGTTCAAGACCAAGCCGGTCAAGACGATCAACGTCGCAGGAACGCAGAACGCGGAGGATCCGCAGCCTCGGCCCCAGTACGTGCGCGTGGAACAGTACGACTTCGATCAGCTCGGGCTCATCTACCGGCCGCCCGCCGGCACCGAAGATCCACTGCCGGTGATGGTCCTGCTGAAGGTCTGACGCGAGGCCCCCATGCAGCTCGACGTCTCGTGGGACGGTTCCGAAATCCCCTTCGAAGGGGAGCGGACCGTCCCGGTGCTGGTGATTCCGGCTGGAGCGCAGGTGCTCACGGCACGTGTGTCCGTGACGCCTGTCGATCCCGGACGGGGCACCGTGACCCTGGACGATGCCTTCGTCGAGCACATTCGGTTCAGCGCCGTCGGGCCGAGATTCGGCGCCAACATCGCGCACGGATCGAACTTCGTGGAAGTGGATTTTCACGCCAGGCGCACGCTGGCGGCCGTCACCGCCAGCGGTCTGACAGCTGGAACGCTGCAGATCGACCCGGGCGGCGTGTACGTGCAGATCAACAACCACGGCGCGATCTTTTCGCCGGGCGACACGCAGTTCGCGGTGACCAACGCGCGGCAGGCGCTGCCGTCGTTCGTGGCGGCGCGTTTCAAGATTACTGACCTCACCGCCGGCGCGACGCCAGATCTGAGCGAGGTGGAGGTCAGAAGTGTTCCCGAGAACGTCAGCCTTCGCCTCGGTGACCAGCCGGTGTTCCACACGTTCCTCGGACCACTGACCGAGCCGGAGACGAGCATCGACTTCGCGACGCTGCTCGGTGAGTTCCTGCAGACGGCCACGATCGAGAACGGGCACTACGTGGTGCCGATCGTGATCCATTCGGACACGATCGCACGGCTGCAGGTCGGGGTCACGCTCGACGTCTTGCAGGGACAGCAACCCATGCAAGGCCCCGGTGAGTCGCTGATGGACTTCACGGTGGACGCGATTCCCGTGGGCGCGGCGACCAGCTTCCGCCTGCAACTGCCGCTCGAGGCCGAGGCGGTACCGGGGCGCACGGCCGTGCGCTTCCAGGGCTCGTTCGACGACACACGCGTTGCCTTCGGTCCGCTGGCGCCCGAAGTGTCGAGCGATGTGGCCGGGTTGTACTCAACGATCAGCGCGCAGCCCAAGCCGCAGGCGCAGGCACAGCCCTTCATCCTGACCGATGCCAACGTGAACGTCACCGGCATCGATCTGCTGCTCACGCCGCTGACACTGGCGTCCGAAGTGCGCGTGGACATTCGCGACGATCTCGGCGGCAAGCCCGGCGCGCAGTCGCTGCTCAGTGCTCCGCTCAAGATCGATCTGCGTCAGAAGCCGTCCGAGGCCCCGCAGTGGCTCACCGTCGATCTGCCGCAGGAGCTGCACCTGGAGAAAGGACGGCCGCTGTGGCTGATCGTGCAGCGCTCGCTCGGCGATACGGCGTGGAGCGTTCGTCCAGCCGCGGCCCTGCAGCCGCTGCAGCAGACCGACGACAACAGCCTGTCGTGGCGCAAGTCGGCGGTGGGCGCGCTTCCCGCGGCCGAAGGGCTTTTCCGCCTGCGCCACCGGCCACCGGCGTTCACCATGCCGATCCACGTCTTCGTCGGCGAGGGCGCCGAGCGTCGGGAAGTGCCGCTCGCCGAGTTCGAACCGCTCGGCCGCGTGGACTTCACGCTCGATACCGAATCGTTCGCCGCGACGATCAATCAGGTCCTGCACGCCTCGGCGGCGGTCACGTGTCAACCGGTCGAGCACCTGGCCAACGGCGATCTCGAGGAGTGGTTCCGCGTCGGCAACACGGCGAGCGCGCCGCGATCGACGCAGTGGGCCCACGATCGAGCCCCGAAAGCCGTCGCGATCGCGCCGGATGCGCTGTTCTTCTATACGTTGGACATCGAGTCGAGCGAGGACGGCGAGGTGACTACGCTCCGAAAGTTCGACGCCTTGTGCCTGGAGGAGGAAGCGCACCTCGTGCTTCCTTCGCCAGCGGACGAACCGGTCGATGTTGACGATCTCGGTGCCCTCGCCATCGACCCTGCTGGCCAGTTGCTGTTCGCCAGCCGCCAGAACCGGGTGTGGGTCGTGGATCTCGGCTCGCTCGAAATCGTCGGCACCTGGCTCGAGCGAGATGCCATCGATTTGTTGGCGACCGGCGGTGGGAGGCTGTTTTTCGCGAAGCCCTCACCGCCGAGCGGAGCGCCCGCCGCCAGAGTCGATGTCGTGCAGGTCAGCGCGGTCGAAGACGCGATTCGGTCGGGCGCGACGCCGCAGTCCACGCAGTTTACGACGCTGCTGCGCGACGCGGCAGGGATCGCCGCATCGCTGACCGGCGACGTGGTGCTGGTGACGTTAGCCGATCAGACGATTCAAGATGGCATCTTGATCGCATTTGGCGCGGCGGGCAACGAACTGTGGCGCATCGCGAGTGTGGGCTTCTCTCCGACAGGTGTCGGCTTTTTTCCGCAGGGTGGACGTGCTGTGATTGGCGACCGATCGCACAACGCGATTGGCATGGTCAATCTCACGCGGCGAACCGTGGCGCCGGGACCAGCCATCACGATTGATCCCGCGCGGCTGGCCCTCGGGGCGATCAGTGGGGATCGGCTCGTCGTCTCGGGAGAAGGCGCGGGGGAGAACCAGTTCTTCGAGATCGTCGACTTCGGCACGCCGGTTCCCAAGCATTGGGACATCTCATCGGGAAAGGTCCAGCCGATCTGTCTCGGCGACCCATTCCACATCGGTGCTGAACTGGGCCAGGCTGCGGGGGGTCCCCTGTCCGCCTTCTCGCAGGTCGTCGCGGCGACCGGTGGCTGCATCTACGACTTCTCGTTCTGGGCAACGGCCACGAGCGATGGTGCGGCCGGTGAAGTGATCTGGCGCGGCAGCCAGTGTGCGGCCAGCCGGACCGACGTCGTTCCGATTCGCCCTGGGGAACCCAAGCTCGCGAACCAATCCGCGGAGCCTGAGCTCACGTTGCATCGCGCTCGCCTTCAAGCACCGGCGGACGCCACGCAAGCAGAAGTTCGGTTCCGCGCATCCGACGGCGTGGTCGCGTTCGTTGACCTCGCGTCGCTCAAACCGCCGGACGGCCCGGTCGGCAATCCCGATCTGATCGTGGTCAATGACGAGGGTCTGCCGGAGGGATGGACGCTCGAGCCGCCAGGCTCGCCTGCATTCCAGTTCGCCGACGCGACTGCAAGCAACCTCGGCCTCGATCCGATTGCGCTGATCCAGGAGATCCCTGTCACCGAGAAGGACGTGTTCCGTCTGGAGTTCCGCGGCGCCGTCAGTCATGGGGTCGAGCCGCCAGTCGCGGCCGTGCACTGGCTCGACGCGGATGCTCCTCCGGTGGAACTGACGCTGACGCAGGATGGCCCGAGCGCGCGTGTTGCAGAGAGCACCGTACCCGCGGGGGCGACCAGGGCCGAGATCTCGCTCACGCTTCCGGGAGGCAGCGAAGTCTCAGTCGAGCACTTCGCGATGCGAGTCGGCGTGATGACGGGTGTGCTCTTCTCGGTCTTTGCCGAGGCGCCAGGCTCGCTGACGGTGTCGCAGTTCCAGGTCGTGACTGACACGAAGCCGCCGACTCCGCCGCCGCCACCACCCGAGGGCCTCTGTCCGGTCACGACGCCGGGAGACGATTGCGAAAGCGACGACGAGAAGGACTCGCACTACTGTCCGTCCTGCTCCTCGCACCAACCGATGGCTGTCGATCACCATGCCGTGCTCGAGGGGCGCCCGGTGAGGACGGTCACGTGCGAGAACTGCAACACGAGGCTCATTCAGAACGTGGGCACATTGCACCACGCGCGGCGCGCGCCGCTGCTTCCGACATTCGCTATTCCAAGGCGCGGGACACCGCTCGTCAAGCTCGCGTCCCAGCGTCGGTTCGCGGAGCCCCTGCCGCCTTTGACGCCGGTCATCGCGCCCGGACCTTCACCGCTCCTCGCGGTGCGCGGTATTTCCATGGAGGAAGTCCGCGCGCTGAATCGTCACAGTGTCACGGCGCTCGAGGAGTTGGTCGCACTCGACGTTGACGCGTTAGCCGCTTTGCTGCCGACCGGGTCAGTGACGCGCGCGCGGTTCTTGCGCGGCCTCGCGAGAAAGGCGCTGGAGCCATAGTGATGGGCATGCGGGTGCGAAGCGTACCCGCAATCCGAACCCGTTTGGTTCTACTCGCGACTGCTGTTCGTCTTCAGGAAGGCTTCTATCTCCTCGATGGTTCGGGGCACCGATGACGACAGCCGCTGCAGCCCGCGCTCGTCGTACAGAAACGAGTCCTCGATGCGCACGCCGATGTCGGCGTACTTCTTGACCGCCGGCTGAATCTTCCCGATGAGCACCAGGTTCTCGGGCGTGGGTGGGAGGTTGTCCAGGACGCTCTGCCGCACGTAGATCCCCGGCTCGATCGTGAACGCCATGCCCGGTGCGAGCGGCCACTTGTTGTCGCCGACATCGTGCACGTCGAGCCCGATGTAATGCGACGAGCCGTGCGTATACCACATGCGGTACTGATCCCCGCTGGTGTCAGTGATGAGTCCAAGGGAGAGCAGTCCGGCCTTGATGACCTCGACGGTCGCATCGTGCATCTGCTTGAGTGACGAGCCAGGCTTGGCGGCCTTCATCGACGCCTCCTGCGCCCTCAGCACGATTTGATAGATCTCCTTCTGCAGCGGCGTGAACGTGCCGCCGATCGGATACGTGCGTGTGATGTCGGCCGCCATGTAGCCGTAACTGCAGGCGGCGTCGACGAGCAGCAGGTCGCCGGCGTTCATCAGACGGTCGCCCCGGGGGTAATGCAGGATCGTCGCGTTCGGACCGCTGCCGACAATCGACGGATAGCTCCACGACTCGGCGCCGCGCGTTTTCTGCGCGGCCTCGATGGCGGCGAGCACCTCGTACTCGCGCACACCAGGATGCGCGGTGCGCATCCCCGCCATCTGCGCCTCACCGGAAATCTCGACGCTCTTCTTCAATACGGTCCGCTCGTACGGCGTCTTGACCACGCGAAGCGCCGCGAGCATGGGCGTGGCGTCCGCGATCGTGAATCCGTTGTAGCGCTCTCGAATTCGGCCTGCGAACTCCTGCTCCGGCGTCAGCGGATCGGTGGGCCTGCTCCGCGGGAGGACGAGCGCGACCTTCGCCCGTCCGGCCGCGAGCGCCTGTGAAAACCGGTCGGCGTCCACAGGTTCCTTCTCGCCGCCGACGGGTTCTCCCATGAGCAGGCCGGCGATGACCGCGTCGAACTCGCTCGTCGAGAAGACCCGGTCGACGCCCGCAGCCACCTTCGCTTCGTCCGTCGACAACAACCGCCCGGTCCAATGCTCGCGGGTCGGATTGCGGGGCTGGACGAACAGGATCGCGCGCCGCGTCACGTTGCCCGGCATCAGCACGAGGATGGTGTTCGGCTGGGTCAGGCCCGTCAGGTAGTACAGGTTGCTGTCCTGGCGGTACTCGTAGTCGATGTCGCGCGAGTAGATTCGCGTCGGTGCGCTCCACACGATGAGCATCGCGTCCGGACCCAGCTTGTCCATCACGAGTGCGCGTCGCCCCTTGACGTCGTCGGTGAGCTCGCTCGAACCGGCACGCGCCGCCAGTCCCAACACAAAGAGAACGAGCAGTGCGTGGCGCGTGGATCTCAGGGTGCGTATCATGCGCCCATTCTACGCATTTGCGCCTCGGAGCACACTCTCCACGGCTCTACTGCGCTTCGGCGTACGCGGCGCGGGCCGCAGCCGCCGCGCCCGAGGGGTTGCCCCACTCAGGGTATGTCGGCGCGATCTCCGCCACCACCGCTGCGACGGCTTCATCGCTCGATTTGCCGCCTCGTTTGAGCTCGCCGACGCGAGCCTGAACCGCCTGGAGAAACGCGCGGTCGCGCGCAATCAGCGTCGCGTCGCCGATCGAGCCGTGGCTGGGAACGACCTTCGCGGGTGCGAGCGACGCCAGTTCATCGAGCGTCGACAGCCACGTGACAATGCTCGACGTGTTCTGCGCGGCGAGAAACCGTTGGCTCATCACCACGTCTCCGGTGAAGAGGACTCTGTCCTCTTCCACGACGATCATCGTGTCACCGCGCGTGTGCATTGCGGCCGGGCCGCGCCACAACAGGCGCGCGTGCACGCCGCCGAGATCGAGCCGATAGTCCCGGTCGAACAGGATGTCGGGTGTGGGATAGGTGGCGTCTTTCAGCAGGTCCGCGGTGACGGGCGAACGGGCGGCAAACGTCTCCTGAATCTGCTTCCCGAGCTCCGTCATGTCCTGCTGCTGGATGCGCGTCATCAGCAGCCTCGTCCCCTTGAACGCCGCTGCGCCAAGCGAGTGCTCGGGGTGGTAGTGCGTCAAGACGAGGTACACGTCGGCGTTCGTGCTCACTTTCTTCATCTCTCGGACGATCGCCTCGCCGTTCTTCGGACCCAGCCCCGTATCGACGATGAGCGTCGCTTTGCTGCCGACGATGATGCCGACGTTCGGGACGAGACCGACGTTGAAATCGGGAATCGCCCAGACATGCTCGGTGAGCTTCACCGTCGCGTTCTCCCTGATGAGGGGCGCGGGCGGGGTTCCCTGGCCGGACGAGGGTTGCTGGGCCCATGCAAGAGCTGCAAGAGAGGCGAACGTCAGCGTGAGGGTACGCATATACAGAGCCTAATCCATCGCGTGCCGTGCGACCATCACTGCTGCGATCATCACTGGACAGATGCCACGTGCTCGGTTACCTTGTGCGCGTGAGAAGCCTTTGCGGATGCACGGCGCTGATCCTGGTCGCGTTGCTGGCCCCTTCGCGTCTGTCAGGTCAGTCGAGCTCTGACCGCCTGATCCTCTTCGGCGACGTTGTCTACTTCTATCCTCCTGGCCACCCGCGCAACTGTCTCCTGAACAATCAGTTCAAGCGAGGCGAGCCGGTCGGGTTCCGGATGAACGCGATCAATCCCACGACCGGAAAGCGCGATCGTGCCACGGAGCTCATCGTTCACGTGAACTACGCCGGCAAGACGGTTGACGTGCCGATGCGCGATCGTCAGAACGAGAGGCAACCGGAACGGGACTTCTGGGTCGCCAAGTGGATGGTGCCCGACGATGCGCCGATGGGCATCGTGCGCTACAGCGTGACCGCGAAGGATCCGCAGGGGCGCACCGGCGAGTTCAAGCCCTTCGAAGTACAGGCCTCGCAGATCACGATCGTTCCATAGGCGGAAACCAGCCGTGCGGTACAGGACATCCGCCGCGCCACGTTTCGGCGTGTGCCTCGCGGCAATGATTGTCGCCGCAGCATCGGCCGCGTGCTCGCGCTCGCCCGTCGGTCAGGCGGCCGGCGCTAGTTCTCCCGTCGCAACGCTTGATCTCTCATACGACCAGCCAGCAGTCGTCGGCACTGTCGCACTCGCGAGAGCCAATGGTCTTCCAGCGGGGAAAACGGTCGATCTCGAGTGGGGCACTGTGACCGGCGGCTGGGTCATCGAAGACTACTATCACTTTCGCGGCAAGAAATACTCGGAGACGACCACGTCCCTCGGACGTTTCCCCGTCGATGCGAGCGGGCGGCTGGACGCGCGCTTCGTCGTGCCCGAGGACTACGGCGGCGTGCACGAGGTGATCGCGCGCATCGACGGCAAGCCGGTCGCGCAGAGCGCCGTCAATGTCACCCAGACGTTCGCCTTGACTCCGACATCAGGTCCCGTTGGCACGCCGATCGAATTGAAGGTCACCGGGCTCGGATGGCGAACGATGGAAAGCACGTGGGTGGTCAACTGGGACAATCACGAGCTCGGCTTCGTGTCGGCGGCGGGAACACGCGGATCGGCCGTGGCCCGGTTCCGCGCGACGGGTCCCGTCGGGCGATCACATCGTGAAGCTGTACACCGGCTGGCAGGGACTCGGCTACTTGAATTACGAGCAGTCGCCGGTCGCGGCTCTTCCGCGGCCTCAATTCACGTTTCGTACGACACCCGGTGCGACGGGCGACACCGCGTACGCGGAACCGTATCAGCCCCAGCCGATCCCGAAGACTGATCTGTCGACGGCCGGCGTGCAGCTGACGCTCACGCCGACGCAGGGACCAGTCGGCACGCGTGCCGTCTTGAAGGGCGACGGCTTTGCGCCGGGCGCGCCGATGCGGCTGGTCTGGGAAACTGCCGTCGGGAGCCGCGTGACCGAAGCCGGTTTCACGCCTCAAGAGAGCGCGATCGGTGATGTTAAGGCGGACGCCTACGGAAGGATCGAGCGAGACGCTGACGATTCCGGATGATCTCGGCGGCCTGCACGGATTAGTCGATTCGCCGGGCCGACGACCTCATTGCTCGAACTCACTTCGTCATCGAAACCAGCCTGGTCGACGTCTCCCCGCGATCCGGACCTGCGGGCACGCCCGTCACGATTCACCTGAAGGGCGTCGGCTGGACCGAGTACGACAACATCTACGTGGCGACATACGACAACGCCTACATGGGCTACGCGTGCGGATTCAACAGTCACGGCGATGTCGTCATCAACTTCACCGCCACCGGCGAACCGGGCCCGCACGTGATCGATCTCTATCCGGGCATCTATCAGGGTCCTCCGACGGAGCCTCAGCAGCTGTATCGGCTGCCGCAGCTGACCTACGCCGACGATCATCCGGGCAACAAGATACCAGCCATCCGCGTCCTGTTCGACATCACACCCGCGCCAACACGGCGCCCATCGACGTCTACTCGCGACCGTTGATACCACTAAGATTGCGTTGCAAAATTACGGTTACGGGTGGCCGAGAACGGGCGCCCGCTCGGGCGCGGAGCCGTGAGCCGTGACGGGTGCTGTTCGGCGAGCACCCGAGTGGGCTGTTCGAGGACAGGACCCGTAAGCGTCGTTTTGCAACGCTCTCTAAGCTTTCGCAGAGGTGAGCTCAGCCTCGACCGTTGCGAGTGGTTTCGCTACCGAGCCCGCCCACGCGGATACTTGTCGAGCAGCGCTCGAAGGGCCCGATCGTCCCGGTACGGTGCGAATGCGGGACACTCCTCGACGAAGATCGCACAGGTCGCGTCGGCCGCGAAGGCCCGTTCGAGGTGAGGCACGGCATCCCTGATGCGCCCGACTTGGCTGTAGGCCCGAGCCGTGTCGATTTCCGTCATGGTGAGTGGACCACGTTCGATCGCCGCCTGAAATCGCGTCGCCGCTTCCGGCAGATGGCCACGGAGCAGATGGACTACGCCCATCACCCACTCGTCCTGAATGCTGGCGGCTGACACGCCCGCCAGGTTGATCAGCTGTTGCTCCGCGTCATCCGCCCGTCCCAACCAGATCAAAGTCACGCTTCGTTGGCGTTGGAGATTCGCGTCCCTTGGCAACACCGTGAGCGCCTCATCCGCTGTGCGGAGCGAATCGCTTTCACGGCCAGCCCAAGCGAAGTGACCAACCAAATAGCTGGCGAAACGCGGGTCAAGCTGCTGCGCCCTCCGATAAAAGCGTTCAGCCAGGGCGGGGTCGCGCTGCCGCGCACATCCGAACGCCGGCGAGGCGCGGTAGGAATCACCCATCAGGACGTGAGCTTCGGCGAGACGAGGATTCAGCTCGATGGCCTTCTGTGCGGCGATCCGCCACGGTTCGACGCGTTGCATCGCCTGGTACGCCAGCGCGAGCGCGACTTGCGCCTCGTACAGCGAGGGATTCAGCTCGGCAGCTCGCTGTGCGGCGCGCAATGCCTGCCGCTGAAACTCCGACCGCGCGCCGCTGTCGCCCACGGGAAGGTCGCGATTCGCGGTCAGCCGCGCATAGCTCTTCCCCTGCAGCGCCCACGCATCTGCGTAGCGCTCGTCCTCGGCGATGGCACTCTCCAATCGCTGAATCGCATCCCGATAGCGGGCCGCCAGATACAGCGTGTTCGCTTCGGCGACGGCCCGGTATGCCGTCAACGACGCGGTTGGGGCACGCGTCAGTGCCGCGGGCGATTCCTGCAGCGCGTTGGCGAAGCGATGGGCGAGGTCATCCTCCATGCGCAGCAGGTTGGCGAACCGGTCCGTGAGGCTCTCCTGAAGCTTGATCGCTCCGCCTTGCGCTTCGACCAGGCGCGCGACGACCCTCAGATCGTCACCCACGCGCTGGTACGTCCCGGTCACGTAGTAGCGAACATCGAGCAGGCGGGACAGCTGTTGCACGTTGCTCATGTCGACGGCGTCGGACCGGCGGCCGCTCTGATTGAGCTCCAGCAGGCGTTCGCGGCTGACCACGATCAGGTTCTCCGCGTCGCGCAGCCCCAACGTCAACGAATCGGAAAACGCGCTGGCGAGCCATTCGTCTCCGGGCTGGCGGCTGAGATTCTCGAACGGCAGCACCACGAGGCGAGACGGACCGGTGACTGACGGCGTTGACGAAGACGAGGGAGCGGCGCGCTCGCGCCAGCCAATCCACGAGCCCACGACCATCACGACGGCGATCAGGACGCCGGCGAAAGACCATCGCTGGTATCGGCGCGCCGCGACCGTGGCCATCCGCGACGTCGACGAGCCGCTCATGGATGCCTGTTCACCGAGCGCGAATGCCACATCCCGCGCAGACTGGAACCGCTGCGCCGGATCTTTCTCCAGGCAATGCCGGACGATTCGGTGCAGCCCCGCCGGAATCCCGCCTGGGCCGGCGGTCAGGTCCGCGGGGTCGTGATTCAGGATCGCGCTCATGGCGTCCACCGCCGTGCGGCCGCTGAAGGCGCGAGCGCCGGAGAGCATTTCGAACAGCACGCAGCCGAGCGCGAAGAGGTCCGTTCGTGGATCAACCTGCAGGCCGTGGACCTGCTCCGGGGCCATGTAGCCCGCGGTGCCGAGAATCATTCCCGGAGAGGTCGAGCCCGGCGTGGTGGCCAGGTTCGAGACGCCGGCGTCCCCAGCGGGCGGCTCGGTGAGCTTGGCGAGGCCGAAGTCGAGAATCTTCACGCGGCCGTCAGGAGTGATGAACAGGTTCTCCGGCTTGAGATCGCGGTGAACGATCGCTTTCTCGTGGGCGGCGGCGAGCCCGTTGGCGATCTGAACCGCGTAGTCGGTGGCCTTTCTGACGGGCAGTGCACCGTGACCTAATGTCTCGCGGAGCGTCTTGCCTTCGAGCAGTTCCGAGACGATGAACGTCGTGCCTGTTTCCGTGCCGATGTCGTACACCGCCAGGATGTTCGGATGATTGAGCGCTGCCGCGGCGCGCGCTTCCTGCTCGAATCGCCGAAGACGATCCACATCAGCGGCAAAGGCCGCGGGAAGGACCTTGATCGCCACGTCGCGCCCGAGGCGCGGATCGCGCGCCCGATAGACCTCGCCCATGCCCCCGGCGCCGAGAGCCGAAAGGATCTCATACGGCCCGAGTCGAGTTCCGGCGGAAAGGCCCATCGTGTCTCGAGCTGATGCGGAAGCCTCCGATGCTACCGCAGAAAGCACAACTCTCAGCGCACTCGCGGTTGAGCCATAATCAGCGGCTTGTGAGGGGACGGTTCGGAAAATGGGCCGCGTTTTTTTCATGAAAATCGGTAAGGTCCAGACGGGGTCGGTGTTCGCCGTCCTCGTCTGCTCAGCTGCGTACGCGCAACAGCCGGCGCCGGCGCGGCGCCCGCCCACCGACGCACCCGGCCGGCGCGCGTCGATCGTCCGCACAGCCGACGCGCCGGCAATCGACGGCGTCCTCGACGAGCGCGTGTGGCAGCAGGCCACGCCAATCGATGACTTCGTCCAGGCGGAGCCGTCCCAAGGGGAGCCGCCGACGGAAAGAACCGAAGTGCGCCTGCTGTTTTCGGCCGCGACGCTCTACATCGGCGTCACCTGCTTCGATTCGGAGCCATCGAAGATCGTGACCACCGATTCGCGGCGCGATTCGGGGTTGAGCGGCCAGGATTCGTTCCAGATGATCCTCGACACCTATCACGATCGGCAGAACGGGTTCATCTTCGGCACCAATAGTGTCGGCATTCAGTACGACGCGCAGGTCCGCAACGAAGGCGAGACGCTGCGCGGCGGCCCGCCCGGCGGGATCGGCGGCGGCAACACCGGCGGGGCCGGCGGCGGCGTCAACGTGAACTGGGACGGTTCGTGGGAGGTGAAGACGCGCGTCACCGAGACGGGGTGGAGCGCGGAATTCGCGGTCCCGCTTCGCACGCTTCGCTACGGTCCGCCTCCACAAGTCTGGGGTCTGAATTTTTCGCGCGCGATCGAGCGGAAGCGCGAGCTCGTGTACTGGTCCCCCGTGTCGCGCATCTACACCATCGCCCGGCTGTCGTCGGCCGGCGAGCTGCGCGGGCTGGACGTACCGGCGCCGCGCGACTTCAAGGTGATGCCCTACGCGATCTCGTCGGCGAACCGGAACTTCGCCAGCATCACCGAGGCAAGATACGACAAGAACGGGGACTGGGGCATCGACGGAAAAATCGGTGTGACGTCGAGCGCGACGCTCGATCTGACGTACAACACCGATTTCGCGCAGGTCGAGGTGGACGAACAGCAGATCAACCTGACGCGCTTCAACCTGCTCTTTCCCGAAAAGCGGCCGTTCTTCCTCGAAAACCGCGGCCTGTTCGCGGTGGGCCGGCCTGGCGAGATCGATCTGTTCTTCAGCCGGCGCATCGGCGTCAACGACAGCGGCACGCTGCTGCCGATTCAGGGTGGGGCGAGGCTGACCGGCAAAGCCCGCGGCGTCAATGTCGGAATGCTCAACATGCAGACCGAGAGCGTCGGAAAATCCCCGGGGAACAACTTCACGGCTGCCCGGGTGAACAAGGATCTGCGAAATCGTTCGAGCCTGGGCGTGATGTTCGTGAACCGCGAGGGCACCGGATCGTCGGCTGGCAACAATAACTACAACCGCACCTACAGTCTCGACGGCAAGCTCGGGCTCAAGGAAGCCGTGACGCTTAGCGCGTTCGCCGCGCGCACCCAGACGCCAGGCCTGTCCGGAGACGACTACGCCTACAGCTCCGCCTTCGAGTTCCGGACGCGCAAGTACGAGACGACCCTCAGCTACGCCGAGGTCGGCGACAACTTCAATCCTGAAGTGGGCTTCCTCGAACGCCCGGACGGCTATCGGCAGGTCGGCACGGCGCTGCGCCGCCACATCCGAACGCCCGCATTGGCGAAGCTTGGACTCCGTGAGTTCGAGCCGCATGCGAGCTACGAGAGTTACTGGGGATTCGATGGTTTTCAGGAAACCGCAACATTGCACATCGATGGCCGCTGGGACTTCGAAAGCGGGTATCAGCTGACGTCGGCCGCGTTGAATATTCAGTACGAGGGCCTGCGGAAACCGTTCGAGGTCTACCCTGGCGTCGTCGTGCCCGCGGGCAGCTATCGAAGCCCGTTCTTTCTCGCCCAGGGCAACACCGATCGGCGGCGGTGGATCTCGTTCTCGATGAACTCGAACATCGGTGGTTTCCTGTCAGGGAGCCAGGTGAGCGTGGCGCCGACGATCAACATCCGCCACGGAGGCCAGCTCACTTCGTCTCTGCGGTGGACTCGCAACGACATCGATCTGCCGCAGGGCGACTTCGTGACCAATCTGGCGAGCGCGCGGATGACCTACAACTTCTCGACGCTCATCAACGCCTCGGCCCTGATTCAGTACAACGATCGGACACACCGCTGGTCGACGAATCTCCGGTTCAATTGGCTGCGTACGGCCGCGACCGGTCTCTACGTCGTCTACAACGACACCGAAGCGTTCAGCGGCCTCGGTCCGGTGAGCCGCGCGTTCGTGATCAAGTTCTCGCACATGCTGGACCTGCTGGACTGAACAGACTCGTGCCGCGTGGCCGCCGTGCAAACGGAAGAGGTGTCCTGACACGCGGTCGCTCGTGACCTTCCTTCGAGACAGCTAGGGCCGTTCGCTCCGATCATTGCCACACGCCGGTCTGGTACAGGTCTTGACTTGTGCCCCAACCTCACGCGGGACCCATGACAGCGATAGTCGCGTCTTCCGCGCTTGTCAGCGTGCTCGCGATGGCGCCACGGCAGGAGGCCGCCGCGCAACGATTTCAGTGTTATCCGATCCGGCCTGGCGATACCGCGGCCAAGGTTGCCCGGCATCTGACCGGCGACCAGCTGAATCGGCGGGCGTCATGGTTCCAGATTGTCGACGGACGCGGACGATTCGTGTCCAAGGCCGACTATGAGGAGATCCGCCCAGGATGGCGCGCATGCCTTGCCGTAGGGCCGCCACAGACAGCGGCGTTTCAGCCGTTCGGACGGCCGGATGCCTCTCCCGTCTCCGAGCCGCGAACCGCGCTCGCCGGCGGCAGCCCAGTGTGGTGGCTCGTCCCGGTCGGCCTGGCGGCGTTGTGCGCGTCGCTGGCCGCGGCGTTGTTGGCGATGAATTCCTGGAAGAAGCGGCGGGCGCTTGCGCAGATCATGCAGCGTTTTGGCGGCGACTTCGTCCGGGAATTCGGACGCCCGTGGATGCAATACCGCGGCGCAGGTCCATCGCCGCGCGCGCAGCTGCGCATCAGTCCGAGTCGGGCACGACTGGAGATCCTGGTCTCGCCGCCACCGGGCGGGACCTACCCCAATCTGTCCGATCACCGAAGCAACGTCGAGTATGACGTCGCGCGGGTGACGGCTGCGCTGAAGCACGAGTCGTTCGCCTCCGGACGGCCCTACGCCGAAGGTGAATGGGTCGTGCTTCCGTTTCATTTCAAAGGCCGCGTCCACAAGGAAGGTGTCAGGTGAATATTCTTCTCCTCAGCGCGGGCGGCGGCGGCGGGAACATCCTGCGCTCTCTCAAGGCGTTGTTCCGCGGCGACCTCCTGGTCGCGGAGAAAGAAGACCCCAAATACGCCGACCGGCTTCGGCGCGCCGTCTCCACGCGATTCCTCGACACGAACGAGTTTTCGTTGCTCAACGTGCTGCCGGAAGAACGCGTGCTGATTGGCGCGTCGACCACCCGGCGGTTCGGGTCCAGACACGACCCGGAGCTTGCCCGGGCGGCGCTCGAGGAGTCGCGCGACGAAGTCGAGCGCCTCGTCAGCCGCTACTCGGTCGTCATTCTGGTCGCCAGCGGAGGCAAGGGGACCGGCGCCGGTACCGTGTTTCCGCTGGCCGAGATGGTGCGGCAGCAGCGCAAACTGATCATTCCGATTTTCGTGCGGCCGTCGTTCGAGCACCACGAGGTCGAAAAGCAGCGCTACGACCATGCGCTGCGGATCACCGATCAGTTCGATGCCGCGAAGATTCGCCTCGTCGAGATCCTCAACGAACGCGGCTATGTCCAGGCCGATCCGCAGCCCCAGGCGGTGGTGTGGGAGCGGATGAATCGGCCGATCGCACGAGGTCTGCGCGGCCTGCTGTACGTGCTGTCGGACCTGTCGCAGGTCGATCCATCCGACCTGTCCGCGCTGTTCGCCGGCGAGGGACGGCTGCGCATGGGCTTTGCCGAGATCGATCCTGATCCTGGTTGCGAGCCGAGCGACGCGCAGATCGACGCGGCCGCACGAGCGTGCTGGGACGGGTCGTACTACGCCTTCCGCGGGCTGGTCGGGACGTCGCTCGTCTGCATCCAGGGAGACTGGTCCAATCTCGTCGATGCCCGAATCAAGAGCCGGCTCGCCGGTCTCGCCGTCGCCGGAGACGCCGGCAAGCACCCCTACAATCCGCTCTACGCGCGGGCCGGCCGGACACCGAAGCCGTGGGGCGTCAGCGCCGTCTTCGCGGAGTACACCGGCCCCAGCGAGTCGCTGGAGCTCGATTGGAGTCTCCCGTCACGAGGAGCGGTCCGTGTCGGCCGCCAGGCGAGCGTGCCCGCGTCGCCCATGCCGTTGCCTGGGCACGATCCATCGGTCGACCCATCAATCAGCGTGCCCGTCCCGGCGCTCACCGCGTCCACACGCGAGAACGCGGCGCCGGCGACGATTCGGGGCTTTTCCACGCTGTGGGAGTTTGCCGTGGCGCTCAATCGGCAGGATGCCGCGGCGCTCGCGATGGCTCGCGACGGGGCTGACAGCGAGATGCCGTTCAACGGCGTCGAGGTGAAAAAGCTGCTCACAACCGTCTGGTTTCGAACCATTTTTCCCTCCCTCTCTGCCGCCTGGCGAGAGCGGCTGCTCACGGCGCTCGTCGAGGACGTCGTGATTCCGAACCACGCGGTCAGAAGCCGGCGGGGCGTGACTCCGGTGCGTGAGCTCGGTTATGCCGAGATGAAAGAGATCTGGTCGAATACGTTCGTCCCCGAGCCGATGCGCATCGATCTGGAGCTGCTCCTGGTGGTCGGTCGGCTCTGGGGGGACGAAGCGCTGGGCCGGATGCGGTTTGCGGAGCGTGATCCGGCCGATGGGTCGTCGAAGTTGGGCGCGCTGCTCCACAGTTTTCGAGTGTAGCGTTGAGGCAAGAATGAAGATCGACGTCCAAAGCGTTTACCTGAAGACGTTCATGATTGCCGGAGTGATCATTCCGATCATCCTTCACGTGCTCAACAGCAGATTGATGCCGTGGTGGCCCGACACCGTGAGCATGGGCATCGGGTTCGGAATCGTTGCGGTGTTGTGTGTCTACAAGGCCCGGACGGATCGAGAGATGAACCGTCGCCTGTGGACGGCGCTGAAAGCCGTTGCCCGTAACTGGCGCTCGAACTGACTCTCATCTGATCGCGCGCGTTTAACGCACGGAACGCGGACAGTTCTCGCCGGTCTGCCTACGAAAACCCTTCGCGATCCGGCAGTTTGAGCGAATCAAGGCCCGACTACTTCGGCTGCCGCTTGGTGGCTGCGGCCGTCTCTTCGCGTTCCTGGTAGCGGTGTCCACTGAGCATATTGGGGATCGCGTGGTTCGCTTCGTGGCAGGCGTACTCGTAAATCATCTCGTTCTTGTGCTTCAGCGGGATCATCCCGGTCCACGGCTTGGTCCACATCGTCGGATCGGTGACCGTGAACTCGTAGTTGAGGACCTCGGCGCTGACGCGCGTCAGCCGTTCGATCAGGCGCAGCTGATCGTGCGAGCCCATGAAATCGCTCTTCGGAGAGAAGTTCGTCGTCTCGATGACGAGCGTGTCGCCCTCCCAACGCCCGCGTGAATCGCCGTTCCAGGGGCGGAGGCCGGAATTGAGATGCGGGCGGCCGTCGAGCGGGATGATGCGCGCGTCGTGCGCCATCTCGTTCATGATGACCACGTAGCCGGGCGACTGCACGATCTGCAGGTAGCTGTTGTAGCCGGCCGTCACACGAGGTACCGTGAAGTTGACGCAGCGCTCACCCAGCGGGAACACCTCGGGATCCTCGAACGCATGGGTGCGGCGATGTTCCAGCTCCGCGGCGCGCCGCTTCTCGCCCTCGGGCGTCAGCGGCGGAAGCCGGCCGTCCGGCGGATCGGAAATCAACGAGGTTCGCCGATCGTGCCAGTCGCGTTCGACCACCCAGAACTGGTTGTAGTTGCCCGTTCCCGGGTCGTACGAATTCGGTTTCGCGATGCGATTCAGGACGGCGGTAATGAACCCGTCGCCGAACTGCGCGTCGCCGTCGTTCTCGACGATCTGCGCGGCGAACGCCTGCAGTTCCGCGACCTCGGCGCCGGTGAGATACGTCTTGCCTTCCCACTGCTTGGGACGCTGCAGCGGTGTGACCGTATTGTTCGCCCAGACGCCCTGAAAGTCCGGACGCCCGTCAGGCGTCCGCGCCGCGGCCCAGCCTTTCGGCGCGCGAGCTTGCGCGGCGAGGGGCGTGCTGCTGGACGTGATGAACCCGGCGGCGACCAGAACGCTCGCCGCAATGACCCGCGCTGTCGACAAGGTCTTGGTCATAGGCGCTCCCAACGCATCAGTATAAAGTCGATTCTACGCGTTCGCGGCCGTCGGCCAGGGCGCCGTGTAGCGAAAATCCTTCACGAAGGGCGCAAGCCGCTTGAAATCGTCATCCTTGGTGATCAGTACGATGCCCTGTTCGCGGCATGAGGTCGCAATCAGGGCGTCATTGAGCAGCGAAGGGTTTTCGTCGAGCAACTGCCATCCTTCACGGCCGGCGACGGCCGCCAGGACGCGGCCGCTCTTCACGAACGCGGCCGCAGAAGGCGCGAAGACTCGTTTGCGGCGTTCGAATGGTTGGAACACTCGCTGCTGAACGTGCCGAGCGGTCCCGGGCGTCCTCGCGCCCGCGGCGAGCTCCTGCATCACGACCGCGCTCAAATACGTGAAGGGTAGTGCCCGGTTCAGAAACGCGAAAATCTCCGCCTGAGCCGCTTCGCTGCGGAAGCCGTCGATGAAGATGTTGGTGTCGAACGCGTACTTCACGTTCTGCGTCGACCTTCGATCACATCCTCGACGCCGCCGCTTTTCCGAACGGCTGCGAATCCTTCCCGGAGCTCTTCACGGAATGCGACCAGGTCAAGGGCCCGATCGATTGCCTCGGTCTCCGTGGCGACGCCCAGCTTGCGGCGAACGACGTCGAGTTTTCGCTGATCCATGATCACATTCTTGCGGACCCAGCCTGGTCGTTCGCTCGAACGGCGCCGGCGAACCCCAGATGCCGATCCTCGTGTCGCAGCGGCCTTTCGCATGTGCGCTCCATCTGTATGAACGATAGCATACGTCTGTATCCGAGAGAATCGCAGGACGTCCTCGGGTATCATCAGCGGAATTCCTTGCCCATTCGACAGTTCGTCGCACCGATCGCGGCTTCGCTGGTGCTCACGCTGACGCTCGCCGGTCAGTCGGCCGTCCCCCGCACGCCGGACGGCCAGCCGGATCTCCAGGGCACCTGGAGCTACGCGACGATGACGCCGCTCGAACGGCCGAAGGAACTGGCGCGAAAACCGCTGTTCACGAAAGCCGAAGCGGAGGCGTACGAGCGTGCGGCGCCGGCGCGCGATCTCGCCGATCTGCCGCCGCTCGAACGAAAGCTCAATGCCGATCTGGTCGGCGACTTCGCCACGCTCGACGTCGGCCATCTCGATCCCAGCCTGCGCACTTCGCTGATTGTCGATCCGCCGAACGGTGTGATTCCGCCGCTCACCAGGCAGGCGAAGGCGCGGAAGGACGCGCGATCCAAGGCGCGCAAGCTGCCGCCCGACGGCCCGGAAGCCATGCGCTCGAGCGACTGGTGTCTTCACGACGTAGCGGGACCGCCGCTCCTTCCTACCGCGTACAACAATTTCATCCAGATCGTGCAAACGTCCGATTACGTCATGATTGAGACGGAGATGATCCACGACGCGCGGATCATCCCGCTCGACGGACGCCCGCATCTGCCCGCCACGTTTCGCGAATGGAACGGCGATTCACGTGGCCGCTGGGACGGCGACACGCTGGTGATCGACACGACCAACTTCCGGGCGCCCAACGCGCTGACCGACGCAACTGCCGCTCTCCACGTCGTCGAGCGGCTGACGCGCGTCGACGAACGGTCGCTGCGGTACGAGTTTTCGGTGACGGATCCGGGCGCGTTCACCAAGCCGTGGGCTGGCGCCTACACGATCCACACGACCCAGGCGCCCATGTACGAGTTCGCCTGCCACGAAGGCAACTACTCGATCGCCGGAATGCTCAGAGGTGCGCGAGCGCAGGAGAAGATCACGAAACGCTCGCGGTAGGTGCCATGGTGCCAGGTGCCATGGTGCCAGGTGCCAGGTGCCAGGTGCCAGGTGCCAGGTGCCAGGGTGCCAGGTGCCAGGGTGCCAAAGGTGCCAGGTGCATGTAGTGGAACGGACCTTGCTCGGACTGACGCGTGTCTGGCGTGCGGCGCTACGAGGATCTTGACTGTTGGAAGCTGGCCGACGAACTCAAAACCGGCGTGTACGATCTGCTCGAGAAGTCGCGGCCGAAGCGGACCCTTGAGTTCCGCGATCAGATCATGTCGGCCGCCAGTTCAGGACCAAGCAATATCGCTGAAGGCTTCGGTCACTATCGACACAAGGAATCCGCGCGTTACGCCAGAATCGCGAAGGCGTCGCTCACCGAGACTCACAATCACATCGCCGACGGCGTTGCCAGGCGGTATTGGACCGCTGTCGAAGCGACACCGCTGTTAGCGGTTGCGACGCGAGCCATCGGCGCGACCGCCGGCTGGATTCGGCATCTCGAAAGCACCGAGACTCCGCCTGCATATTGGGAGAAGCACAAGAAGACGAAACGAGCCAAACATCAGGGGTAAACCCTACCCCGCGGAGTACACGCTACCCAACGCACCGTAGCACCTGGCACCGTAGCACCTGGCACCGTGGCACCTGGCACCGTGGCACCTGGCACCGTGGCACCGTGGCACCTGGCACCGTGGCACCGTGGCACCGTGGCACCGTGGCACCGTGGCACCTGGCACCTGGCACCTGGCACCTCACCTGGCACCCTGGCACCGCAGTCACTCCGCTGACACAGCAGCGATGAGCGCCTTGATGTAGCCGAACGCGAACGCGAAACCCTGGGCGTCGTTGGCGTCGCCCTGGATGTCCGGCACGTGGTCCGGCATCATCATGCCGTCGTAGCCGACTTCCTTGTACACCCGCATCGCCTTCAGCATGTCGACGTCGCCATCGTCGATGAAGGTCTCCTGGAAGTCGAGAAAGCGGCCGCGGATGTTGCGGAAGTGGACATTGAAGATCTTCTTGCGGCTGCCGAACCAGCGGATGACGTCGAAGATTTGCTCGCCCGGTTTCTCGAGCATTTCCGCGACGGTGCCCTGACAGAAATTCAGACCGTGATAGGGGTTCTCGGCGATGCTGACGAAGCGCTTGAGGCCGTCGACGCTGCCGAGCACGGTCTCGACGCCCTGATAGCCGCGGCCGCGCGGCATGCCCGGATCCTGCGGGTGGCAAGCCAGCCGCACCTTGTACTCCGCGGCGACCGGGACGACGCGGTTCAGAAAATACGTGATGCGCTCCCAGTAGACGTCCTCGCTGATCGGACCGGCGGCGGTCAGCGGCGCAGTCGGCTTGGCCTTGTCGTAGACGAACGTGCTGTAGGTCGCGCCACCGCGGCCCTTCGTCGGCTCGGTGCGGACGACGCCGAGGAAGGTCATGTTGTATTTGAGGGAGGGAATGCCCGCGCGCGCGGTGTTGCGAATCATCTGGCAGACATCGTCGATCTCGCGGTCGCGGTCGGGGCTCTTGCCGAGCATGATGTTCGGCAGCTCGAAGCGGTTGATCTCGTTCGAGCTCATGGGCAGCGGCATCATGTCGAGCGTGATGCCGAACGATTCGACGTGCTCCCGGAAACTCAGGAGCGCATCGACCGACCATTTCTCGTCGAGCCGGACCGATGGCAGGCGGCTGCAGATGTGATTGACGCCGAAGCCGGCGAGCACTCGGAGGATGGCGTCGGAGTCGCCGTGCTGCGTGCCGACCTTCATCAGCGCGCGCGACGGCGATGTGGAGGGCTGGCTGGTTGCCTGAAGCGGCTGTGCAACGAGCAGCGGTGTCGCGAGAAAGTGGCGGCGATCCATTTTTGCCTCGCGAGAGTACGGCGCTACCACGGAGGACACAGAAACAAACGGATAGCACAGATCATTTTCCTTAACAAAGCAAGATCCGTGATTTCCGTTTGTGTCCGTGACCCTCCGTGGTGGTGCCTCAATGCCGCAGTTTACCGCCCCTTGTCGAGCCCCGACGGCACCGCCGCGAACTCCGGCTGCACGTTGACGACGCCGTACTTGCGATCTTCCTGCTCGCGGTTGGCGGCCATCATCCACAGGAAGTTGATCGAGCCGCCGGGCGCCGCGACGTTGGGATGATAGCCCTGCGGCATCAGCACGACGTCGCCTTCGTGGACGATCGTCGCGAGCTCCGGCTCACTGCTGTCGGTGTAGACGAGCTGCACACCGTAGGCCGGCTTCGGCATGTCGATGTAGAGATAGGCTTCTTCGAGCATCGCCGCGTGCTCGTGCGGCGGCCACGACGTCCAGTTGCCCGGCGCGCTGAAGGTCACGCCCGCCATGATCCGGCCGGCCTCGACGTTCTTGCCAATCAGAATGTTGACCTCGCGCTGGTTCGCTTCTTTACCCACGTTCAGGTGCAGCCCCGGATCCTTCTGCACGTCGGCGAATTTCACGTGCTGGAGCGGATACGTGCGTTCGACCGGCGCCGACACTTCGGCGAAGTCGCAGCCCTGCGCGCCCGGCGCGATTTCGATCGAGGCGTCGCGCGGCACGTAGAGCGAGTCGAATTTCCCGAGGTCGAATGACTGGCCGTTCGCCCGAACCGTCGCGGTGCCGTTCAGGCAGACGAGGCCGGTTTCGCGCTCCTTCGTGTCGAACCGAATCGCGGCGTCGCCGGCGTCGATCACGATGCGGCCGTAATGCAGATACCGGGACGCCGTGGAACCGGGGACGATTGCGGGAGTGCGCCCCTTGCGCGCGGCCGTGTTGCGAACGATGCACGTGTCTCTGGCAATCTGCTGCAGGCTCATGGTGTGACGCTTGTCCCCTCGAATTCGACGACGATCACCGTCGCCATCGGATCATAGATCGGGCGTTCGATGTTCAGAAACGTCCGGCCATTCTCCGTCTTCATCTCGATCGGCGCCTTGTCCGCGAGCCGGTAGGCCCGGAGCGGGCGGTTCTTCATGGCCGGCAGCGCGAACGGCGCCCGCGGCTCGTCGAAGAACGTGAAGTACAGCTTGCCCGGCTTGGTTGTCACCCGCCACTGTATCTGCTGATACATCAGCGGATCGCCGCGGACATCCTTCGCGCCGCGCGCGCTCGGTTCGCCGAGCTCCGCGCCGAAGGGCGTCGGCGAGGCGCCGTAGACCGCCTCGCCGTTCACCTGCAGCCAGCGTCCGACCGTGCGCAGAATGTCCTGGCTGACCTGCGGGATGACGCCTTCAGCCGTGGGTCCGACATTCAACAAGTAGTTCCCGCCCTTGCTGACGATGTCCACCAGCTTGAAGGTGATGTGGCCGGGCGATTTCCAGTCGGTGTCGTCGGTGCGGAATCCCCACGTGTGATTGATCGTCGCCGGCACTTCCCACGCCTCGCCCTGCACGTTCGGCGGAATGACGTTGTCGCCGGTGCTCACGTAGTCGCCCTCGGTGCCGAGCCGTCCGTCGATCAGCGTGTTCGGCTGCAGCGATCGCACGATGTTCGCGAATCGCTGCGGGCGATCGCCGGTCATCATGCGCGGCGTGTCGAACCAGATCAGCGCCACCGGCCCGTAGCCGGTGAGCAGTTCCCGGACTTGGGGTTCGGCCTTGCCGCGCAGATACTGGTCGTAGTCCTTCTTTTCGTCGGGGCCGAAATCCCAGGTGTTGCCGGCGCCGTTCGGTTCGTACCAGTCCTGCGACTGGGAGTAGTAGAAGCCGAGGCGGATGCCGCCGCGGGCACAGGCGTCCGCGAGCTCCTTCAGAATGTCCCGCTTGAACGGCGTCGAGTCGACGACGTTGTACTTGCTGACCGCGGACTTGAAGAGCGCGAAGCCGTCGTGATGCTTCGAGGTGATCACGATGTACTTCATGCCCGCGTCCTTCGCGAGCTTCACCCACTCGTCGGCGTTGAACTTCACCGGGTTGAATTGCGCGGTGAGCTTCTCGTACTCCTTCACCGGCACGCTCGAGCGGAGCATCACCCATTCGCCGAGCCCGAGCGACCGCTTGCCGTTCCATTGGCCCGCTGGAATCGCGTAGAGGCCCCAGTGAATGAAGAGGCCGTACTTCGCCTCGCGGAACCACTCGAGGCGTTTTTCCTTCGCCGGATCAGGTGGGCGCGCGGCGGGTGCCGACTGCTGGGTCAGACCCGTCACGCCGGTGGACCAACAAACGATGAACGCCACGAAAGCACGAAGGCACGAAACAAAACAGGTCCGGTTTTCGTGGTTTCGTGTTTTCGTGGCTGCTTCGTGTTTTGTCACGGTTCTTTGTCCTCGTTCAGAAGCTGAACCGCGCCGACAACTGAACCGTCCGCGGCGCCGCGGTCGGCGTGTTGATCCCGAGCGCCGTGCCGAAGGTCGCCTTGGTCTGCCTGCCGGTCGCGTCGAACACGGCCGTGCGATCGATGTCGATGAACTGCACCGTATTCAGCAGATTGTAGATCTCGCAGCGGAACTGCAGGGCCCGCGCCCCGCCGGCCGCGAAGTTCTTGAAGACGGCCAGGTTCCAGTTGTTGATGCCCGGGCGCTGGACGGCGTTGCGCGAGGCGTTGCCGTAGTCGCCGCGGCCGGTCGGCCGCCTGAACGCGGTGACGTCGAACCAGCCGGTGAGCGGATCGCCGCCGCTCGCCATCGGATCGCCGACGACAATCGGCCGGACGTTGCGCAGGCCGCCGCCGAGATCCGAGGCCTGGCCGCCTTCGCCGCCGGTGAAGTCGAAGTTGTCGGGCGTCGTGAAGAAGATCGGCGCCCATTCACCGCTGATGAACGAGTGCGAGCCGGACAGCTGCCAGCCGTTCAGCAGGAGACCGGCCGCGCCGCCCTTGCTGCTCTTGGGGAGATCCCACATGTAGTGGATGCCGAGGTTGTGCGTCTGGCTGTAGGCGAGGATGTCGTCGTAGAACGCGATCGGCCGATCGATCGTGTACGACAGGTTCCCCGGATCCTCGTCGGCGAGGCCGCGCGCTCGCTGCAGCGTGTAGGTGGCGCCGAACTGGACGCCGCGGATGTAACGGCGGTTCACCTGAATCTGCAGCGAGTGATACTTCGCGTTGCCGGAGTTGCCGCGCACGCGGATGTTCTGGTAGCCGCGGAACGGCCGCAGGAACTCCGGCGGCAGCAGCGCCGTGGCGCTGCCGGTCGGGTCGCGATTCTCCGGGTGGAGATCCAGATACCGCGCTCCTGCCGGCACGGGGTTGAGGTCGTAGTACATCTCGAGGTCGCGGCCGACGTTGCCGACGTAGGCCGCGTCGACAACCGTGCCCCAGCCGATGTCGCGCCGCAGGCCCACCGACCAGTTGATCGCGCTCGGAGTCTTGTAATCCCATTCGAGCGCTTCGATCGTCGCCGGACGATTGGCGACGGTCGTCCCGCCGGCGAGGAGTCCCGCGGTCGTCCCGTAGAAGTAGATCGGGTTGTGGATGAACGGGGGATTGCCGCTCAGGTTGCCCAGATTGCCGCCGCCGAGACGCGCGTTGTGGAACAACCCGGTGCTCGCGTGCAGGACGGTCGTCCCTTGGCCCGTCAGATCCCACGCGATACCGGCACGCGGCTCGATCTGCGGCGCAAGCGTCGCGCGGAACCCGCGCGGCACGCCCTCGCCCGCGGGGACCATGCCGTTGTTCTCGTCGCCGGTGCCGGGCACGTAGGCGCCGATGAGGATCGCGTTGGCGGACCGACCCGTCGCCGGATCGAACGCCACGCGCGTGCCGTTGACGAGGGCGGGCACGTAGAGGCGCGGCGCCTTCTTGATGTCGTAGCGCGCCGGATCGAAGTTCGCGACCTGGTCGTCCACCTTCACATACGGCGTGTACCAGCAGGAACCGCGCGCCGTAGTCGATCGTGAGCCGGGAGTTGGGACGCCACGAATCCTGCGCGAACCATTCGGACATCCACGCGCGATTGCGCGTTTCGCGGTAGCGATCGGTCTCGGTGTACTGGCTGAACACGCCGAGGAGGGCATTCGAGTACGCGAACCCGGTGTCGAGCGGGTTGTTGGTGTTGCGGTTGAACTGGAATTCGCCCATCCAGTTGCCGCCGCGCGCCTCGTTGTTCTGCATGTATTCCAGGTAGGCGCCCGCCTTGATGTTGTGGCTGCCGCGCGTCCACGTGATGTTGTCGCGCGCGCTGTAGATCCAGTCCCGCGCGGTGTTGCCGAGCCGGTTGTCGTACGTGAAGTCCACCGGGTCCGTGCCGGTGACGTTCAACCCAAACGTCACGCGCGGGATGACGTCCAGCGTATTCAGATTTCTATTGAATTGTGAAAAAGTCCAGCCGATGTCGCTGCGGCGGATTTTCGTCCAGTCGCTGTCGTCCTTCGTCTGGAAGCCTTCGGTCTGCGTGCGTACGCCGCTCTGGAATTCGTTGACCAGCCGCGCGCCGAAGACGTGGTTCCAGCCGCCGTTGACCGAGTTGTCGCCGAACAGGTACGCGCCGTTGAAGAATCCCCAGCGGGCCGGCGCGGCGGTGATTTCAGAGCCGTACTGGTTCGACATGAACGTCCGGCCCATCACCCAGACCGTGTCGTTGGTCGACGGCCGGCCGTCGACGCGCAGCACGTTGTTCATGCGCGGGTTCTCCGACGTTTCCTGCCGCGAGAAGTTGTAGGTGAAGTTCTCGCCGGGCCGATTCGGCAGCGGCAGCATGTTGAGCAGCCGCTGCGTGTTGGGATCGATGCGGCTGGCCGGGATCACGTTGTTGGGGAACGGCTGGCGCGTGACCGGATCCACGACGGTGACGGCGCGGCCGGTCGTGTCGATCGACTGCGAGAAATCGCCGCGGCGCTCGAACTCGGTCGGGACGCGGAACAGACGCACCGGCCCCGGCCGCTGCACCTGCGGCGCTTCGAGCGAATAGAAGAAGAACAGCTTCTTCTCGCCACGATCGCCGACGAGGCCCGGGATCTGAACCGGACCGCCCAGATTGAAGCCGTAGGTGTCGATGTGGAGCTTGGCTTTCGGCGTGTTCGAGCGGATGGCCTCCCATGAGTTGGAATTCCATTTGTCGCGGCGTCCGTACCAGTACGTGCTGCCCCGGTAGTTGCTGCCGCCGCTCTTGCTCACGATTTCGATGTTGGCGCCGCCGGTGCGGCCGAACTCCGCCTTGTAGGTGTTGAGCAGGACTTTGACTTCGGCAATCGCGTCGAGATTGATCGCGGACGAGAAGCGCGACGTGCCCGAGAGCTCGTTCCCGTTCAACCCGTCGACGGTCACCTGATTCCACGCCCGCCGCATGCCGTTGATGTTCGGCACGTTCGTACCGAAGCTGTCGCCCATCGCGTCGATGTCGGCGTCGGGCCGCACGCCGGGCAGCAGCTTGAGCAGCGACATCACGTCGCGCCCGCGCGTCTGCATCTGCGAGATCTGGTCCGACGTGAGGAGGCCCGAATAGTCGGTGTTGGTCGTCTCCACCGGCGTTCCAGACGAAGCGACGATCACCGTTTCGCTCAACGTGCCCACTTCGAGCGTGAGCCGGCCGACATCGAGCTGGCTGCTGGCGTTCAGCACGTTGTTGCGCTGCTCGAACGTGCGGAACCCGGACAGCTCGACTTTGATGGTGTACGACCCGGGCGTGATCGCGCGGAACGCGAATTCCCCGCGCGCGTCGCTCGGGAGCGTCCGCGCATCGAGCGTGCGCTCGCTGACGAGCGTGACTGTCGCACCCGGGACGACCTGGCCGGATGAGTCGATAATGGTGCCCATGACGGCGCCCGTGTCCTGGGCGGCGGCGGGTGCGGCGACGAGCGCGGCGACGATGGCGATGATGACGCGCGCCCGCGAAGTCGGAATCATGACGTTCCTCCTGGCGGAAAGCTGACGGGGACCGTTGCGGGCGCTGTGATACTATAGCTTTACCGGTAAAGTCAACTTACTTTAGCGCTAAAGCGATTCTCGCTCCGGCGAGAACCGCCAGCAAAAGAGGGCGTTCGAGCGTGGCTTCCACGACCACCATGAAGCGGATCGCCGGCGAGCTCGGCGTGTCCATCACGACCGTTTCCAAGGTCCTCAACAACCGCGCCGACATCAGCGCCGCCACGCGGTCGCGCGTGCTCGCCAAGGTCGAGGAGCTGGGCTATCAGCGGAACGCGGTGGCGCGCAGCTTGAGCCTCCGCCGCACCCACACGCTCGGCATCGTCATCCCCGACCTGATGCATTCGTTCTTCGTCGAGATCATCGCGGGCATCGAGCCGGTGGCGAGCGTGCGCGGGTACGGACTGCTGTTGTGCAGTTCGGGCGAGGATCCGCGCAAGGAGCGCGCGGAGCTCGAGATGCTGCGCGGACGGCAGGTGGACGGCGTCGTGCTGGCGTCGGCGCACGGGTTCGGCAACACCGACATTCTGCAGCAGCTGGTGAAGCGCGGCACGACGCTCGTGATGATCGACCGCGACGATCATGCGACGGTGAAATGTCACCGCGTCCTGACCGACGACAAACGCGTCGGCGAGCTGGCCACCGAGCATCTGCTCGAGCTGGGGCGCCGCGCGGTGGCGCACATCGCGGGGCCGCCGATCGCGCACGCCAGGCGTCGCGAGAGAGGCTGGCGCGACGCGCTGGAGGCGCGAAAGATCAAACCGATCGACGACTGGCTCGCGCCCGGCGGCTTCATGGACAGCGACGGCTACCGCGCGATGAAGCGGTTGCTGACGGTCAAGCCGAGGATCGACGCGGTCTTCGCGGCGAACGATCCCGCCGCGATCGGCGCGATGAAAGCGATCTGGGAAGCGGGGCTGCGCGTGCCGGACGACCTCGCGGTTGTCGGCGTCGGTGACATCGCGCTCGGGGATCTGCTGCGCGTGCCCCTCACCACGGTTGGATGGTCGCGACAGGAGCAGGGACGGTTCGCGGCGGAGCTGCTCCTCAACGGCCTCGATCTGGACGACGATCCGCCGCAGCGCATCGTGATCCCGCCACGGCTGATCGTTCGGGAGTCGAGCGGACCGGCATCGTGAAGATCGCCGCCGCGATTGTTTTGGCGGTTGTGGCGCAGGCCCCTTCGACGCTCGAGCTGAGCCCATCGAATCCGCTCATCCTGAGCTTGTCGAAGGATGAGCGCACCCGTGCCATCTCGGCGGCCGATGCATTTCTGACCCGCGCCCCGCAAACGATCACCGCGTTCCGCGCGGCGCGCAGCGCCGGCGGACCGCACGACTTCTTCTCCGAAGGCGACTACTGGTGGCCCGATCCCGCGAAGCCGGGCGGGCCGTACGTCCGGCGCGACGGCGAGTCGAATCCCGACAACTTCGTCGACCATCGACGCGCGCTCGTGCGCCTGAGCATCGAAGTCCCCGCGTTGACCGCCGCGTGGAAGCTGACCGGTGATGCGAGGTACTCGGCCCACGCCCGCAAGCACCTTCACGCGTGGTTCGTGGATCCGGCGACACGCATGAATCCCGATCTGCGATACGCGCAGGCGATCCACGGCGTGACGACCGGGCGCGGCACCGGCATCATCGACACAATCCATCTCGTCGAAGTCGCACGGGCGATCGAGGTGCTGCGTGACAAGGGTTCGCTGCCGGACACGGAGTTCGAACCGATCCGCGCCTGGTTCGCCGCTTACGTGCGGTGGATGACGACGAGCGCGAACGGGATCGAGGAGCGGGACGCGAAAAACAATCACGGCACCTGCTGGGTGATGCAGGTGGCGGCGTTCGCATCCGTCACCGGCGATCGCGCGTCGCTCGACATGTGCCACACGCGGTTCAAGACCGTGCTCGTGCCAACGCAGATGGCGGCCGACGGCAGCTTTCCGCTGGAGATCGAACGCACGAAGCCGTACGGCTATTCGCTCTTCAATCTCGACGCCATCGCGACGACGGCGCAGATTCTGTCGACGGCAGCGGACAATTTGTGGACGTTCCAGCTCGCGGATGGCCGCGGCATGCGACGGGCGCTGGAATTCATGGCCCCGTTCATCGCCGACAAGCGGCTCTGGAAGCATCCGCGGGACGTGCAGTATTTCGACGAGTGGCCGATGCGCCATCCGGCGCTGCTGTTCGGCGGAGTTGCGCTCGGCGAGCCTCGCTATGTCGAACTCTGGAAGACGCTGAAGGCAGACTCTGAAATCGAAGAGGTCGTTCGCAATTTCTTCATCAGGCAGCCGGTGTTGTGGGTCGACTAGCCTGCCGAGCACCTCGCTCCTGCCCCCACACGCTCGTGGTGAGCTTGTCGAACCACGAGCACGCGCGCTCGTCCTTCGACAGGCTCAGGACGAGCGATGTATAGAACCGTTCAACTCACGAGACTAGGCGCCTGCCTCGCGCTGGGCATCGTCGGGCAGATCTCGCAACCCGCCACTCACCTGGTTTCTCCCAACGGCCTCATCTCTCTCGATCTCTCGCGCGATTCGAACGGCCGGCTCACGTACTCGGTCTTACTTGGTGGCGCCGCTGTCGTCGAACCATCGCGCGCCGGAATCGTCGTGGACGCCAAAGATCTCGGCGACGGTGCCGAGATCGGCCGCGCGGAGCCGTACGTCATCGACGAAACGTATCCGTGGTACGGCGTGCACGACACGGCGGTCAATCGCTGCCGAGGCTCGCGGGTCGCGCTGGCGACCGCGGGCGTGCCGTGGTCGATCGATCTTCGCGCGTGCGACGACGGGGCGGCGTTCCGATACATCGTCCCGGGCAATGCGACCGTGACCCGTACGCCGGACGAGGCGACGACCTTTCGATTGCCGGCAGGAGCGACGGTCTGGACGCACGACTTCGACGGCCACTATGAAGGGATGCACGCGAAGCGCGATATCGCCGACGTGCGCCCGGGTGAGTGGGCGGCGCCGCCGCTGACGCTCGAGCTCCCCGGCAACGCGGGATACGCGTCGATTACGGAATCGGCGCTGGTCGGCTACAGCGGGATGACGCTTCGCGGCGATGGCCGGCGAGGATTCAACGCGCGTCTCGCGCACGAAGCGCCCATTTCGTATCCCTTCTTCCTGCGCTACTTTCCCGACGATCTCGGCCGGTTGTCGAAGCCGGCGACGACGACCGGCCCGATCACGTCGCCCTGGCGCGTGGTCATTGCTGCGCGGACGCTGAACGCGCTCGTCAATGCCGACATCGTCCACAATCTCGCGCCGCCGCCGGATCGAGGGTTGTTTCCGGAGGGCATCAAGACGCCGTGGGTGCGTCCAGGCCGCGCCGTCTGGCGATTCCTCGACGGCGGCGACAACACGTTCGAGGGGATGAAGGCGTTCACGCGCCTCGGTCAGCAGCTCGGCCTCGAGTACCACGTCGTCGAAGGCCTGTGGCAACGCTGGACCGACGAACAGATGCGCGAGTTCATGGCCGACGCGAAATCGCGGCGCGTCGGCATCTGGCTCTGGAAGGACAGCCGCGCGCTGGCGACTGTTGCCGAGCAACGCGCCTTCTTCGACAGGTGCAACGAGCTCGGCGTCGTCGGCGCGAAGATCGATTTCTTCGATCACGAGTCGAAGGAGATGATCGATCGCTACCAGTCGATCCTGCGGGAGTCGGCGGCGCGCCAGATCATGGTGAACTTTCACGGCGCGAACAAGCCGGCGGGCGAAGCGCGCACGTGGCCGCACGAGCTGACGCGCGAGGGTGTGTACGGGTTGGAGCATCGAGGTGCGCCGGCGTGGGCGGCGCACAACGCCACGCTCCCGTTCACGCGCTACCTGGTGGGAGCGGGCGATTACACGCCGGTCGTCTTCGGCGAACGCCGCAAAGACACCTCATGGTCGCACCAGATCGCGACGGCGGTCGTGTTCACGTCACCCGCTCTGGTGTTTGGCGGTCACCCGCAGAGCCTGCTCGACAGCCCCGCCGTCGAGTTGATCAAGAGCCTGCCGTCCGTCTGGGACGAAACCATCGTGCTGCCGGGCAGCGACATCGGCGAGACGGCGGCGTTCGCCCGCCGGCGCGGCCGTACATGGTTCGTCGGCGTATTGAACGGCCCCACAGCTCGCACACTTCGAATCGATCTGGGATTCCTCGGTCGGGGCCGTTACGATGCGCTTCTCGTGAGGGACACAGCGGAGGATCCCGCGGCGCTGCAGGTGGAGAAAGCGACGGCGACCTCGACGACAGCGCTGACGATTCAGCTTCGCGCCGCTGGCGGGTTCGTGGCCAGGTTCGATGTGGCGCCGTGATCGATCCTGCAGCGCTCGCGGGCGAGTTCTCTGCGCGGTTCGGACGCGCGCCACGCGTCTACCGCGCGCCGGGCCGCGTCAACCTGATTGGCGAGCACACCGACTACAACGACGGCTTCGTCATGCCGATGGCGTTCGATCGATCGACGTGGGTCGCCGCGGCGCCGCGCGACGACCGAACCATCGTCGTGCGGTCCGAGAACTCGACGAAGAGACGATCATCTGATCGACCGTGACCGGTCCGACAGGCGACGGACCGATTAGTGTCCCGCGCTGTCGCCCGAGTCGTGCAGCGTCGGCCCTGCGCTTCGACAGGCTCAGGCACGCCGAAGCTGTCAATGCGCGGAGCCGGCCGCGCTGGCAGCTGGAGTCAGTGACGTCTGCGGTGTCGCCACGCTGCTGAAGGTCGGTTGCTGGCGCCGACATGCTGATCGCGAGCGACGTTCCGATCGGCGCGGGCCTGAGCTCCTCCGCGGCGCTGGAGGTGGCCTGCGCGGCCGCGCTGGTCGATCTGGCGGGCGGTGCGATCGATCGCGGCCGCGATGGCGCGCCTGTGTCAGCGGGCGGAGCACGAATTCGCCGGGACGCGGTGCGGCATCATGGACCAGATGATCGCCTGCCGCGGGCAGGCCGGCCACGCGCTGCTCCTCGACACACGAAGTCTCGAGTGCACGTTCGTGCCGGTGCCATCCGACCTGCGCGTGCTCGTCTGCGACACGAAGGTGCGTCACGAGCTGGCGTCGAGCGAATACAACCGCAGGCGCGCCGACTGCGAAGCGGGCGTCGCCGCGCTTCAGCGCGCAGACCCGTCGATTCGCGCGCTCCGGGACGCGACGCTCGAGGCGCTCGACGACGTCCGCGCGGATTTGTCGCCGAGGATCTACGCGCGCTGTCATCACGTGATCACCGAGAACGACCGCGTCGGCCGTGCGGCGGCGGCCATCGCGCAGCGCGACTACTTCGAGTTCGGCGCGCTGATGGCGGCGTCACACGCCAGCCTGCGCGACGACTACGAGGTGAGCTGCGCCGAGCTCGACGTCATGGTGGATGCCGTCTCGAGCCTCGACGGCGTGTTCGGCGCCCGCATGACCGGCGGCGGATTCGGCGGCTGCGTCGTCGCGCTCGTCGACGCGGGGCGGGCGACCGGTGAGCTGCGTGAATCGATCCGCGAGCGCTACGAGGCGAACACCGGCCGACGCCCCGACATGTGGATCACGTCGGCTGGCGACGGCGTCTCCGCCTGGAGTCCCGCGCGTGTTTGAAACCCAATCTGCCACGAAAACACGAAAACACGAAACCAACTTGGTTCTCTTTTTCGTGCTTTCGTGCTTTCGTGGCGGCTTCGCACATGCTTGATCTCCGTCAGCATCCGCACCGGCGATTCAACCCGCTGCGCAACGAGTGGGTGATCGTGTCGCCGCAGCGGAACGAGCGGCCGTGGCAGGGACAGTGTCGACGCGGCGCCGGCGCAGTCGCATGTCGCGTACGACCCCGCGTGCTACCTCTGTCCGGGGAACGCGCGCGCGGGCGGCGCTCGCACTCCCGTCTACCGCGTCGACGTTCGTCTTCGACAACGACTATCCAGCGCTGTCGTCGTGGGGTCCGCCTTCAGGAGGACCAGAGGGCCGGCTAAAGCCGGCCCACGGAAGTTGAAGTCGAATCTCACGATCTCTTGGTCGCGGAAGCGGAGCGCGGCATCTGTCGTGTGGTCTGCTTCTCGCCGCGGCACGACCTCACGCTTCCCGCGCATGGATGCCATCGCGATTCGCGCGGTTGTCGAGACGTGGATCGAGGAATACGACGCGCTCGCGGCGCTGCCGTGGGTTGCCTACGCCATGATCTTCGAGAACCGCGGCGCCATGATGGGCGCAAGCAATCCGCATCCGCACGGTCAGATCTGGGCGACAGAGCACGTGCCGAACGAGCCCGCGCTCGAGCTCGCGGCGTTGACCGACGTATCGCGCGCGCCGGGGATCGTGCCTGTTGTGCGACTATGTGGCGCTCGAGTTGGCGGTGGGCGAGCGCATCGTATGCGTCAACGACGGCGTTCGTGGCCCTCGTGCCGTTCTGGGCGGTGTGGCCGTTCGAGACGCTCGTCGTGAGCCGCCGTCACGCCGGCGCGTTGACGTCTCTGCAGGATGACGAGCGCGACGCCCTCGCCGACATGCTCAAGCGGTTGACGACGCGCTACGACAACCTGTTCGAGACCGCGTTTCCGTATTCGATGGGATTCCATCAGCAGCCGGTTCGAGGCGGCGCGCCGGAGACGGCGCATCTGCACGCGCACTTCTACCCGCCGCTGCTGCGATCGGCGACCGTACGAAAGTTCATGGTCGGCTTCGAGATGCTCGGATCGCCGCAGCGCGACATGACGCCAGAGGAGAGCGCGGCGCGGCTGCAGGCGGTCGGCGACGGTGCACTATCGTGAGCGCTCGAAGCCTGAGGTGCCGAGGTGAGGCGGCGCGAGTTCCTCGGCCTCGCCGCGCTGCCGCTCGCGCAGGCGATCGACGGCCGGCCGATCGGCGGGTCTCGACGGATCGCGCGGTTGGCATCGATGGCAGCGTCCTGCCGCGACGTCGATGTGATGCGCGAGTGGAGCGGAGCCTTGTGCCGCTCGCGCGTCGTCAATCGCTCGCGAGGCGCCGTTCGCGATCAAGGAGATCGTGCTCTTCGACCTCGAGCTGGCGATGCCGCCGTCCGACTGCGCTCTACGGCGAAGGCTTCCAGATGCTGACGCAGACCGGCGGCACGCTCGGCGGAGCCGCTCGACCTACAGTCAGTACACCGACGCGAAGCACTACCGCATTCCCGAAGCCGACGGCGCGCGCGCGTACTACGGCCTGATGACGCTCACGCCGCCTGGGCCGGGACACCTCGCTGCTCGCCTTCACGTCGTGCGCGCGGTTCAGCGGACGGTTTGTCGATTCGTGAGGTCTCGCCATCGCGAGCTGTGCGTCGACTGCTGAAGGTCTGTCGCTCGGGCCCGGTGAAACGTGGGCGCTGGAAGAATTGATGGTGACATCCGGATCCGATCGCGCGTCGCTGCTCGGCGGCGGCCGGCGATCGCCTGGCGGCACATCATCCGCCGTTGTCGACTACGGCGTCGACGCCACCGACCGGCTGGTGCTCGTGGTACTGCTTCGGCCCGCGCGTCACCGCACAGCAGGTGCTCGACAACCTCGACGTCATCGCGAAGACGCTTCCCGGCCTGAAGTACGTGCAGATCGACGACGGCTATCAGAGCGCGATGGGCGACTGGCTCGACGACCGGTGCGGCGTTCGGCGGCAACGTCCGCACGGTGCTCGACAGATTCGCCGACGCGGATTCGAGCCGGCGATCTGGGTCGCGCCGTTCGTCGCGGAGAGAAGTCCGCAGTGTTCCGAGCAGCATCCGCGACTGGTTCGTCAAGGACGCCGACGGCGCGCCGCTGCGATCCGATCGCGTGACGTTCGGCGGCTGGCGGCGCGGGCCGTGGTACGTGCTCGACGGCACGCATCCCGAGGTGCAGCAGCATTTCGAGCAGCGTCTTCAGCACGATGCGCCAGGAATGGGGCTGCACCTACTTCAAGCTGGACGCGAACTTCTGGGGCGCGATGCACGGCGGGCGGTTCCACGATCGCGCGCGCGACGCGCATCGAGGCCTACCGGCGCGGCATGCAGGCGATCCTGCGCGGCGCGGGCGACGCCTTTCATCCTCGGCTGCAATCATCCGATCTGGCCGTCGGTCGGCGCTGATCCACGGATCGCGCAGCTCGAACGACATCAAGCGCACGTGGGATCGCATCGAGACGACGGCGCGGCAGAACCTGCAGCCGCAACTGGCAGAACGGCCGCCTGTGGTGGAACGATCCCGACGCGATCGTGCTGGCCGGCGAGCTGTCCGACAGCGAGTGCCAGTTTCACGCGACCGCGATCTACGCGAGCGGCGGCATGGTGCTGTCCGGCGACGATCTCACGGCCATTCCGCCGGCGCGTGCGGCGATGCTCCGGAAGCTGCTGCCGCCGACCGGCGTCGCCGCCGAGTTCGAGGACGAGACGCTTGAGCGTGGGCATCGTTCGGCTGCCGGCGCACGCATGGTCTGTCTGTTCAACTGGGACGACGCGCCGCAGACGCGCGTGGTGCGTCTGGAGAGCGGCGCCCGGGTCGTCGATTACTGGACCGACGAGTCGCTGGTCCATCGCGATGGTGCGCTGTCGATCGGGATGCTGCCGCGTTCGGCACGCGTGCTGAAGGTGACATCGTGAACGCAGGCCGGGCCGCCTGCGCCGAAGGCGCTGGCGAGCTCGCGAAGCTCGCCAGAATTCAGAGCGAGCGAAGGCGGGGGTCCAAGTCACCGCGACCGCGTTCGCCGCGCTGTTCTCCGTCGTCGGCCTCGCGCTCTACGGCCTGCCGCTCTACTACGACTTCATGGTCCGCGAGTTCGGCTGGTCGCGGACGATGGTCACGTCCGGGCAACGCGATCAGCAAGCTGGTCGTCGGTCCGCTGTTCGGATTCGCGGCGGGCTGGATCGTCGATCGCTTCGGCCCGCGGCGTCTGATGATGGCGCGGCATCCTGATGGCCGGGCGGCGCGCTGATCGGCCTCGGCGCGATGTCCGCCGCTGTGGATGTTCTACTTCTTCTACTTCTTCAACGCGCTCGGCTACGTCTGCGGCGGGCCGCTGCCGAACCAGGTGCTGCTGTCGCGCTGGTTCGACAAGACGCGCGGCAAGGCGATGGGGATCGCGTATCTCGGCATCGGCATCGGCGGCGCGATCGTGCCGCTGCTCGCGGCGCTGGCTGACGACGCAGTTCGGCTGGCGCGGAGCGCTGCAGGTGCTCGGCGTCCTGATCGTCGCTGATCGCGCTGCCGCTCGCGTACTTCGTCGCGAAGACCGACCGGACGCCGTGGCCGAGCGTCGAACCACGAGCCGGCCGCGACAGGCCAGGCACGAGCGTGAGAGCCGGTGCCGGCGGCTGATCCTCCGCAACCCCGCGTTCTATCTCCTCGCGCTCGGCAGCATGTGCTCGATCGCCGCGGTCGGCGGCACCAATCAGCATCTCAAGCTGTTTCTCAGCCTCGATCGCGGCTACTCGCAGGCGCGACGCCGCGCGGCATCATCTCGCTCGTGCTCGCGGTCAGCATCGCCGGCCGCCTGCTCATGGGATGGCTCGCCGACCGGATCGCCGCGCAAGCACGTGATGCTGCTCATCTATCTCGCTGGTCGCCGGCGCGATTCCGCTGCTCCTGCTGCGCCGTCGTCCGGCGTGACGATGTACGTGTTCGCGGCGATCTTCGGTCTCGGCCTCGGCGGCGAATACCTGATCATCCCGCTGATGGCGGCGGAGCTGTTCGGCGTCGCGCGTGCTCGGCCGCGTGCATGGGCATCGTCCTGACCGCCGACGGCGTCGCGGAAGCGACGGCGCCGATGCTGGTCGGCTACCTGCGCGATCGCACCGGCAGCTACGACGTCGGCTTCCTCGTCGCTCGTCGGCGCAGCGCGCTGCTGGGTACGCGCAGCGATTGCGCTTCTTCCGCAGAACGAATCCCAAATCCCGAGTCCCGAATCCCGCACTCCTCTGATCCATGCGCATCGTCGACGGCAAGGTCATCGTCTGCAGTCCCGGACGGAATTTCGTCACGCTGAAGCTCGTCACCGAGGACGGCGTCTACGGTCTCGGCGACGCGACGCTCAACGGCCGCGAGCTCGCGGTGGCCAGCTACCTCAGCGATCACGTCATCCCGCTGCTGATCGGACGCGACGCGCGACGGATCGAGGACATCTGGCAGTACCTCTACAAGGGTGCGTACTGGCGCCGCGGTCCGGTGACGATGACGGCGATTGCCGCGGTCGACACCGCGCTCTGGGACATTCTCGGCAAGACGCTCAACGCGCCCGTGTATCAGCTGCTCGGCGGCGCGTCGCGCGAGTCGGTGATGGTCTACGGCCACGCCAACGGCGCAACCGAGGACGACACCGTGCAAGGCCGTGCAGCACTACATCGAACTCGGCTACCAGGCCGTGCGCGCGCAGTGCGCGATCCCCGGCGTCCTGCACGCGTACGGCGTCGGCCGCGGGACGCTGTACTACGAGCCGGCCGAGAAGGGCAAGCCGCTCGAGAGCGTCTGGAGCACGGAGCAGTATCTCGACTTCGTGCCGCCGCTCTTCGATCGGCTGCGGCGCGAGGTCGGCTACGAGCGTACACCTGCTGCACGACGTCCACCATCGGCTGACGCCGATCGAGGCCGCGCGTCTCGGCAAGAGCCTCGAGCCGTCGCGCCTGTTCTGGCTCGAAGATCCGGTGCCGGCGGAGAACCAGGCGTCCTTCCGCACTATTCGCCAGCACACGACCACGCCGATCGCCGTCGGCGAAGTGTTCAACGTCGATCCACGACTGCACGCAGCTGATCGAGGAAGAGCTGATCGACTACATCCGCATGACGGTCGTGCACGGCGGCGGCATCAGCCATCTGCGCAAGATGGCGGCGCTCGCCGAGCTTCATCACGTGCGGACCGGTTCGCACGGCGCGACCGACCTGAGCCCGGTGGCGATGGCCGCGGCGCTGCACTTCGACCTGAGCGTTCACAACTTCGGCATCCAGGAGTACATGCGCCACACGGATGAAACCGACGCCGTCTTTCCGCACGCGTATTCGTTCGAGCGCGGTGCGATGCACCCGGGCGACGCTCCCGGGCTGGGCGTGGACATCGACGAGGCGCTGGCGGCGACGCATCCGTACGATCCGGCGTATCTCCCGGTGAACCGCAAGCTGGATGGGACGGTGCATTCATGGTGACCCGGCGCAAGTTTCTGCAGGCAACGTCGGCTTTCGCAGTGTCGTACGTGGGGTCCGGCTTTAGCCGGACCGTGGACGCTGCGACCTCGATGAAATTCGGCTACGCCGCCATCACCTGGGGCAACGCCGTCACGCAGGCGATCGAAGACATCGCCGCGGTCGGGTTCCGCGCCATCCAGCTCCGCGGCGAAGCCTTCGCGCAGTACGGGACGCGGCCGCAGGAGCTGCGCGAGCTGCTGTCGAAGCACAGCCTCACGTTTGCGGTGTTGTCGAGCGGCAACCTGTCGATTGATCCGGCGCGTCAGAAGGAAACGATCGCGACGCACGTGCAGCACGCCCGGTTCGTCCGCGATGCGGGCGGCGTGTATCTCCAGGTGATCGACGAGCGGCCGAGAGGCCGCCGCGTCGTCGCCTACGACTATCGCCGGCTGGGACGCTTGCTGACCGAGCTAGGCAAGCGGACCACGGATCTGGGGATCCCGCTCGTGTACCACCACCACATGAACAGCACCGGAGAGAAGCCGCAGGAGATCGCGGCAGTTCTCGATGCGGCGGACATGAAGCACGTGCGGCTGCTGTTCGACACCGCCCACTACAAACAAGGCGGCGGCGATCCGGTGGCCGCGCTGCGCGAATATCGCGAGTGGATCGACGTCATCCATCTCAAGGACGTGCGAGTCAGCGGCGGTGTGAGCCGCTACGAGTTCGTCGAGCTGGGCCGCGGCCACGTCGACATCGAGGGTGTCTTCAAAACGCTGCGCGAGCTGGAGTACGGCAAGTGGGCGATCGTCGAGCTCGATCGCGTCGTCGACCCTGGCGGCACGCCGAAGAATTCAGCCGAGATGAATCGCCGGTTCCTGGTCGAACAGATGCATCAGGTGATCTGACGGATGGTGGTCGGTTACCGGACTGACGATCGCTCAGACTCGACGACTCCGACTCGATGCGCGCTGGCTCCAACGTCGGCGTCAGCACCTGCACAACCGCCAGCGCGACCAGATAGGCGCCGCCTGCGATCATCAGCACCGTCGTGTAGCTGCCGGTCATCTGCAGCACGTAGCCGGTCACTTTCGCGATCAGCATCCCGCCCACCGCGCCGGCGAACCCGCCGAGGCCGACGACCGAACCGACCGCCTGGCGTGGAAACATGTCGGACACCAGCGTGTACACGTTGGCCGACCACCCTTGATGCGCGGCCGTGGCCAGGCTGATCAGCGCGACCGCGGACCACATGCTCTGCACGCTGGCCGCGGCGACGATCGGCACGACGGCGAGCGCACAGACCGAGCATCGCCGTCTTGCGCGCGGCGTTCACGCTCCAGCCTCGCTTGATCAGCGCCGACGACAGCCAGCCGCCGCCGACGCTGCCGACGTCAGCCATCAGGTAGATGATGATAATCGGCGGTCCGAGCTGGAGCAGCGACAGCCCGTAGTTGCGGCTGAAGAAATCCGGCAGCCAGAAGAGAAACATCCACCAGATCGGATCGGTGAGAAACTTGGCCGCTGCGAAAGACCACGTCTGCCGGTAGCGGAGCAGTCTCACCCACGGCACGCGCACGGTCGGCTCGACCGCGGCATCGCTCCGGATGTGCGCACGCTCGGCGGCGCCGAGCCGCCGGTGGGTTTCAGGCCGATCGTAGATGAGGAGCCACGCCACCAGCCATCCGAACCCCAGCAGGCCGGTGAGGATGAACGCCCAGTACCAGCCGAACTGCACCGTAATCCACGGCACGGTCATCGGTGTGATTACCGCGCCGATGTTCGTCCCCGCATTGAAGATGCCGGTCGCAAACGCGCGCTCGCTGCGCGGAAACCACTCCGCCACGGTTTTGATCGCCGCGGGAAAGTTGCCCGATTCGCCGATACCGAGCAGGAAGCGGACGAAGATGAAGCCGGCGACCGACGAGGAATAGGCGAGGCCGAAGGCGCCGAGCGTCGCCGCGGCAGCAGGACCGAAGCGAGTGACTTCGGCCGCCGACATCGCCGCCAGCGACCAGATGACGATCGCCAGCGTGAACCCCCGCTTGATCCCGAGCCGATCGACGATCGTTCCGGCGAACAGGAAACCGATCGCGTACGCGAGCTGGAACGCGAAGACGATATCGGCGTAGTCGATTTCGCTCCAGCCGAATTCCGCCTGCAGCGTCGGCTTCAGGATGCCGATGACCTGCCGATCGACGTAGTTGATCGTCGCGGCGAGGAAGAGCAGGCCGCAGATCGTCCAGCGGAAGTAGCCGCCTACGCCGCGCTGCGGCTTCGGCGTGCCAAGTCCTCCGTGGTCAGCGGCCGTCGTAGCCCCCGCGTCGCCGACACGAACGTTGGGCAATGCCATTGGTTTCAGCTCTCTTTTTCAAGACGTACGTGGGGTCCGCCTTCAGGCGGACCTGAGGTCCGGCTACAGCCGGACCCCACAGCTTCCAGATTCATATTGGTCTTGAAACTCCGCTAAATCGTCGGGTTCCGCCGATGGATCGCGAACTCGCGGTGGCCGAGACGCTCCGCCGCTGTCTCGCGACCCGACGAGATGTCGAGCACTTCCGCAAACAACCGTTCGGCCGCCGCTTCGAACGACTCCGCGTCGGTCAACACGCCGCTCACGTCGACATCGATATTGTCGGCCATCGTCTGCGCCGTGCGCGCGTTGCCCGTCACCTTGATCACCGGCGCGATCGGATTGCCCGTCGGCGTGCCGAGACCGGTGGTGAAGATGACGACCTGCGCGCCGCCGCCGACCATGCCGGTCACCGACTCGACGTCGAGCCCTGGTGTGTCCATCACCGTCAGCCCGCGCTTGGTGATCGGCGCCGAGTAGGCGACGACGTCCTCGAGCCGCGTGCGCTCGCCGGCCTTGTGCGTCGCGCCCAGCGACTTCTCTTCGATCGTCGTCAGGCCGCCGCGGATGTTGCCGGGCGAGGGCTGCGTCCCGCGGATGTCGAGACCCAGGGCCATCGCTTCCGCTTCGACGCGGTTGACGACGCGCAGCAACTGCGCGCCAGTTGCCGGCGTCGAGGCGCGCGCCGCGAGCAGATGCTCCGCGCCCATGATCTCTGCGATTTCGCCAAGAACGACGGCGCCGCCCAGATCGACGAGGGCGTCGGCGACGCGGCCGACGACGGGATTCGACGCGAGTCCCGAGGTGTAATCGGAGCCGCCGCACTTCACCGACAAGACGAGCGAGGAGGCCGGGAGCGGCGTGCGCTCCGCGCGGCCAATCGCGGCCGCGAGATCGCGCGCGATTTCCGTGCCGCGCGCAGTGGCGCGCACCGTTCCGCCCTCGCCCTGGATCGAGACGATCTGCGCGGGCCGTCCCGATTGCCGCGCCGTATCGGCGAGATACTGCGCGACCACCTGTTCGCACCCGAGCGCGACGACGAGCACGGCGCCGACGTTGGGATGCCGCGCGTACGCCGCCAGCGTCTCGTGGGTGACGTTGAGGTCGGGACCGATCTGGCCGCAGCCGGCCAGGTGGGGAAGCGCGGCGCCGATCGGCGCGATCGATGCGGCGACGCGTTCGGCGACAACCGCGGCGCAGATGACCGTCGGAATCACGAGCACGTGATTGCGGACGCCGACGCTGCCGTCGGAGCGCTGGTAGCCGAGGAACACTGGTTCAGGCGTCGTCATTCCTGTGGCTCGGCGATTCGTGCGAGCCGCCGTCGCGACTTCCGCAGGGTCGGCGCTTTGGCGTGACAGGTCGCCGCGACCGCGCGCGCTCGCGACGTTGTGCGTGTGCACGTGCGCGCCGGCCGCGATTTCGCGTGAAGCCGTTCCGATCGGGCTGCCGTACTTGATCACGCGATCGCCTGCCGGGATGTTGCGCAGCGCGATCTTGTGCCCGCGTGGGATGGCTTCAGTCGCCGTCACCGTCGACGTGCCGGCGCGGACGGTCTGGCCAGGCTCGATTGCTTCGAGCATTGTGGCGACGTTGTCGTCGGTGCTGATGACGATCGCCGACGTCATTGATTCACCCCGCTCGACAGCAAGCCGCCGTCCACCGCGATCAACTGCCCGGTGACGAACGTGGCGGCATCGGATGCGAGGTAGACGGCCGCCCCCACGAGTTCCTCCACCCGGCCGAAGCGACCCATCGGCGTCCGCGTCAGGAACTCCTGGCCGCGCGGCCCTTTCAGGATCTCCCGGTTCAGATCGGTCTCGAAGACACCCGGCGCGATCGCGTTGACCGTGACGCCGTGCCGCGCCCACTCCACCGACAGCGCGCGCGTCAGGCCAGCGACCGCGGCCTTGCTCGCGGTGTAGGCGCTCACCTCCTGCAACCCGACGAACGACGCAATCGATCCGATGCCGATCAGCCGGCCCGATCCGCGCGCGATCATCGACGGCGCGAACACCTTGTAGGTGCGGAACATGCCGGTCACGTTGGTATCGAGAATGCGGTTCCAGTCTTCTTCGTTCATGTCGAGCGTCGGCACCCGTTTCGTGACGCCCGCCACGGCGACGACGACGTCCACCTGGCCGAACGCATCGAGGCATGCGGTCACAAAGGGCTTGCAGCGACTCCAGGCTGGTGACGTCGACCGGGTGTCGAAGGGTCCGCCGCCCGCGCTGTTCGATATCTCGGGCCACTGCGTCAACGGCATCGGCGCGCCGGCCGGTCGCGACGACGTCCGCGCCGGCGTCCGCAAGCCCGAGCGCCAGCGCGCGCCCGATGCCGGACGTGCCGCCGACGACGACGGCGGTGCGGCCGGACAAATCGAACAGGGACGGCGTCATCGCTCGGGAAACTGTTGCCAAGGCGGTGGGGGAATTGTACCCTCTCGCCAGATGTCGGGCGGCTGTTTACTTTAGCGGTGTAGTTAGAGGAAATTCAACGAAATGAATGCAGCGCGAATCGTCATGTTCATCGTCGCGGTAACGGCGGTCGTTCCCGCGAGCGCGCCGCTGCCGGTCACCGTCACGCCGCACGAGTCCGCGAAGCGCGTCGACATCGCGATCGGCGGCAAGCCGTTCACGTCGTACATCTGGCCGGACGAGGTGAAGAAGCCGGTGCTCGATCCGATCCGCAGCGCCGGCGGGACGCTGGTGACGCGCGGCTGGCCGCTCGCCCCGCGGCCCGGCGAACGCGTCGACCATCCGCATCACGTCGGCCTCTGGTTCAACTACGAGAGCGTGAACGGCCTCGATTTCTGGAACAACTCGGACGCCATCAAGCCGGCCGACCGATCGAAGATGGGGACGATTCTGCATCGACGCATCGTGTCCGCGAAGGGTGGATCCGACCGCGGTGAGCTGACGACCGAGTCCGACTGGGTCACGTCGACTGGCACCGTGCTGCTGCACGAGCGCACGCAGTTCGTGTTTGCCGGAGACGCGAGCACGCGGACCATCGATCGGATCGCGACGCTGACGGCGGTCGAGCGGGTGGTGTTCGCCGACGTGAAGGACGGCATGCTCGGCCTGCGTGTCGCGCGCCAGCTCGAGCAGCCGTCGAACGAGCCGCTCCTGTTCACCGACGTCGCAGGACGAGCGACCGACGTTCCGAAGTTGGACAACACCGGCGTCACCGGCGAATACACGAGCAGCGAGGGCAAGAAGGGCGACGCGGTGTGGTCGACGCGCGGCCGGTGGACGCTGCTCGCCGGCAACATCGGCGCCCAGCCGATCACGATCGCGATGATCGATCATCCGAAAAACCCGGGATTCCCGACCTACTGGCACGCGCGCGGCTACGGACTGTTCGCCGCGAACCCGCTCGGCCAGAAAGTCTTCAGCGAGGGGCGGGAGACCTTGAACCTCACGCTGCAGCCCGGCGCCTCGGCGGCGTTCCGCTATCGCGTGGTCGTGCTCGAGGAAAAAGCTCCAGCGGATCGCATCGAACGCGAGTTCACCGCATTCGCAGACATCTTCTAAGGCCGGAACCGTGACGGTTTTGTCAGCGGGCCCTGGAAGCTGTCTTAGGCGCGGCCGCCTTGGCGGCCGCGCATCTAGTAACGAAGCGGAGCTCCCGGGCAGGTTACTTGACGGTCTCAGGCGGAGCTTCGTTACTCGATGATCCATGTCGGCCTGATTGGCGCGGGCAACATCAGCGACACACACGCGCGGGCGGTGAGCGAGATTCCGGGCGCGACGGTCGCGGCTGTGCACGCGCCGACGCGCGCGCATGCCGAGCGGCTGGCCGCGCGTCACGGCGCGGCCGCGTACGATGCCTTGGACCGGTTTCTCGATCATCGTCCGCTCGACATGGTGATCGTGGGCAGTCCGTCGGGGCTTCATGCCGATCACGGCATCGCGGCGGCCGAACGTGGGCTCCACGTGCTGGTCGAGAAGCCGATTGACGTCACCGTGGCCAGGGCCGACGCGTTGATTGCCGAAGCCGCGCGCACGGGCGTGACGCTCGGTGTGATTTTTCAGGATCGCGTGAAGCCTGATGTCATGCGGTTGAAGTCCCTGCTGGACGCCGGCCGCCTCGGCGCGCCGGTCCTGGTGACGGCGCACGTGAAGTGGTATCGGCCCTCGTCCTACTATGAAGGCTCGCAGTGGCGCGGGAGGCGGGCGCTCGATGGCGGCGGGGCGTTGATGAATCAGGGCGTGCATACAGTGGACTTGCTGCTCTGGCTCGTGGGACCGGTGCGGCGCGTCTCCGGGAAGGTTGCGACCCGGTTGCACGCGATCGAAGTGGAAGACACGGCCGTCGCCGTGCTGGAATTTGCCAACGGCGCGCTCGGCACGATCGAGGCGACGACGGCGGCGTATCCCGGCTACGCGCGGCGCGTGGAGGTGACAGGCTCGAATGGCACGGCCATTCTCGAAGGCGACGCGCTCGTGGCGCTGGATCTACTGGACGGGTCCGGCTTCGTGCGCCAGGCCGTCGCTGCTCCGGAAAATGCGGCATCGCCCGTCGTGAGCGACGTGACACCGCATCGAACGGTGGTTGAAGATTTCATTCGCGCGGTGAACGAACGCGCGCGGCCGGCTTGTGACGGGGCGGAGGGGCGGCGCAGCGTCGAAGTGACTACAGCCATTTACCAGGCGTCGCGAACGGGAGCGCCCGTTGACGTCACAGGATGACGGGATGCGGGTGACTCCATGAGCAGACGTTGCGAGGTGACGGCGCAGATCGAGGCGCTCGGCGTGGTTGCCGTCATCCGGCTGAAGGACGCAGCGAAACTGCGCGCCGTTGTCGACGCGATGGCGGAGGGCGGCGTTCGCGCGCTCGAGGTGACGATGACGGTGCCTCGCGCCGTCGAGTTGATCGGCGAACTGGCGCCGGGGCTGCCCGACGGGTTCCTGCTCGGCGCCGGCACGGTCACCGATGCGGAGACGGCCCGGCGAGTCATCGACGCGGGTGCGTCGTTCGTCGTCGGTCCGATCTTTCGTGCCGACGTCATCGCGGCGTGTCACGAGCGCGACATCGCGGCGATGCCGGGGTGTTTCACGCCGACCGAGATTTTCGCCGCGCACCAGTGCGGGGCTGACATCGTGAAAGTGTTTCCAGCCACGGCGCTGGGCCCGCAGTTCATCAAGGACGTGCGGGCGCCGCTGCCGCACATCAAGCTGATGCCGACCGGTGGCGTGACACTGGACAACGCCGGCGACTGGATCCGTGCCGGCGCCGTCGCGGTTGGCGTGGGATCCTCTTTGCTCGACGGCAAGGCGATCGACGCTGGCTGTTTCGACGTGATCACTGCCAACGCGCGGCGCGTGGTCGCCAGCGTCGCCGCTGCGCGGCAGTAAAATGTAGGTCCGGCTAAAGCCGGACCCCACGTGCGATCATCCGGTACGTGGGGTCCGGCTTTAGCCGGACCTACATTACGTCGCCGGTATCCGCGTCCCGCCGCTCGCGCTCGACGTGTAGCACGCCTCGACCAGCGCCATTGTCTTGATCGCGTCGTCCACACGACTGACGAGCACCGAATCCTCACCCGCAACGAACCGCTGCAGATTCGACATCGGCCCTTCGAACGCCGTCGTGAACCAGGATCCGCGGAGGGGGACGTCCTTCCAGTCGCCGTCCAGGGCGACTTCCATGGTGTCCGCCGGACCGGTGGGATACGCGAGATTCACGCCCCACGTGAGGCGGGCAACGCCACGCTCGCCCTCGACCATCATCTGAGACGCGCGATGCCGCGGGCCTGCGCGATGGGTGTGATTCAGTGTCAGCGAGCAGCGGATGCGATCGCCGTACCCAAGGATGATCGAGCTTCGCGTATCGGCCAGATCCGGCGTCGACGGGTGACGGACGACGCGGCAGTACACGCTGTCGGGCTCACCGATCAACCAGCGGATCGCGTCGAGATAGTGAATGGAGTGATAGGGCACCTCGAGCCTTGGCGCCGACGTCAGGAAGGTCCAGAGATGCCACGGCTGATCGATGACAATGCGGACCTCGACGTCGAGGATCGCGCCTAGCGCGTCGCGCGTCAGCAGGTCGCGCAGCGCGAGCACATTCGGGCTGAAGCGCAGTTGAAAGTTGACGGCGGCCGTCAGGCGGCGCGCGCGACAGCAGTCGCGGATCGCCGTGGCGGTCGCGAGGTCCGGCCCCATCGGTTTTTGCATCAGGACGGCAGAGCCTGCGGGAAGCTTCGCCAGGATGGCGAGAATCTGATCGCCAGGGACGGCAAGGTCGTACACCACATTTTCGCGCGTCGTCGCGGCATCGAGGCTCGGGAAGACGGTCTGAATCGAGAATTCGTTTGCGACGGCGTGCGCGGCGTCCATGCGCGTATCGAACAGACCGGCGACTTCGAGGCCGAGCGCGAGGTACGCCGGCAGGTGCGCCGCGCGCACGATTCCGCCGGCGCCGATCACGACGATCGGACGTGGGAGGGACGGTCGCGGCCACGCTTGCGGCAGCTCGAGCATCAGAGTAGCAAGACGTTCGTCGTTCGCCGTTCGCCGTTCGTCGTTCTGGGAACGTCGAACCATGAACGTCGAACCGCGAACCACGAACCACGAACGACGCGGTTCCTCACGCGACGAGAACTCCGCCGTCGATCGGGTAGGCCTGACCGGTGACGAACGCCGCTTCATCCGAACACAGGTACAGCGCGAGCGCGGCCACTTCCTCCGGCGTGCCCATTCGGCCGATCGGTTGGTACGCTTCGAGCGTCCGTCGGACTTCGTCCTCGCGTCCGGGATAGTTCTCGCGCAGGTAGCCCTCGACGAACGGCGTCTGCACGCGCGCGGGGCAGATGCAATTGCATCGAATCCCCTTCTTCACGTAGTCGAGCGCGATCGACATCGTCATCGTGAGCACGGCGCCCTTCGTCATCGAGTAGGCGAAGCGCTCCGGTACGCCGACGAGCGAGGCAATCGAGGCCATGTTCACGATGACGCCGCCACCGTGCTGCAGCATGATGTCAACGGCCGCGCGCGAGCAGAGGAACACGCCTCGGACATTCACCGCGTACAGCCGATCGAGATCCTCAGGGGTGGTCTGCTCGATCGTGCCGACGTGCGCGATCCCCGCGTTGTTGACGAGGATGTCGAGGCGCCCGAACCGCTCGTGGATCTCGGCGAACGCGCGCGCCACTTCCGCAGGCGCCGAGACGTCGCATCGCCAGGCCGTCGCGTCGCCACCGGCATCGCGAATCGTGTTGACGGTGGCGTCAGCGCTGTCGTTCAGATCGATGACGCTGCAGCGCGCGCCCTGACGGGCGAAGAGGATGGCAATGGCCGCGCCGATGCCCGATCCGGCGCCCGTGACCACGGCGATCTTGTCATGAAGATCGAACATGGGTTTCGGCGGCGGCTTCACGCGGCTGGCAGTCCAACGCCGCCGACCGGCGTCGTCACGACGCCGTCGCCGAAGCCGGCGATCAAGGGACGGGCCTTCGCGATGGCGTCCCTGACGGCTGGAAGCGACAACGACGCGTCGTGGCTCGCCTTGCTGTCCCAGACCTCGGTAATCCAGATCGCGTTCGCGTCGGCGGCGTCCTTCGCGACGACGTAGCTGAGGCAGCCGGGCATGCGTTCCGTCGATTTGAGCAGGATGCCGAGCAGGTCGTCACGCCGGCCCGCTACAGCCGTCATCTTTCCGATCAGCCCGTACATCTCTCCTCCAGTTGCGCTTTGGAATGGAGTCAGAGCAACCCCAGCGACGACGGCCAGCCCACCGGACATGAATTCGCGTCTGAGCATTTCACGGCATTCTATCCGCTGGCTTGTTGATCCCAGGACAGGCAGGCGCAGAAATCTCGGCACCTTCAAAACGCGCGAGGTGCAGAGAAGCACGAGCGGGCCGTGCAGTTCTTCAAGCGCGCATAGTACGCTTGCGCGCGAGCTGCGCGCGACTACCCGTCGAGTTCGACTTTGACCGAGACCGTGAATTCGGTATTACAGGCTTCGCACACGCACGCGAGCGCATCGGTCAGGCGAGCCACGCGCCTGATGCGAAGCGACTGTCAAAGAGGGCAGTTGAGCGGTCCGGGTTCGCGAACGAAAGTGCGACGACGTTGCGGAGCGGCGGATGGGGGCTCTTTGGTAGTTCGGCGGCGACGCACGTTGCAGTAGGGTAGTTGAACGTCACCGAGTTGTCACTAGCACCAAAGTCCTACGCCGCGTCTGGTTGCGGCGTTAGGTAACATACGCGGTGCTTGATGAGCTAGAGGTCCGTGTCAGAAACGACAACACTATCAGACCAAGGTCGCATCCCAGACCTCTCGATAGCGCGTCGAACGCGGTCGGATCGGCTTTCACATCTCAAACAGTCCACCAGTATTTGACCCTCTTCATGCCGCCAGAGGATAACCAAGGGGTGAAACCGGATACGGCACTGGCTGCGCGCCAATCGTGGTCGGAGTCTCGTGTCGTGATCGCGTTCGACGCGAAGCAGCCGCTTTTTGGCGCGCGCGAGCTGTGGTCCTATCGCGAAGTCTTGTACGCGCTCGTCTTGAGGGATGTGAAGGTTCGATACGCCCAGACCGTCGCCGGAGCCGCCTGGGTGATCCTGCAGCCGCTGCTGACCACCGGTGTCTTGACCCTCCTGGCCGGACGCTGGATGCGCGTCCCGGCCGGCGACCTCGCCTATCCGCTCTTTGTCTACAGCGGTCTCGTGCCCTGGATGTACTTGACGCACGTGTTGACGAAGTCGAGCCTGTCGCTGATCAACACCGGGCTCCTGTCGAAGGCGTATTTTCCGCGGCTGCTGCTGCCGCTGGCGGTCGCGCTTGGCGCGGTGATCGATCTCTGCGTGACGAGTGCGGTGCTCGCGTGCCTGATGATCTACTACGGCGTGCTGCCGTCGCCGACGATCGTTCTGCTTCCCGTTGCACTGCTGCTGGCCGCCGGCGTCGCGTTCGGCTTCGGCGTGTGGCTTGCGGTGCTCAACTTGTTCCAGCGCGACGTGGCGCACGCCCTGCCGTTCGCGACGCAGCTCCTCTTCTTCGTCACACCGGTGGCGTATCCGATGACGGTGGTCCCCGCGTCGTGGCGCCCGCTGTACAGCTTGAATCCGATGGTGGCGGTCGTCGAATGCTGGCGGTGGGCGTTGTTCGGCCCACCTCCGCACCTGTCGCCGACGCAACTGGCGGGCTCGCTCGGCGTTGCCGCCGCCGTGATCGTCAGCGGCTTGTGGTACTTCGCCCGCCACGCGCCGACGCTGGCCGACGTGGGGGAGATGTGAGCGACTGCGCCATCCGCGCGCAGGCGCTCGGTAAACGCTTCCGAACCGGCCGGCACCGCGCTCGAGGCCTGCACGAAACAATCGAACGGCTGGTGCGCGCGCCGCTGCGTGCGCTCGGCGCATTGCCTGCCACGAACGATGCGGGCTTCTGGGCGCTGCGCGATGTGTCGCTCGAGATTCGGCGCGGCGAGGTGGTGGGCGTGCTGGGCGCCAATGGCGCCGGCAAGTCGGTGCTGCTCAAGATTCTGGCCCGCGTGACCGCCCCGACCGAGGGCGGCGCGGAGCTCTGGGGGCACGTCGGCGGGCTGCTGGAGATCGGCGCCGGCTTTCATCCAGAGCTGTCCGGGCGCGACAACGTCTACTTCAACGGCGCGATTCTGGGGATGTCGCGGGACGAGATCCGCCGCAAGTTCGACCAGATCGTGGCGTTCTCGGAAATCGAATCGTTCATCGACATGCCGGTGAAGCTGTATTCGAGCGGCATGCGGATGCGCCTGGCGTTTTCGGTGGCCATGCACCTTGAACCCGACATTCTGCTGATCGACGAAGCACTCGGCGTGGGCGACGCGGCGTTCCGCGCGAAAGTCCGGCAGACGATCGAGCGTTTCGTCGCACACAGTCACACCATCCTGCTCGTCAGTCACGACTCCACGGTGATTGCCGAACTGTGCTCGCGGGCGATTCTGCTCGAGGGAGGCCGATTGATCGACGACGGAGCAGCGAGCGTCATCCTGAAGCGATACGCCGAACGCCCGCCACTCCGCTAGCACTGCGGCGGAGGCGCCTCATCCGTTGCGCGTTTGTCCTTGAAGCGCGATCAACGAATTGGTACTGTCGAAAACGTTCGTCCACCGCCAGACGGACTGCTCGTGCTTTTTGACTAACCCAGCTCACTGTCGACGGCGATCGCTATCGTCGCCGCGAGGTGCGCGATGGACCCAAGTTTCGGTGTTCGCCTTCGGTCCGAGCGTGAGCGACAACGGATCGCGCTCGAGACCATCGCCGATCGGACAAAGATCAAGCTGGCGCTTCTCCAGGCTCTGGAACGAGACGACGTCTCACGGTGGCCACGCGGGATCTTCCGCCGCTCGCACGTGCGGGCCTACGCGCATGCGATTGGACTCGATCCCGACGCGGTCGTGCGCGAGTTCCTGGATGTCCATCCCGATCCCGCCGAAGAAATCCCCGCCCTCCTGGAGGCGGCCCAGCAGGCAGCCGGTGAGTCCACGAATCGACCGCCCAAGACGAGAATCGGGCTGCTCGTCGATTCGGCCATCGACGCCGTGCGCGGCCGTTCTCGTGAGCGTATTCCGAGCGGCGACAGCGGGACCGTCCCCGTGGATGGTGCGATGGCAGCGGCGCCAAGCCCGTCTCCGCCTGATATCGAGCGCGAGCTGACATCGCTCGCACGCCTGTGCACGAGGATCGGCCGCGCGCAGGATCTGCGCGACGTCGTGCCGGTGCTGGAAGAGGCCTCGGGGCTCATCGACGCAGTCGGCCTCGTGCTGTGGCGCTGGGATCAGGAAGGCGGCGTGCTGACGCCCGTGCTGGCGCTCGGCTATTCGAACGAGATGATCGCACGGCTGCCCACCGTGCCACGGGACGCCGACAACGCGATCGGCGCGGCGTTTCGGTCCGCTGAAACAAGGGTCGTCGGCGGCACGGATGTCGACACCGGGGCGGTGGTCGTTCCTGCTGTGACCGCAGCCGGATGTGTCGGTGTGCTCGCGCTGGAATTGCCGGCGCCCGGCGAGCGCCGCGCGTTCGTGCGCGCTGTCGCGTCGATCCTCACCGCCCAACTGGCAGGGCTCGTCGGGCCCGTTCCACGGATTGAAGCGGTCAGCTCCTGACGAATGCCAATGAACAGTGCAAGAGTGACACGGAGTGTCACCTCGTCGCGCCAGCGTGTGCCTTCACGACGCAATCTGCGCAGGCACGGCGCTTGCCTTGAGTCGACTTCGATGAGAGCACGGACGACGAACCAATGGAGTGATCTGGTCGCAGACGACGAGTCCAGGCGGTGTGCTCGCTGCGGTCAGCGCACCGCATTTGCTGCACGCGTGCCCAACGCCCTGATGATGGGTGAGGAACGGTCACTTGCGGTCGCCGACGCTGGGGCGGTGTGGTTCTGTTTCGAGTGCGGTCACGAAGAGCGGCAAGAACCCGATCGACGCCTGGTCAAAACGGGTTGATCCTGAGCGTTCCGCGCTCCAACGACAACGTTGCGCTCGTGCGCGCGGCCAAGCCGAAGGCCAAGGGCAAGGACCTGTCGCCCAAGTCGCCAACGAAGGTCAAAGGTGGCGGCTGGACGACCAACGACAACATCACACTGGTGCGCGCCGCGTGCTGACTGGCGTCGGGCGTGCTACCAGGCGATGTGAACGAGCGACACGCCCTGTCTCGGCAGCGAGAACGTCTCGACGATGCGGCCGTTGGCGATAGTGACGGGCCTCGCAGGGTGTAGCTCCTCGAGCTGGCCCGACTTCTCCAACTCGGCGTACTGCGAGGGCGTTGGTGACTGCGGCGACCCCATCGCCTTCCAGCGCTCGTAGGAGTTGCTGTGTGTCGCGTCCACGCGGAAATGCGTGAGCGTGGCGCGGCCGTTCGGCAGCCCGTCGATGGTCAGGTCGATCGTGGCGTCGGCCGCGGGCAGGTCGTCATCGTGGTAGTTGAACACCAGCGCCGCGGCTGAACGCGTCGATCGGCTCGCGAGCGCCGAGATGTCCGGCGCGCCGCGCACGCCCGCGTCGCGCACCGACTCGAGGCCGAGGCCGGCCGAGCTCTCGGCCGCCACGCGATCGCCGCTCATCTTGCCGAGCATGCGGAACACGTTGAGCACCGGCTTGTCGATGCCGTTCGTCGCCAGGTCGCGAAACCCGTCGAAGTACGGCTGATCCTCGAACAGGAACGCCCACGAGACCGCGCCGATCACGTTCACTCCGTGCAGATCGGCCAGCTGATAGGTCCGCGTGATCTGCTCGGCGGTGTAGCTCGAGAACATGGTGCCGTTGCGATACCCGTTCTGCGGGTAATGCGTGACGCCGCAGGCGGCACATCCTTCGGGATCGGATTCGCCGATGGCGATCGGGGTCCTGGCGTACTCCGGGAACGACGCGATGATGCCGAAGGCGGCATCGATGGACCGAAGCTGGTTCGCAACGCCCATTCGTACATGGCCGTCGGGCTGAAACGACGGCGAGCCCTTGGCGTGGAACGTGATCAGATCGAGCGGTGCTCCAACCTGGCCGGTCGCTCCGTTCCTGCCGCGAAGCGTGTGCTCGAGGAATCCGCGGAGCCACCGCTGCGCGTTCGCGCTCGAGGGGCCGGTGACTTCCGGTCCTCCGATCTTCGCCGCCGGCAGCGCGCGCTTCACGCCGGCTGCGGCGAAGTCGTACAGCGTGTTGAACTCCTGCTGCTTCGTCGACGGCTGCGTGCCATGCCAGTAGCCGATGTCCGGCTCGTTCCAGACTTCGAACCACCAGCTCTCGACTTCCCGCCGGCCGTACTTCTCGACGAAGTGCCGCGTCAGCTGGTAGCACAGCTCGCTCCACTTCGCGTAGTCCTTCGGGGGATAGGTCCAGCCGGTGTAGATGTCGTTGTAGGAATCGCCTGGTTTCCAGAAGTGACGGTACGGCGTGCCCGGCGGCGCCGACGACATCGCCTCCGGCATGAAGCCAAGCTGGACGAAGGGCTTCATCTTCCGCTCGACGTAGGTGTCGATAATGCGGTCGACGATCGTCCAGTCGTACACCGGCCGCCCACCGGCGTCTTCCGTATACGCGTTGGTCGATCCCCACTTCAACGCGGGCGTGCCGTCGCCTGTCGTGAGCAGGTTGTGGACGCGCACGTAGACGGGCACGGGATTGGCAGCGGCCGCGAGGGCCGACAGGAGCTTCCGACCGTTCGGCGTGTAGGTGTAGTTCGGCTCGTCGTGACCGAACCAGGCCCAGATCGGCGTCATCGCGCCTTGGCGCGCCGCCGTGTCGACGCGAATCGCGACGCGCCCGGCAGGCTGAGCCGAGGTGGTGACCACGCCCGCGGCAACGACCAGAGAGAGGAGGGTAGTCCGCGTGCGCGCCATGTTATACCGACGCGGCGCGTACGCATGACCGGCGCGGGATCGGGATCCGTCCCGGCCGCAGCGACGTCACGCTGGCCGTGAATTCTGTACGCCCAGCTTGCCGCCACGCGGTCCGTAGACTACGCCGGCCGACCCGGCAACCCGACCGTCATGCTTTTTTGAATGATGAGCAGGTGGTCGATGAGCCGCTGCGTGTCGAGGCCTTTCGTGAAGAAGCCCGCCGCTCCGGCCTGCTCGATCGCGCTGGGGTGCTGCGTGCGTGGCTGCATCGAGAGTCCGAGAATCTGGATGAACGGGAGCTCGGCGCGCAGGCGCCGCGTGGCCTCGACGCCGTCCATGTCGGGCATCGAGATGTCCATCAAAATGACATCGGGCCGGAGCGAATGCGCCTGCGCGATTGCCTCGAGTCCGTTGCACGCATCGCCCACCACGCGCAGTTCGGGCCGCTCCTGCAGCATCTTGCGGAACAGCTCGCGGACCGCGGTGTGATCGTCGACGATCAGAATCCTGAGCACCTGCGCCGATACGCGTCCGGCGGCGTCAGGAGACGCCGCACTGCTCGCGACGCGGCGCGACGGATCCTGTCCGCCGATGGCGACCGGCACGGCGCCTCGCGGTGCGATCAGACGGAACCGCGTCCCCTGCCCAGGGCTGCTTTCGACGTCGAACCGGCCGCCGAGCAGCGTCAACCGTTCGCGGATGCTGAACAGCCCCCATCCCACCGCGTCGACCTTGGCGCGATCGACGAGTCCCGCCGGGTCGAAGCCAATCCCCTGGTCCGTCACCGTTATGCACAGCCTCTCCTCCGCGTCGAGCACGAGATCCACGGCGACGCGATCGACCTCGGCGTGCTTGACCGCGTTCAGCAAGAGCTCGCGAACGGACTCGAACAACAGCATGCGGATGTCCTTCCGCGTGGAGTTCGCGAGCGGGTCGGCTGAAACCGCGACCTCGAGGCCGTACTTGTTCCGTGTCCAGTCCGCCAGCCAGGTCAGGGCCGCGGGCAGTCCGGAGCTTTGCAGGAACGGGGGAAACAGCTCGAAGCTCAATGAGCGCGCGGCCGCGATCGCCTCGTCGATATGACTCTTCGCCTCGATGAGCGGATCGACGGGCGTTCCGCGCTGCGTGTCCCGCTTCACTTGTTGATCGAGATTCAACGCCGCAAGGACCAGCAGCTGCTGGAGGCCGTCGTGGAGCGTCTTGGCGAGCTGTTCGCGCGCCCGCTGCTCGGCGAGCGTCAAGTCGGACGCGAGCTGACTCAACTGCGCCGTGCGGCGCTCCAGTTCGACCGTCCGTTCGCGAAGCGCGGCGGCGACCCGCCGGCGGTCGGTGATGTCCGCCACGAACGCGATCGCCTGTCCGCCGTCGGACGTGGCGACGTGGTTCAGGCTGACTTCGATCGGAAAGCGTGTGCCGTCCCGGCGCTCACCGACGAGATCGATGTCCGCACCCATGGGACGCGAACGCGGCGCGTGGAAATAGCCGGTGCGATGCCGCCCGTGCGCGTCGCGCAGCGACGCCGGCAGGAGCCGCTCGACGGGCTGACCGACCAGCGCGCCCGCCCCCCAGCCGAACATGGCCTCGAGCGCTCGGTTCGCCGTGAGGATGAAGCCTTTCGCATCCACGAGCACGATGCCCTGTTCCGCCGTCTCCAGCAGAAGGCGCAGCTGGCGATCGCGCTTCTCGTCGCGCCGCGCCTGGAGCGCTTCCTCGGCGCGGCGGCGCTCCGTGATGTCCAGATCGAGGCCGGTGAGCCGCATCACTCGGCCGGCGTCGTCGCGTTCGGCGCGTCCGAGGCTTTGAATCCATCGCACGGCGCCGTCGGGCAGCACGATCCGGAACGAGTTGTCCCACGCGACCTTCGTGGTCGACTGCAGCATCTCGTCGAGCAGGCCGAGCACCCGCGGCCGGTCCTCTTCGTGGACACGGGCCACCCACTTGTCGGAATGCGCGACTTCGTCGGGCGGAAAACCGTACCGGACGCGAAAGCCGTCATCCCAATCGATTTGATTCGTGCGCGCGTCCCACGTCCACGAGCCCGCCTGCCGAAGCGTCGAGCGCCAGACGCAGCCGATGTTCGCGTTCGCGCAGCGCCGCCTCGGCTCGAGCACGTTCGACCGCCTCCCACGTCCGTTCGGCAACGTCGCGGACGAGCGCGATCTCTGCGGGCAGCCAGACGCGCGGCGTCGCATTGTTGGCGCCGAATGCGGCCACCAACCGTCCGCCTTTGATCAGCGTGATACCGATGAACGCCGCGATCTGTCGCGCCTCCCAGGCGGTCCGTTCCGGTTCCGTGAACCGCGGATCGCTGCGAACGTCGTTCACCACGACGGCGTCGCCACGCCGGTACGCATCCCGCAGCGCCGCGCCAAACGTTCCGGTTGGTCCCCGCCCGACGAGCGGCGCGACACCCCGTACAGTACTCGCGGCGAATGACGTACTCGCCGCCCTCGATTTCCGCGTACCCGACGCGGTTCACCTGCAGATGTTCCCCAAGCAGCCGCGCGGCGGCTTCCTGCACGTCGGACGGGTCGCTCAATGACCGGAGCGCGTCGCTGAGCCGGAGGAGGAAAAACAGCCGCTCCTCGCTGGCACGCAACGCGGCTTCGGCTTTTCGCTGCTCGAGCGCCGCCCAGATGCGATCCGCGACTTCCCGGACCAGCGTGATCTCGTCATGCGTCCACACCCGCGCGTTCCGGCTATGAACTGCGAGCGAGCCGACGGATCGTCCGTCTTTGATGAGCACCGGGGCGAGATAGGCGGCGATCCCTGCCGCCTGCAGCGCCTCGCGTTCCGCCGCCGTGCGCGGATCGGTCGCCGTGTCGTTGACGACCACGATGCCGCTCCGCAGCGCCTCCTCGGCAACGCCGCCGCCAACATCGGCCCAAGGAAAGCGCCCGGCCATCGACGCCACGCCGTCCACGTAGTCGACGGTGATCGTGCATTCGTCGCCATCGATCTCGCCATACGCGACGCGGCTCACGCCGAGATGCCTTCCCAGCAGCCGGCACGCTTCCGCCAGAATCCTCTCGGGATCGCCCAGCGGCCGGATGGTATCGCTCAGTTTGAGCAGAAACGCCTTTCGTTCCTCGCTCCTGCGCAGCGCGTCTTTCGCGGCCGCGCGTTCGGCGGCTGCCCATGCGCGCTCGCCCGTGGCCTCGATCAACGCGATCTGGTCGCGTGTCCAGACGCGTGGGATCGCGCTGTGGACGGCGAAGGCCGCCAGCCACAGTCCTTCCTTGTGCAGCATCACGGCCACGAACGCCGCGATCTCGTTGTCGAGGAGAGACGCGCGTTCGGCGTCCGTGAATCGGGGGTCGCGACGAACGTTGTTGACGGCGACCGTGTCACCGCGCCGGTATGTGTCGAGCAGTGCCTCGCCAAAAACTGCGATCGGCCCCCGGCCGACAAACGGCGCTACACCCTGGGTATAGGACCTGGTGACGACGAACTCATCGCCGTCGATCTCCGCGTAGAGCACGCGGTTGACACGAAGGTGCTCACCGAGCAGGCGCGCGGCCATCTCCTGGATCTCGACCGGACCCCTCAACGGGCGGAGCCTGTCGTTGAGCGTGACGAGGAACCGCCACTCGGCGGTCGTGCGCAGCGCCGGCGGTTCGGTTCGTTCAGCGGGATCGGCAGGGACGGAGGGATCGCCAGACACGGTTGTGGAACTCGAATTCTTGACTACAAGCTTGACGAGATACAAGACGGGAAAAGTGCTAGGGCTAGCGATGAAAAAGGTCCAGCATTCGACGCGTGAGTCGTGCGGAAGGGGATTCGAACCTCTACGGTATTTCCACCAGAACGGTCAGTGGCGGCTGGTCGGCATCGACTGCATGCCGCCGACCGTCGGTCGTCTGGTCCGGCGCGTCATTCGCGAAGGCCGGCGCGGCCCCACCGAGCGTCGCTGTAACCAGAAGGGCAACGACCAGGGATGCGCAGCGTCGGCGTTGCCGCCTTCGTATCCGCCGCTGCGATCCTGCCTTCACTGCTGCTTGCGCGAATGGAGCCGAGAGAGGTACTCGAGCGCCTGGTGCGTCTTGGTCTGCTGCTCGGCCGCGTACTGAATGCCGCGGCCGAGAAGCATGGCCCGCCCTTCCGCGAGAACCTGGAACGTTTCGTCCCGCTCGCATTTCGTGGACAGCTCGAGGATGCGGGAGGAATCCGGAAAAAACCACAACTCGGCAACCGCGTCATGTCCCGCGGACATCTTCAGGGTGAGTTTCAGTCTTGCCACGTTGATCGGTCCGAACGGAATGAGCGTGTCCATGTCGAGGCCGTCAGGCGCATGCTTCGCGAACAGCGCCCTTTGCTCGTGGGAGAAAAGTTTGTGGACGGGTCTGTTGCCCGCCAGCACCTTCTTGATGTCGCCGTTGTCGGCGTCCGCCTTCAACGAGCCCGAGCAGACGACGCCGCCGGGTGTGACATCGACCTCGATCTTGAAGCTGCTGGAATGTCGGAGCCTGGACGGCACGGTGGCCGGGGCGAGCGGTCGAAGCTTGATCACCGAATCTCCACTTTTTCGGGCGCGCCGGGCGCGGACGATGATGCCGGCATTGTCCAGCGTCAAATCCGGCGTGTCGAAGAACACGACCTGCCGCAGCTCGGCGTCGAGCACATCCAAGCCGAGCGCCGTAATGGCGGAGTAGCGGTCGCCGTCCGCGACGGTCATCTTCAATTCCACACTGTCGGCGTCCTTGAAGAGACTGCGTGCCTCCGCGATACGGGCGTCGTTCAGTTGCTGAATCGGCGATCTCGTGATTCCGTTCACCAGAATCCCTGCCCATGCGAGCCGAAGGCCACGTTCACACCGCACCGGGATGCGCCGGCGGCGGAGCCGTCACGGAATCTTGTGATTCACACCGCGCGTCTCAGAGCGCTTTCGTGACTGGTGTGGCGCGGGCGCCGTCAGAACGTGGCTGCGATCACGATCGCAGGGCTAAAGCCCTGCGCCACGACAGTCATGTCTACACCCAACCGAAAAACGCGATAGGGCTCCTCAACGCCATCAAGGTGTGAGGTTGCGGGTGTCCTTCACGCAACGGAATCCCAGGTGGTTCGTGCCGGTGCTGACCTCGCCCTTGCCGCGGGTACCGACCATGTAGCGCGAGCAGTATTGATCCAGCGGCACGGCACGGTTCGGCGGCGAAAACACCACACCGCCGGCGATGAGATTCTCCGGCGGCGCGCCGGGAAAATCCTGGGCGCGCGGCGTGCGCTCGGTGACGTGACGTAGCCGGTCTCGCGCACGAACGCCGCGAACGCCGCGTTGTTTCGGTTCACGGCCAGGCATGCAGAGCACGAAGCGGGCCAGCCATTGCGCCTCGCATCAAGGATCCGGCTCCCGAGATCTCGAAACCGGCTGACAACATCTTGAGGGCGGAGGCGTTCGCACCGAGGCGCGGGATGGTTCATCGCTTGCAGCGCCGCGGACCGTTCGGCGCACGACCGCGCGCTGTGAAGGAGACCCTACCGTGCTCAGAACCTGGAAACTGAGGTCTCTGGTCGCGGCGGCATTCATGGATCACCCCTTCTTGCTCGTGCCCGCGCAGGACTATGTGGCGCAATTCCTGATGACGTTCAAGGACTACCCGCAGCGGCAGAAGGCGGCCAGCTTCAATCTGGATGAAGTGCTCGAGAAGGTCAAGGGAACCACCGGCAGCAAGTAAAGAGGAGTCGGGGAATGGCTACGGCAGATGTGCGCTCCAAGCGTGGCAGCGCGAACCTTGCAATCGCGCGCCGCTGGTCAACGGCGGCCACGCTGGTCAGCATTCTCTCTCTCGGTACGACGCCATCGCAGGCCGGCAATCAGCTCGCATCCTGGAACGACGGCGAAGCCCGGAAGTCCATCGTCGAGTTCGTGGCCAAAGTCACCAGGCCCGGCTCGCCCGAGTTCGTTCCGGTCGCGGAGCGCATTGCCGTGTTCGACAACGACGGCACGCTGTGGATCGAGCAGCCGATGTACGTCCAGCTGGCCTTTGCGCTGGACCGTGTCAAGGCGCTCGCCACGCAGCACCCCGAGTGGAAGACGACCCAACCGTTCAAGGCCGTGCTCGACGGCGACCTGGCCGCAGTCGCCGCGTCCGGAGAGCACGGCCTGTCGACGATCATGATGGCCTCGCATGCCGGGATGACGACCGACGAATTCGAGCGCATCGTCTCGTCGTGGATCAAAACAGCGCGGCATCCGAGGTTCGATCGGCCGTACACCGAGCTGGCGTTTCAGCCGATGCTCGAAGTGTTGTCGTATCTCCGCGCGAACGGATTCAAGACGTTCATCGTGTCGGGCGGCGGCGTCGAGTTCATGCGGCCATGGGCGGAACGGGTCTACGGCATCCCGCCGGAGCAGGTGATCGGCAGCAGCATCAAGACCAAATTCGAGCTGCGCGCCGGCGGGACGCCGGTGCTGGTGCGGCTGCCCGAGGTCAACTTCGTCGACGACAAGGACGGGAAGCCGGTCGGCATCAATCAGCACATCGGCCGACGCCCGATTGCCGCGTTCGGCAACTCGGACGGCGATCTCCAGATGCTGCAATGGACCGCGGCCGGCGACGGCGCGCGGCTGTGCGTGATCGTCCATCACACGGACGCGAAGCGCGAATACGCCTACGATCGCGCGTCGAAGATCGGACGGCTGGACGCCGCGCTCGATCAGGCCGCGCGGCGCGGGTGGACGGTTGTGGACATGAAGACCGACTGGAACGGGATCTTTCCAGCCGCCGCCCTCCGCTAGTTCCCCCCGCGAGGTCCGCCTGCGCGCCTGGCGGCGCCAAGCCCGAAAACACAATGCAGCCCTTCGACTCGCTGCGCTCGCTCAGGGCATTCGACGTAGAGGGGTGGCCCGCCATGAGCGAGCCTGTCGGCTCGCCGAAGGCGAGTTGAGAGGCGAGTCGAATGGTGCGGAAGAGGGGATTCGAACCCCTACGGTATTGCTACCGCCAGCCCCTCAAGCTGGTGCGTCTGCCAGTTCCGCCACTTCCGCAATCACGAGGGTCAATCTACTTTGGCGTCGTCGGCGGCACCGTGGTCGGCGTCGCCGGGGTTGTCGGCGCGTGCGCTGCGGCGCGGCCGCAGGCGCGTCGCCGGCGCGGGTGGCCCCGGCGTCGTTCCTGCCGGAGCGCGGCGCTGCCGGCTTGGGGGGTGGACCGGGCGTTCCGCCCATCAACGATCCAGGGCCGCGCTGGCCGACGATCGCCAGCGTCAGCGCGCCGATCATGAACAGCGCCGCGAGCACGGCGGTCGCCTTGGACAGCAGCGTCGCGCCGCCGCGCGCGCCGAACGCCGACTGGCTGCTGCCGCCGCCGAACGCCGCCGCGATGTCGCCCTTGCCCTGCTGGAGCAGGACGACGAGCAGCAGCACCATGCAAACGAGCACGTAAAACGTCGTGAAAAGGTAGTAGAGGATCATGAGCTCCGCTTGAAATCGGGTAATCGAGTAATTGGGTAATCTGGGAATTGATTGGGCAATTGAGCACTTCAACTACCCGATTGCCAGATTACCCAATTACCAGATTCCAGAACCTCGAATTATACCGCAGCGGTCCGGCTTCGGGCGACGATGTCGGCGAAGCTTCGGACGCTCGAGGCTCGCGCCGCCGACCAGCGCGCCGTCCACGTCGGGTTCGGCGATGAGCTCGCGGATATTGTCCGGTTTCACGCTGCCGCCGTAGATCACGTGGCAGCGCTCGGCCGCCGTCGCGCGCCAAACCATTGGCGCAGCCGCGTGCGAATGTGCGCATGCGCTTCCCCGGCCTGCGCGCCGTGGCGGTGCGTCCGGTGCCGATCGCCCACACCGGCTCGTAGGCCACGACCAGCTCGGCGATCTGCTCGCCGGTCATCTGCTCGAGACCGTCCTTGATCTGGCGATCGAGCACGCGAGCGTCTCGCCGCGCTCGCGCTCTTCGAGCGTCTCGCCGATGCACACGATCGGCGTCAGGCCCGCGCCGAACGCGGCCGATCGCCTTGCGGTTGACGATGGCGTCGGTCTCGCCGAACAACCGGCGCCGTTCCGAGTGACCGACGATCACGTACTCGGCGCCCGCCTCCTTGATCATCGCCGGTGAGACCTCGCCGGTGAACGCGCCTTCGCGCTCCCAGTACACATCCTGCGCGGAGACGCCGATGTTCGAGTTGCGCGCCGCTTCGGCGACGGCGTGCACCGCGGTGAACGGCGGCGCGACGACGATCTCCACGCCGGTCATGTCCTTGACGATGCTCTTGAGCTCCTTCACGAAGACGACGGCTTCGTGCACGGTCTTGAACATCTTCCAGTTGCCGGCGATGAACGGCAGGCGCATGGGATCAGATCTGCCACGAAGACACGAAAACACGAAACGAAAACTCAAAGGGTTTTCGTGGTTTCGTGCTTTCGTGGCTGGTTCTTGCGTTGGTCACTTGTCCGTGAGCGCCGCGACACCCGGCAAGCGTGCGGCCGCCGAGGAATTCGAGCGAAGCGCCGCCGCCGGTCGAAATGTGCGTGATCTGGTCGGCGATGCCGGCCTTCTTGACGGCCGCAATCGAGTCGCCGCCGCCGATGATCGTCGTGCCGTCGACTGCTGCGACCGCCCGCGCCACGGCGTTGGTGCCGGTCGCGAACGCCTCGATCTCGAACACGCCCATCGGTCCGTTCCAGACGACGGTCTTCGCGTCGGCGATCGCGGCCTCGTAGGCCTTGATCGTCGCCGGCCCGATGTCGACGCCCATCCGGTCGCCGATCCGCGCGTCGCCGACCTCGAGCACCTCGTGCGCGGTGCCCTCGTCGATCGCGTCGGTGACGACGTGGTCGGTCGGCAGCAGAAGCTGAACATTTCCCGCCTTCGCGCCGCCGGTGCTTCGGCGTGGCAAGCGCTCCATGATGGCGCGGCCTCGTCGAGCTTGTCGTCTTCGACGAGCGACTTGTCCGACCGGCACGCCGCGTGCCTTGAAGAACGTGTACGCCATCGCGCCGCCGATGATCAGCCGGTCGACCTTGGCCAGCAGGTTCTCGATCACCTCGATCTTGTCGGACACCTTGGCGCCGCCGAGGATCGCGACGAACGGACGCTCCGGCGATTCGAGCGCGTGGCCGAGGTAGCGCAGCTCCCGTTCCATCAGCAGGCCCGCCGCCGCTCGCTGGACGATGGTGCGTGATCCCTTCGACCGACGCATGCGCCCGATGCGCCGCGCCGAACGCATCGTTCACGTACACGTCGGCCAGCGGCGCGAGCGCGGCGGCGAACGCCGGGTCGTTTTTCTCTTCCTCGGGATGAAAACGCAGATTCTCGAGGAGCACGACGCCGCCTCCGCCGCGATGGCGCTCGTCCACGGCGGCGCGGGCTTCGTCGCCGACGCAGTCGTTCGCGAATGCGACCGGCCGGTCCAACAGATCCGCGAGCCGATCCGCGATCGGCCGGAGGCGACATCTGCGGGTTCGGCTTGCCCTTCGGTCGGCCGAGATGGCTCGCGAGGACGACGGTCGCACCGCTGTTCGAGCGCGTACGTGATCGTCGGCAGCGACGCCCGGATGCGCGTGTCGTCGCCGATCTCGCCGTCCTTCGAGCGGGACGTTGAAGTCGACGCGAACGAAGACGCGCTTGCCCTGGTCGAGATCGAGAGTCAGTCGATCGGAGAGCTTTCATCGCTCAGGCTGAAGCCGTCGCGCTACAGACCCTTCGTCACGAGCATGCGCAGCAGATCGACGCAGCGGTTCGAGTAGCCCCACTCGTTGTCGTACCACGACAGGACCTTCACGAAGTCGCCGTCCATCACCTTCGTGTAGGGCGCGTCGACGATCGACGAATGCGGGTTGCCCTTGAAGTCGATCGACACCAGCTCCTCGTTCGGAGTACGCGAGGATGCCTCTTGAGCGGTCCGTCCGCGGCCGCCTTGCAGCGCGCGTTCACGTCGTCGGCCGTGGTCTTCTTGTCGACGATGCGCGGCGAGATCGACGCACCGAGACGTTCGGCGTCGGCACGCGCATCGCGAAGCCGTCGAGCTTGCCTTTGAGCTCCGGCAGCACTTCGCCGACCGCCGACGCCGCGCCGGTGGTCGTCGGAATCATCGACAGCGCCGCGGCGCGGGCGCGGCGCAGATCCTTGTGCGGCAGGTCGAGCAGCTGCTGATCGTTGGTGTACGAGTGGATCGTCGTCATCCAGCCCTTCTTGATGCCGAACGTCTGGTGGAGCACCTTGGCGAGCGGCGCGAGGCAGTTGGTCGTGCACGACGCGTTCGAGATGATCTGGTGCTTCGCGGGATCGTACTGCTCGTCGTTGACGCCGAGCACCACGCGTGATGTCGGGCCTCTTCGCCGGCGCCGTGATGACCACGCTTCTTGGCGCCCGCCGTGAGGTGCTTGGCGGCGTCGTCGCGGTCGGTGAAGAGGCCGGTCGACTCGAACACGACGTCGACGCCGAGATCCTTCCACGGCAGCTGCGCCGGATCGCGCATCGACAGCACCTTGAACTCGTCGCCGTCGACCGAGATGCTGTCGCCCTTGGCCTCGACGCGCGCGTGCAGGTTGCCGAGCACCGAGTCGTACTTGAGCAGATGCGCGAGCGTCTGCGCGCTCGTCAGATCGTTGACCGCCACGAAATCGATGTTCTTGTCGCCGAGCGCCGCCCGCATGATGTTGCGGCCGATGCGTCCGAACCCGTTGATGCCGACCCTGACAGCCATCGATCCTCTCGCCGTGCTTGCCCGGCATGAATGTCGCGCCCGAGTCGACGTGCCGTGCAACCACGGCGTAGCCACGGCCGCGTGAGCGGCCGTGGATCTAGAACGAACGGCCGCTTCAGATGCGCACATCCGGTTGGTTGGAGCGGCCTTCGTTACGGTAAACGTTTCATTCTACAATACCCGGTCATCGATGTACTCGCTCTACAGCCTGCTGACGCTCGTCGCGTCTTCGTCGTCGTGTCGCCGTACTTCGTCTACCAGGCGATCCGCTACAAGAAATACATCGGCAGCCTGCGCCAGCGGCTCGGCTTCCTGCCGATCTCGTTCAACGTCGACGGCGAGGAATCGATCTGGATCCACGCCGTGTCGGTCGGCGAAGCGCTGACGGCGCGTGCGCTCGCCGCGGATCTCAAGGCGCGCTATCCGCGCCTGCGCCTGTTCCTGTCGACGACGACGATCGCCGGCCAGCAGGTGGCGCGCCGCAGCCTGCCAGCACGTCGACGCGGTGTTCTACTTTCCGTTCGACTGGACGTTCATCGTCCGCCGGACGCTGAAGCTCGTCAAGCCGCGGCTCTTCGTCATGATGGAAACCGAGATCTGGCCGAACCTGCTGCGCGCCTGCCGCAAGCGCGGCGTGAAGACGGTGGTGATCAACGGCCGGATCTCGTCGCGATCGTATCCGCGCTACCGGCTGATCCGGCCGTTCTTCCGACGCGTGCTCGCCGACGTCGATCGCTTCTGCATGCAGAGCGAGGAATCGGCGCGGCGGCTGATCGACCTCGGCGCCGATCCCGGTCGCGCGTCACGCGTGACCGGCAGCCTGAAGTTCGATTCGCTCGAGATCCCGACGTCCGACTGCGCACGGCAAGCCGCGCGAGCGCGTGCTGCGCTTCTTCCGCATCGCGACCGCAGCGCACGGTGATCGTCGCGGGCAGCACGATGCGCGGCGAAGAAGCGGCCGTGCTGCGCGCGTTCGCGCGGATCAAGGCGACGATGCCGAGCGCGCTGGCGATCCTGGCGCCGCGCCAGCCGGAACGGTTCGGCGAAGTCGAGCGCCTCGCGCGCGAGGCGGGGTTCGTGACGATGCGGCGCATCCGAGCTGCCGATCGACGCCGAACCCCGCGCCGATGTCGTCGTGCTCGACTCGATCGGCGAGCTCGCGCAGATCTATCAGCTGGCCACCGCCGTGTTCGTCGGCGGCAGCCTGGTCGACCACGGCGGCCACAACATTCTCGAGCCGGCGATCTTCGGCAAGCCGATCGTCTTCGGCGCCGCACATGCAGAACTTCAAGGAGATCGCCGACGCGTTCCTCGCGAACGACGCCGCCGTCCAGGTGCAGTCGGAACGCGAGCTGGAAGAGGCGCTGCTCGCGCTCGTCACCGATCCGGTCCGCCGCGCGCGGCTCGGCGCGGCCGCGCGGGCGCTGGTCGAAGCCAATCGCGGCGCCAAGAACAAGACGCTGGCGGTCATCGCCGAGCTGCTGCCGACCGCGGGCGGCGGCGCGGTCGTGCGGCCCTTCCGTATCGTGCATTGATCAATACCGTTCATCCTGTGGGGTCCGGCTTCAGCCGGACCTCGGGTCCGCCTGAAGGCGGACCCCACGTTCCTGGTGATCAGCTTGCTGAGCGCAGCGTACGGCGCGGCGGCGGCGTGGCGGCGGCGCTGGTACGCGCGCGATCCCCAACGCCGCCGTCGGCTCGACCGCCCCGTCATCAGCGTCGGCAACCTGCGCGCCGGCGGCAGCGGCAAAACGCCGATCGTCGGTCATCTCGCGCGGCTGCTTCTCGAGAGCGGTGAGCGGCCGGCCATGCTCACTCGCGGTTACGCTCGGCGCGTGGCACGCGACGGCGTGACGGTCGTGTCCGACGCCGCGGGCGTTCGCGCGCAGGTTCGATGAAGCGGGCGACGAGCCGCTGATGCTCGCCGCGCGCTCCCAGGTGTCGCCGTCGTGGTCGAGCCCGAATCGCTATCTGGCGCGGCCTGGCTGGCCGAGCGCCGCCTCGGCGCAACCGTGCACCTGCTCGACGATGGCTTTCAGCATCTGGCGCTCGAGCGTGATGTCGATCTGCTCCTGGCCTCGGAAGAAGATCTGACCGATCGTGCCGTTGCCATCCGGCCGCCTTCGCGAGACGCTGGCCGCCGCCGCGTTGGCCGACGCGGCGCTCGTCACCGCCGGCTATGAGACGGCGGCGCAGCGGGTGGCCCGGGCGTTGCGGATCGCGACGGTGTTTCGCGTGACGCGATCGATTGGCGCGCCGCACATGATTGCCGGCGCAAAACACTCGGTGGTCGTGCCCACCGGGTCGCGTGTGTTCGTGGTCAGCGGCATCGCGCGGCCCGAGCGCTTCATCGCGGACATCGCGTCCGCGGGATGGGAAGTCGCGGACGTGATGGACTTTCGCGATCACCATCGTTTCAGCGCGGCCGACGTCCGGCGGATCGCGGAACGTGCGCAGGCGGCTGCGATCGGCGATCGTGCTCACGACCGAGAAGGATGCCGTGCGGCTGTCGGACGTACGAACTGGGCGACCTGCCGATCGCGTCGGTGCCGCTCGTGGTCGGCATCGAACCGGCGGATGAGTTCCGCGCGTGGCTATTGGACCGCTTGACGCAAGTCAGAAGTCAGAAGTCAGAAGTCAGAAGTCAGAAGCACGAAGTCAGAAGTCAGGATTGATGAAACACCGGATTGAGTACCGGCTCGTTCGGATGCTGATCGCGATGGTGGGCGTCATGCCGGATAGTCTGGTGCGCGCGAGCGGCACCCTGCTCGGCTTCGCCTTCTACACGATCGACGGCGCGCACCGGCGCATCGCGCACCGCAATCTCGCGGCGGCGTTTCCGGGCCGGCCGGAGGCCGAGCGGCGGGCCATCGCCCGCGCGGCGTTCGCGCACTTCGGACGGCTGCTGTTCGAGTTGCTGAAGTTCAGCACGCTGTCGCCCGAAGCAGATGCTGGCGCGCGTCGAGTTCGAGGGCGAGGATCGCGCGCGGCTTGCGTACGCGCAGGGGAAGGGCGTCCTGTTCGTCACGGGTCACTTCGGATTCTGGGAGCTGCATGCGATGGTGCACGCGCTGCAGATCGAGCCGATCGGCCTGCTCGCGCGCGCGCTCGACAATCACCAGCTGAACGATCTGCTCGAGCGTATCCGGCAGCGCACCGGCAACTTCGTGATCTATCGCCGCGGCACGATCCGCCGGGTCATGCGCGCATGCTGCAGGTCGGCCAGGGCGTCGCGGTCCTGATCGATCAACACATCATGAGCCGCGACGCGATCTACGTCGATTTCTTCGAGCGCCCCGCCGCCACGACGTCGGTGGTGGCCGCGCTCGCGCTGCGCACCGGCGCGCCCGTCGTGCCGGTGTTCGCGCTGCCGCTCGCGAACGGCCGCTATCCGCGTGATCTACGAGCACCCCGTCGAGCCGCCGCGCGGCCGAGAGCGAGGATGCGGTGCGCGAGTTCACGCAGCGGTGCACCGACGTGCTGGAGATGTACGTGCGGCGCCATCCTGAGCTCTGGTTGTGGATGCATCGCCGCTGGCGCGACACGGGGTCCACGCCGGAGACGGAGATCGGGATGTTTCCGACGGTGGAGGGGGACACGTAGATTTCAGATTGCAGGACTTCAGATTTCAGATTGATTCCTGAATTCCCGAATTCTGCAATTCAATCTGAATTCTGAAGTCTGAAATCTGAAATCCGCGCTGCAATCGGCATCCGCCATCCAGTGCCGAACGCCCGGTCCGTGACTTTCAGGCCCGGCGCCGCCTGTTTCCGCTTGAACTCGGCGTTCCGCACGAGCGTGAAGACGCGCTCGACGGTCTCTGCGATCGAAGCCGGCCGCGACGATGTCGTCGACGGACTGGTGCTGTTCGATGTAGCGCTGCAGGATGTCGTCGAGGACCTCGTACGGCGGCAGCGAATCCTGATCGGTCTGGTTCGGCCGCAGCTCCGCCGACGGCGCCTTGGTGAGCGTCGCTTCCGGAATCATCGCGCGGCCCGCCGACTGTTCCGCCAGCGCGCGACGCGGTAGACCATGGTCTTCGGCACGTCGGCGATCACCGCGAGGCCGCCGGACATGTCGCCGTACAGCGTGCAGTAGCCGACGGCCAGCTCCGACTTGTTGCCGGTCGTCAGCAGCAGCGATCCCCGCTGGTTCGACAGCGCCATCAGCAGGTTGCCGCGAATGCGCGCCTGGATGTTTTCGAGCGCGACCGCTGCGTTTCCCTGCCGCGAACGGCTCTCGAAGCGTATCGCTGTACGCCTTCATGGCCGGCTCGATCGGCAGGGTGAGCGTCTCGATGCCCAGGTTGGCAGCGAGCGCGCAGGCGTCCGACAGGCTGCCGGGGCTCGAGTAGGGAGACGGCATCAGCACGCCCAGGACGTGATCGGCGCCGAGGGCTTCTGCCGCGATCGCCGCGGTCAGCGCTGAATCGATCCCGCCCGACAACCCGAGCGACCGCGCTGGTGAAGCCGCACTTGCGCGTGTAGTCACGCGTGCCGAGGACCAGCGCGCGCCAGATTTCCGACTCGAGCTCACATCCTCCGGCGGCCCGAGCGAAACCGCGCGGTCGATGTCGCAGATCAGCACGTCGCCGTCGAACGACCGGCCGCGCGCGATGGCGGCGCCGTCGGCGCCGAACGCGCAGCTCCGGCCGTCGAAGACGACGTCGTCGTTGCCGCCGTACTGGTTGACGTAGATCACGGGAACCCGATGCTTGTGCGCCATGCTGCCGAGCATCGCTTCGCGCTTCACGTGTTTCCCGGCCGTGAACGGCGACGCCGACAGGTTGACGATGGCGTCGGCGCCCGCGCGCACGAGCTCGACGATCGGATCGTGGTGATAGCGCCGCCGCTTCCAGAAGTCGCGGTCGTTCCAGACGTCCTCGCAGATGCTGATGCCGAGGCGGCGTCCGCCGAGCTCCAGCACCTGCGGTCCGTGAAACGGCTCGAAGTAGCGGTCCTCGTCGAAGACGTCGTAAGTCGGCAGGAGCGCTTTGCGAAAGCGCAGCTCCAGCGCCCCGCCGCGCAGCAGCACCGCGCTGTTGAACAGCGGCCGGCCTTCGTCGGACGGATTCGGTTCGGGCAGGCCGACGAGCGCCGGCGGCAGGCCGGCCGTGTCGCGTGCCAGATCGCCGACGACCTCCCAGCTGCGAGCGACGAAGGCAGGGTCGAGCAGCAGATCGCGCGGCAGGTAGCCCACCAGCGCGAGCTCGGGCGTCACCGCGAGATCGGCGCCCAGCGCGCCGGCCTCGCGCATCGCGCCGGCGATCAATCGCGCGTTGCCGGCGAGATCGCCGACGGTCGGATTGATCTGCAGCAGCGCAAGCTTCATAGCGAAATTGGAGGATTGCAGGATTTCAGGATTGCAGGATTGAATTGATCATTGTTTCAATGAATCCTGCAATCCTGCGATCCTCAAATCCTGCAATTCGCATGGCTATTCCGTGAAACGGTACTTCAGCAGCACCCACAGGGCGACGAATCCGGCCACCCACGTGATCTTCTTGCCTTGATCGTAGTTCCGGCCGGCGTAGGTGATCGGCACCTCGTACACGCGGTAGCCGCGCTTGAAGATCTTCGCCGTAATCTCCGGCTCGATACCGAACCCGTCCGACTCCAGCGTCATCGAACGGAGCACGTCGACCCGCATCGCCTTGTAGCAGGTCTCCATGTCGGTCAGCATCGTGTTGTAGAGGATGTTCGTGGCGAGCGTCACGACGCGGTTGCCGAGGTAGTGCGTGAACAGAAAGACGCGATGGCGGCCGAGGAATCGCGACCCGTACACGACGTCGGCTTTCCCCTGACAAATGAGCTCGATCAGCTCGGGATATTCTTCGGGCGAATATTCGAGGTCGGCATCCTGAATGACCATCAGGTCGCCGGTGACCGCGGCGAATCCCCGCCGCAGCGCCGCGCCCTTGCCGGCGTTCTGCTGGCGCAGAAGTGTGAACCCGAGTTCTTTGCTGCAGCGCGTCGAGGATCTCGCTGGTCCCATCCTTCGACCCATCGTCCACGACAATCAGTTCGATCCGCAGCGGCACGGCGAGCACGCGGCGGATGATTTCGTCAATCGTGGTACGCTCGTTGTAGACGGGCATCACCACCGAAAGCAGCGGATCGACAAGCTTCATAGGAGATTCAAGTCTCAAGTCCCACGTGTCAAGTCTCGGGTTCTTGAAACTTCAGACTTCAGACTTCAGACTTGAAGAAGGTACCACACGATGAACCGTCTGGTCATTCTGGCGCCGAACTGGCTGGGTGACGCCGTGATGGCGCTGCCGGCGATAGACGACGTCCGCCGCGGCGCGCCGCAGGCGCACATCACGGTGGCGGCACGGCCGCCGGTGGCGCCGCTGTTCCGGCTCGCGCCGCCGGTGAACGACGTCGTCGTGCTGGAGCGCAAGGCGTCGATCGGACGCGTGTCGTCGTGGCGCGATCTCGGCGTTGAGCTCTCGGGCGGCGGGTTCGACACGGCGCTGCTTCTGCCGAACTCGATGCATGCCGCGCTGCTGGCCTCGCGCGCCGGCATTCCCGAGCGCTGGGGATATCGGACGTCGTTTCGATCGCGATTGCTGACGCGCGCGATCCATCCGCCGTCGGGACTCCATCAGGTGGAGTACTACCAGCAGCTCGTGCACGGCCTCGGGTTTTCCAATGGCCCGATCGAGCCGCGGCTGCCGGTTCCATCCGATGTGCGCGACGCGGCTGCCGCGACGCTGACGTCTGCCGGCTGGGACGGTCGCGCGAAGCTGGCGGCCATTGCACCTGGCGCGGCGTACGGTGGCGCGAAGCGTTGGTCGCCTGACTCGTTTGCCGAGCTCGTGGACGCGCTGGTTGCCGACGGGGTGCAGCCGGTGCTCATAGGGAGTCGGGCCGACGAAGCGACCGGCGGCGAGGTGCTGTCCAAGGTGTCCCGGCGCGAAGCCGTGCTCAATCTGATGGGACGCACCGATCTCGTGGCGCTTGCCGGAGTGCTCACGCAGTGCCGCGCGCTCATCACCAACGACTCGGGCGCCATGCACCTGGGCGCCGCAGTTGGCGTGAGCGTCACCGCGCTGTTTGGTCCGACCGACGAACGCGCCACCCGACCGATGGGCGATCGGCACATCGTGATCGCGCACGACGTGTGGTGCCGGCCGTGCATGCTTCGCGAATGCCCGCTCGATCACCGGTGCATGCGCGGCATCCAACCCACTGCCGTGCTCGAGGCCGCGCGGCGGACGCTGTGAAATCCGCAGTCTTTCTCGACCGCGACGGCACGATCATCGAAGACGTCGGGTACCTGCGGCGGCTCGATCAGATCGCGCTGTTTCCCTGGAGCGTTGACGCCATCCGGTGCCTCAACCGCGCCGGCCTTCCCGTCGTGGTCACGACCAATCAGGCGGGCGTCGCACGCGGAGTGTTCACCGAGGCGTTCGTCGACGAAACCCACCGCGAGCTGACGAAGCGTCTCGAGGCGGGCGGGGCGCGCATCGACGCCTATTACTATTGCCCCCATCACCCGACGCAGGGCACAGTGGCCGAGTACTCGAAGGCTTGCGACTGCCGCAAGCCGGGAGCCGGCATGATCGATCGCGCATCGCGCGACCTGGGCCTCGATCCGAAGCGGTCGTTCGTCGTCGGCGACACGTGGCTGGATGTCGGCATGGCGAGCGCCGCGGGCGCGCGGGGCATTCTGGTTCGCACAGGTGCAGGGGTTGAGCAGGAACTCTTGATGAAGCCGGCGAATCTGAGCGCCGACGCAATCGTGGATAATCTCGCCGCCGCCGTGAGCTGGATACTTCTGGCTCGGGATTCGGGATTCGGGATTCGGGAAATCGGAAATCAATCTGAAATCTGAACTCTGAAATCTGAAATGCTCATTGCCCGCTCCGTCCATCCACAGCCAGGGGAAGCCGAACGCAAAGAGCGGCTGCTGGCGCTCGTCGATGCCTTTTCGAGCCGGCGCGTGCTCGTGGTCGGCGACCTCATCGCCGACGAGTTCGTCTACGGCGAGATCGCGCGCGTGTCGCGCGAGGCGCCGGTGCTGATTCTCAAGTACGACGCCACCGAGATGGTGGGCGGCGGCGCGGCCAACGCCGCGAACAACGTCGCCGCGCTGGGCGGCCGCGCGCGGCTCGCGGGACTGGTCGGCGCTGATCCGGAGGGCCGTCGGCTTCTGGCCAGCTTTCAGCGTGGCGTCGACCGGTCGGCCGTTGTGCGGGCGCGCGGATACCGGACGCCGGTCAAGACGCGCATTCTCGCCGGCGGCACGCATGCCGCCCGGCAACAGGTCGTACGCATCGATCGCGAGCCCGGGTGGCCCGTCGACGAAGCCGTGTCGAGGACGTTTGCGAAAAAGCTGCGGCCGATTCTGAACAACTGCGACGTCGTGATCCTCTCCGACTACGGCTCGGGGCTCATCACGCCTGCCTTCGCCGACGACATCCGCCGTGCCGTGGCCGCCCTCGCGCGGCGGCGCCCCGTTCCCGTCGTCCTCGACTCGCGTTACCGGCTCCTCGATCACGCCGGTCTCACGGCGTGCACGCCGAACGAGTCCGAGGTCGAGCGCGCGCTCGGCATTCAGATCGACGACGATGCTGACGCGCTCGAGCGGGCAGGACGTCTGCTGCTGCGGCGGACAAAGATGTCGGCCGTGTTGATCACCCGCGGCAGCCGTGGGATGGCGCTCTTTGAGGCCAGGCAGGCCACGACGCACATTCCGATCTTCGGGTCCGACGAAGTCACCGACGTGACGGGGGCGGGGGACACCGTAATTGCCACGTTTGGTCTCGCCCTCGGCGCGGGCGCATCGTTTTACGAAGCTGCGCGTCTCGCGAACTACGCCGGCGGGCTCGTCGTCATGAAACGCGGGACGGCGACGGTCTCCGCGCACGAGCTCAGCGCCGCGATCGTGAGCGATCACGACACGTCGCCCGAGTCGTGGTCCCAGGAAGGCCCGGCTCAGGGTCGAAGGAAGTAGGAAGTCAGAAGTCAGAAGTCAGAAGTCAGATGGGAGTGGTTGTTTCGGAAGCAGAGCTCAGTGAGGCGATCGCCCGCGAGCGCGCGGCGGGGCGCACGATCGCGTTCGCCAACGGGTGCTTCGACCTGCTGCACGTCGGCCACGTGCGTTATGTGCAGGGCGCCGCGGCGGAGGCGGACCGCCTGATCGTGGCGGTGAACGACGATGCGTCGGTGGCCAGGTTGAAGGGCGCGGGACGTCCGGTTCTTCCGGCCGCGGATCGCGCGGAACTGGTCGCGGGCCTGCGCGGCGTCGATTACGTGATGGTGTTTCCCGACGCGACCGTCGCGCGCCTGCTCACATTCCTCAAACCCGACGTGCATTGCAAAGGCACCGACTACACGGTCGAGACCGTGCCCGAGCGCGCGGTCGTGGCCGCGTACGGTGGTCGCACGGCGATCGTCGGGGATCCGAAACAGCACGCCACCCGCGATCTCTTGGCACGCATTCGCCGCGCGATCGGGAACGACGAACCACGAACGACGAACGCGAACGCCGAACGACGAACCACGAACGACGAACGGCTTCCGTGACGCGCTTTTTGATCGTCCGCCTAGGCGCGCTGGGCGATGTGGTCCACGCCATTCCGGTCGCTGCCGCGCTGCGGCGGGCCTTCCCGGCCGCGCGCATCGACTGGCTCGTGAGCGCGAAGCACGGCGAGATCCTGGATCTCGTCACGGTGATCGATCGTCCGATCCCCGTCAACGACCGGGACGGATCCTCTGGCGGCAGATCGCTCTGGCAGGCCGTCGGCGAGCTGCGCCGCACCCGTTACGACGTCGCCATCGACCTGCAGGGCCTCATCAAATCTGCGCTTCTGGCACGACTCTCCGGATCACCACGCGTGATTGGGTTCACGTCGAGATACGCCCGTGAAAGCCTGGCGCGGATCTTCTACAGCAATTCTTACGATCCCGGTCGCGGAGGACTCTACGATCCCCGCGAAACGCGGCATGTCGTCCGCATCAACCTTGGATTGCTGACACTGCTCGGAATCGAGCCGACTGCGCCTGAATTCCCGATCGCCGATGTGGACTCGGTCGTGGCGCGCTGGGCGATCGACAGCGCGCACGGCCGCTACGCGTTGTTGAACCCTGGCGCGGCGTGGCCGAACAAGCGGTGGCCGCCCGACCGCTTCGGACGGGTGGCCATAGACCTTCGCGAGCGTCACGGATTGACGTCGGTCGTCCTCTGGGGTCCCGGCGAAGAGCCGCTCGCGAAGGCGGTTGTCGAGGCGGCGGCCGGCGCGGCGCTGCTGTCGCCCAGGACGACGATTCGGGATCTCGTGGCGCTCGCACGAAGCGCGGCAGTGATGCTCTCCGGCGATACCGGTCCGACCCACGTAGCCGCCGCAGTCGGCACGCCGCTGGTCAGCATCTTCGGGCCGACGCGCGCCGTTCGCAACGGGCCGCTCGTGGCGAGCGACATCGCGGTGTCGCGCGACGCGGTGTGTGAATGTCATCACGTGCGCCGCTGCAAGCTCGATCGCATGTGCCTGCTCGACATCGAGGTGGCCGAAGTCATCGACGCCGTCGAACGAAGGCTGCACTAATGGATGCACTAATGGAGCGCGAGGTTTCAACCGAGCGAACGTGTCATCGTTGACCCGCATGGCCGAGGTCTTGGCGCGACGGCGCGTCGCGCTCGGGTTCCTGTGCGGTGCCGCGACACTCGTGCTCGCGCAACCGACCATGCGTTCGATCGCCATCGGGATGTCGATCGCCGCGATCGGCGAGTCGCTGCGGATCTGGGCCGCCGGTCACCTCAACAAGTCTCGCGAGGTGACGACGTCAGGTCCGTATCGCTGGGTGGCGCATCCGCTGTACGTCGGATCGTCGATCATGGGCGCCGGTCTGGCCGTCGCGTGCGCGAGCGCCATCGTCGCCGTGTTGATTGCGGCGTATCTGGCGGTGACGTTGACGGCGGCCGTGAAGAGCGAAGAAGCATTTCTGCGGAGGACGTTCGGCGACCGGTACGACCAGTACCGCCGCGGCGGGTCGCAGGCACAGAAACGATTCGGTCTGGCGCAGGCGATGGCGAACCGTGAATACCGCGCGGTCATCGGCCTGGCCGTCGCCGCGTTGTTGCTCGTCTTGAAGGCAACGTATAATGGATCGTTTTGGCGGGCAGGCGGACCCTAGGCGATCGTCCAGATTTCAGCATGCAGACTTGCTCGAGCTGAAATCTGGACCGGAAACGCTGTAAGGGCGGTTAGCTCAGTGGCAGAGCACCGGCTTTACACGCCGGCTGTCACAGGTTCGAATCCTGTACCGCCCACTCGGATCGGGTAATTGGGTAATCTGGTAATCGGGTAATTGATTGGACCATTGAGCATTTCATTTACCCGATTTCCCGATTACTCGATTACCAGATCTCGTTGATCGACTTTGGGGTCGTAGTTCAGTTGGTTAGAACGCCGGCCTGTCACGCCGGAGGCCGCGGGTTCGAGTCCCGTCGACCCCGCCAACTAAATCATTCTACCGAGACGAGTTCGCGGTCTCGGTAGATCCCGTTGCCAACATGTTGCCAAAGCTCGAGGGCACTCCAGGTGTGTCCAGGAGTGCGGATCGCTCCCTCGATCCGACTCCACGTCGCGGGCGTTTACACCCTCCCCGTGGAAGTCGAGCAATCAATGTGCGGCCGGCTTCGCGACGCGGCGAACCTGTTTATCGACCTCACTTCACAATCACCAGATTCCGTAAGCGCGGATGGGTGGTTGGCTCGATCACCTCGACGAATCCGCGTATCACGGGCTCCCTCCGCGATCGGGGCATCAGACGTGCCGTGGCCGCGTCACTCCGTCGGACGGCGGAGGTCCGGCTGAAGCCGGACGCCACGACTGGTTGAACAGTCCGTTTGATCGGCCCTCGAGTTTCGCGCAAACTCAAGGGCTCGAGCAGGGCGTCAATACAGGACGGACTTCACCATGACCAGGCGCATCCTCCCGGCATTCGTCCTCACCGTCTCGACCCTCTTTGCCGTCGCCGTCCAGTCGCCACAGGGCGGCGATCAATTCCTCGACGGCATCGGCGAGACCGGGCTCGTCGCCCGCTACATCTTCGGCGACCAACGCCGAGGACTCGTCGCGCAACCAGTTCCACGCGACGCTGCGCGGCACCGGCGCCGAGTTCGTCGACGATACGCAGTTCCGGCCGGGTGCTGCTGCTGACGGGTGACGGCAGCCACGTGCAGTTGCCCGGGCAGACGCTCGCGGGCGAGGACACGCTCAGCATCGCCGGGCTGGCTGTACCTCCCGACGGGCGCGTCGGGTCCCGTCTTCGACTTCGGGCAGAACGCGTCGAGCCGGCTGTTTGCGGTCGCGAGCCGTTCGGGTGTGCGCGCGTCGATCGTGTCCGGCGGCGCCGTTCGCGGCGAGGCCTCGTCCGGAGCGGTGGCGGAAAACCAGTGGGTGCACTTTGCGGTCGTGCTCGAACCGGCGAGTCGCACCTTGACGCTCTATCGTGGACGGCGCGAGGGCCGGTCGAGCCGACGAACGTCGCCGTGGATGCCACGCAGATCGTGAACCAGACGTCCACGTCGGCCAACCGTTTCTTCCTTGGCCGTTCGCAGGAGGACGGCGCGCCGACGCTGCACGCACGGCTGCGCGACGTGCGCATCTACCGCATCGCGCTGGCGGAGCAGCAGGCCGCGACGATTCGCGCCAACGCGCTCGCCGCCGGTCAGCAGCCGGCACGCGGGCGAGGCACGCCGCCGCCGGTGATTTCGACCGCCGCGATTCCGCGAGAGTCCCCGCTGGCGTCGCGCGCTGTCGAACGTTCCCGACGTCACGGTGGAAACGATCGTCGGCACGCTGCCGCGTCTGCCGCGCACGGTTCGCGCGACCTACCGCGACAACGCGACAAGGTCCGGACGTTCGCGTGCTCTGGCCGTCGCCGACAGACACGCAGCGCGGTGGCGAAGCCCGGCAGCTACACGGTCACCGGCAAAGTGCCTGGCACGACGCTCGAACCGAAGGCCACGGTCATCGTCAAGGTGCCGGTCGGGATCGACGACGCCGCCGAACCGCCTCGCGGAGGCGTTTCCGCTGAGCCAGGTGGTGCTCGATCGTGACGCCGGCGGCCGCGAGACGCCGTTCATGCGGAACCGCGACAAGTTCATTCGCGGCCTCGCGGCGAGCAATCCCGACTCGTTTCTCTACAACTTCCGCGACGCATTCGGCCAGCCGCAGCCGGCAGGCGCGCAGCGCGCTCGAAGGGTGGGACGACCAGACGACGAGGCTGCGCGGGCACGCGAGCGGTCACTACCTGAGCGCCATCGCGCAGGCGTACGCGAGCACGACCTACGACGAAGCGCTGCGCGCGAACTTCCTGCAGAAGATGAACTACCTGATCGACACGCTGTACGACCTCTCGCAGAAGTCGGGCAAGCCGGCGAAGGCGGGCGGGCCGTCCGTCGCGGATCCGACGGCCGTGCCGCCTGGTGCAGGGCCGCGAGGGCTACGACTCGAATCTGCGGGCCGGCGCGATCCGCACCGACTACTGGAACTGGGGCGTCGGGTTCATCAGCGCGTATCCGCCCGACCAGTTCATCATGCTCGAGAAGGGCGCCACCTACGGCACGCGCGACTCGCAGATCTGGGCGCCGTACTACACGCTCCACAAGATCCTGGCCGGGCTGCTCGACAGCTACGAAGTCGCGGGCAACAAGAAGGCGCTCGAGATCGCGCGCGGGATGGGCACGTGGGCGCACACGCGGCTGAAGGCGCTGCCGCCCGAGACGCGCGCCAGCATGTGGGGCCGCTACATCGCCGGCGAATACGGCGGCATGAACGAAGTCATGGCGCGCCTGTTCCGCCTCACCGGCGACAAGACGTTCCTCGAGTGCGCGAAGCTGTTCGACAACACCGCCTTCTTCTTCGGCAACGCGGCGCACGAGGGCGGGCTCGCGAAGAACGTGGACACGATCCGCGGCAAGCACGCCAATCAGCACATCCCGCAGATCACCGGCGCGCTCGAGACGTTCCGCAACACGAAGGAGATGCCGTACTACCTCATCGCCACGAACTTCTGGGAGATCGTCAACGGCAGCTACATGTACAGCATCGGCGGCGTGGCCGGCGCGCGGACGCCGAACAACGCGGAGTGCTTCACCGCGCAGCCCGACTCGCTGTGGGAGAACGGCTTCGCCAACGGCGGACAGAACGAGACCTGCGCCACCTACAACCTGCTGAAGCTGGATCGCCAGCTCTTCATGTACGACCAGACGGCGAAGTACATGGATCACTACGAGCGCGCGCTCTACAACCACATCCTCGCGTCGGTGGCCGAGGACAATCCGGGCAACACGTACCACGTGCCGCTCAACCCGGGTGCGCAGAAGCGCTTCGGCAACGCGCAGATGAACGGCTTCACGTGCTGCAACGGCACGGCGCTCGAGAGCAACACGAAGCTGCAGGACTCGATCTACTTCAGGAGCGCGGACAACAGCGCGCTTGTACGTCAACCTCTTCGTGTCCTCGACGCTGACCTGGAGCGAGCGGCAGGTGAGCGTGCAGCAGGTGACCAATTTCCCGTATGCCGACACGACGCAGCTCGATCGTCAAGGGCAGCGGGCAGTTCGACCTGAAGGTCCGCGTCCCGCACTGGGCGCACGCGCGGCTTCTTCGTGAAGATCAACGGCCGCGACCAGACGATCGAGGCCGTGCCGGGCAGCTACGTGTCACTCGGCGCGAACGTGGCGCGCGAACGACACGATCGAGATCCGGATGCCGTTCGGGTTCTATCTGGATCCGGTCATGGACCAGCCGAACGTCGCCAGCATCTTCTACGGTCCGGTCCTGCTCGCGGCCGAAGAGTCAGGCGCGCGAACCGACTGGCGCCCGGTGACGCTCGACGCGACCGATATCGGCAAGTCCATCACCGGCGACCCGGCTACGCTGCGGTTCACCATCGACGGCGTGCCGTTCAAGCCGTTCTTCGAAACCTACGGCCGGAACTCGGTCTACGTGCACGTGACGCTGAAGTAGCGCAGATCGATCCTCACGAGCGAAGAGGCGATGCGAAAAGCGTTCAGGATGTCGGTCCACGCGAATAGCCATGACGAATATGCCCGGCGGCACCAACCGATCTGGGCGGAGTTGGAAGAGGTCCTGCTCGCTCACGGCGTGAGGACCTATTCCATCTATCTCGACCCGATCACGAGCGATCTCTTCGCCTACGCAGAGATCGACAGCGAGGAACGGTGGAAGGCGATCGCGGACACGGCGGTGTGCCGGCGCTGGTGGCAGGAGATGCGGGAGTTGATGCCGTCCAATCCGGACGACAGTCCCGTGTCGCGCGACCTCGTGGAGGTGTTCCACGTCGAACGCCGAGACGAGGGCGCGAGCTGAGCAGATCGTCTGGACCGACCATCGAAAGCGAAGGCGGCCCGGTCTCAACACTTGGGCAACGAATCACGACATCCCGCGACCATGGGGTCCCGCGACGTCGGAGGTTCGGCGGCCGCAGCCGACAACCGTGGCAGACGCATTGCCCATTCCACTCCAGGAACGCGACGCCCGCTCTGCGGTGTCTACCGCGTCCGCATCGCGCTCCGCATGCTTCCCGAAGGGAAGCAGGAGGATAAGGCGATGAAACCTCTGCTGTGCATGGCGAGCGCGTCGCTGGCTGTCAGCTTGGCCGTAGTGCCGGCCGCGGCTCAGCAAGTGTCCTACGACGTCGACCGGACGAAGAACTTCTCGTCGGTGAGCACGTTCGCGGTCGACACGGGAACGAAATCCGACAACCCCCTAGTCGACCAGCGCGTGATCGCCGGGATTACCTCGGCGCTGACGGCGCGAGGCTTGACACAGGTCGATCACGACGCTGACGTGCTCATCGTGCCCCGCCGGACGAGTGAGATGCGACAGGAAGTCACCGTCTGGAACACGGGTTGGCCGTACTACGGCGGGGGGTACTGGGGCGGCTATGGCTCCCCGTACTGGTACGGCGGCTGGGGCGCGACGAGCTACGACGTGCGCGATCGGCGGTACGACACCATCACCATCGACATGGTCGACGCGAAGACAGGCGCCCTCATGTGGCGCGGCCAGGGCGTCAAGCACGTCCACTCGAACTGGGACGCTGAAGACATAGACAAGAAGGTGTACAAGACGGTCGCGAAGATCATGGGCAAGTTGCCGGCAGTCGGGACCAGCGGCGTGTACGCCACGACGACGGATCAGGAGTACTGACGTCAGCGCGTCCGGATGATGCCGACAAAATTCGTGAAGAGCGCGCTCAACGCGAACGCGGGGCGGGAGACCACGAACGTCGCGACAACCATCGCCGACATAGCCGGCACAGCCAGTGCTCGCGGTCTATGTCGGCGACGCTCATCGCTCGGGGCTTAGCAGCCCGCTGCTAGATCCCCCCGCTTCCCCAGGGTCCCGTGATCGCGAATGAGATGCCAGGCGACTGGATGTTCACGAACAGCCACTTGCCTTCCGGGCTGTAGCAGGAGCCGGCGAACTCGCTCCCCCTGTAGTCCTGATTGAACGGTCCAACCGGCGTGTCACGAAGATCGACGTTGTTCTGTATGAAGCGGAAAATCGTGCCGTCCGTCGTCAGGCCGTGCACGAACTCTATGCCACTGCCGTCCTCGCACAGCACGAGCCCACCGCGCGGGCTGACGCACATATTGTCCGGCGCGTTGAGCACCTCTGCGGACGGAGACTCGAACAACAACCGCACCCGTTCTTCAACGGGATCGTATTCGAAGATCTGCCCCTGCCCGACGTTGCCGCCGCTGGTCGACAGAAAGTAAATGCGGCCGTGTCCGGGCCACGCACCCTCGAGACGCGCGAATCGAGCGGCACCTTTGCCGAATCCTTGACTGAAGACCGTGGGCGCGAGGGCACCGAGATCAGGATCGGGCGTGTCGATGACGTGCCACTCCACGTCGTGCCAGTCCCCGGTCTGGTTCGTGCGCGTGTCGAACTGAAATATGCCTTTGACGCCGAGCATCTCGAGAATCCCGCCGTCGCCCAGGGCGGCCGGCGAGTGTGGACGGAAGCGATAGAACCCGGAAGTACTCCCGGCGTCTTCCGTCTCGTACACCCAGCCGGTCGCCGGATCCACCGCAAGCGCCTCGTGTGAAAACCGTCCCATCGCTTTGTACGGTGTCGGGATACCCATTCCCATCGCCGGCACCTCGAGGATGTAGCCATGGTTCTTGGTGAGATCGCCCACGCCCGCGCTGAGCGTGGTCTCCTCGCACGTCAACCACGAGGCCCAAGGCGTCGGACCGCCGGCGCAATTTCGCACCGTCCCGCTGATGCTCGCCCAACTGCCTACGAGCTCGCCGCGGAGCGTGTCGAACTCGAGGGTGGTCGTTCCACCTCCGGCTTGCGCGTCGTATGCAAGGCCCGGTGCGAACGCATCAGGGCCGTCACCGACTTCATGATTTCGAACAAGACGTGTGCGGCCGTGACCGGCGGGAAACGCCGCCATGCCGTCGTGGGCGGAAGGCGTCGGAATCCCATCGTTCATCAATTCGCCGGTCCAGCCGAATGACAGGTACCTAAAAGCGCGCGGCAAGAGCAACAGGGGGAGGCCCGTCGTTTCGTCGATCGCTGGCTGCAGCGGACCATAGTCCGGGCTCGGGCCACGGCCTCGGCGCACGAGCGGAGGACCACCAGCCAGCAGGGCCTCGAAGGGTGTTGCCATCGTAATGGCGCCGGCCGCAAGGGCCGAACGCGTCAAGAATGAGCGGCGATCGAGACGTGGCGTCCGTGAGTGATTGTGCATTCAGCCTCCTCGGTTTTGCGGAGGAAGTCTGAAGGCGGGACATCTCATCCACGTTGCGTCGCTTTGATCTTTTCGTAAAGAAGTACGGTCGAGTTGGAGTGACGCTGGAACAGAACCGCACTCCAGATGCACTGAGGGTCAGACGTCAGAGGTCAGCAGTTAGAAGTTGGAAGTCCCCGGCTAGAATCTACCGACGTCGACGTCCGAGGACGCTTCGAACAGGAGGCTCCGATGCCCGCACGTATCAGCAGGCGCGCGTTCGTTTCCACCGTCTCAACGGCCGCGGTCGTCGCGGCGCGCCCGGCACTCGGCCAGGCGCCGACGATGATGACGCGGCGCACGGTCAAACCGGTGGTGATCGCCGACATGAGCGGCGCGAAGTTCCGCAACGGCGGCACGCAAACCTGCGTCGAAAGGGCGTTTGCGATGATCACGTCCGGCGCGGACGTGCTCGATGCGCTGATCGCCGGCGTCAACATCCCCGAGCTCGATCCGGAGGAGACCGGTATCGGCTACGGCGGGCTGCCGAACGCGGAGGGCGTGGTGCAGCTCGACTCGTGCTGCATGCATGGTCCGAAGCGGCGCGCCGGCGGCGTTGCGGCTCTCGAGGGCGTGCGGACGCCGTCGCTCGTCGCGAAGGCCGTGGCCGACAACACCGATCATCATCTGCTCGTCGGCAAGGGTGCGCAGGACTTCGCCCGCTCGATGGGCTTCACCATCGAGGATCTGAATACCGAGAAATCGCGCCGGCTGTGGCTCGAATGGAAGCGCCGCGTGGATCCGGAGCACTATCTCGACCCGAAAAAACGCGTCTCGGAAGCGCAGCGCGTCGGGCTCCAGATGGTCCGCGAGGGGCTCATTCCAGAGGGCAGCTTCTGGGGCACGATCAACTGTGACGGCATCGGTCCCAACGGCGACATCTGCGGTGTCACGACGACGAGCGGCCTGGCGTGGAAGATCCCGGGCCGCGCCGGCGATTCGCCGATCCTCGGCGCCGGCCTCTACGTCGACAACGAAGTCGGCGCGGCTGGTTCGACCGGACGCGGAGAGGCGAACCTGTACAACCTCACGTCGTTCCTGATCGTGGAGAACATGCGCCGCGGCATGCACCCGAAGGATGCCGGCCTCGACGGGCTGCGCCGGATCAAGACGAACACCGTCGAGAAGCGCCTGCTCAACACGCGCGGAGAGCCAAACTTCAACATCCGGTTCTTCGCGTTGAACAAGAAGGGCGAGTACGCCGGCGTTGCCATGTACGCCGCGGGCGAGAGCACCTACGCGCTGTGCACGGAGAACGGCGCACAGACGCCTGCGTTCGAACCGCTGCTCCAGGGTGCGCCGGAATAAGCAGCCGGCTTGCGACGCACCGGCCGGCCCCGTCCGCACGAACTCTCTGATCGACGCCGCCGCTCGCGCGTCAGCGGCGCATGGATAAGAGACGATGCGAAAAGCGTTCAGGATGTCGGTCCACCCGGACAGCCATGACGAATACGCCCGGCGGCACCAACCGATCTGGGCGGAGTTGGAAGATGTTCTCCTCGCTCACGGCGTGAGGACCTATTCCATTTATCTCGACCCGATCGCGAGCGATCTCTTCGCCTACGCAGAGGTCGACAGCGAGGAACGGTGGAAGGCGATCGCGGACACGGCGGTGTGCCGGCGCTGGTGGCAGCAGATGCGGGAGTTGATGCCGTCCAATCCGGACGACAGCCCCGTGTCGCGCGACCTCGTGGAGGTGTTCCACGTCGAACGCCGGGACGAGGGCGCGACCTGAGCTCAACACGGTGGCGGCCGCAGTCGCGGCCTTCGTGCTGATCGTCGCCGCGGCTGCGTGCAGCGTGCCGCTGCGGCGCGCACTGCGCATCGAGCCTACCGAGGCGCTGCGGGTCACCTAGCCTTTTCGGTTTCCGTGTAGCGCGGCCCTTTCAGGGCCGCGTTGCTTCGCGGGGCTGAAGCCCCGCGCTACACCGATTTCGAAACCGCTGCAGCCACGGCCCGCGGCTCCGCCGTGGCGGACCGCGGGGATGCCGCGGGTCGGCGGCGAATCCACCACGGGCTACAATGGGGCCGGCTCCTTACTCCCAACGAATCGAGGGCAGGACTGCCGTCAGGGCTCGTGACGGATACCGTTCACCGTGTGATCGGCCGCTACGAAATTCTGCGCACCATCGGCGCCGGCGGTATGGGTGTGCTCTGGCTGGCGCGGGATCCGATGATCGACCGCCTCGTCGCCATCAAGTTGATGCGCGAAGGGGTCGAATCGGCGACGTCTCGCGAGCGGTTCATGCGCGAGGCGCGATCCGCCGGCCGCCTCCACCATCCCAACATCGTCACGATCTTCGATGTCGGCGAACAGGACGGGCAGCCGTTCATCGCCATGCAGTACGTCGAGGGCGAAACGCTCGCCGACATGATTCATCGGCAGGCGACCCTGTCTGTCATACGACGGCTTCGCTGGATGGAGGACCTGTGCGTCGGGCTGCAGTACGCCCATCGCGCCGGCATCATTCATCGCGACATCAAGCCCGCCAACGTAATGGTGGACGAAGGCGATGCTGTCAAGATCCTCGATTTTGGCATCGCCCGGCTCGGCATGGCCGGTTTGACTCTCGGCGGAATCGTCGGGACTTTGAACTACATGGCGCCCGAGCAGATGGAAGGCCTGCCGATTGACGCGCGCGCCGACATCTTTTCTCTGGGCGCGCTCTTCTACGAGTTGCTGTCGTACCGGCGGGCCTTCCCCGGTGGAGTCGCCGACGGCATTCTCACCAAGATTCTGCATCGGGATCCGCGGCCACTCGATCACATCGTCCAGGACATCGACCCTCAACTCGTGGCGATCGTCGGCCGCTGCCTCGCGAAGAAAGCGGACAGCCGGTATGCCGACTGTCTGGCGCTGGCGCAGGAGATCGCCACGGTCCGCCTTCGACTCGAACAGCGGCAGATCAACGACTCGGCCGACCTCGACACCGACGTGGTTCCGTCGCTCGCTGACAAAGTCGAGACGCCGAAACGCGCCAGGCAGCGCGTGGAGCTGCTTCGGATTCGGGCCGAAGAAATTCACGCGCATCTCACTCGCGCGCATGCGGCCATGGAGCGTCGCGGGTACGACGATGCGTTCAGAGAGTGCGAGCGCGCGTTGGTGCTCGATCCCGGGCACGATGAAGCGGCGGCGCTGGCCGATGCGGCCCGGTCCGCGCTCGAGCGGCAACAGATCGAGCGATGGGTCGCCGACGGTCACGATGAGCTGTCGCGAGGCGCGCTGACTGCGGCGTCGTTGATCGTCGACCGGGCGCTGTCGCTCAATTCGACTTCGCCGGAAGCTATCGCCTTGCGAGCGGCCGTTGACGACGCGCGCCGCGGACTGACCGAAACACAGGAGCGCATGGAGGCCGTCATCGACGGCCGGGTCGAGGTCGAGACTGAGACCAAAGCCGCGCTGGTGCCGACGCTCGATGTCGCTGTCGAAGCATCTGCTCCTTCATCGACGACATTCCTCCAATCCTCGCTCGATGTGGGGAGTGTGAAAACGCCGCGAGTCGGCTCCAGGCGGCGCGCGGTCGCTGCCGCCGTCGTTGTCCTCGCTGCCGGTTCTCTGTTGCTTCCACGACTCTGGCGCGATCGGCCGGAACCACCTGCCACTGTCGCGCCCGGCGTGGAGTTACCGTTGGTGCCTTCACTGCCGGATTCATCCGCTCCGGCCGATCCCAACGGCAACGCACCGGGTGATTCGGGAGCGAAGCCGCCGGTGCAGGCGCCGGTTCCGCCGATCGATCGACCCGCGGACGCGACGACGCAGCGCGACACCGGACCGGGCCAACAGCCCCCACATGCACCCACTGCGGCATCCCCCCCGAATACGCCAGCTGTGGTGAGCCCAGCTCCACCGACGCCGCCCGAAAGCACGAACCCGGTGGAGAGAGCGCCAGGGCCTGTGCCGCCGGCTGCAGCGGTTCCCAGTGAGAACGGCATTGGGTCGAGTCCGGCGATCGGCCCTGCCGAACCGCCTCCGGCGACTCCACCGGCGCCAGCTCCGAGACCATCGAACGACGCCGAGAACGCCGCTGCACTGCGCGCCGCGGACGAAGCCGCCATCCGCGCCGTCCTTGCAGAGTACAAGTCCGCCTACGAGCGTCTTGACGCGCCGGCCGTGAAGCGCGTGGTGCGCTTCCTGACGGCTGCGCAGGAGCGGAAACTCGCAGCTGATTTTCGAGACTACAAGTCCTATGCGCTTGAATTCCAGAACCTATCGATCTCGGTGGCCGGGTCCACCGCCACGGTACGGGGCCGGGTTGCTCGGAGGTTCGTCCCGAAGGCCGGTCGGCCGTTGAACACGTCAGACGATATTTCGTTCGAGCTGCAAAAGGTGGGCGGTGCGTGGACCGTCACCAAACCGGCTGGCGGCGCGCCCGCCTCGCGGTAGAGGATGTAACGCCATGCCGTATCGTCGCGTCGCAGCGGCCGCGTTCTTCACGCTGACCGTGTTCGCGCGGGTGGCGAGCGCGCAGACGCCTGCCACGCCGACGGGTGGCGTTGGTGCATTCTTTCGAACGCTGTACGCGCCGGCCACGCGCGATGTGCAGTCCAACGGCGGGCCGACGCTGACGGCGGGCAGCTACGGAGGGGCGCTCGTGCTGAATTCGTTGCTCGTGGCCGAGATTGCCAACCTGCCGACCGCCAGCAACGCCGGCGGGTTCACATACACCTATGATTCGGCGCTTGGCACGTGGAGCCGCTCTGCAGATTCGTTCGGTTCACAGGTGGGAGAGCGCTCGAATACCGTCGGCCGTGGCAAGGTAAGTTTCGGGTTCGCCTATCAGCGATTCACGTTCGACAAGCTGAATGGGCAGCCGATGTCGACGGCTGCCATCGAATCCATCGGACAGATCCCGGGCAGCGCGCCGCTCCGCCTGCAGGAGCGTGTTTCTCTTTCCAAGGCGGACATTTCGCTCAGAACCGTTTTCCTGAATTTCGGCGTCACGTCCTGGATCGACGTGGGCGTGTTCATGCCGTTCGTGTCCGTCGCCTTGGACGGATCGCTCGCCTACACGCTCCGCCGGGGTGGGGCAAACGGGCCCCTGCTGTCGCAAGGAACGAACACAGTCGTGGCCCGCGCCGAAGGCCTCGGCGATCCGGTGATCAGGGCGAAGGTGAACCTGGTGCAGCGATCCGCCGGCGGTCTGGCGTTTGCCACAGACGCGAGACTTCACAGCGGGAACGAACTCGGTGCGGCTGGCCTCAAATTCCAGGTGATCGCCTCGGGCAGTTCGGCCATCGTCAACACACACGTGAACATCGGCTTCGCTACTCTCGGGTGCAACAAGACGCCAGACAATGCCTGCGGACCGTTTGGAGGCTTTTTCGTGTTGGGCGGAATCGACAAGGCGGTGCTGAAACGGTTGACACTGGCAACGGATGTCCAGATGCAGCGAACCGAGATTCGACAGAGACTCAACCAGACGATACCAACCAGCACCGAACAAAACGGGGGTATGAAGCCGCTGGTGGCAAGAGCAGATACAGTAACGGTGGCGATGACGGGCAAGATCAACGTGTGGGGCAACCTGCTTGTGACCGTCACAGGTATGGTTCCTGCGAAGAGCGGCGGCCTGAGCGATCGTTTCACGCCGATCATCGGCCTCGACTACGCCTGGTGATCCCGCCGCCGAGCGCTTTTCTCCTGCCCTGACCCAACTCTTGCCCGAACCGCGCGTATAGCGCGGAAGGCAGGAGGCACTTATGACATCGAGAGCAGGGACCACACTGGCGGCGATTTTCGTGGTCACGCTCGCATGGGGCTGTGGCGGCAGCGGACCGAGCAGCCCCAGCAATTACACGATTACCTTCGGCAACAGCTGTAACACCGTCCAATTCACATTGCTCGCGGATCCGTGCGACGGTCGGCGGCCGTTCATCGCGGGCTCGACGCTGACCCGTCAATGAGGTCCGCGACGGTGGTATCGTATGGGCCGCGCTCCGGGAGGACCGATGCACCGAAACGTTGGGCTGGCCCTCGTCGTGCTGACCGCGCTCGCTGGAGCCGCGGCCGCTCCGCAATCGACTCGCGCGCCAAACGCGTGGACTCCGCCGCGAACGCCCGACGGCCAACCCAACCTGCAGGGGATCTGGACCAACGCCACGATCACGCCGTTCGAACGGCCGGCGAGTCTGGGCGACAAAGCCTTCTTGACGCCCGCGGAGGCCGAAGCCTTCGAGCGGCAGGCGGCCGGCCGGCGCGACGCCGACAGTGCGCCGGCGCGTCCCGGCGACGTCGGCAGCTACAACCAGGTCTGGTTCGATTCGGGCGAACGCGTCGTCACAACGAGGCGCACGTCGCTGGTGATCGATCCACCGGACGGCCGCGTGCCGCTCCGCCCCGAGGCGGAAGCCGCGCGCAAACATGCCAGCGAGCACGAGGGAGACTCGTACGAGTTTCTCAGCGTGTGGGATCGCTGCATTACGCGCGGTGTGCCGGGTGGCATGTTCCCCGCGGGGTACAACAACGCGTATCAGATCGTCCAGACGCCCGGCTATGTCGTCATCCATTACGAGATGATTCACGAAGCGCGGATCATTCCCATCGACGGCAGCCCGCATCCGCCCGCGTCCGTGCGCTTGTGGAACGGCGACTCGCGCGGCCGTTGGGAACAGAACACGCTCGTCGTCGACACGACGAACTACAACGACAAGGGATGGATCGCGACGCAGGCGGCGGCCGGGCGCATCAAAGGCGTTCCGCAGACGGCCTCACTCCACGTCGTCGAACGTTTTACGCCGATCGACGCCAACACCATCGAGTACCAAGCGACGCTCGACGACCCGAAGATGTTCACCCGGCCGTGGACGGTGTCGATACCGCTCCACCGGGATTCGTCATACCAGATCTACGAGTACGCCTGTCACGAGGGGAACCGCGCGGTCGAGGGCATCCTGCGCGGCGCGCGGGCGAAGGACATGGCGAAATAGCCACGCCCGCCGTTTTGGGCCGTAGTAACCGGCTCCTACTGGGCTTCGGACACCTTCAGAATGCGCGTGCCTTCGAGATTCGAATATCCGAACAGGCCGCCCTCGAAGAAGACGACCTGGCTTCGCGTATAGCCCACCACGCATGCGGACTTGGCGAGGCTTGTGTGGTTGAGCCATTCCCGTCGTCTACTGCGGGATGACCAGCCGTCCGGCGGTTTCGAACCGCCGGAAGTCGGAGTAGGTCGCCGTGCAGTCGATGCGTTCGCCGGCGGCGCTCACGTACGATTCGCGCATCTCGATCGGCACCATCGTGCCGAGCCGCGCATCGAGTTTGTAGATAACCGACACTCGGCCGCGCAGCCCGACTGTCTCGTCAACCATCTCGAGGGACGTCTGCAACACGCGTCCGGTCGCCGGCTCGATCCAGAGCGTTCCCTGCGCCGGCACATCGCGGTCGCCGTTTCTGATCACCGTTGGACGGTTCCGCTCCACGAACTCGAACGCCGATGCCCGGGTGCCGTTGACGCGCGCGTCGCGACCGCGCGAGAAGTCGAACCGCGAGCGGTAGCGGCGGTCGAGGAACAACAGCGCCAGCGTCGGCTCGTTGAAGGTCCGCACGATCTTGCCGATATTGAACCGGCCGTTCTCGTTCGACAGCGAGCGCAGCTGATCGAGCATGACGGTCGGATTGGCGAGCAGCGCGGGCAGCCGCCGTTCCGCCGCGGGAAGCGCGCGCCCATCGACGGCTATGACATCCCGGACGGCGAGCCAGGTCGCCTCCGCGGGCAGCCAGACGAACAGCAGCTCCGATTCCAACTGGCGTCGTGCCGTCAGCGAGTTGAACGACGTGCCCGAGGACCGGAACTGCTGCCGTGTCCGCTCTTCCTGCACGTACGCCTCGTGCCAGATGACTGCCGCAAACGTGCGCTCGAAGTCGGCGACGAATGCCGAGGCTTTGTCGAGTGCGGCGTCCGCGCGTGCCGGAAGGCGACGCGCGCCGGTGGTGGGCGAGGCGGCCGGTGCCGCCGGCGAAGCTGGATGCTCGGTGGGCGGCGGGACTGCGAGCGGTTGGACTTCGCGCGGAGCGGGCGCAGCCTGGACGCTGGCGGCGTCCTCCGCGGTCATTTCTGCGACTTCCGCGAGCTTCTGTTCGTCGAGAACACGGACGACCCGCGCGCGCGGCACCCGCGCCCCGAGGCGATCGACCGCGTCACGGAGGTAGCCCGCGTACAGGACTGACGAGTTCAGCCGGACGATCACGAGCGAAGCGCCTGCGTCGCGGACGCGATCGGCGACGCGCGCGATCAGCGTACGGGGCTCCTCCCGGTACGGCAGGCCGGACGTCACGAGCACGAGCTTTGTGCCGCGCATCGATCCGATGTCTGCTGACAGGAGCGCCTGCAGGCTGCGCTCCGTTGTCCGCTGCACGTCGGCGACCATGGCAATCGCGGCCGCGTGAATGGCGCCGCCACACCGTCCCTGGACGCCGCACTCTCGTGCGATCGCCTGATCGCGCGCCGCTTCGTTCCCCCGGAGAATCTCGCCGGCTTCGGCAGCCGAGAGCGCGACGCTGCCGTAACGGCGGCGCGCTGGCGCCAGGAGTGGAGCTACGGTGGTCTGCAGCCGGTCGACACTCACCCGCAACGCCTCACCCTCGTGGATTACGTAATACGCCGACGGCGCGGGCCGGGCCTGAGCGTGGGGACCGATCGTTTCGACGCTCAGCGCAAGCATGACTGCGCCGACTGCGCGGGAGCGGGCTACTGGCACACTGCTCGCCGCCTTTATTGCGGGCGGCGCAAAGACGCGCGGTTGTTCCGGAAATAGATGGTGAGCGTCCCCTCGGGCCGGTCGTAGTACCAGATTCTGCCGCCGGCGTAATCCGATTGCGTGGACGAGGGCGGTCCGAGGAGCCTCGTCACCGCGTCGGGATCAAGGCCTTCCACCTTCGGATTGCTCTTCAACTCGAAGTTCACCGTCACCGTCATGATCACCGGAACGGGGACGCCGTTGAGGAGCGTCGGCGTGTACTCCCACTGCCTCACCGCGTCGAGCGCCGCCGCATCCAGCCGCGGAATCGATCGCAGGATCTTTGCTTCCTCAACCTTGCCGTTCGTGCCGATCGTGGCCTCGAGAATGACAACGCCCTGGACGCGGGCCGCCTGCGCGGCTGCCGGATAGCTCGGCTTGACCTCTTTCGTCTTGCGAGGCTGAGCAATCGCGCCGCCGACTCGCACCGGTGCAGCCGCGGGAGGCGGAGTCGGTGCCGGCGTGACGCGTGACTGCGCCGGGGCGCGAGGCGGCGCGGCAGTGCGCGACGAATCAGCCGCGTTCGAACGGGTGGCCGCACCGCTGTCGACGCTTTGGACCGGTGGCGGCGCGGGAGCGCTCGCTGTTGGCGGCGAAGGCGACGGTGACGCAACAGCGGATGGCGGCGGATCGGCCGATTCCGGCGGCGGATCGGCCGGTTCCGGCGGTGGAGCGGCCGGTTCCGGCGGCGGCGCGCTCGCGACAGCCGCCTGCGGCGGCGCGTTGACCTGCGCCGGCGGCGCGACGGGCTCGCGCCGCCACATCAGAAATCCGGCAAGGACCACGACCGCAGCGAGCGCCGCTCCGCCGGCGAGAACAGGACGCACGGTTCTCGTCGGTGACGGCGACGAAGGCGAGACCTGCGCGACCGGGTGCGGCGCCGGTTGGGCGGCCGGCGGTGGTGGAGCCGCTTGGACAACCGGCTGCGAAGCGGGCTGTGCGACCGCGTCAGATGCCGGCGGCCTTTCAGCCGTACCGTGCGTTTGAAGCCGGCGGACCTGCTTCAGCAACTCCAGCACGGCGGTCTGATTCGGGTTGAGCACGAGCACGTCTTCGCACGATGCGGCAGCCTGCTGCAGATCGCCGCGCTCGAATGCGTCGCGTGCGAGACGGAGGTGGGTCTCGATCTGCGCGGTGCGCCGCCGATCGACGGCGGCGAGATCGATCCCAGGTTCCAGTGGTACGGGCGCGGCCGTGGCCGCCGCAGCGGCCGCCAGCAGGTAGTCGCGCCGCATGCGAACCGTCGACGCAAACGCTGTTTCCGCCGCCTTCGTCAGGCGTTTGTGAATTTCCAGCAGCTCCGCGCGAACCGGCGTCAGCGAGTCGAACCGGTTCGCCGGCGTCTTGTTCAGCATCCGGTTGACGATCTCGATGATCTGCGGATCGAGGCCGTCGGTCAGCGTCTCGAGCGGGATGGGCGCATCGTTCACGATTCGCTGGCAGATTTCCGGCAGGCTCTTGGCCACAAACGCCTTCTGGCCGGCCAGCAGCTCGTAGAAAACCGCGCCGGCAGCGAAGATGTCGGAGCGGATGTCCATGCCCGAGCCCGTCCATTGTTCCGGCGACATGTAGTTCGCCGTGCCGATCGTCACGGTGGCGGTCGACGAATCCGCGAGCCGCGCGATGCCGAAGTCGACGATCTTCAGCGTCCCCGACGCGTCCACCATCAGGTTCGCCGGCTTGACGTCGCGGTGGATGATGCCGGCGTCGTGCGCGGCGGCGAGGCCCGCGCACAGCTGCCCCATCAGGTCGAGGCGCGTGCGCAGCGGAAGCGGATCGCCCGCCGCGATAATCGCATCGAGCGTCCGGCCCTCGACGAGCTCCATGACGATGAACGGGAAGCCCTCGTGGTCGCCGATGTCGAACGTGCTGACGATGTTCGGATGTCGCAGGCGGCCGGACGCGCGCACTTCGCGCAGCATCCGCTCGCGAAGGTCCTGCGAGTCCAGTTCCTCTCGAATCTGCTTGATGGCGACGTCGCGCCCGATGTGCGGGTCGTGCGCCTTGTAGACGACGCCCATGCCGCCGCCGCCGAGACGGCTGGTGATCTCGTATCGGCCGATTCGAGTAGGTAATCCGGTCACGTTGAAACGGCCGCTGGATTATACCTTTGCGAGCAGTAGCCTACGTCGCCTGTAAGTGGCGCACAGCCGACCCCATCCGTACACGAACACTGCCCGAAGTCACAAAGGCACGAAGGATCCTTTGGAGTTCGTGCCTTTGTGTCGTCGAGGCTGATCGACATGCCGGCACTCACCGTGGCACTTCACTAGTAGGTCACCCGCACCCGATATTTCAGGACCGCCGTGCCGTCGCTCGCCACCGGCACCGTGAAGCCCGCCGCCCATGCGTCGGTTTTAACCCACTGATGCGAGGAGCGCAGCATCCGCCACGTCCCGCCAATCGGCTCGTTGACCTCGACGGTGATCGGCGCTGCCTTGTGATTGCGCAGCGTGATCTCGTACTCGACCTCGTAGACGCCGGTCGCGGTCTTCTGAAAGTCGGTCTGCTTGCGCTCGCAGGCGACGTCGAAGGCGTTGCCGATCTTGAGGTTCAGCTCCTCGTCCTTCGGCGTGTGCGCAATGCGATCTTCACCGACGAACTGCGTGCCGCCCTTCGAGTCTGCCTGATAGACACGGACGATGCCGGCCGGCATCGGCATCCCGAGGCCGCCGCGCTCTTCGTTCTTGAACTGGTAGTACACCTGCACGACGTCCTTTACCGGCGATCCCGGATGCTGCGCGTTGCGGTAGTAGAACGCCTGACCGTCGACGACGTAGCGCTTGCGGACCGGTACGCCAGTGCCGCTCAGCATGCTCACCTGCTTCGTCTCGTTGTTGTTGATCGTCGTCTTCCGCCCGAGCGTATAGAGGTGGTAGTCCGAGAACGATTCCTGTTCCATCGGTGCCGCCGGCGCCATGTCGGCTCGCTTGGCGCTCATCTCCATCGCGCGCGAAAACACCTGGCGCACGCGATTGAGATCCCCCGCCACCAGCTGGAGCTTCGTGCGTCTGAACGACGTGCCGCTGCCGTTGACCAGCGTCACCCATCCGTCGAGGTCGGCGGCCTTGTCGTCGCGAGCCACCGTCAGCACGTAGTCGGCGTTCCACGAGAGCTTGCCGGCGAGGTACGAGGCTTCGACGCGATGTTTCGCGGCGCCGGAGTTGTCGAGCGTCCAGATCAGCGTCGGGTGGGTGTAGAGATTCGCCGGCAGCTCCGGGAACTTGATGTGATCCGCGCTCATCCCGGTCACGATCTCGCTGCCGATTCGCCAGACGGGGGCGTTGTTGTAGCTGAGGAGGTGCGCCTTCACCTCTTCTTCGCGGGTCACACCGTTCTCCGTGCGCCGGCGCACCAGGATGACGTCGCGACCGACGTATTTGCGCAGCAGCTTGTCCGGTTCGAGGAGGTCGTACTCGTAGTTCTGCTCGAGCACGCTCACGCGCGACGGCTCCGTGACCGAGCGGAAGTGCACGGTCGCCGGGTTCACCGTGGCCGCGATGTCCATGAAGCGGAGGTCGAAGCCGCCGCGCGGCAGCTGCAGATCGCGGACGTCCCGGACGAGTGCGATGTCGGAATTGTAAACAGTCACGGCGAGATCGACCTGGTCGTCGAGCGTCGATCCGCTGGCTTCCTGATCCGGGGCCGCCTGGGCCACGGGTGTGCCGTGTCGCAAACCGAGTGTGGCGGCCGCAATAAGGCAGGCCGCCAGCCAGAGTCGTGTCGTCATGGGAAGGCTCCATCTAAGGTAAGGGGACGGGCCCTTATTTCCGGACGCGCCCTACGCGTCATGTCCTTAGAACGGAGCCGCTCGAATTCCTTGCACAGTCATATGTCTCCCAGGCGGGGGACGCCGGAAGGAGCGGACACATGAGACTGAACGCTCCCAACAGCGCCACAGCGCGTCCAACCTGCCTGCGGTTCGGCGGCGTCCTTCTGGGCGGTGGAGCCGGCACGCTGATTGGTGCGTTCAGTCGACAGGATCGCTGGACGGTCGTTCCCGTGAACTGGCTGGATGGAAAGTAGGCGCGACGCGGTGTCGTCAGCGGTGGGCTGGCTGGGCGAGCGCCGCAACGAACGCCGCCGTTCGATCGCGAAGCGCAGTCAGCTGCGCGCTCGCGGCCTTCCAGCGCTCCTCCTCTGATTTGACGAACCTCGAATAGGGCGCGACGGCCGCCACCACCCGTTCGGCACTGCGCTCCTGCGCCCGCTCGAATTCGCGTCGCAAGGCCTCGGTCAGTCTCGTGCGCAGTCCGCGGATCTTCTCCTGCAGCTCGCTTTTGGCCCGCCGCCGCTTCGCCGGGATGATCAAGAATCCGATGGCCGCGACGACGCTGGCCAGGAGGATCCCGGTCACGTCGGCGGCGACGGTCGACGCCGCGGCCGTGACCAGCGTGCCAAGCCCCAACGCCGCGCCGCCGGCCGCGGCCGCCGCGGCGACCGCCGTGCGCGCCTGGTCGGCGATGAGTGCCGCCTCACGCTGCTGGTCGTAGCTGTCCACGACGCGCTGCGCTTCCTTGCCGACGGACTCCATCAGGCGCCCGCGGTCGGAGTGGAAGGTCCCGACATCGGGCGCGCCGAGCATGCGCGCTTCGTGCTTCTGCTGCCGATCGGTCAGCTTGGCCGTGATCGCCTGCCACTCGCGGAAGTCCTGCTCGATCAGCCAGTCGATCAGCTCCGTCACGCGCCGCTCGATCTCCTGCGGGGCGTTGCCGACGACGCGATCTTCGAACTCTTTCTGGACGCGGGATCGATTCAGGAGATCCATGACGCGGGCGAGGCGCAGCGTGTCTTCAAAGTACTGATGACCGCGCCGCTCCATTTCGAGCAGCACGTTCTCGACCGCGGCCATCCGCGCCTCGAACCCGCGCGCCAGATCCTCTCGATACGCTGCGATCTGTCGATCGCTGGCGTCGAGCAGCGCGAGATCCTCGTGGAGCAGCGTCAGCCGCTCGGCGGCGATGGACGCATAGCGGCCGGCGAGCGCCTGACCGACGCCGAGCGGGTTGGCGAGCTTCAGCTGGAAGCGCGCGGTCTCGTCGAGCGTTTCGTGCAGGAACCGTTCGAGCTCTTCGAAACGGCTGGCGGCCCACAGTGACGGCTCACCGCTCTTCGCCCTCAACGCGAGACGGGCGCTGACCGGAAACACGTCGGGACTCACGCCGAGGAGCCGCCTTGCGTTGTCGCGCACGAACGACACGACCTCCTCCACCTCGTTCTCGCGTTCCAGGATGTCCACCTTGTTGATGACGATGACGATCTTCTTGCCCCAGTCGCGGATCGCCTGCAGAAACGCGCGCTCGGTTTCGGTGAACGGGCGATCGGCCGACGTCACGAAGAGCACCAGGTCCGATCGCGGCACGAATTCCGACGTGAGCCGTTCGTGCTCACGGATGATCGCGTTGGTTCCGGGCGTGTCCACGATGTGCACGTCTCGCAGCACATCGACGGGCGCCGTAATCATCTCCACGCCATCGTCGCCGAGATGCCTGGTGGGGGAGGGACCGTGGGCGAGGAGGTGAATGCGATCGGTGGTCGGCGTCACGCCCTCGAGGAGGACCGGCTGACCGATCAACGCATTGATGAACGCGCTCTTGCCGGCGTTGAATTCGCCAACGACGACGAGGAGAAAGAACTCGTCCAGCTGGCGGATGGAGCGCGCGAGCGTCGCCTCATCGGCGGCTGAGGCGCCGAAACGGATGAGCGAATCGCGGAGCGACGCCAGCAGCTGACGCGCGTCGGTGAGCTGGCGTTCGGCATCCGCCGACAACAGGCGGTGCACAACCGGGGGAACGCAAGATCAGCGCCCGTACGGATACGGCGGAGTTCGTCCGCCAACCGCGCCAGGCTGAGGCCGGCCGCGGCCCTGAAGAGCCGCGGTACGACTGGACCAGGCGCGCGTATCATCACAGCTCTTGCCCGGCCACATAGTCGCGCAACGTGCCTTCGATTATCGTGTCGTCTTCAGCCAGATAGAGCCGTACCGTACGTCGGGGCAAACCGTATCAGATGATTCAGCCGATTGGCGGCAAGATCCTCGGCGTAACCGCGGAGGGCGGCGAGTGCCGTATGCCACGGACCTGAGACGATCTCGCGCGGCACCTCCAGCAAATCGGCCCACGTCCCGCTGTTGAAGTATCGAGCGCCTCTTCCCAGATCGACGTCGCGTGCCAGATGCGTGTGTCCGAAGACCACGAATCGGATGCCGTGGTCGGCGAGTTCGCGGCTGGCCTTCGCGTATTCGGGCAGGGTTTCAATCTGGCGATTGAACGTGTCGTCAGTCCGCAAAACCCTGAGCGCCATCAGCAGTGCGGGCAGGCGCTCGTCGAGACGGGATCGACCGACGCGAGGCATCAGTAACCGACTCAGGCCAACCGCCTGGCTGGCGCGATCGGTCCAGGACGCGATGTCTCCCTCCCGGTCGTCCGTCGCAAGGGCGTCAATTGGCGCTTCGCCGAGCTCCGCCAGGAACCTGTCCAGGTCGCCTTTCAACGGCCCCACCAGCACCGCACGCAGTGGATCGATGTCGTAGCCCACGGAGGCGATGTCCTGATCTGCGGGCAGCGCCGCCCCTGGCAACCGATGTTCCGCGGCTCGACTGCGATGCGTCGCAATCGTGGCGAGATACCGTCGCGATTCCGGAGCGATCGCCAGGAGCATGGGAAACACTGCGTCGATTTCAGGTTTGAGTAGATCGACGAACCGGTATCGAGTCTTGACGGGATTGATGACGGTACTGACCATCTGGGATCCGGCCGATATCTCGAACCCGCGCTGGCGGGGCACCGGTTGGCGGCGCGACTGGAACGCGCGCAGTCTCATCAGTCCTTGGTGATCGACGACGTTCCACTCGTCGTAGCGATTGCCGTGCTCGATGAGGGCGTCGCCCACGATGTACGCTTCAGCGCCATCCACGAACTCGAGATCGGAATCGCTCGTTGCGCCGACGACCCGGCAGAATTCGCGTCTGACGGCTGGCAGCGCGAGCTCGACGTCGTGATTGCCGAGCAGGACGACGAGCCGATGTCCACGTTGGAGAAAGCGGCCTAGCGCGTCGAAGAATCGCCGATCGCGAGTGGCAATTGTCCTGAAGGTCGCGGCGGCCTCATCGCCGTCCGCAATGAACGACGTCCACGTCGCTGCATCTCCAGGGTCCTCCGCCAGGAAGTCGACGAGGTCTCCGTTGATGACCAGCTCGGTGCGCACCGGCGCCGGAGGAGAGTCAGCCAGCCGATTGACGAAGTCGGCGACCGCGTCCACGTGGGTGCAGATACGGAATCCGCGTTCATGAGGGTTGGTGGCGGCATCTCCGTACTCGCCGCCAAGGTGCAGGTCCGAGATCACATACACTCGCCGCTCCAGCGCCATGCCTCCTCCAGTGACAGCCTCACAACAGGCCGGCGGTATCAGGCGCCAGCGCTCTTGTGGGCCGGTGCGTCGCTCGAGAGTGCCGGGAGCACTTTCTCGATCGCCGCGGCGACGTCCTTCGCGGTCTGCGACGTCACTTCGAGCAGTCGCTTCAGCGTGACGATGTGCCGCTCGTACTCCTCTGCGCTCGGACCGGTCCGTCGCGCGCGTTCATAGGCAGCGCTGGCGCGGTCGGCATCGCCAGACAAGAGATAGAGCTGTCCCAAGTCCGACCATGCCCACCATTCATCGGTCCGCGTGCCGCTGGTCTTGCTGACCAGTAGCGTGATTGCCGCTTCAATGGATTGCCGCATCTTCGGATCCCGTGGAGAGATGCCCTCTTCGGTGACGCCAAGGGCGATGACATTCGAGAGGTTATAGGTGCTCTGCCGATCGACCTCCTCGAACTTCAGGCCGTCTTCGTATTGACGGTAGGCCTCGTGCAGTCGGTTCTGACGGCGGTACACGCCGCCTTTCATCCCAAATGTGTCGGCGCGTTCGACTCGAATCTCGATCACTTGCGCCGCGTCGAGTCCAGCCTCGCTCGACATCTTTTCGAGTGCCGCGAGCGCCACATCGAGCAGATCGAGCGACCTCTGGAACTCGCCCTGATTGCGCAAGGCAATCGCGGTTCGTTTGATTCCGCGGATCTCCTCGAGCGTCTTCGGCACAGGCACGGTCGTGGCCGCAATGCCTGCCACTCGTTTGATCTCTTCTTCGACCTTGGGCAGCTCCTGCAGTCGCAGCGAATGGCGTTCGTAGATGTTCTGCGCAATCACGACGGTGGCCGCAGCCCCCGAACTCGTCGGCCCGGTTGTCTTGCCTTCGTACCTGTGGTTCAAGTAGAACCAAGCGGCCAGGAGCCGTTCGAACTCCGCCTCTTCTTCTTTGCCGGGAAGCTCGGGATGGCCGGGATACAAGCCGACAGGCTTGCTTCGCCCGCCTTTACCTGGAGGGCGCGAGAACAACTCGGCGGAATCGAGCAGCTCCTGGTACACGGGCCTGGCCGCGTGCTCGCTTCTGATATCCAGTCCGCGCTCCACCGCCGAGTAGACGCTGCCGCCGAGCACGCCTTTACCCTTGACCGCCTGCGGTCCGTACACCTTTTCAAATGCCTTCTCCTCTCCCCAATCCCGTTCGGCATCGTAGTGGTGATCGGAAGGCACGAGCAGTAACACCAGGTTCCGGCACTGTTCGAGCCAAACCGGGTTGACGGTCGCCTCCCACCCAGACCGGAGCAAACACGCCGTGCGCTCGCTGCTCGCTGCGAGGCGGACGCCGAGTTCGAAGAGCACGTTGCTGGGCCAGTTGGTCAGATCCGCCACGCACGACTGTGCCCGCCGGATCGTTTCGAATAGCGCCTGCGAGACGACACGAGCCGACGTGATATCCAGGCTGCGTGCGACCCCGAGCTCGTTGGCTGCGACCGCCGTATCTCTCGGCAGACGTTCTCGCTGATGCTGGAGACCGTCCTTGAGCTTCTCGCGCCAAACATCGCGCAGATAGTCCTTGTCGAAGCTACACAAGACAAGCACGCCCTCTTCACTGGGGATGATGCCTCGGCGATCGGGCGGTAGTCGTCGCAGCGCATCGTAGACAGGGAGATCGAGGTAGTACGGCGACTGCACCTCGTCGAGCCCGCCTCGAATCCGATCGGCGAGCAGCTTCACCGAGTTTTTCACTCCCGATCGGTCCTGATCTTTGGAATGGGCGACGACATTGGCGTCGGTGACGTTGAAGGGAATGTCCAGAGGCTTTCCAAGCGTGTACGACCCGCCGACGCTCAAGATCGTCACGCCCCGACGGACAACCGCTCGGATGCCGGCGAGCAACATGATCGCGGGCTCGAAGTCCGTGGCGTCGAACACAACCACGCGCGCGTGACACAAGGCTTGCACGGCATCCAGCAGCCGCTCTTCTGAGGCGATGATGCGTGGTGCCGACTCGAACGCGGGCGCCGCAAGTCCTGTCTTGCTGAGTAGCTCGTAGGCGCGTTCGACAGTCGGTTTGAGCTTGACCGTGCCTTTCTTGCCCTCCGCGGACGAGAGGAACACGATGAATTCCTTCGAGACGATGTGCGGCGGTGCCCAGGTGCCAGGCAGGATCGCACGCCCCCGATCGGCTTGCCAATTGACGATGGCAGCCGCGGGACAGGCATAGACCGTCGCTGCCTGCGTGAAGAGCTGTGGGCGTCCTTGTCCGTCGAGCAGCGTCTCGACCAACTGTACTTCGCAGCAGTCCAACGGCATGACCATCAATCACGCAAGGCGCGCCGGAGGCTCCGTGCAACCGCGCTCCAGCACCTTGCCCGGCATCGTCGCAGAAGAGCTCCAGCACCTCAGCGTTCCGGTGCCGTGCGCGCGGGTCACGTACGTGACCCCTGAGCGTCTTGCCTTCAGGGTGGATGTCGGGATACGCAAACGAATCCCACTGCTCGTCGGTGGTGGACGTTCGCCGACACGGGATCGGCTCAAGGGGAAGTGGAGCCGAGCATTCGAGAACAGCCCAGTCGCCGTGGGCATCCCAGAACTCGGAGACTTGGCGGGCGTCAAAGCGCTGATCACCGAACTCGAGGATCAGGCCTTCACGAAAGAGCGGCGGCGTCGTCCGCACGTCGGCAACGACGTGCAGAGCTGTCAGAACGTATGGGCCACCGACGTAAAAGGCCGTTCCGTGGCCGACTTCGCCACCGGCTCGCTTGGTCAGTACCCTCCCGACGGAACGCTTGAGAGTCTCGAAGTCTACGCCCACGTTGCGGTCGTGCCGGTAGTTCTAATGCGGCTCGATGGATGGCCGCAAGCATGAAATGCCCGTACCAGCCTGATTCTCGGCAGAAGTCAGCGTTGGCTTAAGCCAACGCCTCGCGCGCGGTTCACGGCTGCCTCTCCTCCGGCGGGCGGACGGCGACGAACGCCCGATAGAGCAGCAGGTCGTAGACGATCTTCAAGCGTGCCGGCGATGAAGAACGGCAGGTTGATCAGCGCCGGCCGCGCGAACATCAGCCCGACGAACAGCGGACTGATCGACGCGCCCGATCGTGCGCGCGACGCCCGTGATGCCGGCGGCCGCCGATCGCTCCTCCGGGCTCACGACCGCCATGATGTAGGACTGCCGCGTCGGCACGTCCATCTGGCTGATGCTGAACCGCACCAGCAGCACGGCGATGGCGAGCGGGAGCGTCGGCATCAGCGGCACCAGGATCAGCAGCACGTTCGACGGCAGGTGCGTGGCGACCATCGTCGCTGATCAGGCCGAAGCGCGCCGCGAGCCGCGACGCCAGCAGCGCCGAGATGCCCGCCAAGATGTTCGCCCAGAAGAAGATCGACGCCGAGCGTTCCGGGGTCGACGCCGAAGCGCAGGTAGAACCAGTACGCGGCGAAGCTCTGGACGACGAAGCCGCCGCCGAACGCAGTCGAGCGCGAACAGCGCCGACAGCTTCACCACGACATCGCGCGATCGGTCGAGGCCGGACAAGCCGGCGAACGTCGTCCGCGGCGCACGCTGTCTGCTCGCGTGGCGCCGCCTCGGCCGCCTGCGACAGTCGAGAGAACGAGCACGCCAGCGCCACGACCGAGCGCGGCGTACAGCATGACGACCATCCGGTAGCTGCTCACGCGGTCGCCATCCTGCGTTCTGCAGCACGCGTGTGACGGTGCCCGCCGGCCAGCGCGCCGAGCGCGGTCGCCAGCGAGCCGGTCGAGCGTGTACCAGGCGAACACGTCGGTCCTCGTCCGGTCGGTGACGACGTGCGAGAGCGCGGCCTGCTCGATCGACAGAAACGGCCCGACTTCGTTGCCGCTCGGGCTGATGACGCCGATCGTGCCGGCGACAACGAGCAGCCAGAACATCGTGGTCGACGCGAACGACGAGGCCCGCCGCCGCCATCAGCAGCGCGCCGGCGATCAGCATGCGCCGGCGGCCGATCCGATCGGCGCGCGTCGTGAGCAGCAGCGACACGACCGTGTCGCCGACGAGCGTCAGCGTCAGCAGCAGGCCGGTCTGCGGTTCGCTCAGGCCGACGCCGACGAGATAGAACACCAGCACGACCGACAGCGAGCCGTACGCGAACAGCCGGACGAACCGGCGTGGCGAACAGCAGCCAGCCGTCGCGCGTCAGCCGTTGCAGCGCGCCAGGCAGGAGGGACATGGTGCATGATCGTAGTCGTGAGGGACGTGATGAAACACATCGTGTGTGGGGCCGCGGCGGGGTTGCTGCTGAGTGCATCCACCGCGTCGGGTCAGGACGTGCCTGCCGAGTATCAGCAGGTGCTCACCGCGCTCGGCAAACAAGGCGACTACAAGGCGAACGTGCTGAAGGTCAATATTCCCCGTAACGACCTCACCGTCACCGTGGCCAACGTGAAGACGCCGACGCCCTTCGGCTTCGGCGGCTGGCTGGCGATGACGAAGGGCACCGGCGGGATGGACGTGATGATGGGCGACCTCGTGCTGACGCAGGAGGAAGTCAATCCCGTGATGTCCGCGCTGCTCGAAAACGGTCTCGCCGTGACGGCGCTCCACAATCACTTTTTCTGGGACGAGCCCCGCATGTTCTACATGCACGTCCACGGACACGGGAAGCCGGCCGATCTCGCGCGCATGGTCAAGCCGGCGATCGATCTGATCGGCAAGAACTCCAGGCCGGCGAGCCCGCCGGCCGCGCCCGCGGCGGCACAGACGACGATCGATACGGCGAAGATCGCGCAGATTGTCGGGACGCAAGGCGAACAGTCGGGAGCGGTCTACAAGATCACCATCGGGCGCGACGATTTGAGGATGACCGAGATGGGCGCGCCGATCAACGCCCGCATGGGGCTCAACACCTGGGCGGCCTTTGTCGGAACCAACGAGAACGCCGCGATCGCCGGCGACGTCGCGATGGTCGCCAGCGAGGTCACGCCGGTGTTGAAAGCGCTCCGCAAGAACGGACTCGACGTGGTGGCCATCCACCATCACATGGTCGATTCGCGGCCGGCGGTCTACTTTCTCCACTACTGGGGCACCGGGCCGGTCGAGAAACTCGCCACGGCATTCAAGGCCGCGCTGGCCGAAACCGCCAGGACCGCGTCTACTCCGGCGCCACGATGAACACGGTTCGCGCGCTTGTTCTGCTGGCCGCGTTCGAAGAGGTACGGCCTCTCTACGCGCAGGGCGATCGGACGCCGCAACTGCGCGCCGGCGCGCTCGTCGAGAGCCTGGCCATCGACGGCGTGCTCGACGAGCCGGCGTGGCAGGCCGTGGAGATCGCCGACCGGTTCACGCAGGTCGAGCCGGATGAAGGCGCCGACGCCAGCCGTTCGACCCGCGTGCGCGTCCTGGCCGGCTCAAAGGCGATCGTCGTCGGCATCGAGTGCGACGATCCCGATCCGGAGAGCATCGTCAGCTTCAGCAAGCAGCGCGACCCCGAGCTGTTCTCCGAAGATCACGTCCGCGTCGTGCTCGGTCCGTTTCTCGATGGCCGGTCCGGGTACGTGTTTGCGGTGAACCCGTCGGGCGCGCGTTACGACGCGCTGATCGAGCCGGGCGGCGAGGACGATAATCCGAACTGGGACGGCATCTGGGAAGCGGCCGCGAGACGATCGAGCCGCGGCTGGGCGGCCGAGATCCGGATTCCGATCGAGACCCTCGCCTTCAAGCGCGACGCGCGGGAGTGGGAGTTCAACGTCGAGCGCCGCATCCAGCGCGCGCTCGAAACCGATCGCTGGGCCGCGGCGGGGCGGCAGTTCCAGGTCACGCAGACGAGCCGCGCGGGACGCCTCACCGGCCTGCCGGATTTCGCGCTCGGCCTCGGGCTGACGCTGCGGCCGTCGATGACTGGCGGCGGCGGCGTCCCCGCGCCGGACGCACGCCTGGACGGCGAGTGGCAACCGAGCTTCGACGTCACGCAGCGCCTGGGCGCGAACGTGCTCGCGTCGGCGACCGTGAACACCGACTTCGCCGAAACCGAAGTCGATACCCGCCGGACCAATCTCACGCGCTTCCCGCTGTTCTTTCCCGAGAAGCGCACGTTCTTTCTCGAAGGCGGTGACATTTTCGCGTTCGGCCTCGGCTTGAACGAAAGCGTGGTCCCCTATTTCAGCCGGCGCATCGGGTTGGTGGAGGGTGAGGAAGTGCCCATCATCGCAGGCGCCAAGATCAATGGGCGCGCCGGCGCGACGAACTTCGGAGGGCTGATCGTCGGCACGAACGATCGCCCCGGTGTCGTGCCGGACCCGACGCTGATGGCCGTCGGCCGCGTCAAACAGAATCTCTGGCAGGAATCGTGGATCGGCGCCATGGCCACGGTCGGCGATCCGCTCGGGCGGTCGGGCAGCTGGCTTGGCGGAGCCGATTTCACCTATGCCACGTCTCGATTCCGCGGCGACAAGAACTTTCTCGTCGGCTTGTGGGGCCTGACGATGGATCGCGAGGGTGCCGGCCGCGATCGGACGGCGCACGGGCTCAAGATCGATTACCCGAACGACGAGTGGGACATCGCCTTCACCTACAAACGGATCGGCCGCAACTTCGATCCCTCGATTGGCTTCGTGCCGCGTCCCGCGGTGTACCTCTACAACTTCGGCGTGGACAACCGGCGCCTTCGCGCGACCGGTCCGGTCCAGCAAATGGAGCACGAGGTCAGGACCTCGGTCGCGACGGATCTCGCTGGGCAGTGGGAGAGCTACGACGTGGGCATTTCGCCACTCCACTGGCGGTTCCGCAGCGGGGATCAGTTCGAGCTCGCCGTCGTTCCGGCCGGCGAGCGTCTCATCGAGCCGTTCGAAATCGCGGACAACCTGTTCATCGCCCCCGGCCGCTACCACTGGCGCCGCTACGAAACCGAGATCAGCACGGCGCGCAAACGCCGCCTGTCCGCGGAAGTCGGTTGGTCGTTCGGGCGTTTCTACGACGGGCGGCTCCGGCAATTCGAATGGTCGGCCGCCTGGAACCCGACGCCGCTCTTGACCATCGAGCTCTCGGGCGAACGCAACGTCGGCCATCTGGCCGCCGGCAGCTTCATCGAAACCGTCGTCGGAACGCGGGCGCGCGTCAACCTGTCGTCGGACCTGAACATCGCCGGCTACGTGCAGTACGACACGGAGTCGCAATCGGTCGGCGTCAATACGCGGCTGCGGTGGACGTTCAGGCCGGTGGCGGATCTCTTCGTCGTCTACAACCACAACGTGCGCGACCTGCTCGATCGGTGGCGGCTCGACTCGAACCAGCTGCTGGTCAAGTTGCAATACGCGTTTCGTTACTAGTCAGGGTTTTGTTTCGGTGTAGCGCGGGGCTTTCAGCCCCGCGTCCTCCGCGGCCCTGAAAGGGCCGCGCTACACGGAAACGGAAACGCTTAAGGTTGTCACACACTCGTCCTGAGCCTGTCGAAGGGCGAGCCGTTTGCTCAGATCGAACCCCGGTGACAGATCGCCGGCCCTGTGGTGTTAAATCCCTGACGTGATGGAGGAGCTGGACGTCGGCGCGCTCAGCCGCCGTTACGGACCGATGGTGCTGAGGCGGTGCCGCCAGCTTCTCCGCAATGAGGACGAAGCGCTCGATGCGTGTCAGGACGTCTTCGTTCGCCTGGTCGAGCGGCGCCGGCGGCTGCACGGGCAGTATCCGTCCAGCCTGCTGTATCGCATGGCGACCAACGTGTGCCTGAACCGCATCCGCGATCGCGGCCGCCGGGCGGAGGATCCAGACGATGAGCAACTGCGGGAGATCGCGTGCGTCGAGGAGCCGGGCGGGGGTAGTTACGCGCGTCTGCTGCTCGAGTGGCTGTTTGCGAGACACCCGGAATCGAGCCGCACCATGGCCGTGCTGCACTACATGGACGGCCTGACGCTGGAACAGGTGGCGGCCGAGTGCGGGCTCTCGGTGTCCGGCGTACGCAAGCGCTTGAACAAGCTTCGGCAGGATATGAAGCGATGACTGCAGACCGAATTCCCGACATCGTGCTCGAGCGTTATCGGCTGAACGAGCTGCCGCCGGCCGATGCGGCTCCGATCGCCAGTCGACTCGCCGCCGACGCGCAGCTTCGTGGGCGCCTCGAGGCGCTCGACGAGTCGGACGCGGCGCTTCGCGATCCGCTCGCGCGGCTGCAGTCGCGGCTGGGTGCGGGTGGCACGCACGGGCGCCGGCGTTCGATGGCATGGCCGATTCCGGCGGCCGTCGCGGTAACCGCGGTGCTCGCCGTCGTGGTGTGGCGGGCAAGTGCGCCGATCGCGCCGCCGCCCGAAACGACGGCCGAGGATCGCATCAAAGGCGCCGCGGCGGGCGGCATGCCGGCGCTGGCGGTGTATCGCCGCACCGCGGAAGGCAGCGAGCAGTTGGCCGACGGGGCCGTCGCGCACACCGGCGATCTGATTCGCGTCGGCTATCGTGCCGCGGGGCGGCGCTTCGGCGTGATCGTGTCCGTCGACGGCAACGGGGCCGTCACCATGCATCTCCCGCCGGCCGGTGAACGCGCCGTCGCGTTGACGAGCGAGGCGACGACCCTCCTCGATCAGGCGTACGAGCTCGACAACGCGCCGCGCTGGGAACGGTTTTACTTCGTGGCCGGTGAGCAGCCTTTCGACACCGGCCCGGTCCTGGATGCCGCACGCGATGTGGCGAAGAGACGGGCGCAGGCACCGGTGCCCGGCCTCGCGCTGCCGCGCGGCTTCGACCAGGCCGGCTTCACGCTTCAGAAAGAGAGCCGATGATGAGACGGAACGCTGTCGTGATGATGGGCTTCGCGATCGCCTGGTTCGTGCCGGGCATGGCGTGGAGCGCCGAGCCGCTGGAGCGCCATGCGCTCATCGTCGGGGCGAATACGGGCGGACGCGATCGCCCGCAGCTCAAATACGCGATCTCGGACGCCGAGCGCTTCGCGCGCGTCCTCGTCGACATCGGCGGCGTCGCGCCCGCCAACCAGACGATTCTCAGGCAGCCGACGCTGCGAAACGTGACCGATGCGCTCGACGCGCTTTCGAGGCGCGTGACCGATGGACGGCGCGCCGGCCGGCGCACGGAGATGATCGTGTACTACTCCGGCCACGCCGACGAATCCGGCCTGCTGCTCGGCGACGATCGCTACGGCTACCGGAACCTGCGCGACCGGCTCGATCAGATTCCCGCCGACGTGCGGATCGCCGTTCTCGACGCCTGCTCGTCGGGCGCGTTCACGCGCATGAAGAGCGGCCGGCAGCGGCCGCCGTTCCTCGTCGACGAGTCGTCCGACATGCGTGGGCATGCATTTCTCACGTCGAGCTCGGAAAGCGAAGCGGCGCAGGAATCCGATCGCATCCGCGCGTCCTACTTCACCCATTACCTCGTCTCGGGTTTGCGCGGCGCCGCCGATCTGTCCGGCGACGGCAAGGTGACGCTCAACGAGGCCTACCAGTTCGCGTTCAACGAAACACTCGGGCGAACGGTCGATACCAAGGGCGGCGCGCAGCATCCCTCGTACGACATCAGCATGTCCGGCACCGGCGACGTCGTCATGACCGACGTGCGTCAGACGACGGCGACGCTGGTCATTGGGGAGAGCCTGGAAGGGCGGTTTTTCGTGCGGACCGCGAGCCAGGATCTCGTTGTCGAACTCTACAAACCGCGCGGACGAGCGGTGGAGCTCGCCGTCGAAGCGGGGATGTACGACGTGCGCCTCGAGCGCGACAAAGGATCGATGGTCGCGCGGACCGAAGTCGTCGACGGCGCGCGAGTGGTGCTCGATCCGAGGCAATTCGGACAAGCCGCCGCTCCGGATCCGACGCAGCGGCGCGGTCCCGCGCTGTCGCAGCCTCGTTACGCCGTGTCGGGGCGCAATCGCTTCGAGATCGTGACCGGTATGTGGCGAGCCGGGCGCGAGCCGGGATTCGTGACGGCCGGGACGACCGCCGACGTGCTGGGCGGACTTGGCTTCACGCGCTGGGTTCGCGAGGATCTGGCGATGTCGTTCTCGATGGCGGGCGTGGCCGTGCAGGAAGGCGCGATCGTCAGCAGGACCACTGTGGCCGCCGGCTCGGTCGCCGCCGCGGAGATGCTGATCGGCGCACGATGGAACCCGTTCAAGGGGACTCACGCGCAGGCCGTCAAGCCCTACGTGTCGGCGGCCGCCGGCCCGATCTTCGGGCTCGCCGAGGGCAGCTTCGTCGCACCGGGCACGATCTCCTCCACCGACACCGTGCGGACGACGTTCGGCGCACAACTCGGCGGCGGGGTTGATATGCACCTGGCGCGCTCCTTCTCGATTGGCCTCGAAGCCGGCTACCACGGAATGCTGGGTTTCTCGCAGCCGATCGGCTTGCGCGACAGCTTCAGCGGCCCGCATGTCACGGTCAGTTTCGGCTGGCTGTTCGGGAAGGGCGATTGAGACAACCCGTCTCATAGGCGCGTGCCGCGCCGAGACACGCTGACCACCGCGGTGTTCGCTACGGCATCACGGACTATTGGAACGCGTACTACATTTCGTTCCTGACGAACGAGCGCATCATCATGCGCTCGACCGGTTTCGATCGCATTCGTGAATACGATCGGATTGTCGACGAGCACAAGCAGGAAGCGGTCGAGGTACTGCGCATGCCGTGCATGACCCCTGGGGGAGAACGGATCCTGCGGGGAGTCTACTTGTGCCCGGCCCAGCCCCTCGACGCTGCTCAGGGCAGGCCGGCATCGAAGTGAGCTGCGTTCTCATTTTCGCCGTGACTTCAGCCGATCCAGGTGTCGGTGAAACGCAGCCACTCGGCTTCGAGCGACTCGAGTGTCTTCCCGTAGGCGGTGCGCACGCGCTCGGTGAACTCCCTGGACGACGCGCCGTAGATCTGGCGCAGCGGATCCGCGCCGTAGGTATCGAGCAGAAACATCAGGAACGACGCGCTCGTCCGGTACGCGATCTCCGATGGCGTGCGGTTCCACTCGTTGTCGTCAACCAGCCGCGCCAGTGGCGGTACCAGCGAGCGGTTGTTGCGTGTCCACGGAAAGGAAAAATGCCGGCCGGCGCGATGAAAGGTCTCGGACAGGACGGCCGTCGCAAGCCCTTCGGTCATGAAGTACGTCCCGGCGCGTCCCAGCCCGTTGATGATGAGGACGTGGTTGGCCTCATGCGACATGAGGCCGAACAGGTTGTCGCCCACCGGTGGAACAGCAACAAACCGGAACGATTCGGTGTCGGGATAGGCGCGGCCGGAGTAATTGGACTCAAAATTGGCTTCGGCCGGCGACTTGTAGGCGTAGGCGTGCAGATGGCCGGCGTACGTCAGATGCAGCGCCGTCACTGTCGCTGTGAATTGATCCTCGAGAACTTCTGTCAACCGAGCCACGTTCTGTTCGGCGAATGATCCCGGACGGACGAAGAACGTGACCCGCGGCCCTTCGTGCGCGCGCCAGGTGTGATTCAGCGGATCCGGGCCGAACGCGGTATGGCAGCCGGACAACGCGAGGAGTGCGAAAACTGCCAGGCCGATCCGCCGTTTACCGCGCATAAGTAACACCGACGACGAACCGCGCGCGCGTCGCCGTATGCGAGCGGTGATTGAACAGCAGACCTTCGCCGTCGCGACCGGCCCAGAAGACCGCGGCCAACCGCGGCCGCAACCGCACGTCGCCGCGCACGGCGATTTCGGTGAGCCAGCCGCCGCCCCAGCTCGGGGTATCCACCGTGACGTCGGCGACGTGGTGCTGGTTGCCGTGCGCCAGCGTCGAGCCGTTGGTCCACTCGGCTTCCAGCTCGAACCGCTCGAAGCGTGTGAATCGCAAGACCGCGACGAACGCCCCTGTGCCTGTGACGATGGTGTCCGACAGCTCGATGCCGCCGCCGAAGTTATGCCTGAGCGTCCGACGTCCGCCGATGCCCCGGACGCCGACCCCGCCGTGCAGTCCAGCAAGACCCACGGCTTTGCGGAGATACCAGCGGTAGTCGTACTGCGTGAACAGAAACGACGCGCTGTCGCGGGACGGGCGAGCCGTCACGGATACGCCGGTGTCGTACACGAAGCCGCGGTTCGACGTCGTGGTCACTTCGAACCGATGGAGACGAAACTGCCGTCGCCAGCCGTAGTCGACCGTCAGGGCCGGTCCCTGCCCGCGCCACACCACGGCCGATCCGTCGACTGGCGGCTTGGATCTGGCGAGATCGCGGAAGGCGAACGACTCATATCCTGCCGAAACCCGCCATGCCGATGCCTGCGTCTGCGCGACGGCCGCGGCGGGGCACACGAGGACGAGCGCCAGGGCGAAACCCGTCAAGCCGGTTCCAGCCGTCTGTGTCATGCCGCTTTCCATGAAACACCCACGAGCCCGGAGGATGCTACCGCCGCCGGCGGCATTTCTTCAGGCTCGCCGAGTCTCCCAGCCAATACGTCTCGGCCGCGAATTGAACGATGTGCTCGTTGCCCTTATCATCGATGGAGTAGCTGCGCAGGAGGCCTTTGCAATAAACGCGACGAATTGCGATACGTCGCCCGCGCGCTGCAGGAACTCGCCGCTTTGAAGCGTGCGCGGCACGAACAATGATTCGGCGAGCGCGAGCCCGTCGTCGGTAAACGTCCCCCGAGCCTGAAAAAATTCGCGCAGAACGGCGAAGGCAGACATGACACGAACCTTAGCAGAACTGCTGCTGCTGCTGTTCGCCGCGGGGGCGGCCGTTGCTGCCGAGGTTGAGCAATGGTTGCAACCGCGATCGCAGGAACAGCAGTTGCCGGATTCCGTGGACTGCTGGGAGCCGGCACTCGCCACCGGGCCGAACGGTCAGGTCTACATCGTGGCGGGCCGGCGTCATGGGATGCCGAGAGACAAGGACTTCACGCAGCAGCAAGTGCTCTGGCGATCGACGAACCGCGGCGCCAGCTTCGAGGCGCCGACCCTCGTGACGCCGGAGGCGTCTTCACATTTCGACCAGCGCATCGCCGTGGACGCGAAGGGTACCATCTACGTGTCGTACATGGACTGGGCGCCGGACGAGCGCGGGCGCTCGCGCAGCCGCCTGCGGCTCGCCCGTTCGAGCGATGGCGGCCGTACGCTTTTGGCGCGAACAGTGACGACAAACCGCGTCAGCGACAAACCGGAGCTGGCGGTGTCGCGCGACGGCCAGCATCTCTACATCGTGTACGAGTCGGCGCCCGGTCCGTCGGTCGTCGCGTCGCATGACGGCGGCGAGACGTGGACCGAGCCGGCTGCCATCGTGCCCGGCGAAGGCCGTCACTTCTGGCCGGAAGCGCTGGCCGTGGCACCCGACGGCGGCGTGTGGCTGGCGGTGCCGTCGATGTCCGACTCGGACATCGCGCAGCGCAAGCAGACGCCTGTGACCCTGCACGTGTTTCACTCGGCCGATCGCGGCCGCACCTGGACGGATGTCGAGATCAGCCAATCGCCGCGTCTTCCGGCCGGCTGCCCGCATAACCCTTCTTGTCCGGTAAAGGCGAACGGCATCAGCATCGCGGTTGACGATCGCAGCCGCGCCCACGTGCTGTACACGGAAGGCAAGACGCCGCAGGAACCGTACGGCCTGTTCTACAAGTCCTCCGCGGACGGCGGCCGCACGTGGACGGCGCCGCAGGTGGTCAGCGCCGCGCCCCGCCCGCAATCGGGCGACGCGGCCGATCACGACTACCTTGCCATCGCCGCCTCGACGGATGGGCGCGTATGCGCCGTCTGGGTGGACGATCGCAGAGGCGCGCTCGACGCGTGGGCCCGTTGTTCGACCGATGCCGGCCGTACCTGGGGCGCCGACACGCTGCTTTCCGATCGGACCGACGGCGCCGCCTACAAGTCGGCGCAGGGTTTCAAAGCGTTTTACGGTCACTACGGAGGAGCGGCGATCGATCCCGCGGGGCGGCTCCACGCCGTGTGGGGCGCCGGCGAGCCCGGCTATCGCACCGGCACCGTGTGGGTCAACAGCGTGGATGTGTCGGCGTCGGCGAGGCCTTGAGCCCACCCATCGCCGCGTTTCGGGCGTCTAATCCCTGACGTAGGTCCGGCTGAAGCCGGACCCCACGTACGAACTGGTACATAGCGCACGTTCCGCATGGCCGGAGACACCATGGACGAGCTGCTGACCGACCTGCGATTCACCATCCGGACCCTGACCAAGGCGCCCGCATTCACGTTGGCGGCCGTGGCCGCGCTGACGCTCGGCATCGGCGCCAACACCGCGATCTTCTCGGTGGTCAACGCCGTCCTGCTCAAGCCGATCGCCGCGCCCGATCCCGACCGCATCGTCACCTTCATGAACACGTCGCCGCAGGGCTCGGGACCCGGCGCGTCGCCTGCGAAGTTCATGCACTGGCGGCGGCAGGCCGATGTCGTGCAGGACGTCTCCGCCTATCGCAGCAACATCGTCAACTACACGGGCGGCGAGATCCCCGAGCAGCTGCGCGCCGCACAGGTGAGCGCCGACTTCTTCCGTCTCTTCGGCACGCCAACGCTCCACGGCCGGACGTTTTCCGACGAGGAGGACCGACCGAACGTCGGAAAAACCGTCGTGCTCGCGCACGGCCTCTGGATTCGCCGCTTCGGCAGCGACACAGGAATTCTGGGCCGCTCGATCGCGCTCGGCGGCGAGCCGTTCACCGTCGTCGGCATCCTGGCGCCGGGGTTCGACCTCGAAATCTTCGATGGCGAACCCGAGCTGTTCGTTCCCTTTCAATTCGATCCCAACACGGGCGACCAGGGCCACTACTTCGCGCGTCGCAGGACGGCTGAAGCCTGGCGTCACCCTCGATCAGGCGAAGTCGAAGCTGCAGCTGTCGGCGCAAGAATTCCGGACGAAATATCCCAACGCGCTGGGACCGAATCAGGGATTCAGCGTCGAACGCATGCGTGACGTCCTGGTGCGGACGGTTCGATCGACGCTGCTCGTCCTCGGCGGCGCCGTCAGCTTCGTGCTGCTGATCGCGTGCGCGAACGTCGCGAACCTGCTGCTCGTGCGCGCGACCGGACGCCGCCGCGAAATTGCGATGCGCGCCGCCCTGGGCGCCGGGCGCGGCCGCATCGTGCGGCAATTGCTCACCGAAAGCGTCGTGCTGTCGCTGGTGGGCGGCGTGCTCGGCCTCCTGCTGGGTGTGGCGGGCATTCGCGCGCTCCTGTCGATCAACACCGCCAACCTGCCCCGCGTCGGCGAAAACGGCGCGCTGGTGGCCCTGGACTGGCGCGTCATGCTCTTCACGCTGGTGGTCTCGTTGCTCACCGGCGTCATCTTCGGACTCGATTCCCGCGATTCAGGGGTCGCGCACCGATCTCAGCTCGACATTCAAGGAGAGCGCCGGGCGATCGGGCACCGGCTTCCGGCAGAACAAGGCGCGCGCGATTCTCGTGGTCGTGGAAGTGGCGCTGGCGCTGATTCTGCTCGTCGGGTCCGGACTGCTGATCCGCACGTCGGTGGCGCTCGGCGCCGTCGAGCCGGGATTCGACACCGCCAACGTGCTGACGATGAAGATGTCGCTGCAGAGTCCGCGGTTCTTCGCGGCGGATGCCGTCGAGCGGCTGGTTCGCGACGGCGTCGAAAGGCTGCGCGCGGTGCCTGGCGTCGAGGTGGCCAGCGCCGCGTGCTGCGTGCCGCTGGAGGGCGGCTACGGGCTCGGGTTCGTCATCCAGGGCCGTCCGTTGACCGATCAGCCGTTCCACGGCGGCGGCGGCTGGCTCACTGTGTCGCCCGGGTACTTCGAGGTCTTCCGCATCGCGATGAAGCGCGGTCGATCGTTCCAGGAGCGCGACGACAAGCTGGCGCCGCCGGTGGTCATCGTCAACGAGGCGTTCGCGCGGCAGTTCTTCAAAGAAGGCGACCCGCTGAACGAGCGTCTGGTCATCGGGCACTCAGGCGCCGTCGGCATGCGCGAGTTCATGACCGATCCGCCGCGGCAGATCATCGGCGTCGCGAGCGACGTCCGCGACGGCGGCCTCAACCGCGAACCGCGGCCCGACGATGTACGTGCCGCAGGCGCAGATTCCGGACGCGGCGAATCAGCTGAACGTCGGGATTTCGCCGATCGCGTGGGTCGTCCGCACCCGCATGGCGCCCGTACAGCGTGAGCGCCGCGGTGCAGGAACAACTCCGCCAGGCGAGCGGGCTGCCGGTCTCGGACGTTCGATCGATGGCCGACGTGCGATCGCGATCGGTTTCGCGCCAGCGCTTCAACATGCTGCTGATGGCGGTATTCGGCGCGTCGGCGCTGCTCCTCGCGGCGATCGGCATCTACGGCCTCATGGCGTACTCGGTGGAGCAGCGCACGCAGGAAATCGGAATCCGGCTTGCCCTCGGGGCCGACACATCAACTGTGTCGGCGGATGATTCTGTTTCAGGGCATGCGGCTCGCGCTCGTCGGCGTGGCCATCGGTCTGGCATCTGCGTTCGGGCTGGCGCGTCTGATCGCGAACCTGCTCTACGGCGTGACCGCGCGCGATCCGCTCGTGTTCGTGATGGTCCCGGTGGTGTTGACGCTGGTGGCGCTGATTGGCGTGTGGCTGCCTGCGCGCCGCGCCATCGGCGTCGATCCGGTGGTGGCGCTGCGGGCGGAGTAGCCGCGATGGCGAGCGACGCGACCAGAACGCCGGTGGAGCGATTTCGCGTCGCCTTGCACGCCGGCGACACCGGGACGGTTCGCACGCTTCTCGAGGCGCACGACGAGGTGCGCGCGGCCATCAATGCCCCCATCAGCCATTTCAACAGCCGGCCGGTTGCACGCGCGGCGAAGAACCTGCCGATGCTCGACGTGTTGCTGGCCTACGGTGCCGATCTCAATCTGAAAAGTGCATGGTGGGCGGGCGGGTTCGGCCTGCTCGAGCACGGCATCACGCCTGAGGAAGCCGCGCCGCTCATCGCCCGCGGCGCGATCGTCGATGTGTTCGCGGCCGCGCATCTCGGCATGTTCGATCGGCTGCGCGAGCTCGTCGAGCTCGATCCGTCGCTGGTTCATGCCCGCGGCGGCGACGGCAAGACGCCGCTGCACTGCGCCACGACGACCGAGATCGCGCAGTATCTCCTCGACCATGGCGCCGCCATCGACGCGCGCGACGTCGATCATGAGTCCACGCCGGCGCAGTACCTGGTGCGAGACGCGCCGGATGTCGTGCGGATGCTGATCGCGCGAGGCGCCTGGTTCGACATCTTCATCGCCGTCGGCTTGCGCGATGCGGCCCTCGTGGAGCGATGCCTGCGCGACGACCCGGAAGCGCTCGACCATCGCACGTGGCACGGCAAATACACCGTCGCGCACGATGGCAAGCGGCCGGCGACGCCCGAAGAAATCGGCGATCACCGCGGCGACGTCTACCGCTGGGTGTTCGACCACAACGTCACGGCGCTCGATGTCGCCGTTCAGTTGGGCTACGACGACATCCTCGAGCTGCTCCTCGCCCACGCGTCGCCTGCTCAGCGCCTTCTCGCCGCGTGCGGTCGAGGCGATCGCGGCGCTGCCGAGGCCGTGACGGCCGCGCATCCAGATCTGGTGGCGAACCTGACACCTGATCAGATGCGTCTGATCGCGGACAAGGCTCACGCGAACGATGCGGCGGCGGTGACGCTGATGCTCGATCTGGGCTTCGATCCACTCGCGCGCGGAGTGGACGGATGGGAGCCGATCCGCTGGGCGGCCTTTCACGGCAACGCGGCGCTCGTCCGCCGGCTGCTGCAGCACAATCCGCCGCTCAACGTGCCCGATCCGACGTACGGAGGGCCGCCTCTTGGGCAATGTCTGTACGGGTCTTTGCACGGGTGGGAGTGCAAGCGGGGCGACTTCGCGACGACCGCGCGGCTGCTGCTCGAGGCGGGGGAACGACTCGATCCGAAGTGGGTCCCGATCGGCCGCGACGATGTAGATGCCGTGCTCCGGGCCTACAGGTCCGCCTAACAGGCTGCTGAGTGCGCCGGGATAAACCGGCGTGGAGTCGTGAATGCAAGAGTCACACAGGAAGGGAGTAGCGATCCATCCTGACCCCGAGTCATGCATGGCCAACCGCGAGGTTGCCATCGAAGCGTTGACAGGGGCACATGTAGGCCGGGTATTGAGCTGCGAAATAATCGCGACCGGAGTGCCAACGTCGTTCAGCAAGGCGGAAGGCCATATGGACAGGGGCGTTATCGCGAGTCTCTGCCCGACTCCGCGCAGTCTGAGACCCCGCGCATGCATGGAAACTCCACGCGCGAGAACCGGGAGACCCCATCGACACCCGCGGTCGTCGGTCGGATGTGGGTTGGTCAGGGAAGGCTATGAGCCGCACGCCTGACATGCACGTCGGTGGGGAGTCGGACGGTCGCATACTACCAACGAAGCGCCCGAACAACGGCGGACATCCGCTCGCGGAGGGCGTGGAGGGAAGGCGACCGACCACGGAGAACATCGAGCAAACGACCGCGCTCCGGACACAGAGCCGGATTCGCGCGACGAGCGGCTTGCTTGGTGTGCGGGAAGTCGCACGCAAGGACAAACGGATACAGTTCACCGCGCTTCTTCACCATGCGACGGTGGCGCTGCTCTGGGACAGTTTCCACGCGCTCAAGCGGGACGCTGCGCCTGGCGTGGACGCCGTGACGTGGAAGGAATACGAGACGGAACTCGACGCGCGGCTGCGGGAGCTACACAGCCGTGTGCACATCGGGACGTATCGTGCGCAGCCTTCCAAGAGAGCCTACATCCCCAAGGCCGATGGACGGCCGCGTCCTCTGGGCATTGCCGCCCTGGAGGACAAGATCGTTCAGCACGCCGTGGTCATGGTCCTGAACCAGATTTATGAACAGGACTTCATGGGGTTCTCGTATGGGTTCCGTCCCGGGCGCAGTCAGCACCAGGCGCTGGACGCGCTCTGGGTGGGGATCATGCGGAAGCGGGTGAACTGGGTGCTCGACGCAGACATTCGTGACTTCTTCGGGTCGATCGATCACGGATGGATGGTCAAGGTTGTTGAGCACCGGGTCGCCGACCGCCGCGTACTCCGCCTGATCCGAAAGTGGCTCAGAGCCGGGGTATCGGAGGACGGCATCTGGTCGAAGACAGAGGTCGGTACCCCGCAGGGTGCGGTGGCGTCACCGCTTCTGGCGAATATCTACCTGCACTACGTCTTCGATCTCTGGGTCCAACGCTGGCGCAAACGTCAGGCAACGGGTGACATGATCGTCATTCGATACGCCGACGACATTGTGTTGGGTTTCGAGCATCGCACCGACGCCGAGCGGTTCCTCCCCGAGTGGCGGGACCGCCTGCGTGCGTTCGGGCTGGAACTTCACCCGGACAAGACGCGCCTGATTGAATTCGGGCGCCACGCAGCCGTCAACCGAAAGCAGCGCGGCGAGAACAAGCCGGAGACGTTCGACTTTCTGGGCTTCACGCACCTGTGTGGGACGACCCGGAAGGCCGGCCGATTCATCGTCAAACGCAAGACCATCCGCAAACGCCTCTCCGCCAAGCTCGCAGAGCTGAAGGAGGAGCTTCGGCGACGCTGGCACGCGCCGGTCGTCGACGTCGGGAGGTGGTTGAGGTCCGTTGTACAGGGCTACTTCAACTATCACGCGGTTCCCGGCAACATGGATAGTCTGAACAGCTTTCGGGCTCAGGTCATCTGGCGGTGGTACCGCGCACTCCGACGACGGAGTCAGCGGCACCAGATGTCGTGGGATCGGTTCTGGCGGTTGGTAGATTGCTGGATTCCGAGCGCCAAGATCCTGCATCCACATCCGAACGTGCGGTTTGACGCCATGCATCCAAGGTAGGAGCCGTATGCAGCAATCCTGCACGTACGGATCTGTGCGGGGGGCGTCGGGTTGACCGGCGTCCCTACCGCGACAAAACGCAGCCTGAAGTCAGAAGTCTGAAGTTTGAAGTCTGAAGTTAAGTCTGAAGTAGACGAATACTGGCCAGTTTCTGCACTTCTGACTTCTGACTTCTGACTTCAAACTTCAGGTTGCTGGCTTTTCAGCAACCTGCTAAAGGCGGACCCCACGTACCGTGGAGTACGTGGGGTACCGTGTCGTACGTGGGGTCCGGCTTCAGCCGGACCAAGGCGACGTGATCTCGGTTACTGCGTGGTGGCGGAATCCACGTTCGAGAATGCGCTTTCGCCGGCTGCGTTCACAGCCGTCACTCTGTAAAAGTACGTCGTGCGACTCGGCAACCCGCTGTTCTGATAGCTCGTGCTGGTCACAGTCGCGATCTGGCCCCATCCAGTGCTACCGTTCGGCGACCTGTAGACCCGATAGCTCGTCGCGCCAGTCGACGCGTTCCATGTCACCGTGATCTTCTTCTTGCCCGGCCCGGCTGTCGCGTCGAGATTCGTCGGCGCGGCCGGGATCGCCGGCGGCGCACTCGGGGTGGCCGACGCCTGGTTCGAATTCCCGCTTTCACCGTTGTCGTTCAGCGCCGTCACAACGTAGTAGTACGTGGTTCCGTTTACGGCGGTGTTGTCAGTGAAGTTGGTGTTCGGCGTAGTGCCGACCGTGACGCTGTACGGCCCCCCCGACGTCGTCCCCCGTTTCACGTGGTAGCTGGTGGCTCCAGACGAGGTATTCCAGGTCAGCGACACCTGGCCGCTGCCGCCGGTTGCCTGCAGACCGGTCGGGGCCGCCGGCGTGGGCGGAGGTGGCGCGCCATTGCAGGCCATAAGCGCCTTGTTGACGTTCAACCGGCCGCCGGTCACCGTGATCCCCGACATCGACGCAATCAGGTCGACGTTGTTCAGGATGTTGCTCTTCAGGGCCGCCGTGTTCAACGCACACTTCGAAAGAACGAGCGCCGCGGCGCCCGAGACGTGCGGCGTCGCCATCGACGTGCCGTTGAAGTAGCTGTAGCTATTTCCGATTGTCGTCGACAGGATGTAGACGCCGGGCGCTCCGAGGTCCACGGTGGTCGCGCCGTAGTTCGAGAACGAGGCACGCTGATCGTTGTTGTCGGTCGCCGCCACTGCGACGACGTTCGAGGCGGTGTAGTTCGAGGGGTAAAACGGCGTCGAGTCGTTGTTCGCGCCGTTGTTTCCCGCCGCCGCGACGAACAGCATGTCGGCCGCGTTCGCCTCGTTGATCTTGTTCAGCAGCGTTTGCGAGAAGCCGCCGCCGCCCCAGCTGTTCGACAGCACCCGCAGGTTCGCCGCCGATCCGACGGTCTGCTTGGTCTTGATCGCGAAGTCGATGACGTTGATCGCGCCGGTGGTCGAGCCGCTGCCGTTCGAGGCCAGGAACTTGAGCCCCATGATGCTGGTCGTCCAATTGACGCCGGCGACGCCCGTGCCGTTGTTGGCGCGCGCGCCGATCGTGCCCGACACGTGGGTGCCGTGATTGTTATCGTCCAGAGGGTTGCAGGTCTTGTTGATCGCGTTGAACCCGTGGCTGCCGACCGGACAGGTGATGTTGACGCCGCCGATGTTCACCGTGAACTCCGAAGGCGCGGACCAGATGTTCCCGGCCAGATCGTTATGGTTGTAATCGACGCCCGTATCGACGACGCCGACGACGACATTCGCCGAGCCGGTGGTCGTGTCCCACGCGAGCGTGGCGTCGATGTCGGCGCCGGGCGTCCCGACGCCGCCGACATTCTGTCCAGTGTTCAACAGGCCCCACAGCTGTCCAAAGGACGGATCGGTGGGCGTCGTTTGAATCGCGTAGAGGATGTAGTTCGGTTCGGCGTACTCGACGTCGGGGGCGCCGTTGAAGTACGCCACCAGCGTTGCCGCGTCGAAGCGGCGCGACTTGATGTGGCGCACGCGACCGCTGCTGTCGCCGAGCTCGTCGTCCTGCTCAGCGTCGACGATGGCGTCGACTTGCGCGCGTTCGGCCGCGTTCTTCGGGTTGCGGTACTTGACGATCACTTCGCCGGCCGCGGCTTCGTGGCCGTTGACGCGATCGTGTCCCGCGCCGCGTTGACCGCGTCCCTGCGCGAAGAGGCCGCCCGTCAGCACCCATGCGGCGGCGCCGATGACGAAGAGAACAAGGGCATATCGTGTAAAGCGAACCGTACGCATCGTGAAACCATCCTTGGGAAGTGTGGCTGTCGGAAAAGGGCCCGGAGGAGGACTAGCAATCTTACCACCTTCGAGCCACAGTCGAACGACCTCTGCCGCAGTCCTGTTCTACTTACAAGTCTGCACGCGCCATGTCGATTCTGAGATCGCACGCTTTACTCTTTGAGCGGCGGACCAGGCGCGCAGCGTCTCGGCGTACCAGCGCGTGTCCGTCGCGCGCTGGGCGGCGATGTCGTTGGCTTCCAGCGGATCGCGATGCAGATCGAACAGGCGCGAACGCCTCGACTCGAGCTCGTAGATGTATTTGAAGCGTCCGTCGCGGAGCCCCAGCAATCCCAGTGAATAGTCAGCGAAAAAGAGCGCCATGCGCGAGCTGCTCGTGAGCGCCGACGCGCCCTGATAGGCATCGTCTTTCGGCATGCCGAGCAGGTCGAGGATGGTTGGCCCGGTATCGATCAGGCTCACGACGCGGCGTGTGCGGATCTGACGCGGGATCAAACCGGACGCGGCAATGAGGAACGGGACGCGGACGTTCTCCTCGTACAGCTGAAAGGTGTGACCGAAGTTGCCGTCGTGCTGGCCGAAGGCTTCGCCGTGATCGCCGAGCACGATCCAGAGCGTGCGCTCGTCGAGCCCGCGCGCGGCAATTCCCTGCATCAGATCGGCGAGGGCCGTGTCTCCATAACGGAGCGCGTTGCGATAGCGTCCGAATTCGTCGCGTGCCGGAAACGGACCGGCGTCTGGCGACTCGTAGGGATGGTGCCCGGCGATCGGAAGAAAAGTGAGAAAAAACCGATCGCCGCGCGGCAGGGTGTCGATCCAGGTCAAGGCGCGGGCAACGGTCGTTCGATCGTCCACGCCGAAGCTGGATTCGTGATCGCCCCCGATGTCGCCCGCGTCCGCGAGCACGTCGAAGCCGCGGTTGCGAACGACGGCGTCCATGCCGAGGTAGGCGAAGCGGCCGGAATGAAACAGCGCTGAATGAAAGCCGCGATTCGCCAGATGCGACGCGACGGATCGGCACGGCACATCGGCGTAGCCGTCGGCTTTGCGGTCGAAGGCAGGGTAGAGCGAGCACAGGATCGAAAACAGTCCCTTGATGCTCTCGGGATAGACCGTGTAGGCGTCGTCGAACACGATCGCGGACCGCGCGAGCGCCGACAGGTTCGGCATCACATCGTCTCCGGCACCGTAGAGGGACAGGTACTGCGCCGCCGTCGATTCGAGGCTGACGAGAATCACGTTGCGATTCGCCGCCGCGCCGCGGAATCGCGAGAGATCGTCGGTTGGAGGCTCCGCGTGGAGGCCGCGGCGCCAGTCGTGACGTGGATAGGGCCGCCCTGTCAGAGTCGCCGGGTTTGTTCGCGGGAGCGCGCTCGCCACCAGCGCCGACCAGGCATTGCGATCCAACCCGCGCGTGTCGACGCGAGCGACGGCGGTGGGGCCGAGTGCGGCCAATCCGGTGAGCGCGACGAGAAGACCCCGTACGTGGGGTCCGGCCTTAGCCGGACCTTCGCCGGTGTAGGTCCGGCTAAAGCCGGACCCCACGTACTTCGCGGTCCGCCTAGATCCTGACGCTATGTACGGAGCGACGACGGCGACGGCCATGACCGCGGCGATCCAGAGCAGATTCGATACTGTCACGTACATCCAAATCGAATCACTGAGCGCACCGCCGGCCGCTCGCCACATCGTCCACGTCATCGGCGTCGACATCACGCGCGCAACCGGCACGCCGAGCGCGACGTAGGCGACGAACCCTGCGTAGACCGTCCAGGCGATACGAGGCGTTGGGCGCAGGGCGAGGTCGATCGCCGCGTACACGAGAACTGTGGCCGCGTCCTGCCAGAGATACGCCGCTGGTGCCCACCAAGACGCCACCAGATCGTGCCCGGCCAGCGCGGCGATCCGGCTCACAGCCAGGGCAGCCGCCGTACCCGCGATTCTTTCCTCGACTGCGCTCAGGACAGGCATCCGTGCACCAGGTTCACTCGCTTCAGCAGCAGCCGCGAGACCACGCGGCTGGCGCCGCGCTTGCGCCACAGCCAGTCGTGCACGATGACCGTCGCGGCCGGTGGCCGTGCGTAGACCGCGGACTTGTCTCCGTCAAACGACAACGGCAAGACGACGACGTCGCATTTGAGCTGAACATCGGCCATGAAATGGGCGTGAACGAAGTCGATGGCGTCGTCCTGGAGAATGGCTCGCGCGCGGTCGAGATTCGGCAGACTCGCGTCCACGATCGTGATTCGTGCATGCGGCAGCAGGCGCCGGACGATCAGCGCCGTGCGAGGGAACAGCCCGCCGCCGACGATCGCGACGTGTCGTGGGAGCGGCGTCGCCGCGAGCAGCCGTTCCAACGCCTGCTCGTGCGCGTCCACCACCCACCGCTGGAGTAGAGTCGATTGCAGCACCACGCGTTCCAGAGCCGCCAGCCAACCTCCGTCCCCTAGGTTGCTCGCCGCCGGCTCGAGCCAGCGCAACGGGGCTGGCCAGGCGCTGGCGCGCGCCGACGGATTGCGGAACGCCGGCAACGCCGACCACGCCGCCGACGGGTGCCGATGATGCTCGACGTGATACCCGTCGTTGAAACACAGCACGTTGTACAGACGGCCGTAATGGCTCGTGGTGCCTCTCGCGTGCTCGTAATGACCGTGCAGGGCGCAGAGGAGCATCCCGAGGACATAGCCAGGGAGGTAGACCGCGGTGAAGAACACCGGCGTCATTACCGCCATCGCAGCCCACATCGAGAGGACGAGCGCCGCCTGCAGCGCGATCTCGCGGGTGACGCGCAGCCGATACCGTGCGCCGCGATGATGTGCGAGGTGCCGATCGCGCCACAGCGATTGCGGAATGCCGAGCGCCAAGGTCAGCAGCGCGGCGCAGCATTCGTTTGCCGCGCGCCGCCGGAAGAACGGGCGGTGGATGAAGATGTGCGACACGGTATTGGCGTTCCACCAGACGCCAATGGCGATCACGATGACGCCGCCCATGACGGCCTACCGATTGAACTCGAGCAGCGCGCGAATCGGTCCGTACTCAACCCTCCCGTGAACCTTCGTCAGCCCCGCGTTGATGGAGTAGGGATCAGGCTTGGCCGGCGGCTCGCTCGGTTGTCGTAGTTGGGGTACGCTTTCCCACCGGGATCCGAACGCGACGATGGTGCCGGTGCCGGCGACGCTCTTCAGGTCGGCCCACTCCCGGCGCGCAAGGTCCGCTTTGGTGGGGAGAGCGTAGTAGAGATAGCCGCGGGCTGCGGGCTGATAGTCGTTGGGATTTCTGGCTTGCGCGATCGAGAACACGCCCCAGACCTGGATTGCGGTCGGCGCGTCGGCGTTCGGCTCCAGCACCACGCGGTCCACTTTCCCGTAGACCGCCACGCGGTCGCTTGCGCGCGTGGCGACTGACCCGGCAGCTACTACCGAGAGCGCGACTGTCAGCAGCGTCGCTTTCTTCCTCATCGGACACCTCCGTCTACCGTACGTGGGGTCCGCCTTTGGGCGGACCTTCGCCGACGGTCCGGCTGAAGCCGGACCCCACGTACGACTTCGTGGGGCCGGCCTTCGCAGAAGAAGACGCCGCGTCCGATAAGGGTGTTAACGCTGGTTCGGCTGCGCGCTGCTGGTCGAGGTGGGCCGGGCCTTGCGCTCCTCGACGAGCCGGGTGTACTCGGCGTCGTCGAGATAGACGATGTTGAGCCAGACCTGGAGCATGTCGTCGACGCTCCGTTCACCGAATCCCGCCCACATGTTCGGATCCGGATTGCGGCGATTGGCCGACGTGTTGTCGTGGATGCCGATCAAGTGGAGCACGGTTCCCGCCGGCAGCAGCGGCGCCGCATCGTCGGCGTACACGTAGTTGATGTGCCAGTTGAAGTCGAAGTGATCGACCGAGCTCAAAACCTGGGTCCGGTTCGTCGTCGGATCGATCGCTTCCACGGTCAATCCTTTTCCGCGCATGTGCATGTGCGGCTGGAACGCGTCGATTCGAGCGGGCCGGGTGAGGCGGAAGTAGCCGTCGGTGCGAACCACGGTGTTCGGCGGCACCTCGAGGTCGTCGTTCGGGATGTTGCGGATCGCCTGCGAGCGCACCTGGTACTTCGGCGTGAAGCCCTTCGGGTAGAACTTGAACGCCATCGTCGTCTTGTTGTGCTGCTCGGAGCCGATGGCGAAGTAGTGCATGTCGTAGCGCAGCCGCGTGCCTTTCTTGAGCAGCCGGGCGGTGTTCTCGCCGTAGATGTCGCCGTACTTGCCGACAGCGTACTCGTGCAGCTGGACGCCCGTTTCCGGCGTGCCCTCGGGCGCGTCGGGCTCGATGACGTAGATGACGACGTGATGGACGATCTTCGGGTTGCTCGGCTTGATCTCCATCGCCTTGATCCACCGGTCCTCGGTGATCTCGACGTCGGCGTACTGATCGATCCACCAGTCGGGACCGTTCGGGTACATCACGAAGTCGTTCGGCGTCGTGACCTTCAGATCCGGCTCGCCGATGAACCATTCGCCCTCGGACCTGAAGGTGAGCGGCTTGGGCATGTCGGCAGGATTGCCCTGCGTCGCGCCGCCATCGGCCCAGCGGACGACTGTGGCGATTTCGTCATCGCTCAGCGAGATGTCGTTCTTGTAGCGGCGCACGCCGACCGTCTTGTCGAGATGCCACGGCGGCATTTCGCGATTGGCGACGCGCTGGCGGATCGCGCGTGCCCAGGGACGCACGTCGTCGTACGAGACCAGAGACATTGGCGCCGAGGTGCCGGGGTGATGGCACGTCTGACAGCTCTTTTGAAAGATCGGCGCGATGTCCTTCGCGAACGTCGGTTGGGAAGACGTGGCCGGGGCGGCGCGCGCCGTCATCGTGGCGCCCTTCACTGTCACTTTCACCTGCGTGTTGGTCCAGCAGCAGTGGTAACCGAAATTGCCGGCCGACTCGCCTGAGCCGTCGTCCACGACGGCGTGCAGGATGTACTCGCCGGGCTCGCTGAAGGTCGCGGTCGTGGTCGCTTTGCCGCCCGCAAGCTTGGTTTGTGATTCCGCGAACTGCACCGACCCGGGTCCGCGATACTTCGCCCACAGCACCGTCATGCCGACCGTTTCGCTGGTGCCGCGGCGTTTCGGCAAGCCATCGTCGGTGGCCGACACGCTCAGCGTCGCGCTCGCTGCATCCTGATTCGACACCTGGACGTTCACGACCGGCGGCAGGTTCGAGCTGACCTTTTCGCTGTTGCCGCCGCGCGTGGTCCGTTGGCGATCGATCTGCCACACCGGTTTCAGCGTGGCGACCACCTGATCGATGCGTCCGTGCGACGTGAGCTTCCAGATCAGCGTTTGATTACCGAAATTTTTCGGCACGGTGACCTTGAACACGTCCTTGTGCCGGCGGGTTACGAAATGCGTCGGCTGTCCGCGATCGCCGCCGGGCTCGAACGTGTTCTCGGGGCCAACCGGGATGTCGATCTCCTCTTCGTAGTTCCGGTTCATGTACCCGAACCACATGTTGTAGGAGCCGTCGGCGTTGATGTCGAAGCCTTCGTAGACGGGCGCCACGCCCTGGCCCGACCAGTGGCGGAGGTTGACGAGCTGAGAGGCGTTCTGCTGCGCCAGCGTGGGCAGCGTGGACACCGCGATGAAGGCAACGGCGAGCCGGAGAGCTTTCAGCATGCCCAACCTCCGCAAGAAAGTGCGGGCTCGATTATAGTCTTTGATCTTGCGAGGCTGTGCCCCGTTATCGGTTCGGTGAGTTCATCGTCTCGCCACAGCGCCGGGCGCTCGTGCGCCAGGATGTCGAGCTGGCGCTGATCCCTCGCTACTTCGATCTGCTCGTGTATCTCATCGAGCACCGGCACGAAGCGGTGCATCGGCGCGACATCTTCGATCACGTGTGGAACGACGTGGTCGTCTCCGACAGCGCATTGAGTCAGGCCATCCGCACGATCCGGCGGACGCTCGGCGACGATTCGCGCGAGCCGCGCTTCATCCGCACGATTTCGCGGCACGGGTACCGGTTCGTATTCGACGGCGTGGTCGAGGAGCCCGACGACGAGCTCGCCCTTCGACACGCTCAGGGCGAGCGAGTCGGGGAGCCTGCCCTGAGCGAGCTCGAGCGCGCGCGAGTCGAAGGGTTCGAACCGCTGTCTGGAGCGCCTGACCCAGCCGCCCACCACCTCCAACGATGACGAAGCGCAGCGCGAAGCCGCCGAGATGCTGCATGCGCTCGGGACCGCCGAAGCGTTGCGCCGTCTCGGCACGCGTCCGCGGCATGAGTACGCGCGAGCGTTGCTGCGTGATACGCGGTGGGATTCGCCGAATGCCAGCGCCGTTGCGATTATCGGCGAGCCGTCCCCGCTCGCCGTCTCCGTTGCGCTCATCGCGCTGCGGCTGCGGCGCGCCGGTCGCCTCGTCGCCTCGCGCTGGGCCAACGGGTCGATCGGCGGCGGCATCGCGGGCCTGATCGGCGGCGTCGTCGGCGGACTTCTGCTCGTCGCCGCGCCGGGCAGTGCGGCGCCTCTGGCCGTGCTGCCCGTGCTCGCCGTGATCGGATCAGGCTGTGGGGCGATCGGAGGCGCCGCAATCGGCGCCGGCATGTCGATCGCGGAAGCGGTCGCGCGATCGCAGCGCACGCTCGCGCTGATTGGCGGCGCCGCCGTCGCCGGCGGGTTCGCGGGCGCGTCGATCCAGTGGCTGGGACGATTGACGCTCGCGGAGCTCGTGGGCGTCCACGTCGCGACCGGCGGCGGACTCGAAGGCCTGGTCGTGGGCGGAGCAGCGGGCCTGGGTTACGCGCTCGCCACGTCCCGCGTGGAAGGGGGACTCGCGGCGCCGCGCGGCCGCGGACGGCTGCGCGTGGCGGTGCTCACGGCCGTCACGTGTGGGCTGGGCGCGTTGGCGCTGTCGGCGGCCGGCCGCCCGCTGGTCGGCGGGACGATTCACGCCATCGCCCAGGCGTCCCAGGGATCCCAGGCGGCGCTCACACCGCTCGGCCGGATCATCGGCGAGCCCGACTTCGGTCCCATCACGCGCGCGCTGATCGGCATGGGGGAAGGGTTGTTCTTCGGCGCGGGTCTCGCCTTCGGCCTGACGCGCCGGCCCTGGGCAGGATAGGCAGGAAGGGCAGGAGTTTTCCATCCAGCCTATCCTGCCCATCCAGCCTTTCCCGCCCCTCACGCTCATCTCACCCAACGCTCACAAGCCGCTGAAGACTTCCGCGCCTCCGAAGTCCATCCTTCGTGACATTGAAGGAGGCTTTCGAATGGAGACGCTCGTGCCCAACGCGACCTGCCAGCACCGATCACTGCGGATCCCGACCGTGACTGCGACCGAGTTTTTCGATCTCACCGATTACCTGGAACGGCTGGTGACCGAAGCGGGCCTTCGCTTTGGCTTCGTCAACGTCCAGAGTCTTCATACGACCACGGCGATCGTTGTCAACGAGAAGGAACCGCTGCTCCATGCCGACTTCGCGTCATTGCTCGAGAAGACCGCGCCGCAGGACACCGCGTATCGGCACGACGATCCGGCGGTCCGGACCGTGAACCTCACCGCCGACGAGCGCGTCAACGGCCACGCGCATTGCCGAGCGCTCCTGCTCGGCACTTCCGCCTGCCTCAACATCGTCGACGGCCGGTTGCAACTCGGACGCTGGCAGCGCGTGTTCCTCGTGGAGCTTGACGGACCGCGAGAGCGTGAAATCTCGGTCATGATGCTCGGTGAGACCTGCCGATGAACGTCAAGATGATTCTGCCGGCGCTGACGGAAGCGACGAGCCCGTTCTTCCGGCCGATCAAGTACCTCGCTGTTTCCGCCCCTCGGCCTCGCGACGCTCGCCGCGTACCTGAGTCCCGACGACGAGATCGAGATCCAGGACGAGCATGTGGAGCGGCTCAATCTCGGCGACACGCCGGACCTCGTGGTGATTCAGGTCTACATCACGTCGGCGTACCGCGCCTATCGCATCGCCGATCACTACCGGCGCACAGGCGCGCACGTCGCGCTCGGCGGCCTTCACGTGACGTCGCTGCCGAAAGAAGCGCTGCCGCACGCCGACACGATCTTTCTCGGTCCCGGCGAGGATACGTGGCCGCAGTTTCTCGCCGACTTCCGGAGAGGGCAGACGAGGCGGATCTACCAATCGCAAGTCAGAACGCTCGACGCGCTGCCGCCGATCCGGCGCGATCTGATCAAGCGCCGGCTGTACCTGGTGCCGAACTCGATCGTCGTGTCGCGCGGGTGTCCGCACGTCTGCGACTTCTGCTACAAGGAGGCCTTCTTCGAAGGCGGGCGATCGTTCTACACGCAGACGGTGGATGCCGCGCTCGCCGAGATCGAACGGCTGCCGGGAAGGCACCTGTACTTCCTCGACGATCATCTATTCGGCGACAAGCGGTTCGCCACTGCGCTGTTCGATGGCATGCGCGGCATGGGCCGGCTCTGGCAAGCGGCCGGCACGGTGAACGCGGTGCTGTCGGCAGGTCTTCTGGAGAAGGCCGTCGCGGCCGGCCTGCGCAGTCTCTTCGTCGGATTCGAGACGCTCAACCCGGCGAATCTCGTCGAGCAGCACAAGTACCAGAACCTTCGCCGCGACTACGCGCAGGCCACCGATCGCTTGCACGACCTGGGCGTGATGATCAACGGCAGCTTCGTGTTCGGCATGGACGGCGACGACGAGTCGGTGTTCGAGCGAACGGTCGACTGGGCGATCGAACGCGGCATCGAAACAGCGACATTTCACATCCTTACGCCGTACCCGGGCACCGCGCTGCACAGCCGCATGGTCGCGCAGGACCGAATCACGACGGAGAACTGGGACCTGTATGACACGCGCCACGCAGTGTTCCGGCCCGCTCGGATGTCGGCCGCCGCGCTCGAGCGCGGCTATCGGCGGGCCTATCATGATTTCTATCGGTGGCGATCGATCGCCCGCGGCGCCGCGGCGCACGACAGCGTCCTCTCGGGTCTGCGCCACGCGGCGTACGCGGCAGGCTGGAAGAAATTCGAGCCGATGTGGGACCTCGTGATTCGGGCGAAGCGGGCGGGGATGATGCTTCCGGTGCTGGAGACGATCCTCAGCGAGTTCGGCCACCGCTCGCATCAGCCACGAAGACACGAAAACACGAAACTCGGACAAATGTTATTCCCTGGGCGATCCACGTCAGCCGGCATCAAATGACCTAGCCTGTGACGCGAGTGTTTACACTCTCCGGATCACGCAGTTCCTCGTCAAAGTGGATTTGATCGTTCGGAAGGAAACACCGTATCGTCTGGAAGAATTCCGTCGCCGCCGCGCGGTGGTTGTCGACGGCATGAGCGTTTGGCTGGTGGCTCCGGAGGATTTGATCCTGTCGAAGCTCGTGTGGATGCGGGAGAGCGGATCCGAACTACAGCGCCGGGACGTGGAACTGCTGGTGGCGTCGGTTCGCGATCTCGATCGCAAGTACATCGAACGGTGGGCGGTGGACTTGAGGGTGCAGGACGCCTGGCGGGAGGTCGCACGTGCCGCGGAGTGAGATCCACAGGATTCTCGACGCCGAGGCGTGGTATCGCGACCGTTTGACGGAGCGTTCGGGGGCTGATCGCCTATGCATGGCGTGCGACATGTTCGACACGGCGGTTGCCCTGCTGGTGGCCGGCCTCCCCGACGATGAGGCGAACGACTGGACCGCGCGTCGCCTGGCCGTGTTGCGGCGGATGTACGCGCCGGATCATGATCAGCCGTTCATGAATCTTGTAGTCGAGCGCATTCGAGCGCACGACACATCAGGGTCGGGCGACTAACGCGTCCCGCTCTTTCAGGACCCGCGCTACAACCACGCGCGGTTCGACCGCGGTAGACTGTCGCCGTTACCACGAACGCGATGCCGCTCTTCCTGACGATCGCCGCGGCCATCCTCGGCCTTCTCCAGCCGGCGCAGCCGGCGCGGCCGGGGCTGCATCGATCGACGTTTCCCATCGAGGGTCGCGAGCCGATGCGGTTCGCGATCGCGATTCCGCGCGGCTACAACGGTCAGGATCCGCGGCCGCTCGTTCTCGCGCTGCATCCCGGCGGCGCGCGGATGCCGTACTACGGCGCCGCCTTCGTCGAGCAGGTGGTCGCCCGCGGCCTCGACGGCCTCAACGCGATCATCGTCGCGCCCGACTGCCCGACGCAGTCATGGACCGACCCGATCGCAGATCGGGCCGTGATGGCGCTGCTCGACCAGGTCCTGGCCGACTACCGCATCGATCGCCGCCGGATCCTCGTCACCGGGTTCAGCCTCGGCGGCCGGGGCACCTGGTTCATGGCGTCGCGCCACGCGGATTTCTTCACCGCGGCGATCGCGATGGCGGCGTCGACCGGCGACGAAGCGTTGGATGCGCTGGCGACGATACCGACCTACATCATCCACAGTCGCGAGGACCAGGTCGTGCCGTTCGCGCCCGCCGAGCGGACCGCGCGCGCGCTGGAGAAGATGGGGCGCCCGATCCGGTTCGACGCGCTCGAGGGCCTGGGCCACTACGAGATGGGCGGATATGTCGAGTCGCTCCGCCGGGCAGGGCGGTGGGTGTCGGATCGGTGGAAGAAGTGACGCCGGCTAGAACGTCGAGGTCCGGCTAAAGCCGGACCCCACGTACTGCAAAAAGAACGAATCCAAGCATAGCCACGAAGACACGAAAGCATGAAGAAAACCTAACCGTTCTTTTTCGTGGCTTCGTGTTTTCGTGGTTGCGTTGTGGCCGGATCACTGGCCTCCGCTGCCCGCTCGGCCGGATCGTTCAGGGAGCGCGAATACGTAAATGGCGTTCCCCGATTGGGCAGGTCGAATATCCGGCGCGATCGTGCGCGGCACCATCCTTGGGCTCCCGCCGCCTTGCGCGCCCGTCGTGACCGCGATGTACTCGCGGCCGCCGACGCTGAACGCAACGGGATAGCCCATCACTGCCGTGCCGAGTCGCGTCTGCCACAGCGTGTCGCCCGTCCGAACGTCGAAGGCGCGGAACGTGCGATCGAGATCGCCCACGAACCCGATCCCGCTCGCCGTCGTCAGCACGGCGGTCAGGAACGGCGCGCGCTGCTCGCGGCTCCACACTTCCTTCATCGTCTTCACGTCGTAGGCGGCGAGCTTGCCGATGTGGCCGTCGCTCCCCGGCATCTCGAAGAAGCGGCGGTCGGCGCCGGTGCCGCCCGATCCGTTCGTGAACTCGAGCTTGCGGCCGTTCATCTCCATGCACGACTGGCTGAGCGGAATGATCAGGAGACCCGTGCCAGCGTGATAGCTCATCGCCTGCCAGTTGTGGCCGCCTTCCGTGCTCGGACACGCGGGCACCCACTCGCCCGTCTTCTGCTCGAGGATGTCAGCGCGATAGGTGGGCGTGCCGGTCTTCGGATCGATCGACTCGAACACGTTCTGGAAGATCGTTTCCTTGTAGTCGAGGAACTTGCCCGTCCGCCGATCGAGCTTCCACAGGATGCCGGGCTTTCCGATTGTGAAGACGACTTTCTGATCGCCGATGTCGACGAGCACCCGTTCGAACACTTCGTCGAGATCCAGCGACTCGCCGGGCGCGTGCTGGTAGTGCCACGCGAGCGTGCCGTCCTTCGGCCGCAGCGCCAGCGTCGCACTTGTGTACAGGGCGTTGTCGAAGTTGGTCGCGCCGCGGCTCGCCCGCATCCAGGGCTTGGCCTGCGCCGTGCCCCAGTACATGAGATCGAGATCCGGATCGTAGCTGCCCGCAATCCAGGTTTCCCCGCCGACGCGCAGGTTGTCGGCGAGGGTGCCCCAGGTGTCCGCGCCGGGCTGTCCCGTTCTTGCGATCGTATTGAATTTCCACAGTGGCTTGCCGGTGGCGGCGTCGTACCCGCTGATCCAGCAGCCGTCGTTGCCGAACTGGGCGCACCCGACCAGCCCGTTCACCACGACCCCCTTGATGACGATCGGCCCGGCCGTGTTCGTGTAGCCCTTCGAGCGTTCGGCGATCCGGGTGTCCCACACTTTCTTACCGGTCCTGGCCTCGAGCGCGACGAGCCGCGCATCCGTCGTCGCCACGAACACCTGGTCCTGGTAGATCGCCATGTTCCGCATCGCACCCATCCCGGTGACGGCGTTCGGACCGAGGCGATGTTCCCAAATCAACTCACCAGTCTTCGCATCGAGCGCCTGGACGATGTTCGTGGTATTGGTGAGATACATGACGCCGTTGTGGACGATGGGTGTCGGCTCGTTGGTCTGCGCGTCGTTCATCGCCCACACCCACGCGAGCTGCAGATCCTTGACATTGTCTCGCGTGACCTGCGTCAGCGGAGTGCTGCTCCAGCCCTGGTAGTTGCGGCGTGCCATCAGCCAGTCGCCGGCGTCCTGGTTGCGCAGCATCTCGTCGGTGACCGGCACGTAGTTCTTCACCTCGCCCGACACCGTGAGGCCGACGACGCCCGCCGCCGGAGCCGCGCCGCGCCCGCCGCGCCCGGGACCCGCCGACTCGGGGTCGTCGCTTCCGCCCCGTCCGCCGCGTCCAACGGCGGGCTGACCGCCGCGTCCCTGAGGCTGTGTCGCGCCCGCGCCGGCCGTCGTCTGTGCGGCGCCCGTGGCGACGCTGCCGATCGGCGCCGTGGTCGTCGCCGTCATCGGCTGCGCGCCGGGCGCGGCGCCGTTGGCCTGCAGGATGAACGCGGTGATCGCGAGATACTGATCGGCGCCAAGGTTCTCGCCCGAGGGCGGCATCGCGCTCTGGGTGTACTCGAAGAGATCGCGTGTCGTCCGGGCGCGCCACTTGTTGAGGAAGTCGGCGCCGGCCAGCTGCGGCGCTTCGTTGAGGCCGGCCAGATCGGGCCGATGGCAGCTCGCGCAGTTGGCTGTGTAGCCGGCCCGGCCCGAGGCCGCCTGATCGGCGGTGAAGACAGACGCCGGCGCCTGCTGGCCGGCGATGACCGCGACGGACAGGCCGAATACCGCAGCGGACACGACAGAGGACGAGTTCATCGTTTTCCCTCCGGCGGCAGCAACCAGCCCCACAGGTTCCCGTCGGGCGCTTTCTCGCTGTGCAGTTGCACGTAGAGGCGGCCCTTTTCGAGGTCGGCGATCTGCGCCGCTGTGAGATCGATCAATCCGCTGATGATACCGCTCGTGCCGGCCGACGCCGTCAGGTCGAAGATCACCGGTCCGCGCATGCCACGGTTGGGACTCTTGTGCATCTGCACGATCGTCGCGGGAGATTTGAGTCCGTCGAAGCTGCCCGTGATCGTCAACTTCGCCCCGGTGAGCACTGCCGACACCGATCCCGAGCCGCTGATCGTGGCCTGCATCGTCACGTCGATCGGTACGGGCGAGAGTCTGGCCTTGAAGGTTCTCGTGCCCTGGGCCGCGACCATCGAGCCGAGCGTCAGTGCAGCGAGGCTCAGCAGAACGTTCTGTTTACTTGGCGACAACACCCTTGAACTCAATGCGGATTTGCGGTCCCACCTTCAGCAGACCAAGCATGACAACCGGTGGATCCACGCCGAACTTCGTCATGTCGAGCCGCGTGTTCCCCTCGACCTGCACGCCCTGAGACGATGGTTTCAAGGCGATTGGGAAGCTGATCGGCTGGGTCACACCAGTGATTGTCAGCGTGCCGGTCGCCTGGGCCTGTCCGCCGGCCGACTGGCCGCCCGTCGGCTGCTCCACTGCGCTGGTGGTCGTCTCGTTCTGTCGGCCGCCTCCCTGAGCCTGTCCGCCGGTCACCTCATACTTTTCCAGGCGGTACACGATCTCGCTGAACTTGTCGGCTTTCATGGCCTCGAGGAGATGTTGCGTCATCTCCTCGTTGGGGCAGGTGAAGGCCTTCACCGAAACCGTGACGGTCGCTCTCTGAACGCCGCTGGCGAACCCCGGAGCCGGCTGTGCGGACCCCGCGCCAGGGGTGAACGCCATCACGCCCTTCGCCGAGCAGGTCCAACTGCGAACCGTCGAAGTACCGGAGATGGTGAAGTCGACATTGGGCTGCTGTGCGCGCGCCGGCTGCACGAGCAGGACGGCAAGGCCGGCACAGACCCCGCCCCGTCTCGAGATGATCCACGCTCGTCTCGACATTTCGAGCGCTCCTTTCCCCCGTCGACGTCAGAGGCCGAAGCCCAGGCTGTTGTGACGCATCATGATGGGCACTTTTCCTTCCATCACGAACTGCGGTCCGATCTGCTTGAGCGCGGTCGTCCGCGTCTGCCGCATCACCATTCTGAACTCATCGAGGAGCATCTCGATGGTCTTGTCCACGCCTTGCTGGCCGAACGCGCCGAGGCCCCACACATAGGGCCGGCCGATCCCCACCGCGTCGGCGCCGAGCGCCAGGGCCTTGAAAATATCCGCTCCGCGGCGGACACCGCTGTCGACCATAACCGGGACCCTGCCCTTTACGCCGGCGACCACTTCCGGAAGACTCTCGATCGTCGAACGTAGGCTGTTCTCCGCGCGGCCTCCATGATTCGACACGAATACGCCGTCGGCGCCACTCTCAACCGCCTGCTCCGCCTCCTCGCGCGTCACGATGCCCTTCAGCACGACCTTCATAGGAGTGGCATCCTTGAGACGCTTGACGTACTCCCAGGTGAACGGGTGACGAGCTCCGGGAGGGCCTTGCACGCCGCGATGCATCGGTCTCTGATAGCCCTGCTTGTGGTTGTGGCAACTCTGGCATGCCGCCTGCCGCGTGCCTTCGCTTCCGAGGGAACGTCTCGCCAACTCGCGATTGCTGCCGCCCAGCAGATCGATGGTCCAGACGAGGACCGGACAGCCCAACCCTGCCACCTTTTGGATCGTTTTCCGGGTGACGTCCCAGTCCGCGTTCGCATAGAGCTGGAACCAATGCGGTTCACCCCTCGCCTCGGCGATGGCTTCGTACGATTGCGAGCTCTGGTGCGACTGGATCTGCAGGATGCCCCTCGCCTTCGCCGCTCGCGCCGCGCCGCTCTCGCCCTCGGTGTGATAGGCCTCGAGCGCCGCGACCGGGCAGAGAAACAGCGGGGTGCTCCATTGACGTCCGAACAACGTGACCGATGTATCCAGCCTCGTCGCTTCGGGACCCAGTCGGCGGGGGCGAAGCATGAGCCGCTGGAAGCCCTCCCGGTTGGCCATTCTCGTTTCGAAATCGTCGACACCCATGTGGATGTAGGCCCAATGCTGGGGCAGCGTGTTCGCATGGGCGACGCGCTCGAAATCCCACACGTTGATCGCCTGATCCGCCGACTCGATCAGCTGCCCCGTCAGATGGACATCGAGGGCGGTCCCCTGCGTGGCGGCTGCGCCGGTCTGCAGCTCCCGCGCGAGCGCCCGCTGCCAACTCGGCGCAAGGGTTGGGTAGACCAAGGCGAGGAGCGGGCTGCCCGCGAGCAGCTTGAAGAAGTGCCGGCGACTTGTACGGGTGCTCGACGCGCTCATACCGCTCCTCCTGGTGGCGGCCATGATAATCGGAGCGCCGAGTTTTCGTTCAGCTTTTCGGCGAGCCGAGGCGGGGCAGCTCGGTCTGCGGAGAGTGGACCTCGTACAGGTCTCCGAGCGCGTCGAAGGAGTACGTGGCGACGGCGGGGGACACCTCGTTGCCGTAGAGATCGAGGACGGCCTCGGTCTCGTCGGAGTCGGTTTCAGCCTCGCCCGCGACCACACCTGGTGTGGCTGCGGGCCCACTGGGCGCCGGAAGTGACACGACTGCTGCCGAGGCTGTGTGTGAAGGCGTAACGTGTTGAGGCGTAAAGAGTGCGGTCAGTACGAGTAGCGCCATGAGCGCCGCGATTCCCCACCGAGCGATGCCGTTCACTAAGTGCCTCCACGTGCAGAAGTTGCAACCGAAATGCCATGCCTGACCAGCCGAGGACCGTATGGCTCTGGCGGTGGCGCACGTGTTGCAGAACCGATGCGGACATGCCATTTCTACGGCGCCACCTGGATGAGCTATTGCTGGAGTGGAGAGGGGCTCGTGCCCGTCACCCGCGGCTGGCTCTCGGCGTCGTCATCGTCGCAGCGCTGGTGGCGGTGGCCCCGATGGTCGTCGGCGGCTGGTTCATCGTCACGCTCCGCGACGGCTTCCCCGACCTCGTGGCCATCCAGAAAATCGGCGAGATGGATCAGGCGACGTCGGTGTTCGACGAAGAGGATCGACTGGTCTTCACGATCTACAAGGAACAGCGCATCGACGTTCCGCTTTCCGAGGTATCGCCGCACGTCGTTCACGCGCTGACCTCGATCGAGGATCAGCGATTCTACGAACACCGAGGCTACGATCTCGTCCGCATCGGATCCGCCGCGCTGGCCAACATCCGGCGCGGCCGCGCCGCTCAGGGCGCCAGCACGATTACCCAACAGCTCGCCCGTCAGAGTTTCCTCACGCCCGACAAGACGCTGCATCGGAAGATTCAGGAGCTCCTCCTCGCCGCGCGCATCGAGCGGATGTACACCAAGCCGCAAATTCTCGAGCTCTATCTGAACAAGGTGTATTTCGGCGACGGGCTGTACGGCATCGAGGCCGCGGCGCGCGGCTTTTTCGGCAAGCACGCGTCCGAGCTCGACGTCGCGGAGGCGGCGCTGCTCGTCGGACTGGTGAAGTCGCCGTCCACCTACGCACCGACGGTCAGCCTGCCGCGTGCGATCGCGCGACGCAACGTCGTGCTGGAGGCGATGGTCGATTCCAGGCGCGATCGATCGCGCCGCGTGGCAGACGGCGAAGGCCTCCAAGGTCCTGTTGCGCGATGGTCTCCGGTCCGACGAACCGCACGGCCAGTACTTCAAGGAGCAGGTGCGTATCGAGCTCGTGCAGCGGTTCGGCTGGCAGCGCGTGTATCAGGGCGGGCTTCGCGTCTTCTCGACGGTGAACATGCCGCTGCAGATCGCAGCCGAGGCCGCGGTCGACGATGCGCTTCAGGTGCTCGACGAGCGCCGCGCCAGGCTGGCGGCACGGCGCGCGTCGGTCAAGAAGGACGCGCCACCGCCGCCGGCCGATGCCGATCCGCTGCAGGCGGCACTGATCGGCGCTCGATCCAGAAACCGGCCACGTGCGCGCCATGGTCGGCGGCCGTGATTTCGACGAGAGCCATTTCAATCGCGCCATGCAGGCGCACCGGCAGCCAGGGTCGGCGTTCAAACCGTTCGTCTATGCTGCCGCGCTCGAAGAGGGATACACGCCCGGCCAGCATCATCGAGCCATCTCGACGATCCGATCGCGACGCCCGCAGGCGCGTGGACGCCCGAAGACGAGCATTCCAGCGCGTCGTTCGATGACGCTGCGCACCGGCTTGCGCACGTCGAGCAACCGCGCCGCCGTCCGGCTGCTGCAGGAGGTCGGGATCGGACGGACCGTCCAGTACGCGAAAAGTCTCGGCGTCGGCGACGTGCCGGCGTGCCGTCGCTCGCGCTCGGTTCCGGCGAAGTGACGCTGCAGGCGATGACCGCCGCCTACGCCGCGTTCGCCAATCACGGGCTGGTGCCGAAGCCGCTGCTGATTCGCCGCGTCGAAGATCGGGACGGCCGCGTGCTGTTCGACGCGCGCGACTCGTCCACTCGCGCCGTCAGCGAGTCACCGCGTTCCTCATGTCGACGATGATGGCGGACGTCATCAACGCCGGCACCGGCGCCGCGCGCGCGTTCGCTCGGGTTCACGCTGCCGGCGGCCGGGAAAACCGGCACGACCAACGAGTTCCACGACGCCTGGTTCGTCGGCTTCACGCCGAAGATCGTCACCGGCGTGTGGGTGGGGTTCGATCAGCCGCGCACGATTCTGCCGAACGGCTTCGCAGCGGACGTCGCGGTTCCGCTCTGGGCCAATTTCATGAAGGTCGCCACGCGCGGCGACAAGCCCGAGTGGCTGACGCCGCCGGCTGGCGTGACGACGCGCGACCGTCTGCCGCGTCTCGGGCAAGCTGGCAACCGACTCGCTGCCAGGACGTGCCCGTGGAGAATCCGGACGGGTCGCTGAGCCGGAAGTCGATGGTGTACACCGAATACTTCGCGCGTGGCACCGCGCCGACGCGGTACTGCGATCTGCACAATTCGCCGGGCATCTTCACGAAGATCGCGAGCGCGATCGGCATCGACACCAAGCCCGTGTCGCCGAACATCGAGGCCATCGCCATGCACCCGCCACCGGCCCCACCGGTGCACGCCGTCGACCGCGCCGCCGCCCCAGCTTGAAACGCCGCCGCCGCCGCCCGAAAAGCGGCGCGGTTTCTGGTCGCGGATCTTCGGGCGCAGCAAAGCGGACGAGTCCGGAAGCCGGAAGCCCCCAAGAAGCCCAACGAGTAGTCGTAGTCGTTAGTCGTTGTCGCAACCAACGACCAACGACCGACGACCAAAGACCACCCGCGTGATACGATTCGTTCCGAGGAGCGGTCATGCCTTTTCGGGACGTCGTCGGCCATCGCCGGCTGATCGATCTGCTCGCCCGGTCGATCCGGCGCGACGCGCTCCCGCCGAGCCTGCTCTTTGCCGGCCCCGACAGCGGCGGCACGCGCGACACGGCGATCGCCGTCGCGCAGGCGCTCAACTGCACTCAGCTCACGACCGACGAACTCAGTACGCGCTCGATAGCTGCGGGCGCTGCTGCCGCGTGTACGCGCATCGCTCGCGGCATGCACCCGGACGTGCTCGTCGTCGAGCCGGGCGACAGCGGGTCGATCAAGATCGAACAGGTCCGCGACGTCGTGGATCGATCGCGTCGGTACCGTCCGTTCGAGGGCCGTCGCCGCGTCGTCATCATCGACGATGCCGACGCGCTGGTGACGGCGGCGCAGAACGCGCTGCTCAAGACGCTCGAGGAGCCGCCGTCGTCGTCGGTGTTCATTCTCGTGACCGCGCGGCCGGATGCGCTGCTGCCACGGTCGCGCTCCCGCGCTGCATTCGGCTTGACGATTCGCGGACGAGCGGGCCGGCGGACGATGCGGATCGCCGAGGCGCGCGACGGTCGCGCGAGCGCGTGCTCGCGCGCGCGCTGCCGCCGCGGCGGTGAGCCCGGGACGTCGCCTCGAGGCGGCGCAAGGATCTGCTCGTCGAATACCGGCGGCGGCAGCGGAGCGGGCGATCGCGAACAGCTCGCGTCGCATCTGCGCGCGATGGCGTCGCTGCTGCGCGACGTCGAGGTTCTGGCGACCGGTGCCGGCGAGCGGCTGCTGGCGCAACCCGACGTGCGCGCCGGCGCTCGAGCGGCTGACGCGCGCGTTCCGCGGCGAGCGCGGCGTGCGACGCGTTCTTTGCCGTCGATCGCGGGCTCGATGGCGCTCGAGCGGCAATGCCGGCGTCAAGATCGTCGCGGACTGGGTGGTGGTGCAGCTGTGAGCGTGCTTCCCGCGGTCCGCTCGTCGCCGTCAAGCTGACGCCCGTCGGCCGGGCGCAGACGTTTCTCCCGGCGGACGCGCCCGCCGAGGCCCAGCCGCGCGCCGGCGATCGCGTGGTCGTGCAGACGGACGCCGGTCCGGCGGTCGGCACGGTCGTGCGCCGCATCCCGCAGCTCGACGACAAGCGGCGGCCGCGCGGCGGACTCGCCGCAGCGCGTCGTCCGCCTGGCGACGCCGCGACGACATCGTCGCGCGGCTGAAGCAGCAGCAGCGCGAGCAGGAGGCGTATCGCATCGCGCTCGCTGAAGATCCGCGAGCGCGGTCTCGCGATGAAGCTCGCGCGCGTCGAGCAGGCGTTCGACGGCTCGCGCCTGCTCTTCTACTTCACCGCCGACGGACGCGTCGACTTTCGCGAGCTCGTGCGCGAGCTCGCCGGCGAATTCCGCACGCGGATCGAGATGCGCCAGATCGGCGTCCGCGACGAGGCGAAGATGCTCGGCGGCTACGGCACCTGCGGCCGTCCGCTGTGCTGCACGACGTTCCTGCACGTCGTTCGAGCCGGTCTCGATCAAGATGGCGAAGCAGCAGGACCTCAGCCTGAACCCGTCGAAGCTGTCGGGGCTGTGCGGCCGGCTGAAGTGCTGCCTGCGCTACGAGCTGCCGAACGCCAAGGGCGTCAGGTGCACGGCGGCTGCGGCAGCGAAGGCGGCTGCGACAACCCGTCCGGCTGCGGCACCGGCGGCTGCGGCTCGGGCGGGTGCGGCTCAGGCGGCTGCGGATCGTGCGCGATGACTGAAGTCAGACTTGAAGGACTGCGTCGCGCCTCGTCCATCACTCTGCCTACCGTGAAACCCCGCATCGCGATCACCGTCGGCGATCCGGCGGGCATCGGACCGGAGATCGCGGCGCGCGCGGCCGCCGATCCGCGCGTGCGCGACGTCTGCGAGCCGATCGTCTACGGTCCGCCGGCCGGCCAGACGTTCGCCGCCGGGCGTGCTGAGCGCCGAGGCCGGACGCGCCGCGCTACGACGCGATCGTGCGCGCCGTGGACGATGCGCGGAGCGGCGTCGTCGACGCGATCGCGACCGCGCCGATCAACAAGGAAGCGTTTCGCCTGGCCGGCCTGCCGTGGGCGGGCCACACCGACCTGCTCGCGCATCTGACCGGCGCGCCGCGACGTCGCGATGATGTTCTACTCCGACGCGCTGCGCGTCGTGCTGGCGACCGTTCACATCCCGCTGGCCGACGTGCCGCGCGCGCTGACCGACGTCGCTCGAGGAACGACGATCGCGCTCACCGCGCGCGAGCTGCCGCGCTTCGGCATGGCGGCGCCGCGCATCGCCGTCGCCGGCCTCAATCCGCACGCCGGCGAGCACGGGCTGTTCGGCCGCGAGGAGGACCGACGCGATCGTGCCGGCGATCGCGGCGTGCCGCGCAGCGGGGCATCGACGTCAGCGGGCCGTTTCCCGCCGACACCGTGTTCGTCCGCGCCCGCCGCGGCGAGTTCGACGTCGTCATCGCCTGCTATCACGATCAGGGGCTGATTCCGGTGAAGCTGGTGGCGTTCGGGCAGGCGGTCAACGTCACGCTCGGTCTGCCGATCGTCCGCACGTCGGTCGATCACGGCACGGCGTTCGACATCGCGGGCAAGGGCGTCGCCGATCCGGAGAGCATGATCGCGGCGGTGCTGCTGGCCGCGAGGCTGGCGCGCGCGTCGTAGGGCGACACATCGGTCTAGCCACGAATCAGAGCCGAAAAGCTCTGGTTGGTTCGTGTCGTGTTCGTGGCAGATTCGACACGTATGGCTGAAAAAACCGAACGCGAGAAGGCGCAGGCCAACATCGCCGAGAACCGCAAGGCGTTTCACGACTATCCACCTGCTCGAGACGTTCGAGGCGGGCATCGTGCTGCTCGGCACCGAGGTGAAGGCGATTCGCGAGGGGCGCGTCAACCTGCGCGACAGCTTCGCGCGCGTCGAGGACGGCGAGGTCTTTCTCTACAACGTCAACATCAGCCCGTACAGCCATCGCGGCTACGCCGATCACGAGCCGCTGCGCCGCCGCAAGCTGCTGCTGCACCGCGACGAGATCCGCAAGCTGATCGGCAAGACGGTCGAGAAAGGGCATGACGCTCGTGCCGGTGCGCATGTACTTCAAGAACGGCCGCGTCAAGGTGGCGGTCAGCCTGGCGAAGGGCAAGAAGGACTACGACAAGCGCGAGACGATCAAGCGGCGCGAGGCCGATCGCGAGACGCGCGCGGCGATCAAGATCGCGGACGATAGAATACGGCTTGATGCCACGATGCCCAAGGTCCCGCTGCTCGACCTCCAGGCGCAATACCGGCCGCTGCGCGACGAGATCCTCGCCGCGATGACGCGCGTCTCCGACAGCCAGCGCTTCATCATGGGCCCCGAGGTCGACGCGCTCGAGCGCGAGCTGGCGCGCATGCTCGGCGTTCGGCACGCGATCGCGGTCTCGTCGGGCACCGACGCGCTGCTGCTGGCGCTGATGGCGCTCGACATCAAGGCCGGCGACGAGGTCGATCACGACGACCTATTCGTTCTTCGCGACGGCCGGCTGCGTCGTCGCGGCTGGGCGCGCGGCCGGTGCTCGTGGACATCGATCCGGTGACGTTCAACATCGATCCCGGCGCAGGCTGTCGCCGCGATCACGCCGCGGACCAAGGCCATCATGCCGGTGCATCTCTTCGGCCTGAGCGCGGATCTCGATCCGATCCTCGACGCGGCGCCGCCGAGCCGGGATTCCGGTCGTCGAGGACGCGGCGCAGGCGATCGGCGCGACCTACACGTCGCGTCCGGCCGGCGGCATCGGCGCGTTCGGCTGCTTCTCGTTCTTCCCGAGCAAGAACCTCGGCGCGTTCGGCGACGCCGGCCTGCTGACGACCAACGACGACGCGCTGGCGGCGCGCGCGCGGCTGCTGCGCACGCACGGCATGGAGCCGAAGTACTACCATCACCTCGTCGGCGCGAACTTCCGGATGGACGCGCTGCAGGCGGCGGTGCTGCGCGTGAAGGCGCCGCACCTGGCGGCGTGGACCGAGGCGCGGCGCGCGAACGCGGCGCGCTATCGCGAGCTCTTTCGCGACGGCCGGTCTCGATGGCGCTGGTCACGCTGCCGATCGAGCCGCCCGGATCGTACGCACATCTACAATCAGTTCGTCATTCGCACGCCGGAGCGCGACGCGCTCAAGCGCCATCTCGACGAGCAGGGCATCGGCAACGAGATCTACTATCCCGTGCCGTTCCACCTGCAGCCCTGCTTCGCGGATCTCGGCTACCGCCGCGGTGAGTTCCCGCACGCCGAGCGCGCCGCGGCCGAGAGCCTCGCGATTCCCATCTACGGCGAGCTGACGCGCGCGCAGCAGCAGCGCGTCGTGTCGGCGATCGGCGCCTTCGTGCACCGCAACCGCCTTCGCCAAGGCTTCGGCGTTCAAGACGTGGGAGCCGCGAGATGATTCGCTCCGAGCGACGCCCCTCGTGACTGCCCAGGGACAGCCGCTGCCGCGGAAGCCACGTGCGGATCTCACGACGCAGATCTTCATCGGCCTGGTGCTCGGCATCGTCGTCGGCTACCTCTGGCCGGCCTTCGGCGTCGCGGTCAAGCCGCTCGCGGACGCGTTCCTGCGCATGATCAAGATGATCATCGCGCCGCTCGCTGTTCGCGACGCTCGTCGTCGGCATCGCCGGCACCGGCGACCTCAAGGCGATGGGCCGGATCGGTCTGAAGGCGATCATCTATTTCGAGGTCGCGACGACCATCGCGCTGTTCCTCGGGCTGGCGCTCGTGAACATCTTTCAAGCCGGGCGCGGGCTCTGCGATGCCGATCGGCGCCGACACGTCGGCCGCTGCCGCGATGGCGCAGAACCAGCAGCACGCCGTGGGACATCTTCCTGCACCTGTTTCCGACCTCGGTCGTCGACGCGATGGCGCGCGGCGACATCCTCCAGCTCGTCGTCTTCTCGACGTTCTTCGGCATCGCGCGTCGCGGCCATCGGCCCGAAAGGGCAGCCGGTCCTCGACGTGCTCGAGAGCACCGCGCAGGCGATGTTCAAGTTCACCGGCTACGTGATGTCGTTCGCGCCGATCGGCGTCTTCGCCGCGATCGCGGCGACGGTCGGCGGCAAGGGGCTCGCGATTCTGTTCACGCTCGGCAAGCTGATCGCGCTGATGTATCTCGGCCTCGCGATCTTCGTCCTCATCGTCGTCGGCGGCGTGTCGTATCTGATTCGCGTGCCGTTCTTCACGTTCGTCAAGGCGATTCGCGAGCCGTTCCTGATCGCGTTCACGACCGCCAGCTCCGAGGCGGCGCTGCCGAAGGCGCTCGAGGTCATGGAGCGCTTCGGCGTGCCCAAGAACATCGTCGGCTTCGTGCTGCCGACCGGCTACAGCTTCAACCTCGACGGGACGACGCTGTACCTGTCGCTCGCGAGCGTCTTCGTCGCGCAGCTCGGCCGGCGTGCGATGCTCACGTTCGGGCAGCAGCTGGTGATGATGCTGACGCTGATGCTCACGAGCAAAGGCGTCGCCGGCGTGCCGCGCGCGGCGCTGGTCGTGCTCACGGCGACGCTGACGCAGTTCGGTCTGCCGCTCGAAGGCGCGGCCATCCTGCTCGGCATCGATCAGATCATGGACATGGGCCGCACGGCCGTCAACGTGATGGGCAACTGCATCGCGACCGCCGTCGTCGCGCGCTGGGAAGGCGTGTTCGACGACGCCAGATGCAGGCGTTCGAGTTCGAGAAAGCGGCCTAGTCCCAATCGCCTGATGCGAGTCGCCGTCATCGGCGCACGCGGCCAGCTCGGCGCCGCGATCGTCCACGAATGCCGCGACGTCCACGAGATCGCCGCATTCTCGCGCGCCGACCTCGACATCGACCGACGATGCGCGCGGTCGAGGCGGCGATGGCGCGGCGCGCGGCCGGACGCGATCGTCAACTGCGCGGCGTTACAACGACGTCGACGGCGCCGAAGATCACCCGATCGACGCGCTGAACGTCAACGCCTTCGCCGTCCGCGCGCTGGCGCGCGCGGCGCAGCAGCACGGCGCGATGCTCGTGCACTACAGCACGCGACTTCGTCTTCGACGGCACGCGCGACCGCAGCCGTACACCGAAGACGATACGCCCAACCCGCGCAGCGTCTATGCGGCGTCGAAGCTGCTCGGCGAATGGTTTGCGCTGGATGTGCCGCGCGCCTACGTGCTTCGCGTCGAGAGCCTGTTCGGACGGGCGCCGGCGGCGGGCCGCCGAAGGGCAGCATCGCGAGCATCACGAACACGCTGGTCGGTGGCGGGACGCCCACCGTGTTCGAGGACCGAACGGTGTCCCCGACGTACGTCCTCGACGCGGCACGAGCCACGCGACAGCTGCTCGAGCTGCAGGCGCCCACCGGCCTCTATCACTGCGTCAACTCGGGGGCGTGCACGTGGGTCGAGTTGTCGCGCGGAGCTCGCGCGGCTGCTGGGCGTCGAGCCGCGTCTGAAACCGGCGCGCATGGCGGACGTGCCGCTGCGCGCCGCGCGTCCTCAGTATTGCGCCCTGGACAACAGCAAGCTGCAAGCGCTCGGCATCGCGATGCCGTCGTGGCAGGACGCGCTCAGTCGGTACGTCAGCTCGATCCGGTGAACGGCGCCCGATCAAGAACGCAAAGGCCGCAAAGCTCGCGAAGCCAAACTAATCTTTGCGGTCTTCGCGCCCTTGGCGTTCTTGACGCTGGTCGTTGAACACGATCGGCACGACGCTCACGATCGCGCACAACAGCAAGAGCCATGCGCCGCCATCGAGCCGCAAGCCCGAGGCGACGAGGAATGGATAGCCGAGCCGTGTGACCGGTCCAAAAACGCCGACGCGCACGAGCGCGAACGCGGCGTAGCCGAGAGCGACCGCGCCCACGGTTGCGAGCGCGAGTGCGGCAGCTGTTGCAAGCGTCGCTGTCTGGCGGTGGGCATTCCTTTCGCGCCGGGCCCGGCGCAGCGTCTCGAGCGTGAGCGCGGCGACGGCAATGGCGGTCGCGGCAATCGTCCAGGAGCGCAATGGCAACGGCCACGTCAGGCCGAGCAGCGCGGCGGTGGCGATCGGTAGCGTGACGAGCGTCCAGCGGGCCATGCGCGATGCGGATGGTACACTGACGCACCGTTCTCGATTGCCACGAAGTCACGAAGGCACGAAGATTCTTTTGGCTTTCGTGTCTTCGTGTGTTCGTGGCTGATCGATATGTGGCGAGTGCAAAGCGAACTCACCAGACTTCCGCGCCGCGGTCTGTGGGCGGCCGTTGCGGCGGGAACGCTCCTGTCGCTCGTCGTGTCGGGCCGCATCGCGGCCGGCAGTTTCGTCCTGGGGTCGACGAGCGGCGGGTGGGTCCACGGCTACCTGTATCCCTTCCAGTTCAAAGCTATCGCCGTTTTCACGATCGTGTTCGCTTGCTGTGCGGTGGCCGTGCTGATTCCCATCGCGGAAGTTCGCCGTCGCGAGTGGCGGATCGTCTGCGTCTGGCTCGCGCTCGGCTTCTGCGCGCAGGGCGTGCTGCGCGCGCTGTCGCCGTACACGATGGAGGGACTGTTTCTCGGCGACGGCTCGAACGGCTTCTTCGAGCCCACGTTGAAGCACGGCGCAGTCGAGTTGCTGCGCGACTTCGATCGCCTGCGGCTGACGCTGCCCGAGCATCCGCGCACCAACATGCCGGGGAAGCTGATGCTGGTCTACGTGCTCGAGGTCATCTCGATGCGTCCCGGCGTGCTGGCATGGCTGGCCGTGGCGGTATCGAATCTCGGCGGCGTGCTGCTGTATCTCTTCGTCCGCGACTGGCTGGACGATCGCGAAACCGCGCTCGTCTCGCTGATCCTGTACCTGTTCGTGCCGGCGAAGCTGCTGTTCTTTCCCGGCCTGAATGCGGTTACGCCGGCGTTGGTGTTCTTGTGCGCCTGGTTCTGGGTGCGGCTGCTGCGCTCACGGCGATTGACGTACGCGGGCGGGCTCGGGGCGGCTGCGTACGGCGTGATGTTCTATGAACCCACGCCGGCGGTGATGGGCCTGCTGTTCGTGATCCTCACCGGTTACGCAATGTCCCGGGGCGAGATCGATCGGCGGACGGTCATTTCGTTGAGCGCGGCCGTGGTGGTGGCATTCCTGGCCACATACGTGTTGTTCCTGCTGGTCTTCCGGTTCGACCTCGCGACGACGCTGAGGTTGGTTGCGGCGGATGCGGTCGAATTCAACGCGCGGGTGAAGCGGCCGTACGGCCCATGGGTCGCCGAGAACCTGCTCGACCTCGCGTTCGGCGCCGGGTGGTGTCAGGCCGTGCTGTTCTGCGTGTGCGTCGGCTTCGCGGTCGCTCGCCGGTGGCTCGCCGGCGGCGGAACGGAGGGTCACCTGGCGGCGCTGTGTTTGGGAACTGCCGCGGCGTTGTTGGTGACTGATCTCGCGGGCATCAACCGCGGCGAGGTCGTGCGGTTGTGGATTTTCCTCGCATGTTTTCTCCAGGTGCCGGCGGCGTACGTCTGCCGCCGCCTCGACAGCACGCTGCCGCTGCTGCTCGTGCTCGGAACGACGCTGCTGCAGACCGCGCTCAGCGCGTCGATGTTGGCGTTCCTGCAGCCGTGATACTCTGCCCCGATCATGGGGTCTGACCCCCATGGTTCAAAAACAGGCGCAATTTGGGACCTTGGGGTCAGACCCCCATGACAATTGGAGACAACCGACCTTCGCACTTGCTCCCGCTGAGCCTCGCCGGAGGACTCGCCGCCGCGGTCTTTTACACAGTCGCGCCGCTGACCGTTTGGGTCCTCGCGCTCGGTTGCGTGGTGATCGCCATGGCGCGGCAGGGACTTCCGGCGCCGGACCGCCGCGTGCTCACCATCCTGCTCACGGCGGCGATCGCGGTTCGCGTCCTGTTCATCATCGCCATCTTCCTCTCGAATCTCCCGAACCACCACGACCTGTGGCTCGGTGAACTGGCAGGCGACGGCGCCTATGGGATTTCGCGAGGACTGCGCGCGCGCGATCTGCTGCTCGGGATCCCGACCAGCAGGTTTGACGCGTTCGTCGTCAACGACATCTACGGCAGGAACGCCTACGTCAGTCTGCTCACCGGCTTGCAGGTATTGTTCGGTCCGGTTCCGTACAGCATCCGCCTCCTGAACGGGCTCTTCTTTCTCAGCGGAGCACTGGTGCTGTTCCGGCTCACGCGATCGGTGTACGGCCGGCTGCCCGCGTTCGCGGCGCTGACCGTCGTGCTGTTCCTGCCGTCGTTCTTCATCTGGTCGGTGTCGCTGCTGAAAGAGCCGCTGTATTTTCTGAGCACCGCCGTCTTTCTCATGACGGCCTCGCGGACGCTTCGCACCGGGCCGCGGCGCGATCGGATCATTGCCGGCGTATGTGCGGTTCTCGTTCTCTTCGTGATGGAAGGCGTGCGGCACAAGACGCTGGCCATCGGATTGCTCGGTTGGGCGATTGCCGGGTCGCTGCTGATCGTGTTCTCGCGTCCGCGACGCTATCTCCCGATCGCGGCGGTCGGGCTCGCGGCGTCGTTGGCACTGCTGACCCGCCCCGCGATCCAGCAGCGCGCGCTCGATGGCCTCGCCGAATCCGCGAAAATTCATGCGGGACATGTCTTCACACTGGGCCACGGGTACAAGCTGCTCGACGAGGGGTTCTACTATCGCCTGCAGGATCCGAACTCGTCGACGTTGACGCTCACCGTGGACCAGGCGGCGCGCTACGTGCTGCGAGCAGCCGCCAGCTTCGTCGTGACGCCGCTCCCGTGGCAGGCCGCGTCGATACGAGAGCTGGTATATGTCCCCGAGCAACTCGTGTGGTACGCGTTGATAGCCCTGCTGCCTATCGGCATCGTGGCCGGATGGCGTCGCGATGCGGCAACGACCGCGGTGATGATCGGCTACCTGATGCCAACCAGCGCGATCCTGGCGCTCACCAACGGTAATGTGGGCACGCTCGTTCGCCTGCGCGGTATGGTCATGGTCATCGTGTTGTGGGTAAGCGTGGTCGGTCTGTGCGCGGCGCTCGAACACCTCCTGGCCCGCGCGTCACGCGTGCGCGTCGGCTGGCGGGCCCTCGATCCTGAGGCCGCCTCGTGACGGTCCTCGACGATCGCGGGCGCCTATTCGGTCGCGTCAACCTGGTTGACGCGCTCGTACTCGGCTTCCTCGTCTTGCTCATCCCGCTTGCGTATGGCACCTGGCTGCTGTTCCGCCCGAAGCCGGTGCACATCACGTCGGTGACGAAGGTCACGCTGTCGAAGGAAGAGCAGCGAATTGCGAATCCCCTCCGCGCGGCAGCCAAGCTCAAAGTGAAAGGCAGCGGATTCACGCCCATGCTGCGCGCCTGGATCGGACCCGAGCCGTCGCTCGGCTTCACGTTCGAAGATCCCGGCTCGGCCGACGTCATCGTCGGGCCGATGCCTCCAGGCGAATACGACGTGTCGTTGTACGACGGCGGCCAGGAAGTCGCGCGCGCGCCGAAAGCGTACGTGATTCCCGGCACGCCGAATCGCGACCGCATCAAGATCGTCGGCCGGCTCGTGGATCTGAAACGGGAAACGGCGGATGGTCTGCAGCCTGACGCGGCATTTCCGTCGGCATCGGATGCGCGCGTCCGGGTTGCCGCGCTCGGTCCCGTCGAACCGGGACGGCGCCCGCTCCTCGTGCGGCCCGGCGGAGATCCGCAGCAGCAACGCCTCGAGGTGCCCGGCGATGCGGGGCTGTTCGAGCGCAACGCGACGCTCGTGCTGGCGTGCGACCCGACGGACCAGCCGGACACGAGTTGCACCATCGGCGGCGTGTTCCCGACGCCCAACGCGCAGCTGCGCGTCGCGGGCGCCGCCGATGCGATGACGTTCATCGTCGACGAGCTCCTGCCCGCCGCGCCCGGGCAGCCGCTCGACGTGACGGTTCGTTTGTCCGGAGGCCCGGAGCTCGCGCTGATCAAGGTCGGCGATCGCGACGCGCTGCTCGACGATCGCGCGGCTGTGGTGATGGCCGTTGGGGCGCGTCAAGGGCCAGGGCTGGACGTGACGCTGCGAGTGGGTGCCGATCGAGCGCGCGACGGATGGCGCTATCGGAACCGCCTGATGAAAGCGGGCGCGCCGTTCTCCATGTCAACTGAGCAGTACGTCGCCGGCGGCACGGTCGTGTCGGCGGTCCCGGCCGTCAAAGGCGAAGGCCGATGACGCCCGACCGCGACTTCGCGCGGCTCGATTCCCACTTGCAGTCCAGCTGGCTGATTCGCGGTGCTGATGCGCTCGCCACCACCGCGGCTGCGGCGGCGAGTGGCTCGACCACCGCTCAGTGGTTTCGGAGCGCTCGCGACCGGTTTCACTCGACTGCCGTCGAGAGCCGCGTTCGAGCGGTCGGCGTGTTTCTGACGACGGCAACCATTGGTCACCTGCTGCTTCTGCGTTTCGTCCCCGCGCACATCGCGCCAGCTCTGCCGAAGGCCCTCTGGGTTCTGGTCGCTGTCTCCGCGCTAGTCATCGCGATCGCTGCCAAATCGGTAGCGCACGCCTGGAGACCCTCTCTCGTCGCCCGGTTGTCGGCTTTCGCATCGCGTTCTGATCTTCTCCAGTAGGAGAAGATCCACGCGAAATCCCTGCACGACCAGGTCCTGTTCATCTCGACAGTCGCTGCACGGCCGCGTCGGCCGAGGGCTCGACGACGAGGTGAGAGAGCGACCCAGCAAGGTCGAGTGCGATGCGTACGGGCTCGGTGAGCCCGCAGAGCACCAGTTCGCCGCCGGCCTCGTGTATTCGCGCGGCCACGACGCGGCGCTCGTGCGACTCGGCGAAATCAAGAACAACGTCAAGGCCCGTCGCGACACCGCGCTGATCCTGGCGAACTCATCCTACGCGCTGCGACGCGTGAATCGATCGGCCGAAGCGAAGCGGCGAATCGACGAAGCGCTGGCCATCCTCAAGGAGACGAAGGACTATCCCTCCGACCGCGTCGCCCTCGACAGCGAGCTCTGTGCCGTTCTGCAGGCACGCGGCGATCAACATGCGGACGAGGGTCGACCGCGCGACGCCGCTGAGGAGTACGAACAGCTGCTCGAACGAGTGATGACCGCCAAGCCCGACATCGACAACGACCTGCGCGACGCCTACAGCTTCGCGCTGATCAACCGGGGCCTGGCCCGTCTGCACCGGCTCGCGGGCGCAAATGACAAGGCGAACGCCGTCGAGGCCAGGACGCGGGCGCTCTGGGCCCACTGGAACCGAAAGCTTCCCAGTAACCCCTTCGTCCTTCGCCGCCTCGCGCAGGCTCAGGGCCCTTCGACTCGCTGACGCTCGCTCAGGGCAGGCCGGCGGTTTCCAGAATCCAGAAAATAGGCGCGCCGTCCGGCGCCTTGAGCAACTGACGATCCTTGAGGACGCCGCTCGCGGCGAGCTGGTCGATCTCGCTGTCGATCTGCCGGGTGGGGCTGGTGATCACGAGGCTGCCTGGCGGAAGGGCACGAACGCGATCGGGTTTGAACTCGCCGTCCGCGACAGTGAGCGGCAGCAAATCCTCGCGGTGGTGTTTGATCAAGTAGAACCTCCAGAACAGCTCGCCGTAGAAGTACGGCCCAAGCCGTCCCAGATAGATCGTTGGCGCGGGCCGCTCGCGCGTGCGCTCGATGACCGACTCGAACGCGCCCTTCATATTGCCCTCTACCTCGGCGCTGCCGCGCGCCTGGAACTCAGTGACGTAGTCGATGTAGAAGGTCGCGAACTGGATCGACGCCAGACCGAACACGCCGGCGATGGCGATGTGGCCGAAGTTGACACGTGTCTCGCGCAACGATCGCACCAGCGCGGCCAGCCCAACGACGGCGATGACGACGACGGCGACGTGGATTGCGCGGAGCCGGAAGTCGGTGAATAGGTCGATTCCGTAGTACGCCAGTTGAATCGTCATTAGCAACATGGCCGGCAGCAGGGTTTCAAAACCGACGTTGTGTCCGCCTTTAGGCGGACCTGAGGTCCGGCTGAAGCCGGACGCCACAGGTTTTGAAACCACCTGGACGGCTCGCACGACGCCGACCACGGCGGCGAGCGCGACGGAGCTAAAAACCAACCGCAGCGCCAGCACGATGGCGGAGGCGGGAACGGGTCCAACGCGTCGAATCTGCCCGTAGTCCACGTACAGGTACATGAACTGACCGGTGACGAACGCGAGCAGCGCCACCGTGAACAGCGGCTCACGACTGAACCGCTCCGGCGCGCGAGCCAGCACGGTCGCCGCTGCGAGTCCCACCATCAGCAGCACACCCGTTGTCGTCGCCTGGTCGGCCAGGAAAAACACCGCGTGCATCGACAGCAACACGGCCGCCGAGACGAGCCCGACGCGCACGATCGGGAGACGCTCGACTGCAAGGGGCTGCGCGAGCACGGCAAGTCCGGTCACGGCCAACGGTACGCTCGCGGCCCGCACCAACGCCTGCGCCTGCGGCAGGAAATCGTGGTACCACGACGCCAGAGCAATCGCCGTCGCCAACATCGTCACGATCGCCAGTCTCGAGTTACGCGTGTCTACCGCGGACGTGAACCGAAGCCCGGCGACCGCGAGCAGCACGCCGAATGGCGCCAATTGAAGCGTTCGCCAGATCGTTTGTGCTTCGCCGCCCAGGCTGGCGACGAGGGGACCGGTGAGCAAGCCGGCGAGCAGCAGCAGATCCTCTGGCGAACGGCGGCGTACGGCGAGAACCAGACCGACGACCAGCGCCCCGGCGAGGCCTACGAGAAAGACCCCGACGAGTTGCGTGGCGCGGAGTCGGAGTGGACCGTTGATGAACAGGAACTGCGGATCGAAGAAGCTGGCGTAGAGCGGCGGAATCTCGCGAACGCGGCTCGACGAGGCGAAATCCCTGACGAGATCGAAGAGGCCCGATTGACTCGACGGCGATCCGCTCAGCACGAAATAGTGCGCGGCGACGTCACGAAACGGTAACGGAGAGCGGAGCAACCACGGCAGCGTCAGAACGAGTGGAGCGACGATGCCCCCGACAAACACCGCGTACCGGCTGATGGCGTCGCGCTTCCGCCCGAGCACCAAGATCGTCGCGAACGCGAGAAGGGGGACGAAGACGTAGGCAGCGACATACCCCAGTAGACTGACGCCGAGGAGGGCCCCCGCCGCGAACAGCTGGCGAGGACCGCCCGTACGGATGTAAAGCGCGACGCATAACAGCCATCCAAGGATGAACGGCAGCGACAATTGAAAGTCGATTGCCTGCCGGCTGTGCATGAAGTGCGCGGGTGTGAGCGCCAGCAGCGCCGCAGCGGCGACCGCCAACCATTCGGTCTCGAAGATGATTCGCGCAACGAAGTAGATGAGCAGCACGTCGAGGATGGCAACGATCACCATCGGCAGCCGGATCGCAAATTCCGAGAAGGGAAGCACCTTCAGCGTCGCGGCGATGGCGTAGATCAAGAGCGGCGTGTTCCACGTCGGTCGGCCGAACTCCGCTGGATACTCGATGAACATCGGCAGAAAGCTGCCGCTCAGATCGCGTCCTGTGGTGGCCAGCGCGTGGGCTTGCAGCGAGTAGACGATCTCGTCGTGTGACGCGTACAGCGGGGCGTTCTGCAAGTGTGGCAGGTAGAGTGCGGCCGCGCCGAGCATCAGGAGGATGGGAATCAGCGCGCGGTTCACGGGCTCCCGGTCTCCAGAATCCAGAAGGTGGGGGTGCCGTCGGCGTCTCGGAGCAACTCGCGTGTCCGGATCTCGCCGCGGGACATCATGCCGTCGATCGCGGCATCGATCGCGGGCGACGGTGTGGTGATGACGAGGCTGCCGCGCGGCAGCGCCTTGATGCGATCCGGCTTGAAATCGAGCTCGGGGATCGTGCGTGCCAGAAGCTCCCGGCGCTGACTCTCGATCACGTAGAACCGCCAGTACAACTCGCCGAGCGCATAGGGCCATCCCAGATAGATCGCCGGCGCCGACTCGTCGCGCGCGCGACGGATCAACGCCTGGAACGCGGGTTTCGAACTGACCGGGCCCGTGTTTCCACGTGCGCGGAAGCCGGTGAGGTAGTCCTCGTGGAAGGGCGCAAACTGCACGACCGCTATCGTCAGGAGTCCGGCCGCGGCGAGGGCGCCGAGTTGCACACGCCCATGCTCGCCGCCGCGGATTAGTACGGCCAGGCCGACGCCTGCGGCGATCAGCACGAGCGCATGCAGGGCTCGCCAGCGAAAGTCCACGAAGGCATCGACGGAGTAGTAGGCGAGCTGGAGCGCGACGAGCATCGCAGCCGCCACGCTGACGAGCCGCCAGCCCGCAAGGTTCGCTCGTGGTTCGACAGGCTCACCACGAGCGTGTCTCTGATCCGCTCGTCCTGAGCTTGTCGAAGGACGAGCCAGCCGTGCGACTGAAATCGCGACCGCGACCGCAAGCAGGGACGCCGTCATTCGCGCCGCGAGGATTACGCCCGACGCCGGAACGAACGCAATCCGGCCAAGCTGGGCGTAGTCCACGTAGTTGAACATGAAGTGCCCGATGACCAGCGCCAGCACGGCCACAGCCACGAGCGGCTCCCGGACGAAGGCCGGCGGCCGATCCAGCAAGGTCATTGCGCTCACAGCGAGCAGCAGCGCGACGCCGACCGGCGTGGCCTGATTCGACACCACGTAGACGGCGTGCATGATCGCGATTGCAGCGACCGAGACAATCGCCATCCGCGAGACGCTGAGCCGCTCGAACGGCACGTCGCCAAAGAGCAGCGCGAAACCGGTGATCGCAAGGGGCACCGTTGCCGCGCGGATGACGGCCTGCGCGTGCGGCAGGTCCTGGTAATACATCGCCGCGAGGCCGATCACCGTTGTCCACACGGCCACGAAGGCGATCCGCCGCGTGCGCGCCGGTTCCGCTGTCCAGACGTACTCGAGGCCGGCCACGGCGAGCAGCACAGCGAAGGGCATGACGCCGGCGGCGCGGCGGATGACTTCAGGTTCGCCGACCAACGTTGCAGGCAACGGCGCGATCAGCAGGCCCGCGAGCAGCAGAAGCGTGGGCGTGTCCGGCCGGCGCAGCAGTCTCATGGCGCCCGCGACCAGCAGTCCCGCAACCGGCAGCACGAACTGGCCGGCCACCCAGACCGATCGTGGTCCGCTGATGAACAGCACGCGCGGCTGCCAGAAACTCGCGTACACGGATCCGATCTTCGCCACGCGATCGAAGAGCAGCGCCTGGGCGAGCGACAGGCCGCCCGCATCGCGCGATTGGTCGCGTTGGTAGCGCCACAGCGTGTCGGTGACGACGGCGGGGTGCGCGGCGATGTAGAGGGCGCCGATCGACACCGGCAGCAGAAAGCCGCCCGCCAGCAGCGCGTACGCGCGCAAGGATTCATGACGCCGGTACAGCACCACCGCCGTGAAAAGAGCAAACACCGGCATCAGCACGTATGACGCGATGTAGGTGAACAATCCGATCCCGAGGATCAGGCCGGCGCCGAACAGGAGAGCGGGTCGTGGCCGTTCGAGGTACAACAGCAGGCACAGCAGCCAGCCGAGGATGAACGGCAGGAACGCGTGATGATCCATCGCGACGCGGCTGTCGGAGAAATGGGCCGGCGTCAGCATCAGCAGCACCGCCGCGGCGACGGCGAGCACGTCGTTGCGAAACAGCACGCGGCCGATGCAGTACGCGAGCAGAATGTCGATGATCGCCGCGATTGTCATCGGCAGGCGAACGGTGGATTCGGAAAACGGCAGCACCTTGACGCTGGCCGCCATCGCATACACCGCGATCGGCTGATACCACATGCGCGTTTCGAACGAATCGGGCAACTGGAAGTAGAGCGGCAGAAAGCGGCCGTTCAGGTCGCGGCCGGTCTCGGCCACCGACTGGGCGGTCAGCGCCGAAAAGACTTCGTCGGGCGCGAGGTAGCTCGGGATGTCGCGCCGTGGTAGATAGAGGGCTCCTGCGACGATCACGAGCAAGGTGGGAATGACCAGCGATCGGAAACGAACAGCCAACGCGCGGATTGTACCAACATGCGTGGCGCTCGCGCTCATGCTGATCGGCGGCGCGCTTCGTCTCTATCGCCTCGACGTCATGGAGTTCAAGGCCGACGAGCAGGAGGCGTTGAAACTGAGCATCGCGTTTCTCGCCGATCGTCCCTGGTCGACCGACGCCTCGTTCCCCGCGCACGGGATGCCGACCTCGAACACCGTGCCGCTCCCTCCGCTCTACACATGGATCGTTGCCGCGTTGTGGGTGCCGACCCGGGATCCCATCGGTGTCGCGACGATCATCGCGCTGCTCAACACCCTTTGCCTCTATCCGCTGTGGCGCTGGGCCCGACGCCGCACGGACGAGAATCGCGCGCTGCTCATCCTCGCGATCGCGGCCGTCTCGCCGTTCACCGTGATCTTCAGCCGCAAGATCTGGAACCTGGACCTTTTGCAGCCGTGCATGCTCGTCTTGCTGTGGGGCGTGGAGTACCTGCTGGGCGAGCGGCCGTGGAGAGGGATCACGTTGCTGGTCCTGGCGGCGCTGCTCGTCGGCCAGCTCCACCTCTCCGGCCCCATCGGCCTGGCGCTGCTGCCTCTCGCGATCGCCGCGCAAATCGTCCATGACCGGCGCCACGGCGTGACGTTCAGGCTGGGCCGGCCGTCGGCCGCCGAGGCGGCGACCCTTGCAACCGTCTTGGCGGTGACGCTGTTCTTCTGGCTGCCGTATTTGAACCATCTCGCGCACCAGCCAGCCCAAATGCTCGCCAACCGTCCCACGCTCGCCATCGTCTCGCCGGATCTGCTGCTTCGCACGGAGGCGCAGATCGTCCCGGTCGATCTGCTTTCTTTTTTCGCTCCGCACCGGCGGGAGTTTCTCCGCGATCCGATCAGGGCCGCGAGCTACTATGCGTCGGTCGTGCTCGGTGCGCCGCTATTGATGTACGGCCTGTGGCGATGGTTGCGCTCTCCCTGGTCGGTGCCGATTCTCGGCATCTGGTGGTGGCTGATGATCGCGGCGTTTGCGGTCGCGCGCATTCCGTCGCATCCGTCCTACGTCCTCACGCTCGCGCCGATCACGGCGATGCTTCCGGCCGGCGCGTTCGATCCACCCGTCCAACGCCGCCTGGTCGCGCGCGCGCTCACGGTGTGGCGCTTGGCCTACGTGGCGGCGCTGTGTGCGCTCACAGTGACCACGGGCACCTGGCTCGCCAACCGGGGAGGCGCGCCGGGAGCCTACGGCGTCGCGTACTACATCACCAAAGCGCAGGCCGAGACGATCATCCGCCGTGCCGGGTCGCAGCCGACATCGCTATCCGCTCAGACAGCAGAGCTCGGTCCAGACGATGCGTCCGGCGCGCTGGCATGCCGGCCGATTCCCCCCGAAGTCCACTGGCTCGTCGGCTGGCTTGACCGGGGCCGCACGTCGATTCCGTCGAACCTGGAGCTGTGCGAAACGTGGATCGGTACCGAGAGTCAGCTCGGCTACCGTTGGAAGATTCGGGAATAGCGCGGCGACATTGGCCGGCAGGCCCCACGCGCATACTACAATGCGAATTCCCGTGGAGACCCGATGCAGAGCCACGCCCTAGTCGACCGCGCGGCCGAACGCCGATCGCTCGTCTCGAGCGTGCTGCGGCTCCTGTCGTATCGAGAGCTGGTGCGTAATCTGGTGGTGAAGGACCTGACCCTGAAATACCGGGGCTCGATCCTGGGATTCTTGTGGTCGCAGATCAATCCCTTGGCGTCGGTCGCGGTCTACACGTTCGCGTTCAGGTACATTCTGAATGTCCAGCAACCCGGCTTTCCAGTTTTTGTTCTGCTCGGCGTACTCGCATGGTCATTCTTCGCCAATTCGGCGGCGATGGCCACCGGCGCGCTCGTCGAGGGCGCCAGCCTGCTGAAAGTCGTGCAGTTTCCGAAAGCGGTGTTGCCGCTCGCCACCGTACTTTTCAATCTGGTGCAGTATCTGCTGACGGTCTGCACATTCCTGCCGTTGATGTTCCTCGTGTACCGGCTGCCGCCGCTCGGCCCGGTGCTCCTGTGTCCGCTGTTCCTGGCGCTGCAGGTTCTCTTTACGGTCGGTGTCGCATTCATGCTAGCCGCCGCGACAGCCTATTTTCGCGACGTTCGCCACTTCGTCGACATCGGGCTGTCGCTTCTGTTTTGGACAACGCCGATCGTCTATCCTCTCAGCCAGATTCCCGAGTCACTCCGCGGTGTGCTGCTGGCGAGTCCCATGACACCCTTCATCGTGGCGTACCAGCGGATCTTCTACTATGGAGACTGGCCCGATGCCACTGTCTGGCTTGGCGCCATCACCTATGGCATCGGAGTGTTCCTGCTGGGACTGTGGTGGATTGTGTCGCTTGACGACCGCCTGGGAGAACAATTGGGATGAGCGTCGCGATCGAGGCTCAGCAGGTTTCCAAACGCTTCTACCTCCGACACAATCGGTCGCACGATCTCAAGATTCGATTTCTCGCGATGTTTCACGAGCGCCATCGGGAGATCGTCGAAGAGTTCTGGGCGCTCCGCGACGTGTCGTTGACCATCCGGAGCGGCGAGGCGCTCGGCGTCATCGGGCGCAATGGCTCGGGGAAGAGTACGCTCCTCAAGATTGTCGCCGGGCTGCTGATGCCAACAGCCGGGAAGATGCTGGTCGCCGCAGACGCCCGGATCGGCACCATGATCGAGCTCGGCGTCGGATTTCATCCCGAGCTGAGCGGCACGGAAAACGTGTACCTGAACGCGTCGATTTACGGCATGAAACGGCCCGAAATCGCCGCGCTGTACCCGCGCATCGTCTCGTACGCGGGGCTCGAGCACTTCATGGACACGCCGCTGAAGAACTATTCGTCGGGCATGAAGGTGCGGCTCGGTTTTGCGATCGCGGCAAGCCTCGACCCGGCGATCCTCCTCCTCGACGAGATCTTCGCGGTTGGCGACGCGGAATTTCAGCGCCGGTGTTTTCAAACACTCGAGAGCTTCCGCGCCCGGAACACCACCATCCTCTTCGTTTCGCACGGCGCGGCTGCGATCCGGACGATGTGCGACCGCGTATGTGTGCTCGATCACGGGCGGATCCAGTTCGACGGCGCTGTGGACGAGGGCTTGGAGTTCTACCGGGAGATGACTCAGGAGGGCACTGGCGTCCAGCCGGTTCTGTCAGCCGCCGGCAGCATTACTGAGTGAGGGCTCTGTGGGCGACGCGAATTCCGCCAGCCAACAAGTCCGCCGCCTGACGAAGAGGCTGGCATCTGGCACCCCAGCCGGGTACAATGCGGCACGCTGATGTCGACCTCTGTACTGGTCGTCAATTTCCGCGGCTATTTGGACCTCGAGCAGTGCCTTCACTCGCTCGTCGCTCAACTCAGGCCAGGAGATGAAGTCATCGTCGTCGACAACGAGAGCGATCCGGCAGGGCTCGAGGTTGTGTCGCGGGCACACCCATCCGTCCGGATGATCCCCTCGGCCGTGAACCTGGGATTTGCGGCCGGCGTCAACCTGGCGGCGCGGCACGCCCGGGGTTCGTTTCTGCTGCTGCTCAATCCCGATACCATCATCGAAGGTCCGGTCATCGCCGTGCTCGAAGAATGGCTGTGCAGCCATCCCGACACCGCAGTTGCCGGACCGCGCGTGCTCAACGGCGACGGGTCGATACAGGCATCCGCACGCGCATTCCCAGGGTTCTCGACACTGTTCGGCGGACGATCCGCCTGGATGACGCAGCGGTATCCCAATAATCCGTGGTCGCGGCGCAACCTGCTCGGCCTCGACGCACGCGAGCCCCTCAATGCCGATTGGCTCTCGGGATCGTGCCTGATGACGCGGCGCGATGTGTTCGAGAGGCTGGGCGGGTTGGACGAAGGGTTCTTCCTGTACCGGGAGGACGCTGATTACTGCCGGCGAGTCGGCAAACTCGGACTGCTGTGCACGTATTTGCCCGCGGTTCCCGTCCGGCACTTCTGCGGCGGATCGGCGAGATACAACGTCGCGCGCGCGATTCGCGAGTTCCACGTGAGCGCGCATCGTTTGTACCGCAAGCACGGCGGATTTCTGGGACGGATCGGGGCGCCGGTGACTCGCGCAGGTTTGTACGTGCGTGGCGAGCTCCGAGTCCGTCGGGCGCTGAGCGCGTCGCCGTCCACGGTCCCGACCGCCCGGGAATCGGTGCCGGTCGCCTCCAGATCGAGAGCGGGCGGCGCGAGCCTGGAATTCGACGCATCCGGCTCTGGGTGAGCTTCGCCGCAGGCGTGTCAGAGATCGATCGGTATCCCCACCGCAGGTCACGACGTCCAGTTTTCACAGCATCTCCGCCGGTATGACGGTTGCCGTATTGATCGTCAACTGGAACGGAGGGGCCCTCCTCGGTCGCTGCCTGCAATCTCTGGAGACGCAGCGCCGCCTGCCGGACGGTGTGTTCGTGGTCGACAACGCAAGCTCCGACGATTCGCTCGAACAAGCGGCGCCGCGACTACGCGGCGCACAGCTGATCAGGCTTTCGGAAAATGTCGGCTTCGCGCGAGCCAACAACGTCGCGGCGCGGGCCGCATTGCGCTTCGATGCGTTGGTCGTGATGAATCCCGACGTGAGTGCCGAGCCGGGATGGCTCGAGGCGCTCGTGGCTGCAGCGGAGTCCAACCCACAGGTCGCCGCTTTTGCGAGCCGGATGCTGATGGCCTCCGACCCTTTGTACCTGGACGGCGCGGGTGACAGTTATCACGTGTCCGGGCGCGCCTGGCGGAAGGGGCACGGCGCCAGCGCGACGACCTGGCCGGCGCGCGACGGCGAAGTCTTCGCACCATGCGCCGCGGCAGCGTTGTATCGCCGCGACGCCTTCGAAGAAGTTGGTGGCTTCGACGAGCGGTTCTTCTGCTATTTCGAGGACGTGGATCTCGCGTTTCGGCTGCGTCTGCGCGGCTATCGGTGCCAGTACGTGCACGCCGCCGTGGTGCATCACATTGGGTCGGCGGTCAGCGGCTACCGGAGCGATTTTGCCGTGTATCACTCAGAGCGGAACGCCGTCTGGACGTTCATCAAGAACATGCCGGGGTCGCTGATGTGGCTGTACTTGCCGCAACACATAGCGTTGAACGCCGCGGCCCTGCTGTTTTACCCGTGGCGCGGACAGGGGAGGGTGGTCGTGGCGGCCAAGGTCGATGCCTTGCGGGACCTGCCGGCGGTTCTGCGCCAGCGAATCCAGGTGCAGCGAGAGCGTCGCGTGACGGCGCGTGCGCTCCGCCGGGCGTTTACCCGGGGCCTGCTCGCCCCCTACATCAAGCGGTACCGTTAAGCGGGAACGCGAACTGACCGGCCAGTTGCACGCATCCCATTGGCGCCCGGCATCTCACCGGAGTGGTTTGGCCGGCTACGGCTGTTGCGTCACCGTGAATGTTTCAGTGGCGCCACTTGTTTCTTGGCCCGTCATGATGGCGACGGTGTAATCCCCAGGAGTCACTCGCGGAAACGCGCCTTGACATGGTCCAGTGCTGACAGGCGAGCACAGATCCAGGCCTTCGGGGACCGAGAAACGAATCGTGGTTCCGTCCGACGAGGAAAGCCCGCGAACGAAGCCCCTGCCGAATTTCACCGTGTTGTTTTGGGCTGCGAACCCGCTTCCCTGAACGGTCACTAACGTGCCGACCGGACCGGACGTCGGCGTGATGGTAGTGATGGTCACTGCTGTGCCCGTCCTCGAGGGTTCAGCAACCGAGTCATCGCATGAAATCGCGAAAACACAAACCGTCGTCACCGCCATCAACAGGCGAAATACCGGCTGGATTCTCATTGCCCTACCGCCTCCCCTGATCCCAAAATCATCTTACCAGAACGGCCGGGTCGACTCGGCGGCACTGTGACATGCACGATGTGCACGAGCGCTGGCGCCTTGAGCCAGACTGGCACGCATGCATATCGAGTGCCTGGCTGATGAGCCTAGAGTTCAAAGAATCCAGCCAATCGCTTCAATGAGTTACGCGCACATCCGGCACAACGAGCAACGAGACAAGGCGGATGGATGGAGCCAGACAGCAACAGTCTTGTTGTCGGTTTGACTCATCCGGGCTGATCAGGGAGGGAGCGTCGACTTGGAGTGGCGCAGCCTGGAAGTCGTTCGGCTGTTCAACGACGATCGGAGTCCACGGCCGAACGTCGTGCAGCTCGATGTGTCCGGATTCCACCGGTTCGGCGCTGTGGGTCGCGGAACCGAAGGGCCGTTTCAAGGTGCCGCCGCGGACAAACTGAACCACGCGGAAGCGTTCCATCAGGACGCGATTCGTGCGATCCGCCAGAAAGCGCTCGTCATTCCGAATCCGTTTGGTGCCGGTGAGCTCGCCACACGCGACGTTCTCGTGAGCCCTGGCGAGCCGTGGCCATCCGTGCCGCTGTTCGCGTACCGCTTTGAGGCAGACGAGACGTTCTACCTTCTCAAACGCGGCCTCTCCTGGTGCATGGATCTCGGCCTGTTCTTTCCCGCGCGCAGCCTGCTGGTCACGTTTCAACACGAGGACATTCGGATTGCTCAGGACCGAGTCGATCTCGAGCATGCATTCAGGTTCTTTGCGAAACATCGAGACGAGGTGAGCTTCAGCGTTCTCCCTGCGGCTCCATCAAACCGATCGTGCGTCATCGTGAATTCCGATCACTTTGCGCACCATCTCTGGAACGAGCTGAGCGTGGTGGAGGGAATTGTCGCGGAGGGCCTTCACCATGACGTGCTGCTGTTGGTCAGTCAGTCGCCGTTGGCGAACCTGTCGGCGCTGTTCCCGGAGATTCCGCGTGAGCTCATCGTTGACGTCGGAACGGCGGTCGACGCGCCGCACCTCTACGCGATGCGACGTTCGCTTTTCGTCGCGCCGACGGGACGCCGCTTCATTCCGAAACAGTTGACGGAACGGATCCTCGATTGCGCCAGAACGGCGTTTCCAGAGGAGGCGGGCCGAGCCGCCAACTTCCGCCTGCATCACGATCCGATTGTGTGGGTCACCGTACGGCTGGAGGCTCGCACCGCCATCAATCTCGTCGAGGCTCTGGCCCGGGCCCTGTCCGTCCTGGTGCGCCGTTATCGGCGCCTGGGCGTCGTGTTTGACGGCTTTACCCTGCCTTCGGGGGCGCCTGCCGGCTGGTCTCGGCAGCTGATCGACGCCGAAGCGCGAGCAGTCGCGGCAATCGTCGCGCTCGTCGGCACGCCCTTCGATTACGAGGTGCTCGCGGGGCAAGACACCTTGGCGGCATTTCTCTGGGCGAACGCCGCCGACTACTACATCTGTCCGCATGGAACCGCGCAGCACAAGATCGCGTGGATCAATCCGGTTCCGGGCATCGTCCACGCCGGTGACAACAAGCGTCCTGCCGCGGCCCTCGATCCGGCCTATCACGCGGTCCAGCGAGGCGCGGCGCCGGCCTTTTTTTACGGCCGCGTGGTCCGGGCCGACGCCGATCCGACGGATCGCCGGAAGGACATGTTCAGCTACGAGCTCGACGTCGAAGCGTTCGCGGCGTCCGTCGAGAACGATATGCTATCTCGTGGATCCCACCGCGCTCGCTGAACGATCACCAAGAAGCATGCCATGCACCATGGACATCGTCAGGTCGCGATTGCCTCGAACATCCCATGATGTTCATTACGGTGGATAGTTGGATGTTGGAGTACGTTCCAGAAACCTGGTTCATGATGGAGCATGCCATGTGTCATCGACGTCGCCTCGTCAGATGGGATCGCGCGCTCGTCCTCGCCGGCGCGATCGCCGTCAGTTCGGCGCCGCCGGTGGCGGCGCAGATCACTGTACAGACGGTTGCCACTGGCCTCACCCAGCCCCTGGCGTTCGTGCAGGATCCCGCGTTCACGAACGTCGCCTACGTGATCGAGCAGGGTGGCCTCGTCAGGATCATCCTCGACGGACAATTGCAGAGCGCGGTCTTCGCCGATCTGCGCGCGCTGACCGCCAGCGGCGGCGAGCGCGGTCTGCTCGGGATGGCATTCTCGACGACGGTGGCATCCGGCCGCGTGTTCTTCAATTACACGAATCTCGACGGCGACACGGTGATCTCGCGGTACATGCGAAAGGCGGGGTCACCGCTGCAGATCGACTCCACGACGAGGTTCGATCTGCGCTGGCCCGGCGGAGAGCGCGTCATCCATCAGCCGTTCTCGAACCACAACGGCGGCGACCTGGCGTTCGGCCCTGACGGCTACCTCTATATCGGTCTGGGCGACGGCGGCAGCGCCAACGATCCGCAGAACAACGCCCAGAATCCGAACACGTTGCTCGGCAAGATGCTGCGAATCGATGTTGATGTGCCCGATACGGATCCAGCCGGGTACCGTGTGCCGCTCGACAACCCGTTCCTCGACGGCATTCCGATTGCGGCGTTGGGCGAGATTTGGGCGTTCGGGTATCGGAATCCATGGCGATACAGCTTCGACAACTTCGGGCCGTACGCAACCGGCGCGCTCTTCGTCGGCGACGTGGGACAGAATGCGCGCGAGGAGATCGACTACGAGCCTGCGGGCAGCGGCGGACGCAATTACGGCTGGCGCATGCGCGAGGGGTTCATCGCGACGCCGGGCATTCCGCCCACGACGCCAGCCTATCTGCCGCTCACCGAGCCGCTGCTCGATTACGACCGGACCGTGGGGCAAACAGTGATCGGCGGATATGTGTATCGGGGCACGGCACTCGGCGCCGCGTATGTGGCTCGGTACTTCTTTGCAGACTTCAGCACATCACGGGTATGGTCGATCCGGTTGCCGACGCCGACCCCGCTCGTCGGAGGGGCGGCACGCGCATGCTTTCCAATCGCACCGAGCAGCGCCTGCAGTGTTCCCGTTCCGGCGTTGCCGGATTTCCTCGAGCACACAGGTGAGCTGGGCGGGGCGCTCGGCGGCGTGGCCTCTTTTGGCCGGGATGCCGCAGGCGAGATGTATCTGCTCACGTTCAACGGACGCCTGCTCAAGATCGTCCCGGCCGCGGGCCCTGTCTCGATCGGCGCGCCGCGGCCCCAGACCGAGCCGCGCGCGACACGGCTGCCGGCGATTCGCAGATAATACACGGCATGTCCCGATGGAGGTGCAGGTGCCGGTAGAAGATTCATACGAGCGCTGGCGGCACACCTACAGGACCGTCGACTGGGAGGAAACCTACTCCAGCGGACGCTGGGATTACCTGGCCGATATCGGAGAACTTCCGCGGTATGGGATCGTCGCCGGGTACCTGCACAAGCTGATCGTCCGTGGACGCGTGTTGGATGCCGGCTGTGGCGAGGCGATTCTCGTCGACTACCTGGATTTGGGACGATTCGAGTACACCGGTTTCGACCTGTCCGCGACAGCGGTTGGCCGTGCGCAAGCCCGCCTTCGTGGCGGCACGGCGTTCGTGGGCAATATCGAAGAGTTCGAACCTCCCCAAGGCGTCACCTACGACGCGGTGGTGTTCAACGAGTCGCTTCAGGGTATCGCCACGCCGCTCGAATCGCTCGACAGGTACCGCCGGGTTCTGACCGAGGGCGGCGTGATGGTGGTGTCGTTGTTCAAGAATCCAGTGACCGAAGCCAACGGACCGCGGCTGGCGCGCTTTCTGACGGCGGAATGCGCGCGCGGGCGCTACTCATTGGTCGACGAGGCCGAGGCGGTCAGCTTGTCGCGCAGTCTCGCGTGGCACATCTACGTCCTGAAATAGGCGGCCATGGCGCGGCGGACGCTCATTCCCCACCTCGACGACGTCGGCTTGTGCCACGGCGCGAATGTCGCATTCGGCGAATTGAGCCGCGACGGGTTCATCACCTGCGGGTCTGTGATGGTGCCGTGTCCGTGGTTTCGCGAGGCCGCGGCCATGGCGGCGAGCCGGCCGGATCTCGATGTCGGCGTCCATCTCACCTTGACCAGCGAGTGGCCGCACTACCGCTGGGGCCCGATTTCGACCGTAAGCCGTGCGTCGGGGTTGATCGACGAGCAGGGCTGTTTCTGGAGTACATGCGCCGCTCTGCGCCGACATGTCGTGCCGGAGGCGGCCGAAGAAGAGATGCGATGTCAAATCGATCGCGCGATCGGCTCCGGTATAGATGTCACTCACCTCGATGCTCATATGGGCGCGGCCCTCATCCCTGAGTTGCTCGCTGCCTACCTGCGTGTAGGCGAGACCTACCGTCTGCCGGTACTGCTGCCGCGCGTCGTCGAAGACTACGCACGCCTCTTCATCGCATCGGACGCCGACCTCGAGCCGTATCGGGCTGCCATCCGGCGACTCGACGAGGGTGGCGGAGTTCTGGTCGACCATTTCCGCAGCGCGACCGGTGCACCCTCCGAGCAGGCGCTCGAATCGTACCACGCGATGGTCCACGCTCTGCCGCCAGGCGTGACCTACATCGCGCTCCATTGCACCGCGCCCGGAGATTTCGAGACGATATTCCCGGAGCGCGCGCATCGCCGCACCGATGAGTACCGCATTTTTCGCGGTCCGGAATTCGGCGCGTGGGCGACGGCAGAAGGGTTTGCGATTACAGGAATGCGTCCGCTTCGCGACCTGCTGCGGCCGCGACTGGCTGTGGACGCCTGATGCGTCGCGCTTATGTCGTCGGCGCGTACCTTCCCAACGGTGGGGCGGCGATGGCGTACCATCTCGGCCGGATTCTCGAATTCGACTTCGGATTCCGGGCCATTGCGGTCGTCGTCGGGGACGAGCACCCAGACGAGGGCGTTCGCGGGTACGACTTGAGAATGCCGATCGTGCCGATCGACGAGATGGAGCGGCAGATCGCGCGCGACGATGTCCTGATCGTCAACGCAGGTTTTTCTCGGTTCCTGTTCGGGTGGCGCATCCCGGGTTTCAAGATCGCGTACGTCCAGGGATTCGCGCAGTTCAACCTGCTCGACCGGCGCCTCGACCATTTCGTCGCGGTCAGCGACGTGGTCGCGAGGCATCTGCAGGCGGTATACGACCTTGACGCCCGCGTGATCCCGCCGTTCATCGATCTCGCAGACGTTCCCCGAGGTCCCACCTGGTCGGAGCGGCTGTCGAATCTGGTGCTCCCGTACCGCAAAGGGCTACTCGATGTCTGGGCCTTGTCCTTTCGCCGCGTCCAGGACATCCTCGCGGAGCGGGCGCCGGAGATTGCGCTGGCCGAGCCGATCCAGGGGCCGATGTCGCAAACCGACCTCTGGTCTCGGATCGCGGGCGCCAGATACCTGTTGACGCTGTCAGCGGCGGAAGGGTTTGGATTGGTGCCGCTCGAGGCGATGGCGCTCGGCACCGTCGTAGTGGGGTACGACGGATTCGGCGGCCGCCAATACATGCGTTCGGGCGACAACTGCATGGTCGCGCCGTTCGCCCAGATCGAGCGCGTCGCCGATCTGCTGATCGACATCGTGAGAGATTCGCCCCGCGCCGAAGCGATGGTCGAACGCGCCCGAGCGACGGCGGCAGCTTTCACCTACGAGGCGTTCCGCAGCGCGTGGGTCGACGAATTCAGCGCGGTCCTGAGTCTGGCTCCAGTCGCCACGGATGCTCGTCGCTAGGTACACTCGAACGACAACCGTGGCGCGAGTGCTGTACCTCGGACCACCAGCGGCGGCTCGACAGCCGAAGGGGGCGTCAGTTGCCGATCTGATGCTGGCCACAGGCCGGAACACCGGGAACATGCTCATCGGCGACGCGATCCGCCGGCACCTGAATGCCGGAACGTTTTGCACGGCCGAGAGTCTCCTGCGTCTGAAGGGCGAACCGCTGACGACGCCCCGCCTGGCCCCTCTGGAAAAACTCGACACGGAATTCATCGAAGCCACCTTCGACGTCATCGTCATCGGTGCCGCCAACTTCCTGTACGAGCAGTTCGATTTCGGGAACTGGGCGGCCTTCCTCGACTCGGTCAGGCTCCCGTGCGTGATCATCGGTCTCGGCGCCCAGGCGCCGGATTACGGGCACCGGGTGAGGGTTCCAGAAGGAACCGAGCGCCTGGTGAGGATCATCGCAGAGCGGTCGACGAGCCTCGGCGTACGGGGGACCTTCACCGCCGACACACTCGAGCGAATGGGGATTGCGAATGTCCGGCTGATTGGGTGTCCTTCGATGTATTGGACGTGTCGATCCACGCTGACATTCAAGCCGCCCGCCGCCGGCGCACCACTGGCGGTCTGCACGAATGGCTCCGCCAACGTCACCGATCATTCGTCGGATCCGAACGCCGCGCGCAGAGTGGAGGCCATGATTTCGAGACTGTCGTTCGCCCACGGCTACACGTACATCCTCCAGAACGAAACGGAGCTGATGGAGATCGTCGAAAACGATCCCATGGGCTCCGATGACGCGCCGATTCGGGTCCTCATGAATCGACATGGGCTGTCGGAGATCACACCTGAGGCGTTCATCCGGTACGTCCGGCAGTATATGAAGGTCTTCTCCGACCCGCGCGAGTGGTTCGCTGCCGTCGAGCGTGTCGATTTCGTGCTGGGCACGCGTTTCCACGGGTGTCTGGTCGGTCTGCTGGTCGGCGTGCCGTGCTTTGCCTTCGTGCACGACGCGCGCACGCGCGAGATGACTGAGTTGCTGCAAATCCCGAGCATGGACGTGCGCAGCGCCCGCGAGATCGACGCCCGAGTCCTGCACGATAGCCTGAATCTGGAACTGTTGAAGACGACCTATTCGCGGCAGTACCGCAACTACGTGGAATTCCTCGACGAGAACGACCTCGATCACTGCCTCGATCGCTGAGCCAAAGAAAAAAGCCCGGGGGCGGGTGCACCCCCGGGCTTGTCGATGCCGCGGCACGCGCGGACTGTGCCGCTTCCAGGACCTACTGTGTAGCGAACCGGGTGTATCCGTTGAGATCCCTCAAACGGCCGACCGCAGCGTAGTGCGGCCTGAAGTTGCTACCCGAACCGGTTGACGTGTATCCGGAGACAATCCAGGCTCCACCCGCCGGGGAGTGCAGCCTCCCCCGCATGTAGTCGCCTGATTGGTTTCCAATCCAATTCCCGGTGCTGGTGTACAAGACGTACACTTCCCATCCGGGCGGATTCGAGTTGTAGTCGTCGTCGATGCCAAAGAGGTGCTGCGGTTGGGGGCTCGAGGGGTAGAACGCCAGTAACGATAGCGCGGTATGCTGGCGATCGTTCGCGCCGGCCGCAGCGTAGAAAAACGCGATGGCTGGGTTAAAGACCAATCGTCGGAATGTCTGCAATATCGTTCCGCCGTGGAACGTGGCCGATTCCACGTACGGCAAGGTGAACCCGTTACCCTCTTTGACGTTCCAAAAGAAAGTAACCGCGTCCGCGGCTGCACCCAGTCCGCCGGGTACCGGTGTGTTGTGCGCGAGGACAGCGCCGATGACGCGATGGTCCGCGCGCGCGCACGGGTTGGCTCCTCCCGGTACCGGACAATTGGCCTGGAACCCGCCGGGGCCTTGCGTGAACTGGAACGAGTCCGCCAGGGTGCGGGTGACGGTGCTCCGAGTGGTATTGTCGTCGAAGATCCACGAAACGTTGAACTGGTTGTTCAGGCCCGTGGTGGTAATCACCTGGTCGCCGAGGTACATGACTTCCTTCGCGCCCTCGATCAGCGCGGGCGTCCAGCCCTCCGGGTAGGCCCAGAAGGTACCCGTGGCGCTGGTGCAGGACCCCAGCAGGGCCAAGTCGAAACGCGCGAGCAGGTGCGTCACGTACGCGCCAGTGTCCCAGTGGAAGATGTTCCACTGGATGTACAGAAACTTGTCACTCAACGACATGCGCGGGTAATCCATGAACGCGTCGGTGAGTCCAAACGTCGAACCACGGAGGTCAGCGTTGCACTGCAGAGTGTTGAAATCAGAGCCTATCACCGTGACTAGCGTGCGGTTTTCCGTGCAGCCGGCCCCGCAGGCGAATCCGCCGATGCCCAACCGCTCCCAAAACACTCGATCAACTCCCTTGTCGTAGATGACGTCCTGGTCGCAGCAGAAATCGGGCATGTTGAACGCGGGGTTGGCCACGGGGGCTTCCGGGTCGAACAAGGTGGGGAAGGTGTTGCCGCCGTCAAGCGATTGCGCTGCATACCAGTTGAAAAAATAGAGGACGCCCTTGCCGTTCTGCGCGACGGCCGGCTCATTGACCGCCGACGAGAATCCGCTCGGAATGCCGGTGATCTGCGTCGTCTCGAAGGCGACGGCATCAGCCGGCGCCATCGGTCCCGGATCCGACGCCTGTCGCAGCGCTCCGCGCGGGACGGTCATGGCCGCGGCGTTCGGTGCCGGTCCCGCCTGGACTCGGGGATCGCTGGCGGGCAGCGCCGCCGCGCGGGCCTGCATGCCAGCTCGATTCATGGCCTCACGGCGTTCAATCTCCTCTTGGCGTTCCGGCCGTATCCCGCCGGCCCGCGGCGCCAGCGCGTCGCTGAGCCGCGCGCTGGCGCCGCGCTGCAACGATATGTTGACGGCGGTGCCTTGCTGCACGGTGGCAGCCTGGGCCGTGATCTTCTGTTGCCCAGTGCCCAGTGGTCCTCCATCGGGACCGAACGGAGCGAATATCAAGAGGCCACCAACGACGACGGCGAAGAGCGCCCCGGCGGCTCGCAACCGCCACGATCGAATCCTTCGACTCATTCCACACCTCCGAAAACGTTGTCAATCTACGGGTTGTCTTTCCTTTTCTTCTCGTACTTCTCGAGGAGCTGCGCGGCCATGTCCCGGATGCCGCGGTCGTCGTCGTGCATCGCCCGCTTCAAGTGAAACTCGCGGTCGTCGGCGGACTGCTCTTCGAGCGCCATCAGCGCCGACATTCGAATGCCGGGATCCTTGTGCCCGAGCAAATCGCTCACGTCTCGAACGGCGTCTGGATTCGCGCCGAGACTCAAAAGCAGCGAGAGCGCCTCGTTTCGAACTAACACGTTGTCATCGTGGAGCGCGTGCTTGAGCGCCTGCCGCCCCGCGTCGGTGTTCTGAACGGCGAGCGTTTGCAGCGCGCGCGCACGCACGGCCGGGTCCGCCGCCTTGGCTGTTGACAACAGTGCGTGCTCAGGCTCATCCACGTTGAAGGCGCCCGCGGCATGCAGGCGCGCGGCCTCGACCTCGGCCGGGCTTGGCAGAGCCCCGGAATTCCCGGGCCGCCACAATATCGTAGGGCGCCGTCGGATCGAATCCTTCCGGCAGCCCGCTGTCGCGTTGCTCGGGGGCGGCCCCACTCCTACGAGTCGTTCGCTGCAAATCCGTGAGCATGCGGTTTGCGCGACGACCTTCGAGCCAGACGAGGACGGCATCCGGTTCCGCCGGCTTCGTCATGACGTAGCTTCTGCCGTCGAGAAGCGTCGCGAGAGCGTCGTACAGAAGTGCCCGTCGGATCTCCACCGTGACAACGCCGGAAACGCGGTCCAGCCCGACGAACGTCACACCCGTTTGACGGCCCACTTCGCTCAGCACTGCGGCCAGCGGCGCATCGGCTGCGACGACGGTCAAATCGTTCCCTGTCCAGGCAACCGTGAAGGTGTCGGCGCGCGCGACTGGCGAGGACGCACAGATCAAGGTCGCTACGGTCAATGTCCATGCGGCGACGCGTGGTTCGAGGAAGGCCTTGGCGCTCAGAGCGATGGAACGCCTGACTCGGATCAGTGGCATGGAGAGACCCTAGCTTCAATTGTAGAGCTGCGCAGCAAAGGCTACTCGAATGGATATTAGATGGCAATCAAACAATCTCGTCGAGCGACGGGCCCTGTGCTCCTAGAGGAGACAGACTGACCCATTTCGCTACAAAGACAGCAATCCCGAATCAGAGAGGCAGAAGCGCTGGTCGGTGAGCCGCTGGACCTCCCCTTCGGCCGAATGCTTTCGCGCCCAAGCAGATCTTCGAACAGGCCGCTTCGAAATGATCACGCCGAGGTCGGAGCCGCTGTCGGACGAAGAGGTCCGCGCTTGCGAGGCCCGGGATTGGAACAGTCGATGACTCCGGGGACGTCCCTGATCGCGTGAACGTGTCTGTGATCCCACAAGCCTCGCCAGCACACAGACTTACCTCCTTTCGCTACAACGGCGCCGATCCGACGTAGAAAACTTTGCTAAAGTCGCCACTTTCGGTACGGGAGACGCCGAGCCGCGCCTTTTATGCCTGTGTGCATTGTCGGTATGCATCGATCGGGGACCTCGATGGTCGCCAAGATGTTGCATGAGTCTGGCATCTGGCTTGGACGTGCGGGCGATCTCATGCCTGCCGACGCGCACAACGAAGGCGGCTATTGGGAGCATGTCAAGTTCCTGGCGCTCAACGAGGCGATCCTGAACGAGGTTGGAGCGGCCTGGGACAGTCCGCCTCCGCCCATTGCCGACTGGACGCGCGTATCGGAGCTGCCGCGGCTCAGAGGCCGGGCCGAAGCGCTGTTGGACGAGTTCAGCGCCCGCGAACCCTGGGCCTGGAAAGATCCGCGAACCAGTCTGACGCTGCCGTTCTGGCGCGTGCTCTGTCCCGACCTGAAGGTAATCATCTGCATCAGGAACCCGTTTGAGGTGGCCGTCTCGCTCAGACGACGTGGAGGGGCCTCGTACGCATTCGGAATCCGGCTGTGGTCGCTCTACAACCGCCAGCTGCTCGACCTCTTCGACCCGTCGCGAGGACTAGTGGTGCACTACGCGAGCGTCCTGTCCAACCCGCAGCGTGAGGCCCGGCGGATCGCCGATTTCTTGAAACTCGGTTCGTCCATCACGCGAATCTCGGACGCATCGGCGGCCGCGCAACGCCCTCTCCGCCACAGCCAGTTCACGACGCGGGATCTCCTCAGCGCGGGACTCGCGCGTGAACCGTTGCGACTCTACCTTCGACTCTGTCAGTTGGCAGAGTGGCGCGACGCCGATGACGAGACGGCGGCAGAGGCGGTCGCTGCAACGCGCGCCGGTTCGGCGGACGCCCGCGAGTCCGCCGCCGCCGTTCGCGACACCGCGCTCCTCGAGGCCGAGCTGCTGCGGCAAACCCACAGGCCTTTTTCACTGGTGCCGGCCCGCGACACGTGGATTCGCGACCTTCAAAGCACGATCGGCCGCCAGGAGGTGGCAATCGCGAAGTTGGAAGAGGCGATCGCGTCTCGCGATCGACACCTCGCTGCCCTGCAATTGCGTGCCGAACCGCCCGCGGCGTTGACCGACGCACGACGTCGCCGTCTGCGCGTGCAACGCGTTGCGACGCGTCGCTGGAATGGCGTCAAACGCCGATCGCTGAACCTGCTCAGGGCAAACCCGATCACCCATCGCATGGGCCGAGCGGTTCGCCGCTGGTGGTTCGAGCGACATGACGAGGTTCCACCCTTTGTCGAGACGCGCGGTGAGACGTCCGGCAGCCCGGATCCGTCGGTCGGGAGCGTCGAGCGCGTGCCCACAGCGACAGCCGGTCACACCGACGCGTACAACGCCGCGTTCGCAACCGCCGTCGGCAGCCGGCGAAGCGACTTCGTGCCGCTCAGGGACGACATTCGCCCGGACGTTGCCGCCGTGAAGCTCGTTGCCTTCTATCTACCGCAGTTCCATCCGATCCCCGAGAACGACCTGTGGTGGGGCAGGGGTTTCACCGAATGGGTGAACGTCTCCAAGGCCGTGCCCCAATTCGCCGGCCATTACCAACCCCATCTCCCGGGCGAGCTCGGCTTCTACGACCTGCGCCTCCCGGAGGTGCAGCGGCGGCAGGTGGAACTCGCCAGGATGTATGGAATTTCCGGGTTCTGCTTCCACTACTACTGGTTTGCAGGGAGACGGCTACTCGACCGTCCGCTCGCGCAATTCATGTCGGACTCCCTCATTGATTTCCCATTCTGTATCAGCTGGGCGAACGAGAACTGGACGCGTCACTGGGACGGACTCGACGACGAGATCCTCGTGAACCAGGATCATTCGGACGCAACGGACGCCGCGTTCATACGCGACATCGAACCGATTCTGCGCCATCGGAACTACATTCGAATCGACGGTCGTCCTGTTCTGATCGTGTATCGCGTCCGGCTGTTTTCCAATCCCATCGCAACGGTTCGGCGATGGCGAGCGTCCTGTCGAGAAAGAGGGCTTGCCGATCCGTACCTCATCGCCGCCGAGGTGTTCGAGACCATCGACCCGCGCGCGATCGGATTCGATGCGGTGATCGAGTTTCCGCCGAATACGCCGGGTCCTCGCAACGAGATCACGCGCGATCTTGTACTGGCCAACCCGTCGTATGCGGGGAACGTGTACCGGTACACCGATCTCCACGATCTGACGGCTCGTCGCCCGCGACCACCGTATCAGCTCTTCAAGACCGTCTGCCCCGGATGGGACAACGAGCCGCGCTGTCCGGGCCGTGGCTCGACGTACGCATTCTCGTCCCCGGCCGCGTACGGGCGGTGGCTCGACGAGGCCTGCCGCTTCGCGCTCGCCGACCCCGACTCTGAGAAGCGTCTGGTATTCGTCAATGCCTGGAACGAGTGGGCCGAGGGGGCTCATTTGGAGCCCGATCGCCGCTACGGCTATGCCTACCTGCAGCAGACCGCTGATGTGCTCCGCGCCATCCGGAGGCCGTCGACCGCTTCATGGACGACGCTGTTCGTCTCGCCTGATGCGAACCCCGGCGGCGCACAACTGATCCTGCTGAACGTGCTCCGGTGGTTTCACCGGCGCACCTCGATCCGGCTCAAACTGTTCTGCCTCGAGTCCGGCGAATGGTTTCCGCGCTTCCAGGAACTGGCCGATACGATCGTGTTGAGCGAGCTGGATGAGCGCGCCGCCGCTGGTTCGGATGGCGACATCAACAACCAGTTGCGAGCGTTCTGCAGCGGCACCCCCGATTTGATCTACGTGAATTCCAGCTCCTGCGGCTCCGTGTATCCGGCTCTGAGCGAGCTGCACGCTCCAATCCTGACGCACGTTCACGAGTTCGAGACGAACATCAGTCGACTTGCAGCCGCGTGGATCGGCGAGGTCTTCGAGCACTCGACTCATTTCATTGCCTGCTCACCTGCCGTCCGGAAGAACCTGGTCAACCATGGAATTGCGGCAAGCGACGTGTCGACCATCTATTCATCCATTTCGGTCGATGCCGATTTCGCGCCGCTGACCGATCACCAGCGCTCGGCCGAGCGCAACCGCCTCGGGCTCCTCGAGGAGAAGGTCCTGATCTTTGGTTATGGTCTCGGTAATCCGTTTCGGACCGGCGTGGATCTCTTCATCCAGATCGCCCGATCCGTCGAGCAGCTGGGCCGAAAGGACCTGCACTTCTACTGGATCGGCCGGTTCGATGGGGATCAGGTGGCCGCGCTGCGACCTGTGGATGCTTCCAACATCACGTTGCTGAGCTCGACGAGCGATGCGAAGGCGTATCTCAGGACCGGAGACATGTTCCTGATGCCGTCGTGCGAGGATCCTTCTCCTGTCGTGGCGCTCGAGGCCGCGCAATGCGCGCTGCCGATTGTGTGCTGTGCGGACTGTGGTGGTGCGGCGGCGTTCGTGGAGACGGACGCAGGCTGCGTTGTCCCATCCGATGACGTCCACACGATCGCGCGTCAGGTCGTCGCGCTCGCCGACGACGAGGGGCGGCGGCGCATGCTCGGCGCGCGGTCGCGTGAGAAGGTCCTGACGGCGCATACCGTCGAGCATACGACACCGCACATTCTCTCCACCTGTCGGACGCTCGCCCGCCAGAAGCCGGCTGTTTCAATCATCGTTCCCGGCTGCAGCCCGACGCGCTATCTCGATCGGCGGCTCGAAAGCATTTTCAACCAGACCTTCAGAGATTTTGAAGTGATTGTCCTCGACGATGGGTCAGCGGACGGCAGTGTGGCCATCCTGTCGAAATACCGTGACCGAGCCGACGTTCGAATCGTATCGAGTGCGCCCGACGCAGACCGCACGTTCAACCGCTGGTTGACGGGCGTCGATCTCGCCCGCGGCGACATTCTCTGGTTCGCCACGGCCGACGATTATTGCGAGCCCGATTTTCTCGAAAGACTGCTGCCGGCGTTCGAGGACTCCGCGGTCAAAGTGGCCTACGTCAAGTCGCAGATCATCGACGACAACGACGTCATGGTCGGCTCCCCGGCCACGGACTGCCGATCGGCGCTGTCGCCGACGAAATGGACGCACGCCTATCGAGCGACCGCAGAGCAGGAAATCAACGAGGGCCTCGGCATCATGAACACCATCGTGAGCGCGAGCGCTGCGCTGTGGCGGCGATTCGACATCAGTCCGGAGATGCGCGCGACGTGGGAGACCCTGCGGACGGCGGGCGACTGGTTTTGCCTCGTCCACGCGATTCAACACGGCGTCGTCCACTACGCGGCGACGACACTGAACTATCACCGGCGTCACGGCACGGCCGTCGCATCGTCGTTGGAACGGCGCCAGGTCGGCGATTTCTTCGACGAGATCGCCCGCGTGCACGACACCGTGGCATCCACCTACCGGCTCGACGAAGATTTCGCAAACAAGTGGGAACGGTACCTCCGGGAACAGTGGAGGGAGTTTCGGCCGGAATCACCGTTCGAACACGTCGCGGAGTTCTATCCCATCGATCGCGTTCGCCAACGAATTGCCGTCGCGTCGGGGGTGATTGGCTCGCCGTCCTGAGATGCGAACCGACCTGACACCTCGAGCCTGCGCCAGCGTGGAGGAGGCGTACGAGGGTGTCCGCAGATCGTTTGCCGACTACGCCCGGAATTTCGCCACGCGACGACGGTGTCGCGCCGGGTATCTGCGTGAATTGGTCCGCCGGTACCGGTTTTACGTCGAGCCCGGCGCACGCGTGCTGGAGATCGGTGTCGGGATGGGCGACCTGCTCTCCGCGTTGTCACCGTCGCGAGGCGTCGGCGTCGACATCTCCGCCGAGATGCTCGACGTGGCCCGCTCCAGTCATCCCGAACTCGAGCTCCACGAATCGGCGGCGGAAGACATGAGCGCCGTCGAAGGGCCCTTCGACTACATCATCCTGTCGGATTTGACCGTCTACGCGTACGACATTCTGGCGATTCTCCAGAAGGCTCGACGGCTCTGCCATCCGCGCACGCGACTGATCTTCAATTTTCACAGTCGGCTGTGGCAGCCGGTTCTGTTCCTGTTGACTGCTTGGGGGTTCCATCACAGGCACTACCGCACAAACTGGATCACCGCGGAAGACTTGCGCAACGTGCTGGAACTGGCCGGCTATGAGGTCGTGCGTGCAGATCGATCCACGCTGCTGCCCGCCAGCGTCCCCCTGCTGTCGGCACTCGTGAACAGGTACCTGTACCGTCTTCCGCTGGTCGGTCACCTGTGCCTGGTGAACTGGATTGTCGCGCGGCTGCGGATGCCCCTCGCTCCTGCCGGGACGTTGACTGTCTCCGTCATCTGCCCCTGCCGCAACGAGGCTGGCAATATCGAGCACATCGTCACGCGTCTTCCGGCCATGGGTGCCCGCACCGAACTCATTTTCGTGGAAGGCGGATCGACCGACGGCACGTGGCAGGCGATTCAGAACGAAGTGAGCTGCCGCAATCGTCCAGATCTTCGGGTGGTCGCGCTCAGGCAGACCGGCACGGGCAAAGCCGACGCGGTCCGCTTGGGGTTCAGCCAGGCAACCGGCGACGTGCTGCTGATCCTCGACGCTGATCTGACGATTCGGCCTGAAGATCTCCCGCCGTGCGTCCGGATCCTGGAGGAGGGGAAAGCGGAGTTCGTGAATGGCTCACGGCTCGTTTATCCGATGGACGACAAAGCGATGCGCTTCATCAACCTCGTCGGAAACAAATGTTTTGCGCTCTGCTTCTCCTACGTGCTGGGGCAATCGATCAAGGATACGCTGTGCGGGACGAAGGCGCTCGCGCGATCCGACTACGAACGGCTCGTCCAGAACCGCCCCTACTTCGGTGACTTCGATCCGTTCGGCGACTACGATCTGCTGTTTGGAGCAGCCAAGCTGAATCTGAGGATCGTCGAGTTCCCATTTCGGTACCACGAGCGGGTATACGGCGCGACCAACATCCGGAGATTTCGAGACGGATTGATGCTGATTCGGATGATCTGGTTTGGTGTGCGGCGTTTCAAGTTCATGTGACACCGGCGCGAACACCGACGCATTGGCATCGAGAAAGAACTTGCGCCACTTCCGGCTGCGGACGAATGTCTCCAGCCTCGTCATGAAGGCCTCTCGATCGACGACCTCGAGCACCGCGACCAACCGCGTCGAGCCCCAGGGTCGAACGCCGTCCGCAGGACCCAGCGATGAAAAGTAGGCCTGCAAGACGTATTGCTCTTCAGCGGAGGTCGACGCTTCCGCGTGCGCCAACCATGAGGGTTCGATCCGGCGATTCAGCACGAGATAGTCGCTCTCGCTCAGATCCGAGAGCTTCACGACGGGACCCGTGTCCCAGTCCATCGGCGCGCGCGGCGTGAGCGCGACGGGATCGGACAAGCGGCGGCCCGGTTTGACCGCCCCGCGATAGATGATTTCGCTCTCGAACAGGCTCAGCCCGTAGTGTCCCTCGAAGATGTACGCCACGCGCGTGCGCTCCGGAGTCATTGCCGCCGCGGCGACGGACAACGAGCGCGCAAGCGCGGTATCCTCGGTGAAGGCTGAGGGCTCCGTCCGCACGCCCGCGACTCTCTGAAGGAGCAGCGGAGGTGAGGGCACCAAGACAACGATGCCCATGACAACGAGGTGCGCCGTCAGCAGTGTGCTGACGGCGACGCGCGCCGGCCGAACGGTCTCGAAGGTCTCGGCGAGGCGCGGTAAGAGCAGAGTCAACCAGAAGAGCACGAACGGAAAAAAGTAGCGAATCTGCAGGGGCGGCACCGCGAGCCAGAGTCCCACGAAGAACGCGGTCCAGGCCCCGATCGCAAACCACGGCGGATGGCGTGCGGCAGCAGCGCGGTCGCGATGAGTGGATAATCGAGTCGCGCCAAGTATCAGAATCGCCGCCAGAGGTACCCAGCCGATGGTGCCCGCGGCATACGACGCCGCTTGATTGACGGTCCAGTTGTTCCGGAACAGCGCCCTCGCGACCGCGAAGCTGTTCCGTCCAAACAGCATGTGTTCCTGAGAGATGTCCTGCGTACCAAACGCACATCCGAGGGTGAGCCCTACCATGCCTCCGCTGACGACCAGCCGTTCTCGATTTCGGCGCAGCTCCGCTTCCAGCCCGGCGAGCCAAGTGGTCTGCTGAAGCGCCCGGGCGGCCAACGAGCCGAGCCACGCGCCCAGCCACAGAAGGAGAAGCGGCACGCCGGCCGGCTTCACGCAGACGCCGAGGCAGGCTGCCGCAAGCGCCATGAAAAAGGACGGCGCCGAGCGCCGGTGCCAGTCGCGTACGAGGCCCGCCGCCGCGAGGCCGGCGAGCGATCCTAGAAACCCGTCGACGAGTCCCCAATACGCCACGAACGGGCCTGGCCCAACGGCGTACTGGAAGAACATCGGAAGCGTTCCGATGGCGGCGATGAAGAGAGCGGCAGCAGCCGTGGAACGGCGCAGCCACGGCGAGACGGCGAGCCATACCGCCACCGTCCAGAGCACGTAGGGAACCGCCACCGATCGGAACAGATAGCCGTTCACGTTGTCATTGAATCCGAACGGATACGAGAGGAGGACAGTGCCCGGCGGCCGAATCGTCGGGACCACGTTGAACGGATTGAACAGCTCGTACCCGGCGAGGCGCTCCCAGATCGCCTTCGCCTTCCAGATGTAGCCGATCGCGTCATAGACAGGCGGCTCGGTGGCCTTGGAAGCCACGCTCCACACGCCGCCGCAGATCACGGCGGCCCAGCACGCTGGAACGCACACTCGAAGGATCGTGTTCGATGCCGGTCGGTCGGCGGTGCTGCTCATCGAGGCGCAATTGTACCAGTCGTGTGGCGCATACCCATGTAGCGCGAGGGCTATCATGGAGGGCTCAATGCTGAAGATACGGCTTGATCACGCAAACGCGTCGAGCCATTGGGTGCAGAGGTCGCTCATGTGGCTGCTTGCGCTCGCGCCGCTCGAGATCCTGGTCGGGCTTCTTTATGCGACGGGTGCGCCGTCTGCCTTGAGGCCCTTGGTGGCGGCTTCTGACTGGAACGTCTCGGGCCAGTTCGAGCGATTCGACGTTGACGCGGTCAGCCCGATCGAGCTGCCGGAAGATGCCTTGCAATCGCCCGATCTCGTGCTGTGGCATGCGCGGACGCCCGAGGCTCATGCCAACGGAGGGACCGTCGCGACGCGACCCTTCGTACCTCCCAGTACATCGCGGTGCCACACTTCGGATTTCCGGGAGAGCATCCGGACAATCGCATTTTCTTGCAATGCTCTCGGACACACCGCGAAATCGCTGTCGCGACGGTCAGGACGAACACACAGTGGGCGACTGCTTTCCTGAGGATTCCGGACGATTTCTGCGACGGGCCGGTCGTGCTCGTGGCGACAGTTGCACGCGGCCTGTGGCGCGACATCGGCGTTGGGACACCCTTTGCCACATCAGCTGCGACCTACCACGCGCAGACCGGCTTCTCCCTACGCGGCATGGTTGTAATCGCGACGTGGGCCCTCATCGGTTCCGTCGTCCTGTGTGCTGGGATGTTTGGCCTCCGGCTCGGCGCGGCGGACGCGCTGCCGAGCGGATTCGTCGGACTGGGTGCGCTCGGCCTGCTCCTGTTCGTGTGCTTTCACTTCTCGCCGGTGCTCGGAAGAACGGCGGCGTGGCTGATCGTGATTGCGGCGCTGGCAGGGGGGATCCTGGCGCGGAGCAAAGCCCCATCGCTCTTCAGAACGGCGATGACCCAGCTTGCCGGACCGATGATCCTGTGGCTTGCCGTGGCGCTCACCGCGACCGCCTTCGTCAGCAGCGCAGACAATGGAGGAGGCAGTTGGGCCATCAACGGTCTCTTCACCCCGCTGCGCTGGTCGAGCGACAACCAGCTGCCATTTCTCTTCGCCGAGGCCCTGTTCGATGGGACGCCGCGGGAGCAGATTCACTGGGGAACGTGGCTGGCATCGGATCGGACACCGCTCCTGGCCGCTCTGCTGCTGATACCTCGAACACTCGCGCTGGAGCGGCTCGGGGCGATGCACGGGTCGCCGTTCATCACGACCGGGTACATCATGGCGGCCATCAGCCTTCTTTCGTCGTGGGCGGCGGTCATGGCGTGGCTCTGCACGAAGTTTGCGCGGGCGACGTTTGCGACTGCCGCGGTCCTCGCCGTGACGACCCCGTTCGTGTTCTTCGACACCGTGTACACATGGCCGAAGCTGCTCGGGGCGAGTTATACCCTCCTCGCCTTCGGAATTCTGTACGGCATGTCGAGACGCCGCCGAGGCGACAGCTGGTTTTCACTGGCATTGGTCGCGGCGTGCGCGTCGCTCGCGTACCTGTCACACGCGAGCAACGCGTTCGCGCTTGTGGCGGTCGCCGCGCTGTTCGTGCCGACCATCCTGCGTCAGGGCGCGCCGGCAATCGCATTGTCGGCGCTGGTCGCGGTGCTGATGCTGCTGCCATGGACGATCTGGCAAGCGGCCGTGCAGCCGGGCGGCAATGCCCTGCTGCGTTATGCCCTTGCCAACGATTTTGGCGCCGACGATCGCTCCAGGCCGGTGCTGGTCAGCGCCGTCGATGCGTATCGCGGGCTCGGCGTGGGCGGTTGGATCTCGACAAAGGTCGAGGCGATCCGACTGCTGTTCGGTCTCAACATGTCGGAGCGGGTGGAGGCGCTGGGGGAGGTGGCGAAGTACTCTCCCGGTTTCGACTGGATCGGACGTCAACGCGTGTTCGACTTCTTCATCACGCGTCGATCGCTCGGTGTAGCGGCCGTTGGTCTCCTGGTCCTGGCGCTGCGCCCGCCTCGGAGGAGGTACGCGGCGGCCCTGCACATGGCGCGCTATGCCGCACTGGCCGGGCTCGGTGGGATTCTGCTGATGGTGGGGCTGACGCTTCCGAGGGCCTACATGCACCACCAAACCTTTGGCTCTCTCTTGCTGCTGGTGATGGCCGGAAGCGTCACGATCTCGACCATGAGCGTCGGCGTTTCACGCGCCTTGCTCGTCGTGGCTCTTTCCTATTTCTTGGTGGTGTGGATCATCCATCCGCTCGCCATCGCACAGCGACTGCACTGGCCGGCGCTCGTCACCGCCGCGCAGGGCGGTCTGCTCGCTGTCCTTTCGGCACGGTGGATTGCGGGCGATTCTCGCCTCCCATAAGATCGAACAGCGTGAACCCACTGGTTCGAGACGACTGATGCCGCCCGATCGCCATCACTGGAACGCGAACCTGCTGCTCGTGGATCGCCCCGACTTCGACGTCGAGGCCTACGTCAGACGAGCGCCATCGGTTCGCGACTACAACCTGCGCGAGAAGCTGCAGCAATGGCGTGATGACGGCATCGTGGTGTTCGAATCGTGTGTGGATGACCAGCTCATCGAACGGTTCCTCGAGGACATCCTCCATCTGGACCGGCATCCGTCGGATTTCGATCTCGAAGTCGAGTTTCGGGGTGCACGTCACAGACTACAGGAGATGACGGTTTCACCGTTGTCCGATACCGGGATCAAGTTCAATTGTCTCGAGAACCTGTCGCTGGCCGCCCGGCACCTGAGCCTGAATCGTCTGGTGTGTGGGTTCCTGCAGCACGTGTTTCAGGACGCGCCCGCGGTGCTGCAGTCGCTGACGTTCTGGCGAGGCAGCGAGCAGTGGGTGCACGTGGATTATCCCTACGTGCGAACCCAGACCCGCCTGCCGCACCTGGCCGCGAGCTGGATCCCGCTCGAAGATATTCATCCCGACGCGGGGCCGCTCGGCTACTACCCGGGATCGCATCGCCACGGGCTGATCGCGCCGTTCGACTGGGGCGGAGGAAGCATCGTGCTCGAAGCCGACAGCACCCGCACGCCGACACAGTTTTCGACGTATCTGACCGAGCAGATCGCGCAGCTGGGTTTGAAGCGTCAGCTGTTTCTGCCGCGACGCGGTGACGTGCTCGTGTGGCACGGCAACGTGTTGCACGAAGGCACGCGAGTCAACGACAAGACCCGCACACGGCGATCGTATGTCACGCACTATACGTCGCTCGGGGCCTATCCGAAGGACCACATGCGGCCCAACGCGCTTCAGACCGGCGCCTACACCATGGCGAATGGCGGGTATGTGTTCGAGCATCCGTGGGTGACCGACGCGCGGCAGCTGCCGAGCTGGAGAGGACTGCCGTAAGAAACGCGCGTCTGAAGCCTCGCTCACCGTGGATGACGGTAGATCCGACGCTGGACGAAGGAATCTTCCAGTTTTTTGTCAGCGGTCGCTGTCACGAAGTGACGCCCGCCTTTTCCGGAGTCGACTCATTGTGACGTGATCAAAATGCGCCGGCCGTTGTCACAGATCTGCGATGGGCCATCCTGCCAGAAGAGCGTGAGCAGCAAGGTACTCGCCTGGTGGTAGGGTCGATGAATCGAGCGTGGCCGTGAAACGCCAAAGCGCGTTGTTTTTCGTCTGCGCCGCCTCCTGTCGCTGCAGCGTTCCTGAAATCGGCACCCACCAGTATTCGCCGTTCGCGGCCGACTGAGCGAGGATGAAGACGTGAAGCGGCGGGTGGTGGCCGGCCTCCTCGACGACGCCCGACACGTGCAACGTGGCGCCCTGCTGAACCGGCAGCGGCCCCTCGGGCGGGCGGGCGTTGTTGAGCATCTGAATGTTGCACGAACTCACGTAGGTGACGGCGGTGGGTGCATCGGCCGGCAATCCCGAACGGGGCCGTACCGGTGTCGAGGATGTCCCGGCGCCGTTGTTGCTCCCCGTGCATGCCTGCAGCCCGGCCAGCACGGCGAGGAGCATCCCGCACCGGAACAACCGGGTCATTCGTCAATTCGCCGCAGGATGGTGAAGGCGTTGTCGGTCACGTAGTACGACATCCCCATGAATGAAAGATCGATCGCCGATTTGTCGACGCCGATCTTCTCGACCACGCGATAGGTCCTGGCGACGGCGGGGAAGCGCGCCTGAAGATCCGACAATTCGGGGGGCCGCAGCACCGCATACGTCGGCCGCAGCGCACTCACCATCCCGGCGAGCGACGGCGCTGGCATCCTCCGGACGACGGTGACCGCGCGCCTGGACCCCAAGCCAGGATAGTCATAAATCGTCTTGTTCCGTGCGGCGAGGCCGATGTACCCCAGCGGTTCCAGCGCCGCGGTGTCGGTGGGCTTCATCAGATCATTCAGCCGACGCCCGGTCTGCCAGCGAACGCCCCAGTCGATTCGCTCCTGTGCTTTCTTGTCCAGGGGCATCATGAAAACGTTTTGCATCGCGTACGGGACGCCGATGAAGAGCGCCACTGCGATGCCCACGAAAGGGCGACGTGTGTTGAGGACGGTCATGCCGGCGCCGACCAGAAGGAAATACAGCGCCATGAACGGCGTCAGGTACCACATGTAATAGGCGTTGATGACGGTGCCCGTTCGAAAGACGACGAACGACACCAGCGCCAGAAAGACGACAACGATCGCTTTGTGTCTTCGCGCGGTCAGGAAAACGCCGGCGATCGCGAGCGCGACACAGATGCTCACCACCGCCACCATGACGGGGACCGGCAGGGGCACGCGGTCCGAAAACCAGAACTGCTTGAACGGTGCCACGTCGGCCCACGACCGTGACAGGGACACCCAAAAGCCATCCGGTGCCACGCTCATGATGCCATGGCGCCCCGAAAAGCTCTTGGCCACGATCGTGTTCGGGACCGGCGATCCGTAATAGAGGACGGAAAAGATCACCCACGGCGCCGCGACGGCGACCGAGGCGGGAACGACTGCGCGCAGCGCTGCGCGGTCCCTGACCAGGAGCGCCGCCCCGAGCACGAGCACGACGAGCGCGAACTCGGGCCGACACAGGAGCGCAAGCCCTACGAAGATCCCGAGCCGCCGCCATTGCTCCTGCATGTAATGGAAGACGCACCCGAGGAGGGTCGCGGTCGCGAGCTGCGTCTCCATGCCGGCCATGCCGAAGAAAATCTGGGAGTGGTCGAGGGCGAGGTAGCTCAGCACGAGCGCCAGCCCGACCGGAGTGAAATTCAGGTGCCGTCCGATCCAATACCCGTAGGTGATGGTGGCGGCGGAGGCGGCGAGACTCGCCGTTCTGAGCGCGCCGAGTCCGTTGCCGAGCGCGGTTCCCAGAAGGGCGATCACGATCGACACCGGGCTGGTCGCGCAGAGCACCCGCGGTTCACTCGCATGATGGGTGAGTCCCACGCCGTCCCAGGCGTTGGCCGCGGCCGTCAGGGTGACCAGCGCGTCCTCCCACACCCGACCCGTATAGAACCAGAAAACACACCGGCTGACGATCGCCAGCGCGATGAAGATGGCGAGTAGCGGATTGGCGGCGGCGGCGTGAGCGGCGCGTGCCACGCTGTTCAGGCCCGCAGCGCGCGCGGAATCCGAACGTGCCGGTTGCCGCAAGTTGACCAATGGTTCCGCGTAGTGTAGACGAACAGAACCGACATCAAGTACAAAATGGGCCCTGTCGCGCATCGCCGCGCCACGCCGTACGTTCCAGTGTCAGACCGCGAGTACGCACCTATGCCTGTGTGCATTACCGGCATGCATCGATCGGGGACGTCGATGGTCGCAAAGCTGCTCCACGAGTCCGGGGTGTATCTCGGGAGTGACATCGATCTCATGCCCGCGGATGCGCACAACGCGGATGGATACTGGGAGCACGTCAAATTCGTACAGCTCAACGACGAGATCCTGAACGAGTGCGGCGCGGCCTGGGACAGTCCGCCGCCGGCGGATGCGGACTGGAAGCGCTTATGCGCATTGCCGCGCCTCAGAAGCCGGGCGGAAGCCCTCGTGAGCGAATTCACGGCCAACGAACCGTGGGGCTGGAAGGATCCGCGCTCCTGCCTGACGCTGCCCTTCTGGCGCGATCTCCGCCCGGATCTCAAGGTGATCGTGTGTCTGCGGAACCCGTTCGAGGTGGCCGTCTCGCTGAGACGCCGCTCGGGGGCCTCCTACACGTTTGGCATCCGCCTGTGGTCGCTGTACAACCAGCGGCTGCTCGACGGCGTCGATCCCGCGAGCGCACTGGTCGTTCACTACGCGAGCGTCCTCGCCGATCCGCAGCGCGAAATCCGGCGGATGCTGGATTTCTTGGAGATCACTGCTTCAGTCGACACGATCGCGCTCGCCTGCGAAGCGGCACGAGACCAACTCCGCCACGGCCGTTTCACGATGCGTGATCTGCACACCTCGAGAATCGCGCCCGAAGCGCTGGAGCTGTACGTACGACTGTGTGACCTGGCGGGCTGGAGTGACGAGGACGAGCGCTCGGACACACCTGCAGAACCGGGCGCGGATCCCCACGAGGGTTCGGCCGCCACACCCGAACCCGGCGATGCCGCTCTCCTCGACATCGCGGTCCTTGACGCGGAACTCTTGCGGCGCGAACCCGAAGGTTCCTGGTCGGCGATCACGGTACGGGACACGTGGGCGCGCGACCTGCAGGCGCGGATCGGCCGTCGCGAGGCCGTGATTGGGAGATTGGAAGAGTCGCTCGCGTCTCGCGATCGAGACGTGGCTGCCACGCGTGCGCAACTGGCCGGCGTGCGCGTGCATGTGGACCGCCTCGAAGCCGCACTCAACGCGGACCGCAGCCGCCGCGCGCGGCTGGAGGAATCGGCGAACCAGTTGCAGCGCCGGCTGCTCGAAAGCGAAGCGCTCATTGCAAGGGGAGGCGGCTATCTGTTGATCCGCGCGGTCACCAGATGGTGCCGTGATTATTACGGGAAAGCGCGACGGTATCTGCAGCGGCGCTACCGCGCGCTGGCCGGTCGCGAGCGTGCGGCCGCTGCTGTCGCGATCTCGCCCGTGACGATGACCGCCCAGACCCAGGCATACATCGCGAGCCTGGGCGCGGCGCTCGGAACGGAAGGCAGCGACTACGTGCCCCTGAGAGACGCGCTCGACCGGGTCGAGCACAGCGCCGTGAAGGTCATTGCCTTCTATCTGCCCCAGTTCCATCCCATCCCCGAGAACGACCTCTGGTGGGGCAAAGGCTTTACGGAGTGGGCGAACGTCTCCAAGGCCGTGCCTCAATTCGCGGGCCACTATCAGCCGCATCTTCCCGGCGAGCTCGGGTTCTACGATCTGCGCGTCCCCGAGGTGCAGAGGCGGCAAGTCGAGCTCGCCAGGCAGTACGGCGTCTCCGGGTTTTGCTTTTACTACTACTGGTTCGCCGGGCGACGGGTCTTGGATCGTCCACTCGCTCAGTTTCTGACGGACCCGGTCATTGATTTCCCATTCTGCATCTGCTGGGCCAACGAGAACTGGACGCGCCGCTGGGATGGCGAGAATAACGAAATCCTCATTAGCCAGGATCATAGCCCGACAACGGACGCCGCCTTCATCAGCGACATCGAGCCGATTCTGCGCCACCGGAACTACATCCGGATTCACGGCCGCCCGGTTCTGATCGTCTACCGTACCAAGCTGCTCTCCGACCCTGTCGCGACGGCTCGCCGCTGGCGAGAACATTGCCGCGACGCGGGGCTTGGCGACCCGTACCTGATCGCCGCCGAAGTCTTTGAAGTCATCGACCCGCGCGAGATCGGCTTCGACGCCGTGATCGAGTTTCCGCCGAATACTCCCGGCCCTCGAAACGAGATTACGCGCGCGGTCGCGTTGGCCAACCCGTCATATTCCGGGCTCGTCTACCGCTACACGGATCTCATCGAGCTGACCTCTCGCCGTTCCCGGCCGCCCTATCCGCTCTTCAAGACCGTCTGTCCCGGATGGGACAACGAGCCCCGGTGTCCAGGTCGCGGCACCGCGTTCGCCTTCTCCTCGCCGGCCGCGTACGGCCGCTGGCTCGACGAGGCCTGTCGTTTTGCGCTCGCTGATCCCGACCCCGAGAAACACCTCGTGTTCGTCAACGCCTGGAACGAGTGGGCGGAGGGGGCTCATTTGGAGCCCGATCGGCGATACGGCTACGCCTACCTGCATGAGACGGCCGAGGTGATCGGTTCGATCCGGACGCCTCCCGCTGCATCCTGGAGCATCCTGTTCGTCTCGCATGACGCGGACTTTGGCGGCGCACAGCTCGTCCTGCTGAACGCCATCCGCTGGTTGCGGACACACACGTCGATCCGCCTCAAGATCCTGTGCCTCGAATCCGGCGACTGGCTTCCGAAGTTCAAGGAGCTGGCCGACACGGTGCTCTTGAGCGAACTTCAAGAGCGAGCGGACGCGGCGTCGGAGGCGGATGTCAGCGATCGGTTGCTGGCCTTCTGCGGCACGCGCCCAGATCTCATTTACGGGAATTCAGCGGCGTCCGGGCGTGTGTATCGGATGCTGAGCAGGCTTCGAGCTCCGATCGTCACCCACATGCACGAACTGGAGACGAGCCTCGCGCGTTACGCCGGCGCGTGGATCGCCGACATCTTCGAGCACTCACGGCACTACGTCGCGTGTTCATGTGCCGTCAGAGACAATCTTGTCAACGCTCATCGGGTGACGCCGACCGCGATCTCGACGGTCTACAGCTCCATTTCCGCCGACCCCGATCTTTTACCGCTCGCCGATTCCCATATGGCAGCCGAGCGCCACCGCCTCGGATTGTCCGACGGCACGCACGTGATCTTTGGATCCGGGATCGGCATGCCGTTTCGGAAAGGCGCCGATCTCTTCATCCGGGTTGCGCGATGCGTCCAGCAGGCGGGCCGTAATGACATCCATTTCTACTGGATCGGCGAATTCCACCTGCACGAGAGCGATCCCCGGTACGGAGTCTGGGCCGACCACGCGGCGGCGCTGCAAGGAGCCGAGTCGCCCAACGTGACCCTTCTCGGATTTCGAAGCGACATACAGTCGGTCCTCAGAACCGGCGACGTCTTCCTCCTCTCGTCGCGCGAGGATCCGTTCCCGCTCGTGGCTCTCGAAGCGGCGCACTGCGGCCTGCCGATCGTGTGCTTTGCGGACGCCGGCGGTATGCCGGAGTTCGTCGAACGCGACGCGGGTTACGTCGTTCCCGCGGAAGACGTCGAGGCTATGGCGGAGCGCGTCGTCGCGCTCGTCGACGACCGAGTCCTCCGGAGTACGCTCGGAGCACGAGCGCGCGAGAAGGTCGTGTCGCGGTATACGGTCGAGCACACGGCGCCGTACATTCTTTCGGCATGTCGAACCGTCGCGCACAAGAAACCGCGTGTCTCGGTGATCGTGCCCAATTACAACCACGGGCGGCACCTGGCACAGCGGCTCGACAGCATCTTCAATCAGACCTACCGGGATTTCGAGGTCATCGTGCTCGACGATGCGTCGTCGGACGACAGCCGGATCGTCCTGGCGAACTATCGCGACCGGGCGGACGTTCGAATCGTCGTGAACGATCACAATTCGGGCTCCACCTTCAGACAGTGGCTGAAAGGAATCGACCTCGCGACGAGCGACATCCTCTGGATCGCAGAGTCCGACGACCGGTGTGAGCCCGACTTTCTCGAAACGCTCGTGCCGGCATTCGAGAACTCGTCGGTCAAACTGGCGTATGCGAATTCGCACGTCATCGATGACGACGACGTGGTCGCCGGCGATTACGTCGCGACGCCCTATTTGACCGCATTGTCACGGACGAAATGGACGCATGACTATCAAGTCCCAGCCGAGCAGGAAATCAACGACGGCCTGGGTATCAAGAACACCATCTTGAGCGCGAGCTCCGCGCTCTGGCGGCGGTTCGATATGAGCGCGGACATGCGCGCCACGTTGGCGGATCTGCGGATTGCCGGCGACTGGTACTGTCACATCCACGCCATCGAGAACGGCGACGTCCACTACACGGCGAAGAAGCTCAACTACCATAGACGTCACTCCAAGAGCGTCATCGGTTCGCTTCTGGAGCAGGGCCGGGTCGAGGACTTCTTCGGCGAAATTGCCCGCGTGCACAGCGTCGTTTTTTCGAAGTACCGGCTGTCTGACGATTTCGCCGACAAGTGGGAACAGTTCCTGCGGGAGCAGTGGCGGCAGTTCTTTCCGGATTGTCCGTTCGATCAGATCGCGAAATGGTATCCGATCGAGCGAATTCGCGAACAGATTGTGAACAGCTCCGGGTCGATCATTGGGTCGTGATCATGATTCGGCGGCCGTTGTCGCAGATCTGCGTGGGGCCGTCCTGCCAGAAGAGCGTCGATACACCGTACTCGCCCGGCGGCAGGTGCGACGTATCGAGTATGGCCGTGAAACCCGACAGCAGCGTGCTGTTCCTTGCCGTCGCGACGTCCTGTCGCGGCAGCCGTCCGGAGATCGGCGCCCACCAGAATTCCTTGGTCTCGCCCGACTGAACGAGGATGAAGACGTGAGCCGGCGATTGGTGGGTTTTCTCGTCGACGACCCAGCCAGCCAGATTCAGCGCAGTCCCCTGCTGCACCGGGAGCGCCCGCTCGGACGGTGGGGCGCCCTGCAGCGTCTCGATGTTGCACGAACTCACATACGCGATTGATGTGGGCGCATCCACAGGCAACCCCGCGCTGAGCGGCGCTCCTCCATGCCCGGCGGTTTCCGGGGGTGGGCTGTAGGTGCAGCCCGACAGTTCGACCCATGCCGCGAGGAGCATCACACCTACGGTTCGTCGTCCCATCGCTGTCCTTCGGTTCGAGCGTCGCTGTTTCTGGGGAGAGCGCCTTATCGTAACGTCAAACAGGTCGTGCTTTGTCCCATCAGATGAAGGGGTTGCCGGCGTTCACTGGCCGTCTCAGCAGTATTGACAGCCCTCTTGCGGAAGCCCTATAGTCACGCCTAGTGGTCAGGATTTTCGGTGGGAGCCGTGCTCTGCCCGCGCGGACACGGCCATACGTGTTCGCGTTTGTACTCGTGGTTGCTCTCGCGGCGTTCGGTACGGCCTGCAAAAAGGCTAACCCCAATGGGCCCGGCCCACTGAGCGGCGGGATGAGCCCGCCGACGCCCGGCGGCATCATCGCCAGGGTCAACTCCAATCGCTCGGCAAGTCCTGCCAGGAAACAGCTCAGTCGCGCGCTCGCTTTCCTTGCGGGACCGATCGGCGGAATCGCGACGTATGGGTTCTTCGTCGTCGTGATCGCAGGTGCTGTGTTCGGGTTCATGGAAGTGTTGGAGCGGGACGACAAGAACGGAACCAGCCGCAAGTAGTTCGCCCCGGCAGATAGCTTGTTTCAGCCTGCCACCGACACGTCGAAATCGTCGGGGCGCTCGCGCATCGACAAGGCGCTCGCCGCGCTCGTGTTGGCCAGCTGCCTTGTCGTACCCCTCCTCTTCACCCTGGCGCAGCGTGACGCGTTTGCGCTGATCAAGGTGACAGCCCTGCAGATCATCGCGGTTGTCGGGATCCTGCTTCTCGCCGTGCGCTGGTTTTGGTGGAGGGACCGGACGGGAATCTCCGCGCCGGTCACGAACATCGCCGTGTTCGTGCTGGTCGCGCTGAATCTCGCAGCCTGCGTTCTGTCGATCCATCCGCTTCGCAGCCTGACCGGACAGGAATTGCAGCATCAAGGCTTTTTGTCCCTGCTGGTGTATGTCTGCTTCTTCTACCTCTCGCACACGGCGTTGGGCGACGAACGTCGAACGGTTCGCCTGTTCAGCAGCATCGCGCTGGGGGGGACGCTCGTCGCCGTTTACGCGCTGGTTCAGGGAGCGCGCCTGGATCCGATTTGGCCCTATCCGGCGTTCGGCCGCACGTTCTCGACGATTGGCCAGCCGAACGGCCTCGCGGCGTATCTTGTGGTCGTGGCTCCAGTGACGGCGGCGTTGCTGCCGCGAATGCAGACCACGACTGCACGCGCGCTCGTCGTCCTTGTCGCCGGACTCATGGGAGCGGCCGTCCTGAGCACAGGAAGCCGCGGCGGATACCTCGGGTTCGTGGCCGCCAGCCTGACCCTTGCGTGGCCGCTTGCCCGATCCCTGAGGCCGCGCCCCCGCAGTCTTCTGGCAGCTCTGGTGCTGCTGATCTTGGTCGGCCTCGTCCTGAGTCCGGTCCGCGACTCGCTGACGGTCGCATGGCGGCGGTCAATCTCGAGCACCGACTTGAACGAGTGGTCGGTTCGCCGGCACCTCGACCTGTGGGCGGTCGCGACGTCGATCGCCGTAGCCCATCCGCTGTTCGGCACAGGGCAGGACACCTTTCCCGAGGTCTTCCCTCGATACGCGAAGGCGACCCTCGGCACTGCCGGAGCCCGCGCCTTCAATCCATTCAGAGTCGAGAGTCCCCATAACGTCTATCTGGCGATGGCGGCCGGCGCCGGATTTCCGGCGCTCGGCGCCTACCTCGTGGTGATCGCGAGCGTAGCTGTTTCGGTCGCGAGAGCATTCAGGACAGTCACCAGCGACGGTCGACGGCTGGCCCTGGCGGCCGTCCTGGCGGCGATGGTGGGTCATCTGGTAACCGACACATTCATGACCGCTGAGGTCACGAGCACCTGGCTGTTTTGGGTACTGATGGGCGCCGGGTTGGGCGTCGCAGGCCAAGACCGAATCCACACTTGACGCCATAGGGGCGTCATCAGCAAACTAGTCGCCTCACCGGTCCAAAATGAGTTCGCAGCCCGAGTTCATCGGGAGGTTTCCTGTCATCCGCGCCCTCGGCCAAGGCGGGATGGGGCGGCTGTATCTGGGACGCGATCCCGACCCGAACATCGATCGTCTCGTGGCGATCAAGTTGCTGAAGGAGGGTTTCGACAACAAGGAGCTCCGGGAGCGGTTCAACCGCGAAGCCAAGTCTGCCAGCGGCCTTCGTCACGCGAACATCGTCACGATCTTCGAAACGGGCACGCATGACGGGCAACCGTTCATCGTGATGGAGTACATCCACGGCGACACGCTGGCGGATGTCATCCAGCACCGGACGTATCTGACGCTCGAACGCAAGCTCGACTTGATGGATTCGCTGTTCGCCGGGCTGCATTACGCCCATCGCAAGCACATCATCCATCGCGACGTCAAACCCGCCAACATGATGATCGATGACGAAGGCGGGTTGAGGATTCTCGATTTTGGAATCGCGAGGCTCGGACGAGGTGCGTCAACAGGACCCGGATTGACCCAGGTGGGCTCGGTCATGGGGACGCTGAACTACATCGCGCCGGAACAGCTGCGCGCCGAACCCCTGCTCGACGGGCGCGCCGATATGTTTTCGGCCGGGGCCGTCTTTTACGAGCTGCTGTCCTACCAGCGCGCGTTTCCCGGCGAGCCCCCGGCCATCTTCCAAAAAATCTTCGGCGAGGATCCGACGCCGTTGTCGCACCTTTGTCCGACGCTGGACGCGGGCCTCATCGCCATCGTCGATCGCTGCATACGGAAGACTCCGCAAGAGCGCTACCCGGATTGCGGTGCCGTGCGTGACGCCCTCAGAGCGTTCCGCCGCAATGCGAGTTCGGAACATGGCGAGATGCCGACGATGCCGGTCACACCGATTCGTGGCCGTGAGGAGCTTCACCGCATTCGCAACGCCCAAATCAAGTGGCACGTCGACGCGGCGCAGCGCGCCTTCGCGGGCGGAGACTACAACGGCGCCTTGCAGGCGTCTCAGCAGGCCTTGCTGATCGACCCTGAGAACGCAGAGGCGCTGAGCGTCGACGAACACGCGCGGGCCGCGCTCGAGCAGCTGCAACAGCTGCGGGAGGCGCTGGACAGCGCGACCGCCGAGTTGGACCGCGGCGGCTTGACCGCGGCCGCCAGCCACGTCTATCGCGCCCTGGCGATCAACCCTGAGTCTCCCGACGCGCTCCGTATCCGCAAGGCGATCGACGACGCCCGGCGGCGCCAGACCGAGGAAGCGGAACGGAAGCGTCGCGTTGCCGCGGCTCTCGCTCGGGGCTGGGAAGCACTCAGGGCGGGAGCACTCTCAGCCGCCGAGTCCTGCGCGGCAGAAATCGCTGCCATCGATCCCGGCAATCAGGACGCCGCAGCCATCAGAGCCGAAATTCGCGCGGCCGGCGAAGCGGCCCGCCGCGCGGAGACCGACGCTCAAGCTGCTCGCGTCATGATCGACCAGGCCCGACGCCGGGCCGCCGCGGGAGACTACGCCGGCGCGCTCAACCAGTTGGGACGGTTTCAACCGGGCGCACTGGTCGCTGATGCGATCGTCGAGCTGCGGGCCGCCGAAGAAGTGCACCGGCACCGAGCCATTGACGCCGCCCTCGAAGAAGGCTGGGAAGCGTTGAAGGCGGGACAGTTGTCGGCTGCGCAGGCCAGCGTTCAGAAGGTGCTCGCGAGCGACCCCAACAATCCGGAGGCGAAAAGCCTCACCGCCGAGATTGCTGTGGCCGTTGAGGCTGCGCAACGCGCAGAGGCCGATGTCAAAGCCGCACGCTCGGTCATCGCTCAGGCGCGGAAGCGCGCCTGGGCCGGCCAGCATCAGGCCGCCTTGGACATGCTGCAGCGATTTCAACCTGCTGAGCTCGTCGCTGATGCCATTGTGGAACTGCAGCAGTCGCTCGCGGAGGTCGAACGACAACAGGCCGAGCACGAACGACGGCGGCGGGAGGAGGACCAGCAGCGGTGGCAGGAAGAGCAGCGCCGCCTCCAGGAAGAACAGCACCGCCAGCAGCAGGAGCTGCGCCGCCAAGAAGAGGCGCACCGGCTCGAACAGCAGAGGGCCGAGGCCGACCGGCGGCGCCGCCAGGAAGAAGAGCGGAAGCGCGCAGAGACTGAACGCCTCGAGCAGCAGATTCAACACGCGCTCGCTGAAGCGACGAGTCACCTGAACGCGAGAAAGCTGGATCTGGCACTCGGCGAAGTGCAGAGGGTTCTACGGGCAAAGCCCGACCATCCCGACGGTGTGGCTTTGCTGGCGACGATCCGGGATGCGCTCTCACGTCACGATTCCGACGTCCGGAAGACGCAAGTCCGACCACTCCCCATCAGCGACGAGTCTGAAACCAAGCCGCCGGACTCGCCCAGCGCGTCGCGCCCCGCGCCTCGGGCGGCCCAAGCCGTTCCCGACGCGACGCTCATTCCAGATCGCACCGTCATTCCCAATCGCGGCGTCACTACCAATGCCGCGGCGATTCCTGACCCTGGCAGCGTTTCACGTGCCGCGCCGCGTCCGATCATCCCGGACTCGCCCATTATTCGCAGCGCCGCCACCCTCGCGCCGGCCGAGGACACCGCGCGACGAAGCTTCGGGTCGGTATGGATCGCGATAGCTGCCGGCGCGATTGTTCTCGTCGCATCGGGCGTTCTCGTATGGCGATTGCTCGGTGGGCAAAGCCCGATCGAACAAAACACGTCGCCGACCGTGGACAGTCAGCCTGCCCCACCTTCGCCGCCGCCGGCGTTACCCGAGCAACCGACGCCAGTGGCCTCTGCCCCGGTTCCTGTTCCCGAACCGGCGGCTGCCGCGGCGTCACCTGACGCACTGACCCGGCAGCTTGCGGACCTTCGAACGACTGCAGCCGAGCACTGGCGTCGCGGTGATGTCAATTCGGCCTTGTCCACGATCCAGTCCGCGCTCAGTTTGGAGCCGCGCGACACGTCGACGAACGCGCTCGTGGAGGCCTTCCTGATACAGGCGCGCGAGCGTTCCTCCAACGCCGCGGCCGTTGCGCGATCGGCGGGCGTCGAGAATAGTGGGACGGCGTCGCTGGCCCGCGCGCGCGAGAGCGAGGCCATTCGGCTGGTACGCGCCAAGCGAACGGTTCAAGCCGTTCAGGCCCATTTGGACGCCGCGTCGCTGTTCCTGAAAGCGACGTCGGAGAGTGGCGCAACATCGGCAACGTTGCCACCTGTTGCGCCGCCCGCAGATCCGCCTCAGCGGCCGGCCGAGCCGTCGCCTCCCGTCCAGGCAGCGCCGCCGCCACCACCACAGCCCGAGTCGCGGCCCGCGGCGGAGCCGCAGCCTGCGCCTCCGACGCGAACCGAAAACACGCCGCCGCGCGCCGAGGCCGCACGACCTACTCAGCCACCGGCGCCTGCCGCGCCAAGCGCACAGAACGAGGAGTCGGCCATTCGTGAAACGATGCAGCGGTACCGAGCCGCGTACGAAGGCTTGAGTCCAGACGCTGTGAAAACGGTCTATCCCGCGATCAACGTCGCGGCCCTCGCCGGCGTCTTCAAGGAGTACAAATCGCTCAAGATGACGATCGATATCGAGAAGGTGCAGATCGCCCAGGACGGACGCACCGCCACCGTGACAGCCTCAGTCACGAACATCCCGGTCGTTAAAGTCGGCAAAGCGACGACGCAACAGCGCAAGGCGACCTATACGCTGCGCAAGACCGGAGCATCCTGGTTGATCGAAATGATCAGGTAGCGGCCACGGCCCTCAAAACGAGTACTCGATACCGACGACAGGAGTAAACCGAGCGCGCAGGCCACCCTCCGTCAACGAAGTAATGGCCGTGCCTGTGAGCAGGAATGTGCGCGCGATGTTCACTTTCGCGCCGATGGTCCACAAGACGAGATTCAACCCCTGAGCCGTTTCCGACGGCAACGTGATCGTAAAAGCGGGATTCGGCGCGTAGGGAGCTGTGGTCTGGGTGTAGTCCGCTACATCCAACAGCCTGCGGCCGACGATGTCCGTCGCGACGCTCATTTTGCTGGTGACGCCGATATCGACGCCGACGATGTAGCCGAATTCCGTGGAGATTCCACCGGCCGTCAGCGCGAGGTTCGCGTAGGGCGACATGCGCTCCATCGTCCGCGACAGGAGACCGCTGATCTTGATCGACGACTTGCCGCTGCCGAGAAAGTTGTCCGCATCGCCGCTGGCCACACGCGCGTCCATCGCCACGCCGAGGTCGTTGCCCTGAAAGCGGCCGAGCTGGTATTTGGCCCGCAGCGCCACATCGCCGACGCCTTTTGCCGTCCTCTCAGCATGCGTAGTTCGGAACGCGCTCGTCACTCGACCGGATCCCGTCGTCGTGCCGTTGAGATTGACCGTGATGAACGGAACGGCGATCGCCACGTCGAGTTTGTCCGTAACGCCGTAGTTCACGTAGAACAAATCCGTCATGGAACTCAGTTCGAGGTCCAACGTGAAATTTAAGTCCGGCGCGCGGTTGAGATCCGCCTTGTAGACCGTAATGTTCGAACCTGACAGATCGCGGCCGCCTAGAGTGTTGTACTTCAAATACTGATGTGTGAAGCCGGCGGCAATCTTAGCCTTCCCGATGGTTATTGGCCGTTCGCCCATTGTCGGCCCAAAGGTGCGAGTGCTGCGCGCCAGGACGCCGAGCCCTGGGTCGAACCGCCAGGTGAAACCGCTGGAGGAGGAGCTGAGTGGAAACGTGCTGATTTGGGCGCCGAGCACGTTGCCGACCGTTACGCTGGTATCTGGAGTGCCTGGGTACTGCTGTTGCACGAAGTCGACCAGAAACAGGCTCCTCAGGTCAGCACGGAGCGTCTGAGCGCTGGCGGTGATCGGCACGGCCCCCAGCATCGCAACGGCCATCCCGAGTTCCCGCAGTGTGATCCAGACCCGAGAGTTCATGGTGTCAACGCCCCTTTTTCAGAAAACGACGCGAAGGTCAGCCCCTAAGCTCGACAATAATATACTTCCAACGCTTCGATTTGCGATCCCGTGGACGTCGAGTCCGGGACCGCCAACCCTGGACCCGCGCGCGAGCGCCTGGTCGCGGTCCCGGGCTTCGGTAGCGCCCCGATGTCAGCGACTCAAGCGTTCGAGGAGCCAGAACATCGGTGTCCCGTCTGGCGTGTTGAGCAGTTCGTGACGCGAAAGATCACCAGAAGCGATCAGTCGATCGATGTTCTTCTCGTTCCGGCTCGACGGATTGACGATGACCAGGCTGCCGGGCGGCAGCGCGGTGACGCGATCGATCTCGAACCCCAGGTAGTCGTCGCCTTCGATCGTCCGGTCGATGAGATCCGCGCGCTGCTTCTTGATCAGGTAGAACTTCGCAAACAGGTCGCCGAGGCCGGGAGACTCATTGCGGAGTCGCGCCAGGTAGATGCCCGGTACGGGCTTGTCGCCCGCGCGGTCGAGCGCTGACTCGAGCGCCAGCCGCACGTTGCCGACCGCGGTCCCGCTCCCGCGCGCCTGGAAGCGGGTGAAGTAGTCGCCGTAGAAGTAGGCGAACTGCAGCGCCGCGAGCCCGAGCAGGCCGACGGCGGTCAACGGCCCGAGTCGACTCGTGGTCGGCGCGCCGCCTTTTGACCACGTCGCAAGGCCGACTGCGATCGCGACGATCGCTCCCACCCAGACGAATCGCAATACCGGGTTCGAGGAGAAGTCGACGTAGAAGTACGCGACCTGCACGCACAACGCGCCGACGACGGCGAGGGAAGCGACCGCTTCGTCGGTCACACCCTCGGCCAGCCGGCGGGCGGCCCGGGCAACCGCACACGCTGCGACGAACACCAGTGCCGACGTGACAAACCGGATCGTCAGCAGAATCGCAGAGGCGGGAATGCCGGCGATGCGCCGGACGGGATAGTCGATGTAGTGAAAAGTGAACTCGCTCGCCACCAGCGCGAGCAGCACGACGATGACGACGGGTCGCGTGCTCGTCGCCGCCGATCCGCCTCGCAGGAACATCGCGATCGCCAGCACTCCAGCCAGCGCCACGAGCACGAAGGGCCCTGCGCCAAGGAAGTACGCGAGCTGCACCACGAACAACGTTGCTGCGGCGGGAATGGCGGCGCGCCGGAGCGTCAGGGTACTCGACGCTGAATCCATCCATGGCCATGGCGAGCCCGCCGATGCCGAGCGGAACGCTCGCGGCGCGGACGTAGGCCTGAGCTTTCGGCACATGATCGTGACTCGCGATCGCAAGCGCGAGCACGACCGCCCAGAACGCGACGAAGCCGATCGTGGGAACGGCGTGGGTCCGATCCGCCCAGAACATCTCGAGCCCGAACACGCCGAGCAGCACGGCAAACGGCAGCAGCTCGAGGGCGCGTCGAATCGCCTCGCCTTGTCCCGCAAAACTCGCCGGCAGCGGCGCTGTGAGCAGACCGGCCATCAGGACGAACGCCACCGGCGCCGATGGCCGCCGCAGCGCGCGCACGATGCCGACGAGGAGCAGTCCTGCAAGGGGCATCAGAAACACGCCGACCAGCCACGTCGCCTCGGTGAACCGCAACGGACCATCGACGAAAAGAAACCGCGGATTCCAGAAGCGCCCGTACAGCGACGCGGCGTCCGCAAGCTGGCTGGCGGTCATCAACGTGGCGATCGATTCCGCTGCGCCCGTCGTGGGTGGTGCCGCATCGGGCTGATAGTGCACCGCGACGTCGTAGAGCAGCGTCGGGTTGCGGACGAGCGCGGGAATGGCGAGCAGGAGCGGCAGGGTGAATCCCGCGGCGAGAATCGCATAGCGAGCCGCACGTTCACGTCGCATGAAGAGCACAACGCAGGTCAAGAGGAAATACAACGGCATGAAGAAGACAGCGGCGATGTAGCTGTATACGCCGACGCCCAGCAGCAGGCCGCCCGCGAACAGGAGTCGCGGATCTGGCCGCTTGACGTATGTCACGACACACAGCAGCCAACCGAGGAGAAAGGGGAGAGGCGCCTGAAAATCCATCGCAAAGCGGCTGTACATGAAATGCGCCGGCGTGAGCGCGAGCAATCCGGCCGCGGTCACCGCGAACAGCTCCCGCCCGAACAGTTGCCGGCTCACCAGGTAGATCAGCACGACGTTGACGACGCCGGCGATGGCCATCGGCAGACGAATTGTCGCTTCTGAAAACGGCAGCACCTTGACCGCGAGCGCGATCGCGTAGACCAGAATCGGTTGAAACCACATCGGACTGCCCTGCTTCGGCAGATCCATCTGAAAGTACAGCGGCAGGAACGCCCCGTGCGGATCCCGTCCCGTCGTCGCCACCGAGTGGGCGGTCAACGCGGAGAAGAGTTCGTCGGTCACGAGATAGCGCGGCGCCTCGTCGAGGCGCGTCAGATACAGCGCGGCCGTGCCCAGCGCAAGCAGCGTCGATGTCAGGATGACGCGGAGGCGAGGATTCACGCTACGAGGCCGGTCGCGTAAGAACTGAAACGGCCTCGTAGTAGGCGCGCTGCGCGCGCGTTCCTTGGCAATTCTTTGGCGTGCCTTGCCGGCGAAGCCGGCCTACTAGAAGCGTGTTCCCGATCCTCGGACACGCTTCTAGTGCGCCCGTATAATGTGCGGCACTCACGGTGACCTCAATCCGATGGACCGGGGCGGCGTTCTGGCTCCTGGTCGTCATGCTCTTCGTGGCGCAAGCCGTGTGCACGATGGCCGGTCTGGATCGGCTGTTGTACGAGGAGGTCGCCGAGGGCATCCGAAATCCATTCTGGCTCGATCATCGGCTGATCTACGACGGCGTGTCGAGCAATGTGGGATGGTACGGCCTTGTCTTGCTCGTTTACAAGGTGTTCGGATTTTCGGCGTACACCGCCAAGTACGTCAGGCTGGCGCTTCACGCCGTGTTCCTCGTGTCGTCGGCCCTCCTGTTCAAACGCTGGCTCGGGCTCCGGCGGGCGTGGGTTCCTTTGCTGGCGGTCGGCCTCTCGCCGACGATGCTGTATTTCAACAATCTCGGGACTTCGTACGGCACCGACGTCCAACTGGCCGCGCCTGTTCTCCTGTTGATAGCCACGGCGGGCGACCGCGCGCACGAACAACGCGCGACGCTCGCGGTTCGTCAGTACCGCGATCGGCTTTCTGGCCATGCTCGCGTGCCTTTCATACCCTGCATTTCTCGTGTATCTGCCAATCCTTCTGGCGTTCTACGTCTGGGTCAGTCGCGCGGCAGCGGCCAGACGCATGTTGATCGGGCTGGTTTGGGTGGCGTTGGGTTTTCTGACGCCTTTCAGCGCCGCCCTGGTGTATTCGCGGAACGACCAGACGCTGCTTGCCGATCCATCTGCAGGGGGTGCGGGTGTGTTCCGCGGCGGAGGTTCTGCGTGGACCCTGGATCCGTTCGAGATGTTGCGCGCCAGCGCGAGCGTGTTGCAGGACCTCTTCATGAGAGGCAACACGTACTACTTCTCTCTGCCGCATGTGGAGTTTTCCGGACTGCTCGGAGTTGCTGCTGCCTGGGGCATTCTCGTCGGCGCCCTCGTCGTCGGTTGGAACTGGAAGCCATCGCGGGCGCCTCTGTTGTTTGCCGGCGCGCTGTGCGTGCTGTCGATCACGCTGCCGTCGTTGGCGACACACCTGGCAGGCCTGCGCCGTTCGACTGGGTTCATCGCGGGGTTCTCTGTGGTCGTCGCGTGCGTGTGGGCGGCACCCGTACCCGCCGGTGTGCGCGCAGTCGCGGTGTGGGCGGGTAAACTCGCGTGCCTGCTGCTCGTCGTCCATCACCTCATCGTTTACGCGCCGAACGTCCGCTTTCTGTCGAGCGAAGCGCGAAAGATGAACGATCCCTGGTTCAATCGATTCGGCACTCCGGACGAGTCGATCCGCACGTGGGCCCGCGAGTGGGTGTTGCAGGGCCGGCCGCTGACCTGCCAGGCGGCTTCGAAGTGCCGATCCAGCGAGATCTATGCGGCGGTGGCGGGTTACCTGCGATGGAACCGGCTCGACGATCGTCCGGTGCTGATGACCGATTGGGATTCCGGCCGCATCAACCAGCTCGATATTCGTGTGTCGCAGTCGGGGTTGGTGCGCCAGTGACAGCGCGAAGACGACGTTCAGCGACCACAATCGCCGCGATCATCAGCGCAAACATACCGACGCCAAGCCGGAAGCGCGGGGGTTCGTAGGAGGCGCGCACCGTGTCGCCGGCGCGGACCTTCACCGCGGCCAGCACGCCGTCTGCCCTGAAGAGATCCGTTTTCGAATCGTCGATGGACGCGGTCCACCCCGGGTAGAGCGCCAGTTTCTCCGATAGAACCAGCCAACCGTCCGCAGGCGCCTCAACTTCCAGCCGGTTGTTGGTCAGCCGGCTGAAGCGCGCGGCCTGCATGGTCGCTGCGCGGGGCGTGAGCGCCAGGGCCTCGCGCGAACGGTCGCGATTCCATGGCGTCGCTCCATGGATGCCGCTTTCGAGCGCGAACACCCGATCGACCGGCGGAACGACCGCGCCCGAACGGAGCTGGAGCACGACGACGTGACGAGGATCGAATTCCTCCATGGCGAGCATCTCGAGCGCGGCTGCGAACGTAAGCGGCTGCGGTCCGACGACGGCGATCGCGTGTTGAACTATCCAAGCTCGCGGCAGCCATTCCCGGTTCTCGTAGATGTACGGGCCGGCGGATTTGGCAGGCTGGCACACATCGATCGGACAGCGCTGGACCTGTGCGGCCAGCATAAATCCGCGATCCTCGCGCGGGATGGTCGACAAGACGTACCGCACGTTCAGCAAACCCCAGAACTTTGCCGGATGCAGGTAGCTCTCGCCCAGAAACGTCGGATGTTCGGCCCCTTCGAGATCTCCGGGCAGATAGTCGCGGTGCTCGCTCGGCGTGTAGCTCGTGATGGCTTCCAATCCCAGAGGTGCCGTGATGTTGTCCGCACCCCACTGGCGATCCGGCGACTCCCAGATATGTATGCGACTCCCAGCTGCGTGATCCACCAGCCAACGCATCGCGTTGTTCTGATGACGTTCGATCTGCGGGTCGGCCATCGGCGGCGTACCGGGCGCGATCGACCAGCAGTCGTAGACGAAGGCACCGAGTACCAGCGCGCCCAGTGGAGTCCGTGCACGCCGCCATTCGGCGATTGCGATCCACGCGCCTTCCAATCCTGCGGCAATCAGGATCGGACCGAAGACTCCAATGAGAACCAGCGCGCGCTGAGGAATCCGCTGGTAGCGAACGCCCGGGACATACAGCCAGAGGAATTCGTAGAAGTGGGCCACGGATGCAGCCGCCGCAGCGAATGCGATCACCGCCGTGATCCAGAGCGCGGCACGCCATTGCCCGTTCTTCCAGAGCCAGACGAGTCCAGCGCACATGATCACCGTCGCCACGATACTCGGCATCGGATGGGCGACCTCTGGGACGTGCACGGCCGAACGCGCGAGCGAAAGGCCTTCCGCGCGTGCCGTGAGGCTGATATAGGCCAGCATGGGCAGCAACTGGGGCGCCGCGGTCGCGAAGGCGCACACCGATGCCACGACGCCAACGCGTCCCATGTGAATCACCCAACTCCGCCACTCCGAGCCGACGCACGTGACGGCGAGCAGGCTGAGCGCGATCGCCGTATACACGACTACGCTCGAGCCGCCCTCGAGAATTCCGAGTCCCATGAACATGCCGGCGGCAATCGCCGGCCGCCACCACCGCTCGGACTCGACAAGCGCCTTCCAGACCAAAAACATGACCCACGGCGCCAGGCACATCGCCAGCGTGTCGCTGACGTGTCCGGCGCGGAAGTGGTCGAGCAGGTACGTGCCGATGCCGAAGGAGAAGGCGCCCACAGCGGCCAACACGCTGCGGACGCCGAGTCGTTGCGAGAAGGCATGGACGCCGGCCATCCCAGCGACGATGTGCGCGAGCAATGCCCACTTGATGGCCGCCTCGAGGGGCAGCAGTACGCCGAGAAGTGTCGTGAGACTGACGACGCCCGCCTGCGGCGCGTCGAAGACCGGCGTTCCAGCGTTGGCAAAAGGGTTCCAGAAGGGAAGCGTCGCGTGCCGCCAGACCGCGTCGATCGCCACCCGAAGCCACGCTCCCCATTGCGGCGTGAGATCGCTCCCCTGAAATGGCAGCGATGGATCGCCGCGCGCCGGAAGCGTGAAGGGCGGCAGAAATGCGCGCAGGTGCCAGATGATTGCGGCGGCTGCGATCACCAACGGCGCGTGCCCCACGATCCCTGCGACTCCGCTCAGGGCAGGTCGGCGTCGAAGCGCGCGGCTCGCCGGCGCGGGCATCTCAGTCGGCATCGGCCAGGTGGGCGACAAGCCTGCCGACAGCAAGGCAGGCGGTCAAGCCCGGCGACTCAATCCCGGCGGCCTGGATGAGAAATGGGTTCTCGCGGTCGCGTCGGATCATGAAATCGGCGAACGCCTCGTGCGGTGAATGGATCTTGGGGCGAATGCCGCTGCCGCCGAGCCGCAGATCGTCGACCGTGATTCCGGGGAGCAGCCGGCGCAGGGGCTCGACGAAAGCCTCGATCGGCAGACGATTCTGCTCGTAGTCGTCCTTCCGATCCTGAAAGCGCGCCGTCGGCCCTATCCACACGTCGCCGATCATCGTCTTGACGAGATGCACGCCAAGGCTGTGTCTGCCGGGCAGCGGGTATACGAGTCCGCGCACGAGCGCACGCTTCGACGGAGTCAGCTCCACGTATTCCCCGCGGCACGGATAAATCGTGAACGTCTCGCCGCCGAGCATCCGCGACACGTCGTCCGCGTACAAGCCGGCAGCGTTCACGACCGTGCCGGCATGAATCGTTTCGCGCTCGGTTCGAAGCTCGATGCCGTCGGCGCGGCGGTCCGCACCGACCAACTGCGAGCCGGGGAGGAAGATCGCTCCGGCGTCGGCGCCCGCCCGGAGCAGCGCCCGCACAAGCGCATCGGCGTCGACAACTCCGGTTTCAGGCGACCAGAGCGCGGCGGACGCCGACACGCCCGGCTCCCGCGCCGCGATGAAGGGACGATCGACCAGCGCGAGCCCTTGCACGCCGTTCGCATCGCCGCGAACCTTCAGGTCCTCGAGGCTCGCCCGCTCTTCGTCATCGTTGGCGACGATGAGCTTGCCGCACTTGACGTGGGGAACGTCGTGACGCGCACAGAAGTCATACAGGAGATGCCGGCCCTCCACGCACAGTCGCGCCTTGAGCGAACCGATCGGATAGTACATGCCAGCGTGAATCACACCGCTGTTGTGCGTGCTCGCGTCGAGGCCCGCCCGTGGATGCCGTTCGAGCAGGCAGACGGATCGACCGCTCTCCGCAAGGACAAGCGCCGAGGCGAGTCCGGTAACACCGGCACCGATCACTGCAACGTCGATGCGCTCCATGTTGCTACCGAGGGTTCGGGCCCCGAGCGCTCAACTCATCGCGAAACAGCCAGAAGAACGCCGCGGGGATTACCACAAACCCGAGCGGCACCATCTGGCGCACTTCGGAGATGATGCCGGTCAGCAGATGCGGAATCACGAGCGCGGGAAGCAGCACGAGCGTGGCGCGCACGTAACGGGGCTTGTCCGAGATCCTCAGGAGCGCAAAGAGCCACAGCACGTTGAAGATGAAGAACATCGAGAGATAGGCCGCCTGGTGATAGTCGAGCGGATTGACCTGCAGGTCCGCAAGAATCCCGTGCACATTGTCGCCCCAGTGTCGCGCTCCGCCAAGGTGCGGTCGGTCGCGCGTGACGTACCGTATCCAGGCGGTATAGGCGAATGCCGGGGCGGCGACGGCCAGCGTTCGCCACGCCGTGTTCCACAATGAGGCGGGCCGCCAGTCGCGGAATCGATCCGCGGCATACACGGACGCCAGTGCCAACGTCGTTTCGTTGTTCAGGGCTCCTAACAGGAGCACCGCGGCGGCGCTCCAAGACCCCGCGTCACGAATGGTCCACAGCGCGGCCGCCGAGCAGGCCATCAGGAACGACGCGCTTTCCTGCAGGTCGTTCATGAACGTGAATGGCAGCATGGCGGCCAGCAGGCAGACGGCCGCGAACGCCAGCCCGTTGGAGAACCATTTCCTCAGATACAGGTGAAACAGCATGAACGCCAGCGCGACGAAGGCCCATCGCTGAATCATGTAAGCGTGAGGCACGGTGATGCCGAGGACGCGGACGAATAGTTCGGGAATGTAGAACTGCAAGAGTCGCGATTGCTCGTTGTTGGCGTATTGGAACGCGAGCAGCGCCGCATGGTTGCGCTCGAGCGTGCCATCGAACCAGGCCGGGGTCACCTGCAGCTTCGATCGCAGCTCCAGAAATGACAGGCAGGCGTAGATCGCAACGAAGGGAAGCTGTCTCATCGCACCTCGCGGCTCGTGGTCTTACAAGGCGCGGGTGCGGCGAAGTACGTAAAACGTCGGCGTGCCGTCTGGTTCCTTGATCACGGTTTTCGACAACTGCCCCTCGGAGACGAGGCGGTCGATCGTCGCTTCAGTCCGACCTTCCCCGGCGTTGGTCACGATGAGGCTTCCGGGCTCCAGCTTCAGCACCGGATCGGATTCGAACGACCCGGCGTCGATCGTGCGCGCCGCGAGATCGTCCGCGCGGTGCTTCCACGCGTAGAACTTCCAGTAGATGCCACCCTTTCCGTACGGGCCGATGCGGCCCAGGTAAACCGTCGGCGCATTCGTCTCCTTCGCTTCCCGGATCGCTTTTTCGAAGGCGCCGCGAATGTTCCCGGAGAAGACCAGCGACGCACGCACTTGATAATTCGTGAAGTAGTCGGCGTAGAAGTAGCCGAACTGCACGGGTGCGATGGCGAGCAGCGCGACCGCGATCATCTGTCCGAGGCGCAGGCGTTGACCCACCGCGCCGAGGCCGATCAGCCCGACACCGGCCCCGATAAGGGGCACCGCGCCGCCGGGGAGGCGGGATCGCGTCATCAGCACACCTGCGCCGTAGACAACGCCGAGCGCCACGACAGCGATGCCGATCGCAAACACAACCGCGCGTCGCGGCGCCGGCCACTCAACCGACCAGAGGTACTTCACGCCGGCGACGGCCATGAGCACGACGAAGGGGAGCAACTCGAGGGCGCGGTAGACCGCGTCGGGGACCCGCACCAGCGTAGCTGCAAGCGGCGGGATGATCACGCCCACGAGCAGGACGAGCGCGGTGGCAGGGATCGATCCCTGAAATGCGGCCCGAAGCCCCATCAGCCACAGCAGCGCGAGCGGCAACAGAAACACGCCGACGCTCCTGGTCGAATACATCAGCTCCATCGGGCCGTCGAAGAACAGGAAGCGCGGGTCGAAGAACGTCCAGAGCCGCGACAGTTGATCGCCGATGCTGTGGAACGTGAGCACTCCTCGCAGGCTTTGCGCGATCGATGCGCCGCTCGAATCGTCCAGTCCGTACTTGGAGAGGATGTCGGTCAGCGCTGTCGGATGCGCGAGCAGCCACGGGATGTGCATCGCCGCGGGCAATGCAAATCCCAGCAGCGCCACGCCATAGGCTCGCCGCGGACGCTGGTCCCACGCCAGGGCGATCAGCGTCAGCAGCAGATACAGCGGCATCACGAGTCCGGCGGCGATGTAGCTGTAGAGTCCGGCGCCGAGCGCGAGCGTGGACCAGAATAGCTGCGAGTCTCGGCCGTCCTCGAGATAGGCGAGCAGCCCGAGCAGCCACGCGAGCACGAACGGAACCGGATACACGTAGTCCATCGCGAGCCGGCTGTGGATCAGGTGCGAGGGCGTCAGCGCCAGGAGCGCCGCGCAGAGGATAGCGAGCCATTCACGCTTGAACAGCCGCTGGCCAATGAAATACATCAGCACGACGTCGATGATGCCGACGAAAACGCTCGGAAGGCGAATCGCAAATTCCGAGAGCGGGACGACGGTCAGCACGAGCGCCATCGCGTAGTAGATGATCGGCGGGAGCCAGCCGTGGCGCAGCGGCCGATTCGCGTCCGAGACCCGATATTCGTATTCCACGTAGAACGGCAACAGCCTTCCGCCGTAGTCGCGGCCGGTCGTGGCGATCGAGTTTGCGTGAAGGGCGATGAATACTTCGTCGGGCGCGAGGTAGATCGGCGCGCTCCCGAGACGAGGGAGGTAGAGCAGCGCGGTCGCGGCGGCGATCAGCAGCGCGGTGCGGGTCACGCGATTATTGGCTCCAAGAGCGACGTGAAACGAAGCGGGCGGCGCGCGACCTCATCCGCGTCACCCGTGCTAAGATTCGAGGTTTACCATGTCCAAGCGGGCCATTATCACCGGAATCACCGGGCAGGACGGATCCTACCTCGCCGAGTTGCTGCTCGCGAAGGGCTACGAGGTCGTCGGCATCGTCCGCCGCGCCAGCGCGCCGAACTTCTGGCGCATCCAGCACCTGCTCGATCGCATCACGCTCAAGCCGGCCGACCTGCTCGATCAGCTGTCGCTGATCCGGCTGGTCGACGAGGTCCGGCCGCACGAGTTCTACAACCTCGCGGCGATGTCGTTCGTGCCGGCGTCGTGGGATCAGCCGATGCTGACCGGCGAGTTCAACGCGCAGGGCGTGACGCGCGTGCTCGAGGCGATCCGCCAGGTCGATCCGACGATCCGCATCTACCAGGCGTCGTCGAGCGAGATGTTCGGCAAGGTGCGCGAGGTGCCGCAGACCGAGCTGACGCCGTTCTATCCGCGCAGCCCGTACGGCGTGTCGAAGGTGTTCGCGCACTACATCACGGTCAACTACCGCGAGAGCTACGACCTGTTCGCCGTGTCGGGCATGCTCTTCAACCACGAGTCGCCGCGCCGCGGCCTCGAGTTCGTCACGCGCAAGGTGACCGACGGCGTCGCGCGCATCAAGCTCGGGCTCGCCGACACGCTGTCGCTCGGCAACCTCGACGCGCAGCGCGACTGGGGCTTCGCCGGCGACTACGTGCAGCGCGATGTGGCTGATGCTGCAGCAGGAGCGCGCCGGACGACTACGTCATCGCGACCGGCGTCAGCCACTCGGTGCGCGAGCTGGTCGAGATGGCGTTCGCGCACGCCGGCCTCGACTGGCAGCAAGCACGTGCAAGCTCGATCCGCAGCTGATCCGGCCGGCCGAAGTCGAGCACCTGATCGGCGACAGCACGAAGGCGCGCGCGCAGCTCGGCTGGGCGCCGACGGTCGATTTCGCCGGCCTCGTCAAGATGATGGTCGACGCCGACCTCGAGCGCGTCGCGGCGACGCCGCAGCCGACCGATCGACTGTCGGCTCGTAGCAGCCTGTCCAAGATGCATGTCACTCGACACGTCATCGACCTTCTCGACCGCATCCGCGCCCGGCAGGCGCGCGTCGGCGTCATCGGCCTCGGCTACGTCGGCCTGCCGCTGGCCGTCGAGTTCGCGCGCGCCGGCTTCGACGTCACCGGCTTCGACGTCGACGCCGCGAAGACCGCGCAGATCAACGCCGGCACGAGCTACATCCCCGACGTGCCCGAGGCGGATCTCGCGGCCGTGCGTCACGGCCGGCAAGCTGCGCGCGACGACCGACATGAGCGCAGCTCGGCGACGATGGACGCGATCGACATCTGCGTGCCGACGCCGCTGCGCAAGACGAAGGATCCCGATCTGTCGTACGTCGTGCAGGCGGTCGAAGCGGTGGCCGCGACGCTCCGGCCGCGGGCAGCTCGTCATCCTCGAATCGACGACCTATCCCGGGCACGACCGACGAAGTCGTGCAGCCGATGCTCGAGGCGAAGGGGCTCGAAGGCGGACGTCGATTTCTTCCTCGCGTTCTCGCCCGAGCGCGTCGATCCCGGGCAACCAGCAGTTCACGACGCAGAACATTCCGAAGATCGTCGGCGGCGTCGGGCCGGCGAGCACCGAGGCGGCCGTCGCGCTCTACGGCGCGACGCGTCGCAGACGGTCGTGCCGGTCAGCTCGACGCGCGTCGCCGAGATGGTGAAGCTGCTCGAGAACACGTTCCGCGCCGTGAACATCGGCCTCGTCAACGAGATCGCGCTGATGTGCCACAAGATGGACATCGACGTCTGGGAAGTGATCGACGCGGCCAAGACCAAGCCGTTCGGCTTCATGCCGTTCTATCCGGGTCCGGGCCTCGGCGGGCACTGCATTCCGATCGATCCGTTCTATCTGTCGTGGAAGGCGCGGCAGAACGGCTTCGAGTGCCGCTTCATCGAGCTGGCCGGCCAGGTCAACGCGTCGATGCCCGCAGTACGTCGTCGAGCGCGTGGCCGATGCGCTGAACACCGTGCGCAAGCCGATCAACGGATCGCGCGTCCACCTGTTCGGCGTCGCCTACAAGCGCGACGTCAACGACATGCGCGAGTCGCCGGCGCTCGACGTCCTCGAGCTGCTGACGCAAGCGCGGCGCGGCGTTGAGCTACACGGATCCGTTCGTGCCCGAGCTGCAGCACGGCGGCCACACGCTGCGATCGGTCGATCTCGCCGGCGGCGCTGGCAGCGCGGCCCGACTGCGCGGTCATCTGCACCGATCACTCCGTGTTCGACTACGACGCGCTGGTCGCGAGCGGCACGCTCGATCGTCGACACGCGCAACGCGCTGAAGGGCCGGGACGCGGCAACGATCTTCCGGCTGTAGACACGTCGAAGACGGCGACCGTCCCGGCGTCCCACACCGTCATGACTCCGGGCCAGAGCCTCAGTATCGGGTCGTTTGCGACCACGTATCGAAGGCGATAGTCCGGCCACAAACGATCGAATCGCTTTAGCCGGACCGCCTCTTCGAGTTTCCGGTCTTGTGCCTCCACGCTCTTGGGTACGCGTGCGACGTAGCCAAACGCCATCGGCCGGTGGTGGATGGTTTGATAGAAGAGCGCGTGGCTCGGCGCAGACACCGTATCGAGGATGCCTTCCTCGCCGGGCAGACTGCGCAGAACGCCCACATACTCGGGAGCCGCAATCGACAGGGTTGGAATCGGTTTGGGGAGGTATTCCACCAGGAGCACGCACGCGAGCGCGATGGCCGCGAACCTGCCTTGCGCTTCGCTGCGAAGCAGCAGCTCGAACCCAAAGGCTGCCAGGATCGCGACGCTCAACATCACCATGACCATCATGCGGAGTGGAACACCAGAGATGGCCAGCGGAGGAAACAACAGTTCGAGCAGGGCGTAGGGCAGCACCGGGATGTTTCCGAGGATCGCTTTTCCTGCGATCTGCGGGCTCGGCCCCAGTGCCAGCACGAGGAAGAACAACGAGAGAAACGCGAACTGCTGGACCTCGGGCCTCCGAATAGCATGGCGTTTGTGCCAGGCATAGAGTGCGAGCGCGATCACTGATACACCGAGATGAACGCTGCTTTCATGAGTGTTCGCCGGCAGCCGCGTCCAGAAGCGGCTCGTGAGCCAGCCGAAGCGCCAATGGCCCCCATAAATCAGTGGTGACAGCAGATCCATCGAGAATTCCGATGCCGGGTGAGAGCCCGTCAAGGGATCGCGAAGGCTCGACCACGCAAGCGAACCCGCCAGCACGCCGGATGTTGCCAATACGACCAGCGCGAATGCTCCGAACGCAGCGATCCGAGGCCGCTCGAGGAATCGTCTCGCGCCTCCGTTGTGACGGGCCCACCAGCCCAACAGGATTCCGCCCGTGATCGCGCAGTAGAGGAAGTAGTAGTAGTCGCACAAGATCACGAGAAAGAGCGCCAGCGCTGCGCCGGTCCCCAACCCAACCGTGGGCTTTTCGAGAAGCGCCAGCCAGAGCAGCACGAAGAGGGGAATCCACTCGAGCGACACGAGTTGGAGGTGCCCTTCCGCGTGCGCGAAATGAAAACTCGAAAAGGTGAAGATGAAGCCGGCGAGCAGGCTGGGCACGTACGCCCGCGTCAGGCGATGCGCCAGAAGAAAAGCCGTCACGCCTCCACCGACAAACGCGAACGTGACGATGCTGTTGTGAACGGCAACCGGAGACATCAGTTTCCCGAGCCCGATTGCGACGAACCCATTGAACGGGTTCAGCGTGTGCGACAGGAGCGAAATCCCGTACGGGTAATGGAGGTACTCCGTGTGCCAGGGACTTCGGTGAAGAACCGTAACCGCGTGCTGGACCCACCACAGGTTCCACACGTTCTGCAGCCCGTCGACTTCGTCAGCGAACCAGTGGGTCTGAAAGCGCGTGACCGCCGGCCAGGTGAGTACGAAGAAGGCGACTGTGTAGAAAAGAGCAGCAATCGTGGTCCGGCTAAAGCCGGACGCCACGTACGGTACGTGGGGTCCGCCTTTAGGCGGACCTACAGGACGGCCCTGAGAGGTCACGCCCGCAACGTCCATTCATTCGGCGCCCCCCGCCCGTCGAAAGGCAGGTGGTTGGCGTCGAGGCGGGGAAGCATGAGCAGCGTGTCCGGCGCCAGCGTCGCGATGTTGGGCCTGTTCGTGACCGCGAGGACGCATCCTCGCTCGCGAAGCAGCGACACGCTGTCGGCGTTGTGCGCCCCTTTGGCGTAGCTGAAGACGAATGGCGTTCGAGGGCAGCCGATGGCGTCGAGCACGCGCAGCGCCCCGTCGATTTCATCCGCCTGCCCATCTCGCGACAACGATGTCAGCGTGACATGTCGATCCGCATGACATCCGATCGTCATGCCCGCGTCCGCGATCTCTCGCGCCTGGTCGATCGTGAAATACAGCTCGTCGGCGAACGCCCGTTCGTCGGACGAGACGAATTTCTCAAACAACGCGTCGAGCACAGCGGCGCGCATATCCGCGGGGAGCACCCCCTGCAGCATGTATTTCACGTACGAGGCTGCGGGCGCGTCGTAGCGAACCGGCTTCCAGCCCTCAGCCCTGGTACTCCGCCAGCGGCCTCACATCCTCACGACCAGCCGCGCGTTCGACGGCGCGGTCTATGGCGTTGACGAGCGAATCTGGTGTCTCGGCCGCGGCGAGAACGAACTGAATCTTGTTGACGTCGAGGACGCGGCGGTCGATGAGCGACCAGGCGGCCGGGAAGAACACGGCGGTCAGTTGTGCGTCCCGGAGCAACGGCACGACGTCGCGAAAGTGTTCCGCGTATCCATCGTCGAAGCTCAGCACGATCGGGCGGGGTGGCAGATTCGATCTCCGCTCGCATCGCCGAGACGATGTCCAGGACCGAGATGGGTGAGTAGTGTTTCGAGATGTAAGCGAGTTGCCCGCGGAAGGCGTCCAGGTCGAGGCTGGTCAGACGAGGAAAGCGAGTGGCCGCGAGGCGACGCACGTAGTGGTACATGACGATGGTCGCGCGCGGCGTCATGGTGTGGAGAGCTGATTCGGGCGATCCTGATCACCGTCGCCCTTGAAAAGCACGGCCGGTCCCGCCGACTTCAACGCAAATCGAATCGTCGCGTTGCGCCGCTCGAACGGCTCGAAGTGATTCGGGACGATGTCGCGGCCGCTGGGATCGACGCGAGAAAACCCCCCGGCTTCGAAGAGTGACGGATCGATGCCCCAATTGTGCACGTCGGCATATTCGGCCCGGAGTCGACGGATATGCGCGAGTGCCACGGCACCGAGCGCCGGCACGGCTTCGTCAGGGCCGATGTAGTCGATCAGCCGCAATGCCTTCCGGCCGCCGTGCGACGCGACGCGTGTCGCGAGCAGCCCAATCGGCCGATTGTCGCGGCGCAGCCCGAAGCACGAGTAGCGATACATCGGATGCTGAAGAAACCGGGCACGGAAGTACTCCGGCGTCTTTTTCGGCGTTCGTGCATCGCGCGATCCGAATTCGAGCCCGGCGATGTGTTCCGAGTAGTTGCTGTCGTCGAGTGCCACCGCGGTGACGGTCGTTTCGGGTACCGGCCGGTGCGGTGGATCCTCGAAGGACGCCAACTCATACCTCGACACATCCGGATTCGGGAGGACGTAGTGGCGCAGTTCGCCGACCTGAAACTTCAGTGCTTTATAGATCGCGACGACCGGCGGCTGAAATCCGATCACGCCCACGCTCGTATGCGGTTCGTTCTCGGTGACGTCGCTGAGCAGCTTCAGGCCCAGCACGCCGGTGACGATGTCATCCCGCACTTTCCAGAGCGCCAGCCAGATCGTATTGTTCGTGCTGAGCGCCGGATCGAATCGCCGTGTCGGGACAAAACCAAGCATCCCCGCAATCGTCTGGTCTGCATCCGTCCGGGCGACAACGATGGAGTACTCGCCTGGTCGATCGGGGCGCGCGTATTGCCAGTCGAACAGCGCGCGATCGAGCGTGAAGATGTGGCGCGGTTTCCAGTGGGCTTCGAGGAACGCCAGCACGTCCGGGACATCGGACGTCTGGCATCGGCGAATCGTGAACATGAAAACAGGCGCTCAGTCTGTCACAATCTGATTGCTGATGTCGCACCGAGTGGTTGGTGTTGTGACGGCTCGCGCCGGCTCGAAAGGGATTCCGGGGAAGAACACCAGGCCGCTCGCGGGAAAGCCGCTGATTCTGTACATCATCGAAGCCGCGCTCGCGTCGCGTGCGTTCGATCGCGTCGATCCTGTCGACCGACGACGACGTCGCCGCGAACCTGGCGAGAGCAAGCGGATGTGAAGTGCCGTTCATGCGTCCGTCCGAGCTCGCGACCGACGCCACGCCGCACCTGCCGGTCATGCAGCATGCGCTGGCCTGGCTCCGCGACAACCAGGGGTACTCACCCGACGCGGTCATGACGCTGCTGCCAACTGCACCACTCTGTCAGCCGGCGCACTTTCGGCAGGCCATCGCGTTGCAGCAGTCGACAGGCGCCGACTCCGTGATCGGCGTCGATGAGCTGCCGCCGCACTTCAATCCGATGCGGGTCGTCACGCTGGATTCGGACGGGTGGGCCCGGCTCTTCGTCGGCGGCACACCGGTCAAGCGCCGGCCGGGGCGCCGGCAGGACATGCCGCCAGCGTGGGTGATGAACGGCGCGATCTACCTCTTCAAGACGCAGTTCCTCTTCGATCCGGTCGAACCGAATCTCTACGGCGACCGCGTCGCGGCGATGGTGATGCCGCCGCCGTACGGGTTGAACCTGGACGATCCGGAAGACTGGGAACGGGTCGAAGGAATCCTGCCGGGGCTCACGAAATTGCCGTAGGGTGGCGCGGCGGTGAGGCGTCGTGTTCAAACTTTGAACGATCAAGGAGACGGCTCACGGCGCCGGCGGCGGTGGCTTGACACACCTCGGGGCTGCCCGGATAATGTCTGTTCACTTCGTGAACGCGGCGAGGTGAATCAATCTTTTTCAGCGCCCCTCAGATAGCCAGTCGCGCGACCCGTCGCAGGGCCTGCGTTGGGACTGAGAGGGCGGTAGCTTGTCTCGCGTGCCCGCACCGACACCCATCGACACCCTCTTTCGCCTCGACGGACACGTCGCCATCGTGACCGGCGGCGCCGGGCGGCTGGGTAGCCAGTATGCCTGCGCGCTTGCGGCGGCTGGGGCGGCGGTTGGCGTGTGCGATGTCGCGATGGGGCCAAGCGCCATGGTTCAACGCGTAGTGGACGAGGGCGGCGCGATTTCGTTCCACCGCGTCGACGTGGCGAACCGCCAGGCGATGGACGCGGTCGTTGCCGCTGTTGTTCGCACGTTCGGGCACGCCGACCGTCCTCGTCAACAACGCGGGGCTCGGTTCGTCGCCGGCCGATGCTGCCCTCGAGACTGGTCCCTTCGAGGACTACCCGGACGCGGCGTGGCGCGCCATGCTCGATTCGCACCTGACCACGGCGCTCGTGGCCTCGCAGGCATTCATTGCGGCCTTCAAACGCGCCCGCGCGGCGCGGCCGGATGTGACCGGCAGCATCATCAACGTCTCGTCGACCTACGGCGTCGTGTCGCCCGATCAATCGGTCTACGAGTTCCGCCGCCGCGGCGGCGCCCAGTACTTCAAACCGATCGGCTACAGCGTCGCGAAATCGGGCGTGCTGAACTTCACGCGCTGGCTTGCCGAGTACTGCGCGCCGTTCGGCGTGCGCGTCAACACGCTCGTGCCGGGCGGTGTTCAGGAAGCCGACCACGCGCCCGAGTTCGTGGCCGAGTACACCCGCCGAACGCCGCTCGGCCGGATGGCGCGTGAAGACGAATACAACGGGGCCGTAGTGTTTCTGGCGTCGAAGGCGTCGGAGTACATGACGGGCGCAGCACTCGTCGTCGACGGCGGATGGACGGCGCGATGAACAAGGAACGCAAAAGTCGCAAAGCCCTGCAGAGATTGTCGTGCTTTGCGGTCTTGGCGGTCTTCGCGTTCTAGGTAGGGCGACTTTGGGCGAAAAAGATCATTCAGACAAGTTACTTGGCGGCGACGACGGGCTGGCGTTCGTGCCGCTCGACGAGATTCGACGGGTGCGCTCGGGGGTCGCCGATCGGTTCGCTCGGGCCGACGTGCTCGCGGATATCTGCCGCGTCAACACGCTCTACGCGATCATGAACGCCGGGTCCGGCCACATCGGATCGAGCTTCAGCTCAACCGATCTCATCACCTGGCTGTGGACCGAGGAGCTGCGCGACGCCAACGGCGCCGCACCGGTCAGCGACGTCTACTTCTCGTCGAAGGGACACGACGTTCCGGCGCTCTATGCGCTGCTCATCGCGCTCGAAAAACTGGACTTCAGTCTTCTCCATCGTCTTCGTCGTCTCGGCGGTCTGCCTGGCCATCCGGATGTGGAGACGCCGTTCATCGCCGCGAATACCGGTTCGCTCGGCATGGGCATTTCAAAGGCCTACGGTATGGTGCGCGCGCACCGCTACCAGGGACGCCGCGCGCGAATCGTCGTCCTCACCGGCGACGGCGAGCTGCAGGAAGGACAGATCTGGGAATCGCTCCAGCCCGTGGCCAACGAACGACTGGGCGAGATCACCGTGATCGTCGATCACAACAAGTTCCAGTCGGATGCGGCCGTTGCGGCGGTCAGCGATCTCGGGCTGATCGAAGACAAGTTCCGCGCCTTCGGCTGGCACGTGCGTCGAGAGGATGGCCACGATCCGCGCGTGCTGGAACGGGTCTTCACCGAGTTTCGCGGTGTCGAGGATCGACCGAAAGTCTTCATTGCCGACACGATCAAGGGGAAGGGCGTGTCGTTCATGCACGGCGTCGCTCGCGGCGACGAGACGTACCGCTTCCACGCGGGTGCGCCATCGCTGCCTGACTACCTGGCGGCAACCGAGGAACTGCGGGCGCGTATCAACGGCCGGCTGACGGCGCTCGGCCTCGAACCGCTGACACTCGCAACAGCACCGCCACCGGTGCGCGTCGGACCCAGCCATCCCGAAAAGCTGGTTCTCGCATATGGCGACGAACTGTTGCAGATGGCGCGCAGCCGTCCCGACATCGTCGTGATGGACGCGGATCTGCTGTCGGATTGCGGGATCGAAGCGTTCAAGGCCGATCTGCCTGCGCGCTTCATCGAGTGTGGAATTGCCGAGCAGCATATGGTGTCGGCCGCCGGCGGCATGGCGCTTCGCGGCATGCTGCCCGTGGTCCACTCGTTCGCGTGCTTTCTCACGACTCGCGCGAACGAGCAGATTTACAACAACGCGACCGAGCGGACGAAGATCGTTTACGTCGGGACGCTCGCCGGTGTCATTCCGGGAGGCCCTGGTCACTCTCATCAGTCGGTGCGCGACATTTCGGCGATTGGCGCCGTTCCTGGGCTCACCGCGATTGAACCGTGCAACGAGCGCGAAGCGCGCCTGGCCATTCGCTGGGCCATCGAGCAGAACGACGCGAGCACGTATCTGCGCTTTGTCAACGTGCCGCTCGATCTGCCGTACTCGCTCCCGGCGTCCTACGGGCTCGAGGTCGGCCGCGGTGCCGTCCTGCGGGCCGGCCTCGACGTCGTCCTCGTCGGGTACGGGCCCGTCCTCTTGACGCACGCGTGGATGGCTGCCGACGCGCTGGCGAAAGAGGGCGTCAGCGCGGCGGTCGTCGATCTGCCGTGGCTCAATCGGATCGATGACGAATGGGTGCGCGACGTGCTTGGCCGGTTCTCGACAATCGTCACGCTCGACAATCAATACATCTCGCTTGGCCAGGGAACGATCGTCGCCGCAGCGCTCGCGCGCACGCGCTCTGGCGCGCACATCTATTCGCTGGGTCTCACGGACGTGCCGGCGTGTGGCGGCAACGCTGAAGTCCTCGCGCATCACGGCCTCGACGGCGCGTCGATCGCGCGCGCGGTCAGCGCGGCCCTTGAACGTAGTGTCCGCCTTTAGGAAATGTCCTATCCCCAACACGTTTCCCACTGGATCGCCGACCGCGAGGTCGCAGCGTCAAACGGCGCAACGTTCGAGAAACGCTGTCCGATCGATGACCGCGCGATCGCGACGGTTGCCCGCGGTACAGCGGAAGACATCGCGAGCGCGGTGGGCGCTGCGTGTCGCGCCGCCGACGCATGGAGTCGTCTTCCCGCGCCCCGCCGAGGTGAAGTACTGGGACGCGCGGCGGCGCTCCTGCGCACGCGCGAGGCCGACTTCGCCGCAATCATTCAAGCCGAGACGGGCAAGCCGTTGAAGAACGCCGCCGCCGAGGTCGCCTCGTCGGCGGACCTGGCCGTCTTCATGGAGAGCGAGGGTAGCCGCTTCTACGGCCGGACGATGACGAGCCCAGTGCCGAATCGGACCGTCCGAACGCTGCGCTCGCCGATCGGCGTCTGCGCCGCGATCATGCCGTTCAACAGTCCGCTTGCAGGCATCGCGTGGAAAGTGTTTCCTGCGCTCGTGTGCGGCAACGCGGTCGTCGCGAAATCGCACGAGCAGACGCCGTACACCGCGGTCGCGTTCGGCCAGTTGCTCCGCGACGCCGGCCTTCCCGCCGGCGTCTATGGCACGGTGCAAGGACTTGGCCCCGAGGTCGGCACCGCGCTCGTGCAGGACGAACGGGTCGGCCTCGTGAGTTTTACCGGCTCGTCGCGAACCGGCAAAGCGATCCAGCAAAACGTCAGCGCGCGACCCGTGCTCGCGAAAGTCTGCCTCGAGTTGGGCGGCAAGAATCCCCTGGTCGTCTGCGACGATGCCGATCTCACGCTTGCTGCGGAGCACGCGGTCGCGTCGGCGTTCATCGACGCCGGTCAGCGATGCGCCGCCGGCAGCCGCCTCATCGTCTTCGACGCGGTCTACGATCGCTTTCGAGCGGCGCTGATGGCTCGGGCGTCAAGAGTGCGAGTGGGTTCCGGCGCCGACGATGAATGCGGTCCGGTGATTTCGCAGGACGCGCTGGATCGATTGCTTCGGGCGGTGGCGGGTGCGACCTCGCGAGGTGCGCGACTCGTGTGCGGGGGCGGTCGCGTGGACGCGCTCGCGCCCGGCTACTACATGCAGCCGACAATCCTCGAAGAGGTCGATCCGGCCGATGACATCTCGCAAAGCGAACTGTTCGGCCCGGTGACGTGCGTCTACCGCGTCAAAGACTTCGAAGAGGCCGTCGCGCTCGCCAACGCCACCACCTACGGCTTGACCGGCGCCATCCACACGACGAACACGCACCGCATCGAAGAGTTCATCGCCCGCTACAGAGCGGGCCTGGTGTCGATCAACGGGCCGACCTACGGCGCCGGTCCGCACATGCCATTCGGCGGGGTCAAGAATTCGGGCAACGGGTTCCGAGAGCCCGGCACCGAGGCGCTCGACGTGTACTGCGAGTGGAAGACCGTCGTCGTCAACCACGATCCCGCGAAGGTCTGATGGACACTCGGCTCGCCTCGGCGACGCCCAAAATTCCGCGGACGGGCAAACGCCGCGTCTGCTTTCCGATGACGAGCCGTGCGTACTACGGCCGCACGCAGTTGTTGATTCAGAAGCTGCACGCGCATCCCGACATCGACCTGCAGCTGATGCTCGGCGGATCGATCCTGCTCGACAAGTACAGCCGCCACATCGCGGACGACATCGAGAAGGGCGGTTTTGTGATCTCGACCTCGTACTTCAACGTGATCGAGGGCGGCAACCACGTCGCGATGGCCAAGACGGCGTGCCTGACGGCGCTCGAGTTCACCAACGGCTTTCATTCGATCGATCCGGATATCGTGGTCGTCTGCGGCGATCGGTTCGAGCAGCTTGCCATTGCCATGACCGCGGCCTACCTGAACAAGACGATCGCGCACATCGAGGGCGGGGACGTCACCGGGAGCATTGACGAGAGCGTGCGTCACGCCATCACCAAGCTCGCCCACATTCATTTCGTCACCAACGCGGATGCGCATCGTCGCGTGCTCGCGATGGGCGAGGATCCGAACTACGTCTTCAATACGGGCTCGCTGGATCTCGAGCTCGCGTCGATGGTCACGACCGAGCTGACCAACGAGCGCATCAACAGCTACGGCGTAGGCCACGCCGTCGACATCACGCGGCCGTTCCTGACCGTCATCCAGCATCCGGTGACGAGCGAGACCGAGAATCGCGCGCACCTGGAAGCGACCATGCAGGCGATCGCGCAGGTGGACATGCCGACCATCTGGTTCTGGCCCAACCCGGATGCCGGAACTGGCGAGATGTCCGAGAGCATTCGCCATTTCCGCGAGCACCACGCGGCGATTACAGGGAAGATCCGGTTCATCACCAACGTGCCGGTGGACGAGTTCATCGCGCTGCTGCGCGCGACGTCATGCCTGGTCGGCAATTCCTCGGCCGGCATCAAGGAGTGTTCGTTTCTCGGCACTCCCGTGGTTGACGTCGGCGCGCGCCAGCAGGGACGGCTGCGCGGCGAGCACGTGGTCCACGCGCCGTACGAGGCCGCGGCGATCGCGAGTGGCATTCTTACGCAGCTTCGGCACGGCGCATTCAGCCGGTCGGAGCTGTACTTCAGGCCCGATTCGAGCCAGGCGATCGTGGACGTCATCGCCGGCGTCGACTTGTACACGCAGAAGCGGTTCTGCGATCCGCCGGTCTCCGTTCCTCTCGGCTGACTTCGCGCTACGTCTTGTCGGCCCCTTGTCTCCTCTGGAGCATTCCTCACGGCGCATCGGCGGGCAGCATGCTTCGCACCGGCGTGCTCGCGTCGGTGCTCGATGCGGTTCCCGACGCCCGCGTCGTGCTCGTGTCGCCGCTCAGCGCCGACCCCGCATTCACGCGCGAGTTCACCCATCCGCGCGTGACCTTCGAGGTGCTCCCGCCCCATGCGCCGGCCGGTTTCGAGGGCCGGCTGTTCGGCATCCTGCAGGCCCGGTTTCTGCAGATCTGCAAGACCGACACGCTGCGCATTCGTGGGCCCGAAGAATTTCCCGGCGCTGTGCGCTTTCGTTCGCTCAAGCGCCTGCTCGGTCGATTCGCCGCGCCGGGGGCGCAGCGCGGTGACTGGTACGGCGTCGTCGATCGGCTGGTGAGCGATCCGACGATCGAACCACTCTTTGATCGCCACCGGCCAACACTCGTGGCCGCCGCGTCGCCTGGCCTGATTTTTTCTGAGATTCCCATCCTTCGCGCCGCGCGACGCCGATCCATTCCAGCCGCCGCTGTTGATCTGAGCTGGGACAACCTGACCAACAAGTTCTTTCCTGCCCGTCAGGTCGAGCAACTCGTGCTGTGGAACTCGGGGATGCGCGATGAAGCCTGCGCGCTGCACGGTTACTCGCGCGATCGCGTCACAGTGACCGGCCCGCCACAGTTCGATTCGTACTTTCGTGGACCGCGATCGAGTCGGGCGGACTTCTGCAGTCGGACAGGCCTCGATGCGGCTCGGCGAATCGTGACGCTGGCGACGATTCCGCCCAGCAAGTTTCCTCATCACGAGTTCGTGATCGATCGGCTGATTGAGGCGATGCAGGCCGGCGCGATTCGAGAGCCCGCCGACCTGCTGATCCGGCTGCATCCCCGCGACGACGCGAAGCGGTACGAGAAGTACGCAGGCCGGCCGCACGTCGTCGTCGAGAAACCGTTTCGGCAAACCGCGACGCGATCCGGCGACGGCATGGACATCGATTTCATGTCGGAGAACACCCGCCAGCTCGCCGACACACTGCATCACAGCGACGTTGTGTTGAACGTGGCTTCGACCATCGCGATCGAAGCGGCCATTTTCGACACACCCGTGATCAACATCGGCTTCGACGGGCAGGCGGGATCCAACCGCACGCTGATGGAGTGGCATTACGGATCGACGCACTTCCAGAAAGTCGTGCGGAGCGGCGCGGTGCGCATCGCGCAATCGGAGGCAGAGCTCGTCGACCTCATCAACATGTATCTCGCGGCGCCGTCGACAGACGCCGATGGCCGGCGCCGCATCGTCGAGGATCAGTGCGAGTTCACCGATGGCCGGGCGGCCGAGCGGGTGGCGGCGGCAATCGTTCGGGAACTGACTTCTTCCAAGGGCGTGGTTCAGTGATGGATATCGAAGCACATCGCGATTTGCAGTTGCTCGAAGCGGTGGAGGAGGACGCGCGCGTTACGCAACGCACGCTCTCGACCAAGCTCGGGATCGCGCTCGGGCTCACCAACATCTACCTGAAGCGGCTCGTGCGCAAGGGCTACATCAAGTGCGTCAACGTGCAGTCGAACCGCATCTCGTACTTGATTACGCCGCGCGGCATCGTCGAGAAGGCCCGGCTCACGTACGAGTTCATGGACTACTCCCTGCACCTGTACGCCGGAGTGCGGCAGCGATTACGCACGGTGTTTCAGGCATGCGCCGCCGGCGGCCGGCGGGTCGCCATCTTCGGACGCGGCGAGGCGGCTGAGCTGGCGTATCTCTCGCTCAAGGAGGCCGGGCTCGAGCCGATCGCGATCTTCGACGGCGAGGCCGGCTCCGAATTCCTGGGCATGCCGGTGCGGGCGATCCGCGATCACGTCGACATCGACTACGACCTGATCATCGTCGCCACGCTCGAACGGTCGGCGCAGCAGCTGGTGACGGAACTGCTCGACAACGGCGTGCCGCGCGAAAAACTCTTTTCACTCCGGCAGGAGCCGGCGCCCCCGCGAAAGGCGGGAGACGCGGTTCGCAGCGGCAACGGTCAGCACGCGTGAAAGTTAGAAATGAGAAGTCAGAAGTTGGAAGGACAACGATGATGAGCTCAGTCCTTCTGCCTTCTGAGTTCTAACTTCTGGATTCCGGAGGAAGCGTGGCATTGAGCGGCAAACGGATCGGGATCACGGGCGGTGCGGGGTTCATCGGTTCGCACCTGGTGGAACGGCTCGTCGAAGCGAACGAGATCGTCGTCTACGACAACCTCCACCGGAACGCGATTCAATTTGCGCACGTCGAGGGCCATCCGCACTTCACGTTCGTGCAGGGCGACGTCCTCGATCAAGATGCGACCACGCGGGCGCTCGCCGGCTGCCAGATCGTGATTCACTGCGCCGCGATCGCCGGCGTCTACACCGTCGTCAAGAGCAGCATTCGGACGATGGAGGTGAACTTCCTCGGGACGAACTCGGTCGTGCGGGCGTCCCTGAACGCGGGCGTCGAGCGCTTCGTCGATTTCTCGACGAGCGAGGTCTACGGCGCCTTCGTGCACAACGCCAAAGAGAGTGAGCCGACGGCGTTGGGATCGGTCGGCGAAGCGCGGTGGGTGTACGCGGCGAGCAAACTGGCGAGCGAGCATTTGTCGTACGCGCATCACCTCGAGTCGGGCCTGCCGCTCACGATTGTCCGGCCGTTCAATGTGTATGGACCGCGACAGGTGGGCGACGGCGCGGTGCGCGGGATCATCCTGCAGGCGCTCAAGAACGAGCCGGTCGTTCTGTACAACGACGGCACGCAGATTCGCGCGTGGTGCTTCATCGACGATTTCGTCGAAGGGGTGCTCGCGTGCGCCGAGAAGCCGGAAGCGATCGGGCAGGTGTTCAATCTCGGAAATCCCCAGGGCACCATCACGAACCTCGAGTTGACCCGCATGATCCTGCGTCTGACCAAGTCGCAGTCCGAGATCACGTACCGGCCGCATCCGGGCTCGGAGATCGAGCTGCGCGTGCCGTCGATTCACAAGGCCGCCGCGCTGCTCGGCTATGCGCCGCGTGTGAGCCTCGAGGAGGGCATCACGCGAACCATCGCCTGGTACGCCGAAAACCTCGCGGGCGTGAAGGCGTAGATGCGATTGCTCGTGACGGGCGCTTCGGGCTTCCTCGGGCGCAATGTACTTCTGCACGCACCGTCTGACTGGGACGTCGTCGCCGTCTATCACGACGCGCTCGACTTTCCGTCGTTCGTCGCACAAGAGGGTTTGGGTCACGTCCGTGCGGTCCGCTGCGACCTGACGAACTCCTCTGAAGTTCGCGCGCTTCGCGCTGCCGCGGAAGCGCCCGGCACTCTGGATGCGGCGTTGTATCTCGCGGCGAACGGCGATCCCGCCGCGTCGGCGCGCGATCCATTGCGCGACCTGCGGTTGAACACCGTCGCCGTATTGACATTTCTCGAGCACTGTCCGGTCCCGCGCCTCGTGTACCTGTCCTCAGGCGCGGTGTACGACGGGCTCGCCGGCGAGGTGACGCCGGCGTCGCCCGTCGAACCGCATCTCCCGTACGCGATCTCGAAACTGGCGTCCGAGCAGTACATCCGGTTCTACGCGGATCGCCGCGGGGCGCCGGCCAGCTACGTCAACGTCCGCTTCTTCGGCGCGTTCGGCCCATATGAACCGCTTCGCAAGATCACGACCCGCTTTCTGTCCGCGGTCGGGCGCGGCGACCGCGAGTTCACGCTGCGGGGCGACGGCCGCAACCTGATCGACTTCATGTACGTGGACGATGCAGTGCGCGGGCTGCTGGCGCTGGTGACCGACGACCGGCCGGTCCGCGCGACGATCGACTTTGCGTCCGGCCGGCCAATCTCCGTGAACGACGTCGTCGCGGCGATGGTGCGCCTGACGGGCAGCGACATCCAGATCCGCCGTGACGGCGTCACCGAGGAATACATCGAGTTCCGTTCCGGCGATCGCCGGATGTCGGACGACTTTGGCGTCGCGCCGCAGCTGTCGTTCGACGAGGGATTCGAGCGGCTGCGAGCGTTCGTCTCGGCTCATGGAAACGTGGCGGTCCGCGGGTGATGGCCGACCGCGACAGCCGGCGCGTCCTGGTGCTGGGCGCAGGTCCCGCGGGCATCTCCGCGGGCTGGCGGCTGGCCGAGCGCGGCGCGCAGGCCACGGTGCTCGAGCGCGACACCGCCGTCGGCGGCATGGGGAAGACCCTGCAGCTTGGCGACTACGGCGTCGATTTCGGTCCGCATACCTTCCACATCCGCGAGACCGACGAGAGCCGCGCGGTCATTCAGTCGATCAAACCCTTCTTCGGCGCCGAGCCGCTCATTCTCACGCGCGGCACGCGCGTGTTTCTGCAGGGCAAGTACTACATCTACCCGCTCGAGCTGCTGCAGGTGCTGTTCGGCGTCAAGCCGTCGCTCTCCGCGCGCATCTTTCTCGACTACTTCGTAGCCACGGCGAAGACGATGTTCAGTCAGCCGAAGGCCGAAGACTCGTTCGAAGAATGGGGCGTGCGGAATCTGGGACGGACGTTGTACGACCTGTGCTTCGGCATCTACTCGGAGCGCGTGTGGGGTCTGCCGACGTCGCAGATATCGTCCAAGCAGGCCCAGCGCGTCGCGAAGCTGAATCTGAAGAACATCATCCTGCGCACGCTCGGCATCAAGGCGGATCCGGCCGCGCACTTCACCGAGTACATGTATCCGCGCGCCGGGATCAGCGATCTCTACGAGAACATGGCCGCGCGATTTCGCGAATGCGGCGGCGAGCTGCTGCTCGACTCGCCAGCAGTCTGTCTGCAGCGCGACGGGAACCGGATTGTCTCGAGTCACCTATCGGCGGGAGGGCTCCGAGATGACTGTTCCGTGCAGCGGCGTCGTGTCGACCTTGCCGTTGCCGGCGCTGGTCAAGATGATCACGCCCGCGTTGCCGGACAGCGTGATCGAACATGCTCGGCGCCTGCGCTATCGCAGTCTCAAGCTCGTCTACATCACGCTCAACCGTGAGCAGCTCACCGATTTTCACTGGGTCTACCTGCTCGACAAGGAGTTCCGGATCAATCGCGTCTCCGAGCAGAAGAACGTCAGCCCTTACATGGTGCCGAAAGGGCGGACGGTGCTCTGCATCGAGATTTCGTGCTGGAGAGACGAGCCGATCTGGTCGGCGCCCGACGAAGAGCTCTTCGAGATTGCCTTCCGCGACATGCAGAAAACCGGATACGGCATAGAGCGATCAGAAGTCATCGAATACCACGTGTTCGGCATCGACACCGCGTATCCCGTGTACGAGCTCAATTTCGAAGAACATCTCGTCGCGGTGCTCAAGGGCGTGCACAGCCTCGAGAACCTGCTGACGATCGGGCGGCATGGTCTGTTCCTGAACAACAGCATGGACGACAACGTGCTGCTCGGAACGAAGGTCGCCGACCGCATCGTGGATACGGGGTTTCAGAGCGGCGCGTGGCTCGACGACATGCTCGCGTTCATGAACCTGCGGTTTCAGGGCAGGTAGTCGCCGGTTTGCGGAAGAGCCCGATGCAGGATTTCCGCGAGCGCGATGGCGACCAGCGCGACCATGACGGGCTTGGCCGGCAGCGAGTAGCGGGCTTCGGCCAGCATCGGCAGGTGCACGGCGGTGATGTACACGAACAGAGCGGCGAGCGGCGCGGCGACGAGCGGGCCGCGGCGATGAGCGATCATGACCAGGCCGATGAGCGCGAGCGCCAGCAGTCCCACCTGCACCAGCCAGATACCACGAATGACCAGTCGCGGCACCGCGTTGATGTCCGTGTACCGGATCGGAATCTCGGCTGCCCAGACCACGAACGCGCCGACGGTCACACGACGCAGTGCGTGCCCGAGACGATTGCGCGCGATGTTCGCCACGCCTGCGCGCCAGTATTCCTCGTCGGCCTCGATGCGCTTGACGGCGCGCTCGCGCGGGTCGGTCGGAGTGTCCCAGATGAGGCGGATGTCGCGCCATTGATGCGCGTAGGTGATCATCGGCTCAGACGGCAGCGCGTGCTCGCTGGCGAACTGCTTCACCAGCAGGTCCAGCGTCGCGTCATCGTCCTTGACGTGCCCCTCGACGAGCCGCGTGAGATCGGCCTGGACGCGTCCGGGCCAGGTCCCCTGCCACGACGCTTCCCATGTGGCGCGGCCGAGTCCGCCCGCCGGGGACAGCGTCAGCCGATTGACGTAGATCAGGTTGTACGCGAGCCACGGCGCAAGCACCAGCGCGAAGACGACCAGCGTCCAGGCCCACGAGGCGATAGCCCGCCAGTTGCGCTGACGAAGCGCGACGATCGAGACGCAGCCGGCGAGGGCGACTGGCAGCAGTGCGAATCTCGGCTGCGTGAGCGTGGCGAGGCCGACGAAGAGGCCGGTCAGCATGTAGTCCAGCGGACGGTGATCCTGAACGGCGCGCACGGCCATCCACATGCCGAGCGTCACAAAAAACGCGCACACCAGGTCGCTGAGCACCAAGGCGCCGTAGTACGGAAGAGGCGAGAAGAGCGCCGTGAGCCACGCAGCGGCGAGCGCGACACGCCTTGTCGCCAGCCGCGCCGTCATCGCGTACACGACCAGCGCCATCAGGGCGAAGAGCACGGCTTGACCGAGGGCGACGGCGGCATGGCTTTCGCCGGCGACCTTGTAGATCATCGCGACAAACAACGGATACATCGGCGTGCGAATCGTTTCGGGCACGAACGGCTCCACGCCGGGATAGCGTGTGAACGTACCCGTGGTTGCCAGGACGTGGCCGAGTCGCTGGTAGCCAACCTGGTCGTCCCAGGCCACGTCCCAATCCGGGCGTTGATAGACCATGAAGAAGACGGCGTGCGCGAGCGCAACCAGCGCGATCACGAGCAGCATCCGTCGCGGCGTCGGTTCCATGCGCGACTGATGATAGCAGCCCCGCCGTCAGCGGACCGGCGCGAGCAGCGACTGATAGAGACCTGCGAGATCCGAGACGAGACGGTCGAAACCGTAGCGCGCCGTCACGGATGCCCGCCGGGCGGCAATACGTTCGGGCGTTCTCGTCGCGGGCGACAACGCCGCAAGGACGTGCGCGGTCAGGCCCGACACGTCGTTGTCGAGCGCCACGGCGCCGAGGCCCGGATCGTTGATGACATCGCGCACGCCGCCCACGTCCGTGCTCACCACCGGGACGCCCGCGGCGAGCGCCTCGATCACGGCGACCGGCGTGCCTTCGTTGCGGGACGTGAGCACGCACACGTCCGTCGCGCCATACAGCGTGGCGAGATCCTTGCGCCAGCCGAGAAATCGCGCATGGCCCTCGAGGCCGAACTGGCGGGCCAGCGCCTCCAGTTCCGCGCGGCGATCGCCATCGCCGACGATCGCGAACACGGTCGAAGGCTGTTGCGCGTGCACGTCGCGGGCGACGCGCAGAAACAGCTCGTGCTGTTTGATCGCTGTCAGACGGCCGACGATCGTGACGACCGGCGTGTCGAGATCGAAGCCGAGCGCGCGGCGCGCCTCGGCCCGCGACGCATCGTCGATCGCAGCGAGCGGCGCGAGATCGAATCCGAGCGGAACAACGGCCCATTGCGCGGGCCGGCCGATGTGGTAGCGATCGCGCAAATCGGCGGCAATCCGCGGCGAAATCGCAATCAAACGGTCTGTCCTCCGCGCGAGCAGACGTTCGATCGAAATGAACGCGCCCGCGTACCGGAAGTAGCCCTCGAGGCTGTGGCCGTGATACGTGTGAACCGTGGTGGCTCGTGTGGCGGCCGACCGGTTATAGGCCATCGCCGCCGTGCGGCCAACGGTCCCCGCCTTCGCCGTATGCGTGTGGACGATCTGCGGCTGGAACGCTTTCAGTTGGCGCAGGATGCCGGCTACGGCGCGGGCATCGGCCAACGGCGACACCGACCGCACGAGCGACGGGAGATAAGACGCCTGCACCTGCCTGCCGTCGAGCAGGTAGCTCATGTCGCCTTCACCAGCCGCGAGACGGCCGTAAATGAGCAGCGTCTCGAAGCCGCGCTCCCGCATCCGATCCGACAACATCGCCGCCTGAATCGCGGGACCGCCGATGTTGAGGCGCGTGATGATGCGCGCGACCCGAACCATACGCGGCCTATAGTAGTCCGACCGATCGCATGACATTCCGCAAACGCCTCGCCTTTGCGACGGCGGCCATGCTGGTCGCAGGGCTGCTCGGCCTGACGGCGCTCATCGCCGCGGATCTCTATTTTCACCGGCGGGTCGAGCGCTTTGCCGGCGTCAACATCTGGGGATACCGGGGGCCGCGAGTGCCGGAAAAAGCGCGCGGCGAGCACCGGCTGATTGCGATCGGCGGCAGCACCGTATTCGGGTACGGCGTCGGCTGGGACGAGGCGTTCCCCGCGCATCTCGAGCGTGATCTGCGGCCGCTCGCGAAGAACGCCGCGCCCGTGTCGGTGGTCAACCTCGGGTTCAACTCCCAGGGCGCGTTCGCCTTCCAGTTCAATCAGCAGGACTTTCTCTCGCTCGATTTCGACACGGCGATTTTCTATGAGGGCTACAACGATCTGGGCCTGGCCCCCAACGAATACATCGGCCGGCACGAGTCCCCGGTCTTCCGTCTGATCGGGTACTACCCGATCGTGCATATCGCGCTGATGGAAAAGGCGATGGCGCTGCGGAATGGCGGCGACATCGAAGCCGCCTATCGCCGGGAAGCGAACCCGAACGAAGTGAAGACCGTGTTCCGCCCCGGCCTCGCCACTCGCGCGACAGCGAGCACGCTTGAAGCGGCGGCGCACGTGAGCAGGAGCCTGGACGAACAACTGGACCGACTCTCCAGGCCGGCCAGGGCCACTGCATCGTTCGAAGACGTTCGCGTCGATGATCTTGGCTGTCGCGGCGACTGGGCGCACTACTGTGCGTCAGTCCGCGACGGCATCCGGTTCGCCTTGGAACACGACAAGCGCGTGCTGGTGGTGACCCAGCCGTACATCAACGATCGTCATCGCGAGCAGCAGGCAGAGCTTCGCTCGATGCTGGTGGCGAGGTTCGGACGCGATCGAAACGTGCGCTACGTGAACCTCGGCGACGCCGTCGATCTGCGCAACCAGGCGCTTTCCTACGACGGCATGCACTTGACCTCTGCCGGCAATGCAACAGTTGCGCGCCTCCTCGTCGGGCCGGTCGCGGCGCTCATGGCCGACGCATTCACCGCGCCGGCTCCGGCGGAGGGCCGGCAGACCGCTCGATGACGACAGGTCAGTCCGGCGTCACGAGGCCGCCGCATCGATGGCAGGCGTTGGGCACCGTCTACATAGCGCCACCGCAGGCGCCGAGCCACCGATCGTTCGGACTGACAGTGGGTGCGGTGCTCGTTCTGTTCGCCGCGATCACGCTGTGGCGCGGACACGTGACTCGCGCCGAGATCCTCGGGGCCGTCGGAGGACTGCTGATCGTTGCCGCGCTCGTGCGGCCGCAGTCATTGGCCGGGCTGGCCGCTGTGTGGGCGCGCATCGGCCACGCGCTGGGCTGGTTCAACTCGCGCGTGCTGCTCACGGTCATGTTCATGCTCATTCTCTGGCCCGTCGGCGTCGTCAGCCGTCTGTTTGGCAGCGATCCACTCGAGCGGCGCAAGCGCGGATCGATGTGGACGCCGTATCCGGAGCGCATGCGTGACCCCAAACACTTCGAGAAGCTCTTTTGAACGGTGTCATCAAGGTGAGGCGGTAGTCATGTCGAAAATGAGTCTCCTCGGCGAGTTCCTGGAGTTCCTGAAAACAGAAAAGAAGTACTGGCTGGCCCCAATCGTTGTCGTGTTCGTGCTGCTCGGATTGCTGATCGTGTTCTCGCAATCGAGCGCAGTGGCTCCTTTCATCTACACGCTGTTCTAGTGCCCGGTCCCACGCGAATCCTCGGCCTCTCGGCCTACTACCACGACTCGGCCGCCTGCCTGGTCTTCGACGGCGACATCGTCGCAGCCGCGCAGGAAGAGAGGTTCACGCGCAAGAAGCACGACGCGGCGTTCCCTTCCCATGCGGTCGCGTACTGCCTGAAAGAAGCAGGCCTCACGATCGGGGACATCGACATCGTCGGTTTCTACGAGAAGCCACTCGTCAAGTTCGATCGGCTCCTCGAGTCGTATCTCGCGGTGGCGCCGCGAGGGCTGCGGTCGTACCTGATGGCGATGCCGCAATGGCTCGCCAGCAAATTGTGGATCCAGGACGGGATCCGTCGTGAACTGGGCCGGGAGGACGTCCGCGTGCTCTTCGGCGACCACCACGAGTCGCACGCAGCATCGGCCTTCTATCCGTCTCCGTACGAGGAAGCCGCGATTCTCACCATGGACGGCGTAGGTGAATGGGCGACGTCATCGATTGGCGTCGGGCGCGGATCGACGATCGAAATGCTCAGGCAGCAGCGCTTTCCGCATTCGCTCGGGCTGCTGTATTCGGCCTTCACCTATTTCACGGGCTTCCGCGTCAATTCCGGCGAATACAAGGTGATGGGGCTCGCGCCGTACGGCGAGCCGCGCTACGTTCAGGCCATTCGCGACCACGTCGTCGACATTGGCGACGATGGCAGCATTCGCCTCAATCTCGAATATTTCGAGTTCGTGCATGGGTTGACCATGACCGGCCCGGGATTCGAGCGGCTGTTCGATGGTCCCGCGCGGCAGGCGGAAGCTCCGCTCACGCAACGCGAGCTGGATCTGGCGCGATCGATTCAAGAGGTCACCGAAGAGGTGATGCTGAGAATGGCGCGGACGGCGCACGAACTGACGGGGCTCCAGAAGCTGTGCATGGCGGGCGGCGTTGCGCTCAATTGCGTCGGCAACGGACGCATTCACCGCGAGGGACCCTTCGAGGATCTCTGGATCCAGCCGGCTGCCGGTGACGCGGGAGGCGCACTGGGCGTGGCGCTGAGCCTGGCTCACCATCACGTTGGCGTGCCGCGCGCGAGCGCGGAGCGGATCGGGACGTGGCAACGTCCAACGCGAACGGCGTCAGTGGCTGTGCCCGCGTTCAGCGACGCGATGCGCGGCTCGTTCCTCGGTCCGTCGTTCAGCGACGATGAGATCGCGAAGTGGCTCGAGGCGTCCGGCTACGCGGCCGAACGGGTTGCGCGCCCCGCCCTGGCCGAACGCGTGGCCCGGCTGCTCGCTGACGGCCTGGTGATCGGATTGGTGCAGGGGCGGATGGAATTCGGTCCGCGAGCCCTCGGCGGGCGGTCGATCATCGGTGACGCGCGCTCGCCGAAGATGCAATCGGTGATGAACCTCAAGATCAAATACCGCGAATCGTTCCGGCCGTTCGCGCCGGCGGTGCTGCGGGAGCGCGTCGCCGAGTGGTTCGAGCTCGACGCCGAGAGCCCGTACATGCTGCTCGTCGCCGATGTCGTCAAGTCGCGGCGGATCGAGATGACCGGCGAGCAGCAGGCGCTGTGGGGCATCGAGAAGCTCAACGTGCCCCGCTCGGACATTCCGGCAGTTACGCACGTCGATTATTCCGCGCGCGTACAGACGGTTCGCCGCGAGGCGAATCCGCTCTTCTACGACATCATCAGTGCCTTCAACGGGCTCACTGGCTGCCCGGTGATCGTGAACACGTCTTTCAACGTTCGCGGCGAGCCGATCGTCTGCACGCCGGAAGACGCCTACCGCTGCTTCATGCGCACGGCGATGGACGTGCTCGTCCTCGAATCGTTCGTTCTTCTGAAAGACGCGCAGCCAAGGGCCGAATCGAGGACTGCGTGGCAGAAGGAGTTCGCGCTCGACTGACGTGGCCGTCACTTCCAACATCGCCGCCCAGGACGTGCTGCTCGATCGCAGTCCGAGCGCTCGAGCGCCGCAGCCTACTGGGAGCTGCTCGTCAACCTCACCCGGCGCGAGGTCAAAGGCCGCTACAGCCAGTCGTTCTTCGGCTTCGGCTGGGCGATCGCGCAACCGCTGGCGACGATGCTGGTGTTCACGTTCGTGTTCTCACGGCTCGGCCAGATCGGATCGGGCGGTGCGCCGTATCCGCTCTTCGCCTATGCCGCGCTGGTTCCGTGGTTCTTCTTCTCGAACACGGTCAGCTCGGGGATGATGAGCGTCATCACCTACCGGAACATCGTCACCAAGACGTATTTTCCGAGAGAGATCATTCCCGCTCGCGCAGGTCGGCTCGCGGCTGCTCGATTTCGGCGCGGCCGTCGGCGTTCTTCGTCGTGATGCTGTTCTACTATCGGGTCGGTCTTGGCGTGTGGGCGCTGACCGTCCCGCTGTTCTTCGTGATGCTCGTCGCGTTCACCTGCGCCGTGACGCTGCTGACGTCAGCCACTGAACGTGTTCTATCGCGACGTCAGCCCGGTGGTGACGATCGCGCTTGCAACTCTGGCTCTACCTGACGCCGGTGGCGTATCCGTTGTCCGCGGTACCCGACGAGATACCGGCTCTTCTTCGCGCTGAATCCGCTGACCGCGATCATCGAGGGCAGCCGGACGGCGCTCGTGTTCAACCGCCGCCGGACTGGCCGCTCGTCGGATTGGGCGGTCGAGATCATCGTCGTGCTGCTGATCGGGTCCGCGATCGTGTTCAAGACGCTCGACCGCTACTTCGCCGACGTCATCTGACGTGTCGACCTGTCGTCATCCAACTCCAGCGCGTCTCGAAGCGCTATCGTGCCGGGCGATCCCGCACGTTCGTCGGATCTCGTCGGCTCGCGCGTTCGCCGCCTGATGCGAGCCGCGCGAGGACGATTCCGTCTACAGCCTCACGCTCGGCAAGCGCGACGCGAACATCTGGGCGGTGAAGGATCTCGACTTCGACAGTCGACGCGCGGCGCCGGGTCTCGGCGTCATCGGTCCAAACGGCGCCGGCAAGACGACGCTGCTGAAGCTGATCTCGCGCGTGACGTGGCCGACGTCGGCGGCCGCGTGCGAGTGGCCGGCCGGGTCGTATCGCTGATCGAGCTCGGCGCCGGATTTCATCCCGAGCTGACCGGCCTGGAGAACATCTATCTCGGCGGCGGTCTGTTCGGCCTGTCGCGCAGGGACATCGCCACGAAGATCGATCGCATCGTCGAGTTCGCCGGCGTCGAGCGGATGATCGACGCGCCGATGAAGCGCTACTCCTCCGGGCCTCTACGCGCGACTCGGGTTTCAGCGTCGCGATCCACAGCAACCCCGACATCGTGCTCGTCGACGAAGTGCTGGCCGTCGGCGACGCGGCGTTCCGCCGCCGCGCCATCGACAGCCTGCGGCAGCTGATCGAGGACGGCAAGACCGTGCTGTTCATCTCGCACGACATGTGGAACGTGCGGCGGCTGTGCGATCACATTCTGTGGATGGACCAGGGCCGCGTGCGCGCCTACGGACCGGCGTCCGAGATGGCCGAGCGCTACATGCGCGAGGTCAACCTCGAGGCGCTCGCCAACGAGACGGTCGGCGCTGCAGAGCCATCGGCGCGGCACCGGCGAAATCCGATTCACCGCGATTCGATTGCTCGACGCGAGCGGACGCGAGACCAAGACGATCGCTGCCGACGATGCGCTGACGATCGCGGCCGAGTATCGCGCGAGCGAACCCGTCCGTCAGCCGGTGTTTCACATGGCGATCGTCGACGTCGACACCGGCTTCGTCGTCTCCACGGCGGCCTCGTCAGCCTGTCGTCCGATGCCCGTCGTCGACGGCACCGGCCTCGATCCGATGCACCTTCCCGTCGCTCCCGCTGTCGCCGCGGCACTACATCGTGCGCCTCGCGATCCTCGACAGCCTGCAGACGGTCGAGTACGACCAGGTGACGGCCGGCCCGCGATTCATCGTGACGCCTACGGCGCGCGGCGAGCGAGTTCGGCGACGAGGAAGACGGCTTCGTGTCGTTGCCGTGCGCGTTTGAGTTCGCGCCCATCGGTCTCACGCGTCGGAGCGACGCAGGCAGACTGAGCGCATGTGCGGCATAGCAGGATATCTGCGATTCGATGGACAGCCGGCCCAACGCGGAGCGCGCCGAGCGGCATGATCGCGACGCTTCGCCACCGCGGTCCGGACGACAACGGCGTGTTCACCGATGGTCCGGCGGCGCTTGGCCGCCGCGCGCCTGAGCATCATCGACGTCGCCGGCGGTCATCAGCCGCTGTCGATTCGCCGACGAGCGGGATCACCGTCGCGCAGAACGGCGAGATCTACAACTACGTGGAATTGCAGCGCGAACTGGTGTCGACGGGCGCGAACCTGCGCACGTCCTGCGACACGGAAGTGATCGGTCATCTCTACGCCCGCGAGCGCGAACGCGCGTTCACGCGCCTGCGCGGCATGTTCGCGGTTGCGATCTGGGATCGACAGCGATCGGCAGCTCACTCTGGCGCGCGACCGGGTCGGCAAGAAGCCGCTCTACGTGCTGAAGACCGATCGACGAGCTGCTGTTTGGATCCGAGGCGAAGGCCATTCTCGCCGTGCTCGAACGCGCACCCGAGGTGTTCGGCCCTGCGCTCCTCAGCTTTCTGACGTTCGGCTGCGTCGCCGGCGACGACGCGATGTTCACCGGCATGTCGAGACTCGAACCGGGCTCCTGGATGAAGGTGAGCGCGGACGGCCGCTCGACGAGCGATCGTTATTGGACGTGGCCCTCGCACAGGGATCGAGCGCCGTTATCGCACGACGAAGTCTGTCGAGCGCCTGCGTGCGGAGCTGACGGAGGCGGTGAGAATCCGGCTTGCGCTCGGATGTTCCGCTCGGCGCGTTTCTGAGCGGTGGGATCGACTCGGCGAGCCGTGCTTGCGCTGATGACGCGGCTGACGTCGAAGCCGGTGCGCACGTTCACGATCGGGTTCGGCGATCCAGACTACGACGAGCTGCTGGGCGCGCGCGAGACGGCCACGCATTTCGGCGCCGACCACGAAGAGTGGATCGTCACGCCGGATTGCGTGAGCGTCGCCGAACGCCTCGCCTGGCACTACGACGAGCCGCTCGCCGATGCGTCTGCAATTCCGACGCTACTACGTCGCCGAGCTGGCGCGACGCCAGGTCACAGTGGTGCTCACCGGCGACGGCGGCGACGAGCTCTTCGCCGGATATCGGCCGTACGCCCAGGCGCTGGCGCGGGCCGGTGCTGCCGGCAGCGCCGCATTGCGCCGGTCTGATTGGCGTCGCCGCCGATCTGCTGCCGTCGCATGCGCGCGGCAAGACGCGGCTCGAGACGATGGCCCTTGGGCCCGAAGCCTGGTTCGTCTGGCGCCGCACCGTCTTTCCGTCTGTACCTGCTGAAGGACGTCGTCGATCCGTCGATCCTCGACGATGTATCAGAGCTTCCCGAGGCGGCCATCGTCCGGCGCCTCCTCGCCACGCGAGGCGAGCTGCTCACGACGCTGCAGCAATGGGATCAGCAGCACTACTCTGCCCGACGACATCCTGGTCAAAGTCGATCGCGCGACGATGGCACATTCGCTCGAGGCGAGATGTCCGCTTCTCGATCATCATGTGATCGAGCTCGCGTGCCGGCAGCCCGGCGCCAGCCATGGCGACGCGCAGACGACGAAACGGCTGTTCCGGGACGTCGTGAAACCGTGGGTACCGCCCGCAGTGCTCGAGCGTCCGAAATCCGGTTTTGGCGTTCCCATGCGGCGATGGCTGGCTGGACCACTATTCACCTGGGCGCGCGACGTGCTGAACGACAGCCGCGCGAACCAGCGCGGGTGGACCCGTCCGCGCGAAGTGGCGCGTCTGCTCGCGCAGCATGAAAACGGATCGCGCGACCACGCGTCACGCTTGTGGGCTTTGGTGTGTCTGGAGCTATGGGCGCGCCGGCACGTCGATCGCCAGCCGGCGGCTGAATTACTCCCGTGCGCGTGACGATACTGCTGCGGTGTTTGAGCATGATGCACGGCGGTGGCGAGACGCGTCACCTGGCGTGGGCGCGCGAGCTGCAGCGAGGCGGAGACGAGGTCACGATCGTGACCGGCCGGCCGCTGTTCGCGCCGGCACGCTATCAGCTCGATCCGGCGATTGTCGTTCTGCGTTCGCCGTACGTGCGCGACCTCGTCTACCAGTTTCAACGGACGCGCGGATTGGGCCGGGTGCTGGCCCGCATGCTTCGCGCGGACGAGGAGTGGTTCTGCCGCGCTGCCTGGCACCACATGGCGCAGTCCACACGGCGACCGGATGTCGTGCACGCGCACGCGTTGACCGCCGCTGCACGCGTTCGCTCTCTTCCGATTCCGACCATCATCAACCTGCCCGGGATGGCGGACCCGCGGGATATCGCGGAGCTGCGGCTTGCCGACGCGATTGTCGCCGACGGCTGGGCCGCGGAACATCTGCCGGCCGCGCTCGGACGGACCGTCGAGCATGTACCGAAGGGCGTGGATGTCGACACGTTCCGCCCGGATGGCCCCACCAAGCGCGACGCGCTGGGCCTCGAGGGGAAGCGTGTCGCTCTCGTCGTCAGCCGCCTCGTGCCGATCAAGAACGTCGCGCTTGCTGTCGACGCGATGGGAATTGTGGCGCGCGAGCGCAGCGACGCGCGGCTCGTTCTCGTCGGCGACGGTCCATTGCGCGGCGCTTTGCAGGCGCGCGCCGCCGCGCTCGGTCTGACCGAGCATGTCAAGTTCGTGGGCCGCGTACCTTACGAAGATGTGCCGCCGTGGTATCGGTCGGCAGAGGTGTTCGTGCTCCCGTCGGAGTTCGACAACTCGCCGAATGTCGCCCTCGAAGCGATGGCGAGCGGCCTGCCGGTTGTCGCCACTGACGTCGGCGGGCTCCGCCAGTACGTTCGCCACGGTGTGAACGGGGAGCTGGTCCCGGCCGGCGACAGCTCGGCGCTCGCCGCATCGATGCTGCGCTATCTGGATGATCTCGACCTCTCGGCCCGTGTTGGTCGGCGGAATCGTGAAGATGTCGTCGCCGGGTTCTCATGGGCGCAGAGCGCCCGGGCTCTACGATCGGTGTACGAGCGAGTGATCGCGCGCGGTCGTGAGACACAACCTGCCTACCGTGCATCCGCATGAAGATTGCGCTGCGCGATGACGACACCTGCTATTTCACATCGCCGGCAGAGCTCGAGCGGGTGTACGGCGACGTCTGGCATCGCGTTCCCGTCTGCCTCGCCACCGTACCGTTCGCCGTTGGATACCCGCGAGCAGGCATCCCGGAATCGGAGTGGCACTCAGGCCGTCGGTTTCCACTCGAGGACAACCGGGAGCTCGTCGAGTGGCTCCGGCAGCGGATTGTGGATCGGCGCATCACGATCGCCTTACACGGGTACACCCACGAAGACTATCCGGACGGCTTCGAGTTCCAGGCGGCGCCCGATCTCGACCGCCGCGTGATGGAGGGCCGCGCCTACCTGGAACGCGTGCTTCACACGCCCGTTCGCGTGTTCGTGCCGCCGCACAACGCGCTCTCAAAACGCGGGCTCGATGCCGTCAGCCTCGCCAGCCTGAACGTGCTCGGATCGTTCCTGTCGTTTCGGCCCTCGAACCGCACCTGGGATCGTTTTACGTTTTCGAACTGGCGCCGCATCCAGCAGTTTCGCCGGGCGACGTCGCGCACGCGATCCGATCGTCTCGTGTATCCTCACGCCCTGCGTTACGAGCGGCATGCCGAGTTTGGCTGCCACGGTCTGATTCCCGACACGACGTTCGAGGAACTGGCAGCGGGCCTGGACGAGGCGCGACGTTTCGGCGGCGATTTCTGCCTGGCCACGCACTACTGGGAAGTGGATGACCGCCTCAAGGGCGTGCTGCTGCGATTCCTGGATCACGCGGAGAAGCTTCCCGACGTACGGTTCGTGACCGCCGAGGCATTGTTCGAGGCGGACGAACTTCAGACCGCTCGGGCACGGGCCTGAACATGCGGCGGGTATTCTCAGGCCGGTTTGTCGTCTTCGCGCTGACGCCGACCGTCGTGCTCCTGGTCACGGCTGAGGCGACGGTTCGACTGAAGTATTTCTTCTCGCCGCACGGCCGCGACTGGACCTACCTGACGACGCCCATCGGTCGAGGCTCCGCTCTGGCGCCGCCCGCTGCTTCGCCCGCGTCGGCGTCCACGCCGACGGCGGAGAACGGTGCAACGGACGACCAGCTGGTGTTTCGGTGGCAGACGCCGTGCGTGAACAACGTCGTGTATAGCAGCGAGCTCCGAAAAGAAATGCCGCGGACCTGGGACGAGAACTGTTTTCGCGGCGATCGCGTGAAACTGCAGAAGGATCCCGACGAATACCGCGTGATGTTTCTCGGCGGCTCCACCGTCGAAGACGGGCAGTCGGACGACGAGATGATGACCGCGCAGTTCAAGCGCGCGCTGTCAACGGCCGCGAGCGGCAAGCGAGTCACTGTCGTCAATGCGGGCAAGGCAAACTTCGACAGCCGCGTGATCCGGACGTATTGGGAGTCGGTCGTCAAGAACTTCTCGCCCGATCTCGTGCTGTATTACGAGGCCTGGAACGAGCAGCAGGGCGACATCAAGTTCACCGGCATGCGCGTAGATCAGGGCCTGGCGGCGTTCACCCGCTATCGATTGCATCGGACGCTTTATTACCGATCGATGCTCTACACCTACCTGGTTGAGAAGTATGGATTACGCCTGGCGGCCGCTCGCAACCGGTTCTGGAAGGTGGATCTGAACCAGCTGCGGCATTTCGTGGCGCTGTCGCGGGCGGTGCGCGAGAGCGGCGCGCGCTTCGTGCTCGCGACGCAGATCGTGCGCTTTCCACGGATGTGGAAGGGTATCGATACGTTCGACTACCACGCCGTTGAGGCCCTCCTTGATCGGCTGAAGGCCGACCCCCAGTACTCGTACGACGTGACCGAGATCAGCGCGCTCAATCAGCGCCTGGCGCTGTTCCGTACCATCGATTTGTGCCGGGAGCAGAACATCCCCGTGGTCAACATCCTCGAGGCCGTCGAAGCGCTTGGAGACGCGCGCGACGAGCTGTTCAACGACCTTGGACACCTGACGGTCAAAGGCGATCGGTTGGTCGGGGAGCTGATCGCGAAGCAACTCGCCGCAATTCGTGAATTGGGGAATTGGTGAGTTATTCGGGACGCCGCGCACTGGTGATCGGTGGACTGGGGTACATCGGATCGAACCTGGTTGCCTCGTTGTTCGATGCCGGCGCAGACGTAACCGTCGTCACGCCGGATCGCGCGCGCCATCACGCGCTCTGGGCCGCGGTCAAGGAGCGCGGCGCCACGATGATCGAGGGCGACGTCCGGGACGTTGCCGCGATGCGTACCGCAATCGGCGGCCAGGATGTGGTCTTCAACCTCTCCGGCCAGTCGGGCGCCCTGCAAAGCGTCAAAGAGCCGATCCTCGATCTGGACGTGAATTGCGCCGGCAATCTCGCGCTCCTCGAAGCACTTCGGCAGGAAGCGCCAGACGCAAAACTTGTGTTCGCCGGCTCGCGGCTCGTCTATGGCGCACCACGCGCGCTACCGGTCACCGAGGAGCACATGCTCGCACCGCTCTGCCCGCACGGTGCGCACAAAGCGATGGTCGAGCAGTACCTGACCATCTACCGACAGCTGCACGGCATTCGCGCAACGACGCTGCGCATAACCAATCCGTACGGATGTGGACAACCGGCGCGGCGCAGCGCGTACGGAGTCATCAACTTCCTGATTCACCGCGCGCTGGCTGGTCAGTCGCTGCCGATCTACGGCGACGGATTGCAGCTGCGCGACTACGTCTACATCGGCGACGTCGTGGACGCCTTGCGTCTCGTCGGCGTTGACGATCGTAGCGACGGGCGCGTGTACAACGTGGGCAGTGGCGTCGGCACGTCGATGATCGAGATGGCGCGCCTGGTCGTGGACATCGCTGGGACGGGACGTGTCGAGCATCAGCCGTGGCCGCCGCTGGTCCACGAGATCGATACGGGCGACTTCGTGGCGGACGTCACGCGGATCGAGCGCGAGATCGGCTGGCGCCCGGCCACGCCGCTCGCCGATGGTCTGCGCAGGACCGTGTCGGTGTCTCTCGGGCAGACCGCGACGTCGTAGATGGCGAAGACACCAGTGCGGGTCGTTTACCTCACACACACATTGGGTGTTGGCGGGGCCGAGGAACTGATCCTCAACATGGTCACGCGGCTGCCGCGCGATCGATACGAGCCGATCGTGTGCTGCTTCGAGAATCCACCTGGCCCGATCGGACCCGAGATTGCCGCGCATGGAGTTCAGGTGATTCCGCTGGGCGTGGTCCCTGGCTGGCGCAGCCCATTCGCGTGGTGGTCGATCGTCCGTCAGCTTCGCCGGCTGCGGCCCGAGATTGTCCACACCTTCATGCTGCCGGCCAGTCTCTATGGCCGCTCCGCCGCCGTCGCCGCGGGCGTTCCCATCATCATCGGGACCGAAGTGAACATCTACGATCGCAAGCAGCGGCATCACATCCTCATCGAGCGATTGCTTGCCGCGCGCAGCGCGTGCGTCGTCGCGTCGGCGGAGTCGGTGAAGACCGCGTACGTCCGCCAGCTTGGCATCGGCTCGGATGCGGTGCGCGTGGTCTACAACGCCGTGAACTGGGAACGGCTGGACGCCACCAAGACGCCCGATCAGGTGCGGGCTGAACTCGGGATCCCCGCCGATCGGATCGTGGTCGGCGTCGTTGCTACGCTGCAGGACAAGAAGGGACATCGCGTGCTGCTCGACGCGGTCGCCAAGACGCCGGGGCTCGAGGCCATCTGGCTGATGCTCGTTGGCGATGGCCCCGAGCGCGCGCCGCTCGAGGCGTATGCCGCGACGCTGGGAATCAAGGATCGCGTCACCTTCTGCGGCACGCGACGCGACCTTGGCAACCTGCTGCCGTCGATGGACGTATTCGCGCTGCCGTCGCTCTGGGAAGGGTTGCCGCTCGCGCTCATTCTCGCGATGGGCGCAAGCCGCCCGGTTGTCGCCACGCGTGTGGCTGGAATACCCGAAATCGTGAACGATGGCGAGACCGGATTGCTGGTCGAGCCCGGGAACGCCTTCGAGCTTGGCTCGGCGCTGGCGCGCGTGTGCGCGGACAGCGCGCTTCGCGTGCGGCTTGGCGCGAGGGCTCGCGCTGCCGTGCGCGATCGGTTCGGCGCCGATGCCTACAGTGCCGCCGTGATTCGAATCTACGAAGAATTTCTCGCCCGGGCGTGACAACCATCCCGAAACGCGCGACGACGTTCCCAGACTTGATCGGCCATCTCGCCTGCTGGCGCAATCTTGGCCGCAAGACGCTGTCGACGATGAGCGCGGCCTTCGCGCGGCTGCCGGCCGACCGCGACTGGATGTTCTTCCCGCTCTATCACTTCATTGTCGACGACGAGCGGCGCGGGTTCGATGCGCATCTGCGCTACATGGGCGGCCACGGCGATTTCATTTCGATGGACGATGCAGTGCAGGCGCTGGTGAACCCTGCCGGAATCGGCGGCCGATATTTCTGCGTGACGTTCGATGACGGCGTCAAGAACTGCGTGACGAACGCGTTGCCGATCCTGGTCGAACGGCGCGTTCCGGCGGCGTTCTTCATCGCCACCGACTACGTCGGCCTGCGTCTCGAGACCGACTGGGAGCGCATTCGACAATTTCCACAGCCTTACACAGGGTTTCGCGGCGCGTTCGATTTCGTCACCTGGGACGACTGCCGCCGCATGCGCGACGCAGGCATGACGATTGGCGCGCACACGCGGCGACATCGCCGTCTCCAGGCGATGTCCAGCGCCGAGTGCGATGACGAGCTTCGAGGATCGAAGGGACGCATCGAGGAGGAGCTCAAGGCGCCGTGCCTGCATTTCGCGGCGCCGTGGGGCGTGCCGGGTGCCGACTTCGATCCCCAGATCCATCCGGCGCGCGCCCGCTCGATCGGGTTCAGCAGTTTTCTCACGACCCGTCCAGGAGCGAATGGCTCGCATGGCGATCCGTTTGCCATCCGCCGTACCGGACTGAGGGGTTTCAACTGGACGTCGCAGATCCACTCTCTTTTCAGCGCCGAGGCGCATGCAGCTTCGTGAGCTTCGACGCAACGACTACGCCGAAGTTGTCGCCGTTCTGGTCGGCAACGGTCTGCGGAAGCCGACGCCCGAGCAATGGGAGTATCTGTGGAGCGCGACGCCGCACCCCGCGCAGCTGGACGGCATGCCTGCGGGCTGGCTGCTCCTCGACGACAAGGATGGCGTTGTCGGCACATTTCGAAACATTTCGTTTCTCTATGAATGGAACCAGCGTCCCATTCGTGTGGCCATCGCCAGCGCGTGGGCGGTGGACGCGGTGCATCGGCGGAGCTCGCTGATGCTGGCGACCGAGTACTTCAAGCAGCCGCGTGCCGACGTCCTGTTGAACACGACTGCGGTCGCGGAGACCTCCGGCAAGGCGTTCCTGGCGTTTCGCGCGGAGCGCGTCCCTCAGCCGACGTACACGACACGGCTTCTCTGGATTACAGGGTACGGCGGCTTCGCCGCCAACCTGGTTCGCGAGCGTGGACTGCCGAGTGGGCTTCGCCATCCGGCGACGATTGCGGTATGGCTCGGTGACATCACTCGTCGTCGCGCCGGCTCCGATGGTGTCCGTGCGCTCGACAAATTCGATGGTCGCTTCGATCGATTCTGGTCCGCCGCGCGGGCGCGTCGTGATCGTTTGCAGGCTGTTCGGGACGCGGCGACGCTCACATGGCGATTCGCGCTCGAGCGGGAACAGCCGCTGATTGCTGTGCTCGAACGCAGCAACGAGCTCGTCGCCTATGCGGTCCTCGTCCGGCGCGATCAGAACGATTACCGGCGGCTCGAAGTCGCGGACCTGCAGGCGCTCGATGATCGGCCGGAGCTGGTGCGTGAGGTCATGGTCGGCGCGCTGCGGCTCGCTCGCGAGCAGGGGACTCACCTCGTCGCGATGTCCGGTCACAACGAGTCGAAGCGCGAGGCCCTCGGCGCGCTTCGTCCCCACCTGAAGCAAACGCCGGGTTGGCCGCTGTACTACAAAGCCGTGGACGCCTCATTGCTGGAACCCTTGCGATCGCCCACTGCATGGGATCTTTCGATGTACGACGGGGACGGGTTGTGGTCCGCGATGTTCGCGAGCTCATGACGATCGATCACATCGGCATCATCGTCGGATCGCTGGATACGGCGTCGGCGTACTACACGTCGACGTTCGGCCTTCGCGAAGTTGGCGGCCGCATCGTCGATCCCCTGCAGGACGTCGAGCTGCAGTTTCTCGAAGACGATGGCGGCGCGAGGCTCGAGCTGATTCGGCCGTTGAGCCAGGACTCGCCCGCGGCGCGCGCGCTCACGCATGGCGGCGGCTTGAATCACATTTGCTATCGCGTCGCTGATCTGGAGTCGAGCGTTCGAGCGCTGGTCGCGAACGACGCGAAGGTCGTGCGCGAACCGCTGCCAGCCGTCGCGTTCGACGGCCGGCGCGTCGCGTTTCTCTACACCCGCCAGCGGGAGCTGATCGAGTTTGTCGAAGCCGAACGCCGATAGTCGATCGGAGTACGTCTCCATGCTGGAGACGGTGCGCGATCGCGAGCGCAACGCGCAGTTGCCGCGATTGCGCTGGGCGCTGCTCTCGAACACGACGCAGGAACCGCTGCGGCCGTTCCTCAAGAAGCTGTGCTACGACATCGGATATGACGCGGATGTCTGGACTGGCGGCTTCGATACGGCATTGCAGGACGCATCCTCGGCCGAATGTATCGCGGCCGAAATCGTCGTCATCGCTCTGCGCCTGCAGGTGCTGGCACCGTCGCTGGTCGATCGATTCGCCGCTCTGACTGCAGGCGACATTCAGGCCGAGCAGGCCCGTGCGCTCGACTATGTCGCCGCCGTCGCTGCTGCGGTGCGGAAGCAATCCAGGGCCGCGATTCTCGTCCACAACTTCGAGACGCCGCTCCATCCCGTGCTGGGCGTGATCGACTATCGGAGCGTTGCCGGGCAGGTGAATTCCATTCGTCGCCTGAATCTCGACCTCGCCGATCGCCTGTCTCGCGACCAAAGTACCTTCATCATCGATCTCGACGCTATTCGCGCACGCCACACAGCTGATGCGTTCGTCGACCCGCGCACGTGGCACATCGGCCGGGTGCCTTACACGCGTCAGGCGATGCGCGCGATCGCCGGTGAGTATCTGAGAATCGTCCGCGCCGCGAAAGGCCGCAACCGAAAGTGCGTCGTCGTCGATGCGGATGGCACGTTGTGGGGCGGCATCGTCGGCGACGACGGCGCGGATGGAGTGCGTGTGGGGCGGTCGTTTCCCGGCTCGGCGTTCTACGAGTTTCAGCAGGCGCTCCTGGCGATGCGGGACCGCGGGATCCTGCTGGCCCTCTGCAGCAAGAACGATCGGGCCGCGGTGGACGACGTCTTCGCGACCCGAGCGGCGGACATGCCTCTCCGCCTCGAGCATTTCGCAGCCATCCGCGTGAACTGGACGGACAAGGCCCAGAACATCCGCGAAATCGCGGCGGAGCTCAACATCGGTGTGGACAGTCTCGTCTTCGTAGACGACAACCCGCACGAGACGGCCCTCGTCAGTGAACTGCTGCCGGCCGTCCACACGATACTGCTGCCCGAGGATCCGGTGGCCTATCGCAACGTCCTGGAAGCCTGCGATCTTTTCGATGCTCTGACGTTCTCCGACGAGGACCGGCGCCGGAGCGAGATGTACGCCGCCGAACAGCGGCGGCGCGTCGAGGAATCCCCGTCGATGGCGGTGGACGACTACCTCCGCGGTCTCGAGATGGAGGTCGTCGTCGATCGCGTGAACGACGGGAGCATCGCGCGCGTCGCGCAGCTCACCCAGAAGACCAATCAGTTCAATTTGACGACGCGGCGCTACACGGAGAGCGACATCCGGCAATTCGCCGACTCGTCCGATCACGACGTGCTCGCCGTTCGGGTCCGCGATCGGCTGGGCGACTCCGGGATCGTTGGCGTGGCGATCCTGCGTCACGACGACGAGGGGACCTGGATCGATTCGTTTCTCATGAGTTGTCGCGTGCTCGGGCGCGGTGTCGAGGACGCGCTGCTCGTCACGTGCTTTCTGGCGAGCCGGCGCCGCGGCGGTCGCGACATCGTCGGCGAGTTCATCCCGACGCCCAAAAACGCGCGGGTGGCCGACTTCTATTCGGCGCGAGGTTTCAGCCGCGAGGCAGCCGGCCGTTTCCGCCGGTCGATCGCTGGCGAGCCGATGGCGTTTCCGTCACATTTCAAATCCGTCGTGGTTGACGGTGAACAGGTCGTTTCATGAACGAGCGCGTGCGGCACATTCTCGGCGTGGTGCTGGAGATGCCCGAGCAGGACATCAACGAGAAGCTGTCGGCCGAAGTTGCGAGCAACTGGGACTCCATTCGACATCTGAACCTGGTGATGGCGCTCGAAGAGGCATTCGGCGTTTCGTTTTCGAGCGACGAGCTCGGCCAGCTGACCAGCTATCGCGCCATCGTCGATGCGCTCGGGCAGCGAGGCGTTGTCTGAACGTGGCCCGTCGGTGACTGCGCAGCGCACCCTCAGGGTGACAATCCCGTTGGCGGGGTTCAATCGCTCCGGCGGCGTGAAGACGCTGATTCTGCTCGCCGGCGCCATGGCCGAACGCGGATGGCGCGTGCGGATCGTTGCGCCCGACTACACGGCGGAATCGCCGCTGCCGCTCCCGTCACGGATCGAGGTCGTGCGTCTTGCCACGGGATCGGGTCCATCGGGTCTCCGCATGATCCGCTTTTATCTCCGGCTGGCGCGTGTCGCCGCACGGGACACGGACGTTTGCGTGGCGAACTTCTATCTCACTGCGCACGCGTCGTTTCTCGGCCGCTTGATGAATCGCGGCGTGCGCGTCGTCTATTTCCTGCAGGGCGACGAAGCCGAGAGTCACGGGCGTCTCGCGGAGGCGCCGTTCGTCAGCCGATGGATCCGTTTCGCGCTCGCGCGCGCGAGCTATCGGCTGCCGCTGCCGATGTTATGCGTATCGCATTGGCTCCGGCGCCAGGTACGGAGACCAGACGCGGTGGTGGTGGGGCAGGGCATCGACCTGGCAGTCTTTCGGGCGCGGCATCGCGACCAGCCGCCGGCGCGAGTGGCGGTCGGCACCATCGGCGCCGTGGCGCGCGCGAAGGGCTATGCCGACGTTCTTGCCGCCCTCGCGCAGTTCGCGGACGCATCATTCGATCTGGTGATTGCGGTGCTCGACGATCGCCTTCCGATGCCCGCGTCGCTTCGCGCCGAGCAGCGAACAGCTGTGACCGAACCGGAGATGGCCGACTTCTACGCGGCGTGCGACATTTTCGTGTTTGCGTCGCATCGCGAAGGGTTTGGACTGCCGCCACTCGAGGCGATGGCGTCCGGCTGCGCCGTCGTGACGACGGACTGTGGCGGCGTCGCGGATTTTGCGCGGCACGGCGAGAATTGTCTGATCGTGCCGCCGGGCGACTCCGCCGCGCTCGCGGCTGCGATCGGGCGGCTGCTCGGCGATGGCGCGCTGCGCCGGAAACTGGCGGCCGGCGCTATCCGCACGGCGGCGTCGTGGCCGCGTGAACGAATGACCACCGCTTTCATGGATGGCGTGGCGCAGGTCGCATGCTGATCGCAGTCAGCGTCGGCGTCGTGATTGGCTGCGTGTACACGCTGTCTCCGATGACCGTGTGGTTTTTGGTTTGCGCCAGCGTCCTCCTGCGGATTGCGGTGCGCGGCCTGCCGGCACGCGAGCAGCGCTGGATCGCGGCGCTTCTCGTCGGCGCGATGGCCATTCGCGTGGCGATGGTGGCCGCCTTGTTCCTGTTCGGCTCACCGGATCGGATCTACGTGCCGTTCAACGTCTTTTTCGGAGATGAGCAGTACATGATCGTTCGCGCGCTTCGGCTGCGCGCCATCTTCCTCGGTCTGCCGATGCGGATCGATGCCTTCAGCGACGCGTACGAGTTGTATGGAAGGACGAGTTACCTGCAGGTGCTCGCCTTTCTGCAGCTCCTCGTCGGGCCGGCGCCCTACGGCGTGCACCTGTTCAACATTCTTCTGTATGTCGCCGGCGGGCTCATCCTGCATCGAATCGTGCGCCATGCGTACGGACCGATCCCGGCCCTCGGGAGCCTCGCGTTTCTGCTGTTTCTGCCGAGCATGTTGCTGTGGTCAACGGCGGCGCTCAAAGAGTCGTTCAACTTCTTCATCGTCGTGTCCACGCTCGGCGCGACGGTGCTCGTCTTCCGTGGGCCCGTGCGATGGCGTCCCGTCGCCGCGCTCGGCATGGTCGGCGGCCTTGCCGTGCTGCAGTCGCTGCGCGACGGCGCGCTGGCGATTGCGCTCGTAGGGCTAGCCGTGGGATTGGTGGGCACGCTGGTGATGCAGCGACCGAGGCGGCTCGTCGTCGCTCTGGCGCTGACGATCCTGGCCTCCGGAGTCGCGCTTCGGACACCGCGAGTCCAGGCGGCTGCCATGCAAGTCGTGCGCGGCGCGGCAGTGAAGCACATGGGGCATGCCTTCACACGCGGCCACTCGTACGAGCTGTTGCCCTCCGTGTACTACGGCCGGCGATCGCTGCGCGACTTGAGCCGCGCCGAGGCGGCAACGTTCATCGGCCGCGGCATCGCCAGCATGGTGATCTTTCCGGCGCCGTGGCAGGCGCGGTCGAGATCCGAACTGCTGTATATGCCGGAGCAGCTGATTTGGTACGTCGTCGTGTTCACAGCAGCCATCGGCATCGTCGCGGGACTGAGGCGCGACGGGCTCGTGACCTGCTTACTGGCCGGGTATGCCGTCGTCGCCCTGATTGCGGTCGGGGTGAACAGCGGCAACATGGGCACACTCGTGCGTCACCGCGCGTTCGCGCTTCCGTATCTCGGAGCGTTGAGCGCGTTTGGCACGGCCGTTTTGCTCTCGCGATTTGGTTCTTCGCAACAAGGACGTTATGCCACTGATCGATGATCGCGGCCGGGTCTTCGGCAAGATCAACCTGATCGATTTGGCGCTGCTCGTCTTCGCGCTGATGCTGGTGCCGCTCGGCTACGGCGCGTACCTGCTGTTTCGCACGCCGGCGCCGCAACTCCTGGCAGTGACGCCGAATCCGCTGCCGTACACCAAGGGAGAACAGCGGGTGCGCATCAAGGGCGAGCACCTTCGCCCCTTCCTGAGGGCGCAGATCGGCCGATCGGATGCGCGCAACTTCCTCATCGAAAGCCCTACGTCGGCTGAAATCGTGTTCAACGAGCTGCCGCCGGGCACCTACGACCTCGCGCTTTTCGATCCATCCGAGCAGGTTGCGTCGCTGCCAAACGCGCTGACCATCGCGCCGCCGCCCCTGCCGCCCGTGCAGTTGGTCGGGCGCTTTGCCGGCGGAGCCGGCGCGGCCGCACTCGCGCCGGGAGCGACGCTCACCGCCGGCGGGCGGCCCGCAGCCGAGATTCTCGAAATCAGGCCGAGCGCTGGAGGCGAGCTCACCGCGACGCTGCGAGGCTCGTGCGAAGCAACGACGTCACCGTGCGTGTTGGCTGGGACGCCGATCGAACCCGGGAAGTCGATCTCGCTGCGCGCGCCGGGTAAGGACGACGAGATGCGTTTTGCCGTCGACGAGATCCGGCTCGACGGCGTGTGGCTCGACGTCCACGTGCGGTTGTTCGGCATCGCGGAGGTGCTCGATCTGATTCGCGTCGGCGACGTCGATCGCTTCAACGAAGAGAAGGCGCCGAAGGGCATCAAGAGCGGCGCAACGGTGCGATCGCTCGAACCCTCGCAGGTGACCGATGGGACGCTCGTGCTGAACTTTTCCCAGGGCCTCATCGATTCACCACCGTTTGGTGCCAATGTCTCGGCGTCCGGCCGCATGCCGCTGAAAGTGCGGCCTGCGGTACTGCGCATGCCGCTGCAGAAAATCGATCGAGGGTGGAAATACCGTGAGGAGATCATCCGGCCGGGCAGCGCGCTGGCGTTCGAGACAGCCGAGTACCTCGTGCGTGGATTCATCGTTCGCGTGGTTGGACCGGAGAAGCCCGAGACATCACCGCGCGATCGGACCGACCAATGATCGAGACCCATTCTGAATCAACGGATCGGCTGGTCCAGCTGGTGGATTCGAGTGCGCCATTCCGCCTCGTGTCGCGAACGGGCGATCGGATCATCGCGGCGTGGCAATCGTCGGCGCTCGCCCGCGCCGTTTCGGCCTGGCTCGCCAACTCGCTCGAGCGACGTGTGCGGCTCGTATCGGTCGTTATCGCAGTTGCCGTGGTGACGCACGTGACACTGACCGGATTTCGTGCTCCAGAGCCGACGTGGTGGGCGCGGGCGGCGTGGATCGTCGCAATCCTCACGTCGGTAGCCGCCAGCCTGTGCTCGCGTGCCGTCGCCTCCGCATGGACGCAGCGAACGGGTCGCACTCAAGCGGACGGACGCCTGCAATGAAGCATCGTCTTCTCGAGTGGCTGCAGTGTCCGTGGTGCGGCGGAGCCTTTGCCGTCGAGTCGTTCGCGGACACCAATGCGGGCGACGTCGAAGAGGGCATCCTGCGATGCGGCTGCGGACGCGTCTTCCCGATCGTCCGAGGCATTCCGAGGATTCTGGCGGACGCATTCCAGCTCCATCAGGATTTCGTCGCGACGCATCGGCCGCGCCTGCCGGCCACGCTGCCGCACGGTGAGCCCGCCGAACCGCACGCCGACGCGATTCGGTCCACGCGCGAAAGCTTCGGCTACCAGTGGACCGTGTTTTCGGAAATGGTCGTGGATTTCCGCGAGAACTTTCTGCACTACATCTCTCCCGTGGACGAGCAGTTTTTCCCCGGCAAGCGGGGTCTCGATCTCGGATGCGGGTTTGGCCGCCACATCTACAACGCAGCGAAGTTCGGCGCCGAGATGGTCGGCGTCGACATCAGCGAAGCGATCGAGTCGACGCGCGTCAACGTGGAGGGCCTGCCGAACGTGCATCTCGTGCAGGCCGATGTGTATCACCTGCCGTTCCGTCCCGGCGTTTTCGACTTCGCGTACAGCATCGGCGTGCTGCACCATCTGCCGGAGCCCGAGAAGGCGTTCCAGCGTGTCGTGTCGCTCGTCCGTCCGGGCGGCTCGGTATTCATCTGGGTCTACAGCAACCGCCGCCGATTCCTGAACTTCGCGTTGGAGTCGGTTCGCGCTGTGACGACGCGTTCGCCGAAACCGGTGCAGCAGTTCCTCTCCTTCGTTGGCGCCGCCGTCGACTGGAGCCTGTTCATCGCGCCGTATCGCCTGGCGACGCGGCTGCCGGGCCTCGGACCGCTCGCGCGCCGCATCGGGCCGGCGCGATTGAAGGTGTACGCCGAGTATCCGTTCCAGGTCGTCTACGCGGACTGGTTCGATCGTCTGGCCGCGCCGATTCGGTTCTACTACGACGATCGCGCTGTGCGCGGCTGGCTCGAACGCGCGCAACTGGGTCGCACGGCCGTGTCGCCGACCGGTCTGTTCGGCTGGCGCGCCTACGGTGAACGCTCGTGAATCGCGTGCGCGCGTTGGCGCTGTCGCCTGTTCCCTACGAAGGCGCGGGCTGCCGCTACCGCATTGCGCAATACATCCCGCATCTGGCCACCCACGGCATCGATCTCACGGTCGCGCCGTTTTTCGACCGCGAGTTCTTCGAACTGGTCTATCGGCCTGGCCAGACCGCGCGCAAGGCGATGCGTTTTCTCCGGCAGGCGGCAGGCCGTCTTCGGACAGTCTGGGAGCACGACCGATACGATCTGATGCTGATCTATCGCGAAGCGCTCCCCGTCGGGCCACCGATCGTGGAGTCGCTGCTGGCGGGCTCGAAGGTGCCGCTGGTATACGACTTCGACGATGCGGTGTTTCTGCCGAATACCAGCGACGCGAATCGATGGATCGGTGCGCTGAAACATCCACAGAAAACCGGCGCGATCATCCGCCGCTGCGACCAGGTGATCGCCGGCAACGAATACCTCGCGTCGTACGCGCGTCGATTCAACCCGTCGGTGCACGTAATTCCGACTGCGATCGACGTGGATCTGTTTGTGCCACGCGCCGAACCGCACCGTTCGCAGGCGCGCCCCGTCCTCGGGTGGATTGGGACGCCCACGACCGCCTCCTACCTGACTCCGCTGGCTCCTGTCCTGCGCGCGCTCGCCGCGACGCATCAGTTTGAGTTCCGCGTCGCCGGCTCGACGAGCCCGATTGCGTTCGAGGGTGTTGACACGGCGAATGTGGCCTGGTCGCTCGACAGCGAAGTCGAGTTGTTCAACGGCTGTGACGTCGGCGTCTACCCGCTGCCCGACGACGACTGGGCGCGAGGGAAGTGCGGGTTCAAGGCGATTCAGTTCATGTCGTGCGGCGTAGCGGTGGTCGCGTCGCCGGTTGGCGTCAACCGAGAGATTGTGCAGGACGGCGTCAACGGGTTTCTCGCGTCGACAGCGGACGAGTGGCGCCAGAAGCTCGCGGCGCTGATGGACGACCCTGACTTGCGACGACGAGTCGGCGCGGCGGGTCGCCGCACCATCCAGGAGCGTTATTCGCTGCACGTGACAGCGCCGCGGGTTGCGGCCGTGTTTGGCGCGGCGCTCTCGCGCCACGGTACGGTGACCAATGAAGCATCGAGCACCAAGGCCGAAGGACACAGAACGGTGGTGTCATGAACTTTGCGATCACGGGCGTCGCCGGATTCGTGGCGCCTCGCCACCTGAACGCGATTCGCGACACCGGCCATCGTTTGGTGGCGGCCGTCGATCCGCATGACGCCGTCGGGCTGCTCGATCGCTATTCGTTCGGCGTGCGGTTCTTCACCGAGATCGAGCGCTTCGATCGCCATCTCGAAAAACTGCGCCGATCCTCGGACCAAGAGCGCGTGGACTACGTCAGCATCTGCTCGCCGAACTATCTGCACGACGCGCACATCCGCCTGGCACTGCGCGCGGGCGCGCATGCGATTTGCGAGAAGCCGATTGTGATCAACCCGTGGAACCTCGATCCGCTGCAGGAGCTCGAACGTGAAAGCGGGAAGCGGATCCACACCGTCCTCCAGTTGCGGCTGCACCCGTCGGTGATCGCGTTTCGTAACACGATCACCGGCGCGGCCGGCCGACGTCACCAGGTGACGCTGACATATGTCACCGCCCGCGGCCACTGGTACGACGTCTCGTGGAAGGGTTCGGAGGAGCGTTCGGGCGGCATCGTCACGAACATCGGCATCCACTTCTTCGACCTGCTGCTCTGGCTGTTCGGCGGCGTGCGGCAATCGAGTGTGCACCAGCGCGATGCTGCTCGCGCGGCCGGCTCGCTCGATCTCGAGCACGCTGACGTTCGCTGGTTTCTCTCCACGGATGCCTCCGACCTGCCGTTTGCACCGGCGCCCGGCGCCCGTGCGACATTCCGAGCGATGACTGTGGACGGCGCTCAGCTCGAGTTCAGCGACGGCTTCAACGACCTGCATACGCGGGTGTACGAGGATGTCCTGGCGGGTCGCGGGTGCGGCATCGACGCGGCGCGTCCGTCGATCGAGTTGACGCACCAGATCCGCCACGCTCCGATCGTCGATCCGAAAGCGGCCCTGTCCGTCCAGGCGGTCGACAAGACGTGAGCTTCTTCGCGCACGAGTCGGCGTACATCGACGACGGGTGCCGCATCGGCGAGGGCACGAAGATCTGGCACTTCTCCCACGTGATGACCGGCGCCACGATTGGTGCCCGGTGCAATGTCGGGCAGAACGTCGTGATTTCGCCGGACGTGGTCATCGGCGACAACGTCAAGATTCAGAACAACGTCTCGATCTACACCGGCGTGGTTCTCGAAGACGACGTGTTTTGCGGCCCGTCCATGGTCTTCACCAACGTGATCAATCCACGCAGTCACGTCGTGCGCAAGCACGAGTTCCGGCGGACGCTCGTGATGCGCGGCGCGACGCTGGGCGCCAACTGCACGATCGTGTGCGGGCACACGATCGGTCGCTACGCCTTCGTCGGCGCTGGTGCGGTCGTCACCGGGGACGCGCCCGACTACGCATTGATTCTTGGAAATCCTGGCCGCATCAAAGGCTGGGTGTGCGCGTGCGGCGTGAAGCTCGCATCGGGCGCCACGGTGCCCGGGCAGGTCTGCGTGTGAGTCGTGTGGAAAGCGCTACGCGGGGCGGCCGCCACACAGCTTGACGCTGGTGGAAGGGACGTGATCGCCCAGCGTCCACGCGTCCTGGCGGTACTGCCCGACCTGCTCTTCCCATCCACGATGATCGGCGTGGCGAAGCCGCTGCTCCGGCTGCACCAGGCGGGCGCGATCGATCTCGAAGTCACGCTCCAATGCCTCGTCAAACGATCGGCCGTCGAGGGCGCCGCGGTTGTCGTCCTCTGCCACACGATCGATCCGGCGTTCAGGTGGATCGTGGACTGCGTGCGCGAGCTCGACCGACCGCTCATTTACGAGATTGACGACAACCTGCTCGACGTTCCCGAGGAGATTCCGGGCATGGAGTACCTGCGAGCGCCCGATCGACGGTCGGCGCTGCTCGCATGTCTGGCGCAAGCCGATGTCGTGCGCACGTACTCGCCCGCGCTGCGCGATTTCCTGTCGACGTTCAACCAGCAGGTCGTGACCGTGGACGGGCCGATCGACTGGACGCTCGTCCCGAATCCATTGCCGCCTCGAGATTCGAGCCGGATCCGCCTCGTGTACGCGACGAGCCGACAGCAGGACCGGATCGGACGAATGCTCCTCGATCCACTTCAGAGGGTGCTCGATGCGTTTCCACAGACCGAGCTCACCATCTGGGGGCCGACGCTCGAGCCGCTGTCACGGCATCCGCGAGTACGGCATCTGCCATTCGTTCGCGACTACGATCGGTTCTTTGCCCGCTTCGCTCGCGAAGGCTTCGACATCGGGCTGGCCCCTCTTCCCGACGACAGCTTTCACCGATGCAAGAGCAACAACAAGTTCCGGGAGTACGCCGCATGCGGTGTTGCGGGCGTGTACTCGAACACATCGGTCTACAACACCTGCGTGGCCGAGGGCGTGACCGGCCTGCTGGCGGATGAGTCCGACAGCGCCTGGTTCGAAGCGGTTGGGCGTCTGATAACCGACGCCGATCTGCGACGCCGGATTCAGCAACAGGCACAGGAATACGCGCGTGCGCACTACAACGACGGGCGCACAGGGCACGACTGGATGGCGCAGATCGAGCCGCTCGCCGCGAAGAAAGCCTCGCCGGTCAGGTCGGTACGGGACCGCACGCGAGAACCTGCCGGATCTCTTCGCTGTGACAGGTGCGAGACCTTGGACGACGGCGTTTGCTCTCGCCGCGCACGCCGGGCGTATGAGCGCGAAGGCCATGCCGATGCTGTGGCGAAACGGCGTTCGCGACACCGTTCGCCGGTCGTACCGGTATCTGGCTGGCTTCGGGCAGATCGTGTCGTGGGAGTTTCATCGGCGGCGGTTGCAGCATCGCGTGTCGGGCCACAAATGACCGAGCAAATGCAGCGAACCGTTCACGATGTCGTCCGGTCAGTGCGCCTTTGGCACATCTGGACGCGTCTCGGGTTCCTCGATCTGCGGATGCGTTTTCGGCGATCGGCCGTCGGTCCCGGCTGGGTCTTTCTGAATCTGAGCGTCCTGGTCATGGCGATCGGGTTCATCTACGCGAACCTGCTCGGTCAGGACACGCACTATTTCATTCCGTATCTGACGGCAGGACTCATCCTCTGGAATTACCTGACCAATTCCATCGTCGAAGGCGGGAACGCGTTCGTCAACTGCGAAGGCTACATCAAACAGATCAGCCTGCCGATTTACATCTACGTGTTCCGGGCCTTCGTGAGCGTCGCGCTCACCGCCGGCATTACTGCGATCGCATTCGTGATCGTGGCGGTGTTTTACCGCGTTCCCTTTTCCGCCGGCACGCTCCTCGCCGTGCCGGGATTGCTGATCGACTTGACGGCGTCGCTCTTCCTCATCACCATCTTCGCGCACCTCAACACGCGGTTTCGCGACATCGCGCACATGGCGGCGGTTCTGCTGCAGGTCTTGTTTTATGCGACGCCGGTCATTTTTCCCGCGGAGGTTCTTCTGACGCGGCGTCCGGATCTGTCGTTCGTCGTCACGCTCAATCCGATGTTCCACCTCATCGAGGTCGTGCGCCATCCGCTGCTCCTCGGCACGCCTCCCCCCTATCAAAGTTATGTGGCCGCCGGACTGATCCTCATGGTTCTGGGCATCGGCGCGGCAGCGGTCATCGCGGTCTTCCAGCGCCGCATCGTGTTCGCCCTCTAGCCCAGTGGCCCGCATTCTTCTCGAAAACGTCGATCTCGAATTCCACGTCGGCGCCGAGCGGCAGGACACGCTGAATTCCGTGCTCGCCAACCGTTTTGGCCTGCGCCGCCGAAAGGTTCCACGGACGGTGAAGGCGCTCCAGTCCGTGTCGTTGTCGATCCAGGCGGGCGAGCGGGTCGGCCTCATCGGGCACAACGGCGCGGGGAAGAGCACGCTGCTGAAAGTCATGGCCGGCATCTATCCTCCTCAGCGCGGGCGCGTGAAGATCGAAGGGCACATCTGCCCGCTGTTCGAATTCGTGACCGGATTCGAGATGGAAGCGACCGGCTGGGAGAACATCCGCACACGCGCACTCCTCCTCGGGATGATGCCGAAGGAGATCGAGCGCAAAATCGAGAGCATCGCGAAATTCTCGAACCTCGGCGAGTTTCTCGACATTCCGGTCCGGCACTATTCGAGCGGGATGTACGTGCGGCTGGCGTTCGCGACCTCGACCGCGGTGGATCCGCAGATCCTCCTGCTCGACGAGGTCATGGCGGCCGGTGACGTGCAGTTCATCGAGACCGCCCGAGAGCGGATGAACGATCTCATGGAGCGCGCGAGCCTCGTCGTCTTCGCAACCCACAGCCTCGATGTGCTTCCGCGCTTCTGCGAACGCACGATTCTCCTGCGGCAAGGTCACGTCATCGCTGACGGCCCGACTGACGAGGTGGTGCGTGTGTACACCGAGGGGAGACACGTGAACGAACCAACGCTGGCCGATGCGACGCATGGCGCCTGAGCCGTCCGACACGCCGCTCCATTTGTTCGTGCCGGTCTTCCGGATCGACGAATGCCTGGAAGAGATCCGCGAATGCCTCGAAAAGGGATGGACAGGTCTCGGGTTCAAGACCGCGCAGTTCGAAGAGGCCTGGACACGCTACACCGGTTTGCCGCACGGCCACTTCGTGAATTCGGCAACAGCTGGATTGCACCTGGCGGTGCGGCTGCTGAAGGACCACTTCGGCTGGCACGAGGGCGACGAGATCATCAGCACGCCGCTCAGTTTCGTCTCGACGAACCACGCGATCTTGTACGAAGGGCTTCGGCCGGTGTTCGCCGATGTGGACGAGTATTTGTGCCTGGATCCTGACTCCGTGGCCTCGCGAATCACCGAGCGCACCAGGGCCGTCATCTTCGTGGGCCTGGGCGGCAACACGGGCCGGCTCGAGGCCGTCGCGAGCCTGTGCCGCGATCGCGGGCTGGCGCTGATCCTCGACGCCGCGCACATGGCCGGCACGCGCCTCCATGGACGTCATGTCGGGGCGGAAGGCGCCGCGAGCGTCTTCAGCTTTCACGCCGTCAAGAACCTGCCGACGGCCGACGCTGGAATGGTGTGCTTCGCGGACGCCGAGCTCGACACAGCCGTCCGGCATTGGACGTGGCTCGGCATCGACAAGGATACGTACTCGCGGACGCACAGCGACAGCCCCTACAAGTGGCATTACGACGTCCAGCACGTCGGCTTCAAGTACCACGGCAACTCGATCATGGCCGCTCTCGCGCTCGTCGCGCTGAAGTACCTGGACGCCGACAACGCCTGCCGCCGCCAGCTGGCTGCGTGGTACGACGAAGGGCTGACCGGTGCCGCGGGTATCGAAACCGTTCCGGTTGCGCCCGGGTGTGAATCGGCGCGCCATCTCTATCAGGTGCTTGTCGACCGGCGCGACGAGGTAATGGTCGGCCTCAACGAGCGCTGTATCTATCCTGGCGTGCACTACCAGGAGAACAGCCGTTACCGCATGTACGCCGATCAGCCGCCCTGTCCGCGCGCGCAGCGGGCCAGCGATCGCCTGATCTCGCTGCCCATGCACCTGCGGCTCGATCGTGCCGACGTGCAGCGGATCTGTGACGCGGTGCGCGCGACCGTGCGATGACATGTTGCCAATGGCCAAACGCCAAATCGAACCGCTCGTGAACGGTCGGATCCGTCTCCGCCTGCTCGAGGACACCGATCTGCCATTGACGCTGGGCTGGCGCAATCGCGACGAGAACCGGTTCTGGTTCTTCTCGACCGCCGAGATCTCGCCCGATCAGCATCGTGGATGGTTCGAAAAATACCGGGAGCGCGATGACGACTTCGTCTTTGTCATCGAGGAGACCGACGTGTTCAAACGTCCGGTTGGGCAATTGTCCCTGTACGACATCGACTGGACGACCGGCCGCGCCGAGTTCGGCCGATTGTTGATTGGCGATCCCGAAGCGAGAGGGCTCGGGCTGGCGCAGCTGGCGACGGCGCTTTTGGTCGACCAAGCGCTCGAACGATGGGGCCTGGCCGAAATCCATCTGGAATGCCGCTCGACCAACGTTCGCGCGATCGCGGTATGCGCGGCTTGCGGCTTTCGGGCGCAGGAGCCAGTCGGCGACGTGACCCCGATGGTTCGGCGGCGCGCCGAGCCGAGGGGATGACCGCGGCGAATGAGCGTCCGCTGCGCGTGCTGCTCGTGACCGGCGCCTACGCGCCCGAGATCAGCAGCGGCGGGCTGCAGTCGCAGATGGTCGCTCAGGCGCTTGCCGGCCGAGTGGCATTCAAAGTGCTGACGACCGCCGTCGATGCCACACTGCCGCGGCGCTCTGTCGTCAACGGCGTTCCCGTCTCGCGGATCGTCGTCGACGCCGACAACCCCCGTTCGAAACTCTCGGCCGCTGGTCCCATGCTGGCCGAGACGACGGCGCTCATGCGCGACACCGATGTCGTCCACCTCCATGGCTACTCGCAGAAGAACGTGCCGGTCACAGCGGTCGCGAAGTCGTTTGGCGTGCCGATCGTGCTCAGCCTCCACACGGCCGGCTTCGACGAGCCTGAAGTCATTCGACAGCATGGACCGCTCGCGCGGTGGGCGCTGAAAGCCGCGAGTCTCTACTTGACCGTGAGCCAGAGTCTCTCCGATGCATGCCAGGCCGCCGGCCTGCCGGCGGACAAGATCCGTCACGTGCCGAACGGCGTGAACATCGAACGCTTTCGGCCGCCGGCGATGGAAGAGCGGGTGGCGGTTCGGCATTCGCTCGGTCTGCCGATCGGTCGGCCCATCGTTCTGTTCGTTGGTTTTTTCTCGCGCGAGAAACAACCGCACGTGTTGTTCGAGGCCTGGCTCCGCCTGCAGCGCCGGGACGTGCCGGCGACGCTCGTCTTTGTTGGTGCGACGCGATCGCAGTACTTCGAAGTCGATCATCGGCTGGCCGACGAGATGCGAGCGGAGGCGGAGCGCGCGGGAATGTCCGACCGCCTGGTGTTCGCGGATCCGACGCCGCGCATCGAGGCGTACTTCCGGAGCGCCGACGTCTTCGCGCTGCCATCGAGCCGAGAAGGACTGCCGGTCGCGCTTCTCGAGGCGATGGCGACCGGTCTTCCAGCGGTTGCATCGCGGTTGCCGGGCTCGACCGACACGATCGTGGACGATGGCCGGACGGGAGTGCTCGTGACGCCGGGTGATGTCGATGCGCTGGCGAATGCAATCGAAGACCTGCTCACGAATCGTGAAACGGCGTCGGCAATCGGCGCCGCGGCACGCAGACATGTGTCGAATGAGTTCAGCGCCGATCGCACCGCCCGCGGATGGTTCAACGCGTATCGGGCCGTGGCAGCGCAGGTGGCATGATTCACCTCGAAACAGCCGACGTCCGTGCGACGGGCGCCCGCGAGACGGCCGGGCTCACCGACATCCTCTGCATCTCCTCGATCGACTGGGACTTCATCTGGCAGGGACATCAGGAAATCATGTCGTCGCTCGCCGCGGACGGCCGCCGCGTGTTGTTCCTGGAGAACACCGGCGTGCGGCCGCTGCGGTTCCGCGATCTGCCTCGCCTGCGGCGGCGCCTGCGCAACTGGTCGAAGGGGCCGGGCGGCTTCCGCGAGGAGCGGCCCAATCTGTTTGTCCTCTCGCCGATCGTGCTGCCGGGCCCGTACTCGCGGATTGCGACGCGGATCAACAGGTTCCTGCTTCTACGATCGATTCGGCGGTGGATGCGCACCCTCGGCGTCAGCCGTCCGATCGCCTGGACGTTTCTGCCGACGCCGCTCGCGCACGAACTGATCACGTTCCTCGATCCGGCGCTGACCATCTACTACTGCATCGACGACCTCGCGTCGAGCTCGCCGGAAGCGCGGCGGATCGCGTCCAGCGAAGAGGCGATGTTCCGGCGTGCCGACCTCGTGTTCGTGACCTCAGAAAAGCTCCGGCAGCGTGCCGCGACCTTTACGCCGCGCGTCCACTTGTTTCCGTTCGGCGTGAAGTACGACGCCTTCGAGGCGGTCCGCGAGTCGCCGCGGCGGACGCCTGCGGACATGGCCGCGCTCGCGCGTCCGATCGTCGGATACGTTGGCGGACTGCACCAGTGGATCGATCAGGACCTGGTGGCCGAAACGGCGGCGAAGTGTCGCGACACTACGTTTGTCTTCGTCGGACCTCCGCAATGCGATCTGTCGCGGCTCGAAGCAACGCCGAACGTCAAGCTGCTGGGCGGGAAGCCCCATTCGGAGCTGCCGCACTACGTCCGCGAATTCGACGTCGGGCTCGTGCCGTACAAGCTGAGCGAGTACACGGCGAACGTGTACCCGACGAAGCTCAACGAATACCTCGCCATGGGAATTCCCGTGGTCGCGAGCGACCTGGCCGAGATTCGGCGGTTCAACGCGGAGCACGGCGAGATCGTCGCCATTGCGCGGGACAGCGATGATTTCGCCGCGGCCATCAATCGATCGATCTCGAGTCCGTCGCCGGATGCCGTCGGACGCCGCCTGGCGGTCGCGCAAGCCAACAGCTGGCCGGCGCGTATCGGTCGGATGTCGGAGCTCATCGCCGGCGCGGTGGCCTCCCGCGCGCGACAGGAGGAACGCTGGGACGCGCGGCTGCGGCGCGTCTATCAACGCGCGCGCCGCCGCACCGTTGAAGTCGTCCTCGCTGTCGTGTTCACCTACTTGCTTCTGTTCCAAACCCCCCTGGTCTGGCTCCTGGCGCGGCCCCTCCGGATCGTGGACACTCCGCAGCAGGCAGATTGCATCGTCGTCTTCGCCGGCGGCGTGGGGGAGTCGGGAAAGGCCGGGGGCGGTTATCAGGAACGCGTGAAGCAAGCTACGGAGCTCTATCACCAGGGCTACGCGCGCCATCTCGTCTTCTCGTCGGGGTTCGTCTTCGCGTTTCCCGAGGCCGAGATCATGCGGGCGCTCGCCGTCGACAATGGCGTGCCGGCTTCGGCGATCGAGCTCGAGACGCGGGCGGCGAATACCCGCGAAAACGTCGTGTTCTCACAGCGGATTCTCAACGCCAACGGCTGGAAGCGCGTCCTGCTCGTGAGTTCCCCGTACCACATGCGCCGCGCAACGCTGACCTGGCGCAAGGCCGCGCCGGATGTTTCAGTGGTCGCGACGCCCGCGCCAATCAGCCAGTTCTACGCGCACGATCGTGGCGCGAGCCTCGAACAGATGCGCGGCATCGTTCAGGAGTACGCCGCGATCGTCATGTACTGGTGGCGTGGCTGGATTTGACGCTCGAATCGACCGGCGGTTGTCGCCCGACCATACGGGCGAACAGGGTCTCGTAGGTGGGACCGACGCGCCGGCGGTCGAAGTCGGCGGCGCGCGCGCGGCCTCGTCGCGACAGTTCGCGGCGTCGATCGGGATCATCAATCAGTGCTTCGACGGCGGCGGCGAACGCCGCGGCGTCGCCGACCGGTGTCAGCACGCCGTATTCGTTGTCGCCGAGGATCTCCACAGGCCCGAACTGGCACGCCGTGGAGACGATGGGCACGCCAAGCGCCATCGCTTCGATCAGCGCGTTCGGCAGACCTTCGAAGCGCGAGGTCAGGACCGAAATCGTCGCTCGAGCCAGATAACGATATGGGTTGCGCGTAAAGCCCGTGAAGATCACATCGGAGCCGAGACCGAGCTCGGCGCTCTTCGCCCGCACTCGCGCTTCGTCCTCGCCGTCGCCCACCAGCACCAGTGTCGCGGAGCGATGGCTTCGGATCCGGGCGAACGCGGCCAACAAGGTGTCGTGATCCTTGGCGTAGGTGAAGCGGCCGACATGGACCAGCAGCGGATCGGGCGGCCAGACGATGCCGGCATCGAGAGGTTCGGCCGCCAAGGTGGCGACGCGCTCCAGGTCGAGCGCATTGGGAATGACCGTCACGCTCGACGGGGACACATTGAGAAAGCTCGCCAACTCGGATCGCGCACCTTCAGTGTTGGTGATGATGTGCGACGCGCGCGGATACATCAGCCGCACGAGCCGCGACCAGAGTCCGCGAAGACGCAGCTGTGGATTGGCGTCGGACAGCACCGCTTGTGGCGCGCTTCGCTCGCCGATGATCACGGGAATGGCGGCGAGCCTCGCCGCTGCAACTGAAACGACGTTGGGACCGATCAGGAAGCTGACCAGCAAGTCGATGCGCTCGCGCTTCACCGCTTGCGCGAGCGCACGAATGCGCGAGACGGTCCGCAGCAGGCCGAATGGCGCGCGCGCAGACAGCACGATGATCGGCACGTCCGCCGGCGGCTCGTGATCGCGCCGATCGCTGAACAGGATCAGCGTCGGCGTGAACCGGCGGCGATCGAGCGCGTCGATGATCGACAGCATCGAGCGCTCGGCTCCACCGCCGATGAGCTCGGTGAGCACGAACCCGACGCGGATGGGAGTGCTCGACGGCAAGCTGCTAGGGTACACTCTTTAATCCCTTGAAACTGGCCAACATCTCCGTCGATTTCGAAAGTCTGTACCACTACTCGGTCACACTGGGTCTCCCGCATCCCGATCGCGATCGCGACTACGATCGCATCGTCGATCGGTTTCTCGACCTCTTCGCCGAAACCGGCGTCCGGGCCACGTTCTTCATGGTCGGCGACGATGTGCGATCGAAGAAGCTGGCGCCGGAAGTGCTGCGGCGCATGGTGGCCGCCGGCCACGAGCTGGCGAACCACACGATGACGCACCCGCACAATCTGAGCCGCCTGTCGCGGTCGCGAAAAGAGGACGAGATTCTCGCGACCGGCCGGTTGCTCGAGAGCATCACCGGCCAGCGCGTGGTCGGCTTTCGGGCGCCGTGTCTCGACGTCGACGAGGAAATCGTCGACATTCTCGAGCGCAACGGGTACCGGTACGAGTCATCCGTGCTGCCGTTCTACCTGAAGCAGGTGCAGCAATTCGCCTACGGTCTGATCACGCGGGGACAGTTCCGCAACACGGGCGCGTGGCAGAACAGTTTTGCTCCCGGCAATCCCTACGCGCCCCGACCGGGCAAGCTTCACCGCCGCGGATCGCGTTCGATCACCGAGATTCCGATCGCGACGGTGCCGATCGTCCGCTTCCCGTTCTATTCCACGATTCACTTCGCCCTGGGGCGCGCGTCCTTCGACGCCTCCTACTCGCTGATTCGGCGCGGCCGATCGCAGTTCACCTACGAGCTGCACTCGATCGACCTGGCCGACTGTGACGATGATGGCCTGCGGCAACGGTATCCGGGCATCCATCGCCATCCGTGTCTGAAACGGCCGGCGGCGGAGAATCGAAAGTTCCTCGTCTACGCCATCCGCCGCTTCCAGGCGGACTACACGCTGACGACGATGCGCGAGATGGTCGAGACACTGCGACCGGATGCGAATCTTCTTCTTGCTGGTTGACGAGCCGTTCTACACGAGCGCATGCGTCGAGCCGCTCCTCGCCCGCTTCGGGTCCTCGATTGTTGGCGCCGCGTTCCCGGCCGGCTTCTTCGACTGGAAGCGGCTCAGGACGACAATCGCGCTCTACGGTGCGTTCTCGACGGCGGGCCGGATCGCGCGAATGGCCGTCGCCTCCGCTCGAGGCGGCGTCGTCCACCGGCAGTTTGCGGCGCGCCGGATTCCGGTCCACGACGTCGCCGACGTGAACGCGGCGTCGTTCCTGGACATGCTGCGCCAGCTCCAGGTCGATCTGATCGTGTCGATCAACACGCCGCAGCGGCTGAAGACACCAATCCTGACGCTGCCGGCGCACGGCTGCCTCAACGTGCACTTCGGCATGCTGCCCCGCTATCGGGGTCTGCTGCCGATCTTTCACGCCCTGATGAACGGCGAGCCCTCCTTCGGCGTCACCGTGCATCTGATGGACGAAAAGCTCGATAATGGCGACATCGTCGTCCAACGAGCGGTACCCATTCAGGAGTCCGATACGCTCGATACGCTCTATCCGCAGGCCTTTGCCACCGCGTCGGCGCTGCTGGCCGAGGCGATCGCCGCGTGCGCGAGCGGATCACTCACGAGACGGCCGAATTCCGAGGCCGAGAAGACCTACTATTCGTATCCAACTTCGGAACGGATCAAAGAGTACCGTCGCCGTGCTCGCCAACTTGCTCGAGCCTGAACTGAGATGGCCATAGGCGCACCATTCCTGCTCGCCTTCGTCGCCGCGCTGATCTTCGTGCCGCTGTGCCGCCTCATCGCGCGGCGACTCGGGCTCGTCGCCAAGCCGCGGGAAGATCGCTGGCACACGCGCGAGATCGCCATGCTCGGCGGCGTCGGGATCGCGCTGTCGATGATCGTCGCGATGGTGGTCTTCGGCCGGTTCAGTGAGCTCGGCGTCCTGTGCACGGCGGCCGGTCTGATGTTTCTCACCGGGCTCGCCGACGACATCTGGTCGCTGAAGCCGGTGTCCAAGCTGGTCGTCGAGATCGGCGTCGCGTCCATCTTCCTCTACTTCGGCTACCACCTGAACTGGGTGAACGGCGTCACGGTCGACTGGATGCTGACGCTCATCTGGATCGTGGGTCTTACCAACGCGTTCAACCTGCTCGACAACATGGACGGCCTGTGCGCCGGCATCGCGGTTGTCGCCGGCGCCGCGTTCCTGCTCACGGCCCTGCCAGTCGACGTCGGCACTTCGGCGTACTACCAGGTGCAGTACCTGGCCGCTCTGATCGGCGCCCTGCTCGGCTTCCTGGTCTACAACACACACCCGGCCAGCGTCTTCATGGGCGACAGCGGGAGCCTTCTGATCGGCATGAGCCTCGCCGGGCTGTCGCTGACGCTCGGCTCGACGACCACGGGCGGGCAGAACGTGCTGTCGGTCATCGCCGTGCCGATGCTCGTGCTGCTCATTCCGATCTTCGACACCACGCTGGTCACGATTATGCGCATGGTATCGGGGCGGCCGACGTCGATGGGCGGACGCGATCACACGTCCCATCGGCTGGTCGCGATCGGACTGTCGGAGCGGTCGGCGGTGACGCTGTTGTGGCTGCTCGCCGCCGCGAGCGGCGCGATTGGCGTCGCTTTTCGGTCATCCGCGGCCTGGTGGTCGATCGTCGCCGCGGTGTTCGCCGTCGGCATGACGATGTTCGCGATCTATCTCGGCGGGATCCGGGTGTACGAAACTTCGGACGCCGCGGCGCTCGAGCGCGGCGGCCTGACGCCGATCGTCGTCGATTTCGTGTACCGGCGGCGAGTGGCTGAGGTGCTGCTGGATTTCGTGCTCGTCACCGTGTCGTACTACTCGGCGTATCGCCTCAAGTTCGACTTCATCGAGTTTGCCGCCAACTTCACGTACTTCACGCGATCGCTCCCGATCGTCGTCGCGGTGCAACTCGCTGCGTTCTTCGCGGTCGGTGTGTATCAGGGTGTGTGGCGCCACTTCAGCGCGTCGGACGCCGTGACCGTCGTCCGAGGCGCGATCGCCGGCACGCTCGTGTCGGCGCTGATCTTCGCGTACATGTTCCAGGCCGAGAAGTACACCGGCAGCGTGCTCATCATCTACTCGATCGTTGTCGTGCTGATGATTACGGGCTCGCGGGCGTCGTTCCGCGTCATCAGCGACGCGTTGCAGCGGCGCCGACAGACCGGCCGCCGCATCGTCGTCTACGGCGCCGGCGACGGCGGGGCGATGACGGTGCGCGAGCTGTTGAACAACCCCGATCACGACGTCCGGCTCGTGGGCTTCATCGACGACGATCCGCGGAAGCGGCGCGCGCGGGTTCGTGGCTACCCAGTGCTCGGCGCCTTCGAGGTGCTCTCGCATCTCGTCCTGTCGGACAGCGTGGATGCGGTGGTGCTCAGCACGCGCGCGATCGACAGCGCACGGCTGCGCGAGCTCGAAGCGCTGTGCGCCGCGCACTCGGTCGAGCTGTCGCGCCTCGTCGTCGGACTCGAGCCGCTCGTGGATCCCGAGCGCGCCGCGTCGGCGGGCGCAGCGGTCGCGAGCTCGAAGATCCGCAAGTTCCCACGGACCGAACGCTGATCCTTTCCCTCCTCAAGCAATCATTTCAGCCGGCCTCGCTGACGCTTTTCCTGATGCTGATCGCACCGGGAGTCGCCGTGCTGTACGCGCGTCCGATGCTCGCGCGCTGGGCCCGGCGATGGTTGGCGGCCGTCGTCATGGCTTACTGGTTGATCAGTTGTCCGGCCGGCGCATCGCTGTTGGCGCGGACGCTGACGGCTGATCACCGGCCGATCGCCAGCGCGGACGAGGCGCCGGGCGTGCGCGCCGTCGTGCTGTTGAGCGGTGGCAGCCGGACCGTACGCGCGGCCGGGGGCCGCCTGCCGATGCTGACCAGTCCGTCCGCGCTGCGCGCGCTCGAGACCGCGCGAGTCTACCGGTTGTTGGGCGACCCGTTGGTGATCGTTGCCGGCGGCGTCACCGATACCGGGGCGCAGGCGCTGTCGGAAGCCGAGGCGATTCGGGGGGCGATCGTCGCGCTCGGCGTCCCGCCCGGTCGGGTGATTCTGGAAACGGAATCGCGAAATACGCGGGAAGAGGCGGTGGCGCTCAAACGATTCCTGGCTGAGCGCCGCATCGATCGCTTTGTCATCGTCACATCCCCGGTTCACATGGGTCGTGCGCTGGCCGCGTTCGCCGTCGAAGGTCTTCAGCCGGTCCCATCGGCGGCGCCGCTGTATCCGGACCGGACCGAGCGTCCGTTTGCGCTGACGCCGAACGACGTGTCGCTCGAAGTCGGGAACGCGGTGATCTACGAATGGTGCGCCCGCGGCTACTACTGGTGGCGGGGTTGGGTGTAGAGCGATCACGCAGGTCGACGCGACTCGTGCTCGCCGGCGCCTGGGCGATCAGCGTCGGTCTCGGCCTGGCGTTCGTGTTCATCAAGGCGCCGCATCCATGGGGCTGGGAGGGGTTCGACAACTATCGGCAGCTCGGCTTGACCCTCGCGCGGGGCGAGCTCTTTCCGACACTCGAAGTGCCGTGGGGATACCCGGCGTTTCTCGCCGTCTTCTACCGAGCCTTCGGCGATCGTCAATGGATCCCGCTCGTCGTCCAGGTGCTGCTGAACGGTTTCGTTCCGCTGTTGATCTACGCGGGCGTCCGGAGCCGAGTGGGCGAGCGCGAGGCAGTCGTGGCGGCCGTTCTCGTCGCGTGCTTCTCGTTCAACACCGTCTACGCCTCGACGCAGACCTCCGACTCGGTCTGTACGGTGTTGTTCGTGGCGTCCGTGGTGCTCTTCATGCGCGGGCAGGCATCTGGAATGACGGGCCATGTTCTCGTCGGTGGACTGCTCGCCGGCGCCGCGATGCAGAGTACGGCCGAACATGATCCTGTTGCCGTTGTGGCTGGGTGCCCTGGCGTGGGTGCTGATGCGACCGCGGCCCGCTCTCGGACCTCTGGCCGTCTTCGCCGCCACGGCGTTTCTCGTGATCGCGCCGTGGACGATCAGAAACGCCCGCCTGACCGGGCGCTTCATTCCGGCCTCGGCGCATGGAGGCATCCAGCTGTGGTACGGGAGCCTGCAGACCGGGCCGTTCAACCCGAATTGGTTCGACAATCCGCGCGACATCTTCGGCGAGCGCACGTTTCCGTACGCGAGGCCCGATCGGCAGCCTCTCGTGATCTCGTCGATCAAACCGATTGGCGGCAACTGCGACGGCGTCGTACCGGAAGCGGTGGCAGTCACCTACTGGACCGATCGCAACGCGGAGAAAGTCAGCCTTCCGTCTCGACCGTGGCGGGACGGCGGCGTCCATTTCGAGATTCCGACGCAGCCCGACGAGACCGCGATCTATTACTACTTCGACGCGATGTGGTCGTCGCCGGCCGGCGTCGTCGCCCAACAGTCGCCGGTCGCCGGTCCCTTCGATCCGGCGATCTTCTTCGTCTCGTCGAACGACTTCGGCGATCAGGATCGCCATGGCGATTTCGTCGACGTGTTCGATGTCGTCCGTCTCGTGCGTCACGAGGCGTGGCACGAGCCGGTGACATCCGCTTCAGCGCTCGATTTCGACCACGACGGCGCGATGACGTTCCGCGATCTCGACATCGCGATCGGCGTGCTGGAGAGCGACAAGAACAACCCGATTGCAGTGCCACACGGCGGGACCGCGCGGAAGGTCGTCGCCGGTGACACGACGGCGACGCTCGAATTTCGCGACGGTTCGACGTTGGCCGTGCCGCGAAAGTTTTCGGGCCGGCTCGTGGACCTCGAGGCACGTGGAGCGATCGCGCGCGGCATCGTCCACACGCGGCGGACGGCTCGGAGCGTCGGGCTGTCGGCCGAACAGGTGCCGGCCCTTCGCAAGTTCGAGGAGTGCTCTCGAGTGGCAGGCGGGATAGACGCGGTGTTCTACCGGGCCCAACCGCAGTCGCAAGATCGGTACACGCGACTGGCGGTCGACAACATTCGCCGAACGCCGATTGCCTACGCCGTGGCGACGCTCCGGCGGATGATCGGGATCTTCGTTACGGTTGGCTCTGAGAGCAGCGACGCCGCTCATCAGTTCGCGGGCAGCCGGTTGCTGTACGCGGCGGGCACCGCCGTCTCGCTTTCGGTCTTCGTGCTGTTCCTCTCAGGGATCGTCGTCGGATGGCGGCGCGGGGGCGACATCGTCCCACTGGTGGCGGCCGTGCTGTACGTGCCGATCACGATCGCGCCGTTCCTGACCAACGCGCGCTATTCGTTGTCGGGGCAGCCGTTCGTGTTCGCGTTCGTCGCGATCGCGCTGGTTGCAGGCTACGACAGGTTCGTCAGGAATCCTGATGATTACGAAGGGCGCCGCCATTCCCGCGCCAGCCGCTCCGCCTCCGCGATGTCCGCGCTGTTCATCTGCTGCGTGACGTACTCGCGCCAGAGCTCATAGGCCTCGTGCTCCAGAGAGTTTTGCCAAATCGCAAGGTTGAGCCACTTGACGGCTTCGACGTCGTTGCGGGAAACACCCTGGCCGCGGTGATACATGAATCCGAGCGCGGCCTGGGCGCCGGGATGGCCTTGATCGGCGGCCCGGCGAAACCATCCGGCCGCCTGGGGGTAGTCGGGCGAGCTCGCGGGGGAACTGACAATCCGAACACCGACCTCGTACTGCGCAGCAGCGTCGCCGTCAGTGGCCTCGTGCACTGGTGCTTCAATCGGATTGTGTCGCGAACTGTCAACGCGGGAACACACGACGAGGGCCGCGACGAGCGCGCTGCCGCACACCACTCCCAGGACACGACTCACGGCACGTCATTGTACCGAAGGTCAGCGCCATGGCTCGTCGTCGCGGCCGTCGCGTTGCTGTGGCCGGCCCGCGTCGTCGGTCCGCTCGATGGCATTCCGCTCGACTCACGGGTCGAGGCAGTCGCGATCGGTCTCATGTTCCCCGTGCTGTGCTGGTTGTTTCCGCAGTTCGTCCTGTCGTGGACGGCCCGCGGCCTGTCGATCGCGCTGCTCTCCGTCAAGCTGGCCGGCACGCTGGCGATGACCCAGGAAGGGTGGTGCGCGCGTTTCATCACGCCGGCGCCGCTCAACCAGGATGCGAATCAGATTCAACTCGGCTGGGACGCGCGAGCCGATTGGCGATCCGCCGTGCCACGGTGCTCGGCGGTCTTTGCGCGGCCTTACACCGATCTCGTGTCGTTTCCAGCCTGGTTTCTGAACCTGGCAGGACCCGCCGCCCGCCCACCCGACGCGGTCGTGGCGATGACTGTGGACGGCTACCTGTCGACGTCAACGCCAGGCACGCTGTCGCTCGAGGCCACCGAGCATCAAGACATTCAAGGTACGCTGGACGGCGTGGCGATCGACGACGCCGCGCACGAGATTGTGGTGCCGAGCGGCGTGCATCACATTCGCCTCTGGACGGTCTTCAGCGGCGAGCGCTGGCGATTCGTTCCGCTGTGGAATGGTTCGAACGTCTTCTCGTCCGTTCTCACGACCACGACTCCGCCAAACCGAATCGATCACATCCTCTGGCGTCCAGCTCGTGTGGCTGGCGCCGCCCTGGCGTTCATGCTCCTCGTCTCGTGGGCCGTCAGTGCCGCTGTGTCGCTCGCTCCAGGCGGCCTTGCGACCGCGTGGGTGGCCGGCGCGTCCGCCGTCACGTTCAGTGCCGGGTTGGCCGGCGTCCACTCGGCAGGCCGGATTGCCGTGCTGCTGCTCCCGGCGGCAGTCTTCGTCCCGCTTCCGTCCCGGCTGCGCACCGTCCGCGGCGCGGTGCTGCTCGTTGGCGTGCCGTGGCTCGCGCTGTTCGCGGGCGCCTCGCTCGCCGACGCCGGACGAATCACGCTCTTCACGCCAGGCGACGACTTTACGCATTTCCAGCGCTTTGCCTATCGCATCTACATGCAGGGGTACTGGCTCGAGGGCGGACAGTGGATGTTCTGGTATCAACCGCTGTACCGATGGATCATCGGCCCGGTCCACATCGTGTTCGGCGATTCCAGTGTCGGCGAGTGGTACCTGGATGCGGGCTGTCTGCTCGTCGGCGCACAGTTCGCCTTTGTCGTCTGCCATCGCGTCGCGTCGTTCCGGTGGGGGATTGCGGCATCGGCGCTGCTATTGGCGACGGTGGCCATCGGTCCGTCGTGGTGGATCGTCGGCCGCGATCTGAGCGAGATCACGGCGGCCGGATTCGCCTACACTGCCGCGTTGTTGCTGGTGAGCGATCGTCGCGCTGAACTGTGGCGGGCTGTGGTGGCCGGCCTCCTGGCTGTGTTGTGCTTTTACACCAGGCTGAATCATCTGATCTGGCTTGTCGCGCTGGTGGCGCTGCTCCTGCCGCTGGACGTCGAGGCCGGAACGATTTGGCGCCCCCGCGCGTGGATCTCGAGAATGCCGCTCGCAAACGCCGCCGTGATCCTCGCCTCGCTGGCCGTCGGCCTCACACTGTTCGCGTGGCGCACCTGGCACTACACGGGCGTCTTCAGCGTGTTCCACGGAACCCAACGACAGCTCGTCGCGACGATTCAGCCGACGGATACCTACATGCAGGCGATCGGTCACCTGGTCGAGAGCGTGCTGGTTCTGGTGACCGTCCAGGATCCGCCGCGGTTCGATCCCCGTGCGATTCTCGTGGTCGGCGGCGTCGCCATCGCCGTGCTCGCGCTGCTTCGCGTGCCGTGGTTCCGCGACGTGCCGGCCGGTCTGGCGCTGTTCTGCGCCGCGGGGCTTGCCGGGGCGCTCGTCGCGCGCGGGACGGCGTATGTCGGCCGCTTCTCGATCCACTTGATGCCCGTTGCCGTGGCGCTGGCGGCCTGCTTCAGCGCCCGGATCGTCGATCGCTTCTGGCCGCGCAATACGATGAGCCACGCATGAAGCTCTCCGTCATCGTGCCCGTGTACAACGAAGAGCAGACCATTGGCGCGGTCATCGAGCGCATCCGCGCCGTCGACCTCGGCGCCATCGAAAAAGAGATCATCGTCGCCAACGACGGATCGAGCGATGGCACGCGCCGCGCGATCGACGAGGGGCCGTGGCGCGACGATCCCACGATCCGTGTCCTCCACAGTCCGATCAACCTCGGGAAGGGCGCCGCCGTTCGGCTCGGCCTGCAGTATGCGACCGGCGACGTGCTGCTGACGCAGGATGCCGATCTCGAGCTCAACCCGGAGGAATACGGCAAGCTGCTCGCGCCGATCATCAACGACGGGGCGACGGTGGTGTACGGCTCGCGATTTCTGCAGAAGAACGGCGCGATCTCGTTCCGCACTCGCGCCGCCAACCGGGTGCTGACGATGCTGACGAACGTGATGTTCGCCGGCCGCCTGACCGACATGGAGACGGGATACAAGGCGTTTCGGCGCGAGGTGTTGGGCAAGATTCGGCTGCGCTGCGTCGGCTTCGACTTCGAACCCGAGATCACGGCGAAGTTACTGCTGGCCGGCTACAAGATCGTGGAAGTGCCGATCGGGTACTCGCCGCGGCGCGCTGATGAAGGGAAGAAGATCCGGCCGATGGATGGGCTCGATGCGGTCTACGTGTTGTTCAAATGCCGGCTGACACGCGGCACATGAGTGCGCGTCATGAATCGGGGCACATCTCCATCACTCTGGCGCCGCCGAACGATTTCTCGCCGCACGCCCCGCTCTTCGTGACCTTGACGAGCTGCGGGAAATGCTGAAGCGTCAGATGCGTCCACGTCGTCGGTCGATCGAGCACGACGCGGCGAACGTCGTGGGTGCGCAGACGTTCGAGCAGCTGGCTTTCGAACTGCACGAATTCCGGCGCCTCAGGGTGCGGCATCGTCAGCCGCGGATCGAGCCACAGCGCGGGACTCACGGACGGCTTGCCCGTCAGCCCATAGAGGATGCTCGCGTCGCCGATCAGAAGGAAATTGCCGTCGGTTTCGCGCAGGAATCGGACCAGCGCCGTCAATTCGTCTGCGGCGAGCCCGGAGGGTCCGCGGCTCCAGCGCATGAACTCGAGGCCTGAGGGCAGATGTCCTTCCGCGCGCGCCGCCTCTTCCGCGTTGTACTGCACGTGCTCGAGGCGCGGAATGTCAACCGTCGCCACGAACACGGCTGAATCGCGAACGGCGGCGAGCGCGATGATCGCGATGATCGGCCTCGCCACCGCGGCGGGGAGCGATTCTCGAACCAGCGCGATCGCCACTGCGACAATCATCATCGCGAGCGCAAGCCCCGTCTGCCAGAGCGTACGCGTGAACGCCATGAAGGCGGCGGTCGTGACGAGACAGCTGAGCAGGGTCCATGATTGCAGCGACCATCGTGGTGAACGGCGCAGCAGGATGAGCGGTACGGCCGCGACTAAAGCAAGGTCGAGCGACCAGAGTTTGACCCAGACCGGAAAACGTACGAGCGTCGCGAGGACCATCCGGACGGGGCCTGCGGTCCCCGGGCGCACCGTCCGATCGCCCGCGACCTGCAGCGGAAGCGTGACCGAATAGTGCCACGCGGCCTGCCAGTCCAGCGGCCACACGGCGTGGACGAGAAGCAGGCACGCGGCCGCACACACGGTTCCGCCTGCGATCGCCGCGATCCATTTCGGGGCGCGGCGCGGATGGCACGCCACCCAGATCGCGACCGAAACCGCGCCGAAGGCAATCGGAATCTGACCGCTCGAATAGCCCAGCACGAAGAGAAATGGCACCGCGAACCACGCCGCCAACTCCCCTCGTCCAGGCGCAACTGTTCCCGCCGCCGCCGCCAGAAACATCAGCGTCATGAAGAAGAACGAATGCTGATCCATGAACGGCGTGCCGGTCGGCGGGTAGAAGAAGAGCGCGCTCAGCGCGCCGAAGGCTGCGGCTTCGAGCCGCGTCGATCCACACAGCAGCAGCAACCCGTAGACCGCCACCGCAAACAGGCCGTTGACGACCGACGCATGCAGGCAGTACCGCGAACCAGGTGACGCCGAGCGCGCTGAAGAATCCCGCCTGGATCGCCGAAGGCACGATGCCGCTCGGTGCCACGAAGTCGCGGAAGGGTACTTGCCCCGACGCCAGCCGGAAGCCGCCGTCGAACACGATGCTTTGGTCGAGCGGCAGGAAGCCTCTGCGGCCGAACGTCAGGTTGACGCCGACGCCGATCGCGAACAACAGACACGCAGTCGCGACCGATTTCATGGGGCGGCGCTCAGCGTACCACAGGACTCCATGAGGTCATGATCAACGGACAGCGTCTCGTCGTCGTGTTGCCAGCCTACAACGCGGCCCGCACGCTCGCGGCGACCGTCGCCGAGCTGCCCGGAGATCGTCGACGAGCGCATTCTCGTGGACGACGCCAGCCGAGACGAGACGGCTGCGATCGCGGCGAAGCTCGGGCTCTCCACGTTCGTACACGACGCGAACTACGGCTACGGCCGCAACCAGACGACCTGTTATCGTCAGGCGCTGAAGGCCGGCGCGGACGTCGTCGTGATGGTGCACCCTGACTACCAGTACACGCCGCTGCTCGTCACGGCGATGGCCAGCATGATCGCGTACGGCGTCTACGACGTCGTGATCGGCTCGCGGATTCTTGGCGGAACGGCCCGAAGCGGTGGCATGCCGCTCTACAAGTACCTGTCCAACCGCGCGCTGACGCTCTGGCAGAATCTCTTCACCGGCGCGAAACTGTCGGAATATCACACCGGCTATCGAGCCTTCAGCCGCAAGGTTCTCGAGACGCTGCCGCTCCTGGAGAACTCGGACGATTTCGTGTTCGACAACGAGATGCTGACGCAATGCGTGCATTTCGGCTTCCGCATCGGGGAGGTGTCGTGCCCGACGAAGTACTTTCCGGAGGCGTCGTCGATCAATTTCTCGCGGAGTGTCCGGTACGGACTCGGCGTCCTGGCGACGAGCGGCAAGTTTTTCCTGCAGCAGCACGGCCTCGGCCGCTTCGCGATCTTCAACCCCGAAGGGAAACGTTTGACCATGGTCGACAACCGGCGAGTCGGTGAGCCCTAGTGTCGTGTCTCAGAAGTTCGTTGGCATTCGGCCGGCGATGCATCCCGGCTGGCTGCGTTGCTCATCGTTCGAATATTCCCGATATGCTCACTCTTCGCGCCTTGCCATCCGCGCGCCTCGCCGCCCTCTGTGCACAGCGAACTTCTGAGACGCGACACTAGCCGGACGTTCGCGCTGGGCATGGCCGCGGCCGCGTGGCTCGTCGGCCTCGCGATTCATTGGAACAACGGCTACTACCACGTCGTCGGGTTGGTGCTGATTTCGGCTGCCGTCGTGATTGGCCTGGCGGTGTGTCTTCGACCGCCGTCGGCGATGGTCGAGTCGCTCTCCAGCAGGACGAGCGCGACGGTCGTGGTCGCCGTCGCGATCGGGATCGAGGCGCTCTTGATGTGGCAGCGGACCGGCGACCATCGTCTGGTTGGCATCGGCGTCCTGTGTCTCGGATTGCTGGGTGTGCTCCAGGGGGTGGATCTGCGGTCGCTCCGCGTGCCGCTCGCAGGCGCGATGCTTGGCGTGTTTTGGGTCGTCGCCTCCATCTGGATCCGTTCCCAACCGCCGCCCCACATCGACGTGCTGATGTTTCAGCAAATGGGCGCGGAAGCCCTGCTGCGCGGCGAGAATCCGTACACGCCGCGATACCCGAATCTCTACGAGTCCGCCACGGCTGTCTACGGGCCCGGCGTCGTCGACGCGAACAACCGGCTGACCGTCGGGTTGCCATACCCTCCGCTCAGTCTGTTGCTCGCGTTGCCTGGCTACGTGCTCGGTGGGGACAGCCGTTACGCCGATATCGCCGCGATGACGGCGTCAGCCGCTCTGGTGCTGTTCTCAGGACCCAGCCGATGGACAGGTCTCATGGCGGCGTTGCTCCTGCTGACACCGCGGATGCTGTTCGTGATCGAGTACGCGTGGACGGAAACGCTCTTCGCGTTCACGTTTTCCGCGCTGATGTTCAGTGCGTTACGCTGGCGTCCCGCTCTCCCGTACGCGCTCGGGCTGTTCCTGGCCACGAAGCAATACTCCGTGTTCGCGCTGCCGCTGGTCCCGTTGCTGGCCGGTCCCGGCGGCACGCGTCGCGGCGCGGTTCGATTGATCGGGCTGGCGCTCGCCGTCGCGGCAGCCGTGACGTTGCCGTTTTTCGTCTGGGATCCTCGTGCGTTCTGGCGAGCGGTTGTCGAATTCCAGTTCGTCCAGCCGCTTCGCACCGATGCGCTCAGCCACCTCGTCTGGATTCAGAAGTACTTTCCGCAGATTCCGTGGCTGCAGGCGATTCCGTTTGTCGCGCTCGCCGCCGCCCTTGCCGCGGTGTCCTGGCGGAGCCGGCCGACGCCCGCGTATTTCGCCGGCGCCTTCGGTGTCGTGCAACTCGTGTTCTTCGCGTTCAGCAAGCAGGCGTTCGCCAACTACTACCTGTTCGTCATCGCGACGCTGTGCTGGGCGGCGGCCGCGGCGTCATCGGCGTTCGACGATGAGCTCGGGCCGTTCTCACGTTCGCATCAGATCGAGCCGAACCGCTTTGCGGATTCCTGTCGCGAGTGAGAACGGTCCTCGGATGCGACGCTGGTTGATTCTCGTCTCACTGTTCGTCCTGGGAGTCGCCGTCAATCTCTACTTCGGACGGCGAGGGTTTCTCCCGCTCGATCAGAGCATCGCCTTCGACGGAGGGTGGCGGATGCTCAACGGGCAGCTGCCGTTCCGCGATTTCATCGCGCCGGCTGGCATCGTGCCCTCCGCCATGCAGGCGCCGTTTTTCTCGGTGTTCGGCGTGACCTGGTTTGCGTTGTGCCTGCACGCCGCGGTCGTCAACGGCTTTTTCTGCGTCGCCGTGTATGGGTGTCTCAGGTTCTTGCAGGCGACGGAGTGGGAGGCCACGGCGTTCGCGGCGCTAAGCGCGTTCTTTTTCTATCCGCCGACCGGGACGCCATTCAACGATCAGCATTCGTTTTTCTTCACCGCCCTGATGTTTGTGGCCGTCGTATCCGGTTCGAGCGATCCGGTTGCGTGGCGTGCGCGCCTGGCCTGGTTCGCGGTGCCGTCGCTCTTCCTGCTGGGATTGCTCTCCTGTCAGATTCCTACGGCCTTTGGCGCGCTGTGCGTGGCGGCGTGGGTCGCCTTGAATCCCCGTCGCGCCGTCAGCTGGGTCGGTCCGCTCGCTGCAGGTGTCGTGGCCATCGCCGCAGCCATCGCTGTCCTCGCGTTCACCGCCAATGTCGATGTCGTATCCGCGTTCGAGCACGTGATCGCGACACCGCTTCGCCAGGGTGGTGCGCGGACGCCCACGCCTGGGGCGCTGTCGCCGCTGCGGATGGTGCTGGGCACCATCTGGCGGCTTCCGATCTGGGCGCATCTGTGGTCGCTGCTCCTGGCCGTTGTCGCCATCTTTCTGGTACCGTTCGCCGCTCGCGGCAATGGCGCCTGGCCTCTGCAACTGTGGTCGCTGACCGGGTTGATCGTGACCAGTGGGGCATTCGTCGCGTACTCGAAGACGCAGATCGACACGGGGCTTGGCCTGGCGATGTTGATCGCTGGAATCGGCGCGATTGTCATTCGTCAGGCTGTGGACGCGATGTCCGTGAGCGGCTCCACTCGCCGGCGGCTGCAGCGACTGGCCGTGGTCGTCGTTGCCGTCGCGGCGCTAGTCGACACGGTGAGATTCATTCGGGTCGTCGACGCCCCCGGAACGGTGCACAAGCAGTACAGCGACGCGGCAGCGCGCGCCGCGGAAGGGCGCCTGCCCGACAGCCTCTCGTTCATGCGCTGGTCGCGCGGCGCGTCTCGGTATGAGCCGGACGAGCTCACGGCGTTGGTGCGTTATCTGCGCGATGCCGACGGCGGCTTCCTGTTGATTGGCGATTCGTCGGTGCTCTACGGCTTGACCGGCAAGGTCTCTCCCAGCCGCGCGCTGTGGCTCGATCCCGGTTTGACCATGCCGAGGCGTGAATCGTCCGAGTTCGCCGCGTTCGAGGCCGACCTGATCTCGCGGTTGCGGGATTTCGGCGTCAGACGGATCGTCCTGGAGGGCTCCCACACGTGGGCCGGTGTCTCGTTGAATGATTTTCCCAATCTGAAGCGTCTGGCCGGGTCCCGAGCCTGCGGCGAGCGCGCGTTCGGCGATGTGCGCGTGCTGGAAATGTGTTCGGATCTGTGATCGACCAACACCAACCCGCCGTCGGCGCGGCGCGTGGACGCCTGCGCCTTTATGTTGGCTTCGTGCTCGCGCTGGCCGTCGTCGGCTTCATCGCGTCGCGTGACCGTCTTCCGGACAACGGGTTTTACATCGACGCAGCCGAGCGGATGATCACGCCTGGTTGCGCGGAGATCCATTGTTTCCGCGTGCTAGTCCCGTGGACCATCGGCCTCATACCTGGGAACTGGCTGTTCAAGTGGAAGGTGTACGCGGTTCTGGCGAACGCGGGAGCCGCGCTTGCCGTCTTCGATCTCGCGCTTCTGTTCGGGCTGACCAGGCGCGGATCGATCATCGCCGGCGCCTTGACGGCATTCGGATTCGGATCGTTCGGCACGCTGTGGCAGCCATACAACTCCGATCCGTTGATGTTCTGGTGGTCTCCGATTGTCATGCGCTGGGCGCTCGAGGGTCGCATCGCAGCGGCCGGCTGTCTCGCGTCGGTCGGCGTCTTCGCGAAGGAATTCATCGTCGTGCCGTTCGCGATCTCGGGAATCGCCGATGCTCGTGATGGCCGATGGGGCAGGGCATTTCGCGCGGCCGCTGCCGGCGCGATCGCGTTCATGGTCTGGCTCGGGCTGCAGCTCTTTCTCAGGCGTCAGTACGGGTATACGTTCGGGCCCAACCTTTCACCCAAGTTCCTCGAGGGCAGCTATCTCGTCTTCTGGCTGGGAGAGATGAGCGCGCGCGGCGCGCTGGCTGCGATGTTCAACGAGTTCGGTGCGATTTGGCTGCTGTTTCCGCTGGGCTGGCTGGCCGCGTCGCGTGAACTGCGGCGCGTCGTCATTGCCGCCTTGCCGATTGCGGCCGTCTACGCGTACCTGCAGCAACCCGATCGCGCATTGTGGAACTTTCATTTCCTCACGAGCCCGCTCGCTGCGCTGGTGCTGGAGTCGATGTCGCCGGCATTCGCGTGGTCCTTCGTGGCGGCGTACCTGTTCGCGTACCTCAAGGTCGGAGCGGAAGTCGCGTTCGTTCCCCAATCCCGCTACGCGCACGCCGTTGGGCTCGTGATGGCGATGGTTGCCGCCGTCGCGTTCATCCGCGCCCGTCGCGAGCGCCTTGTGGTGGCGCCATCGTAGCGCGGCGCCTCACGCTCGTCGTCGTTGCTGGCCTGGCACTCCGGCTTGCGCTGATCGCGGTGAGCGGGCCGCCCGAGCGCTTCGAGTACGACGACCTGGCTCGGCACCTCGTCGCCGGCCGCGGCTACGTCTACGAGCACCTGGGCACGCCGTATCGCAGCTTCTATGCCGGGCTCGGGTACATCGGTATCAACGCGGTCACCGACTGGCTGTTTCCGCTGCAGCCACCAGCCATGGTCGTCGTTCAGTCGCTGTACGCCGGCCTTCTGGCGATTGTCGTGTTTCAGATCGCACGCCGCTTCTTCCCGGACACCGACGCGCTGCTCGCAGCCGCCCTGGTCACGTTTCATCCTGCGCTGATCTACTACGACGCGCGCAAGCTGCATCCGCTCGGATTCGATTCGTTGATGATGATGGTCACCGTCTGGCTGTTGTTGCGATTGCGTGAGAACCGACGGCCGTGGACCGCGGCCGCAACAGGCGTCGCGATGGGGTTGGCCATCTTCCAACGCGGCAGCATGATGCTGTTTTGCGCCGCGAGTCTCATCTGGCTCGCGTTGGTCGTCCAGCCTCGGCCGCGCGGTCTCCGAACGGCGTCCGCCGTCGCCGGCGGACTCCTGGTGGTCATTCTGCCCTGGGCGGCTCGCAATTACTCGATTCACGGCATGCTCATGCTCGAGACGATGACGATGCAGCAGCTGTGGAAGGGGAATGCGACGTACTCGAACGGGTCGGGATATCTGGCAGGGGGGCAGAACGTGTACGAGGCGGCGCCCCAACGGCTCACCCAGGAGTGGCGGCGTCGCGACGAGACGGGTCAGTTTCGCCTCTTTCGCGACGAAGCCTTTGCTGAAATCCGCAAGGATCCGGCGCGCGCGGCCGGGCTCGTCGTAAAGAAGTTCGTCTACTTCTGGACGGCGCCGCCGAACAGCGGCCAGGCGTATCCCGCGGGATTCTTCTACGTGTACTTCGCTTACTACCTGGTCGTGCTGGCTGCTGCGGGCGTCGGCATTGGTGCCGTGTATCGGCAATCGGCATTCCGGGCGGACGCGGCGTTGATCGTGATCTACTTCGCGTCAGTGTCGATTGTGCACGCCATCATGTTCGTCGAGATGCGTCACCGGTGGGGCGCAGAGCCGTTGCTCCTGGCGTTCGCGCCCGGTGGTGCCCGTGCGATCTGGACGCGATGGTCGGGGTAGTGGTGCCTCCGCCGCGGGCGACACGAGAAAGCTTTCTCGTCAGGGCCGAACCGTGGCTCCCGTTGGCGATCGGTCTGGCGTGGTGGATCGCGATGTACCCGGGTCTGTTTGGCGAGGATTCGTTGATGAACCTGGCCGAAGCCCGCAATGGCCCGGTTTCGGTCTGGTTCACGGCATGGTGGATCTACTTCATCCGCCTGGTCACGTTCGGGACGCGCGCGATTCCGTTCTTGACCCTGTTCGGCGTCCTGACGTTGACCTTCGCGGTTCGCTATTGGGCGGCGGCGTGTTTTCCGCGTGGCCGTTCGCGCGCGTTGGCGATTTGCCTGGTCTGCGCCACGCCGCTCGTCGGAGCACTCGGCATTCAGGTGCGCCACGACGTCGAAATGACGACGGGCCTGCTCATCTGCGCGGCCGTCGTCGGCCGGGCCGGCGCCGCCGCGTGGCCGCGCGTAGTGGACGTAGCCCTCCTGGTGCTCGCGGTGTTGCTGATCGCCACGCGTCACAACGGTGTCGCCGTGGTGCTGGCCGCCGGGCTGGCATGTCTGCTGATGCCGGGTACCGTTCTCGTTCGCCAAGGGTTGACACTGCTGATCGTGGCCGGCGCCGTGCTCGCGGGAACGTTTGCGGCGACGCGCATCGCCGGACACAGTCAGATCGCTGACCCTCTGGGCGCGGTCGAATGGGCCATTACCGATATCTCGTGCCTCCTGAGCAAGGAGGGCGTCCAGGTGTCCGACGGCAGCTGGGCGTACCTCACGACTGTGGCGAGCCGGACCGACTGGCCTCAGCCGAACGCGTGCCGCTTCATGGCCAAGGAACTGTTTGCCGCTGCATCGTTCCGACCAGCGCCCGTGCGCGAGAATCCTGGTGCGTTGCTTCGCGTGTGGCTCGGGCTGGCTCTACAGAATCCGCTTCAGATGTTGCTGGCGCACGCTGAGCGCGTCCGGATATTCCTTCCACCCTTCGTGGCGGGCGTGCCACGTATGGATAACCTGCCGTTCATTCACTCGACCATCCTTCCGAACAATCTGGATCTGGAATGGACGTTTCCTCGCGTTGCGGGGACGGTGCGAGTGATCGCGAGAGCCTGGAACGCGCTGGCGGTCGTTGTCGGCAATGCTGGATTGTGGCTGATCGCGTTGATCGTGTCGGCGAAGGTGCGCGGTGAGCCCACGAGCGCGATGCGAGTGACCATCTACCTCGCCGTGGCGCTGGAGCTCAGCGTTCTCGTCGCAGCCCCGATGTCGGAAGCCCGATACGGGCTGTTCATTCTGATCGCCGGCCAGGTGGCCGCGCTCGTGACGTGTTTCGAGATGTGGTTCCGACGCTCCGATGCCGTCCCAACCGCCGCGGGAGTCTGATGGGCGCTTCGTGCGGCTCGCGTGTCAGCTCCTCGTCCTCGTGCTGTACCCGATCAGCAGGGGCCGGCTATTGCTCCGGCCCTACACGAACCCGGGGACGGATCTCGATTTCTATTTCGACTACGTGCGCAGGGCGGCCGGCGGGCAGGCGCCATACGCGGATTTCGCGATCGAGTATCCGCCTGCCGCCTGGCTGGTCATGCGCGCGCCCGGCACGACCGACTGGGTCACCTACGTTCACCGGTTCGCCTGGATCGCCGTCACCTTCGAGCTCGCGGCGTTCGGTCTCTTTCTCCTGGTTGCGCGGCGCCTTGCGCCGGGCCGCGTGTGGCTCCTTGCCGCGGCCTACGTGGTCGCCACCACATTGCTCCGTGAGTTTCTCGCGACGCGTCTCGATACCGGGCTGCTGTTCCTGTTGATGCTCTGGAGCTGGTTGACCCTCGCGCCCGCCTCCGGGACGACCGGCGGCAGACGGTCCCTGTCGTATGGAGTCCTTGGCCTGGCGGCGTCGTACAAGGTTGCGCCGGCGCTGATGTTGCCGTTCGTGCTCGCGCACGATTGGCGAGGCATCACAGCCGGCGAGCGCGGACGTCTGCTGCTCTGGTTTGTCGTGGGCGTGGCGGCGCCCTTCATCGTGCTCTGGCCGATCGCCGGCGGCGCGTCGTTGAGTTTCCTCAACTACCACGTCGGCCGTGGGCTCGAAATCGAGTCCGTCTGGGCCACGCTGCTGTGGCCGATGCGATGGATGGGTCAGGCGATCTCAGCGGCGCACGTCGAGCATTCGATCGAGTTGATCGGTCCATGGTCGAAAGCGATCGCGCAGCTGTCTGTCGTAGCGTCGGTGGTTGCCGTTGGTGTGTGTCTGGCCGCGGAACGCGCGCGTCCCTGGCCAGGCTCGGTGGTCGTCGCGGCAACCATCGGTCTCGCCGTCTTCGTCAGCCTGTCGAAGGTGCTTTCCCCGCAGTACTTTCTCTGGCTGATTCCGTTGCTGCTCCTCGCCGGCGCGGAGGCCATGCCGGCAGGCCGCGCACACTGGCTCTGGTGTGCGGCCTTGACGCTCGTGACCGGATTGACCACGCTGATTTACCCGCGGTTTTTCCTGGCGGTGTTCGAGATGCGGCCGCTCGGATTCGCGCTGCTGTTCGCGCGTAACGCGATCCTGGTCTCGCTTCTGGTTCTGCTCGCGCGCCACGTGTGGAAACGATGATCGCCTCGCCCGCGCGCACGCGGGGATTTCGCCCTGCGGTGAATTTCGCCGAGCTCTGCATGTGGATCGCGATCGCGGTCGTGACGACGCTGTTTCTTGTCGATTCGATCGTGATTACCTCGTTCGCAGTGGCAGTGGCGCTGACGTTGGCCTGGACCAACCCCGCCGTGTCGGTGGAGCGCCGTTCGACCGCGGCATTGATTGCTGCCGCGACATGGCCCTTGTTCTTTCTGCTCCGCACGAACGTCCTCAACCAGGACGGCCACATGCTGACGCCGAAGCTCGAGCGGGATGTCCCGCTCCTCGGCGCGCATCTCTCGCACGACGAGCTGCTCGAGCTGTTCCTGCATTCGAAAGTCTGGGAGTACACACATCGCTGGTGGGGCTGGTCGGTCGTGTTCTCGTATCAGGTCGTGTCGTGCACCGCCGCTGTCGTGTTCATCTATGTACTCCTGCGCCTTGCGAGACGGCTGGCGCCGGACCGCACCTGGTTGTTCCTGGCAGGCGTGCTGTCTGGCGCCTACATGCAGCTGTTCTTCGGCGACGTAGAGAACTACACGGTCACGGCAGCGCTGGTCGCCGTGTACATCCTCGCCGCGTGCCGGTTCCTGGCCCGGGAGGTGCCGCTGTGGGTTCCGGCGTTCGCGCTCGCGATGGCGATCTGCTTTCACCTCGAGGCCGGCTGGTTGCTGCCGTCGGCGCTCTATCTTGCGATCGTGTCTCGGGCGCGAACCGGCGATGTTCGGGAGGCGGCCACCGGCTTCGCCGTCGGCGGAGGGACGATCGCGCTGATCTTCGTGGTGTTCCACTTCTACGGGCTTCCGCTGTGGCGGTTCTTCTCGACGTACGCCGGGCATGCGCTGCGCGGAGACGGCGTGTTCGCGATCGGCATGCCAGCCAGCTACTACGCCGACCAGCTGCGGCTGCTGCTGTGGCTCTGTCCGGCCGTAGCGTTGCTCGTTCCACTGGCCATCTCGTTTCGCTCATCGTCCGACGAGGTGACGCAGTTTCTGGCCGTCGGCGCTGGATCGATGCTCGTGTTCCATGCGGTGTGGCGGGCGCTGAACGGCGTGTTCGACGACTGGAATCTCTACGCGATCGGCGCGATGTTCCTCGCGATCTTCATCTGGCGGTACGCGGCGGCCGCCGCGTCGACGGTCGGCATGCGGATGGCGGCGGCGTCGCTCGCGGCTGTCGGATCGCTCCACACCTACACGTGGATCATCGCGAATCACCGGAACGTGCCCTAGCGGGAACCGCAAGCCGTTCGAGCAGCCCCAGGATTCCGACGGCGATGCGCTGGCCGACCTCATGATTGCCGAGAATCGTGCGACGAAGACCGTCCGGCGATTCCGCCGGGTTGGACAAATTGATCGACGTTCCAAGATCGAGATACATGAAGCGCGGGTCGCTGCCGAACGCCTCCGTCAGCGCCGTCCCCAGCGATCGCTGTTGGGCCGCGTGGCGCGCGGATGCGGATGGAGGCGACGCGACGACAATCGGGTATCCGCGCTGCAGCGCGTACCGGACCGTATCGGCCATTGCCTCGCAGTACGCTTTCGAGCCGCCGGTGCAGCCCACGTCGGCTGGTTCACTTTGGCCGTCCTTGAGCATGTCGAGCACGCCGCCGTCTGGATCCGACAGCCAGGCCGGCCGGCCGAGGATCCGCGCTGGCAGGATCGGCAGATACCCGAACGTGCGAAACACGAACGATCGCTGGCGGGCATGCGCCGGCTGACCCGCGATCGCATCGTAGCCGTCGAAGATCACGACGACGTCGGGATCGAGGAACTCGTAGGCGCGCAGCGTGGTCGCGTAGGAATCGGCCGACACCTGCGGTTCCGACAGATTGACGATGCTGTATTCCTGACTACGCGGCCGGCCCACCTCCTGCAACTGATACAGCAGGTTGTTCGCCATCGTTTCTTCGAGAATCGTGCCGCCTTCGAACGCGGCGCTGCCGCCGAGGAGCGCGACCCGGATTTCGCCCGGCAGCCGTTCGCCGCGCGCAGCGCCCCGGTAGCCCCACTGGTTGATGCCGCGCCGGGTCGGACTGGTGGACGCGCCGATCGATCAGCGCGAATACCATGAACGCGAAGGCCAACGCTTCGAGCGCGAAGAGCGCCATTGTCGTTCGGCGCGACAGGCTCACGACGCCTCCGCTCCGAAGACTTCGGCGCCACGTCGACGCGACGCAGACGCCAGAGCCATCGCCGCGATCGCGAGCGACACGAGGAGCATCACGCCGCGGACCAGGGACACGGCGATCGGCTGGCTGTCGCCAAGTTTCAGATTGGCGACGCCGAACGCGGCGACGAACAGCCAGCAGAGGCGATCGGGCAGGGCCTCGAGCGCAAGGATGGCGATCGGGATGGCGACGAAGTGAAAGTTCCAGAGCGCGCGGTCGGGTTGTTGCACGTAGACGAACGCGGCCATCGCCGGCACCGACGCGGCCGCGAGGAGCCGAAGCGTGCGGTCGGCGCGCATGAAGCCGGCGGGCATCAACACGAACAGCGGGCCGAACGTCATGAACAACGCCGCGAGACCGCGGGGCCAGCCGAGAGCCGTCATCCAGACTTTGAAATAGCCGCCCTCGAGCAGCCGAATGACCGATGGGTTGTTCCCGTAGCTGTAGTTGTAGAGCGTCATCAGCGTGGTCTGGAGCGCGAACCACGCGAGCGTCGCGGTCGCGGCCGCCAGAGCCGCGCGTATCGCGGAGTCCCAGCGGCGTTGAAGCCCGGACAGCAGCATGAAGATCCACAGCGGCGCCGCGGCGAATTCCTTCGCGAGCACGCCAAGGCTGCCCATGAGCCCGGCGCGGGCGAGGCGGCCTGCGAGCAGGTCGGCCATCATCAGCGGCGCGAGCAGATACATCACGGGGTCAGACGTGTACGGATCGAGCACGGACTGCATCGGCCCGAATCCCAGCGCCGCAATCCACGTCGCGAACACCGACGCGCGCGCCGACAGCCCCAGCACCAGGGACAGCCGGCCGAGCGCGATGGCCGCCGCGGCGTTGGCGAGCACCGCGTAGATTTTCCATTTCAGCAGCGACGGGCCGGGAAGCGGCTCGATGAACGGCGCCGGGAGAAGGCGGTAGCAGTGCACGTCGTGGCAGTCGAGCACGATCAGCTGACGGCCAATCGTCTGGTAGATGTCGCGGTCGGCGAATTGCGGCGTGTTCCCGATGGCCGCGATCGCCCCGAGTACCAGGACAATCGCGAGAAACCGACCCACAGAACGTGTCATCACTCGCAGACACCAGACTGTACTCCAGATGACCTATTCTGAGCCGGTGACGCCGGTGGCGATCGACCGCGTGAGGCCCGGACTTTCGCTGTCGACAGCGGCGCTGATCGGCGCCTTCTGCATCATCGCGGTGTACTGCACGTCGTGGTCGCTCCACACGATCGACGCCAGCTCGGGATCGATCGCGTCGAACCTCTCGATCAGCGAGTACCGCGACATGCTGGCCGGCGTGGCAGGTTTCCCTTATCAGTGGCGGCTGCTCGGCAGCTATCTCGTGTATGCGGGGGAGCGGCTGACCGGGTTTCCTCCTCACCAAATCGATCTGGTGATGAAGACGCTGCTGCTGTTTGCGTCAACGTGCCTGCTGTTTCTTTTCAGCCGCTGGTACACGAGCGAAGGCGGCGCCTACGCGGTCATCGGGTTCTATCTCCTGCTGACGGTGGCGGGGTTCACCGGCGAGCAGTACCGGATCTACTTCACCAACGACTACGTCATGGTGACGTGCTGGTTTGGCGCTGTGTACCTGATTCGCGCCGAGCGCTACATGGAAGCCGCGGCCTTGACCTTCGTCGGCGCGTGGGCGAAGGAAACCATGATGCTGGTGCCGATCCTGCTGGCGTTCGAGTCGCTGACGTCGCGACGGGCGCGCGTCGCGTTCGTGGTGTCGGTGATCGCCTTGGCCATTCCGACGGCGGTGCTGCGCACGCTGTATCCAGCCCCGCTCACGAAGTGGGCCTGGTGGGACATGGTGTTCGCGAATGTCCCGTTTTTGCAGCGGTCGATGTACGAGTTCAGCTTGACCATCAAGAACAACATCAAGGTCGCGTTGTTCTACAACGTGTTCTGGATCCTCGCCGTACGGCGCGTGCTCAAGATTGCGGATCCATTTGCGAAGCATCTGGCCGCCACGGGCGCCGTCTACCTGCTGCTCGCGTATCCGGTGATTTACATTCGCGAGCTTCGGCACTTCCTGCCGCTCGCGATCATCGTGCTGCCGCTGGCGATCAACGCGATTGAACAGCGGTCTCCGTCGCTGGCGTCAGCGCGTCGAATACCGTAACCAGGGACACCGCCACGAACGCAAACACGAACGGCTGCATCGTCATCGAGTAGCGCGCGTTGATGAGCATGAAGCAGATGGTCAGCGGCACGTAGACGATGGGAGCGAGGAGCAGCAGGAGCCGGAAGCCGCGTGCACGGGCAATCCAGGCGCCGGCGGCGAGCAGCGCGAGCAGGAATACCGAGACGACACGTCCGATGGCGTACACGCGGCCAGCGCCAGAGAATTGATAGGCGGTCCGCACGTCTTCACTTCCGGCAATGATGAATACCCGCACAGCCCGCGCTGCCGACGCCACGAGAAACGGCCACGGATCGTGACGGATGTTGTCCCAGGAAAGCGCCATGAACCGCCGCAGCTCGTGCGGATATCGTCGGTAGAGCACACCGTTCAGACGGACCGAGGCCATCGTCATGCACGCATCGGCCACGGGACGATGACCGTCGGGTTCCGATCGCATGTGCACGTTGGCGAACGACCGCGAATGACTGACGAGCCTGGCGGCGCTCGACCCGACCACGGGCGTGTTCAGTTGCACGTCGGTAATCTTGCCGCTCCATTCCCGCGGCACTTTCAGCCACGAGTTGTCGCGAAAACGCAGCGTCGACCCGGACTCGTCGAATCCGATGGAGTCCGTCGGGTCGGGCACGGCCGACGGGTCGCTGCGATCGTCGACGATCAACGCTGCGGCTCGCCGCACGTCGGCCTCGGTCACGCGGCTGTCGCCGTCGAGATCCAGATGACCTTCACCGGCCAGCGGCTCCTTCCAGGCGAGATGCCGGAGCATTCGAGCGACGTCGTAGACGTCGAGGGCGTGTCCATCGACGTCGAGGTCGCCGAGGTGATCGCGGCTCACGACCGTCATCAACGAATCCGATGCGCCGCGCGCGGGCGTGAGCACATGGGTCAGTCGATCGTGGTCACGAGCAGTCGTGTCGACGTAGTAGAACACCGCGGTCGACGATGGCTGGGCCGGCAGCGTGATCACGATGTCGCCGCCGGCGATCGCGGAGGCTGCCACGCGTCGCGGCGTGCGATCGCGATTGGTCCAGTACACGACGTCGATCGCCTGTCGCCGATCGGCGTCGCAAGTGGGGACGTTCATCGACACCACCAGGGGCATCTCGTCGATGCTCGTGTAGTCGACGGGAGGAAATTCGAACGCGGCGCGCGGGTTGTAGAGCCAGCTCTCGCGATACGACCCCGTCTGGAGCGTGCCGAACCACAGTTGCACGCCGCCGTGCGTGCTGGCCGGGATGAACAGCCCGGTCCATCGGTAGTTCCGCACGACCCAGGGCACGGCGCCGGCCACGAAAACGGCGAGGAAAATGGCCATGTGCATCAGGCGACTGCGCGAAGACCTTCGAAACAGGAGATAGCCGCCCGCGATGAAGGCCGGAAACAGCACGAGGTTCGGGCGGAACTGATAGGCGATGGCGCTCAGGAGACCCGCGGCGCCGAAGTACAACGGCCGGCCTCCATGTTCGCCGCGCTGGAAGCACAGGATCGCCGCCACCACGAGCACCGTGCAGACGGAGTCGGACGCCTGCGTGGAGGCGTAGATGGTATTGAACGACAGAAAGCCCGCGAGCAGCGCCGCCATCACCGCGATCCGCTCGGTCATCTCGACTCGAACGATGTGATAGAGCATCACCGGAATCGATGCGTTCAAGACCGCCTGTGCAACCAACGGGATCGCCGGCTGATTGCCGAACAGCCAGTAGAAGGCCGCGAGAAAGTACGCATAGCCCCAGACGAGATGCACGGTCGGGAACGGCGCGCCGTTGGCGAGCGCGAGCGAGATGGCGTCGTAGCCGTCGATGCCTTTCCACCCCCACGGCAGCGGCGTCCAGACGAAGATGAAGAACAGCCCCAGCGCCAGGCTCGCGGCCGCCGCGACGTACACCGTCGACCGGCGCTCGAGCAGCGCGTTGACGACACGCATCAGCCGTCGATCATAGCGGGTTATCGCTGACATGCAGACGGCCTTCACCGGAATCGACGCCGCGATTGTCATCGGCTACCTCGCCGCGATGGCGGCGGTCGGCGTGTACTTTTCGCGGCGCCAGACGACGCTCGACGAGTTCTTCGTGGCACGACGGTCGATGGCCTGGCTGCCAGTCGGCTTGTCGCTGATGGCCGCGCTCAACAGCGGCATCGATTATCTGATGCAGCCGTCGGCGACGATTCGCTTCGGCATCGTGCTTCTGGCCGGCACGAGCTCCTGGATCTTTCTGTATCCCTGGGTGTCGCGCATCACGCTGCCGTTCTACCGCCGGATGAATCTTTACTCGGCCTACGAGTTTCTGGAGGCGCGTTTCGACGTGCGCGTCCGGACGCTGGCGGCCGGGATCTTCGTGGCCTGGCGACTCGGCTGGATGGCGACTGCGCTGTATGTCCCGTGCCTGGCCATCGACGCCGCGACTGGCAGCCGATTCGATCTGCGCCTGATGATCCTGGGACTCGGCGTGCTCGTCACGCTGTACACGATGCTCGGCGGCATCCAGGCGGTGATCTGGAACGACGTGATTCAGTTCTGCATCATGTTCGGTGGACTCGGTGCCACCGTGTGGATTGCGCTGACGAACGTGCCGGGCGGCCTCTCCGAAATCTGGGTTGCCGCGCAGGACGCCGGCAAGATGTCGCTGCCAGTGTCGGCCTCGGAAGGCACGGGTGTCCTGGCGTACGCGCGAAACATGTTCATGCAGCCGATCACGCTGCCCGCCCTCGTCATCACGATGGTGCTGGGCCGGATGGCGAGCTATACGAGCGATCAGGTGATGGTGCAGCGGTTTCAAACGACCCGGTCGATGGCGGATTCGCGGCGCGCCTACCTCGTGAACGCGGCGGGCGATGTGCTCTGGATGTTTGGCTTGTCGTTCGTCGGTCTTGCGCTGCTGGCCTACTTCACGCACCATCCGCTGCCGCCGGAGTACGCGACGGACAAGATTCTTCCGTACTTCATGTCGCAGGCGTTCCCCGCGGGCGCGGTCGGGCTCGTCATCGCCGCGATTCTCGCGGCGTCGCTCTCCAGCATCGATTCCGCGATCAACTCGTGCACGACGGTTGTCGTTATCGACTTCTACAACCGGTTCAGCGGCGGCCGCATGGAATCGCAGGTCCGCGTGTCGCGGATGGCGACTGCGGTGCTCGGCCTCGTCGGGACGGTTCTCGCGATGAACGTGTCGCGCATCGGCACGCTGCTGGAAATCGCGAACAAGCTGATCAACGCGTTCAGCGGTCCGCTGTTCGGCATCTATCTGCTCGCGATGTTCAGCCGCGGCGCGACCAGCGCGGCGGTGCTCGCCGGTGGCCTCGTCGGCTCGTTCGTCAGCTACTACGTCGCCTATCACACGGCGATCAGCTTTCTGTGGCCGTCGGCGTTCGGGCTTGCGGCGACGATTGCGACCGCGCTGGTCATCGCCGGCTTCAACCGTGCGATTGGCCGCGAGCCGTCAGCTCACGGCGCGCATCTGACCTGGTACGCGGTGATGCAGGCTGGAAAGTCAGAAGTACGAAGTCAGAAGTCAGAGAACCGCGGCGGTACTTCTGACTTCAGACTTCAGACTTCGGACTTGGATTTGCAGTGACCATCGATCGTCGTACGTTTCTGAAACTTGCCGCAGGCGGCGCCGTCGCATCGGCGGCGGTTGGAGGCGCGGTCGTCTACCGATCGCCCCGTGCGCGCGAGATCTATGTCAGGCTGATGCGGCCCGGCGTTGGCCCGCGCATCGCCGATGCGCCGGGGACCGAAGTCCTCTACAACGGCATCAGCCTGCCGAGCCCCTGGCCGCCGTACCGCCGTCAGCTCGAACGCGAATTGGAGTTTCCACCCTATCTGCAGAAGCCGCCCGCGGTGATTCCAGTCGATGTTGGGCGCCAGTTGTTCGTCGACGACTTCCTGATCGAAGAGTCCAGCCTCGATCGCTCGTACCACTCGGCGTCGTACATCGAAGGCAATCCCGTCCTGGCGCCGGCAACCGAGTGGGATCGGAAGGACGGCGCGGCGGTCCTGGCGAACAGACCACAACGGCCGACCGCGATGCCGTTCAGCGATGGCGTCTGGTTCGACCCCGCAGACCATCGCTACAAGATCTGGTACACCGCCGGCTACGGCCGCGTGACGTGCTATGCGGAGTCGGCCGACGGGCTCGAGTGGGTTCGTCCTGCTTTGGACGTGATACCCGGCACGAACATCGTGCTGGAAGAAGTGCGGGACTCGAGTGCCGTGTGGCTCGATCTCGACGAGCCGAATCCGCATCTTCGCTACAAGATGCTGATCTTCCTGCAGAACATCCGGCACCTCCGCCAGTTCGTCTCGTCCGACGGGATCCACTGGACGCCGGCCGGCCTGATGGGTCCGTCCGGCGATCGGACGACGCTGTTCTACAACCCGTTCCGGAAGATGTGGGTCTACAGCCTGCGCAACCACCAACAGGACCACGTAAGCTACCTCGGCCGTCACCGGCGCTATGTCGAGTCACCAGGTTTCTGCTCGCTGACGCCGTGGACCAGCGCCGAGGCGGTTGCCTGGATTGCCGCGGACGATCTCGACCGGCCGCGCGCCGACATCGGGTTCCAGCCGGAGCTCTACAACCTGGATTGCGTCGCCTACGAGAGCCTGATGCTCGGCCTGTTCTCGATGTACTACGGCGATCCCAGCGATCGGCAGAAGCCCAATCACATCCAGGTCGGGTTCAGCCGCGACGGGTTTCATTGGTCGCGCCCGTCGCGCGATGCGTTCATCAACGTGTCTGAACGCGCCGGCGACTGGAACTGGGCCAACGTCCAGTCGGCGGGCGGCTGCTGTCTGGTTGTCGGCGACCGGCTGTATTTCTACGTCAGCGGCCGTGCCGGCGTGCAGGGCACGGTCAGTCCGGGAGCTTGTTCGACGGGCCTGGCCACGCTTCGGCGCGACGGGTTCGCCTCGCTCGACGCGCTCGCCGATCGCCTGCCGCGAATCGCCGGGCTTGCGCCACGGGCGCGTGAAGTGACAACGCGCACCGTGCGCTTCTCGGGATCGCACTTGTTCGTCAACGCGGCGGTGGACGGCGGCGAGCTGCGCGCCGAAGTGCTCGATGCGGCCGGCAAGATCATCCAACCGTTCTCTGCGGCAAACTGCACGCCCGTCACGGGAGACAGCACACGCGTCGAGGTCACCTGGCCCGGCGCCTCAATCGCCGATCTGGCCGGCCAGCCGGTGCGGTTCCGCTTCTATCTCCGCGACGGCCGGCTCTACGCGTTCTGGGTCGCAGCCACGCCGCGCGGGTCGAGCCGCGGCTACGTTGGCGCCGGAGGGCCCGATTTCAGCGGGTCGATGGATGTCGAGTAGCGCGCCGAGACTCCTGGCGCTGCACGGCGTCCTGATCGCTCTTCTGCTCGGCGGGGTCGCCGCGCGGACGCCGACGCCGCCGAGCGACGATCGTGACACCTACCAGAAGGTGGGCCGTCAGGTGCTCATTCGCAATTGCCCTGACTTTCACTGTTTCCGTTTTCTGGTGGCGATCGTCCTCGAACCGTTGCCGGGACCTTCGCCGGTGAAATGGAAAACGTACGCCGTGCTCGCCAACGCAGCCGCCGCCGTCGCGGTCGGCCACTTCTGCCTGCTGCTGGGTCTGTCGATGCCGGCGGCGATCGCGGCGGCCTGGATTTCCGCGCTCGGGTCCGGCTCGTTGTACTCGCTCTTCGACTCCTACACGTCCGATCCGCTGATGTACCTCATCGGACCGCTCGTTGCGATTGCCGTATGGCAGGAGCGGATCGGCCGTGCCGGCCTGATCGGCGGCATCGGCGTCCTTGCCAAGGAGTTTGCGGCCGCGCCGCTGTGGATCTTTTCGCTGATGGCGGCGTTCGAGCGGCGGTGGCGATCGGCGTGGCGCCTGCTCGCGGCGGCCGCGCTGGTCACGCTCCTCTGGACGACTGTGCAGCTGGCGCTGCGCCTGCTGTTGAACTACCAGAGCGGTCCCACCGCGTCCTCGAACCTGGCGCACGGCGCGTTTCTCGCGCTCTGGCTCCGAAATGTCGGGCCCGTCAACGCGATCAAGTATCTGTTCATCACCTTCGGGGCGCTCTACCTGCTGCTGCCCGCCGGACTGGCGCAGAGTCGCACGAACCGGCTGATGGCGCTGGCGGCTCTGCCGGCCGTCGCCGCGTTCATCTACGTTCAGCAGCCCGAGCGCGCGCTCTGGAACTTCCACTTCATCGTCATCCCGATTGCGGTGCGGGTGCTGCAGGAACTGCCTGGCTGGGCGATGGGTGCGTTTACGGCGGCATTCGGCGTCGCCAATCTGCGATTCGGGGCGCAGCTGCCGCTGCGGTCCGCTGCGCAGGCCGCCCTGGCCGTGTCCATCGCGATCGCCATGGCGGCCCTCGTCTTGTGGTGGTCCAGGCGATCCCAACGGCTGGTGCCGGCGCCGCTATGACGCCGTCATCGCGCGCCGCCGCGCGGGCGGGCGTCGTCATGGCCTCTTCCTTGATCGCGCTCGAAGTCGGACTGCGCATCCACAACCCGTTTCCGTTCCGCGTTCGCGGCGATCACATCGTGCTGCCCGCGCATCAGTCGTACACCATCTCGCACGAGGGCGCGATCAAGATCGACCCGGTCACGCACGTCACGAAGAACTCGCTCGGGTTTCGCGGCCCCGAACCTCCCCGCGACTGGTCCGAACGCTTGACCATTCTGACGATAGGCGGCAGCACGACCGAATGTCTGTTTCTCTCCGACGGGAAGACGTGGACCGATCAGCTCACACGCCGGTTCATGGCCGTCCGGCCGGACGCGTGGATCAACAACGCCGGATTCGAAGGCCACTCGACGTTCGGTCACCTGGTGCTCCTCCGCGAGTTCGTGGTGTCCATGCGGCCGAAGGTCATTCTGTTCCTGACCGGGTACAACGACATGAAGCTGGCCGCCGCGCTGCCGAGGGACGGCGAGTTCAACCCGCAGAACCTCGGCGCGCCGCATCGCACGCTGACGTTCGTCGCCGATCATTCGCAGATCGGCGCGGTCCTCGAGAATTTCGTCCGCATGTGGCGCACCTACCGAGCCGGAGTCAGGACCGAGGAGATTTATCTCGACCGCCTGGTGCCGCGGCTGCTCGACCAGGAAAAAATGGACGCGATTCTCGACGAGCATCGCTCGAAATACGTGGTGGGCTACGACCGCCGCTTGAGGGAGATCATCGACCTGTCGCGGCGGAACCTTATCGAGCCGGTGCTCATGACGCAGCCGGCTCTCTACGGCGACCTGACCGATCCGACGACCGGCGTCTCGCTCGCGACACCCGCCGTCGGCGCCGTGTCGAACGGACGCGTCGAATGGCTGTCGCTCGAGCTGTACAACGACGTCGTGCGCAGGCTCAGCGCCGAGACAGGCGTGCGGCTGATCGACCTCGCCCGCGAGATGCCCAAGGAATCCCGGTATTTCACCGATTGGGTCCATTACACGAACGACGGCGCGCGCCTCGTCGGCGACATCGTGTTCTCGCACTTGCAGCCCTGGCTCGCGCCGGGAACGTAGTGGGCCGTCAGCGAATGATCGGGGCGTAGGTGATCGTGATGTCGAGCGCGCCGCCAGGCACCAGCGTCATGTCCGCCGGCGCGGCGACGATGCCGGTAGCATAGGAGCGGAGCGGTTGCGGCTTGATGCGATATCGACCCGGTGCGACATCGGCGAATGTCTGCGGTCCTTTCGCGCGCCGCGCCGTGCCGTCTGGCAGGATGACATCGTACGTGGCGTCCGGGCTGTTGGACTGGACGCGCACGGTGCCCGATGGGCCGGCCACCGCCTGCTGAATGGCCAGCAACTCGACGTCGAACAACAGCGCCGCGCGTGGGATCGGCGGGGCATAGGTGAGACCGGCCGGCATCCAGAAACGCGTCTTCTCGCCGACGACCATGAGCTGCAGCCCTTCGGACAGTCCGGGCATCACCAGATCGACGTCGACTCTCATCGGTGCGTCGCGCGCCACGCTGTCGTCGTAGATCGTGGTGCCGGACGTGGTCCACTCGGTGTAGTGAATCGTCACCGTACTGGTCGGTTTGGGGCGCTCGGCGCCGGTTCCCGGCCGCAGGATTTTGAACGCGAGGCCGCTCGACGTGCGCGTCGCATCGGCAGCCGGCGTTCCGACTTCGCCTGGACCGGGCCACGGCGGCGGCGGCGCGATCGCGAGCAGTTCAAGGTCGTAGACAATCGTGCCGGTCGCCCACTCGTGGCACATGTTCGCCGGAATCCAGAGCCGCCGTTTCTCGCCGAGGACCATCAACTGGAGTCCCGACGACAGTCCTTCCATCAGTCGGTTCGGCATCCACGTGGCCGGCGTCCCGCGCGATCGAGAATCATCGATGGTCGTGCCGTCGGCTTCCCAGGCCGTGTAGTGCACGGTCACGATGTTCGTCGGGCCTGGATGCGCATCGCCCGTGCCGGCCGCGATCGTTTTCGAGACCAGCACATGACTCGGATCTCTCTTGGCGGGCGTCCTGACGGCGTCCGCAGGCGGCTGCGCGAGATCGGCCGGCGGCGGAATCTGCTGGACGTTCAGTACCGGTGGCATGAACGTCAACATTGTAGGCCGGCTCTTTGCTGAAAGCTGAGAGCTGATGGCTGAAAGCTGATATGTGCGGCATCTGCGGTGAATTGAGGTTCGACGGCCGGGCGCCGCGCGAGGCGGATCTGGCCGCGATGCGGGATCGCATGCTCCATCGCGGCCCCGACAGCGACGGCGTGTACGTTTCGCCGAACGGCGGGGCCGGGCTCGGCTTCCGGCGGCTGCGCATCATCGACCTGTCGCCAAATGCCAGCCAGCCGATGGCCAACGAGGACGGCTCGGTCTGGCTCGTCTTCAACGGCGAGGTTTACAACTTCAAGGATCTGCGCACGGGTCTCGTTGCGCGCGGCCACCGGTTTCGATCGCAGAGCGACTCGGAAACGATCCTCCATTTGTACGAGGAAAAGGGCGCGGACGCCATCGACGAGCTCGACGGGATGTTCGCGCTCGCGATCTGGGACGAGCGCAACCGCCGCCTGTCGATCGCGCGCGACCGGGCCGGCAAGAAGCCTTTGTTCATCTACCGTTCTAACCGGCTCATCGCATTCGCTTCGGAAATCAAGGCCTTCTTCGGACATCCGGACATCTCGATCGAACCAAATCCCGACGCCGTGCCGTCCTATTTCATCCATGGCTACGTCCCGGGCCCGGCAACGTTTTATCGGCGTGTCGAGCAGCTCGAACCCGGCACCGTGATGACGATCGAGGCGGATGGACGCGCGCGCACTCGGACGTTCTGGCAGATTCGATTTCCGCAAGCCAACGCCGTTCCGCCAATCGAACGAAGCGAAGCGATCGCCGGCGTCCGCGATCTCGTGACGCGAGCAGTCGAGCGCCGTCTCGTCAGCGACGTGCCGTTGGGCGCGTTCCTGAGCGGCGGTGTCGACTCGACGATCGTGGTCGGCGTGATGAGCCGGTTGCTGTCGGCGCCGGTCAAGACGTTCAGCATCGGCTTCGAGGGCGAGCCCGCGTACGACGAAACCGCGTACGCGCGGCTGGCGGCTGAGCGCTTCAAGACCGAGCACACAGAGTTCCGCGTGTCGCCGTCGGCGGTCGATCTCGTGGACACGCTCATCTGGCATCACGACGGGCCGTTCGGCGATTCGTCCGCCGTTCCCACCTACATCGTGTCGAAGCTGGCGCGAGAGCACGTGACCGTCGTCCTGACCGGCGACGGCGGCGACGAGCTGTTCGCGGGGTACCGTCGTTTTGCGGCCGCGCTCGTGTCGGAGCGTCTTCCCTCCGCGGCAGTGCGCGCCGCGCGGGCGCTCTCGTCGGGGCTGCCCACGCCGCGGAACGATCGCCATTGGCTGGCGAGCGCGCGGCGCTTCGTCCAGGCAGCCGCGGATCCGGTGGATCTGCGCATTACGCGATGGATGGCGCCGTTCTTCGACGAGCTCGAAGCGCTTCTGCTCCCGGAGTTCCGATCCCGCCTGGGGCCGATCGACAAACTTGCCTATCTTGCCGGCGAGCAGGATCGCATGCGCGGGCTGTCAACGCTCAGCCGGCTGCTGCATGCGAATTTCGAGTCGTACCTGCCGGACGATCTGCTCGTCAAGACCGATCGCTGCACGATGGCGAACTCGCTCGAAGCGCGCTGTCCGTTTCTGGATCGCGAGCTGACTGAGTTCGCCGCCAGGCTGCCTGACGGCCTGAAGCTGCGGGGGCAGCGCACGAAGGTCGTCCTGCGCGAGGCGTTCGCGGATCTCTTGCCGCGGGCCATCGATCGCCGCGGCAAGATGGGCTTCGGGGTCCCGGTTGGCGCATGGTTCCGCGGTCAGCTGCGCGACTACCTGTGCGATCGGCTGCTGGCGCCGAACGCGCGATATCGCGACATGCTGTCCGGTCCGTTCGTCGAAGGCCTGGTCCGCGATCATCTGTCCACGAAGCGGCACGTCGGCCCACAGTTGTGGAGTCTGCTCTGTTTCGAGGAATGGCTCCGGCTACTGCCGACCTGGACGCGACCCGCGAGTGAATTGAACCTCACCGACGTGAACGCCGGCGTCCGATGATCGAAGATCGATGCGGCGGAGGCCTGCCGTCGAGGACGGCTGCAGCCCCTCGATCTCGACCACGTTCCAGTCGTCGTTCACGCGCGCCGTTGGCTGAACCGCGCCGTCGGTTTTGATGTCTACGGTGATCGCCGGATCACGGCGCTCGGCCGGAGCACGTAGCGGAATCCGAACCCGCGTCACGTCGGCCGGCACGAAGACGCTCGCGAACTCCTGCGCCCGCCGGAACCGCTCGCCGCTGCTCGACGTTTCCCACCCATAGAACCCATCGACGTCCGGTGAGGCCGGATGCTCGATCGGTCCCTGCCTGGCGCTGATCAGCGCTCCCGCAACCATCGCCGCCACTCCCAGCATCGCAACGGCGAAGCGCCGCCACGGCTGACGTGGCGAAGCGTGCGTGCGTAGCGACTCGCCGGCGGCATTGAGCACGGTCGATCCCGCCAGCGCCGTCATCAAGCCGAACTGAAACATGAAGGGAAAGGCGGTTTCGCTGTGAGCGAGCGGACGGCTGATGGCCAATGCCGCCACGAACGCCGCCACTCCGCCGGTTACGCCCCACAGCCGCGCGTCCCGCCGATCGATCGCAAGCGCGCGCATGGCGCGCCGCAGGCCGGCGCCTATCCACGCGAGCCATAGCCCGAGCCCCACCAATCCCAGCTCGACGCCAATGGCGAGGAGGTTGTGAGTGCCGGTTTCGCCGCCGCTCCACGAGAACGATGGGGAATAGAACAACGGGATGGTGCGCGCGTAGTCGCCGGCGCCGACGCCAAACAAGGGACGCGAGACGAGGACGCGCTGGCTCGCATCGAGCAGATCGCGGGTCTGACCAAACGCTGACAGGATGTGCGGAGCGCGCATGGCTGCGGCAGCAAGCCCGAACGCGAGCCACGCGCTGACAGCGGACCACGCAAGTCGCCGATTGCCTTGCGATCGTACCGCCATTCCGATTGCCAGACACGACACGAGCGCGAAGTCGGCGACGGCCGAACGGGCATCGACTTGGGGTGCAAGCACCGCAATGGATGCTGACGCCGCCATCACCGTCGGCACCGTGTTGGCCAGGCCGGGTCGCTGTCTGAACAGCGCGACCGTGGAGGCGGCCAACGCGAATCCAGTGACGAAACGTACGCCGTCGATCAGGTTGTCGCCGGCGCCATCCGTCGGCCAGAGAACGCCCGCCGTGGAGGCCGCGACGAGCGCACAGAGAAACAATCCAAGGAGCGGCGCCGCGACTCGAGGTCCGGGTCGATCCGGCAGCCTGCGCAACAGCCAGCCAGCGATGAACGCGACGGCCACAGTGTCGGTCACGCACGCACCGCGAAGTCCTGCCGCGACTGCGAGGAGATGACCGAGCGGCGCAAGGAAGATGGCGAGGACCAGTCCCCTCACGGGCGCGACCAGTGAAATCGCGAAGACGGCGAGGGCGATGAGCTTGTCCAGCGAAACGTAAACCCCAGCCCGGTCCTCACGTACGGACCGTGCCACAACCCCGATCACCACGCCATGAGGACCGGGCCCAAGGACTATGATAACGGCTGGATGGAGCACGCCTTCACCGTCGGCGTCGAGGAGGAATTCCAGATCGTCGATCCCCACACATGGGAGCTGCGGTCGCACGTGTCCGAGCTCCTGGCGTCGAGCGCTCCCGCCTTCGGCGATCACATCAAGCGCGAAATGCACCAGTCGATCGTCGAGGTCGGCACCAAGATTTGCGGGTCGATCGAGGAGCTCGCCGCAGAGATCATTCGCACGCGGCGCGATCTCGCCGACGCCGCCGAACGCGTCGGCCTGCGGATCGCGGCGGCCGGCACGCATCCGTTTTCCAACTGGGTGGATCAGGCGATCTCGCCTGGCGAGCGCTACGAGAACATCGTCGAAGAGCTGCAAATGCTCGCGCGCTCGCTGCTGATATTCGGCCTGCACGTCCACGTCGCCGTGCCCGATCGATCGACGATGATCGCGCTGATGAACGAGGCGCGGTACTTTCTGCCGCACCTGCTGGCGCTGTCGACCAGCTCGCCCTTCTGGATCGGGCGCGACACCGGACTGAAGTCGTTCCGCACGACCGTGTTTCGTCGTTTTCCGCGCACCGGGATTCCGGATCACTTGAACTCCTGGGCCGAATACGAGCACTACGTCGACTTGCTCGTCGAGCTCCACTGCATCGACAACGGCAAGAAGATCTGGTGGGATTTGCGTCCGCAGCCCACGTTCGGCACATTGGAATTCCGCATCTGCGACGTGCCGACGAACCCGCATGCGTCGATCGCCATCGCCGCGCTCGCGCAGGCGATCGTCGTCAAGCTGTTCCGCTTGCGCGAGCGGAACCTCGGATTCCGGCGCTATCATCGCGCCCTGATCGAGGAAAACAAGTGGCGTGCGGCGCGGTGGGGGATTGACGGCAAGCTCATCGACTTCGGCAAGCGCGCCGAGGTGCCGATGCGCGACCTCGCCGTCGAATTGATCGAGTTCGTGGACGATGTGGTCGACGATCTTGGCAGCCGGCGGGAGATCGAGTACGTCCGCAAGATCATCGCCGACGGGACGAGCGCCGAGCATCAGTTGCAGGTCTACCGGGAGACCGGTGACCTGCGCGCGGTCGTGCAATGGCTGGTCGACGAGACGCGCGAACGCACCGAACAGTCGGCCAAGACCTATCACATTTCATGAAAATCGGACTTCTGTGCGGCCGCGAGTACTCCTTTCCCCCGGCGTTTCTCGACCGCGTCAACACGCTCGGCCGGGCGCACGGTATCAGCGCTGAGTTCCTGAAGCTCACCGGCACGAAGATGGGCGAGGCGTCCGGCTATCGCGTTATCGTCGATCGCATCTCGCACGAGGTGGAGTACTTCCGTGCCTACCTGAAGCACGCCGTGCTCGAGGGCACCTACGTCATCAACAACCCGTTCTGGTGGACGGCGGACGACAAGTTCTTCAACTACTCGGTCGCGCACCGGCTTGGCGTGGCGGCGCCGAAAACCGTGGTGCTGCCGCAGAAGGGCTATCCGCCTGACATCGATCTGACCGCAGAATCGCTGCACAACCTCGGCTATCCGATCGATTGGGACGGTCTGCTCGACTACGTCGGCCGTCCGGCGATTCTGAAACCGTTTTCGGGCGGCGGCTGGAAGCACGTCTACAAGGTGCACGATCGCGAGGAGCTGATCGCCGCGTATGACGGAACCGCGCCGTACTGCATGACGCTGCAGGAGTTCATCCGATTCGACCAGTACGTCCGCTGTTTCACCTTTGGCAAAACCGACATCGTTCCGGTCGCCTACGATCCCCATCAGCGGCGCTACCTCGTGGATCACGAGTACCTCTCCGCCGACCTCGGCGCGCGCATCGTCCGCGACGCGACCACGCTCAACCTGGCGCTCGGGTACGAAATGAACACGATCGAGTTCGCCGTGCAGGACGGCGTGCCGTACGCCATCGACTTTCTGAACCCGGCGCCGGACTTCGAGCGCGATCGGATTACACCGCACTACTTCGAGATGGCGGTGCAGAAGATGGCGGACCTGGTGATCGATCGCGCGCTGAACGGCTCCCCCCAGAACACCTGGCCGCGATGGGCCGAAATGGTGGGGCTCGGCCGCAACGGTCCTGTCTAGCCGACGTGTCCACTGCGAACGCGATCGCCGCCTGGAACGCCCTTCTGCAGGATGTCGACGCGGCGGAGCTGTGCGCGTCGCTCGCCGGCCAGATGCGGGCGCGAAGGCTGCGGTTCGGCGATCGCGTCCTCTGTCCGTTTCTCCGTCCCTTTTTTCTCGACGCCGACGACGAGGCGCGGGTTCGATCCGTCGTCGAGCTGTTGTGGATCTTCGGCGAGCGGGTTGCGCGGGCCGCCATCGACAATCCCGCCATGCTGTCCGACCTGGCGCTGAGCGAGGCCGAGATCCGTCTGGCGCGGATCGATCCCGGATATCACACAGCGAGTACCACGGCGCGTGCAGACGCGTTTATCCAGTCCGACTCGCTGCAGTTCGCTGAGTACAACGGGGAATCACCGGCAGGCGCCGGCTACAGTCAGGGGCTGGCGAAATTGTTCGACGAGCAAACGCTGATGGCGCGGTTTCGCGAGCGGTTCGGTGCGCGCCTGTTCACGCCAGTCGAGCGGGTTCTCGACGCCCTGATCGCGAGTTACGGCGAATGGGGCGGTACGGCGTCGCATCCGCGTGTCGCAATCGTCGACTGGCGGGAAGTCCCCACCTTCAGCGAGTTCGAGATCATGCGGGATGCGTTCGTGGCAGCGGGCGTGCCGGCCACGATCTGCGACCCGCGTGATCTCGACTACCGCCGCGGCAGCGGGCTCTTCGCGAACGGCGAGCGTGTCGATCTGGTGTATCGCCGCGTCCTCATCAACGACATCGTCGCGCGCGAAGACGACTGTCGAGCGCTGCTCGACGCGTATGCGGACAAGGCGGTCTGCGTCGCGAACAGCCTCCGCTGCAAGATTCCGCACAAGAAGGCATTCTTCGCGGTACTGACGGATCCGCGTTACGCCTCGCTGTTCACCGCCGAGGAGCGCGAGGTGATCAGCCGTCATATTCCGTGGACGGTGTTGATCGAGGAGCGCCGGGTGTCGCGAGACGGGGAGTCGTTCGACCTGCTGCCGTATCTGAGGCGTCAGCGCGACACGCTCGTGATCAAGCCCAACGACGAATACGGTGGAACGGGCGTCACGCTGGGCTGGGAGACTGACGAGCGCGCATGGGATCAGGCGATCGACCGCGCGGTCCGCGAACGCGATCGCGGGTGGGTGGCGCAGGAGCGGATCACGGTGCGCCGCGAGGTGTTTCCCATCTGTGAAGGTGACGGTGTGACGATGCGCGACATGCTCGTGGACCTGGCGCCATATGTCTTCCGAGGGAAATTCGCAGGATTTCTCACCCGGCTGAGCGCGACAGGCCTCGCCAACGTGACGTCGGGCGGCGGCCAGGTGCCTGCATTCGTGGTAAGTCAGAAGTCAGAAGTACGAAGTTAGAATGAATTCGATGCTGTTCGGATCATCATCGGCCGATCTCGAGCCGGGCGCCCGCAACGCGGTCGAGGTGTGTCTCGGCATCCGGCCCGACGAACGCGTCGCGCTGATCGCCGACGAGGCGAGCGGCGAAGTGGCGGCCAGTCTTGCCGCCGCGCTCGACCACGTTGGCGCTCCCTGGGATGGCGTCCTCATTGAGCAAGTGGCGGATCGTCCGCTGGGAGAGGCGCCTCCGGCCGTGCTCGACGCGCTCGAGCGCGCCGACGCCGGGATCCTGTGCATCCAGCCGAGACAGGGCGAGCTGAGCGCGCGCATGGAAATCGTGTCGCTCGTCGAACGTCGCGGCATGCGCTACGCGCACATGGTTGGCGTGACGTCGCAAATCATGCGGCAGGGAATGCGCGCCGACTACAAGCTGGTCGACGAACTGAGTCAACGGCTGTGCGAACGGATGCGGAGCGCCCGGCATCTGCGCGTGACGTCGCAGGGTGGTACGGCGTTGACGGCGACCTTCGATCCGGGTCTGACGTGGGTCAAGACCAGCGGTCTCATCAACCGCCGCTACTGGTCGAACCTGCCTGCCGGTGAAGTGTTCACGACGCCGGCCAGCGTCGACGGCGTGTTCGTCTGCGACGGGACCGCTGGAGACTACTTCGGGCCGAAGTACGGCGATCTCAGCGCCACGCCGCTGCGGCTCGAGATTGCAGGCGGACGGCTGCACGCCGCGAGCTGCGCGCGCAGCGATCTCGAGCGCGAATTCTGGGACTACTGTCACACCGACGAGCACAGCGACCGCGTCGGCGAGCTCGCCTTCGGCACCAACATCGCGCTCGACGAGATGATCGGTGTCCTCCTCCAGGACGAAAAAATTCCTGGTGTCCATCTGGCGTTCGGCGATCCATACGGCAGCCAGACCGGCGCGCCCTGGAAGTCGCGCACGCACATCGACGTCCTCACGCGCGTCTGCGACGTGTGGATCGACGACGAGCAGGTCATCGGCCGGGGACGCTATCTGATGGATAAGTTCGGCCTGTAGGAAGTTAGAAAGTAGAAGTGAGAAGGGCTGCGAAAACGGAGAATGCTCTACTTCTAAGCTCTCACTTCTAAGTTCCAACTTCCGAAAGGTACACCTGCATTTGATGCTTCCAGTACGGCCAGTCGTGGCCGCCGAGCGGTCCCCAGTCGTCGAGATGATGCGCGACGCCGCGGCTCGCGAGGATGTGAGACAGCCGGTACGACTCGCCGGCGTGCTCCCACGGCCCGGTTCCCGTCGCGAGGTGAATGTCACAGCTTGCCAGGTGACCGAGCATCCAGGGGTCCGAGGCGTTCGCGAGATAGTCGACGGGATTGTTGAAGTAGAAGTTGTCGTCGTACATGCCGCCCATGAACCGGCTCATGTCGTAGACACCCGAGAGTGCATAGCAGCGCTTGAAGACGTCCGGATACTTGAAGAGCGTGTTGGCCGCATGATACCCACCCAGCGACGCGCCCATCGTCCAGACTCCGATGTCGCCGGACTGACAATGGTGCCGGATGAACGGGACCACCTCGTGCCGGATGTACGCGTCGTACTGATGCTGCATCCAGCTCCGATGAAAGGGATGGGCGCCGCTGTTGCCGTACGAGTCGCCGTTGTTCGTGTTCACGCAGAACGTTTTGACGCGGCCGGATTCAATCGCTCCGGCAATCGTTCCAATCAGGCTCTGGCGCTCGTACTCGCCTTCGTCGCCGCCCGTAGTCGGGAACATGAGGAGCGGCGAGCCCCAGTGACCGTGGACGACGACGCCCATCTCCCGGCCGAGGCGATGGGAATACCAGCGATGAGATTCTCGATGCATGATCGGTCGGAGGAGGCGGCCGTTCGACTCGCTCACCCTGAGCCTTGTCGAAGGGTGAGCTCGCTCACGGCAGGGCAGTATACATGCGGACGATTCTCTGTATCGCGACCTACCTGAAGGGCGAAGCGTTCTTGCGCGAGTGCCGGGAGCAGGGATGCCGCGTCCTGCTCTTGACCGCCGACTCGCTGGCGGACGCCGCATGGCCGCGGGAGTCCATCGACGAAATCCACACAGTGCCTCGAGAGGCCGACGAGGCCCAGTACCGCCGCGCCGTGACGGCCATCGCGCAACGGCATGCCCTCGATGCCATCGCCGCACTCGATGACTTCGACGTCGAGATCGCCGCCATGCTGCGAGAGCATCTGCAGATGCCGGGCTTCGGCCGAACCGTTGCGAGCCGGTTTCGCGACAAGCTGGCGATGCGCGTGACGGCGCGCGACATCGGACTGCGCGTCCCCGAGTTCACCGCTGTCTTCAACGATCACGTGGTTACCGACTGGGCGGCGCGGGTGCCGCCGCCATGGGTGTTGAAGCCGCGATCGTTCGCCGCCGCAATCGGCATCAAGAAAATCCAGGATCGCGACGAGCTGTGGCCTGCGCTCGAGGCGGCCGGGGATCGGCGGGCCGAGTGCGTGCTCGAGCGCTTCGTCCAGGGCGACGTGTATCACGTCGACTCGATCGTCTGGGGCGGGGAAGTCGTGTTCGGCGTGGCGTTCAAGTACGGCCGGCCGCCCATGGAAATCGCTCATCAGGGAGGCATTTTCGTCACCAAGCGGCTGCCTGACGGGTCGGACGAGGCGCGGGCCCTGCTCGAGTCCAATCGACAGCTCCAGGCCGGCTTCGGTCTGGGCCGTGGCGTCTCGCATACTGAGTTCATTCGCGGCGAGAACGGCTTCCTGTTTCTCGAGACGTCCGCGCGCGTCGGCGGCGCGTTCATCGCGGACACCATCGAGGCGGCGACCGGCATCAACCTGTGGCGCGAGTGGGCACGAATCGACATCGCCGGGAAAGACGGCACGTACACGGTGCCGCCTCCACGTCAGGACTGTGCCGCGATCGTGTTGTCGCTCGCGCGCCAGGCCGAGCCGGACATGTCCCCGTTCACCGATCCCGAGATCCGCGTGCGGATTCGGAAGCCGCACCACGCCGGCCTGATCGTCGCCTCGCCGGATCCCGCGCGCATCGATGCGCTCGTCGCCGACTACACCGAGCGTTACTATCGCGACTTCTTCGCGACCGCGCCGCCGCCCGAACGTCCGGTCGAATGACGGTTCGGACACTCAATCATGTGTGGTCGCCGCAGCTGCGCAACCGGCGGCATATCGACGTGTACTTGCCGCCGTCGTACAGCGCGGGCCGCGACCGCTTTCCGGTCGTGTACATGCAGGACGGGCAGAATCTGTCGGATCCGGAGCTCGCGTTTGCCGGCACATGGGAGCTGCAGAGCGCGATCGAGCAGCTGGCCGAACGCGGGGTGGAAGCGATTGTCGTCGGCGTGCATCACGCCGGCACGGAACGGATCAGTCGAGTACAGTCCCTATCCGGATCGGCGTCACGGCGGCGGCGACGGCGACGCGTATCTCGCGTTCGTCACCGACACGCTCAAGCCGCGGATCGATCGGCTGTTTCGGTCGCGCCCCGGCCGGGAATCGACCGTGATCCTGGGATCATCGATGGGTGGCTTGATCAGCCTCTATGCGCTCGTGGCGCGCGGCGAGGTATTTGGTGCCGCCGGCGTGATGAGTCCGGCGCTGTGGTTCGGCCAGGGCCGGATCTTCGACGTCGTCCAGGAAGCGACGGGGTCCAAGGGTCGCGTGTACGTCGACGTCGGCGCTTACGAGGGCGCAGGCACGCTGCGGAATACCCGGCGTCTGGCGCGCGTGCTTACGCGGCGCGGGTGGCGGCGCAAGAACGGATTGCTTCGCTACGTCGAGGATCCGCGCGGCCGCCACTCGGAAGACGACTGGGCGCGCCGGCTGCCGGACGCGTTGGCGTTTCTGCTTGCTTGAAGACGGCGCCCAGGTGCGCGCGCTGGTGATGGAGTTGGTCGAGGGGCCAACGCTGGCCGTTGATGCCGCTGTGGTCGCTGGATGGCCGAAGCCTGATTTTCGCGAGAGGGCGCCGCGGTCAGGCCGAGCTCTGGACGCATCGCCTCGACTCGACCGAGCCGGAGCGGCAGATTTCTGAAAGCCACCCTGGTTCGACGAGCTGAGGCGCGTCGCGGCGGTATCCAAATAGGGCGGCTTGCTTCTCAGCGGCCGACGAGGCCTTCGACCGGGCTGCTCGCCGTTGCGTACATCTTTCGGGGAATGCGGCCGGCTGTATAGGCCAGGCGGCCGGCGCGTACGGCCAGCTTCATGGCCTCGGCCATCGCCACGGGATTCTGAGCACCCGCGATGGCGGTGTTCATCAGCACGCCGTCGGCGCCGAGCTCCATGGCCAGCGACGCGTCCGACGCGGTGCCGACGCCGGCGTCGACGATGACCGGCACGCGCGAAAACTCGCGGATGATGCGGATGTTGTTGACGTTCTGAATGCCGAGCCCGGATCCGATGGGAGCGCCGAGCGGCATGACCGCCGCCGCGCCGGCATCCTCGAGCTTGCGGCACGCGATCGGATCGTCGTTCGTGTACGGCAGGACCACGAATCCCTCGCGCACCAGGACGCGCGTCGCCTCGAGCAGCGCCTCGTTGTCGGGGAACAGCGTGCGCTCGTCGCCGATCACCTCGAGCTTCACCCAGTTCGACAGCCCGGCTTCACGCCCCAACCGCGCCGTGCGCACCGCATCGTCCGCCGTATAGCACCCGGCGGTGTTCGGCAGAAGGAAGAACTTGGCGGTGTCGATGTAGTCCAGGAGCGATTCTTTCGAGCGATCGCTGATGTTGACCCGGCGCACCGCGACGGTAATCATCTCGGCGCCCGACGCCTCGTGCGCCTGCACCATGACCGCAGGCGACGAATACTTGCCCGTGCCGACGATGAGCCGCGACGTGAACGTCTTATCCGCGATCGTGAACCTGTCCACGGGCGCTAGCCTCCACCGACGAAATTGACGATCTCGATCTGATCGCAGTCCTTGACCACCGTCGCGTCGTAAGCTCCGCGCTTGACGACGACGAGGTTGTGCTCGACGGCGACGCGGCGGGAATCGATGTCGAGCCGCGCCAGCAGCGCGCTGACCGTCAGCGGTGCCTCGACCTCGTACCGATCGCCGTTCAATGTAATCCGCATGAGTACCGATTCTATCCTCATCGTATGGTCCGAGTCGCCTGAAGAGCAGTCAGGTGCCTGTCGTCGCATTGCGCACTCGTGACGGCTGATGTACTGTTGGGCGCTTGCATCGGCGCCTGTCGCTTGTGGCCTGGATCTCGGCGCTGTGCGTGGCGGCGGCGCTTCTGTATTTCCGCCAACTCGGCTCAAACCCACCGTATCTGTCCATCGAGGAAGTATCTCAAGCGCGCGAGGCTCTGGTCCTTGCAACGACGGCACGAAACGCGGACGGCGAGTTGCTGCCGCTGTACTTTCCGGAGGACGCCGGTCGCACCGTGCGCGATCCCGTTTGGGTCTACTGGGCCGCGGCTCTCATGCAAGTGCAGCCGTTCTCCGAGACGCTCATGCGCGTCCCGAGCGCCAGTGCCGCGGTCCTGAATGTCGCGCTGATGTTCCTTGTCGTTTTCAAGCTGTTCGACCGGACGCGGCCGGCAGTGATCGCCGCGATTCTGCTCATGCTGACGCCTGCGCATTTCCAGCAGGGCCGCATTGCGACGATGCAAATTGCGCCTGTGACCGTCGTGCTCGTCTGGCTGGTGTTCATCGTGCGCTACATCCAGGAGCACCGGCGGCGCGATGCGGTGCTCGCGGCATGCTGTCTCGGTTTGGGGATGTACACATACATCGCCGCACTCATCATCATGCCGGTGTATTTCCTGGTCACTCTCGTGATTGTGTCGCGTAGTCGCCCGTGGCCCCGCGCACGAACTGATCTCTTTGCCATGTCCGCCGCGTTCGGGATCGCCCTGATCCCGCTTGCGGCCTGGTTTGCGTTCCATCCCTCGCAACTCGTCGGACTGACTGGGTACTATACGCACGGGGAGTACAACAAGAACCTTGGATCGGGAGGGTTTGTCGGCGCAAACGCCATCAGCCACGTCGATGCCTGGTGGGACTGTTACAACCTCGACAAGCTGTTTTTTTCCGGCGACGCGGATTTTCGCTTCTCGACGCGTACCGCCGGTTACTTTCTGCTGCCCGCCAGCGTGCTGATGGCCGCCGGCGTCTGGCGCGCCGGTCGGCTGCTGAAAGGCGATACGTCACTAGTGCTCGCTGCCGGCCTCCTGTTCGCTCCGCTACCGGCCGCATTCGTCAGTAACTCGGAAGTCAAACGATGGCTCACGTTTCTCCCGTTCGCGATTCTCGCAGCGACTTGCGGCGCCGAGTCGATGCTCAACGACCGACGGCGCGCCGTACGGGCCTGCGCGATCGCGCTCCTCGTGCTGTGTGGAGTTCAGACGAAGTCTTTTCTCGATCAGGTACTTCGGTCACTATCGCTTCGACTCCGCCCCAAAGCTGGGCGGGAACCTGCGAGGTGCCATTCACAAGGTGTTTTCCGTCTCACGGTCCGACGATTGTGTGATTCTCGACGCTGGCATCTACTACCTCAAGGATCAATGGGATCTCTACACGCGCGCGTCTGGCCGATTGGATCTCGCGACACGCACGGTCTGGCTCCGCTCCAACACTGCGGAGACGACGTCGTCCGACTGCCGGGGAACGACGGCCCTCGCCTTGGCCGGCGACCAGCGCTTTGCCGGATGGCCGTCGACGCCGATTCGTGAGCTTGATGGAACGGCAGTCCTCGCCGTCTATCGCCGGTGACGACCGGCACCGGCTTGACGCGCGGATTCGCTGCTGCCGCGGTGTTGATCTGTGCCGCCCTCTTGTACGGTCTGACGATCGCTGCTCCGGCGCATCGGCCGGCGGAAGAACAAATACAGGCGGCCGCAAACAGTGTTCTCGAAAACGGAGGCCGCGATCGAGACGGGCGCACGCTGCCGCTCTTTTTCCATGTCGATGGGCCGCTGTGGCTGCAGCCGTTGCCGGTGTACTCGACCGTCGGGCTCATGAAGCTGGCGCCTTCTGCGTCACTCCCTGCGCGGTGGGCGGCCGTAGCGTTTGGAGCGCTCGACGCGCTGCTGATATATGTGCTCGCGGTGTGGTGGTTCCGGCGGCCTGCAGTTGGAATTGCGGGAGCGCTCCTTCTCCTGTGCACCCCGTCGCATGCACTGTTCAGCCGGATCGCGACACCGGAGGGGATTTGGCCGATTCCGTTCATTCTGGGGTGGGCGATCGGCGTCACCGCCCTTGCGCAACCCTCCTCGACACGAGCGCGGTGGTTGCTCGCCGCCGGGATGGGATCGTTGGCCGCGAGCGCGTATACGCAGCCATCGGCGGCGCTTGCGATGCCGATGTACGCGGTCGTGACCCTCATCGCGTTTCGTGGGGCCGACGGATGGCGAATCCGCGACGGCATTCCGGCCGCTGCTGCCATGATGACGGTGTTGCTGCCGCTGTTGCTCTGGTACGCGAGGCATCCGGGCACGTATCCCGATACATGGGGCCGATGGGTTCTCCATGCGGCGCACCTTCGCAATCCGGTCGTGTGGTTTCAGAGCCTGTCCAACTGGCATCGACTCGGGAATGTCGCTGGGCTGTTTTCAGACTTCTTTACGCCGTCGCACCTGTTTCTGACGCCCGGGGCGCCGGGACTGTGTGGCATGTTCCTATCGCCGAGCGTGGTGCCCATGTCGGTCGGCGTGTATGCGGCGATCCGAAGAACCGATGAAAACGACGCACTTCAGGCCATCCGCCCGGCGCTTGTTGCGGGTTGCCTCATCGGTCCGCTCGCGGCCGCGATGTTTGAGCATGCGCGATCCGATGACCGGGCGCTGGCAGTGGTTCCGTTCGGTGTTTTGATGGCGATCTGGGGCGCGACCGTGATGTGGAAACACGGCGGCGTTCGGGGGCGCGGCGTTCTCATCGTCGCGTCAGCCGTCGCGGCCTTTCAGGCGCTGGTCTGCTTCAATCGACTGTGATCCGGCATCCCGCGGCGCCTGCTGCAGATCGCGAAGATGCTGCGGGCGCGACCACGTGGCCTTGGCACGAGCCAGGTCAAACGCTCATCATGCTGTGGTGATCTGGACCCTCGCCATCGTCCTGGTGGTCGTCGGGCTGGTGGGAGTCGTTCTCCCGGCCGTCCCCGGAACCATTCTGATCTTCGCCGGTCTGCTGCTGGCCGCCTGGGCGGATGGCTTCGCGCGCGTCGGCGTGTTCACGATCACCCTGCTCGGCATCCTGACGGTGGCCACGTACTTCGTGGACGTGGCCATGATGGCGCTCGGCATGAAACGGCTGGGCACCACGCGGCGTGCCGCGGCGGGAGCCGCCATCGGGGCGCTCGCCGGCCTGTTCTTCGGGCTGCCGGGATTGATCATCGGTCCATTCGCCGGCGCCGTGGTCGGCGAGTTGACGGTGCAGCGCGACTGGCGGCGCGCCGGCCGCGCCGGGGTTGCGGCCTGGATCGGCTTTGTCATCGGCACCATCGTGAAGATCGGCCTCGCGTTCGCGATGGTTGGCATCTTCCTGACCGCGTGGTTCCTGTGAGCGCGCTTTCATGATCCGACGCGATGCGCTGAAGACGTTGTTGATGCTGCTGGTCCCGTCGCCGGTCGTGGCGGCGACGGCATCCGTCAAAACGCTGATCGGCACAGGCGTGGCGGGGTACTCCGACCAGCAAGTCAACAACCCGTACGGGCTCGTGATCGGACCGGACGGCGCGCTGTACTTCTGCGATCTGGATAATCAACGCATTCGACGCTTCGATCTGCGTACGCGCAGAACGTCAGCCGTCGCAGGCAACGGACAAAGAGCCTACGCGGGCGACGGGGGACTCGCGACCGAAGCGTCGCTGAACATGCCGCACGAGATCCAGTTCGATCGGGCGGGGAACCTCTACATCGCCGAGCGCGACAATCATGTCGTTCGAAAAGTTGATCGGAAGACCGGGATCATCTCCACGTGTGCCGGCACCGGTCAGCCCGGATTCTCCGGGGACGGTGGCGCAGCGACCCGCGCACAGCTGCGCCAGCCGCACAGCATCGCCGTGGATCCAAGCCGCCGCCGGCTGCTGATTTGCGACATCGGCAATCACCGCATCCGACACGTGGATTTCGCCACTGGCGTCATCGAAACGTTTGGCGGTACCGGGGAGAGGCGGCCGACCCCCGACGGCGTCCCGCTCTCGGGAGCGCCGTTGAATGGTCCGAGGACCATCGCCTTCGACACGCGCGGCAATCTCTATCTCGCGCTCAGGGAAGGCAACGCGATCTACCGCGTCGATGCCAGAGCCTCAACCATCCATCACGTCGCCGGAACCGGCGAGCAGGGGTACACGGGCGATGGTGGACAGGCCCGGCTGGCGACACTGGCGGGGCCAAAAGGCCTCGCATGGTCGCGGGGCATCTTGTACGTGGCAGACACCGAAAATCACGTGATTCGTTCGATTGATCTGGGGACGGGAATCATTCGAACGGTGCTCGGCACCGGTCAGCGAGGCGATGGTCCTGAGCCCGAACCCCTTCGATGCGCCTCGTCGCGCCCGCATGGCGTCATGGTCGACGCTCGAGGCACGCTCTATGTGGGAGACAGCGAAGCCCACCGAATCCGGACGGTTGCGTGAATCAGTGCATGCCGGGGCCCGCGAACTGCTTGACCAGCTCGCCGAGAACGTTCTTTGCGTCGCCGAACAGCATCCACGTGCGATCCGAGAAATAGAGCTCGTTGTCGATGCCCGCGAAGCCGGGGTTCTTGCTGCGCTTGATCGCGAAGACGCTGCGCGCCTTGTCGGCATCGATGATGGGCATGCCGTAGATCGGGCTCGTCTTGTCGGTTCGCGCCGCCGGATTGACGACGTCGTTGGCGCCGACCACCAGGGCGACGTCGACTTGCGGCATGTCGGGGTTGATCTCATCCATCTCGACGAGATCGGTGTACGGGATGTCGGCTTCTGCCAGCAGCACGTTCATGTGCCCGGGCATGCGGCCGGCGACGGGATGAATCGCGAACTTCACCGTGATGCCGCGCTTCTTCAGCTGATCGTAGAGCTCGCGCACCTTGTGCTGCGCCTGCGCCACCGCCATGCCGTAGCCGGGAATGATGACCACGAGCTCGCCTGCTCGAGCACCTGCGCCGCGCCTTCGGCCGTCTCCGACTTGTAGACCTGCTCTTCGCCGCCGGCCTTGGCCTGCTGCACCTGTCCGAACGCGCCGAACAGCACGTTGGCGAACGAGCGATTCATCGCCTTGCACATGATGATGGCGAGGATGAGGCCGCTCGATCCGTCGAGTGCGCCCGCCGTGATGAGCAGCTTGTTGTCGAGCACGAAGCCCATCGCCACGGCAGAGAGGCCGGCGTACGAGTTGAGGATCGCAATCACGGTCGGCATGTCGGCGCCGCCGATCGGAATGATCAGCAGCACGCCGAAGAGCAGCGCGAGCACGATGATGACCGCGAAGACGATGGGCGCCCATGGTGCCGTCGGATTGATGACGATGGCGCCGGCCAGCACAATCGCCGATACCGAAGAGCAGCAGGTTGATGACGTTCTGCAAGGGATAGGTGACGGGCCGCTGCGGGACCCACTTGACCTCCTGCAGCTTGCCGGCCGCCATCAGGCTGCCGGTCAACGTCAGGTAGCCGAGGATGACCTCCGCGATGAGCGCGATCATCCGGAACGGCGTGAGGTGCTCCGGATGCTGCGCGACGCTCAAGATAGTACTCGGCCGTACCCGACCAGGCCCGCCGCGGCAGCCGCCGAACGCATGCGACAGCGCGGTCCGCTGCGGCACGGCGGTGAGCGGCACGCGCGACAGCGGCACGCCGACGGCGAACCCGGCAACGATGGCGACGACGATCCAGAGATGATGAACGACCGTCGGGTCGGCCCAGGTGACGAGGATGGCGATGGCCGTGCCCGCCACGCCCGCGTACACGCCCTTGCGGGCGGTCGTGGGCGCGTTCATCCAGTGCAGCGCGAAGATGAAGAGGGCGGACGCGACGAGGTACCCGAACTGACTGACGCCGTACATCATGCGCCGCCCCCAGGCCGACCCGGCTTGTCGGTCTTGAACATCTTCAGCATCCGATCGGTGATCAGGAACCCGCTGACGATGTTGGTCATCGAGGCGAAGAGGGCGATCGCGCCGAGGACGCGGATGCGCAGCGGATAGTCGCGACCGGTGACGAGAATCGCGCCCACGACAGAAATCGCGGAGATCGCGTTGGTCAGCGACATGAGCGGTGTGTGCAGCAGCCGCGACACGCGGCGGATCACGCCCAGCCCGATGAACGTCGCGAGCACGAAGACGTAGAGAGTCGGCCAGAAATCCAACAGCGTCTCCTTTCGCCCTTACAGGCCCGCTTTGATCAGCGCCTCTTGCGTGCGGGCATGCTTCACCTCGCCGTCGTGCGTGATGAGCGCGCCCTGCTGAATGTCGTCGCTGAAGTCGAGCTGAAATGCTTTGTCCCTCGTGAACGCCAGAACGAATGCCGTCAGATTTCGCGAGAACAGCAGGCTCGCGTGGAACGGCATCGTGGCCGGAAGGTTGAGCGGGGCGACGATCGTGACGCCGCCAACGTGGACCGTCTCGCCGGGCTTCGACAGCTCGCAGTTGCCGCCGCCGTCGGCCGCGAGATCCACGATCACCGAGCCGGGCTTCATCGTCCGGACCGTGTCGGCGCCGATGAGTCGCGGGGCGAAGACGCCGCCGATGAGCGCCGTCGTGATCACGACGTCGGATTGAGCACACTCCTCGGCGAGGAGCTGGCTCTGGCGTGCTCGATCTTCCGCCGAGAGCTCCTTGGCGTAGCCGCCGCCCGCCGCGGCACTGTCTTTCAGCTCGATGCCGACGTACTTGGCGCCGACGCTTTCGATCTGTTCCTTCACCTCCGGGCGGACGTCGGTCGCGACGACGTTCGCGCCGAGACGGCGCGCGGTGGCGATGGCCTGCAATCCAGCGACGCCTGCTCCGATCACGAAGACCTTGGCCGGGCGCACCATTCCGGCGGCCGTCATCAGCATCGGGAAGTAGCGATTGAGCTCCACCGCCGCGAGCAGCACGCCCTTGTAGCCGCCGATGTTGGCCATGGAGGACAGCGTGTCCATCGGCTGCGCGCGCGTCGTGCGCGGAATCGCATCGGTGGCGAACGCGGTGATCTTGTGCGCCGCGAGCGCGCGGACCGTTTCGAGGTTGCGCAGCGGCATCAGGGAACCGAGGGAGATCGATCCGCGCCGCATCCAGCCCACTTCGTCGCGTGAGCCGGCGGGTGCCGCGAGGGGCGCGTTGACCTTCAGCACCAGGTCGCTCGCAGCCGCGAGCGCCGCCGGATCCGCGTGCGCTGTGGCGCCGACCTCGGCATACATGGCGTCCGAGAATCCCGCGGCCTCGCCGGCGCCCGATTCGATCGCGACCTCGTAGCCGGCCTGCACCAGTTTCTTGCACGACTCGGGGGCGAGTGCGACGCGCCGCTCGCCGGGACTGGTCTCCTTCAAGACTCCGATGCGCATGCACCCTCTCTGCGACGAGGAGCCCGACCGAATTGTGGAACGGGCTCCTCGTAGGCGCGCGCTTCGCGCGCTTTTCCGTCCTGAACGAAAGGATCTCTGCCGGCGACGCCGGCCTACTGGGAGCGTGTGGACGTTCTCGGACACGCTCCCAGCGCGATGGTCCAAGCGACGGATTCTATCAGCTTGCACATCGGACAAAAAACAGACCACAATTGGACAATGTCAACAACCCGAAGTAGGTCCAGCGTGGCGGCGGCGCCAATCGTCGATGTGTCGCCCCGCTTGCTGTTCGAGGCCGCGCGGCGGGCCGAGGCGATGGGCCTCATCGAGCCGGGGGCGGTGGCGCGCAGCGACGTGACCGCGGTTCGCCATCTGGCGAACCGCGTTCGCCGGGCGGGGATTGCCGCCGGCGCCGCAGACGAGCTCAATAACGTGACGGTCCCCACCGCGGCGGAGGTGTCCGAGCTGCTCGAAACGATGGTGGCGGCGCTGGAGGCGTCGCCGGTGCCCAAGTTCGAATGGGGCGGTCTCGCGCGTGTGTTCGACGCGGAGGATCTCGCGTCGCTCCTGAGTATTTCCGCCTCGAGCCTGAAGCGCTATGCCAGCGGCGAGCGGACCACACCCGATCCAATCGCCGCTCGCCTCCACTTCCTGGCGCTCGTCGTCGGCGACCTGGCCGGGTCCTACAACGACATCGGCATTCGCCGCTGGTTCCACCGAAAACGAACCGCGCTCGAGAACCGGTCGCCGGCCGCGATCCTCGCGGGCGACTGGGACCCCGACGAAGACGGACCGGTGCGGGTCCGCGCGCTCGCCCGCAGCCTGACAACGCTGACGGCCACATGATCGTCTTCCGGCAGGTCGACGCCCGGTATCCGTTCCTGTGGGACGACCAGCGTCAGCCGGCGGGGCGATGGCATGCAGATGGCGACGGTCCCGCGCATTACTTCGCGGACACGCCGGACGGCGCGTGGGCGGAGTTCCTCCGCCACGAGGAAATCACAGACCCCGAAGACCTGCTCACGATCCGCCGCCAGATGTGGGCCGTCGACATCGGTGATCCGCCCGCACCAGCGGTCGACTTGCCGCGGGATGTGATGACCGGCGGTCCGGACACGTACGCGCGGTGCCAGCGGCGCGCGGCGACGCTGCGGCGCCTTGGCGCGACGGCGCTGGCCGCTAGATCCGCGGCTCTCGTCGAGGGTGGGGCGCGAGGCCTGCGGATCGATAGGGGCGCCGCCGTCGCCGATGCTCCGCGCGACGGGCTCGTCATCGTCATGTTCGGACCGCCCACCGCTATCGTCGGGTGGAGTGCCGCGGTCGACGCCCGTCCGTCCGCCGATCTGCTCCCGCGCGTGCACCACCACAAACCGTCGTAGACTGCGCGGATGCTGTGCGCCGCGCTCGCCTGCGCCGCCCTCGGGGCGGCGCTCTCGCTCGAGTCCGACATCGCGGCCGTTGCCGCGCTTCCCGGCGAGCCTCAAACAGTCAGCGCCGCGGGTCTGGCGGCCGACGAGTCGCGGATTCTCACGCTCGAGAACCCGTCCGCGTTCGATCCAACCGTCGTGAAGCGCCGACTGGTGCTCGTCGGCGCCGACGATCCGATCGCGGCCGACGCGGTTGTCGCCGCCGTCCGCTGGTTGAAGACGTCAGCCCCGCGAGCGCTTCGCGATCGATGGATCACCAGCGCGCTCCCTTATCCTCGATTTCGAGCGGAGGACAAAGAGTCCTTCTCGAGATGGTTGACGTTTCAGGCGCCGGATCTCGTCGTGGTCGTCGGCGGCGGGGCCGGCACGCTTCAGCTCGAAGGTGTTCAGGTGGAATCGATCCCGGCGTCAGCCGCGGTTGCCGCCCTCGAAAAACTGCTCACGACAACTGTGGCTGCGTCGGAGTTGCACCGCACAATCGACGCCAGGGTCCGACGCGATCCGATCGAGATTGCCCGCGTCCTCGCCAGACGCTACCCGGAGACGCCGTCGATCAGCTACATCCCGGCGGTGGCCTGGGTCAACACGCTGCAGCTCGCGGCTGCCACCGGCGATGCGTCTCTCCGGGCAAAGGTGCTCGATCAGATTCGGCCGTGGCTCGTGGACGGCCGGAAGCTGTTTGGCGATCGCATTCAGCTCACCTCGGTCGCCGGGACGATCGTCTTCGCGGAGTTGGCCGATCAGGCGGCCACGCCGCTCGCCGATGAAGGCGCCCGATTGGCCGCCGCGGAAAAGTCACCTGGAGTGGCGCAGTACGGCGCCGGGTGGACCGACGACATGTTCATGGCGGCCACCACCCTGGCGCGCACAGGCCGGCGCCAGGGCCGTGAGCAGGACTTCGACGTCGCGGCCCGCCTGCTGACCACGTCCGCCGCCCGCCTTCAGCGCGACGATGGCCTTTTCAATCACGCGACAGACGGCCCGGCTGCGTGGGGCCGCGGCAATGGCTTTGCCGCGATGGGGTTGACCGAGGCGCTGACCGCCTTGCCCGCGGGTCATCCCCAGCGCGCAGCGATCCTCGCAATCTACCGGCGTCAGATGGCCGCGGCGAAACTGATGCAGGCGCCCGACGGGACGTGGCGGCAAGTCATCGACGAGCCGGGCGCGTATCGGGAAGAAACGGCAACCGCGATGTTGTTCACGGCCATGGCCCGCGGCATCCGGCTCGGATGGATCGATCGCTCGTACCGGCCGGTCGTCGACCGCGCCTGGCGCGCGCTGGCTGCGCACATTCGGGACGATGGCACGGTGATCGACGTGTGCGCGGGGACGGGCGCAGGACCGACGCGGAAATACTATCTGGACCGACCGGCGATCACCGGCGCCGACGACCGGGGCGGCGCAATGGCGCTGCTCGCGTCGATGGAGAGGCGACAACCACTAGCGACCCGTTGATCTGCCACGAAGACACGAAGACCCAAAAGGAACTGTTCTCTTCTTCGTGTCTTTGTGACTTCGTGGCTGATCGAGCTTGTGGAAAGATTCTGGGATGCGGACCGCTTACGCGACTTTCCAGCCGTCGCTGCGGAGCATGTTCATCAGCTGGACGGATCGTTCGATGAGCTCGGTGGGTTCCTTCACTTCTTCGACAGACTCGGTGCCGTCTGGCCGCGTGATGACCACGCGGTACCCGACAGCGGATCGACCGCGTGTGATTTCGTACCGTAGGCGTTCACTGTCGCGAACAAAAAACCAGATCATGCACCACCACACTACACCCGTACAGTCGAGGTGGACGGGATGTTTTTGGTGTGCAGATCGCGCGTCGCTGCTGTTCGTTCGGTGACGTTGCTGTCTGTGCACGTAGCGGACAGCACGGACAGGCGTCCGACTTTCGTCTTAATTTGTTACATCATCAATTGGTCGGCGGCAAATACGGCAGCGCCCAGTAGACCGGACTCCGCATTGAGGATCACGTTCACCGGCATCGCTCCGAGCATCGCATCGAGCGGCGTCTTCGAACGGAACGCGTGCATGAACGTGCCGGCGGTCAACGCCGGAAGAATCTTGGGTGCGATGCCGCCACCGATGAACACGCCCCCAGTGGCGACGGTTCGCAGCGCGAGGTTGCCGGCTTCGGCGCCGTACGCGCCGACGAACAGATCGAGCGCCTCCACGCACTGCGCGCAGGCGCGCTCGAGCGCTGCTGCCGAAATCTGTGCCGGCGCATCCGCGTCGTCGAGATCGATCGCGGCCGCGCATGGCTGCGTGTGGGTGGAGCGGTGAATGTTCAGGAGCCCGCGACCCGACACGACGTGCTCGACTTCGGCGCGCCCGTACCGCGCGGTCAGATCGCGCACCAATTGAATCTCCCGCTCGGTTCGCGCGGGAAAGTCTGCATGGCCGCCTTCGGAAGGCGACGGGATGAAGCGGCCGCGGACGTTGTGGAGCAGCGCTTCACCGAGTCCGGTGCCGGCCGCGATGAGCGCGATGTTTCCGCCACGGATCGCATCGCCCTCCTGCAGCACATGAAGCTCGTGTCCCTGCAGCACCGGCACGGCGTGAGCCATCGCCTGTAGATCGTTGAGGAGGGCGACGCGTCGTATCCCGAGCGCCGTCGCGACCCTGCGCCCGTCGATCCGCCACGGTACGTTGGTCAGTTCCGCGGCCTCGCCGATGACCGGACCGGCCACGCCGAAGCAGACGGATTCGATGGCGTCAGCGCGTGCGTGCTGTGCGGCCAGAAAATCGGCGGCCATCGTACCGAGGTCGTCGTAGTCCAGCGTGACGAACGATTGACTCGCCAGCGCCCGCGGACGTACCGGCAGCGCGTCGAAGAGGCCGAGCAACGTTTTTGTGCCGCCGATGTCGCCGGCTAGCAGCATTCTCTTGACTTCATTCTCATTCTCCTTCATCTTGAGTCCCGTTCCTTCGCCCCAGCACTTCAGTCGGGAGGATGTTTGCGTTCACCCTCGCCTGACCTGTCCGGATCGCAGCCGCTCTCGGGACAACTCGTCGTCTTCACCGGCAAACTCAGCTCGCTGGGCCGCAAGGCGGCACGCGCACTCGTCGCGCAGTTGGGAGGCGCCACGGGAGATGAAGTCAACGCGCGCACGACCATGCTCGTCGTTGGTGCCGAAGGATTTGGTCCGGCGCTGCAGGACAAGAGCAACAAACTCAAGCGGGCCGAGGAGCTGCAAGTTCGGGTCCTGACCGAAGAGGAGTTCTGCCGCATCGCGCAGGTGCCGACCGCGGACGTGTTGAGGCAGCAGTACCATGCGCTGCGCGACCTGCTGGCGCGGTACCGCTGTCTGCGCGAGGATCACGTGCGCTATCTCGTGAAATGCGGGGTGCTCCGGCCCGTGCTGCGCAGCAACGCGGACACGTTTTTTGCCTTTCCGGATCTCGGGATCGTCCGGCAGGCCAACGAAGGGCTCACCGCCGGCGCCACGTTCCGCAGCATCGTTCGCACCTTGATGGCCTCGCGCCAGGGCCAGCTCGAGCTCGATTTCCGGCTGGACGCTGCGCCGGCGCGGGTCATCGAACTGCGCCGGCCGTCGGGTGCAACGAAGGCGCCCCCGCAACGTCCCGATTCGATTCAGCCGACTCCCGAACAGAACACGGCGCGCGCCGAAGAGTATTTTCGAGCCGCCTCCGCGCTCGACGATGGCGACGAGTCCACGATGGGGGAGGCGGCAGCGGGCTACCGCAAAGCGCTGGAGTTCGATCCGTACCTGGTGGCGGCGCTGATCAATCTCGCCAACATCCACTACAGCCGCGACGAGCTCGTGGAAGCGCAGGCCCTATACGAGCGCGCGATTGGCCTCGAGTCCGATTTCTTCGAAGCGCACTTCAACCTCGGAAACATCTATCACGATCTCGGGCGGTTCACCGAAGCCCAGTCGTGCTACCGCGAGGCACTGCGGCTGAATCCGTTCTACGCGGATGGCCACTTCTACCTGGCGGTGACGTTCGAGAAGATGGGGTTGTCGCAGGACGCCCGGCCGCACTGGCGCGCGTACAAACAGCTCGCGCCGCAAGGAGAGTGGGTCGAGCTGGCTAAGGAGTTTTCAGAGTAATGGCTGATGGCTGATCGCTGATGGCTAAGAGCCATTAGCTATTAGCCATTCAGCCATGGCTAGTATCTGTACTCGTCGGGGCTGCGCTTCTTGGGTGTCCGGCGGAGCTTGTAGAACGAGCAATCCGGGCACCACGCCTCGGGGTCGAAGCCGGTTGTGCCGGCCATCGGCAGGACGTCGCGATGGCCGCAGCATTCCGGGCCATCCTCGGGCGGCCGACGCCAGCGGCACGACTTGAACTTCGCTACCGCCTCCGATACGACCGGCGCCTCGACACCCGCCGCCGACTGGACCGGTTCGGCCGGGCTTGTCGGCGGGGCGGTCAGGGGATCGGACATCCTTGTCATTCTAAACGAAGCCCAACGGACTTGGCGAGATAGGCCAGCGCGCGCCGCTCTTCGGGCGCGACCAGCGTGATGGCTTGCCCCACCTCATCGGCTCGACCGGTCCGGCCGACCCGATGCACGTAAGCGTCGGGAGAGTCCGGCACCTCGTAATTGATGACCGTGTGGATCGCGTCGATGTCCAGGCCGCGCGCGGCCACGTCGGTGGCGACCAGCACGTTGTACTTGCCGCCTTTGAACCCTTCCACGGCCTTGCGCCGCTGGTCCTGGCTGCGGTCCGCGTGCAGCGCCGTGCAGCGGACGCCTGCGGCCGCCAGGGTACGGGCCAGCCGCTCGGCCCCGATCTTCGTGCGCGAAAAGATGAGCACGGGGCCTTCGGGCCGGCGCAGATGGTCGATCAACCATTTGACCTTGGCTCCCGACGCCACGGCTTCGACGATGTGCGTAATGCTCTTCGGCGGCGCGCTGCGCTGGCCGACCTGCACGTACTTCGCCTGCCGCGTGATCTCGATCGCGTCGCGCACCACTTCGTCGGGCATCGTCGCGGAGAAGAGGAGCGTCTGCCGTTCAGCGGGCAGCGCGGTGATGATGCGGCGGACGTCGGGCCAGAAGCCCATGTCCATCATCCGATCGGCTTCGTCGAGCACGAGCAGCTCAATCGCCGTGAGGTCGGCATTCTGCTGCCGCATGTGGTCCATCAGGCGTCCAGGCGTCGCGACGATGATGTCCACGCCGGCCTTGAGGGCGCGCTCCTGCGCACCCATTTCCACGCCGCCGTACACGGCCGCGCTCGTGACGCCCGTATGGTAGGCAAGGCCGTGGATTTCGTCTTCGATCTGGACCGCAAGCTCACGGGTCGGCGCGAGCACGAGGACGCGTGATTTTGCAGCCCTCACAGGCTGCGCCGCTTCGTCGTGGGTTGGGGTGGTGAGCAGTTTTTGTAGCGTCGGTACGACGAACGCCGCCGTCTTCCCCGTCCCTGTTTCGGCGCAGGCGATGAGGTCGTTGCCCCCGAGTGCGAGGGGAATTACCGCGCTTTGAATGGGCCGTGTCTCGACGTATCCCAGATCGCGGACGCCTTCGAGCAGGCGGGCATCCAACGCGAGGGTCGTGAACGGCACCGGTGTCGCATCGCAGGACGTCGGCTCGAGTGAGGGCCCCTGGTGCCGCGATGGCGCCGGGGTGGTGTGAGCACGAGCATCCTTGTGCCCACGCTGTGTCTTCTGCCCCTGGCGGCGCGGGCCGCTCCCGCGGCGGCGATGGTGTCCGCCGTGGCCAGGTTGTCTATCGGTTGTGTTGGAATTCAAACTCGTTCTGGCTAGCGTGCCCGGAAGGTGATGATGCCGCGCACCGGATCGTAGGGCGAGACGCCCACGGTCACACGGTCGCCCGGGACTACCTTGATGCGGAAGCGGCGCATGCGGCCGCTGAGCTGAGCGAGCACCTCATGGCCGGCGTCGCACTGCACGCGGTATAACCCGCCGCTGTGCACCGCGACCACGGTGCCCTGCATGTCGATGAGATCGTCCTTGCTCAACCTGCTAGCGTACCTTTCTCAAGAAAGCATTATGGCACATCGGGGGGCTATAACTGCCGCACCGCGGCTTCCACCCGTCCCGCGAGCGCCTGGTAGTCATCTCCGGTCAACTGCAGCGGCGCGCCGAACGTCACGCGAACCCGCCCGGGTTTCGCCATCCGCCACCCCACCCGCAACACGTGCTGCAGGCCGTCAATCCGGACGGGGACGACGCGAGCTCGCAATCGAGAGGCGATCATCCCGATTCCAGGGCGGAACGTGTCGATGACCCCTGTTGCGGATCGGCGGCCTTCCGGGAAAATCAGGACCGAAGTCCCTTCGCCCAGGAGCTCGCCGATGTAGCGAAGCGTCTGGCGGGCGCCGGCCTCGCGCTGTGGAAGCGGGAACGCGTTGAAAAACAGCGACGCCAGGTAGTAGTTCAGGCTGTTGAGGAACCACTCGCGGCGCGAATACTGGGCGGGGAAGAAATGCGCGGCGAACATCTCTTTTCCCATCGCCGGCGCCACCGCGTAGCGCCAGCGCGCGGGCAGGGCGGCCATGATGACCGGTCCGTCCATGAAACTCTGATGGTTTGCTGCGAAGATGACGGGACCTTCGAGGCCCGCCAGATGCTCGCGTCCCGTGATGGTGAGCCAGGCGAACACGCGCGCCAGCGGCATGATCCACAGCGCCAGGTTGACGCGCCGGACAACCCGCGCGAGCCCCGACCGGTTCCAGGTCGGAAAATCCACGGGTTCCGCCGCCGCGGGCTCTCCAGCGGACGCGCGATTCACGAGTGCGCGCAGCTGCCCCAGATCCCGAGCCTCGGAAAACGCGCTTTCGTCGATTCGCGTCTGAAACGCATCTTCGAGGGCGACCATCAGCTCGACTCGATCCAGTGAGCTCAAGCCCAGCTCGTCGAACGTCGTGGACGCCGACAGATCCGTTCGTCCCGCATGTCGGGCGACCAGTGCTGCGAGCACGTCGCCGCCTTGCGTGCCGATCCGCGGCGCCGCGGCACCGGAGGCGACCCACTCACGGATCGCCGCGCGCTTCAGCTTGCGCGTGCCTTCGGTGCGAGGGAGCTCGCCCTGTGGCCAGACGAGGGCGCGCCGGATCTTCTGGTGTTCGTCCAGCCTGGCGTTGGCCTGCCGGACAATCGCGTCGGCGTCGCCGCCTGGCTCGAGCACCAGCACGGCATGCACACGCTCGTTCGTCCCACCGGGCTCGATTGGCGCGCCGATGACCGCAGAGTCGCGGACCTCCGGCAGGTCGTTCAGCACGCGTTCGATGTCTTCCGGAAAGACGTTCAGTCCTTCCGGCGTCACGATCAGTTCCTTCTTCCGGCCGCGAATATAGAGCTGGCCGTCGGCGCTCAACTCGCCGACGTCGCCGGTATGGAACCAGCCGTCTTCGAAGGCGCGCTCCGTGTCGGTCGGCGCGTTGAAGTATCCGGTCGTCACGTTCTCGCCGCGCACGAGAATCTCGCCGTCGGCCGCGATCTTCACGTCCACGCCGGCGATCGCTTTGCCAACCGATCCCTTCTTGGTTCCGAATGGATGATTCAGCGTGACAATCGGCGCCGTCTCGGTGAGTCCGTATCCCTGAATCACGGCGAACCCCAGCTCGCCCCAGAACGCCTCGAGCTCCGGGGGGAGTGGTGCGGCGCCGACGATGAAGGCCCAGAACTTGACGCCGAAGAGGCGATGGACGCGGCGGTAGATCCACCAGCGAAGCGCGAAATGCTTTCCGCTTCGCTGCGCGGCGTTCTGGGCGCTGCGCTCGCGCACGACCAGGTACTCGCGCAGCACTTCGAGAATCTTCGGCACCGAGACCAGCACCGAGATGCGGCGCTGTTTGATCTGCGCCACGATTTCCGCCGGGTTGTAGCCGCGCATGAAGACCACCACGCCCGGGATCATCGGCGGGATGAACGTGGCCATCGCCTGGCCGAACATGTGGCTGAGCGGGAGAAGGTTCAAGAATCGCAAGGGATAGAACGGCGTGCCCCATTTGCGGTGTTTGAGGACTTCGCGCTCGACTGGCACGATGTTGGCGAGCACATTGCGATGCGTGATGACCACGCCCTTGGGGTCCGCGGTCGCGCCTGACGTGAAGATGATCTCGACCACGTCGTCTCGGGCAATCGACACGGCCGGCGGCTCGCGTTCGTCCCAGTCGAGTTCGTGCAGCTTCCAGACGGGCGTGGCCGGCGGCGCGTCGAGTGGCGGCACATCCTGGCCGATCAGCAGCAGCTTGGCTTTGACGATCTCGCCGACACGCGTCAGAAACGACGGTGACGCGCGATAGTCAATCGGCACGACGACGATTCCGCTGAGCAGGCAACCCCAGAACGCGACTATCCACTCAGGGCGGTTCTCGCTCCAGAACACGACCGCGTCGCCCTTCCGCAGGCCGAGCGCGTGCACCTTCGCCGCGAACCCGCGCGCGGCGCGGCCGACCTCGTCGTAGGTGTACGAGCGGCTGCGAAAACCGTCGTCGTGCGCGAGGAACTCGCCGCGGGCGCGAGAGAGATCGTGAAAAAAATCGACGAGCGTGTCGCGGGCCACGAGTGGACTATGATATACGGCTCGCATGCGGATCTTTTTGACTGGCGCGACCGGCACCATCGGCGCCGCCGTACTGGATTCGCTGGTGCGCGCCGGTCACGACGTGACCGCGCTCGTTCGTCACAAGGAAAAAGCACGGCGGGTCGCGAAGCGGGGCGGCCATCCGATTGTCGGCGACCTGAAGAACCTTGAATCATTCCGGGAAACGCTCGACGGTCAGGACGGCTACGTCCACGCCGCGTTCGACGCGCGATCGGGACGCGGGCCGGCGATTGAGCGGGCGGCGCTCGAACTGATGATCGCCGCGGCGCGCAAGCCGCGCACCGCGAACGTGACCTCGCCTCCCCGGTGCGTCATCTATACGTCGGTCATGTCGATCCTGGGTCGAACCTCGGATCCCGCTACCGAAGACACGCCCATCAATCCGATCGAGCTCGTCTCGTGGCGTCCGGAACAAGAGCAGTTCGTGCTCGCGGCCGCGAGCGACACGCTGCGCACGGTCGTGGTGCGGCCCGGCCTCGTGTACGGCGGCGGAACCGGCCTGATCTGCGACCTGTTCTCGGCAGCCAGCAATGGCCTCGTGCGTGTGGTGGGAGACGGCAACAACCGGTGGCCGCTCGTGTACGATCGCGATCTCGCCGATCTGTACGCGCGTCTCGTGGCGCGCGAGGATGCGTCCGGCATCTATCACGCGAACGACGAGGGCGACGAGCGCGTCAACGACGTCGTGGAAGCGATCAAGCCGCACGTGCCGGTGAAGCCCGACGTGCGGTACGTGCCAATCGAGGAAGCGCGGCACAAGATGGGCCCGTACGCGGACGCGCTCGCGCTGGATCAGGTGGTCCGGAGTCCGCGCGCCCGCGCGCTTGGTTGGGCGCCAAGCCTGCACTCGGTCGGCGGGAATGCTGTGCGATTGTTGGAAGAGTGGCGCGCGTCGCGGAACTAGGGGAAACCTTCCTGCCTAGCCTGCCCGTCCTGCCTCTTCATCTCCCGGATTGGTCCGTTCCCGCGCAGCCTCCGCATCGGGCGGCCGCGACGGCGTCGGAACCAGATGCGGCGCGTCGATGGTCTCGAGGCTGGCGGGCTTGGGTTCAGGCAACTCACCCGCGACGATGGCATCGACCAAACCGTATTCCAGCGCCTTCTGTGCATCGAGATAGAAATCGGTGCGCTTGGTGTCCCGAATGATTTGCCGGAGCGGCTTGCCGGAGCGCGACGACAGGATCTTGTAGATCTGATCCTGCATCTGCTTGAGCCGCTCGAGGTGCTGGGCCGCAGCGGTCGTGGACTGCCAGCCGGCCCACTTCGCGGGTTCGTGAATCATGATCCACGAATGTGGGAAGGCGAGCCGCCGTCCTTCGCTGGCCGCCTGGAGGACGATCGATCCCATCGAGTACGCCATCCCCTGCACGATGATCGTGACCTCGATTCCGCGGCTGATGATGTGGCGGATCGCATCGTGGATCGCCAACCCGTCGGTGACGTTGCCGCCGGCGCTGTTGATGAAGAGCGTCATGGGCCGGGTGTTGTCGTGGGCCATTTCGCGCAGCCGCTCGATGCAGGTGCGCGCCGTGTCTTTCTCGATGTCGCCCACCAGGTAGACATCGCGCAATCGGTCCGACGACTCCTTGCGCAGCTGGGCACGAACCGCGTCCACCAGCTCGGAGATCAGGCGATCGCTCAGGTCTCCCATCCGCCCAATTATCGCATCGATCCGAGCTCAGCCATCCTCAGGCCGGCACGATAGATCAGGCTGCCCGCGTAAGCCCCGATGAGGACCAGCGGCGCTGCGATGATCAACAGGTTGAGGGTGAGCCGAGAATCGCGCGCAGCATCGGCAGGAATGTGGGGCTACAGCAGCCGCTTGCCCTCGGCGATCGCGTCCTCGAGGGTCGTCACGGTGCCGTCCATCTGCTTCTCGTACACCGCCTTCAAGATCTCGCCGACACGCGGTCCCGGCTTCAGCCCCAGCTCGAGCAGGTGGCGTCCCAGCAGAATGGGCGCGGGCGGCCGATGTTCGACGCCGAGCCTTCGCGCACGTTCGAGAAACCAGTCCATCGCCGAACAGTCGAACCGGCCCGGCTCGCGGCCTTCGCAATCTGCTTTCGCGACTCGCGCGAGGATCTCGAGATCGACTTTGTGCGCCAGTCGCCGAAACGCGCCGTCGCCCACCTCGTCGCGCACCTTGAACCACGAACCCGGCTTGAGATGCTGGGCCGTGATTCCAAGCACCTGCCGCCGCACATCGTAGCCGTCGATCGCGTTCACCTTCAGCCGATCGAGGAACGCCGCAGCCGGCGCCACGCCTTGTTCCTCGTGATCCATCGATCGAATCCGTCCGTCGATGAACGCCGTCGTGGCCGGCTTGCCAAGGTCGTGGCACACGGCGCCGAGCATCACGGCCATGGCTTCGGGTCGTGACAGGTCGTCGATGCGCCCGCGCGCGCGATCGATCACCTGCAGCGTGTGGACCCAGACGTCGCCTTCCGGATGCCACTCCGGCTCCTGCGGACAGCCGGCGAGCGCCTGCAGCTCGGGGAACAACCTGGCGACGACGCCGAGGTCCATCGCGAGCGCGAATCCGATCGACGGCCGATCGGCGAACAGCAGTTTGTCGAACTCACCCCAGATCCGCTCGGACGGCAAATCGTCGAGCGGAATCGTCACGCACACGTCGCGCGTCGCGTCGTCGAGCACGAAATCGAATCGGGCGGCCAGCTGGACCGCCCGAAGCACGCGTAGGCTGTCGTCGGGGAAGGTGTTCGGATCGACCATTCGCAAGCAGCGACTCTGCAGATCGTCCCGGCCGTCGAATGGGTCGAAGTACTGCTCGGTCAGCGGGTCCCAGGAGATGGCGTTGACCGTGAAATCCCGCCGGCGCGCCGCCTCTTCGATCGACATGTCGGGATCGCCGACCACGACGAATCCGCGATGGCCGCGGCCGGCCTTCGAGTCGCGGCGCGGTAGCGAGACGTCGATGTCGCCCAGCTTGTACACCTGAAAGCTCTCGCCGACCGCTTCGACCCGCCCGAACGATTCGAGCAGCGGCCGCAAGCGATCGGGTGCGATCCGGAAGATCTCGAGATCGACATTCGATCCAGCCGGGCGGCCCATCAGGCGGTCGCGTACCCAGCCACCGACGATCAGGGCCCGGCCGCCGGCGTCGCGAACCGCGCGAGCGATGTCGATGACGCGATCGAGCGTGGGATTCATCCGTCAGCGAAGCGGTTTCCGCGCAAACTTCTGCGCGTCATCCGCAGCGCGGTCGCGCAGCCGATGCCTCCCGACGCGCCGGTGATGGCGATCACTCGCTTGGTGGACATCTCGCAGCGAGGATAGCATTAGAGAGAAAGACGCCCATGGATCCTGCGATCAGCCTGCTTCGCGATCTCGTCGCCATCAACTCGGTCAACCCCACGCTGATACCCGGCGCACCTGGCGAGCGCGAGATCGCCGATGCCGTCGCCGTCGCGATGCGCCGGATCGGGCTCGACGTCTCGGTCGAGGATGCCGGCGGCGGCAGACCGAATGTCGTCGGCGTGCTCGAAAGCCGCACCAAGGGACCCGCGCTGATGTTCTGCGGGCACACGGACACGGTCGGTGTCACCGGGATGATCGATCCGTTCACGCCGGTCGAGCGCGACGGCCGTCTCTTTGGCCGCGGGGCGCAGGACATGAAAGGCGGCGTGGCGGCGATGATCGATGCTGCGCGCGTGGTGGCGAAACGCGGTGGCCCGGCGTCTGGACGTCTGATCGTCGCCGCCGTCGTCGACGAGGAACACTCGAGCATCGGCGCCGACGCGCTCGTCAAGACGTGGCGCGCCGATGCCGGCGTCGTGACCGAACCGACTGATCTGGCGATTGCCGTCGGCCACAAGGGCTTCGCGTGGATCCAGGTTGATGTCGCCGGCAAGGCCGCCCACGGCAGCCGTCCGGCAGATGGTCAGGATGCCATCCTTCGCCTCGGCCGCGTCCTCACGCGGCTCGAGTCGCTCGACCGCGCGCTGCAGGCGCGCGCGCCGCATCCCCGAATGGGGACGGCGTCGCTGCATGCGTCGTTCGTCGAAGGCGGCCACGAATTGAGCAGCTACCCCGATCGCGCGCGGCTCACGATGGAGCGGCGCACGCTGCCGACCGAGTCCGCGTCGGCGCCGCTCGACGAGGTACGCGAGATTCTCGAAGCGCTCGCGCGGGAGGATCCGTCGTTTCGCGCGGACGCGCGATCGGTGTTCGGGCGCCCTGCCTACGAGGTCGCGGCTGATCACCCAGTACCCACACTGCTCGCGGATGCGTTCGCTGCGGTTGTCGGCCGGAGCGCGGACGTGGTTGGCGCGAGCTTCTGGACGGACGCGGCGGTACTCGGGCACGCTGGGACACCGTCGGTCCTGTTTGGACCGGGCGGTGCGGGTCTTCATTCGGTGGAGGAGTATGTGAACGTCGCGGAGGTGCTCGTCTGCCGCGACGTGCTCGTGGAACTGGCGGAGAAGTTCGCTCGATCCGGTGGGATGCGAGCCTAGATCTTTTACTAGGCGTACGCGCTGCGTATTGTTCTGCTACGCGATTTTCCGCTCGCTGACAAGTTGCCGAGCCGCGAGGGCCTTCCGCGGGGCCTCGACACGCAGCCGGACAGCCGGGCGAGCCGTTTCGATCTCCCATCCATGAGTTTCGTGACCGCACGAGACGCAGCGCAAAAACATCCGTTCTTGCTCGAACTGCAGCAGCGTATCGTGCCCATGCAGCCCGCACATTGTCTGGCGCAGCCAATCCATGACCCGGCCGCTGAACCCTTCTTCGTTCTTCTGGCCGGCGAGGGGGTGAGACGCCGCGATCGACTGGGGATAGTTCGTGACCATGTCCTCCTGCTCCTCCCGAACAGCCGCACTTAAAAGACGCTGGCGGCGGTTCAGGTGATATCAAGAGCTGTGCCGAAATCGCTGAGTACGTTTAAGTTGTTGGACGGGATTGGGTTGCGACGATGTGCCCAGTTTGGCGACGTGTAGAGTGGGTGTTCAGCTTGCCAACAGCTGAGACCTGTTAGCCACGTTCACTGGTCACTCCGCGTAACACAAACATGACATTCGCCGGGCGCTCACCGAGCCGGCGCATGAAGTAGGGGAACCACTCGCGGCCGAAAGGCACATAAATTCGGAGACTAAAGCCTTCTTTTACGAGGCTCGCCTGCAGGTCGCGACGGATGCCGTACAGCATTTGAAATTCGAAGCGGTCCGGACCAATGCCATGTGTCCGGGCCCACTCACGCGCCAGGTCGATCATTGCGGGGTCGTGCGTGGCGATCGCCGGATAGGTGCCCTCGGAGAGCAACGTCTTGAGCATGCGGGCGTACGCCAGATCGACGTCCGCCTTGAGCTGATAGGCCACCGTCTTCGCTTCCCGGTAGGCGCCTTTCACCAACCGCACGCGTGCGCCGAGTGCGTTGAGGTGCTGCAGGTCGCGTTCGCTGCGGTACAGATCGGATTGCAGCACGACGCCGATTTGGCGATGCCCGTGATGCCACAACGTCTCGAACACCTCGAGCGTCACCTCGGCGTAGCTGGAATCTTCCATGTCGATGCGGACGAAGAACCCCGCCGGCTCGGCGCGTTCGAGAATCTTGCGCAGGTTGTCCACCGCGCTCGCCTTGTCGGCATCCAGGCCAAGCTGCGTGAGCTTGAGCGAGATGTTCCGCTCGATACCGGCGTCGACGATCGCCTGGATGACCGCGATGTACGCGCGGGTCGCTGCGTCCGCGCCCTCGAGGCTGGTGACGCTCTCGCCCAGGAGATCGAGCGTATGACTCATACCGCGCGCTTCGAGCGCACGGGCGGCGTCGATCGCTTCGGCCACCGTTTCGCCGGCGATGAACCGGCGCGCGAAGCTGGTCGGCCGGCGCATGCCGTAGCGTGACGCGACTTTCTTTAACGTACGGCTGCGGGAGAGGGCGTGGAAAAAGGCCTTGGACAGGCTCGCGAACATGAACTAATGCGGACGGCCGGGGGTCGCGAACAGGTGCTCGATCGTCTTCGCGTAGTAGCGCAGCACCGTGCGCTCGCGCACGCGGAAGCGGCCGCGCTCGGCGACGACGACGCCGCGCGTCTCGAGGGGTTCGGCGGCCGCCGCGACGACCTCGCGGCCCGTCGTGAGGTCGAGGTTCGCGTGACGCGCGACCAGTTCCTCGATCAGGCGGTCGATGCGCGAGACGAGGTCGCGGCGCACGATCGAGGGACGCATGGCGGCGGCGAAAAGCGCCGTCGGCAGCACCTTGTACTGCGCGCCGATTCGCGTGCGGATGAGACGCGCCACTTCCAGCACGTCGCTGCGCGAATGCACGTCGCGGTCGGCGACGCTGATCGGTGCGCCGAACGTCACGAACGCGCGCGAACGGTAGCCGACGGCGTACCGCACCATCTCCGCCAGCTCCCGCGTGAACGGGCGCTGCCGCTTTTTCACGCGCTGATGCGCCAGGATGTGGTCTTCGAGCACGAGATCGTACGAGATGGAGGTCGGGATGATGACCAGATCCGGCTGTCCGGCGCTGAGCACCGCGTTGAGGATGCCGGTCTTTGCCGGCTTCAGCTCGCCGCTGTAGCTGCGCCCGCCTTCCGGATAGAAAAACAGATCGTGCTTCTTGACGATCTCCGCGACATACGCTTTGAGCGTAGTCAGGTACGCGGGATCCTTGCTGTTGCGGCGGATGGGAATCGCGCCGGTGACGTGGCGATTGAGCAGTCCGAGCGGCCCGCCGTACAGATTGATGCCAGCCGTCATGAGCGGCGGGCGAATCCCGTTGTCGTCGAGGACGAGGGGCTCGACCAGGTAGTCGGTGTGGCTCTTGTGATTCGACGCGTAGACGATCCGATGGGAGCGGACGGCCGCCATCACATGATGCAGGTTCTCGTGCTTGCGCTCGATCTTGCGAAGTATGGGATAGAGCGGATGCTGCAGCGCGCGATAGAACTTGTGGCGCTGCGTGGTGCGAAGCTCGTCGAGATAGGCGTGAACCTGGTCGCGCGGGTATTTGAGGATCTCCTCACGCGCGAGGACCGCCTGGGCGATATCGTCGAGCATTGATGCCAGGCGCAATATAGCACGGTGCGCCTGTGTGTTTAGACGATCGCCCGCGCCACTTCGTCTGCGAACTCCATTGTCGATGACGTCCCTCCGAGGTCGTGCGTGCGCACGACCCCGGCGCCCAGCACGGCGCCGAGCGCGGCCATGATCCGGTCCGCCGCGGCGCGCTCGTCGATGTGCCGCAGCATCATCACTGCCGAGAGCAGCAGCGCCGTCGGGTTCGCCAGATGTTTGCCCGCGATGTCGGGCGCGCTGCCGTGGACGGCCTCGAACACCGCCAGCTCCGTTCCGAGGTTGGCGGCGCCGACCAGGCCGAGCCCGCCGACCAGGCCGGCGCACAGGTCCGACACGATGTCGCCGTACAGATTCGGCAGCAGCAGCACGTCGAACTGCGACGGGCGCATCACGAGGTGCATGCACGCCGCGTCGACAATCCGCTCGTCGTACTGCACGTCGGGATGCGCGGCGGCGACGCGGCGGCAGCATTCGAGGAACAGACCGTCGCCGAGCTTCATGATGTTCGCTTTGTGAATCGCGGTGACGCGCCTCCGGCCGTGGCGCCGCGCGTAGTCGAAGGCGAACTCCGCGATGCGCGTCGACGCCTTGTCGGTGATGATCTTGAGGCTTTCAACGACGCCGGGCACGACCTCGTGTTCGAGCCCCGCGTACAGATCCTCGGTGTTTTCTCGGACGATGACGAGGTCGACGCCGCTAAAGGTGGCCTGGACGCCCGGCAGGTTCCACACGGGACGAAGGTTCGCGTAGAGATCGAGCGTCTTGCGCAACCCGACGTTCACGCTGGTGAAGCCCTGTCCAACCGGTGTGGTCACCGGGCCTTTAAGGGCGACTCGATTGCGGCGAATCGAGTCGATGAGCTCGTTCGGCAGGGACGCGCCCGTTCGCTCGACCGCCTCCGCGCCGGCGAGATGCTGCTCCCACTCGATCTGCGCGCCCGATACGCCGACGATGCGGACGACCGCTTCGGTAACTTCCGGGCCGATACCGTCGCCGGGGATGAGCGTAATGGTGTGTGTCATTCGTGCGCGTACCAGGCAAGCAGCGCAAATCCGAGCGCGGCGTTGATAAGGGCTGGCGTCCGGGCGGAACTCCACCAGGGCTCCGACAACGTCACTGCGAGCATGAAGACCACAGTGGCGATTCGCGGCACAAACGCTCGAGGCGGCGGTCCGACGAACTTCAACGCAAACAGACCGACGAGAAGCACCGCGCCACAGACATACGGGATAGTCGTGACAGGCATCGTCCGACCGTCGACGAGCACGCCTTGGAGAGCGCCCAGCCAGATGACGACCGCCGCCAGCGCCACGTATCGGACGACGAACATCAGAGAATTATAATTTGAGGGTTTGGAAACCATCGAACGCGTGACCGCGGCGGTGCTCGAGCGCGCCGCACGCGGCGATGCGCTCTCGCCGGCGGCGCTGACCTTCCTGGTGCGCCGATACCGGGCAACGGGCCAGCAGGATGTGTGCGACGTCCTGGGCAACGCGTTGGCTGTTGCCATCGAGCAGCACGACGAGGATCGGGCACCTGTCGACCGCGCCGACTGGCTGCGTGCATTCACCGAAGCGATTACGGTGTCCGACGATGCGCGTCTTGCTGATGCCGCACGCGGCGTCATGGCCTTGCTCGCCGCCGCGCCGTCGCCGACAACCGTTGCGCAGGCAGCGGCCGCTGTTGACGCCTGTTTGTTCGCCTCACACCTCGTCGATCCGAAGGACCTCGTCCCACGCGCGATCGACGAATTGGAACGAATCGTAGCCGCCGCGTATCGGCCTGGTGAAGATTTCGGCGATCTCTCGGACAATGTGCGCACCGCGTCAGCATTGTTGACCGCTTTCGAGCTCACCGGACGCTTGCCGTATTCGATGTTGGCGGAGGAGCTGATGCAAGGGTCGCGCGCTCGGCTCTTCACCGCCGACTATGAGATGAGCTGCGAGGCAGCCCGCGTCCTCTGCCGGCTGGCGAGGCTGCACGACGATCCTGAGTATCGCACCGCGGCGGTGATCACACCCGGCGCGGACTATCGCGCCGACGCCGAGCAGATCCTTGCGCACGCCTCGACATCGCTCGACGATCCGGCAGTCGATCCGGCGCGGTACGGCCTTGCGCTCGACGAGTGGTCCAACTCCCGCTCGTCCTGAGCCTGTCGAAGGACGAGCTCGTGGTTCGACAAGCTCACCACGAGCGGGATGTAAGTCGGCGCCGCGCTCTGATATGCTTCGCCGCCATGCCGCGTGATCGTTCCACACTGATTCCCGCTCTCACGAACATCGCCACCCAGCTGCGGATCGATTCGCTGAAGTCCACGTCGGAAGCCGCCAGCGGCCATCCCACGAGCTGCTGCTCGATGGCCGATCTGACGGCGGCGCTGTTCTTCGCGGAAATGCGGTTCGACCCGGCCAGTCCCAGGAATCCCGAGAGCGATCGTTTCATCTTGTCGAAGGGTCACGCGGCGCCGATTCTGTACGCCGCGTGGGCCGAGGCCGGCGCGTTCGACCGCGCCGAGTTGCTCAAGCTTCGACAGATCGGCTCGGATCTCGAAGGGCATCCGACACCGCGGCTGCCGTTCGTAGACGTCGCCACCGGGTCGCTTGGTCAGGGCATCTGCGCGGCGATCGGCTGCGCCCTCAATGCGCGGCGCATCGGATCCGACTACCGCACCTACGTGCTGCTTGGTGACGGGGAATCGGCGGAAGGGTCGGTCTGGGAAGCTGCCGACATGGGCGCCACCGAGTCGCTCGACAACCTGTGCGGCATCACGGACGTGAACGCACTGGGGCAGAGCCGCCCCACGATGTGGCGGCACGACATGGATCAGTTCGCGCGGCGCTGGCGCGCGTTCGGCTGGCACACGATTGTGATCGACGGCCACGACATGAACGCGATCCTCGACGCCTTCGAAGCAGCGCGTCGGACACGCGGGCAGCCGACGATGATCCTCGCGCGCACGCTGAAGGGCAAGGGCGTGTCGTTCGTCGAAGGCAAGGACGGATGGCACGGCAAAGCCTTCAAGAAAGGCGAGGAGCTCGATCGCGCGCTGGCCGAGCTCGAGAAGCAGTTCGTCCCGAAGCCGGCCGGCGCCGACGCCGACCTTGCGCGGCAGATTCAGAAGCCCCCGGCAGCACGCCCGGAGGCGGCGCCAAAGCCCGTGCAGGCTCCGGCCTACAAGCTGGGGGAAGAAGTCGCGACCCGGGAGGCGTACGGCACCGCAATCGCCAAGCTGGGCGAAGCCGACGCGCGTGTCGTGGCGCTCGACGCCGACGTGAAGAACTCGACGTTCAGTGAGAGATTCGAGAAGGCAGCGCCGGAACGCTTCTACCAGAGCTTCATCGCGGAGCAGGTGATGGTCGGCGCCGCGATGGGGCTGGCTGCGCGGGGCGCGATTCCGTTTCCGTCGACGTTTGCCTGTTTCCTCACGCGCGCAGCCGACTTCGTTCGCATGGCGGCGATCAGCAACGTCAACCTGAAGCTGGCCGGCTCGCACGCGGGGATCTCAATCGGCGAAGACGGTCCGTCGCAGATGGCGCTGGAAGATCTCGCGATGTTCCGGGCCGAGCCGAGTTTCACGGTGCTGTATCCCTGCGATGGCGTCAGCGCTGAGCGTCTCGTCGCCGCCGCCGCCAATCACGCTGGCCCGGCGTACATCCGCACCAGCCGGCCGAAGACTCCGGTCATCTACTCGAACGACGAGGCGTTTCCGATTGGCGGGTTGAAAGTGCTGCGGTCGAGCGCGCAGGACGTCGTGACCATCGTCGGCGGCGGCATCACGGTGTTCGAGGCGCTGAAGGCGTACGAACAGCTCAAAGCGGCCGGAACATTCGTGCGGGTGATCGATCTGTATTCGGTGGCGCCCGTGGATCAGGCTGGGCTGATTGACGCCGGCCGTGCGACCGGTGGACGGTTCATCACCGTCGAGGACCATTACGCCGCCGGCGGAATCGGAGATGCCGTCGCCGAAGCGGTGTCCGGCGCCGGGTTCACCGTGCACCGGCTCGCCGTCCGCGAGATTCCGCGGAGCGGCAAGCCGGATGAGCTGCTCGAACGATTTGGTATCTCCGCCGCGCACGTCGTGAAGGCCGTGCAGCAGCTAGAGAAGTCAGAAATCTGAAGTCAGAAGTCGAACGCCCCGCGTCCTCGCCCGCGCTGCTTCATGCGCTCCTGCGATTGTGATTGCAGGGTCTTCGCCTGGGCCTTCTGTTCGGGCGTGAGGATCTGGAACACTTCAGCGTGGGCGCGGGCGCGCGCGACCGCCATGTCTGCCTCGACCGCCGCCACGTCGGCGCTTCGCTGACGGATCAATCCCTCGTCCACCGTCTCGGCCGTCACCGACTGACGGAGCGCTTCGTGCGCCGTGCGGCCGCGATCGGCCAGCGCTTTCCATTCTTCGCGATGCGACTCCGCGATGCTCTTGATCTGATCCTTCTGGGCGTCGGTGATGTTCAACTCGCGCGCGAGCATCGGGAGCATGCTCATCGGCCTACTTGGTCCCATGCCCCGGCCCATCCCGGGACGCGGGCCCTGATTCGGAGTTTGCGCCACCGCGAATACACCAGCGCCGACGCCCAGAACCAACACCCCAGTCGCGACGCCGAGAGCCAAACGTTTCGTTGTCATGCGAGGTCTCCTTCTATCTGATTGGACCGGAGGCCGTTGTCGGACGTTTGGCGCAAGTGTGACAAAAGCATGACCGCGCGAGACAAAAACGGATGGGCTAACTCTTTCAAACAAAAGCATTTACATTCGAAGTGGCGTTATGTAAGATCGCTAGGCATTTCCGCGTCCCCTCGCGGAAATCTCTTCTTTCAAACGCATCGGAACATCCCACGCACCACGAGTCCGCCGCCCGGACCGTCGGATCGACGGGGTGGTCCCATCGAACGGAGTTTCACGTGTTTGCTCGCAAGTGGTCTCGACGCACGATTTGGATTGGTGTTGCCGTTCTTCTGCTCATGGCGGTGACCTCGGGCGCGCTCATGCGCGTCCGCGGGGCGGCGAGCGTGGCTCAGGTGCCGTTTTCAGATCTGCTGAGGCATCTGGATCGCGGCGCGGTCGCCGAGCTCGTCGTGGTCGGCGATACGCTCGACTTCAAGCTGAGCACCGGGCAGACGTTCCGCACGGTCGCGCCGCTCAACTACGTGACGGCGAACCCTTCGTTCGTGACGGACCTGGCGAAGCGCAACGTGCGCATCGACGTTCGCTCGGCGCCTGAACAGACCGCGTACGGCTACGGCGCGCTTCTTCTCGGCGTCGGCTTTCTCGGGGTGCTCGGCCTGACGCTCTATCGTGTGACGACGGGCCGTATTCCGGCGCTCGAGAGCAAGACGCGTGAGGCCGACAAGGAATCCTCGACGGTGACCTTCGAGGACGTCGCTGGAGTAGACGAGGCGAAAGAGGAAGTGAAGGAGATCGTGGACTTCCTCCGCGAGCCCGAGCGTTTCTCCGCCATCGGCGGCCGCATTCCGAAGGGCGTGCTGCTGGTCGGGCCGCCCGGCACGGGCAAGACGCTGCTGGCGCGGTCGATCGCGGGCGAGGCCAAGGTCCCGTTCCTCTTTGCCAGCGGATCGGACTTCGTCGAGATGTACGCCGGCGTCGGCGCGTCGCGCATCCGCAAGCTGTTCAAGGACGCTCGGCGTCATCCCGCCTGCATCATCTTTCTCGACGAGCTCGACGCCGTGGGCCGCAGCCGCGGCGGCAATTCACTGAGCCATGAAGAGCGCGAGCAGACGCTCAACCAGCTGCTCGTCGAGATGGATGGCTTTTCGCAGAATCAGGGAATCGTCGTGGTTGCCGCGACCAATCGTCCCGACATTCTCGATCCGGCGCTGCTGCGACCCGGGCGCTTCGATCGCCAGGTGACCGTCGGCGCGCCCGACCTCAAGGGGCGCGAACAGATTCTGAAGATTCACGCCCGCAAGGTCGCGCTCGAGCCCGAAGTGAATCTCCGGCAGATCGCGCGCGGCACGCCCGGATTCTCCGGCGCCGAGCTCGCCAATCTGGTGAACGAGGCCGCGCTGTTCGCGGTGCGCAACGGCCGGGGGACGATCACGGATGGGGACTTCGATCATGCGCGCGACAAGGTCCTGATGGGCGTCGAGCGCAAATCGCTGACGATGAGCGAAGACGAGCGCGTCACCTGCGCCTACCACGAGTCGGGCCACGCCGTCGTCGCTGCGCTGCTGCCGCATGCCGATCCGCTGCACAAGGTGACGATCATCCCGCGCGGCCGCGCGCTGGGCGTGACGATGCAGCTGCCGGAAGGCGATCGGCACACGCACACGCGCGATTACCTCGAGGCGCAGATCGCGATCCTGATGGGTGGTCGTGTCGCGGAGGAGCTCTTCCTGCGGCAGATGACGAGCGGCGCTGGCAACGACATCGAGCGCGCCACGGAAATCGCGCGGCGCATGGTCTGCGAGTTCGGGATGTCGGCGCTCGGGCCCCTGGCGTTTCGGACACCCGGCAATCCGTGGGAAACCGATCGCGGCACGGGGATCAGCGAGGCGACCGCCGAGCGCGTGGACGAACAGGTGCGCGACATGGTGATGCGGGGTTACGAGACCGCCCGGCAGCTCATCGCCGGTCATCGCGCGTCGGTCCGGCGCATGGCCGAAGAGCTCCTCGACGTGGAGTCGCTGGACGCCGACGGGATCAAAGCGATCATCGCGGCAACCGCGGCGCCCGCGTCGTAAGCATCGCGCGGGGCGTTACGAACGGCCGGTGAACGCCGGCCGCGCGTCTCTACGTCATCGCCGCCGCGCCGGGCGTCCGGCGCGGCCGGCCGTCGTTCCCTTGGTCTTGGCCGAGGCCTTGACGGTGTTCCGCCAGGCGAGGGTCATGGCCTCGCCCAGAACCTCTTCGCCGACCCCTTCGAGTAACACCGTCGTGCAGCCCTGCCGTCCCCACGCTCCGCTCGCGGGCGTGAAAACCTCCCGATTGGCGTCCATGAACTCCTTTTGCTGCGGGGGTGTCAGTTTGACCATCCCCCGAGAGCCGTCTGGATAGAGCGTGGCGAAGATCCGGCGATTGGCCCGGAAATCCGGGTGGCCCATATGGGCACCTTCGACGGCCCCTGGCAGGCCGAGGGCGATCCGCCGAAAAAGATCAGGGGTCATGCCGCGCACCCTAGCGCGTGCGTTGGTGGGAATCAAGTATGATTACGCAGGCGTGTTGCGCGCCACTATGCGCCGTTTAATCGCTGCCGCTGGACTTGTCGCCGCGCTCGTTGTCGGTGTGCCGTTGCACGCCGCCGACAGCCTTGTCCTCGCGCGTTTTGGCGACTATCTCGAAGCCCTGAGGGTTTCGACCGGGGTTCCCGGGATGGCGGCGCTGATCGTCGGCGCGACCGACATCGCCTACGAACGGATGTTCGGCCATCAGGACGTCGAACGCCTGGTGGCGACCCGCGCCGACACACCGTTTCATACCGACGGCCTGACCCAAACCCTGACCGCGACCCTCGTGCTGCGGTGCGCGCAGGAAGGCCGCATTTCGCTCGACGATTCCATCTCGAAATTTGCGCCGGGCGATCCGAGCAGTGCCGCGACGGTCCGGCAGATCCTGACGCACACGTCCGACAGCGGCTCGTACTCGTACCAGCCGCAGCGCCTCGACGTGTTGAAGGTGGTCGTCGAAAAATGCCATCCGGCGGGATCGTTCCGCGTTGCGTTCGCGGGCCAGCTCGAGAGCCTCGGGATGATGAACGATTCCGTGCCGGGCCCCGATGCCGTGGGAGTGCCGGCGCAGCCGGGGGGCATCGGCCAGTCGGCGATCGACCGCTATAAGGGAATCCTCGACCGGCTGGCCGTGCCGTACGCTGTCGATGCGCAAAAGCGCGCCACGAAGTCGCAGTATCCGGCCACGGGTCTGCGCGGCGGCAGCGGCTTGATTTCATCGGCGCGCGAGTACGCGAAGTTCGATCTGACGTTGAAAGCCGGGAAGCTGCTCGGATTCGACATGTTGTCGCAGGCGTGGAACCCGCCCGGCGGCCGGCCGCATGGCCTCGGCTGGTTCGTGCAGAACTACAACGGCGAAAAAGTCGTGTGGTCGTTCGGGCACGGCGACAACGCCTCGTCGTCGCTCGTCGTCATCCTGCCGGCGCGGTCGATGACCCTGATACTCCTCGCGAACAGCGACGGGCTGTCCAAGGGGTTCAATCTGGAGAACGGCGACCTCAACGCGTCGCCGTTCGGGAAGTTGTTTCTCGGGCTGTTCGCCAAGTAGGGCGATGCGGCGAGTAGGCCCGCTCGCCATCGGGCTGCTGCTGCTCTCAGGACCTGCGGCGGCGGCGGAAAAGCAGATTCGGCCGTTCGTCGCCGTGACCTTCAAGGGTTCGACGACTTTCTTTTTGGGGGACGCGGCCAGCAAGCGGCACGGCGTGCTCGGCGTGAGCGCGGCGGTCTTGGGCGACATCGTCGGGGTCGAAGGCGACGTCGGGTGGGGTCCCCGGTTTTTCGAGGACGAGCTGCGGTTGGTGATTAACAGCGGCGTGACGACGGCCACTGGCAATATTGTCCTCACGCTGCCAAAACGGTTAACGGAATACACACTGCGCCCCTATTTCGTCGCGGGGATGGGCGTGATGCACCTGTCCATCGACGACATTTTCGGCGTCTTTTTCCTGACTAAGACCTTGACGACCTACGACATCGGCGGTGGGGCGGTCGGGTTTTTAACGAATCGCGTGGGGTTGGCCTGGGATGTGCGAAGGTTCGACACGCTGAAGACATCGACCGACGAGCCGGGCACGACGAGGGAAGGCGCGCCAGGGCGACTAACCTTTTGGCGCGCGAGCATGGCACTTGTGTTACGCTACTGACCCTTGCGGGTCCTGATGGGCTGGACGCTCGAAAGATGAGCTAGAATCCGGCCGGACCAAGCGTGCGGTCGGATAAACGGCGGTGGAGCTTTCGATGAGTAGACGAGCCCTCGGTTGTTGCGCGGCTTTGCTTCTGGGCACGATGGTCGTGGTGCATGCGCAGGACAGCATCCGCATCACACCAATCCTGCGCGAAAAAAAGGTGGTCGTCTCCTTCGAGCTCACCAACGCGTACGACGACGCCATCCGGCAGTCGATTTCGAGCGGCCTCAAGACGACGTTCAGCTTCGACGTGGCGCTTCGCGTGGTGGCGTGGGTTGACCGCACCGTGGCGACCGCCGTTGTCAGCACCAGCGATCAGTACGACAACTTGACGCGCCAGCACCGGTTGACGCGGACCGTGGACGGACGCGTCGAAGACGCGATGGTCACCGACGACGAGTCCGTGGCACGTGAGTGGCTGACGGCGTGGAAGCGGCTCGAGCTGTGCGATACGAAGAAGCTCGATGCCTCGCGCGACTACTACGTGCGTGTGAGCGCGCGCGCGCGGCCGTCGGGCGGCTCGCTGCTGGGATGGGCGGCCTCCATCACCGGCCAGACGAAGTTCACTTACATTCCATAGCCAGCTGACAGAGGTGTACGTGGAGTCCGCCTTTAGGCGGACCTACAGCGAGCGTACGCCCGGCCGGGGTAGGTCCGGCTAAAGCCGGACACCACGTACGGTTTTTGCCTTACGCCGTCGCCTTTGAATCCAACGCCGCCGGGCGCCTGGTGTGGAATCCGGCAGCGTCCTGGTACGCCTTCGCGAGCGCGAGCAACTCCATCTCGCCAAAGGGTCTGGCGAAGAACGTCACGTTGGTCGGCGAGCCCGTATCGGTGAAGCCGTTCGGGACGTTGATCGCCGGGTAGCAGGCGAGGTTCGCCATCGTCGAAGTGGCGCTGCGTCGGGCGTCTGCGGACGCGCCGGTTCGCCGGTGCCGCCACGGCCGTGCGCCACGGCCCTGGCCACCGCGCCCGTCGGCGCCGCGTCCCTCGCCGCCACCGCTCGCCCTGAGCCTGTCGAGGGCCACCGGTGTTGTTCGACGCGACGATGTAGACGTCGACGTTCGCCGTCGCCTCGGCGAGCTTCATCATCATCATCATCCGCACGCGCTGCGACGCGCAGGTACTCGACGGCGGGAATCGAGCCGGCCGTTGGGCCGGCCGCCGCCGCGCGCCTCCTTCATCTGCCCGGCCCGCGCGTATTCGTCGAAGAACACGATCGACTCGACGCCGAGCCCGCTGACGTTCGCCGGCACGTCAGGCACCGACATCGGCACGAACTTCGTCACGCCGATCGATCGCAGCGTCTCGAGCGTCTGCTCGGCGTTCTTCTTGGCCGCTCGCGTTGGTCAGCTCGTCGAACGATTCCTTGATGTAGCCGACCCGCAGCTTCTTCACGTCGAGCTGCGCGTTCCAGTTGAACGGGATGTCGGACACGCTCATGTCGCGGCCGTCGGGCCTGGCGATCGCCTGCATGACGATGGCGCAGTCCTCCGCGTAGCGGCAGATCGGGCCGAGCCGATCCTGCGTCCACGACAGCGCCATCACGCCGTAGCGGCTGATGCGGCCGAACGTCGGCCGCAGGCCGGCGAGCCCGCAGCGCGCCGACGGGCTCAGAATCGATCCGCTGGTCTCGGTGCCGATGCCGAAGCGCGACGCAGCCGGCCGCGGTCGCCGACGACGGACCCGCCGACGATCCGCTCGATCCCTGCGTCGGATTCCACGGGTTCTTCGTCTGCCCGCCGAACCAGTTGTCGCCGCTCGCCAGCTCGCCGGTCGTCAGCTTCGCAATCAGCACCGCGCCGGCGTCGCGCAGCATTTCGACGACGCTGGCGTCGTAGTCGAACGACTGTTCCTTGAACGCCGGCGATCCCCACGTGGTCTTGTAGCCCTTGACCGAGATGATGTCCTTCGCGCCCCAGGGGATGCCGTGCAGCGGTCCCTTGTACTTGCCGGCGGCGATCTCCGCGTCGGCCGTTTGCGCTTCGGCGCGTCCGTACGTCGTCGAGGAACGTGACGACGTTGTTCAACTTGCCGTTGTAGCGGTGCAGACGCGCGAGATACATCTCGGTGAGCTCGAGCGACGTCACCTGCTTGGTGCGCAGCGAGCTCGGCGAGGTGGCGCACCGGCCAGAACGCGACGTCCTCGAGATTGCGCCGGACGCTTCACGCGCCGGCGCCGCGCTCAAGCGGAACGGCAGCTTCGTCTTGTTCACTTCGATGCCCGGCACGAGCGCGCTGAAGTGAAACGGCGGCGACACGTCGTTGGGAATGTGAATCGGCGCGCATCTCCTCGTAGCGCGTCAGGTTCTGGTTCGCGGAGTCGACCATCGCCTTGAGCTCGTCTTCGGTGAGCTCGAGGCCGGACAGCTTCATGCGCGTCGGTGACCATCGCGAGCGTGATCGTCTTCGTCGCCCGCGTCCTGCATGCGCGCCCAGAGGATGCCGGGCGCGAGCGTGCGTGCCCAGACCGATGCCCGCGAAGTGAGTCATGAAGCGACGTCTGGTTTGGTGGAGATCCGGCATGGCGGCTATTTTAGACTGTCACACGGGCGTTTTCGGGATGGTCCTGACGAATCAACAGGGCCAGCGCCAGCGCAATCACGTAACACGCCGCGCCGGCCAGGACGACGGCGCGGAAGCCGACCGTGAGCGCGATCAGCATCGCCACGACGGAACCCAGCACAGACGTCGCGCCGTTCATCGCCCAGGCCCAGGGGAGATGTTCCGGCCGGCGCCGGGCGAGCATGCCGATGCCCGCGGGCAGCGGCATGCCGAGCCCGATGCCGAGCGGTAGCAGCAGCGCGATCGACAACCCGATGCGAAGGGGCCGTTCGAATCCAAGCCACATGCTGAACAGGTGCGGCAGCGCGAACGCGTAGCCGACCGCGAGGACGGCGACCAGCGGGAGCGTGACCCGCAGGGTGCGGCGCGGGTCGTCGCCCAGGCGGCGGCTGATGCGGCTGCCAATGGCGCCGCCGATCAGAAGCGTGAACAGAACGACCGTCAGCGCATACACCGGGTGGCCCAGGAACAGCACGAAGCGCTGCATGATGCCGATCTCGATCAGCATGAAGCCGACGCCGAGACACGAGAAGTAACCCAGCCAGGCGAGCGGTAGCTCGCGGCTCGGCGCGCCCCCGCGAAAAGCCAGCGGCACCACGATGAAGACCACGACCAGGCCGATCGACACGTAGAGGAGACGCACCAGCAGGCTGATGCCGTCACGCGAGTCGGTCATCGCGGCGTCGCGGAAGGCCCTCGGCACAGACGAGGGTTTCACGCCTTGAAAGAAGAAGGGGCGATCGTCGACGACCGGCGAGATATCGGTCTCGTGTCGCTGGTAGATCGCCTCAGCGTCGGCGGTCGTCGCCAGGGTCACGTACTGCGGATCGCCCTCCGCCGGCTGGCCGTCCACTCCCGGCGCGTAGATGATCCGGAATCCGAGGTCGCGTGCCGCCTCGCGCAAGCGCCGGTTCTCCTCCGGCGTGAACGGCGACGTGCGCAGCATGAACGTCGTCACGCCCGGTTCGCCGCGCGGGACGGCCGGCCGCTCGACCGCGAAAAAGCGATCCGCAACCGTCCACCCCATCCGCTCGGCAGCTGCCCGCGACAGCGACAGCACGCGGACGCCCTCGTGAGTCCACCGCGACATCGCGAGCACCCCGCCGGGACGGAGATGCTGCAGGTATTCGACGAACGCTTCGACCGTGTACAGATTGTTCTCGGTGAGCGAGAAAGCGCCGGCCGCGGTGGCCGCCCAGGTGTCGACGAGCGACGCCTGGATGACGTCGTAGCGCTCGCGTGAGCGGGCGATGAAGTTGCGGCCGTCATCGACATGGATTTCCACATCGGGCCGCTCGTAGAGGCGCCCCGACCGGCCGCGGAAGCGCTCGCGCATCACGTCGTTGACGATGATCGAGTTGATTTCGACGCCGACGACGCGGCGAGCGCCGAAGACCAGCGCGGACCAGACGTCGCGGCCGCCGCCCGGACCGATGACGAGCGATTCGCCGTTGGGCGGCATGATCCGGTAGGGAAAAGCGGTCACCTCATAGCGCAGGAACTCCGCGTCCTCGGGCTTCTGCGCCACCAGGATTTCCGTCGACGCGGAGGCGTCGATGTCCATGAAGTACGAAAACGGATGCGGGCCCTTGTAATTGGGAGAGAGACCCCAGTCGTGGTGCTGCTCGGGATACACCGCCACGCGTGAATGCGAGTTCCACTTTGTGAACATCCACGGCCGCTCGCCCGCCTTGGTGAACCGGACGTCGAGAAAATGCCAACGGCCGTGCAGCACGAGGGCAACGACGGCTGCGAGCGCGACGCCCGCAGCGATGGCCTGGCGCGCCCGAGTGCCCGCGAAGCACGCGGCGGCAACCCCTCCAAGCGCCGCGGCGCCGACCAGCGGACCGGGCCCGCCGAAGAGCTCCAGAACCGGAATGAAGAGCAGGCAGCCCGCGGCCGCGCCGGCGAGATCGGCCCCGTAGACGCGATTGATGTCGTGGTGCAGCCGCGACACGGCCAGAGCGAGGCACGCACCGCCAAAGAAGAACGGAAACGCGGAGAGCGCATAGACGCCGGCAAGGGGTGCCAGGTCGCGCGAGAGGAACACGGTGCCGATCGGCGTTCGCAGAAACAGCACGGCGACGAGGGTGGACGACACCGCAAACAGGAGAGCGTAGGTGGAGAACTGGCGCTCGAGGCGTTCGGGCGGATGTTGCTTCGCCAGGACGTGTAGATACACCGCGCTGGCGCTCAGGCCGAAGAGCGCGAGCGACACAGCCAGGAACGCGAAGTGGCTCCAGGTGATGACCGAGAAGAGGCGAGTGATACCGAGCTCGACCAGCAGGATCGACGCGGAGATACATGCGACTCCTGCCAGCTTGGCGTGCGACACGCGCACGGGCGACTGCATACGACAGACACTATACTGCCCGCGTGCCTCGTCCCGAGCGAGCGCCGTCGCGCGCGAGTCGAAGGAGTGACGCGGACGAACCGTACTTCACGGTTCTGACCCATCCCAAGTTTCTGCGCGCCAATCTGACCGACGATGTCCGCCGGGAGTTTTTCGCCGGCGGCGACACGCTCGTGGATTTCATGTGGCGGACGATTCAGCTGCGGCTGTCGCCGGATTTTGCGCCGACTGCGATCCTCGAGTACGGCTGCGGCGCCGGGCGCCTGGCCATTCCGCTGGCGCGTCGTGCCGCGCGGCGTGCCGGAACGGTAACCGCCGTCGATCGATCGCCGGCGATGCTGCAAACCGCCCGGGCCGAAGCGGCGGCGTACGGTGTGGACAACATCACGTTCTCCGCGCCAGACGAGCTGTTCGCCGGGCAGAAGCGCTTCGATTTCGTGGTGTGCTACCTCGTGCTGCAGCGGCTCGCGCCGCGAGAGGGGCTCGCGCTGGTGCGCGCGCTCATCGAGCGCATCGTGCCCGGCGGGATTGGTGTGTTTCAGTTTCCCTATCGGACGAACGCGTCATCGGTGGTCACGGCCACGCGATGGATGCGCGAGCGCGTGCCGGGGGTGAACGGCATCACCAACTCATTGCGCGGACACAACTGGTCGCAGCCGTTCATCCCGACGCACACCTACCGCATCGAGGATGTGCTGACCATTTTCGACGCGGCCGGCTCGCCCGCGACATATCTCACCTTCGACGACCATGGCGACGTGTCGGGCGTGATGATCTTTGCCGAATCGCCGATGTCCCGGGCGGCGCGCCGCCGGCACGCCATGGCGCCTTCGTCCCCGGAGAACGTCGTGGACGTGAAGCAGTTGATCGCATCGACGTCGATCGAGGAGTTGAACGCCGCCGCCGAGCAGTACTTCGCGTCTCTTACGAACTGGGACCACCATCTGGCTAAGCCTTTCAGCGGCGTGGACGAGGCGCCGTGGCTTCTGACGCACTTGACCGCGGTCTTGCAGGCGCTGCAGCTCAAGCCGGGGTTGACGGTGCTCGAATTCGGCGCGGGAACGGGGTGGGCGTCGCGGTTTCTCACGCAGCTCGGATGCCGCGTGATCCTGCTCGACGTTTCGCCGACGGCGCTCGGTATTGCGCGCGCGCTGTACCGAGCGCGTTCCGGTTGTCGGCGATCAGCCCGCGCCGGCGTTTCTGGTCTTCGACGGCCGCCGCATCGACCTGCCCGATGCCAGTGTGGATCGCATCGTCTGTCTCCATGCGTTCCATCACGTGCCGAATCCAGCCGAGGTGATCGCGGAGTTCGGACGGATCCTGCGCCCGGGCGGCATCGCGGCGTTCGCGGAGCCCGGCCCGACGCATTCGCGCTCGGCGCAGTCTCAGTTCGAAATGCGCTCGTATCGCGTCGTCGAAAACGACATCGACGTGCACGAGTTGTGGCGAATGGGTCGAGGGAGCGGCTTTGCCGACCTGCTAATGATGATCCTGCACGGCCAGCCGTTCCACGTGTCGCTCGAGCGCTTCGAGGACTTCCTGCGCGGCGGCGAGACGTGCGCGGAGTGGCTGGGCGATGCGCGCACCTTCCTCCGCAACATCCGGAACTTCATGCTCGTGAAAGAGGGCGTCGAGCAGAACGACAGCCGTTCGCCGGCGGGCCTGGCGTGCGAGATCGACGCACGCCTCACGGGCGCGGTGCTCGCAGGCTCGCCTGTCCCGCTTCGCGTCATCGTGACCAACGTCGGCGACGCGGTCTGGCTGCCGAGAACGGCCGACATCGGCGGCGTCTCGCTCGGATTTCATGTATTCCAGGAGAACGGACGGCTGCTCCAGACCGAGGTGCTCTCGAATGCGCTGAAGGAAGGCTTTCAGGAGGTCGCGCCGGGCGAGATCGTCTCGCTCGAGATCAGCCTCCCGGCGCTGCCACGCGGCCGATATGTGCTCGAGATCGACTGCGTCGCCGATCGCGTAGGCTGGTTCGCGCAGCTAGGATCGCGGCCGGCCAGACTCGACGCCGACGTCGAGTGATGATTCGGTTGCAGGGGCCGACCCACGTGTCGGCCCCGGGGCGGACACACGGGTCCGCCCCTACAACTGCAGACCAGCCACATCCAGGAGTCGACGAAAATCCATAGGCAGCGGTGCCTCGATCGACAGGCGCTGCCGCGTCACAGGGTGCACGAACGCGACCCGCCACGCGTGAAGAGCCTGCCGCGGAAACGCGCGCAGCGTGGCGGCGAGCACCGGATCGATGACAGCATTCCACCGCGGCTCGCCGTAGGTCGGATCGCCAACGAGCGGCCAACCACGTGCGTGCAGATGCGCTCGAATCTGGTGCGCGCGGCCGGTGCTCAGCGAACAGCGGAGGAGCGCCAGCCCCGCGCGCGGAGCCGGCACCCGTGCCAGCCGTTCGAACCGTGTCTCGCTGGGCCGGCCGACATGCTTCGAAGCCACCGTCCGCCGTGCGTGCCGATCCTTGAACAGCCGGAAATCGATTCGTCCGCGCGTCACGTTCACGCGCCCGTAGACGATCGCCAGATAGTCCTTCACCGCATCCTGTGACGCGAGCGCGCGCTGGAGTGCAGCGTGCATCGCCGCCGTTTTCGCAACCAGAACGGCGCCAGTCGTAAGCTTGTCGAGGCGGCCGACAATTGATGGTCGCAGGCCTGCCCGCCAGTCTCGAGCCCGCCAGAGCAGAGCATTCATGACCGTGCCGGCAGCGTTCTTGTAGGCGGGATGGACGACCATTCCTGCGGGCTTGTCGAGCGCGAGCAGGAACTCATCCTCGTAGAGAATGTCGAGCGGAAGATCTTCGGCCGTCATCGTTCGACGAGGGCGGATCAGTGGAAGTGTGACCGCGACGAGGTCGCCAAGCGCCGCGCGGGCGGCGACTCGGCGAATCGGCCGCCCATTCACGGTGACGTGCCCACTTTCGATCCACGCCTGTACGCGCGTCCGCGTCGCCCCGGCGACGTCGGTCAGGTGCCGCCGCAGGACGAGATCCAGCCGCCGGCCGGCGTCGCCGCGATCGGCGACGACAACGCGCGGGGACACTGGATCACTCACGCTCGTCGATGACTCGTTTCGCTTTGCCGGCCGAGCGCTCCACGGTGCCGGGATCGCAGACGATGATCGCGGCGGTGACGCCGATGTAGGCCTTGATCTGTTGCCGGAGATCCCGCGCCGCCTGATCGCGAATCGAGGCTTGATCGGCGTAACGCGGGTCTGGCTCAACCTTCACGGTGAGCTCATCGAGCGTGCCGTCGCGGCGCACTTCGAGGACGTAGTGGGGAGCGAGAAACGCGTGTCCGACGATCAACTCTTCGATCTGGCTCGGAAAGAGGTTGACGCCGCGAATGATCAGCATGTCGTCGGTCCGGCCCGTCACCTTGGCCATCCGTCGCATCGAACGCGCCGTCGGCGCCAGGAGCGTCGTCAAATCACGCGTCCGATACCGAATGATCGGCAGCGCCTCTTTTGTGAGCGAGGTGAACACGAGTTCGCCGGGCTCGCCGTCGGCGCGCACCGCGCCCGTGTCGGGATCGATGATCTCCGGGTAGAAATGGTCCTCCCAGACGACCGGGCCATCCTTGCTTTCAATACATTCCGCGGCGACACCCGGTCCGATGACTTCCGAAAGGCCATAGAGATCGATCGCATCGATGCCCACGCGCGCTTCGAGGTCCGCGCGCATGGCCTCGCTCCACGGTTCCGCCCCGAAGATGCCGATTTTGAGCGACGTTTCGCGCGGGTCGAGCCCGGCGCGGACGAATGCTTCAGCGATGTTGAGCATGTAGGAGGGCGTCACCATGATGACGTCGGGCCTGAAGTCCACGATCAGTTGCACCTGCTTTTCGGTTTGGCCGCCTGACATCGGCACGACCGTGCAGCCGAGTTTCTCCGCGCCGTAGTGAGCGCCCAGGCCGCCGGTGAACAGACCGTAGCCGTACGCGATGTGGACGATGTCGCCGGGACGTCCGCCTGCAGCGCGAATCGATCGCGCCATCAAGGTGGCCCACGTCTCGATGTCGCGCGCGGTGTATCCGACGACGGTTGGCTTGCCGGTCGTTCCGCTCGAGGCGTGGATGCGGACCACCTGATTGCGCGGCACCGCGAACAGGCCGAACGGATACCCGTCTCGCAAGTCCTGCTTGGTTGTAAAGGGAAAGCGCGCGAGGTCCGACAACGATCGAAGGTCATCGGGATGGGCGCCGCACGCCTCGCATTTCCATCGATACGGCGTCACGTGCTCGTACGCATGGCGGACCGACCACTGGAGACGGGCGAGTTGAAGGCTCTCGAGCTCGTCCCGGCTGGCCCGCTCGATCGGCTCGAGGTCTTCCGGACAGGGCTGGCGATCGGTCATGGTTTGGTCCTCCCCGCGGCGCGCCCGGCCCGATGCTCCGCCATGACCTGCTGATGCTCCGGCGATGACGTCGACTGCTGCTGGTACGAGTAGTAGGTTTCGACGAAGTCGGCGAACGACGTCTCGAACGCCATGTTCGTGAGCTTCTTCGTGAGCCGTGTCGAGGTCGCCGCCATGCTCAGCACGCGCTGAGTCATGTTGGTGATCGTGGTCTCGAACGCCTCGGTGCCGACAACGTAATCAACCAGTCCCCACTCCGCGGCGGTCGGAGCATCGATGACGTCGGCGGCGAGTGCGAGCCGCTTGGCGCGCCCGAGGCCGGCGAAACGCGCGACCCGCCACATGCCGATTCCCGGAATGATCCCTTCCCGCACTGCCGTGATCCCGAATTGCGCATCGTCTCGCGCGATCCGCAGATCGCAGGCGAGCGCGAGCTGCAGTCCGCCGCCGATGCAATGCGACTGAATCGCAGCGACGACGACCGGGTCGAGCAGTTCGATCTTGCGCAGGGCCGTCTCCCAGTTGCGGAAGAATCCCATCCCTGTTTCACCCTGCGACAACGCCGTGATGTCGATGCCGCTGCAGAACGCGCGTCCCGCGCCGCGCACGATGACGACGCGGAGATTGTCGCGGCCTGCGAGATCGTCGACGAGCGTGTTGAGATCGCGCGCCCATTGTTCGTTCGCGCAGTTGAGCACGTGCGGGCGGTTCAACGTCAGCGTTGCGACGTCATCCTCAACGGTCGAGTACATCGTGTCGAGCTGCACGTCATGTCTCCTGAGCTTTGGGAAAAAGAGGAGCTGGAGTGTAACAGCTCGAGCGTGAAATGTGGTCGGCGTCATGCATCTGCGTGTTGGTCGTTCGCAACCACATCATGCAGGAGGAGACACTCATGAGATTTGCCACGTCGTTTGCTGCCGCTCTCGTTTGCGCCTCGATCGCCGTTCACGCGCAGGACACGACCGTGAAGACGCAGACGAAGGTCGAAGGGGACAAAGCGAAGATGATCTCGTATACGGGATGCGTTGCCGCCGGGACCGACGCGCGCACCTACGTTCTCAACAAGGTCGTTCCCGTGACCACGACCAGAACCACGGAAGTCGCCGGGACGGGCGGGACCATCTCGACGACATCGACATCCTACTTCCTGGTGCCGGGCGAAAGAGTGACGTTGCAGCAGCACGTCGGGAAGAGAGTGGAAGTGAGCGGGTTGCTGATCCCCGCGGGCGACTCCAAGACCAAGACCGAAATCAAACGCGAGGGCGCTCCCGACACCAAGATCACGACGAAGTCCGAGTCCGACCAGCCGCATTTCCAGGTGATGTCCGTCAAGGAACTCAACGAACCGTGCACGCCGTAACAGAGCTTCGGCTCAGTATGTAAGTTGTACGCCAGCAGACGATTTGGGTTCACGGTGCCAGTCGAGGCGCGGTGAACGAAGCGAGGACGGAGGTCTCGGATTGTCACGAAGCCGAGATATCCGTCCTCGTCGTATCTCGACGGTTAGCGTCTCTAGTTCAGGTAGAATCTGCGGTTGATGGAGGCGCTCATGTTTGCTCGCAGGTCTGTCGGGCGTGCCGCCCCGGCCTCTTTGGTTGCGGTTGGTGCCGTTCTCGCGATCGGAATGTCCGTCCGGACCGCCGACGCGCAGGCCAAACAGGTCACCTTCTCCAAAGACGTCGCCCCGATTTTCCAGAAGAAATGCCAGGAGTGCCATCAGCCGAATTCGATCGCGCCGATGTCGCTCATCACATATCAGGATGTGCGGCCGTGGGCTCGCTCGATCAAGGAACGCGTCTCCACGCGGCAGATGCCGCCGTGGCACATCGACCGCAGCGTCGGCGTCCAGAAGTTCAAGAACGACATGTCCCTCACCGACGAACAGGTCGACACCGTCGTCGCGTGGGTGGATGCGGGCGCGCTGCAAGGCGACCCGAAGGATCTGCCGCCGCCCAAGGCCCTCGTCACCGACAACGAGTGGCAGGGCGTGCGCGACGGCTTCGGTCAGCCGGATCTCGTCGTGAAGTCTTCCGAGTACGCGATGCCGGCGCAGCACCAGGACGTCTGGTACCGCCCGATGTCCGACATCCCGCTCACCGAGCCGCGCTGGGTCAAGATGGTGGAAATCCGTCCGTCGAATCTGAAGGCTCGCCGCACCATCCATCACTCGATCGCGTATCTCGTGCTGCACAACGATCCGGAAGCGGTGAACACGGGGACGTCGACGGGCGACCGGCGTTTTTCAGACGAGGATCTGTTGAACCGCCGGCCGCAGCTCATGGAATGGGCGATCGGCAAGGGCTACGACCTGTTCCGACCGGACACCGGCAAGCTGCTGGTGCCGGGAGAAAAGATCTCGTGGGATCAGCACATCCACGCCGTCGGCGAGGAGATCAAGAGCGGCTCCGAGATCGGCCTGTGGTTCTACAAGCAGGGTGAAGAACCGAAGAAGCGGAGCTATCTCGTCGGCTTCACCGGCATCGATCGGACGAAGATGCTCGACATCCCGCCGAACTCGATGGCGATGACCGAAGGCTTCACGGTGCTGAAGGAAAACGCCCTCATCGAGAACTTCCAGCCGCATTTCCATCTGCGCGGCAAGTCGATGCAGGTTGAAGCGATTCTGCCGGACGGCAGCCGCCAGATCATCAGTTACGTCGGGAACTTCAACTTCAACTGGATGACGAATTACATCTACGACGACGACGCGGCGCCGCTGTTGCCGAAGGGCACGGTCATCCACGTCACGGCGTGGTACGACAACACGAAGGCGAACAAGAACAATCCCGATCCGGATCAGTGGGTCGGCTACGGCGACCGTACGGTCGACGAAATGGCGCATGCGTGGATGAACGTCGTGTACTTCACGGACGCGGAGTACAAGGCGCTGCAGGACGAGCGCAAATCCAAGCTCGCCAAGGCAACCACCGACGAGAAGCAGTAGTGAACAGGGTTCTAGCTACTCTCTGTGCCGCCGGCCTCCTGGCCGGCGGCGTTTTTGTGTCGGGCCAGGTCGTGCCGCCCGAGCCGCGGCGCGGCTTCGGCGCAAGCATCACGCCTGCGTTCGAGGGGTGGTACTACAACGCGGACGGCAGCCGCAGTTTCCTCGTCGGCTACTACAACCGCAACTCGCAGCAGGCGCCCGACATTCCCATCGGTCCCAACAACCGCATCGAGCCCGGCGGTCCCGACATGGGACAGCCGACGTACTTTCTCCCGGGCCGGCAAACGGGCATGTTCACCGTCCCGGTGCCCAAGGACTTCAAGCCCGACGACCAGCTCGTCTGGACTCTGGTCGCGAACGGCCAGGCGGTGAGCATTCCGTTGCGGCTGAAGGCCGACTACGTGATGAGCCCGTTCTCGGAAATCGCCGTCGGCAACACCCCGCCGGTGATCCGGTTCGAGCAGAACGGCAAAGGGATGCAGGGGCCGATCGCCAACGTCTCGACGGCCGCAACGCGATCCGCGTCGGTGGGGACGCCGTTTCCGTTGTCGCTCTGGACGACTGACGACGCCAAGTACACCAGCGGCTCGAACGCGCCGGTGACGAGGCCGCGCCCGCCGGTCACGCTGCGGTGGTCGAAGTATCGCGGCGCCGGCGCGGTGACGTTCGACAAGGCCACGCCTGAAGTCGAGAAGCTCGACTCGGGCGAAGGCGCCTTCACCGGACGCGCGACGACGACCGTGAAGTTCGCCGCGGCGGGCGACTACGTGCTGCACCTCACGGCCAACGACTCTTCCGGTGACGGCGGCGGCGGTTTCGGCTGCTGCTGGACGACGAGCGTCCTGAAGGTCGCCGTCAAACCCTGACATTCGACCCCGGCGCTCGAGTTCCAGATGGTGTTCACAAAGCACCTGCGCGAGGGAATCCGCCGCGGAAGAATCAGATGCACCATTCGCATCTGGACGCGTCCCCACGTGAAAGTGGGTGGTCGCTATCAGATGGACGACGGCCACATCCTCGTCGACTCGATTACACCGATTACTGTCGCCGACATCACCCACGATCTGGCGCGTGAATCAGGATTCCAGACCGTTGATGACCTGTTGCAGATGGCAAGACACGGCAAAGGCGACAACGTGTACTTGATTCGGTTCCGCTATGTGCCGCCGGGTGCGTGGGGCCCGCTCACCGCTGCAAGCCGGTCATCTTCTGGATGATCGCGTTCGATAACGCGCCGCTGAACTCCGTCATGTCACCGCCCTTCTTCCCCGGCGCCGGGAGCAGCCGCGCGGCGAGCGGCTTGTTCCATCTGAACGCCAGCGTGCCCGACGGATGTACTATCCGGCCATGCGAGACATGCGCGTGGTTTCAGCGATCGCCCTGCTGGCTGTCGCGGGCGCCTCGGACCTCGGAGCCGACACCTATCCGCGGCAGCCCGGCATCGATGCCCGCCACTATGCGGTCCGGCTGACGCTGTTGACGAGCGAATCGAACGAGATTCAGGCCGAGGCCACGGTCACGCTTCGCGTCGTGACGGCCGGGACCCGAGAGGCTTTTCTCGATTTGACGTCGACGACGCCGGACGGCAAGGGGATGTCCGTAACCAGCGTCACGTCCGGCGGGCGCGACGTGCCGATCGAGCATCGCAACAATCGGCTGCGTCTGCCGATGCCTGCCGACACGACCGTGGATCGGGATGTCGTTTTCGACATTCGCTATCACGGGATGCCAGCGAACGGCCTGCGTCTCCTCAACAACATCCACGGCGATCGCACCGCGTTCAGCGAGAACTGGTACAACCGCGCGCGCCAGTGGCTGCCGATGATCGATCATCCCGCCGACAAAGCCACTGGCGAGTTGATCGTGACGACCAAGTCCGACTACCAGGTCGTCTCGAACGGCATCATCATCGAACAGCTTGATCTTCCGGGCGGATTGCGACGCACGCACTGGAAACAGGATGTGCCCATCTCGTCGTGGCTGTACTCGCTGGGCATCGCGCGCTTCATCGTGAAGCAGGGCGATGTCGTGCGCGGCGTGCCGCTTTCGTACTGGGTATTCCCGCAGGATGCGGACAAAGGACTGACCGCGCTCACACGAGACGCGCGCGAGTCGTTCGAATTCTTCTCCGATCGCGTCGGCCCGTACGCCTACGGCAAACTCGCCCACGTGGAAGCGGCGGGGATGGGCGGCGGCACGGAACACGTGAGCAATATTTTCTACGGCGAGAAAAGCGTGACGGCGGGCCAAGCGCCAGTTGTGCACGAGACCGCACATCAATGGTTTGGCGATGCGGTGACCGAGAACGACTGGAATGATGTCTGGCTGAGCGAGGGCTTCGCGACGTATTTCACGCTGCTCTACACGGAGCACGCCGGCGGCCGGGATGCGTTCGTGGACGGCCTTCGCAGCAGCCGCAATGCCGTGATCCGGCTCGAACAGTCGCTGCCGAACACGCCGGTGGTGCATGCCAACTTCCCGACCGACGTCGAGAGCAGCGAGCCGAACAACCGGCTGGTCTATCAGAAGGGTGCGTGGACGCTGCACATGCTTCGCGATCTGATCGGCACCGAGCCGTTCTGGCGTGGCATCCGGATCTACTACCAACGGCACCTGAACGGATTGGCGTCCACAGCGGATCTTCGCCGTGTGATGGAAGAGGTGTCGGGTCAGGACCTGCGGTGGTTCTTCACGCAGTGGCTGACCCGGAGCGGCGTGCCGCAGGTATCGGGCAGCTGGCGTTACGATCCGGCGGCCAAGCGGATTGTCGTGACCGTGCGTCAAACACAAGCGAGCGATCCATTCCGATTTGCGCTCGGCGTGGGCGTGTTCACCGGGTCGACATCGGCGCCTGCCGTGCGCCAGGTGCAGGTCACGGGCCGCGAGTCCACGTTCACGATCCCCGCCGACACCGAGCCTGCGGCCGTGACACTCGATCCGGGCGTCTGGCTCCTCGCTGAGCTCGGATCGTTTCAAAAGAGCAGTTGAAGCCGATGACACACGACCGCAGCCGACGACGAGCGTTTCTAACGGGAATTCCCGCCGGACTGGCGGGGCTGATGGCGGCCTGCCGCGCGCCTGGCGGCAACCCGAGTCCTGCGACCGCGCCGGCGCCGGCGTCGCCACCGTCGACGCGCATGCCCGCTCCGCTGCTTCGCGAGATCCCCGCCGCGGCGCCGACGCTGCGGTGGATCCCGGAGCACGGCGATCTCGTGTACACGTTTGGCGGCGCCGCGCCGCAACACCGCATCGCTTCCGGCACGCGCATCGTGTCGTGGACCGAGGACTGCTTCGACGGCGCCGTGAAGACCGCGAGCGATTTGCCGTCAAAGGTCATGTCGCCGGGACACGACAATCCGCAGACCGGTCCCTTCCATATTGAGGGCGCCGAGCCTGGCGACACTGTCGCCGTGCATCTTCTGAAGGTCGAACCCGCGCGCAGCTATGCCGTCTCGGCTGTCGCGCCCGGCTTCGGGGCGCTCGTCAGCACGGATCGCACGGCGATCCTCGCGGCGGATCTGCCCGAAACGACGTGGCGCTACGACCTGAATGCCGATCGCACGTCCGCGCGCACTTCGTCCGCCGACGGGCGGTATTCGTGGGATGTACCGCTTGCGCCGTTCCTCGGCTGCCTCGGCGTGGCGCCCGCCTTTGCGGAAGTCAGGAGCACAATCGTCCCCGGTCCGTTCGGTGGAAACATGGATTGCACCGAGGTACGTCAGGGCAACACGGTGTTCCTCGGCGTCAACGTGCCAGGCGCGCTGCTATCGTTCGGAGACGGTCATTACGCCATGGGCGACGGGGAGATCATGGGCGCGGCGATCGAAGGCGCGATGAATGTCGACGTCTTCGTGGAGTTGATCAAGCGTCAGGCGACGCCGGTGCCGAGGATCGAAAACGCGGACGAAGTGATGTTCGTCGGCTCGGGCCGTCCGCTCGAGGATGCCGCGCGGGTGGCGTTCAAGGCGATGGTCGGCTGGGTGCGCGCCCGCAGCGGCATGACCGAACTCGACGCGTATCAATTCGTCTCGCAGGTGGCTCGTGCGCCCATCATCCAGCTCGTCGATCCCGAATACACCGTGCTCGTGAAGATCGAGAAAGCCCGACTGCCGGGCTTGGTCCGCCTCGAGCAGTCGTAGTGTCCGGCTAAAGCCGGACCTACACGTCTCATTTTCTCCAGCGAGCGAGCAAGGCGTCTCGATCCAGCTTGGCGCCGTTCAAGTAGACGGCCGAGATCTGCCGCGTGTTGCGGATGTTCTCGAGCGGGTTGGCGTCGAGCACGAGAAAATCGGCGCGCTTGCCGGCTTCGAGCGTCCCCATGTCCGTGAGGCCCAGCAGTTCGGCGGGGCGTTGGGTCGCCGCGACGATCGCATCGGCCGGCGACAACCCAAATTCCACCCATCGCGCGATCTCGTGATGGTCCGCGGATCCAAACGTGTAGCCGGACGAGATGCCGGCATCGGTGCCGAGGACGAGCCGCGCGCCGGCGGCAATCATCTTCGGAAAATTGTTGGCCAGCATCGCTTCACGGTTCGCGGCATTCGGCGATCGTGGCCCGCAGCTCGGCGCGAGCGGCCGCGACTCGGTCGTGGCACGAATCGTGGTGACCAGCGTCGCAGGCAGCGTCTGGGCGGCGAAGGAATCATCACAGACTTCAGTTCGATCGCCGAGTCCGATCACGGTCGTCCAATACGGCTTTTTCTCCCTCAAAAGCGCCAGATACTCATCGTCCAGCCGCTCGCCGCCGACCGTGTGCACGAGGACGTCGATGCCCGCGCGCACGACCGCCTTTTGGTCCGCGAGCGCGATCGCATGCGCATGGACCATCATGCCGCGCTTGTGCGCTTCGTCGACGATCGCCGTATAGACCTCCGGTGGCATTTTCGGGTACGTCCCGCGGCGATCGTCGACCCAGATCTTCAGGCCCTTCACACCGCGGCTCGCCATCGACTCCACGGCCGCCCGCGCCTCCGCCGCCGTCGACACTTCGTGCACGGCTTTCAACGCTTGCGTTCCAACCAGCAGGACGTGGTCAGGTCCGCCGTTGGGCGGCGCCATCCCCGGCATGAAAACAAAGCGCGATGCGGGCGGAAACTTGCCGGCTTCCTGATCGCGCTGAAACTGTATCGCCGGCTCCGTTGGACTGCTGCCGACCGATTGCGTCACCGCGACGCCGTAGAACGCTTCGCGCTGGAGGTGGTCGAGGACGTTCTGCGGCGTGTAATTCTCGGCGCCCCAGCTCGTGTAGGCCTCATACCCGATGTGGACGTGCACGTTGATCATCGCCGGCATGACCGTCTTGCCGGTCAGGTCGACACGCGTCGCGCCGGCTGGCGTCCGGATCTCGCCCTGCCGGCCGACGGCGCTGAAGCGGCCGTCTTCGACCAGAACCGCGCCTCGCTCGAAGACCGCTCGTCCGTCGCCGACGATGACGCGCGCGCCCTCGTACACGATCAGGCCCGGCGACGGCCGCGTTTGCGCGACCAGCGCGACGGCGCCCGCGGCCAGCGCGCTGATCCACGCCGCTGAGATCGTAACTCGATGCATCGATTCCTCCACGTGCTCCGTCTCTAACGCCGCGGCCGCTGCTTCGCGGAGACCGCCCGGATCACCAGCTGACGCCGCGCCTTCGGATCGATCGGCGGATCGGATCGCGCCACCGCCTGAGCCATCAATGCTCGAACGCCGGGCTTGTCGAGATCCTCTGAGGACGTGAGACGGATCGAGCGGATCCGATTGCCGCTGCCGCGCAGCAGCCGTTCTGGATCCTCGAGCTCGGTCGCGTCCTGCAGGAAATACAAGTTCAGCCAGCGCGGGTACAGCGCGATGGAAAAGATCGCATCAGACGGCCGATCGTTCGGCGAGAAGCCGATCACCAGCGCGCTGTAGTTGTCGTAGACCATTTCGATCGTGCCGGGCAGCCGCTTGCGCATCGTCATCAGCGCCGCGCGACCGAGCTTCGCGATGTCCGGGTGATAGCGCGCCATGAATCGGTTCAGTTGCGCTTGCGGTGGGTCGGCGGCAGATCGAGTCACGTCGACTGGGCGAGTATAATGCGGGCCCCACTCTTGTTTCGCGCCCTCGTGATTTCGTGGCTTGGATTGCTGGCGCCGCAGGCAGCCCTCGCCGCGAGCCAGGTCGTCGAACGTACCGCCAACGACCGCGTCACCGTCCGCGCAGTGCGGCTGAACACGCCGCTCAAAGTTGACGGCCGGCTCGACGAAGAGATCTACGCGCAGATCCAGCCGATCACCGATTTCATCCAGCAGGAGCCGCGCGAAGGCACGCCGGCCACTGAGAAGACCGACGCGTGGATTCTGTTCGACGATGCCAATCTGTACATCGTGGCGCGCTGCTGGGACAGCCATCCCGAGCGCGAAGTCGCCAACGAGCTGCGGCGCGACAACGGCAACGTGCTCGGCAACGAGAACTTCACCTTCGTCATCGACACGCTGCACGATCGGCGCAACGGGTATCTCTTCCAGACCAATCCGCTCGGCGCGCTGCGCGACATGGTGGTCACCGACGATCAGCAGAATTCGAGCTGGAACGGCATCTGGTACGTGAAGACCGGCCGCTTCGAGCACGGCTGGACGCTCGAGGTCGCGATCCCGTTCAAGACGCTGCGGTATCGCGGCAACGGCGCGCAGACGTGGGGCATCAACCTGCGCCGTCTGGTGAAGTGGAAGAACGAGATCTCCTACCTCTCGTTGGTCCCGGCCGCGCTCGGCGTCGGCGGCGTCAGCCGTATGGGATCGGCGGCGACGCTGGTTGGCCTGGAAACACCCACGCAGTCGAAGAACGTCGAAGTGAAGCCGTACGCGGTTTCGTCGCTGACCACGGATCGCACGGCGACGACGCCGTTTGCGAACGATCCCGCAGGCAACGCCGGCTTTGATTTCAAGTACGGCCTGACGCGAAGCCTGATCGCCGACGCCACCTATCGCACCGACTTCGCGCAGGTGGAAGAAGACCTGCAGCAAATCAATCTGACGCGCTTCAGCGTGTTCTTTCCCGAGAAGCGGGACTTCTTCATCGAAGGGCAGGGCATCTTCGATTTCGCCGGCGTGCAATCGGGCAACACACCCGGCGACGTGCCGCTGCTGTTTTTCAGCCGGCAAATTGGGCTCGCCGGCGGACAGGCGGTGCCGGTGGTCGGCGGGGTTCGCCTCACCGGGCGCGCCGGAGCGTTCAGCATCGGCGCTCTGAACATTCAGACGGAGGACAAACCCTCGGTGAAAGCGACTGCGACGAACTTCACGGCGGTTCGCCTCAAGCGCAACATCCTGCGGCGCAGCAACGTCGGCGTGATGGCGACGCGGCGGGGACCGGCAGTGGCGGGCAGCGACCAAAGTTATACGCTTGGTATCGACACGTCGCTGCTGTTTTTCAAGAGCATCGACTTCACGAGTTATTACGCGCGGACGCAAACACCAGGCGTCCGCGGCGATACGAGCAGCTATCGCGCGCGGCTCGATTACGTCGACGATCGGTACGGCCTGGTTGCCGAGCACATGCTGATCGGCCGGGACTTCAAGCCCGAGGTCGGCTACGTGCGCCGCACCGATTTCCGCCGGAGCTTCGGCCAGGCGCGCTTCAGTCCTCGTCCGAAACGCAGCGAGCGCATTCGCAAGCTCACGTGGCAGGGCAGCCTCGACTACGTCACGGACGCGCGCGGGACAACGGTTCAGAACCGTCAGGGGCGCGGCACGTTCATCGTGGATTTTCAGTCGAGCGATCAGTTCACGCTCGACTACACCCGCGACTACGAGCTCTTGCCTGGACCGTTTCCAATCGACACAGGCGTCGTCGTGCCGCCGGGCGGATATACCTACGGCTCCGGCCGCGTGAGCTACAACCTCGGACAGCAGCGCAGAGTCTCGGGTCGCATGTCGGCGTCCACGGGCACGCTGTACAACGGCACGAAATCCGAGATCGCGTACAGCGGGCGGTGGGGAGTAGTCCCGCGATTTTCGATGGAGCCGTCCATCACCCTGGACTGGGTGCAGCTCCCGTACGGCGACTTCACGGCGAGGCTTCTGAGCTCGCGCTTCACGCTGACGCCGACCGCGCGCATGCTGATCAGCAGCTTGATTCAGTACAACGCCGGGGCGCGCAGTCTGACGTCGAGCGTCCGGCTGCGCTGGGAATATACGGGCGGCAGCGAGCTCTTCATCGTCTACAGCGATGGCCGCGACACTCGCCTGCCGGGCCTGCCAGATCTCCTGAACCGCACGTTTGCCGTGAAGATCACGCGCCTCGTCAGGTTTTGATCGCTGGTGCGAGATGCGGCGCGATGTTGCAGCCGGTCACCAGGACGACGTTGGTTCCGGTGCGGTCGTGATGCTTGAGCAGGGCCGCCGTGGCAGCGGCGCCCGCGGGTTCCGCGATGACGCCTTCGCGCGAATGGAGCAGCTCGATCGCGTCCCTCAGCTCCTGCTCGCTGATGCGTTCCACGTCGTCGACCAATTGCCGGATCGCCGCGACATTCGGCGCCACGGGCCGGCGGACGGCAAGCCCGTCCGCGATCGTGTTTGCCGAGGCCGTTTCAACGACCGATCCCGACTTCCAAGACAAGTAGTACGACGGCGCCTCGCCGGCGACGGCTCCGATAATCCTTACGGAGGGCCGTCGTTGCTTGATGGCGGACGCGATGCCCCGAATCAGCGCGGTGTCGCCCATCGGGACGTAGACGGCATCGACGGCCGGCAGCTGCTCGACGATCTCCGCACCGATGGCGGCGGTGCCGACAGGGATGTCCGGATCCTCGGCGTCGTGGAGGAAGAACGCATCGGCCTTCGCCGAATACTCGCGCGCGGCGTCGATAGCGGCGCTGAGGTCGGCGCCGGCTTCGACGATCGTCGCGCCGAGATCTCGAATACGTGCGGCTTTCACAGGATTCGGATCGTTCGGCAGGAAGATCCGCGCCGTCACACCGAGCGTTCGCCCTGCGAAGGCAACGGCGGCGCCGTGATTTCCGGTGCTGGCGGCGACGACTTCACGAATCGCGCGTCGCGCGACGTTCACCGACAGAGCGTAGATGGCGCCGCGGACCTTGAACGATCCGGTGGGAAGACCGGTTTCATTCTTCAGGTGGACGTCGCGGCCCGGCGTCGACAGCGAACCGGCGCGCACGAGTGGCGTCCGTTCCACATGCCGGGCGAGCAACGCGCGGGCATCGTCGATTCGTCTCCGCACTCGCCACTCGCCGGCGGTGATCTCCCAAATCTCCGCCGGTGCCCGCCCCGAGACGTAGTCCCGCTCGACCGTGGCGATGACGCGCATCCCCTGCTTTTCAGACACACGACGCGAAGCGACGTTGGCGACTGCTTTTGGAACGCGGAGGATCGGATACCGCAGCGTATCGAACCAGAAGTCGGTGACGACATCGGCCGCTTCCGTCATCAAGCCCTGACCCTGCCATTGCGGTCCAAGCCAGAACCCTCGATTCTCCTCCTCAGATCGTTTCAGGCCGATGCTGCCGATGATCCGGCTCGGTTCGGACTTGAGCCGGATTGTCCAGATCCATTCGTCGCCGCGAGCGATCGCCGGCAGCGCGATGTCGCGGAAGTAGGTGAGGGCGCCGTCCGGTGGATAGGGCCACGGCACGATGCCGTTCAGGTAGCGGACGATTTCCCATTGCGGAAACAGCGCCTGCACTGCGTCCGCATCGTCGAGTGCGAGCGGCTGAAGCACCAGCCGCGGCGTCTCGAGGGTCGGCGTGGTCATACGCCCGAGATGATCAGGCCGTTCGGAACCCTGAAATCTCACTCTTTCACAATCCGAGCGATGTGATCGCCCTGGCGCTCGGCGCGGAAGTCCCGCGTCACAATCAGGCGTTCGCTGAATCCCATCTCGCGCGCCAGCTGATCGATGTCGCTTTTGAGCAGCTTCAGCAGCCGCGGATGATTGCCCTCGGCGCGGAATCGCGACTCGCTCGCGCACAGCGACATCAACTGCTGCCATTGCACGTCCAGGGTCGTCGGCTTGGCCATGACGCGCTCGTTCCCATTGTAGCGGCACCGTCGGGGGTGTAGGCTCCTCCGATATCGAAAGCACTTCGACAAGAGCCGCGGCAGTCTGGACACCGACGACCTGTCGCGGCCCGCGAAGATCTACGTCGATCCCGCTGCGAACGAAGCGTACATCGCCGACGGGTACGGCAATCATCGCGTCACGTCTTCGACGCCGACAGCGGGGCGTACAAGCGCATGTGGGGCGCCTCCGGCAACAAGCCCGACGATACCAATCTGGGCCGCTACAACCCTGACGCACCGCCCGTGAAGCAATTCCGCAACCCTGTCCACTGTGCCGACGTGTCCAACGACGGCCTCGTGTATGTCTGCGATCGCACCAACGATCGGATTCAGGTGTTCCGCAAGGACGGGACGTTCGTCAAGGAAGCGTTCGTGCAGAAGACGACGCTGGCGCCGGGATCGGTGTGGGACATCGCCTTTTCGAAGGATCGGCAGCAAACCTACATCTATCTCGCGGACGGCTCCGACGAGAAGGTGTTCATCCTGCGCCGCGACACGTTGGAGGTGTTGTCGAGCTTCGGCGATGGCGAGCGCTGGCCCGGCACGTTCTTCGGCGTGCACAGCATCGCCACCGATTCGAAAGGAAACATTTATACGACGGAGACCTGCGAAGGAAAGCGGTCCAGCGGGTTCTTTACAAAGGCGTGACCCCGGTTCGCAGCCAGGGCTGACGCGCTACGGCGATTGTTCGGCCAGTTTCAGACGGCACCGCACGAACGCGTCGTGCTGGAGACGCATCAGCAGGCCTGCGTGCAGCAGCGCGTTCAGGACGGCGTCGCACTGCGACGCTTCGAGGCCGCTGATTTCAGCTGCGCGACCCACGCTGATCTGATCGCCCGGCGTCATCGCCAGCAGGTATTCCTGGAGCCGATCGAATCCCGCATCCACTCGGGAGTTCGCCATCCTCGCTCCTTTCCGACGGATATACATTGATGAGGCAAGCGCCGTGCCGCGCGCGTACCCCGTGTGCCGCCCTCGGCCGGGCTTGGAAACGTCATCAAACGCGACAGGCCGGCGAGAAATTACACGCCTGCGTCCAGCTCGTGCTAATTTGCCGCGACAAACGATGACGGCCGGGGTCGACGGCGCCTTCGAAGCAATCGACGGCTTGATGGAGGCCGCCCTCGAGCAGGCGCGGCGCGCTCGCGACGCGGGTGAAGTGCCGATTGGCGCCGTCGTCGCGGTAGACGGCGCGATTGTCGGGCGCGGGTTCAACCAGCCGATTTCATCAGGCGATCCGACGGCGCATGCGGAGATTGTGGCGATCCGCGACGCCGCGGCACGGATCGGCAACTACAGGCTCACCGGCGCGGTGCTGTGCGTGACGATCGAGCCGTGTCTAATGTGTGTCGGCGCGTTGGTGCACGCTCGAATTGCCACGCTGGTGTTTGGAGCCACGGAGCCTCGAACCGGAGCCGTCACGTCGACGGTCAGAGGCGTCGAACTGCCCGGGCACAATCACCGCGTCGAGGTCGTCGCCGGCGTGCGCGAAGCCGAGTGCCGCGAGCTGATACAGGCGTTTTTTGCGGCGCGGCGCTAGAGCCGCGCTAGAGCCGTTCTCATTTTCGAGACATCTGGAACGGGTCGGTTGTGCCGAAATCCTGGCACACCAGCATCCTGACGCTGCCCACAGATGAGAACGGTTCTAGTCCGTGCGCAGCGCGCGAAGCGGATCGATACGCGCGGCGCGCGCCGACGGAACCAGACACGCCAGCGTGGCTACGACTGTGAACACCAGCGCAACCCCGCCGTACACCAGCGGATCGAGAGGCCGCACTTCGAAGAGCAGCGTTTCGATCAGTCGGGCGGCGCCGGCCGCTGCCGCCAGCCCCAGCCCCAGTCCAATCGCGACCAATCCGAGGCCGTTGCGCATGACCAAGCCGATCACCTGCTCCGGCCGCGCGCCAAGCGCCATGCGAATGCCGATCTCCGAGGTCCGCTGCGATACGGCGTACGCGAGCACGGAATACAAGCCGACCGCGGACAGCACCAGCGCCAGGCCGGCAAAGACCGTGGTCAACGACGCGACGATGCGCTGGGCGCCGAGGCTGTTGGCGAGGTTGGTTTCGAGCGTCGCGAAGAACGAAATCGGCTGATCTTTGTCGATCGATGCCACTGTGGATCGCAGGACCGCCTGAAGCGCTGCCGGATCTCCGGTGGTGCGAGCGACGATCTGCATGCCGGGTCGGCCGAGCTGGCGAATGGGGTAATAGATTTCGTCGGGTGCGGGCACGTTGAGGCCGTTGGTCTTGACATCGTGAATCACGCCTACGATTTCGGCGCGAATCTCGGCGTCGCGCCCGCGCAGCATGACCTTGCCGAGCGCCGATTCGCCGGGGAAAAGCCGCTTCGCGAACGTTTCATTGATGATGCAGACGCCCGGGGCGCCCTCGCGATTGTCGGCGGTGAACGCGCGACCGGTCACGAGCGGAGATGCGCATCAGCGTGAAGTAGTCGTCGCTGACCATGGCCAGATTGGCGAGGGGGCGCTGGGGCAGCGGCAGGATCGGACGCCCGCCGATGCTGTAGGGCGAGCGCGGATTGAAGCCTGACACGGGCAGACCGATCGCCGCCGCGGCATGCGTCACTTGCGGGTTCGCGCGCAGCCGTTCGATGACGTGCAGAAAGAAATCGGCCTGGCGCGCGGGCGTCGGGTAGCGGGCGGCCGACACGCCGACGAACGCGGTCGCGACACCCTTGGCGTCGAATCCCGGCGCCGCGCGCTGCAGCTTCAGAAAACTGATCAACAACAAGCTCGATCCCGCCAGCAGCACGACGGAGAGCGCGACCTCGCCGACGATCAGCGTTGCCCGGAAGCGTCCCCCGCGCTCGCCGGAAGAGCCACGCGCGCTGTCCTTGAGGACGTCGACCAGCTGGGCGCGCGATGCGTGGACCGCAGGGGCGAGCCCGACCAGCAGCGCGGTAAGCAGCGTGACGCTGCCGGTGAATACGAGCGCACGCCCATTCAGCGTCAGCTCGGTGTTGGGCGGGAGCTGCCCGGCGACGAGCGATTGAATGCCCGACAGCGCCCACAGCGCCAGCAGCACGCCCAGCGCGCCGGCGACGATCGAGAACGCGAGGCTCTCCGCGAGGAACTGGCGCACGACGTGCGTGCGCGTCGCGCCAATCGCCTGGCGGACGGCGATTTCCTTGTGGCGCTTCGTCAGACGGCTCAGAAAGAGCGACGCGACGTTGGCGCAGGCGATCAGCAGCACGAAGCTGACGGCGCCGAGCAGTGTGTAGAAGGTGGGCTCGAGATTGCCGACCAGGGCGGCGACGTACGGGCGCGGCTGGGTGGCGTTGTTGGCGTCGAGCCGCGACGCGAACTGTTCCTTGTAGCGCTGATCGATGGCGGCGAGCTCGCTCTCGGCCTGCTTCACCGGCACGCCGGGCCGCAGCCGGGCGATCGGCTGCGAGAAGCCGGCGCCGTTCTGGATCTGGACCGGCGTCAGGCCGCCGACTTCGAAGACCCGCGGCGCGAAGACCTGCACCTGGGCAAACGGCGGCGACAGCCGCGGCGGCATGACGCCGACGACCTGCCAGGGCAGGCCGTTCAACGTGATCGTGGTGCCGATCATCGAACGTCCGCCGAAGCGCGTCTGCCAGAGCTCGTGGCTGATGATGCAGACGGCCGGGCTATTTGGCACATCTTCATCGGCAGTGAAGTTTCGGCCGACCGCGGGCAGGATGCCGAGCGTGGGGAGGAACGTCGAGCTGACGCGCTGCCCGTTCAGCTGTTCCGGATCGCCGTTGCCTGTCAGCGTGAAGTTGTCGAACGCCGAGATCCCGATCGACGAAAAGGATTTGGCCTGATCCCGGATCACTTCGTAGCGCGGCCACGCGAGCGCCGGCGCGTTGAAGTTCAGCGTCGGGTTCGAGACCCAGATTGCGACGAGCGACGACGGGTGTGGGATTGTGACCGGATTGAGGATCAGCCGATCGTAGACGGAGAAGAGCGCCGTGTTGGCGCCGATGCCCACGGCGATCGTGAGGACGGCGACGATCGAGAACCCGGGATTCTTCCACAGCGCGCGGACGGCTTTGCTGATGTCGGACATTTGGGCGACGGTGCGATACGGCAAAGCCAGTGCCGTCGAAATTCCTCCAAAAAATCCCGATCGGCCTCGAGTGACTGGCCGTACGCGGAACGGCCCGGTCCCGAATTCGACCAATCGACGTGCGCCGTGCCTTCGGAATGTCGTGTCCGGCTTCAGCCGGACCTTGTGTGCACGCTATAATCAAAGGTCCCGCCTTCGCGCGCCTTCGGCGTGCTTCGGCGTGGCAAGCCGACCTCACGGAGAGGTACCGAAGTGGTCGTAACGGGGGCGCCTCGAAAGCGTCTTGTCCTGTAAGGGGCACGTGGGTTCGAATCCCACCCTCTCCGAAACCCTTCGAGCGTTTGTTCTCAATAGTGTAGTCAGGGTAGCGAGCGTCAAAAGTCCGCGTTGCGTGAGCAATGGTGATCTCGTAGAGTGCCGGTCGCGCTCAACGTCAGTCGCTTGAGCGGAGCGACTAAGGAGCCATCGTTATGGCGTCGGAACGAGCACGGCGACGGAAGAACGGTGGACGCGCGAGATCCCCGCAGCCACCAGGCGCGCACACCGTCAGCGGCCACGTTCGCCAGGCCGACGGCACTCCTGTCACTGGCCTGATCGTCCGCGCCTTCGACCAGGACCTTCCATCGCTGAAACGCGACGAGCTGCTCGGTGAAAGGCGAACCGACCGCCACGGTCACTACACGATCACCTATACCGCTGAACAGTTCCGTCGTACAGAAAAGGGCCGGGCGGATGTGGTCGTGAGGGTGTTCGCCGACAACGGTGAGCCGCTCGCCGCCTCCAAGACCATCTTCAACGCCAGGAGCTCAGAGACCGTCGACCTGGTCGTTCGTGACGGTCCGTCCGAATACGAGCGCCTGATGAGAGACGTCGTGCCTCTCCTTGGGTCGGTTCCACTATCTGACCTGACAGAAGACGATGACACGTTCCTCGCCGGCGAGCTCGCGGTCGATCGGCAACACATTCGTTTTTTGGCGGAGGCACACGGCGCGAGCCGTGTAATCAAGGACGGTGATGAACAGACCGAACTGCAGCCGGAGGTCTTCTATGGTCTGTTCCGCCAGGATCTCCCCACCGACCTCGAGGCCTTGTTTTCGCAGCATCCGGGTGCTCTGCGGCATGCCTTGGAAATCGCGACTCGTCGGAACGTCGTTGTGGTGCGTGAGCCGCTGGGCCTCGTCGGTGACAGGCTCGCACGGCTCGCCGGTCAGCAGGCGCTGCGCGGACCCCTGAACGCCTGGCTGCACACCGCGCTGCCAGACGAGGCGAAGCAGAGAACATTCGCCAGCCTCTACGTCGGGCGCACGGGCCGAATGGAGTTGTTCTGGGAGCAACTGCGCGCACACCCCGACTTCAAGGACGGCGATACGGTTCCAGATCTCGAGCTGGCTTTCCAATTGAGCGCGCTCACGCGCAATCACCGTGAGCTGATCGAACGGCTGCAGATGCTCCGAAAGCGCGGTGATTGGACGAGCATACGAGATCTTGCCAAATACGATCAGAAGGATTGGGAGCGAATCATTCGGGACCACGGCGGCAGCACGCCGCCGGATGTTCCGCGCGGGGACGACGCGACGATCACCAACTACGCGCGCGTGATGACGCGCACGATTGAGCAGGCGTTTCCTACTGCGGCCATTTCGAGCCGCGTCGCGAAGGCCAACCGTGGCCGCGAACGAGACCTGATTCGTTTCTTCAAGAACAACAACCCACACTTCGAATTCGAGAGGACCCACGTCGACTCCTTCCTCGACGGCCCGGACGGACCTGCCGCGTTGGCAGGGGTGACCGATCCTCGAGGGCTGCGACGGGACCTCAAGAGATGGCAGCGCGTGTTCAACATGACACCGCATTACGAGGAAATGCGTGTGCTGCTGGACGGCAATATCGACAGCGCATCGCAGGTCGCCGGCAGGGGACACGCGAACTTCCAACGGGAGTTTGGCAGCGCACTCGGCGATCGGACCGAGGAGATCCTGGCGATTGCAACGCGAAAGTCGGCGCTCGCCGAAGCGATGTATGCGCGCCACGCACCGTGGGCGCACGTTCCTGTTCGGGTGATCCCTCGTTCGCCTCAGATCGTCGACAGCTTTCCTGATTGGGCCACGCTTTTTGGCTCAGTGAGTTTTTGTGAATGCCGGCAGTGCCGGTCGGTGCTGAGCCCTGCCGCGTATCTGACCGACATGCTGCAGTTCGTCCATCGACGGGGTCTGCGTCTCAGCAAAGCAGGCCAGGACACACTCGCGATCGACGTGCTGCTCGGCCGGCTCCCTGACATCATTGGACGTCGGCCGGATCTCGCCGACATCGAGCTGTCCTGCGAAAACACGAATACCTTGGTCCCCTACGTGGACCTTGTCAACGAGGTGCTGGAAGCCGCCATCGCGCCGCTTCCGGCCTTTGCGCCGTTCCGTCTCAGCGCAGAACGCGAAGCCGATCTGCGACAGCAGAACCCGCCACGCGCACTGAGGGACGCGTTTCAGCCGCACCTCGCCGAGACCGCACAGATCGTCGCACGAGGTGTCGGAGCCTGGCGCATCTTTGACTCCGCCTGTTGCTATGCGATCGCGAAGGACGACGCTGGCGATCTGTGGGTCACGGGGCGCAGCCGGCAGACGCGCGGCACTCCAGAAGAACTGGCCGCGAGCCCGCAGTACCTCAACGCCGGAGCGTACGACGTCCTGCGCTCGAGCGATGCGGTCTTTCCGTGGAGTCTGCCCTTCGACCTGTGGCTGGAGGAGTCGCGAATTCTTCTCAACCACCTCGGCGTCCCTCGCGCAACGCTGATGGAGACGTTCCTCAAGACCCCCGAGCAGTTCGACCCAGGCGATCCGGCCATCCTTGCCGTCGCCAGCGAGCAGTTGGGACTCGCGACCGTCGAGCGACACATCATCACGAACGAACCGCCACTCGACCCTTGGGACTGCTGGGGCCTCCGCGCACAGAACAATGAGGTTCCGGATCCACAGGATCCCGACGGCGTCGTGCACGTGCCATGGTTGGAAATGCTCAGACGCCTTCCGGAGTTCCTGACGCGATCGAGGCTGACGTTTGCGCAGGCGATGGACCTGCTGAAGACGAGGTTTGTCAATCCCGATGGCAGCCTTGCCATCATTCCAACCGATCCGGCGCGTCCGTGTGCCCTCGAGTCGATGGCAATCGACGGTCTCGATGCCGCGGCCGCGAGTCGCGTGCACCGCTTCACGCGCCTGTGGCGGAAACTTGGGTGGCGCATCGACGAGGTCGACCTGGCCATTCGCACGCTCGGCAATCCAGGTCTCGACCTCAACAATCGGTTGAACGACGCCTTCGTCGTTCGCTTGTCGCACGTCGCACGCCTGCGCGCCGACCTGAATCTGCATGTGGAACAAGTGTTGGCGCTGTGGACGAACATCGACACAGACGGCGAGAACTCGCTCTATCAGCGTCTGTTTCAGAACCCCGCGGTGCTTCGCCCCGTCGATTCGGACTTACGATTGACCGGCAACGATCTCGCCGCGGCAGGCGGCAGCCTTTCCGCACACGCTGACGCGATCCAGGCGGCGCTGGGCATCACCGCACAGGATCTGACCGGCTTGACCGCGTCTATCCCCGCGACTTTCAAAAACGGGCTGGACGCCGAGGACCAGGCGGCATTGTCGGCGATCGAAACATCGAACGATATCCTGAACCTCGCGAATCTTTCGAAACTGTACAGAATCGCGCTCCTGTCCAAGGCGTTGCGGATGCCGGTCGGCGATCTGCTCCTGCTCGTAAGCGTGACGCTCCTCCATCCATTCGATTCTGCGCGCACTGAAGAAACACTGAAGCTCGTCGAAACCGCCCGCGTACTCCGATCGACTCGCGTCGGTCTCGATGATCTCGATTATTTGCTCAGGCACTCAGCGCGGTCGAGGGCTGATGCTGACGCCCGTGACGAGAACACGATCAAGCTTCTGAAGGACGTTCGCGCTGGCCTGCAGCAAATCGCTGCGGAGCATGCGTTCAGCACTGACCCCAGCTCCCCTGGAGGCGTGACCCGCGATCCGACCGGCGATCTGACGCGACGGGAGTTGGCGCTGCTTGGCTGGGACGCCGCGTTGATAGAGCGGGTGGTTGCGACACTCGCTGATACGGCGACCAATGAGGTGCCGCTGCGGGCGCTGCCAGCCGGTCTGACACCGCCGAATGCTGCCGGCACGTATGCCGTGCGCCTTGCGAGCCTGCCTCAGGGCTTCGCGTTTCCCGCTGATCTCCAGGGGATCGTCACATACGACGCGACTGATCAGGCGTTGCGAGCTGCGCGTCTCCTCGCCGAAGCAGAACGAGCGCTCCTGCGCGAGATCGGCGGCGCCGCGAATGACGCCGATCTCGTCGCCGGCGTTGACGCGCTCTTGCAGCTCCAGGATGAATTGCGCGGCCAGATCTCATACGCGGAGGTCACGGTCAACGACCGCCGCGAGGGCCGGCTGCGCTTCGTCGGGTCCATGACCGACGTCCGCAAGAGTCGGTTGGACCGTGCGACGGAGGATCCCGACTGGCGTGCCGCCGTTCAAGCCCTCTATGACGCCCCGCGAACGTTTGTCGCGCGTCACCTGCGTGTGTTCTCCATCCCACGTTTCTCGACGCCGTTGGCCCAGCTGCCGGCGAATGTGGAGTTCCCTGCCGTATTCGGCGGTAGGGTCTATCTTGATTCGGCCGCCGAGCCCCATCAGCTGCATTTCGTCGGTGTCATGACCGCGCAGGAGCGCGACGTCCTGCTGCAGCTCTCGGCCGATCCGGCCGCCGCGCATCACGGCGCTTACGTTGCCGCGGTGACAGCGCTCTTCAGCCAGGCGGACGCGCTGGTGCCGCAACCTGGCGATCGTTTTCTCACCGCGAGCGGCCCGGGGACCGACGCGGCCGCCATGTTCGACGCACCGACATCGCCGGAAGCGCGCTTCCTGCGGGTGCTGAAGAAGCTGGTTTCGCACCTGCGCCAGACGCTCAGCGCAAGTTCCGTTGAGCGCACACTCGCCGCGGCCCTGAAGCTGGAGCTGCGCACCGCCCACACGCTGCTGAACCAATGGGTCGCCTCTCCTGTCGATCCAGAACCCATTCCACGGTTGAAGCGCCGCGCCATCGCAGAGTTCCTCGATGCGGGCTTCGTGAGCAGCGCTCCGAATCTCGAGACCAGCGAGGATGCCTTCCCGGCGCAGTTCAGAACTCTGACACTGCTCCACAAGGTCGCGCTGCTGATCCTCAAGTTCGGGATCACGACCGAGCAGCTGTCATGGGTCTACCAGTATCGCGATGGGAACGATCCCGCCGATGAATGGCTGGACGTCAACGCGCTGCCGTTGACCGAGTGCGGGTCGAGGGCCGTACGCTGGAAGGCCTGGACGAGGTTCGCCGACCTTTTCCAGCTCCGCGATGCCCTGCCTTCCGGAGAACGTGTGCTCACGAGCCTGTTCTCGTTGGCCCGGCTGGCTGGCACAACCGAACCGGATCTCATGGCCGCGCTGAGCCGTGAGGCGGGGTGGAAGCTCGAAGATCTGGAGTTTCTCGCGAGCAACGCTGGATTACAGCTGTCCTTCCCCGACGCGTATCAAGACGAGCGGGCGTTGTTGCGGCTGCAGCGCTCCTTCAAGCAGCTGCTGCAGCTCGGCGCGAGCGCAGCGCTCGCACGCACGTGGGCAGAGCCTGACCCTGCGATGGACGAGGCGGTTGACGCGACCGCACGCCTGAAGCACGTCGTCAAAGCACGTTACGACGACACGCAGTGGCTCGACCTCGCTCCTCGGCTGCGGGAGAATCTTCGCGAGCGTCAGCGTGCGGCCCTCGTCGCCTACCTGGTGGCGCATCCGAATGCCGACAGACAACAGCGCTGGAAGAGCGTCGATGGTCTGTCTGCCCATTTCCTGATCGATGTCGAGATGAGCCCGTGCCTGCTGACTTCGCGCATCGGACAGGCGGTCAGCTCGGTGCAGTTGTTCATCCTGCGCTGCCTGATGAACCTCGAGGAGGCCGGCGCACCGGTGGCGGCCGAGGACTGGTCGCTTTACTGGCGATGGATGAAGAACTATCGGATCTGGGAAGCCAACCGGAAAGTGTTCCTGTATCCGGAGAACTGGATCGAGCCCGAGTTGCGTGATGACAAGTCGCCGTTCTTCAAGGCACTCGAAGGCGACCTCGTGCAGAATGACCTCACAACCGAGACGGCGGAAGCCGCGTTTGCGAAGTACCTGGCGCAGCTCGATGAAGTTGCCCACCTGGAAATCTGCGGCGTGCATCGCGAAGTGGAAGCAGGCGCCGCGGCGGCGGACCATCCCGCTCTCCATCTCTACTCGGAAGGCACCGTCGTCGAAGAACTTCAGCTCAAACTCAATGCCGCGTCAGCCACCGTTCGGCTGAACGTGGATGGAATCTTCGATGCGCAGACCCGCCGCGCGGTGATCGACTTCCAAACGGCGAACGGCCTGGAACCGAACGGCCTTGTCGGGAATGACACGTGGGCCGCACTGGACGGCGTGACGCAGGCCCAGGCCGGCACCCCCCGATCGTGGTCGCCGACGAACATCCTTCACGTCTTCGGCCGCACATCGCCGGGCCCGCACACCTACTACTACCGGCGGCGTATCGACGGCGCCTACTGGACGCCGTGGGAAAAGGTCGATCTGGATATCGAGGGCGAGCATTTGATTCCCGTCGTCTGGAATCGGCGACTCTACCTGTTTTGGCCCATCTTCAGCGTAGTCAGCGACGAGGTTGAGATCGACCCGGACGCGAACGGGCCGGGCCGCCCTCCAGGCCGATCCAACGAAATACAGATGGCGTGGAGTGAGTACAAGAACGGCAGATGGACGTCAAAAAAGGTCACGTCAGGGGAGACGTCCGAGAAAGCGAAAGTGCCGACTGCAACCGCGGACGGCTGGCAGGAGTTTTCATTCAGAGCGTCGATCGTCGGACAAGACCTTCGCATCACGGGATTCACACCGATCATTCCTGCGTTCGAGTTCCGGTTCAGCAGCGGTCAGATCGCCAGTCAAATTGTCGAGCCACGCGATGACACCCGGATTCATTTTGGCGGCGATGTCGGCATCAGCGGCATGCGTTTCGTCGAAATCAATGCGTCCGCTGATCGCTTCTATCTCGAGTCCGTTGATCGGACGGTTCTTGGAAGGACACCCGGCGAGTTCCGGCTTCTGACGCCGGCCCAGAATCGCGATCTCGATCCAGTCGGTCCGTTCTTCTATCAGGACGACGCCCGAGCGTTCTTCGTCACGACCCTGATCGGAGAGGTCGGAGACGACGCGGGGCGAACGATCTACTACCAGTTCCATCCTTTCTATCACCCGTATGTCCGCGAGTTCACCAAGCAACTCACCCGGCGTGGGATCGGCGGCCTGATGGATCCCGACGGCGCGTCATATGAATCGTGGCGGCTTCGGCATCAACAGATCCGCCGCGACTTCTTCGACAGCCTGTACGATCCTCAAGAGAACGTCGCTCTACGGCCGTACCCTGCCGACGAAGTCGACGTCAGCGATGGCGGCGCGTATTCGCTCTACAACTGGGAGCTGTTCTTCCAGGCGCCGTTGCTGATCGCCGACCGGTTGAGCAAGAACCAGAGGTTTGAAGAATCACAGAAATGGTTCCACTACATCTTCGACCCCACCGATCGCTCGAGCGAACCTGGATCGCGGCGGTTCTGGAGGTTCCGGAAGTTTTACGAAGACGCCAGGTCTTACGACGAAGCCGGCGAACATCCGCCGACGATCGAAGACCTGATGGCGGATACGCCTGAGCTGACCAGGCAGGTCGATCGATGGCGGAAACACCCGTTCAACCCGCACCTGCTCGCCCGAATGCGGACCACGGCCTATCAGAAGACCGTGGTGATGAAGTACCTCGACAACCTGATTGCCTGGGGAGATCAATTGTTCCGCCGAGACACGATCGAGGCGCTGAACGAGGCCACGTTGCTCTACGTCCTCGCGGCCGAGATTCTGGGGCCGAAGCCGGAAATGCTGCCGGCGCGCGACGTCTCCTCGATGTCTTACAACCAACTGAAGGGGGACATCGATGCCTTTGGCAATGCGTTCGTCGCCGAAGGCGAAAACCTGCTCGTGGGGCAGGGTGGAGACGTGCCCGACGGGATGGACGCGGATGCGCCGCTTTCAGCCGTGGGGCCGACGCTCTATTTTTGCATCCCGCCCAATAGCACCTTGCTCGGCTATTGGGACATCGTTGCGGATCGGCTGGACAAGATCCGGCACTGCAAGAACATCGAGGGCGTCGTTCGGCAGCCGCCCCCGTTCGGGCCGCCCATTGATCCCGGCCTCCTCGTTCGGGCGACCGCCGCAGGGGTCGACCTGACGAGTGCGCTGAACGACATCAGCGCTCCACTGCCGCATTACCGATTTGGAGTGTTGCTGCAGAAAGCGACGGAGTTCTGCCAGGACGTGAAGGCGTTGGGCGCCAGCCTGCTTTCGGCGATCGAAAAACGCGACGGCGAAGCGTTGGCGATCATCCGGGCGACGCAGGAGTCGGAGATGCTCGGCCTCGTCGAGCAGGTGCGGATCGAGCAAGTGAAAGAGGCCCAAGAACAGGAAGCCGGCCTTCTCAAGACGCGCGACGCCGCCTGGTCGCGCTACCTGCACTATCAGAGGCTCCTGGGAAACACCGATTTGCAAAAGCCGGAAGTCGGACAGCCGGTCCCTGAATACAGTTTTTCGGCCAGCATCCAAATCGTCAGAACAGGCCCAGGGCCGCTGGCCGCGACCGGGGGCGTCAAGGCCACGTCGTACGAGCAGCAGGAGCTCGATCGTCTGGACGCCGCAAACGACGCCCAACAGCTCGCGGGAGGCTTTGAAACTCTCGCGAATTATGCCCATCTGGTACCGGACTTCGAGGTCGCGGCGGAGCCCTGGGGGGTTGGATCGGCCACGACGTTTGGGGGATCGTTCGTCGGTTCGGCGCTCTCCACCTATGCCAGCTTCTTCCGGAACGTTTCGGCGCAGGCCAGCTACGACGCGTCATCGGCGGCACGGATTGGCAGCCTGGCGCTGCGCGAACACGACTGGGGCCTGCAAGTGAATACGGCCGCGCATGAGATGGCCCAGATCGACCAGCAGATTTTCGCGGCACGGACGCGTCGAGGCATTGCCGACCAGGAGCTCTCGAACCACCGCGCGCAGATCGACAACGCCAGGGACGTCGAGGCGTTCATGCGGGAGAAGTACTCGAATCAGGAGCTCTACGGCTGGTGGGTCGGACGAGTATCGGGCATCTATTTTCAGGCGTATCAAGTGGCGTACGACGTCGCCAAGCGCGCCGAGCGTGCCTATCGCTTTGAACTGGGGCTGACCGACACGAGCTTCATCCAGTTCGGGTACTGGGACAGCTTGAAAAAGGGTCTGCTGGCCGGAGAGGCGCTGCACAACGATCTCAAACGTCTGGATGTCGCCTTCCTCGAGCAGAACAAGCGCGAGTACGAGATCACGAAGCATGTCTCGCTGGTCCTGCACGATCCGAGATCGCTGACGGCATTGAAACAAACCGGGACGTGCGAGGTCGAGCTTCCAGAATCGATGTTCGACGCCGATTACCCGGGCCACTACCTGCGGCGGATCAAGACCGTCAGCCTGACCATCCCAAGTGTCGTCGGCCCCTACACGAGCGTGAACTGCACCGTGACCTTGTTGAGCAACAAAACACGGGTGAAGAACTCGTTACTCGATAGATACGCCGAGCGGACGGATGAAGCCGACGACCGTTTCGTGACGAGCTTCGCGGCGCTGCAGTCGATTGCCACCAGTCACGCACAAAACGACAGCGGGTTGTTCGAGCTGAATTTCCGCGACGAGCGCTACCTGCCTTTTGAGGGCGCCGGTGTGGTATCGCGGTGGCGCATCGATCTGCCCAGGGACTGCAACGCCTTTGATTTCGACACGATCGCAGACGTTGTCATCCGGATGCACTACAGCGCGCGCGACGGTGGGGAGCAATTGCGGACGGCCGCGAGGCAAGCAGTGATCGTACCGCCCCTACGCAATCTGTCGCGCCTGTTCAGTGCGCGCAACGAGTTTCCGGACAAATGGCACGACTTCCTGCATCCGGGCAACGCCGACGCGACCGTGACCCTGGAGCTCGACTTTTCTCAGGAACGATTCCCATTCCGCTTTCGTGGGAGGACGATTGCCATCGACCAGGTCGAATTATTCATGGTGCTGAAGGACGGCGTGGCGAGGCGCCGCGGCGACCTGCTGACCATGTCGGCCAGCCCCCCGCAAGACGCCGCGGTCGCGCGCGTGTTCCAGAGTGCGGATTCGTTCATGAACGGCACGCCGCACGCCGTGGTCGATGTGTCGGGAGGTGTAGGAACGTGGACATTTTCTGCTGACAAACACGAACTAGAGAACCTGATCGGAATATTGAACACAACAGATCCCATCAAGGACATCATCCTCATATGTCGCTATATGGCGATCTGAGTGTGAAGGCACATTCGAGGTAGAACTGACCGCTTTCTACTCTCGCTCGTGGTCTCAATGGAGCCTCGGGTTTGGTGGTGGTGGGAGGCCCAGGCCATGCCCCGCGAATTGGCACTGAGTGCATTGTCTTGGCGTTGTTCCAAAACCCACAGTGGTGCCTCCAAGCTCTGACGCGGCGGCTTCACCAACAGCTTCTGCGTGGAGATGAAAGCTTGCTCCTCCAGGCACTTCACCGAAATTCATGTTTCTTACGAGTACGTCTCCCATTCTCGCCAGCTCTTTCGCCGGTGCAAGAAAACTAATGAGTCGAACCAAGTCGCCATTCGGTAACCGCACATCACGTACGTCAATCGCGGTCGCTTGGCGAGTCCATTGACCGACTTCATTGGCGACTATATTGCGCAACTGAGCCGCTCGTGCAACTGGTGGCAGATAGGGCGCTCCCGCTTCGGGGTTATACATCGATCGTTCACCACCCACGTCGCCCGAGGACGGCGGACCGGCTCCTTGCGGAGGCCGTGTCGATCTGGCGTTCGGTGTGCGTCTTGCCCGTGGTGCCCGTCGTTCATTCGGTCCGTACGATTCCAGCGGGGTATTGGGTACACGCGGGATTCGAGCGACTGCGGCGTTGCTAGCAGTCCCGACACGGCCGCCGACAGCGGCTGCGCCAAGTGCCTGCTCAAACGCTCCAGCAGTTTCTGCTCTCTGTAATAAACGCTCGGTACTGGGCCGCATCCTGCACTCCGCCGATACTGCTACCGAGCAAAACCGCTCCGGATACTGAGCCCAGGATCGCCAACTCCCTCGGAACATCGCGATACGATGCACGATGTGATTCAGGTATAGGTGCCCCTTCAACATCGAGAGCGGGCGCGCTCGTCTCGGCAAGGTCCCGTCGCCATCGATCCGGCGCGGATGGCTCAGCTCTTACTCTATCCAATGCTTCCTCATACTCCCGTTGTGCCGACAGACGCTGCCGGCGGTCCTCATGCCTTTGGCGCCGTGTATTAGAAGCCCCAGTTGCATATAGTTCACCTAAAGGCTGCAAGCCATCGGTATCTGTGAATGTGATTGGGTTGCTATGTGAATACTCGTATTGATTGATTCCACCGCGAAGACTGATGGGATCGTTAGCTGTCCACCTCCCCAACCAAGGCGCGTAATACCTCGCCGTGTGATAACCCAGCCCACTCTCCTCGTCCCTCTCCATCCCTGTATAACGATAATGCTTCGCCGCCTCCGTCTGGCTCCGCACCGCCTGATATGACGTGCTGCCGTACGGGGTATATTCCTCGTATGAGATGATCTGCGCCTGATCGTCAAGTTCTACGTTGGCCGAGCCGAGGTGGTTGCCGAATTGATAACGAATGAATGAAGCGTTGGGGGTCAGGGATGAGGCGGAGTCGACGGTCTTCGTTTCTACCAGCGCGATGCGGTGCTTGTTGTCCATGATGTGCAGCGTCTCGCGTTCCAACCGCTCCGCGCCTTGCCGCCGCCGGAAGATCTCGAAGCCACCGAGGTAGATACGCTCTTCGACGAGATTCCCAGGTTTCTCCCACACCTTGCGCACGCGCTGGCCGGCAGCGTCGTAGACATAGTAGGCCGTACCGCCGCCATCCAAATCGATCTGGCACAGTTGGTCGCCGTAGTCCCAGTGCATGTTGGGGGCGGGGTGCGCGCCGCCCAGGTGCGGCATCCGCGTCACATTGCCGTGGGCGTCGTAAACATAGCGCTCCGTGACCGGATTGCCGTTCGCGATCCTGGTGCTGCTCAGGCGGTTGCTGGTCTTGAGCGACGCGCCGCCTGCACCGTCTTCAATCACACTGGTTTCGGCGTAGATGTAGGCGCGTGTCCAGCCGTTGTGGACCGGATCGCTGCCGCGATGCTGCATTTCGATGAAATTGCCTACGGCGTCGTAGACGTAGCGCTCGCTGTACGTGCCCATGGCATTGCCGTCGTTGGCTGCCCAGTCAATGCCGACGCGCGGCGCGTCGTCGTGCGAGTGCGGGATCGGCGCGGCGTCAATCTGGCCCAGGTGCTCGCGACCCGTGGCTTCAATCAGGCGGTAGATGGCATCGTAGGTGTAGTCGACGCTCGGCTCGACCCGCCGATTGCGGTAGTAAATGGTTTGCTGGGCGTCGTCGTGGATGTGGGTGATGTTGCCGACAGGGTCGTAATAGTAGTAAAGGTTCTGCAAACCGCAAGGCGTTCCCGGCGGCGGCACGTCAGGGGCGGCGATTGTCGGCGGTGGCGGCTGAGGGTTCTCGCAGTCCTCAACAAATCCCGCGCCGCGCCGGGTATAGAGATGAATCAGCCGGTAGGTCAGTGGATCGTAGTCGTAAAAGGTGCTGGCGCCGTTGCCGTAGTCGATGCGCCGCCGCTGGCCCTTGGCGTCGTAGTCGATGTTGGTGACGAAGGGTGTCCAGACCGGCTGACCGTTGGCGGCGCCGCGCAGATTGGCGTCCACCCGTTCCAAGAGGTTGGCCTCGTTGTAGCCGCGGCGGATGATGCTGGGCTGCATCGCGGGCGTGTGCGGCGTGGTAAGCGAGACCGGGCGGTTGAGGGCGTCGTAACTGGTGCGGCTGGTATAGGTGTCGCCCTCAAGCCAGGGCGCGAGGGCGGCTTCGAGGGCGACGGGGTCGAACGGCGCGATCGCGTCCGTCGGCAACGCGACGTGGTCGGCATCAACGGTGCGCCAATCCACTGCCTGCCTGTATTGCGTCCCTCCCGTCAGCCGACGCGAGGCGCGCACCGGGTTGCCCTTGAAGTCGAGAATTTCAGTGGCCATTACTCCGGCCTGATCGAAGTGGAGATGGAGCGTGCCGCGTAGGTTCCGCAATTCCGCTTCCGGGTGTTGCTCGCCATAGACCAAGCGCTCGGTCAGCAGTTCCTCGTCAGGGTTGGCGGGTTCGGCGCCAGTGACGAAGGAGCGCAGCGGGCGGCGCAGCGGGTCGTACTCGGTGCGGACGGTGTGGCCGCGGCTGTCCCAGGCGCGAATGGGCTTGCCGGTCACGTCGTTGAGCATCCAGCGTGCGCCAGCGTCCATACTGACCTGGTGGATGCGGTTGCCGAGCAGGTCGTAAGCGTAGCGCATCACGATCCGGCCCTGCAGGTCGCCCACCTGCTCGATGGCATCGCGGACGGCGCGCTGGTTGCCTTCGATGTCCAGGTCGACGCGTGTGGCGAAATAGATGGGAGTGGTGTCTGGATTGAAGCCGTTGTGCGCCAGGGTCAGGAAGGGTCGGCCCAAGGTGTCGAAGTGCGCGGTGGTGGGCGTGTTTGCGTGTGTGGCGGTCTTTGCGGCGGCGGACTGCTCCTGCGCACCAAGCGCGACGCCCTGCCGTTTTGCGTGCCAGGTCTGCCAAGGGTCGGCAAGGTCGATCGGCTGGCTGGCGAAGTAGCGTGCGGTAAAGCCCGCGATGTCGTCGTCCGTGCGCGGGTCGCCCAACACGGTGTCGTTCGCGTCCCATGTGGTTTGCAGCCATGGGTGGAACACCACTTTTTCGTAGGTGTGGTTGGGGTGCAGGGTGACGACGACGCGCTCAACCGGATCGTAAAACAGGATGGGGCTGACGCCAGTGTCCGTCATCTCGCGCTCTTCCTCATAGAGGTGGGTCGCGGTGAAGAAGGGCTCGTACTGCTTGACCGGCTTGCCTTTGTTATTGAATACCGTGCGCCCGTTGCCGACCCAGCGCTGCGCGGTATGGGTTTGCATGGGTTTGCCGTTGTCGTCGCGAACGAGTTCTCCGGGCCGAACGTCGCCGCTGGGGAGTGTCACGTTGGGGCCGCGTTGTGGCGCGTCGCCAGCCTCGGCCTGAATCTTCTTTTGAATCTCACGACCGAAGCCGTCCGAGTACGAAAAGCTAATCTGGATTCTCGTCTGCGCGCCGCCAGCGTCGAAAAAATGCGTTTCGCGCGCCAGACTGGCAGCGAAGGGTGGCTGGTTGGCGCGGCGATAACGATCCAGGTCGTAGACGACGCGCGTGGTGGCCTTACCCAGCAGTGCCGCGGCTTGGGCCTGTGGGTCGGCAATGAAGGCTTGCAGGCTGGCGAGCGGTGGATCGGCATTGAAGTCTTCCAGCCGGTCGCCAAGGTTTTCGTCTTCCTTGCCCATTACCGCTGAGGCCGCGACCTGGCCTAACAGCCCGGGGTGAAAGTGACGGTGACGCAATCTGTGTCACCGTGGTCGGTGTACTACAATGCCGCGCATGTCGATGGGGACGCGAGAAACTGACCAATCGCCGTTGTGGATCGCCGCGTCGGACCTGCCGACGTCGCCGGCCCACCCGTTCTACGCTCGATTGAACGCGGTCCTGGACGCCCACGGCTTCGACCGGTTCGCCGAAGACCAGTGTCGCGAGTTCTACGCCACGGTCATGGGACGGCCGGGTTTGCCGCCGGGCCAATATTTCCGGCTGTTGTTGGTTGGCTACTTCGAAGGCATCGACGCGGAGCGTGGCATCGCGTGGCGGGCCGGCGACTCCTTGGCGGTCCGCAGTTTCGTGCGCCTGGCGCTCCATGAGGCGGCCCCCGATCACACGACGATTTCGCGGACGCGTCGGCTGATCGATCTGGAGACGCATCGCGCCGTGTTCACCTGGGTGCAGCAGCGGCTGGTCGAGGTCGGGCTCCTCAAGGGCAAGACCGTCGCGATCGATGCGACCACACTGGAAGCCAACGCCGCGATGCGCAGCATCGTGCGGCGGGACACGGCGGAAACCTATCAGGAGTTTCTGACGCGGCTCGCGAAGGCCTCGGGCATCGAGACGCCGACGCGGGAGGACTTGGCACGGCTGGATCGGAAGCGCAAGAAGAAGACGTCGAACAAGGACTGGACGAACCCGCACGATCCGGATGCGAAGGTCACGAAGATGAAAGATGGGCGGACGCATCTGGCCCACAAGGCCGAGCATGCCGTGGACCTCGAGACGGGCGCGATTGTCGCGGTCACCCTGCAGGGCGCTGACCAAGGCGACACGACGACGATCGGCGACACGGTGACGGCCGCGGCCGACCAAGTCGAAGACGCGCAAGCGGACGTCAGCGAACCGCAGCCACTGGACGAGATCATCGCGGACAAGGGCTATCACAGCAACCAGACGATGGTGGACCTCGACGCCGTCGGTGTTCGCTCCTACGTGGCGGAGCCGGGTCGCGGTCGGCGCGATTGGTCGAAGGAGCCGGCCGCCCAAGCGCCGGTGTATGGAAACCGTCGGCGGATTCGCGGAGCACGGGGCCGCCGCCTGATGCGGCGACGGGGCGAGATGATCGAGCGCTCGTTCGCCCATCTCTATGACACCGGAGGCATGCGTCGGACCCATCTGCGCGGTCACACGAATATTCTGAAACGCCTGTTGATTCATGCCGGTGGCTTCAATCTCGGGCTCGTCATGCGTCACCTGATCGGACTCGGCACACCGCGCGGCCTGCAGGGCCGCTTCGCGACCGTTCTTGCGACGTTATTCGTGTTCCTCAGCGCGTCTCGCTGCCGCCTCGCCGCGATCGGCAGATCGCATCGGTTTGTTGAAGCCGTCCGCGACCGACTCTCGCCGACCACGTTCCTGATCAATTCGTCAGCGGAAGTCACTTGTACCCCGGGCTGCTAGTGCGTCGAAGGCCGCGGCGGTGCGGTTGCGATTTGCATCGCTCATCAACCGCGGTTGCAGCACGCGGTAGTCGTTGGCCGCGGTAACCGTGTTGCCCAACGCGTCGCTGATACGGGTGACGAGCAGATCGTGCGCGTCGTAGTCCACCACGGTGTCGTTCGAGAACGGGTCGCGGTATCGGCGCGGAAGGAAGAAATGCTGCTGTGCCTCGCCGAGTTCCTGAGCAGCGGTGTCGTTGCCGGTGGGTGACAGGAAGACACGTCCGGCGGGGATCCACCAGCAGTCATCGGGGTCGGTGTCGGGGAACCGCCTATCCGCCTTGAGTTGTTGGCTCTGCAGGTAACCGCTCCGGTCGGCGCCTGACCGCCCAGCACGTTGGCGGGGTTGGGTAGCAGCGGCTGACCATCGCGCTGGAAAACCTGTGACAACAGGCCGGGGGTAAGGGCCAGCTTGTAGCTTTCGCCCGGCAAAGCCCGCGCGTGCAGAGTGCCCAGTGAGAGCAGAGCGTGCTGATCGTTCTGGGCTGCGCCCAAGTCATCGGCCCGGTAGAGCGTGCGCACCTGCTCGATCAGGCGGCGCTGTTTGCCGTTCGTGGGCAGAGATTCGTAGTCGATCTCGGTAACGAAGACGTGCGTCAGGCCATTGCCTGCGGCCTGCACAAAGTCGGTGCTTTGGAATCGACCGGCCGCGCCGGTCGGCGTGTAGCCGGTCAACTCAAAGGTGCGGGTCTCGCAGGACAGCGGCGTTCGATAAGAATTTGGGTCAACGGCGACATCGTCTATCGGATTGGTGACGCGGTTCTCGGTGTAGGTCACGAGAGTGTCGGTCTGTTGTTGCCGGTCGTCAGGGTTGAGTTGGTTCAATACCTCGTTTGGCATCTCCTGCGCCACACCCTGGGCATCGACCACGCGAATGGTGTGGCGGCGTCCGTAGCCGATGGCGGCTTCCTTCAGCACGTTGCCGTAAGGATCGACCTCCAGCGTGAGCGCGTGTTGAACTCGTGGATCCGAGGGATCGCGCTCGTAGTGGTAGGTGATGACCTCGCCGGCATGGGTGAAGAAAACGGCGTGACGGTTCCCGCCGCGGGGTTGCTCGATGCCGCACGCTGAAGTTCTGCTCGGCGACGGTGTAGGGATAGTCTTGTTTCGGTGTTCCGTCGAGCGCATAGACCTCCTGCCGCAGCATCGACCCCTTCAGGGCGCGGCAGGCCTCGCGCTCGTTCTTCGAGCGTCAGGCCGAGGGGGCAGCGCGGTGTCGGGAAGCAGCAGTCCCCTGGCCTGGGCGTCGGTCAGCCCCGGCTCGCGGTAGTACTCGCCCTTGTCCCGGGCATCGAGCAGACCGGCGAAGAAATCGGAGACATGGTCGCGGCCTCAGATAGACGCCCGTATGGAACCACGTCTTGGTAATGCACCGGCGGCACGTGCGACGCGGCGTCGAGGTTGGTGGCTGCCGGCAGCGTACCGTCGCCGGTGAGCGCGGCGAATTCCTCGGTATCCCACTGCTCCACCATGCCGAAGCCGCGGAACTCGCGCTCTTCGCCGTCGAAGTAGCCGTGGTGATAGGCGTAGCGGGTCACGAAGCGATTGCCGCTGATATGGTCATGGGTTTCGACGCGTTCGACCACATGCACGGGGAATGGCAGGCGCGTAATCCAGGGTTTGCCGTCCCGCTTGTCCTGCAAGTAGAACTTGGTTGAGGGCGCATACTGCACGCGGGTCTCGGCGCCGAGGTTGTTGACCGTCTTGACGAGCAGGTGCGGCTTCTGCCCACCCATCAGATCTGACGTAGCGCATCGGCCGGCCGCGTATCGCCTGGGAGTGGCGACGACCAGACCAGGCAGGCGGTGCCGTTGCCGAGCAGGTCGGTGGCGATGACACTGACCAGGTCAGTCCACGCGCGGGAAGCACATGCAACGGCTGCGATACGCTCCAACTGTTTCCGGACTGGTTGAAGTAGAGACGTACGCCGTCGCGGTGCAGGTAAATGATGTCGGTGGTGCCGGTGCCGTCGATGTCGGCCAGCCGGATGCGCCTTTGGTCGAACTGGTCCGGGTGGTCGAAATGGGGCGCGTGGTCCATTGTGACCTTGGCGCCGAACCGGCCGTAGCCCAGGTTCGGCCAGTAGCAGACCTCACCGTTGCGGATGCGCACCAGATCGGTGAGGCCATCGCCGCTCAAGTCGGCGAGATAGATGGACTGGGTGCCATCGGCAGAAGACCAGGCGAGGGCCCTTTTCTTCATCGAGCGCCTGCGCGACGCGGCGCGCCGGGCCGAAGCCGGCCTCGGCCAACGAGGGGTGCCAAACGAAGGCGTCGTCCTCGCTGATCAGCACGTCGACGTGACCGTCGCCGTCCAGGTCAACGAATTTCAGGTTGGGGTCGCGCATGTCGCGGTTGAGGCGCGAGGTGAAGGGTCGGAAGGATTGCCAGCCTTCATCATCGTCGTGTTCGTACAGGCCAGGTAGAGGGCCGTCCAGCACCACCAGATCGGGCTGGCCGTCACCGGCGAGGTCCATGAACTGCGCCTGGCCGCCGACCAGAGCGACGTTGGGTTTGCGTGGCAACGCGTTCCAATGGCGCGAATTCGACTGGGCGCTCGCTGATGGGACTGAGATTGCGCTTGTAGAACCAGGCGCCAGCCTGCTCGGTGAGGATGCCGGGGATGCCTTCGCCATGCAGATCGGTCCACTGGTAGGCCGCACCGTCCACCCCGATGGGCAGGTTTTCCAGGCTCGCGGCGATCCACCTCGTGCACCGTGTCCTGCACGATGGGCTGGGTGTATTCGATACTCGACCGGCGGCAGGCTGCTCTTTTGGTAGCCGCCGTTGTTGCCGCTTGTAGCCGGTTTGAGTGACGGAGAGCAGGAAGGTGTAGACGGGGTTGCGGGCGCTCGCGGGGTCCTGCTCGTGCGAATAGGTGAAGTCGGTCGAGCGCACCAGGCAATCGTTGCCGACGCCTGGCTCGCCCGCGAAATGGTGGAACATCAGCACCCGCTGGCAAAGGCGTGTGGTGCGCACCTCGAAGCCGGCGCGGTAAGAAGAGAACGGGTCGTCGCGATACGTCCACTCGCCGACGTCATTCGGCTGTTGGCGAGTCGGCGTCGTGCTCGCCGTAGTCGAAGACCACCTCGAACATCCAGCCGGCGTTCTGGATCTGAGCGGCTGGCAGATCGGTCAGAAACTGCGGCCGTTGTCCCGCGTTGTTCAGTAGCGATTCCCGGTTGCCGTAGCGGATATCGCTTGAGATAGCGGTTGGCGGTACGCCGGCGGTCGTCGCGATCGCCCCGATTGCGCTCGCAGGCTCTGGTGACATCGACGCCGGAACCGTCCTCCCGTTTGTAGTCGTAAAGAACGGCGTTGCCTTTGTCGTCGCGTGTCTCGCAGATCAGCCAGGTGAAGATGCGCTCGGGATCTTCGGGATCCGCGATGCGCGAGTCGGCATCCTTGCCGTAGAGGGTGAGGATGTTGTCTCTGGAAATCGACCGCCAGTGGACATCGCCATCGTTCTGACGGGTCCAGCGTTCGATGCGAGCGAACAGCCCTTCGATGCGGGGGCGGTAGCGTTGGATCGGTGTAGTCCCGCGACGGTTGTGTCGTCGCGATGTCGCGTCCCGTCCGGCATCGAGCACCGGAACCAGATCTTCAGCAGCCAGACAGGATGAAGACGTCGGACTCATCCGCATCGTTGTACTGCGGCAAGCCCTTGTCGGTCTTGCGCGTGATAGAAGGCAGGGACAGGCTCCAGCCGAAACCGAATGGGCCGTTGCCCGAGCCGGAGTCGTAGGAGAGTGAGAGTTGAGGGCCGAAACCCGAGCGACCGGCGCTTGTCGCTACCGGCACGGAAATAGAACCACTTCCGGTTACCGGGTTAGCGCCGAACTTCTCACCGATTCCGCGAATCGCACCCCCACCCTTTGGGAGCGAAATCGAGGGCGCTGAGAAGGTTTGCGGCCCTGCGTCACCCATCTCTGTTCCTGTCCTCCACCATGCGGTCCTCAAACTATCGACTGGCCTAAAGGGGATGACTTGCGACGATAGCCGACATCAGCTGGGTGTGCGTGCGCGCTCACCATAAGGGCTTTTGGGCACGCCCTCGATTGCGACAGCGGCGATTATCGGCCTCCTGGCGCGGCCCTCAATCACACGCGGCTGAGTATCGCTCAACGAAGAAGCAAGTCAACCGTCAACGCGTGATCCGAGGGGAGGCCGGGCACACCCGTGTCGGGCGTGCCGTCAGGAGGTGGCATCGAAGGCCCGTGGGCTCATCGTCCCAGAGGAAGTCGGGGTTCTGGAGGCGACGGGGCGGTGCTCGCGCGGGCCGCGGCTCCGGGAAATCCGTGGAGAGACCGAGATGCCGGAGGATGCGTTTGCGCGTGCAATGGCGTGCAAGGCGCCACGGCAACGCTGGCATTCGCGGCAACTGCGACATCATGGAATCTGTAACTTGCAGAATTCATTGAGTCCTGTCGGGTTCGAATCCCACCCCCCGCCAACTCCCTCACCTTCGGTTCGGTCGTTGTCGGCTCGGGCGGGCTTATAGGGCATCGCACGACTCGCTCACGCTCGTCGTGACTCGGCTCGAATCCCACCCTCTCCGCCAACTCCGCCCAGACTCCGCTCCGCCGTATGGACGCGCACTGAGAGCTGTTTACCGGATTGGGCCTTTTGTGCGATGGTGATTCTGTGGATCGGCGCGAAACCGAACGGCTCCTCGACGCAATCCGCCTCGCGCGCGCGGCTGGCGAACCGGCGGCCGTGGCCACCGTGGTGCGGGTCACGGGAAGCGCGTATCGGCGCGAGGGCACGCGCATGTTCGTGCGGCGAGACGGCACCTACGAGTGCGCCTTGTCCGGCGGATGTCTCGAGCCGACGGTGGCCGATGCGGCGGCGCGCGTCATCGCGACGGGCGATCCGGTCGTCGTGAGCTACGACCTCGCCGACGATTCCGTCTGGGGACTGGGCATCGGCTGCAGCGGCGCCGTCGACATCCGCATCGAGCGGATTGAAGACGATGCGATCACGAGCGCCTGGCTGGATGTGCTCGAACGCGGCGACGCTGCGGCGCTCGTCACACCGCTCACCGGGGCGTCAGGCCGAATGGTTGTGCGCGACACCGGCGGCGTCGTCGGAGGCTTCTCCGAGTCAGGCATCGAGCAGGCGGCGGCCACGCGCGCGCGAGCGCATCTCGCGGCGGCGAATCCGGTGTCCGGTCCCGAGCGCATCGGCGGCGCGGAGCTCTTCTTCGAAATCTCGACGCCGGCACCTGACGTCGTGATCTTCGGTGCCGGGCATGACGCCGCACCCGTGGCGCGACTGGCCTGGACACTCGGGTTCGCGGTCACCGTCGTGGACGTGCGCGAAGCATTCCTGGCGCCGGCACGGTTCCCGAACGCGACGCTGGTGTGCACGCCGTTCAGCCGACTCGCCGACCGCGTGACGTTGAGCGCGCGGAGTTTCGTGCTCGTCATGAACCACCACGTCGAGCGCGATCAAGAGAGTCTTCGATTCAGTCTCGAATCCGAGGCGTCCTACATCGGCGTGCTCGGACCGCGGGCCCGATACGACAAGCTGCTCGAAGGCCTGGCGCAGCAGGGATTCATGCCGGACAGGTCCATGGCCGCACGCGTCCGGAGCCCGGTCGGGCTATCGCTCGGCGCCGAGACACCGGAAGAAGTGGCGGCGTCGATCGTGGGAGAGCTGCTCGCGATTCGACGCGGGTTCGACGGCGGGTTTCTCAACGGCTCGGTCGGCAGCCTTCACCGCCCCGAAGACACGCGGCTCCTGGCGAGCTCGTAATCCTCGGGCGTATCGATATCCATCAGCAAATCCGGCGGAAACTGCAGCACCATGGTCCGATCGACGTGCCGCTGGAGGACGGGGCGTGCGCCGTGCACGAGCTGCGCGAGCTCGGGAAAAAACTGCTGTTCGAACAGGTGCGGCGGCGCCATCACGTCGCCGTACCGGACGCTGACGATGCCCGGTGAGTGCTCGCGGTAGGCGTCGAGCACGGCGCGGTACTCGCGCGCCGACACGAACGGCTGGTCGGCGAGCGCGAACATTGCGGCCGTGCTGGCGCCGAGATGTTCGATCGCCGTCCGGAACGAGCTGCCCATCCCGCTGGCGTACTGTGCGTTGATGGCGTACCGGGCGGGCAGACCGTCGAGCGCTGCCAGCGTCTCTTCGTGTTCACTGCCGAGCACGACGAGCACATCGTCGAAGCCGGCCTCGGAAACCTGCCGGACCGTCCGCCGCACGAGCGGCTCCCCGCCAAGCGGCAGGAGAAGCTTCTGGGTGCCCATCCTCGTCGAGGCGCCCGCCGCCAGCACCACCGCAGTCACCATTGAAGAGGCAAGTCTAGTGGGAATCCATCGCGCGCTGCTGTAGTAGGATGGCGGTCTCTCAGATCGCTTGCGGCGCCACACCTGCCACGTGCGACGCTGCAAAGGCAGGAGGTTGGCGCCGTGATTCCTGCAGTCTTCGACTACTTCCGGGCCCACAGCGTAGATGAAGCGTTCGCGCACCTCCAGCAGCACGGGGCCGAGGCCCGCGTCCTGGCCGGTGGGCAGAGCCTGATCCCGGCGATGCGGTTTCGACTCGCGCGTCCGGCGGTGCTCGTCGACATCAACTCGCTTCCGGATCTGCGCGAGATCCGCGTCGACGGCACGACGCTCGCGATCGGCGCGATCGCGCGCGACGCGGAGATCGAGCGAGCGTCGTGGATCGGCGATCGGCGGTGGAGTCTCATTCACGATGTCTCGCGCGTCGTCGCCGACCCCGTCGTGCGCCAGCTGGGGACGGTCGTCGGCAGCTTGTGCCACAACGATCCCTCGGGCGACTGGACGACGGTCGCTCTGGCGAGCCGCGCGACCCTCATTGTCCGCGGCACGGCCGGGACCCGTCGCGTGCCGATCGACGAGTTCCTCGTCGACAGCTTTGCGACCGCGGTCGGCGACGGCGAGATGGCGCTCGGCGCCGAATTTCCGGTCCCCGACGATCGTACCGCGGGCTCGTATCAGAAGGTCGAGCGGAAGGTCGGCGACTTCGCGACCGCTGCGGCGGCGGTGCAGCTGTCGCTGAACGCCGACGGCACCATTCGCGCCGCGGGCGTCGCGCTGTCGGCCGCGGGCGCGACGGCCGTTCGCGTCGACGAGGCCGAGCGCCTGCTCGCGGGACAGAAGCCGACGCCGGAGCTCATTCGGGCGGCAGGTGACGCGGCGTCGAAGCGGAGCGCGCCGCAGGCCGATCTGCGCGGCAGCGTCGAATACAAGAAACATCTGGCGGGCGTGCTGGTGGCGCGAGGCGTACGCCAGGCACTGACGCGTCTGGGGGTGCAGGCATGAAGGTCCGTGTCACCGTGAACGGCGTGCCGTACGAGCGGGATGTCGAACCGCGCACCCTGCTCGCGTATTTTCTGCGCGAGGAGTGCCGCCTCACCGGCACCCACGTCGGCTGCGACACCTCGAGCTGCGGCTGCTGCGTCGTCGTCATGGACGGTGACCGCGCCGTGAAGTCGTGCACGATGTTCGCCGCCCAGGCCGACGGCCACGAGATTCTCACCGTCGAGGGGCTCGCGGCGGGCGGCACGCTCCACGCGCTGCAACAGGGCTTCTGGGATCAACACGGCCTGCAGTGCGGCTACTGCACGCCCGGCATGCTGCTCACCGCGTATGCGCTGTTGAAGCACCAGGCTCAGCCAAGCGAGGCCGACATCCGCGAAGGACTCGCCGGCAATTTGTGCCGCTGCACCGGCTACAACAACATCGTCAAGGCCGTGCAGCAGGCGGCAGGGACGCTCGGCCAGCCGGCCGTCGCCCACCAGTGACGGGGCTCACGAGGACACCGCGATGAGCATTCAAGCGAAGCCGCTGCATTCGGTCGGCGTGGCGATGAAGCGCAAGGAAGATCCGCGCTTCATTCAGGGCAAAGGCAACTACGTCGACGACCTCTCGTTGCCGGGCATGCTGTATCTGTCGCTCGTGCGGAGCCCGTACCCGCACGCGAACATCACGAGCATCGACATCAGCGAGGCGATGAAGGTGCCGGGTGTCGTCGCCGTGATCACCGGCAAGGATCTCGAGGCCGCGGGCCTCGGGTGGCTGCCGACCTTCCACGGGCTCGACAAGCAGATGGTGCTCGCGATCGGCAAGGTGCTCTTCCAGTATCAGGAAGTCGCCGCGGTGTTCGCCGAGTCGCGCGCCGCGGCGGTCGACGGCGCCGAAGTGGTCCAGGTCGAGTACGCGCCGCTACCGGTCGTCGCGGATCCGTTCACGGCGAAGACCGACAAGGTGCTGCTGCGGCCGGACCGCGAGAGCAAGACGAACCACATCTTCCATTGGGAGGTGGGGGATAAGGAGGCCACGTCACAGGCGCTGGCCGCGAGCGCGAAGCGGATCAAGCAGCGCATCTGGTTCCAGCGCTGTCATCCCGCGCCGCTCGAGCCATGCGGCTGCGTCGCGCACTTCGACACGATGGGGCGGCTGCAGTTCCACGTCACGTCGCAGGCGCCGCACGTCTACCGGACGGCGTTGTCGCTGGTCACCGGGATTCCCGAGGACAAGATCCACGTGATGTCGCCAGACCTCGGCGGCGGCTTCGGCAACAAGGTGCCGGTCTATCCGGGCTACGTGTGCGCGATCGTCGGCGCGCTCAAGATCGGACGGCCGGTCAAGTGGATCGAAACGCGCACGGAGAACCTCACCAGCACCGGCTTTGCGCGCGACTATCACATGGACGTCGAGATCGGCGCGACCGCGGACGGCAAGGTCACCGCGCTGCACGTCGCGACGACGGCCGATCACGGCGCATTCGACGCGGCCGCCGATCCGACGCGCTACCCGGCCGGCATGTTCGGCATCTGCACCGGCAGCTACGCCTTTCCGACGGCGCATGCCGAGGTCGACGCCTTCTTCACCAATAAGGCGCCCGGCGGCATTGCGTATCGCTGTTCGTTCCGCGTGACGGAAGCGAGCTACGCGATCGAGCGCGGTATGGACATCCTGGCCGACGAGCTCGGCATGGACGCCGTGGAATTCCGACGGAAGAATTTCATCCGGAAGGAGGAGTTCCCGTATCCGTCCGCGCTGGGCTTCACCTACGACAGCGGCGACTACCACAAGACGCTCGATACCGCCCTGGAGAAGATCGGGTATGCGGCGCTGTTGAAGGAGCAGGCCGAGAAGCGCGCGCGCGGCGAGCTGATGGGAATCGGCTTTTCGACGTTCACCGAGGTGGTCGGCGCCGGGCCATCGAAGCATTTCGATATCCTCGGCATCAAGATGTTCGACAGCGCCGAGATCCGCATCCACCCGACCGGCGCCGGCATCGTCCGTACCGGCGCCAAATCACAGGGCCAGGGACACGAGACGACGTGGGCGCAGATCGTGGCCGAAGAACTGGGGCTCGATCCGCAGACGATCATGGTGGAGGAGGGCGACACCGACACCGCCCCGTATGGTCTCGGCACGTATGCGAGCCGCAGCACTCCGGTCGCCGGCGCCGCGATCACGATGGCGGCGCGCCGCATCCGTGAGAAGGCGCGCAAGATCGCCGCGCACCTGCTCGAGGTTGGCGAAGGCGACGTCGAGTGGAAAGACTACAAGTTCCAGGTGAAGGGCGTGCCGGCGAAGACGGTCACGATGAAAGAGGTCGCCTTTGCCGCCTACACGAACATGGCCCTGAACGAGCCGGGCCTCGAGGCGACCTACTACTACGACCCGCCGAACATGACCTATCCGAACGGCGCGTACATGGCCGTCGTCGACGTCGATCGCGAGACGGGCGAGGTGCAGGTGCGCCGCTTCCTCGCGGTGGACGACTGCGGCGTGGTCATCAATCCGATGGTCGTGGAAGGCCAGATCCACGGCGGGTTGACCGAAGGCTTCGCCATGGCGTTCATCCAGGAAATCCAGTACGACGCCGAAGGCAACAATCTGAACACGAACTTCACCGATTACCTGGTGCCGACCTCGCAGGAGACCCCGCACTGGGAAACCGCCAACACCGTCACGCCGAGCCCGCACCATCCGATGGGCGCGAAAGGCGTCGGCGAAAGTCCGAACGTGGGCAGCCCCGCCGCGTTCGTCAACGCGGTCATCGACGCGCTGTCGCCGCTCGGCGTGCGCCACATCGACATGCCGCTCACGCGCGACAAGGTGTGGCGCGCGATCCGCGACGCGGAGGCCAAGAAGGCGTAGTGTCCTAGCGTGAACCTGCACAACAGCGGCGAAGAACAGATACCGGTTGGCGTCGACACTGTCTGGGCGTTCGTGACCGATCCCGAGAAGGTCGGTCACTGCTTTCCCGACGTGGTCGACGTCACGGTGCGCGACGCCACGCATTTCGACGCCGTCGTCAAAGTCGGCGTCGGCCCGGTGCGCGGCAAGTTCACCATGAAAGTCGAGCTCGTGCCGTCGCCTTCGAAGCGGCGGATCGACATGAAGATCTCCGGCGGCGGGTTCGGCAGCGCCGTCGACATGACCGCGGGCGCCGACCTCGTCGACGCCGGCGGCGGTGCGACGCTGTTGAAGTGGAGCGGCGAGGCGGTGGCGCGCGGCCCGATCGCCGCCGTCGGCGGACGCGTGCTCGATGCGCAGGCGCAGAAACTGATCGCAGAGGCGTTCGGCAACGTCCGACAGCAGTTGACCGCCTGACCCAGCCGGTGCCCGCCGATGTCCCGGGTCACGCTCCCGGAGCGCCGCGCGGATGCTGTATCGGCTCGCCTGGCGCTGAGGAGTGTATGACCGACTTCTTCGAGCGGATTGCCGCGTTGCGTCGGGAAGGGCAGGCGTTCGCGGTTGCGACGGTGGTGTCCCGGCGCGCGCCGGTGTCGGCGCATCTGGGCGATCGCGCGATCATCTTCGCCGACGGCCGCATGGAAGGCTTCGTCGGCGGCGCGTGCGCGCGCGAGATCGTCAGGCAGCAGGCGCTCGAATCGATGGCGGCGCGGCACGGGCGTCTCGTGTCGATCCGGCCGGACGCCGGCGACCCTGCCGCGCCGGGAGGCGAGCACGTCGTCGTGCCGATGACGTGTGCGTCCGAGGGTGCGGTTGACGTGTTCGTGGAGCCCTTCGTGCAGGCGCGCTCCCTGATCGTCGTCGGTGCCACGCCTGTCGCCGACGCGCTCGCGCGGATCGCGCGCAGCATGGAGTACGACGTCACGCGGGTGGTCGAGGCGGGAGAGCGGCGCGATGTCGAGTCAGCGGCCGTGACCCTCGGAGTGACCGTCGTGTCGCTCGACGATCTCGCGAGCGTCGTTCGCGACGGCGCGCCCGATCGGGCAGTCGTCGTCGCCTCGCAAGGCCACTACGACGAGCAGGCGCTCGAGGTCGTCCTCAAAGCCGGCGTGCCGTACGTCGGCCTCGTCGCCTCGCGCACGCGCGGCGCCGGCGTCCGCGGGCTGCTCGAGGAGAACGGTGTGCCTGGTGTCGGCGCGATGCGGAGTCCCGCCGGCCTCGATCTCGGCGCTCGAACGGCCCCGGAGGTTGCCCTGTCGATCCTCGCGGAAATTGTCCAGACCGACACCAGCGCGACGCGAGCACAGGCGCCGGCGCCGGTGCAGGCCGCCGCAACGACCGCCCTCGATCCCGTGTGCGGGATGAGCGTGGTGGTCGCCTCCGCTCGCCATACGGCCGAGGTCGACGCCGTCGCGTACTACTTCTGCTGTGCGAATTGCCGCGCCAAATTTCTGAAAGATCCCCAGGCATATCTGGCCCGTTGATGCTCGACGCCACCGCCATCCACGTCCGTTTCCGCCAGCACGGCTTCATCGTCGACGAGGCGTTCGCCACGGCGCTGCAGATCATGCTCGCGCTCGAAAAGCCGCTGCTCGTCGAGGGGCCGGCGGGCGTGGGCAAGACCGAGAGCGCGAAGGTGCTTGCCGAGGCGCTCGGCACCGATCTGATTCGCCTGCAGTGCTACGAAGGCCTCGACGCGATGGCGGCGCTCTACGAATGGAACTATCCGCGCCAGATGCTCCACGCGCGCCTGAGCGAGACGGAAGGTTCCAGCCTCGAAGAGCGGGAGGCCTACATGTTCAGCGAGCGGTTCCTGCTGAAGCGGCCGCTGCTCGATGCCATTACCCGCGACACGGCGCCGGTCCTGCTGATCGATGAAGTGGATCGCGCCGACGAGGCATTCGAGGCGTTTCTCCTCGAAGTACTCGCGGAATGGCAGGTCACGATCCCGGAGCTGGGCACGATCCGCGCGCGCCACAAGCCGCACGTAGTCCTCACGAGCAATCGCACGCGCGAATTATCCGACGCGCTGCGGCGGCGCTGTCTGTTCGTGTGGCTGCCTTATCCCTCGCTGTCACGCGAAATCGAGATCCTGCACGCGCGCATCCCCGGCCTGTCGGATCGGCTCGCGCAGCAAATCGCGCGGCTGATGGGGGTGCTCCGCGGCTTGCCGCTCCAGAAGACGCCCGGCGTCGCCGAGAGCCTGGACTGGGCGATGGCGCTCCTGAGCCTGCACCGCGACCATCTCGACGCGGCAACGCTGGAGCAAACGCTGGGATGCGTGCTGAAGGTGCACGAGGATCGCGGCGTCATGCAGGCGCATCGCGGGGAGATCGCCTCCGTCCTGGGCGAGGCGACCGGCACGCTCGATTCGGGCGGATCCAGTCTCGACACCGACTTCGGGTTTGGTTCCGTGTCGGCGCCGCGCCGCTGATGTACCCGTTCGCCAGCCTGCCGGAGAATCTCGCCGCCTTCTGCGAGATGCTGCGCCGCGATCGCGGCTTTCACATTGGCACTGGCGAACTGCACGACGCCGCTCGGGCGCTCGCCGTGGTCGATCTGGCCGACGAGCGTGCGGTTCGCGACGCGCTCCGACCGGTGCTTGCCGGCACGCTGGACGACGCGACCGCGTTCGACGACGCGTTCACGCAGTTTTTCTTTTCAGGCCCACCAGGGGTTCGCCAGGACCAGCTGCCGTCCACGCGTCGAGAGCTCGGGCCGCGTTCCGATGGCGATGACGCGAGTAGCGAACGCATCCGCCACGCACGGCCACCGGGCGTTGATGCCGATGACGCCTCGGCGCCGGGCGGCGGGCACATGACGCCGTTCGAGTCGGCCGGCGACGATCTCAACGCGCCGGCTCTGTTCGCGCCTTCGAGCTACAGCCCGCTCGAGGCCGACGCCTCCGCCGCCCCCGAGTTGCCGCGCGTCGAGCCCGCCTGGCGACATGCCGCGTCGTCGCTGGTTCGCCGGCTGCAGCTCGGTCTGTCGCGGCGGTGGCGGCCGGCATGTCGTGGACGACGGTTCGACCTGCGACGCACGCTGCGGGCCTCGCTCCAGACCGGCGGCGAGGCGCTGTCGCCGCGGTGGCTGCGGCGTCCACGGCGGGCGCCGCGGTTCGTGCTGCTGGTCGACGGCAGCCGCTCGATGAGCGCGTACACACGAACGGCGCTGCAGATGGCGGTCGCGCTGGCGAGCGTCACGATGAGAGTCGAGGTGTTCACCTTCTCGACGCGGCTGCAGCGCGTGACCAGCGACGTGCGCCGGGCGGCGGCGGGCGAGCGGCGGCGGCTCGATCGCTTGCGGCAGGCATGGGCCGGCGGCACCAGCATCGGTACGTGCCTTCGCGACTTCCTCCAGCGATTCGGCGAACGCCTGGTGGGACCGGACACCGTGGTGCTGATCGTGAGCGACGGGCTCGACGTGGGCGCGCCCGACACGCTGCGCGCCGCGATGAGCGAATTGCAGCGGCGCTCGGCTGGCGTGGTCTGGTTGAATCCGCTCCTCGAGACAGAGGGGTACGAACCGACCGCCAGCGGCATGCGCGCAGCCCGCCCATTCCTCACCACGTTCACGAGCGTCAACGACGCGGCCGAACTCGCCCGGCTGTCGCGCACCGTGCGCGTCAGGTGGTGAGGCAGCTCGATGGCAGGCGGCGTGCAACAGCGTGCAAGGCGCCACGGCAACGCTGGCATTCAAGGCGCTGGCGGCATTGCGGAATCTGAAATTCTCTTCGTGGGGTCCGGCTTCAGCCGGACCTTGCATCTCCAGCAACCGAATCGCGCCCTCAATCGCCGCCGGGACTGAGGTGCATGTACCGTTGCGTCGGAAATCTGGTTTTTCGGCGAGTAAACCGAAGGTATCGAACGGCCGTCTTGCTTACGCGGGTATCTGCGCAGAACCGGACGGGAGCGGGACGCATGCCACGATCGTCGTGCCGAGGGCGGGCTGCGACTCGACGACGAGCTCGCCGGCGACGAGCTTCAGACGCTCCCGCATGCTCGTCAGGCCGAGACCGCCATACTGAGACACGGATGCCGGATCGAACCCGCGTCCGGCGTCGCGCACGGTCAGGCTGATGGCTTTCGGCATGCCCTGGAGGTTCACCGAAAAACGGGCGGCGCTGCTGTGCCGCACCGCATTCTGCAGCGCCTCCTGAAGCACCCTGAACAGACAGATCGCGATGTCGGGCCGCACGGTTCTGGGCACGTCCTGGTGGGTGAAGTCGACGTCGACCTTGTGGCGGACCGAGACCTCCGAACAGAAGCCCCTGATCGCCGGGACGACGCCGAGCAGCTGCAGCCTGGAGGAGTGCAGCTGGTGCGACAGGGCCTGGACATCGGCCGAGATGTCGACTGTCTGCCGCCGCAGCGCGTCGATGGATTCGGCAATCCCGCTCACCGGATTCGCTGCCGACCGCTGGAGTTGTTCTAACCCCATCGCCAGGAGCGCCAGGCGTTGACCGATGTCGTCGTGCAGATCCCGCGCGATGCGGGCCCGCTCGGCTTCCTGCGCTTCGAGCAGGCGGCGGCTCTGGCTCGTGCTGAGTTCTTCGGCACGCTTGCGCTCGGTGATGTCGCGGCAGACGGTGACGTAGTAGCGCCGGTCGTCGAGCGTGACCGGCTTGATGTTGAGCTCCACCGGGAAGATTGAGCCGTCCTTTCGCCGGTGCACGCTCTCGATGCAGTGCGAAACCGGTCTGCTCGCAGAGCCGTCCGATCCGCTCGAGCGCCTCTTCGCTGGCGTTCGGATTCACGTCGTGCACCGTCAGCGACAGCAGTTCCTCGCGCGTGTAGCCAAGGTCACGGCAGGCCTTTTCGTTCACGTCGAGGAACCGCCGCGTCCGGGCGTCGATGATCTCGAGCGAGTCGTTGGAGCGCTCGATCAGGCTGCGGAACAGCCCGAGCGACTCTTCACGCTGCTTGCGTTCCGTGATGTCCTGGACGGTTCCGCGAAGCCCGGTAATCCGGCCGTCGGCGTCGCGCTGCGCTTCGCCGCGCGCCGTGACCCACCGGCGTGAACCGCCGCTGATCATCTCGACATCGAGCTCGTACGGCGTGCCGAAGCGCATCGCCGCGTCGGCGCAGCGTCCAATCCGTTCCCAGTGTTCCGGCGGGTACAGGTGCGGATGATTGCTCGCGAGGGCCGCGGGCGAACCGGGCTCGAGCCCGGCAATCCGGAAGAGCTCGTCAGACCAGATGACTTCGTCCGTGGCCGCGTTCCATTGCCAGCTGCCAATCCCCGCGAGCCGCTGCGCCTCGATGAGCTCCGACTCCTTCCGGCGCAGAGATTCTTCCGCCTCCTTGCGCTCGGTGATGTCGACGCTGGATCCGACGTAGCCCGTCAACGCGCCATCCAGCGCGAACCGCGGTATGGCGGTATCGAGGACCCATCGATACTCGCCGTCGTGACGCTTGAGCCGATACTCCGCCGTGAACGGCTGGCGCCGTTCGAATCCCGTTTTCATCACCTCGAGGCATCGCGGAAGGTCGTTCGGATGGATCGAGTCACGCCACCCGTCGCGAAGCACGGCGTCGAGAGTCCGACCGGTGAAAGCCGTCCACGACGCGTTGACGTAGATACAGCGCGTGTCGGCATCCGACATCCAGATCAGGGCGGGAGCAATGTCGGCGACGAGCCGGAAGGACTCTTCGCTTCCGGAGGCGCTCATCTTCGGCCCTCCCCGATGACATGGCTGTGCTGATGACAGATCGCCTCGAACCCGGCGCCCCTGCCGACCTGCTCCGAGGAGTAGCCACACATCAGCGAACATTTGCCCGGTGCGATGAGCTGATTCCAGAGCACCTCGAGGGAGATGGCCGCGGCCTCCTGGCTGTTCCTCCACAAGACATCGACCATCTCGCCGTACGCCCGGACGGGGGAGTGCCTGGGCCCCGCCACCTTGTCCATGATCGGCCCCACCGTGTCGTGGAAGCGCCCCACGTCTGGGAGCCCGCCGACCATGAAGTTGTTCATGACCTCCTGTGCATCGAGAATCATGAGCTCGCTTTGCGCAATCCGCTTCCGCGGGTTGACGTCGATCGCCGTCAGCCGCTCATGGATGGCTGCGCCGTGCGTCGGCGTGGCGATCACGATGGCCGCGTCGCCGGCGATCAATCCCTCGGCGATGAAACCGGCGACAGTGCGGGAGAGCGACTGCGCATCGTCGTAGAAACAGACGGCGTGGAACTTGAGAGCCCGGCGGACCGCCGGGACGAGATCAACCAGCATCTTCCACTTCGGCACCAGCGCCGAGGCGCCCAGCTCGCACGCGGCCCTGGAGAATTCCGCATCGTCGTGAGCGGTGGCGAAGACGATCCGGGGCGCCCCCGACAGTTCCCGGATGATGACCGCCGCCTCGAGGCCGTTGAGGCGGGGCATCGCGATGTCGAGAACGACGAGATCGGGACGAAGCGTGCGACAGGCCTCGACAGCCGCCTGCCCATCGGCGACCGTCGCGACCACGTCGAACTCGGATGCGAGCAGGCTGGCGATCCACGCGCGCGCCTCGTCGTGATCGTCCGCGACTACGACCCGGGGGTTGGGCATGTGTAACCGAGATTTTACGCCATGAGGCCCGGTCCTAAGGTTGTCGTCCGTGGCGTCCCATCCGATCACGAGCGCCTATAATTTGAGACGGCCTTTACGAGCACGCGCAAGCCCACCTGGCGCGGCCGCTGACTACTTGCCGCGAAGCTGGTTGAGCAGCGGGATATCGCTGACTGGTTTCGCCGGCGGCATTGACCGCACATACGCCAGGATGTCGGTCAATTCTCGCAGCGGGCCTCTGACCTCCGGATCCACAGGAATGGATTCATCGCAACCTCACAGTCGTGAACGCCGACCTGATACTCTCCGCTGATGACGATCAAGCAGGTGTCGCTCGCGCTGTGCGCCGTCGTCTTCGGGTGGTCGGTGCCGTCGTTCGGCCAGGCCGTGAATACGCTGAGCGCGCAGGAGCGGGCGCAGGGCTGGCAGCTTCTCTTCGACGGCAAAACGCTGGCGGGATTGCATGTGTCCGTCCCGCCTCCCTCGGTCGGCCGATCCGGTGCGGCCCAGCCGCCGCAGCCCGGCCAGGTGGGAACACCGAAGCCGTGCGTCGCCCCGCACTCGCTCGCGCCGACGGTAGCGGGCGGCTCGCATTGGGAAATCGTCGACGGCGTCTTGACCGCGTGCGGCGAGCCGACCGGATACCTGACGTCGGATCGCAGCTACAAGAACTTCGTCCTGTCGATCGAATTCAACTGCGGCGAGGACACGAACAGCGGCGTGTTCGTGCGGTCACCCCAGGAAAGCGGCGGCTACGAGGTGCAAATCTGGCGGCAGCAACCGGCCGGGTACAACACCGGCGCCATCGTCGGCACCGCGAAGACCGCGCGCGAGTACACGTTCAAGGCGAACCAATGGAACCGCTATCAGATCACCGCGGACGGCGATCATCTCGTCGTCGAACTGAACGGCGAGACGACGCTCGATGTTCATGACGCGAGGTTTGCGGAGGGACACCTGCGGCTGCAGTACCAGCAGTTTCCGATTGCTTTCAGGAACATCAAAATCCGTTTGCTGCCCTGAGGCTAGAACCCATGGTCTGCGTCGAACCGGCCCAATCCACTGTAGTATGTTCGCCTGCGCACGTCGTGAAGCGATCAGTAGGCTCCCGAAGTAGAGGAGGGAGGGCATGACGGACACGCGATCGTTCATGATGGCCGCGGTCGCGATCGTGTTCGGCCTCGGCGGCGGGCCTGTGGCGAACGCGCAGGATCGGCCGGCGCGTGCCGCCGAACCCCGTCCCACCACAAACCCGCTCGAAGGCAACGCGCAGGCAATCAGCAACGGCAAGGCCATGTTCCGGACGCGTTGCGCGGGCTGCCACGGACCCGACGCCCGCGGCTATCTCGGGCCCGACCTCACCGGCTACTGGGCCGCCGGCGGCACCGACGATCGGATGTTCGACATCGTTCGGCGCGGCGTGCCGGGAACCGAGATGACCGGCGCGGATCCTTTGCGCGTGCTGGACAAGGACATCTGGCAAACCCTCGCCTACGTGCGCACGTTGGCCGGAGCGCCTGCCGGGCCGCCGACCGGCGACGCAACCAACGGCGAGCGAATCTTCCGCACCACGTGCAGCAGTTGTCACAGAGTGAATGGCCGCGGCGGGCAGCTGGGTCCCGATCTCTCGCGGATCGGATCGGGTCGGCCGCGCGCCGGGCTCGCGAGCAAGCTGCGAGGGTCCGCCGATTTCATCAGGCCGGGATACGAGCCGGTGACGATCGTCACGCGCGCGGGCGAACGGATTCGCGGCATCAAGAAGAACGAGGACGAGTTCTCGATTCAGATCATGGACACGCGCGAGCGCCTGCAGGGTTACCTGAAGGCCAACCTTTCCGAAGTCACCGTCGACAAGCAGTCGCTCATGCCTGTGTACGGTCCCAATCGGCTGAACGATCGCGACCTCGATGATCTCTTGCGGTACTCTGACCGGTCTCCGCATTGCGGACAAACCGGCAGCGCAACCCTTTTAGCTCCGCGATCAGGGAGGCGAACATGCGTGCTGTCACGCTACGCATCATTCAGGTGACGGTTGTGGCGGCCGCGGCGTCGTGGCCCGTCGTGGCGCAGCAGCCGCCTTCGCCTACGGCTTCGGCGAGCCAAGGGCCGGCGGCGTTGCCGATCACGGCGCAGGATCTGCAAGAAGGCTTGAAGAATCCGACTCGCTGGCTGACCTACGGCGGCGACTACGCCAATCATCGACATAGCCCACTCACGCAGATCACGCCGGCGAATGTGAATCGCCTGACGGCGCAGTGGCAGTTCCAGACCGATACCCTCGGGAAGTTCGAGGCGGCGCCGCTCGTCCTGGACGGCGTCATCTACGTGACCGGACCGCTCGACACCGGCTGGGCGATCGACGCGCGGACGGGCCGGCAGATCTGGCGCTACCGGCGCGATCTTCCCCCTGGTCTCATCGCGTGCTGCGGACTCGTCAATCGCGGCTTCGGCGTGCTCGGCGATCGCCTGTTCAAGACAACGCTCGACGCGCACGTCGTCGCGATCAGTCGAAAGACCGGGACGCTCGAGTGGGACACGGCGATGGCGAACTATCGCCACGGCTACAGCGGGACGACTGCGCCGCTCGTGGTCAAGGACAAAGTGCTCGTCGGCGTCGCGGGCGCCGAGTACGGCGTTCGCGGCTTCATCGACGCCTACGATGCGCAGACCGGCAAGCAGGTCTGGCGGTTCTACACGACGGCGGGGCCTGACGATCCGGGCCACGGCACGTGGCGCGGCACCGACGCGAAGGCCTGGGAGCACGGCGGCGGATCGATCTGGGTGCCGGGCGCGTACGATCCCGATCTCAATCTCGTGTACTGGGGCACCGGCAACGCAGGCCCCGATTACAACGGCCTCGAGCGTGAAGGCGACAACCTCTACACCGCGTCGATCGTGGCGCTCGATGCCGACACCGGCAAGCTGCGTTGGCACTATCAGTTCACGCCGCACGACATCTGGGACTACGACTCGACGCAGATGCCGGTGCTGGCCGACCTCACGCTCGGCGGCGAGGCGCGGAAGGTCGTGCTGTTCGCAAACCGGAACGGGTTCTTTTACGTGCTCGATCGTGCGACCGGCAAATTGATCCGCGGCACGCCGTTCATCCAGACGACGTGGGCGAAGGAGATTCGCCCCGACGGGCGCCCGCTGCTGCTGCCCAACAGCGTCCCAAGCGAGGAGGGCACGAAGGTCTGCCCGGATCAATCCGGCGGCACCAACTGGATGCCGCCGTCGTTCGATCCAGGGCTCGGTCTCTTCTTCGTGACCGCGCGCGAGTCGTGCGGCGTCTTCTTTTCCTGGAAAGACGACTACAACGCCGGTGATGGGTTTCGCGGCGGCGCGGTCCAGCGCCTCGGCGAGACGCAGTTCAGCGCGCTGCGCGCCATCGACGTGGCGACAGGTGAGCGGCGCTGGGAGTTTCCGTACACCGTGCAGTCCTGGGCCGGCGTGCTCTCGACCGCGTCGGGGCTGGTGTTCGCCGGCGGCTCAGGCAACCTGATGGCATTCGACGCGAAGACCGGCAAGAACCTGTGGCACTTCCAGACCGGCTCGTCGCTGTACGCCGGAGCCATCACCTACATGGTGGACAATCGCCAATACGTGCTGATGCCCGCCGGCACAACGCTGACGGCCTTCGCACTCGCGGAGTTCTAGCGTACGTAACCGGCGCGCCTTTGAGCGGCGTGCCAACGTTGAAGCGCCAGAGCTCCTCGAGCGTCTCGTCGTTGTAGGCGACCACCCAGCCGTCCTGTACGTCCGTTTCTCGCTTTTCTTTTCGTCGATGCCGCCGTCGGGCGAGCGGAACGCGACGGCGGCGCCGTTCTGCGAGAAGCAGCGGCGGAAACCGTTTTACGCGATGTGCGCGCCTGTCGTCTCGACGTAAACCGCGTACAGGGACTGACTCGACGTCATGAACAGACGGTTTCGCCGCGAGCCGCCGAAACAGACGTTCGCGCAGGTCTCCGGAAGGCGGATCATGCCGATGCGTTCGCCGCTCGGCGCGATCACCTGAACGCCGGGTCGCGCGCCGGCCCAGATGTTCCCGTCCACGTCGCAGCGAATCCCGTCGGCGGAGGACGGCGTGCCGGTTCCAGGAATGTCGAGCTGGACGAACCGCTTCCCATTCCGCACGGTCTTGCCGTCGATGTCCCACACCTTGGTCTCCCGCGTACCGGTGTCGGCAACGTACAGCTTCTTGTAGTCGGGTGAGAAACAGATGCCGTTGGGCTGGCCGACTTCGTCGGTGACTTTCTCGAGCTGTCCCGTCTTGGGATCGGCGCGATAGACGGCTTCCTTCGACTCCTGCTCGGCCTTGAATCCTTCGTAGTTCCCGCGGATGCCGTAGGTCGGATCGGTGAACCAGATGCCGCCATCTGGATGGACCACGATGTCGTTCGGCGAGTTCAATTTCTTGCCCTGAAACTTCTCGGCGATGACGGTGATCGTTCCGTTGGGCTCGTAACGAACGACTCGACGGCCGCCGTGCTCGCACGACAGCTGCCGGCCCTCGTAGTCGAATGTGTTGCCGTTGCTGTAGCCGGACGGGTTGTGGAACGTCGTCACGCGGCCGTCTTCTTCGATCCACCGCATCTGCACGTTGTTCGGAATGTCGCTCCACACCAGATAGCGGCCGACGCCGTTCCACGCCGGCCCTTCGGCCCACAGCGTGCCGACATGTAATCGCCGGATCACCGTGTTGCCGACGATGTAACGGCGAAAGCGGGGATCGAGGGCGACAATGTCCGGGTCTGGATACTGGACCGGATCCTGTCGCGACCAGTCGCGCGGCGTCGGAACCGGAGAAATCGGCGTCTGCGCCGGCGGCTGCTGGGCGGCGGTGCGGGCCACACCAGCGACCGCGAGGGCCGCGGTCAAGAATCCTCGTCGATCCATTTGAGTGTGCATATCGCCGCTCGTCACCTTTTTGGTGCAACCATCTTCGTGATCCCCCCGACCAGAAAGGTTCGGCGATTCATGAAAACGGTCAGCGCCCGTGCGCGAAATCTTAACGTAGGCGAACCGCGCCTCGTCGGCACTCGCTCGCAGGTCGCGTATACGGGTCTATCGCGGCCGGACTGCCCCTTTCGACTTGATGGCCGCTTTACCGATCGAACCTGGCGGGCTGTGTGGCTTCGTTGTTCTCGCAGCCGTTTCACGAAGGCGTTTCGTTCCCACATGCGTCCGCACAGCGTCTCGACCAAACACCTTCTCTACGACATCCAACGGGACTTGCTCGAAATGCGTCTGGGCTTTCAACTTGGCGCCGTCGTTCTTGACCATGGAGGGACAGTACCAGCTCCGGCGTGCTACGGGTCCCCTCCTTTGGGACGTCGATCTTTTCGCTTAGCCTCCTCGTAACTGACTCATATAGCGGCACTTGTACCGCTGCCCGGCGCCACCTCTCGACACGTCTTGTTAATGTGGTGCTGCGATACTTGCAGGGCTCGTCACGATTTGCTACGATTCGTCACGTTAGTTTAACGATAGCATGTTCCAAGAGGGAGGCTGTATGGCGCCTCAGAGCAAGAAACAGCCGATGAATTTCAAACACATGGCGCAGGTAGATGTTCCCCAAGGTCGGAATGGAAAGCACAAACAGATTGTGATGAAGATCCTCTCCGATCTCGATCAGGTTCAAAAGGGTGTCGCGCTGAAGGTGCCGTTGGCCGAATTGACGGAAAGCAAGGAAAAGGTCCGGTCTGCGTTGAACCGTGCGACGCGGAAAAGCGGCCGCAGCGTCGCCACGGCCAGCGACGACACCTTCCTGTACGTCTGGAACGAAACGTCGTAGCAAACGATTGCGTCGCGCTCTTTCAAAAGGGTCGAAGGTATAGGCAGTTGCGCCGATCCCGATTGGGGTCGCAAGCCGTGGAGATCCTCATGAAAACGAATAGTGCCGTTACCGGCGTCGAGACTGACGCCGCCGACTCACGCGAGGCGATCGATACCCTCAATCTGGATTTACGTGAGAGCGACGAGCGGTATCGCACCTTGTTCGACTTGGTTCCGGTGGCGGTCTATACCATTGATAGCGCCGGTGTGATTCAGACTTTCAATCGCCGCGCCGCAGAGTTGTGGGGACGTGAGCCGGCGTTGGGAGATACCGACGAACGATTCTGCGGCTCGTACAAGCTGTTTCGTCCCGATGGCACCTTCATGCCCCATGCGCAGTGCCCAATGGCAGCAGTCGTGACCGGCAAGCTGTCGGAAGTCCGCGACGCGGAGGTGATCATCGAGCGGCCCGATGGCTCACGGATCACGGTCGTCGTGAATATCAGGCCGCACAAGAATCAGCGTGGAGAGGTGATCGGGGCGATCAACTGCTTTTACGACATCACCCAACGCAAGTTGAACGAGGAAGCCCTGCGCCGGTCCGACAGCAACAAGACTGAGTTCCTGGCCATGCTCGCCCATGAACTCCGGAACCCGCTCGCTCCGATCCTCGTCTCGATCGAAATCCTGCGTCGCGCCCAACAGCTCGACGAGATCCATACGGAGCGCGCTGACGGGCCCGACACGGCATCCCTCGCGGCAAGCGCGGACGTACACCATCGTGTCGACCATGCCTTGAAGGTGCTGACGCGACAAGTCGCGCATATGGTGCGCTTGGTTGACGATCTGCTGGACGCGGCTCGCATCAGCCGCGGGAAGATCGAGCTTCGCAGGGAGCGCGTGGACGTGTCATCGGTGGTCCGCAATGCTGTGGACGCCGCCCGCCCGCTCTGTGAACACCTACAACACGAGTTGACCGTCACCGTCCCACCGGATCCGGTGTTCTTGAACGCCGATCCCGCTCGACTCGCGCAAATCGTTGGGAACCTCCTGAACAACGCGTGCAAGTTCACGCCGCGCGGCGGGCACATCTGGTTCACGGTGGACCGCGTCGAGTCCTCCCCAGCCGAGTGCCCGGCAGAGACGCCGATTGGAGTCGGCCCAGAGGTCGCGATCCGTGTGCGCGACACTGGCATCGGGATCGCTGCCGATCAAATGGGGCGCGTCTTCAACTTGTTCGCGCAGGTTGACACCTCATTGGAGCGGTCAGTCACCGGGCTCGGGATCGGGCTGTCGCTCGTGAAGACGCTCACGGAAATGCACGGCGGCATCGTGGACGTGAGCAGCCCCGGGGTCGGTCTGGGAAGTGAGTTCATCGTACGACTGCCGATCGCGGCGGAAACCGACAGCCCGACCGCCCAGGCCACGACGACCGAGCCGGCAGCAATCCCGCCGCTCCGGATTCTGATCGTCGATGACAATCGCGATTCCGCCGACATGCTCGCCACGCTGCTCACGTTCGGCGGACACGAAACATGTACTGCCAACGACGGTCTCGCGGCGGTCGACGTGGCGGCGACTCTTCAACCCGACGTGATCTTCATGGATATCGGCTTGCCAGTCCTGAACGGGTATGAAGCCGCTCGGAGGATTCGTGAGCTGCAATGCGACAAGAAACCGGTGCTAGTGGCCTTGACCGGCTGGGGCCAGGACGCGGATCGTCATCGCTCCGAGAGTGCGGGTTTCGATGCGCACCTAGTCAAGCCGGTGGACGATAGAGTCCTCGGCAAACTGCTGGTGGAGCTGCGCAACGGGAACGCGACGTGATAATGCAACGGGGGTCCCAATGAGGCGTCGCCGGCAATTTGAAGGTCGCCCAGCAGCACGGGCGGCGCTCCCTTGATGTATTGCATCGCGATCGCGAGCGCATCCGGCGTGCCGGCCTCGTTCGCGGCCAGGGCGCAGGCCAACCAGCGTTCGTCGATGCTCTCGTCAACAGGACCAGGCGCGACACGCACCCACTTCGAGTGTGTCACGGTGACGGTGTGAGTGGTACCGCCCTTCTTGAACGTCTCAGAGAAGGTGCGCGTGGGCCCGGTCAACGTCACGGCGTAACAGCCGATCGTGAAGGTTGCCACCCAAGCGCCATGCTCGGTCACCTCGACGCGGTCGGGATTCGTACGGGCCTGGTATGCGAAGCTCATCGGTGAAGCTCCTCTTGTCTAGGTGAATGCGCGTCGCGGCCGAAACCTTTACACCGACCCGCCACGCGATTGTCGACCCACTGGTGGCGTTGCGATGCGAGTGACGCCCCGAGTGCAGTTCAACGTACCTGGGCCGGTTCCGGCGCACGAACGAGGCGCGCGATGGCGCGGTCGGCGGCAATGTAGATCGTGCCGTCCGGGCTCACCGCGACAACGTGAATGGGGCCGACGCGATCCTGCAGCAGACGTTCGGTGCCGACGATGGTTAATGGGTTCCGCTGATCGAATCGGATCCGCAACAGTTGCCGGCCGGGCTCGGCGGCGACGAGCAGATCGTCTCCCGCGAACGCGATCGATGATGGACCGATCGATTCCGGCAGCGCGTAATGGCGTCGCGTCACACCGCGTTTCTTCCGATCGGCGGCGTCGCTCTGCACGTCCACGGCAGCGAGCGTTCCGCGCCGCTCTGCGACCCACAACATCGCCGAGCCGGGCTGCCAGGCCAGGCCGCGCGGCGAACGAAATCCAGCCGCGAACAGCGGGCTTCCGCCGGCCTGATCCGGAGGGGTGGAGCCATCGGCGTTCATCCGCAGCACCTTCCCCTGGGGCGACGCCAGGTCGTTCGCAGCCGCCTCGTCCCCGCCGTCGTCGAACGCGGCGTACAGCGCGCCATCGGGTCCGAATCGCAACGCCGCCCCGTCCCCGCCTGCGCGGATGTTGTCGAGCAGGATCACGCGGTCGCCGAACGTGCTCGATACTTCCCGGAATCGCGCGAGGACGAACGTCGGATCGGCGGAGGCGGGCGCTGCCGTGGAGATCGTATACACGAAATGCGTCCGCTCGAACTGCGGGTCGAGCGCGATCGCCAGGAGCCGTGCGTCCGACACGATCGCCTCTGCAGCGCCTGGCACGACGCGAACGCGACCGCCGCGCTCGGCGATGAACAATCGCCCGTCCGGCGCGATCGCCATGTCGCTCGGAACGTCGACAGCGTCTGCAACGACCTCCAGGCGAAAGACGACGCCATTCCCGAAGTCGACGAGGGTGTCGCGCCATTGGCGCACGGACGGCGCGGGCGCATCGGGTCGCGGATCCGACCCCGGCCGCCCGGCCGCGGATGCCGTCGTGGCGACAACGTTGACGCGCAGCGCCGTGGATCGCGGGCTCTCGAGCGCCGATCCGTCGATGATGAACGACGCGAGCTGCAGCGTGTGCATGCCTGGTGTGAGCGCAGGCAGAGTCGCGGAGCATGCGAACGCGCCGGTGTCAGCCGTTGGCGTGCATGTGGCGTTCGAGAGCTCGGAGCGCGTGTTGTCCGCGTACAGGGCGTACCGGATCGCGCCGATCTCCGTGGCTGTTGCGGCGCGCTGATCCCAGCCGAGGCGCACCGCACCGCTAATCGTTTCAACTGGGCCCGGCTCCACCACTGGCGGCGGCGGCGCCTTCCTGTCGCACGCGCAGAGAGCGATGCAGCAGAGGACGCTCCACGCACGCGACATCGACATGCAGGCGCACTATGATATCCCGCGTGCGCAGCACGCAAGCGGCCACGATCGTTGTCATCGCGTCCATCCTCGCTGTCGATCTGTCCGCACAGCTGAGATTGCGGGAGCAGGCCTCCGGCTTCACATCTCCGCTCGCGTTCATCCCCGACCCGCTCGACCGGAACGTGCAATTCGTCGTCCAGCAGAACGGCCGAATCCGCGTCGTGCGTGACGGCGCCGTGCTCGCTGCTGACTTTCTCGATCTCTCATCGTCGGTCATTGCGGGCGGTGAACAGGGACTGCTCGGTCTGGCCTTCACGCCGGATACGTCGACGAGCGGCCGGTTCTTTGTGAACTTCACCAACCGCTCGGGCCACACGGTGGTCGCGCGTTTTCGCCGGCCCGATGGCGGCGTCGTCGCGGAACCGAGCTCGCGCTTCGATCTGCGGTGGGGCGGCGCCAACGGACCGGCGTTCATTGCGCAGCCGTTTGCGAATCACAACGGCGGCCATCTCGCATTCGGCCCGGACGGGTATCTCTACATCGGCCTTGGCGACGGCGGATCGAGCAACGATCCCGAGCACCGGGCGCAGAATCCGCTCGAGTGGCTCGGCAAGATGCTGCGCATCGACGTCGGCGTGCCCGACAGTCACGCGTCAGGTTACGCCGTGCCGGCTGACAACCCGTTCGTGAGTGGCAGACCGGTCGCCGCGCGACCGGAGATCTGGGCATTCGGGCTGCGGAATCCGTGGCGGTACACCTTTGACCCCGCCAGCGGCGCGATGGTGATCGCCGACGTCGGGCAGAACCGCTGGGAGGAGATCGACTACCAGCCCCGGTCGAGAGGCGGACGCAACTACGGGTGGCGTAACAGGGAAGGGGCGCACGACAACGTGACCTCGCGCCAGCCGGCCTTTCTCCCGCTCGTCGAGCCGATTCATGAGTACGACCACGCCGTGGGGCAGTCGATCACGGGCGGCTACGTGTATCGCGGGAGGGCGCTGCCCCCGACGTTCCAGGGCCGCTACTTCTTCGCCGACTTCATCGCGGGACGCGTCTGGTCGCTGGCGCTGACGGTCGACTCTACGAGTGGCGAGGCACGGGCGTCGAATGTTGTTGAACATACTGCCGAACTCGGCGGCTTCGCCGCGCTCGGCAACATCAGCTCGTTCGGCATCGACGCGGACGGCGAGCTGTACATCGTAGGCCATTCGCGCGGCCGTGTATTCAAGATTGTCGGTCCCGGATCCGCGCCCGCCACGCCGACCGGGCTCCGTATCATTCGCTGAAAGATACCAATGCGTGCGCTCACCATCTTCGGTGTCCTCGCTGGAGTGATCGGGGCGGGCTGCGCCCGCCCCGCCGAGACGTCCACGGCGACGACGTTCGAGCAGTTGGCCAAGGAGTCGCTGGCGCCCATCGAGGGTCGTGTCGACGTGCGTGGATTGAACGCTGAAGTCGAAGTATTGCGCGATGAGTGGGGCGTGCCACACATCTATGCGCGGAACGTGGACGATCTGTTCTTTGCGCAAGGATTCGTCGTCGCGCAGGATCGCCTGTGGCAAATGGAGATGTGGCGGCGGACGGGCGAGGGTCGCATCGCGGAGTTGGTCGGGCCGGCCGGCCTGCCGCACGATCGCTTGTACCGCCTGCTCAAGTTCAGGGGGCCGGTAGACGAGTCGGAATGGAACAGTTATCACCCTGAAGGGAAGCGGATCTTCACCGCCTATGCCGCGGGTGTGAACACGTTCATCGCGACCGCCGGCGACAACCTGCCAGTCGAGTTCAAGCTCACCGGCATTCGGCCCGAACCGTGGACCGCCGCGCAGTTGCTGCTCCGTGCGCGCGTCAGCGACTCACTCAGTGACGCGCGTGCTGAACTGACGCTGGCGCGTAGCGTGGCGTCACTCGGCCTGGCGGAGGCCAATCGCCGCGCCCGCACGTCCCCGGCAGATGACCTCGAGATTCCCGACGGGCTCGACGTCTCCATCATTGGTGACGCCGTGATCAAGGCGCTCGCCGGCGACATGTATGGCGAGGTGCCGCGGCCGGAGATTCTTCCGCAGTTTCGGCAGCTGCCCGGCGCAGTGGCGTCCATCGACATGGGGGTCCCGGAGGCTTCACCCGGCAGCAATAACTGGGCAATCAGCAGCAAGCTGACGGGGAGCGGGGTCGCCATCATGGTGGACGATCCCCATCGCCAGGTCACCAACCCTGCGCATCGCTACCTCTTGCATCTGAATGCGCCCGGGTGGAACGTCGCCGGCGCCACCGAGGCGCCGCTCGCGGGGGTCATTCGCGGCCACAACGGCCGCGTCGCGTGGGGTCGCACGGCCACCGACACCGACCAGGCCGACGTGTACGTCGAGACCGTGAATCCCGCCAACGCGAACGAGGTGCTGTGGAACGGCCGATGGGAGCCGCTGCGCGTGATCGGTGAAGAGGTACGCGTGAAGGGCGCAGCGCCAGTCACGCTCGAACTGAAGTTCAGCCGTCATGGCCCGATCTTCTTCGAGGACCGGGAACATCATCGCGCGTACGCGCTGCGGTCGCAGTTGCAGGAGCGCGGCACCGCCGAGTACCTCGGCGGTTTGCGGCTCGACCAGGCGACCTCGGCACGTGACTGTCTGACGGCGGCGAATTACATGCCGATGCCGCCGACGAATCTCGTCTGCGCCGACGTCGACGGCAATATCTCGTTCCGGATTGCCGTCTTCGCCCCTGTTCGGCAGGGCTGGACCGGACGGCTGCCGGTACCGGGCGCGGGCAAATATGAATGGGGACCTGAAAGGCGGACTGATCTGCCCTCCGAATACAACCCGGAGCGCGGATTCATTGCGACCGCCAACAACGGTACGCAGCCGCGCGGCTTCGTTCCGCCGTATGCCTACGTGCCCGCCGACCGGCGCTACCGCCGCCACGAGCGGATTGTCGAGATGCTCACCAGTGCCAAGTCGTTCACGATCGACGAAATGGTCCGCATGCTGCGCGATTCGTACAACTCTGAAGCCGCGGAGCGCCAGCAGTATCTTCCGCGGCTGGACGAGCGACGACCCACCCGTCGAAAAGGCGCGAGCCCTCGTCGCGAGTTGGAACGCCGTGATGGACCGTGAGAGCGCGGCCGCCGCAATTTACATGACGTGGCAACGGCAGGCCGACATGCAGGCAGTCGCCAAGGGATCGCGCGATGCCGTCGTGACGGCACTCCGGAGCGCGCTTGAGAACCTGACCAAGTCCCAGGGGACCGACTGGGAGCAGTGGCGGTGGGGCCGGATGAACCGCAGCGAGTTCCCTCACTCGGTCGTCGGCGCCTACGACACGCCGCCGATCGAACGTCATGGCGGCGCGGGTACCGTGAACGCGATCGGCGCGGTCTACCGTCTCGTCACGAATTTCGCGGACCCGGACGCATCGAGAGTCACGATCGGCCCCGGCAATTCAGGGCAGCCAGGCAGCCCGTACTATGCAAACCTGCACGAGCTCTGGGGGCGCAACGAGTTCTTCCCGCTGCTGTTCACGCGGCCTGCGGTAGAGGCGAAGACTCGCCATCGCCTGACACTCGCGCCAACGCGGTGAGCGCCACGGACGGTCACCTCACGGCGCCGCCCGGCAGCTTCGAAGAGACCGATAATAGGCGGATTGGAGGAATGCCATGATCAAGCATCTTCTTCTCGGAGCTGCTGCCGTCCTGCTCAGCTGGTCTGCGCCGGTGGCCGCGCAGGTGGATACGCTCGACCTGCAGGAGTGGCCGGTTGAATGGGGCGGCCGCACGCGGGACCCCGCCATAGCGCCGGACGGAAGGGTCTGGTTCGTCGGCCAGGCCGGCAACTACATCGCCAACCTCGATCCCGCCACCGGCAAGCAGAGGAAGTACGAGATCGAAGAGGGCACCAACCCCCATACGCTCATCGTGGACTCGAAGGGCATCGTCTGGTACGCGGGCAATCGCAACGGGCGCATCGGACAGCTCGACCCAGCCACCGGGGCCATCAAGGTGATCATGACCGGTGAGGCCAAGGACCCGCACACGATGGTGTTCGACGGGAAGGGCAACATCTGGTTCACGTCGCAGGGCTCGAACCGCGTCGGCCGCCTGAACATGGCGACCGAGAAGGTGGATCTCGTCACACCGAACGACGCGCCGTCGAATCCGTACGGCATCGTGATCGACTCGAAGGGCACGGTGTGGGTGGCATTGCTCCGTGTCGGCATGGTGGCGAAGATCGATCCGGTGACAATGTCGGTGACGCGGTTCAAGGAGGGGGCGGACACGGCGCGATCGCGCCGCCTGGACGTGCTGAGCGACGGCACCATCTGGTTCGGTGACGAGGCGCGCGGCATGCTCGGCCGCATCAATCCCGCCACTGGCGACGTGAAGGAATGGCAGGTGCCCGGCGGTCCAAAGGGGAGTCCGTACGCGGTGACCAAGGACGACCAGGACCGCATCTGGTTCTCGGAGACCGGGCCATCCAAGCGCCTCGTGGGCTTCGATCCGAAGACGGAGAAGTTCTTCGCGAACATCGAGGTGAGCGGCACGATCCGCCACATGCACTTCGACAAGAAGACCCGGACGATGTGGTTCGGCACCGACGCGAACAGTGTCGGGCGCCTCGCGCTGCACAAGGCGAAGTGAGCACCGTGCTGGCGGCGGCGGTCGTCGCGACCGCCGTGCGGCTGGTGGCGTCCCACGCGTACGCCGAGGGCGCGCCGCCGGGATTCTCGGGCGGCTTCAAGGAGGAGTCGTGCCACGCGTGTCACTTCCACGCGGAGCCGAACTCCGGCCCGGGACGCGTCACCATTGAGGGCGCTCCGGCGACGTTCGCGCCCGGCGAACGCTATACGCTGACCATCACGTTGAGGCGAGCCGGCATGAAGCTCGCGGGGTTCCAGCTGACAGCCCGATTCAAGGACAGCGGGGTGCAGGCCGGCACAATCGCACCCGCCGCCGGCGAGGCGGAACGTGTCAAGGTCGAGACCCAGGCCGGCGTTCAGTACGCCGGCCAAAGGAAGGCGGGGGCCGCCGTCGGCGCAGCCGACGCGGCGACGTGGACGCTCGTGTGGACCGCTCCGGAAAGCGGCGAACCGGTGATCTTCAACGTGTCCGCCAATGCGTCGGACGGCAATGAAAGCGCCGATGGCGACTTCGTCTATACGGCGACCGCCCAATCGGCAACCGAAAGACGTGCGCCGGATGTGAAAGCCAATTCCGTCAGCGCTTCGGCAAGCGCGCCGGCCAGTTGATCAGTACGTTCAACGGGGGCGACAGACGTGTCGCTGGCCTGCAGCACAACTGACCTCATGTCGGCTCCAGGCTCACGTCGGAACGCTGCGATTCCAACAAGCCGAAGTCGTCCAAGACACTTCTGTTAGGATGCGCTCGGTGTACCTGCTCGCGATGCTGGCCGTTCTATTCGGCGGAGGTATCGAGCCGGCCACCTCCCAGCGTTATACCGTCGATCACTGGGACGTCGACGATGGCCTCCCCAACAACGCGCTCAGCGATCTGATCCAGAGCCGCGACGGCTACCTGTGGATTGCGACATGGGCCGGGGTCGTCCGCTTCGACGGCGTGCGCTTCACGACCGTCGCCGAAGACCTGCCCAACAACCATGCGCGGGCGCTCTTCGAGGATCGTGACGGCGCGATGTGGATCGGCATGAGCGGCGCGGGCCTGGTGCGTTGGCGGGCCGGGCTCGTTGAAGCGTGGACGGAGGCCGACGGTCTGGCCGGCGACGACGTACGCGCGCTCGCAGAAGACGGCGAGGGACGCATCTGGGTGGGAACGCAGAACGGTGTCAGCGTGATCGAGCCACGGCCCTTCGACGGCTCGCGCCGCGAACGCACTCCCGGAAAGGGCCGCATCACCACCTATCGGGTGGAGCAAGGGCTGCCAGCCAACGACATCAACGGGCTGGCGCGCGGGCGCGACGGGCAGATGTGGATTGCGACCGCCAAGGGGGTCTGCGCAGCGACAGGCCACGATCTGCGCTGCGAGCGGCTCGCACTTTTCAGCGGGAGCCCCAACGCGGTGCTCGAGGATCGGCTCGGACGGTTGTGGGTTGGCACCGACAGGGGACTCTTCTCGGAGGGCTTCGATCCGACGCCGTTTGCAGGCCAGTCGGTCAACGTGCTCCTCCCTTCGAATCAAGGGGGACTCTGGGTCGGCTTCCGGAGCGGCGTCGTTGCGCTCGTGGATGCTCGAGGCATCGAGCGATACGGGGCGGCGGACGGACTTCCCGCGGAACGCGTGGTCGACATCTACGAAGATCCAGAGGGCAGCGTGTGGATCGCCATCGACAACGGGGGACTCACGCGGTTGAGGCCGAAGCGCGTCACGATGTACTCCACGGCAGAGGGTTTGCCGAGCAACGTAATCGGCTCGGTCGTCCAGGACGGTGCCGGCACGATCTGGGCAGGCACGCAGTGCGGCCCGGTGTCGGAGCTCGCTGCCGGCCGCTTCGTGCCGCGCTTCACCGAATACACGAAGGACGCCTGCGCGCGGGTGTTGTGGCCGGCGCGCGACGGCTCGCTCTGGATCGGCACGAATGGCAGCGGCGTGTTTCGCTGGAGCGGCGGCCGCATGGAGCACTTCGGACTCTCCAACGGGTTGTCGGATGCGCGGATTACGGCGCTGTTCGAAGACCGCGATGGCGTCATGTGGATCGGGACCGAATATGGCGGCGTGCACACCTACGCGAACGGCCGGCTCTCGCGCGGGTTTGGCCGGGCCGACGGCGTCGCGACCGAACTCATCTCCAGCTTCGCGCAGGATCGCGACGGGCGCGTGTGGATTGGTTCCAACGCCAACGGTCTGTCGGTGTATGAGGGCGGACGGTTCCGGATGCTGTCGCCGGCCGAAAGCCCGCCCACGCGCAACATCGCGGGCCTGGTCGTCGACAGCCGCGGCGACCTCTGGATCGGCAGCGCGGCCAACGGCCTCTTCCGCCGGCGCCATGGACGCTACGAGCCGTTCGGCGTGGCTCAGGGACTCGGCGATCGCCTGATCGCGGTCGTCGTTGAAGATCGGGACGCCAACCTCTGGGTGTGTACGGCGCGTGGCATCTCGCGGCTGGAGCGCGCGAAGATCGAGGCGGTGGCGGAGGGGCGCGCGGCGTCGCTCGAGCCGATCATCCTGGACCGAGCCGACGGGCTCCTGAATCCGGAAGGGTCCGGCGGCGGGTTGGATCCGTCCGGGCTGCGCGATCGCGAGGGACGGATCTGGATCCCGACCATCGGCGGCATTGCGGTGATCGATCCAGCGTCGTTTCCAACCAACGCCATCGCACCCCGCGTGCTGATCGAGGGCGCGACGCTGGGGGATCGTCCGGCGGCGCTGGACAAGGACGCAACGATCGAGGTGCCGGCAGGAACCGAGTCGATCGAGCTGACCTACACCGCGTTCAGCCTGCTGGCACCGCCCAAGGTGCGCTTCAAATACCGGCTCGATGGATTCGATGCGCAGTGGCACGACGTCGGCTCGCGTCGCACGGCGTATTACCCCCGGCTGCCCCCGGGCTCGTACCGCTTCGAAGTGATCGCCGCCAACAACGACGGCCTGTGGAGTACGAGTGCCGCCGCGATCGCGCTCACCGTGCTGCCGTTCTGGTGGGAACGTTGGCAGGTGCGGATCGCCGCGCTTGGCCTGCTGCTGGTCGTCACCGGCGTAGCGGTGCGATTCGTGGTCCTGAGGCGGGCACGCGTCGAGCTTGCCGCAGCTCGAGCGCCAGCACGCGCTCGAGCGCGAGCGCACGCGCATCGCCCGCGACCTGCACGACGATCTGGGATCACGTCTCTCCCTCATCGGGTTGATCGCGGAAGGCACCGAGGCGTCGGCCGCAGCGCGGGCCGCCGCCGAGACGCTCGATCAACTCGTGTGGACGGTGAACGCGCAGAACGATACCGCGGGGAGCTTCGCGGCGTACGCCAGCCGGCTGGCCGAGGAACACCTCGATGCGGCCGGCCTCACGCACCGCTTTCACATCCAGGCGGGCCTCGGCACCCGCGAGCTCGGCGCCGAGACCAGGCGGCAGGTCTATCTCGCGTTCAAAGAGGCGATCACCAACGTCGTGAAGCACGCCCGCGCCACCGAGGTGCACATTTCGATCGGCATCGAGGACCAGACGCTCGTCGTCGAGGTGGCCGACGACGGCTGCGGATTCAGCGCAGGGAGCGGCGATCCGACCGGCATCGGGCTCGCCGGCATGCGCGAGAGGCTCGAAGCCATCGGTGGGTCGGCAGCGCTGACGTCGACCCCAGGAGGGGGCACACGCGTCGTGTTTCGGTCCCCGTTGAAGTCCGGCCGCGACGGTGCCTCGCATGTCCATGCGATAGTGCACCGCCTCCGCGATGGCCGACACTGAGGGCGCCGTGGCCGTCCGCGTCGTCATCGTCGAAGACAACCCGCAACTGCGCGACGCGCTCCGGGCGCTCGTCGATCAGGCGGCGGATTTGACCTGTGCCGGCGCGCATGGGACCGCCGAAGAGGCGATTGCGGCGCTGCCCCGCGAGGATCCGCAGGCCGTGCTCCTGGACATCGGCCTGCCCGGAATGACCGGCATCGAGGCGATCCGGCGCGTGAAGGACGTCTGCCCGTCCGCGCACGTGGTGATGCTGACGTCGTTCGAGAGTCCGGAGCACGTCTTCGACTCCCTCCGGGCCGGCGCGACCGGCTACGTGCTGAAGCGTGCGCCGAGCGTGCAGATTCTCGACGCCATCCGCGAGGTCTCGGCGGGCGGCGCGCCCATGTCGGGCGCGGTCGCGCGTCTGGTGGTCGAACACTTCGGTCAGCAGAAGCCGTCGTCGGAGATCGACACGCTCAGCGATCGCGAGCGTGCCGTGCTGGTCGCGCTCAGCGAGGGGCAGCAGTACAAAGAAGTCGCCGCGTCGCTCGACATCAGCATCAACACCGTCCGCAGCTACGTCCGCAGCATCTACGAGAAGCTTCACGTCAACACCCGCCTCGACGCGATCAAGAAGCTCGGTCGCGTCTAGGCCGGCGCCCGCCTCGCATGTACATGCGATACCGCCGAGATGGCGCCGGCGGCCATACTCGCCCGCGTCGTCAGCTTCTCCAGCCAACCGATTCGCCCAGGAGTGTTTGTGTCAAGACGACGACTCGTCGCATGGTCGGTCCTGGTCACGGTCGCGTGGGTTTGCCGCTCACGACGTGATTGCCGCCCAGGGCTTCACCGAGATCTTTTCCGGGCTCTTCGGAGTCCCGCTCAACTCCCGAAGAAGGCTACCCATTCACCAACCGTCGAAATTGGTGAACGACAACGGGGCCGTGGCCGGAACATCCCGCTTCGGATTCGACCGTCCACAGTTTCGTCTGGACGCTCACCGACGGGTTCGTCGACATCGGCACGCTCGGCCGGTCCTTCAGCGATCAGTTGTCGACTCTCAACAACAACCGGGCCGCCATCGGAAACTCCGTCGCCGCCGCAGGTGGTCCACAGTCGTGCCTTCATCTGGACCAAGGAGACGGTATCGCTGACCTCGGACATCAGGCGGATCGTTTTCGGTGGCCGCCGATGTCAACGACAACAACTGGGTGGTAGGACGCAGCGCGAGCGCCAACGACGTCGGGGAGCGGGCGTTTCTGTGGACTCCGCAAGACGGGCTGACCGATTTATGTCAGCAGATGCGTTGTAGCTTCGTCGACCCCGGGCCAAGTCCGGCGCGACTCATGTCAACGACAACGGCCAGGTCGTCGGATATGCGTTCGACGTGATACTCATTCTGGACGACCCGATCTGCAGGCAGCCCTGTGGGACACGCAGACCGGCACGTTCACGGCCTCTTCCACGACCCGGCAAACGACTACCATTGCTGCTCCAGCATTGCCGACATCGTTACCGACAGCGGCTGGGTCGCGGGACGCATTGGCGGGATCGACCAGCGTCCGACCGTCGCCGTAGCGGCGGATTCCTGCGATCTCCACGGCGAGATTTTCACCTTGGCGGGCTGACCGACCTCAACGAGAACGGGTGGGCGCGTGGTCAGGAACGGAACCCACGGCTTCCTGTGGAATCCGAGACCGGACGACGGTTGATATCGGCACGGTTGAAGCGACTGCTCCCCTGATCCGCCTGGGTCGACGGCATCGTCGTGGGCCACGCTTCAACGAGAATCTCAATTTCACGCGTTCCGATCGGCGCAGCCGACGAACCGAGATCCGCAACCAGCCCACGGATCAGACAGCCGCGCTCGATCACGCCGCCGGGCGCGTCGTCGGGGTACAAGTGCAATGTGACGCCGACTTCTCGAACTGCGCCGGAGCCTCTTCGTCTCGATGGAGCATCAGCATCAACACCGTCCGCAGCTACGTCTGCAGCATCTACGAGAAGCTCCACGTCAACAGCCGCCTCGACGCGATCAAGAAGCTCGGTCGCATCTAGCCGGCGCCGGCTCCGCATGTACATGCGATACCGCTGAGATGGCGGCGCCGGCCATACTCGCCCAATGCTGAAACTAGTCCGCCCCCTGGTGTCGCTCGTGCTCGTCCTGGGCAGTGTTGCCAGAGCCGAAGCGCAATCGATCGTCGCAACCGGCACAACCTGCGCTGACCTCGGGCTCGGCAGCCAGCAGTTCGTTATCAACGCTCCGGTCAACGGAACCTATGCCGTCGATGCAGGCAACAGCCTCCAGTTCGGGTATTACGACGATACGAACACGATTTTCTTTTTCGCCGGTTCGACATACCCGATCAAAGGCGTCCTGGTCGCCGGAGGTGGCCAGACGATGGCCTGGGAACTTCCCGCGGGCATGAGCGGGTATCCCAGTCTTCATGGCCCGCTTGATCCGGCGACGAATAGTCCGCAAACGCCGACCTCGGTCACCTTTTGTTATGAATACGAATTGCGGATACTCAGTAGACGCTTTTGGCTCCTATAGCCAACAACGGACGTGGTCGATCACCAAAACGGGTGTCGCAGACCCCCTCACCCTCGTCGCGGGACAGACCTATGCCGCGCAGTACCAGGTCACCGTTGCGCCAACCGACCCCACCCCGTTGGGCCCCCTAGTCCGAGGAGTCCGTCTTCCTGTCCAATCCGACTCCGATCAGCATGACGGTAGAGACACTCTGGGTTGGCGTCGGCGAGTTTACAGCCACGGTGACATGTCCAACGGAGGTGCCGATCACTCTGCCTGCGTTTACACCCATCGTCACATGCGAGTTTGAGGTCTCCTTGCCAGATACGTCTGATCGATTGGTCGTCGTGCGAAGCGAGCGTCGATCCAGAACTGGCGATCGTGAGGCACTCTCGAATTGTGCACTTCTCCGACACCACGGGCACCACGGAGTTCGACAAATGCATTGCGGTGTTCGATGACAAGGTGACGATCGACGGCGGCCGTCTCGGGACGGCCTGCGCCTCAGAGGGACCAAAGGTCTTCACCTATTCCGCAACGATCGGTCCTTTCGCGGCCTGCGGTCCGTTCGAGGTCGTCAATACGGCGACGTTCACCGGCCTCGAGACCGGGGCCACGGGTTCGTCCTCATGGACCGTACGCGGGCAAGTTCCCTGTCAACTGGGCTGCACGTTGACGCAGGGGTATTGGAAGACGCACTCGGAGCGCGGACCGGCGCCATATGACGACACCTGGGCGGCAGTCGGAGGGGCATCGATCCCCTTCTTCCTCAGTGGTGGGAGTTACTACGACGCCCTGCACGCGCGAGTCGGAGGCAATGCGTACTGGACACTGGCGCGCGCGTACATTGCGGCTCGATTGAATCAGCTGAACGGCGCGAGCTTCACCGCTGCGCAGTCGGCCTTCGACGCCGCGACCGCGCTGCTGGGCATCTCTACGCCGTCTGACGTGGCCGCCTATAAAACGCTCCGGGACGATGTCGTGAAGCTCGCCGCCGAGCTTGACGCTTACAACAATGGCTTCCTGATACCGAACCACTGTTCGCAATAGGTGGGGCGATGGCTGTGGTAGCGACCCGCTCGGCGGGTGGACGATTCGATGTCCCCCCGCCGTCCATTACGCCGGCCAGAGTAAGGGGGAGCCCAGGTCGGCGCCGCCGCCGTAAATCCTCACAGAATGTGCGGGATGATCATCTTGGTGTGTTTCTGGTAGCGCGCATAGCTCTCGCCAAACGTTCCTCGAAGCACTGTTTCTTCTGCGCGGGCGCGCCGCACGAAGGTCGGGACGATACCGCACAGCACAATCAAGACCGCGGACCAGCTGCTGAAGGCGAGCGCTTCGCCCATCGCCAGTAGTGTGAGACCGAGGTAGATGGGATGGCGCACGAGGCGATAGGGGCCGGTCGTGATCAGGCCGGTGTCTTGATCGGCCCTGGGCACAAAGCTCCATGCGGGGCCAAGCTCGGTTCGGGATTTGAGGACGAGGACGCCGCCGGCGACCGCCAGAAGTGATCCCGACGCCGCGAGCCACAGCGTCGCGGAACCCTCCGAGCTGCCGGAAAAAATCAGGAGCGACGGGAAGAACACGCCGAAGGCTGCGAAGTTGGCCACGACCGGTGCTCGGTCGCCGCCGCGCTGACGGGCTCGCATCCTGGAGTCTGCGCGACGTCCGCTGATACGCAGCAACAGCGGTCCGGCGAGGGCGAGCAGGGCAACCGTTCGAAGAACGACAATCAACGTCGGCATTCGTCCTGTGCTCGACGCCGTATGAGATAGAACGCCACCGGCAACAACAGGATGGGAAGGACAAAACTCACGACGAGGGCCACGATCGGCTGATCGGCCCAGCCGGCGCCGATGGCGGCAAAGGCGAACGCCGGTGGGCACGCCGCCGATGGTCAGCGCCGCGGTGAATTTTCTGATCGGCATGCCCGCGAGTCCGGCGAGAAAGACCATGACCTCCGGGACGCTGTAGGGGAGACTGCGCGTGAGGACGATCGCCCACGCACCGCCCTGTTCGAACACACGCTCCATCTTGTGCAGAGACTGACGCCCGGTGACGCGCTGCACGAATCGACGCGCTGCGGTGAGCATCAGCACGTAGCCGAGAAGACCGCCGCTAATCAGCCCGACGCTGCCGAGCACTCCGCCGAGCAATGTCCCGTAGATGATGCCGAGCGCCGCGATCACCGCAGTCTGCGGGACTGGCAACACCACATCGGCCCAGATGAGAGCAATGCCCGCGGCCCATGCCCAACTCTCGTACGCTCGCAGCGTCAGTACGGCGTCGTTGGCCTCCTCGGGCGTCGGCATTCTCGCGCAGGAAGCGAGCACGACCGTCAGAGCGCCGAGCACGAGCAGGCCTGACCTCACAGCCAGCGACGCACGCGGGCTTTGTAGTCCCCATAGGCGCCGCCGAAGCGCCGTGCCAGATACGCTTCCTCGCGCGCCACGACGCCGTAGCGGATCGTGATGGCAAGAGGCAGCATGAGGACAAGCGTCCACGGGCTGCGCACGGCGACGCCGATGCCGCCGTAAACGAGAAACAGTCCGAGATAAATAGGATTGCGGGTCCAGCCGTGAATCCCGGTGGTCACCAGCGCGCGAGTGGGCTCATTCGTGGGTACTGGTGTCGCCGCGCGGGAGAAGTTGCCAATACCTGAGGCTGCGAGCCCGAGACCGATGAGGATCAAGATGGCGCCGAACACCCAGTGAACCGCGTCGCCGCCCGGAACGGCAAATGACAGAGGCAGCAGCCGATCCAAGACGAAGCCGAGCAGAAGAGCGGCGAGGAAGAGGAGGGGCGGTCGTGCGATGACGCCCGCAACTGCCGTGTCATGAGCCGGCTGGCCGACAGGGCCCATGTTAGGATCGCCGACTAGATGACAACATAGGTGTCATTCTAGCTATTGACAACTTGGGTGTCAATTAATAGCGCGGGAGTGGAATGGGATGGTCAGGGTAGGCGAGAAAAAACGGGGAGCTCGAATCGTCAGCCGCAAGGCCGAGGCGATCGCGGATCTTTTGCTCGAAGTGGCGCAGTGCTTTTTTCGAATACGAGCCGTGGGTCAGAGAACAGGGTTGATCACGAGCTGGGGCGGCGGTGCGTTTGGCTTCATGCGCAGCCTCGCGCTGGTGGGTCCGCTGACCGTGCCGCAGATCGCGGAGATGCGGCCGACCAGCCGCCAGCGCATGCAGCGGTTGGCGGATGAACTTGCGGCCGAGGGGCTCGTGGAATTCGTCGCCAATCCGAAGCACCGGCGCTCGAAGCTGGTGCAGCTGACGCCGAAAGGCGACGCGCACTACCGCGAGTTGAACGCCAGGTTCCTGGCGATCGCATCGACGATGGGCGGCGGTCTCGGCGAAACGGACATCCGCAGGACCACAGAGATCGTGCGGCGGCTGAGCGATGATGTGAAGGCGCGATCGGAGAAGCTGCCGTAGCGCGGCGACCGTTCGAAAGCTGGCGCCTTCGAACGGTCGACGATCGCTCTATGCTCGGATCACTTCACGGAATACTTGGTGAACGCGCCGCCCGCCTGCCTCAGCGAGTTCGGCCCTTCCGCCGCGTAGACGTTCCCGTCCGCGTCGACCGCGATGCCTTCGCCTGCCGTGCCCTGGTAGACGCGGTCTTCGCGCTCGAAGGGCGGGATGAATGCCGTGATGCGGTCCTCGTCGAGGGGACCGATGCGCACGCCGTTGCGCCAGTTCGGATGGTTCAACGGACTCGACTCCGAGTCGATCGCGTAGACCATATTGCCCTTGATGAAGATGCCGCTGATCCGCCCGTACGCGTAGCGCGACTCGAGGTACTTGCCCTCCTGGTCGAAAATCTCGATCCGATGGTTGCCGCGATCGGCCACCCAGAGACGGTTCTTCGAATCGAACACCAGCGCGTGCGGCGTCCGGAACTCTCCGTGTTTCACGCCGAGCGTGCCCCAGGACTTGATGAACTTCCCGTCGGGCGAGAACTTGCTGATCCGCGCCGTGGCGCCGCGCTGGAGGCCCTCGGCGAGGGCTGCGGCGGTGGTCATCCCCTGGCCGTCGTGGCCGTCGGACACGTAAATGCTGCCGTCCGGCCCGACGACTACGTCGTTGGGCTGATTGAACTGGCCATCGGCTTTGCCCGGCTTCCCAGCCATGCCCAGGCTCATCAACTTCTCGCCCTTCGGACTGAACTTGTGGACCTGATGTCCCTTGGTGCCATCCTTGTTGCCCGCGAAGTCGGCTATCCACACGTTGCCGTCCTTGTCCACGTGGATGCCGTGGGGCGTCACCATGACACCCTTGCCGATGTTCGCGAGGACCTTTCCGGTGTTGCGGTCGAACTTGAAGACGGGATCGACGGGGTTGTTTTCGCAGTCGACGGGACCACCACCGGCAGTCCCCGCGCCGCAGCGCTCGTAACCCCAGACGTGTCCGTCCTTCGGATCGATGTCGAGACCAGCGGACGTGCCCCATGTGCGCCCCGCAGGAAGCTCACCCCAGTTTTTGGTGACCCTCGGTGCCGGGTTTGGCAGCCCTTCCCCGGTGATGTGATTCGCGACCGCCGCGGGCCTCGCGCCCGACGCCGCGGCCTGCGCGTGCGCAGTAGTTGTACCGGTGTCCCATGTGGTCAGGAGGAAAGCGGCGCAACCGGCGAGGACGGACACGAGGATGCGTGACAATGGCATGGCAGCTCCTTTGTTCGGTCCGATGATACAGCCGAGACACCGTAGTTAGCGCCGGCGATCTTTCTGCGCCCGCCGCACGATGGCCGCCAGCTTTTCCGCACCCGCCGCGATGCGTCGCGGCGACAAGCCTCCAAATCCGAGCACCAACGCGTCGCTCGAGGGTGGGGTGAGGCAATAGCGGCTGAGAGGAAACACCACGAGCCCTTCCTCCGCCGCCAGCGTCGAGACCCGCCTGGCGAGACCGTGGTCAGAGGCGCCGAGGCTTCTTGCCAAAACGTCCCAGGACGTGCGTGCCCGCTGATGCCTGCGACAGACAGCACCTGGTCGCCGAGCACGCGCGCGAAATGCAGGCGCATGGCCTGATACCGTTCCTGGCAAATCAGGCGAAGCCGGCGAAGATGCCGCTCGTAGTGTCCCGCGGTGATGAATTCCGCCAGCGCCGCCTGATCGATGATCGGCGAGTTGCGATCCGCCACGGCTCGGGCGTTGACGACGCGTCGACCAGCGAATCGGGCACGACGCAGAATCCGAGGCGGAGCGATGCGAACACCGTCTTGCTGAAGGTCCCGACGTAAATCACAGGTGCCTGCTGCGGCGCGGCGCGATCGACGCCTTGCAGCGCCGACATCGGCCGGCCGGCGTAGCGGAAGTAGCTGTCGTAATCGTCCTCGACAATCCACGAGCCGGCCGAGCGCGCCCAGTTCAGTAACGCCATGCGCCGTGTCGCCGACAGCGTCACGCCGGCCGGGTATTGATGCGACGGCGAGACCACCGCGACGCGTGCATCGCGGGCGAGACGGATCCCTTCCGACACATCGATTCCCGACGCGTCAACAGGTCACCGGCACGAGCTCGGCGCCCGCTGCCATCAGCGCCGCTCTGACGTCGAGATAACCCGGCTCCTCAATCCACGCGCGGTCGCCCGGATCGAGCAGCACGTGAAACAGCAGGTCGAACGCCTGTTGCGACCCGCTGGTGACGACGACTTGCTGCGGATCGCATTGAACGGCGCGCGTCACGGTGATGTGGGCCGCGATCGCCTGCCGCAGTGGCCAGTATCCCGCGGGGTCGCCGTATTCGAGGTACTTGTGTCCGTCGCGGTTCCACAGGCGCCGGACGATCGTCGACCAGGCCCGGACAGGAAACACGTCGAGCGGCGAGCGCCGCGGTTGAAACGCGCGCGGTTCGTCCGGGCGCGGACCGGTGATCCAGACCGACGCGATCCGCCTGCCGCGCGTCGACAACGTGGGCACGATGCCGTCGCGTGTCGGCACAGCCGCGCGGCGCCGAGCCGCCGGGCGCATACGATGTTCCGGCAGCGTCCGTGTGATGTACGTGCCTGAACCGGCGCGCGTCGTGAGATAGCCTTCCGCGAGCAGCCGCTCCAATGCCGTCACGACCGTGAAGCGCGAGACCGCGAGGTGATCGGCGAGCGTGCGCGTCGACGCGAGACGCGCGCCCTGCCGCAGGTGGCCGCGCAGGATCTGGTCGCGCAGCCCCAAATACAGTTGCTCGTACAACGGCACGGTGGCGCGCGATCTCAGTTCCACGACGGGCAGTTGCGCCCCGGCAGGTGGACTGGTTGATTCTCTACGAAGTGGCTCTGGATGCCGGGCCATTACGCGGACACTATTTCACGATGAGGTCGCTTCGCGCAATCACTCGACGTCCGGGCCTCGCGGTCGCGCGGCTCCTCACCGTGGCGGTCGTCGTCTCGGCACTTGCATCGGTGACGGCGATCGCCTCAGCCACGCTGTTTCGCCGGCTGCCGTTTCCGGCCCCTGACCGGCTGGTGCAGACTTTACGACCTGTCTTCGGACACCACCGACCTCACCAACGCCACGCCGTTGTTTCCGGTCGTGTTCAATCATCTTGACGCCCGCGGCGCGTCGATCGAAGCCGTCGCGGGCATCTGGCAGCTCGATCGCGCCCTGGCGGGTCGCGGTGAGCCGGACAGCGTGTCGGCCGGCCGCGTGTCCGCGAATTTCTTTTCCGTGCTTGGTGCATCCCTCGGCGCAGGACGCACCTTCACCGAGGACGAGGTCAAGAACGACGCCGCGCTCGTCGTGTTGAGCCACGGCTTGTGGACGCGGATGTTTGGATCGGATCCGGCGATGCTCGGCACGGTCATTCAGATCGATCGCCGCCCGCACACCGTCATCGGCGTCACCACACGCGATTTCGATCCGGCGTTTACCGCGACGCAATTCTGGACGCCGCTCGTGGTGCGTGACGCGACGTCGGTGCGCGCCACGGTCGTGCAAACGATCGGGCGCCTTCGCGCCGGCGCTACTGCGGAGGCGGCGACGTCAGAATTGCAGCCGGTGCTCGATCTCGCGCGGGATGAGATCCCCGATCTGCTGAAGGGTTCGACGATCGGCGCGGTCGATCTGCGCCAGTCGCGGTATGGCTCACGGCGCAATGCCGTGCTGATGCTGGCGGTCGTTGTCGGCGCGTTGGCCTTGCTGGCGACCGCCAATCTGGCCAACCTGACGTTCGCCGATCTCGCGTCGAGGATCGGTGACTTCGCGCTTCGTTCGGCACTTGGCGGCTCGACCCGGGCCATCGTCGCGTCAGAAACGATGCCCTGCGCCGCTCTTGCGCTCGCTGGGTCAGTGCTTGGACTGTGGGCGGCGGCGACTGCAGCGCCGTGGATGCTGTCGCTCGACCCGTCTCTCGCGGCGGCGGGCATCACGATGACCGTCGACTGGCGCGTTGCGCTCGCCGGCCTGTCCGCCGCGCTGACGGTGATGGCTGCGGCCGTCGCGATTCCGAGTTGGCGCATCGCGCGACGCGGCCAGCTGGCATTCGGCGGCGGTCCGCGGTTGACCGATGCGCGCGGCGGACGTATTCGATCGTGGCTGGTCGGTGCCCAAACCGCGATGGCGCTCGTTCTTCTCTCAGCCGCAGCGCTTGTGGTCACGACGTTGCAGCGGACCGCGGCGATCGATCCCGGGTTCGATCCAGCGCATGTCGTGACCGGCCAGCTGCGGCTTACCGACAACGCATTTCCGGATCATCCGTCCCGTGTGCGCTTCATCCGCGCGGTCCTCGAGCGTCTGCGAGAAACGCCTGGTATTGTCGGCGCCGGTACGACGCTGAATCTCTTCACCGCCGGCGGGTCGTTCACGACCAATGTGTCAGTCGAGGACGCCCCTCGTCCGGATGGGCAGGCCTACACCATACAGTTTCGCCGCGTGTCACCCGGGTACTTCGATGCGATGCGCATTCGCGTGCTGCGAGGCCGGGCGTTTCGGCCGACCGACGGAGAGACGAGCCCGTTGGTGGCGGTGGTCAGCGAGTCGTTCGCTCGGCGGTACTGGCCCGACAGCGACGCGATTGGTCGACGCATCAAGCGGGGAGCGGCGACATCGCCCTGGGCTGAAATCGTCGGCGTCGTCGCCGATGTACGAGACGCCGGGCTGAATCAGTTCACGGGACCGGTGATGTACACGTCGTACTATCAGGGGAGTACGACCGCGACACCGGCCGGCCTCGTGGTGCGAACGGCGGGCGATCCGCGCTCGGCCATTCAGCACATCAAACAGGCGGTGTGGGCCATCGATCCGGCGCAGCCGTTATCGAGCATCGTGGTGCTCGAGGACTACCTGAGTGCCTCGCTTGGCCCGCAGCAGTTTCGCGCGTGGCTCGTGGCGCTCTGCAGCGTGTTCGGGCTCGTGTTGGCGATCATCGGTGTGTATGGCGTGACCTCCCGATCGGTTGCCGAACGCACGAAAGAGGTCGGCATTCGCATTGCGCTCGGCGGTCATCCGGCCACCGTGCGGCGCCGTCTCGTGATCCGAAGCCTGCGTGCCGTGCTGGTAGGCGTGGCGGCCGGGGCATTCCTCTCGTTTGTGGTCGATTCGGGCATCGTGCGATTGCTGCCGGAGCTTGGCGCCGGCGATTGGACCTTCCGGCTCGGCGCCGCCGTGACGATGATCGGCGCCGGGGCAGCGGCCGCTATCATCGCCGCGAGACATGCGGCGTCGATCGATCCGGTTCAAGCGCTGCGAGGTGATTGAAGATGAGCACCGCGGTCCGTTTTCGTTTCCTGGTGTGCGACGTTTTCACGAATCGCCGGTTCGGAGGGAACCAGCTCGCCGTCCTGCCCGAAGCGTCCGGATTGACCGATGGGCAGATGCAGCAGATAGCCCGGGAGTTCAACTTCTCGGAGTCGGCGTTCGTGTTTCCGTCGGTCGATGACTGCACACGTCGCGTCCGGATCTTTACGCCGGCAACGGAGGTCCCGTTTGCCGGGCATCCGAATGTCGGCACGGCGTTCGTGCTTGCCAGCATTGGCGAGTTAGGGGACATCGGATCGCGCACCGTCGTGACATTCGACGAAAAGGCCGGCCGGGTACGAGTCGAGATCCACCGCGACGGCACGGACTTGCGATGCGTTCTCACGGCGCCGCAATTGTTGTCCGTCGGAATGAGCGTCGATCGCGCGATGGTCAGTGCCGCGCTCTCGCTCCTGCCCGATGACATCGTGACGACGACGCATCCGCCGCAGGTGGCGTCCGTCGGCTTGCCGTTTCTGTTCGTCGAGGTTCGTGATGCAGACGCGCTGGCGCGCGCCAGAATCGATATGAACGGATTCGAAGCGGTCCGCGCGACTGGCGTCGTGCCGGACATCCTGTTTTACACCCGGAGCGATGATGCGTTCGACCTGCGCGCGCGGATGTTCGCGCCATTCGACGGTGTGCCGGAAGATCCTGCGACGGGCAGTGCGAACAGCTGCCTCGCCGGCTTGCTGTCTCACTACAAGGACGTCCAGGACGGCAAGTTCACATGGCGCATTGCGCAAGGCGTTGAGATGGGACGCTCGAGCGTGCTCGTTGCCGAAGCGGACAAGGTCAACGGGCACGTCGTCGCAACCCGCGTTGGTGGCCATGCGGTGATGGTGTGTGATGGCCACATGCTGGTTGAATAGGTTGATCCGGTGACGGAGGTAGAACTGCTCTACAGTTACGTCATGCGACACGTTGATCTTCAGAAACGATTCGCGTTGCGGTTGTTGGCGGCTCTCTTGTGTAGTGCGGCCCTGACCGGGGCGGTCCTTGCGCAGGACGGTCCACCAGTCCGAACCCGTCAGGCTCGCACCATGGGTGGTCCGTGGTTTGGCGAGCCGCTGCCACCTCCGTTCGGCAAGGAGCCGGCGGTGATCGTGGGCACGCGCACGCCGCGACCCTTCACGCTCCCCGCGGGGGACGCCGCGAGCCCCGAGCTCGCCGGCGCTGCGATCCGCAAGGATCTGGAAGCGATCGTCGCTATCTCGCAGGAGAGCCGCGCGACGCGTGAAATTGGCGATGGCGGGCTGTGGGGCCGCATCTCGGGCTATCCCTCAGGTACGAAGGCGGTGAGCTACGCGGTCGAGCAGTTCAAGAAGGCGGGCATTGCCGATGTGCGGGTGCAGGCGATCTCCCAGGAACCCAACGCGCGCCTCTGGATGCCGCTCTCGTGGGAAGTGAAACTTCTCGGAGATCCTGCGCTGGGCGCCGGAAGTGGAGATGTCGCACTCGAGTCGGCCGTGCCGCTGGCGCCCTCCGAGATTCCGGGAGGCACGATCACGGCGCCGTTGGTGTATGTCGGCACCGCGAGTCCCGCGGTCGTTCAGCACATCGACGTCAAAGGCAAAGTCGCCGTGCAGCTCGTCATTCCTCAGGGCCACATGCTCTTCGAGCGGGGCGCTGTGGCCTCGCGGTCGGCAGAACTCGTCAAGCGTGGCGCCGTTGGTGTACTTAATCTCGTGCGTCTCCCTGGAAACGAGCGATCCTGGGACTTCCGAAACTGCGGAAACCCGTGCTTCAACCTCGGCGGACGTGACGGCTACTTCCTCGAGAACGTGCTCGACCATGCGGCTCAGGCGGGGCTGCAGGACAAGGTCCGAGCGAAGATCAGTCTGAAGAGCGAGACGCGTTCAAATTTGAAAGCGGAGAACGGCGTCGCGGTGATCCCGGGCAGCCAGACCGACGAGGCCATCGTGATCGATGCCCACGTGGACGCGTGGTTCGACGGCGCCGGCGACAACGCGGACGGCTTCGCGGTGATGCTGGCACTGGCACGTCATTTCGCAAAGCCCGAGAACAAGCCGCGGCGGACGCTGGTGTTCATCGCCAGCGCGGGTCACCACAGCCCCGGCATCAACGGGCCCAGGAGTTTTCTGGCCGCCAATCCGGATCTCGCACAGAAAGCGGTCCTGGTGCTCAACATCGAGCACGTGGCGCAGCGGAATTTCTCGGTCGCGCGAAGCGAGGCGAGCGATGGCTATCGTCAGGCCATAGCCGATTCCGGCGAGGCTCCGACCTATGCCGGCATCAGCAACAAGTCGCCCTTCATCAACGAACTGTTCGAGAAGGGCGTTGCGAAGTACGGCACCAACTTCGTGTCCGCCGAATCGGACATGGGCAGCGGCGAGATGGGAGGCTTTCAGACTGTGAAAGGCGCCCTGGTGACGATCATGCAGGCGCCGCCTCTCTATCACACGACAGGCGAGACGCTCGACGTCATTTCCACACCGGGGCTCGAGCGCGTCGCGCGATTCCTCGGCTTCTTCTTGTCGTCCGTCGACAAGGCGGCGCGGACGCACATCAATCCGTAGGGACTGTATGGATCCAGAAACGCTGGCACTGCTCGACGCGGACCGCCGAGGACTCCTGGCCGCGGCGCAACGTCTATCTGAGTCGGACCGCGAGCGCCGGCCCGCCGAAGGCCGCTGGTCTGTCGCCGAAATCCTGGAGCATCTCGCGAGCGTGGAGCATTCCGTCGCAAAGCTGATCGCCATTCGCGGCCGCGAACCGGTTCCGCCAGGCCAGGCGCCGCCGGTGCCGATGGCGTCCGAACGCCTGGCCGGACTGCGCGTGCGCGATCGGCGCATCGAGGTACCCGACGCCATGCGTCCGACGGGCACCATGACGGCGACGGCGGCCATCGAAGCGCTGGCTGTGAGCCGTGCGGCTCTTCTCGAAGCCGCCAGAGCGGCCGATCCGGTGGCGCTCGAGCACCGCACGTATCACCACAGGGAGCTTGGCCGGCTGACGCTGCGCGACTGGCTGGCGTTCGTGGCGCACCACGAAGCCCGCCATGCCGCACAGATCGATGAGATCGCCGCCGCGTTCAAGCGATAGGACCGAGTGTGCCCGGCGGCCTAGCCTTCGAGCGCCGAAATATCCGACTTGGCCTCCGCGCGGGCGCGCTGGGCCTCCGCGGTGGCGTTCAGTTCCGGCTTGAATTCGTGAATGACTTCTTCGAGGCTCTTCCCTTCATAGAGCACGTGATGTTTCAACACCATGAACGGAACCTTCGTGTTTCGTGCGGCGCGGGCGACAGCGGCGAACTGTTCCGCAGTGCCGAAGTCTTCCGACGCGATCCCCATATCGGCGCCCTTGTTGAGAAGGGGTTTCAACTGCTCGTGGAGCGCGGGCGCGGCTGCCGGCATCGATCGCGCCGTCGCGGCGGCAGGCGTCAGTGCCGTTGTGGCGGCGGCTGTTCGTTTGCGCACGGCCGTTGTGCGCCGTACTGTGGCAGTTCGCTGCCCGTCGCGCGCCTGATCGGCGCTCGCGATCGGCGCCGGGACGGACGACGCCGTTGTGTCGGCGACGGTCCCTCGGCGATCTGTGACATGCGGTCCGATCCACACGCCTAAAGCAACGGCTCCGGCAAGCGCAAGAACAAGGGCGGATCCTCTGACAAACGTCATTTCGCACCCCCTAGATGGGCTTTCACCCAGCTGCATTCCTCAGCCGCATTTGCTGCAAGCCTTGTGACAGATCGCGGCCCGCGCACCAGATACCGGCTAACCTGTTGAATGCATGATGATTGGAAGAGCAGTCCTCCATAATGCTGAAGCGAAGCTCACCTGTGCCGTTCTCAGCGCAGTTCCTTTGTTCGGCCCGGTAGTACAGTCAAGAAGCCGTGTTCGGATCTGCGGATCTTGACGTTCTCTGTAATGCCGGTGAAGCTTACGTCGCCGCGCGCACCCTTACACGATGCGAAGGAGATCTATCATGCCGCGAACCCACACTAAAAAGCGTCCGACGACCGATGCGCAACCGACCAACTCGACTCTGCTTCTGAAGGCGGAACCGTCGACCAAGGCGGATCCCGAAGTCCACGTGTTCGGCAACGGCTTCAGGTGCGATACCGAAACGCGGGGGCACGCGACACCGCAAGGCCGATCGCCGCTCGAGATCGTCGTCGACGCGTCCGAGGGCTTCATCCCGCTCTGGGCCAAGGACACGACGCTGCGCTGGCGATTTCGCGAAAGCACGATGAAGTACTTCAAGAGCCCGGCGGCTGCCAAGACCGAGATTCGGAAGCTGCTGGGTGAGGCGCTCCTGGCGTGGGGCGATGCGGCGCCGGTCAAGTTCGCCGAGCGAACCGACGCGTCGGACTTCGAGATCGTGATGAGGAAGAACGACGACTGCGACGCCAGCGGATGCGTCCTGGCCAGCGCCTTCTTTCCCGACTCCGGCCGTCACCAGCTGATGCTGTATCCGAAGATGTTCACGCAGGTCAGGCAAGAACAGGTGGAAACGCTCATCCACGAGATCGGCCACGTCTTCGGGCTCCGGCACTTCTTCGCCAATGTCAGCGAGACCGCGTGGCCGAGTCAGATATTTGGCACCCACAAGCCATTCAGCATCATGAACTACGGCAGCCAGAGCGTGCTGACCGCCGACGACAAGTCCGACCTGAAGCGCCTGTATCAGCTGGTCTGGTCCGGCGAGCTGACGCAAATCAACGGCACGCCGATCAAGCTGGTGAAGGCGTTCCACACGCTCGGCGGCTCCACCGGAAAATCTCATTGCCGTCAGTCAGACGCAGCCCGTGCCCCAGTCGCTGCCGAGGGCCGCGTATATCGGCGCTATCTGAGCGACGCGGTCAGCCTGTACGATGCAGGGGAATCCGGGAGGAGCCGATGAAGACCTCACAGCTCCAACGATGTGCCCTGTCCGCTGTAGCTGCGTTGACGATCGTGGCGTGTCGCACCGCGGCGCCGCCGCCGATCCGCTTTGCGCCGCTCGGGACAGACACGACACGCCTGCGTACGGACTTTGCCCTCAGCGATACCGAGCGTCTCGCGCTGACGCCCGATTTGTTCCGCCTCCTGACGCAGGATCAAGTCGATCAGGTCTACAAGCGGCTGACGTCGGGGACCATCCCCGATGGTCCATTCCGTGGCGATCTCTTCTTTCCCCGCGACCGCGACGGGAACGCCCACATCCGGGACCTTGCGGACACGTCGCTCCCGCTCGCGGCCAACATCGCCGCGCTTCGGGCCGAAGCGCTTGGCCGGATGTTCTGGAGGGGGAAAGTCCTGTTCCGATCGCAGGGTCTCGTGCGGAACCGGATCGAGGATCTCGTGATCCTGAAGCCGATCGTGACCGACGCCGCCAGCGTTCCCAAATTGACCTTCGACGGGCAAACGACCTGGCTCTTGTTTCCCGCGGCGCTGTCGTGCGGCGCGAGCCGGTTCGATACTGTACGAAACTCGATTCTCATCGACTACGCCCGAACCGCTTCGCTCGACGGGTACCGACCCGTGCCGGACAAGCTGGCGGGTCCGGAAGGCCTCAACATCTTCGACGAGATTCGAATCGTCCGGCCCGGTCTGGTACCTCGGCCGCTCCTACTTTGGATCGCGATTCGCCCTGAACTTCACGCTGCTTGATCCCGCGGCGCCGGCGAACCCATCGCCGTTGACCGGTACGAACCAGGATTGTGCAACATGAATCGAACAGGCCTCGCATGTCTCGCCGCACTGCTGGCGATCTCACTTGGCGCGTGTGCGTCGAACGAGCCCGAGCCCGGAACGGTCCGCGACGAAGCGATGCGCGCCGGCCTCGCGCCTGAGCAGCTTCGTCCGGCCGACGCCGGACTATTTCCGCGACATGGACTTCAACGTCGTGCCGGGCGGGCAACAGCCGCTCGGTCCCGACGCCGATCGCCGGCCGGAACATGTGGATGGTCTGGACGCGGCGGCAACGACCGGCTGTGGGATCGTCTGACGATCGACAGCCTCGGCACGTTCGATCTGCTGAAGACGATCTCGTCGCATCCCAAGGCCCCTGGCGACAGCACGTACGGCGCCGGCTACGGCCGGCACAACCGCTGGGAGTACCTCGGCCTCGTCAACGAACCGTGCTTCAAGGAAGCCGACGGGACCGGATCCGAACCGCTTTGGTCTCTGGCTCGACGTCCGCGATCCAGTCATGTCCACCGGATCCGTTTGCCGACGCGGAGAAATATCCGGGGGTCAAGATCGGCGCGCGCGGCACAGACGGTTGCCGTCGGCTCCTACTACGGCGAGCCGACTGGCATCGTCGGCCTCCGCCTGTTTCCCAATCCCGATTTCGACGAGAGAGCGCGGAAGCGCTGGGACGCGGACCGGTTCTACAACGACCCGACCTACTACTTCGATCGCAATCTCGTCCGGCCGTACCGCGTCGGCGATGTCGTGCGCCTTCTGCCACGTCGGCCCGAACCCGATCAAGCCGCCGGAGGATCCCGAGAATCCGAAGTGGGAGAACCTGAGCTCGAACGTCGGCGCGCAGTACTTCTGGTGGGACCGCATCTTCGACTGGCGCGGCCTGAAGAACGAGAGCAGCCTTTTCTATCAGGCGCTCCATGTCTCGCGACCGGGCACGCTCGACACGTCGCTCGTCTCGACCGACAACATCAACAACCCGCGGACGATGAACGCGGTCTACTACCTGGGGCCGCGCATGGGGCTGGCGAGGAAATGGGGCAAGGAAACGCATCGCCGGCGGCGGACTGAACAACAAGCAATTCAACGACTTCGTGCCGCCGGCGGATCCGCTCGCGCAGTTCTTCGTCGCCGCCGAGCACGACGTGGACGCCGCGCGTGCTGAAGGACGGCGCCGACTCGGTTGGCGCGCTCGGCGCGCTCAATCGCGTCTACATCAACATCGGGCTCTTCAGCGAGGAGTGGCTGCTGCACTTCCGGCCGGTGCATCGGCGGCCGGCCGATCTCGCCGATCCCGCTCGAGACGGCGCAGAAGAACTCCGTCTATTGGCGCGCGACCGAGCTGCAGACGCCGAACATGGCGCGGTTCTTCCTCGCGAGCACGGAGCCGCACTATCTGAAGGATGCGCCTGGCGGCGACGACGTACCTCAAGGACGACGCCGACACGCTGCGCCAGGGCAAGGTCGTGTTCGCGGAGCGCTGCGCGCGGTGTCACTCGAGCAAGATTCCGGATCTGCCGCCGGGCCTCGATCTCGAGAACGCCAACGGCCCCGGCTACCTCACGGCGTGGAACCAGTACTGGGCCTGGACGAAGACGGACGAGTTCAAGAGCCAGATGCGGCCGAGGTCCTCGCCGACGACTTTCTCGAAGGACAACTATCTCTCGACCGAGCTGCGCGTCCCGATCACGCTGCTCGGCATCAACGCGTGCAGCCCGCTCGCGACCAACGCCATTCGCAACAACATCTGGGACAACTTCTCGTCCGAGTCCTACAAGCAGCTTCCGTCGGCGGGAACGATCAAGATTCGGCATCCGCGTCACCGGCGCGGGAGTCCGACTACGCGCTGCCGGCCGGCGGCCGCGGCTACATCCGGCCGGCGTCGCTCGTGAGCCTCTGGTCCACGGCGCCGTTCCTCCAGAACAACACGGTCGGTCCGTTCAAGTACAAGCCGTCGGTCGAATCGAGGATGGAATCGTTCAAGGAATCGATCGAGCAGATGCTGTGGCCGGAGCGCCGGGAAACGGACACGGTGTTCGGCGACGAGCAACGGCCCGGGCGTCGGCGTCATCGATCGCCTGACCGTCGACACCTATCTCGAGATTCCCGAAGGCTACCTGCCGCCGCTTTCTTCGCGGCTCTCTCGGACTGGGCCGCCGACTCTTTCCGTTCCTGGCCAGCGACAACTACTCGGTACAGGATCGGCCCGTTCCCGAAGGGCTTGCCCGTCAGCCTCCTGGTCAGACATGGACATGCTGGGCGCCGACCTGAGCGGTGAGGAACGCGTAGCGCATCGGCAAAACGCTGCTGCGCTCGTCAAGCACGCGAAGCGGGAGCTGAAGACCAAGCCTGATCTCGAGACCGTGCTTCGCGAGCTCACCGACGACCTGCTCGCCCTCAGCAAGTGCAAGGACTTCGTCGTCAACAAGGGTCACTACTTCGGCACCAGCTACTTCTATGAAGAAACGGGCTTGAGCGACGGCGACAAGAACGCGCTGATCGGGTTTCTCAAGACGTTCTGACGCATGAAGCGCCGCGACTTCTTCAAGTACGGCGCGGCGCTTGCCGCTGTCGTCCGTGGCCGTCGTGCGGCCGCTGGAGCAGCGTCAGTCGAAGCACCGGCTGCCGACCCTGCACCGTCAACCACATCACGACGAGCCGCGCTACCGGACGCGCAGCCATCTGGTGACCTCCGCGCCGACTACATCGTCGTCGGCTCCGGGCGCAGGCGGAGGCACGGTCGCCGCTCGCATTGCCGAAGCCGGCTACAGCGTGCTCGTGCTCGAGGCGGGAGGCGAACCCGGAGACGATCGCCGGCGGCGATCCGCTGCAGCCCGACGCGAACACGTACGCGGAGGATTACGAGGTTCCCGCGTTCCACGGGCTGGCGACCGAGAACGACGCCATCAAATGGGACTTCTTCGTTCGCCACTACGCTGACGCGTCGCAGCAGCAGCGCGATCACAAATACGTCGCCGATTACCAGGGAAAGCGGGTGGACGGCATCTGGTACCCGCGCGCCGGCGCACTGGGCGGATGCACGGCGCACAACGCGATGATCTTCGTCTACCCGCACAACGCCGACTGGAACGCGCTTGCCGACCTGACCGGCGATCCATCGTGGCGCGCCGAGCGCATGCGCGCGTATCTCGAGCGGATGGAGAACTGTCAGCACCGGCCGGTGCGGCGCCTCTTCAGCAGGTTCGGCCTGAACCCGGCGCGCCACGGCTGGGACGGCTGGCTGCACACGGAAAAGCACGAGGCCATCGACGCGCTCCTCGACCGACAGATCCGCAAAACACTGCTCGACGCGGTTCGTCAGCGGCTGAACGAGCCTGGAATTCCGTCGCTGGAGCGCGCGGTGAGCGTCGAGGATCCGAACGACTGGCGAAGAGTCGACGCGTCGGAAGACGGTCCGTGCTACACGCCGATGACGACGAGAGAGCATCGCCGGATGGGAACGCGCGAGCGGCTTCTCGAAGTACGTGCACGCTATCCCGATCGTTTGACGATCCAAACCGGCGCGCTCGTCACACGGGTGCTGTTCGACGGCGCCCGCGCTAGCGGCGTGGAGTTTCAGAAGGGCGAACATCTCTACAGGGCCGATCCGCGATCGGCCGGGGGCGATGGCGAGCGGTTCAACGCCTACGCGACGCGCGAGGTTATTCTGGCCGGCGGCGCCTTCAATACGCCGCAGTTGTTGATGCTGTCAGGCATCGGCCCGCCGGAGCATCTGCGCGAGCACAACATCGCGGTACGCGTTCCCCTGTCCGGTGTCGGCAGAAATCTGCAGGATCGGTATGAGGTCGCGATCGTCAATCGAACCGTCAAAAACTGGGAGGTCCTCGAGGGCGCGACGTTTTCGAAAACCGATGCGCAGTACGCCAAGTGGGCGGCAGCGCGCAGCGGCATCTACACGAGCAACGGTGTCCTGCTGAGCGTCATCGCTCGATCGAGTCCGGCACAGCCGGTACCCGATCTCTTCTGCTACGCGATCCTGACGAACTTTCGCGGCTACGAGCCCAAATTCACGACACGGCTCCGGCCGCCGCACCGCTGGCTGACGTGGGTGGTGCTCAAGGGCCACACCAACAACACAGGCGGCACGGTCACGTTGCGGTCGAACGACCCGCGTGACACACCGGCGATCAATTTTCGGTACTTCGATGAAGGAACGGACGCCGGCGGATACGATCTGCGGGCCGCCGTCGCCGGCGTCAAGCTCGTGCGCCGGTTGACCGAGCCGCTCAAGGGCCGCGTGGTCGATCGGGAGGAGTATCCCGGCCCGGGCCACGAGACAGACGAAGCGCTGGAGCAGTTCGTGCGCAATCAGGCGTGGGGCCACCACGCGTCGTCCACGTGCGCGATTGGGCTGCCGGAGCGCGGCGGTGTGCTGTCCAGCGACTTCAAAGTCCACGGGACCGAGGCGCTGCGCGTCGTTGACGCCTCCGTCTTTCCGCGCGTCCCCGGCCTGTTCATCGTCAGCGCGGTCTATATGATTGGCGAGAAGGCAGCGGACGTCATCATTGCAGCTGCGAAGCAGCGCGCGTGATTCACCAGGCAATTCTCGCCGAGAGTTGGAGCGTTCGCGGGAAGCCGTTGACTCCGACGAGTTGCCCGAATGTCGCCAGGCCAAAACCCACGCGCGGACCGAAGAACGCCGGATCGTCGAAGACGTTGATCAGCTCCGCGCGAAGCGTCACGCGTGAGGCGCCGACCGCGTGAGTCTTCTGCAGCGCGATGTCCCAGTTCTTCCGCATAGGCGTCCGGGCCCGGACGTCCGTCCGCGGGGCGCTGCCGAGTGTGAATGCCGGCGCCGCGCTCCATGCGGACGGATCCAGCCATCTGACGCAGCTGCAGGCCACATCGTAGTTGTCCTCGGGATGGCCCGGCCGTCGCGGATCAACCGTCGTGACGATGTTCGGCCGCTGGCCGAAGCCGAACGCGAGTGCCGGGTTCGTCGGCTGGAACACGACCACCGGGAAGCCGCTTTGATAGACGCCAACGCCGCTGACCGCCCATCCGCCGACGATGGTTCCCAGGAAGCCGCCGCGTGACAACCAGCGTTTTCCGGCCCCGAACGGAAACTCGAACGTGCCGCTGATGTTCAGGCGGTGTGGTGTATCGACCAGTGAGTATCCGAACTCGCGTTCGAGGTCGAAGTTATCGACGGCGCCCTGCGGGTTCGGGCTGAAGCTGTTGTTCTCGCCGAACTGGTTGTCCTTGCGCACGCTGAACGTGTAATTCGCGCGCAGCCCCCAGTCATCATGCTGACGACGTTCAGCGCCGACGGAGACCGCGTTGTACCGCGCGCGGGTCTCCGTCGCCCGATGCGCACGAACGTGGCCGAACTGCGGGTAAGGCCGGAGCAGTTGACCGCGCTGGAGCGTCGGCTGCGTCGCGAACACACCGAACTCCGACATCCCGAAGAACGGATTGGGCAGCGCTTCCTGCAGCGCCGGGCCGAGCGCCAGGTACATCGGATCGAGCTGATTGATGTTGATCGTTCCGTCTGAGGTGCCGCCGACGGTCAGCCGCTCGGAGCGGCTGCCGAGGTAGCCAATTGACGCCGCCATCCGGCCCGGCAGCTCACGCTTGAGATCGATCGAGTACCTGATGCACGTAGGCCGAGCCGCCTGACTGCTCGACGAAGTCGATGTCGCCGCCGGCGCCAGTCAACAGGCCGCGCGCAGCGCCTTGCGGCTGCTCGAAGCCGCGCGGGAACGGGTTGGTGAGCGAACAGGTCGGACACGGCGTGAACCCGCCGTCGTCGCTGGCCACGTACGACGTCGCGCCGGTGAACCCTCGAGTGCCCAACGCGGCCTGGCCGAGCGCCTGCGGGATCTGCGACGGCGCCCAGAACAATCCGTAGCCGCCACGAACCACCGTTCGGGCATCGAGCGACCAGGCGATGCCGCCGCGCGGCCCGAAATTGAGGTGCGAGGGATGTCCCTGACTCGTCGGATACCCGTCCACGCCGGCATACATCAAACCGCCTCTGAGATTCAGTCCGGGGACCTGCACCGGAAACGTCCGCTCCCGATCGAAGCCGACCGTGAAGGCGTTGTTCGCTTCGCGCAGGCCCTGCTCGAATTCGTAGCGCACGCCCAGATTGACGCTGACGTTCGATCGCAGTCTGAAATCGTCCTGGACGTATCCGCCTACGTAGTTCGTGAAAAACTCATTGGGTGTTGCCAGGACGAACTCGCCGCGCGCGGCATAGCCGAGCAGAAGGTTGGCCAGGGCATCGCCGCTTGCGGTGGCGTTTGGATTGGGGCCAGCGGTGAACGCCTGCGTGAAGACCAACGAGCCATTCTGATTGTCGGGCGAGAAAACGCCCATCCCGATGCGTCGATAGTCTCCGCCGACCTTGAGCGTATGGCGACCCGCAAGCCGGGACACTGATGCGCTGAGCGAATGCGAGTAGAAGGTGCTATCGATCCGAGAGCCTCCGTTGAAGAGCGTTCCGTTAGGGTATCCATAGCCGGTCGTGCTGATGAACGGAAACCCGTTGATGGCCTTTGCGAACGTCGATGCGAACCCGAGCGGTCCGGCGTCGGACGGCGCCGATGCGAAATCGTCCCGGAAGCGCATGTAGCCATATCGGAGTGCAACAACCGTCCGATCGTCCGGCGTCAGGATGTCGTTGAGCGCGACGACATTGACGGTGCGCGGACTGAAACCGGCGCCCGGATCGCCCGGCGCCCCATAGAACTGACTGCTCGGCTCGTTGGAGTGGTACCACGCGAAAACCCCGCTGAGCGTTTGACGCGAACTGAGACGATGGTCCACTTTCACGGTGGCCTGATTCGTCAGATCCGCAATCGGTAGCGAGCTGCGTGCGACCGATCGTCCCGCGGTCGGCAGCGGCAGCAGGTTCACCAGGCTCCGCGCGACGGGATTGATGCGAGCGGCCGGGATGATGTTGCCTGGAAACGGGTCGCGAATGAACTGTCCCGGACGCGCGGGGTCCGGACGCGTCGTCAACGGATCGTAGATCACGCCGGGGGACTGCGAGTAGTCGCCCTGGCGTTCGAGCGCCGTCGGCATGGTGAGGACCAGATTCGCCGTCGTCCGCGTCTTGTAACCCTCCGTACTGGCCCAGAAGAACGTGCGATTCCTGACCAGCGGCCCACCGAACGAGCCGGCCCACAGATGGTAGTACGTGTCAGGCTTTGGATCGCCGTTCTTGCGGGCGAAGAACAGTTTGCCGGTGCCCCATCGCGGCCGCTCGAGCATCAGCGCACTGCCGCGCCACGCATTCGACCCCGAGCGATGTGTCGCGTTGAAGACACCGCCCGCCGTCCGTCCGAGCTCAGCGTCGTAGGTGGACACCTGAACTTTCACTTCCTCGAGCGCTTCGATCGAGGGCTGAATCACGGCGCGGTTGAAGATGTCGCCAATCGGGACGCCGTCGAGGAGGTAGTTGTTCGCGCGGCGCGGGCCGCCGCCAAGGGACAACATCGCCGAGGCGTTCTGATCCTGCTGCCGGACGAACTGCGGAATACCGGTCGGTATGACGTTCGATGCGACGGTCGAGATCACGAAGGGGTTCCGGCCGACGTTGGGCAGCAGCTCGAGGGCCGCCCGCTCGAGCAGCGTGCCGACCGATGCGTTGGTCGTTTCGATGATGAGCACGGTGCCGGTCACCGTAATCGCCTCGCTCACGGCCCCCACTTCGAGCGCCACATCGAGCGTCAGGAAGTCCTGCGTGCCGATCCTGATCATCCGGCTCTCAAAGGTTTTGAATCCGGGAAGCGAGACCGTGAGCGTGTACACGCCGGGCAGCACGTTCACGAACGCGTATTCGCCGACCTCATTGCTGACCGTTGTGCGCGGCAGGGTGGTTTCTTCGTTGATGAGCACCACCTCGGCGCCAGGCACGACGCCGTTGGCGTCGTGAACCGCGCCGCGGACGCCGCCCTGGTAGGTCTGAGCGGTCGCGGCAGAGGCGGCGGCCGTGATCCAGGAGGCGAGGCAGACCACACCCGCGAGGACCCGCATTGAACGGACTATAGTTAGCGCACGTGTTCCCACGGTGTTCCTTATTGGACTAACGCGAGAACGCTGCCCATTCATACTCATTGCGCGAGTTGATCGTGGAATCTGACGGTTCGGGTCACGACGTCACGGCGCTCCTCCAGGCGTGGTCGGGCGGCGACGCGAGTGCTCGTGACGCCCTGATGCCGTTGGTGTATCAGGAGTTGCGCCGCCAGGCGGCCGGGCACCTTCGGCGCGAGCGGCGCGGCGAGACGCTCCAGCCCACGGGGCTGGTCAACGAAGCGTATCTGCGGCTGGTCGATCAACGCCGAGTCATCTGGCAGAATCGGGCCCACTTCTTTGGGGTCGCGTCACAGATGATGCGACGCGTCCTGGTGGATCGAGCGCGGGCCCACAAGATGGCGAAACGGTCGGGACAATGGACGCGCGTGACGCTGGACGAGTCCGTCAAGGTCGCGCCTCCGGTGGATGTGGATGTCCTCGACCTTGATGCGGCGTTGACCCGCCTGGCGGAGTTCGACCCTCGCAAGAGCCAGATCGCCGAGCACCGGTTCTTCGGCGGGCTCTCGCTCGACGAAGCGGCCGAAGTCGTCGGCGTCTCACGCGCGACCGTCGAGCGCGACTGGCAAGCCGCGCGCGCGTGGCTGTTCAAGGAACTGAGCGGTGCATGACGCCTGAGCGCTGGCGGCAGGTCACCGATGTCTTTCATGCCGCCCTCGCCCACGACACTGCGGCACGCCAGCCGTTTCTCGACCAGGCCTGCACCGGTGATGCAGCACTACGCGTGGATGTGGACGCGATGCTCGCTGCGCACCGCGCGTCGAGTCAATTTGGCGAGTCGCCGGTCGCGGGCGGGGTCGCAGTGCTGAATCTCCAACCCGGTGGCACGTTGGGCCCGTACCGCATCGACGCCTTGATTGGCGAGGGCGGGATGGGCCAGGTGTATCGCGCCCACGACTCGCGGATTGGGCGGGACGTGGCGATCAAAGTCCTGCCGGCCGAGTACGCCGCCGACACCGAGCGTCTCCGCCGCTTCGAGCAGGAATCGCGCGCCACCGGCGCGCTCAATCATCCGAACATCCTGACGCTCTACGACGTGGGCACGGCGAACGGCCAGCCCTACCTCGTGATGGAACTGCTCGACGGCGAGACGCTGCGCGATCGCATCAGCCGCGGCGCGCTGTCGCCGGTGCGCGCGTGCGAGGTCGCGGCCGGCGTCGCGCGCGGGCTGGCGGCGGCGCACGCCAAAGGCGTCGTCCACCGCGATTTGAAGCCCGAGAACATCATGATCACCCGCGACAGCCGGGTGAAGGTGCTGGACTTCGGCATCGCCAAGCTGCGCGCGACGGATGTCGCGCCCGATGGCCGGACGTCGGCGGCGCCACTCAATACCGCGCCGCAAGTGGTGATGGGCACGGCCGGCTACATGGCGCCGGAACAGGTGCGCGGCCTGCCCGCGGACGAGCGCGCGGACCTGTTTGCGCTCGGCGTGATCCTGTTCGAGTTGCTCACCGGGCGTCGTGCGTTCGATCGCGACTCGCGGATCGAGACGCTCAACGCGATTCTTCACGATGATCCACCGCCCCTCGTCAACCCGGCGGCGCCCGTGCCCCAGGTGGTCGAGCGAATCGTGCAGCGGTGTCTCGAGAAGGATCCCGACGCCCGGTTTCAGTCGGCGCGCGATCTCGCGTTTGCGCTCGACAACACCCCCGGGACCGCATCGTCCACAGCGACGGTTGTTGAAACCTCACGCGCTCGCCGGTCACTTGGTGTTCCTCTGACCGCGGCCCTGGCGCTCATCGCAGCAAGCCTCGCGGCGTTTGCGACCTGGGCGCTCCGTCCCGTCGCGACCGCGCCGCCCTCGCGCCCGACGGCGAGATTCGCGCTCGAACCGCCGCCCGGCACGACATTCAACGGCCGGCCCGCGATCTCTCCGGACGGGCGCCTTCTGGTCTACTCCGTCTTTGAAGGCCCAAGTCCGCGAGGGCCGGTGCAACGCCTGATGCTCCGTCGGCTGGATCAACTCGAGGCGACAGCCATACCTGGAACCGATGGCGGCCATAGGCCGTTTTTCTCCCCGGACGGACAGTATGTCGGCTTCCTGGCTGACGGCAAGACCAAGAAGATCAGCGTCACGGTTGCCGCCGCATCGCCGGTCACGGTGCTCGACGATGGGATGTACCTGGGCGCCACGTGGGCGCCTGACAACACGATCATCTTCGGCAGCATCACGAAGGGCTTGCAGCGGGTCTCGGCGGACGGTGGCGTGCCGCAAGCAATCACGACACCCGACACCGCGCACGGCGAAATCGACCATCACACCCCGAAGCTCCTTCCAGGCGGGAAGGCGGTGCTGTTCGGCATCCATGAGGGGAGCGAACGATACCGGGTGGCCGCGCAGGTACTCGCGACGGGCGAACGCAAAGTCCTGATCGAGTCCGGCTTCGACGCGCAATACTTGCCGACCGGGCACCTTGTCTACGGCAAGGGCAGCAGCCTGTTTGCGGTGCCATTTGATGCAGACAGGCTCGAGGTGACCGGAGCGCCGGTCAAACTGTTCGATGACGTCGACACCCTTCTCACCGACGGGTACGCCTATTTCACCCTGTCACCGACTGGCACGCTGGTGTTCGTACCCGCGCCGCCTCACACAGGACGGAAGCTGGTGTGGATGGATCGGTCGGGTGCAGCGACACCGCTCTCGATCGGCCCACGATTCTTTGCCAACCCACGCCTGTCGCCCGACGGCCAGCGATTCGCGGTGACCGTTGCCGAGGGTGAGCAGCAGAACATCTGGGTCTATCAACTCGCGAACGAACGGTTTGCGCCGGTCACGTTCGGCGAGCAGAACAACTGGCCGCTCTGGACGCCTGACGGCTCGCGTCTGACCTACACGTCGTTGCGGGACGGCGCCCAGCACCTCTTCTGGCAATCGACGGATGGGAGCGGGTCCGCCGAGTCATTGATCGCGAGCCAGAAGAACAACGTCAGTCCTGGCGGCTGGGCGGCAGACGGCCGCTCCCTCGTGTACCTTGAAGACCCGCCGACCAGCGCTACTGAGGTCAAGGTCTTGACGCTGGACGGACGGCGGTCCGAGATCGTGCCCGGCATTCCGGCCAGATCCTATTGGCCGACGCTGTCGCCCGATGGGCGCTGGCTCGCCTTCGTGTTCTGGACATCGGGGAGGCCGGACATCAACGTGCAACCGTTTCCCGGGCCCGGTCTCCGCCGACAGATCGTGGAGGGCGGCAGCGAACCAGTCTGGAGCCGCGATGGGCGGGAGTTGTTTTTTCGCACAGGACAACGGTCCGCTGCTTCGACCGGCGGACCGTCCGACGAAGGGATCTTCGCGCTGCCGTTCGATCACGTGCGTGGTGAGGCGTCCGGCAAGCCGGTGCAGTTGTTCCGTGGGCGATTTGCTTGGAACGCTAATTACGATTCGAAGGCCCCGATGTACGACGTGACGCCGGATGGCCGGCGATTCGTGATCGTGATGGCCGGCGACGAGGAGTACGCACCGGTAAACCTGAACGTCGTCGTCAACCTGGGTGACGAATTGCTTCGCCGAGTGCCGGCGAAGTGAGTCACTTGCGCCGCATGAAGTTGTCCCTCACAACACCGAGGTAGCTCGAACGAACAGGTGACGCCTTCAGTTCATTCGAGGGCGACGAAGCCGAGCGGCGCTTTCAGCTCGAGGTCCAGCGCCTGGCGGAGCGCCTGACGAGCGCGCGACAGGCTCGACATCACGGTCCCCATGGGAATCCCCATCACGTCGGCCAATTGTCGATACGACAGCCCCTCGAGCTCGCGGAGCACGAGCAATCGATGAAAACGACCCGGCAGATGGGACAGGGCCCGTGCGATCAGCGTGGCGTCGTCGGTCTGAAGCAGCAGCGTTTCAGGATCTGATCGCGGCTGAGTGCTGGGGTGCTGCTCCTCATCGAACTGGTCGGTCAGTGCGTCGAGCCGATTGACGTGCCAACCGGAACACGTGTTGCGAACAATTCTGAGGAACCAAGCTCGGCCGTCTCCGCCGGTGAATGTCCGAAAATATCGAAGGGCCCGGAGCGACGCCTCCTGCACGACGTCTTCCGCATCGTGCTCGTTCCGCATGAGCCAGCGGGCCAGACGATGAGCCGCGTTGAGATGTGGCAGAACGACCTCGTCGAAACTCTCACCGTGTGCCGAGGCCGCCACGGACTGCGAACTTACGGTATTCATATGTTGCCAGTCTGGAGTGCGACGGGGCGCTCGACCACCGACAGCACCCGGACAACACTCGGACGACGCCCGTACAGTCGCAGCAGTAAGATGAGATGGTTATGAGAACTGGCGCGCCGGCATCATTTGGCGCGCGACTGAAAGCACTTCGCCAGGCTGCGGGCTTCACGCAGGAAGAGCTCGCCACGATTGCCGGCCTGTCAGTACATGCCGTCAGCGCTCTTGAGCGCGGGCACAGACGGCGGCCACACGTCGAGACGGTGCGCGCGTTGTCCGCGGCACTCGACCTCACCGGTGCCACGCGAGACGCGCTCGTCGAGAGCTCGCGGGCAGCCGTGCCCACCGCGTCGATCGATCGGTCCCGCGACGTCTCGCTCCCCCTCGCGCTGACGATGTTTCTTGGCCGCGACGCCGACGTGCACGCGCTGCGCGCCTGGCTCGCGGATCCCATGGCGAGGCTCATCACGCTCACCGGGCCGGGAGGCGCCGGGAAGACGCGGCTGGCGCTGGAGGTCGCGCGCACGAAGGCGTCTGCGGGTGGCCGCGTGCTGTTTGTCGGGTTGGCCGCGGTGCGGGATGCGGCGTTCGTGGCGCCGGCGATTGCGGAAGCTCTCGGCGTGCGAGATGCCACGGCGGTCGACCTGCCGAGCCGCGCGCGGCTCGCTTGCGACGGTGCGCCCACCTTGCTGGTGCTCGACAATTTCGAGCAGGTACTGGATGCAGCACCGCTGGTTGCGGATCTGCTGGCATCGGTGGCGGCTCTTCGGGTGCTGGTCACCAGCCGCGCTCCGCTCCGGGTGCGAGGAGAGCGGGAGTACGCGGTGGGCCCCCTGGCTCTGGATGTCGACAATGATGCGACGTCGCCCGCTGATTTCGCGCGGTCGCCGGCCGTGCGGCTGTTCGTAGACCGGGTTCGTGACGTGCAGCCTGGCTTTCGTCTCACCGCGGCGAACGGCCCCACCGTAACCGCGATTTGTCGGCGGCTCGATGCACTGCCGCTCGCCCTCGAACTCGCGGCCCCGTGGACGAAAATGCTGACGCCCGAAGATCTGCTGCGCCGACTCACAGACGACGTCCTCTTCTCGCCCGCCGGTCCGCGCGATCTTCCCGAACGCCAGCAGACGATGAATGCCACGGTCGCCTGGAGCTATCAACTCCTGGCCCCGAACGATCGGCGAGTGTTCCGTCGTCTCGGCGCGCTTCCGGGTCGTTTTCCGATTGAGGCCGCCGCGGCGGTCGTCGCCGGTCGTGCGGGGTTCTCAGCCGGCAGCGACGACGTGCTCGGCGCGGTGGCCGGGCTGATCGACAAGAGTCTGGTGCTGCGAGCCGAAACGTCGGTGGCGGCGCGTCCTCTGTACCAGATGCTCGAAACCGTTCGAGCGTTTGCAGCGCTGGAGCTCACCGCGGCGGGCGAGCGCGATGACGCGCTGGAGGGGCTCGTGCGCTATTGCGCCGCAGAAGCCTCCCACGCTGCGGAGGAACTGGTCGGCCCTGCACAGGGTGAATGGCTGGATCGCGTTCGTGACGATCTCGAGAGCTACCGCGGCGCGTTGACGTGGCTCATCGATCGCGGCCGCCCGGCCGAAGCGTGCGACATCGCGTGGAGTCTGTTCTTCTTCTGGGGCATCCGCGGGCACGCGGCCGAAGGCATCCGATGGTACGACCAGATCCTGAGCCGGCCGGATCTTCCGGCAGCTGTCGAATCGCGAGCGCTGCTCGGAGCGGGAGCGATGCGGTACACGCAAGGCGAACCCGCGAACGCTCGCACCGCGGTCGCGCGGGCCCTCTCGCTCGCTCACGAGACCGGCGACGCGGTGATGGTCGCACGGGCCGAGAACATGTTGGGCGACATCGAACACTCTGTCGGCAATGCGATCGGGGCCCGCGAGCACTTCGCCCGGGCCGTTGAAGGATTCCGGACATTAGCGCTCCCGTGGGGACTCGGGAATTCGCTGACCGGGATGGCGACCGTCGTCCTTGCGGCCGGCGACCCCGCGCAGGCGGAGCGCCTGCTCGACGAGGCCACATCGGTGCTGCGACAGGCGGCGCCGTGGTTCCTGTCGTGGACGCTGTATCTTCACGCCTTCCTCGCGGTGCAGCGCGGGGACGCGCAAGAGGCGATCGCGTTGGTGCGAGAGAGTCTCACAACGATCCAGCAACTCCACGACAAGTTCGCGTTCGTCTATGCGCTGGTCCCGCTCGCCGCCGCCGCGGTGCTGAAGGGCGACGACGCCTGGGCGGCCCGAATCCTCGGCGCTCGGGATGCCGTCGCCCACCGCACGGGCGCCACGGTTGTCGATAAATCCGTCGAGGACCTCAAGGACCAGGCGGAGCGAGACGTGCGCGCACGCCTCGGTCCGGATCGCTGGGCCCGGAACTATGCCGCCGGTCGCAAGATGTCGATCGATTCGCTGCTCGAAGACATCGACCAGGTCGCCCACCGCTAAAAGTGCGCGGCCGCGCACGCCACGATACACCTTCGAAACATCCAGTTACATCCTGCCTGTTCCGCACATTCGGGAATATCCGCCGCGGCCCGGAGATTAGGCCAAGTGGAATCGGTGACAGCGGAATTGGAGGATGACGCGATGTGCAACGTACGAATGATCTCACGTGTTGGTGTGCCGGCCTTGTCGGGTGTTGTGTTGGTCGCCTTGTTGAGCGTGGCGCTGGGTCCAGCCCATCCGATGCAGGCAACACTCCTCGACAGTGGCAAGGGGTCGCAGCTCCTCATCGGACGAGACGACGACAAAATCGACAACGCCGCGATACAGGCGGGCGCGGCGGCGAATCAGTCTCTCAACCGGGCCGACGTGATCGATGGCGGTCCGGGCAACGACGTGATCTTTGGTTTGAACGGGGACGATGTCATCGACGGCGGTCCCGGTCAGGACATCATCCTCGGTGGGCCGGACGGCGGAGCGGCACCGGGAGGTCCTCCGAACAGCGACATCATGTTCGGGGGACCTGGCGGCGATGTGAATCTCTGGGCCCCCGGCGATGGGAGTGAGGCGTTCATCGGAGGGCCGGGGCGCGACGCCATCGTGTTTGGCACGACCGATCGCGAAGAGCTTGCCGATCCAGCGACGGGTGTTCGCCTGCCGAAGCTGCTGTTCGATGTTCCAGGGTTCCCGCAGGGCATACCCACCGCGGATGTGAGTAGTCAGCCGCAGCACTGCACCATCGAGCCGAGCCCGTCACCCGGTTACGACTTCCTGATCCGGTTCCGTGGGCCCGCCGGCAACATCATCGTCACGGTGCGGGTGGCCGAAGTAGAGCAGGTCTTCTGCTCGAGCAAGGACGGCGCGGGAATCGCGTTCGCCGACCTGACCGTTGCGTCTCCCGTTTTCGTCGACGTGTTGCAGTCAGAGGTCGAGCATCTGAACGAGCTCGTCGCGGCGATGATCCGCTAGCCGCCCTCCACGTGTCAGCCGGGGCGCCGGTTCTCCTGCGCCCCGGCTCGCACTGAATCTTGAAACCTCCTGGAAGGAACGACCACATGGAATCCGCGACGTTGGAGTACACAATCCTTCGTCTCCTCGAGTTCGGCGAGACGAAAGGCGGCGCGACGCGCCTGCATGATGTGGATATCGCTGCCGCTACCGGAGCGACGCTCGGCGAAGTCCGCATGCAGCTCGAGGACCTGGAAACACGTGAGTTCGTGAAGCTGGTGAAGGTCTCCGGTCCTTCATACGCGGCGACGCTTCGCTACCACCGGCCAATGCTACGGCTGCTGGCCGGTCGCCTGCGGTGCTTCTACCACGTGTCGATCATCGTTCTGACCTTCGCGTTACTTGCTCCCGCTGCGGCGCGCGCGCAGTCGGCTGTTCCTCCCGGCGATCACGACGATGCGGAGGTGGTGCTCGCGGAGCCGGATTTTCGGGTTCTCAACCTGCCGTCCACGTTGAGGCTGCCGCTCCGCGGATCGAGCTTCCAGCTCACGCACCGCTTCAACGGCAATCTTCGGCAGGGCAGCTTCGCCGAGAATGCCGGCAATCTGTTCGGGCTCGATCAGGGAGCGGTGGTCGGCTTCGACTACCGGTTCGGTATCGCGCGGCATCTGCAAGCCGCTGTGTATCGCACGGCGATCGACAAGACCTTCCAGTTCTCGGGCCAGTACGACGCCGTGCGCCAGGGCGACTCGATTCCCGTGTCGCTGTCGGCTCTTGTCTCGGTGGAAGGCGCGGACAATTTCCAGGAGCAGTATGCGCCCGCGTTGGGCCTGGTCGCGTCACGAATGGCGGCCGACAGGCTTGCGCTGTACGCCACGCCGGTCTGGGTGCACAACACGGCGGCCATCCTGAACATCGATCGCGACACGTTCTTCGTGGGCATCGGCGGCCGCGTGCGCGTGAGCTCCACGGTGTACCTCGTCGGCGAGGTGGCTCCTCGTGCCGGCGGCTACCGTCCCGACAAGCCCGCGTTCGGGTTCGCCATCGAGAAGCGGGCCGGCGGTCACCTGTTCCAACTCAATTTCAACAACGGACAGGGGACGACGTTCGGACAACTGGCGCGCGGCGGCCTCTCGGACAGTCTCTATCTCGGCTTCAACCTCGCCCGGAAATTCTTCTGAGCGAATCCAACGAAAGGCAGAACAGCATGTATCGACTCTTCGTGTTCATCGTCGGTCTGAGTGTCCTCGCGGTCGGGTGCGCGGACTCAACCGCACCGTCACAGGGGACCAGAACCACTTCCACCTTTACGGTCCCTCTCTCGCCCGCCAACGAGGTTCCCCCCATCGCCAATGCCGATGCGAGCGGCAGCGGCACGGCGACCATTGCCCTCACGGTCACGAAGGATGACTCCGGCAACATCACGTCCGCAGCAGCAGACTTTCAGATCTCGGTCACAGGGTTTCCGGCCGGGACAATTATCACCAAGGCGCATATCCATAACGGAGCAGCGGGCGTCAATGCCTCGGTTTATGTCGATGCCATTCTCGCATCGGGAGAGCTGGCGATCATCAACGGCAGCGGATCCCTTACGAAGAACGGGATCAACGTGCCGGCAGACAAGGCCGCTGCGATCCTCGGCAACCCCGCGGGACACTACTTCAACGTCCACACGGCGCTGAATCCGGACGGAGCGATCCGCGGGCAGCTTGCCGGCGGCGGTGCGGTCTTCAATCCCGGAACGCCGGGTCCGTACTAAATCGGCTGATTGGAGGGCTTCTTCGCAGCCGGCCCCTGCGCCGGTGCGAAGAAGACTCGGTCCGCTCCGAAGGAGGGATGCTTGAAGAGAAACGCGTTCATTTTTCTGCTGGTCATCTGCGCGACTGCGGCCGGGGCCTGGGCGCGACAGGTGAAGGGCGGCGTGGTCGTCGAGGAGGTCAAGACGATCGACGTCCTCGCGTCACAGTTCCAGTTCGAACCCGCGACGATCTCGGTGGAGCAGGGGGACCGCGTCCGGCTCCGACTCCGCTCCGCGGACCGTACCCACGGCTTCGCGATCAAGGCGTTCCGGGTGAAAGCGCTGATCCCGAAGGCGGGCGAGGGCGTCACCGAGTTCGTGGCCGACCAGGCGGGCACATTCGACATTACGTGCTCCGAATACTGCGGCACCGGCCATTCCGCGATGAAGGGCAGGCTGGTCGTCCTCGCGAGGGCGAAATGACGGCCAGGACCTGAACGTCTCCATGCGCCTCCTCGCCACTGGCCTCTGCGTCATCTCTGTCGCCGCTATCGCGGCCATGTTCTGGTGGCGCTCTGCCAACATCGGCCCTGTTCAACGCGGCGCGGATCTGGCCGTGGCGCAGGGCTGCCTAGGCTGTCACGGAGGGCCCGGTGTGTCCCCGTTGCTCCCCCGCCCCTTCGCGGATCTCGATGACGTCGACCGGGCGACGCTGCGGGAGTGGATCCTCGACGGGATGCCGCAGCGCGTGCGGCAGGACCCCGAGCGCCGCGAGGCTCTCGAGGCCGCGGCGATACGGATGCCGGCCTGGCGGGGGCGCCTCTCTGTTGCGCAGGTCGACGACCTCGTCGCCTACCTGCGTGCGTTGGCCACCGCCGACTTCCCGGAGGAGCCGGAGGCCCGGAAGGGACTTGCGGTCGCCGAACGGCTCGGGTGCTTTCGCTGCCACGGTCCGGGCGGGCGCGGCGCGGGCCGCAATCCGGGGAGCCTGAAGGGCTATATCCCGCCGTGGGACGGCCGCGATTTCGCCGAACTCGTCGTGGACCAGCGCGAGCTGAGGGAGTGGATCCTCGATGGACGACCGCAACGGCTCCAGGCGAACCCGTTAGCCCGCTTCTTCCTCGATCGCCAGGCGATTCGGATGCCGGCCTTCCGCGGCCAGGTTACGGAGGAGGAGCATCGGGCGCTCGAGGCCTACATTGGTTGGCTGCGGCGACATCAGGCGACCACTGACCCGGATTCCCACCGAATCGCGCGTCAGGCACCACGCCATCGACAACGACGTTGACGGTGCAGACGACGCAGCAAATCTGCCGGTAGAGCGATCGGTTACAGTAATTGACGTGGAGCAGACGTCGGGCTCGCTCGTGACCTGGACGAAGGCGATCTACGCGCTGCATGCGTTCAGCCTGCTCACCGGCATCCTGGGCGCCGCCACCGTGGTCGGCGCCTTCCTTACCGGCTGGCCGTCGATCATCGCCGTGATCCTGAACTACGTGAAACGCGGCGAGGCGCGCGGCACCTGGCTCGAGTCGCATTTCCGCTGGCAGATCCGGACCTTCTGGTACGGACTGCTTTGGATCGTGCTCTGCGTCCTGTTCGTGGTCGCGACGCTCGGCATCGGCATCATCATCGCGTGGCTGCCCATCGGCCTGGTCGGACTCTGGTTCATCTACCGGATCGTTCGCGGCTGGATGGCGGTGAGCGACGGCCGGCCGATGTAAGGAACGCAAAGAGCGCAAAGAACGCAAAGAAAAAAATAGGGAGCTCGTCTTTGCGGACTTCGCGGCCTTTGCGTTCTTGAACGGGCCTGTACCTAGTTCCCGTCGTACGCCTGCTGCAGTTGCTTCAGATCGAGCTTGTCCATCTGGAGCATCGCGTCCAGCGTGCGCTTCGATTTCGCAGCGTCCGGGTCGCCCAGCATCCGCCCCAGCGTGGTCGGGACGATCTGCCACGACAGCCCGTACTTGTCCTTCAGCCAGCCGCATCGATTGGGTGCGCCGCCGTCCGCGGTGAGCTTGGCCCACAAGTCGTCGATTTCCACCTGGGTTTCGCAGCCGACAAAGAGCGAGATGGCCTCGGTGAATTTGTAGTGCGGACCTCCATTCAGGGCCATGAAGCGCTCGCCTTCGAGCTCGAACTCCACGGACATCACCTTGCCGCCCGCCCGGCTGACGGAGACGACCTTCGAGTTCTTGAAGATCGAGGCATAGAAGTTCATCGCTTCTTCAGCGTGCGTGTCGAACCACAGAAACGGCGTAATTGTCGGCATCACGGTCTCCTTTGCTGGTGCGGCGACCATTGTCGCCGCGTTTGTCAGTAAGTCGGAGCCGTGGGCCGATTCTCGACATGACGGGAAACGGCGGATAACATTCCCCGGAGCCGTGCCGCCCCAACGCGCCTACCGCGCAGGCGAATCGATCGAGGATTACTGCCGCGCCTGTGCGATCGACCGCCTCCACACCGTGATCGCCGTCGACGGGGAAGGCCGGCCAATCCGCGTCGTCTGCGGCTTCTGCCGCAGCGAGCACAATTATCGCGGTGGACCGAGGATGGGTACATCGCACGCGGCCGCCCCACCGCCACGTTCGGCGCCTGCGCGCGACGGTCGCCGCGCGCAGCCGTCGGGGACGCCGTTCCCCATGGTCAGCGATCGTGAAAGGCGCGCGTCACCAATGGCGTTGGAAGGGACCGACGATCTCGAGCTGTTGTTGCGGCGTGTCATTCGAGAAGAAACGGGGCTCAGCCAGGTCGTGCCCGCGGATAAGTGGCGCGAGGGAACGCTGATCCTGCGGCCGGGAACGCCGGGGTTGCAGGAAAAGAGCTGGCCGATCGAAGCGTTCTTCCACAAAGTCGTGATGCTTCGAAACCGGCTGCGGACGCTCGAGCAGCACGTCAATGCGTCCGGCCTGCCAGAGGACGTCAAGGTGAAGCTGCAGGGATACATCACCGGATGCTACGGCTCGCTGACGAGCTTCAACGTCCTGTTCGCAGACGAGGACGACCACTTCAAAGGTTCGGGCGGAGACGAATAGGCCTACGGCTTCGCAGCGGCGCCCATCGCTCTTCTCAAAATCAGACCACGGAACCGGACGGCCGTGCACTGGCGCGATCGTCGTCACGTCAAGCTTCATCCGCTTCACCTGGTTCCAGAAGCTCGTCATCGCGGGCTTCGGCGGACCTGTGTGCGGTTCGTGCGTGTTGAACAGGTCGGCCTCGAACGCGATGCGCTCGGCTGGCAGGTACGCCATCAACATGCCGGTCGACGTGTTGCAGCGGCTGCACGTAGTAGACCCGCAGAATGCGACTGTTGTCGGTGACGACGAAGTTCTCCTGGATGGCTTCGTAGTTGTACCCTTCCGCCACTTCGGTCGGCGGCCACAGCGACATGATGTCTGGCTTCATCGTCCTCGGGGTGTAGCTGAGGACGTCGCGATTCATGAACTCGAGATTCTTCATGTGCATGATGATCGTCGCGCCGATGTGGTTGTAGGTCCGGATGCCCCCGATGTGATCGTAGTGCGGATGCGAGCTGATCAGCCAGCGGATCGGCTTGTTGGGCGCCAGTTTGGCGATCTGCTCGATCACCATCAGGCTGCGTTCCTCGCTGCCCGGCGCTTCGAACACGGCCACGAAATTGTCGAACTCCACCATGTAGCTGTTCGCGGGCCCGCCGCCGAGCATGTAGATGCCGTTTCCCAGTTTCTCGACGGTGACCGTGATCGGGAACTGCGCCTGCCTCACTGAATCGGGCACCGGAACGGGATCGCCGCACCCGTTCGGCTCCACCTTCGGAAACCTGCCGCCGTACGCGTTGTGCCCGGTCGCCTTGTTGTAGAACTGCCAGTTGTCGTCCCACCCCTGATGCGAGTGCCAGGCAATCGGCCACTTGACGGTGCCAAAGGTCAACTGATCCGTCGACTCGTGCTCGATGTTGAAATCACCCGTCGCGTTTTCGGCGACCGTGGTCTTGATGCGCTGGATCTGGTTCTGCTGAGTTGATCGTGGCGTCCATGCGGTACTTTCCGAGCACCGTGATCGCGACGACGTGCATTTTTTCCGGGATCACGACGTTGCCGTCGCGCCCTTTTTCAATCTGCTCCCATCGCCAGAAAGCCCTGGGATTCGCGCCCGGCATCCGAGCGGCCTTGATGAATCCCGGAGGGTTCATCCACAAATCCAACTGGTAGCGCTCGGCATCTTCGGGCGGAGCGGCGACCGGGGGGCCGTCGCCGTCGATGGACCATGAATACTTGCCGTTGGTGATGTGCGTCTGCCGGAGGTTCTTCTGCGTCGGCGTCCCATCGACCCATCCCAGCCCGTACTTCCAGGACGCCGGGTTCATTCCTGGCTTGCGATCGAAGGTCTCCTTGCTCGTGCCGGTTTCCCAGTTGATGGTTCGCGTGTAGTTGGCCATCTGATCGATCCGCGGCCAGTCGATGTTCACCGCGTGCTCGAACGTCTGGCCGACGGCCGCGCTGTAGCCGGTGCCCGAGAAGGTGACGCAGCTGAAGTTCGCTTCACCAATTTCCCTGGCGGCCGCCGCCAGCAGCGGCGCGGGATCGACGAAGCCTGGCGGGAACTGCTGGGCAGGTGCCCGGACGTCGAAGAGCACGGCGAACGCCAGCAGTACGCAGAGTTTCCTGGCCAGCATCATTCCTCCTGCGGAAATGTTCGGCCAGTATCCTACCGTCTCGCCGCCCGCCACGACGCTAGTTCCCCATGCGGTCATGATGACTCGTTACGCGAGCCGCGGAACAGTACCGGCGAGTGAAGTGACGCGCTAGGCGCGGCCCGCAAACTCGCGCGTCTCGGTGTGCACCCTCACTTTTTCGCCTTCCTTGATGAAGAGCGGCACCTGGATCTCGAGTCCGGTCTCGAGCACGGCCGGCTTGGTCACGTTGCCGCTCGCCGTATTGCCGCGGACGCCGGTCTCGGTCGACGTGACGGTGAGTTCGACGTGCGGCGGAAAGACGACGCCGATCGGATGGCCGTTGTAGCGATGAATCTGCACCTGGACCTCGTCCACCAGCAGGCCGCGATCGTCACCAAGGATCTCGGCCCCGAGCGTCAGCGTTTCGAACGTGTCTTGATCCAGGAAGTGACACCCATCGCCGTCCGCGTACGAGTAGGTGGCCGATGACATGACGAGGTCGGGCTCGGTGAACTTGTCGCCAGCCTTGAAGGTCTTGTCGAAGACCGCCCGCGTCACGAGGTTGCGCATCTTCAGGCGCACGAGGGTCTGGCCTCCCCGCGCCGTCGGCCTGGAGATTTCGACGTCGAGACAGTGATAGGGCGCGTTCTCGAATTCGAAGTACATCTTGCGCTTGATGTCGATGGCCTCGATCAGTGCGGGCATAGCCTCTCATTCTAGGCCGGGTGCGAACGGTGCGATACTATGGCCCGACTTGGGAGTGCTTATGCGAATTTCAGCGGCGTTCGGCATCGCGGCGATGACGGTTGCGACGGTGGCGGCGCAAGCGCCGAAGAGCCAGTTCTTCACGTCGTCTGACGGCGTCAAGATCCATTACCTCGAGCTGGGCCGCAGCGGCACACCGGTGCTCCTCATCCACGGTTACACGGCCAATGCCGAAGGCAAATGGTTCAAGTCGGGCATCGCACAAAAGCTCGCGGCCCGGCATCGTGTGATCGCCATCGATGCCCGCGGCCACGGCAGGAGTGACAAACCGCACGATCCCACGAAGTACGGACCACGCATGGCCACTGATGTGATCGAGCTGATGGATCATTTGCAGATCTCGAAAGCGCACATCCACGGCTACTCGATGGGTGGCAGCATCCTGACGCAGATTCTTGCGCGTCATCCTGATCGTGTGTTGACGGCGATCTATGGAGGGTCGGGTCCGCAAGAGATCGATCCGAAGTGGATCGCTCAGGTGCCGAAGGACCAGGCGGCGCCCGCGGCCACCGATCCCAATGCCCCGCGCGGCGAGAGTTGGTCGTCGTATCCGGGTTACGATCGTGCGGCGCTCGACGCCGTGCAGAAGTACCCGTGGAAGCCGGAAGATCGCGCGATCGATCTCCAAAACGTTACGGTGTCCGTGCTGGCGATTGTCGGCGGGTTCGACAACCCAAACGCGCGGACGCACCGGCTGAAGCGCGAAGTGAAGGGCGCACAGATCGTCGTGATTCCCGGCGAAACCCACGGTTCCGCGCACTTGAACCCGACCTACACGTCAACACTGGTGAAGTTCATCGACGCCCACGACCCCCCACAACCGTGATGACATGACGCCAGAGCGGCCGGCGACCGCGGCAGTCCTCACCGACCCGTCACGCGGCCAGCGCGATCTCTCTCGGTTCCAGGGCCAGCGCGAGCACCTGGTCGACCGAGCCAACCAGGTGGAAGCGCATCCGATCCCGGACGTCGGCCGGGACGTCATCCAGGTCCGGACCATTTCGCTCGGGCACGATCACTTCGGTCAAGCCGGCGGCGTGCGCGGCCAGCACTTTCTGCTTGAGGCCGCCGATCGGGAGCACCCGGCCCTGCAGGGTGACTTCACCGGTCATGCCGACGGTGCTCTTCACCGGTCGATGGGAGAGCAGCGACGTGATTGCGGTGACCATGGTGATCCCCGCGCTCGGTCCGTCCTTCGGGATCGCGCCGGCGGGCACGTGGACGTGCACTTCGCGCCCATCGAGCGCGCGTTCGTCGATGCCCAGCTCGGACGCGTGACTCTTCACGTAGGTCAGCGCAATCCGCGCCGATTCCTTCATCACGTCTCCGAGCTGTCCGGTCAACACGAGTCCGCCTTTTCCGGGCATCGAGGCTGCCTCGACGAACAGCACATCGCCCCCGACACCGGTTACGGCCAGACCCGTCGCGACGCCGGGCACGGCCGTGCGGACCGCCGCTTCGTGGAAGAATTTCGGCCGTCCAAGCGCGTCGAGCACCGCCGCGCGATCGATCGCGACCGGCGTTGCCGTTTCGCTCGCTGACGCGATCGTCGTGGCTGTTTTTCGAAGCAGCGTTCCGAGCTCGCGTTCCAGCTGCCGGACGCCGGCTTCGCGCGTGTACTCGGTGACGATGAGGCGGAGCTCGGCGTCGGTGATCGCGACTTCCTCCACCCGAAGGCCGTTGCGCTCGAGTTGGCGCGGCCACAAATGTCCGCGAGCAATCGCCACCTTTTCGTCGGTGGTGTAGCCGTCGAACCGAATCACCTCCATCCGATCGAACAACGCCGGCGGAATGGTATCGGCGACGTTCGCCGTCGCCACGAACAGCACCTGCGAGAGATCCAGCTCGACGTCGAGATAGTGATCGCGGAACGCGTGATTCTGCGCCGGGTCGAGCACCTCGAGCAGTGCCGCTGAGGGATCACCCCGCCAGTCGGCGCCGATCTTGTCGACCTCGTCCAGCATGATGACCGGGTTCAGCGTCCCCGCATCGCGCAGCGCTCGCACGAGCCGTCCGGGCAGCGCACCGATGTAGGTGCGCCGATGGCCGCGGATTTCTGCTTCGTCGCGGATGCCGCCGAGCGACATCCGGACGAACTGCCGGCCGGTCGCGCGCGCGATCGATTCGCCGATCGACGTCTTGCCCGTGCCCGGCGGTCCAATCAACGTGAGGATGACGCCCGATCGGCGGTTCTCCGCCATACCGCGCTCGGTGCGGAGTTTGCGCACCGCCAAATACTCCGTGATGCGCCGCTTTACATCGTCGAGGCCTTCGTGGTCGGCGTCCAGGACCTGTCGCGCGTGAGCCGGATCGAGCCGCTCGTCGGAGCGCTTCGCCCACGGGACCGCGAGCAGCCAGTCGATGTAGGTGCGGATCATGGCGGCCTCGGCGTTCGAGTCGCCCATGCGATCGAGCCTGTCCAGCTCGCGCTCAGCCTGCTGCCGCACCGGATCCGGCATGCCCGAGTCCGCGATCTTCTGCCGATACTCGTTGACGACCGAGCCCTCGGTTTCGCCAAGCTCCTTCCGAATCGCGTCCATCTGTTTCCGCAGGAAGTACTCCCGCTGCTGCTTTTGGGCGCCGCCTTCGACATCGTCGTGAATGCGCTTTCGAACCTGCAGCTCCGCCAGCCGCTCGCGCTGGAACTGGACCGCGAGCTTCAAGCGCTCGACGACGTCGAAGGTTTCGAGAAGCTGCAGCTTCTGATCGAAGCTCAGATCGGGAGAGTAGCCCGCAGTGTCGGCCAGCGCGCCCGGATCGGTGATGGAGCGCACGAACGCACGGATCCGTCCGTCGTCGCCGCGCAGTTCGAGGATTTCGTCCACTACCGCGCGGTATTCATGTTCCAGCTCGCGGGTCTGACTGGTTGCCGGCTTCACGTCCGGACGCGCCTCGTAGTCGACGCGAAGCACGCCGTCCTGATCGGACCCTGCGCTCCCGAGCATCGCGCGATGGAGACCCATGAGCGACGCGCCGATTCCGCGTCCGGAGAGCCGCAAGCGCTCGGACACCTCGGCGACCACGCCTGCCTTTGCGTATGTGTTGTCGCGTCGCGGAACCAGGAGCACGCGTTCGTCGCCGCCGACGTCCACGGGCAGCGTCGCCGACATGCCCGGAAAGATGACTGTGTCATCCAAGGGAACGATTCTCAGCCTGTCCATAGTCAGACCCTCTCAACGACCCGAGTGATTACGCGTTGACGATGCGGTGCGTCGCAAGGCTGCGCATCACGATGTTCCCGATGCCGCCCAGCACGCCAACCGCGACCGCGGCCACGATGAGATCCAGCGTCCAGAACGACGACGCCCCGAAGAACGCGTCCAGCGACAGCGCGCCGTACCCGGCGAACGCCAGCGCAGTCGCCGCCGAGCCATACAGCAGCGGCACTTCGACGCCGTTGCTCGTCCAGAAGAATCCGTTCTTCCAGTGCATGCTGCTCGCGGTGATCATCACGGCCAGCATCAGTGCGGGACCGATCGGTCCAAACAGCCCGAGCGCAACCAGCAGCCCGCTCGTCACTTCGCTGAGGCCGGCGACGACGGCCATCACGCGGCCCGGCCGGAACCCGACGGAGTCGAAGAACTGCGCGGTGCCGGCAATGCCGTAGCCGCCGAACCAGCCGAAGAGCTTCTGCGCGCCGTGCGCCGACATCGTGAGCCCGACCACGATGCGCCCGATCAGCAAACCCAGATTGATGTCCATCACCATCTCCTTGACCAGTAACTATACTAAATATAGTTCATATATGTCAAGAAGTAGCTGGCGAAATAGCGGCGGTGGCGCTATCCTTATGACGTGGCGAAGGATAAGCGCGCGCATGCCCCTGAGGTGTGCGCGCAATTCCATCATGCGAGCGAGCTCATCGGTCGCCGGTGGACGGGAGCGATCATCTACGTGCTCCTGCGGACGCGCTGCCGCTTCGCGACCCTGCGCGAAGCCATCCCGGACATCACCGATCGGATGCTGAGCGAACGCCTTCAGGAGCTCGAAGTGGAAGGAATCGTGGAGCGGACCGTGATTCCGGAGATCCCGGTGCGCGTGGAGTACTCGCTCAGCGCGAAGGGCCGTGCGCTCGCGTCGGCGTTCGAGGCTATCTCCGTCTGGGCGCAGAAATGGGTTCCGCTCGAGGCCCAGGCCGAGGCCCCGAGATCACACCTCAAACGGCGCAGGTAGAACGGGTCGCGTGCGCGACGGGCGGGGTCAGTCGCGCGCTTTGTGCGACTCTTCGATCAGAACCAGCCAGCTTTGCACCGATCCCGGCAGCCGAATGATGTTCCCGAACGCGCTCAGATCGTAGCCGTCCTGCAGCTTCCCGCGCCGCACGCCACTGCTGCGCAAGACAGCAGCACCAACAGCGCCGCTCCGGTCTATCGTTGATCATCGGGCGAGTATAGTCGATGCGCTGCGGGTCCGAGCCCGGCTGTAAGACCGGCGTATACGTCTGAGGGTGTTTGCGCTATCATCGATCCCGCCGTTACTGATGCGAACGGCAGCTCCCCAATTGCGTTGAACACGACCGGACCTTCGCGCGCCACGTGCGCGCGCGCAGGGTGGTGTCTGACGAAGCATGGGCCGATCTCACGATCAGCCGGCCCCATCGGAATCGTCGCCGGGAGAAAGTGTGAAAATCCGTTACCGCCATTCCATCGTGACAGTGGTCGCCGTGCTCCTCGTCGCCGCCTCCGCGCGCGCGCAGGACGCGACGCCCGCGCAAACGCCGGATCAGTCCGCACAAGCCGCGCAGACGCTGCCGCCGGCCAGCCGCATGCCGTTTCGCGTCCGCGGTGGAGACCTCAACGGTGGGTGGGAACCGCTCGGCGCCCTGCCCGTCGATCAGGCCGGGGCGAGCGGCCGCGGCTACGGACTATCGGGAGAAGACAGCCACGTCACGGCCGCCGGCGCGAATCAGTTCGCGATTCACACCGTGGCGGCGAACAACTTCTACCGCGAGCAGAACGCCGAATTCCTCATCAGCCAGCGCTACGAGACGCACACGCTCGCGCTCGACTATCGCCGCGGGTTCAAGCTCCAGGGTTTTCCCCGTTTCGAGCTCGGCGGCCAGGTGCAGCTCCACCAGAGCGACAACGGCATCCTCAATGGCTTCATCCTCGGGATGGAGAGTCTGTGGGCGTCGGCGACCGGCTACCATCAGTCGCGTAACGAGCTGCGGGTCGCGGGTGCGATGCAGCCGCCGCTGGGAATCGTCATCAACAAGAATGGCGCGGACGTCTATCGCCAGGACGGCGGCGCCTCCGGCATCGGCGACCTGTATCTCACCGGGAAAGTTGCGCTCGTCGATCTCGGTACTTCGTCGTACGCGCCGCATGTTGCGGCCCGGCTCGGCGTCAACCTGTCGGGCGGATCGGTGTTCACCGAAGGCAACTACCTTGGACTCGGACTGAGCCTCGATCAGAAAGTTTCGCCATTCCTCGCGTTCCACGGCGACGTCCGTGCGACTCACGCGCTGGATCAGCTGAGCGCGTGGAACCTGCCGCTGAAGCGCTGGACGTACGGGTTTTCGGCGGGTCCAGAATTCCGGCTCCCGAAGCGCAGCTCGTTCAATGTGCAATTCGACGCGAGCACGACGCCGTACGAGCCGACCGGTACGCTCGGGTTCGACAAAGGGTACGGCGCCCTCACGTTCGGTCTCGGCCACCGCTTTGGTCCAGTCACCGCGCAACTCTACTTCCGCGAGAACTTGAACCTGCCGTTCACGGTGCGCTGGAACACCGATCCCGATCTGTCAGTCGGGCTGAGAATCAGAGTTCACTAATTCGATCCCCAACCGTATCTCGCGACCACAACTGTTAAGAGGGGCGGGAGTCTTGCACTCGTCATGCGTGGATGGCGAGCTCGTCTGGTCGTGTGCTGATGGTCGTCGCCGCGCTGTTGTGCGGACGCGCGGGATACGGTCAAGCTCCTGAACCGAGCCCGCTCTTCACGCGCGTCGGATTCTCACCTGCGTACGTCGTCTCCACCAATCCATTCACCGTCAGCGGCACGATGCCCGCGGACAGGGAAGTCAACGCGGTTCCCAGCCTCACAGTCGAGATCGGACGACAAACCGATGGCAGCCAGTTGTGGCATCACATGTACGGTCTGCCGTCGTACGGCTTCGGCGTGTCGGTCGGATCGATCGGCGGCGGCGTCAGCCGCCCGGTCGACGCCTACACCTTCTTCTCCTGGCCGTTCGCGCGGCCGAGCGAGCGTCTCCACATCACGACCGATTTCGGCATGGGGGTCTCGTGGAACTGGAAGGCGCTCGACCGGCGCTCCAATGCCTACACCACCGTGCTGGGCTCGAACCTCAACGCGCGCATCGATTGGGGTTTCTATCTGCGCTACCTCGCGACGTCGCAAACGAGTCTGTACGCCGGCGTCGACTTCACGCACCGGTCGAACGGCGGCATGCGCCAGCCAGATCAAGGCATCAATACGATTGGCCCGAGCGTGGGCGTCCGCTACAACCTCGCGCCCGAACGCTATCAGCGTCCAGTCACCGAGTCGGCCGCCTTCCAGCCGGCGTGGGAGCTTGTCGCCGGTGGAACGGCCGGCCGCAAGAACGTGCTTGACGAGCGCAACAACCTGGATCACGACTTCGGCGCGATGGGTGTGACCGCCGCCATGCAGCGGCACTTCTATCGCTACGGCAAGATCGCCTTCGGCACCGACGTCATGTACGACGGCTCCACCGGCGCGCGCCTGGTGGACGTCGTCAATAGATCCGTCCTGCGGGACGACTTCGGCGATCGGATGGCGCTCGGCTTCTACTCCGGATACGAGCACGTCATCGGGCGTTTCGGCGCGATCTTTCAGATGGGCTACAAGGCCGTGAACGGGTCGGACGATCCGACCGCGGGCAGCCTCTACGAGCGCTACGGCTGGCGCTATCACTTCAACGACAAGTTCTGGGGAACCTTCGCCGTGCGCGCCATCAACGACCGGAAGGCCGACGCGCTGGAGTTTGGATTCGGTTACAGGACCCGCCGGTAAGGACCCGGAAGGAAACAAGGGTGTCGTGCCAGACATGGCACCCTTGTTTCTTTCCGGGTCCTAAGTGTCCTAACTACCGTCCGCCAGATTGCCTGCGTCGTCGACCGACGCATTGGCGTACCACTTCAACAGGAATTCCTGCGCGTTGAATCGATGCGCGGGCGCCCACGGCTGGATGCGCTCGTATTTGCGGTCCACGACACATAGGCGCGATCAGTATCGCGCAGGTAGGCGTCGAAGATGACGTCGCGGATGTGCCGGGCGACGCCGATGTCGCGAACGGGGACGAGCGCCTCGACGCGCCATGAAAAACTCGTCCAGGTTGGACGACATGATGGCAAGGAACTTCACACGTTCGAGCAGCGGGTGGTAATCGTCGACCGCCTGATCGAGGACCCGCTGGTTGAAATCGAGCCACCCTAACTCCGCGTTCACATAGAAAGAAGGATCGGTGAGTACGGCGGGCGGGGCAGACGAGGGTGGCAGCGCGGGTGCGACGCGCAAAGTCGAGACGCGAGGCTTCGAGGCGGCCACTCGCGCAGCGGGAGCACGAACCGTTCCGATTGCGTGTGCCTGTGCAAGCTCATCCGCATCACGCTTCCAGCACGCGAGATGAGTTGGACCGCTGAATGCATGGTGCGGACGGATGAGGCACGTGATGAAGATCTCAGCAGCAGCCAGACGCCAGTTCGGCCGGACCGCCACGATTGCCGTGCTGTGTGCATGTCCAGTCGTCGCCGGCGCGCAGGAACGCGGAGCCACCCAGAACAAGACGATGGAGGAATACCGGTTCGAGCCGCCTGGCTTGATGGCCGAGCCTGCCTTCATCGAGCGCGCCGCCATTTTCGGCGACCGCCATTTCGGCAGTGGGGGAATCTCCAACGGCTGGTATATCGACGCCAACAACATGGTCACCGGCGGCGGATGGATTGCCGCCGGCCCCGGCTACCGGCGTTGGTACAAGCATGATTCCGTCTTCGTCGACGCGTCGGCGGCGATGTCCTGGCGTGGATACAAGACCGCGCAGGCGAAGTTCGAGCTTCCGATACTCGCGCGCGGCCGGTTGGCGCTCGGCACGCAGGCGCGCCTGCAGGATTTCACGCAGATCGCCTTCTTCGGCGAAGGCCCGAACAGCGCGGAGTCGCAGCTCGGCGAATATCGCCTGAAGTCGCAGAACCTCGTGGGCTACGCCACGTTCCGTCCCTTGCAATGGGTCGACGTGAACGCGAGCATCGGATGGCTGTCGCCCTCGATCCTGCCGCGTGCCGGGATGTTCAAGCGCGCCCGTCCCGACGTTCGCGACGTGTTTCCCGCGAACCTCGTCTTCACGCGCTCCGACCAGCCGGCGTTCGTTCAGACCGAAGCCGGCGTGACCGCGGACACGCGCGACTATCCGGGTCATCCGACGCGCGGCGCGCTCATTCGCGCGTATGTCGCCGGTTTTGCCGACCGTGACGGAGGCGCCTTCAGCTTCCGGCGATACGAAGGGGAGGCCGAAGGATTCGTGCCGTTGGCCGACGCGCGCGTCGTGATCGCGCTGCGCGGCTGGCTGGTCACTTCTCAGGTCGGCGAAGGCCAGGTTGTCCCCTTCTACTTGCAGCCGAGCCTGGGCGGCCAGAACACGCTGCGCAGCTTCGCCGACTTCCGCTTTCACGATCGCAACTTGATGCTGGTGAACGCCGAGGCGCGCATCGCGATGATGAAGCACCTCGATGCGGCCCTGTTCATGGACGCGGGCAATGTCGCCGCTCGCGTCGGCGATCTGGATCTCGGCAAACGATCGTATGGCGTCGGACTGCGCCTCCACTCGCGCCGGGCGACATTCGCGCGCCTCGATCTCGCGCGAGGCGCCGAGGGGTGGCGGATGCTCGTGCGACTGACCGAACCGCTGGATCCATCGAGACATTCGCGACGGACGGCCCCGCTGCCGTTCGTGCCTTAGGAGACGGAACATGAAGCGAGCATCCATCGGATCAGCGGCGGTGATCGTCGCCATCGGCCTCAGCCTCAGCGCGTGCGCGGGCGCGAAACGACCGGCGCTCCAACCGACCGCCGCCGAGCCCGGCGCCACGTTGTGGGAGCGGCCGGCCGATCTCGCAAGCCGCGATTTGTTCTACGGTCCGTGGGGACGCGAGCTCGCGCCCGACCCGCGCGACACGTTCAGCTACGTCGAGCGCAAACGAACCGGTGTGAACGTCGGGATGACCGTGGTCGATTCGCGCGGTCGCGAGTGGAGCGTGAAACAGCCGTATCCCGGCGGGCTCGACGACGAGTCGCCGGTGGAAGTCACGCTGTCGCGGCTGCTCTCCGCGGTTGGCTACCATCAGCCGCCGGTGTACCACCTGCCGGAATTCATTCTCAAGGATGATTGGGGCACGCACGTCGAACCGGGCGGCCGCTTCAGGCTGAAGCTCGAATCGATGAAGGATCTCGGGCCGTGGAGCTGGGCGGAGAATCCCTTCATTGGCAGCAAACCGTATCAGGGGCTGCTGGTGATGCTGATGATGTTCAACGACACCGACCTGAAGACCAGCAACAACTCGCTGTACCGAGTACACGCGCGGCGGAAAAACCGAGCGGCTCTACGTGGTCCGCGACATCGGCGCGTCCCTGGGCGACCTCGACCGCTTCGCGCCGCGCAAGGGCCACATCGACGCGTTCGAGAAAACGCCGTTCATCCTCGGCAGCAGCAACGGCCACGTCGATCTGGCCGTCGACCCGTGGTATCGCAAGCTCGTGCGCGATCGCATCTCGCCGGACGATGTGCGCTGGGCGAGCGACTTGCTGGCCCGGCTCAGCGACCAGCAGTGGCGCGAGGCCTTCCGCGCCGGCGGCTTCGAGCCGACGGTGGCCAGCCGCTTCATCCGGAAGCTGCGCCAGAAAATCGACGAGGGAGCCCGCGTCGGCCGAACTGCAAACTGATCGGCGAAGGTCCGCCTGAAGGCGGACCCCACGTACCGCACGCAGTCACGCGCGTCACGTTACGGACATCGTACGTGGGGTCCGGCTTCAGCCGGACCTTCCCCACACCTTGACGTTCTACATATCTATATGTAGACTGCCTTGGTATGGCGGCCGACGCGCAGAAGTCCGACCTGCTGCAGGGCACGCTCGACGTGCTCATCCTGAAAGTCGTCGCGCTCGGGCCGATTCACGGCTACGGTATCGCGCAGCGCCTGCAGCAGATGTCCGGCGACGTGCTCCAGGTTCAGCAGGGCTCGCTCTATCCGGCGCTCCATCGCCTCGAAAAACGCCGCTGGCTCAAAGCTGAATGGGCGGCGTCCGACACGGGACGCGAGGCCCGCTTTTATTCGCTCACCCGGCTCGGGCGCCATCAACTCGACGAGCAGCGCGCGAACTGGGATCGGTTGTCGGCTGCGATCTCCGGCATCCTCAGAACCGCGGAGTGAACCATGTGGTCCCGCAGGCATCGTGATCCGCGTGTCGCCGACGAACTGCGATTTCATCGCGATCGGCTGATCGAGGACTATCTCGCCCAAGGTGCGAGCCGGCAGGACGCCGAGCGGCGCGCCTTACTCGAATTCGGCAACGTGCCGCAGATCGAGGAGGCGGTGCGCGATGTGCGGGGACGCTGGCTCGCCGATCTCTCGATCGACCTTCGCTATGCGGCGCGGACGCTTCGCCGCACGCCTGGCTTCACGGCCGCGGCGGTGCTGTCGTTCGCGCTCGGCATCGGCGCCAACGCCGCCATCTTCACGCTCATCAATGCCGTCATGCTCCGCACGCTGCCGGTCAGGGAACCGGACCAGCTCGTGCAGATCACGCGCCTGCTCGACGGCCGTCCCGGCGTCGTGTCGTACCCGCTGTTCGAGTATTTCCGCGACAACGTCAAGGCCATCTCGGGCGCGTTCGCGCAACAGACGGCCACCCAGGCCATCGTCATCGACGGCGAGGAAGAATTCGTCACGACGGATCTCGTCTCCGGCGGGCACTACAGCGTCCTCGGCATCGAGGCGGCAGCCGGACGACTGCTGGGGCCGGCCGACGATGTGCTGTCGCCGGCGTCGCCGGCCGCGGTCATCAGCGATCGCTATTGGCAGCGGCGATTCGCCCGCAGCCCGTCAGCCATCGGCGCGACGTTCACCCTCGGCGATCGGCTCTTCACCATCGTCGGCGTCACGCCCTCGGGGTACGGCAGCGCGATCGCCGGGCACGTCCCGGATCTCACGCTGCCGTTGCTGATGAAGGTGGCGAGCGGGCCGCAATACCGCTCGACCGACTTCAATTGGCTGAACATGCTCGCCAGGCTGAAGCCGGGCGCGACGGTGGAGCAGGCGAACGCCGAAGTGCAAGTGCTGTTTCAGTCGTTCGTGCAGTCGCAGAGCTGGCGGGCGCCCGAAAAAGAGCGCGCCGACATCCTGCGCCAGCGCGCCGTCGCGCTGCCGGCGCCCGACGGCTTCAACCCGTTTCGCGACAACGTCGGACGGCCGCTTCTGGTCCTGATGGGCATCGTCGCGCTCATTCTGATGCTCGCGTGCGTGAACCTGTCGGGACTGCTCCTCGCGCGGGCGGCGGGGCGGCAACGCGAGATCTCTATTCGTCTAGCAATAGGGGCGGGCCGTGGCCGCGTGGTCCGGCAGTTGATTACCGAAAGCCTTGTCCTGGCCTCCTTCGGCGGCGCAGCGGGCCTGGCGGTGGCGGCCTGGCTGAGCGTCAGGCTGTACACCCTCTTCGTCAACGGACGCGACATCGTGCTGTCGATAGCGCCCGACTGGCGCGTCCTCGCGTTCACGGCCTTCGTCTCGCTCGTCGCCTGCATCGTCGCTGGCCTGGCGCCGGCGCTGCAGGCGGTTCGCGTCAATCTGAATCCATCGCTCAAAGAGGCGCGCGTGCCCGGACACGGCCGGCTCGGACGCGCGCTCGTCGTGGCGCAGCTGACGCTCTCGATGATCCTGATCGTCGGCGCCACGCTGTTCGTCGGAACGTTCGTGAAGCTCACGGCCGCCGAGCGCGGCTTCGACAGCAACGGCCTGTTGGTGATGAGCGTCCGCCACAGCCGGCCGTTTCCGCCGGAGCGCGTCGCCGCCGTCCGCGCCGCCGTCGTGGAGCGGCTGCGCGCGCTGCCCGGCGTGCAGTCGGCGAGCGCGGCGCAGGTGCTGCCGGCCGCGGGGATTCTGTGGGATCGCAACGTGCGCGTGGACGGCTACGCGTTCGGACCGGACGAATCGGAGAAAGCCGGCTTCAACGTGATCGCGCCCGGCTACTTTGCGACGCTCGGGACGCCACTCCTGGCCGGCCGCGAGTTCACCGACGCCGACTCCGAAACCGCACCCAAGGTCGCGGTCGTCAACGAGACCTTCGCGCGATATTTCTTCCGCGACCAGTCCGCGATCGGCCGGCGCTTGACCTCCGTGGAAGGTATCTATGAGATCGTCGGCGTGGTGCGCGACGCGAAGTATCAGAATCTCCGCGATGGCTTCATCAAGACGATGTACATCCCGTGGACGCGCACCGGCCGGGGCGATCAGCCGTCCAGCTACAACTTCGTCGTGCGCGCGGCGGCCGGCGATCCCATGCGGCTGGTCCCCGGGCTCGATCGCCTGGTCCGCGAGATCGATCCGGCGCTGCACGTGCGAACGACCGTGGCGTACGACACGATGATCGGCCGGTCCATGTCGACCGCACGCATCATGGCGACGCTCGGCGGCCTCTTCGGGCTGCTGGCGCTCGTCGTCGCCGGGCTCGGTGTGTTTGGCGTCCTGGCCTTCCAGGTCGCGCGGCGGACGAACGAGCTGGGCGTACGGATTGCGCTCGGCGCCAGCCGGCGGGCGATGACGCGCCTCGTGCTCCGTGACGTCGGCCGGATGCTGGCATGGGGCATCGTCCTCGGCACGGCCGCCGCGCTGACGCTCGCCGGCGTCACGCGCAGTCTGCTGTTCGGCCTTTCGCCGACGGATCCGGGAGTGTTCGTTGTCGCGGCGTCGGTGCTGGCATCCGCCGCCCTGATCGCTGCATGGCTGCCGGCACGCCGCGCGTCGCGCATCGATCCCGTGATCGCGCTCCGGCACGAATAATGTGCCAATTGGTGTTTTGCCAATTGGGGTCTGATCCCGGATCAGACCCCGCAGTCTTTGAGACCCGCAGTCTTTGAGATCTGAAGCCGGATCAGACCCCGCAGTTTTTACAACGCCCCGCAGTTTCCGCAACGAGTCGCCGCGGTCAGCCGATCCGTTTTGGAATGTCCTCCGCGCGTTGACTGGCGCGGAACTCGACAATCCGGAATTCCGCAAGTCCGTGCGTGCAGAACGGATCCTCGGCGGCGATGGCTTCGATGCGCTGACGGCTCTCGCCGACGGCGACGATGACGCCGCCGTCTCGCGGCACCTTGCGGCCCGAGATCAGGAAATTGCCTGCCTCGTAGTACTTCCTCAAGAACTTGACGTGCGCCTTCATGTGCGCGTCGATGAGGGTGAGGTCCGCTTTGTAGATGAGCTCGATGATGAACATGTCTGACGTCACCGTGTAGAGTAGTGGCCCAGGTTCTGGAGGGCAAATGACGATCGACCGCCGCGAATTCCTGCAGGCCGTTCTTGCCGGGGCCGTCGGCTCCACGTTCACGTATCGTGCGTTCGCGCAAACCGCCCCGCCGCCGATCGCGGCGACCAAGCTCGCCCCGGATCTCGTGATGCTGTCGGGCAACGGTGGCAATGTCGCGGTTGTCATCGCACCTGACAGTCTGCTGATGATCGACGGTGGGCTGCCGGATCGTTCGGCCGATCTCTTGAAAGCGGTGTCGGAAGTCGACAGCCACAAAGTGGCGACGCTGTTCAATACACACTGGCACTTCGATCACGTCGGCTCCAACGAGGCGCTCGGCCGGATGGGAACGAAAATCATCGCGCATGAAAACGTCAAGAAGCGCCTTGGCGCGCGAGTGACGATAGAGGCGTTGAATCGGACGTTCGATCCGCTCAAGCCCGAGGGGATGCCGTCGGACACCTTCACGACCGGTGGCAATCTGACGTTCGGCAAGCAGCGCCTCGAGTACACGCACTTTCCGGCCGCGCACACCGATGGCGACGCCTGCGTGTTCTTGCCCGCGTTGAACGTGCTGCACACAGGCGATTTGTTGTTCAACCGATCCTATCCGCTCATCGATTACTCGACGGGCGGATGGATCGGTGGAATGGTCAGTGCAGCGGAGGCGCTCGGGAAAATCGGCGACGCGCAGACGCGGATCATTCCCGGACACGGTCCGATGGCGACCACATCCGATCTCCGGGCGGCGCACGAGATGCTCGCCACGACGCACGAACGCCTGGCCGCCATGATCAAGGCCGGGAAGACCGTCGAAGAAGCGATTGCCGCGAAACCGACCAGGGAGTTCGACGACAGGTTTGCGCTGGGGAGGAAGCCGGAGGCCTTCGTCCAAATCGCCTACGCGGGCATCCTGAAACATCAGACAGCGTGATGGTCGACGTGCGACAGGCGATCGATGGTCGATCGCAATCGTTCGCCGATCCGCACCGGATACGGCACCGCACCGCGCAGGCGCCGGACCGTTTCGGGCAGCCCCGCGACCTTGGCGCGACTCCGCGCGCGTAGATCCGCGAGCGCGGGCGGCGCGCTCGTCCGGCGGCCGCTGACCATCACGCGCGTCAGCAGCGGATCACCCGCTTCCGCGCCGACCTCGCCGTCAAGCTCGATCACGTCTTCCACGGCGCGGCCGGTTTCCGTTCGCCGCCACAGCTGCTTCCGTCCGGGATACGACTGCTTGCCGGGACTCAGCTTCATGATCGGCACGTTCACGCCGTCGCGCTCGATCTCGACCAGCTTGTAAATCGCGCCGAGCGCGGGCGCGTCGCTCACCGTGCTCAAGGCGCCGCCGACGCCGAAGCCGTCGATCGGGGCGCCCGCCGCGACGATGTCGGCGATCCGCTGTTCGTGAAGGTCGCTGCTGACGAAGATCGCGGTGTCGCGCAGTCCTCCGGCGTCGAGAATCGCGCGGACGCGCCGGCTGACGGCGATGAGATCGCCGCTGTCGAGCCGGACGGCGCGCGGCTTGAGCCCGCTCGCCGCGATGGTGCGCACTGCCTGCTCCGTGTCGTACGTGTCGATCAGCAGGACGGTGTCGCCGAGGACCTCCACGTAGGTGCGAAACGCCGTCAACTCGTCGGGAAACGCCATCACCCACGAGTGCGCCATCGTGCCGGATACAGGGATGCCGAAGCGCCGGCCCGCGTCGACGTTCGACGTCGCATCGCAGCCGGCCAGGAACGCTGCGCGAGCGGCGAGCAGGCCCGCCTCGAGGCCGTGCGCGCGCCGCGCCCCGAAGTCGACGACGGAACGGCCGGCGGCGGCCTCGATCACCCGCACCGTGCGGCTGGCAACCGAGGTCTGAAACCCGATGTGCGCGAGCAGGGCGGTTTCGACGAGCTGCGCCTCCGGCATCGGCGCGGTAATGCGCAGCATCGGCGCCGGCGGGAACACCGGCGTCCCTTCCTCGATTGCCCACACATCGCCGCTGAAGCGGAAGCGGGGCAGGTAGTCGTCAAAGAACGTGGCCGGCACACGTTCAAGGCCCGGGAGGCTTCGGACGTGCGCGATGTCCTCGGCGCTGAAGTGCAGATCTTCCAGGTACGCGAGCGCCTGCTCGAGTCCTGCCGCAATCAGCACCGATCGGTTCGGCGGCAGGTCGCGCACGTACAACTCGAACGTCGCGGGTGACGTGACGCCGGTCGCGTAGTACCCGGCCATCATCGTCAACTCGTAGAAGTCCGTCGAAAGGGCGCCGCCGTGGGACATCATGTCACCCATTGTCATCGGGGTCTGACCCCGATGACAATTGGAGGATGCGGGGCTCGGACGGCGCTCGCGCGGCGCTGCTCGTCGTCGACGTCCAGCGCGACTTCTGCAGCGGCGGTGCGCTGGCGGTGCCGGATGGCGATCGCGTCGTGCCGATGCTGAATCGCTGTCTCGCCGATGCCGTGCAGCGCGGTTTGATGGTGTACGCGTCGCGCGACTGGCACCCGGTCGTGAGCAGTCATTTCAAAGCCTACGGCGGTTTGTGGCCACCTCACTGCCTACAGGACACCGACGGCGCGCGCTTCCATTCGGATCTTCGCATGCCGCCGTCGACCATCGTCATCGCGAAAGGTGACGATCCGCGCCGTGAGGGGTACTCGGCGTTCGACGGCCGCACCCCCGACGGCGTGTCTCTCGCCGACGACCTGCGTGCACGCCGCATAAAGCATCTCTACGTGGGGGGCCTCGCGACCGACTTTTGCGTCCGCGAAACAGTGCTCGATGCCAGACGCGCCGGTCTGCGGGTCACGGTGCTGAAGGACGCAGTCGCGGGCATCGACGTTCATCCAGGCGATTCGGATCGCGCCTTCGCCGACATGCGCGACGCCGGCGCCGAGTTCACGACTTCGACCGAGTGGCCCTTCGCAGTTCGTCCCACGCCTTCACTCCAATAGCGTCCAGCAAGGACGTTCGGGCACGCTGACGAGACCTTACACGAATGTGAGGGTGTGTCCTGCGCCAGCACAGTGTGTTGGGTCCGATCTCGAGCCATTTCGGTACTTGGGCACGCCATACGCGCGCTTTGCGCGAGGCTCGCGTGGCATACCGATTGCGATTTGGCCGCTCGCGCCGCAATTTCGTCGTGGACGGCGAAATGAACGAGAGGTGCGGCGACAGAACGTCCGAGCAGGTTGAGCAGATGATGCTGAGTGCCGATCGCAACGTCACCCACGAACTGAACAATCAGCTCGAGGTGATTGTGAGCTTCGCCGAGCTGCTCCTGGAAGAACTCGACGCCGGGAGCCGTCACCGCGGCGAAATCGAAGCCATCGACCGCGCGGTCCGGCGCCTGATTGCGCTGCTCAGAGTGGTGCCCGTGTCCGGCGCGGCCGCGGATGATCTCTGCATCGGCTGCAGCCGTCACCTGGCGATCATCGTGCGGGCGTGCGACTCCGTGCTGAGCCGCGTGCCCCCGACGGATCCGTTGGCGGCCGACGTCGGCGAAATGCTGAAGGCCGCGCGCGCCGTCGAAACGATTACTGCTTCTTCGCCGCGTCCTCAGCTTCTTTGAGCCGAGCGCCTTTCAACATGTTGGGCATGGCGTGGTTGCCTTCGTGGCAGGCGTACTCGTAGAGGTTGTCCTTCGTCGCCACCCACGGGTACTCGCCGGTCCACGCCCGATCCCACGTCGCCGGATCTTCGATGGTGAAGCGATAGATCAGAGTGTTCGCGTCGGCGCGCCTGATGCGTTCGACGACGTGCAGCTGATCGCTCGACCCGTTGAACTGCGTCTTGCTCGTGAAGTTGGTCGTGTCGACCACGAGCGTGTCGCCTTCCCACCAGCCGATCGAGTCGCCCATCCAGCGGCGGATGGTTGGCGGCAGATGTTTTTCGCCCATCCGAATCACGCGTGCGTCGTGCACCATCTCGTTGAGGATCATGATGCGAGTCGGCGTCTGCACGATCTGCTTGAGGTTGTTGTAGAAGTAGTTCGGCAGCGTCGGCGGACCCGCCGTGGAATTGAACCCGAGCAGACAGCGTTCTGCCAGGGGTCGAGACTCCGGGCCGTCGAACGCGCCGGGAGGTCCTGCCGCCGCGGCAGCCTCACCCGCATTGGGATCGACGGAAGCGGCGCGCAGACGTGCGATGCGCTGCCGCGCCTCCGGTTTCATCGGCGGAATCTTGCCGTCCGGCGGATCGATCACGATCGAGCTGCGTGTCTCGCCGTCTACGGTGATGAGCCCGCGGCCACCCTCGAGCCAGAACCGGTTGTAGCCGCCGGTCCCGCCGCCCGCGAATTGCTCGACCTGCTCCAGCCAGGTCTTTGTGGCGACCCGTTCGCCGCCGACCGGAGGAGCCGCGCGATCGCCGGTCAGCGGCGCGTCGTCCTTCGCCTCGCGCTGCCGCTCGTAGGCTGCGGCCGCCGCGGCCTCTTCTTTGGTCAGTACCGCCCGGCCGGCCGCATCCGCCGGCCGCTCGAGTGGCGTCACCGTCGCAAGGTCGTAGAGCCCCTGCAGATCGGGTTTCCCGTCCTTCGTGCGCGGCGGCACGTACTGCTTGGTGCCCACTGCCGCGGGCTTGGCGGGGGCTTTCGCGGCCGGCGTCGGCTTGGCGCCCTGAGCCGCGAGCGATCCCGTGGCCACGGACAGTCCAACCGCCACCAGCACGCCGGCGAACATGAGGTTCAGAGATGGATGGCGCATGATGATTTACTGCTCTTTCTTCGCCGCGTCCTCGGATTCCTTGAGCCGCGCGCCTTTCAGCATGCCGCCCAGGGAGTGATTGCCTTCATGGCAGGCGTACTCGTACAGGTTCTCCTTCGTCGCCACCCACGGGTACTCGCCGGTCCACGGCCGATCCCACGTCGCCGGATCCTCGATCGTGAAGCGATAGAGGATGCGTGTTTGCGTTCACACGCCGGAACCGCTCGACGACGTGGAGCTGATCGCTCGATCCGCGGAACTGGGTCTTGTTCGTGAAGTTCGTCGTATCGACGACGAGCGTGTCGCCTTCCCAGCGGCCGATCGAATCGCCCATCCACAGACGGATGGTCGACGGCAGGTGCTGCGCGTTCATGCGGATCACGCGCGCGTCGTGCACCATCTCGTTGAGGATCATGATCGAGGTCGGCGTCTGCACGATCTGCTTCATGTTGTTGTAGAAGTAGTTCGGCAGCGTCGGGCGGACCCGACGTCGATCCGAACCCGAGCAGACAGCGCTCGGCGAGCGGGCGCAGTTCCGGACCGTCGAAGGCTCCAGGCGGACCCGCCGCGGCTGCGGCCTCGCCGGCGTCGGGCGCGACGGCGCCCGCGCGCAGCGCGGTGTTCCGCCGCGTGGCCTCGGGCTTCATCGGCGGCACCTTGCCGTCCGGCGGGTCGATCACGATCGAGCTCCGTTTTTCACCGTCAACGCTGATGACGTTCATGCCGCCGGCCAGCCAGAAGTTGTTGTAGCCGCCGACGGTGCCGCCGCCGAACTTCTCGAGGACCTCGAGATACGACTTGGGCGTCGTGTTCTCGCCGCCCACCGGCGGCGCGCCGCGGTCGCCGGCCAGCGGGGCGTCGTTCTTCACCTGGCGCTGGTATTCGTACTGTTCGATGGCCGCCGCCTCTTCCTTGGTCAGCACCAGCCGTCCACCCGCTTCGGCCGGGCGCTCCAGGGGCGTCATGGTCGCGACGTCGTAGAGCCCCTGCAAATCGGGGTGCCCATCCTTCGTGCGCGGCGGCACGTACTGCTTGGTTCCCACCGCGGGCTTCGCGGGGGTCTTCGCGGCTGGCGCCGGCGTGGCGCCCTGGGCCGCTGCAAGCGACGCCGTGGCCACCGACAGTCCGGTCGCCACGAGCGCGCCGAACATGAGGTTGAAAGATGGATGACGCATAAGCATTCAATGGTGGCGACTGCTCAGGTCGTTGTCAAGACGCTTCGCGGTTCAGGTCGCTGCGAGATCGGGCCTTGCATAGAAGCACCGGGAATGGCCGTGTGTCCGCTATGGAGGAGCCCATGAAAGCGCATGAGATCATGACGTCCAATCCCGAAGTCGTCACGCCCCAGGATTCCATCACCCTCGCCGCTCAGATCATGCGCGACTGTGACATCGGTCTCGTGCCGGTCGTGCGCGACGTGTCCAGCATGCAGCTCGAGGGCGTCATCACCGATCGCGACGTCGCGGTGCGGCATGTCGCCGACTGTCACGCCCAGGACTGCAACGTGTCGAGCCACATGTCCCGGGAGCACATCTCCGCGGTCGACGAGTCCGACGACGTCCAGACGGTCATGGCGACGATGGAGCGGGCTGAAGTGCGCCGCGTGCCGGTGACCGACAAGAACGGCAAGCTGCTCGGGATCATCGCGCAGGCCGACATCGCGACGTGCGACGAGATTCCCAAGGCCAAGGTCGGCGAGGTCGTGCAGATGGTGTCGGAGCCCAAAGGACCTGAGAGGTTCTAGGTTCTAGGTTCTAGGTTCTGGGTTCTGGGTTCTGGGTTCACTCAGAACTGGACTCGAAGTCCGATCTGTATGACGCGCGGCGGCTGGACGGCGGAGGTCAATCGCGACGTGGCGCCGGTGACGGAAAACTCCTCGACCTCGAGCGCCTGGTTGAAGAGATTGTAGGCGTCGAGGACGCCCGTCACCCGCCGGCCGCGCACGCGAAACGCTTTCTGGAGCCGCGTGTCGACGGTCATCGAAAAGGTGAACCGCGTGCGTCCGTTCCGGAACGCGCGCACCGCCTCCGCTCCCTGATTGAGCCCGGGCATGATCACGAGCCGGGCGAAATGCTGCCCGTCCTGGTACCGGGCCACCATGCCGAAATCGACATCGCGCGGGAAATTGATGACGTTCGCGAACTTGATCGTATAGCCCCGCTCGGTGAACAGCCGTCCCTGCGCGTGCCCGAGCGCGTTGGGATTGGTGTAAATCTCGCCCAGCAGCGCGGCGTCGTTTTCGAGCGGGCCGAAGCCGCGGTTCGCGGACCAGCCTTCCGATCGCCCGGCCGTGATCCCGGCCTGGAATAACCAGCGCTGCAGCCGCACCTGGGTCGTCAGATCGGCGCCGACAAACGAGGTGTCGTGGCGCTCGGGGTTCGTGAGCAGGTAGCGATCGGCGCCGAACGTGGCGGGCGAGCGGTCGAAGAACAACAGCGTTTGATCGTCCCCCGATCCGATCAGATCCACGCCCGTATCGGGAACGCCGATCGCGGTGTAGGTCGAGTTGGGGACGCCGACGTTGACCACGCCGACCAGGTGATGCTCGCGGCGGCCGATCGCGGCGAGCCGCATGAACATCGCCGGCTTGGGACGCAACTCGAACCCGGTGATGAGCTCGTGCATGTAGGGCTGGCGCAGCTCTGGATCGATCGCGCTGAAGCTCGGGTCGCCGTTGGTCCCCGGTCCCACGCGCTGCACGAGCGGTCCGAATGCGGTCGGACTCAGCGCGCTTGACGGGGTTGGCGCGTTCCAGCGGAACACGGTTCCGAACGGCGCGGACGGATCGCCATACGCGAGGTCGCGCAGCGGCAGGCGATGGCCGAAGCGGCCGTACTGCGCGAACGACGCGAGCTGCACGACGTCGGTCATCAGCCAGTGGATGCCGGCGCGCGGGAGCGCGCGTTGCCACGACACCGCCGACGGCTCGTCCTGTCGCGCCGCGCGCGACACCTCGACGCGCAGGCCGCCGTTCACGGTCACGCGCGGATGCAGGAGCGACATCGCGCCCACGTAACCGGCCACCGTCGTCGACGTGCCAGCGCGAGACGGCTTCGGGATCCGTGAACGTCCACAGGCGCGCGGGGATGCCATCGATCAGCTCGCCCACGATGCCGGCGAACGTGCTTTGCGCGCTGGTCGAGGCGCCCGACGCTTCGAGTCCGGCGACGAGCGTATGCCGCGTCGCGCCCGGGACCGCAACCGCGCCGGGCGCGAACCCGGCGTGCAGGCGGGCGCCGGCGGTCCATGTGCGATCGGTGCCCGGTCCGGCGTCGAGGAGATTCGGGATCGGCCCGTCACGCAGCCGCTCCACGGCGACAAAGCTGGGAGCGAGCAGCGTGTTCGAACGCCGTCGCACGGTGAAGCCGCCGAAAGCCCGCATACCGCGGTCGCGGTTTGGATCCTGATAGCTCCACGCCGCCTGACCGTGGACTGCGGTTCGGTGCTCGCCCGCGTTCAGCTGGCGAAACGCGGCATGACCCTCCACGGGATCGCGCGCGCGCTGCAGCCAGCCGATCGCGCGCAGTTCGCCCCGGACGCGTGGCGCGGCGGTGAGATTGACGAACGCCGACGTGATGTTGGAGTCGATGAGCTCGAGGTGCGATCGCTCGAAGTGGGATGAGCGCGTCGCCGCGATCGCGGTGAAGAGGCCGAGCCGCCGGCTGGCGATCGGCCCGCCCGCCAGGATATTTCCCTGCAGCCACGAGTTCAGGCGGGCGATCGACGGACGTCGGCCCGTGTCGCCGGCGGCGTTGAGACCCGGCGATGATCCTGTCGCCGAAACGACGTTGAACCAGTCGCTTCCCGATCCGCGCGGCGTCAGGGTGATCGCCAGGCCCGGCGCGCTGCGATCGATCGGCATCAATCCGGTGGCCACGTCGACGCGATCCCACATGTCCACGCCTGGCAGCAGCAGCGGAGTGCCGGTGCCGTTCGGGTCGGTGATGTCCACGTCGCCGAGCGTGAAGAGCGTCTGCGTCCAGGTGCTGCCGTGCGCGCCGACGCGCGCCGGCTCGCCCGCGCTGAGTCCGCCGGTGTCGATCCGGTCGGCGATGACGTCGGGCACGGCGGTGTCGAGCAGCGAGAACAGATTGCCGGGGGCGGGGAGCATCGCCGAGCGCATCGATCGTGATGGCGCTGCCGAGCGGCGGACGTTCGGGGATTTGCGCGGACACGCTCGCCGGTCGCGTCGAGAACGCGAAGACCGCCACGACCGCGAAGAGTCCACGATAGAATCGAGAAATGACCGACACCAAGTCAGATACCGCGGCGTTCATCGACGCGATCAAGGCCGGCGAATTCGAGCGCGTGAAAGCGATGGTGTCGGCGGATCCGACGTCTCATCGACGCGCGCGGCCGCACCGGCGACAGCGCGATCCTAACCGCTGTCTACCATCGCCAGAAGGAAATTGTGAACCTGCTCGTCGCGCGCGGCGCGACGCTGACGCTGTTCGAAGCCTGCGCGGCGGGCGAACTCGAGCGCGTCGAGCGGCTCGTCGACGAGGATCCGGCATCGATCCGCAGCTACAGCCCCGACGGCTGGACGCCGCTGCATCTGGCCGCGTTCTTCGGGTCATCCGAAGATCGTCGAGCTGCTGCTCGCGCACGACGCCGACGTCCTCGCGCGCTCGCGCAACCCGACCGGCAACACGCCGCTGCACGCGGCGCTGGCCGCAATCACAAGCTTCGTCGCCGGCCTGTTGCATCGGCGCCGGCGGAGATGTCAACGCCGCCGGACGCCAAGGGCTGGCGGCCGCTCCATATCGCCGCGGCCAACAACAACCTCGACGTGATGAAGTCGCTGATCGCGCAGGGCGCTGACGTGACGGCCGCCAACGTGAAGGCCAGACGGCGCTGTCGCTCGCGCAGGAAAAAAACCATCGTGAGGCGGCCGCATTCCTCCGCCGCCATGGGGCTTGACGAAAGTCAGAAGTACGAAGTCAGAAGTCAGAACTAAACGAACTTCAGCACTTCGTTTCTCGACTTCTGACTTCTGACTCTGACTTCGCTTTTCTCTCGATAGTGACCGTCTGAATCGTGATCGGCTTGAGCGGCCGGTCGCCGGGCTTGCTCGTCGCCGTGCCGCCGATCTTCTTCACCACGTCCATGCCCTCGACGATCTCGCCGAAGACGCTGTGCTTGTTGTCGAGCCACGGCGTCGGCACCAGCGTGATGAAGAACTGGCCGCCGTTGGTGTTCGGCCCGCGGTTGGCCATCGACAGCATGCCGGCCTTGTCGTGCCGGAGCTTCGGGATGGAACTCGTCGGCGAAGGTGTAGCCGGGACCGCCGGTGCCCTGGCCGAGCGGATCGCCGCCCTGAATCATGAAGTCCGCGATCACGCGGTGGAAGACCGTGCCGTTGAAGTAGGGCTGCTTCACCTTCTGGCCGGTGCGGGGATCGGTCCACTCCTTCGATCCGTCCGCGAGGCCCGGTGAAGTTCGCCACCGTGTTCGGCGTCTCCGTCGTCGAACAGCCGCGCGGTGAAGTTGCCTTCGCTCGTCGTAAAATGCGCGTACAGCATGGCCGCGATCATACCGCTACCTTCACTACGACGTCTTCACCGATCACCTCTTCGGCGGCAATCAGCTCGCCGTCGTTCCTCGACGGCCGCGGCCTGTCCGACCGACGACGATGCAGGCGATCGCCAACGAGATGAACTTCTCCGAGACGACGTTCGTGCTGCCGCCGGAGCGGGCCGACACCGACGTGCGGATGCGCATCTTCACGCCGGGCGACGAGCTGCCGATGGCCGGGCATCCGACCATCGGCAGCACGTTCGCGCTCGCGCGCGCGGGCGTGATCGAGCCGCGGCCGCGAGCAGTTCGTGTTCGGGCTCGGCGTCGGACCGGTGCCGGTGCGTTGACCTGGCGCGGCGACGATCTGAGCTTCGCGTGGATGACGCAGCTGAACCCGACCTTCGGCGAGCCGATCGCCGATCGCGCGCGGCGCCGCGGCGGCGCTTGTCGCTGTCGCCGGCGGCGGTGTCCGGCCCGGCCTGCCCGTGCAGGTCGTGTCGTGCGGCGTGCCGTTTCTGTTCGTGCCGCTGGCGACGCGCGCGGCCGTCGACGCGCCGCGCTGCAGCGCCGGCGTGCTCGACGCCGCTGCTCCAGTCGCGCGAAGGCGCCGGCGCGCACGGCGTGTTCATCTTCTCGCCGGAGCCCGGCGACGGCGATCGGGCCACGGTCTACAGCCGCATGTTCGCGCCGGATCTCGGCGTGATCGCGAGGATCCGGCGACCGGCAGCGCGAGCGGGCCGCTCGGCTGCTACCTCGTCCGGCACAGGTCGTGCACGCCCGAGGAGGCGGGCGCGATGCTCAGCCTGCAGGGGTGAAGATGGGCCGGCCGAGCCACGTGCACATCTCGATCGGCGTCGGAGCGCGGCGACGATCTCGAGCGTTCGGGTCGGTGGAGAATCCGTGCTCGCCGGCGAAGGCTTGCTATACGTTTAGAGGACATTGCGGATTGCAGGATGGCAGGATTCGATGACAATTGATCCGCAATCGCCATCCGACAATCCTGCAATTGAAGGAGACGACTATGACACGTAGTCTGATTGGAATCCTGCGCTCGCGCTGCTCGTGCCGGCGCTGGCGGCGGCGCAGGCCGCCGGACCTCGCGAAGCTGAAGACCCGCCGCAGCGCTCACCGAGAAGGCGCCGGACACCTACAAGGCGCAAGTTCGACACGAGCAAGGGCGTCTTCGTCATCGAGGTGACATCGCGAGTGGGCGCCGCTCGGCGCCGATCGCTTCTACAACCTCGTGAAGAACGGGTTCTACGACGAATGCCGGTTCTTCCGCGTCCTCGACGGCTTCATGGCGCAGTTCGGGATGAACGGCGATCCGGCGGTGCAGACGCGCGTGGACCAGCGCCAGCATCCAGGACGATCCGGTCAAGGAGAGCAACAAGCGCGGCTACGTGACGTTCGCGCACGCCGGCGCCAACTCGCGGTCGACGCAGTTCTTCATCAACTTCGGCGACAACGGCCTCCTCGACAAGCAGGGGTTCGCGCCGTTCGGCCAGGTCACGACCGGAATGGACGTCGTCGAAAAGCTGTACAGCGGGTACGGCGAAGGCGCGCCGCGTGGGCAGGGACCGTCGCAGGGCACGATCGGGGCCGAGGGCAACGCGTACCTGAACGAAGCAGTTCCCCAAGCTCGACTACGTCAAGAAAGCCACGATCGAGAAGTAAGGGGCAGGAAGGGCGGGATGGGAAGGATGGGCAGGAAAGTCCGAAGCTGCGCCATCCGTCCCGCCTTTCCAGCCCTTCCAGCCCTTCCAGCCCATCCCGCCTATCCAGCCCACTGATGCCGCCAGTCAATCAGCTAGCGCGGCGTCGAGGCGGCACTGGCCGCGCTCGCCAGCGGGCGCAACCGCGATCCGTTCGCGGTGCTGGGCCCGCATCGCGAGAACGGCGACACGGTCATCCGCGCGTTTCATCCGTTTGCGCGATCGATCGACGTGCGGCTGCTGCCGGCCGACGACCTGCGGCCGATGACGCGCCGCGCGCCGGACGGCATGTTCGAGGTCCGCGTCGCGGGCGCGTCGATCCCGGACTACCGGCTCCGCATCACGTTCCCCGGCGATCACGTCGTCGACGTCGACGATCCGTATCGCTACGGCCGGGTGCTCACCGACTTCGACGTCCATCTCCTCGGCGAAGGCACGCACCTTCACGCCTTCGAAAAACTCGGCGCACATCGGATGACCGTCGGCACGGCGACGGGGATGCATTTCGCGCGTCTGGGCGCCGAACGCCGATCGCGTGAGCGTGATCGGCGACTTCAACGGGTGGGATGGACGCGTCCACCCGATGCGCCTGCTCGCGCCCGGCGGCATCTGGGAGATCTTCATCCCCGATCTCGGCGAGGGCGAGAAGTACAAGTTCGAGATTCGCACCAGGGCCGGCGCGCTCGTGAAGAAAACCGATCCCTTCGGCCGGCGCGTTCGAAGTGCCGCCGCAGTCGGCGGCCATCGTGCGCGACCTGTCGCGCTATCGAGTGGCACGACGAGGCGTGGATGGACGACCGCGGCCGGCCGCGGATCGTGGCTCGATCAGCCGATGGCGATCTACGAGGTTCACCTCGGTTCGTGGGCGCGCGTCCCGGAGGAAGGCAACCGTTTCCTCACCTATCGCGAGCTGGCGCACCGGCTCGTGCCGTACGTGAAGGATATGGGCTTCACGCACCTCGAGCTCCTGCCCGTGATGGAACATCCCTTCTCGGGATCCTGGGGCTACCAGGTCCTCGGGTTCTTCGCGCCGACGAGCCGCTTCGGCCCGCCGGAAGACTTCAAGCTGTTCGTCGATGTGTGCCATCAGGCCGGCATCGGCGTCATCCTCGACTGGGTGCCTGGTCATTTTCCGAAAGACGAGCACGGCCTGGCGCGGTTCGACGGCACGGCCCTGTACGAGCACCAGGATCCGCGTCAGGGCGAGCATCAGGACTGGGGCACGCTGATCTTCAACTACGGGCGCAACGAGGTGCGCAACTTCCTGCTGTCGAACGCGCTCTTCTGGCTCGAGGAGTACCACATCGACGGCCTGCGCGTGGACGCGGTCGCGTCGATGCTCTACCTGGACTACTCGCGCAAGGCGGGGCAGTGGATCCCGAACGCATTCGGCGGCCGCGAGAACCTCGAAGCCATCACGCTTTCTGCAGCAGTTGAACAGCCTGACGCACGCCGACAAGCCCGGCACCATCACGCTGGCCGAGGAGTCGACGTCGTGGTCCGGTGTCAGCCGTCCGGTGCACCTGGGCGGTCTCGGCTTCACCTACAAGTGGAACATGGGGTGGATGAACGACATCCTGACCTACACGCACGAGGATCCGATCAACCGGCGCTGGCATCACAACAAGGTGACGTTCTCGGGCATCTACATGCACACCGAGAACTTCGTGCTGCCGTTCTCGCACGATGAAGTCGTGCACGGCAAGGGCTCGATGCTCGGCAAGATGCCAGGCGATGCGTGGCAGAAGCTCGCCACGCTGCGGCTCGTTTACGGCTACATGTACGGCCATCCCGGCAAGAAGCTGCTGTTCATGGGCGACGAGCTTCGGACAGACGCGCGAGTGGAACCACGATCGCAGTCTCGAGTGGCATCTGCTCGACGATCCGCGCCACGCCGGCCTGCGCGCCTTCGTGCAGGCGCTGAACTGGCACTACCACGCGGAGCCGTCGCTCCACCAGGCCGACTTCGATCCCGCCGGCTTCCGCTGGATCGAATGCAACGACGCCGAGAACAGCGTCGTCTCGTTCCTGCGCTACGCGCGCGATCGCCGCGATTTCACGGTGATGGTGTGCAACTTCACGCCGGTGCCGCGGCCGGATTACCGGATCGGCGTGCCCGCGCCAGGGTACTACGCCGAGCTGCTGAACAGCGACGCGCGCCTGTACGGGGGCGGCGATGTCGGCAACGGAGGCGGTGTCGAGTCCGAGCCCATTCCCGCGCACGGCTTCGAGCAGTCGCTGCGCGTCGTAATCCCGCCGCTTGGGTGCCTGCTGCTGAAGAGAAGGTGACATTGCAGGATTGTAGGAAGGCAGGATTGCAGGATTGATTGTTTGATTGAAATCCTGCCATCCTGCAATTCTGCGATTCTGCAATGTCGCCCTTCAGCTCTCGCCCCCTCGCCGTCGCCCTCGTCACCCTTGCGTGCTTCACCGACATCGTCGCCTACTCGATCGCGATCCCGGTTCTTCCGGATCTGAGTCGGAAGCTGGGCGCGTCTCCGACGATGATCGGTGTGTTGTTTGCGTCCTTCGGGTTGACGCTGCTCACCGTGTCGATCCCGATGGGCGCCGTGTCGGATCGGATCGGACGCAAGGGTCCGATGGTCGGCGGGCTCGCCGCGCTCGCGGCCGCGACGCTGCTGTTCGCGTTCGCGACCAGCCTGCCGTGGCTGTTCGCGGCGCGGCTGGTGCAGGGCGCGGCCGACGCAGTGACGTGGGTCGTCGGGTTCGCGCTGATCGCGGATCTCTACGGCGCCGAGGAGCGCGGACGAGTCAGCGGCATCGTCATGATGGGGACGAGCGTCGCGATCATGCTCGGGCCGACGCTGGGCGGGTGGCTCTACGAGCTTGGCGGCATCTCGATGCCGTTCATCGGCGTCGCGGCGCTGGCCATCCTCGTGATGACGCTCTTCATGGCCCTCGATTTCCCGGACCATCAGGCGCCGACCGAGCCCGTGCCGCTCGGCATGATCGTGCGCGTGCCGGCGATTGCCGCATGCGCAATCGTCGTGATCGGCATTTCTTCGACCATCTCGATGCTCGAGCCGATTCTCGCGCTCCATCTGGCGGGCCTCGGCGTAGGCCCGGCGCGCCTCGGCCTGATCTACGGCGCCGCGGCGGTCGTGACCACCACGATGCACCCGTTCATCGGCCGCCTCTCCGACAGGTGGGGCGCCCGCCCGACGATGATGCTCGGCCTTGTGCTGGTGGCGGGCACCGTGGCGCTGCTGGGTCAGGCGTGGAGTTACTGGTCGGCGCTGCTCCTGTTCGTCGCCGCGGCCGGAACAGGGACGCTCGTCATCACGCCGTCGCTCGCGTTCATGGGTGAGGCGACCACGGGCGCCGGCGTTCGATCGTTCGGCGTCTCCTATGGCATCTACAACCTCGCCTGGGGCGCCGGCCTGCTCAGCGGCCCCGCGCTCGGCGGCTTCCTGTTCGAGCGCGTTGGCTTCAGCGTGTTGATGGTGCTGTGGGCGCCGCTGTTGTTGATCGCGCGCTGGCGCCTGGCGCGCGTGGGGAGGGCGGGATAGGCAGGAAGGGCAGGAAGGTGGGAACGGCGGCGGGACAGGATGTGGCGCAGGGCTTCTCGAGCGCCGAAGCCTTGACGAAGGCGGTTAGCCCTGCGATGCCGCCTTTGCAAGAATTCGCGACCACTCCGAATCGGTAACCGGCATCACCGACAGGCGCGAGATGCGGACGAGCGGGAAATCCTTGAACGACGCGTCGGCCTTGATCTCCTTGAGCGTGACGGGGCGCGCGAGCTTCTGCACCGGCGCGACGTCCACGACCGAGGCTCTTCCCGACGTGTCGCCCGGATCCGGGTACGCGTCGCCAAGCGCCTTGCAAATGCCGATCACGGCCTTCTCGTCGCCTGTGTGGTAGAAGAAAATTCGGTCGCCCTTCTTCACCGACCGCAGGTGCTTCTGCGCGACCGGATTCTTCACACCGCTCCACATCGTCTTCTTGTCTTTCACGAGCTCGTCGAAGCCGTAGTTCGTCGGTTCTTCTTTGAACAGCCAGTTCATGGGGGCTGATTCTAATGTAGACTCCCAACCTCATCCGTAGCGATGCCCGATGTGCTCTTCGTCTCGATGCCCTTCGGCCCGGTGTTCACTCCGTCGATCGGATTGAGCCTGCTTCAGGCCGAGCTCGCGCAGGGGGGCATTGCCAGCGACATTCGATACTTTTCGATCCGCTTCGCCGAGCGGCTTGGCAGCCGCTTGTACACGGCGATCTCGCAGTCGGACGGTGTGCCGATCGTCAACCTGGCCGGCGAGTGGATTTTCTCGCGCGGTCTCGGGGATCCGACACACCCTGCTGGCGACGGCTACGCCGGCGACGTGATGGGCCCGCGCTCGGCCTGGGGCGCGCGCCATCGCGGATCGCGCAAGTGGCGCGAAACGCGCGACCGCATCGTTCGCGCGCGCGATCTGGTTCCGCCGTTCCTCGACTGGTGTGTCGACCAGGTCGCCGCCGCTTCGCCACGGATCGTCGGTTTGACGAGCAGCTTTCAACAGCATGCGGCGTCGCTCGCGCTCGCGCGTCGGCTGAAGGACGTGCTTCCGCATCTCCACATCGTGATGGGCGGCGCCAACTGTGAAGGCGTGATGGGAGCGGAAACGATCCGCCAGTTTCCGTTCGTCGACGCCGCCGTCAGCGGCGAGGCCGACACGATCATCGTCGAGGTCGTCACGCGGCTGCTCGAGGGCCGATCGATAGCCGAGGTGCCGGGTGTACGGACGCGTGCATCGATCGCGCGTGAGTTCGAAGCCGGCCGGTTCGCGACCGCACCGATGGTTCGCGACATGGACGCGCTGCCGTACCCGGACTACCGGGATTACGTTCGCCAGTTCATGGCCAGCGGCCTGTCGCGGCACTGGCGGCCCAGCATGCTCTTCGAGAGCTCGCGGGGCTGCTGGTGGGGGAGAAAGCGCACTGCACGTTCTGCGGGCTCAACGGATCGACGATGACGTATCGCAGCAAGCGATCCGATCGCGTGCTGGCGGAGCTGCGGCATCTGGCAACGACGTATCCGCGATGCGACGTGCAGGTGGTGGACAACATTCTCGAGATGGGCTACTTCGGCGATCTGCTCCCGGAACTGGCGCGGAGCGGGCTCAAGATGGAGCTCTTCTACGAGACGAAAGCGAACCTCAAGAAAGACCACGTCCGGCTGCTGCGCGACGCCCGCGTGACGCAGATTCAGCCGGGCATCGAAAGCTTCAGCGATCCCGTTCTGGCGCTGATGCGCAAAGGCGTCTCGTGGCTGCAGAACGTGCAGCTGCTCAAGTGGTGCAAGCAGTTCGGCGTGCGCCCGTACTGGAATGTCCTGTGGGGATTTCCCGGTGAGCCGGCCGCGGAGTACGGGCGAATGGCGGGCCTGGTCCCCTGGCTGACGCATCTGCCGGCACCGGTCGGCGGCGCCGCCATCCGGCTCGATCGGTTCAGCCCCAATTTCGACCAGGCCGATCGACTGGGGTTCACGCGCGTCCGTCCGGTCGACGCGTACGGGCACATCTTCGCCGGCCTGTCGCACGACGCGATCGGCAACCTCGCGTACTACTTCGGCTTCGACTACGCGGACGGCCGCGACATTCAACGCTACATCCGCCCGCTCAAAGAACAGGTGGCGCGCTGGAAGCGCGTGCATCGGCGCAGCGAGCTGGTGTCGGTGCGCCAGCGCGATCGCCTCGCGATAGTGGATTTGCGTCCGAAGGCGTCATCGAAGCTGACGATTCTGACCGGCGTCGATCGCGCGCTCTACGAAGCGTGCGACAGCATCGCCCACGTGAGCCGACTTGCGGCGATTGCCGGCGCGGATTCGGGATCGGGCGACCGCGAGATCGCCGCGCGCCTCCAGCCGCTGGTCGATCGCGGCCTGCTCGTCACCGACGGGCAGCGATATCTCGCGCTGGCGATTCCTCTCGAGGAGTACCGGCCGCCCGCAATCGTACGCGCCCGGATTCAGCACGTGCTAAGAGCTTGTCGTCCACCGCGTTCACCAAAGGAGCAGACATGGCAAAGAAGAAGCCCGCGAAGAAGAAGGCCGCCGCCAAGAAGAAGGGCAAGAAGAAGGCGCGCAAGTCGCCCAAGGTCGGCGTGACGAATAACAGCGACTAAGCAAGTCAGAAGTCAGAAGTCTGAAGTCTCAGGTCTGAAGTACTTGAGACTTCAGACTTGAGACTTCAAGCTTGCTAACGCCGACAGCAGATCCTGCAGCGGCCGCTCGAGGTAGCGGGGGAAGCGGCCGGCCGCGCGCGCGTCGGCGATGGCCTTGAGCAGCACGTCGAACTGCGCCTTCGAGCGCGCGACCACGTCGCGGGCACGCGGGTCGTCGATCAAGCGCTTCAGAAACGGATTCATCACCACCGTGTCGTAGGGCGGGGGCGCGTTCGCCGCCGTCACGTCCGCGAGCACTGCCAACGCGTCGTTGCCGCGTCCGCCTCGCGCGAGGATTGGCACCGCCAGCGCGTTCAAGTACGACAATTCGAACAGCGTCGCCCGGCCCTGGCGTGCGGGCTCGCGCAACCGCGCCACGGCGCGCGCGATCGCGGGCTCGTCGCCCTTGCCCATGCTCCGGATCAGCTCGAGGATCGACGGGACCCATGCCGGCATCGTTTTGACGCTCTCGCGCCCCAGCAGCGCTTCGGCGTCCGCGGCGCGGATCGAACCGGATGCCGCTTCCGTCAGCGTCTTGAGCACCGACACCCAGCGTGCCTCGGGCTCGATCGCCACCGCGCGCGTCATCGCAGCCGATGCTTCGTCGCCGCGGCCGAGCGCGCTCAGCGCGACCGCGCTGTTGATGTGGCCGTAGGCCGCCATCGGATCCAGCGTGGCGTCCTGCTGCGCCACGTGGTGCGTCAGCACCTGCGAAAACGGCAGCGTGCCTTCCATCAGCGCGAGCTGGCAGGCGCCGCAGGCCTCGCCCAGCGAGGCGGCACGGAAGCCGAAGTCCAGCTGCTTGAGCGAGTCGGGGCGCGGCCGCCAGCTCTCCGCGACGGCGAGCGACGCCCAGCCCAGGGCGTGCAGCGGATCGAACTCGATCGTCCGACGGGCCCACAGGTCGAGCTCCGGCAGCACCCGTTCCGGCGATTCGCCGCCCTGCATCCTGAAGATCTGGAGGTAGGCGATGCCGGCTGCGGCGGCCGCGGAACGCGGATCGATCTGCAGCGCTTCCTTGTGCGCCGCGAGCGCGAGCTCGTAATCGCTCTGTTGATACTTGTTGTTGAACATGTGGCCGTAGTACTGGCCGCGGCTGATCGCCAGTTCCAGCGCCGACGCGGCGGACGAGGCCGCGGTCGCCGGAGATGTCTGGCGCCGGCCGGTGAGGGCTTCGGCCACGCCGTCCGCCGCCTGCACGACCGCGTCGGCGTAGCGCTCGAGCGCGCTCTCGAACTCGCCGCTCCACACGACGTCCTTGCGCTTCGGCTCGACCAGCTGCACGTTGACGCGCAGCCGGCCGCCCGTCACCGTGGCTTTCGGCACGACGCACATCGTGACGCCGTAGGAGTCGGTGACGGTCACGAGGTTTCCACCCACGTTGGCGAACTCAATCGAGGTGGGCGGCACTTTCATCTTGATCCCGCCGCGCTCGCCGAGCCGGGTCGTGAGCGAGTTGGGAATGGCGTCGGCCAGAAACTGCACCTGCGGCGGACCCGTGACGGTGGCGGGCACGACCACCAGACCCGGCACGCTGATCGGCCGCGCGACGGTGATGCGATGCGTTTGCCACCACACCGCCGCGCTGACGGTGAGCGCGACCACCGCGGCCACCAGTACCGCGACGCGCAGCCGCTGCCGCGAAACGGCGGCGCGCCGGCTCGTCAGATCGCCGGTCTGCTGGATCGACCGGAGATCCTCGATCGCTTCCGCGGCGGACTGATAGCGTGCCGCCGGATCCTTGGCCATCAGCTTCGAGATGACCAGTGCCAGCGCCGGGGGAACTCTGCGCCTCACGCGATCGACCGGCGGCGGCTCGAAGTTCACGACGGCGTTCAGGATCTCGGGAGTGGTCGGGCCGTCGAACGGCATCTTGCCGGTCAGCGCCTCGTAGAGGATCGTGCCGAACGAAAACAGATCCGATCGATGATCGACGACGCGGCCGAGTGCCTGCTCGGGCGACATGTAGGGCAGCGTGCCGAACACGATGTCGTGATTGCTGACCCACTGCGTGGTGCGTTGCGGCGGTGTGGGTTCCACGCCGACGCGTTTCGCCAGCCCGAAGTCGAGCACCTTCACCGCGCCCTTCGACGTCACCATGACGTTGGCGCTCTTCAGATCGCGGTGCACGACGCGGCGTTCGCGCGCCTCGTCCAGCGCGCCGGCGACCTGGATCGCGATGTCGATCACCGCGTCGGGCGCGAGCGGACCGGCCTTGAGCATCTCGAACAGCGTCCGGCCCTCGATCGCTTCCATCGCGATGTAAGGACGGCCGTCGGATTCGCCAACCTCGAAGATGGTGCAGATGTTCGGATGGTTCAGCGCGGCGGCCGACGTCGCCTCCCGCTGGAAGAACGCGCGCCGATCCGGATCGTTGGCGGCCTCCGACGAGAGCACCTTCAACGCCACGGAACGGCCCAGCCGCGGGTCGTCGGCGAGGTAGACCTCGCCCATCCCGCCCCGGCCGAGAAAGCGCACGATCCGGAAGCGGCCAATCGTCGGGAAAGGGACCGCCTGCGTCGTGTCGTTCGGTTGGTTCACCTGTAGAGCGATGATACTTGACGCGATGCTGTTGAAGGACCGAATCGGCCCCGGCATGCGCGTGCTGTTCGTCGGCATCAATCCCGGCATACGCTCGGCCGCCATCGGCCATCACTTTGCCGGCTACTCGAACCGGTTCTGGAAGCTGCTGCACGAGTCGAAACTGGTGCCCGAGCCGATCGGCAGCGAAGACGACGACCGGCTGCCGGAGTGGGGATTCGGGATCACCAACCTCGTGCCTCGACCGACACCCGGCATCGACACCATTCGTCCGCACGAGTTCGTCGACGGCGTGGGTGCGTTGCGGCGCAAGGTGCGGCGCTGGCGGCCCGAGGTCGTCGCCCTGGTTGGGGTGACGCTGGCGCGCGTGCTGCTCGATCGGCGCGCGGAAAAGATCGCGCTCGGACTCCGGCGCGAGACCTTCGAGGGCGCGCGGGTGTTCGTCCTCCCGAACCCGAGCGGACGCAACGCGAATTTCTCGTATCAGGAAATGCTGGCGGCGTTCAGGGCACTACGGAGGTGGTTGACGCGGCGACATCCGGGTAGGTCCGGCTAAAGCCGGACCCCACGTACCTACGCACCTACGGTTTTGCGCTCACCTCTCTGAACGTGGGGTCCGCCTTCAGGCGGACCTACTTATGCCGCCCGCAGCCAACGAACCAACTCCGGCAGCGTCGGCCGCTTGCCGTACATCAACGACGCCGCGCGCAGGATTTTCGAGGCCGCTCGCAGCGTGAAATAGATCGTTGCGATGCCGATGGCGATCGACGCGATCACGTCCACAACCGGCACGTCGCCGCTGCCCAGCCGCATCATCATCGTGACCGGGCTGGTGAGCGGGAACAACGACAGCGCGCGCGACACGAGGCCGTTGGGCGCGGCGGAAATGGCCGCGAGGAAGACCATCGGGCTCGCGGCCGTCAGCGTCCAGATCGCCGAGAGCTGCGCGCTCTCCTGGGCGGTGCGTCCAAGCATCCCGGTGCTGGCCATCAAGCTGGCAAACAACGTGTAACCGATCACGAAATAGACCAGCGAGAGCGCCAGCTTCGCCATCGACACCTTGATGATCGCCAGGACCAGGACGCCCGGCACGACCAGCAGCGAAATGTAGATCGCCACCTGGAGCAGGCCGGCGCCGCTGAGCCCGAGGATTTTCCCGACGAGCAGCTCGTTGGTGTCGAGCGACGAGAGCAGGATTTCGATCATCCGGTTCTGGCGATCCTCCACCGTCGCCTGCTGGAGAAACCCCGCCGAGAAAAAGATCGCCATGGTCAGCATGAAGAACACGCCAAACGGCCCCGCGAACGGGCCCGCGATCGACGCTTCGTCCGGCGAGACGACGCCTTGCGAGTCCATGTTCATGCGCGTGACGTTCGCGGCGGGTGCGTAGGCACGCGCGAGCGCGTCGCCCGACAACGCTCCGTGCAGCAGGCTGGCGCGGATGGCGTCGGCCACCTGGTTCTGGCGGCGGCGCGCCGCGGCCGGCGACATCATGCCGGTGTCGATGCCGTACGCCGTGATTCGCCCGCTCGACAGGTAGTCGGATTCGACGACGAGGATGCCCGACACCACGCGTGCGCGGAGATCCGCCAGCGCGCGATCGAGATCGGTGTACTCCACGAGCGGTGTGAGCGCGGCCGGCGGATCAGGCGAGGCGGCCGCCTCCGCGGTTCGCGCCGCCTCCGCCGCCTCCGCGCGACCGCGAAATCGATGATGCGCGCCTTGTCCACGACCGCGATCGGTCGCGTGCCTTCGTTGCGAGTGACGGCGCGGCCGGTGAGGCCGGCGACCGTCAGCATCAGTCCGTACACGAGCGGCATCGCGACCACGGCCACGATGTACATCCGGCGCGTGACGGTCGACAGGAACTCCCATCGTGCGACGAGCCCGACCTTCTTGAGATCCATCACACCGCCACCGCGGCCTCTTCGGCGACCCGCACGAAGATGTCTTCGAGCGGCGTGGACAGGCGTTCGACGCTCTCGATCGAGGCGCCGGACGCCACCAGCCAGCGCAGGAACTCCTCCGTGCTCCCCTCGTCTCGCAGGAAGACGTGGGCGGCGCCACGAGTCGAGCCGTCGGCGTCGACGCGCGCCACGAGCGGGCAGGCGCTGTAGTTGGCCGAGGAGATCACACGGACAGCGTTGGTGGAGTACTGCCGCTTGATGTCGGTCAGCGTTCCGTAGAGCACGCGACGGCCGCGCGCGATCATGAAGACGCGGCCGCACAGCGCTTCGACCGTGTTCATCTGATGGGTCGAGAGCAGGACCGTGCGTCCCTCACTCGCGCAGTCGCGGATGACGCGCATCACGGTGCGCGCGCTCACGGGGTCGAGCCCCGACAGCGGCTCGTCGAGGCACACCACCTCCGGGCCCGCGATGAGCGCCGCGCAGATCTGGATCTTCTGCTGGTTCCCCTTCGACAACTGCTCGACTTTCCGATCCGCGTACTCGCTCAGCTCGAAGCGCGCCAGCCAGCGGACCGCTTCCGAGCGCGCGGTGCCCGGCGACATCCCTTTCAAGGCGCCGAGGTATTCGAGCACGGCGGCGACCTTCTGGCGCGGATACAGTCCGCGCTCCTCGGGTAGGTAGGCGATCCGGTTGCGATCGGACGGCGCGAACGTGCGGCCGAAGATCTCCACGCGCCCCGAGTCGGGCTTGATCAGATCGAGGATGGTTCGGATCAGCGTCGTTTTGCCCGCGCCGTTGGGACCGAGCAGGCCGAAAATCTCGCCGCGCTGGAGTTCGAGCGACACGCGATCGAGCGCGAGCGTCTTGTCGAACCGCTTCGACACGTCGTCGACCCGGATCGCGGCGACGTCCAGCACGGCCGCAGTATACGCGCGGCTGGTTGTCTACATTTGCCTTGACAACCGGAACGCACGCTATAGGGTAGGCGGCGCGGAGGATGGAGCATGAGTCGTACGATTGTTCGTCTGGTCGTAGTCGCGCTCGCGTTCGTAGCCCTGCTTCCTGCGATAGCGCTGGCCCAGACCGGCAGCATCGCGGGCATCGTTCGAGACACGTCGGGCGCGGTGATGCCCGGCGTCACCGTCGAAGCCGCCAGCCCTGCCCTGATCGAGCAGGTGCGAACCGCCACGACCGACGAGAAGGGCCAGTACAAGATCGTCGATCTCAGGCCCGGGGTGTACGTCGTGTCCTTCACGCTGCCGGGATTTGCCGGCGTCAAGCGTGAAGGCATCGAGCTCACGACGCAGTTCACGGCCATCGTCAACGCCGACCTCCGCGTCGGCGAGATCTCGGAAACGGTCACGGTGACCGGTGAATCACCGGTTGTCGATACGCAGCGCGTCCAGCAGGTCAAGGTCATGACGCGCGATGTCATCGACGCGGTGCCCACGGGAAAGACGTTTCAGAACATCGGCGTCCTCGTGCCCGGCGTGACGATCGCGGCCGGCGGCACGGGCGCCACGCCCTACGACGTCGGCGGATCCTCGGGCGAGCAGCAGGTGCAGATGGCGATCCACGGCGGCGCCACCGCCGACATGGTCGTGCAGATGGACGGCATGCGCTTCAACAACCTGTGCGGCGCCGGATCCTACACGGGCATCTCGGGGAACGACGCAGGCATCGAGCAGATCAGCTTCGAGACCGGCGCCATTTCCGCGGAGATGGGGACCGGCGGCATCCGCGTGAACCTGATTCCGAAGGAAGGTGGCAACACGTTCAAAGGCACGTTCTTCCTGAACGGCGCCAATAACTCGTTCCAGAGCGACAACCTGACGGACTCGCTCAAGACACAGCGGCTGACCGCCGTCAACAAGGTGAAGAAGGTCTGGGACGTCAACGGCTCGCTCGGCGGGCCGATCTTCAAGAACAAGCTGTGGTTCTACTTCGCGACGCGGTACTGGGGCCTCGACAAGTTTCCCGCCGACTCGTTTTACGATGCCGACTCGCAGTACTTCACCTATACGCAGGACCTGAGTCGCCGCGGCGTCGACGACAGCTGGAACTTGAGCAACGCGGCGCGGCTCACGTGGCAGGCGACGCCGCGCAACAAGGTCACGGCGTACATCGACAAGCAGGATCGTCTGACTGGCCACTGGTTCGTCGGCCAGGGCGGCATCTTCGGGTTGACGACGCCCGAGGGGTCGTGGATCCAGCGGACGCCGATCGGCCATCTCCTGCAAGGGAAATGGACGTCGACGGTGAGCAGCCGGATGCTCGTCGAAGCGGGCGTGAGCCTCTACGACCAGGAGTACACGCGGGAGCCGCAGCCGGGCGTCACGCCGACGACGCTGTCGGTGCGCGACAACGCAACTGGCCGGCGCATCAATGCAGCCCCGTACTACTCAGAGCACTTTTCCGTGCTGCGCACCTACACCGCATCGATGACCTACGTGACCGGCTCCCACGCGATGAAAATCGGGATGAACCTGAGCGAGGGACCGCGCCACGAGATCGCGCGGGTCAACCAGGACATGACGCTCGTGTTCAGCGGCGCCACGCCGGTCCAGGTGATCCTCACCGCCTCGCCGCGCGACGCGCGCGAGCGGCTCAACGCCGACCTCGGGCTCTACGCGCAGGATCAGTGGACCGTGAACCGCTGGACGGTGAACGCCGGCCTGCGGTTCGACTACCTGAGCGCGAAGCTGCAGGCGCAGCAGTTCCCCGCCGGGACGTTCGTGCCGGCGCGCAGCCTCGGCGAGATCACGGGTCTTCCGAGCTGGAAGGACATCGGTCCGCGCCTCGGCGTCGCCTACGACGTGTCCGGCAACGGCAAGACGGCCATCAAGGCCACGCTCAGCCGCTACGTCGCGAGCCAGACGGTCGGCTTCGCCAGCCAGTTCAATCCGCTGGGTGGCACCGTGACGGGCGCCGGGTTCTCGGGTACGGGCGCCGACACACGCGTGTGGACCGACCCGAACGGCGATCGCATCGTGCAGGTGTCCGAGCTCGGGCCGACGGGCAACCCGCTGTTCGGCACGACGGCTCTCGCGACGACGCCCGCCGGCGACGTGCAGAAGGGGTGGTTCAAGCGCGGCTACAACTGGGAGTACTCCACCAGCGTGCAGCACGAGCTGTTTCCCCAGGTCGCGGTGGGCGCCGCCTATTTCCGCCGGTCGTTCGGCAACTTCACGCACACCGACGCGCTCGGCGTCGGCCCGGGCGACTACTCGCCGTACTGCGTCACAGCGCCGACCGATGCCCGCATCGGGCCGCTCAGCGGACAGCCGATCTGCGGGCTGTTCGACGTGACCCCGACCGCGCGCCCGCTGCTCGCGGTGAACCGCGTCGTCGATTTCGCGGATGCCTCGAAGCGCTCGCAGGTGTTCAACGGCATCGACCTGACGATCAGCGCGCGCAAGAACAAGCTGCTGCTCGCCGGAGGAACGAGCACGGGACGGACGACGACGGTCAATTGCGAGACGTTCGACAGCCCCGACGTCCGATTCTGCGAGGTTGTCCCTCCGTTCCTGACGCAAGTGAAGGCGCTCGCCTCGTACACGCTGCCGTACGACGTGCAGATCAGCGGCACGGTGCAGAGCGTTCCCGGTCCGGCGCTCGCCGCGAACTGGAGCATCAACAACGCCATCGCGAACGCCGGGCCGACGCCGCTCGGCCGCAACCTGGCGGCCGGCGCCGCCACGGTGACGCTGATGGCACCCAACTCGGTGTTCGGCGATCGCTTGACTCAGTTCGACCTGCGGTTCGCGCGGATCTTCAAGATGAACCGCTACCGCTTCCAGGGCATGGTGGACATCTACAACGTGTTCAACAAGTCGGCGGTGCTGACCTACAACACGACGTTCAGCACGGCGGCGACCAGCGAATGGCTCCGCCCGACGGACGTGCTGCAAGGAAGGCTGATCAAGATTGGCGGACAGCTGACGTTCTAGGGATCAAACGCAACCACGAAGCCACGAAGACACGAAAAAGAAAGCGTCTTCTTCGTGTTTTCGTGTTTTCGTGGTTGCATTTTCGGGACTACCGGACGATGACGTCGGTGCGCATCCAGGGGTGAATGCAGCACATGTAGTGATGCACGCCCGCGGGTTGGACTTCCGCGTCAGAGCTGCCGCCCGCCGGGATGAATACCATGGTTCCGAAGTCCAGGCACTCAGGGGCCGGGACAGGATTGCCCGAAAGGTCGTTGAGGTCGCCGATGAAGCCGCCGCCGAATTCCTCCACCTTTGTGAACGTGTGCGTCTCACCGCCGTGGTTCTCGGCGACGAATTCCTCGCCCTCGCGGAGCCGCACATTGCCGGGCGCGAAGTTCCACGACCCGGCCTTTTGCGAGTGCACGAGCTGGGTGATGAACGCGTCGAGCGACACGCCGCCCTGCCTCACGCACGTGCCGTCGCCGAATTCTTCGTTGAATGTTTCGGGATCGCACGCATCCATCATCTGAATCGATCGGGCTACGGCCGCGAAGCCGGTCGTGTTGCCGATCACCAGGGTCAACCCCACGGCTGCCGAGAGTGCTACGAAGAGTTTCGTCGCAGTCGCCATTCTGCCTCCTTCGCGTTGCGTAGCTCTACAGAGATCAGCCACGCTAGCACACGGTCGGAACGGAACGCATCGGCGCCGCAGACTTCGTGTATCAGAACATTCTTTTTCGAGTGCTCCGAATGACACACACAGCCGCACGCGCCGGCGTCTGAGTCTCGAGCGCCGGTCAGCGCGGTAGCGTGAACGCCACGTACTCACCCGAATAGTTGCCGCCGCTGATCGCCACGACGATGTACTGCTTGCCGTCGGCCATGTAGGTCAACGGCGATCGAACAGCTCTCGCACCTCGGCATTCGCAAGTTCGAGATCGACGTGTTCGCCGACCCGGAAGGCGGACGCTTCGCCACACCCGCGGCGCTGCGGATGACCGCGGGCCTCGAACTGCCTCCCGCCGACATGCGCGATCCTGGCTTCAAGGTGATTCACACGCCGGACGTCGACTACTGGACGACCTGCCGCACGCTCGTGGCGTGCCTGACGGCGATCCGGGAGTGGTCGCGCGCGAATCCGTGGCACGTGCCGATCATGGTGATGATCGAGGCCAAGGACGCGCCGCGCCAGGACCCGCGCGGCCTCGGCTTCGTCGCGCCGATCCGCATCGACGCCGCACTGTTCCGCGCGCTTGATGCCGAGATCCGCCTCGTGTTCGACAACCACCACGTCATGACTCCGGATCGCGTTCGCGGCACGCACGCCACGCTCGCGGAAGCGATCCAGCGGGACGGATGGCCGGCGCTGCGGATGGCGCGCGGAAAGATTCTGTTCGCGCTCGATAACACGGACGAGCACCGGACCGAGTACCTGCAGGGCAATCCGTCGCTCGAGGGCCGGGTGCTGTTCGTCAGCTCGAATCCGGGAGATCCGTCCGCGGCGTTCATCAAGATGAGCGAGGCGCTCGGCGTCGAGGAGGAGAACATTCGGCGGCGTGTCAAGGGCCGCTTCCTGATCCGGACGCGCGCCGACATCCCGACCGCCGAAGCCCGCAGCGGCAGCACGGCCCGACGCGACAGCGCGTTCCGCTCCGGCGCCCACTACGTGAGCACGGATTACCCTGAGCTGAGCCCGTTCGGGTCGGGATACACCGCGCGGCTGCCAGGCGCCGCGAGCGCATCCGCGCGCTGCAATCCGGTCAATGCGCCCGCAGGCTGCCGGGACGACTGGCTCGAGCGCAAGCCGTAGCGTCTCTGACCTTCATCGGAGGGTCGCGATAACGTCGCGATCCACGATCGTGATCCCTTCCTGTCGTTGTTCTCGCGCGCCGCGCAGCTCGATCACGTAGTCGCCCGGCGGCAGCGGGCCAAGCGACAGGCGGCCCGGCGGTTCGATGCCGCGATCGGACGCGCCGTCGAGCAGCGTGTCCATCGGCCGCCCGGCCTTGTTCAGGACACGAACGAGAAGCGGACCGGACGTGGCCGGCAACTCGACGCTCACGAGTGCTCGATACCCAGGCGAGAGCGTCAGCACGGCACCAGCCGCCCGATTGTCCTGAGACACCCGCAGCGTCGAAGGCACGAACCCGTTCGCGATCGCCGTAACGCGAAGCAGGCCAGCGGGAGCGTCGGGAAAGGTGACGGCTCCTTTCGCGTCAGTCACCGCGAGTTGCGGCGGCCAGAGTGGACTCCCGGGCGCGACTTCCACGACGGCATTGGGGAGCGCATCGCCCGACGCTGTCACGACACGGACCGCCAGACTCGCGTTCGACAGCGACACAAGCGCAACCTCGTGGAGGATGCCGGGCGGCTCGGACAAGTGCTCCTCGACGGGCTGAAACCCGGGCGCCGTCACGCTGAGTATTCCCGGCCTGGTGCCGACGCCTTCGAGCAGCGCTTCACCGATGATCGTCGCCGTCGCTTCGGCGCGGCCGCCGCCTTCGATGGTCCATGTGACGAACGCCCGCGGCACCGGCTCGTTTTTAACTCCGTGGTGACGCGAACAGGCATGACGCCGTCGGGCACGGACACGGCAATTTCGCCCCCGCCGATCGGCACGTCGAGCCGCCTCACGTACAGCGAGTTGGCGAAGTGCACCGCGAGATCGGACGGACCTGGCGGGAAGCTCGTGAGCGTGACACGCCCGTCGGCATCGGTCGTGCCGCGGCAGCGTGTCGTGATCAGCGAGAGTGCGATCAGCGACGGCATACCCCTTCCCATCAACAGCACTGGCGACGCGGGTGGCGGGTTCTCCGGTCTGGCCGTTACCACGACTCCTTTTATGCGCCCCACCGGCGACAGGATTCGGAAGGTCGCTTTGCCTGCCACGACAATCCGTGTGGTGACGGTGCCGGTGCCCGAGACGGTCACGGTGCGCGTGAGCGAGAGGTCCTGATACACGCACCGGCCTACCGCCGACGTTCGCACGCGATAGCGTCCCGCCGCGAGCCGCGCGAAGGTCACGCGGCCCTGCGCATTCGTTTGCACGGGCGGCGGCAACTGGAGCGGCGACAGCGGCAGCACGTCTTCGAGCAGGACGAAGTGGTCCGGCACCGGCAGTCCCGACGCATCGAGCAGGTCGACGTGCAGCGTGGAGCCAGGCTGAACGACGACCGTTCCGCCCTCGAGCAGCGCATCCTCGCCGGTGACCGAGACATTCGTGACGCGCGTCTGCGCGAAGATCGGCGTGTCGAGCGCCAGCGCCGTGATGCCGTGCGGCAGCGGTCCGATCCGCGTCGCGCCGTCGCCGTCGAGCTCGATCGAGCTCGCGTCCGGCGCTTCGAGGATCGGCGCGCCGCTCCCGTCGAACGAGCGCCGGCGGATCGCCGGCGACATGATGGGCTCACCGGTCGGCGACACGAACCGTACGCGGAAATAGGTCGCGGGCTCGATCTGGATCACCGGCAGGCGCAGCGCTCTCGAGGCCGGCACGGTGACGCGCGCCTGGTAGGGCGTGAACCCCCGTACGCCGATGAGGACGCGGTAGACCCCGGCCCGCTCGACAGATATGCGGAAGCGGCCCATCCTGTCGATCGAGGCCGACGCGGAACCGCCCGGCGAACTAAACCCGACGGTTCCGCCCGATACCGGGATGCCGCCGGGCGCGAGCACGTAGCCGTAGATGCCGGGCTCATCGGCCATACCCTGCGGCGCCAGCGATACTGGCACGGTGAGCAGCGCGAGCAGTACGAATCGGCGCATAACCGATCGGCAGTGTGCCTGGCGACCTGCGGCAGGTCAACTCGACCTGACACACCGTACGGAAATAGCCATCTGCTTCTCGCCCTGGGGCTGGCGGTGGAGAGCTTGCCCGCCCTGGCCGAAGTTGTATAACGGGGCGGTGCCTGGATCGTTGTCTGAGGCCGTCCAGTAAAGCCCGTGCGCCTCTAACCGTGCGTACTGTCCGTTGGAGCGGTTGCCACCCAGCACAGCATTGAAGCCCGACGTGCCTCCGCTCCGGAGTGCCGTGAACGCCGCTTTACCTTTGTCAGCCGACTCGTCACTGACTCCGCCATAGCGCTTCGCCATCTGCCGCCATTCGTCATCGGTCGGTAGCCGCCAACCATCTCCGAGCGACTGGCACACACGCTGCGCCGACTCCCATGTGTACAAGCGGCCGTATCGACGGCAATTCGGTTCGGCATCGTCGTAACAATAGGATGGCGATGCGTTGACGTTCAGATTCGCAGTCGTCCACTCTTTACCGTCCGCCATTCGTTTGGAAGAAGGGATCGCGCCGGCCGCGGTCTGATCTTTCGCTGAAGGCTGCTCCGAGCCGGCGCCGCTGGCAGATCCGAACGCAACAGTCAGCGCGATTGCCGCGAGACGAATTTGAATCGGTGTCATGTTGTCCTGCGTTCGGGCGCCTTTCGGCGGGCCTCGTCGGCCAATGTCTCCTCCGCCAGCCAGCCGGCGTCCCCTGCGTCTTCCTCGGCCCATTTGCTGCGCCGTTCGGCACTGCGACGGTATCTGATGTAGATGGCAAACAGAGCCAGCAGCGTGACGATCATCCAGAGGACGTAGGGGCTGGTCAAGAGGGGAAGCCGTCGTGTCCACGAAGTCAGCTCCGCGTGAAAACTGCGTTCGGTGTCGGCGAGCGAGCGGCCGGTCGCCTGCTCGAATGCCCCTTCGAACGATCCGCCGTTCGCCACGGCAGCGAGGATCCGTGCAGGCACGTCGGACCCCTGCGTTTCGATGATGTGCCGCACGAACGCGCTGGCGAGCGCGTATGCGCGGTCGGCGCCGCTCGATCCCGCCTGGAAGAGATCGTTCACCTCATCCATCCGCACGGGGACGGCGAATACCAGCGCCCTCGCGAGCTGCCATCGGTCTTCGAAGTGCCACGCGCGTTCCGCGACCACTGCGAGCCCCTCGTTGAACCATCGCGGCACGGCCCGCCCGCCGGCCGCCCGGACGATCAGGATGTGGGCGACTTCGTGGTGCAGCAAGGCCTCGAGCGAGTCATGCGGGTATCGCGGCGATCGCGACGGGAACAAGACGACCGTGCCGGTCGCGCCGTGAGCGAAGCCCGCGATCCACGACGAAGTGGTTCGCGCGAGCTCTGAATCCTCCGGCGCGAGCACGACATGGATCGGCGGACCTGGGTTCTCGAGTCCGACGAGCTGCACGATGGTGCCCAGCCGGTCGCGATCGACGCCGCGAAGGCGCGGCTCATCGGCCGGCCGGGAATCCAGTGTTTCGAACTGCAGCGCCGGCGGCGCTGGCTGCCGGGGTGTCGCAGGTGCCTGGACCGCCACGAGCCACGCGGCGATCGCGACGGCGGTGAAAAAAGGGGGCACCTTCGCAGCCTACACCCATTCCGGTTCGCTCGAGAGTAGACAGCAACGCGCCGCTCGTCGCTGTCGCTGAGGGGGGAGCGGGTCCGAGAACGAGCGTTCCGTTAACCCTCCGGTCCCGGACAGGGCCTTTGTACCGGCTATCGTCCTCCGTGGCTAATTCACGGCTGGACTCTCTTCAAACCCGCGAGCGATTGCTTGCTGATCTTGGCTACAACGTTGAGCAGCGGATCAACTACCTCGGCGATGTCGTAGCGCATGGCCGTGCCCAGCACTGAAGCGACCTCACTCGAGTTCAAGCCGTAGTCACGCTCCAGCCAGCGAGCCATCTCGGTGGTCGCGATCTGGAAGGATTCGTCGAGCGAGCCGGCAATGCCCATGGCCATGATGTAGTCGTCATTCTCGGCCCGCGGCCCGTTCGAGGACCAGTCGCGGATCAGATCCACGGTGAATTCGATGTCCATGGAAGTTTCAAGCGCGTTGCCGGTGAGTTCGCCGTCTCCTTCCGCGGCGTGCCCGTCGCCCATAAAGAGCAGAGCGCCCGGTTTGAAGACGGGAAGATACAACGTGGCGCCTTCGCGGATCTGGTTGTAGTCCATGTTGCCGCCGAAGACACCGGGGAATCCGGTCCGAAAAGACATATCTCCGGGCGGAGCGACGGCCACGCAGCCCAGCATGGGCCGCAACGGCACGGTGTAGTCTTTTAGTTTTTCGGTCGGTTCGGCGAGCCGGCCGACCAGTTTTTCGCGATCCAGCTTCCAGTCGCTGTTGTACTTCTCCACACGTTTGAGATTGAAAATGTACCCGGGAGTCAGCGCGCGTCCGGCGATCACGCCGCTCGAGATGGCCGTGTCGCGATTCAGCCGGATGCGGTTGAACTTGATCACCAGCGTGTCGCCCGGCACCGCGCCCTCAATGTAAAACGGCCCGGTCTGCGGATTCCCGCCGAGAGAGCGATGCTTGCCGGCCGCGTCGAAGCCGCCCGCGTCCACCGACCAGGTTTTTACCGTGTCGCCGGGAAAGATGCGCAACACCGGCGGGATGGCGCCGGAGAAGACGCGGTGAAACTCCTTCGGCTCGAAGGTGTGTGTGCGAGGCGCGTCCGCAGGCCGCACCTTCATCCGGGCGGCGCGCCATTTGGCGGCTTCGCCGAACATCTGGGTGTCCCCGGAGAGTTCGCCGCCGCGAAACATACCCGAGACGTTCGGACCCGGCGAAAACTGCACTTCGAGCTTGCCGTCGCGGAACGTGCCTTCGCCTTTTTGGTTTCCCGAAGATCCCGTGACGCGATCGCCCTCAAGTTTCAGGGTCAATCGCCGGTATTGCGTGTCATTCAGGACTTTGATCTCCACCAGCCATTCGCCGGAGATGTCTGGGCCGGGAGTCTGCGCAAATGCAGGCAGCAAGCAAAGAAGTGTGAGCGTGCGCACTGTCAGGGTTTTCATATTGCGGGTTATTGCGGGTCCTGGTTATCTGCTTCACTCAGGTGACCCCAACCGGTTGTGGCGGCGCCGTCGGGGACGGGCGCCGGGTTGCACCAGTTTTCGATACGGGACGGGGTCGATGGTGACCGCTTGCTGAACCAATCGGAAAAACAATTTGCCACGGTGTCGGGACGTTCGACGGTTGAAGCGAAAGGTGAACTCGTCCAGGTAGTAGTCCAGATGTGCGTGACTCACGGCGCCTTGATGGGTGCCAAGCAACCAGCGTTTGAGCAGGGAGACCACCCGGTGGACACGCGGCAGCAGTTCGGTGGCGATGGCGGGGTGTCCGCGAAGGAACGACACACGATGGTGGTACCGGGTCTTGACCCGTTCGTAGCCGTCCCATCCATCGGTGTGTACTTCGCTGCCCGGTTCGATGACATCGTCGATGAACGCCTGCAACGTCCTGGCTTTTCCGTCGGGGATTCGGCGCATCCGGATCCGTCCGATGCCGCGGCCCACTTCTTCGGCCGCGACGACAACCAGCGCTTTCGTCGCCGTCGATCGCCCCTGCGCGCTGCCGCCGCCCACAAAGGTCTCGTCGACCTCCACCCGTCCCGAGAGGCGATCGCGGCCTGGGCGAACCATGGCGCGACGCAGCTTGTGCAGCCACGTCCACGCGGTCTGATAGCTGCCGAGTCCCAAGACCTGCTTCAACGCCAGGGCACTCGTGCCCGTTTTGGTGCTGGTCACGCACCACATCGCGCGGAACCATATGGTCAGCGGGGTCCGGGTGTCCTGGAAGATGGTGCCGGCCGTCACCGACGTCTGTCGTCCACAGGCCGCGCACTGCCACAGCACGGCTCGCACGGCCCAGGCCTTCGCGCCCCGGCAGACGGGGCAGCGAAATCCCTCGGGCCAGCGCAGCCGCGTCAAGTACGCTCGACACGCCGCCTCCGTTGCAAAGCGAGCCTCGAATTCGGCCTGCGTCCGCGGAAACTCCTCCACGGCGCCGGACGCTATATGTAGCGGTCACCTGAGTCAAGTGGATAACCAGGATTGCGGGTATCTTACCCCAGTGGGGGCAGACCTCCGGTTGTCGCTGAGGGGGGAGCGGGGTCCGAGAACGAGCGTTCCGTTAGCCGCGAAAGGGCCCTTAATGCTTCCTATCGTCGCGATGCGACCTGAGCTCGCACGGCGTGGTCCCCGTCGCCGCCCTCGTCCTGGACTGGCTCCAGATAAAAGCGCGCCCAGACGATGGCGTCGTACTCGACGCCGAAGATAATCACGCCGCGCATGACATGGGGCGTGCCGTCGCGCCGCGTCCCGTGCTGCTCCCACTCAGACCAGACCACGCCGTCGTCAACCGACGAACGGAGCACCTTCGCGTGGATGTCGGGTACAAAACCGAGAATCTGCTCCCAATTCCGCCGCACCTGATCGCGGCCGATGAAGCTCCGCGTTGGGTGGGCCGGCGTGTCGTTCCGGTAGTCCGACGCGAAGCAGACCACGATGGCGTCGATGTCGTGGGCATTCGTGGCCTGAATCAGTCGACCCAGCACACGGTTGCCCTGATCTCCGGGCCCGAGGTCGGTCATAACTTCCTCATAACTTTTCCTTGATACATATTAAATACAGTGTACTGTATCTGATATAAGCCACTATGCCTCCGAAACCCGCCGCCGTCAAGCGTCGGCGTCGCTACGACGTGACGAGCCGCCGGGCCCGCGCGCTCCACACGCAGAGGGCCATCGTCGATGCCGCCGAACGGCTGTTCCTGCGGGATGGGTTCCAAGCGACCACGATACCCGCGGTCGCCGCCGAGGCCGGCGTATCTCAAGAGACCATTTACAAGACGTTTGGCAGCAAGACCGGGCTGGTGCGCGCCATTCGCGAACGAGGATTGGCCGGTGAAGGGCCGGTGCACGCCGAGCGGCGGTCGAACGCGCTGCAGAAGGAGGAACGCGATCCGCGGCGCGTCATCGAGGGATGGGGACAGTTGACGACCGAGGTCGCGCCGAAGGTGATGCCGATCCTCCTGTTGGTCGCGGCCGGGGCGACGACCGACGCCGAGATGGCGCGGCTGCGGCACGAGCTTGATCTCGCCCGGCTGACGCGGATGCGTCGCAACGCGCGAAGGCTCGCCCGCGCGGGTCATCTGCGCGCGGGGATGCGGCCGAGTCAAGCCGCCGATCTGTTGTGGGCATGCAGCTCGCCCGAACTGTACGACCTGCTCGTCCGCCGCCGGGGCTGGGCACTCACTCGCTACGCGCGATTCATCGTGGACGTGATGATTGCCGGACTGCTCCCACGTTAGCCCGGCCAGCAGCGCGCAAGGCCAGAACGCGCGCATCGTGCGGACGCGTTCTTCGCTCGAATGGGCAAACTCTCTCAGAAGCCGATGTTGAACGTGCCATCCGTGATGGGCAGCGTCGCACGTCCCTTGTAGAGTTGCTCGCCTCTCTCCACAACGAAGTCATAGGTTCCGGGATCCAGGTCCGCGATGTAATACTTTCCATCGTCCCCGGTCAGCGATCGACCCTTCTCGCGGCCATTCAGGCTGATGATCACCCAGACGGACCGGGCGGGCTTCCCTGCCGATGTGACCGTGCCCTTGACGAACGTGCGGGTGCCCGGTTGCGCGTCCGAGAGGCCGGCCGACGCGGCCGCGATCAACGCAATCGGAACTGTTATTCGCAACGCATCCTTCATTGCCGTTCCCCTACATCCTGAGGCTAGTCAGCTAGTGCTGTATGAGGTATTTCACCTTGGCGCCGATCACTTGCACCTCGCCGCCGGGATCATCCAGCAGTCCCTTCCCACTCCTGCCGTTTGACGAATCCCGAACGACGATGGAATAGACACCGGCCGGGACGCCCTGAAACGTGAACTTGCCAGCATCGTCGGTCGTGGCCGCCAGCAAGTTGTTGCCCTCCGCCAGCAGGTAGACGTCGTATCCGGTCAGCAACCGGAGCCCGTCGTCGCTCCTGACAGTTCCACTGATGATCAATGTCTTCTTCGTGTCGAGTCTGGGCTCATCGGAGCCGCTGGTCCCGACGACGCCCGCTCTTTCCCTGAAATCTTCGAAGTCTTTCCTGAGCTGCGCCAATTCCTGCTTATCACCACTGCGGAGCTGCGGGACGATGCCAATGAAGGACACACCGATAGTCGTCAACGCCGTTATCACAGCCGTGCCCAACAACAATTTCGGGTTTTGCATGGGCGAGGTGGGTCCTTTACTCATCGCCGTCGATCCTCGTCGGAGAAAAGTGCCACGCACAGTCAGTATGGGATCTGCCAAAGTGGTGCCAAGCCGAACGGTGTCAGCCGGTTACGGCCTCGACAGCATGCCGGCCTTGCGCCAGTCGTGGTGCGCCACTGGACTCTTCAGCGCGCGTCGCCCCACGCATCGATTGTCGGCTTGACTCTGCAGCTGTTTGATAACGGCGTGCCGGAGCAAGATCGCTCCTTTTCACCTTTGGGCTGTACCGATTCTTGGGGTTTGGGTCACAGCAGGCCGGCATGGACTTGGACCCGAAGACACTGAGGGCCTCAGGACACTTCCCGCAGCTCACCGAGTCGTCTCAACCACGACTTCATGAGGTTCCAACTGGCGCCGGTCTGGTCCACCAAACCTTCATTTCCGATCTCGATTCCCCGCAAGTAGCTGAAGGCCGGTGCGGTTACGGCGATTCGGAAGCGCGGGTTCGGCGTTGCCAGTGGAAGTGTGGTCCATCGGCTCGGTCGAGGACCGCAGCGAGATGCCGAGTGACCAGAAGTCCGGCTATGCTGGAGAAAGCCACGGAATTCGAGTCCAACGTCGTGGAGGGCAGATTCATGATCCACGTCCGCCACCTGCAGAGCCCGTGGAGTGTGATCGACCGATGCTGATGACAAGCTATTGGTCGTCGTCACCGTCTACGAGCTGTCCGAATGACTGAGCGCTCACTTCAAGTCACCTATCGCAAAGGCCGGGCGCTTGCGGCGTATTTGCACCTCTCACATCCGAGTGGTGAGAAGAGGCGAGGACGGGAGTACAAGCCCGTCCGAGCGCGTGAGCTGCGTCGCCGAGAGGAATGGAGTTCAGATGAGACGCAGATTCTCTCGGCCCAGCGGTACGCTTGCATTCGCCCTTGTTGGCCTCTTGTCCATCACGTCTACGTCGATGAGTGCACAGCCTGGCGGTAAGGCTGATCGCGAACAAATCACGGGCATCTTGGACAGCTGGGAAAAAGCGTGGAACAGCCACGACATGGGTGCGCTTGCCGCCTTGTTCCATGAAGATGGCATTTGGATTCTGTGGACGGGCGAGGTGTGGAAAGGAAGAACCGCGATCGAGGAAGGTCACGCCGCGGTGCACAAGACGGTGTTCCGCAAGAGCGTTCAGCGCGAACGGCTCGAAGAGCTGACGTTCGTCGGCCCGGATGCAGCGATCGTGAGGTTCTACAGCACGTTGACTGGAGACGAACGGTACCCCGACAAGATCGTTCGTAGCCGCAAGATCCTGATCGTGACCAAGCGCGATGGCGTGTGGAGAGTCGGGTGGGGACAGAATACGCGCCGCGCTGTCGCTGAGGGGGGAGCGGGTCCGAGAACGGGCGTTCCGTTAACCGCGAAAGGACCCTTAATGCTTCCTATCGTCCGTATCGGCGCCAATGAGCTGGATGCGATCGCGATCTGCCGCGGCTACGTGGATGCGCAGCACGAATATGCGCTCCAGAAGCGCGAGGGTTACGCCGTGAACCAGTACGCCCAGCGCATCGTCAGCACTCCGGGCAAACAGGATGGCCTGGCGTGGAAAACGCCGGACGGCAAATGGGAGGGTCCGGTGGGAGAAGCCATTGCCCGGGTGATCGAGCAGGGCTACAAGAGCGGCGCGGAGCCGTACCACGGTTATTTCTTCAAAATCTTGAAAGGACAGGGTGCCGCTGCGCCCCTCGGACAGATGGATTTCGTTGTGAACGGCGCGATGATTGGCGGCTTTGCGCTAGCGGCGGCGCCAGCCCAGTACGGCGTCACAGGTGTGCAGACGTTCATCGTCAGCCACGACGGCGTGGTCTATCAGAAGAATCTCGGCCCGGCTACGCTCGATCAGTTCAGAAAGATGGAGCGCTTCAATCCAGAGAAATCCTGGACACCGGTTTCGGAAGAGGAATGACTGAGGAGCTCCGACGCGCCCGCCGACCTGACGATCATCGTTTCTGTGGAAGCGCAAACGCCACGACGTAATCGCCGAGCGGCGGGCCGATCTGCGCGCCGTGTCCACCCGCGGAGATGACGACATATTGTCGGCCGTCGTGGCCGAGATACGTCATCGGCGTCGCACGGGCGCTCGTCGGGAGCGTGCCTTTCCATAGCCGCTTCCCGGTCTTCACATCGAACGCGTAGATGGCCGGCTCGAACGTTCCTGCCGTGAAGGCGAGTCCTCCGGCCGTCGCGATCGGGCCGCCCAGCGCGACCGATCCCCACTCAGCGCCGCCAGAAAACTTCTCAGTGCCAGGAAACTGACCGAGAGGTACTTGCCAGACGACTTCGCCGGTCGTGGCGTTGACCGCGACGAGCGTGCCCCACGGCGGCGGCGTACACGGGAGAATTGTTTTGGGGCCGAGCAGCAGACGTCGGACGAGGGCGTACGGCGTACCCTGCTGACGCGCGTATTCGAAGTCGCCGCTCAGCCGGCCCGCTTTGCGCTGCTCTTCCACCTCGGCGCGGGCGATGAGCCTCACCTCGGCGGCCAGGTTGTTGACCGGCATGATGAGCAGGTTGTTGGCGCGGTCGTGCGCGATGCCGCCCCATGCCATCCCGCCGACGTTTCCAGGCGCGACCAGCGTGCCGCGAAGCGACGGCGGCGTGAAGAAGCCGTCTGACCGAAGCTTGCTGATCGTCTCCCGGCACCACGCGCGGTCTTCGTCGGTCGCTCCCCATGCCTCCTCGGCCGTGAGAGACGTGCGCGCGAGCGGGCGCGGCGCGACGGGGAACGGCTGCGTGGGCGACGCTTCCTCGCCAGGGACGTCGCTCCTCGGAACCGCGCGCTCCTCGACCGGAATGAGCGGCCTTCCAGTCTCGCGATCCAGGACAAACAGATGACCGGTCTTCGACGCGACCGCGACAGCCGGAACAGAGGCGCCAGCACTCGGCTTCCAGTCGAACAGAATCGGCGGCGATGCGACGTCGTAGTCCCACAGATCGTGATGGACGGTCTGGAAGTGCCATACGCGCTGGCCTGTGTCGGCGCGGAGCGCGACGATCGAGTTCGCAAAGAGGTTGTGACCGAGGCGTTCACCGCCGAAGTAATCGGGGCTCGGGCTGCCGGTCGGCACGAACACCAGGTTGCGCGCCGGGTCGGCGACGATCACCGACCAGGCATTTGCCGCTCCCGTGCGAGCGGCGCTGTTGTTCATCCATGTGTCCGCGCCGGCCGCCGCCGGATCCTGCGGAATCGGATCCCACGTCCACTTCAGCTTTCCAGTGACGGCGTCGAAGCCGCGCACTTCACCGCTCGGCTCGGACGTATACGCATTGTCCTGAATGGCGGAGCCAACGACGACGGTATCGCCGACGACGGCCGGCGGCGACGTGACTTCGTAGTCGGCGAAGCCGCGCGGCGCGATGCGAAGGCCTTTCCGAAGATCGACAGTTCCGTTATCGCCGAAGGTGGCGATCGGCGTTCCGGTCTTCGCGTCGAGCGCAATCAGCCGCGCGTCGATGGTCGCGATGAAGATGCGGCGCTCGCTTCCCCGAGTCCACGTCGACACGCCGCGGCTCGCGAAATCGCCGTAGCCCTTGTCGCGCGGCGCCTTGCCGTCGAACGCCCAGCGCTGCTGCCCCGTCACGGGGTCGAGCGCGATCACGCGCCCGAGCGGCGTGCTCAAGTACAACGTGCCGTCGACGTGGAGCGGCGTCGCTTCGAACGCCGTCGGCCGGGAGTCCTTGGGCGTATACGCATCGCCGGTGCGAAACGTCCACGCGACCTCGAGCGACGCGACGTTCTCTTGGAGAATCGTAGCCAGCGGCGAGTAGCGCTCGCCGCCGGCGTCGCGCCCGTACGCGATCCAGTCGCCGTCCTGCTGAGCATCCGCGAGGCTCACGATGGCGACAGCCGAACACAAGACAAGTCCGAGATTACGCATAGGCACTACCTGAAGCGACAGTGTAACTGCTTCCAGCGCGTGCCGGGCGCCTCGCGCATCAGCCAGTCGAGGATGAATCGGAGCCGGCGTAGGGATCTTCGACCCAGTCGAAGCCTGTGCGCATCGTCAGCAGATCGTGTGGGCGTATGACCGCGCGCGAGTGACGATCGGCCGTCAGCGGCTCGCGAAATCCTGAGGCGTTGTTCACGACCCTGCCGATGCGCGGCGATAAGCGCCCTGCCTGTGGCCCTTCGATTGCTCCGGTCGCGGGGCGCGCGGACATGAGCCGGCGCATGCGCGTCGGATTGCAACGAGACCGGCGCATCGGGATTCCTTCGCTACGCCTTCAGATGTCGGAGCGTGCCATGACGTATCGATCTGTCGCGAAGTGCAGCGGGGCTTGTGGCGTGATTGGAGTCGGAGCGTTGCTCCTGTTCGGCGACCGCATGGCCGTGTCGCCGGCTGCTCAGACAGCGCTCGGCCCGCCACTCCTCGACCCGCAGCAGATACTCTCTGCGGGCGGAGTGGCCGAATTGACACTCGAGGCGGCGCCGAGCGCGATCACGGTCGACAACAGCGCTTTCATCTCGAACGTCTACAACGGCCAATACACACCGCCAGTCTTCCGCCTGCGACGCGGCGACGAGCTGCGCTTGCGGCTGGTCAACAGAATCGGTCCGGCCGACGTGCAGATTGACGAGACGCAGGCAACGAATCTGCACTATCACGGCATGAGCGTCTCGCCGAACCCCCCAGCCGACGACATCTACATCGTCATCCCATCGCTCCAGATGATGGGGAATCCAGCGCTGGCGCACAAGCACAGCGGGATGACCATGCGCAAAAACTTTGTCTTCGATTACCGGTGGAGAGTGCCTGACGATCACGATCAGGGCCCGTTCTGGTACCACTCCCACGCGCACGGCCAGGCGGAAGGCCAGGTGCTCAGCGGCCTGTCCGGACTGTTCATGATCGATGGCTTCATCAACGACTGGTATCCGGCGCTCAATGGAGCACGCGAACGAATCCTGGTTCTCAAGGACATTCAGCTGCCAGGGTCCGATGACGACGCCCCCAAGTCGAAGACGATCAACGGTCAGAGGAATCCGACGATCAGCATGACGAGGGCGCAGCCGCAGATCTGGCAGATTGGCAACGTCGGCGCCGATTCATTCTTCAATCTCGAGGTCGAAGGCCTGGAATTCTGGGTGCTGTCGCGCGACGGAAACCCGCTCGAGGTTCCCTATCGGGATGCGCGCCTCTGGCTTCCGCCTGGGGCACGCGCCACGGTCTTCATCACGGCTCCAAACGTCGGCCAGCACCGAGTGCTCAGCCGCGAAGTGAACACGGGGCCGCAAGGCGACCCGAATCCCGAAGTCAGGCTCGGTACGGTCGTCGTCGAGCCCAGTCAGGTGCCCGGTCCCCTAGACGGCCTTCTTGCGCCAGGCCTCCCGCTCCCGACGCGTCGCGGCGACAAGTCAGCCGCCACGTTGCTGCGCGAGCAACGGATCGTTCGCCGGCGCGTCATCACCTTCTCGGAATCGGCGGACGGCAACACGTTCTTCCTCGACGGCCGGCAGTGGTCGCCCGACCAGGATGATTCGGTGACGCGGGTCGGCGATGTCGAAGAATGGACGGTGCGCAACGTCAGCGGCGAGCACCACGTTTTTCACATCCACCAGACGGACTTTCTCGTGATCTCCGGCAACGGCGAAATACGCGACGTCGGCAAAGTGATGGACACCGTCAATGTCCCGTACGCCAGAAACGGGCAGCCTGGCGAGGTCAGGCTGGTCATGCCGTTTCTCAAGTCTCGCATCGCTGGCAGGTTCGTCTACCACTGTCACATCCTCGAGCACGAGGACGGCGGCATGATGGCAAATATCAACGTCCGGCCCTGACGGTGACGAGCGGTCCGGCGCTTCGATTCCTCCGCTCGCCGGCTGTCGCATGCACCGTTCAGTCCGGAACTCACATCGTGTTCTAGCCAGACGCCGCTGACACACTACGGTTGGATTCAGCAAGAATATCGAGCACAACACCTTCGTCGACCGGCGCAAGGTTGTTGTCGGCGCGACCGATCGTGATCATTTCAGCAACGAGTTTCCTGACGGCGCTGTCGTGAGGGGGGAGCGGGTCCGAGAACGGGCGTTCCGTTAACCGCGAAAGGACCCTTAATGCTTCCTATCGTCTATCCTCCTTCCTACCGTCTCGATCACATCGAGGAGCAGCAACTCGAATCTTGTGGCGCCGACGAACTGAACGACCGTGACCGGCTCAGTACGCGTGCGGCGGTTCAAAAGATCAAATGCAACCACGAAGCCACGAAGCCACGAAAAAGAAAGCAGCCTGCTTCGTGTTTTCGTGTGATCGTGGCTGCCTTTTTCAGTTTGGCAACGTGAAGGCGACGTACTCGCCCGAATAGTTGCCGCCGCTGATCGCGACGACGATGTACTGCTTGCCGTCGACCATGTAGGTCATCGGCGATCCGCTCTGCGGCGCGGCCATCCAGCAGCGCGCCGACCTCCTTCCCGTTCGTCTTGTCGTAGGCGCGCAGCATCGCGCCGCGCGGATGTTCCGGCGTCGTCGTCACCTGCGGATCGCCCATCACGACGAGCGTCTTCGTCACCATCAGGCCGACGCCGCCGGTCCGCGCCTGGCCGGTCTTCGGGAATGTTCAGACCCTTCAGCGCCGGATGATTGCGCACGTTGTCCGGCGTGTCGCCGTGCGGCACCTGCCAGACGATCTCGCCGCGATCGAGATTGACCGCCGAGAGCGTGCCGTACGGCGGCTTGAGGATCGACAGGCCCTCGACGGTCAGTCCGCCGGCGGCGCCGCCGCCGCGGCCGCCGCCGGCCGCCGCGGGTGGCGGCCGCCGCGGCCGGCAGGCTGCGGCGGCGCGCTGCGCCTGCGCCTGCGCGATCGCGCGCGGTGAATCGGCCGCGCAGCAGTCGCCCGGTCCGAACACTTCCTGGAACGGCCGGCCGGCGACGCCCGACACGTAGCGGATGTCCGAGAAGCTCGGCGGCGGCGCGACGAGCGACGTCGCGGTGATGCCGACGTTGTTCGCCTGCGCGAAGACCGTGTGCGTCTCGGGATCGTAGGCGACGCCCGGCCAGTTGGTGCCGCCGACCGCGTTGCCCATGTTGATCGCGCCGAGGATGCCGTTGACGTCGCCGAGCACCGGCGGGTTGTACATCCACGGCCCGACCTTGTAGCGCTCGATCTGCTTCGAGCGCCTGCGCGCGCAGCTCCGGCGTGAAGTCGATCAGGTCGTCGGGCACCTTGAGCACGTTGCGCGCGTACGCCGGCGGCTTGGTCGGGAACGGCTGCGTCGGGCTCGTCTTCTCGCCGGGCACGTCGCGACTGCGGCACCGGCCGCTCCTCGATCGGCCACACCGGCTGTCCGGTGACGCGATCGAAGACGAACAGGAACCCCTGCTTGCCCGGCACCGCGACGGCCTTGATCGCGCGGCCGTTGACGGTGATGTCCGCCAGAATCGCCGCCGACGACATGTCGTAGTTCCAGATCGGATGATGCACGAGCTGGAAGTGCCACTTGCGCTGGCCGGTCTTCAGATCGACGCAGACGATGCTCTCGGCGAACAGGTTGTTGCCGGGCCGATGGCCGCCGTAGAAGTCCGAGGTCGGCGTCTCGACCGGCAGATACACGAGACCGAGCTCCTCGTCGACCGTGATCTGCGTCCAGACGCCGATGTTGCCGTTGATCGCCCACGAGTCGTTCTCCCAGGTCTCGTTGCCGAACTCGCCCGGCCGCGGAATGGTGTTGAACGTCCAGAGCAGCTTGCCGGTGCGCACGTCGAACGCGCGCACCAGGCCCTTCGTGTTGTTGTGCGTGCTGACGGTCGCGCCCTCGCGGAACGACGACCCGACGATCACGACGTCCTTGACGATCGTCGGCGTCGAGTGCACGCCGATCTCGCCGGTTTCGAGATCGATCGGCTGGCCGGCGCCGTACACGGCGCCCGACCTTCAGATCGACGATGCCGTTGGTGCCGAACGAGGTGATCAGCGCGCCGGTCTGCGCGTTGAGCGACGACGAGCCGGTAGCCGGTGGTGACGTAGAGAATGCGATCGTCGCCGCGGCCGTCGGTCCAGTACGAGAGCCCGCGGCCCGACAGCTGCCGCGGCGCGACGCCGGCGCGCTTGCCTTCGCGCAGGCTGTGCGCCCACATCAGCTCGCCGGTCTTCGCCGTCGAGCGCGACCACCGACCGGCGCGTGCCGCCGGTGGTATACAGCACGCCGTTGATCGCGAGCGGCGTGCCTTCCAGCTTGTATTCGGGACGCGGACCGAGGATGTCGGTCTTGAAGCGCCAGGCCACTTCGAGCTTGTTGAAGTTGGAGGCGTTGATCTGATCGAGCGGCGAGTACCGGGTGCCCCGGACATCCGCCGTGTAGTGGAGCCAGTTGACGTTGGCGGCGGACGGTGGACGCGCGGCGCCGGGCCGATCCTGGCCCGAGAGTCCGACGGAGAGCCATAGCAGGACGCCGAAGAGTCCCGGGAGCCGCAACGTACGCGTCATCGTCCCCTCCTGATGAAAAAGACGCCGTATGTTACATCGCGCGGAGCGTGTCGAGGCGCATGGCGAGGTGGCGCCGTTCGCTGTCGTTGTTGACGAGCGCGAGCGCGTGCTCGTAGCTGCGGGCGGCCTGCGCCGGGAGGCCGAGCCGCCGGAAGAGTTCGGCGCGCGCGGCATGGAGCAAATGGTAGCCGTCGAGGTCTCCGCTCGCGGCGAGGCTGTCGATCAGCGCGAGACCGCGAGCGGCGCCGTCGGCCATCGCGACCGCCACGGCGCGGTTGAGGAAGACCACCGGCGAGGGCTGGACGCGTGCCAGCATGTCGTACAGCCCGACGATCTGCGGCCAATCGGTGTCCTCCGCGCGCGCGGCCTGGCAGTGCAGCGCCGCGATGGCCGCCTGCAGCGCAAACGGTCCGGGACCGCCACGCAGGGCTTCGTCCACGAGCGGCAGCGCCTCGCCGATCTGCCGGCGGTTCCAGCGGCGCCGATCCTGATCCTCGAGCAGCACGAGGTTGCAGGCGTCGTCGAGACGTGCATCGCGGCGAGAGTCGTGCAGCCGCATCAGGGCGACGAGCGCCACGGCCTCCGAGGGCGCACGGGGCGCCATCAGCGTGCGCACGAGCTCGCCCAGGCGGATCGCTTCGGCGCAGAGATCGGCGCGCACGAGCTCGCCGCGCGTCGCCGCGTAGCCTTCGTTGAAGATCAGGCTAAATATTTTTCCGGCGCGCTGTCGATCCGGCGCCCGGCCAATCGACTCATTGATGGAGGCGCGAGATGAAATACATGTTGCTGATTTACGACGAAGAACAGGCGTGGGGCAGGCTGAGCGAGGCCGAACGGCAGCAGATCATGGCCTCGTACCGCAGACTCTCCGAGCAGCTTCGCACGTCCGGGCATTACGTGACCGGCTCGCAGTTGCAGCCGACGGGAGCGGCCACGAGCGTCCGGGTCCGCGACGGCAAGCGGCTGCTGACGGACGGCCCGTTCGCAGAGACGCGCGAGCAGCTCGGCGGCTACTACCTGATCGAGGCGAAGGATCTCGACGAGGCGCTGAACCTGGCGGCGCAAGTGCCGTCGGCGAAGATGGGGACGATCGAAGTGCGGCCGCTGGTCGAAGTGTCCATGCCCGCGCCGGCCTAGATTTCAGGATCGCGCGCGGCCGTCGGGCGCGGGCATCGCAGACAGGAACGCCGTGACGCCATAGTAGGCGGCGGCGAGCGGCAGAAGAATCATGCCGAGCTGCGTGATGGCGAGCAGTGGATCGAACGTCGACGGCGCGAACACTTGAAACGTCACTGGCTCGCCCATCGCGCCGATGAACTCGAGCACGCCGAAACCGGTCAGCGCGCCGATGGCGCCGCGGCTGGGCGGCGACGTGCGCCACGCGCGGAGCGCGAAGAACGACTGGGCGAGCATCCACCACAGCGGCGGCGAGAGCGCGGTGCCGATGCCGATGAGGAAATCGTTGGTCGCGGAGAGGCCGGTCGAGAATCCGCCGAAGCCCGCGGGCATGTCGCGAACGATCGCGACGAGCGCGGCGCCGCTGGCCCAGACGAGGTAGCACGCGGTCGCGGTTACGAGACGCGAAGTGACCATGGTCGGTCGCTTAGAATACCGGAATGCGTCACCTGCTCGCTTGTCTCTTCGTGAGCTGTCCGCTCGCATTCGCCTTGCACGCGCAAGCGCCGTCCGCGGCGCAGGCGGGCCCATCAGGGCTCCAACTCGACGCGATGGATCGCGCGGCCGATCCCTGCGTCGACTTCTACCAGTACGCCTGCGGCGGCTGGGTTGAAAAGAATCCGATTCCGGCCGATCGCTCGACGTGGGGACGGTTCGACGAGCTGCAGGAACGGAACAACGAAGCGCTCAAGAAGATTCTCGAGAACGCAGCCGCGGGCCGCGACGCAGAGCAGAAGAAGATCGGCGATTACTACGGCTCGTGCATCGACGAGCCGGCGATCGACAGCAAGGGCACCAATCCGCTCAATCCGCTCAAGATCAAGATCGACGGGCTGGCCAGCGTCACCGACCTGCCACCGCTCGTCGCCGAGCTGCACACGATTGGCGTCAACGTCTTCTTCGGTTTTGGCAGCGAGGCCGACTTCAAGGACGCTTCGCTCGAAATGGCGATTGCCGACCAGGGCGGACTCGGGCTGCCCGATCGCGACTACTACCTGCGCGACGACCCGAAGTCGGTGGAGCTGCGGGAGGAGTACGTGAAACACATCGGCCGCGTGGCCGCGCTGGTGGGCGTGCCGGCGTCGAACTCCGCCGCCGTGGCCGACACCGTCATGCGGATCGAAACCGCGCTGGCGAAGGGCGCGCTCGACAACGTCTCCCGCCGCAACCCGAACAACATCTACCACAAGCTCACGCCGGACCAGCTGCAGGCGTTCACGCCGACCTTCCAGTGGTCGCGCTATTTCACCGGCATCGGCGCGCCGCCGATCTACGCGCTCAACGTCACCGAGCCCGAGTTCTTCAAAGGCCTCGGCCAGCTGCTCGCGTCCACGCCGGTGGAGGACATCAAGCACTACCTGCGCTGGCAGCTGCTCCGCGCGTCGGCGCCGTTGCTGCCGACGGCGTTCGTGAACGAGAACTTCGCCTTCTACGGCGCAGTCCTCACCGGCGCCAAAGAGCTCCGTCCGCGGTGGAAGCGCTGCGTGCAATACACCGACGGCGACCTCGGCGAGGAGCTCGGCAAGGCATTCGTCAAGGAAGCCTTCGGCCCGCAGGCCAAGGCTGACATGCTGAAGATGATTCGCGAGATCGAGGCAGCCCTCGAGCAGGACATCAACGGCCTGGCGTGGATGACCGACGCCACCAAGAAGGAAGCGCTGGTCAAGCTGCACGCCATCGCGAACAAGATCGGATATCCCGACCAGTGGCGCAACTACACCGCGCTCACTGTCGTCCGCGGCGACGCGCTCGGCAACTCGCAGCGCGCGAACGCGTTCGAGTTCAAGCGCCAGTTGGACAAGATCGGCAAGCCGGTGGACAAGGCCGAGTGGAGCATGACGCCGCCGACGGTCAACGCCTACTACGACCCGCTGAAGAACAACATCAACTTTCCGGCCGGGATTCTCCAGCCGCCGTTCTACAGCGTCAAAGCCGATCGACGCGGTGAACTTCGGCGGCACCGGCGCCGTGATCGGCCACGAGCTGACGCACGGCTTCGACGATCAGGGCAGTCAGTTCGACGCACGCGGGCAATCTGAAGAACTGGTGGACCGACCAGGATCGCAAGGAGTTCGAGGATCGCGCGCAATGCTTCGTGGATCAATACGCGCAGTTCACCGCCGTGGACGATGTGAAGTTGAACGGCAAGCTGACGCTTGGCGAGAACACCGCCGACAACGGCGGCCTCCGTATTTCGTTGATGGGCTACATGGCGGCGCTGGCGGTGGAACCGAGCCGGACAGTCGATGGGTTCACGCCGGAACAACGCGTGTTCCTCGGCTGGGGCCAGGTGTGGTGCGAGAACCGGCGGCCGGAGGCGTTCCGCCTGATGGCGCAAACCAACCCGCATTCCCCCGGCCGCTATCGTGTCAACGGCGTGGTGTCGAACATGCCGGAATTCCAGAAAGCGTTTTCCTGCAAGGCCGGCGCGCCGATGGTGCGGCAGAATCAGTGCCGCGTGTGGTGAGTTCGCCCCACCGCTCGTCCTGAGCCTGTCGAAGGACGAGCGTTTCGCTCGTGGTTCGACAAGCTCACCACGAGCGCTGAGGCGTCAAGACAAACGCCCTGATCTGTCCGTTGTGCAGACCGACACCGGCAATCTGTCCGAAGTCGTTGATGCCGGTCGCGGACGACAGGGTCCAGTCCGCCGCTCCGGCGAGCGTCGTCAGATCGATTGGCATGCCGCCGCGCCACAGCACGGCGCGCGACCGCGACAGATCCGCGGCTCCGGAACGGCCGACGACGTCGCTCGTCACGTTGATCGCCAGTGCCTCGCTCGCGGCGTCGCCCGGCAGCACGCCGAGGTCGCGCATCCGTCCGTCCCAGAAGAACGCGCGCGCCTGTCCTGCGGCATCGGTCGAGATGCCAATCACGTGACCCTTGTTGTTCACGCCCCGCGCGCTGCTCGTGGCATGGCCCGGCAGCACGCCGAGGTCGCGGCTGATGCCCTCGTGCGTCAGCACCGCACGCGCGCGGGCGTCGCCAACGATCTCGTGGATGTCGTTGATGCCGTAGGCGTGGCTGTCCCCGGACGTGGCGCCTTCGAAAGCGACCTCTTGGATGCGGTCCTGCCAGACGAACGCCTCGCGAAGCGAAGGCCGGTTCGTCTGCGAATCGCCGACAACCCATCCCGCGTTGCTGACCGCGAACGCCATGCTGGTGCCATAGCGCACGTTGAACGTGCACGGGCAGTAGAGCGCGCCGACCGCTCGCATCGCACCGCTCTGCCAGACGAAGCCTTGTGTGAACTCGCGAAACGGCGGGCCGAAGCCGTTGATGCCGCCGTAGCCGACGATGTCGCCGCGATCGTTGATCGCGGTGGCGTAGCTCGAACTGCCGCCCGGCAGCGTCCCGAGGTCGAACATCTGTCCGTTGCGATGGAGGAACGCGTGCGACGCGCCGGCGGCCGTCGTCGCGACGCCGACGACGTCACCGAGACTGTTCAGGCCGGCGGCGGCGCTGGAGTCGCCGCCGAGCGTGCCGAGGTCGACAATCGAGTAAGGGGCGCCTTGCGCGTCGACGAGCCGCGTATGTGCGCCAAAGCTTCCCAAGAAGAGAAAAAAGATACCAACTGATCGGCTGAATGTGTGTCCCATGGGCCCCCGGGGGTCAATGCGGGCCTAGCTGGGGCAACGGCCGTGCCAGCACAGCCAGCGGCTACAGAACCGTTGAGGCTGCGCCGATACTCCGTCCATGGGATTTCTCTACTACGTGCAGATTCTGTTCGTGATGATCCTGGCGGTGACGCTCTACATCATGCGCCGCCGCTCCCGGCTGGGCCGTCGCATGCCGAAGTTCTAGGCGGACCACCGGACTTCCGCGAGGCAATCGGCGGGGCGCCGATTGCCTCGTGATCCGTACGCCCGACGCTATAATTCGCCCATGAAAACAGCCAAGGCGTTGACACTAACAAGGCGCTGGTCGCGCTGCAGGACCCGAAGCTGATTCACGCCGAGCAGCGGATCAAGGCGAACAAGTTCAGCATCTACGGCGTCGAGATCGGATCGGTTCAGAAGATGCTCGAAAACGGACGCAAGCTTGCCGAGTATCGGGCCACGATCACGCTGAACGCCCTCAAGAAGGCGCAAGCCGAGTTCGCGGGCCCCTAGCAGCCGTGGCAAAACCTGCTCTCGACACTGCTAGAGGCACGGTCCGTTGCCAGAGATATCAGTATGTGGCGTTGGACAAGGCGAATTCTGGTCGGGCTGTTTGGCTTGTTCATTCTCGTTTCAGCCGCCGGCGCGACGTATCAACGCGTTGCCACGCGCCAGGAGCTGGCATCAACACCACCGCCGGGACAACTCGTCGATGTCGGAGGGCACAGGCTGCATCTCTGGTGCACGGGGGCTGGTGCGCCACCTGTGATTCTTGAGACCGGCTTGGGCGGATCGAGCGCTGGCTGGGGCTTCGTTCAGCCTGACGTTGCTCGATTCACACGCGTCTGCTCGTACGATCGCGCGGGGATGGGTTACAGCGACCCGGGTCCGTCGCCTCGCACAGCACGCCGCATCGCGGAGGAGCTCGCTATCCTGATCGATCGCAGCGGTCTAGACGGCCCCGTCGTCCTCGTCGCAGCATCCAGCGGCGGTTTCGGCGTCCGCGTCTTTGCGTCTGACCACACCGATCGTGTGGCCGGTCTCATACTCATAGACGCCTCACACGAAGACCAAACGCATGAAGTTCCGCGGCTTGCCCGATGGGCACCGCTGCTCTCCTCAATCGGGATCTTCAGGCTGTTCGGTATCTCGTTCGGTCCAAGTCCGGAATCGCTGCCGCCGTCAGTTCAGAGATTCATCGGCGCAACGAGATTCCGTGCCGCCGGATACCAGGCGGCCGCGGACGAAATCATCCACATACGCGAAAGCGCCTCAGAAGTCAGGACGTCGCGGCGGAAGCTCCCGATTCCCGTGGTCGTCGTAACCGGGGCACGCGGCGCAGATGCGACATGGCGAGACCTGCAACGAGACCAGGTCAAGCTTTCGGAACACGGGTGTCAAATCATTGCCGAACAGTCCGGTCATCTGGTGCAAATCGATCAGCCACAAATTGTTGTGAACGCGGTTCGCGCCGTTATAGATGGGACGAGAGGCGGACATGTTCCAGTGTGCGGATCGGAGGCTCTGGCGCGGTGACGTTGATCATCTCCGCGTGACATCCCGTTAGGCGTCTTCACGACCTGCCAACGGCCTACCAGCACCCCGCAATCTTGTTGACCGTGACGTTCTTCGTCGCGGTGTCGCTGCCCGATCGGTTGCGGACCGTCAGCGTCACCGGAACCGCGTTGTTGCCGATGGGACGGCCCCCGCAGCCCATCGACATCTGATGCCGTTGGTCGCTGCCGCCTCCGCCCTGATAGGACCAGGTGTAGGTGTCGATTCTGCCCTGCGATGGTCCGCCGTCGACCGCGCAATCCAGACCCGTCGTGGTGGCCGTGCCGTTGGCGATGCAGTTCGACTGGTTGAAATCCGCCCGCGGGAATGCAAGCGACATCGTGCGGTTGTGGACTGCGTCGGCGTTCGTAATCGTCACAGTCTGGCCCGGGCTCAGGTCGTAGTTCAGCGCGCGGAACTCGATCCGGAGGCTGCCTGGCTGCAGATTTGGAATCGAGTAGTTGCCGTTCGAACTGGTGACGGGATACCTGCCGGCGTTCGGCCCGTCGAGAATGGTTGGTTCAGCGCCCTGAATGGCGGCGCCGCCGTTATCATCGGTCACCCTGCCGGTCAGCGTGAACCGCGTGGCGCCGACGCTCGTCGTCGTGCTGGACCCGCCCGGCACGGTGGTCGTGGTCGTGCTGGCCACGGTAGTAGTGGAGGCTGTCCCGCCTCCACCTCCGCCGCTGCCCTTTCCGGCGAGAACGCCCGCGACAGCCGCTCCGGCGCCGCCAAGCAACACCCATTTCAGCGGACTGCCTCCGCCAGTATCGGGGGCCTTCACGACGGGTTCACCGGTCGGCGTATTCCCCGTCAAGTTGATCGTGACGCTGGTGACCGCATCGGCTCGAATCTGAACCATGCTCCGGTTGTCGAGAAAGCCAGTCTTGCGCACCGTGAGCTCGTGGTCGCCGACCGATAGATTGGAGACGGTCAAGGGACTGAGACCGCGGGACTGCCCATCGACGAAGACCGTGGCCGCATCCGGGATCGTCCTGACCGCGAGGCGGCCGTTCTGTGCGCGGCCTGACTCCTGAACGTTCGATGAAACTCGTTCGGTCACCGCACCGGTTCCGGCGATGACCGCAAGGACGAGCGCCGCGGCGATCACCGCTCGGCGGTCGTCACTACGCAGTTGTGCACACACGGTTCGGCATTATACGGGCGGGCGCAGGTCCCGATTCTTCCCAGGTCCCCGGGATATCAGGTAAAGTGCCGAGCATCTCCCGATGAAGCCCCGCAGTTGGCGCAGGCGCATGTCCCTGGTCGTCGCCCTGGTGGCCTGCCTCGTTCAGCCCTTCGGCTCGCTCGCGCTCGCTCAGGGCGGGCCGGATCCGGTACACGCGCAGGCCGTGCCGCCGGCACCATCGCCGCCGGTGCTCACGCTCGGTTCGGCGATCGACCTCGCGCTCTCCCGCAACGATCGCGTCGTCGCCGCGCGCGACGAAGAGCAGCGGGCCACGATTGGCGTCCGCGTCGCGCGAGCGGCGTTCAATCCGAAGGTCGTGCCGTCGCTCTTCAGCTCGCTCGGCCAGAGCGATCTGGCCAATCAGAATTACGGCCTCGCGCTGACGCAGCAGCTCACGACCGGCACCGAATTCCGCTTCAACGCGACGACGACCTCGGCGCGCAATCAGTTCGGAACGTTCTATGCGGGCGACACGACGCTCCTGGTCCGCCAGCCGCTCCTGCGCGGGTTCGGGCGCGCCGCCGTGCGCGAGCCGTTGACCGCGGCCGAACTGCGCACGGAGCACTCGACGCGCGACCGGACGCTCGTCGAGCAGACGGTAGCGCTCGAAGTTGCCGCGGCGTTCTACGATCTGATCAAGCAGAAGCAGCTGGCGGTGGTCGCGAAACAATCGTTGACCCGCTCGCGTCAGCTGGCGGACGCGTCGGCCGCGAAGCTGACGCTCGGCCGCGCGTCGCAGCTCGACGTCCTGCGCGCGCGCCAGCTCGCGGGCCAGGGCGAAGCGCAGCTGCTGGCGGCGACCGATGCGGTGGACGACGCCGCCGACCGGCTCCGCTTGCTGGTGAAGATGACGAGCGCCGAGACGATCGCCGTGCCTGACCAAATTCCAGTGCCGGCGCCGCCGGTGGGATTGCCGGCCGATCTGGTCGGCACCGCCTGGTCGACACGCGCCGAAGTCCGCAACGCCGAGGCGGTTGTCGCCGACAGCCTTCGCGCGATTGCGCTGGCCCGCACGCAGCTCAGGCCTCAGGCGGACCTGAGCGTGGGCGTCACGCGACAAAGCGCGGGGCCGACGATCAGAACGAGCTTCGGTCTGAACGACTTTCGGCTTGCGACGTTCGCGACCGTGTCGCTGCCGCTCGATCGGACCGTGGAGGATGCGGCGCTGCAGACTGCGGTGCTCGAACGCGAACGGCGGCAGCGCGACCTCGACGCCGTGAAAACGCGCGTCGAAGTCGACGTGCGCCGAGCCGCGCGTGCGCACGATCGCGCGCTCAAGACGCTCGAGCTCGAGACTGCGGCTGTCGATCTCGCCGCGCGCGAGCTCGACGTGGCGAAGTTCCGCTACGAGCGCGGGCTCGCGACCAGCCTCGACCTCGTCGCCGGCGAGGCCAACCTCGTGGCCGCGGAGGGCCGCCGCATCGGGGCTTCCGCCGACGTCGCGCTCACGCAGCTCGCTCTTCGCGCATCGCTCGGCATCCTCGATCCTCGGGCGGACATGCGATGACGCTCTGGCCTGGCTCCCGCGCGGTTCGCATCCTTCTGATCGTGGCCGGCAGCGTGCTGGCCGGCGTCATTCTGGCCGGCGGCCTGCAGCTGTCGGGTTCCGACCGCACGCTCTATTCCACCGTGCGGCGCGGCACGTTCCCGGTGACGCTGGCCGAAGCCGGCACGCTGAAGGCCGCCGAGTCGCTGACCTACCGATCGCCCCTCATTGGACGCGAAACCGAGATCACGTTTCTCGCGCCGGAAGGCATCCAGCTGCGCGCGGGTGACGTGATCGTGCGCCTGGACGACACCGAGATGAGGGCCGAGCTCGATCGGGCGATCCAGGCGCATCGACAGGCGCTCATCGATCAGGAAATGGCCAAGGCCGATCTGCTGGACGCGCAGACGGCCGTCGCCGGCTTCGCGGAAGGCGAGGGGGCGCTCGGCGTGCAGGAAGCGCAAACCGCCCTGCGGCTCGCGGAGCGCAAAGTGGATCGCCTCAAGCAGGAGACCGAGGCGATGCAGCCGATGCTCGAGCGCGGGTACATCACGCGCGATGAACTGGACCGCGCCGGCCTGCAGCTCGAGGAGGCCCAGGCCGCGGCAGACCTCGCGCGCCGCCGCGTCGACGTGCTCACGCGTACGACGCGGCCCCGCGATCAGGACAAGGCGCGGGTGGCGCTCTCGCAGCGGCAGATGCAGTTCGAGCAGAGCCAGCTCAAAGCGCGCGAAGCCGAGGCGCGCGTCGCCGGGTTCCGCGAGGCGATCGACGCCTGCAACATCTTCTCTCGCCGCCCCGGCCTCGTCGTCTACGAGGAGTATCTCGGCGCCAGCCCGCGCCGGAAGATCCGCGTCGGCGACCGGGTGACGCAAACGCAGGGGCTCATCACGATTCCCGAAGTGAATCGCATGCTCGTCGTCTCGTCGGTGCGGGAGTCGGACGTCCACTTGATTCGCGCGGGTCAGACCGTCGCCGTTCAGGTGGAGGCGTATCCCGGCCAGAAGCTCACGGGCCGTGTGCTGAGCGTCGGCAGCCTCGCGCACGCGCAGATCGGGCGGCCATGGGAAGACAAGCGCTTCGATCTCGTGGTGGAGATCGATCGCAACGATGTCCAGCTCCGGCCCGACATGACCGCGCGGCTCGACGTCCACATCGACGAAGCGCGCGACGCGCTGATGCTCCCGGTGAGCGCCGTCTTCAAGCGCGGTGCTTCGTCCGTGGTCCATGTCACCAAGCGCTGGAGCGTGGAAACCGTGGCGGTGCGTCTGGGCCGGTCGAACGGCACCGTCGTCGAGATTCTGTCCGGCGTGAGCGACGGCGATCGCGTTCGCCTCACGGACTCCGTTCAATAACGGCATGTTTTCCCGGCTGCTCGCGATCGCACGCCGCCTCGCGGGATCGCTCCCCCCGGTGATCGCCGAGTGCGCCGGCGTCAGTTTGGAAGCGCTTCGGCGATACAAGCTCCGCACTGCGCTCAGCACGCTGGGTGTGATCCTTGGGATCTCGGCGGTAGTGGCGATGATGTCGGTCGCCGACGGCGCCCGGCGCGAGGCACTCCGCCAGGTCGAATCGATGGGCCTCGGCAACATCGTCGTGCGCAGCCGGCCGCTGCCGTTGAGCGAAGCGCGATCGGGCCGGCGGGGGCTGACGCTCGGAGACGTCGAGCGCCTTCCGGCGCTGGTGCCGCTGGTTCGAGCGGTGACCGTGTTCAACGTCAAACAGGCGATGGTGGCCGGCCCGGTGGCGCAGCGCTCGGCGCAGATGATTGGCGTCGGCGCGGATTTCGAGCGCGTGCTCGGCGTGCGGCCGGCGCAGGGCCGGTGGTTCTCGGCGGCGCTGGGCGAGGACCGGCGGCGCGTGACCGTCATCGGCGAGGGTCTGGCGCGGGCGGTGTTCGCCGACGCCGATCCGATCGGACAGCGCGCGCGCATCGACGGCGAGTGGTATCAGGTGGTCGGTGTCCTGCGTCAGGATGCCGCGGCGCCACCGTCGGATCAGTTTCAACCGCCGGCGCTCGGCGAAGCGGCGCTGGTGCCGCTGCCGGCGTGGTTCGGCAAGCCGCTGGCGTTCAAGGTCGGCGAGCGCGTCGACGAAATCTGGGTCCAGACGACCGACCCGCCGCGCGTCGCCGAGGTCGCGGCCGTCGTGCGGAACGCGGTGTCGACGCTGCACGACCGCGTGCCCGACTTCGACGTCATCGTACCGATCGAATTGCTCGCCCGGCGCTTTCAGACCCAGCGCACCTTCAACATCGTCGTCGGCAGCATTGCGGCGTTGTCGCTGCTCGTTGGCGGCATCGGCATCATGAACATCATGCTGGCGTCGGTGATCGAGCGCACCTACGAGATCGGTCTGCGCCGGACCGTCGGCGCGACGGCGCAGTGGATCACCATCCAGTTCCTGATCGAAAGCACACTGATGACGGCAAGCGGCGGAGCGCTGGGAGTGATCCTGGGCGTCGCGGCGTCATTCGGCATCGCGGCGTACGCGGGGTGGCCGACGCACGTGTCGGCTGTCGCGATTGTGCTGGCGGTGGTCGTGTCGGTGCTGGTTGGGTTGGGGTTTGGGGTCTATCCCGCCATGCGTGCCGCACGCCTGACGCCGGTCGAGGCGTTGCGGCACGAGTGAAGCCGTCTGCGTCAGCAACGATCCCTATTGAGACTTGAACAGGTCCGTTCCCGCGTGTGTGGTCACGAAGGGGGCGAGCAGAAGCGTTCCGTTCAACGCGCGGCTCTGCGCTTTGCCGACTCGCTGCACGACCTCGTCTGAAAACTGAGTCCGGTGGCATGCCATCGAGCGCTGCGCGGCCTCGTCGTCTGCGGGCGTGAACGCCACGCGCGTACTGAAATACTTCGGCTGGGGGACGAGAAATGGTGGTGCCCCCCGCGCCGGGTTCATCGCACGAAATCCCTCGACCGGAATAGACGCGTAGAACAGACGCTCCGGCGCCCCCGGCGCCCCTGCCCGCACGAGCTGCGTCACGATGCTGCTCACCAGGCGGTGATCCGGATGGCCCGTTCCTCCGTCGAGTCCCCAGGTGATGACCGCGTCCGGACGGAGCCGGTGCAGTTCTGCCTGCACCCGCGCGGTCAACTGATAGAGACGCGCGGGATCTTCCATGTAGCTGCCGAGCCGTGCGTCTGGAAACCCGAGCAGAATCGGTGCGTGGATCCCGAGCGCGTCGGTCGCGCAGCGAGCCTCTTCGCTGCGCACGCGCGCGAGCTCCGCGCCGCGCGGGATCGACGTGTGCGTCCCGCCTTGCGCGCCATCGGTTGCGACGATCAAGTAGACCTGCGCGCCCTCGCGGGCGTAGCGAGCGAGCACCGGCGCCGCGGCGCCCTCGTCGTCGGCGTGCGCGAACACCGCGACCAGCGTCTTCGACAGGCCCTGGGCCGATATTTCTGGAACCGCCACCGATTCGAAAAGCACCGCCACGGTGATCAGGAGATACACCAGCGCCGCGAACACCGTTGCGCCGACAAGGACCGTGCAGGTCGCGATGGTATCGAATGCCACGTTCTCGAAGCGTCTGTTGCTATTCATCACCGCCTCCTGAACGCGACGATACCGCCGCGAGAGGCGATTCGAGCTTGAGGAAACCTTGAGGTTTCCCTGATCACACGCGCCGGGCTGATTCCTGCGGGAAAAGCGCGCCGAACATCGGGCGACCGGCGAGCGCCGTGTGCCAGCCGTATGCAGCCAGCGCGATCACGGTCGCCACGATGAGACGAGACGAGGAGGCGTACGGCACGGAGGAGTCGAGAGCGATCGGCAGCAGCGTCACCACGAGGCTGACAAACGACGCGACCAGCATGGTCAGCAGGCCGAACCGGACGGCCACCAGCACGATCGCCGTCTGCACTGCCGCGAACACGACGACGTCAGCGACCGACGGCGCGAAGTAATCGGGCGGCGCGTTGGCGAGCAGCCAGCCGCCGTGGGCGACGACGTAAAACGCCGTGAAGCTCAGGATCATCGCCGCCGCGGCGAGCGAACGCCGCCGGAAGATGACGAAGAGCGCGAGCAAGAGCAGGAAGGTCGCCATGGTTCCCACCAGCACGGGAATGGTCACCATCGAACCGATGATCCGCGAGAGCGCGAACCGGCCGCCGAGCAGCAGGTCGCTCGACGCTTCGATGCCGTCGAACGGGTTGGCGGACGCGCCGAGCGGGAATTGCGGCGGCCGGCCCGACCACCGTCGCAGGATCGTGTGCAGCGCAAGAATCAATGCATTGCCAATGGCGAGGAGCACGCCGACCAGCACGTCGCGTCCCACCAGCGGATCGCGAAGGCGGCCGGCGAGCAATCGGCTCCATCCGATCATCGATTCGGGCCAGATGCGGCGGAGATGGGGTTCGAGCGCGAGATACAGCAGCCAGACCAATCCCGGCACGAACAACACGAGTGCAGGTCCTCGGTAGAGCACCTGCAGGTCGCCCGTTGCGAGCGCGTGGCTCAACCCGCCGGCGGCGAGAATGAAGATGCTCAACCGCATGGCGCCGCGGCGATCGCCGCGGCCCTTACGCAGATTGCGCACGGCCAGGATCACGGCGACGATCAGGACGGTCGGTGCCACGACCGAGCGCATCAAGAGCGCGACGCGCTCGGCGGACGTGCCGCCCGGCTGACGACCTTCGTTGCGGGGCCGACTCCACGGTGCGAGGATCTCGAAGTACACGGGCCGTCCCGCTGCCGCAGCCGCTTCGACCCGAATGGACACCTCCGGGCGGTCCGGATAGGCGCCCTCCCATGCGGCGCGCGTGTCCGCGAAGACCGGCGGCATCGACCGCGGCCGTGCCGCCGCGAAGCGGTCGAAGGGCAGGCCAGCCTCCACGAACAGCGGTGTCCAATCAGGTGCAGGTGCGGAACCGTCACCGGCGTCGCGCGACACGTCGATCTGAGCCGGGACCGCCAGCAGGCTGACCAGGCGGCCCGTGCGATCGAGCGTCAGCGATACCATCCCAGCCCGCGTGATCGGAGGATTCAGCGGCGTCACGATGTTGGTGCCGCCAATAGGCACCAACAGCCGCGGACCTTGGCGATACCAGAAGAGCAGTCCTGATGGTTGCGGCGCCGCGAGCGCTTGCCATCGCGCCGGCGATCGGTCGTGCTCGTCGATGTACTGCAGGTAGTCGGAATCGGCCGTGAATCCAACGACTTCGTTGCGCGCCGAATCCCCGTAGCCCAGGTTTCGCAGCACCGTGTGGGCGCGCTCGGTGAGCGTCCGTGGTCCGTGCTCGATCTTCGTCAGCGCGATCAAACTGACGTCGTCACGGGTGAGGGGGGCGAGCAGGAGCAGTCCCAACAGCACGCCGCCAAAACAGAGGGCGCCGATCGCTGGCGATAGCGTGCCCGGTTCCCCGGCCGCCGCAACCATGTCAGGCGACGGCGTCTCGCCGGCGGCCAGCGCCGCCGCGAGCGGGTTGCCACCGGGCAATGCGGCGGCGACGGCGTTCGCGGATGACGGGCGGCGGGCCGGATCCCGTTCGAGGCAGCGCAGGATGACGCGTTCGATGGCCGGATCCAGATCGGGAATGTGCGTTGACGGGCTGGCCAGAGGCGCGCCATTCTGCGCGCGCGCGCCAAAAACGGCACCGTCCACGGTGAGCGCACGCTTGCCGGTGAACATCTCGTACAGCACGAGACCGAGCGCGTACACATCGGTCCGCGTGGTGACTGCGCCTCCTGCCAGCTGCTCGGGGGCCATGTAGCCGGGTGTGCCCGCGATCTCCGGTGGGTCGCGCCGCTCGTCGGTGATGTTCGCGAGCCCGAAGTCCGCGAGATGCGCCCGCCCTCGTCCGTCGATCAGCACGTTGGCTGGCTTCAGATCGCGATGCAGTACTTTCTTGTCGTGTGCCGCCGCGAGGCCGGCGCAGAGCTGACGGGCGATTTCGAGCGCCTTGTCCGATGGCAACCGGCCGATCCGCCGCAGCAGCGACGCGAGATCCTCGCCGTCGATGTATTCCATCGAGAGGAAGTGCTGGCCGCCGGTTTCGCCGATGTCGTGAACGCGGCACACGTTGGGATGCGAGACCTGCCGGGCGAGCCGGACTTCCTGATGGAAGCGCGCCAGCCGGTCGGCGCGATGCGTCATGGCTCCAGGCAGGAACTTGAGCGCGACCGGTTGGCCGAGCTTCAAATCTTCGGCGCGATAGACTTCGCCCATGCCGCCGCGGCCCAGCAGGCCGACGATGCGGTAGCGGTCCGCCAGCATGGTGCCTGGGATGAACTGCGCGCCGTCGAGCGCGTCCGACGAAGGCAGCCGATCGGCCACGGCGACGGTCAGTGTCCGTACTTGCGACAGATCGACGGGGGCACCGCACGCCAGGCAGAAGCGGCTCGAGTCCGGGACGTCGCGCCGGCAGGCGGGACACTGCATCGGGTCGACACGATTCTAGTCGTCGCTGGAAGGTATCGCCATGGAACGGCCGAGCTGGCCAGGACCGTCTCGTATAATCCGCGGCATTGCGGAAGGTGAGTGCGATTGTCGTCGACGAAGGTGCGCGCGTGGTGCGGCGGGAGGGGATCGACCTCCATCTCCCGCCTAAAGCGTTCGAGTTGTTGCTGATCCTCGTCAGGAACCAGCCAAACGCGGTACCGCATGCGCAACTGCACGCCGCGCTCTGGCCCGGCGTTCATGTCTCCGAGACGAGCCTTGCGGCGCTCGTCACGCAGCTCCGCAAAGCGCTCGGCGATACGTCAGAAGATGGCCGCGTGATTCGGACGCTGCATCGTGTCGGCTACGCCTTCGTCGGCGAGGCGACCGTGGACGGCCACACGCCGGCCATCGGGACACCTGTCAGCCGGTTGATCTGGCGCGGAGAATCATTCGCGGTGCCCGCCGGCGAGTCGGTGATCGGTCGCGACCGCGCCTGTGCGATTCACATGGATGCGGACTCGGTCTCGCGTCACCATGCTCGGCTGCACGTGACTGAACACGGCGCATCGATCGAGGACCTCGGGAGCAAGAACGGCACATGGCTGGATGGCGAACGCATTGACGGCACGGTGGCGCTGACGGACGGCGCGAGTTTTCGGGTGGGATCAGAAACCGTCCGCTTCGAGCATGGCATCGACGAGCGTCCGACAAAAACGGCGCTTCCGTGACGACTTGCGGTTTGACCGGGGACGCCGCCTCATCATGATGGGTCTTCAACCGAGGAGATCGAGAATGGCCCGGCCCAGAAACGGGCGAACCCTCTATCTGATGGAGCCGGTGAGCCGGTCCACGGTCCAAGAGATCCCGTCGTTCGTGCAGCGGCGCGCCTACTTCAGGCGGCGATAGCCGCTTCTCGCCTCCTGGTACGACGATCGATAGGCCTTGCACTCCGACCGTGCGGGCTCGCGCATCTTCTCGTCGCCGAGAGGCGCCCGGCCGAACAGCTGGATCGCGACCATCATGCACGCATCATGATGGGTGGCCGCGTTCCAGATGTCGACGTTCAGGTTCATCAAGGCGCGGTCGTTCCACCGCTCCAGCAGCTTCCGCCCTCCGGCTTTCCTCAGCAGACCGCGCAGCTCCTGCACGCTGGCCCGTGCGTCCGATCGCGCGCTCTCGTCGCCCTTGAGCATGCTTTCGATCTGTGGCGCCAGCCGGTCGAGCGTCGCGACCATTTCACCGGCGCAGGGAAGGTATTGCTTCCGCGTGGCGCCGGCCTTCGCCTCATAGACGAGACCGTCACACGCCGACGTCTTGCTAGCCGCGACTCCGCAGGCGCCCGCCAGCGGCAGGCTGAGAAGCATCATCCACAGAGGGATCGAGCGGACCATGGAAGGACTGCCGCGCAAAGCCCGTGCCCAGCGAAAACGCGGTCAGTCCACGTTCCGGCGGCGATGTCTCGCGGGCGCCACTTACGCTTTCGGCGGCGGGATCACAGTCTCTTCACGGTGCACATATGCTTCAAGTCGGTGACAAACCCTGCCCAGTACCGGGCGATTGACCAATGATCAACGGGGTCTCTTTTCAGCCTCCTGAGAAAGTAGTTCCGAAGATAATACGCGTACTCCGTACGTTCACTTGGGGGTCCACATGAGTCTGCTCGCGGTACGCGCTGTACTTGTGCTCGTCAGCCTGTCGTTCGCCATCGCGGGGCATGCCGGCCAACGAAAGGGCACGGACGGATCCAAAGATCGTGTCAAAGCCAAGGGGACGACGGACCGTCCGAGGACCGAACCGGGCGGCACGGTGAGGCTCAAGCTGGAAGTGACTCCAGACGACGACATCCGCGTGTACGCCCCGGGTGCAAAGAATTTCACAGGGGCGTTCGTCCTGCTCTCGGCCTCGAAACAGTTCAAGGTCAACAAGCCGGTATACGAAATTCCCACGGTGGAAAAGAATCCCGGCAATATGAAGCGCGTGCCGCTCTACACCTCAGCATTCAATATCGATCACGATGTCACGATCGACAAGGACGTAAAGCCGGGAACGGTAATTCGGATATTCGGTGCGCTGAGATACCAGACGTGCGACGATCGCGTCGTCTATCCGACACGTACGCTGCCAGTCTACTGGACCGTTGAAGTGGGCGAACCGGGACGGTAAGCCCGCTCACGTCCACCCGTGTGAGTCCGTCGGATTTCACGCGTGCACGCCGGGCGCCTCGTGGCCGGTTCGTTCGACGTACTCCGGGTACGACCCGGGGTAGACGTGCGGTTCGGCTTCGGTGCCGCTCTCGCCGCCCAGTTCGAGCACGCGGTTGCTGAGGCGACGCAGAAACGACCGATCGTGCGAGACGAACAACATGGTGCCCTCGAAGCCGTGCAGCGATTCGAGCAGCATCTCCTTGGTCGCGAGATCGAGATGGTTGGTCGGCTCGTCGAGTACCAGGAGGTTGGGCGGATCGAGCAGCATGCGCGCGAGCACGAGACGCGTTTTCTCGCCGCCCGATAACGCCCGAATCTTCTTGTCCACGTCCTCGCCCGAAAACTGAAACGCGCCCGCGAGATTTCTGAGCGCGCCGATCGACTCGGTGGGGAAGTCCTGGCGGAGCTGTTCTTCGACCGTCAGGTCCGCGTCGAGCAGGTCGAGCGAGACCTGGGCGAAGTACCCCATCTTGACGCTCGCGCCCAGGCGGACGTGGCCGCGGTCCGGCGACAGCTGTCCCGCCACCATCTTCAGCAGCGTCGACTTCCCGGCGCCGTTTTTCCCCATCACGCACCACCGCTCGCCGCGGCGGATCGTGAGGTTCACTCCGTCGTGGACAACGCGCCGCCCGTACGACTTGGCGACGTCCTCGAGCACCACGACCTGCTCGCCCGAGCGGGGCGGCGTTCGAAAATCGAAGTGCACCACCCGCCGCCGTTTCGGCAGCTCGATCTTCTCGATCTTTTCGAGCGCCTTCACCCGGCTCTGGACCTGCGCCGCCTTGGCCGCATGGGCGGCGAACCGATCGATGAACCGCTGTTCCTTGGCCAGCATCGCCTGCTGCCTGGCGTACGCCGCCTCGCGGTTCGCTTCGCGGATCTCGCGCTCGCGCTCGTAGAAGTCATAGTTGCCCGAGTACATCGTGATCTCGCCGTCGTCTATCTCAGCAATCTTGCTGACGACGCGGTTCATGAACTCGCGGTCGTGCGACGTCATCACGAGCGCGCCCGATCGCGATTTGAGAAAGCGTTCGAGCCAGACGATGGATTCGATGTCGAGGTGGTTCGTCGGCTCGTCCATCAGGAGGACGTCCGGCCGCCCGAGGAGGACGCGCGCCATCGCGACGCGCATCTTCCAGCCGCCGGACAACGCGCCCACGTCGCCGTCGATCCGCTCGTCGTCGAAGCCGAGCCCGTGGAGGACTTCGCGCGCCTGCGCCTCGAGCGCGTAGCCTCCGAGATGCTCGTATTCCTCCTGAACTTCGCCGAAGCGCGCCAGAAGGCGGTCCATTTCGGCGGCCTGCGCCGGGTCGCTCATCGCCTGATGGAGCCGCTCGAGCTCGTGATGCAAGTCGCCAGCACGGCCGCTGCCGAGAATCGCCTCATCCAACACGGAGCGCCCGGAACTTTCTTCGACGTCCTGCCGGAAGTAGCCCACAGTCAACTTCTTCGGGATCGAGATCTCACCGTCGTCGGGAACTTCTTCGCCGGTGATCAGGCGGAAGAGGGTCGTCTTGCCGGATCCATTGGGCCCGACCAGGCCCACCGTTTCTCCGGGGTTGAGCTGAAACGAGGCGTCGACGAACAGAATCTGTCGGCCGTACTGTTTGCAGATGCGGGTCAACGAGATCATAGGGCTGCCAAGACTTGATACTACCGTGGATAAATCAGCCGTCCCCGTTCCAGCGGTTCGCGGTTCCTCGTATAATCCAGCCGTCCGTGTCTCCTGACGGCGAGCGACTCCTCTATTTCCAGTTCGTCCCTCCGACGGCTGGCGCAGCAGCGACGCAGTCCGGGCCCGATCATCCTAGCGGGCTCATCGTCGGGCCAACTGGGCGTCGGCGCTGAAGAAGAAGTAACGGTTCGAGCAGTCAATCCGCCGACGCTCTCTTCTGAGCGATCGTCCACTGCGCGTATCATGGATTCCTTGGAGGTGGTATGGCCTACGTTGATGGGTTTGTCCTGCCGATCCCCCGAAGCAAAGTGCAGAGCTATCGCCAGATGTCCCAGCGGGCGGGCAAAGTGTGGAAGGAACTCGGTGCAGTCGAGTATCGCGAGTGCGTCGGAGACGACCTCAAGATAAAGATGGGGATGCCGTTCCCGCGTCTGGCCAAGGTCAAGCCCGGCGAGACGGTGGTCTTTTCGTGGATCGTCTACAAGTCACGGGCGCATCGGGACAGCGTCAACAAGAAGGTGATGAAAGATCCACGCATTGCCAAGATGATGAACGATCCGATGCCGTTCGACGTCAAACGCATGTCGATGGGCGGCTTCAAGGTCATCGTCGATCTCTGACCGTCAACGGCTTGCTGACTGCGAGGGCGGGCAAGAGGCGGGGCTCGATTCGTGCGGCTCGTGGCCGTGCGGGCATCACGCTTCGAGCGTCGCCAACTCATCGAAGTGTGCATCGTCGTGCGCGACATCGAGGCCGTGAATCGTTGCGCACGCGAAGATGAGTAGATCCGCCAGGGGAGCAGTGACGCCGGAGACTCGTCCACGATCGGCGAGTTGTATCGACCGGCTCCAGACCTCAGCGGAGATCTCGTAGTCGGGAAGCAGGGCCTCGTAGCGGCGAAGCGTCTTCCGCTCGGCATCGTTGGTGACGCCGCGCCACAGCTCGAGCCGTACCGCAGGACACCACGCAGCCTCGCCGCTCTGCAGATTTTGGAATCCAGAGTGCCGCCTGTGGTCAGGTCTGACACACGCCACGTCCGACGTGTCGTCGTGATGAGGTCCCCGGCCACCAGAGGACGAAAACGGTGGCCGCAGCCCAGATCCCGATCGAGCCGAGCGCCGCGGCATCGAGCGCGACGAGGCTCTGGCCCTGCAGCGCCTGCCACAGCAACAGGAGAAATAGCGACGCGTAGCTGGCTGCGGCTACCAGCACCGCCCTCACGCGAACGGTTTCGGACCGGCGCCATCGTCGCAGGCCAACCGCGATCAGCGCGAGCGCCTGGATCGCGTGCAGGCCAATAAAGTGTGGGACGCGCCCGTCGCCGTGCTCCCGGCTCCATCCCGTGACCGGCAGGCCGGGCCCGCCGTCCGGTCCGCCGACCGTGTGCGCGCCCGAAATCGCCATGCGCGCTCCGGCGCGCGCGTCGGCAAGCTGCGCATCGGTTGGCCGAGTCATCAGCCAGCCGCTCATCGCGCCGGCGATGGTCAGCGTCATGCCCAGACGCAGGGCCCATCCGAGCACCCTGTCAGAGAACTGCTGCTTCCACAGCGCGACGGCAACCGCCACGCTCGTCAGCGTCTGCAACAGGATCGCGCCGCCCATGACAAAGAACAGCACCGCATCGAGCGTCGTCGACACATTGAAGTGGCTGGTCGTTCCGCGCCAGGCCTGCGCGTCGATGATTGCCATCTCCAGCACGAACACGATCGCCGTCGTCCAGCCCGCGACGCGGCGGACGCGCGGCCAGTCCGGCAGCCATTCGCAGATCCACGCGAGCGTGAGGCTGTAAACGGTGAAGGAAATCGCGAACTTGAGCGGCTTGAGCCAGGCGGGCGCCCTGGTGATGATTCGCGGATCGACGAGCAGACCCACGACCGAAGCTCCCGCCGCGACGAGCATCAGCGCGCCCACCGCCGTCAGCGGCGGGCTCGCGCGCCACAGGCGTTTCAGGAGGTTGGCTCGGGCTCCCTCAGCAAATCGGACGGCGCGTGGTGTCGAATCCATGACGGCTCCTCCGTATGTTGTCATCGTCAACATATCAATACCGCACAATGTTGACGATGTCAACACCGTTCCCGTAAGATGAGGTAGATGCCTCGACGAACGATGGCGAACCGAAAGTCGGCCCGCAAGCCGGCCCGCAAGCCGGCCCGCTCCTACCATCACGGCAACCTGCGCCGCGCGCTCCTCGATGAGGCGCTTGCCACCATCCGCGCGGAAGGGGTTGACCGGCTGACCCTGCGCGAAATCGGCGCGCGGCTGGGCGTGTCGCGCACCGCGCTCTACCGGCATTTCGCCGACAAGCGTGCGTTGCTCGCGGCGGTCTCTACCGAAGGGTTCCGCACGCTGCGCCAGGAGCTCGTCACCGCGTGGGAGGACGGCGGGCGCGGACGCGCGGCATTCGAGCGGATGGGGGTGGCCTACGTCCGCTTCGCGGTCGCCAACCCGTCGCACTATCGCGTGATGTTCGGAGGTTTCGTCGACCCGAAGGGGTGCGAGCCGGAGCTGCTCGCCGAGGCGGCGGGCGCGTTCCAGGCACTCGTCGACGCTCTTGCCGCGCTGCAGCGTGACGCGGTCATGCGCGCCGAGGACACAGTGAAAATGGCCAGGTTCGTCTGGGCGGTCGTCCATGGGGTGGCCATGCTCGGCATCGATGGCCAGCTGCGCGAGCCGGGTGTGGTCGACGAGCTGACGCGATACGCGATCGAGCGGCTGCGGACCGGTATCGGGGCCGACGCCGGCAGCTAAGGGCCCGTCGCATCGTCTAACTATACGCAGTGTGGCTATACTCACACTGTGAGTAGCACACGCTGATGCGGATCTACCGCCTGCTTCTGTTCGTGCCGGCGATCAGGGCGGTGGGGGTGACGCCGATGTCGGTGCTGAGAGCAGTGTAGCCGGCGGACGTTCGAGGGCTGGTTCGGTTCGTGGCGGCGGCGCGATGAACCCGCTGGACAATTATATCGTCTAACGATATAGTCGAGCGGTTCGTTAGCTATTGAGGTGCCGCCCATGGCCGTCCGCCACCGTCCCGTCGATCACTTTCTGCCGCTCTCCGCGCCCATGCTGCACACACTGCTGGCGCTCGTCGACGGCGACAAGCACGGATACGCCATCATCAAGGAAATCGCGAGGCGCACCGACAGCACGGTCCGGCTCAGCGCCGGAACGTTGTACACGCTGGTCAAGCGCGCGCTCGGCGACGGGCTCATCATCGAGAGCGACGAGCGTCCCGATCCCGCGCTCGACGACGAGCGGAGGCGGTACTACAGGCTGACCGCTCTCGGCCGGAACGTGGCCGCCGCCGACGTGGCGCGGCTGGAGGCTATCGTCGAGATGGCGCGCGCCAAGAATCTCCGGCCGCGCCGGGCGTAGGCCACTAAGCCGCATGGCCGCGACACGAGGACGTCCATCACGGCGCAACCGGATCTTCCGCGCCCTGCTTCGCCTCCTGCCGTTCGACTTCAGGATTGAGCACGGCCGCGAGATGGAGCAGGTATTCCAGGCGCAGCACGAGGACGCGCGCAGCGAGGGCACGATCCGCGCGGTGGCGCGTCTCTGGTTCGAGACCGTTCAGGACCTGTTGACGACGGCGCCGCGCCAGCACGCCAGCATGTTGCGGCAGGACGTCGCCTACACGCTGCGGACGCTCCGGCGCACGCCAGGCTTTACGGCAGCGGCGCTGCTGACCCTGGCCCTCGGCATCAGCGCCAGCTCCAGCATCTTCACCATCATCAATGCGTTTCTGTTCCGGCCGCTCCCTGTCGATCGACCTGAGCAGCTCGTCTCGATCGCCACGCTTGGCGATCAGCACATCGAGATGCCGCACGGGGTCTCGTTTCGCGATCTGCAGGACTACGCGGAGCTGACCGACCAGTTTGCCGGGCTGCTCGGGTACCAGCCGCAGGGCGCGTGGTTCGACGCCGGGAACGGCATCGAGCGGATTGTCGTGGAAGCGGTCACCGAGAACAGCTTCGAGTTGCTCGGAGTCCATCCGGCAGTGGGGAGCGTGCTGGCGCCGGCCGACGCCCGCCGGCCGGTCATCGTGCTTGCGCACGAATACTGGCGCGGTCGATTCGCCGGCGACCCGTCCGTCGTCGGCCGCAGCGTCCGCATGAATGGAGAGGCGTTCACGATCATCGGCGTGGCCGCGGAGCGGTTCACCGGCCTCGAGTCGCTGCTTCGCGTTTCCGGGTTCGTGCCGCTGTCGATGGTCGATCGCCTCAAACAGGATCGCTCGGCCGGCACGGAATTCTTCGAAGCGCGGGACAGCCACCAGCTTGGAGTGATCGGCCGCTTGCGGCCAGGCGTCGGGCTCGCCCAGGCGCGTGCCGCCCTGACGGGGAAGGCCAACGTGCTGGCGCGCCTGTTTCCCGCGACGAACACCAGCAACGCGCTGCGAGTGGTTCCCGAAACGCACGCGCGACCGGTTCCCCAGAACGGGTCGATGTTTCACGTCGCTGCCGGCGTCCTCGCGCTGCTCGCGGCACTGCTCCTGTGCATTGTGAGCGCCAACATCGCGAACATGCTGCTGGCTCGCGCGGCATCGCGAGGGCGGGAGATGGCGCTGCGCGGGGCGCTGGGGGCGCGACACGGGCGAATCGTTCGGCAGCTCTTCACCGAGAGTGTCGTGCTCGCGATCCTCGGGAGCGTGGGTGCGATCGCGCTGGCGATGGCCGCCGCGGCGGCCATGGAGAACGGCATTGCCGGCCTGCCGTTCGAGGCGCCGCTGCGCGTCGATTTCAGCCTTGACTGGCGTGTGTTCGGCGTGACGCTTCTGGTGGCCGTCACCGCCGGCGTGATGGCCGGGTTGGCGCCGGCGCTTTATGCGCGGCGCGCCGATGTCACGTCGCTGCTCAAGACCGGAGGCCAGCGAGCCGCCGGACGAGGCCGGCTTCGCGAACTGCTCGTCGTCGCGCAGATCGCCGTGTCGCTCGTGCTCCTCATCGTCGGCGGTCTGTTTGTGAGGACGCTGGACCGCGCCAGAAACGCGGACATCGGTTTCCGCTCCGATCACGTGCTGATGGCGCGCGTGGATCTTTCACGCGAAACGTACACAGCGGCACAGCGCAGGTCCTACTATCGGGACGCACGAGAACGGGTGGCCGTCCTCCCTGGCGTTCGTGCCGTCGCATGGATCTCGGGCGTGCCGTTCAGCTATCAACAGGACCAGACCGCTGTCCAGCCAGAGGGAGCGGTTGCGGCGCGAGAGGATCAGAATCGGACGTCGCTGCAGGTGAGCGTGTCGTCGGAGTATCTGGCCGTGGCTGGCGTACCGCTCGTCGCGGGGCGGGCCTTCGACGATCGCGACACCGCCGATTCGCCACCAGTCGTCGTCATCAATGAAACGTTGTCGCGGCAGCTATGGGCGAACACCACTGCAGTGGGACGACGGATCCGTCTCGGTCCGACGGGTGATGTGCTCGAGGTGATTGGCGTCGTGAAGGACGGAAAGTACATCCTGCTTTGGGAAGTGCCGCGAGCGATGCTCTTCCGGCCGCTCGGGCAAGCCACACCTGCGTCGGCGACGCTGGAGATCGTGACTACCGGTGCACCGACGGACCTCGCCAACACGGTGCGTCTGGCGCTTCAAGCCGTCGATCCCGACGTACCTGCGCATCGCTTTCAGTCCATGGCCGACTACCTCGAATACGGCCAGGCATTCCTCATCTTCCGGATCGGCGCGCTCTTCGCTGGCGTCTTCGGCGCGCTGGGGTTGATCCTCGCGTCGATCGGGCTCTATGCGGTCGTCGCCTACGACGCCACGCAGCGGACACATGAAATTGGCATCCGCATGGCGCTCGGCGCGCGGCTCCGCCGTGCCGGGCGCGCTTGTCGGGATCGCCATGGCCGCCGGCGTGGCGAGCCTGCTGCGCACGTTGCTGCTGGGCGTGAACCCGTTCGATCCGCTGACCTACGGGTTCACGGCGCTGGTGCTGATTGCGGTGTGTTTGGTCGCGTCGTTCGTGCCGGCGCGGCGAGCGGCGACTGCGAGCCCGCTCGAGGCACTCCGAGCCGACTGACTCTGCCGACGCCCGCCTGTCGGCCACGTGCTGCGGATTATAGTGGAGCTCATCCACGCGGGCTGGAGTCGGTCAGCAGCTTTTACCTGGGTGGCGTCGTTTCTCAACCTGCCGGACCGCACTCGAGTGGTCTTCGTTTCCGTCTTTGCAGCGGCGTCGGTACTCGAGGCCGTGCTCGTCACCCTGCAGGCGTGGCGCGGTGTGCCGTCGCACTTCAACGTGACCACCTCATTTGACGCGCTCGTCACGCGCGGTCTTGCGGCCGGCGGCGGTGTCCTCGTGCTCCTCATCGCTGCAATGACGGTCGTCGCGTTTCGGCCGAATGCTGCGGTGCCGGCCAGTCTTCGTCTCGCCGTCCAGGTCGCCTTCGTGCTGTTGTCGGCCGCGATGGTCGTAGGCGGCGTCATGATCGGCATCGGGATGAGGCAGGTGTTCGCGGGGAACGCTGTCGCGGCGTACGAGATCGGCGGAGCGCTGAAACCGACGCATGCGACTATGATGCACGGCATTCTCGTGCTGCCCGTGCTCGGAAGGCTGCTGACGTTCACCGATTGGAGCGCAGAGCGGCAATTGAACTTGGTTCGGTACGCCGCCACAGGCTATGTGCTGCTCACGCTCGGCGTCGCGGTGCTCAACGTCATCGTGCTCATGTGAACGCAGATGCCGTGTGGACGGTATCGCCCTCATCCATTCTGTGGTCCTTCTCTCACGCATCACGTCGTGATGCTCGGCGGCGAGCAGGAGGTGGGCAACGTCGTTGCAAGCAACGTGGCTCTTCGAGCCGGTCCGATAAACTAGACGGCCGGGATCGTCGAGTCACGAGGAGACGCGACATGGCATCGATCCATCATCAGGTTGCGGTCGAGGTTGGCGGTGACAAGGTCTGGGCGGCACTGCGTCTCGTCGGAGAAGCGCACAAACTATTTGCTCCCGTCCTCGTTGATGCGCACCTCGAGGGAGAGATCCGCACCGTCCGCTTCGCCAACGGCATGGTCGTCCGCGAGCGCATCATCGATGTCGACGATGAGAGACGACGCGTGGCGTACTCGGTTGTGGACGGTCCTGGAATGACCTACCACCACGCGTCGATGCAGGTCGTCGACGCAGGACCGGGACGCTGTCAGTTCATATGGATCACTGATTTCCTTCCCCCCGACATCCGCGGCAACCTCGCGCCTTTGATTGAGCGAGGCGCGCTCGCGCTGAAGAACAATCTCGAAACCCGTTCAGTCGCCGCAACGAAATAGCGACGCTCCTACTATGATCGTCGCATGTCGATGGGGGACGCCTCGATGGTCTGCTCGGCATTCGCGCCGATCCCGGGCGGGTGGTTCACGATGGGGACCGACCGCGGCCAGCCCGACGAGCGGCCGCCGCATCGCGTCTTCGTCGAGCCGTTCGAGCTCGCGGTCTGCCCGGTAACGCGCGCTGAATACGAGCGCTTCATCGACGCGACCGGGCACGAGCTGCCGCGCGACTGGACGCATCCCCCGTTCATGAAACCCGATCTGCCGGTGGTCGGCGTCAGCTGGCTCGATGCGGTCGCGTACTGCGCGTGGCGTTCCGCTCGAGACGGCCGCGACGTGCGGCTGCCGACCGAAGCCGAATGGGAGTTCGCCGCGCGCGGGGAGCACGGCGGGTTGTTTCCATGGGGCGACGTGATGCCCGCGTGGATTCCCAACGCCGGCCGCGGTCCGCTCGACGGCCCGTGGCCGGTCACGCTCGGCGAGCCGACCGATTTCGGCCTGCTGGGCATTGCTGCCAACGTTCATGAATGGTGCTCCGACTGGCACGACGCGGAGTACGACAGTCGATCGCCCGAGCGGAATCCCACTGGCCCACCGGCCGGCATCCGTCGCGCGTCGCGTGGCGGCGCGTGGCGACATGTCTACACGCTGTGCCGCGTCACGCTCCGCAGCAAGCTCGATCCGTCGTTTCGGTACAACGATTACGGCTTCCGGCTTGCGCGCTGAGCGACGTCCGGCCTTCCGCGCATAGGTGTCGGCGGCCGAAGCGCTAGAGTTCGGCGTCCGCCCCTCGCGCGAGCCTCGCGACAGACGCCACCAGCTCTCCAGGGTCGACGGGTTTGGAGAGGTGCATCTCGAAACCGCTCCGCAGCGCCTTCGTTCGGTCTTCGGATCGCGCGAACGCCGTCAGCGCAGCAGCTGGAATTCGTCGAATCGCCGGGTCCTTCGATTTCCGCAGACGCATGATCAGCTCGAACCCGTCCATCTCCGGCATGCCGAGATCGACGACCAGCACCTGCGGGTTCACCTCCGCGATCCGCTCGAGCGCCGTCACCGGCGAGTTCAGCGTTGTCACCTCGGCGCCGGCGGCCTCCATTACGACGCGCAGCAACGTGAGCGCATCCTCCTCGTCGTCGATGGCGAGCACGCGAACTCCGCTCAAGTCGCCGAGTCCGGTCCAGGCCTCGCGGCGCTCGGTCCGGGGATGCTCGCGGCGTGTCGGGACCGCTTCCGGATGGACGATCATCAGAGGGAGCCGCACCCGAAACGTCGCGCCCTGTCCCTCGCCGGTGCTGGACGCCTCTACCGTGCCACCGTGCATTTCGACGATGTGGCGAACGATGGCCAGGCCCAGTCCCAAGCCGCCGGTCTTGCGGGTGGTGCCGGCCTCCGCCTGACGAAACCGCTCGAAGACATGCGGAAGAAAGTCCGGGCTGATGCCCATCCCGGTGTCGCTCACGTCGAGTTCGACATGGGAGTTCACACGCTCGAGGCGTACTTGGACGCGTCCCTTCTTGGGCGTGAACTTCACTGCGTTCGACACCAGATTCCAGACGACCTGCAGCAGCCGGGCGGGATCGCCGGAGACGTGGCCGACGCCCGGGTCGACCAACGTCTGAAGCCGCACCCCTTTCGCGTCGGCGGCGGGTTGGATGGTGGCCACCGCGTTGTCGACGATCAGCGGAAGTTCCACCGGCTGAACGTCCAAGCGCATCTTCCCTGACACGATCCGCGACACGTCGAGGACGTCCTCCACGATTTGCGTCAGCCACGTGGCGTTTCGTTCGAGCGTCTCGAGACCTCGCGCCGCCTTGTCGCCAGATAGGATGCCTCCGCGCAGTAAACGCGAGTATCCGACGATGGCGTTCAGGGGCGTGCGCAGCTCGTGCGAGAGGACGGCGAGAAATTCGTCTTTCATCCGGTTGGCGACCTGCGCCTCCGAATACAGGCGCGCGTTTTCCAGCGCGACCGATGCCCACGACGCCAGGCCGAGCGCGAGCCGTTCGTGCTGCTTCGTAAAAACCCCGGCCTCAGCGTGGCCAAAAAGCAAACCGCCAAGGACGTTCCCCGTGACGCCTTTCACCGGTACCGCGAGATAACTGCGGACGGGCGAGTGGCCTGGAGGCATCCCGTGAAACGGCGCACTCTTTCCGAAGCGTGGATCGTGCGTGACATCGTCCAACCGAACCGGGCTTTCGCCGTCGAAGGTCGGAGCGAACATGGCAGCGGCACCCGGACCCGGGGACTTCGCAAACGCTTCGCGCGCGGCGCCCGACAGCGTATGCAGCACGTACCCATCACCGGATTCTGAATCGGGCACGTGGTAGAAGAACGCGCCGAACTGTGCGTGCGTCAGCTCTGTTGCGATGTCGGTGACTTTCTGGAGGATGGTCTCGCGGTCCAGGGTTGAGGCGACGACGGCGCCGACTTCGTCCAGCTTCTCGGTATTCGTCGCCTGCTCGCCGGCGGCAGCGATGAGACGCGTTCGCTCGGTGACATCGCGCGCGATTTTCGACGCGCCGATCACTCGGCCGGCATCGTCATGAATGGGTGAGACGGTCAGCGAAATGGGAACTAGCGTCCCGTCCTTTCGCTGACGCATCGTCTCGAAGTGAGTGATCCCCTCACCGGCTCGGACGCGGGCCAGCACCATGTCTTCCTCGGCCTGGCGATCGGCCGGGATGATCATGCGAATCGACTGGCCGATGGCCTCTGCGGCGGTGTATCCGAACAGGCGCTCGGCGGCGCGGTTCCAAGACGTGATCGTGCTGTTGAGATCCTTGCTGATGATCGCGTCGTCCGACGACTCGACGACTCGGGCCAGATGGCGAATAGCGACGTCGTCGAGTGCGTGATTCATGCAGTCGTCGAAACTCCCGAAGAGCTAGAGACGGGATGACTCTAGCGCGCGCCCAGTTGCGGAGCGCAATCAGCGTTTCGAAGCAGCTGCTATGCCAAGCCACAAAGCCGAGGTTGGCGTCGAGGTTGCACCGAGGGCCCGCGGAAGCGCCACGGTGGCCAATGCGAGCACGATGAACCTCGACACACGTCATTGCCCCGGCTTCAGGCCGGGTCGTTCGACGATCTCGATGCGTGCGCCGTCGGGGCCTGCGACGTAAAAGAAGTTGATCGACGGCCCGTTCGGCAGCTCGAGCGGGCGCGGCTGGCTCGTGAGCTGCACGCTCTTCCCTTCCAGCATCGCCTTGGTCTCGGCGATTGTTCCCATCGAGCGCCAGCCGATGTGATCGATCGCGCGTCCCTGGCTGGGCACCGAGCTGCCCTTCGCCGCGACGACGTACACGGTCGTGAACCCGGGCACGCCGGCGTATTTCACCGCGTCGATCTGACCTTTGAGCTTCGTGCGCTCGCCGCCGAACGTGTCGAGCAGCCATTTGAACATGCCGTCCGGATCCGGCGAGCGCAGCTGCACGTGGTGCAGTCCGAGGAGCTCGGGATCCTGTACGAGCTGAACCCGCGTGCCCCACGGGCTCTCGATCATCGCCGTCTTGTAGAGGCCTGGCGTGTCCTTCACCGGTGCGACGACCTTGGTGTCGATCGCCGCGAGTGCGCGCATTGTCGCGTCGAGGTCGGGCACCGAGAAGCCGAGGTGCTCGATCACGCTGCCGTCGCTGCCGCCGGTCGAGCGCGCGCCGAGAAACATCAGCCGCACGGCGCCGTACATGATGCGGTTCGGCGCCTCCGTGATGCGGCGTCCGCCCGGGATGTTCTTCTCCCACCACGGGCTGGCTTCGGCCGCCGGCTCGTTCACATGGATGTGGTCGAACGGCAGCATCGTCGTCTGCGCGCGCGCGGACGTGGCGGCGCCGATCAAAACTGCTGCGAGGCAGAGGGATTTGAGGTCAGTTCGCATGGCCGACATGATCTCACGAAGCCGGTCCGCCACCGGCCATTTCGAGCCAGTCGAGTTCCTCTTCGATGAGATGGAACGCGTCGTCGCCGATCTCGCCGTGCGCGCGCATGGCGAGAACAGCCTGCCGCGCCGCGCGGAGGGCTCCACGGTGGAGTTCGCTGTGTGCGGAATGCGCGGAATCACCTTCTCGACCATCCAGTTGTTGCTCCGCCAGATGCGCCATGAACTCCTGCCGGACTGCCTCCGCCACTGGCGATTCGTCGTGCGCGAAGCTCGCGAGTCCCGCACGCAAGGCGCGTTCACGCCCGGCCTGCACTTCGCGCCCGACCGGATCGTCGTCATGCAGGTTGAGCGCGCGGAGCAGAGGCTTGAGCGTCAGGCCGTGGATCACCAGCGTGCCGAGCACGACCGAGAACGCCGTCAGCACGATCAGGTCCCGATATGGAAACCCTGATGGAAGCGCAAGCGCCGCGGCGAGGGAAACAATCCCGCGCATGCCGGCCCACGAAATCATCAAACCGCTCTGAATAGTCGGCCGCAGAATGGGCCGCGGTGGATGAAAGCCAAACCGGCGGTGCCGCCATCTGATCGCGGCGTTGAAGGACATGTGCCAGGCGAGGCGTACGACGATGACCGTCACCAGGACCGCCGCGGCCACCGCGAAGTACCGCCCGCGCTCCGCCGCTTCCAGGCTTTCGAGAATCGGCCGAATCTGCAGGCCGATGAAAATGAAGGCGAGAATGTTCAGGGCGAACACGATCGTTTCCCACACCGCATACGTCGGGATGCGTATCCGTGCGGGAGTTCGCTCGGGCGACGTCTGTGCCACCGTGATCGCGTAGCACACCATCGTCAACACACCTGAGAGACCGAGCTGTTCGGCGAGCAACCAGATCCCGAAGGTGCTGGCGAACTGCAGAATGATCGCGCTCGGCACATGCTGCACCCGATCCAACACCTGCAGGGTGACCCACCCCAGCGCCGGGCCGACGATGACGCTCCCGGCCACCGCGAGGAAGAAGGTCGGGGCAACTGCGCCGATGGAGAAGCCGTTCATCGCCACGGCGCCGACCGCAAGACGGTAGATCAGCAGCGCGCTCGCGTCATTCAGCAGGCTTTCGCCCTCGAGGATGGTCAGGATGCGATGGGGCGGTCGCAGATCACGAAGAACCGCCGTCGCGGCGACGGCGTCGGGTGGAGCGACGACGGCGCCAAGCACGATCGCCGGCGCCCATGGCATCGATGGGATGAGCGCGCGGACCACGACGGCAACGGCGATGGTGGTGAATCCGACCGCGAATACAACCAGGCTCGCCAACGGCGCCCAGTTGTCTTTGAGATCCCTGAGCGACGCGTCATAGGCCGCGTCGAGGAGGACCGGCGCCACGAAGAGCGCCAGCGCCAGCTCCGGAGGCAGCGTGAACGACTCCGCGACCGGCACAAACGCGAGCAGCGCACCGCCGAGCGCGAGGAATACCGGATACGGCGCGCCGACGCGGCCCGCGAGGCCCGCCAGGAACACGGCGACGACGAACAGGCCAAGGAGCTGTTCGAGTTCTTTCAAGTTTCCCAATCCGACCAGGCGGACGCCGCGTAGGATACATCGAGGTGCGGGAACAGCCGGACGACGAGAGCAGCCCACAGCGCTACGCATGTAACCCAGCGCTCATGATGCGGACTATGACGGTTGTCGCACTGATTCTCGTCTGCGTCACGCTCAACGCCAACGCCCAGCCGCTGGGCCGCGTCAGCGGGCGCGTTCTCGATCAGACTGGCGCCGCGCTTCCAGGAGTCGCGATCGACCTGATCGTCAACGCGCAAGAGCTGACCGCCACCACCGACGAGACCGGCCGCTATCGCTTCGATGCGGTTCCGCCGGGCAACGCCGAGCTCACGTTCCGGCTTCTCAATTTCAGCGTGCTTCGGCGGGCCCTCACAGTGACGAGCGGCGCCGCCGTCTCGGCCGACGCGGTGATGACGCTGTCGCTGAGGGCCGACGTCATCGTCACCGGGACCGGTACCTTTCGAAACGTTGCGGATGTCGAGGATCCCGCGGCCAACCTCGTCGGAATTGCTGCGGCTGCCAGCCAGGGAGCCGTCACTGCCGCCCAGCTGGACGCCCGGCCGGTGATGCGCGCCGGCGAAGTGCTCGAAACCGTGCCCGGCCTGATCGTGAGCCAGCACAGCGGCGAGGGCAAGGCGAATCAGTACTACCTCCGTGGCTTCAATCTCGATCACGGGACCGATTTCTCGACAACGGTCGTCGGCGTTCCGGTGAACACGCCGACCGGCGCGCACGCGCATGGATACGCCGACGTCAGCTTTCTCATTCCGGAGCTGGTGAGCGGTGTTCAATTCAAGAAGGGGCCGTACTTCGCGGACGAAGGAGATTTTTCGGCGGCCGGCGCGGCGAACATCAACTACGTGAATCGGCTCGAACGTCCGATCGTCCGCGCGAGTACGGGCCATGACGGATGGGGACGCGTGTTCGGTGCCGCCTCGCCGCGCGTGGCCGGAGGTCATCTCCTGGGCGCGCTCGAGGTGAATCACAACGACGGACCCTGGGTGCGGCCGGACCGCTATCGCAAGCTCAATGGCGTCGTGCGGTACAGCCGCGGCGACAATCGCAACGGATTCTCCCTCACCGGAATGGGATACCGGGCCGACTGGAATGCAACCGACCAGGTCCCGGCACGGGCGATCGCCAGGGGGCTCATCTCGCGGACCGGTTCCCTCGATGGCAGTGATGGTGGGAAGGCGAACCGCGAGAGCCTCGCCGCCGAGTACCAGCGTTCCAACGGCCCCTCATCGCTGCGCGCGACCGGATTTCTGCTTCACAACAGCCTGAACCTGTTCTCGAATTTCACGTACTTCCTCGACGATCCGGAACACGGCGACCAGTTCGAGCAGGCTGAGCGCCGGGTCGCTGCCGGCGGCCGGCTGACGTATCGCCGGCTGGGCCACTTCTTCGAGCGCCACACCGAGAGCGCGGTCGGCGTGCAGCTGCGCCGGGATTGGCTCGATCCAGTCGGCCTTTATCGGACGGCCGCCCGCCAGCGGCTTTCGACCACGCGCGAGGACGAGGTCGGTCAGACGATGGCTGCGGTGTATGCGCAAAGCGAGATCGAGTGGACCCGTACATTTCGCACGACATTCGGGCTCCGTGCGGATCGCTACCAGTTTTCGGTGTCGTCGGACAACCCGCGGAACTCAGGAGATGGCTCGGACGGCGTAGTGAGTCCAAAGTTTGGCGCGATCTTCGCGCCCTGGCACGGCACCGAGCTGTACGTGAACGCCGGCACAGGATTTCACAGCAACGACGCACGCGGCGCCGTCATCAGCGTTGATCCAGCGAGCGGCCAATCGGTTGATCGCGTGACGCCGCTCGTTCGGGCCAGGGGTGCAGAGATCGGTTTTCGATCGGTTCGCGTTCGCGGTCTGCAGTCGACTGTGGCCCTGTGGTATTTGGGTATCGACTCCGAGCTGCTGTTCGTGGGTGACGCCGGGACCACCGAAGCGGGTCGCCCGAGCCGCCGCGTCGGACTCGAGTGGACGAACTATGCGCGGCTGGCGCCGTGGATAACGGTAGACGCCGATCTGGCGCTCACTCGCGCGCGTTTCACGGATGACGATCCGGCAGGGACGCAGATTCCCGGCGCGCTGGACCGTGTGATTTCGGCGGGCCTGACGGTTGAGCCACGAAAGTCACTGTTCGGCAGCGTCCGGGCTCGTCATTTTGGGCCGCGTCCGCTCATCGAAGACGGGAGTGTCACCTCGCGCAACACCACGATCTGGAGTGGCGAAGTCGGATACCGGCTGTCGAATACGGCCCGTCTCGTGCTGGAGGCGTTCAACCTCTTCGACGCCAAGGTGTCCGACATCGACTATTTCTACGCGTCTCGCCTGCCCGGCGAACCCGCGGCCGGTGTGGCGGATATCCACACGCATCCGGCTCTCCCGCGCTCCGCGCGCATCGGTATTCACTTCCTTTTCTAGACTCACGTGTCGGGCTGCGAGCCCTCGCGCGCGTAGCGACCTGGAGGCCGGCCCACGTGACGGCTGAACGCGGTGCTGAAGGTGCTCGCCGAGCCGTAGCCGACGCGTTCGGCGACCTCGGCGATCGCGAGGTCGCGGCGGCGGAGCAGACCCTTCGCGACCGCCATCCGCCAGGCAAGCAGGTATTCCATCGGGGGCAGGCCAACCGTCCGCGTGAAGCGCTCGAAGAACGCCGAGCGCGACAGCGCGGCCGTCTTCGCGAGCTGGGCGACGGTCCACGAGCGCGCGAGCTGGCCATGCATCTGCCGCATCGCTGGGGCGAGCTGCGGATCGGCCAGGGCGCGTAGCAGCCCCGGCGGCGCGTCGTCACCCGGCGCCGAGCGCAGCGCTTCGATGAGGAGCACCTCCACGAGGCGCGTGAGCACGAGATCGCGGCCGGACCTTCTCTCGCTCGCCTCCTCGCCGACGAGGCTCACCAGTACCGCCAGCCGCTCGATGCCGCGGACGTGCACCAGGGATGGGAGCAGCGACACCAGCAACCTCGAGTCCGGCGAGTCGAACACGAACCAGCCGCCGAGCAACCGCACGTCGGGCCGCCCGCCGCGCGTGCCATGGCGGACTTCACCCAGCACGGTTGACATCACCTTCGGGTCTAAGCGCTCGAATTTCGCCGGCTCGAAGCCCGACATGGTGAAACCTGGCGTCGCCGGCAGCAGCACGAAGTCGCCTGCCTCGAGTGTCAGAGGACGGTGGCCATCGACCGTCAAGCGACAGCGGCCCTCGAGCACCGCGCAGAAGCTCGGCTGGCCGAAGGCGGAGTAGCGGACACCCCACCGGCCGGCGCCGCTGATCCGCCTCGAGAACACGGCGCGCGGCTGAAGCAGCGTGATGACTTCCGAGAGGGGGTCGTGTTCATGACTGGACGATCGCGAATGAAATATGGACTCCGAATTGTAGATCGTCCGGCTTGGCTCCGCTATCGTGGGTGACATGAAAGGAGTCGACATGAAAACCGTGCTCATTACAGGTTGCTCTTCCGGCTATGGACTCGAGACCGCGCGTCACTTCCACGCACAGGGCTGGAACGTGGTCGCCACCATGCGAACGCCGCGCGAAGACCTTCTGCCCAGGTCTGAACGGCTCCGCGTCCTGGCGCTCGACGTCACGAAGCCCGAAAGCATCGCCGCCGCGCTCGAGGCGTGTGGGCCAGTGGACGTGCTGGTCAACAACGCGGGCATCGGGGTGGTCGGTGTCTTCGAGGCCACGCCGATGGCGACGGTGCGCGAGGTGTTCGAGACCAACACCTTCGGCGTGATGGCGATGACGCAGGCGGTGCTGCCTCAGCTTCGCGCGCGGATGTCGGGGGTGGTGGTGAACGTGACGTCGAGCGTGACGCTGGCGCCGATGCCGCTGGCGGCCGCCTACACCGCGAGCAAGATGGCGATCGAAGGTTTCACCGGATCACTCGCGCACGAGCTCGCGGCGTTCAACGTGCGGGTCAAACTGGTCGAGCCGGGCTATGCGCCCACTACGCGCTTCACGAGCAACGGGGGATCGCGCATGAGCGGGCTGTTTCCCGAGGCCTACGCGGCGTTCACGACGCCCATCCTCGCGTCATTTGCGCAGGTGACGACGGTGACGAAGGAGTCCGACGTGGCCGAGGCGGTGTACCGTGCCGCGAACGATGCGTCAGGGCAACTTCGATTTCCTGCGGGTCCCGACGCGGTGGCGCTGGCTGAAGCGAGATGCTAGGAGGAAGTCGCGGCAACCGCCATCATCGTGGCGGTCATTCGCGCAAGCACGCGCGCGCGTGTCGCATCGAACACCGAGCCCTCGCACACGGTCAGCGTTCGACCTGCCTGGACGACCTGGCCCACGGCGATCAACCGCTCTGTCTTTGCGGGCTTCAGGAAGTGGACCTTGAACTCGACCGTCAGCACTTCTCGCTCGGCGGGCAGGACCGACAACGCGGCATAGCCGCAGGCGACATCGACCAGACTCGCCACGACACCTCCATGAAACAATCCATGCTGCTGCGTCAGGTCTTCGTCGAAGCCGCAGGTGATGGTTACGATTCCGGACTCGACCGATTCGAGAACGGCACCGATCGTGCGCATGAACCCCTGTCGGGCAAAGCTCTCGCGAATGCGTTCCATGGGTAAGGCCAGCTCCCTCAACCACGCCAAGTGGCGTCAACAGGGTACCAGCGCTGCGGTCAGAGGAGAGCGATCACCCTGAAGGTCGTGGTCAACGGTGAAGTCAGCGCCGGAATACAGACCTTTTCGCGGGCAAGGCAACCTGATGAAGTGCCGGTGACGCCATCAGCAGGGCTAGGCGCCGGTGGCCGAGGACCGGACATCACGGCTTGCCGGTGATCTTCGCGCGCCAGTTGAGCACGACGGTTGCCGGCAGCGGCGTCGGATCGGTCACCCCCACGATCGCGACGAAGCGCTGTCCGTCCGGCGTCACGGCGTAGCCGCCGGACCCGGTGATTGTGAAAAGGGTTCGCGGCGAGCCGACGGGGCGATCGCTCCTGTCATGAAACTCGGTGACCATCAGTGCGCCGCGGCTCATGAAGAACAACTCCGCGCCGTCGCCGCGCCACAAGGGCCACTCGCCGCCACTCTCCGAGACCCGCACGGGACCGCCGACGAACTTCGTGCCGTCGATGCGCTGGACGTACACCTCTTTTTCGCCCGTCGCCTCTCCGGTGAAGGCGAGCCAGCGTCCATCCGGCGAAAACTGGCCGTCGTCACTGCCGAACCCCGGCTGGGTCAATCGGACGGGGTCGCCCGACCCGCCCATCGGCACCGCCCACAGGTTGGATCCGCTCGGTCCGTCGTCTGAGCGGTACACGACAGTCCGTCCATCGGGTGACCAATCACACGGACCACCGCCCCTGCCCCAAATCCGGACCAGTTGCGGCGGCGACGATCCGTCCACAGACCGACGCATCAGGTTCAGCGTGCCCTTCGCGTGCGCCTCCCACACCACCTCGCGTTCGTCGTGCGAGATCGTGAACAGGTGATCGACGTCGGGATCGGATGTGAGCCGGCTTGGCGCTCCGCCAGAGAGTGCCTGCAGCCACACGTCGACATTGCCATCGGCAGGGTCACGTCGCACGAATCCCAGCCACCGGCCCCGACGCGAGATGGCGACCTCCGTGTATTCGCCGTCCGGACCTGCCACACCCGCCGGCGTGCCGCTGCGAGTGAAAAAGGTCAGCCGCGAAACGCCCCTGGCACCTGCGATGAAGGTCAACGCACCGCTGGCGCCCGCCGCAAAGTTGTTGGCGCCGACGTTCTGCGCCACTGGGAACCCGTCGCCGACGAGGCTCAGGTCGGCGCAATTGAACCGCTGGGCCACCAGCACGCTGGCGTCCTCCCGCACGATCAGGTCCGGGCCGGCGAACACGGCCGACGACCGCTCACCGGGATAAAGCAGGCGCTTGCCTGTGCCGTCGAGGCGGGCGACGTAGACGCCGGTTTCCCCGCCGAACTGGTTGAACAGCAGGCACCGGCCGTCGGGCGACGCAGCGAGACTCTCGATCCGAAGGTCGCGAAAGGCCTCCGACGTAAAGCCACTTGCCGGCCGAAGTGAGCCACCCGTGCCCGGCACACGCATCAGGCCCTTGCCGGTCATCGCCAGCAGGATGTCGCCGTCGGCCAGCCACGCGCCGCTGAACGGGTTGGCCGCAACGACGAGCGAAACCGAGCCGCCGGCTGGCGCCGTGCGACGGACCTGGCCTTGCGCCACGAACGCGAGCTGCAGGCTGTCGGGCGACCAGAACGCCATCGTGGCCCCGTCCGTTCCCTCGACCGCGTGGGGTGCGGTCTCGGAGATCTGCCTCGTCCACAGGCGCGTCTTGCGTGCCGCATCCGCAGCGATCCACGCCAGCCACCGGCCGTCCGGAGAGGGCGCCGGCGGGCTGAAGAACTGGGTCCCCGGCGGCGGAGGCTCGAGCATGGCTACGGGTGCCGGCACCACCGTGAGCTCTCTCGAAGTGAACGCGATCCACGTCGCGACGGCACTGACCGCCAGCGCCCCCAGTGCCCACGGCCATACGATCCTGCCGCGCGCACGTGGCGTGGCGTCAACCGGGACGCCTTCGTTGTCGAGCAGCAGCCACGCGTCACCGATATCGCGCAAGCGCTTGCGCGGATCACGCTCGAGGCAGCGGCCGATCAGGCGCCGCCAGGGTCCTGGAACGGCCGACAAGTCGGGTTCTCTCGTCAGGACGGATGCGATGACATCGCTCGTCGTGTCGCCGTCGAACAATCGCCGGCCCGTGAGCATTTCGTACACCACCACGCCGAACGACCAGATGTCGGCACGCTTGTCCACGGCCTTCCCGCGCGCCTGCTCGGGCGACATGTATGCGGCCGTGCCGAGAATCATCCCCAACTCGGTGGCGCCTGCCTCGCCGTAGCCTTGGCGGAGGCGGGTCATCGTCGGCGAGGTCATTGCGCTGCTGGCCGATGCCGCACCGGCGGGGTCCATCGCTTTCGCGAGCCCGAAGTCGAGCACCTTCACCGTGCCGTCCGCACGCACCTTGATGTTCGCGGGCTTCAGATCCCGATGGACGACGCCCTGCTCGTGCGCGGCCTCGAGTGCATCGGCAATCTGGCGCGCCATCGGCAGCGCGTCGGCGACTGGTATCGCGCCGCGCGCGATGTGCGCAGAGAGATTCTCGCCCTCCACGAGCTCCATGACCAGCGCGGTGACGTCGGCGGACTTCTCGAGTCCGTACACGCCGGCGATGTTCGGATGATTCAGTGCCGCAAGCACTTCGGCCTCGCGCTGAAAACGCGCGAGGCGATCCGCATCGCCGGCCACCGAGGCGGGCAGGACTTTGATCGCTACCGACCGCTTGAGATGGCTGTCGGTCGCCCGATACACCTCGCCCATTCCGCCTTCGCCGATCTGCGCTGTAACCTCGTAGGCGCCGATGCGGGTGCCTGGCAACATACTCATGGGCTGGACGGTGATTATAGAGCGGCGACTGCTGTCGACCTGCGGAGACGCTGGAGGTCGTGGTCGAGGGTGAAGAGTCAGAGCCGCCGGAATACAGACCTTTTCGCGGGCAAGGCAACCTGATGAAGTGCCGGTGACGCCATCAGCAGCACCGCCACCCAGAACAGCGGCCAGTTGAAGTCGTCCGGCAGCACGCGCAGGACCGCGTCACGCCCGTGCGGCAGCGCCCGCCACGCGTCGATCATGAACACCGCGAGCGCGAGCACGATCCCGACGCAGGCAAGCGCACTCGCCCAGCCGGCGTCGGTCGCATCGTCACGCGACTGCGTCGCGAGGGTGCCCCACAGGATCATCACCAGCGCGATACTGACCGGAGCGAGCACGGGTCCCCACCATGGAAGAGGCAGCAGGAACAGGATGTCCCAGTCCAGCAGCGTCCTCGGCCACCCCGAGATGAGGCGAAGGAAGACGTAGTAGAAAATGTCCCAGACGCCGAACGCCAGCGCCGCGTAACCGGCGCGACGGCGCCACGTGCGCCCCGCGAGTACTCCCAACGTGGCGATCATGACAAGCGTGGCCGCCTCGCGGCACAATTCGACGTTGCCCAACGCCCCGTGCATCGGCAGCGGGTCTGCCTGGTACGGCTCGATTCGATCGACCAGCGCGCGGATGTACAACACGCTGGCGGCTTCCACCCAGGCCATCGCGATCGCGAAGGCCACGACGATCGCCCAGCGCGTTCGCTCCGGACGGGGCCCAAGCCGCGCGGACTTTGCGCGGTGGGGTGCAGGGAGGTGATCGGTCATTGCAGCTCCTCCGAGATTTGGCGGGCCTGTCCCGCCGACTTGTCCGCCGAAGCTGGAGCGGAGGCGGAAGCGTCTGCGCAAAGGCGGATGCGCGCCTCGACGTGGTCGATGACATCGTCCGGCGTCGAGGTGCCGGCCGTCAGTCCCACGATCGTCGCGGTATCGAACCATTCGGGGCAGACGTCCGCGTCGGTCTGCACCTGATGTACGCGGGCGCAGAAGCGCGCGCAGGTCTTGACCAGCTCGCGGGTGTTGTTGCTCGACCGGCCGCCGACGACGATGACGACGTCGGCCTGACGTGCCATCTCAATCGCCGCGGACTGCCGTTCCTTGGTGGGCTTGCACACCGTGTCGAGGAAGCGCACCTCCGATTGCGGGAATCGCCGTCGGATCAGGTCGACGAGGTGCCGCACTCTCTCTACCGCCTGCGTTGTCTGGGCCGCCACGCCGAGGCGTGGATGCTCCTCGAGCGCGAGGACGTCGGCGTCGTCGAGCACGACGTCGAAGCGATCGAGATCGCCGGTGAGGCCGCGCACCTCCACGTGATCGTGTTGCCCGATGATGACGACGTGGTAGCCCTCGCGCGCGAGGGTCGCGACGGCGCGATGCGCGACGTGGACGAGCGGGCACGTCGCTTCGACCACCGTCAGCCCCAGGGCGCGGGTCCGCGCGAGGGTCCGTTCGGACGTGCCGTGCGCCGTTACCATCAGGGTCGGCGTCGTGACGCGTGCGACGTCGTGCGCGACCGCGATGCCCTTTGCTTCGAGGGCGCTCAGGACGGTGGGGTTGTGGACGAGGTCACCGAGGATCGTGAGCGGGCCGGCGGCGGCGTGCTGGAGCGCGAGTGCGATGGCATCGCGCACGCCGAAACACATGCCGAGGTGAGCGGCTCGGAGGATGCGCATACGGCAGTTTACACAGAGGACTTTGTATTGTAAAGTCTGGATGCGGCCGGCTGGAATGAGCTCAGGAGGCAGTCAATGAAGAAGTGGCTGAGACGTTTACGCAGCGCCGTTTTGGTGGGCCTGACCTGGGCCGTGGTATGGGCGCCCGTTGGCGTGTTGATAGGGGTGCTCGTGGATCCGGATGAGTCGATGGATGAACCGTGGGTGGTGATGGGGGTGCTCCCGGGCTTCCTGAGCGGGGCGATCTTTTCCGCGATGCTTGGGATTGCAGAGGGCCGTCGAGCATTCGATGAGTTGTCGCTTGCCCGAGCCGGCGCCTGGGGGACGGCGGCTGGTCTGCTGGTGGGCACGCTCCCGTTTGCCATGGGGACACCGAATTACAACCACCCGCTGATGCTGCTGGGTGGCGCCGTCATAGTCGGTTGCATAACTCTCCTGAGCGCAGCCTCAGGCTCCGGATCGCTGATGCTGGCCAGAAGGGCGCAACCGTGGCGAACGTTGCTGATCCAGTTGTTGACGCGCTGATCCTGCTGAAGAGACATTGTGTCGAAAAGGCGGATCGAGACCTGGCTCGCGGTGATCGTCGTGGCCGTCGGCTTGATACCCGTGGCGATTCTGGGGCTTTGGGGGTATGTGAGCTTTACTGCGACACCCCTGCACCCGAACGCTCAGGACGTGCCGTCCGTGACGCATTCGGCCCCGTTGCCACAGCGGGCCGACGCCGTGGAACAGGGACGGCAGATCGTCCGCGCGGCTCTCACCGAGCAGAACCTGCCCGGGTTGTCGGTGGCGGTGGGTGCCGGTGGCGGGATCGTGTGGGCCGAAGGCTTCGGCTGGGCGGATCTCGAGAAACGGGTGCGCGTCGAGCCTGAAACGCGGTTCAGGATCGGCACAGCCTCCACGGCGCTCACGTCGGCCGCCGTCGGACTGCTGCTGGAGAAGGACCGGCTGAAGCTCGACGAGAAGATCCAGACCTACGTGCCTGAATTTCCAGAGAAACAGTGGCCGGTGACATTGCGCCAGGTGATGGGGCACCTGGCCGGCGTCAGGAGCGACAGCGGCGACGAAGGACCGTTGTTCTCGGAGCGGTGCGAGCGGCCGGTCGACGCGCTGCAGTACTTCAAGGATCGTCCGCTGGTGTTCGAGCCGGGGACCCAGTACCGCTATTCGAACTACGGCTGGATTCTGGTGAGCGCGGCCGTCGAAGACGTCACGAACGAGCCATTCCTCTCGTTCATGCGCAAGAAGATCTTCGGGCTGCTGGGCATGGACCACACGCAAGCCGACTCCGCGCCCGATCCGATCCCGGATCGGGCGACGTTCTACTTTCCCAGGTTCGCGGCGAATCCTCGCTACGGTCCAGACCTGATGCGTCCGCTCGACTACTCCTGCTACGCCGGATCCAGCGTCTTTCTGTCCACACCGTCGGATCTGGTGCGCTTCGCTCAGGCGATCGACAGCGGCACGCTGCTGCAACCCGCCACTGTCCAATTGCTCCAGACGTCGCAGCGACTGCCCACGGGGGAGGAGACGGGTTACGGTCTGGGCTGGGACCTCGAGACCGTAGCGCTGGCGGGTAAACAAACGCGCGTCGTCGGTCACGACGGGGATTCGTTGGGCGGGATGGTGGCGTCTCTCATGACGTTCCCCGAATATGGGATTGTCGTGTCCGTGATCTCGAACATCTCGTACGCGGACACGTCTGGTGTTGGAGTGAAAATCGCGCAGGCCTTCGCGGAGCAGGGGAGAAGTCCCCGCTGAGCGGCGGCCCCATGACGGGATGGCGGCCTGGGCTCGGAGTCGCCGTCCACGTCAGCCCCGCCGCGCTGCCTCGATGGTGGCGATGTCGATCTTCTTCATTGGCATCATCGCCTCGAAGGCACGCTTGGCCTCACCGCCACCAGCCGCAAGCGCGTCGGTGAGCGCGCGCGGGGTGATCTGCCAGGAGAGGCCCCAGCGATCCTTGCACCAACCGCATTGGCTTTCCTTGCCGCCATTGCCGACGATCGCGTTCCAGTAGCGGTCCGTCTCTTCCTGATTGTCCGTCGCAATCTGGAAGGAAAAAGCCTCGCTGTGCCTGAACTCCGGGCCGCCGTTGAGACCGAGACAGGGGATACCCAGAACGGTGAAATCCACCGTCAGTACATCGCCCGCCTTGCCGCCCGGGTAATCAGCGGGCGCCTTGAGAACAGCGGTCACTTCACTATCCGGAAAGGTGACGGCGTAGAAGCGCGCCGCCTCATGCGCGTCCTTGTCGAACCAGAGGCAGATCGTGTTTTTTGGCTTCATGTTTGTGTGCTCCTTTTGCGCGATCAGGACGAGGCGGCCACAAAGACTCCGACGGCTCCGGTTCGGGCGCTTCACCGAGCAAGGTCGATGAGGACGACATCCGAGTTTTCCCGCACTCTGTCGAACACGATCTGCTTGCCATCGGCGGTCACATCGAAGGACTGCGTGGCAGCGGAGTTGTTGAAGCGGCTCAGTTGGCGCGACTTTTTCGTCGCCAGGTCGAGCAGCCAGAAGTCCTGCGCCGGAAACGGTCCTTGCGCGTACACGAGCGCCAGGCCATTTGGAACGAATCGATACCGTTTTCCTTCAACCCGAAGCCGAATTGCCGGCATCTCGACGTTCGTACCGTCCGCTCGAATCGCCAACAGAGGCGCGTCGACGCTGACGTTGGCTCCGGTGTACACAATCAGATCTGCCGACGGCGACCACACCGGATCGCGGGCACTGCCGGCGGTCAACCGGACGGGCGCGCCGTGGTCCAGGGGAATCTTGAACAGCCCAGGTCCACCATCGTCGACGCCGCCCGCCACGATCCACTTGCCATCAGGCGACCAGCAAACCGATCCGTCAATGTCAATCGGCTCCGCGAGCGATTGGAGGTCGCCGCCATCTGCGGATAAGACGTGGAGGCGCCGTTTGCCGTCGCGCCTCAGGGTCACGGCCAGCCGGCGTCCATCGGCCGAGACTGCCGGCGGTTCGAACAACGCTTCGTCTGATCCCTTCAGGATCTCCACAGCCTTGCCGTCGTCGAAACGCCACAGGCCGTCACCAGTGCCCTGCGAGGACAAGTAAAACAGCGACCGCCCGGCAAGCCGTGGCGCGAGCGCCCGCACTGTTGGCAGAGCCATCGGCTTCGCCTCTCCCTCTTCAACAGGGCGATCGAGGATCGGCACGGTCCACAGGCTCGCACTCGGATTGGCCACCGACGCCACGAGACGGCGACGGTCGACGCTGCTGGCAATCGACTGGTACTGCTCCGTTCCGTACGCGACCCGGCGCGTCGCTCGGCTGTCTGTATCGAGCGCCCACAACCATGGTCCCGAGCCGTCTTGATCCTGCGCGATGTAAAGGACGTTTCGATTGTCGATCGGTGTCGGGAAAGCCACATAGGCGTGGTGATCGGTGAGCCGTTCCGGTTGTCCGCCGCTGGCTGCGATCCTCCACAAATCCAATTGCCGCGTGCTTTGAACGCCGCGCGCAAAGTATATCCATCGACCATCAGGCGACCACGCCTGATGATGGAGGTGCCCTCCCACAATCGGATCGACAAAAATCTGCTTGGCGCCGACGCCGCTACGGTCTGCGACGAACAGCGGGTCTCCCGGCGCGTCGGTGTGATACACCATCCGCGCGCCATCGGAGGACCACACCAGTTCAACCGCCCGGTCCCCCAAGAAGGGTTTCGGCGGGCCGCCCATCATCGGCATGATCTGCATGCGCCCGACGGGCGCGCCGCCGAACCAGATTTCCGATCCGTCGCCGGAGAAACCGATGTTTCGCACCGGTCTCAACCCCGGCATGTGGCTCTCCCGAGTGAGGTTCACGAAGCGTCCCGAACCCACCTGTGTCAGCCACACATCGAGCGGGCCATCGCGATCGGAAAGAAATGCGGCGAATCTGCCATCCGGCGAGAGAGTTGCCTCGGCTTCATCGCCTGCAAAATTCGTCAACTTGGTGAACGTCGCCCTGGACAACGGGTTGTCTGGAGCAGGCTTGAGGCGCCCCACACCCCACCCAGCCAGAGCCGACGCGAACGCGATCGACATGATCGCGGCCCATCGTCCCCACCGCGAACGAGCGGGGACAACGGGCACGTGTCCCACCACCATCGCCGGCGCTTTCCCGCTCTCCAACGCGTCGTCGAGCTCAGCGCGTGCATCGGCGATATCCCGCAGACGCTGCTTCGGGTCTTTCTCCAGGCCGCGCCGCAGAAGGCGCGCGACCATCGGCGGCGTCGTCGGAGGAAGCCGCGCCCAGTCCGGCTCGCGTCCCAGGATCGCCGCGATCGTGTCCGGCACCGTGTCGCCTGGAAACGCCACATGGCCGGTCAGCAGTTCGTACACCACACAGCCAAATGCCCAGATGTCGGTGCGCTTGTCGACCACCTGTCCTCGCGCCTGCTCCGGACTCATGTAGGCGGCTGTGCCGAGGATCGTCCCTTCCTGCGTGCTGCCCACGGTCACCGTCGACTGCAACTCGCCGGGTGCCGCCTTCGCGAGGCCGAAGTCCAGCACCTTCACGACGCCACCGTGGCTGACTTTGATATTCGCGGGTTTGAGATCCCGGTGAATGATCCCTTTCTCGTGCGCTGCGTCGAGAGCATCGGCGATCTGCCGCGCGATCGTGAGCGCGTCTGTGACCGGCGCCGGTCCGCGCCGGATCCGATCGGCCAGGGTCTCGCCTTCCACCAACTCGAGGACCAGCCCGCGCACGCCCTCGGTGTCCACGATCCCGTGGATGGCGGCGATGTGCGGATGATTGAGGGCGGCGAGCATTCGCGCCTCCCGCTCGAAGCGTGCCAGGCGTTCCGGGTTCGCCGTGAAGTGCCGCGGGAGGATCTTGATCGCCACATCGCGGCCCAAGGTCGTGTCGTGCGCGCGGTACACCTCGCCCATGCCGCCGACGCCGAGCAGGCTCTCGATGCGATAAGGGCCGACCGATGAGCCTTGCGCGAGCCGGGGCGCAGGAGGCGTGACGAGCTCCGCCACGAGCCCGCCAACCGGCGTGTCGATGGCGCCGGCCGGCGGCTGCGCCAGCAGGGACTCGACCTGGCGACGCAACGTGGGATCGTCCGCGCACGCGCGCTCGAGAAACGCCTCGCGCTCGCCTGGCGTCCTCTGGCGAGCCTCCTGAAACAGCCGTTCGATCTGGCGCAGGCGCTCAGACGTCACGTCCAGCCTCGCGCGCCAACTCCCGCTGCAGCCACGCCCGGGCGAACTCCCAGTCGCGCAGCACGGTTTTCGACGAGACCTGGAGCGCAACGGCGGTCTCGTCGGCGGTCAGCCCGCCGAAGACTCGCAGCTCGACGACGCGGCCCTTGCGGTCGTCCCGGGACGCGAGCGCTTTCAGCGCATCGTCCAGCCGGATCACATCGGCATCCCTCGCGCCAGGCTCTGAGGAGCACCGTTACCTCGTGCGTCGTGCTCAAAACAGCCGCATTCTAACGGGTTCCCCCGGTGTCCGTTTCGGCGGTCCGTTTACGCCTTCTAGAGCTGGAGGGAAAGCACGATGAGGCAATTACTACGTCTATACAATGCTGTCGGTCTACGGAAAGACACCCACCGAGGTCGAAACGATTCGCGCGAAATGGCAGCCGTGGCTCGAGCAGGTGCTGGGCGTCGAGGCCGCGCGGCGTTGAGCGACCATGTCTGAAATCACCTTCAGGCAGTCTTCGTCCGAACGACCAGGTCAACTTCGCAATTGAGAACCTGCAGCAGCGCCAGCACTTGGTCGACGGACTTGCGGTAGTTCGTCTGATCGAGCAGGCGATATAGTTGCGCCGCGGATGTACCGAGTCGCCGTACGATTTCTCGCTTCGACAGAGGGCTCTCGGCGATTCGTTTCTGCGCTTCGAGTGTGAGTCGGTAAAGCAGAAGATCGCGGAGATACCTCGGGTCCTGGTTGTATTCGAGCACCTGCTCGATGTGGACGGTGCCGGTGCGACCCGAGTGGAGAACGTACGTGAAGGCCTCCCGCCCTGCCTCTTGATCCGCGAAAAGGCGAGTGATCGGATCCTGCATGGTAGGCGTGGGCCTCGCCTTGGAAAATGGGAAGACGAGCTTCTTCGTCGAGGTGCTGACCTCGAACACCTTCTTCCGGTTGTTGTGCGTGACAGAGCGGATCTTCACAGCAGCCCTTCCGATTCAAGTTCCGCGATCAACGCCAGGATGCGTCGCGTGGCAGCGCCCTTCATGGGCTTCTGATTGTCCAGGTCCCACTTCACGATCAGCTTCCCGTCGCGATAAACATGGACGTGTCGCGGCGGATGATCACCCTTCCACGTGATGAACACGCATCCGCCACGCCGATATTTGCCCCAACAACTAAATGTTACCACGGAAGGGAACACATTCTGTGGGACGATTCGACGTCGTCCGCGACATCCGGTGCTCGGGCCTTGACACACCGGCACATGGCGGCGTGTATGTGTCGTGGCAACAGATACCGCTGCGATCGGGGTTTCTCGTCGCGCGAACCACAGGAGACCCTGCGGCGTTGGCCGCCCCGTTGATGCGGATCGTGCGTGAGGCCGATCCGTCGATGCCGCTCTCGCCGGCACGCACGCTTGAAGCCGTCGCCACGACGCCTGCTCGTCGTTGTCATCCGCGACGGCGTTCTGCTCACGGTGCTCGGCGTCGCGCCGCGAGACCCGTTGACCTACAGGGTGACGGCGGCGGCGGTCCTCGTCGTCGCGCTCGCCGCCTGCTATCTACCAGCCCGTCGCGCTGCCGCCTCGGATCCGGTCGTATTGCTCCGCGCCGAGAAGCCGGTGCATGTACTATTGGGGGCAAGAGGACGTTCAATGAAGCCAACGAATACTGCATCCATCGCGGCGGCGCTTTTGATGAGTTCGGCCATGCTAGGCGCGCAGACGCAAGGTACCGCGCAGACGCAAGGGAGAGGGAACACGACGCAAGAGCGGCCACCGTTCGAGATTTTCAGGGTCGAAGGCCAGCCCATCGACAAGCGACCGCCGGAACTGGATACCGACCATCCCGTGTTTCCCGGCCAGACCCACGCGCCCTATCACAAGACCGTGGACGTCAGCGTCACAACGATCGCCTCGAACCTGGACGTTCCGTGGGCGGTGGCTTTGTTGCCGAGCGGACGGTTTCTCATCACCGAAAAGCCGGGCCGCTTCCGCATTCTCAACCGCGACGGCTCGTCGCTCAAGACCATCACGGAGAACCTGCCGCCGATCTATGTGCGGGGACAGCAGGGTCTGCTCGATGTGGCGCTCGATCGGAACTATCAGACGAACCACAGAATCTTCTTCACGTACTCGCGCGACGTCGACGCGGACACTGCCGCGCTGACGGTGGCCAGCGCCGTTCTCGATGAAGACGCGGGCACGCTCTCGAAGGTGACCACCCTGCTTCAGACCGTCCCCGTGACCAAACGCGCCGGCGCCCAGGTCGGTGCTCGAATCGCGATCGATCCGAAGGACGGAAATCTGTTCGTCTCGATCGGCGACCGCTCCACGGGCGATCCGATTCCGCTGCAGGCGCAGCAGCGCGACACATACCTGGGCAAGATCGTCCACATCACACCGGAAGGAAAGGCCGCGCCTGGCAATCCATCGCTCGGCCTGCCCGAGATCTGGTCGATGGCCCATCGGACGCCTCAGGGGCTGGCGTTTGCGCCGGACGGACGGCTGTGGGAAACCGAGCATGGACCGCGCGGCGGCGATGAACTCAATCTGATCGAAAGAGGCAAGAACTACGGCTGGCCGATCGTCGTGCACGGCATCAATTACCCGGGGACGAAGATCGGCGAGGGCATCGTGGAGAAGGAAGGCCTCGAGCAGCCGCGCTATTACTGGGACCCCATCATCGCGCCGTCGGGCCTCGCGTTCTATCAGGGCAGTCTGTTCCCGCAGTGGAGGACGAGCGTACTGGTTGGGGGGCTGGCCGGTCGAGCGATCTTGCGTCTCGAGTTAGGTAAGGACGACAAGGTGGTCAACGAGGAACCGCTCCTCCGGGACTTGAACGAGCGCATTCGCGACGTTCGGGTGTTCCAGGACGGTGCCGTGTACGTGCTCACCGATAGCCAGAATGGCAAGCTGCTGAAGCTCACGCCCGCAGCGCAGACTAGTGCGCTGCGGCCGTGAGCGCCCTTTTATGCAGAACATGGAAACGGCCGTCGATGTGATCGTCGACCTGTGACGCGTGTGGGAAGAGTTGGCGTAACCGCCGCCCTTCACGCCGCTATCGGCGGCCACCACCACGGAAGCCGCCGCCGCCGAGTCCGCCGCCGAGTCCGCCTCGCATTCCGCCCAAGCCGCCGCCGCCCAAGCCTCGGTCGGCGAGTCCGCCCCCGCCGAAGCTGCCGGCAAAGCCGCCCGCGTTGAAATTGCCCCAACGCTGGCTGCCCACGCCGCGCGCGAACGCCTGGTTGTCGAGCGACGATCCGATGCTCGAGTCCGCACCTCGCCAACCGCCGTTGGAGAGTTGCTGCCAACCGGACGAGGGACTCGCGCGGAACACGTTGCCGTTGTGGTCGGCGTAGACGTTGTTGCCGTTGTATGCGACGCCGTTGCCGGTGCTCGGCCGGTAGGCAAATCCTCTGTTCACGCTGCCGGCCTGACCGGTATAGGCGTTGCCGTACACCCCGTGCGCCCCACCCTTCACCACTCCCGTGGACGGGTTATAGGCGGCCCCTCTTCTTCCCGCCGCGTAGTTGCCGGTGTACGCGTTGAAGTTCGCGCCCCGTCCGACGACGCCGCTCGTCCCGGTCGCCCGGTTGGTGAACGAGCTTCTCGATGCTGCGCCGATGTTGCCCGTGACGGGGTTGGCCCATGCGGCGCGAGTGCCGGAGTAGACGGCATTCCCCCAGTGTCCGTAGAAGTTCGAGGATGCGACGCCTCCGTAGCCGCCCCAGCCCCAGGCTGGCGCCGTCGCCCCCCAGCCCCAGTACCCCACCGGTCCCCACCACGGACTCAGGACTCCGGCCGTCAAACCAAGGCCGAACCCCAGAGCCCAGCCTGACGTCTCGCTCCACGAGAACGCTGCGCCGACGCCGTATGTGTATGGTGTCGGAACCCACGACGCCGCTCCTATATAGGGCGGATACACATAGCCGGTTCCGTAGACGACCACGCCATCGGTCGAGACTACGGTGCCGTAGTACCCAGGCGTATAACCGACGTAGACCCTGGTCGGCGTGTAGCCGTAGATCTTCGCGTAGGTGACGTAGTAGATGGGAGAACTTGGCGGAATCGAATAGATATCGAGCGGCACCGATGTGGCGACCGTCCACGGTCCGGTGGCCGACTTCGACACGAACCAGACGCCTGTCTGGCACGCGTAGTATGAGCCTCCTGGCATGGAGATGACCGGCGTGACCGAATTGGCCGCGTGGCTCATCGTCGTGCCCTGGATGGGTTGAAAGTCTGGAGCGCCGTCGTACTTCACCTTCAACTGGGCGGCCGTGCGCGAGATCGTGGCAGTCTGGGGGATCTGGTTGGCGATCAGCGCTTCCTTCGCCTGTGGTGTGCCCGGAATCGACACGAGCACGTCGGCTTTCGGGCTGTAGGTGGGAATCTTCGCGAAGTCCGCGGGCAGGCTCGTGGCGGGCTCGTTCGTCCACGATGGGCTCTGCATGGACGGCGCGGTGAACCAGCGGCCGCCGATCAGCAGATAGTACCTGTCCGGTGTCGCTGTCCTTGAAAATGTCGTTGGCCGTATTCGACACGTACGTAAGTGAAGTACCGGGGACGGCCGCAAACACCGGCTCGCCGTGAGTGAGGGTGAGCTCGGCCGGGACGGTGCTGACGTACACCTTTGGCGCTTCGCCGTCTGCGTAGGCGGCGCTCAACGATTGCTCTTCGCTGCCGATCACCTGATTCCGATTGAGTCTGAGGGCCGTCGCCTTGATCGTGGCGAGCGTTGCGCTGGGGGCATTTTTCGCTAGCGACCACGGCCCGTCGACAGAGGACGATTCGGCCCAGCCGTCCATCAGTGCCAGGTAGTACGCGCCGTTCGACGCGTCGAAGAGCATGAGCGCGCGCGTGTTGATCACTTGCTGCAGGCCGCCGGCTGCCGGACGCAGCACCGGCCGGCCGTCGATCAGGACCAGCACCGCCGGGGTCGTGCTGAAAATGATGCGCGGCGGATCATTCTTGACGGCGACGCGTTGCTGCGGCTGGTCGATCGACGCGGCCGACAGAGCCGATTCGAGTTCGTCGAGCGGCATGTTCTGCGTCCACGGCATCGCCCCCTGAAATGCCGTCTGGTACGCGATGCCGTTGTTGGTCAACGTCGGGAAGTTCAGCTTCTTCAACGAGAAGTTTGCGAGCGTGACCACGCGGTTGACCTTGTCCACCTCGGTGCGCGCGGTGAACCAGATCACGCCGTAGTTGGTCGCCTTCGACGCTTGCGTCCTGATCGTGACCGCGGAAAACGCGTCCAGCATGTTCCCGGTCCAGCTCTGGAGCTGCGGCTGATAAATGGAGATCGTCGCGCCGTTGGCCGTGGTGACACGAGGCCACGGATCGACTCCCGCCGGCACATTGCCGCCGGCTTGCGCCGATTGCGCAGATGCCCTCGGTGAGGATGAGACGATCAGGCAGATGGCGAGCACGAGGACGATGGCTTGCTTTGCCAGTTGGCACAGGTTCATATGATTCTCGCGCGGTTTTCTTTGCGACGGTTCGCGGTCGCAGCGCTCCTGCGCAGGCAAAGCGTGTGCCGCAAGAAAGCGCGGGAAACGAACGGTGGGCGCGCGTCAAAGCGCCCACTGCTGCCCGTCATTCACAACATATTGAGATTCGCACCCACTGGCCTTCTTCGTTGATGGCGACACCAGATGGTTTCAATCTTGCTGTGACAGCGCGCACACATTGGTGTGGAGACGTACCGATGTTGGACGGGGAGGAAGATGTATGTCCGGCACCGTCACTCGAACCATCCTGGCGCTCGTGATTGTCAGCGGCACGGCTTGCTCACTGCCCACGCTGCTTCACAGGAATCTCGACGCCATCACGGCGAGCACAATCGCCATTACTGCGAACAACGACGTCGTGAAGCGCTCGTCACGCGTCACCGAAGAAGGCATCAAGAGTTTCGAGGGATTGAAAGCGCCAATGGAGTCTCTGGCGAGCCTCAATCCGAGGTTGGAGGCAGTCGCTGCGCTCGACAAGCCGATGATCGACGTCGCGCGTCTCGCCCCGCAACTGCAGGCAGTCGCTGACCTCGCACCGCAGTTGACAGCCGTCGGCGGCCTCAAACAGCCGATGACCGGCCTGGTGAATCTCCAGCCGAGCCTCGATGCCACGGCGGCGCTCCGTGACCCGATGGAACGCCTCGCGTTGATGCGTGCAAGCCTGGACGACGTGGCGACCTTGCGCGACTCCATGGAGAGCGTGGCCGCTCTGCGGGAGCAACTCGGCGCAGTCGCCGATCTCAAAAGCACGATGCACGAGGTCGCCGCCCTGGACGCGCCGCTCCAGCGCGTCGCCAGCCTGCAGGAACCGCTGACGCGTCTCGCGGCGGTCGGGGCGCTGCTCGACCGGCCGCTCCTGCTCATGGCACTGGCCCTGCTCGGAATCGCCGTGTGGGGCGCCGTCACATTCCTGGCCGTTCACCTCGCGATCGTGAAAGCCGCATCTCCACTGCGTGGATAGGCGAGCGGTAGGCAGCGATGGACGCTTTTGAATTCATACGTTCGCATGCGCTGGCTTGCCGCCCCTGACGAAGTTCGCGCTGGGCATGGCGATCATTTTCGGCGTCCCGGCGCTGTCGCGACTGGTGCGGCTCCCGGCGGTCGTCGGCCTGCTGCTCAGCGGCGTCGTGCTCGGCCCGCACGTGCTCGACGTGTTTGGCACGCAGACGGCCCATCGCCGACTTCGTTGCAGACCTTGGCAAACTGCTGCTGATGTTTTTCGCGGGCCTCGAGGTCGACCTTGCCCTCTTTCGACGCGCGCAGCGCAAGGCGATCACCTTCGGTCTCATCACGACCAGCCTTCCCTTGCTGTTGGGCACCGCGGTCGGCCTCCTGTTCGGCTATCCAACGGTGACGGCGGTGGTGCTGGGGTCTCTGCTCGCGTCGCACACGCTGCTGGGGACTGTCGATCGTCACGAAGGTCGGCGCCAATCGACTCGAGCCGGTCACGGTCACGGTGGGCGCGACCGTGCTGTCGGACACGCTGTCGCTCGTCGTGTTCGCGATGTGCGTCTCGACCTTTGAACGAGGCTTTTCGGTCTCCGGTCTCGTGAGGCAACTGATCGAGATCGTCGTCTTCATCCCGCTGCTGCTGTTCAGCGTCGGTCGCGGAGGCAGATACCTCCTGAAGAAGGCAGAGGACGATGAGCAGGCGTACTTCGTCCTGATGCTCGGGATCATGGCGACCGCCGTCGCCGCTGACTCGCGTCGTCCAGCTCCCCGGCATCGTCGGCGCCTTCCTCGCGGGTCTGGCGGTCAACAGCGCCGTTCAAGACAAACCGGCCAAGGAGAAGCTGGAGTTCATCGGCAATTCCCTCTTCATCCCGCTCTTTTTCGTCGTCACCGGCTTTCTGATCGATCCGATCGCGTTCGTGCGAAGCATCATCGACAACTTCGGCCTGGCGGCGGCCGTTGTCGGTGCGCTGATCATCGGCAAAGGCATTGCCGCGGCCATCGCCGCTCGCGTCTTCAACTACACCCGAGCCGCGCAGATGACGATGTGGTCGCTCACGCTGCCGCAGGTCGCGGCGACGCTCGCCGCCACGCTTGTCGGGTACGACACGTTCAACCCCGCGGGCCAACGGTTGATCGACCGAAGCATTCTCAACGTGGTGTTCGTCCTGATACTGGTCACCGCCACGCTCGGACCGATCATGACGCAGCACTATGCGCCCTTGATGCATGCGTCCTCGGAAAGCGCCGGGCACGACAAAGCTGCCTGATCATGCTGATGGTGGAGGACAGCCGATGAACACCAGGACAACGCCAAAACATGTCGTGATCGTGGGCGGCGGGTTTGCCGGACTGGCATGCGCGCGCAAGCTGGCCAAGAGCGACGCCGTTCGCGTCACGGTGATCGACAAGAACAACTACCACCAGTTCCAGCCGTTGCTCTATCAGGTCGCCACGGCGGAGCTAGGCACGGGCGATGTCGCCACGTCCCTTCGTCAGGTGCTTCGCGGCCACCCCAATGTGGACGTGAAGTTGGCGGAGGTGATGATTGTCGATCCCAAGACGCGGACGGTGACCACGAAGGGCGGCGACACCTACCAGGGAGACTACCTTGTGCTCGCGGCAGGGTCGCAGGCGAACTTCTTCGGCACGCCAGGCGCGGAGGCGCACTCCATGCCGCTCTATTCGCTCGAAGAGGCCGAGCGGCTTCGCTCGCGGGTGCTCGCCGTGTTCGAAGAGGCCGACAGCAATCCAAAGCTGGTGGATGCGGGCGCGTTGAATTTCGTCATCATCGGCGGCGGTCCAACCGGAACGGAGCTGGCCGGAGCGCTGGCCGACATGATCAATCTCACGATGACGCGCGAATACACCGACCTCGCGGTGAAGCGCGCGCGCATCTATCTGGTGGAGCACGGCCATGCGCTGCTGGCGCCGTTTTCAGCAGAAGCCCATGAGTACGCGGCGCGGGCGCTCCAGCGAAAGGGCGTGCAGTTGCGCCTTGGGCTGGAAGTGACGCAAGTCCGCGCCGATCGCGTCGAGCTGTCCGATGGCACCTCGATTCCCACGCGTACAGCGGTCTGGGCCGGCGGGTTGATGGCCGCTCCGCTGGCGGAGCACTCAGAGTTGCCGCGCGGGCGAGGCGGCCGCATCGACGTGCAGCCGGATCTCACCGTGGAAGGGTTCGCTGGCGTGTACGCACTTGGCGACTTCGCCAACGTTCAGGGCGCGGATGGGCATCCGCTTCCGCAACTCGGGTCCGTCGCGCAGCAGTGTGGCGAATGGACCGCCAACAATATCCTCGTCGAGATCGCGGGGAAGAGCCGGACCGCCTTCCGGTACCACGACAAAGGCATCATGGCCATGATCGGGCGCGATGCGGCCGTGGCGGAAATCGGCAGGAAGCGCCACGAGCTCGACGGTCCAGTCGCGTTTGCCGCCTGGCTCGGTGTGCACGCTCTGCTGATGTCCGGCGTCAGATCCAGAATCGAAGCGTTCATCGATTGGGGCTGGAGCTATTTCAGCAGAACACGACCGATCCAGGTGCTGGATCGAAGTGATGAGAAGCGAATCGACTGGCAGGAAGACGCAGACGCCGGAAGTTCCGGCGCCCCGCTTTCCGTGAAAACCGCGAAGTAATGGAGTTGTTCATGCGCTTGAAAGGCAAATCAGCCATCGTCACCGGCGGCAACAGCGGCATCGGCAAGGCGATCGTGCTCCAGTTGGCGGAGCAGGGTGCAAACGTCGCCGTCGACTATGTCTCCCACCCGGATGCAACCGAGGAACTCGAACGACGTATTGTAGCGCTTGGCGATCGAGCCATCGGTGTGGACGCAGACGTCAGCAAGATCGCGGATCTGCAACGCCTGATCGACGCCACGGTAAAAGCGTTCGGCCGGCTGGACATCATGGTGAACAACGCCGGCATCGAAACACGCACGTCGTTGCTCGACACAACCGAGGAGCAATACGAAGCCGTCATGCGCGTGAACCTGAAAAGCGCTTTTTTCGGCACGCAGCTGGCGGCCAGACAAATGATCAAGCAGGGCGGCGGCGGTCACATCATCAACATCACATCGGTTCACGAAGACTGGCCGATGCCTGGCAACATCGCGTACTGCCTCTCCAAAGGCGGCATGCGCATGCTCACGCGAACGGCGGGCGTCGAGTTAGCCCAACACAACATCCTCGTCGTCGGCGTCGGCCCCGGGGCTGTTGCGACTCCCATCAATCGTTCGACGATGGCGAATCCCGCCGAGATGGCGAAGCTGGACGCCGCCATTCCGCTGGGGCGAATGGCGCAACCGCAGGAAATCGCCAGCGTCGTCAGCTTGCTGGCGACCGACGACGCAAGCTACATAACCGCGACCACTGTGTTTGCCGATGGCGGCCTGATGCAGAGCAGTCCGGGCCTCTGATGGAGGACGTCCATGTCACAACACTACGACGTGATCATCATCGGTACCGGTGCGGGAGGCGGGACGCTCGCGCGCACGCTCGCGCCGACCGGCAAACGCATCCTGATGCTCGAGCGCGGCGACTGGCTGACGCGTGAGGCGCTCAATTGGGATCCGAAGGCGGTGTTTGTCGACAACCGGTACATCTCGCCCGATACCTGGTATGACTGCAAGGGGAAGCCATTCCAGCCGCAGGTCCACTACTTTGTCGGCGGTGCCACCAAGATGTATGGCGCGGCGCTGTATCGTCTGCGCCGCGAAGACTTCGGCGAGCTGCGCGAGCACAGTGGGATTTCGCCAGCGTGGCCAATCAGCTACGAGGAGATTGAGCCGTTCTACACGAAGGCCGAGCAGATGTATCACGTGCACGGGGTCCGCGGCGTGGATCCGACTGAGCCGCCGGCGAGCGCGCCGTACCCGTACCCGCCCGTATCGAATGAACCGCGCATCCAGCAGCTCTCCGACGATTTGACGGCGGCGGGCTTTCATCCTTTTCCTGCCCCATGCGGCGTGATGCTCGATGAGCCGCACATGGAAGACAGCAAATGCATCCGGTGTCAGACGTGCGACGGGTTTCCATGTCTGGTCCAGGCCAAGTCGGATGCGGAGGAGATTGGCGTGCGCCCGGCCCTGCAGTATCCAAATGTCACGCTGTTGCGGAATGCCAGGGTTGTCAAGCTGCATACGACTCCTAGCGGGAGAGCCGTTCAAGGAGTTGAAGTGGAACGCGACGGCGAAACGGAAACCTTCGCCGGCGATATCGTCGTCGTCTCGTGCGGTGCCGCCAATTCCGCGAAGTTGCTGTTGATGTCGGCAAATGACAGGCACCCCAATGGTCTCGCCAACGGCTCGGACCAGGTCGGACGCAATTACATGTTCCACAACAGCATGGCCGTCCTGGCGATTTCGCGGGAACCGAACCCGACGTTCTTTCAAAAGACCATCGCCCTGAACGATTTCTACTTCGGCATGGACGGATTCGAGTTTCCGATGGGAAACATCCAGATGGTCGGTAAGTCGGTCGGAGAGATGTACAAGGGAGAGAAACCGCTCGAGACCAAACTTGCTCCGCTGGGCATGTTGAACGACATTGCGAGACATGCCGTGGACTTCTGGCTCTCCACCGAGGATCTGCCCGACCCGAACAATCGTGTGACGGTCGACAAGGCGGGACACCTGACACTCAGTTACACGCCGAACAATCAGGTGCCTCAGCAGAAGCTGTACGCCACGCTGAAATCGAGCCTCTCGCGGCTGGGCATGCATCCGGATCATCTGATTCCGCACAATGCCTATCTGAAGACCGACATTCCAATTGCGGGCGTTGCGCATCAGGCGGGAACGTGCCGTTTCGGTCGCGACCCGCAAGGCTCCGTCCTCGATGTCAACTGCAAAGCGCACGAGCTCGACAACCTCTATGTGGTCGACACCAGCTTTTTCGTCAGCATCGGCGCGGTGAACCCGTCGTTGACGGCGATGGCCAATGCCATTCGTGTGGGGGAGCATCTCGCCGAACGATTGAAATAGACGCGATCCAGGTCAGGAAAATGTCTCGGCGAACCGAAATCGGTCTCATCAACGTCACGGGGCTCGTGCAAGGGCTCGCCCTGGTGACATTCCCGGCCGCCAGTTCGATCTTCACGAGCCCACAGGGATTCGGGTTCAGCGCGTCGCGCTACGGAATGATGTTCATTCCGCAAGTCGCCCTGGCCATTCTTGCCTCCAGCTTCGGTCCGCGCCTTGCGCACCGCTGGACGCTCAAGCGGGTTCTTCAGACCGGTTTGAGCGCCGACCTCCTGGCCATGATCCTGCTGGCGGGCAGCCGGTTGTTGGTGGAGGTGCCGGGTGCCGCGTACGCGATGCTGCTCGTGGCGACCGGATCGCTCGGGTTCGGCTTCGGCGCCGCCGTCATGGCCATGAATACGTACGCGCAGACGTTTGCTCCGGGTCGCGAGGATCGCAGTGTGCTGGTGCTCAACGCATTGCTTGGTGCCGGTACCGCGCTTGCGCCGCTTTTCGTCGCGATCTTCCTGGGAGCCGGCGTTTGGTGGCTGATGCCGTTGATGGTTGCCGCCGCCCTGACGGCACTGCTTCTCCTGAGCACGAAGGTGCCGCTCGAGGCGTCAGTTCGAACCGTTGCAAACGCCGCGAGTGCTGAACGTCTGCCAGGGAGATTCTGGCTCTTTGCCGCAGCCGTTCTCCTTTACGGAGTTGCTGAGACGCTGAACGGCAACTGGTCCGGGCCGTATCTGACCCGCGAGCGCGGGCTGTCCGCCGAGAGCGCGTCCTTCGCGCTCATGGCGTTCTGGGCGATGGTGACGGTCGGACGGATTCTGTTTGCTGCGGTGTCCTCCGAGCGAACCGTGCCGTGGATCTATGCCGGCCTGCCGGTGGTGCTGATCGCGGCGTTTCAAATGGTGTCGCATGCGAGCGGAGAGGCCGAAAGCATCCTGGCCTTTGGCTTGTCGGGTTTTGGCTGTTCGGCGTTTTTTCCTCTGTGCATCAGCCTTAGCGGACAGGAATGTCCGCAACTGACGGCCGCGACGTCGGGAACACTCGTCGCCTTCTATCAGGCCGGCTACGGTGTGGCCGCGTTCGGCGTCGGTCCGCTGCGCGAATTGGCCGGCCTGCCATTTCACACCATCTACTCGTGGGGCTCGGCGATCGCAGTCGCGACGTTCGCTGTCGCGTTCGCCGTCGCGCAGCCGAGGAGACCTGTGTATGAGCGACAACACGATTAGCACGCTCGACGGTTCGACATTTCTCGTCGCGAACCCCAATGGGGATATCAACGCCAGACCCGACCAGCCGGAGGGTCTGTTCTTCAAAGATACGCGTCACCTGTCGAAGTGGATCCTCACCATCAACGGCATCGCACTCGATGTGCTGTCCACAGACTCCATCGAGTACTACTACGCACAGCACTTCTGTATCCCACCGACCGGCACTATTTACAAGAACCCCACGCTGTCCCTGATCCGGCGCCGTTTCGTCGGCAACGGCTTCGTGGAAGACCTGACCGTGCTCAACCATGGCAGCGACGTGCTGAACGTGGAGTTGCGGTTGGATTTTGACGCCGATTTCTGCGATCTCTTCGAAGTCAAGGATGCCCTCAAGAAGAAGGGAGCCTATTACCAGACCACGCGAGGCGGGCGCCAGGTCCTGGGCTACAAGCGCGAAGACTGGGTCAGAGAGACACTCATCCGGTCGACCGTCTCTCCGACCGAGGAAGCGTCTGATCACATGACGTTCCGTTTCGCGCTCCTGCCCAAGTCTCTCTGGACCACACACTTCCATGTGACGCCGGTGACCGGCAAGACCGTGCATAATCCAAAATTTGCCACCGAAGAAGGCGACGCGATGCGGCGCAATCTGAAGGACTGGATTGATACCGCGCCGACTCTCACCTGCCATCCGCAGATTGGCCGCCTGTACATACGCAGCCTGATGGACATTGCGGCACTTCGCTTTTGCCCTGACACCCTGGCCGATCACTCGCTCCCCGCAGCCGGTTTGCCGTGGTTCATGGCGCTCTTTGGGCGCGACAGCCTGATCACGAGTTATCAGATGCTCCCGTTCAAACCGGAACTGGCGAGTGCCACGCTCCGCGCGCTGGCCGAGGCCCAGGGAAAGAAGGAAGTGGAGCTGACGGAAGAAGAACCTGGACGCATCCTTCACGAGCTGCGTTTCGGCGAGCTGACCCATTTCCACGAACGGCCCCAGGCGCCGTATTACGGCGCCAGTGACACCACGCTGCTCTTCCTCGTGTTGCTGGATGAGTACGAACGCTGGACCGGCGACGTGAACCTGGTGCGCGCGCTCGAACCCAACGCGCGCGCCGCGTTGAACTGGATGGATCGTTTCGGGGACCGCGACGGCGATGGCTACATCGAGTACGAGCGCAAGACCAAGCTTGGCCTCGAGAACCAGTGCTGGAAGGATTCCTGGAATTCCATTCTGTTCCACGACGGCACGCTGGCGCCCACGCCCCGCGCGACCTGCGAGCTCCAGGGCTATGCCTACGATGCCAGGCTCCGCTGCGCGCGTCTGGCTCGTGAGATCTGGAAGGACGAAGCGCTCGCGGTCAAACTGGAAAAGCAGGCGGCCGACCTGAAGCGCCGGTTCAACCAGGATTTCTGGATCCCCGATCGCAGGTTCTTCGCTCTGGCCCTCGATGGCCACAAGAGAAAAGTCGACAGCTTGTGCTCGAACATCGGGCACTTGCTGTGGAGCGGCATTGTGGATGACGACAAGGTCCGTGCGTTGCGAGACCACCTGATGAGCCCACGGATGTTCTCCGGATGGGGGATTCGCACCATGGCCGTGGGGGAAGGCGGGTACAACCCCATCGAGTATCACAACGGAACAGTCTGGCCGCACGACTCCAGCTTCATCGCTGCCGGGCTGGCCCGCTACGGGTTCCGCCAGGACGCGGCGATCATCATTGCCGCGCTCTTCGAAGCGAGCTGGTTCTTCAACGCGCGTTTGCCGGAAGTCTTCTCTGGGTACGATCGCGGGAACACACGGTACCCGGTGCAGTACCCCACCGCCTGTATCCCTCAGGCGTGGGCCGCCGCGTCGCCGATGCTCGGCCTCCGCACCTTGCTCGGCCTGGAACCGAAGGGTGATGTGCTGACGTCTGTCGACGACGCCGTTCTGCCTCCATGGATGGGGACGCTGACCCTGGACGGCATTCCGGGTCGTTGGGGCCGTGTGAAAGTGGTCGCAAAAGGCGACGACAAAGCGATGTTGAGCACGAAGCAGATCTACGAACACCTCCTCGCTTCGCGAGAAGAACTGGACAACAAGGAACTCATCGCGTAACCGACTTTGACCTCGGCAGCTCAAGGAGAATGGCCGTGACACTTCGCATCGAAGACTATGCGCTGATCGGGGACACTCACACCGCCGCCCTTGTCGGTGCCAACGGGTCTATCGACTGGCTCTGCCTGCCGCGCTTCGATTCACCCGCATGCTTCGCGGCGCTGCTCGGGACGAGCGAGAACGGGTTCTGGGAGATGGCCGCCGCCGGCGAGGTGCGCCGGACAACGCGGCGCTATCGCGGTCCCACCCTCGTCCTCGAAACTGAGTTCGAGACCGCCGACGGTAACGCCCGGGTCGTCGACTGCATGCCGTCACGGACGTCCCACGCGCGTGTGGTGCGTGTGGTCGAGGGCGTGCGCGGCACGGTCACCATGAGGACGCGCTTCAATCCGCGTTTCGACTACGGACGAACGCGGCCATGGGTGCGCAAGGTGGACGGTGCCATCGCGGCGGCGGCCGGTCCAGACGCGCTCGAACTCCGCAGCGACGTGCCGCTGCAGGGCGACGATTTCCAGCACACGGCCGAGTTTACCGTCGCCCCGGGCCAGCGAGTGGGGTTCGTGCTCACCTATCATCCCTCCTGGGAGGCCCCGCCACCTGCCGTCGACGCGGTGACAGCGCTTCAACAGACAGAGGCGTGGTGGCAAGAGTGGTCGGGCCAGTCGACGTATCGCGGTGGTTGGGCCGAGGAGGTCGAACGCTCGCTGATCACCCTGAAGGCGCTGACGTACGAGCCGACTGGCGGCATCGTCGCCGCACCCACGACGTCGCTGCCGGAGTTCCTGGGCGGCGTTCGAAACTGGGACTATCGCTACTGCTGGCTGCGGGACAGCGCGCTCCTTCTCGACGCACTGATGGCCGCCGGGTACGTCGCCGAGGCCGCCAGCTGGAGGGACTGGCTGCTCCGTGCGGTCGCCGGCGACCCGGAGGACCTCCAGATCATGTACGGCCTCGGCGGCGAGCGGCGACTCGACGAGTACGAGCTGGATTGGCTTCCGGGGTACGAGAACTCTCGTCCCGTCAGGGTCGGCAACGCCGCGTCCGGCCAGCGGCAACTGGACGTCTACGGCGAGGTCACGGACGCGATGTTTCGGGCCAGGAAGCATGGGGATGCCTCCAGCAGCGCACGCATGGAGCGTCGAGCGTCAGATCATCGAGTGGCTCGAGTCCAACTGGCAGGAGCCGGACGACGGTCTGTGGGAGGTGCGCGGCCCCCGCCGCAACTTCGTGCACTCGAAGGTGATGGCCTGGGTCGCTGTCGACAGAGCGATCAAGTCGGTCGAGGCCTGGGGCTTCGACGCTCCCCTGGAACGCTTCAAGCAGATGCGCACCGAGATCCATGACGAGGTCTGTCGCAAGGGATACGACGCTGAGCGAAACACTTTCACGCAGTACTACGGATCCAAGCAACTCGACGCCGCCCTGCTGCTCATCCCACAGGTCGGGTTTCTGCCGCCCTCCGATCCTCGCGTGGTGGGCACCGTCGACGCGGTTCAGCGGGAGTTGGTGCGCGACGGATTCGTGATGCGCTACATCCCGGACGAGCACGCCGCGGATGGACTTCCGCCGGGCGAAGGAGCCTTCCTCGCGTGCAGTTTCTGGCTGGTGAACGACCTGGCGTTGATCGGTCGTCGCCGGGAAGCACACGCCCTGTTCGATCGCCTGCTTTCGCTTCGGAACGACCTGGGGCTGTTCTCGGAGGAGTACGACCCGGTGCGCAAGCGGCTCATCGGCAACTTCCCGCAAGCCTTCACGCATCTGGCGCTCATCTCGAGCGCGCTCGCCCTCTCCGGGGCAGCCCCGGCACCGGACTCACCGTCCGCCCCGAAGAGTGATCACCTGATCGATTGATGGCCGCCTCCAGGCCCAATCTGCCGCCCTCGGGGGAGCAGCACGAGCTTCGCCTTGGCCGCCATTGCGCCGTGGCCACCGAGGTGGGTGCGACGCTGCGCTCCTACACAGTCGATGACGTCCACGTCCTCGACGGCTTCGCCATCGGCGACCGATCCACAGCCGGCCGCGGGCAGGTGCTGGCCCCGTGGCCCAACCGTCTCGACGCCGGCCGCTATTCGTTCGAGGGCCGCGAGGGCCGGGCCGCGCTCGACGAGCCGGCGACTGCGAAACGCGATCCACGGGCTGGTACGGTGGCTGCCCTGGCGGGCGGTGTCGCGGACCGAGAGCGCCGTCACCCTCGCCTGCGTCCTGCACCCCCAACCTGGATACCCGTGGCGGCTCGACCTGAGCGTGGAGTATCGCCTGGGGCGTGACGGCTTGACCGTGACGGCCAGCGCGACGAACGTCTCCGATGTTCCCGCGCCGTTCGGGATCGGGTTCCACCCTTACCTGACGGTGGGAACGCCGGTGGTCGACGTCTCGCTGCTGACGATCCCCGCCCGCCGCCGGCTTGTCACGGACGAGCGAGGTCTCCCGACCAGCGATCAGGCCGTGGCGGGCACGGAGTTCGACTTCACCGTCCGGCGGCCCGTCGGGTCGACGCGACTTGACACCGCCTACACCGAACTGATCCGGGGAGACGACGGCCGAACCCGCGTCGAGCTGGACCGACCCGACGGAGAACGAGGCCTCACCCTGTGGGCAGACCGGGAGTTCGGCTACCTGATGGCCTATACGGGCGACACCGTCCAACCTCGCTCTCGGCGGCGCCTCGCCGTCGCCATCGAGCCGATGACGTGCCCGCCCAACGCCCTGCGTTCGGGCTCGGACGTGATCCGACTCGGTCCGGGCGCCTCCTGGAGCGGGAACTGGGGAATCACTCCACGCTGAGACCGCGCGTGTCGAGAAGGCCAACATCGCGGACTCGCGTGAAGGCCGCGGAGATCATCGAGGCCGCCACGCCTTTACGTAGATTGCGAAGGACGCGCCTGAGGAAGTAGTGTGCCCGATCGGCATGGGGCCGGTGACATTTCCGGACTCTCGCCGAATGTCGAGGCGTGCTCCGGATCACGTCGGCCACGGGGAGAGAGTATCTGCATGGTGATGACGACGGCTGGGAGGAGATACACAAACGTGATGCAGACCCACATCAAGGCGCCGGCAACCTGTTGGTCCTGAAGTGCGGACGCATTGAGAGCTGGTGATGATGCACCGAGATAAGGCGCGTACACCACGTAATCGCAGAACGTGAGGTACGCAGAGAGCACATCACAGGGCAAGGTGGCGAGGAAAAGGTACACGGGGATGGACCAGCGCGACCATCTCGCCTTCTGCCAGGGCTGGATCACCGGCCACCAGAAGAGAAGTCCAGCAGCGAAAAAGCATGTGAATTGGACGTGATGCCACCAATGGGAGCGCATCCCTAACTCAAAGACGGCCGGCACATGCCAGACCATCACGGCAAGGGTCGCGGAGAGCCAGCAGAAGACTGGGTGCGTGAGCGCGCGTGTCACACGCGCGACCGGCGGCCAATGAAGGAATGGATACGCCAGCGGCAAATGAGGCGCTCCGAGGAGCAGCAGCGGAGCCGCGACTGCCATCACCAGGAGGTGCTTCACCATGTGGACCACGAGCATCTCTTCGTCGAGCGACCGGAGTGGAGAACCGACGGCGATCCACAACGCAAGTAACCCACCCAGAAAGGCGACTGGCCGCCAGACTGGGGCAGTACTTGGAAGGGCGCTTCGCACACGCACCCAGCCTCGCAGGTACACCACTGCCGTCAGAACGAGGGCAGACGTAACTGGGAGGGACCAGGTGTGCGCCAGGAGGTGGGCGTGAGGTGACAACAGCCTAGCGGGGAGGAGTTCGCGCTTGATCTGCTCCCAGTGCAAGGTCCTGAGCAGCATCGCGCGCCGGAGCCTGTCCCTCCGGATGCAGCGTCGTGAAGGAACGCCACCACGGCGGTTGTCTCCGCAGGGCTCAAGTTCTTTCCGAAGGCGGGCATATTGCCGCCGCCCTGGATAATCTGTCGCACGAGCTGATCCCTGGTGAGGCGAAGCGCCACCTGGTCGAGGGCCGGTCCGCGCTTGCCTCCTTGGCCGTCGAGCGAATGGCAGTTGCGGCACTGCTTCGCCTGGAACACGATGGCGCCTCTCCGCTCCAGGGCGGTACGCCCGTGGAGATACTCTCGAGGGATTGGCATGCTGCTCCACGCGTCCATCACCGGGCTCCAGGGTGTATGCAGTCCTAACTGCGTGAAGCTGCCGAGTGCCACCGCGGCCAGCAGGACGATGAAAACGGCTATGGGCCTGCGCTTCCAGCTCTTCTCGCCTTCCCCGGCAAAGAAGGGCAGCAACAGCAACAGGGCAATCCCGACGACGGGAGCAGTCAAGAGTAACGGCGTTTCGGCTGCCGGTGGCAGGAACGACAGTACGGCGTAAATCCACAAGAAGAAGAAATCCGGACGCGGTGCTGTCTGAATAATCGTTGGATCCGGCGGTCCACCCGGACCGAAGGGACCAAAGAAGACGGCGCAGGCGGCAATGGAGAAGCAGAACGAAGCCGGAGAACAGAATGTCCTTCCACACCGCGTACGGAACGAAGGGCACACCTTCTCGTGTGGGTCAGCTGATGGTATTCCCGCAGGTAGGTGGCGCGCCGAACGATGCGACCGGGCACCGGCCATTCGTTGACTCCCAGTCTTCAACACCAACAGCACGTGCAGGCACACGAACCCGATGAGCAGCCCGGGAATGAGGAACACGTGCAGCGCAAAAAACCGCGACAGCGTTGCGCCGGCGATGATCGGGCCTCCCAACAACAGATTGACCAGCCAGGGCCCAGCGAAGGGGACTCGACTCACAATCGAGGCGCCAATGCCCAGGCCCCAATAGGCGTCTTGATCGAATCGCAGCACCTGGCCCGTAAAGGCCATTCCGAGCGTCACCAGCAGAAGCATGACGCCGAGCATCCACGTCAACTCACGCGGATACTTGTAGGCTCCGAACAGGAAGACCTGCACCATGTGGATCAGGACGATGGCCACCATGAAATTCGAGCCCCAGCCATGCAGGGCTCGAATGAACCATCCCAGGGCGATGTCGTGATTGAGAACCTGAAGGCTGTTCCAGGCCTCCCCCGCGGAAGGCACATAGACAGTCGCAAGCAGAATCCCCGTGACCAGCTGTAAACCAGAACACTGTCAGCGCAGCGCTGCCGAAGACATAGAACCAGCTTGCGCTGTCTCGCGGGACGGCGTGCTCGGCTGTTTCCCGGATTGGCTTGCCAAGCTGCAGGCGATGCGTCGAGCCAGGAACCGACTCTGCCGATCAGGCGCATGACGGTCCTCTTCCGATCGTCGACAGCGCGGTCGGGCTCCCGGTTGTGGGCGTTTCACCGGCCTTGATGAAGAGTTTTCCGTCCTCGACCTTGTAGCTGTACTGAAACAGCCCGCGCGGCGGAGGCCCGGACGCGTGCGAACCATCCTGGTAATAGACGCCGCCGTGACACGGACACATGAAAAGGTTTGACTGCGGGAACCAGCGCACCGGGCATCCGAGGTGCGCGCAATTGATGGCAAAGACCTGGAAATTCTGGCCATCGATGTTCCGCACCCAGCAGGGGATATCGGCGGTCTCCCCATCCCACGCGTTGACGACGGGATTGCGGTACGTGGCCAGGCGGGTCTGGCCGGCAGGAAACTGCTCGAGTCCGCCCAGTGACAGCCAGATCCAGATATCCCCGGCTTCCGCCCGCGCGTCACCGGCGACATGAAGGTACCGCACGATCGGCACCGCCAGAATCGCACCGACGACGGCGTTGAAGAGCCAGCCCGATCTTTACGAGCACCGCGCGCCTGGATACGACTGTGTCCGTACTCATGGTAGTTGCTCTCGTGGTGCCGGCCTCGGCAACGGTTGCGTTCGGCTGGGCCAGGAAGCTGTGGCCGCTGCGCCGCCAGCCAGGCGACGACGTCAGAGATTTCCTGCGCCGACATGGGCTGGCCAGGCACGTTGTTGCGCCAGTCGGGCGCTCCAAGTTCGGGACGACCAACGATCACAATCGTGCGAAGCTGCTGATCGCTCACCAGGGACAGATACGACCCATCCACGATGGAGCTGGCCTTCTCGCCTCCGCGTCCGTCCGGTCCATGGCACGACGAGCAATACGTGGCGTACACCTCTGCGCCGCGCGTGGGATCGCCGGGAGCCTCGCGGCATACGGAGGAAGGCTCGTGTCGCTCAGCGTGACCGGGCTTCGCCCAGGAGCGGATTCCGGTCACGATGGCGTCGATCTGTTTGTCGGTGAGCATGCCCCCGCGCTCTGGTCGCGAAGGCAGGCATCGGAGTGCCCGGTACCCCGGTTGTGGCGATGCGGCGAATGACCGCATCGTCAGCAATCGCGAGGAACAGGGGATCGCCGAGCGGGATTGCCGCTCCGTCCTTTCCCTCGGGGCCATGGCATGCCGCGCAATTCTTCGCGTACAGGAAATGGAAGTCCGTGATCTCGCGCGGAGGAAGCACTTCCGAATTCGGCCGGGGCGCCCGCGGGAATTGCTGCACGCCACGCCCATCAGAACCGCGAGGATGGCGACCGCGACGAGAGTGGCGGGAGTGCTTCATCGCCGCGAGTCCTCTCCGTCTTTCTCGTCGATCGCTCCTGGCGCCTCCATGCCTGCGCGAACGGCCAGGGGAAGAGGCTGCCACGTCGAGATACGTTCCTGGCGTGACACCACAATCCCGGCGACGATGCCGAATCGCGATCTGAGAGATGACGAACCACGGCCAGTCGATACGCTGGTTCATGACCGGATTGATGACTTCGAGCACGCTGTGCAGCAGACCTGACCACAAGACGGGTGCGATGACGCCCCCAAACAGAATGGGGTGACGGGGAAACATCGGCAGCGTTGCGCCGTAGAGCAGGCCGACCAGCAGCGAGGTGACCAGGTGGATCATGCTCGCGATGATCAGGCTGGTCCCGTTGAAATGCGGCGATTTGCTGCTGTGGTCTGCCGATGGCGGGAAAGAATCCGACGGACAGCAGGTTGATCGGGATACCAGATGCCATGACCGCTCACAATTCCGTACAGCATCGCCAGGACGGCCATCGCCACGCCACCGGCCAAGCCGCCTTTCACACCCGCCGACACCGGATAGATTTCGAGGGGCAGTCGCGCCCGGTGCAGGTCGCGGTGCATGAACTCGACGCGCTCGACCTGGGGGCGGCTGGTGCTCACGCGCGGCGGGATGTCCGCAACCGGCACTGATTCCATCTTCTCGTGCGGCAAGACATCACGAAACCAGCCGATGTACCCGCAGACGGCCAGGATCGCCCCCAGAACGCTGACGGCATGCGTTCGTGACCATGCCGGCGACGACCAGCGTGACGCCGAAGGCCAGGACAATCGGCCACGCCGTTGGTGCTGGCAGCTCCACCGTGTCCGGTGTGCGTTGCCGCGCTTCCGCTTGCGAGCTCATGTTCCAGTCCGCCTTCCTTACCCGTGTTCTAACGTCCGATGATGTACACGACCGTGAACACCACGACCCACACCGCGTCCACGAAATGCCAGTAGAGAGACAACACGTCGACGCGATAGGTGTGCTCGTGTCTCACGCTGTCCGAGCAACGTGAATGCCATGACTGCGGAGAGCAAGATCAGGCCGACAATCACGTGGAACCCGTGCAGTCCGACCAGCGAGTAGTAGGTGGTTCCGAAGAGGTTGGTGCTGATCGTCAACCCGTCCTCGTAAATCAACCGATGCCATTCACGGGCCGTTCCGTAGAGGAACGTGGCACCAAGCGCGATCGTCGCCGAGCCACCAGCGGCTGAAACGTCGAATGTCTGCCTGCCGAAGCGCCTTGACGGCGAGGTGAATGGTGAGGCTGCTCGAAAGCAGGCAGATCGTGATAGAAGATTGGGACCTCGAGAACGTCCCTGGGCTGGGTCCGGTCAGGCTCTTGCCGATGTAGAAAAGGTACGCGACGACGAAGATGACGAAGATCGCAGTCTCGGCGGCGATCAGGGCGAACATGCCGACGCGACCTCGCGTCGGAAGCTCCCACGTCAGTTCCGCCCGCGGTCATCGTCATTGGCGATGCATTCATGACGGGTGCTCCGCTACTGGTCGTACTTCCAATCCGGATCGTCCGGATGCTTGAGGTCCCAGAGCGGTCGGCGGCTTCTCACGACAGGAATCGCCGCGAAGTTGTAGGCGAGGCGGCGGTGAAGTGGTGGACCATTCCAGCGTCCATGCGTCCCATGGATCGTTCCCGGCACGCTTGCCCCTGAAGTAGGACCACACAGGTTGCCGACGAAAACCAGGATCGCCGCGCGCCTGAAAAGCCACGCCGATCGTGACGATCAGATTCCAGATGTCCCAGCCGCGGCCCGGTTCGTAGGTATAGATTCGTCGCGGCATGCCCAGCAGTCCCGGGATGTGCATGAAGTCGAATGTCAGGTGGAAGCCGATGAGAAACAGCACGAAGTGCAGCTTCCCCAGCGTTTCGCTGTACATCTTTCCCGACATCTTCGGGAACCAGTAGTAGAAGGCGCCGAAGAGCGCGAAGAGGATTCCGCCGACGATGACGTAGTGGAAATGCGCGACCACGAAATACGAGTTCCCAAGCTGCCAATCGAACGGCGCCGCGCTCAGCATGATTCCGGTCAGGCCGGCGATCAGGAACTGAAACAGAAACGCGATGCAAAACAGCATCGGCGTCTTGAAATGAATCTTTCCACCCCACATGGTCGCCAGCCAGTTGAAGATCTTGATGCCGGTCGGCACGCGCGATGGCCATGGTCGACAGCACGAAGAAGGTGTTCGCGTTCGAGCTCATGCCCACCGTAAACATGTGGTGCGCCCAGACGCTCATGCTCATGAAAGCCGATCGCGAGCGTCGCCGCCACCATGAACGGGATAACCGAATATCGCCTTGCGAGAAAACACCGGGATGATTTCGGACACGAAGGCAAAGGCCGGAATCACGAGCACGTACACTTCCGGGATGACCGAAGATCCAGAAGAAGTGCATCCAGATCACGGCCGAGCCGCCGGCCTGCGTGTCGAAGAAATGTCCGCCCAGGTAGCGGTCGATCAGTGAGCATGATCTGCGCAGCCGTCAGCGGACTGACGGCGAGGAGCACCAGGACCGCCATCACGAGATTCAGCCAGGCGAACAGCGGCATTTTCCCGAGCGTCATTCCCGGGACAGCGCATGCACAGGATCGTGGTCAGAATGTTGATCGCCGTGCCGATGCTGCCGATGCCGGAAACCAGGAGCGACAGCGTCCAGAAATCGGTGCTGTGTCCGCGCGAGAATGTCTGCGAGGTCAGCGGTGCGTACGCGAACCATCCCACATCAGGAGCGTTGCCCGCCCCATACAGGCCGTTGGCGCCCAGCAGGCTGAAGTACAGAAGCAGTCCGCCGAACGCCGTCATCCAGAAACTGAACGCATTCAGACGCGGGAACGCCATGTCGCGCGCCCCGATCATCAGCGGCAGCAGGTAGTTGGCAAACCCGAACACGATGGGCATGGCCACGAAGAAAATCATCGTGGTGCCATGCATCGTGAACATGCGGTTGAAGACCTGGGGCGAGACGAAGTCGTTGTGCGGAACGCATGAGCTGGATCCGCATGATCGTCGCTTCGATCCCGCCGATCACGAGAAAGACCAGCGCATAGACGATGTACAGGATGCCCAGCCGCTTGTGATCGACGGTCGTCACCCATTCGTGAAGCCCTGTCCACGAAGGGACGGGATACCGCCGGTGCGCCGGGCAACGCGATTGAACCAGTCGACATCAGGCCTTCCAATCAGTCAGCGAAGCGTCTCCAGATACGCGGTCACCGCGCTCCACGTCCTGCTCGCTCAACCCCATCGCCGGCATCTTGCGACCCGGGCTTGATGGCGTCGGGATCTCGAATCCAGTGCCGGAGATTCTCGGGAGTGTTCGGCCGCCGCGCCGGACGCGATGGTGTCGCGGCTCATCAGGTGCGTCAGATCCGGACCGAAGCGGCCGTTGGCCGCGCGTGCCGGACACGGTGTGGCAGTTGATGCAGGCAGTGGTCTCGAAGACGTGACGTCCCTCGGACACGGCCTGATTCGTGACCGCCGGCTGCTGTTGTTCCTGAATCCAGCGATCGAACTCATCGCGCGGCTGCACGTACACGCGCAGCAGCATCTTGGCGTGCTGGGTTCCGCAGTACTGCGCGCACTGCCCCAGGTAGAGCCCAGTCTCGTGCGGATCAATCCACGTGTGGTTCGGGCGGTTCGGAATCAGGTCGGTCTTGCCGGCCAGGCGAGGAACCCAGAAGCTGTGATCCGTGTCGGCGGACAGCAGCGTGATGAACGTCGGGGTCGGATGCGCCGGGTCGCTGACCGGAACGTGCAGTTCGTTGGCCGTGACGACCTTCAGCCCTGGATAGCGATACTCCCACCAGAACTGGTGACCGATGGCGACCACCTCGATGGCGTTCGCCGGCCGCTCTGCGCTTCTGGATGGTGGCGATCACCCGCGCGGTCGCCAGGAACAGCGCCACGACGATGAGAACCGGGATGACTGTCCACGCGAGTTCCACCTGATTGCTGCCGTAGACCTGTGGAGGCTCGCGGCCGTCGTCGTCGGTCCTGCTTTCTGAATCTCACGACGGCGTATGCCAGCAGGCTGAACACGACCACGAATATGACGGCGGTGACTCCAAGCACGAACAGGGACAGTCCAAGGATCGAATGGGCTGGCGTGGAGACGGGCGCGAAGATGTTCGTCGGGCTCAGTGGTGAGGGTGTGGACTGCGCTGAAGCGGTGGTCGCCAGCACGCACAGGCCAACCAGGACCAGGGTGCCACGCGTATGCGGGAGTGGTTCGAGTGCGTCGACCGCATGTCTTTGGTGGATAGTGCAACGTGGCTGCACAACGATCGCAACGTGTTACACGATCAAAAAAATCTTGCTGACGCGCCGAACACACAAGCTCGACGTACACGAAAAGCAAGAAGCGGACCACTAGGCTGCGGCGCAGCGTGGTTCTACATGGACGCTACCCAGGACGGTTTCCCGAGAAGTGGCAACCGGTCTCGCTCAAGGAGGGACGTGAGAGTCACCTCGACTACGGCATTGTGGTTGACGGGGCTCGCAGACCTCACCGTCCGTCGTGACCCTCCTTGATAACGTCTGGCGAGGGCCGGCGTAGTCTGGGCTGTCGCGGGCACGGTCCGGTTCGGCGCGATCGCCGCGCTCATCGTGGATGCCGATCGATATGTGCTCGGCACGTACTACCAGGAGCATCTGAAGTACGTGAAGCAGGGACAGCCCGTCGAAGTCGCGTTCGATTTGTATCCCGGCCAGATTTTCAGCGGGTCCGTCCACAGCATCTGGCGGGCCAGCGGAGAAGGGCAGTTGTTGCCGAGCGGCGACCTCCCCTTGTTCAACCCGCCGCCCGTCGTGCCGCAGGGACGATTCGCCGTGCGGATCTCGCTCGACGATCGACGATCCGCCTCTGCCGCGGTTTCCCATCGGCGTGCAAGGTGCCCCCGTAGATCACGGTGTTTGACCGGGGTTTCCCAGGGTATCTGACACAGTTCTGACACAAGAACCAATCGAATTTACGGCGTACGACTCGGTGTCCACCGGTACGCGTCGCCCGCCAGTTCGGTCGCGGGGCCCCCATTTCGTATATACTAAATGCGTGTTCGAGTGGGACCCGCGGAAGGCCGAGGCCAACGCGGCGAAGCACGGCATCTCGTTCGAGGACGCCGTGACCGTCTTCCTGGATCCCGAGGCACTCGATGGCCCGGACCTGCAGCACTCGTCGGCGGAGTCGCGGTTCCTGCGGCTTGGTCGATCCGCCGGTGGACACGTGCTCATGGTCGCGTACACATTCAGGAGAGGTGGCGATGCCGAAGCGATCCGGATCATCAGCGCGCGGCGCGCGATCCGCCGTGAGCGTGCGGCGTACGCGGCGACAGATTGATTTCTCCGACATTCCGGATTCATCGGCGGAGCAGCTGAAAGCGATGCGGCGCGTCGGTCGCCCTCCCCTTGGCGATGAACCCCGCCAGTTGATCGCGATTCGAGTCGATGCGGGAGTGCTCGATCAGTTCCGTAAGGAAGCACGTCGACGCCGCGTCGGGTATCAAACCCTTATCAACGAAGTCCTGGCTCGGCACGTCCGCAAGGATGTCGCGTAGGAGTGACCCGTCGGGAGGCGCCGACGCGTCAGATCAGTCGGGCGGCATCGCTTCTGGATTCAAAATGTCGTTCGACTTACCGGCCGATGTTGTAGCGGGCCGCTGGTCGCGTCCGATTCGTGCGACGTCAACAATGCGGCGTCAGTCGAGAGCTATCGCGTCCGCCCTCAGTTCTGGCTTTAGACTCATGGGCTTGCTCGTTTCGAACAACACTTCTGACCGGAGGCTTCGTGTCTGATCGCCGCGAGTTCCTGAAGTTCCTAGCCAGCAGTCCGGTGTTGCTGGCGTATCCGGCCTTGCTCGAGGCATTCACCCAGGCGCCCACTTCGCAAGCGGCCGCCACCATCTTGGCGAGTGCAGCCGACGCTCTGGACGTTTACGATTTCGAGGCCATGGCCCGCAGTGTGCTACCACCCGCGCACTGGGGATACATGGCTACGGGCGCCGACGGCGAGGAAACGCTCCGGGCAAATCCGCGAGGCTTCTACCGGTATCAGCTGCGCGTGCGCCGATTCGTCGACGTGAGCCGCATCGACATGGGGATGGAGCTCTTCGGGCAGAAGTTCACCTCGCCCGTCATGCTGTGTCCCGTTGGCAGTCAGCGGGCGTTCCATGCCGAAGGCGAGCTGGCCGTGGCACGCGCCGCCCAGGCGCGAGGGCAGCTGCAGATTCTCTCCACGCAATCATCAACGGCCATCGAAGACGTCGCAAGGGCTCGAGGCGGCAGGGGCTTGTGGTACCAGCTCTACACCACGAACAACTGGGACGTCACCACGAAGTTGTTGAAGCGAGCCGAGGCGGCGGGATGTCCCGTGGTGGCGGTGACCGTCGATCTACCGAATGGCCGCAATACCGAGACCGACCAGCGAATGGCGCGACTCGACACGCGTGCATGCGCCAGTTGTCACGGCGCGGCAGGCCCCTCAGCTGACGGACGCGCCGCCGGCGTCAAGCCGATGTTCGCAGGCATCGACATGAAGGGTGTGACGCTCACGTCGGCCACGTTGACGTGGGACTTCGTGAAGCGGGTGAAGGACGTCACGCAGATGAAGGTGGTCATCAAGGGACTGGAGACCGTCGACGATGCGACGCTCGCGGTAACGAGCGGCGCCGATGGCATCATCGTGTCGAACCACGGCGGCCGCGCCACCGAGACGGGCCGTCCCACCATCGACGCGCTGCCGGAGGTGGTGCAGGGCGCGGGTGGACGCATACCGGTGCTGCTCGACGGCGGCGTGCGGCGCGGCACCGACGTGTTCAAGGCGCTGGCGCTCGGCGCCACGGCCGTCGGCATCGGCCGCCCGTACATCTGGGGCCTGTCGTCCTTCGGTCAGGCCGGCGTCGACCGCGTGCTGCAGATTCTGGACACCGAACTGCGGCTCGCGATGGTCGGTTGCGGCACGGTGGCACTGAAGGACATCACCGCGAAGTCGCTCATCGACAGCCGCCTCAGGATGTGACCGGCCTTTTTCGAGCTGGCGCGCGTCGAATCAACGCGGACCGATGGGAGACAATCCGAGGCAACGCTCAAACGCTGTAAGTGATCGGACAAGATTCAACGGTCTGACACAGTTCGAGCCGACATGGCCTACACTCCCTCGAAAGCTGCTGAATCAAGACGCGATCGAGAAACGCTAGGCAGTCGCGGTGATTTCGGGATAATCTGATCTCTGACCGCTCGCAAATCGTTGATTCTAGACGGAGAGATGTCCGAGTGGTTGAAGGAGCACGCTTGGAAATAGATTCCGGCGAGCCTCACCGAGCGACATCGAAACACTTCATCGCACAATCGATTCAACAACTTGCCGCTTTGAAATGCTCCTCGCTGTGAACCCGTAAACGTCGGTGTTTGTCGCTGTTTTTGACCTCACCTTACACAGTTTCTGATTCGGTTTATCCGTCTCCGATCAGTGTGTTTGTCAGTACGAGTCAGTCTCAAGGCGGGCCTGTCTAGTCGCTCTGGTCGAGGCGGCGTCCCTCACCTTGCTTGTCGCGGCCTGCGTACCATCGGCCTTATCAGAACCGGCCACGCCTTGCCGCCCGCGCGGCTACGTCGACCTACATTGCGACTCCATGAAGCCGGTCCCGCGCAAACGTTCGTGACAAAGCAAGACGACGAGGGCCGGACGCATCCAACCCTCGCAACGCGATCGATTGCCGCACTAACGCGCAGGCGCTTTGGCTGGTTCCCTCGGGGTTCTCTTCCGCGTAGTGAAGAGCCGAACGGCCGACCGCGAGATCGACGACTTCATGACCGTCCCACGCTCGCGCCCAGGGTGAGGAGAAGCTCGTCCAGTTGCGCGAACGTCTCGACCATCGCATCCGCCGCCCCGGTGCCGGCAGCGTCGAGAGCTTCCTTCGAGGAATAGAGCTCGTGCATGACCAGCAGCGTCTTGCCACGCTTTTCCTCGAATGTCACCGTGGTGACAGGCCCACCCTCACCACCTTCCTCGTTGGTCCACACGAGGCGCGAGTGCGGTGTCACTTCGAGGTACGTGCCGAAGAACGCCATAGCATCGGGTTCGAACTCGAGACGGTACTTGCCCCCGACACGAACATCCATCTCACAGGAACGCAGGGACATGCCCATCGACTTCGGCGCCCACCACCGCCTGAACAGCTCGGGCTTGGTCCACGCCTCGAACACGATGCGGGCCGGGCCGTTGAAGGTTCGGGTAACGACTAGCTCACGCTCGGACTTCCGCTCCACCGTCGTGCGGTTCTTCATGGGCGTGGGCTCACTCTCTCTTCTTGCGTCCATCAACCTTCTCCTTCCGTTTCAGTTCCTCGACAACCTTGTCCAGCTCGTCGAACCGTGCATCCCAGAGCTGGCGGTACCTCTCGATCCATGCCGCCTCTTCATCCAGTCTGCGCAGGCCGAGCCTGCAGGTCCGCACGCGCCCGACCTTCGCCGTGGTGACGAGCCCCGCCTGCTCCAAGACGCCGACGTGCTTCTTCATGCCCGTGAGGGTCATGTGGAACTTGTCGGCAAGGTCCGTGATCGAAGCGTCTGCACGCCCGAGCTGCTCCAGAACACCGCGTCGGGTGGCGTCCGAGAGCGCGGCAAACGAGGCATCGAAGCGGGTCCGCGTATACTGAACCATCTGGTTCAGTATATAACACACGGACTAGCGGCATGCAAGGGGAGGCTGAGCGCGACCTGCGTTGCCGGCGGCCCTCACTCCCAAATCGACCTCATTTCGATGCACATTCGATCGACTCGGCGATCCCCAGGCCCTAAGCGGACTCGCTCGGTTCGCGCTCTCACTTCCTCGTCTTGATCGACGAAGTCTTCGCGTGCTCGTCGAGCCGATCGAGCGTGCCCTTCTTCGCCTTCAGCCGGATGTGCGAATAGTGCTCCAGCATCCGCCGCGAAAGGTGGCCGGTGATGGATTCGACTACATGGTCCGGTTCGGCCTCACGTTGTCGGGCAACGTGATCGTCTTGCGAACGAGCACGCCGTCTCCATCACGCATCAGAACCACGGTCTCGTCCACCGCAAACTCCTCGAGCACATAGGGCGAGTGTGAGCTGAAGAGGGCCTGGGAAGTTCGTGATCTTTACGCGACACGCTCGCACGTCACAGCCCCTCGTCTGATTGGGTCGACCGGATGCAGAACCCGAACGGATGTGCTTGGTCGAGGGGATAATAGCAGGGGCACTCGCACCGACGCCGGGCGACGCGGACAACGGCGCCGCATCGGGGTCACTTCTGAACGTGCTGCGGCTTATACTGGAACGCGCTCGTCCGCGTACGGCCGCGGCAGGGTGCCGTGCCCGTAAGTGATCGCGCGACATTAAGGGGTCTTACACAATTCGGGTTTGCCGGCTCAGCCACTATCCTGTAAACTGTTGATTCTACAAGTACGGAGAGATGTCCGAGTGGTTGAAGGAGCACGCTTGTAGAGCGACAGTGATATTGACCCCCTCGCGACACTAATTCTGACCCCCTCGGGAGGAGGGTCGAATGGAGCTCGAGAGGGATGTGCTGGTATCTCCTACCACGGAGGTGCCGGTGGTCGAAGGTGAGGTGGTCCTCGCGATTCGCGCGCTCGCGGATTGCGGCGTCGGCAGCAAGGCGATTGCGCGCGCGGTCGGGGTGGCGCGGAATACCGTGCGGCGATATTTGCGGCAGTCGAGCGAGGTGGAGGGCCAGATCCGACCCGCCGCGCGGCGGCTGACCGACGATCGGCGCCTCGAAGCGCGGACGCTGTACGAAGGGCCGGCGGGCGGGAATGCGGTCGTCGTGCAGCGCTTGCTGGCCGAGCGTGGGCTCGACGGTCAGTGTCCGGACCATTGAGCGGGCGGTGGCGGACCTGCGACGCGAGCGACGGGTGGCGCAGCTGGCGACGGTGCGCGTCGAAACGGCGCCGGGCGACCAGTTGCAAATCGATTTCGGGCAAAAGCGCGTGCCGATCGCGGGCACCGGGGTGCGCGTCTTCCTCCTGGTCGCGGTCCTCAGTTATTCCCGCCGCCTCTTTGTCAAAGCCTTCCTCAATGAGCGCCAGGACGACTGGCGCGAAGGGATCGCCGGCGCGTTCACGCATTTCGGCGGGGTGCCGCGCACCCTGCTCGGCGACAATGCGCGGGCGCTGGTGGTCGGCCGGGATCGCGGGACCGGGACGGTCATCTTTCATCCGACCTATCTGGCCTTCTGCCGTGATTGGGACGTGCAGCCGCGCGCGTGCGCGCCGTATCGGGCCCGGACCAAAGGCAAAACGGAAGCCGGCGTGAAATTCGTGAAGCGCAACGGCCTCGCCGCGCAGGCGTTCGACTCCTTCGCGGCGCTCGAAGCGCACCTCGCCGGCGTGGATGGTCATGGCCGATGAGCGCGAGCACGGGACCACCCATGAAGCGCCGAGCCTCCGCTTCGATCGCGCCGAGCGCCCGATGCTGCGGCCGCTCCCGGCGCGGGCGCTGCCCCGTCGCGAGCAGCGCCTGCGGCGGCGTGTGGCCCATGACGCCTTCGTGGACGTCGACACGGTGCGCTACAGCGTGCCGTATCGCCTGGTGCGCGACCACGTCGACGTCGTCGATCGACGAGCAGATCGTCCGCATCTTCCACGGGACGACGGTCGTCGCGACCCACGCGCGGATCGCGAGAGCCCTACGCCCGCGTCATCGATCCGACGCACTTCGCCGGCCTGTGGCGGCCGGCCGTCCCGCCGATCGAAATCGCCGCGGCCCCGCTGACCGCGCTCGGACGCGATCTCGCCGACTACGCCGCCGTCGTGGACGGTGGCCAATGAGCGTCGTCATTCACGCCCGCGTCGTCGAGCAGCTCACGCGCCTGCGGCTCCGGTACGTCGCCGACCGTCTCGATGCCGTGCTCAATGACGCCGCGCGGACCGAGCCGACCTATCTCGATTTCCTCGACAGCGTCCTGCGGCAGGAGGTCGAGGCCAAACAGCGGACCCGCGTCGCCATGGGCCTCAAGATCGCGCATTTTCCGACGGTGAAAACGCTCGACGACTTCGACTTCAAGTTCCAGCCCTCGGTCGATCAGCGGCTCGTGCGCGAGCTGGCGACGGCGCGCTTTCTCGCCCAAGCCGAAAACGTCCTGATCTTCGGCGCGCCGGGCGTCGGCAAAACGCATCTCGCGATCGCGCTCGGCCGCGCCGTCGTCGAAGCCGGCCACTCCGTCCTCTTCACGAGCGCCACGGCGCTGCTGGCGGCGCTGTCCAAGGCCGAGACCGACGGCCAGCTCAGCGATCGCCTGATGTTTTACACCAAGCCGAAGCTGCTGATCATCGACGAGCTCGGCTACCTGCCCTTTGAACGACGCAGCGCCCACCTCTTTTTCCAGCTCGTCGCCCGCCGCTACGAACGCGGCAGCCTGCTGATCACCACCAACCAGGTCGTCACGCAATGGGGCGCGGTCTTCGGCGACGACGTCCTCGCCGCCGCGATCCTCGACCGGCTGCTGCATCACAGTCACACCCTGATGATTCAGGGCGAGAGCTATCGGCTCCGTCAGAAGAAGAAGGCGGGCCTGCTTGGTCGAGCGCCGCGAAACGACGGCTGATATGGTCGCTTCATCCCGTGCAGCTTCGGGTTTCTGCGGGCGCTCGCCGGCGCTGCCGGCTCGCGCTGATCGACCAAGAACAAACACCGGATCGGAGGGGGTCAGTTTTAGTGTCGGAAGGGGGTCAGTTTCTCCTGTCGCTTGACAACGCTTGGAAATTGCTCTGACGATCTGCGATGGCGTGCTGCAGATTTCGATTACCGTTGCGAAGCCAAGCACTTAACTTCAATCCCGTCACGCTGGTCGATCACCGTAAACCCCGATAAAACTCGCTGAATCGATCGAGTCACGTCACAGTTACGTCACAGTCCGCGCCGCGTTGAAGGAGCACGTCTTCAGACGTGTTCCGTTTAAACCTCGACCGCCAGAGCGGAATCACCATGAGGCAGTCTTCGTCCGATCGCGGTGCGTGATCGCGAAATGGGCGGCGAGATAGAGGGCGAGAATCGCGAGCGCCCTGCGCCCAACCGGCAGGCTAACTCGCGGAGTGACGACCAGCGACATGAAGGACCAGATCACATTACCAGCGACCGCTGGCCATAGCAGGCTGTCGAGGAAAATGCGTTTCACAACGACCTAAGAGCCTGTAACAGACACTCGGCATTGGCCGAACCACCGATGGGGCGAGATCGCCTATGGCGGCTCCTGTGAAAGCCTTGCTCCAACCAGTTGAGCAACCACGACGGCGATGTAGAACTGCCCGAACAAGGCTTCGAGGGGAACCAGGATGGTGGCCGGTGGCTGGACTGCCACAGCCGCACTCGAACCAACGCTCGTCAGCGAGCCGAGGCTCACGTTGCTCAGTACGGCGATGCGCCCGTCCCAGGTGTCGAGTCCGGCGCTGAACCCCGGACTTACGCTGAACGATCCTGGCAAGAAACTCTCGATCAACAAAAACAGATCGGTCCAGGCTTCGGCGGCGAGTAGATAACCGCACACCGCGCCGAGCACGTCGTCACCACGGACGACGCGTTGCGCGAAGATGTTTCGCAGGATCACGAACGTCGCGAAACCAATCAGCAAGAGTTTTGCGCTGTGGTTGATCACCCCAAGGGGTAGCTCGGGGTAGCTACCAGATAGCGCGTAGTGGGCAGCAAAAGTGGCGGCGGCGGTGAGTAGCGCAATGAATGCGACCAGGCGATCCGCTCGCCTTTCGAAGACGATCAGGAACACGAGCAGCATCGTCGTCACCATGGCGAGGTCGGAGAGGACCGGACGCAGCAGCCGTTGACTGAACGACTCGACGAGAGTCACGCCAAGCAGGGCCGCAAGGAGAATGGCGTACTTGTGCCTGCGGATCGTATTCACGGCCTTAGCTCAAGGAGATGCCACAAAAGCGTCTCGGGGGTGGACCAACGATGTTAAAAAAAACTTATGGTTTTTTGCTGCGCCGAGCCAAGCGTCGCTTCGAAGCAGTCCTCACCGACGGCGTAGAGCAAGGCGGCGGCCAAGGGGCTTGTGAACGCGATCACAACATATGGCGAGCGCGGTGGCGCGGCAGCCGAATACCCAACGAATATCCGTGCCACGATTCTTGCTTGGGGTGCGACGCGATGTGGCAGCGCCTGTGGCGAATCGTCCTGTTCTGTTTCTCAATCGAAGACATGGTCCAGGCGCTGATGAACGCCCCCGTCAGCCGAAAGGCGAAAACAGGTTCGATGTAACGAGCATGCAACGTGTGTCGGTTGGCATTCTGTTGCTCGAAGTCGGTCTGACTCCGGCGAAAACAGATCCCGGACGCTCGCATCATTACCTCTTCTGACGAGTCGACGACAACCTGGAGAGGAGCACGCAAAATGAAACGGCTACTCGTATCGATGCTGGCACCAAGTTGCCTGTTGGCCCTTGCGCCGACGATCGCGGCAGGCCAGCAGCCCGCCGCCGCGGCGCCGGCAGCGGACCTCGCCAAAAAGCTCTCGAACCCGATTTCCGATCTGGTCAGCGTGCCATTGCAGTTCAACTGGCAACAGCACGTTGGCCCGCTGGAGCTCAGTCAATTCATCCTGAATTTTCAGCCGGTCATGCCATTCGAGCTGAACAAGAACTGGAACTTGATCGCCCGAGTCATCATGCCGTTCATCAGTCAGCCGCCGTTCGTCGTCAGTGGCGAGGGGACTAACGGCATCGGAGACATCGACGCGTCTTTTTTCTTCTCACCGAAAACCACAAAAGGCGGGTTCACATGGGGCGTGGGACCGATATTCGCCCTGCCGGCGAGCTATCAGCCGACCATCGGAAGCGGACACTGGAGCATCGGTCCGACGGGCGTCGCCCTGCAGCAAACAGGAAAGTGGACGATTGGAGCACTGGTGAACCAGGTGTGGTCGGTTGCCGGCGATGACAGACGGGAAGATGTCAACCAGATGTTTCTCGAGCCGTTCGTCGCGTATCAGGCGACGCATACCGTGACGCTGACCATCCAGTCCGAATCAACCGCTGACTGGGAAGCCGACGAAGCCGACACAGATACGTGGACCATTCCGATCAATTTCGAAGTCGCAAAGTTGTCGACGTTTGGACACTTTCCCGCCAGCTATCAATTCGGCGTGGGCCGCTTTGTCGCCCATCCCGACAACGCAGCTACATGGAAGATCCGGGCGGCCATCATCATCCTGCTGCCCGTAGAACACAAGCCGTGAATACGCTCCGCCTCAGACCTCGCCATCATGACGACGATGCTGCTCGTCTTCCTGATCGTCTTCGAAAGGCGATCCTCGCCTCTCGCGTCGTTGATCTCGTTGCCGACGTCGCCGCATCAACCACTAAGAGTTCACATCGCATTCTGCCTGGATTGTTCTTTGCGTTCAGGGGCCGCCGGGTTGATCGCGCCGCATCCACCAAATCGCCGAATTCACGTCACTGTAAGGACTTGACGACTTCACTGCGGCGAGAACGGTGTCGAAGGTCACTGAATATCGTGAGGCCGCGCGGTCGGATTTGAGGAGACAGACATGGCTGAATCAAAAGCACCGCCCTTTCACCGCACCATCGATCGGTATCATCTGCCGGAACCGGAGTGGGAATTTCCGAACGCAAAGATCGAGACGTACGCCGTCGACTCGACCGCCGACTTTCCGCCGATGAAGGAAGCCCCGAAGGGGTCGCCCAATATCCTGCTGGTGCTGCTCGACGACGTCGGTTTCGGGTGGCCGAGCGTCAACGGCGGGCTGGTGCGCATGCCGACGGCCGAGCGGCTGGCGAAGAACGGTCTGTTCTACAACCAGTTCCACACCACCGCGCTCTGTTCGCCGACGCGCGCGGCGCTTGCTGACCGGACGGAATCACCACTCGGTGGCCACCGGCGTGATCCAGGAAATGGCGACGGGATACCCGGGCTACTGCGGCATCATTCCGAAAGGCTGCGCCACGTTTGCGGAGCTGCTCAAGCAGGCCGGCTACACCTGCTCGTGGTTTGGCAAGAACCACAACGTGCCGGACAACCTGACGAGTGCCGCCGGGCCGTTCGACAACTGGCCAACCAGTCAGGGCTTCGACTACTTCTACGGCTTCATCGGAGGTGAAACGGACCAGTTCTATCCGTCGCTCATCCGCAATACCACTCCGGTCGAGCCGCCGAGCGCGTCCCGAAGACGGCTATCAGCTCACTCGCGATCTCGCCGACGAGTGCATCGGCTGGATCCGGAAGCAGAAAGCGATCGCGCCGGAACGTCCGTTCCTGGCGTACTTTCGCACCGGCTGCGGCCCACGCGCCGCACCAGCCGCCGCTCGACTGGCGCGGCCGCAACGCGGGTCGCTTCGACATGGGGTGGGACGAGTACCGCAAGATCGTCCACCAGAACCAGTTGAAGGCCGGCCTCATTCCCGAAGGGCAGCACACTCACGGAACGGCCGGCACAGATTCCATCCTGGGACAGTCAGCCCGAGGCGCACCAGAAGCTGTTCGCGCGGCAGGCCGAAAACTACGCCGACTTCCTCGAGCACGCCGACCACGAAGTCGGTCGCGTCGTTGATGCGATCGAGGCACTGGGCGAGCTGGACAACACGCTCGTCATCTACATCCTCGGCGACAACGGATCGAGCGGCGAAGGGTCACTCGTCGGCACGCCGAACGAGATCATGAGCCTCAACGGCCGCCAGCCCTCGATGGAGGAGTCGATCGGCTTCATGGACCGGTGGGGCCTGCCCGGCACGTCACCGCACTACGCCGTCGGCTGGGCGTGGGCCGGCGATACGCCGTTCCAGTGGACCAAGCAGGTCGCCTCGCATTTCGGCGGGACCCGCAACAGCATGATCGTCTCGTGGCCCAGGACGATCAAGGACACCGGCAAGATCCGATCGCAGTTCCATCACGTGATCGACATCATGCCGACGCTGATGGAAGTCGTCGGCATCCGCGAGCCGAAGGAAGTCAACGGCTACATCCAGCGTCCGATCGAAGGCACGAGCCTCGCGTATACCTTCGTCGCCGAGAACGCCAACGCCCCGAGCACGCGCACGCAGCAGTACTTCGAAATGTTCGGCAACAGGGCGATGTACAGCGACGGCTGGATGGCCAGCTGCCGCCATGGTCGCCTGCCGTGGGAGACGTCCGGCACCTTCTCGTTCGACGACGACAAGTGGGAGCTCTACAACCTGGCCGAGGATTACAGCCAGGCCGTCGATCTCGCGGACAAGGAGCCACGAGAAGCTGCGCGAGCTTCAGGATCTCTTCATGGCGGACGCGGCCAAGTACAACGTCCTGCCGCTCGACGACCGCTTTGCCGAACGACTCGACGTCACGCTGCGTCCGAGTTACTTCTTCGGACGCAAGAAGGTCACGTTCTACCCGGGCATGACGCGGCTGCCCGAAGGCAGCGGCCCGAAGCTGGTGGGCGTGCCCTTCACGCTGACGGCGCCGGTCGAGATTCCGAAGAACGGCGCGGAAGGCGTGATCTTCGCGCTGGGCGGCGACGCCGCCGGCTGGTCGCTGTTCCTGTGGGAGGGGAAGGTGCGCTTCCACTACAACTTCTTCGGCCTCAAGCGCTACTGACGTCGTCTCCAAAGACAAGCTGACGCCCGGCAAACACACGATCGTGGTCGCGTTCACTCCGGACAGTCCGAAGCCGGGATCGCCGGCAGCCGTCAGCCTCTCGATCGACGGCAAGGAGGTCGCCACTGGCCGCATCGACGAACAGATCCCGATGCGGTGCGGCACCGAGACCATGGACGTCGGCATGGATTGCGTTTCGCCAGTGTGCGACGACTACGTGCACAAAGGCCTGTTCCCCTTCACCGGCACGATCGAGTCCGTGACCTTCGAGTTTGGCGACGTCAAGGAGCCGACCGGCATGGAGCGGCTGGAGATGGCCACCAAGATGGACTGACAGATCGAGAGCTCAGATTTTCGGACCACATCACTCTTGATACGGGAGCCGAACATGAATGAAAAGCAGCGGACCCTTTCTGACAAGCCGCAGACCGCTCAGGCCGGGACGCCTGAGGTGCTGCCGCGACCGGACTTTCGTTTTCCTGGTGAGATCGGCCGAACCTATCTCGATTCCGATCCCGCACAATTCCCGCAGCCAGTGCAGGCGCCCAAGGGCGCGCCGAACGTCCTGCTGATCCTGATCGACGACGCGGGCTTTGGTCAGTTCAGCACGTTCGGTGGAGGCGTTCCGTCCCCGACCATGGATCGGTTGGCGGCCGAAGGTCTTCGCTACAACCACTTTCACACGACGGCGCTCTGCAGTCCGACGCGTGCGGCGCTCATCACCGGGCGCAATCATCACTCCGCGGCCTTTGCCGGCATCACCGAGATCGCGACCGGCTACGACGGTTACACGTGCATCCTGCCGAAGGAGTGTGGAACGGTCGGCGAAGTCTTGCGCCAGAACGGCTACATGACGGCGTGGATCGGCAAGAACCACAACACGCCAACCTGGGAGACGAGCGCGGCGGGTCCCTTTGATCGATGGGCCAACGGCCTGGGGTTCGACTACTTCTACGGGTTCAATGGCGGTGACATGAACCACTGGAACCCGGTCCTCTACCAGAACCGGGACCTGGTGCCCGCGTCCTCGGATCCGAACTACTACCTCACGACTGATCTGGCTGATAAGGCCATCGCCTGGGTCCGTCAGGCCAAGAGCATCGCGCCAGACAAACCCTACTTTCTGTACGTCGCGCCAGGCGCCACGCACGCGCCCCACCAGACGCCGAAAGACTGGATCGACAAGTTCAAGGGCAAGTTCGACCAGGGCTGGGACACGTATCGCGACGAGACGCTCGCACGGCAGAAGAAGCTCGGCGTCGTGCCGCAGGACACCCAGTTGACGGTTCGGTCCAAGGGGCTGCCAGCGTGGGATTCGCTGAACGCCGATCAGAAGCGCCTGTACGCGCGAATGATGGAGGTGTTCGCGGCCTACGGGGCGCAATGCGACTACGAGATGGGCCGCATCGTCGACGCGGTCAAGGCGCTCCCCGACGCGGACAACACGCTCATCATCTACATCGCCGGCGACAACGGATCGAGCGCCGAGGGCGGCCTGGAAGGATCGCTCTGCGAGAACCTGTTCTTCAACGGGTTCTCGGAGAAGTGGCAGGACAACATCAAGGTGATCGACGAGCTCGGCGGACCGAAACACTTCAACCACTTTCCGGCGGCCTGGGCCCACGCGATGAACACGCCGTTTCAGTGGACCAAGCAGGTGGCGAGTCACTTCGGCGGCACGCGCAATCCGCTGATCATCTCCTGGCCGGCGCGCATCAAGGACAGAGGCGGAGTGCGGACGCAGTTCCTCCACACGATCGACATCGTGCCGACGCTGTACGAGGCGTGCGGCATCACTGCGCCAACTGACCTGAACGGCGTGAAGCAGAAGCCGATCGAAGGCATCAGCTTCGCGTTCACGTTCGACGATGCCGAGGCAAAGAGCCGACGGAAGACGCAGTACTTCGAGTTGCTCTGCAACCGCGGCCTCTATCACGACGGATGGATGGCGTCGTGCCCGTCGTTCGTGCCCTGGGATCCCAATCGGGGCGACTTCGATATCGACAAGGCGCCGTGGGAGCTCTACAAGATCGACGAGGACTTCTCGCAGGCGAACAATCTCGCGGCGCAGTATCCCGACAAGCTGAGAGAGCTGCAGGATCTATGGTGGGCCGAAGCCGCCAAGTACAGCGTCCTGCCGCTCGACTGGCGGGGAGCCATCCGTATGAATGCCGAGCTGATGGGCCGACCGAGCCTGATCCGTGGGCGAACGAAGATGACCTACTACCCCGGAACGATCGGTCTGCCGGACGCCGCGTCGCCGCCCATGTGCAACAAGTCGTGGACGATCACCGCTGAGATCGAACTGCTCGATGACAAGACCCAGGGCATGATCGTCACGCAAGGTGGCCTCGAGGGCGGCTATGGGCTCTACCTGCGCGACGGCAAGCCCACATTCGTCTACAACTTCCTGTCCGTCGAGCGCTTCACCTTTGCCGCGAAGAGTCCCCTGCCGAAGGGGAAGTCGACGCTCGTGGTGGATTTCAAGTACGACGGCGGCGGGATGGGGAAGGGTGGCTCCCTCACCATGTCGGCCAACGGTAAGACGGTCGCCGAGGGCCGTCTCGAGAAGTCGATCCCGATTCAGCTCTCGCTCGGAGAGGGACTCGACATCGGCAGGGACGTCGGCTCGCCCGTGGACTTTACGTACACGCTGCCGTTCGCGTTCACAGGGCGAATCGAGAAGGTGTCGATCGAACTTGGCGATCTCGGTGTCGGCACGAAACCGGCTGCCCCCGCGGCCAGTGTTCGCGAGCCGGTGACAGCTTGAACCTCCGTCGCTAAAGGCGAGGGATTCCATGCGCCGCGTCGGCTGAAGCTGGCTGACGCGGCGACGACCGACGTCCGATCGGCCGTGCATTGACCGCGGCGGAGCGGCGACGACTGTTCGATACGGCTGCCTCGAATCCAGAATGGGAACACGTGTACTGCGCTGCGGTTGTCGCGGCGAACATCTCGATGCGCCCTGTCGAGGTCAAGGCCACACTCAGTCGTCGCCGGCATCCGTTCCTAGCAGTCTGTCGAACACCATCAACCTGATTGCACTGAATCTCGGGGCAAGCGCAATCCTCTCTTGCGCCTCTCAAGCAGCAGGTATACAAGGGTCGTAGAGCAGCTCTGAATGGTCGGCTGCTTCACCGGCGTGTGGTGATGCCGGTGCAGGTTGCGTCCAACGTCCCGCGCGGTCGCTGACGCAGCCCCCCACAGATCACGGCCCGCACGCCGCGCGACTCAGGTCCCGGCGTCCTCGCCTTCAAGCCGCCCTCGCACGATCGCGAGCGCTCCAACTCACATTCGGCATTTTGACGGCGACCGCGTGTCGCCCGAAGGAGTCCGCCATGTTGGACGATCCGCGCTCGGCCGATCCCCGCGATGAGAAACGCGACCCACGCGACATCGAGGTCGGTTGGGTCAGCCTCGATCATGATCCTTCCGACGCTCGTGATCTCGACGCACGTGAGCGCGAACCCGGCGAGCGCGATCGCGACCGGGATCCGGGCGACCATGGCCACGATCCCCGCGACGCGTTCATCCACGACCTCGAACTGCCACGCGACCGAGATCGCGAGTTGGTCATCGATCGCGACCGGCAGTACGAGCTGGACGGTGAGGGCACGCGCACGCTAGCCGCCGCGGGCGCGTTTCGTGTCGTGTCGGAGCGAGACCTACCCTCCGATGAGCGCAAGACCGTCAAAGACCTCGGCGACCAGGGCCTAATTCGCAGCATCGCCATCGACGAACGGGAGCGGGCGATCACCCTGACGGAGCGAGGACGACGTTTCCTCGAGAACCACCGGCGCGAACGCGACGGCCGCCGGGACCGCGACGATCGCCGGCGTCAGACCTTCCATAGCGGCGTCAACAATCCGCGCGAGTTGAAGCACGACGCGACCCTCTACCGCGCCTATCTACGGGCCGAGGAGCGCCTCCGCGAGCGCGGCGCGGACGTTCGCCGCGTCGTACTGGAGGGCGAGCTGAAACGCGAGTACCAGCAGTTCCTGCAGGAGCGGAATCGGGATCGGCCAGACAGCGACGGCCGGCCGGACCGCGATCGCCGCGAGATCGAGGGGTGGGCGCGCGAACACGACCTTCCATACCGTGACGGCTCGGTGCAGTTCCCAGACTTTCGCATCGAGTACGAGATTCGCGGCCTCGAAGATCATGAAGACATTGAGGTGCTCACAGGACACTACCGGGGCGGCCACGCGGCCGGACGGGCGTCCTCAGGGTTCACGTGCTACAGCGAATCGGGGAGGCACGGCAGTTCGCCGTTCGATCCCGACCTGGCGAAGGAGTTCGTATGACCCTGACGATGCCCAACCTCCGGGACAGCGTCCGGCAGGAGCGGGTAGACGCCCTCACCAGCTTTCGATTCACGGAACGCCAGGCACGCTTCCTGGTCACGGTCCTGATCCATTCAGGCGTATTCGTCCCACGGCAGTACCGCGCCTTTGCCGGCATCGCGCATGGCCAGAAGGCGCACGACTTCGTGAAGAGGCTGGTTGGACGCGGCATGGCCACGGTGATCACGCCGGGGGCACTGCATCGCGGCCGCCTGCTTCACGTCCAGTTCAAACCGCTCTATGAGGCAATCGGACAGCCCGACAACCGTAACCGCAAGCCGGCCTCGCTAGGCCGGTTTGTCGAGCGGTTGATGCTCCTGGACGCCGTGCTGTCCGATACCCGCGTCACCTGGCTCGGCACCGAGCAGGACAAGCTGAATTACTTCATCCTCGACAAGCAGACGAACCTGCCGAAGGAGTGGTATCCGCACATCATCTTTGGCCAAGGAGACGACCATACCGTGCGGTATTTCCCGGAGAAGTTTCCCATCGGCGTGCCGCGCAACGTGTGGGGGCGCCACGTGTTTGTGTACCTGGTGACCTGCGAAGTGCCGGCCGACTTCCGGCTGTTCCTCCTGCGGCATGCGGACCTGCTCGGGTCCCTGCACGAATGGGTGCTCCGGGTCCTCGTGCCACAGCGCTTCAAGAAAGCGGCGGCCCTGTACCGGTACGCGATCCGGGATGCGCTGGCGACACCGCTCAAACCCCACGAAGTGGAGGAGGCCTCGATTGGTTCTTCCGCGCACGCCTGGGACGGACCACCGAGCCCGCACCGGACCGCGATCTGACGCTCGACACGGCGGCCCGGAAGTACCGGGCGGCGCGGTTTCGAGCGCTCCGCCGCACCTGGGAGCACGGGGGCAAGCCGGCGCTCTGGGCCGCGCAGTCGCACACGGTGATGAACCAGTTGGAGCGAGGACTTGGCCGCGTCGAATTCGTCGAACTTGGGCACCAGTACCTGCATCTCACGTCGCTCGTGGGTGTGGCGTGAACGGTTGAGGAGCCGGACGAGAGGCGGGACAACCTGGGGACCCCTCAGGTTGTCCCCCGCGCCTGGGTGACGACGATGGGAACATCACGAACACTCGCGCGGCGCAACAGGCCAAGCCGCGCGGTAAGGCGAATCGGCAGAAGATCTTGTCGCGGCGTTGCGCCAAGACGGCGGCGCTCTGTGCCGCCGGAGAGTGAGCCACGGCTGCTCCAGCAGCCCACAAGCCGTGGCGTGAACGACCCCACCTCCGTGCGCGCTCGGTCGCCCGAGGCGCGCCCCAGAGGGTCGTTCACGCCACGTCTTGCCAGTCGGTGTCACCGTCTGTGGCGAGACGGATCCGCGGAAGAAATGCGCCGCGCAGTACGGCGGTCACCAGCGCAGATCGCGCGCGGAACTGCCGCAGATCTGCCGCGAGTTCTTCAGCGCGCGTGCGAGGTGCTTGGCGCGGTTCCAGCGCGTGTCCGAGCCGGCCATCACGCGGGCAGCATGGCGCGGTGCTCGGCGCCGTCAAGACCTCGGCGCTGCGCGCCGCCGCCGACGTGGTCGGCGCTTCGGGTCTTGACTGCGCCTGCGCCGCGCGCGGGTCGGCGATTACGTGATGGCCACCAGCACTGTTGCCCGCGGGCTGACGGCTGAGAGAACCGTTGCACACTTCGTGCTCCGGCGCCGTTGACACGGACGTGTCGCGTCGGTAGTCTGCGAAGAAGTCTCGCCCGGTGCCCCAGGGCACCTCCTCCGCGTGGCCGCATGCGGAGCACGTTCGCGATCGTCGCCCCAGCGTCCACGATCGCACGCCAGCTTGCAGCCAACATCGCGCCGCCGACACCAGCGAGGCACATGTCCTCACGGTCTCGTGCGGGCGGAACCGGATCACATTCAGACCGTTTGAACCGCGGTAACGAGACTGGAGGACGACCCAATGCATCCGACCACTGACGACCACACACCGACGGTCAGTTCACGCGGTAGTTGGGCGCTCACCGAGAGTCAGGTTGCGGAGCAACTTGGTCTGTCGGTCGCAACGCTTCGAGCATGGCGACATCGCGGCAGAGGACCGCGCTTCGTACGATTCGGTCGCGCCGTACGGTACCTGCCGGCAGACCTCGCCGAGTTCGTGCGCGCGAGCTCAGTTGACACCGCGGTTGTTTCCACGTAGATCGGAAGCTGAAGATCTCGGAGAGTTGCAGGCATGAGTCTTTGGAAGCGCGGGCGTCAGTACTGGACGGACTTCACCGTCGCCGGCAAGCGCTATCGCAAGCGGCTGGGTACGACGACGCTCCAGGTCGCTAAGCAGCGCGAGCGCGAGCTCGTCGAAGACGCCGGCAACGGTCGTGTCGCCGCGAAGGAGGATGGGCCGAAACGGTTGTCCGCCGCCATCGACGCGTACCTCGAGCCGAAGCGGATGCGCTGCTCGCCGCGCACGATCGAGCTGGAGCAGGAGCGCCTCAGCATGGTGACGAAATACTTCGGCGACGTGCCGCTGCCCGCAATCACAGCCGCGTCAATCGCCGCGTTCCAGCGCGCGCGTCACGACGCGGGCATCGGGAACAGGACGATCAACATGGACGTCGGCGTGCTGTCGCGCGTGCTCAAGTCCTGCGGCCGTTGGCGGGCGCTGGCAGACCACGTGCACAACCTGCCGGAACGCCAGCGTCCAGTCGGCCGCGCGTTGACGGCAGAGGAGCGGCAGCGACTATTCGATACGGCTGCGTCGAATCCGGAATGGGAACATGTGTACTGCGCCGCGATTGTCGCCGCGAACACATCGATGCGACCCGTAGAAGTCAAACATCTGCGGCGCATGGACGTAGACCTCGTGAAGAAGCTGCTGCACGTGCGCCGCAGCAAGAACGAGACGAGCCATCGCGTCATCCCCCTGAATGCCTCCGCGGTCAAAGCGCTCGCGTTGATGCTCGACCGCGCTGACAAGCTCGGACACACCGACCCCGCGCACTACCTCTGGCCCGCGTGTCAGTGGGGCCGTTTCGATCCGACCCAACCGATGCTGAAGTGGGATACGGTCTGGCGAGCGCTGCGCGATGCGGCGGGCCTTCCAGGACTGCGCTTCCACGATTTGCGTCACACGGTCATCACCGAGCTCGCCGAGATGGGCATCGCCGACCACGTCCTCGAGTCGATCTCTGGCCACCTCTCACGCCGGATGCTCGAGCACTACTCGCACATCCGCATCGACGCGAAGCGCCAGGCGCTTGACGCCCTGGATGAGCAACGGAAGAACGGTCTCCGCGAGCCGAACGGCGCCGACGCGCCCGACATCAAGACGATCGTCGAGATCAGCGAAGAGGTCACGTCACAGTTACGTCACAGTTTGGTTTTGCAGGGCGATCCGCCTTCCGGTAAACTGTTGATTCCATTCGAACGGAGAGATGTCCGAGTGGTTGAAGGAGCACGCTTGGAAAGCGTGTGTAGGGGAAACTCTACCGTGGGTTCGAATCCCACTCTCTCCGCCATACCAAGCCTGCAGAAATCCTGAGGGTTCTCGCCGATCTGTCCGAGACCGCGCGTCCCACTACGACACGTCGCCGACGACGTCCCGTGGCGCTGTCCACGAGCGGGGCGGTTGGAACCAACCGTACAAGCGAGCCGGCCGTCGACAGTCTTTCTCGAAATGATGTGGTTCAGCGACCCATCTCGGCCAGCAACCAGGCTCGCGCAAAATTCCAGTCCCGAATCACCGTCACCCGCGACACGCCGAGCGTTCCCCGAGCTCTTCAACCGTCAGCCCTCCGAAGAATCGCAGCTCGACGACGTCGCTCTTGCGCTTGCTGATCGCCGCCAGACGCTGGAGGGCGTCGTCCAGCGCGATGATCTGTTCGCTGCGGGCGGGCGACAGCATGGCCGCTTCGTCCAAGGTCTCGATCCGCCAGTCGCCGCCGCGCTTCTGATAGCCGCGTGCGCGGGCGTGATCGACGAGGATCTGGCGCATGATTCGCGCGCACATGCCGAAGAAGTGCGCGCGGTTTCGCCAGTCCGCTCGTTTCCAATCCACCAGCCGCAGATAGGCCTCGTTCACCAGCGTGCTTGTCTGCAGCATGCGATTGGATCGTTCTCGTCGCATGTAGCCGTGCGCCAGGCGATCGAGATCGGGTAACACGATCGCTCTCGAGTCCGCGCACGAACACGGAATCGTGCATCGCGATCTGAAGCCGGCCAATAAGCTGCGGCACGACGGAACGGTGAAGGTGCTGGACTTCGGCTTGTCGAAGGCGCTCGAGCCCGGTGCCGACGTCGAGGGTGGCGCGCTGTCTATCACCAGCCCTCCGGTGGCCTATGAATCGAACGAGTCGAATCAGTACCAGATCTATGAGGAGATCGTTTATTCATGGCAGATATCCGAGCAGGGCGCCGTGGGCATGGCGTAGTGGAACCGGAACGGCAAAGAGCTCTACTGCGGGATCGCCACCACGCGCCCAGCGGTCGGTGGAGCGACTGGACGCGGCCGGGGCGCGTCCTTCTCGAGCGCCAGATGCGTGCGCGACGACGCGTAGTACTCGACGTAAGCCTTTAATTCTGGAACGCCAAAGAGGCGCCGGCGGACGTCGACGCGGTGCTGCGCAAGATCGTCGGTAAGTAGCCTTAGTCTGGAGTAAAGACCAGCGGCGCGGGTCCGAGCGTCATGAAGAAGAACGCCAGGATCTGAACGCCGGGCTCTATGGTCATTGTTACGTCGGCGGGGCCGCCGGCTGGTGGCGTGAAGATGAGCTCGATTGAGCGGTTGACCGGTACCGTTATCGGGATGCTCACGGTTGAGCCGTGCGCCTTCAAGGTGACGTTACCGGTGGCGCCGTCCCATGGCAACGCCAACAGCGAAATGGTCGCCATGCACTTGCCCTGCGGCGGTTCATCGAAGTGAAAGCGCATGGTACCAAGGCCGGAAGGCACTCGAGCCTGAGACCAGGCGATCTCTTCCGATGCGGTCAAGTAAGTAATGGGGCGAATCGCCGACAGCCTCGCCAGAGGCGTTGCTTGAAACGGATGGCGAGATGACAGGCGGTAAGTTGGGCCGCCGAAGATCGCCCCGTCGAAGAGATGACCGAGGCCGGCCAGCTTTCGGCTGCGCGTTTCCGCGGTCAATGGAGCGTCGAGCCCTTCGCTGTATAGCTCGCCCTTCGCCAGGTCGACGATGTCGTGCGCCCACGGGCCGTTCACCCGCAGGGCGTCGATTTGACGCTGGACGGCGTCGGTGTCGGGCTGGATCGACTCTGCGTTGCTCATGGTTCAGTTTCGTCCGGAGGCTTCCAGTCTGTTGCCATGATTAGTGCGAAACGGTCAACAACTCGATCGAATGGCCGTTGAGCTCGTCGAAGTAGATGCCGCGGCCGCCACCGTTGTGGTTGATCTGCATGTCGTAACCGACATTTCCGATTTGACGACCGTTGATCGGTCGCATCCTACACCAAATAGAGCGCGTTCCGGTCCGGATTCACCCCCGTATCGATCTCGCATCGAAACACCCGCCCGGCGGCGCGAATTGTGAAGCGCGGCACGACCCCCCCGACATTCTTACGGACACTTCACCCGCCTTCCGTCCTCTCTTCGCCCGCGGCCTCCGGTCACGCACGCCCGTCAGCCGGTTGGCACGGGCAGCGCCCAGATCCGTTGGAGCATCGACCCGAACAGCCGCCGCGTCAGATGGCTTTCCGCCAGCAGGAGCCGCCGCCAGAGATTCCCGAGGTTGTACGCGAGGACGCTCAGCTGCAGCCGGACCTCGTTGGCCCGGAAGCGGTGGCACGACAGACGCGTCCAATGCGCTGCCTGCTTGCCTTCCTTGATCCACTGTTCCGCGGTGCCGCGCTTGTTGTAAAACCGCACGACGGCGCGATTGGGGACCTGGAGATTGGTCACGATGAAGCCGACGCGCGGGAACAGCTCGCCAACGTGGTGCTCGACTTTGGCCACGACCCGTCGAGGCCTTCATATTTCCTCCAGAATTGCCCGGCAGACTGAGCCCCACCCTCGGCTTGTTGGCCTCGAACGTGTTGCCGCTCGCGGTGTAGCTCGGGGCCATGATTTGCGCGCCTGACTGGTACACGAGATCGGGCCCGTTGGGGGACCAGCGCGTTACGCTGGGCCAGGCTGCTCAGTGGACTGAACGATCCAGACTTTCGACATTGCCACGCTCACCGCCATGCCCACAACACAGCCAAACACGACCTCCGCGACCTTGTGCAATCCCTGCACGATGCCCAGCGTCGAGGAATCGTTCATTGCTGCGGATGCGATGACGACGGCCGCCGTGATCGGCGCCTGGCGCCACATCGTCTTGATGCGAACGACGTATGACGACACGAGTACCGTCGCCGCCAATGCAGCTGGGAGGATCCAATCCTGGTTTCCAGCCGCGAGGAGAAAGACGAGTCCGGCCGCACAGCCGACCATGACGTTGATCAGACGCGACTTGAACATCCGGCGTGCCTCGTCCGGCGACGGGTCGGACGCCGCGACCATCGAGGCGATGGCCCAGATCGGGTTGCTATCGCCGATGGCCCGCAGCGTCTGCCAGACGATGGTCGTCGCGAGGGCGACGTTGATGGCGAACCGCATCCCGATCAGATCCGTTGGCGACAGGCCGAACCGCCGCATCAACGCGTGGGCGTGGCGCGCTCCCGGTCGCGTCATGATCACTCATGCGCCGTGGGCGCTTTGCCGTACTGGCGGAACCTCTCCAGGTCTCGCCGCGTTGCCCACGAAATGCCGGAGCTCTCGGTGAGCAATCGACACGATTCCCTGAGAAATACCGGCGGTCCGCATGCGACGCCGTTGATCCAGGCAGAAATCGTGCCTGGCATCAGTCGACAGCAGGCAGGTGAAGGGCTCCGGCATTTTCCGTGGCTTTTGCGGGACAGTAGAATCATCGCCGATGGTGACAACGCCGGGCGAGCTCGGAAGCCGTGGGGCCGTCCGCGTCCTCGCGGCGCTCTTGCTCGTGTCCGTCACGTGTTCCGTCCTGCACGCGATTTCACGACCACTGTGGAACGACGAGATCATCACGGTGATTGTGGCGGGTCAGCCCAGCCTTCGAGACGTCTGGAACGCGCTGGCCGACGCAGCAGACACCAATCCACCGGCGTTCTACGTTGCCGCCCGGATCGCCCACGGGTTCGTCTCAGACGACCACCTGGCCTACCGTCTGCCCTCGATTGCCGGGCTTGCAGGTGCATTGATCTGCGTGTTCCTGTTTCTCTCTCGAAGAGTGTCGAAGCTATCTGCGCTGGTCGCTGCGACGTTCCTGCTGGTCACGCCGCTGAGGGAGTACGCTTACGAGGCTCGCCCGTACGCGCTGATGATCGCGTGCCTTGCGGCGGCAATGCTGTTCTGGCAAAGGCTGGAAGACTCGAACTGGCATGCGCTGCCCCTGGCAGTGGCTCTGGCGGCATCGGTTTCTCTGCACTACTACGCCGTCTTTGCCTGGCCCGCCTTCGTCGTCGCCGAAGGCGCGGTCTGGCTGCGGCGGCGTTTTCGGCTCCACGCGTGGCTGGCCATCGTCGCGGCCGTTACGCCGTTCATTTTCTTTGCGCCGCTCCTGGTCACTCTGCGCGAATTCTACGGCCAGAATTATTGGGCGCGCACCAGCCTCGCTCAGGGACTTGTCGTGCATGACTGGCTGTTCCTTGGTAAGGGACACTGGGGATCGACACTGATGGCGGGAATGTCGCTGGCGCTGGTGTATTGGATGTCCGGCCGAACGCACCGATGGGCGGCACCGGCCACCTCCGCAACCAGCCCTCCGGTGGTCCCCACTGAAGAATACGTGTTGGTTCTGATGCTCCTTTGGATGCCAGCAATCGCTGTGACTCTGGCCCTCGTATCAGGTGCGGGACTGACGGAGCGCCACTTTCTGCCTGCAACGTTGGGTGGCTCAGTGGCCATTGGGTTGTTGGCTGCGAGGCTGGGCCCTGCAATCCGTGCGGCGTTGCTCGTGTTGTTCATGTCGAGCTTTCTGTATTCCTCACACCACGAGATCGGATTCGCATGGAAGGGAAGCCTCCTGGAGCAGCGCCGAGCCAAGACGGCGGAAGTCGAACGGTTCGTGACAGCGGCTCCAGGCACCGATGTGCTGGTCGTCTCTTCGGCGCTGGAGTACCTGGAAGCGGCCTACTTCGCTTCGTCTCACGTCCGTTCGCGATTGCACTGGCTCGCAGATCCAAACGCCGCCGTTCGGTTTTCCGGGAGTGCGTCGCCCGATCTTGCGCTTCTCCGGCTGCAGCACTGGATGCCCTTGCAAGTTGAGGATTACCCGGAATTCGCAGCGAAGCACCGTGACTTCGTGCTCGTTGGCGGCAAGGGCGTGTTTTCCGACTGGTGGCCGCAACGCCTCCTGCACGATGGCCACCGCTTGCAAGTCCTCGCGTTCACGACCGGTAGAACGATCTATCAAGTCACGCTTCAGCCCTGAACTCCAGGCTGTATCAAAACCTCGGACGGCCAGAACCAACGAAAGGAAGACCGAGAAATGGCCTCAACGAAAGACGTTCTGGACCACCACATAAAGTGTTCTGGCGAGGGCGACCTCGAGGGCATCCTGTCTGATTACGCGCCGGATGCCGTCCTGTTCACTCCGGATGGACCGCTGAAGGGAGTCGACGCGATCAGGCCGTTCTTCCAGGCGATGCTGGCGGAGTTTGGAAAACCTGGCTTGGCGTTCAGCATGAAGCACCAGTCCATCGAAGGGGACTACGCGTACGTGCTGTGGACCGCGGAGACTGCCGACAACGTGTACGAGTTGGGAACGGACACGACTGTTGTGCGGGACGGCAAGATCGTGGCCCAGTCGTTTGCCGGCAAGATCACGCCCAAGGGCTGAGGTCACTCGAAGCGCAACGCTTCACCTAGGCAGATTCATCAGTCTCGCCAGGGCGGGCCACCTGGGACTCGATTGGAGGAGCGGCCGCAAGACCCTGACAAGTAGCGGATACCGCTCTTCGATCGCTTGTTCGGCGCATTCCGCGGCCCGATCGAATTCCCCACACATGGCGTGAAACACTGCCAGCCCGGCGGGAGCTCCGCATGTCTCGCCACGCCGGAGCTTCTCGATCAACGCGTCTGCCCGGCTCGTGTCTCTGGCGCGAACCAGTAGCGCCGCGAGCTGTCCGATGATCGGACTCGCCCAAGGCGTCAATGTGTACACCTTTTCGGTCAACGTAAGCGCTTCCTCGAACCGCCCTTGCTGCGCGCAAACTGCACCGAGCGTACCCAGGGCCAGTGGGAAGTTCTCATCGATCTCCAGGACCTTCCGCAATTCGGCCTCCGCGTCCTCCAGCCTGCCGGCGTGTCGGAGACCGACCGCCAGATGGTGGCGGTACATGAGATTCAGCGGATCCGGTTCAAGGCCCCACGTCATCGCTTCCACGGCCTCCACGGGGCGGCCGATCGGCAACAGGTAATGGTTCCCGTACCAGAAGCGAATGTCGCGTGAAACGGGTTCATGAGCCATTGCCACACGCCATCGCCGTTCAGCCTCGTTCCATTTGTAGTCGCTGCCGTCACACACTCCCAACACGGCGTGGGCTTCCGACAGCGAGGGGTCGACGCGCAACGCCTCCAGTTCCGCTGCGCGCGCCAACGGGATGACCTCGTGTGACGCCCGGATGCCGAGGTTGGCGAGCATCGTGTAGTAAACCCCCAACATGCTGTACGCCAGCGCGAATTTCGGATCGAGCTCGATGGCGTGTTCCAGAGATTGCTTGACCAGCGCCAACGATTCCGGCGTCGGCTTGAACCAGTAATCTCGGGACTTGAGGTACGCCTCGTACGCGCGAAGGTTCGGTTCGTGACGCCGCAGCGTGGCGGCCTCCGGGGAAAGCCTGATTCTGAGCGCCGCGGCGATGGCTTGGGTGATTTCATCCTGTATGGCGAACATGTCCGTCATCTCGCGGTCGTAGCGCTCCGACCAGAGATGAAAACCATCGGCGACCTTGATGAGCTGCGCCGTGACCCGGATGCGGTTGCCTGCCTTCCGAACACTCCCTTCGAGAATGTGCTCGACGTTGAGCCTCCTGCCGATCTCTCCGAATTCGACGATCCTTTCCCCGGAAAAAAAAGGAGGACGTGCGACCGGCGACCTTGATGCCAGGCATCTGGGCCAGCGCGTTGATGATCTCCTCGGCCAGACCGTCGCTGAAATACTCGTTCTCTTTGTCCGCGCTCATGTTGGCGAACGGCAGCACGGCGATTGACGGCTGGTGCTCGGTCGGTTTCGAGGTCGGATCTGTCGCAGCTTGTTCAAGCGCCGCCCGCAGTTCGCCCACTGTCTGAAAACGCTGCCCCGGTTGTTTTGCCAGGCATCGTCGTACGATGCGCTCGACGGTTGGCGGCACCTCGATCGGCCGCGGCTCGTCGCGCAACACCGCGCTCATCACATGCGCGGCGGTATCTCCCGCAAACGCCCGCGCGCCTGACAACATTTCGTACAGAACGGCGCCGAAACTGAACACGTCTGACCGCCCATCGAGCGATTTGCCCATCGCTTGCTCCGGCGACATGTACGCCGCCGTCCCCAACACGGTGCCCGCCACTGTACGCGTCACGTCGTCGGGGTCGTCTGCAGGCGACCGCATGAGCTTGGCCAGGCCGAAGTCGAGCAGCTTGGCCGACCCTTCCCACGTGACCATGATGTTCGCCGGCTTCAAATCTCGGTGCAGGATGCCGCGCTGGTGGGCCGCCTCCAGGGCCCTCGCCATCTGCAGCGCCAGACGTACCGCGTTGTCGACGGACATCGGCCCGTGTAGCGGCTCGCCCTCGATATATTCAAGCACGAGGTAACCAGGGCCGATGTCGTGGAGCTGACAGATATGGGGGTGGTTCAGCGCCGCGATCACTCGCGCTTCGTGCTCGAATCGACTCAGACGATCGGAGTCAGTGTCGAATGGCTCGGGAAGGACCTTGATCGCCACGTCACGCTCGAGGCGGGTGTCGCGCGCCTTGTAAACCTCGCCCATGCCGCCTGCGCCGAGCGCAGAGAGGATTTCGTACGGGCCGAGGCGTGAGCCGGCAGCGAGGGCCATGAAGAGTTCCGGATCAGCCGGTGCCGCTGATTGTAGTTGGCTTGTGCGGAGCTGAAAAGCGCGACGGTGATTCACGGTTTACGCCGGTCGCCCAGGTCTTCCGCAAAGAATGCCAGCAAATCAGCGCGTCTAAGGCACCGTGTTCAGGCCACACGAACAGGTTGACGGCGATCGGAGAGCCTACCCTGCGCTGCAAAAGCGGCGGGAATCGTGAAGAAGAAAGTACTCCCACTTCCGGCTGTGCTTTCGACCCAGATGCGTCCCGCGTGAGCCTCGACGATGCCCTTGGTGATGGGAAGTCCGAGACCGGCGCCGTCACGCCCTTTCCTGGTGGCTTGCCAAAATCGGTCAAAGACACGGGGCAGGTTCTCGGACGGGATGCCACGCCCCGTATCTGCAACCCAGAAGACAACCTCGTTATCCCTCGACGTCGCGCCAGCCGTGATGCGACCGCCTGCCGGCGTGAATTTGATGGCGTTGCCAATGAGGTTCTCGAACACCTGAAGGAGCCGATCCCGATCACCCGAGACCTCCGCAACATCAGGGTCCACTTCGACTCGAAGCTCGAGAGAAGCCGACGATGCGAGCGGTCTCTGCAGATCCACCGCCTCGTCAATCAACCCACCTGCAGACAGTCGCGCCCGCTCGATGGTCAACTGCCCTGCCTCCAGGAGCGCGACATCCAGGAGATTCTGAATCAGGCGGTTCATGCGCGCAGCTGCGCGGTGGATGACCCCCAAGGCTTTCTGCGATCGTCGTTCGGGCGCCGGGCCCGGACGCTTGATTGCCGATGCCTGCAACAGGATCGTGGACAGCGGATTCCGCAGGTCATGGGCGACGACGCCGAGTACTTGATCGCGGAGGTGCGTGGCGGAGATCGATGAGCGATAGAGACGCGCGTTCTCGATCGCCGTAGCCGCTCGGTCCGCCAGCGCTTCCGCCAAACGAAGATCACCCTGTCCGAAAACGCGAGACGGGGTCGAGGAACCGAGAAAGAGCGCGCCCAGGGGCTGTCCCCGCATCAAGAGCGGCACCGCGACGAACGATGTGACACCAGTGGCCAGGAGTGCTTCCAGGTGTCCGGGCCCCTGCCCAAGCGACTCGATGTACTGCAACGTAACCTGCTCGACGACGATGGGCCGTTTGCTCTCAATCACCGACTTCATGATGTGAGGGAGATCTCGATCGGGCGGCATCTGCTCGAGAACCTCGCACAGCCCCGCCTGAGCTGGGTCCGCGCTCGCAACTTTCAGCCGGCTCAGTTGCCCTTGCTCGTCGATCACGTCAACGGCAGACCAGTCAGCGAAATTCTGAACGACCAGCCGAGCCACGTTCGCCAGGGTCTGCTCGTATTCGATCGAACCAGACAGCTCTACGCTCACCTCGGCCAGGAACTGCTGTTCCTTTTCGATTCGCTTTCTCTCGGTGATGTCCTCCGAGATACCGAGCAGATACATCGCGTGACCGGCCGTGTCGAGGATCGGAACTTTCTTCGTATGCAGGAGACGAACGCCTTGATAGTGCGTTTGTATCGGTTCTTCCGCTACGTCGATCAACTGGCCTTTCAGGGTCTCGCGATCTTTCTCGACGAAGAACTCGGCTTGTGCGCGCGGCCATAAGTCGTAGTCGTTCTTGCCAATGAACCTCTCCTTTGGCCAGCCGAGCATGTCTTCGCCTGCGCGATTGAGCCGCAAGTACCGCAACGACTTGGCATCCTTGAGGAACAACGTGAGGGGAATGTTTTCGATGACGGCGTCGAGGAATGCGTTGGCAGCCTTGAGTTCGTGCTCGATGCGCCTGCGCACGGTGATATCCATGATCGAGCCGACCCAGCCAACCACATTGCCGGAGGCATCTCGGTCCGGCATATAGACGCTATGAATCCACTTGCGCTCACCCGCGATCGGCAGCTCGGCTTCGTACTCAACCCGCTCTCCACTCAAGACCCTCTCGATGTGGGGCCGAATGATCTCGAATGCCGCCTGGCCCAGCACGTCGATAATCGGCGTGCCGACGATCTGTTCCACGGGCCGCCCGACCAATCGGCCGTAGGCGGGGTTCACCGATAGATAGCGCAGGTCCCGGCTGCAATGGGTCAGGCCGGTGGCCGCGGTGTGAAGGGTTTGGCGCAGTTCTGCGGAAACAGCGCTCAACGCCTCTTCAGCCCGTTTTCGCTCGGTGATGTCGATGTAAACGCCGATCATGCGCAGCGGTTCGCCGTGCGCATCGTAGAAAATATGACTTCGGGCGTCGATCCACCTTTCTTCGCCGGCATCGGGGATCATCATTCGAAACTCCGCCTGCCAGCGATGGTGTTTCTCTCTAAAAACCTCTTGAATGCCAGCCTCGCAGACCAGCCGGTCTTCCGGGCGGACTCGATTGACCCAGTCATCAAACACGCCGCGACATGCTCTCGACGGCCGGGCGAATGCGGCTTTCGACTGTTCCGTCCAGACGACCTCGTTGGTACGGATATTCCAATCAAAGGTCCCGATCCCGCCCGCCTCCATACCCAACTCGAGCCGCTGTTCACTCTCTCGTAACGCTTCCTCGATCTGCTTGCGTTTCGTGATGTCGTTGAAGAGGACGGCAACTTGCCGCTGCTCGGGCTTGCCAAGCCGGAACGCGTAGACATCGTAGAACCGGCCGAGGGCATGGGCCGGATTCTCAAACCGCCGCGACTCCCCGGTCAGAGCAATCTGCCCGTAAATCTGGAACCAATGCTCCTCGTGCGCCGGCGCGATCTCGCGCATCCGGCGTCCAACGGCGTTCGAGATGCCGGTCTGCTTCTCGAAGACCCGATTGACCTCCAGAAAGCGGTAGTCGAGCGGGTTGTCCGCGTCATCGAACAATACCTCGATCACGCAGAAACCCTCGTCGATCGAATCAAACAGGGCGCGGTACTTCTGCTCGGACTCACGCACCTGCCGGTTGGCGGTTTGGAGTGACCTGGCCCCCCTTCTCGTGAGAAATGTCAGATAGATGGCGACGAGCCCATCAACGGCGAACAAGAGCGACTGGAAGGACGCCTGAACGTTGGAATAACCTGTGCCGATCGCGAAGGTGTAGGCGCTCAGAGGCATGCTGAGCAATACAGCGCAAATCGCAGGCCCGACGCCTGCAAACAGGCTGGTCACTAGAACCGCCGCAAAGAACAGCACGTGTGGAGCACCCGTTCCGGTCAACGGGATGAGCCATACCTTGAGGGCAAACACACTCGTCACCGCGACGATGGCGAACAGATACCGAAATATGGTGTTCTGGAACAGGATGTTGATGCGACTCTTCATGACCATCACGAAAACCGATACGCGGCGGTCATTGGTCCTTACCGACTGCAAGTGCAACTCCAGAGTTTCACCGCCGGGAATACGGCCATTCGTACCTGCGCGGGGATCCGCTCGTCCGTGAGAGCCATCATGACGATGACCGACGTCGCGAGCCCGGCAGCGCGCGTCGAGCGTATCGCCCATAGACCGCTCATCCAGGGGATGCTGATATCGGTGACGACCAGGACGTGAGCGTAGGACTGCATCGACAAAGGCGCCTACTTCGGCAACGCAGGCCGATTGATCTTCGGCAGGGTTCCGGTGAGCGCCTGCAGGAAAGCGACGAGATCCTTCTGCTCCTCGTCGGTGAGGCCCAGTGGTTTGATGCGGACATCGAGCGTCGGGTTCGGTACGCCGCCCCGATCGTAGAACTCGATGACGTCGGCGAGCGTCGCGGCGGAACCGTCGTGCAGATACGGCCAAGTGAGCGCAACGCTGCGGAGGCTGGGGGTCTTGAACTTGCCGCGATCGTCCGGATCGTGCGTGACCGATTGGCGGCCGACGTCCGGCTCCGGTTGATCCATTCCCACCCCGATATTGTGAAAAGACTGGTCCGAGAACATCGGGCGTTCGTGACAGCTCCGGCACCCCGCTTTCCCGTCGAACAACTGCATGCCGCGAATCGCCGATCCGGACATCGCAGTCTGGTCGCTCGCCGTGAAGCGGTCGTACGGTGACGGTCCAGACAGCACGGTCCGCTCGAAGGCGGCAATCGCCTTCGCCAAGCCGTCGGCTGTAACCGGTGTGCCGAATACGGTCTTGAACTTGGTCCGGTACTCCTCGATCGCGTTGAGCTTTCGGACGACGTGCTCGAGACTCTCGCCCATCTCGACGGGGTTATGAATAGGGCCGAGCGCCTGCTCCTCGAGCGTCGTGGCACGGCCATCCCAGAACTGGAATTTCATGTAGGCCGCATCCAGAACGGTTCCGGAATTGCGGGTGCCCGTACGCCCCTTGATGCCGATGTCGACTTTGCGGTGGTTCGCCCAGGTGGTTTCGGGCGCATGGCAGGTCGCGCAGCTGATGGAGTCGTCGGCAGAGAGGCGCGGATCGAAATACAGCTGGCTGCCAAGCGCGACCTTTTCCTTCGTCTGGGGATTGTCGGGCGGTATGACCACCGGTGGCAGCGCGGGGTTCCGCTGCAGTGTCCTGCCCGGCTGAGACGCAAGCAGAATGGCGGAGACGAGCGCGGCAGCGACGACGATGGTGATATCGAGAATCCGCTTCATGGCCCTCCGGCGTTGCCAGTGGTGGATTCAAACCACAGGCCATTCGTGCACGGAAGGGTCACGCCGCTCAATCGCCGCGGCGAATCGTCGGTGACGATCCGTCGTGAGTTCGAAACATCGCCACGATCGCCTCTGCTGGAGTGTGCCGCTCGAGATCCAGCCATCGACATCGCCAACAGCGAGGCAGACGTACGCCGCCAACGGGAAGCAGCGAGAGCCATCAGCTGATCGGCTGATGGCCAATGGATTGCGGTACTCCCCAGCATGGAGGCTCGCGTCGGGAAGCTGTTCCACAACACCTTCGTCCGCTATCTTTTCGCCGTCGCCGCGGTAGCAAGCGCGTTCGCGATCAGGTTATGGCTGATCCCTTTCACCGGAACAGGCGCTCCATTCGTGCTGTTCTTTGCGGCGGTTCTGGTGACCAGCCTCGCAGCAGGCACCGGTCCTGGAATGTGCGCGATCGTGCTGAGCGTGCCGCTTGCGGCGTACACGTTCGTGACCCGCGCCGGCTACCCGCCGTTTCAAGCGGCCTTTCAGGGGCTGCTGTTTGCGGTCGACGGGATCGTCGTCGTCTATCTGGCGTTTCTCATGGAGAAGGGGCGTCAGGCGGCCCAGGGTGCGAATCAGCGACTGCGCTTGGCGAACGAAGAGATCATCCGATCGATGGTGCGGACGCGCGAGGTCATCGAGCTCGCGCCCGACGCATTTTTCCAGGCCGATCTCGACGCTCGTTTCACGGACGTCAACCCGGCCGCCTGCCGGCTCCTCGGCTATGAACGGGACGAACTGATTGGCAAGACCATCTTCGACATCATTCCGGTCGAGGATGCCGACCGGCTGAGGGCGGTCAGGGCCGACCTGCTCCTGCCCGGCCGGGTGAACACAGCGGAGTGGACGCAAACGCGGAAGGATGGAACGCTCGTCCCGGTCGAGGTGAGCTCGAACATTCTGCCGGACGGCCGTTGGCAGGCGTTCGTGCGCGATGTCAGCGAGCGTAAACGCGTCGAAGGGACGCTACATGAATCGGAGGAGCGATTCCGGCTCACGGTCGATGAAGCACCCATCGGTATGGCACTGGTCGCGCTCGATGGGCGTTTCGTTCGTGTCAATCGTGCGCTCTGCGAAATTCTCGGCTACACCTCCGCCGAGTTGACGGCGCTCACGTGCCAGGCGATCACCCATCCCGATGATCTTGACGCGGACCACGCGCTTGCAGGTCAACTCGCTCGTGGGAAGATTCCCCGATATCAGCTCGTCGGGCGCTACATCCACAAGGACGGTACGATCGTCTACACCCAACTCAGCGCGTCGACTCTTCGTACTCGAGAGGGCGCACCGCTCTATTACATCGTTCAAGTAGAGGGCATCACAGAACGGAAGCGAGCAGAAGCAGCTCTGAAAGACAGTGAGCGGCGCCTTGCCCTTGCGCTCGATTCTGCTCAACTGGGCATGTGGGATCTGGATCTCCTCACCGATACATCCGTGCGGTCACTCAGGCATGACCAGATTTTCGGATATTCGGCGGCCGTTCCCACATGGGGAGCGGCGGTCTTCATGACTCATGTCGTCCCCGAAGATCGAGACGTCGCCAAACGAGCTTTCGAAGAAGCGTTCGTGTCCGACAACTTCGATATGGAGTGTCGAATACTCTGGGCGGACGGGTCCATTCACTGGATCTCGGCCAAGGGTCGCGTCTATCGGGATCCACAGGGCGACCCGGTCAGAATGATGGGCACAGTCCTGGACATCACAGAGAAGAAGCGCGCAGAGGAGGCGCTGCAAAGAAGTGAACGCGAGTTTCGGGAGTTGGCCGAATCCATGCCGCAGATCGTCTGGGCCACCAGAGCCGATGGCTGGAACATCTATCTCAACAAGCAATGGGTGGACTACACCGGCCTCACCCAGGAAGAAAGCTACGGCGAAGGCTGGCTCACTCCTGTCCACCCCGACGACCGGCAGCGTGCGTGGGATGCCTGGCAGCATGCGAAACAACACCGCGACACCTATTCGCTCGAATGCCGCTTGCGGCGCGCGGATGGCGTCTACCGGTGGTGGTTGATCAGAGGCGTGCCGCTGCTTGGCGAGAACGAAGAGATCAGCAAATGGTTTGGCACGTACACCGATATCGAACAGATCAAAGTGGCGGAACAGAGCCTGAAAGAATCGGAGGCACAGTTCTCCGGGATCATTTCGATTTCTGCCGATGCCATCGTCTCCATCGACGAGGAGCAGCGAATCACCATGTTCAACGATGGAGCGGAGCGAATCTTTGGGTACTCGAAGGTCGAGGCGATCGGGACTCCGCTCGGCAGTCTCATGCCCGAGCGCTTTCGCAACACTCATCGCCAGCACGTCGAGGGGTTTGTGTCCGGAGCTGTGACCGCGCGTCGCGTGGGAGATCGCCTCAGCACAATCACTGGTCTACGCAAGAACGGCGAAGAATTTCCAGCGGAGGCTGCGATCTCCAAGCTACAGGTCGGCGACAGGACCATCCTCACCGTAGCGCTGCAAGACGTCACGGTACGCAAGCGCTTCGAGAAAGAGCAGCAGCTTTTGGCCGAAGCGGGAGCCGTGCTGGCCGCCTCGCTCGAATACGACCAGACGTTGGCGGCCGTTGCCGATCTGGTCGTTCGTGATTTTGCCGACTGGTGCGTGGTCGACATCATCGACGAACCTGGGGCGATCAGAAGGCTGAAGGTTGTTGCCGGGGACCCGTCCAAAGCAGACCTTTGCGCAATGTTGGAGCACGTACCGATCGATCGAGATGGCCCGTATCTCCTCCGAGGCGCGATTGAGACAAAACAGTCTTTTCTCATCAAACACGTCACGGCTCAGCAGCTTGAATCCTTTGCCCAGGGGCCGGAGCACTTGCAATTGCTCCGCGGCATGAGTCCTATATCGCTGATCGGGGTTCCGCTCTTGCGCCACGGACGGCTTCTGGGGGCTCTTGCGTTGATCTCTTCCACCGGGTCTCGGCACTACGGGGAGCGCGATCTGCGTATGGCAGAAGCGCTAGCGGACCGAGCGGCTACGGCGATCGAGAATGCGCGTCTCTACCACTCCTCGGTCTCGGCCACGCAACTCCGCGATCAAGTGCTCGGCGTCGTGGCCCATGATCTGCGGAATCCGCTGACCACGATTCTGATGCAGCTATGGGCACTAAGGCGTCACAGCGCGGAAGCCGAACGGCGATCTCCGAAGCCGGTGCAGGTTATCGAACGCGCGGCCAAGCGGATGAACCGCCTGATTCAAGATCTCCTGGATGTCGCAGTCATGGAGGCAGGCCAGCTGACCATCGATCGAGCGCGACTGTCTGCACGCGAGCTGACCGTCGGGGCGGTGGATACGCAGAGACCACTTGCCTCTTCCTCGTCTCTCGAGCTTCGAGTCGACTTGGACCGTGACCTTCCCGAAATCTGGGGTGACCGGGATCGGCTCCTTCAAGTGTTCGAGAACCTGATCGGCAATGCGATCAAGTTCACGAAGGCTGGCGGGTGTATCACGGTCGGCGCGGTCTCGCGGGATCACGAGGTCATCTTCCGAGTGACGGATACGGGCTCTGGTATCGCGCCCGAGAATCTGCCCCACGTCTTTGACCGATTTTGGCAAGCGACCAGCACGAACCGTCAAGGCGCCGGGCTCGGCCTTCCCATCACCAAGGGCATCGTCGAGGCTCACGGCGGTCGAATCTGGGTCGAGAGCACGCCGTCTCGGGGCACGACCTTCTCCTTTACGATTCCCGAGCCAACCCCAGAGCAGGGTCGACCGTCCGGGCCCGGCGGGTCCTCCCATCTCGAAGGTCACCGAGCCGCTTAGGTGCCAGCCATGTGGGGTCTCAGCAGTCGCACCGTCGACAACCCGCATCAAGGATGGCGCGCTGCAAACTCCGGCTCATCGACGGACCCTCCCGCACACGCGGCGTCCTCCGTCATCGCTCCCTTGACGATCCCGCAGGATTCTGCGTGGCGAGTCCCTGAATCGATGATGGGAACCGGTTTCGTTCTCTACGTGGAGGACGACGACGACCTGCGCGAGCTCGTCGTGGAACTGGTCACGGTTGTTCTCGAGCGTCGATGCGTGGGGGTGGGCAGCTACGAGGAGCTGGTGGCTCTGGGGGAGGAAGCGTTAGGGTGCAGCGTCGCGATTCTCGACATCAACCTGCGGTCCAACCGACGGTCAGGCATCGACGCCTACGCATGGCTTCGCGACAAGGGGTACACGGGACGGATCGTCTTTCTGACGGGCCACGCGAGCACTCATCCCCTTGTCGCCGAGGCCCAGCGAATCGGCGATGCGCAGATCTTCTCCAAACCCATCGACCCCGATCGCCTCCGGTCCATTATCGAACGGGAACGCCCGTGACGCTTTCCGGCGATCTGGCTACGAAGCATGCGTGGCGAGGCGCATTCGTCGCTGCGGCTCTCAACGCGGTGGGGATGTCGGTTGACTTTCTCCTCGCGCGCGACATACCGACAATGCCGACCTATCCGTTCGCGATGTCTGCGCTGGTCGGGATCGGTCTCATCGTGTTCTTGCTGATCCGCCGGCAGCGAGCGACGGTCCGGCTTGGCTCCGCCGCTTTCCTGGTCAACACGGTCGCAATCCTGGTGGCGCTCTGGATCACGAGCGGTTACTGGGCGACGACCGGGAGGGCGTGGACGCCCTTTCAAGCGAACAAGCTCGGCGCTTTGGCCGTTGCGATGCTGGCGCCCCAGTTGGGCGTCGGGCTGGCTTCGATTGCCGGCTTCGCGGCGATGGCTATCGGCAAGTTCTACTTCCTCGGTCCGGAAATACAGCGCGGATTTCCCGTGGGCGAACCGTGGTTCATCCTGGTTTACGCACTGTTCAGCGCCGTGCTCCTCATCTACCGTGTCCGCGGCATGGTACTGGAGCGGGAAATGCTGCGCGTGCAGGCCGAGGCAGCGGCCGCCCAGCAACTGGCGCGGACCTTCGTGCGCCTGCGCCACTACACCAACACGCCCATCCAGACCATTGCCTTCACGACCGAGTTGTTACGGGCGAAAAATCACGACCTGAAGCCCATTCTCGACCGTCTCGAACGCGCGGCGGACAAATTGACGGAGCTCAGCCACGCTCTCGCCGGTTACGAGAAAGCGCACAAATGGAGCCCGGGCGACGAATCGCTGGATGCGACGATGATGGACGAACAGCTGTTCGGCAGCGAGCCTTCACGAGGCACGGTGATCCGTCCGCTCATTGATTCACGCGTGGCAGATTGCGCAGGGACTCGCCGCCGCGCACGCGACGCGGATCGTTCACCGTGATTCTGAAGCTGCCGCTGAGGGGAGCGGGGTCCAAGAACGGACACTATGTGAGACAGACTCAGGTTCGATGTGACGATCCAGTTCCAAAAATCGCTCCCGAACGTGCGCAGGCGAAACAATTGCAGAAGGGACTCCAGAGGCGCGGCAGGAACGCCGCCGCAGCATGCCCATCTCATTCAGCATCGACATGCCAGCTTCACTGATCCACACGCTCGGGTCGGGCGACGTGACGCCGGCCGAGGTTGACGAGCACTTCACCCACCTGTCGAACGTCTGGCCGCGCGGCGCGAAGCTCGACGTCCTGCTCGACCTGAGCGCCTGCACCTCGCTTCCGGCAATCCCGCAACTGCTGGCGGTCGTCTCGCGAATCCAGATCTTCGGGGGACGCAAACGGTTCGGCGTCTGCGCCATCGTGGCAGCCTCGGAGCCGCTGCATGGGTTGCTCCGGGTGTTCGAGTTGCTCGCGGACCACAGATTCGACGCTATTCGCGTGTTCCGGACCGAGTCGGCCGCGATGGTGTGGTTGCGCGACCGGTCATCGGCGATCAAGCAGCAGGCGTCGTGAGGCCAGAGCCGTTCTCACTTCTTCGTAGCACCCGCAGGGCGGGTTGTGCCCGGATTCCGAAGAGTTCCAGGTGGTCTGGCGCTACACACGAGTGAACGGCTCCAGCTCGGCTGCTCGCACCCGGCCCGGTCACGACCGGTCGCGGGCCAGGTCGTGGCGGTTGGCAGCCGGCTGCGGCGCGTCGAGGTGAGCGGGAATCGTGAAAGAGAACGTCGTCTTCTCGCGGGGGACGCTCTCGGCCCGGATGTGCCCGCCGTGCGCCTCGACCAGACCTTTGCAGATGTGCAAGCCCAGCCCAAGTCCGGAAATGCCGCTGCCGCGCGTCGCGTCGCTGCGCCTGAAGCGCTGAAAGAGGTTCGGCAGGTCGGCGGGGAGGATGCCGGGGCCCCGATTACTGACCGCGACCTCGAACTCCCTGCCGTGCCGCGCGAGCTCGATTGTGATCTCGGCCTGCGGCTCGCCGTACTTCGCGGCGTTCGAAATCAGGTTGCCCAGCACCTGCTCGATGCGCGCGGGGTCGACGAACACCGGCGCCGGGTGGACGAGGGTGCGGAGCCGAAGCGGATTGGCCGGCGCCAGCCGGGACAGCCGATCGAGCGACTCGTCGAGCCACGCGGCGAGATCCGTCTCTGTGCGTTCGAGCGCGAGATGGCGAGCTTCGATCCGCGACACGTCGAGCAAGTCGTTGATCATCGTGCTCAGCCGCCTCGTCGATCGCCGGATCCGATCGATCACTTTCGGGCATCGCTGGACATCGCCGGCGTGGAGCAACGTCGCGAGCATTTCGGCGTCGAGGGTAATGACTCCGAGCGGCTGTCGCAGATCGTGCGCGACGATCGACGCCCATTCCTCCCGCAGCCGCTCGAGCTCTTTGAGCGTCGATATGTCCTGATAGATCGCGACCGCGCCCGAACGATGGCCCTCGGCGTCGAAGACCGGCGCCGCGCTGACGAGCATCGGCACCATGCGGCCGTCCGGATGGCGCAGCAGGAACTCCGTGCGTCGTGTCGTGACGCCGTCGACCAACGCGCGGATCCGCGGCCGATCGCCGGCCGGCACCTGCTCGCCGTTCGGCAGACGGAGGTCGTACCGTTCGGGGCTGCCGAAGACGTCGACGAGACCGGTGTCGTGCGCGAACACCTGAATCGACTGGTTTTCGGCGTGAATCGTGCCGTTGGCGTCAGCGAGGATCACGCCCTCCGGCATCTGATCGATGGTGGCCTGCAGCCAGGCGCGCTCCAGGCCTTCCTGCTGATAGAGCTGCGCCGTCTCGATGATCGCGCCGGCCCGCGCGGCGAGCCGCTCGACGGATCGTTCGTCCGTGGCGCTGAACTCTGCGGCGCCGCGCTTGTTGGCGAGGTAGATGACGCCAACCGTGCGGCCGCGGGATCGGATCGGAACGCCGAGAAAGCTGGTCATCGCAGGGTGATGCGGCGGGAACCCGCCGAACGCGTGATGACGTCCGATGTCCGCGACACGAATCGTTCGAGCCTGGACGAGGGGCATGGCGAGCACGCCCACGGGTCGGGGGGGCCGCCCGAGCCCGATCGCGGCCGCGCGCTCCGGGGACAACCCCACGAAGACCCACGGCTCGAACGGATGATTCTCGTCGCCGCCGAGACCCAGCGCGACATATTCAGCGTCGGCAGCGTGCTGGGCCTCGCGCGCGATCGTCCGCAGCACCGCGCGCAGGCTGGACTCTGGCGCGCCGGTGCCGGCCTCGGCCATGGCCTGACCGGCCCGCTCGACGTCCTTGCGGGCCGAGATATCGCGAACCAACCCCTGCCAGCGACCGTCCGGCAGAATCTTCGCGCTGACTTCGACCTGCAGGTACGTGCCATCGGACCGTTTCAGCGTCCACTCGTCGACCGTGGCGGCGCCGCGGAGCATGGCGTCCTTTGACGCCTGGAGGCGGGCAACATCGGCGGCAGGGATGAGGTCCATGATGGTCTTGCCAACGAGATCCTCGCGGCGATAGCCGAGCATCTCGCAGCCGGCATCGTTGACCTCGGTGTACCGGCCGTCGAGATCCGCAATGAAGATCCCGTCTGACGCCTGCGCGATCAGATAGCGCAGGCGCTCTTCGTTCTCGGTCACCGCGCGCTCGGAGGCGGTGCGGGCAGCGTCGAGTCGATCGAGCGTGAGGCCCGTCGCCAGGACCAGGCCGACGGCGACGGCCATAGCGGCCACGGCGATCAAGGCCTCGGCGAACGACTGCCCGTAGAGCGATTCGCGTTGCCCAATCATGACCAGCAGACCCAGCACCGGAATGGCCAGTGCGCCGATCAGGAGCCGCCGCACGGCGAGGCCCCCGGTGCGGGAGCTCGTGAGGAGTCCGATCAGCGCCCGCTCGGGACGCAGGCACACGACCCCGGCGGCGAGCAGGAGCAGGCCGAGTGTCGTATGGGGCGCCATCCCCGTGCGGGGCACATCCGCTGACGTGTAGAACGGCGGGGCGCCGTAGACGTAGCCGGCAACTGTGAGCAGCGCGATCAGCGCTGCGCCGCTGGTGAGGATCTCCGGCAGATTGATTCGAACCGCGGGCCTGAAATCGATCGTCAGCAGCGCCACGCCGAGCAGGACGAACGCCGCCGCCGTGCCGGGGGCGCTGCGTCCGGGCGGGAACCCTGTGCCGGCATCCAGCGGCACACGAATCGCAATCTGATCAACCCAAAGATCGAGGTGGAACAGATGTTCGGCCAGGGTTGCTCCGCCAAAGACAATCACCACGAGGGCGAAGGCCCGGGCGAGCCACAGTCCGGGCGATCGGACGTGGCGGCTTCGCAGAAGCAGCAGGGAACTTCCGAGGAGCACGAACCACGTGGCAGTGTTGGGCACCATTCCGGGTAGTTGCCGCGCAGGCTGGACGATCCGCGTGACGCCTCCCCACCATCCCGCGAGCACAACCATACCGAGGAGCAGCGAGATGGCGCCGGCGAATCCGCCGGCCTTCCGAATCCACTGACCCTGTGGCTGCACCGTATCCACGTGACGTTCGCTGGTCCTAACGCGTGAATGGGGCAAGAAATATGCCCCGGACGCGCGATCACAGAATATTGAGGCGCCGCTCTGCTCCTGGGCGCGCGAACTCGCGGGCATGTAGCTTGCTCCGGCCCAGGCAATGCCGATCGATGCGCGCGTCCTGGTGGCGGATGACGATCCGGAATTGCTCGACGTCGTGGCCGAAGGCCTCACGCGTCTGGGCGCCGACGTCATTCGAGCCCGCAACGGCGCCGAGCTCATCGACCGTCTGGCGGAGAACGGCCCCTTCGATCTCGTCGTTACAGACATCGCGATGCCTTGGATGACGGGGTTGCGCGCGATCCATGCGGCGCGAACCGCCGGGGTCGGTACGCCGGTCATCATCATGACAGCCCTTCGTGACGAGGGCCTCTCCGCCCGGGTCGAGGCGCTGGGCGGCAACGCCGCGCTGCTGAATAAGCCGTTCGACCTCACCGATCTCGAGTCCATCGCCGTGAGCCTCCTCGCGCACCGCAGGCGAGAGCCGCTCGGCCGAACGCTGCACAGGTAGGGAGATTCGTGTTTCCACCGGCGCTCGTGCCGCTCCTGCGCGACCGCGTGATGGCGAAGGCCGGAAGTCTGATGGAAGTTGCCGATCATGTACTCGTCCAGTTGCTCACGACGATCTTCTGGGCCGGCCTCGAGACCTACGAGGGCGAACGCAATCCGATCGGCGTCGCCTTCCTCGGAACGAGTGGCGTTGATGTCGTCACGTCCGACGCCGCAGACGCCGACGCGCCGTTTCTCTATCAGTGGAAGGTTCAGCATTTCGAGTCGCCCCGACCCTTCGCCGTCGGCGAACTGGTGAAGCTGGCCGTCGCCGGCGCCGAACGGCGCATCTATTCCGCCGTCAACGTGCTGCCGGATGGCAGCCTCGTGATCGCCGGACTGGCTCGCGAAGGCTTGAGCGTCGTGTCCGATCCGTTCGTCAAGATCATCGCGTCGCGTCCGGGCTGCCTCAGCATTCGCCGCGGCCGGGATCTGCTGCTCGAATACGAGCGGGGCGCCATCCTCACGGGCGGAGAGGACGTCGTGTTCGCCGCCGGTCCGGTGCGCCGCGCATTGGAGGACGCGGCACACGCCGCCGACCTGGACGACGATGCGGTCCCCGACTACGTGGACGCGGTACGTGCGCTCGTGCGGGAAATGGCGGCGCACGGCCGGGGCGGCATCCTGATCGTCAGCAACGAGGAGTGGCCCGATGTGGCGGCGACGGCGACCTACCGAATGGCGGTCGACTCGTCGGTCGCCGCGCTGCTCCGGCTGGCGCGGCATCTCGGTCGCGCGAAGGGCGGAGACCGACGTCCGCAGACAGGAAGCGCTGTCGAGTTCGGCAGCCTGCTTCGCAACGCCTTCCTGACGGAAGCGGAGCGGCTCACCGAGGAGCTCGGCGCGCTCACCGGGATCGACGGCGCGATCCTGCTCAACCGCCACCTCGGCCTCGTCGCATTCGGCGTGATGCTGCCGCTCGGGCGGCCGACGGCGCTCGCGGAGGCGGCGGATGCCGAGGGGCTCCGTGCGCGAGTCATCGATCTCGGCAGTCGAGGCACCCGCCATCACGCGGGCGCGACCTATGCCGCGGAGCACCCGGGCAGCGTGGTCTTCGTGGCTTCAGAGGACGGACACGTCTCGTGCATGTTTCGAGACGCCTTGCGTGAGCGCACGCTCCTCTGGCGCCTCGGCCCGGCCGAGGTGCGCACCCCGTAAGAGCACGCCAGCCGCAGCCATATAATCGCCAGCACATCCGATGTCCATGGCGCCCGGGACGCGTGTCCGTCTTCCGCGCCCGCTTCGCGCACTACGCAGACAATCCATGGTCTCCTGCATCCTCGCCACGCGCAACCGCCGTCAGTTCCTGACGCAGGCGCTGCGCTGCTTCCGGCGTCAGACGTTCAAAGATTCCGAGTTGATCGTCGTCGACGACAGCGATCGTCCGATGCGAGACCTGTGCGAAGGCCGGCCTCGAGTGCGCTACATTCGACTCACGCGCGCCACACCACTCGGCACCAAGCTGAATCTGGGCATCGAAGCCGCACGCGGCGACGTGTTGTGCAAGCTCGATGACGACGACTACTACGGCCCGGCCTATCTCGCCACCTCAGTCCGGCACCTGCCGGAGCGCGATCTCCACCGCACCATCGTCACGCGCTGCTGCTTCCTGATCCTGATGCGCGGTGACGCGCACGTGCGCCACAGCGGCCATGGCTGGGAACCCGGCGGCACATTCTGTTTCCACCGCTCATTGTGGGAGCGCCATCAGTTCCGCGACCTTCCGCGGTCGGTGGATTCGTGGCTGCTCCGCGACGCCAGACCGCGCGTCATCCGCGTGTGCAAGGTCGAGCAGTACGTACTGGTGCGCCACGGCCGCAACACCTGGAACGCGATGACGAACGGGCAGACGGCCGACGAGTTTCTGTCAGAGTGCGGACCCTACGTCAAATGTTTGCGGCAGGTCATGCCCGCGATCGATCGCCGGTTCTATCGCGCAGCGCTTGGCTGGGACCAGTGACGCGCGAAGCTTCGATATACCGCTCGTGGTGAGCTTGTCGAACCACGAGCATAACGGCTCGTCCTTCGACAGGCTCAGGACGAGCGTCCGTATTTGATGTGGCTGTGTGATGCGGCGAACCGAATGATCAGCGTCATCGTGACCACGCGCAACGAAGGGGACTGGCTGGTCCGCACTGTCAGGCAGTTTGCGGACACCCTGCCTGCAGACAGCGAGATCGTCGTGGTCGACGACGGTTCGACCGATGGCAGCTGCGGGCGGCTGCCGGCCGACCCGCGGATCCGCGTCGTTCGCGGCGCGGGACACGGCGTGGCGAGAGCGCGCAATCTCGGGGCACGCCGCGCGCGCGGGAACGTGCTCGTGTTCGCCGATGCGCATCTGAAGGTGAAGCAGGATTGGTGGAAGCCGCTGGTGTCTCGCGCGCTGAAGCCGGGCGTGGGCGGCGTGGCGCCAGCGATCTCGGATGTCAGGAAGGGAGGCTATCGCCATGGACTCTGTTTCGGCGCTGCGGATCTCGAGATCGACTGGCTGCGCCGTCGCGAATGGAAGCCGCACACGGCGCCCCTGATTCCGTGGTGCTGCACGGCGATGTCGCGCGCGGTGTTCGAGGCGACCGGCGGGTTCGACGAAGGCATGCTCGGCCTCGGATACAACGACAACGAAATTGGCGTGCGCCTGTGGTTGCTGGGGTACCGGTTGTGGGTCGTCCCCTCGGTCGTTGTCGGGCACTTGTTCAGACGCAACAACCAGCCATATCCCATCGAATCGTGGAAGCCTCTGCACAACCGGTTTCGCCTGGCGTTCGTGCATTTCGACGAGGAGCGCATCGCGCGCGTGCTTCACGCGTGGCGCAACGATCGCGACTTCGGCCGGGCAGTGTCGGCCATCGCGCTCGGCAACGTGGCGCGGCGGCGCCGGGCGCTGGCCGCGCGACGGGCGCACGACAGCGAGTGGTACTTCCGCCGATTCGGCGATCCTTTTAGCGGTAACCGCTGAGCTGGGTTACACTGCGTTCGCGCCCGAGGGATGTCAACCCAGAAACCGAACGACTGGACCCTTCTCGCCTACACGATCGCCGACGACAAGGGCGGCTTCCATGCGATCGATCAAGCCGCCGAGAACGACGTAACAGCCATCTGCGAGGCCGCCGATCTGGGCCGCTTCAGCGTCGCGCTTCAACTGGATTTGAAACGTCATCCGGGCGTGTACCGCGCGACGATCAAGCCGCGATCGAAAGCGGGCACGCCCCAGCGCAGGCAACGCCGAGCGACACAAGAGGCCGAAACAACCCGCAACTTCCGCACCATCAACCCGCGACGACGTCCGCTCTGGCGCGACATCGTCGCGACGCTTCAACACACGAATCTGCAGCTGCTGGAAGATCGGACACACCTCGATGCCGCATCCGGTGGTGTGCTCCATCGATTTCTGGCGTCCGGGCGCCGGGATTGTCCGGCCAGGCGCTTCATTCTCCACTTTCTCGGCCATTCGTTCGGACCGATGGGGCTGTTCTACGACTCGAAAACCGGGCAGGCCAACCCACATGTGCTGCGCCTGACCGATCTGGCGCGCGCATTGCGATCGAAGGACGGCCCGGTGGACGTCGTGCTGTTCCGTGACTGCTTCATGGACAATCTCGAAGCCGCATTCGAGCTGCATCGCGCCGCGCTGTTCATCATCGCGACACAGGCGCAGTCTCCCATCCACGGCTCCTGGCCATGGCTGAACATGATGTCGGTGCTGATGCCGAGCATCGATTCGTCGGATGTGGGGCGCTCGCTCGTGCTTCAACTGGAGAATTTCTACGATCAAGAGAGCGGTCGCGGCGGCCTCGGCGAGGTGCCGTGCGCGCTGATCGATATCGAGGGCGCGCAGCAGGTGGCGAAACCGCTCAAGAGGCTCGTCAAGGTGTTGAGCGCGGCTCGCGGCGACGCGAAACGCCGTCGCGCATGCGCGGCGGCGCTCGAGAGCGCCCGGTTGAGCCAGAACCTGAGTCTCAGCCGGCCGGGCGACCCCGCGCTCCTCGACGTCCTGACGATGTGCCGGAACCTGCAGCAGCTCGGCAGCGACCCAGTGGCGGCGGCAGCGGGGGCGCTTTCGGACGTTATCTACTCCAAGGTCATCACATCGTTCCATGTCTTTCGCGGACCGTTTCGAGGCCTCGCCCTTTACTACAAGCCGGTCACACAACGGGATCTCGATGAGTCGTTCGTGCAGGCGAGTGATGAGAGGGACAAACGGTCCGATGAACGGTACTACCGGACTCTTGCATTGAGCCGGGCGACTGGATGGGACCAGATCGCCTTGAATCCGCTCGCAGCCTAGTGTTTCGGGACACTAGTTCGTCAACCGTCAGCAACCAAGGAGGACCGAATGGCTCGTGCGAATGGAACCAAGGGTGCAGGAATGGGCGGAAAGCGGAAGGGAGGGGCGAAGAAGAAGGCGGCCAAGAAGAAGGCCGGCAAGAAGCGCTAACGCGCTCGCGCCAGTGTCTCTGAGGGCGCCGTCGATGCAACGATGGGCGTGCTGCCTCGCCTCCGTCGTCTGTCTCGTCGGCGTGGCCTTCCTCGCCGAGCCGGCTACGCAGAAGGTTGCCGACGCCGGCCAGGAGGTTCGACGGACGCTCGAACGCGGCGAGTACGAGAAGGCCGAACGACTCGCTGTCGAGTGGCACTCGCGTGTCCAGGCGGCGCACGGGTCAGATTCGATCGAGCTGGCTCGTGCGTCCGATCTGCTCGTCGAGGCGCTGCTCGAGAACGGGAAGGCGGCAGCCTCGAGCACACTCGTGGTCGCCGAGCGCGTTATCGCCGCCAAAGAGCGGGCCCTGGGCCGCGATTCCGTCGAACTGGCCGTTTCCCTCCATAACCTGGGGACACTGCGCGGGTTTCGCGGCGAGTTTCGAGCGGCGTTGACGCTGTTCGAGCGAGCGCTCTCGGTGAGGCGGGGAGTGCTCGCACCGGAGACGTCGCAAATCGCCGACAGCCTGGATGCCATCGGCGCGACCATGATCCGGCTCGACCGATTCGCGTTGGCGCAAGAGCGGCTCGACGAGTCTCTGAAGATCCGAGAACAGCAATCGGTTGAATCCCCGCTCAGGCTGGCCCGCACGCTCGCATCGGTCGGAAACCTGCAGTTTCGGACGGCCCGTTACCGGGACGCCGCGTCCGTTCTCGATCGCGCGCTCGATCTCTGGAACCGGCACGCACCATCGCACCCCGACAAGGTGACGGCCCTCATCACCAGCGGCGCTGTCACCCATACGCTCGGCGACATTCGAGGCGGGCATCGGCTGTGGACCGAGGCGGTCGCACTCGCGCGTCAGCAGCTGGGCGGCGACCATCCGTTGGTGGCCCGCGCCGAGATCGGACTGGCCCATGCTACCCATGCACTCGGCGACTTCGTGGAAGCGCGGCGCCTGAGGGAAGACGCCGTTCGCATTGGATCGAAGTCGCTCACCTCGTGCGATCCCGACGTGGCCGATCAATTGAACGACCTGTCGAACTCCCTCGTGTACTTCCGCGACTTCGTCTCAGCCCAGCGGATGCTCCGTCGAAAGCTGTCGATTGTTGAAAGCTGTCGTGCGTCGGCAGACTCGGTCGCGACGACGCTGATCAACTTGTTCCACGTTGCCAAAGAGATGGGCGCGATGCGCGAGGCCGAGCGCTTCGGGAATCGCGCGGTTCGCGTCTGGTCGGACGCGTTTGGACCTGCCCATCCCTTCGTGGCGTTCGGCCTGGCCGACATCGCGTCGTTCGAGGCGCTCCGCAAGAACTATCCGCGCGCCCAGTCGCTCTTCGAGCGGGCGCTCCGAATACGACGAGAAGCGTTCGGACCCAACCACCCCGTCGTCGCCGAGACACTTGCCAATTTCGCGAGCATGCTGGGGGAGAGCGGCCGGATGGTTCTCGCCGTGCGTTCGGTCCAGGAAGCGGTCGAGATCCTGACGGCGACGCCGGCCCAGAATCCCGACGCCCTCGCCCGCGCACTCCTCACGCGCGCCGCCTTGCAACAACGACAGGGCGACTACACCGCGGCTCAGGCCAGTCTGGTTGAAGCGGTCGCCGCCCGAGAACGGCTTCACGGCGCGGCACATCCCGTGACCGCCGAGGCCGCCGGACGTCTTGGTGCCGCCGCCTTCGCGCTGGGGTCGTATGAAACAGCGCTCGCGCGCGGCCTGGCTGCCGAGCAGGCACGGCGCGACCTCCTCCGATTCACGGTTCGTTCGCTGCCCGAGCAGCGCGCGATGGAGTTCGCCGCGACACGGGTTGGCGGCCTCGACCTCGTCTTGTCGATTGTTGCTGCCGGCCAGGTGAACGACACGTCCAGGGTCCTCGACGAGATCGTCCGGTCGCGCGGCGTCATCCTCGACGAGCTCGCCGCACGCACGCGTGTGACCGCCGCCGGTGATCCGGCGCTGGCGACGCTGACGAAATCGCTGGCGACGGCCCGCGAGCGCTATGCCAGCCTGATGCTGCGCACCTTCGAAGGGGCGGCCGTCGACTCCGTGCTCCTGGACGGCGCGCGCCAGGAAAAAGAACGAGCGGAAGAAGCACTGGCGGAGCAGAGCGCCGCGGCGCGGGCGGAGTTGGCCGACGCGCGCGCAGGAGTTCAGGACATCCAGCGAGCGCTTCCGCCGGGATCCGCGCTCGTATCGTTCAGTCGCTACGATCGAACGACGTTCACCAAGAACGGCAAAGAAAAAATAGCGTCGCGCGTCACACCGTCCTACATGGCGTTCGTGGCGCGTGCAGACGCCGCGCCGATCGTGGCGGTGCCTATCGGATCGGCCGCAGCCCTCGAAACCGCGATTGCGGGCTGGCGAGCGGCCGTGAGTACGCCGGCCCACACCGAGCCATCGTACCGTCTGGCAGGCGGCCGTCTTCGCGCGCGCGTCTGGGACCCGGTCGCCGAGCATCTGCGCGACGTGGCCGAGGTGTTCATCGTCCCGGACGGCGCAGTCAGCACGGTGAGCTTTGCGTCGTTGCCGGTGGCCGCGAACAAATACCTGATCGAAACGGGGCCCGTCATCCACTATTTCTCGACCGAGCGCGATCTGATCGCTGACACGCCCGCAACCGGCCGCGGACTGCTGGCGGTGGGCGGCCCGACCTACGGTCCACAAGCCCTGGCGACGGCCGGCGGGAAGCCATCGGCACCCGTCCAACGATCGGCCTGCATCGGATCCGGCGCGCTCACGTTCGAAGACCTTCCAGGATCCCGCGTCGAAGTCCAGGACATCGCGCGACTCTGGGCGTCGCGCGGGGCAAACCTCCGTCCCCGGCCAGGGGACGGAGGTTCGGCCGGGGACGGAGGTTTGCTCGTGCTCAGCGGGGCCTCCGCGACAAAAGCCGCGGTCGTTCGCGCCGCCGCCGGCCGGCGCGTCGTCCACTTCGCGACGCATGGGTTCTTCCTCGGATCGTCGTGCGATCCGCGACCGGCGAACACACGCGGCGTCGGGGGGCTGGTTGCCGCGTCGACGAAGCGACCCTCCGTGGAGAATCCGCTGTTGCTCGCCGGTCTGGCGTTCGCCGGCGCCAATCGAGAGACTGGTGCACGGAGAACGAACGGGATTCTCACCGCGGAGGAAGTGGTCGGGCTCAACCTGCAGGGCGCGGAATGGGCGGTGCTGTCGGCGTGTGACACGGGACTCGGAGAGATCAAGGCCGGAGAAGGCGTCTTCGGCCTGCGTCGCGCCTTTCAGATCGCCGGCGTACGCACGGTGATCATGAGCCTGTGGTCGGTCGAAGACCAGGCCACGCGAACGTGGATGCGGGCCCTCTACGAAGGCCGGCTGCGGCAACACCTCACGACGGCCAAAGCCGTCCGCGCCGCCGGGCTCCGCGTCCTGACCGAGCGCCGCGCCCGCGGCCTGGGCGCCCATCCGTTCTACTGGGCCGCGTTCGTCGCCGCCGGGGACTGGAGATGAGGAGCGCGGGGTCTGATCCAGATCTGATCCCGGACCTGATCCCGGATCAGACCCCTTATTACCCCTGTTAGTTCGGCCAGAGCGCCCGTTAGGTTGGCGGCCCGGGCTCGTTACTCCTGATCATGGACGGGCTCGCGGCTATGATAGGGGCGCCATCACCAACAGTTGAGCGACGACTCCTGATGACTGCTCCCGAGTCTTCAATGGTCCTGGTGCGGCGCGCCCGCCAGGGCGACACCGCCGCCCTGGACGACCTGTGCGCGCGCTACCTGCCCCGGCTCCGGCGCTGGGCGCATGGACGCTTGCCTGGATGGGCGCGCGACGGGGTCGATACCCAGGACCTGGTGCAGGCCACGCTCGCCCAGGTCGTGCAGCACATCGATACCTTCGAGCCGCGGCACGAGGGCGCGTTCCAGGCCTATGTGCGGCAAGCGCTCTTGAACAAGATTCGCGATCAGGTCCGGCGGGGACAGCGGCATCCCGCCCCGGCGGAGCTCTCACTCGACCAGGTCGCATCGGATCCGTCGCCGCTCGAGGAAGCGATTGGCCGGCAGTTGCTCGATCGGTACGAGGATGCGCTCCTGCGGTTGAAAGCCGACGATCACGAGGCAATCGTGGCTCGCATCGAGATGGGACTGTCGTGGGCCGAAGTCGCCGAGCTGCTCGGCAAGAACACTGCGGCCGCGGCGCAGATGGCCGTGACTCGCGCCCTCGTCCGGCTCGCAAAGGAGATGGCACATGACTCCCGACGCTGACGTGCGAGACGACGATCGATTTGTATTCATCGCGAGCGCCATTGCCGAAGGCACGCCGGTCGAATGGAGCCGGGAAGAGGCAGGTCTTTCTAGGGACGAGGCGGCGATTCTCCGCGAGATGCAGTCGCTCGAATCGATTGCCTCGGCCAACGCCCAATTGCGGCTCCACTTCACCGACACCGAAATGACGATCGGCGACAGACCGCGCGCTGCCGCGCCGGCACCGACAAGCTGGCGGCATCTCACCATCCTTCAGAAGATCGCGGAAGGCGGCTTCGGGGGCATCTACCGGGCGCACGACAGCGTGCTCGCGACCGACGTCGCGCTCAAACTGCTCGCGCCGCGCGGCACGACGGGCGATCTGCACGAGTCGCGCATCCTCAGGGAAGCGCGCCTGCTGGCCAAAGTCCGGCATCCGAACGTCGTCACGATTTACGGCGCCGACCATACACACGAGCGCGTGGGCTTGTGGATGGAGTTCATCAAGGGGCGGACGCTCGAACATCTCCTGCGGACCCAGGGTCCGTTCGGCGCACGGGAAGCGGCGCTGATTGGACTCGACCTGTGCCGCGCTGTGGCGGCCGTTCATCGCGCCGGCCTGATCCACGGCGACATCAAAGCGCACAACGTGATGCGCGAAGAGGGCGGCCGCACGGTGCTGATGGATTTCGGCGCGAGCCGCGATTTGACGCAGACTGGCGATCACGACGTGGTGGGGACGCCCGTCTATCTCGCGCCCGAAGTCCTCTCGGGCAAGCCGCAGACCAAGGCGGCGGACATTTACGCGCTGGGCATCCTGCTGTATCACCTCCTGACCAACGACTACCCGGTCGGCGGGCAGACATGGTCGGAGGTCGTTCGCAAGCACGAGCGCGGCGACCTGGCGCGCCTGCGCGATGCTCGTCCCGATCTGCCGGATGAGTTCGTTCGCGTCGTGGAACGGGCGACCGCGGCCGACCCGAACGCGCGCTATGCGAGCGCTGGCGCGTTCGAAACCGCGCTGTCGCATTTCATCGATCCGTCGCCGCGGCCTGTCGTCGGGGCGCAGAACTGGAAATCCCCCGTACTATTGCTCGCGGGTCTCCTCCTGCTGGTGGCCGTTGGCTGGCTGTCCCGCTCATGGTTTGTCTCGAATCCCGTACCGCCGCAGGCGGATGCACCGGAGATCGCGCGGCCTTCATCGCCAATCGCACCAGCCGCCGCGTCGTACGACATCGACGCGGCGTTCTACCGCGTGACCGATGCCGGCGACGAACGGCTCGGAGCCGGCAGCCGGCTGTCGCCGGGTGATCGGTTGCTCTTCACGGTGCAGACAACGGCGCCGACGCACGTGTACATCGTCAACGAGCCGGAGCAGGGCGAACCGTACCTCCTCTTTCCGCTGCCCGGTCAGCGTGTCACGAACCCGCTGCCGGCCAATCAGCGGATCCGTCTGCCGGGCGACATGTATTGGCAGGTGACGAGCGCCGGCGGCAAGGAACACTTCGTTGTCTTTGCGAGCCCGGACCGGGTACCTGCATTCGAGGAAGCCTTCGCGGCTCTCGCGACGCCGACCGTGGGTCGCGCACCGAGCAGCGCCGCCCCGTTGCCGGCTGGTACGGCTGAACGCCTGCGCGGGGTCGGTGGCCTCGTCGCCGCGCCGCGCCGCGCGACGGATGCGCCGCGCTTCTCGTCACTCTTTACCTTGCCGCTGGCGGGCACGCGCGAGACCGCTCAGGGTCTGTGGGTTCGCCGGCTCACCGTCGAGAATCCCGCCCGGTGAGGGCGTTCATCCTTGTTGTCTTTCACTTCTCAGATCACGAGACCGAGCCCTGTTGGAGATTGGAGCAAGTTCCAGTTCAGTGTTGCGCCGACCCGAGCGCGCAGAGGTGTCGGAGCTCACGGATTCACACGAAGGCACGAAGACACGAAGGCGCACGGAACCGCAGTCTGCTCCGTGCGTCTCCGCGGCTCCGTGGCTTCGTGTGAAGGCCGTGGCCTCCGTCCGCTTCGCTGCCCGGTGCCCGCTTCAGGGAACTGAAAAACGCTATAGGGGGTTACAGTTGATGCATGGCTGCACAACAGGACGGGACGACGAACTATCTGAAATCGCTGCCGATTGCCTGCACGCTCACGCCGGGCGACTTTCGAGAACGCCTCGGCCTCATACAGGCCCTGAATGGTGAATCATGATCACAACGGAAGACCCAGATGACGTTCCTTTCCCCTGGAACGATTCCACCGGAAGCAGGCGATAATCAAGTCGTGCGGAGGTTCTTGGCAGTGGCGATACTCGTCGTGTTCACGTCCCTGAACGCGATCGATGGCATCTGCTGCCCTGATGGCTGCACCCAGGAGCGCGAATCGACCTCGCAACAGCGCGGCGACCACGCGGGAGACGGCAACTGCATGCTCTGCTTCGGCAGCGTCGATTCGGCCGTCGCACCTGTGCTCACACCGTCCGGTATTCTCACGACTCGCATTGGACATGCGTCGTTCAGTTCTTACCTCGACGCGCTCGCGAATCCGCCCGACCACCCTCCGCGCTCATAGCGCGTTCCACTGTTTACCACACGTGATGAATTGAGGAATCGGTGCGTACGGACGCGCCGGCGGAGGTCTATGCGTTCGCTGATGTTCGCGATGGGTGTTTTCGTTTTGTGTCAATTCTCTATAGCCGCTCAGAGCCAAACGGGCACCGTTCGTGTTCAAGTCCGTGCGGCGCAGAAGCCGATCGAGGACGCGGAAGTGGTCGTGGCTGGCACCAGCCATCGCACCGACGCGTCCGGTACCACGACCGTCGGCACCGGCGCCGGGAACGTCGACATCACAGTCGTGAAGCCCGGGTTCGTGTCCGTAACCACTACCGTGCAGGTGGGCGCCGGCGCGACGCAAGAGGTCATCGTGGAGTTGCAACAGCAGCCGAACCTCCAGGAAAGCGTCACCGTCGTCGCATCGACACGGACCGACAAGCGTCTCGAGGATCAGCCGATGCGCGTCGAGGTCCTCGCACGGGAGGAAATCGAAGAGAAGATGCTCATGACGCCCGGTGACATCGTCATGATGCTGAACGAGATGGGCGGCATGCGCGTGCAGACGACGTCGCCGTCCCTCGGTGCGGCCAGCGTGCGCATTCAGGGCATGCGAGGCCGGTATACGCGCGTGCTCTCGGACGGGCTGCCGCTGTTTGGCGAGGTCGGCGGACTGGGTCTGCTCCAGATCCCGCCGATGGATCTGGGACAGGTCGAGGTCATCAAGGGTGTGGCCTCGGCGTTATATGGCGCCGGCGCAATGGGTGGCGTCATCAACCTGCTGTCGCGGCGTCCAGGCGCCGAACCCGCGGAGGAGTTCCTGCTCAATCGGTCCACACGGGGTGCGACTGATGCCGTCACATTTCTCTCCCGTTCCTTCGTGCGCGGTTGGAGTGGTTCATTGCTCGGTGGCGGCCACTGGCAGGAGACCAACGACCTCAATGACGATGCATGGGCCGATCTCCCAGGCTATTCGCGAGGGGTCCTGCGTCCGCGCGTGTTCTGGGACGGCGGCGGCGGCCGGACCTTCTTTGCCACGACCGGCTTTACCTACGAGAATCGCCAGGGCGGCACACCGGAGGGCGAGGTGCTGGTGGCGACGGGCCGGCCATACGTCGAAGCCCTGGATACGCGACGGTACGACGCCGGTGCGGTAGCACAGTTCCTGATCAAGGACCGATACGTCGTGACGGCGCGCGCGGCCATTGCGCGACAGAGCCACGATCATCAGTTCGGCGAGGTCCTCGAGCGGGATCGGCACGATACGGCGTTTGGCGAAACAGCCATCCGTGGAACCGCGGGTCGACAGACGTGGGTCGCTGGATTCGCCATCGAGCGTGACGCCTATACGGCGCGGGACGTGCCACGATTCGACTCTGACTTCCTCGTGCCGGGCGCATTCGCGCAATACGACGTCACCGTATCTTCGAACCTCTCGCTGTCTGGAAGCGCTCGCCTAGATCGTCACAGCGAGTACGGCACGTTCTTCAGCCCACGCGTGTCGGCATTGGCACGTGCAGGACAGTGGACGAGCAGGCTGTCGGTGGGGACCGGTTTCTTCGGGCCGACGCCAATCACAGAGGAAACTGAAGCGGCAGGTCTGACACGTCTGGAGATTCGACCGCCGCTCGAAGCCGAACGTGGACTGAGCACCTCGTTCGACGTGTCTCGCACGGATGGGCCCCTGTCCTATACGGCCACGCTGTTCGCGTCTCGAATCCGTGACCCACTCCATGTCGAACGTTCGCCGTCGTACGTGCTCAGCACCCTGCCGGATCCGACCACGAACGTCGGCCTCGAGCTCCTGAGCACATGGCGGCGCGCGCCATTCTCGGTGACCGCCAGCTACACCTACGTACGGGCGCGCGAGACCGTCAACGCGGTTCAGCAGGACGTGCCCCTCACGCCGCGGCGCAGCGCCGGCCTCGTGGGCATGTGGGAAGCGGAGGACGTGGGCCGGGTCGGAATCGAGTGGGACTACACCGGCACACAGAGCCTTGAAGAGAATCCGTATCGCGTGATGAGCGCGCCGTACATGATTCTCGGACTCCTCGCGGAAAAACAGTTCGGGCGCATTCGTCTCTTCGTGAACGGCGAGAATCTCACGGGTGTCAGGCAGACGCGATGGGATCCGCTGCTTCTCCCGACGCGCGCAGTCGACGGGCGCTGGACCGTTGACTCGTGGGCCCCCCTCGAAGGCCGGAACATCAATGGTGGCTTCCGGGTTCGTTTCTAGAGTCGCCGGCTCACCGTCGAGAATCCCGCCCGGTGAGCAGCTGGCCTTCGGTAGACTTTCAGCGCGAAGGCACGCGGTGCCGCAGCTCGTCGAACCAGTTCGTCACCACCTCGATTTGCGGCGCAATGGGCGTCCCGGTTTCCGTGACGTCCGTCCGGAGACCGAGGAACCGGCCATCCTTGCTGACGTCGTAGGTGCGGTCGGTGCTCGGCGGGGCGTTCGTGAAAAACCTGGGAATGAGCACGCTCTCGCCGAACGCGAGCGTCGGTTGGGTCGCGATCGGCACTCCGATCAGCCGGCTGCCAGGGCCTGGCGTGTAGAACAGCTCGCGGCCGTCGCCGGACCACACTGCATGGTGACCGTCTTCGGCATCCTTTGAGATCTGGAACTGCGCGCCGGTCCGCGGATACGGCTCCACGAACACGACGGCCTGCGCCGAATCCTTCTGGCGCACCGTGTACGCGACCCATCGGCCATCGGGGGAGAGCGCCGCATCGCTCGGGACGTCCGACGCCGCCACGAAGATCGCGGCCTTGCCGTCGGCCACAGTCAGATCCCAGATCGTCACGCGATCGTTCTTGCGTTCGTCGAACAGCAGTTGTCGCCCGTCGCGCGACCATGATTGCGGCACGTGTGTCACGCCGGCCTCTGCGCGCGTGAGCCGCGCCGCCGAGTTCGTGCCGTCGGCACGCTGCCACCAGATCGACGCGTCACCCTCGCGGTCGGACTGAAACGCCACGCGCTGGCCGTCGGGCGACCAGATCGCCGCCTTGTTGCGTCCGCCGAACGTGAGCCGGCGCGCGGCGCTGGTTCTCGAGAGACCGTAGATCCAGATGTTGCTCTCCTTTCCATCGTCGTTCACGACCGCCGCCTGCGTGCCGTCGGGCGACAACCGCGGCCGGCTGTACGGACCGAGCGGCACGCTCAGCGGCTCGGCGGCGCCCTTGCGATCGAACATCGTCAGCTGCATGGCGGCCCCGCTCGTCGCCACCGTGCCAGGAACGAACACCAGGGTCCCGGCGTCCGATACGGCAAAGTGCACAGCGCCGGTCGTCGTGGGCGCGGCGCGCCGAATACCCTCGATCACGGCGACGGGCTCGCCCCCAGTTGCGAGCCGTTTCTCGTCGAAGGGGACGGCGAACAGCACGCCCCCTCGACCGAATAACACATGTCCTGACGCGACATACCGCCCACCGGTCGCGCGATCCACGATCGTCCGTCGCTCTCCTGTGCGCAGCGACTGCACGACTATCTTCGCCTCGTCCCACGAGGCCATGCCGCGAGTGCCAAGCGTGAAGAGGAGCGTTTCGCCGTCCGGCAGCAGCTGCGGACCGTAGAATTCCTCCAGGCCCGTCGGCTTGACGATGAGCTCAGGCTGGCCGCCGCCGGCGGACACCCGCTTGATGCCCTCATTCGCGTCGCCGAAGTAGATGACGTTGCCTACCCAATCGAGGCCGAGGCCGCCCTCCGACAGCTGACACACCGTCGCGGCGGTGCCGCCGTCGAGGCTGAGGCGCTTGAGCGTGCGGTCCTTTTGGGCCCAGAACACGATCGAGCGCCCGTCCGGCGAAAAAGCGGGATGGCTCACCGTGGTAAATCCGTCGGTGCCGGCGACCGGCCGAGCCGTGGTTTCGGACATCGCACGCAGATACACCTTGTCGCCGCTGTAGATGATCTGGCTGCCGTCGCGTGAGATGTTCAGAATGTGCCGATTGAAGTTGGTGAACGCCGCAACCTGGGCCTCGCCGACGGTGACGCGGAATCGCACAACCGGAACCGCCGGCGCAGCCGGCCGCAGCGTCCACGCCACCGCTCCCGCGAGTGCGGCTGCGACGACGGTCGTCGCGGCGATCGGGAGGGCTCGTTTCCACAGCGGACGCGCCGCCGCAACCGGCGCCGGCGCGGCCACCGGCGCGCCGCCCTGCGGGTCCGCGATCATGAATTCGATTTCGGCCCGGACGTCGCCGATCGCCTGCCATCGCTGCCGGCGCGATTTGGCCAGGCACCGATGCAGCAGTCTGACGAGCCGCGGATCGATCGGCGAGGGCAGCGCGGTCCAGTCCGGCTCGCGCGCGAGCACTGACGCGAGGATGTCGCTCACCGTGTCACCAGGAAAGGCCTGCCGGCCGGTGAGGAGCTCGTAGCACACGGCGCCGAACGCGAAGACGTCGCTCCGGTGATCGGTCGGCATCCCGCGCGCCTGCTCCGGCGACATATACGCCGCGGTGCCGAGAATGACGCCGGTACCGGTGGCATTCACCGTCATCGTCGGCGACAGCGAAAGATCGGGTGACGAGCCGGGCGCCGCCTCGAGCGCTTTGGCCAGGCCGAAGTCGAGCACCTTCACGACGCCGTCGGGCGTGCTCTTGACGTTCGCCGGCTTGAGGTCGCGATGGACGATGCCGGCCTCGTGCGCGGCCTCGAGCGCGTCGGCGATTTGCCGGGCGATCGCGAGCGTCTCGGCAATTGGCGTCGGGCCGCGTGCGATTCGCTCGTCGAGCGTCTCGCCCTCGACGAGCTCCATGACCAGGAAGTGCTTGCCTCCCTCCTGTTCCATCCCGAACAGCGTGGCGATGTGCGGATGGTGCAGCGCGGCGAGGGCTTTGGCCTCGCGTTCGAAGCGCGCGACGCGCTCGGGTGCGTGCTCGACGACGTCGGGGAGTACCTTGATCGCCACCTGCCGGCCAAGCTTCGTGTCACGCGCGCGAAACACTTCGCCCATGCCGCCGGCGCCGAGAGGCAGAGTGATCTCGTAGGTGCCGAGACGCGATCCGGCAGTCAGGGGCATGTCGTGAGGGTTGGCGGATTATACTCATCGCCGACCGGCTCAGGTCGCAGCGTCCAACCCCACCGTGGCGATCTTTCTCGTCAGCGTCCTGGCGCTCTTCCTCGAAATGCTGCTTATCCGCTGGATAGGCACGGAAATCCGCATCTTCGCCTACCTGCAGAACACGATTCTCGTCGCGAGCTTTCTGGGCCTGGGCCTGGGGAGTTTCACCTCTGGACAGTCGATCGCGCTGCGCCAGACTCTCGTGCCGATGACCGTGCTGCTGCTGCTCATGGCGATTCCCAGCAGCAGAGAAACCCTCGGCCACGGCAGCGAGCTTCTGAGCGTGCTGGGCGACCTCGTGATCTGGGGAGGCGCCGTCAGCGCCAACCGCTGGTCAACGATGTTGTCCATCGTCCTGGGCCTGGCGATTTCGTATCTGATGCTGATCCTGGTCGTCGACATGTTCGTACCGGTCGGCCGCCTCCTCGCGCGCCTCTTGAACGATCACCCGCGCACCTTCCGCGCGTATTCCGCCAACCTCGCCGGCAGCCTCGTGGGCACCTGGCTCTTTGTCGTGCTCAGCTTCTTCCACCAGCCGCCTTGGGTCTGGTTCGTGATTGTGTGCGGGCTGGTCTGCGTGTTCGTCGCGCGCGAGCCTGACGACCGGCGGCTGAATCTCGCCCTGATCGCGGCAGTTGTGACGCTCGCCTGGTTCGCCGGGCGCGTCCCCGGCGCCCTGGAAGTGGTGTGGTCGCCTTACCAGAAGCTCGTGCTCCTGGTGCCCAACCATCAGAAAGGAGAGATCGGCGACTACGTCGTCACCGTGAACAACACCGGCTATCAGATGATGGCGGACTTGAGCTCGTCGCGTCCTGCGGTAGACGGGACACGCTATCCGCCCGAATTCCACGGGCTGAGTCAATACGATCTCCCACCGCTGTTGCACCCGAACCCGCAGCGATACTTGATCGTCGGCGCCGGTGCGGGTAATGACGTCGCGGGGGGCCTCCGCCAGGGAGTCGCGCGGACGATTGCGGTTGAAATCGATCCGGTCATCATCGCACTCGGCCGCCGCTATCATCCCGAGCGTCCCTACGCGTCGCCCTCAGTGCAGGTCGTCAACGACGATGCGCGTTCGTTTTTCGCGACGACCCGCGAACGCTTCGACGTGATCACGTTTGGACTGCTGGATTCCCACACGACGACGGCGATGACCAACGCGCGGCTGGATCACTATGTCTACACGCGCGAGAGCATCATACGCGCCAGGACGCTGCTCGCCGATGGCGGCATCATGGTCCTCAGCTTCGAGACCCAGAAACCGTTCATCGCCGACCGCATGGCGAGAATCCTCCGGGAGGTTTTCGGTGACAGCCCGCTCGCCTTCCGCATTCCTCCGAGTTCCTATGGCTGGGGAGGCGTCATCTTTGTCGCCGGCGATCTCGCCGCGGCCAGGGCCCAGATCGCCGCTCGTCCGAGCCTCGCTGCCTTGATCGACAACATGCAGCGGGCCTATCCGCTGTCGCTGACTTACGAGACCAGGATCACGACGGACGACTGGCCGTACATCTACCTGGAATCCGCGAGGATCCCGGTTCTGTACTACCTGCTCGCCGGCTTGATGATCGTGATTCTGTTTCGGAGCGCCCACCGCTGGCAGGCCACCAACATCCTGGGCCGCTGGGGGCGTGTGCATTGGCACTTCTTCTTCCTCGGCGCGGGCTTCCTGCTTCTGGAGGTTCAGACCATCAGCAAGGCCTCGGTGGTGCTGGGGAATACGTGGCAGGTCAATGCGGTCATTGTCTCCGGCGTCCTCGCGACCGCGCTGGTGGCCAACGGGCTCGCGTCCCGATTCCCCCGGCTGCACGTCGGCTCGATCTATGTCGTGCTCATCGCGGTGTGCGTGGGTTTGTATTTCGTCGACCTGGCCAGGTTCGCCTTCCTGCCGTCCGTCGAGAAAGCCGTCGTGGTCGGCAGCTTGACGACATGTCCGCTGCTGTTCAGCGGCGTCATTTTCATCCGCTCATTTGCCGCGTCAGATCGGAAGGACGAGGCGCTCGGCGCGAACCTGGCCGGCGCGCTGGTCGGCGCCCTTCTCCAGTCGCTCACGTTCGTCACCGGCGTCAAGGCGCTGCTCCTGATCGTCGCGGCAAGCTACGTCCTGTCATGGGTGACGTGGCCGGCCTCGGCACGAGACCCTACGATGTGACGCGGCTGAGTACGGTGCCCTCGAGCTCAAGGACGTAGTCGGCACCGAACGCCATCGAGGGCGTGTACGCACCCGGTGCAAGGTGGCCTTCGAGCACTTTCAATGTCGCCGTGACGCCCGATTCAGCGGTCAACGTGTAGCCTTCGCGCGTGCGCAGGCGCATGGCAACCTTGTGTCCGGCCTCATCCCAGGCTTCGCCATACAGATAGACTTCGTCGCGCGCGCGCTGCTCGTCGGTTGGGCCCTTCACCCGTCTCCCGATTTGTGCCTTCACCAACGCCTGCACCGGCGCCAGCCTCAGCAGCGAACGCAGGACGCCAGGAATCTTCATTCGTCCAATCTGCTTTTCAGGCACGCCGAGGAACACTTCGATGTTCGGAATCCCAGTGGAGTAGAACGCGGTCGAGACGTCGCCCCAGGGGATGGTGACCGCGGTGGCCGAGAGATTCTCGGTGAACGGGATTGTTTCAACCTTGAACGCCGGGGGAACTTTGACAATCCTGCCGTTCTCGCGAATCCTCCCACCCTCGGGGATGCCTTCGACCATGGTCTTGGCCGTTCCCGGACTGAGTTTGCCGTTGCGCGACATGAAGGCCAGCTTGAGGTGGGTCGCCGAGGCGAGTTCACGCTTCAACATCGCCGCGAGGCAATCGGTTGGCACGACGTCAAAGCCAACTCCCGGAATGGCGACGATGCCGGCGTCCCTGATCTGCTGGCTGCGCGAGTGGATGTCTTCGAACACCGCGATTTCGCCGGTGATGTCCAGATAGTGCGTGCCGGCGCGCTGGCACGCGGCGAGCATCGGCCTGCTGGTGGTGGAGAACGGACCGGCGCAGTGCAACACCGCTGCGACGCCTTCAAGATTCTTCGCGGCAACCGCCGGGTCGACGAGATCGAACACGCGCGACTCGCAGCCCAGTTCGTGCGCGAGAGGCCGGATGTGTTCGGCGCGGCGGCCGGCCAGGACAGGGCTGAGATGGCGATCGTTCGCAACGCGGGCGGCGAGCCTGCCGGTGTAGCCGTTGGCCCCGTAGATCATCCATGTCCCGCTCATGGATGGATCATGGAAATCGACCGAGCGCGTTGAGCAGCTCCAGGCGCGCACGAAGCAGCCGATCTTCGGCGATGGCGACGGCCAGGTCGTTGTCGCGCGCGGTTCGCTCCGCGTCGATGACCTCGATATTGGTCACGGCGCCGGCACGGAAGCTGATGTTCGTGATGTCCACGACCTGATGCGCCTGGCTCGCCGCGGCCCTGGCGCTCGCCAGGCTCCGTTCGCCGCTCGCGATCGCCTCGCGCGCGGCGCGCACTTCGGCGCCGGCCCGCGTGCGCCCGCCGGCGAGCGTGGCCCGTGTCTCGTCGACGTCGGCCTCGCGCAGCATCTTTGCCGCGGCCCGGTGGCCGCTGTCGAAGATCGGCACGTCAGCCTGCACCAGCAGCCGCCAGCTGTTTTGCGGCAGGAAGAACTGCGACGGGTACACCGTCGACGGCTGAAAGATCCCGTTGACGGTCGGCCACCAGTCCTTGGAGCTGTCCTTGAAAATACGCTCGGCGAGCTGCTCCCTGGCGGCGAACAGCTTCAAGTCGCTGCGCAGCATCAGCGCGGCCGGCGTTGGTGATTCGGCGCCCGGCGGCAGCTCGAGGATGGGCACGTCGGCGGCATCCACGGGTCCGTCTTCCGCGATCAGGACGCCCAGCGCTTCCTGGGCGCGATAGACCGCGAGCTGCGACACCTCGACGAGGCCTTCATCGATCGAATACTGCTGCTGCGCACGCACGGCGTTCAGTCGGCTCCCTGTCCCGCCCCGTTCGAGCTCGGTCGCCAGATCGAAGTGCGCTTTCGCGACGTCGCGGGCGCGCACGGTGCTTTCGACCACGCGCTTCGCGGCGATGATCGTCAGGAATGCATCTGCCGCCGCCAGCGCGACCTGGCGTTTCGTGTTGTCTGTCGACAGCTCCGCGACGGTCTTCGCCTCGGCCGCCTGCGCGCGCCGGGCCCACGCCGCCGCGGCGACAATCGGCATGTCGGCCGTCAGCGCGGCGTTCACCTGATTGCGAGGCGTGACGATGGTGTCCTGGAACTCGACGCTGGTATTCAGCGTCGTGGTGATGACGCTGCCGTTCACCTGGAGCAGCGTCGCGGCGCGCGCCTGACGGACCAGCGCTTCGGCGCGCAGGATTCCGGTTGCGGCCGCCGCGACGGTTGGGTTCCGGTCTTGCGCGAGTTGAACCGCCTCGGCAAAGGTGACGCGGACGCTCGGCTGAGGGGTCTGCGCGAGCGCGGTCGTGGCGGTTACGACCGCACAGAGGACGTACATGCCGCTCGTGGTGAGCTTGTCGAACCACGAGCGATGGCTTGCTCGTCCTTCGACAGGCTCAGGACGAGCGGTGGAGCGGCGCGCGACCGGCATCGCGCTACACATCGCCGGGCTCCGACTTGCGGCGCCGCCCCAGGCTCTTGACGACGACATACAACACCGGGATGAAGGCCAGATTCAGGAACGTCGACGCGATCATGCCGCCCGCGACGGTCGTGCCGACCGAGTGCCGCGCGGCGCTTCCCGCGCCGCTGGCGACGACGAGCGGCATGACGCCGAGGATGAACGCCAGCGACGTCATCAGAATCGGCCGCAGACGAATCCGCGCGGCCTCGACCGCTGCGTCGGTAATCGACATCCCGCGCGCCCGCAGTTGTTCGGCGAACTCGACGACGAGGATGCCGTTCTTGGCGGACAGGCCGATCAGCATCACCAGGCCAATCTGGCAGTAGACGTCGTTGATCAGCCCGCGTCCCCACTGCGCGGCGAGCGCGCCCATGATCGCCAGCGGCACGGACAGCAGGATGATGAAGGGCAGCGTCAGGCTTTCGTACTGGCCCGCGAGCGTCAGGTAGACGAGCAGCAGCGCCAGGCCGAAGATCGCCAGCGACTGGCTGCCGGCCTTGATTTCCTCGAGCGACAACCCCGACCACGCGTAGGAGAATCCCTGCGGCAGCGTCCGCTCCGACACCTGCGCCATCGTCGCCAGCGCCTGGCCGGAGCTGAAGCCGGGCGCTGCAGAGCCGTTGATCGTTGCCGACCGTGCCAGGTTGAAATGGTTGATGGCCTTGGGCGCCGTCGCCTCCTTCACCGAGACGACGTTGCTCAGCGGCGTCATGCCCGACGCGGTGCGGACGTAGTACCTCTCGATGTCGGCTGGATTTGACCGGAACTGCTGATCCGCCTGCACGTACACGCGATACGACCGGCCGTTGAAATCGAAGTCGTTCACGTAGGCCGATCCCATCAGCACCTGCATCGTGCCGGTGATGTCGCCGAGCGACATGCCGAGGCTCTTGGCCTGCTCGCGATCGATCGTGACCACGAACTGCGGATCGTTCGCCGTGAACTGCGTGAAGACGCCCGTCAGGCCGGGCGATTTGTTGGCCTCGCCGATCACCTGTCCTGCGACCGTCGAGAGATTCTCGATCGGCCCGCCGCTCTGATCGAGCAGCTCGTAGGTGATGCCGCCGAAGTTGCCGAGCCCGTTGATCGACGGCGGGAGGAACGGAATGACCATCGCGCCCGGAATCTGGCTGAACGCGCCGAACAGTCTGCCCGACGACCGCCTTCGCCGAGTGTTCCTCGCCGCGACGTTCCTTGAAGTCCTTGAGCTGCGCGAACAGGATGCCCTGGTTCGGACTCGTGCCGGTGAAGCCGAACCCGCCGGCCGCGAACATCTGCAGCATCTCGGGCATCTTCAGCATGATCTGCTCGGTCTGCTTCACGATGTTCATCGTGTAGTCGAGCGACGCGCCGGGCGGCGCCTGCACGAGCACCATCACGTAGCCCTGATCCTCGTCGGGCACGAAGCCGCCGGGCACGGTCTTGTAGACCCAGTAGGTCGCCGCCAGCAGGCCGACGAAGACGAGCGTCACGACATAGCGGGCGCGAATCAGACGGCGCAGCCCGGCGACCATGGCGGCCGTTCCGCCGTCGATCACGCGGTTGACGCCGCGGAAGAACAACCCTTTCGGCTTGTTCACGCGGCGCAGGAGCAGCGCCGCAAGCGACGGCGTCAGCGTGAGCGCGTTGAAGGCCGAGATGGCCATCGAGACCGCGATGGTCAGCGCGAACTGCTGATAAAGACGGCCGGTCGTGCCGGGAAAGAATGCAACCGGCACGAAGACCGCGGCCAGCACGAGCGCGGTCGCGATCACGGCGCTCGTCACCTCGCGCCATCGCGCGAGGACGCGGCTTCGCTCGGGCGTGCGGCGAAGCTCGTGGATGTGGCGTTCGATGTTCTCGATCACGACAATCGCGTCGTCCACGACGAGTCCAGTGGCCAGCGTGATGCCGAACAGCGTCAGCGTGTTGATCGAGAAGCCGAACAGCTTCACGAACGCGAACGTCCCGACGAGCGACACCGGAATCGTGATCGCCGGAATCAGCGTCGTCCGCCAGTTCTGCAGGAACAGGAACATGACGAGGATGACGAGCCCGATCGCTTCGGCCAGCGTGTCGACGACCTCGCGAATCGACTCGGAGACGACGCTCGTCGTGTCGAAGGCGACTGTCGATCTTGAGGCCCGGCGGGAACCGCTTCGACAGCCGGTCGATCTCGGCGTTGACGTCGCGATAGACCTGCAGCGAGTTCGCGGTCGGCAGCTGCAGCACGCCGAAGCCGACCGCGTCGCGCGCGTTGTATCGCGACGCGCGTGCCGTAGCTCTCGGCGCCGAGCTCGGTGCGCCCGACGTCCTTCACGCGCACGAGCGATCCGTCCGGCGCGCGCTTGAGAATGATGTTGTCGAACTCGCGCCGGCTCGGTCAGCCGGCCCGCCGCGCGCACGCTGATCTGGATAGGTGTGGCCCTTCGGCGCGGGCTCCGACCCCACGGCGCCCGGCGGCGACCTGCACGTTCTGCTCGCGCAGCGCCTGCACGACTTCGTCGGCCGTCACGTTGCGCGCCGGCCAGCTTGTCGGGATCGAGCCACAGCCGCATCGCGTAGCGGCCGATGCCGAAGACGAAGACGTTGCCGACGCCGGGCACGCGCTTGATCTCGTCCACGACGAACCGATCGACGTAGTTGCTGATGAACAGCGGGTCGTATTCGTCGTTCTCCGCGTACGCCGCCGCCGCGAGGACGAAGTTGCGTCGAGACCTTCGTCACCGAGATGCCGACCTGCTTGACCTCGTTCGGCAGCCGTCCTTCGGCCTGCGAGATGCGGTTCTGCACGTCGACCGCGGCGACGTCGAGATCGCGCGTCAGGTCGAAGGTGACGATGATCGCGCACGATGCCGTCGTTGCCGCTCGTCGAGGTCATGTACTGCATGCCCTCGACGCCGTTGATCGCCTGCTCGAGCGGAATGGTGACGGCGGTCTCGACGGTCTGCGGCGTTCGGCGCCGTTGTAGAACGCCGACACCTGGCACCGGCGGCGGCGCCAGCTCGGGGAACTGCGCGATCGGCAGCGTCGGGATCGCGATGAGCGCCGGCGAGGATGATCACGAGCGAGCACACGCTCGCCAGGATCGGCCGCTGGATGAACGTGTCGGCCATGCATCAGGGCGCTGCCCGACGGCGCTTGCCTGGATCGGCGCGCCGTCGGCAAGCTTCTGCGCGCCGGACGTCACGACGCGCTCGCCCGGCTTGATGCCGTCGAGCACCGGGTAGTTGTCGCCGACGATCGGGCCGACCGTGATCGCGCGCTGCTTCGCGACCAGCTTGCCGCCGGCGTCTTCCGCGACGAACGCGAAGAACTGCCCGTTGATGCGCAGGACCGCCGGTCACCGGCACGACGAGTCCCTCGGCTGGTCTTCCAGACGATCCGCGCGCGGACGTACTGCGACGCGCGCAGCCGCCCGCCGGGATTCTGGACCGTGCCCTTCACGAGCACCGACTGCGTCTGATCGTCCACGTGCGGCGAGATGAAGTCCGATCGTCGTGGTCGCGACCAGCGTGTCCGAGCCGTCGCTGCTCGAGAATGCGAATCGGCAGGCCGCTGCGTCAGAGCGCTGCGCGCGCTCGATCGGCACCGCGACGTAGACCTCGAGCGTCTCGTTCTGATCGATCGTCGTCAGCAGCGGTCTGCGGCGTCACCTGGCTGCCGACGCGCACCGGCACGTCGCCGACGATGCCGGCGGTCGGCGCGGTGACGGTGTAGTAGCGCAGCTGCACCTCCTGCTGCTGGACCTGGGCCTGCAGCGCCTTCAGGTTCGCCTCGGCCGTCCGCAGCGCGGTCTCCGCCTGCTCCTGCTCCTGCTTGCTGATGGCGCCGGCGGCGAACAGCTCGCTGCGTGCGCTGCGCCTGCTGGCGGGCGAAGCTCACGGCTGCCTCGCGCGACGGCGCGCTCGGCCTCCTGGCTCGACACCGCCGCCTGCTGGCGGCGCGGCATCGATCTGCATCAGCGGCGCGCCCTGGTGCGCACGCGGTCGCCCGACTTCACGAGGATCTGCGTGATCTGGCCGTCGATCTGCGGCTGGATGCGTCGTCGAGCGCAGCGACTTGAGCGTCGCGACGTACTCGGTCGCGTCGTCGATGGGCGCGGTGTTCGCCACGGCGAGCGACACCGGTGTCGGCGGCATGGCCGGCGGCGGCCCGGGGTCGGCCTGTTTACAGGCGCTTGCGAGGATGGGGGCCAGCACGACGATCGCCAGCCCGACGGTTCTCGACAACATGTGGTTTGGACTCTCGCGAACGGGAAAGGTTCCAGGCCCCGCCTCCGCTCGCCATCTGCTCGAGCGAGCTACGGCGCGGCAGGCCCGCTCATCGAATTGCGAATCCGATACAGCTTCGTTTGCGTGCGCACGTACAACCCATCCGCGTCCGCCGCGGGTGTGGCCAGGCTCATCTCGTCGAGCGTGTTGTGGGCCAGCTCCTCGTACCGATCGCTCGCGCGAATGACGAACGCGTCGCCGTCTTCACAGAGAAAATAGATCCGGCCGCGGCTCGCCAGCGGCGAGCTCGAAAAGGTGTGTCCCCCGCCGCCGATGCGCGCCTTGAAGATCTCGACGCCGGTCTTCGCGTTCGCCACCTGCAGGATGCCGTTGTCGTTCACGGCGTAGATGCGGTCCTGATAGACGAGCGGCGACGGTGTGTAGCCGGAGAAACGCGGCTGCGCCCACGCCACGAACGCGCTGGTCGACTGATCTTTGGCGAGTGAAATGTCGCCTGTCGCACCGGGGCGGATCGCCATCAGCGGACGCCCGGACTCGCCCTGCGATCCCGAGCCGACGTACAACAAGCCGCCGGCGGCGACGGGGCTCGGCGTCGCCTGCGTCATGCCCTTCAGACGCCAGATCTCCTTGCCGTCGATGTCGTAGCTGATCACGAGGCCGCGGCCGATCGTCACTATCTCAGTGCGTCCGTCATGCGTCCACACAAAGGGAGTCGCCCAGCCGGACTTCATCGGCGCGGCGTCGGTGCGCGCAACCGTCCAGAGCTCTTTGCCGGTTTTGGCGTCGAGCGCCGCGAGAAACGATTTGCCGTCGTTGTCGTGCAGTTGGTAGACGCGTCCGGCGTGCACGACGGGCGACGAGGCTGTGCCGAAATCGAGATAGATCGGCTGCGGATCCCAGGTGTGCTTCCAGAGCAGCGCGCCGTCGAAGGTGTAGCAGAACAGGCCCACGTTGCCGCCGAAAGAGGCATACAGCCGTTCGCCGTCGGTGACCGGCGTTTCCGACGCATACGTGTTCTTGCGGTGACGGCCGCCCGCTGGCTCGCCACGATGGGCCTCCCGCGTCCACAGCACCTTGCCGCTCTTCGCGTCGATCGCCAGTACCTCGTAGCTGATCGCCCCCGATTCGCTCTTGAGCTCGATGTCGCGTCCGACGACGCGCTTCAGGATCTCCCCCTCGGAGAGGCCCTGCTTCTCGAGCTCCGCGGCGTAGTCGTTGCCGAAGATGCCGGTCGACGGCGCCTTGAACGCGCCCGGATTGACGGCCGTTGTCACGAACACACGGCCGCCCGCCACGATCGGCGACGACCAGCCGCGTCCCGGGATGTCGATGGCCCAGGCGACGTTGTCGACGGCGGACCAGTGTTCGGGCAACGACGATTCGTCGGCGACGCCGAGACCCCCTGGTCCGCGGAACTGCGGCCACTCCGGCGGCGCTGCCGCACTAATCATGGCTACGGCAGAGCCGGCGACGGCCAGAGCGGCCGACAGGAACGTTCGCATGTGAAAAGTATGTACCACGGCCACGATCCTGCGCGAATATGTCCCAGCCGTCGTACCATACACGCCACTTGAGGAGTGGATGATGCTGATCAACCGACGCCTGCTCGCCGTGACGTCCGCGCTGCTCGTCGCTCTCACGCTGTCGCCCTCGGCCCAGAACGCGCCGAAGTATCTGGACAAGGAAACGTTCTTCCAGATGGAGTCGATCTCGAACCCGGACATTGCGCCCGACGGGTCGCAGGTCGTGTTCGGGCGCGGGTTCGTGGACATCATGAAGGATCAGGGTGCGTCGAACCTGTGGGTGATCGACATCAAGGGCGAGCGCCTGCGCCAGCTCACCGACGGCACCTTCCGCGACAGCGCGCCGGTGTGGTCGCCGGACGGCAGGCGGATCGCGTTCCTCTCGAATCGAGTCCGGCTCGTCGCAGATCCACGTGATGTGGGCCGACACGCGCGAGACGCTTCAGCTGACACGCGTCGATCGCGATCCGAGCGGGCTCAAGTGGTCGCCGGATGGATCGCGCATTCTCTTCACGATGAACCTGCGCGACGACACGCCGATTCTCCCGGTGAAGCTGCCGCAGACGCCGCGCGGCGCGCAGCTGGCGCCTGGCGCCGTGGTCGTCGATCGCTTGAGTTGGGGGGCGGACGGAACCGGCGCCACGTTCAAGAGCTACAACCATGTGTTCGTCGTCGATTCGACGGTCGGCGGCGTGCCTCGGCAGATCACGTCGGGCAACTACAACCACAGCGGCGCCGAATGGTCCGCCGACGGCAAAAAAATCTTCGTGTCGGGCATCCGCAAGCCTGACGCCGAATACCTGCGCGGCGATTCGGAGATCCATGCCGTCGACGTCGCGTCGCTCGACGTGAAGACGCTGACCGATCGCAAAGGACCCGACGGCGGGCCGCTCGCGTCGCCGGACGGGAAATGGATCGCGTATACGGGATACGACGACAAGAACTACACCAGCACGCTCAGCCATCTCTACGTGATGGACGCGGACGGCGGCGGCAAGCGGCTGTGGCTCGGCAATCTCCCCAGCTCCCCGTCCGACATCGTCTGGGCGACCGACGGATCGGGCGTCTACTACTCGATGGAGGAGCGCGGCGAGGCGAACGAGTACTTCGTCGCCGTCGCGCCGGGCAGCCAGCCGAAGCGCGTCACGAACGGCACGCACATGCTGACGAACGTGTCGATTGCGAAGAACGGCCAGGCGGTCGCCATTCGTGCGACGCACAATCAGCCGGGTGTGCTGGTCGCGTTTCCAATCGCGCGCCCGGCCGAGACGAAGACGCTCGTCGACGTGAACGCCGACGTGCTGTCGAGCGTGACGCTCGCCGATGCGGAGGAGCTCACTTACACCGCCCCCGACGGCGTGAAGGTCCAGGGCTGGTTGATGAAGCCGGCGAATTTCGATCCCGCGAAGAAATACCCGCTCGTGCTCTGGATTCACGGCGGGCCTTGGAGCATGTATTCAGTCGGCTGGAGCTGGGCGTTCCAGAACTGGGCGGCGAACGGCTACGCGGTGCTGTGGACGAATCCGCGCGGGTCGACGGGATACGGACAGGAGTTCGTCAACGGCATTCAGTACAGCTATCCCGGCAAAGACTACGACGATCTGATGAAGGGCGTGGACACGGCCCTCGCCAAGGGGTGGATCGACAAGGACAACCTGTTCGTGTGCGGCGGATCCGGCGGCGGCGTGCTGACGGCCTGGATCGTCGGCCACACGAATCGCTTCCGCGCCGCCGTCGCCATGCGCCCGGTGATCAACTGGCACTCGTTCGTTGGCAACACCGACGGCGCCGGCTGGTATCGCCAGTTCCAGAAGTATCCCTGGGAAGATCCGATGGAATACGCCGTGCGATCGCCGCTGCACTACGTGGCGAACGTCACCACGCCGACGATGGTGATGACGGGCGAGGCGGATCTGCGCACGCCGATCCGGCAAACGGAGGAGTTCTACCGCGCGCTGAAGCTGGTCAAGAAAGCCGACACGCTCATGGTGCGGATGCCGGAAGAATTCCACGGCTGGCGGCGGCCATCCCATCAGATTCTGCAGCAGCTCTACCTGATGGCGTGGTTCGAAAAATACCGCACCAAGGAGAGCCGCGCGACGACGTCGACGCTGGAGCAGTAATCCGCGCCAGGCGCGGGCTGCGCGGCGCGGTGGCCGATCTGATCCGGATCTGATCCCGGATCAGATCCAGGATCAGATCCCGGATCAGATCTTGGGACGATCAGAAAAACGGGCACTGGTAGGTGGATACCCGGCAGGTAACACTTCCGTCTTCATGCAGCCGGAATCGCGCCCATCTGCTGGAGTAGCGACCGCGCGTCCACTGGCGACCAATGCTCGGCGAGCTTCCCGTCCTTCACCCGGTGGATCGAGATCCCGCTCATCGACACCTGTTTCCGGTGGCCGGGATGCCCACGAAGGTCCTCGTGTGTTTGCCGAAACCGGTGACGCGCGACGCCACCTTGTCGGCCTCGGATACCTATCCCAAGAACAAGGGCTAAATCGGGAACAGCGCCCGGAGCAGCGTGGGCAGTGCGGCCCGGAACGCCGTATGGTTGTGCCCTTGGGGCTGCTCCGCGTAATGCACAGCGAGCGTGCGACGCTCGAGCTCGTCTCGCAGCGCGCGCGCGTCGGCGATCAAGGGGATGTCGTAGGTCCCCGCGGCAATGAAAAACTGCGTGGCAATCGTCGCCCGCGGAAGCACGGCGCTGAAAAGGGAACGCGCAACCGCCGGCGCCACGAGCGCGCACACGTCGAAACGGATCCCGCCGTTGACGCACGTGTCGATCGCGCCCACGGTGCTCCGAGACAGCCCGATCAGCCCGCGGCGCGCATCCGCGATCGCGTACTGCCGTTCAATCCTCGGCACGATTTCATTCGTGACGACCGTTCGAAACGGGGAGCCAGGCTCGTAGTCGTCGTGCCGGTCCACGGCGTCGATGAACACGACGATGACCGGCGTGATCTGGCGCGTGTCGATGAGCGAATCGAGCAGCGCGGGAAGCGCCAGCTGGTCCAGGAAGATGGCGCCGTCGTGCACGTACAGCACCGATCGTACGTGGCGTCCGTCTTCAGCCGGACCATTTCCCGACTGTACGTGGGGTCCGGCTTTAGCCGGATCATTGCGCTGCGGCAACGGGGGCACGTACACGCGAATCCGCCGGCCCGCGAACGCGACGTCATCGATGGTCCCGCGCGCTCGCGGCGCGGCGAGCGGCATCGGCGGCCGATAACCGGGCATCCGCAACTCGGATCGCGGCGGCCCGGCCGGCGCCGGCAGCGACAACGGGTTGCCGGGATCCAGTGCGAAGCGATTGCGATACGCGATGAGGTACTCGATCCGCGCCGCGGGATCCAGGGTGACGTGCAGCGTGAACGTCCGGCCATCCGCGGACGGGGTCATCTCGCCGCCATTCCAGCCGTTGAAGTCCGCGATGATCCGCGGCGGATCCGAGGGATCGCCGCTGGCGACGAATGTGACGTCGCCGCTTCGCACCATCGGCGACACCTGCTGCGCCACGGCGACGGTGGTAGTGAGCGCGACGGCGGCCAGCGCCTGCCAACGAGTCACAGCGCCATGTTACGTGAGGCGCGTTTGATACATATCTCTGGAACGGCGTTCGCTTTTGCGAAAACGGGACTAATATCTCCCTGAATTCCGGGAGGTCTGGATGGACATCGTTACGCGCGCGAAGAACATCTGTCTGACGCCGAACACAGAGTGGCCGGTGATCGCCGCGGAAGCCACGCCGCCGGGGACGCTGATCACCGAGTACGTCGTGCCGCTGGCCGCCGTTGGCGCGGTCGCGGGATTCATCGGCGGATCGATTGTCGGCACCAGCTTCGGCTTCGGGTTCGGGAGCTTCCGGGTGCCGATGGTGACCGGCTTGACGATCGCGATCGTGTCCTTCGTCATGGCGATCGTGGGCTGTTTCATCATTTCGCTGATCATCAATGCCCTGGCGCCGACCTTCGGCGGCACGAAAGACAGCAACCAGGCGTTGAAGGTGGCGGTCTACTCCTACACCCCGGCGTGGATCGCCGGCGTTCTACAGATTCTGCCGCTGCTCGGCATCCTCGCTGTGCTGGCGGGACTGTACGGCCTCTACCTGCTGTACCTCGGATTGCCGAAGTTGATGAAGTGCCCGGAGGACAAAGCCGTCGGCTACACGGTCGTCGTCGTGATCTGCGCGATTGTGCTCTTCGTCGTTGTCGGCAGCGTCACCAGCGCGCTGTCGTTCGGAGCGGTCCAGGGCTCGGGTATGTTCGGCGGATTGACCGGCGCCCCCAGCTCCAGTGAGCCAACGTTCGACAAGAACAGCCCGCTGGGCAAGCTGGAGGAGCTCGGCAAGAAGATGGAGGAGAGCGGCAAGAAGATGGAAGCGGCGCAGAAGAGCGGCGATGCGAACGCGCAGGCGGCCGCGGCCATCGAAACGCTGGGGACGCTCTTCGGCGGCGGCAAGCGCGTCGATCCGATCAGCATCGATGAGCTGAAACCATTCGTGCCCGAGACGCTGGCCGGGCTCCCGCGGCGCAGCATCAGTGTCGAGAAGACCGGGATGGCCACCATCATGGTGTCGAAGGCGGAAGCGACCTACGGCGATGGGGCCGGGAAGGAAGTCCGGCTCGAGATCACCGACACCGGCGGCATGAGCGGCATGGTCGGGCTCGTCAGCTGGATGGGGATGACGGAAGAAAAGGACAACGAATTCAGCAGCGAGCGCACGCGGAAGGTGAACGGCCGGTACGTGCACGAGAAAATCTCGAAGCGCGGCGGCGACAACGAGTTCGGGATCGTCCTCGGCGAACGCTTCATCGTGGGCGCGACAGGCAACGTGCCGCCGGATCAGCTGCGTGCCTCGCTGGAGACGATCGATCTTGCGAGGCTCGAGTCGATGAAGGGGGCTGGAGTTCAGAAATAAAGGTAGAAGTCAGAAGTCAGAAGTCAGAAGGACCGCGACGCCTTAAGTCGTAGTCCTTCTCACTTCTACCTTCGAACTTCTAACTTTCTCAGCGCGTCTCGAGAACACCGCGTAGATCGGGACCCCCGCGAGGATGATCAGGGCGCCCGTTCCTGACACGCGCGGATCGCTGACCATCGCATTCACGACGATGAGCAGCGAGGCGACGACGAAGATCGCGGGTGCGACGGGGTAGCCGAGCGCGCTGAACGATCGCTCCGTGCGCGGTTCGCGCGCCCGCAGCACGAAGAGTGCAGCCACCGCCACGCCCGAAAAGAGCACGACCGCAAACCCCGTATACCGGATGAGCGCGTCCGCGCCGCCGGATACCACCAGCACACCGCTCCACATGGCTTGCGCGACGATCGACGCCGCGGGCGTGCGATAGCGCGGGTGCACCTGCGCCGCCGGCGCGAAAAACACGCCGTCGCGCGCCATCGCGTAGTAGACCCGCGGCCCCGCAATCGTCATCGCGCTGATGGTCGCGGCCAGGCTGATGATCGACACGACTCCCATGACATCGCCCGCGCGCACGCCGAGCAGCTTGTCCGCGATGACGTCGAGCACGCTGCCCTGGACGGCCGCGAGGCCTTCAATCGGCACGACGTAGAGATACAGGAGGTTCAGCAGGCAGTAGATCGCAATCACGGTGACAGTGCCCATCGCCAGCGCGCGCGGGATGTTGCGGCCGGGATCGCGGATCTCTTCCGCCACGTAGGTCGCGGCATTCCAGCCGGCGTAGGTGAACATCACCGGCACCAGCGCCAGCAGCCACGACGTGACGCCGACCGCGGCCCCCGACGATTGCAGATTGACGGTCGAGCCGGCGCCCATCGACAGTCCGAGCGCGATGAACAGCACGATCGCCGACACCTTCAACGCGGCGAGCACGTTGCCGACGAGGCGTCCCGGCCCGACGCCGCGCACGTGAATCCACGCCATGAGCGCGATGATCGACAGCGCGACCAGCGTCTGCCGAGACACCGTCAGCGTGACCAGCGCCAGCGGAACCGCGACGAGCGGAGCGTTGTCCGCGGCGCCCGGGACGAACCGTCCCAGATAGAACGCGAATACGACCGCGGCCGCCGCGATCGCGCCCGAGAATCCCGCCACGAACGACGTCCAGCCGGTGAGAAAGGCCGCGAGCCGTCCGAACGCCGCGTCGAGGTAGACGTATTCGCCGCCGGCTTTGGGCCGAACCGTCGCGAGCTCCGCGTACGCCATCGCACCGGCGAACGCCAGCGCGCCCCCAACCACCCAAATTGCAAGAAACAACGTGGGGTTCGGCACGCGCTCCGCCACTTGCGGCGGCGTGAACAGGATGCCGCCGCCGATGACGTTGGAGACGATGATGGCGGCGGCGTCGAACGGCCCCAGCCGTCGTGCGAGAGACGCGGGGCCGGGGGCCGTCATGGAAGGCGCCGATTATAGGCGGTTGAGCCTGTTCGGTTCCGGCCGGAGTGTCGTTGACCGTGTGGACGTGAAAATTGGGGTGCGGCGGGTGGCGGAGGCGCGCAACCGGCAGATTGGAGCGGCTATCACCATGACCGGCTTGGAGATAGCGCTTCAAACCGGCGTAGCGAACCTCTATGATACAGGCGGTGATCGGTTTGTCTGGGGTCTGACGCCCGCCCGCATGGATGAATCGCATCCACCCGATCCGCCTCGCCCCGACGGTCCTCTCGCTCCCACGCTGACGCCGCCGAGCATGGACTCGACCTTCGAGCTGGTCGAGCGCGCGAAGAGCGGCGATGCCGAGGCGCTCAATCGGCTGTTCGCCCGCCTCCTGCCGGGCTTGCGCCGCTGGGCCAGCGGACGGCTGCCGCGATGGACGCGCGGCATGATGGACACCGACGATCTCGTCCAGGAAACCGTGAGCCGCGCCGTCAAGCGCATCGACACGTTCGAGTCGCGGCACGAGGGCGCGCTGCAGGCGTACCTGCGGCAGGCGGTGATGAACCGCATTCGCGACGAAGTCCGTCGCACGAAGCGCGCGCCGCTCGTGGCGCAACTTCACGACGACCATTCGGATCACACGGCCTCGCCGCTCGAGACGGCCATTGGCCACGAAGCGGTCGCGCGTTACGAAGCGGCGCTGGCGCGCCTGCGTCCCGAGGATCGCGAGGCGGTCGTCGCGCGCATCGAAATGGATGGCACATATCAGGACGTTGCTGTGGCGCTGGGGAAGCCGTCGGCCGATGCGGCGCGCATGGCGGTCAGCCGCGCGTTGCTGCGTCTGGCGGAGGAGATGAGCCGTGGGGAAGGCTAAGGCGGCGCTGCTGCCGCTGGCCGAATCGGTCGCCGACGGGTCGTCGGTGGACTGGCAGGAGGCCGAAGCGAGCGCCACCACAGACGAACAGGCAGTCATTCGCGAATTGCGCGTGCTGGCGAGCCTCGCGGCGCTCCATCGCGCGCTGCCGGAGGCCGAGCAGCCGGGAGCCGCCGCACAGGCGCGTAAAGGATCCGGCCCGGCGATTGGCAGTTGGGCCGACCTGTCGCTGGTGGAGCGGCTCGGCGGCGGGACGTTCGGCGAGGTCTATCGCGCCTGGGATCGCAACCTGGAGCGAGAGGTCGCGCTCAAGCTGCTGCGCCTGGGCGAGGTCAGCGACGATCCGCAGTCGTCGCGCATCGTCCGTGAAGGGCGCTTGCTCGCGCGCATGCGCCATCCCAACGTCATTACCGTGCACAGCGCAGAGATCCACGAGGGACGCGTCGGACTCTGCATGGAACTCGTCCGCGGCACGACGCTGGAGGACGTGCTGCAGAAGAGCGGGTCGTTCAGCGCGCGCGAGGCGGCGCTGATCGGCATCGATCTGTGCCGGGCGCTCGCGGCGATCCATGCGGCGGGCCTCATCCATCGCGACATCAAGGCGCAGAACGTGATGCGCGAGGACGGCGGCCGGATCGTCCTCATGGATCTCGGGACCGGGCGCGAGGTGCAGTCGACCGAGCACGGCCTCGCGGATCTCGCGGGCACGCCGCTGTATCTCGCGCCCGAAATCTTCGACGGAGCGGCGGCATCCGAGCGCACCGATCTCTACAGCGTCGGCGTGCTGCTGTACCACCTCGTCACCGGATCGTTCCCGGTACCGGCCAGCAGCGTCGACCAGTTGCGCGACGCGCACGAGCGGCGGACCCGCGTCCGGCTGCGCGACGCGCGCGCGGACCTGCCGACGGCGTTCGTCCGCGTCGTCGATCGCGCCACGTCGCGCGATCCGAAACGTCGCTACGCGAGCGCGGGGGAACTCGAGGCTGACCTCATCGAGGCATTGCGTGATCACGTCGATGCGAGCAGCCTGACGTCCGCTTCCGTTCATGGCTGGCCGATTGCGTCCTGGCGCACGGGAGCACTCGCCGCCACGTTTCTCGCGGTCGTCGTGGTCGGCATGTTGGCGCGCGGGCTGATTGGTGGTGGTTCGAGCGTCGCGAGGTCCTCCGGCGGGCCGGCCGCGCGCGTATCGTTGCTGGCCATTCTTCCGTTCGACAACTTATCGGCCGACGCAGGTGAGGCGTATCTCGCCAATGCCGTGCCGATGGAGCTGACTGCGAAACTCGGGCAGATAGGGGCGCTGAAAGTCGTGCCTTGGACGTTCATGCGGCGATATGGCGGATCGGGGCATTCGCTCAAGGAAGTTGCCGAACGGACCGGGGCCGATGCGGTCATCGAAGGGTCGGTGCAACGCGCGCCCGGCTCCCCCGGGTCGCAGCGGCCCGTTCAGATCCATGTGCAGGTCTTTCAAGCCTCGTCGGGCAGTCTGCTGTGGAGCTCCTCGTTCGAACGTGACATCGGCGATTTCTTCGTCGTTCAGGCGCAGATCGCGAAGGAAGTGGCGGCGCGGGTCCACGGCGCTCTCGCGGCGCGCGATCAGACGCTCGTCGGACAGGCGAGAAGCGTACCCGCCGATGCGATGGAGGACTACTTGAATGCGCGCTACATGCTCGAGGTTCAGCTGAATCTCCAGGGCGCCATCGAGTTGTTCAACCGCGTAATCGAGAAGGCTCCAAACTTTGCGGAAGCCTATGTCGGTCTGTCGAGCTGCTACGCGCTGCAGAGCGCGTACTTCGGCGCGGTGCCGTCGCAAACGGCGCTGCGACGTGCCCTCGATGCGAGCAATCGCGCGATCGAGTTGGACGCGACGATCCCCGAAGCATGGGCGGAGCGCGCGTTCGCCCGCTTTACTCTGGACCGAGATTGGGACGGTGCGGAGTCGGACTTCTCGCGGGCGCTCGCCATCGGACCGGCCGTCGTGGGTGTCCTGACTTCCCACTCCAACTATCTGACCATTCGCGGGCGCCATGTCGAAGCAATCGACACGGCTCGCCGCGCGGAGGCACGCGCGTCGCTGTCCGCCACAGCGAGCCGGCAGGTTGCGTGGGCGCAATACATGGCGCACCAGTTCGACAACGCGATCGACCAGGTTCGGCGCGTATATGAGATCGAACCGGGATACGTTCCGGCACGAACCGTGCTCGGCCGCGCCTACCTCTTCAAAGGCGAGTGGGCCCAGGCCATTCAGGAATTGGAACCCATCGGAAGGGACTACCCGCATCATCTGGCCGTTGCGTATGCGATGGCAGGGCGCCCGACTGACGCCGAACGGATCCTGACCGAAATGCGATCGCCCACGTCCGCGCGGCCCGTAGTCCCCTACCAGTTGGCGCTCATTTACGCGGCGATGGGCAATACCAATCAAGCGCTGGATTGGTTGGAGGAAGCGAACCGGGCGAAGGACCCGGCGGTGATTCAAATGGGTGTCGATCCGACATTGGATCCTATTCGCGGCGAGCCGCGCTTTCTGCAGTTGCTTACATCCCTGGATCTCCAGCGCTGACCGGCCAGAAGATGAGCCCCGCTGGCCAGCTTTTCGCTTGACCTCACCCAACCCCATCCATAGACTGCGCACGGCCGTTCTTCACTGCTGTTAACGCCAGCGATTACGGAGGATTCGTATGCCTGAGTCGAAGGAATTCCGGCCCCTCATGGAGAGCATCCAGGAAATCCTGCAGGCGCTGGAGGGGCAGTCGCTTCCGCCGTATCTTGAGGCGCGCATCGTCCAGGAACTACAGGCGAAGTTCGACGAGTACAGCGACTGCTGCTGCATGGACGCCCAGGTCGTCAAGAATCCTCCAGCGGCCGCCAAGTAACGAGCCATGCCGCGCGGCGAAGTCCTGTACAGGCGATCGCCGCATGTCATTTCGTACTGGACGCACGGCCGGCTCGTTTTCCACAACTACGCATCGGGTGAGCGCGTCGCCGGGACCGCGCTGACGATTGGCCTGCTCGACTACTTCAGCGACTGGCTTCCACTCGATCAACTGCTTGCCCGTTCGACGCTGTCGCGCGACCAACTGCGCCAGGCCTTGTCGCAGCTGGTCCGGGCAACGCTGGTTCAGCAATCGAGTCGCCCCGTTCACCCGTCGGAGCGGCGGATGGAACAGTGGGCGGACTGGAATCCCGCGGCGGGCTTTTTTCATTTTTCGACGAAGGACGTGCCCTACAGCCCGGACGAGGCCGGCAGGCGTCAGTTTCTTCTCCACCGCGTTGCCTCGCGCCCGATTCCGCCCAGCGCGAAAGCCTATCGCGGGTATCCGGTCGTCGGGCTGCCGGCGGTTCGATCCGGCGATCCTTTTTCGCGGGTGCTCCTGTCGAGGCGAACGTGGCGCTCGTTCGGTCGGCGTCTCGTGCGGCTGTCACAGGTCAGCTCGCTGATGCGGCTCACGTTCGGCGCCCAAAAACTCATCGATCTCGGCGCCGTCGGATCCGCAATGCTCCGGACGTCTCCGTCTGCCGGTGCGAGAAATCCCATCGAGGCCTACGTTGTGGCGCGCAGGGTCGCGGATCTGGCGCCGGGCGTGTATCACTACTCGCCATTCGAGCATCGGCTCGTTCGTCTGAAGCGAGGGGCCCGCGCCGCCATTGCCCGGTACCTGCCGGGACAACCCTGGTACCGCGACGCATCCATGCTGGTTCTCATGACAGCCGTGTTTGCTCGAACAGATTGGAAGTATCCCTATGCCCGCGCTTACAGAGCCGTGTTGCTGGAAGCCGGGCACTTCTGCCAGACGTTCTGCCTCACTGCCACGGCGCTGGGTCTCGCGCCGTTTTGTACAGCCGCGCTGGCTGATTCCGTGATCGAGCGCGATCTGGGCATTGATGGCGTCACCGAATCAGTCATCTATGCATGCGGCGTCGGGACGAAGCCTTCGGACCTGAAAGACGTCCCCTGGCCAAATGCGCGTCCAGTTGATCGCCAACGGGTCCCAGGTGGACGCTCCGGCAAGCGTTTGGCGAACCTGCAGACCGACATCCTATCCACGGGATAACCGCAACGCTGCACGTCGCGCCCTTTTCGATCGTGCAACGCACGTATACTCGGCCCCACCATGCTGCAAGGATTCAAGCAGTTCCTCCTCCGTGGCAACGTCATCGACCTCGCCGTCGCCGTCGTCATCGGCGCCGCCTTCGGCAAAGTCGTGGATTCATTTGTCAAGGGCCTGCTGACGCCGTTCATCGGCGCGGTGGTGCAGGCGCCGGATTTCTCTGCGCTCTCGTTCACCATCAACGGCAGCGCGTTCCTGGTCGGGGAGGTCGTGAACGCGCTGATTTCCTTCCTGCTCATCGCGCTCGCCGTCTACCTGTTCGTGATCGTTCCGGTGAACGCGCTGGTCGCGCGCGCCAACCGCGGCGCGGCGCCGCCCGATCCGACGATCAAGCACTGCCCGGAGTGTTTGAGCGACGTGCCGATCGCTGCCAAGCGCTGCCGCTTCTGCACGTCGCCGCTGAGTTGAATGCTCGCGCTGGTGCGAGCTCAGCATTTGTTGCTAGTGACAAACCTGCCGGCGGCGCGCATACTACGCGGATTGTGAATCGGGCGCGCGTACCGCGCAGCGCGAGTCAGGGCCTCGTGACCATCCTGGTGGTGGACGACGATCCGGATGCGCGGGCGATCTTCTCCGAATACCTGCGATCGAAGGGTTGCGTGGTGTTTACCGCGCCCGATGGACGTGTCGCGGTCGAAAAAGCCAAGCACCTCGGACCGGACATCGTGGTGATGGATCTGGCGATGCCGCGCGTGGACGGCTTCGAGGCCATCCGTCGTCTGCGGGAATCGAGCTGGACGCGGCGTCTTCCGATCCTCGCCATCTCCGCCGTGCCGCTGACGCAGGACCTGGCGCTCAAAGCCGGCTGCGACGCGTATCTCGCCAAACCCGTCGATCCCGCCGCGCTCTGGCTCCAGATCACGTCGATGCTGCGCCTGAGCAACATGCCGGCGCCGACCTGACGCCGCGCGTATAATCCGGCGCAATGCCGCGCCGGAGGGACGACCCATCGCACCAATCCGTCTGTCGGAAGTCTGGAATCGCCGTATAGGTCCGCCTGAAGGCGGACCCCACGTACTGATTCAGCAACCGCAGCATCGTGCGTGGCGTCCGGCTTCGCGGCGGTACGTGGGGTCCGGCTTCAGCCGGACCTTGGAGCGCGCCTTATGAAGCGTTTTTCCGTGTTGTGCTTTGTGTCGTTGACCGTGGCCGTTGCCTTCGCCGGCCAACCTCCGTCGTCGACGCGCGCGCCGCGTAACGCGGCGGAGCTGGACGGCATGTTCCAGCAGATCAAGAACTGGGGGCGCTGGGGTGCCGGCGATCAGCTCGGATCCGCGAACCTCGTGACCGCCGCGAAGCGCAAGCAGGCGGCGGCGCTCGTCAAGAACGGCATCACCGTCTCGCTCGCGCACAACGTGCTCACCGAGCGCGCCGAGGACGTGACCAGCCCGTTCGAGCACACGATGAATCGCGGCAACACGATGGACACCTATCGCGTGTCGTACCACGGCTACGCACACAGCCACATCGACGCGTTGTGCCACTTCCTCTACAAGGACCAGACCTACAACGGCTTCGCGCGCGCGGACGTGAACACCGAGAAGGGCTGTGCCAAGCTCGGCATCGACAACCTGAAGAACGGCATCGTCACGCGCGGCGTACTGATCGATATCCCGCGGCTGCGGAACGTCGAGTATCTCGAGCCGGGAACGCCGATCTACGTCGAAGATCTGGAGGCGTGGGAGAAGAAGGCCGGGGTCAAGGTCGCGTCGGGCGATGCGATTCTGGTCCGCACCGGACGCTGGGCACGGCGCGCGAAGCTCGGTCCATGGAACGTCGCGCAAAGCGCCGCCGGGCTGCACGCGTCAACGGCGCCGTGGATCAAAACGCGAGGTGTCGCGTTCCTCGGCGGCGACGTCGGCTCGGACGTGGTGCCGTCGATGGTCGAAGGCGTCACTCTTCCGATCCACACGCTGCTGATTGCCGGACTCGGCATCAACCTGCTGGACAACCAGGATCTCGAAGCGGTTGCCGAGACGGCGGCGAAGCTGAACCGCTGGGAGTTCATGCTGTCGATCGCGCCGGTGCCGGTCACTGGCGGAACCGGATTCCCGCTCAACGCGCTCGCGGTGTTTTGAGGTGGTCCGCCTGAAAGCGGACGCCACCTATTGCTTGACGCCTGACCTCACTGCACGCGGAGCGCGATGATCGGATCGACGCGGGTCGCCCGCCGCGCGGGAATCAGGCTGGCCACGAGTCCCGCCGCGGTCAAGAGCGACGACACGCCGAGGAAGACGATCGGATCGAGCGGGCTCACCTCGTAGAGCAATCCCGACATCACCCGCGTCAGGCCGACTGACGCCAGCAGGCCGGCCACCGTGCCGGCGCCGACGAGCCACATGCTGCGGCGCAGCACGAGCCGCAGCGTGTCCCCCGATCCCGCGCCCAAAGCCATGCGGACGCCGAGTTCGCGCGTGCGCTGCGTGACGGTGTAGGAGACGACGCCGTAGATGCCGACCACCGCGAGCAGCAGCGCCGAGATCGCAAATGCTCCCAGCAGCAACATGCTGATCCGCGGCAGGAAGACCGAGCGCGACACGACGTCGACCATCGGGCTCGCGTCGCGAATCGCCTGCTCGGCGTCGATGTCTTGCACCTGGCGGCGAATCGTGTCGATGAACGGCTTCGGATCCGACGAGGTCCGCACGACCAGCGCCATGCCGGCGAGCATCTGCTGATACGCGGGCATGAACAGCTCGGCGCGCGGCTCGCGGTCGAGGCCGTAGTGCTTGGTGTCGCCGACGATGCCGACGACTTCGGCTTTGCCGTGCGGGTTGCGGACGACCTTGCCGAGCGGATCCTCTCCGGGGAAGAATCGGCGCGCCATCGTCTCGTTGATCACCATCGCGCCGGGCAGGCCGGCCAGATCGCGCTCGTCGATGAATCGCCCTTTGATCAGCGGCATCTTCATCGTGTCGAAATACTTCGGCGTCGCCATGCGGATGTCGGCACGCGGTTCTTCGCCGTTAGTGGGTGCGGCCTTGCCCTCGATTGTGAACGGCAGCGCGAAGTCGATTCCCACGGGGTACATCGGCAGCGCGCTCACCGCGGCCGTCGACTCCACGCCGGGCAGCGCGGCGATGCGATGAATCGCGTCCTTGTAGAAGCGGGTGCGCTCGAGCGCGTTCTTGTACTTCGCCGCCGGCAGATAGATCTGCACGGCGAGCAGATTACGCGGCTCGAAGCCGGGCGACACCTGCATCAGCTGCGCGAAGCTCCGGGTCATCAGTCCGGCGCCGACGAGCAGCATCAGCGCGAGCGCCACTTCCACGACCACGAGCGCGCCGAGGAGCGAATGGGATCGAGTCGTCGTGCCCGAGAATGCGTTGGTCGTGTCGCGCAGCGCGGCGCGCGAAACCTGCAGCGCCGGCACGAGGCCGAACACCAGGGCGACCAGCACGGATGAGGCCAACGCGAACAGCAATACTCCGCCATCGAGCTGCACCTGCTGCATGCGCGGCAGGCTGCCCTCGGGCAACGCTCGGACGAATCGAACGCCCGCCCACGCCACGAACAGGCCGAGCGTGCCGCCGATCGCCGATAACACAAAACTTTCGGCCAGGACCTGCCGCACAATCTGCATCCGGCCCGCACCCAGCGCCGCGCGCACGGCGATCTCGGTCCGGCGGCTCGACAGCCGCGCGAGGATCAAGTTGGCGACGTTGGCGCAAACGATCAGGAGGAGGAAGCCGACGGCGGCAGAGATCAGGAGCAGGGCAGGCCTCACGGTCGTGACCAGCTGTTCCTGCGCGGAAATCACACGTGCGCCCCACCCGGCGTTGCTGTCGGCGTAGGTGGCGCCCAGCCGTCCAGCGACGAGGTTCATTTCCTGCTGCGCCTGGTCGGACGTGGTGTTGTCGGCGAGGCGGCCGACTACCTGGAGTGACCGCGCTTTACGCGAGCGGCCGTGCGCGTCCTTGGGATCGAAGCTGAGGGGCGTCCAGATGTCGAAGTCGCCGCTCGGCGGGAAGTCGAAATCCGCCGCCATCACGCCGACCACGGTATAAGGCAGCGCGTCGAGTTGAATCGTCTGACCGATGATGCTCGGCGATCCGCCGAAGTGCCGTGCCCAGAACGCGCGGCTCAAGAGCGCGACGCGATCGGATCCGGTGATGCCTTCTTCAGCGGTGAACGTGCGGCCCAGAATCGCGTTCGCGCGCAGAACTGAGAACAGACTGGGCGTGGCGCGCACGCTCGGCACGTCGAGCGGTACGCCGCCGCCGGCGAAAGCGTAACGCAGCGGACGGAATGCCGCCATGTCGCTGATGGACTTCGATTGCTCCTTCCAGTCAACGTAGGTCAGCGGCGCCACGAGATCGATGCGCCCTTCTGGACTCTGTTCCGAGAGGACGACGAGACGCGAGGGATCCTGATAGGGCAGTTGATTGAGCAGGACCGCCTTGATGACGCTGAAAATCGCGGTGTTCGTGCCGATGCCGAGCACCAGCGTCAGGATGGCGACCGTCGCGAACGTGGGCTGCCGCAGGAGCGAGCGGCACGCGTACCGAAGATCCCCGAGCAGATGTCCCATTATGAGTGCCTCGTAGTGGCGCTAGTGTAGCGCATCGACAAGTGGGCCAGAGCGGATTACGATGCAGACATGACCGCCGAACAGTTCGCCCGCGCGGTTCTCGTATGGTCCGCCGTTGTCACCGCCGCCTGCGGGACGCCATCGGAGCCGTCGGCGACGATGACCGGCATCTGGGGCGGCGAGCACATCACCTTGACCGTCGCCGAAACGGCCGCGCATCTCGAGCTCGATTGCGCCCACGGTGATATCCCGAGCCGATTACCCCCCGCGCCGTTCACCGTCGTTGGGACGTTCGTCCGCGAGCGTGGCGGGCCGATTCGCGACGGCGAGATCCCCGACAGTCATCCCGCCCTGTATTCCGCCGCGACGTCCGGCGACATCATGACGTTGACGATTCGACTGACCGACATCGGCGACTTGCTTGGACCGTTCGCGTTGACGCGCGGCGCATCCGGGCGCGTCTTCAAGTGTCTCTAGAGGGCAGGTTTTGAACCGCCTCTAGCGCTTGATCGCGTCGTGGACGTAGCCCGCGGGCAGCACGTGGTCCGGGTCGACGCGCACGGAGAGGTAGTCGATGTGATCGACGATCTCGCTGAAGCCGTGCGGCACGCCCGCCGGGATGATGACGACGTCGCCGGCGCCGACCTTGCGGCTCTGCCCGTTCTGGAAGACGCCGCTCATCGACGGCCCGACCAGGACTTTGACCGTGTCGCTGTTGGCCGCTTCGGTGCGCGGCGTGGGCATCGCGCCGCCCGTGACGAGCGTGCCGGCGCCTGAGATGACGTAATAGATCTCGGTCACGTTGTTGTGCGACAGGCCGCTGACGCCGGCCGCACCGCTTTTCATCGCGCCGCGGTGCAGGATGCCGACGCCGACGTTGTATTTCCCGATGTCCACGACCTTCAACTGCTGATCGGTCTGTGCCATCTTGAGGATGGTCTGAATCTCGGCGTTCGTCAGGTCCGTCGCCGTCTTCGGCGGCAGCGCCTGCGACAGCGTGACCGCCTGGGACAGCGTGAACAACGTCGCCAGCGTTCCGAAGCATGCTTGTTTCATGACCACGGATTATGGTCAATATCATCGTGACCATGTCGAGGAAACGCTTGAGTCAACGGGCCTTACCACGGTGGTCACGGGCACGAACAGAGGTCACTGAAATTCTTATTTGGCAGTGTCCTCGTGTTCTTGTCTGTGTCCTCCGTGGTAGCGCTCTTCGTTCCCGCCAGCCATGAACGTCTCAAGGGCTACCCGTTTCACGCGCCTTCCGTCTAACGGAGGGTGAGGGCCCTTCACCTCGAGGATCTCGCCAGGGACGCCGGGCTCGCGGTGCGCATGCTGCGGCGTTCAGCGGGCTTCGCTGCTGCGGCGGTTGTCTCGCTGGCGCTCGGCATTGGCGCCGCCTCCTCGATTTTCAGCGTCGTCAACGCGGTGCTCCTGCGGCCGCTCGACTATCGGGACCCTGAGCGCCTCGTGGTGGTGCGCCCCGGCGGCCCGGCGGCATCCGCCTCGACGTTTCTCGAGTGGCGCGCCCGAGCCCGCACGCTCGATCGGATCGGCGCGGCGGAATACTGGTCGCCGAACCTCTCCGGCGCGGATCGAACCGAGCAGATCGTGGCCTTGCACATGTCGGCGGACATCCTGCCGCTGCTCGGCGTCGAGCCGATGATCGGCCGCGTGTTCACAGCCGACGAGGAACATGCCGGTACCAATCGCGTGGCCGTCGTCGGCTACCGGTTCTGGAAGAACCGGCTCGCGGCGAATCCCGCTGCCGTCGGCCAGTCGCTCACCCTCGATGGCGAACGCTACACGATTGTCGGCGTCATGCCGGAGTCGTTTCAGTTCGCGCCGTTCTGGGCGACGAAAGCCGAGGTCTGGACGCCGCTCGTCCTCGATGCGCGCAAGGCCGACAACGGCGAGTCGCTCCGCGTGTTCGCACGGCTGAAGCCGGACATGTCGCTGCCGCGGGCGCGAGCCGAGATGAGCGAGCTGACGGCCGCGCTCGATCGGGCCAACGGCCGCCCGGCTACTGGCGTCACCCTCACACCGCTCCTGGACGTCGTCGTCGGCGACGTCAAGCCGGCTCTCCTCGTGCTGCTCGCGGCGAGCGGGTTGGTGCTGGTGATTGCGGGTACGAACGTCGCGCATCTTCAGCTCGTGCGTGCAGCCGGACGCGAGCGCGAGCTCGCCGTGCGAACCGCGCTCGGGGCTTCGCGCGTCCGCGTCGTTCGACAGTTGGTGACCGAGGGCCTTGTCCTGGCCGCGGCCGCCGCCGCCTCAGGGTTGGCCCTGACATACGCCACGGTACGGATGCTCGTCGCTGTGGCGCCGCCTTCGCTACCGCGGATAGCACAAGTGTCCGTCGATGGGCGCGTGGTGCTCTTTGCCCTCGGTGCGACGCTGATCGCCGGCATTCTCTTCGGTCTCGCGCCCGCGATCCGCGGGACGCGATTCGACGTCGGCGACTCCCTGAAATCCGGCGGCCGAGGATCGGCCGATCGGAGCGGCCGGTCGCTGCTGCGCCGGCTGCTGATCGTGTCCGAGTTCTCGATGGCGATGGTGCTGCTCGCCGCCGCGACCTTGATCGTCCGGAGCTTCCTCGGCCTGCTCGCGGTCGACTCGGGATTCGATCCGCGGAACGTCAGCGCGATTGACGTGTCCGTCACCGGAACCGCTTCGTCGACAACAGGCCGCCGGCCAGCCTTCTTTCGCGAGCTCGTCGCGGGCGTGCGATCGCTGCCCGGAGTACAGGCCGCGAGCGCGATCAATCACGCGCCGCTCGTCGGAGACATCTGGCGGTTTTCATTCGCCATCGAGGGGCGCGCCCCCGTTCGACAGGAAGAACGTCCGTCGGCCACCTATCGCGTCGTGCTGCCGGAGTATTTCGAGACGATGCGGATTGCCCTCGTGCGAGGACGGGACTTTACCGATCGCGACACGCTCGATGCTCCGCATGTCGTCGTGATCAACGAGCGCATGGCACGCCGGTACTGGGGCGATCGAAATCCCATCGGCGAGCGGATGGCTGCCGGCGATCTCGACCATCCGGACTGGCGCACGATTGTGGGCGTGGTCCGGACCGTGAAGCAGACGACATGGAGTGAGGCGCAAGACGAGGAAATGTATTTTCCCTACCTGCAGACGCGCCTCTACCTCGAGAGCCCGCGATCCTTTGCCACCTATCTGTCGGTGGTCGCGCGCACGGCGCCAGGAATCGCGCCGCCGTTTGCCGCGATCGACGCCGTGGCGCGGGCGCTCGAGCCCGCAGCCGTCGTCGCCAACCCCACGACGATCGAGCAGGCGATCGCCGGGCAGTTCGTCGCCCCGCGGTTCTACATGCTGCTCGTCGGCGTCTTCGCCGGCGTCTCTCTCGTGCTGGCCGCCGTCGGCATCTACGGCGTGATGAGCCAGGCGGTTGCATCACGGACGCGCGAGATCGGCGTCCGCCTCGCGCTCGGCGCGAGCGGCCGCGAAATCCTCGGACTCGTGATGGCATCCGGCCTCCGCCTGGCCAGCGTCGGCAGCCTCATCGGGGTTGGAGGCGCCATTGCGTCGGCGCGCTATCTGCGGACACTGCTGTTCGGCGTGGAACCAACCGATCCGCTGACGCTCGCGACGGTGGCGCTCGGGCTGCTAGCGGTGGCGTGCCTGGCGTGCTATCTGCCGGCTCGCCGCGCCATCGCCGTGGACCCGATGACCGCCGTGCGCTGCGAGTAGCGGTCTCTATTCTTGGAAGATCTTCGAAAGAGGCAGATCCAGCCCTGGCAGTAGCGGCGTGGTAAGTAGGTCTCCCGCTTCTCGTGACAGCTCCGATGGCCGTTCGAACGCAGTGGGCGATCGGTAGATCCGAACGAGATCGAGGTCTGGATCCACGACCCAGTACTCCGACACACCCGACCGCTGATACAGACGGCGCTTGATCGTTTCATCCCGCTGCCGGGTGCTCGGCGATCCGATTTCGATGACGAGCTCCGGCGTTCCCTCGATGTGTTTCGAAGTCAGGATCGTGGCGGCGCGCTCGTGCGACATGTACAGGAGATCGGGCTCCACGACGTCGAACTGCGTGAACACGATGTCGAACGGCGCGTAAAAGATGCGGCCGATCGGATGCTCCTCCAGATACGACCGCAGCAGAAAGTGCAGATTGCCGGAGACCTGTTGATGCTTGGTATTCGGACTAGGCGTCACGTAGTGCTCCCCGTCGATCAACTCGTGCCGTTGCCCGTCGTCGGGGAACAGCAGGAAGTCCTCGTAGGTGAGCTTCACGCCCGCATTGGCCGCAGTCGTCACGTCGTCCTTCCCGGGCATGCGCTCATTGTAGCGCCCGTCGTCTGCGAACGGCATGCCACGATGTCGCCGCAGGTTTTCTTCGAGAACTCGCGGGCTCCGCGTGCGACGAGCGCGGAATCTGCGATGGCCATGCGTGTTCCATGGCAGAATCTGCGACGTTTACTACGACATGCCGCTCACAGTCGGCTCGCGGCTCGGCTCGTACGAGGTTCTCGGCGCGCTCGGCGCCGGTGGCATGGGCGAGGTCTATCGGGCGCGCGATTCGAAGCTTGGACGCGACGTCGCGATCAAGGTCCTCCCCGAACTGTTCGCCGCCGACGCCGAGCGGCTCGCGCGTTTTCAGCGCGAAGCGCAACTCCTCGCTGCACTGAACCATCCAAACATCGCCGCCATTTACGGTCTCGAGGACTCCGGTCCGACGCGGTTCATCGTCATGGAACTGGTCGAGGGTGCGTCGCTCGCCGAGCGCGTGACCGGCGCGATTCCGTTCGATGAGGCGCTTCGCATCGCGCGTCAGATCGTCGAGGCGTTCGAGGCCGCGCACGACAAGGGGATCGTCCACCGCGACCTGAAACCGGCGAACGTCATGCTGACCGAGGATGGTCAGGTCAAGGTGCTCGATTTCGGGCTCGCGAAGCTCGACGCCGCGGAGTCAGGCGGGTCGAGTGTGTCGGATGGGCCGGCCGGCTTGACGCATTCGCCGACGCTGACGTTCGCGGCCACGCAGGCCGGCATGATTCTCGGGACCGCCGCCTACATGAGTCCTGAGCAGGCGCGAGGCCGGCCCGCCGACAAACGCAGCGATGTGTGGGCCTTCGGTTGCGTGCTCTATGAAATGCTGACCGGACGACGCGTGTTCGCCGGCGAGGACGTGACGGACATCATCGCGGCGGTCGTCCGTGCGGATCCGGACTGGACGGCGTTGCCACCGGGTACGCCGACAGGGTTGCGCAAGATCCTCGAGGGTTGCCTGCAGAAGGATCGCAAGGCGCGCATTCCCGACATGGCGGTCGTCCGGTTCCTGATGGCGGACGCGGGGTCTGATCCGGATCAGACCCCAATTGGCACGCGTTTCGCGCGCGCCGCGCCCCGCCGCTCGGCGGTCGCGTTTGGCGCCGCCGTGTCGATCGTCGCCGTGGCGATTGCCGCGGTCGTGACGTGGACGGTGGTTCGCCCTCGAGACGTTTCGCGGCCGCGTCCAGTACGCTTTGGCATTGCGGCTCCAGCCGACCAGCCGTACGCGATCAGCGGCCCGGATCGATCCATCGCCATCACTCCCGACGGCTCCCACGTCGTGTCCATCCACGGCGGGACGCTCGGCGGCGGCGGCCAGATGATGGTTCGAAGACTCGATCAATTGACCGCGGCGCCGATGCGCGGGCTGACGGCCGCGCGTGCGCCATTCGTCTCGGCTGACAGCCGGTGGATCGGGTTCTTCGAGTCGGGCTACCTGAAGAAAGTAGCAGTGAGCGGCGGCCCTCCCATCACCATCTGCCGCGTCAACGGTGGCACGCGCGGATCGACGTGGGGACCGGACGACAGGATCGTCTTCGCTACCAACGACCCCGCGACCGGACTCTTCAGCGTGCCGGCGGGGGGCGGCGAACCACAGGTCCTGACGAAGCCCGACACGGCGCACGGCGAGCTGGAGCATCTCTTTCCATCGCTGCTGCCGGGCGGACGAGTGGTGCTGTTCACCATCGCCGGATCGCCCGTGGAGAACTCGCAAATCGCGGCGCTCGACTTGCAGTCGGGCAAGCAAACGACGGTGATTCGAGGCGGGAGCCATGCAGACTACGTCGCCAGCGGCCACCTGCTGTACGCGTCCGGCGGCGCGCTGCGCGCCGTGCGGTTCGATTCCGAGCGGCTTCAAGTGCTCGGGGATCCGGTCGTCGTTTCCGACGAAGTGAGGGTGGAGGCGACCGGCGCCGCGCAGTTCAGCGTGTCGCAGGGCGGTTCGTTCATCTACCTGTCAGGCGGCGAGGGCAGCTTCGAGGAACGGTCGCTGGTGTGGGTCGATCGCAGCGGGCGCGAACAGAAGCTGGACGCGCCGCCACGAGCGTATGACACGCCGCGCCTCTCGCCGGACGGCAAACGCGTCGCCGTGTCCCTGTCGGATCAAGAGCAGGACATCTGGCTGCTGGACATCGCTCGGCGGCAATTGACCAGACTGACGTTCGAGCCATCGATCGAGGGGTTTCCGCTCTGGACGCCAGATGGGATGCACGTGCTGTTCTCTTCGAGCCGCGCCGGGATTCCATCGGTGTTCTGGAAGCGATCCGATAACACGGGATCGGTTGATCGGATCACGACCGGCCAGGGTCGGATCACTCCGTTTTCGGCGTCTCCGGACCGGAAGACGATCGTGGTCAGCATCAACGGTGGTTCGGACCTCGGCGTCGCGCGGGTGGACCAGCGGAATGAGCCGACACCGTTGATCGAGGCGCCCGGTGTTCAAAACAACGCCGAGATTTCGCCGGATGGCCGGTGGCTCGCGTATGAGTCTGGCGAGTCCGGTCAACGGGAGATCATCGTCCGTCCGTTTCCCAACGTCGACGCCGCCCGGTGGCAGATATCGACCACCGGAGGTGTCCGTCCAGCATGGGCGCGCAGCGGCCGGGAACTCTTCTACGACGGACTACCCGACGGTGCCATGATGGCAGTATCGATTGGGGACACCGCGACGTTCAGCTACGGCAATCCTACTAGACTGTTCGCGACTTCAACCGTTTACAACAGGTCACCTGCTGCGGGACGGACGTATGACGTCTCCCCTGATGCTCAGAAATTCCTGATGATCAAAGACGCGACCGAGACCAGCCGGCGCTCGACCGCCAACCTGGTGGTGGTGCTCAATTGGCTCGACGAGCTTCGCGAGCGCGTGGCCACGAAGTAGAGACGTATGGACGTGTTTGACGACGCTGCTCGCGATCTTCAAGATGCCGCGAATGACTGACGAACCGCTGATCCGCGACGTCTCCGATACCGCGCGCTGGGTGGCCGTGTACCGCGCGCGCGAGACCGAGCGGCCCGATTCGGTGTTCCAGGATCCGTTCGCGCGCGCCCTGGCGGGCGAGCGCGGCGAGCAGATCGCACAAGCGATACCGTTCGGCGACGAGAACGCGTGGGCGTTCGTCGCACGCACGTACGCGTTCGACCGGTTGATCGACCAGGCGCTGGCGGAGGGCGTCGATCTGGTGGTGAACCTGGCCGCCGGCCTCGACGCGCGGCCGTACCGCATGGCGCTGCCGCCGTCGTTGCGCTGGGTTGAAGTCGATCTGCCCGAGATCCTGGACTTCAAGACGGACGTGCTGGCGTCCGCGACGCCGCGCTGCGCGCTCGAGCGCGTGCCGATCGATTTGTCGAATGCCGACGCGCGGCGCGGGTTGTTCGATCGCCTCGGCCGCGCGTCGACGCGGGCGCTGGTGTTTGCCGAGGGGCTGCTGGTCTATCTGATGGCCGACGAGGTGTGCGCGCTCGGCCGCGACCTCGCGCGTCCGGCGGGCTTCGCCACCTGGATTGTCGACGTCGTGTCGCCGGGTCTGCTCAAGATGATGCAGGAGCGAGCCGGCTCGCTCGTGGCGGCCGCCGGGTTCCCCTACGTGTTCGCGCCGCCGGAAGGTCCTGCGTTCTTCGAGCGATGCGGCTGGACGCCGGCGGAGGTGAAGTCGATCCTGCACACCGCCCACAAGCTGAAGCGCCTGCCGTTCATGATGCGCATGCTCGCGATGATGCCGGAGTCGACCGGCCCGCAGGGCGATCGCCCCTGGTCCGGGGTGGTCCTGCTTCGCAGGAACGTGGAAGTGAGAACTTAGAAGTCAGAAGGACGGCGGCTCAGGCCAAGGGCTCGCTCGACTCGCCCGTAGAGCGTCAGCACTGGATGACGCGAGTCTTCCAGCAACTCCAGCACGACGTTTCGATCCGCGGAACGCGTCAGCTCGATGAGGCGGTTGGCGAACGCGAACCACAGCGTGCGGTTGGCGCGGTCGCGATCCGAGGTCCTGAGGAACTCCACGAAGCTGCGGAGCGTTCGAGTCCGCAGCGGAGTCGCCGGAACCAGATCGATGAGCAGCGTGTAGAGCAACTCGCATCACGCCAATCTTAGACCGCTGGCGTCAGCTGCTGGCTTTGTCTTTCAAGAGCGGATACGGGTCGATGGCGCGGCCGGTCCACCAGCGCCGATCGTCGCCAAGCTCGAAGACGGCGAAATGCAGGTGTGGGGTATTTGGCGGCGCGTTTCCCGTCGTGCCGACGTAGCCGATCACCTGACCCTGCGACACGGTATCGCCCTCGTGCAGGTTGTCGGCGTAGCGCTGGAGGTGGGCGTAGTAGTAGCAGATGCGCCCGGACCGATCGAACTGATAGAGCGTGATTCCGCCCAACCTGCTGAGGAACAGCTTGGCAATCGTTCCATCTGCCACGGCGTGCACCGGCGTGTGGCGCGGCGCCAGAATGTCGACCGCTTCGTGCCGGCGCGAGCCGCGCGACTCGTAGAAGCCGCCCTTGACCAGATCGGGATTCATGCCGGCAATCGGCAAGCGCAGCCTGTTCGTGCCTGTGGTCGGCGCTGTTTCCGGCATCGACCGTGGCGTAGTGGGCACCTTCGAGGCGGTGTCGGCCGACTGGCTTGTGTCCCGGCCGTCGTGTCTCGCGTATCGTCCGGCTTGAGCCCTGCCTCCGGCGCCGGCCCGATCAACGCCGGCGCGTCAACTGGCTGCGGCGGACCGTAGGTGCGCAGCGTCCAATCGACGAGCGCACCGGCGCAGAAGGCCGCCAGCAACGCGGCCAGTGGAAACCGGGGCGCCGTTCGTCGACGCTTCATCGAAACAAGACGCGTGTCCCTGCCTTGACGAGCGTCGCGAGCCGGGCCGCGTCCCAATTGGTGAGCCGCACGCAGCCGTGCGACTCGGTATGGCCGACATTGCCGGGTTCAGGCGTGCCGTGAATGCCGTAGTGCTCGAGGCTCAGCGAAATCCACATCATGCCGACCGGATTGTTCGGACCAGGCTTGATCGTCGCTTTCTCGTCCGTGGCTTTCGCGTCCCAGAACAGATCGGGGTTGTAGTGAAACGCGGGATGCCAGGTGACGGCTGTCACTTTGTAGTCGCCCGTTGGCAGCGGGTCTTTCTCGCTCCCGGTCGTGACCGGCGCGAAGAACACGACGCTGCCATCGGCGCTCGACACACGCAACGATGAATCGTCGCTCGTCACCTGAATTTCGACCCCGGCGGCGGCTTGAGTGGCGGCCGGCTTGGCGGTCGCGTCGAACGGCGTCACGTTCGGCACCTTGATGGCGTCGCCGGCCGCGAACGTCGCGCCCGGGTTGAGGCGCTGCAGCAGCGCGGGCGACGCGTGGAACCGCTCGCCGAGCAGTTCGATTGCGGACTTATACGCGAGAGCGGGCAGCTTCGCCTGCTCGACGAGATTGCGCGGAATGTCTGCCTCGAAGGGACCTTTGACGTCCTGCTCGGTGATGGTGTAGCTCGTCGTCGCTTCCGTGCTCTCGCCTTCGAGCGCGCGCCAGGTGTCGCAGTCCGGCTTCGGCGCGGCGGTGAGCTTCTTCGCGCTCTGAAACGCGGCCAGTGCGTGCGCGAAATTCGCGCCCGGTTTGCCGTCGATCTCGCCCGGCGAGAATCCCTGCCGATCGAGCAGCACTTGAAACGCCATGTAATCGCCGCACGGCAACGGTGCAGCCGCCCGCGCCGGGCCCTTCTTTTGTGCGGAACGCTGTTGCGTCGCGCGTGCCTGTCCGGCCTCGGACGCGACAGCAGCCGCGGGCAACACGAGTCCAAGAGCGGCCGTCCACGCGAGCATTAGCTGAGGCATACGCATCGTCATGACGCTCGGAAGTGCACGACGCGTGCCTCGGCCTCAGTGCGATAATCTGCGGCGGCCGAGCCCGTTTTCGCCTCATATGACTCGTGTCGTAGCTCTTCAGCATGCGGATTGGTACAGCGCGGCCGCTCCTGCCGTCGCGGCGAACGCACATTCGGCGATCGAGGCCGGTGACGTCCTGTTCTGTCCTGAGCTCCGCTTTACGGTCGAGCCTGGCGAGCGGTCGCTGTTCACACCGGCCATTCTCGGCAGCGCGAAAAACGCCAGCTACGATCCGGCGGCCGATCGGCTTGGCGGGACGACCGTGACGGGTGCTGACCACGAATCGCTGAAAGCGCTGATGCGCAGGTTCAGCGACGCGGCGTCGGCGTGCGTCGATCGGCTCCTGCCGTCGTACCGCGGGCGCCTGACCCGCGCGCGCGCCAGCTTCCGTCCCGCCGAAATTGCCGGGCGTGCGACGACCTGGCGCAAGGACGACACGCGGCTCCACGTGGACAGCTTTCCCGCGACGCCTTCAGGAGGCCGCCGCATCCTGCGGCTGTTCACGAACGTGAACCCCGACGGTCATCCGCGATCCTGGCGCGTCGGTGACGATTTCGAGACGGTTGCCCGCCGCTTTACCGATCGCCTGCGGCTGCCGCTGCCCGGCGCGGGTCTGGTGCTCGCGCTCGTGCGCGTCACGAAAACGCCGCGGTCGCCGTACGACGCGCTGATGCTCCAGCTGCACGACGCGATGAAAGGCGACGAGGAGTTCCAGGCGCGCTCTCCGCAGACGGCCGTCGATTTTCCCGCCGGGTCCACGTGGCTGGCGTTCACCGACCAGGTGAGCCACGCCGCCACGGCGGGCCAGTATCAGCTCGAGCAGACGTTTCTCCTGCCGGTCGATGCGATGACGGATCCAGCCCGCTCGCCGCTGCGAATACTCGAGGGTCTCAAAGGCAGACGGCTAGCGTAGGATCGTCGCCTTCACTTCGACCGTGACCTGCCGATCGCCGATCGGATCGGCCGACTGCGCCGCGATCATCGGCTTGTCGTTCTCGAGAATCAGCGCGACGCTGTCGCGCAGCGAGGTCTTGACGACGGTGCCGCGCGGCGAATCGCGTCCGGCTTCGATTGGCGCCGGCCAGTCGTACTGCAACGTGAGACGCAGCCGGATCTTGTTGTCCCCGATCAGCTCCGGATCCGCGTCGACATTGAGCGGCACCGAGCCGACCGCCAGCACCTCGGACTGCGATCGGATCGATCCGGCCATGCCGTCGGCCACGACCATGCTGAGCGTGCGCTTGATCGGGGCGCTGCCGGCGCGCTGATCGTTGATCGACAAATCGATGCGGACGTTGATCGGCTGTCCCGTCCGGCGCGGCGCCGGCGGCGGCGCGGGCGCGGGCGCGGCGCGGGGGGGCTGGGGGGTTGGCGCCGGAGCTGCCGCTGGAGTTGACGCAGCCTGCTGCGCCAGTGTCGGCGTCGTGATCGAAGCGGTCAGGCACAACATGAGCGCGAACGCGCGGATCGTCATCGGGGATCTCCTTCATTCTCGGTGTTGAGCGGTGCCACCGCGATCGGCGCGGCAGCATCCAATGGTTCGACATGAATCGACTCGGCGGCCGGCAACGCCGCGACGGCTATCGACTCCAGATCAATCGAAGGCAGCGCCACCGCGTCCAGTTCGGAATGAGCACGAAGCGCCATTTCGTACGGAGTCATTTCGTACGTAGTGTCCGGCTTTCTTGGCCCGCCGTAGCCGAGGATCGGCGAAGGCGGCAGCCGGACGGTTTGTTCGGACGTGCCGCCGAGTGGCGAAGGCGGCACCTGGACGATCCTCGTCGGTGCCGGCCCCGGTCCTGGACGGTACGCGTAGCGGTCCGGCTTCAACCGGACCATTACTGCGAGAAGGATCAACGCAGCCACCGTCAACCCAGCGAAGACCGGACGCCACAACGGTGTGACGCGCGGACGGTTTTCGATGCGCGCCATCACGCGCCCGCGGAAGTCCGCGCCCGGCTCGCCGGCCGTCATCTGCCGTGCCGCCTCGTCTATCGCCGCATCGACCCGTTCCTCATCCCACATCGTCGTACCCGCGTTCGCGCAGTTTCAGCCTGACGATCCGCCGCGCTTCCGACACGCGCCATTTGATGGTGCCCAGCGGCGCCCCGAGCATCGCGCCGATCTCGCCGTAGCTGTAGTCGCCGGACTGCGCCAGCAGCAGCGCATCCCGCAGCTTGGGCGCGAGCGATCGAATCGCGCCGCGGATGGCGCGATGCAGCTGGTTCCGAGCCGCGGCCTCCTCGGGCGAGAGGCCGCCAGCCGCCACGTGCTCGACCGCCGATTCCCGCTCGGCCGGCGCCGGCTGCACGATCTGCTTCAGCACCCGCGCGAGCGACCGGCGGCGATTGATCGCCTGATGCCAGGCGATCGTCAGCAGCCATGTCTTGAAGCTCGCGTCGCCTCGAAAGCCGCCGAGCCGGCGGTATGCCATCACGAATGCGTCCTGCGCGGCGTCCTCGGCGTCGGCGGGCGAGCCGAGCGCCGCCAGCGCCGCCCGATATACCGCGGAGCGATGCCGATCGACCAACTCGCCGAACGCGGCAGGGTCGCCCTGCCGGGCCCGTCCGACCAGCTCGACGTCGCTCACACAGACAATAGACACGCTCGAGGACGCCGCGGTTGGGTAGTACGTGGGGTCCGCCTTTAGGCGGACCTACAGCGAGCGCGATCGTCAGTAGGTCCGGCTAAAGCCGGACCCCACGTACGATGATTTGCGGCTCTCGGAGCGCTAAAGAGAAATGGACAACGCGCTAGTCGCGCACGGCTTTGAGGATGGACTCCATGTGCGACACGTACTTCTCGAGAGCGCGGCGGCCGGCGGCGGTCAGACGGAACTCCGTGCGCGGGACCCGGCCGTCGAACGATTTGTCGCAGGCGATGTATTGCGCCTCTTCCAGCTTTCGCGCGTGGACGCTCAGGTTGCCGTCCGTCGTGTCGAGCAGGCGCTTGAGATCGTTGAAGGTGAGCCGCTCGTTGGCCGCGAGCGCGCTGACAATGCCCAGGCGTAGCCGCTCGTGAATCAGCCGATCGAGCGTGAGCGGACTTTTCTTCGGCTGCGCATGACTGACTGTCGACTGTCGACTATCGACTGTCGCATGCCGACTGGTCGCTGACTTAGCCACCGTACCTCCTGGCAATCACCCATCCAAATCCGATTTGCAGGCCGCCGAAGCCGGCGGCGAGCAGCCAATGTCCCCACGACGCGGGCGCCGGCGAATGCGACCGCCCCGAGCACCATGAAGCACAACCCCATGATCGGCACGATCCGAACGGAGAACGCTCCGCCGGTGGCCACTGCTGTTCCGTACAACAGCAGCCAGCACGCCGGCAGCCTCGCCGCCAGACCCATCGTCGCGAAGACGGGCGTGAGCACCACGCCGGCGACGAGCGGCGGCACGAACGCGAGCGCGAAGCGATGAGCCGGCGCGGCCGACGACAGCGGCGTCCCGGACCGCCGCGCCTTGATCGACATGGTAGCGAGCCCGATCGCCGCGGCCACCGCGGCGTCGGCCAACCAGACCATCAGCCAGCGATCCGTGCCGTCGGGCGGTCCCGAGATGATGGCGGTCGCGACAGCCGTCACGCCCATCAGCATGCCGCCCCAGCCTGGCACGGCGGTGAACGCGCTGGCGCGCTCCATCGCGTTGCGAATGAAGCGCAGGTTCTCGGCGGCGTGCGCGTGAATCGGCTCGGGAGATGCGGCCATCGACAAGAACTTTATACCATAGAGTCATCAGGGCTGGTGGAGCGGGTCGGGTCGTACGTGGGGTCCGGCTGTAGCCGGACCAGCACTACTGTGCTCTGAGGAGCAGCACCGGCACCTTGACCAGGTGGCGCACGCGATCGGCCGTCGTGCCGTGCAGCACGTCGGCGAGAAAGCGATGGCCGTGCGTGGACATGGCGATCAGATCGACCTGCTGCTCCTCGGCGGTCTTGAATCAGCTCGGTCGCCGGATCGCCCATCGCCAGCTTGCGTCTGCACGGTGAAGCCGCGCGCGGCCAGATCGTCGCGCAGGCTGTCGAGATAGGCGCGGTCCGACTTGCATCTCCTCCGACTCGCGCAGCTGCAGCTGGTCGAAGTTGCGCGCCGCCCAGCCGTCGGCGACGTGCACCAGCAGCAGCTCGGCGCCGGTCAGCTTCGCGAGGCCGGCCACGTGAGTCCAGGATCGTGCGATCGGCCTGCGGAGTTCTCGACGGCGACGAGAATTCGGTGGTACATCGCGTCAGCCCGCGAAAGTCTGCCACAGAAGACACACGTTGAGCGCGGCAATCACGACCGCGACCGGCCACGCCAGCGCCTTGCACCCACAACGGGTTGGCGAACGTGCCCATCTTGTGCGGATCGCTCGTGAACATCACCAGCGGAAACACGGCGAACGACAGCTGCAGGCTGAGGATGACCTGGCTGAGAATCAGCAGCTGTCCGGTTCCGCGCTCGCCGTACAGCAGGATGACGATGACCGCCGGAATGATGGCGATGAGCCGCGTGATCAGCCGGCGCAGCCACGGCCGCAGCCGGAGGTTGATGAACCCTTCCATCACGATCTGTCCGGCCAGCGTCCCGGTGAGCGTCGCGTTCTGGCCCGAGCAGAGCAGCGCCACCGCGAACAGCACGCTCGCGGCCTTGAAGCCGAGGAGCGGCGACAGCAGCTGGTAGGCGTCGCCGATATCGGCCACTGCTTCGTGCCCGCTGCCGTGGAAGACGCGCCGCCGACATCACCAGAATCGCGCCGTTGATGAACAGCGCCGACATCAGCGCGAACGACGAGTCGATCGTCGCGAACCGGATCGCTTCCGCCTTGCTCGCGACGGTGTCCAGATACTTCCGCGTCTGCACGATCGACGAGTGCAGGTAGAGGTTGTGCGGCATCACCGTCGCGCCGAGAATGCCGATGGCGATGTAGAGCATGTCCGGGTTGCGTAAGATCTCGGTGCGCGGAATGAATCCGACCGCGACCGCGGCCCAGTCCGGACGTGCGAGCCAACAGCTCGACGCGCGAAGCAGCCGGCGATGAGCGACGATCAGCGCGATGACGAGCGCCTCGACGTAGCGGAAGCCCTTGTGCTGCAGGAAGAGCACGATCAGCACGTCGAGCGACGTGAGGCAGACGCCCCAGATGAGCGGCAGCCCGAAGAGCAGGTTCAGCGCGATGGCGGCGCCGATCACCTCGGCCAGATCGCAGGCCGCGATCGCGATCTCGCACAGAATCCACAACGCGATCGTCGTCGGCCGCGAATAGCTGTCGCGGCACGCCTGCGCGAGATCGCGGCCGCTGGCGATGCCCAGCCGCGCGGACAGTGCCTGCAGCAGAATCGCCATCAGGTTCGAAATCATGATGACGCTGAGGAGGGTGTAGCCGTAGCGTGCGCCGCCGGCGAGGTCGGTTGCCCAATTGCCCGGATCCATGTAGCCGACGGCCACGAGATAGCCCGGGTCCCGCAAAAGCGAGCATCTTGCGCCAGAAACCGGCGGTATGCGGCACGGCAATCGAACCGTGCACTTCTGGGAGGCTAGGGCTGCCGGCTGGCAGGCGCCAGCCGCGGGAGGGGTCGGTCGGGATTTCAGTCGCCATGCGACAGTTTTTGACTAGTCAAAAATAGTAGCACACCTCCGTCGCACCGTCAGGACACCTGCCGTTCCGAAGCGCCGTTCATTCCGTCAGCTGATAGTCCTTGAACCGCTCGCGCAGCTCGCTCTTCTTGAACTTGCCGGCCGACGTGCGCGGAATGGCGTCGACGAACTCGAACGCGTCCGGCAGCCAGAACTTCGGGAACTGCGGCGCGAGGAATCGCGCGCAGCTCGGACGGCGATGCGTTCGCGCCCGGCTTGAGCACGACCGCCGCGAGCGGCCGCTCGGCCCATTTCGGATGCATCACGGGAATGACCGCGGCTTCCGCCACCGCGGGATGGCCCATCAGCGCGCACTCGAGCGCGACCGAACTGATCCACTCGCCGCCGGACTTGATCAGATCCTTCGAGCGATCCTGGATCTGAATCGTCGCGTCGCTCGTCGATCGTGACGATATCGCCGGTCTTGAACCAGCCATCGTCGGTGAAGCGGTCGGCGCAGTCGTCGCGGTTGTAGTACGCCGACGCGATCCACGGTCCGCGCACCTCGAGCTCGCCCATCGTCTGGCCGTCCCAGGGGACGAGGCCGCTCTTCGTTGCGGGCGCGGATTTCGACGAACGGCGCCGGGCGTCCCTGCTTGGCGCGGAAGCTGAAGCGTCGCTTCTTCCGGCGCGTCGACGAGCCAGGACGGCAGATGCCCCGTGGTGCCGAGCGGCGACATCTCGGTCATGCCCCACGCCTGGATGATGCGCAGACCGTACGTCTTTTCGAACGCTTCGATCATCGCCTGCGGGACGGCGGAGCCGCCGACGTACATCGCCTGGATGGTCGACAGATCGAACTTGCCGGGGTTCGCGTCGAGATACTGCAGCACGCCCATCCAGATCGTCGGCACGCCCGCCGGTGATGGTGACGCGCTCGCTCTGGAACAGATCGACGAGGCTGGCCGGATCGAGGTGCGGTCCGGGCATGACCATCTTCGCGCCGTTCATCACCGCGGCGAACGGCATGCCCCACGCGTTGGCGTGGAACATCGGCACGACCGGCGAGCACGACGTCGGCTTCGCGAATGCCCATGCAGCCATCGAGCGACAGGCCGAAGCGTGTGCAGCACGAGCGCGCGATGCGAGTAGAGCACGCCTTTCGGCGCGCCGGTGGTGCCGGTCGTGTAGCACATCGCGACCGCGTCGTTTTCGTCCGGGCTCGGGCAGGTCGGTCGCCGGCGCGGAGTCCGCGAGCAGCGATTCGTATTCCAGGATACGCCGTCCGGCACCGGCTTGGTCGGCGCCGACCACGATCATCGTCGGCGACGCTGACGTGCGGCCGCACCTGCTCCCAGAGCGGCAGCAGCGTCTCATCGACGAGCACCAGCGCGATCCTCCGCGTGGTTGACGATGTAGGCGAGCTCGTCGGGATGGAGGCGGAGATTGAGCGTGTGGAGCACGCCGCCGATGAGCGGGATGCCGAAGTAGGCCTCGAGGTGCTGGTCCGTGATTCCAGCCGAGCGTGGCGACGCGGTCGCCCGGACGGACGCCGAGGCCGACGCAGCGCGGTGGCGAGGCGGCGCGTGCGGGCGGCGCAGTCGGCGTAGGTGTAGCGATGGAGCGACTTGTCCGCGCGGCGCGAGACGATCTCGCGGCGGCCGAACATCTGTTCGGCGCGGCGGAAGATGGCTCGAGAGCGTCAGCGGGAAATCCATCATCAAACCATCCATCGCGTCCTCCAGATATCGGGTTCCGGGTTCGGGATTTGCGGATTGTAGTCGGGAACGGCGGGCAGGTGGAGGGTTTGGGAACGAACTACCCGTGGGGTAGGTTGTTCCCACGGCGAACCGGAGAAATCGGCGGAAATGCGCCAGAAATCGCGAAACGCCAGCGGGTAGCACGCGGCATCGATTCTGCCTCGTCGCAGGGGAATATGCCGCAGTCGTTTCTGGTCGAACATGCCGCGGTGCTGCTCGGCGTCTCGAGGAGGACGATCTACAACCGGATTCGCGAGGGGAAGCTGCGTACGGTGCGCACGATGGGCGGGTCGCAGCGCGTGCTGCTCGAGTCGATCGAGCTGCTGCGGGCGGAAGCGGCTACAGGCCCAGCCGCTGACGTTTCAGGTACAGACCCTTCCGGGAAATCCCCAGCGCCCTAGCGACCGCGTCGACTTTGCCCTGGTTGTCGCGCAGCGCGGCTTTGATCATCTCGCATTCGACGCGCAGCAGCGTCGGCGTGAGCTTGTCGGTGAGCCGGACGGCGAGCTCGCGGCGGCTGGCCGGGTCGTTGCGGAAGATGGGCATCGCGTCGAGAATCTCGCGCGAAATCAGCTCGGGGCCGAGCGTGGAGTTCGGTTCGGCGAGGGCGACGATGCGCCGTAATTCGTTCTGGAGCTGGCGGACGTTGCCGGGCCACCGGTACAGCAGCAGCCGCTCCATCGTGTCTTCAGCGACCGCGAGGTGGCCCTTGTTGAATTCCTTGGCCGCGCGCATGACGAAGGCGTTGACGAAGCCGGGTATCTCGTCGCGCCGCTCGCGCAGGGGGAGGAGCGGGAGGGGGACCACGTTGAGCCGGTAGAACAGGTCCTCGCGGAACCGGCCGTCGCGCACCGCTTCCTCGAGGTTGGCGTTGGTGGCGGCGACGATGCGCACGTTGACGTGGTGGGTGGAGGGATCGCCGAGGGGCGCGATTTCGCCGGATTCGAGAAAGCGGAGGAGCTTCGGCTGCAGGTCGAGGCTGAGGTCGCCGATCTCGTCGAGGAACAGGGTGCCGTCGCGCGCGGCGCGGATGACGCCGAGGTAGTCGCGATCGGCGCCGGTGAAGGCGCCGCGGCGGTGGCCAAAGAGCTGGCTCTCGACGAGATCGCGCGGGATGGCCGCGCAGCTGAAGGGGACGAACGGTTTCTGGGCGCGCGGGGAACAGGCATGGATCGCACGCGCGACGATTTCCTTGCCGGTGCCGCTCTCGCCGGTGATGAGCACGTTGACCGTGGTGCGGGCGACCTTCTGCGCGAGGGTCATCGTGTCGCGCATGTGGCCGGCGATGATCGAGGTGTCGCCGTCCACGAACACCTCGTCGGCCGGCCAGATGGTGGCGCGTTCCTCCCGCTCGGCGCGGGCGCGCTCGAGTTCCTGGAGAGCGGCGATGATGGTGGTGATCGCATTCAGCGCACTTGTCGTTTCGATGCTCGAAACCATTTCGACAACAAGTTCGACGTGCCGTGACGGCGCGCTCTGAATGACAAACGTCTTCTGGATCTTCGACTCGCCGCTTTCCGCCTCACGACTGCCAGACGTGTGGATGACTCTGGAGCCTTCACTGGCGGAACTTGTTCGAACCTCGACGAAACAGCGTTTGCAGGCGCTAGCGAGTATTGCAGCGAGCTCGTGCGCAATGAACTCGGCCCGGCCGATGTGTGCGAGCATTGCGGCGATTGAATGGATGACGTCGATTCGTACTTCCTGTTCTTCTCTCTGCGGACAGAACGCCTCTTGCGGTATAGGAAGTTGAGCTTGCCCCGCATCTTCGTGCCAGCATCGCTCAAGGTCGCATGCCGTTGGCGCGTTCTTTATAGCGGCGCAGATGCGTTGCGCCCGCTCATAGTGAAGAAACGCCGCTCTGCTCGTTCCCCGATCGCGAAGCGCGCGCGCAACTGTGCGCTCGGTACCTGAACGTACAATTCGGGAGAAAAGTCGCGAAATTGATCAGCGGCGAACTCCAAAGCGAGAGTTGCTTCGATTCTGCGACCTGTCGCTTGAAGGAGTTCGGCTCTCGTTAGGCGAGCACTTTCGAGAAGAAGTCTGTCGTCGATCCTCAGCGCCAGTGTTTCGACAGCTCTTGCCTGAATGAGAGCGTCCTCGAGGCGACCCTGTCTGCACAATAGCTGGCAGCGCGTAAACAATGCGTAGCGGTTTGCGTACATGCTTTGATCGCTCGTGAGCCGGATCGACTCCTCGACGCAATCGAGCGCGGTTTCGCAATCGTCCAGGCGGCCCTCAGCCAGACGAATTCGGGCTAGCGTATCTAAACAACCGTTGCGCCGCTCACCTGAAGAGGCGAGAACAACCAGAGCGCGATTGATGCTTTCAGATGCATCTGAGAAATTCCCAGCCAAGAGGTACAAAAGCGCCTGATTTGCCGCAACTGCACGGCGAATTGTCGCTGCCCCACAATCGTCAGCAAGCCGTCTCCCGAGCACCGCGTGCTTCTGACCCTGGTCGATGTCAGACTGAAGCACGCAAATAGCCAGCTTGATGTTCTCGGAGTGGGCTTCCAGCCACGGGCTCTGAAAAGACGAAGTCAGGCCAGTCGCAATTCGAAGATGTCGGTGTGCACTTAGAAAGAGACCACGGCTTGCTTCCATTTGAGCGACAAAAACGTGGACTCCCGCAGTCGCGTATGGGTTGCCGAGTCGGATCGTATTGCGACGAAGCTCCGACAGTATGGGCGCCGCAGCGTCGGGCCCCGACAAGTCCGCCACAAGCCCCAGGAACTTGAGTTGCACGTTGCACAGCAGTTCGAGATCGTCGCTCTGGCGAGCCAGTGAAACAGCGCGTTGCAGGTGTCGTGTGGCGGCTTCCGTGTCACCTTGCTCTAGCAAAAGAGAGCCGGCGACGTAATGGCAGGTGGCCCTTTGGGTGCTCGTGAGCTGCTTCGAATCAAAAAGGCGATTAGTAAGCGTACGACATTCATCGAGCTTTCCGAGCCTCTCAAGAATCTCGACTCTGCGAATGTTTGCGGCTGTCTTGTTGGAACTTTTGCACAGTTCAAGTTCCCGAAAGGCGTCCAGGAATCGACCGGTCCTGGTGAGGGCCGCAACGTGATCTAGGGGATCCATAAAGCTGCTATCTCAATGGGCCTGGATTGTCGCAGAGCCTCGGCAGGCGCACCACCAAAAATTGAGGATTGCTGAAAACAATGTGCAACAGGCAGCCGTTGCTCGGGAAGCCGAATCAGTGAATCGACCTCTCCGCCGGGGTTGCTGAATGCTCTCTCTGGTATCGGACTCGATCGATCAACTCGTGCAGCGTGCCGCCGTCTCTGGGAGCGGACACGCAACTGACCGATACTTTCACGTCGGCCGATGTATCCCCGAACACCAAGAACGGATTGCTTCGACAATTGTCGTAAATCCTGCGAGCCACAGCATTTCCAGTGTCCGAATCTGAATTGTCCAAAAACACGATGAAGCCATCTGAATCGCAACGACACAACGCATCGGAAAGCCGCAAGGCTCTGGTCGTCTGAAGGGCGACGTGTCGCATGATGTCTTCCCGAATCGCTGCACCACGAGTCCGGTGGATTTCTGAAAGGTCGTGCACATGAACAAAAAGCAATGAGAATCGTGGGCCGTGTCCGAGCATATGGCGATCGAATGAATCCTCAATGCGATCGAGACCAGGAGAGATCGCTACAGAGCTTCGGCGACGGTCACCGTCCGAAGTCATCGCCCGTCGGAACACTGGAGCGATGTGCCTACCAACCGTTTCAATAATCCTTTTGTGCGCTTCCGTAAAAACCTCGACGTCTGAAGAGTAGAGACTGAGAACGCCAACAAGTTCATGTTCCGAAACCAAGGGCGTGCTGATGCAGGCTCGTAGGATTGGCGAGCGAGATCTAGCCATCTCGCCTAGGTCGAGCATAGGATCCGAGTTGAAGATTGTTTGCCTGTTCGCAGCGACCCATCCGCTTAAGCGCTGCCCTAAACCAATCCGAACCCCGTTGACCGCTTCTGTTCCTTCGCCAACAGCGAATCTGGCAACCAGTTCATCGTGGTTGGAATCGTATCGGTAGAAAACGAACAGCTCCGACGGAACAAGGCGGCGAATGTGGCGCGCGACGATATCACCGGCAACGTCTATGTCGTCAACCGGGGCAAGGGCCCTCGCCAACTCGAAGATTGCGGACATTTCGTCTGTGCTGGCGGACGCTTCACCAATAGCTGGACGGTCTAGTCGCTGGCGGCTGACCTGTGCCGTGTTCGCGATTTCCTCGAGTACATGTCGCTCTTGATCCGTCGTGATCGTGTCGGGTGCAATCTGGCGGTGCACCCTCAGAAATGTGTCGACCACCCATGGGTCGTACATGGAGCCGCGCCGCTCGATCAGAATTGCAAGTGCTGCGTCGTCAGGCAGGCGAGGCCGATAGGGTCGGTCGGATATCAGCGCGTCGAAGCAATCAACGACCGACAAGATTCTCGCGCCGACGGGAATGTCCGTTCCTCTCAGCCCGGCCGGATAGCCGGAACCGTCCCAGTTTTCGTGATGGTGACGAACGATTGGGACGACAGGATACGGAAACTCGATCGCTGCGAGAATGTCAGCGCCGACCGTCGCGTGCATCTTCATTTTATCGAATTCGGCCGGTGTTAGCTTTCCTGGCTTGTTGAGAATGTATTCGGGAACGGCTAGCTTCCCCATGTCGTGGAGCAAGGCGGCGGCTTCGATTGCTTTGAGCAAGCGGTCATCGGTTACGCCGAGTTCGTGTGCTAGGCGCACGGCGTACTGCTGAACGCGACGGATGTGCCCATGAGTGATCTGATCCTTAGCGTCGATCGCCATGGCCAGAGTTTCAATTGTCGACAGGTACAGACTGTTTAGCTGTTGTACGTGGCTTGTGGCATCCTGCGACTCTTCCCATTGTCGTCTTGAACGTCATGTACAAGACGAGAAGGAGCGGAACGATTACTCCTATGAATCGAACATCAACGTTGTTTGAGTATGCGACGAGGAGGAGGGCAACGGAAGCGCCGGAGAAGTAGTTTAGGGACAGCCACAAAAAATTTTGTCGCCAAACTTTGTACGGTGACAGTCGCGCTTCGAATGCTACTGCGAACGCGATGAGCCAGCTGTTTAGCCCGAAGTACGTGATTGCGAATACGACCAGGGGAAAGAGGAGGTACGTTGATCGAAGACTGGCTATTGAAGAGGGGTTCGATTCCCGCGATTGCAAACAGAAGATGTGCGGCAACCCAGATTGAAATTGCCGGAGCGGCCATGTTGAAAAGCGCGCGGTACCACTCCGGACGCCGCTTGGCCATCCAAAAAGAAATAACGAGACCGTCCAGGGCGACAGTGATTGTGCCCGCGGAGGGACCGAACAAGAGCACTGATGCGAAGACGAACGTTTCTGAAACGGAAATAGAGGCACCCGCCGTTGGTAGGTTGACTGTGGCGGAGCCGCTGACGAACGTCAGGGCGGCAAGCAGGTACCATTGAAACGGGAGCGGGTTGTACTGGGCGTCGATTAACGACGTGGTGATTGCGGCAAGACCGCTAACGATCACCGCTCCCAGGTATGCGCGGCCGGTGGGGGTCATGCGAGCTGCCAGATTTGTTCTGTTAGGCATACCGCCCACAGAACGTTATCGGTCGATTAGTCCCAAACAATAATGGTGGATACCATAAGTCCTCCGCTATCTAAGCGTTACAGCTCTTGCCGAGCGGCCACAGGAGAAAGCTCAGTCGCCCCAGACCAGGGTGTCGCCCCAGACTAGCGTGTCGCCCCAGACCAGCGTGTTGCCCCAAACCAGCGTGCTGCCCCAAACCAGCGTGTTGCCCCAAACCAGCGTGTTGCCCCAAACCAACGTGTTGCCCCAAACCAACGTGTTGCCCCAAACCAACGTGTTGCCCCAAACCAACGTGTTGCCCCAAACCAGCGTGTTGCCCCAGACCAGCGTGTTGCCCCAGACCAGCGTGTTGCCCCAGACCAGCGTCTGACCGTGGAGGCGACCATTTCCCCAAACGTGCGAGCCTCCCGAACCGACAGTGTTCGCTGAAGCATCCTCTGCTTGAGTAAGCGGAACGACCTGGGAAAATGTAGAACCGGTTGCGGTGATGAGCTTCTCCGGCGATTTCTGTCGTGCCATTGAATTGCCTGAACTTGTCGATGGCCGCAACTGCCGCCGCCACATTCACACTCCCGGCCCCAGCGCCGAGCAGTCCATCAGTGGCCATGAACGTGCTGCTCATCTGCATGACCGCCCGCACATCCAGCGGCGTCAGCTTCCCCTGCCCATCCAGCAGCAACGCAACCGCCCCGCTCACCACCGCCGCCGCCTGACTCGTGCCGGACAACTGCATATACGCCGTGTGTCCGCTGCCGCTCTCGTGGCGCGACGAGTAGGTCATCGACAGATACGACCCTTCAGCCTCGCTCGAGACGATGTGCGAGCCGGGCGCGGCGAGGTCGGGCTTGATCACGAGGTCGTACCGCGTCGGACCGCGCGAGCTGTAGGTCGCCAGTGTGTCGTCCGATCGCTGCGGCGTCTCGTGCGCGTCGATCGCGCCCACGGTCAGCACCATCGGGTCGTTGCCCGGCGACGTGACCATCCCCATCACGAGCGATCCGTTCGCCGTCTTTCCGTAGTTGCCCGACGCCGCAACCACGACAATCCCGGCATCCACCGCGCGCTCCACGGCCTCGCACAGCGGATCGTCGTGATACGGCTGCAGCACCGGCGCGCCGAGCGACAAGTTGATGACGCGGATGTTGTATTCCTTGCGGTGCTCGATCGCCCAGTCGATGGCCTCGACGACGTCGCTCGCGAGCCCTGCCCCGTTCTCGTTCAGCACCCGCAGGTTCACGAGATAAGCATCCGACGCGATGCCGCGGAACTCGCGCCCGTCCGCCGTCCGCACGGCCTGTCCCGCGATGATGCCCGCCAGGTGCGTCCCGTGGCCGAATCGATCGTTCCCGTCGCCGCCGGTGAAATCCTCGGTGTGCAGCACGCGTTTCGACAGCGCCTCGTGCCGCGTGTCGATGCCCGAGTCGATGAGCGCCACGGTGATGCCCTTGCCCGTCAACGCCGGCGTGCCCTTCGAGCCGGTCCACACCTGATCGGCCCCGATACTCTGCGCGGTCACCTCGAGCGTGCTCGACTGGATGCGCAGATCGCCCGACAAGTGATCGACCGCCTCGTCGCGGCTCAGCGCGTCGAGCTGACCGGCCGTGACCCGCAGCACCGCGCCGGTTTTGAGGCGCTTCTTCACCTGGAGGTTGTAGCGCGCGGCCAACTGACTGACTTCCGCCGGATCGCCGTGTACGATCACGTCGATGGTTTGCGAGCCGGCGGAGAGGTGGTCGGACAGGTCCGCGCTCATCCGCGCGCGATGCGCGGCCGACACGGGCCGGACGCCGGCCAGCGACAGGCCAGCGGCAGCAACCACTGCGATCAGGACCAGACGACGCGACCAGGGGCAAAGGATCTTCATCGCAGGCTCCAACGTCGTACTAGCAGGATTCGAGCGACCCGCGACCCGTCAGGAGTGACGGACGCAGATACCTGGGCTGAACCGACTCGAGTAGCACGCGCTGCGATCCGCCAGCAGTACGAATCGTCTGCAGGCGGCCGTCGCGAATCCGGTTGTAGATGGTCCGTCGCGAGACACCGAGCAACTCCGCGGCGTGGTCTAGCGAGACGCTGCGGCCGATACGTGGCTCGATAGTCGAATCCGACAGTCGGTCAGGGAGGCTCATCGTAGGCTCCGGTGTGTGCGATATAGAAGGGCACGCTCGGTGCCAGAGCTCACCGGCAGGTCGGCTCGGCCCGTAACGTGTTCGCCGTCAAGGTGTTGGTGACGAAAGTGTGCCCCCAGACTTTCTGCCGTCATCCCTCGAGGCCGGCCAATGGACTGGCCTCTCTGCCCCTGCCCGTGCACACAAATGCACGGTCCTCGAAATTTGCGTGCAAAGTTCTCGATGCGGTTGACTTTGCACGCTTCTTTTGCTGGTCAGTTTTTTGGCCGGCGAGCCAGCTTCTCGCTCGACGCTTTGGTAATGTGTTGGCGTTGGGCGGCTTGGCTGCAGCCCTTGGGGCGCTGCCTGCGTGCGGCCGCGCCGAACAGCCTGCGGCCTCCAACACGGCATCCGCCGCGCCACGGCCCGGTGGCGAGCTCGTGGTGTCGGTCCGCACCGAGCCTCGGACCTTCAACCGCCTCGCGGCGCGCGACGGCCCCAGCGACCTCGTCGCCACGCTGACCCAAGCCCGCCTCGTGCGGATCAACAAGAAGACGCAGGAGGTGGAACCGTGGCTGGCGGAACGCTGGACCGCCTCTGAAGACGGCCGGCAGGTGACGCTCGCGCTCCGCCAAGGCGTGACGTTCTCCGACGGCCACCCCTTCACGGCGGACGATGTGCTGTTTTCGTTCGAGGCGGTGTACGACCCGCGCGTCGCGTCGGTGCTCGCCGACTCGCTGCAGGTGGGCGGCCGCAAGCTCGAAATCGCCGCGCCCGATCCGCACACGGTCGCCATCACGTTTCCGACGCCATTCGCCCCTGGCGTCAGGCTTCTCGACAACCTGCCGATCCTTCCGCGGCACAAGCTCGAGGCGGCGCTCAAAGGGGGCACCTTCGCCAGCGCGTGGAGTCTCTCGACACCGCCGTCGGACATCGCCGGCCTCGGACCGTTCGTGCTGGCCGAGTACGTGCCCGGTCAGCGCCTGGCCTTTACGAGGAATCCGCGTTACTGGCGGAAAGCGGCCGACGGCACGACGTTGCCGTATCTCGATCGCATCGTCGTGGAGATCGTGTCCGACCAGAATGCCGAGCTGTTGCGCCTGGCGGCGGGACAGCTGGACGTGACCAACGGCGAGATTCCCGCCGAGTCGTACGCGATGGTCAAACGCGCGGCCGATGAGGGGCGCGTCAAGATTTTCGATCTCGGCGTCGCGGTGGAAACCGACAGCTTCTGGTTCAACCTGAAGCCCGGCGCATTTGCCGGCGATCCGCGAGCACCCTGGCTGCAGCGCGACGAGCTCCGGCGCGCGATCTCGCTGGCCGTGGATCGCAAGGCGTTCGCCGACACGGTATTTCTCGGGGCGGCTGAACCGGTCTATGGACCGGAAACGCCGGCCAACCAGAAGTGGTACTGGACGGGCACGCCGAAGACGCCGCACGATCCGTCCGCCGCGAAAGCGCTGCTCGCGTCGATCGGCCTGAGCGACAGAAATGGGGACGGCATGCTGGAGGATGCCGGCGGAACGCCGGCGCGCTTCAGCATCCTGGCGCAGAAAGGACGGCCGCGGCTCGAACGCGGCGCAGCGGTCGTACGTGACGACCTGAAAAAGATCGGCGTCGCCGTGGACGTCGTCGCGATGGACGCCGCAGCGCTCTTCGAACGGATCGGAACCGCGCGGTACGACGCGATCTTTCTCCGCGCGTCGCGTACCGACGTCGACCCCGCGATTACGCCGGACTTCTGGTTCAGCTCGGGCACGGCGCACCTGTGGAACATCGGTCAGGCGAAGCCGGCGACGGAATGGGAAGCGCGCATCGACGAGTTGATGAAGCTCCAGGTCGCGTCGCTCGACGCAACGGAACGCAAGCGGCTGTTCGACGAGGTCCAGCGCATTTTCATCGAGCACGCGCCGGTGCTGTACTTCGCGGCGCCGCGCGTCATCGTGGCGTCATCCGCCCGTCTGATCAACGCGACGCCCGCCCTGACGCTCTCGCCGCTGATGTGGTCGCCCGACACACTGGCGGTCGTGCATTGACGCGTTACCTCGCGCGCCGCCTGGCGTTTGCCGTGTTTCTTGTCTTCGCCGTGTCGTCAGCCTCGCTCGTGCTGGCGCGCCTGGGCGAAGGGGACTACGTCAGCGGCACGCTCGGCGTCGAGGCGCGGCGCGAAACGATGGAGCAGTTGCGGGCGCGCTACGGGCTCGACAAGCCGATCGCGGTGCAATACGCGGATTGGCTGGGTCGCGCGCTGACATTCGATTTCGGAAACTCGCTGCTCTACGACCGGCCTGTGCGCGAGCTGGTGCCCGAGCGCGCGGCCAACACGGCGATTCTCGCGTTCGCCGCGTTGACCATCGCCACTCTCGTCGGCCTCCCGCTGGGCATCATCGCCGGCAGCCGCCGCGATGTCTTGTCGGCGACGATTCGATCAGCGTCGATTGTCTTTATCTCGCTGCCGCCGCTGCTGACGTCACTCCTCCTGGTGTTTCTTGCCGCGCGGACGGGATGGTTTCCGATTGCAGGGATCCGTTCGGCGGCGGTGCCGGCCGGTGGCGAGGCGCTCGATCTTCTGCATCACCTGGTCGTGCCTGCGTTCGCGCTTGCGCTGCCGCTGGCGGCGGTGTTCGAACGGCTGCAGGCGCAGGCGATGGGGGACGTCATCGCCGAGCCGTTCGTGATTGCGGCGCTGGCTCGTGGCATCGGGCGTCAACGGATTGTGTGGCGCGACGGGCTCAAGCCGGCGCTTCGCCCGGTCGCCGCGATCTACGGTCTCGCGATCGGCACGCTGCTCAGCGGATCGTTCGCCGTGGAAGTAATTACCTCGTGGCCGGGTCTCGGCAATCTGATGCTGCAGGCGCTGCGCGCCCGCGACGTGTATCTCGTGGCGGGATGCGCGGGCGCCGGCGCGGTGTTTCTCGCATGCGGCACGCTCGTCTCTGACGTGACGCTGGCGCTCGTCGATCCGCGCGCGCGCGAGTCATGAACCGCTTGGGACTATTGCTGGTCGCCATTGCCGCGGCCGTGGCGCTTGCGGCGCCGGTCGTCGCGCCTCACGCCGTCGATCGGCGCTTCCCGGGATTTCTGAACGCTCCGCCCACGCGCCCGCACATCGTGGACGATGCGGGCGGGTGGCACGCGCCGTTCATCTACCGCTGGCGGCTCGCCAACCAGCTCGAACAGCGTTACGAGGAAGATCGATCGGTGCGCGTCCCGCTCGCGTGGTTGACCAATGGCGCGCTCGTACACTCAGCGGACGAAGCGTCCGCGCCGTTGCTGCTTTTCGGCGCCGACAGCTTTGGCCGCGACGTGTTCAGTCGTCTCGTGGTCGGCGCGAGGACGTCGCTCGCGCTGGCGATCGTCGCCGCGCTTGGCGCGATGCTCGTCGGCGGCGTGATTGGCGGGCTGGCCGGCTACGCCGGCGGCAGCGTAGACGACGGGCTGATGCGGGCGACGGATTTCGTGATGGTGCTGCCGGCGACGTACGTGGCGCTCGCCTTGCGATCGGTCCTCCCGCTCGTGCTATCGCCGTCGACGGTGTTCGTGCTGCTCGCCTCGATCTTTGCCGTGGTGGGCGCCCCGTTCATCGCCCGCGGCGTGCGCGCGATCGTTCGATCCGAACGCAAGTCGGACTACGCCTCGGCCGTCCAGGCGCTCGGGGCGAGCGACGCGCGACTGCTGTGGCGTCATCTGCTGCCGGCGGCGCGCGGTTTCGTCGCCGTCCAGATGACCATGCTCGTGCCTGCCTTCATCGTCGCGGAGGCGACGCTGTCGTACGTCGGGCTCGGATTTCCGGATCCCGTCGCCAGTTGGGGGACGATGCTGCACGATGCGGCCAACGTCTCGGTCTTCGCCGATTTTCCGTGGCTGCTGAGCCCGGCGGCGGCGATGTTCCTGGTCGTGCTCGGGGTGAATCTGCTGTTGCAGGGATGGACTGTAGGTCCGGCTAAAGCCGGACCCCACGAACGCCAGGAGCGCCTGCAATGGCCGATGTAAGATCACGCGGATGAATCTGTCAGGCGTGTTCGCGCCGATTCCAACACCATTCGATGAGCAGGACGCGGTGGATACGCGCCGGTTGCGCGCCGCGCTCGCGAAATGGGTGACGCGCCCGCTCACCGGCTTCATCGTCCTCGGGTCGAACGGCGAGGCGGCCCTGATGGACGACCTCGAGGCCGATCGCGTGATCGTGGCGGCGCGCGAAGCGGTGCCAGCCGACCGGCCGTTGATCATCGGTACCGGACGCGAATCCACGCAGGCGGCCGTCCGCGCGGCGAAGCGCGCCGCTGAACACGGCGCCGACGCCGTCCTCGTGCGCACGCCCGGCTTTTTCAAGACGCTGATGACGAGCGATGCGTTCGTGCGTCACTACACCGCGGTGGCCGACGCGTCGCCGGTGCCCGTGCTTCTCTACAACTTCACGGCCGTCACCGGCGTGAACCTGCTGCCCGCGGCCGTGACGCGGCTCGCGACGCATCCCAACATCATCGGGATGAAAGAATCGGGCGGGGATGTCGCGCAGATCGCGGATCTCGTGTCCGGTACGCCCGACGATTTCGCGGTGCTCGCCGGCACGACCTCCACGTTCTATGCGGCGCATGTGCGTTGGAGCGGTTGGCGGCATCCTCGCGCCGGCGTGCGTCGTGCCGGACGCGTGCATGCGCCTGTTCGAGCTCGCGCGGGCAGGCCGGCACGTGGAGGCTGTTCGTCTGCAGCGCGATCTCGTTCCGCTTGCGCGACTGCTGGGTCCGACCTACGGCGTCCCGGGGTTGAAGGCGGCGCTGAGCGTGATCGGATACGACGTCGGTCTGCCCCGGCCTCCGCTCGCGCCGGCGCCCGAAGCGGCGTTTGACGCCGTGCGCGATGCGATCGCTCACCTCGAGGAGATTCCCGCATGAGCCTGTTACCCGATGCCGATCGCATTCTGCTCGGCCCCGGCCCGAGCCTGACGGCGCCGCGTGTCATGCGCGCCATGGCGGCGCCGACGCTGAGCCACCTCGATCCGCTGATGATGCGGCTGCTCGACGACGTGCGCGAGAGGCTGGCGCGACTCTTCCAAGCCGCCGACGGCTCGCTGGCGCTCGCCGTGTCGGGTACCGGCACGTCCGGGATGGAGACAGCGGTCGCGAACCTGGTGAACGAGGGCATGCGCGCCACCGTCGTCGTCACCGGGTACTTTGGCGACCGGCTCGCGCAGATGTGCGAGCGGTACGGCGCGACGGTCACTCGGCTCGACGTCGAGTGGGGCCGCGCATGCGATCCCGACGCGCTCGCACGACACCTGTCGTCTACCAAGGCCGACATCGTGGCGATGGTGCATGCCGAAACGTCAACCGGCGTGCTCAACCCGGTCCGCGAACTGGCCGCCATCGCGCGCGAGCACGGAGCCCTGACGATCGTCGACGCGGTGACGTCGCTTGGCGGGCATCCGCTCGATGTCGGTGCGTGGGGCATCGACGCGTGCTACAGCTGCACGCAGAAGTGTCTGGGCGGACCGTCGGGTCTGGCGCCGGTCGTGTTCGGGCCGCGCGCGCTCGAGCGCCGCGTCAAGTGCCGCAGCTTCTATTTCGATCTGGCGCTGCTCGAAGACTACTGGCTGCGCCGGAAATACCATCACACGATGTCTTCGACGCTGGTCTACGCGCTGTACGAAGCGCTCGCGATCATCGAGGAAGAAGGGCTCGAGGCGCGATGGGCGCGCCATGAGCGGAACCATCAGGCGCTCGTCGATGCGCTGGGCACCCTCGGCTTGACGCTGCTGCCGCGCGAGGGCGAACGGCTGTGGACGCTCAACGCCGTCCGCGTCCCCGACGGCGTGGACGAGGCGGCCGCGCGCAAGCAATTGCTCGACGAGTTCAACATCGAGATCGGCGCGGGACTCGGTCCGCTGGCGGGCAAGATCTGGCGCGTCGGTTTGATGGGTGCGAGCTCGTCGCTCCGGCTCGTGGTGCTGCTGCGCGGCGCCCTCGATGCGGTGCTGGCTCGTCAGGGGCATCGCGTCCCGGCCTAGATCGCGTGGTACTTCGCAAGCTTTCGGCCGGCGTCCGCTGGGTGGGCCGCGCGATTGCGGCCGCTGGCGGCAGTCGCGTTTGCGCTGCTGGCGTACGCCTACCTGACCCTGCCCGACGTTCGCCTGCTTCGCACGACCAATCCGGGCAGCACGGCCTTCATGGATCTCCGCGCGCGCGAGGCGCGCCAGCGCGGACAGACGCCGCGCCGTGTCCAGGTCTGGGTGAGCTACAGATCGATCTCACGCGATCTGGTCCGCGCCGTGCTCGTGGCGGAAGACGATGCGTTCTGGCAGCACGATGGGATTGACTACGAGCAGCTGCAGGAAGCGCTGCAGGCCGACTGGGAGCGCGGCCGCGTGACGCGCGGCGCCAGCACCATCACGCAGCAACTGGCGAAGAATCTCTATCTGTCCCCGTCGCGGAACCCGATTCGCAAGCTTCGCGAGCTGATCATCGCGCGGCGGCTCGAAGCTGAGCTGAAGAAATCGAGGATTCTGGAGATCTATCTGAACGTGATCGAGTGGGGCGACGGCATCTGGGGCGCAGAGGCCGCGGCCCGGACGTATTTTCACAAGCGCGCGGCCGAGCTGACGGCGTCCGAGTCAGCGTTGCTCGCCGCTGTCATCATCAACCCACGAGTGCTCAATCCTGCACGGCCCACCGCGCGCATCGTGCGCCGCCAGCAGCTCATCCTGCGGCGAATGGGTCTCGTGACACCACCGGAAGAGTCGGCTCAACTCGTGCGATAACAAAGGATTACGGCGCGGATCAGCTTGACACTACGGATCGCGTTCGCTATCCTTACCTGCTTTTTCGGCTCGCATTCTCGAACAATCGAATCGCGACATGGGTCCACTCGAGGGGCATCCTCCCGCGTCAACGTGTGTTCCACGCGGACGGATTGGAGTCGGAGTCGTCAGGACTGCATGATCAACTACACCGAGCGGCTGACGGCATTGACGCAGGACATCGTCCGTCGTGTGCCGCCGCTGTCGTTCATCGAACCCGCAGACGTGTTCATGTTCGCGCGATCGGGACGTTCCGACGCGGAAGGCGCGTTCGCCACGTGTCACTGCCTCACGCTTCCGGCGAGTGAACCGGGCTACTACTTCTGGCGCGATCGCGCCACACATCGGATCACCAGGCGATCGGAATGGTTCGTGACCAAATCGCCCGTGGTCACGATCGGCGGACGAGAGATCAAGTACATGATCTCGTTCGCACTCCCGCGCTTCTGCGATCAGTCGCTCGATCGATCGCGCAAGGAAAAGTTCTACCCGGGCGCCGGCGCGTGGATCGCGAAGCTCGACACGGTCATCCACGAGCTCTATCACATCGATCCCGAGCTCAGAGGCATCCGCCGGATCGAGCGCGGCGACGGCACGTACTCCGCGAACTGCCACGGCCAGCGGTTCTTCGAGGAAGTCGCGGAGATGGTGCACATCTATCTGGGAAGCAAGCCGCCGGCATCCGTGCTCGACTTCCTGAAGGACGACTTCAGCGCGCTCCAGAAGCGTCATGGCGGCGTCGCCGGCGCAAGCTTCCGGCCGTATCCGTCATTTCCGCAGCGCTATATGGAGCGTCTCTCGGAGCAGTTGCCGTGCGAGGCCGACACGGAAGGCGTGATCGTCGAGCCGTTGCGGATGCCTCAGACGTTGACGCGGTATACCGACGACCAGATCCACATCCGACAGTTCCTGCCGGAAGCGTCCCGCCGGCGCGCTCGTCAGAGCGCGGTCTGCGCCGCCTAGAAACGGCGCTAGTTCACGCGTCGCGCGCCGACGTACCGGCGCGACCAATAGCTTCCGCTCAAGTGTTCGACCCGCACCGTGCCCCACGTGCTGGGCGCGTGCACGAAGCCGTCACCGCCGATCGCAATCGCGACGTGCGACACGTCTGGATTGGTCGTCGTGAAGAAGACGAGATCACCTGGCGAGATTTCGTCCGGCTCGAGCGGTTTTCCGATGCGGTATTGCGACCGGACGTCGCGCGGCAGCGCGATGCCGTACCGGGAGAACACAAACTGCGTGAATCCGCTGCAGTCGAATCCGTTCGCATCGGTACCGCCGTTGCGATACGGAATGCCGCGCAGCGCCAGGGCCGTGCCGACCAGCGAGTAGCTGTCGAAAATCTGCACCTCGTTGCGATCCGGACGCGCACTGGGTGCGACAGGCGATCCAAACTCAGGCAGCGCGGGCGCGATCGGCGGCGGGTCCGGCGGTGCTTCCGGTTGAGCCGGCTGCGCCGGCGCGCCCGGCACGGGAAATGGCCGCGGCGCGGCAACAGGGGCGGTACGCGCCGATGCGCATCCGCTCGTCAACGCCGCTAGGGCGAGCGTCCAAATCAGAGCTCTCATGGGTGGTTCTAGCTCTCGGCGCGAGTGCCGAGCCTCCGCAGAGGCGCTAACAGCGCATGTTCATGGCGTTTACGGCGTCGGCCCGCTTGACACTCCGAGAACGGTCGGGCAAAATTCAAAAGCGACCCGCTCTCGACATGGAACAGACATTACTCCTGAACGCGACCTACGAGCCGCTGAAAATCGTCCACTGGCAAAAGGCCATCACCTTGATGTGCCAGGGGAAAGTCGAAGTCGTAGCGGAGTACGACCGCGAGGTCCGATCCGTTTCGATCAGCTTCAAGCTGCCGTCGGTGATCCGGCTCCTCCGTTTCATCCGGATCAAGCGCCGGTTCGACTACGTGCCGTTTTCGCGGGCGAATATTTATGCCCGTGACAACCACGAGTGTCAATACTGTGGCGACGACTTCCCGACGACCGATCTGACGTTCGATCATGTCCTCCCGGTCGCCCAGGGCGGCCGCAAGGACTGGGAGAACATCGTCACCTGCTGCGTGAGCTGCAACCGGCGGAAGGGCGGACGTACGCCTTCCGAAGCGGGCATGCACATCAAGCGGATGCCGAAGCGCCCCGAGTCCGCGCCGGCCATCCGGATTACGGTTGGCTTACGAAACGCGCCCGAGAGCTGGCGCGACTACCTCTACTGGAACGCCGAACTGGACGACACGTAAGAAGTGTCTCCACCGGTCGTCACGAGAATCACTCCGCTTCAAGCGATTGAAGGTGGACGGATCACCATCGACGGCGACGGCTTCGCCGTCGATGGTCCGACTCTGCCGGAGGTGCGCATCGGCGATGCGACCGCGCGAGTCGTGTACGCGTCACCGTCGCGGCTCTCCGCGATCGTGCCATCCGGGCTGGAGGCGGGCCGCGCCGCCGTTCGCATTGCCGGCGTAAGCGGCGCGACTGCGTTCATCGACATCGCCGGGCCGTTCGCGGCGGGCCTGCATCAAGTCGACAACCCTGTGTTCGATCGCGCGGGAAATCTGTACGTCACCTTCAGCGGCGCGCGCGGCCAGAAGGTGCCGGTGTCGATTTTTCGCGTGACGCCGAACGGGACGCGCGAAACGTTTTCGTCGGGCGTCGTCAACCCGACGTCGATGGCCCTCGATCCCGAGGACCGTCTGTACGTTTCGAGCCGGTTCGAGGGAACCGTGTACCGCGTCGCTGCCGATGGTTCCGTCGAAACCTTCGCGACCGATCTCGGCGTGGCGTGCGGCCTGGCCTTCGCGCAGGATGGCACGCTGTACGTCGGGGATCGATCCGGGACGATCTTCCGCGTCGACCGCAACGGACGCGCCGAGACGTTTGCGACGCTACCGGCGAGCGTGGCCGCCTTTCACCTCGCGCTCGGCCCCGACGGCGCGTTGCACGTGACGGGGCCGACGCTGTCGTCGTACGACTCGCTCTACCGCATCGATGCCGACGGCACGGTGACCACCCGACACGCGGCGTTCGGCCGGCCGCAAGGGTTGTCGTTCGACACCACTGGCACTCTGTTCGTCGTCGAAGCGCTCGCCGGCTCGAGCGGGCTGTACCGCATCCCGCCCGCCGGCGACCCGGAGCTGGTACTCTCCGGGCCCGGACTGGTTGGCGTCGCGTTCGACCGGCACGACGTCGTGGTCGTCGTTTCGAACGAGACGGCGTACCGGCTGCCGCCCGCACGGTCCGCCTAAAAGCGGACGCCATTTACAATCGCGTCCACGCCGTACGTAGTGTCCGGCTTGAGCCGGACCGTGCGATACAATCCCGGCGCATGTCGCAACTTTTCCAGCGGAAGCCGATTGGCGTCCTGATGGGCGAGGCCGAGCGCGGTCCGTCGCTCAAGCGGGTGATGGGCGCCGGGGATCTCATCATGCTCGCCATCGGCGCGGTGATCGGCGCGGGCATCTTCTCCTCGATCGGAACCGCTGCGGCGGGCGAGACGCTGCCCTCGGGCGAGATCGTGCGGTACGGGGCTGGGCCGGCGCTGGTGCTGTCGTTCGTGCTGCTCGGACTCGTGTGTGGGCTGGCGGCGCTCTGTTACGCGGAACTCGCGGCGATGATTCCGCAGGCCGGCAGCGCCTATGCGTACTCGTATGCGACCTTGGGCGAGCTGATCGCCTGGATCATCGGCTGGGACCTGATTCTCGAGTATGCGGTGGGGAACATCGCCGTGGCGATTGCGTGGAGCGGGTACTTCACGTCGCTTTTGAGCGCCTTCGGCATTCATCTTCCCGACTATTTGACCCATGGCTATCGCACGGCGCTCCTCAGCTCCAATCCCGAGGTGCACGCGCTCCTCCAGACGGCGCCGAAGATCGCCGGCGTGCCGTTCCTCCTGAATGTGCCGGCCTTCATCATCGTCATGCTGATCACGTGGCTGCTCTACCTCGGCGTGAAAGAGAGCGTGCGCGCGAACAACATCATGGTGGTGGTCAAGTTGCTCGTGCTGACCCTGTTCGTCGTAGTGGGGGTCGGCTACATCAACACGGCCAACTACGTGCCGTTCGCGCCGAACGGGTGGCGGGGCATCCATCAGGGCGCCGCCATCGTCTTCTTTGCGTACATCGGGTTCGACGCGATTTCCACCGCGGCCGAGGAGACGCGCAATCCGCAGCGCAACATGCCGATCGGCATTCTCGGCGGCCTCGCCATCTGCACGGTGATCTATGTGATCGTCGGTCTCGTCGCGACCGGCCTGGTGCCGTATCAGCAACTGAAGGCCGCCGATCCGCTGGCGCAGGCGCTGCAGATGGCCGGTCTCCCGATCGCCGGCGCCATCGTCGCGTTCGGCGCCGTTGTGTCGCTCACGGCGGTGCTGCTCGTCTTCCAATACGGCCAGCCGCGGATCTTCTTCGCCATGGCGCGCGACGGCCTGCTGCCGCAGTGGGCCGCCAAGGTGCATCCCAAGTACAGGACGCCACACATCACGACGGTCGTCACTGGGTTGGTCGTCGCCGTCGGTGCGTTGTTCATGGATGAAAACGAGATCTACGACCTGACGAACATCGGCACGCTCTCGGCGTTTGCGATTGTGTGTGTCGGTGTGCTCGTCCTGCGGCGGACGGACCCCGACCGGCAGCGGCCGTTCCGGGTGCCGTTGCTGCCGGTCGTCTCGGTCATCGGAGCAGCCGCGTGCCTCTACGTCATGGGCGGTTTGCCGCTGAAGGCATGGGAGCGCTTTGGCTACTGGCTCGCGATCGGGCTGGTCCTGTACTTCGCCTACGGCTACAGCCACAGCAAGCTGCGCACGCGTGCATGAGCCCCTGCGCGGTGTTCGAATACTCGACCTGACGCGCCTGCTCCCGGGCGCGTACGCGACGCTCCTCCTGGCCGATCTCGGCGCGGACGTGATCAAGATCGAGGATCCGCGGGGCGGCGACGGAATGCGCCGCGTCGCGGGCAATCTGTATTTCGAGCTCCTCAACCGCAACAAGCGGAGCGTCACGCTCGACCTGCGATCGGCCGACGCCCGCCCGGTGCTCGATTCGCTGATCGCACAGAGCGACGTGCTGGTCGAGAGTTTCCGCCCATCGACGGCGCGGCGACTTGGCGTCGATGGGCCAACCCTGCTCGCCAGGCACCCGCGGTTGATCTGCGCGTCGATCTCCGGCTTCGGTGCGACTGGGCCATACGCCGAGCGGGCGGCGCACGACATCAACTATCAGGCGCTGGCGGGACTCTTGGCTCGTCCTTCGACAAGCTCAGGACGAGCGGAAAACGGTTCGCTCACCCTGAGCCCGTCGAAGGGTGAGCCTGTGATGCCAGGTCCTCTCGTGGGGGACATCGGCGCGGCGATGCAATCGGCGGTCGCGATTCTTGGCGCGCTGTTCCAACGCGAGCGGACTGGCCAGGGCGCCGCCCTCGAGGTGTCGATCCACGAAGCGGCGCTGCACTGGTCCATGTTTCCTACGACCGCCGACCTCGAGGGCGCGTGTTACACGATCTACGAGACCGCGGACGGTCACTGGCTGGCCCTCGGCGCGCTGGAGCAAAAGTTCTGGGCCGGCTTCTGCGAACGCATCGGGCGCACGGACCTGGCATCGATGCAGCTCGCACGCGGCGCCGAACGCGAGCGCGTCATGCGAGCAGTGCGGCTGCTGATGAAGACACGGACCCGAGACGAATGGTTGTCAGCGTTCGAGGGCGCCGATGTCTGTCTGACGACGATTTCCACGCGAGAAGAGACGCTCCGGGATCCACACCTGGCCGCACGTGGTGTCGTGACGCGCGACGCGGGTGTCACCTACGTCAACCCGCCTGGGGTTCAGGTACGTCGCGCTCCGGCGCTCGGCGCGGACACCGACGACGTGCTCGAGGCGGCGGGGATCGATGCGGCTGCGCGCGCGTCACTGAGGAGCGCGTCGGCTATTTGAGCGCGGTGAGCTTCCGCGACGCGGACACGACGTAGATCCACGAGATTTTCCCGTCGCGATCCAGATCGATCGTCAGCGCCAGGCGGGGCGCTTGCGGTCCGCGTGCGGACGGGAAGTCCACGACCACCCCAGGCATCCCGTTGAGCGTTGGCATCTGCACCCCGAGGCCGGGTCCGGTTTCAGTCACCGCCAGATAGAACCGGGTCACCTTGTCGCGGCCGACGATCGGCCGCAGCGCCGACTGGAATTCGCCGCCGCCGTCGGTCAGGGTGCGCACGTTGTCGGCGAGCAGGGCTTCGATCCCGCGGACATCGTGCTGTTCGAGGCAGCGAAGAAACGAAGTCAGCGTCGCACGCGCCTGGCTTTGAACGGCCACCGTCGGGATCAGGCGGCGGCGCTCGTAACCGTCCATTGTGCGCCGGGCCCGGTGGTGCGTTGTCTTGACGTTCGCCTCGGTCATGTCGAGCGCGTCGGCGGTTTCCTTGACCGAGTAGTCGAAGACGTCGCGCAGCAGCAGCACGGCGCGCTGCGTCGGTGTCAGCGCTTCGAGCGCGAGCAGGAACGCGAACGAGACGCTTTCGAGCAGGTCGTACCGGCCCTCGAGCGTCTGCAGGCCGTCGACCGCCGGTTCGTGCGCCGGCGGCGCCGCCTCGTCGCCGGTGTCGATTGGCGACGGAAGCCATGGCCCGACGTAGCTGCGGCGCTTGCGCCGGCGAAGCAAATCGCGCGAGCGATTCAACGCGACGCGCACGAGCCAGGGACGGATCGGCAGGTCCGTGCGCGGCGGCGGCTGCTCGATCGCTCGGACGAACGTGTCCTGCACGGCGTCCTCGGCGTCGGCGGCGCTGCCGAGCATGCGGTAGCACAGACTCCAGAGAAGAGGCCGATGCTCGTTGTAGACGTCTGCGAGCGGGAGGGTCATCGCGCGAGAACCGTGCCAGGAACCTCCGTCCCCGGCCCAACCTCCGTCCCCGGGCCAGGGACGGAGGTTGCCCGGGGGGCCGAGGTTGCGTTGGGGCGGAGGTTGCGGACCGCGGCCGCGGCGTCGGCGGCGCTCGCCGCGCAGCCGTCCGACAGCTGACCGCGCGGGCCGACCCAATCGCCGGCGACGGCCACGTTGTCGAAGCCGGCGAGTCGCGCTGACGGACGCCCGGCCACGCCGCCGATGGCCGCTGTCGCTTCGGCGTGCGTCACGACCAGCTTCGGCAGGAACTGTTTGAACTCGAGCTGGTCACGCCAGCCGGGCTGCATCGTATCCATCAGCGTCTCGAGCTCGCGCTCGGTGTGTCGATCGGCTGCGTCTTCCGGACGCAGGTACTTGGAGACGTGAATGACGGCGCCCCCGGCGGGCGCCAGCCGCGCGATCGCCGAGTGCACCGAAAAGTACAATGGCACGTCGACGCCGAACGCGACCGTGCGCTTGGGTTTCGGCAACGAACGCAGGGCGAGATCGAGCGTGGCCACGCGCACCGGCGGCGGCAATCCGGCGACGAGCCCGGCAAACCCTGTGACGCTTTCGACATCAGCCGGTGAACCAGCGACGACAACCGCCGCCGCTCGCATCACGGTTCCATCCGCGAGGCGCACGCCGTCCACAGTGCGTGCGTCCCTCCGTTCCAGGCCAACCGCCGGCACGCCAGCTCGAATCTCCACGCTGTGTTCCAACGCGACGCGTCGTAGTCCGTCCACGATCGTCTGCCAGCCGCCGTCGAGATACAGGACGGACCCCTTCAAGCCCAGTTGCACCTGCTCGATCGCCGCGCCGGCGCTCTGTCGACCCGGATCGTTCGTGAACGTCGTAACCCGAACGGTCATCTCGAAGAGCTGTCGCGCTCCACGATCGTGGACGTTGGCATCGAGCCACGTCTGGAGCGTCATGTGCTGAAGGGTTGACGCGTCAAGGGCCGGCAGCTTCGCGTACAGCCGCGCGAACTCAATCTTCCCGGCCATGCTCAACGCGCCGCTGGTCATGAGCGACGTCAGACCGATGGGAAGCGTATGCGCGCGCCCGCCCGCAATGGCGAAGCCGCCGCTTCCGGTCGCGACGCCGCCGCTGACGGTGACCCCGAGATCCTTCAGTGTCCGCCGCAGCAGTCCGCTGCGGTAGAGCGCGTGCGGTCCGAGATTGAAGGAAAACCCCGCCTTTTCGCGGGTTGCGGCGCGTCCGCCCGGCGCGGAGGACCGTTCGACGACGACGACCGGGATGCCGCGGCGGCCGAGGAGCGCGGCGCTGATGAGGCCCGAGAGCCCCGCGCCGATGACAACGACTGGCGATTCGCGATTGGTGATGGCAGTCATATCTCCATCACGTTCGACTGACCTGAAAGGTTACTCGCCTTCGCTCGCGCCGATCCCAGGCGAGCTACGGCGTGGCACGCACGGTTCCCGAAGCCAGCACGGCAGGCATTGGGATCTCGAACCTCCCGCCTCGTGCGTACTGGTCGACCGAGCGTCGAACGGCCTGCCGGATCCGTTCGAGCGCCTCCGGGGCCTGTGCGCGGAGCACGGCCGAGGTCCGGACGCCGCCGTACAGCATGGCATCGAACACGGCGTCGTTCGAACCGAGCACCCAGGTCAGCGGCAACGTCCGGACGCTGATGTCCTTGAAGCCGGCAAGATCGAGCACCCGCCGGCATTCGGCGGCGCTGCTGAAGCGGAAAAAGGGTGGTCCGTCCGGCAGGCCGACATCGCTGCGGCCGTGAGCCTCCACGGCCTTCAGCACCATGCCAAATCCGAAGGCATCTTCAGGCGGCGCCCAGATCGTGAAACCGAACCGGCCCTCGGCCCTGAGCACGCGGCGCGCCTCGCCGATCGCCAGGTCGGGATGCGCCAGATGCAGCAGGCCGAAATTCATCACGACCGCGTCGAAGCTGGCGGGCTCGAACGGCAGCGCCTCGGCGTCGCCCTCGCGAAACGCGACCGACGGATGCGATCGACGCGCGCGCACGATCATCGCCGGCGAGAAATCGAGCCCGATTGCATCTGCGCCGCGTGCCGCGGCGGCGGCCGCGACGAATCCGGGACCGCACGCGACGTCCAGTAAACGCGTTCCTGCAGCTCGCGCCCACCGCGTCGAGCACGGGATCCACGGCCTGCCGGGTCAAGTCCCCGAAAGCATCCGGATAATATTCCGCGGCGCGTTCCCACCCCGCATGTTCGAAATCGCGAAACGCGTTCTCCACGATCGTTAGTATGGTTCAGCTTGCGGCATTCCACGTGCTACGATGATCGATCGACGATTCGCGAATCGCGAATCCCTAGGCCCGAACCCCTAATCTATGGCTCACGACTGGATCTCCGTGCGCGGAGCACGGGTTCACAACCTCAAGAACATTGACGTCGATCTTCCCCGCAACAAGCTGGTGGTGATCACCGGCTTGTCCGGCTCGGGCAAGTCGTCGCTGGCCTTCGACACAATCTATGCCGAGGGACAGCGGCGCTACGTCGAGTCGCTGTCGGCCTACGCGCGGCAGTTCCTTGAGCAGATGGAGAAGCCCGATGTCGATCTGATCGACGGGCTGTCGCCCGCGATTTCGATCGAGCAGAAGACCACCGGATCGAATCCACGATCGACCGTGGGCACGGTCACTGAAATCTACGATTACCTGCGCCTGCTCTTCGCCAACATCGGCACGCCGCACTGCTCGAACTGCGGCAGAGAGATCTCGAGCCAGTCGCTCGAGCGCATCGTGGACATGGTGATGCTGTACCCGCAGGACGAGCGCATCAACGTCCTGGCGCCGATCGTGCGCGGCCGGAAGGGCGAGTTCAAAAAGGAGCTCGCGGGGCTGCGCGGCCGCGGCTTCACCAAGGCGCGCATCGACGGTCAGTTTCGATCGCTGGAAGAGGACCTCAAGCTCGATCGACGCCGCAACCACACGATCGAAGTCGTCGTCGATCGCGTCATCGTCCGCGGCGGCGTCGAGCGCCGGCTGACGGAATCGGTGGACACCGCCCTCAACCTCGCCGACGACATCGTCATCATCAACTCCTACGACGGCGGTGACCGGTTGTTTTCGCGGCGGCTCGCATGCGTGAACTGCGGCCTGAGCATGCCGGAGATGACCCCGCGGGCGTTCTCGTTCAACTCGCCGCACGGCGCGTGCTCGGACTGCCAGGGGCTCGGATCGATGATCGACTTCGATCCGCAGCGCATCGTGCCCGACGAATCGAAGTCGCTTGCCGACGGGGCGATTGCTCCGTGGGCGCGCGGCGACCGCAAGCTGGTCCGCGTTCAGCTCCAGGCGCTGTCGCGCGACTTCGGCATCGACCTGCATGCGCCGTTCAGCCGCCTGCCGCGCAAATCGCGCGAGGTACTGCTCTTCGGCAGCGGGCGGCAATTCGAGGGATTGGTGCCCAACCTCCGGCGCCGGTTCGAGCAGGGCAGTTGGGCCGAGCAGGAGGAGCTCGAGGCGTATCGCTCGCTGCGGCCCTGTCCGACGTGCCACGGCGAGCGGCTGAAGCCTCAGAGCCTCTCGGTGAAGGTAAAGGGCCGGCCGATTTCCGACTACGTGAACCTGCCGATTTCCGAGGCGCTCGAGGTGATCGACAGCCTGACGTTGACGGGTCGCGAGGCGATTATTGCCGAGCGCATTCTGCGCGAGATTCAGGAGCGCCTGCGATTCCTGGACGACGTCGGCGTCGGGTATCTGACGCTGGGACGCAGCGCGGCCACGCTGTCGGGTGGCGAAGGGCAGCGGATTCGGCTCGCGACCCAGATTGGCGCGAACCTCACCGGCGTGTTGTACGTGCTCGACGAACCGTCAATCGGGCTGCATCAGCGGGACAACCGGAAGCTGCTCGGCACGCTGTCGCGCCTGCGGGATCTCGGCAACACGGTCATCGTGGTCGAGCACGACGAAGAAACCATTCGCGTCGCCGATTACGTGGTCGATTTGGGCCCCGGGGCGGGCGATCTGGGCGGCCATGTGATTTTCCAGGGGACGCCCCAGGCGTTGATGGCGGGGTCTGATCCCGGATCTGATCCCGGATCAGACCCGGGATCAGGTCTGGGATCAGATCTCGCGTCGCTGCGTTCGCTGACGGGCGCGTATCTCACCGGCGCGCGGTCGATTCCCACACCCAAAGGCCGCCGGCCGGCGCTGAAGGGCGAGATCGTGATCCGCGGCGCGCGGGCCAACAACTTGAAGAACGTGAACGTCTCCATTCCGCTCGGTCTCGTCACGGCGGTCACCGGCGTGAGCGGCTCTGGCAAATCGACGCTCGTCAACGACATCCTCTACAAATCGCTCGCACGCACGCTGTACAAGGCTGCCGACGAGCCGGGCGCGCACGACGGCATCGATGGGATCGCGCTCATCGACAAGGTGATCGAGATCGACCAGTCGCCGATCGGCCGGACGCCCCGCTCCAACCCCGCGACCTACACGGGCCTCTTCACGTTCATTCGAGATCTGTTCGCGATGATGCCGGAAGCCAAGGCGCGCGGCTTCCGCCCGGGACGGTTTTCCTTCAACGTCAAAGGCGGCCGCTGCGAGGCCTGCCAGGGCGATGGCGTGATCGCGATCGAGATGCACTTTCTTCCGGACGTCTACGTCACGTGCGAACAGTGCAAGGGGCGTCGCTACAACCGCGAGACGCTCGAGATCACCTATCGCGGGAAGTCGATTGCCGACGTGTTGGAACTGACGGTGGACCAGGCCCTGCCGTTGCTCGAGAATTTCCCGGCGATTGCCAACAAGCTGCGGACCCTGCAGGACGTCGGCCTCGGCTATATCGCGCTCGGCCAGTCGGCGACGACGTTGTCGGGGGGCGAGGCGCAACGCGTGAAGCTGTCGAAGGAACTGTCCAAGCGCGGGACGGGACGCACGCTCTACATCCTGGACGAGCCGACGACGGGCCTCCACTTCGAGGACACGCGGAAGCTGCTCGACGTCCTCACCAAGCTCGTCGACCAGGGCAACACCATCGTCGTCATCGAACACAACCTGGACGTCATCAAGTCGGCGGACTACGTCATCGATCTCGGGCCCGAGGGCGGTGTGGCAGGGGGACGCGTCATCGCCACGGGCACGCCCGAGGAGGTCGCCCAATCGCCCTCCTCAGCCACTGGACAGTTCCTGGCCGGCCTCTTCTCTGCTCAAGAACGCACATCATTGCGCGCGGCTGCTAACTGACGAGCTGTGGTAGTATCGCCACACTTTTCAAGGAAACGGTTGTGGTGTGCGTACCACAAGCGAAGGGGACCAGGGGTTTGACCGAAGGTGATTAACAGGCTTAAGAATCAATATGTTCCATGGAGTCTACGGCGAATCGTGGCTCGGGCATTCCGTTTGCTCAACTCGACAATGGCAAGTCATTGACTCGTTGAGAGATTAATGGACGCACAGCGCACAATTCGCCGCCAAGTCTCCTGCGTCGGAATCGGTCTTCACTCCGGCAACAAGGTCAACCTCACCCTCAAGCCCGCACCCGTCGATTTCGGCATTCGATTCCGGCGGACCGACCTGGGGAGTCACGAGGTTCCGGCGACTGTGCAGCACCTGGCGGGGATCCAACTCGCCACCGGACTCTCGAGCAAAGAGGTGTCGGTCGAGACGGTGGAGCACCTGCTGGCGGCGCTCGTCAGCGTGGGTGTCGACAACCTTCTCATCGAGCTGAACTCCCCGGAAGTGCCGATCATGGACGGCAGCGCGGCGCCGTTCGTCTATCTGATCCACGAAGCCGGCGTGAAGAAGCTGCAGTCGCCGCGGAAGTACCTCAAGATCGTCCGGCCGATTGCGATCTCGCGCGGCGACAAGCGGATCGCGCTCTTCCCGTCCGATCACTTCAAGGTCACCTACAGCATCAGTTTCGATCACCCGCTCCTGCGTCATCAATCGCGCACGATGCGCATCACGGAAGAATCGTTCGCCGAAGAAATCGCCCCCGCCCGCACGTTCACCTTCTTGAAGGACGTCGAGATGCTGCGGCAGAACGGGTTGGCGCTCGGCGGTTCGCTCGAGAACGCGATCGTGCTCGGCGAAACGGGTGTGTTGAACAACGCGCTCCGCTACGAGGACGAGTTCGTCCGCCACAAGATCCTCGACGCGGTCGGCGATCTGGCTCTCGTGGGCTATCCGGTGATCGGCCACCTGGTCGCGCATCGGGCCGGACACGCGCTGCATACCGAGTTCGCGGCGAAGATTCTGGAAGAGTCGCAGGCGTGGCGGCTCGTGGAATCGCCGTTCGAGCCGGTGCCGGCCACGCTGGGCCTGCCCATCAGGGCCATCGTCCCCCGTCTCGCGAATTAAGCTCGACGAACGACGCACTTCGCACGCGCCTCGCACGGAAACCCAGCTCAACCCAGCCCTCCCTTTTTATTGCCTGCCGGCACGCCTGCTTTGCTAACGTGAAGAGTTCATCGCGCGGGCTGTGAAGGAGGAACCTGATGACACGTGTGCTCCTGACGGCGATGGTTGCGGCAGTGGTCATTCCATTCACGGCGCACGCCCAGAGCAAGCCCGATTTCGCCGGCACCTGGACCCTCGACGCGGCGAAGAGCGATCCGCCGCCCCAGGGCCGTGGCGGAGGCGGCGGTATGGGCGGCGGTTCGGTGACGATCAAGCAGACCGGCACGGACCTCACGATCACCAGCGAGGGCCGCGGGGGGCCGCAGACGATGACCTACAAGCTCGATGGATCGGAGAGCTCGAACGAGGTGATGGGCCGCGGCGGTGCGCAAACGGTGAAGTCGAAGGTGAAATGGGACGGAACCAGCCTCGTCATCGACACGACGCGCGACATTCAGGGCATGACGATCACCACGCATGAAGTGCGGCGCCTCGAAAACGGTGGCAAGGAAATGGTCGTGGAGTCGACGACGCAGACGCCGCAAGGAGAGCTGAAGCGGAAGGTTGTCTACACGAAAGGGATGTAAGCAGGCAGCTGCGATCGTCCAGGCCGCGCTTTAAGTAACGGTCTTACTTGATGTAAGATAGGCCGTCTCTTCGTAAAAGGCTGAGCGCGCGTCAGCGCACGACCAGCGACCTCATGGTCGTTTCGCTCCCGCAGCGCTCGAACCAGTCGATTCCCTCACTCACCAGGTCAAATTTCAACGCGTAGCGTCCCGGCTGTTCGGGCGACGGGATCTCGATGCGAACGTCGGCCTCTTCACCGGGCTCCAAGGTCTTCGGAAGCCACGCCCGCGCGAAGTCGCGGTTCAGCAGTGCGCCCTGCTCGGTGCAGAGCTGGGCGCCCAGCCGGACGAGCCGGCGGCCGTAGGTCGCCTGCGCGGGGAAGGCGCGGCTCGAGAGATTGCGAATGCGCGTCCGCACGCGCAGCGGACGACCGGTGCGGGTCCGCAGCGGCGCGGCGCGAAACAGCGTTCGCACTTCGATCTGGGCTCGCGGCGTGGCGCCGGGGATGGCGTTGCCCAGTCCGCTGTTGTCCCACACCTCGTGCTTGATCGCGTCGAACGCCGCTGACCCAGGCACGAACCGGCGCGAAAAGCTGTCCTCGGGATGGTCGGTGAGCTCCCACGTCAGCCGGTCCACGCCAATCCGCGCCGCAATCTCGCGCGCGGTGTTCATCTCTTCGTCGCTGTCGTTCCATTTGAAGAGGATGTAGCGCCAGTTGAGGAACGGGACGTCGCGGCTGGCACGCCGCTTCTCGTCGGCCATCGCTTCGAGCGTTCGGATGGCGACGTCGAATTTTCCACGCTGCCGGTACTGCACGTAGCTTTCCGGGGTCGCGCCGTCGATCGAGAACGTCACCTCGTCGATGCCGGAGTGGACCAGACGCCGGGCCTGCGCCTCGGTGAGCGCAAGGCCGTTGGTGCTCGTGTAGAGATAGATGTGCGGGAACTTCGACTTGATGTACTCGCACATGTCGACGGCGCGCTTGTGCAGGAACGCTTCGCCGTAGTTGAAGAAGTCGATGCGCACGAGCGAAGGGCCCGCTTCGTCCACGACACGGCGGAACAGATCGAAGTCGAGCATGCCCGCCTGGCGCGTGCGGGTGATACCCGTTTCGGGCGCGCAGCACGCCTGGTTGCAGGAAATGTTGCAGGCCGCCGTGCACTCGATGTACAGCCGCGAGGGCATCGGTCCCGCATCGACGGGCCGCACCGTGGCTGCTTCGTCACGTTTCAACGGCAGCTTGAGCGGGCAGTCGCCGCAGAATTTCGAGCCGCCCGCGTTCAGATCGGCGCGGAGCTCAGAAATGATCGTCCCGGTCCACACGTCTTGAACCGACCCCTGCCGAACGTCGCCGAGGACGCGTTTGCCGTACGGATCGGCGCAGCCGCAGACCATGCGGCCGTCGCACAGCATCACGAGGGTCTGCCACGGCCACGTGCATTGGAAACGGGTTGCGAGAAAGTTAAGGGACATAAGAGCTACGGTGCTCGATGCTCGGTGCTCGGTGCTCCATGCACGCAGCACCCGGCACTAAGCACCGGGCACTGTGCACCGTGCACCGCGCACATCTCTATCACTTCTTCGTCAGCTTTTTCATGTAGGCCTCGAGCTTGTCGTTCTCGTACTTGACGGTATTGAGAAAGAGGCTCTCGGCGAGGTACGTGCGGCGCTCCTGCTCGTCCATCTGGTCGATGAGGTGGTGGATTTCGCGCACCATGTCCTCGAAGGTGCGCTGCAGCTCACGCTTGGCGGTCACTTCCCGATACAGCGCCTCCATGACCGCGAGCAAATCGCCGTCCAAGTCTACAGGGGCGCCGCCGGTGGTCTTGATCGTGCGCATGGCTCACGCTCCGAAGCTTTTGACGGCGCTCGGCTCGTCAGCGTGTATTTCGATGAAGTTCTGGGCGCCGGTCATCGACAGCATCGTCTCGACCCGCTTCTGGACGCCCGACAGCTTCAGGTGGCCGCCTGCCGTCGTGACCTGACGAAACAAATCCATCAGGCAACCGATCGTCGCGCTGTCCACGTAGGTGACCGGGCTCAGATCGATCAGGATTTCCAACTTGCCCGCCGCGACGAGCTCGCTCACCGCGGTCGAGAAGTCGGACAGGATCGGATACATGAGCCGCGTCTCGCCGACGCGAACGACCGAAATGCCGCCGAGCTGTTCGGTTGTGACATTCATTAGTAGGCTCCCGTACGCTTGATCAAGGGTCCCGGCGCTCTGAAGTCGTCGCCGCGCAGCTTTCGCACCTGCCGCGCCAACTCGGTGCGGCCGCGGTTGATGCGCGACTTCACCGTCCCCTCCGGCAGCCGGAGGGCGTCGGCGATTTCCTGGTAGGACATTTCCTGAATATCGCGCATCAGCACCGCCGTGCGCAGCGTGTCGGGCAGCGCCGACATCGCCTGGCGCAGGAGCACCACGCGATCCCGCTGTTCGAGCGCCGCCACCGGCCCCGGGTCGTGCGACACGGGTGTCAGCTCGTTCGCGTCGACGCCGCGATCGATCGTTTCCCGCTCCTTGCGCACGCTGCGGTAGTGGTCGATGCAGAGATTGCGGCTGATGCTGATCAACCAGGTCTGAAAGTTCGCGCGCCGGTCGAACGTGTCGAGCGACTTGAAGATCTTGAGGAAGATGTCCTGCGTCAGATCTTCGGCTTCGTCATGCTTGCCGACGAACTTGTACGCGACGTTGAAGACCTTGCGCCAGTACTGGCGTACGATGGCCTCCCACGCAACCTGATCGCCGCGCAGGCAGCGCTGGATCAGCGCTTCGACGGCCTCATTTGACGCCGCTGAGGACTCCGGGTGCATCGTGGATTGGATACAATAGCGTACCACGTTGCAGCCACCGCCCGGCCCGACAGGATTCTCCCGACAGCCCGACGACCTGGTGTGCGACGGCGTCCCGCTCGCCGAGATCGCCGCTCAGACCGCGACGCCCGTCTACGTTTACAGCGCCGCGCTGCTCCGCCAACGGTATCGCGCGATCGACGAGGCGTTCGGCGGCTATCCGCACGCGCTGCATTACGCGCTCAAAGCGAACTCGTCGCTGGCGCTCGTCCGGCTGCTGCGCGGCCTGGGGAGCGCGGCCGACGCCAACTCGATCTGGGAGATCGAGCTGGCGCTCAAGGCGGGGTTCCCGCCGTCGCAGATCGTGTTCACCGGCGTCGGCAAATCTCCCTCCGAGCTCGAATGCGCCGTCAATCTGGGCGTCAAAGCGATCAACGTCGAATCGGCCGGCGAGCTTGCGCGGGTGGAAGCGATCGCGCAGCGCGTCGGTCGCGTCGCACGTGTGGCGGTGCGGGTGAATCCCGACATCGACGCCCTGAGCCACCCGCACATCTCCACCGGCCTCAAGATCAACAAGTTCGGCATGCCGGTCGACGCTGCGCGCGAGCTGCTCGAGGGGCTGGCGGGGCGAAGCGCGCTGCAGCTCGTCGCGGTACACGTGCACATCGGATCGCAGATCACCTCGCTCGATCCGCTCCGCCGCGCCGCGCGCCTGGCGTCTGGCCTGAGCTGGCACGTGCAGGGACGCGGCGTCCAGCTCGAATACGTCGATCTCGGGGGCGGACTCGGCGTGTCGTACGACGGCCGCGAGGTCCCGCTTGCCGAGGACTACGTCGCCGCCCTGGTCGAGGAAGTGCGGTCGACGTCGTTGCCGATCGTCCTCGAACCTGGCCGCGCGATTGCGGCGCCGGCTGCCGTGCTCCTCGCGCGCGTGATCGACCTCAAGCCGCGGACCGCGACCACGCAGTTCGCGATCATCGACGCCGGCATGACCGAGCTGCTGCGGCCGGCACTCTACAACGCGTTCCATCGGATCGAGGCTGTAACGCCGCGGGGCGAGAGCACGAGCGAATACGAGATCGTCGGTCCCGTCTGCGAAAGCAGCGACGTCGTCGGCCGCGATCGTGCGCTGCCGATGCTGGAAGTCGGCGACCTGCTCGCCATCCACGACGTCGGCGCCTACGGTTCGGCGATGGCCTCGAATTACAATCGCCGTCCGCTGGCCGCCGAGGTGCTGGTCGACAACGGCACATGGCGCGTGATCCGGCGACGACAGACGCTTGATGACATGCTCTCGCTGGAGAACGCATGACGTTCGTTCGTCGTTCGAACGGAACGCCTTCGTTCGTCGTTCGTCGTTCGAATAGAACGTCTTCGTTCGACGTTCGCGAACCACGAACCCCGAACCCCGAACGATGTCTGGACATCTAATCGCGTTCGAAGGCCTCGATCAAAGCGGCAAGCAGACGCAGGCGGAGCTGCTGCGCGATCGGCTGAAGCAGGACGGGCACAAGGCGCGGCTGGTGTCTTTTCCCGACTACGCCACCTCGATCGGCGAGGAAATCGCCCGCGCGTTGCAGGGCGAGCGCGAGTACGGCCCCGATGTCATGCAGCTTCTCTACGTGGCGAACCGCTACGAGCGGAAGGACGACCTGCAGCGCTGGCTCGAAGGTGGCCTCATCCTCGTCTGCGATCGCTACATGGCGTCGAGCGTGGCCTATGGCGAAGCGCAGGGCCTCGACGCGTCGTGGCTCATCGACGTGCAGAAATTTCTGCCCCGCGCGGCGCTGACGATCCTCCTCGACATCGCGCCGGAAACCGCGGCCCAGCGCAAAGCGGTCGATCGCGATCGCTACGAGCGCGATCTCGCCATGCTCGCGCGCGTCCGCGACAGCTACAAACGCCAGGCGGAGAGCGGGGGTTGGGCAGTGCTCGACGGCGAACGGCCGAAGGATGAAATTGCGGAGGACGTGATCAGCGCGGTGAGATCGATCGTAGGTTGACCACGCGCGCAGCAGTCAGCGCGCGGACCTCGCGCACGCCTTCCCGCTTCAATGCTCGCGCGCACGCATCCAAAGTCGCGCCCGTCGTACACACATCGTCCACGAGGACGACAACTGCACCGGCACACTGCACCACAGCGGCTGTGGTCATGAAGGCGTCGCGCACGTTGCGGTGCCGTTGGGCGGCTGGGAGTTCGGTTTGCGTGGCCGTCTCGCGCACTCTGCGAAGTCCTGCGACAACAGACAGCCCGAGGTGCCGCGCGAGGTCGGCCGCCTGGTTGAAGCCGCGCTTCCGCTTTCGAGAGGGATGAAGCGGGACAGGAATGGCACACGCGGCGCCGTCCAGGACATCTGCGCCGTGCCGCTGCATCAGGCCGCCGAGCGGCCGCGCCAGGGACCGGCGTCCCTCGTACTTCAGCGCGTGGACGATCGAGCGCAGCGTGCCCTCGTAGGCGCCGATCGCCCGCGCGCGGTCAACGAATCGGGCACTGCGCCGGCACCGCGGACATCGCCCGAGCACGCTGCTCGATCGCCACGTCGCCAGCGGGTCGCCGCAGCCATCACAGAGCGGCGGCGTGAGCGGCAGGATCGATCGCCAGCACGGCTCGCAGACCGGTCCGCGCGTCGGGAAATCCAGCAACTGGTCGCACGCGGCGCACGCCGGCGCCAGCACGACCGACAGCACCGCATCCAGAGCCGTTCTCACTGGCGCGCCCCATCCGGCCGCGTCGAATCGCGCCACCGTGAGAACGGCTCTCTAATCCAGCCCGTATCGCTGGCGCTTCTCCCACAGCGCCTTGCGGCTGATGCCAAGGATCCGTGCAGCCTCGGTCTGCCTTCCGCGCGCGTGGCGCAGCGTCGCCGCGATGTAGCGGCGTTCGACTTCCTCTAGTGTTGGCCGATCGGCGAGCGCAGCCTCCGGTTCGAAGGCCGGCGCGTCCAGGATTTCCTGGGGAAGGTGATCGAGCGTGATGGCGCCGCCGTCGGCGGCCTGATAGGCGCGCTCGATCGTGTGTCGCAGCTGGCGGACATTGCCCGGCCAGCTGTAGTCGCCCAGGGCCGCGCCTGCGTCGCGACTCACGGACGGCGCCGAGCGGCCGGCCGCGGCCGCAGCCCGTTTGAGAAAGTATGTGACCAGCGGTGCGACGTCCTCGAGATGCTCACGAAGCGGCGGGATCAGCAGCGGCAGCACGCGGAGCCGATGATAGAGATCGCGTCGAAACGCGCCCGAGCGCACGGCGTCCTCGATGTCCGCGCCGATCGACGCGACGACGCGGGCGCCGACGACCATGGGCGACTGCCCGCCCAACCGCTCCACGCGCTTCTCCTCGACGATGCGCAGCAGCTTGCCCTGGCCTTCGACCGACAGCTCGACGACGCCATCCAGGTAGACCGTGCCGTTGCCGGCGAGCTCGAAGCGCCCCGGCCGCGCCGCCACCGCGTCGGTGAACGCGCCGACCTCGTGTCCGAACAGCTCGGAGTCGATCAACGAAGGCGACAGGCTCGCGCAGTCGATGGTGATGAACGGCCGGCGCGCGCGCGGCCCGCGAGCGTGCAGCTCGCGCGCGACCGCATTCTTGCCGGTGCCGGTCTCGCCTGCGATGAGGACGTTGGAGTCGGCGCGCGCGAAGCGCCGGATTTGATCGGTGAGCGCCCGCATCGCGCGACTGTGCGCGATGAAGCGCTCGGCAGGCAGGGTTATCGCGTCGCCGGCACCTCGATCCGCTCGGCGCTTCCCCAGAGCCGCTCGAGCCCGTAGAACAGCCGCGTGTCGGGGCTGAACACGTGGACGATGAAGTCGAAATAGTCGATCAGCACCCATTCCGATCGGTCGTACCCCTCGATGTGCGCCGGCTTGACGTCGTCTTCCGCCAGCGTGTCCATCACGCCGTCCGCGATGGCCCGCACCTGGCGCGAATTCGTCCCTGAGCAGATGACGAAAAAGTCGGTGAAGCCAGCCGCTTTTCGCAGATCGAGCACCAGCAGATCGACAGCTTTCTTGCTGTCGGCCGCCATCAGCGCGCGATCGATCTGCGACGGGAGACGTGACGCCGACGTCGAACGCTTCTCAGTTTTGGCCATGCAACCTGCCTGCCGGGTCCTGCGACGCGGTGTCCGACGCGCGTCGTCTCGATGTTTTCGCGGCGTAAAGTCCATGCTGCTCAATGTATTGCTGCACGAGCGGGGGCACGAGACCCTCGATCGATTCGCCTGTTTCGCACCGCGTGCGGATCGCAGTTCCTGAAACGTCCGCGGTGGGTGCATCGATCAAAAAGATCAAGGTCGACGAGACACCTCCGTCCCCGCCGACGTCGGGGACGGAGGTTTGTGCGAGTGGGGACGGGGGTTTCAGCATCCGAGACGCGAGCGCGGGCAATTTCTCGGGGAGCGCGTCAACCGACAGCCCCGGACGCGAGACGACCGCGAAATGCGCCGCGTCGAGGATCCGCGGGTAGTCGTACCACGCGGCGATGTCGGCGAACGCGTCGGCGCCGATCACGAAAAACAGCTCATCGCGCTGATATCCCCGCTGCGTGTACCGGGCCAGCGTGTCGGAGGTGTACGACGGCCCCTCGATGCGCAATTCCATGTCCGAGGCCCGCCACCCGTGGCGGTGCCCGAGTGCCAGGACCACCATCGCATATCGCTGAAACGCCGATGCGACAGGCTGGCGCCGGTGCGGCGGAACATTCGCCGTGACGATATAAATCCGCGACAGGCCGAGCGCGGCCTCCGCGGCTTCGGCGACGCCGATGTGTCCGTAGTGAATGGGATCGAACGTGCCACCGAGAATACCGACGCGCCTGCGTGTCATGCAGCCGATTGTCGCGCCGCGGCCAGCCGTCGCCACATGGCTTCGAGAAGTTCGGGAACGCCGGCACCGGTCGCGCCCGAGATCCGCAAAAAGGGCAAACCGAGTTCAGCGGCGCGCCGCTCCAGGGGCGCGACGTCCTCGTCAGCGGTCGAGGGATCGACGGCGTCCAGCTTGTTGGCGGCGACAACCTGCGGCTTGGCGGCCAGCGTGGGTTGATACAGCTCGAGCTCGCGCCGCACGGTATCGAGATCCTCGACCGGATTGCGCTGGCTCGCGCCCGATACATCGACGAGATGCACGAGCACCTTCGTCCGTTCCAGGTGGCGAAGAAACTGGTGACCGAGTCCGTGGCCGCGGTGCGCGCCCTCGATCAAGCCGGGGACGTCGGCAACGACGAAGCTCCGATCGTCGCTCAGTTTGACGACGCCCAGATTCGGCGTGAGCGTCGTGAACGGGTAGTCCGCGATCTTGGGCCGCGCCGCCGAGATGCGCGCGATGAGCGTCGACTTGCCGGCGTTGGGAAAGCCGACGAGACCGACGTCCGCGAGCAGCTTCATCTCGAGCCGCAGATCCCGGACCTCGCCCGGTTCGCCCGGCTGCACCTTGCGCGGCGCTCGATTGGTGGACGTCGCGAAGTGGGCGTTGCCGAGTCCGCCGCGTCCGCCGCGCGCGACCAGCACCTTCTGGCCGTCCTCGGCAAGATCTGCGAGGAGACGCATCGGCGCGCCGGTGTCGCCCGTCTTCTCGTACACCAGCGTCCCGATCGGCACGGCCAGCTCGAGATCGACGCCGGTGCGGCCGGTGCAGTTGGATCCCTGACCGTGCGCGCCGCGCTGGGCGCTGAACTCGGGGTGAAAGCGATAGTTGATGAGGGTGTTGACGTGCGCGCTGGCCACGACCCAGACCGATCCGCCGTGGCCCCCGTCTCCGCCGCTTGGGCCGCCCCGCGGCACGAACTTCTCACGGCGAAAGGCCAGGCACCCGCGCCCGCCGCCGCCTGCCGCGACGTGGATGTCGACTTCGTCAACAAACATCGGGTAATCGAGTAATCGGGGAATCTGGTAATTGCATTGGCGGGATTGCCAATTACCCGATTACCAAATTATCCAACTACCAGATTTCACGATTCGATGGGCTGAATGCTGATCACGCGCCCGCGGGTGCCGTGATTCTCGAATTTCACGCGTCCGGCGATCTTCGCGTAAATCGTGTCGTCCTTGCCGAGACCGGCGTTGAGGCCGGGACGGAACCGTCGCCCGCGCTGGCGGACGATGATCGTTCCGCCGGTCACGAGGTTGCCGTCGTGCGCCTTGGTGCCAATGCGCTGCGAGTTCGAGTCGCGGCCGTTGCGTGAACTGCCTTGTCCTTTTTTATGAGCCATTGCGACTAATCCCTGCTGCTAGACGAGGATTTCCTTGATGCGGACGCGCGTGAACACCGCCCGGTGACCCTTGGTGCGGCGCATGCCCTTGCGGCGCTTCTTCTTGAACACGCGGATCTTGGGGCCGCGCTCCTCGCCCTCGACCACGCCCACGATGCGGGCGTTGGCGACGAACGGCGCGCCTGTTAGGACTTCGCCGCCATCCTTTTCGACGAGTAGCACCTCTTCGAGGGTGAGCTCGGCGCCGGGTTCACCGACGGTTCCGTCCACAATGACGACGCCGCCGGGCGTGACCTTGACCTGATGCCCGCGGCTCTTGATGATTGCGTACATAATCGGCACCTGTGCGAAACCCCAAGTCTACTACTAGAAGTGGCCCACGATCAATGAGTTAGCGCCTGCGGGTGATGGGCTACTTTCAATCAGAGCCCGCTGATCTGCTGTTTGAGGAGCAGGAAGATCGCCAGAGCAGTTTGCAACGCGAGGCCGACAATCCATACGCCAGTTGTTGCCGTCGCCAGATATTGCGCCGCGAGTGCCAGTAAGAACCAGCCAATGAGAAACCAAAACACCCGTCCTGAGAGTTCGTCCTGAGCCCAGAGAAGAGCCAAGAGCAGAGCGGACGCGATGGCTGGCGCCCAGAACAGTTGGAAGTAGTCACGTAACGACATCCTGTTAGCAGCCCGGGGTACAAGTGACTTCCGCTGACGAATTGATCAGGAACGTGGTCGGCGAGAGTCGGTCGCGGACGGCTTCAACAAACCGATGCGATCTGCCGATCGCGGCGAGGCGGCAGCGAGACGCGCTGAGGAACACGAATAACGTCGCAAGAACGGTCGCGAAGCGGCCCTGCAGGCCGCGCGGTGTGCCGAGTCCGATCAGGTGACGCATGACGAGCCCGAGATTGAAGCCACCGGCATGAATCAACAGGCGTTTCAGAATATTCGTGTGCCCGCGCAGATGGGTCCGACGCATGCCTCCGGTGTCATAGAGATGGGCGAACGAGCGCTCGATCATCTCGCCCCGTCGCCGCATCAGGCGGCGGCCCCGTGCTCCGCGAATCCGCCGACGGTTTCCATACACCGGCGCTTGGGCGGCCGGCTCCTTCGACCAATCGCGCCGACCGCGACCCGGCTCCGCCACGTAGGAGCGAACACCGACGGCGTCGAGGTCCACCATCGTCTGGTTGCTGTGATAGCCCTTGTCCGCGATGATCTCGTCCAGTGGCTGCGGTTCGCTGACGTCCGCTTGCGCGTCTTCGACTTGGTCGGCCGCGGCCGTCACCGTGTCGCCGATCGTCGTCGTGTCGCCTTGGTCAGCGCCCTGCAGGGTGACCGCGACAATCGCGCCCGTCTCGAGGTCCACGGCATGCTCGGCCTTGTGGGCCAGATGCGTCCGCCCATCTTTCATCTTCGTGACCTTCGCATCCGGATCGTGCGGGTTCGTCCAGTCCTTGTTCGACGTCTTCTTCTTGCGCTTCCGATCCAGCCGTGCCAAGTCCTCCCGCGTCGGCGTCTCGATGCCCGAGGCCTTCGCGAGCCGCGTCAGAAACTCCTGATAGGTTTCCGCCGTGTCCCGCCGCACGATGCTGCGCATCGCGGCGTTGGCTTCCAGTGTGGTCGCATCGATCGCGACGGTCTTGCCCTTGAGGAGCCCGACCTCGACCAGCCGCTGCTGCACCCAGGTGAACACGGCGCGATGCGTCTCCAGATCGATCAGCCGACGCGTCCGCGAAATCGTCGTGTGATCGGGGGCCGCCTCATGGAGCGCCAGGCGCACGAAACTGCGGACCGCCAAGGAGTCGCCGGCCCGCCACGCGATGCCACGCTCCGCGTCGATGCCTTCGAAGTAGCCAACCAACAACAGCCGGAAATATTGGCCCGGCGGCAAACCCGGCCGTCCCATGACCGTGGCGTAGAACTCGCGACACTGGTCTTCGGCGAACCGGTCGAAGCCGTGGGCGTCCAGGACCGCGTTCAATCGAGCGTAGAACGGGTGGGCCGGCGACGTCGGCAGGTCCGACGCGGCGATCCACAACGGCGATTGGTCAGTTTCTCGCGTCCCCATCGACATGCGCGGCATTGTAGTACACCGACCACGGTGACACAGATTGCGTCACCGTCACTTTCACCCCGGGCTGTTAGGCTCTGCTGACGCTTTCTTGGACGCAATCATGCGCCCGAAGGCGGGTAGCGTGCGTCGACGTAGACCCACGCACGCGTGCCGGACTGCAGGAGCACTGATACGCGCAGATACTCGGCTGTCTCGTACTCGTCGGCTTTTTGCACCTCGTCAGTGGTGAGCGCGAAAACGGTGCCAGGGATGGTGTCGGATGGCCGCCCGGTGAACTTCGCTATCACATGGCGCGATTTGCCGGTGAGCGATTGCACGGAATCGTCGTCGATCTCGACGAATGTCTCCTCGAAACCCGGGAGCACGTCGGGTTGACCGGTCAAAGTCCGCCCGATGATTGCGAGCTGGATCGGCTCGAGCTGCAACGTCCCGTAGGAGAACAGAAGTTCAGTGGCCATGCTAACCATTTCAACTGAAGGGCTACCCGACAATGGTTACGGGCGCGCCGGCCATCGGCGCCTTTATCGCATTATGGGGTTTCTGGGCGCTGCTGCTCCTGGGATGGTATGTCGGCGTACTCGACGTCCGCCGTACGGCCCTCTTCATCGGCTTGTGGGTCGCCGGCCGCGTCGCGTCGGGGTATGTCCTGTACGGCCTCCTGTTCGGGCCCTACGTCGCAGTCCTCGACATCGCGCTGGTGTTCCTGATCTTCAAGGGTGACGTGAGATTGGGCTGATGCGCGCTTACTTCAGGAGGACGCGCGAGCTATTTCAGTAGGACTCGCGAGCCCTTGATCTTCTGGCTGCTCAGCGCGCTGAGGAAGCTCGGGACGAGCCGGTCCATCAGCTCGAAATACGACGACAGCGCCGGCGTGTTCTGCTGCGCGTTGTACAGGACCTCTTCCCGATAGCTCTCCGAGTACATCGTCGCGCCGCTGCGGCCGTCGATGAACACGAACTTGGGGCGGAGCATGAAGCCCTTGCGCTCCATGTAGGTGCGCGTCGGGACGACGCGGCGGCGGCCGTACGGATCATAGATTTCCTGGTCGCGCTGCACGAAACCGGAGGTAGACCGGTTAGTGAAGAGCACCGTGCCGGTGACGATGAGCGGGTTCTGGAACTCTTCGCCGATCCGCTTCCAATAGGCCGTGTTGGCGAAGAGACGCTCGTAGGGTTCGAGATCCTTCTCGTCCTTGATCTTCTGCGGCAGCGCCATCGCCGCCTGCTGATCCTGGCCGCTGCCGGTGTTGTTGGGCGACGCGTTTTCGCGCGCGAGCTCGTCGGCGGTGGCGCGGTTCTGATCCTGGGCGACCTCGAGCAGCGGCAGGATGTCGGCGTCGATCACCCTGAGCGCCGACTTGGAGCGCAACTGACTGCGCAACAGGCGAACCGTCTCCTGGTTCGCGTCGATGTCGTCGCTGCCGCCGGCCACGAATCCGGCCACCAGCACGCGCTGGAAGGCCGACACGTCGAGCTTCGGCTGAATAGGGGTTTCGATCGGGATTTCGAGGTAGGTGGCTCCGCAGGCGAGCGTGAACGCCGCAACGAGCGCGACGCTGCCTGAGAGGGCGATCCTACCGATCTTTGCCGGAGCTCGTCCGATCATTGATTTCCTTGAAGAGCTCGTAGTTCTGGCGAATCTGGGGATTGTTCGGCGCCAGCTCCATCGCCTTCTCGTAAGCCTTGCGCGCCTTGTCGAGCTGCCCCTCGTGCTCGTACGCGATCGCGAGGTTATTGTAGGCCTCGGCGTAGGTCGGGTCGAGCTCGACCGCTTTCTCCCAGCGGTAGATCGCCTCGCGCCACAGCCCGCGCTGCACGACGTTGATACCGAATTCGACCTGCGCTTTGGCGTCGTTTCGTGCGTCAGCGAACGACGGCGAACCCGACACGAGGATGGCGCAGACCGCGATCGCGGCGGCACGGAACTTCATGGCTGGATGCTGGCCACTATATCCTTCCGGACGCGCGGGAGCAAGGCATGTGCCACGGGCTGTTCTGTGAAATGCCGAGACTTTCGCGCGTTCGGCAGCGGCGAGTTACGAAATGTGATGAGCATTGTCCTCGGACGTCGATCAGCCCTCTCAAAGTCGGACACCACGTCCGCCGTATAATGAACGTCCCGAGGTCGGGTCCCGCGTTTCTTGACGCGGCGCCCGGCCTCTTTGTCTTTTCTGGCCGCGCCGCGCCGATCGAGGTGCGGTCATGAGTGACGTGTTGGACTTCGTCGCGTTGTCGTTGCTCCCGCCGTGGTGTGGTTTTTACGCGGCCGAACGGCTGCGACGCGGCGCATCGGCAGCCGTTGTCCTCGACGGCCTGCTCCGGAAACATTGGCGTGATGAGCCTGAGAAGCGCTCCGGGCTCTGTCAACGCGCCGAGGCCGCGGTTCGGCGCGCGGCGGACGCCGGCATCACCATGCTGCTGTGGAACCACGCCGCGTATCCGGCCGCGCTCTCCGCAATCATCGATCCGCCGCCGGTGCTCTGGATCCGCGGACCAATCGAAGCACTCAGCCGGCCGGCCGTCGCGATCGTCGGATCGCGCGCCGCGTCGCCCTACGCGTTGTCGGTCGCGGAACGATTGGGCGCCGATCTCGCCGCGGCCGGGCTCGTGGTCGTGAGCGGCCTGGCGCGCGGCGTCGATTCAGCGGCGCACCGCGGCGCTCTCGCGGGCGGCGGTACGACAGTGGCTGTCCTCGGATCGGGTGTCGATGTGATCTACCCGCGCGAGCATGAGCCGCTCGCACAGGACATTGCGCGCGACGGCGCCGTGATCAGCGAGCTCGTGCCCGGCACGCCGCCGCAGGCACAGTTCTTTCCTCGTCGCAATCGCGTCATCAGCGGGCTGTCGCGCGCGGTCGTCGTCATCGAGGCGGGTGAGAAGAGCGGGTCGCTCATCACGGCGCGCTGCGCGCTCGAGCAGGGTCGCGACGTGCTCGCCGTACCCGGCAACGTGTTGAGCGGACGCAATCGCGGCGCGCACGCCCTGCTGCGTGACGGCGCAAACATCGTCGAGTCGGCCGACGATGTTCTCGAGGAACTGGGAATGGCTGTTGGGGCGGGTGGGGCGGGCGCGGCCGGCGAGTCGGTAACGGATCCAATTCTCGATTCGCTGACCGCCGGCGAGCCCAGCGATCTGGATGAAATCGCCGAGCGATCGGGGTTGAGTCCGTCGCGGTTGCTGCCCAGGTTGTTCGAGCTGGAACTACAGGGTCGCGTGACGCGAGTCGGGGGCGGCCGTTTCGTGCGAGTTGACAGTTCGTGTTAGCGTTGAACCCCGGATGGCGAAAACACTGGTGATCGTCGAGTCGCCCGCCAAGGCGCGGACGATCGAACGGATCTTGAAGCGCGGGTACGAAGTGCGGGCGAGCTACGGCCACGTTCGTGATCTGCCGGAATCGGCGGAAGAGATCCCCGATTCGATTCGCAAGAAGAAGTGGGGACGGCTGGGCGTGGACATCGACGGCGATTTCACGCCGTACTACGTGATCCCGAACGACAAGCGCAAGCACGTGCTCGCGCTGAAGACGGCGCTGAAGACCGCGACGCAGGTGTACCTCGCGACGGACCCCGACCGCGAAGGCGAGTCGATCAGCTGGCACCTCACGGAAATTCTCAAGCCGAAAGTTCCCGTCAAGAGGATCGTGTTTCACGAAATCACGGAAGACGCGATCAACGACGCCGTTCGCGACGCGCAGGACGTCGATACCAATCTCGTGCGCGCGCAGGAAAGCCGGCGGATTCTCGATCGGCTCTACGGCTATACGCTGTCGCCCGTGCTGTGGAAGAAAGTGCAGACCGGATTGAGCGCCGGCCGCGTGCAGAGCGTCGCCGTGCGGCTCATCGTCGATCGCGAGGAACAGCGGCTGGCGTTCAGGGCCGCGACCTATTGGGATCTCGAAGCGCGGTTGTCCGGAGAGGGGCGTGAATTCGTCGCCACGCTGTCGCGGCTGGGCGCCGATCGGATCGCGACCGGCAAGGATTTCGATTCGAAGGCCGCGCTGACCGGCGCGAGCACGCGCGTGCTTGCGGAAGTGGACAGCCGCGCGCTCGCGGACGCGCTCTGGCAGAACCTCCCCTGGACGGTGTCGGCGGTCGAGGAGAAGCCGGGCGTCGAGCGTCCGGCGCCGCCGTTTACGACGTCGACGCTGACGCAAGAGGCCAGCCGCAAGCTCGGATTCTCGACCGAGCGCACGATGCAGGCGGCACAGCGGCTGTTTCAGGACGGGCACATCTCCTATCACCGGACCGATTCGACGACGCTGAGCGACAAGGCGCTGGGCGAATCGGCCTCGGCGATCCGCCGGATGTTCGGCGACGAGTACCACGGCGGTCCGCGCCGCTACGCGACGAAGGTCAAGAACGCTCAGGAAGCGCACGAGGCGATCCGGCCGTCGAACTTCGGCAGCACGCCCGCGTCGCTCGAAGGCACGCTGGATCGCCACGACTGGCGCGTCTACGAGCTGATTTGGAAGCGCACGATGGCGTCGCAGATGGTCGACGCGCGGGTGATGCGCACGACGATCGACATCTCCGGGATGGGCACTAACGGCGAGACCGCCGTGTTCACCGCCTCGGGGCGGACGATCGAGTTCGCGGGCTTCCGGCGCGCCTACGTCGAGGGCAGCGACGATCCCGCGGCGGAGCTCGAAGAGCAGGAAACCGTGCTGCCGAAACTCACGGTCGGCGAGCGCGTCGATCGTCCGGGTGCGACGCGCGTGCAGGTCGCCGCGCTCGAGCCGAAGAAACACGAAACGGCGCCGCCCGCGCGGTACACGGAAGCCTCGCTCATCAAGGAACTGGAGCGGCTCGGCATCGGGCGGCCGTCCACCTACGCGTCGACCATCGGCACCATCGAGCGCCGAGGCTACGTCTTCCGCCAGGGCAAGGCGCTCGTACCCAGCTTTACGGCGTTCGCGGTCACGCGGCTCCTCGTGACGCATTTCGGCGATCTCGTCGACGTCGAGTTCACGGCCGAAATGGAGGAGGATCTCGACCAGATTTCGCGCGGCGAGCGCGAATGGCTCGACTTCATCCGGCAGTTCTATCGCGGCGACCGGCATCACCGCGGACTCGAGGAAGCCGTTCGGCAGGCGGAAGAGCGCGCCGACTATCCGTTGATCGACGTGGGTGTGGATCCGGAATCCGGGGAAGGCGTTCGCGTGCGAATAGGCCGGTACGGTCCGTTCCTGCAGATGGGCGAAGGTGGGCCAGGGAAGACGGCATCGTTGCCGCCCACGCAAGCGCCGGCGGATCTCACCGTCGAGAAGGCGCTGGCGCTGATTCGCGCGAAAGCGGAAGGTCCGCGGCGTCTCGGCGAGGATCCAAAGACGGGAATGAACGTCTACGCGATTCACGGCCGCTTCGGCGCCTACGTGCAGCTCGGCGAGACCCCGGACAAGGGATCGAAGGAGAAGCCCAGACGATCGTCGCTCACCAACGGTCTGACCGAGTCGACGGTCACGCTCGACGAAGCGTTGAAGCTCCTCGAATTGCCGCGGGAACTTGGCGCCCATCCGGAGTCGAACCAGCCCGTGCTCGCCGGGCTCGGCCGATTCGGTCCCTACATCCGGCACGGCGACGACTACCGGTCGCTGGCCGCTGACGACGATCTCTTTACGATCGGCCTGGATCGGGCGCTCGCGCTGCTCGCCGAGCCGAAGCGCGCGGGGCGAAGGCAGACCGCAAAGCGTGTCATCCGGCAGATCGAGGCGACCGATGGCGGCGCCCCGCTGCAGGTGCTCGAAGGCCGATACGGGCCCTACGTCACCGACGGAGAAACGAACGCCTCGATTCCACGAGGGGTGGATCCGGCGACGGTGTCGCTCGAGGACGCGCGTGGTCTGCTCGAGGCGCGGCGCAATGCGGCGCCGACTTCCGGCAGGAGGCGCCGTGCCGCACCGGCCCGCAAGCGCCGGCCCGCCCGCGCGGCGGCCACCGGCGATTCGGCTGGGCCGGCCAGCGCCACGCGGTCGCGAGCGAAGCGCAAACCCGCCCGCCGCAAACCCGCCCGCCGCAAACCCGCTCGGGACAAGATCGTTCAATAATGCGCGTCACGATCGTGGGCGGCGGTCTTGCCGGCTGCGAAGCCGCCTGGCAGGCCGCGTCGCGCGGCGTGCCCGTCACGCTGTACGAGATGCGGCCGATCCGACCGACCGCGGTCCACAAGACCGATCGCCTCGCCGAGCTCGTGTGCAGCAATTCGTTCCGGGGTGACAAGCTCGATAACGCCGTCGGTCTCTTGAAGGAAGAAATGCGGCGTCTCGGATCGCTCGTGATGCGCGCGGCGGAGGCGAGCCGCGTGCCTGCCGGCGCCGCGCTCGCCGTCGATCGCGAGCAGTTTGCGGCGATGGTCACGCGCGAGGTCGCCGGGCACCCGCTCATCACCGTCCTGCGCGAGGAAGTCACGTCGATTCCGCCGTCGAGCGAGCAGCAGCCGGTGATCGTCGCCACCGGTCCGCTCACGTCGGACGCGCTGTCGGCCGACATCGCGCGGCTCGTCGGCGGCGATCATCTGTATTTCTACGATGCGATCAGTCCGATCGTCCTGGCCGAGACCATCGATCGCAGCAAGGTGTTTCGCGCATCGCGGTGGGGTCGAAGCCTGCGGACGGTCCGCCTAAAGGCGGACCCCACGTACGATCAGGATTCGGGACACGCGGCCGACGCCACACGCTATCAGTGTTCACCACACCCGGGGGACGCCACAAGCGGTCAGGATTCGCAACGCCAGGATGTACGTGGGGTCCGGCTTGAGCCGGACCAACCAGCATGCGGCGTGGATGACGGCGAAGGCGATTACCTGAATTGCCCGCTGACGCGCGAGGAGTACGAGCGCTTCTACGTCGCGCTGGTGACCGCCGAGTCGGCAACGGTCCACGACTTCGACAAGGAGCGGTTCTTCGAGGGGTGCCTGCCCATTGAGGTCATGGCGCACCGCGGCCGCGACACGCTGCGGTTCGGGCCGATGAAGCCGGTCGGCCTCGTCGATCCGGTTACCGGGCGCGAACCGTACGCGGTCGTACAGCTGCGACAGGACACGCTCGCCGGCGATCACTTCAGCCTCGTCGGGTTCCAAACCCAGATCAAGTGGGGCGAGCAGGCGCGCGTCCTCCGCCTGATTCCAGGGCTCGAACAGGCCGAGTTCGTGCGTTTCGGCATGGTGCATCGCAACACCTACATCAACGGACCCACGGTGCTGGCGGAAACGTGGCAGGTGCGGGCACGGCCGTCGCTGTTTCTCGCGGGCCAGATGTCGGGCGTCGAGGGGTACGTCGAGTCCGCGGCCTCGGGTCTCCTCGCCGGCGTCAACGCGGCCGCGCTCGCGAAGGGCGAACCGACGTCGGCGCCGGCGCGCACCACCGCAATCGGCGCGCTCGCCTATTACGCGTCGCACGCCAACCCCGCGCACTACGAACCCTCGAACATCACGTTCGGGATCCTGCCGCCGCTGACCGGCGCGCCGCGCGGGAAGAAGCAGCGAAACACCGCGCTGTCGGAGCGGGCGCTGGACGATTTGGGGCGCTGGATGTCGTCCCGGGGGCTCGTCCTTCGACAAGCTCGGGACGAGCGAGTCCAGGAAGCTCACCACTCCGCTCATCCTGAGCCTGTCGAAGGATGAGCCTATGACGCAATACCTCGAAGAGTTCCTGCAGTTCCTCGCGCTCAACCGCAACGCCTCCGAACACACCGTCCGCGCCTACGAAAGCGATCTCACGCAGTTTCTCGATCACGTCGCGACGGCCGCCGGGGTCACGCGCGGTGACCTCGAGGCCGCGAGTCTCGATCGCGCGGCCATCCGCGGATTCCTGGGCGAGCTGCATCGGGCGGGCGTGTCGCGCGCGACCGCGGCCCGCAAGCTGGCCGCCGTCCGGACGTTGCTGCGCTACCTGCGCCGCGAGGGTGCGATCGACGACGATCCGGGCGCGCTGGTGCCGACGCCCAAACGCGACGTCCGGATGCCGGCGCACCTGTCGGAATCGGAGATGGATGCGCTGCTCGACGCCGCGGGGAGCGACGGGCCGCTCGGTCGCCGCGACCGCGCGATTCTCGAGCTCTTCTACGCATCGGGCCTGCGCCTCGCCGAGCTCGCCGGGCTCGACGTCGAGGACGTGAACTTGAGCCAGCGGATGGTGCGAGTGCTCGGCAAGGGCCGCAAAGAGCGCATCGTCCCATTCAACGCGAGCACGGCGAAGGCCGTGCGGACGTATCTGAGCGATCGGGAGGCTTTGGTACGTGGGGTCCGGCTTCAGCCGGACCGTCAGCGGGACGGTCGTCGAGTAGGTCCGGCTAAAGCCGGACCCCACGTACGGAGGGAACCGCTCTTCGTCAACTACCGTGGCGGCCGCTTGACGGTTCGAAGTATCGATCGCCTCGTCCGCCGCTACGTCGCCGCCAGCAGCGCGCGCATGGGCATCAGCCCGCACGCGCTCCGTCATTCATTCGCGACGCATCTGCTCCAGCGCGGCGCCGACCTGCGTGCGATTCAGGAGCTCCTCGGCCACGCGCGCCTCAGCACGACACAGCGCTACACGCACGTGAACGCGGCGCAGTTGCTCGATGTCTACAGGAAGAGCCACCCGCGGGCGGGAAAAGCGTAGTGCACCGTGCACGGTGCACAGTGCACAGTGCACGAGACCGTAAGAACTACGACGCTGCCGCGACCTCGTGCTCCGCCGGCTGCAGCGGCGCGGCCCGGCGCCCACGCGGGAATTCGATCCCCAGCGTCTTGATCTTGTAGTTCATCACGCGCGGGCTGATCGAGAGCAGCTCCGCGGCGTCTTTCTGGACCCAGTTCGACATCTTCAGCGCTTCGACGAGCGCGTGCCGCTCGATGTCCTCGAGCGCGATGCCGGTCGGCGGAATCTTCACCACGGCCGAGTGATCGCGCGACGATCCGCTGGACGCCACTTCGCCGAGACGCAGGTCGGGCGCCGCGATCCCACGGCCCTCGGCCAGCAGAATCGCCCGTTCGATCGTGTTTTCGAGCTCGCGAATGTTGCCCGGCCAGTTGTAGCGCATCAGCAGCTTCGCGGCGTCGGGCTCGAGCCCGTCCACCTTCTTCTTCAGCTCGCTGGCGAAGCGGCGAATGAACGCGGTGGCGAGCGGCACGATGTCGTCCTTGCGCTCCCGCAACGGCGGCATGTCGATCGACACGACGTTCAAGCGGTAGTACAAGTCGTCGCGGAAGTGCCCCGACTGCACCATGCCGGGGAGGTCGCGGTTGGTCGCGGTGATGAGCCGCACGTCCACGCGCAGCGTGCGCGTGCCGCCCAGCCGCTCGAACTCGTGCTCCTGGAGCACGCGCAGGATCTTCGCCTGCGTGCTCGGGCTCATGTCGCCGATCTCGTCGAGGAACAGCGTCCCGCCGTCGGCCTGTTCGAAGCGGCCGATGCGCTGCTTGTCGGCGCCGGTGAACGCGCCGCGCTCGTGACCGAACAGTTCCGATTCGAGCAGGTTCTCCTGGAGCGCCGCGCAGTTCACCTTCACGAAGTTGCGCGCGTTGCGCAGGGAGTTGTGATGGATGGCGCCGGCGATGAGCTCCTTGCCGGTGCCCGTCTCGCCGTGGATCAACACGGTGGTGTTGCTCTTGGCGACTTTCTTCACGATGTCGAGGACGCGCTGCAGCGCCGGGCTGGATCCGACGATCCGATCGAAGTCGTAGATATCCTGCTGCGCGCCGCGAAGGTAGTCGAGCTCGTTCTTCAGCCGCTTGTGCTCGAGGGCCTTGGCGATCTTGACTTCCATCTCCTCGATTTCGAACGGCTTCTGCACGTAGTCGAACGCGCCGATCTTCATGGCTTCGACGGCGGTGTTGACCGAGCCGAACGCCGTCATCAGGATGACGGCCGTCGTCGGATGGAGCGCGCGCGTCGTCCGCAGGACGTCCATGCCGTCGCTGCCGCCCATCTTCAAGTCGCTGAGCACGACGTCGAAATAGTTGTCGTGCAGACGCTCGATGGCGGCGTTGCCATTGGATGCCTCTTCGACGTCGTGGCCGCCCTCGGTCAGACCGCGGACCAGGCCGCGCCGCAGTGCATCGTGATCGTCAGCAATCAGAATTCGACCCATACGGACCTTTCAGCGTTGTCTGAACCACTCGGAGGCGCTGCGCACGGGCAGCGTCACGCGGAACCGTGTCCCCGTGCCCGGCACGGCGCTTATGTCGATGCGGCCGTCGTGCGCGTCGACGATCTTGCGGACGATGGCGAGACCCAGCCCCGATCCCTGCGGCTTGGTCGTGAAGAACGGAAAGAAAATCTTGTCCCTGATGTCGTCGGGCACACCGGGCCCGTTGTCGACGACGTCGACGACCACGACCGGCAGCGGATCCTGATTTCCCGTGAGCGCCGGGTCGTCGTCGAGCGAACCAGCCGTGGCGACGATGCGGATCTGGCCCTTGCCGTCGAGCGCCTCGAAGGCATTCGCGATCAGGTTCGTGAAGACCTGCGCCAGCTGATGATGGTCGGCTTCGATGGCCGGCAGCCGCGGCTCGACATCCACGGCCATTGCCACGCCGCCGCGCGCGGCCTTCGACTCGGCCATGGTCATCGACTGCTGGAGCACTTCGGCCACGTCGGTGTGCTCCACCTGCAGCCGGACCGGACGCACGAACTCGAGCATTTCGACGACGATGGCGTTGGCCAGCTTGGATTCGCTGATGATGTCGGCGAGCAGCGCCCGCGCGTTCGGCGAATCGGGGACCTGGCGCCGCAGCAGCCCGGCCATGACCTCGATGCCCGCGAGCGGGTTCTTCAATTCGTGGGCGATGCCCGCGGCCATCTCGCCGAGCGAGGCGAGGCGATCGCGAAGCCGTTCACGTTCCTCACGCTGTTCGACCTGCGTCAGATCCTTGAAGAACATGACCGCGCCGATCTGAACGCCGCTATCTTCCTTGACCCGCGACAGCGTGTAACCGATGACGCGCTTGAGATCGTGCAGCCGCAGCTCCGCCCGGCTCGGCAGATGACTGAGCTCGAACGCGCTCGAGAGCACGCGGATGACGGCGGGCCACTCGCGGAGCACGTCGGAGAAGGGCCGGCCGAGGTCGCCGCCGGCGCTCTTCTGGAGACCGAAAATCCGGTACGCCTCGTCGTTCATCAGGGCAATCGTGCCGTCGCGGCGAACCGCGATGACGGCGTTGCGCATGCTGGTGACGAGATAGCGGAAGAACCGATCGTCGGGGGCCGGACCAGACCGCGCGACCTTCCGGCGCTCGGGCGGCGCGGCGCGGGACGATGCCGGTTGGGGCGACCGCCCGGAGCGGCGGACAGGGCGGCGTTGTGACGGATCAGACATTCCGGCGCGCACGGAGGTTTGGCCCGCGAGGGGCAAACTGTATGCCTGGGCTCGCGGGGGCTAAAAACGCAGAACCTCCAAGTAATGAGGCAGTTAGCTGAGAGCGCACTCCCAGCAATGATAACAAAATTGTAATCGGATTACGATTCTGTTGATCAGGCTTTGGTGGGCGCGTCTTCGGTCTGCAGCATTTCCCATTGATGCATGAGGTCGCCAACCTTCCACATCAGGGCCTGGTGCTCGGCGATCACCGGTTGCGCGGCGGCGCGGTCGTCATAGAAGCCCGGCTCCGACATCCGGCGCTCGAGTTCGCGAATGGACGCTTCGCAGTCGGCGATTCGCGACTCCAGCTGGTCGACGCGCTGCTTGCGCGCCTGCAGCGCGCGCGCCTGTTTGCGCGCCTCCGCATCCACGCGCTTCTTTTCTTCCCGCCTTCCGCCTCCGCTCGCGGGCTGTCCAGGCGAGCTACGGCGGACAAGTCGCGCGCTTGTGCCATCCTGCCGATCCCGCTGTTCCTGCCTTTCCCGCCCCTCCTGCCTGTCCCGCCCCTCCTGACTGTCCTGACCAGCGTGAGCCTTGTGCCACAGGAATTCCTTGTAGGTGCCCGGGTACATGAGGGCCGCGCCGTTGCCGACCTCGATGATCTTCGTGGCGAGACGCTCGACGAAATAACGATCGTGCGAGACGAAGACCAACGTGCCGCCGTAATCGACGAGCGCATCGAGCAGCACTTCCTTCGAGTCGAGATCCAGGTGGTTCGTTGGTTCGTCGAGCAGCAGCGTGTTCGACGGGCGCAGAAGCATCCGCGCGACGGCGAGACGCGTGCGCTCGCCCCCCGACAGCACGCGAACCGGCTTGTAGACATCGTCGCCCGAGAAGAGAAACCCGCCGAGAATGTTCCGGATCATCGGCACCATGTGCAGTGGTGAGCCGGACGCGAGGGTTTCGTAGACGGTGGGCACGGGGTCCAGGCGCGTCGCCTCGTCCTGCGCGAACGACTGCATCACCACGTTGTGGCCCGGCGTGCAGGTGCCGGAATCGGGTATGTCTTCGCCCGCTAGCAGCCGCATGAGCGTGGACTTGCCGGCGCCGTTCGGGCCGACGAGCGCGATGCGATCGCCGCGCTCGACATGGAGAGTGGAATCCGCGAGGACGACGAGGTCGCCGTACGTTTTCCGCACGTGCTTCAGCTCGAGCACCCCCCGGCCGCTCTTGCCGCAGCTGGGAAAGTCGAAGTGGATTGTCTTGCGCTCCGGCGGTACCTCGATCGGCACCACCTTCTCGAGCAGCTTGATCCGGCTTTGCACCTGCGCGGCCTTCGTCGCCTGGTAGCGAAACCGGTCGATGAACATCTTGACGCGCGCGACTTCCTCGTCCTGTTCCCGCTTGGCCTTGCGCAGCGCCTCGATCCGCGCCTCGTGCTCGACCAGATACTGACTGTAGTTGCCGACGTAGTCAGTGAGCGTGCGGAGGGTCAGGTCCGTGATGCGCGTCACGACCGCGTCCAGGAAGAAGCGATCGTGCGACACGAGAATCACGGCGTGCGGATAGGCGTTCAGATACTCTTCGAGCCAGTTCCGCGCCTCGAGATCGAGATGGTTGGTCGGCTCGTCCAGCAGCAGCAGGTTCGGCTGGCCGAGCAGCAGCTTGGCGAGCGCGATGCGCATCTGCCAGCCGCCGGAAAACGTCTCGGTGGGCCGCTCGAAATCCGCTGTCCTGAACCCCAGCCCGCCCAGCACAGTTGCCGTCTTCAGGTCGATGCTGTAACCGTCGCGGTGGCGAAACTGATCCTGCAGATCGCTGTAGCGGTGCAGCATGGCGTCGTGCTCGGGCTCCGGTACCGCCGGGTCGCCGAGCCGCGCCTCGAGGCCGTGCATTTCGGCCTTCATCGCGAGCAATTCGCTGAACGCGCTGGCCGCCTCCTCGAACAACGTGCGACCCGCGTGGCTCAGGCCGTCCTGCGGCAGATAACCGACAGTGAGGCTGGCCGGCTTCAGGATCGCGCCGGAGTCGACGTCGTCGATTCCCGCCATCATCCGCAGCAGGGTCGTCTTGCCAACGCCGTTGGCGCCGCACAGACCGACCCGCTCGCCATCCGTGATCTGCCACGTCACGTGATCGAGGAGGACGCGATCGCCGAATGATTTCGTGAGGTCCTGAAGCTGGATCATTGGTGACGACGACATGGCTGATGGCTAAGGGCTAATGGCAGATGGTCAATGACGGATTCATCGACCATCAGACATTTGCCGTCAGCCATTAGCCATCAGCCATGACGAGCGAAGCCGCTATTCGCCGAGCGCCTTCGCGGCGGCGGCAAGAACCTGCGGCACGCGGAACGGCTTGGTGAGATAGCCGGCGACGCCGATGTTCACCGCCTCGATCGCGCTCGATTCAGTCGAGAACCCGGTGATGATGATCACCGGCAAGTCGGGCTTGTATCGCTTGGCTTCCCGAATGACCGCAAGCCCATCCATACCGGGCATCTTGAGGTCCGCGATCAGGAGGTCGTACGGGTAGAGGCGCATCCGTTCGAGCGCCGATCGCCCGTCGGGAGACGCATCCACGTCGTATTCGGCGAGCGCGAGGGTCTTCGACAGCAGATCGCGAATGCTGGCTTCGTCGTCCACCACGAGGATCCGTGGGCGCCCACCGCCGGCGGCCACCGGCCGAGCTGGCACCGCCGGCGAGGGACGCGCCGCTCCGCCGCGCGGGCGCTGACTGTCGAGCCAGGCGTCGATGTCGCGCTTGCGGAAACGCCACTGGCGCCCGACGCGGACCGCTGGAATCTTGCCGGCTTTGATGAGCCGGTAGACGGTCCGCAGATTCACCTGGAGATACTCCAGAACCTCTTCCGTGGTCAGAAAGGTTTCGTCAATCATTCGTCAGCGTCCTGCGGCCCGGGCCGTCGGCAACTCGACAGTGAAAATGGCGCCACCATCTGGGTGATTCGCGGCGCTGATGCGTCCCCCGTGCTCCTGCACGATCCCGTAGGCGATGGCCAACCCCAGTCCGGTCCCCTTACCGACATCCTTGGTCGTGTAGAAGGGCTCGAAGATGCGCGTCAACGTATCGTCGGAGATCCCCGTACCGGTGTCGCGCACCTGGACGACGATGCCATCGCCAGCAGGCGCAACCGCGGTCGTGACCTCGAGACGGCCGCCGCGGCCCGTTGCGGCTATCGCGTGCTCGGCGTTGATCACCATGTTCAGGAAGACCTGGTGAAGCAGCAGCGGATCGCTCAAGACGCGCGGCAACTGCTCGTCATAGTGTCGCACGACTTCGATGCTGATGGCGCGATGAGTGGCGGCGCGGAGGGCCAGGACCTTCTGCAGGACGCCATTGAGACTGACGGATCGCCGTGTCATGCGCCGCGACCCGGCGAAGACGAGCAGGTTCCGCACGATCTTGGCGGCGCGATCGGCTTCACGGTAGATGGTCTGCACCTCGCGGCGCAGCTGTTTGGGGAAGGCGCCGGTCGCGCGGAGGAGCTCCATATGCCCCAGCACGCCTTGCAGCGGGTTGTTCAACTCGTGCGCGATGCCGGCGATGAACTGGCCGAGCGCCGCCAGCTTTTCTGTCTGCGTCAGCCGTTTGCGATGTTCTTCGCGCTCGCCTTCGAGCTTGGTCTGCATCAGCAAATCGCGCGCGACGATGACGTTCCCCGTCGGCCGGTTGTCGTGGTCCATCAGCTCGGTGGCGGTCACGAGAAACGGGCCGTTGAGTACCGGATCGACGAATTCGCGGGTGCCTGCCTTTTCGCCGTCCCCGACATGAGGGGCGATCTGCTGGCGTTTGAGCCAGGCGGCGAGCTCGGGTCCAACCGTCTCGGCAATCGGCTTTCCGATCAGCGTGTCGCGCGCCCGCCCGACGCGCGCGGCGAACGCCTGGTTGACGTACGCGACGTGGCCGCTGCGATCGATCACCGCGACGAGGTGAACGATCGAATCGAACGTGTTCTCCAGCTCCCGGCGCGAACAGATCACGTCGTCGAGGAGCTGGCTGGTTTCGATCGCGGTGGACAGCTGGCGTCCCAGTTCGTCGGCCCGATCGAGCACGTCGAGCTCGCCCGCGCCTTCGATGCGCGCGCCCTCGACGACGATCGTGCCGAGCGCGCGGCGGCGGCCGCGGAGCGGGATGGTGAGCATTGCCGTCGCGCCGCTGTCGCCAAGGGTCACGATTTCGGCCCGCTCCCGGCGCATCGCCACGGCGGCGGGCGCGAACTCGTCGTCGGCGTCGACGCGGACGCTGCCGGCGACATGGCGCGGATCGGACGCGGCCTGCAGCACGAGATTCCGCTTGAGCCGCTCGTGAATCCAGGCCGACGTGCGGTCCGCCGCGAAAAGGCGATTCGCGCCCTGGCACAGCACGCCGAGGCTGATCGCGAGCCCCGACGTGGTGAGACTTGTGGAAAACGTATCGAGAAGCGCGATCACATCCCGCTGGAGCTGATCACGTCGACGAAAGCGAATGAGCTCGAGCGCGGCGATGTACGCGTCACCGACTGCCTCGACATCGGGCATCGTGCGCGGCGACGAATTCCGGAATCCCACCGCGAGCAGCCCAACCCGCTCCGCCTCACCAATGAGTGGTACCAGCAAAGCCGCCGGGGCATCGAGCCGGGCCGAGAGGTCCGGGAGGAGGCGGTCGGCGTCGGCCACCAGGACGGCGCTCCGACTGTCGAACGTGCTGTCGATCACGCCCGCCTCGTCGCCGTCGGGCGTCCACGCTTCGACGCGCAGGGTGTCGAGGCCAGAGCCGGACGTGGCGTGCAAGAGGCCGTTGCGCGGGTTGTGCTGGAAGAGGATGACGCAGGCGCCGCCGGTGACGTCGAGCGCGTGCTCGTGAAGAACCGAGAGCAGTTCGTTGGGTCTGGCCGAATGGGCCAGGAGCGAGACCAGCGGTCGGGCCGGGTCGACGCCCGCGGAAACCGCAGAGGAGGACGGATCTAGCCGACTGGTTCGCGTCTGTCGGGACATCGTTTCGCTTCGGTGGGGGCCGGGCGTCGGGCGCCTCAGGATTTTACTCCCGATCCTTCCGCCTGAGCCAGAAAGCGTAAGGTCAACCGTGCGAATTGGTTACGGTCGCACGCGATATAATGGCGAAAGCCGGGTTCCCAACCGACTCTGTACTCCGATCCACCGTCTTAATCAGCTGAGGGATCCGCGCTCCCGCATGACGTGGACCGACGAAGAACTCGTCGCCCGATCGATTGGCGGCGATGCCGACAGCTTCAACGAGCTGGTTGTGCGATGGGAAAGGCCCATCTACGCCCTCGCGTACCGCACGATCGGTCGCGAGGACGATGCGCGAGACGTGTGTCAGGAGACATTTCTTCGGGCGTTTCGGGCGCTGCCAGGCTTTCGGGGTCAGGCGAAATTTTCGTCGTGGTTGTATAGGATCGCGCTGAATCTGTGCCGCGACTGGATCCGGCGCGAGCGGCGCACGCCGGTCGTGCAGGCTCCCGAAGACGTCGATCTGCTCGCGCTGGCGGCCGCGACCGAGCCGTCGGAGTCGATCGAGGATCTCGTTGCGCGCAAGGATTTGTCGCGCGCCGTTGAGCGGGCGATGGCGCGGCTGCCCGAAGAACAGCGCACGGCGATTGTGCTGAAGGAGTATCACGGGTTGACGTTCCAGGAGATCGCGGATCTCCAGGGCTGTCCGTTGAGCACGGTGAAGACGCGCTTGTATCAAGGCTTGACGGTTCTTCGACGCGAATTGGCCAAGGACACTCTCGGGGCCGCCGCAGCGGCGGAGGTACCCGATCAGCCGCGGCGGCGCAGGGGACGACGCGCCCTGCTGGCGTGAGGCATATGACAGACACTTGCACCTATCCCACCGATCGCGACGAAACGCTCGTCGCGTATCTCTACGATGACATCGACGCCGCGGCGCGGACGGCGTTCGAAGCGCACTTGAGCTCGTGCATCGCGTGTCGCGACGAGCTGGAGTCGCTGCAGGGCGTGCGTCATCGGCTTGGTGCCTGGGCGGCGCCGGATGCGAACCTGGCAGTCAGCCGTCGACAGTCGACAGTCAACAGTCGACGGCCGACGAGGAATTCCTGGTTGCCTGACGTTCCCGCGTGGGCGCAGGCTGCCGCGGCGATCCTGATTCTCGGCGTGGCGGCGGGGATTGCCAATCTGGATGTTCGGTACAACAAGGACGGATTGACGGTGCGCACGGGATGGTCGTCCGCGGCGACCGCGCCTCCCGCCGACGCGTCTTCGCGCGCGGACGCGGTGAGCCGCGCCGAGCTGGTCGCGCTCGAACAGCGGCTGAAGACCGAGGTCCGCGCGCTGCAGAGCAGCGCGCACGCAGTGGCCGCGGCCGACGCGCTGCCGGCCCGCAACGGCGTCGATGCCGAGCAGCTGCGACGCGTGCGCGCGCTGCTCGACGAGAGCGAGAAGCGGCAGCAGCGGGAGCTGGCGCTCCGCGTCGGCGAAGTGCTTCGCGACATCAACGCGCAGCGGCAGGCCGACCTGGTGCGGATCGATCGCAGCCTTGGACTCGTGGAAAACAACCTCGGCGTCGAGGTGCTCAAGCAGCGTGAGCGCGTCAACTATCTGATGCGCGTGAATCAACGGCAGTAGGGGGAACAAGAGTGGGGGCAACGAACGTGAAACGGCTTGCGATTTCTGTCATTGGAGTGAGTGTCGCCGCCCTGGGCGCGACGCCGGTCCGGGCGCAGTCGGCGGGCCAGCGCCAGACGCAGGAAGTCGTGGCCGCGCGCCACGCCGCCGAGCAGCGCTATCAGATCGGTCAGATGGAGCGCGTGCTCGAGGGGGCCGTGGAGCACGGCGTCACCAATACGCGTGACCGTCTTCAATCGCTCGCGCAAGTGCCGGCGGAGCTGCTCGTCAGCGACAATGCCCACGCCCGGGGATTCCGCCTCGACGGCTACGGCATCTTCTTCGACGTCGTGGTCCCGTCGTTCGAGACCACGCTCACGTGGAGCCTGCGCACGCTGGATCAAAACGACCTGGGACTCGACAGCGCGTGGCGCGCCTTGCAGACGCACGTCAAGACCACCGGCGATCCGAATCTGGAGCAGGCGCTCAAGCGCATCGAGCTTCAGGTGAGCCCGCCGGTCCTCACAAGGCAGTCGGTTCCCAACGTGCCGGGCGCGCGCACGTTGACCGGTTCGGCCGCGACCGTCGCCCACGACAAGCCGGCGCGGCCGGACGATCCGATTCTGGCCGACCCCAACGAAGCGTATCGCGCTGAAGTGGTGCAGGCGCTCAAGGACGCCATGCTGGCGCACAGCAGCTCCCTCGGGATCGGCCCGGCCGAATGGCTGACCATCGCCGCGAAAGGCAACGACGATCGGCCGCGGCTTGCGCCGGCCGACAGCGATGCGCGCACGCGCATCATTCGGTTGCGGGGATCCGACCTGGCCGACTTTCTCGCCGGCCGAATTACGCGCGACGAAGCGCTCCAGCGGATCGAGGTAAGGATCTTCTGAATCGGGTAATTGGGTAATCGGGTAATTGAGTAATTTATTGGTCAATTGAGCAATTCAATTACCCGATTACTCGATTACCCGATTACCCGATTAACATACGCGCTATGCGCGTGCTGGCCCGGTTCGTCCTTTTGCTGTCGGTCCTGGCAACCGCCTGCGGACCGACCGTCGATCTCGCCAAGGGGCTGAAGATCAACATTATCGAGACCGGATGGTTTGACGCCGGAGTCATCAACGGTCAGAACAAGCTCGTCCCGACGGTCGCCTTTACGCTGACCAACCAGTCCGACCAGAAGCTGATGACGCTGCAGATCAACGCCGCGTTCCGGCGCGTCAATGAAGAAGGCAAGGAATGGGGCAGTGGCTTTATCACCGCTGCCGGGTCGGGTGGGCTGGCGCCCGGCGCGACGACCGGCACGTTAGTGCTGCGATCGCAGCTCGGATACACGGGCAGCGATCAGTCCCGCCAGGAAATGCTCCAGAACACGCACTTCGTGGACGCCAAAGTGGACCTGTCCGCGAAGTACAGCAACACTCAGTGGGTGCGGATGGGCGTGTTTCCGATCGAGAGGAAGCTGCTCACGAAGTAAGAACTTAGAATTTAGAATTTAGAAGTCAGAAGGACTGCGATCGATGTCCTGGGTCGATGTCCTTCTAACTTCTTCCTTCTAAGTTCTACGTTCTTCAGGGAATCCGGCGAAGCTCTCCCTGATACGTCGTCAAATGGTCCGGTGAGATCCGGACATCGACGACCAGCGGCTCGTAGCCGGGCGCGCGAATCTCGACGCGGTGCGTGCCGCTCTCGATGTGCAGACGCTGGAAAAGGCCGTCGAACTGGTCCACGACGCCGACAAAGAACCCGTCGACCCACACCTCAGCGTCGCGCGGCTTGATCTTCAGGCGCAGCAAGCCTTCTTCGTTGTAGGACCCCTGCGGGTAGTAGGTGCCTCCGCCGCCATACGACGGGTACCCGCCGCCATACCCTCCGCCATACGTCGGATATCCCCCGTACCACGGGTCGTAGTAGCCACCGTAGTAGCCCGTGTAGCCCGCGCCGTACCACCACGGGTCGTAGTAGCCGCCGTAGTACCCGCCCGGAACGATCACCACGGTGCCGGGACGATTGGTCGTCGGAACCGATCCACGCGGAACGGCGGTGCCGACCGGCTCGCGCCCGTCGCGCGGACGCGCGTAGTCCGGCACGCTGTTCGCGGCTTCGGACGCGGCCCGCCCGACGGCACCGCCCGAACGGGCTGCCGTACGGCTGGTGGCGCCGCTGTCGCCCGATGTCCGTCGAGCCGCCGTCACGCGGTGCTGAATAGCCGCTGCCACCTGTGGCGCCCGACCGGCCAGGCGACCCCGCCGCGCGGGACCCCGCGGAACTGATGGCGCCGCCCCCTCCCGACGAGCCGCCCGAGGAGCCGCTCGACGAGCTTGAACCGCCGCTCGACCCTCCGCTCGATCCGCCGCTCGATCCGCCGCTGGACGATCCACCGCCGCTTGCACCCGCGGCTGCTGCCGCCGCCGCGCCCATGGCGCCTTGTGCGGACGCCGGCGCAGGCATCGCCGTCAGCCAGACCATCGCCACAGCCGCCCCGGTCAGCAGTGACCACGCTGGATATGTTCTCTTCATGGCTGGAACCTCATCTTCAGCACGAGGCAACTCCGCTGCCAGTCTGTTGCGCGAGAGATCGGTCCAGTATCGGCCCAAACGGCCATGTTTGCACGCGGAAATTTGGAAACAGGTGTCTCCGTGCGGGGGCAGCAGTCCCGTTTTCTTGACACCTCGATCCCCGGCCGATACAGTCGGACGACGACCGTGTTTCACAGTACGACCATCCTCGCAGTGCGGCATCACGAGCGGGCCGTGCTCGCGGGTGACGGCCAGGTCACGTTCGGCCAGACCATCGTCAAGCAGAGCGCCAAGAAGATCAGGCGCCTCTACAACGACAGGATTCTGGCCGGTTTTGCCGGGTCCGCGGCCGATTCCTTTGCCTTGTTCAGCCGTTTCGAGTCGAAGCTCGAGCAGTATCGGGGCAATCTGGAACGCTCCGCCGTGGAGCTGGCAAAGGATTGGCGAACCGATCGAATTCTTCGCCGTCTCGAAGCCATGCTCGTCGTCCTCGACAAGAACACCACGTTTCTCCTGTCGGGCAACGGCGACCTGATCGAACCCGACGACGGGCTGGTGGCGATTGGGTCGGGCGGGCCCTTCGCGCTCGCCGCGGCCAAAGCGCTCGCGCACAACACCGACCTCGACGCCCGAGCGATCGCCGAGAAGGCGATGGCGATCGCCAGCGAGATCTGCATCTACACAAACAACCAGATCGTGGTGGAAGAGTTGTAGTGGCCATTCTCCTTCCGGAAACGACGCGCACGGCGGCCGACGCCTTGACGCCTCGCCAGATCGTCGCGGAGCTCGACAAGTACGTCATCGGCCAGGGCGCGGCCAAACGCGCGGTGGCGATTGCGCTGCGGAATCGGATGCGGCGCCAGAAGCTCTCTCCGGAGCTCGCCGAAGAGGTCGCGCCCAAGAACATCCTGATGATCGGACCGACCGGCGTCGGCAAGACCGAGATCGCCCGCCGGCTCGCGCGCCTTGCCCAGTCGCCGTTCCTCAAGGTCGAAGCGTCGAAGTTCACCGAAGTCGGCTACGTCGGCCGCGACGTCGAGTCGATGGTCCGCGATCTCGTCGAGCTGGGCGTCGACATGGTTCGCGAGGCGCGCCTCGAAGAAGTGCGCTCGAAAGCCGCGCAAAACGCCGAAGACAGGCTGCTCGACATCCTGCTGCCGCCCGCGCGCCCGATCGCGCCGGACGAAGACCCGGGCGCCGTTCGCGACCAACAGCAGCAGACGCGGGAGCGCTTCCGCGAACAGCTCCGCGCCGGCCGCCTCGATACCCGGTTCGTCGAAATAGACGTCCGCGAGAAATCGTTTCCCTCGTTCGAGATCATTGCCGGGTCGTCGGTCGAGGAGGTGGACATCAACCTCAAGGACATGTTGCCCGGACTGTTTCAGGGCAAAACCAAGAAGCGCCGCGTGAAGGTGCCCGAGGCGCTGGAGCACCTGACGCAGGAAGAGGAACAGAAGCTCATCGACATGGACAGCGTCGCGCGCAGCGCGGTCGAGCGCGTCGAACAGGCCGGCATCATCTTTCTCGACGAGATCGACAAGATCGCGGGCCGCGAAGGCAGCCACGGACCCGACGTCAGCCGCGAGGGCGTGCAGCGCGACATCCTGCCGATCGTCGAAGGCACGACGGTCAACACGAAGTACGGGATGGTCCGTACCGATCACATCCTGTTCATCGCCGCCGGCGCCTTTCACGTGTCGAAGCCGTCGGACCTGATTCCCGAACTGCAGGGCCGTTTTCCGATCCGCGTGGAGCTCGAGCCGCTCGGCAAAGACGAGTTCGTGCGCATCCTCACCGAGCCGCGCAGCGCGCTCGTGAAGCAGTACATCGCGCTCATGGAGACCGAAGGCATCGAGCTCACCTTCACCGACGATGCGATCCTCCGGATCGCCGACTTCGCGAGCATCGTGAACGAGCGCACCGAGAACATCGGCGCGCGCCGCCTGCACACGGTGATGGAGAAACTGCTCGACGAGATCTCCTTCGAGGGACCCGATCTCGAGGACAAGCAGGTCACCATCGACGACGCGTACGTGACCCGGATGCTCGCCGACATCGTGAAGAACGAGGACCTGTCACGGTACATTCTGTGAGACCGGACGCTCGTCCTTCGACAAGCTCAGGACGAGCGCTCATGGCGAGCTTGTCGAACCATGAGCGTTCTGCGTGTTCCGCGCGCTCTGCGTGCAATGGTGGCTTCGCGGTCTTGGCGGCCTGTGCGTTCTGTCTTCTGGCTGGGTGCGGCCGAAAAGGCCCTCCTCTTCCTCCCCTTCTGAAACAACCGAACGCTCCCGCCGAGATGAAAGCCGAGCGGCATGGCGGCGTCGTGGACATCCAGTTCGTCGTGCCGGCGGCGAACACAGACGGGACGCGGCCGGCCAACGTGTCGCGGATCGACGTGTACGGGATGACCGCGACGCAGGCGCTGAACGAGGCCGACATCGTCAAGTTCGGCACGAAGATCGCGAGCGTGCCGGTCAAGGCGCCCGTGGATCCGAATCAGACCGTCGAGCCGGATGAAGCGGAGGACGTCGAGTTGCGCGGGACGGGACTCGACCCAGGCGCGCGCGCGCACGTCACGGACCGTCTCACACCAGAGGCCCTGCAGCCGGTCGACCTCGCAAGTCTGAAGAAGCCCCAGGACTCGAAGCCGGGGGGCGTGCCTGCGACTGATGGGCCATTGCTCGCACCGGTGCTGCCGCAGAAGACGCGTGTGTACGTCGGCATAACGGTGACGACCAAAGGCAGGAACGCCGCGGCGGCGCATGCGGTGGTGTCGATGATCGACTCGCCGCCGGCGCCCGACACGCCAAAAGTGACGTACGACGAGAAGACGGTGACGATTGCGTGGCCGCCGATTCAGTTCGGTCTCGCCACCGCGGCTGCAAGCGGCGACGTTCTGCCGTCCACGCCGATCGGCGTGTCGGTTCCGATAGTTTCGTACAACGTGTACGAAGTGTCCGAGACCGCGCCGCCCGCGCTCACGCGCCTCACGGGAAGTCCCGTGAAGGAGCCGCACCATGCCGTACCGCGCGCCGCCTGGGGCGAGCGCCGCTGCTACGCCGTGCGCTCGTTCGTCACGATCGATGACGCCAGCCTCGAAGGCACCGAATCGGCTCCTGCGTGCGTGACGCTGACCGACACATTCGCGCCGGCCGCGCCGCAGGGGTTGCAGGCGATCCCGAGCGAAGGCGCGATCAGCCTGATCTGGGACGCGAACCCCGAGAGCGATATTCGCGGCTATATCGTGCTTCGAGGACCTCTCTCAGCGGAGACGCTGGAACCGATCATCACCGACCCGATTCAGGAGACGTCCTTTCAGGATCGCACGCCGTCGAGCGTGCGCTTCGCCTACGCCGTGCGGGCCGTGGACGTGGCCGGCAACCTCAGCCTGTTGTCGGCACGCGTCGAAGAAACCGCAAGGTGATCGAGGGAAGGCGCTAACACGGAGAACACGGACACAAACTGAGGACACAGCATAAAATAGGGCCGCCGTGCCCTCCGTGATCCGACAGTGTCCCCCGTGGTAGAGCTTTTGGAGTAGCCATGAAACTCTTTGTCGACAGCGGCAGCATCAAGGACATCGAGGCGATTGCCGCGCTGGGCATCCTCGACGGCGTGACGACGAACCCGTCGCTGCTCGCGAAGGAGCCGGGCGACTTCAGGCAGAACCTGAAGCGCATCTGCGAGATCGTGAAAGGGCCGGTCAGCGGCGAAGTGACCGCCACCGACTTCGCCGGCATGCTGCAGCAGGGACACGACATCGCGAACATCGACCCGCACATGGTCGTCAAGGTGCCGCTCACGCGCGACGGCATTCGCGCCTGCAAGGCGCTCTCGGGCGAGGGCACGCGCGTCAACGTGACGCTGTGCTTCTCGGCCGCCCAGGCGCTCCTCGCCGCCAAGGCCGGCGCCACCTACATCAGCCCGTTCGTCGGCCGGCTGGACGACATCGCCACCAACGGCATGGAGCTCATTCGCGAAATCGTGGCGATCTACGACAACTACGAGTTCACCACGGAGATCCTGGTCGCCAGCTGCCGCCACCCGATCCACGTCGTCGAAGCCGCGAAAATGGGAGCCGACATCGCCACCTGTCCGCCGGCGGTGATCGAGCAGATGTTCAATCACCCGCTCACCAACATCGGCCTCGAGAAATTCCTGAAGGATTGGGAGAAGGCTCAGGCAGTGAAAGCGTGACATGGCTGATGGCTAATGGCTGATGGCTCAACGTTCGGAGCCATCGACCATCGACGATTAGCCATTAGCCATCAGCCATCAGCCATGACAGATCCTCTCGACACGCTGGCGCAACTGGAAGGCCTCGCCGAACTGGGCGGCGGTCAGGATCGGATCGATCGGCAGCGCGCCGCCGGCAAGCTGACGGCGCGCGAGCGCATCGACCTGTTGTTCGACCCAGGCACCTTCGAAGAGCTGGACAAGCTCGTCACCCACCGTTGCCGCGATTTCGGCATGGAGCAGCACGTCATCCCCGGCGACGGCGTCGTCTCGGGGCATGGGCTGATTGACGGCCGGCCGGTCTGCGCGTTCGCGCAGGACTTCACGGTCTTCGGCGGGTCGCTCTCGGAAACCAACGCCGCCAAGATCGTGAAGATCATGGATCTCGCGATGCGGCTCGGCGCGCCGATCGTGGGGTTGAACGATTCCGGCGGCGCGCGCATCCAGGAGGGCGTGCTCTCGCTCGCCGGGTACGCGGACATCTTTCTGCGCAACACGCTCGCCTCGGGGGTCGTGCCGCAGATCTCCGCGATCATGGGGGCCTGCGCCGGAGGCGCTGTGTATTCGCCGGCGATTACCGATTTCACCGTGATGATCCGGAACACGAGCTACATGTTCGTCACCGGTCCTGACGTGATCAAGACGGTGACGCACGAGGACGTGACGAAGGAAGAGCTCGGCGGCGCCATGACCCACAACGCGACCAGCGGCGTTGCGCATTTCGCCGTCGCGGACGATCGCGAGTGCGTGGCCCTCCTGCGGGAGCTGCTCGGCTACATCCCGAGCAACAACGTGGATGATGCGCCGAGGGTCGCGACGAACGATCCGGCCGATCGGGAGGATTCGGCGCTCGATGGCATTGTTCCTCCTTCGCCGAACCAGCCGTACGACATCCTCGACGTGATTCACGCCGTGGTCGACGAGGGCCGGTTCCTCGAGGTGCATCAACACTACGCCCGCAACATCGTCGTCGGCTTCGCGCGGTTCGACGGGCGGTCAGCGGGTATCGTGGCGAACCAGCCGGCGGTGCTGGCCGGAACGCTCGACATCGACGCGTCGGTGAAAGCCGCGCGCTTCGTGCGGTTCTGCGACGCGTTCAACATTCCGCTGGTGACGTTCGAGGACGTTCCCGGATTTCTGCCGGGCACCGTGCAGGAGTACGGCGGCATCATCCGCCACGGCGCGAAGCTGCTGTACGCCTTCGCCGAGGCGACCGTGCCGAAGGTCACCGTCATCACACGCAAGGCGTACGGCGGCGCCTACTGCGTCATGTCCAGCAAACACATTCGGACCGATTTCAACTTCGCATGGCCGAGCGCCGAGATCGCGGTGATGGGTCCGGAAGGGGCGGTCAACGTGCTGTACAAGCGCGAGCTCGACGCGGCCGCCGATCCGCAAAGGGCGCGGGCAGAGCGTGTCGCCGAATTCCGCGAGAAGTTCGCCAACCCCTACATCGCCGCGTCGCGCGGGTTCATCGACGAAGTCATTCGGCCGCGCGAGACCCGTAAGAATGTCATTACGGCGCTGCGGCGGCTCGAGAACAAGCGCGAGCGGAACCCGCCCAAAAAGCACGGCAATATCCCGCTGTAAAGCGCGCGAGTCCATCGCGCTGGATCTCGCCACAGGGATTGGCGGACAGACCGGCGAAATGCCCGAAAAGGCTGTTGACTTCGCAATAACGGCCGTTCCATGCTACGCGCGCCGAGTGTCACAGCTTGTCTCCTATCAACATGCGTGGCATGTGTCGTGAGAGGCACCCGCCTGCCAAGGCGCGACGCCTCTGATTTCACGCGCTTTACGTGTACAGCAGTTTTCGGTAACCCGCAGACGGAGGTACTTCATGCATCGATTGTCGGCAGTAGCGGCGGCAGCCGTGGGAGTGTGGCTGCTGGTCGTCGGTTCGGCCTACGCACAGCAGGGCACGGGCGAGCTGCGCGGGCGCGTCTTCGATGCGCAGAACGCGGTACTGCCCGGCGTCACGGTCGTGGCCAAGAACGAGGCGAGCGGCCAGTTCCGCGAGGTCATCAGCGGTGCCGACGGGTCGTTCTTCATGAGCGCGCTCACACCGGGCAGCTACGAGCTGTCGGCGCAGCTGACGGGTTTCCGGGCGTATCGCCGCGCCGCCGTCCGCGTCGAAGTCGGGAAGACCCAGTCGATCGACGTGCAGCTCGAGGTCGGCGGCATCGAGCAGGAGTTGACGGTCACCGCCGAGTCGCCGATCGTCGACGCGACCTCGAAGCAGCTCGGCGGCAGCGTGACGGCTGGAAGAGCTGAACGAAATGCCGTCGCTCAACCGGAACTTCACGTCGTATCTGGCGGCGCTGCCGGGAATCACGGCGACGCATGTCGACCGACTCGTTCGGCGCCGACTCCATCCGCGTCAACGGGCAGGCGACGCAGAACGCGAACTACATGCTCGACGGCGCCGGCAACAACGACAACTTCAACAACGGCAACGGCGGCGCGCAGGCGCGGACACCCGGTCGAAGCGGTGCAGGAGTTCCAGCTGCTCACCAGCTCAGTTCGACGCGGAGTTCGGCTCGACGTCGGGCGGCGTCGTCAACGCTGTCTCGAAGCAGGGCACCAACCTGCTGCACGGCATCGCTGTTCTTCTTCAATCAGAACCAGTCGATGACGTCGCTCGACTACTTCGCCGAAGAAGCAGAACCTGACCAAGCCGGAAGCGCAGCAGAAGCAGTGGGGCGGCAACATCGGCGGCCCGATCGTCAAGGACAAGCTCCACTACTTCGTGAACCTCGAGCGCATCGATCAGAACCGCGGCGCGGACGATCAACATCAACGCCCGGCCGGAGCTGAACTTCACCGACTTCACGCACGACAACGTGTGGAACTGGATGGTGCGCGTCGATCATCAGATCAACGCGGAACAACACGTGGGCCGTGCGATGGCTCCGCGAGTCGTCGCCTCAGAGCAATCAGTTCACGGCAACGACTTCACGCGGTCGCGCGCCGAGAAGGAGACCGACACCGACTGGACGATGGTCGGCACGCTGAACTCCGTGGTGGCGAACACGAGGGTCAATACGTTGAAGTTCTCGTTCACGCACGAAGACGTCTTCTTCGGCAACCCCGGGTATTTCGACGACTCCGATCAAGTGGTTGACGACGCCGCAGCCTCGTGCATCAGACGTTTACCGACGGCGTCAGCGGCCGCGCGAATCGCCGGATGGACCCCGGCTACCAGCTCGACGAGACGTTCGCGTGGTTCCTGCCGGGCAAGAAAGGGGAGCACGACCTGAAGTTCGGCGCGAGCTACTACTACCTGCCGCTCCACGTGTTCGACGCGAGCACTCAGAACGGCACGTTCACGTTCTCCGCGAGCGACCGGGACTTCAATGCGGCTGATCCGCGCACCTATCCGGACCGCCTGCAGGTTCGCGTCCCTGGGGTGTCCGACTACTTGGTCAAAGGCAAGGAAATCGGCGTGTTCGCGCAGGACAAGTGGAAGCTCAACAGTCGGTTGACCGCGAGCCTCGGGCTTCGCTACGACCTCGAGGTCGTCCCGATCGATCAGACCGGCAATCTACTTGTTCAGCGACCCCGACCAGTATCCGGTTGACAAGAACAACCTGTCGCCGCGCCTGGGCGCGTACCTACACGCTCGATCGAGCCGCGACCACAGTCCTTCGAGGCGGATGGGGACTCTACTTCCAGAAGACGGCGTATTCCAACTTCACGCCGCTCGTCTCGGCCGGCGCCACATCCAACTCGTTCACGGTGAATTTCCCCGCGAACAACGTCGATCCCGGGCCGTCCGCCGGTCGGCTGCCGACCGATCCGTTCCTGGTCAACGGTCCGGTCGTCAACCGGGCGCTGCTCAATCAGATGTTTCCGGCCGGCACGACGCACGAAGAACACCGGCACGGTCAATTTCGACAATCCGAATCGCCATCTGCCGTATTCGCGACAGGCCAGCATCGGGATTGAAAAGCAGCTCACGGCAGACCTCGCCGTCAGCGCCGACTACATCCACTCCGAATACCGTGACCTCTACATGCGGCAGGAGCTGAACCCCGGTCTCCGCGATACCACCGCCCGCACGGCGACGCTGCGGCGCCCGGACTCGAGGTTCACGGCGTCGGTGCTCGAGCTCGTGAACCTCGGCTACGCCGACTACAACGCGCTGCAGATGAGCGTCCACAAGCGCTTCAGCAAGCAGCTACCAGTTCCGCGTGTCGTACACCTACTCGAAAGCCGACGGCATCGTCGGCGCGGCCGGCGCGACCGACACGATCAATACGCAGACGATCGATCCGGTCACCAGAGCGGTGTCGTTGAACCTGGATCGAGCTCTTCCAGTTGTCGAATCAGGATCGTCCACACATCCTGTCGGTCGGCGGATCGCGTGGAAGTGCCGCACACCAAGGGCCTGATCGTCAGCGGTGCCTACCAGTACCAGAGCGGCACGCCGTTCACGATCACCGACAGCACCTTGGATCCGAATCGCAACGGCAACTTCGAGGAGCCGCTTCCTGCCGGCACCTACAGCGGCGACCCCGCGCGCGCCGACGCGATTACGGTGGAAAACAACGGCGGCTTGAGCGGCGCGCGCGGACCCGACTTCCAGATCGTCAACCTGCGCGCGGGCTATCGATTCAAGCTGCCCGGCAATCGCTCGCTGCAGGCGCACGTGGACATCTTCAACGTCACGAACCGCGCCAACTTCAACAGCCCGACACGGCGACCGGCGCGACGCGGCGACCTTCCTCATCCTGCGAGTCCATTCGCAGGAGGCGGGCCGACGCGGACCGCGCAGTTCAACCTGAGGTACAGCTTCTAGACGCGCAGGCGGGTAGGCAGCGTACGCGCAGATGGGCGAAGGCCTCTGACGCATCCCCACCTGCCTGACCGCCCGACCTGCGCGCTACACTACGCGGATGCGCATGCCGCTCCTCGCCGCCGCGGCTGTCGCGGCGGCGAGTCTCTCCGCACAGACCCGCCGCCGTTTCAGCTCGAAGAAACCACCATCGCGCGGATCCAGTCGGCGTTCCGCGACGGATCGCTGACCTGCCGCGTCGCTGGTCGATCGCTACCTCGCGCGCATCGAGGCGTACGACAAGCAGGGTGCCGTCGCTGAACGCGATCGTGATGGTCAACCCCGACGCGCTGGACGCCGCCGACGATCTCGATCGGCGCTTCCGCCAGTCCGGGCCCGGTCGGCCCGCTGCACTGCGTGCCGGTCATCGTGAAGGACAACTACGAAACCGTCGACATGCCGACGACGGCCGGATCGCTTGTCGCTCAAGGGCATGATGACCGGGAAGGACGCGTTCGTCGTCAAGCGCCTGCGCGACGCCGGCGCGCGTCATGATCGCGAAATCCAACATGGCGGAATTCGCGTTCAGTCCCGATCGAGACGGTGAATTCCATCCTGCCCGGCTACACGCGCAATCCGTACGACACGCGGCGCGTGACCGCCGGTTCGAGCGGCGGATCGGCGGCCGCGGCGGCCGCGAACTTCGGCGCCGTCGCGCTGGCGAGCGATACCGGCGATTCCATCCGCGGTCCCGCCGCGCATCAGGCGCTGGTGGGGCTCCGATCGACGATGGGCCTGGTGAGTCGCGCGGGAGTCGTGCCGCTGAGTATGGCCGCGGACATCGCCGGCGCCGTCACGCGGACCGTGGAAGACACGGCGGCCGTCCTGCAGGTCATCGCGGGCGAGGATCCGAACGATCCGGTCACGGCCACGAGCAAGGGCCACGTCGATGCGAACTACGCGGCGGCCCTTCGGCGCGACGGGCTCAAGGGTGCGCGCCTCGGCGTGCTCCATCAGGCCTACGACACGCCCACGCTCGATCGCGGACGTGGACGACGTCTTTCGCGGCGTCGCTCGGCGAGTTGCGCAACCTGGGCGCCGAGGTGATCGATCCCGTCGCCGTCGACGATCTCGACGCGATGCGTCGCGCGCAGGGCGGCGGCTGCAATCAGTTCAAGTACGACCTCAACCGTTACCTCGCCGGCCTCGGCGACAAGGCGCCGATGCACTCGCTCGACGAGATCATCAAGTCGCGGCGGTTTCACCCGTCGATTCAGCAGCGGCTCGAAAGCAGTCAGGCGTCGGACGATGTGCCGGGGGAGTCGGCCGGGTGCCGAAGCCGCGACGAATTCCGCGAGAAGCTGCGGGCAGGCGGTGCTGAAGATGATGGACGAGCGGCGGCTGGACGCGCTGATTTACCCGACTTGGAGCAACCCGCCCCGCCTTATCGGCGACCTGAACACGCCCGGCGGCGACAACAACCAGCTCTTCGCGCCAAGCACGGGGTTCCCGGCCATTACCGTACCGATGGGCTACACCCACGGCGGTACGCTCCCGGCGGGACTGCAGTTTTTCGGCCGCCCGTGGAGCGAGGGCACGCTGCTCCGGCTGGCCTATGCCTACGAGCAGGCGACGCACCATCGCAAGCCGCCATCGGCTACGCCCCCGCTGCGTTAGGGCCGACCCTTCGACGCTCGTCCTGAGCCTGTCGAAGGATGTGCGCTCAGGGCAGGCACACGGGTCGGCCCTACGGTCTCTGATCGGGGCGGATCCGCGTGGCCGCCCCGCGATACAATATTCCCTTCTCGTGCAAAGGATTCTGATCGCCAATCGCGGCGAAATCGCCGTGCGCATTATCCGTGCGTGCCGCGAGATGGGGCTGTCGCCCATCGCGGTCTATTCCGAGTGCGATCGCGCGGCGCTGCATGTGCGCTACGCGGACCGCGCCTACGCCATCGGTCCGAGCGAGCCGCGAGAGAGCTACTTGAACATCGGGCGGCTCGTCGACGTGGCCAGGCGGGCGGGCGCCGACGCGGTTCACCCCGGCTATGGGTTTCTCGCCGAGAACGCGGCGTTTGCTCGAGCCGTCTGCGACGCCGGCCTCACGTTCATCGGGCCCTCGCCTGACACCATCGACACGATGGGGAGCAAGACCGCCGCGCGCCTCGCCGCGGTGCGCGCCGGAGTGCCCGTGGTGCCCGGGACTGAGCAGCCGCTCGAACCAGGGCTTGCCGACGGGGACGTTGCGGCCGCAGCGCGAGCGGTCGGGTATCCGCTGCTCGTGAAAGCGGTGGCCGGCGGCGGCGGCAAGGGCATGCGGACGGTGAGCGATCCCGCGGACCTGGCCGGCGCAATCCGCGCGGCACGATCCGAAGCGCACACCGCATTCGGCGACGCGGCCGTGTATCTGGAACGGCGGCTGACGCGCCCGCGCCACATCGAAGTGCAGGTCCTCGGCGACCACTACGGCACGGTGCTGCCGTTCGTCGAGCGGGAGTGTTCCATTCAACGGCGGCACCAGAAGGTCGTGGAAGAAACGCCGTCGATCGCGGTGACGCCGGCGCTGCGCGGGCAGATGACGTCCGCGGCCGCCGCTGTGGCACACGCGGTCGGATACACCAACGCGGGCACAATCGAGTTCCTCCTCGACGAAGACGGGCGCTTCTATTTTCTGGAGATGAACACGCGGCTGCAGGTGGAGCATCCGATCACCGAGATGGTGACGCGCGTCGATCTGGTGCGCTGGCAAATCCGGATCGCGCGCGGCGAACGGCTCGACCTCGACCCGGCGTCGCTCGTGACGCCGGAAGGCCACGCGATCGAATGCCGCATCTACGCCGAGGATCCTGACAACCAGTTCCTGCCCTCGCCGGGGCGGATCGTGCGGTTATCGGCGCCGGCCGGGCCCGGGATTCGCGACGATAGCGGCGCGGCGGCCGGGCTCGACGTGCCGATCTTCTACGATCCGTTGATATCGAAGCTGGTGGCCTGGGCCGAGGACCGACCGCTCGCGATTGCCCGCATGCGCCGCGCGCTTGCCGAATATCGGGTCGCGGGCATCAAGACCACCGTCCCGTTTTTTACCTGGCTGCTCGCGCAGCCAGAGTTCGTCGCGGGCCGCGTCCACACGTCGTCCCTCGACGAGTTGCTTCAGGCCCGGAACGGGCGGCCGTTCGTCGAGCCGACGGCCGGCGTCGAAGACCTGGCGGCGATTGCGGCGGCGCTCCATCTGGCACTGCCGGCGGACGTCTCCGCCGCGGCGCCGCCGGCAAATCTCAGCCAATGGCGGGCCGAAGCTCGCCGCGAAGGCATGCGGTAAGGCTGATTGCGATACGAGATTGAAGTCGGCGGTCGCATCCGCGAGGTCGCCGTGGAACGTGCGGGCGACGGTTTTGCAGTCGCGCTCGATGGCCGCACCTGGCGCGTCGATGCTTCCCGCGTCGACGCCCATACGCTGTCGCTGATCCTGGACAACGAGGAGGAAAATAGGGCCGGCGTAGAGGTCACCATTGTCCCCGGTCGTGCCGCAGGTCAGTTTACGATTCAGGTTGGCACGGTCCCCATCGCGGTGACCGTGGACGGCCGCCGCCGGTGGGGTCAGGCCGAGGAAACAGCAGGGTCCGGACCGCTTCGCATGACGGCGCCGATGCCGGGCAAGGTGGTCCGGCTGTTCGTGCGGCCGGGCGATGCCGTCAAGGCCCGTCAACCGCTCATCGTTGTTGAAGCCATGAAGATGGAGAATGAGTTGCGCGCCGGCCGCGATGGAACGGTCACGGAGGTCCACGTGCGAGAGGGCCTTTCCGTCGAGGCCGGCGCCCTGCTCATCGTCATTCAGTGAAGGTCTTCCAGCGTATCCGCGGCAACCGCTTCCTTCGATACGCCAGCTTTGGGATCACGACGACCATCGCGATTCTGTCGGCCGCCATCGTCGTTTCCATCACCATCGACCTGGGGCCGTATGCGCGCGAGTACGCGGAGCGTGCCGGCTCGCGGTATCTCGATCGGCCGCTGCGCATCGGATCGCTGCGCATCCGGCTGCTGACCGGCCAGTTTCTGGCCGACGACATCCGGATCGACGGGCTGCATCCGGGCGATCGCCCGTTCTTCACCGCGAAACGGATCGCGGTTTTGCTCGATTGGCTGCCGGCGTTTCGCGCCAAGCCCGAGTTCCTCGTGACGGCCGTCGAGATCGTCGACTGGCAGATGCTCGTCGAGCGCTGGGAAGGCGCGCAGAGCTTCCCGCGTGTGGTCCGGGGAGAGCCGTCGAAGGGGCCGCGGCGGGCGACGGTCACCGTGCAGTGGCTGCGGGCGCACCGCGGCCAGTTCCTGTACGAAGATCACGCGACACCCTGGGGCATCGTCTGCCGGAACCTCGACGTGACGATCGGCAATCTGCCCAACTATCACGGCACCGCGAGCTTCAGCGGCGGCACGGTCGGCATTCAGCGCTACGAGCCGATGTGGGCGAACATGAAGGCGCGGTTCGACATCGACGGCTCGCGCATCCACCTCACGCGCGTCGATCTGGATACCGACGGCGCCAAGACCGTCGCCCGCGGCGAGCTCGATTTCGCGCGGTGGCCCGACCAGTCCTACCAGGTACAGTCGCGCGTCAACTTCCCGCGGATGCGCCAGCGCTTCTTCACGAACGAACGGTGGGACGTGTCCGGTGAGGGCGATTTCACCGGTACGTTCAGCCTGTCGAAGGACGGTCCGGATCTCGCGGGGTCGTTCACGAGCGAGCTGGCCGGCGTCAACGCCTACAGCTTCCCGTCGCTCTACGGATCGCTGCGTTGGACGCGGAACGCGTTCGACGTGTGGGACGCCGGCTCCAAGTTCTACGGCGGCGACGCGACATTCACCTACTCGATCAAACCGCTTGGCGCGAAGGTGCGCCCCTCGCACCGATTCGAGACGACGGTGACGGATGTCGACCTGACGCGCTTCACGGATTTCGAGCAGCTGCGCGGAGTGCGGTTCGCGGGACGGGCGTCGCTGCAGAACCTGCTCGAGTGGCCGTCCGGCCGATTCTCCGAGCGTCGTGGCAACGGCCACGTAATCGTGACGCCTCCGGTGGGCGTCACGACGATGACGCCGTCGCAGTTGATGCCGCCGCTGCGCCTGGTCGCAGAGGCCGAGCTCGCGACCGGCGACCGTGCCCCCGTCGCGCCGGAACCGTTGACGTGGCATTTGCCGATCGCCGGAGAAGTGACCTATCAATTCGGGCCTGATGAGGTGACGTTCGAGGGCGGCCGCTTTGCGACGGAGCGCACTTATGTCTCGTTCGACGGATCGACGGCGTGGGGGGATCGATCGCGGCTGCCGTTCAAAGTGGTGAGCGCGGACTGGCAGGAAAGCGATCAGGTGTTGGCCGGGATCATCACCGATTTCGGCGCGCCGACGCGCCCGGTCGCGTTTGGCGGACGCGGGACGTTCGACGGCGTGATGCTCGGTTCGTTCCGCAATCCGCGCGTGGAGGGCCGATTCGTCGGCGAGTCGCTGCGCGCATTCGACACCCTGTGGGGCAACGGCGACGCTCAGATCGTCTTCGAGAACAAGTACATCGCCGTCACCGGCGGACGCGTGCGCATGGGCGACTCCGAGATTACGGCCGAAGGCCGATTCTCGACCGGCTATCCGCGCGAAGACGGTGGCGAAGAGATCGACGCGCGCGTCCGTCTGAGCCGGCGGGATGTGGACAGCCTGCGCCACGCGTTCGGGATCGACGGGTATCCGGTGTCTGGACGGCTCTCGGGAGACTTTCACCTCACCGGCCAGTACCAACGCCCGGTCGGTTTCGGCGGGATGACGATTGAAGATGGGAAGGCCTACGCCGAGCCGTTCCAGCGGGCGACCGCGTCGGTGCGATTCGACGGCGGAGGGATCCGCCTCGACAACGTGCAGGTGGCGAAAGGGACCGGGCTGGTGACGGGCGCGGCGTTCGTCGGCTGGGATTCGACCTACTCGTTCGACGCGGACGGCCAGCGCATTCCGGTCGAAGAGATTGCCGGTCTGAACTGGCCGCGCCTGCCATTGTCCGGCACCGCCGAGTTCACGGCGGGTGGGAGCGCATCGTTCGACAATCCGCGCTACGACGTCCGATTCCGCGTCAACGATCTGCTCGTGGCCGATGAAACGGTCGAGCAGGTGACAGGGACGCTCGCGTTGCGCGGACAGGAATTGAGCGGGACGATCGACGCCGCGTCGCCTCGGCTCGCCTTGACGGGGACAGGCCGCATCGCGCTCACGACCGCGGCCGACGCCGATCTCACGTTCCGTTTCCACGACAGCTCGCTGGAGCCGTACGTCCGTGTCTACATGCCGAACTTGTCGCCGAACACGACCGCGGTGGCGACGGGGTCGATTCATCTGGCGGGGCCGCTGGCCGATATCACGCGGTTGCGGATCGAGGGCGTGGTCGACACCGTGGACATGCGGCTGAGAGACCGCGATTCCGCTCGAGCGTTGGAAGCACCGGCGGACTACAACATCCGCAACGCGTCGCCGATCCGCCTGACGTTCGACCGGCAGGTGATTACCGTCGAGGAGCTCGACCTCGTCGGCGAGGACACGCGGCTGCGCGTCTCGGGCCGCGTCGGCCTGCAGGAAGAACGGATTGCGCTGAGAGCGGCGGGCAGCGCGAATCTCGGCATTCTCCAGGGCTTTCTCCGCAACCTCGGGATCTCGCAGGGGCTGATGAACGACGTGCGCGTCGCGGGCCGCGCCGAGCTGGCGGCCGAAATCAACGGGCTGCTGCAGCAACCCGTGTTTTCCGGCAGCGCCACGATTGCGGGCGGCCGCATCCGGTACTTTTCGCCGGGCATTGCCTCTGGCGCGGCGCCGCCGTCGCTCGACGCGATCAACGGCACGCTGCGCTTCGACACCGACGGCATCCGACTCGACGATGTGTCGGCGATGGTGGGCGGCGGCCGCGTGCAATTCGGGGGGCGTGTCGGGTTCGAGGGGTACACGCCGACCGAGCTGAACGTGATCGTGCGCGGCGAAGACGTTCGTCTCCGGTATCCGGAAGACTTCCGGTCCACGGTCGATGCGGATCTCGCGGTCCAGGGCACGGTCAAAGCGCCGGTACTGCGGGGGCTCGTCACCGTGAAGAGCGCCGTCTACAACCGGCGCATCACCGTGCCGAGCATCTACGAGCTGGCCACGAAGCGTTCCGCGGGAGAGGCGGGAGTCATGGTCACGGCGTCCTCGCCAGCCGCTGCTCTCCGATTCGACGTGCAGATCCTGGTGCCGTCGACGCTGCGGATCGACAACAACCTCGCGCGCATCGTCGCCAATGCGGATCTGTCGCTGCGCGGCACCTACGATCGGCCGACGATCATCGGCCACGCCGACGTGGACCGCGGCGAGGTGACGGTCGAGGGGCGGCGGTACCGAATCACGCACGGGTCGGTGGACTTCGCGAACCCCGCGCGGATCGAGCCGTTCTTCGACATCGAGGCCGAAACCAACGTCCGCGTGCCGGGCCAGACCTATCGCGTCATCGTCGGCTTCGCGGGCACGACCGAGCAACTCCAGCCCACGCTCAGCTCCGATCCGCCGTTGCCCACCTCCGACGTGCTGGCGCTGTTGTTCAGCGACGTGCGGCGGACTGGCGCCGATTCTCTCGCGCCCGAACTGCGAGCCAAGCAGAATCCGACGCAGGCGCAGAGCGACATCCTCACGGCCCGCGCGACCCAGTTGCCGAGCCGGGTGCGGGATGAAATGGACAAGGTCGCGAAGGAGACGTTCGGCGTGGACACGTTCCAGCTCGCGCCGTCGCTCGTCGATCCCTACAACCAGCAGACGGCCCGGCTCAACCCGACGGCGCGGTTGACCATCGGCAAGCGAATCTCGGATCGCGTCTACCTCACGTTCTCCCGCAGCCTCGGTACCACCATCAACGATCAGATCGTTCTGCTCGAGTACGAGGAGAGCGATCGCCTCTCGTGGATTCTGTCGCGCAACGAAGACTCGCAGACCTACGCGCTGGAATTTCGCGTGAGGCGCGTCTTCTAAATGCTCGGTAAGGCCAGACGTTCGTGGTTCGGGGTTCGTCGTTCGTCGACTGAGGATCGTCGAACGTCGAACGATCGACGACGCAAGCCGAACGTCGAACGCCGAACGATCCTGATCGCCGTCGTCTTCGTGATTCGCGCAAGTTTCGCCGCTGCCGCGATCGACGACTATCTCGGTAAGCCCGTCGCTTCTGTTCGGCTGGTGATCGAAGGACGACCGAGTGTCGATCCCGCGCTCACGCGCGTGGTCGAGACGCTGGCCGGCCGCCCGCTGTCGATGGGCGATGTCCGGCAGACCGTCGCGCATCTCTTCAGCCTCGCGCGATTCGAGGACGTGCGCGTGGACGCCACGCTCGAGAACGGTCGCGTCGAGCTGCGCTACGAGCTCTCGCCGATTCACCCCGTCGCCCGGATCCGGTTCGTCGGCGCGGACGGCCGCCCCGGCATCGACGGCGACGAGCTGCGCCGCGCGATCGTCGATCGCTACGGCGGATCGCCGCCGCTCGGCCGCCTCGCGGACATGACGCGGCTGCTCGACGATGTGCTGCGCGAGCGGGGGTATCTGCACGCGTCGATCACGCCACGCGCCGACATCGATCATCAACCCGAGCGCGCCACGCTCGTCTTCACGATCGAGCCGGGCGCGCGGACCGCGATCGGCACGGTCCAGGTCGTCGGACCACCGCCCGGGGCCCGGAGCGATCTGATCGCGCGCCTCGGCCTGCGCCCCGGGGCGCCGTATCAGCCAAACGCGATCAAGACGCGCATCGATCGATACGTGGAGGAGCTGCGCGCCGGGCGGTACTACCAGGCAAAGGTCGCATCATCGGTCAATCTCGAAGACCAGGATCGCCTCGCCCAGGTGACGTTGACGGTCACGCCGGGATCCCGGGTCAGCGTCGTCTTCGAGCCGCCCGACGAGCTGCCCGCCGATCGCCGCAGAGAGCTCGTGCCGGTGGAGCGTGAGGGATCGGTCGACGAGGACCTGCTCGAGGACTCCAGCCGCCAGATCGAAGAGTTTCTGCGGTCGCAGGGTTACCAGGACGCCACTGCGTCGCATCGCCGCAGCGAGGCCGGCGGGGAGCTGAAGATCACCTTCACCATCAAACGCGGCCCGTTGTACCGCGTCACGAAATACGAGATCAGCGGCAGCACAGCGATCAACCAGGCGGAATTCCAGCCGGCGCTGCGCCTGCGGGCCGGGCAACCGTTTTCGTCTCTCCAGCTGATCGCCGACGTCGCGATGCTCAGAGAGCTGTACGTCCGGCGCGGGTACGAATCGGCGGACGTGGTTCCCCTTCAACCCGAGATCGAAATGACGGGCGGCCGGCCCGATCCGGCGGCGGAGGTTCCCGTCGTCGTCCGCATTGCGATTACCGAGGGCGCGCGGACGACATTGGACGCCGTGAACTTTTCCGGCAACACCGCCGTGGACGAAGCGGCGCTGCGCGCGCGGCTCAGCCTCCGGCCCGGCGAACCGTTCGTTCGCGGCCAGCTCGCCGTGGACCGTGACGCCATCCAGGCGATCTATCAGGATCTGGGCTACGAGAATGCCACCGTCGACGGGACGCCGCACTACGCCGACGATGGGACGCGCGTGACGGTGCAGTTTGCGATTCGCGAGGGCGCGCGCGTGCTCGTCGATCACGTGCTGATCGTCGGCAACGTCCGGACGGCCACCGAGACCATCGAGCGCGAGCTGCAGGTCAAGCCCGGGCGGCCGCTCAGCCTCGCGGCCATCAACGAGAGCCAGCGGCGGCTGAGCGGGCTCGGGTTGTTCCGTCGCGTGCGGATCAGCGAGCTGCGTCATGGCGACGAAACGGCGCGCGATCTGCTGGTGACCGTCGAGGAGGCGCCGGCCACGACGGTTGGGGTCGGCGGCGGCCTCGAGGGCCGGCTGGTCGCGGGCACGTCTTCGAACGGCACGACGGAGGACGAGCTCGATCTCGCGCCGCGCGTGTTTTTCCAGGTCGGCCGCCGCAACCTGTTCGGGCGGAATCAATCGATCAATCTTTTCACCAGCGTCAGCCTGCACTCGAAGCACTCGAGCGGCGCGGGCGTGACCGAGTACCGGTTCGTCGGCACGCTGCGCGAGCCGCGGCTGTTCGACACGTCCGCCGACGCGTTCCTGAACGCGACCGTCGAGCAGCAGATTCGATCCAGCTTCAACTTCAGGCGACGCAGCGCGAGCGCCGCCATCGCCCGGCAGCTGACGCCGGCGATCAGCGCCACGGGCAACTACCAGATCCAGCAGACGAGCATCTTCGACGCGCGCGTCGACCCCGCCGACCAGCCCCTCATCGATCGCACGTTCACACAGTTCCTGCTGTCGTCGTTCTCGGCGGCGCTGATCCGCGACACGCGCGACGACCCGGTGGACCCGGCGTCGGGCGCGTACGTGAGCGCCAACGGGCAGCTCGCGGCCCAGGCCATTGGATCCGAGGTCGGGTTCGTCAAATCGTTCATCACCGCGCAGGCGTTTCGCACGCTGCCCAGCCTCACGCGCCTCGTCGTGGCCGGGAACGCGCGTCTGGGGATGGCGTCGGGATTCACCACGCTCGGACAACTGCCGGCGAGCGAGCGATTCTTTGCGGGCGGCGATACGACGGTGCGTGGATTCGCGCTGGATCGCTTGGGTATCCGTCACGTGCCGTTTCAGCCGGTGGATACGCTCGACAGCGAAGGGCTGCCGATCGGGGGCAACGGACTCGTGATCTTCAATGCCGAACTGCGCACGACCATCCGCGGCGGTTCGCAGGTGGTGGGCTTTCTGGACACGGGCAACGTGTTCGCGCGCGCGTCGGAGATCGATCTGACCGAGCTGCGGAGCGCCGTCGGCGCTGGCGTGCGATACAAATCGCCGTTCGGCCCGATCCGCTTCGATCTCGGGTTCAAGGTGAATCGGCAGCAGGGAGAAGGACTCACGGCATGGTTCGTCAGCTTCGGACAAGCGTTTTGATCAGCCACGAAAGCACGAAAGCACGAAACGAACGACGGTTTTTCGTGTTTTCATGTTTTCGTGGCTTGATCCTTTTCGTGAGTTTGGGGGCCGTGTCTTCGGCTGAGACGCTCGACCGCGTTCTGGCCGTCGTCGGTGGGCAGGTTATTCTCCTGAGCGATGTGACCGCAGCGCGCGAGCTGGGATTACAGGACGCGGATGGCACTGGCGATCCGATCCGCGTCGTGCTCAACAAGCTCGTGGATCGAGAGCTGGTGCTGGCCGAAGTGGATCGCTACGCCCCGCCGGAACCTGATGCCAGGGCCATCGATCGAGGCGTCGCGAGCGTGCGCGGGCGTTTTTCGTCGCCGCAAGCGTTCGCCACGACGCTCGAGCGGTCGGGGATCGACGAAAACCACGTGCGGGAAATCGTGCGGCAGGATCTGCGGGTCGTCGCCTATCTGAACCAGCGATTCGCGACCGCGGGTGATCGGCGAACGCAAGTGATCGACGACTGGATGGCTGGTCTCCGCCGCCGCGGAGAGGTGATCGACATGTATCTGACACGCTGACGTTCGTCGTTCGTCGTTCGTCGTTCGTCGAACCTCGAACCAGAACGACGAACCTCGAACCCCGAACGTCGAACGGCTACCTGCTGACGACTATGTATTGCACGATCTGCAGCAGGTCGAATCCCGAGTGGCTCACCATCGGCGCCACGCACGAGCGGCGGCGCAGATAGACCACGCCCCAGAACGCCCCGAGGAGGCCGGTAGCCAGCATCGCGTCCACGCCTTGCAGCAGGTGACCGGCGCCGAATGCCACGCTGGTCACGACGATGCCGGTCATGCCGCCGCCCAGCCAGACGTCGAACCGGTGAATCAAGAACGCCCGCTGCACTTCTTCGCGGATGCCACCCGCGACCACCAGCACGAGGGCGAAGAGCGTGGCGTCCCGCGGCGATCGCATCAGCTCCTGCAGGGGATTCTGTTCGACCGTGTGCAGCGAGGGCGCGAACCGCTGAACGGCGACCAGCACCGTGAGCCCGATCGCAAGCGCCGCGAGGATGAGCGGGATCCCGATCGCCACTTCCTGCAGGACGCGGCCGCGACCGATCAGCACGTCGCGAGGTTTTTCGCCGTGCGTGTACAGAAAAAGCAGGACGAGGCCGATCAGCGCGGCGCTGTCGGCGAGCGACAGGATCAGGACGTAGGTGACATTCAGGCGTCCCGGCGCGACATACGCGTTCAACCCGAATGCCGCCAGCGTCGTGCCGATCGCGAGCTGCGTCGGATAGTCGGAGCACAACAACACTTCGAGGAGTGCGACCGTGCGACCGACGGAGCGTTGCTGGTGGGGAGATGGATCGGGGGGAAGCGGATCGGGGTCGGACTCGGGAAGCACTCGCCGTAGCGTACTGCATCCGTGTAGGTCCGCCTAAAGGCGGACCCCACGTACCGCATCGGTACGTGGGGTCAAACGTGAAATCCCGTCAGGTGCGGTACGTGGGGTCCGGCTGTAGCCGGACCTACACGGCGATTACGTTCTCACCCTCAGCGTCAACGGTTGCGTAAGCCGGAGCGTCAAGCGCGAGCCGCGGACCATTCGCACGTCTTTGCCGCGCGTGGACAGCACGACCGCCGTGCCGCCGCCGCCTCCGGCTGCCGCGCCGATGGCCGCGCCTTTCTTGCCGCCCACGAGCCCGCCGATCACAGCGCCGCCGGCCGCGGGCGCGCCGATGGTGAGCGCGTCCTTCTTCTTCGTCGCGGGCGCGGTTCGGCCAACCGCCGCCGTGTGGATTCTGTAGCGCTCATCGTCGCCCGCGGGCGTGAGCGTATCGAATCGCACGGCAACGTGCGCCCGACCCTTGACCTTGCCGGACCGTTTCGCATCGGTCACGACACCGCTGAGACGCGACCCGTCCGGCAGCACGGTGCGGCCACCGACCGTGATCGGGCGAGCGAGGTGCGCGTTCACAGGCCCTTCGATGCGACTGATGTCCGACCCCACGCCGGTGTCGAGGACGATCGGCAGCGTCGTGCCGGCCGGTATCGTCACGTCGCGCCATGCTTCTTCGGTTGCGGAGCTCTTCGCCGTCGCGGCCGCGGAAGTTGCCGGCGCCAACGCGTTGCCGGCGTCAGACGTTTTCGCCGTGTCGGTCGCGCCGGCGGTTCCTGCAGGTGTTCCGCTCGTTTCCGCGTTCTTCGCGATCGCGGTATCTCCACGGGTGCATCCACCGATTACCAGCCCAATGGCCAATACTCCGGTTGTCAGCATTCGCATGATGTTCTCCTGTCGAAAACCACTGCATGAGCCATGGTGCAAAGACTCCGCCATTCGGTTGAGTTCGATTGACAACGCTGATAGTTGAGCTTGCGGCTGGCGCCTCGGCCGGACAGAATGTAAAAACGACATGGCTGAGGTATCGCGATGACGACGACAACGGGTGAGCCGGAAATGACGCCCGGGGACGTCGTGCTCGCCGGAGCCGAACGCGTCTTGATCGTCGAAGACGATGCGTCGGCGCGTGTGGGACTCGAACAGCTGGTCAGAAGCTGGGGCTACACCGCCGAATCCGCGAAAGACGGCGAGGACGCGCTCGAAAAAGTCACCTCGTTTCGTCCGGCGATCGTGATCACAGATCTGGTCATGCCGCGGATGGACGGGCTCGGTCTGCTGCGCGCGCTGCAACAGCAGGGCGCGGACACCACGACGCTGTTGCTGACCGCGCAGGGCACGGTGGAAACCGCCGTCGAGGCGATGAAGGAAGGCGCCTACGACTACCTGACGAAGCCGGTCGACATTCAGCGGCTGAAGATTCTGCTCGACAAGATCGTCGAACGGCTCGAGACGCTGCGCGAGGTCAAGGCGCTGCGGCGGCAGCTGCGCGACCACGGGACGTTCGGATCGCTCATCGGCAACAGCCCCGAGATGCGCAAGATCTACCAGGTGGTCGAGCAGGCGGCGCCCACCAGCGCGTCGGTGCTGATCACCGGCGAATCGGGCACCGGCAAAGAGCTCATCGCGCAGACGATTCATCAGCTGAGCCCGCGCTCGGCGTTTCAGTTCATCGCCATCAACTGCGCGGCGATTCCCGAAACGCTGCTGGAGAGCGAGATCTTCGGGCACGAGAAAGGCGCGTTCACCGGCGCGGCCGATCGGCGGCAAGGCTGCTTCGAGCTCGCCGATCGCGGCACGTTGTTCCTCGACGAAATCGGCGAGATGACGCCGGCCACGCAGGTGAAGCTGCTGCGCGTCCTGCAGGAGCAGAAGTTCCGGCGTCTGGGCGGACGCGTGGAGCAGTCGGTCGACGTGCGCATCATCGCCGCGACCAACGCCGATCCGGTCGAAGCGGTGCGGCAGGGCAAGCTGCGCGAGGATCTGTTCTACCGGTTGAACGTTTTTTCGCTGCGGCTGCCGCCGCTCCGGGAGCGGAAAGAAGACCTGCCGCTGTTGATTCAGTCGTTCATCAACGAATTCAACGCGCGCAACCAGAAGGCCGTCGCCGGCGTGGATCACGAGGCGATGCGCCTCCTCGAGCAGCACAGCTGGCCCGGCAACGTGCGCGAGCTGCGCAACGTGATCGAGCGCGCCACGATTCTGGCGCCGGGTCCGCTGATCGAGTCCAAGCATCTGCCGCCGGTGGTCGAGGGCGAGGCGCCGGCATCGCGCGAGGCGCCGATGGCGCTGGCGGCCGGCATTACCGTGGAGGAGGCCGAGCGGCGGTTGATCATGATGACGCTCGCGCACACGCGAGACAACAAGACCCGCGCGGCGGAAATCCTCGGCATCAGCCTGAAAACGCTGCACAACAAGCTGAACAAGCTGAGGCTCAGGCCGAAGAAGGACTGATGACGCATAGTGCTCAGTGCTCGGTGCTCGGTGCTCGGTGCTTGGTGCTCGGTGCTCGGTGCACCGCGCACTGTGCACTGTGCACTGGGCACCGTGCACCGCGCACTGGGCACCGTGCACCGCGCACTGGGCACCGTGCACTGCGCACTGGGCACCGTGCACTGCGCACTGTGCACTGAGCACCGAGATGCGTCTGGGTATCAAGGGCAAGCAGGTCCTCGGCGTCACGTCGATCGTCGGCGTCGTCGTCGTGATCCTGAGCCTGGTTCACCTGGCGCGCCTGGCGAGCGTCGGTCTCGAGGAAAGCCGCGCGCGCGCCGACCTGCTGGCCAAAGCCATCTTCCATCGGGCGCGCGAGGTCGTCAGCGAAGGCGACGATCCCTATCATGCCCTGCGTGCCGATCCGGGACTGCGGGCGATCCTCGAGTCCAGCCTCTACTCGAAGAACGTCATCTCCGCCGCCATCGTCGACGTCAGAGGCCTGGCCGTGGCGGACGCGGACCGCGATCAAGAGGACCAGAAGGTGCCCCCGGGCGACAATCTCATCGCGCTGCTCGCACGGCCCGCCCTCTCGCAGCTCGCGACGATCTACTCGGGCCAGGGCCGCACCTACGAGTTCCGCATGCCGCTGCTGCTGGCCGGCACCGAGTTCGGATCGATCCGGATCGGCGTCTCGACGCTGCTCATCCGCCAGGACCTTGACCTGTCGCTCCGGCCGGCAGTCGCCGCCGCCTTCGCCGCGCTCGGCGTGGCGGTCATGGTGGCGATGCTGCTGGCCCAGCTCGTGCTGCGGCCGATTCACGTGATCCGCAGCGGCTTGACGCGGTTGGGGCGCGGCGAGTTCGGCGTCAAGCTCGATCTCGATCAGGGCGATGAGTTCGGAGAACTGGGGACGTTCTTCAACACCGTCAGCGCACAGGTCTCTGCCGATCGATCGCAGATGGCCAACCTCGAATCGGCCGTCGAGCAGCTCGAGGACGCGGTTGCGATCGTCAATCCCCGCGGCGAGCTGCTGTTCGCGAATCCTGCGATGCGCGAGCTGATTCCCGCGCCGCCGCCCGGCGCGCCGCTGACGGAGATTCTCGAGTCCGAGCATCCGCTGCGGCGGCTGTCGGAACAGACATTGGCGAGCCGGCAATCGCACGGTCCGCTGCAGGCCACGTTTGGCGACCGCGGCGAACGGCTGGTCACGACGCATCCGATCAACGATCCGCAGGGCGAGCTGGTGGGAATCATGGTGACCGCGCGCAACCTGCAATACCTCGATCAGGTGCAGTCGACGGTCAGATACTCCCGCAAGCTCGCGGCGCTGGGACGTCTGTCGGCTGGCGTCGCGCACGAGGTGAAGAATCCGCTGAACGCGATGATGATTCACCTCGAGCTGCTGCGCCAGCAGTTCGTGCCCGCTCGTCCTTCGACCCTTCGAGAACCTCAGGGTCGTCCCGAGCCTGGTCGAGGGACGACAGGCTCAGCACGAGCGGCAGTGCCACACGCTCGTGGTGAGCTTGTCGAACCACGAGCCACCGCGACGGCGACTGTCGCAGCTCCGCCGGCCGCGCTTCAGCACGTGGATGTCATCGCGAGCGAGATTCGCCGGCTCGACCAGGTGCTGCAGGATTTCCTCAAATTCACGCGGACCGAGGATCTCAAGCTGCAGGCCCTGAGCGTGGCCGCGCTCGTGAACGAGGTCGTGCCGATTGTTCGGCCGGAAGCGGAGCAGCGGGGGGTGGCGCTCGCGGTCGATTGCGACAGCGTTCCCGACGTCAACGGCGATCCTGGCATGCTCCGGCAGGCGTTTCTGAATCTGGCGTTGAACGCGTGTCAGGCGATGCCCAGTGGCGGCACCCTCCGGATCCGCGGCGAGCGTCAGATGGGCCGGCGCGTGGCGGTGGCATTCACCGACACCGGCACCGGTATCGCCCCAGAGCATCTGCAGCGCATCTTCGACCTCTACTTCACTACGAAGGAAAAAGGGAGCGGCATCGGGCTGTCGATGGTCTATCGTACGGTGCAGATGCACGACGGCGAGATCGAGGTACAGTCGACGCCGGGCGTCGGAACGACGTTTCGCGTGTTGTTGCCGCAGGCCTAGCGGTCAGTGCGACAATGAGCATGTCCGCAATGCACGCGCGCTCACGATGGCGATGGCTGTTCGGGCCACTGGTCGCTGGCCACTGTCTGCTGCTGTTGTCGGGCTGCGCGCGCGCGCATGCGAAGACGGTCCCCGACCTCCCGGACGCACCGCTGAACGTGCCGCCGCCGCCGGAGCGCGACGTCGAGACCGTCGACGTCGAAGCCCCGCCGCCTCCGCCGCCCGAGCCGGCACCGGAGCCGCCGCGGACATTGCCGCCGCGTCCCCGGCCGGCGCCGGCGCGCGAGCAGCCCCGCGCCGAACCGCCGAAGCCGGAACCCCAGCCCGCTGAGCCGCCGAAACCGGCCGAAGAACCGCCGCGCGGAGCGACGAGCACGCTGCAGACGACGCCGGCCACCGTGGAAGGGGAGCTCGAGCGGGGTGTTCGCGCGACGCTGACCCGCGCGACGAACGAGCTGAACCACATCGACTACCGCGTGCTGAACGCCGACGCGAAGATTCAGTACGACACGGCCAAGCGCTTCATTCGGCAGGCGGACGATGCCGTGCGTTCGAAGAATCTGGTGTTCGCGAAAAACCTCGCCGACAAAGCCGCGACGATTGCGGATCAGTTGGCAGGACGGTAGCGCACTTCACACTGAACGGTAGCGCACTACACACTGAACTGAACGGTATCTGCTCAGTATGGTGTGATTTTTTCACTCGCAAATCGAACAGTTTCGAAAATTCTGAGGAAAATGGCCCGGCGGACGCCGTGGCACTACGCTTGCTGAGTAACCAAGCAGCCCCGTTCTTTCCGCAGCCTGCGGGGAGGACAAGAACCTTCCAAAGGACCTGCCTGTGCACGGGAGGCTGAACGTTAGCCTCCCACCTGCCAACCGTCGCTCGTTGATGTACGCGAAGGTTGTCTCGCCGAAGCGCGGAGCGCGAAGGCGGACTTCCGCCTCCGCCCGATCAATAACCGGCGGGCTACGGCGTGATGTCACTGCTCCACCGTGACAACATCTTGCGACTGCCCTAAAAGAGACGCACAATATATAGTGTTTACACGCTTGACAAAGGAGTTACCTGAGCGCATATTTGTCCGCCGAACCAAACGAGCGATTGCGATGCGGGAACCTCCCAGCTTCTCGCGCCCGTCGGCTCGGGCGTCGGACCGATCAACCTAACGATTTCCATAAAAGCTTGGCATCGCCTCCTCGGGGTGGGAAGCGGTCGCCGATTCCGGGTCGCGGACTCGGAAGTACACGGAGCAGAACATGAAGGACCGCGCCCCCTTCCACGCCGCCAGTGCCGGCCAAACCGTCGAGAGCCATGGAAATGCCGTGGAGGCGACGCCCCGCGCGAGGAAGGTCGCCGCGCCGGCGGCTGGTCTCGCGTTTCCGCGATTCTTCACCGATGCGGACGTGGATCCGTTCGACGAAATCGAATGGGAGGTGCGCGCGGCGGTCATCGGCAACGAGCGCGGCGACGTGGTGTTCGAGCAGCGCGACGTCGAGATTCCCAAGAGCTGGTCGCAGCAGGCCACCAACATCGTGGTGTCGAAATATTTCCGCGGCCAGCTCGGAGCGCCGGAGCGCGAGCGCAGCGTCAAGCAGCTGATCGGCCGCGTCGTCACTACGATTACCGAGTGGGCGCGCACGCAGCGCTACTTCGCGACCGACGAGGATCTGCGCGCGTTCAGCGACGACTTGAAGCACATCCTCGTCTACCAGAAGGCGGCGTTCAACAGTCCAGTCTGGTTCAACTGCGGCTTCGAGAAAGCGCCGCAGTGCTCGGCCTGCTTCATCAACTCGGTCAACGACACGATGGATTCGATCCTGACGTTGGCACGTACCGAGGGGATGCTGTTCAAGTTCGGATCGGGCACCGGCACGAACCTGTCGCCGATTCGCTCCTCGCGCGAGCTGCTGGCCGGCGGCGGCACGGCATCGGGTCCGGTCTCCTTCATGAAGGGCTACGACGCGTTCGCCGGCGTCATCAAGTCGGGCGGCAAGACGCGGCGCGCGGCGAAGATGGTGATCCTCGACGCCGACCATCCCGACATCGTGGACTTCATCAACTGCAAGGTCGACGAAGAGAAGAAGGCGTGGGCGCTGATCGACGCCGGCTACGACGGATCGTTCACCGGTCCGGCCTACTCGTCGATCTTCTTCCAGAACTCGAACAACAGCGTGCGCGTCACCGACGATTTCATGCGCGCGGTGCTGGACGACGGAAACTGGGAGACGCACGCGGTCACCAGCGGCGATGTGATGGATACCTACAAGGCGCGCGATCTGATGCGCCTCATCGCCGAAGGCACGCATATCTGCGGCGACCCGGGCATGCAGTTCGACACGACGATCAACGAGTGGCACACCTGCTCGAACACGGATCGCATCTTCGCGAGCAATCCGTGCTCGGAGGTACATGTTCCTCAATGATTCGGCGTGCAACCTCGCGTCGATCAACCTGATGAAGTTCGTCAAGGACGATGGCGAATTCGACGTCGTCGGCTACAAGGCCGCGATCCGCACGCTCATCACGGCCCAGGAGATCATCGTCGACAACGCGAGCTATCCGTCGCCGATGATCGAGAAGAACAGCCACGCCTACCGGCCGCTCGGGCTCGGCTACGCCAACCTGGGCGCGCTGCTGATGTCGCGCGGCCTGCCCTACGACAGCGACGCCGGCCGCGACTACGCCGCGGCGCTCACCGCGCTGATGACGGGCGAAGCCTATGCGCAGTCGGCGCGGATCGCGCGCGACCACGGCGGGCCGTTCACGGGCTACGAGAAGAACCAGGAGCCCTTCCTGCGCGTGATGCGCAAGCATCGTGACTCGATGCGCGACGTCAACGCGCGCAACGTGCCGTCGGATCTCTACACGGCCGCGAAGACGTCGTGGGACGATGCCGTGGAACTGGGCGAGGAATTCGGCTACCGGAACGCACAGGCCACCGTGCTGGCGCCGACCGGCACGATCGGCTTCATGATGGACTGCGACACGACCGGCGTCGAGCCCGACATCGCGCTGGTCAAATACAAGAAGCTCGTGGGCGGCGGGTTGATGAAGATCGTCAACCAGACCGTGCCGATGGCACTGCGCAAGCTCGGCTACACGGCGTCGCAGATCGAAGCCATCGTGGACTACATCGACGTCAACGAGACCATCGAGGGCGCACCGGCCCTGAAAGAGTCGCACTTGCCGGTGTTCGATTGCGCGTTCAAGGCGGCCAAGGGCGAGCGGTCGATCCACTACATGGGCCACATCAAGATGATGGGTGCGACGCAGCCTTTCATCTCGGGCGCGATCTCCAAGACCGTCAACGTCCCGAAGGACGCGTCGGTCGACGACATCCTGCAGGCCTACGTGCAGTCGTGGAAGCTCGGCGCGAAGGCGATCTCGATCTATCGCGACGGCAGCAAGCGCACGCAGCCGCTGAACACCTCGAAGGACAAGGAGACCCCGGCCGGCCTGAGCCGGGCGGACGTCGAAGCGATGGCCCGCACGCCGATCCGGCGCAAGCTGCCGGACGAGCGTAAGGCCATCACGCACAAGTTCGACATCGCCGGCCACGAGGGCTACATCACCGTCGGCCTGTTCGAGGATGGTCAGCCGGGGGAAATCTTCCTGGTGATGGCGAAGGAGGGATCGACGATCTCGGGCTTTGCCGACGCCTTCGCGCAGGCGATCTCGTACGCGTTGCAGTATGGCGTTCCGCTGCAGGCGCTCGTCGACAAGTTCAGCCACGTCCGCTTCGAGCCGTCCGGGATGACGCGGAATGCGGAGATCCGGTTCGCGAAGTCGATCGTGGACTACATCTTCCGCTGGCTCGCGTCGAAGTTCCTGTCGCCCGAGGCGCAGTTCCACGCGGGCGTCAACGGCAAGGAACTCGAGGAGATGACGACCACCGCCGACGCGGCGGCGCAGGCCATCGTCGCCCCGGCGCGCCCGCAACCGGCCGCCGCGGCGCCCAAGCCGTTCTCGACGATTCAGAATCAGGAAGACGCGCCGCCGTGCTCGACGTGCGGCTCGATCATGATCCGCAGCGGGGCGTGCTACAAGTGCGTCAACTGTGGGAATACGAGCGGCTGCGCATAGCGCCGGTTGGGCGAGCCTGGCGCTCGTTCTCGTCGGCTGCATGTTTGACGCGTGCTCGCGATCGTCCTCGTCGCCCACGATCGCGCAGAACGTGAAGCTCGTCTTTCGCGGGTCCACCTCGCGGCGCCCGGACCTGCCGGCGTCATCGGTCTGCGTCGGCGAGACCCATACCCATCCGAGCTGGCGCGCCTTCGCCGCGATTCCGCTGACGCCCATTCCGCCCGACCGGTACGAGATCGTCTTCGACGACGTGCCGGTCGACGCGCGCGTGTCGTTTCGAGTGAACGATCAGAATTTCTGCGACCAGAATCCGACCGGCGCGGTCCTGCGCAACGTCTTCGTGAACGACGTCGAGCTTCGCCAGAACACGACGACGCCTGGCAACGGCGACGAGCCGGGGTTCGCGTTCACGCTGACGGCGAGCGGCAGAATCACGCAGTAGGCGTGGTCGTTGGTCGTTGGTCGTTAGTCGTTAGTCGTTGGTCGTTAGTCGTTGGTCGTTCGTCGTCGGCTGCGCTAGACGCGCGTCCGGCTCCCGACGACCACGAGCACGATGCCGCCGACGACCGATGCGATCCCGACGATGGGCGAGAGCGGGATCTCGCGATGTTTTTCCGCGGTGGCCTCGATCGGCCCGATATCGAGGACTTTCTCGCGCGTTGTGTAACGGATTCCGCCCAGGACCAGGGCGACGATGCCGAAGACGATCAGCAGGACACCGATGAGCTTCACGGTTGCCTCCTCGACCGCCGATGCATGGAGCGAGCCACGACGGGACACGATGCCGCAAGTTGTTGTAGTACAGTAACGAGTTCCGGTTCTTACAATTCGAAGGAGCTTCCGATGAAGTACGTCACGTCTGCCGTCTCGGCCGCCGTTCTCCTCCTCGTGGCCACGGTGTCCGCCCAGCCGCCCGCCGGCGCGCCGGCGCAGGGACAGAAGATTGGTATCGCCACGAGTCTCCAGCGCGGATACGCTGGCTTCAAGAACAACTTCACCCAGGCCGCCGAGAAGATGCCCGAAGCGGACTACAGCTTCAAGCCAGGATCCACCCCCGAGGCGCGCACGTTCGCGGCCGCCATCGCCCACATCGCCCAGGCCCAGTTCGGGCAGTGTTCCACGATCAAAGGCGTGCCGAATCCCATGGCCGGCAAGCAGCTCGAGCAGGAGCTGAAAACCAAGGCCGACGTCACGAAAGCGCTCAAGGACTCCTTCGCGCTGTGCGACGACGTGTTCGCCCAGGTGACGGACGCCAACGCGACCGAGATGATCAAGCAGGGCCAGAACGAAGTGACACGTGCTGCCGCGATGTACGGCGTCCTCGTGCACGGCAACGAGATGTACGGCACCGCCGCCGTGTATCTGCGATCGAAGAACATCGTGCCGCCGTCGACCGAGAACGCGGGACGCGGGATGCGCGGACGGGGACTCTGACATTTCAGAGTTCAGAGTTCAGATTTCAGAGTTCAGATTGATTTCAGATTTCTGATTTCAGACTGGGGCGGCCGCTGGGCCGCCCTTTTTTTGACTTTGAATGCTTACTATGTCAGCATTTGAAAACGATGACCGACCCGTCTCCGCTTGGTGAGTTCGAACAGGTCGTGCTGCTGGCCATCCTTCGCCTGGGCGACGAGGCCTATGCCGTTGCCGTGCAGAACGAGATCCTGCGCTGCACGGGGCGGGACGTGTCGCGGGGCTCGATCTACATCACGCTCGATCGGCTGGAAACAAAAGGCTATCTCCGATCGCGCCTGGCCGATCCCACACCGGAGCGCGGCGGCCGCGCGAAGCGGTACTACACGCTCCGGCCGGCGGCTGTCGAGGCGCTCAAAGAGAGCCGCCGAGCGCTGGTGGCGCTCTGGCGTGGACTGGAAGCGAAGCTTGCGTGATCGGGTGAACCGATGAACCAGCGCCTGCCCCTCGGCGTCGAGACCCTTCTCCGATACGGTTTGCCTGCCGATCAGCGGGAGCCGATCGCGGGCGACCTTCTCGAGGAGTACGCGGATCGGGTGCGACGCGACGGGCGGCTCCGCGCACGCGCCGCCGTCTGGGCGCAGGCGGTGCGCATCGCGTGGCGATTCCGACTGGACAAGACGGTGCACGGCCGGCCGCTCCCGCCGATTGGCGACGAGATACGGAGAGCGGGCATGTGGGACGCGATTCGACAGGATGTGGCCTTCGGGCTTCGGATGCTGCGCCGCCAGCCCGGATTCACCGCCGTGGCGGTCCTGGCGCTCGCCCTCGGCATCGGCGCCAACACCGCGATCTTCAGCGTCGTGGACTCCGTGCTCTGGCGTCCCTTGCCGTTCGCGCGCGGGGACGAAGTCGTGGCGCTGGGCGAGGCGCGGCCGCGCGAAGGGCGCATCAACGGGCCCGTCGCGCCCGCCGACTATTTCGACTGGCGGCGCGACAGCCAGTCGTTCACCGCCATGGCGGCCTACAACGAAACCGCACTCAATCTCACTGAAAGCGGTGAACCCGAGCGGTTGCGCGGCCTGGCGGTTGCGCCGGGATTTCTTGCTGCCCTGGGTGTCGGACCCGCATTCGGTCGGGACTTCGCCGCGGACGAGGAAACGTTCGGCCGGCATCGAGTCGTGGTGCTGACCGACGCGCTGTGGCGGCGCCGGTTCGGCGCCGACGGATCGATCGTCGGCCGCACGGTGACCTTCGACGGCAACCCGTACGAAGTCGTCGGCGTCCTGCCGGCGCGGTTCTGGTGGCCGACGAAGCCGGATCTCCTCGTGCCGCTTGCGCTTGACGAGCACGATCGCACGCTGCGGGCCGCGCATTTCCTGAGGATTGTGGCCCGCCGCTCCAGCGGCGTCTCGTTCACGCAGGCGCGAGAGGAAATGGCGGTCATCGGCCGGAGGCTCAGCGCGGCGTTCCCGGTCGAAAACGCCAACCACACCACCGCGGTGCTCCCGCTGCGCGAGGCGCTCGTCGGCGACACTCGCACCGCTCTACTGGTGCTGCTCAGCGCCGTCGGTCTCGTCCTGCTCATCGCCTGCGCCAACGTCGCGACGCTGCTCCTGGCGCGCGCCACGACCCGCCAGAAGGAACTGGCCATCCGGATGGCGGTGGGCGGCGGCCGCGTCCGGCTGATTCAGCAGATGCTCACGGAGAGCCTCGTGCTGGCGATGGCGGGCGGAACCGTCGGACTGCTGCTCGCCGTGTGGTCGCTCGAAGGGCTCCGTGGGATCCTGCCGGCACAGTTCTCCGAGTTGCCGGGCATCGATCAACTCAGCCTCGACGCCCGTGTGCTCGCAGCGGCGTTCGTCGTATCGCTCGTGACCGGTCTCGCCTTCGGCCTGGCGCCTGCGCTCGTGGCATCGGATGAGCGCGTCGGCGCCACGCTCAACGAAGGCGCCCGAGGGACGAGCGGCGGCGCCGGCGGCCGAAGGCTGCGATCGGCGCTCGTGGTCGCCGAGTTGGCGCTCTCGCTGGTGCTGCTGGTCGGCGCGGGTCTGCTGATGGCGAGCTTCTGGAATCTCACCGAGGTCTCGCCGGGATTTCGACCCGATCACCTGGTCACGATGCGCGTGACGCTCCCCGCGTCGCGTTACGCGGAGCCCGCGCGCGCCGTCGCGTTCTATCAGGGGGTGTTCGATCGTCTGCGGACCATGCCTGGCGTCGAACGAGTCGCGGTGTCGAGCGCGCCGCCGTTCACCGGTCTCGACGGGCGGCTGAACCTCGAGGTCGAAGACCGGACCATCGAGTCGCCGTTTCCCGTTCGCGCCCACCCTCGCGTCGTCAGCTCCGACTACTTCCAGGCGATGGGGATTCCCTTGGTGCGCGGACGCGTGTTCACCGACCGCGACACGGCCGACGCCACGACCGTGGCGATCATCAACCAGTCGGCGGTGAAGCGATTCTGGCCCGGCATGAATCCGATCGGCGAACGGATCAGCGTCGGCGATCCCGCGCGCTGGAGGGAGATCGTCGGCGTGGTCGGCGACATCAAGCACGATGGGCTCGATGCCGAGACGACGCCGGAAGTCTACATGCCCTTCCAGCAGGAGTTCACGGCGCTGGGCACCGCCCTGATCCGCGGACTCAGCGTCGTGGTGCGCACCAGCGCCGACGAGTCAGCGATGGCGCCGCTGATGCGAAGCGCCGTAGCGGGCGTGGACAACCAGCAGCCGGTCGGACAGATTCGAACGATGGACGACCTCATCGCGCAGTCGGTCGCGCCGCGGCGGCTCAACCTCATGCTGCTGGCCGTCTTTGCGCTCGTCGCCGTGACGCTCACGGCCGCCGGCCTCTACGGCGTGATGGCCTATCTGGTGACGCAGCGCACGCGCGAAATCGGCGTGCGCATGGCCCTGGGCGCGACGCCGTCAAGCGTCCTCGGCCTCGTCCTGCGGCAGGCTGGCGTCATGACGTCAGCCGGCATCCTGATCGGGCTCGCTGGGGCCTATGCGCTTGCCCGCTACCTGGCAAGTTTGCTCTTCAATGTGAGCGCGGCGGATCCGATGGTCTATGCCGCCGTCTCGCTCGTTCTCGCGATCGTCGCGTTCCTGGCGATCGTGATCCCCTGCTCACGCGCGACCCGCGTCGATCCGCTGACCGCGCTTCGGCAACCCTGAATTCCGAAGCACCGTGTCACCTGTGGCACTGTGGCACTGTGGCACTGTGGCACCGTGGCACTGTGGCACCTGGCACCGCGAGCATCCCTGAACCTTCCTACGAAGACATTCGTATTGACTACTACGAAATGTCTCGTAGATAATCGGGAACGCGACGCCGCTCGAGACGTCAAAGGTTGCCAAGGATATGACCACTCGAAAGCCCACCGACACTGAGCTCGCCATCCTGCGCGTGCTCTGGGAACGGGGCGGCAGCACCGTCCGCCAGGTCGCCGAAACGATGGACCGGGCCGTCGGCTACACGACAGTTTTGAAGCTCCTGCAAATCATGACGGAAAAGGGCCTGGTGGTCCGCGACGAGTCGGCGCGCACGCACGTCTACGAGGCGGCGTTCAGCGAGGACCAGACGCAGCGCCAGCTCGTCAACGATCTCGTCGAGCGCGCGTTCGACGGGTCCGCGGCCAAGCTGGTCCTGCAGGCGCTGGCGTCGAAGAAGGCCACACCTGAAGAGCTGGACGAAATCCGGAAGCTGCTCAACAAGCCGCGGGGAGGCGCGAGATGACAACCCCCTTTCTGCAGACGGCCGGCTGGACGCTGATTCATTTTCTCTGGCAGGGGTGCGCGATTGCCATGGTGGCTGCCGTCCTGCTGCGGCTCGCGGAACGCCGATCGGCCAACGCGCGATACCTGATTGCGTGTGCCGCGTTGGTCGCGATGGTGGCGGCGCCTGTCATCACGGCGCGGATCCTCCAGACGTCGGAACTGATCGACGTGCGCGTTCTCGCAGGGGAGCCTGGTCCATCGGCCGCCCAGGACGCTCAGCTGCGGCCTCGCGCTCCGTCGACGGTCGCGCGCCGAGCCGCCACACAGGATCGATGGAGCGCGAGGCTTCAGCCGAGCGAGAGCGGTCGCCCGACCGGGTTCGCTGCAAGCCTCCTGCGCATTGACGATCCGAATCGCGCCGTTCAGGTGATCGCCTTGATTTGGCTGCTGGGTGTGTCGGTGCTCCTCGCGCGCATGGCGGGCGGGTGGTGGCACGTGCACACGTTGCATCGCGTCGCGCTGGCGACAGCTGCGTCCCGCTGGCAGCCGGCGTGCCGGCGGATCGCGTCCCGCCTCGGCCTGCCGTCGGTCGCGCACGTCGTCGAGTCGATCGCCGTCGAGGTCCCGACGGTCGTCGGCTGGATTCGACCGGTCATTCTTCTGCCCGTGGCGGCGGTCGCGGCGCTGACACCGTCGCAGGTCGAAGCGATTCTGGCCCACGAGCTCGCGCACATCCGGCGTCACGACTACGCCGTGAACCTGTTGCAGACGCTGGCGGAAACGCTCCTCTTTTACCACCCCGCGGTCTGGTGGATCTCGAAGCGCATACGGACGGAGCGCGAGCACTGCTGCGACGACATCGCGGTCAGCGTGTGCGGCGACGCCGTGAGCTACGCCCAGGCGCTGGCGGAGCTCGAAACGTGGCGCGTGACGTCGACGGCGATGGCGGTGGCCGCGACGGGCGGATCGCTTCTCGCACGCGTGCGCCGCATCCTCAGGGAGCCGTTGCACGACGAGCGTCGATCACCGAGCTGGGCCGTGACGCTGGCGCTCACACTCGTGTTCACCGCCGGCGCTGGGGCCGTGCAGCAGTTGCCGTCGTGGATCGCGCTGCGCGGCGACGCGCGTGCGGCCTCGACGCAAGGAGACGCTCGCCTGAAGCCTCGCGCTCCATCGGATCTGCCGGGCTTCAACGAGGCACGCCAAAGCGCGGAGCGCGACGGCCGCCGCGGGCCGACATCCTTCGACTCGCTCGCTCAGGACAGGCATAGCCCAGCCGCGACGGAGATCCTGAGACCGCTTCTCGCGGCGACGGCGATCGTTGGGGATCAATATCGCATCTGGCAGCCGCCGATCCCGCCGGAGCCGCCAGAGCCACCAACTCCGCCGACACCACCAGAACCACCGACACCGCCAGAGCCTCCGACGCCGCCAGAGCCGCCGACGCCGCCCGAGCCGCCGTACGCGGCCGCGTGGGGGGCACCACCGACGCCTCCGGCGCCACCCGTACCGCCGGCACCACCGGCCCGTCCGCGCGCCCCGGCGCCGCCCGCAACGCCGCAGCCGCCGGCGCCGCCGAGTCCGCCCGCTCCGCCGTCACCACCGTCGCCACCGGCACCGCCCGCGTCCCCGGGGTCCGGATCGTTCTCGATGTCGAGTAACGACGGTCAGTGGCGGATGCAGTGGCGCGACGGTTCGAATCGATTGGACGTCAGGGGTGAAGGCACCATCACGTTCACCGACGACCTGACCGACGTGCAGTCGCTCTCCGACGGCGGCGAGCTCACGATTCGCGATTCGAGCCACTCCGTCGCGCGCACGATCGAGATCCGATCGTCGGGCGGCCGGCTGACGCGCACTACTACGTCGGGGGCGTGTCGCGCGGCTGGGATGACGAAGCGCGACGGGCGCTCGCCGAAATTCTGCCGCGGCTGGTCCGGCGCTCGGGCCTTGGCGCCGAATCGCGCGTGAAGTCGATTCTCGCGAAGAAGGGTGCAAGCGGTGTCCTCGACGAGATCGCGCTGCTCGAGAGCGACTACGCGCGCCGGCTCTACTTCGTCGCGCTCGTCGACAACGCGTCGCTCGACTCCGGATCCGTGCAGCCGGTATTGGCGCAGGCGAGTCAGCGGATGACGTCCGACTACGATCGCCGCCAGGTGCTGCAGCGCGTCGCCAGCCGTGTCCGGCTCGACCAGCGCGGCGCCACGGCCTACGTGCAGGCCCTGTCTGTCATGCGGTCCGATTACGACCGCCGTCAGGTACTCACCGCGTTGTTCAATTCAGACAGCCAGCTGGCCGACGCCGACGAGCTGTACGGCGCGATCGGCCAGATGCGATCCAACTACGACAAGCGGCTGGTGTTGTCGGAGCTCATGAGCCGGCCATCGGTGTCGATCGAGCTGAAGCAGGCGATCCTCCGCGTCACGCGCGGCATTCAGTCCGACTACGATCGCGGTCAGGTGCTCACCACCTACATCGACAAGTTCGGCGTCGAGCCCTTGGTCCGCGAGCCGTTCTTCAGCGCCGTCGGCGCGATTCAGTCGGCTTACGAGCGCCGTCGCGTCCTCACGGCCATCGCGAAGAAGGGCGTGCCGAGCGCCGACGTGCAGCGCGCCGTGTTCGAGCTCGTCGCGTCGATGCAATCGGATCACGATCGCGCGGAGACGCTCCTGGCCTTCCTGGGGACCCAGCCCATGGATACCTCGACGCGTCAGGCCTTCGTTGCCGCCGCCGAGCGCATCCGCTCGTCGCACGACCAGAATCGAGTGCTGGCCGCGCTGGTACGCGCCGAACGCCGCTAGGGAAGGCATCACCACCGGCCCCTGGCCCGGCTCGACGCGCGGCGGGGGAACGTTCACAATGAGCGCGTGCCAGTAGCCGGGCGAGTCCACTACCTCGAAGCGCTGCCGAGACCAGACGTCAGAGGTCGCGGCACGCTTCTCCTTCTGCACGCGTTTCCGCTCAACGCCCGCATGTGGGAGCGGCAGTTGGCCGTTCTTGCCGATCGCGGCTGGCGGGTCATCGCCCCGCACTTTCGCGGGTTCGGCAATGTGTCTCCGGGGTCTGACCCCAATGGCACAACATCTGTGCCATTGGGGTCAGACCCCGCTGCAGTTTCTGCCATCGACGACTACGCGGCCGACATCATCGACCTCCTCGACAGCCTGCACCTCCACGACGCGGTCGTCGTCGGCCTCTCGATGGGCGGGTATGTCGCGCTCGCGTTGCTGCGACTGGCGCCGCACTACGTCCACGCGCTCGTGCTCGCCGACACACGGCCGCAGGCAGATACGCCCGAGAGCGCGAGCAATCGGGTGCGACTGGCTCAGCTTGCGCGCGATCACGGGGTCGCAGCCGTTGCCGATGATGTCCTGCCGAAGCTGATCGGCGAGACCACCCGTCGCGACAGACCGGCCGTCGTGTCGCGAGTTCGTGAGCTCGCGCTGGAGAATTCCGTGAGCGGCGTTGTCGGCGCGCTCGACGCGATGAGGACGCGGCCCGACTCGACTGCTGTGCTGGCGTCGATTCACGCGCCCACGCTGATCATCGTCGGCGACGAAGACGCGCTCACGCCGCCCGCCGTGTCCGAGGCGATGCACAAGGCGGTCGCAGGATCGTCGCTCGTGGTCGTGCCCGGCGCCGGGCATCTGTCGAACCTCGAAGACGCGGATGCGTTCAATGCCGCGCTCGCGAAGTTCCTCGACCATCAGGTATAGTTCGACGTGGATCGTTCGTGGTTCGTCGTTCGAGTTCTTCGCTGATCGTTCGACGTTCACGGAACCACGAACAACGAACTACGAACGACGAACGTCGCCAATGGAACCATGCGTCTGTACTGTGTTGCCGCCTGTCTGCTCGCCGTGACGCTGGTCGCTACTCCGCGCGCCCAGAGCGATGCGCGCCAGCGTGCGCTCGATGAAGTCCTCGACCTGTACGTCCGCGACGGCGAAGTCTACTATCGCGCGCTGAAGACCGAACGAGCCAAGCTGGACGGGTACGTCAACTCGCTCGCGTCGGCGGCCGTGGATCGCCTGAGCCGCGAAGAGCGCATGGCCTTCTGGTTGAACGCCTATAACGCGCTCGTCCTGCAGACGGTCATCGATCACTATCCGATTCAAAAACGCTCGGCTGATTATCCGGCGAACAGCATCCGTCAGATCCCGGGCGCCTTCGAGCGGCTGCCACACCGCGTCGGAGGGCGAACACTCACGCTCGATCAGATCGAGCAATCGATCCTCGTGCCGTTCCAGGATCCACGCGTCTTCCTCGCGCTCGGGCGTGGCGCGCAGGGGAGCGGACGGCTTCGCAGCGAAGCGTTCACGGCGCAACGGCTCGAGACGCAGCTTGCCGAAGCGGCGGTGGAATGCGCGACGCGAACCCGATGTCTCAGCATCGATCGCGAAGCCGATACTATTTCGATCAGCTCGGTCTTTTCGTGGCGGGAGAAAGAGTTCGCGGCCAAGTATGCCGACGCCGCCCCGGCCGCGTTCGCCGCCAGGAGTCCCATCGAACGCGCCGTCATCGCGCTGCTCCAGCCGAAACTGCTGACCATCGAGCGCGAAATGCTCTCCAAGAACACCTTCCGCCTGGTCTACATCCCCTTCGACTGGACGCTCAACGACCTGACCGGCCGCGGCGAACGATGAGATTGCAGGACTGCAGCACTGCAGGATTGCAGGATTGGAATCTCAGTCCTCCAAACCCTGCCATCCTGCCATTCTGCCATCCTGCCATTCATGGATCTTGATCTCGCCGGCAAGGTCGCTCTCGTCACAGGTTCGAGCCGCGGTTTGGGCCTCGCGTGCGCCACGGCTTTGGTCGCGGAAGGGTGCCGCGTCACCATCTGTGGCCGCGGTGAGCCGGCGCTCTCAGAAGCAGCCGCTGCGCTCGCCAAGCTGGCCAACGGCGAGGATCGGATCCAGCCGGTGGTGGCCGACGTATCGTCCAGCGATGGCGTGGACCGGGTGATCGACGAGTGTGTCCGCCGCTTCGGTGGGCTGGACATCCTGGTGAACAACGTCGGCGCGGCCCGCGGCGCCGGCATCGTGGACACGTCCGACGCCGACTGGCAGCACGCGTTCGACCAGACGCTGTTCCCGGCCGTCCGCGCGTCGAGGCTGGCCGTGCCGCACATGCGCCGCCGCGGCGGTGGCGCCATCGTCATGATCGCGTCGATCTGGGGCCGCGAATCGGGCGGACGGATGACCTACAACGCCGTCAAGGCCGCCGAAATCAGCCTCGCCAAGTCGATGGCGCAGCAGTTGGCCGTCCACAACATCCGCGTCAATAGCGTGGCGCCGGGCTCGATTCGGTTCCCGGGGGGCAGCTGGGATCGTCGGGTTCAGGAAGATCCGGCCGGAATGGCCGAGTTCGTCAAGCGGGAGTTGCCGTTTGGGCGATTCGGCCGCCCCGAGGAAGTCGGGGCGGTCGTTGCGTTTCTCGTCTCGCCTCGGGCCAGCTGGATCAGCGGGGCAAGTGTGCCCGTTGACGGCTGCCAGTCACGCTCCCTGATCTGATCTGGGGCACCGTGCTCTCGATTCGCGATTCGCTGTGGGACCGGCCGCCGGAACCGGCGACATGACGAGAAGCGGTTGTGCGCCCGATTCGAACGCGGACGCGAACAGCGAAGCCCTCGGGGTTTTCGTGCTCGCCAGCGTCCGGCTCACCGTCCGGTGAGTGAAGGAAGAAACCTCTGCGCCGCACGCGCGGCTCGCATTCATCCATCTGCACTCTCCTCCTTTGAACGTATCGGTCCCACAAAAAAAGAGTAACAGTGGTTTTTTGAGGCGTCAACGAAATACCACGCGCGCGTGTGTAAATTTTTCAGCAGCGAGCGTCGTCAGGCGCGCCGAGCTGCGCGATCGCGCGCGCCGAAGGCGAAGTAGTAGACCGGCAGTCCGGCGAGAATCACCGCGAAGGTGATCACGGTCGACAGCGTTTCGTTGATGAGCGCGTTGATCACGAACGCGGCTACGGAGAGGATGAAGATCGCCGGGACGACCGGGTAGCCGATCGCCCGATACGGGCGCGGCATGTCCGGGCGGAGGCGCCTCAGCCGGTAGAGGGCGCCGATGCCGAGTGCATAGAACGGCCAGATCGCCAGCACGAACGTTTCGGTCAGCGCCTCGAAGCTCCGGCTCATGACGAGTGCGATGCCGAGTACGGCCGCGAGGATGATGGCCACGTACGGCGTCTGAAAGCGGGGATGGACCTTGGCAATCGTCTCGAAAAACAACCCGTCGTCGGCCATGGCGAAGAAGACACGAGGAGACGCCAGCATGCTCCCGTTGAGCGAACTGAACGACGAAATCATGACAAACACTGACACGAGCACGACGCCCGTCTGGCCGAACAGCGTCATCATGGTGTCGGCCGCCACGAGCGGATTGCGCGGGTCCGCGATCATCTCGAGCGGGTTGACGTAGAGGTAGGCGACGTTCGTCATGACATAGATACCGATGAGGGCAAGCGTCCCCAGGATGATGGCGCGAGGCAGCGTCCGCTGCGGATTCTTGACCTCGCCGGCGGCAAACGACAGGTCGCCCCACCCGTCGTAGGCCCAGAGGACGCTTACCAGGGCAAGACCCAGCGCCCCTACGGTGACGGGGCCGGTGGCCGCCGCCGTGAGGTGCTCGAAGCTGCCCCCGTGACTGCCGCCCAGGGCGAGAGAAGCGCCGACGAGCAGCATGAGCGCCGAAAACTTCGCTGCCGTGGAGGCGCCGACGATGGCCGCGCCGATGTTGGCGCCGAGGATGTTGGCGCAGGCAGCAAAGGCAATGGCTGACGCCGACAGCGCGCGCGCCGTCACGTAGTTTTCGACGGGATCGATTCCGAGGCTGCGAAGCAGGTATTCGCCGAAGACGACCGCGATGCCGCCGAGCGCCGACGCGCGGATCAGCACGAGCTCCGACCAGCCGAACAGAAACCCGGCCGGCCGCCCCCAACCCTCGCGAAGATACGCGTAGAAGCCGCCGGTTTCCGGCATAGCCGCTGCGAGCTCGGCGAGCGACAGCGCACCGCACAGCGTGATCAGACCGCCGACGACCCACAACGCCAGCACGAGCGTCGGGTCGGGCACCTTCTGCGCGATGCCGGCCGGCGACCGGAAGATCCCCGAGCCGATCGTGATTCCCACGACGAGCGCGACCGAACTCCACAGACCCAGTGTGCGCGGCAGCTTTGCGGATGCAGACTCAGCCATGGCGGTGAAGCGTAGCTCAACCTCCGTCCCCGCCCCAACCTCCGTCCCCTGCCACACCTCCGTCCCGCCGCCGGGGACGGAGGTTGAGGGTGGGACGGAGGGTCGGGGTGGGACGGAGGTGAAGTGACGTCGTGTGCACTTTCACCTCTTGATCGCCCCCCTTCGCCTTGGTACGATGCTCCGCCATGGTGCGTCGTGACGATGCAGACGCGCACGCGTCTGTATCACGTCGTTCTGCTCCAGCGGGTGCAAGTCCTGCCTCGGTAAGCGCCGGAGCGCCGAGTAGCAGACCCCAAGCGCGCGAGGAGACTCGCGCGGCTCAAGCGGGGTGTCAAGAGCCTCCACGGAGGGAGCCAGTCCGCGGGCCGCAACATCACGTGAAGCCTGCAGCCTCGTCACATTTACAACCCGAGAGCCGAGCCGGTCATGTCGCGGCGAAGGCCACGTCTGCGGTGCCCTGGTCCGGAGGTGCATGTGCCGCAGGTCTCGGCGGGGTAGGGGGCGCAGCACGCGGACACGGAGTCGAACGGAACACGAGAGGCCCGTCTGCGCGGCCCGAGTCGGGGCAGCGCGGCTCGCATAAGCCGATGGCGAAAACGAGCCCGGCGCAGCGGGAATCCGAGGGGACCGTAGTAGCGGCGAGGCCCGCGACGCATAACGCGGGCGGAGCAAAGGGTCCCTGCGGGGGCAATGTCGGCAGAGCGAGGACGCGCGAGGGCATGACCGGCAGGACCGGTTCCAACCACCCCGAGGGACGCGAGTTCCTCGACAAAGTGCGCCAATTGCAACGCCGACTCTGGAGGGCGGCCAAACGACAACCGGGCCGACGTTTTCATGCCTTGCTGGACCGCATCTACAGGCGTGACGTCCTGTGGGAAGCATGGAGACGGGTCAAGCAGAACCGCGGCGCGGCGGGCGTCGATGCGATGACGCTGGCCGCCGTCGAGCACTGGGGTGTCGAGGCCTTTCTCGACGACCTCGGTGCGCGATTGCACGCGGGCACGTACCGACCCTCGGCGGTGAGGCGTCGGTATATTCCGAAGGTAGACGGACGACAGCGGCCGTTGGGCATCCCGACGGTCCGAGACCGAGTGGCGCAGATGGCGGCGACGCTCGTGCTGGAACCGATTTTCGAGGCGGACTTCCATCCGTGCTCGTACGGGTTTCGGCCGAAGCGGAACGCGACGCAGGCGCTGGAAACACTGCGCACGCGTGGCGCGCGTGGGGGCAATCATGTCCTCGACGCCGATATCCGCGATTACTTCGGGTGCATCGACCACGGCAAGCTGATGACGCTTGTCGCCCGACGCATCTCGGACCAGCGGGTACTCAAATTGATACGGCACTGGCTCCAGGCAGGCGTGATGGAAGACGGCCGGGTCACCGCGACGCGCGCGGGCACGCCGCAAGGCGGCGTCATTTCGCCGCTGCTGTCCAACATCTACCTGCACGTGCTCGACACCGTGTGGACGCGCCGGTACACGCATCTGGGCGTGCTGGTGCGCTACGCGGACGACTTCGTGGTCATGTGCGACACGAAGGCGGCATGCGAGCAGGCCGAGCACCATGTGCGAGCGATTTTCGCGCGACTCGGACTGGAGCTGCATCCGGAGAAAACGAGACAGGTCGACCTGTCGCGCGGCCGCGAGGGCTTCGACTTTCTCGGCTGTCACCTGCGCAAGCGCATGAGCGGTCCGCTCTGGGAGCACCACCACCGACGGGTGTACTTCCTCCAGCGGTGGCCATCTCAGCGCGCGATGCAACGGGTGCGGCAGCGCGTGAAGGCCCTCACGTGTCGGGCGGTGTGTCACCGGGACCTGCGCGACACCATCGCGCAGCTCAACCCGGTGCTGCGCGGCTGGGGCGCGTACTTCCGCACCGGGAATGCCGCCATCAAGTTTGGACAACTCGAGGACCACGTCGCGTGGCGACTCAAACGCTTGCTGCTGCAACGCCACCGGCGCCAGCTCCGTCGGGGCCAGGCCGACCAATGGACGCCGTCGTTCTTTCACGCCCTCGGTCTCGTTCGTCTGCGCGGCACGATTCGGTACCCGGAGGCTGTGTAATGTCGTACTCCCAATGCCCCTTGGTAAGCCGTGTGCGGGAAATCCGCATGCACGGTTTGAACGGGGGTCTTACTCACACGGCCGCGCGCGCGCGGTCCAGAAAGTAGGATCTACCAGTGCTGCCGGCCCGTCGCGAACCGCACGACCTCGCGCTCGACGCGGCGCTGGCGAAGCTGGGGACCGACCGTGCCGGCGACTTCGACCGGCCCGATGCATACGTCACCGCCCTCCGGCGGCTCCCGGCGCTGACGGCGCGATACACGCCGATCCCCGACGCGCTCGACGATTCACTCAGACAAGCGCTCGCCGCCCGCCGCATCGACCAGCTCTACACGCATCAGGCTGAGGCGATCGATCACGCGCTCTCCGGTCGACACGTGGTAGTCACGACGCCGACGGCGTCCGGCAAGACGCTCTGCTACAACGCGCCGGTCCTGCATGCGATTCTCCAGGACCGCTCGAGCCGCGCGTTGTATCTCTTCCCGACCAAAGCGCTCGCGCAGGATCAGCTCGCCGAGCTCCATGCGATGTGCGAGACGCTCGCGGCCCGCAGCGGGGAGGACGACCCGTCCAACGGGATTGGCGTGTTCACCTACGACGGCGACACGCCGCAGGATGCGCGCCGATCGATTCGGGGGCGCGCGCATGTCGTGCTCAGCAACCCCGACATGGTGCACTCTGGCATCCTGCCGCATCACCCGCGCTGGGCGAAGCTGTTCGAAAACCTGCGATACGTCATCATCGACGAGCTCCACGCCTATCGCGGTGTCTTCGGCAGCCACCTCGCGAACGTGCTGCGCCGGCTTCGCCGCATTTGCCTGCACTACGGATCGAGTCCAGTGTTCCTGTGCTCGTCGGCGACGATCGCCAACCCGCGCGAGCTGGCCGAGCGCCTCACCGGGCAGCCGTTCGAGCTCGTGGATCAGAGCGGCGCGCCCCGCGGCGAGAAATGCTTCGTGTTCGTGAACCCGCCGGTCGTGAACCGGCAGCTCGGCATCCGCCGCTCGTATCTCGGCGAGACGCGGCGCATCGCATCCGAATTCCTCAAGCGCGATCTCCAGATGATCGTGTTCGCGCAGAGCCGCCTCTCGACCGAAATCCTGACGACCTATCTGAAGGAAGATTTCGAGGGCGTCCCCGGCGCGACGGAGCGGATCCGCGGTTATCGGGGCGGTTATCTCCCGAACCGGCGCCGTGAAATCGAGAAGGGGCTCCGCGAGGGCGCCGTCCGCGCCGTCGTCTCGACCAACGCGCTCGAGCTCGGCATCGACATCGGCGCGCTCGACGTCGCCGTGCTCGCCGGCTATCCGGGCACGATTGCGGCCACGTGGCAACGGGCCGGCCGCGCGGGACGCCGCACGAACCGTTCGGCCGCCGTTATGGTGGCCAGCAGCGCGCCGCTCGATCAGTTCGTCGTCCGCAACCCGTCGTACTTCTTCGACGCCTCGCCGGAGCATGCGCTGATCGATCCCGACAACCTGCACATCCTCGTGGATCACATCAAATGTGCGGCCTTCGAGCTGCCGTTCGGCGGCGACGAAGTGTTCGGCCGCCACCCCGTGCAGGAAATCCTCGGCGTGCTGGCGGAGCAGGGGCTCGTCCATCAACCCGAGCGCGGCGGGGCCTGGTCGTGGACGAATGAATCGTATCCGGCCGACGCCGTGAGCCTGCGCTCGGTGACCTCGGACAATTTCGTCGTCGTGGACACGACCGACGAGACACGCGTGATTGGCGAGACCGACTTCACGAGCGGCCCTTCGACGCTCCATCCGAAAGCCATCTACATCGTCGAGGCGAAGCTCTATCAGGTGGAGCGGCTCGACGTCGAAGGCCGGAAGGCGTTCGTCCGCGAGATCGACTGCGACTACTACACGACCGCGATCACCTATTCAAAGGTGACGGAGATCGATTGCTTCGCCGTCGAGGGGATTCGATCGCACGGCGAGGTTCACGTCGTCTCGCGTGTCGTTGGCTTCAAGAAGATCAAGTTCTACACCAACGAAAACGTGGGCTCCGGCGAGCTTGACCTGCCGGAGCAGCAGATGCACACGACGTCGTACTGGCTGACCATTCCAGCTGACGTCATGGGACAACTGCCGTTCGCGGCTGATGATCGACGCGACGGCGTCGTTGGGCTCGCGTACGCCATCCGCCAGGTCGCGCAGCTCCTCCTGATGTGCGACGGGCACGACATCGGCATCTCGATCGACGGCCTGGAAGATGGGCGTGAGCCGCGCATCTTCGTCTACGACAACTATCCAGGCGGCATCGGGTTCAGCGCGCCGCTCCACGAGATGCACGAGGAGCTCCTGACGAGCACGCGCCGGCTCATCGCCGACTGTCCGTGCGAGATGGGATGCCCCGGCTGCGTAGGGCCCATTGGAAGCACGGGTCCGCTCGCCAAGGCCGCAGCGCTTCGCATCCTGGATCTTCTGGTGAACGACGCTGCGATCGAGAAGCGCGCGGAGGCCGTATGAGTGGTCTCGCCGATCGCATTCGCGGGATTGTCAGGCAGCCTCATCCTGCTGTAGGGGCCGACCCACGTGTCGGCCCGAACCAGCAGGGCGGACACATGGGTCCGCCCCTACAAGCTGTTGATCTTGAAACGACCCTCGGCGGCGAATGGCGCGAAACCGGCGGCGCCCGATGCTTTGTCGTGCAGCGCCGCCTGGCTCCGGACGGGCGGCACGGACGCGACGCCGTCGGGACGCTCGCCGACTGGGTGCACGACGGCACGCCCGACGCCGTGCTGTTCGCGGGTGGCGCTCCAGCTGCCGCGCCGTTCGTGTTCTTCGATCTCGAGACGACGGGGCTGAGCGGCGGGGCGGGGACACACGCGTTTCTGGTCGGCTGCGCGCGGTTCGACGGCGATCGCGCGTTCGTGACGAAACAATTCCTGCTCACTCAGCCCGCGCACGAGCGCACGCTGCTCAACGTCGTCGCGCAGGAGCTGGGTGGGGCGGGCGCCCTGGTGAGCTTCAACGGGAAGTCGTTCGACGCCCCGATGCTCGATACACGCTACCTGTTTCACCGCGTGGAGTGGTCGGTGGCGGGCATTCCGCACGTGGACGCGCTGCACCCGGCGCGCCGGTTCTGGCCAGGGGATTGTTCGCTCGCCGCGCTCGAGCGTCAGATGCTCGGCGCTCGCCGCCGCGGCGACGTGCCGCAGGCGGAAATTCCGGCGCGCTACTTTCAGTTCATCCGGAGCGGCGACGCGCGTCCGCTCGCGGCCGTCCTCGAACACAACCGCCTCGATCTGCTGACGCTGGCGGCGCTCACGGCGAGATTGCTGCGATTGGTCCGGCTGGGCCCTGCGGCGGCCCGCGATGCGCGCGAGGTCTTCGCGTTGGGGACGACCTACGCGCGCGCCGGCCTCGATCTCCGCGCTCGCGAGTGTTTCGCCCAGGCGATCGCGATGTCGCCGGCGCCGGCCGGCGCCTTCGATGCGGTGCGCCTCGAGAGCCTGCGGGCGCTCGCCCTCGCGTGGCGGCGGGCGCGTGATTTCGAGAACGCGGCGGCCTGCTGGCGCCAGTTGCTGGAGACGCGCGGCTGTCCGCCGGCCATGCACCGCGAGGCGGCCGAGGCGCTCGCGATCCACCACGAGCACCGCGTGCGCGACCTCGACGCGGCCAGAGCGTTCGCGCTGCGGAGTTTGATCGACGAGCCGCGTCCGACATGGACCCAGGCGGTGCAGCACCGCCTGGCCAGGCTCGATCGAAAGATGAGTGTGGGACGTCTGTTGTAGTTGTAGGGGTCGACCCATGTGTCGGCCCCGGGCGGACAGACGCGGGTCCGCCCCTACGATGACGGGCGCTTATCGCGCGGACGCGGTTTCTTTCTTCGCCTTGGTCTTCTTGGCGGCCGCTGCGGTCTTCCGGCTCTCCGATGTCTGGGCGCCGAACTTTTTCGTGAAACGCTCCACGCGACCTTCCGTATCGATCAGCTTCTGCCGGCCGGTAAAGAACGGATGGCAGTTCGAGCAGATTTCGAGGTGCAGCTCCGGCTTGGTCGAGCGGGTCTTCCACGTGGCGCCACAGGCACAGCGCGCGTCGACCTCGTGGTACTTGGGATGAATGCCTTCCTTCACTGTGGGGCTCCTTAGGCTATCCGGAACTATTAATTATATAGCAGGGCAGCCTACGCTGTCAGTGAAGGCCGATCCCAGCGATGCGCCCGCAGTCCCTGGCGCAGCCTGGGAGGCAGCGGCGCGCCATCGCTGGACGCCAGATTCCGCTCGACGTGGCGCGGGCGGCGCATACCCGGTATGGTCGTGCTGACGGCCGGGTGCTCGAGGATGAACCGTAGGGCCAGCTCCGGCAAATCCATGCCGTCGGGCACGAGCGGCCGTAAACGCTCGACGCGGTCGACGGTGGCTGCCAGGGTCTCGGGCGTGAAATACAGGTTCCGAAAATCGCCGTCCGGCCAGACTGAGTCTGGTGTGAGCGTTCCGGTCAGTCCGCCTTCGTCGAATGGCACGCGCGCGATGATCGCAATGCCGTGCGCCTCGCAGTACGGGAACAGTTCGTCTTCGGGAGCTTGATCGAAGATGTTGTAGACGACCTGCACGCTGTCGATCATCCCGGTCGCGAGCGCCTTCAGCACATTGGTGGGCTCCCTCCGGTTGACGCTGATGCCGACCGCTCCCACCAGCCCCTCGCTTTTGAGATCGTCCATCACGCGCTGCCAGCCTTCGTCCTCGGCCCAGGCGTCGCTCCAGACGTGGAACTGCTGGAGATCGATCGTGTCGATCCCGAGGTTCTGCAGACTCTTTTCCGTGTATTCGCGGATGTGGTCCGGCGGATAGGTTTCGCTGACTGGATACTCCGCCTTCGCCGGCCATTTCATGTTCTTCGGCGGAATCTTCGTCGCGACGTACACGCGCTCTCGCTCAGGACGCGCGAGTCGAAGGGCCTGTCCGAGCAGCTGCTCGCTCTTGCCGTGGCCGTAGACCCACGCGGTGTCGAAGAAATTACACCCGAGCGCCAGCCCGCGCTCCATCGCGCGCAGCGATTCGTCATCGTCGGATCCGGTCCACCCACCCATGGACCATGTGCCGAAGCCGACTTCCGAGACCTGCCAGCCGGTGCGGCCGAACGAGCGATAGCGCATATACAATCTTCACACAATGACGAGAATCCTGAACGCGGCCCTGCTCGCCATGTTTGTCTCGGGTGGCTTGATGCGCGCCGCCCCTCGATCTGGCTCGGAGCCGGCCGACACCACCGGACCACGATTCGAGATCTCGTTTCCTGCGTCTGCACACGCCGGCCCGATTACCGGACGCGTCTACGTGATGATCGCGCGCGAGAACACGGACGAACCGCGCCTGCAGATCGGGCGGACCGGTGTCCCGTTCTTCGGCCGCGACATCGAGAAGCTCGGACCCGGTCAGACCGCGGCGATCGACGGCAGCGACCTCGGGTCGCCAGTCGCAAGCCTGCGAGATCTGCCTGCGGGCGACTACTTCGTCCAGGCCTTCATCAACGTCTACTCGGAGTTCAAACGCGCCGACGGCCACACCGTCTGGATGCACGACGACCAATGGGAAGGGCAGCGCTGGACGCGGAGCCCGGGCAACCTGAAAAGCGCGGTGCAGCGCGTCCGTCTCGATCCGAAAGCCGGCGGTGTCGTGAAGCTGAGCGCCGCGGACGTGCTTCCGCCGGTGGTGGTGCCGCCGGACACGGCGTGGGTGAAACGCTTCAAGTTCCAGAGCCCGACGCTGACGAAGTTCTGGGGCAGGCCGATCTACCTGGGCGCGGTGGTGCTGCTGCCGAAGGACTACGCGCGCGAAACGATCAGTTACCCTGTCAACTACATCCAGGGCCACTTCTCCCTGCAGGCGCCGAACGGTTTCGACGAGCGCAACGATTTCTCCAAGACCTGGATGAGCGACGGGTTCCCGCGCATGCTGCTCGTGACCTTTCAGCATCCCAACCCCTACTTCGACGATTCGTATGCGGTGAACTCGCCGAACGTGGGGCCGTACGGCGACGCGATCATGCAGGAGCTGCTGCCCGAAGTGGAGAAGCGCTTTCGGGTGATCCGGGAGCCCTACGCGCGGGTGCTGTCCGGGGGATCGACCGGCGGCTGGGAGGCGCTCGCGCTGCAGCTGTTGCACCCGGATTTCTTCGGCGGCACCTGGGCCTATTGCCCAGATTCGGTGACGTTCACGGACGTGGAAGGCATCAACGTCTATGAAGACACGAACGCCTTCTACAAACAGTACCAGTGGCGGCGCGAACCGACCATCAATTCGCGCGAAACCGACGGCCGCGTCCGCCTGACCTCGGAGCAGCGCAACCACTTCGAGCTGGTGAGCGGCACGCGCGGCCGTTCGGGCGAGCAGATCGACATCTGGTCTGCCGTCTTTGGCCCCGTCGGCGAGGATGGCTACACGATGCCGCTGTTCGACAAGCGCACCGGCGAGATGCAGCCGGCAGTCGCCCGGTACTGGAAAGAGCACTACGATCTGCTCGAGTACATGAAACGCAACTGGCGGACGCTCGGTCCGAAGATCGTCGACAAGATCCGCGTCTACACCGGCACGATGGACACCTACCACCTGAACAACTCGACGACCGAGCTCGAGAAGTGGATGAAGACCACGACCAACCCGCACTACGAAGGGTTCTTCATGTACGGCGACCGCAAGCCGCACTGCTGGAGCGGTCCGCTGACGCCGGCCGAGCGGCTGAAGGAGATGGCGCAGTTCATCATCTCGAAAAAGCCCGAAGGGACGACGACGCCGTGGTGGAGCTACTGAACTACGCGTCGCCGATAGGGCGCCCCTGGATGATGTGAACCAGGAAGAGCACGATCGCGATGACCAGCAGGATGTGGAGTAATCCGCCGAGCGTGTAGCTCGTCATGAACCCCAGAAACCACAGAATCAGGAGAAGAAAGACCAGGAACAACATTGCCCCCTCCTTGCAAAGTTCGACCAGGCCCATTGCTCTGCAACGAGCGGGCCGGACGTGCCCGGCTCTACGGGCACGTCGGACAGGTGACCGTAATCTGCCGCTACCACGACCAGTTCGTCACAAGCTTCTACGATTTCCTTGATCCGCTCAGCCAGACGGCACACATTCGTGCGGCGATCCTCGCACCGAACCAATTCGTGGAGGAGTACCGCTTTCCGACGACCGCGCGAGCATCGATCGATCCAGACACGCGGTTCCCGTATGTCGAGGAGTTCGTCGCGGGGCTCGAGCGGCAGATGCCGTGGGGGATTGCGGCCAGGGTGCAGTACATCGGCCGTCAGTTCAAGGACTCGATCGGGTTCACCGATCCGGCCCGCACGTGGCTGCCGGTGCAGGCACAGGATCCCGGCGCCGACGGGATACGCGGGACCGCTGACGACGGCGGTCCGATGACGGTCTATTTCGGTCAAGACGCGACGCAATCGGCGCCGTTGCTCACGAACCCGCCAGCATATCGCCGCTATCAGGGCGTGCAGCTCATCAGCACGAAGCGCTATACGAACAACGTGCAGTTTCAGGCGTCATACACCTGGTCCCGCACGTCGGCAACTACAACAACGCGGCGTATAGCAATGCGGCGAACAGCGATCTCGGCGTGACCGGCGTCTTCGTCAACCCCAACCGTCTGATCAACACGGACGGGCGAACGCCGCAGGATTTCACTCACGACGTCAAGCTGCTTGGAACGTACCGCGTCGCACGATGGGGCGTGAACGTGAGCGGGATCTATCGGTACCAGAGCGGCCGGCCGTGGGCGCGCAGCGCCGCCGGATTCGGGCCGCAGACGGAGTTCAACGGGATCTTCGTCGAGCCGCGCGGCACGCGCCAGCTTCCGGCGGTGAACGGGCTCGACCTTCGCGTCGAGAAGACTTGGAAGCCGACACCAAAGGTGGCGACTGTCGGTGCTTTCGTCGATGCGTTCAACGTGCGGAATCAGGGTGTGGCGCTGCGCGTGAACACCGTATCGGGCCCGAATCTGGGCGTGCCGAACAGCTGGCTGGAGCCGCGATCCCTGCGCGCGGGCGTGCGGTGGATGTTCTGACGCTCGGCTGAAGTCTGTCCTAAGCGAGCTCGTCCTTCGACAAGCTCAGGACGAGCGAGTCGAAGGGCCTCGCGATCAAGCGAACGACGAACGACGAACGTCAGCGAAGCCGCGCGAACGGCGAACGTCGCAACTCAGCTCTTCCCGTTGGACATCGACGACAGGAAATCCTGGTTGGTCTTGGTCTTGGCCATCCGGGAGAGAAGCAGTTCCATCGCTTCCACGGCGGACAGCGGCGTCAGCACTTTGCGCAGGACCCAGACGCGGTTCAGATCCTCTTTCGGGATGAGGAGCTCTTCCTTCCGCGTGCCGCTCTTGGTGATGTCGATCGACGGGAACACGCGGCGGTCGGTGAGCTTCCGATCGAGGTGGATCTCGAGGTTGCCGGTGCCCTTGAACTCCTCGAAGATGACCTCGTCCATCCGCGACCCGGTGTCGATGAGCGCCGTGGAGATGATCGTCAGCGATCCACCCTCCTCGATGTTCCGCGCCGCGCCGAAGAATCGCTTCGGACGCTGCAATGCGTTGCTGTCGACGCCGCCCGACAGGATCTTGCCCGACGGCGGCACGATTGAGTTGTAGGCGCGCGCCAGGCGGGTGATCGAGTCGAGCAGGATCACGACGTCCTTCTTGTGCTCGACCAGCCGCTTCGCCTTCTCGATCACCATCTCGGCGACCTGCACATGGCGCTGCGCCGGCTCGTCGAAGGTCGAGGAGATCACCTCGCCGCGGACCGATCGCTGCATGTCGGTGACCTCTTCGGGCCGCTCGTCGATCAGCAGCACGATCAGGTACACCTCGGGATGGTTGTGCGTGATGCTGTTGGCGATGTTCTGCAGCAGCATCGTCTTGCCCGTCCGCGGCGGTGCGACGATGAGGCCGCGCTGGCCCTTGCCGATCGGCACCATCATGTCGAGCACGCGCGCCGACAGGTTTTCGGCCTCGGTCTCGAGCGAAAGCTTCGACTGCGGATAGAGCGGCGTCAGGTTTTCGAAGAACACTTTCTCGCGCGCGCGCTCCGGCGGCTCGAAGTTCACCGCCTCGACCTTGATCAGCGCGAAGTAGCGTTCGCCGTCCTTGGGTTGCCGAATCTGGCCCGACACGGTGTCGCCGGTATGCAGATCGAACTTGCGGATCTGCGAAGGCGAGACGTAGATGTCGTCGGGGCCCGGCAGGTAGTTGTAGTCGGGGGCGCGCAGGAACCCGAAGCCGTCCGGCAGCACCTCGAGCACGCCCTCGGAGAAGATCAGGCCGCTCTTCTCGGCGCGCGCCTTCAGGATCTCGAAGATGAGCTCCTGCTTGCGCATGCCGGTCACGCCTGGAACGTCGAGCGATTTGCCGATCTTGGTCAGCTCGCTGACGCTCAGATCCTTGAGCGTCGACAGTTCCAGTTTCTCCGGCGGGGGAGTCGTGGCTTGTCCATTGCCTTTGGGCGGATGCTGTTGCGGGGTGGCGGTGGTCGTGTCCGCTTTCACGCGGACGTCATTTGCTGCGCGATCAGTTTCCACAGGTCGTCCAATCCTTCGCCCGTCACCGCCGACACCGGCAGTACGGGCATTTCAAACACGGATTCAAATTCCCTCAACGCGCGGATCCGTTCGCCGCGCGTGAGCTTGTCGATTTTTGTCGCAACAATCGCGACACGCTCGACTGTGGGTTGCAACCAGCGCCAGGCCTCGAGGTCGCTCGCCAGGCCCGGATGGCGCGCATCGACGAGCAGGAGCGCGCTGGGCCCCTCCCGCCCGAAGAACGCCCGCGTCAGCTCCTCGAACTCGCGGGCCGATGCGGCGCCCCCTCGTGCATATCCGAAGCCGGGCAGATCGACCAGGTAGAACGGATCCGCCCCGCCTCGTGCGATGCGATAGATGTTCGCCAGCCGCGTCTTGCCCGGCGCCGCGCTCGTTCGCGCGACCCGCTGGCGCACCAGCGCGTTGATCAGGGTCGATTTGCCGACGTTCGACCGGCCCACCAGCGCGATTTCGGCGAGGCCGTCCCGCGGCAGATCGTCTGCCGCGGCGGCGCTTTTCACGAACTCAGCGGAAATCTTCAGTGGGTAATCGTGTCGTCCGCGATCGTCTCAACGGGCGCCGCGGCTTCTGCAGTCCCCAGGCGCGACACCAGCGGCTCGGCCAGCGCGATCTTCAGGACTTCGTCCATCGTCTGGACCATGTAGACGTTCAACGTATCCAGCACGTTCTTGGGAATGTCCGCCAGATCCTTCTCGTTGTCCTTCGGCAGGACGATGTTCTTGATCCCGGCGCGGTGCGCGGCCAGGAGCTTTTCCTTCACGCCGCCGATCGGCAGCACTTTGCCGCGCAGCGTGATCTCGCCGGTCATCGCGACGTCCTTGCGAATCGGGTTGCGCGAGAGCGCCGAGACGAGCGCCGTCGCGAGTGTGATGCCCGCCGACGGACCGTCCTTCGGGATCGCGCCTTCCGGCACGTGGATGTGCACGTCGGTCCGCTTGTTGAAGTCCTTCTCGATCCCGAATTCCTCGGCCTTCGAGCGCACGTAGCTCATCGCGGCCTGCGCCGACTCCTGCATGACGTCGCCGAGCTTGCCGGTGAGCGTCAGGTGGCCCTTGCCCGGCATCAGCGTCGCTTCCGTCACGAGAATCTCGCCGCCGACCTCGGTCCACGCCAGCCCGGTCGCGATGCCGATCTCGTTGGTCTCCTCGGCCATCGTGTTACGGAAGCGCGGGACACCCAGGTATTCGGTGACCTTGTCCGGTGTGATCTGTTCGCTGAAGGTCTTGCCCTGGACGACGACCTTGCGGGCTACCTTTCGGCACACCGAGGAAATCTCACGTTCGAGGTTTCGAACGCCGGCCTCGCGCGTGTAGCGCTGGATGATCGTCGAGAAGGAACCCTCCTCGAAGCTGATGTTGTCCTTCGTGAGCCCGGTGCCCTCGACGGCCTTCGGTGACAGGAACTTCTCCGCGATCTGCACCTTCTCGATCTCGGTGTAGCCGGCGAGCTGCAGCACTTCCATGCGGTCGCGCAGCGCCTGGGGCACGGTGTGGAGCACGTTCGCCGTGCAGATGAACATCACGTGCGACAGGTCGAACTCGACGTCGAGGTAGTGATCGAGGAACGTGTGGTTCTGTTCCGGGTCGAGCACCTCGAGCAGCGCCGCCGACGGGTCGCCGCGGAAGTCCATCGACATCTTGTCGACTTCGTCCAGCAGGAAGACGGGGTTCATCGTGCCCGCCTTCTTCATCATCTGGATGATCTGACCGGGGAAGGCGCCGATGTAGGTGCGGCGGTGGCCGCGGATTTCGGCCTCGTCTCGGACCCCGCCGAGCGACAGGCGCACGAACTGCCGGTTCATCGCCCGCGCGATCGACTTGGCGAGCGAGGTCTTGCCGACTCCGGGAGGCCCGGAGAAGGTGAGGATGGTCGCCTTCGGTTTCTTGACCAGCGCCCGGACGGCGAGGAATTCGAGGATGCGCTCCTTGATCTTCTCCAGCCCGTAATGGTCTTCGTTGAGGATCTCCTCGGCGCGCTTCAGGTCGCGGCTCTCGCGGCTCTTCTTGTGCCAGGGCACCGCGATCAGCCAGTCCAGATAGTTGCGGGAGACGGTGGCCTCGGCCGACATCGGAGGCATCGCTTCCAGGCGCTTCAGCTCCTGGATCGCTTTCTCCTCGACGTCCTTCGGCATCTTGGCCTGTTCGATCTTCTTCTTCAGCTCGTCGACCTCGTTGCCCTTCTCGTCCTTGCGGCCCAGTTCCTTCTGGATCGCCTTCATCTTCTCGTTGAGGTAGTACTCCTTCTGCGCCTTCTCCATCTGCTTCTTCACGCGCGACTGGATGCGGCGATCCACCTGGAGCTTGTCGACCTCGATTTCGAGAATGCCGGCGATGCGGTTGAGCCGTTCGATCGGCGTGATGATTTCGAGCAGGTTCTGCTTCTCGTCCACGCCGACCAGCAGGTGCGCGGCGATCGTGTCCGCCAGCTTGCCCGGGTCGTCCACGCGGACGGCCGCAATCATCGCGTCGTAGTGCAGGTTGTTCGACAGCTTGACGTACTGCTCGAACAGCGACACGACGCGGCTCATCGTCTGTTCGGCGTCCGCGCTCGTCTCGCGCTGCTTGGGCAGCATCTTGACGACCACGCGGAAGAAGCCCTTGTCCTCTTTCCACTCGACCGCCCGGGCGCGGTCCACGCCCTCGACCAGCACCTTGATGTTGCTGTCCGGCAGCTTCAGGCTCTGCACGACGTTCGCCACGCAGCCCATCGTGAAGATGTCCTCGGGCTTCGGGTCGTCGACCGACGCGTCGTGCTGCGCCGCCAGGAAGATGCGCTTGTCCTTCATCAGCGCGTGCTCGAGCGCACGGGTCGACGAGGGACGCCCGATCACGAAGGGCATCATCATGTGCGGGAACACCACGACGTCGCGGAGCGGAACGATCGGGAGGGTTTCGTAGACTTCCAAACTGTGACTCCTGAATCGGGTAATCGAGTAATTGGGTAATCTGGTAATTGAATCGAGGAATTGGCTGCCAATCTGGCAATCAATTACCCGATTACCAGATTACCCGATTACCAAATTTGCTATCCTGCCTTCTCGATCAGCGTAATGGGCTTGTCCTTGGCCAGGACCACCTCGCGCGTGATCGTGACCTCGCGGACTTTCTTCTGGTTCGGCACCTGATACATCAGATCGAGCATCAGGTCCTCGATGATCATGCGCAGCCCGCGCGCGCCGATCTTGCGTTCGAGCGCGGACTCGGCGATGGCCTCGAGCGAGTCGTCGGTGAAGCGGAGCTTCACGTTCTCGTACTCGAAAAGTTTGACGTACTGCCGCGTGATCGCGTTGCGCGGCTGCGTGAGAATCTGGATGAGGGCCTGTTTGTCGAGCTCGTGCAGGGTCCCGATGACCGGGAGCCGGCCGACGAACTCGGGGATGAGGCCGTACCTGATGAGATCGGACGGTTCGAGCTGCTCGAGCGTCGCGCCGATGTCGCGGCCGCGCAGCGATTTCACGTCCGCCTTGAAGCCCAAGGTCTTCTTCCCGACGCGCCGCTCTATTTGTTTGTCGAGGCCGACGAACGCTCCGCCGCAGATGAACAGGATGTTCGTCGTGTCGACCTGGAAGAATTCCTGGTGCGGGTGCTTTCGTCCGCCCTGCGGCGGCACGTTGGCCACGGTGCCTTCGAGAATCTTGAGCAGCGCCTGCTGGACCCCTTCCCCGGACACGTCGCGCGTGATCGACGGGTTCTCGTCCTTGCGGCAGATCTTGTCGACTTCGTCGATGTAGATGATGCCCTGCTGGCACTTCTCGATGTCGCCGCCCGCCGCCTGCAGCAGCTTCAGGATGATGTTCTCGACGTCCTCGCCGACGTAGCCGGCCTCGGTGAGGGTGGTCGCATCGACGATGGTGAAGGGGACTGACAGAAGCTTGGCGAGGGTTTGCGCGAGCAGCGTCTTGCCGGTGCCGGTCGGACCGATGAGCAGGATGTTGCTTTTGGTGAGCTCGATGTCGTTCCGGCTGCGGGGCTGCTTCTGGATCTCGATGCGCTTGTAGTGGTTGTAGACGGCAACCGCCAGTTTCTTCTTCGTGCGCTCCTGGCCGATCACGTACTCATCGAGGAACTTCTTGATCTCCTGGGGCGTGGGCAGCGACGAGCGCGTGCCGCGATTCTCGAAGCGGTTGTCGTCGGCGATGATGTCGTTGCAGACTTCGACGCACTCATCGCAGATGAAGACCGTCGGCCCCGCAATGAGCTTGCGGACGTCGTTCTGGTCCTTGTTGCAGAAGGAGCACCGAAGGACTTCGGTTTCCCCAGCCTTTTTCACCATGCTAAGCCCTTAGATCCCAGACCTTTGCCCTAGGCTCTCTTGCGGATGACATCGTCAATAATACCGTAATCCTTACCCTGCTCGGCCGACATGATGTAGTCCCGCTCAGTGTCGTCCTGAATCCGCTTGAGCGCCTGTCCGGAATGAAACACCAGGATCTCGTTGATGCGCTCCCGCATGCGCAGGATCTCCCGGGCTGCAATATCAATATCGGTCGCTTGCCCGCCGAGGCCAGACATCAGGGGCTGATGGATGACAATTCTGGCATTGGGGAGGGCGTATCGCTTGCCTTTCGCCCCCGCCGCCAGCAGCACGGCCGCCATCGAGGCCGCCTGGCCCAGGCAAATCGTCTGCACGTCGGGCTTGATGAACTGCATCGTGTCGTAGATCGCCATCCCGGCCGTAATCACGCCACCCGGGCTGTTGATGTACAGCATGATGTCCTTGTCGGGGTCCTCGGCTTCCAGGAACAGCATCTGAGCGATGACGAGGTTGGCGATGGTGTCGTCAATCTGCGTGCCGATGAAGATGATGCTGTCTTTGAGCAGCCGCGAGAAAATGTCGTAGGCACGCTCGCCGCGATTGGTCTGTTCGACCACCATCGGGACGAGTTGCATACGCGAGTCCGGATACTGGTCACGCATAGTTGAGTTCGGTGATTGTCGGGGAGAAAAACGAGGTCATGCGATCTTAGCACGGGCCATCACGAAGTCAATTGACTTCTCTCGCCGCAGCCCAGCGGCGATCCGCGAGACGCCGCCTTCTTTCTCCAGCGCGGCGCGAACCGCAGCGGGCGTGCGGCCCGTGCGTTCCGCGTAGGTCGCAATCTCGCGCTCGATCTCCTCGTCGCTCACGTCGATCTGCTCGCGCCGGGTGACCTCGTCGAGCACGAGCGCCGCGGCGACGGTGTTGCGCGCCGTCTCACGCTGGCTCTCGCGGAACGCGTTCCAGTCGATGCCCGCCTGACGCGGGTCGATCCGCTGATCCATCAGCCGCCGCGCGAACTCTTCGACGCGGCGATCGATTTCGCGCTCGATGAGCGAGCCTGGCACCTCGAACGGCACGCGCGGCGCGAGCTGCTTCATCAGATCGGCCCGCAGCGTCCGGTCGGCTTCGTGCCGCGCTTCGTGTTCGAGATCCTCGCGGATGCGAATTTTCAGCGCGTCCAGCGTGTCGAACTCCCCCAGATCCTTGGCGAACTCGTCGTCCAGCTCAGGCAGCACGCGTCTCTTCAGCCCCTTTACCGTCACTGTATACGAGACGTCGGTGTTCGCAAGCTCCCCAATCGGGTGGTCCTGCGGATAGTGGATCGTGAAGGACTTCGTGGCGCCGGCCTCGAGCCCCAGCAGTTGCTCGTCGAACCCGGGCGGATTGGCCTTGGCCCCCAGCTCGATGCTGACGTCGGTGTGCGTGTCGGGTTTGCCGCTCCCGTCCGCCTTCGCACCCGGTGCTACGGCGGACAAGTCGCGGCGCTCGAGATCCAGGACGACGGTGTCGCCGTGGTCCACGCCGCGGCCTTCGACAGGCTCGAACCGCGCGCCGCGGTCGCGCAGCCGCTGCAGGGCGCCGTTGACGGCCTCGTCATCGATCGCCACCGCGGCGCGTTGCAGCGAGATGGTGGAGAGATCGCCGGGCTCGAACGCCGGCACCGTGTCGAACGACGCCGTGAAGGTGAGCGGCCGCCCTTCCTCGACGGTCACGTCCCGCACGTCGGGCGTGTCGATGGCTTCCACCCCGCGCTCGCGCAACACATCGTCCATGGCGCGCGGGATCAGGTCCTGCGCAACGTCGTGGAGAATCTGATCCCGGAAGCGCTGCTTGATGACGCGCGCCGGCGCCTTGCCCGGCCGGAAGCCGGGGATGCGGGCTTTCCTGGAGTAGTCGCGCGCGAGGCGATCGATCTCGGCGTCGACGACGTCCTGGGGGATCTCGACCTTGACGCTCTTGCGGGTTTCGTTGATGTCGGCGAACTCAGTCTTCATGTGGTTTGGGCGCCTGCCATGAGCGAGCTCATCGAAGCCCTTCGACTCGGGCCCGATATCGCCCTCGCTCAGGGCACCCTTCGCCTACGCTCGCTTCGCTCGCGAGTCGAATGGTGCGAAAGGGGGGACTCGAACCCCCAAGGGTTTCCCCACCGGATCCTAAGTCCGGCGCGTCTGCCAGTTCCGCCACTTTCGCGAACTAGTGGTCTAGGTGAGGTTACCACGCAGGGGATGGGCGGGAAGGGCAGGACCTCCAGCCTTTCCTGCCTTCTACGCTTCGCGCTCTGCCCACCACCAGATGCCCAGCGCGGTGGCCACCAGGGCGGCGGCGCCGGCGTAGAGCGGGAGCGAGGGTGCCACCCGGCCGGCGAACGTCAGCAGGCCGGAGCCGAAGAGTCCGACGGCTTCGTTGCTCACCGCGGCGAGGCCGCTGCGGTTGAGGATCATCCAGACGGCTGCGATGATCGCGACCACGATCGCGGCGATGCCGAGGTTGAAACCGGCATCGAGCCACTGATCGCTTCGCCAGCGCTCGCGCCGCACGCGGCCGAGCGTGATGGACGTGAACTGCGGCGACACGCGGGGCACGTCACGCTGGCGGAGCAGACGCTCCACGCGTTTGGCGCTGTCGAGCGCAGCGGCGCAGCCCGGACAGCTGCCGAAATGTTCGGCGATCCGGCCGTCGGCGTTCAGATCGCCGGCGGCGATGCGTTCAACAGCTTCGAGAGCTTCGTCACAGAACATGGCATTTCAGAATTCAGATTTCAGAATTCAGATTGATTTTGAGATTGAGCCATTCAGCAAATCTGAACTCAATCTGAAATCTGAACTCTGAACTCTGAAATCCACCGGGTTCACCGCAGCTCGTTCTCCAAAAGCCGTCGCAGCTGTTGTTTCGCGCGATAGAGCTGCGTTTTCAACGTGCCGAGCGGCATCTGCAGCGCCTCGGCCAGGTCCTCGTACTGCACGCCCTCCAAGTAATGGGCCGCCACCAGCAACCGGTAGTTCGGCGGCAGGCGCGCGATGGCCTTCTCCAGGCGGTCGCGGAGCTCGAAATCACCGAACTGCCGATCCGACCCTGACGGCCGGACGCTGGTGCGCCTGTCGTCCAGCGACACCTGCGGCCGGAGCCGGCTCTGCTCCTGCACCACGACGTTGACGACGATGCGGTAGATCCAGGTCGACAACCGGGCCTCGCCCCGGAAGTAGGGGAGGCCGCGGTGCACGCGCAGAAAGACGTCCTGCGCGAGGTCCTCAGCGCGCCCGTGGTCCTGGACCGTTCGAGCGATGAGGGCGAAAACCAGGTTCTTGTAGAGGTCAACGAGCTCTCGAAACGCATCGTCGTCCCCGGCGCGGCACCGTTCGACGAGTGCGCGCTCGGTGGCAGGATCCATCCGCCAGCGTATTAGAACACGCAGGCCGGCGAATTGTTTCAGTAGACATCTTCCAAAGCCGGTGTCCGTGTGAACTGATCGGTGAGGCTTTGGAAGCTGTCTTAGTTGCGGCCGCTCCGCGGCCGCCTATAAAACAAACGCGAAATGGCGAGCCCCCGACACTACGAGCCACAGGCGTTTGTTTTACCTGAAACAATTCACGAAACGTTCCAGTCTAATGACTACAGCTGCATGCTGACTGCGGAGGCCGAGTGGACGAGTTCGATGTAGAACGTTTCATGGTCCCGGTGATGATTTTCCTGATTCCCATCACCGCGATGATCGGCGCCTTCGTCTACCTGATTACTCGCACGCTCTTGCGCGCACGTGTGCGCGAGCTCGAAATCCGTGAGCGCATTGCCCTGATCGAGCGAGGGCTCGTGCCATCGCCCGAAGCCGATCCGACGGGATTCGAGCGCGCCATGGCCCGTCACGAACGCACCGTCGTGATCCGCAGGGGGTCGGCGCGCTCGCGCGGCGCAGGCGTCATCGTCATGGGGCTCGGGCTGGCCCTCATGATCCTGATCGCGTTTGCCGGAGGCGCGCCGGGTGCCGGCGTCGGCGTCGGCGGGGCGCTCATGGTCCTTGGCCTCGCGTTCTTCCTCAACAGTCTGATCGCCGGCGAGTCCGACACGCGGCCGGTGGAACGCTACATGCCGCCACCCTCGACGCCGGGATCGCCCGCCCCGCCCGCCGCACAGGCAGAACAGCGCCTCGACTGATCGATCCGGTAGACTGTGGCGCGGGATGGGCGACAGGATTTCCTTCAAGACGAACGGCTCGACGACACCCGGTTATCTCGCGCGGCCGGCGGGACGCGGACCGGGCGTGATCGTCATTCAGGAATGGTGGGGACTCGTCCCCCACATCGAGCAGATCGCGGATCGCTGTGCCGAAGCGGGGTTCGTCGCGCTCGCGCCGGATCTCTTCCACGGCCAGAGCACGACGTCGCCCGATCAGGCCGGCAAGATGATGATGGCCCTGCGGGTGGATCAGGCCGAGCGCGACCTCGCGGGCGCGATCGACTACCTGGCGTCCCAGCCTGAAGTCTCTTCCAAGAAAATCGGCACCGTCGGCTTCTGCATGGGCGGCGCCTTGTCGCTGTTCGCCGCGTCGAAGAATCCCGAAGTCGGCGCATGCGTCGTGTTCTATGGCGGGCATCCCAACATCAAGCCCGATCTCGCGGCGCTGGAGGCGCCGGTGCTCGGGATCTACGCCGGCAAGGATGGTTTCGTCACGCCTCAGGCGGTCAAGGTCCTGGACGAAGAGCTCACGCGCCTCGGAAAGCGGCACGTGTTTCACACCTACCCGGACGCGGACCACGCGTTCTTCAACGACCATCGGCCCGAGGTGTACGACGCGGCCGCAGCGGCAGACGCGTGGAAGAGGACGCTCGCGTTCCTGCGGAGTGAGCTCGCCTGAGATTTCAGATTTCAGAGCAGTGCTGTCCAAATTAGCCGTGAACCGAGTTGAGCGCGCCACGGTTTCGGCCGCAATCTCGCTGTCTGGAGTCACGACGCAATCGACACCTCCGAGGATGCTGTCCGAATTAGCTGAACGCCAGCGCACCTTGGACGGGGGCGGCGAGCGCCGGCGGACTGGTAAACGGCTCGTCGAGCCAGGTCCAGAGGTCGCGATAGACCAAGAGGTTCATCCGGAGCAGCGCGACCAGATTCGAGAGCGACCAGCCGAAGCGCGCTTTCAGCTGCAAGTACTTCAGGACGAGCAACGCAATCAGCGCTGTCCAGATTTGAATCTGCAAGGCGTTGGCGGAGGTCCCGACGAACGTCTTCACCCGCAGGTTTTGTTTCAAGGCTTTGAAAAACAGTTCGATCTGCCACCGGTCCTTGTAAATCCGCGCCACGGTCGAGGCCCCGAGCGTCAGGTGATTGGTCAGGAACTCCAGGCGTGTTCCCTCGGGGGTGCGGACGACGACGCGGCGGAGCACGTCGGGATATTTCCGCCGTGTCACCGGCCCTCGGAACCGAATGCGCTGATCGCACACGACGCCGCGGTGTTGCGGCGGCACGTGGCGCTCGACGACCGTGTAGTCGGCATTCCGCTTCATCCGCGTCACGAAGAACACCTGGGCGGCCGTCAGCTCCGCGAACCAGGCGAAGTCGATGTACCCCTTGTCGACGACCACGATGGTCCCCGGGAGAAACCGCTGCTCGCGCGCCAGCGGCCCCTCGCGGTGCTTGCCGTCGGTGATCACCAGGAAGGTCGGCAGGTAGCCGTCGTGATCGAGCGTGAAATGCAGCTTCACCGCGCCTTTGGTGCGGCGAAACACCGCCCACGGAAACATCTCCGCACACAGATCGATCACGGTGGCGTCGAGGCTGAGCAACTTGTTTTTGAATCGGAACGGCTTCGCGCCGGCCACCTCGCGACAGCGCGCCAGGACCTGGTAGAACACAGCCTGATAGAGCAGCCACGGCCGATGCGCATTGGCGTAGGCGAGCGTCGACCGGCGCGGCGCCACCGCCCCGAGATGGGCCAGCTTGCCCTCGCAACTCGCCAAGCCGCCGCAAATCTCGCGCAGCGAATGCGCGCGCCCGAGCTGCGCGAACAGCATGGCGACGAATTGGTCCCAACACGAAAAGCCGCGCGCGTGCCGCTCCGCCCGCGTGTCGATCACCGCTTTCTGAAACTCGGCGCGCGGAAAAAGCTGGAGCAACTGATTGAAGATACTGCAGAATCTCGACATAGGGGTTGACCTCCACGGTGATCGGATGAAGTTGGGAGACTCCATCAGCATCATACGCGGTGCGCTCAACCCCTCTTTTGTTCACGGCTAATTTGGACAAGAGTGATTTCAGAGTTCAGATTTCAGATTGATTGAGGGATTGCAAGAATTCTTGAATCATCAATCTGAAATCAATCTGAACTCTGAAATCTGAACTCTGAAATGTTCCGCGCCGCCATTGTCGCCATCGCCGTTGCCGCGGCGCTCGTTCCCGTTCCGGCGCCGCTCGTCGAACGCCTGTACTCGTCCGGCGTGTACCCCGCCTGGCAGTCATGGGTCACCACGATCTCGAACGCGGCGCCCCTCGCGCTCTTCGACGTGTTCATCGTCAGCGTCGCGGCGGCGTGGGTGATTCTGGCGGTGCGCGACGTCACGCGTTGGCGCTCGCATGGCGCCGCCCGAACCGCAGGCCGAGTGCTCGCTCGCACGGCGGTGTGGGCGGCCGCCGTCTATCTCCTGTTCTTTGCTTCGTGGGGGCTGAACTACCAGCGCCTTCGACTCGTCGACAAGGTCGAGTTCGACAGCAGGCGCGTGTCGGACGCCAGCGTGCGTGCGCTCGCCGAGATGGCCGTGACGCGTCTGAACGCCTTGCATCCAGTGGCGCATGGCAAGGGATGGCCTGACGATCGCGAGATCGATTCCGCATTGCGATCCGCGTTCGACACGGCGCAGCGCTATCTCGGCGCGACGCGCCTTGTCGTGCCGGGCAAGCCGAAAGGCACACTGCTGAACTTCTATTTCCGGCGCGCGGTCGTGGACGGGATGACCGATCCTTTCTTTCTCGAAACGCTCGTCGTGTCGGATCTGCTGCCGCTGGAGCGGCCGTTCGTGACCGCGCACGAGTGGGCGCACCTGGCCGGCTACAACGACGAGGGCGAGGCGAACTTCGTCGGCTGGCTCACCTGCATGCGCGCCGACGAACCGGGGCAGTACAGCGCCTGGATATTCGTGTTCAACGAAGCGGCCGGGCAGATTCCGCGTCCCGAGCGTCAGGAGGTCGGCGCTCGGCTTGATGCCGGGCCGCGCGAGGACCTGCGCGCGATCGCTGACCGCGTCGCGCGCAACCGAAGCCCGCGCATGGCGGAAGCGGGCTGGCTCGTCTACAACCAGTATCTGAAAGCGAACCGCGTCGAATCTGGCACTGCCAGCTACGCAGAGGTGATTCGCCTGATTCTCGGCACCCGGTTCAGCCCGATCCCGTGACGCGTGGAAGGGGAATGAGGGGAGCGACCGGAACGTCGCGGCGATCGTTCCGGTAGAAGACGCGCTCCAGAAACAGACCCGACGCGGGCGCCGTCAGCCGCGCGGGCGCCGCGGACGATTCGCGCAGGAACTCGGCGGCGGCCGCCGGATCGAGCCCGCCGCGGCCGATCTCGACGAGCACGCCGACGACCCGCCGCACCATCTTCCAGAGGAAGTGCGATCCCTCGATCGTCACCAGCAGCAAATCGTCGTGGCTGGACACGTCCAGACGCTCGACGAGCACCAGCGTCGACCGCTCGCCGGCCGCCTCGTCCCGCTCCGCGAACGATTGAAAATCGCGCATCCCGACGAACGACTGCGCGGCGCTCTGCATCCGCGCCACGTCGAGCGGCTCTTTGACCCACCAGACGTACGGTTTCGCGAACGCCGTGCGCCGCCGCGCGATCTGATAGAGATAGCGCCTGGCGACGGCGTCGTGCCGCGCGTGAAATCGGTGCGGGACGCGCTCGACGCCGAGCACGTTGATGTCGGCCGGCAGCTCCTCGTTCAGCCGCCGGCGGATCGCGTCGGCGGCGAGCGTAGTGCTGACATCGAGGTGCGCGATTTGCGCAACGGCGTGAACGCCGGCATCGGTGCGCCCCGATCCGTACAATTCGAAATCCTTACGCGCGGTGACCGAGCGCACAGCGCGGTCGAGCTCGCCCTGTACGGTCCTCGCGTTCTTCTGGATTTGCCACCCGCTGTACCGGGTTCCGGCGTACTCGATGGTGAGCTTGAAGCGCGGCATCCTCGGGTGAGCGTAAAGCGCAGCGTCCTCGATTATAATCGGCGTTTCTCATGGCCGAAGCTCCCGCGCCGCGTCTGGTCGTCACCGACGCGCTCGGACGCCGAATCGTCCCGATCGACAAGCCGCTCTTCACCATGGGCCGCCGCAGTGAAACCGATCTGCGGCTGCCGGGTGCGGACATCTCGCGCGTGCACGCCGAAATCACCTTGGACAAGGGCGCGTGCACGATTCGCGACAAGCAGTCGCGCTTCGGCACGTTCGTGAACGGCGAGCGCACGGCGGAGCGCGTGCTCACGCACGGCGACACGATCCGTCTCGGCCAGGCCGGCGACACCGAGATCGTGTTTTTCGTCGACGACGAGGCGCCGTCGGTCGAGCGCAGCGCGATCTCGGCGGCGACCGAGCTCCGGCAGATGGCGGCGCTGCTCGAGGGACTGCGCGCGCTGGGATCGGGGCGCGTGCTCGACGAAGTGCTCGCGCTCGTGCTCGACTCGGCGATCGAAGTCACGGGCGCGGAGCGCGGGTTCATCATGATGGCGAACCGCGATACGCGCCAGCTCGAGTTCAAGCTGGCGCGCGCGCGCGGCAAGGTGACGCTGTCGGGCCGGACGTTCGAGACCAGCCGCAAGATTCCCGAGAACGTGTTCGCGACGGGGCAGCAGACGATCGTCGAAGATCTCCTCGACGGCGACCTCGCGCAGCTGCACACCGGCACCGTCGCGCTCGGCATTCGTCACGTGCTCTGCACGCCGCTGCGGCTCGTGCGCTACGTCGAACGCGCTGAACAGAAAGGCGCCGAGGAAATCATCGGCGTGCTCTACCTCGACAGCCGCGAGCGCGGCGCGCTGCGGTCGGCGTCATCGGTAGCCGCGCTCGACACGCTGTCCGCCGAAGCGGCGCTGGCGATCGAGAACGCGCGGCTCTATCGCGAAGCGCTCGACAAGGCGAAGTTCGAGCAGGAGCTCAAAGTCGCCGCGTCCATTCAACAGGCGCTGCTGCCTCCGGGCAACCGCGAAGGCCCGTTTTTCTCGGCCGCGGCGGCGTCGGTCGCGTGCCGCGCCGTAGGCGGCGATTTCTACGACTACGTCGATCTCCCCGGCGGCGGCTTCGGCTTCATCGTCGGCGACGTGGCCGGCAAGGGATCGCCGGCCGCGCTCCTCGCGGCGGCCGTGCTCGGCATGTTCAGCGCGGAATCGACCTACCAGGCGACCGCCGCGCCGTTGATGACGCGCCTGAATCACGGGCTCTTTCGCCGCGCCATCGAGGCGAGGTTCCTCACCTCGTTCTACGGCATGCTGACCGCCGATGGCGCGCTCATGTACTGCAACGCCGGCCACAATGCGCCGATGATCGTCTCGGCATCCGGCGTTCATCGGCTGGAGACCGGCGGCGTGGTGCTCGGCTTGTTCGAGCACGCGGCGTACGACGAGGAAATCGTGCACCTGAAGCCCGGCGACCTCATCGTATCGTTCAGCGACGGCGTGAGCGAAGCGATGAACGAGGAGGGCGAAGAGTTCACCGACGAACGCCTGATCGAGTGTGTCAATGCAAACCTCGGGAAGACGCCAGCGGAGGTCCTCGACGCGTTGTTCGCCGACGTCAAAACGTTCTGCGCTGGCGCGGATCAGAGCGACGACGTGACGGCCGTGCTCGTGCGCTATAACGGCTGATCGCGGAACGCAGGGCTAAAGCCCTGCGCCACGTTCTACTGAATCGTCGCGGTCGTGTGCGCCAGGACGATGCCGGACGCTTCAGCCATCGCGTCGTAATAACCAACGAATCGCTTCGTCTCCATCGCCTGGTAGCGATCGAGATTCCGGGCCCATCGGAAGCTCACCGTCTGAAATCGGAGATTGACCTCGATCTGGTAGGGCCCGTCAGTCCCGGCCACATTGGCCGAATAGCGAACGCGATCGCCGCCGCTTCCGAAATCGCCGTCCGCGCCAGCGTCGCCGACGACCGCGATGTCGGCGTGGGCCGTGGCTTTGTCGAAGCCTCGGGGTAGCAGGCGATTGTCCTTGAGATAGCGCGTGCCGCTCAGCAGGCCGGTCGTCACGCCGCCTGCGGCATCGCCGATGATCGCCTCGTAGATTTCCACGTCGTCGGTCCGGCTGATCTCGGTGAAGTGCGGTTCGAACCGCTGCGGATCGGTGTCGTTGTCATTGCCCGCGATCCGCCCATCCGTTCCGAGCGCGCCCGATTCAAAGACGACCCGCCCGGCTCGATCGCGGATCGTGACGTGCAGCCACGCGCGCCGTGACGGAAACCCGGTGGGCAGTTTGTGCCCGGTAGCGTTCTGTACGAGGACCTCTACCGCGACACGATCGCCGGACCGCTCCGCGCGCTCGACCGATACCGTCGCCGTTTCCGTCTGAAGCAGGGCGACGCTCCGGTGCGCCGCCGTCTCGAGCTCCTGCGGCTGCGCGACGACGCCGAGCTCGCGGCGGTAGCGATTCAGCATCGCGAGGACGAAAAAGTTTCCGCCGCGGAAGGAATGCCGCGCCATCCCGTCGCGCGGCGTCGCGAGCACCGATGAGATGCGCGTTCCATCCGGCGCCGCCGGCATGTGGCATGCCTGACAGCTCTTCTCATCCCGGAACGCGCTGTGGCGCCATTCGAGGAACGGCATCTGTTCGGCAAGGCGTCCGATCGTTTCACCCTTGGGGCCGAGCGCCTCCGTGTACAAGGTGTGGCACGTCGCGCAGAGCTCGGACTGACGGATATGCGCCGCCTCCGTCGGCCGGTACGAGGTCGCCGACTGCATCACGGACGCGGGCCCCGCATCAATCACGAACGGTCCAAGCAGCGCCGCGGGCGAGGCAGTCGGCGGGTTGATCACGAAGCCGCCGTTGAAACTGGCCGGCGTCCCCAGCTTGTCGGCAGCGATCTGGTGACAGATCGTGCAGGAGACGCCGTCATGTGCGAGGCGATCGCGCTCCTTGGCGTTCGATCGGACAGGCAAATGCCCGAAGACCTTGCCTGGCTGCGCGTTAGCGGCGGCATCCGCGCGAGCCATCGGCATGTGGCAGGTGGCGCAGCCGTCCTCGATCTCGGCGGTCGCGGCCGGGTGATCGATGGTTTCCCGCCGAACCGAGGCCTGCCAGTACGGATCGCGCGACGAGTTGGCCATCATCGACCCTCGCCAGTCGGCGCCGATTGACACGTCTTCGCCCGTCGCGGTCGTCAACCCGTTGTGGCAGGCCAGGCAGGTATCGCCGGTTCGGAACGACGCGACCGGTGGTCGGCCTCGTGGCTGCGCGTTCTGAAACGCCGCGCTGCCCACGAGGGCGCCGCTCCAGAGAACACAGGCGGCGGCCAGCGATGATGTCTTCACCATCCCGAGAACGCGCTCCCCTGTGTCCATTCCCACAGAACTGCCGCCACCACTGCCGGGCTTCGGGTGCGGATGTTGATCGGCAGGCGGATGCCTCCGCTCAACATCACGTGCTGCCGTCGGCTGAGTGTGACCAGGAGCTGCGGCATCAGGTCCCATTTCACCGGCTCGCCGAACTCGAGCTCGCGCGCCGCCAGCACCTCGACGATCGGCGACCAGGCGCGTCCCCATCGCGCCTGGGTAAACGTCTTGCCCGCAGCCACGCGGAAGAAAACCTCGTTCAACGCCGACTGGAGGTTCAACGGCACTTCCATCCCTGCTTGTGCGTGCAGAAAGGCGTCGAACGGCAGGCGCTGGCTGAACGCCCCGTACGGCTCGAATTTCAGAAGACTATCGCCCAGGCCCTGCGTTTCCTTCCCGGTCGGAAACGTCAATTCCACGGCGCCGCTGACGATCGATCCGCGGCTCGTGCTGTGAAAAACGACGTGCTTGAAGCCGATGCCGATGTCGCCGAGCCCGCGATTCCAGATCCCTCCCAGCCTCACCGCGTTGAGCGGCACCACGATCTCGTACTGGCTGCGCGGACCGAGCCGGTGCTCGTACTCGAAATTCATGTGCACGCGATCGGTGTCGTGGCTTGGCACGTCAATCGTGAAAACCGCCTCGTTTTCGGGAAACGCCTTCGCGGTGACCAGCGGCCGGGGCATGTTCAGATCGCCGTCGGGCCACGCCCTGTTCGTGCAGAAGCCGCGCACATAGGTGACAACGCGTTCGATCTCCTCTGTGGACAGCGCCTCGCCGAACGCCGGCATCGCCGGATCCAGCGCGCGCGATCGGCCGCCAAGGTGCACGATCGAGATCCACTCCGGGATCGGTTCGGCTGTCGTGAACGCGCAGCTGCTGAAATCGGGAAGGGGGGTTTCGAATCCGACCTGCGAACGAGGGTTGCCTCGCCCGTCGGCGCCGTGACATGCCTGACACGCGGTCTGGTAAATCTCCGCGCCCGTTTTCGGTGACTGCGCGCTCGCTGCCGGCGAGATCGCGATGGCAACCAAAAAGGCGAGCGAAGTTTTCATCTACTGTTTCGGCCGTATTGCCCGAAGACGCGCGAGGATGCCGGTGTTCAGCGACGCGACGATGCGCCGCGCGATGTCCGTGAGATCGGCGCCTGTGAAGAGCTGGTGATCGTTGACGACCCGCAGCGCCATCATCCGAGCCGCGAGGTCGTCCTCTTCGATGCCGAGCATCATCAGGGTTTCGCGATCGTGCCGCTCGGTGACCAGCACGGACGCGGCATAGGGGCCGGCGCCTGCACCGGCGACGATCGAGATCATCCGCGGCGACTGCTCGGGCGCCACCAGCTGCACGTCGCTGAGCGCCTCGAGGCCGCGCCGGACGTCGTCGAACAGCCGCGCGGCGACGCCCTCCGGCACGTTCTTCCCCTCGGTGCGCGCTTCCACCGCCAGCGGGATCTTCGGCGAGGCTGATTGCGCGGACGCGGGAGTCGACGCCGCCACCAGGAGTAGCCCGGCTGCGATCAGCGGCTTCATGCGCACACCTTTCATTTCGCGTCCGATGCGGACGCTGGCTGACTCTAGCATACTGACATCGTGGCTTTGCCCGACTGGCTCGAGCCGATGGCGGCGACGCTGACGCAGGAACGGTTCGTCGCGCCGGAGTGGATCTTCGAGCGGAAGTTCGACGGCATACGGCTGATCGCGTTCAAGCGCGGCACGGACGTCCGTCTGTTTTCGCGAAACCGGCTGCCCCAGCATCTGCCCGCAATCGCCGAGGCCATCGCCGCCCTGCCGGTGGACGATGCCATCCTCGACGGCGAAGTCTCGCGCGAATCCGGCAGCACGACGTATCACGTCTTCGACGTGATGTGGCTCGACGGCCGCAATGTTACCGGCCTGCCGCTCGAACAACGCCGCGAGATGTTGGCCGATCTGCATCTGCGCCTGCCGCTCGAGCAGGTCGCGCTCCTCGACCACGAGCGTCCGTGGGAGCTCGCGCGAACAGAGGGATGGGAAGGCGTGATCGCCAAGCGGAAGGGCACGCCCTACGAGCATCGCCGATCGAAGCACTGGCTCAAGATGAAATGCGAGCTGGCGCATGACTTCGTCGTTGGCGGATTTACCGATCCGCAGGGGAAACGCGTCGGGCTCGGCGCACTGCTCGTCGGCCAGTTCGAACGTGAAGAGTTCGTCTTCGCCGGAAAAATCGGCACCGGATTCGACACCAGGCTGCTCCTCGATCTTCGCGCGCGGCTCGACGCCCTCGAGATCCCCGAGCGGCCATTCACCAAGTTCGTCGGACTACCGCGGCTGGGCGCGCATTGGGTGCGTCCGGAGATCGTCGTCCAGGTCGGGTTCATCGAGTGGACTACTAATGGGAAGCTTCGGCATCCTCGTTTGCTGGGGGTGCGCCAACCTCCGTCCCTCCAGGAACCTCCGTCCCCGCCGCAGCCCAGAGGGGACGGAGGTTCCAGGAGGGACGGAGGTTGATCACACATCCTGAGAAGGTTCTGTTTCCCGAGGACGGCATCACGAAAGGCGAACTCGCGGCGTACTACGAAGCGATCGCGCCGCTGATGCTGCCGCACATCAGCGGCCGTCCGATCACGATGGAGCGCTTTCCGGCCGGGATCGCCGCCAAGGGCTTCATGCACAAGAACGTGTCCAAGGGCTTCCCTGAGTGGCTGGAGCGCGTGGAGGCCCCCAAAAAAGACGGCACGGTCCACTATCCCGTCGTCCGCGACACGCGGTCGCTGCTGTGGCTCGCCAATCAGAACTGCATCACCCCGCACGTCTGGATCTCGCGCGCGCCGCATCTCTATCGCCCCGATATCTGCATTTTCGATCTCGATCCGTCCACCGACGACGAGCCGGACGTGCTGCGGGGCGCCGCGCTCGGCGTGCGAGACCTGCTCCTCGAACTGGGCCTGCGGAGTTGGGTCAAGACGTCCGGATCCAAAGGCTTCCACATCGCGGTTCCGCTCGACGGAAGCGTAGGATTCGGCGACGTGGCGCGCTTCGCGCACCGAGTCGCCCAGCTGCTGATCGCCCGCAATCCGGACACGCTGACGCAGGAGTTCAGCAAGGCCGATCGCGGCGGCCGCATCCTGGTGGACGTCGGCCGCAACGGATACAGCGCGACCTTCGCGGCCGCTTACGCCGTCCGCCCGAAGCCCGGCGCTCCCGTGTCCGCGCCGTGCACGTGGGAGGAGATCGAGCGCGGGGATGTTGGTCCTCGAAGCTTCACGCTGCGGACGATGGCCGAGCGCGTCGCTGCGGTGGGGGACGTGTGGAGCAACCTCCGTCCCTCCGGGAACCTCCGTCCCCACTTAGGCGGATGAGGGACGGAGGTTCCGGGAGGGACGGAGGTTGTCAACGGCCGGTGATACAGTCGCCCGGTGGCCGCCGAACGATTGGCCGAGCTCCTGAAGTCGTCGACGGCCATGGCCATCCTGACGGGCGCCGGCATCTCGACCGCGAGCGGTATCCCGGACTTCCGCGGGCCCGGCGGCGTCTGGTCGCGACGACGTCCTGTGTACTACGACGACTTCATGGCGTCGGAGGAGGCGCGGGTCGAGTACTGGGACTACAAGCTCGAGAGCTGGGACGTTTATCGGCACGCGCAGCCGAACGCCGTCCACCACGCCATCGTCGCACTTGAACGCGCGGGCAAGGTTGTCGCCGTGCTGACGCAGAACGTGGACGGGCTCCATCGCCGCGCGGGAACGTCCCGGGAGCGGTTGATCGAGCTGCACGGCACGGATCTCCTGGTGGAATGCCAGCGGTGTCACGCCACAAGTGATCCGATCGAGCACTTCGACACCTTCCGGGCCACGCGCCGTCCACCGATGTGCCATTGCGGCGGCATCCTGAAGGCGGCCACGATCAGCTTCGGCCAGTCGCTGCGGACCGCCGATCTCGACCGGGCTGCCGCCGCCGTCCGCCGCGCCGACATGGTGATCGCACTTGGATCGACGTTGTCGGTGTACCCGGCCGCCTCGCTTCCGCTGCTGGCGGCCCAGCGCGGCGTGCCGTACGTCATCGTCAATCGCGGCGCCACGGACCACGACGGTCACCCGTCGGTGACGCTGCGGCTCGAGGGCGACGTGACCGCCATCGTGCCGGCCGCGGTCGAGGCAGCTTTGGGATCAGCGGCAAGTCAGAAGTCAGGTCAGAAGTCTGAAGTCTGAAGCACGAAGTTCGAAGTCCGAGTCCGAAGGATGAGCAGGCTTCTGACTTTTCTGACATTCTGACTTCTGACTTCTGACTTGTTGAGCTCTCGCGACAGCCAACCGACCACTTCCCCACACCGTCTAAGGGGAGACAATATGGCAAGCGCTCCCTTGTCTCTCATGCAGGGCACATTGGATGTGCTGGTGCTCCGCGCGCTGGCGGAGGGCCCCACGCACGGCTACGGCGTGGCGACGCTGATTCGCGAGCGAACCGACGGCGATCTGGCCGTCGAGGACGCGGCGCTCTATCAGGCGCTGCACCGGCTCGACCGGCAGGGCCTGGTCGAGGCCGAGTGGGGACCGTCGGAGAACAACCGGCGCGCGCGCTTCTACACGCTGACCCGGGCCGGCAGGCGCCGGCTCCGCGAGGAGGCCGCGAATTGGCGACGCTACTCCCGCGCCGTGGAAGCGGTCCTCGAGGGGATCTAGCCTTGAAGCTGTTCTGGTATCTGCGCCGTCAGCCCTCGATTGTGAAAGCCGAGGTCGATGAGGAACTCACGACCCATCTACAGATGCGCGTCGAGGAACTGGTGGCGCGCGGTCTGTCGCCGGACGAGGCGCGCCGTGAGGCGGTTCGGCAATTCGGCGACCTCGAATTCACGCGGGAGTACTGTCGAACGCAGGACTTGGAGAAGGAGACGCACGTGCAACGCGGACTGCTCTTCGAGGAATTGATGCAGGACCTCAAGATCTCGCTTCGGGGCCTGATCCGCATTCCGATGCTGACGCTGACGATCTTGATCACGGTCGGCCTGGGCATCGGCGCCACGACGGCGATCTTCAGCGCGGTCGACGCGGCGCTCCTCCGGCCGCTCCCGTACGCGGATCCCGGCCGTCTCGTGCGCATCTACACCGACACGCCGCCGTTCAAATTCCCGTTCTCGGTTGCCGACTACCTGGCGCTCGAATCGCAGCAGACGCACTTCACCCAGATCGCCGGATACCAGAGCCGATCGATGGCCTACAACGACGGCACGTCCGCCGAATTGCTGCGGGGCCGGATCGTGTCGTGGACCTACTTCGACGTGCTCGGCATCACGCCGATGCTCGGCCGATCGTTCACCGCGACAGATGGCCGGGCCGGCAGCCCGCTGTCGGTCATTGTCAGCTACGGCTTCTGGCAGCAGCGGCTTGGCGGCCGCGGCGACGTCATCGGCAAACCCATTCGACTCGACGGCGCCGACTACGTGCTCGCCGGGGTGCTGCCGCAGAACGTCGGCCCGCTCGAGCAGCGCCAGGAGTTTTTTGCGGTAGCGCGGTGGACCACGCCGCCGCGTAAGGGTCCGTTTTTCATCACGGCGCTCGGCCGCCTGCGCAGTGAAGCCGAACGATCGCCCGCGGCTGGTGAGCTGCAGACGATCAACCGCCGCATGTTTCCGTTGTGGAAAGTGTCGTATCAGGACGAGAAGGCGACGTGGGGCATGATGGATTTGCGCACGTACGTGGTGGGTGACGTCAAGACGATCGCCGGCCTCTCGCTTGCTGCCGTGGCCCTCGTCTGGATCATCTCGTGCGCGAACGCGTCGAATCTCCTGATCGCGCGCGTCACCAGCCGGCGCCGGGAGCTGTCGGTGCGGGCGGCGCTCGGCGCCTCGAGAGGACGTGTGGTCCGCTACCTCCTCGCCGAAAGCGGATTGCTGGCTGTCGGCGCGTCGGCAGTGGGGATCGCGCTGGCGTGGACGGGCATCCGATTCCTGCGGGTGGCCGGGGCCGATTACCTGCCTCGAACGCATGAAATCGCGCTCGACGGCTCGTCGCTGCTCGTGATGGCCGCGATGACCATCGCGAGCGTGCTGCTGTTCGGGCTGATTCCCGCCATGCACGGTACGGGCGGTCCGGTCGACGAGTCGCTTCGATCGGTGAGCCGATCCGCGACCGGCAGTACCGGCGGTTCGCCGCCTGCGGCGCGCGCTCGTCGGCAGTCAGTTTGCCGTCGCCACGCCGCTCCTCGTCGTCGCTGGTCTCCTGGTCGTCAGCCTGGACGGACTGCGACGTGTCGATGTCGGATTCGACAGCCGCAACGTGATTACCGGCACGCTGCGTTTGCCGGCGGCGGCCTATCAGGGAGAGGGCAACGCGCAGTCGTTCTGGGACGCGCTCCAGCGGCGTCTGCAAGCGCTGCCCGGCGTCTCGAGTGTGGCGTTTGCCGACGGACGTCCACCGAACGAGGTCAACAACATCAACAACTTCGATCTCGAGGACTTTCCAGCCGCGCCGGGTCAGTCGCAGCCGGCGACGCCGTGGCTGGCGGTGACGCCGGACTACTTTCAGGTGCTCGGGTTGAAGCTCGTGCAGGGACGGTTGCTCGACGAACGCGATGCGCAGCGCGAGAACGTGGAAGCCGTCGTCGTGGACAGCGCCTGGGCGAAGCGGTTCTTTCCGAACCAAAGCGCGCTCGGAAAGCGATTTCGAGAGGGCGGGTGCACGACCTGTCCGTGGACGCAGGTGGTCGGCATCGTGACCGACGTGAAGTATCGTCGGGCTGGACAAGCCCGACGAGGGCACGGTCTACAGTCCGATGGCGGGATCGCTTTCCCGGTATCTCGTGCTGCGCGCCGATACGGATCCGGCTGCTGTGCTGCCTGTGGTACGCCACGCCATCCGCGAGCTCGATGCGACGGTCCCGCTGTCGAGTGTCGCGACGATCGACGAGCTGGTCGGGCGATCGCTGCAGACGCCGCGCTCGTTGTCGGCGTTGATCGGGAGCTTCGCGATGGTCGCGCTGATGCTGTCGATCGTCGGCATCTACGGCGTCATGGCGTACTACGTCCAGCAGCACACGAAGGACATCGGGATTCGGCTGGCGCTCGGCGCCAGGCGTGCCGACGTGCTCTGGCACGTCGTGCGCCAGGGCATGACGCTGGTCACCAGCGGCACGGTCGTCGGCCTGCTGACCGCGCTCGTCGTCACGCGGTTGATGGCGAGCCTGCTGTTCGGCGTCGGCGCGCTGGACGCCGCCACGTTTGTCGGCGTCAGCGCCCTGGTGCTCGTCGTCGCGCTCGCGGCGTGCTTCGTGCCGGCGGCGCGCGCGTCAGGTGTGCAGCCCGCGATGGTTCTTCGCAACGAGTGATGTGTGCTCTCGCTCGTGGTGAGCCTGTCGAACCACGAGCATGGGCTCGTCCTTCCGCCTTCGCTAAAGCTACGGCGGACCGCCGTAGCGCGAAGCGCGGAGGCTGGTCGACAAGCTCAGGACGAGCGTGAGCGTTGTCATCCGCGTGGTGTAGCATGCGCGCTGATGCTGCAGCGCCTGCGCGACCGCAACGAGTGGAAATTCTTCAGCGTCCTCCCCAAGGCCGACAGCGGCCTCGCGGTCCTGTGGTGGGTACTCCTCATCCTTCGCGGCGTCCTGCCGGCTGTGTTTGCGGTGGCCATGGGTCTGCTCGTCGGCGCGGTGGAGCGATCCGAGAGCCTGGCCGGGCCACTCGCGTTCGTCGGTGTTGTGTTCGTGCTGCTGCAAGTGCTGTCGCCGATCCAGCAGGCGGTGAGCGCCAACCTTGGCGATCGAACCTCGGCATGGCTCTACGACCGGTTGACGGACGCGTGCGTCCGCCCGCCAGGCATGGGGCACCTCGAAGATCCCACGCTCACCGGTGATCTAGTCGTCGCGCGCGATTTCGATCTCGGCATGACCGGTCCGCCGATGTCGATCTCGATGGACTTCATCGCGGGCGGTCTCGTCGAGCTGATCGGCGGTCTGTCCTGCGCCGTGGTGCTCGCCGCCTACGCGTGGTGGGCGCCGCTCGTGCTCGCCGGCGCCTGGCTGGCGACGCACTGGCTACTGCGCGAGAGCGCCGTCTGGTTCGATCGCAACACGCCCGAGGTTCGCGCCGCGCAGCGCGATGCTGATTACGCGTACCGCCTCGCCGTGGATCCCGCGCCGGCCAAGGAACTGCGCCTCTTCGGCCTGGCGGACTGGACCATCGATCGCTTTGCCAAGCGCCGGACGCTGCTTCACCAGCTGCAATACGAAGCGACGCGGCTCCGCGAGAAGCCCGTTGTGTGGAGTCTGCTCCTCGTCGCTGGCGCCAACGTCCTGGTCTTCTGGTCGCTGGCGTCAGCGGCCGCGAACCAGCAGCTCGATCTGGCGCGCGCCGTGGTGTTCGCGCAGAGCGCGGTCGGCGTCTCGATGATCGCGTTCGGGGGGCTGAACTGGGCGCTCGATGGATCCGCGGCGCCGGTGGCCGCGGTGCTCAAGCTGGAAGGAGCGATGGCGCCTGCCGGCGCGCTGCCGTCGGGCACGCGGCCGGCCGCGGGTCTGCCCGCGCGCGAGATTCACTTCCGCGACGTGACGTTCGCGTATCCGGGCGGCGCGCCCGTGCTCGATCACTTCGATCTCGCGATTCCCGCGGGCTCGTCGCTCGCCATCGTCGGCCGCAACGGCGCGGGGAAGACCACGCTGGCCAAGCTGCTGTGCCGGCTGTACGACCCGCAGTCGGGCGCCATCGAGATCGACGGCGTCGACGTGCGTGAGATGGCGCTCGACGAGTGGCGCCGCCGCCTCGCCGCCGTCTTTCAGGACTTCATCCGCTTCGAGCTGCCGCTTCGCGACAACGTCGCGCCGGCCGGCGCGCCCGACGATGTGGTGCGCGCCGCGCTCGAGTCGGCGCGCGCAGCGAATCTCGCGAGCCTGGACACGATTCTTGCCCGCGGCTACGAGGGCGGGACTGATCTCTCGGGTGGGCAATGGCAGCGCGTCGCGCTGGCGCGGGCGCTGTGCGCGGTGCAGCTGGGCGCCGGCGTCGTGCTGCTCGACGAGCCGACGGCCCAGCTCGACGTCCGCGGCGAGGCCGAGATCTTCGATCGTATTCTCGCGGCGACGAAGAACTGCACGACGATTCTCATCTCCCATCGCTTTTCGACCGTGCGCCACGCCGACCGCATCTGCGTACTCGAGAACGGCCGCGTCATCGAGCTCGGATCCCACGACGAGCTCATGGCGCTGAGCGGCCGCTATCGCACGATGTTCGATCTGCAGGCCAAGCGGTTCACCGCGGCCGAAGAAGACGAGGGCGTGACGTATGACGTCCTCAACTGAACGCCCTGGCGCGCCGAAGCGCGGAACGCGCAAAGGCGGCCCGAACGACGATCTGCCGCCGGCGCTGTCGTCGATGTGGCGGCTGTGCAAGCTCGGATACCGGCACGAGCCGCGGCTGATGCTGGCCGCGTTCGCCCTGTCTCAGCTGGCCGCACTGCCCGACGCGCTGATCGCGCTCTGGCTGATGCTGCTCGGGAAAGGCGTGCTGGAAGGGCGTCCTCGCCTGGTCCTGGCATCGGCCCTCGGTCTGGGCCTCTCGGCAACCGGGACGTGGTTTCTCAAGACCGTGGATACACGCGTCCAGCGCCGTTTCCGCGACCGGGTCACGATTGCGCTCGAATCGCATGTCGCACGGCTGCAGGCATCGGTGGCGACGATCGCGCATCACGAACGGCCCGACTATCTCGATCGGCTTTCGATGCTGCGCAATCAGGTGTTCGTGCTCGATCACATGTACATGTCGGTGTTCGCGACCTGCAGCTGGATCTTGCGTTTGGGCGTGACAATCGCGCTGCTCGCCTCGATCCACATCGCGTTGGTGCTGCTCGCCGTGTTCGCGTTGCCGACCGTGCTGGCGTCGACGTGGCGGCCGACGGTCGAGCGCGCGGCGCAGGAGCGCGCTGCGCAGCCGAACCGCCTGGCCCGTCACCTGTTCACGACGGCCACGACCGCGCCGCCCGGCAAGGAGGTCCGCGTCACCGGCATCGGCCAGCGTCTCGCCGACCAGCGACGGGATGCCTGGCTGCGAGGGCATCACGAAATCGCGCCGGCTCGCTGGACCTCGGCGGCGTGGCACACGCTCGCGTGGGCCGTGTTTGGCAGCGCCTACGTGGGCGGCGTGGTGTTCGTCGCGTACGGTCTCGGACGGCCGCCGGGTGATGTGCTGCTCGTGCTGGCCGCCGGCTCGCGGCTGTCTGCATACGTCGGCGCGACAGTCGGCGAAATCGGATTCCTGCGCGGATTCTGGATGTACGGCTCGCAGCGTCTGGCCTGGCTCGAGGACTACGCCGCCTCGTTCGCCGCGACGGCGGACCTGCCGGTACCGAATTCGCTCGAGCGAGGCATTCGCCTCGACCATGTCTCGTTCGCCTATCCGGGCACGTCGAAGCTCGTCGTCAACGACGTGTCCGTCGCCTTGCCTGCCGGGTCGGTCGTCGCCATCGTCGGCGAGAACGGCGCGGGCAAGACGACGCTGGTCAAGCTGCTGGCGAAGATGTACGAACCTTCGTCGGGCGCGATTCTCGTGGACGAGGCGCCGCTCGCACGGATGCCCGCGGATGGCTGGCGCGCGCGCATGGCCGGCGCGTTCCAGGATTTTTTCCGATTCGAATTCCGCGCGCGTCACACGGTGGGACTCGGCGACGTGCCGCGCGTCGACGACGAGCCGGCGGTGATCGCAGCGGTCGAGCGGGCCGGCGCACAGGATGTGGTGGCGCGTCTCGCGTCAGGTCTCGAGACGCAGCTTGGTCCAACCTGGCCGGGAGGCGTCGAGGTGTCCTTCGGCCAATGGCAGAAACTCGCCCTGGGTCGCGGCTTCATGCGCGACGCGCCGCTGCTCCTTGTGCTCGACGAGCCGACCGCCGCGCTCGATGCCGAGACCGAGCACGCGCTGTTCGAGCGCTACGCGGCGGCGGCCAAGAATGGCGCCGATGGCAACGGCCGCATCACCCTTCTCGTCTCGCACCGCTTCTCGACCGTGCGCATGGCCGACCTCATCGTCGTCCTCGACGGCGCGCGGCTCGTCGAGTTCGGCACGCACGCGGAGTTGATGGCGAAGGGCGGTCAGTACTCGGAGCTGTACGGCATCCAGGCCGCGGCCTATCGATAGAGACGATCACACTCATGCCTGACATCAGAAGCCTTCAGTTGTTCATGATTGCCGCGCTCGTTCTGGCCATCACGCCGGGGCCGGCCGTGCTGTACATCGTCACGCGCAGCATTACGCAAGGCAGGACCGCCGGCGTCGTGTCGTGCTTTGGCGTCACGCTCGGCGGACTGGTACACGTGCTCGCAGCTGCGCTCGGCGTCTCCGCGGCGCTCGCGACGTCGGTGCTCGCCTTCAATGTCGTCAAGTACGCCGGGGCGGCATATTTGGTTTGGCTTGGTGTGCGAGCGTTCATGAAAAAACCGGAGGCCGAGAAAATCGAAGAGAGTGAACCGCGTTCGCTGTTCGGCATCTTTCGCGATGGTGCCGTGGTCAACATCCTGAATCCCAAGACGGCGTTGTTCTTCCTCGCCTTCATCCCGCAATTCGTGACACCGGCGCGAGGCGACATTGCGCTGCAGTGCGCGCTGCTCGGCGCTGTGTTCGTGTTCATCGCCTTCTGCACCGATGTGACGTGGGCGCTCGCGGCCAGCGGCGCCGGGTCCTGGTTGAGAGGCCATCCAACGTTCGTGACCTCTCAACGATACGTGGCCGGCAGCGTGTATCTCACGCTCGGCCTGACGGCGGCGTTTTCAGGCAACGGGCGGAAGTAGACGCCGTCGCGCGCGTTCACCGCCGCTTGTATTTCAAGCTCACCACCGTTTCCTGATCGACCACCAGCGGCTTGACGAACTGGTGCGACACGCCGGCCCGCGGTACGTCCACGCGCACCGGCAGCACGCCGGCCGCGCGCCGCTGGAGATTGATCACATTCTGTGACGGTGCCGCTGCCTTCTGTTCCTCGCGCGCGTTCTTCTCACCCTCCTGTGCGGTCACCGTCACACTTTCGCGAACGCCGCCCGCGACACCACCCGCGACGCCGACTCCCTCGTCGTCGCCGGACTTCGATCCGCTGGCGGCGCGCGCGGCCGGGAACGCCATGCGATCGATGACATTCCCGTCGACCGCTCTCACCGCGTACCGCTCGGGCACGAACACCTCCCATTCGACTATTCCGACGGGGATGTCCATCCTCGGGAGCACCATCTGAAGATCGCCCTTCCGCATGAACGGCGTGCCGGCGTGCAAGTAGACGAACGACACCGAGTAGCTGCCGTTCGGACGAAAGCCCGGTCGCAGCAGCGGCACTCGCGTTCCGTCCACGCCAGTGGCGGGTTTCGCCGACTCGCCCGCGACCTCGACCGACACCATCGTCGCGCCGGTGGGCAGCGCCACCTTCAGGAACGGTTGCGCGCGGTTCTGAAGCTGCAACGTGATCTCCGTCAGCGCGCGGCCCTCCGAGGTCACGAGGGTTGTCGCAACGGCGCGGTCGGCGACGGCCGCGAGGACGCCTGCGTCGGCGAAGCGTTTCACCTCCATGGTCAGGCCCGCGGGCGTCGCGGCCCGCTGATAGCGGAAGGCGGAGAGAATCGGTTGCCGCGCGAGCGATTGCAGCGCGGCGTTCAGCTCGCGGACGTCGATGCGCTGTATCCCTCGCGGATTCGCATTCAGGTCGAGCGTGCCCACACCCTCGATTGCAACTTCGCCGCGCTCGCGCTGTGTGCTGGGCAGCGACAGGAAGCCGGTGTCGAGGGTAAACGACCCGCCATCGTGCGGACGCTCGAGGCTGAGCAGAAACTGGTGACGGCGGGCGGCCGGATCGACCGTGAGCATCAGGCCGCCTTCGCGCTGATCGCTCGACGCGAGGGAACTGCCTGACACGCTGGTCAATTCGTATCCGGCCGGCAAACGGATTTCTATTGCGCGCGGCTCGCCCTGGACGACGGTGAGGTCTACGAGTGCGACCATCCGCACGTCCGAATCGCCGAGCGTGACGAGCGTCATGACCTCGGCAAGCATGCGCACTTCGCGCGCCGCGGCCACCGGCGCGCTGTCGCGCATCGACCACCACACGTCCGTTGCGGCGCCAGGCCGCAGCGTGACGTCCACCGTCGTCCGTCCGTTGGCGGTGGCGCGCTTCGTCACGAGTCCTGATGAGATGTGCACGTCGGCCTGATCGCCGGGGACGTCGATCGTCGCGCGCACCGTTCCTGCCGGCGGCACGGGCAGCGTGAACGAGGCGCGACCAGGAGCGAAGGTCAACGGTGCGCCCCATTCGAGCGTCAGCGCGAAGGGCCCGGGTCCAGGCAGCAGCGCGGTGTGCAGAGGACCCTCCGCGGTGAGCGGAAGAGGCCGCCCGGACGCGGTGCCTTCGATCAACGTGGCGCCAGAAATCAGCGGCACGCGATTGACGCCGGGCCGTAGCACGTCGCCCGCGAGCGAGAAGGTGCCATGCACCGTCTCACGTTCAACTCTGACGCGTAGGTCCGCGCTCGCGAGCGTCGCGGCGAGCGGCGCCAGCGCGACGCCTTGCGACGGACGATTCGCGAGATCGATCAGGCGGTTGTATTCGGCCAGGGACAGGGTAACGGACCGCGGCGGATCGGTCCTGCCGACCTCGGTCGTACGCACGGGCGGCTGCGCCTGCGCGGAAGCGGCGAGCTGCAAACACGCGATCGTTACGGGCGCGAGCTTCTTGGCAGTCATGGTGTCTCCTAAACTTGTCGCGCCGAAGCTTCAGCGAAGGCGGACGCGTTTGACGATCAGATCGACGCTCGGCACGCTGGCCTCGGCGGTCAACTCGGACGCGAGGTACACCGACGGTCCGAACGACGGAAACGACACGCGAACCGGCAGCGCGCCGACGACCGTGCGGCCGCCGCCCTCGTTCTTGAAACGATCGACCAGCGCCTGCAGTCCCGACACGGCGCGATCGGCGCTCTTCTCCCTTTCGGCCGCCGGCGGAGGCGGCGGTCGAAGCACGGTCGCGAACGGACCGGGATCGGTGTCCACGCGAAACGCGCCGGGCTGCGGGTCCAGGCGAAACCGTGGCGAGTAGTGCAGCTCGACGCCCGTCCGCGAGACGGGCAGGTCGAGGGCCGGCAGCTCGACGCGCGCCCTGCGTTTGTCAGCCCACGGTTCGATCGGCTGCAGATACAAGAGCTCGACGACGCCGATAGGCGCTTCCTCGCCGGGCCGTCCCTTTTCGAGCGGCAGAAGAAGCGCGTTTCCCTCCGCCATGCCGGGTCGAATCGGGCGGCCGCCCACGCGGGCACTCCACACCGTTGAGCCGGCTGGCAGCGTCGTTTTCAGAAAGCTGCGCTGGTTGTTGCGGACGGCGTAACGCGCTTCGACGAGGAGCCGTCCGTCCTCAGCCGCGAGGACGCGGTACCGCGCCTCTTCCACGTTCGCGATGAAGACAGCCTGAGGCGTGTATCGAACGACGGCGACCGTCAGCGATCGAGCGTCAGTGCCCGCGAGCGGTCGATGGCGAAATGCGATCATCGACGGCGACTCGCGTCCGGCCACGAGATCGCCGAGCTCAGACGGATCCGCCGGTTCGAGCCCTCGGATCTGCCGTCCGCTGATCTCGCCAGCGCCCGCCACGTCCACCGCAACACCGCCGGTTTCGCGCTCGGCCGACGGCACGCGCACGAGCGGGACGGCAATCGATCCGTCCCGTGGTGTCCTGGCCTCGGCCGAAACGACGAACGAAACTTCAGCGGCCGTCGGTTCGAGCAGCTTCACGCGTAGCAGACCGTTGCTCGAATCCCAATCAGCGACTGTTGCGCCGTTCACTTGATTGACGACGAGGCCTGAGGGGATCACGACCGAGACCTCGCGCGCCAGTCCTTGAAGGACCTCGACACGCACTGCGGCGGTCACCTGACACGTGTCTTCACTGAGCCCGACCAGGTGTGTCACCCGTGCGCGCACGCGCAGCGGCTGCTCCGCACGACGGTCGTCGACTTTCCGTTTCCACGTCATCGTGATCGCCTGGCCCGGACGGCCGTACGCGGTCCACCGCGTTTCGGTGGCGGTTTCGGCGCGGTCGGCGATGAAGCCGCCGGCCAGCGAGAGTTCCACGCCGCTCTTCGGCAGCGCGAGCCGGACGCGTGAAATCGGCGACGGCGACGCCGGCAGCGCGATCGATTCCGCGCCAGCCGCCGTGGCGAGAGGAATGACGATGTCGAGTGTCAGGAGCGAACGTCCAGCGTGCGACAGGAGCACGTGCGGCGGCGGCCCGTCGACCAGTGCCACCGGCTGACCGTCGAGGGCGGCTTCCCTAACCATCAGACCGGCCGGGATCTGCAAGCGCGTCCAGCCCTCGCGGAGGACGTCGATTGTCAGAACCGCCCGGCCAGTGACCGCTTCTGCGTCGACGCGCAGGTCGTAGTCGAGGCGCGTCAGCGTGGCGTCAACCGGCGGCGTGGCGGTTGGCGCGGGAGGGTTCGCGCGCTCGCGCAGCGCCCGGTATTCATCGACGGGAAGAACAACCCAGCCATCGGGCGGCGCAGGTGTTTGCGCGGCTGCGATCCCGCTCACAAACAGGCACACACCCACGACGATCGAGACGAGACGCGCTCGACCCATTTGTCCCCTCCTCCCGGTTCGACACCGGGAAACAGCAGGCGGCTCTTTCAGGTAGGACGTTGCAAGACTGATGACTGGCGGCAATCCTTCGGATTGTTTGGTGCGACCGCGCAGCGCATCCATCAGGCTGGAGTGTGAGAAAGAACGGATCCAACCGAATGCACAAACGGATAGCATGATCACGATGCAGTGGCTTCGGGGCGCGACTTTCGGAGCCGCCCTGGGTTGTGTCTCGAGCTTGTGTGCGGTCGGGTGCGCGAGCACCGGCGCCGCGACCCCGCGACAGGTTTCGGATCGCGTCAAACAGGAAACCGGCCATCCAACCCGCGAGAGTCTCGGCGAGCCGGGTTTTCCGCCGGGCGTGTCCCTCGACGACGGTCTCACGCAAGACGAAGCGGTGGCCACCGCGCTCTGGAACAACCCCTCGTTTCAGGAGAGCCTGGCTGATCTTGGTATCGCGCGCGCGGACGTAGCACAGGCCGGTCTGCTGCGGAATCCGGTCCTGACCTTGTTCCTGCCCTGGGGACCGAAGCAGCTCGAGGCCACGCTGAAGTGGCCGCTCGAGGCCATCTGGCAGCGTCCCGGACGCATCGCGGCTGCGCGGGCGAGCGCGGAGGCGATTGCGGAGCGGCTGGTGGCCGGTGCGCTCAATCTCGTCGCCGACACGAAGCTGGCGTACGCCGATCTGCAGCGCGCGCGCAGCTTCGATCAGCTGACGGGCGACAGCGCCCGCTTGTCGCGACGCATCGCGGAGCTGGCCAGGAGCCGTCTCGACGCCGGCGACATCAGCGAGCTCGAAGAGGATGCGATCGCGACCGATGCCGCGCGCGCGGATCTGGACGCGCGGCGGGCGTCGCTGGACGTCGTGCTGGCGGAGAACAGGCTGCAACAGCTGATGGGCGTCACCGAAGCGTTTGGATCGCGTTCGCTCCCGATGGCCGACGATGCGGCGCCCGCCTCGGCATGTGTGGAGGTCGCGGCCTCCGACCTGGAGCGCGCCGCGCTCGCGTCGCGTCCCGATCTGCGTGCCGTCGAGCTCGAGATCGAGGCGGTGACGAAGCGCCTCGGGTGGGAGCGGTCGCGGACGTTATTGTTCCTCGCGGTGCTCGATCTCAATTCGCAGGGGGAAGAAGGCGTCGAGCTCGGGCCCGGCCTCGAGACCGATTTCGGTCTCTTCGATCGCAATCAAGCGGGCGTCTTGCGGGCGCATGCGGATCTGGATCGCGCGCGTGCACGGTATCAGGCGACTCGACTGGCCATCCTCCGCGACCTGCGCGATGCGCGCGCGACACTGCAAACCTCGAGCGCCGCAGCCGCTGAATGGCGGCAGCAGCTGCGGCCGCGCCTCGAGCGCCAGGCTGCGCAGACTGAACGTGCCTATGAGGCGGGTGAAATGTCCTACCTCAACGTCATCGAAGCGTTGCGGCGGCTGAACCAGGGCCGCATCAGCGAGCTCGACGCCGCCACCGCGATGCGTCGATCGATCATCCAGCTCGAACATCGCGTCGGACGGAGTTGCGAATGACGATTTCGTGTCTCGCTCGTCCTGAGCCTGTCGAAGGCTCACCACGAGCGTTGTTCAGCGCGATCGTCGTCGCGATCATGCTGGTCACTGTCGCTGGCTGCCGGAAGCAGGAAGCCGCGCCGGCGGCGGCGCCGGCCGCCAAGGTGAGTCAACCCACGACCGAGGCGCAGCTGAATACGATCACATTGACCGCCGAAACGGAGAAACGCCTCGCGATCACGTTGGCGCCGGTGGAACACAAGGCGGTGCCGAACGCGCGGCTCGTGGGCGGCGAAGTCGTCATCCCCCCGGGCATGACGATCGACGTCACGGCGCCGGTGGCCGGGACGCTGGCGGCGGGCGCAGCGCCAGCCGTGGGGCGCGTCGTGCGGCAGGGCGACACGCTGTTTCGTCTGCTGCCGCTCCAGGCGGGCGATCGGGATGTGCGCATCAACGCCCAGCGCGACGTGGCGACCGCTCGGGCGGCGCACGAGGCCGCACAGCGCAAGGCCGCGCGCGCGGATCAGTTGCTGAAGGACGGATCCGGCAGCCGTCGCGCGGCCGAGGAAGCGCACGCCGAACTGCAGACGACGCAGGCCGCGCTCGACGCGGCGACCGAGCGGCTGGCGGTCGTCAATCGCAGTCACGTCAACGAGTCGAACGAGCTGGTCGTGCAGGCGCCCATCTCCGGCGTCGTCGAGAACGTGCGCGCGCAGCCCGGCCAAACCGTGTCGGCCGGCGCTCCGCTCGCGCAGATCGCACGCGAGGACCGTTTATGGGTTCGTGTTCCCGTGTACGCCGGCGACGCGCCCAAGCTCGATCCGAGCCAGGGCGCGACCGTGGTGCGTCTCGGCGAATCGAACGCCGTGCCTGGGGTGCAGGCCCGCCGCGTGGCCGCCCCGCCGTCCGCCACCCCCGCGGCGTCCGCGGTCGATCTGTGGTTCGAGCTGCCGGGCGGCGCCAGGCTGCAGCCGGGGGAGCGCGTCAACGTCCGGCTCGTCGCGCGAGGCAGCGAGACCGCGACCGTCGTGCCGCACACGGCGCTCGTGCACGACATCAACGGTGGCACGTGGGTGTACGTCTCGACCGCGCCGCACGTGTTCGCCCGGCAGCGGGTCGAAGTCCGCGACGTGGTCAACGGGCTCGCGCTGCTCACTCGCGGACCAGCCGTCAACACACCGGTCGTCACCATCGGCGCCGCCGAGCTGTACGGCGTGGAATTCGGGGCCGGCAAGTAAATGCGCTGGCTGGTCCTCACCTCACTCCGCCTCCGCGCTGTCGTGGTGTTGCTGGCGCTGATGCTCAGCGTGGCCTGGCTGCGATCGGCGTCGCGCATACCCTTCGACGTCTTCCCCGAGTTCGCTCCGCCGCTCGTTGAAATCCAGACCGAAGCGCCGGGTCTGTCGACGGCGGAAGTCGAAGCGCTGATCACGGTGCCGCTCGAAAACGTGCTGCACGGGCTGCCTGGATTGCGGACGCTTCGATCGAAGACGGTCCTGGGTCTGTCGTCGGTGGTGATGATCTTCGAGGAAGGCACCAACGTTCTCGAAGCGCGCCAGATTGTTCAGGAGCGTGCGGCTCGCGTCGCCGCTTCGCTGCCGACCACCGCGCATGCGCCCGTCGTGATGCCGCCGCTCTCGTCGCTCAGCCGCGTCATGAAGATCGGACTCAGCTCGCCCACGCTGTCGCAGGTCGAGCTGACCACGCTTGCTCGCTGGACCGTGCGGCCGCGCCTGATGGCGGTGAGCGGCGTCGCCAACGTGGCCATCTGGGGACAGCGGGATCGTCAGCTGCAGGTGCACGTCGATCCCGAGCGGCTGCAGGCCAACGGCGTCACCCTGGATCAGGTGCTGACTGCGACGCGCGACGCGACGGAAGTCTCGGCCGGCGGCTTCATCGATCTGCCGAATCAGCGGATGGCGATTTCGCACGTGTCGGCCGTCCGCACGGCCACCGATCTCGCGGCCATGCCGCTGCTGCAGCGCGGTGGCGGGCTGCTGCGCATCGGCGACGTCGCCACGCTCACTGAAGGCACCCCGCCGCCGATCGGCGACGCGGTGATCGACACCGGCGACGGCCTCATGCTGATCGTCGAGAAACAGCCGGGCGCGAACACGCTGAATGTGACGCTGGGAGTGGAATCCGCGCTCGACACGCTCAAGCCGGCGCTTCCCGGCGTCACCGTCAACTCGCGGATCTTCCGCCCGGCGACGTTCATCGAGATGTCGCTTCAGAATCTCGCCTGGTCGATGCTGTTCGGCGCGGCCTTCGTCCTCGCGGTGCTCATCGCCTTCTTGTACGAGTGGCGCAGCGCCTTCATCACCATCGTCGCCATGCCGCTCTCGTTGATGGCCGCGGCGTGGCTGCTGACGCTGTACGGCCGCACCATCGACACGATGGCGCTCGCGGGCCTCATCATCGCGCTCGGCGTGGTCGTGGACGATGCGATTATCGATGTGGAGAACATCGCGCGCCGGCTGCGGTTGAACGCCGAGTCGGCGACGCCGCAGTCGGCGCTGCAGGTGGTGCTCGACGCGTCGCTCGAAGTGCGCAGCGCCGTCGTCTACGGCAGCCTCATCGTCATCGTCGTCTTCATCCCGATTTTCCTGCTGCCGGGCCTGGCGGGTTCGTTCTTCCGGCCGCTGGCGCTCGCCTACGTGCTGGCGATTGTGGCATCGCTCGTCGTCGCGCTCACCGTCACTCCGGCGCTCGCGTTGATGCTGCTCCCAGGTGCGCACTGGCACGGCGATCCGCCGCTCGTCGGGTGGTTCAAGGCGCGCTACCGCCGGCTGCTGCCGCCGCTGGCCGGCCGGCCGACTACGGCGGTGATCGTCCTTGCGGTGACGCTGGCGGCGACGGCTGTCACCGTACCGCTCCTCGGCGAGGAGTTTCTGCCGAACTTCCGGGAGTACGACTTCCTGATGCACTTCGTCGAGAAGCCCGGCACCTCGCTGCCGGCGATGAAGCGCATCACCGTGCAGGCGGCCAAGGAACTGCGCGCGGTGCCCGGTGTTCACAGTTTCGGCGCGCACATCGGCCGCGCCGAGGCGGCGGACGAAGTGGTAGGCGCCAACTTCACCGAACTGTGGATCGCGATGGATCGGAGCGTGGACTACGAAGCAACCATCGCGCACGTCCAGAAGATCGTGGACGGCTACGCGGGTCTGCAGCGCGACTTGCTCACGTACCTACGCGAGCGTGTGAAAGAGGTGCTCACCGGCGCCAGCGCGACGATTGTCGTTCGCATCTTTGGTCCCGACCTCACTGAGCTCAGTCGGCAGGCGGCGCAGACCGCCGCCGCAATTGGCAAGGTCGAGGGCGTCGCGGATCTGAAGGTGCAGGCGCAGGTGCTGGTGCCGCAGATCGAGGTGCGGTACCGCCCGGAGAAGGCCCAGCTCGTCGGCGTCTCCCCGGCGGACGTGCGGCGGGCCGCGACGACGCTTCTGAAAGGGACCAAGGTCGGCGAGATCTACGACGACCAGAAGCTGTTCGACGTCGTCGTGTGGGGCAGCCCGGAAGTACGCGACAGCCTGACCGCGGTGCGGAGGCTCAAGCTGCAGACGCCTGGCGGCGGCGTCGTGCCGCTGGACTCGGCCGCGGACGTGCTGGTGTCGCCGACGCCCAACGAGATTACGCGCGAAGGCGGATCGCGCCGCATCGACGTCACGTGCAACGTTCGGGGACGCGCGCTCGGCGCGGTGGCGAACGACATTCGCGCCGCGGTGAGCGGCGTCACGTTTCCCGCCGAATACCATGCCGAGCTGCTCGGCGAATACGCCGCCCGCGAAGAGTCGCGCAACCGGCTGCTGACGCTCGCGGCCTTCGCGCTGCTCGGCATCTTTCTCCTGCTGTTCGTCGATTTCGGCGAGGCGCGGCCCGCGGCGCTCGTATTCGTCACGCTGCCGTTCGCGCTCGTCGGCGGCGTCGGTGCGGCTCTCATCGCCGGCGGTGTGCTGTCGCTCGGATCGCTCGTCGGGTTCGTCAGCGTGCTCGGCATCGCGGCGCGCAATGGCATCATGCTGATCAGTCATTACCGCCATCTCGAGGCGGTGGAAGGTGTGCCGTTCGGGCGCGAGCTGATTCTGCGCGGCGCCGAGGAGCGCCTCGCGCCGATCCTGATGACGGCGCTGGTCACCGCCCTCGCGCTCCTGCCCGTCGTGTTCAGCGGCCACTCGGCCGGCCACGAAATCGAGCACCCGATGGCCGTGGTGATTCTGGGCGGTCTCGCGACGTCGACCGTCCTGAACCTGCTGCTGTTGCCGGCGCTGTACGCGAAATATGGACGACCAGTGAGCGCGACGTCTACGGCCAGGTCGTGAAGCCATGGCCGTCGGACGGCGGCGTGTTGCCGGGCCTGACGGCCAGTCGCGTGTGCATCCCCGCTTCGCGGGCGGCATCGAGCTCGCGCGTCACATCCGAGATGAACACGAGTGCAGAAGGCGGGACGGCCATCGCAGCTGCGATTCGGCGGTAGCTGCCGGCGTCGGCCTTCGCGCCGGTGGTCGTGTCGAAATACCAGCTGAGAAACTTCGTGAGATCGCCCGCTGACGAGTGGCGAAACAGGAGCTGCTGCGCGAGCACGCTGCCTGAAGAAAAAATCCCAATCTGCACGCCCTGCGCGTGCCACTGTTCGAACGCGCCCGGCACGTCGGCGAAGACTTCACCGACCAGCTCGCCGCCGCGATAGCCCTCCTCCCAGATCTGTCCCTGCAGGGCTTTGAGCTCTGTCGACTTGCTGTCGGAATCCATCAGCGATTCGTACTGCGCCGCTGTCGCCGCATCGACGTAGCGCCGTAGATGACGTCGCGCGTACGGAAAGAGCACGTCGTGCACGAATGCGATGGGTGTGGTCGTGCCCTCGATGTCGAGAAGAACCGCGCGAATGCCGGCAGCCGCCGCCGGGTCGGCGCTCACACGTAGGAGAGGCCGAAGCACACCGGCTGGAAGCCCTCGTCCACGCCGCTGCCAGTGTAGTGCGGCGTCCAGCCCGACTGATCCTGGAACAACCGGATCGCGCGGATGCGCCGATCGGCGCAGAGATCGAACCAGTGATGCGTGCCTCGCGGCACGCGGATCAGGTCGCCCGCTTCCACTTCCAGGGCGAAGACGTCACCGCCGGGCGGATGGATGTGGAACAACCCGCGGCCTTCGATGATGAAGCGCACCTCGTCCTCGTCGTGCCAATGCTCGCGGTTGAACTTCGCCAGCATCGCGTCGAGGTTTGGCGTGTCGGGACGCACGTCGATCACGTCCGCGGTGCGATATCCGCCTTTCGCTTTCAGCGTGTCGATCTCGCGCCCGTACGCGGCCAGCACCGTGTCGGGAGAGGCGTCGGCGGCGATCGGATGATCGGGCGTCCACCGCTCGTACTCGATGTGATGCGTGGCGAGGAACGCCGCCACCTGGTCGTGCTCGTTGAGGACGATGTTCGCGGAAGGAATTTTCACGACCGCCATGCGACCTCCTCCGTTCGAGCCACCGCTTCGAGGAGAAACTCGACGACCTCGACGTGACGGACGGCCTGCGAAAGTGTCTCGCCCCAAGTGTACATCCCGTGCCGGCGCAGCAGGAACGCATGCGACGCGGGATGGCGGCCGAGCGCATCGCGAACGGCGCCGGCGAGCCGCGTCATGTCCTGATCGTTGGCGAGCACCGGAATCCATTCCGAATGCTCGTGGGTCTTGACGCCTTCGAGGCCTTTCAGCATCTCGTAGCCTTCGATGGCCAGCCCTCCGGTGTCCGCATGCCGATCGGACAAGAGCGTGCTCCACATCGAGTGGGTGTGAAGCACGGCGCCCGCTCCGCGAACGTTTGCGATCTCGACGTGGAGCCTTGCTTCCGCCGACGGGCGGCTCTTCGCCGATCCGATGACGTCACCGGCGCCGTCAATCTTGAGGATCTGTGCGGCGGTCAGATCGCCCTTCGCCGCGCCGCTCGCGGTAATGGCCAGGCGCAGCGGATCGCGATCCAGCACGACGCTGAAGTTGCCGCTCGTGCCCAGCACCCAGCCCCGGGCGTCGAACCGCCGGCCGATTTCGGCGAACCGGTCCGCGATCTTCGAGACGTTGGCCGCCATATCCCGCGATCTTGCCACGTCGTGGCGCCTCGGGCCTTTGGGTTAGAATCCTGCTCATCCACGTCAGGAGCGGAAGGAGAGGGGAAGTTCTATGGGCGCGTGTGCCGGTCTCGTCGCCGTCCTGGTAGGTTCGCTCGGCGTCCCCGGTCTGCCGGTGGCTGGCATTCCGGCGGCGTTCGTCCTGCAGGGGTCGAGCGCGGCCATGACGAATCAGGACGTAATCAAGATGGCTGCCGCCGGACTGGCCGAAGACGTCATCATCACCGCCATGCGCCAGGCGCCGCGCCGCGACTTCGACCTCTCCGCCAACGGCCTCATCCAATTGAAACAGGCGAAAGTACCCGACCCGATCCTCCGCGCGATGCAAGCGATGGAGGACCCGGCGCCGCGGACACCGGAGCCCCGGCCCGTGCCTGCGCCAACACCACCAGCGCCTTCTTTGTCCGCGCCGCCTGCCGCAGCGCCTGTTCGGCCGACGCCGCCGGCAGTGCCACCCCCTCCGGCATCGCCGCCTCCTCCGCCGGCGACACCCGCGCCGGTGCCGGCGACGGTGCCCGAACCGGGCGCATCGGGCGAACTGTTTCACGTCGGAGCGGCGGGAACGCTACGACCGCTCGAGCGGGTCCGGATGAGAGATCGGAAGCTTGGCGGCTCGCGATCGCAGGGGATGTTCAAGCCCTCGGTGCAGGACTACGCCTACTACCTCGAGGGTAGCTGCGTCTCCGGTGACGGTCAAGGCCGGCGATCCGCAAGTGTTCGTGATCCGCATGCTCGGTCCGACCAACCGATGGGGCAAGGAACCGACGGCGGAGGAAGCGCAAAAGCATTTCCTCCTGACGAAGCTGCAGGCAGATGAGGGACGGCGATATCTCACGAAGGTGGATGTGCAGTTCGACGTCCGCACCTATGGGAGAGCGACGCCTGGCCTGGACCCGAAGAAGTTCGAACGCCTCGCGGTATCGTTTCAATTGACGCCGCGCAGCGTCCTCGGACCTGGCGAGTACGTCGTGCTGATGGCGGGGACCAGCAACTTCGAGTTCATCGGAAATCTCTCCGCCGGCGCCGATCGCTGGGCGTTCTCTATCGTCGAGTAGCCCTGCCTCGTTCCGCAGGCCATCGCGCTCGACGACGCCCTCAGTTGTCGGTGCTCTGGAACCGATCCTCCTCGATGATGTCGTAGTCGGTTTCCTCGGGCTCCTTGACGGGAGGCTTCTCGGGCGGCGGTTCCTTCATGTCCGGCTTTTTCGAGGCCGCTTTCGGGTCGGGGTCGGGCGTGCGGGAATCCTCAGCCATATGTCCCTCCGCCAGTTCCCGTGCATGCGCCGTACCGGCTTCGGCTAGGATCGTTCGCTGCGATGGGTCGATTGGTGCTGGCGGTCGTGATCATCTTTGCGATTCTCTTCGTGCTCCGCATGCTGCGCGGAGTGCCGCCGGGGAGGTGAGCCCGTGGCCGATGAAGATTTGAGAGCGGAACTCGAAAAGCTCAAGGCGGAAAACGAGCGCCTCAAGAGCCAGCGTGGCCGCGCCGGCCTCAAGGTGAGCGAAAAGGGCGGCGTGTCGGTCTACGGTCTCGGCCGCTTTCCGGTGACGCTCTACAAGGAACAGTGGACGAAGCTGCTGGGAATGGCCGACGAGATTCGCGAGTTCATCAAGGAACACGACGCGGAGTTGAAAACGAAGCCCGAAGGCTAGCAGGATGCTGAGTGCGCCGGGATAAACCGGCGTGGAGTCGTGAATGCAAGAGTCACACAGGAAGGGAGTAGCGATCCATCCTGACCCCGAGTCATGCATGGCCAACCGCGAGGTTGCCATCGAAGCGTTGACAGGGGCACATGTAGGCCGGGTATTGAGCTGCGAAATAATCGCGACCGGAGTGCCAACGTCGTTCAGCAAGGCGGAAGGCCATATGGACAGGGGCGTTATCGCGAGTCTCTGCCCGACTCCGCGCAGTCTGAGACCCCGCGCATGCATGGAAACTCCACGCGCGAGAACCGGGAGACCCCATCGACACCCGCGGTCGTCGGTCGGATGTGGGTTGGTCAGGGAAGGCTATGAGCCGCACGCCTGACATGCACGTCGGTGGGGAGTCGGACGGTCGCATACTACCAACGAAGCGCCCGAACAACGGCGGACATCCGCTCGCGGAGGGCGTGGAGGGAAGGCGACCGACCACGGAGAACATCGAGCAAACGACCGCGCTCCGGACACAGAGCCGGATTCGCGCGACGAGCGGCTTGCTTGGTGTGCGGGAAGTCGCACGCAAGGACAAACGGATACAGTTCACCGCGCTTCTTCACCATGCGACGGTGGCGCTGCTCTGGGACAGTTTCCACGCGCTCAAGCGGGACGCTGCGCCTGGCGTGGACGCCGTGACGTGGAAGGAATACGAGACGGAACTCGACGCGCGGCTGCGGGAGCTACACAGCCGTGTGCACATCGGGACGTATCGTGCGCAGCCTTCCAAGAGAGCCTACATCCCCAAGGCCGATGGACGGCCGCGTCCTCTGGGCATTGCCGCCCTGGAGGACAAGATCGTTCAGCACGCCGTGGTCATGGTCCTGAACCAGATTTATGAACAGGACTTCATGGGGTTCTCGTATGGGTTCCGTCCCGGGCGCAGTCAGCACCAGGCGCTGGACGCGCTCTGGGTGGGGATCATGCGGAAGCGGGTGAACTGGGTGCTCGACGCAGACATTCGTGACTTCTTCGGGTCGATCGATCACGGATGGATGGTCAAGGTTGTTGAGCACCGGGTCGCCGACCGCCGCGTACTCCGCCTGATCCGAAAGTGGCTCAGAGCCGGGGTATCGGAGGACGGCATCTGGTCGAAGACAGAGGTCGGTACCCCGCAGGGTGCGGTGGCGTCACCGCTTCTGGCGAATATCTACCTGCACTACGTCTTCGATCTCTGGGTCCAACGCTGGCGCAAACGTCAGGCAACGGGTGACATGATCGTCATTCGATACGCCGACGACATTGTGTTGGGTTTCGAGCATCGCACCGACGCCGAGCGGTTCCTCCCCGAGTGGCGGGACCGCCTGCGTGCGTTCGGGCTGGAACTTCACCCGGACAAGACGCGCCTGATTGAATTCGGGCGCCACGCAGCCGTCAACCGAAAGCAGCGCGGCGAGAACAAGCCGGAGACGTTCGACTTTCTGGGCTTCACGCACCTGTGTGGGACGACCCGGAAGGCCGGCCGATTCATCGTCAACGCAAGACCATCCGCAAACGCCTCTCCGCCAAGCTCGCAGAGCTGAAGGAGGAGCTTCGGCGACGCTGGCACGCGCCGGTCGTCGACGTCGGGAGGTGGTTGAGGTCCGTTGTACAGGGCTACTTCAACTATCACGCGGTTCCCGGCAACATGGATAGTCTGAACAGCTTTCGGGCTCAGGTCATCTGGCGGTGGTACCGCGCACTCCGACGACGGAGTCAGCGGCACCAGATGTCGTGGGATCGGTTCTGGCGGTTGGTAGATTGCTGGATTCCGAGCGCCAAGATCCTGCATCCACATCCGAACGTGCGGTTTGACGCCATGCATCCAAGGTAGGAGCCGTATGCAGCAATCCTGCACGTACGGATCTGTGCGGGGGGCGTCGGGTTGACCGGCGTCCCTACCGCGACAAAAGCCAGCAACCTGAAGTTTGAAGTCAGAAGTCAGAAAGTCAGAATTTGGCCAGTATTCGTGCTACTTCAAACTTCAAACTTCAAACTTCTGACTTCAGACTTCAGACTTCTGACTTCTGACTTCAGGCTGCGTTTTTCAGCAGCCTGCTACGGGATCAGCACGCGGATCGTGCCGTCGTACTTGTTGAGCAGGAACACCTGGTTGCCGGGCCCGAAGTTGATGCGCAGATCCGATCGCGGCGCGGCCGGTTTTCCCTGTGCCGTGTTTTTCTCCCGAATCACTTCCAGTATCGTCTTCGCGGCACCGTTCGCGTTGAGCAGGATCCGTCGGATCGGATCCTGTCCGCCGGCCGGCAGACGGTCGGCGTTCACGTAGAAGATCTCGCCGCTCGGCATGTCCGTGAAGATCAGGAGGTTCGCGAGCTGTGGAGTCTGCGTCCCGCGATACACGATGAGACCGCTGGCGGCGGAATTCGACTGCAGGAGCGGATCGATCTGCCCCCACTCCGCGACCGGATAGGTAACCTTCGGATCGCTCCGCGGCTTCTCGAGGCTGACCGCCTGGCGGCTGATGAAGCGGAAGCTGCCCTCCCAATCGTTCCAGCCCAGATTGGCGCCGGAGGTGACGGGGCTGATTTCCTCGACGATGTTCTGGCCGATGTCGGCGACGAACATGTTGCCGTTTCGCGAATCCCAGGCGAAGCGCTGAGGATTGCGCACGCCGTAGGCGTAGATCTCGGGCAGAGCGCCCTCGGTCTTGACGAACGGGTTCGAGGAGGGGATGCCGTACTTCTTGCCGGCCGCCGTGCCGAGCGGGTCGATGCGGAAGATCTTGCCGAACGCGGAGCCGAGGTTCTGCGAGAGCTTCATCGGATCGCCGCCGCTACCGCCGTCGGCGATGCCCATGTAGAGCAGACCAAAATCGGGACTGCCGGTCGTCGCCAGCGGGTTGAAGGTGAGATGCCCTCCATTGTGGTTGGCAAACGGTTGGCGCAGTCGGATCATTTCGCGCGGCGCGCCGCCGTCGTACGCCTTCGCGCCAGGGGTCTTGGCCGTCCACTCGAGCAGGACCGTGTCGTGGGTCGTGGCCGGGTTGCTCGTCGTGAAATCAGCAGGCGGTGTCTGATTGGTCGTGTCCGTGTACGTGTAGAACTTGCCGAACCCGCGCGTGCCGGGCTGATTGAACTGCGGATGGAACGTGAAGCTCTGGAAGCCGCGTTCCCGCCCCGTCGACTGCACGCCGACTCCCCACGCCGGGTCGTTGATGTCGAGGTACAGCGTGACGTCTCCGCCGTTGTAGCTGACGCTGTAGAGCGGGCCGCGCATGTCGTTGACGAACAAACGCCGGGTGCCGGGCTCGTCGATCAGGTTCATCATCCGCGCCGCGGCCCCCGCCATGTCCGGCAGCGACGCGAACTCGCGGAAGTTGACGCGGATCACGCCTTCGGTCGCCGCAATCGGCGCCGGGAACGGATCGTTGCTCTGGCCCGGAGGCAGAGGCGCCGGCGGCGACTGCGGCGCCGGTGGCTGCGCAAGAGCGGACGAGGCGGTGAACAGCACAATCAGGACGTAGCGAGTCGTTTGCATGGTCATCGTTGTCCTCGTGTCGTGTCGCTCGGCGCCACCGTTCGAAATCCCACGTGGTTGCTGCCGGTGGAAACTTCACCCTTGCCGCGCGTGCCAACCAGATACCTCGTGCAGTACTGCTCCGTGCACAGGAACGACCCTCCGCGCTGCACGCGTTTCTTCGCGTCCGGCTCGGCGGGATCGAACGAGTCCGCCGGTCCTTTCGGATTGACCGCAGCGCTGCCAGCGGCGGCAAGCGTCGCGTAGTAATCCGGGCGATACCAATCGCTGACCCATTCCCAGACGTTGCCGGCGACGTCGTACAGCCCATAGGCATTGGCCGGGTAGCTGGCCACCGGTGCGACGCCGGCAAACCCATCGAGTCCCTCGTCGCGCATCGGAAAGGATCCTTGATGAATGTTCGCACGATGCACGCCGTTGGGACTCAAGTCGTCGCCGCCCCAGGCGTAGAGTGCGCCGGCGACGCCGCCGCGTGCGGCAAATTCCCACTCGGCTTCGGTCGGCAGACGCCGGTGCGCCCACTCCGCGTACGCCTCGGCGTCGGCGAACGCGACGTGAACCACCGGGTGCCGTTCGCGGCCGCGAAGATCGCTGGCCGGCCCGTCCGGGTGCCGCCAGTTCGTACCCGCCACGTACTGCCACCACTGCCGCGCATCGTCGAGACCCACCGGCTGGCGCGGCGACACGAACAGCGTCGATCCGGGAACAAGGAGCTCGCGGGGTGCGCCGGGGAAGTCGGCCGGATCGAGCGGGCGCTCGGCGATGGTGACGTAGCCAGTCGCCTTCACGAACTCCGCGAACTGCGCGTTCGTGACTTCGGTCGCGTCCATCCAGAAGCCGTCGACCACCACGCGATGAATGGGCCGCGCGTCGCCGGTCATCCCCGGTCGTGCGCACAAGCTATCGGCCGCGGCTTCGCTGCCCATTGAAAACTCGCCGCCAGGGATCCAGACCATTCCCGCAGGCGCGAGGGATGGCGCTGCCGAGGCACGCGAAATCGTCGACGCAAATGTCGCCGTGGTCTCGGTGGCCGGGGCTGCCGGCTCTGGGGTCGACCGGCAGTTCCAGGCGTTCATGAGGAGAACGACCAGAAGCGCGCCGATCGCACGGAGATCACGGATTGCCGGCACAGCGATACTCTACATGCACAACGACGCTGGTATCATGACGGCGCCGTGACTCGATTCCTGAGGTGGTCGGCGCTCGTCCTGTTGGGAGCGGTGTGCGCGATCGGCGAGGTTGCCGCACAACCGGCCCGTCCGAACATCGTCCTCATCTTTCCCGACAATCTTGGCTGGGGCGAGGTCGGCGCGTACGGCGGAGTTCGCGGTCAACTCACACCGCGCCTCGACAAGCTCGCGGCCGAGGGCATTCGCCTCAATAATTTCAACGTCGAGTTTTCGTGCACCGTCTCGCGCGCGGCGCTCCTTACCGGGCGCTACGCCATTCGATCGGGCGCCACGCAAGGCGCCGGCATCACGCTGTGGGAGATCACGATTGCGGAAGCGCTCCAGGCGGTGGGGTATGCCACGGCGCTCTTCGGCAAATGGCACATCGGCGGTGATGCGCCCGAGGGCCGTCGCGAGCCGTCGCACCAGGGATTCGACGAGTACTACGGCATTCCGCGGACCAGCAACGAAGCCCAGACGACGACCGCCAACGGCCAGACGACGCCGGGCACCTCGTTCATCTGGGAGGGCAAGACGGGCCAGCCGTCGCGCAACGTCAAGCCGTTCGACATGGACACGCGCCGCACCATCGATCGCGAATCCGCCGACCGCGGCATCGCGTTCATGGAGCGCAACGTGCGCGAGCGGAGGCCGTTCTTCCTCTACTACCCGATGACGCAGATTCACTTTCCGACACTGCCGCATCCCGAGTTCGCCGGAAAGACAGGCGCGGGCGACATCGGGGATGCGATGGCCGAACTGGACGCCACCGTTGGCCGCGTGCTCGACGCCATCGATCGGCTGGGTGTTGCGCGCGACACGATCGTGCTGTGGTGTACCGACAACGGCGCCGAACAGCGGCGCCCGTGGCGCGGGTCGTCGGGGCCGTGGTCAGGTTTCTACAACACGGTCATGGAAGGCGGGATTCGAACGCCCTGCATCGTGCGCTGGCCTGGACGGATTCCCGCCGGGCGCGTCTCGAACGAAATCGTCCACGAGCTCGATCTCTTTCCGACGCTGGCAGCGGCCGCGGGTGCCGACGTGCCGAAAGACCGCGCGTTCGACGGCGTGAACCAGCTGCCGTTTCTCGAGGGCAGGCAGGCGAAGTCGAACCGCGATTCGGTGCTGTACTTCACCAACAACCAGCTCCGCGCGGTGAAGTGGCACGACTGGAAGTTCCACTACACGTTCATGCCCGAAGCGGGCGCCCCACCGGTGCCGCCGCTGATGCGCCTCTTCAACTTGCTGTCCGATCCGAAGGAAGAGACCGACATCAAGGACGCCAACCCATGGGCGCAGGGAACGATGGATAAGATTGTCGTCGAGTTCACGGCCACGACGACGCGATATCCACACGTGCCGCCCAATGCGGCCGATCCCTACGAGCCTCCCAAGCGGGACTAATCGACGGTTCTGTGGCGTTTTTCGGATCGGTGTAGCACGTGGGATCCGCCTTCAGGCGGACCTACAGCGAACGCGATCGTCAGTGTAGCACTATGCAGAGCGTTGGACAGGCGGGCCATGGCGGTTACGCTCACCGTGATGTGTTTCAGAGGAGGAGCGTAACCATGAGCACCATGACCCGTCACGAGTGATTCTACGGCACCGACCGGGGGCTTGTTGTTGGCGTTCGAATTGGGTCAGCGCACTTGGAAGCTGGGATTTACCGTAGGGATGGGGCAGCGTCCTCGCATTCGACAGATTCCGGCAGGCGCCGTGAGCGCGTTGGTGACAGAGATTGAGCGCGCGAAGAAACGACTCGGCCTGTCGGCTGACGCGCCGGTGACGAGTTGCTACGAAGCGGGCCGCGATGGCTTCTGGTTGCATCGCTACCTGCTGGCGCAGGGGATCACGAATTACGTCGTGGATTCCTCGAGCATCGAAGTCAATCGCCGGGCGAGACGGGCGAAGACGGATCGGCTCGATCTCGCGGGCCTGTTGAGTTTGCTGGCGCGGTATGTCCTGGGCGACCGGCGCGCCTGGCGCGTCGTCCGCGTGCCGACCGTGGCCGAAGAAGATGCGCGGCACCTCCCGCGGACCTTGGAAGCGTTGACGCAGGACCGCACGCGGCTGATGAATCGCCTGAAGTCGCTGCTGACGACGCAGGGCGTGTCGCTCCCGATCGATGCGAGGTTTCTCCAGCGGCTGGAAGCGGCCCATCTCTGGGACGGCACCCCGCTGCCGCCCGGCCTGCAGGAGCGACTGATGCGCACGTGGACGCAGCTGCAGGCAGTGGATGGACACATTCGCGACCTGAAGGCGCTGCGACTCACCCGACTGGAGCAGCTGACCCCGGCGACGAGCCACGCCCTCGCACAGCTCTTGACGATGCGGGCCATCGGCCCGATCGGCGCGTCGGTGCTGGCCACAGAAATCTTCGGCTGGCGGCGCATTCGGAACGGGCGAGAACTCGGGGCCCTGGTCGGCTTGGTCCCGGCGCCGTATCAAAGCGGCGAGACCGCCTACGACCAAGGCATTACGCGCGCGGGGAATGCGCATGTCCGTCGCGTGATCGTGCAGCTCGCATGGGGCTGGATCCGCCACCAACCGGACAGCGCCCTGACGCAGTGGTATCAGCAGCGATTCGGCGCCGGCGGGAAGCGCCTCCGAAAGATTGGGATTGTCGCGCTCGCGCGGAAACTGTTAATTGCCCTCTGGCGCTATCTGGAAACCGGCGTGGTTCCTGCTGGCGCGCAGCTGAAACCGATGGAGGTCTGACGGCCCGACGCCGATCGTCGGCCCAACGAGCTGGTGCGAGCGCCCGTGCAATCGGACTGGGTTCCTCTGTGAACCGGAGTGTAGAAGGGGCGCTCGCTTCCAGGCTTCACGAAAAAGTCTCTGGTGTCCGGGGCATCGCCACCGGCACGGATAGAAGGGGCGCGGGAGCCATCGGCTCCGCGAACACGAAGCCGCCAGTCCGGCTAAAGCCGGACCCCACGACGATTTGCGGCTCTCGAAGCGCTACATCGAAATGGAAAACGCGCTAGTTGCTTTTGTACACAGTCCGCGTCGTCGTCTCTTGACCGCCCAGCGCGGCGCTGCGGGTGACGGCGACGACGAGCGCGGCCGGCGACTCGAGGGATAGTCGGTGTGTCACTTCGGTCGTGAAGGTCTTTCCCGACGCGGGATCGATGGACGGATACACCGTGGAGATTCGCAGTGTCGTCCCTTCCCATGACGCCCGCGACGTCCGCACCTGCGTCGTGTGGCCGATCATCAACGCGTTGCGCGACCCGGATCCATCGAGCAGAAACACGGATCGGATCGGCGGCTGCAGATCGTAACGGCTGAACAGCGCCTGCTCGACGATGAGCTGCCGAGCGTCCTGGGTGATTGTGATTGGCGATCCCCAGCCGCTGCCCATGTCGCCACGCGGGAGAGCCGCCCCCGCGGCCGGGACTGCCGGCGGGGGCTCGGCCGCTACAGTCCATCGGCCTGAGAAGTCAGGTGGTGTCTGGAGCGTGGGGGTTGCCGAAACCCACGCGACGAAGACGATCGCAGCCGACCACGCCGTTCGCGCCATGAGCATCTCCTCGGAGTGTTGGTGCCGGTCTCAGGCGCGCTCGATCGTGGACACGCGCGAGACCGCGATGCCGAGCCGCATCAGATCTTCGCCCCAGATCACGCGGCCGTCGTACACCTGCTGGATCTCGTGCACGATCTGCTCGCGGATGCCGGGCTCGTCGATTTGCGCGAGGAGGTGTGTCAGCACGAGGGCCTTGACGCCAGCGCGTTTGGCGATGATGGCGTTGTCCTTGTGATTTCCGCAAGCCGCGCGGTACGCCGGCGTCGGCTCGGTCCCGCTGAAATAGTGGTTCATGTGGATCAGGATGTCGCAGCCTTTGGCCAGGTCCACGATGGTATCGCTCGGGCCGCTGTCGCCCGTGTAGCAGATGGATCCCTCGGCGGTGTCGATGCGAAGCGCGAGGCACTCGAGATAGGGCTGAACGTGCTGCGCGTGGCCGACAGTGACTTTCCAGCCCTTGCCCTCGATGACCGATCCCGCGTGGATCTCGGTCACCCGCGGCGCCGGCCGCTTGCGGGGCGGCTTGCCTCCCCGCGCCTCGAACACGTCCAGGCTGCTGCGATGCTCGATGCGGGCGCGGATGTCGGGACCGTAGATGCCGTCGACGCCGAACAGCTGTTCGGTCATGCGCGCAATCGGCGGCGGGCCGTACACCTGGAGATCGCCAATCCGATCCGCGCCCTGGTCCCATCGCTGGAGCACGAGGCGGCCGTAGTCCATGCAATGGTCGTAGTGGAGGTGAGTGAAGAACGCATGCGTCACGTCGATCGTGCGGTGTCCGCTCTCGATCAGCCGCTGATGCGCGCCGGGGCCGTGGTCCCACACGATGAGATCGGTGCCGACCTCGATCAGGTAGCCCGAACTTTGCCGCTTCAATGAGGGCGCGGGCGTGCCTGTGCCGAGGAGCGTGATCGTGAGCGGCTTGGATGGGGCTGGCGCCGGCGTGCCGGATGGTCGTTCTTGTTCGATCGCGCTTGCCGCCGCGACGGCGGGGGACACGGCCAGTCCGGCGATGAAGTCTCGGCGGTTCACGCGAACACCTCCCGTATACGATAGACCGACGCGGCCGAATGCGTTCGCATCTCGATGCCAGACCGAGATCCCTTCAGGAGTATGTCACGGTCCCAGGATTTCATCGCCGTTGCTCCGTGAGCTCGCGGTCTCGCGCTTCAATCACCGCCGGCAGGTCCCGGCTCCGACCACATGCGTCCGCCACTCGAACGGTGAGCTCCCGCACGTGATTCGCGGGATCGCCGTCACACGACACGAGCGACGCGCACGCATCATCAGCGCGGGCGGTCCAACGTCATCCGACGTGTGCGGAGGTGGACGGCGTGGGGGACAGCGACGTCAGGGTCTTGACGAAATGCACGTAGTCGCGAATCGGGATGAAGAGGGGCTGCGATCGGCCGTGGAGCACGAGAAAGACGAAGACGACGGCCGATGCGACGGTTTGGGCGACCAGCAGCGCGAACGCACCGGTGAGCACAACGGCCCAGGGCGGGACAGCCGACGGCGTCACCATCCGCGTGCCGAAGACGATCACGGGCGCTGTGACCAGAACGATCGCCAGCACGATGGCGAGGACCAACAACCGGACTCCGATGAGCTCGGCGTGCACCGAGAGTGCGCGCAAGCCGTGTGTCACCAGGGAGGTGAAATTCATCCGCGACGCGCCGGTCAGCCGCGGTAAACGGCGGGTCGGGATCGTGTCGCGCGGAAGTCTCGCCTGGTCGACGGCGGCGGCATAGTGATTCCACAACTCGGACACCACGACGATCCGCTCGAGCTGTGCCGCCGGCACGATGCTGAAGTTGCCGACTCGAACCGAGATGCCCGTGAGCAGTCGATGTCCCCACCGATACGCGGCGTAAAACGCTTTGAACAGGGCGTGCTCCGCGCGTCGTCTCCGCTCCGCAAACACGATGTGCCGGCCGTCACACGCGCGCAAGGCGGCGACGAGTCGCGGGACATCATCTGGGGCGTCCTCGCCGTCGCCGTCCATCACCACCAGCGCGCTCGGACGGAATTGCTCGTGCGCGGCCGCCAGGCCGATCGCGATCGCCCGCTGGTGGCCGAGGTTGCGCCGGAGCGTCAGGACGTGGATCGAGTCGAGCGCCCGATAGTCGCGCGCGCCAAGCGTCTGAGGCGGCGGCTCGATCGATCCATCGTCGACGAGCCAGACCGCCGCATGGAGATCCGCCGCATGCAGGGCACGATCGAGGTCGGGCAGAAGCAGCGCTGCCGCCGCCCAGTCTTCAAAAATTGGAATGAGGATGAGAAGCCGTGCGTCGACCGGGTCTGTCAATGTAGGCCGATCATAGTGTGATTGCGCGTGCCTTGATCCGCCCGAGAGCAAGCGCTACCGTCATGCGGTTCGTTCAGAGAACGAGGCGCGAGCCTCGAACCTTAGGTCGCGACGGAATCGAGGTGAGATTCCTGGGTAACGGTGTTCAGATGGGATATCGCCGGCGGCTCGTCCGCGGGCATCGTGGCAGCCTCACCGGCCGCGGCCCGCGTCCGACGCACTCTGAGCTCGCCGCGAACGTAGAGACCGGCCCGCACCAGGGGCGCGCCGGCCTTCCCCGCCAGGCCGCTCTGCTTGCAGTGCAGGATGTAGGCGCTTCGATGAAACTCCCGAATGGCACGCGCCAGGTTGTACCGGGCAGATCCGCCGCCGAAGTGCCGGACAGACACCGCCGGTAAGTAGGTGCGGTGAAAGCCGAGCTCGGCGACGCGCCGGCAATAGTCCGCGTCTTCCCAGTAGAGGAAGAAGGACTCGTCGAGGCCTCCGAGCTGGTTGAACACGTCCCGCCGCGTCATCAAACACGATCCCGACAGCCATTCCGCGTGAAGCGGCGCGCGCGCATCGAGACCAAGCAGATTGCGCCGCGCCCAAGGGTTGTTGGGATACTGCCGCGTCAACCAGGCGGAGCGTCCGCCGAGGAGCGTGGAGAAGCCCGGGAACGCCCGCGCCGACGGCTGAATCGAACCATCGCCGTTGATGACGCGCGGTCCCACCACGGCGGTGTCGCGATGCGACGAGAGAAATTCTTCGAGCACGGCGACCACCGGACCCTCGATGACCGTGTCGGGATTCAGCAGCAACAGAGACTCGTTGCGCGCGTGGCGCGCGGCGACATTGATGCCAGCCGCGAATCCAAGGTTGATCGCCGAGGGGATGGTCAGTACGAACGGGAACCTCCGGCCGACCGCCGCCGCGCGCGACTCCTGGCTCTCGTTGTCGAGCACGATGACTTCGTCGCCCGGGCGCAGTTGCGCTTCGAGCGAGTGCAGGCAGCGCGCGAGATCTCCATAGGCCCGGAAGTTGACGATGAGCACCGACGTGGCCATGCGGCGGGTATTGTACCGGCCCGCGCCTTTACATGCCAGATACAATGCTGACCCGGTGCAGAGGTCAGCTGCGGCAGTCGATTCCCCTCAGAGCGATGTCGTAGCGTTCGTTGAAGTCGCAAACGTTGCCCTGCTGGTGACGTTTTTGATCGCGCTCTTACACCCGGCGATCCTGAATCCGTTCCAGGTCGAACCTCACACCGCGTGGGCGATCACCTGCTACGCCTTCGGCCTTCCGATTCTGATCATCAACGGCGTGGTCAGGCGCGCGCTCTGGCGGCCGACTCCCTTCGACTTTTTGATGTGGGCGTACGTCGTGCTCGTGTTCGCAACCTGGCCCACGAGCTTCGATCGACATGCGACCGGCGTGGCGATTCGTGGACTGGGTGCGCAGCTGGTGGTGTTTGGCGCCGTCCGTGTCCTCGCCGGCAATCGGCCGGCGCTGGCGCGTGTGGTGGTCGCCGCACTGGTCGGCGGGATTGCGATGCTCGAGTGGACGGCGCTCGCCGTGCACTTGCGCGTCGGCCTCGAAGTGCGTGTTCTGCAGTTTCCGCCGCTGGAGTGGGGCGGTCGCGAAGGCCTCGGCCTTGCGGCCGCCATCCAGTTTGGATTGCTGATCGGAGTCTGGCAGCGCACGCGCTCCTACGCCGTGCAGATCGCGGCGATCGTTCTGATTCTTGCCGCGGTGGTCGAATGCCTCTTCATGTATTCGCGCGTGCCGTGGGCGGCGATGGCGGCCGCCCTGATCGCCGCGTGCGCGTACGGTTTGCGAATAGGAGGATTTCGGCGGTCGCTGCTCGCCCTCGTGACGATCGGCGCCTTCGTTGGCGTCGTCGGCACACCGTACATGATCCATCTCGCCAGGATGGCCGCCGGACTCGCGCGCGGCCCCGAGAGTGGACTCTCGTTCCGGGTCGCCGCCTGGGTCGATGCGCCGAAGATCATCAGCCGGAACCCGCTCCGCGGAACGGGCCTCGGCACCTATATGGCCGTACGGCCCACGATCGATGTGCCACCCTCGCCGTACCACGTTGGTTATCCGACCCCGATGCATCCCCACAATGCATACCTTCAGCAGTTGGCCGAGGTCGGCATTGTCGGAGGCGCCGCATACGCGATGATGTGGGCCGCGGCGCTCTGGGCCGGGTGGCGGGTGAGCACGGACGGCGCACTGGGCCACGGCATCAACGTCGGACTGTTTCTCGCCCTGGTGGCCATCGCCGTGTCGAACCTGGGCGAGAACATGTTCGAGGGCACGGAACGCCTGCGCCTGCAGTCGATCGCCTGGATTGCGGCGGCCTTGATCACTGCGGAATGGGATCGTGCTCGAAGACTCACGCACCAGTGCGCCGACCATGCTGCGTGAGCGACGTCTGCGCGTCTTGATCTTTGCCGCGGCAGCTGTCGTCCTGGGCTATCAGACGTGGTCGGCTTTCTTTCGCGAAACTCCGGCCCTGACGATCCAGGGCTTTCACCGCAAATCGGCCGACGAGTTCGGCCGGGGCGTGGCCATCTTCCAGGCGTTCTACTTCAACGCGAGCGGTTTTGCGGCCGTCGAGGTTCAATTCTCGACCGATCGCCCACTGAACCTGTTGCTTCGTACCGAGTTGACGGCGATCGACGAACCCAACGCCAAGCGTCCGGCTCCGGCCGTCAGCCAGTTCGTGACGATCAAACGCGTGTCCGGCGTGGAATGGCGGCGCATCGCGTTCCCAGGCGAGGAAACGTCAGGCATGCGCTGGTACTTGCTCAGGCTCGAACTGATCGACGCCGTGCCGGCTGACGAACCCGGCCCGTCGCCTGCCAACCGGCCAGCCGACCGGCAGGATCGGGTTGGCGCCATCGTCTCGATCGACAACGTGTTCGGCGGCGGCGCGATGTGGATCGGCGAGCAGCGGCAGCTCGGCTCGCTGTCGCTTCGAGCGTTCAGCCGGTGGCGCACCGCGTACCAGCGGTTTCGCATCGACGTCGCGCCAACGCTGCCTCGTGCGCTGCAATCCGGCCTCGTCGAGATCGCGGTCGCGGCTGCGTATCAGATGGCGCTGCTGATGGTCCTCTACGCGTTGCTCATTGGCGATGCGAGGACATCCGGCGCTGGAGCCTCCAGCGATTGAGCTCCCACAGCATGAACTCCGCACTGCCGGCGATGTGGCCGTGAACCCGGCTGCTCGACTCGCGCAGGCCGTGGCGCCACACGGCGGGCGCGACCCTGACGCCGAGCTGCCACGCCAGGGTGAAGAGTCCAAACGCCGTGGCCATCACGTGAGCGCCGGCGCGGGGAGGCTGGACGCCATTGACGCGATGCCGTTCGTGCCCGGCCGCGTCACGCCGTCCCTCGGGTGATGCGAGCGGCTCGATCAGGTCCATCCACTGCTGGTCGGTGGCCTGCTCGTTCCATTCGTTTCGCGCATGCGCTGTCGCGTTGCGGGCAATGCGCGTGCGAAGCGCTTCGTCCGTGACGAGGCGCTCGATAGCCGTAAACCACGCCTGTTCGTCGTTGTCGACGAGCAGTCCGGTGGCGCCGTCGGCGACCGACGTGTTGTAGACGGCCATGTCGGAATACACGCCGGCGAGACCGCAGGCCGCGTACTCGCGGAACTTGTTGTTGCTCTTGCAGCGGTAGAACGGCTCATCCGGCAGCGGCGCGAGTCCGATGTCGAATCGTTCGCGGGCGAACCGCGAGAAAAAGCGCTCGTATTGCCGCACCAGCGGAATGTGTCGAACTCGAGCGTGACGCGCCAGGTCCTCGAACCTCGGTCCCCAGATGATCACCTCCGTCTGCGGAAATGCTTCCAGGATGCGCAGCAGCGGCTTCACGAGCATGAGGCCGACCGCGTCCTGTTTGCGGTTCGTGGCATACACGATTCGCACCCGGCCGCTGGCACGCGCCGGCGCCGGTTCGCCGATCAGTCCCCAGTCGAGCGATCCGCGCACGACAACGACGTTCGAGTTGTACGACGAGAGAACCTGCCGCAAGGCCTGGGAATAGGTGCGAATGACATCCGCCTGCCGGAGGCACGCGACGAGTTGTGTGCGCCGGGCGGGTTCGCGCAGGTAGTCGAGGCCGGGAATGTCTGCCGGAATGTCCAGCAGGTTGTCGTCGATGTCGTAGATCAGCGGCCTACCGAGCGCATGCGCCCAGTCGAGAATTCGACCGAACGCCGGGTCGAGCGTATGACACAGCACCAGCACGTCCGCCGACTCGACCGCGTCGCGCCTGACCAGGCTTTGCAGCGTCAAGTCGAGATCGATCGCGCGCGCCTGGTGCAGCCGCAGCAGCGGCAGGGCGACGGTAATGACGGTCGACGGAAACAGCGCGGGTAGGACCGCCAGGACACGAGGACGACCGGGCTGACTCACGACGTCTGAGCCTAGTGTACCGCACGCGTCACAGTGGCCGATCTACGCTTCGGCTTTGAGTGCTTCCGCCGGATCGATGCTTAGACCCCGCCGCGTGGGTCCGAGTGCCGCCAGAAGTCCCACGACCGTCATGAAGACGACGACGATGGGCAGGACGACCGCGCCGTTGCCGCGCATGAGGTCGCCGTGTGTGGCCTGTTCGAGCAGAACCGCCGCAATCACACCAAAGCTCGCCCCAATCGCGAGCTGGCCGAGCGCACGCGAGAAAATGCTGGCGAGAATGCGGTGCGGATTGGCACCGAGCGCCGCGCGAATGCCAAACTCCCGCCGGCGCTGCGTAACGGTGAACGACATCATCGAGTAGATCCCGGCCGCGGAGAGGAGCACCACGCTCAATGTCACGACCGCGAGCGCGGCGGCGACCAGCCGCGTCACGCCCTGCTCCCTGCGCAACACTTCGTCCAGCGTCAGGACATTGCGCAGCTGAAGGTTCGGATCGACCGCTGCGGCAATCTCGCGAAGCCGGCCGGCCATAGCTTGTGGGGCATCGCCCTGCGCCCGAATCGCGAGCGTGACCGGGGACACCTGTCCAGGCGTGATGGCGTGGTACAGCTTGGCATCGACCACGCCGAACTCCGTCACCCTGGCGGGGAAGTCGCTCACCACGCCGACGATTTCGTACCAGCGTCCCAGCTCCACGTGCTCCGGACGGGCATCGCCACTCCGGCCGACGTAGCGGACGCGGCGGCCCAGCACGTTGTCATCCTGCACGATGCGCTGCGCAAAACTCCGGTTCACGATAACCGCATTCCCTCCGGCCCGGCCGTCGGATGCGTCGAATGCACGGCCCATGAGAGCCCGGACGTCGAACGCGGCAAAGAAACCGGCGTCCACGCGGTTGAACCGCACCTCGTGGCCGAATGTTCCGGATCGGACGGCGAAACCGCTGGCCTCGGATTCCGATTGCGCCGGCATTGCGACGCCCTCGACCTCAATCCAGACCGTCGGTTCTTCGCCTGGAACAGCCATCGCAGACGTCACGGCGGAGACGCCGGGCTCCGCCTTCAGGCGCCGGAGCAGATCGCCGGTCGCTGCCGCAGTGGCGGCGCGGTCCACCACGAGCTGCGCGGTCAGGAATTCCCTGGCCGCGCCTCCAGGGTCTGCGAGTCCGACGCGAATCGTATCCCACGCATTGAAAATCGCCGCGGGCAGCAGCGCGACCGCGAACGCGACCTGGGCGACGATGAGCACGGTCCACGTCTTTCCGAGCTGCATGCCCGCACCCGCGCCCGACGAGAGTGTCTGCAGGCGCACCTGCATCCGGCGTCCCGTGACCTTCAGCGCCGGCACGACGCCCACGATCGCCGCAGCAAGGATCATCAGCGCGAGCGCGTACACGACGGCGCTGGAAGAAATGCCGAAGGTCAGCCAGAAGGGTAGTTGCCCCGCGAATTGCGAGAGGGCGGTGTCAAGCTCCTGGAAGGCGACGGTCAGGAGGACGAGTCCCGCTGCTGCCGCAGCCATGGCGAGTACGAGCGCTTCCATGAACAGCTGACCGACGATGCGCCGGCGGCTTGCACCGAGGGCGCTGCGCACCGCGATCTCGCCGTAGCGGGTCGCCGTCCGCGCGTACACCAGAATGGCGACGTTCACACAGACCACCACCAGCAGCAGAATCACCAGCAGCTGCGTCAGGCGGAGACTCAGGACATTCGCAGGATCGTCCATGTCGGAGAACTGATAGGTGTACGGCAGCACGCGCGGGAGAAGGTGCTCGTGCGTCGCCGGAAAAGCGGCCGCCGCCCGCTGGCCGATCGTGGTCAGTTCCGCCTGCGCGCTCGCGAGCGTCGCACCGGGCGCCAGCCGGCCGAACGCGAAGATTTCCGGTCCCGTGCGTGGTTCGAGCTGCGATGCTTCCGCCCGGAGCGGAACCCAGAAGCGGTGGTTGATCGGAAACCCGAAGCCCGCCGGCATGACGCCGACGATGGCATGGGTCGTGTCGCCGAGTTGGACCGTGCGTCCAACGATGCTGGGGTCGCTCGCGAAGCGGTTCCGCCACACGTCGTGGCCGATCACGAGCACCGGTGTCGCCCCGGCGCGCTCGTCAGCGTCCTGCAGATGCCGCCCGACGAGTGCCGGCACTCGTGCGACCTGAAATGCGGAGGCGGTGATCGCCGCCACGCGAACGGCCTCGGGCTGCCCGCCAGCGGCGATGAGGTTGCGACCATCCTCCTGGAAGGCCCCGATGTGCTGAACTGATGTCAGCTCGTCTCGCCACGCGGCGAAGTCGTGCAGGACCCGGGGCTCGGCCTTGTTGGCCGCGCGATCCCAGTTCTGGATCGCGACGACCCGGTCGCCTTCCACGAGGGGCAGTGCAGGATCCAGCAGCATCGAAACGATGCCGGCAGCGCCGGCGCCGAGCGCGATGGCGACCGCCATCCCGAGGCCGCCGACGAGCGTCAGCCCCGGGTACTTGATCAGCAGCCGGCCGCCGAGCTTGAGATCCAGCCACCAATGTTCGATCGATCGGAAGGCGCGCATCTCGCGTGCAGTCTCACACCACTTCACGAGGATTTCAACTCGGCTGTTTGATGACGCTGGCGCGACGCAGGTGGAGCGCTATGCAGCCGTGGACGTTGCGCGGGCACTAGTGCCGGTTTCGGCTGCGTCTATTCCTTCTTCGTCGGCTGAGTCAGTTTTCCAAGATGTTCCTCGATCCGAATGAGAGCCTTGGCGATCATGCCGAGATGTTGGGCGATGAGGGCGGCAGTCGCGTCGTTCATAGCCGAACAGCTTAGTGAGGCGAGATGGCCCTTTCAACAAATACCGTCTGTCGATTAGCGAAGGATGTCGGCGAGTTACTCGGCCCGCGGCAACTCGCCGACCCGGCAGGGAAGACTACAGCGGCGAATCCGGCCTCGCGATCGTGCGCCACATGTGCGCGCTCGGACTGTTGTCGTAGCCAAGGCCTTCCTTCGGCTGCTTGAAGTGGCGCCCGATGATGTCGATGAACGGCTCGATCGACACCTTGGCGTTCGGGTCGAACGAGTAGAGATCGTTGACCGTCACCAGTCGCGGCTCCATGTACCACTTGTGGTTCTTCAGCATCTTGTAGGTGTCCTGGATGTACTGGGGCGGGACGTAATCCTGCCCGAACGTCCGGAAGTAGCTTTCCGGATATTCGTAGCCCGCCTGTTCATCGGGGAAGAACCGCAGCGTCTGGTGATACCGAATCGCGAACGCGCTCTTCTCTGGGATATAGGGCTCGTAGAGCTGCGCGCCCCACCACCCGTGATCCGGTTTGATCAGATTGTTCACCGTGTCGTGAAGCAGGCACGCGAGGATGATTTCCTCAGACATGCCGGTCTTCAGGGCGCGGTTGGCGCTCTGGAGCACGTGGTTCCCCGGCGCAAAGCGCAGCCTGAAGAAATCCTCGAGCGTCGGTTTGGCCGGCATCGGCTCGAGCTTCTTCACGTTTCCGCGCCCGGAGACGAACAGCCCGCCGGCGCCGCGGCGGTAGTTCCGCGTCTCGATCTGCGCTTCGAGCTCGGCCACCGTCGGATATTTGGCCGCCTCCTGGCCCTGCGCGGCCACGGCCTGGTCGAGCTGCTCCTCCATGTGGTGTTCGAGTGCGTCCGCCCTGGCTTCGTGATCCATGGCCGCGACAGCCGCCGCGCCGCCGAGACTCGCGATGAAGGCTCTACGATCGATCTCCATGCGCACCTCCAGTGAGCGGGACGAGGGTAGCGCGTCGCAGCCCACATTGCAACGAATTGGTCACGGACGACCGACCCCACGAGCTGGACCAGCGCCGAGGGTCCACCGGCTTGACGACGTGCTGCTGAAAGCCCAGTTCGCGGTACCGACGTTCGCTCTCGCGAAGCGCGTCGGTGGTCTCCTGCCAGGCGGCGGTTATCCCTCAATCGTGGCCGGGTCACGTTCAGCCATAGGCCGGACCGGACGGGTGATTATAGACGGTTGCCGGTTTACGGCTGTCCGGTACGTGCGCGGCGCGTCAGTTCCTGGGACCAGCCGAGCACGACGTTGACCTGCGGCACCCCCACGTTTTCAGCGCTCTGGATCATCACGAACCGCTGGCCATCGAGCGTGACATCGTATGAAGAACCGGACGTTTGGACAGCGGATCGCATCTGGAAGAGCAGCGCCGGTTTGCCTGCGCGGAAGGTTGCCCCAGTATTGACATCGACGACCATCAACTTGTCGCCGCTCAAGTAAAAGAGCTCTCGGCCGCTGTTCGCCCAGACTGGCTGGCTTCCTCCACCCGAGGAAACCGGTGACTTGCGCGCGCCATCCGGAAAGCTCGCCACGTAGACCTCGTACTGACCAGATTCCTCCGACGCGTACGCCAGCCATCGGCCATCCGGCGAGATCCGGGAGAATACCTGATAGCCCGGCAACTGGATCATCGGGCGCGTGGTCGGCGGCTGCTCGAAGGACAGCGTCCAGAGATCCGGCATCGGGTCGTCCTGAGTGAAGCTCAGTATCCGTCCATCTGGCGACCAGGACCTGGGCCTCTGCACTTTGTCGCTCGTCACCAGCCGCTCGGCGGGGCTGCTGCCATCGGCGGCCTGCACGAACAGGTTGTGGTGTCCGAATCGCCCGGACGCGAACGCGATGCGGGTACCATCCGGACTCCAAACCGGGAAGGCATCTTTTCCTCCAGTCGTCAGCGGGGTGAGCCGGCTCTGCGCCAACTCGTAGATCCAGATGTCGCGGCCGGATTGCGCGAGGAGCGTGAGCGCGAGGCGCTGGCCATCGGGCGACAGACGGAGTTGCTCGTACCCGTTCAGTCCACTCTCCAGAGGCGTGCCGACTCCGTGGCGATCGAAGGACACCAGCGCTCGTCGTCCGGGGCCGCCGGGAACGAAAACGAGCGATCCCTCGGCCGAGACGGCGAACGGCCACAGGTTGCTGCCGGGCGCCAAGCTCTGACGGAGATCCTCGAGCACCGGCGTCGGAGGGCCGCTGACGGTCAGACGGGTGTGATCGAACGGAACGGTGACCGCGGCACCGTTCAACACGTAGATCAGGTGGCCGTCAGGCACGTACCGCACCCACGAGCGACCCTCGACGAGGGTCCGGGTTTGCCCCGTGACGAGCGAGAGCGCGCGATTGCCTGGCGTCAATTCCTGACCGGTGAAGACGGTGAAGAGCACGGTCTTGCCGCCGGGCAGGATCTGCGGTGCGCGGTGACTGAGCTCGCCCTCTTTGGCGTTCAGCGTCGTGAGGATCCGAGGCGCGCCGCCGGCCGCAGGAATCTGCGAGAGACCGGTATTCCCATCGGGCGCGAAGATAATCGAGTCGTCGGGCCCCCAGTCGGCGCCGCGGCCGCGTGGGGCGTCACAGAGCGTGACAGGTGCGCCTCCTTCGATCGACACCTTCTGCAACTTTCCGCCGGCGAAGAATCCCACCCACCGGCCGTCGGGCGAGAAGAAGGGCGTGGAGGCGCCGTTGGTGCCGGCGAGTGCCGTCGCCTCGAATCGATCGAGGGGGCGGACATACAGGCGCTGCTGCCCACCCTGGCGAGCCGTGTACGCGATGCGACGGCCGTCAGGCGAGATCGCAATCGGTTGCTCACCGACGATTGACTCGTCAGGCCCCAGAGTGATCGTCGTCCGCGACAGCGAATTGTCCGGCAGTTCGCGGTTGCGCATCAGATTCCATGCGGCGACCACCGCAACGACGCCGGCGGCGGCTGCAACGGCGCCCCAGCGAGCGACGCGCCCGCGTGTGAGGCGCGGCGTCATATCGCTGGCGACGCCGGCCGCGATCACCGCGGCTGGATCCGGACGCGTCATCTCCAGCACGGCGCGCACCTCGGCCGCCGACTGATACCGTTGACTCGGTTCCTTCGCCAGACACTTCTGCAGAATCGCGCGCAGCGTGCCCGGGACGCGCGCCGGCAGCGGCGCCATCGGCTGGTGCAGAATCGCGCCGGTCAGCGCCACGCCGGTTGATCCCTCGAATGGCCGCGTGCCCGTCGCCATCTCGTAGAGCACAACGCCCAGAGCCCAGATGTCACTGCGTGGATCGGCCGGTTGACCCGCGAGCACTTCCGGCGCCAGATACCGGAGCGTTCCGGCGATTGCTCGCGAGTCTGTCAACGCGCTGCCATCCTTCGTCGCCGCGTCGAGATCCGCCGGGTGCATCTGCCGCGCGATGCCGAAGTCGAGCACCTTGGCGCGCCCCGCCGTCGTCACGACGATGTTGGAGGGCTTGAGATCGCGGTGAATGATGCCGTGCGCATGGGCATGGGCGAGCGCGTCGGCGAGTTGCTCGCCGTACCGGACCACGGTCTCGATCGGCAATCCCTCCTTCGGAATCAGCGCGCTGAGCGGCTCGCCCTCGACGATCTCCATCACCAGCACCGGCCGCCCCTCATCGTCCACGATGTCGTGCAGCGTGCAGATGTGGGGGTGATTGAGCGCGGAGGCCGCCAGCGCTTCGCGGCGGAGCCGCTCGCGCGCCTCGGCGTCGGGCGCTGATTCCGGCGTCAGAAACTTCAACGCGACGTCGCGTCCCAGCCGGCGGTCGCGGGCGCGATAAACGTCGCCCATGCCGCCGCTGCCGAGATGCGACACGACCTCGAACGCGCCGATCACGCGTCCGACGATCTGAGTGGGCGGTTCGGCCAGCGCCGCCGCGACGCTCTGCCACGCCGGCGCTTCGAGAAAGCGCTCGGCCTGCGGTTGCCGCGTCAGCAGCGTGTCGACGGCCTGGCGCAGCGCGTCGTCGCCGGCGCACGCGTCGATCAGGAATGCCTGGCGATCGTTCGGCGCGCATGCCAGCGCCGCGTGATAGAGGCGCTCGACCGCCTGCCACCGCTCCGGCGTCATCTCGCCTCCAGCCGCTGCAGCAGCCACACTTTGGCGAGCTGCCAATCCCGAAGCACCGTGTCGGGCGCCAGCTTCAGCACGTCCGCCGTTTCGTCCGCCGTCAGTCCACCGAAGAAGCGCAGCTCGACCACTCGGCTCTTCCTCGGATCCATTGCGGCGAGCTCGGTCAGCGCTTCGTCGAGGGCGACGAGGTCAGGATTCTGCGCCTGCGTGACGGTCAGAGCTTCATCGAACGCCACATGGACGCAATCGCCGCCGCGTTTGAGCGACCGCTCCGCGCGGGCGACATCGACGAGCACGCGCCGCATCACCTGCGCGGACACCGCGAAAAAGTGCGCCCGGTTCTGCCACCGCATCTGCGGCGCATCCACCAGGCGGACGTAGGCTTCGTGAATCAGCGCGGTGGTTTGAAGGCTGTGGCCGGGACGCTCGCCGCGCATGTAGGCGTGCGCGAGGCGGCGCAGCTCGGCATAGACCAGTGGGACCAGGCGATCGAGCGCTTCCTGGTCTCCCCCGCGCCACGCGAGCAGCAAGCCCGTGACGTCTCCTGTCGCTGGAAGGCCTGTCGTGTGGCGTCGATGATACCCCGCGCCGACCGGGCTCGAGGACCTCGGTTTTCACCGTTCGTTTCCGCCTTAGCAGCCAGCCGGTCGATCTGATGGTGACGATCGCGCACGAACTGCGGCACGCGCTCGAGATCCTGAGCGACGGGTCCATCCGGACCGGTCGCGGGATCTTCTTCTTCTATTTTCCGGACGGAAGTCCCGAGACCCGCACGGTTGAAACGGCTGCAGCTGTGGCGACGGGTGCCGCGGTGCGCCGTGAGCTCATGCGAACACGATGACTTGCGATGTCGCGCCGACAAGCGTAAAATTAGGTTGTTCGCTTTCCTGAGTTCCTGCAGCCTTTCACGCGGTCCGTTCCGCGCTCGTCGCTTCAGTTCCTCATCAAGGCCGCCAGAGTCGGAGTTTGAATTGTCTTCGACCTGTACCAAGAACGCGTCAATGTCAGTGAAGTGGGGGGAATGATGACGGGAACAATACGAACGTTGCGAGTCGACAAGGGCTTTGGGTTCATCAAGGATGATTCCGCGAAGGAATATTTTTTCCACCAGAGCGCCGTGTACGGCGAGGGGCTGCAGGATTTGCGTGAGGGCGACAGCGTCGAGTTCGACGTCGGTCAAGGACCAAAGGGTCCTCGGGCGGAGAACGTCCGGCGTACGTCGACCTAACCGGTCGCCCGGCGCCGGTACGGCGTCGGCAGCGCCTGAGCGGGCGTTGTCGGCGCTTCCGAAATCAGCGTGAATGAGGGAGACCAGATGACAACGGCATCGATGAACTCGACCGACACGCCAGATGCTGAGGCGATCAGCTGCCTCGTCGCCGCGCTGGACAAAGACGTGATTGCGCTGGGCAAAGACGGCGCGTCTCGACGCGTCCGCGCCGATGTGGACGCGCTCCGCGCCGCAATCGAAGGCGGCGCCGGCACGGTCGCGTCGAAACTGTCAGCCCTCGACACCTCGGTCGATCGGCTGCACATGAGTCACATGCGTCCTTTTTTCAAGCAGACGCTCCGCACGCTTCGGACGGCCTTGAACATGGACGTGGACTATGCGCGGAAACCGCCAGCCTACGAATACCGGCGACGGGACTAGATGACCGGCGCTGGCGCGGTCAGCGCCGCGAGCACTTCCTTGTAGAGATATTTCGCGCCCTCGACGCCGTTCAGCGGCCCCGCTTCGTATTCGAGGGCGAACGTCCCCTTGAACCCGCCGGCCAACATGACCCGCACCGACCGCTGCACATCGTTCTTGTCGCCCCAGCGATCCCAGTACTTCGCGTGGACGTTCGACGACGAGTACGGCGCGAGCGCCTTGAGGCCATTGAACAGCATGTACTCGTGCTCCCAATTGCAGAAGTCGGGCGTCATGTCGCAATACGGATGGTTGATCGTGTCGATCATGATTCGGAGGTTCATCGGATCGGCCGCCAGCCCCCAGTGATTCTCGAAGGTGACTTTGATCCCGAAGTTGCCGCCGAAATCGGCCATCTCCTTGTAGGATTCGATCGCGGCGTTCATCAGCGCCACGATCTCCAGGTTCCGCGGATATCCATCGCCGCCGTTCGCCGTCGCGTTCGGCCGGATTTCCGGGCCGAGCGCGGCCGGCGAGTTCATGCGCATCGATTTCACGCTGAGCACCGCGCAGCCCTCGAGCCAGCGCTTGGCCATGGCGACGCCCGCCTTGCGGCGCGCGTCGGCTTCCGGCGATCCGTAATCGGCGAGGCCGAACGGCGCGTTGTTGGAAATGTGCTGAACCTTCGTGCCGGTCTTCGCCAGGACGCTGGCGAGCTGGTCCAGCCATCTGCGTCCCGACGGACTCGCCGGGTTGAAGCCGGCACCGCCGCCGCCGCCGTCGGCCGCGGTCATGAACATCGAATCGTCGCTCACGTCGCCGAAGAGTCCCGAGAACAGATCCATCCGCGTGACGCCCGGAAAGTTGTCCTTCGTCCATTGCGGGAAGTCGAGCATCGTCATCTCGCCGTACCGCTGCTTCATGTCGGCGGTCGTCGTTCGATCGCGATTCGCAGGCGTCGACGGCGCACCGGGTGACGTCGGCGCCACGGATCCGGCTCGAAGGCTGAGCGGCGCGTTGCCGCGGCCGCCTCCTCCGCGCGTCTTGAACAACTGGCGGATCGGCCACGTGCAGCTGGCGATGCGGTCGAGGCGGGCCTTGTCGGCCGCGCCTTGCGCACGCGCGCGCTCAGCGTCGGTCATCAGCAGACCCGCGGCTGTGAGACCGGCGCCGGCAGTCTTCAGAAAATCGCGCCGGCGGACTGTGGGTGCATCGTTGCGATGTTCGCTCATAGGCCTCTCACGTCAACGAGTGGGTTCAGCTACCGCGTCAATTCTAGTGCCGCTGGATTGATCTTGTTGAGACCTCAGTCCGGCCAGAGACGCCCTCACAGAGAGATGTCCTTGTTCAGCAGAAAGCGCGGCCGGCTCCCGAGATGTGTCGTGGGAGGAGCGTGGAGCAGCAGAGGATGCATGAGGATGACATCGCCCGCCGCCGCCGTGTTTTCCAGCACCTGCAGCGGGATGCCGTCGTCGACCTCCTCAACGCGTTCGTGGAACCGTTCGATGCGGGCAGCGGCCTCGCCGGCGGTACAGAGGTCCCGCACGTACGGATGGCGGTGTACCGACGCCCGCAGCTCGGCTCCCCGCGCGCCGGGCCTCGGGGGATGCTCCCGGAACCACCGGTGGACCAGCCGATGCGATCCGCTGATGATGTTCATCCCACCGGCTCGTGGTGCCACATCGCCGCACATCGCGTGGACCTTCACGCCTTTGGGTGGTGACAGCGGGCCCGTATAGTCGGCATCAAGGTGCCAGCCGTCAGCGGGTACGTTCCACGGCCGCCCCGCCGGGAACACCAGGAAGAACGCGCCCCAGTCCGAAGGCCGCCGCCACGGCTGCCCGCCGAGGACCTCGTCGATCGCGGCCAGCGTGAGCGTGCTTCCCACGGCACGAAAAACCGGGTCGGACTTCAAATGCTGCAGGTGGTCGGGCCGCTCCGTGCGCCACGTGGTCGGATCGTCGCGTTGGATACCGACCGCGGCGAGCGCGCGCCAGACCACGTCACGCATCGCTGCAGCCTCCTGGGCGCTGAACGCGCCTTCGAGACGAACCCAACCGTGGGTCTGGAAGTGGTCCACGTCGGCAAGAGTAGAATAGCAGCCGTCTTGCCGGACACCGGCAGACACAACGGGCGGGAGAACCATCACATGAAACCCATGCTCTTTGTGGTCGGTGTGATTGTGGCGGCGGTATCCCTGAGTGCGCAGTCGCGCACGCCAGCCGCCGGCACGTGGACGGCACCGCGCACGCCTGACGGCCATCCGGACCTTCAGGGCATCTGGACGACGCACACTTTCACGCCCCTCGCACGGCCCGCGCGATACGCTGACCAGGAGTTTCTGACGGACGAGGAAGCGGCGGAACTGTCGGCGCTCCTGACCCAGGACGACGTCGATCCGCTCGCCGCGGGCATCTTCGGCCTGAGCGACGAGGAGCGGCGTAAACGGATCGTGCAGAACGATCCGACGCATTACGACAACGCGCTCTGGCTCGCGACACCTCACCTCAGACCGCTCTCGAGCAACCGCACCTCGCTCATCTACGATCCGCCGGACGGGAAGATTCCGCCGATGACGCCGGAGGCGCGTGAGCGCCAGGCTGCGAGGCGGGCCGCCGCCGGCTTCGACAGCTACGAGAACCGTCCGCTGCAGGAACGATGCATCATGTGGACGCACGAAGGTCCGCCCATGTTGCCACCGCCTTACAACGACGTGCTGCAGATCATCCAGACGCCCGGCTACGTCCTCGTCGTCCGGGAAGTGGAAACCGGGCCGCGTCTGATCCCGATCGACGGGCGTCCGCAGTTATCTGAAAGCATCCGGCGGTGGGCTGGCGACTCGCGCGGCCGGTGGGAAGGCGATACGCTCGTCGTCGACACGACGAATTTCACCGGCAGGACCGCGTTTCAGGGATCGAGTTCCGCCTTGCATGTCGTCGAACGCTTCACCCGCGTGAGCGCCGACCGGATCCTCTACCAGTTTACGGTTGACGATTCCAACACGTGGACCAGGCCATGGAGCGCCGAAATTCCGATGATCGCGACGAAGGGTCCCCTGTACGAGTATGCCTGTCACGAGGGGAACTACGGCATGCCGAACATCCTGAGGGGCGCTCGCTTCGCGGAGAAAGACGCCGCGCCGGGAGCGGTTCGCGAGCGCTGACGGACGCGATCAGCGGCGGGTGGTTCGACGAAATGGATAAATGAGTTGCGTCATCCATCGGAACGGCACGTCCCGCCCGCCGTACAGCCCGTAGGCGGCAGGCCACCGATCTGGAAGGTAGTAGGTGCCGAACAGCCGGTCCCACACCGGCGTGTGAACAGCGAAGTTGCGATCGATCGCCTCACGCTCGGCACTGTGATGCCAGTGGTGGAACGCAGGTGTCGCGATGAAGAGACGCAGCGAGCGGAACTCCCAACGCACGTTGGCGTGGATGAACGTCGCCTGCGCGGCGACGATGAACACGTAGGGAATCAACGCGTCCTGCGGAAAACCCAGAACGAAGATCGGCGCGTAGGTGAGACCGCGCGTCACGACCGCGTCGACGAGATGCAGGCGCGATCCCGCCAGCCAATCCATGCTCTCCGCTGAATGATGAATGGCATGGAATCGCCACAGCACGGGCACGCGATGGAACGCACGATGCGCCCAGTACTGCGTGAAATCCGCCACCAGCAGAATCGCGGGCACCTGCACGGCCAGCGGCCATGAGCCGACCATCGCCGTCACCGGCTCGAGACGCGCCCACGAGAACAGTATCGCGGCCGGTCGCAGCGTGAGCAGCGTCACGACTTCGATGAGGAGCGCGTTGAGGAAGAAATACGTCAGATCCACCACCCACTCGCGGCGGAACACGGGCTGGTCCGGCCGGAGCGCAAAGAAGCGTTCGATCGGCACGAAGACCGCGCTGTAGAGCACGATGTTCAGCACGAAGAAGTCGACGCCGAGCCACGACCCTTCGCCCAGGTCTCCGCCGAGCGGGGCCTGCGAGCCACCGAGTACAGCAGCGAGCAGGGTGCACCCGATACCGATGACCGCCAGCATCTTGTTGGCGCGAAGGTAAAAGCTGACCGTGCCGAGCACGAGCGACGCGACCAGCGCCGTGTGAATCAGCGGCCGCACGTATGCGAGGTCGTAGAAGGGACGCAGCTCGGTCGCGGACAGCACACCCGGAAACCGCAGGGTCAGCACGGCGCCGATCCCGGCGATGCCCAGAACCGCGGACAGCAGCCCGCTGAGAAATCCTCTGCCCCACGCGGTAGATTCCGTCGTCGACAGCGAGAGATGCGGAGGCGGGAGCTCAGTCGCGGGCATTCAGCCAGGCTCCGTAGCGCGACTCGTACCGACGGTCGTCGTGCCGAGGCAACGCACCGGTGAGGTGCGTGATCATCGACTCGAGTCGGCGGTAGAACCCGATCGCCTCGAGCGGGCGATTGCACCAGCCGGTGGTGATGCAATACCGCACGTCATATGGGTGTGCGTGATGGCGCGCGTGCTCCTCATAGCCGAGAAGCACGCCGAGGCGTTGCAGCCGCCTGACCGGTGCGGGCACCGAGTCGAGGTGCGCCCACTGATGGATCTGGTTGGTCAGCATGCCGATGCCGCAGAACGTCAGCCCGAACAATGCGGCGAGGGCGCCCCAGGTGCGGTCCAGCGGCACCAGCAGCAGCGCGGTGAGCACCGGCACCGCGATTGCCGCGACCTCGCCGTTCGTGTCGACGAAGCTTCGCCGGGCGAAATCGCCAGGATTGATATGGTGCACGCGGAACGGGACCAGGAGGGTCTTGCCGATCATCGGCAGGTCGTCTCGCCCCCAGGTATCGGCAACCCAGTGCACCAGCCCCGAACCGAAATCGGCGGCCACGACGCCGCCCAGCAGCGCGATCGGCACCCACCACTGAATCAGGTTGACCTGCGTTGTTACACGAAATGCCAGCAATGCGAGAGCTGCGGCAGCCAGGACGATCGCGGTCGTGGAGAACGCGCGTTGCGCGCCGCCGATCTCACAGTGCACTGGCAGCACGTTCAGCCGCGCTTCACCTGTCAAAGGGCTCTTCGGATCGTGTCGCTCGTGATGTCGCACGTGGCAAACCCGAGCATCTTATCGGCACCAGTACGGCATTTCCCCTACCGGGTCCGGCCGGCGGCATCAACTTCTGGGCCCTGTGTAACGCTGGCGCGAGTCGTGACGCTTCCTCCATGCAGGCGGCAGGCGCCTGGAGGAGACGACATGACTGCACAAATCGCGGACATCGCATCTGGCCCACACCGAACCGCAGGAGGCCGCGCAACACCCGAGCAAGTCCTCGCATCGATCGTTGACGGCATCAACACCGGCAATCTGGACGCCCTCATGACCCTGTACGAGCCCAACGCCGCCTTTGCCACGCAGCCGGGGAGTCTTGCTCACGGGCTGCCCGGAATCCGTGGAGGGCTCGCGGGATTCATCGCCATGAAGGGCACACTCGATCTCAACGTGACACGGGTCCTCGAGGCCAGTGGTCTGGCCCTCGTCATTGGAGTGTGGTCATTCGCTGGAACCGGGCCAGACGGACAGCCGGTGAGCCTGACGGGACACAGCGCCGACGTCCTGCGTCGTCAATCAGACGGCTCCTGGCGCTTCGTGATCGACAACCCCTGGGGTACGAACTGACGACTGTTTGAGCGCCCAATAGGAGACAACATGACTGCGCGCATCGATGAAATCGCCACTGACCTGTACCGAATCAGTCTGTACGTGCCGGACTTCGACCTTCAATTCAATCACTTCCTCGTCAGAGACGACGAGCCGCTGCTGTTTCACACCGGCATGCGCGGGATGTTTCCAGCGGTGCGCGAGGCGGTGGCGACGCTGATCGATCCCGCGGAGCTGCGCTGGATCAGTTGGAGCCATTTCGAGGTCGACGAATGCGGCGCGCTCAACGAGTGGCTGGCGGTCGCCCCGAACGCCACGCCCGTGTGCGGAGAAACGGGCGCGATGATCAACATCGCCGATTTCTCGAACCGGCCGCCGCGCGGGCTGAAGCCGGACGAGGTTCTCGGGACTGGACGGCACCGGTTCCGCTTCGTGCCCACGCCGCATCTGCCGCACGGATGGGACGCGGGCGTGCTGTTCGAAGAAACCGAACGGGTGCTGCTGTGCTCGGACCTGATGCATCAACTCGGCGACGTAGAGGCGGTGACGACCGACGACGTCGTGGGCCGGTATCGACAGGCCTTCGAAACCTACCAGCAGTCGCCCGTGCTGATGGATTACGTGCCGTACACGGAGAACACGAAACGGCAACTGGCGAATCTGGCGGCGCTGCGGCCCCGCATGCTGGCGGCCATGCACGGCTCGACGTTCGTCGGCGACGGCGCGGCGGCGCTCATCGCGAGCGGAGACGTCATCCGGCAGGTGAGCGGTGTGTCGGCGCCGACGGTCTGACGTCAGCGGGCCCGCGGCCCGATTGACTGCACCGCAGGCGGATAGTACCGTCGGCGTCGCATGCAGGCCATGGTCGACGTCGAGCGACGGCGACCTCGCGCGCGCGGTCGCGGCGCGGGCCCCCGGGGTGGCCGAGGCGGCCGAGTCCGAATTGTATCGGCGCTTTGCCCCACGTGTGCGGCTGTACGGTTTGCGCCATCTACGCGACGAAGACGAGGCGCGCGACCTCTCCCAGCAGGTGATGCTTCTCGCGATCGAGAAGCTGAGAGGCGGAGCGATTCGCGACGCCGATCAGATCGCGTCGTTCGTCCTTGGCGTGAGCCGAACGATGGCGAAAGACTGGAAGCGGCTGGATTGGCGGCGCGAGAAGCTGCGCGAAACCTTCCTGCCCGCGTCCATGGTCGAAGCCCCGGCCGGTGACGCCACCCTCGACATCGATCGTCTCGAGACCTGCCTCGCCCGGCTCGCCGATCGCGAGCGCATGGTCGTCCTGCTGACGTTCTACGCGGAGAAAACAGGAAGCGAGGTCGGCAAGGAGCTTCGGCTCACGGAAGGTAACGTGCGGGTGATCAGACACCGCGCGATTGAGCGTCTTCGGACGTGCATGACGTCCCGCGAAGGAGGCCGATGATGCTCCCATGCCAGGCTCCGATTCCCGACGCAATACTGCTCGACTATTGGGCGGGTGATCTCGTTGATGGCGATGAGATGAACCGGGTCGAGGAGCATCTGTTCGCGTGCGGTGACTGCTCGGCACGCCTGCAGCAGATGGCGGCGCTCGGAGCCGGGCTGGCCAGCGCTCGTGCGTCAGGGGCGCGTGTCGGGGATTGTGTCGCGCGCCATTCTCAATCGACTCCAGCGTGACGGCGCCCATGTGCGCATGTTCTGGCTCGCGCCCGGCGAGACGGTGCCGTGCGCCGTGTTTCCCGGCGACGATGTCATCGTCACCGCGCTGCGGGCGGACTTTTCGGGCGTGGATGCCGTGACGCTTTCGGTGACGGGACCGGACGATTCGCCGTTCGGCCGGTGCGACGACGTCCCGGTGTCGGGAGCGCGGGGCGAAGTGCTCTGGGCCAATCCCGCCGCACTTCTGCAGCAGCTGCCCTCGATGCGGTTGGAGCTCACGCTGACGTCCACGGGCGCCGCCCCCACCGAACTGGGCCGGTACGTGCTCGAGCACTCTGCGTCGCCGCCACCCGCGTGATACTCCCGCCGGCGACACGTACAGCGTTAATAAACAAGCACGACCGTTCCGATCGGCGTCTCATAAAAGAATTCCTTCGCGGCAGAGTTCGGAATGCGGATGCACCCATGGCTCGCCGGCCTGGGGGGCACCGACGAACTGCCGTGAATAGCCACGCCGCCTTGGGTGATGAAGCTCGGGTAGTACAACATTCCCAAGGGACTCTTGTGCCATCCCGCGATTTTGCGAACAACGGTGAATCGCCCTGTGGGCGTAATCGCTCTTCTCGTTCTCCCTTCGGACGTGAACCATTTGCCGCTGCCGGACGAGACCGGTAGGGTTTTCACCACGCGGCCAGAGTCGTCGATGACGGACAATCGCTGCTGGCTGAGATCGACTTCTACGTGCGCATACCCGATCTCGCGCGGTGCCTGAGGAGGCGGACCCGCGCGCGCCTCATGAAGATTGCGGGCGGCCGATTCTTGCGTCAGCGACGTTACGGAAGTCAGGTCCGAACTCGATTGTTCCTCCACTCGTTGAGTTGCCTGCCCGACCTGCCCAGTCAACGCGAACGAGCTCAGGAACGCGACGATCGCGAGATTCGGGACCTTGCGCCTGCGTCCGCGAGCGACATGCGACCTTCCATCTGCGAATTGTCGCCATTTGCTCGCATGCGTTCACGTAACCGCAATTTTCGGGCCCGGTAATCATCGCCGTCGAGTTTGCAATTCCCGGCAGCTGCGTTTACGATGAAAACCAGAGCCGCGTAAGCTCTGTGCGCTCTCACCCCGACAATTGAACAGGATTTCCGTATTGAAGCGATTTGTATCTCGGCGTGCACGTGACGTTCGTGCCGGGCTGGTGGTCTGCGCGCTCGCGACCTGTCCGATGGTCGCGCTCAACGCGCGCGTCGAAAGGGCGGCCTCCGGGGCGTTCGCCGCGAGCAGCTGGAATCACGCATCTCTGGGAGCCATTGACCGGCACGTGTTCAATCTGGCGCTCGGCGCCGCGGTGTGCGCCGTGCAGTCGGGCGCCGTATCCGATCCGTCCACGCTCACGGTGATTGATTACTCGAAGTCATCGGCCGCGAAGCGGTTGTGGGTGTTCGATCTTCGCTCTCACGCGCTCCTGCACGAGGAGCTGGTCGCGCATGGCAAGGGCAGCGGCGATCGTTTTGCGACGGCCTTCTCAAACGATCCGGAGAGCCATCAATCGAGCCTCGGCCTATTTGAAACAAAGGATACGTACAGCGGAAAGAACGGTTACTCACTGCGACTGAAGGGATTGGACGCCGGATTCAACGACAAGGCACTCGAGCGGGCCATTGTCATGCATGGCGCGCCCTACGTCAGCGAAGAGGTCGCCAAATCTCTGGGACGTCTGGGCCGGAGCTGGGGCTGCCCTGCACTGAGCAAGGCGGTGGCGCACAAGATCATCGATCGCATCAGGGGCAACGGGCTGCTATTCGCGTACTATCCCGATCAGAAGTGGCTGGCGTCTTCGAGATTCCTCGGCAGTTGTTCGGCGCCGACAACCTGATCTCGCTCGAAGTCCACCCTGAGCTACGGGCGTTCGGCCGGGCGCCCGCGGGCTGCGTCCGGCAGGCCGACCTCGGAACTGAGACGTCAGCCTCACCTGGACGATCGGTATAATCACGCACCCTCCGAATCCCATGCCGCTGGACCCAGGTACTCGTCTCGGGCCGTACGAAGTCGTGTCCGCCCTTGGTGCCGGCGGGATGGGGGAAGTCTACAAAGCGCGCGATGCGCGGCTGGACCGCACGGTCGCGATCAAGGTGCTCCCGGCCAACCTCGCCACCGACCCGCTGTTCCGCGAGCGGTTCAACCGCGAAGCGCGCGCGATCTCGCAGCTCACGCACCCGCACATCTGCACCCTTTACGACGTCGGCGACCAGCGCGGGACGGCGTTTCTCGTCATGGAGTATCTCGAAGGGGAGACGCTGGCCGACCGGCTGAAAAAGGGCGCGCTGCCCCTCGATGCCGCGCTCACCCTGGCGATGCAGATCGCCGATGCCCTGAGCACGGCGCATCGGGCCGCCATCGTCCATCGCGACCTCAAGCCCGGCAACGTGATGCTCACCCGGGGCGGCGCGAAGCTGCTGGATTTCGGCCTGGCAAAGGCCGGTGCCGGGTCCGCACCGGCGGCGGGCCTTTCGATGCTTCCGACGACGCCGCCGAACCTGACCGCGCAGGGAACCATTCTCGGGACGTTTCAGTACATGGCGCCCGAGCAGCTCGAAGGCGGGGAGGCAGACGAGCGGAGCGACATTTTCGCGTTTGGCGCCGTGCTCTACGAGATGGTCACTGGGCGAAAAGCGTTCGAGGGCAAGAGCCCCGCGAGCCTGATCACGTCGATCATGTCCTCTCAGCCTGCGCCTGCCTCGTCGCTGATCGCGGTCGTTCCGCCGGCGCTGGATCATGTCATCGCCCGCTGCCTCGCCAAGGCGCCCGACGATCGATGGCAGTCCGCCCGCGATCTCGTTCATCACCTCGCGTGGATGCTCGAGGCGCCAGTTTCAACGGCGCGCGGAGCGGTGGTCACAAAGCCGTCGCGCGAGCGAATCGCGTGGGCGGCGGCCGCTCTGATCGCGGCGGCGAGCGCGATCGCGATCGCGGCGCTCGTGATGAGGCGGCCGGCCGAGCGCGAAGCCGCGCCGAGCCAATTCGCGATCCCCGCGCCGAACGAAACGACATTCGCGGCGTTTGTCAACGCCCAGGCGATTTCACCTGACGGCCGCCAGGTTGTGTTCGTTGCCATCCACGCCGGAGTCTCGCAGCTCTGGCTGCGGCCACTCGATTCCCTCGCGTCACACCCGCTCAAGGGCACCGAGAACGCCAGCTCGCCGTTCTGGTCCCCCGACAGCAAATCCGTCGGATTCTTCGCGCGCGGGAAATTGAATCGGATTGATGTCGCCGGCGGCGCAGCTCAAACGCTCGCGGACGCGCCGAGTGGTCAGGGCGGCGCGTGGAGCCGCGAGGGCGTCATCGTGTTTGCGCCGAACAGCGCTTCTGTTCTGTTGCGCGTACCGGCGGGCGGTGGGGCGACCGCGCCCGTGACGGCGTTCGATGCGGCGAACACGGCGGCTCAGCGGCACGGATGGCCATCTTTTCTCCCGGACGGCCACCACTTTCTCTACGTGGGGCGCACTTTAACAGGACCCGGGTCGCTGACATGGGACGTTAACGTCGGATCGATTGACGCGAAGCCCGCGACCCGAGTCCGGCAGGCCGATTCGGCAGCCATGTACGCGCCGCCGGGTTATCTCCTGTTCGTCAACGAATCGGCCCTGATGGCACAACCATTCGACGCAACGGCGCTCGCCACCACAGGCGACGCGGTCCCGGTCGTGGAGCGCGTTGGCGTCAACCTCCGAGGCGCAGCCGGGTTCGCGGTATCGGCGAACGGCACCTTGATGTACCGGACGGGGCGACGACGCGCGCACGCAGCTGGTGTGGGTCGATCGCGCCGGAAAATTACTGACAACCGCCGCGCCGGCGGGCGAGTACAACAACATCGCCCTGTCGCCTGACGGAACGCGAGTCGCGTTCGACCGCATGACCATGAGCGCCGACATATGGCTTCTGGATCTGCGGCGGAACGTCACATCGCGGTTCACCGTCGAACCGCCGCTGAATAACGTGCCCCTTTGGTCGCCTGACGGGCAGGTTGTCGTGTTCGCATCGGGCCGCAGCGGCTCACTCGATCTGTTTCAACGGCCCTCCAATGAAAGCAGACCGGATGAACCGTTGCTGAAGCTGAATGCCCCGCCGATTGTATTTCCCTCGGACTGGTCGGCGGACGGTCGCTTCATCGCGTACTACCGGACAGATCCCAAGACGCAGCTGGACATGTGGATGCTGCCGATGTCCGGGGATCGGAAAGCATTTCCGTATCTTCAGGGGCCCTTCAACGAGAGCCAGGGCCAGTTCTCGCGCGACGGCCGGTGGTTCGCGTACGTCTCCGACGAGACCGGACGGTCGGAGATCTATGTGCAGTCGTTTCCGACGCTGACAGGCAAATGGCAGGTTTCCACAGAAGGGGGCAGCCAGCCGCGCTGGCGGCCTGACGGCAAGGAGCTGTTCTATGTCGCTGCGGATCGCAAGTTGATGTCGGTGGCGATTACCCCCGGTGCGACATTCCAGGCCGAATCCCCGCGCATGCTGTTCGAGACGACGTTGGCGGTGCCCTCGGCGCGCCAGACCTATGCGGTGCGCCCCGATGGACAACAGTTCCTCATGAGCGTGCCGCTGGCCGCCGCCTCTCCACCGATGACCGTCGTGCTGAATTGGACAGGCCTGCTGAAGAAATGAGGGTCGGTCGCGCCTTGCGTGGCGGTCACGAACACACGACGGGTCGGGAGCGGAACGACGGTACTTGGTGAGTGGGGCAGGTCTACGACGACCTCCAATCTCTGAGACATCCTTTGGACGGCCAAAACCGACGCACTCGCTCATTCCTTACCCTGCCAGCCGCGGGCCTCGATCGTGCAGTCGATGCGCGCACACAGTTCCCGACAGCGAATCATCCGGATGTTCAGGCGAGTCGCTCCGTTCGTCTTCGCAATGTGCGCCCTCGCCGGCTGTCAGAGCGGTCTGCTCTCGCCGTCCGCACCGGCCGACACCGGCTCGAACGCGGCCGGCTCGGTGACGGCGCAGGAGGTCGCGGGCCAGTGGTCGCCCTACGTGGGCGTGCACGTCGACGGGCAGGCGCTGCCTGCCTACCGCGACGCGCTCTCGGCCCTGCAGCGCGCCGGCCGCGTGCAGGGCGCGCGAATGGAGATCCACCGGAACGAAGCGGTGAACCCGGTCATCAAGGCCGTGGGCGCGATGGGGCTCGAGATCCTCGGGTTGGTGAGCAACGACCATCTGTTCGAGCCGGACATCGAGCGCGTCATCGACCGCATCTTCAGCGCCTACCCGGAAATCCGCTATTTCCAGATCGGCAACGAGGTTACGACGATCCTGCCGCCGACGGGACCGACCATCACGATCGAGCAGTACGCGGCGGTGTTCCGGCGTATCTACGAACATGTCCAGTCGCGCCACCCCGGGCGCGCGATCCTGCTGACGCAATCAGCACTCGGATCGGGCCTGCGCGGGCCGACGGAGCTCGAGACGCTCACCGCTCTCGCCCTCGTGCACATGGACCCGGACAAGGTCATCGTCGCGGTCAATGCTTACGATCCGGACGCGTTGAGCCAATACCGCGGGCTGCTGAGCGGTTCACTACGCGCGTTCCGCGTGTGGGTGACGGAGTCCGGGGTCGCCAACCCCGAGCTGCAGGCCATGTTCGTGCGCGACCGGTACCCGCTGCTGCGGCTGTACCTGCGTGCGGAGCGCGTGTATTGGTACGTGCTGTGGGGCGGCGATTCGGCGCCCGACGCGGACTTCAGCCTGATCCGGTACCCGTCCCGCTACCCCGATTACTGGAAGAGCCCGCTCTTCAGTCTCCTGGCCAGACAACCATGACCGGAAACCGAACGCGTCTCACCGGCGCCTTCGCCCTCACGTGCTGGCTCGCGCTGCCGGCGGGCGTGCTCGCCCAGTACGAGCAGCCGCACAAGTCCTCGAGCGGCCGCAAGCCCGGCACCTACCTGAAGCTGGGTCTTGCGCACTGGCAGGGCGACATCTTCAGCGAGAGATCGCTGACCCAGTGGAGCGTGGACCTGTTCGGAGCGGATTACAACCTGACCAGTCTGAACCTGGAGCTCGAGACCTACTTCCGCGGGGCGTTCCTCGTGTCGGGGCTCTCGCTCGGGTACCGCAAGGACGCCATGCGCTCCGCCGACACGGGCCACATGCTGAGCGGCATGCTCTTCCGCGATTTCAACCTGAAGGCGCTCGCGCTGAAGGCGGGCGGCGGCGTCGAGTGGGGCGTCCCGTCGATGAACTTCGACCGCACCGAGTTCGACTATACGGTCGAAGGCACCGTCCGGTACCGGCACACCTACCCGGGTCGAAACGCGCAGGTGCCGGTCGGGGTGAAATCGGGCGGCACGATGTACCCGTTCTTCGGGTTGAGCGCCGTGCAGCGGCCCGGCCCCCTGCTGTTCGAGGTCGGCATGCGGGTCAATTTGATGCAGTTCCACTTCGACGACTACGAGGTGCATCAGGGCGACCAGGTGACGCGCGTCTTCGACGAGCACCGCGTGAACGTGCCCTACCTGTTCGCGAACATCGGATTCCGGCTGTTCTAGCGCCGACCGTCTCCGCGCCCAGCGTGTCGCTGAGCTCAAGCGGGCGGATCACGGCGTCACTGTCGCGTACCCCAGGTTCCGCAGGAGCGTCGTCATCACGGCGTGGCCGTTGGCGTTCGGGTGGAAATCGTCGAATGCGAGCAGGCCCTTGTCGGCTGGATCCTCGTCGCCGGACGGCCCGTTGAACACGTGGTACACGTCGGCTATCAGAACGCCCTTGGTGAGCGACGCGGTCGCGATGTAGGCGTTGAGGATGTCGAGGTACGGCTTGAGAATGGTGAAGTCCGACGTGCCGTCCCCGCCAGGCGGCCAGCTGTCGCTCGCCTTGTCTTCGTTGACGAAGGGGTTGTAGATCGTCATCGTCCGGATGACCGTGGGGCGCGATTTGCGCAGTTTGAGAACGGCGCTCAGGATCCCGTCCCAGTTGTTTTCCACGGCCAGAACGGCCGCCCCGAGGCAGTCCTCGTTGGTGGCCCCACCGCACGTCTGAGCCTTGTAACGGTTCCTCGCGGCTGACAGGTCGTTGCCGCCGATGTTGAACGTCACGACGTTCGACGCGAACACCGACAGGCGGAACACGAATTTCGTGTCGAGCGCGTTCCGCAGATCCTGGCTCGTCCAGCCGGGCACGCCGAGGTTGTAGAGCGACACTGATGCTCCAGTGTCGTTGGCCAACCCTTTGGCGTACAGCGGCACGTAGCCGCGGCCGATTGGCGCGAACGCGCCAAAGGCGATCGAATCACCCAAGGCGGTATAAACGGCCTGACCTGCGGCGCGGACGCCAGCCGGGAGGGTGACGGCCACTGCCGCCGTCAGAGCGAGAGTTATGCGCGTTGTTCTGACATTCATGGAGCGCCTCCTCGAGTTCGGCGTATTCTAGCCGGCCCGCACGGCGTGCGCCGCACTGACATTGGCGCTGGGGGTCGGCGCCACCACGGCGGTCTTCGCCGTGCTCGACACCGTAATCCTCAAAACCGTCGATGTTGGTCTACCCATGCCCGGCAGTGGGGCTGCGGGGGATGCGGATTGCTTCTTGCACCACGCACAACCTGTCTGCCGAGCTATCGCAAGAGCGAGAAGGGGACAGGACACATGCGAGCGAGTTTCATTATCGCCGCGGCGCTGGCGGTGGGTGCTTCAGCGACGGCGTCGGCCCAGACCACGACAGGATCTGCCGCGAATCAGGCGACAACCGCGACACCTGGTGTCTACGGCTTGTCAGAGAGTCACTGGCTGGCGTCGGGCTTCGCCGGAGCAAACTTCGGCGCCAACTTCCGCGAAGACAGCGGTGAGAGCGTCACGTTCGGCGGCCAAATCGGCTATCTCTGGCACGGATACGTGGGTGCCGAGGCGCTGGTCGACTTCACACCGGGTTTCAAGGTCCCCAACAGCTTCCTCTTGGCGGACGACCCGAACTTGTCCAGCTACATGGCCAACGGAATCGTCGCGGCGCCATTCGGCGAGTACGGGCAGTTCCTCCCTTACTTCTCCGCCGGGATCGGCGTCTTCCACATGAGCACGAATTTCGTGACCCTCGATCCCGCCAATTCGCTCACGGGCGGCCAGGGACGGTTTGGCGGCAACATCGGCGGCGGCTTCATCGGATACGCCGGCAACGTCGGCGTGCGCGGCGACGTCCGCTGGTACAACGTCGACGTCGAACGCGACTTCACGGCGAGCAACGCGAGGGACGTGTTCACGCTGGGCCTCCTGTCCGGCCTCGAGTACTGGCGGGCGAACGTCGGCGTGGCCTTCCGGTGGTGACACTCCGGTCACAGCAGGTCGTGACCGCCATCGCAATCGCTTGAGAAGGTCGGTTCCAGTAGCCAGGCCATTTTCGGGCGATCACGACCCTGCGTTCCCCCCACCCCGACTCTCGGGGGGCACTCAAGACGAGACCCGGCGAAGCAACGCCGCCGCCTCCGAGCTGCGCCCCAGCCGATGCAGCGAGGACACGGGCATCGGGCGCGGTGCGGTTCACGTGTCGATCGTGCGCGTCAACCCCTCGCTGATGAACGCCTGGCCTTGGCTGATGGCATCCATGGCCGCCTCGAGCTGGTGAGCGTCCGCCTTCAGGAGATAGCCTCGGACACCCATACGCATCGCGGCCTCGACCATCGCCGGAGATCCGTTCGCGCTCATGAACATGATTTGCGATTGCGGATCGTTGGCGAGAATCTGCCGGGCCGCAGCAATTCCGCTCAACCCAGGCAACCCGATGTCCAAGAGAATCAAGTCAGGACGGAGCGCGGCCGCCTGCTCGATCGCCTCGAATCCATTTGACACTTCGGCGACGATCGACCATCGCCGATGGTCCTGCAACGCAGCCCGGACGTGGCAGCGCCACAACTCGTGATCGTCCACGACGAGAACACGGAGCATCATCGCGATCGGATGGCGCATCCTAGACCGAGGCGACGCGACGCGTTATTGATTCAAATCAAATCTGCGAGGTTTTTTCATGCGGCGGCAACAATCGATTCAAAACCGGCCCGATCCCGTACGCGCGCCGCGTGACCGTCCTCGAATGTGACGATCTTCCGGAGCGCCAGCGTGCGTGTGGCGCGGCTGACCGCTTCGAGCGACAAGCCAAGATACTCCGCGATGTCTGTTCGGCGCATCGGCAGGGGGATCAGCGGGTCGCGCGTGCTGGCGGAGTCGGGCTCGAGCATCTTCAGGAACATGGCGACGCGCCCAATCGCGTCAGGCCGTCCGAGCAGGATGGCCTGCCGCTGCGCTTCACGCAGCTTCTCAGTGACCTTGCACAGGAATCGAAACTGCAGGTCGGCGTCGCGCTGCAGCGCCGCTGCCAGCGACTCGTGCGGAATACGGTAAATGAGCGACTGAGTCACTGTGTGCGTGGTATTGACGTAGCGGCCATGTTCGGAGAGCCCGAACACGTCGCGCGGAAACAGGAATGCGACAATCCTTCTCCGGCCGCTGGCGAATTCGCGGAAGGCTTTCACCAGCCCTTCGCCGACGACGAAAATATCCGACAGCGGGTCCCCTTCGCGAAAGACCTTCGTGCCCGGCCCCAGACGGACCGTCGTGGCCAGCGCCATGAGGCGGCGGCGTTGCGCGGCGGTCAGCATACGTTTCGATCGGTGCGCCATTACGCCGGCGCCGAACGGCACCGCGTGAATCGCAAGCTCCTGTTCGGCGGGAGCTAGCCGCCGATTCGACCGCTTGGCCATGCGCAGGCAGGATGTACGCATACGTCGTACCGGCGGGAATCGGCCTTGAGGACTGTTGTGGTCGGCGATGCACAGCTCGATCACGAACGGCTGTGGCTTGGTTTGGAGCTATGGACTCGTGACATTCAGATTCAAGCTGCCAACGTTGGCCATGGTGGGATCGACCACCACAGTGTAGGTGCCCGTGACCGGCAACGTTTGCGTTGCCAGATTGAAACTACTCGCGTTGCCGGTCGACGACGTGAGTTGTGTACCGTCCGGCTTGAGTAGTTTCACCGCGACTGTCGCGACCGTGTTGCTCGTGACGCGCACCGTGACCAGCTGGCCAGCCGTTCCGTTGAATGTGATGGCGCCATTCTGTCCGGGTGTGCCAATCGTGAGGGCGACCCCCGCCCCCCCAATCGTCAGCGTTCCCGACAAATTCGGTGGCACGTCGTACATCGTCAGCGTCACAGTTCCGATGGCGGTGCCATTCGGATCGACAACCACGGCATACGTGCCGGTCATCGTAAGAGTTTGCACGTCGATGAATGCGGAGGTAGTCAGGCCCGTCGTCGTCAGCGTCGTACCATCCGGTTTGAGCAGTCGGATGGTAGCGCTCGAGATCGTCGAGCCCGTCGCCGTGAGGCTGACGCGCTGGCCGGCGCTACCGCTGAAAGTCAGAATCGCGTTTTGCCCACTGGTCGTCATCGAAACAGTTACGCCAGGACCGCCCGGTGCGATGGATCCAGTCACATCCTGGGGCACGTTGTACAGCGCGAGTAAGATGCTGCCGAGGCTGGTACCGTTCGGATCGACCGCAACCGTGTAGGCGCCACTGACCGGCAGGGTGAGCACGTCCAGGTACCCTCCGGTATTGGAAAAGCCGGTCGACCCCAGCTGTGTCCCGTCCGGTTTCAGTATGCGAAGAACTCCGGAGGCGATCGTTGAATTACTCGCTTTGAGGCTGACGCGCTGACCAATTGTTCCCGAGAATGTCAGACCGACGTTCTGGCCAGGGGTTCCCACGGTCACCGTGACGTCGTTACCTCCGGGCACAATCGTGCCTGTGACGTCTGGCGGCACGTCATACAGCGAAGCGGTGAGGCTCCCCACATACGTGCTGTTCGGATCTATCAGGAGAGTGTAGGTTCCGGACACCGGCACCGTCTGCACATCCAGGAACCCCTGGTTGGTGAATCCAACGGACGCAAGGCTGACACCGTCTGGCTTTCGTACGCTCAGCGATCCGCCCGCGATCGTGCTGTTGCTAATCTTGACGGCAATTCGTTGTCCGACCGTCGCATCGAACGTCACGAGGCCGATCTTGTTCGCCGTGCTGATCGTAACGACCTGGTCACCGAGCGCTGTTCTTCCGGTGAACTGAACGTCAGCGGCCGCGTATGGCGGCGGCGCCACGAAAAAGTCGCCGCTGCTGAGCGCAGTTCCGCCCGGGGTCGTGAGACTGAATCGCCCGGAGCCTGTCGCTGCGGGAATCGTTGTCGTCAGACTCGTCGAGGTTGCGCTGGTCACCGACAAACCCGCGCGTGTGTTCAGCGTCAGTTGGTTGTCGGTTGGTGCAGCGGCAAAGTTCGATCCGCTAAGTGTCACGATCGTGCCCGCGACACCGATCATCGGTGAGAATCCCGTGATGATCGGTGCCTGATTCGGCGGCGGCGATACCGTCACGGTGGCCGTGCCGTTCACGGTTCCACTCGTGGCTTTCACCGTGGCCGTGCCCGCCGCCGCGCCGGTCACCGTCACCGTCTGCCCGTTCGGCGCCAGGGTCACGACGCCCGTCGGCGTCACCGACCACGTCACCGCGGCGCTCGGCATCGGCTGCCCGTTCTGATCTTTCACCGTCGCCGTGAGAGTCGTTGTGGCGCCGGGCGCGACCGTCGCGGTCGCCGGGGCCACCGTCACCGTCGTCGCCACCGGCGCCGGCACGGTCACGGTGGCCGTGCCGTTCACGGTTCCACTCGTGGCTTTCACCGTGGCCGTGCCCGCCGCCGCGCCGGTCACCGTCACCGTCTGCCCGTTCGGCGCCAGGGTCACGACGCCCGTCGGCGTCACCGACCACGTCACCGCGGCGCTCGGCATCGGCTGCCCGTTCTGATCTTTCACCGTCGCCGTCAGGGTTGTTGTGGCGCCCGGCGCGACCGTCGCGGTCGCCGGGGCCACCGTCACTGTCGTCGCCACCGGCGCCGGCACGGTCTACGGTGGCCGTGCCATTCACGGTTCCACTCGTGGCTTTCACCGTGGCCGTGCCCGCCGCCGCGCCGGTCACCGTCACCGTCTGCCCGTTCGGCGCCAGGGTCACCACGCCCGTCGGCGTCACCGACCACGTCACCGCGGCGCTTGGCATCGGCTGCCCGTTCTGATCTTTCACCGTCGCCGTCAGAGTCGTTGTGGCGCCGGGCGCGACCGTCGCGGTCGCCGGGGCCACCGTCACTGTCGTCGCCACCGCCGCCGGCACGGTTACGGTGGCCGTGCCGTTCACGGTTCCACTCGTGGCTTTCACCGTGGCCGTGCCCGCCGCCGCGCCGGTCACCGTCACCGTCTGCCCGTTCGGCGCCAGGGTCACGACGCCCGTCGGCGTCACCGACCACGTCACCGCGGCGCTCGGCATCGGCTGCCCGTTCTGATCTTTCACCGTCGCCGTCAGGGTTGTTGTGGCGCCCGGCGCGACCGTCGCGGTCGCCGGGGCCACCGTCACTGTCGTCGCCACCGCCGCCGGCACGGTTACGGTGGCCGTGCCGTTCACGGTTCCACTCGTGGCTTTCACCGTGGCCGTGCCCGCCGCCGCGCCGGTCACCGTCACCGTCTGCCCGTTCGGCGCCAGGGTCACCACGCCCGTCGGCGTCACCGACCACGTCACCGCGGCGCTTGGCATCGGCTGCCCGTTCTGATCTTTCACCGTCGCCGTCAGCGTCGTCGTGGCACCCGCGGCGACCGTCGCGGTCGCCGGCGCCACCGTCACCGTCGTCGCCACCGGCGCCGGCACGGTTACGGTGGCCGTGCCATTGACCGATCCACTCGTGGCTTTCACCGTGGCCGTGCCCGCCGCCGCGCCGGTCACCGTCACCGTCTGCCCGTTCGGCGCCAGGGTCACCACGCCCGTCGGCGTCACCGACCACGTCACCGCGGCGCTTGGCATCGGCTGCCCGTTCTGATCTTCACCGTCGCCGTCAGGGTTGTTGTGGCGCCCGGCGCGACCGTCGCGGTCGCCGGGGCCACCGTCACTGTCGTCGCCACCGCCGCCGGCACGGTTACGGTGGCCGTGCCATTGACCGATCCACTCGTGGCTTTCACCGTGGCCGTGCCCGCCGCCGCGCCGGTCACCGTCACCGTCTGCCCGTTCGGCGCCAGGGTCACCACGCCCGTCGGCGTCACCGACCACGTCACCGCGGCGCTTGGCATCGGCTGCCCGTTCTGATCTTTCACCGTCGCCGTCAGCGTGGTCGTGGCACCCGCGGCGACCGTCGCGGTCGCCGGCGCCACCGTCACCGTCGTCGCGACCGGCGCCGGCACGGTCACGGTCACGGTGGCCGTGCCATTGACCGATCCACTCGTGGCTTTCACCGTGGCCGTGCCCGCCGCCGCGCCGGTCACCGTCACCGTCTGCCCGTTCGGCGCCAGGGTCACCACGCCCGTCGGCGTCACCGACCACGTCACGGCGGCGCTTGGCATCGGCTGCCCGTTCTGATCTTTCACCGTCGCCGTCAGCGTGGTCGTGGCACCCGCGGCGACCGTCGCGGTCGCCGGCGCCACCGTCACCGTCGTCGCGACCGGCGCCGGCACGGTCACGGTCACGGTGGCCGTGCCGTTCACGGTTCCACTCGTGGCTTTCACCGTGGCCGTGCCCGCCGCCGCGCCGGTCACCGTCACCGTCTGCCCGTTCGGCGCCAGGGTCACCACGCCCGTCGGCGTCACCGACCACGTCACCGCGGCGCTTGGCATCGGCTGCCCGTTCTGATCTTTCACCGTCGCCGTCAGCGTGGTCGTGGCACCCGCGGCGACCGTCGCTGTCGCCGGCGCCACCGTCACCGTCGTCGCCACCGGCGCCACTCCAGCCGCCTGGTCGATCGTCACAACAGCAGTGTTGGCTGTCACTGTCGCGACCCGCGCGGAGGTGGTGGGATTGGAAGCCACGGTGAAGCTCAGAACGCCGTTGCCGCTCGACCCTGCGGTGTTTATGGTGACCCATGCCGCCGAACTGGTTACGAGCCACGGGCAAGCCGCGCCTGCCCAGACGTTGACATTGCCGGTCCCGCCGCTTCCAGGGAAGGAAAGGGCAGTAGGAGTGACGGCGTACGCGCAGGATCCGCTGAACGTGAACCGATTCGAGGGCGCACTATCCGTACTTCCGGTTGAACCGATCGAACCAACGCGTGCCTCGTAGACAATCAGTGGAAGCGGCCACGACTGCAGGTACGAAACGAAATCCAATCGGATCTTGCCGTCGACGACGTCTGGGGTCGGCTTGCCGATGTCCATCACCTGAAATGGCTGCGACGCTCCGCTGTAGAAGAATTGGAGATCGTACCGCACCACCATGGGCAACCCGCCGGGCAGGAGCGTGTTGTGATCAGGCGATGGATCGAACTCCACGATGTGCGGATCGATGGTCTGCGCGTTGGCGAGAGACGCCGCGAAGACGAACAGGAACGCGAGAAGCTTCGGCAGCTTGAAATCCAGAGTTCGCCGCGAGTAGAAGGGCAGCATGTGTAGAAGTGGCTCCAACCAAGAAGGGCAACGTCGGTACCATCCTGACCGGTCGACGGTTTTTGAGAAAAAACGGTTGATTGGGGGTTCTTCGACTTATGAATAGGGCTTCGTCGACCGTACGGGAATTACGAATGCGTTCTCGACGGGACAGGTTTGCGCTGCGGACAGGTTCGGGGCGCGCAGGCGTTGCTTGTAGAATCGCCCGAGGTGTCCCGGGCGCAGCGCGTGTTCGACGTGATCGGGGCTTCGGCCGGCCTGTTGGCGTTTGCGCCGGCGATGGCCGTGATCGCGGCGGCGGTGCTGATGGATGACGGCTGGCCGGTGCTCTTCCGGCAGGAACGGATCGGGTACAGGCGCCGCCCATTTCGTATCCTGAAATTCCGATCGATGTTCGACGGCCAAGTCACGCGGGTCGGAAGGCTGCTCCGTGCCACCGGCCTCGACGAACTGCCGCAGTTCGTCAACATCCTTCGCGGCCACATGAGCGCGGTCGGCCCGCGGCCGCTCACTGCCGACGATGTCGTCCGTTTCGGCTGGACGGGGGCGGATTTCGACTTTCGCTGGATGTGTCGTCCTGGTCTCACGGGACTGGCACAGCTCCTCGGCGCCCGCGCGGATGACGAAGCCCTTGCGCTGGATCGAGTTCACGCCGGCGGATGGAGCCTGTCGCTCGACTGCCAACTCGTTGCATGGTCGTTCGCCGTCAACGCCTTCGGCAAGACCCGGATTCGGCGGTGGCTGCGGCTCCGTTACCTGTCCCGCTATCTCGAGCTCGAGTCGACCCGGCTCAAGCAGCGCGGCGAAGGTCTCGCACGACCCTGAGTGCCCGCGTTGGCAACACACGATGGCCATCGTCGTCGCGGCGCCCTGGCGGCGTAACCCCAGCACGCGCGATCGACTGGCGGCGGCTGCGAGCTCGCCGATCGTGTACCTGGGCGCGCTGTTCCGGCCGCTGACATCGCCGACGAAAGACCCGCGGTGCTGCCAGCAGCGGGTTGTTGTCTCATTGGGCTCCACCAAGATGGCACAGCACGTTGATCACGGCAGCAAACGTTCCACCTCTGTCGGAGACGAGTGCGCGAATTGGGTTGGCACAGTGCGAGCGATACTGTCCTTCTCGTTTAGCGCGGGTAGTCGCTGGCGGTTTTGACTTCGGCGATCTGGAGATTGTGTCGCAGATTATGGAGTGGGATGTATAGGAGCCACTGGTGGCCGTTGAGCGGACCGAAGAACGGGTTCGCCACGGTATGTGCCTTGACGGGAGCTTCGGTCTGCTGCGCGTACGCGAGCGTGCGCGCCCGCTGCTCCTTGAAGCGCGACATCAGCTGCGCGCGGGTCATACTGCGCTTCGGCTGGATTTCCTCGGGCGCTGTGACTTTCGTCGAGCGGTTCGGCAGCGCGCGGCGCAGCATGTCGGTCTTGCCCAGCGTCGCGTCCCATTTTTCGTCCGCAGAGCCGTTGACGTTCTTCGTCGCATTGTCGAACAGCGCCGCCTCCGACAAGACGATGTGCTCGGCGACTTCGGCGATCGACCAGCGATCCGGTCCCGGCTTGAACGACCACTGCCGATCGGTCACCGTTTCGACCGCCTCGAGGAACTCCCGATTCGACTTGTTCAACAGATCGATCAGCTCCGCGCGCTCCGATCGCGTCATCGTGGGATCCGGGGTCGGGCTTTGAGCATCGAGGTTGACGGCGAGCACCAGAAGCGCCGCGACGATGGCTCGGGAAGGTGTCATGACAGCTCCAGACTGGTTGAAATCCTCGTGATCAATCGCGCTACCGTAGCCGGCGGGCGTCGCGGAACGAGCCCGGGCACGCGCGATGCTGCCTGAGACAGGTGCCCTGACGCCGACGGTGGCCGACGCTACGAAACTCGATGCTCTACGTGCCGTTCTCGTTTACCACCAACGCGAGCAGGTGTTCGATGTCACAGTGGTTGACGTGCCGCAGGCCGTGGTAGGGCTGTATGACCGAGCGATCCTTCTGATATCCCGGCCGGCACTCAGCCTTCTCTCTGCTTTCGAGATCCAGGCGGTCGGGGCCCATGAAGTTGGGCACGACTTTTTCTGGGGCGAGCTGGAACAAGCGTGGCAGCGCCATGATTGGCAGGCACGCCAGCAACTTGAGCTGCAATGCGATGGAATTGCCGCGCTGACGCTTGTCGCGTTGGACCTCCGGCCGGCCCACCTCGTCGATGCCGTGAGAAAGCTGATTCGCTTCAACGAGAAATTCGGCGCGCCTGCGGATCACGACGGCTACCCGAATGTTGGCGTGCGACAGGCGTTCGTCTCGGCGCTTGTCGAACGACGTGGCAGATAGCCAGTCGCCTGCACGCCGACGCCCGCCCCGGGTGGACAGCTGCACGAGAGCTATCGTCCCTGATGGCTTCGAGAATCTTTTGATCTCTTGTCTCGCGCGTTCACCCGGTCGCGGTGGAGGCAGTCAGGCGGCGGACCATCCCGCTCGCGAACTCCGTCAACTCGGTCCGGACCGAGTGGACGAATGGGGAGGTCTGATCGGCAATCCCAGCCTCTTCAGAAGGCGGACGAAGCGTGGATCAGAGCGAAGGGGGTCGAGCGCCGGCTCGACGGCCATCTCAACCACGTGGGGCGCGCGCTCCTCGACCGCACGCTCGAGCCACGTCAGCGCGTGTTCATGGTCGCCGAGCGCAACGAACACATGCGCTACCGCGTTGGGCTCTAGATAACCCGGTCCTTTGGCCTCGAGCGCCTGCGAGAGGAGCAGGCGGGCTTCGTCAGCCCGGCCGCATCGCGCATGACCCCACGCGAGCTTCAAATCGGAAGAAGCCTCACCGCCAAACAACTCGAACGACCGACGCAGCCGAACGATCCCCTCCTCGCACCGTCCTCCGGCAATGAGCGCAAGTCCGAGACCGCGGTGGGCATTCGCGAACCCCGGTTCGTAAGACAGGACCTTCTGGGCCTGTTCACCCGCCCGATCGTATTCCCGGGCCAGGTACAAGACCCATGAGTGATCGTTGGCGATCTGCGGTGCGAGCGGATCGAGTCGTTCCGCGCGTTGAATGTGCTCGATCGCCTCGATCCGACGTGCCAGGTAAGAGAGCAGGAGTGCATACCAGTGGTGCGCGTACGCCGAGTTGGGGTTCAAGGCAATCGCGCGCTGGAACTCGCGCTCGGCGGCGGCCCAGTCGTGGTCGTGCCAGAGGAAGACGGCGGCGAGGGCGGCATGCGCCTCGGCGAGTCGATCGTCCAGCCTGAGGGCCTCCATGGCCGCCCGCTTCGCATGGGCATGCGCCTCGCTTGGCGCGCGAAAAGCGTAATTGCCCTGAATGATGTATGCGTCTGCCAGCCCTGCATGAGCGCGGGCGTACTGCGGATCGCGAGCAATCGCCTGGTTGAAGAGATCGATGGATAGAAGCAAGGCTGCCTGCGTGCGCTGTCCCCAGGCGTGGCGGCCTCGCAAATAGAGTTCATGCGCCTCCGTGTCCTTGGTCGCGGTTCTCACGAGCGACCCCTCGGCGCTCGCCGGCAAACTGACTGCCAGCGCCTGAGTCACGGTGCGGGCGATTTCGTCCTGAAGAGCGAATAGGTCCCGAAGCTCGCGGTCGTAGCTATCAGTCCGCAGAACCTGTCCGTTGCGCCCGTCGATCAGCTTCGTGGCGATGCGCAGTTGGCTGCCAGCCTTGCGGACGCTGCCCTCGAGGACGTATTGCACATCGAGCTGGCGGGCGATTTCCTGGACTGAAGTGTTCTTGCCCTTGAACGAGAATGACGAGGTTCGCGCCGCCACCCGCAATCCAACCGACGCGAACGCCGTCATCAACTCTTCGGCGAGGCCATCGGTGAAATACTCCTGGTCCCTTTGGGGACTGAGGTCCGCGAAGGAGAGGACGGCGATGGACACCTGCTCGGGCGCGGCCGCTCGCGAGACGCGTCGCGAAGCCGAGTCCCAGGCCCGCGAGACCAGCCACCAGCTGCTGGCAAGGGCCACCAGAATTGAAGCGCCGGCCATCAAGCCCGGAAGGTGTCGACGGACGAACGGCCGGCGACCTAACGAAGAGGAGACGTCGGGCGCCGCGGCGCCAGAAGACACGCCGGCCGTACGCGCGGGCTGACGAAGCTCGGACGTGACCCGCGCGCAGAAGCGATAGCCGTGCTTCGGGACAGTCTCGACGTACCGATAGGGTTCCCCCTCGTCGCCGAGCGCTTTGCGCAGCATCGAGACCGTGTAGGACAGGTTCGCCTCCTCGACGAACGTCCCCGGCCAGACCTCCTGCAGCAACTGCTCTTTGGTGACCAGGCTGCCGGCGCGGCTGACCAGGACTACCAGCAGGTCGAACGCCTTCGGGGGGAGAGGGACTGCCTGTCCGTCGCGCAGGAGCCGCTGCTCCGGCGGGTCGAGCCGGTACGGGCCGAACGTGTACAGATGGCGCGCGGCCGAGGCCGCATCGTGCATGGTAGCCTTCGCGAGAGTGTGAGAGAGCAACTGTACCACGGCCGCCGGTCTGGTCGTGTCCGTATCGACAGGAACCGGATTCTCGTTCGCGGCGGTCGATTAGCGGATTCGCCGCCCCCGCGCTGTGCCGCCTTCAGGATGGCGATCTTTGTCTGTTCAGCGACGGTGCTGAGCGCGATCTGTTGTCGCTCACGCTCGGACCGAAGGCGAACACCTAAACTTGGATTCATCGCGCATCTCGCGCGACGATTTCGACCGCTGTCGACAGGGAGCTCGGTCAGATCAGCGAAGCGTGCCTCAGCCCGAACATCGTTGGCGATTGGAGCGTTCGTCATGCTCCAGCGGTTCGCCCTTGTCGTTCCAACCGTCGGCCAGATTCGGCCGGAAGTCAGGGCGCCATTGCAGGCTCGTGCGGGTCATGCCCAGCCGCACGAAGATGGCGTCGGTCAGCTTTTTGACGTCGAGGCCGAGCCCTTTGGTCCTGGCTCCCTGCTCGATGGCGAACTGCAGCAAGCTGAAACCTTCGCCCGAAAAGCTGTAGCGTGAGCCGGGATCGATGTGGATGCGCAGCTTCTGGTCGGGTTCGATGAACCAGAAGTTATGGAAACCGGTGGAGTGGGTCAGCGCCATCCGCGCCGTGATGGTGCGCCAGCCTTCCTCGGGGACACCAGGAACGACGTGCCGCTCCACGACCGTGCCGACATCGCCAGCACGCAGTTCGCGCTCGGTGACGTCACGGGTCAGGATTACGTCGCCGTAGATGTCGACAGGCATTCCCGCTTCGTCCCCTTTGCGGCTCAGCGAGACTTGGCGCGGCGTTGTGCGGCGGCGCCGGCCGTGCGAGGGCGACCACCAAGCCGGCCATTGGTTCGCGACGCGCGTGCCTTCGTCGCGCTCCGATGGGCGCCCACCAGAGCGGCAACGCCGACGATATCGACCTTGCGCTTCCCACTGTCCGAGAAGCGTGCCACGCGGACCCGTGCATCTGGTCGACTGGCCGGGTGAGCCTTCAGGTACTCCGTCAATACCGCGCGGATGGCGCGCTCCGCCTTCGCGTGGGTCTCGGCCGCAGCATAGACGGGCAATCCCGGTACATATGCGCTCACCGCGCCGCTATCCTCGGTTTCAAGGACGATCGGATAGAGCATTGTCACTCGACACCTGCCTCCCGGAGAATGCGGTTGCCCAGGCGCCCGGCGTCCTTCTTCGTGTGAACGGCCACCCAGACTTCCTTGCCGGACGCGGGATGCTTCAATAGCAGGTGGCTGCCTTTCCCGGACCTGACCTCGACGAATCCTGCAGCTTTCAGCTTGCGGATCACTTCGCCCAGGTCACCTCGCAATCATAAACCTATCGCTAGGTTTCATCAATGCGGGGAACGATCGGCTACATGGGCGACCGATTCAGGCTGTCGACGTCGACGATGGCCGGCCAGACGTGCCCTGCTTCATCATGCCGCCCGGCACCGAGATCGCGATCAACTGAACGGTGGCGGCGGCGGCCGTCGGCCCGCCGTGCGATGGTGACCATCGCACGCGATTGGCGCGCCCTGTTCGATGCGCCGCGGTAGAATCCGCCCATGGTGCGTCGTGACGATGCAGACGCGCACGCGTCTGTATCACGTCGTTCTGCTCCAGCGGGTGCAAGTCCCGCCTCGGTAAGCGCCGGAGCGCCGAGTAGCAGACCCCAAGCGCGCGAGGAGACTCGCGCGGCTCAAGCGGGGTGTCAAGAGCCTCCACGGAGGGAGCCAGTCCGCGGGCCGCAACATCACGTGAAGCCTGCAGCCTCGTCACATTTACAACCCGAGAGCCGAGCCGGTCATGTCGCGGCGAAGGCCACGTCTGCGGTGCCCTGGTCCGGAGGTGCATGTGCCGCAGGTCTCGGCGGGGTAGGGGGCGCAGCACGCGGACACGGAGTCGAACGGAACACGAGAGGCCCGTCTGCGCGGCCCGAGTCGGGGCAGCGCGGCTCGCATAAGCCGATGGCGAAAACGAGCCCGGCGCAGCGGGAATCCGAGGGGACCGTAGTAGCGGCGAGGCCCGCGACGCATAACGCGGGCGGAGCAAAGGGTCCCTGCGGGGGCAATGTCGGCAGAGCGAGGACGCGCGAGGGCATGACCGGCAGGACCGGTTCCAACCACCCCGAGGGACGCGAGTTCCTCGACAAAGTGCGCCAATTGCAACGCCGACTCTGGAGGGCGGCCAAACGACAACCGGGCCGACGTTTTCATGCCTTGCTGGACCGCATCTACAGGCGTGACGTCCTGTGGGAAGCATGGAGACGGGTCAAGCAGAACCGCGGCGCGGCGGGCGTCGATGCGATGACGCTGGCCGCCGTCGAGCACTGGGGTGTCGAGGCCTTTCTCGACGACCTCGGTGCGCGATTGCACGCGGGCACGTACCGACCCTCGGCGGTGAGGCGTCGGTATATTCCGAAGGTCGACGGACGACAGCGGCCGTTGGGCATCCCGACGGTCCGAGACCGAGTGGCGCAGATGGCGGCGACGCTCGTGCTGGAACCGATTTTCGAGGCGGACTTCCATCCGTGCTCGTACGGGTTTCGGCCGAAGCGGAACGCGACGCAGGCGCTGGAAACACTGCGCACGCGTGGCGCGCGTGGGGGCAATCATGTCCTCGACGCCGATATCCGCGATTACTTCGGGTGCATCGACCACGGCAAGCTGATGACGCTTGTCGCCCGACGCATCTCGGACCAGCGGGTACTCAAATTGATACGGCACTGGCTCCAGGCAGGCGTGATGGAAGACGGCCGGGTCACCGCGACGCGCGCGGGCACGCCGCAAGGCGGCGTCATCACGCCCCGAACGCAAAAGGTAACTTTCAGTTCGAACGTGTCGTCGTGGGATGGCGGTCGCGGCCAGTGCTTGATTTGCGCCGCAAGTAGTACTATGTTTATGTCACGTGGCGCGAGCGACGAAGGCGGACAAGGCGCGCCTGTTGAATGTGGCGTATCGCCTGCTGGGTCGGCAGATCTCGGTCGCCGACGCCGCACGGCATCTCGCCGAGACCCGTGCCCTGTCGCGTCGGCAAGCGTACCGGTACCTTCAGCAAGCCGCGGCACTACGTGCTCCCGTTCCCGCGGTGGCGCCGACGGTCGCCATCACCTTGAAGCTTCCGGTGCACACCGTACGCGCGCTACGCGTGCAGGCTCGGCGCCGTGGGCTCACGATCGGGCAGATCGTCACCGAGGCGCTCGCCGCATTGCTCGGCAGCGTACGCCGCCGACGTGGCTGAGCGGCGCGCCCGTCGCGGCACGCTGGAGGTTCAGCTCGAATATGCGTTCGATCGGCTCCGGGGCGACAAGCTCGCCCACGCGTACGAGTTGTTGGTGCCGGCTCGAGCCCGCCCGCTCGAGGCGTCTGTAAGGGAGCGTGTGCATGCGCACGGCCGCGATTTACGCGCGGGTGTCGTCGGAACAACAGCGGGAGGCACACACGATTGCGAGCCAGACGGCGGCGTTGATCGAGTGGGCGAGGACGCTCGATCTCGAGGTGCCGACGGCCTGGATCGTCGAAGACGAGGGCTATAGCGGCGCCACGCTCGAACGGCCCGGTCTGGAGCGGGTGCGCGATCTGGCGGCCGAAGGACAGATCCAGGCCGTCCTCGTCTACAGTCCCGATCGCTTGAGTCGCAAGTATGCCTATCAGATCCTGCTGATCGAAGAGCTCGCGCGGCACGGCGTCGAGACCCGCTTTCTGAACGCGCCGCAGGGCGCGACGGCCGAGGATCAGCTCCTCGTGCAATTTCAGGGGATGATCGCCGAGTACGAACGCGCGCAAATTCTCGAGCGCTCGCGGCGCGGGAAACGGCACCGGGCTCGGGCAGGAGAAATCAGCGTGCTGAGCGGCGCGCCCTACGGCTATCGCTATATCCGGAAGAGTGATGAGGCGCCCGCCTCCTATGTCGTGATCGAAACCGAGGCGCGCGTGGTGCAGCAAGTCTATGAGTCCTACACTGTGGCGGGCTGGAGCATCGGGGCGATCACCCGCTGGCTCAATGAGCACGGCGTGGCGACGCGGAAGCCCGGCACCCGGTGGGAGCGCTCGATGGTCTGGGCGATGCTGCGCAACCCGGCGTATCGAGGCATGGCCTGCTTCGGCAAAACCCGTGTGGCCACGCGGCAACGCGTGACGCGGGCGCTCCGGCTGCGCGGCGGCGTGGCGAGTCGCGACAGCGCCAGCCATGAACGACCGCGCGAGGACTGGATCGAGATTCCGGTCCCGGCCCTCATCGAGGAGCCGACCTTTGCCCGCGCGCAAGAATTGCTGCACGAGAACAAAGTCCGGTCGCGGCGCCGCACGATTGCACCGAGCCTGGTGCAGGGTCTGGTGAGCTGCCGCCGCTGCGGCTACGCGCTCTCGCGCACGTCGACCCGTTCGAGTGCGCGCCTGATCCACTACTATCGCTGCATCGGATCTGACGCCTGGCGGCACCTCGGCGGCCCGCGCTGCGACAACCGACCCGTGCGACAGGATCTCTTGGATCAGCTCGTCTGGACCGAGGTCATTCGGCTGCTCGAGGATCCGGCTCTGATTCAACACGAACTCGATCGGCGACTCGCTGCCGCGCGCGCCGCCGACCCCACGAAACAGCGCGAAGAGACGGTGCAGCGCGAACTGGTGCGCGTGGGCAAGAGCATCGAGCGGGTACTCACCGCCTATCAGGAAGACCTCCTGTCGCTCGAGCAGCTGCGCGAGCGGATGCCGTCGCTGCGTCAGCGCGAGCAGGCGCTGCGCGCCGAGCTGCAATCGATCGCCGATCAGACGCGCGAGCGGACGATGTATCTGCGCCTCGCGGAAACACTCTCTGCGTTTCTTTCCAGGTTGCGGACGGCGGCGGATACGCTGGACATCTTGGAGCGGCAACGCCTCGTGCGCCTGCTCATCAAGGAGGTGCTCGTCGGCGATGACACGATCGTGATTCGCCACTGCATCCCCGTTCCATCGGCACCGCCGGACGGGAATGGTTCTCCGCCGCCGATCCGCTCCGATGAACCCGGTGTCGACCGAAGTTACCTTTTGCGTTCGGGGCGTGATTTCGCCGCTGCTGTCCAACATCTACCTGCACGTGCTCGACACCGTGTGGACGCGCCGGTACACGCATCTGGGCGTGCTGGTGCGCTACGCGGACGACTTCGTGGTCATGTGCGACACGAAGGCGGCATGCGAGCAGGCCGAGCACCATGTGCGAGCGATTTTCGCGCGACTCGGACTGGAGCTGCATCCGGAGAAAACGAGACAGGTCGACCTGTCGCGCGGCCGCGAGGGCTTCGACTTTCTCGGCTGTCACCTGCGCAAGCGCATGAGCGGTCCGCTCTGGGAGCACCACCACCGACGGGTGTACTTCCTCCAGCGGTGGCCATCTCAGCGCGCGATGCAACGGGTGCGGCAGCGCGTGAAGGCCCTCACGTGTCGGGCGGTGTGTCACCGGGACCTGCGCGACACCATCGCGCAGCTCAACCCGGTGCTGCGCGGCTGGGGCGCGTACTTCCGCACCGGGAATGCCGCCATCAAGTTTGGACAACTCGAGGACCACGTCGCGTGGCGACTCAAACGCTTGCTGCTGCAACGCCACCGGCGCCAGCTCCGTCGGGGCCAGGCCGACCAATGGACGCCGTCGTTCTTTCACGCCCTCGGTCTCGTTCGTCTGCGCGGCACGATTCGGTACCCGGAGGCTGTGTAATGTCGTACTCCCAATGCCCCTTGGTAAGCCGTGTGCGGGAAATCCGCATGCACGGTTTGAACGGGGGTCTTACTCACACGGCCGCGCGCGCGCGGTCCAGAAAGTAGGATCTACCAGTGCGCAAAGCCTTTCTTCTGGCAGTGATGGCCGTCGTGTCCCTGGCTGGCGCCTCGGAGCCGAACAAAATCGTGTTCACGCGCGTCTTCCCGCAGCCGGGGCAGATCGGTCTGTTCGTCGCCGCCGCCGATGGCAGCGCCGAGCGCGCGCTGCTCGCCTCGCCCGACGTCGATTACGATGCCGTGTTTTCGCCCGACGGAGCGTCGATCGTCTTCACGTCGGAGCGGAACGGCTCCGCTGATCTCTATCGGGTGAAGGCAGACGGCACTGGGCTGGAGCACCTGACCGACAACCCGGCCTACGACGATCAAGCGGCGTTCGCGCCCGACGGCAAGCAGCTCGCCTTCGTCAGCACGCGCGCGGCCGGCACGTCGGATTTGTGGATCCTGGATCTGCAGACGCGCCGCGCGAAGGCGCTGACGTCGGGGCCCGGCGGCGACTTCCGTCCGGCGTGGTCGCCCGACGGGAAGTGGATCGCGTTCGCCTCGGATCGCCTGAGCAACCTGCCGTTCGCGCACGGACGCTGGGAACACCTGCAGCTTGTCGACATCTTCATCATTCACCCCGACGGCACCGGGCTGAAGCGCATCACGGAGCACGGGAATTTCTGCGGCAGCCCGAAATGGTTTGCCGACAGCCTGCGCGTGCTCGCGTACTGCATGACGGCCGAGCAGACGCTCGATAACCGTCGTGTGGTGCCTGAGCATCCCGAGGACACGCGGTTCGTCGCGATCGATGTCGCAACCGGTTCAACGTCCGACATCTCGGCCGGACCGGGCGTCAAATTCAATCCGTCGTCGTTGCCAGGCGACGTGCTTGGCTACCTGCGGAAGGACGGCGACCAGGGGATCTATTACTCGAACGGCTCGCGCGGTCCGAAAGGCCAGATTCGGACGGCCGCGTGGTCGCCCGACGGCAAGCAGGTCGTCTTCCACAAGCGTGTGACGTTCACGCGCAAGACCTGGGTGAAAACGTTCAGCAAGAATGCGAGCTACGAGCTGACGCTGACGAGCGGGCTGCCGTCGTTCAATCCGTCCGGCGACCGCTTCGTCACAATTGGCGGCGGCGGTCCGAATGCGCTCGGATCCGGGATTGCCGTCACGCCAACCGCCGGCGACAAGGCGACCATCATCTACCAGGACAAGGCGCGCAATGTGCTGGGACCGCAATGGTCGCCGCGCGGCGATGCGATCATCTTCAGCGTCGGCGTCTTCAATGCGTTCTTCAACGGCTTCCACGGCCTCTTCCTCAAACCGGAGGATCGCGCAGAAGGCGGCGCGCAGATTGCGATGATCAACGCCGACGGCTCGGGGTACCGCGAGCTGACGACGGGGCCGAACAACAACGGGTTCCCGTCGATGTCGCCAGACGGCAAGCAGTTCGTGTATCGCTCGTTCGGTCCCGAGGGCGACGGCCTGCGCATCATGACCGTCGAGACGAACACGTCGACGATGCTGAACGCCGGCTACGACAATTTCCCGCTGTGGTCGCCACGCGGCGATCTAATCATGTTCTCGCGCCTCTCCGAGGGGAACTACGAGATCTACACCATCAAGCCGGACGGCACCGGCATGAAGCGGCTCACCAACGCGCGCGGCAACGATGCGCACCAGGGATGGTCGCCCGACGGCGAATCGATCGTGTTCGCGACCACGCGCTTGGGGTTCAAGGACGAGATGATCTACACCGATGCGCCGCAGCCGTACGGCGAGCTCTTCGTCATGCGCTACGACGGCACGAACGTCCAGCAGATCACGGACAACCAATGGGAAGACGGCACGCCCGCCTGGCAGCCAGCGCCGCGACGTTCGCCTTCGCAGCCGTAGCGACGATCGCTGTCGCAGGGGGCGAGTCAGTGGCAAAGATCCCGTCGTGTTCCTATGAAGCGTCTCGCGATTCTCGCCACGCTGTGCGTCGCCGGGTTCCTGGCCGCGTGTCTGGGCGCGCGGCAGCCCGAAACGCTCACCCTCGAACGTCTCCACGACAATCTGTTCGTGATCACTGGCGCTGGAGGCAACACCGCGGTTTTCGTTCGCGCGGATGGCGTTGTCCTCGTGGACACGAAAGTGGCGAATACCGGACAGCGTCTCATGGACAGGGTCCGGGCAGTGACCGACAAGCCGGTCACGCACATTGTCAATACTCATAGCCATTACGATCACATCGGGAGCAACAGCTACTTTCCGGCGACCGTTGAGGTCGTCGCTCACGAAAACGCCGCCGGGCAGATGATTCATCGCGATGAGCTGGCCGATGCGTCGTCGAAGCACGGCCTGGCTGACCGCACATTCAAGGACACGCTCACGCTCTTCTCCGGAAACGATGCGATTGACCTCTACTATTTTGGTGCCGCGCACACGAACGGGGACACGTTCGTCGTGTTTCGCGCGCTCCGAGTGATGCACGCGGGTGACACGTTCCCAGGTCCAAATCCCGTTTCCAGGGACGGCGGTAGCGCCCAAGCGTACCCCGCGACGATGAGCTCGGCAGCCGGTCTGGCGGGTATCGAGAGAGTCATTCCCGGCCACGGCTCGGTGGCCGTGTGGCAGGCATTCGTGGAAGACGTCAAGAAGATGCAGCGGTGAACGCGGCGCGGACTCAACGCGCCGGTACGAGACGCTTCAGCTCGGCGTGCCCAACAGCGTCGTTCTTCGCGGCGGGATAGTGATTGGCCCACGTCGCGTGGTCTTTCCGCGTGATCGCCGTCATCTGGTCGGCAGCCGCGGCGAACCACCGCTTGTCGCGATCCAGCTCATTCAGCCGTTTCTCCAGATACTCCCGGCTGAAGCTTCCGAGATGGATGTTCGCTGTCTCAAGCCCCATCAACTAAGCACGTCCTGGTCGCGTCTGGCACGTTTCGGGCAAACGATCCGCCACTGCTCGACCCATCGGTAAAAGGTCGCGCGCAGGAACGGAAACGGGCCGTCGCTCATCGTGCGATGCTTCTGTTTGAGCAGCTTCTCTGAGACGTCCGTCCGCTCCCGCAACCACGCTTCGTAAGAGTTCGTCGACTTAACGATTCCCCGCATGGTTGTGGAGCTCATTCTCGAGGGTTAACTGACGGTCATCACGGTCTGTCAAGACCATTTTGACGACCTGCCCAACGTAGTTCAGATTCACGTTCGCCGTTACGTCGGTTGGCTTCGGAGCTCCTGAGAACAGGCTGATAACAGGGCGCGACGCACGCGGGCGTTTTCGAGATGGTGTGAATCGCTTTGAACTCTTCACCCGGTCACGAAGGCGCGGCCAGATTTTTCTTCGTGAAGGGGAATGACAGCTACCCGCGGGGGGTGCAGCACATACTGCGCGAGACGCGCGCGCAGCGCAGGGTCAAGGTCGGGACCGACTTGGGAGAGCCGATCTTCAGAGATATGCCGTGAGTACGTGCCGACTTTCAGATCGCGAACCTCGTCGGCGGTGGCGCGAAGCTCGTACGGGTCGATTTTCGTGATCGCCCGACGCTTCAGTGAGCCACGGCATCATCGTGGCTCGAATGTCTGAAAGGCACGGTGGAGGTTGGGCCGCGACGATCGCCACGAGCGGCGCGCACAGCGACAACCGCAGTGATGGAGGTGGAACGTCACGGCGGCCGGCGATCATGGCTTGTTCGCGGCGCACGACACCGGCCAGACGGCGACGGATCGGGACGCATCGGCTGACTGCAGCATCGACTCGAGCCGTCGCAGACGACCGTCGAGGTCGCTCAGCGCAGCCTGCAATGGAGCCGACAGCGCCTGCACCGTGGCGGGGTCGACGAGCGCGCGCCGGATCGATTCGGCCATGAGCTCCCATCCGTTGGTCTGCAGGCCGGGCCTGGCTGCGGTCCAAGGACCGGTGTTCACGCCCGACGGTCCCCAATTCTGGATCGACGCAGGCGATCCCCAGAGCCCTGGATACCCAGCGGGCCAGGGGGTGATGGACCCAGCCGACCCATAGGCGGTTGCGGGCGGCGGCGGTGGCTGCGTGACTTCTACGATGGGGCCGAGCACCGTGGGGGCAGCAACGGGCGCGGTCAGTGGGCCGACCGCCGGTCCCTGGCCGCCGATGAACAGCGCGTAGCAATTGGACGTGCGCCGGTCGCGGATCGTGACGACGGTCACGTCGGGCGTCCGCGCCAGGGTATCGCGGCTCAGCAGCTCGAAGCGCGCCTGCGCGCGCGTGGACGTCGGTGCCACGACGATCCCGGCGAAAATCATTGCACAGGCGATGACGCGTCGATCAGCGTGTGTGTACATGGAAGCGACCTTGCGATCGGTCCGTGCATGTCTCGCGCCGTGTCACTGACCGTATGTCGCGATCACTCACGGGCCGCAATGAGCGGGCAGGACGTCAACAGGCCGCGATACCCGCGGCCGTTTTCCGAAAGGGTGTGACCGGCAATGCCCGCGGCAGACCAAAGTCGATGGCGCCGGCCATCCTCGATCGCTGTCCGACGGTCAGCGAAGACCTTGTCGCGTTCTGGAGCCTCGTCGCGTTCGGGTCCGCTACAGCCGTTCTGAAACGGTACGGCGTGAAGGCGCGCATTCAGGATCGGCTGGCGGGGCTGCGGCGGAACTGGCAGACGCACGGGGCTGTCTTGCCATGTTCTCGAGAGAACTCAGTGAGTCCTTTCAGTTGCCCTCGGGCGGCTGGTGAATTCATGTCTGGCCACAGAACACTACAGCCGCCACCGCTCATCGTGAACGCGGGAGGTGAGGTGAGCTCGTGGCTGAGTTTCGGCAACTGATGCCCATCGGCTAACCGCTGACGACTGATGCCTGGTGACTGATAACTCGTGGCGTTATAATGGAGTTACGAGCCTGGGTTATGAGCCTGCCTCCCTGACTCCGGGGTTGAGTCATGCATTACAACAAATTCGTTTCAGCTCTCGTCGGCGTCGCGGCGTGTGCCGCGATGGCGGTCACTGATGCGAGCGCGCAGCCATCTCGGGGTGGCGGGCGCCGCCACGGTGGAGGCGCGATCGGCCACGCGGTGCCGAGTGTCGTGGCCCATCGGACCTTCGGGCCCCGAACGCGTGGGTTCTACCCGGGGCGGATCCACACGGGGCGGATCGCACCAAGGATCGTCAACGACTACCCGTACCGGTCGTACTACTATCCCTATCGTTTCTACCGTCCAGGGTTCTCGGTGGGCCTCTACCGGGGCTTTGGGTATCCGTATCGGTACGGGCACTACGCTTACTCGTACAACAGGTACTACACTCCCGACACTACAGCGGCTACTACTACAGCCGCCGCTACTACGACTATCCCGATAAGACAAGAGGTCAATACAGACGTACCCTATGGCTGGATCCACGCAAGCGTACCCTATGGCTCCGGCACGGCCGTGCCCGACCACTACTATTCACACGGTGGGGTTTGGACCGACACCTCGGACGACGCGTGGACGGCTACTACTACGTCGGATCGTTAGAGGGTAATGGAATAATCGAGTAGTCGAGTAGTTGAAAAAGCGCAGTCGGCCAATCCGATACCCGATTGACCTGCCCCCTCTGGTCGGCAACGGTCACGTCGCTGCGGGCGTGATAAGTGCCGCGACGAGCAGAAACGCAAGAGGAGGCGCGAGAGCTGGGTGGGCCTGAGGCCCGGATGTGCGAGCGAGCTACGCCGGCCCCGCGACGATGGCCACGGCGAGGTTGGACACCCGATACACGCGAGTGCCATCGACCCAAAGCCATCCGTCGGCGATGGCGTACGGCCGGGTTTCATCGCCACCTGTCTCCGTCACCACGATCTCCATCACGATGCGACTGTTCTCGGGCACGACCTGCCCGCGATATTTCCACGTGAACGGCCGTTCGAACGCCGGCGTCTGGAAGCGCGCGTTCGGGATGCCGGCGCCGAGGCCGCGCTCGATCATGTAGAACTGCAGCAACTGGCACAGCGCTTCAAGCCCGAGCGATCCCGGCTGGACGGGATCCTGGTAGAAGTGAGCCTTGAAGTACCAGTCCGACGGGTCGATGTCTTTTTCCGCGCGCACGTATCCCAACCCTGCCGGGCCCCCGTCGGGCCAGTAACCGGTGACGCGGTGCAGCATCAGCAGCATCGGGCCTGGCAGCCGGAGCCGGCCGTCGAAATACCGCGCGGGACGTTCCCTCAGATCGACGGTAAAAGGGCTTGGCGCCGCGACGCGCGCGCTCTCCGTCTCTGACGGCGACAGGCCGGGCTGTTCGAGGAACGCCTCCGCGGGGAACGCGCCGAACTCAGTGCGCACGTCGGCGACGCGACGCGCACCCGTGAACATTTCGATTTCCATCCTGAACAGGCGCATCCGCGCCAGCGGCGAGGTGGCGATCAGCCGCACGTGCGACCGCAGCGGGCCGGACTGCGGGTCGACTTCTGCATGGAGCGTCGCAGTGCCTTCGAGGTTGCGAAACAGCATGTCCTCGCCGAGCAACTCCGTCGTCGATCCGATGAAGAACGACAGCCATCCGCACGGCTGCAGCATGGCTTCGAGCACGACGGCGAAGGGCATGACTGCGGCGCCGTTCTGCTCGAAATACCAGGCGCGCGGCGGGACGTCGTATTCCGCTTCGATCGCGCTGCCGGGCACGAAGGCGCCGGGCCGCGCCTCGACGCGCGCAATCCGGGACACGAAGAGAAACGGCGGCCCCGGAAGGTGCGACACACGGCAATGCGGATCGAAATGATCGCCCCACTGGCCGAGCGCCTGCGACGGGCGGCCCCAGGCCGAGGCGAGCACCGACGCGTAGCCGAACGTCATCCCGTCGACGCGGGCGACGTCGCCGCGATCGACGTGGCCGGCGGTACCGCCGAGCGTGGCGAGCGGCACCAGTTCGCCGGTTTCCTGGACGGCAGGTGGACCAAGCCGCTGCCAGGTACTCGAGCGGTACGTCCGGCACGAGCCGCAGGCGTCCGCGTCGGATGTGCAACGCCGGCCGTCCGTCGATGCTCATCAGGATGTCGCCGACGATCGTCGGCTCGGGCGCCGCGATCACCGATTCGACGAACACCTCGTAGGTCAGCCGCTGGTTTGCCGGCGTGACCTGACCTTTCATCGCGATCGGATAGCTGCCCGGCACCACCTCGAAGCGCCACCCGTCGCGCTTCAGCGTGAAGCCGAGTGCCGCGAGAAAGAACTGCATGGCCTGGGTCGCGCCCTCGATCATCAGGAAGCCCGGCATGCAGGGGTCGTCGAAGAAGTGCGCCGTGAAGAACCACGCGTCGGGCGCGACGTCCGAGCTCGCGCGAAGATACCCGCGGCCCCACGGACCGCCCAGCGGCTCGAACGCCTCGACTTCGTCGATCTGCCGCAGCGGTCCGGAGGGGATGCGCGGCGTGCGCACGTGCGCGTTGGCGCGCTCGAAGCCCGCGCCAAAGCAGTCCGCCGGACGGCCGTTTGCGAACGCATCCACCTCCTGGCGCGAAAAGCGCCGGCGGCCGGAGCATAGGTCCGGCGGGTCGAACGCGGGTTCCAGTCGACGGCGATCGCTCGCCGCGTTCCACGTCATCAGTGGCGGATGCTCGAGCTCGGCGTCGGTGAACAGTCCAACCTCCAACCGCACCCGTCCCCGAAGCTCGCCCCTGACGCGAATGGCGTGCCGCACGAAGAAAATGTGCGCGCCGAAGTCGGAATGGCCGTCGACGTCGATCTCGTACACACACGTGTCGCCGGCGCGCGGCAGCGGTCCGTCAATCGTGATCTCGCCGCCGGCCACCCGGCACTTCCGCTCGCCCTGGTGCTGCCAGTCGGCGCCGAGCCACGACAGCAGCACGATGTGCGCGTGGCCGGCTTCCGCCAGGACTCCGGCCGGCATACAGCCACTGTCATCGAGATACCAGGTCGTGTCGAGGACGTCGGTCTCGCTCAGGATGACGCCCGCGCCCTGCGAGCCGGGGATGTTCGCGTCCAGTCCGGTCACCCGATCGGCGAACAGCAGGGGCGGCCGCGGCGGCCGGAGCTGGTGACGATGACCGTCCTGGCGCGTGAAGCGCTCGCCGAAGACCGACGAGATCCGGCCGGAGGACAGCGTCTCGAGCTCCCGGCGTCTCAGGATGATGCCGGCGGGACGTTCGTGCTTCGGCTGTGAAGCGGCGGCTGCCGCGTTGACGATGGCCGCGTTCGCCGCCTCCCACAGCGCGAGGAATTCGCGGTAGCGATCCACGCTGACCGTCAGATACTCCTGGTGAACGCGGGCAATCGTCTGCGCGAAGTCGCGCGCGCGCTGCACGACCTCGGCCGGCGCGCCGGGAGTCGTATCAGTCTCGCGAATCACAGCATCGAGATGATCGCCATCGGCCGGCGCGTACGCCGGGTCGACGCCGGCATCCAGAATCGGCGGCAGCGGCGGCGCCGGCAGCATCCGCTGAACGACCGGCGTCATGACGCCGGCACGCTGCCCGGCCGCTGCACGCATTCGACCGCCGTCAACTCGGCGACGACCGCACCGTGTGCGTCGACGAGCACCACGTCGCACTCTGCGCTTGCCGTCCGCACGGCGCGCGCGAACACGCGTGCTCTGACCGGTCCGCGAAGCGCGCCGGTTTGGTGAAAACGGACGCTGCCGATCGCCATCGGCAGAGTGTGCCCGCCGGCGGCGCGTCCCGCCCACAGCGCGGCGAGCTGGAGTCCTCCCTCGCATCAGCGGATTCTTCTCACGCGGGATCTGGTTTGCGGGCGGTGGTGCCGGCCTTCGAGCCGCTGAGAAACTGTTCGTGTCGATTGGCTGCAACCGGTCGTGGCGGACGAGCGATGCCGTCGGGATACCGCTCTCCGATCGCGCGCGCACCGAGCTCACCGGCTCCGCGTCATATGGCGGCGATTCTCTCGGTTCGTGTGTCAACCCGCGGATCTGAGCGCGAATTTGAATCGAAAGCGCTGAAGTTTACTGAGGAAATCGTGGTGAGCCGGGAGGGATCGAACCCTCAACCCGCAGATTTCCGGGTTCTTCTCCTGCCGGCGAGCGGCTCGCTATGCGAAGCGTGTCAACAGCACGAGCGAAGCCACGGCGAGGACGATCCCGGCCATCTCGAAATGGTTCAGCGACTCCCGGAACACCACCACGCCGATCGTGGTCAGCAGCAGGATCATGGAGACCGAGTAGAGGACGCCAATGGTGGCCAGCTTCATGTGCCTCATCACGAACACCCAGCCGAAAGCGGTCGAGGCGTAGAGGGCGAACCCGAGATAGAACCACCACGTCGCGAGCGGCTGCTCCCGCGCGCTGGCGAGCTTGAGGAAGTAGTCGCCCACCACGCCGATCACGCTGAAGGCGAGTGTCACGAGCACTGCGACTTTCGTCATCTCCATCGTCGGATTGCTCCCGTGAGAGTAATTGGATAGCCGTGTAACTGATTGATTCGGCAATCGGATTAGCCGATTGCGCATTTTCATTACTCGACTACTCAATTACTCCATTGCTCGCTAACGATCCGACGTAGTAGTAGCTGTCGAGGCGTCGTCGGTGGTGTCCGAATAGTAGTCTCCGGGCACGGCCGTGACGTAGCCATGGGGTACGCTTGCGTGGAGCCAGCCATAGGGTAGCGCGTAGCAATTGGACGTGCGCCGGTCGCGGATCGTGACGACGGTCACGTCGGGCGTCCGCGCCAGGGTGTCGCGGCTCAGCAGCTCGAAGCGCGCCTGCGCGCGCGTGGACGTCGGTGCCACGACGATCCCGGCGAGAATCAATGCACAGGCGTTGACGCGTCGATCAGCGTGTGTGTACATGGGAGCGACCTTGCGATCGGTCCGTGCATGTCTCGCGCCGTGTCAGCTGACCGTATGTCGCGATCACTCACGGGCCGCAATGAGCGGGCAGGACGTCAACAGGCCGCGATACCCGCGGCCGTTTCCTAAAGGGTGTGACCGGCAATACCGGCGGCAGACCAAAGTCGATGGCGCCCGCCATCCTCGATCGCTGTCCGACGGTCAGCGAAGACCTCTCATCGTGATTTCGGCCGCGCACACCTGCTTGCCTGATGCCATTGAGCCCACCGCGATGGGCGGCGACACAATCACTTCGATGGGCGTCCCCGGGACAAATCCGCCGGCGCGAAAAGCACTCCGGTCTCGCTGATGTTGACGACTCGACTTTGAAACCATAGGTGCTCACTGGTTCGGCGAATGCAAGGCCGTGGGATGACCTGACTCTCGAGCGGCAATAGCGGGTTTCACCAAGTCGAGTTCTGCTCGAATAGATCGCACCGTCGGCGCACCCCCAGCCGGCCTACCGCTTCAATTTGGTGTCGACGGCGTGGCCCTGCCAGACCCATTCGAGCGCCTGCGGCAGCGTCTGCATCTTGACGGATACGGCAAGGCCGTTCCGAAAGGACAGGAAACGCAGGTGTACCGCGACATTCTCACTGGTCATCGGTTCAATTTAACCATTCAACACAGCGACAGCATCCGCAAGCTTGTCCGAAACGGCATCATGCACGATGCGGAAACCAGAAGTCGGTGGTTCGTGGCGAAAACAGTTCCACGGACTGTAATCGCGCTGAAAGACAAGCAGTGCGTTCGATCAAGAACCTGAGAACCAGCTTGCGGAGATCCGCCGTTACATCGAGGCGCGAGGATGGACGGCGGTGGAGTACAACGACCGGGGCATCAGCGGCGCGAAGGGCAAGCGGCCGGCTCTCGATCGGCTGCTGTCTGACGCGCGACGTCGCCGGTTACGCAGCCGGGTTGCACGAATCATGAACGAGGTTTGGCCTCCGCTGTCACCCGTTCGGATACGATCCGAGCGCAGCCAATGAGTGAAGATCCGTTCTACGCGCCGAATCGCCCGCCGACTCCGCCGCGGACGCCAACGCCCGCGCGACACGCATAGTCGCTATGGAAGGACGGAGCCCGGACGGATTGCGAGCTGCGTATCCAGGGTGAATACGGCGTCGTGGTCGACCTGCTGCGTAACGGATTCAGCTCCTTCGCGCAGCGCGTCCCGACGTACACCAGCGCCGAGCAGCTCGCGGCTCACGAGCGGGGACTACTCGAGCGCGAGGTTTGGCAGGACTTCGGAGCGTGATCACCGAGGACTGATTGTGCCGGCTGTGCCTTGCTGTTCTGAACAGTTCGCCAACGGCGCGGCACGCGCCTCGCGCCAGCTTCCAGTGAGCGTTTCTAGCCGGCCAGTCATTTGATCGCGATCCGTCGCAAACGCCACGAGCACCCAGAAGTCCAGTGCTCCCGTTTGGGCAGCGACGATCCGGCGTGTGTCGATGACATTCCGGTTGCTCTGTTGATCCGGTGCCGCGTTCCTCGCGACGGCCGCGGCGATCAACCGAAGTACCAGTACCAAGGCGACGGCGTCGGCCACGACGGCGCCGTCAGTCGCGATGGTTCGACGCTGGCCCGATGCCAATCGTTGGCGCGGATGCCGCGCTAGAGGTATCGTGCCGGTAGCGTCATGCTGCCGTACCGTCCACAGTGCGCGGTTGTCGTCCAGAACGGCCGCGGGGAGCAGGTCGCGATCCTAGTGAAGGACAAGACCGTCTTTGGCCGCTACCCGCCGCCGCATACGGACGTCTGCCTTGCCGATCCTGACGTGGGCACCAGACGGAAGTCGCACGCTACCACTTTGACATCGGTGGGACGAGGCAGCATCCGTCCACGTCGTGGGCGATTACGGCCAGCGTTACCCGATCCGCGTCAACGGGGTGCCGCTCAGCAACGCGGAGCGGATGTTGAAAATCGGTGACGTGATCGAAATCTGCCGGTTCAAGATCACGTACATCGGGCCGACTAACAGAAAAACGGGCACGGTCGGACGGTCGTCGATCTCGATGGCCTGAGTCGGTCGGCCATGTAGACGAATCGCAAGCTCCCCAGCCGCCTCCGCCCATCCTGCATCCGCGGCGTCACGCCGAACCGCTTCTTGACGGCAGTCGCGGACCCGAACGCAACCACTGACAATTCTGCGATCGGCCTCCCAAGAATTGACGGTGGCCTCCTACCGCTTGGCAGAAGAGCTTCCGAGGTAATAACGGGGCGTTTGCGTCAGGCACGACAGTTGCCATGTGCCCAACACGAAAGGACCTGCCAATTCAGCGATCTGCAGAGGATGCGACTATGCGTGGGGTCACCGAAACCGTGTCTGTAGGCTTTGAACGCGTGGAAGGCAGAATTGGCCTGCGCCAGGCGTTTCAGGGGGAATTGTTTGCCGTCATCGACAAACTGTTGACAACAGCTGTTGCTGAAGCCGATGCAGCCGCGGAAAGCGCGCGCGCGGCGGGTCAAACCGCACTGGACGCGGCGCTCATCGAACTGGAACAGGCCGCTCGGCAATCCGAGGATCTGACCAAATCGGTGCGCCAATTCGAAATTCAAATCGAGGAGCTTCGGTTGGCACTCCACGTCGAGCGCGAAATTGCGACGACAGCGGCACACAAATGTGAACAGGAGCATAGCGCTCGAGCACGCGCCGAAGCCGCGAGCGACGAGGCGCACCGCCTTCGAGAGCGGCTCGTGTCGGAGTATGAGTCGAAGTTGCAAGCCGCACAAACGGAGCTCGACGCGGAGCGTGCAAGAAACCGCGGTCTGAAACGGCAGCTCGAAGCGCAGGTTTCTGAACGAGCGAAGCTCTTGACGGCTCTCAAGACCGCGCAACGAGTATGCGCGCTTGCCGAAGCGAACAGCGATGCCTTCGAGGTCAGCCGCCTGCCAGCGGAGGAGCGGCCAGATCACGAGACAAAGCCTCACGTTCACAACCAATCTGCCGCGACTACCTGTGACGATCACGCAGGCGCAAACGACCGGTCAGCCACCGAGTCGCAGATACAACACACCGCCCCGTCTGGCCCGACCGGTTCCAAGGCCGGTCGAAAGCTGAAGTTCGTCGGCCCGGATCGGGGGCAGGCCGTCGAGGTACCGCCTACGCTTGAGGAGTATGCGAAGCAGCTGTTCCCTCGGGAGCCAGCCGGAACCGACGATTCGTCTGGCGTCAAAACAGAAGAAGGAACAACACGAAGACCATCGTCCCGAACCTATCTTTGATCGGCGACCTAATCAGCAAAGGTCGGGCTCTTCTCGACTAGCTGAATTCACGGACGCGTGGGGGATGTCCCAGTAGCTGTTGAAATTTAGAAGCGGCGGCTCCTCACTGGTCGTGCTATACGACCGGTGACTAAGCCAGGGCGAAGAGCCCGCCAACAAGGAGCCGCCATGAAACGAGAGTCTCGCACAGTCGATCGGTCGCACCAAGTCGATTCACCGACGCAGCGTCACCTGCCCCTCGTCGATCTCCTCGTCGATACCCGAGCCGAGCTGATGGAACTCGCCGTCGCCTCAGGCCTGAAGGTCCTCACCACGATGCTCGAAGCGGATCGGACGGCCATCTGCGGCCCGCGGTATCAGCATCAGGCCGAGCGGGTGGCGTCGCGCGCGGGGACGGTGTCCAGTGAGGTCGTCCTCGGCGGCCGCAAGGTGCAGATTCGCCGGCCGCGCGTCCGGGCGGACGGCCACGAAGTCGCGCTGCCGACGTTTGAGGCGTTCGCCGACACCGACCCATTGAATCGTCGCGTCGTCGAGCAGATGCTCCTCGGCGTCGCCACGCGGCAGTACGGCCGCAGCCTGGAACCCATGGGCGCGGAGGTCCGCACGCGGGGCACGAGCAAGAGCGCCGTGAGTCGGCGGTTCGTCGCGAAGACCACGGCGCAGCTCGCCGCCTGGCGATCGACCGCGCTCGATGCGCTCGACCTCGTGGCGCTGCTGATCGACGGCGTCCACATCGGTGAGCACTGCATCGTGGTCGCCCTCGGCATCGATACCACCGGTGCCAAACACGCGCTCGGCCTCTGGGACGGCTCCACCGAGAATGCCGCGGTCTGTCAAAGCCTCTTGGCCGATCTCCAAAGCCGTGGCCTGCGCACCGATCGCAGTCTCTTGGTCATCCTCGATGGCTCGAAGGCGCTGCACAAAGCGGTGACGCAGACGTTTGGTGCAGCGGCGTTGATACACCGCTGTCACGTGCACAAGCTCCGCAACATCCTCGAGCATCTGCCGGAGGGGCAGCGTCCGTGGGTTCGCGCGATCGTCGCCCGCGCCTACAAGCAGACGGAGGTCGCGACCGCGCGCCGCCTGCTGCAGGATCTGGCGCGACGCCTCGAGGATCGCTATCCGAGTGCCGCGGCCAGCGTCCGCGAAGGACTCGACGAGACGCTCACCGTGATCGCGCTCGGTCTGTCTGATCGCCTCCGGCAGTCGCTCGCGACGACCAACGCGATCGAGAGTCTGATCAGCCGCACCCGGCATGTGAAGCGGAACGTCAAACGGTGGCGTGGTGGCCAGATGGTGCTGCGCTGGACCGCCGCCGCCGTCCTCGAAGCCGTCAAGGGCTTTCGCCGACTGAAAGGGCACAAGGACATGCCGAAGCTCGTCGCCGCTCTTCGTGCTCGCGATCAGCAGCTCGGCATCGCAGTCTCAGTGGAGAACGTCGCGTAGAATGTCACCCGAGCCGCCGCTGAATTTCAACAGCGGGCGGGGCAACCCCGACGCGTGTGACCAGGTGCAGCATGGAGCCGAAGGAGGATCTGATCTCGGGAGGACTTCAATGACGCCCGCAGCTTCAATACCGTCCGGCGGTCCGTGACCGCGCCTCAGCAGAGTTCGGGGCTTGTTTACAGGCTGTCGCGCCGCGTTCTCGGGAGGCGCGCCGCCCCTGCCCCGCGCCTGCAGCTAAGCCGATTCAGCCATCGTCGCGCCGCCGTCTAGCGTCGGACGTGTCGACTCGCTCGCCAGCAGAAATCTGATGCGCTCGCTAGTATCAGGGCAACGCTAGTCGATAACGGACACCAACGCGCTGCCCATCGGCGATTACCTGAGTGGTATTGGGATGGTTCGAGCCCATGACCATCAGCGCAGCGCCGAGCCGCAGCGCCGAGCCCGGCGGCGACGGCCCCGCCCGCGACCAGTGGACCGTTGATTTTCTTGTAGTCGTCGCAATTTCCGTGCAACTCGGGAATCGTCGGAAATTGGCGAATCAATTCCTGACAGACGTGGTACTCGCCCGGCTTCGCCTTCAACGCGGTGGCACCGAGAACCATAACGAAACTACCCACGCCGAGCAGCACAAATCCAACTCGTCGTTTACCACTTTCCATATTCCGTGGCCCGGATGTCTGAGCTTGTCTTAAGATGTCAAGCGACAGGAGAAACTGACCCCCTTCCGACACTAAAACTGACCCCCTCCGATCCGGTGTTTGTTCTTGGTTGATCAGCGCGAGCCGGCGTCTGCGCCGGCGAGCGCCCGCAGAAACCCGAAGCTGGCACGGGATGAAGCGATCCATATCAGCCGTCGTTTCGATGCGCCTGACCGAGCAAGCCCGCTTTCTTTTTCTGACGGAGCCGATAGCTCTCACCTTGAATCATCAGGGTGTGGCTGTGATGGAGGAGCCGATCGAGGATCGCCGCGGCGAGGACGTCGTCGCCGAAGACCGCGCCCCATTGCGTGACGACTTGGTTGGTGGTGATCAGCAGGCTGCCGCGTTCGTAGCGGCGGGCGACGAGCTGGAAAAAGAGGTGGGCGCTGCGTCGTTCGAAGGGCAGGTAGCCGAGCTCGTCGATGATCAGCAGCTTCGGTTTCGTATAGAACATCAAGCCGATCGCTGAGCTGGCCGTCGGTCTCCGCCTTCGACAGCGCCGCCAGCAGCGCCGTGGCGCTCGTGAAGAGGACGGAGTGGCCGGCTTCGACGACGGCGCGGCCGAGGGCAATCGCGAGATGCGTTTTGCCGACGCCCGGCGCACCAAAGATCAGCACGTTTTCGGCTTGGGCGAGAAAGCGCGCCGTCGCCAGCTCGCGCACGAGCCGCTGATCGACCGACGGCTGGAACTTGAAGTCGAAGTCATCGAGCGTCTTCACCGTCGGAAAATGCGCGATCTTGAGTCCCATGGCGACGCGGGTCCGCTGCTTGGCCTCGACCTCCTGACGTAGGACGCTGTCGAGGAAATCGAGATAGGTCGGCTCCGTCCGCGCGGCGTCATTGAGCACCGCATCGAGACGATCGGCGACATACCGGAGCCGCAGACGCGTGAGCTGCTCGACGACGCGGGCGTGAATGACCACGCTCATTGGTCACCGTCCACGACGGCGGCGTAGTCGGCGAGATTGCGTCCGAGCACCGTCAACGGTGCCGCGGTCGATTTCGATCGGCGGGACGGCCGGCCGCCACAATCCGGCGAAGTGCGTCGGATCGATCACGCGGGCGAAGGGCTCTCGCGTCCGGGCGTGGGTCGCGATGAGCATCGTCCCGTGGAAAATTCGGACGATCTGCTCGTCAATCGACGACCTCGACCTGATCCCGCACCAGGCGATACGGCACGCTGTAACGCACCGTGTCGACGTCCACGAAGGCGTCATGGGCCACACGTCGCCGGAGCCGCTGCTCGCGGCGGGGCAGCGCCCGTGCGGGGAGCGGCCGCAGCATCGGGCGCTCGTCGCGATGGAAGCGAACGCTCGGGCTTCATGGGTGGTCCCGTGCTCGCGCTCATCGGCCAGGATCATCCACGCCGTCAGGTGGGATTCAAGTGCGGCGAATGACTCGAACGCCTGGTCGGCGAGGCCATTGCGTTTCACGAATTTCACGCCGGCCTCCGTTTTTCCCTTCGTCCGCGCCCGATACGGTGCGCACGCGCGCGGCTGCACGTCCCAATCCCGACAGAACGCGAGATAGGTCGGATGAAACATGACCGTTCCAGTCCCGCGATCTCGGCCGACCACCAGTGCGCGCGCATTGTCGCCGAGCAGCGTGCGCGGCACCCCGCCGAAGTGCAGGAACGCGCCGGCAATCCCTTCGCGCCAGTCGTCCTGGCGCTCACTGAGGAACGCTTTCACAAAGAGCCGGCGGGAATAACTGAGGACCGCGACCAAGACGAACACGCGCACCCCGGTACCCGCAATCCGCACGCGCTTTTGGCCGAAATCGATTTGTAACTGGTCGCCCGGCGCCGTTTCGACCCGCACCGTCGCCAGCTGCGCCACCCGTCGCGTCGCGTCGCAGGTCGGCCACCGCCCGCTCAATGGTCCGGACACTGACCGTCAGCCCACGCCCGGCCAGCAAGCGCTGCACCACGACCGCATTCCCGCCCGCTGGCCCTTCGTACAGCGTCCGCGCTTCGAGGCGCCGTGCGTCGGTCAGCCGCCGCGCCGTGGGTCGGGTCTGGCCCTCCGCCTCGATCGGCTGCCGTAAATATCGCCGCACCGTATTCCGCGCCACTCCGACCGCATGGGCAATCGCCTTGCTGCCGACGCCGCAATCCGCGAGTGCGCGAATCGCGAGGACCAGCTCACCTTCGACCACCGGCACCTCCGTGGTAGGAGATCCCAGCACATCCCTCTCGAGCTTCCATTCGACCCTCCTCCCGAGGGGGTCAGAATTAGTGTCGCGAGGGGGTCAATATCACTGTCGCTCTACATAAGAGGCGCTGGTCAGCTTCCAGCAATGTCTCAGCACGGACAGCCGCACTGATGATCCGGCTCATTTCGGTTTCAGAAATTCGTGACCAAAATCGGTACGCGGGCAGATCAATGACCTTCCCCTTCAAGAGAAACTTGAGATGAGAGCGATTAACCATTCCCCCGTCTCCCATTGACAGCGTCTTCACGGTTGCAATGCCGTCACGGTACGGGAAGGGTTCGAAGTGATGGCGCCACTTTTCATCGATGAGCAGGGAGACGATTGGGTACTCGTTGACAGTCTGATACCCATTCGAGAAGCTCGCAGTAGGAGTGCTGCGTCACGATTCGGTAGGGCGGGACATCGGCGTTCTGGGGGTAGCCGTTCAGCTCCCTTTCTACCCATTGAGCGAACGACTCACTATGAAGGCGGCGCGCGAGAATCTTGCACTTCCGCAACACCGTCTCAACATCAACGTCCCGCGATGAGAGTTCCTGTTGAATCTCCCTTAGGAGCGTTGTGCTCATCCGGTCATTCCGAAGTACGAATACTGAGCTAGGGACCCTTCGCGGCCCGGCAGCCCGCGGTCTGTGCCCTCCGCGTGCCCTCGGTGAAATCGACCGCCAAGCGACTGTTCCGCTAAAATTTTGTTGTGGAATGAGTTGCAGTGGTGAGCCGGGAGGGAATCGAACCCTCAACCCGCAGATTAAGAGTCTGCTGCTCTGCCAATTGAGCTACCGGCCCGGGGAAATCGTGATCTTAGCACGCGCGGATGATTGGACGCAGGGCTGACGCCCTGCGCCACGTCGTGAGGAAATCTAGAACCCCGGACGGAAGTTCGCCGACAACCGCCATCCTTGCCCGGGCCGCGCGATCGGCCGCGCGGCGTCGAACTCGAACACGAGGCCGCCGGCGTTGATGCGCACGCCGGCGCCGACGCTGCGCAGCAGTGACTGCAGCGTCGTAGTGCCAGGTGAGGCCGTCCAGAACGAGGCCGCGTCCGTGAACACGAGCCCTTCGATGGGGATGCGTCCGTAGCTCGGCGTCCGCCGCAGCGCACCCACGATCGGGAACCGCAGCTCCAGGTTCGCCGCCAGCAGCCGCTTGGTCGTCGCGGCGTCGATCGTGTCGCACCCGGCGGTGGCGATCGTGCAGCCGTGCGGTGGCAGTTGGCGGCCATCGAAGCCGCGCACGGTGTCCTGCACGTACCAGACGAACGGCAGCAGCCGCGGATCCGCATCGTCGCGCCCGTAACGGCCGACATGCTGCACGCGCATCGCGATGGTGAACGGCCGCACCGGCATCACGTACTTGCGATAGTCGGCCACCAGGGTCGCGAGGCGCAGATCCCCGTAGGTGCCGGCCAGGCCGAGGCGATAGCGCTCGCCCAGCACCGGGCTCGCCGCGCCGTGCACCGAGGTGTCGTGCACGAAGGCCACGCCCGCCAGCCCGATCGCCGCCGGCGGCAGGCCGGGACGCAGCTCGCGCGTCTCCTGCACGCGCCGGCCGGTCGAGTCGTACACGTAGGTGAGCGCTTCGGTGCGGAAGGCGATCGCGTCGAATCCCGCCGACAGCTCGATGCGCCGCGCGCGGCTGAACGGATACATGACGAGCGCCGAAGCCTCGCGATGGATCTGTTCGAGCAGCAGCGACTCGCGGACGATGTTCTGCCCGCCGGCGGTCGCGGGTTGTGTGAGGGTTCGAGTCGTGCCGGTCGCGGTTGGAATCTGTCCGCCCATCGCGCCCCACGTCCACCGCGAGCGGCGATTCAAGTACACGCTCTGGACGGCGAAATCCATCAGCTCCTTGCCGACCTGCACGGCCGTTTCGAGCTGCTGCTGGCCGAGCATGTCGCCCATCCCGAACGACACGCCGGCGCGGACGAAGCTGCCGAACGCACCGCCGCCCGCGCTCACGTACGGCTGGCCGATCGACACGAGTGACAGGCCGCGCGCATAGGGCCGTTCGGGGAACTTCCGCTCCGGCGACTCGGGCGCGGCGACCGGGGCCGTCATCGCCGACAGCAACGGCTGCGTCGTCAGCGGCGCGCTGCCGCCGTCGCCCTTGGCCGTCGCGTCGTTCGCGCCGAGCGCGCGAATTTCGTAGACACCATCACGATATGCGGCGTAGACGATGGCGCCGGTGTTGGCGGCGACGGAGATGGCGGGGCTCAACGCAGTGATGCCGCTGACGCCGGTCTGGACGTCGGTCATCTGGGTCGCGTCGCCACCGGCCAGCTCGACGCGGTAGATGTTGCTGATGCCGTGACGGTCGGCGACGAAATAGACGCTGCGGCCGTCGGGCGACCAATGCGGGTCGATGTTCTTCGCTTCTTCGAACGAGGGCAGCGCGCTCACGGCGCCCGTCTCTGTGTCGAGGGTCGCCAGCCGATAGTTGCCGAACGCCAGCGCCTCGATCGAGGACGAAAAGCGATCGGTGACGAACGCGATGCGCGCGCCGTCGGGCGACCAGTCGGGCTGCAAGTCCGCGTACATGTCAGTGGTGAAAGCGCGAAGCGCGCCCGTGTCGAGCGTCAACGCGTACAGATCCGAAGACCCGCCCTTCAACCCTGAGAACGCGATCCGCGTTCCGTCCGGCGACCAGGTCGGCGTGAACATCTCGTCCACGTCGGGCACCGGAATCTCGCGCGCGACGTTGCCGCCGGGCATGTCGAACACCATCAGCATCGCCACGCCGTCGCGCACCGTGGCCAAAGCGAATTGTTTCCCGGTCCGATCCCAGCCGCCCGCCGACTCGATGAACTGAATGCTGTCGACGTGCGGATCGGTCGCCGTGCTCAGCAGCTTGCGTTTGGTGGCGCCGCTCTTCGCGTCCGCGAGGAACACGTCGACTCCGTAGCCGTCGCGCTCGGACACGAACACGAGTTGCGTGCCGTCCGGGCTCAAGGCGGGCGCCACGTTCAGCCGGCCTCCGTTGCGCGTCGACGACACGATCGCGCGATCGGTGGGCGTCATCTCGGCGCGGGTCGTGTCGGCCGCGAGGCGGGTCATGGCCTCGCGCCAGCCGTGCGACAGCTCGTCCGCTTTCGCCCCGGTCACCGCGGACAGCCGCGCGATCGCGTTGCCTTTGACGCGCGCTTTCATCGCGCGCGCGGCGATCGACTCGCCGTACTTCTCGGCGAGGAACGCCCAGAGCGCCTGGCCGTAGCGATACGGGAACCACCGCGCGTTGTTCAGATCCTCGAGCCGCGGAAGATGGTCGGCGTTCACCGCATCGCGCAGCCACATCGCGGTGTTGTGATCGATGCGGCCGACCGAGTAGTACTCGGCCATGCCCTCGGCAAACCACAGCGGCATCATCGCCAGCGACGAACCGGACTTGCGGAGGATATCGCGCTGAAACGCGTGCACGAGCTCGTGGCCGAGGACGTGGTTGGTTTCGGCGAGCCCCGCGGCGAACGGCAGCACGACGCGGCCGGCCTGGTGATCGGTGAACCCGCCGACCCCGTCGCCGAGCAGGGCCGGCGTGATCGACGTCTGCACGAAATGGCCGTGGCTGGCGTAGAGGATGATCGGCTGCCGGCGATCGAACTGGTGATCGAGGACGGCCGACAGCTTCTCGTACCAGCGCTCCGCCATGCGTGCCGCCTGCATCACGGCGTCGCGCTCCTCGGCGTAGTAATACACCTCGAAGTGCGGGGTTTCGAGAATGCGGAAGTCGCGTCGATCGTATTGAACCTTGTTGCGGCCGAAGTACTGCGCGTTGACCGTGGACGCGGACAGCAGCAGCAGACCAAGCGCGGCAAGAGTTGCTCGGGGCACGGACACTCCTGGACGGCAGATTGTCGACGACGGCTCCGCTACGCTTCAAATTGCAGAGCGGCGAGCGTTTGTCGTGATTTCGAAATCGGCGAGCGAGAGAGAAAGATACCTTAGGTTGAAAGAAAATGCGATAGATTGATCGCGGTGCGCGCCCGTAGCTCAGCTGGATAGAGCGACAGGCTTCGAACCTGTAGGCCGGGGGTTCGACTCCCTCCGGGCGCGCCATTCGACTCGCCATCCCACCTGCTTCGGCGAGCCGCAGGCTCGCTCATGGCAGGCCAGAGCGCAAAGTCGACTGCCCTGAGCCCCTCGATACTGCGCTCGGGGCTCCCCGAGCGCAGTCGAAGGGAGCGAGCGCGCGTTCATGCGAGTCGAAGGGCGACCGCATCCAAAAAAATTTGAACGTCAGACGTCAGCTCGGAGGGTGGTGGGCGGTAGTTCGTGGCTGCCGTGCCCGCCGTCGGCTCGTTTCTTCAGCACCCAGCTCCCCATCACATCCTCGGTGCCGACCTGCACGTGAGTGTGCCGATCGCAAATCTGAGAAAGCATGTGCGCTGTTGACGAATCGGCAAAGTGAGCTGAGGAGTACCCGCACAGCAGCGTGAACGATTGCCGCAGCCCGAGATCGTTCCACAGTTCTTCGAGATAGCGGGCCGCGGCGAAATTTCGCTCCTCGGCGAGCACGTCGACCATTTCTCCGTAGATCCACAGCGTGCCGCCGGCCGGAGGCGTCAGTTTCGTGACGAGGTTGCCGACGACTGTCTGAAACAGTCCAGCAACGGGCTGCCCGTTTCGTATGAAGCGCGTCAGCGTGCGGGAGGCATCACAGACGGTCAGGCGCCCGCTGCCCGTGGCTTCCTGCACCGAGCACCCGCGCAGCTCGAGTCGGTCGGCGATGGATTTCCAATGCTTCGGGCGCGCGACCACAAGCTGCTTGTCAGTCGGCCGGAAGCCGTCGAGCAGAAACGTCGAGACGCCCTCAGCGAGGGTGTCTACCGTGTCGAAGAGTTGGACAATGTGTTTAGAGGTGATGCACCCGCGGATCACGCGCTCGCTGTTGTGAACCACTACGATCTCCCTACATTGACGGGTTCTAGCAATGAGAGGTACCACTGCCGAGCATCGCGCGGCGAAAATGGTGATAGGCTTGACTCACTTGCGCCCGTAGCTCAGCTGGATAGAGCGACGGCCTCCGGAGCCGTAGGCCACAGGTTCGAATCCTGTCGGGCGCGCCACAATTTTCACATTCATTCGAAAAAACCTCCGTCACCATGCGTCATGGAGAGCCTTCGGCCTCCGCGTGGCGAGCCGCTACAGGCCATTCGGTCGATGCTGTCAAGCGGACGTCGGCGGCAACGTCGAAGTCGCCTCGCCGGCCGTTCATCCGGTACGAAGTCACATCGTCGGCGCCCGCGTTGTCTACACGCTGAGCTCTGAGGTCAGCCGCGCGCGCGAGTTGGGGAGCTATCGCCTGGTGTATCGCCTGGGGCAAGGAGGCATGGGCGAAGTGTGGCGCGCAAAGCACCGGCTCCTGGCGCGCCCGGCGGCGATCAAGCTCATTCGACCCTCGCTCACGGCCGATGGCCGCACCGGCGTCTTCGAGGATGCGCGGCGCCGGTTCGAGCGGGAGGCGCAGGCCATCGCTAACCTGCGCTCGCCGCATACCGTGAACCTCTTCGATTTTGGCGTCTCCGCCGACGGAGCGTTCTACTACGTCATGGAACTGCTGGATGGGCTCGACGCCGAGACGCTCGTCCGCCGCACGGGACCGGTTCCAGCGGAGCGGGCCATCCACCTGCTCCGGCAAGTCTGCCACTCCCTTTCCGAGGCCGAGTCGTGCGGGCTGGTCCACCGTGACATCAAGCCGGCCAATATTTTCCTGTGCCGTTACGGTGAGGACTACGACTTCGTAAAGGTCCTGGACTTCGGCATCGTGAAGGCCACGACCGCGATGGCGGAAACAGGGCCCGCGCTCACGCGAGAGAATACCGTCCAGGGGACGCCGGCGTTCATGGCGCCTGAACAGGCGTTGGGCTCGGCCGACGTGGACGGGCGCGCCGACATTTACGCAACCGGCTGTGTGGCCTACTGGCTGCTGACCGGGCAGCAGGTGTTCACGGCCGACACGCCGATGGCGCTTCTGCTCCATCATGCGCAGACGCCGGCGACGCCGCCGTCGGCAAGGACGGAAAGTCGCGTCCCTTCGGCTCTCGACGACCTGGTGCTGTCTTGCCTCGCCAAGGACCCGGCGGCGCGACCTCAAACAGCAAGGGAGCTGTCGCGCCGGCTCGCCAGCATCGAAGGGGCCAACGACTGGACCGACGATCGCGCCCGGGATTGGTGGGCCAGTCACCAGCCGGCCGCGTCGCAGGCAATGTCTGTCGGCGTGTGACGCCGCGCGCGAAGGCGGAAGCTTCGGCTTGGCAGCACGACCAGCGTCGCGTAATGGCTGAAGCAGGTACTCGCGCGTCAAGACGTAGAAGAACTTCCGCGTGAGCAGTCGAGGACTCGACGTGCTGCGTGCGACGCTCCAGTCCCGGAACTCCCGGAGAATCTCCTCAGAAGGTGGTATCGCCCTTGCTCCCGTGTGGATGAGGAGGCAGAAAATGGAAGAGCGGGACCCACGCGAAGACGAACAGATCGAAGATCGAATCGACGACGAGAACCTCGTTGATAAATCGGACGACGTCGAAGAATTCGAGGACGTCGAGGAGAAGGACGAAGAAGCCATCACCGAAGAGTAGAAATCGACGCCCAGCAATCGGGTGATGGGCGATCGACATCGCCGATCACCCGATCATCAAATCACCAATTCGCTATCCATACCTTGTCACTCTGCTCAAGTCCACCGGTCTTGCTTTTCGCAACGCCGCCCACAGATCGCCGACCTTCGCCAACCGCGCCGGCACGGTCTCGATCGTGAAATCGTGTCGCTCGACGCCCGCGTCGACCTCCTCCCACGTCAGCGGCGTCGAGACGCCGGCGTACTCGCTGGCGCGCGCGCTGTAGGCGGTCGCCAGCGTCTTGCCGAGGATGTTCTGCAGGCAGTCGATGTAGACGCGCTTGCCGCGCGCCTTCACGCTGCGCTCCGTGGTCGCCACCTTCGGATGCTTCTGCGCGACGACGGTGGCGACGATCTGGCAGAAGAGCAGGCCGGCCTCGTACGGCGTGCCGGGCGGCAGCGGGATGTAGATGTGCAGGCCGTCGGCGCCCGACGTCTTCGGGACGCCGATCGCGCCGAGCGTCGTCGAGCTCGTCGCGAATCCACCGCGCGACGTCGAGCACGCGCTCGAACGGCACGCCGTCGGACGGATCGAGATCGAAGCGCGTGTAGTCGGCGAACTCCGGATGGGGCACGCGCGAGAACCAGGGATCCTGCGAGATCGCCGCGAGCTGCGTCATGTAGAGCAGCGTCTTCAGGGTGCCGCCGACGATCTGCGGCCGCGTTTCGGCGACCGCTGACCACCTCGGACGCGCACGCCGGCGGGCACGTCGGTGCGCACGGTGCTGATAGAACGGCTGCGCGGCGACGCCGTTGGGAAAGCGCTTCATGACGAGCGGCCGATCGGCGACGGCCGGCAGGAGCGAACGGCGCGACGCGCGACGTAGTAGCGGAACAGATCGCCCTTGGTCAGCTTCTGCTTCGGCCAGAAGATCTTGTGCAGGTTGGTGACCTTCAGCCGATCGCCGTCAGGCAGGTCGAGATCGCCGTCGCGTCGCGACTGCTCGAGGGCGCGCAGCTGATCGACGAGGTTCGGCGGCTCGTGCCTGATCGTTCGCGGTTCGTGGTTCGTCGGTTCGTGGTTCTGGTCCGCGTCGAGCCTCGAGCGTTCGTCGCAGAACGACGAACGTCGAACGACGAACGTCGAACGACAGTGTCTCTCGCGCGTCACGTCTGACGGCCTTCTTGTCGTCGCGCAGTCCGAGATAGACCGGATGCCGCAGCTTTCCGTCGGCGGTCCATTCCGTGAACTTGATCTGCGCGACGAGCTCGGGGCGCACCCAGTGCGGGCGCTCGTTGGTCTTCGGGCGCTCGCTGAACGGACACGTCGGTGGTTTCGAGCGGCTTCAGCAGCTTCATCACGCGCGCGAGCTCGCGTTCGTTGAAGCCGGTGCCGGTGTGGCCGACGTAGACGAGGTCGATCGTCCTGTCGTAGACCGCCGAGCAGCAGCGCGCCGAAGTAGGTGCGCGTCTGCCGCGGCTCGGTCCAGCCGCCGATCACGAACTCCTGTTCGTGGACGATCTTCAGCTTGCGCCAGTCGGGCGTGCGCTTGCCGGACTTGTAGAGCGAGTCGGCGTGCTTGGCGATCAGGCCTTCCCAGCCGCTGGTCGAGCGCGCGCTCGTACAGCGCGCGGCCGTCGCCGCGGACCATCGTCGCTGATGCGGAGCGATCGGCGATCCGGCTTGCGTCGCGAACAAGTCGCTCGAGCGCTGCGCGCCGCTCGACGAGCGGGCGATCGCGCCAGTCGGTCGAGCCGTCGCGCAGGAGGTCGAAGGCGATGAAGGCGACGTGGGGCGCTCGGCAGAGGCCTCGCGTTCCACGGTGGCTGATGGCGCGCGAGCCTTCGGGCGAGCGGCATCGCGGAACGCCGCCGCATCGAGCAGATGAATGCGGCCCTGCAGCTGCTGGAATCCGGCGGGCTCGCCCTTGGCGTCGAGCGCGACGATCTCGCCGTCGAGCACGACGCGGCTGCTTTCAGCGCGCGCGCCCACTGCCGGAGCGCCGCGGCGATCTCCGGGAACTGGCGCGTCTTCTCGTTGCCGAGCCGCGACCACAGGCGGACGTCGCCTTCGGCCCGATCTCCGCGATCGCGCGGATGCCGTCGTACTTCGGTTCGTAGACGAGCTGCGGATCGTCGAGCGGCGCGTCGGCCAGCGACGCGAGCATGGGCTGCAGCATGTCGATTCAGAGTCGATTGCAGATTGATTGTCGATTCTGGATTCACGATCAGGCAGTCTGCAATCGAGCTCGCATTCTTGCAGCTGGCTGTCAGGCCGCGCGTCGTGCGCGTCGCTTGGCGGCGCGTCTTTGCCGGCGTTCGCGGCCTTCGCGCGCGCGCCGCCGCCCTGGCCGAGGCTGCGGCGCAGCCGTTCCATCAGATCGACGACCTCGGCCTGCCGCGGCTCGTTCGCCGGCTCGAGGTCGACCTTCTTGCCCTTCACCTTGCCCTTGATGATCCGCATCAGGTTCTCGCGGTACTGGTCGGTGTACTTCGCCGGATCCCAGTCGGCGGCGAGGCTGTTGACGAGCGCCTTCGCCATGTCGAGCTCCGGCTTGCGGATGCCGTCGCTGGCGGCCGGAAACTCGAACTGCGTCGGCGTCGACGAGCTCGTCGGCGAAGCGCATCACCGTCAGCACGAGCGCGTTGTCGATGACCTCGACGCGCCGCCAGATGCTGCGCGTCGCGCAGGATGAACTTCGCGATGCCGATGCGTCCCGATTCGCGGATCGCCTCGCGCAGCAGCGCGTACGCGCGCTCGCCGCCCTTGGCCGGCACGAGGTAGTACGGCGTCTCGAAGAATCGATCGTCGATCTCGTCGGCCTTCACGAAGTCGATGATGTCGACCGTCCGCGTCTTCTCGAGCGCGGCCGCCTGGAAGTCTTCCTTCGTGAGCGACGACGAAGTGGCCCTTCTGCGTACTCGTAGCCTTTGACGAGATCCTCCCAGGCCACCGGGTGGCCGTCGCGGATGCAGACGCGCTCGAACCGCACCGGCGACTTGTCCTTCGCGTGCAGCATGCGGAACTTCGGCCGGTGATTGCGCACCGCGGTGTGCAGCTCGATCGGGAATGTTGACGAGCCCGAACGAGATCGAGCCTTTCCAGAGTGCGCGGCCATCGTCAGATCGTCAGTCCTCGGACTTCGCCATTCTTGAGCTCCCGCTCCGCCTCCAGCCAGTCGTCGAAATCGCTGCCGTGGCGCGCCGCCGCGCTCCAGGTACCGCTGGTAGGCGCGCCGCCGGATGTCGTCTTCGCTCCGGCCCGCTGGACGCCACGCCCGAATCGAACGGTTCCTTGCGTTCACGGCCGATCTCGATCGCTGTCGAGCTGGCCGCTTCGCCTCGATTCCCTTGGCGTCGACGGCGGTTTCGACGCGGTCGCGATCTCTCGGGCCTCGGCACGTTGTGTTGGTCGTTTGGCCATAACGCATTACTCCAAGAGTTCCGTCGCCGTCCGGTCAGGCGGCTGTCAAGAATCCATTCGCATTGGTTGAACCCACACGGGCGGGCGAGGCCACCCGTGCAAACAGGCCGCCACGGGCCCTCAGCCGAGCTGTTCGACGAGCCTCGAGATTCCCAGTCAGAGGGATGCGAACCCAATCGGGCGATTGTTCAGCTCGTAGCTCAGCTCGGACAGCGCCTTGTCGAGGAGGAAGGCAGCGAACAGTGTTCGCCCATGCGTCGCCCTGCGATACAAAGGCCGCATTGCGAGCCGTCGTTCGGTAGCCGTCCAGGAAGGCCTCGGCTACCCAGTGCTGCCAGGCGTCGGCCCACGGCTCCAGCGGCGCGTCGTCGTCGGGCGCGTGGACCGTGAACGCGAAGAGCGCCGCGTAGGCCGCGTAGCTGTACGACCGCATCATGCCGGCGACGTCCTTGAGCGGCGACTGCTTGGCGCGGCGCTCGGCGATCGACCGTGCCGGATTCGCCTTCGAAATCGAGGATGACGAAGTCCTCCTCGGTGCGCAGCGACCTGGCCGAGGTGATAGTCGCCGTGAATGCGGATCAGCGAGCCGGCGCCGCCGCAGTCGCACGAATGCCGTCGAAGCGTCGAGCAGGCGGCCACGCGCCTGGACAGCATGACGTTCGGCGAGCGCGCGATCCGCCTCGCCCAGCGCCTCGAGACGCTGCTCCAGCAGGTCGAGCGACGCGTCGGCGCGCGCGCGCATTCCGTCGGCGAGCGCGTCGAGCGCCGCGCGTCGAGGCGGCTCCGGCGCGAAAGCCGGATCGCGTCGAATCGCGCGAGCGTCGCGTGCAGTTCCGCGGTCCGTCGGCCGAGCATGGCGGCCGTATTCGAGATACCAATGCTCGAGCGGCGGCGAAGAACGGCGGCGGCCCGCCAGCTGTCGCCCCGATGCGGCAGATCGGCAGGCCCGGTCGGCTCCGATCGAGCGTCGCGTGCGGCGACCCGCTCGTAGTAGCGGCGCAGCTCGTCGATCGTGAAGTCCCAGCCGGATCCCTGGTGCTTGACGAGCCGCTGGACGACGGCGAGCGTGCCGGGCTCGAGGTCCGGGCGGTGGTACTCGAGCGCGCCGACGAGCGCCGGCGTGCGGGAACCTCGCGCTCGGTCAGGATAGCGGCCGATCTCGAATTCCGGGTTCGTCGCCGGGTTCGATGCGGCGAAACAGCTTCAGCACGTACCGTCCGCCGGCGAATGCCATGCTGTTGCTCTGATCGTCCGGCGATCGCGTCCCAGGACGCGCCGCCCTCGTGATCCGGGTCGTAATCGGCGACCGTCGACGCCCTGCGCGCGCCCTGTCGCCGCGTCGTGACCTCCTCCGTCCGGCGGACCATGCCGAGCAGGCGCTCGCAGACGTCGTCGTCCTGCATGCCGTCGACGATCGCGCCCTTGCGTGCGCCGGTGATGCGCGCGAGCACGCTGCCCGGCGACTGCTTGCAGCACGCGATCGGCCGCTCGCCCGCGACGAGCGACAGCGGCACGCAGATAGGTCTCCGACCCGCCGTCGGTGTACTCGACCGACACGATGGTGAGAAACGCCGGCTCGGTGCCGAGCCGCAGCGGCGCCCAGTCGGTGAAGCGCGCCGGCGGATCTCGCGCGACCTCGGCGCGAACCATGCGCTGGCGCTGGAGGAACGGCGTCAGCGCCTGCCGTTCGAGCACGCCGCGCGTGCCGCCGTCGAGCACGTTGCTGCCAGTCGACGCCCATCAGCAGCGCGGGCAGCGCCTCGACGATCGCCGCGTTCGAATCGGCGGGTGCGGCGTCGCCTGCGTCATCTGCATCGGCTCGTGCTGCAGCGTGAACCAGTACGACGCGTACGGACCGAGCGTCAGGAAATACGGCTGCTCGCCGATGCGCGGGAATTCGGTCAGGCCCGCCATCTCGATCGGGATCAGCCCGGCGAACGCGTGCAGGTCGAGCTCCGCCGGCTGCACGGTGCGCGACAGGTTGGCGACGACGAGAATCGTTTCGTGGTCGTCGCGGCGGAGGAACGCGAGGACCTTTCGGTTCGGCGCCGGAATGAACTCGAGCGAGCCGCGGCCGAACACCCGATGCTGCTTGCGCAGTCGCGATCAGCCGCTTCATCCAGTTGAGCAGCGAGAACGGATAGCGCTCCTGCGCCTCGACGTTGATCGCCTGATAGCCGTAGACCGGATCCATGATCGGCGGCGCGAAGAGCCGCGCCGGATCGGCGCGCGAGAAGCCGCCGTTGCGGTCGCTGCTCCACTGCATCGGCGTCCGGACGCCGTTGCGGTCGCCGAGATAGATGTTGTCGCCCATGCCGATCTCGTCGCCGTAGTAGATGATCGGCGTGCCCGGGCAGCGAGAAGAGCAGCGAGTTGAGCAGCTCGATGCGGCGGCGGCTGTTCTCGACGAGCGGCGCGAGTCGGCGCCGGATGCCGACGTTGATCCGCATCTGCGGATCGTCGGCGTAGACCGAGTACATGTAGTCGCGCTCTTCGTCGGTGACCATCTCGAGCGTCAGCTCGTCGTGATTGCGGAGGAAGAGCGCCCACTGGCAGGTCTCGGGGATGTCGGGCGTCTGGTTGCAGGATCTCGGTGATGGCGTGGCGATCCTCCTGCCGCAGCGCCATGAACATGCGCGGCATCAGCGGGAAGTGGAACGCCATGTGGCATTCGTCGCCGTCGCCGAAGTACGCGCGCACGTCGGCCGGCCACTGGTTGGCCTCGGCCAGCAGCATGCGGTTCGGGTAGGCCGCGTCGAGCTCGCGCCGGATCCGCTTGCAGGACGGCGTGCGTTTCCGGCAGGTTCTCGTTGCTCGTCCCTTCGCGGACGCACAGATACGGCGACCGCGTCGAGCCGCAGCGCGTCGACGCCGAGATCGAGCCAGAACTTCATCACGTCGATCACGGCGTCGACGACGGCCGGGTTGTTGTGGTTCAGATCCGGCTGGTGCGAGAAGAAGCGGTGCCAGTAGTACTGCCTCGCGACCGGATCGAACGTCCAGTTCGACTTCTCGGTGTCGGTGAAGATGATCGCGCGTTTCCGGAAACTTCTTGTCGGTGTCGCTCCAGACGTAGAAGTCGCGCTCCGGCGACCCGGGCGGCGCATGGCGCGCGCGCTGGAACCACGGATGCTGATCGGAGGTGTGGTTGACGACCAGCTCGATGAGCACCTTGATCTGGCGCTCGTGCGCCGCGCGGACGAATGCTCTGAAGTCGTCGAGCGTGCCGTAGCTCGGATGCACGCTCAGGTAGTCGGCGATGTCGTAGCCGTCGTCTTTGAGCGGCGAGGGAAAGAACGGCAGCAGCCAGAGGCAGGTGATGCCGAGGCCCTGCAGATAGTCGAGCTTCTGGGTCAAGCCCGGGAAATCGCCGACGCCGTCGTTGTTGCTGTCGAAGAACGACTTGACGTGCGCCTGGTAGATGATCGCGTCCTTGTACCAGAGCGGGTCGTCGCCGGCCGCGATGCCGTCGATGTGCTCGACGACGTCGACGCTCACCGCTCGCCGCATTCGGCCGTCAGCCGTGCGCCGGGCTCGCACCGCGTCGGCGGACGCTGCGCCGCCGCTCGCGCAGCGGCGGCGTCCACCTTCAGCACGGCGACCGATCGGCCCTGCAGCGGATAGCGCATGCCCGGTTTGAACGCGCGATCGGGTGCATGCGGATCGAACGTGTCGAACACGCGCAGCCACTGCTGGTCGGCGTCGAGCGCCGGCAGCGTGAACGGCACCTCGTCGCTGTGCGCGTTGAGCAGCACGAGCAGCGTGTCGCCGACGATCGGCTCGCCGCGCTCGTCGACTTCCTCGATGGCGTTGCCCGACAGCAGCATGCCGAGGCTCCGCACGAAGTCGGCGTTCCAGGCCTCGTCGTCCATCTCGCGGCCGTCGGGCGCCAGCCACGCGACGTCCTTGACGCCGCCGCGAATGCTGCGGCCCTGGAAATACTTCCGCCGCCGCAGCGCCGGCTGCGACGAGCCGGAAGCGCACGAGCTTGGCCGTGAACTCGCAGCAGCGTCCGTTTGCTCGGCGTCGAGGTTCCAGTCGATCCAGGTCAGCTCGTTGTCCTGGCAGTAGGCGTTGTTGTTGCCGTGCTGCGTGCGCCCGAGCTCGTCGCCGTGGCTGATCATCGGCACGCCCTGCGACAGCAGCAGCGTCGCCAGGAAGTTGCGCGTCTGCCGCGCGCGCAGCGCGCGAATGGCCGGATCGTCGGTCGGGCCTTCGACGCCGCAGTTCCAGCTCAGGTTGTTGTTCTCGCCGTCGCGGTTGTCCTCGAGGTTGGCCTCGTTGTGCTTCTCGTTGTAGCTGACGAGATCGTGCAGCGTGAAGCCGTCGTGCGCCGTGACGAAGTTGATGCTCGCGTACGGCTGGCGTCCGCTGCTGCGCGTACAGGTCGTTGCTGCCGGACAGCCGCGTCGCCAGCTCGGAGACGGTCGCCGCCGTCGCCGCGCCAGAAGCGGCGGACCGGTATCGCGATACTTGCCGTTCCACTCGGTCCACAGCACGGGAAAGTTGCCGACCTGATAGCCGCCCTCGCCCGAGATCCCAGGGCTCGGCGATCAGCTTCACCTGCGACAGCACCGGATCCTGATGGATGATGTCGAAGAACGCCGCCAGACGATCCACGTCGAACAGCTCGCGCGCGAGCGCGCTCGCGAGGTCGAAGCGGAATCCGTCGACGTGCATCTCGATGCACCCAGTACCGCAGGCTGTCCATGATGAGCTGCAGCACCTGCGGGCTCTGCATGTTCAGCGTGTTGCCGCAGCCGGTGAAATCCATGTAGTAGCGCGCGATCGTTCGCGACGAGCCGGTAGTACGACGCGTTGTCGATCCCCTTGAGCGACAGCGTCGGCCCGAGATGGTTGCCTTCGGCCGTGTGGTTGTAGACGACGTCGAGGATGACTTCGAGGCCGGCGGCGTGGAGCGCGCGCACCATGCGCTTGAATTCGCGGACGGCGCCGGCCGGCGTGAACGCGACGCCGCGAGCCGGCGCTCGGGCGCGAAGTAGCCGAAGCTGTTGTAGCCCCAGTAATTGGTCAGCCCTCTCTCCTCGAGATGGCGATCGCGCGCGTGATGGTGCACCGGCATCAGCTCGACGGCCGTCACGCCGAGCTTCTTGAGATGCTCGATCGCCGGCTCGCGTCGTCAGCGCCTCGTAGGTGCCGCGCAGCTGTTCCGGGAATGTCCGGGTTGCAGCTTCGAAAAGCCGCGGACGTGCAGCTCGTAGATGACGGTGTTGTGCCACGGCGTGCGCAGCGGCCGATCGTCGCCCCAGGTGAACGCCGGATCGACGACGGCGGCGAGCGGCGCGCACGCGGCGTTGTCGCGTGTCGTCGAACGACAGGTCCGCATTCGGCGTGGCCGACCTGGTAGCCGAACATCTCGTCCGCCCAGCGAACCGTACGCGCGACCGATTTCGCGTATGGATCCATGACAACCTTGTTGGGGTTGAAGCGGTGGCCGGCGGCGGGTTCGTACGGTCCGTATACACGATAGCCGTAGAGCTGGTTCGGTCGGGCATCTGGCAGAAAGCCGTGCCACACCATGTCGGTGTGTTCGGGCAGCGGGATGCGTGCGCTCTCTTTGGTTGCGTCGGGGGCGTCGAACAGACAGAGCTCGACTGCGTGGCGTGCGCGGAGAACAGCGCGAAGTTGACGCCGATTCCGGTCCAGGTAGCGCCGAGCGGATAGGGATAGCCCGGCCATACCCTCACGCCGGCCGTGGATCAAGCTGTGTGCCAGCGGGGACGGACGATCGGGACGGGACGGAGGTTCGGGACGGAGGCTCGCTCGTTCAGGTGTCACGTCTCACGTACCGGTGGAGTACCGATCGTTGAACCAGGGCTCAGCGGAATTGGAGTAGCCGCGGATTTCCCAGAAGCCTTTGCGGTCCTCGGCGAGGAACTCGATCTTGCGGATCCACTTCGTGCCCTTCCACGCGTACAGCTTCGGCGTGATCATCCGGCACGGACCGCCGTGCTCGCGCGGCAGCGCGCGGCCTTCCCACGTGTGGACGAGCAGCACGTCGTCGTCCAGGGCGCGCGCCAGCGGCAGGTTGGTCGTGTAGGGGATGTACGAGTTCCGGGCATGAAGTCGTAGCCGGTGCACAGCACGAACCTCGCGTCGATCCTTCGGAACCGCGAGCTCCGCGATCGTCTTGAAGCGCACGCCGCGCCAGCGGTTGTCGTAGCGGCTCCACGTCGTCACGCAGTGGAAGTCGCTGATGTCGTCGACCTGCGGCAACGCGAGGAACTGCGTCCCAGGTCAGGGTGAACGGATTCTCGATCGCGCCCGCCACCTCGAGCTTCCACGTGTCCAGACGACACGTCGGGCTGTTCGCCGAGATCGAGTACCGGCCAGTTGTTGACCTCGTGCTGCCCGACCGGCAGCTTCGGCATGCCATGGCGGTTGGCCGGGCCGTTGCCCTCGGGACGCCGGTTCGCGAACGTGACGTTGACGGCGGACGTGTCGAGCGCGATTTGACGCTGGATGTAGCGCTGCCGCCGCTCGACGAGGTCCGGTTTGTCGGCCATCCATCGATCTTATCGCGACTGTGTTTTCAGAATGTGCGCAGGGCTTTGGAGCACTACGTCGAAATTTACAACGCGCTAGCCCTGCGGCTAGTTCGCGACCGGCATCGGGGCATCGGTCTCGAACGTGTCGGCGGCGAGGAACTCGGACGGCACCGCCGCGTGCAGCCCCAGCCCGTCGCTGCGGCGGTCGGCCTTGTCGCGATACATCCGGTGATCGGCGGCGGCGAGGAGCGTGTCGTACGTCCGGGCGTGGTCGGGGAAGACCGCGACGCCGGCGCTCGCGCCGAGCCGCAGGCGCGCTCCACCGCGCACGTCGATTTCGATCTGCGTGATCTGGTGCTGGAGTTCTCGCCGCTTGGCCTCGGCGACCGCCTCTGAACATCCCGAGACGATCATGATGAATTCGTCACCCGCGTACCGGACGCACAGGTCGTAGGGCCGCATGGCCGCCTGCAGGGTGGTCGCGACGGCCCGCAGCGCGTGATCGCCGACGTTGTGGCCGTAGGTGTCGTTGATCGTCTTGAGGCCATCGATGTCGATCACGATGACCGCGACTTCGCTGCTCTGGCGCTCGGCGCGGGCGAGCTCACGACGCGAGGTGCACGAACATCGAGCGCCGATTCGGCAGGCCCGTCAGCGGATCGGTCAGCGAATCCTCCTGCGTCTGCTCGAAGACGATGGAGTTGTGGAGCACGGCGCCGGCCTGTTCGGCAACCCGCTCCAGCAGGCGGCGGTGATCGTCGGTGTAGTGATTGGCGTCAACGTGATAGAGCGCCAGGCAGCCGATGAATGCGTCGTTGTATTGCAGCGGACAGACGATGGCCGACTGCAGCGCCGTCGTCGCGTCGACGCCGGCGGCCTGGAACGTGACGCCCGGCTGGCCGTTGATGAGCGTCTGGCCGTTGCGCGCCACCCAGGCCGCGAGGTCGTTCGCGACCCTGATCTCGGCATTCAACAACCGCGGCGCGTCAATGCCGGTCGCGAAACGGCATTTCAGCGACTTGGTGTCGGCCTGCTGGAGGAAGAGCGCGCACCCCGACCACGGCACGATCTTCGACAGCTTCGACGAGATGAGCGCCATCGTGTCGGAGATGCCGAGGCTCGTGCCCATGGCCTGCGCGATTTCGTAGAGCGCATATATCTCGCGGTGGGCGAGCGCGATGTTCTCGAACGCGTTCGCGCTGTTGGCCGGCACCAGGCCCGCGGACGTCGAGCCGAGCGGCGATCCCGCCGCCGGTTCGGCCGAGGCGCGCCTCGGCTGTTCGGTCGCCACCAGCTCGATGAGTGATGGGAGCAGATCGATGAAGAGCGTCACGAGCCGCGGATCGAGCGCGCGGCCCGCCTCGGATTTGAGGAGCGCGATCGCGTTCTCGCGCGACAACGCCTTGTGGTACGGACGGTCGGTCGTGACGGCGTCGTAGTAGTCCACGATCGTCAGGATCCGCGCGCCGATCGGGATGGATTCTCCCGCCAGGCCCTGCGGATAGCCTTTGCCGTCCCAGCGTTCGTGGTGGCACAAGATGAGCGGCGCCACGGCATACGGGAACGGCACTTCGGCGATGATTTCCGCCCCGACCTGCGGATGGATCCGGATCTTCTGAAACTCTTCCTGCGTCAGCGGGCCCGGTTTCGACAGGATGTGCTCCGGCACGGCGAGCTTGCCGATGTCGTGCAGCAGCGCCGCGGTGCGTACGCCCTGAATGGCGCCGTCGGACAGCCCGGCCGCCTGGGCCAGCCTGGTGGCGTACGCCTGCACGCGCCGAATGTGCATGTGCGTCGTCTGGTCCTTCGCGTCGATCGCACCGGCCAGCGCCTGAATCGTGGCGAGGTGGAGGTCCGAGGTTTCCGCCGTCTGCCGAAGGTGCCGCTGCTCGTCGTCGATCCGTCCCAGGTGCACCTTGTAGGTCCGATACGTCAGGTGGAGCGGGGCGTAGATCAGCGGCACGATCCAGTAGCCCGCGTGCTCCATCAGCGACGCCGCCAGGGCCGCGGCGCCGGCGCCGACGAAGTAGCTGGGCGCCGTCCACAGAAAGTTGTTGCGCCAGGTGCCGACGAGCGATGCGCGCGTCGAGAGCGCGACGACCGCGGCGACCAGGCCGGTGTTCAGGACGAAGTAGACGGAGGCTGCGCCGACCAGCGGCCGCGCGAGCACACTCATCGGCATCGACGGCGTGGCGCCGCCGAGGAGATTTGCCGTCAGCCCCGCGGCCTGCACCGTGATGATGACCGACGCCCCGTCGAACACCGTGCGGAAGATCGACGGCCGATCCCCTTGCATCAGCGCCCATCCGCTGACGATGCCGGCCAGGGCGACGAGCATCGTTTCGTCGGGGCCGAGCAGCAGGAGCGAGGTGAAGTCCACGGCGTACGACACCGAGATCATCGAGCCGGTGGTCGTGTACGGGAGCTTGACCTTGAGGGACGCCGAGAAGGCCGAGATCAGCAGCAGGCCGATGAAGAGCATCGGCTCGTCGAAGCGCACCGAGGGCAGGCAGCCCCCGAACAGCGCCGCGCCGACGGTGATGACCGCGATGACGTAGTTGCGCGCACGCGGCGGCATGTCCTGCATCAGTGCACCACGATGACCGGCGGCGCGGCGTCGAATTCCCACGCGTCCTTCAACACAGCCCAAAGCATCTGGTCTACGTTTTCGTGTCCGCGGCGCCCCGACCGCCTCAGGATCCCTTCCGGCACGGCGCCGATCTTTCGCATCGCCGCGTTGCCGCGGCCGTTGCCGACGTCGACCCGCGCCTCGAGACGGCTCGCGCCCACGGAGGCGAACGTGAACGATCCCACCAGGTGCGCGGTTTCCCAGAAGACGCCGGTGCCACGCACGTCGGGAAGCAGCGTGCATTCCCACGCCGCGGTTTCGAAGATCGGATCGAGCTCTCGCACCTGCAGCAGACCGACGACCCTTCCGTTCGCGGTGAACGTGACGGCGTACATGAACGCCACGCCATCTGCGCGTTCGCGCATCGCGCGATCGATCAGCCGGTGAACGGCTGATGGCTGTGGAGGCTCGTCCAGATCGAAGCGCGTCGCGTCTGGCAGCGACAGCAGCGCCCGAACGGTGTCGGCGTCGGTGTGGGCGGGCTCGCGGAGCGTGGCGAGCCGCCCGGACAACACCGGCAGCTCGATCCGCCAGTTGAACGCCTGCACCGCCGCTTCGTGATTCGCCATGCTCAAAGGACGCAGCCGGAGCCAACAAGGGCAGGTCGCGCCTCAACAGCTGACAGCAACCGCCAAGCCAGGCTGAAGTGTGCAATCTAGGGAAGGAACATGCGGCGGCGTGTGCCGATCTGAGACGAGAGGTCCGGGTTTTGTACGCCGTTCCTGAGAGCACCCTAGGGTGCTTTTCGCATGAAGCACTCTAGGGTGCTCTTCGCGTGAAGCACTCCAGGGTGCTTTTCGCGTGAAGCACTCTAGGGTGCTTTTCGCGTGAAGCACTCTAGGAGGGTGCCTCCTGCTATCGCTGCGCCCTGGGGTCGTAGGGATCCGCTTGGCCGTCTGGCTGGCCGGGCGCGGGGTCGCCCCGGCTTCCCGGATGCGTGTCGCCGGCGCCGTCGGGAATGCGCGGACCGACGGTTGCCTTACCGCGAACAATTTCCTCGTAGAGGTACGGTCCCCAGAGAACGGCGGCGAGCGCGAGGGCGAGCAGGATGGCAAACCCGATCTCGAGATTGCCGAACTGCAGAGCAATGGTCTGTGTTATGCCGGGCATGGATCACCTCTGCGCTAGAAACCGCAATGCCCGTGCCGGGAAGAGAGTCGACAGTCGACAGTTAGGGCCCTTAACAGTCGACGTTTGAATGTGTGGAATGATTGGGGTGGGCGACGGGTATCGAACCCGCGACCTCCTGAGCCACAGTCAGGCGTTCTGCCACTGAACTACGCCCACCACAAAGGCGATTGGTGAGTTGCCGAATTGGAGAGTTGGCGAATCACCTTGCTGGCGAATCATCAAGTCACCAATTCACGAACTCACACAACTGTTCAGTGTAGCACTTAGGGTGTTTCGCCGTCGGGGATCTCGACGAGCGCGCCGTCCTTGATCTTCACCCGCGCCAGGTAGATGTGATGGGCGCGCTGATCCTTCGCCTCGTACATCAGGCGATCGGCCCGCTGAATGAGCTCGGCGGCGAGGCGCCGCGCGATGAAGCGGCGTTCGGCGACGCGCCCCAGCCACAGGCAGACGACGCCGACGTCGACCATCACGGGTTGGGCCGCAAGGCGGCGGTCTTCGGTGGTCCAGTCGAAGCGCTCGACAGCTTCGCGGAAACGTTCGCCGATGGCGTGCGCCTGCTGATACTCCGCGAGATCCGGTGTGAGAAAACAGAACTCGTCGCCCCCGAACCGCGCGTGGAGATCTTCCGACCGAGGGCCGGGCAATTCCTGCGCGATGATGTCGTCGGAGCGCACCTGCTCGCGCAGGAGCGTCGCGACCCGCTCGATGATGCGATCGCCGACCGCATGGCCGAGCGCGTCGTTGTACCACTTGAACCCGGTGATGTCGACCAGGCCCACCGCGCACCAGCGACCGCGCTGTTCGAGCGCGAGCAGCGATTCGAGCTGATCGGTGAACCGCCCGAAGTTCATCAGGTTGGTCTTCGGATCGCGGTGCGACTTCTCGGTGAGATCGGCGACGAGCGCTTCGAAGTAGCGCGAGATGCTGCTGACGGTGGCCTCGCGGGCGCTCAGCTCCGTCTTGACGCGCGCCATCTTGTCGGCGAATCCCGCCGACAGCGCCCGAATGGCGTCGTGTTTCGACTCCTGCCACAGCCGCTCGTGGCGCATGAACACGGCGTCAATCGAGGCAAGGAGGGCCGCTTCGAGATCTGGCGGAAGCCGCAAAGTGTCGCGAATCCATACTTGCAGCTCGTTGAGTGTCTGTGGCGTGATGACTCCGGGAGGCACGTGCTCGGGCTGCATGGACACTTTTGCCGGGGGAACCTCAACCATTCACTGCGATCCCGACGAAGCACCTCTACAAATGCCGTTCCACCTCGAGCGCAGAGAGGGGGTGATGGAATGGGCACCCCACTCCATCACGATGCGGACCTGTTACCGGCCGATCTTGTCACCGAGGTCCTTGATGGCGTTGCCGATCTTGCGGCGGCCGCGTCCGACGGCTTCTTCCACTTCGCCCGCCGCGCGTTCGGCGCGTCCCTCGTCTTCCAGTTGCTCGTTGTCCATCAGGTCGCCGACTTCTTCCTTCACGCGACCCTTCACGCGGTCGACCTTTCCGCGAACTTCATCTCTATTCCACATCCTGACCTCCCGCCAAAATAGGTGCAGGACTCGTACCCCAATGAGCTTGTCCGTTTGCAGAAAATCACGTCGCGAGCGCCGTGAGCCGAGCCATGAGCCGATCCATTGCGATCGTCAGCGCGCGTAACGCCGCGGCCTCGTCTTCGAACAGTCCGGACTGGCCAATCTCTTCCAACCTGCGCGCCGCCTGCACCACATCGGCCGCTTCGAAATTGGCGGCCGCGCCCCTCAGCGCGTGCGCGGCGCGCCGGAGCGCGGCGCTGTCGCGCGCGTCGACCGCGGACCGGATGCGCGTGATGGTCCGGGGCGCGTCGTCGGCGAAGAGCCGAATCATCTCGCCGAGCAGCGCGCGATCGCCGCCCACGCGCGCGAGCACCTCGTCCGGCAGATCCGTCGGCGACGGCTGCGGCGGCTCGGACGGGGCGGCGCCTGCCGCTTTTTCGATCAGCCGGCAGAGATTGCGGGAGTCGAATGGCTTGGTGATGTAGTCGTCCATGCCCGCGGCCAGGCATCGCTCGCGATCGCCCTTCATCACGTGCGCGGTAATGGCGATGATGGGCAGATGCGTGCCCGCGTCGCGCTCCGACGCGCGAATCGCCGCGGTCGCTTCGAAGCCGCCCATCTCGGGCATCTGCACGTCCATCAGGACGACGTCGAAGAATTGAGCGCGAGCGGCGTCGACGGCGTCACGCCCGTTCCCGACGATCGTCACACGGTGTCCGCGGCGCTGGATCAGGCTGGCGGCCAGACGCTGATTCACCGGATTGTCTTCGGCGAGGAGCACGTGAAGCCGCCGTTCGGGCAGATCGATGGGCAGCATCGACGCCGGAAGCGCCGGTCGGGCCGCCTGCTGACCCGCCAACGCACGGCGAATGGCGCCCAGCATTCGCGCTGGTCGACCGGCTTGGTCAGGACGTGCGTGATGCCGATCTCGGCGCCACGCAGGCTTTCGCTCTGCTGGGCCGACGACGCTGAGCATCATGATCGTCGCGCCGGCGGCGCCGGCGTGGGCGCGCACCTGCCGTGCGACGTCGACGCTGTCCATGTCGGGCAGGTTGGCGTCGAGCAAGACGAGGGCGTACGGCCGCATCGCTGCCGCGGCGTCGCTCATCGCTCGCATCGCGCCAGCCCCGCTGTCGACCGCGGTCGGCCGCATCTCCCAATGCGCAAGCAGGTCGTGCAGCTCGAGGCGGTACTCTTCGTGGTCGTCCACGATCAAGGCGCGAACGCCGGTCAGATCCACGGCCAGCGTCTCCGGCCGCGCGTCGGTGACGCCAAGCTGCACGGTGAAGTGGAACGTGCTGCCTTGGAGCGGCGTGCTCTCCACCCAGATCCGTCCGCCCATCAACTCGACCAGCGTCGACGAAATGGCGAGCCCGAGCCCCGTGCCGCCGAACCGGCGCGTCGTCGATCCATCCGCCTGCTTGAACGGTTCGAAGATCGCCTGCAGCTTGTCCGGCGGAATGCCGACGCCGCTGTCGCTGACGATGTAGTGGAGCATGCTGGTGCGGTCGCCGGCTGACTCGACAACGACCTGCACCAGGATCTGGCCGCGCGGCGTGAACTTGATGGCGTTGCCGACCAGATTCACGATCACCTGGCGCAGGCGCCCCGGATCGCCGACCACGACGCTGGGCACGCTCGGCAGCACGTGGCAGACGACCTCGAGCCCTTTCTGCTCGGCGCGCATCGCCAGCGGCCGGACGACCTCGGCGAGGTGATCGCGCGTCGAGAACGGGATCTCCTCGAGCTCGAGCTTCCGCATCTCGATCTTCGAGAAGTCCAGAATGTCGTTGAGGATGCTCAACAGCGAGTCGGCCGACGTCTTGGCCATCGACAGATATTCGCGCTGCTGCGGGCTGAGCGGCGTATCGAGCACCAGCTCCGTCATGCCGATGATCCCGTTCAGCGGCGTGCGAATCTCGTGGCTCATGTTGGCCAGGAATTCGCTCTTCGCCTGGTTGGCCTCTTCCGCGGTCCTGGTCGCGGCCGCCAGTTCCGCGGTGCGATCGCGCACTTTGCGATCGAGGTCCTCGGTGACGGCGCGCAGTTCGCTGTTGAGGCGTTCCCGCTGCGCGAGCGCCTGCTCCAGCTGCTGATACGAGTCGCCGAGCCGAGCCTGCATCGTGTCGACGTCGTCGACCAGCGCCGCGATCTCGGCTGGCGGCGACGCGGAGAGATGCGGGCGCACGCCGCCGCCGTGCGCCGACGTGCTGCGCACGATGGTGACGAGCTCTTCGAGCGGACGGGTGATGGCGTTGGCGAACATCCCCGCCTCGAGCACCGCGCCGCCGAGGGCGACGAGCACCAGCAGCAGCGCCACCGCGTAGTAGCGCGTCGACTGCAGCCGCAGCTTCAACAGCGGCTGTTCGATGAATACCTTCCAACCGGCGGGCGCGACGACGGCCGTTGCGGCCAGCTGCGGAGGCACGGCGCCGTTCGCCAGCGGCCGCTCGTAGCGGAAGAGGCCGGCCTGCGCGGTACCGGCGGCGACGACCAGGGGATCCTGCGACAGGCTCTGCAAGGCGCTGAACCCGGTTTCGTCACTCGCATAAATGACGCGATCGTGCTGATCGAGAATCGTGACGTGAGCATCCGGCAGCGTGCGCAGGTCGTCGACGTAGCGTTCGAAGCGCGACAGATTCAGCGATCCGCCGACCACGCCATCGACGTCCCCGTTCGCAGCGAAGAAGGGCACGGCGATCGTGACGATGGGCACGTGCGAGAGCCGCCCCAGAATCGCGTCTGAAATCGCGAGCTTCCGGGTTCGCACGGCCTCGATGAAATACTGCCGATCGGTGACCGGCGGCCACTCGTTGTCGCGTCGCGGGACCAGGTCGAGCACGCGGCCGTCGCGATCCGCGATGAGCAGCGTGATGAAGCCGGGATAGAGCTGCTGATAGGTGTCCAGGAGCCGCTGCCGGCTCTCGGGCGTGGCGGTCCGCGCGCTCATTACCGCCTCGAGCGACTGCACCGCGCGGGTGTGATTCGCCGACGTACTGTTCGATGTGTCCGGCCAGCGCCGTCACCGCTTCCTTCAGGCGCGCGCCGCCGTCGCTTTCCAGCTTGTTTGCGGTGAGCTGGTTGTCTACCGCCGCCAGCAACAGGACCGGCATCGTCGCGACGAGCACGAACGCGTGGAACGCGTGCGCGCGCAGGGTACGGCGTCGTGTGTGCTCAACCCCGGCGAGGAAACCATTGGCCGAGGCGAGGGACACGACCATGTCGGCCAGCGCGATGCCCACGAGCCCGTTGAGCGGCACCCGCAGGGCGACCGGCCAGATCGTCTCCCGCAGGTAGTCGGCGGCATAGAGATGCGGGGCCACGAGCAGAACGAGCGACACCAGGCCCCACACCAGGCCGCCGGCGACCAGCGGCGACTTGTGACGCCGGGAGTTGATGCCCACGCAGATGGCCTCGGCAAGCAAGGCGGTGATGAGAATGGGCGCGAAGGAGGCGTTGCGCAGCGCGCCGGCACTGATGACTGCCGCGATCGCGCCGGTCCATGGGCCAAACAGAATGGCGATCGGCAGCGTGACGACGCGGCCGAGCATCGGCGCAGCGGTGCCGACGGCGAAGGAATTGATTGCGAATCCGGCGGCGCCGGCCAGCACGACCAGCGGGACACGACGGAGCCAGGGTCGGTTCATGGAGTACGCCGGGGGTGGCGAAGAGTTCTGCGTACGGTGTTTCGGCCGCTCGACGCGCGGACTTTAGGGGCGTTCGGCGGCGATCTGCTTGACGATCTGGCGAGCGATAGGGAGGCTGACGCCGCATTGCGGATCGTCCACGCGGCATCGGGCGACAGTCAGGTCGCAGCCGCAGGTGCACGGCGCCGCGTTGAGTTTTTGCAGCGCGAGGGCGCGTGTCGCCGGGTCGAAGCCGGCGAGGTCGACGCCGGGGATGTTGATCAGCTGCGCACCGTTCTCCAACTTCAAGCCCTGCGTCTGGTCGACTTCTTCGATCGTCGCGTTGACGGGCAGACCGGCGAGCGCGCGCGTCTCCTGCTCGGTCATCGACGCTCTGAGCATGCCGACGTGCTTCTGGACCAGTCGCGATTCCCGGTCGACGATGAACGTCGTCGGCAAGGCGTTCACGCCGGGAAACAGCGTTTCGAGCTCCGGCGACGACATCACCACCGGGTAATTCATCCGGTGCTCGACAGCGAACTTGCGAACGAGGTCGACGGGCACTTCGTCTTGCGAGATGCCGATGACCTGCAGGTTGTCGCGGTACTTCTCCTGCAGCGCGACCAGATCGGGAATCTCCGCGCGGCACGGTCCGCACCAGGTCGCCCAGAAATTGACGAGGACGACCTTTCCGCGCAGCGCCGCCAACGAGACTTCGCGGCCGTCGAGATCGCGCGCGGTAAAGGTTGGTGCGGCCGCGGGATTGCGGAAAAAGCGCAGCGTCACGTGCTCGCCGCTCGGCGTCTCCGCTGATGCGGAATGGCCGATGACCTGGCGGTTGTAGCGCGCCGCCGCCAAGGCGATTGCGGCTACACCGATCACGACAGCCAGGAGAAGCGCGCGGCGCCCGGACATCTGTAAGACAAGTGTAAGCTGAAGCCGTGTCGATTCAAACGGTGTTCCTCGACGCCGGGGGAGTGCTCGTCAATCCAAACTGGGTTCGCGTCAGCGCGGCGCTGGCGGGGCATGGTGTCCGCGCGCCTGCCGAGCTGCTGGCCGCCGCCGAGCCTCGCGCCAAGCGGCGGCTCGACATCGGCGAAACGATTCAAGCGACCAACGACGAGCAGCGAGGATGGACGTACTTCGATCTCGTCCTCACCGAGGCCGGTATCCCGCTCTCGAAGGCGACCGACGCGGCGCTCAACGAACTCCATGTGTACCATCAGCAATTCAACGTGTGGGAGATCGTGCCCGACGGCGTCCGGCCCGCGCTCGCCGCGCTGCGCGCGCGAGGATTTCAGCTCGTCGTCTTGTCGAACGCGAACGGCACGCTGAAGCGCATGTTCGAGCGACTCGATCTGGCGCCGGCCGTGGACGCGCTCTTCGACTCGTGCGACGAGGGTATCGAGAAACCCGATCCCCGTTTTTTCCAGCTGGCGCTGGATCGTGTCGGGGCGACCGCCGGCACGACCGTTCACGTCGGCGATCTGTTTCACGTGGATGTCGTCGGCGCGCGCGCCGCCGGCATCACTCCGGTGCTGCTCGACGTCGCGGATCTGTATCAGGAGGCCGACTGTCTGCGTGTGCGATCGCTGTCGGCGCTCGTTGACGTGTTGTAGAGGAGTCGTGCCATGACGAAAACGATTGGACTGATCCTCGCGGCCGGGCTCGGCATTGCCGGATCCGCGCTGGTTGCGGCGCCCAGTCAGACCTATCCTGGTCAACCCACGCAAGGCCACGTCCTGATCGACAACCGTGGACCTCAGCAGGCGGTTCCGGTCAGCGTGCAGCAAATCGCGGGTGACGCGAGCCTGCGTGTACAGGTTCTGGGCACGCCGGCTGTGAGCGTCAACGGTACGCTCGAGACGCGGCGGACGCGTCAGAACTGGGAGTACCAGCGGATCATGGCGCAGCCCGACCTGGATGTCGTTCCGGAATTGAATCGGCTGGGCGCCGCCGGTTGGGAAACCTCGCTGCAGCTCGTCACGCAGGCGAACCAGCTGGTCATCGTGCTCAAGCGCCCGCGTTAGTCGTCGTCGCCACGCCCCTGCCGTCTCGCGGCCTTGATCTTGCCGCGACGGACCTTCGCGTCCAGCCGCCGCTCGCGCGCGCCGGCGTGCGGTTTCGTTGGGCGCCGCGCTTTTGGACGCCGTGCCGCGTGCCGCAGGAGCGCGAGGAGCCGCGCTCGGGCCGCCTCGCGATTCTGCGTCTGCGTCCGATGCTCGCGGCTGTCGATGAGCAGCACACCCTCGTCCGTCATCCGCTGACCGGCCATGCCGATCAATCGCTCCTTCATGTCCGGCGGGAGCGACGACGCGCGGACGTCGAACCGAAGCTCGACAGCGCTGGCGACCTTGTTGACGTTCTGCCCGCCGGGCCCAGACGCCCGGACGAAACGCTCGACGATATCCTTCTCGTCGATGGCGATGGAGTCGGTGACGTGGATCAATGGCACACCGATTGCTCCATTAATGGACGTGCAACAAGAGCGATTGCGTCATCTTGAAGCCTCGAAGGTCGAGACCGCGGCCGGGCCGCTCGACGACATGGTGGTGGTGAGCAAGAGCGACGTGCCCATTGGCAAGCTCGAAGGCATCATTGTCGATCCGGAAGCGCAGCACGTCCGCTACTACGTTGTGGAGTCGCGCGACTGGTTCAAGACGCACAAATATCTCGTGCCGGACGCACCGCATCAGATCGACTGGAACCGCAAAGCCATGCAGGTCGAGATGGATGAGGCAGCTCTGGCTCAGCTTCCCGAACTCCACGACGACGACTATCCGCCCTATTCACCCAGCGACTACCGCTAGCTTCCACTCGCTGGCAGCCGCAGCGAGGCTCTGAGCCCCCCGAGGGGCGATCCGTCCAGCGCGATCGATCCGCCGTACAGCTCCGCAAGGTCGCGCACGATCGCGAGGCCGAACCCCGACCCCGGCGCGGCCTCGTCGGCACGCACGCCACGCTGCAACACTGCCTGCCGCATCGATGCGTCCAGACCCGGACCGTCGTCCTCGACGATGATGGTCACCGTCGCGTCCGTTGCGCAGGATCCGACCGCGACCCGCGTTCGCGCCCACTTGCAGGCGTTGTCCAGCAGGTTGCCGAGCATCTCGTCAAGGTCTTCCCGTCCTGCGCGCACAACATGCGCCGCCACGGTGTGGAGGTCGATGCTGACGCCGCGATCCGCATGAAGCCGGCGCAGCGTGCGCGCGAGTCCCTCCGCTGACTCCGACACGGAGCAGCGCGCGCCGGGCGTCGCGCCGGACGCGGCGGCTCGCGCGTGCGCCAGGTGATAGTCCATCTGGCGGCGCATTCGCTCCACCTGCTCGCTGATGGCGTCGGCCAGGTCTTGGTGTCCGGCCGCCCGCGCGCGGTCCGCTTCCTGTGCCAGCACGGCGAGCGGCGTCTTCAGGCCATGAGCGAGATCGCCGGCCTTGGCCAGCGCGCGGCGAATGGTCTCGTCGCGGTGATCGAGCAGCGAGTTGAGGTCGTCGACAACGGGCTGCACCTCGCTGGGATACGCGCCGCGCAGATGCCGCTCGCTCCCTTGCCGCACGTCCGACAGCCGCGCGCGGATGCGATCGAACGGCGCGATGACGCCGCGAACGAGCGTGAGGCCGGCGATCATGCTGCCGATGGCGACGAGGCTGGCGAGCGACGCGTGCGCGTGAAGAATCTGAGCGGAACGCAAGTGGACGCCTCGAGAGAAGAAGATCGAGACGACGGCAAACAGGCCGAGCGTCCACAGGACGGCGCCGAGCATGACGCGGGCGCGCATCGATCGCAGCTGCGTCATCGATCCACCTGGACGCGATAGCCGAGTCCGCGCACGGTTTCGATCGCCGAGGCCCCCAGCTTTCGCCGCAATCTCGCGATGAACACTTCGACAGTATTCGAGTCCCGGTCCGCGCTTTCGGCGTAGATGTGTTCCGTCAGCTCACTCTGCGACACCACGCGGCCGCGATGGTGCATCAAGTACGAGAGCACACGGAATTCGTGGCTCGTGAGGCGAACCTGCGCGCCGTCGATGGTGACCTTGGCGGCCCGCGGATCGAGGACGATCGGACCAGCGCGCAGTTCCGGCGTCACCTGGCCGCTGGCCCGCCGAATCAGCGCGCGCAGCCGCGCCAGCACTTCTTCCATCCGGAACGGCTTGGCCACGTAGTCGTCGGCGCCGCCGTCGATCCCTTGCACCTTCTCGTGCCAACTGCCGCGCGCCGTCAGCACCAGGACCGGCATGTCGAGACCCGATTCGCGCCAACGTCGGAGCAGCGTCAGACCGTCCACTTTCGGCAGGCCGAGGTCCAGGACGACCGCGTCGTAGCGCTCGGTGTGACCGAGAAAGTCCGCGCGCTCGCCGTCGGCGGCGCAGTCCACGGCGTAGCCCGCGTCGCCCAGCGCGCTCGCGAGTTGTTGCGACAGCCGCGTTTCGTCTTCGACCACCAGCACTCGCACGATCGGGTCCTCGAAGGAGCGTAACGCAAACGAACCTGAACGGCACCTGAACAACACGTTCACGGGTCGTTCACCGCGTGCGCGGTAGAACTCGTGGCAAGGAGCCAACCGATGAAACTGTTCGCCGCCACTGCGCTTGCGATCGCGCTCGCCGCCGCCGAAACGCCAACCGTGACCGGTACGTGGAACATGGGGCTGCAAGGCGATCATGTGATTCCAACGGCGTTCGTGCTCAAGCAGCAGGACACGAAGGTCACCGGCACGATCGCGCTGCCGACGCAGCAGAACGGGAAGCGGGTCGAAGTCCCTTTGACGGGCGAGTTCGTGGACGGAACGCTCACGCTCTCCGGCGACGTCGAAAACGCCAGCGAGCCGACAACGGTCGCGATCACCGGCAAGCTGCTCGAGGACGGGTCGCTCGAAGGCACGCTGTCGTTGCGGCTTCACAATCGCGATCACAACTTGCCGTGGACCGCTGAGCGTCTGAAAGAGCGGAAATAGGCGGCGCGTGTTTCTCGTCCGGAAACAGCTGTCGCGGCGCGAGGCGCTGCGGGGCCTCGGCGCCACGGTCGCGCTGCCGTGGCTCGAGGCCATGATGCCGGCCGGCGCCGCGGTTCACGCGGAACCCCGGAGAGGGCAGACCCGCCTGGTGTGCATCGAGATCGTTCACGGCGCGGCCGGGAGCTCGTCGATTGGCGCACGGAAGAATCTGTGGTCGCCGGCGGCCACAGGTCGCGACTTCGATCTGTCGCCGACGAGTCTCGCGTCGCTCGAACCGTTCCGCGATCACCTGACCATCGTCAGCAACACCGACGTCGATCCTGCGGAGCCGTTCACGGCCCAGGAGATCGGCGGCGATCATTCTCGATCGAGCGCGGTCTTCCTCACGCAGGCGCATCCGAAGCACACGGATGGCGGCGACGTGCACGCGGGGATCTCATTGGACCAGGTGTACGCGCAGCGATTCGGCCAGGACACGCCGCTTCCCTCGATGCAGCTGTGTATCGAGTCAGTGGAGCAGGCCGGCGGCTGCGGCTCCGGCTACTCGTGCGTCTACAGGGACGCGATCAGCTGGTCCTCGCCGACGCGCCCGCTGCCCATGATCCGGGATCCGCGCGTCGTGTTCGATCAGTTGTTCGGCGTCTTCAAGACCGACATCACTGCCGAGGAGCGCCGCGCCCGGTACGCGGAAGACCGCAGCATTCTGGACCGGGTGATGGCGTCGGCGGCGCGGCTCCGGACTCGTCTGGGACCGGCCGATCGCGCGCGTCTCGCCGATTACTTCGAGAACGTGCGCGAGGTCGAGCGCCGCATCCGCAACACCGAAGCGTTCAATGCCGGCGGCGAGACGCGTGAGCTGCCCGAGGCGCCAGTGGCGGTGCCTGACTCGTTCACCGATCACGTCAAGCTGATGTGCGATTTGCAGGTGCTCGCGTTTGCGTCCGGCGTGACCAAGGTCTTCGCCTTCAAGCTCGGTCGCGACACGTCGAACCGCGTGTATCCGGACAGCGGGTTCAACGGTCCGTTCCACAATTCGTCGCACCACAGCGGCCGCGAGCCGCGCATTGTCGATTTCGCGAAGATCAACGCGTACCACGTCGGCCTCGTGGCGTACCTCCTGGGAAAACTTCAGAGCACGCCGCACGGCGGCGGCTCCCTGCTCGACGACACGCTGGTCCTGTACGGATCGCCGATGGGCGATCCCAATCAGCACAATCACAAGCGCGTGCCGTTCTTCATCGCGGGACGCGCCGGCGGGGCACTCAAAGGCGGATTCCATCACAAGGCGCCGAACGCCACACCGCTGGCCAACGTGATGCTCGCGGTGTTGCATGCACTGGGCATCTCCGATCTGGATCGTTTCGGCGACAGCGACGGCCTGTTCGATTTGAACGCTAGGAGCCCGTCCGAGTAGTGCCTGAACGGGCTCCTAGCTGGGAGCGTGTTCGGACAGCTCAGACACGCTCCCAGAGCGCAGTGATAAGCTCCGCCCATGAGCAATCGGGCGTTCATCATCATCCTCATCGTTGTCGCGATCGCCGTGGGGCTGGCGGTGTTGTTTCACACGCCCGGCGGCCAGAGCGTGATGCGCGCGGTGCACGGCGGATAGGCTATGCGGTGACGTTCGTGGTTCGACGTTCGGGCGAGCACCGATCAACGTTCGTCGTTCTGGCGCCGAGGAACCGCGAACGAGGAACCACGAACCACGAACCACGAACGCCGAACGTTACCATCGTTGCCGTGAGCATTGGGATGGATGGATGATTCACGAACTTCGACACGCGTGGCGCGCGATTCGGAAGATGCCGGTGGTGGCCGCCGTGATCGTGGCGTCGCTGGCCATCGGGATCGGCGTGAATGCCGCGGTGTTCTCCTGGATTCAGGCGGTGATCCTCAAGCCGCTGCCGGGCGTGCCCGACGCCGGCGGCTTCTATACGGTCGAGGCCCGCGCGGAAACCGGATCCTATCCAGGCGTGTCCTGGCTCGAATATCACGATCTGCGCCAGCGCCTTCGCGCGTTTCCGGAACTGCTGGCGTTCCGCATGATGCCGCTCAGCGTGGGCGAACCGGGCCGCACGCGGCGCGGGTACGGCCTGCTCGTCTCCGACAATTACTTCTCCGCGCTCGAACTGCGGCCCGCGCTGGGCCGGTTCTTCCGTCCGGATGAAGCCACGATTCCCGGGCGCGAGCCGGTCATCGTCGTCTCGCACGAGTACTGGCGAACGCACCTGGGCGCCGCTCCCGACGTCGTCGGGCAGACGATTCGGGTCAACGACAGCCGGCTGACGATTGTCGGCGTCGCACCGGAACGGTTCCAGGGCACCGTGATCAGCCTGAGCTTCGATCTCTTCGTGCCGGCCACCCTCGCGCCGACGTTGTTTCCGGGATCGCGAGAGCTCGCCGATCGCGGACAGCGCGGATACACGGTGCTCGGACGGCTGCCGAGCGTGCCGGTGGCCCAGGCCCAGGCCGAGGTCGATCAGGCGATGCAGGCGCTCGGACGTTTGTATCCCGAAACCAACGCGACCATGCGCGGCGAGGTGTTCGCGTTCTGGCAGGCGACGCGCGGACCGCAGCGCATGCTCGCGGGCGCGCTCGTGATGCTCCAGGGCGTGCTGCTGGCGCTCCTGCTCGCGGTCTGCGGAAACACCGCGAACCTCCTGCTCGCGCGCGCGAGCGCGCGCCATCGCGAGATGGGTGTGCGGCTGGCGCTCGGCGCGGGCCGCTGGCGTATCGTTCGACTGCTGCTCATCGAGAACGTGATGCTGGCGACGGTCGGCGCGCTGGTCGGCGCGCTCATCGCGGCATGGGCCACCGAGGCGCTGCGTGCGGTGCCGATCATCACGGCGTTTCCCGTCAAGTTTCAGACAACGCTGGGTGGGTCGGGTCTGACGTTCGCAATGCTGCTGGGCGTGGTGTGCGGCGTGATCTTCGGCATCGTGCCGGCGCTGCAACTGGCCGGTGTGGATCCCCAGGCCGCTCTCCATTCCGGCGCTCGCACAGCGGGCAAGAGCGGTTTTCGCAACGTGCTCATGGGCGCCGAGGTGGGCCTCGCCCTCGTCGTGCTGCTGGCTGCCGCGCTCTTCCTGCGCAGTTTCACGGAGACACGCGAGGCCGATCCGGGCTTCAAGCGGGAGGGCGTGCTCCTCGCCGCCTACGACTTTGCCGGCCGCAACGTCGACGGCGCGTTCGCGCGTGACTTCGCCGATCGCGTGCTCGACCGTGTTCGCGGGCTGAGGGAAGTGGAGTCCGCAGCTATCGCCCTCTCGATGCCGCTCGATATCCACGGACTGCCGATGCGTTCGTTTTCGCTTGAAGGCCGGGTCCGCAGCAGCGCCGCTCCTGATGTCGCGCTCACGAACACGGTGACACCGGGATACTTCGCGACGATGGGAATCCCACTGCGCGCGGGCAGCGATTTCACGGATCTCAGTGACAAGACGACACCCGCCCAGGCGATCGTGAACGACGAATTCGTCAGTCGCTTCCTCGCCGGCGGTGAACCGATCGGCCGGCGGCTCGAGAGCCGCGGCACGTCCTACATGATCGCGGGCGTCGTGCGGAACACGCTGAATGATTCGTTCAGCGAAGGGGCGACGCCGGTCATCTACCTGTCCTATCGGGATCGCCCCGTGCCGCGCGGCGAGATTCACGTGCGGACGCGCGCCGGCTCCGAGACCCTGCTCGCGCCGCAGGTGGAGCGCGTGGTGCGCGACCTGGATCCCGAGCTGCCGGTGTACGACGTCCGGACACTGACGGAGCACGTCGAGAAGAACCTCTTCCTGCGGCGCGTCCCGGCGCGCATGTTCGTGGTGCTCGGTCCCTTGCTGCTGCTGCTCGCAGCCATCGGCATCTACGCGGTCGTTGCCTACTCAGTGTCCCAGCGCACCAAGGAAATTGGCGTGCGCATCGCCCTGGGCGCCACGCCGAACGGCCTGGTCAGGCGGATCCTCGCGGAGACGCTGCGGGTCGTCGCCACAGGAGCGATGATTGGCTGGGCGATCGCAGTGTTCATCAACCTGCATCTCGTCCGAGGTCCCCTGTACCTCTCTGTGTTCGGCGGCGTGCCGGCGCTGTTGCTCCTGGTGGCGGCCATCGCCTGCTGGGTTCCGGCGCGGCGGGCCGCGACGGTCGATCCGATGGTGGCGCTGCGGCAGGAATAGCCTGCGCGTAAGATAGGCGCTATGCGCAACCTCACAAGACGTGAATGCCTGGGCGTCCTGGCCGTGGGAGCGATGGCTCCTCTGCGCGGAGCAGAGCCTTCGAGCGCGAAGCCGATGCGCGGCGCGTTCATGATCCTCACGACGCCGTTCACCGAGGCGGGCGAAGTCGACTGGGACGACCTGGTGAAGGAAGCAAGGTTCGTCGATCAGTGCGGGGCGCACGGAATGGTGTGGCCCCAGGGATCGAGCAGCGTCGCCAATCTGACGAAGGCGGAGCGTTTGCGCGGCATGGAAATCCTCGCCGCGTCGGCTCGGCGCACGGCCGCGCTCGTGCTCGGCGTGCAGGGCCGCGACACGGCGGAGATGCTCGAGTACGCGCGACGCGCGGACGCGCTCGCGCCCGACGCGATGATTGCCATGCCGCCAAGCGCCGCGAAAACGCTCGACGAGTATCGCGAGGTACTTTCGTGCGCTGGGCCAGGCGACGAAGCGTCCCGTGTTCGTGCAGACGAGCGGCGGCGCCAGGGATCTGACACCGTCCGTTGAGCTGATGGTCGATCTCGCGCGCGAGTTTCCGCACGTCGCCTACATCAAGGAGGAATCGGCGCCGCTGGTCGAACGCATGAAGGCCGAACTGGCTCGGCGTCCGCCCCTCAAAGGCGTGTTCGGCGCGTCATTCGCCGATGGCTGGCTGTACGAGATGCGGCTCGGGCTCGACGGGGTGATGACGGGCATGGCGATGTACGCCGATCTCATGGCGCGTATGTGGGAGCTGCACGTCCGCGGTGAAGCAGACGCGCTGCGCGATGCCTACAGCCGGTTTCTGTTGATGCGCAACATGAACGAACAGGTGCCCGGCTCCGATCTGTATGTGATGCAGAAGCGCGGCATCTTTAAAACCACCACGACCCGCACCGGCGGCGCGGCGGCGTGGAAAGCGAGACGCGCGACGCTCACGCCGGACGCCATAGCCGAGATCGAATACCGGTTCGCCGCATTGAAACCGTACCTGCGCGGCTAACCCAATCGGGTCGTTTGCACACATTCTCGCGCCGCGACTTGAATCGTCGTCCCGCACACGACAAGCTGGCGTTGTGAGGAGAAGGCGCCAGCCACGCCGATCACGCAACCGTCTGGTACCCGCGCCGAGGGTCGATCACGCCATCCTGATCCTTCGCGGGCAGACCGTCATGCTCGATGCGGACCTCGCCGCGCTGTATGGAGTGTCGACGAAGGCGTTGAATCAGGCGGTGAAGCGCAACGCCAAACGGTTTCCGCCGGATTTCAAGTTTCAGTTGGCACCATCTGAGCGCGATGAGGTGGTCACAAACTGTGACCACCTGCGCAGCTTGAAATTCTCATCTGCACGGCCGTGGGCGTTCACCGAGCATGGAGCGCTCATGGCGGCGTCGGTGCTGAACAGTTCTCGTGCCGTGCAGATGAGTGTTTTTGTCATTAGAGCGTTTGTCCGGCTCCGAGACCTCGGCCGAAGCCACGCGCAACTGGCCGAAAAGATCGACGCGCTTGAACAGCGGGTCACGGGCCACGACGCCGATCTCGAGCAGATGTTTGCGGCACTGCGCAAGTTGATCACTGCGCCGCGCAAGCCGATCAGGCAAATCGGATTTCGCCCGGTGACAGGCGTCCGATCCGCGATGGGGTCGGCCACTCGTGTCGGATTGGAGTCGGTAGAGAGGCGCCGATCTATCTGTGCGCGTCCAGCACGCGCGCGCTCAGAATCCTGATCGGCGGCGTGAGCATCTGCGTGCCCTCGCGCACCGGTGCCTCCTGAATCCGCCGCACGACGTCCATCCCTGACACGACGCGGCCGAACGCAGCGAAGCCCTGGCCGTCTGCGTTCCGCCGCCCGGCGAAGTCGAGCTCCTTCTGGTCGCCGATGCAGATGAAGATGTCGCTCCGCCCGGTGTCCGGACCACCGCGGGCCATCGAGACGACGCCATCGACGTGTGACAGGCCGGTGACGTTCGTCCGTTCGAGCGGAATGGCGGGGAAGGCGTCGGCCGCGCGTGCGGGGTTGATGCCCGCCTGCACCACCTGGATCGGCACATCGCGCCGGGGTTCGGTGTCGGGCCGCACGGCGCGGTGAAAGCGGCCGCCGTCATAGAACCCGCCGCCGACGTATCTCAGGAAGTTCTCGGCTGTCACCGGCGCGTGCGCACGATCGACGGCGATCGTAATGCGACCGAACTCGGTCTCGAAGGCGACCTCGACGGCCGGCGCCGGCGACTGCGACGCGAGCCAGAGCAGCGCCAGGACAGTTCTCGTCATCAGCGTGGCGGCCGGGATAGTGTATATGCACCTCCGTCCCTGCAGTGCACGGACGGAGGTGCGTGCTCACGTCGCGGTATGCTGTGTGCGTTCACTGCTCCGGACACCACGCGCGTGCAACTGTCGGCGAACGGGTATCAAGGGTGGAAGCGATGACGATGAACATGCGAAGCAAGACCCTGGTGTGTGCGTTGTTGTGTGCGCTGTGTGCCGCGATTGCGGCGCTCTCGAGCCCGCACGCCCTGGCGCAGGCGGTCGGAGGCGCAGACAAAGCGCGGCCGGTCGCGGGCGATCCTGGCATTTCGTCGATGGTCGTGCTGAACGAACCCGAGTTCCGCGTCCTGCGCGACTACGCGGAGCCTGGTGCCACACGCCGCATGCACTCGCACGACGATGCAACGTGGCATGTGTTCACGCTGGTGACTGGACAGTTGCGGCTGACGATCGAAGGTGACGCGCCTGTCGATGTAACGCCGGGACAGGTTCTGCATCTAAAGGGCGGCGCGAAACACACGTTCACGAACACCGGCACCGTCGCGGCGACCATCGTCGAAGTGTTCGGCAAGGCCGCGCCTCCGCGATAGTTTTTCTGTTACGCTGATGCCGATGCCTCCTAATTGATCCCGCTGGCGCCGAAACCTCGCGCTCTACCTTCCCTACGAGGTCGTGTGCCTCGAGGGCTTGATGCACGGCCTCTACCTCCTGTGGTGGGTGCAGGAGAAGCAGATGTCGCCCGCCGTTGTGGCGGCGACTCTGGCGGCCGGCGATCTCGCCCTCATGCTGCTCGAAGTGCCGACCGGCTGGCTTGCCGATCGGTACGGCCATCGTCTCAGTCTGATCGTTGGTTCGGTCGCGCAAGTCGTCGGCATGCTGTGTTGCTGGCTCGGAGAGGGTGTGCCCGGGCTCATCACAGCGAGCGTGCTCGTTGCCGCCGGCGACGCCTTTCGATCGGGCGCCGATCAAGCACTCGCGTACCGAAGCTGCGTCGCGCTCGGCCGGGAGGCCGACTTTCAAACCATCCAATCGCGAACTGAGGCCGTCCGACAGGCGGCGTTGGTTGGTCTGGTGCTCGCCGGTGGTGTGATTGTCAGCAGGTGGGGATTCGCCGCCGGCTGGATCGCCGAGACCGTGCTGTGCGGAACCGGCGTGCTCATCGCCTGGGCCATGTATGAGCCTCCACCAGACGAGGCCAGCGAGTCGCCGGCGACGCCCGCAGTCGACCAGGCGTCGACGCGAACAATCCCTCTCGGTTTCCTGTTCACGCTCACCTTACCGGTGGCATTGCTGGGAGGCGCGGCGTCGATCGCGTTGTTCCTCGCGCAGACAACCGGCGAGGGCGAGCCAGGAGGCATGACGATACTGGTGGCGATCGTGACGCTGGCGGAAGCGGTCGGGTCGATGCTGGCGATGCGGCTGGGGAGTGGAGGGATGGCCACACAGCGGGCGCTGGTCGGTCTCGGCGTAGTCAGCATTCCTGTAGCCGCGACGGTCCCATCGGCGTTCGTGCCAGTCGTGATCGCGCTGGCGTTTCTCGAGGGCGCCGCCCATCCGCTGCGCGCCGTCGCGATTCAGCGCGCGGTGCCGGATGGCGTACGTGCCAGAGCCGCATCGCTTGCGAGCGCGTGCGACATGGCGGTCAGTTTGATCGCGCTACCGCTGGCGGGCATGTGGCAGAGTCGACGGCGGTGAATCGCCACGAAGACACGAAGGCACGAGAAGCACGGAGTGAAATCCGCCACAGAGACACCGAGGCACAGAGAGATTCGGGTGGTTGGAGCTCATCGTGGATGCGCAGCGAGGTGGGCGCGCTCGCGAATTCGGCGGGGCGCCGCGCAGCGGCGCGCCCGGGCGGAGTCGGATCGAGACGTGAACCGCATCGCCTATCAGGCGGCTCACGTCTCGATCCGATCCGCCCGTTCATGCCGGCCTGCAACGCAGGCCGGCCCCGCCGAATCTCCCTGGCGCGCCCCCTCTGTGTCTCGGTGTCTCTGTGGCTGAATCCCGTGATCGCGATCGCGGCGTGCCACTCTTTCTCTGCGGGCTTAGCGATCTCCGCGTGCCGAAGCGCTGTTGAACACGAAGTATCCGGCAACCCCCGCCGCCACGAACCCGAGCGCGAAGAGCATTCCGCTGACCGGCGCTGAGACGAAGACGTAGATCCACAGTGCGAGTGCGACGAGCGCCGGGATTGGATAGAGCCACATCCGAAACGGCTGCGGGACATCGCGGCGATACTGCTGCAGCAGAATCACGCCGGCGCACTGCCAGATGAACTGCGACACGATCTGCACCAGGATCAGCCAACTCACGATCTGGCCAAGAGAGAAGAAGCAGAAGGGAATCGCCAGCGCGCCGAGCGTGATCAGCGACACGTGCGGGAAGTGACCCGTTGGGTGGACCCGGGCGAAGACGCGAAAGAACTGGCCTTCGCGCGCCGCGGCGTAGGGAATCCTCGAGTAGCCGAGGATGACGCCGAACAGCGACGCGGCCGTGACGAAGAGCACCAGCACCATCATGACCACGGCCGCTGCCCGCCCGGCCGCGGCGTCGGCAACGGTCCGCTCGATGAACACGGAGGCAATCGCGCGTGTCTGCTCGGCCTCGGCCCACGGGATCACGCCGATGATCACGGTGCTCATCACGATGTAGAGCGCGACGACGAGCAGGATCGATACGACGATCGCCCGAGGCACGGTGCGCTGCGGATCGCGAATCTCGCCGGCGATGTTGCAGACGTTGTTGTAGCCGCCGTAGTTGTACATCGCGAGCAGCGACACGGCGCCGATGCGGCGCAGCAGATCGCCGTCGAGCGTGAACGCCGCGGCTGGAAAGCTGAAGGCCTGCGCGGACGAAAATCGCCACAGACCCGCGATCACCACCCAGCCGACGGTGACGCCGACAACCGCCAGCATGATGACGGACAGCCGTCCGATCTCCCGGATGTTGCGATAGAGCAGCGCCGTCATCCCGGCTGCGAGCGCAGCCGCCACCCCGTCATGGGCCCACGGACCCATCGTGGTCCACGAGAACCGCAGGTAGTCGGCGAAACCGACCGCGCCGCCGGCGATCGAGAGTGGAGCGACGAGCAGGATCTGGAACAGGAACAGAAAACCCATGAGCGGCCCGAGGCCGAACGGCTTGTATGCTTCGCGGAGATACACGTAAGGCCCGCCGCTTCCCGGCAGTGCCGCGCCGAGCTGTGCGTAGACGAGGCCGTCGCACAGCGCGAGCACGGCGCCCGCCAGCCACGCATACAGGATGTGCGGCCCCCCCATCGCCGTCAGCATGAAGGGGATGGTCAAGAACGGACCGACGCCGATCATCACCAGTAGATTCGCGGCCACCGCCTGCAGGAGGCTCAGGCCACGATCGAGATTGGCGTGATCGGACGTCACCATAGCGGCCGCAGTGCGTCCACGACACGCCGGGCGAGGGCGTGGCTGCCCACCAACGGGTTACGGGCGAGCGCCCGGACGGCGGCGTCCATCGACGGCGCCGACGCCGCATCCACCGTGAACCGCTCGTACTCCTTGACCCGCGTCACCAGCTCGCGCGCATCGTCCGGCATCGGAGCGACCGCGAGCGGACGCGCGCCGTTGGCGTTCACGACGCACGGGACCTCGACGATGTCCGTGTCGGCGAGGCTGCGGAGCGTACCGGCATTCACCACGTTGAGCGGAATCACGTCATTGGTGTTCAAGTGGATCGCCCGGACGACGGCGAGCGCAATCTTGTCGTAGCCCGTGAGCTCGGAGGTGGCAACCTCGGCGTGGGCGCCTGCGGCCTCGGCTCGCATGTAGCCGTCGCTTCGCACTCGCAGGTACTCCTCGTACACATCAGACGCTCGCGATCCTGCGTTCGCCAGATCCTGAAAGAGGCGCTCGTTGAGCTCGACGATCTCGCGTCCGCGGGTCCGGCCCGCCGCCGTGAGGTTTCGAAGCGCGTCGCGTGGACGGTAGTAGTAGAAGAGGTACTCGGTCGGAAGAAGCCGCAGCTCGCGGAGGAAGCCGGCGTCGAACAGCGGCGCTCGGTAGACACTCTGCAAGCGTTGGGGATCGTCCCAGAGACGCGACAGCTGCGGTTCGCCGTCGCAGTACACTTCGCGCAGCCAGCCCAGATGGTTGAGACCGAAATAGTCGAAGACACATCGATCGTGCGCGAGGCCGAGCGCTTGCGCAGCCCCGGCGAAGAGCTCCGTGGGCGTATCGCAGATCCCGATCGCTCGCGCGCTTCCGTCGAGCGTCATCGCTTGCGTGACGATGGCGACGGGATTCGTGAAGTTCACAATCCACGCCCGTGGCGCGACGCGTGCGATCAGCCTCGCATACTCGATTGCCGGCGGGATGTTTCGCATCGCCATCGCGAAGCCCGCCGGGCCGACGGTCTCCTGCCCGACGATCCCTAGAGCGAGAGCGGCCGCCTCGTCGCGTGCGCGAGCCTCGACTCCGCCTGCCCGAATGCTGAGAAACACGAATGACGAGTCCTGGACGCACTGGCGTGCGTCGGCGAACGCGCGCACGCACGGCGCGTACGATCGCGCCAGCGACGCGACAACCGCCAGCCGCGGCTGATCGATGTCGAACAGCCCGATCTCGTCGATGGGAAGATCGGAGTGTGCGAGGCCCCGCACCAGGAGCGGCGTCCGAACGCCCGCGCCGCCGATTACGGCGATCTTCATGGGTGGGCGAAACGAATCCTGGGAAGGCCGGCAAGCCCGCCCGGTCGCTGAGTGGACAGCGCGCCCACTCGATTCGCGAGCTGGAGCGCGTCGCGCAGCTCGAGGCCGCGCAGCCGTCCGGCGAGGAATCCGGCGTTGAACGCGTCCCCCGCACCGGTTGTGTCCACGACTGTAACGGTCAATGCCTTCTCCCGAACCTCCACTCCTGATCCGCCGACGATGCGGGCGCCCGCGGCGCCGAGCTTGATCACGACACACGAGGCCGATGCCCGCCAGCGATCGACCGCCTGCGTCAGCGAGCGCGCCCCAGCATACGCGAGCGCTTCGTCACGATTCACGAACAGGTAGTCCACTGACGTAGCGAGGCGCCAGAAATGCGGATCGTCGCGCAGCGTCGGATTCCAGCCGAAGTCCCACGACGTGCCGATGCCCTTCCGCCGCAGCGAGCGGACAACCGCCTGCCAGGGCCGGCACGACTGCGGACGGAAGGCGAGATGGACATGACGCGCGCGAACGCGCGCCAGCACGCGCCGGAGCCGGCCCGGCAGTCGATCGTTCATGCCGTTGAACGTGACGAACGCGCGATCCCGCGTCGTCGAGATGGCCACGGTGATCGGCGTCGGCTCGCCGGCGCGCCGCAGATTGCGCGACGCGAACGCCCTCGTCGCCCAGCACCCGCACCGCCTCGCGACTCAGACCGCCGAACATCCCGCATTGCAGCCCAAGGCGCGACGCGGCGATGGCCGTGATCACTGCGCCGCCGCCCGGCGACCGCAGGAGGCGGTCCGTCTTGATTTCCTCTCCGTGCCGCGGCAGTTGTGCGAGCCCGTGGAACACGAGGTCGTCGAACGCTTCTCCCGCGGTCACCAAATCGAGCACGGGCGGAAGGTATCATAGGCGCCTATGTCCGCCGCGATTCTGCGACTCGCCGCGACAGCTGTTGCGGCGGCGTCCGTGTCGATTCTGTTCGCGCGCGAGCCGCTGCCGCAGGATCGCGGCGCGACCGGCACGTGGCAGAGGCTGCTGAAACTTCGGACGATCGGCAGCGTCATGCACACCACCGCGCATCCAGACGATGAGCATGGCGGGCTGCTGGCGATGCTCAGTCGCGGCGAAGGTGCGCGCGTGTCGCTCGCTCACGCTGACGCGCGGTGAAGCCGGCGACAACGCGATTGGGCCCGAGCTGTTCGATGCGCTGGGGCTGATCCGCACCGAGGAGCTGCTGCGCGCCAACCAGTACTACGGCGTCGATCAGCAGTACTTCACCACGGCCGTCGACTACGGATTTTCGAAGCGGCTCGAGGAAGCGCTCGTCAAGTGGGGGCGCGAGAACGTGCTGCGTGACGTTGTCCGCGTGATTCGGATGGAGCGCCCGCTCGTCGTCGTCTCGCGTTTTCAGGGCAACGAGCGCGACGGCCACGGCAACCATCAAACGGCGGGGTTGATCACGCAGGACGCGTATCGCGTGGCCGGCGACGCGAACGTATTCCCTGAGCAGCTCCGCGAGGGACTCCGCCCCTGGCAGCCGTTGAAGCTGTACATGGGAGGCGTCCGCGAGAACGAGAGCTGGACGCTGCGTGTGGATCCCGCGGTCTATAGTCCCTGGCTCGGCGACTCGTACGCGAACTTCGCGCGCACGGGCCTGAGCTTTCAGCGCTCCCAGAACAGCGGCCGCAACGATCCGCAACAGGGTCCCGCCTACGCGTACTACAAGCGGCTGGCATCGCAGGTTGCCGCACCGGACAGGGAAATGACGCTGTTCGATGGCATCGATACGCAACTCACAGGCCTGTTCGCTGCGCTGAGGCGTCCGGCGCCGGCGAACGCGCGACCGCTGCTGGAAGCCATTCAGCGCGAGGTTGAGAAAGCGGCGCAGGCGTTCACGATGAGCAATCCGTCAGCCGTCGTGCCGGCGCTGATCGCGGGTGTGACGGCCGTTCGTACCGCGAGGACTCAGCTCGCAGCGGATCCCGATGCCAGCCACCTGCTCGGCCTCAAGGAACGGCAGTTCGAAGACGCCATCGCCACGGCGCTCGGCCTCGAGCTGTCCGCCACCGCGCGGCCGATCCCGAGCGCGCCGGCATCACAGCCCTCGACGTCGACATTGAGTCCCGTTGTTGCCGGCCAGCCCTTCGACGTCCACTTGACGGTCACCAATCACGGGTTGGTGGCTCTCAGTGTCGTCCGCTACGAAATCGCCGTGAAAGGGAGCGCGTCCGTAAGCGCGGTGATCGCTTCTGCGCCCATTTCCCGCGATCAGAGCATGAACCAAATCGTCCGTCTCACCGCGCCGGCACGTGCGCCCGTCTCGCGTCCGTACTTCACCCGTTCCTCGCTGATGGAAAACCGCTACACGGTTGGCGACACCGTGTCGCTGCACCGCGCCGCGGCAGCGCCGTCGTTTGTCGCGACGGTCAGTTACGAAATCCAGGGCGTTCCGCTCTCTACGACGGTGCCGGTCACACGCCGCGAACCCCAGTTGCCTTATGGGTACGCGACGCGCGAGCTGGAGGTGCTTCCTGCGCTGGCCGTGACTGTGTCGCCGCGCTACGCGGTCGTCCCGCTCGGCCAGCGAGACGCGCGCCTGCTGGTGCAAGTGGATCTGATCAACAACGTCGCGAGCGGAAGCGCGGGTCAGATCGCGTTGAAGCTGCCCGCCGGATGGACGTCCATTCCTGCGTCGCTGCCGTTTTCGTTCACGCGTGCGGGAGAGAAGGCGACGTACCGGTTCATCGTGGGCATGGGCGTCGTGGACGGGCGCGCGTACCAGATCGAGGCGATTGCGACTGCGAACGGGCAGGAGTTCAAGCAGGGCTACGACGTCATCGAGCACCGCGACCTCGAGACGCGATACCTCTTCCGCGACGCCATCAGCCGCGTGCGCGGCGTGTCTGTGACGATCGCACCCAGCCTGCAGGTCGGCTATGTCATGGGCGTCGGCGACGAGGTTCCCGCCGGCATCGCGCAGTTGGGCGCGCGGGTGCGGCTGCTCGAAGCCCAGGACCTGGCCTCATCGGATCTCACTCAGTACGACGCGATTGTGACCGGGACTCGCGCCTATGCGGTTCGCGACGATCTCCGCACCTACAATCGCCGTCTGCTCGAGTACGCGCACAACGGTGGCAACCTCATCGTCCTCTACAACACGCCGGCGGAATTCGATCCGAACGCGTTCGCCCCGTTTCCGGCGGAGCTTCCGCGCGACGCGGAGGAGGTGGCTGAGGAGGATTCGCCCGTCGAGATCCTCGCGCCCGGCAGGCCGGAATTCACGACGCCGAACGCCATCACGAGGGCTGATTTCGAGGGCTGGGTGGAGCAGCGCGGATCGAAATTCTTCAAGACGTGGGACGGCGCGTACACGCCGATGATCGAAACCCACGACACCGGGCAGCCGCCGCAGCGAGGCGGATGGCTGACCGCCGCGTACGGCAAGGGCCATTACACCTACTTCGCGTACGCGTTTCATCGGCAGCTGCCGTACGGCGTGCCCGGCGCCTATCGTCTGCTGGCCAACCTGTTGTCTCTCGGGAGAGGCGCGGCGAGCGCGCGTCCGGCGGTGCCATGAACATCAATCGTTTTCGTGTCCGTCCAGGCAGTCGCGTCAAATTGCGCCAATACGATACCGGCGACACGCGGCCGTTCAAGAACAAGGAAGAAGCCGTCGCCCGGCTCGTGCGGGGCCGCGAGCGGATGGACGAGCTCCAGGAGCGGCTGTATGCGCAGGACACGTGGTCGGTGCTCCTGATCTTTCAAGCCATGGACGCCGCCGGGAAGGACAGCGCGATCGAGCACGTCATGAGCGGCTTGAATCCGCAGGGCACCCAGGTCTTCACCTTCAAGCGGCCGTCGGACGAGGAGCTCGACCACGATTTCCTGTGGCGGACGGTGAAGGCGCTGCCGGAACGCGGACGCATCGGCATCTTCAACCGCTCGCACTACGAGGAGGTGCTGGTGGTCCGCGTGCACCCGGAGTTCCTGGATCGGCAGCGGCTGCCGCCGCGCGTGGTCACCAAGGACATCTGGGAGGAGCGCTACCAGGACATCAACGCGCTCGAGCGGCATCTCGTGCGCAGCGGAACGCTGGTGCTCAAGTTCTTCCTCCACGTGTCGAAGAACGAGCAGCGCCGCCGTTTGCTCAAGCGCCTCGACGAGCCCGCGAAGAACTGGAAATTCCAGATCGGCGATCTCGACGCGCGGGACCGCTGGGACGGCTACATGCGGGCCTACGAGGACGCGTTGACGCACACGAGCACGAAGCACGCGCCGTGGTTCATCATCCCCGCCGACAACAAGTGGTTCACGCGCGTGGCGATTGCGGAGGTCGTGGTGGATGCGCTCGAAGGCCTGGAGCTCGAGTTCCCGAGAATCACGAAGGCGCAGCGAGCGGCGCTTGCGGCGGCCCGGCGGCGGCTACAGGGTCGAGGTTGAAAGGCGTTAGAATTCGTCCAGATTGCGGTGGAGCATGACTGCGGCGTCCGTGTCGGCACGGCTGGGCTTGGCGGTGCCAGTTGTGGCCGCCCTTGTGTTCGTTTCGGGGTGTCAGGAAAGCAGCCGCCGCGAGACGCGCGCCGCGCAGGACGACGAGCGGGCGGCGACCTACCAATCGGACGTCGAAGAGGGGCTGGGCGCTGCCGTCGCGATCCTGGTGGACACGTCGGGATCGATGCGGCAGCAGGCGCCGGGCGACGACCGCGCAAAGCATGAAGTGGCGCAGGAAGCTCTCGAGGCGATGCTCGACGCCACCGACGCGTTCATCAAGAAGCGTCCTGACTTCCCCATCAAGATCGGGTTGTACAGTTTTTCGAGCAACGTGCGGATGCTGATGCCGATTCAGTCGTACGATCGCACCGCCCTCCGCGCTGCCCTCAAAGGGCTGCCGCGTCCAGGCGGCGGGACGGCGATCGGCGAGGCGCTGCGGACCGCGCGCCCCGACTTGTATCGGTCGGGGCTCTTCCGAAAGTATCTGCTCGTCCTCACCGATGGCGAGAACACCAGCGGGCGAAGCCCCGACGAAGTCGCCCGCGATATCTTCAGCAAGAGCAGCGGCGCGGTGCAGATTTACTTCGTCGCGTTCGATACGAGTCCCGAGAAGTTCGCGTTTCTGAAGCAGGTTGGCGGCGACGTTTTCGGCGCGGGATCCGGCGGTGAGCTGCGCAAGGCGCTGGACGACGTGTATCAGGGCAAGATCCTCGCGGAAGCGCCGGCCGCCGAGCGGGAACCGGCCAAGCAGTAACCACGTCGTACGACGTAGTTGGCGTCCGGCTTCAGGCCGGACCCAAAAGGAGACCCCGTGATTATTGGCAAGATATGGTCCGCCTTCATGGCGCAGATCAACAAGGTGGCCAACCTGTTCTGGGAAGCCGACCCGATCGCGCAGATGCAGTACCAGTACGACCAGTCGGTCGAACAGCTGAAGGAGGGCCGTGTCGGGCTCGAGCAATACCGGGGGCTGGTCGAGCGCGTCACCCGCCAGGTGTCCGCGAACCGCGCCCACGTGAAGAAGCTCGAAGCCGAAACCAAGGCCTACCTGAAGGCTGGCGATCGCGTGACGGCCTCGAAGTTCGCCCTGGAGCTGCAAAAGGCGAAGGAGGAGCTCGCGACCAACGAACAGCAGCTCCAGACCCACGAGACGGCGTACGGCAACAGCCTGAAGAAGATTCAGCATGCCAACAACAAGCTGATCGAGCTGCAGGACAAGATCAGGAAATACGACGCCGAGCTGAAGATGAGCGCGGCTGAAGCCGAGATCGCCAAGCTCTCGGAAACGTTCAACCTCAACCTCACGACCGACTTCGGGCAGATCGAAAGCGTCATCCAGCGGAAGATCGACGAGAACCGCGGCAAGGTGCGCGTGGCGGCAGATCTCTCGGAGCAGGGCATCGCCGAGATCAAAGCCGAAGAGCGCATGCAGGGGCAGCTTGCCGAGCAGGCGTTGCAGGATTTCGAAGTCGAGCTCGGAATTCGAACCCCGGAAACCACGCCGGTGGCATCGACCGCGAAGGATCTCGGTCCCGCCACCGAGAAGGCCGTCGAAAAGCAAACCAACTAACGAAACGAACTCATACAGACCTAGGATTCAACTATGTCGAATGGACAGCCCAAGCCGGCGTTCTACGTCGCGGTGTTTGTCGTCGTCCTCGGCCTGGTCGGCCTGGCCATCTGGCGGTACGGCGCGATGCCCGGCTCGCAGCAGACGGGGCAGATCTCGGACGAAGAGCTGAAGCAGATGAAGGGCGGCGCCGAGGCGCCCGACAGCTCCGGGATCACGACCGTCAAGGAATACAAGTACGTCGCCGCCGCCAAGCTTCCCGAGGTGAAGGGGATTTCCACCTACAAGCCGATGGCGGATCGCACCGTGCGGTTCGCGATCAACGTGTGGGCCGGGTGGAGCCCGATCATTTTCGCCAACAACGGCTTCAAGCCGGGGAAGGTCTGGAAGGCGCCCGGCGGGAAGGATTTCAAGCTCGAACTGGTTCTCATCGACGATCCGATCGCGATGCGCGACGCGTACGCCGCCGGCAATCTGCACGTCGGGTGGGCGACGCTCGACATGGTGCCGCTCTTCCTCGAAGGGTTGCGCAAAGACTCGCGCGTGATGCCGCGGATCTATCAGCAGGTCGACTGGTCGAACGGCGGCGACGGCATCGTCGTCCGCGAGACGGTGAAGACGATGGCCGACCTGCGCGGCAAGACCGTGGTGCTCGCGCAGAACTCGCCGTCGCATTTCTTCCTCTTGAACGCGCTGATCAACGCCGGCGTGCAGCCGGCCGAAGTCGAATTCAAGTTCACGCAGGACGCATTCCAGGCGGCCGCGGCCTTCAACGGCGACAAGCGGATTGCCGGGGTCGTGACCTGGGCGCCCGACATCTACAACCTCGAAAAGGTGAAGGGCAACACGCTCCTGGTGACGACGGCCACCGCCAACAAGCTGATCGCGGACGTCTGGTTCGCGCGCGCCGACTTTGCCAAGGACAACCCCGAGATCATGGAAGGGCTGACCCGCGGGATCTTCGACGCCATGGTGGATCTCAAGGCTCAGGACGCGAAGCAGACCGTCGCCAAGCTCATGGCGACGGGCTATTCGATTCCCGAAAGCGACGCGCTCGGCATGCTGGGTGACGCGCATTCCACCAACTACGCCGAGAACCGCGAATTCTTCCTGAACCAGAACAACCCCACCAACTTCGAGCGCACCTGGACGACGTCCTACTTCCTCTACAAGAAGATTGGCGCCGTGACCGAACAGACGCCGTTCGATCAGGTGATGGACTTCTCGATCATCCAGAAGCTGGCCGCCGACCAGAAATACGCGAGCCAGAAGAACGAGTACGACGTCCACTTCGCGCCGGCCAGCGCCGGATCGATTCAGGGCGAGAAGAACGAGATTCTCACCAAGACCATCGTGATCCATTTCTTCCCGAACTCGTGGGATCTGAACAAGAAGATCACGCGGAGCCGGGACGGCAAGGATGTCGAGGAGCTCTACGATCCCAACGTCGCCTTCATCGTCGAAGAGGTCGGGAAGCTCGCCGGACAGTTCGGTGCCGCGCGGATTGTCGTCGAAGGCCACACCGACGGGTCGATGCGCAACCAGGTGCCGAAGAGCCTGGTGCAGGAACTGTCGATGAACCGCGCGAACTCCGTGAAGGAAGCGCTCGTCCGGAAGTTCCCGTCGCTCCAGCCGAACCAGTTTGCGGCGGCCGGCATCGGCTGGGACCGTCCTGCCGATTCGTCCGATCCGGACAACGGCGCGAAGAACCGGCGGGTCGAAATCAAGGTGTACCCCGCGGAGGCTGCGCCTGCTGCGAAGTAACGTGTTGCCGACGACATCTCAACAACCGCTCGTCCTGAGCTTGTCGAAGGACGAGCGTCGTGGCTCGTGGTGAACAGGTACATCCTGAGCGAGCTCGCCCTTCGACAAGCTCAGGGCGAGCGAGTCGAAGGGCTCACCACGAGCGAATCATGAACCTGTTCGCGCTGCGGATCCCGCCGCCGAGACTGACCCGCCAGCTCGTCGGCGCGGGGGCCATCGGCGTCGTCGTGCTTGCGTGGTGGCTTGCGACGCTGGGTGACAGCGCCGAGAGCCGCCTCATCTCGCCGATCATTCTGCCGAGCCCGGCCGAAGTGATTCGGAGTTTCCCGAGCCTTCTGAACGATCGGGCGCTGCTGCAAAGCATCGCCGCCACGCTCAAGCGCGTGCTGATTGGCTTTGGTCTCGCCGCCCTTGTCGGCGTCCCACTCGGCATCGTCGCCGGATCGTGGCGGGTGATCGAGGCCGCCGGTCATCCCATTTCGCTGTTCGGACGGAATCTGCCGGTTGCGGCGCTGATTCCGCTGACGATTCTCTGGTTCGGGATCGACGAAACGCAGAAGGTGATGTTCATCTTCATTGCCTGCGTGCCGTTCGTCTACGCGGATGCGCTGAATGCGATCGTGAGCGTGCCGGAGCGCTACGTCGAAACCGCGCAGACGCTGGGCGCTTCGTCGCTGCAGATCGTGTCGAAGGTGCTGGTGGCGCTCGCCCTGCCCGACATCTACAACAGCCTGCGGCACCTGTTCGGCATGGCGTTCGGGTACATCATGCTGGCCGAGCTGATCAACGCGGAGCACGGGCTCGGGTATCTGTTGATGACGAGCCAGCGGCGCGGCCTCTCGGAACACATCATCCTGATCCTGCTCATCATCGGCGCGCTCGCCTTCAGCATCGATCGGCTGCTGTTCTGGTTCCAGCGGGGTCTCTTTCCGTTTCGTTCCGTTCAGCACTGATGGCCGATACTCCCGACACAGCAGCCGCCGGCGCGCCGAACGTCGTCGATTTCAAGGGCGTGAGCAAGCGGTTTGGATCGGTGACGGTGATCCGCGACGTCACCTTCTCGGTGCCGGACCTGCCGGGCAAGGGCGAGTTCATCGCGATCCTCGGGCCGTCGGGCTGCGGCAAGTCGACCGTGCTGCGGCTGATTGCCGGGTTGGCGCCGCACCATCCCGCCAGCGAAGGCACCGTGCTGGTGACGGCCAAGCCAGTCGAGCGGCCGGGCTCGGATCGCAGCATGGTGTTCCAGGATTACACGTCGTTCGACAACCGGACCGTGGAGGACAACGTCGCGTTCGGTCTCGAATGCCGGGGCGTAGCGGCCGCCGAGCGCCGCGATCGCGCGCGGGATTGGATTGCCAAGGTCGGTCTCGACGTGAAGCGCGATGCCCACAAGTACCCGAGTCAGTTGTCGGGCGGCATGCGCCAGCGCGTGGCGATTGCACGCACGCTCATCCTGTCGCCGCGGATCATCCTCATGGACGAGCCGTTCGGCGCCCTCGACCCGACGACGCGGCTGCACATGCAGGAACTGCTGGTGGCGCTGTGGAAGGAGGCGCAGGCCACGGTGTTCTTCGTCACGCACTCGATCGAGGAAGCCGTGTATCTTGGTGACCGCATCTACATTTTCTCGACGGCGCCCGGCACGATCATCCGAGAAATGACCATTCCGCCTCCGCACCTGCCGCCCAAGGACATGATGCGCGAGCCCGCGTTCGTCGATCGCGTGTCGGAAATTCGCAATGTGATGGACGGTCTGGCCTCGTCCACGCGCGCGGGCGACTAGCAATGGCCCAGCCCCCGAAATCCGCCGGCATGCGGGACTATCTGCGGGAAGCCTTTTTCTTCCGCTGGAACCTGCTCCTGTTCGCGGGCGGCGTCGCCGCCGCCGCGATCATGCCGATGTCCGAGGTCCTGCTGCCGCTGGTGGCCGCGGGTGAGATGTCGTACCTCGCCGCGCTCGTGTCGATGCCGCGATTCCGAGCGGCGATCGACGCCAAGTTCCACGCCGGTGGCAAGGGACCCGCGGCCCCGGCGGAGCCGGCGACTCCTCCGCCGTCGCTCCTGTCGCTGCTCGGCGGTCTGCCGGCCGACGCGCGCAAGCGGTTCGAGCGGCTCCACGCGCGCTGCCTCGAGATGCGCGGCATTGCCGCCGGCGTCCGCGGCGCAACGGGCGATAACGCTGCCAGCGCCGAGGAGATTCGTACGCCGGGACTGGATCGGCTCCTGTGGCTGTTTCTACGTCTGCTCGTGTCGAAGGCCGCCCTCGATCGGTTCCTGCAGACGATGAACGAGCAAGAGATCAATACGCGCCTCGCCGACCAGCGCGCGAGCCTGACGGCGGCCCAGACGGCCGGCGACGACCGCATCGTCAAGTCGCTGCAGGACAGCGTGGCGATGAGCGAGCTGCGGCTCGACAACTTCGGGCGCGCGAAGAAGAACGCGCAGTTCGTCTCGATCGAGCTCGATCGGATCGAAGGGAAGATTCAGGCCCTCGCGGAAATGGCGGTCAACCGCCAGGATCCGGATTTCCTGAGCAGCCAGGTCGATTCCGCCGCCGAGAGCATGCGGCAGACCGAAAAGGCGGTGAGCGAGCTGCAGCACCTGACCGGCCTCGCCGATCAGCTCGAAGAACCGCCGGCAATCCTCGAATCGGATCTGCGCGGAGTGCTCACGCATGATGCCTGATCCCGCGCACCGCCGTCCGGTGGAGCAACTGCCCGAGTGGTTTCCGGCCTGGGCCGCGCAGCTGGCCGATCTGTATTTCTCCGGCACCACCGCGGCGTTCGTCTTGCACGGCAACACGAACGATCTGTTTCGACTCGCCGGCGACGGTGGACCGCGGTACGGCGGTCTGGCGGAATTCCTGGCGGAGCAGTTGTTCGGCCGCTGGTCGCTGGTGCTCCACTACGATCTCGGGCGGGGGCTGCGCGCGTTCGGCGGCCGCGACGAGAAGCGGCTCAAGGACATGGTCGCGCTCGCCAACAGGAAAGTCGGGGACCTCAGCGCGCTGCCCAAGGATCCGGCGGCGACCTTCGCGGTACTCGATCGATTCGTCCGCCACAACATCATGTCGGACGAGGACGATCGGCTCAGCGCGGCGGTCCTCATCGATCAGGCGTCCTATCTGTTTCCCTCGGGTGATCCCGGACGCCTGAATCTCACGTCCTCGTCCCAGCTCGTGACGATGCTGAACTGGGCGATGAGCCCGCACATCAAACGGCTGAACATGGCGTTCGTGCTGATGGACGAGAAGCTGGCGGACGTCAGCGAGCGCCTCGCGGGGAATCCGCACGTCGCCACGATTGAGGTCCCGCTGCCGGACAAGAAGGAACGCGAAACCTTCATCGGCGCGTCCGTGGACGGCGCGGCGTTCAAGGAGTTTTCGGATTTCGACGGCCCGCAGCTGGCGGGACTGACGGCCGGGATCGCGCTGACCGATCTCAACGTGCTGATTCAATCGGCGCGCGAGAGCCGGAAACGGCTGGATGCGCAGGTCTTCCGCACGTTGAAAAAGCGGCTGCTCGAACGGCAGTGCCGCGGCCTGCTGGAGTTCATCGAGCCGAAATGGACGCTCGACACCGTGGTCGGCCACGACGCCGCCAAGGCGCGGCTGCGCGAAGACGCGGCGCTGCTCAAGCGCGGGGCGCTCGACAGCCTGCCCATGGGCTATCTGCTGTGCGGACCGGTCGGAACGGGGAAGTCGTTCCTCGCGCAGTGCGTCAGCGGTGAAATCGGCGTGCCCTGCGTGATGCTGAAGAACTTCCGGTCCAAGTACGTCGGCGAGACCGAGGGCAACCTGGAGCGCGTGCTGTCGGTGCTGCGCGCGATGGGGCCGGTGGTGGTCGTCGTGGACGAAGCCGACGCCGCGCTTGGCAGCCGCGAGGCGGAAGGGGACTCCGGCACCTCGAGCCGCGTGTTCGCGATGATCGCGGCGCAGATGGGGGACACGCAGTACCGCGGCAAGATCATCTGGATGCTGCTGACGGCGCGGCCCGATCTACTGCCGATCGACCTCAAGCGCCAGGGCCGGGCCGAAGTGCACATCCCGCTCTTCTATCCGACCGACGAGCAGGAAATCCGGCAGATGTTCGTGATCATGGCCAAGAAGCTCGGGTCGCGCGTTGCCGCCGAGGATGTGCCGCCGATTCCGCAGCGCGGTCATCTGTCGGGCGCCGACATCGAAGGCATGGTCGGCCGCGCGTGGCGGACGTCGTTGCTCGCCGGACACGATCACATCACGCGCGAAGCGCTGGTGGACGTCGTCGCGCAGTTCATGCCGTCGACGCAGGGGCTCGAGCGCGAGTTGCAGGAGACGGCGGCGATTCTCGAGTGTACAGACCGTCAGTTTCTGCCGCCGGGGATTCTTGAAAAGACAACGGTGGACGGCGGCCGCGCCAAGCTGCAATCACGGCTCACGGCGCTGAAGCAAATCGTGAAGGACTTGTAACCCGATCGTACGTGGGGTCCGGCTTCAGCCGGACCTGAGGAGCGTTTTTATGGCGCGCACCAGCTGGTTCGATGACAAAGCCGAACATTCCGTCATTCAGGAAAAAGCCTCGAAGCTCGAGTCGTACACCGACGCGCTCGCCGACGGCGTGGTGACGAAGCAGGAGCTCGCCAGCCAGGAGCAGCGTCTCGTCGCGGCGATGAAGACGCTCGAGCCGGCGCTGAGCGACGATCTGCACGCCAAGGTCACGACCGTGCTGGTCGAGCTCACCGCCTACGACGTCATGCGGCTGCTGCACGAGCTGCAGTCCGAGCGCGCGCGGATGGCGTTCAAATAGCGATCAGCTTGTCGACGGCCGAGCCCGCCGCGAGACGAAGGCGCGCCGATTGCACGAGTTATCGAAGAGGTGACTCGTGCGTACTTTTCTCGCGATAGCCTGCCTGATCTCGACGATCGCATGCCGTCCAGGCCGCCCGATCCTCGGCGCCGTATCAGTTGCCGCAGGCGGCACCATTGCCGGCCTCGTGTCGGCCAGCGACTCGACGGTTGCCGTTCCTGGACGGACGGTGACGGCGGTCAACGTTCGCACCGGGTCGCGTCACACGGCGACCACGGCCGGCAACGGCGGCTACACGATCAAGGTTCCGGAAGGGACGTATCGACTCGAGATCGAATTGCGCGCCGGTGAAAAGCTCGCCAAGCAGCCGGAAGAGACAGAAGTCAACAACGGCGATCTGGATCCGGGCCGGGATTTCACCATCACTGTTGGAGCGTAGCGTTTTTCAGTCGGTGTAGAACGTGGGGTCCGCCTTTAGGCGGACCTACTGCGAACGCGATCGTATGTGTCCGGCTGAAGCCGGACCCCACTCACGGAGGTTTGCGGCAACTCTATCCCTCCCAAGGCGTGGAATTGTAGGGCTTCGGATGGCCTGTTCGCCAGCTAAGGGCCTGTCAGACAACAACTGACTTGTCTGGCGTGCGCGTGGCGGGGTGAATCGTGTAGTTCCAGTCACCGTGGAAGCGATGGCGTTCAAGCCGGACGGTCGCGAGTTGCGCAGCCGTGACGGTGACGCCGCCGGGGTACGCACCGCGATCGAGTTCCGATCGGACACGGAGGCCGGACCGACTGTGCGTCGACCCAATGAGGCTCACGACGGTGGCGAGGTCGACGAGCGGCGTGCCGCGCCAGTTCATGGCGATGTGTGAAAACAACCGGTGCTCGATCTTGTTCCACTTGCTCGTTCCTGGCGGGAAATGACACACCGTGATGGCGAGGCCCGTGCGGGTGGCGAGCTGCTGCAGTTCCCACTTCCACAGACGCAGACGGGCGCCGTTGCTGCCGCCCGCGTCGGCGGTGATCACCAGGGACTGGGCGTGGCGATACGCCGGACGGCCCATCTGCTGCCACCAGCGCCGAATCGACTGGACGGCGAAGGTCGCGGTGTCGTGATCGATCCCCACGCTCACCCAGCCTTCGTTCCGGTGCAGGTCATAGACGCCGTACGGAATGGCCTTCCCGCCGGTCGTGGGGGTGGCCGGGATCACGAAGTCATGAACCCGCACGCGCTGCGGCGATTTCGCCGGACGCCACGTGCGGCCCGTATTCTTGAAATCCCCGATCAATTCCTTCTTCTTCGTGTCGACCGAAATCGTGGGCTGGTGCTGTCGTTGGGCCGCTCGTACGCGTCGCGCGATATACCGAAACTGCGCATCTCGGTCGACGTGTTGGCGGCCTTCCCGCGTCTTCACGTTGCCCTGCAGGCTGTAGCCCAGGCCATGCAGCAATTCGGCGACCACGGTGTGGCTGATGTGATGGCCCAGCCCCTCAAGCGCCACCGCCAAGGTGCGTGCGCTCAGGCACGTCCAGCGCAGCGGCGAGTCCGGATCGCCGGGCGCCGTGGGCTCCACCAGCGCGTCCAAGTCACGCAACAGCGTGGGATCGCGCTCGGTGGCTCGCTTACGACCCCCACCGGCCTTCCGGCTCCGTGGGCCGGGCAGCGTGTCGCCCGATGCGAGTTCACGCAGGCCTCGCTGAATGGTCGACGCCGCGATCCCCGTCGCGCGCGCCACCTGCGTGATACCACCGTAGCCGATCGCCTGGGCTTCCGTCGCCGCCCACACGCGGCGGGATCGCTCCGTCAACACGGGCGAGAGAGCCGCATGCTTGGCTCGCAGGGTGGCCAGATCCACAGCGGCACCGTACCACTTGTCGATCAGCAGTACAAGCTTTTAATTCCTGACAGGCCCTAATTGGTGGGACCGTTCGGCGCTGGCCGACTTTCGTAGGCAAACGTGAGCTGATTGTCGGCGACGCCAATCTCCACGGTGCCGCCGTTCTCGAGCGCGCCGAAGAGAATCTGATCGGTGAGCGGATCGCGGACCTGGGTCTGCACCACGCGCGCGAGCGGCCGCGCGCCGAAGACCGGGTCGTAGCCTTTCACGGCCAGCCACGCTCGCGCTTCCGGCGTGAGCGCGATCGCGACGCGGCGCTCGCCCAGCTGCTGCTCGAGCTGCAGCACGAACTTCTCGACGATCTCTTCCATCACCGACGACGACAGCGGCCGGAACGTCACGATCGCGTCGAGGCGGTTCCGGAATTCCGGGCTGAAGACGCGCTCGATCGCGGACTTCGACCGCGTCGCCGCCGCGCGGCGGGCGCGTTCCTCGTGCGCCTCCCCGGTGCCCCGGTCGGCGAACCCGATCGTCTGCGCGCTGAGCTCGCGCGAGCCGGCGTTCGACGTGAGGATCAGCACCACGTTCCGGAAATCGGCCTTGCGGCCCGTGTTGTCGGTCAGCGCCGCGTGATCCATCACCTGCAGCAGGATGTTGTAGATGTCGGGGTGCGCCTTCTCGATTTCGTCGAGCAGCACGACGCTGTAGGGATGCGTCCGCACGCTGTCCACCAGCAGGCCGCCCTGTTCGAAGCCGACGTACCCCGGCGGCGCGCCGATCAGCCGCGCGACCGCGTGCTTCTCCATGTACTCGCTCATGTCGAAGCGCGTGAACTCGTTGCCCAGCTGAATCGCGAGCTGCTTGGCGAGCTCTGTCTTGCCGACGCCTGTCGGTCCGGTGAACAGAAAACATCCCGTCGGCCGATCCGGTTGTCCAAGTCCGGCGCGCGAACGCTTGATCGCCTGCGCCACCAGCTGCACCGCTTCCGGCTGACCAAATACCACCCGCTGGAGCGATTCCTCGAGCGTCCGCAGCCGCTCGCGATCCGACGCTGACGCCTGCCGCGCCGGAATGCGCGCGATCCGCGCGACGACGCGCTCGATGTCCGCCGCGTCGACGGTCAGTGGGGGGACGGAGGTCGCCGGGGGGACGGAGGTTGCCGGGGGGACGGAGGTTGCCGGGGGGACGGAGGTTGCCGGGGGGACGGAGGTTGCCGCGGGGACGGAGGTTGCCGCGGGGACGGGGGTTGCCCCCAGCCGGACGACGGCCCCAGCCTCGTCGATCAGGTCGATCGCGCTGTCGGGCAGGCGATAGTCCCTGAGGTGCCGCGCCGCGAGCTTCACCGCCGCCTCGAGCGCCGCGTCGGTGTAGCGCACGTTGTGATGCTCTTCGTACCGGCTGCGCAGGCCCGCGAGAATCTTGACCGCTTCGTCAGCCGACGGCTCGTCGATCGCGATCTTCTGCAGCCGCCGCGCCAGCGCCCGATCCTTTTCGATGTGCTTGAACTCCTCGAAGGTCGTGGAGCCGATGACGCGCAAATCGCCGGCGCTCAGCACCGGCTTGATCAGCGTCGCCAGGTCCATCGTGCCGCCGGTCGTGGCGCCCGCGCCGACCGTGGAGTGGATTTCGTCGATGAACAGAATCGCTCTCGGCCGCGCGCTCAACGCCTTGATCACCGCCTTGAAACGCTCTTCGAAATCCCCTCGGAAGCGGGTCCCGGCCAGGAGGCCAGCCGTGTCGAGCGCGAACACCTCGGCGCCTTGCAGCGGTTCCTGAATGTCGTCCGACAGGAGGCGCGAGGCCAGCCCCTCGGCCATCGCCGTCTTGCCGACGCCCGCTTCGCCGACGAAGACGGGATTGTTCTTGCGCCGCCGGCACAGCACCTCGATTGTGCGCTGCAGCTCGGCGGTGCGGCCGATCAGCGGATCCAGCAACCCCTGGCTCGCGCGCGCCGTCAGGTTGGTGCAGTACGCCGACAACGGGTCGCGCGCCGTCGCTGACCCTTCGTCGCCGCCGCCGGCGCTGGCGCCGCGGCCTTCCGACTCCGGCCCCGAGGCCGCCGGCACCTTCGAGATCCCGTGCGCGATGTATTCGAGCACGTCGAGGCGCGTGACGTTCTGCTCGGCGAGCAGTTGGGCGGCATGCGTTTTCGGCTGCTGCAGAATCGCGGCGCAGATGTCGCCGGCCTGGACCTCTGGCCGCTGCGCGCTTTGTACGTGAAGCACTGCGGTCTGCAGCACCCGGCGAAATGCCGCTGTCTGCGTCGGCTCGCGCTGATCGCCGCGCTTCGATTGCTCGATTGACTCGCTCAAGAACGCGTCGAGATCCCGCCGCAGCTTCGGCAAATCGACGCCGCATGCCGCCAGGATTCGCTCCCCCTCGTCGTCGTGCGCGAGCGCGTAGAGCAGGTGTTCGAGGGTGACGTACACGTGCCGGCGCGAGACAGCCTCGCGATAGGCGATGGTCAGGACGACTTCGACGGATGCCGAGAACATGTCACTCTTCTTCGATTGTCGCACGAAGCGGAAACTCCGCGTGGCGCGCCAGCGTCGTCACCGTTTCCACCTTCGTTTCGGCGACTTCGTAGGGGTAGACGCCCGCCACGCCGCTGCCATTCAGGTGCACCTGCATCATGACGCGAAATGCCTCAGCGGACGACTTCTGGAAGACCTGCTCCAGGACGGCGACCACGAACTCCATGGTCGTGTAATCGTCGTTGAGCAGGATGACTTTGTACTTCGCCGGTTCCTGCTTCTTTGTCTGAACGCGCTCTTTGACCGCGCTCCCGGTGTCGTCTCGGGTCGCACTCATGGGATTCGCTGTGAGCGCAAAGTGTCCGGTTCCCGATGCCCGCGGCGCTCGCCGAACGCGTCGAGCAGGAGCGGCAGGAGTCTGTGCATGGGACCGATGACCGGTTGTGGCGGAGCTAGACCGTAACGGAAGCCCGCCGTGACAAAGCGTTGCGCGAGGTCGGCCCGGCTCGTGACGATGTGGACGGGCACGTTCCACGAAGCGCCCTCACCCGAGACGAGGGCCGGCGGCTGATGGTCGCCGAGAATGATCATCACGACATCTTTGCCGGCGTGCTCACGCAAATATCCGGCCAGGGATGCGAATTCGTACGACATTGCGTCGGCGTAGTCCGGGGCGAAATGCTCCCAGTCCGGTTGCCGCTCGTAGGCGCGCACCAGATCCGGTCCATCGTACGGGTCCGTCGACGACATCCGCCGCCAGTCGGGCTGATACGGCGGCGTCGGGCTGAACGGAAAGTGCGGGCTGATCGTGGGGAAGAACACGAAGACCGGCTGTCGGGAAGTTCGATTGAGCTCGAGCGCGTCGAGCCGGTGCAGCGAAAACTGATCAGGAACCGCGAACCACCCGAACTCGGGGCCCTCGTACGCCAGCCGGTCGGTGCCGTAGATCTCGTCGAAACCATAGAACGAGCCCTCGGGCCACGGTCCACGAAGGCCGGGCATCAACGCGACGGTTCGAAAGCCCTGGCGGCCGAACGCTCGCACCAGCGTATCGCGGCGCTCGGCCAGCAACCGCGCGTTCGTCCTCGCCTCGCGGACTTCCACGCCCGACAGCAGGCTGACGTGGGCCAGCCACGAGGAACCGCCGTAAGTGGGTGATTCGACGTAGGCGGATACGACGCTGCGTTTCGTGTCGTGAATGGCAGCCGCCAGCAGCGCGCGGCTCGCCGCAAGCGGGCCGGCGATCTCGGTCCGCTCGAATGCCGCGGCGCCATACGACTCGATGAATACGACGAAAACGTCGGCGTCCTTGACGCGGGAGAGGTCGGAATCCATGGCCGGCGTCGCGGCCAAAGGCGTCGCAGGCGCGAACGCTTCAGCCACGACCAGGCGCACCTGGTGCCCGTAGATCGAGATCACCGGTGTCGGGAACAGCCAGCTATTGTCGACTTGGTATTCCGCGCCGTTGAACACCCATGACTGTTTGGACTGTCCGACCCGGCTCGCCGCGAAGAGCGTCATCACGACGCCTGCCGCAACCATGACGACTCGGCGCTCCGGGACCGCAGCGAGCGCGCTGGCGACTGCAGTCCACGCCCAGCGAACCAGGCGATACACGAGCACGATGATAAACGCCAGCGCCGCGACGATCGTGACGATCAACCACAGCGGTGTCACGCGCGTGATCATGGCGGCCACGTCCGGCATGTACTGCGCATCCCAGTACATGTTGATGTCGCGTCCGTACAACGCCGGCGCGGTGACGTCCGCGTAGCGTCCGAATACCAACGTCGTCCAGACGACGCTCAACCAGCCGATCGCCTTCCGCGACACTGGCTGCCGGCGGCGCCATGTGACGACCGCCATCACTAGAAGGCACACCGCCAGTTCGATTGACAGCCCGCCGACCCACCACACGCGCGGCGTCGGCCAGACGTTCTCGAATGTCACCGACGCGTCGAGCAGCAGGAGTGCTGCCGCGAGCAGCAGAACCCTCTTCCAGGAGGGACGGAGGTTGGTGTTCATCGCCGATCCCACAACCAGATCGTGTCAACTAGAAACGAATACGACAAGACCCCGAGTCCTGCGGCGGCAATAGCGACGCTTGCCGGCGGCTCGACGAAGGGGCTCAGCGCCAGCAAGAGCGCGACCATTTGAGCGGCGCACACCGCCTTGCCGCGAAAGCTGCCCGGCAGCGGCGATCGCATCCACGGCAAGGCCCAGCCTGCCGCGACGAACACGTACCGCAGCAAACCCGACGCGAGAATCCACGCACCAGCTTTTCCGTGCCGCCAGACGAGAATCGCCAGTACCTGAATCAGCAACGCATCGACCTCCATGTCGAACCGAGCTCCGAAGTCGCTCACCATCTTCGTTCGCCGCGCCAGCCACCCGTCGACGCCGTCGAGCGCGGCGGCCATGGCGCCGAGACCTACCGCGATCGCGGCCGTTGAGACGTTGACAGCTTCGCCGATGAAGCCGGCCGTAAGCGCCACGAGCACCGCGCGCGCGGTTGTCGTCGCGTTCGCCGGTCCGAATCGCGGAAACGGGTGGTGCGCGCGTCGGGCGATCACGATCGTCATGATGCCCGCGAGCACAGCTGCCGCTTTGACCAGGTACCAGTCTGTCAGGGTCAACGGCACGCGTTTGGATTGTATCGCGCGCCGCAAAGGCTTCAGAATGAGCGGATGCGCGCGGACACCGCGAGGGCGTTCTGGATCGCCGCGCCGGGCATCGGCGAGATTCGAAACGAACCGCTGCCTGCGCGATCTGCCGCCGACGTCCGCGTGCGGGCACTCTACAGCGGGATTAGCCGCGGAACTGAAGCACTGGTCTTTCGCGGGCGCGTGCCGGCGTCCGAAGTGCAGCGCATGCGCGCGCCGTTTCAGGCCGGAGAGTTTCCAGCGCCTGTGAAGTACGGCTACGCGAATGTCGGTGTGGTTGAGGAAGGACCGGACGACCTGCTGCGCCGCCACGTGTTCGTCCTCTATCCGCATCAGACGTCGTACGTGGTCGCGTCCCGGGCGGTTTATCTTCTCCCGGCGGACGTCCCGCCCGAGCGCGCCGTGCTGGCCGCGAATCTCGAGACGGCGATCAACGCGCTGTGGGATGCGCGGCCGCATGTCGGCGACCGGATATCGATCGTGGGCGCCGGGACCGTCGGCTGCCTGGCGGCGTTTCTGGCGGGTCGCATCACCGGATGCGACGTCGAGTTGATCGACGTCAACCCGCGCCGAGCGGAAGTCGCGCGGACGCTGGGGGTCCGCTTCGCCACACCAGACACGGCGGCAGAAGATGCGGACGTCGTCGTTCACACGAGCGGATCGGCGTCAGGGTTGGAGGTCGCGCTCCACGTCGCCGGGTTCGAATCGACCATCGTCGAAGTCAGTTGGTATGGCGACGGCGCCGTTCCAGCTCCGCTCGGCGGCGCGTTTCACGCGCGCCGCCTGACGCTGCGCTCGTCGCAGGTCGGCCACGTCGCCGCGTCTCAACGGGCCAGATGGGATACGCGACGCCGCATGGCGTTCGCGTTGACGCTGCTGGCCGACCCCGTCCTGGATGTGCTGATTACCGGCGAAAGCGAGTTCGACTCGCTGCCGAGCGTGATGGCCAGACTGGCAGCCGGACCAGGCGACACGTTGTGCCATCGGATCACCTATGTATAGCGTCACCGTCCGCGGTCACATGATGATTGCCCACAGCCTTCGCGGCGAGGTGTTCGGCCCCGCGCGCCAGTTGCACGGTGCGACCTACATCGTGGATGTCGAGTTTCGCCGACCCGACCTGGATGCCGACGGCATCGTCGTCGACATCGGCCGCGCGACGGACAGCGTGAACGCGATCCTTGGCGCGCTGACCTACAAGAACCTGGACGAAGAGACGGCGTTCGCCGGGCGCAACACGACGACCGAGTTCCTCGCGCGAGTCGTCTTCGATCGCCTGGCGGCCGCCATCGGAAACGGCGACCTCGGCGACGGCGCGCGCGCAATCGAAAGCGTCAGGGTCACGCTGCACGAATCCCACATCGCGGCCGCGGCATACGACGGCCGCGTGCTCGGCGCGATCTCGGTACTCGCGGGCTGCTCACCATGGCGCGGTGCCTCGTGTTCATCGTCCCCGGACGGCTGGAGACGCGTACCGGCGGCTACGAGTACGACCGCCGAATCATCGGTGGCCTCCGCGAGCGGGGATGGTCGATCGACGTTCGCGAGCTCGAGGGCAGCTTCCCGCACCCTTCGCCGGCGGCGCTCGAGGAGGCGGATCGTGTCCTCGCGGCGATTCCCGACGGCACGCTCGTCGTCGTCGACGGCCTTGCCTACAGTGCGATGCCGGCGCACGTCGAACGTCACACACTGCGGTTGTCGATCGTGCCGGTCGTTCATTCGTTGCTCGCGGCGGAAATCGGGATCGATCGAGCGGTCGCCAGGCGTCTCGAAATCGACGAGCGCAGCGCCCTCGCAGCCGCGCCACGTATCGTGGCCGTTGGCAAAACGTTGATCGATGGGCTCGGACAGTACGGCGTCAACCGCGATCGGATCGCGCTGGTGGAGCCGGGCACGGACCCTGCGCCTCTGGCGCGCGGATCGCTGCAATCGGGCGCGCTTCATCTTGTGACCGTCGCGACCCTCAATCCAGGAAAAGGGCACGACGTGCTGTTTCGCGTGCTGTCGTCGCTCACCGACCGGCGCTGGCGCTTGACGTGCGCGGGAAGCACGACTCGACATCCGGAAACCACTGCGCGGCTTCGAGCGCTGCTGACCGAGCTGTCGCTCGACGATCGCGTGACCCTCGCAGGGGAGTTGGACGCGAAGGATATTGAAGCGCTGTACGACAGCGCCGACCTGGCCGTGCTGCCGACGTTGTCCGAGACGTTTTCATTGGCCGCGGCCGAAGCACTGGCGCGCGGCATTCCGCTCGTCGGCACGATGACCGGCGCCATTCCCGATCTGGTCGGGCCCGGCGACGATGCGGCCGGGATGTTGGTGGCGCCTGGAGATGTGCACGCGCTGAAGGAAGCACTGGCGAAGGTCATCGACGATCCGTGCCACCGCACACGCCTCGCCGACAACGCGCGCCGGGTGCGTGAACAGTTACCGACGTGGGACGCTGCTGTGCGAGAAATGGATACGCTCATGGTGAGCTTGTCGAACCGTGAGCTCGGCGCTCATCCTTCGACAGGCTCAGGATGAGCGGACCGTCATGAACGCGCCACTGTCTCACTGGCTGGCGCTGCGCGAGCCGCTCGATGCCGTCTCGCGATCGGCACGCTTGACGCAGGCAGTGGCCGAGGCGCTGCCGCGCCATCGTCCGGTGAAGATCCTCGATCTCGGCAGCGGCACCGGATCCAACCCGCGGTACCTTGCACCGCGTTTGGACACCCGCCAGGAGTGGCTCCTCGTCGACAAGGATGCGTCCCTGCTCTCGGCAGCGCCGCATGAAACCCGGGAGGTGGACCTCGGCGCGCGGGACGCACCCGAGATCTTCGACGGACGCGATCTCGTGACGGCGTCTGCGCTGCTCGACCTGGTGTCCGCACCGTATCTCGAGTGGCTTGCCCAGCGCTGTCGCGCGAACAATGCCGTGGCCCTCTTCGCGCTCACGTACACCGGCCGCTCTGAATGCACGCCGGCCGAACCTGAAGACGGCGTGATGTGCGCGCTCCTGAATCTCCACCAGCAACAAAGCGACAAGGGATTCGGTCCGGCCGCGGGGCCCGATGCGGTCGCCCGCGCCGACGCGGCATTCGCCGCCGCCGGGTATCGCGTGCAGCGCGAACGTAGCGATTGGCGCATCGGTCCCGACGCGCGGGAGTTGCAGCGGCTTCTGATTCAGGGATGGGCCGATGCGGCGCTCGAGCTGGCGCCCTACGAGGAAGAAGTCATCGCGGACTGGCTGACGCGGCGGCTGGCGCACGTCGACGCCGGGCAATCACGCATCGTCGTCTCGCACGAAGATCTCGCGGCGTTTCCGCCTTCGCTCGCCTGAAACAGCGGCGAGCTACGGCGGACAAGTTCCGGGGTCTGATCCCGGATCAGACCCCAAATGGCAAGAAATTTGCGCCTGCGACTAGATCACCCGCGTGACCAGCGGCTCGGACTCGGAGGCGCTCTCTGTTTCTTCGCTCGTCACATCGCAGTCGAACAGGATGTCGCCGCCCATCCTGAACACTCGATACTTCGGTCGGTGACAGTCGCCGAGCGCGGCGCGGGCCGGCAGCCGAATCGCCGGCCGGCCGTCGCCGATGAGCAGCGGCGCGACGGCAATATGCAGGCGATCGAGCAGGCTGGCCGCCAGGAACATCGACATCGTCACGCCGCCGCCCTCGATGAACAGGCGCGCGCAGCCGCGCGCGCGAAGGTGTCGGACGACCGCGTGCAAATCGATGCCGCCATCGGGCGTGCCGTCGACGCCGACGACGTGCGCGCAGCCGACGTGGTGCTCGCCGGGCTTCACCAGCGACTGCGCGCAGAAATAGAGCGTCTCGGCCGCGCCGTCGGTGAACACGCGGTACCGCGGTTCGAGACCGCGAGTGGGGTCCAGCACTACCCGTAACGGGTTTGGCCCGTCTACGAGGCGCGTGGTGAGTTGCGGATCGTCGGCCGCGACCGTGCCAGGGCCGACCAGGACGGCGTCGCACAGCGCCCGCATGCGGTGCATGTGCAGCAGGTTTTCCGCACCGGTCACCCATTGCGACTCGCCTTCGTGCGTCGCGATGAAGCCGTCCAGACTTTGGCCGAGATGCCCGACCGTGATCGGCCGGGCCGCGGATGCGTTGCAGATGGGAAGGTAGAGGTCGATCAGGGCCCGGCGCGGGTCGTCGGGCAGGATGTTATCCGCCCACCCGACCTGCGCTTCGCCGCGAGCTGCGGCCCTGATGAGGCGCCAGGTGCTATCCACCTCCGAATGGTACTCGCGACATTGCAGGAATGCAGAATTGCAGGAGGGCAGAATTCTTCAATCCAATCCTGCAATCCTGCAATCCGTCAATCCTGCAATACCCTAGGAGACCATGACCTTGCGCGGCGCCTGCGAGTTCTCCTCGAGGAACGACTTCTTCGTTTCGTTCTCGGCCGCGGTCGGCTGCACCTTGCCGTTGGCGTCGGTGACGCGCGAGATCAGCGTGTGCGCACCGGGTGTCGCGCCGTTCCAGGTGTACGTGAACAGCTTCCACGAATGCTTTTCTTTGATCGACGGATCCAGCGTGGCCGGCTGCCACGGGCCTTCGTCCACCTTCACCTCGACCGACTTGATCGGCGTGCCGTCGTTCAGGATCACGCCCAGCACTTTGTGAGCGTTGCCGGCCTTCGTCACGCGCGCGATGAACGACTTCAGGTTCATGTGCGTAACGGCCGTTTCCATGTACTTCAGCTCGCCGTCGATCATCTCGCCGCGGACCGTGCGATACCAACGCGCCTGGTACTTGCCGAGATACGCGTCTTCCTGCACGTGAATCTGCGACAGCCACTTCACGTTGGCGACGCCATACCAGCCCGGCACCATCAGACGGAGCGGCGCGCCTTGATGCTTCGTGAGCGGTTCACCGTTCAACGCCCAGATGAGCATCGGCTCGGCGGACATCGCCTTTTCGCGATTCAGGCTGCGGCCGAAGGGGACATCGATCTTGTATTTCTGCGTCCGCCATTCGACTTCCTCTTCGCCCTTGTCGGCGCCGAAGAACACGAACTCGCGCGCGGATGCTTTGACACCCACCGAGTCGAGCACCGTCTTCACCGGGACGCCGGTCCACTTGCCATTGCCGCACAGGCCCTGCACCGGCCCGCGGTTGCCCGAGCACTCGAACCCCGCGACGAGGTCGCTGGATCCCAGTTTCTTGAGCTCGTCGAGCGTGAGGCCCTTGGGGCGATCGACCAGTCCCGAAATTCTCAGCTTGAAGGTGGCCGGATCGATCTCAGGGTGACCGTAGTGCTGCGTGGTGGCGTACTTGTCCTTGGGCGTGAACTGGCCGCTGATGGTGCGGATGTCGAGCAGCCGCCGATCGGGCGGCGTTTCGAACCGCACGTTCTCCGGAAGGTCCGTAAACGGCACTTCCGTTTCGCCTTGCGCGAGCGCCGGCAGTGACCCACTCCGGAACGCCGAGGACACCCAATCCCGCCACGGCCAGGCTTCCCTTGAGAACATCCCGACGGGTGGTCTGATTTTTCATATGCAGTCCCTCTTCGCAGCTATCGACTTTTACAGGCGTACGTGACCGAACTTGTACCACGACCCGCGGGTCTCGCGCCATCATTTCAAACGTCACAGGTTGTCATGAAACAGCTGCCCTCTGCGTTGATTTTGACGTTCTTCGCGGTCTTCGGCATGGCTCAAACGCCCGGCGAGCCGAAGTGGAAACGCACGACGCCGATCAATGACCTGCCGAATCCCTACCGTCGCGACGCCAACTGGGCGCAGTTGCCGGCCGGCCTCAAGTGGGGCGCCGTCATCGGCGCCGAGCCCGGTCCCGACAACAACATCTACGTCGTCCACCGCTGTTTCGAAAACTCGTGCGCTGGCCGATCGGAACCGCCGATCTTCGTCTTCGATCGCGCAGGCAACGTGCTGAGGAGCTGGGGCGTTGGCGCGTACGTCTTCCCGCACGGATTTCACGTGGACGCGCAAGGATCGGTGTGGGTGAGCGACGCGCAGCGGAGAGACGGCAAGGGGTTCCAGGTCTTCAAGTACGACGCGCAGGGAAGACTGTTGATGACCATCGGCAACCTTCACGAGCCGACAGATGTCGTCACCACGCCGAGCGGGGAGACTTTCATCACCGAAGGCCACGCCGTCGGCGGGCCGATCAATCGCGTCAGCAAGTGGTCGAAAGACGGAAAACTCGTGAAAGCGTGGGGCAAGAGCGGATCCGCGCCCGGCGAGTTCAACGTGCCGCACACCATCGCGGTCGACTCACGCGGACGGCTGTTCGTCGGCGATCGCGCGAACAACCGGATCCAGATCTTCGATCAGGAGGGCACGTTCCTGGACGAATGGGCCCAGTTCGGCCGGCCGAGCGGCATCACGATCACCAGCGACGACACGATCTACGTCGCGGACTCCGAATCGTGGGGACCCGACGAGCCGGGCTGGAAGAAGGGCATCCGCATCGGCAGCGCTCGTGACGGATCGGTCAAGTTGTTCATCGAGGACATCGAGTCGACGACCGAGGAGCACAGCGGCGCCGAAGGTGTGGGCGTCGATCGTGACGGGAACGTCTATGGGTCAGTGGTCCGCCGGATGATGCTCGAGAAACACACGCTCCAAAGGTAGCGCGAAGGCTCTCAGCCGAGCGCCTCGCGTCTTCAGCCGAGCGCCTCACGTAAAGATTGGATTGACATCGTCGTCGTCGGTGTCGGCGAAGCTGTCGATCGCCTCGTCCTCCGACTCGAACGCTTTCAGGACCGTCAGCAGCCTGGTGGTCTTCAGAACGTTGTGACTCTTGCGGCGCAGGTTCACCAGCTTGACGTCCACGTCGCGTCTGCGCGCGGTCGCGAACTTCCAGGCAATGGCGCCAACGCCCGCGCTGTCGAGATACGTCACCTTGTCGAAGTTGAGCAGGATGCGCCGGCGCGCCTGACGGATGAGGGCGTTCAGGTGCTCGACCAGCTGTGGAACGCCGTCTTCCATCACGAGGCGGCCCTCGAGGTCCAGGATCGTGACCCCTCGTACCTCGCGCTGGGTGATCTTCATGCTCATTCGCGCTGCGGAGGCCGATCTTAGCATCGCTCCGCGACCTTCTTGCACGAGTTCCCTGGCCAGCTCATGTGAAAAAATGCGAGCTTAGCACCTGCCATGGTACCCTCGACCGCCATGACGGACGAGTTGCATGGTCGGATCATGCCCCTGATTCGGCGTGGACTGCCCTTCCTCGGATGGGTTGCGGTCACCCTGGCGGGGTGGTCGCTCACGCCCCGGGCAGACGAGGGCGGGCCGGTGCGCTTCGCCATCTCGTTCCCGGCCGCGCGCAGCGCAACGCCGCTCGACGGCCGCGTGCTGCTCTTCATCTCCGACGAAGGTCGCACCGAGCCGCGCACGCAAACGGACCAATACCGGGCGAACACCACCCGGCCGATCTTCGGCGTGGACGTTGCTGCGCTGAAACCCGACCAGGACGTCGTCATCGACGAAAAGATCGTCGGCTGGCCGCTGCGCAGCCTCAAAGATCTTCCCGCCGGCGACTACTGGGTGCAGGCGCTGGTCAACAAGTACGAGACGTTCCGGCGATCCGACGGTTACACCGTCAAGCTGCCGATGGACCAAGGCGAAGGCCAGAAAGGGGCCAGCAAGCCAGGCAACCTGTACAGCAAGCCGGTCAAAATGCGCATCGACGCTCGGTCGAGCGGCACGATCAAGATCTCCATGGATCAGGAGATTCCGCCGATCGCGCCGCCGAAGGACACGGCGCAGGTGAAACACATTCGGGTGCAGAACGATCGCCTGACGAAGTTCTGGGGCCGTCCGATGCATCTCGGCGCGATCGTGCTCCTGCCGTCCGGCTGGGACACGCACCCGAACGCGCGCTACCCGCTCGTCATCCACCACGGTCACTTCCCGAGCAGCATGGGCAGCGACGGCTGGCGCGAGACGCCGCCGGATGCGAACGCGTCGGCGCAGCAGCGGCCGCAGCAGGAGGCCGCATATCAGTTCTCCAAAGACTGGAACGGTCCGCACTTCCCGCGGATGATTCACGTGCTGGTGCAGCACCCGACGCCGTACTTCGACGACTCGTACGCGGTCAACTCGGCGAACAACGGTCCGTACGGCGACGCGATCACCTACGATCTCATCCCGCTGATCGAGAAGCAGTTCCGCGGGATCGGCCAGGGCTGGGCGCGCGCGACCATCGGCGGGTCGACCGGCGGGTGGGAAGCGTTCGGCGTGCAGGTGATGTACCCCGACGCGTACAACGGCGCCTGGGCGCTGTGTCCCGACCCGGTGGACTTCCGTTCCTATCGCTCGGTGAATATCTACGACGAGCGCAACGCGTACTACTACGAAGACAACCCGTGGAAGCGGACGCCGAAGCCGGGGTATCGCGACTACCGCGATCACCTGTACTCGACGTTCGAGGATCGCAATCTCGTGGAGCTTGCGCTCGGCACGCACGGACGCTCGGGCGGGCAGCACGACGCGTGGGCATCGGTGTTCGGTCCCGTGGGCGACGATGGCTATTACAAGCCGCTATACGATAAGGAGACCGGCGCGATCGATCCCGACGTCGCGAAATACTGGCGCGACAATTACGACCTGCGCTACATCCTGGCCAGAGACTGGGCGACGCTCGGCCGCAAGCTGCGCGGCAAGATTCACATCACCAGCGGCACGATGGACAACGGCTATCTGAACAACGCCGTGTACCAGATGGAAGAATTTCTGATGCGCGCCACGCCGTCGGCCGAGGCCGAAGTCATCTACGGCGAGCGGCGCGAGCACTGCTTCACAGGGGACACCGAACACTCGAACGCCGTCGGCAACCGGACGGTCCACCAGCGCTACCTGCCCGCGATGACGCAGTGGATGAAAAAGACGGCGCCGCCTGGCGCAGATCTCAAGAGCTGGGTGTACTGAATCGCGCGACGATTCAGATTCAGATTGATTTCAGAATTCAGATCAATCGGCAATCCGAATCGAAAAATCTGAACTCTGAAATCTGATCCGGCTGCCAGCTCTTAGCCGGAGCCGCTTCCGCCAGCAGCTGTTCGACCAGCGCGCGCAATTCCTTCTTCAACCGCACGTGTTCCTCGCCCGTCGCGGGGCTGGCGAACCCGGCGTGCACGCTGCGCACGCGGCCGTCGCGGCCCAGATAGATCGCCGTCGGGTACGCGCCGAAGTTGACGATGTCCGGCAGGGCTTCGTCGATGGCCTTGGTCGTCGGCGTCTTGCTGGTCGTCCCGGCGAGAAGCATCGGGTACTTCACCGCGTGGCGCCGCATGAACGCGCGGATGCGCGGAATCGAGACCTTCGAGTCCGGATCGTTCTCGAACATCAGGCCGACGATTTCGAGGCCGCGGGCCTGGTAGTCGCGATACAGCTCGCTGAGGAACGGCGCCTCGTCATGGCAGTTCGGGCACCAGCTGCCCCCGATCGACAGGATCACGACCTTGCCCTGGAACTGCGCGTCGCTGTTCGAGACGGTCTTCCCTTCGAGGTTCGGGAAGCTGAAGCGGAACGGCTCGGTCGGATTCTTCACGTTGGTGTAGCGCGACGGATCGGGCGGCTCCGGAATGCCCTTTGCGCGCGCCTCGCTCTTGCGCACCACGAGGTAGTGCGCGTTGCCATTGAGCGTTACCGCCAGCGTGCCGTCGGGATTTTGCGTGGCCTCGAACAGGTTCGGCCGCTCGCCGGCAAAATGGCTCATCGTGAGCTTGCCGTTTGTCCAATGCCCGACCAACGTGCCGACGTCGCCGTCTACGCGCAGGATCGAGCCGGAGAACTCCGGGCCCGACTGGCGAAGGAACACGTGCCACGTCCGCGTGTCGCGAGGCGCCGTCACTTCTTCCGCAAGGCGGCGCATCTCCCATGTGCCCGCGAGCGACGGCGGATCCTGGTTGCCGAGCGCCACCGGCGCGAACCGGCGCATGCGCACCTCTTGCGGCCGGGCGTTGGGTCGATTGTTGCGATACGTGCCCGTCAACTGATCGTCAGCGAACTTGGCTTCGAGCGTCGTGTTCAGATAGTCGTACTCGAGCTTCAAGACACCATCGGCGAACGTCCCCGACGTGGACTCGATTTTCCGATCCCCTTCGAAGAAGAACCCCTGTACGGCCGTGCCGTTGGTTGCGATCTCGAAGCGGAAGGGAATCTCGACGCCATTGGCGACGACGATCGCGTCCCAGAGGCCGTCGATCGAGGAGGCGGCCCTGGCGGCCGGTGTCAGAGAGGCGGCGATGAGCAACGCCGCCGACAGGAGGATCGTCCGCGCCCGACGGGAAGTCTGGTGTCTCACGGGTCCGTCCTTTGTAACGAAGCTCCGTTTCAAGCCGCCTAGTAACGCGTGGAGCGTCGCTTCGTTACTAGAAGCGCGGCCGCCAGGGCGGCCGCGCCTAAGCCGGGCTTGCACGTAACCTCAGGGCTTCGGCACCCTTTCAGCGTGCGAGCACGGCTAGCAATCGAGGGCGATTCTACACCCTACCTCACCATGTCGGTCAGGGGGGGCTCGGCGGGCTTCAGGCGATAGAGGGCAAAGTCATAGTCGCGCTCGCGGGCGGACGCGACGAGCTCATGCGGAAAGCCGTCCAGCCCGGCCTGACAGAAGGATCGCTGGAGCGGGTCCGCCACGTTGCACCAATAGTTCCAGTGCAGATAGACGCCCCCTGCGTACCGCGTGAACAGCTGCTCCATGTGCCGGGGGCTGCCGCGAACCTGGGACATCTGCGCGGCGCTCACGCTCCACACGTGAAACATCGCCGGGTTGTGCGTGAGCACGATTGAATTGGGCGGCAGCCTGGTCACGAATTCCTTCGCATAGCGAACGTCCGCGCGCGCCGCCCAGGCCTCTTCACCGGTCGCGCGCACCAGCGGCACGTACCACAAGAACTGAACGACGAGGCAGACGACGATCGCCGCGAACACACGTCCATCGCTGGGATGGCGGGACGCTAACGTGATTGTCAGGTGAGCGATGCGCCACAAACCGACCGCCGCGAGGATCGCGACCGGAACGTACGCCATGAGCGAGTAGCGGACGTCCGCACCGTAGTTGTAGCTGCCGGCGTAGAAGAAGAGGAAGATCGCCCAGAACGCCAGGAAGTACGCAAGCAGCAGGACTCGCTCACGGATCCGGCCCGACGCAAGAGCTCCGACCACCGCCGCCGCGCCCGACAGCGCCGAAAATCGTTCGTCCCAGAAAAAGAACCGGGAGTTCACGGCGAAGTTCCGGATCGCGTGCTGCCACGACAGCCGATCGCCGGTCGTGCCCCAGTCTTCGTTCTGGACCGCGACGATGTGGAGCAGCGGCGCCATCGACACCACGGCGCCGGCGATGGCCGCAATCCACAGCCGCCGCTGCCGGAATTCCCCGGGCGCGAGCAGCATGAGCACGAGCACGATCAACGGCACGATGAGGATGCACTCGGGGCGCATCGTCATCGCGAAGGACGCACAAGCGACCGTCCACACGAGCGCCGACGTCGTTCGCACGCGGGCGAAATGGACGGCGGCGAGCATCGATGCCGCGCACAGGAGCGCAGCCGTCGGCTCCGCCGCGGCGGTGTTCGACCATTGCAACTGCATCGGCAGCAGGCCGATCACCAGCCCACTGAGGACTGCGATCCAGGCGTTCGCAAACAACAGGTCGGCGAGCAGCGCCGTCGTCAGCGCGGTCAGCGCGGCGACAACGTTGTTGAAGCGGAACGCGGCCGCGTCGCCGACGCCGGCCACGCGATAGATGATCGACAGCACGTACGGGTAGCCGTACGGCTGCTTGTTGTATTCCCCTTGAAAGCACTGCAGGCGTCCATATTCGAGATTGCCGTCGTTGCACATCTGCGCGCGGCGCAGGTCGCTCAGGTTCCGGCCGACGCCTTGATAGATGTGCTCGTCGTAGTAGATGCGATTGGTTCGCGGCGGCAGCGTGGCCGTGAGCAGCCACACGCCCGCGGCGAGGACACAGCCCGCGGCGACGGTCGCGCGCCGAACCGGCAGGCGGCGCGCTTCAACGATCGTGATGGCAATCAGGAGGGCAAACTGAGCCTCGAGCGCCCAGAACTGCCACTTCATAAGGAACTCGCGAGCCGCGTGAGTGCTCATGGTGTACGCGTCGAAGATGGTATTATGCGACGCTGTACGCTTGAAGGGCGGTCATATGCGACATGCGAGTGCGATCGTGCTGTTGGTGGTGGCTCTCTCGGCCGCGGCTTGCACGAAGGACAGCTCCAACGCCCCCTCCAACTCGACCACGACCACATCGGTAGCGCCGACCACGAGCACGACGACATCCGTGGTGACGACGTCGATTCCTGTCATCTTCACGGTAAGAGGAACGGTCACCTCCGAGAAGGACGGGTACGCTCCTCAAGTTCGCCGACATCGAAATCATCCAGGGCGTCAATATCGGCAAACGCTTTCAGGCAGACGGCAACGGCGCTTACACGATGCCGAATCTGAGCGCCGGTGCGTTCGTCGCCAGATACTGGGCGCCAGGGTATCTCGTCAAGGACGTGCTGGTGACGTTGACGACATCGGACTTGACGGTCAACGTTCAGCTCACGCCGGAGCCGCCGCCGACCACGAGTGTCTTCCCGCTCAATGCGAGCTTCACCTTCTCGCCCAATCCGTGCACGATCAGTCCGGGGCCGGCCGTGAACTGCACGGTGGACTCCGGTGCCTCCACTGGTGATATCACCACGCGCCAGTGGTTGTATGCCGGCAAGGTGGTCGTCGACCAGGTGGTGCACTCCCTGGGCTTCGGGTGCGGCGACCTGATCGGCTCGGGCACAACCCGTACGATCTCCGTTCGACTGACGGTCTTCGACGCCGCCGGCAATGTCAGCACCGTCGATAACGGTCTTCCGGTGAACATCGTCGGTTTGGCCTGCCCGTAGCGGCGTCACCACTTTCGTAGGGGCGGACCCACGTGTCCGCCCCGGGGCCGACACATTGGTCGGCCTTACGACCCGCGCTTCACCAGAAACGCCCCGATCGCCAACGCATCGGCTCCACCTTCTCCAAACATTTCGATGGCTTCGCGCGGCGAGCAGACGAGCGGGGATCCGTGCAGGTTGAAGCTCGTATTGAGCAGAGCGCCGATCCCGATGCGCCCGCGCATGTCGCGGAGCAGCGCGGCAAACGGCCCGCGATCGTCGTCGGCGACCATCTGAGGACGGCATGTCCCGTCGACGCTGATGACGCCGCTCAAGGCATCGCGATACTCGGGCGCAACCCGGTACGCCATCGTCATATGGCGGTTGGGCCGTCCGGTAAAGTCCGAGAGCACGGCGCGTGCGTCGCGATCGAGCAGGCTGGGGCAGAAGGGCTGATACCACACGCGCCGCTTCAGGACCAGGTTGAGGCGATCGCGGAGCGCAGGCCGATCGGGACGCGCGAGCACGCTGCGATGGCCCAGGGCCCTCGGGCCGTATTCCATCCGCCCCTGAAACCAGAGGACGATTTTCTCGTCGGCCAGGAGCGATGCGACCGCGGGCGCGAGCTCGGGACAGCGCTGATACGACACGCCGCTCGCTCGCAATGCCGATTCGATGGCCTCGTCCGCGTATTCAGGTCCGAACGCGAGATCGCCGAGCTCAACGCGCGGCGCGGCGCCGCCGGCGATGCTGGCGAGCAGCGCGGCGCCAAGCGCCAGACCGCCGTCTCCCATGTGCGGAAACACGAAGACATCGTCGACGCCGTCGAGCAGGCGGAGCCGTCGATTCACCTTGATGTTCGAGGCCACGCCTCCCGCGAGCGCGACGCGACGTTCGCCGCTCTGGCGGAGTGCCGCCGACACGACACCTTCGCACGCGGTTTCGAGCGCGCGCTGCGCCATGAACGCGAACTGCTCGTTTGGAAAGCGCCAGTGCACGTCCGCAAGCGGCCGCCGCAGAGCGTGCCCGGGGAGGGCGGTGGCAAACGAGAGGCCGCGAGCGGTCAGCAGGGACAGCATCGGGTTGCGATCGTCAGGCACCGGCGACGCGTAGTCGGCGATGGCCATCACTTTCCCTTCGTCTTCGAGCTCGCGCATGTTCAGCAGGCGCGTCACGTGCTCGAAGAAGACACCGGGAGATTGCTGCGCCGGCGTGGACGCGAGCAGCTCGATGCGTCCGTCGCGAAAGCGGCTCACCGTCGCCGCTTTCCCGTCGCCGACGCCGTCGATGGTGACGACGAGCGCGGAGGAGAATTCGCTCGTGCAGGCCGCCGTGGCGGCGTGACACGCGTGATGGTCGAACAGGTCGAGCGCGGCGTGTCCGAAGCCGGCGCGCGCGAGCGTGCGCCGAAGCGCCCAGCGATTCGCGGCACGGCTGGCTGCGTTGGGCGCCCATTCGGTGATGCGGTATTTGGCGCGCGTGCGCAGCGCCGTCAGCGCGCCATTCGGCGCGTGGCGGCGGCGGAGCTGGTAGTACGACTCGCGTGACGCTGGATACAGTCGTCCGATGGCTTTGGCGACGTCGTCCGTGCAGCACGCGACGCGGCTGATGTCACCAGGAGCGAGACCGGCGATCTCGAGGCAGGCCGCGATCGACCGTTCAGGGAAGTCGATCTCCAGCTTGCGGCGCGACAGCCGTTCTTCGTTGACCGCCGCCGCCAGCCGTCCATCGACCAGCAAGGCCGCGCCCGCGTCGTGGCCGTCCCAGACGCCGAGGATGTTCAAGGATGCAGTCAACAGTCGAGAGTCAACAGGCAACAGTAGTCGACCAGTTGGGCGACTGTCGACTGTCGACCGTGAACAGTCAACTGATCCTGGGACGCTGCTCCACGCGGTCGCGCGACGCTGAGGAAATCGCAGTACGTGGTTTCCGCCTTCAGGCGGACGATCGAGCCAGCCGTCACATACAGTCCAGCTTGCCCGTGACCGTCGACCGAGTTGTGTCACGATCAGATCAGGACTGCTGTGATTGCAGAGAGGACGACCCGTGCGGCTGGCCTGGCGCTCGCGGTCAGCTACGCGATGATGATCGGGTGGCTGTACGCGCGGCAGCCGCAGACGCTGGCCCAGTTCACCGGCGGCCTGTCCGACGCGGTGGGCGCATACGACATCGATCAGCAGTCGTTCGACGACGGCCTCGCGTTCTTTCGCCGCGATCAGTTCGTCGAGGCTCGCGCCGCTTTCGCGCGCGCCGATCCCGCAGTGCGCGACGCCCGCACCCAGTTCTATATCGCCTACAGCTTCTATCGCCAGGGGTGGGGCCGGCTCTACGAAGACAACGTGCTCTATCGCGAAGGCTTGACTGCGGTGGATCGCGCGATCGCCTTGACGCCGAACGGACGGCTGGTCGTCGACGATCCCGAGTTGCGGGTACACACGGCCGACGAGCTCAAGGCCGCGCTCGAAAGCGGCCTCCACGTCGACGCCTCCGATTTCAGTCCGACGCGCGTGCTACGCGAACGAAAGTGACGGCGACGCGCGAAGCCATCGTCCTCCCGGTAATCTTTCTGACCGTTGCGCTGTGCGCCGGTGCCCGGATTGGTCAAAGCCTCGTCTTCGTGCCGCCGTCGCTGTTCGCGCTCATCCTTGGCGTTCTACTGGTTCGACTGTTGATTCAGAGCGGGACGCTGCGCCCCGACCACTTGCTGTCGGCGGAGCGCGGCGCGCTCGCCAACATCAACGGGGCGATCGTGTTCCTGACGGTGTGGCTGGCAGGCGCCCAGATCTTCGCGATGCTCATCCCCGAGAACGGGCTGCCGCGCCTGGTCTTCAGCGTGTTCTTCCTGATTCTGTTGTTGAACACCGCCGCGGCCGGCCCGGACCGCCGCCGGTTCCTGCAGAGTGTGGGGGTCACGTTCGGGTCGGTGTTCGTGCTGAAATTCGTCGTGCTGGCCGCGCTCTCCGAGCCGGGAACCGGATGGTTGAAGCGCGTGCTCCTCGCGATGGTCGAAGGCATCACGCTCGGCACGCTCACGCAAGACGTGTTGCACCCCGCCAGCGGCTACATCGCGCTGTTCGCGCTCGGACTGTTTCTCGTCGGTGTGTTTCTGCTCCCGTACCGCGAACCCCCGGCGACGACGACCGTGCTGCAGAATGTAGGTCCGCCTGAAGGCGGACCCCACGACCGTTTAGACGGAGCTCACGATCGCATGGACGGATCTCGCGATCGCGCGGACCTCGTACGTGGGGTCCGGCTTTAGCCGGACCTACCGCCGATCCGACGACGACCCAACACTCGCGTTCGTGAACTGCACCTTGCCGCCGACGATCGTGTACAGCACCTGTGTCGTCGGAATCTGATCCTCGGGAATCGTGAGCAGATCCTTGGACAGCACCGTGATGTCGGCGAGCTTGCCGACCGTCAGCGAGCCTTTGATCGCCTCCTCGAAGCCGGCGTAGGCGGCGTCGAGCGTGTAGCTGCGAAGCGCCTGCATCCGCGTCATCCGCTGCTCGGGATAAAAAACGGAGCCGTCCGTGAGCTTGCGCGCCACCGACGCATAGAACGACGCAATCGGATCGATGTCCTCGACCGGCGCGTCCGTGCCATTCGCGATCACGGCGCCAGATTTGAGCAGCTTCTGCCAGACGTACGCGCCCTCTTCGGCCCGCGCCGCGCCGAGCCGCGCCAGCACGAAGACGGCATCCGACGTCGCGTGCACCCCTTGCATCGAGGCGATCACGCCGAGCCGCCCGAAGCGCGAAATGTCGGCGGCGTTCAGGTGCTGCGCGTGCTCGATCCGCCAGCGAAGCTGTTTGCCGTTCTTCTCGGGGTGGCGCGCGAACGTCTCCTCGAAGATGTTCAGCGTCTCGCGGTTGCCGCGATCCCCGATCGCGTGCACGTTGAGCTGGTAGTCGTGCTGGATGGCCAGCTCCGCCGATCGGCGAACGTCGTCGAGCGTATCGGTGTTCATGCCGCTCGTCGACGAGAGATCGGCGTACGGCTCGAGCATCCACGCGCCACGCGAGCCGAGCGCGCCGTCGATCGCCCGCTTGATGCCGCGTACGGTGAACCGTCTGTCGCCGTAGTTGATCGTCCGGTATTTCGGCATGCTCACCGCGAGCCGGTCGGGCGTTTCGCGCAGCATCATCCAGACGCGCAGCGGCAGCTTCCCCTCGTCCACGACCTTTTTCATGATCTCGATCGTCAGCGGCGGCGATCCGGCGTCGGCGATCGTGGTCAACCCCTTTGACAAGCCTTCGCGCGCGGCGAGCTCGATCGACACCCGCAGGTCCGCTTCCACCTGCGCCGCAGTACGCGTCGCGCGATCGCGGGACAGCGCGCCGCCGACGAGCGACATCGCCCGCTCGTTGAAGAGCCCGGTCGCGTTCCCGTCCGCCTCGCGGAGAATTTTTCCGCCGGCCGGATCGGCGGTGGACTTCGTCACTTCCGCTATCCTCATCGCGAACGCATTCGCGAAGCCGGCGTGACCGCTCGAATGGGTGAGCCACACGGGGTTGTTGGGGGAGACGCGGCTGAGCGCCTCGTGCAACGGAAAGCCTTCGATCGTCTGCGCCGGCGCCGGCGACCATTTCTCCTGGTGCCAGCCGCGCCCGAGGATCCACTCGCCCGGCCGCGCCGTCTTGGCTGCGTCGCCCACCATGCGCACGATGTCGTCCCAGGTTTTCGCGGTGCCGAGCTTCAGGTTTCTGGCTGCGTCGCCGACGCCTGTGAAGTGCGCGTGCGCGTCGATCAGGCCCGGGATCGCGAGCCCGCCCTTGAGATCGATGACGCGCGTCGCCGGTCCGACGTGCCGCTGGATTTCGTCGTTCGGTCCGATGGCGACGATGGTGTCGCCGCTGACGGCGAGGGCCTCCACGACCGGCCGGGTGTCGTCCACGGTGACGATTTTTCCGCCCCGCAGCACGAGATCGGCGCTCCGGACCGGCGCCTGCGCGTGCAACACAACCGACAGACTGCCAAGTGCGACCGCCACACGAATGGACATGCTCATGACCCTCTCCGAGGCGTAAGTGTAGGTGAACTCTGTAAGTAAGCGTCGCAGATTGGAACAGCCATGGCCGCTGCCAAAACCTAACTTGTTGAGCCGGTTGAGCTTGCGGCCAAGGGTGGTCTGCCCCGTATATTGCTTAGGTCCCTTTTACGCAAAAACCGGCTATGTTCCGCATAGTGGCGGATACCACTTCATGAACTCGTTCGATCCAGGTCCAGCGTCCGTACGGTGGACCGATTACGGTCTCACCATTCCCGCGGTGTCTGTGGCCCTGCTCGCCGGGGTGCTGACGCTTCGCTCGGGCGCAGAGCCGCTGGCGGCCGCGCCGGTCGCGCTCGCCGTCGCGCTCAGCGCGTGGTACGGCGGGTTCGGGCCCGGCCTGTTCGCGCTCGGGCAAGCCGCGGTCGGAATCGACTTCTTCCTCATTGAGCCGGGGACCGTTCTCCAGTTTACCGGTCCCGCGCAGGCCTCGGCGTTCGCCGTGTTCCTCGCCGGCTGGGCGATCTTCTGCGTCCTCGCCGAGCGCGTCTACCGCCAGCTGCAGCGCGACCGGCATGTGCGTGTCGCCGCCGAAAGCTCCTCGTTACAGGCGAACCGACTGGCGCAGCTCACCGCGGCGCTGGCGCAGGCGCGCACGCCGCGCGCGGCGATCGAGGCGGCCCTCCAAGAGCCGCTGCACGCGTTGAAGGCCGACGCCGGCATGCTGCTCTTGACCGCGCGCGATGGTGAGACCGCGGAAATCACGCGCGCCGTCGCCTACCCTGACGGCCCGCCCACGGAAAAAATTTCGTTGGCGGAAGGCGGGCCGGTCGCGGACGCGGTGGGGCGCGGGGCGCCGATCATTCTCGCGTCGCGGCAGGCGCGAAACGCGATGTACCCGCCGGGCGGGCCGCTCGACTCGGGCCGCTTCGAAGGCGCGGTCGTCGTGCCGCTGCTCATCGGCAGCCGCGTCGTCGCGGTCGTGTTGCTCGAGTTTCTGGCACCGCGCGACCTCACCATCGACGATCACGAATACGTGCGTGCGTATGCGACGTATGCGGCGCGGGCGCTGGATCGCACGTGGCAGCTCGAGTTTGCGGAGCGTGCACGATCGGATGCCGAGCATCTGCGCGCCCAGGCGCACCAGGAACTGGCGGAACGCAAGACCATCGAGCACGCCTTGCGCGCGAGCGAAACGCGTTACCGCGGTCTGGCCGCGCGCACCAGCCGCCTGCACACGCTGAGCTCGGCGCTCTCCGAGGCGGTGACCGTCGATGCCGTGGCTCGCGCCGTGATCACGCACGGACGCATCGTCGCCGGCGCGACGGCCGGCGAAGTGATGATGCTCGTCGAGGACGGGGCGCAGTTCGAAACCCTGTACGGCGAGTCGACAGACCCGCAGAACGCGGAGCCTCACCGCACCCCGGTCGAAGACGGCTTGTGCGCGACCGACGCGGTGCGGAACCGCCGTCCGGTCTTCGTCAAGTCGCTGACCGACTGGCAGGATCGCTACTGGCGGTCGGCCTCGATTGCGGCCGACGGCGGCTACGAATCGTCCGCGACGATGCCGCTGCTCGTCGAAGGCGCGGCGATCGGCGTGCTCGCCTTCCATTTCACGGTGCCGGTGAATTTCGACGACGACTACCAGGCGCTGTTGACGTCGGTCGCGCAACACTGCGCGCAGGCGCTGGACCGCGCGCGGCTGTACGAATCGACGCAGCGGGCACGGGCCGACGCCGAGCGTGCCAACCGCTTCAAGGATGAATTCGTGTCGGTGGTCTCGCATGAGCTGCGGACGCCGCTCAGCGCCATTCTCGGCTGGGCCGGCATGCTGCAGCGCGGGACCCTCAACGTCGAGAAGACCAACCGCGCGCTGCAGTCGATTTCCGACAACGCCAGCCGCCAGGCGCGGCTGATCGAAGAGCTGCTCGATTTCTCGCGCGTCGCATCGGGCCGGACCACGTTGCACCTCGAGCGCGTGGACATGCGCGATCTGATCCGCAACGTCGTGGAATCGATGGTGCCCGACGGCCGCGGCGCGCGGCGTGGAGTTGCACCACTCGCCGGCGCCTCCGGTTGACGTGGAAGGCGACATTCGGCGGCTGGAGCAGGTGTTCTTCAATCTCATCGACAACGCGCTCAAGTTCACGCCCAAGGGCGGGCGCGTGTCGCTGGACGTGCGGATCGTGGAAGGGCACGTGGAAGTGCAGGTGAGCGACAACGGCGCCGGCATCGACGCCGAGTTCCTCCCGCGCGTGTTCGATCGCTTCCGGCAGGCCGACAGCACGACCAGCCGCGCGCACGGCGGCCTCGGCCTTGGATTGTCGATTGCCCAGCAGCTGGTCGAGGCGCACAAGGGCACCATCTCGGCCGAGAGCGCCGGCAGGGGCCACGGCTCGACGTTCACGGTACGGCTGCCGGCCTCGACCCGCAGCGCCGACGCGATCGCCGACGAAGTGCACCGCACCGCGCCACGGCCCGCCATCGCCGACATCGAGACCCGCCTCGATGGACTGCGCGTGCTCGTGGTCGACGACGAAGCGGATGCGCGGGAAGTGATGGCGCAGACACTCGAGACCTACGGCGCCAGCGTGGAGCTCGCGGAAAGCGCCCACGACGCGCTCGAGATCCTCGAACACCTGCGCGTGGACGTGCTGCTCGCCGATATCGCGATGCCCGACGAAGACGGCTACGCGTTGATTCGCAACGTCCGCGCGTCGTCGGTCCCCGGCGTCTCGACCATTCCCGCCGCGGCGGTGACGGCGTTCACGCGCGAAGAGCATCGCCAGCACGCGCTCAATTCGGGATTCCAGATGCATCTCGGAAAACCGTTTCAGCCCGCGGAGCTCGTGCGCACCGTCGACCTGCTCGCTCATCGGGTCATTCACTAACACCTCACCGGAACGAAATCTGCAATCGCTTCCCGCCGGAGGGGAGGCGATGGATCCAAACGTCATGTGGGCGCTCGTCGCCATTGCGGTCGTGGCGGCGGCAGCCGTTGCGTGGTTCGTGCTGAACCGCAAGCGAAGCGAGCAGCTCCGCGAACGGTTCGGTCCGGAGTACGACCACGCCGTGGAGCAGGCGGGCGATGTTCGAAAAGCTGAGGCGTCGCTCCAGGCTCGCGCCAAGCGCGTCGCGGGACTTCACATCGATGCGTTGACGCCCGACGAGGCGGCGCGTTTCTCGAGCGCGTGGAAGCGCGTGCAGGGTCAGTTCGTGGACGATCCGGGCCGCGCGATCAGCGAAGCCGACAGACTCGTCGGCGAGGTGATGGCCGCACGCGGCTATCCGGTCGGCGATTTCGATCAACGCGTCGAAGACATCTCCGCCGATCACCCGGACGTGGTGATGAATTACCGCGCGGCGCGTGACATCGCCCAGCACCACAGCCACGGCCTCGCCAACACCGAGGACCTCCGTCAGGCGATGGTCCACTATCGCGCGCTGTTCCGCGATGTGCTGACCGATGCCGAAGTCCACGACGCGCAGGATGAGCCAACCCTAGTCACGAGAGGTCGATGATTCGATCGTCTGCTGGCAGCGTGATCTCGACCGTACGACGCTGATGAGATGACGGCAGAATCCAGTGCCTCTGGCACTGATTCTGCTCGTCTTGACCGATGGGCAATAAGGAGAACAGGTCATGTGCGCACGGAGAAGTCGGCGCATCCGGACATTGGCCGCGATCACTGCTGCACCGATGCTGCTTGGCGGTGCCGGAGCGGCCAGGGCGGTCGAGCAGCGGATTGAATGGACCAACATGGTGAATGTCACGCTGCGCGGAGGACATACGCTGCAGAAGACCGGCGGGTGCATGGGATGCGACGACGCGACGGCGGTGTCGCGCCAGATGATCCGCTCGGGCAACGGCTACGTTGAATTCACGGTGGGCGAGCCCTACACGTTCTGGATGGCCGGGCTGACGCAGAGCGACGGCAACGTGCACTACAACACGATCGACTTCGCATTCCGCTTCAACGCCAACGAGACGGCCGACGTCATGGAGAACGGGCAGTATCAGGGCAGCGATACCGTTTACGCCGTCGGCGATCGATTTCGCATTGCCGTCGTCAATGGCCGGGTGGTGTACACGAAGAACGGCAGCGTGGTGCTTGAGAGCCGCCAATCGCCGCGGTACCCGATGGTGCTGGCGGTGGCTCTGGGCACGAGCGGCTCGACGATTGGCAACGCACGGATCGACACCTCGAATCGTGCATTCACGGACGACAGCTACTACAACGAATCCGACCGGTATGCGTTCGATCGCATCGATTCCAACAACGACGGCGTGATCGCTCGGCGCGAATGGACGCGAACCCGCCGGGAGTTCAACATGCTCGACGCGAACGGTGACGGCGTCGTCAGCGCGCGCGAATTCAGACGCGGGACCGCTGGCGGCTTTGGCGGCGTCGGCACATCGGGACAGCTGATCACCGTGAACCCAACGCAGCGCTGGACCGACACCGGCATGTGGGTCGAAGCCGGAGATATGGTCACCATCGACGCCGAAGGCAGTATCCAGATGAGCAGCGACGCCGGCGACACGGCCACTCCGGCTGGATCGCGGACCGGCCGTCGCGCGGCAGACGCGCCGATGCGAAATCTGTCGGCCGGCCTGCTGCTGGCGCGAATCGGCAACGCAGGAGTGTTCGCCGCCGGCGATCGTCGAACCGCGCGTACGCCGGTGAGCGGCGTGCTGTACCTCGGCGTGAACGACGACTTCCTGGAAGACAACCGCGGTGAATACCGCGTGAGCGTCACGGTTCAGAGATAAGGACGGCAGGAAGGGCAGGAACGGCTTCAGCCTGTCCAGCCCTTCCCGCTCTGCTAACGAAAGTAGATCGCGATCCCTCCCGCAAGATAGTGTCGAGAGTTGTCGTTGAGCGCCACGCCGAGCTCGGCGAGGAAGTCAATGCTCTCGTTGATCTTGTATTCGAGCCCCGGCACGAGGTGCACGGTCTTGAATTCGCCGGGCACGCCCAGCCCTTCGAACGCGAAGTCGAGGCCGGCATAGAGCTCGAGCTTGGGCGCGACGTGCCCACCCCCGAGGAACGTAAAATCGATCCCGTTGTAGTCGGCGGTCGCATCACCCATGCGTCGATGGAGTCCAAACGCGACAGAAAGATCGATCGGCGACTCCTTGAGGAGCCAGTATTCCCCGTTGGCGCCGAAGAATGTGACGCCGTCGTAGATTGCGACGCCGCCCTCGAGATCGAATCGCGGCGTGAAGCCGTAGCCCAGCACGGCGGCGATGCCGATGTCGCTGTCGGCGCCCTTGCCGAAGAGCAGCATCGGGTTTGCGCGAAGCTTGAAGTTGCCTTTGTTGATCGTTTCCGCCGACTCCATGATGCCGAAGTCTTGCGCTGACACGCTCACAGGGATGATGAGCAGAGACGCGAACAGCAGAGCCAGTCGTAGCTTCGTCACGTCGACCCTCCCGCGGGCAGTTGAGTTGGTCGCACTATGCGACGCTCATCCGTTCGTGAACTCTGCGAGGGCCGTGCCATACTGACGGGCCTCCGGGAGATCTCATGTGGCCGCGCGTGCGGGTTCTGTCGATCGCGTTGGTCGCGCAGCAACGGCCGCCGCCGTTTCAAACACCATGGTTTCGAAATCCGCGCGCGTCGTGCCGCTGCCCGAGGGGCATCAGCTGACGTGCCTGCTGGTTTTTCGGTGAACGTCTTCGCATACGCGCTGCGGCTCGCGCGAATGATGGCGCTCGACCAGGACACATCTCGTGCCCGTCTACATCGCCTCGGTTCGCGAGGGTGCGTTTGAAGCGTTTCTCACCGGCTTGGTCGCGGGGGCGGCCCATCGGCATCTTGCAAATCGCCAGCTCCTCTCCGCGTCACGCTGGAGTCTGACGCCTTGACATGCGTTGTGGTCCGAAACAGAACTTGGCGAGCCAATTCGCGACAAGCGCTCCTGTTGATCCCTCGATAACGCATATTGCAACGGGTTTTCGCATCCTCGGCCTCCGCGAACCCTGGTGAACTGCTCCGAAAAAAGACACGCGTGAAAAAGCGCGCATAACGACAAATCGCACCAACCTGCTGATGAGACGCGACTTGCGACGTCCGCGCGCGCTGGCGTGGACGTTGCTCTCCCTCGGGACGAACTTCATCGGCGCGATGTCCGATGCCGGGGCTCACATCGTCTGGGACGGCTGACGAGCCGCAGACGACTGTGTGGGGCAGCCTGGCGGACGGGAGGGAACGGGTCCGTGATGGATGGGGCGTTTCGCCTCATCAAGCTGCCCGTGCCGGCGCGTGAGACGCCGGGGGCAGCTGGCAGGCGTGCCGACAGGCGCGCGCATCTACGGGGGCCTGGTGTGCGGGATAGCGGGGACCGTGTTGCTCCTCAGGAAACTGTTTGAAGCGGCGCGGGATCTGGAAAGCGCTCGGCATACGTGAAGTCGCAGCCCAGCTCGTCCGCCACCATCAACGCGACGAACGCGTCCTCGTTGAGCGGACCGCATACCGCATCAACTTGAAACCGCCGCGAGCAGCCGTTCGGCGGCGGCGTCGAGACCGCGCTCGAGCGCCGCGCCGGCCGCAGTTTTGCCGTCCTCGGTACGCACTGCCGGATCGGCACCGTGCGCGAGAGACAGATCGATGATCTCGAGAGCCCGCGCTTCATCGTCGGGCAGCCGCATCAGCGGCGTGGCCCCGTTTCGGTTCACGGTTTTCGCAAGGTCGGGTTCGGTGGCGAACAGTTCGCGCAGTCGGGCGACGTTCCCGGCAAAGGTCAAATTGAAGACATCCCGGCTGACCCTGCCGAGGGCTTCAAGCGCGCGGAGACGCTGTCCGAAGACGGCGAATCCCATCGGCGTCGCATTCCAGTTCGACTCGCGCGCATCGACCTGGGCGCCGCGCTCGATGAGCAGCGAGATCACGCGGACCGCATCCGCTCCCGCGGCATGATGCAGCGGCCGCGAGCGTCCGTGTTCCGCGTACTCGTGGTCCGGCGACAGACCAGCATCGAGCAAGCGCTCGGCGGCATCTACGCGGTCGTCTCGAATGGCGGCCAGCATGGCCGCGGGTGGATCGTCGCCGACCGGCTCCCGTTTGATCCGCACGGCATCCGGACGGGCGCCGTGCGCCAGAAGCCACTCGACCAATCTCTCGTGCTGGCCGTCTCGCGCGGCATCGAGCAGGAAGCCGGCGCCCTCTCCGCGGCCCCACGGATCGAGCATCGGCCAATCAGGATCGTCCCAATCAGCCTTTCGTCCCTTCTGCAGGGAGTGCATGTAGATCAGATCCAGGAGCCAGATGATGTCGTCGCCAAGCATCTGGCGTGAGCCATGGTCGGCGAACACGTTGTAGAGCGTTTGGCCGTCGTACGGCTCCGCGCCCCGCTCGAAGAGCAGCCGCGCGAGCGGCTCGGCGCGCGGGTGCGTGCGCGCTTCCTCTTCACCCCGTCCGAGGACGCCCGTCAGCGCGGTGTAGGGATAGTCCTCGATGCCCTTCAGGATGTAGCGCGCATTCGCGTCCGCGCCGCGATCGAGCAGCGCGCGCGCAATCGCCACGGCGTTCTCGTGCGCGGCCGCGGTCGAGAGTCGAGCGTTGACGAGGTACAGGAGCGGCGGCCATTCCTTCGGGCCGCCCGCTTCGGAGGCGGCCTCGGGACGCCCGTCGAGGATCCGTTCGACCGCGGCGAGATCGCCGCACACGACGCTTGTATAGAAACTGTCGCCCGCCACTTCGGGATGACGCGTCAGCAACCGCATCGCCGTATTGAGATACAGCGTCCGGCTGCTCGGTCCTCTGGCATCCGCATCGGGACACGCGGCCTCGAGAAACGCGGCCACCCGCTCGGCATGCCCGAAGCCTGAGACGCTTGCGGCAGCGGGCTGGGCCAATCGCCGGTCGATCGCGGTTCGCATCGCCGCCCAACTCTCATAGCCGTGCTCGCGGGCGACTGCATGTTGGATGTCGCGCAGGGTTGGCAGGACGCCGGCCTGCGGGTGGACGCGGTGCAGACGCGCGAGCTCACCGGCATCGCCGGCGCGCACGGCCTTCAGCCAGCGCCTAGCTTCTCGACGGCAATTGTCCAGGGTCGTCACGAGACACCTTCCTTCCGCATTGCCTGGTGTCCGCTTGCGTCAGGCCGGAAGAAGGTTGAGTTGTGTGGCGAACCCGACTGGGTGAGGGCCGATACCCTCTTGCCGCGGACAGGAGGCGCCCCAGCGCGCGCTTCGACTAGTGTTCGCTCATGCCGCGGCGCTGTCAAGCGTTCGGAATCGGGGTCTAATACACGCATGACCGATGCGCGCTACGCGATTCGGATGCTGCGAAAGTCGCCCGGGTTCACATTCGTCGCGGTCCTCACGCTCGCGTTGGGCATCGGCGCGACGACGGCCATCTACAGTGTGGTCGACGCGACGCTGCTCCAGCCCCTTCCGTTCCCGGACTCGGATCAGCTCGCGCGCATCGTCGAGAACGTCCCATCGGTGTTTCCCGGGCGTCCACCCGCGCAGCGCGGCTTCACCTATCAGGAGTTTCTCGACTGGCGCGGCCGCAGTCGTACGCTCACCGACGCCTTTGCCGTGGCGCACGGTGAAACCAACGTGCGGACGGCCGACGGCGTCGCGCGCCTGTGGGGCGACAACGTGTCGACGAACACCTTCGCGCTGCTTGGCGCCCGGGCCTTTCTGGGCCGCACCCTCGACGCCCGCGACGACGCCGACCCGAACGTCGTCGTCCTGAGCTTCGACACGTGGCGCCGCCGTTTCCGCGGTGATCCGACTGTGATCGGCACCACCGTCGAATTCCGCAACGACTTCAACGCGAGCGCCACGTTCGAGCGCGACCCGCCGCGGTTGATGACCGTGGTCGGCGTCCTGCCGCGGGACTTCGAGTTGCCAACCGGCGCGGCCGAGTATTGGGCGCCATTTGCGCTCGATCCGTCGAAGCCGTCCCCCCGCGTCATGTTGATCGGCGTCCTCGGTCCGGGGGTGTCAGCCCAGGCCGCGATGGAGGAAGCCAACATCGTCGGCAGCGCGATCCGGCCGCCGCGTCCCGTCGACGCACCGCCGCTCCCGGGCCCCCGTTTCGAAGTGTTGGGTCTCAAGAACCAGATCGTCCAGGAACTGCGTCCCGCATTTCGTGTCTTGCTCGCCGCTGTGGCGTTCGTGCTGCTCATCGTATGTGCGAACGTGGCCAATCTGCTGCTGGCTCGCGGCACGGCGCGGCAGCGCGAGATGGCAGTGCGATTCGCCATCGGCGCCAGCCGCGGACGAGTCATCCGTCAAGTCCTGACGGAAAGCGCCGTGCTCGCGTGTGCCGGTGGCGTGCTGGGCGCGGCGCTCGGCGCCGGCGGCGTGGCGCTGGTCAAGGCGCTCGCGTCGGTCGAAGCGCCAGGCATCTTCCGGCTCGGTTTTGGCACATCGATCCTGCCGCGCGGGCATGAGGTGGGCATCGATCCGCGCATGTTCGGGATCGCGTTCAGCATTGCGGCGCTCAGCAGCATCGTCTTTGGCGTCTTCCCGGCGCTGCAGCTGTCGCGGACCAGCGCGCTGCAGACGATGACGCCACGCGGAAGCGGAGCGGGTCGACGCGAATCGCGGATCCGCGCAGCATTGGTTGTCGGACAACTCATGATGGCCACGGTACTGCTCGTCGGCGCCGGGCTGCTGGTCCACAGCTTCATCAGGCTGTCGACCGTCGAGCGTGGCTACGATCCGACGAACGTGCTTGCGCTCCAACTGGTGTTCCCGGCCGAGTACCCGATTGCGAGAAAAACCGAGACGATCGACGCGCTGCTGGCGCGGCTGCGCGCCAACCCGCATATCGAGTCGGCCGGCTTCACGCGAGCGGGCATCCTCATCGGTGAGGCCATCACCATCGGCACGTTCGTGCCGCAGGGTCGAACGCTGGATGAGATGCGGAATGTTCCGATGCGGCCGCTCATTCGGCCGGTCAGCGCCGGATACCTCACGGCGGTGGAGAGCCGGTTGCTCGAGGGGCGCGAGTTCAACGCCGCCGATCTTCCAACCTCGCCGCCCGTGATCGTGATCAGCCGAAGTGTCGCCAACCGCTATTTCGGCGCCGCGAGCGCGGTCGGGCGGACCATCGAGTGGCACGCCGTCAAGGACTCCTTCACGCCGTTGCAGGTCGTGGGCGTGGTCGAAGATGTTCGCAACACGTCACCGGCTCGCGAAGGGAACCCGGAGATCTTTCTCGAGTACCGGCAGATGCTCGCGCTCCAGCAGCGGTGGGGCGATTCGACGCATCGGCAGGAGCAGACGTCGATCGGCTTCTTGTCGTTTGCCGTTCGCACACGAGGGAACCCGCAGTCGGTCAGTCCGCTGGTGGGCGAGATCGTGCGCGCCGTCGATCGCAACATCGGCATCGATGCGCTGATTCCGATGGCCGATCTGGCCGCGACCTCCATCGCCCGCCCGCGGTTCTACGCGGTGTTGCTGGGCGTGTTCGCGGGCGTGGCGGGTGTGCTCGCCGCGATCGGCATCTACGGCGTCCTCGCGTACGCCGTCGTGCAGCGGACGCAGGAGATTGGCATTCGCATGGCGCTCGGCGCGCAGCGCCGGCAGGTGCTGACGCTGGTCATGCGGAAGGGATTGATGCTGACCGCTCTCGGCATTGTCCTCGGCGTCGCCGGCGCGGCCGCGAGCGCGCGCTTTCTGCAGAGCTTGCTGTTCGGCGTCGAGCCGCTTGACGGCGGCACGTTTTTCGCCGTGTCCACGATGTTCGCGCTTGTCGCGATCGCCGCGTCGTACGCGCCGGCGCATCGCGCGACCAAGGTCGATCCCATCGTGGCGTTGAGAAGTGAGTGAGCTAAAATTTCGGGGGACGGAGGTTGGGGGTGGGACGGAGGTTGTTCATCGTCGTCGCGCTCGCGCTGAGCGCGTGCACAGGCGATTCGCCAAGTTCGCCGACCGGACCGGTCGATCTACGAATGGTGCTGGCGCCGGGGAACACGGCCGTGGTGCCGGGCGCCAACACGGCGGTGCGCTTCGACGGCGTGTTCGCGGATTCGCGGTGTCCGGGCGATGCAATTTGCGTCTGGGCCGGCGATGCGACGGTGCGGTTTGTCGTGCTGACGTCCGGTGACGCCTCGGCGAGCTACGACCTCCACACGGTGGACCTGAAACCAGTCCGCCACCACGATCTCACCATCGCGCTCGAAGCGCTTTCCCCCTATCCGTTCGCCAGCCTCGGTCCGATCAAACCGGGCGACTACCGCGCGACGGTTCGCATTACGCGATGAAGGTCCGGCTGAAGCCGGACCCCACGTACCTCAAAAGACATCCGAATCAGAACGGTGGGTCGTGATTCGGTACGTGGGGTCCGCCTTTGGGCGGACCTACAGGCGCGAAGCGCGCGCGATGTCGCGCTGTTCGAGCACCGGCGTGGGCCATCCGCGCCGCGCGACGTTCAGCATCGCCTGCCCGAACTGCTCTGTCGTCACAATCGCGTTCGGAAACCAGCGCCGCGCCGCGGACAGGAACGGCGCCAACGACATGTAGAAGATGCGATAGGACGCCGTCTTCGATCGAATGCCGTGCAGCGGCTGAATGAGACCCGGCCGGAAGGAATACGCCGCCTTGAAGGGGAGCCGCCGCACCGCGTTCTCGGTGCGGCCCTTGACGCGCGCCCACATCAGCCGTCCCTTTTCGGAACCGTCGGTCCCCGTGCCGGACACGAAGATGAAGGTCATCGCCGGATTCAGCCGCGCGAGCGTGGTCGCGGCCGCTAACGTCAGATCGTAGGTGACGCGCGTGTAATCCGCCTCGCTCATCCCGGCGGACGCGACGCCCAGGCAGAAGAAGCAGGCGTCGAAGCCGGCCAGCTGCGGTTCGACTGACGCGTAGTTCCACAGGTCTGCGTGGACCAGCTCGCGCAGCTTGGAGTGCTGCTGTCCCGTGGCCGTTCGCCCGACGGTCTGTACGCGCTCGACATCGGACGCCAGGAGGCACTCTCGGAGCACGCCCTGGCCGAGCATTCCCGTTGCGCCAAATACGAGGAGCTTCACAAGGTCCCCTGACGCCGGACGCGCGCCGTGCCGATACAAGCGTACCGGAGACGTGTGCCGAGTTCACCGATGAGCGCAACCCTCGAAGCCGAACGCCTGGAAACGCAGCTCTTTGGCGCGAAGATCGCCGATTCGCTGCTGAAGTTCACCGACACGATGATCCTCGCCATGCTCGGAGCGGGCGCGGGCATCAGCGACCTCATCTTCTCCCCCGGCCGCCCGCCGCAGGTGGAGCAGCATGGCGAGCTCGCCGCGGTGGCGATCGACGGCGTGCCGATGCTCGACACCGAACACACGGCGCGCGTCGCCCGTGAGCTGATCGGGGGCAACGAGCATGCACTGCGCACGCTGCACGACAACGGTGCCTGCGACCTGTCGTACTCCGTGCCGAACTGCGCGCGCTTTCGCGTCAACGTCTTCCGGCAGCGCGGATCGTTCGCGATCGTCATGCGCGTGATTGCCACCCGCATCCCGTCGCTCACGGATCTCGACCTGCCGAATTCGCTCGAGCAGATCGCCTCGCTCAAGAACGGCATCGTCCTGGTGACGGGTCCGACCGGATCGGGGAAGTCGTCGACGCTCGCCGCGGTCATCAATCTGATCAACGAGTCGCGCGCCGAGCACATTATCACGATCGAAGATCCGATCGAGTTCCTGTACACGCACAAGAAAGCGACCGTGCATCAACGGGAGCTGCACAGCGACACGCCGACCTTTGCGCTGGCGCTCCGCGCTGCGCTGCGGCAGGCGCCGAAGGTCATCCTCGTCGGCGAGATGCGCGACCGGGAAACGATGGAAATCGCGCTGACCGCGGCCGAGACGGGCCATCTGGTATTTTCGACGCTGCACACCATCGACGCCTCGAAGACCGTCGAGCGCATCGTCGGAACCTTCGAGGCCGGCGATCAACGCACGGTTCGCACCCGTCTCGCGGCGTCGTTTCGCTATTTCATCTCGCAGCGACTGGTGCCGAAGATCGAGGGCGGGCGAATCGCGGTGCTGGAAATTCTGAAGGCGACGATGCGGACGCGCGACTACATCGAGAAGGGCGACGTGGAGGGACGGTCGCTGCTCGACGCGATGCGCGACGGCGAGCTGGACGGGATGCAGTATTTCGACGGTGAGCTCGAGAAGCTGGCGCGCGCCGGTGTCATCACCACGGCGACGGCGCTGCTCTACGCTACGAATTCCGGCAATCTCCAGATCCGGATCGCCGACATGCTCGAGGACGAGTCAGCGATCGCGCGATAGGTGACACGCTCGTCCTGAGCCTGTCGAAGGACGAGCTCGTGGTTCGACAAGCTCACCACGAGCGGTCTGCCAGCTAACGCGGCGAGCTCTTCTCCGACAGCCACACTTCGCCGGCCTTCAGGCGCGCGTGCAGCTTGTAGGGTCCCTTGCCCTTCCAGTCGAACGACCGGAACAGGCCTTCCTTCCTCACGTTGAACGGATCGGCGTGGATTTCACCGGCCCAGATCGACGCGTCGACCGAGTGGTAGTCCTCGGCGCGGTTGACGTCGATGCGCATCTCGCCGGCGTGCAGCTCGATGTCCTTGCTCCCTTCGACACGGTCGAGCCGCAACTCGCCGGCCGTCAGCCGGATGTAGAGATCCGCCTTCTGCGGAATCTCGATGTCCACGTGGAAGTTGTTCATCGGGCCGTCGGTGAGGATCTTGGCCTCCGAACCCTTGACGTCGACCCGCGCCTCGACGTCCGACAGCCGATCGGATTCCCGAACGCTCCAGGTCATCCGAATCTTGTTGTCGGGGGTTCCAGTGATGCGGTATTCGCCGGCCGACAGATCCATGGAGATCTTGCCGTTGGCGACGAAGGCGCGCTCCAGCGAGCTCGAGAGCCGGCTGGACTGCTGGGCATTGAGCGCAGATCCGGCGATCAACGCGGTGCAGACGACGGCCGCTGCAAGGATGTGTCGCATGTCGGGTTAATACGGACCTCGGAAGGGGGGAGTTCCAAACATTCGATTCACGGCGACGGTGGATTGGTTGCCAGCGCCTCGACCACCGCGGCGTGACCCTGTTCAGCCGCCAGATCCCCAGCCGTCCGGTTGTTCCGATCGCGCCGGGTCGGGTCGGCGCCCGCCGCGAGCAGCATCGAAACGATGTCGAGGTGACCGCCGCGGACGGCTTCGTGCAGGGGACTCGTCCCGTCCAGCACCTGCGCGAGCGATGGGTCGCGATCCAGCTGCCGGCGCACGAGATCTCCGAAGCCCCAGTTCGCCGGCGTGCAGATGCCAAACGCGCGCGGCGTCACGCGCAGCACATCGTCGCGAAGGGTGTCGTCGGCGCCCGCTTGCATCAGAAGATCGACAACGTCGTTCGACCCGCTGAAGTGCGCCCAATGGAGAGGTGTGCCGCCGTGATAGGCCCTGAACGCAAGATCGGGAGACTTGGTCAGCAGAAGCTTCACCACGTCGGCGTGTCCGTTCCGGCAGGCGATATACAGCGCGTCCGATACCTGCTCGGTTGGTGACGCAGGCGGGCACGGCAGGCGTGATCCATTGGCCGCCAGACGCGTGCTCCCGGTCCGCGCGGCATTCGGCCGGAGCGCGCCGTGGTCATCGAACCAGGATCTGACACGTTCGGTTGATCCCATGCCCGCCGCGCAGAAGAGATCCGCTTCCACTCCCAACCGCGCCATCGCGTTCGCGAAGTCGAGCGCGTGACAGGTCACGGCCCATGACAGCGCCGTGTGGCCCGATTCGCCGTACGTCGCGTTCGGGTCGGCGCCGCGAGCCACGAGCAGCGCGCCGATCCGCGCGTCGTTGCAGTACGCCGCGACGTGGAGCGGCGTGTCGCCCTCCGTCCCCCGCGCCTTGACGAGATCCGGACGCCGCGCGAGCGCGCGAGCCACATCCTGCTCGCGGCCATCGCCGATCGCCGCGAAAAGTTGTTTCAGGTCCGGATCGTTTTCAGCGACGCTCATTGCTCAGAATCTCACCGCCGCAGATCATCGCACCGTCAGCGCTGAATCGTCACCACCCTGACAGATTCGTTATCTGCTTGGCCCCGCCATCGCCTAGGTGTTCACAGAATGCCTCACATTTGTTCCGGCACTCGAGTTGCTCATGCCCTCCGTACAATGACGACCTCTATTCACGTACGGCGGGCACTCGGCTTGGCTATTCTGGCGGCTCTTGCCGCCGTGGCGGGCGTGCGCGCGCTCGGGTCCGGCCAGTCGTTCAACGGCGGCCTCGAAAGCGGCTACCTGCAGGAGCTGTACGGCGTTGCCGATCTCGGGACCGATCCCAGTGATCCAACGACCGCGCGGACGGTGCTCGGCGGCGTGGCCTTCGCGCCCGACGGCGACACGTGGGCGGCCGACTGCGAGTTCGGGTTCGCGGGTACGGTTCTCCATCGCTTCGACGCCGGAACGAACAGTCCGACACTCAACAACACGTCGACCCTGCACCCGCATAGCACGGTGGCGACGTCCGGCGGATGCGGACTCGTCAATCATCCCGACGGCACGCACATGTACTCGAACTCCGCGGTGGGCGTGTTTCAGCTCGATGCGTCCACCGGCGTGCAGACCGCTACGTTTCCACTGACGGCGGCCAAGCCAGGAAATTCGCTCGGCATCGCGATCGATCCGAATAGCCATCACGTGCTGTACGTCGGTGCGGCGTGCCACCCGGGCCTCCCGACTCTGCTCGACCTTCTCGGTACTCCTCTTCAGCCTGGAACGGTGTGCACGATCTACGACCTGGATCCCGTCTCAGGCAGCGTGACGGATTTCGCGACCGTCGGTTCTGAGTTCATCGATGGCATCTACTTCGATCCATCCGGCACGTACCTGTTCGCGGCCAACCGCGATCCGTTCGGGGGCGGTCATTCTTTGCTCGTGCTGCGCCGGCCGGAGAACAGTGTTCCCAACACCTCCTTCCCGCAGTTCGTTCAATCAGTCCCCTTGGCCAGCGAGCCCGACGGAGTCGCCTTTCACGCGGCCAGCCCCAAGTTCGTCGTGACCAACGACGAAGAAGGCGGCACGATGACCAAGGTCACCTTCCCGGGCGACGACTACACGGCCGTGCCGGTGGTGACCACGTTCGCGGCTGGCGGCTTCCGCGGCGACCTGCTCCAGGTGGGCGCCGACGGGTGCATTTACGCCACACAGGGGCGCGACTATCTGGCCACGGACTTCGGCACGCGCTACGACGATGGGACCGTGACCTCAGAGGACAGCATCGTCCGCATCTGCTCCGAGACGGGCGATGGATTCGTGCCGCCGCCGGGCGTCACCGAAACCGTCAATCCGCCGCCGACGACCCAGTGCGCCGGCACGATCGGAGACTTCGTGTGGGTCGATCTCAATCGCAACGGACTGCAGGACGTGAACGAGCCGGGTCTGGGCAACGTGGCGCTGACGCTGAAGGATTCCGGCGGCGCCGTGATGGCGACGACGACGACCAGTGCGACGGGCGGCTATCAGTTCGGCGGCGTGTGCGCCGGTTCGTACATCGTCGAGATGACCACGCCCGCGGGCCACGATCAGACGATCGTCGGCGCCGGATCGAATCCGGCGATCGACAGCAACCCGAACCCCGCCACGGTCGTGCTCTCAGCGGATTCCGCCTCCGACCCGACGATCGATTTCGGTCTGGTCAACGGGTTCTGCGAAAAGCAACCGGTGCAGACGGTGCTCAACCCGAGCGGATCGCACTTCCCGGGTAACAAAGGTCCCGACATCATCGTGCGCCTGCAACAGGGGCACATCGTCCAGCAGGCGGTGGATCAGGCCGCGGACGTCAACGGCGACGGCTTCATCATCGTCGGCGTCATCGCGGTGGATGGCGGATTGCTCGGCGGGCACGTGTCGCAGCAGGTCGTCGTGAGCCGGGAGTACACCGCGCCGTTCGCGCTGATCGGCTGCAGCGTCACGCTCCACGATCCAACTCCGAGCGACGGCGCGCCGACGGCGCACGTGCTCGCCTCTGCATCCGCGCCGCCCGACGGCATCGGCGCCCGCGTCTTCATCATGGACGTGCACGCTGAAGACAGCAGCGTGGCCGGCTGGCTCGTCGAGGGCAACAACCGGTATCTCCGCAACGTGTACGGGAAGAACAATACGACCGGGATCCAGTTCGTCGGCAACTCCAACACCATGCGTAACGGATCGGTCGAGCAGAACCAGGAGTCCGGTCTGGTGATCCAGGGCAACGGCAACACGGCCACCGACACCAACGCGTTTTCGAACGGCGCGCACGGTGTGTGGGTCGTCGGGCAACGGCAACCAGATTCTGAAGATCGACGCCGGCGACCAGAACAAAGGCAACGGCGGCGACGGTGTGCACGTCGAGGGCGCCGGCAACTTCGTGTCGGAGGTCGCCGCGCTGGCCAACGGCGGCGACGGCATCGAGATCGTCGCGGCGGCCGGCGCCGCGAACGTCGTCAAGAAGTCGGTGGCCGGCGACAAGGCGGCGGGAAGGGGAACGCCGGCAATGGCATCCTCGTGTCCGGCCCGGGCAACGGCACGGCGAACCCGATCGAGCTCGAGCAGAACACCGCGAAGGCGAATGGCCTGGTCGGCATCCAGTTCACGGGCAGCGGCCATCAGCTCAAGAACAACGTGAGCGGCGGCACGGGGAGCGGCGAGACCAACGTCGGTTGCGAGTTCCTGGCGGCGTCGGGCAACGTCAACGCCACCGGGAACAAGGCTAACGGCGTGACGGTAGCGGGATCGAACGGGTCGGCATTCCCAACGAGCTGCATCGGAAGCTGACCGCCGGACAAGATTGGTCGCGTGATTACAAACCTGTCGCGGCCGCGCGGGCGGACGGTGAAGAAATTGCGCCGCCTTCGCGCGCCGGTGATGGCGTAGCTGTTGCTCAGTTCCTGAGCCGCCGTGTATCAGGTCGACATCGCCAGCCTGCGATCCACTGCCCGGGCCGCGTCCGAACGCCGCGCCGGCGTGCTGGTTCCTCAGGCCATCCTCGTGCTCGGCTTCGTCAGCTGCATGACGGACATTTCCTCGGAAATGGTCGCCAGCATCCTGCCGATCTACGCGATTCAGTATCTGCAGTTCTCGCCGCTCCAATTCGGCCTCATCGACGGGCTCTATCAAGGTGTTGGCGCGATCGCGCGTCTGGCCAGCGGCGTCATCGGCGACCGCTGGCAGCGGCACAAGGTCGTGGCCCTGGTCGGGTACGGGATGTCGGCCGTTTGCAAGCTCGCCATGTGGCTCGTCCCGGGGACGCCTCTATCGCTCGCGACGACCATCGCCGTGGACCGCACCGGGAAGGGCGTGCGTACCGCACCGCGCGACGCGATGATTTCGATGCACGCTTCGGAGTCGAATCTCGCCGCCGCATTCGGCGTGCATCGCGCCCTCGACACCGCCGGCGTGGTCATCGGTCCGCTGACGGCGTTTCTGGTGATGCGCTGGATGTCGGGTTACGACGTCGTGTTCGCGTTCAGCTTTGCCGCGGCGCTGATCGGGCTGGCGGCGCTGGCGTTGCTCATCGAGGAGCCACCGAGCGCGCGACGGTCGACGGCACCCTCGCTGCAGTCGATGAGGCAGGCGTCGACCAATCCGCGGTTCCGCACCGTGCTCACGGTCGGCGGTCTTCTCAACGCGACGGTCATGGGCGATGCGTTTCTGTACCTCCTGCTGCAACGGCAGTCGGGCGTGGACTTCGGCTCCCTGCCGTTGTTCTACGTCACGACGGCCATCGCGTTCCTGGCGCTCGCGATCCCGATGGGACGGCTGGCCGATCGTGTGGGACGCGCCCGGGTGTTTCTCGGCGGCCATCTGTTGGTTGTGATCCTGTACGCCGTCGCGCTGGCGTTGCCCTTGAACACGGCTGGCGTGGTCTTGTGTCTGGCGATCTACGGCGCGTACTACGCGGCGACGGACGGCGTCCTCGCGGCGCTCGTGAGTGGACTTGGATCGCAGGAAGTACTCGGCAGCCGCCTCGGCGCGATCGGCACTGTCACGAGCCTCGCACGACTGTTCGGAGCGATCGTGTGCGGCGCCCTCTGGAGCTGGCAGGGGCCGATGGCGGCCCTCGCGTTTGCGTTGACGTCCACACTCGCTCTTCTTGCCGGCCTGGGCCGGCACCTTCTACAACTCGATGACCGCTCGTAGCCGAACCGTCGTCTTCGCAGGCTTCTGCATCGCGGTACTCGTTGGTGTCGGCGCGTACGTCTATGCCGCCAGGGAAAAAACACCGAAGCGGAGTCGTGAGTTCGCGGCTGGTTCGTCGATCGCTGGGCGCGATGCCGCTGACATCAAGAGCATACGGCGCCGTTCCCATGTGGTGTTCCGCGACACCAAATCGGCGTTGATGGCCTTCGCGCCGCTCGAGCGGCCCGACGCCGAGCGAGTGACGACCGATCTCGAATGCTCGCGTGTGTACTACAGCGCCGGCGCGTTCACGTGCCTTGGGAAAATCCGCGGTTTCTACACCGGCTTTGTCGTGGACGACGACCTGATGGTGCGTCACACGTTCCGGATGGCGGGCGTTCCGAGCCGCACCCGCGTCTCGCGAGATGGTCGCGTGGCGGCATACACGCTGTTCACGGCGGCCGATTCGTACATGTCCGCAGGCTTCTCGACCCGGACCCGGCTCCTCGACGCCCAGACCGGCGGCCAAATCGCCGATCTGGAGCAGTTCGAAGCGTGGCGCGACGGTCAGCGTTTCGAGGCGGTCGATTTCAACTACTGGGGCGTCACGTTCGCTCGCGACGCCTCGAAGTTTTTTGCCACGCTGGCGACCAACGGCCGCAAGTATCTCGTCGAGGGTCACATTCCGACGAAGCGGGTGACCGTGGTCTACGACGGCGTCGAGTGCCCGTCGCTCTCGCCAGACGAGACGCGCGTCGCATTCAAGAAGAGAGTAGGGGCTGGATGGCGCCCGGCCGTGCTCGACTTGAAGACCCTGCAGGAAACGGTGCTGCCCGAGACTCGAAACGTCGACGATCAGATCGAATGGCTGGACGACCGGAGCGTGCTGTACGCCATTCGGCAACCTGGGACCGGCACACCACCGGGCACCTCCATCTGGCAGGTCCCGACCGACGGCCAGGGCTCCCCAACGCTGTTCCTGCGCGACGCCGACTCGCCCGCCGTGGTCGTCCGCTAAGGCGTTTTCCATTTCGTTGTCGCGCTCGCTGTAGGTTCCGCCTAAAGGCGGACCCCACGTACGACACCGCCGTCGTTCGGCGTTAGATTCACCCTGTAAACCAAACGCGCGCCGCTTCCGTCTATAGCCATTGACAATATATCGATGGTGGCTATAGTTCGGGTATGAATGAAATCGACGCGCTGCTCCCGCTGCCCACCGCGACGTTTCACATCCTGCTGGCGCTGGCCGAGGACGATCGGCACGGCTACGCGATCATCCAGGAGGTTGAAGCCCGCACCGACGGCGAGCTCAGGCTGAGCGCCGGCACCCTCTATCGATCCGTGCAACGGATGCTCGAGCAAGGGCTGGTCGTCGAGACCCGCGAGCGTCCGGCGCCCGAAGAAGACGACGAGCGGCGGCGCTACTACCGGATCACGCCGTTCGGGACGACGGTGGCGAAGGCCGAGGCGCGCCGGCTCACGAACCTCGTCCGGATGGCCCGCGCCGTCGGATTCACGCCCACGCGGGCATGAAGACTCACGCCGGAAAGGAGTCATGATGCGCCTGTACACGGCACTGCTGCGCCTGTATCCCGCCTCGTTCCGGAACGAATACGGCGGCGAGATGCGGGCTGTGTTCCTCCGAAGGCGCCAGCAGGCGAGCGGCATTGCCGTCGTCGGCCTCATGCTGAGCGCGATCGGCGACGTGATCGTGAACGCGATCGCCGCGCATGTCGACGTTCTCAGGCAGGACCTTTCCTACACCGGCCGCGTGCTGCGGCGCTCGCCGGGATTCGCGGTGACGGCCGTGATCATCGTCGCGCTCGGCATCGGCGCGACGACCGCGGCGTTTTCGGTGACCGATTTCGTGCTGCTGCGGCCGCTGCCGTTCCCCGAGCCCGAACGGCTGGTGAAGCTCTCGGAGAAGACGCCCGGCTATTCGACGATGGAGTTATCGGCGCCCAACTATCGCGACTGGAAAGCTGCCGCGACCTCGTTCGAATCCATGGGCGTTTATTCCGGCCGTGCCGTGACGATGACCGGATCGGGCGAACCACGTCGCCTGCCAGGCGCCGCCATCAGCGCCGATCTCCTGCCGACGCTTCGCATCGCCCCGTTGATCGGGCGACAGTTCACGGCGGCTGACGATCGGCAGGGTGCTCCGGGGACGGTCTTGCTCAGTTTCCAGCTCTGGCAGACGGAATTCGGCGGCGACCCGGGCATCGTCGGTTCCTCGCTCACGTTCGACAACGCCCCGTACACCGTGATCGGGGTGATGCCGCGCGAGTTTCATTTTCCGGCGAGCAACGACTTGTTCTGGACGCCCACCCGCTTCGGTGAGCGGGACTACACGCCCCAGGAACGAACGAACAACTATCTCGAAGCCGTCGGACGACTGCGCCGCGGCGTGACGCTGGCGCACGCGCAGGCGGAAATGGACCTGATTGCCGCGCAGTCGGAGCGGCAGTATCCCAAGGAAAACAAAGATACGGGCGCCGTGGTGTACCCGCTCAACGAGGACATCTCCGAGCGTTCACGGCTGCTCCTGATTGCGCTCTCCGGGGCGGCCGCCTGCGTCCTGCTGATCGCGTGTGCGAACCTCGCGAACCTGCTGCTCGCGCGAGCGCTGAACCGGCGCCGCGAGCTCGCCGTCCGCACGGCCATCGGCGCCGGGCGCGAGCGCCTCGTGCGTCAACTCATGACGGAGAGCCTGCTTCTGGCCGGCGTCGGCGGCGCGCTGGGCATTGCCGTCGCCGTGGTGTCGGTTCCCCTGCTGTCGAGGCTCGTGCCGGCAACGCTGCCGATCGCCGCGTCGCCCAGCGTCGATCTGCGCGTGCTTCTGGTCGCGATCGGGTTGACGGCGCTGACCGGAATTGCGTTTGGCCTCGCGCCCGTCCTGCGCGTCGGGTCCAGCGCCGATCTGGCGGGCCTCCGCGAAGGCGCGCGATCCGGCGGCGGCGCGAAAGAGCGATTCCGCTCGGCGCTGGTCGTGGTTGAAATCATTGCGTCGGTCGTTCTGCTCGTGTCCGCTGGACTCCTCATTCGCGCCTTGCTGACCGTGCAGGCGATCGATCCTGGCTTCAACGCAGAGAACGTGCTGACCCTGCGAACGGAGCTGGCGATGCCCGAGTATCGGCGGGTCGCGACGCGCGAGGCTTTTTACGCGCGCGTGCTGGGCCAGATCCGTGCGCTGCCGGGTGTGCAGTCGGCCGCGTACATCAGCTACCTGCCGATCTCGAAGTTTCGCGGCGGGATGTGGCCCGTCTCGGTGAAGGGGGACGTCGAGGCCGCCGACCAGGTGCGCACGGCGTCGAATGTCGCCGCGATCCGGTACGTCACCCCAGGATTCTTCGAGACGATGGGCATTGCGCTCGAGCGCGGACGCGATATCAGCGACCAAGACACGCGGGATCGCCAGTTCGTGGCCGTGGTCAGCGAGTCGTTCGCGAAGCGCTACTGGCCGAATGAGGATCCCATCGGCCGGCACTTCACGTTCGCGTTTGCCGATCGCGAGGTGGTCGGCATCGCCGGCGACGTGCGCTTCCGGGGTCTGGAGCGGAAAAGCGAGCCGCAGGTGTATCTCTCGTCTCAACAGGTCGCCGATGGGGCCATCACGTTCTACGCGGCGAAGTCGCTCGCCGTCCGGACGACCGCTCGGCCGGAGCGGCTCATGTCCGCGGTACGCGACATCATTCGGCAGGCCGATCCAAAGCTGCCGATTACCGAAGCGCAGACCCTGACGGAGATGGTCGGACTTGAAACGGCCTCGCGGTCCGTGCAGGTCCGCGTTCTGACCGCCTTCGCGCTGATCGCGTTCGTCCTCGCCGCGGTCGGGATCCATGGATTACTGTCGTTCGCGGTGTCGCAGCGGACGACGGAGATCGGCGTGCGGATGGCGCTGGGCGCGCGGGCGTCCGACATCGTGTCGATGGTGCTGCGGCGCTACGCCGTGCTCGCGCTCGTGGGTGTGGTCGTGGGCGTGGCCATCGCGTATGCGGCGGGCCGCAGCATGGAAGCGCTGCTCGCCGGCGTCAAACCCGCGGACGCCGTGACGCTGATCAGCGCCGTGGCGCTGTCCGCGCTGATGACCATCATCGGCAGCCTCGCGCCGACGCTGCGCGCCATGCGCGTCGATCCCATCACGGCACTCCGCGCGGACTGAGGCAGTCATGAACGTGTAGCGCGGGGCCTTCAGCCCCGCGTTGGCGGCCCTGAAAGGGCCGCCCTACACCGGCTAGATGTTCAGTCCGCGCGAATCGACGCGATCGGATCGATCGACGCGGCGCGCCGAGCCGGCACGATCGACACAACCAGCGTGACGGCGGCCAGCGCCAGGACGGTCACGCCCAGGGTCGGCCCATCGAGCGGACCGACCCCGAACAGCGTCGTCCGCAGGATCCGGGCCGCAGCCGCCATCAGAACCAAGCCGATTGCCACGCCAGCGATCAGCAGACGGCCGGTGCCCGCGAAGACCAGCCTCACCACATGCGCGGGCGCGGCGCCGAGGGCCATGCGCATCCCCATTTCGCGCGAGCGCTCGGACACGATCAGCGTCAGCAGGCCGTAGAGCCCCAGTGACGCGAGGGCGATCGCTGCTGCGGCAAACATCCCCAGCATGCTGGCGTTCAGCCGCGGACGATCGAGTGCGGCGGCAATCACATCGTTCACCAGCTTCACGCCGAACACGGCGCGATTCGGATCGAGGCGATGGATCACCTCTCGCACGTTGGCCATCACCGCGCGTGGTTCTCCGCGCGTGCGCACGACGTACTCCGGATCGGGCCACGCTCCGGCCGACTGACACGCGTACGCGTACGGAACGGCCGGCGTGCCCGGGCCGTCTTCCGCGACGTCCCCGATGATGCCGACGATCTCCTGCGGCGCTCCGAACTGATCGAACGTGATATGCCGCCCGACCACGTCGAAGCCATATCGCTGCGCAAACGTGCGATTGACCATGATCTTGGGCGGAGCCTTGAAATCGAACCGGAGCGGCGGACACCACGTGCCGGCGACCAGGGATGTACCCATCGCGTGCAGATACCCCGTGCTCACGGTTCGGTAGCCGACGGTGATCTTTCCGTTGTCCTCGGCGACCGCCGAGCCTTCGAGCCCGATCTGGTAGCGCAGTGTCGCGCCCGTCGCCGGCAGAAAGTTGGCCAGCCCGGCAGCGACGACGTCGGGAAGCGCCTGGAGTTCGGCGATGAAACGCTCCTGGAGCTGTCCGACGCGCGTGCGGTCCTCGTCCCATGCGGCGCCGACGTGGAAGGTGATCGCCCGTTCGGTGTTGAAGCCGAGGTCGACGCCGGTGAGGTTGGCATAGCTCCGCACCATCAGCCCCGCCGATCCGACGAGGACGACGCTGAGCGCGATCTGCGCGACGACAAGGCCGTGCTGCAGACGATGCCGCGCCGCCGATGCGCCGCGTCCGGACTGCGCCAGCGCGGGCGTGAGCTGGCCGCGCGTCGCATGCAGCGTCGGCCAGAGACCGAACGCGATCGCGGCCGCGGCGGACGCCGCAACGGCGAACGCGAGCCCGCGCGCGTCGAGTGTCAGCTCGTTCATCCGCGGCACGGTGGCGAAGGTCTTGGCGAACAGGCGCACCAGCGCGTATGCGGACCCGGCGCCAGCGACGGATCCGACCGTCGCGATCAGCAGCACCTCCGACATTACGGCGCCGACGATCTGCGCGCGCGATCCGCCGATCGCTTGCCTGATCGCGAATTCGCGCGCCCGGCGATGCAGCTGCACGAGCAGCAGGCCGGCGATGTTGGCGATGGCAATCGCGAGCAGCAGCGCCACCGCGCCGAACACGAGCCACAGCGCGCGCCGATACTCACCGACGCGCAGCTCCTTGAGGTCCGCCACCGACGCCGACCAGCCTTTGTCCGAGGCCGGATACCGCTCGCCCAATGACCGCTGCACGCGCGCTAGATCCGCCAGCGCCTCGTCGACGGTGACCCCTGGTTTCATGCGCCCGACGCCGCTCAGAAATCGCGCTTGGCGAATACGGAGCAGTCCGGCTGGCGTTTGCGCAGGCAGCCACACGTCGGTGAGCGCGCCGGTGAACGCCGGCGGCATCACGCCGGCAATCGTGTAGCCAACCCCACCGAGCACGAGCCGGCGTCCGACGACATCCGGGGCGCGGGCGTATCGTCGCGTCCAGAACGCGTCGCTGATCACGGCCGCCCGCGGTCCGCCGACGCGTTCCTCGTCGCTCGAGAACGTGCGGCCGACGCTTGCCGCCATGCCGTAGACCGCAAAAAAGCGCGGCGCGACGCGGCGCCCTTCGAGGCGCTCCGGCTCGCCGGCGCTCGTGTCGGTCTGGTTCTCGCCGTACGAACCCGAGATCGCCTCGAACGTCCGGTTCTCGGCGTTCCACTCCTCCAGCCGCCCAGGCGCGATCAGGCTGACCTTCGCCGTCGACGAGGGATTGGTCTCCATCACGGTGACGAGCCGATCGGCGTTGGGAAACGGCAGCGATTTCACCAACACCGTGTCCACGACCGAGAACATCGTCGTCGTCGCGGCGATGCCGAACCCCAGCGTGAGCGCGGCCGCAAGGGCGAACGCCGGACGCCGGGCGAGAGCCCTTCTCACTTGCGTGTAGCGGCCAACATGCTCGAATTCTCGAGAATTCTGGCGAGAACCGAGTTTCTGGGTCTACACAGAAGTGAGAACGGCTCGAGTGTGCGGCCGGCGATGGACCAGGACGTCATGCGCTGTTATGGCCGTTAGACGGGGCCCGCGCGCCGAGTGATAGCATTTTTGCCGGAGACGACATGTCGAGATCCGGCCGCGTGCTCCGACCTACCAATGAAAGGGGTGGAACATGAAGTACATGTTGATGATGGGGGGCACGAAGGCGGGCTTCGAGACGTTCGGGCAATGGCCGAAGGCGGATCTCCAGGCCCACATCGGGTTCATGGTGAGCTTGAACAAGTCGCTGAGCGAGGCCGGCGAGCTCGTGTCCGCCGAGGGTCTGGCGTTTCCCAACGAGGCCAAGGTCGTGCGTGCGGGGAAGGACGGCAAGCCCATCACGGACGGGGTGTTCCCGGAGTCGAAGGAATTCCTCGCCGGCTACTGGATTGTGGACGTCGAGAGCCCGGAGCGGGCGTATGAGATCGCCGCGCGTGCCTCGGCCGCGCCGGGACCTGGCGGCGCGCCGCTCAACATGCCGATCGAAGTGCGTCAGGTGATGAGCCGGCCCGCCCGAAGAATTCCTGTGACGGCGGGCCCGCTCGACGCCCGTGTCGAGCAACTCTGGCGGGAGCTCGCTCCGCAGGTGCTCGGCGCAGTGGTCCGGCGGTTCCGGGATTTCGCCGCCGCCGAGGACGCAGTTCAGGAAGCGCTCATCGCGGCCGCCACGCAATGGCCGCGGCGAGGGCATGCCCGACAATCCGCGCGGCTGGCTGATCCAGGTCGCGTCCCGGCGCATGACCGACGAGCTGCGCAGCGACGTGGCGCGCCGGCGCCGCGAAACGCTTGTCCTCGCGGACATGGATCAGGTCATCCCCGCGGCCAGCCTCGAACACGATCCCGATCAGGACGACACGCTCATCCTCCTGTTCATGTGCTGCCACCCCGCGCTGTCGCCCGCGTCGGCGATCGCGTTGACGCTGCGGGCGATTGGTGGCCTGACGACGGCGGAAATCGCCAACGCGTTTCTCGTGCCCGAGGCCACGATGGCGCAGCGGATCAGCCGGGCGAAGCAGAGCATCAAGAAATCGGGCGTTCGCTTCAGCATGCCGACCGACCAGGAGCGGGCCGAGCGCCTCGGCACGGTGCTGCACGTCCTCTATCTGATCTTCAACGAGGGCTACACCAGCAGCGTTGGTCCGCACTTGCAGCGGACCGAGCTGTCCGGTGAGGCGATCCGGCTGACGCGGATTGTTCAGGCGCGGCTGCCGAACGACGGCGAGGTCGCGGGACTGCTGGCGCTGATGCTGCTCACCGATGCGCGCCGTGCCGCGCGCACCGGACCCAACGGCGAGCTGATCCCGCTCGACCGAACAGGATCGAACGCAGTGGGATCAGGAAGCGATCGCCGAGGGCGTGGCGCTCATCAGCGACACGCTGTCGAAAGGATCGGTGGGCGCGTATCAGCTGCAGGCGGCGATCGCGGCCGTGCACGACGAAGCGCCGCGCGCCGAAGACACCGACTGGCCGCAGATTCTGGCGCTCTACGGGTTGCTCAAGCGGATGTCCGACAACCCGATGGTGACGCTCAATCACGCGATCGCGACGGCGATGGTGCAGGGCCCGGCCGCGGGGCTCGCGCTGCTCGAGGCGCTGGATGCCGACGCGCGGATCGCGAGCCACCATCGCCTCGACGCGGTGCGCGCGCATCTGCTCGAACGAGCGGGCGACCACCAAGCGGCCATCGCGCACTACCGCACCGCGGCCGGCCGCACGACCAGCATCCCGGAACGCAACTACCTGTTGACGCAGGCCGCGCGGCTGAGCGAGACGTAGGACTTCGCCTTTTGGAATCAGCTGTGCGATAACGAAGGCTGTAGGTTCCCGAATCTCCAGGACATGGACTCAAACAAGGCCGATTCACAACGCGCAAACCTCGAAGGAGCAAAAAGAAACCTCGCTTCAATCAGTCCGTTCTTCATCGTGAAGGATTTGCAGGTCTCGATCGCCCACTACATCGAGCGCTTCGGCTTCACACTGGACTTCCAGGGTCCACCAGACGATGTCTACTATGGCCAGGTGAGCCGGGACGGGATTGGCATCATGCTCAAAACGATCCTCCCGACGTGCTTCCCTGTCCAAACCACACCCGGCACGAATGGGCTCGCTGGGATGCCTACATCTACACCCTGGACCCCGACACGCTGTTCGACGAGTTCAAGCAGCGGGGTGCGTCGTTCGTGAAGGAGTTGTCGTTCATCGATGACGGCCTGTGGGGCTTCGAGGTCACCGATGCCGACGGGTATGTCCTTGCCTTCTTTCGGCTCCGGGACGAGTAAGGGCTACCAAGGGGAGTGGCCGGATGAGGAAGCTCGTCTACTTCATTGCCTGCACCGCTGACGGGTTCATCGCTCGGGAGAACGGTGGCTTCGATTTCTTCCCGGTGGCCGGCGATCACCTCCCGTTCATCGCGCAAGAGTACCCGGAGACGATCACCGGACACCTTCGGAAAGACTTTGGCGTCCGCGGCGAGAACCGTCACTTCAGTTCGGTGCTGATGGCGGCACACCTACGAGGTTGGATCGACCCTCGGCATCACCAGTCCGTATCCTCACCTCCAGCAATTCCTCATCTCGAGCACGTTGCCGGATAGCCCTGACGCAGACGTACGACTCGTCAGGCGCGATCCCGTGGCGCTTGTGCGCAACCTCAAACAGGAACCCGGCCTCGGTATCTGGCTGTGTGGCGGCGCCAGTCTCGCCGGCGCTCTCTACGACGAAATTGATGAACTCGTGCTTAAAGTGAATCCGGTGGTGATCGGGACCGGGATCCCGCTCTTTCGCGCCGCGCGAGGCCCGACCCGCCTGGAACTGATCGACCACCAGACGTTCGCCGGCGGCGTGGCGGTGCACCGCTATCGCGTAGATCGATAGACAGGCTGTGGCGTGCACGTACGTCGTGTCCGGCTTCAGCCGGACTTCGGGAAGTCTGCCAGTGTCTCGCTGAGGATTTCAGCCACCGCCCGCCGGTCCTCTTTCGAAAGGCGGAGATATTTCGGATTCGCGTCGAGCGGCGTGAGCACTTCCCAGATGCGGCGGTAGATTGCCTCGCGGGCCCCGTCCGGCAGCGCACGAAATGCCGGCGAATAGATCATGTGGCTGCACGGGTACCGCATCAGGCGGCGCTCGAGATCCAGGTGCCGCAGTGATCGACCCTGACGATCGACGGGGCCCTGCGACGCGAACAGCTCGGCAAAGCCCGACGTGCCCTTCATTGGCGCTGTGAGCGGCTCCTCGTCCACGAACAGCAGATAGTCCACCAACTCGATCACGCCCTGCCGCAATGGGCCGTTGGCGAAATCAACTGCGCCCGCCTGCGCCGCGACACGCGTTTCCCATCCGATTCGCGTGATCAGGTTCATCATCCGGACCTGATGCTGAAACACCATCAGCGCGACGATGTCGCTGTGGCCTGAGGGGTAGGCACGGGCATCGAAGACGCCGTCGAGCGACGTGCGGTTCAACGTGCGATCGTTGATCGCACTCTCGCGGTCATCGGCGTTGGTGATGATCGCGTTTCCCATGTGGCGAATGTTCCCGTGCGTGCCCGTGACGTACCAGCCGCCCCAGCGTCGCCGGAACGGCGTGCGATCGTCGGCATCGTAGCTGCCGAACTGTCCCAGGGTCGAACCTTCGCGCCCCATGAATACGCTGCGCGCCAGCATTCCCGGCACGTGGAGCGTGCTGAGAACCTGATGACAGGTCAGGCAGTCTTTGCGCCGTTCGAAGAGCGGTTGCGTCTGCGACTTCTGGTCGATGGTGTAGAACACGACGCCCTGCTGCGGATCCTGCACCGCCAGCTCGAGCAGCGGCGCGCCGCGGATGTAGCCAACGGTCACCGTGTCGTTGAAGTAGATCGCGCGCGGATTGTCAGGCGTGGTGTGCAAGCCCTGGATGCCACCCTTCGTCATCACCAGCATCTGCGACTCGATCGGCACGTGCAGGGCCTCGAGTGTCGTGCGCAGAAAACCGGTCGCAGCCTCGTACGAGAGACGCGCAGAGCCCTCTTCGATCCGCCGATTCAGATCAGCAACGGCATCGTGCGGGGGAGTCGTGTAGTACCCGATCGCGGGATTCGTCAATACGCCGATCAACGGGCGCTCGGTGAGCTGGCCCATCGCCAACACAGCGGTGACAGCTCCAACGATCGCAACAGCGGTGGATGCCGAGCGCTTCACGGGCTTCATTCTCTCACGGGTATAATCAGGCTTTCCTCGGGGATTCTTCCTCGCCGCGCGACGCGGTGGCGGAGGCCGGATGCGAAGAACCTGGTCGTTGGCCCTTCGACGGCGCTCAGGGCTGGCCGCCCTCCTCGTGGTTGCGCTGGGCGCGACCACGCGAACCGTTCCACCCGCTGACACGAGCGCCGCCGCCACTGACACCTGGGCCGGCGATCTGACGCCGATCGCCGCGAGCGACTGGACGCCCGAGCGCGCCGCCCACCTGATCGCGCGTGCCGGGTTCGGCGCCGCCCCCGACGAAATCGCGCGGCTGGCAGCCCTCGCGCCGCAGCGCGCGGTCGACGAACTGGTCGACTACGAAAACATCGCCAGCGGGCTGAAGCCGTTCGACGAGTCCGTCATCTGGGATCCGGGCATGGATCCGTTTCCGCCAAGCCGCGCCGAGGCCGTGCGCATCGCGCGAGAGCGCGGCGTCGGGCTCGGCGAGAAAGTGCTGCCCGCCGGTGCACAGCGGCGGCTGCAGCCCGTCGTTGACAAGTTTTTCTACGGGTTGTTCGCGAACGCCATCGAGACGCAGCGTCTGGGGCTGTGGTGGGCGAATCGCATGCTCGTCAGCAAACGGCCGCTCGAAGAGAAGCTGACGCTCTTCTGGCACGGGCACTTCGCGACCGGCGAAAACAAAGTGCGCGACTACCGGATGATGCTCCGCCAGAACGAGATGTTCCGTGCGCGGGCGTCTGGACCGTTTCGCGATCTGCTCGTCGGGATTCTCAAAGACCCGGCGATGCTCGTCTACCTCGACAACGGCGAGAACGTGAAGTCGCACCCGAACGAGAACTTCGGCCGCGAGCTGCTCGAGCTGTTCACGATGGGCGTCGGCAACTACACGGAGCACGATGTTCGTGAAGCCGCCCGCGCCTTCACCGGCTGGACCAACGACGTGCTGACGTTCAAGTTCAACGCCGATCAGCACGACGTCGGCCAGAAGACTTTCCTCGGCAAGACCGGCGCCTTCGACGGCGAGGACATCGTCGACGCGATTCTCGCGCAGCCGGTCACCGCCGAATTCGTGGCGGCGAAGATCTACCGGTTCTTCGTCCGCGACGAGATCGGCGCGCCGGTCAGAACGGCGCTGGGCCGCGCCTATCGCGCCAGCGGCTACCAGATGAAGCCGCTCTTGAAGCGCATCTTTCTGTCGAAGGACTTCTACAGTGCGCCTGCCGTTGCGACGCAGATCAAGAGCCCGGTCCAGCTCGTCGTGTCCACGTACAAGAAACTGTCGCTGCGCGAGATGCCGACGATTCCGGACTTCGGCCGTATGACGAGCAGCCTGGGCCAGTCGCTCTTCGATCCGCCGAACGTTGCCGGTTGGGCCTCCGGCCGCACGTGGATCACGCCGTCGACGCTGCTCAATCGCGGCAACCTCTTCCGCGGCGTCCTGTTTCCGGACGTCAAGAATTTCAGACCGCCCGATCGCACGATGTCCGGCACCGACGCCAGGGTCGGGCAGCGGTTCGCGCAGGGCATGAGCATGACGGAAGCGACGAGGGAAGACGTCGACGTCGCGACGATGGCCGAGTCGAACATGATGGTGGACCGCGACGAGGACTACAACACGCGCTACGGCGGCTACAAGGGCAACCTGCTCGCCTTCGAGCGAACCAAGCTGATTCCGCGCAGCCCGGCAAAGATCGATCTGACTGCGATGGTTCGCGACGCTGGCGCCGACACGGTCGACAAGGTGGTCGACCACTTTCTCCATCGATTTCTGTCGACGAAATTGGGCGATCGTGAGCGCGGTCTGCTCGTCGAGTTCCTGCGCGGCAAGGTCGGGTCGTCGAGCGTACAACCCGAGCGAAAAGCTGGAAGAGTCGCTTGCGGGAGCTGCTGTATCTGGTCTTGAGCACGCCCGAGTATCAAGTGGGGTAGGAAACTGCCACGAAAACACGAAAACAAAGAAGACCTGTTTGGTTTCGTGCTTTCGTGATTTCGTGGCTGATCGATGAGGTTCGGTATGTCGCGCAAGCAGGTGCTTCACGGGTGTTGCTCGCGCCGCGAGTTTCTCGCGCGCGGGCTGTACGGCATCGGCGTCGGCGCCGGCCTGCCGCTCGTCCTGAGCCGCACCTCCGCGGCGCTGACGGCGCAGGCGCTTCGCGGCACCAGCGTTGAAACCCACCCCGAACGCATCCTCGTCGTCGTCGAGCTCTCGGGCGGCAACGATGGACTGAACACGGTCGTGCCGTACTCGGATGCCGCGTACTACCGGGCGCGACCAAAACTTGGTATCCCGGAACGCGACGTGATCAAGGCGGCCGATGGGTTCGGCTTTCATCCCTCGATGGTTGGCTTCGAGCGCCTCTACAAAGACGGCATGCTGGCCGTTGTCCACGGCTGCGGATACGACCATCCGAGCCTGTCCCACTTTTCGTCGATGGGTTTCTGGCACACCGGCGTCCCCAACGGGGGCGAGACACTGGGATGGCTTGGACGTCTGGCCGATCAGCGCTACGACGCGTCTACCCGCAATCTGATCGTGGACCTTGGCACCTCGCAGTCGCTCGCGGTTCGCAGCGGACGCCACTCGCCGCTCGTGTTCGATGATCCCGCCCGATTCCGGCGTGAGGGCACCGACGCCGAGAAGCAGGTGCTCGCCGGGCTGAGCCGGTCGTCTGGGCAGGCCTCGAATCCGACCCTCGATTTCCTCAAGTCCACAGCCGATAACGCGACGGCGAGCTCCGATTTCGTGCGTCAGGCGACGGCGGACTATCGAACGTCCGTGGATTACGGGCTGGGCGGCGGACTGGCCGCGAATCTTCGACGGGTTGCCGCGCTGATCGCGGCCGGCATGCCGACACGCCTGTACTACGTGACCTACTCCGGGAACAATTTCGACACGCACGTGCAGCAGGCCGATCTCCACAGCCGGCTGCTCATGTACACCGCCGACGCCATTCGCGGCTTCGTCGAAGACATCAAGCGCATCGGCCACGCTGATCAAGTCGCGGTGATGATTTTTACCGAGTTCGGCCGCCGAGTCGAAGAGAACGGCAGCCTCGGCACCGACCACGGCACTGCCACGCCGATGTTCATGATCGGCAAGGGTGTCAAAGGCGGCTTCTACGGCAAGGCGCCCAGCCTCACCGATCTCGACGATGGGAATCTGAAGATGACGACGGACTTCAGGCGCGTCTACGCGACGGCGATCCAGGAATGGCTCGGATGCGACGACGCGCAGGCGATCCTGAAAGGACGCTTCGATCCGCTGGGCCTCTTCGCCCACGCGTGAAAGCGTACGTGCAGCGCGGCCCTTTCAGGGCCGGAGCCCGCCGCGCGTTTTTTGCGCGGTGGGGTGGAGCGCCGCGGACGCGGGGCTGAAAGCCCCGGCGCTACTTCAGAGAGACCTGTCCGGGCGGGAACAGCGGCTCGGGCAGCTGCTGGTGCTGCAGTGTGATGTTCGCGCCGGTGGCTGACCCATCGATCGCAAACGCATAGATCTGCGTCGGCCGCCCGGTATTGAGATCGTTGTCACTGGCTACGTACAGGACGTGCCGGCCGTCCGGCAGATCCGGCCCCCACGCCATCCCTTCCATCTTCTCGGCAATCACGTCTTTGATGGTGGTGGTGCCGTACACCTTGTAGCTGGCGTTGAGCAAATCCAGGAACAGGACTTTGTCGACTGGAATGATCCCCAGACCAGCCAATTCGGCTTTGGTTTCGGGAAGGACCTCGATCTCGGAGACATCCGTGAGATTCAACTTGTTCAGATCGATTTTGTAGATGCGCTTCAGGACGGGTGTCTCGGCGGCGTTCGGCGGAGTCGGGACCAGGCTCTTGTTGTCTCGCTCGAGCACGAGCAACTCGTGGTCGTTGATGGCCAGCATCTCGTTCACGCCCCTGCCCGAACCGATGGAGTCGACCCGGTACACATACTCGTGCGTCTCTCCGGTCTCCAGGTCGATCGTGAGGATTCGATTGTTCACCCCTCGGCGGCCTGGCACGGCGTCGGGATTGCCGCCGGTCACCAATCCGTTGTCCTGGATGAGCGCGTTCTGCATGATGCCCACAAGCTTCTTGCCGTCGGGCGTGAGGGTTAGGCCCTCGATTCCGCGATTGGCCTGGCGCCCGGTGTCGTTGTTGTTGGGTGTCAGCTCGAGGGAGTTCGCGGACGCATTCACATCTCCGCTTTGATGGCCGTTGATCGGGTCGAGCAGGAACTTTGCGGGTACGGCAATCCGCCGAACGAGGTGTCCCTGACGATTGAACTGGCGGATGTAGGGGCCGTACTCGTCGGACACGTAGAAGGTGCCGTCGGGGCCCACGATCACGCCCTCCGGATCGAACCGCATAGTCGCGAGTGGATCCGTCGTGCTGAACGCGTAGGCATCGCCGACGAAGGTCTTGTTCCCCGTGCCCTTGAGGAATCGCGTGTCCAGCAACATGACGTTGATGTTCGACTGCGGGGTGGCGGGCGGGAAGGCCGCGCTCGTGTCCACCGTCATGTGCAGGAAATGGAATCGGTCGAGGTAGGCCACGTCGGTCCGGCCGTCGAAGGGGCCGCGATCCGGGACGGCGATGTACACGTTGTCGTGCCCGGTGAAGGCCAGGCCGGAGCCGAAACCGCCCAGCGTGTTCTTGGGGATGCACGTGTTGGTCACGTTCTTGTCGATGTCGAGCGCGCAAATGGATCCGGTCAGGCCGGAGAGGTCGGATGCGGTGCCGGAAATCAGGCCCGTACCGATCAGCGTCACCCCGGGATCGGCCGCGGCCGACAGGAATACGGACGATGCCAGGAGCGTCGAGGCGGTCGCAGCCGCCAGCCAGCGTTGTGTCATGTTCTACTCCGTCGTGAGTTGGCGTTCAGCGGCAGGAAGGCTATCGGCGTTGCGCGACGAATTCGTGACGGCCGCGTGACAACCGTGTCGCGGACCTGCTATCATCTCGTCACCTAGACATCTCAGTATGCTGCGCCGGACGAAAAAGCAGGACGCCCTGCAGGGGACGCTCGACCTCCTCGTGCTCAAGACCCTCAGCCGCGGACCGCAGCACGGCTATGCCATCGCCGCGCACCTGCAGGACGCATCGGGCGACCTGCTGCGGGTCGAAGAAGGGTCGCTCTATCCGGCGCTGCATCGCATGGAGCAGGCCGGCTGGATCACCGCTGAATGGCGGACCACCGCGAACAACCGGCGGGCGCGGATCTATCGCCTTACGCGATCGGGCGAGAAGCGTCTCGAGCAGGAACACGAGAAATGGAGCCGCTTGACCAAAGGCGTCGACAAAGTTCTGCGTTTTGCGTAGGAGGCGCGCGTCATGGGGTGGTTTCAGCGACTGCGGAACACGCTGCCGCACTCACGTGTGGACGACACGTTTGACGAAGAGACGCGCTTCCATCTCGAGCAGCGCACCGAGGAGTACATCGCCCAGGGCCTGAGCCCGGACGAAGCGCGCCGCCAGGCCGCGAAGCGTCTCGGCCACGTCGCGCTCGCGCGAGAGCAGGCCCGCGATGCCGATACGCTCCCCTGGCTGCACGACCTGGCGCAGGATCTGCGGTACGGCTGGAGACAGCTGCGCCGCAGTCCCGGATTTGCGATGACCGCGATCCTGGCGCTCGCGATCGGCATCGGCGTGAACACGGCGCTGTTCAGCATCATCGATCAGATTCTGCTGAAGTCACTGCCTGTGCAGAAGCCGGGCGAGCTCGTCCTGTTCAACTGGCTCGAGGGCCGCAAGGGCATGCGCTTCGGGATGGACGGCAGCCGCACCACGGACGCGGCCAGCGGACGCGCGACGAGCACGTCGTTCTCGTATCCCACGTTCCTGCGTCTGCAGCGTGCGAACGAAACGCTTGCGGAGCTCTTCGCGTTCTACCCGGTGGATCAGTTCAGCGCGGTGTTCGACGGCAGCGCAGAAATCGCGTCTGGCCAGTACGTCTCGGGCAACTACTACCTGGGACTCGGCGCCGTCGCGCTGGCCGGCCGAACGATCGCGGTCGCCGACGATCGCCTCGACGCGCCGCCAGTGGCGGTCATCACCTACGACTACTGGAAGCGCCGCTTCGATCTCGATCCCCAGGTTGTCGGCCGGACGATCGCGATCAACAAGCTGCCGGTCACGATCGTCGGCATTACGCCTCGCGGGTTCTCCGGCGCGCTCGAAGTATCCCAGTCGCCGGACGTGACGCTGCCGTTCGCGGCGAAGCAACGGCTCGAAGGCAGCCATTCGGATCTGCAGAGGCCTGCCTTTCTGTGGGTCCGCGTGATGGGCCGCCTCAGGCCTGGCGTCACGCGCGAACAAGTCGTGGGCAATCTCAATCCGGCGCTGCAACGGAGCATGCTCGAGGAGTGGCAGCAGGCGGCGGCCCGCCAGCCAAACGCCGTCCGCGATCCGCATCGGACGCTCGACGATGCGTCGCTCTTGCGCGCGGAGCCCGGTGGTCAGGGACTCATGGACTTGCGGCGACGCTACGCGCAGCCGCTGCTGGTGCTCATGGGATCGGTCGTGCTCGTGCTGCTCACCGCCTGCGTCAACGTCGCCAATCTGCTGCTGTCCAGGGGCGCCGCCCGTCAACGAGAAATCGCGATGCGCCTTGCGATTGGCGCGCGCCGCGGCCGGCTGGTGCGCCAGTTGTTCACCGAGAGCATGCTGATGGCGATCCTGGGCAGTCTCGCCGGGTTGCCGCTCGCGGTGTGGGGAAAGAGTGTCCTGCTGATCTGGAGGCCGTGGGGCGGCGAGCCGCTCGCGCTCGATCAGACGGTCGACTTGCGCATGCTCGGCTTTTGCGCCGGCGCCGCGATCGTCACCGGCATGCTCTTCGGAATCGCCCCCGCACTACGAGCGACGCGCGCGGATCTCGGGCGGTTCACGCGGCCGTCCAAAGGCGCCGCGTCGACACTACTGACGAAATCGCTGGTGGTGGCGCAGGTCGCGATGTCCCTCGTGCTGCTCGTGGCCGCCAGCCTCTTCGCGACGACGCTACGGAATCTTCACGCCGTCGAGATGGGGTTCAACCCGGATCGCCTGCTGCTGTTTCGCGTTCAACCACAACTGAACGGCTATCAGCCACCGGACATTGCCGCCTTGTATTCGCGCATGCTCGAACGGATCGAGGCCGTTCCGCGCGTGCGATCCGCCACGCTCTCGCGGCATCCGCTCCTCAGTTTCAGTCATCGCGCCAGCAACATCCGTCTCGCGACGCGGCCGGCGGCGCCGGACGATGGGGCGGAGATCAACGTGGTAGCGCCGAATTTCTTCGACACGATGGAGATTCGGTTTCTGCTGGGGCGGACCTTCGACGACCGCGATGGCGCGACGGCCACGAACGTTGCCGTCGTGAATCAACGGTTCGCGGCGACGTATTTCAACGGCAACCCGATCGGACATCAGTTCTGGATCGGCGGCGAGACAACCGGCCAGCCCATCGAGATCGTCGGCATGACCGAGGACGCCAAGTACACGGACCTGCGCGAGCCGACGCATCCCACGATCTACGTATCGTTTCAGCAGGACGTGCCCGGCCAGGCGAACTTCGCGGTGCGTGTCGACGACGACGCGCTCGCGCTCGTGCCCGCCGTGCGCCAGGCCGTTCGCGATGTCGATCCGAATCTGCCGCTGTTCGACATCAAGTCGCAGGCGGATCAGGCGCAGGAATCGGTCGCGCAGGAAGCGATGTTCGCGCGCCTGTCGACGGTGCTCGGATCGATCGCCCTGCTGCTCGCGGCGATCGGCCTCTACGGAACCATGTCGTACGCTGTCGTCCGTCGTACCACCGAGATCGGTGTCCGGATGGCGCTCGGCGCGGGTCGCACGGCAGTCGTGGGGATGGTGCTGCGCGAGGCGTTGATCATGGCTGGGTGCGGCGTGGCGATTGGCATTCCGGTGGCGCTGGCCGCGTCGCGCCTGTCGCGCACCGTATTGAACGAGATCCTGTTCGGGCTCGGGCCGAACGACCCGGTGGCGATCGCCTCCGCGTCGGTCGTGTTGGTTGTCGTGGTCGTGTTGGCCGGCTACCTGCCCGCGCGCCGGGCCTCGCGTGTCGACCCGATGGTCGCGCTGCGCTGCGAGTAGACCGGGAAGCTGTTTCAAAACCGACGTGGGGTCCGCCTTTAGGCGGACCTGAGAGCCCGGGGCGGACACGTGGGTCCGCCCCTACGAGCTTTTTCCGCGATCACTGATGCGCGTGCTGCTGCTGGGCGAAGTTCTTCATGAACTCCTCGCCACGCTTCTTCATTTCCTCGGGCGTGAGATCTTCCTTGTGCGTCGCGATCGTCCACTTGTAGCCCTCGGGATCCGTCAGACTCCCACAGCGATCGCCCCAGAACTGATCCTGCATCGCGCCCATCGGGCCGTCGAGCTGCCGCGCACCGGCGGCGAGCGCGCCGTTGAACACCTTGTCGGCGTCCGCCACGTAGATCCAGAACGATGCGGGCGACCCGCCGTACGCGTTCGGGCCCTTGCTGCCCATCATCACGTCGTTCACCATGAAACGCGAATTGCCAATTTTCAGTTCGGCGTGCATGATCTTGCCGTCTGGACCGGCGAAGCGGGAGATTTCTTCGGCGCCGAGAGCCTTCTTGTACCAGTCGATCGACTTGACGGCGTTGTCGAGGGTGAGCTGCGGCGTCACCGAGTAGTAGCCTTCCGGAATCGGACTCTTTGCTTTTGCCATTGCATTGACCTCCTTCGCCACAAACGACGAACTCGTCATTCTGTGTTGACCGCAATGCGACACGCAAGCTGAAGCAATCATGTCCCCAGCCGTAGCGACCTCAACCGAGATCGTGAACACGCGACGGAGCACAGTCAGCAACGTCGGAACGTTCTTCGCGTACGTGTATCTGCTTCGCGTGCCATTGCTCACATGCGCCCTGATTATGGCGCTGCCGGTCGTTGCGCTGCCACGCGACGCGATCGCCGGTCCGCTCTTGCGAGGACTCTTCGACATCGGGCACCCGGACGCATCATGGTGGACCGGCGTCGTGACATTCGGCCTGCTGACGCTCGCGGCGTTTCTGCTGGCCGCCGCCATTGCGATTACCGCGCGGCTGATCATTCTGGACGGACACGCGCGTTTCGGTCTCGCGGAAATGAAGTCGTCGCCCGGGTTGCAGCTCATGATTCGCCTCGTGCCGCTGGTCGCGGCGGCGGTCCTCGTGAGCGGCGCCTGGATGCAGAGCTGGCCCACGACCTTCCGCGATGCCTCGTCGGCGGCGCTCGGCACGCTTTCCGGCTTCGCCGTGTTCGTCCTGCTCCTGACCGTCGTCCACGACTGGTTGTGGGACAACGTGCTCGTCAACAAGCGATCCTTCATGTGGCGGACCCGGCTGTTCTCCGTCCCGGCGGGTCTGCTGTTCGGCACCCTGACCCGCGTCGTCCGCCTGACGCCGGAAGGCTTCGTCGATCCGCAGAACCGGATCTGGGCGCGCCACGCATTCGCGCTCCTGCAGGTGCTCGTGTCGCTCGGGTTCTACGGCGTCCTGTTCGTGATGAAGTCGAGCGGTGTGTACGTGGGCGGTGGGCAGCCGACGATCCCGACGCTGTGTCTGGTGCTCGTGCTCGCCATGCTGGTGTGCTGGGCGCTGACTGGCCTGACCTTCGTGTTCGATCGCTTTCGCGTGCCGCTGTTGACGCTGCTGTTCGCCTACGGCACGGCGATGTCGGTGTTTCCTTGGAACGATCATTTCTTTCAAACCGTCAATCCTGGCCCGCGGCGCGTTCCAGGCGCGACCGCGGATGCGGTGTTGAAATTCCGTGCGGGCAAGCCGGCGATCGTGATTGCCGCCGCGGGAGGCGGGATCCAGGCGGCCGCCTGGACCGCGCGCGTCGTCGCCGGCCTGCACACCGACAGCGTGGCGTGCGGCGATGATTTCGATCAGGCGCTGGTGGCGATCAGCGCCGTTTCCGGTGGGTCGGTGGGCGCCATGTACGTCGTGGACGCGTACCGCAACGGGTTCCTCGACTCGCGGGCGCTCGTCAACGCCGTGAAGGCGGCCGAAGCGTCCAGTCTCGACGAAGTCGCCTGGGGCCTGACGTATCCGGATCTGGTCTGGACCATCTTCCCGTTTCTCAAGCCCGTCTATCCGCCGTTCCTCGTCAAGGATCGCGGCTCGGCGCTCGAAGACGCGTGGAAGCGCAGCGAGACGCTGAACTCCGCGACGCTCGACATCTGGCGCGCCGACCTGAGCGCGCAACCCCGCGTCCGTCCGGCGATCCTGTTCAATGCCACGGTCGCAGAGAGCGGGCAGCGGATGCTGTTCGCGACGACGACGCTCGAAACGGCGGCGGCGGATGTCGGCCGGCGCGAGTTCGCGCGCGACTTTCCCGACCTCGACGTGCCGGTGACGACGGCGGCGCGCATGTCGTCGACGTTCCCATTCGTCTCGCCGGCCGCGCGGGTGAACCGGAACGCGGGCCTGGACAACCAGTATCACTACGTCGACGGCGGTTACTACGACAACTACGGCACCGCCACGATCATCGAGTGGCTGCGACTGGGGTTGAGCAGGCTCGCAGCCGATCTCCCCAGCCGGGTATTGATCATCGAGATTCGCTCGTTTCCGAACAGCGCGGCTGCCGAACCCACTGGCCGAAACGGGTGGACAGCGGACCTGCTGCAGCCGCTCCTGACGCTCTATGCCGTGCGCGGCGCGGGTCAGGCGGCGCACAGCGACCTGCACAGGGATCTGCTCGAGGACGGCGGCTCACTGATCACGCATGTGCCGGTCACGTTCCCGCAGCGTCTGCTCGACGATCAGGAGGACGCTTCGCCGCCGTTGTCGTGGCACTTGACGGCGCGGGATCGGGGGCTGCTCGCCGACGCGTGGCGCGATCCCGACGTCGTCAACGCGCGAACGGTCGTGCGGCAATTTCTGGGACTCGGCAATGACACGCAACGAGCCGGCTGCATCGTTCCGTAAGCTCGCGAAGATCTGCGGGTGGGTCGGGGTCGCGGCCCTCGCTGCCGGAGTGTGGACGGTCCGCGCCGGCACGCTGAAGGCGCGCCATCGCTTGCCGGAAGGCGTGAAGTCGCCGGTGCTCGCCCTCGAGCTGATTCGAAAACCGCAGCTGCTCGCTGAAATCGCGCGTCCCGATCCGCCGGCCCAGAACGGTATGCCGGCGCCGCGACCGCTACGCGAACGCGAACACCTTATCGACGCCGTCAAGCTCGACACGTGGGCCTTCATCCCTGCCTACACGATCTTCCTCGGTCTGATCGGATGGCTGGTGGTGAGGCACGGTTCCCGCCGGCTGCGGGTGCTGGGCGCGATCGCGATCGTGACGACGATTGCCGGCGCTGTGTTCGACTGGCGCGAGAACCGCGAGATGCTGGCGCTGCTCACAACGGGTTCCGGCGACCCGCGTCCGCCGAGCCTGATCAAATGGCTGCTGCTCAGCGTCGCCATCGCGTCCAGCACGCCGGTCTTTCTCCTCGGGCCTGTTCACTTGTTCCAGCGCGCGATCGGATACGCCGGCATCGTGTCGGCGCTGTGGGCCGCCGGCGACGGCGTACTCGGCGTCTGCCGGGGCAGCGATCAGATGATCGAGGCGGCGGCCGGCCGCATGGGCGGTTCGTTCCTGCTTGCCGCGATCTTCCTGCTCGGCCTCGAGCCGCTGAAAAACGGGATCATGCCCGCGCTGGATGCCCTGGCGCGGGAACGGCCGTTCCGCAAGCTGGTCGAGTGGCCCAGCGGCGACCAGAATGAAACGGTGGGGGAGCCGGTGTTTCGTGTCGAAAAGCAGTAGCGCGAGCCTCTTCGAGCCGGCGCAATCCGCGTGCCCATCCGGGGTCTGATCCGGAATCAGACCCCGCAGGTTCTGCAGGTTTTGCAGTGCCGCGATGGCCGCAGTTGGCGGATTCTGCAGACGCGCTACTGCTTCAGGGTCGCGATGTAGGACTTGATCACCTCGAACACGAAATCTAGGCACGCCTCGCTCGTCTTCGGATCGTAGCCGCCGCCGTTGGTGATGTTGTCCGACACCACGCGTATGCCGAGAAACGGCGTGCCCAGCTGCCCCGCAATCTGCGCCGCCGCCGCGGTTTCCATCTCCTCGACGATCGTGCCGTACGCGGTGCGGAACTGCGTGACGCGATCCACTTCGTCGTTCCACATGTCGCTCGATCCGATCGCGCCTTCGACGACCTGTCCGCGCGTGTAGTGCGGCTTCGCGCGGCGGGCGGCGTCGATGAGCGGTTCGTCGGCGGAGAAGCGCGCGACGGTGCGCGCTTTTGGATCGTTGCCGGCGCTGCCGTCCGACGCCGTCAGGTTGAGCGGATACCAGTCCAGCGGCTGGCTCCCGGCGCCCTTGGCGCGGTAGGGCGTCTTGAACGCGCCCAGGCTGACCGAGCTCGTGCCGATCACGATGTCGTACACGCGCAGGCTCGGGTCCAGCCCGCCCGCCGTGCCCTGGTTGACGATCGCAATCGGACGATAGCGTTCCACCGCGAGGACCGTCGCCGCCGCGGCGTTGGCGATCCCTTTCAGCGTTTTCGAGACGATGACCGGATAGCCGTTCACCGTGCCGCGCCAGAAGTTCCACCCGCCGGCGTGCTCCAGCGTGACGTTGTCGAGGCGGCCGACCAGCTTCTCGACTTCGATCTGCATGGCGCCCTGCACCACGATCGGGCGCGCGTTGCCGTTCTGGTCTTGAGGGAACGCCGGGACCGCGATCGTGAAGACCGCGAGCAGGCACAGCGACAGAATGCGAGTCACGATCGAAGTCCTCCGACGAGGGTCAGGCGCGTGCCGAGAAGCGACGATACACGAACAGCAGCAGCACGGCGCCGAGCGTCGCCATGATAAACCCTGCTGCCTCGTCGGCCTGATACCACCCAAGAGCCCGCCCGAGGAAGCCTGCCACCACGGCTCCCGCAATGCCAAGCCCAATCGTCACGATCAGCCCGCCGGGATCCTTGCCGGGCATGACGAGCTTGGCGAGGGCGCCGACGATCAGTCCGAACAGCACCCAGCCAACAATGCCGAACATGACATTCCTCCTTCCGGCATCGCAAGGTTCAGCGGCCGCCGAACATCTTTCCGACGGTTCCGAGAACGTCGTTGACGGCCGAGCCGTCGCCGCCGCTATCCAACATCGGCGTCAGCATCGACTGGCGACGGCGACTCGCATCATACGTTCTCAAGCTCGTGCAGTGCGGCTCTTCCGACGGACGAGCTGGTTAGCCGCGCGACGAAATCTGTGGCGACTCCGGATCGAGATGAGAGTAGAGTCGAAGATTGTGCCGTGAAGGAGGAACCGGATGTCTGTTGCCAAAGTGAGTGAGATCAGCGCCACTTCCTCGAAGAGCTTCGAGGACGCGATCCAGCAGGGCCTGACGAGAGCAGGAAAGACGCTCCGTGGGATTCGCGGCGCCTGGATCAAGGAACAGCACGTGCGGTGCGACAACGGTCGTGTCACGGAGTACCAGGTGAACATGATGGTGACGTTCGTGCTCGACGACTAAACCAGGGAGGTGCGTGATGGGACTGCGGGACACTTACGCGTACGCCATTCAAACCGCCAAGGGGAAATTCGAGGGCAATGCGGAGGAACGCGACGGGAAGCTGCATTTCAAGGGGACTGTCGCGACCGAAGCCGAAAAGAACGAGCTCTGGAACGCGATCAAGACCATTCCCACCTGGCAGAACGACATCGTCGCCGACATCAAGGTGACCGGCGGCCCGGCCGCGGCTGCGCCCGCGGCCAAGACCTACACGGTCAAGGCCGGGGATACGCTGGGCGCCATCGCCAAGGAGCATCTCGGCAGCGCCGGCGCCTACATGAAAATCTTCGAGCTGAACAAGGACCAGTTGACCGATCCCGACAAGATCAAGCCGGGACAGGTTCTGCGCTTGCCGTAGGCGCAGAAGGCAGGTGGCTGGCTATTTCACGAAGCGGCGGCGCGACACGCCGTTCTTGAAATCGTCAGCCTCGACCGACCAGCGGATGAATGCAATCAAGACCTGTGCGCCCTTTTCATAGGCATCGTCTACCAGCTTGAGATCGTTGACGCTGTGGACGAAGGTCTCGTCGATCTTCGGAATGAAATCTCCGGGCTTCAATTCGGCTCGGGCTCCGAGTGAACCGGGGCGCACGGCCGTCACCAGAAAACCCAGATCGCCGGTCAGGCCTAGTCGCTTTTCCTCTCCCGCGAGGAAAGCGATCTTGATGCTGTCCTTCTTGTAGCTCGTCTTCGTTCGGTCAAGTCGATAGAGGGGGATCGCAACGCCGTCGGGTCCGGAATCGGCAAGCCGCCGGGGAAGCGGTTGCGGTTCGGCGAGGATATCGCCGGGACGCAGCCCGTGCCGCGCCCCTGGCGACGCCTCTGGAACGACCGTGATCCGATATCCCATCTCGCCTTCGATCCAGGTCTGGGCTGCGACGCTGGACGAGACGAGCAGGCCGATCAATACCGCGAGCGCTGCTGAGCGAACCATCGGCTGCACGTTAGACGTCGGCGCCGCAGCGGTGGTTGCCCCGCCACCGTTCGGCCACCAGCTTCACGTCAGCAGTACTCGCGAACGTACCCGTACGCCCGATCGGCCGACTTGCTCATGCGAGCCAGCCTCCCTCGGTCAGCACTTCGCGCAGACGCTCTTCGGCCGCGCGTGCTTCGGCGAGGCAGAACATAGCGCGAACAGCGACTGTGACTGCAACGCTAGTCCGCCCGGAGTGCGCTGATCACATCCACGCGCGACGCTCTCGCCGCCGGGCCGAGCGATGCCAGTATCGCCGCGGCTACCAGCACCGCGGCCGCGGCGAGAATTGGCATCACCCCGGGCATTTCGATCTCGGTGATATAGCTGCTCACAACGCGCGTGAGCGCCACGCCGGCAACGGCTCCGGCGACGATGCCGGCTGCGCCGATGACCGCGCCCTCGCGCACGACTCGGGTGAGCAGCGCCACCGGCGACGACCCGATGGCGAGCCGCACCCCGAACTCGCGCGTGCGCGCGCTGACCGAAAACGCCAGCACGCCGGCCACGCCGACCACCGCGATGGCGAGCGCAACGCCGGCGAATCCGCTGAATACCAGCGCGTTGACGCGATTCGGTGTCAGCACCTCCGCCCGGATGTCGTCCAAGGTCGCCGGCCTCTCAACCGGCTGATCCGACGCGATGTCGCGAATGATCTTCGTGATGGTCGGCACCAGCGCATACGGATCCATCTTCGCGTGCACGAACAGGCGGCCACCAACCATCTCCTGTTCCATCGGGTGATACACGGTCATCGTCGGGTTCGGCACCACGTTCTCGTCGTCGATGTCGGGCACGATGCCGACGATGCGTCGAGGATCGTTGCTGACGCCGATGAACTTCGTCACCGGATCGGTCCACATCACGCGGCGGTTGACGGCGTCCATGCTCGGAAACATGCGCTGCGCCAGGCTCTGGGTGACGATGACGACGCGTTCGCCGTCGCGCCGATCGCCCTCGTTGAAGTCGCGGCCGGCGATGAGGCGCACGCCCAGCGCGGAGAAGAAGCCGGGCGACACGGTACGGAACTGCGCGCGCGGATCTTCTTCGCCGTTGGCTTTGCGATAGCCCTCCGCCGTGAACTGCGCGGCGAAGAATCCCGGATCGCGCCAGGGCACGACCGTGCCGAGCGCGACCTGCTCGACGCCGGGCACTTCCGAGATGCGGCGAATCGCTTCCTTGTAGAAATTCGCGATCTCTTCGGGCTTTCGTGTGTAGGACACGACGGGAACATTGACCGCGAGGACGTTGCCGCGGAAACCCGTCTGCTGACGCTGAAGCGCGAGGAGCGTCGTGATCAGCATGCCCGCGCCGGCAAGCAGCACGAACGACGCCGCGATCTGCGTGACCGCGAACGCGCGCAGACGGCGGTTCGTGCCCGCGGTAATCCGCACGCTGCCGCTCGACAGTCCTAGTCCATTCGCCGATTCCGCCGATGGCAGTCGTGGCACGTAGGCGAGCAGAACGGCGGCGGACACGGCGAGGATCACGCCCACCCACAACAGCGTCGCGTCCACGGTGACGTCGTTGGCGCGCACCGAGTAGCGTGCCGCGTAACGCGCGAGCACGGTCACCATCGGCCGCGCGATCGCGATCGCCAGCACTGCGCCGGCGCCGCAGAGCAACAGGCTCTCGGCCAGCAGCGTGCGACGCAGCGCGCCCGTGCCCGCGCCGAGCGCCGCCCGAACGGCGAGCTCGCCCTCGCGACGCACCGCGCGCGCAAGAATCAGGTTCGCCACGTTGGAGCAGGCGACGATGAACACCAGCGCCGAGGCAGCCAGCAGCACCAGGAGAATAGTCCGGGCCGGCGCGATGATCTGGTCGCGAAGATTCACCGCATCGATGCGAAAGTCCGCGTTGCTCTGATACGACTCCGGGTGGGCCTTGACGATGGATCCGTGCACGGCGCGAAGTTCCGCGCGCGCCGCCTCGAGATCGACGCCAGGCGCAAGGCGGCCAAACAGCTCCGTCATCCGGTGCACACGCCCGTCCACCATCGTCGCGTCGAGATGGTGAGGGCTCGTCACGACGTTGGCGATGATCTCGGTTTCCTGCGGATACGGCACGGACGGCTCGAGCACGCCGACGACGGTGGCGGAGCGATCGCTCAAGCGGATGACCTTGCCGATGACGGTGGCATCGCTTCGAAACGCCGACGTCCAGAAGCGATACGTGAGCACCGCCGCGCCCTCGGCCTTGGGCCCGTCGTCGCCGGCGTTCAGGAGCCGTCCCAGCACCGGACGCAGACCCATCACCTCGAAGTACGAGCCGCCGACGACTCCGGCGCGCACCGTGCGCGGCTCGCCGAGCCCGAGCATCGTGAATTCGATGGTCGAGAAGTCGCCGAACGCGCTCAGCGTTTTGACCCGCGCCTGCAGATCCCGCAGTTCGGGAACCGAGAAGTTCGCGTTCTCGATACCGACGCCCTTCGCGCTCTGTCGGATGTAGATCAGCCGATCGGCGTCACGGTTGACGAGGGGCTTCAGCAGCACGCTGCGGACGACGCTGAAGATGGCGGCATTCGCGCCGATGCCCAGCGCGAGCGTCAAGACCACGGTGAACGTGAGGCCCTTGGCGCGAGCCAGGGAGCGCAGGGCAAATTTGAGGTCGGTGAGTAGGTTCATATTTATACGTCGAAGCAGAGGGGCCGATTTCGACATCGGCCCGTCAGAAATCATTGTAGGGGCCGACCCATTGTGTCGGCCCAGGTTACGACATCGAGGGCAGGTACTCCTCGAGCCTGTCCCACAATTCCGCGGCGCCCTTTTCCATCCCCGACGCGATCACGCCGTCGCGCTGCACGATCGAATCGAACGTGGCGGTCGAGATGAGCGTCGTTTTGCCGTCACGTTCCTCGAACCGATAGATTTCGAGGCCGGGCTCGCCCGCCATCCCGTCGAACCCGAATGTCCAGGAGAACCACTCGGGAGGAACGATCTCCCGATACTCGCCGCCGAACCCGACCTCTTTTCCGCTTGTCTTGCGGAGAACGTATCGCCATTTGCCGCCCGGGCGGAAGTCCATTTCGCAGACCACCATCGGCATGTCCTGGGATCCCCACCAGCGTCGGATGTGCTCGGCCTTGCTGTGTGCTTCGAATACCAGGCGGCGCGGCGCGTTGAAGACGCGTGTGAACTCGACCTCGAGGTCGGATTTCAGGGTCACCGTCATCGCGCCGACCTGGCGGCTGACGGGCGTGCTACTTGTTGTCGTCACGGGTTTTCTCCTTTTCTTGAAGCTCGGTTAGATAGGCGTCGAGTCGGTGCAGCCGCTCGTCCCAGATACGCCGGTAACGCTCGACCCAGTCGGCGACGTCTTTCAGGGGGGCCGGCTCGAGCCGGCACGGCCGCCATTGCGCTTTGCGGCCCTGGGTGACAAGGCCAGCGCGCTGAAGGACTTTCAGGTGCTTGGAGACGGTGGGGAGCTTGAGGTGAAACGGCTCGGCCAGCTCGTTGACCGTGGCTTCGCCGTTTGCCAGCCGAGCGAGGATCGCACGCCGAGTCGGGTCGGCAAGGGCGAAGAATGTGCTGCTGAGCTCGTCAGTGACCATTTGTATTATGCCATAGAGCTAATTAGCTTGTCGGCATAATATAGGCCTCAGATTGAGCGGTGTCAAGTCCCTCTCGTACGTGGCGTCCGGCTTTAGCCGGACCTCAGTCAACGGCGTCTTCAAACAATGGGGTCTGATCCGGGATCAGATCCGGGATCAGATCCGGGATCAGATCTGGGATCAGATCCGCAAAGCTGAGACCGCGTCGATGCGGGCCGCCCGGCGTGCAGGAATCCACGCGGCGGTCAGCGAGATCAGCGCGAGCGCGCCCGCGACGCCGCCATACAGGCGCGGGTCGGTCGCCGATACCCCGAAGATCATTTGTTGAAGCAGGCGCGACGCCGCGATCGCGCCGAGGACGCCGATAGCGGTGCCGATCGTTGTCGAGATCCAGGCACTCTTCATCACGAGTCTCACGACCGACTTCTCGGTTGCGCCGAGCGCGAGGCGAATCCCGATCTCGCCCGTGCGCTGCGCGACGATTTGCGATAGCAGGCCATAGATCCCTACCGCGGACAACACCAGCGCGACCATCGAAAAGCTGCCGACGAGCGACAGGTCGAAGCGGCGCCCCGACACAGACGAAGCGACAACATCTTCCAGGGTGCGCAGGCGAGCGACGGGCTGGCCGGCATCGACGCGCCGTACCGCCTCCCGGACGGCGGCGAACACCGATGCCGGCGGCACCGCGCTGCGCGCCAACATGCGCGTCGGCCGGAATGCCGCCTCCGCGGACGCATTTTCGAAGAACACCGGCGCGGGCCGGTTTTCGAGCGACCGCTGCCGCGTGTCGGCGACGACGCCGACGATTTCGATGAGCGCGCCGTCTTTGACGCCGAGGTGCACGCGCCGGCCGATCGGATCGCGATCGGGCCAGGCCGTGCTCGCGAACCGCTCGGTGACGATGGCGACGCGCCTGGTTTCGTGTTCGGAGAACGAGCGGCCTCGCGTCAGGCGCATGCGCAGGACGTCGAGGCACTCGGGCGTCATCGTGCGCGGCGATGCGCTGACCGGCTTCTCCTGTCCTTCCGGCACGTAGGTCATGTTCGCGTCTTCGTCGAAGGGAATCGTGTTGATCGCGCAGGCGGACACGATCCCCGGCACCGCCCGCATCTGGTCGGCGATGCGCGCCAGCACGTCCGCCTCCTTCGCGCGAGTGTCGTACTTTCCGGGCGGAAGACTGACGTCGAAGGTGAGCACGCCCGCCGCGTCGAAGCCGGGGTCGACGCGCAGCACGCGCGTCAGGCTCGTGACGAGCAGCGTGGCGCCGGTGAGCAACACGACGGCCAGCGCGATCTCCACCGTCACGAGCACGGTTCGAATCGTCGCGGTCGATCGATCTGCCGTCGCCCCGCGGGCCCGCAGCCAGGTCGTCGCTCGCGCCGCCGCGCGCCATGCCGGCGCCAGCGCGAAGATCACGGCGCTCGCTGCGGCGAGCGCCATCGAGTAGAGCACCACGACCGCGTCGGTCCCCGCCTCGGCCGCGACGCGAATCGATTCGGGCGCGATGCCGGAGAGCACGCGCAGCATCCACATGCTCAAGATGAGACCGCTGGCGGCGCCGATGGATGCGACGATCAGGCTCTCGACAGCGACCTGGAGGACGAGCCGCCCGCGCGAGGCGCCGAGCGCGGCGCGAATGCCGAACTCCCGTTCGCGCGCCGTGCCGCGCGCCATCTGCAGGCTCGCGAGGTTCGCGCACGCGATCAGGAGGACGAAGCCAGCCGCCCACGCGAGGATCGCCAGGCCGGTGCGGAACGTTCGCCCTCGCTCACCATGAATCGAGTGGACCGTCGCCGACGTGTTCCGGTTCGATGCTGGAAACTGCGCCGCCGCCCGAGCCGCGATCGTTTTCACCTCGGCAATGGCCTGGCCCAATGTGACGCCGGGCTCGAGGCGTCCAACCGCGCCGAGGTAGTGCGCGCCGCGACTCTCCGCCTGCTGCGGCGAGAACGCGTATCCGCTCCACGCGTCCACGCGCCCGGCGGCGACATCGAACGCCGCCGGCATGACGCCCACCACGACCTGCGCGCGATCGGAGAGCCGGACTTCGCGGCCGACGATCGACGGGTCCGCTCCGAACCGCCGTCGCCACAGTCCTTCGCTGATCACGATCGATCGGCTGTCGGGCGTCACGTCGCGCTCGTCGAGTCCGCGCCCGGCAAGCGGCGTCATTCCAAACACGCGGAAGTAGCCGCCGGTGACGTAGCGAATCTGCAGCTGCTCGGGGTCGCCGCCGCCGGTCAGGTTCGCCGGCGTTCGAAAGTAGGAATACGCGGCGATGGCCTCGAACGACCGCGCCTCACGCGTCCAGTCGTGGTAGTTGCCGGGCGCGATGGTATTGATCGCGTCCTGCGGTCCGTACGCTTCCCAGATCGTGACGAGCCGGTCGCTGTGCGGATACGGCAGCGGCCGCAGCATCATCTGCCACGCGATGCTGAAGATCGCCGCGTTGGCGCCGATGCCGAGCGCGAGCGTCAGCACCGCCGCGGCCGTGAACCCGGGCTGGCGGGCGAGCAGTCGAACCCCGAAGCGAAGGTCATGCAGCATGGGCCACTCCTGCCACCTTTGACGGAAAGAACTTGATGAAAGATGGCGGCTGATTAGTCCAGGTCGGTCAGCACCGGATAGTGATCGCTGGGCATCAGATCGCGGTCGGTTCGGTAATCGATGTCCGCGGCGTTACATTTGATGAGTCCGCGAACCAGAACCCAATCGATCCGGTAGTTCCCGTGGACCGTGGCGTCGGCCGGATACACGCCGTCCTGCAGGCGAGTCGCTCCGGTGAATCCGTGATACGTGACGATGCCTTCATCGCTCCGACCGGCTTCCCGCCACGCGTCTCGGAAGCCGGCAGTCGTCAGCAGGTAGTGGTGGGCGTCGCCGCCGGCCGCGCAGTTGAAATCGCCGACGAGCACGATGTCCGCCTCGCCGGCGATGCGATCGAGTTGCTGGTGCAAGACCTTCGCGGATGGCAGCCAGCTGCTCTCGTTCGTGTCGACGTGCGTGCACGCGAAGACCAGTTCTCGATCGCCGAGACGATCGCGGAGCCGCACCCATCCGCACGCGCGCGGCCCCCAGTCGTTGTCCCAGGACACGCTGTGCGCGATCTCGGGCGTCTCCGACAACCAGAACAGACCGGTCGCACGCAGATCGAAACGTTCGGTCCGGAAGAAGCCGCCGTGCGGCTCCACTGTGCCCCACTCATCGCGAAACTCGCCGAAGCCGGAGTATTCGGGGAGACCGCCGGCGATCTCGTCGAACTGCGCGGCGGTCGGCTCCTGGAGTCCGACGAGATCCGGTGCGTGCTCGCGAATCGTGTCGATGACGAGGCGACGACGATGGAGCCAGGCCTGGCGGCCATCGGCCGGCTCGTCGTAGCGGATGTTGAACGTCATCGCACGCACGCGTCACGCTCCCGGCTGGTTGTTCTAGAGTTAGTCTACGTGACTACAAACCCACGCGTGCTCGTCAAGCTGCGTAAGTTGTGTCTGGCGCTGCCGGATGCGTTCGAAAAGCTGTCGCACGGTGAGCCGACGTTCTTCGTGAAGAAGCGCTCGTTTGCGATGTTCGCGAACGCGTTCAACCATCACGGACGCGGACGCCATGGCGTGTGGATCAAAGCCGCCCCCGGAAGGCAGGCGCGGGCGGTGCGCGCCGATCCCGCGCGGTTTTTCGTGCCGTCGTACGTCGGGCCGGGCGGGTGGGTCGGCGTCTATCTCGACGAGCAGACGCGATGGGACGAGCTCGCGGACATTCTGCGCGACGCGCACGGTCTGGCCGGCGCTCCCGCTGCACGCAAGCGCTAGTTTTGGTCGGGGTCAGACCCCAAGGCCCGCGCGCCCCTGGCCGGGCCGCGGCTTGGGGTCTGACCCCATAGGGCAGAATTTGCCGGCGATCTTGAAGGGTAGGGTCAGCCCCCGCCTCAGCTCCCATTGGGGACGCCCTGGTGCTCTGACCCCATGGGGTCAAAATTGCTGGCGATTTTGAGCAATGGGGTCAGACCCCGGATCGCCGGCAGCACTACCGCTTGGCGAAGTCACTTGGTATCGGACCCGCGCGCCGCGAGCGTGAACGTGAACATCACCGACGGGGCCGCGCTCGCGGCGCCGCCGCACGAGGCGTACAGCTTCCTCGCGGGCGCATTCGCCTCGTCGGTGAGCACCCACGCCTCGCCGCAGCCAAGCCGTGCGCCGTGCTCGAGCAGCGCGCGCGTCACCGCCTGGCCGATGCCGCGCCGTTGATGGCTGTCGGCCACTCCGACCTCATTGATCCACAATTCCGCCGGCTTGTCGGGGTGGACGTAGTGCACGCCTGACGCGAAGCCGATCACCTGGTCTTCATCGATGGCGACCGCCAGATGATGGCGCGGATCGTCGAGGAACTCGGCGGCGAGCCGCGGATCGATCGCTTCGTCGAAGACGTCCGGCGCGACGTGCTCGAGCACGGCTCGATCGCTGGCAGTAAGAATTCTGATCTCGACAGGCACGACAACATCTTACCGATCCTTCTCGTGGCTTAGACACCGTTTCACGTCAATCGTCCGCGTTCACCGTCGCGCAACACGCGGGGTCTAAGCCGGCGGAGATCGCGCATGTTCAGTTACATCACCCAATCGCCCTCGCCTGTCGGCAGCCGCAATCGCAACGCGTACGTGCCCATCTCGATCGCCACGCATCTCGTGCTGGTGGCACTCGCCATCGTCGTTCCGCTGTTTGCGCCGAGCGTGCTGCCGGTGCCCGCGACGACGTTGATGGCGTTCATCAGCCGCGATGTTCCCGCGCCGCCGCCACCTCCGGCGCCTGCGAGCTCCGCGCGCACAGAAGCGCCTCCCGCTGCCGATGTGAATCCATTCGCGGCGCCGCTTGTGTCGCCCGCTGCTGTCGCGCCGGAAACGGTCGGGGAGACGACTCGGGGGCTGATTCAAGGTGTCGAAGGCGGCATCGGGAACGCGTTGGACGGTACGTTCGGTGCGCGGGTGGAACCGCCTCCGCCTCCACCGCGCGTCGAGCCCGACGAGCCGCGGCGCGTTGGCGGCATCATCACGAGGCCGAAGAAGATTCACGACGTGATGCCGGTCTACCCGGCGCTGGCCCAGGCATCACGCATCAGCGGCATGGTGATCATCGAGGCCACGATTGGACCAGGCGGCGACGTGCTCGACGCCGCCGTGCTTCGCGGACATCCGCTCCTCGACGCCGCGGCGCTCAGCGCGGTCCGGCAATGGCGCTTCACGCCCACGCTGCTGAACGGCAAAGCCATCGCGGTCGTGATGACGGTCACGGTTGACTTCAAGTTGAGATGAACCGCGCTGCTGGAAAACAGTCGGCCGTACAATGGAGGTGAGGCGCCAGCCCTGAGAAGTGGAGTCGTCGGCATGAGTCGGAATCTTGCATTCGGGTTGGTCGCGCTTTGCGTCGCCGGCGGGATGGCTGCGCCGGTGGCGTCCCAGGCCCCGGCACAGCCGCCGGTGTTCCGCGGCGCGAGCGACGCGGTGCACGTGTTCGTCACGGTGACGGATCGAGACGGCCGGCTCGTCACGACGCTCGCGCAGACCGATTTCGAGCTTCGCGACGAAGGCAAGCCGCAGCCGATCGCGCTGTTCGACAACACGCCGCAGCCGATTCGGCTCATCGTGATGCTGGACGTGTCGGGCAGCATGGAAGGGAATCTCCCGCTGTTGCGAGCCGGCACGGAACAGCTGTTCACGCGGCTGCGCAAGGACGACGTCGCGCGCGTCGGGACGTTCGGGAAGGACGTCGAGATCAGTCCCTCTTTCACGAACGATCCGGGAGAGCTCCGCAGAGCGCTGCCCACCAGCATCGCGCCCGATGCGCCGACGCCGCTCTGGCGCGCGCTCGACGATGCATTGACGGCGTTCGGGAGCGAAGGGGGAGCGCGTCCCGTCATCCTGGTGCTGAGCGACGGCAAGGACAGCCTGCAGTTTGGGCTGCGGCAGAAATTCGTCAGCCAGGCCGAGATCATCGATCGCGCCCGCCGCGAGGACGTGATGATCTATGCCATCGGCATGCGGAGCCGCAGCCGGCAGCCGATGGCGCCCGGCATCGGTCGCGGCGCCCTGCAAGCGATGGTGACGGCCGATCTTCCTGATCCCGGCCTCGCAGTCGTCGCCGAGCAGACCGGCGGCGGCTACGTCGAGATTCGATTCAGCGACGATCTCGGCGCCGCGTTCGCCAAAGTCGCCGACGAGTTGCACAGCCAATACCTGCTCGGCTTCGCTCCGCCGAAACGGGATGGCAAGGTCCATGAGATCGACATCCGGCTGGCGCAGAAGGGCATGAAGCCGCGCGCGCGCAAGAGCTACGTCGCGCCAAGGGACCAGAAATAGCGACATCTAATCCGGATCAGATCGCAAAAACTGCGGGGTCTGATTCCGGATCAGACCCCATTTGGCGCGTTGCTTGCGCCGTCGACGCAGTGCCGTGTGATCAGAAGCGGACGCCCAGTCCGATGCGCGCTTCGTTCACCTGATACGGGTTGCCGGCGTTGACCGCAGACACCACGCCGCCCGCCGTGATCTGCTTGTAGCGGTACCCAAAGTCGATCGAGAGCGGCCCACGCTCGAACAGCACGCCGGCACCGGCGCCGAGCACAGGCTCTGTGCTGTCGAGAAACCCGAGTCCCGCGGCGATGAACGGATCGATCGGTCCGCCGAACCCTGACACTCTCGTGTTCAGACGCGCCATGCCCGCCGTGGCTTCGGCATAGGGCCGTAGCGCCAGACCGCGAGAAGCGATGAACCGCACGCCGCCTTCGCCGTACCACGCAGAGATCCTCAACTGCACTGGCGTGAACGCGAGCAGGTCGTAAAGGGGCGACTGAACGTCCGACAACCGTCCTATTTCGCCGACGACCTGGATGTTCGACGTCAGATCGGTGGCGACGACGCCGCCGAGCGCTGAGGCCGGCGTCGTGCGGCCGAGAGCGGACGATGGGTCGAACGTGAGCCCGCCGAAACCTTGAATCGAGGTTCGGGGGGATTGGGCGAGTGCCGCCGAGGGCACGGCCCACAGAACGAACGCGGCAATCGTGATGGTCTTGCGCATGATCGAGGACACTCCGGCGCTGGCACACCTCAACAGAGCAACAGCGGTGCCACCGACGGGATGCCGTGATTACTGCGCTCGTTCGGGCGTGTAGGGCCGTCCGATCTGGCCCACCAGGTCGGCGACGATTGCAGTGAGCTCGCCGGGATCGACCGGCTTGGGAACGTGCATGTTGAAGCCGGCGCCAATCGCACGCAGGCGATCCTGTGGCCGGCCGTACGCGGTCAGTGCAATCGCCGGCGTCTCGCCTCCGTCACGGGCCGCGTGCGCGCGGACCTTCTGAATCAGCGTGTAGCCGTCCTCGCCCGGCATCTCGATGTCCGAAACCAGGACGTGGGGATGCCAGCTGCGAAACGTGTCGAGCGCGGCGGCCGCCGACAGGCAGGTGCGGACCTCCGCGCCGGCACCCTTCAGGATCGTATCCGCGAGCGCGATCGCTTCGGCGTCGTCGTCGGCGACCAGCACGCGCAGGCCATCCAGGCGAACGATCGTGGGCGGCGCCTCTGGCGGTGGAACGCTCGGGTGATCGCGCGGCGCCGCTTCGGCCGGCGGCGTGTCGGCCGCGATCGGCACGGCCACCGTGAACGTGGCGCCCCGGCCGTCTCCGTCGCTGTGCGCGACGACCGTTCCGCCGTGCAGCTGCACCAGGTGCTTGACCAGGGCGAGCCCCAGCCCCAGGCCGCCGTGCGCACGCGTGCTCGAGCCGTCGGCCTGCCGGAACCGCTCGAACACGTGCGGCAGCATCGCCGGCGCGATCCCCTGACCGGTGTCGCTGATGACGATCTGCACCTGCGCATTCTCGCGCTGCAGCTGGAGGTTGACGTCGCCGCCGCGCGGCGTGAACTTCACCGCGTTCATCAGCAGGTTCCACACCACCTGCTGCAGGCGCGCCGGATCGCCGTTCACCGACCCGATGTCCGAATCGATCGAGGTACGGATGCGAATGGATTTGCCGTCGGCGGCGGGTCTCACGGCGTCGAGCGCTCCAAGGAGTACCGCGGGCATGTCCACACGCCGGGTGTCGAGCCGCATCTTGCCGGTCGTGATGCGCGAGAGGTCGAGGAGATCGTCGATGAGCCGCACCTGCGCGTCGGCGTTGCGCACGATCGCGTCTTTCGCGCGCGCGATCGCCGCGTCGTCGCGGAGCTCGCCGCTCTGCAGCATCCGCGCCCAGCCGTAGACGGCATTGAGCGGCGTCCGCAGTTCGTGCGAGAGGACGGCCATGAATTCGTCCTTGCTGCGATCGGCCGTCTCGGCGGCCTCACGCGCCTGGCGCTCCTTCCGCAGCAGCTCATCGCGCTCGGCCTCGCCGCTCCTCAGCTCGTCGGCGGCGTTTTTCAGCGCCGCGCCTACCGCGCCGATCTCCTGAATATTCGTCTGCGGGAGCCGAGGCGCCTCCTTCCGCCCGAGCGCCTCCGCCGCCGCTCGCAGTTCCGCGATGGGCCGCGTGATGCCGCGCGCGACTCGGAACGCGACGAGCGTGCCCAGTCCGAGCGACAGGAGGATGCCGCCTCCGTAGACCGCGATCGATCCCCACACGGCAGCGTCCACACTCGTGGTCGGAATGCCGAGCACGATCAGCCAGTCGCTCGACGCCAACCGGCTGTACGGCGCGAAGACGCGTTCGCCCTCGAGCGCGTAGGCCACGCCAAAGCCTTCCGCGCCGCCGGCAGCGACCACGTCTTGCACGCTTGGCGACAGCCGGCCGCCGAGGTTCGCTTCGTGCGCCCTCGAGCGCGCGACGCGCACGCCGTGCGCGTCCACGACGGAGATGACCCACTCCGACGGGACCTGCTGGCGCGCGAGAACTTGGTGGATCGCTTCAGGTTCGACGAGGGCACTTACGACGTATTTCAGCTGTCCGCTGCGCATCACGGGCGCGCGGACTGCGAAGAGCCAGCTCTTCTGCGCCGGCGCCTGTGTCAGGCTGCCGACGGCCGGCGACCGGCTGCGCACCACCCGGCTGAAGCTTTCCTCGTCGATGACGTCGGTGGCGGCGAAGCCGTTGGGGAGACCCGTATCCACCAGCGGCGCGCCGGATGTGTCGGCCAGTACGATGGCGGCCCAGTCCGTTTTGGATTGAGTCACTCGCCGGACGCGTTCGAGAAACCCCGGGACATCGTCGCTGTCGAGAACCGGTGTGGTAGCCAGCGCCTCGAGCAACGAGATAGAGCTTCGCAGCTCAGCATCGACGGCGTTGGCGACCGAACGCGCCAATTCCATCCCCACCTGACGCGCTTGTGCGCTCTGCTGCCGCTGAATCACGAAGAGTCCGACACCTGCCACGATCCCGAGCGGCATGAGACCCGCCGCAGTGAGCAGGAACAGACGCCTCCAAAGGGGCACTCCGCTCGTCTCGACTGGCATGTCGGCAGAATCTCATCAAGAAAAATGCCAACTCTGCCGATTCAGGACACTCGCAGGGCTCTCACGGGATCGACCCGGGTTGCGGCACGCGCGGGCACGTAAGCCGCGATGAAGGCGACCGCGAACAGGAGGGTCGTGACCGCGACGAACGTCAGCGGATCTGTCGGTGTGATGCCGAAGAGGATTCCGGTATCCTCATCGCTCGGTTGTCTTTGCTCTTGGAGAGTAGTTGCTCTAGGCAAATCCTAGCGCGCGAACGTGTAGTGCCGCAACCGGTATCGCGGCCCGTCGGTTTCCGCGCAATACACGAAGCCGAGCCGCCGCAGCAGCCTGTCGGACGCGGCGTTGGGCACGTCGTTGACGGCGACCAGGCTATCGAGCCGCAGCGTGCCGATCGCGTACTCGAGGAGCGCCGTCAGTGCTTCCTGCGCGTAGCCGCGGCGCCAGAATGCCGGGGCCAGCGCGATCAGCGGTTCGACGGCGCCGGCGAATGGCGGGTAGTACTCGGCGGACGTCCCGACCGGCAGGAGCGCGGCGCAGCCGACGAGCGCGGTTGTGGGTTCCGCCAGCGTGATCGTCCACAGTCCGAGGCCCTGCTCTGCGACCGCGGCAGCGTCGTCGATCGTCGATTGCGCGCGCTCGCGGTCGATCTCGATGTCATCCCACAGGTAGAGTCGAACCTGCGGGTCCTTCCAAAGCGTCCAGAGCGCGTCCAGATCGGCATCGGTGGCGGGCATGAGTCGCAGGCGGGCGGTGGCGAGCTGTGACTGCATCGCGCGCGTCCTTGGTTCTTGGGGTCTTTCTTGGGGTCTGATCCCAGATCTGATCCCGGATCAGACCCCGACTCATCCGTCAGCGCGGCACCAGAGCCACGGCGCGGCACCAACCCGCGCTGCCGCCTTTGATCTTGACGGGCAAGCAAGAGACGTAGAAGCCGTGCGGCTGTGGAATCTGGTCGAGGTTGGCCAGCTTTTCGATCTGGCAGTACTCCTTTGTGATGCCAGCGAAATGAGCGGGCCAGATGTAACGGCCGTCGCCGGTTCGCTTGTAGTCTGCAATCTGCGCGGCGAACTCGCGATCGAGCGTCCACGCGTCGATGCCGATGACGTGGATGCCCTGTTCGACCAGCCACAACGTGCTCTCGCGATCCAGGCCCGGCTGTCGAAAATACTCCGGAGTACCCCATCGCGTGGCCGCCCCGGTGTGAATCAGGACGATGTCGTTCGGGCTCAGGGTGCGTCCGATCTCACGCAACCGCTGCCGGAGATCCGCCACCGAGACGACTTCCCCGGGCTTCCGGTGCCTCATATCCAGCACGACGCCAGGGCCGAAGCACCACTCCAGTGGTACCTCGTCGATACGCCGGGCCGGTTTGCCTTCCGACGTGGCGCCGTAGTGATAGGGCGCATCGATGTGCGTGGCCGTGTGACTCCCTACGGTGAGGTTCTCGACCGCCCAGCCGTGGCCGTTCGAGTACACGAAGTCCTGAGGCTTCGCTCCAAACGTGTCCATCATGCCCTTGAGCCCACCGGCCTCGTGCGTGACGTACTCGATTCGCGGCTTGACCATTTCTCCCGCCGCGTCGTGCTCGAGCGAAACGCTCAAGTCGATGATGCGTAGCTGGCCCAACCTGAGGTCGCCTGGTGAGGTGTCTTGTGCCGAACGACTGTGCGCCACGGCCATTCCCATACCAGCCGCAGTGGATGTTCGCAGAAATTCTCTCCGCCCCGCACGCGGTCGCTTCTGTTTCATGACTCGCTCCGTGAGCTAACCCTCTGCTTGAGCGTGAGGCGCACAACCAAGGCATTTTGTCATGGCGCACGGGGTGCGCCCTCGCGCTACAATGACGGCTCCGCCAACAGCTTCGTGGCCCTATCACCAGGCACCCGTCTCGGCCCCTACGAAATCGTGTCCGCGCTCGGCGCGGGCGGCATGGGCGAAGTCTACAAAGCCCGCGACGCGCGGCTCGATCGGACGGTTGCGATCAAGGTTCTCCCGCCGGCGCTCGCCGCCGACGCCGAATTTCGCGACCGGTTCGACCGCGAAGCGCGCGCCGTCTCGCAGCTCGATCATCCACACATCTGCGCGCTGTACGACATCGGCCAGGAGCACGACACCTCATACCTGGTCATGCAGTATCTCGAGGGAGAGACCCTCGACAGCCGGCTGAAGACCGGCGCGCTGCCGATCGATCAGGCGCTGAAGATCGCCGTGGAGATCGCCAGCGCGCTGGATTCGGCGCACAAGGTCGGCATCATCCATCGCGATTTGAAGCCCGGCAACATCATCCTGACGAAATCCGGCGCCAAGCTGCTCGACTTCGGCCTTGCCAAGACCTTGCCGGCCGTGTCGAGCGGCAGCGTGTCGATGATGCAGACGACGCCGGCCGTCGGGATGACCGCGCAGGGAACCATCCTCGGGACCTTCCAGTACATGTCGCCCGAACAGATCGAAGGCGAGAACGTCGACGCGCGCGCCGACATCTTCGCGTTCGGCGCCGTGCTCTACGAGATGGTCACCGGCCGGAAGGCCTTCAGCGGCAAAACGCAGGCGAGCCTGCTGGGCGCGATCCTGAAGGACGAGCCGCCGCAGGTGAGCGTTGCGCAGCCGATGACGCCGCCCGCGCTCGATCACCTCGTGCGCACCTGCCTCGCGAAAGACCCGGACGCGCGCTATCAGACGGCGCACGACGTCTGGCTGCAGCTGCGATGGATCGCCGAAGGTGGGAGCACCGTGGGCGTGCCGGCGCCTGTCGCGTCGCGTCGCCGATCCCGCGAGCGGCTCGCGTGGGCGACCGCGGCGGTCCTCGGCGCGGTTGCGCTTGCCGCCGGAGTGGTCGCCATCCTCCATCTCCGCGAACGGCCGGCGCCGGCGGAGCCGGTGCAGTTCGGCATCGCCGCCGAGGAGCAGTCCACGTTCGTCTCGCCGGCTGATTTTGCGATCTCTCCCGATGGCCGCCATGTCGTCTTTGTGGCGTTGAGCACGCGCGCGGAGTCAACGCAGCCGAGAGCGATGCTGTGGGTGCGCCCCCTGGCCTCGGGCACCTCGCGAGTGCTGCCGGGCACCGAAGGCGCCAGCCTTCCGTTCTGGTCGCCCGACAGCCGCTATATCGGGTTCTTCGCCAGCGCGAATCTGAAGAAAGTCGACGTGTCCGGCACGCCGCCGATCACGCTGGGCGGCGCACCCGGCCTCCCCGGCGGCGGAACCTGGAATCGCAACAACGTGATCGTCTTCACCTCGGTGGGCCTTACTGGGCTTCAAAAGATCGACGCGGCGGGCGGCGCGCCGACGCCGGTGACGAACGTGGACAAAGTCCAGGCGAGGGATCGGTGGCCGTCTTTCCTGCCAGACGGTCGGCACGTCCTCTATCTCGCCGTCGACGGCAACTCCCGCGACCTGCGCATCCTCTCGTTGGACTCGCCCGAGACGCCGTCGTCGCTTGGCGCAGCCGACTCCAATGCCGTCTACGCGTCCGGCCACCTGCTGTTCATGCGCAGCGGAACGCTGCTGGCCCAGCCGTTCGACGCGGCCGCACGGCGGACATCCGGGGATCCATTTCAAGTCGCCGAGCAGGTGACCATCAGTGGCGGTCTCCGCGCCGCAGTGTCGGTCTCGGAGACTGGCGCGCTCGCGTTCTGGCGCGGCGCCGGACAGGCGCTGTCGACATTGACCTGGGTCGATCGCGCCGGCAAGCCAGAGCGCGTCGTCGGCGAGGCCGGCGGCTACGCCAATCTCAGCCTGAGCCCCGACGAACGGCGGCTCGCGGTCGCCATGACGGCAGGAACTCCTCGTAACCGGGATATCTGGGTCATCGATCTCGCGAGAGACGATACGGCCTCCCGGCTGACGTTCAACGTTTCCCAAGAGGGGGATCCCGTCTGGTCCCCCGACGGTTCGCAGATCGTGTTCAACACCGACCGCGCTGCTGGGCTGTGGAACTCAGCATTCCAGCGTTCGGCCGACGGCAGCGGCGACGATGTGCCGTTCGTGACGTTGGGGCGGCTGTTCGATTCTCCGGACTGGTCGCACGATGGACGCTTCATCATCTTCACAGGGGCATTGACCGAAGAGCCCGCTCCCGATCTGTGGCTGCTGCCGCTGTCCGGCGACCGCAAGCCTGCGCGGTTTCTGCAGACGCCGTTCAACGAGGACAGCCCCGCCTTCTCGCCGGACGATCGCTGGGTCGCGTACAACTCGAACGCCTCCGGGCGCTTCGAGGTCTACATTCGATCCTTTCCGGGTCCGGGCGGCCAATTCCAGGTGTCGCGAAACGGCGGGTGGGCGCCGCGCTGGCGCCGCGACGGCAAGGAGATCTTCTTTCTCGCGCTCGACGGCACGATGATGGCGGCGGACGTCACGCTCGGCAAGGACGTTCAGGCGTCCGTCCCGCGCCCGCTCTTCAAGACGCCGCTGCAGAAGGGCACCGATCGCCACATCTACAGCGTCACCGGCGACGGGAAACGTTTCATCCTTCGCATGCCCGACCAACGCCAGGTGGCGACGCCGATCACGATGGTCCTGAACTGGCCGGCGCTGGCGAAGAAATAGACTACCTGCGCTTCGCCAGCAAGCCCTCGATGCCGAGCGCCAAACCAATGAAGAACCAACAATATAGAGACAACCTGCATCAACCCTCCAGAAACCGCCTCGAGGCGTCGCGCCGGATCTCGCAAAGCTTGCGAGTTCCCAACGCCCCGGTAAACTGGGCGCGCGCATGATTGGCACCACCGTTTCCCACTACCGCATCGTCGAATCGATCGGCGCCGGTGGGATGGGTGTTGTCTACCTGGCCGAGGACGAGCGCCTACACCGCAAAGTTGCGCTCAAGTTTCTGCCGCCGGCGATGGCTCAGGACGCGCACGCCCGCGCCCGGCTGCTGCGCGAGGCGCAGGCGGCGAGCGCGCTCGACCATCCCAACGTCGCCACGGTGCACGACATCGGCGAATGGAACGGCCAGTTGTTCATCGCGATGCCGTTCTACGACGGCGAGACGCTGCGGCGGCGAATCGAGCGCGGCTCGCTCCCCGTCGCAGAGGCTGTGCGCATCGCGGGACAGATCGCGTCCGGCCTGGCCGCCGCTCATCGCGCGGGTATCGTGCATCGCGACCTCAAGCCCGCCAACGTCGTGCTCACGCACGACGGCCAGGTGAAAATCGTCGACTTCGGCCTGGCAAAGGTGTTCTCCGACACGCAAGCCACCGCCACTCGGATGACGGGCGCCGGCATCACCGTGGGCACGGTCGCGTACATGGCGCCCGAGCAAGCCACCGGCACGGACGTCGACGCGCGTGCGGACGTGTGGGCGTTCGGCGTCACGCTGTACGAGATGTTGACGCACCACCTGCCGTTCCCGGGAGAAACGGCGCCGGCCATTCTCCTCGCCGTCGCCTCGAAAACCCCTGTGCCCGTACGCGACGTCCGACCCGACGTGCCGGAGGCAGTGGCTCGCATCCTCGAACGGACGCTGGAAAAGGATCCCGGACGGCGGACGATCGGCGCCGGCGACATCGCCGACGAAATCGCCCGATGGCAGCTCACCGTATCGGCTGGCACCATCGATGCCGCGTCAGTGCGGCGCTCGGCGACGCGATGGTGGATGGCGATCGCGGCGGTGGCATTGCTTGCTGTTGCGGCGTCCGGCGCGTGGTTCATCCGGCAAAATGCACGGACACGGTGGGCGCGCGAGCAGGCCTTGCCGCAAATCGATCAGCTGGCCGAGCGTGAGCAGTACGCGGAGGCGTTCGCGGTCGCGCAGCAGGCCAAACGGTATATCCCGAACGATCCCGTCTGGAAGCGGATCGATCCCATCGTGACGCGCACCATCACGGTGCAGACAACGCCCGCGGGCGCCGCAGTATCGTACCGGCCGGTGGGTTCGTCGGCTGAGTGGACCCGGCTGGGAGAATCGCCGGTCGAGAACGCGGTCGTGCCGAGCGCGTATCTGGAGTGGCGATTCGAAAAGCCCGGATACGTCGCGGCCACGGATGCCCCAGCCTTTGCAACCTTTGCCATTTCGGGTGGTCTGAGATCGCAAGTGTTGTTGCACACGCCCGAACAGACACCGCCCGGGATGGTGCACGTCACAGCGGGCGATCGGCCTCGCGTCGCGCTGATAGCCGGCCTCGATCACCTTCCACCGCAGCGGCTCCGCGATTTCTGGATCGATCGCTACGAGGTCAGCAACCGCGACTTCAAGCGCTTCGTGGACGCCGGCGGCTATCGCGATCGCAAGTACTGGCTACACCCGTTCGTCGACGGCGCCCGCACGCTCACCTTCGAGCAGGCGATGGCGCGCTTCACGGATTCCGCCGGCCGCCCGGGACCGGCCACATGGGAGTCGGGGAACTTTCTCGAGGGACAGGACGACCTGCCCGTCACCGGCGTGAGCTGGTACGAGGCGGCGGCGTTCGCGGCTTTTTCGGGCAAGTCGCTGCCGACCATCTTTCACTGGAGCCGCGTCGCCGACCAGCGCATGAGCGGCGTCGTCGCGCCGCGCAGCAATTTCCACGGCCGGGGCCTGATGAAGGTCGGCGCAAGCGGCGGGATGAACCGCTACGGCGCGTTCGACATGGCCGGCAACGCCAAGGAATGGTGCTCGAACAGCGCGAGCGACGACAAGCGCTTCATCCTCGGGGGCGCGTGGGACGAACCGGCCTACCTGTTCAACGATCCGGACGCGCGCTCGCCGTTCGAGCGGGCTGCCACCTTCGGCTTCCGCACGGTCAAGTACGCCGATGACGACACCGTGGCGAGAACGGGGGAGCGAATCGCCTTCGCCGCGCGCGACTTCAACCGCGAGCGGCCCGTCGCCGACGATGTGTTCGCCGTGTACCGGACGCTGTACGATTACGACAAGGGAGATCTCGAGGCGCGCGCAGAGGGTTCCGACGATTCCGGACCGGACTGGCGGATTGAGAAGGTGTCGTACGCGGCGGCCTATGGCCGCGAGCGAGTGCCCGCGCTCATGTACGTGCCGAAACGCGCTCAGCCGCCGTATCAGGCCGTCGTCTTCTTTCCCGGCTCGCAGACCATCACGCAGCGATCGAGCGCGGAAATCAATCCGCGTCTCTTCGACTGGGTGATCAAGAGCGGTCGGGTCTTCATCCATCCGATCTACAAGAGCACGTTCGAGCGGGGCGACGAGATCGAGGACGATTACCCGAAGATGAGCAACACGTTTCGCGAGCACGTGATTGCCTGGTCGAAGGATGTGCGCCGGTCGGTGGATTATCTTCAGGCGCGGCCCGACATCGATCACGACCGAATCGCGTACATGGGTTTCAGCTGGGGAGCGGCCATGGCTCCGGTCTTCCTGGCCGTCGAGCCTCGATTCAAGGTGGCCGTGCTCGTCGTCGGCGGCTTCTACGTACAGCCGTCCAAGCCCGAGGTGGAAGCGATCAACTTCGCGCCGCGCGTGAAGATGCCGGTCCTGATGCTCAACGGGCGCTTCGACTTCTTTCTACCCGAGGAAGGCACGCAGATTCCGATGTTCCGCCTTCTGGGCACGCCTGATGCGCAAAAGCGCCGCGTGGCGTACGACACGGGGCACAACATCCCACGGCCGGATCTCATCCGCGAGTCGCTCAACTGGCTGGATACCCACCTCGGTCCTGTTCGCCAGCCTTGATGTCCGGTTCATCCTTCGCCTGCCCGACCCGCGCCAGGTGGCGACGCCGATCACGATGGTGTTGAACTGGCCGGCGCTGGCGAAGAAATAACCTACACGTTCCGCGGCTGATGGGGTCGGCTGGCAATCACGGCAGCAGGGGCCAGTTACGAGGGCCTTATTTCCTGGCGTACGCGTACGGATTGTCGTCGAATTCCATTTTGCAGCTTTGCGAGCAGAAGTAATAGGTCTCGCCGCGATGTTCGGATTTCACCACAGCAGTCTGGCCTTGGAGGCTCGCTCCGCATACGGGGTCGATCACCGCAGCGGTGCGGCCCGGCGATGACCGGGACGAACCCAGCGCGAACTCCGCCACCGAGGGCTGCACGAGCCGCTCGAACTCGCGATACGACATTCGGATCGCGTCGTGATGCGAGCCGCCGCTGAACGAGACCTCGGGATCGGTTGTCAACTGTTTGTCCACGAACACCCGCTGGCCGTAGAGCGGCCCGAATGGCGGCATCGCGCCCAGCTCGCAATCCTGAAACAAACGGCCGAACTCCCGTTCATGTGCGAGCCGAATCGAATGTGCATGAGCCGTGTGCTGGAGCCGATTCAAATCGACAGTCATTGGCGCCGGCAGCACGGCCAGAATCGGTCGATCGTCAGCAATACAGACAACGGTTTTGGCCCATTCGCGGCCCGGTACATGAGCCGCGGCGGCCTCCTCCTGCGCCGTATAAGCCGTCGGGTGCGAGAGAACCGAATAGTTCGCCTGATGTCGCTCGAGGTAATCAGAAATAGCAGCGGGAATCATGGTGCTCTCCAATGCTGTGGGCCTTACTGGCTCTCCGAGCAAACCGCATTCCGTTGCGCCGTCAGGACCGCCAATTGCAGCACGTAACGATGTAGTCGAGGCTGTCATGCAGATTGACATACGTCGCGATGATGCAGAGATGCTTCGTGATCTACTTCGCCGGAGAGTTGTGGAGCTCGACAAGGAGATCAATCGGACCGACAGTCGCGCCTTCAAGCAAGAGCTGCGGCAGCTGGACCGCGCGATGGAACGTATCGCCGGAGAGCTTTCGACAGCGCTCGAAGGCAGTGGTCAGCCGTAAACGTGCGGCGAAGAGGTTCTTCTCCGAGCCCAATCTCGCTCATGGTGTCGTAACGACGACGCCTACGACACCGGCGGGTACTTTCCGCGCATCAGCCACACGAGGAACACCGCCACCGCCACGACCGCCAGAATTCCTGCGACTGTTGGTCCCATGTGAAATAACCTACTTGCGCTGCGCCAGCAGCCCCTCGATCTCGTCCATGATCCGGTTCATCTGCTTGATCGTCAGGTCGAGTGGCTCGTCGGTCGTCATGTCGACGCCGGCGTCCTTGAGAAGATCGATCGGATACTTCGATCCGCCGGCAGACAGGAACGCCAGGTAGCGATCCCTCGCCTGCGGATCCCCCGCCTTGACCTTTTCGGCCAGCGCCAATGAGGCCGTGAACGACGTCGCATATTGAAACACGTAGAAGTCGCGGTAGAAGTGGGGAATGTAACTCCACTCGTGCGCCACGTACTCGTCGACGATGCAGACGTTCTGATCGTGGCCGTAGTACTTCTTCGTGATGTCCATGTAGAGCTTCGCGAGCGCATCACCCGTGATCGGCTGTCCCTGCGCCGCCATTTCGTGCATCCGCAGCTCGAACTCGGCGAACTGCGTCTGCCGGAACACCGTGGCCTTGATGTTCTCCAGGTAGTTCCCGAGCAACGAGAGCCGCATGTCGGGGTCCTTGATCTGGCCGAGCATGTAGTCGATGAGGAGCGCCTCGTTGAACGTTGACGCCACTTCGGCGACGAAGGTGGGGTAGCCGGCGAGCGGAAACGGCTGCTTCTTGTTCGACAGGTAGCTCTGCATCGTGTGCCCGAGCTCGTGGGCGAGCGTGCTGACGTCATCGTACCGCCCGTTGTAGTTGAGCAGCATGTAGGGATGGACGTCGTAAGCGCCGCCGTCGGACCACGCGCCCGACGCTTTCCCCTCGTTCGGATACAGATCGATCCAGCGGCTGTCGAAGGCGGTGCCGATCGTCGCCTGGTAGTCGGTGCCGAGCGGTGCGACCGCCGCGAGAATGAGCTTCTGCGCTTCGCCGGGCTCGTACTTCAGATCGACCGAGGCGACGAGCGGCGCGTAGAGGTCGTAGTAATGAAGCTGATCGAGCTTCATCATCTGCTTGCGCAGCTTGAGATAGCGATGGAAGGCCGGCATGTTCTTGTTGACGCCGTTCACCAGCCGCGAATACACCGACAGCGGAATGTTGGGGCCGTCGAGCTGCGACTCCAGCGCGGACGAATATTTGCGCGCCTTCGTAATGAACTGCACCTTCGACACTTCGCCGCTCATCGACGTGCCGAACGTCCGGCTGTAGCTGCCCAGCCCTTTGAAGAAGGCCGACATTACCTTCTCGCGATCCGCCCGGACCGGCAGCGCGCGGAGCCCGGCGAACGTGGCCTGATCGAGCTTCACGCTCTTGCCGTCGCTCAACGTCACGGTCGGGAACGGGAAATCCGCGTTCGAGAAAATGTTGTACAGGCTCGAGGGATTGCCGGCGAGCGGACCGACGTCGGCCAGCAGCTTTTCTTCGGCATCGCTGAGCGTGTGAGCGGCGCGGCGGAACACATCCGACAGGTAGAAGCCGTAGATCTTCAAGCGCGGCTCGGACGCAACGAACGCCTTGATCGCCGATTCGCCGGCCTTGAGCAGCTCCGGCTCGATGAACGCCGATTCCGCGCTGAGCGCGGAGGCGAGCTGGATCATTTCCTGCCGCATGCCCTCGTGCGTCGAGTCGCGCGTGTCCTGGTCGGCCAGCGCGTTGGCGTAGGTGTACAGACGGCTCAGTTCCTTGGCGAAGACCGTCTGCAGTTCGAGCGCCTCGGCCAGCGTCGCGGCTGATGTCGTGAGCCTGCCCCGGTACCGTCCAAGCTTCTTGAGGTCGGATGCAAGCTTGTCTTTCGCGGCGCGCCACGCGGCTTCAGTCGGATAGATGTCGGCGAGGTTCCAGCGGAACTTCTCCGGAATTTGCGCGCGGTCCCGAGTTTGTGCGCCAATCGCTTCCATCATCGTCATCGAGATCACCGCGGCGCACAGCCGTTTTGAAAGAGGATTGCTCGGGAGCATGCACGCATTCTGGCACATCCGTCGCGTTCATCATCATGGCCGAAATCGAACAGTGTGCGCCCGAGAGAAACGCTTGCCCGTATAATCCGCCTCATGGTGCGTCGTGACGATGCAGACGCGCACGCGTCTGTATCACGTCGTTCTGCTCCAGCGGGTGCAAGTCCTGCCTCGGTAAGCGCCGGAGCGCCGAGTAGCAGACCCCAAGCGCGCGAGGAGACTCGCGCGGCTCAAGCGGGGTGTCAAGAGCCTCCACGGAGGGAGCCAGTCCGCGGGCCGCAACATCACGTGAAGCCTGCAGCCTCGTCACATTTACAACCCGAGAGCCGAGCCGGTCATGTCGCGGCGAAGGCCACGTCTGCGGTGCCCTGGTCCGGAGGTGCATGTGCCGCAGGTCTCGGCGGGGTAGGGGGCGCAGCACGCGGACACGGAGTCGAACGGAACACGAGAGGCCCGTCTGCGCGGCCCGAGTCGGGGCAGCGCGGCTCGCATAAGCCGATGGCGAAAACGAGCCCGGCGCAGCGGGAATCCGAGGGGACCGTAGTAGCGGCGAGGCCCGCGACGCATAACGCGGGCGGAGCAAAGGGTCCCTGCGGGGGCAATGTCGGCAGAGCGAGGACGCGCGAGGGCATGACCGGCAGGACCGGTTCCAACCACCCCGAGGGACGCGAGTTCCTCGACAAAGTGCGCCAATTGCAACGCCGACTCTGGAGGGCGGCCAAACGACAACCGGGCCGACGTTTTCATGCCTTGCTGGACCGCATCTACAGGCGTGACGTCCTGTGGGAAGCATGGAGACGGGTCAAGCAGAACCGCGGCGCGGCGGGCGTCGATGCGATGACGCTGGCCGCCGTCGAGCACTGGGGTGTCGAGGCCTTTCTCGACGACCTCGGTGCGCGATTGCACGCGGGCACGTACCGACCCTCGGCGGTGAGGCGTCGGTATATTCCGAAGGTAGACGGACGACAGCGGCCGTTGGGCATCCCGACGGTCCGAGACCGAGTGGCGCAGATGGCGGCGACGCTCGTGCTGGAACCGATTTTCGAGGCGGACTTCCATCCGTGCTCGTACGGGTTTCGGCCGAAGCGGAACGCGACGCAGGCGCTGGAAACACTGCGCACGCGTGGCGCGCGTGGGGGCAATCATGTCCTCGACGCCGATATCCGCGATTACTTCGGGTGCATCGACCACGGCAAGCTGATGACGCTTGTCGCCCGACGCATCTCGGACCAGCGGGTACTCAAATTGATACGGCACTGGCTCCAGGCAGGCGTGATGGAAGACGGCCGGGTCACCGCGACGCGCGCGGGCACGCCGCAAGGCGGCGTCATTTCGCCGCTGCTGTCCAACATCTACCTGCACGTGCTCGACACCGTGTGGACGCGCCGGTACACGCATCTGGGCGTGCTGGTGCGCTACGCGGACGACTTCGTGGTCATGTGCGACACGAAGGCGGCATGCGAGCAGGCCGAGCACCATGTGCGAGCGATTTTCGCGCGACTCGGACTGGAGCTGCATCCGGAGAAAACGAGACAGGTCGACCTGTCGCGCGGCCGCGAGGGCTTCGACTTTCTCGGCTGTCACCTGCGCAAGCGCATGAGCGGTCCGCTCTGGGAGCACCACCACCGACGGGTGTACTTCCTCCAGCGGTGGCCATCTCAGCGCGCGATGCAACGGGTGCGGCAGCGCGTGAAGGCCCTCACGTGTCGGGCGGTGTGTCACCGGGACCTGCGCGACACCATCGCGCAGCTCAACCCGGTGCTGCGCGGCTGGGGCGCGTACTTCCGCACCGGGAATGCCGCCATCAAGTTTGGACAACTCGAGGACCACGTCGCGTGGCGACTCAAACGCTTGCTGCTGCAACGCCACCGGCGCCAGCTCCGTCGGGGCCAGGCCGACCAATGGACGCCGTCGTTCTTTCACGCCCTCGGTCTCGTTCGTCTGCGCGGCACGATTCGGTACCCGGAGGCTGTGTAATGTCGTACTCCCAATGCCCCTTGGTAAGCCGTGTGCGGGAAATCCGCATGCACGGTTTGAACGGGGGTCTTACTCACACGGCCGCGCGCGCGCGGTCCAGAAAGTAGGATCTACCAGTGCGACTCCATATCTTCGTCGTCCTCACGCTCGTCGCGTGCGTCCGGTGGACGGTCGTCGCACAAGTCCCTCCCAACCCGTATCGCATCGTCGAGGGCTGGGCGCAGTTGCCCAACGGCAGGCCGATGGGCGCCGTCGGCAAGGTGGCGATGGACCCCGACGGCCGGCACGTCTGGGCGGTCGTGCGATGTGAGCGCCTCGAGGATCCGGCTCGCTTCGGCGACGAATGCCGCGACTCGAAGACGGATCCCATTCTCAAGTTCGGGCCGGACGGCAAGGTCGTGAAGAGTTTCGGCGGTGGCCTGTTCATCTGGCCGCACGGGCTCGATGTCGATCGCGACGGCAACGTGTGGGTGACCGACGCCGTTGCCGCCAACCGGATTCCGCAGGGGGACAAACGCGGTCAGATTGTCGTCAAGTTCAGTCCGGAGGGAAAGGTGCTGATGACCCTGGGCACTCCGGGACAGTCCGGCAGCGGACCGAGTCAATTCACGTCGCCGAGCGATATCGTCGTAGCGCCCAACGGCGACATCTTCGTCGCCGACGGGCACAACGACGTCGGCAACAACCGGGTCGTGAAGTTCTCGAAGGACGGAACGTTCATCAAGACCTGGGGAAAGACCGGGTGGGCGCCCGGGCGAATTCCACGGCTCGCACGCCATCGCGATGGACTCGCGGGGCCGAATCTTTGTCGGCGATCGCGGCAACAACCGGATCCAGATTTTCGATCAGGAAGGCAAGTCGCTGTCGATTCCGTGGACGCAGTTCGGCAAGCCGAGCGGCATCGCCTTCGACAGCAAGGATCAGATCTACGTTGCGGATTCCGAGTCCGACGATGTGCAGAATCCCGGGTGGGAGGAGGGGATTCGCATCGGCGACGCCAAAACCGGATGGATGATCGCGTTCATCATGTATCCGTGGGGCGATCCGCGGCAGACCGCCGGCGACGGCGCGGAGTTCGTGGCGGTGGATCGCGACGGAAACATCTACGGAGGCGAGCCGCGGCCGAAGCGCCTGCAGAAGTACGTCAGAGTGAGGCCCTAGCCAGACCGTTCATGCCGCAAGCACTGGCGCGAGATCAGCCTCGCTCGCGGGCGCCTGCCCGAGCTCGTTGAGCACGGCGTTTAGTGCCGAGAGAGACACCTTGGCCGGTGCCGTGATCTCGATTCCGATCGCCTGACCCTCCGCCGTGAAATCAATGACTAAACCGGGCTCGACTCTCCGCGTTCGAGCGCTCTTCTGGTTCGACTCGCGCGGAAGGTAGTAGTACGCGGCGATTGGTCGGCCGTGCCGGAACGTGACTTCGAGGTAGGGTTCTTTCATGACTGTTCCACAGGATATGCCGTAATCACCACCAGGAGCTTGCGCACTTCGTCCGGCTCCACGATGACCTCCCAAGGCCGTTCCGAGTGCCTGACGTTTATGATGAACCGCCCTTCCAGAATGTCGGTGCGAAGACCGCTCGCGTACTCGAGCATCCGCCGAAGATCAATCTCGTTGAACGCGCGATCCTCCATGCGTTTCAGGAGATGCGCGCTCAACTCCAGTTCCCACGTCCACCATTGCGGCCACTCCGGTGTCGCCAGGATTCCTCCAATTTGAGTCGTTCCGGGTTGTCTTTGGAGTAGACCGACTTCACATCTTGACAGCTAATCGCCGGTCGGTTTGCGGTCATGGTAGCGCACAAAACCCATCGACCCAACGACTTCCGGTTCGATACTGTCTTGAATTGTCTTGTGTCCGCCGCGTGTATGGCCGCGAGTGCGTGGATAGCTGCGAATGCCCGCACGTAACCACAATTCGGCATTCCTTGGGAAACACTTCGAACACGTTGAGACATCTGTACTTCGGCAGTGGCACGTCTTTGGACAGGGGCGTCATCTGCTGCGAACGCACGCAGCCATAGGCGCTCAGGAGGGACAGACGCTTCGAGCGTTACTTCGCGCGCCCGGTGAACCCCTGCGAGAGCAACTGCACTTTGAACGCGGCGCCACGGCCGACGATGTAGAGCGTTTTCTTGTTGGGCCCGGCGAACGCGATGTTCTGCGGTGCGCGCGACACCGGAATCGTGCCCAGATGCTGACCGTCCGCGCTGAACACTTCCACACCGGCTGACGTGGCCGCGTAGATGCGGCCGTCGTTGTCGATGGCGAGGCCGTCGGCGCCGCTCGTAACGCCCGTCTCGGTCTGATTCGCGCCCTGATACTTCGCGAAATTGCGGCGGGTCTTCACGGTGCCGTCGGGCTGGATGTCGAACGCGAGCAGATACTCGCCGCTCGTGTTGTTGACGAACAGCGTCTTCTCGTCACGGCTCAGCATGATCCCGTTCGGCCGCTCGATGCCTTCGGCAACCCGCATCGCGCGCCCGCCCGGCGGCACGTAGTAGACCGCGGGCGTCAGCGGCGGTGGGGGCGCCCCGGGCGCCGCATTCGGCCCGGGTTCCGTGAAGTACACGCCGCCCTTCTTGTCGACGACGAGATCGTTCGGCCGCCCGAACGGCTTGCCCTCGAAGCTGTCGGCGAGCACCGCCTCGCTGCCTTTCGGCGCAAGCACGCCGATCTTGGTTTGTCCCGCCGTCGTCTGCACCGAGATCAGGCGACCCTTGGTATCGAAGGCAAGGCCGTTCGACCCGTTGGTGTTCTCGAGATAGGTCGAGGTGGCGTTGGTGGCGTCGATCTTCGTGATGCGGTTCGCGTTCGTCTCGGTGAAGATCAGGCTCCCGTCCGGCAAGCCGATCGGACCTTCGGTGCCTTGAAAGCCTTCCTTGATCACCTGGACCTTGGTCCCGGCCGCGACGACGCCGGGGATGTTCGGCGCGGTGGTCTCGGTCGCCGGCGGCGGAGGCGCGCCACGCTGCTGAGCGAATGCCAGGTAGGTCCGGCTAAAGCCGGACCCCACGTACTTGCTGGATTTTCCGTGGGGTCCGGCTTCAGCCGGACCTACATGTTCGGCGAACGAAACTGCGACGAATCCAAGTATCAAGAACAGCTGAGTCATCATGATCATGATCACACCTGTGCGGCTTTCAGAGCCGCGAGAACGCGTGAGGGTCTGAACGGAACCCGGCGAAGGCGCACACCGGTTGCGTCGAAAATCGCGTTCGCCACGGCGGCGATCATCGGTTTGCAGGCGGCCTCTCCCGCGCCGTAGTGCGGCAGATCGGGACGGTTCGGATTGGGATCGCCGTTCACGAGAATGACGTCGATCTTCTCCGGCGTATCGGCGTGCGTCAGCGTCGGGTACGAATTCCAGTTCACGCTGGTCACGCGCTCGGTGTCGAAGCGGACTTCTTCGTAGAGCGCGCGGCTGACGGAGTGGAGCATGCCGTTCTCGATCGTGCGGCGCAGCGCCTCCGGATTGATGACCAGGCCGCAGTCGTGCGCGCAGACGATCCGCTTGACCCACACCCGCCCCGTTCGCCGGTTCACTTCGACATCCGCGATCTCGGCGATCACCGTCTGGTTGCGGTACGAGTACGCGAAGCCGCGGCCGGTCAGAATCTCTCCCGTGCCGCGCCGTTGCGGCGATGGACGCGGCTGCCAGCCGTACGCCTGCGCGGCAGCCTTCACGACGGCAATCGATCGCGCGCGCCTGAAGCCGTTGTCGTCGCCGCTGCCGGCCGCAAACAGCTTGAGCCGGAACTCGATCGGATCCGCTTTGGCCGCCACGGCGAGCTCGTCGATGAACGACTCCGATGCGAACGTCACCTGCGGACCGTTGGGATCGCGCAGGTTGCCGGTGCGAAGCGGCGTCTCCCAGACGAGCGGCAGCCCGACGACGTGCGTGGCCACGCGTCGATTGGGGACGCCGTACATGTCCGACGGCGCCGCCGCACTCCCGGGCGCCGGTGTCGCGCGCCGCCGGCCGGTCAGCTGCGCGATCAGCACCGTGTCCGGCTCGTTGTAGCCGAGGTGGCCGTAGTCGGCCGCGCGCGCGTTGTAATCGAGCGCGACGAGGTTGCCGTTGGCGTCGAGCCCGCCGCGCAGTTTGATCGCGAACGCGGGTCCCTTCGTGTCCCACGCGGTTTCTTCCTCGCGCATCCACTGCACACGCACCGGCCGGCCGATCTCTTTCGCCACGAACGCCGCCTCGAACCCCGCATCGTCCGCCGCAGTCCTGCCGTAGCCCTGCGGTCCGTCCATCCAGATGACGCGCACCCGATCGCGCGGCATCTGCAGGAACGTCGCAACGCCGCTCCGCATGCCGTACGACTTCATGTCGTTCGAATAGATCGTCATCTGCCCGTTCGACGGATCCGCCAGCGCGTGCGCGGGCCCCATGGCCACGTGGCCCTGGAAGGGGATCTCGTAGTCGGCTTCGACGACCTTGGCCGCGCCCGACAGCGCCGCGTCGGGGTCTCCAGTCACAGTCGGCCGCGCGCTCGACGTCGGCGTCGTCGAGCGAATGTGCGTGAAGAGATCCTCGGATGATGGGAAGGGCGGGCCGTCCGGCTTCTTCCAATTCACTTTGAGCTGACGGGCCGCGGCGATCGCCTGCTCTTCGCGCTCGCACACCACGGCCACGTAGTTCTCCTTGCGGACGACCTTCACGAATCCCGGCAGGCTGCGAACGGACGACTCGTCGATGCTGACGACGGTGGCGCCGGCGACGGGCGGCTTCACGTTCCGTGCGTGCACCATGCCGGGCAGTTTGACGTCCACCGCCCACGTCAGCGAGCCATCCACCTTGGGTGGAATGTCGAAGCGCTGCGGCGACTGGCCGACCATCTTCATGTCCTGGACGGCTTTCAGCTTCGCCTGGCCCGTGGTCGCATCGACGTTGTTCCCGGTGAGCGTGACGTTGAATCGCTTGCCGCCGATCAACTCGCCGTATGTGACTCGCGGGGACGGAGGTCGCGGTGAGGTTTGACCGACCTCCGTCCCCGACCGTTTCACCGAGATGACGGCGTCGCTGACCGTGAGCTGATCGACCGGCACGCCGAGACGGGTCGAGCCCATCTCGAGCAGCACGCGTCGCGCTTCGGCGGCGACGCGGCGCATCGGCCAGCCGTCGGTCTGCAGCGCATCCGATCCGCCGGATCCCCCTTGATCGACGGTGACGTCGGTGTTGCCCATGATCACGTTCGTCTTGTCGTACGCGATGTCGAGCTCGTCGGACATGATCTGGCGGAACGCCGTGCCGGTGCCCTGGCCGAGATCGGTTTTCCCGACGTAGAACGTCGCTGTGTTGTCCTCGCGGATGACGATCCACGAGTCGAGCTGCCTGAAGTCCAGGTCTGGGTACGGGCCCGCGTCACTGGACTGCTCCATGAGCGGAGCGCCTGATGGTCCGGCCAAAGCCGGACCCAACGAGGACCAGCCGACGATGAGCACGCCCGAGGTTTTGAGAAAGTCGCGCCGTGTGTTTTTCATACGGCTACCCGTTGATCGCGCCCGCGGCGCGCTTGATGGCGGCGTGAACGCGGTAATACGTCATGCAGCGGCAAAGGACTCCCGCCATGCCCTCGCGGATTTGCGCATCGGTGGGACGAGGATTCTTGTCGAGCAGCGCCTTGGCGGTGAGGATCTGTCCGTTCTGACAGAAGCCGCACGCCGGCACCTGTTCGTCAATCCACGCCTGTTGCAGGGGATGCAGTTTGTTGTCCGTGGCGAGCCCCTCCAGCGTCGTGATCTCGCCTCGCACCGCGGACACGGCGGTGACGCACGACTTGACGGCGGCGCCGCCGATGATCACCGTGCACGCGCCGCACTGGCCCAGCCCGCAGCCGAAGCGCGGACCGTGCAGGTCCAGATCGTTGCGCAGGATGTAGAGCAGCGGCGTCCGCGGATCGACGTCCACGGTTTGCGCCCGGCCGTTCACTCTCAAGGTTACGTTGGCCATGCCGGCATTCTCCTACAGCCAGAAACTCGTGGGGTCCGGCTTTCCGCCTTCGCTGAAGCTACGGCGGACCCGCCATAGCCTTGGCGACGGCGGGCAGGACCCCAGGTCCGCCTAAAGGCGGACCCCACGTCGGGCTTGTAACACGTTCACGATCGCGGCGGTCCAATCACGAACGGTGCTCGAACCGGCTCCGGGTTCGGGTCGCGCGGCGTATCGACCAGCACCTCGAACGCGCGGCCGATCTGATTGCCCTGGGGATCTTCGAGAAACGGCTGCGCGGTGAGGCGATACGCGCCCGGCTGCCACGCCGCCCGCGGGACGAACACCCATCGCGAGTCGCCGGGTTCGACGGTCCCCGTTCCATCTACAGGAACGCTGTTCTGCTCGACACCAAGCGCGCGTGCGCTGACGGCATGATCGAGCGGCCGCTCGAAGTCGACGACGAGCCGATCGCGCGTGCCCGGCGCGGGCGCGGTAATGCGCCATGCGGCTACGTCGATACCGGTCGCGACGGCCGGCCCGGCCTTGAACTCGTGACGAAACGCACGCGTCAGCGGTCGTCCGTTTTCGTCGGGCCACTCGGCGGCGATGGCGAGCGCATACGCGTGGCCGGCGCGCAGTGGACGGCCGCGCGCGCGGTTCGGGAGGATGCCGCGCTTCACGCGTCCGGGATCCAGGAACAGCGTGTAGCGTTTGTGGTCGCGGCTCCAGAAGTCCGCCTCGACGGGCAGGAACGCCTCTTCGACAACGGCGTCCGTTCCGCTCGTGCGATCGATCAGCCGGACGAAGTCACCCGCTTTCTTGCTCCCCATCGGCGACGAGAATTCCACGTAGATCCTCAGCAGGTTCTCGGGCACGACAGGGCTGGCCGGATGGATCGCGACGACTTCGGACGTGGTGTGCGTTGCGTTCGCCGGCAACGTGACGATCGACGTGACGATGGCGTTTTGCTCGGGCGCGCCGAGCTTCGCGCGATCGAAGCGGACCCGATATGCGCGGCCGGGATCGAACGGAAACCGCGGCGTGAACGTGAGGCTGCGGCCGTTGACCGCGTAGCGGCCAGCGATGACCGGCAGACTCGCGTCAATGTGGTCGGCCACGCTCACTCGAAAGAGCAATGCCCACGCGGCTTCGTCCGACGCCCGGCTACGGATCGCCGCGAGTTCCTCATCGTCCAGTCCAGTGATTTCGACGTAGGCCGGGCGGGCGGCACCTTCGGCTGCGTGCAGCACGACGCGCAGCTCACCCGAGTCGGCGGCCGTCCGGTTCTGGCAGGCGAGCGACAGGGCAAGCGCGCCCACGACAACCACGCTCGTGGTGAGCCTGTCGAACCACGAGCACGCCGCTCGTCCTTCGACAGGCTCAGGACGAGCGGTGCTCTTTGTCATCGGGCGACTGCCTACGGCAGCGCGACCGCGTTCAGCGCGAGAGTGGAGGCGCTGCCGCGAATCACCACGGAATGCGTCGCATCGAGCAGCGCGAGCTGCTGGATGTCGGTCATCGCGGCGACCTTCTCGAACGGCACACCCGCGGTTTCCGTGTTCGACGGCGTCGTGATCGCCGCCGCGGACGCGAAGCTGGCCGTCGGGATCTTCATGACGCCGCGCCGCGTGTTGGCCATCAGCAGGAAGTCCTTGCCGTCCTTGCTGTAGACGATCATGTCGATCGGCCGATTCCCCGCGCCGAGCTCGGCGATCGTCGTCCCGCGGTACTTGCTGCCCGAAGTCGGCTTCAGCTCGGCCACCGGGAATTTCACGAGCGGCGTGCAGGTGTAGGCGCCGACGATGTGCGGCTGGCCGTTGATGGCGTAGGGCACGAACGCATACATCGGCGCGCGTGTTTCGAGCTGCCGGTGATTGTCGTGGAAGATTTCGAGGCTCGTGCCGCCGTCGCCCTTCGTGAAGGGATACGGGATCGACCAGAGCTTCGACGCGAACTCCTCGTTCGAGAGGCCGCTCACCCAGATGCGTCCTTCCGCGAACTTCACCTGCGTCAACGACTGCGTGCGCTGCGAATCGCCCTTCTGCACGTTCGGCAGGGCGACGCTGGTGAACGACAGCGCATCGGTGTTGACCAGCGTCACCGCGCCCGCGCCGTCGACGCGAACGAGCGCCGGCTTCGCGTTTGCGCCCTGGCCGCGCATCACCGCCAGGAACGAATTCTTCGTCGCCGGATGCACGGCCAAATCGGCGATGGCGATGTCCTTGACCTCGGTGCCGAGAAGCGCCGCGATTTTCTGGTCGATGCCGTCGACGGACATGGTGCCCGGCTTGCCGCCGCGGTCCTGGCCGCCGAGATTGACGGCGAAGATCGTCGCCGCGGCGGAATCGGCGGCGTAGAGCGTGCCGTCGGGTCCGAACGTCAGCGGACCGATGGATTGAAGCTGCGGGCCGCTCGCAGCGGTGATCACCGGCTGCACGGCAGGCGCGTACCCTATGATGGCCACGAACCCCAGCACGGCGGCGAATCGAGTCATTCTGCTGCGCATCACCGTGACCCTCCTTTTGAAGCCGCTATGGTAACCTCCCCTTGCCATGAAGACCAACAGACGAGCGTTCATCGGTAGCCTCGGCGCCGGCCTCGTCGCGAGCCGGCTCGTCCATGCTCAGACCGCGCCGCCCGCGGGCGGCGGCGGCCAGAAAATCCCCGTCCGCAAGGCCAAAACGACGCCGCTGTTCAAGAGCCCCGAAGGGTATCCCAACGCGATCGCGGCAACCGCCGACGGCCTGTGGATCGCGGAACAGAAGACCGACAACGCGCACCTCGTCGACTGGAACGGCAAGCTGCTGAAGACGGTCAAGACCGAAGCCAAGAACACGAGCGGGATGGGCGTCGGCGGCGGCTACATCTGGATGGGCGCCAACGCGGCGCCGCAGGGGATCTTCCAGACCGACATGAGCTCGAAGACGATCAGCCATCGCCAGATTCCGCTCGGCCCGCGCGAGAACGGCGGCGGCTGCCACGGCGTCGAGTACGTCAACGGCAAGCTATGGATTGCGGCGCTGCGGCTGCGCGGCATCCTGCGCGTTGACGCGAAAACGTGGGAGCCGGAGCTTTTGATTCCCTACAGTTCACCGCGCGCGCACGGCACCGCGTTCGACAAAGACGCGGTTTGGCTCGTGACCGGCGACGAACGCGGCGCCGGCCTCGTGAAGTACGACGCGACGACGGGCCGTGCGTTGGAGATTGTGGAGTTCGGCGAGTCCGATTGCGATCCGCACGGACTCACCTGGCACAACGGCGTGCTCTACAGCTGCGACGCGGGTATTCATCCGGGCTGGCCGGAGAACAAGAGCCCGACGCACGGCTACATCTTCAAGATCGAAATCGTGTGAGATCCGCCGTTCGTGGTTCGACGTTCGCACTGCTGCGCTGATCGTTCGCCGTTCAGCTGAACGACGAACGCACCACGAACGACGAACGACGAACGTAAAGCGCAGAGCCGCGAACGCCGAACGTCGCTGTTCGCTAACGTAGCCTCGCGAACTCAGCCCTTGCCTGGGCGAGCAGCGGAACGTGTGGATCGGCGTCTTTCCAGAGCGCCAGAAAATCCTCGTACGCCGCGCGGGCCTTCACGATCTCGCCCGCCATGGTCCACGCGCGACCCAACTCCACACGCGCGCGGGCGGCCATCGGATCGGCAAGGACGAGGCCGCGGTGATCGAGAATTTTCTGAAATTCAGCCGCGGCTTCGGCGCCCTTGTTCGCCGCCAGGTACGCTTCGCCCCGCACGTACACCGGATACAAGGCTCCGAAGTACGCCCGGAAGTGGATGGCAGGGTTGGCGAACTCGTAGCTACGCGCCGGTTGCAACTGTTCGATGGCCTGCGACGGCTGGCCAGCGTGAAGCGAGAACAGCGCGCGCAATGTCGGCAAGTAGTTCGATTGCACTAATGTGTCCTCGGGGTAGCGCTTCTCGAGATCGGCCGCGAGCGGCTGCGCCTGCGTCATGTCGCCCGCCAGCGCCAGCGCCAAGGCGGCCGCGTATTGAGGGTCGCGGCCTCGCGATCGCTGTAGCGCTGCGGCGGCGTGCTGCCGGGCCGCGGTCGCATCCCCGAAGAACGCGTTCCACACGGCGGGTGTCGCTTCGTACAGGGCGACACCTTCACGACGCCCCGCCCGGGCGACCACGTCGACGGCGCGGCGCGCCATCGTCGCCGCGGCCTCGAGCCGGCCGGCCCGCGCGAGGACGAGCGCCTCAATGTGGCTGATCGATTCTTCGCCACCGGGCCGAGTGCGCGCCACTGCCGCCTGGCGATCCATGCCGGCCCGATCGGCTTTCAGAAACGCGAGGTAGTAGCCGAACAATGGCACGTCCTGGAACGTGGAGTTGAGCGTCGCGGCCCGCTGCCATGCGCGCTCGGCGTGATCGATCCGCTCCAGGTAAAGGTTGCATGCGACCAGGTTGAGGTAGGGAAAGATGACTTCCGGATCGAGCGCGATCGATTTTGGCGCTTCCTCGAGGCACAGCTCATACCGTCCAGTTCCCTGTGTCACGAATCCCGACAGTAGCCCATGCACGAGAGAATCGCGGGGGTAGGTTTGCGCCCACAGCGTGAGCGTCTGGAACTGCCTTTCGAGGTTGCCGGTAACTTGGCGATCGTATTCCGCGGAGATGAAGAAGCGTTCCCGATCGCTGGCACGATGGCGCAATTCGTACGCCCTCGTGCTGCTTTCGGCGGAGAGCGTTGCTTCGCCAAGACCGGCGTACAAACGTCCCATACGCATGAACGCCATCGCGAACTGCGGATCGATTTCGGCCGCACGCTTGATTAGCGGAAGCGCCCCGGCGTAATTTCCGGTTACCTGGAGCTTCGATCCTGCGCTGTACGCCTTGAGCGCCTCGAGCGACGCCGTCGTCGCCTCCTCGAGCGCTGCGGAGTGTTTTTCGACGGTAGCCAGAGACTCGCCGACACGTGTGCGGAATGTCTTGGCGATTTGACTGAGCGCCTTCAGCACGTCCTCTTTCCGCGCGGCTTGGACCTGGTCCTCGGCGAGGACGTTGCCGGTACGGCAGAGGCTGGCGCGCAGCCCCAGGACGTATTCGGTCCCGAGCGCGGCGATCGAACCTTCCAGCACTGCGACGCTTCCGGTGCGCTCGCAGACCTCGCGGGCGGCGTCCCCGGTCAGGGGCGCGTCCGGCGGGCGTCCCATCAAGCCGAGCGTGCTCCGGATGCGCTCGTCGGAGATGAGGCTGAGGAAGGGCGACTGTTCGAGCTGCACCGACAAGCCTTGTCGCAGCGTCTCATCGAACACTTCGTCGTCCGTCGTGTTCCTGAAGTCGGCCAGGACGATCGTGTCCTTGTCGGTGAGTGCCGGCGCGCGACGAAGGTAGATGGAGCCGGCGATGGCGAAGGCCAGGAGCACCGCCGCCGCCGCCGCGACGATCGGCATGCGGCGGCGGGCCCCTTCACGCGACGGCCCCGGTTGCAGGTGGACGGCCGATCGCGCCGATTCGCTGTCGCGCTTCAGCCGCTGCAGATCCGCCCGCACGTCGGCGGCGTGCTGATACCGCAGCCCGCGATCCTTCTCGATGGCCTTGAGGATCACCTGCTCGAGCGGCGCCGGCAGATCGGCGCGTAACGAGCCTGGCGGCGCCGGCGCCTGGTGCAGGATCGCGGCCGAGATCACGGCGCTGGTCGCGCCGGTGAACGCCGGACGCCCGGTCGCCATCTCGTAGAGCACCAAGCCGAACGAAAACAGATCGCTGCGCGCGTCGATCGTGTCGCCGCGCAGCTGCTCGGGCGACATGTAGGCGACGGTGCCGACCGTGCTGCCGGGATTCGTCAGCATCGGACTCGCGGCTTTCGTGGCGTCGCGCGACACGGCTGGCTCCGCGAGCGGCGCGGCCTTCGCGAGGCCGAAATCGAGGATCTTCGGTCCGTGTGCGGTCAGGAAGATGTTCGCGGGCTTGACGTCGCGATGGATGATGCCGGCGCCGTGCGCGGCCTCGAGTGCGCCGGCGAGCGCAATCGCCGTGTCGATGACGACCGGGATCTCGAGCGGGCCTTTGGCCAGGAGTGTGTGCAGCGGCTCGCCCTGGAGCAGCTCCATGACGAGAAACGCGTGACCGTCCGCGGTTTCGCCGACGTCGTAAACGGTGCAGATGTTCGGGTGCTGGAGCGCCGCAACCGCCTCCGCCTCGCGTTGAAAACGCTGCCGCGCCTGGACCGAGTCGCTGAGCTGGGCCGGGAGGACTTTGACGGCCACAACGCGGCCGAGGCGCGCGTCGCGCGCCCTGTACACTTCGCCCATTCCGCCCGCCCCAAGACTCGACGTGATCTCGTACGGTCCGAGGCGCATGCCCGTGGACAGAGGCATCAGTCCTGTCCCGGATTGTAGTCGCGGGCTCCGGGCGCGAAGCCTATAATCCGCGCATGGCCAAGCCCTTTACCTTGAGAGCCGTCGCCGTCGCGTGCGCGGTGCTGGCCGTCCCGCTGGTCGGTCTCCGCGCACGCGCCCAGGCGCCGGCATCCGACGTCACGTTCTCGAAAGATATCGCGCCCATCCTGCAGCGGAGCTGCCAGGACTGCCACCACGCCGACGGCGTCGCGCCGATGTCGCTCGTCACCTACGAAGAGGTCGCGGCCGTGGGCGCGGTCGATGAAGACGCGGACGGCGCTGCGCAGCCAGCGCGGCGCGATGCCGCCGTTCTTCGTCGAGAAGAACATCGGCATCCAGAAGTTCAAGCACGACCCGTCGCTGAGCGACGACGAGATCGCCAAGATCGCGCAGCTGGGCCGACAGCGGCGCGCCGCGCGGCAACCCCGCCGACATGCCGAAGCCGCGCGACTTCGACGACTCCGACAAGTGGACGATCGGCGAGCCCGATCTGATCCTGAAATCGAAGGAAGTGCTCGTGCCGGCGCACCGGCCCCGACTGGTGGGGCGACGTCGGCCTCGTGCCGACCGGCCTGACCGAAGATCGCTATGTGTCGGCCGTCGAAGTGCGCGAGGTCAACGACATCCCGAGGGCCGGCGGCACGAAGACCGTCGGCGGACGCTACGTCGTTCCATCACATGACGTACTCGAGCGTGCCGATGGGCGAGCGCGGATCGGGCGACGAGCTGGCGAGCAGCTGGCCGATTCACGAAGTCGGGCGCAACGCCGACATCTTCCCGCCCGAAGCCGGCCGGCTGCTGCAGGCGAACTCGGCGCTCGCGCTCGACCGCCGGACACCTCCACTCGAACGGCCGCGAGACGAAGGCGCATCTCGAGTTCGCGTTCAAGTTCTTCCCGAAGGGCTACAAGCCGGCCTATCGAGCGATCGTCGCTGCGCCTCGGCAACGGCATCGACATCGACGTGAAGCCGAACCAGGCCGAACCAGGAACTGCACGCCTACGCGACGCTGCACCGAGCACACGAAGATCATCGCCTTCGAGCCGCACCTGCACGCGCCGGGCGTGCGCATGTGCCTCGAAGCGATCTGGGGCCACAACATCCAGACGCTCAACTGCGTCGGCTACGACCACAACTGGGTCAAGCAGTACGTCTACGAAGACGATGCGGCGCCGCTCCTGCCGAAGGGGACGATCGTGCATCTGATCGGATTCCTCGACACGACGTCGGCGAACAAGAACCCCGCGGACCCGCGCAACTGGGCCGGCGGCGGACGGCGCTCGATCGCCAACATGTTCATCGACCTCGGCTACTCGGTGTCGCTCACCGAAGAGCAGTTCCAGGCCGAGATGGCGAAGCGGCGCGCGAAGATGAAGAACCGCAACGACTACGACATCGGCTGCCCGCTGTGCTGGGCGCCGCCGGTGCCGCCGACCACGCCGGCGTCGCAGCAGCAGGGACAATGATGCGGCGATGCGTCCGCTGCGTTGCGTCGGTTCGCGCAGTCGTGCTGTCGCTCGCTGCGGTCTGCAGCGCGCAGACGCGCTTCACGCTACTCGACGCGGCCAGAGCGTGTCGCCGGCCTACGAAGGCTGGATGCCGAACGCCGACGGCTCGTTCACGATGTACTTCGGCTACATGAACACGAACTGGCTGCAGGAGTTCGACATCCCGGTCGGCCCGGACAACGACATCGAGCCGGGCGGCCCGGATCAGGGTCAGCCGACGCACTTCTATCCGCGCCGCAGTCCGTTCCTGTTCACGATGCAAGGTGCCGAAGGACTTCGGCACGCAAAGAGACTGGTCGTGGACGCTCACGACGCAACGGCAAGACCGAGCATGCCTACGCGTCGCTCAAGACCGACTATCAGATCGACAACCAGGTGATCTCGACCGAAGTCGGCGGCGATTTCGGCAGCCTGCGCGACGAGCTGCGCACGAACATCCCGCCGGAACTGCGGGTCGACGGTGACGAAGCAGCGGAGCGTGCAAGGTCGGGCGAGCCGCTCGCGCTGGTCGCGTTCGCCGGCGATCCCGACAACCTGCCGGCGCGGCGCGACGGCAAGCCGCAGCCGCGCAACGCGAGCGGCAAGATGGACAGCGAGAGCGCGGCGCCGGCCGCCGCCGGCGCCGCCACGTCGCCGCGGCGAGTCCGGCGAACCTCGCGAACCTGATTTACCGGCCGCCCTCGTCGATCGTCCCGTCGAGCGGTCCGGGGCTGCGGTTCTCGTGGATCGTCTATCGCGGCAAGGCGTCGGCCGTCACGTTCACGCCCGATCAGATGAAGACGTGGACCGACACGCGCGCGTACGCGAACTCGCCGTGGTCGCCGCCGTACACCATTCCCGCTGCCGCCGGCGGACGGCAAGTGGGTGGCGCAGGCGACGTTCGCGGAGCCGGGCACCTACGTCCTGCGCGCGGTCGCGAGCGACGGCTCGCTGTTCACGTACGACAACGTGACGGTGAACGTCACGAAGTGAGCATTCTTGATCTGCCACGAAAACACGAAAGCACGAAACCTCTAAGGTTCTTTTCGCGTTTTCGCGTTTTCGCGTTTTCGCGTTTTCGCGTTTTCGTGGTTTCGTGGCTGATCGAGCTTGACGGGAGGATGACGTGACTCGAAACATCACACGCGCGAGGCTGCTGACCACCTTGTTCGTCGTCGCCGCGCCGATCTGGATGGTCGGGCAGCAAAGCAACTTCGTCGGCGGGACGCCGACGGCCGTGGACGCGACCGCCGTGCGCACGACGCGCCTGAAGTTTGCCAAAGGCAGCCGATCGAACTGGCACAGCCACACCTGGGGCCAGCTGCTGATGATCGAAGAAGGCAAGGCGCGGACGCAGGTGCGCGGCGGACCGTTGCAGGAGATGACGCCCGGCAAGCCGTGGTGGACCGCGGCGAACGTCGAGCACTGGCACGGCGCTGCGCCGGATCAGGACGCGCTGCAGCTCACGATCTACGAGGGCACTGTGAAATGGCTGGAGCCGGTGACCGATCAGCAGTACGGCGCGGCTCCATCGAGATAGCGATATTTCAGAGTTCAGATTTCAGAGTTCAGATTTATTTGTGGATTTAGGAATTCTGAATTCGTCAAATCTCCAATCAATCTGAAATCTGAAATCACTCTTGTCCAAATTAGCCGTACACGAAACAGGGATTGAGCGCGCCGCGTATGATGCTGATGCAGTTTCCACACTTCATCAGATCACCGTGGAGGCCAACCCCTGTGACGAGATTCTGCAGCATCTTCAATCAGTTGCTCCAGTTATTTCCGCGCACCGAGTTTCAGGGCGCCGTTCAGGAGACCCAGGCGGAGCGGCATGCGCGAGGCTTTGCGTGCTGGGACCAATTCGTGGCGATGCTGTTCGCCCAACTCGGGCGCGCGCATTCGCTGCGCGAGATCTGCGGCGGCTTGGCGAGTTGCGAGGGCAAGCTGGCCCATCTCGGGGCGGCGGCGCCGCGCCGGTCGACGCTCGCGTACGCCAATGCGCATCGGCCGTGGCCGCTCTATCAGGCGGTGTTCTACCAGGTCCTGGCGCGCTGTCGCGAGGTGGCCGGCGCGAAGCCGTTCCGATTCAAAAACAAGCTGCTCAGTCTCGACGCCACCGTGATCGATCTGTGCGCGGAGATGTTTCCCTGGGCGGTGTTTCGCCGCACCAAAGGCGCGGTGAAGCTGCATTTCACGCTCGATCACGACGGCTACCTGCCGACCTTCCTGGTGATCACCGACGGCAAGCACCGCGAGGGGCCGCTGGCGCGGGAGCAGCGGTTTCTCCCGGGCACGATCGTGGTCGTCGACAAGGGGTACATCGACTTCGCCTGGTTCGCGGAGCTGACGGCCGCCCAGGTGTTCTTCGTGACGCGGCTGAAGCGGAATGCCGACTACACGGTCGTCGAGCGCCACGTGCCGCCGCAACACCGCGGCATCGTGTGCGATCAGAGCATTCGGTTCCGAGGGCCGGTGACACGGCGGAAATATCCCGACCTGCTCCGCCGCGTCGTCGTCCGCACCCCCGAGGGAACACGCCTGGAGTTCCTGACCAATCACCTGACGCTCGGCGCCTCGACCGTGGCGCGGATCTACAAGGACCGGTGGCAGATCGAACTGTTTTTCAAAGCCTTGAAGCAAAACCTCCGGGTGAAGACCTTCGTCGGGACCTCCGCCAACGCCTTGCAGATTCAAATCTGGACCGCGCTGATTGCGTTGCTCGTCCTGAAGTACCTGCAGCTGAAAGCGCGCTTCGGCTGGTCGCTCTCGAATCTGGTCGCGCTGCTCCGGATGAACCTCTTGGTCTATCGCGACCTCTGGACCTGGCTCGACGAGCCGTTTACCAGTCCGCCGGCGCTCGCCGCCCCTGTCCAAGGTGCGCTGGCGTTCAGCTAATTCGGACAGCATCCTCGGAGGTGTCGATTGCGTCGTGACTCCAGACAGCGAGATTGCGGCCGAAACCGTGGCGCGCTCAACTCGGTTCACGGCTAATTTGGACAGCACTGATTTCAGAGTTCAGATTTATTTGTGGATTTAGGAATTCTGAATTCGTCAAATCTCCAATCAATCTGAAATCTGAAATCTGAAATCTGCAATGCGCCGCGCCGTCCTCCTCTCATCCGCGCTCCTGCTCGCTCTTGTTGCGATCACCGCGGGGCAATCTCCCGACGGCGCTGTGATCTACGCGCGCGACTGCGCGTCCTGTCACGACGGCGCCGAAGGATCGCGCGCAGCGAAGCTCGAGGTCATGCGCCAGCGATCGCCTGAAGCGATCCTGGCCGCGCTGACCGCCGGCGGGATGCGGCCGCAGGGCGGACGCCTCAGCGGCGCTGAGCGCCGCGCGGTCGCTGAATACATCACCGGACGCGCGCTTGGAGGCGACATCACCGGCGCGTCGGTCGGACGCTGCACCTCGTCTCTGCCGCTGACGGATCCCGACGCCTCGCCCTCGTGGACCGCGTGGTCGCCGTCGCTCGCCAACACGCGCTTTCAAACGACGAAGCAGGCGGGCCTGACTGCGGAAGACGTGCCGAAGCTCTCGTTGCAGTGGGCGTTCGGCTTCCCCGACGCGACCTCCGCGTGGTCGCAGCCGACCGTGGCCAGCGGCCGGCTGTTCGTCGGCAGCCAGAACGGCATGGTGTACTCGCTCGATGCGAAGACCGGGTGCATCCACTGGGTGTTCACCGCGAAGAGCGGCGTGCGCACCGCGCCCGTGTTTGGGCGTCTTGGAAACGCTCGTCCTTCGACAAGCTCAGGACGAGCGGATCAGGAACCAGCGACCGGTTACGCGGTCTATGTCGGCGACACCGGCTCGAATGTGTACGCGCTCGATGCCGCCACCGGGCGCGAGCTGTGGTCGCGGGAGCTCGATGCGCATCCGCACGCGCGGATCACCGGCTCGCCCACCTTGTATCAGGGCCGGCTGTTCGTGCCGGTCGCGTCAATCGAGGAGACGGCCGCGAGCCAGCAAGGCTACGAGTGCTGCACTTTCCGCGGGAGCCTCAACGCGCTCGACGCCCGGAGTGGCGAGATTCTGTGGCGCACGTTCCTGGTGCCGGAGCCGCAGATGGCGGGGAAGAATGCCGCGGGCGTTCAGCTCTGGGGACCGGCGGGCGTCGGCATCTGGTCGGCGCCGACGATCGACGTCGAGCGGAACCTCGTGTACGCCGCGACCGGAAACACCTACAGCGCGCCCGCGCAGCCCACGGCTGACGCCATCGTCGCGTTCGATCCACAGACCGGCGCAATCAAGTGGATCAAGCAGTTCACTGCACAGGACGTGTTCGGCTGCCGCGCGGGAAGTCCGAATTGCGGAGAGCGTCCAGGCCCCGACTTCGACATCGGCACGCCCGCGATGCTCGTCACCTTCTCCGACAACCGCGACGTCATCATCGTCGGCCAGAAATCGGGGATGACGTTCGCGATCGATCCGGACAAAGAGGGCGCGATCCTCTGGCAATACCGTGCGGGTGAAGGATCGATCTGGGGCGGCGTGCAGTGGGGCGCGGCCGTTGATGGGGAGCAGGCGTATTTCCCGGTGTCCGACATCCGCACGCCTAAACCCGGCGGTCTCCACGCCGTCAACCTGACAACCGGCGAGCGTGCGTGGTACGTGCCGCCGCTGCCGCTCAAGTGCGCAGCGGGCACAGGGTGCAGCGCCGCGCTGATTTCGGCGCCGACGCTGCTGCCCGGCGTGCTCTTCTCGGGATCGAACGACGGCGCGCTGCGCGCTCATTCCACCCGTGATGGATCGGTGATCTGGGAGTTCGATACGAACCGCAAGTTCGAGACGCTCAATGGCGTCCGCGCCGGCGGCGGCGCGATCCAGGGCCCCGGTCCGACGATCGTGGACGGGATGCTCTATCTCAATTCCGGCTACGGCGATCACCTCGGCCGCCCCGGCAACGTGCTGCTCGCGTTCGGCATCGACCGCCCCTGAGTCCCGGGCAGCTATCCGGGTTCCCTGCGGGTACACTGAATGTTTGGCCCTGACGGCGACCATTTACAAGTTCGACATCGATCTCGCGGATGCCGACCGGCACGTCTACGAAGCGCTCGCGCTGCAGGTAGCCAGGCACCCATCCGAATCGGAGGAGTACCTGGTGGCGCGGGTGCTCGCATACGCCCTCGAGTTCACGGACGGCATCGCCTTCTCGCGTGGACTCGCGGAGCAGAGCGAACCGGCGATCGCGGTTCGCGATCTCACGGGCGCCATCCGTGTCTGGATCGACATCGGGATGCCGGACGCGGCCCGGCTCCACAAGGCGTCAAAGGCGGCGCCGCGCGTAGTCGTCTACACGCACAAGGATCCCGCGCAACTGGTCGGCAGGCTTGCTGGTGAGAAGATCCATCGCGCCGAAGCCATCGAGGTGTACGCGATCGACCGGAATCTGATCAGCGCCCTCGTCGCGCGTCTCGATCGGCGAATGGCCTTCGGGCTCTCGATCGCCGAACGCGAGCTCTACATCTCGATCGGCACCGAGACGCTGAACGGCGCGGTCGTTCGCTGTCCGCTGAATTGAACCGCGTCATCGCAGCCCGATGCCTCTAGTTTCCCTCGACCGTGTCTCGCTCGCGTTCGGCGAGCTGCCGTTGTTCGACGAATGCACGCTCCAACTCGAACGAGGTGAACGTGTCTCGGTCGTCGGCCGAAACGGATCGGGCAAATCCACGCTGCTTCGGGTCGTCAGCGGCGAGCAGCAACCCGACACAGGTTCGGTGTCGACCGCGCCGGGTCTGCGTCTGGCCAGACTCGATCAGGACGTCCCGCTCTCTACGGCGCGCACGGTCTTCGACGTGGTGGCCGATGGCCTCGGCGAGTTGAGCCACCTCGTCGCGGCCTATCACCGGACGGCCGTCGATCTCGCGCGCGCGGGGACGCCGGCCCTGCTCGAGAAGCTCGGGCGCCTCCAGCACGATCTCGAAGAGCGGGACGGATGGCGCATCGAACAACGCGTCGAGCTCGTGCTGTCGCGCCTCAACCTGCCGGCCGATGCCAGCGTCGACACGCTGTCGGGCGGCTGGAGACGCCGCGTCCTGCTCGCGCGAGCCCTTGTCGCGGACCCCGACGTGCTGCTCCTCGACGAGCCGACCAATCATCTCGATCTCGACGCGATAGTCTGGCTGGAGTCCTTCCTCGCCGAGTTTCCCGGCGCGCTGCTCTTCGTCACGCACGACCGCGCCTTCCTCCAGCGGGTCGCGACGCGCATCGTCGAGATCGACCGCGGGCAACTGACCTCGTGGCCGGGTAACTACGAGAACTTTCTTCGGAAACGGGAGGAGCGCCTGGCCACTGAGGCTCTCACGCAAGAGAAGTTCGACAAGCGGCTGGCGGGGGAGGAAGCATGGCTGCGCCAGGGCGTCAAGGCGCGGCGGACGCGGGATGAAGGCCGGGTGCGCGCGCTGCTGGCCATGCGTCAGGAGCGGGCGGCTCGCCGCGAGCGAACCGGAGCGGTTCGTCTGCAGATCGAGCCCGGGCAGTCGTCTGGTCAGGTTGTGCTCGAAGCGGATCACGTCAGCAAGGCGTTCGGATCGAAACTGGTGGTGCGCGCGTTCTCGGCGCGGATCATGCGCGGCGACCGCGTCGGCCTCATCGGCCCGAACGGCGCGGGCAAGACCACGCTGTTGCGGCTGCTGCTGGGAGAGCAGGCGCCGGACGATGGCGAAGTGCGCCGCGGCGTCAATGTGGAAGTGGCGTACTACGATCAGCAGCGCGAACGACTCGATCCCGAGCGTTCGGTCTTCGACACGATCGGCGATGGCAACGACACCGTGACCGTCAACGGCCGATCGCGCCACGTCAACGCGTACTTGCGCGACTTTCTGTTTTCGCCCGAGCAGGCGCAGTCGCCGGTGAACATGCTGTCGGGCGGCGAGCGCAACCGGCTGCTCCTGGCGCGGCTGTTCACGCGGCCCGTGAACCTCGTGGTCCTCGACGAGCCGACCAACGATCTCGATCTCGAGACCCTCGAGCTCGTCGAGGCGCAGCTCGCCGAATGGCCCGGTACGCTGCTGCTGGTCAGCCACGATCGCGCGTTTCTCGACAACGTCGTTACGCGAACGTTCGTGTTCGAGGGCGACGGCAGGATCGAGGCCTACGTCGGCGGCTACGAGGACTGGCTGCGCCAGCGCAAAACGGCGGTTGCGGAGACGACCCCTGGTACGGACGCGACACGTGAGTCGCCGAGAAGCCCCGCGGAACGCGGGTCGCGCGCTGACAGTGCTCCGAAAAAGCTGTCGTACCGCGACCGGCGGGAGTTCGACGACTTGCCGGCGCGCATCGACGCGCTCGAGGCCGAGCAGCGAGCGCTGGCTGCCACGATTGCGGATCCGCTGTTCTACAAGCAGCCGGCGGCCACGATTACCGCGGCGCTCGAGCGATCTACCGCTATTGAAGGCGAGCTCGCCACGATGTACGCGCGCTGGGACGAGCTCGATTCGCGAGCGTGATCAAAAACTAGTTGTTTCGCATCTTATTTTGTGTAAGATATAGCTATGGAGCAGAACGGCGTCAGCCCGCTCCCACGGAAGGAACGGCTCATCCTCGAGCTCCTCGCCTCCCGAGGACCGCTCTACGGCCTGCAGCTCGTCGACCACTCGGACGGCGCCCTCAAGCGGGGAACTGTCTATGTGACCCTGGGCCGAATGGAAGCGAAGGGCCTTGTCGAATCGCAGCAGGAGCCGGTTCCTGCCGGCGGCATCGGCCTGCCGCGCCGCATCTATCGTCCAACCGTTCTCGGTGAGCGGATGCTGCGCGCCTGGACGGCGTTTGCACGCGAACTGGCATGGGAGCTGAAGCCATGACTGGAAACAGCAGCGGCCCTCGTGTGCCCGGTACGACACTCCTGACAATCGCACGGCTGCTCTTCAACGAGTACCTGATCTCGACGGTCGTTGAGCCGACGATCTCGGATCTCCAGCGCGAGATCGCCGCGGCCGGTCCAGACCGCTTCAAGCGTCTGCGCGCGCAATGGCGCGGCTACTGCGCGTTCTGCACGGTGATGCTCGTCGCGCCGCTTGCGTTCCGGCCGTCGACGGCGCAGGAGACCGGGGCCGTGGCGTTTCCCGATGCCGTCGCGCGCCTCGCGGTCGGCTCGATCGTCGTCGCGCTCGTCGTGATCGTCGGTCCTCTCCTTGGCGTGTGGGTCGCGGCGATCATGGCGGCCGGCGCGCTGTTCGCGATCCTGATGCACGCGTGGTACGTTCGCCATCCGTCCCGCGTCCCGGCTCCGGCTGAGCCGCAGCGGCGCACGCCGCAAATCAACTTCTCCTCCACTGAAGTCGCCGGCAACATTGGCGGCCTCATCTTCGTCGTCGGCAGCGTCTTCATCGTCGCCGTTGCCCTGCCGTCGGTGATCTGGTTCCTGTTCGTCGCGGCGGTGGCCGGGTCTCTCCTCGCATGGGGGTTGGTCGTGTGGCATGCGAGCCATCCCAAGCGCGGCCTGCCTGAAAATCTGATCGTCCTGCGCTGAAGAACGAGGAGACAGCAGCGTATTGCCCTTTTGAGCCAAGGGAGGGCGTGGACCATGTCCGTGTTGTGCCAAGCGGTCGTATTCCTGCTCTTGGCTTTGCCTGCCGTCGCTCGGTCGCAGGCGTTCGACGTGATCTCAATAAAGCCCGCTCGCTCAGGCGACCCGCGCAACATGCGCATGCGAGTGCTGCCAAACGGTGACCTCGATGCGAGAGCGGTGCCTGTGCTCTTGCTTTTGCGTTACGCGTACGACGTGCCGGTCAACCCCTCGCCGCGTCTATCCGGTCTTCCTGGCTGGCGCGAGACGTACGATATCGAGGCGAAAGCGCCCGCCAACGCCGTTCCCCCCGGTCTTCCAGAGAGCGAAAAGCGAGGCCGAATGCAGGGAATGATTCGCGGGTTGCTCGCCGATCGTTTCAAGCTCGTGATGCGAGTTGAGCAGAAAACGATGCCCGTCTACGCTCTCAGCGTCGCAAGCGGAGGTCCGAATCTCCAGAAGTCCACCATCGCGGAGAAGGACTGCATTTTTGACACAGGCACCCCGGAAAGTTGCCATAACTTTATCGTGGGTAGGGGCCACCCCCTGAATGCAAGAGCCATCAACATGAACGACCTTGCCCAGTACATCGAGAACTGGACAGATTTGCCGGTGGTGAACCGCACCGCAGTCAGCGGGCTGTTCGCCGTCGAGACGGAAGGCTGGACTCCGATGCGGCTGCCGCCTCCTCCGCCAGGCAACCCGCCGGCCGCGCGCTTCGATGACCTCCCCACAATCTTCACCGTGCTGCGCAAACTCGGTCTCGAACTGAAACAGCAAGAAGCCACAGTGCCCGTATACACGGTGGAGCACATCGAGCGCCCGGAGGCAAAGGAGATTCGCTAGTGGGAGCGTTCGAAACCGCCGGTCGAGGAGGGCTCGTGCGCCGCCGCGGGTCGGCGCGTGGAAAAACAGCGACCTCCGGCCTGTGCTTACGGTGACCGCGTCGATTCACACCCTCGTCGCATCCGGAACGAACAGGCCAGAAGCGGGTATTCGGATCGTTCGGGTGACCCTTGCACGATCGACGCGGCGGCTCGGCCTGCGGTCGCGTTTTTGCTTCTGGTCGCTGATCACGCGCCTCGCACGCGGCGTCGCCCGAGCCCTCCTCGACCGGCGGTAGGTGGAAGCCGCCTCGAGCCCGAGCCGCTCGGGCGATCGCACGGAAAACTCTCAAGCGATCCGCCAATCCTCACCTCGTGCGAGAATCGACGATTAGTGAGCGATAACGCACCGGCACCCATGCCTCCTCCGATTCGTCAGCTCTCGGCGCGTGATTTGAAGGCGATGCTCGAGAGCGACACAGCAATCGAGCGGGTCGATGTCCGCACCGAGTGGGAGCGCGAGACGGCCGCGATCGACGGCTTTCGCCTGCTCGACCAGGCGTACCACGACGAGCTGCTGCAGCGGGATCGGGACACGCCCATCGTGTTCCAGTGCCACCATGGCATCCGCAGCCAGCAGGCGGCTGAATACTTCAGGGACCACGGGTTCCGGAATCTGTACAACCTGCGAGGCGGCATCGACGCCTGGTCGATGCTGGTCGATCCGTCCGTCCCACGCTATTAGCCGCGCTACTCGCGTGGACCCTATTCCTCTGCTGATCGACTTCACGACGCCTTCGTCAATCTTCCGAGAGGAGAACCGGATTTCGCCGCTTCGCATCATCGGCAACGGCCCGCCGGGGACGTTCGTGTTGTTTCCAGACCGTCTGCGAGTGTCGCTGCCGACGGATCAGATCGTGTTCGCCGATGACACCGAGGGTCACGCTCGAGTGGGGTTTGGCGGGATGCAGTTCGTCGGATTGGATGAGGGGCAGTTGGTGTTCGTGAGGATTCGCGAAATTCTTCCAGAAGATCAGCTTTCGCCTGCCCGCAGTCACACGATGCGGCTCGATGCGCAGCGGGTGGTCACGGTTTCAGTGGACGGGCGTCCTGTCTGGTCCCGTGAATCCAATCGACCCGCGTCAGGTGTCTGATGAGGACCAATACGGGGCGCCGGGCCCACGCGTCCTGGAATCGAGTACGCGAGGGCGACGATGCCGCTGGCCGGAAGCGTCTTCTGATCCGCGAGCGTCAACTTGGTCGCAGCCCCTGGCGGCATGAGCGGGATGCCGCTTCCCAGCAGCACAGGAACGACGGCAAGCTCCACCGTGTCGACGAGGCCCGCGTCGAGGAGTGCGCGAAAGAGCTCACTTCCGCCGTAGAGCCAGATGTCGCGGCCTTCCTTCGCCTTGAGCGCGGGCACAACCTCGCCCGGATCATCGTTCAGGATGCGGACGCCCGGATGCGTGGCTGGAGGAAGCGTCCGCGAGAAGACGACCACCTCGAGACCGGGCAATTCGCCGTGCCCGCCCTGGGCCGTGAGCACTTCGTAGGTCTTCCGTCCCATGATCGCCGTGTCGAACTCGCTGAACAGCGCGGCAAAGTCGATGGCTGGATCCATCACGATCCAGTCGTGCTCACCGTGTGTCCCCGCGATGAAGCCATCCAGGCTGACCGCGACCTGGTAGCGCACTCGTCTGCTCATGACGGGTTCCCCCCTTTACTCTCGAGAGATGCCCGGCAGGTACCGCGTGTGGGCGACGCGCAGCGCGAGGAGATCCGGATGATCGATGCGAAGCTCGTTCGCGATGCGGTGGATCTCGCTTTCTTCGGCCGTCGAAATGGTCTGGTCCGTCGCGGCGAGCGCAAACAGACAGCGCATCAGCGCGAGCTTCTGCTCGTAGGTCGCCAGCTCCGAGAATTCTCGCGCGACGAGAAAGTTGGCCGTCCCGCCAAACAGCAGGTTGCTCGTCTTGGCGAGCTGGACGACGACCATCGCCTGGTCCTGCGCGAGTTGCCCCTGTTCCTGCACGAGCGCTTCCATCGTGCGGGTTTCTTCCGGCGACACGTGTTGATCGGCGTGGGCGACGCGGCCGAGCAGGTAGGCGAAGGTGGCGAGAAAACGCGCGCGATCCGGCTCGAGGTGATCGAGCGCCTCGAGCGTCTCGCGCAGCGGTGCGAACTCCGGCTCGGACGGCTTGTCGACGCCCAGCCAGGCGCGAATCGACTTGAAGGGCACGTCCAAGAGTATCCCTGTAACGAAGCTGCGCCTAAGCCGGGCTTGCACGAACCGTGACACGCGTGCGACACATTCTCAGAGTGCAAGCACGGCTAGCGAGCCATGTTAAGGTTTACCGGCACATCAGTGGAAGAGGAGTGGAGCCATGGCTGACGAACAACCGGATCAGAACGAAAACGTCGAGGTAGCAAACGATCTGTCGCGCCGGGAATTCGTGACGCTGTCGGTGGCCGCGGGCATCGCGATGGCGGCCGGGTCCGCCTCCGGCGCTGAGCTGCCGGTTGTCGAAACGGCCGTGCAGGTGAAGACGCCCGACGGCACGTGCGACGCGATGTTCATTCATCCGACTACCGGTTCGCATCCCGGGGTGCTGATCTGGCCCGACGCCTTCGGCCTCCGCCCATCGATGCGCGACATCGGCAAGCGAATCGCGGCGGAAGGGTTTTCCGTGCTCGTGCCGAACCCGTTCTATCGAGTCGCGAAGGCGCCGGTCATCGAGGATCCGGCTTCGTTCAGCTTCGCGAACCCGACCGATATGGCGAAGCTGCGGCCGCTGATGGCGTCGGTCAACGCCGCCGGCGCCGCCGAGAAGGACGCCGCCGCGTACGTCGCGTTCCTCGACGCCCAATCGCAGGTGAACAAGGCCAAGAAGATCGGCACGCAGGGCTACTGCATGGGCGGTCCGCTCGTGATGAAGACCGCCGCGGCGCTGCCGGATCGGATCGGCGCAGGCGCGTCGTTCCACGGCGGCGGGCTCGTCACGAACAACCCGGACAGCCCGCACCTGCTGGCGCCGAAAATGAAGGCCCGGATGTACATCGGCATCGCGTCGAACGACGATTCGCGCCAGCCGGATGCGAAAGACAAGCTGAAGGAAGCGTTCGCCGCGGCCAAGGTGCCCGCCGAGATCGAAGTCTATCCGTCGCTGCACGGCTGGTGCGTGCCCGACATGCCCAAGTCGGCAGAGGGCGCGCCGATTTACAACAAGCCGGACGCCGAGAAGGCGTGGGCGAAGCTCGTCGCGCTGTACAAAACGGCGCTCGCGTAGACGGTCCGGCTAAAGCCGGACCCCACGTGCTACGTAGTACGTGGCGTCCGCCTTTAGGCGGACATCACCATCGAAGACCGATGCACCGACTCGCGATCCTCGTTGCCTGCTACGCGATCTCCTGCGCGGCGCCTCCGCAGTACGACGTCGTCATCCGCCACGGCACCGTCTACGACGGAACCGGCGCACCCGGTGTCGTCGAGGACCTGGCGATCCATGGCGATCGCATCGTCGCTCGCGGTGCGTTGACGAGCGCCCACGGCCGGCAGGAGGTGGATGCCACCGGTCTCGCCGTCGCACCCGGGTTCATCGACATGTTGAACCACGCGGAGACGGCGCTGATCGAAGACGGCCGATCGCAGAGCGGCATTCGACAGGGTGTGACGCTGGCCGTGTTCGGCGAGAGCTCCATGGGCCCGCTCAGCGATCGCATGAAGCGGGAGATGAAAGCCCGCCAGGGCGACATCAAGTTCGACTACACGTGGACTACGCTCGGCGAGTACCTCGACTCCCTGGTGACGCGCGGCGTGTCCACCAACGTCGCGTCGTTCGTGAGCGCATCGACGGTTCGCGCGCACGAGGTCGGCCTCGATAACCGTCCACCGACCGCCGAGGAACTCGAGCGCATGCGCGGGCCCGTCCGCCTCGCGATGAGCGAGGGCGCGATGGGCCTGACGACGGCGCTGATCTACACGCCGGCGGTGTTCGCGAAGACCGACGAGCTGGTCGAGCTCGCGAAGGTCGCGTCCGAGTCGGGCGGCATGTACATCTCGCACATGCGCAGCGAGGGCAACCGGCTGCTCGAAGCGATCGACGAAACCCTGACGATCGCGCGGCAGGCCCGCATCCGAGCCGAGATTTATCACCTCAAGGCGGCAGGGCAGTCGAACTGGAAAAAGCTCGGCGACGCGCTCGCGAAAATCGAAGCGGCGCGCAAAGAAGGCCTCGAGATCACGGCGGACATGTACAGCTACACCGCTGGCTCCACCGGCCTCGACGCATCGATGCCGCCGTGGGTGCAGGAAGGCGGGTATGACAAGTGGGCCGCCCGGCTGCGCGATGCCACGATTCGCGACCGGGTGCGCCGGGAGATGACGACGCCCAGCGACGAGTGGGAGAACCTGCTGTTGGCGGCCGGCGGCGATGGGACGCTGCTCGTCGGGTTCAAGAACGAAGCGCTGCGGATCTACACGGGCAAGACGCTCGGCGAGGTCGCGACGCTGCGCGGCAAATCGATCCAGGACACGGCGATGGATCTCGTCGCCGAGGACGGCAGCCGGGTACAGGTCGTCTACTTCCTGATGTCCGAGGAAAACGTCAAGTGGCAGATCTCGGTGCCGTGGGTGAGTTTCGGCTCCGACGCCTCGTCGATGGCGCCGGAAGGCGTGTTCCTCAAAACGAGCACTCATCCGCGCGCCTACGGCAACTTCGCACGCCTCCTCGGCAAATACGTGCGCGATGAGCACGTCATCACGCTTCAAGAAGCAATCCGCAAGCTAACGTCGTTGCCGGCCGACACGCTGCGCATCAAAGACCGGGGCCGCTTGACCGTCGGCCAGTTCGCCGACGTCGTCGTCTTCGATCCGGCGACGATCGCCGATCGCGCGACCTACGAGAAGCCGCACCAGTACGCCGTCGGCATGCGGCACGTCTGGGTGAACGGGGCGCAGGTGCTGAAGGACGGCGAGCATACCGGCGCGAAGCCTGGACGCGTGGTGCGCGGACCCGGCTGGCGTCCGCGGACCTGAGGGGCCAAGGACACAGAGTCTGCGAAGCTCACGGATCAACACGAAGGCACGAAGCCACGAAGACGCACGAAGAAGACACCGGTTCGACGGGTCGGCCGGCGCAGCCGGCCGATCGCGTGGGTGGATCGGATCGGAAAGATGAACACGTGGAGTCGGCAGCCGTGTTCATCTTTCGATCCGATCCACCCGCGCACGTCGCTTCGCGACGCCCGTCGAACCGTTGACGTCACGCTGCTGTCGTTTCCGTGCGTCTCTGTTCCTTCGTTCCTTCGTGTGAAGCCGTTCCTCGAGTAGGGAAAGGGAAGCCCGTGTACAATTCGCCGCGTCATGACTAGTTCTCGAGTTGCGGTGTGCTGTGGCGTCGCGGCGATCGCATCGTGCGTCGGCTTCGGATCAGTGGTTGCTCAGGAGCCGCAATCTGCACCGGTCACGTTCACGAAGGACGTCGCCGCCATCTTCAACAAGAACTGCGTCTCGTGCCACCAGCCCGGCGAGATCGCGCCGATGTCGCTCACGACCTTCGAGTCGGCGCGGCCGTGGGCTCGATCGATTCGCAAGACCGTCTCGGAGCGGACGATGCCGCCGTGGTACGCGGATCCGGCGTACGGGGAGTTCGCGAACGATCCGCGGCTCTCTGCAGCAGATGCCGCGACGATCGTGCGATGGATCGACGAAGGCGCGCGGCCAGGCGATCCGAGAGATCTGCCGGCGTCGGCGACGGCGGCGAGTGAGTGGAAGCTTGCCAAGCCGGACCTCGTGCTGTCGATGATCGCGCCGGCCCAGGTGCCGGCAGGCGGGCGCCGGATCATTCAGGACTACCCGATCGATCCGATGACGTTCAAGGAAGACACCTACGTCGAGCAGATCGAAGTGGTCCCCTCGAATCGCTCCGTCACGCACCACGCGATCGTGAACGTGCGCGACGAGGCGGGCGCGCACCGCATCGGCGGTTATCAGCCGGGCGGCGCCACCACGGTGTATCCACGCGGGATCGTGCGGATGATTCCGAAAGGGTCGTCGCTCGCGCTCAACATGCACTACAACCCCACAGGGGAGCCGGCGACCGATCGGACGAAAATCGCGCTCGTGTTCGCGCGCGGGCCGATCGACCGCGTGGCGATTACCGCGATGTCCGGCACGCGCGATCTGGACATTCCGCCGGGCGCGTCCAACTACGAAGCCAAAGGAAACGCGTTCGTCTTCACCGAGGACGCGCACATCATCAGCCTGCTGCCGCGCATGAACGAACGCGGGAAGGACTACCGCTACACGTTGATCTATCCGGACGGCACGTCGAAGGTGCTGCTGAACGTGCCGAAGTTCAATCCCGATTGGCAGCCGAGCTACGTGTTCAAGGACGCCGTGGCCGCGCCGAAAGGCGCGCGCCTCGAGACGCTCGCGCACTACGACAATTCAGCCGCCAACAAGAGCAATCCCGATCCGGCGCAGCGTGTGGTCTACGGACCGGAGATCATGAACGGCTATTTCGACTACACGCTCGACAAGTCGCGTTTCGGATACACGAGGCAGTAAGTTGTCGAGGGTGGCCAACCCATTGGCCATTCGACAGAAACGATCCTGCTGCATCGGCCGCGTAGTATAAAAGTCTCTCATAGGACGAGTTCTGCCGAACGCCCCAGCACGGTGGAACAGTTCACATGGCCAATCCTCGTTGCTGCGCCGTAGCGCTCGCGATCCTTGTCGCCGGCGCCGCGCCCGCGATCGGTCAACAATCGCCGGCTGCAGTCGGCCGCATCAAGATCGCATCAGGAACCGTGACGATCGTTCGGCACGGCGTGGCGATTCCAGCCACACCCGGCGAGCTCGTGTTCGAAGCCGACGCGTTCAAGACCGGCAGCGACGGCCGCCTCGGCGTGACGCTCAAGGACGACAGCCGACTGTCGCTCGGCCCCAACACCGAAGCGCGGCTCGATCGATTTCTGTTTGCGCCTGCCAGCACCGGCGTCGGTCTGGCCGTCGCCGTGCTTCGCGGCATTGCCGCCTACATCTCCGGGCAGATCGCGAAGCTGTCGCCCGATTCGGTTCGACTCGAGACGCCGAACGCGATTCTCGGCATCCGCGGGACGCACGTCGTTATTCGCGTGGACTAGTTGCAGATGATCGGGACTCGATCGAGCATCGCGCTCCTGTTACCGCTTGCCGTCTCGGCGAGCGGAGCGTGCTCGCCCAAGCCCGTCGTCGTCACGCCTGAGAAGCCAAGCGGCACGCTGTTCGCGCTGCTGCCCGATCCAGCCTCCCAGGCCGTCGGCCGCGTCACCGTGACCTCGCCCACGGGCTCGGTGGAGTTGACGACGGCGCGAGGGTCGACAGTGGTGACGGCGGGACAAGCCCCCACTCCCGAAGCGCCGATGGACGAGGCACAAGTGCAGCGGATCTTCGGCGGCGCGCTGGCGGCGCTTCCGCCGGCGCCGCAGCGTTTCGTCCTTTACTTCCAGTTCGACTCGGACGAGCTGACCGCGGAGTCGCGGCGGCTGCTTCCGGAGATTCTGCGGGCGGTCGCGCAGCGCGCGGTGCCGGACGTCATCGCCGTGGGCCACACCGATACCTCGGGAAACGCAACGAGCAATTACGAGCTCGGGCTGCGGCGGGCCACGATTGTCCGCAACCTGCTCGTGGCGGACGGCCTGGCCCCCGCGCTCATCGAGGTCACATCGCACGGCGAGTCCGATCCGCTGGTTCGGACCGCCGACGAGACGCTCGAGCCGCGCAACCGACGCGTCGAAATCGAGGTCAAGTGAACGCGATGCCTCGAGCGATCGGCCCCTTTCGCCGCCGCGTCGTTGTCATCTGCGGACTGGCAGCCGCCATCATCGCCACGACGCTCGCCGTTGTCCGCCCGTCGCCGCTGATGCGCGAGGACTACCGGGTGTACGACTCGTTCGTCCGGTTTGGGGGGCCAGTCTCCGGCACGAGCGGGATCGCCATCGTCGACATCGACGAGCGCAGCTTGTCGGAAATCGGACAGTGGCCGTGGCGGCGCGACGTCATCGGGCGGCTCATCGACCGCGCGCGCGAGCTCGGCGCGACCGCGGTGGCGCTCGACATCCTCATGGCGGAGCCCGACCGGTTCGCGCGATCGATCGACGCGCACGATGCGCGCCGCGACGAGGACCCGATGCCTGCCGCGGGCCCAGACGCGGCGCTCGCTGACACGATCGGGCGCGGGCGCATCGTGCTCGGCTACGCCATGACCTTCGCGCGAGACGCCCGCCAGTCCGGCGCGTGCCTCTCGCACCCGCTGCCGCTCGTCGTCTCGCAGAGCCCGAGCGAGCGCGAGGACACTGCGCTCTTCCGGGCGTCCGGCGCCGTCTGCAATCTGCCGCAGCTCGAGCGGGCGGCGGCCGGGTCGGGTTTTCTGAATGCTGTGCCGGACGCCGACGGCATCCTCCGCCGTGTCCCGCTGGTGATGGAGTACGACGGCCGCGTTTACCCGGCGCTCGGCCTCGCGGCCGTGATGGCCGCCACCGGCGCGCGTCCCGGCTCGCTGCAGATGCGCAATGCCGCCGCCGGAGCGCTCATCGTCGACGACCAACCGATCCCTGTTGATGGCCGAGGGAATCTCCTCCTGCGCTATCGCGGTCAGAAGAACGCCTTTCTGTATGTGTCGGCGGTGGATGTGCTCCGAGGCGAAGCATCGGCACAGGCGTTGCGCGGCACGCTGGTGTTCGTGGGTGCGACCGCCCTTGGTGTCAAGGATGTCGTCACCACGCCGCTCGATACCCTGGTCGCCGGCGTCGAAGTCCACGCGACCGTTGCCGACAACCTGCTGCGGCGGGATTTCCTCTCGCGCCCGGACTACGCGCTGCTGCTCGAGGCGGCGGCGGTCTTCCTGCTGGCGATCGGCGTCACACTCGTCTGCATCTGGCGCGGCGTGGCCGCGTCGGCCGTCCTGTCGTTCGCGTGCCTCATTTTCATCTGGGGTGCCACGTTCTGGGCGTTCTCGTCGGGACGCGTCTTCGTTTCACCTGTTCTGCCGACGCTCGGCGTCGTCCTCGCGTTCGGCGCCGTCAGCACCGCCGCGTACGCGCGTGAGCACAGCAAGGCCGAGCGCGCCAGCGTGGATCTCCTTCGATCGCAGCGGCTGGTGATCCAGTCGCTGCTCTCGCTCACCGAAACGCGCGACGCGGACACCGGTCGCCATTCGCGCCGGACGCAGACGTTTGCGCGCCTGCTCGCCGAACAACTGTCGACGCATCCGCGATTTCGCGACTACCTGACGCGCGAGCGCGTCGACATGCTCGCGAGCCTCGCGCCGCTGCACGACATCGGCAAGGTCGGCGTGCCTGATCGGGTCCTGCAGAAACCAACCACGTTGACGGCCGACGAGTATGCCGAGATCCAGAAACACCCGTCACACGGGCGCGACGTGATCGTCAGGGCGGAGCGGCAGGTGGGCGCGGAGGACGATCCGGTGTTGATGATGGCGAAAGAGATTGTGCTGACCCATCATGAACGCTGGGATGGCCACGGCTATCCGCAGGGACTGCGGGAGGAGGAGATTCCGATTGCCGGCCGGATCGTGGCGATCGTCGACGTCTACGACGCGCTCGTGACGAGGCGCGTGTACCGGGATCCGCTGCCGTTCGACGAAGCCGTGACGCTCATCACGGAGAGACGAGGCACGCACTTCGATCCGGCGGTCGTGGACGCATTCCTGCGCGCCGCGCCGGCGCTCCACGACTTGAGCAAGGCAACGTCCGCCTAAATGGAGCGGACGCTAGCAGGCTGCTGAAAACGCAGCCTGAAGTCAGAAGTCTGAAGTTTGAAGTCTGAAGTCTGAAGCAGCACGAACACTGGCAAAATTCCGCACTTCTGACTTCTGACTTCTGACTTCTGACTTCTGACTTCTGACTTCAAACTTCAAACTTCAGGTTGCTGGCTTTTTCAGCAACCTGCTACGCCTTGGTCGTCCAGCTCTCTTTCTGAATCTTCCAGGCGTTGCCTTCCTTGATCAGCGTGACCGTGCCGGTGCTCTTTTTCTTGTCGGAGTCGACGCCTTCGACCGAGAGCGTGGTCACGCCGCCGGCGCCGGCTTCTTCCTTGATCACCTTGACGTCGGAGTGGCCCAGCATCTTGATCATCTCGAAGATCTTTTCCCGCTCCGCTTTTGGCGTGGCTTCGGCTTGCTTGCGGTTCTCGGCCGCCATATACGGAAAGATGTCCTCGATGGCCTTCGCCTTGGCGAACGCCGCGAGATATTCCTGATAGAACTGCGTGCCGGTCTTGTTCTGGGCGCTGGCCGGCGCAAGGAATGCCGCGATCAGAAGCGCCACCATCGACCACCGTGCGAAACGTCGAACGCGCATGTCCGGACTCCTTTTCAGTGAAGGAAACAGCTGCACTGAGGGGCGAGCGATTCTACCGCGTGGCTGCGACGCCGGCCGCCGGAGGCGCCGCCACCTCGACCGTAGCGCGGCGCGTGAGATAGGCCACCATCGTCACAGGAACGACGACGTGCATGAGGAGCCCGAAGATGCGGTCGCCGGTTTTTCCCATCTGTTGATCTGCAATCGAGTAGAAGCCGACGAACGACAGAAATCCCAGCACCATCTGCACGACGACGATGACCGCGATCGTGATCGCAAGCGGCAGCCGGCCGACCTTCGCGCGGGCGCGGCGGATCTGCAGTGTCAGCACCAGCGCCCACCGTGCCGGCAGCAGGAAATAAGAGTAGATGAAGAGGACCTGGAGCAGTGGCGCGTCGAACGGGAGGCGGAACTGCGTGGCCACGAACAGGGTCACGCCTACCACGGCGAACCAGACGGTGAGTCCGATGGTGAGGCCGCGAATCGTCACGGCCAACAATACCTCGCCGACGCTGCGGCGTTGCCGTAGAATGCCGGCCAATCTCCCTGACCGTGCCTCCCGAAGCTGCCTCACTCGCCCGTTTCTTCGAGGCCTGCGCAACCGGCGACGTCGCCGTGTTGCGCGACTTGCTCGCGAGCGACCCCGCGCTGGTGCGCGCGGACAAGCCGGGGGCACAGTACGGGGGGTGGACCGGGTTGCACTCCGCGGCGCAACAGGGCCGCCTCGAGGCGGTGCGGTTCCTGCTCGAACGCGGCGCCGATCCCAATGCGCGCGAGGAGGGGGACAGCACGTACCCGCTGCATTGGGCAGTCGCGGCACGCCACGTCGAAATCGCGCGCGCGCTGCTCGATGCCGGCGGTGACGTGCACGGCACCGGTGACGTGCACGAAATGGACGCGATCGGCTGGGCGACGTTCTTCCACGCGCACGAAGACAACCCGAACGAGCTCTCGCCGGGGGCGCGAGAGACGGTGGCGCTGCTCGTGGCGCGCGGCGCGCGCCATCACGTCTTCTCGGCGATTTGCACGGGCGATCTCGATCTGATTCGCACAGTGGTCGCGCAGGATCCGAAAGCGCTCGACCGGCGGATGTCGAAATTCGAGCAGCGCCTGACGCCGATCCATTTCGCCATCAGCCGCAAGGGCTACGACATCGTGGACCTCTTGATCGCACTGGGCGCCGACCTCGATGCCGCCGACGGCCACGGGGAGTCCGCGCTCGAGGTCGCACTGATGCGCGGAGATTCGGAGGCGATCCGCCGTCTCCAGGCCGGCGGCGCAAAAACACCGCAAGGGATCGCGCCGGCGCTGGTCAAAGAGCGCATCGGCAGATTGGCGTCCTCGATCGGGAAACTGGTCCCGATGATCATGGTGCCGGACGTCGGGGCGGCGCTGGAGTGGTATCTGTCGATCGGGTTCAAGGAGATCGCGCGCTATGGCGAAAGCGGCGTCCTGAACTTCGCGATGGTGTCGTTCGGGCGCGCCCAGCTGATGCTCAACATGCACGGAAAGCCGGGCCCGCACGACGTGAGCTTGTGGTTTTACACCGACCAGATCGATGAGCTGTATCGCCTGCTCAAGGGCCGGCAGTTCCACGCCGCGGCAACCGGTGAGGGGCAGGGCATCGAATTCATCGAGTCGCTGTACGAACCGTTCTACGGCGGCCGCCAGTTCGGGATCCGCGATCTGAACGGATTCGATCTGTACTTCATGCAGGAACGCTAGCGTTCCCCCTGCATGCGTCACCCGATCCTTCACGTCGCGGCCCTCGTCTTCGTGCTTGCGGTGGTGGCGCTCGTCGCGCCGGCGCCCGCCGAGAGCAATCGCGATTTCTACGAGCACAGCGGGCGCGACGTCGTCATGCCCGGGTGTCTCGGCGGCGATTGCTTCCGGCCGTTGCTTCCGGTCGTGCTCGAGCGGCTCCCGGGATCCTCGATCGTCAAATGGAAGACCTATGCGGTGCTCGCCAATGCGATCGGCGCTGTGGCCGTCTGGCGCCTCAGCCTGCTGCTCGGTCTTTCGTCGACCGCCGCGCTGTGCGCGATGTGGCTGTCAGCGCTGGGCGCCGGCACGCTGTATTCGCTGTTCGATGCCTACACGGGCGATCCGCTGATGTACATGCTCGGCCCGGTCATGTCGATCTGGCTCTGGCGCGGTCAGTACGTCCGCGCCAGCCTGGCGGGCATGGTCGGGATCTTGGCGAAGGAGTTTGCGGCGGCGCCGCTGTGGATCTTTACGCTGTTCGCACTCCTGGACCGGCGCTGGCATGCCGCTTTGCGTTTTATGAGCGCGTCGGTGCTGGTCACGCTGGCGTGGCTCGCGACGCACGCATCGTACATGGCGCTGCAGAACTACGCCTACGGCTCGACGGCGTCAGCCGACCTGCTGCACGGCGGCTTTCTCGCCACCTGGTTGCGCAGCGTCCAGCTGCGCGGCGCCTTGATGTACCTCTTCACCAGTTTCAGCGCGCTCTATCTGCTCTGGCCGGTCGGATTGGCCCGATGCCGGCGAGAGCTTCGGCTGCTCGCGGTGGCCGCGGTGCCGGCGCTGGTCGCCTTTGTCTACGTTGAGCAGCCGGAACGCGCGTTGTGGAACTTCCACTTCATCATCGTTCCCCTGGCGGCGATGGTGCTGACCGAGTTGCCCGGTTGGCTGATGGCGCTCTTCGTCGCGTCCTTCGGCGTGGCGAACCTGCGGTTCGGCGCTCAGTTGTCGATTCGGGGTCCGGCTCGAGTCGCGCTGCTCATCTCGCTGGCGATCGCCGCGCTTGCGGCCGTGCGTTTTCTGAAAGCAAAGACCGCAGCCGGGGGCGAGCGTCCGGCCGACATCAACGGTCGTCTGTCGCCGGTGTTGGCATCGCTCGCGGCGATCGGCTATATCGTCGTTCTCGCGTTGCTCGTTTTTACCTTGTTCGACGTCGCCGCGCACCGGCGCGGCAGCGCTCGATTCGGCGTCAATCAATGGGGCTATCGAGGAGCACTCGTCGGCGCCACGCATCCCGGGGTCCACATCGCGATGGTGGGCGGGAGCGCGGCGTTCGCCGCGCGGACCGGGTTGTCCGACACGATCCCCGCGCAGCTCGTCAGCGACATCAACGCGCGCCTCGGCTGGACGCGACCCAAACCTGGTGATCCCTATGCGAGCGTGGCGAATCTCGCGGAGCCAGGTGCGGGCGCTGCCTTGTACGCGGCGACGCTGCGCGATTACGCATACCAGCGACCCGGCATCGTCTGCGTGTACGACGGATACGACGTGGAGTCGGCGACGGGCCTCCTTGGCCGTCATCGCTCGATCGTGTTCCAGATGACGGGGTATCTCCCCCGATCGCCGGCGGCGTTGCTTCGTCGCGAACCGGACGCCATACTGGTCGCGGAACCAACGCCCTCACCGCCGTTGCTCGATACCACGCCGGCAACCGCGGATCTCTCCTGCGCTGGTGCGTCGGCCGGCTACTGCGCCGCGATGGTCGAAACCGTGCGCGCGGGGTTGCAGCAGGGAAGCGACGTGGTGGTGGTGACGCCGCCATACGTGTCGCCATGGCACGAAGCACAGCAGCGGGCGCTGGCCGAGGTCCTGACGAAGGAGTTCAGCGGTGAGCGCCGGTTTCAGTACGTCAACCTCGGACGCGCCATCGATCTGCGCGATCCGTCGCACTCGACCGACGGCGTGTATCCGACGCCGACGGGTGCCCGAGTCATCGCGACGCGGCTGGCCGAGGCGATGCTCGAACGCGTTCGCGCGCGGATACAATAGGCCTCCGCCGGGCTGCGCATGAGGCGATTCCTGAAGCGCATCGTGTGGTCGCTGATCCCGGTGCTCGTGCTGCTGTCGAGCGCCGAACTCGTCGTCCGCCTGAAGTACTTCTTCGCCCACAAGCGCGACTGGAACTACCTCACGATGCCGTATCGCGTGCAGGATACGCAGGCACTGGACCACGCGTTCTTCAAGCTGCCTGAGAAGGCCCTGGAGGAAGCCGCGGCCGCGGCGTCCGCTCCGCCGCCGGCTCCCGCATCCGCGCCGGCGGCCGCGCCGGCGTCTGTCCCGGCCGTCGCACACGCCGCAGACGAGGCGACCGCCGCGACCGCGTCGGCCGACCAGATGAAGTTCAAATGGGTGCGGCCGTGCCGCGACCGCGAGGTGTTCAGCCAGCACTATCAGAAGCCGATGCCGTTCACGTGGGATGCGAACTGCTTCCGCGGCGATTCCGTCACGACCGCCAAACCGGCCGGCGAGCTCCGGATCTTCGTCGTCGGCGGATCCACGGTGGAAGACGCGCAGCCCGACGTCGACATGTGGACGCGGCAGCTCAAGCTTCAGCTGAACGATCCGCGCGTCAAAGTGGTCAATGCCGGCCAGACCAGCATGGGCAGCAGCCGGATGACCACGATGTACGAGAGCAAGATTTCGCTCTTCAAGCCGGATCTCCTGCTCTACTACGAAGGCTGGAACGAGCAGACCGACTTCGGGCAGCTGGCGCAGATCGAGGCACAGCTCGGCGCGGTCACGAACGGGCTGCACAAGGCGCTGCACTACAAGTCCATGCTTTATACCTACCTGGTGGAGAAGTATTCGTTCGCGACGACGAAGGACGTGAAGCTCTGGAAGATCGACGTCAAGCAGATGCAGGACAACCTCGAGCGGCTGACGCGAGTGGTCCGGCGATCGGGTGCGCAGTTCGTCTTCATCACCCAGGTGACCAGGACGCCACGTACCTGGAAGGGCGTCGATACGTTTGACGCCAACGCGCTGGAAGCGCTGCTCGGCCGGCTTGAAGCCGACAAGTCGTACGCGTACGACATTGAGGAAATCAGCGCGCTGAATCAGCGGCTGGCGGTGAGCCGGTCAGTGGAGCTGTTTCGGCGGCTGAACGTGCCGATCATCAACATCCTCGACGAATTCGAAGCCCTCGGCGTGGAGGGGCGCAAACCGCTCTTCATCGATCTCGGCCATCTGACGTGGCAGGGCGATCACGTCGTCGGGAAACTCGTGGGGCAGAAGTTGGCGGCGCTGGGCATGTTGCCTGGTGCGTGAGCGGTGAATCTCTGGAGAAACAACATGTCCAACACTCCTGTGAAGCGCGTCGCTATCGTCATCGCGGCAGCCCTCGCCGTGTGGGCGGCCCGGGGCACGGCGCAGTCGCCGAATGCGTTCGGCACGCCCACCGCGGAGAAGCCGAATCCGAGTGCGGGCATTCCCGCCGTGCCGGGCTCACGCGCGCAAGGCTGGCTGGGACAGGGACGCTCCGAAGTGCTCGCTCGGCACGGCATCGTCGCCACGAGCGATCCGCTGGCCGCCCAGGCGGGACTGGACATCATGCGGCAGGGTGGCAACGCCATCGACGCCGCGGTCGCGACCGGCGCAGTGCTCGATGTCACGTCGCAGAACGACACCGGCATCGGCGGTGACCTGTTCGCGCTCGTCTACATCGCCAAGGACAAGAAGCTCTACGCGCTCAACTCCGCCGGCTGGGCGCCGGCCAGGTGGACGCCCGAGTTCTTCGCCAAACTGCCGCCGCAGGAGAGCGGGAGGGGCGGGGGCCGCGGAACGCCCGGTAACGGCAGCGCCCGCGGCGTGCCGGGCAACGGCGTCAACTCGGCGACGGTGCCCGGTGCGATCGCCGGCTACGACGCGCTGCTGAAACGCTTCGGCACGGTGGGGTTCAACGAATCGTTCGAGCGCGCGGCGCAGCTGGCCGAGCAGGGATGGGGCCTGGCGGAGCGGCGTCATTCGGATCTGCGCAACGCCACCAACGGGCTGAAGAACGACGCCGACTCGAAACAGACGTTCCTGGTCAACGGCGAGACGCCGGCGCTGTACAGCGTCATTCGCAATCCCGGCCTCGCCACTGCGCTGCGCATGATTCAGGCAAAGGGCCGCGACGCCTTCTACAAGGGCGACATCGCCGCCGCGATCGTGGCCAAGGTGACGGCCAACGGCGGCGTGATGACCAAGGCCGACCTCGCGGAATTCGAGTCCGAGTGGATCGATCCGATCTCGACCAACTACCACGGCTACGACATCTTCGAGCTGCCGCCGCCCGGGCAGGGGATGGCCGCGCTCGAGATGTTGAACATCCTCGAGGTGTGCGTGCCGAAGCTGGGGTTCGATCTCGCGAAGCTCGGGCCGTCGGATCCGCAGTATTGGCATCTGATGGTCGAGGCGAAGAAGCTGGCGTACTCGGATCTGCACGCCAAGAACGGCGATCCGAAGTTCTCGCAGGTGCCGGTCAAGGAGCTGTTGTCGAAGTCCTACGCGGCGACGCTGTGCGGCAAGATCAGCCCGGACACCGCGTCGAAGCCTGCGGTCGGCGGCGGCCGCGAAGGCGGGACGATCTATCTGACGACCGCCGATCGCTGGGGCAACATGGTGTCGCTCATACACAGTGTCTTCGGCGTCTACGGCAGCCGCGCCACGGTGCCGCCGTACGGCTTCGTGCTCCACAATCGCGGCTCCGCGTTTTCCGTCGACCCGAAGAGCCCCAACGTCGTCGCGCCGCACAAGCGGCCGTTCCACACGATCATCGCCGGCTTCGTCATGAAGGACGGGCGGCCGCTGATGACGTTCGGGAACATGGGCGGCAGCGTCCAGCCCGAGACGCACGCGCAGCACATGGTGAACCTGATCGATCACGGCATGAACGTGCAGATGACCACCGATGCGGCACGCTTCACGCACAACCAGAACCAGAACATGCTGTCGCTCGAGGCCAATCTGTTCAACCTGGTCGGCGCCGCGCTGAAGGCGAAGGGACACGACGTGCGGTCGGTCACCGGCGGATCGGTCGGCGGCTATCAGGGCATCCTGTTCACGCGCGATCCGAGCCTGCCCGAGCCCGTCTTCGATCGGCGCGCGATCACCGAGGATCTGCCGGTGAACGGCGTCTACCGCGCGGGATCCGATCACCGGAAGGACGGTCAGGCCGTCGGGTGGTGAGTTCACGGAGATCGCGGAGAGAACGGTTCAACACGGAGCAACGGAGAAACGAAGACGCACAGAGAAGACGGTCCTCGCAGCGTCGCTTCGCGACGCCTGTCGAACCCACGTCACGCTGTCGTGGCAGCATGCGTGCTCCTCGCGACCGCGCACTTTGACCAAGTCGGCGCGCAGGAGCGGCCGTCGCCGGTCGTCGAGTTCGCCGTAGGCTCGCTTGCGTTTCCAGACGACGGCGTGGTCCGCGAGGGACTGATCGGCGGCGCTGCTCGGTGGTACGTCAGCCCGCGAATCGGCCTCGGCCCGGAAGTCAGTCACATCAGCGGTCAAAATCACAACCATTTCATCCTCACCGGCAACCTGACCTGGGACATCCTGTCGCCGATCGCCGGTCGTCCACGTCAGGTCACGCCCTTTGTCGTCGTGGGCGGCGGTCTGTACCAGACCCGCGAGGATTTTGCGGTGGGACCGTATACCTCGGGCGAGGGCGCGTTCACGGCCGGCGGCGGCGTGCGGGGCGCGCTCGGCGATCGCGTAACCGTTGGCATCGACACGCGCATCGGGTGGGAACTGCACCTTCGCATCAATGGGCTGGTCGGTGTACGCATCGGACGATAGGAGAACACGATGAGGATCCTGCTGACCGCGCTCGCGCTTGCCGCTGTTCCCCTGTTCGCGCCGAACCGCGGGCCGCACGCCGAGGCCGACCCCTGGTTCTCGACCTTCTCGATCATCGCGTTCGATCCGGCAACGAACGATCTCGGCGTCGGCGTCCAGTCGCGCGCGTTCGGCGCGGGCGCGGCCGTTCCCTATGCCAAACCCGGCGTCGGCGCCGTGGCGACGCAGGCGTCGGCGAATCGATCCTATGGACCCAAAGCGATTGCGCTGCTGGAGCAGGGCCTGAGCCCCACGGAAGTCGTCAAGCGCATCACCGACGAAGACCCTGGCCGCGACACGCGTCAGGTCGCGGTGATCGATACGAAAGGCCGATCGGCGGTGTACACGGGGAAGCGCGTCATCGATCGGAACAGCGATCCGGCCGACACCGTGCACTTCGGGGCGTGGGCCGGGCACGCGGCCGGGCGTAACTTCTCGGTGCAGGGCAACACGCTGGCGAGCGAGGCGGTCGTGAAAGCGATGGCCGAGGCCTACGAGCGTGGCGCTGGTTCGATGGCCGAACGCCTGATGGATGCGCTGGACGCAGGGCAGTCGACGGGCGGCGACGTTCGCGGCATGCAGTCAGCGGGCATTCTCGTCGTCCGTCCGCTCCCGCCGGGCTCGGAATCCACCGTCGAGCGCATCGTCGACATTCGGGTGGACGACGCGCCGAACCCGTTCGTCGAGCTGCGGCGCCTGCTGAACCTGACGCTGCAGCGTTCGCGACGGTGAGCGAGAGCGCCTACTTCGACGCGATCGAATAGCGCACGAGCACGTCCTCGACGAAATCGGCCGTGATGCGCTGTTCGCCCGACAGAAACACGAACGTCACGACCGTGAACTCGCCGAGCGTCTTCTGCGACGATTTCTCCGGCCGCCCGTACATTTTCTCGGCGTCCGCGCGCAGCATCCCCTTGCGCACACGCGCGGGCTCGAGCGGGGGAAGGTTGACCGCGGCGGGCGCCGCCGCCTTGAAGTCGACGAACTCGGCGAGCGCCGTCATGACGTCTTCCGCGTGCACGCCTGCCGGGACACGGTCCTTATAGCGGATGTTGAAGCGCGATCCGCCGCGCAACCGATCCTGCGCCACGCGCTCGCGCTTGATCTCCTCGTCGCGGGCGCGGTCGGCTCGGATCCGCCGGTTCTCGAATTCCCGCCGATCGCGCAGGCGGTCGAGCTCCGCTTGCATCGAACGCTTTCGGGCGGCGTCCTTTTCGACCTTCAGCTCCCGTTCGAGCGTCTTCTCGCGGTCGGTCTTATCGACGAGCGGAATGTTCGACGTCGTGCTGGCGTCGTCGCCGAACGTGCCGAAGCCGCCGCCGTCCAGCTGAAACTCGATCAGGTCCTTTTTGACCTTGATCATCGTGATCATGGCCGAGTCGCCGGCGCGGATCGCGGTCCCGTACCGCTTGAGATCATTTCGGTAGCGCGGCATATCGAGCGCAATGCCGGACACGATGCCGGTCTGCACGCGCACGTCCACGCCATCATCCGACCCCGGCATGTCGATGCGGACCGTGATCCGTTGGCGTTCGAACGCGGCTTTGAGCGCAGCCTCTTCCTGCGCGGACACGACCGGCGCGCAGGCAAGAACGGCCGCGATGGCCGGGATGACAAAACGGTAAGCGGATGTCATAGCCAGCTCCTCTGTCGAGGGCGCTAGCTTACTCCATCCGGGATCACCGGGTTCCCACAATCCTGACGAAGTCAGTCCACGGCGTGATCGCTCCATGGATCGGCGCGATCGTCGAGACGTCGAGTTTCAGCCGCTGCACGTTGTTCAAGAACGTTCTGGCCGCCGCGGTTGGCATCGCCGTCGTCCCGGAAGCGGGTGGGGTGAACATGTCGGCCTCGATCACGATCTTTTCCTTGGGAAGGTACGCGATCAGCATGCCCTCGACATGATTGAGACCCGGCATATGGTGAATGTCCATCGTGCGCGTGCCGTCGCTCAACGTGTATTTCTCGACGACCGTCTCGAAGCGGTAGCCCTCGGCGGCCTCCTCCGGGGGATACAGGGAGAGTCTGTCGGGCTGCAGCGTCCGCTGTGCCTTGAGCGACAGCACCTCCTGGCCGTAGAAGTCGCGGTTGCCTCGGTGGGTGATGATCGTCGACCCCTCTTCGTGAACATAGGTGCGAAGGCCGCCGGAGTGATCGAAGTGATGGTGCGTGTTCACCACGTAGTCGATTCTCTTGTCCGGGAGGAGTCTCCTGATCTCGGCGATCACCGCGAGCGAGCGCGCCTCGTCGAGAGGCGCCTCGACGACTGCCACGAAATCGCGGAACTCGACCGCCACGCTGTGGTGGGATCCGCCACCCATCGAGTAGACGCCGTCGGCCAGCTTCTGTGCGTCAACGCGGACCGGTGGAATGGCCGCCCGCTGTACTGCATCGGGGACTGTGACGGCATCGCCGCACGCATTGGCTTGCACGCTGTTCACGGTGATGTCGAATCCATGGTGGCCGCCCCTGACGACCGGGTTGCCGCTCGACGTATCGTCCCAGTCGTCATGATGATGAAACCGCGTCGGGAACTTCACGCCGCCGAAATCCTTATAGGCGCTGTACACGGTCTCGTAGTACATGTCTCCGATCACCGAATTCGGAATCCAGGTCTGGACGCGTTCGATGAGGTTGTCGGCCGTGATCGTGGCGTTCACTCGGTACTTCCCGAGCGCCGTGATCGAGACGATGGTGAGAGGTCGCTTGCCGCCTCCAGCTTCACCGCCCTCGTACCGTGTCAGCAGCACGGGGTTGGCTGCGGCCATGGCCGCTTTGACAAAGCCGTGCGGCGTGAGCCAGAGATCGAGCTGCCGTTGCGCGGCCGCCGCGGGCTGTGGGGTCGGTGTCGTGCCCTGCAGTGTCCACGCACGATCGCCGCTCACCAGGTTGATCTGCCGCAGCTCGCCTTGAATCGGTATGCCTCCGCCGCCGCGCGCCGGAAAACTGCCCTGCCGGCGTACCTGCTCTTCTCTCGCAGACTTCGTGTCGAAGTTGACGGTCTTCGTGTAACTCGCCAGCTCGATGCGAGGCCAGTCATCTCTGGGGTGAAGTTCTGTCCCACGGCTCCCACATACCCGCTTCCGGCGTAGGTGAGGCATCGCAGCGAATCGGCTCCAAGGTTCTTGGCCACCGCCTCCAGGCGCGCGGTCGCGTCCTGCGCCGTGACGGTGCCCCCAGTCAGTGCGAACTGGATCAATAACGGGGACAGAAGTGCGAGCGTTCTGGCCATGCTGCCTCCCTCGAGTCGCAGCTCCTCACGTGGCGGCGGGCGAGCGACGGGAGCAGTGTAACGCCGAGGCGGGCCGCCCGATATGATCGCGTCTGATGGCGACTGAGGAGGAACGCTGCGCCGGCGCGAAGGCGTTCCGGCGGATTGACGAGGCGTTTCGGGCGGGCGATCTGACCGCGCTTCGCGCCGCCGTCGACGATCCGGCAGCCGTGCCGAACGGCCGCCTGCCCGTGGGGATCGGGTCGTGCCTCGTCTACGCGATCTATCACAGCCCGCTGCGCTTCATCCGCACGCTGCTCGAGATCGGCGCCGACCCGAACCTTCCTGCTGACGATGGGTTTCCACCGCTCATCGCCGCGCTGAGCTGCACGCGCGACGTGCCCGGTGGGCCAAAACGAACGGACGTGGACGCGATCGTCCGCCTGCTGCTGTCGTTCGGCGCGGATCCGAACCAGCGCGCCATCAACGACTACACGCCGCTGCACATGGCCGTGGCCGAACGCAATCTGCTCGCGATCCAACGGCTGCTCGACGGCGCCGCCGATCCGGATCTGCGGACGCGCATCGACGACTGCCAGACGCCTTTCGAGATGGCGGAGTCGGCCGCCCTGCCGGAGATTGCGGCGCTCCTCGCGCGAAAAGGGCAGCCGCTCCGGCGGCGTCTGCGGCCCGGCCTGACGCTCCTGCTGGATGTGCCGGGCGGCGGAGAACCCGTGCGCCGCCAGCACCACTACCGCATCAAACTTCGCCTGGGGGTGAAGGGGGGCGGCGCCGTTCGCTGGCAGATGCCGTCTGGAGTCGTCGGCGAATCGCAGCTCGAAGACGAGGGCGAAACGCTCGTCGCCGTGATGCGCGTCGAGCGGCGGTCAATGATCAATGGCGTGTTCTACGGCATCGACGGCATGCGCGTCGGCGGCACGCGCCAGCTCGAGATTGCGCCGCATCTCGCCTACGGCGACCGCGGCGTCCCCGGCACGATCCCCGCCGGCGCCGCGCTGATCGCCGAGATCACTATTCTCGAGGCGCGCGCCTAAGGTGAGCGGCTTTGGAACTGTCGTGGGGTCCGCCTTCAGGCGGACCTGAGGGTCCGGCTGAAGCCGGACCCGACAAGTTCTTGAACGGTTACGAGAGAATCTCGCCGAGTCGATCGAAGCGCTCCGCCCACGTCTTCTTCGTGGCGGCGACGGCCGATCGGTCGGGGAGTTTCTGATGTTGGACGGCGACGGCGCTCTTCGCCGCTCCTTTCGTCAGGAACTCGAATTGCACGACCGTGTTGTCGTCGCCGATGAGTCGCATCCGTTTCAGTGGCGCCGACGACCGAACCGTGAAGGTCATCCCCAACCACTTTCGGCGCGTGCGATCCTTCGCGAAGGCGTCGAACAGCTTCTTGATGGGAACGTTGAACGTGCGGCTCTTGCTCGCTTCGTACCCGCCGCCGCGCCGCTGCCCCTTGTCGCGAAGACCTTTGATCCGCTCGTAGCCGACAGTCACCGCCTGACTCCACCAATCAGGCGTGCCGAGCGACGACACGAACGCCGCAATCTCGCGGTGCGGTTTCTGCGCGCATCGCTCGCGGTCGAGCACGCGGACCCATTCCGCCCACGCCCGTCCGGTCTTGGCGAGAATAACGGCCTCGCTATAGCCCGCGAGCTCTGCGTAGTTGGGTGGAGGTTCGTTTTTGTCGAGGAGTCGAAGCCGCGCGGCCGTGTAGGCCTCGCCGGTCTTCTTCATGCGAATGCGAACGAGGCGTTTGAAATCCTTCTGGACTGGCATCACGATCTCCTTCGTACACGCCGCAACCGATCTCCCCGGCAGCTCGATCACGACGCAGAAGGTTCGTGTATGCCGATCCGGGAGTATGCCCCCCTTTGCCTCGGCGAGGGCCTCCGCCGGGGGAAGGCCATCGAGGTTGGGCGCGGATCAGACGCCGGGAAAACTGTATCACGAGACCGCTCGCCGCAGCACGACCTGCCCGCCGTACCGCAGGTGCGGACAGCTCGCCGCAATGCGCCGCGCCTCCGCCAGATTGGGCGCGCTGACGATGAAGAACCCGCGCGGCTGCGCCGGCGTTGGTTGAACCTGGCTCTCGGGGAGCACGGCCATCAGCTCGGACGGCTCGACCAGCTCGAGGCCCGAGATCTTCGTCCCTTGCGACGCCATCGAACGCGCCCACGCCGCGTATTCGTCGCGTCGGCTTCCGGTCGCGCCGTCGTCCCCGGCATACAGCAGCAGGACGAATTGCGGTTGATCGAGCGGCGCGCGATCCGCGACCTGGCGATAGACAAACAGGGCGGCCGCGAGCCCGGCGAGCAGAGAAGCCGCGAGCGTGGCCGCGGTCACCCAGTGCTTCCGCGGATCGCGAATCAGCCCGCGCTGGCGAAGGGCCCGGATCAGATCGGCCTCGATGTGGGACGGCGGGGCGACGTCGCGCTTCAGCCGTTCGAGCCGCCTGCGCTCCTCATCCGACAGTTCAACGTCATCGCTCATGACCGTGTTCTCCCTGCCGCTGGTGTCTGACACCACCGCTCGCGAAACAGCTGCCGCGCGCGCGAGAGGCGGCTCTTCGACGTGCCGGTTTCGATCCCGAGCACGCCGGCGATTTCTTCGTGGGTATAGCCCTCGACGTCGTGGAGCACGAGCACCTCGCGGTGCGGCGCGCTCAGCGCATCGAGCACGTCGGCGACATCGAGGCCCCGATCGGATTCGACGGATCAGTCGGGTGTCTTGATGACGAGCGGCCGCGGCGCAGTCAGTGGATTCACGCCCGCTGTTGTCGTCACGCGCCGGCCACTTCGCGACATGGTCGTGACTTCGACGTCCACGCGTTCGGCGGCGGCCGTCGCCACGTGGACGGGCATCACGTTCTGCGAGCAGTAGCCGCCGCCCGAATCGACGAGCCCCGAGGCGATCAACGTGCGCGTGCCGGAGCGATAGACGCGAACTTCGGCGCCAGCCTTCGTGTGGCGACCGCGCGCGTCCACGACGTCCACGGACAGCGAGCGGCGGGCCTGGCTGCCGCGCAGGCGGTTCCGGAACAGGTAGTGGCCGCCGGCGGCGTCGTTGTTGGTCAGCGAGAGATCGAGCGCGCCGTCACCGTTGAAATCCACCCATTGGACACCGTGGCTGGCATCGTGCTCGCGAACGATCGGCGGAATCACCTCGTGGAATCGACTGCCGTCGTTGCGAAACAGATGATCGGGGTAATGCGCCTCGGTGGCGAGAAACCCGGCGACGTACAAGTCCGGATGTCCATCGTTGTCGTAATCGCCCCACGACGGTGTCGTCGCGTGCTGCTCGAAGAAGACGCTGGCTTCTTTGGTCCGGTCCAGGAAGCGGCGGCCGCGGTCGTTGCGATACAGCGCGCTCGGACCGTAGTTCGCTACGAAGAGATCGAAAGAGCCGTCGCCGTCGAAGTCCGCTACGGCCGCGCCGACGCCGCCCCAATCGCTCGGCCTGCCGCCGGCGTCCACACCCCACGCTTTCGCCACATCGACGAAGCGGCCGCCGTCGTTGCGGAAGAGGCCGTTGGCGTCGCCCCCCTGGTTGGCGACGAAGAGGTCGAGATCGCCGTCGCTGTCCACATCGAACCAGACGGCGCCGACTGACTTTCGCCGATCGCCGACACCAGCGGCCGTTGTGATGTCCGCGAATGCGTTGCCGTCGTTGCGGAACAGGCGGTTGGGCTGATCCCGGAACGCGACGAAGAGGTCGAGGTCCTTGTCGTTGTCGACGTCGATCCACGCCGCCTGCCGCGACACGCCCGTGACGTTGAGACCGTACGCCGCCGCGACGTCGGCGAAACGGCCGCCGTCGTTCCGATACAGCTTGTTCTTCGTTCCACCTGCGAAGCCGACGTAGAGATCGACGTGTCCATCGGCGTCGAAGTCGCCCCACGCAGCGACGCGCGTTTCGACCGCATCCGCGAGTCCCACCGCCGCGGCCACGTCAGTGAACCGTCCACCATCCTGGCGATAGAGGCGATTGGGCCGACCGCGAAAGCCGACGAACTCATCGAGATCGCCGTCGCCATCGACATCGGCCCACGCGTTGGGCTGGCCGCCGGGCACGCCGAACAGATCGGGCTGCACGAGCTCGAAGTCCGGCGCCGCGCCCGAGTCGGCCGCGGGCTGTCTATCGGATTGACTCGTGAGGATTGTGAAGCCGAGAAGGAGGAGGAAAAGCCGCCCGTACATGCCAACGCGCTCCAGACGTGGGTTCACCGCTTCGCTGGTTGAAGACGCTTGCGCGTCTCGCATTCGAAGTCCCGAGTGCCGTCCGGCGCGCTGCTGATCGCATCCATTCGCAGTGACGCTTGCGCATCCCCGCCAGCAGACGCCTTCAACTTCTCGCCAATCGGTCCGTCAGTTCTTCCCCCCGGAAAGCCGGCAGCGCTTCGATCATCATCATTGCTGATGCTGACCAACTCGCTTCGCCTTCCCGGACCATCGAAGCTGGCTTGCCTACGTCCGGCGCGCGCAGCACGGGCCAATGTAGGCCGCGCCAGCGATTTGTCAAGCAAAGGCAACTCCCCTAAGCGCGGAGCGCTTGCGGGGTTGTGCCCAACGCACGCCCCGCGACATGTGCCGTCGACCACGCCCATTGAAAATTGAATCCGCCGATCCGTCCGTCGACGTCGAGCATCTCGCCAACGACGAACAGTCCGGGACAGATCCGCGACGCCATCGTCGACGGATCGATCTCGTCGAGCACGACGCCACCAGCAGTGGCCTCGGCGAAGTTGTACCCACGAGATGTTGTGACCGGCAGCGCCCATTCGACGAGCGCGCCCGTGAGGGACTTTCGCTCGGCGCGAGTGAGATGCGCCAGCTGGCGCGCCGGATCGATCTCGAGACACTGAACCACGCTGGCTGCAACCGCTGCGGGCAACCGCCCTGAAAGCGCGCTCACGACCGTCGCCTTCGGCCGCGCGGCGGCCGTTGCCGTCCACCAAACCTGCAGATTCTCGAATGTCGTTCCCGGGCAGAAGTTGGCCGTGAGCCGAACAGAGCGTCCCTCGATCTCGGCGCGCAGATAGTGACGCGACGCGTTGAGCGACACCGGTCCGCTGATTCCGAAATGAGTCCACAGCAACGCTCCCGACAGCCTCATCGAGATCCGGCCATCGACCCACACCGCCAGCTCCGCGTCGTGCGAGACGCCCGACAGGTCGCGATGGATAGAGCCCTTGTGCGCCACATCCAGCACCAACGGCACGAGCGCTGGCGTCATCGGCACGATAGTGTGGCCCAGCGTCCGTGCGAATCCCATCCCGGCGCCGTCGCTGCCGGTTTTCGGCAGCGATTGCCCACCGGTTGCGAGCACGACGGCGGAACTCTGTATGTCGCCGCCGCTGGTCACGAGGCGAAAGCCGTCTGCGGATCGCTCGACGCTGAGGACGCGTCGGCCTGGGAGCAGCTGGACGCCGGCTGCTTCGGCGCATCCAAGCAGCGCGTTCAGGACATCCCGCGCGCGCCCGCTCACTGGAAACAGCTTGCCGTCGACTTCCTCCTGAAGCGGCACACCCAGCTCGCGGAAAAACTCCGCGGCTTCGTCGGCGGTGAACGCCTTCAGGACGCGTCTGATGATGGAGCGGCGACCGCCCCAGAAGTCGCCCTCGGACACCTCCCGATTCGTCACGTTGCAGCGCCCGCCGCCGCTGACGAGGATCTTGGCGCCGAGCTTCGTGGCGCCATCGAGGAGTACGACAGATCGCGCCGGGTTTGCCCGCCGGGCGAAGATCGCCGTCGCCACGCCCGCGGCGCCGGCCCCGACGATGGCAATGTCGGTCCGGGTGATGGTGTCGCCCTGAGGCACGGCCCACCACGTTATCCGTTTTCTTCCGGACGTCGCATTGAGTCCCAAGCAGCCGGAATGGCCCGGCCGCTCTCAAGGATGCAGTCCGATGTTGACGCCTACCCAGAAAGCACTCGTCCAGAACAGTTTCGCGACCATCGCGCCAATCGCCGACGATGCGGCGGCGCTTTTCTACGTGCGGCTCTTCGAGCTCGATCCCTCGCTCCGGCGGCTGTTTCCCGAGGACCTGAGCGGTCAGCGGAAGAAACTGATGCAGATGCTCACGGCGGCCGTCAAGGGCCTCGACCGCCTCGATCAGCTCGTGCCCGTCGTGCAGGACCTCGGGCGCCGGCACGTTGCGTACGGTGTCACCGACAAGCACTACGACACGGTCGGCGCGGCGCTGCTCTGGACGCTGGAGAAAGGACTCGGTAGCGCGTTCACGCCGGAGACGAAGGAGGCGTGGACGACCGTCTATGGGCTGATCGCGACGACGATGCGCGACGCCGCGCGCCAGGCGGCGCCGGCCTACCAGGCCGTGGCCTGAAGCACGATGGTCGCCACGCTGCCATCGTCCCACGCGGCGACGAGGCGTCCGTCCGCAGCGAAGGCCAAGGCGGTGACGGAACCGTGATCGCGCTCGAACGAGGCGATTGGTGTTCCGGTGTCTGCTTCGCGCAGCTCGATCGATCCAGAGGCGAGTCCCACGGCGACGAATCGGCCGTCCGGACTCGCCGCGAGCGCGCGCACGCCGTGGACGCGGACCGGCCACGGCTCGAATCCGACGGAGACCTTCGCGCGCGCGGCCCGGTCGCGCGCGACGGCGACGAGACTCTCGGGGGCCAGCGGCCGGGCCTCGAGAAATCGCTGCAGATCGGCCGCGAGCTCGGCGGCGGTCTGATAGCGTCCGAGCACATCGCGCGCCATCGCGTGCGACACGATGTGCTCGAGCGGGCCGTCGAGCGAGGCATTTGACGCGGCGAGCGGCAGCGGGTCGGATTCCAGGAGTCGCTGAATGGCTTCCGGGAAGCCGAGGTCGGCGATCTCGAACGGGTTGCGATCGGTCAGCAACCGGTAGAGGAGCACGCCGAGCGCGTAGACATCGCTCCGGCCGTCGATGTCCGCCGACCTCCCGCGCAGTTGTTCCGGGCTCATGTAGGCCAGCGTGCCCATCAGCTGGCCGTGCCCGGTCTGCAGCGTCATGCGCTGAACGTCGGCGCCGGTGGCGCGCGCAATGCCGAAGTCCAGCACCTTGGGCTGCCCGCCCTCGGCGACGAGCACGTTGGCCGGCTTGAGATCGCGATGGATGACGCCGCGATCGTGCGCGTGCTGAATCGCGTCGGCAAGCTTGACGATGAGCCGCACGCGCGCGGCGATCGACAATTGCTCCGCCCGCGCGTAGTCGGTCAGCGGAGGTCCGGCGACGAGCTCCATGATCAGGTGCGCTGGAATCGATCGATCACCCGGATGAAAGGCGTAGACCTGCGCGATGCCCGGATGCTGCAGACGGCCCAGCATCTCGGCTTCCTGTTCGAAGCGTCGGAGGATGTCGGGATGACGATAGCCGCGGCGGAGCACTTTGATCGCGACCGTCCGTCGTGGACGATCCTGCTGCGCCGCGTAGACGACGCCCATGCCGCCGGCGCCGAGCGCGTGGAGGACCAGAAAGCCGCCAAGGTGCGTGCCGGGTTGCAGCGGACCGTCGACGGCAGCCATGTCCAGCGTCGGCACCCGTTCCGGATCGAGGAACGCCTCGTCTGGCGCGTCGAGCATCGCCATCAGCGTCTCGACTTCTCGCCGCAGGGACGCATCGCCGCCGCAGCGCGCCGCGAGCACGGCATCGCGATCGCCGGGATCTATGTCCGCGAGCGCCAGGAAGATCGCCTCGGCCGCCGAGTGGGTCACGACTCGTCCGCGGCGGAGGCCGGATTCAGGGGACCGAGCGCGCGAAACAGCCAGGCGCGCGCGAACGTCCATTCGTTCTTCACCGTGGCCGGCGACAGGTCGAGCGCCCCGGCGGTTTCCTCGATGCTCAGGCCCGCGAAGTACCGGAGCGTCACGATCTGCGCTTTGCGGGAATCGATCTGCTCCAGCCGCGTCAGCGCTTCGTCGACGGCGACGAGATCCGTGAGGGCGGGATCGACGCGCATGATGCCGGTGTCGAGATCCACTCGCTCTGCGCCGCCGCCATGCTTCATGCGCTGATAGTGGCGCGCGCGCTCGACGAGAATGCGGCGCATCGCGAGCGCCGCGGCGGCGAAGAAATGCCCGCGGCGGTCCCATTGCTGCTCGCCGCGTGCGCCCGAGACGCGCAGATACGCTTCGTGCACGAGCGCCGTCGGCTGCAGCGTCTGGTTGTGATGGCGCTCGCGGGCGAGGCGCGCCCTCGCGAGTTTCCGCAGTTCGTCATAGACTTCGGGCAGCATTTCGCCCGACGTGCCGGGGCCGCCGTCACGGTCGGAGTCCGAAGACATCGAACGCGCGAATTATGACACCGGAAGCCATCGGTCAGGTCAAGAGCAGCTACGCGGGCGTGGCGGCGCAGCCCGGGCAACTCGCCTCGCGTTTCTATCTGGAGCTGTTCACGGTGGCGCCCAAGCTTCGAGCGTTGTTCCCGCAGGATCTGCGCTTGCTGCAGGGACATTTCGAGGCGGCGCTCGCACTTGTGGTGCGCAATCTCGATGACGTGAGCGCGCTCCAGGATTCGCTTCGGGACCTGGGGGCGCAGCACGTGCATTGGGGCGCGCGGCCCGAGGACTACGTCACGGCGCGCGAGGCGTTGATTGCCGCGATCCGCGGCCTGTCCGCGCGGTGGGATCCTGCCCTCGAAGGCCATTGGCGCGCGGCGGTCACCGCCATCGTCGTTCCGATGCTGGAGGGGGCCGCGGTGCACACGGCCGTCACGGCCGAGCAGTTGGCCGCCGACGTGCCAGAGACTTCTTAGCCGGCCGCGATTTCTTCGCCGCCGCTTTCTTGGCCGGCTTTTTCTTCGCGGGCGCCTTCTCCGCCCGTTGTCCAATCAACGCGTCCGACAACTCGTACGCCTCGAGCAGCCAGTCGGTGATCGGCGCTTCCACTTCGTCCCGGTGTGTGACGTGGATGACGTGCGCGATCTTCGATCGCGAGGAAGGCGTTGACCGGCGTACCTGAAGGGCCTTGACGGTGCGGCCGAGGAAGATGACCAGCTCGAGGGCTTGCCGCTTCGGGCGCACGAAGAAGTAGCACGCCTTCCGCGAGAACATGATGCAGTGGTGCGACGCGTAGATGCGTTGATCGCCGAAGTCTGCCGCCGTCTCGCGAAGGCGTTCCCACGCCTCGATCAAGTCGTCCGATAGATCGCGCGTGAGCGCGGCTTCGGTCGTCGTCCAGCAGTCGTGCGCGTCGCCGTCCTCAACCCATTGTTTGCAGTGGTAACACTCGTGGCCGGGCATGCCTCTCGTCAGGCGAACAGTTCCTGCACGGGCTCGAAGCCGACGAACGTCGTCGCGGACGCCGGCTCGACATAGTGAAACGCGCGGCCCGACGGCGTCGTCTGAAGTCGCTTGGTCCAGTCGATGCCCAGCGCCGAGTAGATCGTGCAGGCGACATCTTCCATGTAGATCGGCCGCCGGCCCGCCCAGCCCGCGTCCACGATGTCGCCGCCCGCCTCGTCCGTGCGGCCGACGACGGCGTGTCGCTTCATCCCGCCGCCGGCGAAGACTCCCGAATGCACCCGGATGTGGTGCTCGCGGCCCTGCCGGGTTTCGGTGATCGGTCCCGGCACGCGGCCGAACTCGCTCATCGCAATCACCACCGTGTCGTCGAGGAGCGTGCGCCCCGGGTGGTGGCGCGACGGCGCCGCGTCGAGATCCGTGATGAGGCTGCCGAGCGCCTGATCGAGCTCACGGATCAGCACGGGATGGTTGCGGGTTTTCTCCTTGTAAATGTCGCCGTGGTGATCCCAGCCGCTGTGGCTGATGAGGATGAACCGCGTGCCCGCATCCGCCTGAAAGAGGTTGCGCGCCAAGACGAGCGAGTTACCGAGCCCGCTCGAACCGTAGCGCGCCCGGTCTTCGCTCGGAATCGTGAAGATGCTCGAGATGCGTGGGTCATTCATGATCCCCCACGCGCTCCGATAGTACCTCGTGATAGCCCGTGAAACTGCGATCAGCGTTCGAGCCTCCACGCAGCGAGCCATCGAGCTCCTGCAGCCGCTCCCATCGCCGCGCGAGCGTCGCGCTGATGCCATCGCGCGGAATCATGTCGGGCGGCCCGTCCGTGCCGACCCGCATGTTCATCGGGCCGAACTCCGCCGACATGAACCCTTCGTTGACGAGGCCCGCCTGGTTGCTTTCCATGTTCATCGACACGTAGGCGGGCAGCGAATCCGACGTCTTTCGATCACGCGCGAGCTCGTACGCGACGACTGCGCCGATGGCCGGCACCTCTTTCGCGAGCGCGAGGTTCAGCGGGTGACCCGTCTGAATGTAGTACTGCGCGCGTCCATGCACGGCATCCCACGCGCCCAGCGAGCGGACGACGGTGATCTTGTCGAGGACGCCGGCGATATGGCTCAACACGCCGTACGGCAGCACCACACCATTCGGGAAGCGGCGAATGTCGAAATCGGGCGGCGTCCACGCGCCTTCGCGGGCGTCAAGCGTATCGATCTGGCTCATACCGCCTTCGATGTTGACGAACAGCACCTGCCGGGCCGTTCCCATCGGCGCGACGCGCCGCTGCGCGAAGACGTTGACCGGGGCGAACTGCTGGAGGAACCCGCCGACGAGCGTGACGCCGCCGACGCGCAGCAGTTGGCGACGCGCAAGAGCCGGCGTATTTCGATCGTTCTTCATACCAGGGCCTTCAGTAGTTGAAGACGAAATCGACCTTGTTCAGCAGCACCCACTGCAGATCGCTGGCATTCGCGCGGTCGGCGTCGAGCCACCCGACCGCAACAGTCTTTTCGCGTGGCGTCGGATAGCGCGAGAGGGTTGCCAGGTACAACGTGTCCACGATCTCTCCGCTCGTCTTCGGCGAGGCCATCAACTGCTGCACGAGACTCCCACCCTCCGCCCGGACACGGCGCGTCACGAATGAGCTGTTCATCAGCATCATGGCCTGGCCCACCGAGCCAGTTTCTTGACGATCGAACTGCTCCCGGTTCGCCAGCCCGAACGCCTCCAGGAACGTCTTCGCTTCGCGGTTGCCGATTTCCTCCGGCGTCGACGCCTCAGTCCAGAAATGCACAGGCGGCAGCGGCGTGTTGTAGACGAGATCGCGGCGCGCGTAGTCGCCAAAGACGCCGGTGGCCTGGCAGATCGCGTCGTGCAGTTGCTCGGCCGACAGCCGTTTCACGAGCTTCCGCGCGAAGTACGGCGTGTAGCGCTCCTGCCAGTCGCCTGTGAACCGCGACGAAAGCTGATACGCGGTCGACCGCGCGATCGTACGCATCAGCTGTTTCAGGCTGAAACCGTGATCGACGAAATCACGGGCGAGTGCGTCGAGGAGCGCGGGATCCGTCGGCTGCAGCGTCCATGGGGCAGGCGGAGGATTCCGCGGATCCTGCCGGGCCAGATCGAACCCGTCGACCGGTTCGACGATGCCCAATCCGAAGAACTGCTTCCAGATGAGATTGACTGTCGCGCGAGCGAACTGCGGATGACTCGTCAGCATGCGGGCGAACTGCGGCCGCAGCGGCTTCGAGGTGTCGGCGCGCTCGCGGCTCAACAGGAACGTTGGCTGCACCGGTGGGCCCGAGCGCTGGAGCCGCACAGTGCTCGCTGCCTTCGTGTCGTACCCCGTCCCATCGTCGGCGACGATGAAGCGGTCCTGATACCGGACGGCGCGGATGCGGGTCCCGCCGAAGAACGCGGCCATCGACCAGAAGTCGCGCCGGGTCTGTGTCGTGAGGTGGAGATCCACTTTTTCCAGGTGCGCCCTGCCGTTGTGGCACGACACGCACTGGTAGTTCACGCCGAGGAAGAGCCGGGCGGACTGAACGAAGATTTCGTCGGCGGTGTCTTCGTATTGGTCCGTGTACATCGTCGCGCCGGCCACGTACCATCGTGACAGGAACGTCGACGGCGCGGCATCGGGCAGCCAGTTGGAATCGGGCGCCGAGGTGGTGAGCAACTCGGTGACCAGGCGGTTGTAAGGTTTGTCCTCGCGGAACGATTGCCGCAGCCACCGATCGAAGTGCTTCATCGAGGCGTTGCCGACGCGGTTGTGCGTCACCCGCAGAAGATCGCCGTACCAATACGTCCAGAAGTCCGCCCACGCCTGACTGTCGAGCAGTTCGTCGATCAGGCGGTCGCGCTTGTCGCGCGCCGTTGAAGTGACGAACGCGAGGAGCCGCTCCGGCGTCGGGATGCGACCCGTGAGATCGAGAAACACGCGCCGGCAGAATTCGAAGTCGTCTGCCAGGGTGGCGTGCGGAATCTTGTCGCGGGTCCACGCAGCGAAGAGATGGCGATCGATCAGCGTGCGCTCGGCGAGGGGCGTCCCGCCGGTCATGGGCGGCAGCGCCGCGGCGACGCCAGCCGTGACGTCGTTGATCACGCGATCGGGCCGATCCGCACGGGCGATCGGCGCGTGATTGGCAGGCAGACGAGCGGCGCGCGCATCGCCGCCGCCGGCAACGGTTCGAATCGAGCCGGCCGCGTCCACCACTCGCACGCGACCGTTCGCGCGATCGGCGATGAACACGCGCCCATCCGAGGCGACGGCGAGCTTGTGCGGGGTGTTCAGCATCGCTCCGGCGCCGCTTCCGCCGTCGCCACCGAAGCCGTTCGTCCCCGTTCCGGCCACCGTGGTGATCACGCCGTCGCGAACGACGCGCACGCGGTTGTTGCCGCTGTCGGAAACGTAGAGGTTGCCTGCAGCGTCGAAGTGCAGCCCCATCGCGGAGAACGCCTTGCTTTGGCTCGAGGGTCCCCCGTCGCCGGCGTAGCCGGCGCCGCCCAGACCGGATCCGGCGCCGGTGCCGAGCACGGTTGTGATGGTGCCGTCTGCCGCGACTCGGCGGACGCGGCTGTTTGCGGCATCGCTGACGTAGATTGAGCCGTCCGCCGCCAAGGCGAGCGCGGTCGGCATGTTCAGCAACGCGCGCGTCGCCGGCCCGCCGTCGCCGCCGAGGCCCGGCTCCGATCCCGCAACCGTCGTGATGACGCCGGCGCGATCGATGCGCCGCACCAGCGCGTTGTAGGTGTCGGCGACGACGACATTGCCGTCGCGATCGACCGCTACGTCCTGCGGGCCATTGAGCGACGCGGCCGTGGCCAGTCCGCCGTCGCCGCTGGACGCAGCCGTTCCGGTGCCGGCGATCGTCGTGATCACCCCTTGTCGATCGATGCGACGAATGCGGTGGTTGTAGGTGTCGGCGATCAGCAGACGCCGCTCCGCATCCAAGGCGATTCCGTCCGGCGCGAAGAGCCGCGCGCGCAACGCCGGACCGCCGTCGCCGCCGAAGCCGCCTTCGCCCGTGCCGGCGACGACGGTGAGTCGCCCGCTCGCGAGCTTCAGGATCTGATGTGTGGCGCTATCCGACAGATACAACGATCCGTCGGCATCGAGCGCCAAGCCGGCGGGTTGAACCAGCTGCAGCGGAGAAGAGGTGCCCTGCCCGGAGGGATCCGTCCCGAGCCAGAAGGCGAGCAACGCCGCGATGACAGCCGCGCGGGCGCGCATGGGCGATAGTCTAACTCAGGACGCGGGCCGAGCCAGTGTCCCGGAACAGTGATACGTGGCATAAGTCGCGGAGCGCCGCGCCCGGATGGCAAGGCGCGAGGAGTGAGGATATTGGGCATATCTGAGCGACGAGCAACGCCGCCAGCCGGGATGCGCCGCCCGCGAATTATGTCGCGTATCACTGTTTCGGGACACTAGCGCTTCGTGCTCGACGAAGTGCTGCTCATGACCGGTCCATTCCTGACGGTGCGGTCGAAAAACTCCTCGCAGCGTTTCCACGCATCGCGGAGCACGAGCAGCGGTCGCGCCAGCTTGTTCATGTGGTTGGTAACGCGCGGCCAACCAGTTGCCGAGGCCGCCTTGACGTCGAGTCTCCGTACACGCCAGGATGACTGCCGAAATGTTCATGGTGATCCGCGCGATGAGCGTGGCATCGGTTGCGTTGTTGTTTCTCTCCTGCGGCCAGGCGTCGCCGCCGCCCACCGAGCCGGGCGCGATCTCGGCGATCGTCGACGACTATCTCGATCGGTTCGCGCGCCGGCATCCGTCGATTGCCGCCGGCAACGGCCTTCACGCGCACGACGCGGGGCTGGAGGACTTCTCCGCAGGCGCGATTCGGGCGGAGGTCGAGTGGCTGCACTCGGTTCGAGACCGGCTCGAGGCCATCACTCCCGAACCGCTGACGCCGGACGATCGTGTCGATCGCCGGATCCTGCTCGGCGTGATCGACGGCTGGCTCCTCGATCTCGACACCGTCCGCACCTGGACGCGCAACCCGATGATCTACGCGTCGGCGATCACTGATGGCGTCCACAACCTGATGACGATGGAGTCGTCTCTGGCGGCGGAGAGGATGGAGAAGGCGGCGTCGAAGCTGCGCCTGGTGCCGCGGCTGCTCGGGTCCGCGCGCGAGAATATCAAGGAGCCGCCGCGCGTCTTCGTCGAGCGCGCGATCGTCATGTTCCGTGGCGCGCTGGATCTCATCGCGCACGATCTCCCGCGCGCGTTCGCAGGCGTCGGCGACTCCGCCCTTCAGGCGTCGCTGAAGACGGCCTCAGCGGACGCGCTTGTCGCCATCGAGCTCTACGTCAAGGAACTGGAAACCAACGTGCTGCCGCGCGCGACTGGTTCCTACGCGATCGGAAAGGCCGCGGTCGAGGCGCGTTACTGGGCTGAGGAGTTGATCGACGCGCGCGCCGCCACCTTGCTGGCCATTGGCGAGCGGGAACTGAAGAAAGCGCAAGCCGACTTCGAGGCCACGGCCGCCCGCGTCGATCCCACGCGGCCAAGCCGGCCGGCGGTGGACGTGTGGCGCGACGTGCTGGCGGACCACCCGAAGCGGGGCGACCTGGTGGCCGCCGCGCAGAAGACCGTCGACGAACTCTTCGCGTTCATTCGATCGAAGCGGCTCATCGACGTTCCCGAAGGCGAGCGCGTCATCGTCGCTGCGGCGCCCGCGTTCGACCTTGGGCTCGCCTCGATGCACTCGTCGCCGCCGCTCGAGCCGCATCCGGTCAAGAGCTACTACTACATCACCGACGCGCAGGCGGACTGGCCCGCGGAGCGGCAGGACGCGTGGCTCCAGAAATTCAACTACGCGACATTGGCCGACATTTCGGCGCACGAAGTGGCGCCGGGCCACTACGTGCACAGCCTGTTCATGCGGCGCACGCCGGGCAAAGTCCGGAGAATCTGGATCGGTCTCAACCCGTTTCCGCAGCCGTCATCGGGCCAGGACGGGTGGGCGCACTACGCGGAGCAACTCGTGAGCGACGAGGGTTTCAAGAGTGATGATCCTCGCTACCGGCTCGCGCAGATCAGCGAGGCGCTGACGCGCATCTGCCGGCTGATATCGGGATTGCGGCTGCACAGCGGCGAATGGACGATCGATCAGGCCGCACAGCTGTTCGAGCGCGATGCGCATCTTCCGGCGCCGGCCGCTCGGCAGGAGGCGGTGCGCGGCACTTACGATCCGACCTACGGCGGATACTTCCTGGGCAAGGTTGCGGCGTTCAAACTGCGGAACGACTACGCGGCTGCCCGCGGCCACCGTTTCGATCTGCGCGAGTTTCACGAGCGCGTGATGACCAACGGCATCGCGCCGTGGTGGGCGCATCGCCAGCTACTCCTGCCGGGCGACAGCAGTCCGGTGGTCGAGTAGACCGGAGGCTACGGAGGAAACGGTATCTACACGGAGGAACGGAGCAACGGAGGACGAACGGAGAAGACAGCGTGACGCTACAGGTTCGACGGGCGTCGCGAAGCGACGCGCGTGGACGGATCGGATCGAGAAGATGAGCACCACTGGATATCGCTGGTGCTCATCTTCTCGATCCGATCCGCCCACGCGTCAGGCCGGCTGCGCCGGCCGATCCGTCGAACCGTCTTCTCTGCGCGTCTCCGTTACTCCGTTTCTCCGTGTGATCCCGTTGTCTCCGTCCCCTTCGTGCGGTCGATCGCTACTCCCACCGAAAGACCCGGGCCGATAGCGCTGTGCATACCAGGAACATCAGCGTCAAGACCGCAGCGTCGCCGGCATGTGTGGACCAGCCCTCACCGTGCCAGACGCCTCTCAGCAGCGACACCGCGTAGGTGAGCGGCAGGGCGCGGGCAACCGCCTGCAGCATCGGCGAGAAAGACTCGACAGGCACGAACAACCCCGACAACCCGAGCATCGGATAGAGGATCAGCGTTCCGACCGGCTGTGCGAAACGCGCCGTTGGAACCACGCTGGCGATCAGAAAGCCCAGCGACATGAGACACACGGTGCTGAAGAGCAGCGCCAGCGTGAACGACGCGAGCGGGACGCCGGCGTCAACGGCAGCGGAGCGCCGGCCTGCCAGGACCATCGCGGCAAGCGTGATCGCAGTGAACAGCAGCTTGACGATGACGTGCGCCAGGAGGATGGTGTGCGGCCGAATCGGCGTGGCTCTCAGCCGCCGGAGGATTCCGCCTTCGCGGTAGATGGCGATGATCGTGACCAGAGACAGCACCACACTTGCGGCGATCAGAAGAGCGCCGAAGATCGGCAGATCGACCGACGCGAAGCGCGGGATGTCGGCGGAGCTTCCAACGCGAGGGGCCAGCACCCGTCCCAGCATGACGACGATGATCACCGGGAACGTTGCGCCAAAGACGCCCAGCGGTTCGCGCACGAAGATCTTGATCTCGAGCCAGGTCAGTTTCCACAGTCCGCGAAGCATAGTCGGCGTAGCCTCAGTCGCGAATCTTGTGCCCGGTCAGCTTGAGAAACACATCCTCGAGCGTCGGGAGCTCCGTCCGAAAGTCGGTCACCCGTATTCGATGCTCCGCCAGACACTGGATCACGTTTGTGACCAGGTCGCTTCCGAGGCCGCGAATCGTGATCTCGAAGCCCTGGCTGCTCACCGACTCGACGTGCGGGATCGCCTGAACGCGCGCCGGCGCGGTGGAATCCTCGGTCACTATACTCACCGTTCGCTCCGGGCAATGGCGCCGCACGAGTTCGGCCGGCGTGCCGATATCGACGATGCGGCCGTGGTCGATGATGGCTACGCGGTCGCACAGGCGCTCCGCCTCCTCCATGAGATGCGTCGTCAGAAACACAGTCTTGCCGCGCTGGCGGATGCCGCGCACCAGATCCCAGATCGCGCGCCGCGCCTGCGGGTCGAGTCCCGTCGTCAACTCGTCGAGGAAGACCAACTCCGGATCGTTGATGAGCGCGAGGGCGATGAACAGGCGCTGTTTCTGGCCGCCGGAGAGGTTCATGAACCAGGCGTTCCGCTTGTCGCTCAAACCGAGCTGCTCGATCAGGCGCGCGCCGTCCACTGGCTTTTGGTACAGCGACGCCCAGAAGGCGACCGCTTCCGACACCTTCATCCGTTTCTGGAGTTGCGCGGCTTGCAGCTGTACGCCGATCCGCTCCTGCAGCGTGTACACGTCTCGTGTCGGATCCAGCCCCAGCACGGAAATAGCGCCCCGATCGGGCGTGCGCAGACCCTCGATGCACTCCATCGTTGTGGTCTTGCCGGCGCCGTTCGGTCCGATCAAGCCGAAGATTTCCCCGGCGTGCACGTCGAAGGAGACGTCGTCCACGGCGACAGTCCCGCCGTACGTTTTTCGAATGGCGGCGGCGTGAATGACAGGGTGGGGCGTCAGAGAGATGCTCGCGCCGAGCGGTCACGCACCGACGGCAGTACCTGAAATCTCATCTGATTGAAGCGGCGGTCAGTCTCGTTCACGGGGCCGTCCGGCACTCGCTCGACTACGTCAGGTAGCAACGTTCGCAGTCGCTTGGCATCGATCGGGACATTCATGGGGTACGACGGGTTACGAAGTCAACTCTAGTTGACCGTTCGTTCAGCCTTGCCGGCTCACCATTGCGTGAATCCAGATCGGTGCGAAGGGGGACGTGCAACCCTTCGACACGGGATAGTCACGATAGATTCCCAACTTCTCGCCTATGGCGATAGCCCTCTTGCGGTGTTTGGGGAAGTGGATTCCGATTGTCGCAAGAGTATTGTTCATCGTCCACTGCACTTCCGGATCGGCGCTGGCCATTTCGGACTCGATGCGACCCAGCAGCGCCGGGAGAGCGAGGCCGTCTGGACTCTTCGCGACCCGCTCCGCGGTGAGGTCCCATCCGGCGCGGGCCGCCCAGCGGTCGTCGGTGGCCATCCATTCCTGGCGAAGAGTCTCCTTGTCGGGGTGCTGCCTGACGACATAGGCGTTGAGCCAGTCCGCCACGCGCACAAAGGTAACGGACCGCACCATCCGTTCCATCTCGTCGGCCGACAGTTTCTTGGGCTGGACCAGGAGAGTGGCCAGGAACTGGGCGTCGACGTTCCCGGTCTTCCAGAGCGACAGAGCCAACGGATGGTCGGTCCGGATCTTTTTCGCCAGCACCCGAATGTCGCCGAGACTGACGCCGAACTGATTGTCGCCGGCGCCGCTCTTGGCGTTCTGCGCCCGCACCTTCGCGTTGCCGAGCGCTTTGAGCTGCTTGAGAGTTTCTCTGAGCGTCATGGTCGTGATTCTACTGGGGTGAGCCCATCTGGAAGTGCGGAGCCTCTCAAGGGGGTTAACGTCAGGCATCAGCCGCGGCGCTCGAGTATCGCTGGCGCCGTCGGCTGCATGCCATATCAGACCGCAGGTGTCGGCTTCCCCGCTGTCCCTGGTTTTTCACGTCCGGCTCCGCGCTCTATTTCTCCAACCGCAAGCGACCAAACGCTTCGGGCACATGGTAATTGTCGGCGTTGGTCGGCTGCCACGCGATGCGTTTGCGGTCGGGCGGCGGCCCCTGAAAACGGTAAAAGTTGATCCGAAATTCCTGACCGGCTCGTACCGTTCGTTTGGCAATCTTGTCGATCGGGATGCGCATCTCGCCGTACCAGACTCTCCCTTCCTCGTTGATGCGCGCTTTGACCTCGAAGCCGGAGTTCCATTGCCAATTATGATTGGGAGGATCGGAGTTGCGATCGATGTCAAGATCAACCCATTCGCCGTGTGGCGAGACTTGGAATTCGGCGTAGTGTTTGATGTTCTGCAAGTCTGTGCCGATGAATACTTCCGATACATCCCAGTCCCAGAGCCGGTTAGTTTCGGTCGTGGTTGACGGGTTCGGCTTTGAATACAGCTGCTCGTACGCGCAGATGAAGAGCAAGTAGAGATTCCTATCGCTCCAGCGCGACCGAATTCCGGTGCGATGGTTTGGAGTCACATCACCGCGCGGTCCGCGCTCTGCCGTCACGCCATGGACGGTCCTCCATGGTCTTGAATTCGGATCGGCCGTCAACGCGAAATCCGATGTCGAGTAGAAGCTCTTGATCACTTGTGAATGGTTCTGACCGGCTGCGTTGGTCGAGCCGATGCCGATCAGCGCCGCCACGATTCTGCCCAGTATCTTGTTCATGGCTCGCTGGTCCACTAAAAGGGTGCCGTTTGCCGTGGAACACAATGCAGCGGCGAATCCAGTGCACGTACGCGTCTTCGGTCCGCCGGTGTAATGCCGCGGCGGATTTCGGCGCGCACACGATCGAGTAGCTTGGGCGCATCCGCCATCAATCCGATCCTCCCGACGACGATGCCATCGTCGTCCCTCGAAGGCAAGACGATGAACCCCTACAGGCCATAAAGCCCACGACGTCGTCCGATAACCGGGACGCAGGACTGAAAACGACCGGTCAAGAGCCGAGAGCCTCGCGGAGTGATCGGAGTTCTTGCCACTGGAGACCACCCCAGTCCTGGAACACGCAAACGGGCCCGTGTTGAGTTCGATCTACAAGCAATTCGCGAGTCCGGAGTGGCCGACACGCACCGGCGGCAGTCGCATGGAGCCGCCTGTCAGCCGGCGTGGTTCGGTTCGATTCAGGGCGTCGCGGCGCGCTCGCCGGCGGCGTTCACCAACACCGCCGTGATCAGGATGCACACGCCCGGCACGATCGCGAGCCACGGCTCGGTGGCCAGCGCGGCTTGCGCCTGGTAGAGCATGTTGCCCCAACTTGCGGCCGGCGGGCGAACGCCGACGCCGAAAAAACTGAGCGCCGATTCGAGCAAAATTCCGCGAGCGACCGCGAGCGTGATCGACACGACCACGGCCTGCGCCGCGTTTGGCAGCAGGTGCGCGCGAATCAGGCGCGCGTGCGTGGCGCCGGCGGCTCGCGCACTCTCGACGTAGCCTCGCGTCCGCAGCGTCCGGAATTCCGCTCGAACGACGCGGGCCGTTTCCATCCAGCCCGCCAACCCGATCAGCACGACGAGCATCGCGATCGTCGGCTGGAGAAACGCGCCGGCAATCATCAGCAGCGGCAGGCGGGGCACGGCCAGCATCGCGTCGGTGCCGCGCATCAGCGCCGCGTCGATCGCGCCGCCCGCGTAGCCCGCGAGCCCACCGACGGCGACTCCGGAGGCGCCGGCGACGGCTGCCGACAGCAGGCCGACGGCGAGCGAGACGCGCGCGCCGTGGAGCACCCGCGCGAGCACGTCGCGGCCGAGATCGTCGCTGCCGAACCAGTGCGCCGCCGACGGCGGTTCGCGCCGGTGCGCGAGATCGATCTGCTCGGGCGCGTACGGCGCGAGAACCGGCGCGGCGAGCGCCACCGCGATCAGGCAGGCCAGGATCCAGAGTGGCGCGCGCATCAGTCCCGGTCCTCGCTTCGATGGCGGGTCGAGTGTGCCGGAGCGTTCCGACGTTTTCGAGCGATTTCGGCGGCCATCAACATGAGCACCAGCGAGGACCGGGATCAGGTGAGCGCGACGCGCGGGTCGAGCGCCGCGTGCGCCACGTCGGCCGCCGCGTTCAGCACGACGATCGCCGATGACGTGAGCATCAGCAGCGCCATGAGGATGGTGTAGTCGCGGCGGGCGAGCGCTTCCGTGAAGAGGCTGCCGAGGCCGGGCCAGGCGAACACGCTCTCGGTGACCACCGCGCCGGAGACGAGGAGCGCCGCGTCCATCATGACGACGGCCAGAACCGGCCCGAGCGCGTTGCTCAGTGCGTGCACGAGAAGCACGCGGCGTCCGGGAATGCCGCGGGCACGCGCGGCGATCGTGAACGGCTGCGACAGGACTTCGATCATCGATCCGCGCAGATACCGCGACCAACTGGCTGCCTGAACGAGGGCCAGTACCGTGGCGGGCATCAACAAGTGGCGCGCGTGATCGAGCACGTCGCCGCCGCCTGGAGTTGTGCGGCCAGACGAGGGGAGCCAGCCGAGGCCGATCGCGAACAGCATCTGCAGCAGCAGGCCGAACCAGAAGGCCGGCAGTGAAATGCCGGCAATGGCAACGGCGCCGAACACGCGATCGAACCATCCGCCGCGTGCCGCGGCCGACGCCACGCCGGCCGGCACCGCCAGCGCGAGCGCTCCGGCAATGGCAACGCCGACCAGTTCGAGAGTCGCGGGCACGCGCTCGGCGATCCGCTCGAGCACGGGGCGGCCGTCGCTGAAGCTGTAGCCCCAGTCGCCGCGCACGAACGCGCCGAGCCACGACCAGTACTGCTCCCAGAGCGGGCGATCCAGGCCCAGCGCGCGGCTGAGCCGTTCGATGTCTTCCGGCCGGACATTCGGATTCGACAAATAGATCGCGAGCGGGCCGCCCGGCACCGCGTGCAGCAGCGCGAAGACGAGCGCCGAGATGACGAAGAGGAGCGGCAGCGCTTGGAGCGCTCGCCGGACGAGAAAGCGGATCATGGTGACAGCTGAATCGGGTAATTGGGTAATCTGGTAATCGGGTAATTTATTGGCCAATTGTTCAATTGAATTACCAGATTATCCAATTACCCGATTACCCGATCCCTCACCTGATCTCCCATTCGTGCACGTTCCAGAAAATACCCGTGTTGGTGGGATTGCCCTTGAAGTGCTGGAGCGATGCCGGGACGGCGTCCAGCTTCGTGACGTTGTAGAGCGGAATCTCGGGGACCTCGTCTGCCAGAATCGCCTGCGCGCGATGGAGCAGTTGCGTGCGCGTTCCGCGGTCGACTGTTCGATCCGACTCGTAGAGGAGCTTCGTCAGCTCGTCGTGCTTGAAGTAGTTGATGTTGCGGCCGGCCGGCGGCGTGCGGTCCGCGGCGAAGAACGTCGTGAGCTCGGGGTCGGAGGGCATCTGCCACCAGTGCAGCATCGCGTCGAAGTTGCCTTCGAACCACAGCGCGCTGATCTCGGTGCCGTTGTGCAATTCCACCTTCATGTCCACGCCTACGTCGCGCAGTTGACGCTCGATGGCCTGTGCCACGCTCTCGCGGACGGCGAAGCCTGCCTGCGTGATGAGTGTGAACGCGAGCGGCCTGCCCTCGCGCCGGCGGATCCCGTCCGGGCCGGTGTTCCATCCGGCTTCGACGAGCAGCGCGCGGGCACGCGCCGGATCGAACGCGTACTTCGTCACGCGATCGGTGTACGCCCACGACACCGGTTGAACGGCGCCATGCGCGACGGGAGCGAGCCCGTCGAGGATTGTTTTCACGAACAGCTCGCGATCGAGCGCGTGAATCAACGCTTTCCGGACGCGCACGTCAGCAAATGGCGGCACACGGCGCTCGTTCAGGGTCACGTGCTCGTAGGCATTGCCAGGCGTCCGGTGCACGACCAGCGAACCGAGACCCGAAATCTCGCGGTACTTGTCGTGCGGCACCAGCGCGACGACGTGCACTTCACCGCTTTTGAGCTGATTGATTCGCGTGGTGGTGTTGGCGATGAACTTGAACATCAGCCGCTTGATTCTTGGAAACGCGTCGCCGCGCCAGTAGTGAGGAACGCGCTCCAGTAGGATGTATTCGCCGGCCTTCCATTCCACGACATGATACGGCCCGGTGCCGAGCGGATTCCGGTTGTAGTCCTGCGCGCGATCGATGTCGCGGCCGTCGAGCAGGTGGCGCGGAAGCAGCCCGCGGATGAATTGAATGTCGTACGGGGCGTAGATCTCCTTGTAATGAATGATCGCGGTCAGAGGATCCGGCGTCTCGACGGACGCGATCCGGTCGAAGCCGTCGGTGCTCTCCGGGTTGTAGGCCGGGCTGTTGATGGAATCGACGGTAAATTTGATGTCTGCCGACGTGAGCGCGGTGCCGTCGTGCCACGTGATACCGGGGCGCAGCGTCCACGTGACATCCATGCCGCCATCGGCGCGCAGCCGGACGTCGCCGTTCTCCAGGGTCGGCACGCGCGTGGCCAGGAGCGGCACGGTCCGCATCTTCTCGTCCGTGATCGTCAGGCCCTCGATGATGCACGTCTGAATATCTTCGAGGATGTGTGTGCTGAAGCGATTCAGCGTGTCGGGCTCGCGGTCGTAGCCGACGATCAGCAGATCATTCGACGGAAGGACGCCGGCCGGGCGGCGATCGCAACCTGCGGCGGCCAGCGTGAAGAGCACGGCCAGCGTGACAGCACTTTTCACGTACGTGGCGCAGGGCTTCAGCCCCGCGTCTTCGCAGCCCTGAAGGGCCGCGCCACAACAGGTCAAGAACTGAATGGCGTCACCTCACGACCAGATCCGCGCGATGAGCGGCACTGGAATGGAGCCGTACGAGAGCAGGCGATCGTGAAAGCGCCGGAGCGAGAAGGTGTCCCCGTCGATGCGCTCGCGCTCGCGGCGGATCCGATGAATTCCTTCAGTGCCCAGCCAGTACATGAGCGCGGTTCCGGGGAACATCGAATTCTTGCAGGTCTCGGCGCGCGCGGCGTCGGGCGACATCCCGATCCGATCGCGATAGATCGCGACGGCCTCGTCGAAGGTGAGCGACCGCTCGTGCAGGCCGATGTCGACGATGGCGCGGGCGAGCAAGCGGGCGCGGGTGTGCTGCTGTGACACGGATTCTTCGGGTGTCAGGAATTCGACTTCGTCCATGAGATCCGTCGCGTAGCAAGCCCAGCCTTCGGCCATCGTGCCGCCGAGAAACATCCCGATGCGGCTGGCGCAGTCGACGGCGGCGATGCGGCCGATCGCGGAGGCGCCGTGATAGGCGAAGTGGTTCTGCACGTGATGTCCGATCGCGCCGTGGTGCACGACGTGGTTGAGCGTGATGACGCTCGTGTTCGTCGCACGCAGGCGGCGCTGCTGCTCTCCGTCATCCAGATCGTCATCGATCGGCGTCACAACGTAGTCGTGCACGGGGAGGCGATCGAAGGGCGCCGGTGATCGGTAATGCAGGTAGTACAGAAACGGCGCGGCATCTCGGGTGTGGACCGGGATCGGCACATAGCGAATGGGGGAGTCGGGCCACGTGACGAGATCGCGCTCGCCGGCGCTTCGCCGGCACGCCTGCCAGATCCGTTCGTAGGCCGCAAGATAATCGCTCCGCGTCGGATGGTGATCGGCGAGGCGCTGTTGTACTTCCGGCCAGCCGCCCGGCGCGACCGCCCGGGCGCGCTCGTCCAACCGCGCGAGCGCTTCGTCCAGCGCCGCCGTGGCTTCCAAGATGAGGTCCTGGCGTGCGCGGTCGCACCAATGCCCGCGAGCGAGCAGCAGATCGAAGAGGTCGGATCCAGCCGCGTATCGATCGGCTGGAGCAGTCCGAATACCGCGCTCCAGCCAGTGCCGAAGACACACGACGGCTGCGGCCGCGTCGCGCGCGGCGCGCGTCAGGTCGTCTGCCGCCGGCGCCGGAATAGATTCGACGCCGATCCAACGGTCGATCCCCGCAGCCAGCAGCCGCTCGACGCCCTCGCATTCGCGAAGGCATTTCATCCGCCACTCGTCGGGCACACCGTCCGCGATCGAGCGGCGCGCCCCGTCGAGAAAGGCCGCGGTGCCCGCCAGCCGCGCTGTCGCGGCGGCCGCGCGCGCGCCAGCGTCCGCGAACGGCCGCGTCATCAAGCCGATCGCGCCGAATGCCACTTCGCCGATCGCCAGCGACGGGTTGCCGCGCTGGAAATGAAGACTCTCGTGCTCGGCGATCTGGACGTCGAGAAACGAGATCGCCAGCTCGCGGTCGCGCGCGTCGACCTCGCCGACGCTCGCACGGTCGTCGGGTGAGCGGAGGCGGGCGCGCAACGCGCGCATCTCATCGACGGCCGACTCGAGTCCCTCGGGTGACCAGTCGGGCAGGCTGCCGTCGTAGTCGTGAATCCCCGTGAAGGTCGCATTCACCGGGCGGAGCCGATAGTAGCTCTCGAAAAACGTGTCAAGTGCAGTCATGCCAGCGGCAGCGACACCCACCGCCGTTCCCGGAACGATCGCTCCACGGCGTTGATCACTTCCTGGACCCATGCGCCATCTCCGAAGTCGCCCTCGTTCGTACTGTCGCCGCTCAGGATTTCGCCGATGAAGCTGTTGATCAGGTTCGCATAGAAGAGCGTCCGCCACGATTCCTCGGCCGTGCCGCCGTGCGGATAGAAGCGCGCGGGCACTTCGAGCTCGCGGAATTCGACGGCGTCGGCGGTTGCCGCGCGAAGCGTCTCGCAGATGCCGCGTTCCTCGACCATTCGGCAGATCAACGCGCCCTTGCTGCCGTAGATCCGCGCCTCGATGCCCGGATAGTTGCCGACGGTGACGAAGCTGGTCTGGATCGAACAGAGCGCCCCGTTCGCGAACTCCCCGATGAACACATCGCCATCGTCGATGTTCATGCGCATCATGCGGCCGGTGGCGCGGACCATGCGGTCGGGGATGAAGTTGCGCATCGTGCCGACGACCTGGGTGAGATCGCTGCCGACCAGCAGGTGCGCGAGATCGATGATCGGGGCGCCGTAGCCTTCGAGCGACGACACCTGCAGGACGGACTGATCCGCGTCCGGATCGACCTGCCGCAGCGGCGTCATCGGATCGAGCCACTGCGAGTTCTGCTCGAAGCCGTTGAAGATGAAGGGCGTGCCGACGAAGCCGTCGGCTACCAGCTCGCGCATGAAGCGCATCGCCGGACTGAAGCGGAACGTCAGGCCGACGCGGGTCTTGAGCCCCTTGCTCCTCGCGAGATCGCGCGCGCGTTGGGTGTCGCGAAAATCGTAGGCGACCGGTTTTTCGCAGAGCACGTGCTTGCCGGCCTCGAGCGCGCTCCAGGCGAGCTCGAAGTGTGTCTGGCTGGGCGTGCAGACGTCGATCAGATCGATATCGTCGCGACGGATGAGCTCGTGGGGATCCGCCGTCGTGAATGCGACGTCGAACTCACGCCCGGCCTCGTGCGCGCGATCGAGCAGCGTGTCCGCGATTCCCACGATTCGGCAGCGCGGATCGCGACGGTATCCAGGAAGATGCGCATTCCGAGCCCACGCTCCGGCGCCAAGCACGCCCACACGAACGATTCGCTCCGCCATCGGCGCCGTAGCATACTATCGAGCAGGGAGGTTTCTGATGGGTCGCCAGACGATCATCCTCACGATCGCTCTTCTCACGACCGTCGCGACCGGCGCATCGGCTCAGGCGCTCGGCGACGTGCGTTCCATGTACGACTCCGGGCAGTACCAGCAGGCGATCGACGCCGGCGGCAGGAGCCAGGATCCGCGCGTCCTGTTCGTTGTCGCGCAGAGCCACCAGAAATTGCGCCACGCTGACGAAGCGAAACGCGTCTACGAACAACTCGCGACGCGATCCGACGCATGGCAGGCGATCGGCAAATCGGCTGTCGCGGTGTTGTCATCGAACGCGGCGGGGGCGGTGCAGGAAGCCGACCAGGCGGTCGCGCGCGGCGGATCGATCGCGGAAGCGCACTATCAGCGTGGGCTCGCGCTGAGCGCGAAGCAGGATCTGGGCGAAGCCGCCAACGCGTTTCAGAAGGCCACCGAGCTCGACCCGAACTGGGCGCCCGCGCACTACTACGCCGGCATCGCCTTCTCGAAGGCGAAGCGCGCGGACCTCACCGCCGAGCATTTTCAAACGTTCCTGAAGCTGGCCCCGCAGGCGCCCGAGAAGGGCGAGGTGCAGTCGATTTTGCGCACGCTCGGGCGCTAGAACCGGCGAGCAGCCCGGTCGAGAAGGCTCGTTCGCATGGGGTCTGACCCTACAGGGTCAAAATTGCTGGCGATTTTGAGAGGAAGGGTCAGACCCCACTTCAGCTCCTATTCGGATCGCTGCATGGAGTCTGACCCCACAGGGTCAAAATTGCTGGCGATTTTGAGGGGCGGGGTCAGACCCCATTCCTGATCGAGCCGCCGCTTCGGGCTTCCATCTGGGGCGCGATCACGCGCCCTGTTCACCGCGGATGCAATCCGGTTCCCACCGCATCAACCGCCGATCCGCGGCCGGGCGGCGATGCGCGCCTGGCCGGAGACGTTTCCGCCACTCGAGGATTTTGCAATCACCGCCGATGAAATCGTCGGCGGCGACGGGCTCGCGTTCGTGCGTGGAACGTACGCCATGACGATCGGTGGCCCGACTCCCGTCACCGACCGCGGCAACTACATGGGCCCGATGCGAGAGCAGCCGGACGGCGCCTGGCTGTGGACGACCGATATGGCCGTCTCAGAGCGGCCGGCTCCCAAGGCGTGATTTTATCCGCGCTGCCTGGGGTCTGACCCCACTCGGTCAGAATTGCTGGCGATCTTGAGGTGTGGGGTCAGACCCCACCTGGGCTCCTAATCGGGCTGCCGCCCTTGGGGTCTGACCCCAGGGGGTCAAAATTGCTGGCAGTTTTGAAGGGTGGGGTCAGACCCCTGTTGAACGCAGTGTCCGGCCGTTCTCAAAACATCTGACCGATCGAGAAGAACCACTTCGCGCGCCGGCGACCGAAGGCCGTGTCGAACGGTACACCCATGTCGACGCGGACCAGCACGAACGGCGTCTGCACGCGCAGGCCGAGCCCTGCGCCCGGCGCGAGGTCCGTGAATGACAGGTGCCCGACGGTGTCGAACGCGCGGCCGGCGTCGAAGAAGCCGACGCCGCGGACCATTTTGAACAACGGAAAGCGCACTTCCTGGTTGAACACCAGGACGGCGTTGCCCCCGACCACGTCGCCGAAGTCCACCGGGCTCAACACGTCTTCGGCGTAGCCGCGCACGCTGTTGCCGCCGCCCGCGAAAAAGCGCTGCGTGGACACCAGAGACGCGCCGAACGCCGTCGCGAGCCCGATGCGCGCTGCAGTGGCCAGCACGACGGGTCCCTTGCGCCGATAGTACTGGTGCTGGAGGAAGTAGCGGGCGAATCGCAGATCGGTGCCGAGGATCGCCGGGGCATACGCCAGGCTGGACGAGTGAAACCAGCCGCGCGAAGTGTCGATGGGATCGTCGCGCGTGTCGAAGATGGCGGACCACGTGAACCGGCCGGTCGTGACCGTGACGTCGAACGGCAACGGATCGAGCGGATCGGGATCGACCCGCAGCGTGTGCGTTCGCTCCCACGTGTAGCCGTACGACGTCGTCGTGCGTTTCGCGAGACGGATGCGCTGATCGAACGTCAGGCTGGTGACGAACGTTTCGTTGACCGGCAGCGGCGCGGCGCCGAACTCCTCGCGCGAGCGCTCGATGAACACCGTCGACGCGATCGGCCGGCCGAAGAACAGCGGTGTCGTGACGTACGCTCGCGCTGCGCGCGAATCCAGCGCGTAGCGGCCGGCGACGCCAGCCGAGACCGCACGGCCGAACAACCCGCGCGCGCCGAGGTCGCCCGCGAGCCCGAGACCAAACCGGCGGCCGCCGGTCTGGTCCGTACCGGGCGAGTTGGCGCGGGCCGCATCGCCGGCGGCGTCCAGCTCGTCACGCACCTCGAGGCCGTAGCGCACGCGGAACGGCGGCCATTCCTGCACTGTCACTTTCGCGCGCACGGGTTCGAGGGCGTCGGCGCCCGCTGACGGCGTCGCCTCCGATGCCATGACTTCGCGCTGGATGTCGACGCTGCGAAACGCGCCGGTCTCGTAGGCGCGCCGCCGCGCCGCGTTCCAGGCGGTGAGATCGACCGGCTCGCCTAGATTCAGCTCGATGAGCGCGCGGCTGAGCAGCCGTGGGTTCGTGCGCGTCAGACCGACCGTCTCGATGTCGCGCAGCCGCTGCTGCGGCCCCTCGTCGACCCGCACGACAACCGTGACCGAGCTCGTGCGCTCGGTGACGGCCGCCTTGTAGTCGATGCCCACACGGTTGAAGCCGCGCGCGCGGTACTGTGTGTCGAGTGCGAGCTGCGCCTCCTCGAGGCGCGCCGCGCGATAGCGATCGCCGGACGCGAGGCCGACCAGCCGCGCCGCTTCTTCGGGCCCGAAGACCTTCACGCCTTCGATGCTGACCTCGCCCACGCGAAACGCATCCCCCTCGACGATCGCGATGGGCCGCACAGCGGTGTCGCCATCGATCGTGATGGGTGCGACGCGGACGGCGGCGTTCAGGTACCCGTTCACTCGATACATGGCCGCCAGTGCGTCCTGCACGGCGTCCGGATCGTGCCAGACGGCGCGCGTCAGCCCGCGCTCCGCCAGGGCTGTGAGCAGCCGATCGGACGGCTCGTTCGCGTTGCCCGAGAACTCCACGCGGCGATTGCGGACGTGCTGTCCTGGGACGACCGTTACGCGCAGCAGCCGGGCATCCCCGCCGCCCTCGATGCGCGCGGTCACCTCCGGCAGCAGATATCCCGCGTCGGCGAGCTCCACGCGCGCAATCGTCACGACCTCCTCGATCAGGAAATCGTCGACCACCGAGCGCGCCCAGGCCCGCTCGATATTCGAGACCGCCGACTTCGACAGCGTGAAGCCTTCGGCGACGAAGGTGGTGCGGGGGCCGGGAGCGATGTCGTAGCTGAGGCGCACGCGCGCCGCGTTCGCCGGGTCGGCAACCCTGCGCGTCACGATGCGCGCTTCGAGCCGCTGCTGCTCGTGGTAGAAGCGCTTCGAGCCGCTCGCGATCGTCCTGCCACTGAAAAAAGCTGAAGCGGTCGTTGGCGTTCAGCTTCAGCCGCGATCGCAACGCCGGTTCGTCCGTGCCCGCGCCATTGATGACGAGATTGCTCACGCGCGTCGTCGGCGCGGCCGCGGCCGAGACGAGCACGGGCGGACCGCCGAGCGTGATGTCGTGGCTGAACGTGTACAGCCGATCGCCTTCATCGAGCGTCACCAGCCGCAGATCGATTCCGGCCCTCGGCTTGTAGCCCACGATCCACGTCAACGCCCCGGTTTGCTGCAGGCTCTGCGAGAAGACGAGCTCGACGTGAGAGCCGATCGACTTCCCGATCGTGAGCCTGGCGCCAGGGTCGGTTTCCGCGGCGACGAGCCCCGCGTCGAACCGGAGATCCGGCGTGCCGCGCTCCACGCGCGCCGTATCGAACCCGACCGCGCGCCCGGCGGCTTCGAGAAAGTTGCCGGTCAGCAGCCCGACGAGCTCCTCGCTCCCCGGCGCATCACCCTCGCTCGCGGTCCGGCCGACGAGCAGCAGCGACACCAGATCGCTTTGGGACCAGTATGCGTAGTCGGATTCGAGCGTCGATTCGAGCGTGGCCGGCGTGCCTTTGAGCGAGATCGTGATCTCGTAGCCCTGGACGCGCGCGACGGCGCTCAGGTCGAGATCCGGCTCGATGCGGTTCGGATTCGCGAAATCGATCGATCGCCGATCCGACAGCCGATAGCGCGTGCCGTTGAAGAACACGACGCCGCCCTCGCCCAGCTCCAGGCGGCCGGTGACCGAGGGTGACACGATCGAGCCGACGGCGCGCAGATCGCCGTGGACCGACAGATGCGCCAGGTTGTTGTCGATCAGCAGATCCTCATCGGTGACGAGCCGCACGTCGAGCCGCGTGCGGTCGAGCAGCGACGGCCCCGCTGCGCCGGGGACTTGAATCGGCGTCGACGATCGTCCTGAGAGCGGCGAGAAGATTGCCGGCCACCGAGAGCTGCTCGCGATAGGCGCTGCGCACCAGCGTCACGCTGCCGCCGATCGTGGAGCTGTTCGGGTCGAGCGTCCAGGTGATCGCCGCGTCTGCCTCCGCTCGCAGGTCAACCACGTCGAGCGCCGATCCCTTCGCCGTGAGCGTAATCGCGCCATCGACCGGCACGAACCACCGGTGGCGGATCGATCCCGTCATTTCTGCGTCGCCGCCGTTGACGGTCGCGGACACACCATTCAACGTCAGCCGATCGCCGGCGAGGGTGACGGTACCCACCATGTCACCGACGACCAGGCGTGGGTCGGCGACGCGCGTCTCGCCGTCGCTCACTGTCAGGTAGCCGTCGAGAGCAGGCGCCTGGGCGGTGCCGCTCAGACGAATTTCGGCGTCCGCGCGTCCAGCGGTCCGCGCGGCCGGTGCGAACGCGTTCAACAGCCGCAAGTCGAGCGCCGCGGTGGCCGTCACGTCGAGCGCTGGATCGGCCGCGAGCGCCACGCTGCCGCGCAGCGCGACGCGATTGTCGCCGCGCCCCCAGTTCCACGAGTCGATCGTCGCGCGCCCATTCCCGATCGCCACGCGCGTCGTCGTCTGCTGATCGAACGCCACGCCGCCCAGCGAGAGATCCGCGCGGGTGAGGACGATGGCGCCGCGCAGCCGATCGAGATCGGGCCGATCGGCCTCGAGGTCGATCGTGGCGTCGGCATGAAGCGCGATTTGCTCGAGCGTCGCGGGATCGACGAACGGCGCCACGACCGACGGCGTGATCGAGCGGACCTGCGCGGAAAGGGTTCCCGGCCCGCTCGCGGTGACGATCCACTTGCGCATCGACTCGGGCAGCCGGTCGATGAACACTTCACTCGGGACGCGAGCCGTCGCTGCAAGAGACGCGCCTTCGAACGCGGCGGTCATGCGATCGACGACCAGCACGCCGCCGTCGTAGCGCGCGCCAGCTTCGACGTCCGTCACGTGCGCCTGGTCAGTGATCGGAAGACTGCCGCCGCGAATCTGAAGGGCACCCGACAGCCGAGGAGCGGCAACCGTCCCTGCCGCGGTGAGCTCGGCGTGAATCGACCCGGCCAGCGGCGGCGGCGCGGCCGCGCCTTCTGCTCGTGGTTGAACCAGATCTCTGACGAACCCGAAGTCGGCGAGCGCTCCGTCCAGCGTGACAGCGAGGCGATCCCGCGTCTGTGCATCGCCAAGCGCGCCATCGATCGTCAAGCGGGACGACCCGGTCGCCAGCACGATCGGCGAGACGCGGATGATGGTGCCGTCGGTGTCGATGCGCCCCGGCTGCGCGAGGCTGACCTTCTGATCCGCGATCGTGAGATCGGCGCGGTTGACGCTGAGCCGGCCGTTTCCGTTTTCAATGTGATGGCGCGTGGCATTCCACTCGAGATCGAGCGATACGGCACCGGACATCGGCGCGTCGATCGCCATCCGCTTCGCCACGGAGGCGACGTCGGCGGGCTCCCAGGTGGCAGACACGGCCAGCGCGCCGGCCGTGTCCAGGCCGACCGACCCGCGTCCGGTGAGCGCGACATCCGGGGCTTCGAGTGTGAACGTCGCGGTTTGGCCGGCCAGCGTGACGTCGCTGCTGACGTTCCCGAAATCGGATGTCCGCCATTTCGCGCCGTTGAACGACAACCGACCGCGCCCGCCGAGCGCACGAAACGATCCGGCGCCCTCGAACGTCCCGTTCAGCTTCCCGCTCAAGGGCGTCTCGCGATCGCCGTTGCTCGCAATGACCGGATGAATCGGCAACTCGGTGGCAGTCGCCTTGGTCGTGTAGGTCTCGCGCGTGAGATTGATTGTCGCCGTCGCGTCGAGCCGTCCGCCTTCGCTCTCGAGGAGAAGCCGATCGATGGTCAGATCGGATCCGTCGAGGCGCGCATCGGCGGTGAGCGTGTCGAGCATCTGCCCGGCGACGTCGAGCGCTTGTCCGGTCCCGCGAACCGTGAGGCGGGGCCGCGCGATCGATCCGGTAAGCGCCGCCGACAGATCCAGCGTGCCATCCATCGGGAGCGACTCCGACGTCGACGGCGCGAACGTAGCCACATCCTTCAGCTGCACCAGTCCGGTCAGCGCTCCGTCGATCGCATCCGATGCCGTGGACCACCCGAGCGCTCCGCGCACATGGCTGTTGGCGATGCGCGCGTCGAGGTCGTCCACACCGATGGCGTCGAGTGTTACCAGGGCGTGTCCGCTGATGCTGGCAGGCGGCAGCGACTCGTAACCCAATGTCGCTTCGACCCGCCCGTCGAGCGACGGTGCACCGAACGTGCCCGCAACGCTGAACTCGCCGGCGAAGGAACCGTGGACCGGCGGCTCGGACGGCACCAGACCCGCGCGGACCAGCGCGCGCGGCCACTCGCGATCGTCGATCGTGCGCGCGATGATCCTGCCCGCGATGGACGAGCGCTTCGGATCCGACGCGTCGAGGGTCCCGTCGAGCGCCGCGGAGCCGTGGACGCCGAGCGCGTCAACGCTCGCGGCTGTCAGCTTCCATTTCGATCGGCGCAACTCGAGTGCGAGGCTGGCGTCGAGCGGCAACTCGCGGGGGCGGCCCGGCACCCGTTCGCCGGTGAGCCGGCTGTTCGCCTTCAACTCGAGATCTTCGAGCCGAAGCGCAGTCCAGCGTCCTTCGATATCGCCTTCCATCCGCGAAGCAGGGAGCTCGCCAGAGGCCTCGACGACGTGTCGAAGGATTTCCTGGAGATCGAGTCGCGACCACTTCAGCTGTGCCGAGCCATTGCCGTCGAACGACGCGCGCAACTGTCCCGTGGCCTCTCCACCGGCGACTTGCGCGCGCAGGTTCGTGACCTCGACGCCCGAGCCGTCGACGTGCGCGTTGGCGCGAACCGTGCCCGCGACGGCTCGTTGAAGGTTGAGCCACGGCGACACCGCGGGAAGATTCGCATCTGCGGCCACTTGCGCGTCGATGCGAGCGGCGCCCAGAAGCTCGTCGATCCGAGCGTCGAGCGTGACCGCGCCCTCTGGCGCGCTGAGCGACAGCTTCTCGATCGCGAGATCGCGATCGTTCCACGACACGCGCCCACCGAGCACCGAGATCGATGTCATGCGATCGCGCCATCGGACCTGTGCCGGTCGCGCCAACGCAATCGGCCCCGCCGTCGCATTCCCGATCGTCGTCAGATCGAGCGAGAGCGCCGCATCGACATGCGACGCGCTCTGCTCATCGGTCCAGTCGACGACGAGATCGCTCACGAGGGCACGGCCGATGTGCAGGTCGAACGGCTCGGAACCCGAATCGCGCGATTCAGGCGTCCAGTTGTCGCGGCCGTTTGCGTCGCGGTGCAGGGTCACGCGCGGCGACACGATCTCGACGTGATTGATCCCGAACCGCCCGCGGAGGGCTTCCCAGGGGAGACTCACGTGGACTTCGCGTGCCGCAAAGAACGGCGCCGAGATCGCGGACGGCACGGCGAGCGTCAGGCCCGACAGGCGGATGTTGAGCGTAAGCGCGTTGTAGTCGAGGGCGTCCGCGTGCGCGACGAACCCGGCCTCGGCCAGCTGCGCGATCAGAAAGGCTAGTGCGCGAGCGCGCACGATCGGCGTGTGGAGGAGTGCGACGACCAGGAGCGCGGCGACGAGGAGAGCGCCGGCCACGTTCCGGACGCGCCGAAAGCGAAACAACGTGCCCATCCCAGGTTCGGAGAGGTTCCCAGCCGATCTTATGGCAATGAAGGAACAATCCCCTTCGTATCTCGTCAAGGTTCCTGATGGAAACCTTCATCGCTGACGTTCGGTACTCGTTGCGGACGATGCGCCGCAATCTGGGCTTTACGGCCATCGCGCTCGCCGCCCTCGCCATCGGCATTGGCGCCAACACGGCGATTTTCACCGTCGTCGACGCCGTTCTTCTTCAGCCGCTGCCGTACCCGGAGCCCGAACGCATCATGAAGCTGGGCCGTCAGTACCGCACCGGCGTCGGCAATTCGAACTCCATCCCGAAGTACATGATGTGGCGGAAGAACGAAGTCTTCGAGGCCATGGCCGTGTACGACTTCGGCGCGCTGGCCATGAACCTCGGGTCCGGGAACCCGCCGGAGCCGGTGAAAGTCGTCCACGTCTCCGCGGATTACTTCAAGGTCTTCGGTGTTTCGCCCATTGTCGGCCGGAGCTTTTCGGAGGCGGAGGACCTGCCGCGCGGCCCGGCAGTTGCCGTCATCAGCCACGGCGTGTGGCAGGCGCGACTCGGCGGCGCGAGCGACGTCCTCGGACGGCCCATTCTGTTGAATGGTGTGCCGCATTCGGTTGTCGGCGTCATTCCGAATGGATTTCATGCCGATCCCGAGACCGACATCTGGATTTCGCTGCAGGCCGACCCTAACAGCACCAATCAAGGTCACTACCTGAATGTGGCCGGCCGCCTGAAACCGGGCGTCTCGGTCGAGGCCGCACGCGCGCAGATGAATATCGTCGGCGAACAGTTTCGCAAGGCGAACCCGCAGTGGATGGACAAAGAGGAAAGCGTCGCCGTGGTGCCGATGCGGGAGGCGACGACCGGCGATGTGAGGACGGCGCTGCTCGTGCTCTTTGGAGCCGTCGCCCTGGTGCTGCTCATTGCATGCGGCAACGTGGCGAACCTGCTGCTCGCGCGGGCCGCCGGCCGGCAGCGGGAGTTGGCCATTCGCTCGGCGATGGGCGCGAATCGCTCCCGCGTTGTCCGCCAACTGCTCACCGAGAGCGTGATCCTGGCGGGCATGGGCGGACTGTTGGGCCTTGCGCTCGGTGCGTGGGGCGTGCGCGGGCTGCTGATGCTCGTCCCCGGCAACATTCCTCGCGTCACGGCAGCGGATGGCGGCGCGATTGTGATCCCCGCGCTCGACTGGCGCGTGATGGCGTTCACCCTGGGCTTGGCGGTGCTGACAGGGATCGTCTTCGGACTGTTTCCAGCGCTGCACACCTCGAAACCGGATCTCGTCTCGACGCTCAAGGAAGCCAGCGGGCGTTCAGGCACCGCGGTTCGCCACAAACGCGTCCGCTCGGCGCTGGTCGTGATCGAAACGGCGCTGGCGCTCGTGCTGCTCGTGGGCGCCGCGCTCCTGATTCGCAGCTTCGTCGGCCTGCGCACAGTCAATTCGGGCCTCGATGCGCACAACGTGTTCACGTTCCAGACGTCGCTGGCGGGAACGTCGTATTCGACAACGGCCCTCGTGAGCAACTTCTCGAACCAGGTCATCCAGCGGCTGGAGGCGGTCCCCGGCGTGGAGGCAGCGGCGACGACCATCGTCCTGCCGGTTGAAGCCGGCATCGATCTGCCGTTTGCCATCGTCGGCAAGCCGCCAACGCGCGGCGAGTACAACGGCGACGAGCAGTGGCGGTCGGTCTCACCACACTACTTTCCCGTCTTCAAAGTTCCGGTGCTGCGCGGCCGCGGTTTCACCGAAGCCGACACCGGCGCAGGGGCGCGCGTCGTCGTCATCAACGACGCCATGGCGAAGAAGTACTGGCCGAACGAAGATCCGATCGGACAGGTCATCGTGATTGGCAAGGGATTGGGTCCGCAGTTCGAGGATCCTCCGCGGCAAGTCGTCGGCATCGTCGGCAACGTGCGCGAGAACGGGCTGAGCAACAGCGGCGTGGGCGTCATGTACGTGCCGCAGACACAGATGGCCGAAGGACTCACGGCTCTCGCGAACAACGTCATTCCGCTGTCGTGGGCGGTGCGAACGGCCTCCGATCCGTTGCCGCTGCGCGTGGCGATCGAGCGTGAGCTACGCGCCGTCGATGGCCAGTTGCCGATCTCGCGCGTTCGGACGATGGAGCAGGTGTTGTCGGGCGCGGTCGCCCGCCAGAATTTCAACATGGTGCTGTTGAGTATCTTCGCCGGTGTCGCGCTGGTGCTCGCTGCGATCGGGATCTACGGGTTGATGTCGTACTCGGTCGAGCAGCGCACGCAGGAGATCGGCATCCGGATGGCGCTCGGCGCCAATCGAAGCACCATGCTGAAATCGGTGCTGCGCGAAGGGCTGACCCTCGCGATCGTCGGAGTCGTTCTCGGATTGGGTCTCGCGTACGGCCTGACGCGATTGCTGGCCAGCCTGCTGTTCGGAGTGAAGGCCAGCGATCCACTCGCCTTCGCGCTCGTCGCCAGCTTGCTGACGCTCGTTGCGGCCGTCGCCGCGCTGATTCCAGCGCACCGCGCGACCAGGATCGACCCTGCGATCGCGCTCAGGTACGAGTGACCTGAGCTAGCGCTTCGGGCAGAATCCGTCGATCGGACGCCAGCCCTCGACATCGATGAAGAGCTGGCGGGCCATCGTGTTGGGCGCGATGCCGCCGGACGCCTGCGGCGAGCCGGGCGAAATCCGAACGCCGCCGCCGATGCCGACACCATCCGGCAGAGCCTGACCTTTTTTCATGAGGCCGATGATCTGGATCATCGACCCCTCGTGCCCCTTGATTTCCGCCAGCAGTTTCTTCGGGCCGTTCATCCGCATGTGCGTCCCCTCGGGTACGTTCACGCTGCCTGGCTCTTCAACTGTCCGTGGACCGGCCGTGAAGATCTGACCCTTCGTGCATCCGGGGATCGCGACGCGCACCGAATCTTTCGGCACGGGCTTCGTTTCCTGCGCCGCCAGCGATCCGGCCGCGGCGGCGACGGAGAAGGCGATAATGGCGCCCAACTTCATCATGTCTGACTTTACCGTAAAGGCTCTCGAAGCGAACCTCGACTTCGCCAACTTGCCTACTGGGACGTCGTGATCATCGGCGCCGGCCCGGCTGGGCTTGCCGCGAGTCTGACGACGGCGCACCGCGCGCTGACGACGCTCGTCATCGAGGCCAAGGACAGGCCGGGCGGACAGCCGCAGTTTCTCTACGCCGACAAGCGGATCGTCGACATCCCCGGCTTTCCCGACGGCATCACCGGCGAAGAACTCTCCGAGCGCACCTACCGCCAGGCGGTCAATGCGCTCGTGCAGTTTCGCTTCAACGAAGAGCTGGTCGACGATCGAAGACACCGACACAGTCGAGGAGGAAGACCGGCTCAAGCGAGTCGTCACCAGCAAGAGCAACGTATCTGTGCCGCAAGGTGATCATCGCCTGCGGGCTGCTGCACTATCCGCGGCGGCTGGCCGTGCTCGATCAGCTCAATTCCAAGAACGTCCTCTACAAGATTCCCGAAGATCGGCGACTACGAAGGCAAACGCGTGGTCGTCGTTGGCGGCGGCGACTCGGCGCTCGACGCGGCGCTGATGGTGCTGGGCCGAGGCGGCCGCGTCGATCTGATCGTGCGCGAGGACGTGCCGATCGGCAAGCCCGACACGCTGGCGAGAGTCGCGGATGCCGGCGGACGTGGTCCATGTCTCCAGCGAGATCGCGGCCGCCGAGTTCGCGGGCGACGAGATTCGGCTGACGCTGAGCGACGGGCGCGCGCCACGATTGCTCGCTCGCGATCGTGCAGATCGGCTTTCTCTCGGCCAAGGACACGTTCGAGCGGCTCGAGCGTGCGGCTGAACGAAGACGGCAGCATCGCCATCGATCCCTACTTCGAGACCAGCCGCCGCGGCATCTTCGCCGTCGGCGACGTCCACGGCGACATCAAGCTCATCGCCGTCGCCTGGGCCGAAGGCATCCAGGCGGCGATTCACGCCTTCAAGGAAATCACGAGCCCGTACTGGCTCAACGAGAAGCGGCTGCGCGACAACAAGATCGCGCTGATCGGCGAGAAAATCGCACAAGCGGCGCGCTCTCGACGGAAGGGCGCCTGACGGACTTCCAACCCGGTGCGATTGTCGAGTGTCCAATACGCACGGATGGGAGTATCCTCGGGGATCAATCGGAGGGGACATATGAGCCGCGCTCACGGTGTTGTTGGTGCCCTCCTGCTGGGTGTGGGCAGCGTGATCGTTTCGGTGCCCGCCGCCGCCCGTGAGAGCCCGGGCACGCCCGCAGCAAAGGCGCTCTTTGCACAAGGCGAAGCAGCGGTCCTGGCCGGCAAGCTTCCCGAAGCCACGGCTGCGTTCCGCAAGGCGCTCGAGACCGATCCCGACTTCGTCGATGCCCACCAGCGGTTCATCGAGATCACGCGGCGGCAGGAAATGCCCGCAAGCCGAACACCTTCCGTGCCGCGGCTGCAACAGCTCTACGAAGGGTGGGCGCGCCTCTACCCGAAACGCGCGGCGTACCAATGGGCGCTCGGGTTCCTGTCGCCCGACGCCGACAAGGCGAACGACTACTTCAAGAAGGCGCTCGCCATCGATCCAGCGTTTGCGCGCGCGCACTTTCTGCTTGCCCGCAACGCCGACGAGCGCGGAGACTGGGCGGCGCAGCGCCGTCATTTGCAGGCGGCCGTCGAGAGCAATCGCGACGATCCGCGGTACCTGCTGCGGTACGCCGTCGCGCATCGCAAGAGCGACCCGGCGCGCTTCCGCCAGCTCGCCCTCCAGGTCGTCGATAGATTTTCCACGAGCCCGTTCGCGGCCGAAGCGCTCTACAACCTTGCGGACGAGGCGTCGAATCCCGAGCGGCGCGCGTACTACGACCGTCTCCGCGCAAACTACAGGGTCGATCGCTTCAACTACTCGGCGTCGGCGATGAGCGCGCTGTACGCAGAGCTGACCGCGCCCGCCGAGGCGTTGGCGCTCGCCCAGGAGATGGCGAAGGCGCTGCCCGCCAACCGGACCTGGTCCCAGCGGGTGGCTGTTCAGGAGGCCATGACGCAGGCGCAGACGCTCCTGACCGCCGCGCGGTTTGCCGAGGCCCTCGAGGTGCTGGAGAATGTGCAGCGGCCGTCCGGCAACCATGGGACGACGCTGACGCTGTTGAAAGCGGAAGCAGCGGTTGGCGCGGGTCATGGCGACCAGGCGTACGCGACGCTGGCCGAGAGTGCCGCCGCGCTTCCGGACTCGCGCGTGGAAACAGCATTGCTGAAACGCGCGACCGACCTCGGCAAGACGCGCCGCGACGTCGACGCAGACATCTGGCGGATTCGCGATGCGAAGGCGACTGTGGCGGCGCCGTTCCAGTTGCCGAACGCGCGGGGCGGCGCGCCGGTGCAACTCTCAGACTATCGCGGCCGCCTCGTCCTGGTCGCGTTCTGGTACCCGACTTGAGCGGGCTGCCGTGAGGAGTTTCCTCACCTGCAGGCGGTCCTCGACAAATACAAGAACCGCGGCCTGGAGGTCCTGGCCATCAACGTCGAGCCGACGCAGAATCAATCAGTGATGCCGCTGCTGACCGCGATGGGCATCACGTTCGTGCCGCTCGAAAGCGATTGGACGTGGGCTGAGAAAGCGTACGGCGTGACCGGGACGCCCGAAGCGGCGCTCATCGATCAGCAGGGACGAATCATGTTCAAGCCGAGCGTCCACGACGCCGCGACGCAGGCCATCCTCGAACGGCAGGTGGAAGCGCTGCTGAGCCGTCCGGCGCCCCCGTACTAGGTTACGTAGCACCAGCGGCAGGTGGCAGCGGCCAAGCGGTAGCGCTGCCGCGATCCGGCGAACGCCGCGCGGAAAATCGCGCCCGGCGGCTCCGCTGTCGATCCCCGCGCCGGCTTGAATGGTCGTGCCATCCAGCAGGAACAGGCGAGACCTTGGTGGGTCGCCATGTCGGTGACCCGCCACGGCCGTCGCGGCCGCTGCTCGCCGGGCGGCGATTTACAGTCTTCGCAGATCGCGCGGGTTCGACGGATCGCCGCAGCGCCACCGCTTGGCCGCTACCTGGCGACGGCTACCTTGCCGACCGAGCGCGCGTCATTGAGCCGGTCGAGGGGCCTCGTGCGCCGCCGCGTGCGAGGCGCGTGATCGTCGTCAGCGGATAAAACGCGATCCGCAGGCCGAGTTGCCGCGTCGATCCGGCAAGGGTCACCCGAGTGGTCAAATCACCCAACTCTCGCCTGTTCGTGCCGTACGCCACGATTATGTGAATCGACGCGGACGTCGTCAGATCAGGCCGAAGGACGCGTTTTTCCACGCGCCGACCCGCGGCGGCGCGCGAGGCCCCTCGACCGGCTCCTCGCCGTCTCACGAACTCCCGGTATTCGGACGCTACCGGGGAGCCTTGAGGTGCTGATCCAGGAATCGCAGCACGGCGCTGTAGCCGGCGATCTGGTTCGCCTTCTTCGTAAACCCGTGCCCCTCGTCGTCGAACACGATGTACTCCGCGGTGACGCCGTTCTTCTTCACCGCGGCGACGATCTCGTCTGACTCCGCGCGGATGACCCGTGGATCGTTCGCGCCCTGGAGGACGATGAGCGGCTTGCGGATCAGATTGGCGTGCAGCAGCGGGGAGACCTCCTCGAGCATCTTGCGATCCTTCACCGGGTCGCCCATCTCCGCGTAGAGCGCCGTCCGCTGCGCTTCCCACCATGCCGGCATGCTCTCGAGCGTGCGAATCCAGTTCGACACGCCGAAGATGTCGACGCCGACCTTGAACTCGTCGGGCTGGAATGCGAGCGCGGCGAGCACCATGTAGCCGCCGTAGCTGCCGCCGATGATCCCGATCCGCTCACGATCCACGTAGTCGAGCGACTGGAGGTACTTCTTGGCGTCGACGCAGTCCCACAACGGCTCGCGGCCATGCTTCTTGTCGTCGGCCGCGAAGAACGTCTTGCCGTAGCCCGAGCTGCCGCGGTTGTTGATGCCGAGCACCACGTAGCCGTGGTTGACCAGATACTGAATCACCGCGCTGTATCCGGGCGTCGTCTGTCCGCCGGGACCGCCATGCACCCAGACGAGCGCGGGCGCCTTGCTCGACGCGGTGGCCTGATGCGGCTTCCACAGAATGTTGGGGACGGTCATCCCGTCGCGCGCCTTGAAGCGCACCACCTGCGCATCCACGAGATCCGCGGCGTCGATCTGCGCGCTGAGCGAGTCGGTCAGCTTCGTCAGCTTCTTCGTGCCGACGTCGAGCATGTAGAGATTCGTCGGCGAGCGGTCGCCGGCAACCGACAGCGCGACCTTCGACTCGCTTCGCGAGAAGCGCACGAACGTCACGCCCCCGTTCGGCACCGACGGCAGCGCCACCGGCTTGCCGGTCGCCTCCTCGGTCACCGAGACGATCGGACGGCCGTCCGCGTTGATGATGGTCGCGCGGTATTTGCCGTTGTGCGAGAACGTCGACGATACGACGTCCCATTCGGAAGCCTGGACCACTTCGATCTTGCCGTCGGCGAGCGCGTAACGGTTCAACGACTGGAATTCGCCGGCCGAATCGGTGACGAAGTAGAGATACTTCGAGGCGCGATCGAATCCGGCGGGCTGGAAGTTGGCGCTGCCCGTGTGCTTCGAGATGTGCCGGCTCTCCTTCGTCGACGCGTTCCAGAGATACATGTCGCTGTCGTTGGTGGTCGTGACCTTTCCCAGCGACACCCACTTCGCATCGTCGGAGATCGACGGCCGGGAAGTAGCCGTCCTTGTTCTCGAAGAACATCGTGCGCGCGTAGCTCTTGGCGTCGTAGCGGTAGATATCGAAGAATCGCGGATCGCGCTCGTTCGAAATCACGTAGAAGGCCGTGCCGTCGTGCGTCCAGCCGCCAAACTGCGCCTTGAGCTTGGCGCCCGGCGTGAGGTCGCGTTCCGCGCCGTCCTCGGCGAGCACGTAGAGGTGATTCAACTCGTTGCCGCCCTGATCGCGGGTGATCAGCACGCGGTTGTCGGTGGGGAAGAACGAGACGGCGTAGGTCGAGTCCTTCGTGGACTTCGTCACCGGCGTCCACGCCCCGCCGCCAATCGGGATGGTGTAGGCGTTCCAGATGCCGGTCTTGTTCGAGGAGAAGAGCAAGCGCGATTCGTCCGCCGAGAACGACGCGCCCTGGATGGCCGTCGTGTCGAGGAACTGCTCCATCGTGTATTGCTTGGCGGGACGCGTGGACGTGCTCCCCGCTTTGCCCGCCGGTGCAGACTGGGACGCCGCGAGGGTCGCTGAGGCTAGAACGATTGCTATGAACCGCATAAGGACATCTCCTTCGAAGAGCGCATGATAGCCCGGTCGCGGGTCGGCTGGTAGGATACGAGCGCATGTTGGACGTAGACGGGGTCTACCGGCGCCATCGCCGCAGCGCGTACACCGGAATTTTCGTCGGGTACGCGGCCTACTACCTGGTCCGCAACACGCTCGCCCTTGCGATCCCCGACATCCTCAAGGAGTTTCCGCAGCACTCGAAGGCCGACCTGGGCTGGGCGCTGACCGGCCTGTCCCTGTCGTACGGCGTCTCGAAATTCCTGATGGGATCGGTGTCCGACCGCAGCAATCCGAAATACTTTCTCCCGCTCGGCCTGCTCCTGTCGTGCGGCATCATGGCCGCCTCCGGCGCCTTCAAGGCGATGTACGCCTCGCTCGGCCTCGTCATCCTCATGCAGGTTGCAAACGGGTGGGTGCAAGGCATGGGCTGGCCGCCATCCGGCAAGACGATGGTGCATTGGTTCAGCACGAAGGAGCGCGGGCTCATCGTCTCGTTCTGGAACGTCGGCCACAACATCGGCGGCGGCCTCGTTGCGACGTTTGCGGTGATCGGCGTCGCCCTGTTTCACGATTGGGGCGCGAAGCTGTACGTCAACGCCGCGATTGCCGGCGCCATCGCGATTCTCGCGTTCGTCCTGATGCGCGACACGCCGGAGTCGTACGGCTTGCCGCCGGTCGAGGTCTACAAGAACGATTATCCGCCCGACTACTCGGCCGGCCCGGAGCGCAACTTCAGCTACCGGGAGATCTTCGTCGAACACGTATTGAGCAATCGCTACCTGTGGGCGATTGCCGTCGCCAACGCGTTCATCTACTTCGTGCGGTATGGCGTGGTGAACTGGATTCCGACCTACCTGCAAACGGCGAAAGGTTTTTCATTCAACCAGTCGAGCACCGGCTGGGCACTTTACGAATTCGCCGCCATTCCCGGCACCGTCGCCTGCGGCTGGGTCTCGGACAAGATCTTTGCCGGCCGGCGGGCGCCGGCGACGATCCTGTTCATGTCGCTGACCCTCATCGCGGTGGTCGTCTACTGGCTGAACATGTCCGGCCCGCTGTGGATCGATTACGCCGCGCTGTTTGCCATCGGGTTCCTGATCTACGGGCCGATCATGATCATCGGCCTGCACGCGCTCGATCTCGTGCCGAAGAAAGCCGCAGGCACGGCGGCCGGATTCACCGGGTTCTTCGGCTACGTGTTCGGATCGGCGATCGCCGGCACCGGCGTCGGTTGGATCGCCGATCACTGGGGCTGGCCCGGCGTGTTCGCGACGATGGTCGCGTGCTGCCTGCTCACGATCGCGTTCAGCGCGATGACGCTCGGGCAGACGGCGGCGCCTTCGTCTGCCGCGTTGCGGCCTGCGTCCTCGGCCTAGCGCCCCGCCCGTGCACTACGACGTCATCGTGGTCGGCGTCGGCGGCATGGGCAGCGCCGCGGTGTTCCATGCGGCGCGGCGAGGCGCGCGTGTGCTCGGGCTCGAGCAGTTCGAGATTCCCCACGAGCTCGGTTCGTCCCACGGACTGACCCGCATCATCCGGCTGGCGTATTGGGAACACCTGTCGTACGTCCCGCTGCTGCGGCGCGCCTACGAACTGTGGCACGAGCTGGAGCGACTGGCGGGTGAGACGCTCCTGGTCACGACCGGAAGCGTCGATGCGGGCGAGTCTGGCAGCCGTCCGATTCGCGGCGTGCTCGAGGCGTGCGAGCGGTTCGACCTTCGCCACGACGTACTCGAGAGCGCCGCGCTTCATCATCGATTTCCCGGTTACCGTCTGCCGTCGACCCACGTCGGGATCTTCCAGCCCGACGGAGGATTCCTGTTGTCGGAACGATGCATCGTCGCCCACGCGACCGCGGCGAAGAGCTCCGGCGCAGCCATTCACACGACCGAACGCGTTGTCGGCTGGGAGGTTCACGCCGACTATGTCGCGGTGCGCACGGATCGATCGACGTACAGCGCACGCCGGCTCGTCGTGACCGCTGGACCGTGGGCCGGCAAGGCGGTCCGCGCCGTCCAGCCGCTCGTGAACGTCGAACGGCAGGTTGTTCTGTGGGTCCGCCCTCGAGTGCCGGAGCACTTTCACGCCGACCGGTTTCCCGTGTTCTATCTCCACGGCGACGAAGGGAGCTTCTACGGCTTTCCGCTGTTTGCCGATCTCGGCGTCAAGATCGGCAAGTACCATCATCGTCGGCAAATCGTCGATCCTGATGCGGTCGATCGCGAGTGTTCAGGGGAAGACGAGGCCGTGCTCCGCGAAGCTGTCCGGCGCTACTTTCCCGACGCGGACGGCCCGACTGTGTCGCTGAAGACGTGTCTCTTCACCAACACGGCCGACGAGCATTTCATCATCGACTCGCTGCCGGAGCAGCCGCGCGTCGTGATCGCGGCAGGATTTTCAGGCCACGGATACAAATTCTGCAGCGTCGTCGGCGAAATCCTTGCCGACCTCGCGCTCGAAGGCCAGACACGGCACGATATCTCCCTCTTTTCTTTACGCCGGCTGTCGTAAGCGCGGCGGCTCGGATCGTCCTCACATCTCCAGCACGCAGCGAAGGCGGCGGAGGCCGATGCAGTCCAGGCGGGTCCGTTGCCGCCGCATCTGGATTCCGAGCACTTCACGATCATCGTCCACGTCGTCCTCGAGCATTCGGGTGCGCGAGGTTCCACGCGGTCGGCGCTCGTGGTGTTCGGGCGGCGCGGCGCCACTCGGGTCCCGCTCGCGCGTGGCCAGGCCGTTGTGCTCGCCGGCCAGGGGGCCGTGCACCAGTGGGAGCCGCTCGGCGCCGAGGAGAACCGGATGCTGCTCGGCATCGGCCTGAAACCGGCGGCCAGTCGCAGGTACGGGAAGCTGCACGACTACAATCGCTTGTGACGTCAAGAGAGGAGCCGCTGGCGGCGCGCATTCTGTTCGTCGAAGACGACCGGGAGGCTCGTGAAGGCTACACGACGTATCTGCGCGGCCACGGGTACGACGTCCAGGCGGTCGGCACGGGAAGCGCCGCCCTCGCTGAGGCCGAGGAGTGGGTCCCTCAAGTCATTGTCCTCGACCTCGGTTTGCCGGACATCGATGGCTGGGAAGTGGCGCGGCGTCTGAAAGCGGGGCGAACGACGGCGCATGTGCCGATCATCGCGCTGACGGGCGCCGACCTGCCGCACGAACGCGTCAGCGCCATGCGTGCGGGATGCGATCGTTATCTGACCAAGCCGTGCGTCCCGCCGGATCTCTTGAACGCGATTCGACGCTGCATCGACGATATGGCCTGACGGACACCAACCGGTGTCAGCGAGCGTTAGCGCAACCGTTACGGCATAGGCACGGTCGCGCCGGAGACCGCGCAGGATGTAACGCAGATCGAACGCAAGCTGAATCATGACCAGGGGTTAGACGGGCGCAAGCGCAGGCAAGTTGGGAGCCCCGCGTGTGGGGTCCGGCTTTAGCCGGACCTACAGAGAACATGCGCCGGCCGGCCCATGCAGGTCCGCCTGAAGGCGGACCCCACGTCTTACCTCCGTTGGCGGGTTTTGCCTCCGGAATCCGTTTATACGAGCAGGAGCCGCCGTAGTGGCGGACTCAGGAGGACGACCATGCCAGAAGTCATGACACCAGCCGCGCGCAAGCCGCGCGAGCCTCGCAACGGCGTCAACACGCCGGTGCTCATCGCCACGATCAACGCCGTCAAGGACGCGCCGGCGCTGGCGCAGTTCCAGTTCCGCGCCAGCAATCGCTGGGTCGCCGGCACCCACAGCGAAACGCGCATCGAAACCTTCACCGGCGCGGGTGCCGATCACGCGCACAAAACCGAGTTCCGCTACGGCGCCGACCATCCGGCTGTTCTCGTCGGCGAGGATCGCGGGCCGACGCCGATCGAGTTCCTGCTGCACGGACTCGCGTCCTGCATCACGGCCGGCATCGGCAACGTCGCCGCCGCGCGCGGCGTGACGCTGACCTCGATCGAGTCGCGTGTCGAAGGCGACATCGACCTGCAGGGCATTCTGGGAATCTCGGACAAGGTCCGTAACGGCTACCAGCGGATTCGCATCAGCTTCGACATCAAAGGCGATGCGCCGGCGCAGAAGCTGCGCGAGATCGTCGAGCAGTCGCGCGCCCGATCCGCCGTCTACGACGTCCTGACCAACGGCGTGCCGGTGGACGTCACCATCAACGTGAACTGACATGTCTCTGTCGCAGCCGGCCGTCGTGATCATCGGCGCAGGACAGGCAGGTCTGGCGATGAGCCACTGCCTGTCCGACCGCGGGATCGAGCACATCGTGCTCGATCGCGGGACTGTGGGGCAGCGGTGGCGCAGCCACGGCTGGGACTCGCTGCGGCTTCTCACGCCGAACTGGATGACGCGGCTGCCGGGGTTTCAGTACAACGGCGACGAGCCAGACGGGTTCATGTCGGCCGCGGAGCTCGTCTCGTTTCTCGAGAAGTACGCCACGCGGTCGCGCACGCCACTCGTGCCGGAGACGAGGGTGCAGCGGGTGGATGCCGTGGGACGCGGCTTTCGCGTTCAGTCCACGCGCGGCGCGTGGCACCCACGGGCGGTCGTGATTGCCACCGGGCACGCGGAGCGGCCGTTCGTGCCTGCGATGAGCGCTGCGCTCTCCCGGTCACTCCTGCAAATCGCTCCGGCCGAGTACAGGAATCCGAATCAGCTGCCTCCTGGCGGCGTCCTCATCGTCGGCGCCTCGTCGACCGGCGTGCAGCTCGCCGACGAAATCCAGCAATCGGGCCGTCAGGTGACGCTCGCGGTCGGCCGCCATACGCGGCTGCCGCGGCGGTACCGCGGCCGCGACATCCTGTGGTGGCTCGACCGGCTCGGCGCGCTCAGCGAAAGCGCCGCCTCGGTGCACGACTTCAACATCTCGCGGCATCAGCCGTCGCTGCAGTTGGTCGGCCGGCCCGATCACGCGTCGCTCGATCTTCGCGTGCTGCACAAACGCGGCGTCCGCATCACGGGACGGATCCGCGGCATCGACGGGTCGCGCGTCTATTTCGACGACGATCTCGTTGCGACGGCGGCGGGGGCCGACATCAAGATGGCCGAAACGCTCCGGCGGATCGATGCGTTCATCACGGACAAGCATGTCGCGGCGGCGCGGCGCGAGCCCTTCGAGCCCACGTGGCCGCTGGCCGTCGGCGCGCGCGCGGACCTCGACCTCAAGCCCGTCGGCATAGCCACCGTGATCTGGGCGACCGGATACCGGCGGTCGTATTCGTGGCTGCGCGTCCCGGTGCTCGATGCGGGCGGCGAAATCATCCACGACGGCGGGATTACACCAGTGCCGGGACTGTACGTCCTCGGCCTCAATTTTCAACGGCGGCGGCACTCGAGCTTCATCGACGGCGTCGGCAGCGACGCCGGCGAGCTGGCCCATCACATCGCGGACGCGCTCGACCGCCAACGTGTCGCCTAGGCAAAAGGGGAGCGGATCGTGAGGTACGACGTCGTGATTGCAGGGGCGCGCGTGGCGGGCGCCGCCACCGCGCTGCTGGTGGCGAGGGCCGGTGGCCGGGTGCTCGTGCTCGACAAGGGTAGGTACGGCACCGATACGCTCTCGACCCACGCCCTGATGCGGGGCGCGGTCATGCAACTCCATCGCTGGGGTCTGCTGCCGGCGCTCACATTTGCCGGCACGCCCCCCATCCGCTCGACGACGTTCAACTACAAAGGGCTGCAGATCACGATCCCGATCGAGCCCAAGTTCGGTGTCAGCGCGTTGTATGCCCCGCGCCGTGCGCTGCTGGATCGCGTGGTCGCCAACGCCGCCGCCGATGCCGGCGCGGAGATCGAGTACCGCTGCGACGTTCAGGACGTCCTGTTCGACTCGCGCGGGCGCGCGTGCGGCGTGGTCGTCCTGAAGGACGGCCGCACCGAGCGCATCGCGGCGGATCTCGTGATCGGCGCCGACGGCCGCCATTCGACGATCGCGCAACGGGTCGGCGCGGCGACGCTGCGAGAGGCGCGCCACGCAACCGGCGTGCTCTACACCTACTGGGACGGGCTCGGCGGCGACGCCTACTACTGGGGTTATCGGAAGGACGCGGCCATTGGTCTCATTCCCACCAACGACGAAGCGACCTGCGTCTTCGTGTCGGTGCCATGGCAGCGTTTTCGCGCTGAACTGAACGGTCCCGCGTCGGCGGCGTATCGCCAATTCATTCGGGGCACGTTCCCGGCCCTCGATCTCCAACTGAGCGATGCGCGACCGCTGGAGCACGTCCGCGGCTTCGCCGCGCAGCACGGGTTCATCAGGCAGGGAAGCGGGCCCGGATGGGCGCTCGTCGGCGACGCCGGGTACTTCAAGGATCCGCTCACCGCGCATGGCATCACCGATGCGATGCGCGACGCCGAGTTGCTCGCATGTGCAGTCGCGCGTGGCACGCCCGCCGCGTTCACGGAGTACGAGCGGATGCGCCTCGACCTGTCGTCCGCGCTCTTCGACATCACCGACCGGATCGCGTCCTTCGAATGGAGCGATGCGGAGGTGCAGGCGCTGCATCGCGCGCTCAGCGTGGAAATGTCGCGCGAAGTCCGCGCGCTCGCCGGCCTCGAGCCCATGCCCGCGTTCGCCGAAATCTGACCCGCCGCCTCAGCGGTGTGCGATCATGATCGGTCTTGAGCGATCCGCGATCGCGCTTCATCGCCGCGGCGTCGTGGCACGGATCGCTGGACGAAGCGCAATCGATGCTCGCGTCGCACCCTGAGATCGCAGGGAGCGACCTTCACACAGCGGCGATTCTTGGCGACGATGCGGCTGTGCGTCGGTTTCTCGCGGAGGATCCGGCGCGCGCGACCGAGAAAGGCGGTCCGCACGGGTGGGATGCGCTCACGCACCTCTGTTTTTCCAAATACCTTCGCCTGGATCCCTCGCGATCGGCCGGCTTCGTGCGCGCGGCGACAGCGCTACTGAACGCCGGCGCCAGCGCGAGCACGGGATTCTTCGACCCAGCGCACAAGCCCGAGCCCGCATGGGAGAGCGCGCTCTACGGGGCCGCGGGCGTTGCCCATCATGCCGGGCTCACACGTCTGCTGATCGAGCGCGGCGCCGATCCGAACGACGAGGAGGTTCCGTATCACGCGCCCGAAACGTTCGACAACGCAGCGCTGCGGGTGCTCGTGGAGAGCGGCAAGCTCAACGCTGACAGCCTGGTGACGTTGCTGCTGCGGAAGGCCGATTGGCACGACTACGACGGCATCAAGTACCTGCTCGAGCACGGCGCCGATCCCAACCGCGTGAGCCACTGGTCATACAGCGCCCTGCAGCAGGCCGTGCGCCGCGACAACGCGCTCGCGAACATCGAGCTGATGTTGGATCACGGGGGAAATCCCGCGTCGAAGAGTCCGAAAGATCATGTCTCGGCGCTGTCGCTGGCGGCGCGAAGGGGACGCCGCGACGTGATCGAGTCGTGCGTGAAGCGGGGCATTGCCCTCGACTGGCAGGGCGTCGAGCGGCTGATTGCCGCGTGCGCGACGAACGACTCTCCAGCTGTCCGCGATCTCGCCGAAGCCGAGCCAACCCTCGTGCGCGAGATTCTCGCGCAGGGCGGCACGCTGCTCGCCGAGTTCGCGGGCGTCGGGAACACCGATGGCGTGCGCCACCTGCTCGACCTGGGCGTGCCGGTCGCTGCGCTATACGAGAGCGGCGACGGCTACTACGGCATCGCGCCGAACAGCACGGCGCTGCACGTCGCGGCGTGGCGGGCCCGGCATGAGGCCGTGCGGTTGTTGATCGAGCGTGGCGCGGCCGTCGATGCAGTCGACGGCAGAGGCCGGACACCATTGGTCCTCGCCGTGCGCGCATGCGTGGATTCGTATTGGTCGGACCGGCGATCCCCGGAGTCAGTCGAGGCGCTGCTGAAAGCCGGAGCGTCGAAACTCGGGATCACACTCCCGTCGGGCTACGCCGAAGTCGACAAACTGCTGGAGTGAGTCAGCGCCTCGGCAGGCGCGGGATCTTCAGCGGGCCAGCGGCCAGCACCTGATCCCAAATCCGCCGCCCGACCTTGTCGGCCTCTCGAACGATGCTCTCCTCGTCCACGGTCGTGATCTTCCGGTTGCGCATCACGAACTGCCCGTCGATCATCACCGATTCAATGTCGGACGGTTGGCCGTTGTGAATCCATGCCGAGACGATGCGTCCAGCCGGCACGAGGTGCGCGCGGACAGTGTCCACGACCAGGAGATCAGCCTTCTTTCCGATCTCGAGCGACCCGATCATTTTTTCCTGATGCACCGCCAGCGCGCCGCCCTGGGTCGCATCCGCGAGGATGTCTTCAGGTTGCGGCTGGACGCCGGGGAACGGATCGTTGCGTCTGATTCGCTCGGTCAGCAGCGCGATCCGCATCACCTCGAACAGATCGTTGGTGTTGTTGTCGGTGCCGTTCGCGATGGGGCAGCCGGCGGCGCGAAGCGCGGGAATAGGCGGGATCACGCCCCGGTTCGCGGCCATCGCCGCCTGATGGGACACGATCGTCCGCGATCGGCCCAGCGCCGCGATCTCGCCGGCGTCGACGTAGCGGCAATGCGCGGCGAACAGCCGCGGGCCGAGGAAGCCGTGCTTGTCGAGAAACGTCGCCGGACGCAGGCCGTGGTGCCGCGTCATGAAATCGGCCTCGGCGACGCTTTGAGTCAGGTGAATGGTGTATCCGAGGTCGTGTTTCTCGGCGAACGCCCGGACCGCCTGCAACAGCTCGGGCGATGACGTCTCTGCGAGCGCGGCCGCCGGAAACACGCTGATGCGCCCCTGCTTCGCGCCGTGCCACGCCGTGTACAAGTCGTTGATGCGAAGGAGGCCCTCGTCTCGCAGCTTGGGCGAGAATCTGGGAGTCTGACTTCTGGCGAGACCCTCCGGCGACATCGGGCCGGGAACATTCTCGCTGTCGCGGATCGACTCCGCGAACACCCAGCGGAGTCCGGTCTGCGCCAGCGCGGCTGCCGAGCGCGAAATCCCTCCGGAATTTTCCACCATCGTCGTCGTTCCGGTGCGAATCGCTTCCAGGGCGCCGACCGTGACCATCAGCGTGGCTTCGTCGCCCTGCAACAGGCTGTTCGGCTGCACGGCCAGACGCGCCGAGTTGGGGAAGCCGAAGTCCTCGTTGAAGCCGCGAGCGAGCGTCGCCCCGAGATGCGCGTGACAGTTGATCAGGCCGGGAAACAACGCCTTTCCGCGTCCGTCGTAGACCTCGGCCTGTGGATACGTTCTGAGCATCTGATCGGTCGGACCGATCGCCGCGATCTTGTCGCCCTGAACCGCAAGCGCGACGTCGTGCTGAACCGCATCGACGGTCACGACAGTGGTGTGCGAAAAAACGACCGTCGCACCCGGCGGCGTCTGTGCCTGGAGTCCGCTTCGATCGCGGAACAGGGCCGCTGCGCCGACACCGGCGAGCAGCTCGCGCCGGCTGATATGGTTCGTCGAATCCGGCATGAAAAACCTCGCGGGGAAGGTGTCTCTAGTGCGTCAGTCCGTAGATCACGTAGTTGATCATGAACTTGTACGCCTCGTTCGTCGACTCTTTGTCGTAGAGCGTCTCCGCCGACCACTCCACGTAGTCGCCGAGGTCGATGTTGTAGTTGACGATCACCTGCAGCCTCTTCGACGGGTCGTTCTGCTCGTGGATCCCGTAGAACTCGCCCATCAACCCCTGCTCGCCCAGCCGGCCCGGGTACGGCACGCGGAGCGACGTGATGTGAAAGAACGTGTCGAAAATCGGATGTGAGGGCTCCAACCGATCGATCCGGGCATTCGGCAGCACCCGCCGCATCGCGGCCTCGAAGACGGACCATTCATTCGGGAAGTGAAAGTCGTCAGCGATGAGAAAGCCGCCCTTTTCGAGATACGTGCGAAGGCCCAGCGCCTCTTGATCGTCGGGAAACCAATAACCGGGCTCGGACAGATACGCGATGGGATAGCGGAACAACTCGGGATTGTCGAACGTGAAGATGTTGGTGCCGTCGGCGTGCGGCCGGAGCTCGGTAATCTCGCGGAAGATCGTGTTGAGATTCGTCTCCATCGCCGGATAGTCGGCGGCCCAGCCGCCGTATCGCGCATACTCCGCACGGACGAACGTAAAGCTGCCGTCGTAGGCGACGTTCGGGAGCCGCCCGAATCGCGAACCGAAGCCGCGGCGCTGCGCCGCGGCCACGACCGGCACCGCCACGATCAGCGCACCGATGAGCCAGGTGCGCAACCGCCACCTCGAGACCAGCCCGAGCATGATGGTCCGGATCTTACCGCGCAATCCGGCTCAATTGGTCCGTCTTCGCTAAAGCTACCCTCTGTGAAAACGGGCCACGTCGACGAGATGTCGGCTATCAGTCGTTCATCAATGAAATGTTGGCGTGTCAAGTTCGAAAGCGCATAATCTCGCGACGGATCCGAGCAATATTCCTCGCGAGTTCAACCACTGTCGGCCATCAGAGGGACCGCATCACCGGAGGCTTGGTGGTGAAATGACAGCCGCGCGCACGTGAGAACGGCTCCAAGGCTGCTGTGAAATCAACGATTCGATCATTCGATCTCGCCCACCTCGCGCACGTCGAACTGTTGTCGCCGAAACCTGACGAAAGCCTTCGATTCTTCACCGACGTGATGGGCATGACCGAAAGCGGCCGACGCGGCGATTCGGTCTATTTGCGCGGCTGGGACGACTACGAGCACCACACGCTCAAGCTCACAGCCTCGAAAGTGGCGGGCATGGGTCACATGGCGTTTCGGGCCACGAGCCCTGAAGCGCTTGACCGCCGCGCCGCCATCATCGACGCAGCAGGCCTCGGCCACGAGTGGACCGACGGCGATCTCGGCCACGGTCGAACCTTCTCGTTCAGCACGACCGATGGCCACAGGATGGAGATCTACTACGAGACCGAATGGTACGCCCCGCCATCTCATTTGCAGCCGGCGCTGAAGAACCAGGCGCAGCGCTTCCCGGCCCGTGGCGTGAACGTTCGGCGCCTCGACCATCTCAACCTACTGGCGGCCGACGTTCGCGCGCTGCGGCTCTTCTTCGAGGACGTGCTCGGCATGCGGACGACCGAAATGATCGCCCTCGACAATGGCGATGAAGCGGGCGCGTGGATGACGACGACCAACAAGAGCTACGACCTGGCGTTTACCGCCGATCATTACGGCGCGCGCGGCCGCTTTCACCATCTGACCTATGCGGTCGATTCCAGAGAGGAAGTGCTTCGGGCGGCCGACATCTTCCTCGAGAGCGGCGTGTACATCGAAACGGGCCCGCACAAACATGCCATCCAGCAGACATTCTTCCTGTATGTCTACGAACCCGGCGGCAATCGCGTCGAGGTCGACTGCGCCGGCGCGCGGCTCGTGCTCGCGCCGGACTGGCCGCCAGTCGTCTGGACTGAGGCGGAGCGCAGGAAGGGCCAGGCCTGGGGACTGAAAACCATCGAAAGTTTCCACACCTACGGGACGCCGCCGATCGAGGAGTATACGGGGCCGCGTCGCGGCCACCCATCCGATGCGTAGACGTCTTCTCTGGCTGTCTGTGATCATCGTGCCGGTCCCGGCGCTCTTCGCGGCGGGCCAGGAGACGCGGCAGCCGGAACGCGGCGAGCAGATCCTGAACGCGGCGTGCACGACGGCGTGCCATGATCCGCGGCCGATCGACACGCAGGCGCTCGACGAGGCCGCCTGGACGAAATCAGTCAAATCGATGATCGAGAAGGGTGCGGAAGTGAAGCCGGACGAGGTGAAGCCGCTCGTCGACTATCTCGTCAAGTACCACGGCCCGCTGCCCGACGGCCCCGGCAAAGAGCTCGTGCTGAACATTTGCACGCAATGCCACAACCTGGAGCGAGTGCGCCGGGCACAGCGGACGCCGGAAGGATGGCTCGAGATCCTCGAGACGATGCTCAACGAGGGTGCGCCGCTGTCGGAAAAGGATTTGCCCGAGGTCCTGCGCTATCTGGCGAGGAATTTCCGGCCTCAGCGCTGATCCTGCCGGAAGTTAGAACTTAGAACTTAGAAGTTAGAAGGACTGCAAAACGTCGCGCGCGTGTCGTTGTCCTTCTAACTTCTACCTTCTAACTTCTTCCTTCTTTGGCGTCCGCTCCGCACACATCTCGACGACGCAGATCGATTCGATGACGCGATTGGGCGGCGGCACCGGCAGGCCGCGCTCGGTCATCATCATGCGGAGCAGCGCCGCTGTTTCGGGCCGCGGCACCGCCGACTGGACGCCGGTGCGGACGAGCCCGTCGGCGTAATCGAGCGCCTGCCAGGTGTGACCTGAGATCGCCGAGACGTTGGTATCGGTATCGCGGCTGCCGCCGTCGCGCGTGTCGAGCCTGGCGCCGCGCGCCACGAGCATCGTCACGACGTCGTTCCGGCCCTTCAGCGCCGCGCCCATGAGCGCCGTACGCCCTTCCCGGTTGGCCCAATTGGGATCGAGGCCGAGGTCGAGCAGCATGCGCATCGCCTCGAAGTTCTCCTTCGCGGACCGCTCGTAGGTGACGCCCTCCACCCAGCCGATGCCGCCGCACGCGGTCAGCGCGCTGTCGCCGTTGTCGCTGACCATGAACGGATCGGCGCCGTAGTCGAGCAGCAGCTGCATCAGCGCGGTGTCGCTCGACTGCGCCGCGCGGATGAACGGCGTCGCGCCCGCTTCGTAGAACCACTGCATCGTGAAGATCGTGCGCGTCAGCGTGTTGTCCTTCGCGCGCGCATTGGGATCGGCGTCGTGGTCGAGCAGGACCTTGATGAACTGCAGGTGATCGAGATCCGGCTTCGGCACCGGATAGTCGCCGCCTTCGATGTTGCGGTTGTCGGTCGCCAGATAGAGCGGCGTCCACCCGCCCTTGTTCGCGATATTGGGATTGGCGCCGCGCTCGATCAGATACCGCGCCAGCTTGTAATGGCGGTTGTTGGTGGCGGTCAGCAGCGGCGTCCAGCCGTACTCGGTGATCTGGTTGACGTCGGCGCCGGCGTCGAGGAGCACCTTGGCCGACTCCACGTCGCCCTCGCGCGCGGCAAAGACGAGCGCGGTGAGCCCGCCACCGCCGCTCCCGACGAGGCCGGCAACGATCACGTCGGTATCGTCCTCGGCTGGGGGAGTTTCAGCGGGCGGCGTCGGCGCTGTCGAAGCCGGATTTCCCGGCGTCGGCGGGGCGGCTCCAGCCGGTGGCGCGGCCCCCGCCGCAGGCGGAGCGGCGCCGGCGTCGGGTTCCGGCGGCAATTCCCCCGCCCGCCGAAGGTTCAGCGTCGCGGAAGCCGATGTTGATTTTCGCGCCCTGCGCGATTTCGTATTCGAGCTGCTGCTCGTAGGTGCGTCCGGCGGCGATCGCCGCGGCGTAGCGGCGCTGCGCATCCTTGACCGCCGCCGTGTTCACGCGCGGCGCCATGTAGTTGCGCGGCAGGCCGGCCGGCCCGGACTTGGCGCTGTGGTCGGCGCCGAGCTCGAGCAGCATCTTCACGGCCTCGGGGTGGCGCTGTTCGGCGGCCCACATCAACGCCGTCGTTGCACGCAGGTTCTCCTTCGCGTTGACGTCCGCGCCCGCCGCGACGAGCATTTTGATCGCCTGCGGATTCCCGTTGCGCGCCGCCAGCATCACCATCGTCTCGCCGTTGGCCAGGCGCTGCTTCGGTCCGCGCCGGCCTTCAGCAGCCGTTCGATCATCGGCGCGTTGCCGTAGAGCGACGCCATGGTGAGCGGCGTGAACCCGTCGCGGTTGGCGACGTCGACTGTCGCGCCCGCGCCGATCAGCGAGGTCGGCGGTCTCGAGGTCGTCGCGATACACGGCCCAGTGCAGCGCGGTCGCGCCGTCGATCTGGGGCGCGTTGACGTCGGCTTTCTGCTGAAGGAGAGTTCGGACCGCGGTCTTGTCGCCTTTCATGACCGCGTCGGCGACATCGCTCTTGCCAGCCGCGGCTGTAACCATCGTCGCGGCGGCTAGAGCAAAGGCAACCACGAAAACACGAAAACACGGAAACACAAAAGGTCTTCTTGGTGGCTTCGTGTCTTCGTGGTTGTATTTCTGGCGTCGACTCATCGAAATATCTCCGCTTTCCGAGTGCTTGCTGTTACAGCTTGGCGAGCCGATCGGTGCTGTCGCCCTGCTGACTCCTTGTGAATCCCGAACATGTCCAGCACGCTCAAGAGCAGGTTGCCGGTCGTCACCGTCTTGCGCTCGTAAGCGAGATGGCGATTGCCCTGCAGCTTCCCGTTGGCGCCTCCGACGAGCACGTGCGGCACGTCGTAGTGCTGGTGCTGATTCGAATTGCCCATGTTCGTGCCGTACATGATCAGCGAGTGATCGAGCAGCGTGCCGTCGCCGTCGGGAATCGACCGCAGCTTCTCGGCGAAGTACGCCAGCGTCGAGACGTGGTAGCGGTTGATGTCCGCGTACTCGCGGATCTGCACCGGATCTTCCTGATGGTGCGAACCGCCGTGGAAGCTGGTGCTGACGCCGCCGTTCGGGAACAGATCGCTCTTCGGGAAGCGCGTAACTCCGCGCGGTGAGATCGCGCGCGCCGAGCAGCGTGGCCACGCGCGTGATGTCGGCGCGGAAGGCGAGCGCGGTCATGTCGAAGTGCAGCTTGATGTGCTCGTCGAACGATTCCGGGATGCCCGGTTGGCAGCGGCGATCTCGGGCACGTCCGCCGACGCCTTGGCCGCGATTTGAATGCGCCGCTCGATTTCGCGAACTTCGTCGGTGTACTGGCTGATGGTGCGCCGATCCGACGCGCCGAGCTCCTTGTTGAGGCTGGCCAGCTGGCCGAGGATCGAGTCGAGGATGCTGCGGTTCTGGCGCATGCGCGCCGCCCGCTCCTCGGGCGTCGCGCCGCTGCCGAACAGGCGTTCGAACACGTTCTGCGGATTGAGCTCCATCGGCAGCGGGCTCGTGTGCACGTACGGTTCGTTCGGCGGCGTCGGCAGCTCGATCCAGGAAATCGAGTTGGTGTACGAGCAGCTGTACCCTTCGCCGCAGTTGCTCGAGCTCGAGTTCGGATCTTCGCACGGCGAGCTGCAGCGACGGGAGCAGCGTCTCCTGGCCGATCTTCTGCGCGATGATCTGATCGATCGTCGGGCTGCCGACCGTCGCATCCGATCCGGCGGTCTTGCGCGGCTTGATCCCGGTCAGATACGCCGCCGCCACCCAGTGATCGGAGCCGGTCGTCCCTTCGGGCGGCTCCGCCGACTTCGACCAGAGCCCGCTCATGATGACCGTCTGGTCCCTCACCTTTCCGAGCGACTCCAGGATGTAGGGCAGCTTCGCCGGAAGCGGCGCCTTCCGCGCCCGGCTCCCAGTAGTCCGGGCGCCATGCCGTGCGGGAAGAAGATGCCGACGAACCGCGGCTTGGGCGTCGCCGCTTCGTCTGCGCCAGCAGCGACGACGCCGGCACCATCGCGTCGAGCAGCGGCAGCGTCGAGCGTGCAGCCTGCGCTCTTCAGGAAGGTGCGGCGCGGGATGTGTCTTTTCGTGATGAACATGGACTACTTCGCTCCCTTGCTTCTGTCTCGCGTCGCGTTGTCGCCGGTGTTGGTCGCCGGCGAATCGGCCACCTTCATGTTCATCTGAAACGGCTTGCTCTTCACGACGCCGAGCGACGAGCGCCGAAAAGCGATTGCTCGTTGCGGCTCGCGTCGCGCGCGATCGACCGCACCAGCGGCATGTCCTGATACTCGACGCCGCGGCCGAGCGCGTACATCAGCAGCTTTTCCGCCACGACCTGGACGAACTGCGTGGAATACGTCGCCAGCCATTGGCGCAGCGCCACCGGGCCATCGATCTTCGTGCCGTCGAACGAGCTGCGCCGGTCGCGTCGACCGCTTTGTCGCCTTCAGTGGTGCGCCAGAGACCGATCCCATCGAAGTTCTCGAGCGAGAACCCGATCGGATCCATCAGGCTGTGGCACTGGATGCAATCGGGCCGCACGCGATGGTCCAGCATCTTCTGGCGCATCGTCGGTTCCGTCGTGTTGCCGGCGGCGTCGGCCGATCGCGCGGTGGAAGCGGCGGCACGTCGGCTGGCGGATCCGGCGGACTGACGCCGAGGATGTTGGTCATGATCCACTTGCCGCGCGTGACGGGCGAGGTGCGCTCAGGCTTCGACGTCGTCACCAGGAACGCGCCCTTGCCGAGCAGCCCGCGCCGCGCGTCCAAGTCGGCGCCGAGCGTCACGCGGCGGAACTGACTGCCGTAGATGTTCGGGATGCCGTAGTGCTTGGCCAGCCGTTCGTTGACGAACGTGTAGTCGGCGGTCAGCAGATCGATCACGCTGCGGTCTTCGCGAACGATGCTGTCGAACAGCAACTCGACTTCGCGGCGCATCGCCTGGCGCAGCGGATCGTCGAAATCCGGATAGATCAGCGGCAGGGGCCCGACGCTCTGCAGCCCGCGCAGGTTCAGCCACTGACCGGCGAAATTGGCGGTGAGCGCCTCGGCGCGCGAATCCTTCAGCATGCGGCGCACCTGCCGCTCGAGCACGGCCGGATCCTTCAGCCGGCCCTGGCTCGCGACGCGTGATGCAGCTCCTCGTCGGGGACGCTGCTCCAGAGGAAGAACGACAGGCGCGACGCGAGATCGAGATCGCTGATGCGATACGGCTGGTTCGGCCTGGCGGCTGACGGCTCGGCTTCGATACGATAGATGAATCGCGGATCGGCCAGCATCCGCGCCAGCACCATCTCGCACGCCGTGGTCGAAGTCGCCTTCCTTCCGGCCCGCCTGGTAGAACTCCATCAGCGCCCTGGACGTCGGCGCTGGACGCCGGACGCCTGAACGCGCGCGTGGCGAGGCTCGTCGTGATCTTCGCGGGCGCACGCCGCCTCGTCGGCGGCGCTCGTCGGACGGCAGACGAAAATGCGCGCGCGCGACGGCGAGTCCTTCGCCGGCGCGGCGTTGAACGGGCCCTCGATGCGCAGCGTGCCGACGTGCGGGAAGAAGGTGAATCCCGGCGTCGGCCCGGTCTGCACGCGTGTCGCGCATGAAGTGCTGATCGAGATCGAGCACCGGCGCGAAGTTCGTCGCGGGGAATGTCGCACCGATCGAGTGCGCTCCGGCCGTCGTCGTGAAGCGCGCCCGCATCGGCGTGCCGCCTCGTCCGCCGAAAAACGCCTCGGGTCCCTGCTGTCCGCCGCTCGGAGGCGCGGCCGCGCGCCCGCCCGCGCCGCGTCCGCCGCCGGCGCTGCGCCGCGTCCGCGCTGCGGCGTCGAGGCGGCGTCGCCCGGCAATTGGCCTGCGGCGCGCCGAGCCGGCGGCTGCCCTGCCAGTCCATCACCTGCAGGCGCTCGCCGTCGAGCAGGATCTCGAGCTTCTCGCACGGGATCGATCCGAACCCGGTCGGCGACATGTTGTCGCCGAAGATCGGCGTCACGGTGACGGTGTATTCGCCGTCGGACGGGAACACGTGTTTCACGAGGATGCCGCCGCGCGTGCCGAACGGCAGCCCTTCGATGTGGTAGTCCTGCGACGTGTCCTCGGGCGTGCGATAGACGACGAGGCCGGGCGTCGTCGGCTCGCCGATCGCCAGCCGGCTGATCTTTCCGGCGGCCGACACGTACGCCTCGACGAGCGTCGACGAGATGCCGAGCGCGCCGGCGATGTTGTCGAAGCCGTGCGTCGAATCGTCAGACGGCAGGTACGCCGCCGGGTCGATATCGAGATCGAGGATGTCGCGAACGGCGTTGGCGTACTCGGTGCGATTCAGGCGATGGAGTCCGGGCGGCGGCGCGTAGGGCGCGGCGGTCCGATCGAGCTCGTTTTCCAGCCAGGTGATGAAGCCGTCGTAGGCCGCCTTGTCGGGCCGGCGCGATCCGGCGGGCGGCATCATGCCCGCGCGGAGCTTCCGCACGACGAGTTCCCATCTGTCCGGATGATCGCTCGACGCGTCGCCGGGTCGAGATCGTCGAGCGTCAGCTTGCGCGCCGGTTCCTGTCCGGCGGCCTTGGCCTGCTGGTTGTGGCAGCTGACGCAGTAGCGATCCAGCAGCGCGCGCTGAGCGGCCGCTGACGGTCTGCCGCGGCGTCGAGGACGTCTGGCCGGCGACGGTCGACCGGTGGTCGCCGCAGGGGGGCGTGCCGTCTGCTGTCCGCTGGGCTTGCCGTCTGTCCGAGGACGGCGGAGATGAAGGGCACGGCGACGGCGCACCCGAGAGCCAGCAGTCTCTTGGTCATTCAGTCGGCGCTCCGGTCGGGTTCGTCCGCGGTCTTCGCGACTGGCTAGATGATAGCCGAGGAATTGAATCCAATCGTGTCGCGAATTGTAACCGCATACGAGCGGTGCGGCTGGCCGCAATGGGACTCGACAGGAGTAGACTTCCCGCAACAGTCTGGAGGGCTGACCATGGCGCAGCGCGACAGAGCAGCCCGCTCGGTCGTCGTCGATTTCTGAAGGCGCGGCGGTCGGCGCCGCCGGCGCGCTCGTCGCGAAGGGCGCGGCCTTGCGGCGATCGAGCCGGAGCGTCGCCGCAGCAGACCCGGTCGGTTCCGGCTCGCCCGAAAACGCCCAGCTCACCGCCGACACGGAGCCGCCGCGCCGCGCGACGAACGCCGCGCATCATCGAGCACCCGGCGTCCGACTTCATGGTCGACGTGATCAAGAGCCTCGGCTTCGAGTACGTCGGCGCCAATCCCGGATCGAGCTTCGAGGGGCTGCACGAATCGATCATCAACTACGGCGACAACAAGATGCCGGAGCTGCTGACGTGCTGCCACGAGGAATCGTCGGTCGCGATGGCGCACGGCTACGCCAAGATCGAAGGCAAGCCGATGCTCGCGCTGGTGCACGGCAACATCGGCCTGCAGCACGCGTCGATGGCGATCTACAACGCCTACGCCGATCGCGTGCCGGTGTTCATCATCGCCGGCAACTGGCGCGACGGCGGCGACGCGGCACAACGGCGTCAACTCCTATCACAGCGCGCAGGACATGGCGCTCATCGTCCGCGACTACGTGAAGTGGGACGATGAGCCGGTGTTCGCTGGCGGCGTTCGCCGAATCGGCGGTGCGCGCCTACAAGATCGCGATGACGCCGCCGATGGAGCCGGTCGCTGATCGTGCGTCGATCACGACATGCAGGAACGGCCGCTGCCGGCGACGCGCGGCCGCGCATTCCGCGGCTGACGATGCCGTCGCCTCCGGCGGGCGATCCGGGCGCCGTGCGCGAGGCGGCGCGCCTGCTGGTCGCCGCCGAGAATCCGCGCATCAACGCGGGCCGCATGGCGCGGACGCCGAACGGGCATCGCGCTGCTCGTCGAGCTCGCCGAGCTGCTGCAGGCGCCGGTCAACGGCGGCGGCGATCGCGTGAACTTCCCGTCGCGCCATCCGCTCGCGGGCACGGCAGACGGGCTGCAGCCGGACGTCATCCTCAACCTCGAAGTGCAGGGCGGCGGCGCGCCCGACGCCCGGCGCGATCCCGGCGCACGCGAACGCGAAGATCGATCAACATCTCGTCGCTCGAGCTGTTCATCAAGAGCAACCTTCAGGACTTCCAGCACATGGCCGGACGCCGACATCGCGATCGCCGCCGACGCGGAAGCGACGCTGCCGCTGCTCATCGAGGAAGTGCAAGCGGCAGCTGACGCCCGATCGCAAGCGCGCGCTGCAGGAGCGCGGCGCGAAGATCGCCGAGGTCCATCAGCAGGCGCGCGTGCCGGCGATGGAAGCGGCGGCCTACGGCTGGGACTCGAGCCCGATCAGCCTGGCGCGCCTGTCGCGCCGAGCTGTGGGCGCAGATTCAGAACGACGACTGGTCGCTCGTGTCGTGGCAGGGATTCATCAGCGGCTGGCCGGGCCGGCTCTGGAACATCGACAAGCATTATCACTACATCGGCGGCCAGGGCGCCGGCGCGCATGGGCTACGGCGCGCCGGCGGCGGTCGGCGCGGCGCTCGCGAATCGCAAGCACGGACGGCTGTCGATCAACATCCAGACCGACGGCGATCTGAACTACGCGCCCGGCGTGCTGTGGACGGCGTGCCATCACCAGATTCCGCTGCTGACGCGTCATGCACAACAACCGCGGCGTATCACCAGGAAGTGATGTTCATCCAGCAGATGGCGAGCCAGCCGCAACCGCGGCGCGCGATCGCGCGCACATCGGCACGACGCTGAGCGATCCGAACATCGACTACGCGAAGATGGCGCAGGCCTACGGGATGTACGGCGAGGGACCGATCGCGCGATCCGAAGGATCTCGCGCCGGCGATCAAGCGCGCGCTCGAGCGCGTGAAGAAGGGCGAGCCGGCGTTGATCGATGTCGTCACGCAGCCAAGGTGAGTGTTCAGCTCGTAGGGGCGGCCCCCCGTGTCCGCCCCGGGCCGACACACGGGTCGGCCCCTACAACGGCGGTGGCGCGGAGAGAAGAACATGCGATTTCGTGTTTTCGTGTTGTCGTGGCTCTTCGGGTTGATGGTCCTGGCAGGCTGGTTGTCCGCACAGGAACCCGTGGTGCCCAGGGCAGTTCCCGCCGGAAACGCGCAAACCGGGCAAAGATCTGTACCTGCGCTACAGCTGCTACGCCTGCCACGGCTACGACGGCCACGGCGGCGCCGGCGCGAGACTCGTGCCGATGCGCATGACCGTGGAGCGCTTCACCGCCTACGTGCACAATCCGCGGCAGATGCCGCCGTATTCGGCCAAGGTGCTCTCCGACGCAGCAGCTGGCGGACATGTGGGCATACATCAGGGGCCTGCCCGGTGTCGCCGGAGGCGAAGGACATCCCGCTGCTCCAGCAGATCATGAGGGGACGATAACATCCGAATAGAGGAGTGCGCATGAGACGGCTACTGACTGGATTCTTCGCTCTCGGCATCATCGTTGTGACAGCGTCGTTGACGATCGCGCAGGCCCCACCTGCGGGCGGGCAGCCGCCGCAACAGCCGCCGCCGCTGACGAATCTGCAGATCTACCCGAAGGACATCGCGCGGCCGGAACTGATCGCGACGATGCAGGGATTCGTGCGGCAGCTCGGCGTGCAGAATCAGGGCGGCTGCAGCCACTGTCATGTCGGCACGGCGCCGCAGTGGGACTTCGCCTCCGACGCGAACCCGAAGAAGAACGTCGCGCGCAAGATGATCCTGATGTCGCGCGAGATCACCGGGAAGCTGCCCGAGGTCACGGGGAAAGCCGCCAACCAGATCACGGCGCTGCGCTGCGCGTCGTGCCATCGCGGCATGCCCGTTCCGAAAGTGACCGACGTCGCGCTGGCCGACGCGCTGGCCAAGGGCGGCGCCGCGGCGGCGGTCCAGCAGTACAAGGAAACGCGAAAGCAGGCGCTCGACTACAACGAGAACGCGCTCGTCGCCTACGCGACGACGCTCGTCAACACCGACAAGGCGGATGACGCGCTGACGGTCCTGCAGGCGAATACAGAGCTCGCGCCGAATCACGCGCCGACCTACGCGGCAATGGCGCAGGCCTACGCGAAAAAGAACGACAAGGACAACCAGATCAAGATGCTCGAGAAGGCCGTGCAGCTCGATCCGAACAATCAGCAGCTGAAGCGGCAGCTGGATCAGTTGAAAGCGGGTAGGTGATCGACAGGGGCGGGAAGGGGCAGGAGGGGCAGGAAGCGCAGGAAGGGGACCGCTCCGGACAATTGACAAGTCTGATGCGGCTCCGGACAATACGCGATTGAGGGCGGTAGATCCGCTCGTTGCTCGTTGGCAAGATTGAGTGGAGGCTCGCGATGAGGACCAGGTTTGCGGCGTTCGCGGCCGTTGTCGGCATGATCGTGGGCACGGGCTCGGTCGTCGCGCATCACTCGTTTGCGGCTGAGTTCGATGCGAACAAGCCGTTGAATCTCAAGGGCATCGTCACGAAAATCGAGTGGCAGAATCCCCACACCTACTTCTACATGGACGTGACCGACGCCGGACGGCAAGGTCATCAACTGGGGCATGGAAATGGGCAGCCCCAACGGGCTGATGCGCCAGGGCTGGACGCGCAACACGCTCAAGGTCGGCGACGACGTGACCGTCGAGGGCGCGCGGCCAAGGACGGCACGCAACGTCGGCAACGCGCGCGTCGTCGTGCTCGATGGCGACGGGCAGCGGCTGTTCGCCGCGTCGAGCCAGACGCGACGCCCGGTCAGCAGCGATGAGACTGCAGATTCAGATTCGTCGACTCAGTCGAACTGAGTCAGGAGACGTCGACCGTGCGAAACCTGGTCTGCGATGGGCGCCGTGCTCTGTGTCGACGCAGTCGTCTCCAGCGATTGCCGGCGCTGTCTCGGCGCGCCGGCGCGCTGCCAATCCGGCGCGCCAGCGGGCGAGGGCGCGGTCCTCCGGCCCGCCGCCGCCGACGCCGCGCCTCGCCGATGGCACCGTCAACCTCGGACGCGTGCGCCGGCGAAAAGGGCGTGTGGAACGTTCCCTACATCACCAACATGGGCGAGCGCATCATCGAGGAGGACGGCAAGACGTACGTGGAAAGCGAATCCGCCGTCCGCTCGGCCGCGGCGTGGCGCGCGGCGGCGCGCCCGCTCGGCGGCGGCGAAGGGCACCGCGGGCGGCGGACGTGGCGGCGCGAAGTCCGAGCCGCAGGTGCCGTTCCAGCCATGGGCGGCGGCGCTCTACGACTACAACTCGAAGAACCAGTCCAAGTACGACCCCGAAGGCTACTGTCTGCCGCCAGGCGGTCCGCGCATGATGGCGACGCCATATCCGATGGAGATCATTCAGCTGCCGGAGCAGAAGCGGATCATCATGATCTTCGAGGGTGCGACGCACATCTGGCGCGAGATCTTCATGGATGGCCGTCCGCACCCACAGGGCGACGATCTCAATCCGACCTATCTCGGTCATTCAGTCGGGCAGTGGGAAGGCGACACGCTGGTCGTCGACATCGTCGGGTTCAACGAGAACTCGTGGCTGGACTACTACGGCCATCCGCACACGGACATGCTGCACGTCGTCGAAAAGTTCTCGCGCCCCGACAAGAACACGCTGAACTACGAGGCCACGGTCGACGACCCGGGCGCCTACACCAAGCCGTTCACTCTACGCTGGGATGTTCGCTGGAATCCGACCGGCGAGCTGACCGAATACATCTGCCAGGAGAACAACAAGTATCTGCACCGGCTGACCGACGATCACGGACAGCCGATCTTTGGACCGCCGCGAAAACAGTAGGGGGAATCGGGTAATTGGGGAATCGGGTAATCGGGTAATTTATTGGACGATTTACTGACAATCGAGCAATTCAATTACCCGATTACCAAATTACCCGATTCCCCCTACACGATTCCCCGACTCAGTTCCTCACTACCTTGAACGTGCCTTTTACGGGACCCTCGGTCCAGGTTCCGCTCAGAACCCGTTGATACGAGCCGATGTTGTCGAGCTTGCCGTCGATCACGTAGCGGATTGGCGCGCCGCTCGCGTCTTTGCCCTCGGCTTCGATGTGCACCATCCAGGTTGCGGCATCGAGCGTCGCCTTCTGGAAGGGAACCGCTTTCGGTCCCGGGTTGATTTTTCCGGTAATTGCTTTGCCGTCCCACTGGAACTCCAGCAGGACGCGCGTCTGCTTGTCCGGAGTCGGGCCCCATTCGCCGCTCCACGAGCCCTTCAGCGGATGCCCGAACTGCGCGAATGCGGGCAGCGCGACGAGCAGAGCTGCAACGCATCCAGCAACGTGACGAAGTCCCTTGTGCATCGACCACGTCTCCCGGTTAAGGTTCAATTCTTGTAGGGGCGGACCCATGTGTTCGCCCGGGGCCGACACGCGGGTCGGCCCCTACAGCGAGGACCGGCCCCAATGTATACCGTGTGGAAATGAACCGCCATATCAAGTTACGATGCGCGCCCGGCCCCCGGCCGGTCGGCCGCACCGTGGGAAACACACCATGAAGATGCCTCGATCCGTCACGCTCGCCTTTACCGGAATCGTCGCGCTGGCTGGTTTCGCGCTGGCGGCGCGAGTGGCGGCGGAAGGCCAGGCGGCGCCGGCATCCGGCAAGACGGCAGGTCAAACCTTCAAGAACGTGACGACGACGGGACTGAAGGATCTCAGCGTGGACGACTTCATCGCGAGCATGGGCGTCATCTCCGCCAACCTGGGTCTCGACTGCGCGGACTGCCATCCGAACGCAGGGACCGACACCGCCGATTTCGTCGTCGACAACCCGCGAAAGAACACGACGCGGCGGATGGTGGACATGGTTGCGTCGATCAACCGCACGAACTTCAACGGCCAGCAGCTCGTGACCTGTTTCACGTGCCATCACGGCCGCATCACGCCGCCGACAACCGTGGCGCTCGACTCGTGGTACGACGCCCCCAACATCGAGAACGACGATCTGGTTCGGGCGCAAAGCGGATTGCCAACCGCCGATCAGGTGCTCGACAAATACGTCGAGGCGCTCGGCGGCGCGCAGAAACTGGCGGCGATCACGAGTGTGGTCGCGACCGGGACTGCTGTGGGATACGGCGAGCTCGGAGGCAGCGCCGAGTTCAGCCTCTTTGCCAAGTCGCCGAATCAGAGGACGACGCTGATTACCTATAAGGACCATCCCGAACGCGGCATCAGCACGTGGATCTTCGACGGCCGCGGCGGGTGGATCAAAACGCCGCGCGGCCTTCTCGCCGAGTACGAGCTGAACGGCGGAGAGCTCGACGGTGCACGCCTCGAGGCGCAGTTGTCGTTTCCTGGACAGATCAAGCAGGTCCTCAGCGGCTGGCGGGGCGCCGCCACGCAGAGCATCGGCGATCGCGACTTTCTCGTCGTCCAGGGCACAGGAGCGAGAGGCTTCCTTGCGACGTTGTATTTCGATCCGAAATCGAATCTGCTGGCCAGGCTGATCCGCTATACCCCTTCGCCGATCGGTCGCATTCCGACGCAGATCGACTACGCCGACTATCGGGATGTCGGCGGCGTCAAGTTTCCCTTCGAGTACAAGTTCACGTGGCTCGACGGCCGGTATACGGCGAAGCTGAGCGACGTCAAAACGAACGTTCCGGTTGACGCGGCGAAGTTCAGCAAGCCGCCCTCCCGGTAGTGCTTCCGGCCTCGCATTCCGAGCCGCTTCCTTACGATCCGGTTTCCTGGTTTCCCGCCGGATTCGCCCGTTTTCCGGGAACTTGTCCTTGACAGCGGCCGGCCGTTCATCTAAACAACCTGCATTGTTGTAACGATTTGCAATTCCGGCCACTGAAGGAGGACGGTGATGAGCGCACGCGGTAAAAGACTGCTGCTATTCGTCTGTCTGTGCCTCGCGCCACGGCTGGCACTCGCGCAAGGGTCGATCGCGGGAACCGTCAAGGATGCGTCCGGGGCTGTGCTGCCTGGGGTCACCGTGGAAGCCACCGGCCCGGCGCTGCTGGCGCCGCGGTCGGTTCAAACGGATACGAGCGGCATCTATCGCATCATCGATCTGCCACCTGGCTCCTTCACCGTGACGTTCGCGCTGGCCGGGTTCAGCAGAGTCGTGCGCGAGGGCGTCGAGTTGTCCGGCACGGCAGTGGTCACCATTCCGATCGAGATGCGCATCGGCGCGCTGGAAGAAAGCGTAACAGTGACCGGCGCGTCGCCTGTGGTCGACATCCAGAGCGCGAAGCGCGAGGTGGTGCTGAAAGGCGATGTGATCGAGAACCTTCCCGGCACGCACGCCTACGGCGCGATCCTGAACGCGATCCCGGGCGTGACCGTCGACGCCAACGGTCTGGCCAACACGCCGACCATGACGTTCTTCACGGCGCGCGGCGGCAACAACAATGAAGGCCGCATGACGATCAACGGCATGAACGTCGCCGCGTCCTTCAACGGCGGCGGCGTCTCGTCGCTCACCTACGACGCGAACAACGTCGAGGAAGTCTCGGTGATGGTATCGGGCGGCATGGCCGAGAGCGACGTGGGCGGGCCGGTGATGAATCTGGTGCCGAAGTCAGGCGGCAACCGGTTCGCGGGTCAAGTGTTCTGGAACACCGCCGGCGACTGGTCGCGCGGCGACAACCTCGACGATCATCTGCGGAAGCTGCAGACGCCGATCACGCTTGGCCCGGGTATCATCGGCTCCTACGATTTCAACCCCTCGTACGGCGGGCCGATCAAACCCGACAAGCTGTGGTTCTGGGCCGCCTTTCGCAAATTCGAGACTGCGCAGGGCGTCGAAGGCGTGTTTGCGAACAAGTACGCGCTCGACCCGGCGCACTGGGACTATCTGAAGGATCCGGTCCTCCCAGGGCGCAACGTTCAGGGGCGCAACATCTTCCAGGGGCGATTGACCGCGCAAGTGACGCCGGTGAACCGCGTGATGTTTACCCACGAATACCAGCTGCGGTGCGAGGGGTCGACGCTGACGACGGCGGGCGAGGGATGCCGGCAGCGCGGCGCCGATTGGATCGGCCTCGGTTCCGCGACGCAGTCGCCCGAGGCGAACACCGGCTACTTCAAGCTGCCGTATTACGTCACTCAGGCCACGTGGACGGCGCCCATCACCGGTCGGACGTTGCTGGAAGCCGGCTTCAGCCGATACGCGTACTGGACCAACGGTGGACCTGGAATTGTTCCGCCGGACGGGACGATGGCCCTGATTCCGGTGACGGAAGTGTCGGCGATCGACGGCCACAACGCGAACTTCACCTATCGCGCCGTGAACAGCTACTTCAACAACTGGAATAACTCCGGCAGCTGGCGCGCGTCGATGTCGTACGTCACGGGCACGCACAGCTTCAAGGTCGGCTACCAGGGTTACTACGCGATCTACAACACGCTGACCGTGACGAACGATTCGCTGCTCGCGTACCGATTCCAGAATCGCATCGCCAATCGGTTCACGTACCGCCTGCCGACGTGGCAGACGGCCGATCGCTCGAGAACCAACTCGCTGTACGTGCAGGACACCTGGACACGCGGACGCCTGACGTTGCAGGCCGGCTTGCGATACGACCACGCGTGGAGCCTCAGCCCGGCCGAAGGCAATGGCAACGACGTCACGTCGCGGTTCAATGCGGCGCCAATCACGTTCCCGCTGACACCGGGGGTCGACGCGTTCAACGACATCACGCCGCGTTTTGGCGCCGCGTACGACCTGTTCGGCAACGGCAAGACGGCGATCAAGTTCAACCTCGGACACTACCTGGCGCCGGCGACGAACGACAGCCGCTACACGCTCAACAACCCGGCGCAAGCTACGAAGATCGTCACGACAGTGGACCGCAACTGGTCCGACGACAACGGCAACTACGTGGTCGACTGCGACATCCTGAACCCGGCGGCGCAGAGCGGGCCGGGCCGGGACACGTGCGGCGCGGTCACCGGCAATTTGCTGAACTTCGGCAAGACGGGCAACAATGTTGCCCGCGTCAATCCGGAGCTCCTCCACGGATGGGGTGTCAGGCCGAACGACTGGCAATGGGGCGTCAACCTGCAACACGAGCTGATGGAGCGCGTCTCGCTCGAGGCCGGCTACAACCGCCGCCATTTCCGATTCAAGTACGGCACACCGGCTGGCCAGGGAACCGTCACCGACAACGTGCTCGTCGCTCCGTCGGACTACCAGAAGTGGGTGATCGCGGCACCAACAGATTCACGTCTCCCGGGCGGCGGCGGCTACCCGATTGCGATGTACACGTTGACCGCGGCGGCGGCGGCTCGAGGCGCGCAGAACTACATCACGACCGACAGCGACTTCGGCCCAGAGCGAAACGACTACTGGCACGGCGCGGACATCACGCTGAACGCGCGGCTGCCAAATTCGCTGAACCTGCAGGTTGGCACGAGCACGGGACGCGCTGTGACCGACAACTGCGCGACTCAGGTCCTCATCGACAGCCCCGACCCGCGGAATTGCCACAACGTGGAACCGTTGCTGACGACGCTGCGCGGCTCGGCGGCGTACACGATTCCACGGATCGATGTGCTCATCGCGGCCACGATGCGCTCGCAGTCCGGGATTGCGTTCAACACGAACCTCCTTCTGACCGGCGCCGCGGGGAATGGTGCACAGTGGCAGGTGCCGAATACGGTCGTCCAGCAGCTCCTCGGCCGTCTGCCGCCGGGCGCGCTGGCGACCGGCACGACGCTCGTACCGCTGCTTGACACTGATCACCGGCTGTACGGCCCGCGCCGGAATCAGATCGACATGCGGTTCGCGAAGATCGTCCGGCACCACAACACGCGAACGAATATCGGCGTGGATCTCGGCAACCTCCTGAACAGCAACCAGGCGTTGACCTACCAGACGCAATACGAGTACAACCAGCCGAACGGCGGCGCGTGGCTCGACCCGGCCACGATCCTCCAGCCGCGGTTCGCGCGGTTCAGCGTCACGTTCAGCTTCTGAGAGCAGGGGTTAGGGATTCGGGATTAGTCCGAAGCCCTAACCCCCAATCCCTGGCCCCTAGGGAAGCGGCCGTCATCGCGCCTGCTCCGTCTCGAGCAGGCGCATGCTGGCTGCCGGATATCGTGTTCCGGCCGCCGCGCCAATCGGGAACGCTGCCTCGAGCACGGCTCTCTCCTCGGCCGTCAGCGACAGATCGGCGGCCGCCGCGTTTTCTTCGACGTAACGACTTCGCTTGGTTCCGGGGATTGGCACGACGTCAGGGGGATGTCCCTCTAGCTGTTGAAATTTAGAAGCGGCGGCTCCTCACTGGTCGTGCTATACGACCGGTGACTAAGCCAGGGCGAAGAGCCCGCCAACAAGGAGCCGCCATGAAACGAGAGTCTCGCACAGTCGATCGGGCCCACCAAGTCGATTCACTGACGCAGCGTCACCTGCCACTCGTCGATCTCCTCATCGATACCCGAGCCGAGCTGATGGAACTCGCCGTCGCCTCAGGCCTGAAGGTCCTCACCACGATGCTCGAAGCGGATCGGACGGCCATCTGCGGCCCGCGGTATCAGCATCAGGCTGCGCGGGTGGCGTCGCGCGCGGGGAGGGTGTGCAGCGAGGTCGTCCTCGGCGGCCGCAAGGTGCAGATTCGCCGGCCCCGCGTTCGGGCGGATGGCCACGAGGTCGCGCTGCCGACGTTTGAGGCGTTCGCCGACACCGACCCATTGAATCGTCGCGTCGTCGAGCAGATGCTCCTGGGCGTCGCGACCCGGCAATACGGCCGCAGCCTCGAACCCACGGGCCCGGAGATCCGCACGCGGGGCACGAGCAAGAGCGCGGTGAGTCGGCGGTTCGTCGCCAAGACCAAGTCGCAGCTCGCCGCCTGGCGATCGACCGCACTCGATGCCCTCGACCTCGTGGCGCTGTTGATTGATGGCGTTCACATCGGTGAGCACTGCATCGTGGTCGCCCTCGGCATCGATACCACCGGTGCCAAACACGCGCTCGGCCTGTGGGATGGTTCCACCGAGAATGCCGCTGTCTGTCAAAGCCTCTTGGCCGATCTCCAAAGCCGTGGCCTCAGGACCGATTGCAGCCTCTTGGTCATCCTCGATGGCTCGAAGGCGCTGCACAAAGCGGTGACGCAGACGTTCGGTGCAGCGGCGTTGATACATCGCTGCCAGGTCCACAAGCTCAGGAACATCCTCGAGCATCTGCCGGAGGGGCAGCGTCCGTGGGTTCGGGCGATCGTCGCCCGCGCCTACAAGCAGACGGAGGTCGCGCCCGCGCGCCGCTTGCTGCAGGATTTGGCGCGACGCCTCGAGGATCGCTATCCGAGTGCCGCGGCAAGCGTCCGCGAAGGACTCGACGAGACGCTCACCGTGATCGCACTCGGTCTGTCTGATCGCCTCCGGCAGTCGCTCGCCACGACCAATGCGATCGAGAGTCTGATCAGCCGCACCCGGCATGTGAAGCGGAACGTCAAACGCTGGCGTGGTGGCCAGATGGTGCTGCGCTGGACCGCCGCCGCGGTCCTCGAAGCCGTGAAGGGCTTTCGCCGACTGAAAGGGCACAAGGATATGCCGAAGCTCGTCGCGGCTCTTCGTGCTCGCGATCAGCAGCTCGGCATCGCAGTCTCAGTGGAGAACGTCGCGTAGAATGTCACCCGAGCCGCCGCTGAATTTCAACAGCGGGCGGGGCACCCCCGACGTCAGGGCCTCTGGCCAGCAGCCACGCCAGCGCGAGCTGGGCCGCCGAGCAGCCCTTGGTGCGCGCCAACTCCTCGAGCCTGTCCGTCAGCGCCACGTTCGTCGCCAGGTTGTCGGGCTGGAAGCGCGGCATCTTGCGGCGCACGTCGTTCTCGGCGAACGAGGACGGATCCTTGACGGTGGCGGTCAGAAAGCCGCGGCCGAGCGGGCTGAACGCGACGAAGCCGATCCCGAGCTCGCGGCACACCGCCACCACGCTCGTTTCCGGCTCACGCGTCCACAATGAGTACTCGCTTTGCAACGCTGCGATCGGATGCGTCGCGTGCGCGCGCCGCAGCGACCGCGGTCCCGCTTCCGAGAGACCGAGGTAGCGGACTTTGCCCTCGCGCACGAGATCGGACATCGCTCCTACAGTCTCCTCGACAGGGACCGCCGGATCAATCCGGTGCAAGTAATAGAGGTCGATCGCGTCCACGCCGAGCCGCTGCAGGCTCGCCTCGCAACAGGCGCGCACGCGCTCGGGCCGCGCATCGACCTCTGTTGCAGGCCCGCCGCCGGGTGGCGGAACGAGGCCGAACTTGGTGGCCAGGACGACCTCGTCGCGGCGGGCGCGAATCGCGCCGCCGACGAGCCGTTCATTGGCGCCGCCCTTGCCGTAGGCATCGGCCGTGTCGATCAGCGTGACGCCGAGGTCGAGGGCGCGATGGATCGTGCGGATCGATTCCTCGTCGTCGGGCGCGCCGTAGCTCTGAGACATGCCCATGCAGCCCAGGCCGATGGCCGAAACGGCGAGGCCGCTGGTCCCGAGTTGCCGGCGCTTCATAATTGCGTAAGATACCGCAGGACATGCGGCAGATTCTGGTGTGCTTCACCGGCCTGCTGATCGCGGCCGTGGTCGCGGCGCAGGAGCACAGCTACACGCAGGCCGACATCGAGAACGGCTCGAGGCTCTATCAATCCAGCTGCGCCGGCTGCCACGGTCCCGGCGGCGACATGGTCCCCGGCATCGACCTGCTGCGCAATCAATTCCGGCGCGCCACGAGCGACGTCGAGATCATCCGCATCATCCAGGCCGGCATTCCCGGTACGACGATGTCGCCGACGAGCTTCACGGAGACGCAGGCGGGAGCGATCGTCGCGTTTCTTCGCGCGGCGGCTCCGGCATCCGGCCGCGGCGGCGCCGGCGCGACGGCGAGCGTGCCGCGCGGCGACATGGCGAAGGGGCGGGTGATTTTCACGGGGAAGGGCGAATGCGCCACGTGTCACCGCGTGAACGGCGTGGGTCTGCGCGTCGCGCCCGAGCTGACCGACATCGGGACGATTCGTCAGCCGCAGGAGCTCCAGGAGAAGATTCTCGATCCCAGTCGGAACGTGCGGCCGGCGAACCGCAGCGTCGATATTGTGTTGAAGGACGGCACGACGATCACCGGACACCTCCTGAATCAGGATACGTTCACCATTCAGGTGCTCGATTCACGCGAGCGGCTCGTGTCGCTGTCGCGCACGAACGTGCGCGACTTCACGGTGCGGAAAGACTCGCCGATGCCGTCGTATCGCGACAAGCTGAGCTCGGACGAAGTGGCGGATCTCGTCGCGTACCTCGTTTCCCTGAAAGGCCTCCGGCCATGATGGCTGCGCGCAATCCTGTTGACTCGTACGTGGGGTCCGGCTTCAGCCGGACCAGACACCGTCGCCGGATCAGACAAGGTCCGCCTAAAGGCGGACCCCACGTACGGTTGATGTTCCTGCTCGCGCTCGCGGCGGCGGCGTCTGTGCTGCACGCGCAGCAGCCCGTCACTTTCGACCGCATCCTGCGCGCAAGCCAGGAGCCGCAGAACTGGCTGACCTACTCCGGCAGCCTCTCGGGTCATCGCTACACGCTGCTGACGCAGATCACGCCGGCGAACGTCAAGAACCTCGAGCTGCAGTGGGTGTTCCAGACGCGCACGCCCGCGGAACCGGCGGAGAAATTCGAAGCCACGCCGCTGGTCGTGGATGGCGTCATGTATACCGTTCTGGCGCCGAATCACGTCGTGGCGCTCGATGCCGCGACCGGCCGCATGTTCTGGATGTACTCGCCGCGCCTGTCGCCTCTTGCGCGCGTGTGCTGCGGCCGCGTGAACCGCGGGCTGGCCATTCTCGGCGACACGCTCTTCATGGGCACGATCGACGGCCACCTCATCGCGATCGACGCGAAGAATGGCAAACCGATCTGGGATGCGTCGCTCTCGAAACCCGAGCTCGGCTACTCCTTCACGATGGCGCCGCTCGTGATCAAGGACAAAGTGATCATGGGGCCCGCCGGCGGCGAGTACGGCATTCGCGGATTCATCGCGGCGTTCGACGCGAAGACCGGCCGCGAAGCGTGGCGCTTCAACACCGTCCCCGGTCCCGGCGAGCCCGGCCACGAAACATGGCCGGCGGGCACCGACGCCTGGGAGCACGGCGGCGGATCGATCTGGGTCACCGGCGCCTACGATCCCGACCTCAACCTGATGTACTTCGGGACGGGGAACCCGGGTCCGGACTGGAATGCGGATCCTCGTCCTGGCGACAACCTCTACACCGATTCGGTCGTGGCGCTCGATCCCGACAGCGGCCGGCTGAAATGGCACTACCAGTTCACACCGCACGACGAGTTCGATTACGACGCGACGCAGATACCCGTGTTGACCGACATTCAGTGGCAGGGCCGCCAGCGCAAGGTGATGCTCTGGGCGAACCGCAACGGGTTCTGGTACATCCTCGATCGCGCCACGGGCGAATTCCTGCAGGGCAAGCCGTTCGTCCGCGTCAATTGGGCAGAAGGGATCGACGCGAAGGGCGTGCCCAAGCGCGTGCTGAACGCCACGCCCGAGGGCACGCTCGTGTATCCAAACAATCAGGGTGCGACAAACTGGTACTCGCCGTCCTATAGTCCGCGGACCGGCTACTTCTACATCCCGGCATGGATGGACACGTACTCGACGTATACGAAAGGGCCGGTCGAGTACAAGGCAGGCAATCAGTACGTCGGCCGCTTTCCGACGATGACGGTGCCGGCGCTGCGGACCGGCCCGGGCGCGGTCAACCAGCGCACGCCGCAGGAGGGATACGGCGCCATCCTGGCGTTCGATCCGAAGAGCGGCGAGTTGAAGTGGCAGTTCAAGATGGCGGACGTCACCGACAGCGGCGTGCTGACGACGGCAACCGATCTGCTGTTCGCGGGCGGGCGCGAAGGCTACTTCTTCGCCCTCGACGCGCGCAGCGGCGAGATGCTGTGGAAGGGCAATGTCGGCGGTCAGGTCTCGGCCGGGCCGATGGCGTACGCGGTCAACGGGAAACAGTACGTGGCGATCGCCGCGGGCAGCGCCTTGTTTGTATACGGGCTGCGCCAGTAGGGGACATTTCAGAGTTCAGATTTCAGAGTGCAGATTTGTTTGCAGATTGGGGATTTCGGATTGGGATTCGGACGAATCTGAAATCCCGTAATCTGCAATCAATCTGAAATCTGAAATCTGAACTCTGAACTCTGAACTCTGAAATCCGCGCTGTCAGTCCCCCCACACCTCTCGCGCCACGTTGACGATCAGCCGCACCTTCGCCCACTGTTCCTGTTCGCTGATCTGGTTGCCTTCGACCGTGCTCGAGAACCCGCACTGCGGGCTCAGACACATGTTCTCGATCGGCATGAACTGCGCCGCTTCCTTGATGCGTGTGATCAGGCCGTCCCGCGCTTCCAGCGCGCCGGCCTTCGTTGTCACGAGTCCCAACACGACCGTCTTGTGCTTCGGCACGAAGCGCAGCGGCCGAAAATCGCCAGCACGCTCGTCGTCGTACTCCAGAAAGTACCCGTCCACGTTCAGCTCGTTGAACAGGACCTCCGCGACCGGCTCGTAGCCGCCCTCGGCGACCCACGCGCTCTTGAAATTCCCGCGGCACAGATGGACCGCGACGGTGAGATCTTTCGGGCGGCCGTCGATGACCGAGTTGATGAGCGCCGCATAATCGCGGGGCAGATGATCGGGATCGAGGCCGCGCTCGCGCGCGCCCGCGCGGAGCTTCGGATCGCAGAGGTAGGCGAGATTGGTGTCGTCCAGCTGCACGTAGCGGCATCCGGCGCGATAGAGCGAGTTCGACTTCGTCGCGATAGCAGCTGCGCCAGATCGGCGAAGAACTCGTCCATGTCCGGATAGGCGTGGATGTCGATCGTCTTCCGCCCGCCGCGGAAATGCACCATTGTCGGCGACGGGATCGTCACCTTGGGCGTCTGGGTCGTCACCGACTTGAGGAACTCGAAATCGGCGCGCTGAATGTCGGCGACGTGGCGCAGTTTGCCGGTCACCGACAGCGCCGGCGGCGCGAAATCGATCACGCCGGTGCGGCTGTGGAATTTCGTCTCGATTCCGCCGCTGACGGTCACGCCTTCCAGCTGCTCGAGGAAGTCGATGTGAAAGAAGGTGCGGCGGAACTCGCCGTCGGTGACGCTCTTCAAGCCGGCGTCCTGCTGTTTCTTGACGACATCGCGGATGTGCGTGTCTTCCATCTGGCGCAGCTCGTCCTTCGAGATGGCGCCCGTCTGCTGTTGCCGGCGCGCCTCGATGAGCGCCGGAGGCCTGAGAAGGCTGCCCACATGATCGGCGCGGAAGGGTGGGTTGTGTCTTGACATCGATGTCCCTCAACGAGGTAGCGGAGATCGCGGAGGTCACGGATTCACACGGAGGCACGGAGAAACGGAGACGCACGAAGGTACGACTGCGGTTCGACGGGTCGGCCGGCCACGCCGGCCGACTAGCGTGGGTGGATTGAATCGCGAAAGATGAGCGCCCGCCTGAAATCCGATGGGCGTTCATCTTTCGCGATTCGATCCACTCACGGGCGTCGCTGCGCGACGCCCGTCGAACCCTCGCCTCCGTGTTCCTCCGTTCCTTCGTGTCTCCGTGTTAAAACCGTGCCCTCCGTCTCCTTTTGCTGTGCTCCCGGACCCGGATTATCTGCTATAACACCCGCCATGCGGCGGCGAGATTTTCTGTCCGCGATGGCGGCGGCCGGGCTGGCGGCCACTGCGCGGGCGCAAACCCCGGCCGCCAGCGCGGCCGCGGGCAAGGGACGCATCAAGCAGGCGCTGATGCGCTTCAACTTCGGCCGCGATTCCAAGCTCTCGTTCGACGACATGTGTCGCGAGGCCGCGCGCCTGGGGTTTCACGGCTTCGACCTCGTCGGGCCGCAGGACTGGCCCACACTCAAGAAGTACGGCCTGGTCTGCACCATGGGGCCCGCCATGGGCGTCACCATCCGCGACGGGCTGATCCGGCCGGAGCTTCACGACGCGATCGAGAAGGCGATGCACGGTGAGATCGAGCAATGCGCCGCCAACGGCTGGCCCAACTTCATCACCGTCGGCGGCGAGCGCCGAGGCATCGGCTACGAGGAAGGGAAGGACCGAGCGGCCACGCTCTTGAATCGCGTGAAGGCGCACGCCGAAGACAAGGGCGTGACGATCTGCATCGAGGTGGTCAACAGCAAGTACACCGATCCGGAATTCGGCCGCGCCGATGCCATCTTCGATCATCTTGCCTGGGGCGTGGATCTCTGCAAGCGGGTGAACTCTCCTCGTGTGAAGGTTCTGTTCGACATCTACCACGTCCAGATCATGGACGGCGACGTGTGCGCCAACATCCGCGAACATTTTCCCTGGATCGCGCACTTTCACACGGCGGGCGTCCCGGGCCGGCGTGAGCTCGACGACACGCAGGAAATCAATTATCGATTCGTCGCGAAGACGATTGCCGATCTCGGGTTCACCGGGTACGTGGCGCACGAATGGCGGCCGACCCCCGGCCGGGATCCCATTGAGAGTCTCCGGCGGGTGTTCGAGATCATGGATGTTTGACGCATGTCATGCAGCCACGAAAGCACGAAAACACGAAACCAGCCATATTTCGTGCTTTCGTGTTTTCGTGGCTGATCGAAGGAGTTGATATGAAGCGCGCCGGTCGATGGATCGCGTCTGTGGTGATTGCCGGCATTCTGGCGGGACTCGCCCTGCAGGCGCAGCGGCGCGGCGCCGCAGGGCTACATCGCGGGCGTCGTCCGCAGCGCGCAGGCCCGAGGCCGGCGTCTGGGTGATCGCCGAAACGAAGGATCTGCCGACCAACTTCATCAAGATCGTCGTCACCGACGATCAGGGCCGCTTCATGCTGCCGGAGCTGCCGGCGGCGACCTACCGCGTGTGGGTCCGCGGCTACGGCCTCGTCGATTCGACGCCGGTCCAGACTGAAGCCGGCGCCGACCGACGTGCACGCTGACGCGCGACGCTCGCGAAGACGCCGCAGGAGGCGGCGAAGGTCTATCCGGGCGACTACTGGCTGTCGCTGCTCGAGCCGCCGGCCGCGAAGCGAGTTCCCCGGCACCGGGCCCGCAGGGCAACGGCATCGGGCCGGGCGATGCTGACGCAGAACCACTGGATCAACTCGCTCAAGTCCGACTGCAACTTCTGTCATCAGCTCGGCAACCAGCTGACGCGCAGCGTCGATCACGTGCTGCAAGGCGAAGCCGGAGCTCAAGACGCACGCCGAGGCCTGGGAGTGGCGGCTCGGCACCGGCGTGCGCGGCACCTCGATGTACGGCGTGCTCAACAACCAGGGCAAGGAGCGGCTCGCTCAAGGCCTACGCCGACTGGACCGAGCGCATCGCGAAGGGCGAGGTGCCGCCGGCGCCGCCGCGGCCGAAGGGCGTCGAGCGCAATCTCGTCGTGACGCTGTGGGACGTGGGCGACGACCACTCGTTCATGCACGACGAGATCTCGACCGACAAGAACCATCCGACCGTGAACGCCGGCGGCCGCATCTACGCGGTCTCGGCCGGCCACGGCCAGCTCGTCGTGCTCGATCCGAACGAGAACAAGCACGTTCGCGCTCGACATCCCGACGCGCGAGCCGAAGGAGAAAGTCCCGTCGCGCTTCCCGGCGCCGAACCGCCCGTCGCTGCACTGGGGCAACGAGCATCTGTGGGCCAACCCGCCGTACAACCCGGCCGATCCGCACAACCCGATGCTCGACAGCAAGGGCCGCGTGTGGATGACGTCGAAGATTCGCAGCAACCAGGATCCGTCCGTGGTGCAGCGACGCGACCAACAAGTTCGCCGAGTGGTTCCCGCTGCAGAGCAGCGGCCGCCAGGCGTCGTTCTACGATCCGAAGACGAAGCAGTTCACGCTGATCGACACGTGCTACTCGACGCACCACCTGCAGTTCGACAACGACGCCAACGAGACGGTGTACTTCAACGAGCTGCATCGGTCCGATCTTCGGCTGGATCGACACGAAGGTGTACGACCAGACGAAGGACGAGCAGAAGGCCGTGCGGCTGGTGCGGCCAGGTGCTCGACACCAACGGCGACGGCAAGATCACGCAGGCCGTGGAACGTCCTGGACGGTCGCGGCAATTCGGCGCTGTACCAGGGCGACACGACCGGCAGGCGGCGGCGGCGCGCGGGACGCGGAGCGCCGCGCCGTTCGATCCGAAGCTCGACACGATGGTCAGCTACAGCCTGTACGCGGTCATCCCGAGCCCGGTGGACGACACGCGTCTGGGGCGTCAGCGAGCAGTATCCCGGCTTCCTGGTGCGGCTGCAGCGCGGCAACAATCCGCCGTCGACGCTGCAAGACGCAGATCTTCAAGGTGCCGGAGCCGGGCTTCGATCCGCGCGGCGTCGACATCGACAGCAACGGCGTCGTCTGGACGGCGCTGGCGGCCAGCAGCCACCTGGCCAGCTTCGACGTGCGCAAGTGCAAGGACCTGAACGGGCCGGCGAAGATCGACGGCAGCCAGTGCCGCGAAGGCTGGACGCTCTATCAGACGACCGGTCCGAAGCTGAAGGGCACGGACATTCCGGCCGACTTCCACTATTACAACTGGGTGGATCAGCACAACATCTCGGGCCTCGGCGCCAACACGCCGTTCGCCACCGGATCGAACTCCGATGCGCTGCTGGCGCTGAACCCGCAGACGCAGCGAGTGGACGACGCTGCGCGTGCCGTATCCGCTCGGCTTCTACTCGCGCGGCATGGACGGCCGCATCGACGATCCGAACGCCGGATGGAAGGGCCGCGCGCTCTACGCGAACTACGGCACGCACTTCGTCTGGCACATCGAGGGCGGCAAGGGCACCAAGGGCAAGATCGTCAAGTTCCAGATTCGGCCGAATCCGCTGGCGCGATAGAAAGAAACGAGGGCCGCCATGACAACGCATCGGAATCTGCTCGTCTTGCTGGCGTTGCTCGCCGCTCCGGTCTTTGCGCAGGAACCGGTCAGGGGCGTCGCGAATCCGGAAGCGCTCTTCACGGACAAGAACCCCACGCTGAATACCAACAAGCAGGCCGCGCTCCACATCATGAAAGACCTGCTGCAGTGCAACCATTGGGACGAAGCCGAGAAGTGGCTGACTGCGCGGTACATCCAGCACAATCCAAACGTCGCGTCGGGGCGCGACCCGGTCGTGAAGTTCTTCGGGAGCCGTCCGAAGACGCCGACGTGCGACAAGCTGACCACGCCGGTGGTCGCGGTGCTCGCTGACGGCGACCTGGTCACTGTCGTGATCGCGCGCGAGTACAAGGACCCGAAGGACCCGTCGAAAACCTACACGTCGACCTGGTTCGATATGTGGCGATTCGTCGGCGGCAAGGCCGACGAGCATTGGGATCCCGCCACGAAGCCCCAGTAGCGGCGCCTGCCATGCGCAATAGTCTGAGCGCGAGGCGGATGGCTGGCTGCGTCTTGACAGCGCTCGTCGTCTGCTTGGGGTTCGGGAACGGCGTCGCGCAGCAAACGGATCGTCAATACCCGTATCCACCCGTCCGCGATCAGCGCGGCGTGCTACCGCCGTTCCCACGGGTGCCGCCGTACCCGAGCCCTGCGCTCGCCGATGGTCCGTTCGAGTTCGACACCTACGAGCAGCGCCGTCTTCGTGCGGTTGTCGTCGCGAAGGGACTGTCGCATCCATGGAGCTTCGCGTTCCTGCCGGACGGAAGCGTGCTCGTCACCGAACGCGCGGGCCGGCTGCGCATCGTGCGCAACGGCGCGCTCGATCCCAATCCGGTCGCCGGCACACCGCCCGTCGTCTCGCGCGGCACGATGGCCGGCCTGATGGACATCGCGCTGCATCCGCGATTCGCGGACAACAAATTGATCTACATGTCGTACCACAAGCCCGTGGGCACGGCCGCAGGCGTGGACGGCCGCGAGGCGCCGCTCGCCAGTAACTCGATCCTGCGAGGCACCTGGAACGGAACGGCGCTCACCGAGGTCCGCGACGTCTTCGTGGCCGACGATGTCGACATGGAAGCCTCACGGATCGCGTTCGGACCCGACGGGATGCTGTACATGGGCATTGGAGGACCGGGCACCGGACCTCGCGCGAGCGTGGATCGCGCGCAAGGGACGAACGACTATGCCGGCAAGTTTCTGCGGATGAGCGACGATGGGAGCGTCCCTCCGGACAACCCGTTCGTCGGCAAATCCGGGTACAAGCCGTATATCTACTCGATTGGGCATCGCGTGCCGCTCGGCCTGGCGTTCAACCCGTTCAATGGCGAGCTTTGGGAAACCGAGAACGGACCGAACGGCGGCGACGAGCTGAACGTGATCAAGGCCGGCCGCAACTACGGCTGGCCGACGGTGAGCTACGGCCGCGACTACAGTGGCCCGCGCATGACGCCGATGCTCGCCGGGATGGAGGACCCGATTGTGTTCTGGGTCCCTTCAATCGCGACTTCCGGCCTGGCGTTCTATACCGGCGAGCGGTTTCCGAACTGGAAGCGCAACGTGTTCGTCGGCGGGATGCGCGAGGGCGAGATACCGCGCACCGGTCAGCTGCAGCGGATCGTCTTCAACGACAACTGGGAAGAGCTGCGGCGCGAGCCGATGCTGCGCGAACTGCATCAACGGATCCGCGACGTGCGGCAGGGCCCGGACGGGCTGCTGTACCTGCTCACCGAGGAGGACGCGGGAGCGTTGTTGCGGATCGAGCCCGCGGATTAGGGATGTCTTTTCGTGTGATACGGTGACGCGTCTTTCCGTGGCTGGAGGTCGACCATGATCGGTAGCGCGCTTCTGCTTCTCGCCGCCGCTGCGGTGCCGTGCGAGAGTCTGGCACACGTCACATTCGCCGATGCCGCCATCACATCGGCGGCGGTTGTTCCCGAAGGTCCGCCTCCGGCGAGGGGCTCAGGCCCCGGAGGAGCGCGCGGCGCGGGTGCGCCGGCCGCGCGAGGCGGCGCGCCTCCGGCGAACATCCCGGCTCATTGCCGCGTGCAGCTGACGCTCAAGCCGACGTCCGACTCCCTGATCAACATGGAGCTCTGGTTGCCACTCCAGAACTGGAACGGAAAGTTCATGGGTGTTGGGAATGGCGGCTTTGCCGGATCCATCCAGGGCCGGACCAGTGAAATGCCCGACGCGCTGCGGCGCGGATACGCCACGGCAGGCACCGACACGGGCCACCAGGAGCCCGGCGGCGACTGGGCGATCGGCCATCCCGAGAAGATGATCGATTTCGCCTACCGCTCGACGCACGAGATGACGCTGAAAGCCAAGGAGATCGTCAAGGCCTTCTACGATCAGACCGGCGAAATACTCCTACTTCAAAGGATGCTCCACCGGCGGCCGCATGGCGCTGATGGAGGCCCAGAGGTATCCCGACGACTATCGACGGCATCATCGCCGGCTCTCTTGCGAACCGCCATATCCACATGTGGACCGCAGGCGTCGCGCGAAGCATCGAGCTGTCACGTCATCCGGAAGGAAGCCTCACGGCAGAGCAAGCGGCCCTCGTGAATCAGATGGTGACCAACACCTGCGACACTCTCAAAGAGGGATTCCTGAACAATCCGCGACAATGCAAAGTGGACTTCTCGCGCTTGCTGTGCGCCGCAGGCAAAGACGACGGCACGTGCCTGACGGCGGCGCAACTGAAAACCGTCAACACGTTCTATGGCGGCGTGAAGAACTCGAAAGGCGAAGTGATCTTTTCCGGCCAGGCGCTCGGCAATCCGATCCGCGCCGCTGCGCGCCACGAATCAGTCGCCCGGCGGTATGTTCGACATCGTTCGGATCGCCTTCAACGATCCGAATCTCGACTGGCAGAAATTCGATCTCGACAGGGACATGCCGATCATCGACAAGGCCGTCGGGTACGTGGATTCAGTGAATCCGGATCTCGGCGCGTTCAAGAAGAACGGCGGAAAGCTGCTCCTGACGCATGGATGGGCCGACACCGGCATCACTCCGGAAACGACGATCTGGTACTACGACTCCGTCCTCGACAAGATGGGCAGGAACCAGAGCGACTGGATGCGTCTGTTCATGGTGCCCGGAATGGGCCATTGCGGCGGCGGCGCTGGCGTCAATACCTTCGATTCGATCGGCACGCTGGAGAATTGGGTGGAAAAGGGCGTCGCGCCCGATCAGATGTTGGGGAACGGGCGCGCAAGGCCTCACACGCCCGCTGTGCCCGTATCCGCAATATGCGGAATACAAGGGAACCGGCGACCTGAAAGATGCGGCCAGCTGGGCCTGCAAAGCACCTGCGCAGCGCTGATCCATGGAAGTGTTCCGGGCATGGCAGGCCGTCCAAAGTGCCCGGTAACGCCTTGACACCCCAGGGTTGGGCTCTTATTCTTCGGCCACCTCTCGGGCGTTTTGCAAAGGAGCTCGTGTATGCGAATCGCGACGAAGTGTCTGGCGACTCTCGGCGATCCTGCTGCTGCCGGCACCGGTGTTTGCGCAAGCGTCACTGACCGGCACCGTTCGCGACGCGTCGGGCGCCGTGCTGCCCGGCGTCACCGTCGAGGCCGCCAGCCCGGCGCTCATCGAGAAAACCCGAACGGCCGTCACCGACGGCACGGGCCAGTACCGCATCATCGACCTGCGGCCCGGCACCTACTCGCTGACGTTCACGCTGTCGGGCTTCAACACCGTCAAGCGCGAGGACATCGAGCTGACCGGCTACGCAGATCGTCACGATTCCGGTCGAGATGAAAGTCGGCGGCGTCGAGGAGACGATCACCGTCACCGGCGAGTCGCCGGTCGTCGACGTGCAGAGCGCCCGCCGCGAGATCGTCATGCAGAGCGACGTCATTCAGACGCTGCCGGTCGGCGCGCGCCGCCGGAGCGCTGCTCAACGCCACGCCCGGCCTCATCGTCGACACCAACGGCCCGGCGCTGTCGCCGACGATGACCTTCTTCAACGCGCACTCGAGCACGATCAATTCGACCTCGGTGGCCGGCGAAGGCCGCATGACGGTCAACGGCTTTACCGTCGCGGCCGCGCGCAGCGGCGGCGTGTCGTCGTACGTCTACGACACGCCGAACGCGGAAGAAGTCGGCGTCGTCGTCGGCGGCGGCCTCGGTGAAAGCGACATCGGCGGCCCGGTGATGAACCTGGTGCCGCGAGTCGGGCGGCAACACGTTCAGCGGGCAGCGCGTTCCTCAACCTCGCCGGCGACTGGTCGCGCGGCAACAACCTGACCGACGAGCTCACGGCGCTGAACCCGAACCTGACGCAGACGCCCGGGCATCATCCACGCGCACGACGCCAGCGGCTCGTTCGGCGGCCCGATCAAGCGCGACCGCCTCTGGTTCTACGGCAGCTATCGCACGCTCGAGCACGCAGACGGCGATGGAAGGCATCACCGCCAACGCCAACGCCGGCGACGCGTCGCGCTGGGACTGGGTCGGCTCGCCGATCGACGCGCGCCTCGTGCAGGACCGCCAGATGATCATCGGCCGTCTGACGGCGCCAGATCGGCAAGCACCGCATCCGGTTCAACTCCGAGTACCAGCATCGCTGCGAGGGCACGCCGCTCAAGGTCGACACCGAGGGCTGTCACAACCGCGGCGACGACTGGATCGGCCTCGGCAACAACGCCGCGCCCTTCCAGTCGCCGGAAGCGACGTCGACCGCCGCGCGCGGCTACTTCGACGTGCCGTTCTACCTCAATCAGGTGTCGTGGACGATGCCGGCGACCAACAAGCTGCTCCTCGAGGCCGGGCTACACGCGCGTTCCGCTACAACCCGATCTTCGGCCATCCGCCGCCCGACGGCATCACCAACCTGATTCCCGTCACCGAGCAGTCGAACGCGATCAATCCGGCCACCGGCCAGCGGTATGCGCCGCAGCCGAACTACACCTACCGCGGTGTCGCAGCAGTGGGGATGGGCGGTCGGCAAGACCGACGGCTGGCAGGCGACGGCGTCGTACGTGACCGGCGCGCACAACCTGAAGGTCGGCTACCAGGGCAACCGGCTGGACCAGCTCGATCAGACGATCGCCGAACCAGACGCAGCTCGCCTACCGCTTCAACCAGGGCGTGCCGAACGCGGTCAGCTACTGGCTGCCCGACTTCGGCCGTCGCACGATCACGAACCTGCACGGCGTCTTCGTCCAGGACAGCTGGACGCGCGGCCGCCTCACGCTGCAGGGCGCGCTGCGCTACGACCGGGCGTCGAGCTACGCGCCGGTCGAAGGCAACGGCACGACGATGACGTCGCTTCCTCGAATCCGACGCCGATCACCATTCGCGCGAGACGCCGGGCGTCGATGCCTACAACGACATCACGCCGCGCGTCGGCGTCGCCTACGACGTGTTCGGCAACGGCAAGACGGCGCTCAAGTTCAACTGGGGCCAGTTACCTCGCCTACGCGGCGAACGATCCGCCGTACACGTCGACCAATCCCGGCTTCACGGTCGTCCGCGACGTGCCAGAACCGCCAGTGGACGCGACGCTGGCGGCAACGGCAACCTGGTCGTCGACTGCGACCTGCTGAACCCGGCGGCGAACGGCGAGTGCGCCGCCGCGACCGGCACCGGCGCCGAACTTCGGCACGGCTCGGCGCGGCGACGCAGGTCAATCCCGGCGTGCTGAGCGGCTGGGGCGTGCGGCCGGGCGACTACCAGTACACCGTCACGCTGCAGCAGGAGCTGATGCCGCGCGTGTCGGCGGACGTCAGCTACACCCACCGCAGCTTCCACGGGTTCTTCGTCACCGACGACCTCAATCGGCGCGCGGGCGGCGTGGCGTCGTACTACGAGACCTACACGCTGACGGCGCCGCAGGATTCGCGGCTGCGCGGACGGCGGCGGCTACCCGATCACGGTGTACGTCCCGACGGCCGCGGCCAACGCCGTGGCCCCGCAGCTCTACCTGACGCGCGAAACCGACTTCGGTCCGGAGCGCGACAGCGTCTGGGATGGCTTCGACGTTCACGCTGAACGCGCGCTTGCGGAACGGCCTGACGACCCAGATCGGCACGGGCACCGGCCGCGGGCTGGTCGACACCTGCGCAGACAGTCACGAAGTTCAACAACGTCAACGCGGCCACTGGAGCGATCGCTCGGTCCCGACCCGCGCGGCTGCCACAACGTCGAGCCGTGGCAGACGACGTGGCGCGGCCTGGCGAGCTACACGATCCCGAAGATCGACGTCCTCGTCAGCGGCATCCGTGCGATCGCAGCCGGAGATGCAGCTGCAGCGGCGCCACCGTCCTGACCGGCAACACCTCCGCGCAGTGGCAGGTGCCGAACTCGGTCATCGCGGCGGCGCTCGGCCACCTGCCGCCGGGCGCGACCGCCGACCGGCACCACGACGATCCCGCTCGGCCGACAACGATCACCGCGTCTACTCGGGCGAGCGCCGGACGCAGATCGACATGCGCTTCGCGAAGATCCTGCGCTTCGGCCGCACGCGGACCGACATCGGCGTCGACCTGAACAACCTGCTCAACACGAACTACGCGACGGGCTTCAACACGACCTACATCTACAACACGGACAACACGCCGCGCCCGAGCGGCTGGGGCACGCCGACCAGCATCTACACCCCGCGGTTCGTGCGTCTCAACTTCACGGTGAACTTCTAGTAGGTCGCGTGGGTCGAGTAGGTCGGGGACGTCGGGTGGGTCGCGTGGCTCTGGTGGGTGCTCTCGTCTTGCTGACAATGGCGACGGCCGCGGCCGTCCCGCCTTCGCTCACGGCTCGCGACGGAGCTTCGGCGTGGCAGGCTGTCCAGGCGCAGCGCGGCGCGACCCCTCCTCGTCTCCAGACCGCGACGCCGTACAGCGGGCCGCGTACTCCCGATCGCAAGCCGGATTTGAACGGCATCTGGCAAATCCTCGGCACCGCCCATTGGAACCTCGAGGGCCATTCCGCGAGCGAAGGTGTTCCTGCGGGCTTCAGCGTCGTGGAGGGCGGGACCATTCCGTATCAGCCGTGGGCGTTGGCGAAGCGGAACGAGAACTTTCAAAACCGGCTCATGGCGGATCCACTCAGGAAGTGTTACATGCCGGGCGTGCCGCGCGCGATGTACCTTCCGCTTCCGTTCGAAATCACGCAGACGCCCAATCACGTGCTCATCGCGCACGAATTCGCGCACGCCACCCGCACGATTTTCCTGGACGGCACGCCGCACCTCGACGATCTGGACTTCTGGATGGGCGACGCGCGCGGCAAGTGGGACGGCGACACGCTGGTCGTCGATACGATCAGCCTCGGCGACAAGACGTGGTTCGACCAGGCCGGCAACTTCCACAGCGACGCGCTCAAGGTCGTCGAGCGCTTCACGCCGATGGACGCCACGCACATCAATTACGAGGCGACGATCGACGATGCCAAGGTGTTCACGCGGCCGTGGAAGATCAGCCTGATCATCTATCGTCGCCTCGAGAAGAACCTCGAGCTGCTCGACTACGAGTGCGCCGAGCACGTCTACGAGAAGCTGTTCAAGGGGCGAGGTGGCAAATGAGAGCCTCAATGAAACGCAACCACGCAACCACGAAAACACGAACAAGACTTTTTTGCTCTTCGTGTCTTGGTGGCTTCGTGGTTGCAATTGGTTCGCTGATCGCCCCTCTGGTTTCGCCGGCGATCTGCAGTGCGCAGCCGCCGGCGGGACGCGGCGGCCCACCCGCGCCGGCGAGTTATCCTCCGTACACGCGCCCGGTCAGCACGTACGTGCCGCCGCGGACGCCGGACGGCCAGCCGGATATCGGCGGTCTTTACCTCGCGATCCCGCTGCCACGCGGGATCGAGACCCCGCTGGTCCCGATTGCCAGCCGGCCGAACCGCGCCAACGCCGAGTATTCGTTCAGCCTCAACGAACGTCCGAAGCTGCCCGAGGGCGCGATCGTGCGGCCGGTGGGCGTCGATCCACCTGACGGCAAGATCCCATTGACCCCGGAGGCGTTGGCCAGACGCAAGGACATCATCGCGAACCAGGAAAAGGTCGAGTATCTCGACGGCCGCGTCCTGTGCCTCGCGCCTGGCATTCCGCGCAGCACGATTCCAGCGCCGGTCGTCGGCTATCAAATCCTTCAAAAGCCCGGCTACGTCGTCCTCTTTTACGAGCAGAATCATCTCACGCGGACGATCCCGCTCGATGGACGTCCGGCGCTTGATCCGAGTATTCGCAAAGCCATGGGCGTCTCGCGCGGCCGGTGGGAGGGCAACGTCCTGGTCGTCGAGGTGACGAACTTCACGAACAATCTGAGCAACAACTGGGTGATCGGCGCAATCTCGGCGACGCCCGGCGTGCCGGCGGAATCGCTCACCACCGGCCACGGCATTCCGCACAGCGAGTTGTACAAGGTGACGGAGCGCTACACGCCGATCGATGCCAACACGATCCACTACGAGGCGCGGATCGAGGATCCGAAGGTGTTCACGCAGCCGTGGACCATCGCGTACTATGCGTTCGCGCGCGCGCCGAAGGACTACGTGCCGGTCGAATACGCGTGCTTCGAGGGCAACGACAAGAATCTGCTGCTGATGACGAACACCGACATCACCGGCATCCGCGTCCAGGTGCCCTAGAAACCGCCTCGTAAGGGCCGACCCATGTGTCGGCCCTGGGGCTTGCAGAGAGTGGCGCAGCCCTTTCAGGGCTGCGGAGGATGAACATGAAACGAACGATCGCCCTGGTGAGTGTCGGCGTGATGCTCGGCACCGCGTCGAGCGGCGCGCACCATGCGTTTTCGGCTGAATTCGATCAGGACAAACCGGTCGTGCTCGAGGGCGCGGTCACGCAAGCGGATTGGACGAATCCGCACGCGTGGATCTATCTCGACGTGAAGGGTCCGGACGGCACCGTCGTGAACTGGGCGTGTGAAATGGGCCCGCCCAGCGCGCTGCTGCGCCGCGGCTGGAAGAAAAGCTCGATCAAATACGGCGTGATCATCAAGGTCGAGGGGTTTGCCGCCAAGAACGGCAAGGCATTTGCGAACGCGACGAACATCACCATGCCGGACGGCACGAAGATCTTCACCGGCACCGAAGAACCACGAAGATAATCCTTTTCAGCTCGTTGTCTTTGCGTTCCTTCACGGGACCTCGATCGCCAATTCTGCCGCGAACAACATCGTCCGGTCGTTGTCACGAGCGGCCCACTTGAGCAGCGTCCGGATGTCCAGCTGAACGATCCCGTCGAAGAGCGTCCGTCCGTTGACCACCACCGTCAACGCGCGGTTCAGATCGAACTGATCCGGCGAGAGCAGCAGCGTGAACGCCGCCACACCTCTGCTCTTCGCGTCGACGCGGTTCCCGGTGCGAGTGAGATCGACGCGGCCGGATTCCCGCTGGCGCGGAAACATCGTGTCGGATTCGCCGGATGGCACAGTCGGCACATAGCGGCCCGTCACCCGCACCGTGTCGTTGCCGCGCGCGACCGTAAGCAGCAGCGGCCGCCCCGTCGGATAACTGCGGAACACCTCCGCGACGTCTGCGCCTGGTGACGCGGGTTGATTGTTGATCGCGAGCACGACGTCCCCGGATCGCAGTCCGACCTGTTCCGCGTTGGATCCCTTGATGACGCGATTGATGCGCGTGCCGCTCGCCCGGATCCCGAAGTCGGGGACAGAGCTCGCCGACATGGTGTTGGCGTCGGGAAGCGCCGGCTCGTCGGTCCTTTCCGCGCGGAGGCGATCGATGACGAGCCAGTGCGCCCGGCTCGGGATGTTCGGCGGTCCGCTTTCCCACGTCAAAGTATCGGGGAGTGGTACTCGCGGGTGATCGGCCACGAACCGCTCGAATGCATCTTTGACCTCGGGCCACCACGACGTGTCGTGCCCCGCAGCGGACTGCGGTCGATAGGTGATCTCGACGCTGGCTTTCTGCAAGTGCGCGATCACCGGATCGACCACGCTCGCCGGGTACATCGGATCCCGGCCGCCGTTGACGGCGAACAGCGGCTTGTTGCGCAGGTTGCTGGGGAACAGATCGCCGTCGGCATCCGCGGTCTCATTGTCGAGGACGCGGATGAAGCCATTGAGCGGCAGAAAACTCGCGAACGGCGTCGTGTCGCGCATGGCCGCGTAATACGCGCCGGTTCCGCCGTCGGAGACGCCTGACAACACCACGCGGTTCTCGTCGACGTTGTAGGTCCGCTTCACGATGTCGAGAACCGCACTGAGGTTGTCGACTTGTCGACGACTCCACCACGGTGCGTCCTTCCAGGCGTTCGGCATGACGTAGATCTGCTCAGCGCCCGGCAGCCGGCTGTTCACTCCCGGACGCGGAGATGTACTGGCTTCGATGCGTCCGACTCCGCCATGGAGCTGCACGCGCACCTGATACTTGCGCGCCGGGTCGTAGTCCTGCGGTATGTCGAGCGTGTAGAAATACTCGCCGGTCTCGGTGCGACGGCTCCCTGGCACGACGCCGCGGGGCACATCGCGGGAGTAGTCGCGGCCGCGCTTCAGCCGGGCGAACGCCTCGTCGAACCCGACACCGCTGCCAACGATCTGGTCGACGGCCGCTGCAGCCTCTCGCGCGGTGGAAGCCCGAAAGAACGTCTTGAAGAGGTCATCGATGGCTGGAGTCGAAGCCTGACCGGCTGACAGCAATCCGGAGAGGAGCAGCATGAAAACGGACGCCGCGAATCGCTCGGCCAACCCCCTCCTGCCTTTCCTGCCTGTCCCGCCCGTTCCGCTCGGCTCTAACGTTTTTCGGATCCGTGTAGTACGTGGGGTCCGCCTGTAGGCGGACCGTACAGCGAACTCGATCGTCAGTGTAGGTCCGGCTACAGCCGGACCCCACGTACGACGATTTGCGTCTGTCGGAGCGCTACATCGAAATGGAAAACGGCTGTAATGCCTCGCGCTCCAGGGCTCTACTTACCCACGCTGGGTTCGCCGAACGTGGCGGCGTCGATCGGGACGTTCAGCTTCACCTCGCTGAACTCGAACGTGTCGCGGCCGTCCAGCCACGCGAACGTCCACCGGAACGGAAACGTGATCCCGCCGACGTCGCGGTAGTCGGCGTAGTCGACCTGCGTCGGCACGCGCCCGATCGGCGAGCGGCCATGACGCACCATGCGCACCAGCAGCCCCGACGCATCGTCGAAATACAGCGTCGCCAGCGTACCGTTCGGGCCGTTCCCCTGCAGGACCGTGACATCCTTGTCATCGATCGTGGCCGGCGGGCCGATGCGCAGCTGAGTGAGCGCCTGCCTGATCTGCGTCGGGAACGAGAGCATGGCGTCCAGTCTCGCCCCGTCACGCTCGCTTCCCGCCAGCTCGTATTTCGGCACGACGGCGAGCGGTGTGGCGATCCAGCCGGTGCGGCCATCGTAGATCCTGGCGCTGAGGCCGCGGTCCGGATACTCGGGGAAGGTGATATGCGTCGCGCGCTTGTCGGGCGCCTGCGCCGATACCGCGACCACGCCACTGCCGCCGAAGCCGCGATAGCTGACGCTTTTCCCGGCGGCGATGAAGCTCGTGATCTGCGCGAGGTTCTCGGCGCCGCCGATCGCCTTGAAGTACTTTTCGAGCACCTGATCGACGGCCGGCACGCCCTGCGCCTGGGGGAGCACGTCGTCGAATTCATCGGTTGCCGGACCGTAGACGACGTCCATCGTCATCGTGGTGACCGGGCGATCGCGGCCGCGGTGACACGTCCAGCAGGTCACGACCTGGCGTCCGTTGAAGTTGTCGCGGTTGATCGCGGTCACCATCTGGACCATGCGGCGCGCCGTCCGCTTCCGCGGCGTGTCGAGCGCCCAGTCGACGTGATCGGTGCCCGCCGACGGATGGCAGCCGACACAGTCGGAGCCAACCGCCGCCGACATGATGCCCATCGTCAGCATGAAATCGTCCACGCCGATGCCCTTGAGCGCCTGGACGTTGGTGAAGACGTCCTCGACCATCTTCGGCCTGGCCGGCGCCGGGCGCTGCTGTGCCGACACCAGCGCCGACAGGGACGCGACAACCAGTCCAGCGTGAACCAACCGCTTCATCGAGAGGCCTCCTGCAGCCGGATTCCTCATGCTGTGGCTTCTAGAGCGCAGCCGCAAATCGTCGTACGTGGGGTCCGGCTTTAGCCGGACCTACACCGACGATCGCGTTCGTTGTCGGTCCGCCTAAAGGCGGACCCCACGCACGACACGGATCCGGAAACTGCTCTAGCGCTCGGGCAACGCGAAGCTCAGGATCAGATCCCCGCCCCGCCGTCCGCGGTCGCCGCCGCCAGAGGCGACCGCGACGAACTGCTCGCCGTTGACGGCGTAGACCGACGGCGACGAGAAGACGCCGGATCCGGTGTTGAACTTCCAGAGCTCGTCGCCGGTTCTCGCATCGAACGCGAAAAAGTAGCCCGCGATGTTGCTGCCGGTGCCGACGAACACGAGATCGCCGCCGGTCACGACCGAGCCGGCCTGGCCGAAGCCCTCGAAGATCTTGCGCCACTTCAACTCGCCGGTCGTCGGGTCGTAGGCGGAGAAGTAGCCCTTCGGTCCGCGTCCGCCGTTGAACGGCTGATCGATGGCGTTGACGTAGAGCAGACCCGTCCGCGGGCTGTAGGACAGCGGGCTGTAGTTGGTGCCGCCGCCGGTGCCTGGCGTCACGATCTGGTTGGGCCGCCTCGGACTGAAAACGGGTACTGGCGTGTTCCGCGCCAGCCGCTCGGCGGGAATGTCGAGGGCTTCGATGGGGCAGACCGGCTCCATTGGTTTGCCGCTGGCCGTGAATGGAATCGGCTGCGTCGGCCATGGCGACTCTCCGGGCCCGGCATTGCCGGCCGGTACCGGCATCTCCTTGATCGGATGCACCGGGTTTCCGGTCTCGCGATCGAGGATGTAGAGAAATCCGTTCTTGCTCGCTTCCGCGAGCGCCTTGACCCGACGGCCCGACACCTGCATGTCGAACAGGATCGGCGGTGCGCCCGAATCGTAGTCCCACACGTCGTGATGCGTCTGTTGGAAATACCACTCGAGCCGGCCGGCATCGAGCGTGAGTGCGATGATCGAGTCGGTAAACAGATTCATCCCGGCGCGCTTCGTGCTGTCGCCGAACGGATTGCCGACCGCCATGTAGAGCATACCGAGCGCGGGATCGATCGCCGCGGTTTCCCAGATGCCGCCGCCGTTGCGCTCGCCGCCGACCCACGTCGGACCCGCGATGTCCCAGCCCTGATCCTTCTCGTCCTGGGGAATCGTGTTGAAGTGCCAGAGCACCTTCCCGGTTTTCGCGTCGACCGCGAGCACGTGGCCGCCGGGGATGTGGCTCTCGCTGCGCGTGCTGCCGATGTAGAGGACCCCGTTGAAGTACTGCGGCGCGGTCGTGAACCAATAGCCCATGCTGATCGCCGACTTCACGTCGGCGTAGCGCTGGTTCAGCACGTCGAGAATGACGCTGGCCTGGCCCTCTCTGCCGAACGTCGGAATCGGCTTGCCGGTCTTCGCGTCGAGCGCGAAGAGGTACGACCCGGCGGCCGTGTAGACGACGCCGTCGCCGTAGGCCGCACCGCGATTCCGGAAGATATAGCCGTCGCGCGCGCCGCCACCGAGCTTCGCCGTGACATCGTAGGTCCACAACAGGTGGCCGTCGGCTGCGTCCACCGCGTAGACGCTGCCGCGCGAATCGGTCACGTACATCGTGCCGTCGACGATGATCGGTGTGGTCTGATTGCTGACGCCGTCGATGACGCCGTGTTGGAAGAGCCAGCGCGGCGCCAGCGACTTCACGTTGGACCGGTTGATCCGATCGAGCGCCGAGTAGCGCGAGCCGGCGAGGTCCAGATTGTGGAGCGGCCAGTCGACCTTCGTTGCCCGGTTCTGCGCCTGGGCGTCCAGGCGATGGGTCCAGGGCGAGGCACCGGCAATCGCCGCGAGGGCGCCGACGGCGAGCAGGGTGGCCTTCATCGTCCTCCGCGCAGCTTTCGAAGGAGAAGCGCGAGAGTAGCAGCGCCGGCGGAAATCCGTCCACTCATGTCAACCGCTCGAGATGGATGAGGTCCGCCGGATCATTTACGAACCGCGTCTGACGCCCGGGCGCGGCCACGCGTCAGGCGAGTCAGTCGCGTGTGAGCTTGAAGTCGCCTTTGCTTGCGCCCTGCGTCCACGTGCCGGCGAGCGTACGGTTGTACGATCCGAGGTTGGAAAGCTTCCCGTCGATCACGTAGCGAACGGCCGGCGCGTCAGCGCTTTGGCCGGACGTTCGGCTTCGATGTGCACGGTCCACGTGCTCGAGTCGAGCGTCGCGGTCTTGAAGGGCACGGCGTCCGGGCCCGGATCGATCGTGCCGTCGATCGTTTTGCCGTCCCACGACATGATGATCGTGACGTCGTGGCGCTCTTGCGGCGACGGACCCCACTCGCCGTACCAGGTGCCGACCAGCGGATGGCCTTCCTGCGCGGCACGACCGCAGCCGCGAGGGAGACGAGCGCACACCAGAACCGCACACGGCCGCGACGCTTCGACTTGGCAAGCCGCGAGGCTGTCACGCGGCTCAACTTCGCGGGCGGACGACCGTCATGGAACGATCCTTTTCGTGCGCGACACCGACGCATCCGCGCCGACCATTCCCTGCGGCGAGCGGTTGTTGTCCTGGCAGATGTACTCCCACATCTCCGTGCCGGGACTCCATCGCATGATGAAGCCGCCGGTCCACACCGCCGTGTACGCGCCAGGATCGTCGACGGTCGCCTCGTATTTCAGCGAGTTGAAATCGGTCCGCGTGAACCGCTCGACGAGATGCAACCGTTCGGTGTGCGGCGTCCCTTCGCGATCCATCCAGAACTTCGTGTTGAACCCGACCGAGTCGACGACCAGCGTCTCGCCTTCCCAGCGGCCCACTGCATGTCCGTAGTAGCTCGGCTCCAGGTCTTTCGGATGCGGCCTGCCGTCCATGTAGATCGTGCGAAACGTGTGCGGGCCACCGACGTCGAAGATGTAGACGCGCTTCGTCTCCGGGCATGTCGACGAATTCGACGCCGTACGGCGTGATGAACTCGCGCGGTCCGCCCGACGCCTTGCAGCGCGTATGCGGCTCGTCGCTCTCGAAGTTCGCCTGTCGCGAGGCATGCAGCGCGCGGGCCCATGGCTGGAAGGGCACCGCTTCGAGCGTGATGGCGTTCGGCAGGTGACTCGTCGGGCTCGCGCGATTGACACTTTTCGGGTTGAGGGACAGCTGCACGATGCCGGTCGGTGTCCAGATCCCCGTTTCGCCGGGCGGCGGTCCGAGATTGACGCGTCCGTCCGGCCAGTGCGGGGTCGGTTTGGATGGTGGCGGCGGACCGCCGCCGCGCCGCTGCGCGCCGGGAGAGACCGCAAAGAATGCAAAGACCGCGAAGAGCGCAAGGACCGGAAAAGAAACCTTCCGTGCGTGCTTCGCCTCTACGGCTAGAGCGCTTGCCAGCGAACGTGTCATTGCTGCGGCCCGCCCCGCTCGCCGCTCGACGCAGCGCCCAGTGTCTTGCCCTCGGCGGTCGTCACGGTCCGGGCGTTGGCTCGCTTGCTGCCGTCGCGGGCGAGCGAGCCGCTCACCGTGACGACGTCGCCGATTTTCATCGTGTTGCGGAGCCAGCCGCGTCCTTGCAACTGATGCGGCGCGCCCATCTCACATGCCCACCGCGCCGTCCGGCCGTCTTCGCCCTTCACGTTGACATAGAACCAGACGTGCGGGTTGGTCCAGTCGATCTGCATGACGACGCCGGTCAGCGTGATCGGCTTGCTGGAATCGAACTCCGCGGCGAAGGAATGGTGCGCGCTGGCTGGCGCCGATCGCAGAGCGATCACGGCGCCGAGCGCGAGGATCAGGTACGGCAGCAGTCGTGCTTTCATGGTCGATTGTCCTGGCAAAAGTACTCCGGCATATCTTCGCCCCGCCACCCAGCGCAGCGTCCAGCCAGTGGACCATTTGCGCGTGTACGCGCCTGGATCCTCGATGGTGACATCGTAGCGCAGCGTGTCGAAGTCCGGGCGCGTGAACCGCTCGACAAGGTGCAGCTGGTCGGTGTGCGGCAGGCCGCCGTTCGAAAACCAGAAGCGCTCGTTGAAGCCCTTCGTATCGACGACCAGGGCGTCGCCCTCCCAGCGCCCGACGGCGCGGCCGAAATACAACGGGTTGTCGGCGTCGCCCTGAACCTGCCCCTTCTGCTCGCGGCCGTCGGTATAGATCAGCCGCCAGTTGCGGTTGCCGCCTCCCATCATCACGAAGATGCGCTGCCGATCGCGCTGCTCCAGGAACTGGAGGCCGTAGCGGTTCTGAAACTGACGCGGCCCGCCCGGCGGCAGGCAGTAGAGATACATCGGATCGTCTTTGAGGAAGGCGCGCTGGCGGTAGCTGTAGAGATCGCGCGCCCAGTCCTGGAATGGCGCGACGCGGGGCGCATCGGCCACGTTGCGCAGCAACCCGTCCGCATCCGCCTGGACGGTGACGCCGTTCTCAGCCAGCGTCGTCACGCTGGGGTTCGCCCAGTATCCTGTCTCTCCAGGGACCGCGCCGAGCCGCGGTTGGCGGTCCGGCCACCGCGGCGTCGGTTGGTTCGTCGCGGCGGGCGCTGCGGGCGGACGCGCGACGAACACCCGCTGCCCGGTGCGCGCCACCGTCATCGACAGGGACCACGCTTGTTTGCTGCCGTCGCGTGCCGCGATTCCCTCGACGGTGACGACGTCGCCGACGTTCACCGCATTCCGCGACCAGCCCTGCCGCCGGAGATCGACCGTACTCTCCAGTTCGACAGCCCAGTTGGTGATCCGTCCGGCCGGCTCGGTGACGTTGACGAACACGTGTGCGTGGGGATTCGCCCAGTCGATGGCGGTGACCGAGCCGCGCAGCGTGACTTTCTTCGAGCTGTCGAATTTCGCCGCCAGCGCGTGGTGGGCGGACGTTGGCGCCAGCGCGAGCACGATCCCCGCGCATCCGAGAAACCACCGCACAGTATCGCGTCTCACGGTGATGCGTATACACCGGTTGGTGAGAGGTGTCAATTCGTGCCGTCTCGAGCGCGCCGCGCACGCAATCGGCCCTTTCTACGTCAACCTGCAAATCAGGCTGGTGCGGCCGGCATCGGAATACCAGAGAACGCCATTGCCGTCGATGTCGAGGCCGTGGGGTTCAGGGTCGGTCGTCGACAACTGAATCTTGGCCAGAATGCGCCCATCCTTCGGATCGAGCTTGTAGATGGCGCGGTCGTCGGAATTGATCACCCAGAGCGATCCATGGTCCCATGCGATTCCGTGCGTACGCGGAGTGGAGCCAGGCGCTGGAATGCTTCGGATGATTTCGCCGGTCTCCGGCTCCATCAGATACACTCTTCCACCCGCGGGCACCGCCATCCAGTACTTGCCATCCACCCACTTGAGGCCGTGCCCGCCCGACGGCGTATCGGTCGCCGGATTCATCCGTCCGTAGAATCCGGAGCCAGGTGTCCGCCAGGACTTCAGCGTCTTGCCGCTGTTCGGATCGACCTTCAATGTGACTGGCGGGTCGGTCGGGTTCTTCATCTTCGTGGAGGTGATCCAGAGTGCGCCGTTGCCGTACGTGATGCCGCTGCCATGTATGGACTCCGTCATCAGGTCTTTGATGACCGCGCCCGTCTCCGGCTTCACCAGAAACACTCTGTTTCCTGGCTGATCGACCTGATCAAGGATCCACAAGCCATCCGCTGTGAACTGGAGATCGTTCGGCTGCCGGCAGCCCGCGACCGTATAGAGCTTCTCGACGTGCTTCGTGACGACCGGGAGATCGTCCGCGGCGCACCCGGGTGCGAGACGAGAGGTCGCGATCGAGGCGGGGACCGCGGCCAGCCCGCTCAGAAAATCGCGACGTGAAATCTCAAGACGGCTCGACATAATCTCCCTCCTGGAATCTCGTCGCTGCTGCGCTGGCGAACCGGCCAGATGATACAGTAGCGCCGCGCCTTACGTCATACGCACCGTTGCGGACAATGGGTCGAGGAAAGTAGCGTGAGATCGATTTGGCTGATTGCTGCGCTCGGGCTCGCCGCCGCAAGCGAGCGCCCGTTCCTGCAATCGGAGCTCGTGTTTCCGCTCGAGCATTGGCACAACCACGCATCGATGCTCGTCGAGCTGCCCAACGGGGATCTGCTCGTCGACTGGTTCCACGGCTCCGGCGAGCGGACGGCCGACGACGTCGTCATTCGTGGCGCGCGGTTGAAGAAGAGCACGAGGAGCTGGAGCGAGCCCTTTTTACTGGCCGACACGCCGGGCTACCCGGATACGAACGCCACGATGTTCATCGATCCGAAGCAGCGGTTGTGGCTGCTGTGGCCGACGATTCTGGCGAACGAGTGGCACACCGCGCTGATGAAATACAAGGTCTCGTCCGACTATCAGCGCGACGGCGCACCCCGCTGGGATGTCAGCGAGGTGCTGCATGTCACCCCGGGCGACGAATTCAAGACGATCACCGATCGCGAGCTCGATCGGCTGACGCGCGGCGTCGCCATCGACGACCGGCGCCGCGAGTACGTGGAGAAGCTACGGCGCGACGCCGGCGACAAGCTGACGCGCCGCATCGGCTGGATGACGCGCGCGCACCCGTACGTGCTCGACGGAACGCGGCTCATCGTCCCGCTCTATTCGGACGGCTTCAGCTTTTCGCTCATGGCCATCAGCGACGACTGGGGCGCGACATGGAAGACCAGCACGCCGCTCGTCGGCTTCGGCAATATTCAGCCGTCGCTGGTGCGAAGGAAGGACGGGACGCTGGTCGCATACATGCGCGACAACGGCCCCGCGCCGAAGCGGCTGCACATCAGCAAATCGCGCGACCGCGGCGAGACGTGGAGCAACGTCGAGGACACCACCCTGCCGAACCCCGGATCCGGCGCCGAAGTCATCGCCCTCGCGAACGGCCGCTGGGTGCTCGCCTACAACGATCTCGACCAGGGGCGATGGAGTCTGGCCGTGTCGCTGTCGGAGGACGAGGGCGCGACGTGGCCGTGGACGCGGCACCTCGAGCGTGATACGCCGAGCGATGACCCGCAGCGGCGCGGCGAGTATCACTACCCGTCGATCATTCAGGCGAAGGACGGCACGCTCCACGCGAGCTACAGCTATTTCATTCCGCCGGCCACCGCGAAGAGAGACGAAGAAGGCCGAGCAATTCGCAAAGCGATCAAGCACGCCCATTTCAACGAGGCGTGGATCCGTCAATAATCCGCTATTTCCTCTTCACGTTAGGGCCTGTCAGGAATTAAAAGCTTGTACTGCTGATCGACAAGTGGTACGGTGCCGCTGTGGATCTGGCCACCCTGCGAGCCAAGCATGCGGCTCTCTCGCCCGTGTTGACGGAGCGATCCCGCCGCGTGTGGGCGGCGACGGAAGCCCAGGCGATCGGCTACGGTGGTATCACGCAGGTGGCGCGCGCGACGGGGATCGCGGCGTCGACCATTCAGCGAGGCCTGCGTGAACTCGCATCGGGCGACACGCTCCCCGGCCCACGGAGCCGGAAGGCCGGTGGGGGTCGTAAGCGAGCCACCGAGCGCGATCCCACGCTGTTGCGTGACTTGGACGCGCTGGTGGAGCCCACGGCGCCCGGCGATCCGGACTCGCCGCTGCGCTGGACGTGCCTGAGCGCACGCACCTTGGCGGTGGCGCTTGAGGGGCTGGGCCATCACATCAGCCACACCGTGGTCGCCGAATTGCTGCATGGCCTGGGCTACAGCCTGCAGGGCAACGTGAAGACGCGGGAAGGCCGCCAACACGTCGACCGAGATGCGCAGTTTCGGTATATCGCGCGACGCGTACCAGCGGCCCAACGACAGCACCAGCCCACGATTTCGGTCGACACGAAGAAGAAGGAATTGATCGGGGATTTCAAGAATACGGGCCGCACGTGGCGTCCGGCGAAATCGCCGCAGCGCGTGCGGGTTCATGACTTCGTGATCCCGGCCACCCCCACGACCGGCGGGAAGGCCATTCCGTACGGCGTCTATGACCTGCACCGGAACGAAGGCTGGGTGAGCGTGGGGATCGATCACGACACCGCGACCTTCGCCGTCCAGTCGATTCGGCGCTGGTGGCAGCAGATGGGCCGTCCGGCGTATCGCCACGCCCAGTCCCTGGTGATCACCGCCGACGCGGGCGGCAGCAACGGCGCCCGTCTGCGTCTGTGGAAGTGGGAACTGCAGCAGCTCGCCACCCGCACGGGCCTCGCCATCACGGTGTGTCATTTCCCGCCAGGAACGAGCAAGTGGAACAAGATCGAGCACCGGTTGTTTTCACACATCGCCATGAACTGGCGCGGCACGCCGCTCGTCGACCTCGCCACCGTCGTGAGCCTCATTGGGTCGACGCACAGTCGGTCCGGCCTCCGTGTCCGATCGGAACTCGATCGCGGTGCGTACCCCGGCGGCGTCACCGTCACGGCTGCGCAACTCGCGACCGTCCGGCTTGAACGCCATCGCTTCCACGGTGACTGGAACTACACGATTCACCCCGCCACGCGCACGCCAGACAAGTCAGTTGTTGTCTGACAGGCCCTTAGATCTCTGCGCGTCCGGTTTCGTTGGACTGATACGCCAGCCATTTTCCGTCCGAGATTTGAGCGTAGAGCTCATTGGCGGGCGAGTTCAACACGGGACACGGTTTCCTGTCGCCGGTCAGCGGCACGGCCCAGATGCCGAGGCGGCCGCGGGATGGTCAATCGAATAATTGCCGAGGCGGCTCCGGCTCAGACCTCTTTCAGGGCCTGCAGCCGCTCCTCGAGAAAGTCGACCACGCGCTCGAACGGGTCGAAGCCGAATGCGGCAGCGACCGACGGCCGGAGGTTCGAGTTGGCATTGATGTCGTAGAACACGCGCCGCCCCTCGTCCGTCTCGAGGTACTCGATGCCGCCGACATCGAGTCTCGCCGCGGCGACGATCCGTCGCGCCGTTTCCACAGCGTCAGCCGGGACATCCGGAAAGGGAAAGAACTCCACGGGCCGAACGGTTTCGGGCGGCGTTTCGGTGATGCAGGCGCTCGCGCCTTCGTCGGGATTGCACACCGGTGATGGACACAGGTTGAATCGGCCGTGCGTCTTCACGCGCATGGCGTAGAGCAATTCGCCTCCGAGGAACTCCAGCCGCACGATGCCCTGCTCCGGATCGTGCGAGAGATATTCCTGCAGCAGGAACAGGTTGTCCGGCAACCAGATGGACGGATCCGCATCGAACAGCGCTTCCACCTCCGCGAGCGATCCGACGACGTGGATGCGCGCGCCGCTGCCGCCTTGATCGGGTTTGAGGAGCGCCGGCCAGCGCAGATCGTGCTGATACCCTCGCAGCGCCGCGACGTCGTTGAACGTGATCGAGCGGGGGCCGTCGATGCCGAGCGTGCACAGCAACGTGGCCTGAGCGCTCTTGCTCAACTCCAGCGCGAACACGTCCGCGCCGTTCAGGACCCGCGCCCCGAGTCGCTCGAGCGTTCGCATGTAGGCAAGCGCCAGCGGCACCGCTCTGGTGTGACCGCGCACGTAGGCGCTCGGACTGGCTTGGTTGAAGTAGAGCCGAGCGCGGCGTGGTTCGAAGTTGTCGAACGCCGCGCGAGTGAGGTCGAAGGCTGCAAAGGGGAGGCGTCGGCGGTCGAGGGCCGCAAAGAGCGGCTTCTGCCATTCCGGATGCTGGTACAGCACGATGAGGTCTGGTGCTGCAGGTGTCATGCACCCTTCAAAGCGTTATCGTGACACATCGTCACAACGCTTGGGTTGCTCGTCGGTTCTGACGCAATGGGCGTCGGGGGCTCAGGCGGGCCGCCCACGGCTCGTCGGAATTCGAGTACGGTTATAACATCGAGCAGCCCCATCGATAGAAGGCCGCGTCAGCGGCTTGGCGTCGCGCCCGGCGAATCGAGCGGCTCGAGCTTCACGATCGACGCGCCGTGGTTGCTGCCGACCCAGAACGTGACCGGAGTCGTCGAGTTGTCGACGAACACTCTGCGGACGTTCGTGTGCGCTGGAAGGAGATACTCGACGAACTGTCCGGTCTTCGGGTTCAGGCGGAGGATGCGGTCGTTGTACTCGCCGCCCGACCAGACGTCGCCGTTCTTGTCGATGGTCACGTCGTACGGCCACGCCCCCGGCGTCGGCGCCGGCCATTCCTGAAAGCGGTCTGGTGCGCGTGTCGAACATGCCGATGCGATCGGCCCGGTTCTCGCCGAACCACAGACGATCCTGAGCGTCCATCATGCCGCGGCGCGGTCCCGAACCTGGCGTCGGCGTCTTGTACATCGTGATGGCGCCGGTCTTCGCATCGATTCGGCCGACCTCTTCGCTGCCGAGCGGCAGGTAGAACCCGTTGTTGTTCGAGTCGGGAATCACGTCGTAGACGTTCGGCCGCGGGATCTTGTACGGCTCGAACACCTCGAATTTGCCGGAGCGCACATCCAGCCGCAATATGGTGTAGGTGCCCGCGTCCTGCAGCCACACTTTCCCGTCGACATGGTGCCGGCTCGGACTTACCTGATTGATCTGCACGTGGTCGCCGTTCAGCTCCGGCGGCAGACTCCACGTCTGGAACGTTTCGGTTTTCTTGTCGAACTTCGCGATGCCGCCCTGGAACTGCAACGCCAGCCATGGGTTCTCGTCTTCATCGAACCGCATGCCGAGAATGCCCTTCGGTGCGGCGGGTTTGAGGACGGGAACCGGGTACTCGACCACCTTGCCGGTCCGCGGATCCAGCTTCCCGAGGATCTGCTCGCCAAAGGCTGCGTACCACACCATGCCGGCCGAGTCGACGATCACATCGTGGGGCTGCCTCGTTTTCTGCGGCAGCGCGTAGTCGGTGTACATGACGCGCGTGGCGGCGCCTTTCGGACGAGGCAGTGTCTTGAAGCTGTAGCTCCAGTGAGGACCGGAGCTCAGATTGAGGCCGCTCAAATATTCGGCCTGACGCCGCCACGTCTGCTGCTGTCGCTCGGCCGACGCTGCTCCGCCGCCGATCCGCGGCGCCGGCGTTCGCTGCGGCATGAGTGGAATGGCCAGCGGCGGGTAGCCCGCCATCCGCTCGATGACCGGCACGAATGCATCAGCGTTGTGGCGCGTTCGGGTGACCAGTTCCAGCGTGTGGCAATGCGCGCATCCGCGTATAGAAGCCTTCTGGTCGTCACTGCCGGGAAAGCTTGCAAGCCACTCCGCGTTGGTCAACTGGGACGCGAGATTGACGGTCTTCTGAAGCTTCACGTCCGCGTGTGCCGTCTTGTCGCGCACGACCGAGACCGTCATGTCGCGCTCGAGGTCGTATCCGATCGCGCGGCTCTGAAGCGCGTACTGACCCGGTTCGAGCTTCGCTGCGGGAAACCGATAGCGGCCCTCCCGATCGCTGACGACGGTGATCGTCTGCGTGGAACCGGCCTGTCGCGCGCTGACGAGCACGCCCTCCATGAGGGCTTCCTCGTTCGACGAGACCACGCCAGTCAACGCAGTATCGTTTCGGCTCTGCGCCTGAACGCGGCTCGCTGAGTGCTCAGCGAGGGCGAAGGCCAGGCCGGCCCCGAGAGAGACAAGGGCAAGTCGAGCATTCATATGAGCTCCACGCGTAACCTAGCACTGAGAGAAATGAGGGTCAACGCGCGACACCGGGGACCCGCGCGACATCGGACTGTGTCGCCGGATCAACCGCGGTGTAGAATGGCCGCCCCGTGACGACCGATTCTCCTCAGATCTCCGACGCCGCCTGGAAAGCGCTCGAAAACGCCTACGACCTGCAGGTGCACGTCGGTCCCGACGTGATTGCGAGGCGCATCGACGACATCGATTGCGCCCGGGAATTCCTGCAGCACGGAATGAAGGGCTTCGTCCTGAAGTCCCACTACATCCAGACCGGCGAGCGGGCACAGGTGGTCACGAAGGCCGTGCCGGGCAGCAAGGTATTCGGCGCGATCACGCTCAACCACAGTGTCGGCGGACTCAATCCCGTGGCCGTCGAGCTGGCCGGGCGGACCGGCTGCAAGATCGTGTGGATGCCGACCGTCGATGCGGCCAACGAGACGGCCGGCCATCTCGACGGCGGCAACGAAAAACTCCCGTTCTGGGCAGCCATTCAACGCGAGCTCGCGGCGGAAGGCATTTCGCCGCCGCCGCTGTCGGTGATCGATAACTCGGGGAACCTCGTCGACGCCGCGCGTCGTTGCCTGGAGCGCATCGCGAAGCACAACATGATTCTCGCCACCGGCCATCTCGGCCGGCGCGAGATCTTCGCGCTTGTGCGAACGGCGAAGGACATGGGCCTGAAGAAAGTGCTGGTGACCCATGCCGAGTTTCCGTCGCAGAACCTGACCGGCGCCGAACAAAAGGAGCTGGTCGACATGGGCGCGCTGATCGAGCACTGCTTCACGACGACCTATACCAAGAAGGCGCCGTGGGACACCGCGTTCGCGAACATTCGGCAGTCCGGCGTGTCGCGGACGGTCATCTCGACCGACCTCGGTCAGACCATCAATCCGCCCGTGGCGGAAGGGTTCGCCATGTTCGCGCAGCGGCTGCTGGACGCCGGATTCTCGGCCGGCGAGGTCCGCACGATGGCGGTCACGAACCCGACGCGGCTCGTCGAGGAGTGAATCGGGTAATCGGGTAATCGGGTAATCGGGTAATCGGGTAATTTATTGGTTGATTGGATCCATAAATTCCACAATTCAATTACCCGATTATCCAATTACCCGATTACTCGATTACCGAGGTCTGTCTGAATGAAGATCTGTGTCGCGGGCACCGGGGCGATGGCTGCGGTTCACGCCAAGGCGCTACAAAAAATCGACGGCGTCGAGATCGTGTCGGTCAACAGCCGCGAGGCCGAAAGCGGGAAGAAATTCGCTGCCGAGTACGGCGTTCCGCATACGTCGACCGATCTTGCCGAGTGCGTCGATCATCCCGGTGTGGACGCCGTGATCCTGACCACCCCGAGCCGCATGCATGCCGACCAGACGGTGCTCGCGCTGTCGAGAGGCAAGCACGTGCAGGTCGAGATTCCGATGAGCCTCGACCTCGCGGATGCCCAGCGGATTGCCGACGCGGCCCGCTCGTCGGGCCGGATCTGCATGGTCACGCACACGCGGCGCTTTTCGTCTCCTCACCGCGACATTCGCCGCCGCATCCAGGACGGCACGTTTCACCTGCATCACATGGTCGTCGAGACGTATTTCTTCAGGCGCGAGAACACGAACATGCACGGCCAGCCGCGTTCCTGGGTGGACAATCTGCTCTGGCACCACGGTTGCCATTCGGTCGATCTCGCGTACTGGATCCTGAACGAACCTGATTTCGTCGTGTGGGGACAGCGGGGTCCAGATCATCCCACGCTCGGCATTCCGATGGACCTGACAGTCGCCATGAAATCACCGAAGGGCCCGCTGTTCACGATGGCGATGTCGTTCAACAACAAAGGCCCGTTCGGCGGCTTCTATCGCTACATCGGCGAAGAAGAGACCTACAAGATCTATCGCGACTCGATGACCGACAGCGAGGGCAAGGAAGTGGCGCTGGACGGTGTCGCGGCGTTCGACCGGCAGGACGTGGAGTTCATCAGCGCCATCCGCGAAGGTCGCCAGCCCGAGTCGAGCGCCGCGAGTTGCGTGCCCACGATGGCGTTGCTCGACCGGATCGACAAGGCGATGAGTGAGTGACATTTCAGATTTCAGAATTCAGATTTCAGATGTGGAGGACACGGAGGCTCGAAAATCTGAAATCAATCTGAAATCTGAAATCTGAACTGCCATGATCATTGATTGCCACGGTCACTACACCACGGCGCCGAAGGCGCTGCAGGTCTATCGCGACGCGCAGATTGCGGCGCTCGGCGACCCGGCGCGCCCGCGAACCAGGGGCACGCTCGCGATCTCGGACGATGACATTCGAGAGAGCCTCGAGGGGGCGCAGCTGAAGTTCCAGCGCGAGCGGGGCACCGATGTCACGATCTTTTCCCCGCGCGCCTCGGCCATGGCGCACCACATCGGCGATGTCACGACCAGCCTTCACTGGTCCGAACACTGCAACGATCTGATTCACCGCGTCTGCAGCTTGTATCCGAGCAATTTCGTCGGCGTGTGTCAGCTGCCGCAATCGCCCGGCGCGCCGCTCGACGCGTGTATCGGAGAGCTCGAGCGTGCGGTGAACCAGCTGGGGTTCATCGGCTGCAATGTCAACCCCGATCCGTCCGGAGGCCACTGGACCGCCGCGCCGCTCACCGACCGCTACTGGTACCCGCTCTACGAGAAGATGGTGGAGCTCGACGTGCCGGCGATGGTGCACGTGAGCTCCTCATGCAATCCGAACTTCCACGCCACCGGGGCCCACTACATCAACGCCGACACGACCGCGTTCATGCAGTTCCTGACGGCGGATCTGTTCAAGGATTTTCCGACGCTGCGGTTCATCATTCCGCACGGCGGCGGCGCGGTGCCGTACCATTGGGGCCGCTATCGCGGTCTGGCGCAGGACCTGAAGCGTCCGCGGCTCGACGACCTGATTCGCGACAACATCTTTTTCGATACCTGCGTGTATCATCTTGCCGGCATCGAGCTGCTGCTGAAGATCGTGCCGCCGGACAACATCCTGTTCGGGTCCGAGATGGTCGGCGCCGTGCGCGGCATCGATCCGGAGACGGGCCACTACTTCGACGACACCAGGCGGTATGTCGATCGGATCACGAGCGTCAGTGACGCCGACAGGCGGAAGATCTTCGAAGAGAACGCCCGCCGCGTCTACCCGCGGATGAACAAGAGGATTCTCGCGCCGGCATGAAGCCGACCATCGTCAAACGCATTCGCCGCGCGGACGCCGACGCCATTCGAACGTTGGGAGAGCTTGGCGTCGCGACCGTCCACGAGGCGCAGGGCCGCCAGGGACTGATGCGTCCGTATATGCGGCCGATTTATCCGAACGCGAAAACCGCAGGAAGCGCGATCACCATCTCCAGCCAGCCGGGCGACAACCTGATGATTCACGCCGCCCTCGAGCTGTGCCAACCTGGCGACGTGCTCGTCGTGACCACGACTTCGGAGTCTACTGACGGCATGTTCGGCGAATTGCTGGCCGTGTCGGCGCGCGCGCGGGGTGTGGCCGGGCTGGTGATCGATGCCGGCGTGCGCGACGTCGCCGACATCACCGCCATGGGCTTTCCCGTCTGGGCGAAAGCGATCAGCGCTCAGGGCACCGTCAAGGCGACCGCCGGGTCGGTCAACGTCCCGGTCGTCTGTGCCGGCGCGGTGGTGCATCCCGGCGACGTGATCATGGCCGATGCCGACGGCGTGGTCGTCGTGCCGCGATCGGCTGCGACTGCTGTGGCGCAGCTTGGCACGGAACGGGTCGCCAAGGAACAAAAGACGCGCGAGCGGCTTCGGAACGGCGAACTGGGACTAGACTTCTATGGATTCCGCGCGAGGCTCGCGGAGCTCGGCGTGCGAGTACCGCGACGAAGAACCGCAGTAGGAGATCAGCCATGGGCGAGATTGTCGCCGCCGTCGGCACGTGCCATACACCGTACCTGTTCACGCGGCCTCCCGATGAAAATCCGGCAGCAGCTCGACCAGGCCGCCGCCGCGATGCGAGAGCTGGGGACGCTGCTCGACGAAACACGGCCGGACGTCATCATCTTTCTCGGCAGCGATCACGTCGAAACGTTTTCAGTCACCTGCGTGCCGACCTTCGCGATCATCGCCGGCAGCCGCGCGGTCGCGACCTTCGCGGGGCGGACCTACAAGGTGCCGGTGCATCGCGAGATGGCCGAGGATCTGCTCAACAAGCTGATCGTCGAGGAGAATTTCGACGTCGCCTACTCCGAAGACGCGGAGCTGGGCCACGCGTTCGCGGTGCCGTTCGAACATCTCATCGGCAAGCGCGACATTCCGATCATCCCGTTCTTCACCAATGTCTACGTTCCCCCGCTGCCGACGCCGCAGCGGTGCGCCGCGCTCGGCAAGGCGATCGCCAAAATCATCACCGGCCGGAAGGAACGCGTCGCGCTCGTCGCGAGCGGCGGCATGTCGCATTTTCCGGGCACACGGAAGTATCTGCATCCGGAGTTCGATTTCGATCGATGGCTCGTCTCGCAGTTCGAGAGCGGCAACCCGGACGCGCTGCTGAACATGACCGGCACGCAGCTCGACGAGGTCGGCAACACCGAGTTGCTCACGTGGGCCACGATGTTCGGCGCGATCGGACGGCAGGAAGGCGAGCTCGTCGACTACATCCCAACCTGGCATCACGGTCTGTGCATGATGCGGTTCGTGCCGCATCGGGCTCGAAAGGCCGCGACGCCGTCGGTGGCGGCGCCGTACGGCGGCTTCGCGTTTCAGAATCAGGGCTTCCAGTTCTACAAGCATCCACCCGCCGAGGCGTATGGATTGAACCGGCTGCTCTTCGAAGTTCGTCACAGCGCCGATCTGCGGAGCCGGATTCTCGCGAACCTCGACGCGGTTGCCCAGGAATATGAGCTGAACCCACAGCAGCGGCGCGCCGCCGAATCGCTGATCAACGTCGGCAAGGGCGGCCTCGTGAGCGAGCACGTGCCGCCGCTGGTCGAGGCGGGCGCGCATCCGCTCCAGGCGCTGATGTCGCTCCACGTGATCTTTTCGATGAGCCATCGCGCAAAGGCGCCGGCGCCGGCGACGCACTAAGCGCCGCATGTGAATCAGCCACGAAACCACGAAAGCGCGAAAGAGAAATAATTGGTTTCGTGTTTTCGTGTTTTCGTGGCAGATCGATATGACCAAAACTGTTGACGTCGGCGCGGTTCTCGACGAAGGCGAGTGGAGCGGCTATCAGAAGCTGCTCGTCTTCGCCACGGCGCTGACCATCATCCTCGACGGTCTCGACAACCAGATGCATCGGCGTCGCCATTCCGTCGATGATGCGCGAGTGGAATCTTGGCCGGCCGGCATTTGCGGGCGTCCTGACGAGCGGGCTGTTCGGGATGATGATCGGCGGCTTTCTTGGTGGCTTCATCGGCGATCGGCTCGGCCGGCGCACGGCGCTTCTCGGTAGCGTGCTCGTGTTCGGCGTCCTCACCGTCCTCGTGGCGTTTTCGACGAGCGTCACGATGCTGACCGCGCTCCGGTTCCTGGCTGGGCTCGGTCTCGGCGGGGCGATGCCGAACGCCGCAGCAATCTCGTCCGAGTACGTGCCGCGGCGCCAGCGGCCGTTCGCAGTGACCCTGACGGTCGTCTGCATCCCGCTCGGCGGGTCGCTCGCCGGTCTGGTCGGCGGCTGGGTGTTGCCGGCGTTCGGCTGGCGTGCACTCTTCCTCGTCGCGGGCGTCGCACCGCTCGTCCTCGTGGTCGCGCTGCTCAAGCTGCTGCCGGAATCGCCCCGGTACATGGCCCGCCATCGCGAGCGGTGGCCCGAGCTCCGCGCCATGCTGCTGCGGCTCGGCCATAGCGTCCCCAGCGACGCCGCGTTCGTTGACGCGACCGAGACGGCTGTCGCGCGGGCTTCGGTCGGCGAGCTCTTCGTCCCAGGATTCCGCCGCGACACGCTCGCACTGGGGGCGTCGTTCTTCTTTTGCCTGCTCTCCGTGTACATGGGCACCAACTGGGTGCCGGCGATGCTGACGAGAAGCGGTTTCGACGTCGGCACGGCGAGCTACGGCCTCACGGCGTTCAACTTCGGCGGCGTCGTCGGGGCGATCTGCGGGGCCGTTGTCATCATGCGGCTCGGGTCGCGGCTTTCGATGCTGACGATGGGGGCCGGGGCCATCGTCGGCGCGGTCGGGTTGGCCGTGATGTCGATCGGGCCGCAGGCGAGCATCGCCGTGTTCACGATGCTGGCGTGGACCGGCGGCCTCGTCAATGCCGTGCAGACGACGATGTACGCCTTGGCGGCGCATGTCTATCCCACGTCGATCCGCGCGACCGGCGTCGGCACCGTGGTCGCATTCGGCCGCATCGGCGGAGTGGTGAGCCCGACGCTCGGCTCCTGGGCGCTCGAGTCGGGCGGCGCGTCCAGGTATTTCGGGACCATCGCCGCCACGATGACGCTGGTATTCGCGGCGCTGGCAGCGGTGCGCAACCACATCCCGCGAGCGTCGGCCGTACGCGAAGTCGGCACAGTTTCACCAGAGCCGGCCGGTCGCTAGGGCGTTTCGATCCGCAACCGTCCCCAAAAACGCAACCACGAAAACACGAAGACACGAAAGAGAGATATTCTTCTTCGTGGTTTCGTGGCTTCGTGTTGCATGTGGTGTTCGTGGGGTGACTCGCCATAAGAAATGGTTATCCGCCGTTTCTTGAAAACGCTATACGGCCAGGTGCTGGTAGCGACCGCAGTCGGCGTCCTCGTCGGCCATCTCTGGCCCGAAGCGGGAGCGGCGATGAAGCCGCTCGGCGACGGCTTCGTCAAGCTGGTCAGGATGATCGTCGCGCCGATCATCTTCTGCACGGTCGTCGCAGGGATCGCCGGCGCGGCCGGCGCGAAGACGGTCGGCAAGGCGGGCGTGCTGGCGCTGGTGTACTTCGAGGCGGTCACGACGATTGCGCTGGTGCTCGGCCTCGTCGTCGTCAACGTGATCCGTCCAGGCGTCGGGATGAACGTGGACGCGGCGACGCTCGATGCCGCAGCGGTTGCGCAGTACGTCACTGCCGGCAAAGGGGCGAGCGCGATCTCGTTTGTGCTCGACATCATTCCGACGAGCATCGTGGATGCGTTCGCGAAGGGCGACATTCTGCAGGTGCTGCTGGTCTCGGTGCTGTTCGGCTTCGCCCTCAAGAGCCTCGGCGCAGCCGGCGCACCGCTCGTCGCATTCATCGAGCGGCTGTCATCCGCGTTCTTCGTCATCGTGGGATTCATCATGAAGGCCGCGCCGATCGGGGCGTTCGGGGCGATGGCGTTCACGATCGGCAACTTCGGCATCGAGACTCTCGCCCAGCTCGGCACGGTGATCGCCTGCTTTTACCTCGCATGCCTGCTGTTCGTGTTCGTGGTGCTGGGTGGAATCGCCTGGTGGCACGGGTTCGGGATCTGGCGCTTCATCACGGTGATCAAGGAAGAGATCTTCATTGTCTTTGGCACGTCCTCGTCGGAATCAGTGCTGCCGCGTATCATGGAGAAGCTCGAGGACATGGGCGTCCGCCGATCGGTCGTCGGCGTCGTCATTCCCGCCGGCTACTCGTTCAATCTGGATGGGACGGCCGTCTATCTGGCGATTGCTACAGTGTTCATCGCGCAGGCGACGAACACGCCGCTCGGCGCGGCACAGCAGCTCATGCTTCTCGCGCTTCTCCTGATCACATCGAAAGGCGCGGCTGGGGTCGCCGGCGCGGCGCTGATCGCTTTGACGGGCACGCTCTCGGCAACCGGTCACGTGCCCGTGGCGGGGGTGGCGCTGATTCTCGGAATCCACCGATTCATGGGCGAGGCGATGGCCGTCACCAATCTGATCGGCAACGGTGTGGCCACCATTGTCGTGGCCAAGTGGTGCGGCGAAGTGGACGAGGCGCGGCTGTCGCGATTCCTGATGCCGCCGGTGTATCACACCGTACCCGGGGAGGACGGTCGAGAGCTGAGCGTCTGAGGTCAGCGAATCCCGTCAGGGACCAGAAGAAACGCCGCTGTTCGAGTTTCGGACTCGCGAAGCTGCGCGAGGCGGCGTAGGCGACGGCCGCGACGATCCTGTGCGTCCGATCGCCGATTCAGAATCCCGTCGCGCCGACCACCTTCCGGATGACGCCATCGGTCTTGCTGTAGAGATACAGCTCCCCGCTCGCATCGATCGACAATCGGACGTCGGCGCGGCCGCCGAACACCAGGTCCGCCCGTCGTGCGGCGACACGCGCGCTCTTGCCACCGCGCGCGTGGTACGCGCGGTCGACGATCGGGAACATCGAGTCGTAGACCTTCCTGCCGGCGTCCGGCGTATCGTTCGGATCGTCCCAACGGACTCTGACCTCGCCCATCCGCGCCGTCGTGACGGGCTTGCCGTCGTCGGCCGCCAGCATGTCCGCGTAGTCCGCGTACCAGATGCGCCCCGTCGTGAGGTCGGTGAAGATGTACTTGCCGCGAAGCGCCGGAACCGCGGTCCCGCTGTACACGAAGCCGCTGCCGATCGAGTCGCCGCCGCTCGCATCATGCCCGTACTGAATCACCGGGTAGGTGGGATCGAGCAGGCGATCGCTCGCCGCTTCGCCAATCTGCATCGGAATCCTGTCGACCTGCGGGAGCGGTCCGGTGGTGTTGTCCGGCTTCAATAGCTGGTTGCCTTCGCGCAGCGCGTAGCCGTAGTTGGCGCCCTTGTGAACGAGGTAGACCGTCTCCCACGTGTGGAGTCCGACCGAGTTGGCGATCAACCGGTTGTTCGCGGGGTTGGCCGGGTCGACCGCCCAGTTCAGCCGATGCGGATTGCGGAACCCGTACGCCCAGATCTCCTTTCTGGCGCCTGGCGTCGCGACGAACGGGTTGTCGTTGGGAATCCGGTAGCGGCCGTTCTCGCTCACCGCGCTCGTCGCCAGGTGTTCGTTCAGATCGGGAATGATGCGGATTATCTTCCCCACGAGGTTGTCGAGCCGCTGTGGATTGGACCTGATCGCGACCATCTCCGATTCACCCGACGCGCCGTCGCCGCATTCCAGGTACAGGACACGCCAGTCGGGATCGCCGCGCCGCGCCGTCGGATTGAAGATGAGATCGCCCATCGGATGACTGCGCGTGTTGAGCTGCACGCGCAGCAGCTCGCGCGCCGTGCCTTCGAACGTCGCATTCGCCGGATTCGAGTCGGTCCATTCGACGAGCACGCCCTCGTTCTGGAGCGGCCCCGGCGTCCTGATCGCATGCGTCGTCGTGTACGCGGACACGTTCAAACCTGGGAATCTCGATGGGTTGGGGAGATTGGATCCCGGCATCGCCGGGTCCTCCATATGCACCGTGTAAAACTTGCCGTTTCGCATGAAGTCCGGGTCGAGATAGAAGCCGTTCAACCCGTTGCCGTACCCCTGTTCAATCGTCAGCTTGCGAAAGAGCCCCGTCTTACCCTCGGCGCCGTTGAAATCCAGATAGACCGTCAGCTTCTTCGTGGCCTTGTCCAGGATGTACAGCGGTCCGTTGAGGTCGCTGATGAACAGCCGCTGTGCGCCGCCGACTTCTTCCCGTATCGTGTTGACCCGCGACAGCAGCACATCGTTCGAGCCTTGGCCGTCGACGGCACCCGTGACCGGCATCACGAGATAGTCTTGAATCTCGAGCGTGGCTTGCGCCGACGCCGTCGCGACACGAACGATGCAAGCCGCGACAACGAGCCCGATGACCCGGGAGTGATTGTGCATGGTGACGCTCCTGAGGCTGCGCGGTCGGGAGTATAGTCCGTGGGCATGAGGTGGGTCGAACGGCATTCGACGTGCGTTCTTGTGGCCGTGGTCGCCGCGGCGATGGTGCTGACCGCGCCAGCGATCGCCACGCACGCACGTCGCCAAACGAGCGGCGACGGCTTCGGCTCGGTGCTGCGCGGAACGATCGACATCCACGTCCACTCGGATCCCGACAACGTGCCGCGATCGCTCGACGGCCTCGAGGCCGCCAGGCTGGCGCTCGCCAAAGGCATGCGCGGCATCGTGCTCAAGAATCACTACGATCCAACGGCCGGGTTGGCGTTCCTCGCCAGGAAGACGGCGCCGGGACTCGAGGTCTTCGGTGGGATCGATTTGAACCTCACGGTCGGTGGAATGAACCCCGCGGCCGTCGAGCACATGACTCAGATCGCCGGCGGCTGGGGGCGCTTCGTCTGGATGTCGACCTTCGATGCCGAGCATCAGGTCCGCTACTCGAAGGAGAATCGGCCGTTCGTCAGCGTCGCCCGCGCTGGAGCACTGCTGCCCGAAACCAAAGCGGTCATCTCGCTCATCGCGAAGCACCGGCTCGTATTGGCGACTGGCCATGTGTCGGCGGCCGAGGCGCTGCTCCTGCTGCAGGAGGGCCGACGTCTAGGCGTCGCGCACATGGTGGTCACGCACGCGATGAACCCACCGATCGTGATGGACATTCGCCAGATGCAGGAGGCCACCCGACTCGGTGCGTTCATCGAGTTTGTGGGCGGTTCGCTTGCCGCCGACGGCGCCGCGGCGCGCATCGACGGCTTTGCAGACGCCATCCGCACGGTCGGTCCAGAGTTCTGCATCGTGTCGTCGGATCTCGGCCAGAAAGGCAATCCCTTGCCGCCGGACGGGTTGGGGGCCTTCATCGAGTCGCTGCGCGCCAAGGGATTCACCGAGCGAGCGCTCGCGCTCATGTCGAAGGAGAATCCGGCTCGGTTGTTGGGGTTGCCGTGAGAATTGGTTTCATCGGATTCGGAGAAGCGGGGTCCACTATCGCCGGCGGAATACGGTCCGCAGGAATCGACCGGCTGTTCGCGTACGACATCAACGCTGGTGCACCCGGCCTCGGCCCTCGCATTCAGCAGCGGGCGGCCGCCACCGCGACGACGCTGGTCACGACATCGTTGGAGCTTGCGAAGGCCAGCGACATCCTCTTCTCGACCGTGACGTCGAGCGCCGCGCTCGACGCGGCCAAGCAGACCGCGCCGTTCCTCGACGCGCGCCATGTCTACGCCGACCTCAATTCGGTGTCGCCGCGGCGCAAGCAGGAGATCGCCGCCGTCATCGCCGGCGCCGGCGCCGCGTTCGTCGAAGCGGCGGTGATGGCGCCCGTCGCGCCGTACGGACATCGGGTGCCGATGCTGCTCGGTGGTCCGGCGGCTGGACGGTTCGCCGACGCGATGACCCCTCTCGGGATGCGGCTGGAGGTTCTCGCGGCAGGGACCATTGGCAGCGCGTCGGCTGTGAAGATGTGCCGCAGCATTCTCGTCAAAGGTCTCGAGTCGCTGATGTGCGAGTGCGTGCTGGGCGCGAGCCGCTACGAGGCCGACGATTATGTCTTCGCGTCGATGAACGAGAGCTTCCCCGGCCTCGACTGGAAGCAGCTCGCCGACTACATGATCGGCCGCGTTGTCGTCCACGGCGAGCGTCGCGCGCGGGAGCTGGAGGAAGTGGCGGAGACGCTGCGCGCGATCGGTGTCGAGCCGTTCATGGCCGAGGCCGCGTCGCGGCGGCAGGACTCGATTGCGAAGCTTGGCGTCGCGTCGCGGTTCGGGCCGGAGGGCCCGCGAACGTATCGCGAACTGCTCGAGGCGATGGAGGACCCTGGGCCGCGTTCAGCTTGAGAAGCCGATCCAGCGACCGCCGGCGCCAACCCCAAACCACAGCGACAACGACACCAGTGCGACCAGCTTGAACCAGATTGGCCGCACCCGTGTCTCATCCGCCATCGTCACCGTGCGGCGGATCGTCAACGTGAACGGCATCGCGAGGCCCAGGCTGATCATCTTCACCCAGAACGCCCGGCTGTCGTAGCACTTGAGCGGTTCCGACAGGAAGAGAGCGACGCCGGTGAGCAGCATCACGACCAGGCTGCCCACCAGCCACGGAAACACCGCGCGCGCGAGTTCGGCGATGCGCTGATTCCTCAAACCGAAACCGAGCATCCGCAGATCGACCAGCAGCACCGCTCCGCCGATGACCGCCAGGCCGAGCAGGTGCACTGATTCGATGACCGCGAACGCCCACGGCGACATCCGGATCGCCGTTCCGAGCGCGGTCGATTCACACCATTGGAAGAAGGGCAACAGCATCAGTCAACCGGCGTCTCGATGACGCAGCCGGCGGCCCAGTTGATGAAGTCGGACTGCGGCTGCTTGTCGCAGTCGAACCAGTTGTACGCGATCATCCGGCCGGCGACGATGATCACGGCCCAGAGCGCGAGCGACGCCATCCCCGCCAGCCGCGCCGCGCGCGGCGGCGACGGCTGCAGATCCCATTCGGCGACTCGGCGGCGGATGCCGACTTGAAAGATCCAGGCGTTGAGACCGGCGAGGACGAGCGCGATCATCTTGATGCGGAAGAAAACGTTGTGAAACGAGCGGACCGGAATCGCGTAAAAGAGCAAAACGCCGGTGATGATCATTACCACGAAGCCGCACTTCATCCACGGCAGCAGCCGTGCCGCCATCTCCGACGCCCGCACCTGCGGCAGCACCAGCCCGACCAGGCGCAGATCGAGCAGTACGGACATTCCGACGAAGACGCAGAGCGTCAGCACGTGCACGGACTCCACCAGCGGATACATATAGATCGACTCGTGGAGCGCGACGCTGCCGCGGGTTCCGGCCAGCCACTGGCAGACACCGAGCACGGACATGGGGAGATCGTATTATATCGATGATGGCACGCAGGAGACTTCTTCCAGCGATCGTCGTGGTGGGTCTTGCCGTGGCCGGCGCTGCGGCGCAGCAACAGCGCCCGCGTATTCCGCCGACCGGCACGATCACGAAGGTCCGCGACAACCTCTACGTGATCCCCGGTGCCGGCGGAAACACGACCGTGTTCGTGACGCAAGGCGGCGTCGTGCTCGTCGATACCAAGCTCCCCAACAACGGCGAGCCGATCATGAACCAGGTGCGCACCGTCACCGACAAGCCGGTGACGATGATCGTCAACACGCATTCGCACCCGGATCACATCGGCAGCAACGAGTACTTCCCGGTGTCGGTCGACGTGGTCGCACACGAGAACACCCGGAAGTGGATGGCGGCCAGCCCGCAAGTGGCGTCGAATCCGGCGACGATGCCGGACCGGGCGTTCACCGACCGGATGACGCTCGGGAGCGGCGACGATCGGATCGAGCTCTATTACTTCGGGGCCGGCCACACCGATGGCGACGCGTTCATCGTCTTTCCCGCCCGTCGCGCGATGGCCGCCGGAGACATCTTCGCGTGGAAGATGGCGCCGCTCATCGATCCGAGGGCGGGCGGCAGCGTGCTGGCGTTGCCCGACACGCTCGAGCAGGCTGTGAAGGGCATCCCGAACGTCGACACGGTGATCGAAGGCCACGGCGACGTCAACACCTGGGAAGGATTCCGCGACTACGCGCAGTTCAGTCGTGCGCTCGTCGATGCCGCGACAACCGGCCTGGGGAAGAAGACCGCGGAGGAGATCGCGGCCGAGCTGAGGCCGAGATTCTCCGTCTTCACGAAGGAGGCACTGCTGACGGACATGGAGTACGGCGGCACGCCGTTGTCGCGCGCGGTGATCAACGTGAACATCGCGTTCCAGGAGCTGGGGAGGCGGTAACCGGAAGTGAGAACTAAGAAGGTAGAAGTAAGAACTTCTGACTTCTAAGTTCTAACTTCTACCTTCAGGTTGCTGGCTTTTTCAGCAACCTGCTACCGCTTCCTGAACTCCACACGCAGACCGCCCTGAATGCTGCCCGCCACGCCGGTGATGGCCGTGCCGTCGGCGGAGAGCTCGCCCGCAAAGTTCCACGTCTGCGTGTTGGGGAATTCCCAGTTCAGCTGACGGTCCTTCACCGTGAAGCGCTTGAGCGGTCTGTCGATCTTTTCTTCCTTCGGCAGCGTCGTGCCGACGAGTTTCCCGACGATGGCGCCGTCCGCCGTCCTCGTGAACTCCAGTTCGATGTCGTAGTCGATCGTCGCGATGCGGGGACGTCCGACCCAGCGTCCGGCCAGCGCGTTGGCAATGTCCGCCGCCACTTGACTCGCGGTCGCCGTTTCCGGCTTCGGGTTCGCACGCTCGAAGCGCGAGGTCGTGACGTAGTTCGGCACGATCTGGTTTCCTTCATGGCAGGCGTACTCCCACCACTCATACGTCGGGTCGTGGCGCATCGGGTAGCGGACGGTGAACGGGCGCGTGAGGATGACCGGATCCTCCGTCTTGATCTCGTAGAGCCACATCTCGTTGTTCAGGCGCGTGATCCGCTCCGTCGTCTTCATCTGGTCGCTTTGCGGGAAGCGGTTTCCCGGCGGCGATCCGACGACGGCCAGGTTGATCATCGGCGCGAGTCCGCCCTTGTAGTTGGTCGTCTCGACGACGAGCGTGTTGCCCTCCCAGCGGCCGCGCGACTCGCCCATGTAGGCCTTGTGCGCCGGCGGCAGCGGCGGCCGGCCGTCCATGAAGATGACGCGCGCGTCGTGGATCATCTCGAGCTCGAACACGACGACGCGCGGCGCCTGCCAGATCCTGAACCCGCCGTTGTAGCGATACGGCATCATCGACGAGGGCATGCCGCGCGTGACGCAGCGGTCCCAGCTGTCGAAGTCGGTGGGCGAGTCGTAGGCCGGCGACTCGCCGGGCAGCGACCAGCCGCTGCGCATCTCGAGCGCGCGGCGCTTGCCTTCAGGGGTCAGCGCCGGCAGCAACCCGTTCGGCGGGTCGACGATGAGCGTGGTCTGCCGCTGCGGCGTGCTCGGGTCCGTCGCACCCGAGAGGAGCGCACGGCCGAACTCGCCCCTCGCGGCCGCCTGGCGGCTGACGTCGCCGCGGCCGGAGGCGGCCGCGATGCGCCGCGTGTGCTCCTCGTCCGTCCACCAGGCCTTGTTCGGGTCGCAGGGCGGGCCGCCAGGGCGGCCACCTTGGGCACACCGTTCCAGCGGAACGCCGGCAGCCTGCATCATGTTCAAAGTGGCCTGGATGTCGGGTTCGCCCCACGGCGTCTTCGGGTGGACCCAGCCTTTCGGGGTCGCGATGAAGTGGTTCGCTTCGCTGGGCGGCCCGAGAATCGATTGGCCGTAGGCGGTTGCGACGAGAATCGTTGCCGCCGCGGCACGGAGCAGGGCCATGCGCATCGTCTGCATGATTCGCATAGTCTACGTCACGCGGTCCTCGGGGTAAGATGCCCACCTTCATGCGGAGATTAGGCCGGTTCGTCGTGCTGGCGGCGGGCTTGTCCGGCGGCCTCGTAACCGGCGTGGGGGGCCAGGCGCAGCCGGGCAACGCGGCCCTTCGACTCGCCCGGCCGGTATCGGTTCTCGCAGAGAGCGTCGCTCGCTCAGAGCAGGCGTCGGCGAGCGGCACGCGCGGCGCCGGGCCCTACACAACCTGGACGGCCTACGGCGGCGGCACCCACTCATCCCAGTATTCCGCGCTCGATCAGATCAACACATCGAACGTCTCGCAGCTCGAGGTGGCGTGGACGTTCCCCGTCACCGGCACGGTCATCCTGAACCCGCTCGTCGTCGACGGCGTGATGTACCTGCAGGCGTCAGGCAACACGCTGGCGGCGGTGGACGCCGCCACCGGCAAGGAGATCTGGCGCAGAGAGATGCAGGGAACGATGCGCGGGCGCGGGATGAACTATTGGGAGAATCCCGATCGCTCGGATCGCCGGCTGTTGTTCATTGGCGGCGGCTACCTCACGTCGATCAACGCGCAGACCGGCGATGCGACTCCCGGCTTCGGCGACAACGGCCGCGTCGATCTGCGGCGCGCGCTCGAGCGGCAGGCGGCGCAGCCGCTGGACACGGGCAACCCGGGTCGCATCTTCGAGAACACGATGATCGTGTCGCTGCCGGCACAGGGGGCGGGCTATGACGCGACGCCCGCCGACGTGCAGGCGTACGACGTGCGCACCGGCAAGGTTCTGTGGGTGTTCCACAGCATCCCCCATCCGGGCGAGTTCGGATACGACACGTGGCCGAGGGACGCTTACAAGAACTCCGGCGGCGTCCACAACTGGAGCGAGTTCACGATCGACGAGCGGCGGGGCATCGCCTTCATCAGCTTCGGCAGCCCGCGCTTCGATTTCTATGGCGGCGATCGTCCGGGCACAAATTTGTTCGGCAACTCGCTCGTCGCGCTCGACGCGCGCACCGGCAAACGCCTGTGGCATTACCAGCTGGTGCATCACGATCTGTGGGACTACGACTTGCCGCAGGCGGCGAAGCTGCTGACGATCCGCCAGAACGGCCGCACCATCGACGTCGTCGCGCAGGCGACGAAGCACGGCTTCCTGTTCGTCTTCGAGCGCGAGACGGGACGCGCGATCTGGCCAATAGAAGAGCGGGCGGTGCCGCCGTCCGACGTGCCGGGCGAGCATGCGTCCCCGACGCAGCCCTTCCCGACGAAGCCGGCGCCGTTCGCGCGCCAGACGTTCACCGAGAAAGACGTCAACCCGTATCTGCCGGCGGCGGAGCGAGAGGCGCTCGTGCAGCGCGTCACGTCTCTTCGCAACGACGGGTTGTTCACGCCGCCAAGCTTCGAGGGCAGCCTTTCCATGCCGGGCCACAACGGCGGGGCGAACTTTGCGACTGCAGCGGTCGATCCCACGCGCGGTGAGATGTACGTGGTCGCCAAGGCGCTGCCCACGGTCGATCGGCTGACGCTGCCCGGTCAGGGCGGACGTGGTGGACGGGCGGGCCCCATCATTACGCCGGAGCAGAAGGCACAGCTGATCGCGCAGACCAAGGACCTGCTCGCGCAAGGCGGACCGCCGCGACTCGAGTCCCCGTACGAGTTCATGAACGTGAACAGCCTCGGCATGAGCGCTGCCGGGCCGCCCTGGTCGGAGATGACCGCGTACGACCTGAACACGGGAGAAATCAGATGGCGGATTCCGACGGGCACCATGCGTGCCCCGCCGGAGCTCGGGGTTCCGGCGAACACCGGCGCGCACTTCCCGCGCAGTGGTCCGCTCGTGACGGCGGGCGGCCTGGTCTTCTTCGCCACCGGGTCGGACCGCCGATTCCGCGCCTACGATCGCGACAACGGTCGAGAGGTGTGGTCGACGGAGCTGCTCGCGGCGTCGGAGGGGATGCCGGCGACCTATGCGATCAACGGCCGGCAGTTCATTGTGGTGCCGGTCGCCGCCGGCGCTGGAATGTTCTCCGCACGCTTTGGCGGGCCCGGCCCCGCCGGCGGACGCGGCGGTCGCGGCGGAGCCGATGGATCTCCGGGACAGTACATCGCGCTGGCGTTGAAACGGTAGAGACCTGAAGGAGACTGAGGCACATGCGTAACCGGCTTGCGGCCGCATTCTTCGCGATCGTGGTGGCAGGTGCCGTGGCGCTGCCGATCGCGGCGCAACAACGTGGGCGTCAGGGCGGGGTGGAGGGTCGTGGACGCGGAGGGTCGCAGCCCGCACGATCGGATCGCATCGCCGGCCATCCGAATCTGAACGGCATCTGGCAGGCCATCAACTCCGCCAACTGGAACCTCGAGGATCACGCCGCCGCCGCGACGGCGTTCGCGCAGCTCGGCGCCCTCTTCGCGATGCCGCCGGGACAGAGCGTGATCGCCGACAACAACGGCACCATCCCGTATACGCCGGAGGGCTTGAAGAAGCGTGAGGAGAACCGCGCCGGATGGCCCAAGTCGGATCCGGAAGCCAAGTGCTACATGCCGGGGCTGCCGCGGGCGACCTACATGCCGTACCCGTTCCAGATCGTCCAGGGCACGAAGGACATTCTTTTCACGTACGAGTACGCCGGCGCCAATCGCGTCATCCACATGACCAACCATACCGAGTCGCCGGTGGACAGCTGGATGGGGTGGTCGAACGGCAGGTGGGAGGGCGACACGCTGGTCATCGAGGTGAAGAGCTTCAACGATCTCTCCTGGTTCGACCGGGCCGGCAATCACCACAGCGATGCCCTCAAAGTGACCGAGCGCTACTCCCTGGCACCGGGAGGGAGCTCGCTCAACTATGAGGCGCGGATCGAGGACCCGAAGACGTTCATCCGGCCATGGACGATCCGCATGCCGCTCTACCGGCGGCTGGAGCCGAAGGTCCAGCTTCTCGAGTACAACTGCGTCGTATTCGCCGAGGAGCTGCTCTACGGCGACCTGAAAAAGAAGAGTTCGGAGTAGGCGCGAGGCCTGGCTATACTTTCTTGTCGTGGAGACACGCGATGCATAAGAAACTGTTCGGCGTGATCGCCGGTGCGGCGTTGCTCCTTGCGACGGCCACGCCCCTCATCGCGCACCACTCGTTCGCAGCCGAGTTCGACGCCGACAAGCCCGTCAAGATCAAGGGGAAGGTCGTCAAGGTGGAGTGGACCAACCCGCACACCTGGATCCACATCGAGGTGCCGAGTCCGGAAGGGAAAGCGGCGGTCTGGGCGGTGGAAGGCGCCGCGCCGAACGCGCTGATCCGCCGTGGCTGGACCAAGAACTCGCTGCCGTACGGCGTCGAGATCACCGTCGACGGCTTCCAGGCGAAGGACGGTTCGTACCGCGCGAACGCCCGCGAGGTCACGTTCCCGGACGGGACGAAGCTGTCGCTCGCCTCGACGGGCACCGGCGCGCCAGACGAGAAACGGGAGCGCCGGTAGGGAAGCAGGTCAACCGACTTCTGTGTCAGCAGACTCGGCCGGTTGAGCACCACGATCACTCCGACGATCTCATTGACGTGCAGTTGTCCGTGCGAATCGGAACGACCTCAATCCTCTTCAACGAAATCTGGCAACGTTCCACGATGACGTTGTGACGCTGTTCATGGACCAATCAGCGTGACCGCGGTGTACCCCACGAACGCGATCCCCAACGCCACCAATGCCGCCACATCGCCGAGCCCCAGGGTGCCGGCGGTGGACGACGACTCGCGGGCGGCGAGCACCTGCTCCCGGTTGATCAGGAAGAGGGGAACGGTGACGCTGATCGCGATGAGTATGCCGAACACCAGGTAGAGCCACACCCCTCGCATTCCCAGGCGCCGCGCCTCGAGGACCATCCACACGAAGACGGCCAGCCCCAGAAAGAAGATGTCGACGGTGATCGAACGGCTCGCGGGGTTCGCGAGCGTGTCGGTCCAGAACTGGAGATTGGCTCCGAGGAAGCCAAGGTCCAGGTACCGGACGTTGTTGCCCCACGTGCCGATCAGCGCGAGAAGCGCAATGGCGCCGTACGCGACGCACAGCGCTTTGCGGCTTACCATCATCATCTCCGGCTCTATTGTCCAGGCAGTTTGCGGGCAACGTCGCCGACGCGGATGCGCCCGCCCTCGACGACCCTGGCGTTGATGCCGCGCAGATGCAGCTCGCGGCCAAGCGGCGAATTGACGAACGTCATCGCGTCGACGCCGAATCGCGAGAGGAACTTCCCGCAGCCGGTGTGCGGCTCCGCGGTCACCTCGATCACCGCCGAGCCCAGCGCGAGTCGTGTTCCGGGCGGCAGGTTGGCATCGCTCAGATCCAGGTCGACGAACAGCTGATCGCCGGCGAGCGCCCATCGACTTGGATCCTGCGCGACGAGCGCCGCCACTCTCGCGTTCATGAGATTCAGCTGCATGTCGGGATGCGGCGATCCGTCGGCGGTTCGCCGGCTCGAGCGGCGCCGCCACGTGTCGCCGACGAGGCCATCGGCCACGTCCAGATCGCCGGTATCGAGCTCCTCGCGCGCTCCAACTTCCGGCCGGCGGACGATCATCTTCAGCTCGCCCGCATCGCGCGGCGACTGCCGAATCTCGTCGAGCCCTGCGTGCAGTTCCTCCATGGTCAGGTGCTTGATGGTCGTCGTCATCGAGGGTCTTCCTCCACTGTACTGATTATTGTCGAACTCAGAGAAGGAGGCAGGCAGCCGCGCTGGTGACCCACCGACAAGCGGCAGACAAGCGCGGCCACGCTCTGGGAACAGATATAATCAGCAATCAGTATCACTTCACGCGACACCCTGAAAGACCTCATCGACACCTTGGCGGATCTGCTTCCCGCGCAGGGTCCGATCAGTATTTTCATTCATCACAACACGCTCCACGCGTTCGAACACCTGCCGTTCGAGGAAGCCGTCGAGCGCGCGGCCGAACGGTTTGGCTACGAGCCGTACCTGGCCGAAGCGCGGTATCGCACCAAGCTGGCATCGGGACGCATTCTCGCCGGCGACGTCGACGCGCTACTGAGAGAACAACTCGGTTCTCGATGCGACGTTGACGTGGCGGGGATCGACGCACGCCTCGATCTCTGGCGCGCCGTCGTGCTGCACGGAATTCCAGCCGCCATCGGCCGTGAGCTGTCGTGGATGCTCGAGGAAACGAGCGCCTTGTCGCGGTTTCGGACCGATGTACCTGCGACCGCGCGATCGGCCCCGGCGGCGTTCAGCGATGTCGACGATCGGCCCGTGGACGAATCGCGAGCCGTGCGCCACTTATGGACTGCGTGTGTCGCCGCCGTGGCCCGCGCAGACGCGGCGCCGGACATGTCGCCATCTCCGCTGGTGCGGCATCGAGACCTGATGTACGCGGTGTCCGGCATCGACACCGACGAGTGGATCCACCCCTCGTTCATGCGATTCATTGCCGGCTACCTCGACCAGGGCCTGGCCCATTGGGAGATGCCGGCGCGGGATCGAGGGATTCACGGCTGCTTTCTCCAGGTGTACGACACGTCCCTCACCGCCCGCAGCGGGCCGTGGGCTCACACGCTCCCGCTCGTGATTCGTGAGGATCTCGAATCCGGGCGTGACGCGCTCGGCTCGATTCAACACTCTCTGACCCAGCTCGGTGTCACTGACGACGCCGCCGACTATCTGACGGCGACTCTGCTGGCGCTGCGCGGCTGGGCGGGGATGGTGCGCCAGATCGAAGAGCGCCCCGATCGGGTGCCAGCTCGGGAGCTTCCCGCATCGCTCGCCGGATACCTCGCTGTTCGTCTGTTGTTCGAACGCGCCGCGGTTGACTACGCGGCGCGACAGCTTGGATTCGACGGCGGGGTATCCGCGTTCGGCAATCAGCTACGAGCCCGAGTGCCGGCCGCCGCTCTCTCCACGCTTTCGGAGCGGGCGTGGCCGATCTTTCACGTCGCGCAGCTCTGCGGGCTGGACGGCTCGATTGTGGACCATTGGACCGCGCGCGAGGCCGCCGCCCTCGAATCCGAGCTCCGCGAGCTGAACGGCGTGCGCCGCCGCCGGATTCTGCATCAGGCGTTCGAGCGATCGATTCGCCATCGCCTCTACGATGCGCTGATGCAGCACGTGCCGCGAGAACCGCCGCCATCGCCTGCGTTTCAGGCGGTGTTCTGCATCGACGAACGTGAAGAATCGTTCCGCCGGCATCTCGAGGAAGTCGACCCGACGTGCGAGACGCTCGGCACGCCTGGTTTTTTCAGCGTCGCCATGTACCACCAGGGTGCCGCCGACGCGCACCCGAGGCCGCTCTGTCCGGTCGCCATTCATCCAGACCACTTCGTGCCCGAAGTCGAGCACGACGCCGAAAGCCTGGCGGGACGCTCCCGCCGCGCGCAGCGGCGCGCCTGGGGATTCCTCGGCTACAACGTGCATCTGGGAAGCCGCCTGCCGGTTCGTGGCGCGCTCTTGATGACGATCTTCGGGTGGCTCACGCTCGTGCCGCTCGTGCTGCGCGTCGTGTTCCCGTGGCTCGCCTCGCGCTTGAGCCGCGCGCACGAAACGTCGCTCGCGGCCGCACGAACGCGGCTGCGCCTGGAGCGGAGCGGCGGTTCGCCGCCAATGGGAAAGTTCGCCGGATTCACCGTGCGGGAGATGGCGGACATCGTGCGGCGCGTGCTGGAGGATCTTGGAGTTGTCCATCGCCTGTCCCGGTTGGTGCTGATCGTCGGCCATGGATCGATCAGCTTGAACAACCCGCACGAATCCGCCCACGACTGCGGCGCGTGCGGTGGCGGTCGCGGTGGCCCGAATGCCCGCGCCTTCGCACAGATGGCCAACGATGATCGCGTGCGTGAACTCCTGTCTGCCGAGGGACTGCGCATCGACCCGTCGACCTGGTTCGTCGGCGCCGAACGCAACACCTGCGACAATACCATCACCTTTTTCGACGACGATCTCGTCCCTGCTGCCGCTCAGCCGCTCTTCGAGCGAGCCCGCGCCGCGATCGAGACGGCGAGGCGGCGGGAAGCGCACGAGCGGTGCCGGCGATTCGATGCTGTGCCGCGGTGGTATCCCGCGGCAGCGGCTTTGGCGCATGTGGAAGGGCGGGCGGCCGACCTGGCGCAGCCACGGCCGGAGTACGGCCACGCCACCAATGCGTTCTGCGTCATCGGCAGCCGGGCGCGGACCGCCGGGCTGTTTCTCGATCGGCGCGTGTTCCTCAATTCGTACGATTCACGCCAGGACGAGGATGGGACCATTCTGGCGCGCATCATGGCCGCCGTCGTGCCCGTCGTCGCCGGCATCAGCCTCGAGTATTACTTCAGCTACGTCGATCCCTCCGGGTACGGAGCCGGAACCAAACTGCCGCACAACGTCACCTCGCTGCTCGGCGTCATGGATGGCGCGCAAAGCGATCTGCGCACGGGTCTGCCGTGGCAGATGGTCGAGATCCACGAACCGACGCGGCTGACGCTGGTCGTGGAAGCGGATCCGGATCGCGTGTCCCGGGTCCTTCAGGGCAACCCGTCTCTTGATCGGCTCGTGCGAAACCGCTGGATCTGGCTGGCGAGTCTCGATCCGGACACGGGCGCGTTGTGGGAGTTCCGATCGACCGGATTCGTTCCCTACCTGCCGGAACATCCGCTTGCGACAGTCGCCGGAGAGTCCGCCACGTGGTACCAGGGCAAACGCGGCTTTCTCCATCCGGTCGCGATTTCCCCGGCGATGTCCCAGTGACATCTTCCAGCCTTCTGGAGTGGCTGCTGCTCGTCGGCGTCGGCTCGCCGGCGGCGCTGTTGGTGCTGCTCGGTGGCGCGTCGCTCGTCAGCCGGCCGTTGCCGGAACGGTGGACTGGCCGCCTTGCCGCAGGGTTGTTGACGACGTCCTGTTCCGCGCTGGTGATAGCGCTCGCGGTGAATGGGACGACCAGGACCGACACGGTGTTGTTGTCGTACGGTGCGTGGTCGTCCTCGCACCGCGGCGGGATCGCGCTCGAGTTCCTCGTCGACCGTTTGTCGCTCGGATTCGCGGCCCTCGCGGCGGCCATTGCCGGCGTGGTCTCGGCGTTTTCGAACCGCTACCTGCACCGCGAGCCTGGTTACAACCGCTACTTCGTGCTGCTGGCCATGTTCGTGACCGGGATGCTCCTCGTATCGCTCGCGGGGAACGTCGAGGTGCTGTTTGCCGGCTGGGAATTCGTCGGCCTGAGCTCGGCTTTGCTCGTGGCGTTTTTCCACGAGCGCCCGGCGCCGGTGTCGAACGCTCTTCGCGTTTTCGCGGTCTATCGCCTGAGCGACGCCGCCATGCTGGCGGCCGCGGTGCTGCTGCATCACGTCGCCGGCAGCGGCAGCCTGTCGATGCTCTTTGGCCGCGGCGCGGCGGCCGCCTCGACCGGCCTGACGACGACGAGCGCGACGACGATCGCCGTGCTGCTCGTGATCGCCGTTGCCGGCAAGAGCGCGCTGCTGCCGTTCTCGGGTTGGCTGCCGCGGGCGATGGAAGGGCCGACGCCGTCCAGCGCCGTGTACTACGGATCGCTGTCGATTCACGCGGGATGCTTCCTGCTGCTCCGATCGGCTCCGCTGCTGGATCAGGCGCCGGTCGCTCGGCTGCTGGCCATTGCACTCGGCGCGTCGACCGCACTCTTCGCGGCGGTGACGACGCGCGTGCAGAGTGACGTCAAGTCGTCGCTGGCCTATGCCTCTCTGACGCAAGTCAGCCTGATCATCATCGAGATCGCCATCGGCTGGCACACGATCGCCTTTCTGCATCTCGTCGGGCACGCGTGCTTCCGGCTGCTGCAGTTTCTGAGCGCACCGAACGTGCTGCACGATCTGCACGGCATTGAAGCCGCGATGGGGGAACGGCCGTCGGGGAGGGGAACGGTGCTCGACGCCATCATGCCGGAAACGATCCGCCGCCGATTGTTCCTGGTTGCGCTCGAGCGCGGTTTTCTCGATGCCACGCTGGACCGCTTCGTCGTGGGACCGTTTGGTCACGTCGCCAGCCGGTTGGATCGTTTCGATCGCTTCCTGTGCGATCTGGTGCTGGTTCGCGCGCAGCCGTTGGCGGTGGCCGAAGTTGAGGACCGGGATGAGTGACGCCGGCCCGTGGCTCGCCCTGGTGCTCGTGCTCCCCGCGCTGGTTGCGGGCGCGTCGCTGCTGCCGATTGACGTCGAGCGTCTCCGTCGTCTGGCGGTCGGTTCCGCGATCGGCAGCGTCGCAGCGGCGTTGGTCATTGCCATCTCGCCGGGCCTGCGCGGCGCGTCGATTCGAACGTCGATGCTCACGGGAGCGGCCGGTGGAGAAGCGCTGGTTCGGATCGACACGCTCTCGGCGTTGCTCATTCCGTTCGGGGCCGGCTTGTGGCTCCTCACCGTCGCCGTCACCCCACGCGCGTCGCTCGATCGCGGCGGGCTGCGCCGCACGGCGCTCGCCACGCTGATCACGCTGGTGTCATTTCTCACCGAGAGCGCGGTCGTGCTCGTGCTGTTGTCGATTGCCTCCGTCTGGACGTTTCTATCCGCGCTCCCCGGCCCGGTGCATCAACGCCAGCGCCGCATCGTTGCCGTGTATCTCGGTGGGTCCACCGCGCTTTTTGCCGCAGGCGTTGTGCTCCTGATCTGGCCGGGAGCGCACGGCACGTTCGCTGAAACGTCCGGCATGTGGCTGATCGTCGTGGCCGCGCTGGTGCGCAAGGGAATCTTTCCATTCCACGCCTGGGTGCCCGAGGTGTTCGATCACGGGCGCCTGGGGCCGGCCATTCTGTTCAGCGCGCCGCAGCTCGGCGCGTACATGACGGTCGTGCTCATCGCGCCACGAGCATCGCCCGACGTCCTTCGGCTCGTCGCCGTGCTTGCGCTCGGCAGCGCGGTGTACGGCGCGGCGCTGGCGCTCGTGCAGACCAGCGCACGCCGTGCATGCGGCTACCTCTTCATGAGCCAATCGGCGCTGGTGATGGCGGGGCTCGATTGCACCAGTGCCTCGGCGCTGGCGGGCGGGCTGCTGGTGTGGCTGTCGGCGGGCATCGCATTCGCCGGCCTCGCGCGCTGTGTTCTGGTCCTCGAAGCCCGGCGCGGCCGGCTGGATCTGACGACGTATCACGGCGGGTACGAGCGGATGCCCGTGCTCGCAATCAGCTTCCTGGCAATGGGCCTGGCGTGCACGGGATTCCCTGGCACGCTGGGATTTGTCGGACAGGCGCTGCTGGTCGACGGCGCCGTCGACGCGTTCCCGATCCTCGGATTCGCCGTCGTGATCGCATCGGCGCTGACCGGGCTGGCGGTCCTTCGCATGTATTTTTCGCTGTTCTGCGGGCGGACGGATGCAGGGTCGAGCCCCGGTCTGCAGCTCGAGCTGACTCGTCGCGAGGCCTGGACGTTCGTCGCGATCGTCCTCGCGCTCGTGGGATTGGGGGTCGTGCCTCGTCCGATCGTGGACTCGCGTTTCGCTGCGAGCGAGGACGTGCTGCGGCTGCGCCAGGCTCGGATGATCGGCGACGCGGAACCTGCGCCCGACGCTTCGCGTCTTCCTGTCAAATGATCACGTTCCTGCAGGATCTCCGTCTGGCCCTGCGGCAGCTGCGGCGGGGTCCTGCCTTCACCCTCATCGCGGTGTGCACGCTTGCGATCGGCCTGGGCGTGAATACGGTGGCCTTCGGCGTGGTCAATGGCCTCCTGATCAAAGGCCGCACGAGCCGGACGGCGAACGGCGTCGGACGAATCCTGACGATCCCGGGCGGCGATGAAGGCGGCTATGCGTCGATGGCCGAGTACGAACGGTTTGGCGACGCCACGCGCGGCGCGCTCGACATCGGCGCTGAAGGCCGCGCAACAATCGCCTGGCGCCACGACAGCACGACTGAAACCGCCTGGGTGCTGTTCGTGTCCACCAACTACTTTTCGATGGTCACCGCGCCCACGCTCGCGGGCCAGCTGCGCGTGCAGCACGCGGCGGACGAGCAGCCCTCCGCGCTGATTGGCGAGCGGTTCTGGCGGCGCAAGCTTGGCGCGGCGCCGCTCGCCGGGTTGAGGCTCCTGCTGAACAACGTCGACGTCAGCGTCGCGGGCGTGATTCCCGAGTCGTTCACCGGTCCCGCCGGCATCTACTCGCCAGACATCTGGCTGCCCCTCGGCGATCTCGAGCTGCTCGGGCGGATCGACTTGCTGCGCAAGCGGGACACGCGGTGGCTGTTTGTGATGGGGCAGTTGCAGCCGGGCGCGACAGTACCGCAGGTGCAGGCTCTCGTCGATGCGGCCGCGGCGACGATGGCCCGCGAGTGGCCGGGGACGCACAAGGAACGGCGCGCCCGGTTCCGTATGTTGGGTGAGGCGAACTCGGAGCTGCGCGGGCTGACGATCGGCGCCGCCATCGGCATGGGCATCATCGGCCTCGTCCTGCTGCTCGCGTGCTTCAACGTCGCGAATCTGCTGCTGGCGCGCGCGGTCGAACGCGAACGCGACATGGGCATCCGCGCCGCGCTCGGCGCCAGCCGCGGACGGCTGATGCGGCTTGTCGTCACCGAAGGCTTCGTGATCGCGGCGCTCTCCGGTGTCGTCGCCCTCGTCCTGGCGTGGTGGACACAATCCATCGTCACCTCGTTCGCGATTCCAATCGATGAGCCGCAGCACATCGATCTCACACCTGATCGCACTGTCGTTCTGTTCATCGCGTGCCTCGTGGTGATCGCGGGCGTGTTGCCAGGTCTGTGGCCGGCGCTCGCCGCCGCGCGTGCGAACGTGTCGCGCGTGCTCGGATCGCAGGGCGCCAACGCCGCCGGCGGCCGCCCGTCGCCGCTGCGGCGATGGCTCGTCGGCGCTCAGATTGCAGGCTCGACGGTGTTCGTCACCGTGGCCGCGCTGTTGCTCCAGTCGTACGGCTATCTGCTGACCGTCGATTTCGGCTTCGCGAAGAACCTGCTGTTGGCGGAGTTCCGTCCGGCCGCGAACGGATACGCGCCCGATCGAGCGCGCCGCTACGTCGACGCGCTGAGCGCGCGCACGCGATCCCTCTCTGGCGTGACGGACGTAGCGGTTGCCGACAATGTCCCGTTCTTCATCGGCTTCGATCGGCGGACCGCCGTCTGGCCGGCGGTGGGGGCCTGCGAGGCTGGCAACTGTCCAACGTTCCCGACCTACGCGGTCAGCCGGGGCTATTTCCAAACCATGGGGATTCCGCTCGTCGAAGGGCGGGACTTCGAGGAAAGCCGCGGCGCAGCGCAAGTCGTAATCAATCAGCTGTTCGCGCAGAAGCAATGGCCTGGCGGCGGCGCGCTCGGCGGCACGCTCCGCATCGGCGAGGACGGCACGCCGGTCACGGTTGTCGGCATCACCGGCCGAACGCACACGCGCGGCCTCGATCGTGAAGTTCCCGTCCTGTTCGTGCCGATCGGCCACGAGCACTTCGAGCGCGACTTGACGCTCGTCGCGCGCACCGCCACGGCGCCGGCCTCGCTGGTACGGCCGTTCATCGACGTGACGAATGCGATCGATCCGAACGTGTCGATGCGATCGGTCAAGACGATGGAGGAGCGGATGGCGGTGCAGCTCTGGCCGTTCCGCACCCTGAGCCGCATGTTTTCGCTGTGCGGCGCGCTGGCGGTGATCCTGGCGGTGGTCGGACTGGCGGGCGTCGTGGCTCACGCGGTGAGCCGGCGGACGAGGGAGTTTGGCGTTCGCGTCTCGGTCGGCGCCACTCCACGCGACCTCGTGGTCGATGTGCTCAGGAGCAGCGCGATGCTGATGCTGCCCGGTCTTGCCGCAGGCCTCCTGCTGGCGGCCGTCGCGTCGCGGTTGACGCAGGCAGTGTTCCTGGGCGTCAACGTGCTCAATCCGCTGGTGTATCTCGCCGTCGCGGTGGCGCACGGCGTGATCGTCGTGATCGCCTGCATCGGGCCGGCGCTTCGCGCGTCGCGCCTGGATCCGCTGGTCGCGTTGCGGACCGACTGATTCACGAACCTTTCACAACCATCCCGCGGCGCTGCAGGATCTCGCGGACGCGGTCGCGCAGGTCGCCTTGCACTTCGATGGTGTCATCGACGACCGCGCCGCCCGTGCCGCAGGCGCGTTTGAGCTCTTGGCAGAGATCCTTCAGGAACGCGGCATTGCGCGGCAGGTCGTAGACGACGGTGACGCTCTTGCCGGCGCGTCCTTTCTTTTCTATCCGCAGCTTGGCGACCACGCGCGAGGGGATCGCGGCGTTGGTCTGGCTGCTGCTGCACTGGCAATTGTCGGCCGGCCAGCCGCAGCCCGGACACAGGCGGCCGCGATCCGTCGAGTAGACGAGCCGTTCGTTCGCGCGCGGCTTCACGCTGATGCGGCTACTCGTCGAGTCGGATGAACCAGCGCCCGCTGATCTTCGTGAACTTGATCTCCTTGCCGCTCATCGTTGCGACCGCCTCGTCGCCGGTGATTTTCACGTTCTCGGGACGGCCGGAGGGAACCGGCAGGCTGTCTGCCGCCTTTTCCCCTTTCTTGGCGTGGGCTTTCATGAAGACCATCGCGCCGGACACGAACGCCGGCAGATCGACACCTTTGAAGAGCTCCGCCGGCTCTCGTGTAAATGGCGGCTTGAGCTGGTGTTTGGCGAAGAACGCGTCGAGGTCGTTCGTAATCCGCGTTGCTTCCTTCTCGTTGTCCATCGAGCCCATCGGCAGGAACACCAGCGCCATGGCCACCGCTTGTCCGTACAACGGACGGTCGGTCGGGTGGACCACCGAGAGAAGCTGTGCCCCCTTGCCCGCGTTCGCCGCCGACTGCATCTGCTTGACCACGTCTTCTACTGACTTGGCGCCGTCGTTCGCGCCGATGACTGGCGGCGGTCCCGGCGGCGCCGGCGGCCGCGCGGCAGGCGGTTCGGTCTTCACTGTGTTGCCGCCGGCACCCGCCGCCGCCTCGGTCGAACTGGACGCGCGTGGGCCAGCCGCGAGACCGAGCCCGGCCTGAACGTTGAACGGCGCTTTGATGGTGCGCTGATTCTGCCAGAGCTCGAATTCGAGCGTCACGGTCTTGTCCTTCGTCTTCGCGTCGTACTGCATCTCGGCCTTCTCGTTCATGTAGCCGGAGCCGGTGCGACGGGCTTCGATGGGCGCGTTCTTCGCATCGAGGAAGCGTACTTCGCGGACCGTATTCATTACCGTGCGTGTCAATCCGAACGTGATCTTCGTCGATTCCTCTTCCGTCGAAACCTCTCCGACCGTCATCGTCGCCGTGCCGACTTTGAACGTCTGACCTGTCACCAGCCGTACGTTGGCCACACGCGTTGGCTTCGATCCGCCGGCCAGCGTCATGGCGATGGATCCCTGCACGGTCACCGCCGCGGTGCCTGCCGACGGGCGGGCGCGCACCTCGGCTTCGACAAGAGCCGCGGTTCCGTCTTCCGCGATCTTCGGGAACGAGCCGATGCGCCCTTCCTCGAGCAGGCTCTGTCCCTTGTCGTCCGCAAAGCTGTCGAGCTGGCTCGCGCGCGTGTCGATCTGGACGATGCCGTTGCCGCGGGGCGCCTGGATCGCAAGGACCACGACCGTGCCTGGGGATTCGTTGAAGGGACGTAACTCGGATCCGTTCGCGCCGAGGCCGGTGCCCACAATCCGGATGGCTACCGGCGATACCTGCGGGGTGGGTGCAGGCGCGGCTGCCGGCGGCGTGGCGGGGCGCTGGGCGCCTCGGCCGCGCTGCTGCGCATCCACGATCCCCGATCCGATCGCCAACACAACAACGATGCAGAAAAGGAAGGTTCCGTTCGGGACCAGATCACGCATACGAGAGGGAGTCGTCACGATCACACCTCCAACGGAAAGGTGGGGAGGCTCAGCCGTTCCGGCGGCACCATGCTACCACCGCCGCGCCGCGGTAATACGTGCGTATGATCGCCACGTGGCGGGCGAACGGTTATACCGTCAAGCTGCTGTATCTTTCGCTTGCAACCCCGGAAGACGCGATCGCCAGAGTTGCGATGAGAGTGCGCCAGGGTGGCCATGACGTTCCGGTGGAAACGATACGTCGGCGATTCGCCGCAGGACTGCGAAACTTCAGGGATGTCTACCGCCACCGTGTGGACTACTGGCAGCGGTTCGACAATAGTGGCGTGAAACCCGTGCTTCTGGAAGAAGGTCGTCTCTCGTGAGTGAACCGCTCGTTTCGCAGCTACCGGATGCCGACATGCAGGCGGCGCCAAAGGCGCTGTTGCGTGCTGCCCGCCGCGCACGGGATATCGCCCGCCAGACGGGCACTGCGGTCGTCGTCGTGCGCGACGGTAAGCTGACCGAGGAGCGGGTTTCCCAGGAGCAGGACGACGACGAGTAGTCGGGCCAGCCTCGCCCGACCCGCATGGCGCTGACCGCCGTCAACAGCGAAGACCGCCTCGTTCAACAGACATTCGCGACTCATCTCGAGCGCGCGCTCGGGTGGGACAGCATTCACGCGCACAACGCCGAAACATTCGGGGCAAACGGAACGCTCGGCCGCGTCTCCGAACGCGACGTGGTCCTCGTGCGGGATCTCTCCGCGCGACGATCGATCGCTTCAATCAGGACATCCTCAGGCGGCGCGAAAACAAGCCGTCGAGAAGCTGACGCGCGTCGACCTTGCCCGCTCGGCACTTCAGCACAACCGGGAGTTCTACGGGACCGGACGACCGCCATTTGCGTTGAAATCGAGAGTCCTCCGAGGCGACCGTTCTGGTCGGGCGCCAACTCCAGATAGCCTTTTTCCGATGTGAGCCGAGCGAACGCCTTGTCTCAATGTAGAATCCGCGCGGCGCGCAGAGTGGCGCTGGACCGAAGATCTGAAGGCGCGCGTCCAGACGAAGTAGTGCCTGATGGACCTGAATCTCACGTCCGAGGAACTCCTGTTCCGCGACGAGCTGCGCGCCTGGCTCGCCGTGCACGTCCCGAAGAACTGGGAGCACCGCCGCGACGAGTCGATCGACGCGCATTTCGCGTTTCTCAAGCAGTGGCAGCGCACGCTGTATGACGGCGGCTGGGCCGGCATTTCGTGGCCCACGCGAGTACGGCGGCCGCGGCGCGAGCCTGATGCAGCAGGTGATCTTCTGGCAGGAGATGGCGCTGGCGGGCGCGCCGCCGATGGCCAACGTGCTCGGTCTCGGGCCTGGTCGGCCCGACGATCATCGCGTTCGGCACCGACGCGCAGAAGGCGCGCTACCTGCGGAAGATCCTGAGCGCCGAGGAAATCTGGTGTCAGGGATTCTCGGAGCCCAACGCCGGGTCCGATCTCGCCGGCCTGCAGACCGAGGCGCAGCTCGACGGCGACCACTACGTCGTCAACGGGCAGAAGGTGTGGACCAGCTACGGCTGGGCCGCCGACTGGTGCGAGCTGGTGGTGCGCACCGATCCAGGCGCGCCGAAGCACAAGGGGCTCACCGTGCTGCTCGTGGACATGAAGACGCCTGGCGTCGAGGTGCGGCCGCTGCGGCAGATGACCGGCGAGACGGAGTTCAACGAGATCTTCTTTCGCGACGTGCGCGTGCCGGTCGAGAACGTCGTCGGCAAGGTGAACCACGGATGGGACGTCGCCATCGGCACGCTGATGCACGAGCGCGGCACGTTCGGCGCCGGCCTGCAGATCACCTACAAGCGCAACATGGATCGGCTGATCGCGCTGTCGCGCGACGGTCGCAGCGCAACGGCCGTCCGGCCGCCGAGGATCCCGTCATCCGCCAGAAGCTCGCGCAGTGCTACGCCGAAGTCGAGATCATGCGCGCGAACCAGATGCGCGCGTTCAGCCGCATCAGCGCCACCGGCGTGCCCGGACCCGAGGGATCGATTCAGAAGATTTTCTGGAGCGAGCTGAACCAGCGCCTGCAGCAGATCGCGCAGGAACTGCTCGGCGCCTACGGCCAGCTCGCAGGCCGGCGACCTGCGCGCGATCGATCACGGCGCGTGGTCCTACGGCTACCTGCGCGCGCGCGGCAACACGATCGAGGCCGGCACGTCGGAAATCCAGCGCAACATCATCGGCCACTTCGTGCTCGGGCTGCCGCGGAGCTACTGAGGGATTCATGCAGTTCGGATTGAGCGAGAGCCAGATCATCCTCCGCGACAGCGCGCGCGAGTTCTTTGCCGGCGAGTGTCCGATGGCGCCGCGTGCGGCGCCTGATGGAGACCGACACGGCCGACGATGCGGCGCTCTGGTCCAAGCTCGCGGCGCAGGGCTACACCGGAATCATTTTCGACGAGGCGTACGGCGGCGTCGGGCTGGGTGTGGTCGAGCTCGTGCTGCTGATGGAAGAGGCGGGCCGCGCGCTGCTGCCCGGCCCGTTCTTCTCGACCGTGGCGCTGGCCGGCGCCGTGCTCGATGCGTGCGCGCAGCGCCGAGCAGAAGCAGACGTATCTGGCGCCGATCTGTCGCGGCGAGGCGCGGGCGACGCTGGCGATGCTCGAATCGAGCGCGAGCTGGGATCCGGCGGATGTCGAGATGAGCGCCAGCCGGCGGACGCGTGACCGGCGAGAAGCTGTTCGTGCCCGACGCGGCGGTGCGCCGACTCGATCGTCGTCGTCGCGCGCGACGGCGTGCTACGTTGTCGATGCGAAAGCGCCGGGCGTGCGCATCGCGCCGATGGCCGGGATGGACCTCACGCGCCAGCTGTACGCCGTCACCTTTGCAGAACGTGCCGGCGGAGACGCTGGAGCATGGCGCCGGGCAGCTCGCGCGGGCTGCAGGTCGCGACCGCGGCGCTCGTCGCCGACATGGTCGGCGGCATGCAGCGCACGCTCGACATCACCGTGGACTACGCGAAGACGCGCAAGCAGTTCGGCAAGCCGATCGGCGATGTTCCAGGCGGTGCAGCACCAGTGCGCGGACATGTATCTGGAAACCGAAAGCGCGCGCTCGGCGGCGTACTACGCCGCGTGGGCGCTGCAGGAGCGGGCGCCCGACGCGGCCGAGGCGGTGTCGATCGCCAAGATGTACGCGAGCGACGCCTGCCGCGTCGTCGGCAACCGCGGGATCCAGGTGCACGGCGGCATGGGCTTCACGTGGGAGAACGATCTGCACCTGTACTACCGCCGGGCGAAAGCCTCTGAGACCACGCTCGGCGACGCGACGTTCCACCGCGAGCGCATCGCGCGTCTCGTGATCGACGCGAGCCGTTGACGGCCCTGGTCCTTCTTCGCGCTCGCGCGAACGGCGACCTCGGTCGGACAGGAGTTCGGGAACGGTGCCGTCTGTCTCGGGCGCCGTTTCGCGCGCCTCATATAATCCGCGCGTTCGACCGCCGTTCCGACATCCGAAGGGGCTACCAGCCAGCATGAGCATCACGATGACCAGAAGGCGCAACCCGCGGGCCCTGATTGCCATCCTCGTGATCGCGGCCGCGGGCGCGGCTCGCGGGCAAATCGATCCGGCGCGCGCGCTCAGAGCACAACTCGATCGCATCTTCACGGATCGCGCCTACGATCCGCCGCGATTCGGACCGGCCATGTGGCTGCCGGACGGCACCGCGTACAGCATCCTCGAGAAAGCCGCCGGTTCGGCGGCAGGATCCGAGATCGCTCGCTACGATGCCGCAACTGGCGCGCGAACCGTCCTCGTGCCGGCGGCGCGTCTGCCGTCGGCAGTCGACATCGACGAATACGCATGGTCGAACGACGGCCGACAGCTCCTCCTCTTCACCAACACCCGAAAAGTGTGGCGCGTCAACACCCGCGGCGACTACTGGGTGCTCGACGTTGCCAGCGGCGCGCTGAAGAAAATCGGCGGCAAGGCACCCGAATCGTCGCTGATGTTCGCCAAGTTCTCGCCCGACGGGACGCGCGTCGCCTACGTGCGCGCGAACAACATCTACGTCGAACGCCTGAGCGACGGGGCGACGATCGCGCTCACGCAGGATGGATCCGAGACGACGATCAACGGTACGTCGGACTGGGTGTACGAAGAAGAACTCGACCTGCGGGATGGCTTCCGCTGGAGCCCGGACGGCCGCCGGATCGCGTACTGGCAGTTCGATTCGACCGGCGTCGGCATCTTCTCGCTCATCGACGATACATCCGGGGTGTACCCCAAGGTCACGCGGATCCCGTACCCGAAAGTCGGGACGACCAACTCCGCCGCGCGAATCGGCGTCGTCGGCGCGGACGGGGGCAAGACGACGTGGATGAAGGCGCCCGGCGATCCGCGCGAGCACTACCTCGCGCGGCTCGACTGGCTCGATGCCGCGGACGCTGGCGATCCAGCAGCTGAACCGGCTGCAGAACCAGAACGATTATCTCCTCGCGGATGCCGCGAGCGGATCGGTGACGCGCGCGTTTCGCGACACCTCGTCCACATGGGTCGAGGTGGTCGACCAGGTCCGCTGGATCGACAAGGGCCGCGCGTTCCTCTGGGTCAGCGAGCGCGACGGCTGGCGGCACGTGTATCGGGTGTCTCGAGACTCCGCCGCGACGCTCATCACCCATGTCGAGTCGGACATCACGGATATCGTCGGCGTGGACGAGGCGCAGGGCTGGCTCTATTTCAGGGCGTCACCGGACAATCCGACACAGCGGTACCTCTATCGATCGAAGCTCGACGGATCCGGATCGCCCGAGCGCGTGACGCCCGGCGATCAGCCGGGGACGCACACCTACGACGCGGCGCCCGGCGCGCGGCTGGCATTTCACACGTGGTCTCAGATCGACCGGCCGCCTTCCACCGACGTGGTGGAACTGCCGTCGCATCGATCGCTCCGCCAGCTGACCGACCCGTCGCCGCTTCGAGCGAAGCTGACGGACGTCGTCAAGCCGCCGGCGGAGTTCCTCAAGGTCGACATCGGTGGAGGCGTCGTCCTCGACGGTTGGATGCTGAAGCCGTCCGCATTCGATCGGTCACGCAAGTATCCGGTGATCGTGTTCGTGTACGGTGAGCCGGCGGGGCAGATGGTCACCGATCGGTGGGGAGGCGTCAACATCCTGTTCCATCGTGCGCTCGCGGAGGCGGGCTACGTCGTGGTGTGTGTCGACAACCGGGGGACGCCGGCGCCGCGCGGCGCGGCGTGGCGGAAGATCGTCTACGGGACGGTGGGCGACCTGTCGTCGAAGGACCAGGCCGCCGCGATACGCGCCATCGCAGAAAAGTTCGCGTTCGTCGACACCGATCGCCTCGGCATCTGGGGTTGGAGCGGCGGCGGATCGAACACGCTCAACGCGATGTTCCGCTTTCCTGATGTGTACAAAGTCGGCGTTTCGGTCGCGCCGGTGCCCGATCAGCGGCTCTACGACACCATCTATCAGGAGCGCTACATGGGTCTGCCGCGTGACAACGCGGAAGGGTACCGGATCGGGTCGCCGATCAACTTCGCGGACGGCCTGAAAGGCAAATTGCTGGTCGTCCATGGGTCAGGCGACGACAACGTTCACTATCAGGGCACTGAGCGGCTGGTCAACCGGCTGGTCGAGCTCGGCAAACCGTTCGATCTCATGGTGTACCCCAATCGAACGCACGCGATCGCCGAAGGGCCCGGAACGACGACACACGTCTACCAGTTGATCGCCCGGTATTTCCTCGAGCATCTGCCGCCCGGACCGAAGTGAACCGCGCGGTCGATCAGGCCAGCGCCTTGCCGTACAGCGCGAGCAGACGGCTCCAGGCCTTTTCGGCCTGCGGCTCGTTGTAGACCGCCGAATCCGGCGGGCACCAGCCGTGCGCGGCGCCGGTGTACACCTCGATTTCCGCCGGCAGGTTTGCCTTTTCGAAGGTCTCCTTCAACACGGTCTTGTCGTTGGGCGCCCGCGCGTCGTCGTTCGCGGCGATCGCGACGAGGAGCTGCGCCTTGGTCTTCGCGGCCTGCAGGTGCGGACTGTTCGGATTCGTCGTGACGAGTCCGCCGCCATGGAACGAGGCGACCGCGCCGACACGGTCGGGCATCGCCGCCGCCGTGCGAAACGCAATCGGGCCGCCCATGCAGTACCCCTGCGTTCCGACCTTCCGGTTCTTGGCCACCGACGCCTGCTGGTCCAGCCAGCCGATGAACGCCTTCGCATCGGTCATGTGCGTCGTCTCGTTGAGCGCCTGCGCGAGCGGCATCAGCTGCGGGATCGGCGTCGCGGCGCCCTGGTCGGCGGTGGGCGCTTTCTTGACGCGATAGAACGGATTCACGACGAGCACGGAGTAACCCGATTCGGCGAGCCGTTTGCCCATCTGGCGCATCGACGGCCGCAGGCCGAAGATGTCCGGCCACAGCAGCACGCCTGGCGCCGTGCCGCTCGCCGGGTGGACGAAGTAGGCGTCGCACGTGCCGTCCGGCGTCGTCACGGTGACGTCCCTGTCCGTGACCGTGACCGCGTTCACCACCTGCGGCAGCATCATCGCCACGCCCGCGCCCAGCAGGACACCGAACTGCCGCCGTGTCACCAGTCCAAGGGTTTCGAACTCGTGTCGATCGTCATCAAAATGATCCTGGTCGCACATATTCGCTCCTCATCGACGCCCTATCCACCTCAACCTGAGACGCGTCGACACCATAATATTGTCAATTGAGAGAGGAACGTTGATGAAGATGACCACTTACGTCAATTTCGCCGGCACATGCGCGGAGGCCTTCCGATTCTACGAAACGCACCTCGGCGGAACGATCGGCATGATGATGACGCACGGACAGGCGCCTGACCAGAGCCAGGTCAAACCCGAGTGGAAGGACGCCGTCCTGCATGCGCGTATTTCCATCGGCGGAACCGAGCTCATGGGCGCGGATATCCCGGGCGCGCAACCGATGCGAAGCGCCTACTTGTCGCTGGCCGTCGAGAGCGATGCCGAGGCGGAGCGCGTGTTTGCCGCGCTCTCCGAAGGTGGCGAGGTCTTCATGGCGATGCAGGAAACGTTCTTCGCGACGCGATTCGGCCAGCTGCGGGATCGGTTCGGGATCAACTGGATGGTTCAGACCTGATACGCTCCAGCGATGGGGCATTCAGGCAGAGAACGACATCGCGACCGTGAGCCGGGACGGCGACAGCTCGACGACGACGAACCACACGCCTCGAACCGCGTGTTTCGAATGACCGACGATGAGCGACAGCAGATCGCGAAATCTCTCCGCTATATCGACGAGGCGCGGCGCGCGCTCGAAAGTCAGCAGAACCCCGCCAACCGCGAGATCATCCGCGAGCTGAGGGCCTCAGCGGATCAAATCTTCGATGTGCTCAACGATCTCGAGGAAACGACAAATCCGGACAGTGATTAGAACGACATTTAACAGGGTCTCAGGAGCGGTCCGTCCACGCGTGACACAGGTACACGCACGGCCGTTAGCGCCGCGCCAGGTACTCCTGCAGCGCCTGCCGAACCGCGTTGTGAGCGTCTCGTTCGGCGCGGCGATGCCGAGCAGCCGCCACGGCGCGTCTGGCGCGCATCGCAAGCTGGCCGACCGGAACGCCAGCGCGTACGAATTGGCCGTTCGTGTCAGGGGGCAGCAGGGTCACGATGCCAAATCGCGGCAGAGGTGGATCGCCCCACAGCGGGATCGGCGGGATTTTCAGCGGAGGCGTGGGCGCCTGCACGACCACCGGCACGCGCTCTCCGGACTGCGGCACCGTGGGCTGCTGCCCCTGGGCGACGCTCGCGACCGCGAGAAGGGCAACGGTGGCTACGCCGATGACCCGCAAACCACTACATTCCATCGCATTCTAAGACGTAAGTCGGGCTCGCGCAGCTTGCCGACCTCGTGTTGTTTCCGGCGTCGCCAGCGTGAAGATCGCCCTGGCGCGGGAGGCCGATCGCCGCATGGACACAGCTCACCGCTGATGTCGCAGAAGTGGGGTGTACATTCACGGGCAGTCCGTTTACAATAATCGCCTCTTCAGCGGACGGCCAGGTATGAGCGAGAGCGCAGCAGGTCGCGGGTGGACGCTAGAGACCGATCTCCAGTGCAGGCACGATCTCGACGGCCGGCTTCTCTGGGTCAACGCCGCCGCGGCGCGTGCGCTGGGCCGCGAGCCCGACGAGCTCCTGCGGATTCCGATTCCGGAACTGCTGGCGCCAGAAGCTCGAGCCAAATTCCAACCGTATCTCGACACGGTCCGACGAGACGGAGTGGCAACCGGCCTGATGGCCGTGCGCACGCGCGCCGGCGAATACCGGGTGTGGGATGTACCAGTGCGCTCTACGTGAAGGCGCCAGCACACCGTTGGTGGCCGGCGCGGCGCGCGACGTCACCGAGCGCGTGCTGACGGCCCGCGCACTGCGCGCCTCCGAAGACCGGTTCACGACCGCGTTCCAGGCCAGCCCGATCGCGATGGCGATCACGACCGTGGACGAGGGGAGATACCTCGAGATCAACGAGGCGTTCGAGCGCCAGATGGGCTACACCCGCGCCGAGATCGTGGGGCGCACGTCGCTGGAGCTCAAGGTCTGGCCCTCTCCCGGCGATCGGGCCGCGATGATCGCGACGCTGGAGCGTCAGAAGACTCTCCGGGATCGGAACACGCAGTTTCGCACGAAGTCGGGGAGCCTGATCACCACCCTGTATTCGGCCGGTCTCATCACGCTCGGCGGACGGCCGTGCGTGTTGGCCGCCATCGCCGACATCACGCCGCAAAAGCAGGCGGAAGACGCGCTTCGGGAAAGCGAATCGAAATATCGTCTCCTGGCCGAAACGGTGCGGTGCGGCATTTTCATCTTCCGGCGGGACGGCGCGTTCTGCTACGTCAATCCACGGGTAGAGGCGTTCACCGGGTATTCGTCCCGGGAGCTCCTTTCCATGACGGTCTGGGATCTGGTCCACCCGGAATCGAGGGATCTCGTGCGGACGCGCGCTGCGGATCGCCCGGGAGCGGAAGGTGTTCCCCTCCGCTTCGAGTTCAAGGTCGCGACCAAAAGCGGCGAGACGCGCTGGATCGACTTCACCGGCACGCCCACGGAGTACGAGGGCAAGCCGGCGATTCTGGGAACCACCTTCGACATCACGGCCAGCAAGGGTCACGAGCAGGAGGCCCACGAGCGCAGCGCGCTTCTTCGCACGCTGATTGCCTACAGCCCATTTGGCATCCTCGTCGGCAACAAGGATCACCGCGTGCAGTTCTACAACGCGGCGTTCCAGCACATGTTTCGCTATTCCGAGGACGATCTGCTGGGGAAGGATCCGGACGACCTGGTGGGTCTGCCCGAGAATCAGGAAGCCAAAGAGATCAGCAAGCGCGTGTTGAGCGGCGAGACGGTCCATACCAAGGTCGTCAGGCGCCGCAGGGACGGGAGCCGGGTCAACGTGGAACTGCACGCGATTCCGTTGATGGTCGATAACGCGTTCGCAGGGTGCTTCGGCATCTATCAGGACATCACCGAACGAGTCGAGTCCGAGACGAAGCTGCGCGCGCTTCGCGATCGCCTGACCCGGGTGCAGGACGAAGAGCGGGCGCATGTCGCGCGCGAGCTGCACGACAACATCGGCCAACGGCTCGCCGTGCTGGCCTGCCAGTTGGCCGAAGTGCAGAAGACGTCGCGGTTCCTCCGAGCTCCGTCCCTCGCCGACCAGCTGCAGGCATCGAGCAAGCTCCTCGAGGACATCTGCTCCGATACGCATCGCCTGTCCCACCGGCTGCACCCGTCGCAGGTGGCGCTCGTCGGGTTGGCCAAGGCGCTGGCGACCTACTGCGCGGATTTCGGACGGCAGCACGGCATCCAGGTCGATTTCAGACACGACGAGATGCCGGAGCTACCGTCCACGGTCACGACCTGCCTGTTCCGAGTCGCCCAGGAAGCCCTCCGAAACGCCGAGAAGCACGGCGGCGTCCACCGAATCGACGTCAAGCTGGCAGCCACCTCGGACGCGGTGTCGCTATGCGTGTCGGACTCGGGCCGCGGCTTTTCCACCGCCGAAACCGAGAGCGGACCGGGGCTGGGCCTCATGAGCATGGCGGAGCGCGTGCGCAGCGTGGGAGGCGAGTTGTCGGTTCAGTCGGCCATCAACCGCGGCACGCGCGTCGAGGCGTCCATTCCGCTGCCACGAAGCTCCGCTTTCGCGTAAGACACGAGCTCTTCGGTCCCGGGCTTCATGGCATAAGATTCCCGTTTACAAATGCCCTACCCCAGGGTCGTGGTCGCCGACGATCACGACGAGACGCGTGCGCTGATCGCCAACCTGCTCGCCTCCGAGTACGACGTGGTCGCGACGGTCGCCGACGGGCGGGCGGCTGTCGAGGCCTGTGGCGCGCTTCGTCCCGACCTGGTCGTCCTCGATATCGCGATGCCCTGCCTCAACGGGTTCGAGGCGGCCGCAATCGTCAGGGACTTGCCGGACGCGCCCAGGATCGTCTTCGCCACCGCTCACGACGATGCGGAATTCTCGAGGGCTGCGTGCGGGCTGGGCGCTTCGGCACTGGTGCCGAAGGGGAAGATGCTGGTCGATCTCCTCCCGGCGGTCCGCCGGGCGCTGAACTTCCATGCCGTGTGTTTCTACGATGACGTGCCGTCACTCGCGCGCACGGTCGGCGGCTTCATCGGGGACGGATTGCTCGCCGGCCAGGCGGCGGTCGTGATCGCCACCGCTCCGCACAGCGCAGCCGTGCGCGAGCAACTGGTGGCCATGGGCATCGACACCGAGGAGCGGACGGCCCGGAGCGAACTCCTGATCGTCGATGCTGGCGAGATGCTGGACCGTTTCATGGTCGACGGGCTCCCGGACGCGGGGCGCTTCAAGGACGCGATAACGCCGATCATGGAGAGGGCGACGGGGAGCCGGAAGCGCCTGGTCCGCGTCGTACGGGGAGATGGTCGACGTCCTGTGGAGGAACGACAACGAAGCCGCGGCCGTCTCCCTCGAGGTGCAGTGGAATCGACTTGGCATCGGACGCACGTGCTCGGTGCTCTGTGGCTACTCGTCGGCCGGTGTCGGTATGGGCGCGGGGCGCGACGCGATCTGTGATCAGCACAGCCACGTCGTAGGGGAGTACCGGCGATGAGCGCCTCCGGAAGCGAAGAGCCGTTCCGGCTGGTGGCGGACATTGCCCCCGTCCTGATCTGGATGTGGGGTGCCGACAAGCGATGCACCTACGTCAACGCGTCCTGCACGGCCTTCACCGGTCGCACGCTGGAGGCGGTGCTCGCCGACGGCTGGCGTGACTCGATTCATCCGGACGACCTTCCGCGATGCCTCGAGGTGATGACGACGGGATTCGAACGGCGCCAGCCGTTCACGCTGGAGTATCGGCTCAGGCGGCACGACGGCGAATACCGGTGGGTGCTCGATAGCGGCATCCCGCTGCTGGCGCCGGACGGCGCGTTCACCGGCTACGTGGGATCGTGCGTCGACATCACCGAGCGCAGAGACGCCGAAGAATCGCTGCGCCGGAAGGAGTCGGAGCTCACGGAAGCGCAGCGGCTCGCGGCCATTGGCAGCTGGCAATGGAATGCCGCCACGGACGAAGTCATCTGGTCGGACGAGCTCTACCGCATCGCCGGATTGGAGCCCGGTTCGCCTGAGGTGCTCGCCACCAATCATCCACACCTGTACCCGCCGGAACACTGGGAACGGATTGCGCGCTGCGCGGACGAGGCGATGCGTGCCGGGACGCCGTACGAGCTCGACGTCGAGATGATCGGCGACGGATCACGCCGGTGGGTCACGGCGCGCGGTGAAGTGCAGCGCGACGCCGACGGCCGGATTACGGGGCTTCGAGGCACTGTCCAGGACATCACGGAGCGCAAGCGCGCGGAAGAAGTGCTCTCCGACCAGAGCCGCCGGCTGCTCGAGGCCCAGGAAGCCGAGCGGGCCCGCATCGCGCGGGATCTGCACGACGACATCGGTCAACGGCTGGCGCTGCTCTCGATCGCGCAGGAACAGTTGCTGCGGTCCGCGGATCCGGGGAGCGAGCTTCACCGATCCATCGCCGCGCTGTGCCGGCAGACCGTCGACATAGCCACCGACCTGCAGGCGCTGTCGCACGAGCTGCACTCGTCCAAGCTGCAGCTGCTCGGCGTCGTTCCGGCGATCAGGGACTTCTGTGCGGTGATTTCGACCCGGCAGAGAGTCGAGGTGGACTTCACCCACCAGGACGTGCCCGGAACCGTGCGGCCCGACATCGCGCTGTGCCTGTTCAGAGTGCTGCAGGAGGCGCTGCAGAATGCGGTGCGCCACAGCGCCGCTGCTCGTTTTACCGTGAACCTCGAGGGCGCACCGAGGGTGCTCAGCCTGACCGTGCGCGACGGCGGACGCGGCTTCAATCCCGAATCCGTTCCACAGGATCGCGGTCTCGGTCTGACGAGCATGCGGGAGCGCCTGAAGCTCGTGAAGGGTGAGCTCGTCATCGACTCGAAGCCAGCCTGCGGCACGACGGTCGTGGCCCGCGTGCCGCTTCAATGAGTGGCGCCCCTTCGGCTCTACAGGACGTCCACCGCCAACGTGTTGCTCCACCCTTATTTTCTCGTTTCATGTTTTCTCCATTATTGCTGCACGCTGTCGGGCGGCACCGTCACCGTCGTGCTGCACGCCGCGGTGTTGCCGGCGCGATCAATCACTTCGACGCAGCGCCACATTGGCTCAAATCTTCTTGCAGGCCTTCGACGATTCGTTCTCGCGTTCGCCGCGAATCGTTTCATTTTCCGCCGCGGCCGGCTACGCGGCGCCGCACACTGGCTGATCATGTGGGGCTGGGCATGTGGCGGCATGTGTACTGTTCAGCAGGGCGGATCGCCGGGATTGGAGCTGGAACTGCCCCTCACGATCCAGAGAGGCCGCGCCCAACACGCCGCAACAGCCAGGATCAGCGCGACTCGAGATGAGCGGGTGAGGTACGCCTACGTGGAGACGTGTTCTGATTCGGATTCGAGAGGAACCGTGGCGTGAATGACCCCGGATCGCGCGATGAAGACCGGTCCCACGCCTGTGTTGGGGCTGTTCACGCCACGGTTCCCGCTGTCGGTGTTGATGTCATCGTGTGCCTATCGTGCGACTTGTGAGGTCGTGGGAGCCGTCGCGATCGCGATGTGGACCTGCACGGTCTTCGAGATCGAAACCTTGAAGCCGTTCCACTTCGAGATCCCGTTCAGACCAAACGCGGTGCGATCGATCTGAAACGTGGTTTCGAAGACGGCGCCGGCCGCGGGAGCCTGTCGGAGCCTCACCGGAATCGTCAGCCGCTGGGTGACTCCGCGAATGGTCATGTCGCCGATCATCGAGAACGTGCCGTCGGGTTTCATCTCGGTTGACGAGCTCTTGAAGTGCATCGTCGGGAAACGCTCGACATCGAAAAACTCGCCGGACTTCAACAGCTGTTCGTGTTCGGAGTTGTGCATGTCGACGCTGCCCGTGTACACGGTGAGGTCGACATCGGTATTGACTGGACTCGCAGGGTCGTAGGACAACTGGCCGGTAAACTCCTTGAATTGGCCGTCCCGCTTGATCTTGAAGATGGCCGATCCGTAGATCGAGAAGTCGATGACGCTCGCCGCCTGGTTGAGCGTATAGACGCCGGTCGATTGCGCCTGTGCGTGGGCCAACGAGGACATCGCGAGCGTCAACATCATTGCCGCGGCCAACGAGGCCGGCAGTTGTGCACGAGTCAAGAAAACCCCCTTACGGTCCTGTTCATACAATGTCGGCGATGCCAATGTCCCGCGCCTGCCTTCAGCGTGGAACGGGCGGGCTCGACGAGCCGCGAGTTGCGCCGCCAGTATCGATGTGAAGGCGAATACGAATGCGGGCGATTCGGCGATGGTCCTGAGCGCGATTTGTTGTCGCTCGCGCTCGGACCACTCGGTTACTGAGAGAGCAACGAGCGGTTTATTGAGAGAGCAACGAGCGGTCCATATGGCCGTGCTGTACGATCGACTGCGCTGCTCGAGCGGATGAGGCGCCCCTCACGGTACGACCACGAACATTTCCAGAGTAGCAATTCGTCGATCAGGCTTCAAGCGCAAACGCGCAAACGGTTGAGGCGCTTGTCGTGATTATTGGAGCCTGATTCACAACAGTTCCGTCGTCCGAATCACGTTTCTGTCTATTGACGGCATCGCCGCGATTCCTCAGAATCGTGCTCTCCCCTTTGAAGGCTCCATGTTTTCCTTGCTGGTCGCCACACTGTTGTCGTGGGGCCTGTGGAGCGCGTTCGGGCGCCCGCAAAGGCCCTTTCTGCCTGGCTTCGCGACGCTGCTCGATCGGCCGGGGTTCGTCCACGGCCTCGAGAACACGGTGGCCAGACGAAGGTTCCTCAAAGGGGAGTTCCGCGGCCGGAAGGTCGTCGTCCTGCTGCAGAACGGTCGGGGGAAATACTCTCGAAACCTCGTGGTGTCGATGGAGACGCGCGCCCCAGTGACGATGGAATCGTACGCGTTCACCGGATACAAGTTCGATCGGGAAGGCGAACTGGCACTGTTTGCACTCGAGGTCAAGCACGAGTTCATGCTGAGACACGAGGAGAGCTGCCTGAAGGCAAGGTGGGCGCCCCATGAGGTGGCTGCACTCTTCAACTTCGACTTCCCGCCCAACTTCGACACGGAAAAAAGTCAGAGCGTGCTCGAAGCGATGCATACACTGGCCGGCTCGATCGAGCGGCGCGCGGATGCTCTGAGTCAAGCGAAGCCTGACGCCCCGACCAGCGCGGCGCCGGACGCATTCTGATTTTCCGCCCCGCGTGACGAATGGAGTTCGCAGCCGAGGAACTCACGATCTGTCGCTTGGCGGCCAAACCGTCGGGATGCCAGTCTAAATTCGTCGAACGGAGGGCACATGCGACTTCTGACACTGGCATTCGTCACCGTCATCCTCGGCCAGCCACTTGTCCCTTACAGCGGCGACTGGACCGCCGAATTTCACGGAACGACCTACGTGCGCCTGGCGTTGAATGACAAGGCCGGTACCCCTCAGGGCGCAATGAGCATCGGCAAGAGCATCGAGGTCGACGGGCAAGGGAACGTCGACAGGGTCACCGAGGCGGGATCGACGCTCATTCCGGTGACTGACGTGCGTCGGAGCGGCAACGTCTTATCGTTTTCCTATGAAAATGACGGTCATGACTTCAGCAAGTTCGAGTTGCGACTCATCGACACAAATACGGCAGAACTCACGGTGCTCCTCCCCGAGGAAGAGCGGCAGCAGCTTGCAGTGGAGGGAGTACCCCTGCCGAAACCATTCCGTCTCGCGAAATCTCGTTGACTTCCGCTTCTCCTCGCGCTCGTTGCGGTTTAGGATGGACCGACATTTCGGTTCTTAGACCTCGTCGTCCTGGCGCCCCCGGAGAGAGGCTTGCACACGATCCCGGAGCCACTCACTTGACGTTCGTGCTGTCCGCGTCGGCCATCCTCGCGCTCTCCATGCTGCTCCTCGTAACACTGCGGCGGGCCGTTTTCGTCGGAGCAGCGCTCGCGCCGCGCAGGAGCGCGGATGGGCTCGACGCGGCCGTCCCGTCGGTTGCGCTGCTCGTACCCGGGCGGAATGAGGATGCATCGGTGGGATCCACGCTCGACGCGATCGCGCGTCTGGACTATCCGAGCGAACGGCTCGTCGTCGTCCTCATCAACGACGGCTCGTCGGACGGGACGGGCGAGCGTTTCCGCCGTTGGGCAGCCGATCGCCCGCGGACGCACATGCTCGATCTCCCTCAGCACGTGGGAAAGTTCGAGGCGCTGAACCAGGCAGTGGGCCTTGCCAGGACGTCGGATGTGATCGCCGTTCTCGATGCGGATCTACGCCCACATGCCGCGTGGCTGCGGCGACTCGTGGCGCCCTTCGCGGACGAGCGCGTCGGTGGAACCGCGGGCTTCATCTCTCCGGTGAACTCCGGACGGAATACTGTTGCGCGCTACGCGGCGGTCGAATCCTGGGTCCACCAATTGATCACGTCTGCGGCGAAGGATCGTCTCGGCCTCAATCCCCCGACACTGGGAGCCTCAGCCTACCGGAGGAGCGCATTGGAGGGAGTCGGCCTGTTCGGCGGCGGCGCCGGCGGCGATGTGCGGAGCGCGGCGGCGCTCACGCGGGCGGGATGGCGGCTCCGGTTCGTTCCAGACGCCGTCGTCGACAACACCGTCGTCGAGCACTGGAGCGACTATTGGCACCAGCACGTGCGGTGGGCCCGCAACGTCTTCTCGACGTTCCGCTTCGGCGTGCCGCGCCACGCGAACGTCGGCCTCGCTTCGCGTGTCGAGGAATGGATGTCGGCGGCCGGCTACATGGATCGCATCGCCTTGCTGATTGCCGGCGGCCTCACCGTCGCCGGACGGCTGCCTCGGTGGTCGATTGAGTTGTACGCAGCCGTGGCCGTGGCCGAGGTCGCAGTCGCGATCGCGAAGGCGGGTCAGGCGAGGCGGCTGCCTGTCTTCCTCTTCGCGACCGCGTGCCTGTTCGTCGTCGACGTCGCAGCGTCCGTCGCCGCCGCCGCGCACCACGTCGCGCGAAGTGGGCAGACATGGCGGCAACCACACAGGAGCGCGATCGGACCCGAGCGAACGAGCGACAACGCCGGCTAGCGGCTTGTCTCGTCGACGCTAGGCCGGGTCGAGCAACGGCTCTCCCGCGAGGCCCGTCATATCTCCTCCGAGCAGCCAGCATGCAGTAGCCGCGATGTCCGTGATCATCGGCGGCCTGGACTGCGCCCGAGGGACGGCCTTGCCGGGCGCGATCACCGCCCACGCCTCGGGTGTGTGGTTACCCGGGCGTGCGCTCCCGTTGCCGTGCCGGACGATGGTACCGAAGCGCGGAGAGTGGACGCGCGTCGTCCCAACGCTGGGGCGCGCGCTCCATTCCACGACCAGGTCTGGCAGCTGGGTGATTCGCGCTCCGGGCCCGAGCTCCTCCGCGATGCGATGCACGGCCGCGACCACCGGCGCACCGTCTTCCTCATGGAACGTCGCGAGGCCCTCCGTCAGCTCATTCATGAGCGCCTCCACGTCGTTCGGGTCGACGATTCCATCGCGTTCGCGTCCCCGGACGTTGACCCGAACGTAACCGCTGTGATCGCCTGGCAACGCGAACGCCCTGGTGGCGCCCCAATCGACACCGCGCAGATGCAAGCGCGCCGTGAGGTTTCGCACCAGCGGCGCCGGCAGCGGCCGTGTCACCGCGGCACGCAACTCCGCCGGCGCCAGCGCGCGCGCGCGCCAAATCCAGCCTCCCGGCACGGTCCCTGTCCTGGTCGCCGATCCCGAGAGGACCGCGGCCAGCATCCGCGGCAACAGATCGGTCCGGCTTCGGTTCGCGGTCATTCCGAGTGGTGCAAACGCGATCACATCGGCATCGTCCGGGAGCGCGGCAAGAACCCGCCGGAGGCCGTCGTCGACCGTGGCATAGACGTCCTCGAGTTGTGCGTGGTCCTCGCTCGGAGACCCAATCCCATCAAGGCTGCCACCCAGGTAGTGCCCAGCCTGGTGAGGGCCTGCGAATGTCAGCCACACGAGGTCGAACTTTTCTTTCGCCAGCGCTGCTTCCGCGGCGTCGGCAAGCCGGCCCGCAGCACCATGGAAGAGGCCGATCAGGCGTTTGAGCGTCGACGAAGAAGGGCGACCGTACGGGAAACTCCATGCTCGGCCCGCGGCCGAACGTGCGCTCCAGGATCCGGTTGTCGCGGCGCGGCGTCGAGACCGGAGACGTCAGCTTGTGTCTGAATTGCCAGCCGTTCAACATCTGCAGCCCGGCGGTCTCGCGCGGGATCCAGCTTTCGTACTGATCGATCACCAGCGAGCGCGCACCGGTCCGGCTCAGCCGCTCCCACACGGCGCGTGGCGCCGGCAGCTCGTCGAAGAACCGGATCCGCTGTTCCGAGGCGCTCCACTGAAACGCGGAGTAGATCCCATGCTCCTCGATCTCGACGCCGCTGTACGCCGTGACGTAGCCGCCCGCTTCGACGAAGAGCGGCGTCGAACGCCCGAGCATCGTCCACGTGCCTCGCGACCGCAGTCCGGCCAGCGCGGGCATGCGGCCCTGCTCGAGGAGCCGCTCGAGGAGGCCCACGTTCGTCGCATCGATCTGAAGCAGCGCGAGCATCAGAGAACCCCAGTTGTCGCCGTCTCGATCGGGCACCAGTTGCCGCCGCTCCCGGCCGAGCGCCGGGCGGCGTCGATCGCGGACATGACCGCGAGCCCGTCAACGGCCGTGGCGAGCAGCGTCTGCGGGCGGCCGCGCGCACGCGCCGCGAACGCCTCCAGCTGCGGCACGAGACATCGCACGAGCGCCGTTCCGCCGATCAGCCGCCGGAAGATGCGCCGCAGAGGTGACGGCCCCGCGTGCGAAAGTATCACGCTGCCGTCGTCGTCGCGCAGCTCGATCCTGCTCGCCGGCGGCAGCTCGGTGGCGCACGAGATGCGGGTCGCACCGCGGTCGCCTTCCATGTCGAGCACGGCCTGAGTCGGTGTGAGGCGGACGCTTCGCACGCGCACGATCTCCCCGCCGGTCAGCCAGCGCGCGAGATCGACGAGATGCGGACCGAGCCGCAGCAGGGCGTCGTCAGCAACAACGTAGGACGGCCAGGAACCGACGGCGTGGTGGAGCTGGATCGTCAGATGGACCCGTGCGCGTTCTGGCACAGCGTCGCGCAGCCGGCGGAGGTCGGGATCGAAGCGAAGGTTGAACCCGATCGCCGGAAGCGGATCGAGTGCCGCGAGCGCGGCGGCCTCGGCGGCGTCGGAGGCCGGCGGCTTCTCCACGAGCGTCGCCAGCCCGGCCCGCGCCGCGATCCGTGCGTCGGCGAGGTGCGTCGCGACGGGTGTCGCCAGCACCAGACCGTCGACGTTCCGCGACGCGACGAGCTCGGCGGCGCTTGAGTACCGCGGGAGGCTCGCCGCGACGCGTTCGCATCGTGTCGCGACGGGGTCGGCGACTGCCGCCAGCCTCACGCCTCGTGCGCGCCGGAGGGCGGGAACGTAGCCCCTCTCGGCGAGGAGGCCGCAGCCCACGAGCCCGACGCGGAACTCGCTCACGAGCGCCCGTCAGATGGCCGAAGACTTCCCGAATGGCACATGTTGGGACGTTATGCTACCTGATTGCCGGATCGGTCCAGAGCCAGCTCCTGCCTCGCCTTGATCAGCGCGGACAGCGCTGACGGGTAACGCGCCTCCAGCGCCGAGACGAGAGCTGCGACCCTCCGGTCCACGTCGACCGAGCCGGTGAAGGGGGCCGGTGGCGTGGGCCGACCGGCGAGAATCGCGTCAAGCGCGACGTCCACGTAGGCGAGCACGACGCGACGGGTCCGGTTCATGCGCGCGCGCCGTGGATCGCGCTGCCACTGGTTGCACAGCCTGATCGACAGTCCGTCGACGATCCGCTGAAGCGAGCGCTCTTCGCTCCAGCGCAGCAGTCTGATCAGGTTCCTCAGCCCAGCGCCGCGGCTCTCGAACTCCCGGGCGCTGTACCCGCCAACATGGTGGACTTCGGGAATGGCTCGGTACTGGAGGCGGTGGCCGTCGACGAGAAGCAGGAGGTTGACCACACGGCAACTGTCGAACAGCCGGAAACGCCAGCCGCGCTCCGAGAATGCAGTCTTCATCTCTCTGGGAAGCATGTGGCGAAAATGCACGCCGAAGCCTCTCGGCGCCCGACGCCAGAGCGGCTCGATGGTGGCACGCTCATAAACGGCGAGATAGGTGCAGCCGATCGGGGTCCCGTCAGCGAGGGCGCGGTGACGGCCGCTCAGAACTGTGGCCCCTGCAAGCAGGCCGGCATCGTCGTCGGCGACCCATACCGGCGTCCCCGAGAACATCGCCGTGCCGGGAGGGATCGGCTGCAAGGTGTCCATGAAATCCCCGTCGGCGATCAGGTCGGAGTCGGCGATCGCGAAATGCGGCTCGTCGAAGGCCTCGAACAGACGGTTGAGCGCCTGTCCGTGCTCAATCGGGTTCCTGTTGGGAAGAACGAACTGGGAGATGCGCTCGTCCACCCTTGTGGCGGCGCGCATCAAATCGATTTCATCCGAGCCGCAGCCGTTGGCGACGACCCGAACGCGGACACCCGATCCCTGCAACAGCGACAGCGCAAACGGCAGTAGCCGGCCGACCAAGCCTGGCGTGAAGACGACGTTGAAGGTGATCACGTCGCGCACACGCCCGGCCTCGTCTTGTGCGCGCTCATCTCGTCCTGCTCTCTTCGATGTATGGCGCCAACTGATCGGCAATCAGCGCGTTAGCCTTCCCGTTCCAGTGCCTGTCGTCGCGGCCGAAGATTAAACCGCTCCAATCGCCTGCTGGAAATGTGTCAGCGGCAGGAGGGGGCATGAAGCGACTACGGCGCGTGGCCTGGCTCGTGATGGTGATTGCCGATGCGGGATTGCTCGCCTGGGGCATGATGGCGGCTCTGGCGCCGGAACATTTGCAAGGGCCAGGCTCCGCACCAATCCTGACGGCCGGGTACGAGAGCTTCACCAAGAGCTCATGGTCAGAACTCACAGGGACGTCTCCGATGACCACCGCATTCATGACGGTGCTCTTCCGGGTGTACGGCGCCTACATCGTGGCGTTCGGGCTGCTGGCGATTGCCGTCGCTGCCACGGCCTTCCGTCGTGGTGACGGTTGGGCATGGTGGGCGCTGCTGGTCGGCAACACGATCGCATTCGGCGCAGCAATGACGTACGACTGGACCGTGAGCGCCATCGGGCCGTTCGAGCTGACGGAATACCTTGGCCTCGCCCTCGTCTGGGGGGCGCTCGCCGTTACAGCTCCATTTCGCGCAGCGGGACGGCCGGTTCCATCGCCTCGCGAGGGGGATCACGGGCGATAGCTGGATATTGACCCGAAGTAAGTAGCTTTACGGCTGCGGCACGTCGATGAGGACGATGTCGATGGGGTGAACACGTCGTCGGTCAAGGCTGCGGGTGGAACGACGTCATCGGGTCCGTTTCACGAGTCGGGGTTGCCGACCGTCGGCACTCGACGTGGGTGCCAGCCCGGGCGCCTGATCGCTCAGTACTCTGGCAAGGCCTGCGGCCGCGGCCTTCGAATGGCGTGCCTTCCGCCGGCCTTCACTCATGGCGTGCTTGTGTTCGTCGCTCAAAGTCCGCCTGGGGGTGAGCCGTGTCGGAAGGACGATGCGTGGGTCCGTTTCAGTCGTTGCTGCAGGATTCTTCCCCGGGGTGGCGGAACCGTCGCCAGCGAGACCGGCCAACGCGGCGAGTGCCTTGTCGACCGCATCCAGCTGATCGGCGAGCTCTTTCCGTTTCGCCTTCAGCAGATTCACCGCGTCCTGCAGATCAATCATGCCCTCGTCTCGACCTTTCGCTTCCGCTTCAATCCTAGCCGATTCCCGCGCGTTTGCACTGCCGCACCGTTCACGACCGACGTATCGTTGAGCGCCGCGTTCAACAGTTGCCAGACAGGGATGTCGATGACACCATAGCGAGACTGCACACCCATGTCACGTGACTCATCAGCACAGGTCTTATGAATCCAGCGGACTGCATCCTGTTCAGCGGCGGCGCGGCCGGCGCCGAAGCCGAGTTCGGCGCGTGCGCCGAACGCCACGGCATTGAAGAAGTGAACTTCACTTTTGAAGGTCATCAGCAGGTTCGGCGGCGCGGCCTCCGCGCGCTCAATCATGAGGAGCTGCAGGCGGGCGACGTCAGTCTCGAGTACGTGTCCAGGCTCATGAACCGGCGGTATGCCGAGGGCATCACTATCCGGAAGGTCCTGCAGACCTTGTGGTACCAGGTGAACTCCGGCCAGCAGATATATGTTATCGGAGCGATCCTGCCGGATAACACCGTGAGGGGCGGAACGGGCTGGGGGGCCGAGTTCGCAAAGCTGTGCAACAAGGCGTTGCACGTCTTCGACCAGAGCAAAGACGCGTGGTTCCGATGGGGCGGCAGCGAGTGGCAACCGCTCGGTGCGGACGCGAGCCCGATCGTCACGCATCCCCACTTTACCGGAACGGGGACGCGCAGCCTCCAACCGAACGGCCGCCGGGCCATCGAACAGCTTTACGTTCGTTCGTTCCCCGCGTGATGCGCCAGGCAGCCTTGGCGCCATGTACTTCGTGCCGACGTGGTGGTCCCGCTCCTCCTCGTGACGCATCCCCTAGGGTCGCCACCTCATCGTGAATGACCCGAGTCGGCGTCGAAGAATGTCGTGCGCTACAAGGAAAAACGGGGTCGCGACGTTCGACGCGACGACCGACACACTGTTTCGCTACATGAGCGCCGTCAACCACCCGCACGCCTCGTTCAAGAGCCATCGCCTCGTCGGCGTCTCCAGGACCGTGGTGACCATCGCGCCGAGATCTGGAACCCGGACGGGTCGACGTTCAAGACGACAGTCACGCTCAGGCTGAATCCCCGCGGGTGTCGACAGGCATGTTCGGCGCGCCGATCGTGCGCGCCCTGCTGGCGCGGGTGACTCGCGGCGCAGCGCTCATTTCAGCCTGAACGTGAGGCGAGTTACCAGCGCTGCGACTGCGGTGAGCTCGGGTTCGCCGGCGCCGCCAGCTTCGAAGAACGGCAGCTCGCTCCGCACTCCTCCGGTCGTAAGAACACCGACTTCTGTGGAGCAACAACCCGCAACGCCACTCGCCTGGGGTAGATCTCGGCGGTAACGAGCGTAGGAGATTCAAGCCGCGTTACGGAACCGAGCCTTATCAGACGCTCCCCGCCCCCCGCTCACCACCAACCCTCCGTCAAGCGACAGGGATGGACCCGGTCTCCCGAGTGAACCAGGCGACTCAGGTCAATCCGAGGGCGATCAAGTAGCGGCTACGCCACCCGGTTGGGGAACAGTTGCTTCAGCTTGACGTGGAACAGGTCGGCGAAGGCGTCGAAGCCCGCCCGGTTCGGGTGCAGCTCGTTGTGCCAGGAGGCGGGCTGCGGTGTCAGCGTGCCCTGCCCATTGATGAACGTCACGCGCGGCTGCTGGGCCAGCGCCGTCAGCACGGCCGCAAACTGCTGCAGCATGACCTTGACCACCGCCTGCGCGGCGGCGCGCGTCGGAAAGTTGCGCAGGTCGAACGTCGGCTTGAGCCACGGACCGAGATGGCAGATGCCTCGACCGTCGGGAATCGCGTAGTCATACCCTTGGAAGATCAGGTGCGTGTTCGGGCTGAGCGTGTTGCGCAACGTGATCAGGTCCTCGTAGCCGGCACGCACGAGTGTCAGCGCCGCGTCGAAGCGCGGCTGATCGATGAGGCTGGCCGGGGGAACGGTCGCATCGAAGTCCTTCACCCACATCGCCATCGGATTGTCGACGATGTCGTTGCCGCCGCCCGAGAACAGCAGCACATCCCACGGGCCGCCTGCCGGACAGCCGTTGGTGAATTGCTCGGTGAGGATGATGCGCTCCTCTACGCCGAGCATGTAGCGGACCTCATCGCCGGCCTTCGCCAGGTTCAGGATCGGAACGCCGAGCCTGCTTTCGAGGCGCGGAATGATGCCGCCGTTGAAGATGAACGGCGGATAGTCAAACCACGAGTCGCCTTCAGCGAAAATCTGCAGCGGCGCGAATGCCGCAGCCGGCTTCGCCTTGACCTTCCCCGCCTTGGGCTTGGCGCCGCCTTTCGGCCGCGGCGGCCGGGCGCCGCGGCGTTTCATGATCTCCATCGTCGCCTTGTAGTCGCGGATGCGGCGTGAGCGTTCCGCTCGCTGCTCCTCACGAAGCCGTTCGCGCTCCTCCCCCACCGCCGCCGGCGTCGGCGGCGCCACCTTTGCGCGCGCGGCCTTTGACGCGAGCTTGGGCTTCTTGGCGCGCGCAAGCGCCTTGGCCTCCTCGAGGGTCACGGGGCCGGCCGCAGGCGCTGCAGCCGTCTTGTCCCGTCGTTTGGTCGCCGCCCTTCGAGCCCTGCCGCGTTTTGCCATCCGGTTCCCCCGTTTTGAAACGCCGGACTGGCCCGGCTCGTGGCTAGGACACGGGCTTGATGCGTTCCGCGAGCAGAGAGTAGCCGACGATGAAGCCGTCGCACGTCACGCGCTTGCCCACGTACTTGTCGAGGGCCCGATCGCCGAAGGTCGGGCCATCCTTTCGCCGCAACACCAGACGCTGATCGCCGGTGTCCAGCCAGATCGCTTCCCGCTCACTCTTGCTGCCGGTGCCGAACGGTGCGCGCACCACGGTGCCGGTCATCCCTTCGATTCGCTGCGGACTACCCACTACTTTTCCATGTAGATGCGATACCCGGTGATGCGGCCGCCGACTTCCTTCGCCACGGCCGCGACACTATAGTCGTCGACGCTAGGCCGATAGACGGCGACATAGTAGCGGGAGGCCGCCGGCGCTGCCTTGGTGCCGCGCCGCCGGACGCCTTTCGGCATCTTCACGTTGTAGGCTGTGAACTCCTTCCTGGTTCCGATTCCTGCCTTGCGGGCGATATTGGCCAAGGCCTTCCGTACCGCCGGTGATTTGCGAACCTTCCTGGCCTTCTGCGAGGCGGTCGGCTTGGTCTTTTGCAACAGCTCGCCGACGGCACGCAGCTTGGCGCGGCGCTGCTGCCGCTCGTCGCGCTCGCTCTTCTCGACATCAACGCCCTTCGGCACTTCCGTCGGGCTGGCGATCACCACAGGATGAATGGAAGGATCGCCAAGCAGGTTGAACTGCCCGAGTGTCTTCAAGTCCATCGGATCGAGCTCGCCGACCTGTTCAACGAATCTCTGGCGGGCGGTGAGGGCCGCCCGGCCAAGCGACGCGCCTTCGAGCAGCGCCAGCAGGAAATACTGGGTGATCAGGTCGGCTGCTCCGTTACCCTCCTCGGGGCCATAGGCAATGGTGCTGCTGCCGAAATAGCCGTAGGCGCCGCGGTTGAGGTAGCGCTGACAGATCGGCATCGCGACCGACAGGGTCACCGAGTCATAGAGCTCAGCGCCGTAGCAGCATTCGACCGCGGCCACCGTGCCGGGCTTGATCTTCTTGGCGATGGAATCGCTCGTGAGCGAAACCGGCTGCGAATTGCCCTTCTCGCCGTAGAACTGTCGGATCGGACTGGCCGCCGTGGCAGTTGATGAAATGCGCGAGCGGCGCCAGCGCCTTGGCCGAGAACGCCGGCCCGCTCGGCGGCGCCAGGTTGAGCGCGTCACTGTCGCCAAACACATTGAACAGGCTCTCGGCGGTGGACTTGCGCCATGAGTGGGTCGAGAGGCCGAAATACGCCGCGTAGTCCGTCGCCTTGCGCGATCGATAGTTGGCCGCGGTCGCAAGCAGCCGCAACAGATACGCGGGGTTTCCCGTTGCACCATGCAGATCCGGCAGCCGCCCGACGACGCGGGTCGGACCCTTGAAGGTCGCGATGTCGCGCGAATACGGCGTGTCGCATGCATAGGGCAGATCGCCGTCGGCATTCGGGTCCGGATCATCCGGAGGATCGAACGCCGGGTTCTTGATGTCCTGATGCGGCACCACGTCGATGGCGCCGAGAATCATCAGGTATTCGGGGTTGGCCTTGCGGAAGATGGCGTCGATCGCATTCTTGTTTTGCTTCGGATCGGCAGGATCGGTGACGGCGCTCCCGTTGAAACTGCTCATTGTCGCAGCCCGGTCGAGAAAGACGAGCCGGCTCTTGATCCCACGCTTGGCATCCGCCTTGATGAGCGCATCAACGGCCTGGCCGATTTTGGTGAGGCCGGTGCTGTCATACTTCGCCTTCAGCGCCGCACCGTTGGTGACGATGATCTTGTCGTCCATATCGCCCTCCCTGGCTGCCGCTCGTGTGCGGAAGCCCGTACTGTCCCAGAACTCCGCGGTGCTCGTCCTGCGCGGCTGACCGATAGTAGTAGCTGAGAACGCCTCCGACTCGTTGACTGCGTTCGATGGAGCCAGTCGCTGGTTGCGCAGGGGGCCCGTCGATCAACTCGTTGCCGATCCCTTGGTGGTTGCGCTCCTGGTGATCGTGCTCGACGAACTCACGAACCAGGCGGCGAAGGTGCCACTCACCCAGCGGTAGGATCCGCCCCAGGCATTCCTCTTTGATCGACTGCACGACGCGTTCTGCATGAGCATTGCCGTTCGGCGCCGCGGGCGGCGTCCGGATCACGCGAACTCCGGCCGGCCTGAGCAGCCCCTCGAGGCACGCCCTCGGCACGCGGTTCTCTTCGCGGAGGAATACGACCCCGTCCTCCTGTTCGCGCTGCAGCCACCGCACAGCATCGCCAAGACGAAATGGAACGGAAACGCGGTTGGACTCTACGCCAGCAACGCTCGATCAGCTGTGGGACACTACGGGTAGTGATAATTGTTCCGCGCGTCGAGGAGGTCATGGAGGGAGAGTGAGCGGTAGTCGTTGGGCGTCGCGCATGGTGCAGTACCTCGCTCGACAAAACGCTGAGTGACACGACACCGACCCATTGAATCGTCGCGTCGTCGAGCAGATGCTCCTGGGCGTCGCGACCCGGCAATACGGCCGCAGCCTCGAACCCACGGGCCCGGAAGATCCGCACGCGGGGCACGAGCAAGAGCGCGGTGAGTCGGCGGTTCGTCGCCAAGACCAAGTCGCAGCTCGCCGCCTGGCGATCGACCGCACTCGATGCCCTCGACCTCGTGGCGCTGTTGATTGATGGCGTTCACATCGGTGAGCACTGCATCGTGGTCGCCCTCGGCATCGATACCACCGGTGCCAAACACGCGCTCGGCCTGTGGGATGGTTCCACCGAGAATGCCGCTGTCTGTCAAAGCCTCTTGGCCGATCTCCAAAGCCGTGGCCTCAGGACCGATTGCAGCCTCTTGGTCATCCTCGATGGCTCGAAGGCGCTGCACAAAGCGGTGACGCAGACGTTCGGTGCAGCGGCGTTGATACATCGCTGCCAGGTCCACAAGCTCAGGAACATCCTCGAGCATCTGCCGGAGGGGCAGCGTCCGTGGGTTCGGGCGATCGTCGCCCGCGCCTACAAGCAGACGGAGGTCGCGCCCGCGCGCCGCTTGCTGCAGGATTTGGCGCGACGCCTCGAGGATCGCTATCCGAGTGCCGCGGCAAGCGTCCGCGAAGGACTCGACGAGACGCTCACCGTGATCGCACTCGGTCTGTCTGATCGCCTCCGGCAGTCGCTCGCCACGACCAATGCGATCGAGAGTCTGATCAGCCGCACCCGGCATGTGAAGCGGAACGTCAAACGCTGGCGTGGTGGCCAGATGGTGCTGCGCTGGACCGCCGCCGCGGTCCTCGAAGCCGTGAAGGGCTTTCGCCGACTGAAAGGGCACAAGGATATGCCGAAGCTCGTCGCGGCTCTTCGTGCTCGCGATCAGCAGCTCGGCATCGCAGTCTCAGTGGAGAACGTCGCGTAGAATGTCACCCGAGCCGCCGCTGAATTTCAACAGCGGGCGGGGCACCCCCAGAGTGTCTGGCTGAACCTTATAACGCTCGGCGTTGACAAATCGAACTCGAATCGAAGTCGGCATCGTAGCGATGGGTTGCGGCGTGACACGAGCGATTGATCGCGGTTGTCGATAGGCATGCCATTCGGGAAAGCAGATCCTATCCGATGCGACTTGAGTAAACCGGCCGGTTTGAGGGTAATAGCCAGAGATCGGGCGATTCCCCATGGCTCTGCGTGTGGGATTAGGTTCGTATTGACTTCCGTTTGTCGCACGTCAAAACCCAAGGTTCGTTCCCTGCTTATGTGGCCGAGCCTCGCTGCGACACTCGGATCATTCAGATATCAACCAAAAAGACCAATCATTGGCCTGAGTGGAGCAACGGCTTTTTCGGCCGGTGGTTTCCCGATAATTGCAGGTTGGGTTGGCCTCGACGGCCATGCAGAAATAGCGGTCCAGCAATCACTTACGTCGGTGAGTGGGACGGGCAGGTGCCCGAGGATGAGCGCGCTCGTTCGGGACGGTAATCACTACAATTGTCGTACTGTGCAGACTGCAAGTTGTTGATTCTATTGACCAAGGATCCGGCTTAGAAGGCCGGTGCTCCATCCACCTGAGCTACGGGGCCGTCGCAGATCAGAAGCAACGGGCGTCTGCCGGATCGAGGAGACGTGGATCGCCGCGAATCGCATACGATACGGCCAAGGCGCCGCATGGGTACACGGTCGCTCGCTGCTATCATCGCCGTTCTTGTTGTTGCTGCCGCCGGCTGCACGAACGCGCGGAAGGCACGCCTGCATCCGACACCGCCGGGACTGGGCCACCTGCCGTACAGCGACGCCGACGTGGACTTCATGGCCGGCATGATTCCCCATCACGCCCAGGCTGTCATCATGGCCGGCTGGGCGCCCACGCACGGCGCCCGCCAGGACGTCGCAATCCTCTGCGAGCGCATCGTCGTCGCGCAGCGGGACGAGATCGCGATGATGCGGGAGTGGTTGGCCGATCGCGGACTCGAGGTCCCCGACGCGACGTCCACGCGCCACAAAATGAAGATGGACGGCACGGTCCATGAGATGTTGATGCCGGGCATGCTGACCGACGAGGAGATGGCGGCGCTCGACAAGGCGCGCGGGCCCGAGTTCGATCGCCTGTTCCTCGAGGGCATGATCAAGCATCACCAGGGTGCGATCGACATGGTCGACAAGCTCTTCGCCTCGTACGGCGCCGCTCAGGATGAAACCGTCTTCAAGTTCGCGTCGGATGTGTACGCCGATCAAGGGATAGAGATTGAGCGCATGCGCGACATGCTGGGGGATCGCAAGCGATGAGAAAAATACACACGCTGTTTGTTGCGGCACTCGCGGTGGGATGGTTCGCGTGTAAGACTGCCGACCAGCAAGCATCGGCGCCGGCGACCACGCCGAGGCCGCCAGCCGCGGCGCCGGCCACGCCGACACCCACCGCCACGCCGACGGCCACGCCGACGGCCACACCGACGCCGACGCCGCCCTCAGCGCCGGCCGCGGCGACTCCACCCGCAGCCCCTTCGACAGGCTCAGGGCAGGCGGGCGCGCCAGGAGGCGGACGCGGCACGCCGCCGCCGCCACCGCCTCCGCCGCCCGCGGTGATGCCGAAGCCGGTCGATCCGATCGTCTCGATGACGGCGCCGTCGCCGGATCCGCGGGTCGGCCTCAGGCCCGGCCGCTGGGACGCCGCGCAGGCCGCGTGGAACATGCGCATGCTCTCGACGACTCCGCCAACGGGGCGAGTGCTGGGCGCGACGCACTCCGACCTCGCGTTCACCGGCAACCTGGTCATCATGGGCAATTACAACGGCTTCGAGATCTTCGACATCAGCAATCCGTCGAAGCCGATGCTGATGCAGACCTACCTGTGTCCCGCGTCGCAGAACGACGTGTCGGTCTACAGGAATCTGCTGTTCATGTCATCGGAAGCGACCAACAGCCGCACCGACTGCGGATTCGCAGGCGTCCCCGAGCCGGTGAGCACGCTGCGCGTGCGCGGCATCCGCGTCTTCGACATCAGCGACGTCAAGCGTCCAAGGCTCGTGACGACGGTGCAGACGTGCCGCGGCTCGCACACTCACACCGTCGTCACCAAGCAGGGCGACGATGCGAACGTGTTCGTCTACGTGTCGGGCACGGCGCGCGTCCGCTCCGAGGAAGAAGTGCCGGGATGCCAGGACGGCGGCATCGACGATCCGAACACCGCGCGGTTCCGGCTCGAAGTGATCAAGATTCCGCTGCGCGCGCCCGTGCAGGCGGCCATCGTCAGCTCCCCGCGCATCTTCCAGGGTCTGCCGGTTCCGCCGCGCAACGAAGAGCGCGCGGCCCAGGACCAGCGCGATCGCGAGGCAGCGCGGCGGCGGCGGCGGCGCGCGGCGAGGCTGGACGCGGCGGGCCGGGCGGACAGGGGCGGGGCAATCAACCGCCGGGGCCGCCGACGGGTCCGAATCAATGTCACGACATCACCGTCTATCCGGAGATTGGCCTCGCCGGGGGCGCGTGCGCCGGCCTCGGTTTGCTGCTCGACATTCGCGATCCGGAGCGTCCGGTTCGCATCGACGCCGTGGCTGACGCGAACATGTCGTTCTGGCATTCCGCAACGTTCAACAATGACGGGACGAAGCTGCTGTTCACTGACGAATGGGGCGGCGGCGGCCAGCCGCGGTGCCGCGTCACCGACAAGAAAGAGTGGGGCAGCAACGCGCTGTTCACGATCGAGAACAACAAGCTGAAGTTCCACGGCTACTACAAGCTGCCGGCGCCGCAGACCTCGCTCGAGAACTGCGTCGCGCACAATGGCTCGCTGATTCCTATTCCCGGCCGCGACGTAATGGTGCAGGGCTGGTATCAGGGGGGCGTGTCGGTGTTCGACTGGACCGATATCGATCATCCGCAGGAGATCGCGTTCTTCGATCGCGGCCCGCTCGACCCCGATCGCATGAGGATGGCCGGCTCGTGGTCCGCGTACTGGTACAACGGCATCATCGTCAGCTCGGAGATCGCGCGCGGAATGGACGTCTACGAGCTCGTGCCGAGCGGCCTCATCACCGAGAACGAGCTGGCCGCCGCGAAGACCGTGCGGATGCCGTACTGGAACACGCAGGATCAGCAAAAGTACGTCTGGGCGCCGAGCTTCGTCCTCGCGCGCGCCTACGTCGATCAGCTCGAGCGATCGAAGGGCCTCGCGGCGGAGATGCTGACGTCGACGCGCACTGCGCTCGCGAACGCGGAGCGGGCCTCGGGCAGCGGCCGCCGCACCGCGCTGGCGGCGCTGGCGTCGCAATTGAACACGGCGGCCGAGGCGTCGAGCGATCAGAAGAAGGTGAAGATGCTCGCGTCGACGGTCACGGATCTGGGCGCCGCGAGTCGATAGAGAGGTGGCTGTCGTGGCTGACGACTGCCGACGTGTGACTGGCGACTGATTGGGCGCGTCCGGCCCGCCTTCCACCATCTCAGCCCCTGAATACGGCGGACAACCGCGCGAGTGAAGACGGACGCCTACAACATTTCGAAATCCGGGTAGCGCTCGTCCCCAGTCGTGTGTCCTTCGTCCTTGGTTCGGGCCAGACGCTCGACCAAAAGTGCTGGGTCCATGCTGCATTGGGATGGGACGAATATCGCCGACGCACGCCTCCAAGGACTGAAGATCCACGTATAAGGCCTACGGCGATGGACAGGCTGCTACATCGAAATGAACATCTGCTATAGCAACCTCGTCAGTCCCGGTGAACATCGGGCGGACCTGAAGGTCCACGCCTACATGGACTCCGAAGCGACGGCGCTACAAGTTTTTCACTGCACGGTGTAATAGTCGCCCTCCTCGTGCGTTAAGGCTGACGAGGGCGGACAAGTGTCCACAGCCACAGCCGGCGCATACATTAACGAGCTGGCTTTCATGACTGCCACGACCCAGCTGGCGGGGTTTGCCGAGCTGTACGAGCGCCATTACGAGGCGGTATTCTGCGCGGCCCTTCGCGTCACCGGGAATCCGGCCGACGCCGAGGACGTCCTGCAGACAGTCTTCCTCCGCGTCCTGGCCCGGGAACGAGACTTCGAGGACGCTGCGCTGCCAGCGGCCTACTTCCGGCGCGCCGCCGTCAACGCGGCCGTCGACGTGCTGCGCCGCCGGGAGCTGCATGCCGAGGCGGAGTACGACGATCAGGCGCCGCACGCGTCCCAGCCGCCGCTGCTGCTGAAAGAGCGGCTTCGACGTGCGATCGCCGCCCTGGACAGCGAGGACGCCAGCCTCTTCTTGCTGCGGTACGTCGAGGGACTGTCGAACGAAGAACTGGCGGGGATGTTTCAGATCGAGAAGAACAACGTCGCCGTCAGGCTGCACCGGATTCGGCTCCGGCTGCAAGCCGAACTAGAACGCTAGGAATGGACCGCTGGATCAGAGACTTTACGCACCCGCCCGGAGCGGGCGGAGTAGTCCCGATGTAATAGTCGGCGTTCTCCTGCGTTATGAAATGGTGAGAGGTAGGCATGTCCGAAGACCGTCTGGAACGCGCACTCCAAGAGATGAAAGACGAAGCCGTCCCCGCCGGCACGCTCGACGCCGCGCGGGCACGCGTGTGGGAGACGGTGAACGCCGCCAACGCCACCTGTGCGGAGCTCCGTCAGGACTTCCGCGCGTATCTTGGTAACGAGTTGGGCGGCAGCCGCCGCATCCTCGTGGAGGATCATCTCAGTCGCTGCCCCGGCTGTCGCGCCCGGATGGCCGAGATGAAGGGCGAGAGAACGGTCGTCGCCATGCCACGCGGCTTGGCACGCCGTAGCCTTGGCGAAGGCGGGTCTTCCTCGCGCTGGATGAAATGGGGAGGCCTGGCCGCAGCCGCCGCACTGCTCCTCTCAGTCGTATATTTCGGACGCGGCACCATCGACGCCATGATGGCGCCCGGCGGTCCGCGCGCCACGGTCGTTTCCGCCAACGGCGGACTGTACCGCCTGTCCGTTGGCTCTCTCGAAGCAGGCGCCGCCATCGGCGAACGCGAGTCGGTCCGCACGGGCCCGGGCGCTCACGCCGTGTTGCGGCTCGCCGACGGATCGACGGTCGACGTCAACGAGCGAACCGAGCTGTTCGTGACCGCGGCGTGGAGCGGTCAGGCCATTCACCTCCTGTGCGGCGACATCATCGTCAAGGCCGCCAAACAGCGCCGGGGAAGTCTGCGGGTTCTGACGCGCGATTCCATCGCCTCGGTGAAGGGAACCGTCTTCGCCGTGTCGGCCGGCATGGGCGGATCGGTGATCTCCGTCGTCGAGGGATCGGTCGCCGTCAACCAGCCTGGAAGGCAGGTGCTCCTCAGCCCCGGCCAGCAGGCGGCCTCGAGCCCGGCGCTGGCGACCTCGGTCGCGGACGCCGTTTCGTGGAGCCCCGACGCAGAGCAGTACCTGGAGCTGCTCGGGTCGTTCGTGAAAATCGAGCGCGCGCTGGCGGCGTTGCCCGGCCAGATGCGGACCAACGCGACTCTGCTCTCGCATCTTCCCGCAGGGGCGGTCGTCTACGGCACGGTGCCAAATCCCGGGATCACGATCGACCGCGCCCTGGCGCTCGCGGAGGAACAGTCGGCTCAGAACGCGACGTTCGGAGCGTGGTGGAATTCCGAGACGGGACAGCGGTTGAGATACATGGTGAGCCGCGTCCAGTCGGTGAACCCGCTGCTCGGGGACGAAATCGTCTTCTGCGCCAGCGTCGCCGCAGGAATGAGCGACCCTGTGCCGATGGTGATGGCGCGGGTGCAGCCCGGCAAACGGGCGGAGCTCGCGAGCGCGCTGGAGGGGCTCTTCGCCGCGGCGGACGAGTCTGCCGCACCGTATTCGGTTTCCGACGACTTGATGGTCGTTTCAAGCTCGCCGTCGCAACTGTCGTGGGCGCTCGGTCACCTGGGGCAGGGCGCCGGCTCCGCGTTTGCGACCGTCCTCGCGCAGCGGTACCAGCGCGGCGTCGGCTGGCTGATCGGGATGGATGCGCCCCCCTTGGTGAAGGCGGCGTCGGGAGACGATGCTCCGCCGATCGAGCTCGCCGGCATGATCGGGATGAAGTACCTCTTCCTCGAACAGCGTGCTCCGGCAGGTGCGGAAGAGAACGAAGTCACGTTCGCATTCGAGGGGCCGCGAACGGGAATGGGATCGTGGCTGGCGGACGCCGGCTCCGGTGGCGCGGCGGAGTATCTGCCCGCCGATGCCCTCGCCGCCGGCTATGTGTCGACTCGCGAGCCGTTGCAGTTGTTCGAGGAGTTCGCCGCGCAGATCACCAAATCGGAGCCGGACTTCGAACGCGGTCTGACGACGCTGGACGAGAAGCTCGGCGCCGGCTTCATCGAGAACCTGACGGCGGCGTGGGGGACCGAATCGGCGCTGGCGCTGACCGGACTCTCGGCCAGCGGCCCGACGTGGGTGATGGCGAGCCTGGCGAATAACCCGCCGGTGATCGACAGCTCCCTCCAGAAGCTGGTGGACACGTTCAACGCGGAACTTGGACCCGACGAGCAAGCAAAGCGGATCGTATTCGAGCAGGAAAGCGCGAGCGGACGGACGTGGAGCACGATCAAGCCAGGAGGACTTCCGCTCAGCATCACGTGGACGTACGATCGAGGCTACATGGTGGCGGCCTCCGATCGCGGCGGCGCGGAGCGTGCGATCGCGACCGCGAACGGCGGCACGCCGCTCGTGTGGTCGCCGGATTTCCTCGACCAGCTGCCCTCGTCTGCCGGACTCCACCCGGCCGCCTTCGGCTGGCTGAACGTGAAGGGCGCAGGCGCAATGTTGTCGCCGCTGATTCAGAGCGCGGCGCTTCGCGAGCTCGTGGCCGGACGCGATCCGATTCTCGTGGTGTTCGATGGAACACCGGAACAGATCCACGCGTCTAGCCGTACGCGTGTCTCCGGGTTGATCCTCGACGCGATGCTGATCGAGCGCCTGAGCAAGGCGACCGTGGGACCACAATAGAAGCTTGGACACGACAGCAGTCGTCGAACTCGAAAACCTGAAGGTGAAGCTGGGACGGCGGGAGATCCTCCACGGGATCACCTGCCGTCTCGGCGTTTCCGGCACCGGAAAGGCGGTGGGATTGCTTGGGCCCAACGGGGCAGGCAAGTCCACCCTGATCCTCACGCTGCTCGGGTTTCTACGGCCCAGCGCCGGGCGTGCCCGCATTCTGGGTGTGGACTCGCGGCGCAACATGGGCGAGGCCCGGTCGCGAATCGGCTACATGCCGGAGAACGACTCGTTCGTCGGGAACATGACGGCGGTCACCTTTCTGCGCCAGATGGCCGAGCTCTCGGGAGTCCCGCCGAACGCGGCGCTCGAAAAAGCGCACGAAGTCCTGTTCCACGTGGGACTCGGGGAGGCGCGCTATCGCGAGCTGCGCACATACTCGTACGGGATGAAGCAGATGGCCAAGCTCGCCCAGGCGATCGTCCACGGTCCGGAGCTGGTTGTCCTGGACGAACCGACGAACGGGCTCGATCCAGCCGCGCGCCGGCGAATGCTCAAGCTCGTCGTCGAGATGAAGGAGCAGCAGGGGATGAACGTCCTCGTCTGCTCCCATCTGCTGCGCGACATCGAGCAGGTGTGCGACGAGGCCGTCATCCTGAAGGACGGCATGATCGTGCACCAGTGCAACCTGGAAGAAGAGCGGCGGTCGAACCGGTCCTTCGTCGAGCTCGAGGTGAGCGGCGACGATCGGCACTTGCGGACGGCGCTGCCGGAGATCGGCGCCGAGGGGGTCTCCGAAGGGGGCGGCCGCTGGCGGATCGTCCTGCCGGCAGGTGTCGAGGTCGAAGCGATCTGGGCGCTCGCGGCGCGGCAGAACGTGCTGGTGCGGAAGCTCACGCACCGACGGGACACGCTGGAGGAGATCTTCCTGAAAGCCATGGGACATTTGTCGCAGACGCCCGGAGAAAGCGCAGGAAGTGGCGCAGGGCTTTAGCCCTGCGATGATCGCAGCCCTAACCAGCCTCCGCCAAGGCTTCGGCGGTCCGCCGTAGCTTCAGCGAAGGCGGAAGGGCTGCGCCACGACACAAGATGGCGGTTTACAAACGTGGATATCAGCGGTACGCCGGACCCCTCACGGGGCGCTGGACTCGCTTCATGGTCCTGCCGCGCTACGCATGGCGGAGGCTCTATCAGCAGCGGCTGGTCGTCCTGCTCACGATCGTGGCGTGCGTCTGGCCCCTCCTGTGCGCCGGATTCGTCTATCTCAGTAATCATCTGGAGCTACTGCAAGGGCTCGACCCGGAGTTTCATCAGTTCATCCAGGTTGACGGCAGATTCTTCTCGATCTTCATGTACGTCCAGGGGGGCTGTGCGGTCTTCCTTGCGGCGCTGGCGGGGCCGGGCCTGATTGCGCCGGACCTTGCCAACAACGCGCTACCGCTGTACTTCAGCCGCCCCCTCACGCGCTGGAGTTACGCCCTGGCGCGGCTGACCGTGCTCGTCGGCATGTTGTCGGTCATCACCTGGATCCCGGGCCTCCTCCTGTTCGGGCTGCAGGTCGGCCTGGCCGGCGGCTGGTGGTTCCTGGCGAACTGGACGCTGGGCGCCGGCGTGGTGGCCGGATTCCTTCTCTGGCTGCTCGTCTTGAGCCTGGTGGCGATCGCGAGTTCCGCCTATGTGAAGTGGAGGATCGTAGCCGGGGCGATCAGCCTCGCGGTCTTCTTCATCCTGACTGGCGTCTCCGAGATGATTGACCAGGTCTTTCGCGTGACGTGGGGCCACGTCCTGGATCCGGCCTGGGCGGTCAACCGGGTGTGGTGCACCCTGCTGGGCGTCACCCCACCGGACGGGCCCGGGGCCGGGACGTCGATGTTGGCGCTGGCGGGGTTCGTTCTTCTGCTCGTCGTGGTGATCGAACGCAAGCTTCGGCCGGTGGACGTGGTCCGATGAGCGAGCCGGCAGTCGTCTTCGAAGAGGTCTCGAAGTTCTACGGCGAAGTGCTCGGCGTGAACGGCGTCACGTTGAACATCCCGCCGGGAATTACGAGCCTGGTCGGGCCGAACGGCTCCGGCAAGACGACGCTGATGAACCTGATGACCGGTCTGATCTTCCCCGACCACGGCCGCATCCTGATGCGCGGGATTTCGCCCCGCGATCCCGAAGCGCTGATGCGGTTGACCGGATACGCCACGCAGTACGACACCGCACCGCGCTGGGCAACCGGGTTCACCTTCATCACCACCGGGCTGCTCCTTTTCGGATACGCGCGCTCGGACGCGGAGGAACGGGCCTGGAAGGCGCTCGAGCGCCTCAGTCTGACCGAGGCGGCGAACCGCAAGGTGGCGGCGTATTCCAAGGGCATGCGGCAGCGGGTGCGGCTGGCGCAGGCCATCGCGCACGATCCCGACCTGCTGGTGCTGGACGAGCCGCTGAACGGCCTCGACCCCCTGGTTCGCGCGGAGACGATCGACCTGCTCCGCTCATGGGCCGCCGAGGGGAAGCACGTGATCCTCTCGAGCCACGTTCTCCAGGAGGTCGATCTGATCAGCGATCAGGTCGTTCTGATCGCCAACGGGATGATCGTGGCCGAGGGGAAGATCCGCAACGTGCGCGACGAGATCCAGGAGCATCCCAGCCAGTACATCGTCCGGTGCCGCGACGGCGATGCATCCGGCGTGGCGGCTCTGCTGTTCGGAGAGGAACACATCACCGAGATCAAGTTGAACGACGACCGGATCGGCATGCTGGTCATGACCCGCGACCGGGAGCAGTTCGCGCGTGCGCTCGGACGGATCGCGCTCGACGGCCACCGGATCGAGAGTGTCGTGCCGGCCGACGAGAACGTGGACGCGTTGTACCAGTACCTGATCGGCGGCGAGTCGCGATGAACGCTTCCTTCAGGGGCCGGGCCCGGCAGGCGTGGACGATCGCCACGATCGAGCTCCGGCGTGTCTTCTTCGCCAAGCGATCGTTCTGGGTCTACGGACTGGCGCTCCTGCCCTCGGTCGTTTTCTTCGGGCACGGTCTCGACGTGATGTTCGATCGCGATCGGCTGACCCGGCGCGGCCTGACGAGCGCGGCTCTGATGGACAGCATCCGCGAAGGAGAGACGACCGACGAGGTGAAGAAGCGAGTGGGCAAGCCGGCCGAGGAACGCTGGGGAACGCGGACCAAGCGCGTCCGGCAACGCACGGGATCTGCGGGGACGACGACGCACGTCATCGATCCGCCGGTCGAAGCCCGCTTCGTCCGGCTGAATATCAGCCGCCCGTCCTACAGCGGCGAGCCGGTGGCCAGGATTTACGAGTTCGAAGTCTACGGGCCCGATGGCCGGGTGAATCTCGCACTCAATCGTCACGCCACTGGAAGCGTGCCGTGCAAGCCGGATCAGGGACCGGAGAAGGCGGTGAACGGGAGCGTGTCGGGAGGCGAGGCCGACAGATGGTGTGCCACTGACTGGCCCATGTTCCTGCAGGTGGATCTGGGGGCGGTTCGTCCGGTGACGCGCTTCGTCGTGAAGCACGCCAGCGCCGGAGGCGAGAACGAGGATGCCGATACCCGCGAGTTCAATATCCAGTTGAGCAACGAAGGAAAAACCTTCAGAACACTCGCCTCGTCGACGGGCGCCGGGTTCGTCGACGAGCGCACCGAGTATCGCACCATTACGTACTTCGACGGTCGGAGGGTCGCCAGGCTCATGTTCGTCGACGGCAAGCTGCAGGACAGGAATATCCGCCGCCTCCTCGACTTCGAAGAGGACCGGATGATCTTCGCGGGGATCTTCCAGTACTTCTATCTGCGGCTCGCAATCTTCTTCGGCTGTCTGGGCATCTTCATGTATCTGTTTCGCGGGGAGATGTCCAATCGGACGCTGCACTTCTGGTTTCTCGCGCCGGCGCGGCGCGACGTGGTGCTCGCGGGCAAGTATGCGGCCGGCCTGATTGCGTCTGCCGTGATCTTCGGGGGCGGTGCGATGCTCACGCTTGCGGCGATGCTCTGGCCGCACGATGCGGTCGAAGTTCAGGCCTACTGGAACGCCGGCGGCATGGGACATGTTTTCTGGTATGCGGCGGCTGCCGCGCTCGGCTGCGTCGGCTACGGGAGCGTCTTTCTCGCGGTCGGCATGTACGTCCGCAATCCCATTATCCCGGCGGCCGTGCTGCTCGTCTGGGAGGGAATCAACGGCATCCTTCCGCATGCGCTGCAGAAGATGAGCATCCTGTACTACCTGCAGTCCCTGTGTCCTGTCCCGGCGCCGATGGACAATGACACGCCCGCGCTGATCCGTTTGCTGGCGGCGCCCGCCGCTCCCGCCTCGCGTCCGGGAGCGATTCTCGGATTGCTGCTTCTGACCGCGGTCGTCCTGTGGATCAGCGGTCTCGCCGTCCGGCGTATGCAGATCTCATATGGCACCGAAACATAAGATCCACGGCCGCGCGCGTTCGCCCGTCGAGCGACCGTATGGCTCGCGCCGAGCGCGACGCGCAGCCGATCTCCTTCGACCGCTCCACCGCCTGCGCCATCACGTCGTACACATCCGCCAACGCCAGACACACCCCAAGGCCCGGCAAAGACCCCGAACAGTAGCGCGTGGAATCGCGAGTCTTCCATGCCCTTCGACCGCATCGCGTCCAGCGTCGAGAACGACACCGGCACATTCGGAGAAACCTCGGCCGCGACCCGCCTAGTCGTGGCGGCGAGCGGCATGGAGCAGACTGCTGAGCAAGATTTCGTGAGTCGGCGGGAATTCGAACCGAACGGTGAGAACGTCTTCCAGAGCATGTGGCGCGCCCGGCTGGACTCGAACCAGCGGCCCCCGGCTTAGAAGGCCGGTGCTCTATCCACCTGAGCTACGGGCGCATGCGCGGCAGGGAAGCTCAGTGTAGCAAGGGTCCGCCGCGCGCGCGGAGCCAACTGAGCGGCGCTCGAGTACGCTACGCTGCGCCGATGACGCTGCTCCCGATGACCGTGGCGCTGCTCGTCGCAGCCGCCCAACCCGAGCGCCCGGCCCGGATCGTCGAGGGCGCTGACCCACCGGCGAGAATCACGCGCGCGTCGGTGCTCACGCCGGCGGAGGGCCCGCCAGTGGTGATCTACGCTGCGACGAACCTCACCGACAAGCAGCTGGACACGGTCACCGTGATCGCGTTCGTGTTCAAGGCCGACGGCACGCTGAAGGCCAGACAGATCGCGCCGGCACGCCGGACGCTCGAGCCGAACGAGACGAAATACTCGACGCTCGTGGTCGACGGCTCGGCCGTCGATCCGACCGACGTCATCGTCATCGGCATCAACCAGGCGCAGCACGCCGGCTCCAACGCCTGGTGGCGCGCCGAGCTCCAGCGCGCGGCGGAAGCCGCCGTGCCGCTCAAGAAGCCGTAGCGACTCCCTTCCCCGTGAAGAACCAGCGCAGCACGCGCGCGATCAACGGGGCGAGCAGGAAGACGACGGACACGATCGCCGAGCGGCTCCACATGCGCTTCTGATCGGCGTCAGTCCAGACGCGATCGCGGTTGGCTTCGGCCAGCGCCGCGGCAAACGCCTCGTTCCGCACCGCGTTAGAGGTGTCGCGCGCCCTCGAACGGCTGCGCGATGTTCTGACATTCAGGGTTACAATCCGCCACATCCCGATGATCGGCTGGCTCTTCTTGCTGATCGCGGCCTTCGTCTCGCAGTGGTGGCTGCGGGCCCGGTTGCGTGATCTGAAAGACACGCTCGCGCAGCAGCAGCGCACGATCGACGCGCTCGCGCGGCGGCTCGAGGCGGCGGAACGCGCGGGAGTTGCCGCGCCCGCTCCGGCGCCTGTCGCCAAGCCGGCAGCGGCCGCACGCATCGCCGGCGGCGCCGCCGACGCCGAGCGTAAAACCCGCGGCGCCTCCGCCATCGATTCCGATCGAAAAGCCGACCGTCGTTCCGCCGCCGGTGCTCGCACAACCTCCGCCGGCACGCCCGTCCGCCGCGGATCTCGGCGCACCCCGGATGATCGCGCGGGAGGCCGGAGCCACACCTCAAGCGCCGATTGTCGAGCCGCGACTGCCGCCGCCGACTGTTCCGGCACCGCCGTCGGCGCCACCGGCGCCGCGCGTCCCCTTCGATTGGGAAAACCTCGTCGGCGTGAAGCTGTTCTCGGCGATCGCCGGCATCGCGCTCGTGCTCGCCGCGGTCTTCTTCCTGCGCTACTCGATCGATCACGGCTGGCTGGCGCCGCCGGTCCGCGTCGCGATCGGCGTCATCGTGGCGATCGCGCTGCTCGTCGTCTGCGAGCTGAAGGCCGCGCGCAAGTACGCCGTGACCGCCAACGCGCTCGACGCGGCGGCGATCGCGATCCTCTTCGCGACGTTCTTCGCCGCGCACGCGCTGTGGGATCTGATTCCCGCCGCGCGTCACGTTCGGGCTGCTGGCGCTCGTCACGGTCGCTCGCCGTGCTGCTGTCGATCCGGCGCGACTCGCGTGTTCATCGCCGTGCTCGGCCTGCTCGGCGGCTTCGCGACGCCGGCGCTGCTGTCGACGGGCGAGAACCGGCCGATCCCGCTCTTCGCGTACCTGCTGCTGCTCAACGTCGGCCTGGCGTGGGTCGCGTTCGCGAAGGCGATGGCCGCTGCTCACCATCCTCACGCTCGTCCTCACGGCGATCTATCAGTGGGGCTGGGTGGTCAGGTTCCTCGACCGCCAGCCAGCTGTCGCTGGCGATGGGCATCTTCCTCGTCTTCTCGGTCGATGTCGTTCGTCGCGCTGATGCTCGGCGCCGCGGCTCGAGCGCAGCGACGCCGCGCGTCGAGACGCGGCTCGTGCTCGAGCGGCACCGGCGCGGCGGCCGCGCTGATGCCGCTGCTGTTTGCCGTCTACCTCGCCGCGGTTCCGCGTACGGCGCGTCGATGCCGGCGCTGCTGTTCGGGTTCCTGCTCCTGCTCGACGTCGGCGCTGCTCGCGGTCGCGGTCGCGCCGCCGCGAGGAGCTGGCTGCACGCGGTCGGCGCGGTCGCCGACGCTGCTCGTGTTCGCCATCTGGCTGGCGCAGCGTACGCGAGCGGCGCGCTGGACGATGGCCATCGCTCTTCGCCGCGGTGTTCGTGGTGCTTCTATCGTCGCTGGCGCCGATGATCGCCGCGCGGTTGACGACGGCCGTTCGAGGGCGTCGGCGGCGCAGCGCGATCTACGCCGCGCCGCTGCTCCTGTTCGTCTTCCCGGTGCTCGCGCGCATCGAGCCGGCGGCGGCGTCGCCGTGGCTGCTGTTCGGCACGCTGTTCGTCGCTGCTCGCGCTGCATCGCCTGGCGCGCGCTGGCGATCGCGAGACTCGGCGCTCTACTTCATCGCCGCGTTCTTCGCCGTCGCCGCCGAAGCCTCGTGGTCGGCGACGCATCCTGCTCGACCGAGCGCCTCGGCACGGCGGCTCGCTGCTCTACGCGCGTTCGGCGTCTTCTATCTCGGCGTGCCGCTCGTCGCGCGGCGGATCGGCCGACCGCTCGAGCCGCGCGTGGGGCGCCGGCGCCGTGCTGATCGCGAGCCTCGTCGCTGCTGCTGTTCCTCGCGGCGGCGCGCGCGCGGCCGCGGCACTCTGGGGCCTGGCGCTGCTGCTGGCGATCCTCAACGCGGGTCTGTTCGTCGAAAGCGCCGCCGGCGCGTCTGCCGGTGCTGTCGGTCGGCGGGCGCGCTGCTGTCGTGGATCGTGCTCGGCGTCTGGTGGGGCGACGCCGCCGCGCGCCGTCGGCCTGCTGCCGTCGCTGCTGGTGCTGGTCGGGCTGACGCTGCGTGATGCTCGGCGGCCACGCGTGGGCGCACGCGCGAGCATCCGGCTGCGCACGGCGTCAGGCCGCCGACGGCGGACCGCGTCGGCTTCCGGCAGGGCGTCTACCTCGGCCTCGTCGGTCACGTCTTCCTGTTCTTCGTCGTCAGTGAACCCGGAGTGGTCCACGCCGCCGTGGCCGCTGCTCGGCGCGCTCGCGCGTGATGACGCTCGCGTCCAGCGCACGGCGCTCGCTCGTCGGCGCACGCGCCGGCGCTGCACGCCGCCGGCGATCGATCGCCGCCGCGCGTGATCGTGTTCGGCTGGGCGCAGCGCTCGCGGCCGGCGACGACTGGGCCCGCGTTGCGCTCGTCGCGGTCGAAGCCGTGCATCGCGTACGCTGTCTGGCGTGGCTCACGGTTGCCCGGCGGGCTCGACGGCGACGGCACCGCCGCAGTCGGCGGCGCTCGCCGCGGCGTCGTTCATCGCGCGAGTTCGACGTTGCCTCGGCTGTGATCGCCGCGAGCGTCACGCTGCCGCTCGCGGCGGTGGCGCCGTGCTCGTCGATCAACGCTGCGCTGATCCTCTGCGCTCGCCTGGCGGCGCCAGTGGCGATCGGGTGGCGCCTGGCCGCCGTGCTGCCCGCGTGGCTCGCGGCGGTGGTGCTGGCACGATCGGTCATCGTGAGCCAGGCCGAATGGACGCGGCGTGATGCTGCTGGCGGCGTCGCTGTACGCGGTGTTCGTCGCGTATCCGTTCGTCCTCGGCAGCGCGCGCGCGCGACTCGCGCGATCCGTACCTGACGGCGATCGTCGGCAGCGTCGTTCTTCTTCTTCGCGGCGCGCATGGCGCTCGCTGCAGGGCGGCCTGTCGTCGATCGTCGGCATCGTTCCGGTGGTCGAGGGCGCGGTCCTGGCGCTGCTGCTGCGCGCAGCTGCTCGCGCATCGAGCCGCCGGGCGAGCGCGATCTCGGCCGGCTGGCGCTCGTCGCCGGCGCCGCGCTCGCGTTCGCGACGGTCGCGATTCCGCTGCAGCTCAAGCAGCAGTGGATCACGATCGGCTGGGCGCTCGAAGGCGCGGCGCTCGCCTGGCTCTATCGCCGCATCCCGCATCGCGGCCTGCTGTACTCGGCGACGGCGCTGCTCGTCGGTCGTGTTCGTCCGGCTGGCGCTCAACCCGAGATCTTCGTCTACGAGCCGCGCGGCATGCGCGTCTTCAACTGGTATCTCTACACGTATCTGATCTGCGCGCGTCGCGATGTTCGCTGGCGGCCTGGTGGCTGTCGACGACCGACGATCGGCTGCGCTCGACGCCGCTGCGGCCGAGCGTCGCGCTGCTGCCAGCCGCCGGCGTGCATCCTGCTGTTCCTGCTGCTGAACATCGAGATCGCGGACTTCTACTGCGACGGGCCGGAGATCACGTTCCGGTTCGGCGTGACGCTCGCGCAGGATCTGACCTACACGATCGGCTGGCTGGTCTTCGGGCTCGGCTGCTGGCGGCGGGCATCTACCTGCACAAGCCGCGCCGGGCCGCGTCGCGGCCGTCGCGCTGATCGCGGTCACGACGTTCAAGGCGTTTCTCTACGACATGGGATCGCTCGGCGGCCTCTATCGCGTCGGTGTCGCTCGTCGGCCTGGCCATCTCGCTGTCGCTCGTGGCGCTGGCGCTGCAGAAGTTCGTGCTGCAGGCGCCGAAGGAAGCCTGATGTCGATCCGTACACTGAGGTGTCGCGCTCCTGACGGCCGCGCTCGCGACTGCCTTTCCAGCGGCGCAGCAGACGCCGACGCCACCCGCGTTTCGCTACGAGCGGCCGATTCGCCCGGCGGACGACGGCGCCGCGGCGTCTCGCGATCGACGTGCCGCTGCTCGCCGGCGGCAAGCCGTTCAATGTCCAGGTGCTTGGCACCGACCCCACGGGCGACATGCGCTACACCGTCGGCGCCGGCCTGACGGATCTGCGCCTCTATGACCCGTCCGGTCGCGAGGTCGCGTATCTGCTCGTGTCCAATCCGCCGGCGGCGCCGAGCTGGAAGCCGGCGACGCTGCTGCCGGTGGCGGCGGTCGAAACCGACACGGTCAAGACGAGCGGATTCGAAGTCGATCTGCGGCGAAGCGCTTCTGATCGATCGATTTCGCGTCGATGGGATCGCCGCGCCGTTCCTGAAGCGCGTCCGCCTCGAAGGCAGCGGCGATCGCGCGCGGTGGACGCTGCTCGTCGACGAAGGCACGGTGTTCGATCTGCCGGCCGAGCAGCTGCGCCAGACCGAGCTCGAATTCACGCCAGGCACCTATCGCTACCTTCGCGTCACCTGGGACGACACACGCAGCGGTCGCGTCGCCGACTCCTGCGGCCGGCTTCGCGCGCGTTGTCACGGCTGCCTCAACTCCGCCGCCGCTGACGGCGGCCGTCGGCTTCGAGCGACGGCCGAGCGAGCCGGGCCGCAGCCGCTTCCGTGTCCGCCTGCCGGGTGGGCGTCTGCCGATCGTCGCCCTCGAGCTCGCCGTTGGCGGCGATCACCTGCTGCGGCGCGCCACCGTCTACGAAGCGCGCTTGTCGGGCGCCGAGGTCGTGCCGGTGCAGCTCGGCGCGTCCACACTTCGCCGCGTCGTCCAGAACACACTGACCGCAGCGTCGCTGCGCGTGCCGATCCGTCCTCCGACCGAAGCGCAGCTCGATCTCGTCGTGGACGATGGCGACAACCCGCCGCTGGCGCTGCGAAGGCGTGACCGCCGTCTTCGCCGACGCTGCCGTGGATCTATTTCGAGTCGTCTGGTGGCGGTCTGGTCGCGCGCTACGGCAACTCGACGCTCGCGTCGCCGCGGTACGACCTCGAGGCCGTCCGCGACAAACTGCGCATCGACACCGTGGCGGGCGCGACGTGGGGCGACGCGCGCGCGCGCACGGCGGATGAAAATCCGTCGGCTGCGGCGGCGCCGCCGCTGCCGATCGTCGGCGCGGCGCTCGATCCGGCGCTGTTCCGTTACCAGCGCGCGATTCCATCGGGCGAGGCTGGTCTCGTCGCGCTTCCGCTCGATGCGTCCGTCCTGGCACACAGTGAAGTGCGGTCGCGCTTCGCCGACGTGCGCATCATCGACGCTCAAGGCCGCCAGATTCCGTACCTCGTCGAGCGCGCGTCCGAGCCGCTGTCCCTCGACCTGCGCCTCGAACGGCTCTCGACCGTTCCCAAGGTCCTTGCCGAGCGAAAGCCGGCGCCGAGCGTGTATCGCGTCGCGTGGCCGTTCGAGCAGCTCCCGTCGCCGCGGCTGGTGCTGACGACGTCGGCGCGGGTGTTTCAGCGGCCGGTGACGATTGGCGTCGAGCGCGAGGCGGATCGAAGCCACCGCGATCCGTGGCTCCAGTCGCTCGCCGCGCTGACATGGGTGCACGCCGATCAGGATCGGCCGGCGCCGGCGCTGACGCTTCCGCTGCCTGCCGAGAAATTCACCGAGCTCCTGGTCATCCTGGACGAGGGCGACAACAGCCCGATTCCGCTGACGGCCGCCAGGCTGCTGCTGCCGTCGTACCGATTGAGATTGTTCCGCGAGAAGGAAGCGTCCCTGCGGCTCGCGTACGGACGCTCGGATCTCGATCCGCCGCGCTACGACCTCGCGTTGCTCGCGCCGCAGTTGATGGGCGCCGCAGCCGTGGATGTGGCGGCCGCCGCCGAAGAGCGCACAGGCGCTGCGTCGGCGACGGCTGAACTCGTGTCGCCGCGGTTGTTCTGGGGTCTGCTGATTGTCGCGGTGCTCGTGCTGCTCGCGATGATCGTCCGGCTCGCGCGGCGAACCGAGCCGGCCCAGTCAACCGATCCGCGCGGCTAGATCCTCAAAAGGCTACGACTTCGACGGTGTTCCGGCCGGCGTTCTTGGCTCTGTACAGAGCATCGTCGGCCAGCTGCAGGAGGCGATCGGCGTCATCCATGTCGGTCGTGGCGGCCACACCCAGGCTCATCGTGACGAAAATCCATTCGCCGCCGATCTCCACGGGGAGTGTGCAGATGCTGGCGCGGCAGCGCTCGGCGAGCGCCCGGGCATCCTCCAGACCGCAGTCCGGGGCGGCGACCACGAACTCTTCGCCGCCGTAGCGGCCGATCACATCCGACCCGCGGATCGACGCGCGCAACCGGTGCGCGGTTTCGCGCAGCACGCGGTCGCCGTTTGGATGACCGTGCCGATCGTTGATCGCCTTGAAGTGATCGAGATCCGCCATGATGAGCGCCAGCGGCGTCCTGTAGCGCCGCGCGCGCACGACTTCCTTGTGAAGCCCCTCGAAGAACGCGGCGCGGTTGAGCAGCCCGGTGAGCGAATCGTGCGTCGCTTCGATCCGAAGCTGCTCGCGAGCGGTAATCAGCTGCTCCTGCAGCTCGACGATGCGCGCGCCGGTGCGGACGCGGGCCTCGAGCTCCTGCACCTCGAACGGCTTGGTGATGTAGTCGTCGGCGCCCGCTTCGAAGCCCTCGATGATCTCGCGCGAGTCGTCCTGGGCCGTCAGCAGAATGACGTAGACGTAGGGTTCGGCGGCCTGGCGCCGAATCGTGCGGCACACGTCGATGCCGTCCATGTGGGGCATCATGCGGTCCAGCACGACGAGGCGCGGGCCCTCACGATGAAACACCCGCATCGCCTCGGCGCCGTCGGCGGCAACCAGAACGCTGTAGCCCCATTTGCTCAGGAACGCTTGCAGGCGAAGGCGGGAAACGGGCTCGTCTTCGGCGACCAGAACCTTCACACACAACTCTCTGTTCTCGTATCGGACGAGAACGCCACCTTCTGCAGGTCCCCTCGCGAATGTTATCGTCAGCCATGACTACCATTCGCAGAATTGCCGCGGTTGTCACCGTGGCGCTCTGGTGCACGCCGCCGGCGGCGGCGCAGGACCCGCTGCAGGATGTCGCGCGTGAGCTGGCGGCGCTGCGCGCCGAGGTCCAGCGGCTGCGCGACGAAGTGGACGCGTTGAAGCGTGGCGCGCCCGCGACGCCGGCGGGAGCGCCGGTCGAGATCCTGCAGACCCAGGTCGCCGAGCTTGCACAAACGAAAGTCGAATCGAGCACACGCTTTCCCGTGAAGCTCTTCGGCATCGTTCACGCGAGCGTCTTCGCCAACTCGGGCAACGCGAACTGGCTGGACAACCCCAACCTGGTCGGCGCGACGCCGGCGGACGGTCAGAACGGCACATTTAGCGCGGGTTTGCGACAGACGCGCATCGGGTTTCTGGCGGATGGACCGACCGTCGGTTCGTTCCGCTCCAACGCGGTCGTGGCGATGGATTTCTTCGGCGGCATTCCAGGATTCCAAACCGGTCAGGTCATGGGTCTGCCGCGGCTGCTCGTGGCCTTCGCGCGGCTCGAGAACGATTGGACCGCGCTGGGGGTTGGCCAGGATCACATGATCCTGGCGCCGCGCGATCCGTCCTCGCTCGCGGCGTTCAGTTTCCCCCTGCTGTTTCGTTCGGGCAATCTCTATCTGCGAGTGCCGCAGGTGCGTGTTGAACAGAAAATAATCGGCGGCCTGCGTGCGACCGCCGGCATCGTCGCGCCGATTGCCGGCGATCTGACCGGCGACACATATCTCTTCGTCCCGCCCGCGCTGAGCGGTGAGCGATCCCGGCGGCCCGGCTTGCAAGGCCGCGTCGCGTACGTCGCCGGGGACGCCGAGTCGCCGCGCCTGGTGGACGTCGGCGTCTCCGGACATTCGGGGTGGGAGCGCCGGGGAGCGAATCTGGCGCGCAGCTGGGCGGCGGCGCTGGACGTGAGCGCGCGGCGCGACGTCGTCGGCGTCGCGGGCGAGTTCTTCGTCGGCGACAACATTGACGCGTTCGGCGGCGCAACCGGACTGGACGCGCGCAGCCGCGGCGGTTGGGGCGAGGTGCAGCTGTTTCCGTCCGGGAACGTGTCCTTTGCCGCGGGCGCTGGCGTCGACGACATCCGCGACGCGCGGCGGAGCACGCTGGCGCGCCAGCGCAATCGATCCGCGTTCGGCAACGTGACGTTCTCGATCACGCCGGAGCTGCAGACATCCTTCGAATACCGGCAGCTTCGGACGCTGGTCGGCGCCACCGATCGGAAGAACCAGCACTTCGACTGGGTCTTCGTGCACAGGTTCTGACGCGCTGGATGGAGATGCTCGGCATGCGGCTTCGACTCGCGGCTCTGACAATCGCGCTGGCCATGGCGGGAGTGGTGCGCGTCACCACCGGGTCGGTGACCGGGGTCGTGCGCTCGGTGACGCGCGCCGGCGGATCGCCGGCGCTCGCCGTCGTGTATGCCGAACCAATCGACAGCCCCGCTCCTCGCGCGCCGAAGCGGCTGACGCTCACGCAGAAGAACAAGACGTTTCAGCCGCGGGTGCTGGCCGTGCCGGTGGGATCGACCGTCGAATTTCCCAACAACGACGGTCTGTATCACAACGTCTTCTCGCTCTCGTCGCCGCAGCCCTTCGACCTCGGGCTCTATCGCTCGGGCGAATCGCCGTCGCGCACCTTCACCGCTCCCGGGATCTATCGCGTGTTCTGCAACATCCATCCGCAGATGTCGGCGGTGCTCGTCGTCGCGCCGACGGCGTACGTTGCCGCCGCCGCATCCGACGGCCGCTACATGCTCGATCTACCGACCGGGCCGCTATCGCGTGACGGCGGTGTCGGAGCGGGCGGCGCCGGTGTCGGTGGAAGTGACGAGCACGCCCGGCGCATCGAGCGTGCCGGAGCTCACGCTGGACGAGTCGCAGTGGACCGCCGCGCAGCACAAGAACAAGTTCGGGAAGGACTATCCCGCGGCGGCGTATAAGCGCTAGCGTTTTCCATTTCGATGTAGCGGTTCGAGAGCCGCAAATCGTCGTACTACACCGATCTGAAAAACGCTATCCGGCTTCAGCCGGACCCCACGGCGATTTTGAAACCATGTCTACTGCTTGACCGTCGAGGAAATCGCACGCGCGATGAGGAATCCGGCGATTGCTGACGCCACCAGGCCGAAGAGCGCGACGAGACCGAGGCCGTTCTGAATCCGGCCGAAGGGCTGCGTTGCTTCGTCGCGCGATTTGAGGATCACGGCCGATAATGCCGGCTTGTCCACGAGCGGCACTTCCCGGGCGACGAACTGTTGCACGCCGATTGTGACGTCGGCTGAACGTTCGGGTCCGCCGCCGGAGGCGCGCCACTCGTCGCGCGTGCGCCACGGCGCCGTCGTGCGCAGCGTCGACGCGAGCGCCGACCGATCTGACAACAGCACCACTTCGTCCTGCGTGGCTTCCCTCAGCGCCGCGGCGAACTCCGCATCCACCGGCGCGGCGCCGACGACGTATCCGAACAGATTCCCTCCGGCATCCACGGCCGCGGCCGCCGCGTGATACGGCCGGCCGCCGATCTGGACGACGATCGGCTCGCCGCGTCCGCCAAGCAGCGCGCCGATCCATTCATCGTCTCCGGGCTCGGACGTCGTTGTGTCTGTGCGCGCGATGATCTTGCTGTCGGTGCCGAGAGCGACGAGCAGCGGCACGCCGGGATTGCGCTGCTGATAGGACGTGAGATAGTCGCGCACCGTCGCCGCATCGGTGGCGAAGAGCGCCTTCAGTTCAGGAAACGAGGCAATCAGCCGCGCCGTGAGCGAGAGGGCGCCAAACCGTTCGCGTTGCACGCGCCGGACCAACTGCTCGGCGCGGACCAGGTCGGCGTCGATCGTCTGCGTCACGGCGCGATCGGACATCACGCGCGCGACGATCCACGGCGCCACCGCGAGCACGAGCAGGAGACCGCACGCGATCGCGAGGACGCGAAGGCGAAGCCGTCGAACGTCCTCGGCCGCCACGGCCGGTGCACCCGATATGTGGTCGGGCGCCGTGCCAATCGATTCGAGATAGAGCGCGAGATCCCGAGCCGACGAAGGACGATCGGCAGGTTGCTTCTCCAGGCACCGTTCGAGAATTTTCGCGAGGCCCGAGGGAAGCCCGGCGACGTTCGATACCAATGGCGGCGGGCTGTCGCGGATGATCGCCGCCGCCGTGTCGCTGACCGTACCGCGCGAAAACGGATGCGAACCGGTCAGCATTTCGTGGACCACGATGCCGAACGCGAACAGGTCGGACCGCGACGTCGCCTGTTCGCCGAACATCTGTTCCGGCGCGATGTAGCCAGGCGTACCGACGACGATGCCGGTCCCGGTGGTGAAGCGGGTTTCTCGAGTCTCCGAGTCGGCGGACACCGGATCGGCCTGCTGCGCGAGGCCGAAGTCCAGAATCTTGACGTGCCCTTCCTGCGTGATGAACAGGTTTTCCGGCTTCAGGTCGCGATGCACGAAGCCGCGCTCGTGCGCGGCCGCCAGGCCGCGCGCGATTTGAATCGCGAACTCCACGGTCTTGGGCACCGTGAGGCGCCCGCGCGCGAGACGAGTGCGCAGCGTTTCGCCTTCGAGGAGCTCCATCACCGCGTAGACGACGCCGTTCTCGTTGCCGATGTCGTGCAGCGCCAGAATGTTCGGGTGGTTCAGCGCGGCAATCGCACGCGCTTCGATCTCGAAGCGCGACAACTGTTTGTCGGCGGTCGCCGATTCCGCGCGGATGACCTTGACCGCGACATCGCGGCCGAGCCGCGTGTCGGTGGCGCGATACACCTCGCCCATGCCGCCGCGGCCGAGCGGGCTGAGGATTTCATAGGGACCGAGGCGCGCGCCGGCAACCAGTGACATCTTTATGGAGACGCGAGCCTGAACCCGGCTTCGAACCACGACGAAGGGACGCGCGCCAGCGGATAGCCGTCGATGCGCCGTTCGTACGCGGCGAACAGTTCGAGCGCCGCCTTCTGTCCGGGCAGGTGCACGCCGCCTTCCACGCGCCCGCCCGTCTGACGATCCCGGTTCAGCGGCACCCCGGCATCGTTGAGCACGGCGCGATCGACGCCGACCTGGCCGCCGCTGCCGGTCGCAAACACGCGCGCGCCGTTGTCGAACGGCCGATCGGCGCGAATCGTGAACTGCGTCGACCATTTGTAATCCACGAACGTGTGCTGCACGACGTGCTGAAACTCGGCGGTGGGCGTCACCGTGGATCGTCCGACGGCGAAGGTGCGCTCGACGCGCCCGGCCACCGTGTGCCAGGCGACGACGCGCTCGACGGGGCGATCGATCAGGTGGCGGGACATGTGATGAAAGACGATCGCCGCGTCGACGCCGGCTATCCGCGCCAATGCGGACGTCTCGAACATGACGTTGCCGTGGTTGAAATCGAATTCGCGCCGCTCGCGTCCCATCACGACTTCGTTGTTGAAGAAGAGGTTGACGCGGCCGCGCGGATAGCGCGCAAGATCGACATCGAATCGCTGGTTGACCGACCACGCAAACACCGGATCGCCACTCGCCATCGGCGCCACGGATAGCAGCCAATCCGCGCGGGTCAGAAATCCGTTGGCGCCGCCGACGAAAGGCGCCGGCAGGGGCGCGGTCTGTGCCGACGCCTGTGCGGCCCACGCGAGCATGGCAATCGCAATGATGAGCTTGTCGACTGCGCGCACACGAGGACCCCGTCCAGGCAATGACCGAGACGGGCTCCTCGTAGGCGCGCTACGCGCGCGTTCTCCCGAAATCCTTCGGCGTCTTTGCCGCCGAAGGCGGCCTGCCAGGAGCGTGTTCGGGTTTCTCAGACACGCTCCTAGTGCGGCAGGTAGTGCAGCAACTTGAGCACGTCCGAGAATACACCCATCGCCGTCACGTCGGCGCCGGCGCCGGGCCCCTGCACGACCAGCGGCGTCTTGGAATAGCGCTTGGTCGTGAACGCAATGATGTTGTCGCTGCCTTTGGTGGCCGCGATCGGATGATCGCGCGGGAATTCCTTGATGCCCGCGCGCGCCCGATCGCCCTCGAGCGTGCCGACGTAGCGCAGGACCGCGCCGCGCGACCGCGCGCGCTTCAGGCGCGCGGCCATCGCTGCATCCTCGGCGGCGTACGAACCGAAAGAAGCTCGCCGAATACTTTCCGCGCGAGAGTCGCGCCGGCACGAGGCTCTCGACCCGCACGTCCTGAATCTCGAGCTTCGATCCCGCTTGCCGCGCCAGGATGAGCAGCTTGCGCGCGACGTCCTGGCCCGAGAGATCGTCGCGCGGATCCGGCTCGGTCAGTCCCAGCTCCCGCGCCTGACGGACGATCGCGCTGAACGGCACGCTGCCGTCGAAGGCGTTGAACAGGTAGCTCAACGTGCCCGAGAAGATGCCTTCCACTTTCTCGATCTCGTCGCCGCTCGCGATCAGATCGCGGAGCGTGGACATGATCGGCAGCCCCGCGCCGACGTTGGCTTCGTAGAGGAAGTGTTTCTGGCGCCGCCGCAGCAGATCCATGCAGCGCGGCGTAGCGATCGCCAGGGCAGCACGTTGGCGCGCTTGTTGGGCGTGACGATGTGCAGGTTGGCGTTGACGAAGTCGGGATAGGCGTCGACGATCGACGCGTCGGCGGTGCAGTCGACGAGCGCGACGTTGGTCAGCTCGAGTCCGCGCGACCTCGCGCGCCAGCACGCCCGGGTCCATTCGGCGGCGTGACGAGGCCAGCTGCTCCTGCCAATGCGCGAGGTTCGATGCCGTGCGCGTTCAGGACGAACCGCTTGCTGTTCGCGACGCCGACCACCTTGAGATCGAACCCCTGCGACGAGCAGGTAGCTGCCGCTGCTGATGCAGCTGCCGCAAGCAGCGCGCCGCCGATGTTGCCGACGCCGACGACGACGAGCGCGAGCGGCGTGCGCGCTTCGAAAAAAGCCTGGTGGATGACGTTCAGCGCCCGTGTCTGCTGCGCTGCATCGACGACGCACGAGATGTTGCGCTCGGACGCGCCCTGCGCGATGGCGCTGATGTTGATGTTGTGGCGTCCCAGCGCGCCGAACACCTTGCCCGACACGCCCGGCCGCCCCTTCATGCCGTCGCCGACCACGGCGATGATCGCCTGATTCGGACGCTCGTCGAGCGCGGTCAGGTGGTGCTGCAGCTCGAAGCGGAACTCCTGGTTCACCGCCTTCAGCGCCGCGTCGGCGTCCGCGTTGCTGACCGCGAAGCAGATCGTGTGCTCGGACGAGGCCTGCGAGATCAGAATCACGTTGACGCGCTTCGACGCCAGCGCCCGGAACAACCGCTCCGCGATACCTGGCACGCCGACCATGTTCAAACCGCGAAGCGTAATCAGGCGCAGATCCGCCGATCGACGTGATGCCCTTGGCCGGATGGTCGCCGTCGCCGCCCTTGCGCGAGATGAGCGTGCCCGGCGCAGACGGCTCGAACGTGTTCTTGATCAGCAGCGGAATCGATTTCGCAACCGCCGGCGCAATGGCCGCCGAATGGAGCACCTTGGCGCCGAAGTACGACAGCTCCATCGCCTCTTCGTAGGTGATCTGCGGCAGGACGAACGCGGACGGCACCGCGCGTGGGATCCGCGCTCAGCACGCCGTTGACGTCGGTCCAGATCTCGATCACCGATGCGTCGACGGCCGCGCCGACGATCGCCGCGGAGTAGTCCGACCCGTTGCGCCCGATCGTCGTCGTCCGGCCGTCCGCGGTCGACCCGATGAAGCCGGTGACGACCGGGATGACGCGGCGCGATCCGGATCGGAGCAGCGGGCCGAACGTGCGCCTGGCCAGGCGGTTGGTCTTGCTGAAAATCACGTTCGCTTCGGTGAACTGGTCGTCGGTGATCAAGAACTCGCGAGCATCGACGAATAGTGCCGGGCGAAAGCGATCGAGGTAGGCCGCGATGATCAGCGCCGACAGCCGCTCGCCGAAGCTGGCCGTGACGTCGAGGGCACGAGGAGGGCAGTGGCGGAGCAGGCGGATGCCGTGCACGACGTCGCGCAGTTCCGCGAGCTGCTCGTCGACCTGTTCGAGGATACGCTTGCCTCGCCGCGGGCCCAACAGGGTCGCCGCCGCCTCGTGATGCCGCGCGGCAATCTTCTCCAGCGCGCGATCGGCGGCCGGGTCGCCGCGCTCGGCGAGCCGTGCACAATCGAGCAGTTGATTGGTGATCCCCTGAAATGCCGATACGACGACGATGATAGGCTCGGCACGCGAGGCGTCGAGCACGATCCGGCCGACGTCCCGGATGCGTTCAGGGGTTGCGAGCGACGATCCGCCGAATTTGAGGACTTTCATGAGAGCGCATCAATATAGCAGCACAGCCCGTTCGCTCATGGTGAGCTTGTCGAACCATGAGCTCATCCTTCGACAGGCTCAGGATGAGCGCTGCGTAGGACAGTCTCAGGACGAGCGGCGACGATGAATCAGCTGCTGCGTGAAATCCTGACGAGCCGCGTGTACGAAGCCGCGCGGGAGACGCCGCTCGATCCGGCCCCGCGGCTGTCGAACCGGATCGGCAACGTCGTGCTGCTGAAGCGTGAAGATCTGCAGCCGGTCTTCAGCTTCAAGATCCGCGGCGCGTACAACCGGATGGCGCGGCTGTCCGAGACCGAGCGCGCGCGCGGCGTCATCGCCGCCAGCGCCGGCAATCACGCGCAGGGCGTCGCCTTCTCCGCCAAACGCCTCGGCCTCCACGCCGTCATCGTCATGCCGCGGACGACGCCGGAGATCAAGGTGGATGCGGTGCGGGCGCTCGATGCCGACGTCGTGCTCGTAGGCGATCACTACGCCGAGGCCCAGCGCTATAGCGAGCAGCTCGCGGAGAACACCGGATCGACGTTCGTGCATCCGTTCGACGATCCGTTGGTCATCGCCGGTCAGGGCACGGTCGCCGTCGAGCTGATGAATCAGGGTCCGCGCGACTTGACGGCGGTGTTCGTTCCCGTCGGCGGCGGCGGCCTCATTGCCGGCATGGCGACGTACATCAAGGCCGTACGGCCCGAGGTTCAGGTGTTCGGCGTGGAGCCCGTCGACGCCGACGCGATGTTCCGATCGCTCGCGGCTGGCGAGCGGGTCCGGCTGGATGCGGTGGGCATGTTCGCGGATGGCGTCGCCGTCCAGCAGGTCGGCGTGCATACGTTCCCGATCGTTCGCGACACCGTGAGCGACATCATCCGCGTGACCAACGACGAGATCTGCGGCGCCATCAAGGACGTATTCGACGACACGCGGACGATCGTCGAGCCCGCCGGCGCGCTGGCGCTGGCCGGGCTCAAGATCTACGTCGAGACACGAGGGGCGAAGGATCAGCGCCTGGCAGCCGTCCTCAGCGGCGCGAACATGAACTTCGATCGCCTGCGGTTCGTGGCCGAGCGGGCGGAGCTGGGCGAAGGCCGCGAGGCGCTGCTGGCGGTGACGATTCCCGAGCGGCCTGGCGCGTTCCGGGAGTTCTGCGCCGCACTGGGGCCGTGCATCGTCACCGAATTCAACTATCGGCTCAGCGGCCGCGATCGGGCGGAGATTTTCGTCGGCCTCGGCACGCGCTCGCGCCATGACGGCGCGCGGATGGCGGAGAACCTTCGATCGCTGGGATATGAAACGTCCGATCTGTCAGGCAACGAGATGGCCAAGCTGCACGTGCGTCACATGGTGGGCGGGCGGACGCCGCATGTGACCAAGGAGCGCGTGTGCCGCTTCGAATTTCCCGAGCGGCCGGGCGCGCTGCTCCAGTTTCTCGACGCGCTCGGCGGGCGCTGGAATATCAGCCTGTTTCACTATCGCAATCACGGCGCCGACTTCGGCAGAGTGCTGGCGGCGTTCGAAGTGCCAGACGCCGAGAGCGCCGACTTCGAGGCGTTTCTCTCGGCGTTGGGCTACGCGTTTCGATTGGAAGAAGACAACGATGCGTATCGGCGGTTTCTGGGACGGTGATCGGACATTCCTCGTTCGGCTGCATTCGTGATCGTTCGCCGTTCGGCCGCATTCACGATCGTTCGCGGTTCGGCTGCATTCGCGATCGTTCGTGGTTCGGCTGCATTCATGATCGTTCGTGGTTCGTGGTTCGACCGACGAACGAGGGACGAGCGAACCCCGAACGAGAAGCGAAGCGAGCGAACCTAGAACGAGGAGCGAAGCGAGCGAACCTCGAACGTCGAACGAGGGGCGAAGCGAGCGAACCTCGAACGTCGAACGAGGAGCGAAGCGAGCGAACCCCGAACGTCGAACGAGGAGCGAAGCGAGCGAACCCCGAACGTCGAACGTCGCGGTTCTACTTAGGACAAGGCCCCGTCACCGGCTGCACGCTCATCACGCGGAACTCGGGCATCGCGGCCAGCGCCAGGCGCTCACTGGTTTCCACGGCCACGGCCTGGGTGAGAGCAGCGGGTGGGCTGACGGTTCCAGTGATCTGTACGCGGCGCCCGATCCACGTCGTCATGTCGACGCCGCTGAGCCGATAGCCGTCGACCGACGACGCTGAGCTGCCGGCCGGGGCGGTTCCGGCAATCGTGCCGCTCGTGCCGACCGCGCCGGGAATCGCGGACGCAGCAGTCGATGGCGCTGACGCTTTCGGTTGAGTAGCGCTGGCCGACACTGGAGCGGGTTCGGGTAACGGTGGCGTCGACGGTTCGGCGGCCGAGATGGGCTCCGGCGCGACCGCCGGCGAGCCGAAGGGCAGCACCAGCGCATTCATCAGCGTGACGGGGTCCGACTTGTCGCCGCGGGCGACACACCCTGTGACGACCACCGTGCGCGGCGCATCGCTCGAGACAGACGGTGTTGTCGTTTGTCCGAAGGCCGCCGAAGCGCCCAACACAATGAAACTGCAGAGCCAGGGAGTCTTCATGCCGCGCTCCTTTTACACGGCATTCGTGCAAGCGCACGGCCACGGGAGGGAGGATGGGGCGGGAAGGCCGGGCGGGTCGGGCGCTTTGATGTTCCTGCCTGTCCAGCCTATCCAGCCCTTTGTCATTCGCAGCTGATGTGCACCTGAGCCTTGCCCGACTCGACGTCGATCCCCATGTCGGTCAATTCACTGAACACCGCGTCGATGGTCGCGGAATCCAGGTTGGAGAAATCGCAGTCGAAGCCGCGCTCGCGGAGGCGCGCCCCGATCTTGTCTCCGAGACCGCCCGGCAGGAGCGAGCCGAGGCGCATGCCACCCTTCAGGATCGGCAGAGGCACACGAATGTTCACATCCTCTGCGGGCGTGCCTTCAGAGGCCCTCTTGTGGACTTTGATCCGGATGAAGCGCGGCTTCTTGTTCGCATCGCCCGCGGACGCGGCAGCGTCCGGCGAGGGCGTGGCGCCGAGCGCGCGCAGCAACTGATCCGCTTCGTCGACCGTGATCTTCCCCTGCGCGAGCAGGTCGAGCACGCGTCGTCTCTCGTCTGACATCACTTACTCCTCTCGGGACTGTTTCAACTGTTCGAGCACGTCGTTCACGTTCATCTCGCCGCGCTCGAGCCGCGTCAATAGATCGCTCGTGGACAGCGCCGGGGCGCGCGCCGGATCCGGATCGATCTCGGCGAACGGCAACAGCGCGCCGATGCGATTGAGCCGGTTCTTGATGGTGGGGTAGCTGACGCCGAAGAACTTCTCCATCTGCTTGATCGAGCCGTGGCACCGCACGAAAGCGATGACAAAGACCTGGTCTTCAGCCGTCAGCCTGGCGAGCGGCGGCAGCTCGAACTGCCCCTCGAGCGCGACTTCCGAGTCGACCATGCGGACCCGCTCGACGACGAAGTCGCCCCCGGCGGTAAGCCTGGTGAGGGCCTGCCAATCCTGCGCAGCCATTAATCTCCGTCCATTACGATGCGGCTAATTAAATAAGTCAATATGTAAATTGATTTATTCAATACTACGGATGGGTTAGACGCGGCGTCCGGGATTCAGCCGGACGCCCAATGGTCCGCCTGAAGGCGGACACTACAGCGGAACGTGTGCGTCCTTGCGTGGTCCCTACATCGGCGGCCGTTCGACCCAGTACTCCCAGGTGAACGGATGGGAGCCGCCGTACGCGGGCGGCGGCGCGAGCCAATCCTGATCCCAGTCGCCGATCGGCGCGCCCGGAGGCGCGTCGGGCGCGGGGAGCGGGATGGGCCGCGCGAGATCGAGCGGGCGCTCGAGGAAGCGCTTGATGTCGGCGGCGATCAGCGTGCGCTGCGCGGTGTCGGCTTCGGTCTCGCGCCGCCGCGGTCCTGAGCCGCGCGGCGAGCTTCGACAGCTTCAGCGACGCGATCGCGCGCACCTGGCTGTTGGGCGACGCCGCCGCGAGCCACATGACGCGATCGACGAGCACGCGCTCTTCCGCGCGCCGCACGGCGGCTTCGTACCCGGCGGCGGCCGGCGCGTCGAACGTGGCCGTCGTCAGACGATCGATGACGTCTTCGAGCCCGGGCGCGCCGGGTTGACGGCGTGCTGCGCCACCATGCGCGCCGCGCGATCGAGCTGCAGCACGAACCCGATCGTCACGTCGGCGGCGATCGTCGCCGGGCTCAGCGGATCGAACGTGTCGCCCGTCGTCCGCGGGAAGAGCTCGCGGTGGATGCCGAACCCCGGCGGACGCGGCGGAATGAGATCGAGGATGCGTTTGGGCACGCGTCAGCTCGGCCGGCCGCAGCGTCATCGCCAGCGCGTCGAGCGCCTTGCGCTGATCGTCCACGGAGACGCCCTTGGTCGGCGTGCGCTGGTCGCCGCGCATGCCGTAGATGTAGTCCTGTCCCGCGACCATCGACGCCGTCGACTCGACGGCGTAGCGGTGATACATGAAGATCGGCACCAGCGGCTCTTCGATCGTCGCCAGCGGCGCGCCGGTGCGGATCGTGTGCTCGCCGATCCGGTCGAGCGCCGCGCGGCGCACCTTCATCAGCCGGTACAGCTCGTCGGCCTGATCGACGCCGTTCGACCACTGATCGACCTTCGGGTTCGAATCGGTGTCCTGGTTCGTCATGTACCGCAGATCCTGCGTTCCACGCATCGTCCAGGATTTTCGCGAGCGCCGCTTTCTCGTCGGTGCCGGCCGGGAACTGGCGATAGCCGTAGTTGATCGTCACCTTGTCCCAGTCGCCGATGCGCGCCTGGTACGCCTCGGAGAGATCGATGGTGCCGTCCGCGTTCAGCTTCTCGAGCGGATGCGGATAGTCCATCACCGAGATCCAGCCCTTTTCGCTGTCGTAGTAGTTGTGGCCGAGGCCGAGCGTGTGGCCGACCTCGTGCGCGGCGAGCTGGCGGATGCGCTTGAGCGCCGTCTTCGTAGAGGACCGCCGGCTGCTCGATGCCGCTCGTGTACGGCGAGAGCAGACCCTCGAAGATCATGTAGTCCTGCCGATCGCGCAGCGATCCGAGCGTGACCGTCGCCTTGATGATCTCGCCGGTGCGCGGATCGGTCACCGTGCCGCCCGAGCTCCAGCCGCGCGTCGAGCGATGGACCCAGTTGATCATGTTGTAGCGGATGTCCATCGGGTCGGCGCCCTCGGGCAGCACGTCGACCTTGAACGCGTTGCGGAACCCGGCCGCCTCGAACGCCTGGTTCCACCAGCTCGCGCCTTCGAGCAGCGCCTTGCGCACATCCTCCGGTGCGCCCGAATCGACCCAATACTGAATCGGCTTCACCGGCTCGCTCACCGCCGCGCTCGGATCCTTTTTCTCGAGACGATGGCGGCGGATGAAGCGCATGACCATCGGCTCGCCGATCGGCGCGCTGTAGTCGACGTAGCTGAGGCCGCCGTAGCCGGCGCGCGGATCGTCGTAGCGCGGCTTGTAGTTGTTGTCCGGCAGTTCGACGAGCGACACGTGCTCGCGCAGCGTGACCGCGTCCGGCGTCGGCGTGACGCTGGCGACCGATCCCGAGAACAGGCCGCCGCCGCGTCCACCGCCACCGCCGCCGCCGGCCGCGCCGATCGGCGGTGGCCCCTGCGCGGGTCCGCCCCCGCCGCCACGGCCTCCCGCGGCCTCGTTCGCGAACGTCAGCGTCATCTCGATCTCGGTGTTCTTCGGAAATCCCTTCGTGCGCGGCAGGTAGAACGCGCTGCGCGTGCGATCGACGCGGTAGTTGCCGGGACGCAGCGCGTTCGCCGGCGCCGATGCACGTCGCGCAGCAGGAAGTCGGTGGCGTCCACGAGCACGCGGCCGTTGCTCTCGCCGGCGACGGTGAAGCCCCAGAGGATCGACTTCGCGAACGAGTCTTCGACCGACTTGCGCTCGAGCGGGTTGGCGCTGCTCGAGCGGAACGACTGGTTGGGCTGCACGAGCATGACGCGCGGCCCGACGCGCTGGAACGTAGACGACGCGTCCGCCGCCGCCCGAGCCGCGGTCGAGCCCGATGTCGTTCGAGCCGAGGCCGGCGGCGAGCCCGGTCGAGAAGAGGAACTCGGTGTCGAGGCGCGGGATCTCGATGAACAGCGCCCCGGTGCGCTCGTCCCAGTAGAGCGGGAAGTAGCCGTCGATCTTCTGCATGCCCGCTGTGCGGTCGTCGATCGACGGAATGCGGCCGCCGCCCTGCTGCTGCTGTTGCGCATGCATGAGCGGCACGCCGAGCGCGGCGAGACACAACGCGACGGCGACGGTGACGGAAGAAGCTCGTAGCATAAGGATTGGCCTCACAGAAGCGTTGCGATTCTAATCCCGGTCCTCACTGGTGTCGACGCTGTCACCCGCGCCGGGCCATTCATGTGAAGACCGGGACCAAACCATGAAATATCTTCAATCGCGATTTCGTGCGTTCGTCGGTAAGCTGTTCTTCTCGCAGAGGGTTGAACCATGACCGACATCGAAACGCTGCGTTACCCGGTGGGGCAGGCGCCTCGGCTCACTGAACTCAATCGCACGACGCGGACTCGCCTGATCGAGTCGATCGCGCAGACGCCGGACCGGTACCGGTCGCTCGTCGCCGGGTTGTCCGACGCGCAGCTCGACACGCCGTACCGGCCGGGCGGCTGGACTATTCGCCAGGTCGTGCATCACGTACCCGACAGTCACATGAACGCGTATATCCGGATGAAACTGGCCGTGACCGAAGAAACGCCGGCCATCCGGACGTACGAGGAAGATCGATGGGCCGAGCTGCCCGAGGCGAAGGCAGGGCCGGTCGAGATGTCGCTCGCGCTGCTCGAGGCGCTGCACAGGCGCTGGGTCGCATTTCTCTGCGAGTTGCCGGAAGCTGAGTTCCGCAAGACGTTTTCGCATCCACAGTGGGGCGCCGTGTCGATCGACGGTGCGATTGCGATGTACGAGTGGCACTGCCGGCATCACGCGGCGCACATCGAGTTGGGGAAGGCAGCGGGAGCCGCGACCAAGGTCTAGCTCGGCAGAAGAAGCGGAACGCGGAGTGCATTGCTAGTTCCGCGGAGGTTCGGGTGCAAACGGCTCGCGTATCGGCTCTGCTCGCACCGTTGCTCGCGCGTTCGATTGGCGTCGCTGCCGGGATCGGTCTGGCGCTGCTCGTCGCGGCGTTGTTCTGGGGATAGGCAGCCCGGCTGCCGTTCGCGGTTCGTCGTTCGAAGTTCTCCGTTCGGGTTCGGCGTTCACCGCTGGTCGTTCTTTGAGCCACGAACCACGAACCGGAACGCAGAACGTCGAACCCCGAACGACGAACGTCGCTGATGAGGCCTACTCGTCTGACAGCGCAAAGTAGAGGGCGAGCGGGGCGATGACGAGGCACGCCGCCAAACCGAGCGTGAGCGGCAGCGCGTACTGCAGGACAAGTCCAGACGCGGCCGCGATGTCGTCGCGGCGGGCGTCGAGCCGGACTATGAAGTCGGCGGCGCTCGTGAACGTTTGCAGCCAGCGCCATCCAATCCCGCCGAAGCCGACCGCCAATCCAACGGCGCACGCCCCCGCAACTCCCTGCGCCAGCGTAATCGGCTGCGACACCGTGCGCGCCGCTTCAGCCCTTGCCCGAATCGTCGCACGCCACCAGACGGCGCCCGCCGACGGCACGTGCGCCTCGCGGCAGCCGGCGGTGAGATCGTTCCGCAGCGCGCGCGCAACGAGGGCGATTTCCGCACAACTCTCGCAGGCGTCGAGGTGTTCCTGCACGAGGTGCAGCCGGTCGAGCGCGACGGCTTCGAGGATCTCCGCTTCCCGCAGGCATTCACGCGCCGCGTCCATCACGCCCTCCCCTCGCCCAGCAGCGCGGCGAGCCGGCGGCGCGCGCGGAACAGCAGGAGCTTGATGCTCGCGGTCTTCAGCCCGAGCGTATCGGCGATCTCCTTGTGCGACGACCCCTGCGCGTAGGCCAGCCAGAGCAGCGCCCGCTCACGGGGCTTCATCCGCGCCATCGCGCGCGAGAGATCGACGCGGGCGGCCGCGCCGGCCGAGTGGTCGGCCTGCCGCGGATCGGCGTGCTCGGCCTCGGGCATCGGCACGGCATCCAGACGCGGCCGCCGGCGCGTGTCGTGCACCAGGTTCGTCGCGATGCGGAACAGGTAGTTGCGCCGGTGCGCCTCGTCTGCCGGCGCGCCGGCGGCGCGCAGAAAGCGGTAGTAGGTTTCCTGCAATAGATCGTCGGCGAGCCGCGGATCGCCGGTCATCCGGGAGAGATACGCCCACACGGGTCGCGACGTCCGCTCGTAGAACAGGCGGAACGCGTCCTCGTCCATCTGGAAGATGTCGTCGACCTCAGCTGTGCCGGCGCCGAGGCGTTCGACGTTGGAGAACGTCATGTCACGCATGGGTCGTGGTGGATTGTGCCGGCGGCTGCAGCAGGCCGAGCCGCTGCGACAGAGCATACGCGACGAGCGACGAGAGCACGAACCCGATCCCGAGCGCGATTGCCAGCACGGCGACGACGTAGAGCGCCTGGGAGACTTCGTCGATGACGTTGTTCCTGGCGATGACGAGCCCGATGCCGCCGAGCGCGAGGACGACGCCGATCTGCACCGACCACAGGATGCGCCCGACCGGCGACCCGACCGAGCGGGCGCCGAAATCGCTCGCCAACGCCGATCCGGCCAGAAAACGCTGGCCGACGGGCGACTGTGCGTAGGCGAGCACGTCCTCGTTCGACGTCAGGCGATCGAGCACTTTGGTGTGGGCTTCGGTCTGCACCTTCGACGCGCGCAGCCACGCGCGATACTCGACCACCGAGCGTGCGATCCAGCCGATCATCCCGACCACGAAGCAGACCCCCAGCAGGAAGAACAACCCCTCGAACGTTTCTTGCACGGCGCGAATGCCCTCCATCTGCGGCGTCTCCGGCGCGCTGCTGAATCCGCCCTGAAAGCGCACGATGCCGCCAAGAAAGTAGGTCGGGTTGTGGGCAACGGACGGATTCTTCGCCAGAAAGGCCGCGAGCGCCGGATAGGTCGCAAGGTAGTCCGCCCGCGCGAGCAGCGACGGGTCGAGCCGCAGCACTTGTCCGACCGACGGCGGATACTGATTGAGCACGTCGCGCAGCCGTTCGCGCGTCTGCTCCGCATTCTGGTCGTCGATCACGGGCAGCGGCGGAGGCTGCACCTCAGCGGGCCGTGCTGTCTGGGCCGTTCGGGTCTGCGCGCCGAGCGTCACTGGCGGCAGGCCGCTCAGGAGGGCCGTCATCAGAGCGGTGGCCGACAGCGTTCTGAGGGTTTGGGAGGCGCGGCGGGCGGTAGCGTTTCGCATCACCCTGTAAATACGTAAAACGGCGGCTCGTGGTTAACAGTAGGATTTGGGTCGAGGAGATAGCTCCATGTTGAAGCGCGTGCTGCCCTTAGTGGCGGTGATCGCCGTTTTTGCGCCAGTACGGGCGCAAGAAAAGCTCAACGCCGACATCAACTCGCGGATTCGCCAGGAAGCGGCGAGCCATTCGCAGCTGGCGATGCGCGACGAGATGGTGCCGCGGTTCGCGCCCGGCGATATGCCGCCGCCGGTGGTGCGAACGTCGAGCGCCCAATGAAACGGCGCCCCATTTCAAATCCCGTGGGGTCCGGCTTCAGCCGGACCCCAGGTCCGCCTAAAGGCGGACCCCACGCCTGCAGTAGAACGCTGAGGATCGTTTGCGTCGTCGCCCTGGGCTTCTGGGGAAGCCTGCACGCCGGGGCTCAATCGCGTCCCGTGAAGGCACTCGTCGGTGGCGTGCTGGTGGACGGCAACGGCAGCCGGCCGCTGCAGAACAGCGTGATCATCGTGGACGGCGACCGCGTTCGTGCCGTCGGCCAGGTTGGCTCGCTCGCGGTGCCGCCTGGCGCCGAAGTGATTTCCACGGAAGGGATGACGGTCCTTCCCGGTCTGTGGGACATGCACGTGCACCTGCAGATCGTCGGGCACGCGGACTACGACCACTGGGACAAGACCTATCCTCCGGCGTTCGAGTCGGTGATTTTCCCGGCCGTCAGCCAAGCAGTTGCTGCTCGCCGGCGTCACGAGCGCGCGGGATCTTGGCGGACCGCTCGACGTCAGCATCTCGATCGCGTGATCGCATCAACGCCGGGCGCGATCCCCGGTCCGACGATGTACGTGTCGGGTCCATTCATCCAGCACGCACCGTATCCGGGCACCGAGTCGTACCGCTGGGGCGTGAACGGCGCCGACGACGCGCGCGCGAAAGTGCGCCGGCTGGTCGAGGCCAAGGTCGACGTCATCAAGCTGATCGATCAGGACCAGATGACGATGGAGGAAGTGCGCGCGGTCGTGGACGAAGCGCACAAGGGCGGCAAGCCCGTTGTCGGCCACGCGCACCGGCCCGAGGAAATCCGCCGCGCCCTGCTTGCCGGCGTCGATTGTCTCGAGCACACGGGCCTGGCGACCGCACCCGAATATCCGCCCGACATCATCGAGATGATTCGCGAGCGGACGGCGAAGATGAGCCTCGGCCCCTTGTGGTGGACGCCCACCGTCGAGGGACTGCTCAACTACGAATACTTCCGCGACAACCACGAAGCGCTCGACGATCCGGCCTGGCAGGACGGCCTGCCCAAGGACATCGTGGACGACGTGAAGAAATCGATCGAGCATCCGGACCGGCTGCCGTACTACCAGCTCACGCCGGCGCGCCGACCGACGCTCGCGCACAAGTTCAATCAGCTCCGCGAAGCCGGCGTCGACGCTGCTGATCGGCACCGACAGCGGCATCCCGATGAATTTCCATACCCATTCGACGTGGCGCGAACTGGATGCGTGGGTCACCGACTTCAAGGTCGACCCGATGACGGCCATCCGCGCCGCCACCTACTGGCCGGCGGTGGCGATGAAAGTCGAATCGCAGGTTGGCACCGTCACGCCCGGAAAGTTCGCCGACATCATCGCGGTGCGCGGCGACGTACTCCGCTACATGTCGCTCCTGCAGCGCGTCGACATCGTCATCAAGCACGGCGTGCGGTACAAGTAGAATTGAGCGCCGTGCCCGCGAAGCCTGGCGGCCGCCCGCACCTGATCTCGATCGTCGTTCCCGTTTTCAACGAGTCGGCCGTCGTCCGCGCGTTTCACGAGCGGTCGTCGCGTGTCCTGCGTGCGATTGCAGACTTCGACTACGAACTGCTGTTCGTGGACGACGGGAGCCGGGACGACACCTACGCGCAACTCAAAGCGCTGGCCGCGAATGACGCGCACGTGCGGCTGTTGAAGTTTTCGCGGAATTTCGGGCATCAGATCGCCATCTCCGCCGGCATCGACCACGCCCGAGGCGATTGCGTGGTGGTGACCGACGTCGACCTCCAGGATCCGCCGGAGGTCATCCCGATGCTGATCGACAAGTGGCGGGAAGGCTTCGACGTCGTCTACGGCCGGCGCGCCGGCCGCGACGGCGAAACCATGATGAAACGGGTGACGGCGGCCGGCGTTCTACCGGCTGCTCGCCAAGATGTCGAGAATCCAGATCCCGCCTGACGTCGGGCGACTTCCGGTTGATGAGCCGTCGCGTGGTCGATGAGCTGAAGAAGCTGCGCGAGAAGGATCGGTTCGTGCGCGGCCTGGTCAGCTGGATTGGCTTCAAGCAGACCGGCGTGGACTACCAGCGCGACGAAGCGCGTCGGCCGGCGAGACGAAGTATCCGCTATCGCGAGATGATTCAGTTCGCGATCGACGGCGATCGCGTCGTTCTCCACGGCGCCGCTGCAAGCTCGCGACCTGGCTCGGCTACGCGGCGTCGCTGCTCGCGTTCATCTACCTGGTCGCCGTGGTCGTCCAGAAGCTGATGGGCATCACGGTGCAGGGCTTCGCGACGATCATGGTGGCGATGCACGTTTCTCGGCGGCGTGCAGCTGATCTGCCTGGGCATCATCGGCGAGTACCTGGGCCGCATCTTCAACGAGATCAAGCCGCGGCCGATGTACATCCTCGAGGATGTGTGGGATCCCGCCGCGAGCGAAGACGGGCGGCCTGTCGACGTCGCCGCCGGCCGCGACAGCCCGCGATGGCTACGGTCTTCCTGACGGGCGGGACCGGATTTCTAGGGCCGCGCGTCTGCGCCGCGCTCCGACAGCATGGACACTCGATCATCCTCCTGGATCGGTCCGGATCTGTGCCGGCATCGGGCGGCATCGACGTTGTCAAAGCCGATCTGCTGGAACCCGAGGCGTATCGTGATGCCTTGCCGCGCGCCGACGTTGTCGTGCACCTGGCGACGTCGGTCCGCAACGCCTCGAAGCGCGAGCATTTCCGCGTCAACGCGGAGGGGACCGAGAAACTGGTAGGCGAATGCCGCCGTTGCGGCGTGCAACGTCTGCTGTTCACCAGCACAATCGCCGTCAAATTCCCCGACAAGCGCTGGTACAACTATGCGCAGGCGAAGACACGCGCGGAGGAAACGATTCGCGCGTCGGGTCTGCGGTTCACAATCCTCCGCCCGACCGTCATGCTGGGGCAGGGCTCGCCGGCGATGTCCGCTCTCGAGCGGCTCGCCGGTCTGCCGATCATTCCTGTGTTCGGAAGCGGCCGCGCGCTGGTCCAGCCAATTTTCGTCGACGACGTCGTGGAGTTCGTCGTGGCGGTGATCGAGCAGGAGCGGTTCCACGGCGAAACCCTTGAACTGGGCGGGCCGGTGGTGTTGACCATCGAGGAGCTGCTGCAGCGAATCCGCCAGTCGCGAACGGGCAGTCGCGGCCGGCTGGTACACATCCCGCTCGGCCTCGTGCTGCCACCACTGAAGGCGGCGGAGTCGATTGGCCTCGAGGGCCTTTTGCCGGTCACCGTCGGCCAGCTTTCATCCTTCCGCTATGACGGAACGATCGACAGCAATCCGCTGTACGAAAGCCGCCGCGCGTCGCTGGCCGACGTGGCGCGCATGCTCGCCTGAACCGACTCCTGGGCGCGTCCGTCGTATATTGGTGAGAGGGGAGATTCATGGCTGAGCGCACGTTCAAGGAATCGTTCAAGGTTGCCGCCGATCAGCTGGTCGACGCCGTCAAGCGGCTCGTCCGCGAGGGCAACGTCCGGCGGGTCATCATCAAGCAGGAAGGCCGCACCGTTGTCGAGTTTCCGCTGACCGTCGGCGTCGTCGGCACCGTGCTCGCGCCGGTGCTGGCGGCGGTTGGCGCGATCGCGGCCTACATGACCGAGTGCACGATCGAAGTCGAGCGGATCGCCAACGACGACGACAAGCGCGGAGCGGCCTAGATTTCAGAATTCAGATTTCAGAGTTCAGATTTGTTTCAGATTGCTCGATTTCTGATTGGTTAGAGCGGTCGCCAAGTACCTGGAGTCCAATCTGAGTTGAATCTGAACTCTCTGGAATCTGAAATCAATCTTTTAGAATCTGAAATCAATCTGAAATCTGAACTCTGAAATCTGAAATCGCCATGTCTTTTCTACTGCGTCTGCTCGTCAACGCCGCCGCGCTCTACATCGCCACCCGCATCGTCGACGGCGTGCACTTCGAGGGCGACTGGCTGACGCTCCTGGCCGTCGCCCTGATTTTCGGCGTCGTCAACGCCGTCATCAAGCCGGTCACGAAGTTCGTGACCTTTCCCATCATCATCCTGACCTTCGGGTTGTTCCTCCTCGTCATCAACGGGCTGATGCTGCTGCTCACGAGCCGCGTGTCGGCCTGGTTCGACCTCGGCTTCACCGTCCGGAGCTTCGGCGCGGCGTTCTGGGGCGCGCTCGTGGTCAGCGTCGTGAATGCCGTCGGGAGCATGGTGATCGGCGACAAGAAGAAATCCCGGCGACAGGATTAGGGTTTTCGATTTCGATGTAGCGGTTCGAGAGCCGCAAATCGTCGTCCGTGGGGTCCGGCTTTAGCCGGTTCCATCAGCAACCGATTGGCCGACTGCGCGAGCCGATTCTCGCCCCCCGGTCCGTAGCCGAACAAACTGAGCCAGACGTCCGCGAGCGCCCGCGCGTTGTCCCACCCTCTGGGCGGGTTGACGATCACCGCGCCGTAGCGCTGGTACAGGGCGATCGAGACGATGCCGCCGACTTCGGTAGAATTCGAGCATGGTGACGAAGACTTTCTCAGGTGTCGCGTTGCAGGACTCGCGGCTCTTCCGCCAGGCGGCATACGTCGACGGCGCGTGGATCGAATCGACCGCGCACGGTGTGATCGACGTCGACAATCCGGCGACGGGCGACATCGTGGGCACGGTGCCTCGGCTGGGACAATCCGAGACACGCCGCGCGATCGATGCCGCCGCGCGAGCCTTTCCGGCGTGGCGGAAGACGACCGCGAAGGCGCGCGCCACCGTGATGCGCCGCTGGTTCGATTTGATGATCGCCAACCAGGAAGATCTCGCCCGCCTCATGACGACGGAGCAAGGCAAGCCGCTCACCGAATCGCGGGGTGAGGTCGCGTATGCGGCGTCATTTCTCGAATGGTTCGGCGAGGAAGCCAAACGCGTCTACGGCGACACGATTCCCGGCCATCAGCCCGACAAGCGGATCGTGGTCATCAAGGATCCGATCGGCGTCGTCGCCTGCATCACGCCGTGGAATTTTCCGCTGGCGATGATCACGCGCAAAGCGGGTCCCGCGATCGCCGCGGGCTGCACGGTGGTGCTGAAGCCGGCGTCGCAGACGCCGTTCTCCGCGCTCGCGCTGGCCGAGCTCGCGGAGCGGGCCGGCGTCCCGCGCGGAGTCTTCAACGTCATCACGGGTTCAGCCGCCGAGATCGGCGCCGAGTTGACCTCGAATCCGGTCGTGCGCAAGCTCTCGTTCACCGGATCCACGGCCACCGGCAAAGTGCTGATGGCGCAATGCGCGGGCACGGTGAAGAAGCTCTCGCTCGAGCTCGGGGGCAACGCGCCGTTCATCGTGTTCGACGATGCCGATCTGGACGCGGCCGTCGAGGGAGCCATCCAGTCGAAGTACCGAAACACGGGACAAACCTGCGTCTGCGCGAACCGGCTGCTCGTGCAGGACGTGGTGTACGACGCGTTCGCCGCGAAGCTCGCCGCGGCGGTGCAGACGCTGACGCCGGCGCCCGGTTTCGACGCCGGCGCGACCCAGGGTCCGCTCATCGACGACCGGGCCGTGGAGAAAGTCGAAAGCCACATCGCCGACGCGACGGCGAAGGGCGCCACCGTCCTGGTCGGCGGCAAGCGCCACGCGCGCGGCGGGCGCTTCTTCGAGCCGACCGTGCTCACGGGGGTGACGCCGGCGATGGCGGTCGCGCGCGAGGAAACCTTCGGGCCCGTCGCACCGCTGTTCCGCTTCGCGACCGAGGCCGACGCGATTGCGCTGGCGAACGATACCGAGTTCGGTCTGGCCGCGTACTTCTACGGCCGCGACGTCGGCCGCATCTGGCGAGTCGCCGAAGCGCTCGAATACGGGATCGTCGGCATCAATACCGGGCTGATCTCGACGGAGGTCGCGCCGTTTGGCGGCGTGAAGGAATCGGGACTCGGGCGGGAAGGATCGAAGTACGGGATCGAGGAGTTCCTCGAGATCAAGTATCTGTGCCTTGGGGGGATTGTGTAGGGCGCAGTGCGCAGTGCTCGGTGCGCAGTGCCCAGTGCTCAGTGCTCAGTGCCCAGTGCGCAGTGCTCAGTGCTCGGTGCTCAGTGCTCGGTGCTCAGTGCTCGGTGCCGCAGTGCTCAGTGCTCAGTGCTTAGTGCTTAGTGCTCGACCGACCGCCGCTCTTCGAACGACGCGGCCAACGCGATGGCGCGTCTGTGGTCATCAAGTAATCCAGCCAGCGACCAGCCGCCTTTTTGGCTTGTTCGGCCAGATCCTGTAGGGGTTCTGCCTGTTCCTTTGTCCAATGGCGGCGATCGACTCCGTCGCCCAGGTGGTTATGCGTTTCCGTGAGCGACGATCGGGCGATTCGGACGTAGCGCGCCGCTTCTGGATGGCCGTAGGCGCCGAAGGCTTCTGAGATGTTGCTCGGTCCAGACGCAGCGGCGTCCCTGATTTGATCGCGAAACTTGAAATCCTGCTTTGCCGACGAATCGTCAACCAGCGCGTAAATCTGTTTCTTCAAAGAATCGGCAAGTTGCCACGCGACGAGATCCTGATACCGACGAATTCCCACGCGTGGTCGTCGAGGCAAGTTCCGTGCCTCTAGGCATCACTCTATATTCCTACCGTCACAGCTGTAAGGGCATGCCGTCGCTGGGAACTTGCTACCCGGCGGGGAACTTCGAACCCGCGCGCACCGTGCACTGTGCACCGCGCACCGCGCACCGTGCACTGCGCACCGTGCACTGCGCACTGTGCACTGCGCACTGTGCACTGTGCACCGCGCACTGTGCACCGCGCACCGTTTGTTACTTGATCCGCCGCGGCCGAGCGCCTCTTCGCGGAGCGGCTGGCCGCAGTAATCCCCCGAGCGCGAGCTTGGCGATCTCCTTCGCCACTTGTTGCTGCGTGAGCCGGCCGTTCTGCCGGAACCAGCGCGGCAGCCACAAGATCATCCCAATCAGGCTGAACGCCGCCACGGTCGGATCGACGTCGCGCAGGCGGCCTGCCGCCTTGAGCTCGACGAGCGTGTCGCGCACGATCGCGACGTATTTCCGCATGCGCTCTTCGAGCTGCCGGCGCGCGCCGGGCGGCAGCGCGCGGATCTCGTCGCCGAGGTGGGTGACCGCGCCGCGGCCCTGCGTGGCGAGGCACGCGTGCCGCATCACAATCTGGTGCAGGCGCTCTTCGGGATCGCGAATCGCCTGGATCGGCACGACGACTTCGTCGCGCACGCGGTCGAGACCGTAGCTCATGATCTCGAACAGCAACGCTTCCTTGCTCTCGAAGTAGTGATAGAGTCCGGCCTTCGTCATCCCGAGCGCGCGCGCGACGTCGCTGACCGACGTGGCGTCGAACCCGCGATCGCGGAACAGCTGCGCAGCGGTACGGCAGATCTCGGCGCGGCGGGACGGGACCGGTGCGGCGATCGCGCGCAGTGTTGCCATGGCCGGCGCTTATACCTCGCAGGGGACGCGTCGTCAAGGCGATGCAAGGCGATGCGAGGCTCGCCGCCCACCGACCGGCCGGTAAGCACCGGTGAAGGCTGCAATCCAATTTCACGTTGACGTGAGCGGCAGGTGGTCAAAGACGCCCGTAATTTCTCTCCCGTTTCTATTGACGAGCAGGGAACCGAGGAGTAGCCTCGCGTACCTTTCACCGTCTCCGCTGTTTCGCCAGGAGGAACGAGTCACATGAAGCTGATTCCTTCGTCGGCGGTCGTAGCAACCCTCGGACTCTGGGTCTGTCTCATCCTCTTCCCATCCGCTGCGCTCGCTCAAGGCGCGATCGCGGGGCAGGTCACCGACGAGTCGGGCAGCCTCATGCCCGGCGTGACCGTCGAAGCCACCAGCCCCGTCCTCATCGAAGGGACCCGTGCCACGGTGAGCGACGGCCAGGGCCGCTATCAGATTCACGGACCTGCGGCCGGGCTCCTACAAGGTCACCTATTCGCTGGTCGGTTTCCGCACGTTCATCCGTGAGGGCATCGAGCTCACGGCCGGCTTCGTGGCCACCCTGAACGTCCAGCTGGCTGTCGGTGAGGTCGCGGAGACGGTCATCGTCGCTGGGGTGTCGCCCATCGTCGACGTGCAGAGCGTGACGACGCAGACCGTCATGTCGCGCGACGTCCTGGACGTCGTGCCGACGGGGCGCAACATTCAGGCCGTCGGGATTCTCGTCCCTGGTACCGGGTTGCAGGTCGGCGGAGGGGCCGCCTACAGCGTTGACGTCGGCGGCTCCGGCGGGATGCAGCAGTCGCCGCTGGCCTACCACGGCAACACGAACTCGGTGCAGCAGGTCGACGGCATTCGCTTCAACAACATGGAAGGCGCGGGCCAGTACTCGGGCATGTACTGGAACGACGGGATGATTCAGGAGATTCAGTACACCACCAGCGGCGACTCGGCCGAGACGCAGGCCGGCGGCGTTCGCATCAACATGATCCCGAAGGAAGGCGGCAACACCTTTCGAGGGTCGTTCTTCGGCAACTACACCTTCGACAAGTGGCACAGCAGCAACCTGGATCAGCGGATCAAGGACCGTCAGCTCACGGCCGTTGGGAAGATCCTGAAAATCTGGGACTTCAACCCGACGATCGGCGGGCCAATCAAGCGCGACAAGCTGTGGTTCCACTTCGCCTATCGCAACTGGGGCGTCGACCGGACCGTGCCCGGCAGCTTTTCCGAAATCGACACCACACGCCAGAGCGTCGACGACAGCTACATCAACAGCGCCGTGCTCCGTCTGACGTGGCAGATCAATCAGAAGCACAAGTTGGGGGCCCATTACGATCGCAACGTCAAGTATCGCGGCCATTGGGGATTGGCGTCGAACGTCTCGGAGGAGTCGGCGGCGATCGAAGACATGCCCCAAAGCTACAACGCGAGCGTGAAGTGGACCGCGACGCTCACGAACCGGCTGCTCGCGCAAGCGGGCCTGGGGCTGTACACCCAGCAGTACCGGGAGATCTACGAAGTCGAGCTCCCAACCGCGCCGGGTCGGGCCGTCGGGACGTTCCCGATCACCAATGCGCGATACGACCCGTTCTATACGAACTTCGACCAGACCACGGGCTTCTTCCGCGGCGCGTGGCGCGCCGGCAACATCTTCCATATCTCGGGGGTGAAGAACTACCTGGCCTCGCTGACGTATGTGACGGGTTCGCACTCGCTCAAGACCGGCGTGCAGTATCAGGACGGCATCAGCCGGCAGAGCGATCTGTACCGGGGCGACATCAATCAGATCCAATGGCTCGGCGGTCAGCCCAGAGCGGTCGTTCTCCAGGCGTCGCCGCGCTACGCCGTCGAGAACATCCGGGATCTCGGCTTCTTCGTGGACGATCGGTGGACGTTCGCTCGCTTCACCCTCAGCGGTGGACTGCGGTTCGACTATTTCAACGGCTACGCGCCGGAGCAATACAGCGAGGCGGGCACGTGGATTGGAGCGCGATTGACCCCGAAGCTCGAAAGCATCCCGAATTGGCGTGATATCAACCCGCGTCTCGGCGTCGCCTGGGATCTGTTCGGCACGGCCAAGACGGCCCTCAAGTTCACGATGGGCCGGTATGTCAACCAGGAAGTCGCGGCGCCGACGCGCTTGCTCAACCCGATGCGCCAGATCGCGGTCAACGATACGCGGCTCTGGACCGATGCCAACGGGAACCTCAGACCGGAGCTCAGCGAACTGGGGCCCACCAGCAACACGAACTTCGGGAGAGTCGTGCAGAGCGTTCGCTACGACCCTGCGTACATCGATGGCTTCGGTGCCCGCCCCGGGCATTGGAACTACCACATCTCGCTGCAGCACGAGCTGCGACCGGGCCTGGGTGTGACGGGGACGTATTCGTACGTGAGGAACTTCAACACGTTGCTCGCGGCGGCGCGGGGAGCAACTCAGTTCGGTCGCGGTCCCGACAACACCCGGTGGACGCCGGCGGACTTCGACGAGTTCACGATCGTCGTGCCGGATGATCCGCGACTGCCGGCGAACATTCGCGGGCAGACGATTAGCGGGCTGTACGTGATCAAGGACGCGAGCCGTCCCCTGGTGGACGACTACCGCACGCACGCCAAGAATTACGGCGACTACCAGGAGACCTACAACGGCGCCGACTTCAATGTGAACTGGCGGATGGGTAACGGCGGAACGGTCGGTGGCGGCATGACCTGGGGCGATGCGCACATCAACGACTGCTTCGTCGTCGACGATCCCACTCAGCTGCGGTTCTGCGATCGGAACGTCGATCCGAACGGTGGCCTGGTGCGTGGTGGGCTGCAGGTCAAGCTCCTCGGATCGTACCCGCTGCCCGGCGGCTGGCAGGCGAGCGGCAGCTTCCAGTCCGTTCGCGGGCCCGAGATTACCGCCGGCTGGACCAGCACCACCTTCAACAACACGATCCGGTTTCCCAACAGCACTCGGACCAGCCTGGGCGCGACACCGACCGTGACGGTCCAGTTGATCGAGCCCGGGACGATGTACGACGACCGTCTCTTTCAGCTGGACCTGCGTGGCACCAAGACATTGAGACAGGGAACCAATCGCCTCAGACTGATGGTCGATCTCTACAACGTGTTGAACAGCAACGCCGTGCTGCAGCGCAGCACGTTCGGCGGGCTCGACACGTTCGGGCCGGCCTGGGGTCGGCCGATCAGCATTCTGGAGGGACGGCTCTTCAAGATCGGGGCGCAGTTCGACTTCTGACAACAGAAAAACAGAAATCGGGTAATTGGATAATCGGGTAATCGGGTAATTGATTGCCAGATTGACAGCCAATCCAGCAATTCAATTACCCGATTACCCAATTACTCGATTACCAGATTTCAGGGCAGCAGCTCACTTCCCACGCTGCTGCCGCATCACCTCCAGGTTGCGACGGGCTGGTTGAAAGTCCGGTGTCACGCGGAGCACCTGCTCGAGCTGGGCGATCGCCTCATCGATCCTTCCCTCCCGAAACAGCGCGCCGGCCAGGTTCGTGCGCGCCTGCGGATCAGCCGGATCGATCGCGAGACCTTCTTCGAATCGGGCGATCGCCTCGCGAACCTGTCCCTGCTGGAGTAGCGCGTTCCCCAGATTCGAGTAGGCCTGCGTCTGCTGGCGATCGAGGCGCAGCGCCTCGCGGTAGTGATCGATGGCCTCGCCGAGCCGGCCGCGTCGCGCCAAGGCCACGCCGAGATTCGAATGGGCTTCGGCGTGACCGGGATCGAGACGTACCGCCTCCTGCAAGTGCTCGATGGCTTCCTCGACCGCCCCCTGCACGAGCAACGCCCCGCCAAGATTGTTGCGAGCTTCAGCGCTGCGCGGCACGGCCTGAACGATCGTGCGATCGCGCTCGAGCGCCAGCATCGCGCCCCTGGTCTGCGCAAACCCGAACCACACGACCGGCACGATGAAGGCGGCCCACTTCAAGCCGTGTGCCCAGGGAGAGGGGCCGGACGGCTCGATCGGCCGAGCGCGTGGAGCGGCCTTCGACCCGCTCAAGCCGAGCGACTCACGGACCGACGGCTCGCGCACTTTCCAGATGAAGCCGTCGTAGTAGAAGTGCAGCAGCGCCGACGCGGTCAGCAGGCCGGTCAAGCTCCGACTGAGGGTCTGACTCGACAGCATCGGCGGGACGAGATTCAATGATCCATACGCGGCGACAAGACCCACATACAGGCCGGCCAGCCCCCAGCTCCGCCGAAACAGGAAGCGCGTGAACCGGCCGACGCTGGGATTGCGATCAACCCGGCTGAGACTGAAGATCCAGACGATCGTGAGGTATTGGACGTCGTGAAAGATCTCGAACAGCGCGATCCCGACGAGCATGTTGGACACGAAGACGTTGCTGTACCACCAGAACGCGATGCTCGTCGCCATGAGCATCAGCTTGGCCGGGCTCTGCGCCTGGCCACGCGCACGGTCATACAACAGACGCCCCACGAAACCGAGCGTCGCGAGCGCCGTCGCAATCAGCCAGGCGTTCGTCAGCGCGCTCACGATTGCCGGGGCCACGATGACGCCCCCTGACCGGTAGTAGTCGGTCAAGATCTTCGCCATCCGCGTGGGCGACACGAGCACGGCCGCGCCGAACCAGGTGATGCACATCGCGCTGTCCAGGCGGGCCGTGAGCTTCGACACGGAACCGACCTTCGCATCGTAGATGCGCAGAAACCCGTAGGTCTGCATCAGCCCGTGCCAGACACCCCAGAGATAGGCGACGAGGACCATCGCGTTCAGCTCTTGGATCGCAAAGAGAAGACACGTGCCGCCAACGAGCAGCGGTGTCAACACGAAGCGATACTTGAAGCGGTCGAACAGGAATCGGTCCCCGTAGGCGCGCATCATGCCCGGGAGGTGGTGTCCGATGGCGCCGAAGGAGGCCACGAAGAGGTAAATCTGGTCGGGTCTGAACTGCCGCTCGGCCAGCCAGAGCGCGGGGAGAATGATGAGAGGCGCGCCAACGATGAGCGCGAAGTCGCGCCGCCAATCGAGGATCCACACTGAGCGCCCGGGCGGCGCCGATTGTCGCGACGTCACTCGATTCCCACGGCGTGACAGGCGCTCCATGATGCCAACCGAAGAGGTTCGCGGACGGTTCAGCGATTGTACGACGGGTGGCAGATTTCGGCGCGGTCGGACAACAGCGGGACGCGGCCCCCTGGACCGTCGCCCTGGCCGGCGCGACTCGTCGCAGTGGACGCCCCATCAAGGCGGTGCTATGCTCCCGGCCGACCAACCGACCGGTCGGTAGGGAGGCACCACTTACCAAGCGCGAATCGGCCATACGGAAAATTGGAACGATGGCCGGTTGCTGCGACATTTCGGGGCCGAATTGCCGCGAAAACTGGCGACAATGAATCGGCACGACTGCTGCTACCCGGAAGGGCCACGTTTTTCCGAGTGAACCGGGATTTCTGAGGAGGGTGGATCGCATGCGCACGTTTGCACGGATCATGGCCGCGGCGGCGCTTCTCGCGCTAATGCCCGGCGTCGCAACAGCCCAGGGAACGAGCACGATTTCCGGCGTCGTCAGGGACGCGTCGGGTGCGGTGCTGCCCGGCGTCACGGTGGAAGCCGCGAGCCCCGCGCTGATCGAGAAGGTGCGGTCGGTCACGACCGACGGGTCGGGTCAATACGCAATCATTCAACTCAGGCCGGGTCTCTACACCGTGACCTTCACATTGCCGGGCTTCAGCGTCGTCAAGCGCGATGGCGTCGAGCTCACCGCGGACTTCACCGCGACGATCAACGCCGATCTCAAAGTCGGCACGCTCGAGGAGACGATTACGGTCTCCGCTGAATCGCCGATCGTCGACGTGCAGAGCATCACGGCGCGTACGGTCATGACGCGCGACGTGCTCGATGCGATTCCGACGGGGCGGAACATCCAGGCGGTCGGCATCATGATTCCGGGCACGACGATCGCGGTTGGCGGCGGCGGCGCGCTGTCGCGCGACGTCGGCGGATCGGGCAACCTGCAGCAGTCGCCGCTCCAGTTCCGCGGATCCGGCGACACCGTGCAGACGATCGAAGGTCTCCGCCTGAACAACCTGTGCGCGCAGGGCGCCTACAGCGGCGTCTACTGGAACGACGGCAGCTTCCAGGAAATCAGCTACGTCACCGGCGCCGACTCGGCCGAAATGGGGCAGGGCGGGATTCGCGTGAACATGGTCCCCAAGGACGGCGGGAACTCGTTTCACGGCAGCTTCATGGCCAACTATGCCGGCGAAGGCTGGACCGCCAACAACCTGCGCGGCAACCTGGCCGGCGACCTCACGTTCAATCCGAACAACCGGCTGACCAACGTCGGCAACATCCAGAAGGTCTGGGACTTCAACCCGTCGATTGGCGGGCCGATCAAGAAGGACAAGATCTGGTTCAACTTCACGTTCCGCCACTGGGGCGTCAACAAGACGGTTGCCGACAGCTACTTCGACGCCGACCCCTCGCCGTTCCGCTACGTGGCCGACCTCAACCGGCGTGGCATCGACGACGGCCATATCGTGAGCCGCGCGGGACGGCTGTCGTGGCAGATCTCGCAGAAGGACAAGTTCAGCGTCTACCACGACGATCAGAACAAGTACCGCGATCACTGGGGCATCTCCGCGAACATCCCGCCCGAGACGTCCGGCATTCAGGTGACGCCGACGAGCTTCGTGTCGGTGTGGAAGTGGACGCGGACGCACACCAATCGGCTCCTGTTCGACGTCGGCCTTGGCATCTACGATCAGGAATACACGGAGCTGTATCAGCCCGAGGTCACAGGTCAGAACGAGAAGATCTGGGATCTCAACGATGTCCGCAACGCGCGCGTTTACACGCTCTGTGACAACTCGACGGGTGTCTGCGCGGCTGGCACCGGGAAGCTCGCCGGCGCGTGGCCCAACCCCGCCGACCACTTTTCGCTCCTGCGCACCATTTCGGCGTCAGCCTCGTACGTGACCGGCACGCATTCGTTCCGGTTCGGCGGCGCCATCGGCGAGGGCAACTGGCGCCTGGTCCGGCAGTGGACCGGCGATATTCAGCCAATCGAGTACCTGAACGGCGCGCCGGCGGCCGTCACGCTCCGGCTTCCGAGCGATCGACGGAACGGGATCAAGGCGGACATCGGCCTGTTCGCGCAGGATCGATGGACGTTCGGCCGCGCCACGGTGAACGCCGGCGTCCGGTATGACCAGTTCATCGGCGAGTCACAGGAAAGCGACGTGCTGCCGAGCCGGTTCAACGCCGGCCAGCATTACGGCAAGTGCCCGGACGGCAAGAACGATCCGAAGGCCGGCTGCGTCGGCACGGTGCAGAACTGGAAGGACATTTCCCCGCGCGTCGGCTTGTCGCTCGACGTGTTCGGCGACGGCCGCACGGCGCTGAAAGCCAGCGTCGCCCGCTATGTCGCCGGGCAGCAGATCGCGGTCGCCGACGACATCAACCCGGTGTCGGCGTTGAGCATCACCGATCGGCGTCCCTGGACGAACGACATCGACCGAAACGGGGCGCCGATCGACGCGAACGGCAACATTCAGTTCAACGAGCTGGGGACGTCGACGGCGACGCCGACGTTCGGACGCAACGTGTCGACGACGTCGTACGACCCGAGCGTGCTCAACGGCTGGTTCAAGCGCGGGAACAACATCGAATACACGATCGCGGCGCAGCATCAGATCGCGCCGCGCACGTCGGTGAACGGCGGCTGGTTCCGGCGTTCGTTCGGGAACCAGACATTCACCGACGATCTGCGATTCGACAAGAACAGCTACGACGGGCCGTTCTGCGTCAGCGCACCGTCGGATCCGCGACTGCCGGGCAGCGGCGGCTATCAGGTGTGCAACCTGTACGACCTGAAGCCGGCTGTGTTTGCGCAAGGGCTGCCGGCGAACAACCTGGTCCGCTTCTCGGATGAATTCGGCGGCGAGACCAACGTCTACCAGGGCTTCGACATCAATCTCGAGTCGCGTTTCGCCAACGGCGCGTTCATCCGTGGCGGTGTCACGGCCGGAACCCGGACGTTCGACAACTGCAACCTGCAGAACGCTGGCTACGACGTGGCTGCGGCGAACACCGAAGTGTACGCGGACGGCTCGAAGTACTGCGATCGCAGCTACCCCTATCGGCCGGACACGAAGATCCTCGGATCGTACACTCTGCCGCTGGACGTTCTCGTGAGCGCCACCTATCAGTTCACCCGCGGGATCCAGAACGGCGGCGCGGGTCCGTCGGTCCTGGGCAGCTGGTCGGTGGCGAGCGCGCAGTTCGGCCCGGCCGGCACGGTCGGCTCGACGCTCGGCCGCAACCTGAACCCCGGTTCCTCGACCAAGACGATCGCCCTCATCCGCGAAGGGCTCGAGTACGGGGATCAGAACCTGCACCAGCTCGATTTCCGCGCCTCGAAGCGGTTCCGCTTCGGACCGCGCCGGGTGCGGTTCGACTTCGACGTCTACAACATCCTCAACAGCAACTGGCCGTACACCGTGAACACGACGTTCTCGAACGCCGCCACATCGGCCTGGCTGCGGCCCACGAACGCGTTGCAGTCGCGATTCTTCAAGCTGGGCGGGCAGATCGACTTCTAATCGCGAAGAGCGCAAAGGAAGTAAAGAAGCCCGCAGGGACCGCTCCCTGCGGGCTTTTTCATTCGATCAGCCCACGAAACCACGAAAGCACGAAAAAGAAGTACATTTTGGTTTCGTGTTTTCGTGATTTCGTGGCAGATCCTGTAAGCCTGTGCATCTTCTAGCCGTGACACTCGCGTGTGCGCTCCTTCAGGACGCCCATGCGCACCCCACACCACCCGCGTCCCCGACGATCCTCGAGGTCGCCAGACGGCCGGTCACGCTGCGAACCGGGATTGGCGCGGCGCACGACGCCACGGGAACCGCGTCGAAGGAGGCCCAGGCCTTCTACGACCAGGGACTCGCGTATCTCCACTCCTACGTCTGGCTCGAGGCTGCGCGCTCGTTCCAACAAGCCCTGCGCCTCGATCCGAATCTGGCGATCGCCTCCGCACGTCTGGCGCTGGCCTACACCGAGCTCAACGCGCCGGCCGCGGCGCGCGACGCCCTGGAACGCGCCAAGGGACTGGCCGCGCGCGCGAACGCGCACGACCGGCGGCATATCGAACTCGAGCTGCTGCGCTCGGCCGCGGAAGCGGCGCCGCAGGACGCGTCGAAGCTGGCGGCCTACCGCAGCGCGCTCGATCAGGCGCTGGCGGTGCATCCCGACGATGAGGAGCTGTGGCTGGCGCGGGGATTGGCGGAGTCGAGCGATCCGGCCGAGCGCGGGCAGGGCAGCGTGGCGGGATCGATTCGTTACTACCAGAAGGCGCTCACGCTCGCTCCTGGCCACTTCGCCGCGCATCACTACCTGGCGCACGCGTACGAAAACAGCGGACGGATCGACGCCGCGCTCGGCGAAGGGGCGGCGTTTGCGAAGATGGCGCCCAGCGTGCCGCATGCCCGGCACATGCACGGCCACAGCCTGCGTCGCGTCGGACGGATTGCCGAAGCCATCGCGGAGTTCACCGCGGCGGACAACCAGGCGGCCGCGTATTTCAAGGCGGAGCGGATCCCCGTCGAGTACGATTGGCATTACCAGCACAATCTCGATCTCCTCGGCACGTCGTTTCAGTACCTCGGGCAGATGGCGAACGCCGAGGCACGGCTGAAGGCGTCCTTCGGCATGCGATCGGCGCTCCTGGTGCAGGAGTTCAACAAGCGCGAGTGGCCGGCCTTTCTGCTGGCGCGCGGGCGCGCGCGAGAGGCGCTGGACGCCGCCACGGTGATGGCCGGGCATCGATCGCCGGTGGTCAGCGCCGCCGGCCACGTCGCGGCCGGCGAAGCGCGTCTGGCGCTGGGCGAATTCAAGGCCGCGGCCGATGAAGCGAATGCCGCGCTGCGATTGATCCGCGGCGTCGAAGGGGGCGGCCTCGTGGCGGCGCCGCTGCAGGCGCTGCAGGGCGCGTTTTTTCTGCGAACGGGGCAGAAGGACAAGGGGCGGCCGCTCATCGAGGACGTCGCGCGTAAGGTCCGCGGCGTGCCGGGACCGGATGCGTGGACGCAGGCCCTGTTCACGCTCGACGCCCTCGCCCGGGCGGCACGCGAGGCCGGCGAGTGGGACCTTGCCGGATGGGTGGCGGCCCAGATGCTCGAGCACGATCCGAACTACGCGGGAGCCCATTACGCCATGGGTCTGGTCGCGCAGCACAAGGGTGACACGGTCGGGAGCCGGGCGGCGTTCGCGCAGGCGAAGAAGTACTGGTCGAACGCGGACGCGGACCTCGCCGAGCTGAGGCAACTTCGGTAGCCCTACAATGGTGGGGTCAGAAGAGGAGACGGCAATGACGAAGAGAGGGCAGGTGTCGGCGGCGGCCATGTTCGTGATCGCGTTCGCGTCGGTCTACGTCGCGGCGCAGGCGGCAAAGGTCGACCTGACGGGCAAGTGGACGTTCACGGTGACGACCGACGCGGGCACCGGTGAACCGACGGTCACGCTGAAGCAGGAAGGCGAGAAGCTCACGGGCCACTATTCGTCGCAGGTGCTCGGCGAGGCGGACCTGACCGGCACGGTGAAGGGCCAGAAAATCGAGTTCGCCTTCACTGCGAATGCGCAGGGCACGAACCTCGAGGTCAAGTACAGCGGCACCGTCGAGAGCAAGGATGCGCTGAAGGGCACCGTGGACCTCGGCGGCCTGGGGTCGGGGACGTTTACGGCGAAACGGCAATAGGTTTATGGCGACGAACGGATGCATCCTTCCAAAGAGGCCGTGGTTCGTGTCGATGCCGTCATGGACGGGATCGAAACGTCGGTGCGCGACGAGCTCCGGCGCCGGCTGATCGCGCGAGGAGGGCCGTCCGAGTTCCGCGAGGCCGACGTCTTCGCGCACGTGCACGAGCTGCTCGCGCGCGCGGCGGATCGCCGCGATCTCGACGTCCTGCTGCTGCCCGAACTGCTCGCCGACGAAGACGCCTGGAAGCCCGTCGTCGAGCTCCGCCTCTCCAGCCATCGGCCGATCGTCGGACCGGTGATCGTGTTTTTCAAACGGCGCGTGATCCTGCCGCTGGTGCGGTGGCTGTTCGAGTTCACGGAGGACAACTTCCGGCGGCAGGACTACGTCAACCGGGTCGTGATGGCCTGCCTCGAGGAGCTCGCGATCGACAACGCGCGGCTGCGACGCGAACTCGAAGGCCGTCGATAGTGTCCCGTCACTCGCCGTGAAGCTCGCCTGCGTCATCCATCGCTTCGGCGCCGACATCGCGGGCGGATCGGAAAGTCATTGCCGCGCCGTGGCGCTGCATCTGGCCGAGACCCACGACGTCACGGTGCTCACCTCGTGCGCGCACGATCACGTCACCTGGGACAATCACTATCCGGCCGGCGACTCGCAGGACGGGCGTCTGCGCGTCCGCCGCTTCCCGACCGTGCGCCGGCGCAATCTCGCGCGTTTTCGCGACATCAGCCGGCGCGTGTTTTCCGGCCGCTCGTCGAACGGGGAGCAGGAAGACTGGTTCCGCGAGAATGGCCCGCTGGCGCCGGCCCTCCTCGACGAGATTCAATCGCGAGGCAGCGCCTACGATCGCGTCCTGTTCTGGTCCTACCGCTACTTTCCGACCTACTTCGGTCTGCCACTGGTGGCCGACCGCGCGATTCTGCTGCCGACCGCCGAGGAGGATCCGCTGATCCGCGCCGCCGCGCTCGAGGAGTTCTTCCAGCTCCCGGCCGGGTATCTGTTTCTGACGCCCGAAGAAGCGGACCTCGTCTCCGAACGCGCAAAGGTACAGGTGCCGGCGTCGGTCATCGGCTGCGGGATTGACCCGGCAGATGGTGTCAGACACCCGTCACCGCTCGGCATCGCCGATCCGTTCGTGCTCTACCTCGGACGCGTCGATCCCAACAAAGGCTGCGAGTCGCTGCTTCGCTATTTCTCGCGCTACGTCGCCAGCCCTGAGCGGAGTCGAAGGGCCGGCCGGCCGATCACGCTCGTCCTCGCCGGTCCGGTCAACATGCCCATCCCCGATCATCCATCGATCAGGACGCTGGGGTTCGTGAACGACGAGGTGCGCGAGGCGTTGCTGAGCCGCGCGCGCGTGCTGCTGATGCCGTCTCCGTACGAGAGCCTCAGCATGGTGCTGCTCGAGGCGTGGAACCACGGCGTCCCCGCGCTGGTCAACGCGCGCTGTGCCGTGCTGCGCGGCCAGGTGCGCCGCGCGAACGGCGGCCTGCACTATCGCACGGGCGCCGAATTCGCCGCGGCCCTCGATTACCTGCTCGAACGCCCGGACGAGGCGCGCACCCTCGGCGCGCAGGGGCAGGCCTACGTCGAGGGGGAATACCGCTGGCCGACGGTTATGGGCAAAATCGAACAGGTTCTTGCCGATGCAAAGAAAGCGTAACGAGCAGGTTCTTGATAGGATCCTGCGAATGAGACAGGGTGTGTTCGCGATATGCGGTCTGGCTCTGGTGTGCGCGTCGTGCAGCAGCGCGCCCGAGCCGCCGCCGTTCAAAGCCGTGGTCGACAACAAGCTCTTGATGCAGGCGGTCGTCGATCCGATGGCAGACGTGGTGTGGGACTCGGTCAAGACGATCATCACGGCCAAAGGGGTCGAGGACATCCGCCCGAGGACCGAAGAGGAATGGACCGCTGTTCGCAACGCGGCGGTCGGCCTCACCGAGTCGGGGAACCTGCTGATGCTCGTGCCGCGCGCGAAAGACGGCGGCGAATGGATGAAGGCGTCCCAGCAGCTCATCGCCACCGGCGAGGCCGCCATCCGTGCGGCCGACAGCAGGAACGCCGATCGGCTGTTCACCGTCGGCGGCGACATCTACGAGGCGTGCTCGAACTGCCACCGGCAGTACGTCGATGCTATCGTTAACGCCAACAAGTAACGAATGCGATAACCGCGGGATCTGATCCGGATCAGACCCCGCAGAAATTGCAAACTGCAAGGGGAGACGCGATGCAAATCGGATGGGGGCGAGCGAAGTTTGCGGCTGCGGTGACGATCGGCTGGCTGGTTGTCGTCGCGCTGGCGGTCAGCGGAAGCGGCATGTCCACGCCCGCGGCAACCCCAGGCGCCGGTCACGCGGCCGTGAAGAACGAGCGGAGCGTGTTCAATCCAGCCTGCGGCACACCTGCCGCCTACGCGCAGTCTGGCGCCCAGGCTGCGGCGGGTCCTGCTGGGACGCAGACGGCTGGCACGGCGTTCAAGAACGTCCAGCAAATGAAGACCATTCCCGTCGACGAGTTCATGGGCACGATGGGGCTGTTCTCCGCGGCGCTCGGCATGTGCTGCCTCGAGTGTCACAACGAACAGTGGGAGTTCGATACCCCGCGGAAAAAGACGGCGCGCCGGATGATTGACATGACGAACGCGATCAACCAGACGAATTTTTCCGGACGCAAGGTAGTGACGTGCTGGACCTGCCATCGCCAGAGCGATCGACCGACGACGACGCCGCCGCTCGACGTGATTTACGGAGAGCCGATCTTCTGGCAGCCGGACGATCTCTTCCAACAGGCACAGGGCGCGCCCAAAGCGGACGAGGTGCTCGACAAGTACATCCAGGCGGTTGGCGGCGCCGAGGCGGTCGCGAAGCTCACGAGTTTTGCCGGTAAGGGGATCGCCAGCGGCTTTGCCGGATCCCTCAAGAGCCCGGCCGAGATCTTTGTCAAGGCTCCCAATCAGCGCATGACGATCATCCACACCGACGACGGCGACAAGACGACGACCTACGACGGCAAGAGCGGCTGGCTGGCGTCGAATGTCACGCCGGTGCCGGTCATGACGTTGACGGGAGGGGAGCTCGACGGCGCCCGGCTCGACGCGGAGTTGGCGTTCCCCGGCCGCGTCAAGCAGGTCCTCACGCAGTGGCGCGCCGCGCTGCCGATGACCCTCAACGGACGCTCCGTCAACGTGCTGCAGGGCACGGGCAAGGACATGACCGCGACGCTGTACTTCGACGCGCAGACCGGGCTGCTGACGCGCGTGGTGCGGTACGCGGGTTCCGCGATGGGCCGTGTGCCCACGCAAATCGATCTCGAAGACTACCGCGACGTGTCCGGCGTGAAGATTCCGTTCAAGTGGTCGTTTGCGTGGACGTCGGGCCGGGATGTCTACGAACTGAGCGAGATCCAGGCGAACGTCCCGGTGGATGCGGCGAAATTCTCGAAACCGCTTCCGGCGAAGTCGAAGATCCGGTGATGCGTCCGGCTCTGTGGATGATCGCGCTGGCCGCGCTGTCTGTGGAGGCGGCGGGACAATCACCTGCGCCGGCGGGCCCGCGAACCATGAGCGACATCATGGTGAAAGTGCTCTACCCGACCGCCGACGCGATCTTCTACATCGAGACGCGAACGCCCACGGACGAAGCGGCGTGGAAGCAGCTGCAGGAGCAGATGCGGCAGCTCTCCGAGGCGGCGGTCGAGCTCACCATCCCGCGCTGGGCGCGCGGGCGCGAACAGTGGCTTGCGGACGCGAAGCTGCTCGTGGACGCGAGCGCCGCCGCCGCCGCTGCCGTGTCACGGCGAGACGTGAAGGCGCTCGTCGAGTTGAACGATGCCCTCTACAACTCGTGCGTGCAATGTCATCAACACTACCGGCCCAACTACGGCCGGCGGCCCACGGCCGCGCCGCCGACCGTGCCGGATCTCGAGGGCATCTGGAGCTTCGCGACGCTGACGCCGCTCGAGCGTCCCGCCGAGTTCGGCGACAAGGCGGTCATCACGCGCGCGGAGGCCGACGCCTGGGTGCGCGAGACGCTGGAGCGGACCAACCGCGATCGCCGCGACGGTGGCGCCGAGGCCGACCTGGGGCGCGCCTACAACGACTACTGGTTCGATCGCGGAAGCGCCCTGGCGTCGGTGAACGGGCAGATCCGGACATCGCTCATCACCGATCCACCGGACGGCCGGCTGCCGCCGCTCACCCCTGACGCGCGCGCCCGGACGGCGGCTCGCGCCGCCGACGTGCGCGAGCATCCGGCCGACGGCCCCGAAAACCGCTCGCTCGCCGAGCGCTGCCTGTCGTTCAACGCCGGCCCGCCGATGGTGCCCGGCCCGTACAACAACTTCGTGCAGATTTTTCAGATGCCGGGCTACGTCATCATCGCCAACGAGATGATTCACGACGCGCGGATCATTCCGCTCGACGGACGTCCTCACCTCTCATCCCCCGTGCGGTCCTGGCTGGGTGATTCCCGCGGCCAATGGGACGGCGACACGCTCATCGTCGACACGACGAACTTCAACGGCAAAACGAGTTTCCGAGGTGCGGACCAGAACCTCCATCTCGTGGAGCGCTTCAAGCGCGTCGACCCGAACACGCTGTTGTACGAGTTCACCGTGGACAATCCGACCGCGTTCACGCGACCGTGGAGCGCGGCGGTCCCGATGACGAAGTCGGATGATCGGATCTTCGAATACGCGTGCCACGAGGGGAACCACGCGCTGGTCAATATCCTTCGCGGCGCGCGGTATCAAGAACGCCTTCAGAAGCCGTAGGCTCAAGTCTCAAGCGACAAGTCTCACGTGCCGTGATTTGCCTTCAGCCTTGAGAGGGTGGCACCCGACCAATTGTCGCGTCCCTTGCCGGCGCGCGCCTGGATTGTCGTGTTCGGTGCGGACCGACCGGGGCGTATTGCGAGCATGGCCCCCCGCGCCCTGCCGGAGTACCAGGAGCGCGCACGGTTTTTTGCGTTGGACGCAAGCGTCGTTGTTCGAGCCGTCCAGCTCTGGCGATGGGCTTTCTGCTCGGTGACCTTCGAATTGGAGCGTCAGTGCCGTTTGGTGGCTTCGGTCGCTTCCTTCAGCCTGGCGCCGCGCAGGATGTTCATCAGCGCGTAGTTCCCCTCGTGGCACGCGTATTCGTAGAGGTGCTCGTCGGTCGCCGGCCAGGTGTATTCGCCGGTCCAGGCGGTGGCCCACGTCGCTGGATCTTCGATGGTGAAGCGATAGAGCAGGGTCTTCGGGTCGAGGCGCGTGAATCGTTCGACGACGTGGAGGTTCTCGCTCGACCCGCGGAACCTCGTCTTGTCGGTGAAGTTCGTCGTGTCGACGACGAGCGTGTCGCCTTCCCAGCGGCCAACTGAGTCGCCCATCCAGCGGCGCATCGTCTTCGGCAGGTGCGGCGCGTTCATGCGCACGACGCGGACGTCGTGGACCATCTCGTTGACGATGAGGACGGTGTCCCTGGTCTGCACGATCTGGTGCAGGTTGTTGTACAGCACCGGCAGCGCGGGTGGTCCGGACGTCGAGCCAAAACCAAGCAGGCAGCGCTCGCCGAGCGGCCGCCGCTCCGGATCGTCGTACGCCCCGGGCGTGGGATCGAGGCCGGGATCGTCTTCGCGCGACTGCTGGTCCGACGTGTTCGTCACCACACGTGCAGCGGCGCGCTGGCGGGCCTCGGCTGTCAGCGCCGGAATACGTCCGTCAGGAGGGTCGACGATGAGCGACATCCGCTTGCGTCCGTCCACCTCGACGTACCGCGTGCCGTTGTCGATCCAGAAATTGTTGTAGCCGCCGACGTTCCCGGCCGCGCCCGTCGATCCGTCGCCGCCCTTCGGCGGCGCGTCGCGGTCGCCCTTACTTGGCAGTCCGGCACGAAATTTTCGGTCGGCGACCTGCTTCTCGAGGCGTGCGGCTTCTTCGTCGGTGAGCACGAGCGGCTGGTTGGCGGCGCGCTCGAGCGGCGTCAGCGTCGCGAGGTCGTAAACGCCCTGGAGATCGGGATGACCGTCGGGAGTACGGGGGAGGGCGGGCCGGGCCTGGCCGGACAGATGGATCGTCGATGTCGCGAGGATCGTAGCCAGAATCAGAGGCAATACACGCATCTCGGTCCTCCGTGGCGGTGGCCCGGCTACATTTCAGATTTCAGAATTCAGATTTCAGAATTGATTTCAGATTTCAGATTTTCAGACTTGAATTGCGAACTGAGCAAATCAATCTGAACTCTGAAATCTGAAATCTGAACTGTGGATCGTCAGTTCCCGCCGCGTCCGCGACCCCGCCCGCGACCCTCGGTCGGGTCCGCGCCGTCAGTCGGCGCGCCGGTGCCGGACGAGCCGAGGAACAGCTTCCGGCCGTCGGGATACGTGACGTTCCGGCCGTTGGCCCGATTCACCGAATGGTCCCGCGCCTGATAGCCGTCGATCACGAGCTCGGTGCCGGCCGTCAGCGAATCGCGCGTGATGCCGCGGCGGAGCAGGGTATTCGGCGTTCCGCCCTCGACCATCCAGGTCTCGCACTTCTGACCCGGCGCGAACTGGCATGTGTCAGGTCCGTCGGCCTTGGGCACTTCCACGTGGATCCAGGCGTGCGGGTTCACCCATTCGAGTTTGACGACCTTGCCCTTCAGCAGCACCGGGCGGGACGGATCGAACTCGCCACCGAATGCGTGATGTCCGACTAGCGGCGTGCCGGCCAGCATCACGCCCAAACCGGCCAGTGTCATCATCAGCTTCGATCGCATGCTGTTTCTCCTCATGAGCCTCGCTCGGCTGAAGCCTTCGCGCCCCAGCCATCTGACTTCTGACTTCGTAAGTGTGCGCTACTGTCTGCTCTTCGTCTTCGCGTCGTTCGCTTCCTTCAGCCGCGCGCCGCGGAGAATGTTCTCCAGCGCGTAGTTGCCTTCGTGGCACGCGTATTCGTACACCCGATCCTCGGTCGCCGGCCAAGTGTATTCACCGGTCCACGGCTGCGGCCAGGTGTTCTTATCTTCGATGGTAAACCGATAGCGCAGTGTTTTGTCGTCGATTCGCGTGAAGCGCTCAACCACATGCAGGTCGGCTGTTGAGCCTCGGAAGCGCGTCCTGTCGCTGAAGTTGGTGGTGTCCACCACGAGCGTGTCGCCTTCCCAGCGACCGATCGAATCGCCCAGCCAGAGCCGGATCGAGCTCGGCAGGTGCTGCGCATTCATGCGGACGATGCGGGCATCGTGCACCATCTCGGTGAGGATCATGACGGTGTCGCGCGTCTGCACGATCTGGTGGAGGTTGTTGTAGAAGTAGTTCGGCAGGATGGGCGGTCCCGAGGTCGAGCCGAACCCCAGCAGGCAGCGCTCCCCGAGCGGGCGCCGCTCGGGATCGTCGTAGGCCGTCGGTCCCTCGAAGCCGGGGTCGCGTCCGCTCTCGGATGCGTCCGACGTCGGGCGCGCGTTGCGATTGGCGAACAGCCGCTCGCGCGCGGCCTGCGTCATCTGGGGCACGCGCCCGTCGGGCGGATCGATGACGAGCGATGTGCGCTTCTGCCCATCGATCTCGACGTACGAGCTGCCCGGATCGAGCCAGAAGTTGTTGTAGCCGCCGACGTTGCCAGCGGCCCCGACGGATCCGTCGCCGCCCACGGGCGGCGCGTCGCGGTCGCCCTTCGACGGCTGCGCCAGCGTATCGCGGCGCTGCTCGGCCTGCTTCTCGAGCTTCGCGGCTTCCTCGTCGGTCAACGTCGCCGGCAAGCCGTTGGGCCGCTCCACGGGCGTCAACGTCGCAAGGTCGTAGACGCCCGTGAGGTCGGGATGACCGTCGGCCGTTCGCGGCAGCGCCTTGGCTCCCGCCGGCTTGGACGGCTGCGCCGCGGGCCGCGCCTGGCCGGCCGCGGCAATCGACGTCGCGGCGATTACGCCTGCGACGCTCGCCGCACCCAACAGTTCCAATACTCGATTCCGCATCAACCCTCCGAACAGCTGTTCGCTCGTGGTGAGCTTGTCGAACCACGAGCTCGCCCTTCGACAAGCTCAGGGCGAGCGTTTCTGGTGTCTACCGACTGAGCGGTCTCTTCCGATATTGGCCGTACATCAGCTCCTCGACGAACTCGACGCACTTGAAATCCAGGAGCTGTGCGTTCTTCTCCGCGCGGCGATAGAGCGGCATGCTGATCTTCCACGCCTTCGTGAAGACGACGGGATCTTCGATCGTCGCTTCGTAGCTCATCACGTCGGGGGAGGTGCGCGTGAAGCGCTCCACGACTTTCAGCTTGTCGCTGTGGTGATTCCCCGAGCGATCGAACCACGTCGAATCGTTGAAGCCGGTGTTTTCGATGACGAGCGTCTCGCCTTCCCACTTGCCGAACGACTGGCCCATCCACGAATCGATCGGCGCGGGGCCGGGATCCTTCAGGTAGATGTTGCGCACCGCGCCGGCGTACTCGTAGGCGAAAAAGATGGCGCTCTGGCTCTGGAAGATCTGGAAGGGGTACGGCATGTAGGTCGCGCGCGGGACGCCGGGCAGGTAGCACTTGATCTCGGGATCCCGTTCGAGCCACTTCTCCTGGTTTTCCTTCTTCTTGGCGAGCGCTTCCGGCTTGTACGGGATTTCGTCGCCCTCGACGACGCCCATGCCCGGCGGCACCGCCCCGACCGCGCCGAGCGCGAGGACGGGCGCCGCGGGGACCGGACCGTAGGGACCCGCACGCAGCGCCATCGCGGGCCGCGCCATGTGCGCCTGCAGGTCGTAATTCGCTTCGTTCATGGCCTGCCAGATACCGTTCAAATCCGGCTTGCCGTCGGCAGTGCGGGGCGCGCGATAGGCGGCCGTTTGACCCGCGACCGGCGCAGTCGCGTTGAACAGAATGGTCAGCGCCGCCGAGGTGAAGACGGCCGCGATCACGCCGGTTAGCGTCGTACGCATCAGATGGGAGCCTCCTCGAAAAGGGGTTGATCATAACATTGTTGACATCCGCTGCGAGGCGTCCCACTATCCCGTCCAGCGAGGACGCAAAGGCCGCCAAGACCGCAAAGAACAAAGAGTTTTCTCTGCGGTCTTCGCGTTCTTTGCGTTCATGGCAGTTCGGCCAAACGCTGAGGAGGACGGCATGGATCGAGTCGTTCGTCGCGCGGCGGTCGTGTGGTTCATCTGCGTGGGAATCGCGGCGCCGGCGTTGGCTCAGCAGCGTGCCAGCATCGTCGGCCAGGTCCAGGATCCGACCGGGGCCGTCCTGCCTGGAGTGACCGTCGAAGCGGCCAGCCCGGAGTTGATCGAACGCGTGCGCGTCGGGACGACCGACAGCACCGGCCGCTACGCCATCATCGATCTGCGGCCGGGCACCTACACCGTCACGTTCACCCTACCCGGCTTCAAGAGTTTCAAGCGCGACGGCATCATCCTGGAAGGGTCCTTTGCCGCGACCGTGAACGGATCGCTGGAAGTCGGCGGCGTCGAGGAATCGGTGCTCGTCACCGGCTCGTCGCCGGTGGTCGATCTCCAGAGCACCCAGAACCAGTCGGTGCTGAACCGGCAGATTCTCGACGTGCTGCCCGCCGCGCGGACGATGCAGGGCGGGGCGAGCCTGGTGCCGGGCGTCAGCTTCTACAGTCAGGGTTTCACGAGCACGATGTCCATCCACGGATCGGTGGCCGCCGATCAGCACATCTACTTCGACGGCATGAACATCGGCCAGAACCTCACGCAAAACGGCCAGCAGGGCAATGGCGTGGGCGTGAACGAACTCGCGCAGGCGGAGCTGGTGTACGACGCCGGATCGCAGTCGGCGGAAAACCCGCTCGGCGGCGTGCGGATGGACTCGATTCCGAAGGAAGGCGGCAACACGTTCTCGGGCGTGGCGCGGGTCCTCGGCTCCCGCGGCACGTTCCAGAACGACAACGTGACGGACGAACTGCGGCCGTTCATCTCGGTCGGCAACCGCCTCGACTACAGCTACGACGCCAACGTCGTCGCTCGGCGGGCCGATCAAGCAGAACAAGCTGTGGTTTCTGTTCGCGCAGCGGCTGTCGCAGACGAACAACCTGATTCCGCTGCCGACCCAGTACTTCCCGCAGGGTGGGCAATCCGCGTCGGGCGGCCAGAAGGTGCCGCATTCCACGATTCGCCTCACGTGGCAGGCGACGCAGCGCAACAAGATCGTCTGGGCGTTCTACAAGTCGCAGGGCGGGACCAGGCGCTTCGACGTCGGCTGCACGGCCACGAGTTTCAACAGCGTCTCGTGCATCTCGCCCGAAGCGTCGTACTGGCTGCCGACGCCGCTCCAGTACGCGTCGCAGATCAAGTGGACCACGCCAATCTCCGGCCGGCTGCTGCTCGAGGTCGGCCACTCGCTGGCGGTGCCGACCTACAAGTTCAAGTACCAGCCTGAAGTGGGCAAGCTCGATCTGCAGCACTTCAACTCGCTCGACGAGCGTGCGCACCGTGGCGTCGAGCACGGCGCCGCAGGACTACTTCAACCAGATCTGGAACACCGTCGCGAACCTCTCCTACGTCACCGGTTCGCACAACGTGAAGATGGGCGTCAATCAGCAATGGGGCTACGAGACGACGAAAGTCGAGCGCAACGGCGATATCTCGGTGCTCACGTTCGTCAACGTCGCCGGCGTGCAGACGGCGAGCACGGTGAGCCTGACCAACTCGCCGTTCAAGCGCCGCGAGAACTTGAACGCGAATCTCGGTCTGTTCGTGCAGGACAAGTGGACGCTGCCGCGGCTGACGCTGACCTACGGCGCGCCGCTACGACTACTTCAACGCGTCGACGCCGGAGCAGACCGCGCAGGGCGGACGCTACATGTCGCCGGCCGCGCAGGCGGCGCGCGCGAACATCGCGGCGGTGTCGTGCCTGCCGTGCTGGAACGACTGGTCGGTCCGATTCGGCGCCTCGTACGATCTCTTCGGCACCGGCAACACCGCGCTCAAGGTGTCGGTCGGCAAGTTCCTCGGGCAGCAGGCGCTCGGCCTCGCGTCCAGCGTGAATCCGCTGAGCGGCCAGACCGATGCCCGGACCTGGACGGACTTCGATCGCAACGGCACGATCTTCGACGCGACCGGCAACTTCCAGGCGAACGAGGTCGACGCGGACCGACGCGCAACGCGAACTTCGGGCTGCCTGCCGGCGGCGCGCAGTTCGACCCGAACCTGCCGCGGCCGAACAACTGGGAGGAGAGCGATCTCCGTGCAGCACGCGCTCTTCCCGCGCGTGTCGGTGACCGCCGGCTACTACCACCGCTCGTTCTACAACATCCAGTACACGAAGAACACGCTCGTCAACCCGGACACGGACTACACGCCGTTCAACATCACCGTGCCGCAGAACTCCGCGTCTGCCCAACGGCGGCGGGCAGGTGATCACGATGTACAACCTGAATCCGGCCAAGGTCAGCGCCGTCAACAGCGTCGTGACGTGGTCCGAGAACAACACGCGCGTCTACAACGGCGTGGAATTCAGCGTGAACGCGCGGTTCGGCAAGGGCTTCCTGTTCGGCGGCATCACCACCGAGCGGACGGCCACCGACAACTGCACCGATCTCAGCCGAACTCGAACGCCAACAACCGCCGGTTCTGCAGCTACACGCCGCCGTTCCAGACGCTATACAAGGCCTCGGCGGTCGTACACGTTGCCGTATGACGATCAACGCGAGCATGACGTTCCAGGCGCGGCCGGGGATCAGCGTCGGGTCGACCTACACGTTCAACAGCGCGCTCGCCGGCGTCGCCATCACCGGCGGCGGGAACCTGCAGCGTCACCGTCGTCGATCCGACGACGCAGTACTACGGTTACGTGAAGACCGTGGACGCCCAGATCTCGCGCGACGTTCCGCGTCGGGCACCGGCGGTTCCAGCCGTTCGTGGAGATTTTCAACCTGCCGAACTTCTCGACGATCCTGACGGTCAACGAGACGGTGGGCCCGAACTACTTCACGCCGGGCAGTATCGTGCAGGGGCGGCGGTTCCAGATGGGCGCGCGCGTGGACTGGTAGAATAGTCGTTCGTCGTTCGTCGTTCGTCGTTCGTCGTTCGTCGTTCGTCGTGACCAACGACCAACCACCAACGACTACCTTTCGGAGGTCGCATGCGTGCAGCATTCACGATCGCAGCCCTCATCGGTTTGGCGACTGACGTCTCAGCCGCGACACCCACGTTTGCGAAAGACGTGGCGCCGATCCTCTACAAAAGCTGTGTCGAGTGCCACCGGCCGAACGCGATGGCGCCGATGTCGCTGATGACGTACGACGATGCGCGGCCGTGGGCGCGCGCGCTGAAGCAGAAGGTCGTCGCGCGCGAGATGCCGCCGTGGGGCGCGGACCCGACCGTCGGCAAGTACGCCAACGACCCGAGCCTCAAGCAGGCGGAGATCGACACGATCATCGCCTGGGTCGGACGGCGGCGCTCCGCTTGGGAACGCCGCGGACATGCCGAAGGCGCCGGCATTCACCGACGGCTGGTCGATCGGCAAGCCGGATCTGATCTTCAAGATGCAGCAGCCGTTCACGGTGCCGGCCGACGGCACCGTGCCGTACACCTACGTCACGATTCCGACCAATCTCAAGGAAGACATCTGGATTAGAGGCGTCGAACTGCGGCCGACCGATCGGCGCGTCGTCCATCACATCATCAGCTCGCTCGTCGAAGGCAACGGCCAGCCGGCGGATCCGACGCCGCGGCTGACGCGCGATCCGTCGCGCAAGGAACTCGGCGACGGCCTCGGCGGTCTCGTCCCCGGCCGGCTCTACGGGCTGTACGAAGAAGGCGTGGCGCGAAAGATTCCGGCCGGCACCGACATCGTGCTGCAGATGCACTACACGACCATCGGCACGCAGATCATCGACCAGACGGAAATCGGCGTGGTCCTGGCGAAGGAACCGCCCGCGTCGCTCCGCGCGACCGGCGGCGGCGCGATTCCGAACATGTCGTTCGTCATTCCGCCCGGCGATCCGAACTACGAAGTGACCGCGAAGCAGACGTTCGATCGCGACACGTATCTGAGCTCGCTCTACCCGCACATGCACGTCCGCGGCAAGGACGCGACCTACACGATCGTCTATCCCGACGGCCGCGAAGAAGTGGTGCTGCGCGTGCCGAAGTACGACTTCAACTGGCAACTGAGCTACAAGCTCGCCGAGCCGAAGTTCATGCCCAAAGGGTCCACCCTCAAGGTGACGTTCCACTACGACAACTCGCGCGCCAACCGGTTCAACCCGGATCCGACAGCCGCGGTGCGGTGGGGCGATCAGACCTGGGAAGAAATGATGCTCGGGTACTACGGTACGATCGAGATGCCGGGTTCGACGGCGACGCGGACGCGTCGGCGCTAACTGCACCACCACGGAGGACACACACACGAACGGAGACGACACGGAATCAGTACAAAGAGGTTCCGTGGCCCTCCGTTTGTGTCCGTGTTTTCCGTGGTAGTGCCTTTGTGGAAGGTTCTCGATGCTGACTCTCTTGTTCGCTCTCGCGCTCGCGCAAGCTCCCAACGGCCAGGCTCTCTTCGAGAACGCCTGCGCCACGTGTCATACCGCCGCCGGCGACGCGCGGACGCCGTCGCTGGCGGCGCTCCGGCAGCGCACCCCCGAAGCGATCCTCGAGTCGCTGACGACCGGCGTGATGCGCGAGCAGGGGGCTGAGCTGCAGGCCGCGGACCGGCGGGCGATTGCCGAGTTCCTCGCCGGACGCGCGATTGGTAGCGCGTCCGCGACTGCGGGGCGCTGCAGTGCTCCGCCGGCGTTCGATCCCGGCGCCGGACCGCGTTGGACCGGCTGGGGACCCGACCTCTCCAATACCCGATTCCAGCCCGCGGCGCAGGCGGGGCTCACCGCGGACCAGACACCGAAACTCGTCCTGAAATGGGCCTTCGGTTTCCCCAACGCCAACAGCGCGCGCGGGCTCCCGACTGTCGCCGGCGGCCGCGTGTTCGTCGGAAGCCAGAGTGGAGCGGTCTACGCGCTCGAAGCGAAGACCGGCTGCATCATCTGGACGTTCCAGGCGAAGTCCGGCGTGCGCACCGGCATCGTAATCGGCCCGAAGGGGGCGGGTAGGGCAGGTGGGGCAGGGTTTGCGGCGTATTTCGGCGATGGCCGCGCGAACGTGTACGCCATTGACGCCGCGACAGGGGAGCAAATCTGGACGCGGAGTCTCGAGGAGCACCGCGGCGCGAACATCACGGGGACGCCTGTGCTCCATGAGGGGCGTCTGTACGTGCCCGTTGCTTCGATCGAGGAAGCAACCGGCGCCAACCCGACCTACGAATGCTGCACGTTCCGCGGCAGCCTGGTCGCCGTCGATGCGGCGACGGGCTCGCTGATCTGGAAGACCTATACGATCGCGACGGAAGCCAAGCCGATCGGGAAAAACGCGAACGGCGTCACCCGATGGGGCCCCTCCGGGGCGGGCATCTGGTCGTCGCCTACCATCGACGTCAAGCGCAGGGTCGTCTACGCGACGACCGGCAACATGTACACCGAGCCGCAGCAGCCGACGAGCGACGCCGTCATGGCGTTCGACCTGGCCACCGGCGCCGTTAAATGGACAGCGCAGGTCACGGCGAACGACATCTTCATCATCGGCTGCAGCGAGATCCCTGGCCTGGTTTCTGCGCGATCGCCTGGGCCCAATTGTCCGCCGGCTGCCGACCTCGGTCCGGATTTCGATTTCGGTCAGCCGGTCATGCTCGTCACGGCTCCCGGCGGTCGCGACCTGCTCGTCGCGGGCCAGAAGTCGGGTCTCGCGTGGGCGTTCGATCCCGACAAGAACGGCGCCATGCGTCTGGCAGTACCGCGCGGCGAAGGGCAGTGCGCTCGGCGGGCTCGAGTGGGGATCGGCCGCTGACGCCGAACAGGCGTATTTCCCCGTGTCGGACACGATCGGCTCGCAGCAGCCGGGCGGCCTCCACGCGGTGAAGCTTGCGACCGGCGAGCGGACCTGGTTCACTCCGCCGCCGACGCCGAAATGCGGCACTGCCCGCGGCTGCAACGCCGCCATTCTCGCCGCTATCACCGTGATTCCCGGCGTGGTCTTCACGGGGTCGAACGACGGCGGCGTGCGCGGCTGGTCGACCAAGGACGGATCGCTCGTGTGGGAATTCGACACCAACCGCGACTTCCAGACCGTGAACGGCATCGCCGCGAAAGGCGCGTCGATCAGCGGCCCAGGACCGGTGGTCGTCGGCGGGATGCTCTACATCAATTCCGGGTACGGTGCGCTCGGCGGAAGGCCAGGCAACGTCCTACTTGCTTTCGGCGTGCAATAAAGGCAACCACGAAAACACGAAAGCACGAAGAAGACTATCTTTTCTTTTTCGTGTCTTCGTGTCTTCGTGGTTGCATTTAAGGTTGTTTGGTGTAGCGCGCGTTACCTAACCGTTTGAACGGCCCGCCATCCACTGAGAATTCTTCGGTCACATCGAAGGCCGTCTCAGATCTCACCGCGATGAACCGGCGCAGCTGAAACTTCTTGCCGTCGGCGGTAACCGGCGACGTCACGAAGCTGATGCCGATGGGGCTTCGCCAGTTGCCCAGGCTCGCGAGCTGAAAGCCGTCGGACCGCTGCTCGACGACCACCAGCATGTTGGTGTCCGCGTCGAAGCCGATCTTCACCGTCTCCTGATACTTCCTCGCCCCCGCATCGATGTCGACGCGCCCGGTGACGAAATTCCCGCCGTCGCTCGTGAACGTCGCGGTTCCCGTTCGGCTGCCGGTGCTGAGCGGTGGAAACTCGGCGCCGACGTAATCGAACGTCCACTTGCCGGCGAAGAAGTCGATGCGCTGTTCGACCTTCGGCTGGATCACTTCAGCGCGTGGCCGCCGCTGGAGCGTAAAGGTCACCGGAAACTTCTGCGCCCCGACCGCCAGCAAGCCGACGCCTTTCATCGCCGTGCCCTCGGCGGTGAGCTCACCGGTGAGCGAGAGATCGCCAAGCCGTGACGCGGAGGAAGCTTCGATCGTCACGCGCGCGCCCTCCACCGCGATGCGCGCCAGAGGAATCTCGCTGGGAGCGTTCAGCCCGTTCGTGGAGCCGATGTAGACATCGCCCCGTTTGGCGATGGTGAGGATGATCGGCGTCTCCATCCCCGCGCTCGACGCCAGCGTGCCGCGCCAGTTGCCGACGACGGGGTCAGACTGGGCAGGAGCGGCGGGGCGGGCAGGAGGGGTCGGAGCCTGAGCCTGAGCGTGTGCGAACCATGCGAGGCCCATCGCCAGCAGCGCGACCGGAAACATGGTCACCTCGTAGCACATCGATTGGCCACGAAATCACGAAAGCACGAAATCCAAACAGGTCTTCTTCGTGTTTTCGTGTTTTCGTGGCTGATCGTCATTGCCGGGACTGGGACACGGTCTTGGTTGCCTTCTTGTGCGCGTTGAAGAACTCGATCGCGCCCGCGAGGTTCGGCGCGACGACGTCGCTATGCAGGCCGCCGGGCACTTCGACGTACGTGTGTTCGACGCCCAGCTCCTTCAGCTTCGCGACCATGTTCCGCGAACCCGACACGTTGACCGTCGGATCGGCGTCGCCGTGCACGATGAACTCGGGGATGTGGCAGATCCGCTCGAGCGTGGCCGGCGTCCCGGCGCCGGCGAACGGCGCGATCGCGGCCCAGATGTCCGGATACTTCGGCGCCAGCAGCCACGTGCCGATCCCGCCCATGGAATGCCCCATGAGGTAAATGCGCGACTCGTCGATCTTGTACTGGCGCTTCACGCGCTCGAGCACCTGCATCACGTCCTGCTCGCTCAGCTCCAGCACGCGGCGCCGGACCGGATCGGCCGGCGGGTTGTTGACGCCCCAGCCGTACGAGCCGTCCACGCGGTACCCGAGCGGCGCCGCGACGATGTAGCCGTGCTGTTCGGCGAGCGGCGGCAGCTGCCGGTTGTAGTTGTCGAAGAACGAATCCTCGGTGCCGCCCAAACCGTGCAACGCGACGATCAGGGGGAACGCCTTCGCGCCGGTGTAGGCCTTCGGCACGTACATCCGGTACGGCATGATCTCGCGCGCGGCGTCGAGCAGGTAATGCCGCTTGAGGTCGCCCGCGCGGCCGGCGAACGGATCCTTGCCGCCCTTGAGTGCCGCCGCCACCGCGTCGGCCGCGGCGAAGTCCTTGTCGGCGTCGAACGTGCGCGCCTCCAGCCGCCCGCGGTTGATGTTGGCCATGCGATCGACGGGGAAGAGGATCTCGGCGCGGAGATCGTCCGGCGCGCCTTTCGCGGCCGCCTCGAGCCGCGCCACCTGTTCGTCGAGGCCCTTCCGCAGCGCGATGTTGACCGACGCGCCGCCGAGTGGCGCAGCGGCGTCGCTGACCTCGACGGTCAGCGCGTACGGACCGTCGGCGACATCGCGCACGTCCAGCTCGAAGGGAAACGGGGACTCGCGGAGATCCCGTCCGACACCGTCGAACGTTCCGAGGTCCTTGACGACCTCGCCGATCTGCGCTGGCGTCGTGCCGGTGGCTGGAGTCCCGCGCTTGCGGAGAACGACGTGCGCGGTCAGTGCGTTGTTGAGTGCGATCGACGGCGCGAAAATTTGCTCGAGCCGCACCGGGTACGGCTTGGACGAATCGGCCACGACGCGGTCGGTCCGCAGCACGAGCGACGCGCCGAAGTCCGCCGCGTCGGTCCACGCCCGGCCGGCGAGCAGCGTCATGCCCTTCGCGTAAAGCCGCCGGAGCTCGCCGTTGCGCCCGAGCCGAGCCGCCTCGGCAATCTCCGCGTCGAGCGCGTCGATGTGGGTTTTCAGTTCACCTTGCGGCTTGACCGTGTTCTTGCGGGTGGCGTATGCCACGCGCACCGATGCCAGGCTGGTCAGCGCCTGCGGGAGCGCCGGAACCGGCGAGAGCACGAGAACGAGAACGGCGACGAGCGCAGTTCGAAGTGTCATGGCTTCTCCCTACACGGTTTTTGGCGCGGTCCAACCCTGCGCCGTCATGTACTCGTGGAGCTCGCGGTACGCCGGGCGCTCGACCTTGAGAGTGTCCATCAGGAGCTGGAGGAATTCGCGGTTGCCGCGAAGCGTCGGCATGATCTCGCCGACGTGCATCTCGAAATGCGCGCGCGACGGGCGGCCGCGCTCGGGTCCGCGCGATCGTTCGACGAGCTCGTCGAGGAACTTCAGCAGTTCCAGCTCCTGCGTGCGGGTGGCGCCGAACTGCTCGAGCACGTTCGACAACGGCCGCGTCATCGACATCAGACGAAAGAGAAGATCCTGCATCATCTCGAGGTGCGCGATGCGCGCTTCGAGATCCGAACAGTCGCTCTGTGACATGGGAACCCTGTCTCAAGATTTTCGTGAAATGCGCCCAGACCAGCCCTGGTCGATCATGTAGCCGTGCAGGTCGCGGTAGGCCGAACGTTCCACCCGCAACGTATCGATCACCAGCCGCAGGAAGTCCACGTCCTGACGCAGCGCCGGCAGAATCTCGGCCATCCGCACCTGGAACTCCTCGACCGTCGGCTGCTTGGTGCGCTCGAAGCTGTGCACGCGGTCGGCGAGCTCGTCGAGGTACTGCATCAGCTCCCGCTCCTCGGTGGCGCTGGCGCCATACTGCGAGAGGACGTTCGAGAGCGGGTGCATGATCGACAACAGACGCAGCATCAACTGCTGAATCATTTCGAGCTGCTCGACGTGCGACTCCAGCTCCGTGAGCCGCTCGCCGACGCGATCGATGATGGTGGCCGGGCTGTCGGGTCTCATGTCGCCGCCCCTCCCGCGGGCGAGCCTGGGAATTATACCTATCGGTCCGAGGCCGTGGGTGCAGCGTTTTTTCAGCGGCGCGCTCGCCGGCGCAACTCGGCGCAGTTCGTCGAAGAAGTTGAAGATGAACACGACCTTGCGTTCCGTCGTCGCGCACTTTGATGTTGGCGGGCTTCAGATCCCGGTGGACGATGCCCTGCTCGTGCGCCGCATCGAGCGCGTCGGCAATCTGCCGGGCGATCGCCAGCGCCTCGTCAAGCGGCAAACCTCTTTGTACGTGGGGTCCGCCTTTAGGCGGACCTTCAGCGCTCGTCGAGGCCGCCGTGGTCCGGCTAAAGCCGGACCCCACGTACGACAGCCGTTCCGCCAGCGTCGGGCCGGCGACGAGCTCCATGACCAGTGCCGGAGTGCCCGACGAGTCCTCGAGCCCATGAATGTGCGCGATGTTCGGGTGGTTGAGGGCGGCGAGCACCTGCGCTTCGCGGCTGAAGCGCGCGAGCCGATCCGGATCGCGCGCGACGGCCGCGATCAGAACCTTGATGGCCACGTCGCGATTGAGCTTCGAGTCGCGGGCGCGATAGACCTCGCCCATGCCGCCGGCGCCGAGCAGCGCGACGATGTCATAGGGGCCGAGCTTCGCGCCGGGATCGAGCGACATTGGAAGAATTCGGGCGGATTATACGCGGCTAGGCGATGGCGGCGCGATGAACGGAATCCTCTCCTGCTTGTTGCGGCGGTAAATCGCAAAATCCTCACGATCGACGGTGATGATTGTGTGCCGCGGATAGAGTTCGCTCATGCGGATCAGGCAGAGATCCGCTAGATCCGGCTGACGATCCGCGAACCGGCGCGCGAGAGACGCCAGATGATCAAGATGCTTGGCGCAGTCAAACGAGATGGACACGAATCCCTCCCGAACCAGGGCCAGCACGCTCTCACTGCTTTGCAGGTGAAATGCGGTTTCGGCAAGGACCGCCTCGCACGTGAGCACCGGATCCGTGACTCGCTTCGCCATGTCCACGGCCCACGCGTGATGCGCGTCGGCGCGCCTCATGAATGCCACGAGAAATCCGGTGTCGGCGATGGCCCTCAACGCTTCGAAAACCCTTTACGCGTCGATACGTCGGGAGGACCACCGCGTAGGCTTCCGGCAAGCCGCATCCACGGCTTCTCCGACGCATCTCTCGCCTTCTCCAGTTGCTCGCGCACGATGCGGCCCTGCGACAGGCCCGTCTTCGCCGATTCGGCTTCGAGCCACTCTGCCAGGTCCCTGTCAAGACGGATCGTTAGTGTATGACCCATACACGAAAAGTGTAACACACGGTTCAGGGCGGTTTGGCAGCGAACGTGATCGCTTTGAGATCGTCCGCCGCCAACGGCAGCTCGCGCTCGCCTGACGGAAACCCATCCTTGTGAAGAATGAATGCGAGGACGTCCACGATGTGCTGGCGCTCGAGGGTACCTGGCTTGTCCGCCGGCATGCTGATCTGCGTGCGCTCGAAGAGATCGTGCAGCGACAGATCGTTCCACGCGGTGAGGAACTCGTCGCCCGTCAGCGCGGGTGCCTGATCCATGCCGCTCAGGTCGGGCGCGTGGCAGCTGGCGCAGCGCTCGGCATAGATCGCCTCGCCGCGTTTCGCCTGTGCCTCGGTATACACGCCGTCCCAGGTCGTCCGCGCTTGCGAGGCCGCCAGAACAAAGGCACTACCACAGAGGACACAGACACAAACGGGACCACGGAGGACACGGACACAAACGGAGGACACGGAAAACCTAACTCTCAAAACGCAGTGACCTCGGTGAAACCACCGTGACCTCCGTGGTTGCGCTCGAATGCTGACGCGGCTAGTGCTGCGTGAGGGCAGCAGCCTGCGACGCGAGGTACGCCACGCGCTCATCGAACTTCGCGAACCGCTCGTCGGTGGTTTGCCCGCTCACATAGCGAAAGTAGATCTGTTGGATCACGACCGCAATCTTGAAGATGGCGAAGACGTGGTAGAAGCGGATGCCGGCCAGATCCCGGCCCGACCGTTGCCCGTACCGCTCGAGGATTTCGTCGCGCGTGAAATACCCCGGCCGGTGCGTCACCGTCGTCAACGCATCGCGCTGGAGCGGTGGCGCGGTCGGGACCCAATAGGCGAGCAGAATCCCAAGATCCACCAGCGGATCGCCCAGGGCGCTCATCTCCCAGTCGAGCACCGCCACGATCCGTCCGACGTCCTCCGGATCGAGCATCACGTTATCGAGCTTGAAATCGCCGTGGACGATCGAGGGAGATGGCGGATCGCCCGGCAAGTGGCCGCGCAGCCAGGCGGCGAGCGCGTCCATCTCGCTCATCGGCTTCGTCTGGGAGCGCTGCCACCGCTCCGACCAGCCGCGTACCTGCCGCTCGACAAATCCGGCCGGCTTCCCGAGACCGCTCAGGCCGCTGCCGGCAACGTCGATGGCATGCAGATCCGCGAGCGTGTCGACGAGCGCGGCGCTGACCGCGCGTCGGGCCGTGGCGTTGTCGGCCAGCTCGGACGGTTCCTCGGCGCGGACGACCAGGCCTCGCCGGCGTTCCATCGCGTAGAACACGGACCCGATGATGGACGCATCCTCGCACAGCGCGTACGGCCGCGGCGCCAGCGGAAACACACGGTGCATCGCCGACAGCCATCGGAATTCCCGGGCCATGTCGTGCGCGGTCGGCGCCACCGGACCGAGCGGCGGCCGGCGCACGACGATGTCGATGTCGGCGAAGCGGATCAGATAAGTCAGGTTGGAATGGCCGCCGGGAAACTGCGCGACCTCGAAGGTGCGCGTGAGATCCAGGCGTGGGATGTCAAGCGCCGGCAGGTGCCCGCGCAGCCACTCGACCAGCCTGGCCCAATCGAGCTGCTCGCCCGGGCGCACGGAGATGAGATCGCGGCTCACGGATGTCCGATCAAGAGTACGGTGGACACGGTTTTCAGAGATGCCGTGGTTCTCCGTTCGTGTCGGTGTCCTCCGTGGTTTCCCCGTCGTACACTATCATGCGCTTCATGCATTTCGATCAGAGCGCCCGGTCGCAGGACCTCCAAACACGTGTCGCCGCGTTCATGGACGAACACGTCTATCCGAACGAAGGCACATTCCATCGTCAAATCGCGGAGGGCGATCGCTGGCAGCCGACGGCCATCGTCGAAGAGCTCAAGCCCAAAGCGAAAGCGGCCGTCCTGTGGAATCTGTTTCTCCCTGAAAGCGAGTACGGCGCCGGCCTGACCAATGTCGAATACGCGCCGCTCTGCGAAATCATGGGGCGCGTGCCGGGCATGGGGCCTGAGGTCTTCAACTGTTCGGCGCCGGACACCGGCAACATGGAAGTGCTCGTCCGCTACGGCACCGAGGCGCAGCGGAAACAATGGCTCGATCCGCTGCTGGCCGGCGAGATCCGCAGCTGCTTCGCGATGACGGAGCCGGACGTGGCATCGTCCGACGCCACGAACATCAAATCGAGCATCGCGCGGGACAGCGACAGCTACGTCATCAACGGCCGCAAGTGGTGGATCTCCGGCGCCGGCGATCCGCGATGCCGCATCGCGATCTTCATGGGCAAGACCGATCCGAACGCCGAGCGGCACAAGCAGCAGTCGATGATCCTCGTGCCGATGGACACACCCGGCGTGACCATCCGCCGGATGCTCCCGGTGTTCGGCTACGACGATGCGCCGCACGGACATGCGGAGATCACGTTCGAGAACGTCCGCGTGCCGGCCACGAACATGCTGCTCGGCGAAGGCCGCGGCTTCGAGATCGCGCAGGGCCGGCTGGGACCCGGCCGCATCCATCACTGCATGCGGCTGATCGGCGTCGCCGAGCGCGCGCTTCAGGCGATGTGCCGCCGAGTCACGACGCGCGTCGCCTTCGGGAAGACGCTGGCCGAACAGGGCACGATTCGCGCCGACATCGCCGAATCCCGGATGGAAATCGAGCAGGCGCGGCTCCTGACGATGAAGGCGGCGCACTTGATGGACACGGTCGGCAACAAGCGGGCCCGCGGCGAGATCGCGATGATCAAGGTCGTAGTGCCCCGTATGGCGCTTCGAGTCCTCGATCGCGCCATTCAGGCGCATGGCGCCGCCGGCGTGTGCGACGATTTTCCGCTGGCCAGCGCCTGGGCCCATACCCGCACCATTCGCCTGGCGGACGGTCCCGACGAAGTTCACCGGGAAGCGATCGCGAAGCTGGAACTATCCAAAACCCGGTAAGGCGCGCGTCCCCGCCGAAGCTCAACGCCAAGCGCTGATCCAAGCGAGCGTATGCGAGCCTGCCCCGCCGAGGCTTGCCCGCAAACTAGTCAAGCGGGCGAACGAAGGCGGGTGTATGCTCCGAAACGCGGATTCATCCATCCCTAATAAGAGGCCGTCCAGCCATCATGTAAACCCACAACGACAATAAGGAGGTTCCATGCGGCGGAGCATCTTCCTGGCCACCTTGGGGCTGCTCGCGATCGCAGCCAGCCCCAGCCTGGCACAGCAGGGGCAATTCTCGGCCATACAAGGGCGTGTGGTCGATGAATCCGAAGGCGTGCTACCCGGCGTCGTCGTCGTCGTCACCCACCAGGCGAGCGGCATCTTCCGGCAGGTCGTCAGCAACTGCTGACGGCTCCTACTACATCACTGGCATCGTGCCCGGCCCCTATCGCGTCACGGCAGATCTGCAAGGCTTCAAGAAATACGAGCGGCCCGACGTCGTCCTGACGATCGGCAACACCACCAACCTGGACATCAAGCTCGTCGGTCGGCGGTGTCGAGGAGAACGTCACGGTGACGGGCGAGTCGCCGCTCGCTGGATGTCACCTCCAAGCAGATCGGCGCCAACATCGGCCAGGGCGAGTTGAACGCGCTGCCGATTCTCAACCGCAACTGGATGTTCGCGGTCGGGCTGACGCCGGGCGTCCAGATACAGTCGTCGACGGCGTCGTTCGCCTGCGAGTCGCTGATCGTCGGCGGCGGCAGCAACCGCAGCGGCAACTTCTCGATCGACGGCGGCGGCAACAACGACGACTATCTCGGCTCCTCGTGCGGCAGCCAGGTGCGCCCGGCGCTCGAAGCCGTGCAGGAGTTCCAGGTGCTGACCAACCAGTACGACGCCGAGTTCGGCCGCACGGCCGGCGCGGTCGTCAACGCGATCACCAAACAGGGCACCAACGCGCTCCACGGCTCGCTGTTCGACAGCTACACCAACGACAAGATGACGGCGAAGGACTTCTTCGTGGCGCAGCGCAACCTGGCGAAGCCGAAGACCGCGCAGAAGGACTTGGGCGGCACGCTCGGCGGGCCGATCGAGAAGGACAAGACGCACTTCTTCTACAGCCTGGATCGCATCGTCTACGACGAAGGCCGCAGCAACACCTTCGACGCGCGGCCGGAGCTGAACTACTCGAACACGCAGAGCATGAGGCTCTGGAACCACATGATTCGGGTCGACCACCAGGTCAACGCGGGCAACAGCTGGACCGGCCGCTACCTGGTGGAAGTGTCGCCGACCTACGATCGTGTCGGCCGGACGCTGGACGCTGGCGTCTCGCGATCAGGAATACGACGTGGACCGCACGGTCGGCGGCACCTGGAACACGTGTTCGGCAACACGCGCTTCAACCAGGTGCGCGTCGGCTATACCTACGAGAAGAACGGCTTCACCGCGAAGGAGCTGCAGCAGGATCCGCCGATCCCGATGACGCAGCTGCCGCCGACGCTGAGCATGCTGACGTTCACCGACGGGACGCGCAACGCCGCGCTCTTCCGCATCGACAACGCCTACGAAATCAGCGAGACGTTCACGCAGTTCGTGCCGCAGAAGTTCGGCGGCGACAACGATTTCAAGTTCGGCGCGTCGTTCATCTACTCGCAGATCGAGCTGCCGGACCAGACCGACATGAACGGCCGCTTCATTTTCTCCACGGATCTGGCGTTCGACCGCAACAATCCGCGGACCTATCCGGAGCGGCTCGCCATCCGTGTCCCTGCCGCGAGCGACATCACGATGCCGACGCAGGTCCTGGTGATGTTCGCTCAGGACAAGTGGCACCGGAACAACCTGACGCTGAACCTCGGCGTCCGCTACGACCTCGAGATGACGAAGATCGCCAACGCGAACAATCCGCTGTTCAGCGCCGGAGAACTATGCGGTCGACAAGAACAACATCGCGCCGCGGCTCGGCGTCACGTGGCAGCCGGGCGGAAGCTCGACGTCGCTGATTCGCGGCGGCTACGGGATCTTCTTCGACAAGATCACGCTGCAGACGACGACACCGTTCGTGTCGACGGGCGTGTACAGCGATTCGTTTACCGCGAACTTCCCGACGTCAGCCGCTGATCCCGGACCGCGCGCGGGACGGCTGCCGACCGACCCGATGCTCGTCAACGGCCCCGTCGTCAATCGCGCCCTGCTGAACGCGCTCTACCCGCTGGGCTCGATCAGCCGCAACACCGGGAACGTGTTCATCGACAACCCGGACCGCTCGGTTCCGGCGATCCATCAGCTGACGCTCGGCTACCAGCGTGAGCTGAATTCGCAGATGGCGCTGAACGTCGACTACGTCCACAGCTGGAACCGTCAGCAGCTGATCAACTTCGACTTGAATCCCGCGCAGCGCGTCGACACGACGCCGAACAGGCCGTCTGGTCTATACCGACCTGCTCGGCCTGGCGCAGCAGCTGGGGATCGCGGCCTTCGGCAACCCCGTGCTCACGCGCAAGAACATCGGGTCATCGCAGTTCGACGGCGTCAACTTCTCGCTGGAGAAGCGCTTCAGCCGCGGCTGGCAGGCGCGCGTGTCGTACGCGCTCGGCTACGCGCGCGGCAACTCGGAGGCGAACCAGACGCCGGACAACAACTACCAGGTGCTCGGCAACGCGAATCTCGACTCGAATTTCGGGCCGCTCGACGCCGACCGGCGGCAGAACCTCATCCTCAGCGGCCGCGTGGAGATTCCGCACACGCGCGGGCTCACGCTGAGCGGCATCTACCGCTATTTGAGCGGCGCGCCGATGAGCCTGTTCGATTCGTCCGTTGACGCGGATCGCAACGGCCGGCTGTTCGACCTGCTGCCGGCGGGCAACTATTGCGGCGTCGGCCAGAACTCGATCTGCGTCGACAACGAGGGCGGACGCAACGGCGCGCGGGGCCCGACCTACAAGCAGACGGACGTGCGGTTCGCGTACCGGTTCCGGCCGGGCAAAGCCCATACCCTTGACGCGAACTTCGAGCTGTTCAACATCCTCAACACGGCGAACTTCGCCAACCCGGGTGTCGCGTTCGGCGCCGACAAGCGATTGACCGACTTCCTGCTCCTGACGGCGCTGCGCGGCGGGAACGGGCAACCAAGGGCAGTGCAGTTCAGCGTCAGGTTCGGGTTCTAAGACCTGAGGTTCGTCGTTCGTGGTTCGTCGTTCGTCGTGCGGAAAGCACTGCGAACTTCGAACTACGAACCTCGAACGTCGCCGACGGCTACTGCTGGTCGGGGGACTTCAACACGTCGATGAAGAACTCCATCATCCGATCCTGATTGACGCCGCTGTGGCCGCGGTCGGGGCCGACCTGCAGCTCGAAGCTCTTGCCTGCGGCTTGCAGCGCGTCGATCAGCTGCAGCGTGTTCGACGGGTGGACGTTGTTGTCGGCGGTGCCGTAGTAGAGCAGCAGGCGGCCTTTCAGGTCCTTGGCGTAGGAGATCGCGCGGCCGTTCGCGTACCCGTCCTTGTTCTCCTGCGGGATCCACATGTAGCGCTCGGTGTAGATCGTGTCGTAGTTGGCCCAGTCGGTCACGGGAGACGACGAGGATGCGGCGGCGAAGACGTCGGGGTGGCGGAGCAGTCCCATGAGCGCCGTGTAGCCGCCGTACGACGTGCCGAAGATGCCGACGCGCGACTTGTCCACGTAGGGACGGCTCCACAGCGACTTGATGCCCGCCGCCATGTCGTCCATCTCGACCTGGCCAAGTTTCTGATACAGCGAGTCGAGCGTTCGCTTGCCGAGTCCGGGGATCGCGCGTGAGTCGAGCGTGAGGAACAGAAACCCGTGTTCGGTGAGCGGGTTCGGCGTGACGAATGTCTCTCGCGCGGTGTTGTTGGCGAACTCCGGGCCGCCGTAGACGCTCACGAGCGCCGGATAGGTTTTCGACGGATCGAACGTCGAGGGAAACTGCAGCAGCCCGCGAAGGGTCGTCGTGCCGTCGGCGGCTTTGTAGGTGAACAACTCCGGCTTCTTCAGCCCGAGCTCGGTGAATTTCGAGACGTCGCTCTTGACGATCTCCGCGACCACCGCGCCGCTCGACGCGTCCACCAGCCGCGTGGCCGGCGGTGTGTTGTGTGTCTGGTAGACGTCGATGAAGTGCGCGCTGTCTGGAGAGAGACTGCACGGAGCGAGCACCGGCGGCTGCTCAGGCCGCGAGCCAAGATTGGGTATGCAGCCGCCGATGGTGTGATGGAACGCCGGGTCCGTGAGCCGGCGATCGCCCTTGCCATCGAGTCCCACGCGGTGCAGCTGCAGCTTCAGCGGATTGTCGCCATCGCGCGCCGTGTAAAAGAGGATGCCGGCCGCCTCGTCGACCTTGACCAACGCGGCGGCTTCGAACGTGGTCGCGGTCGTGATCGGTCCCAGGAGTCCGCGCGACAGGTCGTAGAGATAGAAGTTGTTCCAGCCATTGCGCTGCGATTCCCAGACGAAGCGGCGGCCACCGGCGAGGAACAGCATGCGCGGCTCGGAGTTGACCCAGCCGGTCGGCCATTCTTCGCGAAGCACCACGCGGCACACGCCGGTCGACGGATCCGCGCCGGCGACCTCCATCACGTTCTGGCGGCGGTTGGTGCGAAAGAAGAGGAGCTCGCGTCCGTCCGCGGTCCATTCCACGTGGTAGACATAGTGGCCGACGACCGAATTGTCGAACGGCTTGCCGTCGCGGACGTCAATCCGGGTCGATCGCTTCGAGGCGACGTCGTAGACGAAGAGGTCGACGACTGGATTGGCCGCACCCGCTTTGGGGTAGGCCTCGGTATCGACGGTTGAATACTGGCGCGTCTGATTCAGCGCCACGTAGTAGTCCGGCACCGGCGTCTCGTCGAACCGGTAGTACGCGATCTTCGTGCTGTCCGGCGACCACCACATCGCGCTCGTCTGGCTCAGCTCTTCGCCGTATACCCAGCTCGCCGTCCCGTACTTGACCCGGCTCGAGACGCTGCCGTCGGTCGTGATCGCCCGCTCGCCGCTGCCGTCGGCGGCGCTCAGCCAGAGGTTGCGATTGCGATAGAAGGCCTTCAGCGTGCCGTCGGGCGACGGCGCGGACTCGAACTGGCGGCCCCGCTCAGGCGTCTCACCGCCGCGTCCTTGGCCGCGCCCTCCACGTGATTCCACGAGCGGCACTTCCCAGGCGACGCGCGACGCCACGTCGTAGTGAAACCGCTTGCCGTCGCGCGAGTACTCGAAGGCCTTGCCGTCGATCCACGTCGCCGCCAGAATTCCGCCGCGGACCGCCGCCGGGCTCTCCCGCGCGAATCGCTGCGCGCGCTCGTAGCCGGGCATCGACTTCAGGCGGTCCTGGCCGAGGAGCACGACGGGCGCCATCGCCAGAAGCCCGACAAAAATGGACCATCGCCTGTGCATGGGCTTCACTATCGCCGATTTCCGGCCGTCGCGTAAGGGTTCCCTGATGAAGGGCAGCGCCGGAAGTCAGAAGTCGGAAGTCAGAAGTAGGGCGGGTCCTCTGGACCCGCCTGGATCACGAGACGACGCGCAGGGGGAGGAGTGCCTCGGCGCGATCGTCGCCTGCCGCGGCGTCGATCGCGATGAGGAAATCGCCGCGCGCTATCGAGGCCAGCGGCACATCGATCTCGTAGACGTTCGCGGCATCATCCGGCGCCGTCATCGTGAGCTTCCGCAGTTCGTCCCCCCTCCGGCTGAGCAGCCGCGCGGTGACGACCGCGCCGGCCGCGTGCTCTCCGTACACCGCGAAGCGCACGAACAATCGATCGGTTCGACGGAACTCCCGGCCGGCGAAGGGCACCGAGCTCGCGCCGAGGTTCTTCAGCTCCGACGGGTTGCGGGCGACGAAGGCTATGGGCGAGCTCAGCGCAAGCGTCGAGCGCGCCAGGTCCGGAACCGCGACCTGGCGTGTGTCTTCGTCGATTGTGTCGCCGCGTTCGTCCCGCACCGTGAGCTTGAGCTTCAGCTCGCCGGGTGCGGCATCAAACGACAAGCGATGTGACGCCAGCGGCGCTTCCAGCGTTTCCTTGCCGCCCGCGCCGTCTGCGATGACGAGAAGGCTTCCGTTCCGGGAGGCGCTCTCCGCGCCCGGGCGGAGCGTCCAGGCCATCGTGACCTGCGCGGATCCGTTCGGACTTCGCGCGGTGCCGACCCAGAGGTCGAGTGCGCGCTCGGGCCGCGTCGTCGACAGCGTGGCGATCGCCGAGGACACGTGTAACGGCGTCTCGCTGGCGGCTTCGCGCGCCGCCTTGTCCAGGTCCGTCGGGCTCGGCGCCCAATAGCCCTTACGCGCTCGCACGTCGATGCCCGGCCGCTTCACGCGGACTTTGATCTGGTGGAACTTGCCGTCGGCGGGGCTCTTCGTCGATGCGTAGCCGAGCAGATAGAACGCGCTCGCGTCGACCACCACCTGCCGCAGCGATTTGGCCGGGTTGTTCGTGTTGACGAACGCCGTCGCGCCCGTGTTGGCTGCGAGCATCCACATCACGTCGGCCACGCCGTAGCCGAGTCCCCGCGGATCGAGCGTGTAGATGGCGGTGTTGTTGTCGTTCGCGGTGCGCACCAGATCCTGGAGCAGCGACGACTCGTCGCTCCGATCGAGCCAGGGCAGCCCCTCGCTGACGAACACGATCGCCTTCCGCCCCTCGCGCAAGCTGCCCAGGTAGCTCGCAGCGGACTTCATCGCCGAGACCGTGACTTCCGATCGCAGGCGTTCGACGTCGCGGCGATACAGCTGCGCTTCCTCCAGCACGCTTCGCGCCGGCATGTAGATGCGGTAGCGGCCCTCGAGTTTCTGGACCGCCTGGGCGAGATCGGTACGGTTGCGCGTCCAGCGGATCGCGTCGGTCGGCAGCAGCGGATCCATCAGCGCGACCAGGTCGGTGGGACCGAAGGCCGAGGTCACGAAATCGTTGAGCGCCGAGCGTGCCTGGATCGCGCTGGCGAAGCGGCCGATGTGATACTCGTCCCAGAAGATCAGGAAGACCCGCGTTTCGTCGCGCGCCGCTTCGGCCGCTGCGTGCTCGGGCGACCGAATCTCGAGCGACGTGTCATCGTCTTCGGCCTGCCGGCCGTCCGCGGAAACGAGCTTGAAGGTCTCGACGGTTTGCGGGACGCCGTCCTCGGACACCTCGAAGTCCTCGGCCGTCAGCGTCGTCACCTGCTCGCCATGGCGATCGATCACGGTCACGTCGACGCGGACGAGGCTCGCGCCGGTGCGGAAGACCGGTGGTTGCTGCGGCGGGTCAGGTTGCGACTGCGTCGATTGCGAGGGCGGTTGCGCGAAAAGGATGAGGTGCGATGCGGCAAGCGCCATCGCGATGACAAGCCCGAGGCGCGCCGCGCGGGTCATGAAGCGATGATAGCGCGCGAACAGAGAATCAGCCACAGAGGCACAGAGACACAGAGAGGCGCGCCGGAGGAGGTTCGGCGCGCGCCCTTTGGCGTCACGCTGCAATTGCAGCGTGTTCTGCATTTGAAGCTCTGTGTCTCGGTGTCTCTGTGGCTTAGAACGTAGGTCGATCGCAGCGTGACGGGACTCTCAACTCAGAAAGTGACGTCCCCTCCGATATGCACGCGCGTGGTGGCATGCTTGCCGTGCGCGACGGCGACGTTGAACCTGAAGAACGCCGCGGTCACCCACACGCCGACGCCGTAGCCCTGCTTGAAGACCTGCTTTCTGATGCTGGCGCCCTTGTCGTACGCGGTGCCGGTGTCCGCGAAGGCGCTGACGCCGAACTTGCCGATCGACAGGGCCGGTCCGATTGGGACGATGAGCTCGGCCGAACCGGTGACGAGGGTGTCGCCGACGGCGGTTCCCGCCTTGAACCCGCGCACGCTGCCCATCCCGCCGAGCATCGGCTTCGTGTACAGCGGCAGCGGCTGATCCGCGTCGCGCCGGACGGCCCGCACGGCGAACACGGTCTGTCCGAACAACCCCAGATATCCGCGTCCGTCGAGGTCCGTGCGGTTGATGCTTCCACTCGTGTGCGTCCCCGGCCGCGCGGTATCGCCGAACCACACATGCTCCCAGGCCGCGCGCCCGTACACCGCGTTGCGCGGCAGGCCGGGATCGACGCGCGTGTCCACGATGACGTCCGTGCCGAATTGCACCAGGCGATCCCGCAGATCCATGAACGACACCCGCTGCCAGCCGCCGGTGGCGCCGACCCGGAGCGACCGCGTGATCAGTTCCCGTTCCCCGCGCAGCCAGACGCGGACGCGGTCGTCGGGCGTGTCGTAGTACAGGTTCGAAATGCGCGACACCCACGCGCCCGCGGCAATGCGATCGATTGGCTTGTTCTCGATCGACTTCTCGAACTCGACCGCCGCCCGCTTGACGCCGCCCCAGGTGAGCGGAAAGGCGAGCCGGCTGCGCTTGCCCGCCGGGTCGGGAAGCGCGAGTCGCACGCCGTACGACCCGCCATATCCGTCTTCGGCGCCGAAAATTGGCAGCACGAGCAGGCGCGGGAAGCGGTTGCGCACGACGCGCGTGGGGTTATCGGGATCGCCCGTCATCTCGATGTGCACGGCGCCTTCGTCGACGATGATCACGAGCAGGACCTGCGACAGATCGGAGATCGAGGCGAAGCGCTTGAGCACCTGGACGCTCTTGAATTTCCTGGCCGCGCGCAGACGTTCGGTCACCGCGTCAATGGTGCCGGTTTCGAACGGCGCGCCGATGGTGACGCCCGCGAGGCGGCGGACCTCGTCATCGCTCGTCAGAACGTTTCCGTGGATTTGGATCGACGCGATGATTTCGTCCTCGCCGTAGGTCCGCCTGAAGGCGGACCCCACGTACGAAAACGGCAAGATCGGTACGTGGGGTCCGGCTTTAGCCGGACCTGCAGGCGGCGGCGTCGCGAGGGTCAGTGCGAGCAGCGCCCACACGTCAGTGGTCTTTGATCGTGATTTTCGACTTCACGTCCGGGCGCCTGTAGTCCGTGTAGTCGAGCGCATAGCGCATGTCGAACTGGCCGGCGGCCATGGTCATGCCCAGCGACAGCTCGAGCGCGCGCGGCAGCCAGATGTCCTTGTTCTCCGCGAACGGCTGCATCATCGTCATCGTCGCCTTGACGTCGTCGAGGTGCAGCAGCCATTGCGCGGGCAGAAAGTCGAAGCCGATGTTGTCGAACGTGAACTTCACGATCTGGTGCGCCTTCGGCTCGACCCAGAGCGTGACGAGCGCCACTTTGTTCATCAGGCGCCGGAACGCTTCGTCGCGCGCCTGCTCGTCGCCGCGCCGCTCACGGCCCCGCCGGCGATCGGAGCCGGTGAACAACCGCGTGGGGTAGTACTCGATGCGCAGCGTGTCGATGCCGTCGAGCGTCTCACGGCCTACCAGCGCATACTTGCCCTCCTCGAACTTGAACCGGAGAAAGTAGGCGGATGAAATGAACTGCGGCTGCCGTGTCTGTTTCAGGATGCCATCGACGTCGCTCGGGGCGTCGACGCCGGGAGTCTGGTCGTCAGGGGTTTCGACGACGATCCCTGATCCGGTAATCGCTACCATGCCGCCCTGCGCGCGCTTTTCGCGTTCCTGCTGGCGCTTCAGGTAGTCCGACTCGTACTTCTTGCGCTCGTCCTCGCCGACGACCACGCCATTGGCTTTCACCGGGCTTCGGATGAAGAAGCCGTCGCGGATGTACCAGGTGTAGTCGCGCCGGTCGCCCCACATCGGGATGCGATTCGGTCCGCGCAGATCGATCGATTCGTGCTCGTCGAGGATGTATTGCTGGAGCTTCTTCCAGTTGTCGTCGCGCTTGGCGACGACCTGGCGCATGAAGGCGTCGAGATCCGTCTGGGCGCTCGCGGCGACGACCCAGCTTGCGGCACCTAGAACAGCCACGAAAACACGAAAACACGAAAACAAACGTGGCCTGTTCTTTTTCGTGCTTTCGTGCTTTCGTGGTTGATCCATAGACCCTTCAGACGATTCTCAGCTACTCCTGGTTCTCTCGAACAGAAACGCCTCGAGCATATCGGCGCGCGCCTTTTCGTCGGAGGCAATCACTGTCAGCAGGTCGGTCACCGACAGCATGCCGCGGAAGCCGCCGCTCTCGTCCACGACCAGCAGGTGATAGATGCCGTTCTGTTCCATCAGCCGCAGGCACTCGGTAAGCGGACGATCCGGCGTGACGGTAACGAGGCGTGTGCCCATGATCTCGCTGACGCGCATCCAGGCCGGGCACTTGTTCTCGGCCGCGACCTTGTCGGAGATGTCGCTCTGCGAGACGACGCCGACCAGCCGGCCGGCAGCATCGAGGGCGCCCACGGCGCGGACCTGCCGCTCGCGCAGGTAGCGCGCCGCGTCGTGCACGGTCGTATCGTCGCGAACCGAATAGACCTCGGTACGGGAGCCGATCGAGTCGAGGACAGTCACTCGGTCCTCCTTACGCCGGGCGAGCCGGCGAGGTCGTAGGGGCGGACCCGCGTGTCCGCCCCGGGCCGACACATGGGTCGGCCCCTACGCGATGATCACCATCCGACAGTCTGTCCTTTCAGCTGATCGTCGAGCCACGTCGTTCAGCGGCGCGAAGTAGTCGAGAATCGCGGTCGCGTCCATCTGCTTCGAACCGGTCAGCGCTTCGAGCGCCTCCTGCCACGGCCGCGACTGTCCCATCGACAGCATGGCGTTGAGCCGCTGTCCAGCCTCCTTGCTCTCGTAGATCGAGCACCGGTGCAGCGGCAGCGTGCAGCCGGCCGCCTTCGACAGCGCGCGATGGAACTGGAACTGCAGGATGTCCGCCAGGAAATACCGCGTGTACGGCGTGTTGTCCGGGACGTGATACTTCGCGCCGGGATCGAAGAACTCTTCGCCGCGCGCCGACGGCGGCGCGACGCCCTGGTACTTCAGCCGCAAATCCCACCACGCCTTGTTGTAGGCGGCCGCGGGTGATCTCGCCCGAAAACACCTTCCATCGCCACTGATCGATCAGCAGCCCGAAGGGCAGGAACGCGATCTTTTCGAGCGCGCGGTTCATCAGCAGCCCGATGTCGCGCGACGCGTCCGGCGCCTTGTCGAGCAGGCCGATCTTGACCAGATACTCCGGCGTCACCGACAGCGCGATCGTGTCGCCGATGGCTTCGTGGAAACCGTCGTTGGCGCTGTCGCGGAAGAGCGGCGGCAGATCCTTGTAGGCGCGCTGATAGAAGTTGTGCCCGAGCTCGTGGTGGATCGTCGTGAAGTCCTCGGCCGTCTGCTCGATGCACATCTTGATGCGGATGTCCTCGTCGAGATCGACGTCCCACGCGCTGGCGTGGCAGACCACGTCGCGATCCTTCGGGCGGACGAACAGCGAGCGCTCCCAGAACGTCTTCGGCAGCGGCGCGAAGCCGAGCGAGGTGTAGAAACGCTCGCCGGTGCGGACCATGTCGAGCGCGGGCATGTTCCGCTTCTTCAGGATGTCGGTCAGCGAGAAGCCCGGGTCGGCGTTCGCCGGCGCCACGAGCGGATAGATGTTCGTCCAGTCCTGCGCCCAGATGTTGCCGAGCAGGTGCGCCGGAATCGGACCGGTCGCCGGCACGACGTCGCCGTACTTCGCGCGCAGCTTCATCCGCACGTAGGCGTGCAGCTTCAGATAGAGCGGCCGGACCTGTTCCCACAGCCGATCCAGTTCCTTGGTGAACTCGTCGGGCGGCATGTCGTACTTCGCCCGCCACATCGCGCCGGTGTCGGCGAAGCCGAGCTCCTTGCGCGCCTTTGTTCGACAGCTCGACGAAGCGCGCGTAGTCCTTGCGCATCGGCGGCGAGATCGTGTGCCAGCCTTCCCACGCAGCGCGGATCTCTTTCTCGTTGCGCGACTCGGCGAGCATGCGCGTGATGTCGTCGATGTTCTGGCAGCGCGTCCGGCTTCGCCGGGTCGGGGCACCACTTGCCCTTGCCGTACGTTGACTCGCAGGCCGCGCCAGAATCGTTCGACAGCTCTTCGGACTCTTTCGGATCGGAAGGCGTCGCCATGCACCAGCGACACCTTCAGCAGCTTCAGCTGACGGCGCTGGTCGGCCGGCACCTCGACCTTGTCGAACTTCGTCGCGTCCTTCGCGAACCGCGCGATGGCGTCGATGAGCTCCTGGTTCGCCCGCGCGCTGATCGCTTCGGTGTCGTCGGTGATGTAGGTCTGCTGGACCCAGCCGGCCTGGCCCTGCGCGACGCCGAGCTTGAGGAGCGTCGCGTTGACGGTGTCGAGGAAGGACTTGGCGTCGGCCGCGGTCGGGTCGCCAGACGCTGTCGAGGCGTCGGGGGCGCACGCAATCGCCGCCGCGCACAAGAATGCTCCCGCGATTGCTCGAAAGCCGCGAAACACCATATCAGCCCGATCGTAGCGCAACCCCCGCGCCAAATGGGGTCTGATCCGGGATCAGACCCCGCAGTCTTTGCGATCTGAGCCGGATCCGAGCGCGCAGTTCTTGCGGACGAGACGGGATAATAGGCGCCCATGCGCATCGGCATCGACCTTGGCGGCACCAAGATCGAAGGCATCGCCATCGGCGACAGCGGCGACGAGTGCGTGCGGCTGCGGATTCCCGCGCCGCGGGACGACTACGACGCCACCTTGTCTGCGATCGTGGGCCTGGTGCGCGACGTCGAGCAGCACGCTGGCGAGCGCGGCACGATCGGCGTCGGCATCCCAGGCACGATCTCGCCGGCGACCGGCCTCGTGAAAAACGCGAACTCGACGTGGCTGAACGGTCAGCCGCTCGGCGACGATCTCCCACGCCTGCTCGACCGGCCGGTACGGTTCGCCAACGACGCCAACTGCTTCGCGCTGTCGGAAGCGACGGATGGCGCCGCGGCTGACGCTCACTCGGTCTTCGGCGTCATCGTCGGCACCGGCACCGGCGGCGGCCTCGTGTTGAATGGCCGCGTCGTCACCGGCGCGAACGCGATCGCGGGCGAGTGGGGACACAATCCGCTGCCCGCGCCGCGAGACGACGAGCGGCCCGGGCCCGCGTGCTATTGCGGTCGGCGCGGCTGCATCGAGACGTTTCTGTCCGGGCCCGGCCTGTCGCGCGACTACGCCTGCACACGCGGCGGCCACGGCGACGGCGAAGGAGATCGCGGCGCCGCGCGGACGAAGGGGAACCGGCGGCGTGCGCGACGCTCGCGCGCTACGAGGAACGGATGGCGCGCGCGCTCGGCACGATCATCAACGTCGCTCGATCCCGACGTCATCGTGCTCGGTGGCGGGCTGTCGAATATCGAGCGGCTCTACGAATCGGTGCCGCGGCTATGGGCGGCGTACGTCTTCTCCGATCGCGTCGACACGCGGCTCGTCCGCGCGAAGCATGGCGACTCGAGCGGTGTGCGGGGCGCGGCGTGGTTGTGGAATGAGTAGTGCTCAGTGCTCAGTGCTCAGTGCCCAGTGCCGCACTGAGCACCGCGCACTGAGCACCGCGCACTGAGCACCGTGCACTATGCCCTAGCGCGTCAGCGTCCAGAGCACGGCGAGCGCGACGCCGGCGCCCGCGGCCTGCAGCCAGAGCTCGACGCGCTCCTGCAGGAACACCATCCCCAGCGCCACGAACACCGCCGCGGCGAAGAGCAGCCGCCAGTAGAGCTCTTCGTTTTCCACCTGGACGCCACGCGATCCCGCGCGACGGCGCGCGGCGTCGATGATGCGGTTGGAAATCTCGCGGTCGCCTTCGCGATCGAGCTCGAGGTACTCGCCGCCGCCGGCGTTGGCGATGTTCGTCAGCGAGGCGCGGTCGAGCGCCGAATGAATCGGCGCGGGAGGCGGCGACGTGTCGCGCGGATTCCGCGGCGGCTCGGGAATCCTTCCGCCGACCGTCGTGCCGACGCCGACGACGAAGACGGGGAAGTCGCGGCCGCGGGCGAGCCCGAAGCGATCGCGCCACCTCGCCGCTCCACGCCTGGCCGTCGGTGACCAGCACGAAGGCCTTCGCGTTCGGCGATTTTCCGTAGAGCTCCTCGTCCTTCTCGACGAGCCGCATGCCCCAGGCGATGCCCAGCTCGATGTTCGTGTCCCAGGTCGTGTCGTCCTCGAGCCGGAACGGCGATTCGCTGTTCAGGTGGTCGAGGAAGAAGAAGAACGTGTTGGGGTCGCGCGTGAGCCGCACCTGCGGCGCCGCGATGTGCGCGAAGAGCGCCATCGCAATCCGGTCGTCGCGCCACGCCAGCGATTCGCCGAGCACGCGCAGAAACCGCATCGCGCGCTGCCAGCGATCGCCGGGCACATCCGGCGTCCGCATCGACGCCGAGCCGTCCTGCAGGATGACGAGGTCGACGCCGGCCGTGCGCACCAGCGCCGCGGCCGCGACCGGCCGCGCCAGCGCGACAATCGTGCACGCGCACGCGGCGATGAGACAGAGCCAGAAGACCAGGTTGCCGAAGATCGGAAACCGTTCCCGCACCGGCAATCGCCGATGCTGGCGGTAGCGCCGCGCATCACGCCGTCGCGACGTGAACTGCCACACCCAGATGATCAGCAACACCCCGGGCGCAATCAGCAGCCACAGAAACTCCGGCTGCGCGAACCGCACGCTGTTGAGATCGAAGCTCGGGAGCATTCTGCAATCAAGAATCTGAAATCAATCTGAACTCTGAAATCTGAACTCTGAAATCTCAGCCCTTCCTGATCTTCTGTCCGCCCTTCCCAGCCTCGGGATTGTCTTTTCGCTCGTCGCCGCGCTTCGGGATGACGATCTTGAACTGGCTCATCTCGGTCTTGGTGGGCGGCGCGCCCGGATGGCCGTGCAGCGTCGGACCGGTCGGGCAGATCACTGGGCTCCGACCGCCGCCTGCTTCGCTGCGGCGGCCTTGGGCGCCGCGGCGCGCGGCCGCGCCATCGAGTCGCGCAGGCGGACGCGTGTACTCGTAGTTGAAGGCGGTGTCGACGTCCTGTCCGTTGGCTTTGAGCGCGTCGGTGTAGCTCTTGATCGCGCCGTCGAGCTTCCGCACCGTTTCCGCGCGGTCGGCCGACGCCTGGCTGGCGCGGAAGGCGGCGTTCGCCGCGAGCCGCAGAACAGCCGGATCGGTGTCGGTGATGGTGCCGTTGGCGTCGTGCTGCGGCTGCACGCCCGCGTAGTCCGACTCCCAGTAGCGCGCCGTCGTGGCCGCGCCGTGCACGTCCACGGCCGCCTGCGGTCCGACGATCGGCACGCGCCGCTCGAGATCCAGCGATTCCTCGACCGCGGCGCCGTTTTCTGCCGCGGCGGCGTACTGGAGCGTGGCGAGCTGGTGATGCACGTCCGCCACGCGGCGATCGGCCTGGCCAACCAGCCAGAACGCCTCGCCGGCCACCGCGAACACGACCGCCAACGACAACCGGAATGACAACGGATCTCATGATGCCCTCACGGAAACTTCCTGAAATACGGAACGGTCAGCTGCAGAAACAGCGCGATCGTCCAGAAGCCGGTCGCCATGAACGCGTAGGGCGCGAACTTCGGCCGCTGCGTGCTGTAGCGCCGGATGTCGACGCGGCCGGTCGACCGCCGGTCGATGTCCTTGATCGCGTCGAGAATCGTCGCCTCGTTCTCCGCCGCGTAGAACTTGCCGCCGGTCGATTCGATCGCCGGCTTCCAGATGTCGTCGGGCAGCACGCCGCCGAGCGCCTTGTTGTAGCTCGTGCGGATCATGTAGACGGGAATCTTCGTCTGCACGGCGCTCATCATGATTTCCTGGACCGGCATGCCATGGATCTGGACCTGCGTGTCCTGGCCATCCGTGAACAGCACCATCAGGTTGCCTGACGCATCCAGGAAGTCGAACGCCTTGAACAATCCCGTGCCCTGCTCGACGGCTGCCGCGATTGTCGTGCCCTGATCGGGAAACTTCATGAACTCGGTCCAGTCGCCGATCAACGACAGGCTGAGCAGGATGTTCTCGTAGTCGGTCGTGAAGGGCGTGACGACGTACGCTTCGTCGCCGAACTCGACGAGGCCGATCAGATCGTGATACTTGCCGGCGATGCGCTGCCGGATGAACGCTTCGGCGGCGGCGACGGTCGTGAAGAACGTCGCCTCGTTGGGCGCTTTCTTGTTCAGGTTCGCCGCCGGAAAGCGCGCCATCATGCTCGACGAGGCGTCGATCATCACGGCGATCCGGCGTCCGGGAAACGAGACGTCCTCGCGCGTGATCGACGAGAACGGATCGGCCAGCGCCATCACGAAGAACGGAAGCCCGGCCAGGAAGAGCAGCAGGGCGCCGTGGCGGACGAACGAGGTCGAAAAGAAAGTGCGTCCGCCGCTCCACTTGAGCACGGCGGGGAGGGCGACCTGCGTGCGCCCCGCCTTCCGCCGCGTCAGCGCACGGGCGACAATGACCGCGACAGCCAGACCGATGATGACGACCAGCGCCAGAATGGCGGTGTCGCGCTGCACGAACAGCAGCGTCGCGGCGCGCGTGTTGCGCCATTCGAGGATCGTCTCGCGGATCAGCGTCGGAACGTGTGTTATCGGGACCACGCCCGTGCTTCCACTTCACGCGCCGGCGGGCGCGACCCGAACTTGCGCATCAGCCAGGTCTGATCGAGCGCGACGCGGCGCACGGCGGCGCGGCCGGTGGTCAGTGCCTCGTCCAGCGCGGCGCTGTCGAGGGTCTCGGCGCGGCCGTATTGGGCCGCGGTGAACTGCGCGAGCGCGCGATCCAGCGATTCGAGCGTCTCGGCGCGCTTCGCCGAGCCGAGGCCGCGCGCGCGCTCCTGCGTAATCGATCGTGTAGTCGGCGCGCCCGACACGGCTATCTGCTTGCGGCCGAGCCAGCCCGATTTCAGAACCAGTTCTCCTGCGCCGTCGCTCGCGATTGGCGACGGTGAAGCCCCGACGACTCGCCGGGCAACGGGTCGGCCCAGGGGATAGGCGGCGGCCACGCGCAAGGCGCTGAGCGCGCGGGCCGCCAGTTCGGGCGTCCAGCCCGCGCCTTCGCGATCGCGCTGTACCGACGCGAGCGCCCGTCCGGCGCCGCGGAGAATGGCGCCGTCCGAGATGAGCTTGTCGGCCGCCGCGGTCGGTTTCCGCAGCCGCGTGACGAGCCGGACCAGGCCGAGCAGCGCGAGCAGGCCGGCGAGCGCGAAGAGCACACCGCCGATCACGATCAACAGATTCGCGCGGAACGCGCGCTGATCGAGATCGGCAAACGTTTCCGCCGATGCGTCACGGATATCGCCGGCGTCGGCGGGGACGAGCGACAGCACGCGCACCGATTGCGCCGGCAGCACGTAGCTTTGATCGCGACCCTGGATCGACGTCTTGTCGCCCACCTTGCTCTGCACGCGGTACGAGAGCTTGGTCTCCGGCAGCGGCACGTCCTTGCCGAACTGCCCCTCCGCGATCAGCCGCAGCCGGTATTCGTACTGGAAGAAGCGGCGCATGTCGGTGCGGAGGTCCGCGGCGTGCTGCCCGCCAAGCACCTCGAAGGGCGCGAACTGCACCACTGACGGCTCGAGCTTCGACTGATCGACGACGACCGTGGCGTCTTCGGTTTCGAGCACGGCGCAGGTCAGCACGACCGTGAATGGCTCGCCGACGCGGACCGCGCCGGCGCTGGTGCGCCACCAGCACTGGAGCGGATCGGTTTCGACCGTTTGCGCGTGCGCGGCAGGACCCAGCATCGTTGCGGCGACGAAAAGCGTCACCACGGTGGTCACCGACACAAACGGAGGACACGGTTTTCCCAAAGAAAAAGACAGTGTCCTCAGTTGTTCACGTTCCATCCCTGTGCCCTCCGTGATTAGCGCCGCAGGCGGTCATACCTTTCGCAGCCGGCGCTCGGCAATGAACTCGCTCATCGCAATCGCCGTCTGCTGCTCGTCGACGCCGATTCGCAGCACGTCGAGGTCGTTGTCCTTCGCCATCCGCGCCACATCGTCCTGCCACGCCCGTGTGCGGCGCGAGAGCGCGCCGAGCGCGTGACGCGAGAGCACCTGCGCCCGACCGGTTTCGACGTCGAACGTTTCGATCCAGCCGGCCGAGACCTTGCGGCAGCTCGAACGCGAACGCGCTGTCGATCAGCACGATGAACACGTCGTGCGTCGAGTTCAGCTGCGCCGAGCTCCTTCATGACGTCGGCCGGCGTTGTCGAACAGGAAGTCCGAGATGACCGGCACCAGCGACGTCTTCCGCATGAAGCCGGCGAGCGACATGCTCAGGCTGTCCGCGCGCGCGCAGCGGCTGCAGCCCGGTCTGGAACTGATACGCGTCGAGGCAGTGAATCACCTGATTCTTGCCGATTCGCGGGCGCACGGCCGCCAGATGCTCGAAGTCCGCGTCGAACGTGATCAGGCCGAACATGATCCTGGAAGAAGACCGCCGACATCCCGATCGTGCCGATCGCGCGCGCGATCGCGGCGGCAATCGGCACGCCGTCGATGCCGCAGCGCGTCGACAGCGACCCGTCGGCGACGACGATGACGTTGGCGGTGCTCGGCTGCTCGAAGTCGCGGACGACCAGCGGGCTGAAGTTGGTGAGCGTCGACTGCGGCCAGTCGATCGCCGACAGCCGGTCGCCCGCCTGCCAGTCGCGCAGGCCGACGAAGTCGAAGCCCGGTGCCGTGAAACAGGCTGCGGTGCTCGCCGATCGTGAACTCGCGCATCCGCCGCAGGATGAGCAGCTCGATCTCGGTCAGCTCCGACAGATTGACGAACGGCTCGACGTCCTGTTCGCTCGCGGCGTCGCTCAGTGCGGCATCACGGAATCGCCACCCGCTCGATGACGTCCTTGATCACGCGCGTCGGTCGTCAGGCCGTGGCTGGCGGCGTGCGGCCCGAGCCAGATGCGGTGGCTGAGGATGTACGGCGCCAGATCCTGGATGTCCTCCGGGTACACCTCCGTCGCGCCGCCGCACGAGCAGCGCCCACACCTTCGCCAGCCGGCCCCAGCAGATGATGGCGCGCGGCGACGCGCCGAGATCGACGCCGTGCTCGACCAGCTCGGACGGCGAGTGCGTGTGCCAGTCGGTGTCCGGGTTGTAGGGCCGCGTCGCGGCGACCAGCCGCTGGATGTAGCGCGCCGAGCCGCTCGTGCAGGAACACCTGCTCGCTGATCGCGCCGCGCAGCTGGATGATCCGCTCCTTCGTCATCAGCGCGTTCAGCCGCACCCGCTTGAAGTCGAAGTTCACCAGCTTGGCTTCTTCCTCCGGCGGCAGGTAGCCGATGTTCACCATGATCGCGAAGCGATCGGTGGCCGCTTCCGACAGCGGAAACGTGCCCTGCCCGAGCTCGACCGGGTTCATCGTCGCGATCGCGAAGCTGAACGCCGGCAGCTCGTAGGTCGTCTTGCCGACGGTGACGGTGCGATCCTGCAGCCCTTCGAGGAACGCGCTCTGCGACTTGAGCGGGATGCGGTTGATCTCGTCGAGCAGGATGACCTCGGCCGACGCGAGCGGACCGAACTCGGTCACCAGCTCGCCGGTCGCCGGGTTGATCATCTGGAAGCCGACGACTTCGGTCGGCTGCAGGTCGGCGCGGCCCTGGAGACGCGCGAACTTCGCGTTGCTGATCGCGGCGAGAATCACGCCGAAGAACGTCTTGCCGACGCCGGGCACGCCGCGCAGCAGCAGGTTGCCGGCGTTGACCTGCCGCTGCTCCTTCTTGTCGTACGTCGTCGGGATCTCCGACAGCAGGACGACGTTGGCGAGCGCCTTCGCCGTGTCGTAGCCGACGAGCGCCTTGCCGCCTTCGGCGACGATGGACTCGTGGAAAGCGATGGCTTCTTCGAGGTCTGAGTGCAAGGGACGAGTATCTTACTTGATAGAATACCGCGCGATGAACAAGGTGCTGTCAAGCGCCGAGGAAGCCGTCGCGCTCATCCCCGACGGCGCCTCCATCATGATGGGCGGGTTCGGTCTATGCGGCATCCCCGAGAACCTCATCGCGGCGCTGCGCGCGCGCGGCACCAAGGATCTCACCGTCGTCAGCAACAACGCCGGTGTGGATGACTTCGGCATCGGCGTCCTGCTCCGTTCCCGGCAGGTTCGGAAGATGATTTCGACCTATGTCGGCGAGAACAAGGAGTTCGAGCGCCAGTTCCTGACCGGCGAGCTCGACGTGGAGCTCGTCCCGCAGGGCACGTTTGCGGAGCGAATTCGCGCCGGCGGGGCCGGCATTGGCGGTTTCTTTACGCCGACCGGTTATGGGACGCTCGTGGCAGAGGGGAAGGAAACGCGGACGATCGACGGCACGCCGCACGTCCTGGAACAGCCGCTGCGCGCCGACTTCGCGTTCGTGAAGGCGTGGGTGGGGGACCGGCACGGCAATCTGGTCTACCGCCGGACCGCCCGGAACTTCAACCCGGTGATGGCCACCGCCGCCGAGGTCACCATCGCGGAGGTCGAGCGCCTCGTCGAGCCCGGCGAGATCGATCCGGACCACGTCGTGACACCAGGGATTTTCGTGCGGCATATCCTGCAGGGAGCCAAGTACGAGAAACGAATTGAGAAGCGAACCGTGCGGGAATAGCCACGAAACCACGAAAGCACGAAACCGTTATTGGTCTTTTTTCGTGTTTTCGTGTTTTCGTGGCTGATCGATGTTGTAACTATGGCTGATGTTCGCGATCGCATCGTCAAGCGCGTGGCACGCGAGCTCGAGGACGGCGACTACGTCAACCTCGGCATCGGGATGCCGACGCTCGTGGCGAACCACATCCCGCCTGGCGTGCACATCACGCTGCATTCGGAGAACGGCCTGCTCGGCATCGGGCCCTATCCGACCGACGCCGAGGTCGATCCGGATCTGATCAACGCCGGCAAGGAGACCGTCACCGAAATTCCGGGCTGCTCGTACTTCAACAGCGCCGACTCGTTCGCGATGGTGCGCGGCGGCCACATCGACCTGGCGGTGCTCGGTGCGCTGCAGGTGGACGAAGCGGGCAACCTGGCGAACTGGATGATCCCCGGCAAGATGGTGAAGGGGATGGGCGGCGCCATGGATCTGGTCGCCGGCGTGCGCCGCGTCATCATCGCGATGGAGCACACGACGAAGGACGGCGGGCACAAGATTCTGAAGCAGTGCACGCTGCCACTGACCGGCATGAAGGTCGTGAACATGATCGTCACCGAGCTCGCGGTGATCGAGGTCGCGGATCGCGGTTTGGTCCTCCGCGAAATCGCCGAGGGCGCGACGGTCGAGCAGGTGCGGGCGGCCACCGGGGCGTCGCTCATCGTCGAAGCTGCGCCCGGAGTCTTTTGACGAAGACCGTTTTCCGAACGTGGGGTCCGCCTTCAGGCGGACCTACCAGATCGTCGACGCCTCAGGTCCGGCTAAAGCCGGACCCGACGTACAACTCTTTTGTCTGAGAGCATACGTCTCGCAGGCAAGGTTGCGGTCGTCACCGGCGGCGGGTCCGGGTTTGGGGCCGCCATCTGCCGCCGCTTTGTCGAGGAAGGCGCGCGGGTCGTCGTCGTGGATTGCCAGGACGCTGGCGCGGTGGTCGCGGGGGAGCTTGGCGACGCGGCCGTCTTTTGGCGCGCCGACGTCGCACGCGACGCGGACGCGCGCGCCATGATCGGGACCGCCGTCGATCGCTTCGGGCGCCTCGACATCCTGATCAACAACGCCGGGGCGCCGCAGGCGCCGCAATCGTTCGTCGAAACGACCGAGGACGACTGGGACCGGCTGTTCGCCGTCAACGTCAAAGCGATCTTTCTCGCGGCGCGTCAGGCCGTGCCGATCATGCGACGGCAGGGCGGCGGGGTGATCCTGAACACCGTCTCGGTCGCGGCGATCCGTCCCCGCCCGAATCTGCTCGCTTACAACAGCAGCAAAGGCGCTGCGCTCATCGCGACGAAGTCGATGGCGATCGAGCTGGCGGCGGACCGCATCCGCGTCAACGCCGTGTGCCCGGGGCCTGGCGACACGCCGATGCTCGCCACGTTCGTGGGCGGCGACAGCGAGGCGCACCGCGCGGGGTTTCTCTCGACGATCCCGCTCGGCCGGCTGTGCGCCCCGGCCGATGTCGCGAACGCGATGGTCTACCTGGCGTCGGACGAAGCGGCGTTCGTCACCGGGGTTGTGCTAGAAGTGGACGGAGGACGTTGTCTGTGATCGAGACGTTCGAGGTTCGTGGTTCGGCAGGCTGCGCTCTTCGTTCGTCGTTCTCGGATGCTCTTCGTTCGGCGTTCTTCGAACCACGAACGACGAACCACGAACGACGAACGACGAACCACGAACGTCTCTGAGGAGATCCAAGTGCACCAGTACGTAAACCACATCAACGGACGCGACGTGCCGGCGGCGGACGGGCGGACGTTTACGGCGTTCAATCCCACCACCGGCGGCCCATGGGGGACGTTTGCCATGGCCGGCCCGGAGGACGTCGACAAGGCCGTGGCCGCGGCCTCGACCGCGTTTCGCGAAGGTCCGTGGAGCGCGCTGTCGCCGACGCGCCGTGGCCGGCTGCTCATGCAATGGGGCGAGATGATCGCCGAGCATGCGGAGCGGATTGCCGCCATCGAGACCGAGCAGAACGGCAAGCTCGTCGCCGAGATGCGCGCGCAGGCGCGCACGGTCCGCGACTGGCTCTATTACTTCGGCGGGCTCGCCGACAAGATCGAAGGCGCGGTCATCCCGCTCGACCGGCGGACCATCTTCAACTACACGCTGCGCGAACCGCTCGGCGTCGTCGGCGTGATCACGCCGTGGAACTCGCCAACCTTCATCGCCGTGATGTCGCTGGCGCCCGCCCTCGCCGCCGGCAACACGATCGTGCTGAAGCCGTCGGAGATCACGTCGGCGTCTGCCATCGAGCTCGCGCGGCTCGCCGAGGAATCAGGCGTCCCCGCGGGCGTGATCAACATCGTCACCGGCTTCCGCGAGACCGGCGAGGCGCTCGTCGATCATCCGAAAGTGGCGAAGGTGTCGTTCACCGGCAGCGTCGGCGCGGGCCGCGCGATCGCGGCGCGCGCCGGTCAGCGGCTCGTGAGCTGCATGCTCGAGCTCGGCGGCAAGAGCCCGAACATCGTGTTCGCCGACGCCAATCTGGATCAGGCCGAAGCGGGCGTGCTGGCCGGCATCTTCGCCGCCGCGGGACAGACCTGCGTGGCCGGATCGCGAGCCTACATCCAACAGCCGATCTACGACCGGCTGGTCGATCGTCTGGTGAAGCGCGCGAAGCAGATCACCATCGGCGACCCGTTGCTCGCCGAAACCCAGATGGGCCCGATCGCCACGAAGATGCAGCTCGAGAAAGACGAATCGATGGTGCGGCGCGCGGTCGAAGAGGGCGGCGCGATCCTCACGGGTGGCGGACGGCCGAAGCTGGCGGCGTTTCCCGACGGGTATTTCTACGAGCCGACGATCGTGCACCAGGCGGCGAAGGACAGCTTCCTGATGCGCAACGAAGTGTTCGGCCCGGTGCTGGCCGTGACGGCGTTCACCGACGAGGCGGAGGCGTTGGCGCTGGCAAACGACACCGAGTTCGGCCTCGCCGCCGGCGTCTGGACGCGCGACATCAACCGCGCCCACAAGATGGCGCGCGCGCTCGAGGCGGGCACGGTGTGGATCAACACCTACCGCGCGCTCACGTTCAACTCCCCGTTTGGCGGCTACAAGTCGAGCGGCATCGGCCGGCAGAACGGCATCGAAGCCGTTCAGCAGTATCTGCAGACCAAGAGCGTCTGGGTCGAACTTGGCGAAGAAGTGCAGGACCCGTTCATAATGAAGGTATGAGCTTCTGCGATCATTGCGAGGGACAGCGGTTCGACCGGGCGCAGATCCTGCGACTGCTGCGGGCGACGCGCAAGGACCTGCGAACGCGAAATCCGAAGTGCCGCGCCGACGAGGCGCTCCGCCTCGCGATCGACGCCGTGCGCGGGTTGGAGATTCCTCACCTCGAACGCCTCGACGAGGTGTCAGAGGACGAAGTCGTTCACTGATATCGTCATTCGTCGTTCGTCGTTCGTCGTTCGTCGTTCGTCGTTCGTCGTTCGTCGTTCGTCGTTCGTCGTTCGTCGTTCGTCGTTCGCCGTTCGCCGTTCGCCGAACCACGAACCACGAACCACGAACCACGAACGAGACCTGTCTCGCCCCTTAAGGCGCGGCCGGTTTGGGCTGGGCCGGAATGACGTTGAGCGAGAGCCTGACCGGCGACGCCGGCTTCGGGGCCGCCGCCGTCGCGGTGGGCGCCGCGAACGCGGCGGACAGCAGATCCGGATCGCGGAGCGTGGCCACCACCTCGATGCGCGACCCGCGCGGCAGCGCGAGCGGGCGCTCGAACCAATAGCGGCGGTTCCAATCGGCGCGCGTGTTCAGCCGGATGATCGGTGCGCGCGAGCCGTCGGGCCGCACCGCTTCCACCTGCAGCGTGATGTTCGGCGGCACCTGGTCGGGGCTGAGCGCGAGCGCCTGCACGTCCTGATCGACCGTCTGCGTGAACGTCACCCGATCGGATCCGCCAGTGGCCGACAACGCCGGCGATGTCACGGGCAGCGCGAGCAGTTCCTGCGCCGTTGTGCCTGACGCGAAGTAGACGCCGACCGTGCTTCGGTCGATCAGCGGTTTTCCCTCGAACTGCCAGGTCTTCTTGTAATGGATGCGCAGCCCGAGCTGCGCGCCGGCCGGCAGGCGCAGCGCGAGGCCGTTGCCGATCGGCTCGGGATCGTGGCCGGGAATCCAGCGGGCCAGGACGCGTTCGGCAGTCAGCCCTTGGCTCGCCGAAGCCGAAGGCGGCTGCGCCGCGCTCGCGTCCGCCTTCACGTAGATCACCGCGCTGCGCACGATCGTCGGGTTCCCCGGCAGCAGATCCACAGCCCTGACCCATCGCGGTTCCTTGGTGCCGGTTGGAATCGTGAACTCCTGCGTGTCGTCCATCTTGTCGGCGGCGAACGCGAACTCTGATGGAAGAGGAAGCGTGAGATCCGGTGCGCCGAGGGCCCACTCGTTCTTCAACACGACCGGCGGCAACTTCTGATCGAGCGCGCCGCGGGGATTCCCGCCCGACGCCCACGTCAGGATCACGTCCAGCTCCTGCGGCGTCAGAGTGTGCGCCTGCTTCAACTCGCCGAACGCCTCGTCAGCGTGCCACGGCGGCATGTGCGCGGCAATCAGCTCCCCGCGGATCGACTCGGCCCAGGGAAATGCTTCTTCGTAGGTCATCAACGACATCGGCGCGACGCCGCCCGGCACGTGACACCGGGAGCATCGCTCCTTGAGAATCGGAAACACATCGTCGTTGTAGGTGTATTTCGACGTGATGGCTTTGTGCGCTTCGACGCTCTGCAGCTCGAAGACCGCAAAGAGAGCCAGGGCAGCAAAGATCAAGCCGCCACGAAAACACGAAAACACGAAACCAAACCCTGTACTTTTTTCGTGCTTTCGTGCTTTCGTGGCTGATCCAATGTTCGGGAGAGCCATCAACGTCTCACTTTCCCGGAAATGACGCCAGGATGTCGGTCACTGCTGCCGTGAACAACGCGAACGCGTCGACGACCTGCTGCTTGTTCCCGAGATCGCCGAAGGCATCGAGGAGGTAGGCCGATCGGATCAGCTGGGCGATCGCGGGCTGCGCGATCTTCTGCTTCTCCGGCGGCAGCGTGTCCTTCTTCGCCGCCAGCGCGAGCGCGAGATCCTTCGCCTGGAACGCCGGCACGTAGATGCTCGCGAACGACCCGCGATCGATGAACGTCTTGATTTGATCGGTGCGCGTGCGGAGCTGGGCGATCATTTCGGGAACCGTCTCCGGAATCGGCACCGGCACCAGCGCCGGATCGACGCCTGAGGCGATCTCGATCGTCGAACCCTCCGTCGTCGCGGGCGCCCCGCCTCCGCTCGTTGATGATTCCGGCGAGCTTCGGCGCGGCTCCGTTGAGGCCGGCGCGGGCGTCGGCATCGGCGCCGCGGTGGTCACGCGCGCGCCTGCGGCCGGCTCTTTCGAGTACGCCTCGAACGCGAAATCGAACACGTGCTCGGGGTCGCCCTTCTTGAACGCGATCTTCGCCGTCATCGGCGCGGGGAGCGGGAGCTTTCCGATTTTCGCCTCCAGGAAGCGCCCGCTACGAACGAGCGGCATCGCCGCCAATTCCTTCGTCGTCCTCGTCGCCGGGTCGAACGTCTGCTTGGTGACGACGCGCGCGACGACTTCGCGCACCTGATCGAGCGGCAGCGGCTTGGTGAAGTCGTCGTAGAGGTGCAAGCGGAAGACGCCGTTCGGCAGATACGTACCTTCGAGGTGATGCCAGTTGTCGGGCGCCATGAAGAATTGGCCGCCGTGCTGCGCGTTGTGGTTGCCGTGCGCGCGCGCCCCGTAGCGCTTGATCATCGGCGCTCCGTCAGCACAGGTTCCCGGCTCGAGCGTGTCGACCGACGGCTTGTCCTTGCAGGTCCACGAAATCGCGGCTGTGACCTGCACCAGCGGCGTGCCATCCACCGGACACTTGCCGGGTTTCGACTCGACCACGAGCAGCGGCCGGGTGGCGCACGTCCACACGGTATCGAGACGCGTCGGGACCAGCTCCATGCCGCACTTCTTGCAGACGCCGGCCTTGTCTTCGATGACGTCTTCGTCGCCGGCCATCGGGCAGACGTAGGACAGCGGCGGCAGTGTTTCACCGGCCGGACGCGTGGGCTGCTGACCGGACATCGTGCTCGCGGAAACAGCAATCGCCAGAAGCAAAGAGCCGAGCTTCATAAAAGGCCTTTGCCAATTATGTTACAGTCCGCGCCAAACCGAACGCTCTCATGGGGACGCGGCAGCGACACAGAATGTGGCGCAGCCCTTCAGGGCTGCGAAAGCGCAATCGCAGGGCTAAAGCCCTGCGCCACATCCTACCTGCCGTGGCTCTGCTGGTCGCGAGCTCGCTGGCCGTCGTCGCCCAGCCCCCCGCCGTCGAAGCCGCGTTCGCTGCATTGTGGGCGGCGAAGAATCCGGCCGAGGCTCAGCAGCGCGCCGACGTTGTCGTCAAGAGCGGCGTTGGATTCGACGATGCGTTTCGGCGGCTGCGAAAGGGGCGGCCCTACACGTCGCAGCCGACGGGGCAGGTGCGGCTCACGAATCGGACGTCCGACGGCATCGAGCACCAGTTCGTCCTGAACATCCCCGACACCTACGATCCGGCGCGCGCGTACCAGGTTCGATTTCAACTCCACGGCGGGGTGATGATGCGAGCCGACAACCGCATCGTCGGCCCCGGCACCGTCGGCGCGCTGACCGGCGCCGAGCAGATCTACATCGTGCCGTACTCGTGGAACACCGCGCCCTGGTGGAGCGACGATCAGTTGCTGAACCTCGCCGACATCCTCGACACGGCCAAGCGCACCTACAACATCGACGAGAACCGCGTCGTTGTGTCCGGTGTTTCAGACGGCGGCACCGCCGCGTACTACGTGGCGATGCGCGAGACGACGCCCTTTGCGAGCTTTCTGCCGTTGAACGGCTTCTGGATGGTTCTGGCGAGCGACAGCCTGAAGGTCGACGGTCCGCTCTACGGCAACAATCTCCGGAACAAGCCGCTCTTCATCGTCAATGGCGGCCAGGATCAGCTGTATCCGACCGACCTCGTCGATCCGCACATCGATCACTTCAAAAAACACGGCGTCTCGCTCGTGTACGAGCCGCAGCCCGACGCCGGGCACAACACGCGCTGGTGGCCGGACGTGAAGGACCACTTCGAGACCTTCGTGCGCGAGCATCCACGCCGTCCCCTGCCCGATACGCTGACGTGGGAGACCAGCGACGCTGCTGCGCACAACCGGGCGCACTGGCTGGTGATCGACAAGCTGGGCGCGACGGCGGGCGACTGGAAGACGCTGGACGATCTCAACGAGGTGCCGATTTCGCCCCGTCGCGATTTCGGGCTTCAATCGGTCGGCGGCCGCGTGGTCCGCGTCAATCCCGGTTCGAGTGCCGACAAGATCGGCTTCAAGGTGGCCGACGCGCTGGTGGAAGTCAACGGCGAAACGGTGTCGATCAGCACCGATATTCTCGAGACGCTGTCGTCGGTGAAGCCGGGCAGCTACATCGATTTCGTCGTCTCCCGCAACAACCAGCCGGTCGAGTTGAGTGGTATCTACGATCCGCCGATCGTGTCGTATCCGCCGCGCCAACTCTTCGACCGGCCGGTTCCATCCGGACGCGTCGATCTGACGCGGGAGGGCAATACCGTTCGGGTGACGTCGCGCGGCGTGACCGCCTTCACGCTGCTCGTATCACCCGATCAGTTCGACTTCGACAAGCCCGTGAAAGTATTCGCGAACGGCCGCACGGTGTTCGACGCAAAGATCAAGAAAGATCTGCGGACGCTGCTCAAATGGGGCGCGCTCGACAACGATCGCACCATGCTGTTCGGCGCCGAGGTACGGATCACGCTTCAGTAAGACGACGTTCGTCGTTCGGCTGCATCTGTCCTCGTTCGACGTTCGTCGTTCAGGGAACGAAAGAACGACGAACCACGAACCACGAACCACGAACGACGAGCGTTAGTCCAACTCCGTCCGCTTCAACAACTGTTCAAGCGCGTCGCGATGCGTGGCGAGGAAGAGGCGGTCCTTGTCGCGTCCGGCGGCCTCTTTCGACTGGACGATGTGGAGCAACCGCGCAGTCGGGACATCGACACTGTCGATTGTGAAAACGCGCCGATCGCCCCAAACCGTATCGAAGTCGAAACCCTTCATCACCGGGCTCAGGTCGACTTCCAGTCCGTCAGTCCCGGTGGCGCGAGTCACGATTCGCCGCTCCACCATGCGTTCTGCGAGCCAACGATCACGCGGGCGGTCGAGCGGCTCGTCGTTGAGCCACAGCTCCAGGCCATGGGTCTCGCAGCACGACCAGGCCGACACCAGGTTGTCGGGGTCCTCCGGAAGAAACAAGTCAAAGTCCTGCGTGAGGAACAACTCGTAGTTCGGCTGCGCATACAGGTTCACGCCCGCTAATCCCATGAGAACAAATCGAACGCGCTCGTCGTTGAGGCGCTGGATCAACGGGAGGAGGGGCGGACTCACGGCCGAAACGGTCCGCGCGCGTTCCTGAAGGTCGATAGATACAACTGCTGCGCGCGCCAGCCGCCACTCTTGTCGGCGCCGGACTGATTCTCGGGCCGCGCCTCGATCTCCAGGATCCACTGAAGATACTGCTCATCGACTGTCGGGTGAATCGACTTCGCCGCTTCGCTGGCCCGTTCGAGCGCGCGCAAGCCGTCTTCGAGCGTCGATTTCATCAAAAGCATTCTACCGTCGTCGAACGCCGAACGCCGAACGCCGAACCTCGAACGACGAACGACTATCGTCCAATAACCGCGATCCCCCACGGTCGTTGCCCGGCCGCAATCTTCTTCACCACCTGCCTGGTCGCAAGATCGACCACCGACACGTCGTTCGACGGCCCGTTCGCCGTGAAAGCAGTCTTGCCATCAGGCGTCACCGCGACGCCCCACGGCCGCTGACCGACCGGGAGCGAATCGTTCCCGGCGTTCTTCGACGGATCGAGGAAGAACAGGCTGCCGAACGAGCCGGCGGTGACGTACACCGTCGATCCGTTCGGATGCACGGCAATGCCCATCGGCCGCGGTTTCGGGGTGTTGCCTTGACCCTCGAGCTGTATCCGTTTCAGGAACGTGTGCTGCTGCGCGTCCACCAGCGCGAGCGCCCCGTCGTTTTCGAGCGACACGTAGGCGCGCGATCCGTCGGGAAGGAAGCCGATCGAGCGCGGCCGCGGCCCGACGGGAATGCGCTGAAGCACTTTGTTCGTCGCCGTGTCGATCGCGTACACGGCGCCATCGTCTTCGCTCGTCACGTAGACGACCTTGCCGTCGGGACGGAGGGTCACCCCCTCGGGTTCCTCGCCAATCTTGACCGTGGCGACCACGTTCCCCGAGGCGAGATCGACGACGCTGACCTGCGCGGCGTCTTCGTTGGCCACATACATGCGCGTGCCGTCCGCGCTCACGTCGACGCACTCTGGATCGTTGCCCGCCCGGATGATTCGCCTCACCTTGTAGGTGTTGGCATCGACCTCGCCGATGCCGTCCGCACTGCGGTCGGGCGGCGGCAGCGTCGCCGGATCGACGCCGGGCCCAGCGTTCGGCGATCCGCTCAGCGCGACATACAGCAATTTGCCGTCGGCGGTGGCCTTGATGCCGCGCGGGCGCTTGCCGAGCGGCGCCGTTGCCAGGACGGCGTGCGTCGCCGCATCGATGACCGTGAGATCACCCGATGCTTCGTTCGTGACATAGATGCGAACCGCCGGGGGAGGCGGCGGCGAGGCGGGTGTGGTCGCGGCGGGCGTCACGCCGGGCGCTTCAACGACTGGGGCTTGCCCGCATGCGGCGGCGATCAGCACGGCGCTCGAGACGAGGATGATGCCTGTGAATCGATGACCTTGACTCATGGGGGTCATGATATCGCAGCACATGTCAGCCATCTCCAAGTCAGATGATTCACATTCATAAGTTCTATTTCGCTTATCAGGCAACGTCGGCGATAAAGGCGCGTCCATGTGTCACGACGCATGCGGCGTCGGATTCATCGCCGACACGCAACGCCGTTCCCACCACGACCTTCTCGTCCACGGGCTGACCGCGCTCCGCCGGCTCGAACACCGCGGCGCGCCGGCCGCGCTCGGCGTCGTCGACGGCTGCGGCGTGATGACCGCCATCCCGTGGTCCCTCATCGCCCCGACCGCGGGGCCGGCCGGACCGACGCGCGCGGTGGGGATGATCTTCGTGGACGCGGACAACCGGCGCCGCGTGGAAGACTTGATCCAACGCGAGCTCGAAGTCGCCGGCGCTCGCGCCATGTCGTGGCGCGAGGTCCCCACCGATCCGGCGGCGGTGCTGCCGGCGCAGCGCGCGACCACTCCACGGGTGCTCCAGGTCATCGCGGCGTTCACCGATGGCCGCACCAGGGCCGACGCAACTCTCTACCGCGCGCGCCTGCGCATCGAGCGCGCCATCCGGGCGGAGGCGCTTCGCGCGTGCATCGCGTCGCTCTCCACGCGGACCATCGTCTACAAGGGCCTGGTGACGCCCGCCGGCCTGCCGCAGTTCTACCCGGATCTCGTGGATTCGCGGTTCGCCACCGATTTCGTCGTGTTCCATCAGCGGTTCAGCACGAACACGTCGGCCGACTGGGCGCTCGCGCAGCCGTTCCGGGCGATCGCACACAACGGCGAAATCAACACGATTGCCGGCAACCGGACGTGGATGCACGCGCGGATCGCGGACTTCACCTCGTGCCCGGGTTTCGAAGGCGAGACGCCGGTGTCGCCGGACGGGTCGGATTCGCGATCCGTAGACGATGCCGTGGAACTGCTGCGGTATCACGGGTATTCGATCACGCATGCGCTGGCGCGGCTGGTGCCGCCGGCGTGGGAGCGCGACAGCGATCTGCCGCCTGATGTCCGCGCCTTCTTCGAGTTCCAGTCGCTCGTCGGCGAGCCCTGGGACGGACCGTCGGCGCTCATCTTCGCCGACGGGCGCTATGTCGGTGCTGCGCTGGACCGCAACGGATTCCGGCCGGCGCGTCTCGTGCGGACGGCAAGCGGTCTCGTCGTGCTGGCTTCCGAGGTGGGCGTGCTCGCCGCTGACGAGCACGTCATCGTCGACCGCAGCCGGCTGGGCCCGGGGGAGGCGATCGTCGTCGATCTGCAGCGTGGCGCGGTGTTGAACACGAATCAGATCCGCAGCGCACTCGCGTCGCAGCGGCCGTATCGTCGGCTCGTGGCGGACATCGTGCGGCCGTTGGCGGATGTAGGTCCGCCTAAAGGCGGACCCTACGTACGAGGGGATGCACGTGGGGTCCGGCTTCAGCCGGACCTACCCGCGACACTGGCTCAGCGCCAGGCTGCGGCCGGCTGCACGCGCGAGGAAATCGATCTGCTCCTGCGGCCGATGATTGCCGACGGTCACGAGGCGGTGGGATCCATGGGCGACGACACGCCGCCCGCCGTGCTGTCGTCGCGTCCGCGGCTCTTCACGGACTTCTTCCGGCAGCGCTTCGCGCAGGTGACGAATCCGCCCGTGGATCCGTACCGCGAGGCGTCGGTCATGTCGTTGACCACGATGCTCGGCGCTCACGGCAGCTACGTGGACGAGCGCGGGGCGAGACAGCCGCGAATCCAGCTGCGATCGCCAATCCTCACGACCACGCAACTGGCGGCAATCGAGCAGGCGCGCGAATTCGATCCGGCGGCGATCGATCTCGTGTTTCCGATCGATCAGGGTCCTGCCTGTTTCGCGCGGCGTCTGGACGAGATTGTGACTTCGGCGTGCGACGCCGTCCGGCGTGGCAGCGCGATCATCGTGTTGACCGACCGCGGTGTCAGCGAGGCGCATGTCGCTCTGCCGGCACTCCTGGCGACCGCCGCGGTTCATTTCGGCCTCATCGAACGCGGGCTCCGCATGCGCGCGAGCCTCGTGGTGGACACTGATACGGCGCGCGACGCGCATCACGTGGCGGCGCTCTGCGCATACGGAGCGTCGGCAGTGCATCCCTCGCTGGGGTACGCGACCGTTGCGGCGCTCGAGGACGAGGCCAGCGACGGATATCGGGTCGCGCTCGAGCGTGGGCTGCTGACGGTCATGTCCAAGATGGGCGTCTGCACGTTCAGCGGATACTGCGGCGCGGCGTTGTTCGAGGTCCTCGGGTTGGACGCAGCGCTCGTCGATCGCTTCTTCCCCGGCACGCCGTCGCCGATCGGCGGCGCCACGCTGGCGGACGTCGCGGCCACCGTGCTCGAGCGTCACCGGCGGGCGTTTTCACTGGCCGAGCCGCCGGCCGCCGACTATCCGGGTCTCCACAGCTACCGCCGCGACGGCGAATATCACGCGACCAATCCGCTCGTGGTCCGATCCCTTCAGCGCGCGCGAGCGGAGGACTCCAGCTACACAACCTTCACCTCGCACGTCTACAACCGCCCGCCGGCCGCCGTCCGCGACCTGCTGCAATTCGTTCCCGCGGCGCCCATCGCCGTGGATGACGTGGAGCCGGTCGATGCAATCTGCCGCCGCTTCTTCCTGTCGGCGATGTCGGTCGGCGCGCTCTCGCCGGAGGCCCATCGGACGATCGCGACGGCGATGCACCTCCTCGGCGCCCGCAGCAACAGCGGCGAGGGCGGCGAGGAGCCCGACCGCTTCGGACGGCCGGACGGCAACCGGACGAAGCAGGTGGCATCGGCTCGCTTTGGCGTGACGCCCGGGTACTTGCGGTCGGCCGACGAACTGCAGATCAAGATCGCGCAGGGATCGAAGCCGGGTGAGGGCGGTCAACTGCCGGCGCTCAAAGTCGTGCCCCACATCGCGCTGCTGCGTCATGCACAGCCGGGCACCCCGCTCATCTCGCCGCCGGTGCATCACGACATCTACAGCATCGAAGATCTCGCGGAGCTGATTCACGATCTGCGCGTCTTTCATCCAGCCGCGCGGATGAACGTGAAGCTGGTGGCATCCACCGGCGTCGGCATCATCGCGACAGGTGTGGCCAAAGCCGGTGCCGACGCGATTCAAATCAGCGGTCACGACGGCGGGACCGGCGCGTCGCCGCGCGGGTCGATCAAGCACGCCGGGATGCCGTGGGAGCTTGGACTTGCGGACGCCCATCGGGCGCTGGCGGCAGCTGGGTTCCGTAGTCGCGTCGTGCTGCAAACCGACGGCGGGCTCAAGACCGGGCGCGACATCGCGATGGCGGCGGCCCTCGGCGCCGACGAATACGGGTTCGGCACGGCGGCGCTCGTCGCGCTCGGCTGTGTGATGGCGCGGCAGTGTCATGCGAACAGCTGTCCGGTCGGCATCGCGACACAGCGAGCGGACTTGCGCGCCGGCTTCAACGGCACACCGGAGATGCTGGTCGGGTTTCTGCGGCTCGTGGCCGCCAAGGTGCGCACGATTCTCGCGTCGCTCGGTCTGAGGGGCCTGGACGATCTGGTCGGGCGTGTCGATCTGCTCGAGCGGCGCGAAGGGGTCAAGGACGCAGTAACGTTGGATCGCCTCCTGGCGGCGTCGTGCTCGGTGCCCGGTGCTCCGTGCTCGGTGCTTGGTGCACAGTGCTCCGTGCACGCAGCACCAAGCACCGTGCACCGTGCACAAAGCACTGTGCACGGCGCACTGAGCACTGCGCACCGTGCACCCAGCACTGTGCACGGCGCACTGAGCACTGCGCACATCTCCGGCAGGATCCAAAACACCGATCGTGCGTTCGGCTCCGACATCGCCGGCGAGATCGCCGCGCGTCATGGCGACGCCGGGTTGCCGGAAGGCTCGGTGGAGCTCGCCGCGACCGGAAGCGCGGGACAAAGCTTCGGCGCGTTCGCCCTCCCGGGCATGCGCCTCACGCTCATTGGCGACGCCAACGATGGTCTCGGCAAGGGCATGCACCGGGGCGAGATCATCGTGGCGCCGGAAGCCCGCGAACGCGGCCGGACGGGACAAGTGCTCGTCGGCAACGCCGCGCTCTACGGTGCCACCGGCGGCCGCGTCTTCATTGCCGGCATGGCTGGTGAGCGCTTTGCCGTGCGCAATTGCGGTGCCGTCGCGGTCGTCGAAGGCGTCGGCGATCATGCCTGCGAATACATGACCGGCGGCACCGTCGTCGTCCTGGGCCCCGTCGGCCGGAATTTCGCGGCCGGGATGACCGGCGGCGTCGTCTACGTGTACGACGCCCGCCGCGTGCCTGCCGTGCCGGCGACGGCCGCGCTCGCCGTCGGCGTCCCCGTCGCCTCCGACCTGAACAAGCTGCGGGCGCTCCTTGCGACGCACATGCGGCTCACCGGCAGCCGTCTGGCGCGCGCCATCCTGCGCCGGGACCGCCACCTGTCCGGCTTCCACCGCCTCGCGCCACAGGCCGCAGTGACCTCCGCACTTGATCCAGCCAGGGCCGTCAACGAGTAGTATCATCTCCCGATGCCCCTTCGGTGGTTGCTTCTGGTCCCGATCTTGCTCTTGGGCTCTGTACCGGTGTTCGCTCAGGCCGACGTGGCCGGCAACTGGCGCGTTGAGTTCGTCGTGCCCACCGGCGAAATGGCGACGAACATGACCATCAATCAGAAGGGAACGACGCTCTCGGGACGTGTCGTGAATGAGAACGGCGAGTTTCCGCTCGAAGGCAAGATTGTCGACGATCAGATCACCGTCGAATGGACCGTGCCGGAGCAGGGGCAGCCGATGAAGATCGTCGTGCGCGGCAAGGTCCGCGGCGAGGAGATCGAAGGGACCGCGCGCCTTGGCAACGTCGGCGAAGGATCCCTGTACGCGCGTCGGGTGAGCCGCAACCCGTAGTTTGAATGACATTTCAAGGAGCTTCTATGCCCCGTGCAGGACTCGCCGTGCTGTTGGTCGCCTTTCTGACGGCGCCCGCCGCCGCGCAGGTCAGCGTGACCGGCGACTGGGACGTGACGATTGAGTCACCCCAAGGCACGAACACCGTCAAGATGACGTTGACGCAGGAGGGGGAGAAGGTCACCGGGTTGTTCAAGTCCCCGATGGGCGAGATGGTGTTTACCGGCACGCTCACCGGCGTGGATTTGAAGATCGGATTCGCGTTGCCGGTGCAGGGCCAGTCCCTCGACATCACGATGACCGGCAAGGTCGATGGTCAGACGCTCGCGGGCAAGATGCAATTCGGCGGCTTCGGTGAAGGCGACTGGACCGCGAAGCGCGCGCCCGCGGAGACCGCCGCGCCCGCAGCCACGACCACCGCCCCCGCGACCACCACGGCCGCCGGCGCGACCACCACAGCCGGCGCGACCACCACGGCCCCAGGCGCGACCACTACGGCCCCCGGCGCGGTCATCACCACGCCCGCTGACGCGGCCACCATGGCCGCTGCGTCCGGAGAATGGGACGTCACGTTCAAGACGCCGAACGGCGACATTCCCGCCACGGCGAAGGTCACCGTGGACGCTGGCAAGGTGAACGGCACGCTCATCAGCCAGTTGGGCGAAGCCCCATTCACCGGCACCATCGAAGGCAAGACGTTCAAGGTGTCGTTCACCTTCGTGACGCCGCAGGGCAGCATGCCGATCGTGATGACCGGCGACATCGAGGGTGATGCCATCCCCAACGGCAAGGCTGACATCACCGGCATGGGGACGATGGAATGGACCGCAAAAAAGAAACAGTAGGATTGGTTCTCTGTGTTCTTGCTTTCGCGTACTCCGCGTCGGCCCAGGCGGGATTAGGCAACGCCTCTCCACAGGAACATCTGAACAGGGCGGCCGACGCGATCCTCAAGCTGAAGAGCGCGCAGTTCACGCTGACGCGCGAGGGAGCGCCCGCCTTCCTCGACGAAAAGAACGGCGATCACGTTTACCGCCGCGCAGTGTTCCTACGCGGCGCCGGACAGGGTCTCGTGCAACGTCAAGATCTCGAGCAAGAGCGGGACGATCCTGCAACTGACACGGGTCTGGGTCCCCGAAGGCACGTTTCAGAGCAATCCGCTCACGCGTCAATTCGGCAAGGCGCCCTGCGGATTCCAGCTTCAATGGCGCCGTGCTGTTTGCCAAGACCGGCATTCCCGACATTCTTCAGACGTCGGTTCAGAAGCCTCAAGTGGTCGGCAACGAGACGATTCGCGACAAGAGCACGCTCCACCTCAAAGGCGAAGTGCGCGGCGACAAGCTCAATCCGCTGATGGGTACCGACGCTCAAGCCGGAGCTGATGTATCCGGTCGATCTCTGGATGGAGGAGCCAGTCCGCCAACCCGGTGCGGATTCACGTCACCGAGCCCGCGGGCAACGGCTGGCTGATCGAACTCTTCGCGGTGAACGAACCGGTCGACATTCCAACGCCGAAACTTCCGCCCGCGCCGCCCAAACCCTAAGCACTGAATGGCGCGCGCGCATCAGTATCCGCGGCTGATCCTCGCGGTCGTCTGCCTGCCCGTCTTCATTGGCGCCCTCGATCTGACGATCGTTTCAGCGGTCCTGCCAGAAGTGATCCGATCGATGACGGTCGAGATCCAGAAGCTCGACATCGCCGGCTGGGTCGTCACCGGCTACTTCGTGTCGTACGCCATCAGCATGACCTTCATGGGGAAGGTGTCGGACATCTCCGGCCGTCGCGTCGTCTACCTCGCCTGCCTGGTCATTTTTTTTGTCGGGTCATGGCTCGTCGCGGCGTCTCCAGGCTGGCCCGCCAGGATTGCCGTCGCGTATCATGCCGCGCTTTCAGGGGGAGGGTCCCGATCCAGCGTTTGCCCCGCTCTATGCCTTGATCTTCGGCCGCGTCATCCAGGCGTTCGGCGCAGGCGCGATGGTGCCGGTGAGCATGGCCCTCGTCGCCGATCTCTTTCCTCCCGAGAAACGCGCGCTCCCGCTGGGGATCGTCGGCGCGGTCGATACGGCGGGCTGGGTGCTCGGGCACCTGTACGGCGGGATCATGGTGCAGTTCATGACCTGGCCCTATCTCTTCTGGATCAACCTTCCCATCATCGCCGTGATGTTCGTCGTGACATGGTGGGGACTGGCCGGGTTGCCGCGCGCAGAACGCGAAGGGCGGCATCGACTGGATTGGCGTCACGCTTCTTGGCATCGCTCTGGTTCTGCTCAATGTCGGCCTGGGCTCACCGGAAATCGCCTCGGAGCGTATCGACCGCACCCGCCGCAGAATCAGATGTACTGGGTCGTCGGCGCGGCCGTCGTCTTCGTGATCTTTCTGATTTCGCAGCGCCGCATCAAAGAACCGATCCTCAATCTGAGCATCTTCTCCAACCGCAACGTCTCGGCGGCGAACGGCGTCAATCTGCTCGTCGGTTTCTGCATCATGGTGGCGCTCGTCAGCGTCCCGCTCTTCATCAACGTCGCCGGCGCGTCGGATGACACGAGACGGGCGGCGCTGGTGACCGGCTACCTGCTCTGTGCCTTCACGGTGCCGATGGCGCTCGCGGCAATTCCTGGAGGCTGGCTCTCCACGCGGCTCGGCTATCGCTGGTCCGTCGTCTTCGGCCTCGTCGTCGCCATCGTCGGCTTCCTGATGATGAGTCTCTGGAAAGTGGAGATGGCGAGTCAGGCGGTCGCGTTCTTCGAACACCTCGGACAGGACCCGAACGAGCCGATGTCCTGGGCACCGGATTCATGGCGGTGGGGCTTGCGCTGGCGGGAATCGGCATCGGACTGACCATCGCGCCGATCGGGACGGCGGTGATCAACGGCGTCCGGGAGCAGGAGCGGGGGATGGCCGTCATCCCTGGTGATCATCCTCCGCCTCGTCGGCATGAGCATCAGCATGAGCTCGATGACTGCCTATGGGCTGCGGCGCACGACCATCCTCGGCAGAGAGATGTTGAGTCCAGAGGATGCCCTGGACCTCGAAAAGACGGCCCGAGTGGCGCTCGACGCCGTGACGCAGATCACCGGCGAAATCGCGCTGATCGCTCTGGCCGTTGCCGCAGCGGCTATGGGAGTCGCCTTCTTGCTGCGAAGAGGAGATGTGCCTGCGCCTGTGGTCGTTTGTCGTTAGTCATTAGTCATTAGTCGATAGTCGTTAGACCACGACGAGCGACCAGACAAACGACCAACGACCAACGACTACCTTTTATTCTTCCTTCAGCGCTGCAGCGGGATCCAGTGCAGCCGCGCGGCGCGCGGGCCATAAGACTGCGACGAATCCCGCCGCAGCGAAAGCCGCCGCCGTGGTCGTGAGGACGACCGGGTCTGCTGGTCGCGTGCCGAACAATTGGCTCTCGAGCGCACGTCCGGTTCCGATTGCCGCGGCGATGCCGAGTGCCGTTCCCGCGGCGAGCACCACGCCGCCCTGGCGGAGGAACATGCTCGTGATTCGGCCGGGTGTGGCGCCAAGCGCCAGCCGCACCGCGATTTCGCGTTCGCGCTGGCGGACGGCGTACGCGATCACGTCGTAGACGCCGACCAGCGCGAGGAGCGCGGCCGCGAGCGCGAAAGCGCCGAGCAGCCATGCGAGGAATTTCGGCCGCGACGATTGCTCGTCGATCGCGGCTTGCAGCGCGCGCACGGTCCCGGTCGACAACTCGGGATCGATCTGCGCGAAGACCGATCGCAACGCCGGCGCCGCGGTCAGTGGATTGCCGGCCGTCCGCACGTAGAACCACGAGAAGCGGCCGGGTGTCTGAAGCAACGGCACGTAGAGATCGTTCAGATCCTCGTCGGCGGGCGTCTGCCGGACGTCACGCACCACGCCGACGATGCGGCGAACGATGGGAGGCGCATCGGGCTGCTCGCGATCCGGAAGCGCCACGCGCCGGCCGAGCGCCGGCTCGTTCGGCCAGAGCCGTCGAGCCAGCGCATCGCTCACCATCGCCACCGGGTCGCTGCCCAGTCGATCGGCCGATGTGAAGCTGCGGCCTCCTGCGATCGAGATGTGCAACGCCTCGAAGTAGAGCGTCGACACTGCGGCGACGCTCGCTCTCGCCGTCTGACGCTCCTGACCATCGTCGGTCCGCACCGTCGTCGGCGTCATCTGCTGCAACGGGTAGGCGTTGGTCAGTGCCACGGTCTCGACGCCGGGGATGGCGCGCAGGCCCTCGATCGCACGCTCGTAGAACGCGAGACGTCCCGGCGCATCCGGATACGAGCGCTGCCGCAGCGTGAGCGACGTGGCCAGGATGCGATCGCCGCGAATGCCGAGATCGACGCGCAGGAAGCGCACGACGCTCTGGACCATCAGCATCGAGCCGGTGAGAAGCGCGAGCGACGCCGCTACTTCCACCGCGATCAAGACGGCGCGCGCACGCTGCGTGCCGCGCTCCTCTGTGGACGATCGGCTGGTGATTTGCAAGCGCCTTGAACCCGAGCGCCAGGACGCCGCGAGCGGGGCGAGGCCGCAGGCGAGGCACGTCAGTGCTCCCAGCACCGCGACGCCGGCGACAACCGTACCATCGGTTGCGAAGCCGCCGACGTCGCCAGGCGCCGATCGCCCAAGCTGACGCTGAATCAGCGGCGCGAGGCCGTTGATCAGCAATCCCGCTGCGGCGAGGCCGATGACCGTCGCTGCCGTTCCCAGCACGGCGCCTTCCAGGAGCAGCAGCCGTGCAATGGCGCCGCCGCCCGCGCCAAGCGCCATGCGGACCGCGATTTCCTTGCGCCGCCGTGCGGCGCGAATCAGCAGAAGGCCGGCGACGTTGGCCCACGCCGTGAGCAGCACGAGGATCGCCGCTCCCCAAATCGCGCGAAGGATCGGACGAATCGTGGCCACGTACTGCTCGTGCGCCGCCACGATCTCGACGCGCCACTCCGGTGCCACGTTGGTCGCGCCGGCCCGGATGAGCGCAGTCATGCGTGCGGCCGCGTCGGCGGGTGCGACACCCTCGCGCAGGCGCACCAGATAGGGATAGGTGGAAGCACGCAGCGGGACGAGGACATCGGTGTACGGATTCAGATGCCAGAAGTCGGCCGGCAGCACGCCGACGATCGTGAACGCCTCGGCCTCGTCTGGCCGGTCGCTGACATACGCGTCGAACCGCCGCCCGACGATCTGCGGATCGCCCGCAAAGCGGCTCTGCCACAACCGATGGCTGATGAGCGCGAGCTGAGGACTTCCGGCGACGAACGCCTCGCCGCCGAATCCAGGTCCGATGGCCGGCCGGATACCGAGCCCGTGCATGAAGCCCGGGGTGACCCACGCGCCCGGTGTCGCCTCGGGGTGGTCGCCCCCGAGCATGTAGAACATGTCGAGGTCCCACGCGATCGTGTGCTCGATCGTGTCGCCGAGCGACGTCCAGTCCAGCGCCTCCATGCCGCGCGGTGCATTCACTCCCGGTGCGGCGTACCGCACGTTGTAGAGGCGCTGGGCTTCCGGATACGGCAGTGTGCGCAGCAGATATGCGTTGACGACGATGAGGGCCGCAGTGGAGAGCGTCATGGCCAGCCCGAGCGCGACGAGGGCCGGGATGGTGAAGCCGCGATCCTTCGCCAGCGTCCGGATGGCGAGACGGAGGGCCCCGATCAGATCACGAACCATGAATGCAAAGACGCAAGAGAATCCAGGGATGTTAGCGGGCCACAACCGCCAGCGTGTGGGTTTCTCACGGCGCCCGCTCCAGCACCCAATACGACGGCGTCCCGTCAGGCGCGCTCAGCGCCTCGCCCGTCACGAAGCCTCCCGCAATCAGCGCATTGACGGCGTCATCTGACCGCCTCGAACGCGTGACGACAGCTATGGTGCCGGAAGGAAGCTCCAGCAACCGGTTCAGCTGGAACGAGGGGTCGATCGTTCCGCCAACGAGATCTGGCCGGTGATGTTTCAGCGCGAAGAACCGCCAGTACATCTCATCCAGCTCCTCGACCCCCAGGTACACAGCCGGCACCGCTCGACCTTGCGCTCGGGTGAGCGCCGTCTCGAAAGCCGCCCGCTGCGGCAGAGTGCCGGTGTAGTCGTGGACGTACACGCGCGCGAATTGCGTCGCCACGACCGCGATGAGGGCGGCGGCCGTGATCTGGCCCAGCGTGAGTCGAGCGCCGACGTCCGCTCCGCGAAGACTCGCCAGGCCGACTGAGCCCAGCAAGACGATCATCGCCTGAACGTACCTCGGGGCGAAGTCCGGAAAATAATCGAGATAGTAATAGGTGAGCTGGGTGACCACGAGTGCGACCAATGCGATGCGTGCGCGTCCACGAGTCGCTTGATCCTCCCCGAGTCGCCGAACGAGCCAGACCACGGCCGCGAACGCGGCGCACGCGGCGAGAAATCGCAGCGCCGCGACCGAGATCGAAGGTCGGATCAGCGGGATCGACCGGATGTGCGTGTAATCGACGTACACGTGGACGAACAGGCCCGCGACGAGAGCAAGTGCCGCGACGGCGAAGCTCGGGCGGCGGCCAACCCGATCGAACGCAGAGGGCCACAAAGGCGCGAGACACACTGTCGACAACAGCACCACCGACGCGCTCATCACGGTTTCGTACGAAAGGATGTGATACGCGATCTGGAGCGCAATCAGGATCGGCAGGCCGACGGTCGCCAGTTGGCGAGACCCGAGGCCTTGCGTCTCCACGTGCCTCAGGATCGCCGCGAGTCCTGCTACCGCGAGCGGTACAGTGGCGGCGCGAATGATCGCCTGGGCGTCGCGAAGATCGGGGCGGTAGACGATCGCCAGGCCGATGATGCTGGCCCACACGGCGACAAAAGCAATCGCCCTGGCGCGAGGTGTCGCCGCCGCGTGCACATGCTCGAGACCCATCATGGCGATCAGGGCGCCGAACGGCACCATCGCAAGGACGCGATGGATCGACTCGGGCTGGGCAACCAGGCTGGCGGGGATCGGTGCGCAGAGGAATCCGCCGACCAGAAGCAGCAGTGCCGCCGTCGGACGCGTGATCAGACGCAACAACGCTGCGACGAAGAGTCCGGCAACGGGGATGAGGAACGGTCTGCTCAATTGCGCGTGTGCTGGCGGCCCGACGAACCAGAAGTGAGGCGTCACGAAGCTCGCGTACACGCGGGCGTAATCGGCCAGCCGGGAAAGCGAGAACTCCTGCGCCGGCCCGGCCACGCCGCCGAACGAGCCTTCGTTCCGCTGATAGTGCATGAAGAGGTCGACCGCGCCTGTCGTGCGCCAGAACAACAAGATCGCACCCACGGCGGCAGGAAGCGTGAATCCGGCGGCCCATGCGAGGAGACTGCGCATAGGCTTCGGCCGCGCGCACACGACACCACAGGTGAGAAGGGCATAGAGCGGCATCAGCACGTACGCGGCGATGTAGGTATGAAGTCCGATGCCCAGCATCAGACCGCCGCCGAACAGCCACACCCGCCGCTCTTCATGCAGATAGATCAGCAGACATAGCACCCAGGCGAGGACGAACGGCAGGTGCGCCACGTAACCCACCGCGTTGTTGCCGTACATGAAATGCGCAGGGGCGAGCGCAACGAACGCGGCGCCGCCGATCGCGATCGACTGGCGTCGAAAGAGCCGCCGGCCGATCAGATAGACGAGCGCGATGTCGATGATCGCAAGAATCGCCATGGGCAGGCGGATCGTGGCTTCCGACAACGGCAGCACCGCGAGGACGGCTGCGGCGCCATAGATGGGGATGGGCGGATACCAGAATTCCGGCACAAACGGCAGTGGCATTTGAAACAGGAGCGGCAGGAATCGACCGTTGAGATCCCGCCCGGTCGTTGCAACGGAATGCGCCGTGAGCGCCGCGAACAACTCGTCGGAGGTGAGATATGCATCTGGATCGGAGAAGGAAGGCAGATAGAGCGCCGCCGCGACGGCGATCACCGCGACGGCCGGCACGATTCCGATCAGGGGCCGATTCATGCCATCCACAGCTGTTCGTATTGTTCGCATCCGAACAGTAGCCATATCGCAGCGGCCGGTGTAATGTGAGTCACCTTTTTCAAGGAGCCAGACCATGTTTCGCGTTCACCCGTCGCTCTGTCGTGCCCTGGCCTCGCTCGCGGTCATGTCCGCGCTGCTCGCTACTCCGTCAACCGTCCGCGCTCAGGATGTCATGACGAAGGAATCGGTCGCAACGCTGAAGACGGCGTTCGCCGCCGACCTCGCGGCCATGCATGAGAAATTTCTGGGGCTGGCCAACGCGTTTCCGCAGGACAAGTACACCTGGCGGCCGATGGAAGGTGTGCGGTCGGTGAGCGAAGTGTTGATGCTCGCGGCGTTCGAGGGCTACGCGTTCGTCCCGACCACGATGGGCGGCAAGCGCGCCGACCTGGGCACGCCCGAAGAGGCCGCGAAGCTGCGCACGCTCTCCGACAAGGCGCAGGTGATCGACCATCTCAACAAGGGATTCGCGCACGCCAAGAAAGAGCTCGAGGCGATCGATCCGGCGACGTTGACCGGCAAGCGGAAGGTGATGAACCAGGATCGCTCAGCGGCCGACGTCGCCTTGTTCGTCGGCGGCGATTTGCACGAGCATCTCGGTCAGCTCATTGCCTACGCGCGCATGAATCACATCGTGCCGCCGTGGAGCAAGTGAAGGATTGAGCCGCGGATCTTCCGCCGCGTCGCGCACCATGCGACGCGTCGGGTGAAGGCGGGCGTGCCCCACGCTTCGAGTGAGCCTGGGGCCCGAAAGTAGTACATGTCGAGTCTCGGCATGCGGAGCGCCGCATCCGAGCTCGTCATGAATCGAAGCTCGGTCGTGTGGCCATGCCGGAAGTACGGGCCCACGCGCGCCTCGACGGCGTCGTTGACCTCCCCGTACGGATAGGCCAGGTGCGAGCTCCGCGTCCCAAGCCGGGCGTGGAGCTCGCTCTGACACCCGCTCAGTTCCTCGTCCAACGCCGACTCGGGAAGGGCGGTCAGCGCCGCATGACTGCGGGTGTGAGCTTCGACCGCGGCGCCGGCAGCTACCAGCCGTTCGAGATCGCCCCATCCGAGGAGAGGTAGGGTGGGAATCCCGCGCTGCGTCCGACCGCCCCAGGCGTTGGTGCCGCCGACGCCGCCGGTGACGACGAAGACTGAGACCGGGAGGTTGTGGGCCCTCAACTGCGCGATCGCCTCGCGACCATTCAGAAAACCGTCGTCGAACGTCACCGCCACTGCATCTGTTGAGTCGTCTGCGTGGGCGATGAGTTGATCGAGGGAGAGCACCCGGATGCGGCCGCTGGTGAGCCAGGCGAGATGCTGCGCGAAGATGCCCGGCGCGACGGAGATCGCGGAGCCGCTGTCGTCGAGGGAATGGTAGGTGAGCGTCGCTTTCACACTCTAGTGTCCCGAAACAGTGATACGCGACATAATTCGCGGGCGGCGCATCCCGGCTGGCGGCGTTGCTCGTCCCTCAGATATGCCCAATATCCTCACTCCTCGCGCCTTGCCATCCGGGCGCGGCGCTCCGCGACTTATGCCACGTATCACTGTTCCGGGACACTAGCCGCCGGCCATCGCCCCCACGACCAGAAACGGCTCGACGCCGCGCGCCACTTCGTCGGGCAACGGCGTGTCCGGTCGATCGTGGGAGAGGTCCTGCTCGCAGGCGAAGAATCGCAGGTACGGCCGGCGCTTGAGCGTGGTGTGGTCGCGGATCGTCCCGCGCAGCACCGGATAGGATGCTTCGAGCGCATCGAGCACCGAACCCAGCGTCGGCCGGCCCTCGACGTCGAGCGCGACCTCGCACGGCACGCGCGCCAGCGTTTGCAGATGTTGCGGAAGCTGCACTCGGATCATCGGTCGTCTCCGTTAGGGCAGCGTCTGAACCTCGACCGACAGCACCGGCGGCAGGTCGCGGACAATCGGCGCCCAGGTGTCGCCGCCGTTCGACGAGGCATAGACCTGGCCGCCGGTCGTGCCGAAGTAGACGCCGCATGAGTCGAGCGAGTCGACCGCCATCGAGTCGCGCAGCACGTTGACGTAGCAATCGCGCTGCGGCAGGCCGTTCGTCAACGCTTCCCATTCGTTGCCGCCCGAGCGGCTGCGAAACACCCGCAGCTTGCCGTCCGGCGGAAAGTGCTCCGAGTCGCTCTTGATGGGCACGACGTAGATCGTGTCGGGCTCGTGGGCGTGCACGTCGATCGGAAAACCGAAGTCGGTCGGCAGGTTGCCGCTGACTTCCTGCCACGAATCGCCGCCGTTGTCGCTGCGCATGACGTCCCAGTGTTTTTGCATGAACAGCACCCCCGGCCGCGACTTGTGCTGGGCGATACGGTGCACACAGTGCCCGACTTCCGAGGTCGGATTCGGAATCCCTTCCGACCGCAGCCCGCGATTGATCGGCTGCCACGTCGTGCCGCCATCGTCGGTGCGGAACGCGCCCGCGGCCGAGATGGCGACGAACATCCGCTGCGGATTGACCGGATCGAGCAGGATCGTGTGCAGGCACAGTCCCCCGGCGCCGGGTTGCCAGCCGCTTCCGGTCTGGTGTTTGCGCAGGCCGGACAGCTCCTGCCAGTTCTGCCCGCCGTCGGTGGATCGGAAGAGCGCCGCGTCCTGAATGCCGGCGTAGATGGTGTCCGGATCCGTCAGCGCGGGCTCGAGGTGCCAGACGCGCGCGAATTCCCAGGGGTGCGGCGTGCCGTCGTACCACTGGTGCGTGCCGGGCACGCCGTCGTACTCGAACTTGTTGCCGACCGGTTCCCAGGTCTTGCCGCCGTCGCTGGAGCGCTGAATGACCTGACCGAACCACCCGCTCGACTGCGCCGCATAGAGCCGGTTCTGATCAACCGGCGACCCCTTGAGGTGATAGATCTCCCAGCCGGCAAAATGGGGTCCGTCGACGTCCCATTTGTCGCGCTTGCCGTCCGACGTCAGCACGAAGGCGCCTTTCCGTGTCCCAACCAGCACGCGTACGCTGCTCATGCGTCACTCCCTCCGGGTATTGTCGATCAGGCCATGGCCAAATCGACAGCTGTGCTAACGTTTTTGGGTATGAGACGTGTGCTGGCGATCGCGGTTCTGGTCGCGATCGGTCGAGCCGTGGCCGATCGCGACGGAGTAGCCGCTGCGCCCGATCAGCCGACCTTTACCCGCGACATCGCACCGATCCTGCACGCGCGCTGCGTCACCTGCCATCGCGCGGGCGAAGTGGCGCCGATGGCGCTGCTGACCTACGACGATGCCCGTCCGTGGGCGCGGTCGATCAAGAACAAGGTGGTCTCGCGTCAGATGCCGCCGTGGATGGCCGACCCCGGCGTTGGCGTCTTCGCCAACGATCCGCGGCTGAGCGAGGACCAGATCGCGACGGTGTCGAAGTGGGTGGATACCGGCGCGCCGCAAGGGGATCCGAAGGACATGCCGCCGCTGCCGACGTTCACCGACGGCTGGCAGCTCGGCGAGCCCGATCACATCATCGAGCTGCCCGAGGTGCAGATTCCGGCGACCGGCCGCGATGTCTTTCCGATTCCAACCGTCACGCCGGATCTCAAGGAGGATCGGTGGATCCGCGCCGTCGAAATTCGTCCAAGCGCCAGGCAGGTCGCGCACCACGCCGTCATTTTCTCGACCAACATGATGGCCGCCCTGGGCGGAGACGCCAGCGGGTTCTTCGATGTCCTGGGTGTCTGGGCGGTTGGAACCCCGCCGACCGTCTACCCTGAAGGGACCGGCCGCTGGGTGCGCAAGGGGCAGGCGCTGCGCACCAACCTTCACTACCACCCGAACGGCACGGCGCAGACCGACCGCACGCGGATCGGCCTCTACTTCGGCCAGGGCGAGCTGAAAAAGGAAGTCGTCGCCGCGCTGGCCGGCAACGTCACCTTCTCGATTCCGCCGAACGCACCGAACTTCGAGCTGCGCGGCGTCTACGTGGTCGATCAGGACATCAGCGTCGTGTCGCTCTTCCCGCACATGCACCTGCGCGGGAAGGACATGAAGATGACGGCGATCTACCCCACCGGCAAGCAGGAGACGCTGCTCAACGTGCCGGTGTACGACTTCAGCTGGCAGCTGTTCTACTATCCGAAAACGCGCGTCAAGCTGCCGAAAGGCACGCGCGTCGATCTCGTGGCGCACTACGACAACTCGGCGGCGAACAGGAACAACCCGGATCCGACGAAGGCGGTGACCTTCGGCGAGTCGTCGACGTCCGAGATGATGTTCGGGATGTTCGAGTTCACGGCCGACGTGGGCGTCAGCCCCAAGCCGTCCACACCGCGGTCGCGGATGCAGGCGCTGGTCGCTACGCTCCCGCGCGAGTCGTCGTTCCTGATCGATCTGCCGTTCACGACGCCGCCGCAGCCCGCGGTGCTCCACGTGCCGCGCACCGGCGACGCGGCGTTTTACACCCAGGCCGGCGGCATCATCCTGCCGCAGCCGGTGCCGAAGCTGGTGTGGGACGGCAATGTCTTCCAGTTCAACACGCTGTTGCGGGTGCTCGGCGGCGGCGGAGGGTTTTACACCGTCAGCGGTACGATCGGCGGCGACGGAACCGTGCGCGGCACGTTCCAGCGGCTCGGTGGTCGAGGCGGCGGGCCGCAGCCTTCATACGAGTACGTAGGGAAGCACACGCCTTAGAAAAGTCAGAAGTCAGAAGTCAGAAGTCAAAGGCACTTCAAAGTTCTGACTTCAGACTTCTGACTTCTGACGTGTACAACAGTCCCGTCGGTCCCACGTATTCCGACTGCGGCCTGATCAACTTGTCTTCGCGCAATTGCTCGAGGCAATGCGCGGCCCAGCCGGCGACGCGTCCGACCGCAAACGTCGGCGTGAACAGAGCCGGCGACAATCCCAGACCGTGCAGCAGCAGGGCGGTGTAGAACTCCACGTTCGTGTCGAGGCGCCGGTTCGGCTTGCGCTCGCGTAGGAGACGCAGCGCCGTGGCCTCGACCTGTTTGACCAGCTCGTACAGACCCCGCTCGCCGTCGGAGTTGTAGAAGCGCTCGGCGGCGTGCGACAGGACGTCGGCGCGGGGATCGCGCACGCGATACACGCGATGGCCGAATCCCATCAGGCGCTCGCCGCGATCGAGCTTCGCGCGAATCACGGCCTCCGCGCGCTCGGGCGTGCCGATCTCGAACACCATGTCGAGCGCGGGGCCGGGCGCCCCGCCGTGCAGCGGTCCCTTCAGGGCGCCAACCGCTCCGGTGATGGCGGAGATGATGTCCGATCGCGTGGAGACGATGACCCGCGCCGCGAACGTCGACGCGTTGAGTCCGTGGTCCACGACCGTGTTGAGATAGGTTTCCAGCGCGCGCGCCCGCTCGCGCGATGGCTCCTCGCCGGTCAGTTGATGCAGGTAGTGGGCCGCGTGCGAGAGATCCGTGCGGATCGGAACCGCGGATTCGCCGCCTCGATATCGCCAGTACGTCCCCACGATTGCCGGGAAGGCGGCGATGGCCGTCAGCGCTTCGTCTCTCGCGCTCCAGGCGCGGCCGAGACTGAGCAGGGGAGCCGCCATCCGAAGCGCGTCCATCGGCGGTGTGTGAGCGGCCGCCGCAGCGCGAAGCACGTCGTGCGCGATCGGGGCGATTCCGCGACGCGAGGCAAGCTCCTGCGAGAACGCATCGCACTCGGATCGGTCGGGCAGGCGTCCGTGCAGCAGCAGGAACGCCACTTCCTCGAAGCTGGCGCGCGGCGCCAGGTCGTCCACGTCGTATCCGGCGATCGTCAGCCGGCCCGCCTCGCCTTCGACCCGGCTCAGGCGCGTGGCGGCCGCGACGACGCCTTCCAATCCTTCGACCATGTCTCCATGGTGCGAATCGCGGCTGTATATTGTCAATATTGATCGTAGGATCAACATAATGTCCTCCGACCGCCGATTCCTCTCCGCCCGGCAGGCCGCCGACGCCCTCGGAGTCACGCGGGCGACGCTCTACGCCTACACGAGCCGCGGTCAGGTGCAGTCCGAGCCGGCGCCGGGCCGGACGCGGGAACGCCGCTACTACCGCGAAGACATCGAGCGGCTCCGCGAACGCAAGGATGTGCGGCGCGATCCGGCCAAGGTGGCCGAGCGGGGGCTGCATTGGGGCAGCCCCGTGCTGGCGTCGGGGATCACGCTCATTCAGAACGGCGCGCTGTATTACCGCGGCCAGGACGTGATGACGCTGGGCCGCACGGCGACGCTGGAACAGGTGGCCGAGCTGCTCTGGGACGCGCCGCCGCCGGAGCGCGGGCGACTGTTCGACCAGAGGTGCCCGCTGCCGGCGCACGATCTGGCGCGGCTGCGAACGCAGGCGCGCGACCTCGTGACGTGCATCCACATGGCGCTGCCGCTCGCCGCGTTCGTGGATGCCGCAGCGCACGATCTCCGACCCGCTGCCGTCCGGCGAACGGGCGCACGCATCATGCGGCTGCTGACGGCGATCGTGTCGGGACGCCAGTCGCCGCCGGCGGCACACCTGGCGCTGCACGGTGCGTGGGCGCCGCGCTCGCCGGCGGCGGCCGACGCGATTCGTACGGGGTTGGTCGCATGCGCGGACCACGAGCTCAACGTCTCCGCCTTCACCGCGCGATGCGTCGCGTCGGCGGGCTCGTCGCCCTACGACACAGTGGCGGCGGCCCTGTCCGCGCTCAAGGGCAGCCGCCACGGTGGCGACAGCGGACGCGTGTCGGCGTTGCTCGCGGAGATCGGGCCGCCGAAGCGGGCGCGAAGCGTCGTGGCCAATCGGCTTCGGCGGGGCGAGGGCATTCCGGGATTCGGTCATCCGTTGTACCCGGCTGGAGATCCCCGGGCAACGATGCTCGTGCGGTTGGCGGAGAGCGCCGGGGACAAGAAGGCGTGGGCGCTCGTTCGCAGCCTGCACGCGGCCGCTTCCGACCTGCTGCAGGAGGCGCCGAATCTCGATTTCGGCCTGGCGGCGCTCGCGCACGCTTTCCGCTTGCCGGCGACGGCGCCGCTGGTGATATTCGCGCTGGGCCGCACGGCCGGCTGGATCGCGCACGCGATCGAGCAGTACGCGACGGAGTCTCTCATCCGCCCCCGCGCGCGTTACACGGGACCCGTGCCCGACATGTAGGTCCGGCTGAAGCCGGACCCCACGTACTCTCTGCTGGAGGTCCGGTCTGAAGTAGTACGTGGGGTCCGCCTTCAGGCGGACCTGCAGCCCCCTGGGTTTTTGCTCTACTGTTTTTTTGACCCCCGGCTCTGACGCAGGTAGTGCGGGCTGTACTGCATGCCGTACGGCGTGTTCACCTTGAACGCGGCCTTGTCCCGGGAGAATCGCGCGGCCGATTGCTTGAGCGCCTCGATTTCCTCGGCACTGCAATCCCGAAACGTGACGTCCTCGCGCGGCACGAACAACACCTGGCCGATCGGCATGCTGTGCGACCCGGATATGCCCTCACCCGGCTGCAGCACGTACCGGAACTCGGTTTCGTGCGCGTACCAATCCGTCTCGACGCGGACGATGAGCATCGGCGCCACGGGCCGCTCGATCATGTTGAACACCGGCGTGTAGACCGTGTCCCACCCTGGCGGGGTTTGAAAGTTCGTCGCGCCCCGCAGCGAAAGCGCGCCCGGCGGCGTCCCCAAATCCTCGGGGACGATGAACGTCCGGGCCGCGAGGGACGCGTCCTCGCGCGTCAGATGCGGCTCGGGTGTCATGAACGCGACCTCTTCCTTGATCATCCCGAGGCTGCCGACCGGCAGCGCGATGGTCACCGAGAAGACGGGCTCCCATTTGCCGCGAGGCGAGTTCACGAAATAGACGAACTGGTACCGTCCCTCTCCCTGGAACTCGAGGTGATACGACTCGTTGGGTTCGAGCGGCGGGTAGACGAGGAATCCCAGCGCGCTACCCGCCTCGAGCACCGGGCAGTTGCGCGCGTGTTGCGGCAGCATCGGCCGCTGGGCTTCGCGGCGCGGCTTCAACCCGACACCGGGCCGCCTCGAGTTGGGAAACAGGCGAACTTCCATAAAAGCGTATGTTACTGTCGCACATAAGGGAACCGTTGCAGTCGCCGCGGAAGGTATGTGAAAATCGGCCGCCTTCACTCAACAGAGGAGCCATCCCCATCATGCGTCGTACATCTTTGGGAGTCATCGCGGTGTTCGTCGTCGCCTCGGCCGCGTTCGTCGCCGCGCAGAATCCCGGCGGCAATCCCACCGCCGCGAAGATGAAGAACCCGGTAGCGTCGTCGCCCGAGTCGATCAAGGCGGGCCAGGCGCTCTACCAGAAAAACTGCCGTTTCTGCCACAACGCCGACGCCAAGGGCAACGGTCCGATGGCGCCCGAGGGCACGCATCCCTCAGACCTCACCGATCCGAAGTGGGATCGGGGCGGGAGCGACGGCGAGATCTTCACGGTCATCCGGGACGGCGCCGGGCCCAAGTTCGACATGAAGGGCTACAAGAGCAAGATGACCGAGACCGACATCTGGAACGTCGTCAACTATCTCCGGAGCCTCCAGGCCAAGTAATGCGGTGGTCCGTCGTCGTGTGCGCCCTGAGTGTCGCCGCCTGCGGCACTCAGACTCCGGCCGCCGTGTCCTCGACGGTGTTCACGCCGGCCCATCGGACTTTCGGGGAAGCGTTGAGCCATTTCTTCAACAGGCGGCCGACGCCGAGCCAGCCGATCCCGTTCCCGCACAAGATTCACCTCGAGAAGAAGGCCGTGTGCACCGACTGCCACGAAAGCGTGGAGAAGGGCCCGGTTGCCGGCATTCCGAGCGTGAAGACCTGCATGATCTGCCACAGCCAGATCGCAACCGACAAGCCGCTGATCAAAGAGGTCACCGCCTACTCGGAGAAGGGCGTCGAAATTCCGTGGCAGCGCGTGTACGGCTTCACGCACGAAGCGCACGTCCGCTTCAATCACGCGCCGCACGTTCGCGCGAACGTGGAGTGCGCCACGTGCCACGGCGACCTCGCCACCCAGACCGTCGCTGAGCGCGTCGTCGATCACAACATGGGCTTCTGTGTGAACTGCCACACGCAGAAAAAGGCGTCGAACGACTGCCTGACGTGCCACTACTGACGCTCGGCTGAAGCCTTCGCGCTACATCACATGGACCGACGCGACTTCATCAAGCTGACCGCGATCACGGGCACGAGCGCCACGCTCGCGAGCTGCGGCAGCCCGGAAAACCAGATCATCCGCTTCATCCCGGAAGACGATGTGGTGCCGGGGATCGCGGAGTGGAAGCCGAGCGTGTGCCCGATGTGCAGCGCCGGATGCGGGATGACTGTGCGTGTCATGGACGCGGACGTCGAGACCGTCCGCAACGGCCAGCATGGCGTGGTCGCGATGGCGGTCGCGAAGAAGCTCGAAGGCGACGCGAAGCACCCCATCAGCCGCGGCGGGCTCTGTGCCCGCGGGCAGGCGGCGATTCAGCTGACCTATCACCCCGATCGCCTGCGGCAGCCGATGAAGCGCACGGGGCCGCGCGGCTCCGGCGCGTTCAGCGAGATTGGCTGGGACGAGGCCATCGGCGGGCTGGTCGCCAAGCTGGACGAACTGGCCGCGGCCGGCGATCAGCAGTCGCTCGCGCTGGTGTCCCGCGCGCGGAGCGGCCGGCGGCTGGAGCTTCTCGCCGAGTTCGCGCGCCGGTTCGGGGCGCCGCCGCCGATGGGATTCGAGCCGTTCGGCGACGATGTTCTGCGCCGCGCCAACGCGCTCAGCTTCGGCCACGCGCAGCTGCCGTCGTTCGACCTCGCCCGCGCGCGTTTCGTCATCGCGTTCGGCGCCGATTTCCTCGGGACGTGGAACTCGCCGGTGTCGCAGTCGGCGGACTACGGCGCCATGCGCCAGGGGCATCCGCAGACGCGCGGCAAGTTCGTGCAGGTCGAGCCGCGGATGTCGCTGACGGGGGCCAACGCGGACCAATGGGTGCCGGCCAAGCCAGGGACCGAAGGCGTCCTCGCGCTCGGCCTCGCGCACGTGATTCTGCAGAACAAGCTGCGTCCCGGACATGGCGGAGGCGCCGCCGCGCTCATCGAGGGCTGGTCCGCAGGGCTGACCACCTACACGCCGGAGCGCGTGGAACAAATCACGGGAGTGCCGGCGAGGCGCATCGATCGGCTGGCGCGCGAGCTGGTGGAGTTTTCGCCCGCCGTGGCGATTGTCGGCGGCGCGCCGCTCGCGCACACCAACGGTCTGTTCACCGCGCTCGCCGTGAACGCGCTGAACGCGCTCGTCGGCAGCGTGGACCAGCCCGGGGGAATGTTCTTCACGCCAGGCGCCGGCCGGTCGCTGGCCGCGAGCCTGCAGTCGGCGGTTGGAGGTCTGCGCGCGAAAGTGCTCGTGATCGACGAAGCCAATCCCGTGTACGGCATGCCGAAGGCGATGGGATTCCGTGAAACCTTGGACAAGGTCCCCTTCATCGCGAGCTTCGGCAGCTTCGTGGACGACACGAGCGCGTTTGCGGATCTGATTCTGCCGGATCATTCGTTCCTCGAAACGTGGGTCGCGAGCGCGCCGGAATCCGGATCGCGTGAGGTCGTCTCGACGGTTGCCGGGCCGGTGATGAAACCGCTGCACCAGACGCGCGCCACGGTCGATGTGCTGGTCGAGGTCGGCGGCAAGCTGAAATCGCCGATTGCGCTGCCCTGGAAAACCGCGGAGGAGCTCGCGAACGCTGCGCCGGCGCCGGTTGCCGTTCGGCAGCCACCGGTCGCCAGTCCTCAGTCGTCTTCGGACATTCGACGGTCGCCGGCGGCGTACAGCGAACCACGCTTCGAGGGCGACGCGGCGACGTATCCGTTTCATTTCCTGCCCTACGAATCGGTCGCGTTCGGCGACGGGTCGGCCGCGCACCTGCCATGGCTGCAGGAGCTGCCGGATCCGCTCACCTCCGCGATGTGGAGCAGCTGGGTCGAGCTGAATCCGCAGACCGCGGCGAAGCTCGGGGTCAGCGACGGCGACGTCATGGAGATTTCGTCGCCTCAGGGATCGCTGCGGGCGCCGGCGGTCATCTTTCCGGGCATCGCGCCGGACGTGGTCGCGATGCCGGTCGGCCAGGGGCACGAGACTTTCACACGCTATGCGAGCAAGCGGGGCGCGAACCCGATGGCGATTCTCGCGCCGGCGACGGAACCGGAAACCGGGGCGCTCGCCTGGGCTGCCACGCGCGTGAAGATCGCGCGCGTCGGCGATCCCGATGGGTCGTTGATCATGTTTGCCGGCGAGATGCGCGAGCATCCTCACGAGCACGAACGGTGACGAAAAGGCACGACCACGGAGGACACGGACACGAACGGAGGTACACGGCTTTTCCTTGTCCATGTCCGTGTTCCTCCGTTTGTGTCGGTGCCCTCCGTGGTGAAGCAGTAATGCTGCGAGAAGTGTAGATGCCTCGAAAATGGGGAATGGCCGTCGATCTGGATCGCTGCACTGGGTGCGGCGCCTGTGTCACGGCCTGTCATGCCGAGAACAACATTCCGACCGTCGGACCCGAGCAGGCTGGGCGCGGCCGCGCGATGCACTGGATCCGCGTCGAACGGTACTGGGAAGGCGAGTTCCCCGACGTCGAGCTCAAGTTCCGCCCGGTCATGTGCCAGCAGTGCGACGCGGCGCCGTGCGAGCCCGTGTGCCCGACCTATGCCAGCCATCACACCGAGGACGGCCTGAACGCGCAGGTCTACAACCGCTGCATCGGCACCCGGTACTGTGCGAACGCCTGCCCGTACAACGTCCGGTTCTTCGATTTCTTCAACCCGGAGTGGCCCAAGCCGCTGCACCTCCAGCTCAATCCTGACGTCTCGCTCCGCGAAGTCGGTGTGATGGAGAAGTGCACGTTCTGCGTGCAGCGGATCAATGCGACCGTCGGCGATGCCAAGGCGGAGAAGCGCGACCTGAAGGACGGGGACGTCAAGCCGGCCTGCGTGCAGTCGTGTTCGGCGAAAGCGCTCGTCTTCGGCGATCTCAACGATCCGGAGAGCGAGGTGTCGCGGTTGGCCCGCAACCCGCGCGGCGCCAAGCTGCTCGAGGATCTTGGCACCCTGCCGAAGGTCACCTATCTCTCGCGCCAGAGTCAGGAATGAGCGAAGAAGTCGCCAAACGCCTCACCGACGATCTGCTGCGGCCGCTGATGCGGACGTCGTGGCGGTTCTACGTCCTCGTGACGTTTCTCGGCGCGATCGTCGCCACCGGCGTGGGCACGTGGTTCTACCAGATGTACATGGGCTTCGGGATGACCGGGATCAACAACCCCGTCTACTGGGCCTTCTACATCACGAACTTCGTCTTCTGGATCGGCATCAGCCACGCGGGCACGCTCATCTCCGCGATCCTGCGCCTGGTGAACGCCGGCTGGCGTCGGCCGGTCACGCGCTGCGCCGAGGTCATCACGGTCTTCGCGCTCATGATCGGCGCGTTGTTTCCGATCATCCACCTGGGCCGGCCCTGGCTGTTCTTCTGGCTGATCCCATACCCGAGCAGTCGCTTGCTCTGGCCGAACTTCAGGTCACCGCTCGTCTGGGATTTTTTCGCCATCACGACCTATCTGACCGGCAGCGTGCTGTTTCTGCTGCTGCCGATGATTCCCGACTTCGCGCTCGTGCGCGACAAGACGACGGGCTGGCGGCGGAAGGTGTACGGCACGCTCGCGCTCGGCTGGCAGGGCACGACCAAACAGTGGCATCGACTCGAATCGGCGATGCAGATCATGGCGATCGCCATCATTCCCGTCGCCGTCTCGGTCCACACCATCGTGTCGTTCGACTTCTCGATGGCGCCGGTGCCGATGTGGCACTCGACGATATTCGGGCCGTACTTCGTCGCCGGCGCGATCTTCAGCGGCATCGCCGGCCTGATCATCGCCATGGCCGCGCTGCGCAAGTTCCTGCACCTGGAGGAGTACCTGCACCCGCTGCACTTCCAGAACCTGGGCAAGCTGCTGCTGATGATGAGTCTGCTGTGGGGCTATTTCGTGTTCGCCGAGCGGCTCACCATCTGGTACGGGAACGAGCAAAGCGAGATGGAAGTCTTCTGGGTCACGCAGCGCGGCTCGTTCGCGCCGCTGTTCTGGACGATGGTGGTGTGCAACTTCGTCCTGCCGCTCTCAATCCTGTCGTTCAGGAAGCTGCGGACGATTTCCGGCTGCGTCGTCGCGTCCTGCGGCGTGGTGGTCGGCATGTGGCTCGAGCGGTTCCTCATTGTGGTGCCGTCGCTCAGCCACAAGTACCTGCCGTACTCGTGGGGGCACTATCGTCCGCGGACGGTCGAGATCATCATCACGGTCGCGACGTTCGCGGCCATGACGCTCCTCTACACGCTGTTCGCGAAGCTGGTGCCGATCATCTCTGTATGGGAGCTGAAGGTCGGCGAGCAGATCCAGTCGAAAGAAACGCCAGCCCCGGCGCATGAGCACGCCGTGTTGAGCACGAATCCATGAAGGCGATGTACGGGCTCTTCGCCGAGCCGCGCGATGTGCAGCGCGCGGTGGACGGCTTGCGATCCGCCGGTCTCCCCGAATCTCAGATTGTCGTGGTGTCGGCCGAGCCGCTCGAGGCGTACGAATTCGGCCACCGTGACAAAGCGACCTGGATGTTCTGGATCGCAGCCGGCGGCGGGGTCATCGGTTTTCTCATCGCGACATGGCTCACGCGTATGACCGAGCTGGCGTGGCCGCTGCCGACGGGCAACATGCCGATCGTCTCCTGGTGGCCGAATCTGATCATCATGTTCGAGTTGACGATGCTCGGCAGCATCCTCGCCACGGTGATCACGCTGCTCGTCACGGCGGGAATTCCCAAGCGCTCCCCGGCGCTCTACGACGCCGAGATCTCCGACGGCAAGATTCTCGTCGGCGTCGAGAACCCGCAGGCAGGCGCCGTCGCCAGGATCGAGCAGACGCTCACGTCCGTCGGCGCGGCGCAGGTCAAGCGCGTGTAGCAGAGCAGCACCATGCGCGCATCGGCTCTCCGCTCGGTGCTGCTGTTCGCGCTGTTCGTGGCAATCGTCTCCGGTCTCGTCTTGTTCCTGCCGCGCGGCCAGGGAGAAGAGGAGCGCCTGGCGTGGGTCGCCACGGCGCATCAACTCGGACCCGTCGGCTATCGCGATCCGGCCGGCGCCATTTCTCCCGACGGCAAGTGGATCGCCTACTCCGAAGGCCGATTTCTTCGCGTCAGGCAGGTTGACGGCGGCCCGATTCTCGATCTTCCTGCCGGACCCGCTCAGATTCGATACGTCACCTGGCGGCCCGACAGCCGCGCCATTGCGACCGACGGCGATCCCGCATTCGGCGGGCACGTCGTGTACGACATCGTCGCACGCACGCGCAGCCCGCTCTTCAGCGCGCCGCCTGCCCTGAGCGGAGTCGAAGGGCTGTCGGCGGTGAGGCAGCCCGTATGGTCGCCGGACGGCAAGACGATCGCCGCGCTCGTGAACATGCGAGAGGGAAACGAGCTGTGGCGATACTCGACCTCACCCGATCAGCTCACGATCGACGGCTCGAACGGCCAGCGCGTGCGAGCGCTGCCGGGCCTGGCCAGCTTTCCGGCCTGGACGCCGGGCGGCGAGATCGCGTGCGTCATCACGGCGCAGGGGCGATCGCGCATCACGATTCCGTGTGGCGAAGCGCCTCTTCGCACGCTGCCGGATGTGGACGCGTACGGGCCGATTGCGTTCAGCCCGGATGGAAAGGCTGTCTACGTCGCGCTGGCCACCGATCGCGGGACGGTCGATGTGTGGGCCGCTCCGCTCACGGGCCGGCGCGGCCGGCGGCTGGCGTCGTTTGCGCGCGATTCGTACGGCGCGAGCGTGGCCGCCGACGGCACGGTGTTGTTCAAGACGCAGAGTTATCGGACCGCGGTCGCGATCGTCGATGCCGAAGGTGGACCGACGTCGCCGCTGGCTGCCTTTCAGAGCGAAACGCCGTCATGGGATCCGAGCGGCCTCTGGCTCGGCATCACGTACGGCACGTGGCGGCGGATTCCCGACGATGCGAAGTATCCGGATATTGCGCAAGAGGCGGGAATCATTGGTGTCAGCGCTACGAGTCCCGCGACACAGCCGGCACGCGTCGTCGACGATTCGGCGTCCGAGGATCAGTCGCTGTGCTGGTCGCCCAACGGGAAGTGGATCGCGTACCACTCGCACAAGGATCAATCGGACGACATCTGGCTGCGTCCGGCAGACCCTTCGACTTCGCTCAGGGGTGGCGAGGCGCGACGAATCAGTTTCCTGGGACGCGGCGCCGAAACCGGCTGGCCCCGCTGGTCGCCGGACGGGCGCTGGCTGTTGTTCGACGGCGCCCATCGGAAAACCCGCGACTCCGTGCTCTACGTGCTGGGTGTGAACCAGGACAGCGGGACGACCGATCAGGAAGCGCGCGAAATCCAGGTCCGCGGTCTCGATGCCGAGATGAGCCACGCCGAATGGCTGCCCGACAGTCTCCAGGTCGTCGCGATTGCGAAAGAAGCGCCGGGCCGACATGTGATCGTCACCGTGGACCGCGAGGGCGGCGACGCGCGTGTCGTCCACCGCCTCGAATCGGAACACGATGCGCCCGGACTCGCGGCATCGCCTGACGGAAGCGCCGTGGCGTTCATCGCACCGGCTTCCGATGGCTTTTTTCAGGTGTTCAGAATGCCGCTCGGCGACGGGGCGCCGGTGCAAGTCACCACCGATCGGACCGCACAAGACACAGCCCGCGTGGTCGCCGGATGGCAAGCGGATCGCGTTCACGGTGTGGAGTTACGATGCGCAGTTCTGGAAGGTTCGATAATTCGACATGCAACCACGAAGACACGAAGACACGAAAGCGTCGCCTTGCCTCACGATCGGCACACGAGGGGTGGCCTGTAAAGCCCTGCGCCACCTTCTGAATGTGTCGCCCTGCGCGACTTTCAGAATGTGGCGCAGCCCTGGAGGGCTGCGATCACGCTACCGCTGACGCCAACTGGCGCAGGAACAAGCCGACATCAGTCACGATCCCGATGGTCTGCGACGATCCCCGGTCGGCAAGCTTCGTCACCACCGCCGGGTTGATGTCCACGCACACCAGCCGCACGGCCGCGGGCAGCATGTTCCCCACGCCAATCCCGTGCAGCATCGAGGACAGCACGAGCACCAGCTTCACGCCCTGCAGCGCGGCGGCATATCGATCCTGAGCCTCGACCAGGTTCGCCACCGTGTCGGGCAGCGGTCCATCGTCGCGGATGCTTCCGGCCAGGACGTACTCAACGTTGCGACGAATGCACTCGTGCATGACGCCGGACGTGAGCACGCCTTGCTCGACAGCCTGGCGCAGGCCGCCGGCGCGGAAGATCATGTTGATGGCGCGCATGTGGTGCCGGTGCCCGCCTTCGATCGGCTTTCCGGTTTCGAGATCGACGCCAAGCGAGGTGCCGAAGAGCGCCTGCTCGACGTCGTGAACGGCCAGCGCGTTGCCGGCGAGCAGGACGTCCACGTATCCGCGCCGGATCAGCTCGCAGAAATACCCTCCTCCGCCCGTGTGCACGACCACCGGGCCAGCAACGACGGCAATGCGCCCGCCGGTCTGCCTGGTTTCCTTCATCATCGCGGCGATCCGCGTCACGCCGACCTCGACCCGGCGTTCCGACGAGATTTCGTTCGACATGAACGCGAACCCGAGCCGATCGCGCGCCTGGAACTCCGGAAGGATCTTGATGCCGTGGATCCCGCACACCACGGCATCGCCCAGCCGGATCTCGCGCAGCTTGCGGCATACCGCCCGGCCCTGCTCGACGACGATGGCCGCGTCCATGCGCTGGTGGTCCACAGCGATCCACTGACCGTCCCGCCGGATGAACGTTTGATGATTCGTCGTGGAGTAGAAATCTTCCGGCGCACACCCGTCGCGATCCGCCGCCATCGTGCGCGCGTCCTCGGCGCGCGCGACGCGGCACCCAAGACCCACGAGCTCGGCGAGCAGCTCCGACAGCACGTCGTCGGCCGGCGTAGTGACGCGCATCGAGACGAACGACGGCTCGTCGTTGGTGCGGCCGATGCGAAACTCGAGCACCTCGAACGCACCATCGTGCCGCACGACGGTGTCGAACATGGCGTTGAGCAGTTGTGAGTCGATGAGGTGGCCTTCAGCCTCGACGACTTCGGAAGATGTGGGCGTCATCGAATGAAATCGCTCGTCCTGAGCCTGTCGAAGGACGAGCGCGCGTGCTCGTGGTTCGACAAGCTCACCACGAGCGGATGAATCAGTGGGTCAACCCGTACAGCACGATGTTCACGCCGATGGCGTAGCCGTCGGGTGAATAGCGTTCGAAGTACTCCCGGTTTTCGCCTTCCCGCTCCCAGGTGTCGGAGATGTCGGTGTTGTGCGTCATCACTACCATCAACCGGCCCTTGTCGTCGGCGATGCCGCGGAAATTGGAGTGCGGGCTGTCGCCGGTCCGCTCGCGCTCGGAGATGCTGCCGCCGGAGCGGTTCCAGTACTGGATGGACGACACCTGGAGGATCGACCTCACGTCGTACAGCGTGCGCATGATCGCGTGGTCGGTCGGGATGTCGACGATCGGGTACTGGCCCGGCGGGAGCACGCGGGAGATCTCGTCGACCCATTGCTCCCATGCGTCCGATCCCCAGAAGTCGTCGACGTAGAGGAAGCCGCCCTTGAGCAAATACGCCCGCAGCCCGTTGATCTCGTCGTCGCTCATGCGGATCGTGCCGACGTCTTCCATGTAGAGCATCGGGCAGCGGAGCAGCAGGGGATCGTCGAGGCGCACGACGACGTTGTCCGGCTGGCCGTCTGGGTTGATCTTGACGCGCACCAGCGTCAGCTCGGCGAGGCGGACCGAGAAGTTGTTGTCGGCGCCCGGATAATCAGTGCGCCAGCCCTGGCCGCCGTCTTCGTAGCGATTCTGATCGTAGAACCCGCGACAGTAGTTCCATTGACCGTCGAAGTCCGACGGCTTGGCCCATTTCGGCGGGTCGCGGTAGAAACGGCCGCCGCCGACCCAGATGCGCGGGTTCCAGTCCGGATCGCGCTGCTGTCCACGCTGGGCAAAGGCCGCCGTGGCGGCGGTCGCCGTGACGGCGACAACCAAAGCACCTACAAGCCGGCGGACGGGCAGCGGCGACACAGCGAGGCTCGTGGCAACATCATAGACGCCCGGTTGCGTTTTACAAACGACTTCTGTTGAGGCACGGTTGACTTTGGCGCGAATGGACGACAGGATGGTTGAACCGAGCAGGACACTTTGGGCTTTCATGTGACGATACAGCCGAGCGTTGCGTGAGCAAACGCTTCTGTTTCCTCACCACGTTCTACCCGCCGTTCAACTTCGGTGGCGATGGTCTGGCTGTGCAGCGCATGGCGCGCGCGCTGGCCCGCCGCGGCCACGAGGTGACCGTCGTTCACGACGCGGATGCCTTCTCGGTGTTCAGCGACGAGCCGTCGCCCGACGAGGCGGGTGCGGATCCATTTGGCGTGAAGGTCATCACGCTTCGCAGCCGGTTGCCGTTGCTCAGCACGCTCCTGACCCATCAGGCCGGCCGGCCCGTGGTCAACGGCCGGCGGTTGCGCCGCATCCTGAGCGAAGGCCGCTTCGACGTGGTGAACTTCAACAACGTCTCGCTCGTGGGCGGGCCGGGGTTGCTGGCTTATGGACAAGGGGCGGTGAAGGTCTATCTGGCGCATGAGCATTGGCTCGTCTGTCCGGTGCACGTGTTGTGGCGCCACAATCGCGAGCTGTGCGATGGGCGCGAGTGCGTGCGATGCCAGATTCGTCACAAACGTCCTCCGCAGCTGTGGCGCTACACCGGGCTGCTCGAGCGTCACTTGCCCGACGTCGATGTCTTCATCGCGATGAGCGAATTCAGCCGCGCGAAACATCGCGAGTTCGGCTTTCCGCGCGACATGACGGTGCTGCCGTATTTCTTGCCCGATCCTGAAGAGGACGCGCACATCCCGCTGCCGCGTCCGCACGAGCGTCCGTATTTTCTGTTCGTCGGCCGGCTCGAGCGCATCAAGGGGCTCGATGAAGTCCTGGTGTCGTTCGCTTCGTATCGTGGGGCTGATCTGGTCGTCGTGGGCGACGGCGACCATCGTCCGGGCCTGCAGCGCCTCACTGCCGGCTCGCCGCACGTGCGCTTCGCGGGCTGGCAGACGGGCGAGGCGCTCGCGGCGTACTACCACCACGCCCTCGCGCTCGTGGTCCCGTCGATCTGTTTCGAGACGTTCGGCATCACCGTGATCGAGGCGTTCAGCCACGGCACTCCGGTCATCGCGCGCCGGCTCGGACCGTTTCCGGAGCTCCTCGAGCAATCCGGCGGAGGCATGTTGTTCGACACACCGCAGGAACTGCTCGAGGCGATGCGATCGCTGCAAGCGACGCCCGAACGGCGCGAGGAGCTCGGACGCGCCGGGTATCGGGCGTTCTGCGAGCGCTGGAGCGAGAGCGCCGTCGTTCCGGGTTACCTCGCCGTCGTGGAGGCCGCGCGTCAACGACGGACGTCGGAACAGACGGCGGCGGCGGGCGTGAACCTACAGCCTGCGAAACCATGAAGGCCACGGGCGGGTTCGTGGTGCTCGGCGCAGGTCCCGCCGGCCTGGCGACCGTGTACAAGCTCTCGCAGCGGGGCTGGCGCGGCGTGACGGTCTTCGAACGGGCCGACCGCGTCGGCGGCAACGCCGGCAGCTTCGTCATCGACGGCATTCCGGTGGACTTCGGTAGCCACCGTCTGCACCCGGTCTGTCCCGAGCCGGTCATGGCCGACCTCCGGGCGTTGCTCGGGGACGACCTGCTCGATCGTCCGCGCCATGGCCGGATTCGTCTTCGAGGACGGTGGGTTCATTTTCCGCTGCAGCCGTTCGACCTGCTGGCGCGGCTTCCGCCGGCGTTCATGGCCGGCGCGCTGACGGATGTCGTTCGGCGGCGGTTTCTCAAGGACGCGCACGAGCCCAGCTTCGCGTCGATTCTCGAGCGCGGACTCGGACGGACGATCTGTCGCGACTTTTACTTTCCCTACGCCAGGAAAATCTGGGGCCTCGAGCCCGACGCGTTGGATCCCGAGCAGGCCCGACGTCGCGTGTCGTCCGCAACCGTCGGCAAGATGGCGCGGCGGATCGCCAGCGCGCTGCCGGGCCTGCGCAAAGCGGGCAGCGGCCGGTTTTTCTATCCGCGTCACGGCTACGGCCAAATCAGCGACGCGCTTTGCGCGGCCGCATCGGCAGTTGGCGCGGACATCCAGCTCGGCGCGACAGTCGCCGCCGTCGTCGTCGAGAACAATCGCGTCGACCATGTAGAGGTCGAGTGTGGCGGAGAGCGGCGCGCGGTCAAGGCCGGCTACGTACTGTCGACCATTCCGATATCACTGCTCGCCCGGCTCGTGCGCACGACGGGGACGCCGGCGCCGGTCGAGGCCGCCGGAGCGCTGCAGCACCGCGCGATGGTCCTCGTCTACGTCACGCTGCAGACCGATCGATTCACCGAGTTCGATGCGCACTATTTTCCCGAGACCGCGATTCAGATGAGCCGGCTGTCGGAACCAAAGAACTACTCGTTGACGCAGAGCGCCGGCAGGACAGTGCTGTGCGCTGAACTGCCGTGCGCCGTTTCCGATGCGGTCTGGTCGATGAGCGACGACGCGCTCGGTGCGCTCGTTTGCAACGACCTGGTGCGGGCGGAACTGGGCCCGCTGCCGCCGGTCCTCGGCGTCCAGACGCGCCGTCTGCCGCACGCCTATCCCCTGTACACGAAGGGGTACCGGGAGGCGTTCGACGCCGTCGACCGGTGGCTGGGTGGGTTCGAGGGCCTCGTCACGTTCGGCCGTCAGGGCTTGTTCGTGCACGACAACACGCACCACACGATTGCGATGGCCTATGCGCTCGCGGATACATTCGGCGCCGAGGGCACCTGGGACCGGGACGCCTGGGCGCGTGCCCGCGCCGGGTTCGAAGCCCATGTGGTCGAGGATTGAACATCGCTGCCTGGTCCTTGTTCACCGTATACGGGCCACTAGACACGATAGAGGCCCCGCCCCGTCGATCGAATCGTGCCCTGTTCGTTGGCCACGCAGAAATCGAGCAATCGGCCGTCCGCCAGGTTGAGCGTCAGCTCGGCTGCTTGTTGGTGCAGCAGCGTCAGATCGAACGGATCCATCGGCGTGATGCGGCCTTCGACCTCGAAATGCGCCGGCACCTGGTCCCCCTCCGCCTCTGAGAAATGCTGATACACGGAGAGGTGATAGTGGACCCGGCCAAGGCGCGCCGCGCCGTCGAAGACGTCGCCCTCGTCCGAAGGCTGCTCGACTAACCGCTGCATTGTATGGTCCATTATGCAATGCATGGGGGAATTGCGGGCCGCCGTCTCGCGCGTATCGTCGTGCATCGACCGCCTGACGGCGCTCAATGCGCGTATCGCGCCGGCGAGATTCACGCGTACGTGCCGGAGGCGCTGCACGACAGCACCGCGGACGCTCGAGGAGCTCGTCGAGCAGCATCTGCCGGCCTCGCACGCCGCGCTCGCAGGCGGCCTCGCGCAGCCTGTTCTTCTCGCTGCCGGTCGCCTTCGATCCCGCCGAGTCGGTCGGCCCGTACCTGGCGATCGTCGACCGCGACGCGGCCGGCCAGCCGTACCGTTTTCTCGACATGGGCGCCCTGATCGCGACGCAAGCCTTCGGCGAGAACGATCCCGTCCGTCGTCCGCGCCATCCTCGAGTCGCTGCCGTTCGTCGCCGTCGCGCTACGCGCACTCCGAATATCAGACGATGCTGTCGCTGCGGCTGAAGGCCGAGCTCAACCGCATCGCGCCGGCCGGCACGCCGCGCCATTTCATCGTCAACACCGGGGCCGAGGCGGTCGAGAACGCGATCAAGGCGGCGCTCCTGAATCGCGTGATGACGTCGGAAGATCGCGACGGCGGCTTCATCGTGTCGTTCGAAGGCGCGTTTCACGGCCGCACGCTGGGCAGCCTGGCCGTGACCCACCGCAAGAAGGCGCGGCTCGGCTTTCCGACGTTCGACTGGCCGCACATTCCGTTTCCGGTCGAGGAGGCCGCGTTCGCCGAAGGAAACGGCGCGCCGCGAAGAGCGCAGCCTGAAGCAGCTGTGGGATCTGCTCGTCTCGGGCCGGCTGCCGCGCGCGGAGAAGAGCAAGGACACCTACCGGCGCGAGATGGACGCGATCGACGAGTTCCTGTCGCGCGGCCCGACCACGGCGGGTGCGTTCGAAGGCCTCGACGCTTCGTCCAGGCCCAGCGCGCGAACCTGACGCCCGACGTCGTCCGGCGCTCGCGGCGCGTCGCCGCCGTCCTGGTCGAGCCGATTCAGGGCGAGGGCGGCGTGCGGATGGCGAGCGCGCGGTTCATGCGCAAGCTGCGGCTGCTGACGCGCATCTACGACGTGCCGCTCATCTTCGACGAAGTCCAGACCGGCTGGGGCATGACCGGCCGGATGTGGGCGCACGAGCTGTTCGATCTGCCGTGTCCGCCCGACCTCGTCACCTGGGCGAAGAAGGCGCAGAACGGCGTGCTCTTCGTCAGCGAGGCGCTGGCGACGTTCTTTCAGGAGGAAAAGAAGTTCAACACGACGTGGGAAGGCGACTCGGTCGGCATGGTGCGGCTGCTCGCGCTGCTCGACAAGCTCGATCTCGAGCAGGTGCGGCGCACGGGCGAGCGCGCCCGAAGCGGGCTCGAGGCGCTGGCGCGCGAGTACCGCGAGATCCTGAAGAACGTCCGCGGCGCCGGCGTGATGCTCGGCGTTCGACGTCGTCGCGTCCCGACCTGCGCGATGCGCTGCTCGACCGCGCGTTCCGGCGCGGGCTCGTGCTGCTGCGGCGCCGGCGAGCGGACGCGTGCGCTTCTATCCGCGCTACGACACCGAGCCGTCGGCGCATCGACGAAGCGCTGTCGATCCTGCGCGCGGCCGATCGAGGATCTGGTCGGCGGCCGCATCGACGCGGATCCGCAGCCGGCGCCGCGGATCCGCGTCGGCACGCTGGCGATTCCGCTCGACACCGTCGAAGTCGTGGATCTGACGCCGACGGCGTTCGACGCACTGAAGCTGCAGATGCTCGAGGTCGAACAGGAGCGCTACGGCGACGCCGCCCAGTATCCGCCCGACGTCCTCCGCGCCGGTGGCGGCCGCTGCTCCAGTTCCCGCTCGAGACGCTCGAGACGACGGCGGCGAACCCGCGCGCGCATCGGCGATCGCGCTGCGCGATCGCGTGTCCGGGCGGGTCGTCGGCTACGCGCTCGGCAGCGCGCTCGAGAATCACGACGAGGAAGGCGTCGCGTCCGATCCGCATTTCGGCGAGAACAACACGTTCTACCTGCAGGCGATGGCCGCGCTGCCGACGGTGCAGAACGCCGTCGAGCTCGAGAACTGCCTGCTCGACGCGCTGCGCGACCGCGCGATCGCGGCCGGGTTCGAGTTTCTGTCGACGCTGATCGAGGAGCGCATCCGCGACACCGGTCCGGTGTGGTTGCGCGAGGCCGCGGTGCTGGAGCGGATCGACAACTACCTGCGCAGCGGACTCGCGTTCGTGTATCTGCAGGCGCCGCTGGAATCGCCTACTGCGTCCCGCCCTTGACGCTGACCGCGACGTGCACGGAGCTCCAGCAGCACTGAAACCCGCCGCCGCCGGTGCCGGTGGAGTCGTTGCCTTCGAGACGCAGGATGTACTCGCCCGGCGCGCTGAACGTCGCGTTGGTCGTCACCTTGCCGTCGTGCTCCAAGTCGATCGCCGGCCTGACGTTGTCGAACTTGACGTCGCCCGGTCCACGGAACTTCGTCCAGTTGACGGCGAGGCGCGGCGGCGTGAAGAACTCCGCCCCCACTGCGCCGCGCCCGCGTCCCTGCGCCGGCGCATCGCCGCCGCGGCCCGCGGGCGTCTCGGCCCCACGACCTGCGGGCTCCGTTGCGCCACGTCCGCGACCGCGGCCCCGACCCGAGGGCTCGGGGATGTTGATCTTCGGACCTTCGTCGGTGACCCACGCCGTGAGCGCGAGCGGTGTCCCCGCGGTGGCCGTGAGCTTCGCCGCGCTGGCGACCGGCGGCCCGGTCACCACCTGACCCGCCGGGTCGAACTTGATCTTCGGCGGCGTGTTCTTGTTGGCCGCATCCTCGTACGGTTCGACGATGTAGTCGGGTTGCGTATGCAGCGTGATGGCGTTCGTGAACCCGTTCGCGACAATCGTCCACGTGAGGCGCTTGTTGCCGAGATCCCTGGGCAGTTTGACGACGAACGCGCCCCATTGCCGTCCGGGATTGAAGTGCGTGGGCTGTCCCTGATCCGGACCGCCCGGCTCGATCCGGTTGTTCGGGCCGATTGGGATGTCGAATTCCTGTTTCGTGTTGCGGTTGAAATAGCCGACCAGCGCGTAGGTCGCGCCGTCCTTCCCGTAGAACCAGCCCTCGTACGCGCCGGTCACGCTCGACCCGCGCTCGCGAATGGCCTGCGACAGCGGCAAGGGACTCGGCGTCTGGCCGACGCCCTGGCCGGCGCCTGTAAGCGTCGCGCCCGCGGCGAGACACGCAGCCAGGGCACTCCAAGTCACGACTCGACATCCAGACATATATGCTGCCTCGAAAAAAAAGCGCCGCCCTTTTGGGGACGACGCTTCGGTGAACGCTGAAATGGCTGATGGCTAATGGCTAATGGCTACGTGACGGGGTGAACCCAATTGGTCAGCCATCAGCCGTAAGCCATTAGCCATGTCGCGATCCTTACTGCTGCGGCGCCGCCGTCGTCGTCGCCATCGTGCCGCGCTTCTTCACTTCTTCCTTGAACTCATCGTCCTTGAAGTAGGTGATGTTGATCCACGCGTGGCCCATTTCGTCCACCGTGCGGTCGCCCCAGCCGACCCACTGATCCGGATCGGGGTTGGTCTTGTTGTTCTTCGTGTTGTCGTACCACGCGAGGAAGTGGAGGATCGTGCCCTTCGGGAGCAGCGGGGCCACGTCGTCGGCGTAGATGTACATGTTGTGCCAGTTGAAGTTGAAGTCCACGACCTGGCTCAGCATCTCGCGCCGGCCGTCCGGATAGATCGCTTCCATCGACATGCCCTTGCCGCGATAGTGCATGTGGGCCTGGAAGTTCTCGAGCCGCGCGTTTTCGCGGAGCGGCACGAAGCTCTCGGTGGTCGTCACCTGGTTCGGCGGAATGTCGAGCGCACGCGCGCCCGGCGTCGTGCCGGAGAACGTGTTGAAGAGCCCGAGGACCTGGCGGTGTTTCGGCTCCTGGCCTTTCGGGTAGAACCAGATGTCCAGCTCGGTATGGGCGTTGGTTTCCTGGCCGACCGCGTGATAGTGCATCTCCCAGGTGATCTTCGAGTCGGGCAGCATCAGGCGGCCCGAGCCGGGACGCATTTCGTCGCCGTTCTTGCCGACTGCCCATTCCATGAAGAGGCCGTCGCCCGACACGTTCGGATCGTTGGTGAAGAGCGCCGGGTCCATGTTTTCCGGCTGGATGAGACGCGCGAGCGCGTGATGCGTGATCTTGCGCGCGCCTTTGCCGACGGGACGGATGTCGATCGCGCGAACCCAACGCGGTTCGGTGAGGCCGGTCGGAGTCGTCGGCCGCCACCACGCATCCTGCGCAACGGCGGGCATTGTGTACTCCGGTGACTTCACGACGAGGTCCGGCTTGCCGTATTTCGCGATCAGCTGCGATTCCGCGCCGGTATCGGTCCAGACCTTCGCGGGCGGCATGTCCTTGGGGTCGCCTTTCGGCGCGCCCGCTGCCACCCACTTCACGATGGTGTCGATCTGATCGTCGCTGAGCGAGCGATCGTTCTTGAACTTCTGAATGCCGAGGGTCTTGTCGATGTGCCAGGGCGGCATCTGGCGGCCGCCGACGCGCGCCGCGATCGACTTGGCCCACGGCCGTGCGTCCTCATACTTGGCGAGCGCCATCGGAGCCATCCCGTCCGCACGGTGGCACGACTCGCACTTTGCCTGGAAGATCGGGGCGACGTCCTTCGTGTAGGTCACCGTCTTGGCCGGCTCCGCGGCGAGCCCGACGCCGGCAACCAACAGGATTGCGCCCAGCGTGAAAACGCTTCTGCCAAGCCAGCTCGCAGGCCTTCCGTGCATCGTCGCGCTCCTTTTCGAAACTTCGCCCGTTGCGGGGCTGATCCGCCACTCAAATTGTGCCCGTTTAGGGGCTTACAGGCAAGTCTCGGTTTGTCACGAGCATGGGACCTTGACTGGCCTGCGCGCCCCTGCGAACGCGATCGAAGGACTAAAGTCCTGCGCCACATCCTGTCGTTTGTTGGGCCCGGTCATCACTGGTGCTCCTGCGCGCGGAGGCTTACGTTGAGCGGCGTCGATTCACCGCCGCGTACCTGCACCTGCGTCACAAACGAGCGGTAACCGGCCTTGCGGACTTCAATCGTGTGTGGGCCTTCCGGCACCTCGATAACCAGCCGATCCTGCGCGTCCTGCGTATGCCATATCTCACCGTCGATCAGAACGTCCGCATCCACCGGTTGCACGCGAACGACGACGGTTCCGTAGGCTGACGCGTTGCCTTGCGGCGGACCCTGCGGCGGTCGACGTCCTCCAGGTCCGCGTCCAGGTTGCGGCGGCATCAGCGGTTGGCCCGCCTGCGGGGGAGGTGGAATCGGAGCCTGCGGGCGCGCCTCGGGCTGCTCGCCCGCGGCGAGCGGCTCCATCGTGTACTTCACCTTGATCGTATTTCTCGGCGTCAGGTACAGCTTCTGCCGGACTGTCTTGTAGCCGTCGAGATAGAGCACGATCTCGTGCTGTCCCGGCCGCGCGCGCAACCGCTGGAACGTGCCGTCGAAGTCGTTGACGATACCGGCGTAGTAGCCGTCGAGGTACACCTCCGCTTCGTGCGGTGTGACATCGAGTCGCATGGCGGCGCCGGGGTCCGGGTTGTAGTAGCGGTACGGGTAGGGATACGGATACGGCCCCCACGGGTACTGGTAACCGAATCCGAACCACGGGTCGTACAGCCAGTACGGCGAGTAGTAGCCGCCGACGACCACCGGCGCGCGAACCACGACGCGCCGGCCTCCATAGCGCTGCGCCTCGCCAGGCGATGCGAACGCGACGATGCTGGCGGCCGCGAGCGCAGCCGCAGTCAAGATGCGTTGGTGAGTCGGCACTGTAGAAATCCTCGAATCGACAGGGTGGCGCGAAACCGCCGAGCAATGAAAATGCCAAAAGCTGAGCTGACGCGGAAGAGCGCTCTAAGTGGCGGGAGCGGAGCGATTTGGTCGGCCGGCTGCGCGTGGCTCAACGCCGCGCGATCGTCCCTGCGAGGTGTCACAGGTGTCAGACGTGCCAGACACCCTAGTCACCCGAGTCCGCGTCGGCGATCCATCCGGTGATGCGCTTCACGTAGTTCCTGGTTTCCTTGAACGGCGGGACCCTGTTGCGGTATTTCGCGACGGCTCCGGGTCCGGCGTTGTAGCTGGCGAGCGTCAGAGACAGGTTGCCGTTGTGACGCTCGAGCAGATCGCGCAACAGCCAGGAGCCGGCCATGATGTTCTGCCGAGGGTCGAAGGGGTCGGTGACACCGTACTCCTGCGCCACCTCCGGCATCAGCTGCATGAGCCCCATGGCTCCCGCCCTGGAAACCGCGAACAGATTGAATCCCGATTCCATTCGGATCACCGATCGGATGAGCACCGGGTTGAGATCGTACTTCTGGGCGGCCTCGCGGATCAGAGCGTCGAAGGCATGCGTTCGATCGCCCAGGACGAAGCTGTCGATCTTCACCGTCACCCGCGGACCCTTGGGGCGCGACTGCAGCACCAGGGGCATCTTCGGCGCCTTGATCTCCTGCCTGGCTACCTGGTGCGGCATCGCGAAGACGATGACTGAAAACAGCAGGCCCCGCATGGTCGCGACCCGGCGGTCCCACTGCCTGCGATTGCGGGTGCCGCGATCCTTCGTCCGCCGGTCAGCGTGCCGGCGTTCGCCGCCGTGCCGCAGCCCGACTGCCGGAAGGTTGGACGCCGAGTCGGAAGGCTGATCAGACGACATACGAGCCCAAGACACCTGCAGCAACAGTTGATCCTTGTTCCGCCGAAGCCCAACGGGCGGAGGCGAACGCGATCGGCGTCGAGCTTGGCCGTCCCGGGCGTATAATCCCGGCAATTCCGAGGAGGAAGTCATGTCGAGAACAGCCTGCCGCGTTTTATTGGCGCTCGTCCTCGCGGTCGTCGGCCTTCAAGCGCAGTCTCCTGGTGTCCCGTCCACGAAAAACGGTGATTGGCCGCACTATACGGCCGACATCCGGGGCACGAAGTACTCACCGCTCGACCAGATCAACGCGTCCAACTTCAACAAGCTCGAAGTGGCGTGGCGCTTCAAGACGGACAATTTCGGGACCTTCCCCGAATACAAGCTGGAGGGGACGCCGCTCGCCGTTCGCGGCGTGCTGTACACGACCGCCGGCACGCGGCGCGACATCATCGCGCTCGACGGCAAGACCGGCGAGGTCATCTGGGTGCACAGCATGCGCGAGGGCAAGCGCGCGGCGGTCTCGCCGCGGCAGTTGTCGGGGCGCGGCGTGTCCTACTGGACCGATGGCCGGGGCGACGAGCGCATCGTGTACGTGACGACCGGATTCCGGCTCGTCGAGCTCGACGCCAAGACCGGCGCGCCGGTGAAGTCGTTCGGCAAGGATGGCGTCGTCGATCTCAAGGTCGGCGTCGTGAAGGGCAAGGGCGAGCAGATCGATCTCGAGACCGGCGAAATCGGTGTGCACTCGACGCCGCTCGTCGTCAAGGACACGATCGTGATCGGATCGGCGATGCGCGAAGGCGCCACGGTGTCGACGCACAACAACACCAAAGGTCTTGCGCGAGCGTTCGACGCGAAGACCGGCAAGGAACTTTGGCGCTACGACACGATTCCGAAGCCCGGCGAGTTCGGCAACGACACATGGGAGAACGAATCGTGGGCAAACAACGGCAACGTCGGCGTGTGGACGCAGATTACGGTCGACGAGGAGGCCGGGCTCGTCTATCTGCCGGTCGAAACGCCGGCCTCGGACTTCTATGGCGGACATCGGCCCGGCAACAACCTGTTCGCCGAATCGATCGTCGCCGTCGATCTGAAAACCGGCAAGCGAAAATGGCACTTCCAGTTCACGCATCATCCGATCTGGAACTTCGACATGTCGTCGGCGCCGCTCGTCGCCGATGCGACCGTCGACGGGCGCCCGCGGAAGCTGCTCGCGGTGCCGAGCAAACAGGGGTGGTTGTACGTGTTCGATCGGATCACCGGTGAGCCGATCTGGCCGATCGTCGAGAAGCCCGTGCCTCAGTCCGATGTGCCGGGCGAGAAAACGTCGCCGACGCAGCCGCATCCGCCGGACGCGCTGCGCTACGCGCGCAATACCTTCAAGCTGCCCGACGACCTGATCGACTTCACCCCCGCGCTGCGCGCCGAGGCCGTCGAGCGCGCGAAGTTGTATCGGTGGAGCGATTCGCCGTTCATGCCGCCGATGCTCGGGCACGTGAATGGTCCGCTCTTCGGGGCGGTGGGCGTCGGCACCGCGACCAACTGGCCGGGCGGGGGCTACGATCCGGAGCTCCACATCGCCTTCGCACCCGCCGGCAACATGGCGAGCGCGCGCTCGGTCGTCGCGCCGCCCCAGGGATTCTCCGACATACGCTACGTCTCGGGCATCGGCGGTCAGGAATTTCGCGAGGTGATGGGACCGGGCGACTGCTGCGCGGCGGATTCGCCCCGCACGGCGCAGCGCGCCCAGGAAGCAGCGCGCGGGGCTCCACCGCCGGCAGCGGCCGCGGCGGCGCCAGCCGGTGGACGCGGGAACCAGCCGGGCGGCGGTCCGAACGCCGGATTGAACGTTCAGGGCCTGCCGATGATCAAGCCGCCCTACGGCTTGATCGCGGCGATCGATCTCGACAAAGGGCAACTGAAGTGGCAGACGCCCCACGGCGACACGCCCGACAACATCCGCAATCACCCGATGCTGCGCGGCATGAACATCCCGAAGACCGGTCAGACCGGCACCGGCGGCGTCGGCCTGATGATTACCAAGACGATGGTCGTCATCGGCGATCCGCAGGTGACGACGACGACGGATCACCCGCGCGGGGCGATGCTGCGCGTGTACGACAAGACGACGGGGAAGGAAATCGGGACGATCCTGATGCCGGCGCCGCAAAGCGGAGCGCCGATGACGTACATGGCCGACGGGCGGCAGTACATCATCGTCGCCGTCAGCGGCGGCAACTACTCAGGCGAATACATGGCGCTCCGTCTGCCGGACAGCGAGGTGCGGAGACCGAGCCAGTAGGGGGCGCCACGGTACGTGGGGTCCGCCTTCAGGCGGACCTTTCCGGATGGATGGTCCGGCTAAAGCCGGACCCCACGTATCCCTTTTACTTGCACGTACGCCTTGTACTTGATCGGTACGTTGATCGTCAGCGGTTCCTGAAGCTTCGTCGTCACGTCGTGCCGGCGGCGACCTCATTCATCGAATGCGCGTCGCCACATACCATTCGTTCCCGAACACGTCCTTCACGCCGCCCATGCGATCGCCGTACGGTTGATCGGCCGGCTCATTGATCGACGTCGCGCCCGCGTCGAGCGCGCGGCGGTAGACCGCGTCGGCATCCGGGACGTAGAGGTAAAAGCGCGTCGGCATCGGCTGGTACGGGCCGTGCGCTTCGCCCATCTCGACGACCGTGTCTCCGATCCGCAGCTGCGCGTGATGGATGACGCCGTCGGGTGACGCGTGTTTCTGCATGTCGGACGCGCCGAATGCGCGCGTCATGAACCCGATCAGCGGTTCGGCGCGCAGCGGGTGCAGGTAGACGTTGACCGTCTGCAGACCCTTGGGCACGGGATGCTCACCGTGCGCCGTCGCGATGTACCAGGTATTGCCGAACGCATCCTTGACACCGGCGCTGCGCTCGCCGTATTCCATGTCTCTCGGCTCGCCGATCGACGTCGCGCCGGCACGAACGGCGCGCGCGTACACGGCATCCGTGTCCGGCACGTAGATGTGAAACGCCGTCGTCCACTGCTGACCGGTCCATTCGCGATCGGGCGGGGCGCCGCCGCCGATCATCAGCATCGAATCGCCGATCCGCACATGGGTGTGGATGCCGCCGGATCCAACCGCACGGTGCACCTCTTCCGCGTCGAACGCGCGTGTGGCGAACTCGATCAGACCCGGCGCGTCGTGGACGACGACGTACGGCGTCACCGTGCGGAATCCCTCACGAATGAACGCCGGCTTCGCCGGTCCGGCGGGTTGTTGCGCCTGCAACGCGTCGAAGCGGCGATACATCTCCTCCACCGACATTTCTTCTTTTCGCGCGGCGAGGATCCATCCGAAGCCGAACGGATCGACGACGTGACCGACGCGGTCGCCATAGAACTGATCGGCAACCGGCCTCGAGATCGTCGCGCCGGCCGCCACCGCGCGGGCCACGGCGGCATCGGCGTCGTCGACGGAGAGATGGATGGCGACCGGCGATCCGCCAAGCGCCTGCGGACTGGGGAAGCCCAAGTCGGCCGCTTCTTCACCGAGGTAGATCAGCGAGTTGCCGATTTCCATCTCGGCGTGAGCGATGCGTCCGCCGACGTCGAAACGCATGATCTCGCGGGCGCCGAACGCCTCCTTGTAAAACTCGAGTGCCGCCGCTGCATTTCTGATGCGCAGCGCCGGCGTCGCCACCTGGCGAGCCGGCGAAATACGTTCGGTGGCTGTGGTCATGGTCGTCATCGCAATCTTCCTTTCCAGATCGCGCCGTAGCCGCTCGCGGAAATCCGGGCGCGGCACGTCGCGTAACATCGTGGCGATCGTGGACAGCGAGTAATCAGGCATCGCCGTCCTCCACGGGCACCCGCGCGCGGGCTCTGCGCCTGGGGTCCCGCATCTGCCGCCGCAGCGTCTCCAGCGCGCGATATTGCAGCTGCTTGATGGCGCCTTCGCTTCTGCCGCGACGCTCCGCGGTCTCCTTGAGGCTTCGCTCGTCGACGAAGCGATCGACGATCACGTCGCGCTGGACCGCCGGCAGCGCGTTGACCAACCGGAACAAGCGAGCGGCTTGTTCGTCCCGTTCCAGATCCACGTCCGGCTCGACGCTCGAGTCCGGAAGGCTGTCGCTGTCGACGACTTCCCGTCCATCGCGCTTCGCGCGATCGATCACGGCGTTTGCCGCAATCCTGATCAGCCATGCCCCAAAGGGCGCGCCGCGCACCTCGAAGGTCGGGAGGTGGGCGAGCGCCTTGTGAAACACGTCTGCCGTCAGCTCCTCGGCGGCGTCCCGGCTGCGCACGCGCCGGACGATGAAGGCGTAGACCCGCTCGAAATGCCGGTCGTAGAGCTCCGCAAAGCGCGACGGGTCGCGTTGCGCCGCCTCGACGAGGAACCGCTCGTCTGCGTCCGCCATGAATCCGCTGATTGTATAAACCGAGTCGCGGGTGAAAGGTTACGGTGGCGGCACGGCGGCCCTGGCAGGGCCGCCGGGCGCAGTCGTGTCAGGAAGTTACAGTTGAGCTTTCATGCGCAGCCGGCGCGCGCGGTACCAGCACGGCCCTTGCTCATGTACCCGCCGGAGCAAAGGAATGAGACCAGTCTTCATCGTGAGTGTCGTGATTCTTCTCGCAGCGAGTAACATCGGCGCGCAAGGTCGAGGCACCTCAGCCAAGCCGGCGAACACAACTCCGGTGCGTGTCGCGGTTCGCGCGGCGGATGGCGCAACCCTGAGCGACGTCCGCGTGACGCTCTCCGGCGACGCGTCCGAGGAGCTCACCACCGCGGGCGCCGGCACCGTGATCCTGTCGAACCTGAAAGACGGCACCTACCGCGTGCGGCTCGAGCGCGACGGGTTCATCACGCTCGAGCGGGAATTCACGCTGCGTGGAGGCGCGCCCGCAGCCGTCGACGTCGTGCTCAGCCCCGCGCCGCCGCCGCCCGCGCCACCACCGCCTCCGCCACCGCCGGCCGCCAAAGTGCTGCCTTCGTCCGGTCAGCCGGTCAGTCTCTCGGTCATCGAGTTCCTCGAGCGCAACTTCATCGACCGCGACGACCCGCTCAAGGAGTCGGTTCTGGCCTGCACGCCGCTCGAGACCGTTCGTCTACTGCAGATGCGCGATCCGATTGCGTCGCACCGTCATGCAGACGTGGACGAAGTGCTCTACGTCGTTGCCGGAGAGGGCTCCGCGCGCGTGGGCGAACAGGTCGTGCCGCTCAAAGCGGGTACGATGCTCGTCGTTCCGCACGCGACCGCACATTCGCTCGAACGGCGCGGGAAGAATCCGCTGATGATGTTGTCGACGCTGGCCGGCGCACCGTGTCAGGAGTCCGTTGAGTCCAGACGATGAGCTCGCCGTCTCGGTCGCCGATCCCGCGCTGGCCGCGACGCTGACGCGTGCGTTCGAGGACGATCTCGAGCGCTCGAAGACCTGGACCGCCGAGGAGTGGAGGCGCCGCCCGTTCTCCGACAAGATCCTCGAGCGCTTCGGGCCGTTGTTTGGGGAGATGTTCTAGGGAGCGGATTGGAGCGGCCCGGCCGGCAGTTCGAGCCAGCCGAGTAGCGGATAGTGATCGGACCCGTACCGTTCGGGCGCGCGCACGAGACGCGGGCGCCAGTTCGACGGCGGGCGGAAGAACATGTAGTCGAGCACGAGGCCGGCGCTGGCGGTTGCTTCCCGCGGGCCGCTCGGCGTGGCGGGAAACAGCTGCTGCAGATCGCGCGCGGCCGGCTCGCGCGGGCCTCCCATCCAGCTATTGAGATCCGCGCCCAGGATCATGGGTCCGTTGGTCAGGGCCGCGGCGAGGGATCGCGCCTGTCGGCGGCGAATGCCCATCGCGTTGAACACGAAGAGCGAGTGGACAGACCCGCGCGTGGACAGATGGGCCGTGCCAATCGACAGCGGCATCGATTGGCGCTCCACCGTCACACTCATGACCGCCGTCACCGCGACGCGACGTTGGCCTTCGCCGGGCAGTTCTATGGCGACCGGCTCGGAGAGCGGCACCGTCGAGAGGATGGCGTTTCCTCGATCCGTGGCCGCATCCTGCTCGGACCCGACACCGTTGCGCATCGACGGCACGTACAAGACCGACATGTTCAGCCGTCGCGCAATGCGATCGATGTCGACCGAGTCCAGATTGCGCGAGCCAATTCGACGAGCAGCGGCTGCGCGGTCCGGTATCCGGAGTGGGACGTCGCCGCCGCGCACGGCTTCCTGCAGCATGAGGACGAGGTGAGCAGGCCGGCGGCCCTCGGACAGGCGGCCCGATCGCACGTCGCGCACGAACCGCTCGATGTCTGCCGCCCCGACGTGCATGTTCCAGCTCACGAACAGCACCTCGTCGAGGCGCGGCAGCACCGGCTCGAGCTCGTCGCGAAACAGCACCGGACCGGCCGCGGCGCACCAGGCATCGAGCCGCGCCTTCTCGCCAGGCTCATCCGGTCCGACCCAGCGCACTCGCGGAGCTCCGCCTCGCACGGCTGATTCGGAGCGACACGAAGGCGTGGCAGTGGTCCGCGCGTCGATTCGAGCGCTGCGCGCGGAGTGAACGGCGGACGAGCAGCCCGCAACGAGAGAGGCCCCAAGCAGCGCCTGGGCAGCGACCCGCTTCATGACAGGGAAGTCCCTATTTTACGATCGCGCGTCGTCGAGCGACAGCTCAGCGGGTCTGGAAGAACGGCAGCGAGAGCACGCCATTCCCGCTCGGGAGCCGGCCGGCGCCGGTCCAGAAGCCCGGCTCTTCTCCGGTGAAGTGGCGGAATGTCAACGACGGGTTGTCGCCGCAGTGGCCGACGAGGATGTCGATCAAATAGACGTCCGGCGAATTCTGATCTGCACCCCGGCCGAAGTGATAAGCGATTTCATCGCCAGCGGCAATCACGGGAAACCCATTGTTGTCGCCGGCCGAGCGGGTCGGTTTTCCGTTGTAGCCCCAGCGCGTGTCCAGCGTGCGGAGCGCGTCGACGATGTTGTCCTGCCACGGGTTGTTCTCGTACTTGCGGCCGTTCGGGCACGAGCGCGAGAACAGATCGGGACGGGCATTCGACGTTTGGAAGATGAATCCCTGCACGTCGGGCAATGGGAGGCGGGCGCCGACCGCCGGATCCGGCGTGCGCGGCGGGATTCGGACGCCGATCGCCCGCGTGCCGCGGACGCCTGAGACCGTGGCGCCGACCGTCGCATCGCCGGTCGCCACCGCGGTTACAAGGCCTGCAGCCGACACCGTCGCCACCGCCGAGTTGTCGCTCGCCCACGTCGCCGTGCTGGTCCGATTCTCCGTCGTCCCGTTCGACAGCGTCGCAGTCGCCGTGAGTTGTGCCGTCGCGTTCTTCTCGGTGAAGCTGTTCGTGCCGGTCACGGCCACGCTGGTGACCGTGGGCGTCGCCGGCGCCGACGGTTGCGTCGGCGTCGAGGAGTCCGACTTGCTCGAGCAGGCAGCGCCCAGGACGGCGAAGGAAATCCAGACGGCAGCAGTACAGCGCACGTGTGTCACCTTTCTTTTCTACTTTTTCGGGAAGAACCGAGTCGGCCTTCAATCCTAGCAAATCTCACGCTTGTGCGAGCTCAGCAGCTGCGAAGAATAGTAGCCCGCCGGGGGCCCGACCGGCTACGGTGAAAAGCGGTTACCGCAAAAGAGGCAGCCTGACCGAAATGCGAGTGCCGCGGCCCGGGGATGCCCGGACAGCGAAGTGCCCGCCCAGCGCTTCCACGCGCTCGCGCATGCCGACGAGTCCCAGGCCGCGTGACTCGCCGTTCTTGACGTCGAATCCCTTCCCCTCGTCGACGATCCGCAGCAGGAGGTAGCGACGGTCGCTCCAGAGACGGACCGACACGTTGGCCGATCCACTGTGTTTCGTCGCGTTCAGCAGACCTTCCTGCACCACGCGGTAGGCGCACACATCGACTTCCGGCGACGTGTCGACGGCGACACCGTCGAACGAGAAGTCGATCACAGCCTCGTGCGAGGCCGCAAATTCCTCGCAATACCGTTCCACAGCCCTCACGACTCCCAGCGTCGCGACGGTCGTCGGATGGAGGGCGTAGGCCAGCCGTTGCACATCGCCCGCGATCTCGGAGGCCTGCGTCACGAGCATGCGGATGCTCGTGCGATGCGAGAGGTCGAGCGGAACGCTCTCGAGGGTCAGCTGATTCAAGCCCATGGACATCAGCGCGAGCTTCTGACTCAGGTCGTCGTGGAGCTCTCGCGCGAGTCGGCTGCGTTCATCCTCCTGCGCCGCGATGAGGCGCCTCGCGAGGCGCCGGATGCGGCGATGGCTCTGACGCAGGGCGCGCTCGCTGCGCCGTAGTGCGGCGTCCGCCCGTTTCTGATCGGTGACGTCCCGCACGATCGACACGATCAGGTCGTCGCCGAAGCCGACGAGCCGCGTTTCGTAATAGCGGATCTCAGTCGCCACCGGGAGGGTGTACACCAGGATGACCGGATCCCCCGAGGGGGTCACGCGCGCGAACGCGTCGTGGAGCTCCGCGGCGAGATCCGGCGGCATCACGTCCCGGATGTTCTTCCCGAGAAACGCGTCCGGCGGCACGAACAGCTTGCGATCATCCCGCGCGTAATAGTCGAGGTAGACACCCTCTCTCGTCAGCAGAAAAAAGAGATCGGGCACGGCCATCACCATCGCGCGCGTCGTCAAGAGGTCGCGCAACGCTGGGATCGATCGCATTCGACCGACGGTGGTTTCCATCGTGATCAGGACGGCAAAACGACGAAAGTCCGGTAGGCCCCCCCGGTGAACCCAATAATCCCGCTATCTTAGGTGGGCTGCCCCCAGGAAATGCACCGAAATGCACCTCTCAAAACTACTAGGTCGACGGCGCCAAGCGTGAATCTTGCACGATCGTCCGCTGGCGGCAACGATGCGCGATCTTTTGACGGGGTTCGGGCTCATATTCGCCCTCGGTGCGGGAATCGACACCGTTCTCGCCGACCGGCCGGCGTCTCCGTGGAGCGGTTTCAACAAGCGGGTTGACGCTTACATGGCCGTGCGCCGCGACGTCGAGCACGTCGTAGCGGGGCCTCGCGCATCCTCTGACTGGCGGGAAATTCTGCAGGCTGCCGATGCGCTTGCGGAAGCCATCAAATCCGCGCGGGCCGCCGCGAAGCAGGGCGACATCTTCTCCCCCTCGATCGCGGCCGGCTTTCGGCGGCAGATTCGTACCATCCTGATGCGAGAAGGCCAGCGTGCCAACGATCTGATCCCGGACCGCGCTCCCGGCGTCAAGCGGCCGCCGGTTCAGCTGATCGTCAACGGTCGATTCGACTGGGCGGTCGATGCCGTGATGCCGCCGTTTTTCATCGAGGGCCTTCCGCCGCTGCCCGGCGAACTGCAATATAGACTCGTCGGTCGCGACCTGATCCTGATCGACATCGTCGCCGGTCTTGTCGTGGACATCCTGCCGCGAGCTCTGCCCTTCGATCGAGACGGGTCCGCCTCGCCGCGTCGAGCGCTCCACCAATAACTACACATCGTCAGCCTGACTGCGTGCGGTGAGCGGCGCTGCCGCTCAGCAGACACCGTGCTGTCGCAGCAACATGCGGTACTCCTCTTGCGACGTGGGTGGCCTGAGGGCTTCATGGGACGTGACACGTTCAGAGTGCTGACAGTTCTGTTGCTGATAACCGTCGTCGTACCGCGCACGCCTGGGCTCGGCGCGGCACAGCCGCCGGGCGTTTCGCTTTCAGCGTTGTGGGAGGCGCCCGCCGATCTGTCCACGCAGGATCTGTTCAACGGTCCGTGGAGTGCCGCGAACGCTCCCGATCCCCGCGCGACGTATACGTTCCTGCGGGAAAAAACGGGAGGCGTCAGCCCGGGAGTCGTCGTTCGCGACCCACGCGGACGCGTATGGCACGTCAAGCAGCCGATCGAGGGCAAGAGGGGCGCCGAAGGACCGGTGGAGGTCACCGTTTCACGCGTGCTCTCAGCTGTGGGCTTCCACCAGCCGCCGGTGTACTTCCTGCCCTCGTTTACGATGACGGATTCACGCGGCACGCAGCTCGAGGCCGGAGGACGGTTCAGGCTCGATGAGCCGTCGCTGAAGGCTCGCGGCAACTGGAGGTTCCAGGACAATCCGTTCGTCGGGATGCGTGAATATCGGGGCCTCCTCGTCATTCTCCTGATGTTCAACAGCTTCGATCTCAGGTCAGCGAACAACACGCTCTACGAATTCAATCGCGGCGGCCGCGTCGACCAGTGGTACGTCGTCCGCGATCTCGGCGGGGCGCTCGGCTCCAGCGCGCGCATGTTCCCACGCCGCAACAACCTCGAGAAGTTCGAAAGCCACGAGTGGATTCGCGACATCAATAACGGCGTGGTCGAGTTCCGCTACGGCGGTTGGAACTCCGAGATCACGCGCGGCATCTCGGTCGAGGATCTCCGGTGGGCGTGCGAGCTGGTCGGCGGACTGACCGATCGCCAATGGGCGGATGCGTTCCGCGCCGGCGGCTATTCGCCCGACGTCGCCAATCGTTTCATTCACCGGATCCGCGCGCGGATCGACGAAGGGCGCAAGGCCGCCGGCGGGCAATGGCGCCAGGCGAGTCGTGACTGACGAGCGCGTCCGCGGCGGGCATCGCGAGCTGGCGATCCTCACATCGGTGATGGTGTTGGTGGCCGGCGCCGGCACAGCGGCGGCGCAGGCGCGGTTCGATCTCCTCGCCAGCGACGGGGTCGGCGGCATCAGCGGGCTCACCGCGTACACCGTCCGCGACAATCGGACGGCCAGCTGCTACACCGTGTTCGTGCTCGACGGCGAGAAGCGCGCCGAGTTGAACGCCGCGAGGCCATCGCCCCCGCCACCCTTGAACCCCGAACAACAGCGAGCTGTGGAACGGGCGGACGCACTCCGGGACGCGAGAGCGGAGCGTGACCGCCAGGTCGTCGACCTTCGTGCACGGTCGTACACGATGTGGACCATCGACTACGACATGGCGCGCGAACAAATCGAGCAGGACTACGAGCGCACGGTCGCCGCCGTTCTGCCCGAGGTGTATCCATCCGCGCAAGTCGCGCCCGACTTGAGAACCACATCGCGCGAAGCACTCGATGCCGCGGTCGGCCGGGCTCTCGCCGAGGGCGCCGCGGCAACCGCAGCGCTCGAGCCGCCGCCCGCGGATCAGCGGCTGCTCGCGCTGCTCGAGCGTATCGACACGACGCGCACGTCGCGACTGGCCGTCTCGAGCCCGGTCCGCTGTCCAGCCGCCAAGTAACCCGCCTCCGATCTTCACACCATCCGGTGAGCATCACAGCCCTCAGTGAGGCGTTCCTCCCGGCGCCTGCGCGCGCTGCGACGATCGGGGGAACGCGTTTTGGGTAATGAGGTGCGAGCGAATTGATGTGTATACGGTCTGCGGCACGCTACATATTGCTGTGCACGCTGTGTTCGGCGATGCTCGACGCGCACGCGTCAGCGCAGTACTTCGGACAGAACAAGGTGCAGTACAAGCGGCTCGAGTTCCAGACGCTGCGGACCGAGCACTTCGACATCTACTTCACGCCAAGCGATCGCAGCGCGGTCGACGGCGCAGCACGGATGGCCGAGCGGTGGTACGAGCGGCTCTCACGAACGCTTCTCCGTAGGCTGCTCGATCGGCAGCCCCTCGTCCTCTACAGCTCTCATCCCGAATTCGAACAGACCAACGTCGTGCCGGACCTGGTCGACGAAGCGACGGGCGGTCTGACGGAACCGGGCCGGCGGCGAATCGTGCTGCCGCTGGGCGGGGGGCTGGCCGACACCGACCACGTGATCGGCCACGAGCTCGTGCACGCGTTTCAGATGGACATGACCACGGAGGTCGCGGGCGCCGGCGCCATGAGCCGCCTGCCGCTCTGGTTCGTCGAAGGGATGGCGGAGTACCTGCTCGATCGGCCCGGCGGATGCGTCGACGGCGATGTGGCTGCGCGACGCCGCGCGGCGTGACGCGTTGCCCGCGATCGACGATCTGGACAATCCCGCCTACTTCCCCTATCGCTGGGGCCACGCGTTCTGGGCGTACGTGGCCGCCCGATGGGGCGATGGCATCATCCGGCGGTTGTTCGTCGTCGCTGCCGAGTCCGGGGTGCGTGCGGCCACCGAGACGGTGCTCGGACGCTCCACGTCGGCGCTCACGCAGGAATGGCACGCCGCGATTCATCAGGCCTACGCACCGGTGCTCGCGGCGACCTCTGCACGTGCGATTGGGACCCGGCTGGCGATCGGCGGGGCATCGAGCCGTGGCGATTTGAACGTCGGGCCCGCGATCAGTCCGGATGGGCGCGTCATCGCGTTCCTGTCGGGCCGCGGCATCTTTGCCGTCGATCTGTATGTCGCGGACGCGACCACCGGGCGAGTTCTGCGCCGGCTGACCAACACCTCCACCCAAACGCATCTGTCGAGCCTGCAATTCATTCGATCTGCCGGCGCCTGGGACGCCGAGGGACGACACCTGGCCGTGGCCGCCGTGGCCGGCGGCCGCGCCGCTCTCGTGGTCTTCGACGCCCGAACCTGGCGAGTGGCGCGGGAGATCATCGTCCCGGACGTCGACGAGATCTTCGCGCCTTCGTGGGCGCCAGGTGGCGGCGCGATCTCGTTCAGCGGGATGAGTCGCGGCGTGGTGGATCTCTATATCTATGACTTGCGCGGCGGAACGCTGCGCCGCATGACCAACGACGCGTTCGCGGACCTGCAGCCGGCGTGGTCACCGGATGGCAGCCGCATCGCGTTCGCGACCGACCGCTTCACGACACGCCTCGACACGATCGCCGCGGGCCGCTACCGGCTCGCGCTCCTCGACGTCGACACCGGCGCGATCCAGCAACTGGGCGCCTCGACCGTCGGCGACGATGTCAATCCACAATGGTCGCCGGACGGCGGCGCGATCTATTTCGTCTCGAACCGCACGGGCATTCCCAACCTGTACCGACGCCGGCTCGACACGGGGGACGCAGAGCAGTTGACCGACGTCGCGACCGGGATCAGCGGCATCACCAGCACCAGTCCGGCGATGTCGGTTGCAGCGCAATCCGGCATCGTGGCGCTCAGCGTGTATGAAAACGGCGTCTATGGCACGTACCTCGTGGACCCGGCGGCACCAGGCCCGGCCATCGTTGCGCGAGCGTCGACCAGCACGATGCTGCCGCCGGTCGATCGCAAGTTGGGCGAACTGGCCGAGCTCGCCGCGAATCCGACTTTCGGCCTGCCGCGCGTCGACACCTTCCCCGTGAGCCGCTACTCGCCGACGCTGGAGCTCGAAGGCGTTGGCGGCGCGTTCCTGTCGGCGGGCGTGAACCCGTTGGGTGTCGCGGGCCAGGGCGCCGCCACGTTCGCGTTTTCCGACATTCTGGGCGATCGGCACCTGGCGACGGCCGTCCAGGTCGGCAACGGTCTGACGCGTACGTTCAGCTTCGCGGATATGGCGGCGCAGGTCGCGTACGTCGATCAACGCCGCCGCTGGAATTGGGGCGTCACGCTGGGACAACTGCCGTTCATCAGCGGAGGCGTTCAGATCCAAACCGATGCGACGACCGCGCAGGGCCCGGTCGCCATCACGCAGACAGTCCTGTTTCGCCAAGTCGAATACAACGCCGCCGGCTTCGCGGCATACCCTCTCAGCCGGGCGACCCGTCTCGAAGTTGGAGGCGGAGTGAGCAGGCTCTCGTTCGATCGGGTGACCGAGACGTCCGTGAACTCACTGTGGACGGCCGAGTTACTGGCCAGAGAGACCGAGACGACGTCGCTCGCGCCGCCGCTCGTGACGGGGACGGGCAGCGCGGCACTCGTCTTCGACACGACCAATTTTGGCGCGACCAGCCCGGTCCACGGCCAACGCTACCGTCTGGAAGCGTCGCCAGCCATCGGGACGATCCGGTTCACGAGCCTGCTGGCCGATTACCGGCGTTATCTGATGCCGGCGCCCTTCTATACGATCGCGGTCCGCGTTCTGCACTACGGCCGCTACGGCAGCGGCGCGGAGGACCCTCGACTGCTCCCCGTCTACATCGGCAACCCGAGCCTCGTCCGCGGCTACAACTTCGCGCCCACTGACGCCGAGTGCACCCTGATCGCGGCGCCGGCGTGCCGCACCTCCGGTCCGCTGGCCGGCAGCCGCGCACTGGTCGGGAACCTCGAGTTCCGGATGCCGCTGTTGCGACCGCTCGGATTGAACGGACGCATGTACGGTCCGGTTCCGATTGAAGTCGCGGTCTTTGCCGATGGCGGCGCCGGATGGAATCGCGGCGAACGTCCATCGTTCCTGGGCGGCGCCCGCCCGGTGGCTGCCTCGACGGGCCTGACGGTGCGAACCAACGTCCGGGGCTTTGCCGTGGCCGGGTTCACGGTCGCGAGACCGTTGCAGCGGCAGAACGAGCGATGGGCGTTCCAATTCACGCTCGCGCCCGGGTTCTAGCACCGGGATCACGTGTCTACTTCTGCCTGGTGTCCGGTGCTCGGCGCGCATGTCACTCGAGTCACGGATGTGCACGGCAAGGTGACGCGGATCATCTGCACGGAATACGACTCGACCGGCACCTGTCTGCTCATGCAATCGCGAGCCGGCGGCCCGCTGTCGCAATTGCTCGAACGGGTTGCGAACCACACATTTGGGAGCCGCGACACGCTGTGCGTGTTGCGCGAGATCTGAGGAACGAGCAACGAGTGCGCGCCGGCCGCGACGTTCCGCGTCTACGCGGCGCGCGGGCTCCGGATCGGCCGCGCGGTCGAGAGCGGCACCACCGTTGCGCTTCGCCGCGGCGGCCGCTCGTTCAGCGTCCATCCTCGCGTGCGGTACCCGCAGGAGAGGCAGCGCAGCGAGAGCAGGTCCCGGTCGTACTGCATGACGAGCTCATGGCCTCGCATGAGGCACACGAGACGATGCGCCAGCAGATAGGTCGACGAAAAAGCGTGCGCGATGTCCATCACCAGTCACTCCAAAACACAAACTCCGCGTCGTACGTGCAAACGGCGCACCACAGCCTATTGCGGCGGACAGTCGATGCGAAGCGGCGACGTTCCAGGCGAGACGTCCAGGGCCGGCGTCCGCGCCGGCGCGGGTCCGCCGCGATACTGATCACCGGAGGCGAAGGCCATCGCCGGCATGGTCGGATCGATCGAGCCGGCCTGCGCCGCCAGGTTGGGCGTCGGAACCAGACCGAAAGAGACTCTCATGCCGTTCCGCGCCTGCAGAGCGGCGGTGCGCACCGGCCGGAACCGCGCCCGTGAGCGTGGCGGCTGGACCCGGAAACGCTCTGCGTTCACGTTGGCTGCCGGGACACAGCTCGACACCGACACCGGTGTCTGCGCGGCTGGAACCGCCTCCGCCGTTCGTGTCTGCGCATGGGCGGCCGCCGCTGCGCTTGCGACGGCGCAGGCTGCGATGAGGAACGTCCGCATTGTCACACCTCCCGCGGCGGCTACAGGGGTACGCAGCAACGGCCGTACCCGGCCGGCGGTTGCGGCGGTTGCGAAAAGTGGTCGCCAGATTACGGCCGGTGGTGAGGGCTCTCGTGACGTCGGGGCGACGCTCGGCGGACGGCGCGCCGGTGCGGGTGAAGCCGGGAAGCGGTTGCCGAGCGGTGACGCGCCGCCGCGTGGCTTTCGTTGCGAAACTGCATGCGATACAGCCTCGCGTACAGGCGATTGGCCGCCAGCAACTGGTGGTGGGTGCCCCGCTCGTGGATGACGCCGCGGTGCAGGACGAAGATGATGTCGGCGCGCCGCACCGTCGCCAGCCTGTGCGCGATCGTGATCGAGGTCCGGTTGCGCAGCAGCCGGGCGAGGCCGGCGAAGATCAGCTCCTCGGACTCCGGATCGAGCGAGGCCGATGGTTCATCGAGCAGCAGAATCGGCGCGTCCCTGACAATCGCGCGCGCGATGGTGATGCGCTGCCGCTGGCCGCCCGACAGCGTTTCGCCGCGCTCGCCGACCACGGTGTCGTAGCCGCGCGGCAGGCGGGCGACGAACTCATGGACGTGCGCCAGCTTCGCCGCCCGCGCCACGTCGCTGGGGGTGGCGTCGTGGCGGCCGTAGGCGATGTTCTCGGCGATGGTGGCGCGGAACAAGACGGGTTCCTGAAGCACCACGCTGACCTGCTCGCGCAGCGATTGCAGCGTGTAGCTGCGCACATCGCGGTTGTCGATGCACACGTTGCCGCCGACGACGTCGTAGAGCCGCGGAATGAGACCGAGCAGCGTCGATTTGCCGCTTCCGGTCAGCCCGACCAGTGCCGCCCGCTGGCCCGCTTCGATCCTGAAGTCGACGTCCTTGAGGACCGGCACGTCGGCGGCATATCCGAACTGTACGTGGGCGAACGCGATCTGTCCGGTGAGGCGCGGCGCCGGCACGGCGCCGGGCAGATCCCGCACCGCGCCTTCCTCCGCCATGATCTCGCCGACGCGCTCGAACGCGATCGCCGCCTTCGACAGCGTGTCGGTCATCTTGGAGAGGTCCTTCATCGGCTTGTACATCTTCGCGAGATACAGGAGAAAGACGAGCAGCGCTCCGGCCGTCAGGCCGCCGCGCAGCACGAGCCGGGCGCCGAACCACAGCACCAGGCAGGTGCCGACCGCGACGATGACGTCGACCAGCGGCGCGAGGATGGCCTTGACGCCGGCGCGCCTGAAGCGTGAGCGCCACGCTCTCATGGCCCTCCCGATCCAGACGGTTCTCCTCGAATTCCTCGCGCGCGAATGTCTTGATGATGCGCGCCGAGGTGATCGACTCCTGCACGACCGAGGCGAGCTCGCCGTCCTTCCGTTTCACCGCGCGCGTCGCCGCCTTGATCCGGCCGGTGTAGTGATACACGAGCACGAACAGCAGCGGCGCGATCGACAGCGCGATGATGCTGAACTTCCAGTCCATGACGATCATCACGGCGACCATGCCGACGAGCGTGATGAGGTTGAGCAGCGATGCCGAGCACTGCGTTGGTGATGAAGTCCTCCACCGCGTCGATGTCGCTGGTCAGCCGGACCACCATGTCGCCGGTCCGCCGGCTCTCGTAGAAGGAGAGCGACAGCCGCTGGATGTGGTGATAGAGCATGTGCCGGAGGTCGAAGCCGACGTGCTTGCCGACCGTCGTCGAGAGGTACTTCTGTATGTAGGTGGCGACGGCGCCGACGATCGCGACCGTGACCACGGCGGCCGCCGCGGCGGTCAGCATGGCCATCCGATCGCCGTCGGCCGGCATCCACCTGGACAGCCAGGCGGGCAGCCGGCTTCGATCCGATGACGTTGTCGAAGACGATCTTCAGCGGCCACGGCTCGAGCAGATCCGCGGCGCCCGCCACGAGCATGGCGACGAACGCGATCGCCAGCAGCGTCCAGTACGGCTGGAGCAGGCGCCACAGACTGACGACGTACCGACTCACGACGTGCCCTTGGTAGGTCGATCGTCGGGTGACGTGCGCCCGCCTTTCCAGAGCCGCTCCACGCGCCGCACGTAGCGGTGGGGCTTTTCACCGTAAATCCGGATGCCAATCGACTCGGCGTGGTGGCGCAGCAGCCGCTGATATCGGGACACGACGCCGAGGCAGCGCGCGGTTTCGCGGCGGCTGGTGTAGCCGTCCGACACGAGCACCTCGCGGAGAATGACGAGGTTGTGGTACTCGCCCAGCACGCCGTCGAGCGCCTCGATCCGGCGCTGGTAGGCGAGGAGGTGATTGTCGCAGTTGTCTTCGAGGAGCCGGACGTGGAACCAATGGTCTTTCACGTACCGCCGCCAGGAGTGATAGTGGCTCGCCTTCGGCTTCGACCACGCGAGCATCATGCCGTCGCGAGCCCGGCGGTAGCTCTCCTCGAGGCCAGGCGCGATGGCGTCGAAGCCGTCGCCGCAAATCGCCCAATTCTTGACGTGCTTGCGTTCGCCGCGCAGCGTCTCCGCGGCGATCTGGATGAGCCCCCGGTGGTTGGCTTCGCGATCGATTCTCGCGCTGCGCTCCCGCAGGCCGGCGCGAATCGATCGCACGGCGTGCGATGGCAGCAGCTTCCGGTAGCGGTGCGCCAGCTGATCGAGCGTCTCGATGATGCCCTGGCCGTCGGCGACCGGCGCGAGCAGCTTGCTGACGTCCTTGAGCTCGCGATCGACCGCCCGATAGCGCTTGTCGAGGGCCGGCCGCACCAGCCGGATCACGGCCCGGATCTTCTTCACGCGCCGCCGCGCGTCGTGGACCGCGTCGTCGCTCTCCGGATCGCCCACCGTCCGCAATTCCGAGATGGCGATTTCGAGCTGGCTCGAGACGAGCCGCCGAATCTCGCTGGCAATCGAGGCGTCGCGTTTCAGACGAAAAGACATTGGAGTCGTGCCTGTCCGGTCATGATGCAAAGCGTCCGACGCGGAGAAGACGTCCGGCGCCGAGTGCGAGCAGCGCGCCGGCTGCCGTGGCGAGCGCGCCGACAGTGAGTTGTGAAAGCACCGGGCCGTTCGACAGAATCCCGGTGGCAAAGAAGAGCGCGATCGTGAATCCAGTCGACGACGCGAGGGCGATCACGACGATCTCGCGCCAGCCAATCCGCCGCGGCAAATGCAGGCCGACCGCTACCGCCGCGCCGACCGCCAGGAGAATCCCCAATGGCCGCCCGACCAGTGCGGCGACCAGCAGGGCCCACGTACCGGTGTCGTAGCCTCCCGGGAGCTGTCACTCCGGCGTTCACGAGCCCGAACAGGAACAGGATCAGCTGCACGGCCGTGTTCCACTCGTGCTCGAAGTGATGGACTGCGTCGTCGTCGGGCGGATCCGCGAACAGGTCGAGCCGCCGCGGCTCGTGCCGCAGGAACGGGACGATCGGGACCAGGGCGAAGGCCGGATGCAGCCCCTCCCAATAAAAGGCGACCCACGCCAGCGTGCCGCAGACCCCGAGATACGGCCAGAACACCCGGACCTTCATCGTGCGCAGCAGCGCTGCGAGCCCCAGCGCGAGCACCAACAGCGTCACGCCGCCGGCGTGAGAGGAGAGAACGGGATGGCGCGGCGCGATGACCAGGATGCCGAACGCGTCGGTGGCAATCCCCAGCAACAGCGCGAACGGCAGCGCGCCGCTGCGCGGCAGCATCGTCTTCAGCATGTAGTACGCGGCGGCGATATCGATCGCGCAGACGATCGGCCATCCGGTCGTGAGCATCGTCTCGTAGCGGTAGTGGACGATTGCGAGGTATACGCCGGCCGCGCCGGCGATGCCGCCAACCGCACGCAGCCAGCGCCACGCTCCAGCGGCGCCACGAGTGCAGCGCGCCGCCGGGCATCAGCGCTTCGACGATCTCCTGGGTGATGAGCGCGAAGAACAACGCCATGCCGATCTCGTTGACGAAGAACGCTCGCCGGAACCGAGAAGCCGAAATAGCTCTCGGGGGCCGTATTGGCCCAGACCAGGGCGATCACCGCGCCGAGCGGTAGCAGTAGAAAGCGACCGATGAGCATGGCGAACACGGAGTGGCCGCCCTTCCGCCGGGTGTGGTGTCGTGGGAGCGGGTGTGCCGCCGCGGCATGGGATCGCATCGTCCTGCTCCTACGTTTTCGGTGTCCGCTGAATGACACCGGAATCGACGATCGCGCCGGTGCGGCTGACGGCCTGGAAGTGCATGTCGTCGCCGTCGATCTCGACGAGCATGAACGCCTGGTCCTGGTCGTAGAACGCCGCCCGCGTCGGCGAGGGCCGCACGTCGCCCTGGCGCAGCTTCCCGCCCGACCCCGCGACGAAATGCGCGATGCCCTTCTGTGGCGTCAGCCGTTCGTAGACGTGGTCGTGTCCCGCGAAGACGACGTTGACGCCGCCCTTGGTCAGCAGCGGTTCGAGCGCCACGCGCAGCGAGACATCGGATCCGTGACGGCCGGCGTTGGAGTACAGCGGATGGTGGAAGTAGCAGATCTTCCACGGCTCCTCGGCCTGCTGCAGCGTGCCGTCGATCCACGCCCGCTGCCGCGGGTCGAGCTGGTTGCTGTCGAGCGCGATGAACCGCACGTTGCTTCCTGACGAAGGAGTAGTAGCGCGCGCCGCCCATGTTGAAGCCCTTGTAGGAGACGCTCCCCGGATTGTCATGATTGCCGAGCGACGCGTAGAAGGAGACGCCGGCCTGGAGGAGCGCCGGCATACGGACGCTCGAACTTGTCCACGAAATCCTGCGGCTGCTGCCGCCCGTACATGTTGTCGCCGAGCATGATGACCAGCTCGAACGGAAAGCGCGCGCGCGCGGCCGTCATCTGCTGCGCGATGTCGAATTGCGGCCGATCGCCGGTGCCGCTGTCGCCGATGACGGCGAACTTCACCGAGTTCGGCCGGGCGGGGAGCGCGGCACGCTGCGCCGACGGCGTGGAGACGCCGATGACCAGGAGCGCGAGCAGCGCCGCGCCGCGACGCAGAAGCTCCCGACGTCGCGGCACGTACCTCGCCACGATGATGAGAAAGACGGCTGGAAGATACGATCGCGCAACAACCATGGTTCGCCTCTCTACGGCATGAAAGGCATGGCGGCGACGTGCCGCCTGATCCGACCCAGGCGGAACGGCTCGGTCGTGCGGAACACGACGCGCCAACCCTCGCCGCCGTACGCCACATCCACCCTCGCCAACGTCGTCGTCGTGGTGTGGAGTCGCAGGCCGGCGCCGTACGAGGTCTTGTCCAGATTGAGATCGGCGAACCGGTGGGCGACGTTGCCCGCGTCGGCGAACAACGCCACGTCGATGTGCGGCGTGAGCCGCACGCGCGACTCGGCATTCAAGACCAGGAGATTGCGATCGTGAAACTGGAAGTTCGAGTAGCTCCGCAGCGTGTTGTTGCCGCCCAGCGCCGGCAGCAGGTAGAACGGAATCTCATGACCGTCGGGAACGTCGCCGGCGACTGTCCATCCGTGCAGGACGAGCGTCACCTTTCCTGTGCCGAGCGGGACCAGCTGCAGTGCCTCGGCCTGGTACTCGCGGAAGCTGAACGTCCCGCCGCTGCGATCCATGTAGTGGGTGAGGCCGGCGCGGTACACGTAGCCGCTCGTCGGATAGCCGCGATGGTCGCGCGTATCGGCCGTCAGGGCCGCCTCCGAGCTGAGGAGCGACGGCTGCGTGGCGAGGCTCACGCCCGGATCGGCGGGGTAGGCCTCACGAGTGTAGGGGAAGTCGCCTCTGAAGGTGCCGCCGGGCGGGAGAACCTTCGGGCGGCCAAGCCATCCGAACTCGCCGCTGATCGCCACCGAACTCGTCGGCTGATACGTCGCGTAGCCGACGACGTCGTGCGTCTGGAACCGGTACTGACTGCGATCGTCCTCGATCGAATTCGATCCGAGGCCGAAGTAGCTCACTTGCGTGTCGTCCTGCCACATCCCCTGGACGCCGACGACCAGACGATCCCCCACCAGCTTGGAACGCTCGACGCGGCCTTGCACCATCTTGTAGAGATGCCACGAGAGCGCGGCGGATCCGTCAACCATGACGCGGTCGTCTGAGAAGAATCGCCGGTACCCGGGACCCGCAGAGACCCAGCCCGCGCCAGTCACCATGTTGGACAGTTCCGGATAAAAGCCGTTCTTCGGTCCACCGCCACCATCGCCGAATTTGTCGCGCGCGAGATCGATCGCGGCGGCAATCAATTTCGGATCATTCAGCAGGCTGGTGGAATGCGACGGCGCGATCGCGGCGGGCTGCGCCGGATCCGATGGGGCGTTGCCATCCTGCGCGCCGGCGGTGAGAGGAGAGAGGGCGATCAGCAACGCGGCGGCACGGAGAAAACGGGTGGGGATGGCGCGGGCAGAGACCGGACCGGACATGGATCTCAACTCCTGCGGCGGGGCGTGGCGTGCCATGAACGGCTGGCGGGGTCGTGCGAACGACCGAACCCGGCACACCAGTACCGGGTGAATTCGCAAGAGCGGCTCCACGTGTAATCACCAGAGATCGCTGAGAACAGGCCGAAAAGGGGGCGGGACCGTCACCAAATGCCGTGAGTAGCTCGAGCATTTCGGCGACACGATCGTTACGAACTACTTACACACATTTACACGTTCGGCCATTTGATCGTGGCAATATCATTGGCAACCCCACATGAGTGCCAGCGGCATGTGGTTCAACTCGGCGCCAACGACGACGAGTAGGGGTCCGCGTGCCTATCCACAGGGTGATCGGTGGCCGGCATGCGGATTCTGATCGCCGACGATCATGAGGTCTTGCGGGTGGGCGTGCGAGGCATGCTCAGCTCGGAGCCGGACTGGGAAGTGTGTGCCGAGGCTGAAAATGGGCTCCGGGCGCTGGCGCTCGCTGTCGTGCTCAAGCCGGATCTTGCCGTGCTCGACGTCTCGATGCCTGGCCTGAACGGCATCGACGTGACGCGCCGCATCCATCGCCTGCTGCCGAAAACTGGAATCCTCGTCCTGACGATGTACCAGGCTGAGAACATGGTCGCCGACGCGCTGGACGCAGGAGCACTCGGCTACGTGCTCAAGTCCGACCCGCTCGACGTGCTCGTGGCCGCCGTGCAACACGTCCTGGCCGGCCGGCAGTACGTCTCGCCGCAGGTCCATTTCGAACCGAAGGGGACGGCGGTCACATCGATTGCGAGCAGGCTGAAGAATCGCTTGACGCTCCGTGAAAGAGAAGTCCTGCAGCTTCTGAGCGAAGGCCGCGGGAACAAGGAGATTGGCTCGCAGCTGGGCATCAGTCCAAAGACCGCTGAAACCCATCGCGCGCGGTTGATGACGAAGCTCGGGGTCCACTCCGTAGCCAGCCTTGTCCGATACGCCGTGCGACACCGAATCATCGAACCCTGATCGCCCGATCGGGGTCGATTCGTCAATGTCGCTGGAGTCTGTTTAAGTCCACTCAGGCCCATTTCGAGATCGAGAAACTACGGGATCTGCGGTATTGCGAGCGGCGGCCGGGGGTAGCTAACCTATCCCCCTATTAACTGTTGTAGTTGCGCTCCGGCGTCGCTGGTACGGTGGTTGCCTCCCGAGGACCGCCTATGCCTACCGACAATGCGCCACTGACGGATTGGCTGCGGCTCGTTCGCGCTGAATATCTGGAGGATCCTGGCCTTCGTCTCACGAAGGCCCAGATTCAGCGACTGTGGGGACTCGACGCGCCGACGTGCGACGCGTTGATTCACACGCTCGTCGAGAGCCGCTTTCTCCGCCGGACGGCGACCAACCGTTACGGACGATCGGACGCGGGCGCTTAGGATTCGCCCGTTGATGGATGGCTGCCGGTCACGGCATTCCGTGACCGCAATGACCACCGGAGGGACGGACTGATGCCGCGCCTAATCATCGCCGACGATCACACGCTCATCGCCGAAGCGTTTCAGAAGCTCCTTGAACCGGCGTGCGAAGTCATCGGCACCGTGACCGATGGGCGCGCGCTGCTCGCCGCGGCCCGAGACTTGCGTCCTGAGGTCATCGTGCTGGACGTGGCGATGCCGCTGCTCAACGGTCTCGATGCCGCGCGCTACATCAGAAAGATGGATCCGTCCATCAAGCTGGTGTTCGTCACGGTCTCCGAGGATCCGGACATCGCGGCAGAGGCGTTTCGCGCCGGCGGTTCGGCGTATCTGCTCAAGCGCTCTGCCGGTGCGGAGCTGCTCACGGCGATCCACGAAGTGTTGAAGGGTCGTTCGTATGTGACCTCGCTCGTGACCGGCGGCGTCGTGCAATCGCTGATGCGGCGCCGCGACGGAGACGAGCGGGGCCGCGAGCTCACCACGCGGCAATGCGAAGTGCTGCAGCTGATTGCCGAAGGCAAATCGATGAAGGAGGTCGGCAACATCCTGCAGATCTCGACAGCGACCGTTGCGTTCCACAAGTACCGGATCATGGAGCAACTGCACATCAAGACCAGTGCGGAGCTGATCCGGTTTGCGGTTCACCAGCATCTCGTGTCCTGAGGAGGGCCGTGAGTCTTTGGAGCACCTGGATCGCGGGCGTCTCGGCTGCCGCGCTCATCGTGGCCGCGCTGGTCGTGATGCTCGCCGTGCAGACACAAGCACGACGCCGGCTCGATGAATCACTCCGCAAGGCGAGGAGATTCCGGACGGCGGTCGGTGACGTCCTGCTGGCGGGGTCCGTCGGTTCAGGTGTGGTCATGGACGAGAGCCTGCGACGACTGGCCGACGCGATGAACGTGGACGACGTCTGGCTCTGGCAGGCTGGCGATCCCGGGGATCCCGCCTGGTCGCCCGCCAGGCTGCAGCGCGGGCCGGTCGTCTCGGCGACGATCGACGAACTGCCGCGTCCCCTGCGCGAGCGTCTGGCCCGGCAGCAGCCGAACGCGTCAATCCTGGTCACGCCGCTCGATGCGGACGGCGCCGTGCTCGGTGCCATCTGCTGGATCGCGTGGCGGCGGCGGGAGGCGTGGTCGCTCGACGAAATCGACCGCTTCAAAATGTTTTCGACCCTCGTCGCCGGCGACATCCAGCGCAAGCGGTCGAGCGAGGCCCTGCAACGCGGCCACGCGCTGAAGGACGCCATTCTGTCGTCGCTGCCAGCCCGTATCGCCGTGCTCAACCGCCGCGGAACGATTCTCGCCGTCAACGCCTCGTGGGCCGAGGCCCGGTGGCCGTCCGCGGGCACCGATCGAGTCGAGCCCGGTGCGAACTTTCTCGACCTGTGCCGGGCCGCCGCCCGCGACGGATGCGTGACGGCCGAAGACGTGGCCGCCGGCGTCGCGGCCGTGTGCGAGCGCCGGCGGGTCGAATACGAAATCGAGTACCCCGTCGCCGATGGGGAAGCCGAGCGCTGGTTTCTGATGAAGACCACGCCGCTCCAGCACGAGGACGGCGGCGCCGTCGTCACCCACACGGACATCACGGAGCGGAAACGCGCCGACCTGATGGTGCGGGAGAACGAAGAACGCTTCCGCCGGCTCGCGGATGTGCTGCCGGTTGGCGTGTGGATATCCGGTATCGATGGCGGCTGCGAGTACGTCAATCGCACGTGGATCGAGATGACCGGGCAGCCGCTCGAGCGCCAGCTCGGCGTCGGCTGGCTGGAAGCCGTGCACCCCGAGGATCGGGAGCGGTGCATGGGCACCTATCTGCGCGCGTTCGCCAAGCGAGCGCCGTTCTCGATGGAGTTCCGCATCAGGCAGCACGACGGCCAGTATCGCTGGCTGCTCGACAAGGGCGTCCCGCGGTACGACGTCGATACGTCGTTTGCCGGGTATCTGGGCGGCGCGATCGATTTCACGGTTCAGCGGGAGGCGGAGCAGACGCTTCGCGAGCTGAGCGGAAAACTGATCGCCGCCCAGGAGGACGAGCGCCGCCGCATCGCGCGCGACCTGCATGACAGCGTCGGCCAGCGGATGGCGCTCGTATCCATCCGGATGCACGACCTGCGGCAGCGCGTCAGCAACGCGCCTGACGTCTCGGTCATCCTGGACCAGCTGTGGGAAGACAGCGAGATCATTGCCCGCGAAGTGCATTCGCTGTCGCACCGGCTGCATTCGACCAAGCTGGATGCGCTTGGCCTGGTCGGCGCGATCGCCAGCGAGTGCCGCGAGATGTCGGAGTACGGCGTGGTGGTGCACTTCTCCGACATCGGCGTCCCGCCGGTGTCGAGCGACATCGGGCTCTGCGTCTTCCGCATCGCCCAGGCAGCGCTGTCCAACGTCGTCAAACACAGCCGGGCGTCGTCGGCCCAGGTGACGCTCACCTGCGATCGACAGGGCCTGGTGTTGACCGTTCAGGACGGCGGTGTCGGGTTCGTCGCCGATCAGCGTGTCGAAGGTCTCGGACTCGTCAGCATTCGCGAACGCGTCCGCTCGATCGGCGGCGCGCTCCAGGTTCGCTCGGCGCCCGGCCAGGGCACGTCGATCGAGGCCCGCGTGCCGGTGCCGGACCCGGCTGCGGACGCGAGCTATCCGGCGCTTCTCAATCTGTCGTCGCATCGTTTCGAACAAAGCCCGCCCCCATTTCTGTCGGACACGTCGAGGACTGCCCCGGGGTGATTACCGAACAGATGCCGGCTCGACGTCTCGACGACCGGCAGGACACGTACAGGGGACGGACACAATGGACACGGTCGTTGCGGCCGGCATCGAATACTGGTGTCGGCAGACGAGATCAACTCGCCGCTGAATTCTCGTCTTCGTTAGCCCATATCGAGTTCGCCGAGCTCGAGCCCGCGATCACGTCGGCGCTGGAGCGCATCGGCGAAACGGTCGGCGTCGATCGCGCCACGCTCGTCGAGTACGGCGAGGACGGCGACGTGGTCAAGGTGTTGTTCTGGGCCGACCCGTCGCTCGGATCCGGAGAGGTCGCCGTCGACATCGACGAGACGGCGTGGCTGTGGGAGCGACTGCGTCCGGATCGCGACGCACTGGTGCTGGAGCGCATTCCCGCCGATCTGCCGGCGCAGACCTTGACGCCGACGGTGCTGGAGTATCTGCGCCGGACGCCGCTGCGATCGGCGGTCGTGCTCCCGGTCCAGGTCGCCGGCGAGCTGGTGTGCACGCTCTCGCTCGAGACCGTCCGCGCCACGCACGCGTGGCCGCCAGCCTTGCTGGAGCGGCTCCGTATGCTCGCGACGCTGTTCGGCGGCGCGCTGCAGCGGCGCCGGCAGGACGCGGCGCTGCGCGAGAGCCGCGCCGAGCTCAAACGGCTCTCGGCGCGCATCGAGCAGGAGCAGGAACCCGCCGACGACGAGGCGCCGATTCCCGAGTTCGACGGCGTCGTCGGCGCCAGCCTCTCGCTGCGCGCGGCGCTGGCTCGCGTGCAAGAGGTCGCCCCGACGTCCAGCACGGTGCTGCTTCTGGGCGAAACCGGGACGGGCAAGGAGTTGTTTGCGCGCGCCATCCACGCGCACGGACCCCGCCGGGCCAACGCGCTCGTGGTCGTCAACTGCGCCGCCTTGCCGCCGACGTTGATCGAGAGCGAGCTCTTCGGCCACGCCCGCGGCGCGTTCACGGGCGCCATCGCGACCCGCCAGGGGCGATTCGAGCTGGCGCATCGCGGGTCGCTGTTTCTCGACGAAATCGGCGATCTGCCGCTCGACCTGCAGGCCAAGCTGCTGCGCGTGCTGCAGGAGGGAACGTTCGAGCGCGTCGGCTCGTCGACGAGCCAGAAAGTCGACGTGCGCATCATCGCGGCGACGCACAGGGATCTCGGCAAAGCCGTCGCCGACGGCAGCTTCCGCGACGATTTGTACCTATCGGCTGAGCGTCTTCCCGATTCGTCTCCCGCCGCTCCGCGAGCGACGCGACGACATCCCCGGCCTCGTCTGGCACCTGATCCACAAGCGGCAGCGCGCCGTGCACCGGTGGATCAAACGGGTGCCGGAGGAGGTGATGGAGACGCTGCAGCGCTACGACTGGCCGGGCAACATCCGCGAGCTCGAGAACGTCATCGAGCGGGCGCTGATTCACTCGACCGGCGATACGTTGCGGCTGCTCGACGACCCGACCGCGCGGGCGGAGGCGGTGGCGCCGGTCGACGATTCGACGTTGTCGGCCGTCGAGCGGGTGCACATCGAAGAGGTGCTGCGTGCCTGCCGCGGGCGGATCAACGGTCCCGGGAACGCCGCCGAGCGCCTGGGTCTCCACCCGAACACGCTGCGATTCCGTATGAAGAAGCTGGGCATCGTTCGCGACCCGTCTCGCACCGGCGTCCACATCGCCGGTGCCTGACGCGGCACGCGTGTTGCGATAGCAGGAGGTGCACAAGCCCGACCCGTGACGGAACGTCGTCGTCACGGTCACCCGCTTCCGAGCGCTCGGCGCCGTCTCGGAAGACCCAATCGCGGCCCTCTTGCTGTGGTGTCAGGTCCGCCGCCGGCAGCCGCGACGGCCCGGACCCGCGCCGACCATGCGCGCAAATTGTGTCTCTCCCGATCACGACGGGCGGTGATCGGTTCGGCGAGTTGTGATCGCGGTCGCCGGTCACGGCACGCTACCGGTCCCCGGAGCAGGACTTGCAGCACGACCAGCAGGCCCCGCCGCCGCAAGAACGGACATGAAACTCTTCGCCGCTTACCTCACGCTTTTCAGCTTTCTCATCTTCGCAGCCACGCCGCTCGTCGCCCTGCAGACCGTGAAACCGACCGTCTCGTCGACTGCTGCTCAGACGAAGCGGTCCACGCTACCTGCCGGCGACGGCGGCTGGCCCCGGGGTTATACGACCGCGACCGGCGCCCGCGTCATCCTGTATCAGCCGCAGGTCGAGAGCTGGCCCGATCAGAAGAAGATGACGCTCTACGCGGCTGTCGCGTACCAGGCGCCGAGTGCGCCGAAGCCGGCGCTCGGCACGATCAAGATCGAGAGCGACACCCGCGTCGCGCTGGCCGAGCGGCTGGTGAACTTCTCCGAGTTCACGATCACCGAGGCGAGCTTTCCGACCCTGGACAAGGACGCGGTCAAGGCCGCGGTCGCCGAGATCAAAGACGCCGTGCCGCGTGAGGAGCGCATTCTCGCGCTCGATCGCGTGCTGGCCAGCGTCGATACCAGCCAGATTACCCCGCGCAACGTGAACGGCGTGCGGAGCGATCCGCCGCGGATATTCGTGAGCCAGCGACCGGCCGTGCTCGTGAACCTCGACGGCGATCCGATCTGGAGTCCGATCGCCCAGAACGCGTTGAAGTTCGCCGTCAATACCAACTGGGATCTGTTCGTGGATGCGGCCGCGGGCCGCCTGTACCTGCGCGTGGAAAAGGCGTGGCAAACCGCCCCGTCGATCAACGGCCCGTGGACGGCTGCCAAGGTGCTGCCGGCGTCCTTTGCCGCGCTGCCCGCCGACGGCAACTGGGATGACGTCAGAGCGGCGCTCCCGCCAACGCAGGCGCCGGGTCATCTGCCGGTGGTGCTCGTCAGCACGACCCCCGCCGAGCTGATTCTGTTCGACGGCGTACCGAAGCCCCTGCCCGTACAGGGAACGAGCCTGATGTGGTTGAGCAATACCGAAAGCGACGTCTTCCGTCAGGGCGCCAATGGGCTCATCTACTATCTGGTGTCGGGCCGCTGGTTCTCGTCGCCGGGGCTCGACGGACCGTGGACGTTCACCACGCCGATCCTGCCGGACGACTTCGACCGTCTCCCGCTCGACCACCCGCGGTCGCGCATCCTCGCGTCGGTGCCCGGCACGCGCCAGGCGCTCGAAGCGGTGCTGCTCTCGCAGGTGCCCCAGACCGCGCGTGTGAACCGGAAGGAGGTTCAGGCGCCGGCCGTCAGCTATCAGGGTGAGCCGCGGTTCGATCCAATCGAGCAGACCACCGTGGCGCGCGCCATGAACACCGACCGGGACATCATCAAGGTTGGCGATCTGTATTACATGTGCTTCCAGGGGGTCTGGTTCTTCTCGTCCGCGCCCTCCGGCCCCTGGCAGGTCGCCGACTCGGTGCCCGGCGCCATCTATGAAATTCCGATCAGCTCGCCCGCGTACAACGTCACCCAGGTCACCGTCGAAGACTACGACGACGACTGGGTGGAGTACGCCGCCGCGGCGGCCTACGGCGGCATGATGGTCGCGTGGGGCACCGCGATGTGGGGCTCCGGGTATTACTACCCGCCGTACGTCGGCTGGAGCGGTCTCTACCCTGCGTATCTGCCGAACTACCCGAGCTACGGGTACGGCGCGCGCTACAACCCCTGGACCGGGAGCTATTCGCGCGGCGCCGGCGTGTACGGACCGAACGGCGGCGCGGGCTACGGCGCGCGGTACAGCCCGTCGACCGGCACCTACGCGCGCGGCGCGGCGGCGTACGGCCCGGGCGGCGCGCGTGGCGCCGTCGGTGCCTACAACCCGCGCACGGGCACCAGTGCCGCCGCGGTTCGAGGTTCGAACGTCTACGGCAGCTGGGGGTCGGCCGCGGTCCAACGCGGCGATGCATGGGCGCAGACGACGCGGGCGACCCGCAACGCCACCGGAAACACCGGACGCATCTCCCAGGGCAGCCGGGGCGGGACCGCGGTGTCTCGACGCGGGCCGCAGAGTGGTGGAGCGATCGGGCGCACCGGCAGCGGTGACGTCTACGCCGGTCGCGACGGCAACGTGTATCGCAATCAAGGCGGCTCGTGGCAGAGGTACGGCAGCGGCGGCTGGAACGACGCGCAGCGTCCGGTCGGCACGAGCGGAGCGTGGAGCGGGGCGCGGGATCGAGCCGCGAGCTCCGGCACGCTGGATCAGTTGAACCGCGATCGCGGCGCCCGCTACGACGGGGCGCGGCGGACGAGCGATCTGTCGCGCGCGAGCGGTGCTCGCTCCGGCAGCTATCGCCCGAGGGGTGGTTACGGCGGCGGCCGCAGCTTTGGCGGTGGCGGTCGCAGCTTCGGCGGCGGCGGGATGCGCGGCGGCGGCGGTATGCGCGGCGGCGGCGGACGCCGCTAGGCAGTTCGCGCGCGACCCCTGGCGGTCCCCGGAAGGGCCCGGGCGGTCTGCGCGAAGCGAGTGTCGCTGGACGGCGTGCTCCCGTCGTCCGCCGGCGGCACTCGCCCTTTCCTTTCATGTCCATGCACTGGCGTCGAGCACGTGAACGGTCGGCGGTCTGGGCAGTTCCGTGCCTGTACGCGGTCGCGGCGATTGCGATGGGCATCCTGCTGCCTCGCCTGGAGCGCCGGTTCTTGCCGGAGCTCGGGTCCGCGGTAAGCGCCGCCAGCGCGACCGCGATCTATTCCGCGGTCGCCTCGGGCATGATGGCGCTGACGGCGATCGTCTTCTCGCTGACCTTCCTGATGGTCCAGTTCAGTGCGACGGCGTATTCCCCGAGACTCGTGCGCTGGCTCGCGCGCGATCCGGTGATCGCGCACGCACTCGGCATATTCACGACCACGTTCCTCTACGCGGTCGCCGCGCTGGCCTGGGTGGATCGAGGGGAGGCCGCGGACGTGCCGCTGATCAGCACCTGGATGGTGATCGCGCTGCTCCTCGCCAGCATCGGCATGTTCGTCGCCCTGATCCAGCGCATCGCGCTGCTGCAGATCCAGCGCATGTTGACCTTCATCGGCGATCGCGGCCGGGAGGTGATCGCCGAGTTGTACCCGGAACCGTACGCGGCGGGTAGACCCGATGACCGCGACACCGTCGCCGTCACGGGGCCGGGCCAGGTGGTGACGCACAGCGGGCGGCCGTGCGCAGTGCAAGCCATCGACCTCGCCAGGCTGATGCGGCTGGCCGGCGCGGTCAGGGGCACGATCGAAGTGGTCGTCGCGGTGGGCGACACCGTCATGGAATCGTCACCGCTCCTGCGGGTCGCCGGCGCCGAGCGGCCCATCGACCCGGTCGCGGCGTCCCGCGCCATCCAGCGCGGAACGGAACGCACGTTCGAGCAGGATCCGAAGTACGCCATCCGCCTGCTCGTCGACATCGCCATTCGCGCGCTCTCGCCGGCGATCAACGATCCCACGACCGCGGTGCAGGCGCTCGATCAGATTGGCGATCTCCTGCTGCGTCTCGGGCGCCGCCGTCTCGAGGAAGGGGTGTTGCGCGACGAGCACGGAGTCGTGCGAGTGATCGTGCCGTTGCCAACCTGGGATGACTTCGTGCGGCTGGCCTTCGACGAAATCCGGACCTACGGCGGCGGCAGCGTGCAGGTGATCCGGCGGTTGCGCGCGTTGATGTGCGACCTGACCGCGATGCTGCCGGACGACCGCGGCGCGGCGCTTCGAGCGTGGCAGGTCCGGCTCGATCGAGCGGTGGCCCAGCACTTTGCCGATCCCGACGAGCAGGCGGCGGCGTTCGTGGAAGATCGACAAGGTCTCGGGGTGACGCGGAGGAAGGCACGGTGAGGGGCGAGCGCGAGCCCCGCGGCCCGCGCCCGCTCTGAGAGTCGATCTACCTACCACCGGAAAGCGATGCCGACGTTCGCGCGCCACAAACTCAGACCCCCTACCAGGTCCTCTACGATTCGATCGCCGAGGATCGTCGCCGTTCGATTGTTGTCGGTCGAAGCGCGGAAGTAGCGGAGGTCAGCGCGGAAACCGATACTCTCCGCGAACGTATACAGCCCGACACCAATGTTCCCGCCAAGCCGAGTCAGGCTGCTCCGACTCGTGGAGTCCGGATCCAGGAGGCTGTCCCGGACATCGGCCACCAGCGACACGCCACCTAAGCCGCCGGACACATAGGGCTCAAAGCGGCCGGCGCTGATCGGTATGCCGGCGATGGCGTTGAACATGTACGTGGTCACGCGCGGGTCATCGACGAGGCGGTTGGCGTCGTCGATGTTGAGGATGTTGGAGACGCCGAAGGTCGGTGTGAAGTCCGCCAGGAACTCGACGCCGAACACGCGGTTCCACGTGTAGCCGATGTTCCCGCCGAACTCGAAGCTCGCGCTGTTGTTGTTGTCGATGTCAACGTTGTCCAGGTCCAGGTTGCTGTGAAGGCTCGAGCTGAAGTTCGAACCGATGAACCCTGAGGCGAACCATTGACCGGCGTCGTTGGCTGAGTAGACCGGCGCCGGCGCCGGCGCCGCTGTTGTAGTCTGCGCCATCGCCGTTGCTGGCAGACCCGCCGCAAATGCGACGGCCACGAGATATGTTGCTGCACGCATGATTGTCCTTTTTTCCTTTGCTGTGAGTGCGGTCCTGCACTCGTTGTTGGAGTTACTTCTCGCTGATTCCTTTGTTCTGGAGCAGCGTGACCACGGTGCGCCGATTCTCGGCCTGGCCCTTGGCAGTCGCGTTCGGGGCGAGCTGCTGGGTGGCGCCCATCGCCGCCGGCACCACCATCTTGGTTGGCGGAATGCCGCTCTGGTTCAGCACAGCGGCCACGGCGTCGGCGCGCCGCATGCTCAGCCGCTGGTTCGCATCGTACGAACCGACGGCCGATGCATAGCCTTCCACTTGCACCATGTAGCCGGGAAGGGCTCTGGCCTGCTCGGCGAGCTGCCGCAAGGCGGCCTTGTCGTCCGATGACATGGACGCCTTGCCGTTGCCGAAGTAGACGACGACTTTCGATATGACCGCGAAGTCGTCCAGGGCGCCGATCCGGCTGCCGAGCGCGCCGGTGGTCGCCACCATCTTCTCGTCGTTCGCTCTCATCTGATCGCGGTTCGCTGCGATCTTCTCCTCCTGCTGTCGCAGCGTCTGCTGCTGCTGGTCGATCAAGCGCGCGTTGTCGGCGATACGCCGCTGGTTTTCGAGGCTCCGCTGGTCTGTCGGCTCGATGCCGCCGCGGATCGCCCGCGCGAGTCTCAGATCCGATCCGCCGAAGCGCACCCTTACCGCCACGAAGCGGTCCGGTGCCGTGAATTCGCCCGAGGCCTCGACGCGGAGGCCGGGGATCAGCACGGACGAACTCACCTTGAACGTTCGCATGTTGATCTCGCGGCGAACTTTGGTGGCGTCGCTCATGATCAGCGTGACGGTCGTTCCATCATCTGCGTAGAGCGTCAGCGCCCCGCCGACGCCACGGCCCGCGATGACGCCGCGGACATGGTCATCGGCCCCCGCCTGCGGCGCCCACGCGAGCCCCAGCAGGACCACCGCAAGAGCTGCGCGCCGGCGCAGCCGTGTCCCTCGCATAAATTCCACTACCTGCCTTTCTGTTCGGCGGGCCGTCGATCCGTTTGTCGCACCCGGTGAGGGGGGGCAAGAACAGGTCCGGAAATCCCGGGCAGGAATACAAGGACCCCGCGCGGGCCACTCACAACCGATTACGGCATGTAGTCACCAAACACGACCGGTCGGGACCGGCAGCCTCGGCCGAGCCCAGCCGTGCCAAAAGCAACCACGAAGACACGAAAACACGAAGAAAATCCGAACCAGTCCGCTTTTTCGTGGCTTCGTGACTTCGTGGTTGCATTTAGTTCCAATGCCTCGACTTCACTCAGGCACTGCGCGTGGCGGGCGTCACTCGTGGACGACGTAGGTGTGAAACGCGACGCGACCGTCGACGCGTTCCTGGAACACACCCTGGACGTCGTGGTTGAATCCGGGGAAACGGTTGAGCGATTCCTCGAACGCGAGGAGGTAGTCGAGCATCGGCCGGGCGCGGTCGTCCCAGCGCTCGCCCGGCACGACCACGCCGACACCGGACGGATGGATCAGCGCCAGCGTCGCGGCGATGCGTCCCGACACCTCCGTCAGCCGCACGTAGTCGACCTCGTTGCCGACCAGCGCCTGGTAGGCCTCCTGCGGCGACAGCGCCATCTCGGGGAAGCTCGTGGCGCGGAAACAGAGACGCTGCAGTTCCTTGACGTTCGCGCGCCGGTAGTAGTCGTGCATCTCGTGGCAGATGCGCCGTAGCGTGTAGCCGGTATAGCGGTCGCGATGCGCGGCGCACAACCGGGGGAGAACATCGACGAGCAGTGCGTCGCGGTCCCACAGGTCCTTGAACTTGACCAGCTTGGCGAGCAGCGTATTGAGCTTGCTTTCGTCGTCGGCCGGCGTCATCAGGAAGAGAATGCTGTTGAGGTCGCATTTCTCGGGCACGACCCGCTGGTCGCGCAGGAAGTTGGCGAGCACAGTGGCCGGCACGCCGAAGTCGAGATAGTCGCCGGTGCGACGGTCGATGCCCGGCGTGATGAGCGTGAGCTTGTTGGGATCGACCATGACGTAGCCGTCGGTGTAGCCGGGGTAGCCGTGCCAGGTGCGATCAGGCGCGAGGGTCCAGCACTGCTGCTCGGCCTTGAGCACCTCGGTCGGCAGGTCCTCCCAGGTTGCGTCGATGACGTCGGCGGTCGCCTTCGAGTCCCGAATCGTGACGACGTCGGGGACGAACGGGTCGAAGAACCACTGCTCCTCCTCGCCGCGGCCGATCTGCGCGTAGTAGCGGCCGAACTGGCGCAGCTTTTTCCGCATCTCGATGCCGAGCGCGATGCAGCGATCCCACAGCGCCTCGCCGGCCCTGCCCTCGTGGACCTTCGCGTTGACGTCGAGCGAGGCGAAGAGCGGATAGAACGGCGAGGTGGTCCCGTGGAGCAGAAACGATTCGTTGAAGCGCTTGTGACCAACGAAGCGTTTCTGGCCGCGCAGATGCTCATCGCGTTTGTGGATCTGCGACGCCTGCGAGAAGCCGGCGCCCTGTTTGTGCGCCGATTGAGTCGAGAAGAGACCGGGCATCTCGGCGTCGAGATGCTCGAGCCGCATCGGGCTGTGATCCGCGAACAGCGGATGGAAGGCGTTGTACCCGATCCAGGCTTCGTCCCAGAGGACGTAGTCGCAGAGATGCCCGATCTGGTCGAGCACCTTGCGCACGTTGCAGACCGTCCCGTCGTAGGTCGCGAGCTGAATGCACGCGAGGCGGAAGGGCCGCGGCGCTCGATGGCGCTCGCGATCCGTGACCAGCGGATGCGAGCGGATCCGATCGCGCAGCTGGGCCTCGTCCCAGGCCGCCCAGTCGACGGCCCCGATCATCCCGAACGGATTGCGCGACGTTGGAAGAAAGATCGGGATGGCGCCCGCCTGCACGAGCGCGCCCTGATGCAGCGACTGGTGATTGTTGCGGTCGAACAGCACCAGATCGCCGCGCCGGAGCACCGCGCTGGTCACGATCTTGTTGGAGGTACTCGTGCCGTTGAGCACGAAATAGGTCCGGTCGGCGCCGAAAATCCGCGCCGCCTGCCGCTGCGCCAGGCCGGCGGCGCCTTCGTGGATCAGGAGATCGCCGAGGTCCACGTCGGCGTTGCCCAGGTCGTTGCGGAAGATGCGTTCGCCGAAGTGCTTGAGGAACAGCTGCCCGGCTGGCGACTTCCGGTAGAACTCCCCACCCTGATGGCCCGGGCAGGCGAACGCGACATTCGCTTCCGCGTCGTACGACATCAGGCCGCCGAAGAACGGCGGGAGCAGGCTGAGGCCGTACTTGATGACGCTCGCGACCACCTGTTTCGCGTAGAACGCCGGCGTCTGCTGTCCGAGGTAGATGTAGCCCTCGACTTCGCCGGTGAGGCCGAGGACCGCCACGTCCGAGACGCGATGCGAATCGGCGAGCGCCCAGAACGGCATCCGCAGGCCGAACGCGCGCACGGCCTGCACCAGGCGTCGCGCCTGCTCGCGCCGATCGCCGTCGACCAACGCGATGAACGCGCCCACGCCGGCGTCGGCGGAGACGTCGCGGTCGAGGCGATCGCTCAGCTCGATCTCGAAACCCTCGGCGGCGATCTGATCGAGCAGGTCGCGCGTCTGCGGATCCTGGCGGTCGACCAGTGCGACCACCTTGAGCAGCTTGTGGAACGGGATCGGAAGCCCCGGAGGCGCGATGGTCTCCGACGGATCAAGAAGCGTAGGCAAGGTGCATCACTCCGTTGGCAAAGATAGGGCTATCGACCGAGCGAGCACGGAGCACACTGCATACCAGGCGGTGGCGATGCCGCGCGATGCGGAAACGTGCGCGTTTCTTCCGAATTCCATCGTGGGACGGCGTGCGGCGCGGTCGTGACCGAGCGCGGCTCCGTTTGCCTGGAGCCGCTCCGAAATCTCGGGGACGCCGCGGCGCTGTGGCCCGCAGACACGCTGTGGTTTTTTGGCGCTTCCCCTAGCAGTACAGGGAGATGTTTATTTCCGCCGCTATCGCTATCCTCCTGCCACCGGATTTCTACTATTCGACGAGGCCCCAGTTCATGTCCAACATCAATGTCTTCCGGCGCCCCGATTGGCGAACGATGCTGAATCGCGCAGTCCGCCAGTGTGCGGGTTCCCTCGATACGCCCGACGACCGTGCGGCGTCGACCGCTGTCACGACGATGCTGGCCGAGATGGGCGAAGCGCTCGGCGTCGACTGCGCAACGCAGCTCGAATATTCGGAGCACGCGACGACCGGTCACGACTGGCGGCGATCGCCGGCCAGGCCCGGTGAGCAGGCGGTCGAACTCTCCGTCCTGCTCAAAGTCATCCGGCCGCTCACGGTCGACCGCGCGCCGATCGTGGTCGACGAGCACCATGCAGACCGCCTCCCGGGCGCGGGGACGCTGCTCCGGCAGCCGTCGCTGAGGTCTGCGGTGATCGTGTGGGCAGGCGTCGGCCGGCAGCCGACCTGTGTCTGGGCATTTGGAACGCGGCGGGACCGCGCTGACTGGTCCGAGGGGCTCCTCGACCACCTGCAGCTCCTCGCGGACATCCTGGCCGCCGCCCTGTATCGGCGCGCCCGGAAAGAGCTGAGAACGGTGGTGCCGACGCCCTCCACGCGCCCCCCCACAGTGGGTCGGCGCCCCGCCGACATCGTCGGCGACAGTCCGTCGTTCCAGGCGGCGCTGAGCCGGATGGAGCAAGTGGCCGACACCTCGAGTACCGTGCTGCTGCTCGGCGAAACCGGAACCGGCAAGGAACTCTTCGCGCGCGCGCTGCACGCGCTCGGGTCGCGCCGGGCCGGTCCGATCGTCTGCGTCAATTGCGGCGCGCTGCCGCCGACGCTCATCGAGAGCGAGCTCTTTGGACACCAGCGCGGCGCGTTCACCGGGGCGGTGGCGCCGCGGCAGGGGCGCTTCGAGCTGGCTCACCGCGGCACCTTGTTTCTCGACGAGATCGGCGATCTGCCGCTCGATCTTCAAGCCAAGCTGCTGCGGGTGCTGCAGGAGGGGACGTTCGAACGCCTGGGATCGTCGCAAAGCCAGGCCGTGGACGTCCGCATCATTGCCGCGACGCACCACGATCTGATGCACGGCGTCTCCATCGGTGCCTTTCGCGCGGATCTCTTCTATCGATTGAACGTCTTCCCGATTCGCCTGCCCCCGCTCCGCGAGCGCCTCGAGGATATCCCGGCGCTGGTATGGGCGATCATCCGCAAGCGCATGCAGGCGCTGCACCGGTGCGTGACGAAGGTGCCTGAGGAGATCATGGCGGTCCTGCAGCGGCACTCCTGGCCGGGCAACATCCGCGAGCTCGAGAACGTCGTGGAGCGTGCGCTCATTCATTCATCCGGCGACACCCTGACGCTCGACGGGAACCCGGCGGGCGACGAGGATCCGCCGCCGGCAGAGACCGGTTCGACATTGGTATCGGTGGAACGGACGCACATCCAGGAAGTGCTGCGGACCTGCGGGTGGCGCATCAACGGTCTGGGGAACGCGGCCGATCGGCTGGGCATGCATCCCAACACGCTCCGGTTCCGCATGAAGAAGCTGGGAATCGTACGGCATGAATCCATCCGGCAGCGCCGGGTGGCCGGCTACGCGGATGCCCGGCCTCGCGCCTCCTGACGCCGCCGGCGACGCGCGTGTGGGTTACGTGCGATGCCGGCGTTTCACGCGCAGCTGCGCCAGCGACCGTGTGAGCGAGGCATTGACCGACGCCACTTCTTCGTCGGAGATCTTGTCGCGGAGGCGCGCGGCGGCCCGTTCGCGGGCTTCCTCCGCCTTCGCCTCGTCGATCTTGTCGACCGCGACCGCCATGTCCGTCACGACGGTGACGTGATGCGCGGTAATCTCGGCCAGTCCTTCGCCGATGGCCAGGTATCGATCGCCGGCGGTGGTGCGGACGGTCATCTCGCCCGGCACGATCTGCGTCATCAGGTGGACGTGGTGGGGCAGCACGCCAATGGCCCCTTCGAATGTGGGTAATCCCACGAACAGGGCGTCTTCGGAAAACACCAGCCCTTCCGGCGTGACGATATCGATCTTCAGGCTGCCGGCCATACTTCGTCGATGCCGCCCTTCATGTAGAAGTCGCTCTCGGGGACAGCGTCATGCTTGCCGTCGAGGATCTCCTTGAATCCGCGAATGGTGTCGGCGACGGGTACCTGGCGGCCCTGGCGGCCGGTGAACACCTGTGCGGCGCTGAACGGCTGGCTCAGGAACCGCTGAATCCTCCGCGCCCGGTACACCGTGAGCTTGTCCTCGGGCGACAACTCGTCCATGCCGAGGATCGCGATGATGTCCTGCAGGTCCTTGAACCGCTGCAGCACTTTCTGCACGCCGCGCGCGACGGCGTAATGCTCTTCGCCCACGATCTCGGGCGCGAGCGCCCGCGACGTCGACGCTAGGGGATCGACGGCCGGGTAGATGCCCAGCTCGGCGATCGCGCGTTCGAGGACGATCGTGGCATCGAGGTGCGCGAAGGTGGTGGCCGGCGCGGGATCGGTCAGGTCGTCGGCCGGGACGTAGACCGCCTGAAAGGACGTAATCGACCCTTTCTTGGTCGAGGTGATGCGTTCCTGCAGCGCACCCATTTCCGACGCCAGCGTCGGCTGATAGCCGACCGCGCTCGCCGTGCGGCCGAGCATCGCCGACACTTCAGAGCCGGCCTGTGAGAAGCGGAAGATGTTGTCGATGAACAGCAGCACGTCCTGATGCTTCTCGTCGCGGAAGTACTCCGTGATCGCGAGGCCCGAGAGCGCGACGCGCAGGCGTGCGCCGGGCGGTTCGTTCATCTGTCCGTAGACCAGCGCGATCTTGGAGGCGCCCAGGTCGTCCTGGTTGATGACCCCGGCCTGCGACATCTCGTGGTACAGGTCGTTGCCTTCCCGGGAGCGCTCGCCGACGCCGGCAAAGACCGAGACTCCGCCGTGCAGCTTCGCGATGTTGTTGATCAACTCCATGATGACGACGGTCTTGCCGACGCCGGCGCCGCCGAACGCGCCGACCTTGCCGCCCTTCAGGAACGGGCAGATCAAGTCGATCACCTTGATACCGGTCGCCAGAACCTGCGGCGACGTCGCCTGGTCGGCGAGCGGTGGCGGCGGTCGATGAATCGGATAGAACGTCTCGGCGCGCACCGGACCGCGTTCGTCCACCGGGTTGCCGGTCACGTCGAACACCCGCCCCATGACGCCCTCGCCGACCGGCATCGAGATCGGGCGTCCCAGGTCGATCGCCGCGGCGCCACGTTTGAGACCCTCGGTACTGGACATCGAGATCGCGCGGACCCACTTGTCGCCCAGGTGCTGCTGGACTTCGAGCGTGAGCTTCACCGGTTCGCGCTGCACCTGGTATTCGATGGTCAGGGCGTTGAGGATCGCCGGCAGCGCGTCTCCGAACTCGACGTCGACGACCGGCCCCGCCACCTGCACCACTTTGCCGATGTTCATGTCCTCACCCTGGCTCGAACGGTCAGCCGGCCTGGCCGCCGGCGATTTCGAGCAGTTCCGTGGTGATGCTTCCCTGGCGCCGCGTGTTGTATTCGAGCGTCAGGTCCCTGACCAGCGTCTCCGCGTTGTCGGTCGCGCTCTTCATCGACACCATCCGCGCGCTCTGCTCGCTCGCTTTCGCGTGGAGGAGGACGAAGTAGAGCGAGATGTTCAGATACCGCGGGAGCAGGTAGGCGAGAAGGATCTCCGCACGCGGCTCGAACAGGCACTCGCGCGTGTCCGCGGACTCCGGCTCCACGCCGGGAATCTTCAAGCCCTTGAGTTCCCCCACGGGCAGGAACCGGAACGACACCGGCTCCTGGGTCAGCGTGTTGACGAAGCGCGTCGCGACCACGACGACTTCGTCGACCTCCTTGCGCAGGAACAGATCGCGCGCCATCCCGGCAATCGCTCTCGCCTCCGGAAAGCGCGGCGAATCGCCGTAGGCGAACTCGGCGGCAAGGCGCCGCCGGCTGCGAGCGACGAACTGCGCGGCCTTCCGGCCCGCGGCGATGAAGATCGTCGATTCGGGGTCGAACTGCGCCGCCACCCGAAAGACGTTGGCGTTGAGCCCGCCGCACAGACCCTTGTCGGCGGCGATGAGGATGACGGCGCGCCGGCGCATTTCGCGAACTTCGAGGAGCGGATGCGTGAAGTCGGAGGCGAAGGTGGTCGCGTGACGCTGGATGCGGTGCAGCGTTCTCGCGAACGGCCCGGCCGCGAGCGCGGCCTGCTGCGCCTTGCGCATCTTCGAGGCGGCCACCATCTGCATCGCCCTGGTGATCTGGGCGGTGCCCCGGATCGAGGCGATGCGGCGGCGTAAACCGCGTCCGCTGCTCATTGCCAGGTCCGCTTGCATTCGGTCGCGGCGGTCTGCAGACCTGCAGCTGCCGCCTCGCTGAGCACCCGCTCCCGTGCGATCGTCTCGAGCAGATCGGCGTGGAAGGTCGTCAGGTAGTCGGTCAGATGCGCCTGGAATGCTTTCACGCGTTCAACCGGCACATCGTCCATGTGGCCGTTCTGGACGGCCCAGATCACAGCCACCTGAACTTCGACGGAGACCGGGTGGTACTGCGGCTGTTTGAAGATCTCCATGATGCGTTTGCCCCGTTCGATCTTGCCCTGCGTCGCCGCATCGAGCTCCGAGCCGAATTGCGCGAACGCCGCCAGCTCGCGGAACTGCGCGAGATCCCCCTTCAGCTGGCCCGCGACCTGCTTCATCGCCTTGAGCTGCGCCGCCGATCCGACGCGTGACACCGACAGCCCGACCGAAATCGCCGGCCGGATGCCCTGGTAGAACAGATCCGTCTCGAGGTAGATCTGTCCGTCCGTGATCGAGATCACGTTGGTCGGGATGTATGCGGAGACGTCGCCCGCCTGGGTCTCGATGATCGGCAGCGCGGTCAGGGATCCGTTGCCGTACTGTTCGCCGACGCGGGCGGCACGCTCGAGCAGGCGGCTGTGCAGATAGAAAATGTCGCCGGGATACGCTTCGCGGCCCGACGGCCGCTTCAGGACCAGTGACACCTGCCGGTAGGCGACGGCGTGCTTGGAGAGATCGTCGTAGACGATCAAGGCGTCCATGCCGTTGTCCATGAACCATTCGCCCATCGCGGCGCCGGCAAACGCCGAGAGGTACTGGCTGGCCGCTGAATCCGACGCCGGCGACGTCACCACGATCGTGTACGGCATCGCGCCGGCCTCTTCGAGGAGCGTGACGATGCGCGCGACCGTCGACTGCTTTTGACCGATCGCGACGTAGATGGAGTAGAGCGGCCGGTAGGCCGCGTCGCCGCTCGCTTCCGCCGCCCGGTTGAGACGCGCCTGGTTCAGAATCGTGTCGATGCAGATCGTCGTCTTGCCGGTCGACCGATCGCCGATGATCAATTCGCGCTGTCCGCGGCCGATCGGAATCATCGCGTCGATCGGCATGATGCCCGTCTGCACCGGTTGGCTGACCGGCCGCCGGCGGATGATCCCCGGCGCCAGCTTTTCGACCGGATAGGCGGTGGCCGCCTCGATTGGACCCTTGCCGTCGAGCGGTTCGCCCAGCGTGTTGAGCACGCGGCCGAGGAGGCCCTTGCCGACCGGGACCTGCAGCAGCTTCCCGGTCGAGCGAACCTCGTCTCCCTCCTGGAGCTGCGTATAGTCGCCGATCACGATCACGCCGACTTCGGTTTCGTCGAGATTGAGCGCGAGCCCCATGACGCCGTTGCCGAAGTCGAGCATCTCGTTCAGCATCACGTCGTCGAGGCCCTCGACTCGCGCCACGCCGTCGCCGATCTCGCGGATCACGCCGACGTGCTGCCGCGCCATCGTGGCCTTGGCGCCCTCGATGAGCGTCTCGATGTCGGTCACCAGGTCGGTCATCGTTAGATCCTTCCCTGAACGCGCGAGAAACGCTCCTCGAGCGCGGCCAACCGTCCACGGACCGTCCCGTCGTAGATGTCGCTGCCGACCTTGACGCGCAGGCCGCCGATGAGGCCGGGGTCGCAGCGGAACGACAGGTGCAATCCGCGTCCGTAGCGTTGGCTGAGATCGGCCACCAGCCGCACCCTGAGGTCAGCCGGGACCGGGCGCGCGCTTTCGACCACGGCGGTGCGTCGATCGCGATCGAGGCGGACGAGCCGCCCGAACGCGGACAGCACCCTGAGGCTGTTGCGGCGCTGGGATTCGATCAGGCTCACGACGACCCGCCGCGCGCGCTCTTCGTCGAGGCGTGTGTCGACGCAGCAATCCCTGAACAACCGCCGCGCCGTCTTCCGCGCCAGTCGAACCGGATTCATTCCTCGACTCCACTCGCGGCGTTCATGGCGCCGACAGGTGGTGAGCGGCTTCCTCGAACAGCCGCCGTTGATCGTGTGCGTCGAGCACCTTGCCGGTGACGGCGGCGCTGGTCTGGACGACCAGGCGGCCGACCTCCCGTGTGAGCTCGGCCCGCATCCGCGCGCGATCGCGAGCCGCTTCCTCCTGCGCGTTCGCCAGAATCTTTGAGGCCCCGGCCGTGGCCTTCTCGATCTCCACGGTCGCCGCCCGCGCTGCCGCGGCGCGGGCCCGGTCGACGAGCTGCGCCGCCTCGACGCTCGCCTGCGCCAGCACCTCGTCGCGCGCGGCCCGCGTCTTCTTCAATTCCTTTTCGATCTCTTCCGCGTTCGCGATGCCCAGCGCGATCTGCCGGCGCCGGAGATCCAGCATTCGCAGGATTGGCTTATAGGCGAGCAGGTACAGCAAGACGCAGACGATGGAGAAGCTCGCCGTTTGCGCCATCAGATGCGGCCAATTGACGCCGAACGTCGTGGCGATCTCGGCGATCGTCCCTTGCGCGCCCATCGGGCATCACCTCACGAGGAACAAGGTGTAGAAGACGATCGCTTCCGCGAACGCGATCGAGAGGATCGACTGCACCAGGACCTTCGTGGACGCATCGGGGTTGCGGCCCACGGCGTCGGACGCCTTCATGCCGATGATGCCCACGGCCAGGGCCGCACCGAGTGCCGCGAGACCGATGTGGAGGTTAGCCATCTGTTCAACGTCCTTTCCAATCTCATGCGGGCGCGCCGGTCTCGTGCGCCGGCTCGTGCTGGCAGATGAGCAGCGTGAACACCGCGGTCAGCAGCATGAACACGAGCGCCTGCACGAGGCCCACCATCAATTCCAGCAGGTAGAACGGGATCTGGATCAACCAGCCGTACGGCATGTGCGCCACCGTCTCGAGCATGGTTTCGCCGGCGAAGATGTTTCCGTACAGGCGGAAGCTGAGTGACACCGGCCGGAAGAGGATCGAGATCACTTCCAGGCAGCCGGCGGCGAAGAACACGATCGCCATGAGCACGCGCAGAGCGCCCGCGCTGTCGCCCTTCGGCGCGAACAGCTCCTTGACGAAGCCGACCGGGCCGACCTCGCGCAGGCCCCAGACGATCCAGGCGCCGAAGAACACCAGCGCCATCGCCAGCGTCATGTTCACGTCGGCGTTGGCGCCGCGCAGGAGCGGCTGCTCGATGGTGAACCCGTGCGCGGTCTGGTGTCCCCATCCGATCGAACCCACGCCGGGCACCAGCCCGGCCCAGTTCGCCGACAGGATGAAGATGAACACCGTCGCGAAGTACCAGAACGTGCGCTGCACGAGGTGCGGGCCGATGATGCCCTCGAGAAAGCCGTAGAGGGACTCGATCAGCCATTCGAAGAAATTCTGCAGCCCGTCGGGAATGGCGTGCATGTTCCGCGTCGCCAGCTGCGCCACGGCGATCAGGGCGACGGCGACCACCCACATCACGATCATGGAGTTGGTGATCGGGAAGCCGAAGAGCCGTCCGATTTCGACCGCGCCGGGAGGGAGACCGTGCACGAGGGCCCCGAGGAGCACGTCCTGTGCCACGCGCCGCCGGCACCGGGGCCCGTGCACCGGTGCTCGTCTTGGCGCGCGTCTCCGTCATCCCGGATCGCCTCCGCAATGTCGGGGTGGCCGGCCCGCGGAATCAGTACCGCCACCCGGATCAGCCACGAAGACACGAAGGCACGAAGTCTCGAGGTTTCTGTGTGTCTTCGCGACGTCGTGGCGCCCTGGTCATCTCGAATTCGGGCGAACACGCGAGCTGGTACGCTCGCTGCACATGCGCGGAAACGTGCACCGGCGAATATCGACGGCGGCGTTAGCGCTCGCGATCGTGATCGCCGCGGCGGCGCTGGAGGCGCAGTCTCGTGCGACCGGAACTTTCACGGCCACGGCGACGATCAAGACCGTGAAGCGATGACCCGACAGAAATACGAGAAAGCGCTGCGCAAGCTCCAGGTCCGGCTGTGTCACCTGCAGCGCTGGGTGAAGGAACAAGGCGTGCGGGTGGTCATCGTGTTCGAAGGCCGCGACGGCGCGGGCAAGGGCGGAACGATCCGCGCGATCACGGAACGCGTCAGCCCTCGCGTGTTCCGGATCGTGGCGCTGCCCGCGCCGTCGGACCGCGAGCAGTCGCAGCTGTACATGCAGCGGTACCTGCAGCACTTTCCCGCTGCGGGCGAAGTGGTCATCTTCGATCGCAGTTGGTACAATCGCGCCGGCGTCGAGCGCGTGATGGGCTTCTGCAAGCCGCGGGAGTACAAGCGGTTCCTGCAGTTGTGCCCGATCATGGAGAGATTCGTGGTCGACGGCGGCATTCACCTGATCAAGCTCTGGCTCGAGGTCGGCAACTCGGAGCAGAAGCGCCGCTTCGAGGCGCGGATCGAGGATCCGCTCCGGCAATGGAAGCTGAGCCGCATGGACCTGCCGTCGCGCCGGCGCTGGTACGAATACTCACGCGCGCGCGACGAGATGCTGAAGCATACGGACACCCGCCATGCCCCGTGGTACATCGTCGATTCGAACGACAAGCGGCGGGCGCGGCTGAACGCGATTGCACACATCCTGTCGTTGATCCCGTACAAGAAGGTGCGCCAGGACAACGTCACGCTGCCGAGCCGGTCGACCAAGCATGCGTACGACGACACCGCGTCCATCGCGCGCAGAAAGTTCGTCCCCGTGCAGTATTGACCTCGGCCACATGGCTGAGTCACGGCATTTCGTCAGCATCCGCCACTGATCGTCACCGGTCTCGGCCGTCGCGCCGTCCCGGCCTCCAATTCGTGTGACTTGTGCGCCGGTTCCGCCACGCCTGCTGTGGCAACTCCATTGCTCTTGGGTGGGTCGCCGATCCGGGGATCGTGACTCACCTGTGGAGACGTCGATGGAGCCAGCCGTTTGCCCGGTATCACGCCATGGCGATCGTTCGTTCGTGGCGACGGTCCACCCCTCATGGCCGGTCGGTGACCGTCGCGAGGTACGAGACGCAGCGGCGTTGCGCCGCGTCGTGGGACGCAGCCCGGCGCTGAAGCAGGCCCTGGAGGACGTGCGCCAGGTCGCGGCGACCGACTCGACGGTGCTGCTGCTCGGCGAGACCGGCAGCGGCAAAGAGTTGTTCGCGACGCAACTGCACCAGTTGAGCGGGCGGCACGCGCGGTCGATGGTGAAAGTCAACTGCGCGGCCATTCCCGAGACCCTGATCGAAAGCGAGCTGTTCGGCCGCGAGAAAGGCGCGTTCACCGGCGCGCTCGCGAAGCAGGTCGGACGGTTCGAACTGGCCGACCGGTCGACGATCTTTCTCGACGAGATCGGCGATTTGGCGCCCGACGTCCAGGTCAAGCTGCTGCGCGTGCTCGAAGAAAAGGAAATCGAGCGGCTCGGCAACCCGCACACCATCCGCGTCGACGCGCGCATCATTGCGGCCACCCACCGGAACCTGGAGGAACGGGTCGCGCAGGGCACGTTTCGCGAAGACCTCTATTACCGTCTCAACGTCTTTCCCATCTACGTCCCGCCGCTGCGCGAGCGCGCCGAAGACATTCCGCTGCTGGTGTGGCGATTCGTCGAGGAGTTCGCGGAGGCGTTCGGCAAGCGCATCGACGGGATCAACCGCGAGAGCCTCGCCGCGCTGCAGCGGTATGCGTGGCCGGGCAACATCCGCGAACTGCGAAACGTCGTCGAACGCGCCATGATTACGGCGGCCGCCGGTCAGCTGACGATTACGCTGCCACGACGGTCCGCGGCCGCGACCACCCGCAGCGTCAGGCTGATCGATGTCGAACGCGAACACATTCGCGCCATCCTCGAGTCCACACGCTGGCGGATACGGGGAAGGGAAGGCGCCGCCGAACTGCTCGGCCTGAAGCCGACCACGCTCGAAACGCGCATGGCGAAGCTCGGACTCGCGCGTCCCAGCAGGGCCGCGTAACACGGCGATCGTTCAACCACCCTCAGGGCTGCCAGCCGCCGCCGAGCGCGCGATAGAGGTCGGCGCGCGCCTGCAGTTCCGCGCCCTCCGCCTGTGCGAGCAGCAGTTCCTGCTGGAACAATTGCTGATCCGCATCCAGGATTTCCAGATAGGTGGCGAGTCCCGAATCGTAGCGGGCACGCGCCAGATCGCTGGCGTCGCGCAGGACGTCGACCGCCGCCTGACGCTCAATCCGGGTCTCGCCGAGCTTCTGGATCGAGATCAGCGCGTTGGCGACCTCGCGGTAGCCGTTCAACGCCGCCTTCCGATACAGCGCCACCGCTTCGTCGACGGCGGCTCGAGCCGACTCGAGGTTACGCTTGAGCCGCCCGGCGTTGAAGATCGGCTGCAGCAGTCCGCTGCCGATCGACCACACGCTGCCGCTGTTGCCGAGCAGCGTCGTCAGATCGCCACTGACGCCCCCGAGAAATCCAGTCAGGTTGATGGCGGGAAAGAACAGAGCCTTTGCCACGCCGACGTTGGCGTTGGCCGCGACGAGAAGCTGCTCGGCCTGCACGACATCCGGACGCCGCTCCAGGAGGGAGGCGGGGAGCCCTGGTGGAATGGAGGGAGGTGACCCCAGTCCGGCGTCAGGCGGCGCTGTGGCGCGCGCGATCGGCCCGGGCGTGCGGCCGAGCAGAAGCGACAAGGCGTTTTCCGCGACGGCAAGCCGCCGCTCGAAGTCGGGGATCGCCGCCGCGGTCTGCGCCCGGTTCGACTTGATGCGATCGACTTCGAGCCGGTTCGACACGCCGCCGTCCAGGCGATCCTGGAAATAGACTACCGTCCGATCGTTCAGCTGCAGCGTTCGGCGCGCGATCTGCAGATCCAGGTCGAGCTCGCGCAGCAGGAAGTAGGTCGTCGCGACGTCGCCGACGAGCGTGACCAGGACGCCGCGGCGCCCCTGCTCGCTGGCCAGCATCTGGGCGATGGCCGCCTCTGTCTGCCGCCTGATGCGGCCGAACAGGTCGAGCTCCCAGGACAGCTGGAATCCGAAGATGCCGCCCTGCTGCATGTCGCCTTCGGCTGTTCCCGAATTCTGTTGCAGGGTGTAGCTGGCCGTGCCGTCCACTTGCGGATAGAGAAACGATCGGGCGATGCCGGCTTGCGCGCGCGCCTGTTCCACCCGCGCCGCGGCGGCCCGCAGGTCCAGGTTGTTGCCGATCGCCTCGCGAATGAGCGCCTGCAGTGCGGGATCGTCGAATATCTGCCACCACGGCGCGTCCGCCAGCGACTCGCCCTGTGCGGGTATCGAAGCGATACTGGGCCGGCGTGGGCACCGCGGGCCGGACGAACTTCGGACCGACCGGCGCACAGCCGCAGATGCCGAACGACAGGGCGGCTGCGCACACGACTCCCGCGCCTCGTGGCCGTCTCGCCATCTCAGTGACTCCCGTGCCCGTGCTCGGGGGCGACCGGCGGCATCGCGGGTCCGTGCGCCGCAGCCGGCGACGCGCCGATCACGCGCTGCACGGCGACGAACAGCATCGGGATCAGGCAGACGCCGAGAATCGTCGCGATGAGCATCCCGGAGAACACGGCCATGCCCATCACCTTGCGCGCTTCGGCGCCCGCGCCCGACGCCATCAGCAGCGGCACGACGCCAAGAATGAAGGCGAACGCCGTCATGAGGATCGGCCGGAAGCGCAGCTTCGCCGCGTTGAGCGCCGCGGCGACGAGCTCCTTCCCCTGGTCGTGTTCCGCCTTGGCGAACTCGACGATCAGAATCGCGTTTTTCGCGGCGAGGCCGATGAGCGTAATCAAGCCGATCTGGGCGAAGACGTTGTTGACATAGCTCTCGGAGATGAACGTGCGCGCGAGCCACAGTCCGAGGTAGGCACCGAAGGCGGCAAACGGCGTCCCGAGGAGCACGCTGAACGGCAGACCCCAGCTCTCGTACTGCGCCGCCAGAATCAGGAACACGAGAAAGACGGCAAGCGCAAACACGGTCGCGACGCCTGGCGAGTTGCGCTCCTGATACGACATGTCCGCCCACTCGAAGCTCATGTCGGCAGGCAGGACATCACGCGCAACCGCTTCGAGCGCGTCGAGCGCCTGGGCAGAGGAGTAGCCGCCGGCCGGCAAGCCGGTGACCTCCGCGGCGCGGAACAGGTTGTACCGATTGGTGAACTCCGGGCCCGCGTTGGGACGTGTCGTCACGAGCGTGTCCAACGGCACCGACGCGCCCGCCTGGTTCCTCACGAAGAACAGGCCCAGCTGCTTCGGGTCCCTGCGGAACTCCGGCTCGGCCTGCACGTACACCTTGTAGACCCGCCCGAACTTGTTGAAGTCGTTCACGTAGGCGCTGCCGAGCAGCGCGCCGAGCGTCGTGTTGACGTCGCCGAGCTGCACGCCGGACTTCAGGACCTTGCTGCGATCGATGTCGGCGTAGATCTGCGGCACGCTCGCCCGGTACAGCGAGCTGATGCGCCCGATTTCCGGACGCTTGCGTGCGGCCTCGATGAACTTCTGCGTCTGCTCGGCCAGGTATTCAGGCGTGCCGCCGCTGCGGTCTTGCAGCTGCATCGTGAAGCCGGCACCCGTGCCGAGCCCTGGAATCGCGGGCGGTCCGAACGCCACGACCGCGCCTTCGCGGATCTCGTTCGCGAAGGCGCGATTGAGTGCCTGCGCGACCCCCGCGGCGGTGTCTTCGGCGCCGTGCCGGTCATGCCACGGCTTCAGCTGCACGAAGAAGAAGCCCATGTTGGTCGAGTAGGCCTGGGTCAGCAGGCTGTAGCCGGTGATGGTGTTGTAGCCCTCGACCGAATGGTTTTCCCCGATGACCTTTTCCGCCTTGCGCATGACCGCGTCGGTGCGCTCGAGCGACGCCGCGTCGGGCAGCAGCGCGTTGACCAGCAGGTAGCCTTGATCCTCTTCGGGCACGAATCCGCCAGGAATCTGCCGCACCAGCTGGACGATGACGAAGATCAGCACGCCGATGAACGCGAGGCTGCGGAACATCTTGCGGGTCAGAATGCCGGCGAAGCTGACATAGCGGTCGGTGGTCCAGCCGAAGACCTTGTTGAACCCGTCGTAGAACGGCGCGAGCAGCGGGCGCTTTCCAGTGGGCGGTTTGAGCAGCAGCGCCGCCAGCGCCGGGCTCAGCGTCAGCGCGTTGATCACCGACAGCAGGACCGACAGCGCAATCGTGATGGCGAACTGCTGATAGAGCCGTCCGGTGATGCCGCCCATGAAGCCGACCGGGACGAACACCGCGCTCAGAATCAGTCCGATCGCGATCACCGGTCCAGACACTTCTTCCATCGCCTTGATCGTGGCCTCTTTCGGCGCCATCCCATGCTCGATGTGATGCATCACCGCCTCGACCACCACGATCGCATCGTCGACGACGATGCCGATGGCGAGGACGAGACCGAGCAGCGACAGCACGTTGATCGAGAAGCCGAGCATCGGGAAGAAGATGAACGCGCCGACCAGCGACACGGGAACGGTCAGCAGCGGAATGAGCGTCGCGCGCCAGTTCTGCAGGAACACGAACACGACGATGATGACCAGCACGACCGCTTCGAAGAGCGTGTGCACGATCTCGGTGATGCCCTCCGACACCGGCAGCGTCGTATCGAGCGAGACGAGGTACTCCATGTCGCGCGGGAAGCGCGTCGACAGATCGGCGAGCGTCGTCTTGATCTTGTCGGCGACCTCCAGGGCGTTGCTGCCGGGAATCTGGTAGATCGCGAGCACGGCGGCCGGCTTGCCGTCGTGGCGGCCGACCGCGTTGTACAGCATCGTCCCGAGCTCGAGACGCGCGACGTCCTTCGAGATGCACCTGCGAGCCGTCGGGCGCGGTGCGCAGAATGATGTCGCCGAACTCCTCTTCGTTGAGCAGGCGTCCCTGTGTCCGGACCGTGTAGGTGTACTCGGTCCCCTGCGGCCGCCGGCGGCCCGCCGATCTGACCGGCCGGCGTCAACTGGTTCTGCTGCGTGATCGCGTTCACGATGTCCGGGATGGTGAGGCCCAGCCGGCCGATCCGATCCGGGCGCAGCCAGACGCGCATCGCGTAGTCGCTGCCGCCGAACAGGTTGACCTGCCCGACGCCCGGGATTCGCGCGATGGCATCGATGATGTTGATCGTCGCGTAATTCGAGAGGAAGTTGTTGTCGTAGGTGCCCTTGGGCGACTTGACGGAGACGATCATCAGCGGCATCGCCAGCGACTTCTTCACCGTGACGCCGTACTGCTTGACCGACTGCGGCATCTGCGGCATCGCCTGCGACACGCGGTTCTGCGTGAGCACGTTGTCCATGTCGAGATCGGACCCGACCTCGAACGACACCTTCAGCCGCATCGTGCCGTCGTTGGCGTTGGTCGACTTCAGGTAGATGCTCTGCTCGACGCCGTTCATCTGCTGTTCGAGCGGCGTCGCGACCGAGGCCTCGACGTCGGTCGCGCTGGCGCCGACGAACGTCGTCGTCACCTGAATCATCGGCGGCACGATCTCCGGGTACTGCGCGATCGGGCAGTCCGCGCATCGCGACGAAGCCGAGCAGCACCATGATGATCGAGAGCACGATCGCGACGATCGGCCGGTTGACGAAGAAGCGCGCCATGACCTACTTGCGCCTCGCGCGCCGGCTTGTCCGTGCCTTTGCCGCTGGTCGCCACCGGCATCGGTTTGGTGCGGACGACGGCGCCGTCTCGGATCGCCTGCAGCCCCTCGGCGACGACCTGGTCGCCCGGCTCCAGGCCCTCCTCGATCACCCACAGCGTGTCGACGCGGGGGCCGACCGAGACGTTGCGGAACGCCACGCGGTTTTCGGTGTCGACCACCGCCACGCTGCGCAGGTTCTGGACTTCCTGCACCGCGCGCTGCGGAACCAGCAGCGCGTCGCGCCTGGTGTCCACCAGGACCCGTACCTTTCCGTACTGGCCGGGGCGCAGTATCTGATCCGGGTTGGGAAAGAACAGCTGAACTCCCAACGTGCCGGTCGCCGGATCGACCTCTCGTTCGACGGGACCGACCGTGCCCTTCTTCGGGTGAACCGTCCCGTCGGCCAGCGTGAGCTCGATCCCCGCCCGCCGCGCCTGCGCCACCGTCTCCGCCGAGCGCTTCGTGAGACGCAGGTAGTCCGCCTCGGTGACGGCGACCTTGAAGATCATCGGATCGATCTGCGAGATGGTCGTGAGCAGCGTGGGCTCGCCGCGTCCGACGAGATTGCCGGCCTTGACCTTGGTGGTCCCGATCAGGCCGGCAATCGGCGCCGTCACGCGGGTGTACCCGAGATTGATCGTCGCCTCTTCGACCGCCGCCTTCGCGGCATTGACCTGCGCTCGCGCCGCCTGCCGCGCCGACAGGGCGTTGTCCAGCTCCTGCTTGCTCACCGCCTGCTTCGCGACGAGCGGCATGTAGCGGGCGACATCGGTTTCGGTCTTCTCGAGCGTCGCCTGCGATCGCGCCTGGTCGGCCTTCGCGCCCATCAGCGTGGCCTCGAGCGGCTTCCGATCGATGTGATACAGGAGCTGGCCCTTCTGGACGAACGATCCTTCGCGGAAATTCACGCTCTCGAGAAACCCTTCGACGCGCGCCCGGATCTCGACGTCCTGGAATCCAGTGGTCTGTCCGATCAGCTCGAGATAGATCGGCACGTCCTGCTGCACGACGGGCGTGACGTAGACCTCGGCGGGTGGTGGCGGCGCCGGCGCCGGCTTCGTGCACGCACCAGCGAACGACGCCGTGGCAAGGATGATGGCGAGTCTCGGGTGACGCACGGCGGTATCTCCTGTTCCCGAACCCGGCAGACGGCGGTGACGCTGCAAACCAGTCGCCGCCGCTCGATTGCGCGCGCCGCGGCCGGACTGCCGCCGGCGGCTCCGCGCCATCGGAGCGTCTACGGCATGTCGGATGCGATGCTGCGTCGCGGACTACACCGGCCAGACGGTCTCGACGGACGCCGGCGTCGCGCGAATCCGGTAGTCGGCCAGCAGCACGGTCACGTTGTCCGGTCCACCCGCCGCCAGGGCTTGATCGATCAGGTGCTGACAATCGTCGCTCGGGCGGCGGCGCAGGGCGAGGACATCGGCGATCTGATCGTCGCTGAGCGTGTCGGTCAGCCCATTGGTCGCGAGGAGGACGCGATCGCCGGACCACAGACGGACATGTTCGATATCGACTTTCGGGCCGCCGATGCAGCCGCCGAGCGTTTCGGTCACGACGTGCGCGGCATCCAGCTTCGAGTCGGTCAGTCTTCGTGGACCCTGCGCGTTCAGTTCCTCCTCGCGCAACGTGTGGTCCGTCGTCAGGCGAATGAGTGCGCCGTCGCGAAAGAGAAACGCTTTCGTGTGTCCGACGTGGGCAAAGAACAGGTCGATGCCGGCGATGTACACAGCGGTCATGCTCGCGGCCATGCCGGCGAGCCGCTCGTCCGAGCGACTCGCCTCGAGGACCGCGTCGTTGGCGCGCCGGTAGAAGAGTTCACCCTGCGCGATCGTGTCCGCCGGCGAATCGGATCCGCGCACGTTCCAGCGGCCGAACTGAATCGCCAGGTGCGCGACCGCGCTCAACGCGACGCGGCTCGCCCGGATGCCGGCACTCTGCTCGCCGATTCCGTCGGCCACCAGCAGGCCGTACCCGCTTTCTTCGAAATCTGCGGGAAGGTCGGTGGTCGCCAGGCTCGTCACGATCGTCTGTTGCACGCGGCCGAGGCGAATGGCGAGGTAGTGATCGGTGTTGTGCGGCTGGACTTTTCCGCAGTCGGATCGGGCGCCGACGTCAAGCTCGACGATCGAAGGAAGCGGCGGGGAGGTCAGCGGCCGGGCGAGAACCGCCCGCCATTCGGCGTCCGGGTTGTTGTGGTGGTCGTCGCGCATTGCGTTGGTCATCGCAAGGGTCGATGCGAGGCATGAGATGTGCCAGCCCTTGCTGGCGAGCGGATCCGGGCGATGGCTTCACCAGGTGACGGCATGTGGTGATGGTCCCCGGCGGCTGGGAGTTGTTGTCGTTCGGCGACCGTCCCGTGACCGCATCGATGTGCGGTTCGCCGGAGTGCGACTTGCAGTTGAGTCCCGGTCGCGACTGATCGCGCCACGACCATGCCGACGAAGGCCACGATCATCGAACGGATCGGCGAGCAGGGACTCCTGCTCCCAGCGCTCGTCGCCCGCGCGCTCGCCGCGAACGACCGCCTGGAGTATTACCTGACGCTGCTGCAGACGGCTCAGGCCTACGCGATCACGCCGAGTGAGCCGGCGCCGAGCCTCCGCATGGCGCGGGAGGCGAGCGGCGTCACCGACAGCTCGCTCGATCGCATCGTCGAGGGGAGTTCCACGATTGGCAGCAATACGCTGCATATCCCGCACGTGGAATCGATCCTCGAACAGCTCTTCGACGAATTGCGGCTGATGCTTCCGCCGCTGGAAGTTGCCGGGCGGACGCATCCGGATGTGCACGCGCGGGTCGACATGTACCGGCGGCGATTGGCCGACCTCGTCGCGCATGCGCCGTTGTGTCATGACGATCAGCTGATCGTGGGCGCCTTCACCGTGTTGACGGGGGGGCCGGGGAACGGCCACGACACCGCGCATCAGCTGGCGATCGACCTGCACGGCGAGCTCACGCGTCTGAAGGCAAGCGTGCTCGGAGAGACGATCGACGGCGCCCGCGTCTACGGCGTCACGGCCGCCGATCGACCGCTCGTCCGTGCGTTCATGAAGGGCGTCAACGAAACGGCGTCGCTCAAGTTCGCTCACCCCGGCCTCGACACGACGGCCATGCGGGACGGAAGCCGGCTTTCACTCCAGAGCGATCTCGGCTCGGCCGACACGCACGTGATCGTCGTCACCGTCAGCGACTTGTCGGTCGTGGTGATCTACACCGACATTCATCGGCGGCGGATCGGGTTCCTGCACGACATGCTGCGGCGCTACCCCATCGAGTGGTCCGCCGCCCCTCCGGCCGAGGACTATGAGATGAGCGTCGGACGCTGGACCGCCGCGTCGTCCGAGGATCTCGAACGCTATCTGACGTATCTCGGTTCGCGTCTGGTCTTTCTCATCGACTGGAACCGCGCGCGCAAACGGCTGGCGCGGCTGGTCAGGAAATCCGCGGCGATCGACCTGCTGAAATGGGCGGCCGACAACAACGTCGGGCATCGCGCCTTCCTCCAGGTGGGTGACATCGGCGTGATCGACGCGGCACTCGAGCGTGCCGCGCCGGTCCATGTGCGATTGGGCGGCCTCGACGAATGGCTTGGACCCGAAGCCGCCCGCGGGTTCCTGACGTCGGTGCTGCGTGTGACGTCGTCGGGTCTGGCCGCCGGCCGGTCGCTGAGTCTCATCGAGGACGAGATCGAAGCGGAACTGCTCAGACATCTCCAGGCGACCGATCCGCACATGCTCCAGGCCGTCGTCGAGCACGCCGCGATCATCGCCGCACTGGCAGAGCGCGTGCGCCAGACGATCGTGCAGGCGTCCAGCGATGATCCCTTCAAGCAATCGGCGCGGACGGCGGAACTGGCCAAGCGATGGTCCACTCACGCGGATCAGATCGTGGTGCAGGCCTCCAGGCGGCTCAGTCGCGCGTCCGGACGGGAGCTGCGACTGCTGCTCGCCGAGGCCGACAGCGCCGCCGACGCGCTCGAGGAGGCCGCCTTCATGCTGACGCTGCTGCCGAGCTCGGTCGAACCAGAGACGCTCGCGCTGCTCGTTGGCCTGGCCGACCTGGTGTCGGACACGGTTCACCAATATGGTCGCTGTCTCGAGCAGGGAGGCGGCCTGTCGTCGGCGTCCAGCTACTCGGATGTGGACGACTTTCTGGTCGGCATCGACCGGCTGGTCGACTTGCACCGCCAGGCGAGCGCGAAGAAGCGGACGCTGACCGAACGGCTGCTGCGAGGCCCGGGCAATTTTCACGATTTGCATGTCCTCGGCGATGTGGCGCGCGGCTTCGAACGGACGTCGATCGCCCTCGCCCGGTGCGGCGCGATGGTCCGCGACCACGTGTTGCGCGCCCATCCAGAGCGCTGACGAGCCCGCGGCGCGCCTCCATCACACCCATCCCCACAACGCTGTGAGAACGCGTAACGGCATTCCGTGGCCGGCGCCGCGTGTATGCGGCGTCGAGCCGAGATGGCGGGGAATGCCGCTTGCCACTGTCCGCGCATGTGGATGTGGATCTCATGAAAAGAATGATCTTCTGTGTTGCGATGCTCTTCAGCGCGGTCGCGCTCGATGCCGATCAACAAGTGCGGGTGCGAGTGTCGCCGCAAAATGCCATGGCGCCGGCCGATGTCCTGGTTTACGTCACGATCGAGCGCAGCGCCGAGAATCGCCTGCTCAGGGTCAGCGCCGAGTCGGAGGCGTTCTTCCGGAGCAGCGAAGTGCCGCTCGAGGGCGAAGGCAGCGCACGGATCAACATCCTCCGGTTTCGCGAGCTGCCGTCGGGCTCGTACGACGTGACGGCGGACGTGCTCGGGTCGACCGGTAAACGGCGAGCGGTCGCGTTTTGCACGATCACGGTCCTCTGATGTTCGCCTTTGCCGCGCGTGTCTTGCGATCGGGTGGCCCGGGTCTCAGCCGGCTCGCGACGCTCGGATCGGCGGTCGCGTACGCCGTGCTGATCGGGACCTTCGGGCTGCAAACCGCGCGGGTGGAGGGGTTGAGCATGGCGCCGACCCTGGAGGATCAGGATCGGTTGATCGTCAACCGGTTCGTCTATCGGCTTCGTGACGCGCGCCCTGGCGACATCGTGATGTTCCGCTACCCCCTCCGTCCCGAGGTGGCGTTCGTCAAGCGGGTCATCGCTGAAGGCGGCGACCTCGTCAACATCATCGACGGCCAGGTCTACGTGAACGATGAGCGTCTCGAGGACGATTTCATCCCGCCCCAATTCCGCAGCCATGACGACTGGGGACCAGAGGTCATTCCCGAAGGCTACGACTTCGTGATGGGCGACCACCGCAACCGCAGCTCCGACAGCCGTGAATGGGGCATGGTTCCCAAGAAGTACATCATCGGCAGGGTGCAGCTGCGGTGGTGGCCCCCGTCCTCGGTTCGGCTGTTCTGACGCCGTGACCGCGCGCCTGGTCCCGGCCGCATCGAGTTCGTCGTGACGAGCAATGTCGTCGTCGACGTCTAGCGTCGCGGCGCGTCTCGATGACGCCGTGGCTGTCGACGCGTCGCCCGGTTCGACCTCGCCGCTTGGCGCTACGCCGACCGCCGGCGGCGTGAACTTCAGCGTGTTCTCGCGAGGGGCCACCAGCATCGATCTCCTGTTCTTCGACACCGTGGCGGACGAGTGTCCGCACCGGATCATCCACATCGATCCGGCGAATCGCACGTCCGCCTATTGGCACTGCTTCGTCCCCGGCGTGCGGCCGGGCCAGATCTACGCGTACCGGGCGCACGGTCCATTCCATCACTCGCACGGGCACAGATTCGACGCGAGCAAGCTGCTGTTGGATCCCTACGGGCGCGCGGTCGTCGTTCCCAGGGCCTACAATCGCGCCGCGGCGTGCGAGCGCGGCGACAACACGGCCACAGCGATGAAAAGCGTGGTCGTGGACTCGAGGGCGTACGACTGGGAAGGCGACCGCCCGCTCGGGCGGCCGTCGTCGCAGACGACCGTGTACGAACTGCACGTGCGCGGCTTCACGCGCCATCCGAGCTCCGGCGTCCCGGCGGATGTCCGCGGTACCTACGCCGGGCTCATCGCCAAGGTGCCGTACCTGCAGCGGCTGGGGATCACCGCGGTCGAGCTGATGCCGGTGTTTCAGTTCGACGCGCTCGACTGCCCGGACGGACGCGTCAACTACTGGGGTTACGCGCCGGTGTCATTCTTCGCGCCGCATCACGCATACAGCTCGCGGCACGATCCGCTCGGTCCGGTCGACGAGTTCCGCGACATGGTGAAGGCGCTGCACCGCGCCGGCATCGAGGTCATCCTCGATGTCGTCTACAGCCATACGGCGGAAGGCGATCACCACGGTCCGACGCTCTGCTTCCGTGGCTTCGAGAACGGCGCCTACTACCTGCTCGAGCCTGATCGCATGTCGTACGCGACCTGTTCGGGAAGCGGCAATACGCTCAACGCCGGCCACCCGGTCGTGCGCCGGCTGATCGTGGACTCCCTCCGCTATTGGGTCGAATGGATGCACGTGGACGGCTTCCGTCTCGATCTCGCGTCGGTGGTGCCGCGCGATCACCACGGTCACCCGATGCCGAATGCGCCGATCCTCAAGGACATCGAGTCGGATCCACTGCTGGCGGGAACCAAGCTCATTGCCGAATCCTGGGACGCGGCCGGCGTGGACCGGACCGGCGGCTTCGCCGGCGACGGGTGGAAAGAGTTGAACAGCCGCTTTCGTGACGACGTGCGCAGCTTCCTGCGCGGCGACAGCGGATCGACGGCCCGCATCGCCGACCGCCTGGTCGGCAGGCCGCAACTCTACGTTCACACTCCACGCGAGACCGAGGCCAGCGTCAATTTCGTCACCAGCCACGACGGGTTCACGCTCAACGATCTGGTTTCCTACAATCAGAAACACAACCACGCGAATGGCGAAGGCAATCACGACGGCGCCGATGACAACCACAGTTGGAATTGCGGCGTCGAAGGGCCGACCGACGATGCGGAGATCGAGGCGCTGCGCAACCGGCAGGTCAAGAATTTCCTGACGCTTACGCTGCTGTCGTTGGGCGTGCCGATGATCCTGATGGGCGACGAGATGCGACGCACGCAGCTCGGAAACAACAACGCGTACTGTCAGGACGATGAAACGAGCTGGCTCGACTGGACGCTGGCCGACACGCATGCCGACGTTCTGCGCTTCGTGCAGATGCTTACCGCCCGCAGGCAGCCCCGCGGCACGGGGTTGGGAAGGCGCGCCAGCCTGACGGACATGCTCCGCCACGCGGCGACCTCGTGGCACGGCACCAGGCTCTGGCAGCCGGACTGGCGGCCGGCGTCACACAGCCTTGCCTTCCACGCGGTGCTGCTGCGCGAGGCAGTCAAGCTGCATCTGCTGATGAATACCGACGGGGAAGCCCTCGACTTCGAACTCCCGCCGGTGGCCAACGGCACGCTCTGGCATCGCTGGATCGACACGTCTCTCGAATCGCCGCAGGACATCGCTCCGTGGGAAGCCGCGCCGGGCGTTGCCGAACGGACTTACCGCGCAGCCTCGCGGTCCATCGTCGTGCTGTGGGCGCGCGTCGGTGGGCGGCGGATGGTCGCGGCCAGCCGCTAGGACCCGTCAGCGTCACCCCGCGACCATGGGACGATCAGCTCGCGGAGCCCGCGCCGCGCGCCGGGTCCGTTCGCGGATGTGGGACGATCACGCCTCACCCGCCGCCAGGGTCTCTCCTCCAGTTGATGCGGTCGTCGGGTTGGCGCCTGGATCGTCGCCGCCCGCTCACGCCGCCGGCGGCGCGCCAGCAGCCGGCGGATTGAATCCATGAGGTCGTGCGGCAGGCACGGTTTGGACAGGAACAGATCACACCCGGCGACGTTCGCGCGATCGCGGTCGGTCGACCACGCTCGCGAGGTGACGACGATGAGCGGGATGCCGCTCGTGCGCGAGTCGCCCTTGAGGCGTTCGATGAGCTCGAGGCCGTCGATGTCGCCGGTGAGCGGAATTTCCGTCACGACGGCGTCGACCGCCGGCGCGACGGCGAGGGCATCGCGGCCGGTCGTCACCGCCACGACGTGAAAACCATGGTACTCGAGGAACTTCGAATAGATCTGACGGGCATCAGGATCTGCATCGGCAACCAGGATGACTTCGTTACGGGCGATTCGTGGGGTCAGCATCGAGAGCCAGTCAGCGTCGGGCGCATTTGGGGCGGGCAAAGCGTCTGTAAGAGCCGAGCGTTAACGGAACAGGGCGTCGACCGTCACCACCTGCGTCACGCCAGCACGACTCACGAAAGCGATGTTGGCTCTGACGGTCCGCGAGAGTGTGGCGGCGCACGCAAACGGCGATTGAAACGTGAATACTTTCGTGACTCCAGTCGGCATGAACATCGGATTGGGCGGAGCCACCGTGCTCGGGAACGGAATCATCGGTCCGCCCAACACGGATCCGTCGACCATCTGCATCGTCACCCGATGAATGTGCACGGGCGCCAACGCCACGATGACGACGTCGAATGTCGGTCTGAACCAGGGACTGAACCCGCACCCGGCGACGCCGACGTGCGCCGGACGCGCCGGCGCCGGCTGCTCGATCGACGCCTGGATCGACGGGGTTGCTGTCGGCTGCACCACGGCGCCGGCGCCGGGGTTTTCGATGGCGTCGCACCCAGACAGTGCGGCCGCCAGGGCGAGAACTCCCAGCGTGCTCGGCGTCGCTGATTGGCGGGGCGGCGATGCCAGCCGAACTTCGGTTCGCATAAAGGATGCTGGTCCTTATGCAGAACCGACGCCACGGCCTGGCTGGGTGCCGGGGTGGCGATTCGTCGGAATTGGGCGGAATTCCGCGCGACGTCGAGCCCAGACCGGGCGGTTACTGACGAGCCATCGAGACCCCCACTCACAGCCGCCTGTGAGTGGCCGGGCTTATCGTTTCAGGGCCTCCTCGAGTGCGGCCCGCAGCGTGTGCAGTGACGCCGGGACGTCCGCGCCGAGGTGCACGCGCAACGCTCTGCGGCCACGTTCGCCGAGCACGCGAAAATCGCCGCGCGCCTGCGCGGCCTTGACGACGCCCAACGTGCTGCGCTGGCCGGGAACGGGCCTGTCGATCGCATCCGCGCAGGTGATCTGCAGGAAGACGCCGGTATTGGGACCACCTTTGTAAGTCTGCCCAGTCGAGTGCAGGAAACGCGGTCCGAATTCGAGCATCGTGGCAACTTGGGTCGCCTCGCGTACGCGATGGCGCATGGCCCGGAGCGCCCGCATCGTCGCCTCGCCCATATCCAGATAGGCGAGCAGCACGAAATAGTCGCGCTCGCGGGCGCGAATCAGATGGGCGTGAAGGTAGTCGGCAAGATCCGGCTGGCCGCTCAGATCGCGCGCGAGCGCGGCCGCGTTCCGATCGTCCGCGAACAGTTCGATCCCGCCGCCCGCGAAGATCGGCGCTTCGACTGGCAACGCCCCGGTCTGCTCGTACTGCTCGGTCAGGCGCCGTGCCGCGATCGTGCTCGCCTCCACGTCCGGCCGCTCGAAGGGATGCACGCCAAGAATCGCCGCAGCGACCGCCGTCGCCACTTCCCAGCGAAAGAATTCCTTTCCGACGTCATACGCATCGTCGAGCGCGATGTGGATGACAGGCTGTCCGGCGAGCGCGAGGGCCTGCACGGCAGCGTCCTGGCTCGTGCTCGGCATCGAGCTCAATCGGAGATGGACGAACAGGCGGTCGTAGCCGTAGCTCAGAGGCGTCCCGAGTCGCTCGCGATCGATCGGGATCAAGCCTTTGCCGTCCTTTCCCGTCGACTCGGCGATCAGGTGCTCCAGCCACGTCCCCAGCCGGTCGATGCCCGGCGATGCCACGATCGTCACTTTGTCGCGCCCGAATTGACTCGCGGCGACGCCCAGGACCGTGCCGAGCACGACGCCGGGATTGTCTTCGACCGGGACGCAGGGCATGCAGGCGCTGACCATCTCTTCGGTGCGATCCAGCAGCTTCGCGACGTCGATGCCCATGATCGCCGCGGGAACGAGACCGAAGGGGGACAGCACGGAATACGGCCCGCCGATGTCCGGCCAGCCCAGAAACACGTGGCGAAAGCCGTCGCTCTCGGCCACTCGCTGGATCTTCGATCCCGGGTCCGTAATGGCGACGAAGTGGCTGCCCGCCGCCTGCGCGCCGACGGCGGTCACCATGCGGTCGAAGAAGTATTGCTTCAGGAGGTTCGGTTCGATCGTCGAGCCGGACTGGCACGAGACGATGACCAGCGTGTGCGCGAGATCGAGCTGTTGTTCCACGGCGGCGACGTACGCCGGATCGGTAGAGTCGAGAATATGCAGCTGGGGAAATCCGGAGATCTGGCCGAACACCGCTCTGAGCACTTCCGGTCCGAGGCTCGTGCCGCCGGTCCCCAGGAGAAGCGTATGAGTGAAGCCGGAGCTTCTCGCCATCGCAGTCAGGCGCGTCAGCCGGTCGATATGGGGGAGCTGGTCGTTGGTTACGCCGAGCCAGCCGAGCCACCGCCCTTCGTCTTTTCCGGTCCACAGCGACGCGTCGCGAGCCCACAGCCGCCTCACCTGGTGCCGAGTGCGCCATTCGGCCAACGTTTGCGTGACGGCGGCGGCCAGCCGCCTCGGGAGCGAGCAGGTCATGCGGCCGAGGTGTTCGCTACGCGGCTGACGGCAGTGCCGCTTCATCGCTGCGAGCAGTTTTTGGTGGGCGTCCGCGAGGTGCCGCACGCCGTTGGCGAGCAGCGACGCGGCGACATCGTGCATCGAGACGCCGGTGTGTTCGAGCAGCGCGATCGTGTCGAAGGCGGCGTCGGTGTTGTCGACGAGGCTCGCGCGCGGACGGCCGTGATCGCGAAACGCATCCAGGGTCGCGGGCGACACCGTGGTGATCGTGTCGGACCCGATCAGTTCCTCCACGTAGAGGCAGTCCCGATACGCCGGATTCTTGACCGCGGTGCCGGCCCACGACAGCCGCTGGGTCTGCGCACCGAGGGCGGCGAGCGCCTCCCAGCGCGGGCCGCTGAAGAGCTCGCAATACTGCTGATACACGACCTTGGCGTTGGCAATCGCCACTTTGCCGATCAGCGCGCGCGGGGCGATCTGGTCCCGGACCTCGTTCGTTGTCTGGAGCCGCGCGTCCAGGATCGCGTCGATCGCCGTGTCGACGCGGTTGATGAAGAAGCTGGCAATGCTGGCCACCCGCCGGATCTCGCCGCCGAGGGCGGCGAGCTGCTCGAGCCCGGCGATGTACGCCTCCGCTGCGGCCGCGTGAGCGTCTCGTCCGAAGAGCAGCGTGACGTTGACGTTGATGCCTTCGCTGAACAGCGTCCGCGCCGCGCCGATCCCTTCGGCAGTCGCCGGAACGCTGAGCATGAGGTTGTCGCGGCCGATCTGCTGCCATAGGCGCTTCGCCTCGTCGATCGTGCCCTGGCGATCGTGCGCGAGCAGGGGAGAGATCTCCAGGGTGGCGTAGCCGTCTCGACACCCGCTCGCGTCGTAGACGTGGCGCAGGGCGTCGGCGGCCTCCTGCACGTCGCGGAAGGCGAGCCGCTCGGTACACGGCGTGCGAATCGAGTGCGCGGCCATCGGACGCCTGGACCAGGTCGTTGTAGTCCCGGCTCGACGCGATCGCCTTGGCGACGATCGCCGGATTCGACGTCACACCACGGAGGCCGTCGTCGTCGATCAGATGGTTCAGCTCACCGCTGATGATCAGGCTGCGGCGCAGCTGATCGAGCCACACCGACTGGCCAAACACCCGGAGTGCGCGGAGCGGGTTGTCGAGCGTGGTGAGCCGGCCGGACCGGCGGAGATGTCGATCCTCGCCGCTGAAACGCGCCGTGAGGAACGCGCGAATCAGGTCCTTGGCGAGCTCCACGCCGACCACGCGTTCGCCGAGCACGAGGACGTTCATGTCGTCGTGCTCCACGCCCTGGTGCGCGGAATAGGTGTCGTGGCACAGGCCCGCGCGAATGCCAGGGATCCTGTTCGCGGCGATCGAGGCGCCCACGGCGCTCGTGGACACGATGATGCCGCGGTCCGCCCTGGATTCGCGAAGGGCCTGGCCGACGGCCCGCGCGTAGTCGGAACAATCAACCGGCGCGCCGTCCACGCCCACGTCGAGGACCTCGTACTCACCGCTGAGCAACGTGATCTTGACGATGTCCTTGAGTTCGGCGCCGGCGTGGTCCGCACCGATTGCGACGCGCATGGTCATCCTGTTGATCGCGCGGGTGCGTCAGCCGCTGCCCGCCCGTCTCCGCCGATGGCGCCCACCTCCGTCATCTCGGAGGCGACTCCGAACGGCTAGAGCGTCTGTCGCGCCCGGGTGCGAAAGCGCCGCGCCCGTACCAACCCGCCTTTGCGGCCGGCGTCGCGCGCTTCGGCGCTGGACCACTCGTGCGCGCGGCCGCTCGCATGGGCGGCTTTGCCTCCCTTGCTGGCGATTTCGCGTTGCTTGTCGTGACTCATGACGGCGAATCCTCGAGAGCTTGTGCGCACTGTCTCCTCCTCGGAATACCCCATCGCATGGTCGCGCATCGGGGGGCGACTCGACGCCAAGCAAACGGCGCACCAGTACGGCTCCAGGGCGCGCGGCATCGCCGACGCGGGAGCGCGGCTTGCACGTCGAGGTGGGCGGGACACGCAGCCGATGGACGATCTGCTCGCGCGGGTGTGGGATCAGCAGGCCCTCGTGGTCGCGTGCCTGCTGGCCGTCCTGCCGGACCTGGCGATTCGCGGTCCGCTCAATCGCCTGATCCGCAGGATGCGGCACGCATGAGGCCGCTCGTCGTACTGATTGCCGTGCTCGGCATCGCGCATGCCGCCGTCGCGTCGCCGACGAAGTACCAAGTGAAAGTGCGGTTCGACAAGCGAACCGACTTCTCGAAGATCAGGACCTACACGTGGATGGCGGGGTGGCCGGCGTTCGATCCCAGCGTCGACTGGCAGATCGAAGCTGACGTGGATAGCGAGCTCGCCGCGCTGGGTTTGACCAAGCTGACCGCGGAGCCCTGCGATACGGTGGTCACCTACGCGGCGATTCGCCGGACCGATGTCGACATGAAAACGAAGGTGTCGCCCGACAGCGACCTTCGACGTGAGTATCCGGCCGGCACGGTCATTGTCCTGCTGCTCGATCCGCGAAGTCGACGTGAGCTGTTTCGCGGGCGCGCGGACATGGCGCTGCAGAGCGACCCCGCCCGGTGGCGCCTGGCAGATTCGAGCCGCCATCGCCCAGATGTTCTCCCGGTATCCCACCCGGAAACGCTAGCAGGTTGCTGAGAAGGCGACCGACCACGGAGAACATCGAGCAAACGACCGCGCTCCGGACACAGAGCCGGATTCGCGCGACGAGCGGCTTGCTTGGTGTGCGGGAAGTCGCACGCAAGGACAAACGGATACAGTTCACCGCGCTTCTTCACCATGCGACGGTGGCGCTGCTCTGGGACAGTTTCCACGCGCTCAAGCGGGACGCTGCGCCTGGCGTGGACGCCGTGACGTGGAAGGAATACGAGACGGAACTCGACGCGCGGCTGCGGGAGCTACACAGCCGTGTGCACATCGGGACGTATCGTGCGCAGCCTTCCAAGAGAGCCTACATCCCCAAGGCCGATGGACGGCCGCGTCCTCTGGGCATTGCCGCCCTGGAGGACAAGATCGTTCAACACGCCGTGGTCATGGTCCTGAACCAGATTTATGAACAGGACTTCATGGGGTTCTCGTATGGGTTCCGTCCCGGGCGCAGTCAGCACCAGGCGCTGGACGCGCTCTGGGTGGGGATCATGCGGAAGCGGGTGAACTGGGTGCTCGACGCAGACATTCGTGACTTCTTCGGGTCGATCGATCACGGATGGATGGTCAAGGTTGTTGAGCACCGGGTCGCCGACCGCCGCGTACTCCGCCTGATCCGAAAGTGGCTCAGAGCCGGGGTATCGGAGGACGGCATCTGGTCGAAGACAGAGGTCGGTACCCCGCAGGGTGCGGTGGCGTCACCGCTTCTGGCGAATATCTACCTGCACTACGTCTTCGATCTCTGGGTCCAACGCTGGCGCAAACGTCAGGCAACGGGTGACATGATCGTCATTCGATACGCCGACGACATTGTGTTGGGTTTCGAGCATCGCACCGACGCCGAGCGGTTCCTCCCCGAGTGGCGGGACCGCCTGCGTGCGTTCGGGCTGGAACTTCACCCGGACAAGACGCGCCTGATTGAATTCGGGCGCCACGCAGCCGTCAACCGAAAGCAGCGCGGCGAGAACAAGCCGGAAACGTTCGACTTTCTGGGCTTCACGCACCTGTGTGGGACGACCCGGAAGGCCGGCCGATTCATCGTCAAACGCAAGACCATCCGCAAACGCCTCTCCGCCAAGCTCGCAGAGCTGAAGGAGGAGCTTCGGCGACGCTGGCACGCGCCGGTCGTCGACGTCGGGAGGTGGTTGAGGTCCGTTGTACAGGGCTACTTCAACTATCACGCGGTTCCCGGCAACATGGATAGTCTGAACAGCTTTCGGGCTCAGGTCATCTGGCGGCGGTACCGCGCACTCCGACGACGGAGTCAGCGGCACCAGATGTCGTGGGATCGGTTCTGGCGGTTGGTAGATTGCTGGATTCCGAGCGCCAAGATCCTGCATCCACATCCGAACGTGCGGTTTGACGCCATGCATCCAAGGTAGGAGCCGTATGCAGCAATCCTGCACGTACGGATCTGTGCGGGGGGCGTCGGGTTGACCGGCGTCCCTACCGCGACAAAAGCCAGCAACCTGGCAGCGGCACGATGCGCCGTGAGGGGCTGACGGACCATCGCCACGCCGCCTCGCTCCTTTGAATCCGCGGTCCATTCGTCGCGGGTGCGCGAGTTGCACACGCCCTACTACAGAAGAACGACACGCACTCGCCGTCGTGAGGAGCCCGCTGGCCCGCCCAAAGGACGCGCATCATGGGTACCCGTGTCAGAAGGATCCGGCGGTGGGCCGCCGTCTGTGTCATCAGCGGCGTCGTCTTTTCGGGGGGGATGCCCGGGATCAGCGCGCCGCGCGGCGAGGCATCTCGGCCAATCCGCACAGACTGGCCCCGCTCGTTCGTCGCCGGCAACGGCGCCACGGTGACAATCCATCATCCACAGATTGCCGAGTGGCCCAACCAGTCAGCCGTGACCTTCTACGCGGCGGTGGCTTATCGGCCCACCGGCGCGCCCGCTGCGCTCGGGACCGTCGTGGTGGAAGCGGATACCACGGTCGCCTTCCGCGATCGCCGCGTACATTTCTCGCGGTTCGCGGTCGTCGATGCGAATTTCCCGACCCTCAAACCCGGCGACGTGACCGAGATCGTCGGGTTGATCGAGAAGCAGCTGCCCGCCGAGGGGCGTACCATGACGCTCGACCAGGTGCTCGCGGCGGTCGAGTCGCGCCCGGCGGCGCCGAAGAACATCAGCGGCCTCAAAGCCGATCCGCCGCAGATCTTCATCAGCACGCGGCCGGCGGCGCTGGTGAATATCGACGGCTCTCCGATTTGGCATCTCGTCGGCCGCGGTCCGCTGCAGCACGCGGTCAATACGAACTGGGATCTGCTGCGCGATCCGACGCGCGGCCTGTATTTCCTGCGCGACGGCCAGTCGTGGCTGATCTCGTCCAACGTGCTCGGACCGTGGACCCGAACACAGGGATCGCCCGCGAGCTTCAAGGACCTGCCGGACAGCCCCCGCTGGGAGCTGATGCACGCTGCCGCGCCGATGGCCCCGCCGGCGGGCGCGCGGGCCGTGTTCGTGAGCCGCCAGCCCGCGGAGCTGATCGTGTTCGCGGGGGAGCCGGCGTATCGACCGGTGCCCGGAACGGCGAAATTGCAGTGGGTGAGCAATACCGACAGTGACGTGTTTCGCCAGGGACGCACGGGTACCGTGTACTACCTGGTCGCGGGCCGGTGGTTCGCGGCGCCGGATTTCACCGGCCCGTGGACGTTCGCCACGCGCACGCTGCCGGATGACTTCCGCAAGATCCCGCTCGAGCACCCGCGGTCGCACGTGTTGGCGTCGGTGCCGGGGACGCCGGAGGCCGCCGCCGCAGGTACCTGCTCGCCCAGGCGCGTCATGCGGCGCGCGTCAACAAGAAGGAACTGAAGGCGCCGGCGGTCGCGTACGACGGTCCGCCCGCGTTCCTCCTGATTCCCGGCACGCCGGTCGCGCGCGCGATCAACACCGGCAAGGACGTCCTCAAAGCCGGGCGCATGTACTACCTGTGCCACGACGGCGTCTGGTTTTCCGCCGACACCGCCACCGGCCCGTGGCGCGTCACCGGCACGATCCCGGCGGCGATCTATCAGATTCCGCCCAGCTCGCCCGCCTACCGCGTCACCCACGTGGTCGTCGAGGACGACACAGAGGACTGGACCGTGTTCTCGACGACGGCGGCCTATACCGGCACGATGGTCGCCGGCGATACCGTCGTCTGGGGCACCGGCATCGGTTACATCCCGTATGTCGGGCAGTCGGATCGCGATCCGAAGTACGTGGCACGCCCGTCGACCTACGGTCTGGGCGCCTGGTACAACCCGTGGTCGGCGACCTTCGGCCGCGGCCGCAGCGGGTACGGACCTTCGCCGGCGGCAGCTCTGACCGCGCGTGCGTATGACTCGTGGGATGCCCGGCTGGTGCAGAGCGCCGATCGCACCAGCGAATCGCCACGTGCCGCGCGCGAGGTGGTGGGTACGAGCGGCCAGCTGACGCGCGCGGCGCCCATCAATCCGGACGGACACGTGTATGCCGGCCGCGACGGGGTCGTGTACCGGCAGCGCGCCGGCGTCTGGCAGAAGTATGAGAAAGCGGGATGGATCGCCATCCCCGCGCCGTCGGCGAACGAAGCGCCGATCGTGCGGCAGCTCGATGCCGACGCGCGTGCGCGAACGGCTGGCGTCGAACGGACCCGGGCCGCCGCCGGCCTCGAGCGCGAGTGGGGTGCTCGAGCGGCGAGTTACCGTCCGTCCTCGAGCGTGCGCAGAGGGGAGCCCTAACCATGCAACCCTCCATTGTTCCGATCAAGAGGCGCGTGGCCGCGCGTGTGCCCCGGCCGGTGCTGCCCGAGTTGATTGACCGCGGACTGGCCGCTCACGACCAGCTGAAATACTTCCTGGCGCTGCTGCAGCACGCAGCCGCGCACGCCGACGCGCCGAGTCCCGCGCCGGCGACGCTGCGCGCGGAGCGCGAGGCCGGCGGCATTGCCGATCCGTCGTTCGACTCGATCGTCGCGGCGAGCCGAAGCGTCGGCAACGATCTCGTCCACATTCCTGGAGGCGGCGCGATTGTCGGGCGGCTCTTCGCGAACGTCGGGCAGATGCTCGAGCCGATCCTGACCGCCGCGGCGTCGCGCGGCGATCTCCGCGAACGCGCCGAAGGCTATCAGTACCGGCTGAACCGGTTGCTTGCCGAGACGGGCTCGGCTGACGGCGACAACCTGTCGTCGACCGCGCTGGCCGCGATGACCAGGCACGGCGATCACGGGCACGACAGCGCGCATCAGCTCGCCACCGATCTGCGGTGGGAACTGAACCGCCTGCAGGCGAACGTCGTGGTCGAACCGGTCGATGGCGCCGACACCTACGGCTTGAGCGAGGCGGATCGGTTGCTGGTTCGCGCGTTCATGAAAGGCATCCGCGAAACGGCGGCGCTCAAATTCGACCATCCAGGCCTGCGGACATTGTCCTCGCGCGAACGCGACCACCTGTCGATACGCAACGACCTCGGCGGCACCGGTGCGCACGTCGAGATCCGCGTCGCCCCTCAATCGGCCACTGTGATCTATACCGATCGCCACGGTCCGCACCTGCGGTTCTTCCGTGACCTGATGCGGCCGTATGAGGTCCACTGGCACGACTCGAGCGAGCACGGCGCCGTCGAAGACAGCGCCGGCGAGTACCGCGCCGAGGGCCAGGAGGCCCTCGAGGCCTTCCTCTCCCATGTCGGATCGCGCCTCGTGTTCCTGATCGACTGGAATCTGGCGCGCCGGCGGCTCTCGCATTTCGTGAACAGCGACGACGCGGTCAGCCTCCTTAGCTGGGCGGCTGACAACAACATCGGTCATCGGGCGTTCCTGCAGGCCGGGGATGTGCACCTGGTGCAGTCGGCGCTCGAGCGCGCGGCGCCGGCGCTCTTGCGCAACGGCTCCCGGCTCGATGACCTGCTCGGCCGCGATGCCGCCCGGCTCTTTCTCATGGCGGTGCTGCGGATCGCGTCCGTGGGCATCGGCAGCGGCCGATCGCCGCGGCTCATCGACGATGAGATCGAAGCGGAGTTGCTGCTGTACATACGGCGATCGGATCGCACGCTGCTCGGAGCCGCGGCCGATCATGCCACCGTGATTGCGGCGGCAATCGAGTGGATCAGCCATGCCGTGACGCGGTTGAAGAGGCACGAATCGCGTCCGGACAGCGCGGCCGCGGTCTCGCTGATTCGCACGTGGCAGGCGCGCGCCGACGAGTTCGCGCGCCGGACGACCAGGCTGATCGACCACTCGAACGAGCTGCAGCACTTCAGGCGGTTGATGAGCGACGGCGCCCACGCCGTCAAGGCGCTCGAGCGTGCGGCGTTTGCCCTGACGCTGATTCCGGCCGGGACCGACGCGGCGCTGCTCTCGCTGCTGGATTCCATGTGCAGCCTCGCGTCGAACGGCAGCCAGGAGTACGTCCGGCTGCTGGAGGAGGCGCGTGATCTGACGCGGGCGCCGGATCGATCCGATCTCGAGCGCTTCCTGGTGACCGTCGATCGGCTCGTCGCGCTCGACGAGCACTGCGACGCCGCGGAGCGATCGTTGTTGGAGCGCCTGATTCGGGGTCCCGCGGATTTCCGCGAGCTGCATCTGATCGCCGGCATTGCCAGGCAACTCGACACCGCCTTCGACGCGCTCGTGCGATCGAGCCTGATGGTGCGGGATCATGTCCTGGGCGTCGTGCCGGGGTCGTAGGACACGACCGGCCGTCAACGCGACCTCCGGCATTCGTGAGACGGCCGCGTAAACCCCGCCAGGACGCAGAAACCGCTGGGAATGCCGCTTGCGATCATTACGCGTGGAAGGGGTCGGCGGACGGTTCGATGGCGACGCTGAGTGCAGCATGCTCCCGGCCGCAATGTCGGCGGGCGCGGATCGGGAGCGCGTCATCGTTCGGTTCGGCCGGCCACTTCCTCGTCTGTCGCCGGCCACAGCCGGGACATGACGACCGGGACCATACGAGGCATCCGAGCAGCACGTCGCCGACTCGTTCGACACCTTGCCCCATCCCGTTGATCTTGGATCGAGCTGATCGCCCAGATCGGATTCAGCTGCCGGAACTCACGAAGGATCAGCCACAGCGGCGTCCGGCGACGAAGATGTTCACCGCAAGGCGGATCCCCAGCAGGTCGAGCTTGGGGGGCCTGTTCGGCACCTGGAGATCCTCACTCCTGCGATTTCAATCCGCCGCTCTGGAGGCGATAGACGGCTCCCGTCTTGGTTGTTCCGAGCGCCACCCACTCCCTGGCGACGCGTTGGAGTTGGAGAAAGAAGTGTTCGCAGCGTGTGAGCGCCCTGGCGTGGAGCTGGTGGCGGCGCTGAAACTTGATTTGAAAGGCAAATTCGCCGACCAGTTGCTGCAGGTCTCCGCGCGTCCGCCACAGCGACACATTGGGCTTGGCCTGGACGCCCTTGCCGAAATCGAGCCGGCCGATGTCCACGAGGATTTCCTCGATCGCCGCGTTGTTCACGAGCTCGATCCGGCCGGTCTGAGGTGTCTGCAGGGCGCGCAACGCCGGCAGCACCTCGAGCACTGTGGCCATGGATCGCCGATCGACCTGGCGCACGCCGCTCAACGGGAACTGGATGTTGTGCGAGTAGAGCATGCGGTAGCCGCCCAACCGCTGTTTCAGCGGCAGCGCCTCGGCCTTGAACTTGACCTGGTAGTCGCCGGCGATGTTCGGCCGGACGTCCACTTCCGCCGCACGCTGCAGATCCGGGTGGCGGTACTTGAACACGATCTCCGGGTCGCCGACGAGAAAGCCGTCTTCGTAGGTGAATCGCCGGCGCAGGATGAAGGCGTTTCGGTAGAGCAGGAAATCGGGGGTATCCAGGAACAGGACCTCGCGGATGCGGGGCACGACCTTCTTGAATCCGTCCGTGTCGAAATCGACACCGGCCCGGGACGCGGCCTCCGCCACAAACGCTCTGAAGTCCCGCAGGCTGCGGGCCGACGTGAACCGATCGCCTTTCAGGATCACTTTGACCTGGAGGTACTGCAGCTGGTGGTTCGGTTGTCCGTCGCGGTACACGTAGTGCTTGATGTCCGGGATCCGACGGCGTCGCGTGCGTTCATCCGAATGTGTGGCGCTGGCTCTCATCGGCGGCCTCCGCAGAGGAACGTCGATATGCGAAGTGGCGGCCATCTCGAGGAGCGATATGGCCGTGCTGATCGGCGCGGATGTGCGGCCGATGACGAGATGTTGAGAATTCCGACGGCACCTCGCCAGCAGCGGAGCGTTTGAATGCGCTGGACGACTGACCCGAGCGGTCCTATCGTTGCACCCTCCTTGGTCGAGGAAAGTGAGGAGGCCGTTATGATTGTTCAATGTTTGCGCCGCGTCCTGACCGTCACACTCGTGGTGTGCGGCACGGCGGCCGTGGTGTCGCCACGCGTACAGGCGCAGGACGTGCTGCCGGTAGAGGGCGGCATGATCACACTTGTGGGATGTTTCCAGCCGAGTGCGAGTCATCATTCCAAGTTCGTGTTGGCGAGACCGACGATTGGCTCCGTCGCGAGCGTGACGGACGGAACGTGTTCGGCGCCGATCGACGAGACAGCCGTCGAATTGAAGGACATCTCCGGCGGGCATCACATCTTTGAAGGGATGGTCAACCACGTCATCGAGGTCACGGGAAGGCTGGAGAAACTCAAGGGCAGCAACGCCAGCACCACCACCGCCGCCAGCACCACCACCGCCGACAGCACCACCGCCGCCAGGGACCTTCGCGAAGTGCACGTGAGGTCGTTCAGGGCGGTGCCGGTCGTGATCCCGACGCCAGCAGCGCCGCCGCCGCCGCCCGAAATTCGATACATGCCTGCGCCGCCGCAGGCAGCGATTCCGCCCATTCCGGAGCAGCCCGTCGCGACGAGCGGGACGATGCCGGCGCTGCCGAAGACGGCCAGCTCGATGCCGTTGATCGGATTGCTCAGTCTGCTGTCGATCTCGGGAGCGCTGTCGCTCCATCTGGTCGGTCGTCGTCGTCGACGCGAGTAAGTTGTAGTAGCGCGTTGGCGACTCGAAGGGCACGAAGGCCGTCTCCGCCTTCGTGCCCTTCTTTTTTTTCTCAGTTGTCGATCGGCGGCGGGAACTTGCTCAGGATCTTCGCGACGAGCTTGTGCACTTTTTTGTCGATGGTCTCCGGCTTCCACTGGGGATTCACGTCTCTGACCCCTTTGCCGCGCCAGAGCAGCGACCCGGCGCCGCCCTCGAGCATGTCGATGGTCAGCGTCGCGTACTCGACGTCACGTTCCTGATACGCAGTCCATCCGCCCCAGTTCGACCCGTACGGGGCGTCCCACGTGGTCGGTCCGAACCAGTGGTACGACCCGTACCATCCGAACGGCCCGGCGACGGAATTGAACATGGTGACTTCCTGGCGCGTTTCCGAGGTCAAGCTCGGCACCACATACATGTCGGGCTGGTCGCTCCGCGTCATGCCTCGGGCGGTGAGCGTGCTGGCGATCGCGACGGTGATGCGCTCGTTCAAGAGCGGGTTGTCCGACATGTTCTCGTGTTTTACGGCGAAGGTTCGCAGCCGGGCGAAGTTCGCTTTGCGGTCGTAGTCATAGGTCACCGTCTGCGGGGCGACCGTCTGCGGGATGAGCGTCGCTGTCAACAGCGCGCTCGCAAGCTGAAGAGACCTGGCCATCGACTTAACCTCCTGAACCGTATCGACGAAGCGGGCCGCGCGCTCTCGATCTGTGAGGGCGCAACGCTCGTACCACGGATCCGCCGATTGGCTGGGGCCGGCGGGCCGTCTCGCGTGCGCACGGCGCGCGCGCCACGACGGATCGTCACGGTGACCGTATGTTGTGATCAGGACGACGGACCGGTGGTGGCGGTGCCGGAAAAAGCGGGCAAATCGGCTGGTTGACCGCCGTGCTGACGTTGGTCCGCGATTTGAACACTGGCGGACGCGCGTTCAACAACAGGAGGAGCATGATGACGCTGAAGGACACGTATCACGCCGTGTTATCCGCCGCGAAGTGTGCCGACGACCTCAAGTTCGACGAGCGCGATGGCAAGCTGCAAATCGCCGGCGTCGTCGCCAACGAGGATCAGAAGAATCGGATCTGGGCGGCGATCAAGACCGTTCCGGCGTGGCAACGGGAGGTCGTCGTCAACCTCCGGGTGCAGCCCAAGAGTGCGGCTGCGCACACGTCGCCTCGAGCGAGTGCGGGCGGCGGGCACACGCACACCGTCGTCGCCGGCGATACGCTCAGCGCGATTGCCGAGCGGTATTTCGGCGACGCGAGACAGACCACGAAAATCCTCGAGGCGAATCGCGATCTGCTCGTCAATCCCGACCGGATCCGGCCGGGACAGGTTCTGAGGATTCCGGCGTGAACACCCACCATGCCGTTGCGCTCGTCGCGCTGCTCTTCGTCGCGTGCAACGGGCGGACACCGCCACAGGGGAATGGGACGGCGCCGGAGCCGTCCCATGCCGCCGGGACGGCCGGCGTCGCCGAACGCGCCGTCCCGGCAGTCCCCGCAACCGCGGAGTCCGCCAAGACGGACCGCGACGCGGGCGCCATCGCGGCGCTCGATCGCATGGGCACCTATCTTCGCGGGCTCACGACGTTTCAGATTCGTGGCGAGACGAGCCGCGACGAAGTGCTCGACGACGGCCAGAGCGTCGAGTTCGGCGCGGTCGTCGACATGATCGTCCAGCGGCCGAATCGTATCCGCGCTGAAGTCACCAGCGACCGGAAGCAGCGGCTTTATTTCGGCGATGGGAAGACATTCAGCGTGTGGGCGAGGCGCATGAACTACTACGCCACGATCCCGGCGCCGCCCACGCTGCGAGAGCTCGCGGACACGCTCGCCGACAAGTACGATCTGGAGCTCCCGCTGGTCGATCTCTTCTACTGGGGCGAGCGCAAGAGCCTCGACGAGATCCGCGGTGCCACCGACATCGGGGCGTCGCAGGTCGACGGCGTCACCTGCGAGCACTATGCGTTCCGTCAGGAGGGCGCCGACTGGCAGGTCTGGATTCAACAGGGTGCCTATCCGCTGCCCCGCAAGCTGGTCATCAGGACCATGACCGACCCGGCGCGGCCGCAGTACACGGCCACGCTGGCGTGGAACCTGGCTCCCTCGTACGACGACACCGCGTTCACCTTCGTTCCGCCGAAAGATGCGAAGCGCATCACGCTGGTCGAGACGGCGGCGACCGCGACGCAGTAGACGCAGTAGGAGGGCATGACCATGTGGAAGGTGAGGCGTCTCGTGGCCTGCGTCGCGATGTTTGCCGTGCTGCCGCTCGCGATCACGGTGTGGGCCCAGCGCGGATCGCGTGGAGCGGCGCGGTCCAGCGTCAGCCGATCGTCATCGGCGAATGTGAACCGCAACGTGAACGCCAACCGCAACGTCGACGTCAACCGCAACGTGAACGCCAACGTCAATCGCAACATCGACGTCGACCGCGACATCGACGTCGACGTCGATCGCCGGTACGGCGGCGGGTATGGCTGCTGCTATCACCCGGTGGCCCGGACCGCCGCGGCCGTGACGACGGCGGCGGTGATCGGCTCGATGGTCTATTCGCTTCCGGACTCGTGCCAGTCGATCAGCGTGAACGGTCTGACCTACCAGCAGTGCGGATCGACGTGGTACCAGCCGCAGTTTTCGGGATCGAGCGTCACCTACATCGTCGTCAACGAGCCGAGATAGGAGATCCGGGCTCGCGGCGTCTCCAGCGTGCGTCGCGATCCGATTTGTTCTCTCGTCCAGCAGTCACGGCTCATCGCCGATGCACGGCCGAGTGCGCGGCACAAATCTCCTGGAATCCCTCACCATCCGACGCGTCCGTTGAATACGGACAGAAGACATCCACGTCAAACGTTGTGGCCACGTCGTCCCACAGTTGCTCGAGCCTGATCGCAACGTTCGCCCTGCCTGCTTTATAGAGGCCAGGGCAGCCGTCCCCGCAGACGACGACGCGTGGATTCTCCGCTTTCGATGCTCTGGCGGCTCCCATGATCAATGAGGTTGCGGCACTCCAGACTCGTCCCTCGTCGGGCCAACCATCCACCATGAAGGTGGGCAGGGCCGCCGCCACGTCCACCGAAATGCACCTGCCGTCTTTGACGGCGCGGTCGACGTCCACGCCCCGCGCGCGCACTCTGAGGTACACCTCGTCCCGCTTTGAGTCGTCGACGAGGAGGATAAAGCCGTTCCCGGCGTTCAGAGCAGTTTCCGCAAACCCGGCGTAGTGCTCCAAGAGCGACGGTTCATCTGAATAGAACACCACCTCGTGGCGTCGGTTCTCTGGCGCGATCCGTCCCGCCAATCTCGCACTGATGAACCGCCCGCCGCCGACGACCGCGTCCATCGCGCCCAACAGTTCGCGGCCCGCATCCGACTTGACCACATACCCGCGTGCGCCGGTCGCGATCGCGGCTTGGGCGACGTCCCACGATCGATCCTGGCTCACGAACAGAATTCGGGAACCGGGGTTTTCGGCAAGGATTCGTCGAGCGGCCTGGAGGCCATTCACAGTCGGCAGGCCCACATCCATGAGGATCAGATCCGGGTTCAGTTCCTGGGCCTTCTCAACGGCTTCGGGGCCATCCGAGGCTTCACCGATAAGCTGCCACTGAGGCGTACGCTGGAGCGCTGAGGAGATGTAGCGGCGCCACGGCCGGTGGTCTTCGACGACGAGAACCCGATGAATCACTGCCACCTCAAGATGCCGAGCGAGAGCCTTGGAACCACGCTAATTGCGGCCGCGCGGAAACTGGCTCGCTGCGCCGGCAGATATTAGTCGATTTTGTGACAGCAGAAATAGCCATTTGAATCAGCCCCCCACGACGATGGCAGCCCAACCCGGCGTTTTGCTCCGGAGGTACAAAACGACTGCCAACACAGGGCTGCAGGCACTCGACCCATCCTGAAACTGAACTCGACGGCAACCATTTCGCAGCGCGGAGGCTCTCTTTCACTGGGCTTGACAAGGACACGCGGATTTGGCCCCAAAAACTCGGACAATTCCTGCGCCGCCGCGTTCGACGTCTGACTCGCGGTCACGAAACGCGGAGAGGATCACGGTATTTGGTGAGTCATGCCTAGTGGTTTTACTAGTGCTGTGCTCGATCTCCGTCGCAACGGTCGTCGACGCGGGCGCCTCGCCGAGGCGGACGTCGCCCCGTAATGTATTGACCATCCACAGCGGCGCCGAGAGTGTCCCGGCGAATCCGATTCTTGACGCCGGCATTCGTGAGGCGCTGGCATCGCGGCCGGACATGCCGATCGAGTACTTCGCCGAATACCTCGAGTCCGACCTCTTTCCCGCCGAACAGGCCTCGCGAGCGTTCATCGATTACATTCGACGGAAATATCAAGGTCGCACCATCGACCTGGTCATCGCGATGACCGACACCGGTCTGCGGTTCGTTCTGGATCACCGGGCGGAGCTGTTTCCGAATGCGCCGATCGTGTTCTTCAGCGAGCGTGGCCCGGACGACGCCACCCGCCGCGCCGGTGGCGGCGCCGCAGGCATTACCATCGGCCGCCCGTACGGCGAGACGCTGAAACTCGCGTTGGCGCTGCATCCGTCGACGCAGCGTGTGTTCGTCGTCGCCAACGGACAGGACGCGCGGACGCTCGAGTCCGTGCGTGCCGAGCTGAGCGGCTATGCGCGGCGGGTGAACCTTACATATCTCGTCGAGGCGACGACACCGCGTCTCGTGTCCGCGGTCAGGTCCATCCCGCCCGGCAGCATCGTGCTGTACATCTGGCACTCGCAGCAGAATCCCGGGAAGTTCGTGCAGGCAGACGCGGTCGCGCGGCTCGTCGCCGATGCCGCCCCGGTGCCGGTCTACGGCACGAGTGATCTCTACATCGGCACCGGCGTCGTCGGCGGCGTGGTGCGGAGGACGCGAGAGACTGGGAATCGCATCGGAACGCTGGCGCTCCGCATCCTCACCGGAACGAGGCCTCAGGACATCCCGATTGAAGCCGCCCAGCTGGCGCCCGTCATCGATTGGCGGCAGGTGGAGCGTTGGCGCATCGTCGCCGCTCGTCTCCCGGCAGGATCGCAGATCGTCTTTCGCGAGCAGTCGGCGTGGGGGCGGAACAATTTCTACATCGTCGGCATTGTCTGGGCGTTGTTGGCACAGTCGGCAATGGTCGCCGTACTGCTCATTCAAATGGCGAGACGACGCGAAGCCGAACGGACCGTGCGTCGAGGGGAGGCGGCGCTGCGCGAGAGCTACGATCGGGTTCGCGATCTCGGCGCCAGGCTGCTGGAGGCGCAGGAAGTCGAGCGGTCACGGATCGCCGGCGAGTTACACGACGACATCGGGCAGCAACTGGCGGTGTTGTTGATCGACATCCAGCTCCTGGCCGGGACGGTTCGGGCCCGCAACGGGCGCATTGCCGTTGAAGCGATGAAGCACGCCGAAGACATCGCCAAGAGCGTGCACGATATCTCGCACCGTCTGCATCCGGCCCGGCTGCGCCTGTTGGGGCTGGTTGACGCGCTCGACGGGCTTCGCCGGGACATGTCCCGGTCCGACATGACCATCACGTTCAGGCACGAGAACATCCCGCCGACACTCGCGCCCGACCTGACGGTCTGTTTCTACCGCATCGTTCAAGAAGCGCTCCAGAACGCACTCAAGTACAGCAAAGCGCGGAACGTGTCAGTCAGGCTGCGCGGCGCGCCCGAAGGCATCGTCCTGACCATCGCCGACGACGGCGTGGGGTTCGACCCGGCGGCCGTGTGGGGCAGAGGGCTCGGGTTGATCACCGCTCAGGAACGGGTTGCGGCCGTGGGCGGCACGTTCGAGATTCGCGCGCGTCCTGGCGCCGGGACGAAGTGGGCGGCCACGGTGGCGTCACCCGAGCGCCAGTCGCATGCACGCTCGCCTGTGGCTTCTTTCTGACAACCAGACTGGTGGCCACGGTGGCTCCTTCGATGGTGCGGAAGACGCAGCCGTTCGTGGTTTGAGGCGGCGTCAGCCGCGTCACATCTCGATGATTCGACGCGCAGCGTCGGCCCCCAAAACTGCTAGATGAGCGTCCGATCGCTCACGCTCGTTCAGTAGCCCTGACAGCAGGTCGTGACGAGTCTCGGCGAATCGCCACGTCGCGGCTTCATGTGCGGCGAATGCGCGGCGCTGCAGGCGGCAGCGCGGTTGCACGGTTCGTCGGCGCTCGATGTTCATGTTGAGATACGTCGCGTTCGGCGTCGTCGCGACGACGGTGGCGGTCGGGTCTGCGTCGGCGCAAGCGAATCGCATCGCGTGCGAGTCGCGGCCTGGAAATCGGCTGCACTGTCCGGCCGACACGTCCGCCGGCGTGGCGCTCGTGACTTCGAGCGGCGAGGCGGCGTGTCTCCTCGGAAAGACCTGGGGATACGATGACACCGGCATCTGGGTGTCGGATGGCTGCAGCGGCGAGTTTGTCGCCGGCCCGGTTGCGCAGACAAAGACGAAAGAGAAACCGCTCGAGCACATTCCCAATCTCGGATTCCTGCTCTACACGGGCGAGAAGGGGGAGATCTATTTTCGGCTCTTCAGCTACGCGCGCTATTTGAACCAGTTCGGCCTGGATTCCAGCTACGTCGATGCCTTCGGGATAAGCCGCACCGTGCAGATCCGGCAGGACGTCCAGCTGCAGAAATTCTTCGCGCCGTTCGCGGGATGGTACCTCACGCCGAAGTTTCGCTACTACCTGTACGTCTGGTCGTCGAACCCGTCGCAGGGCGACCCGGCGCAGGTGGTCGGCGCCGGAAACCTGACCTACACGTTCAACCAGTTCGTGACCTTCGGCGCAGGCATCACCTCTCTGCCGGCGGTGCGCAGCACCGAGGGACAGTTCCCGTACTGGCTCAGCGTCGACAACCGCTTGATGGCTGACGAATTCTTCAGAGGTTCGTACACCGACGGCGTGTGGCTCAAGGGCGATCTCCCGAAGAAGTTCAAGTACATGGCGATGCTCGCGGACAACTTGAGCGTGCTGGGCGTCAGCGCGACGCAGCTCGATAACAAGTTCAACACCCAGTCGTACATGGTGCAGTGGCTGCCCACGACAGGTGAGTTCGGCCTGTACGGGACCTTCGGCGACTACGACAACCACCGAGAAGGTCGCCACCAGGCTTGGCGCGCATTACACCAGCAGCCTCGAGGACAGGCAGAGCCAGCCGGGCGCGAACGCGATCGAGAACAGCCAGATTCGCTTGTCGGACGGCAGCATCGTCTTCACGCCCGATCTCTTTGGTCCGGGAGTCGCGGTCAACACCGTCGACTACCAGATGGTGAGCGTCGACGCGGGCATCAAGTATCACGGCCTGTCGCTCGAAGGGGAGTATTACTGGCGCTGGCTGACCGACTTCACCGGCGTCAACACCGCCGGCATCGGCGACGTGACCGACAACGGATACCAGCTGCAATCATCGGCGATGGTCATTCCGAAGATCCTCCAGGTCTATCTGAGCGGGTCGCAGATCTTCGGCCAGTTCGGCGATCCGTCGGAGCTCCGCGCCGGCGGGAACTGGTACTTCGTCAAGGACCGCGGGCTCCGTGTCAACGTCGAATGGCATCACGTGAACAGGTCTCCCGTCGGCTATACCGCCTACCCGTACCCGGTCGGAGCCAACGGCAATGTGTTTCACCTCAATCTCGAAATGAATTTCTGATGACCTGCACCAGACGGGTGGCCGTCGCGTTCACTGCCGTGTTGGCGACGACGATCGGCGTGCCGACGGCAACCGATACGTTCGAGGTCAACGATACGCACCTGCATCTGACGAATTACATCCAGGAAGGCACGAGCATGCGCGCCTTCGTGCACATGATGGGCACGACGGTGGGCCGCGCTGCGGTGTTCGGCATCCCGCTCCAGCAGCAGTGGTCGTACGGCAACACCGGCGACTTCGCGCCGACCTACTACCTGCAGACCGACGCTCCGCTCTACTACTACTCGTTCACGGACGCCGCCATCGCGATGGCCTATCGGTCATTGTCGCCGGCCGAGCAGGCGCGACTGGACCCGATGATCACCGGGTTCAATCCGGCTGACATGTATGCCGCCGATCACGTGCGGCGTGTGCTGACGACGTTTCCGGGTGTGTTCTCCGGCATCGGCGAGTTCACCATTCACAAGGAGTTCGTGTCGTCGAAGATCGCCGGCGAAACTGCCAGCCTGACCAACCCCGCACTCGACCGCCTGCTCGACTTCGCCGGCGACGTCGGGCTCGTCGCGCTGATCCACAACGATGTCGACGCGCCGTTTCCCAAGCCGGGGCAGGAGCCCTATCAGATCCTGCAGCTGCGCGATCTGTTCGCGCGGCATCCGAAGACGACGATCATCTGGGCGCACATCGGCCTCGGCCGGGTCGTTCGGCCGTTGAAGGATCAGGTCGGCATCATCGATCGCATGCTGTCCAATCCCGCGCAGAACCACGTCTACGTCGATATCTCCTGGGACGAAACGGCGAAGTACATCCTCTCGTCAGCCGACACCATCGCGGCCACGGCCGATCTGATCAATCGCCATCCCGATCGGTTCCTGTTCGGCACCGACGAGGTCGCGCCTGCGGACCAGACGGCGCACCTCAAGGTCTATCGCATGTACGCGCCGCTGTTCGCGCGGCTGACGCCGTCGGCAAGTGAACACGTCCGCAAGGGCAACTACACGCGTCTGTTCGACGAAGCCCGCCGCCGGGTCCGCGCCTGGGAGGCGGCCAACACACAAGGCACACGATGACTACAAACTTCTCTGACAAGGTAGGAGGCTGAATCATGAAGACTCACGGACGCCGCACGCTGGCGCTCGCGTCGCTGGCCACGGTCCTGATGGCGGCAGTGACGCTGGTACCAGCGATCCGGGCGCAGGGATCGGTACAGTCGGTTGTCGACGGCGCGTTCGCCAAGTACAAGAATCTCCAGGAAGGCAAGAACGCCGACTACATCCCGGCGCTCGCCAAGGTCGATCCCAACCTGTTCGGCATCGCGATCGTCACCGCCGACGGCAAGGTCGTCACGGCCGGCGACGTGAAGACCGAGGTCTCGATTCAATCGATCTCGAAAGTGTTCACGATGGCCCGCGTCATCCAGGATCAGGGGCCGGACGCCATCGAGAAGACGATCGGCGTCGACGCGACCGGCATGCGGTTCAACTCCATCGTCTCCATCGAGTTCTCGAAGAAAGCTCTCGGCGGGCCGGAACTGAACGCGCTCGTGAACCCCGGCGCGATTACCGCGACCAGCATGGTGCAGGGCGCGACGTCCGACGAGGTGTGGAGCAAGATCATCAACACCTATAGCGACTTCGCCGGCCGGCCGCTGTCGGTGCTGGCGGATGTCTACAAGTCGGAGTCCGACTCGAACCAGCGCAACCAGGCGATCGGCATGCTGATGCACGCCTACGAGTACATCAAGAGCAATCCGGCGCAGGCGACGGATCTCTACACGCGGCAGTGTTCCGTCGGCGTGAACGCGAAGGATCTTGCGATGATGGCGGCGACCCTCGCCTTCGGCGGCCGCAATCCAGCGACCAAGAAGCAGGTGATGAGCGCCGACAATGTCCCGTACGTTCTCGCGGTCATGGCCACCGCCGGGCTCTACGACGACTCCGGCAAGTGGCTCTATCACACCGGGCTGCCCGCCAAGAGCGGCGTCGGCGGCGGCATCATCGCCGTCTCGCCGGGCAACTTCGGCATCGCCGTCGTCTCGCCGCCGCTCGACGACGCCGGCAACAGCATCCGCGCCCAGAAAGCCATCGCGGACATCTCCACGGCGCTGCACGGCAACCCGTACGCGGTGCAGCAGCAGCGACCGGTGGCGACCAGCGGGCGCTGAGCGCCTGGTGAAGCAGCTCCGCGACTTTCTGGCGACGGCGCTCGTGAGCGGCGTGCTCATCGTGGTGCCGTCGTACCTCGCCATCCTGCTGGCGCTCAAAGGCGTGAAGTCGCTGGGCCGGCTGGCCCGGCCCCTCGCCAGCCTGTATACCGCTGGCCCGTCTCAGACGGCCGAAACCGCGCTGGCCCTCCTGATGATGTTGATCATCTGCCTCGCGATCGGCGTGGCCGTGCTGTCACGACCGGGACGAGCCGTGCGGGAACGAATCGAGACCTCAGTCCTGTCGAAAATCCCGGCCTATTCTCTCGTTCGAGATCTGACACAACAGCTGGCGGGACAGGGTCAGGAAAGCGCGTGGAGGCCGGCGCTCGCTGAAATGGGCGGAGGACTCATGCTCGCGTTCATCATCGAGGAGCTCGCGGACGGCCGGTATACCGTCTTTGTTCCCGGCGTCCCCTCGCCCGTCAGGGGATCGGTCTACGTCATGGCCCGGGAACGCGTGCGTCCGCTCAATGCCTCTTTCGCCCAAACGGTCCACACGCTGTCACGGTGGGGATCCGGCTTTGGAAACCTCGTCGCCGGACTGGAATCAGAACGCGGTGCGGCCGAGGACGACGGCCACGGTCGACGTCGCGCGAGCGCGTGAGGAGCGGCAGCGGGCGCCCGCCGACTCGGTGGCGACTTCAAAGATGGCAGCGAACAGAAGCGCCATTTTCATCACATGGTTTTCGGCGCCCGCGATCAGCGGGCGGCAACCGCCTGGCCAAGCCGCTCTCGAATGAGTGCCGTCTGATCTGGTGTGAACGCGAGGCTGCTTGCCTGAAAACGCCGCAACTCGGAGACGTCCCATCCCTTGCGCATCAAACCGTCCGGCGAATGCGAGCCCGGAGGCAAAAGCAGATGTGCGAGCTCATGCGCGATGACGACCGCAAGCAGTTCCTTCACCGGCCAGCCTGCGTTGGTGGCAGCATCCTTCAAGCGGTCGTACAACACGTACGCGATTCGTCCGCCGCCTTCGGGGGCAACGACGGCTGTTCCAAGCGCGCCGGCCGGCCAGGGTCGGCGCGACACCATGCTGCGGCTCAGGACGATAATCGTGAAGTCCTGCAGTCGGTCGTGCTCCCGATCGACGTCCTTTCGACCGCGGGGACCAAACGTCGGAGCCCAGTCGATCGCAACGTCAATCGCCGTATAGAAACCGGCGGCGAGGCGCTGCGCCTCGGTGAGGACGTCGGGGGCAATGCCCGCGTAGTCGTAGGCGCGCACGCGGATCGCCTCGCCCGCTTCAGCTCGTGAAGCGCCGTCGACGACCAGCAGCGCGGTGCTCAGCAGCAATACAACAATCGAATTCTTCATCCGGCCACCCGTCTCGCATCGAGCAAGAGGGGCGCCAGCAACGTGTCGCCGGATCGAGGTCGCAACGTGGTCGATTCGCCAACGTCTTGAGATCGCAACCGCCGACAGTGAGACGACGCCGAGTCAAGAAGCCCTCGGCTCAGGCAGCGCGCGAGGCGCCCATGACGAGCCGCTCGTCAACCACACGTGACCGTGCCTTTCGCGCGAGAACCAAGTAGACCAATCCTGCTGGTCGCAGCAGGGGGACACACGCGTGTCTGTGAGATTCGAGCTCTGCGCGCACGGGAAGGGCGCTCAGGGCATCGCTGGGGCGTAGTATCCCTTCCGAGCGCGAACGCGCAGGCTCTTGCTGTCTGGACAGGCGATCTTGATCTCGACCTTGCGCCAGGCCCCGTCGCTCTTCTCGTTGGTGGAGACGTAGCCAATCGTGTACTGTGCCTGGATCTCGCCAAGCACCTGCTCGTAGATTCGATTGAGATCCTTGACGCTGCCCGGGAAGAATGCCGTTCCTCCAGTCTCTTCCGCAATCTTCGCGAGCAATGCTCGTTGAGTCGATTGCGCCGACAGCGGTTGTTGCTCCAGCGCTCCGATCGCGTAGATCGTGACATCCGACGCCTTGAGCAGCGTCATCAGCATGTCGAAACTCAGGCTGCTGTGCGTGTCGGCGCCGTCGGTATAGAGCGCCATGACCTTCCGGCCGTCCTGCTCACGTGCGCCGTCCAGATAGAGGCCGATGGCATCGTACAGTGACGTCTCCCCGCCGGCCTTCAAATCGCGGACACGCTTGACCAGACGGGGAAAGTCGCTCTGAGAATAGCGACCGCCGCTCACGTGACTCGCGAAGTCTATGAACGTCACGTCGGTGGGGTCGGGCACCGACGCCAGGAATTTGATCACGGCGGTCTTGGTGAATCCGAGATCGTGCCCCTGGCTCCCACTGACGTCGAGCAAGACCCCGATGTGCAGCGGGGGCCCGGGCTGCGCCCCCGAGGCAAATGCGAGAATCTGCTGCGGCCTGCCGTCCTCGTAGACTGCGAAATCGCCGGCACTGAGACTGGTGATGAACCGGTGTCGTTTCGCCGCAACCGTGACGCCGACACTGACGAGATCGGTGCGCCCGCGGAACAGCGTCTGGTCTCGTGTCTCGAGTTGTGCAGACGTACCGACGGCCGTGAGCGTGATCGCGACGACGATCGCGAGAACATTGGACAAAGCGCCGATCTGATGCACGTTCATGCCTCCCGCTCCCACCGCATCGTGCATCGGGCATGCCCATCTCGAACGCGGCCAGTTCGCAACTCGACCTGCGGTGCGGCGCGCAGGAACGCGGGTGGCAGGATCGTAGGGCCCTTAGCTCTCACGGTACGGCGACCGATGGAACCCGGCCGCCCCTTCTCACGATGTCCTGGATTCTTTGGTAGGTTGCCTGAGCGAACGCGTGCCGCTCAACGTCGCTCGAGTGCGCGGCGCGAAACGCGTCCTCTACCTGTTTGAGGCTGAGGCCGGAGGCCCTTTCCGCAAACAGGCGGATGCCGTCGAGCGGGACCGACGCGTGAGCGCTTGAATTGAATCCTGAGTACCCCAAGCGCGCAGTCCGGCCGTCGACGGAAGTGACCACCGGCGGGTTTTTCAGGTAATCACTGAGTTTGTACTTCGAGCGAGAGCCGAGTCCACCCATCCTGCCGAAGCTTGCGCCGTAGTCTCCGATCATGTACCAGTCCGTTGTTCCGCTTTCATCGCTGACCGAGAGAATCTTGGTGTTGGCATTTCTCGCGTCCCAGTTCGCCAGCACGACATTCATGAGGAGAAGGATTGCATAGCCGCCATCGGCCACCGGCGGGCGTTCATCAAGGGGCCACGCGCCCTTGTTGACAAGATCTGGACCCCGGCGCTCGAAGCGCGCGGCGGATCGGAATCTGCCGCTCTTGTCGATGAAGGAACCGAGCCGGCGAAAGGACGGTTTTCCGCTGGGAAACACGACTTGTCCATCCGCCACGTAATAGGCTTCTTCGACTTTCAACCCCAGAGCCCACGCGAGACGCGAGGCCGCGACTTCTGAGGGAACCTCCTCGTCCCATTTCGCTGCCCAGAGCACGCCTTTCGCATCTCGAAGGACTGCCTTGGGATTGGTTCCGCCGAGATCTTCCGAGATGAACGTGAACGGCGAGGTCGGTGCCCGATCCGGGCTGGCATTGCCCCAATACAGATCGAGGTCCTGGATCGGTCCGCGATCCTCGAGGATTCGTCGAGGCTGCGCCGTGGCGACGGTGGGAGAGATCAGGATCCCGAGTGCCACCGAGGCAAGGATGGCGACGGCGACGAGAGCTGGGCTATTTGCACGAGTCGTCATAGAAAATCCCGCTGGGAGTCCCCGCGGAGTTGCGAAACACCGTTGGTCACGTCCTGCTGTTCACACTCGGTGATCATCGAGCGTGCCAAAGGGATGTCGCCCGGCAATGCGAAGGCTACGGGAGCAGAGTGCGTTCGGAAGAGTTGCAAACGAAGAGGCAACATCACGGGATGTCGTGAGACTGACGGCTGGGAGCTAGTGCTTGAACCGGTACCCGATGATCGATTTCATCACCCAGTGCTCGCTGGCGCCGGTCAGCCCGCGACCGATGCCGAAGTTCAGCTCCCAGTCGGGCGAGACCTCTAGGTCGATGGTGGGGAAGATCATGTGGCGCTGCTCGGGCCCCGGCTCGAAATTCGTCAGCTCCCCCGTGGCGCCGTAGTATTCGATGCCGGCCGCGATGACCCTGGTCACGTTCCACGCGACCTTCACTCCTGGCTCGAAGTCGGGGCCTGCGTCCGAGTCGGGCCCCTTCAGCGCCTTGCCGACGACGGGGTTGATCGACAGATAGAACCGTCCCTGTTCGTGTTCGAGGATCGGACGAATCTCGAGCGAGCGCGTGTTGGCATCGAACTCCGTCTGGTTGAACCCGAACTCGACGCTCAGGCTGACGTTGAAGAAGAACTGCGGGGTCTCCGGAAACCGGACGCGGGGGCGGATGCGCCAGCCGGCGATGCGGCTGCCCTCGCCGGGCACGTGCGCCGCCGTGACGAGATATCCCGCGCACTCGAAATAGTTCGTGAAGCCGTGCGTGGCTTCGAGCGTCGCGTGCCACTGCCGGTGCATCGCGAACTCGCCCGGGGGCGCGTCCGTGGTGCCGCTCGCAAAATGGTTCGTGTGCATCTCGACCATGGTGCGACCGCGCGGGACGGTCATGTACGGATAGACCTGGATCTCGAACAGATCCTGCGCCGCGGCGGGGCTGACAGGCGCGGCGAGCCAGATGATGAAGGCGATGAGAATGATGCGCGTCATGTGTCCTGCTTCCTGCGGATTAGTGGCGCTCTGTCCTCCGCAGTCGACTGTCCTGTGAGGATGGCAACTTCCCAGGCTGCCATGCCTGTGGGCGCACGGCCGTGCTGACGTGTTCCGGCGTCCACCACATTTCGTACAGCGGCAAGGCAACGGCAGGGAACAACCCTCCAATGATCAGAACGCCGATGAGTGGAAACAGATGGACCGTCCACGCAGGACCGTATCGGACGAGCCACGGCATGGCGAGCTCCAGGACCATCCCGCTGAAGAGGGCGATGACCACGATGCGCTTGAGCCACTCGCGCGCGCTGCTGGCGACGAGCCCCAGAGAGAGGACGAGTGCCAGTATGGGCAGCGTAAATGCGTGCGCGTGCGTAATGCCCACGAGAACCGCGAAGTTCATCGGATATTGGAGCGTCGCTTCGTCGCCCTGATAGTGCTGCAGCGCACGCGTCGGCGTCAGACCCGCTTGCGAGTCGATTTGGAGCCCTGCGACACCAAGCCCCACGACGGCGAGGAGCAGCCACCCGGTGACTGCCAGCTTGAGGCTCGTGCTGGCGGTTCGATAGCTGAACCCCGGCATGTCAGTGGGCCCGGGACAGGCGATTCAGGCCCGCGAGCTTGCCGGCCGTGGTGATCGCGAGGCCGCCCGCACCCTGCTCGACGAACACCGCGCTGACACCTGGCATTCGCGCGATCAAACGCTTGCCCTCTGTCGCGCCCATCACGAACAGCGCCGTTGACAGCGCGTCCGCGGTGGAACCCCGGGGCGCAACCACGGTCACGCTGAGCAGGCGAGACTCGACGGGACGGGCTGCGCGTGGATCGAAGATGTGGCCGAAGCGACGACCGTCCTGCTCGAACGATCGCTCGCGTTGACTCGAGGTGCTGACAGCGCCCTCGGCGATGCGGAAGCTGAGGAGGGGCTCGTCGCGATCGCGCGGATCGGCAATGACGACAGGCCACCCTCCGTCGACGCTGCCCAGGAAGCCGAGGCTGCTCGATCCGAAATCGAGCTTCGCGCGCGTCACGCCGCGCGCGCGGAGGATCGCCAGCGCGCGATCCACCGCGTATCCCTTGCCGATGCCGCCGAAGTCCAACGCGGCGCCGTCGGCCAACGCAATCGACCGCGGATCGCGCTGCAGGCTCACCCGGTCGCATCCGACGTGGGCTGCCGCGGCACTGACCATCGAGGGCTCCGGAACATGTGGCGACTCCGTGTAGAACCCCCACGCCCGCAACAACGGCGCGACGCTCGGATCGAAGGCGCCGCCGGTCGTCGTGCACAGCGCCGCCGATTCGTACGCGATCCGCGCGAGATCGACGCTGACTGGTTGAGGCCCCTGTCCGGCGCTCGCGTTCAACCGGGAGACTTCACTCGCGGGATCCCAACTGCTCAGGACGTCTTCAAGGCGTGCGATCTCCCGAAATGCCGACTCGGCGACGTCTGGGTCGGGATCCGGGTCGAAGATGACCAGATCGCACCACGTCCCCATGATGTACCGCACGGCGTGGAGGCCGCGGGCGGAGATCCCGGCCTGAACCGTCACCGCCGCCAGCACAATCGCGAGCGCGCGGACAGTCCCTTTCATCGATAGACGAGCTCCAGCACCGAAAGCGCCTTGTGCACGGCTCGATTCGCGCCTTGCACCGACAGCGTGGCACCCGAGATCCCGACGATGTCCCGATCGAGCAGGATGGGATCCTTGGATCCCTTCCCTTTGTACTGCGCCAGAAACCGCTTCTGGCTGATTTCCCCGCCTCGGGGCTCGCGATACACCATGACCGCGACGTCCCGAACCCTGAACTCGGGCGTGGCCGACACGATCAGCGTGAAGGGGTTCACTTTGCCAATTTCGTCGACGATGACCGCGTACCCGACGATCTCGTTGTTCTGACGCGCGGTGAATGTGACGTACTTCGGTTCCCACACGGTCGGTTTGAGCCGCCCGAGCGCGGCTTCGAGCTTCTCGTGAAATTCGCCCGTCGCGGTGACGTCTTTTCGCTCGATCTGTGCGCCCTGGAACAGGGCTTTCGGCGCGGCATCGAGCGTCAAGTACACCGTCGTCCCCTGCTGGGCGCGTCCCGGCGCCGCGGCAACGACGAAGAGGATCGCGAGGAAGGCGCGCATAGAGTCCCTCAGAATCCGAAGGCCATGCCGGCCAGCAAACTTGTGTACGACTTCTCGGGGAATCCGCGGGGGAACACCAGCACGTCGCCCTTCAGCCGTCGGTTGTGCTCGAGGGCCACGCTGAAGACGACCGACTGCAACGGGCGGTAGCTCAGGCCGACTGTCGTGCGTTCCTGTTTGAGCGTCTGCGAATCGCTGCGCTCGATCTCGAAGTTTTCGATCGCCACTTCCTCGATGGCGTCCCTCAGCGTGACGCGCTCGTACCGAACGACCGCCGTGAGCCCTGGATCTTCGAAGCCCTTTCCGAGGAAGTTGTCCTTCCACGATTCGGGCCAGAAGCGGTACCGGCCTTCGACCCAGAATCCGTGACGCACCGGGGTGAGATCCTTGAGCGCGAACTCGACCTCCGTCCCCTCGGCGCCGGCCAGCGGCGGAATGCCGGTCGAGCCGGTCACGGTATCGATAAAGGCCTCCACGAGCCGGTCCGTGTCGCCAAAATCGCTATAGATGTATTCGCCTTCGACCGCAAAGGGCGCGTACTTCCAGAGGCCATCGAGGCCGAAGGCGTTGATTTTCTCGTTGATCGGCTCCATGAAATTCGGCGTATACCGGCCGTGGTAGCCGGAGACGCCGAAATCGGCGGTCAACGTCGGGCTGTACCCGAGTCGCCAGGTGCCGGCACGCACACCGCCCTCGCCATTGACCGGTCCCCGCCCCAGCGCGAACTCGCTCGCCAGCTTGAGTATGGCGGGCTCGTCCGGTTCGGATTCGACCGCCTTTTCGACCGTGAAGTCCAGGGTCGCCCCGTTGACCACATACGCTTGATACTGCAGTCGACCCGTCTTGCCGACATCCACGCCTCCGAGGACGCCGACACCGAGCTCGGTCCACGCCGATTTCACGGGCAGGACAGGGGCATTGCGATCGACCAGCGTCCTGCGCGGGATGTCCCACCGGTCGTCGTCGTGGTTCATGTTGAAGCGGCCGACCGGCGGCAGGATCAGGCCGAAGCGCACGGAGAAGGGGTCGCTGAACTTGAATTGGCCCCACATCTGCTCGAACGAGATTTCCCCACCATTACCGCCTTCGAGCTCCTCCTTGAACTTCGCCCCGAACGGCGAGACCTCCACTTCGCGCTCCACTTCGATTTCGGCAAGGCGCTCGAATTCAAGCTCGACGTACGCCTGCAACCGGTCGTGCGGGGTGGCATCGGTCGTGAGCACGAAGCGACGGAAATCAAATCCCGCCGGCTTCGGCTCATTGAGGGTGTTGACCTCGTAGCGCACGGAGCCGTATCCGCCGATGGTCACCATGTCGCCAAGACTGGCTCCACCGGATCGAACGCCTGGAGTTTGCGGTTCGGGCCGCGTGGGCTTCGCTGGATCAGGCGGTTGCGCGTTCGCTGGATCGGCCGGTTGCGCGGTCGCCGGTTCGGGCTGTTGCGCGGTCGCTGGATCGGGCGGTTGCGCGGTCGCCGGATCCGGCGGCTGCGCCTTCGATGGATCAGACGGCTGCTTGTTCGATTGACCCGCAGCGGGCGAGGATTGAGCGTGAGTAGGTTCGGTCGCCCAACACAGAACGCAGAGCGCCGCGAGGAATGAAAACAGTCGTCGCATCAGAGGACCTCGCACATGAATGAAGCATTGCTTGCCACGGTCACTTCGGAACCCACGCGATGTAAATCGCGAGCACGGTCAGGACGCCGAGCAAACCGACCGTGAAGCCGGTACGGCGGCGCGCTCGAAGCGCGAGCAGCGTGACAATGCCGGTGAGCGAGCTGACGACAATGAACAAGGCCGCAAGATCGATGGTCCAGTACCAGACCGTGCCTGAGTCGAAGCCTTTGTGCAGATCGCCCAGCTTGCCGAGAACACCGCGGCTTTCCTGTTCGACTTCACCTTTACCATCCGCCCGGTTGATGGTCACCAGAGTGCGGGCGCCTGGGATGGCAAACGTCACCTGGATCTGGTCGGGCTCCTCGTGATAGTCGGTAGCCCTCGACTGAATGCCCAACTGCTGACGCAGGCGCTGTTCGAGCGCGGCCCGGTCCGGGTTGTCGACAAGAGTCCTGTCCACGGTGATCTCGGACTTCGCGATTCGCGGATCGCTCAAGCCGAAATCCTCGTGATTCAACGCCAGACCGGTCGCACCAAACAGAAGGGCGAGCGTGAAGCCCCCCATCGACACATAGATGTGAATCAGGAGCGCCCAGTGCGCAACGGCGCGAACGATATGCTTCATGGTTCTACGCGGGACCGTACTGCACTACGACGGCGTCGAAGTTGGTGGTCGCCGGCAGCGTGACACTGGTGGGTGTGTCGCCGACGCTGATCGTCCCGGTCTGCTTGGCATAGGTTCCATGCTCCTGGCTGGTCTCGATCGTGATTCGGTATGTACCCAGCGGCATTGGCTTGCCGGCGTTGTCCATGCCGTCCCAGACCAGGTCGTATCTTCCGGCGGGCCGCGTGGCGCGCGTGACGGATCGGAGTTGATTGAAGTTTCCGTGAAGGCGGGCCCAGAGAGTGGACAGACTCGACTGGTATTTCGATTTCGTGCCCCAGAGCCCAAGGACGCGAACCAGCCTGTCTGAAGAATCCTCCACCCACACGGCAACATACGGCCGTTTCGAGGAACGGGGCGCAGTGAGCGGAAGCGTCAGCCTCACGCGGTGTCCGGGGGGCCACTGCGTGGGCGTGGCTGTCTGAGCCTGGACGGGCCGTTCGAGACGAGCAAAACCCGTCGTTCGCCGCAGGACACCAGACTCGGATCGCAGCGCCTCGGCGCCTGGCGTCGATTCGACGAGCGCCAAGCCAATCTCTGCGCTGGTCAGGCACAACGTGGTGGCGAGCGCATTGGCCGTGACTGCATCGCCAGCTACAACGGTCGCGGCCACGGACGTGGTCGGCGGTTTCCTGGTGCGCGGATCGATCAGGTGAGCCCCACGCGCGTAGGTGCCGCTCGTGGCGACGGCTGCGTCCTGAAGGTCGATCGCGGCAATCGGCCGGCCGTTGTCGTAGCACGCGCCCGGATCGGCAATCCCGATCTCGCCGGCACGGCCCCACACGACGATGTCGCCGCCGATGTTGAGCAGCAACGCGTCGATTGAAGGCCACGCCTTCCGCGCCGCCGCCGCCGCACGATCGGTGATGTACGCCTTGCCCAACGCGTCGACATTTCGCGGCCGGTCAGCGCCTTCGGGACGAATCGACAAGACTCCGCCGGAGCGGCGCTCCCAGAACTCGTACGCATTGAGAACGTCGGCAAGCTCTGGAGAAGTCTCGCGGTTGCCGTCGGAACCCTCCAGGAGGCTGATCTCGCTCGCTCGATCGCGAGTGTCGAGAATCCTCGCCAGACGATCGATTTCTTCACGGACCGTCCGGCATGCGCCCTCGGCGACACGGGAATACGGCGAACACACGACGAGATCCAGGGACGTTCCAATCACGGATTCGTACTGAAAATGATGTGCGTCCGTGTGGAACATCGATCCGACATCGATGAGCGGCAGGAGCGCCGGCAGCTTCAGGAACGAACGCCGTTTCATGTCAGCACCCCCACGAAGCGCGCCTGGCTCTGTCACGAAATGTTGATGCTCGACACACCCATGAGTGGATGTGCGAACGGTCAGGCAGTTCGTTTTCCAGGTGGAAATGCTTCGTTTGGCTCCTCCTCGAGTTCGTCGCGGAGACACACACGAGCAAATCCGTTGCCTGCAGGGGTCGCCTTCAAATGCCCGCCGCGATCACCGACGTTCGCGGAGAGCATCCTCGTCTGTCACAACGGGTTGGGATCCACGGGGAAATCCAGCTCGGCTTACGCCTCGACCGCCGCGAATGGGGGAGCGCGGGCCTGTCAAGGAACCCTATCCTTGCATGACTACTCGGCGCACGTTTCTTTGGGCAGGAGCGGCCGCCGGCGCCGGCGCATACCTGACGAGCAAGCTCGGAATATGGTCGCGCCTCTACGCTCAGGTTCCCGGCGGCACCCTGTCTCCTGCCTCGATCCCGAAGTTCGCCAGGCCGCTGTTCATTCCGCCGGCGATGCCGCGCGCGGCAGTCGACGCGACCACCGATTACTACACGATTGGCGTGCGCCAGTTCACGCAGCAAATCCTTCCGGCGCCGCTGGATCGGACCACGGTGTGGGGATATGGATCGCTGACCGATCCGGCCACCTTTCATTACCCGTCCCCGTCGTTCGAAGCCAGGGCCGCGCGGATGGTGCGCGTGAAATGGATCAATCAGCTCGTCGACGACAAGGGCACCTGTCTGCCGCACCTGCTGCCGGTCGATCAGACGCTGCACTGGGCGAATCCGCCGGGCGGCATGACGGGCCGCGACATGCGCGGCTCGGATTCGAACGTCTACCGTGGACCGGTGCCGATGGTGCCCCATGTGCACGGCCACCACAGCGGCGAAGAGAGCGACGGCTATCCCGAAGCCTGGTTTCTTCCCGACGCCAGAGTTCCCAAAGGCTTCGCGAAGGTCGGCAGCTGGTACGAGTACTTCCGCCAGATCTCGAAATCCGTGTGGAATGTCGACTGGGATCCGGGATCGGCCACGTTCACGTACACGAACCAACAGCCGGCGGCGGCGCTGTGGTATCACGATCACGCCATGGGCATAACGCGCCTGAACAGCTATGCCGGCCCGGTGGGGTTCTACCTGTTACGCGGCGGCTCGAGCGATCTGGTGACGGGACTTCCGGGCCCCGCGCCGGCCGAGGGCGACGGCCACGGCGTGCGCTACTACGAGGTGCCGCTGGTGATCCAGGACCGTTCGTTCGATGAGGACGGCTCGTTGTTCTATCCCGACAACCGGGCGTTCTTCGAAGAGCTGCGCGAGTCGGCGCTCCAGATCCCGTACATTCCGCGCAAAGCCTGCACCGGTCCGAGCGACGTGTCGCCGATCTGGAATCCGGAAGTCTTCGGCAACACCATCCTGGTCAACGGGAGAACGTGGCCATATCTCACCGTGGAACAGCGGCGGTATCGCTTCCGGTTGTTGAATGCGTGCAACTCGCGATTCCTGATCCTGAAGATGAGCCGCAGCGGCTTGCCGTTCTGGCAGATTGGAAGCGACGGCGGGTTCCTGGCGGCCCCCGTGTCGCTGACACAGGTCATCCTCGCACCTGGCGAGCGCGCCGACGTCATCGTCGATTTCACGAACGTCCCGCAAGGGACGGAAGTCGTATTGCTGAATCTCGCACCCGATGAGCCGTTCGGCGGCGGCGCGCCCGGAGTCAGCTTCGACAGCGCGGACCCTGGATCGACCGGCCTGGTGATGCAGTTTCGGATTGTCGCCGCCGCGTCTCCCGACACGAGCATGCCGCCCGCATCGCTGACGCTCCCGGCCCTTTCGCCGCTGCCCCCGCCGGCCAGGACGCGAGACGTCTCGATCAACGAAGCCGAGTCGGACACCGTGACCGTCGACAAACATACCGGCCACGGCCACCGCAAACCGCCGAAGCTCAAACTGTCGTGCGACGACGCGAACGCGGTGCCGTTTGGTCCCACGCACGCCATGCTCGGCGTGCTCACCGGCGACGGCAAAGGCGAGCCGCTGTCGTGGATGCACGACATCACCGAGAACCCGTCACCAGGCGCCACCGAGATGTGGGCGATCCACAACTTCACCGAGGATGCGCATCCGATCCACATCCACCTCGTGCAGTTCGAGATCGTGGAGCGCGAGAACAGGCTCGTCGGCGCGCGCGGGCCCGAGGCCTGGGAACGGGGCCGCAAGGACACGGTGATTGCCTATCCCGGCGAGATCACGCGCCTCAAAGTGACGTTCGAGCGAGAAGGGCGATTCGTCTGGCATTGCCACGTTCTCGAGCATGAAGACAACGAGATGATGCGCCCATTCGTCGTGGGCGAGATCAAAGGTCCGGCGTCAAGGCACACGCACACACCGTAGCCGCCGACCACCTGCTGGCGAGCCTTCTCGCCCACGCGGACGGCGCTCATTCTTGTGGTAGTTCAGTTTGAGATGGCGGAATGTTCACACTCGTTCGTCTGAGTAACGGTGAGCGGTGAGACTCACGACCAACGGTGAGCGGAAGCGGCCGATGCGGTGATCCGGCAGCATTCGCTGCTTGTGCAAGACCATGGACGTGCATGCTAGCTGGGTGGCCTCCCTGTTGCTCTGCGACCGCACGAAGTGAGCGCCGGGAGCCTGCATCAGGCCTTGCTGACTGCGGCAGCCTGCACGCTCGTGCTGGCGGCCGCAACGGCGCGCGCTGAGCAGGATCCTGCGCAGCACGGACCGGCGGCGCTGGCGAACCAACTCTCCAATCCGCTCTCGGGGATTTCACCCGCTGATCTGATCCGGCGTGCGTTCGGCGCGAATCGTGAGCTCGCGGCCGCGCGTCTCGAGCTCGAACGCGGACGCGCCCGCCTTCGACAGGCGGGCCTTCGGCCGAATCCAACGCTCGCTCTCGAACACACGACTGGACGGCTGACGGGCTCACCGGACGAACGCGAGATCGGCGTCGGGCTGGCGCTCCCCATCGAAGTCGGCGGACGGCGTCGGCTGCGCATCGACGCGGCGGACGCCGAACTGGCGGTGATCGAAGCGGAGATTGCGAATCGCGAACGCCAGCTCGCGCGTGACGTGTTGGCCGCGTACATCGACGCCGTTGCCGCGATTCGCGAGCTCGACACGACGGATCGTCTCCACCAGCTCGACGAGCAGATGGCACAGGTCGTACGCACACGTGTTGAAGAAAAGGATGCGGCGCCGCTGGAGTTGAGCCTCCTGCTCACCGAGGTCGCGCGGCTGGACGCGCGTCGAGCCTTGATCCGGGGGCGAATCGATGCCGCGCTCATCGCCATTGGTCAGCTGATTGGCGCTCCTCAGGAAACCCTGCCACTGCGATCGGCCTCCGCGCCGCTCGACATCGTTCCGCTGGCCGACACCCTGGAGGCTGCCATTGCGACCGCGCTCGAGCAGCGTGCAGACCTGAGGGTCGCGCGGCTGGGCGAGCAGGCTGCCGAAGCGGGCGTCCGCGTTGCGCGCGCGAACGCGTGGCCCGATGTCAGCCTGGCCGCCGCGTACCGAAACAGTCGCGGCCTGAGCGAGCTGCCCAGTCCGTTGACGGCATTACCGGACGCCGATCAGGTGGTGACGTTCGGTGCATCCATCGACCTCCCGTTCTTCAACAAGAACCAGGGAGCACGTGCCGAAGCCGCTGTCGGCGTTCGGCAGGCACGTCTGCGCCGGGAGCTTATGGAGCAAACGGTGCGCGCCGAGGTGACCAGCGCCTTTCGCCGTGCCGCGGCAGCGCAGACCGCATTGACACTCTTCGAACAGGGCGTCCTTGTCCGATCCGACGACAACATCCGGATCATGCGCGCGGCGTACGAACTCGGAGAGTTTCGCATCACCGACGTCATCACGGAGCAGCGGCGCGTGCTCGAGTCGCAGCAGGAGTACACCCAAGCCTGGGCGGAACGCTATCGCGCCCTCGTGGATCTCCGAGCCTCGATCGGTTTGTCGGGGTTGACGCCGTGACGACCCATCTGCTGGCGCGGCGGTTCTCTGGTCGCGACGCCGCGATGCTGGCCGCGGGCCTCGTCATCGCGCTCGCGGCGTTCGGTGTCTGGACCGACTTCAGCAAGGAGAGAGAGGCGACGTCAACGGAGCCTGAAAAGGCTGCAGCGGCGCCGCCGGCCCCGGTTGACGAACTCACGGTCGGTCCCGATGTGCTGAAGGCTGCTGGCATCGAGCTGGCGACCGTGATGCTGAGCCCTCGTATGGAGCGCGTCCTGGCATCAGGGACAGTGGAACCCAACGAGCTGCAGATTCAGGATGTCACTCCGCTTGTCAGCGGGCGAGTCGAACGACTGTTGGTCATCGAGGGAAGCGCCGTCCAAGCGGGCACCGTGCTCCTCACCATGTCGAGCCCGGAGGTCGCGGAGCTGCAGGGCAATCTTCGCGCGGCCGAGGCCCGGCTCGCCGAGGCGGACGCCACACTGACCCGTACGCAACGCCTCGTAGACCTGGGAGCGGGGGCGGGGAAGGACCTGATCGCCGCAGAATCGGCCCAGCGCGCGGCGCAAGCGGAGGTCGCGCAGCTGCGTCAGCGGCTCGCGGTTCTCGGGGCGCCGGCCGGCAGCGACAGTGCGGCCGTGGCGTCGACGACGTCGGTGCGCGCGCCGTCGAGCGCGACGGTGACCGAACGGCTCGTGAATCCCGGCCAATGGATTGAAGCCGGCACGGTGGTGATCAAGCTGGCCAATCTGTCGACGGTCTGGGTCGTCGTGAATCTGCCCGAGGCGCGGCTGCCGGCCGTGCAGGTCGGCGCCCCGGTCGAGATCCGTGTCGTGGCGCTCGACAATGCCTTGATTGCAGGAAAAGTCAGCTACATCGAGTCGCAGCTCGACACGGAAACGCGCACCGCGCTCGTCCGGGTCGAAGTGCTGAATCCAGGGCAGCGTCTGCGCACCGGTATGTTCGTCGACGTCGCCATCAAGGGTCGGCGGCTCGGCGGCGATCAGCTGATGGTGCCATCGACCGCAGTGCAACGGATCGGTGAACGGTCGGTCGTCTTCCTGCCGCTGGACGAAGCCGGCACGTTTCAGATTCGAGATGTCGAGCTCGGCGACGAGTCCGAGGGCTCGCGCGTCGTGCTCGCGGGTCTTCGCGCCGGCGAACGCGTGGTGTCCAGGGGTGGCTTCACGCTCAAGTCGCAGTTGCTCAAGGGGCAATTCGGAGAAGAAGAGGAATTGGCCGGCAAGGAACGCTGATGCTCGAGGCGCTCATCAGGTTCGCGGTCACCCGGCGGCTCCTGATGCTGCTGCTCGTCGTCTTGATGGCAGTCGCAGGTGTCTCCAGCCTGGCGCAGCTGCCGCTGGACGCCGTACCGGACGTTACGAGCGTGCAGGTGCAGGTGCTGACGTCGGCGCCGGCTCTCGCCGCGACCGAAGTCGAGCGGCAAATCACGTTCCCCGTGGAAGTCGCGATGTCGGGGCTTCCCCGCATCACCGAGCTTCGCTCGGTGTCGATGTTCGGCCTCTCCGCCGTCACCGTGGTCTTCACCGACGACACCGACATCTATGCGGCGCGTCAGCTGGTGATGGAGCGGTTGTCGCAGGCGCGTGAAGACATTCCGGCGTCAGTGGGCACGCCCGAAATGGGTCCAATCGCGACCGGGCTCGGAGAGATCTATCAGTACGAGCTGCGCGCCGCGGCGGGCGCTCCGTTCGACCTGGCCGCGCTTCGCACGATTCAGGACTGGGACGTGCGCCGGCAACTGCTGAGCGTGCCGGGGATCACGGAAGTGAACAGTTTCGGCGGTCTCGAGCAGCAGTTCCAGGTTCGGATCAACCCCGAGCGTCTCGAGGCCTACAACCTGAGCCTCCGCGAGGTCTACGAAGCCGTCACCCGCAATAATGCGAACGTCGGCGGCGGGTACATCGAGCACGGCCCGGAGCAGTACGTCCTCAGGTCGATTGGGCTCGCCGCATCCGTCGAGGATCTCCGGCGCATCGTCGTCAAGACCGGCAAGAACGGCGCACCAGTCTACGTCCGCGACCTCGGGGACGTGGTTACGGCGGGCGCACTTCGTCAGGGCGCTGTCACCGCGCAGGGAAACGGCGAAATCGTCGCCGGCATTGCGATCATGCTGGTCGGCGAGAATTCGCGCTCCGTCGTTCAGCGCGTGCGAGCGCGGATCGACGAGATCCAGCGGACGTTGCCGAAAGGCGTCGAGCTGATCCCGTTCTACGACCGCACCGAACTGGTCGATCGGACCATTGCGACGGTGCGCAGGAATCTGACCGAGGGCGCCGTGTTCGTGATCCTCGTGCTCGTCCTGCTCCTCGGTCATTGGCGCGGCGCGCTGCTGGTCGCGACGATCATTCCGCTGTCGATGCTGTTCGCCGCGACGCTGATGCGCGTGTTCCACGTGTCCGGCAATCTCATGAGTCTCGGCGCGCTGGACTTCGGGCTCATCGTCGATGGCGCGGTGGTCATGGTGGAGAATGCGGTCCGCCGCCGGGCCGAAGCGTCCCGTACGCGGCCACACGAGGCGCCGGCCGACACCGTCCTCGCCGCCTGCCTCGAAGTCGGCCGGCCCGTGGTCTTTGCCGTGACCATCCTCACGATTGTCTATGTGCCGTTGCTGTCACTCACCGGCATCGAGGGAAAGATGTTCCGCCCGATGGCGCTGACGGTGGTGTTCGCGCTGCTTGGATCGTTGATTCTGTCGCTGACGTTCATTCCGGCGGCGTTGACGCTGGTCCTGCGGGGCCCCGTGTCGACGGTTGAAAGTCCGATCATCAGGGTCGCGAAGCGATGGTACCGTCCGGCGTTCCGGTATGTGCGAAGCCGCCGCGTCGGCGCGCTGGTCGTGGCGGTGGCGCTGTTGGGCGGAAGCGTGGCCATCATTCCGTTCCTCGGCGCGGAGTTCATTCCCCGCCTCGACGAAGGTACGCTTGCGGTGGAAGCGCGCCTCTTGCCGAGCGCCTCGCTAACGGAATCGATCCGCGTCTATTCGGCCGCAGAACGGACGCTGCGACAGTTTCCCGAAGTGACGAATGTGGTCAGCAAGATCGGTCGAGCGGAAGTGGCGACCGACCCTGTGGGTGTGGATGCCGCCGACGTGTTCATTGCCCTCGCACCGCGTGACACATGGACGAGCGCAGGCACGCGCGAGGAGCTGATCGAAAAGATGTCGGAGGCGCTGGAGCGCGGTGCGCCGGAAGGCGCCTTCAGCTTCTCGCAGCCGATCGAGATGCGGATGTCGGAGCTGATCTCCGGTGTGCGGTCGGACATCGCCATCAAACTCTTTGGCGACGACCTGGAGACGCTCCAACGCACCGCGCAGCGCATTGCCCAGGTGGTCGGTCGCGTGGAGGGGGCCCAGGACCTGAAAGTCGAGCAGGTCGCCGGGCTCCCGCAGCTGCAGATCACGCCCAACCGCGAAGCGATCGCCCGCTATGGTGCGAATATCGAGGACGTCAACGATCTGGTCGAAGCCATCTCCGCCGGCAAGGATGCCGGTCTCGTGTTCCGAGGCGAACGTCGGTTCGGACTGATCGTCAAATTCGACGACACCGCAGGCCGCAGCGAGGAGGCGATCAGGGACCTGGTGCTCGACACCCCCAGCGGCGCTCGCGTTCCACTGTCGCAGCTTGCCAGGATCGAGGTCGTGGAAGGGCCCGCGCAGATATCGCGCGAGGACACCCGACGTCGCATCGCGATCGAGATGAACGTGCGGGGGCGCGATATCGGGAGCTTCGTGAACGAGGCACAACAGGCGCTGGCGTCACAGGTGACGCTGCCGCCCGGTTACTACGTCAAGTGGGGCGGTCAGTTCGAGAACCTGGAGCGCGCATCAGGCCGACTGCGCATCGTGGTGCCGGTCGCGTTGTTTCTGATCTTCATTCTGCTCGTCAGCGAGTTCGGGTCCGTACGCGACGCGATGGTTGTCTTCACGGGAATCCCATTTGCGGTGGTCGGCGGTGTCCTGGCGCTGGCCGTTCGCGGCCTGCCGCTTTCGATATCAGCGGCCGTCGGTTTCATCGCGCTCTTCGGCGTCGCGGTCTTGAACGGCGTCGTGCTGGTCAGCTACATCAATCAGCTGCGTTCTCGAGGCCGAGCGCTGGAAGACGCCGTGCTGGTCGGGGCCGAGACCCGGCTGCGGCCCGTGCTCATGACCGCTCTCGTCGCCAGTCTGGGGTTTCTGCCGATGGCGCTGGCGACCTCCGCCGGCGCGGAAGTGCAACGTCCGCTCGCCACCGTCGTCATCGGTGGACTGATCACGTCCACCGTGCTGACCCTCCTGTTGTTGCCGACGCTATACCAATGGTTCGGACGGGAACCGACATCCCCATGAGGAAGCGGCTGCGAGGGCCGAGGCTGCCGAGCTTTGTGACAAGCGACTGACTGTGCGCCGTCAGGCGCCTACGGCCTACCGGGATCCGGACTGACTCGGACTGGACCGATCTGGCCGCTTTCCCCGAGGCCCTCCTTCTGCGGATCGTGGTTCGATGTCGTCAAACCGCTGAAGCGCTTGGACTTTTCACGCATTGAGTCATGTAACGTACGTGTTACGACGACGGTCGCGATGGGAGTGTAACAGCCGCCGGCTGATACGACTCTTGCGTATGCCGAGTCGATGCGGCGCACTGCGGCCACCGCCATCGTGGCGGTGTGCTGCTCGCTATTCGTCTCGGCACAGACGCCGGTCATCAGCGGTCCGCTCACCTACGATCGTGCGCTCGACCTCGCCACATCTCGAAATCTGGGTCTCGCCGCGGCGCGCCGCGGCCGTGCGATTCGCGAGGCTGCGATCCGAACGGCGCGCCAGCGGCCGAACCCGGAGGTCGGCGCCGAGGTCTCTCCTAAGGACGCGCCGCATCAGGCGGTCATCTTCGGACTGCCGGTCGAGCTGGGAGGCAAACGAGGGCGGCGCATCGCGCTGGCGCGCGAAGAGTTGACGCTCGCAGACGTCGACGTGCAGGTCGAAGCGCGCGCGGTCCGCCAGACGCTGCGCCAGGCCTTCTACGGGCTGATGGCCGGGGACGAGCGCATCCGCATCGCCGAGAGCGTGCTCGACATTTCGCGCCGCCTGCGCGACATCGCGCAGGCGCGGTTCCACGCCGGCGACGTACCGCGTCTCGACGTCCTGCAGGCGGACCTTGGGGTGGTTCGAGACGAAACCGATCTGGAACTCGCGCGCGGCACGCGACTGGCCGCCCAGGCGGACCTGAATGCCGTCCTCGACCTTCCCCCGCAGCAGCGGCTGACTCTTGCGGGCGCGCTGATCGACGGTACGGCGCCCATCACCTACGAGCAGGCGATCGCGCTCGCCAGTTCCTCGAACGTCGATCTGATCGGACTGGATCGGGAGATCGCCGTCGAAGCGCGGCGGGTCGAGTTGCTCCGCGCCGAGCGGACGCCGACGCCCATATTCGTAGGGGCCGCGCTCTTGAACGATCCGGAAGAATACAAAGTGGCCGCGGCTGCGGCCGTGACCGTGGAACTGCCGATCTTCTCGCGCAATCAGGGACCCATTGCCGAATCGATTGCCACGACAGCGCAGTTGCGCGGGAGGCGCGACGCCACGCGCCGCGAGGTCGAGAACCGGGTCTTCGGCGCCGTCGCGAAGGTCGACGCCGCCCGGCGCCAGGTCGACGCGTACGATCGGCGGCTCGTGCCGACGGCAACGAACCTCCAGGCGCTCGCCGAAGAGAGCTATCAAGCGGGCCGTACATCGGTGCTGGCGGTGCTCGAAGCGCAGCGCAGCCTGCGCGATCTCAGCCGCGAGGCCCTGCAGGCCGCGCTCGATCTGCAGGAGGCCGTCGCGGAGCTGGAGTCGATTCTTGGTACTGCAATTCGTTGAGCGGATCGCACATCTTCCACTTGGGGCCCGCGGAAAACGCCGAGTCATCGTCTGCGCTGCGGGTTCGGCGGTTCTTGCGTGGACCGTCCTCACTGCTCCCGCCTGCGGCCGACACAATGGCGAGGCGGACGCGGCGGAGCCGGCCGAACTCCCGACGATCGTCGCCGAGACGACGACCGTCACGCGGAAGACCCTCGTCGACGAGGTCACCGTCCGCGGCACGATTGGCACGGCTCCAAACGAGGACGTCAAGGTCAGCGCGCTGGTCGCGGGCCGAGTCAATGCGGTGACCGTCGCCGAGGGCGACACGGTGCGTAAAGGACAAGTCATCGCCGAGCTCGATCGGCAGCCGCTCGAGGATCAGCGGCGGCAAGCGGCCGCCGGCGTCGACCAGGCCAGGGCCGAGGTGGAGAACGCGCGGCTCAACCTCCAGCGCAACCAGACCCTGTTCGGCCGGGGCATCGCCTCCGGCAAGGAAGTCGAGGACGCCCGGAAGGACCAGGCCACCGCGCAGGCGGCGCTCGATCAGGCGAACGCCGCGCTCAACACCGCGGCGCACAATCTCGATCGCGCCGCCATCCGCGCGCCGATCGCCGGTCACGTGGTCAAGCGCATGGTCAGTGTCGGCGAACAGGTGGACGGCACGGCCGAGCAGCCCATTGCCGAAATCGCGAACCTCGATCGCGTGGAGCTCGCCGCCAACGTCCCCGCCAGACATCTGTGGCGCATGAACGTCGGCCTCCCCGCGACGCTGGTGAGCGATGCCTACGCCAACCGAACGTTCCCGGGCACAATCGTGGCCATCGCAGCAGCAGTGGACACGGAAACGAACGCGGCGCTCGTCCGGATCCGCGTGCCGAATCCCGGGCATGGGTTGAAGGTCGGCATGTTCGCCGAAGCGCAAATCCCTGTCGCCGCGCATGTCAACGCGCTGGTCGTGCCGCCGTCCGCGATCGTGCGCGACGAGGACCGGGCAGCCGTGTACGTCCTCTCGGGCGACACCGCGCAGCGAACTGCGGTGAAGGTCGGGCTCGAGAAGAAGGACGCGGTCGAGATTCTGTCCGGTCTCGCGGAAGGCCAGACCGTCCTCACGTCATCAGTCCACGGGCTGGGCGAGAAAGCGAAGCTTGCGAAACGATGAGCGTCAGCCGTTTCGCGCGCGACAACGCGCGCGTCATCGTCTTCAGTTTCTTCGCCGTCGCACTGGCCGGGGCCTATTCGATGACGACGCTGCCGAGCGCCATCTATCCCGAGGCGGAATTCGCGCGCATCGTCGCCGTGGCGCGCGCAGGCGACCTGTCTCCCCGGCTCATGATGCTTTCCGTCACGCGGCAGTTGGAGGAGGCCGCGCGCGAGGTGCCCGGCGTCCGCCGCGTGACCTCGAACACGGTTCGCGGACTGACGGAGTTGTCGGTGCTCTTCCATCCGGACACCGACATGCGGTACGCGCTCCAGTTGATGCAGAGCAACATCGACGAAGAGCGAGATGAAATGCCCGAGGGCACCGAGGTGCGCGTCGAGCGCATGTCGCCGGCATTCTTTCCGATGATGGAGTTCAATGTCACGGGTTCGCTGCCGGCCGCGGACCTCCGGGACATCGCCGTGTTCCAAATCCGGCCGCTCCTGAGCCGGATCCCCGGCGTCTCGCGCGTGGACGTCGAGGCCAGCGACGAGCGCGAAGTGTCGGTGATCGTCGATCCCAGAAAGCTGAACGCCGTCAAGGTGACGCTCGATGAAGTCGCCGAGGCGCTGAAGAATACGAACAAGATCACGTCGGTCGGCCGACTGCCCAAGGACTACCGGCAGTATCTCGTGCTCGCCACCGGCGAGCTCGCGAACCTGGATGATATCGGCCGTGTCGTGATCGCATTCCGGAACGAGACCCCGATCTACCTGGGCGACATCGCTGAGATCCGCGAAGGCGTTCTGGATCGGACGGCGCTGGTCTCAGGCAGCGGCCAACCGGCCGCCGTGATCAGCGTGGCTCGTCAGATCCGCGGCAACATCATCGAGGTCGCCGACGGCGTGGAGCGTACGTTGCGTGAAAACGCTGCGTCGCTGCCGCCGGCGATCCGTTTGACAAAGGTCTACGACCTTGCCACCTTCGTGCGCGACGCGGTGCGCAGCGTGTCGGAAGCGATTGTCATCGGCAGCATCCTCGCGGTGTTCGTCCTTCTGGCGTTTCTGCGCGATTGGCGCGCGACCTTCATTGCCGCCACCGCGCTCCCGCTGACGATCGTCGGGTCCTTCTTCATCCTCGACCTGGCGAATGGCACCATCAACCTGATGTCGATGGGCGGCCTCGCGATCGCCATCGGTCTCGTCATCGACGATGCGATCGTCATCATCGAGAGCATTCACCGGCACCTCACGGACGGCCACACGCCGGTTGCCGCGGCGGATCAGGGGACATCCGAGCTCATGCGCGCCGTCATCGGATCGACGGTGACGACGGTCGTCGTGTTCGTGCCGCTGGGACTGCTGCGCGGCGTCGCCGGCGACTTTTTCGCCGCGTTGTCGCTGACGCTCGCTGCAGCCGTGCTGCTTTCCCTCGCTTACGCGCTGCTGTTCATTCCCGCGGTCGCTGCACGGCTTCTCAAACCCAGACGCCCGAGCCGGAGTGACGCCGATGCGGACGGGGACGTGCGCCGCCAAGACGATTGTGGCTGGCTGGCGCGACGTTACCAGTCATGTCTGAGGGGTGCGCTCGAGCGGCCGGCGTGGGTCATTGCGCTCACGATCGCCCTCTTCGTCGTCGGCGGCATGCTGGGTCTCCGCGTCAAGACCGGCTTCCTTCCGGAGGTGGACGAAGGCGGATACATGATCGACTACGTGTTGCCCCCCGGCACGTCGCTGCTCGAAACCGACAAGATGACGCGGCGCATCGAGGCGATCCTGCACGAGACGCCCGAGGTGGTGGGATTCATTCGCCGCTCCGGCACCGAGATGGGCGAGTTTGCCACCGAGCAGAAGACCGGCGACATCATCGTGCGGCTCAAACCGCGGGCCACGCGCGAGAGGGACGTCGAGGAAGTGATGTCGGAGCAACGCGTGCGCATCGGGCGGGAGGTGCCGGGCGTGGAGATCGAGGTCGTTCAGCTCTTGCCGGACATCCTCGGCGACCTTCAGGGAACGCCGGAGCCGGTCGAGGTGAAGCTGTTCGGCGACGACACGGGCATGCTCGCATCGTTGGCGCAGCGCATCAAGGAAAAGCTCTCGACGGTCGAAGGCCTGGTCGATCTGGTCGGGCCCAGGCGCGGCGATCCGGAGCTCGAGGTGCGCATCGATCCCACGCGCGCCGCGAAACTGGGATTCACGACCGAGAAGATCTCGACGCAACTCGCCACTGGGCTCCTTGGCGAGGTGGCCACGGAAGTACGACGCGCCGATCGGCTGATCGACCTTCGCGTGCGGTATCCCGATGCCTATCGGTTCGATCCGGCGTGGATTCGGGAATATCCGCTCGCGACCGAGAGTGGCGTCGCCGTGCCGCTGTCGGCGACCGCCGACGTCGTGCCGGTCGAAGGCGCCGCGCGGCTGTTCCGGGAAGATCTGAAACAGATGGTGCCGATCACCGGGCGTCTCGAGAACCGCGACATGGGCAGCGTGATCGCCGACGTCAAACGCGTGCTCGCAGCCGAGGAGCTGCCGGTGGGCTACACCTACGCGATCGGCGGCCAGTACGAAACGCAGGAGCAGTCCTTCCGGTCGCTCCTGGCGGTGCTGGCGGTCGCCCTGGTATTGGTGTTCGGAGTCCTCGTCGCGCAGTTTCCCCGCTCTTCGATGGCGGCGGTGATCATCATGTCGGCCGCGCCGCTTTCGCTGGTCGGCGCGTTCGGTCTGCTATTGGTCACAGGGACGCCGCTCAACGTCTCCTCGTTCATGGGGTTGATTCTCCTGGTCGGTCTCATCGTCAAGAACGGAATCATCCTGATCGACTGCGCGGAGAGGCTCCAAACCGAAGGCCTGGGCCGGCGCAACGCGCTGCTCCGCGCCGGCGCGCTCCGTCTCAGACCGATTCTGATGACCACGTTGTGCACGCTGTTTGGACTGCTGCCGCTCGCGCTCGGGCTGGGATCGGGCGCAGAGCTTCAGCAGCCATTGGCGATCGCGGTCATCGGCGGGCTGTCGCTCTCGACGATCGTGACGCTCGTGTACGTGCCCACGATGATGTCGTTGCTGCCGGAACGAGTAGGCCGGGGAACATCCGCCGCCTGAAGTCCCCGGGCCTGAAGGTCTCACCCTCAAACGGGTCACAAGCAGGCTGGCCTGTCGCGACTCCTTCAAAACTTGATCGTGAAACCGAACAGCGGCCCCTTCATCGCGGTGTCGAACAGAAAGTTGTCCTTGTCGTAGTCCACCTTGAGATAGCGGTAGCCCAGGACCAGGGCGTAGCGCTCGCGGATATCCAGGCCTGCGTTTCCGACAATCTGATAGGTGAACTCCGAGCCGCCAGCACCGAGATCCCCATAGGCGGAGGCCCACCACTTGCGCGGCAGCGTCCTCCTGGCTCTCGCGCCGACGATCCCATCAACCCAACCGCGGCTGGCCTCCAGGCCGATGCCCGGCAGCACACCTGACCGGAACTCCAGTTCTGACTTCAGGCGCCAGTAGCGGATGCCGCCGACAACGTCGAGCGATGTGCCCTCAGTGTCCAGAATCCGGTAGCCGGCTTCCGGAGTGAGGATGAACATCCTCTGCTGCGGGTCCACGCTGGCAAACAGCGGCCCGGGAGTCGCGCGCTGGCCGCGAAGATCCGTGTAGATAACGTCTGACAGCACGACCAACTTGTCGCGCCGCGCCTCAGCGAGACCCATGGCGGCAAAGTGCAGATGGCTGAGAATGTTGGCGAAAGATGCATCGATGTCAGCGGTTCGGTTTCCAATGCCGACCGGGCCTTTAATGCCCGAGCCCCAGAGATACGGGACAACCTCGACCTGCCACGCTTCCGTCGCCGATGGCGGTGTTGTCGATGGTGCCGCCGCCGCTGCTGACGCCGATTGTGCCGATGCTGGTGACGTGTACAGCATCAAACCAGCGGCGAGTCCAAGGACAAGATATCGCGTGCTCATGTGTCGTTCCTTTCAGTGTGCTTTCAGCGCCGTCGCACGAGTGCCGCATGAACTGTACCAATCTGACTATCCGTGACGCTCTGGTCCGCTGCCAACGACTCTCAATGGATCGTCGTGTTCACGAGAGGTCGTGAGTGCCTCTGAGTATCCGCATGCTCTCAGTTGCGCCGGTGTGGACCGCGCGTGCTCTCGACAAGATGTTCGAACGCTATTTGCGCCGGACGGGAAGGGTCAGAGGCGACGAGGTGGGGTGACGCGGTTTCGACGACGCCTCATCCGCCGGCGGCACCGCCGGCGATACGTACCAGTCCTTGCGGGCCACGACCTTCGGTTGGTCGGGATCGCGCTCGTATCTCGGCGTCATGATCTGTACGCCGTACTCGTTGAACAGGTCGAGAATGTTGCGATGCAGCGCGGCGTAGAGCTTGCCCATCGCGTGAACGTCGCGACAGTACACGTTCAGCTCGTAGACGACCGCGAAGTCGCCCAGTTCTTTCTCCAGAATGAACGGGGGCGGTTCCCTCGCCAATCCAGGCGTCCGCTCTGCGGCTGCGATCAGCAGCGCTTCAACCTGGCGCCACGGCGTTTCGTATCCGATTCCCACCTGGGTGTGAAGGATGAGGCCGTCGGCTCGAGCCAGAGAGCTGTAGTTGAGGACCTGGCTCGACAGGATCAACGAATTCGGAACCACCAGTTCTTCGTTCTTGACCGAACGCAGATGCGTCACCTGGAGCCGCGTCTCGATGATGTCACCGCTCATGTCACCGATCTTCACGCGATCCCCCGTCTTGAACGCACGCCGGTAGGTGATCATGTACCCGGCGATCATGTTGGAGATCGCCGAGGAGGATCCCAGCGAGAACACGATGCCGATGAACAACGAAACCCCTTGGAACGCGGCGGACCCGGCCCCAGGGATATAGGGATAGGCCACGACGACGGCGAAGGCGACGACGGCCACGCGCAAGATCTTGTAAGTCGGCTGCGCCCACTCGGGATCGAAACTCTTGAACGTCACGCTCCCCTGGCCGACGGCCACGAAGAGGAGGCCGATCACCTTGAGCGCCAGGCGAACGACGACGAACAGCACCGCCAGAAAGACGAGATTCGGGACATGTGCAAGGGTGCGCGTACCGATCACCTGCAGCGGTTCGAATGCCAGCGCGAGCATCTCCTTCGAGAGACTGCGAGTCCAGGGGAACTGTGCAAGCACGAAGTTGCCGTACGCGAGGGCACAGGCCAGCAAGACGACTACCCGAAGACCGCGGTGCCCGCTTCTCACAGCTGCCCAGATCTGCTCGGCGCGCATCAACTCGAGCGACTGGATTCCGACGGAGTGGATTCGCGCCTTCAGGCGACTCGTCAGAAGAACATCGACCCGTCGCCAGAGCCATGAGAACCCGACGAACAGGACCGCAAGTGCGAACGTGGCAATCACACTGTTGACAGTGCCGCGCCGCAGCGCGTTGAAGGAACGCGCAGCCCGATAGGCGCCGATGGCTTGGTGCAACCGGCGCACGTGCGCGGCGGCGAGAACGGACCGCTGAACCTGCTCCAAGCTGGCGTCCGCATCGGTGACCGTCATGATCGAACGGCCATCCGCCACGATTGTGGTCGCGCCCTCCTTGTCGATTGCCGCCAGCGAATCGATCGCAATTGTCTGGTCGGCCGCGACAGCGGCGATGTTCGCTCCAATGAGAGCCGCACGGTCCTTGGCGGGAAACGACGAAACCCCGCGCACACGGAGCACCACGGTCCCGTCGAGCTCGACCGGAGCAGTCGCGAGCTCGGCCTCCTTCTCATCGGCGGCGGTTTGCGCCGCCACTCGGAACCCGCTTGAAAGCGCGATGAGAATGAAGGTCAGAAGGCCAAGCCGTGTTGTCGACAGCATTCCAATGGTTGTGGCGCAAGTCCCATGCCCCCAGCGCGTCCTGCTCGTCAGCCGGCTCCCGCACGCGGACGCGCGAACCGACCGAGGCACGAACGTCGGCGCCGTGGAAGCCGGGTCACGAAATCTCATCAGCCGCTTCCGAAACGCTGTGAGCCTTTCGGATTGTTGGAGCCGAGGGACGCGTCCGGGGCACGGACGGCGTCGCCTCAGCGCGGCTCGCTTCGTGCTTTGCGACTCGCGGTGCGTTCGTTCCTCAAGAGTCCGCAGCCATGTCGCGCGGCCGTTCTTGCCCTGGCTGTTCTCGCGGCACGGGACGCGAACGCGCAATCGTCAAGTTCCCCCGACAACCAATATCGAGTCTCCACCTACTTTTCGCATCCTGTCGTCGGTCGTCTCTCCGGCGCGCTGGTCGTCACCTTTTACGAGACGCCGGAGAACGATTCGAAGACGTTCCGCGTCACGGCCCCGAACCTGATCTACAAGGTCAGGCCCTGGCTCGAAGGAGTGGGCGGCTTGTTGATGAGTTGGACAAGGGAGGATCCATCCTCGGGCGACTCGAACGAACTGCGACCATTTGTCGGCGCGAAAGTCTATCTGCCCAACGCCGTGCACGTGCATCTCTACAACCTGACCCGGTTTGAGTGGCGTCGGATAGACAAGAGCGACGACGGCATCCAGTGGAAAGAGCGCCTCCGAACCCGTGTCGGCGCCGAATTTCCGCTGAGCGCACGGGCGTGGAAGCCGCGCACGTTCTACGGGATCGCCTCAGTGGAGCCGTTCATCGACGTCAACGACGGCTTCGTCGAAGAGCTTCGGTTCGGGGCGGGCGCCGGCTATGTCCGCAACGACCGGCTGCGGCTCGAATTCCTGTACATGCCGCAGCTACAGCGCTCAGCCGCCGGCGATCCGATGACCCTCTCCGACAACATCTTCCGCTTGAATATCAGGTTCAGTTTCAAGGAAGGGCTGCTGCACCGTCAGACCTCGCACGAGCCTTGAAGCTACGTCAGCGCTTCGAACGCTCGGCCAGCATGCGCTTGTGGTCGGCGCACACAGCCGCGAAGGATCGTAGTTCGCGCACGACGCCGACGACGTGCACGGCGACATTGGGGCAATCGGGCCAGTCACAAATGTATTCGCTGACGGCGTCTTCCTTGCCGTCCACCGACTCATTCGCTCGAAGGGTCACACGAGGCATGGGGATCTTGGAATGACCTCACACAGTTCTCAAGTAGGAGCTAACTCATCGTAACGCGCCGATGACTCACTGACAACCAGCTCGTCCGGGGGGAAAGACGATGGCAATCAAGGAATACAAGCCGGGAACGGCGTTTCCCGGCCGCATGGGCCGCACGATCGAGGAGTCCGAACCCGCGTGGCCAGCGCCAGAGCGGGCCAAGGCCGGCGCGCCCAACGTGCTCTTCATCGTGATCGACGACACGGGCTTCGGACAGCTCGGCTGTTACGGCGGTCCGATCAACACGCCCAACATCGACCAGCTGGCGAAGAACGGGTTGCTCTACACCAACATGCACACGACGGCGCTCTGCTCGCCGACGCGCTCGTGCATCCTGACCGGCCGCAACCACCACTCGAACGCGATGTCGTGCATCACCGAAGGATCCACCGGATTTCCGGGCGGCAACGGCGCGATTCCGTTCGAGAACGGGTTCCTGTCCGAGATGCTGCAGCAGCACGGCTACGCCACCTATTGCATCGGCAAGTGGCACCTGACGCCAGCCGAGCAGATCAGCGCCGCCGGCCCGTACGATCGCTGGCCGCTCGGCCGCGGCTTCGAGCGCTACTACGGGTTTCTGGGCGGCGACACGCATCAGTACTATCCGGACCTCGTCTACGACAACCATCAGGTCGACCCGCCGAAGACGCCGGAACAGGGCTATCACCTCACCGAAGATCTCGCCGATCGGGCCATCGCGTTCATCGCCGATCTCAAGCAGGTCGCGCCCGACAAACCGTTCTTTCTCTACTTCGCTCCAGGCGCGGACCATGCGCCGCATCACGTGCCGAAGGAGTGGGCCGACAAGTACAAGGGCAAGTTCGACGATGGCTGGGACAAGTTCCGGGAGCGTGTGTTCGCGAAGCAGAAAGAGCTCGGCATCATGCCGAAGGACGCCGTGCTGTCCCGGCACGACCCGGACGTCCAGGACTGGGACACGCTCCCGGCGGACGAACGCAAACTCTACGCGCGCATGATGGAAGTGTTCGCGGGCTTCTGCGAGCACATGGATCACCAGGTCGGGCGCCTGCTCGAGTTCCTGAAGGGCCTGGGACAGCTCGACAACACGCTGATCATGCTGATCTCCGACAACGGCGCGAGCGCCGAAGGCGGGCCGACCGGATCCGTCAACGAGAACAAGTTCTTCAACAACGTGCCCGACGATCTCCAGCAGAACCTCGCGGCGATCGACGATCTCGGCGGGCCGAAGTACTTCAACCACTACGCCTGGGGCTGGACGTTCGCGGGCAACACCCCGTTCCGGCGCTGGAAGCGGGAAACGTATCGCGGCGGCGTCAGCGATCCGTTCATCGTGCACTGGCCGAAGGGCATCAAGGCCAGGGGCGAGATGCGGCAGCAGTTCGCGCACGCGATCGACATGGTGCCGACCGTGCTCGACGCGCTGGGTCTCGAGCCGCCGGCCACCGTTCGTGGCGTGACGCAGTCGCCGATCGAAGGCGTCAGCTTCGCGCACACGTTCGACGACGGAAAGGCCGAGAGCCGGCACAAGACGCAGTACTTCGAGATGTTCGCGCACCGATCGATCTACCAGGATGGATGGCGCGCCGTGTGCCCCGTGCCGGGACCGTCCTTCACGGAAGCCGGGATCGGCTTCGGCGCGATGGCGCTCACGGAAGACAAGCTGCGCGAGCTCGACGCCAAACACTGGGAGCTCTACGACCTCCGCAAGGATCCCACCGAGACGAACAATCTCGCGGCGGCCAACCGCGACAAGCTGATCGAAATGATCGCGACCTGGTACACCGAAGCCGGCAAGTACAACGTGCTCCCGCTCGACAGCCGCGGCCAGATGCGCTTCGCCGACGAACGCCCGGAGCTGACGGCGGACCGGCAGGTCTACTCCTACTATCCCGGCACGCAGACCGTGCCCGAGAACGTCGCCGCCAAGGTGCTCAACCGCGCGCACAGCATCACCGCGGACGTCGAGATTCCCAAGGGCGGCGCGGAAGGCGTCGTCGTCTGCCACGGCAGCAACGTCGGGCGGCTACACGCTGTTCGTGAAGGACAAGAAGCTGCACTACGTGCACAACTACGTCGGCGCGGAACAGTTCCACGTGGAGTCGACCGCGGCGGTGCCTGACGGGAAGGTGCGGCTCCGCTATGAATTCGAGCCGACCGGCAAGCCCGATCTGGCGAAGGGCAAGGGTTCGCCGGGAAAGGCCCTGCTCTACATCAACGACAAGCTCGTAGGCGAGTCGTTGCTGCCGTACACCGTGCCGCTTGTGTCTCGGCCTCGGCTCCGGCGTCGCCGTCGGGCGCAATCCCGGTTCGACCATCAGCGCGCTCTATCAGCCGCCCTTCGAGTTCACGGGCACGATCCACAGCGTGACGGTGGACGTCTCCGGCAAGCTCCTGCTCGATTCCAAAGAACAGGAAGCGGCGCTTGCGAAGGTCGCGATGGCACGGCAGTAACGGGCATCGGTCAACAACTGGAGGCAACGCGATGGGCACACCGAACGACAACGTGAAACGCGACATCCTCCCGATCCCGGACCCCAAGCCGGTCGGGCTGACCACTTATGACGCCAAGGATCCGAACACGAAATACCCGCCGATCGTGCCGCTGCATCCGCCGACGGGCGCGCCGAACGTGCTGATCGCCCTGATCGACGATGCGGGCTTCGGGTCGTCGTCCGCGTTCGGCGGTCCGTGCAACACGCCGACAGCCGAACGGCTGGCGAAGGACGGGCTCAAGTACCTTCGCTTCCACACGACGGCGCTCTGCTCGCCGACGCGCCAGGCCATGCTCACGGGCCGAAACCACCATTCGGTCGGGATGGGCGCGATCACCGAGATGGCGACGTCGGCGCCGGGGAACAACAGCATCCGGCCGAAGGAGAAAGCGCCGCTCGCCGAGATTCTGCGGCTGAACGGCTATTCCACGGCGCAGTTCGGCAAATGTCACGAAGTGCCGGCCTGGGAGGTGACCCCGGTGGGCCCCTTCCACCAATGGCCGACCGGCTCGGGCTTCGAGCATTTCTACGGCTTCGTCGGCGGCGAGGCAAACCAGTACTACCCCGGGTTGCACGAAGGCACCACGGCGGTCGAGCCGCCGAAGACGCCTGAAGAGGGCTACACGCTGACCGAGGATCTCGCGAATCGCGCCACCACCTGGATCCGCCAGCAGAAAGCGCTGATGCCGGACAAGCCCTTCTTCGTCTACTTCGCGCCAGGAGGGACCCACGCGCCGCACCACGTCCCGAAGGAATGGTCGGACAAGTACAAAGGCAAGTTCGACGGCGGCTGGGACACGCTCCGCGAGGAGACGTTCGCCAGGCAGAAGAAGCTCGGCGTCATCCCGAAGGACGCCGTGCTGACGGCGCGTCACAAGGAAATACCGGCCTGGGACGAGATGCCGGCGGATCTGAAGCCGGTGCTCGCTCGGCAGATGGAGATTTACGCCGGCTTCCTCGAACAGGTCGACCACTACATCGGGCAGCTCGTCGACACGCTCGAGGATCTGAACATCCTCGACGACACGCTGATTTACCTGATCATCGGCGACAACGGCGCGTCAGCCGAGGGCACGATCAACGGCTGCTTCAACGAGATGACGACGCTCAACGGCATGCCGGGGATCGAGACGACAGAGTTTCTGCTCAGCAAGATCGACGACTTCGGCACGCCCAAGGCGTACAACCACTACGCCGTCGGCTGGGCGCACGCGCTGTGCGCGCCGTACCAGTGGACCAAGCAGGTCGCCTCGCACTGGGGAGGGACACGCAACGGCGCGATCGTGCATTGGCCGAAGGGCGTCAAGGGCAAGGGTGAGATGCGGACGCAGTTCTACCACGTGATCGACGTGGCGAAGACGATCCTCGAAGTCGCCGGCCTCCCCGAGCCGACCATCGTCAACAGCATCCAGCAGGCGCCGTTCGAGGGTGTCAGCATGGCGCCCAGTTTCAAGGACGCAAAGGCGCCGGAGACGCACCTCGTCCAGTACTTCGAGATGATGGGCAACCGCGGCATCTACCATGAGGGGTGGACGGCCGTCACGAAGCACCGGACGCCGTGGAAGGCCGATCAGCCGCCGCCCTTCGACACGGATGTCTGGGAGCTCTACGGCCCTGATGACTGGACGCAGTCGAAGAACATCGCCGCGGAGAATCCGAAGAAGCTCGCCGAGCTGCAGCGGCTGTGGCTGATCGAGGCCACGAAATACAACGTCGTCCCGCTCGACGACCGCGGCTTCGAGCGCATCAACCCGGACATCGCCGGGCGTCCGCAGCTGATTCGCGGCAACACGCAGCTCCTGTTCCCCGGCATGCGCGTGAGCGAGTGGTGTGTGGTGAACGTCAAGAACAAATCGCATGCAGTCACGGCGGAAGTCACCGTGCCGACGACCGGGGCCACGGGCGTCATCATCACCCAGGGTGGCTCGGTGGGCGGGTGGACGCTCTACGCCAAGGACGGGAAGCTGAAGTACTGCTATAACTTTTTCGGCATCAACCACTACTTCGCCGAGTCCGATGCGGCCATTCCGGCCGGCAAGCATCAGGTGCGGATGGAGTTCAAATACGACGGCGGCGGCCTCGCCAAGGGCGGCGACGTGACGCTTTACTTCGACGGCAAGCCGGTCGGCAAGGGCCGCGTCGACCAGACGCAGCCGATGGGCTATTCCGCAGACGAGGCCTGCGACGTCGGGAGCGACAGCGGGTCGCCCGCATCACCGGACTACGGTCCGCAAGGCAACACGTTCACCGGCCAGATCCACTGGGTGCAGATCGACATCGGCAAAGACGATCACGACCATCTCATTACGCCGGAGGAGCGCTTCAATCTGGCGATGGCGCGGCAGTGACGATCGACAGGTGGCGGTTGAGGCTGCTAGCTGGTAGTACGCCCAGTTGTGACCTCGCGACGGCCGCTATAGAGTGGAGATGTAGGCAGCACGCTGATGCGGTTCGCGTTCGTCTCGTTGCTCGCGCTGATCGCCGTCACAAACGCTCAGCAGCCGACTCCGCCCCCGACGCCGGCGCCGGTGCTGGGCACGTCGACGCCGAGACCGGCCTCGCCCGCGACTCCCGCGCCGACGATGACAGCACCAAGGACGACGCCCCAGAGGTCGACGTTCCCGAGGACGCCTCCGCACGGAGCGAAGGCGCCGAGAGCAAGAACGTCGGGCCCGAGCGGCCCCCCAATCCTGCTCCCGTTCCCGTTCCCGTCGCCGATGCCGCCGGTGGCCGGCGGTCTGACCACGCGTTTCAGACCGAGGGATCCCACGCGCCCGCCGCGCGATCTCTATCGTGTCCGGCCCGGCAAGCGGTTCAACTCGCCGCTGGATCCATTCGTCGGCGGGTACGGCGGCGGCTATGTCGATGCCGGCTACTCGGATCCTGAATACGGAGCACCTGGGTATCAGAGCCCGGAACCGCCTGCGCCGGCATTCGGCATGCCCGGGCTGGACGTGACGTCATCGTCCGCACAGCTGTTCGTGGACTCGTACTACGCGGGTTATCGCGCCGCGCTCGAACAGATGCAGCCTGCCGCACCACGTGCAACCGGTCCGAGCCGGATATACGTGATTCCCGGATGTTACGCCGGCAACATCAAGCCACGTGCCGAACGGCTGCCTGCCGGCTGCAACATCAAGCTGGTGCAGATTCTCGAGTAACCGCGGTCGGCGATTGTGAGAGGTGTCGCGTCGTTTTTGACGGATCTCTTGTCGCCGGAAGGGCTCCAGGGCCGCTTCTGCATCGGGCGTTGTCTCTGCTAGCGTGTCGCCATCAACAACCAATCGGCACACGTGTGCCCATTTCGCCGGGTGCTTACGCCGACGTGATGCGTTTCACGAACGAACGTGCCTCGAACGCATGGAGGATCAGCATCGTCCCGAACGCGAGCGCGTAGGCAGCAATCAGCCACAACACTGCCAGCACGCCCGCGCCCGGCCGCGCGATGAGGTACGCGCCGAACGCGATGGACGCGAGTCCGGCCAGCCCCAGCCAGAGCTCGCCCTCGATCTCCTTGTGCATATGGACGGCAGCCACGATCTGGATGATCCCGATGGCAATCGCCCACACGGCAACGAAGTAGAGCAGCGTGAGCGCCGTGGCGCCCGGGTTGAAGAATGTGAGGACGCCGACCGCGATGCCGGCGAGACCCGCGAGCAGGAGGACCCACCAGTTCTCGGACTCCTCCCGTCCGCCGAACGCGGCAACCACGTTGGCCACGCCGTCGGCCAGGAACAGCACACCGACCATCGCGATGAGCGAGACGAGCGACATGCCGGGCTTAGCGATGATGACGAGCCCGAACAAGAGCCAGATGACTCCGCGGAACAGGGTCGTCCACCAGAAGCGCGAAAGAATATTGGAGAGCATTGGAGCCCCTTTTCGCGGCGGGCCTGCTTACGGGAAGAGCAAGAGGCTTGCCCTCGAAAACGCCGGACGCAGCAACGCGAGCATGCGGGGTTCGCCATGCCGTCCAACGGGCTGCCACGTGGTGCACATGCGCCCGATGAGCTCGATCATCCAGCCAGAATGGCCACGTTGCGGACTTCCCACGGAGTCAGCCGATGAACCTTAGAAGTCAACCGATAAGCGCAAACGTCCTCATCCTCATCGCAGCACTCGGCTGCGTAGGGGTCACAAGTCCAGCACATGCAAACGAATTTACAGCCGCGCAAACCACAAACGACAAGCTCATCGCCATTGACATACTCCTTGAACCAGATCAGACGATGATCGCGAAGGCCGGAGCGGTTAACGCCCTCTTGCGAGGAAACTATCCAGCTGGATACGAGCTGGACGCCACGCATGCGCCGCACGTCACCCTGCTGCAGCGCTTCGTGCGTGTGAACGACCTCGACGCAGTGACCGCCGCGGTCTCCAAGGTTCTCGCCGTCGAACGGCCCATGGACCTTCAGCTGAAGGCCAAGGGGCTCGACTATGTGATTTGGGGAGGCGTGGCAGTGACGGTCCTCGTCGTCGAGCGTACGCCCGAACTGATGCGGTTGCACCAGAAGGTCATCGATGCGGTGGCGCCGTTTTCGGTGAACGGCGGGACCGCAGCGGCTTTCGTCGGTGCCGACGCGAACACCGAGACGATAGGTTGGGTAGAGAACTTCGTTCCTAAGTCAAGCGGGGCGAACTACATCCCTCACGTCACCGTGGGCGTCGCTCCGGAAGCCTTCGTGAAGCAACTGAAAGCCGAGCCTTTTGCAGCCTTCACATTCAAGCCGGTCGGGGTTGGCATCTATCACCTCGGAAACTTCGGCGTCGCAGCAAAGCGACTCTGGCAAAGCTAGGCCAGCAAGCCGCGGGCTTCCCTGGAACGACGCTCATGCCTGCACGACGCCGTGGCATCGCGTGAACATCTTCCCGCTGCCGCAATCACAGAAGCCGTCGCTTCCCCTGGCGTGTTCTTTCGCCGCGTACATCCCCATGATTTCTGCCGGCGCGCGGTTGCTCTTGATCAAGCGAGCCATCGTCTGCATCGCCGGATTGACGTGATCGAAGAACGCCTTGAGCCCGGCGCAGAGATAGTTGTGACCGGGTTCGCCGTCGAGAGAGTGCGCGAAGCGATCCTTCGGGCAGCCGCCGTTGCAGAGGAAGCGCACGTCGCAGTCGAGACACTGCTTCGTGAGCGTCGCCTGCTTGTCGAGGCCGAACTTGCGCTGAGTCGGCGACGCGACCAGGTCGAGCATGTGCGTCTCGGCGATGTTGCCCAGGCGGTAGCCCGGCTCGACGTAGTGGTCGCAGGAATAGACGTCGCCGTTGTGCTCGATGGCCGGTCCATATCCGCAGGTCGGGGCGTGGATGCACAGTTTGTAGCTGCCGAAATACGCCTCGAGCGTCACGTCGAACAGCTGGACGTAGACACGGCCCACGTCTCTCCGGACCCATTCTTCGAAGATGTCGATCAGGAAGCGCCCGTACTGCTCGGGCCTGACGGTGCGGTCCGTCACCAGACTGCCGGACTGCGTGTAGAGCAGGCGCTGTCCGCCTGGCCGCTCGCTCCAGCCCAGGTTGGCGATCGGCAGCGTGTCCGGCGTCGCCCGCTCGATGATCGGAATGAACTGCATCCACTCCGCGTGGAGCTCGTCGCGAAAGAAGCGGTACACGTCGCGCCCGTGGTCTCCATTCGCGGCGTTGACGGTGCACAGGATGTTGAACCTGACGTCGTGCCTGCGCAGGTGGTCGAGGCCGCGCATCACCTGATCGAAGGTGCCCTGTCCGCCCTTCGTGACGCGATAGGCGTCGTGCAGCGGTCTCGGACCATCGACGCTCAGCCCGATCAGGACGTCGTGCTGTTTGAAGAACGCGGCCCATTCGTCGTCGATCAGGACGCCATTGGTCTGAAACGTGTACTCCACCTGCTGGCCGGGCCGTCGATGCTTCTGGACGTACTCGACGGATCGCCTGTAGAAGTCCACGCCCATGAGCGTCGGCTCGCCGCCTTGCCAGGCGACCGTCACCGTGGGCGTCTGGTGCGACTCGAGGAGCTGCTTGATGTAGCGCTCCAGCACCTCGTCTGACATCCTCAGACGGTCGTTTGGATAGAGCGCATCTTTCGAGAGAAAGAAACAGTACTTGCAGTCGAGGTTGCAGGCCGCGCCGGTCGGCTTCGAGAGCATGTGGAACCCCGGCGGCGCCTCCGTCGGACCGACCGAAGGCTTGATGTCGAGTGACATGGTCGTTGTCTCCTCCAGACCGAGCTATGCCGCGCCGATCGCGATGTGATCGTGGAGCCAGAGCCGCTCGAAGAAGTGACGGCCCGTCTCGAATCGCGCTGGGTTGTCTGGCAACGAGTCCTCCACGATCTCGCCGAGACGGCGGCTTCCGTCCACCGCATCGAACAGGCGCTTTTCGAGCGCGTCGATCGGGAGGAAGAGATCCGTGTACGTGTGGGTCCGGTTGATCAGGACCGCCGCGGCTCCGGGCGGCAACCGATCGTGAACGCAGATCGTGTCGGGCATTCGAATCGGCACGTAGTCAAGGCATGCGTCGTCGACAAAGCTGACGTGTCCGTTGCCGGCCGCGGCCGTCGCTTCGATACGCGACCACGCTGTGGCGAACCATCGTGCCGCGAAAGAGCTCGACGGCGGCGTACTGCTCGACCGGCGGGAGCGCTCTCAAGCGCGACGTCTGCGGAAGGTGCGCCATCACGCCGCAGTGCGGGCTGTAGGGCGCCTGCTTGATCCAGCGGCCGAACCTCAGGCCCGCGCCCTCGAGGAAATCGAACAGTTGCGGCACCGAGTACGCGCGGTCCTGCGGGTGCAGCAGCGCATCGGCGAGCGCCGCCTCCTGCCGGAAGTCCGGCGCCTCCCGCAGCAGCGGCTCGCAGCGGATGGCCGGGCGGCAGCGCGCGCAGCGCGGCGACGAGATCGCGAATCCCGTCATCGGTCGCGCGGATGCCGAGCCGTCTGCAGAACTCCTGCAGCATGTAGATGCCGGTCCGGCCGTACGGCGCGTACACCATCAGATGCATCGCGCCGTCCGGCTTCAGCACGTCGCGCAGCGCGGCGAGCCCCGCGTCGGGGTCCGCGAGATGATGCAGCACGCCGGTGCAGACGATCTGATCGAAGCAGGTCCCGAGCTCGTGGACGCGCTCGATCGGCAGCTGGTGGACCTCGAGATTGCGTCAGGCCGTGCGTGCGCTTGAGCTCCTCGGTGCAGCGGACGCTGGTCGCGCTGACGTCGATGGCGGTCACCTGCGCCGCGGGCCAGCGCAGCGCGTGCTTGGCCGCCTGCGACGTCCCGCAGCCGGCGATGAGGATGGAGAAGTCCTCGCGATACGGTCCGGCGGGCCAGAAGAGATGATAGTCGGCGCGACGCCTGGCGTTGATCCCGCCAGAGCTGCCGATACTGCTCGAGGCTCTCGACGGGCGGAGGATAGGGATACCGGTCGTAGAAGTCGCGGACCTCTGCGGCCACCGAGCGTTCGAACGATATCCCCGGCGGCCACGCTGGCCGCCGGGGATGAGCTGCTGCGTCCCACGTTACTTGTGGATCGTGCACCTGCCGCATCACCTCGTCCAGGTTGAACGAGGCCGGTTTCTGGCGCGGCGGGAACTTGACGAAGTCCTCGATCTGCGCGCCACGAGCGCCTGCATCTGATACAGCTGGGGCACGTGATCGACCATCCAGTCCAAGTAGGTATTCGAGTTGAACTCGGCGCGCTCGAACGGATCGCGACGCAGGTTGAAGATGTGCGGCAGCCGCAGCTTCACGAACGGCTCCGTCCAGAGCCGCATCGTAGTTGGCCCGCTGCTCCGCGAACGCGAACTTCTAGTCGCCGTCGCGCACCGCCATGACGTCGCCGTCGTCGCTGAAGTAGAAGAGACTCGTTCGCGGGCTCTCCTTCGCCTGCGCCGGTCAGGTAGGGCACCAGGTTGTAGCCGTCGATATGGACCTTGAAGGTCTTGTCGCCGACCTTGTAGCCGTTGAGGCACTTCTCGGTGACGTCCGGATCGCCGGCGATGGCCAGCAACGTCGGCAACATGTCGATGTGCGAGCAGATGCCGTTCAGGACCGTGCCGGCCTTGATCTTGCCCGGCCAGCGGAGGAAACACGGCACGCGCCAGCCGCCCTCCCAGTTGGTGTCCTTCTGGCTGCGGAACGGCGTGTTGGCGCCGTCCGGCCAGGTGTCGTTCTCCGGGCCGTTGTCGGTGGAATACATGACGATGGTGTTGTCGGCGATGCCCAGCTCGTCGAGCTTGTCGAGCATCTGGCCGATCTGCTCGTCGTGGGTGACCATGCGATCGCTGTAGTCGTCCTGCCCGCTCTTGCCGCGGTTCTTCTCGGCGAGGTGGGTCCGGAAGTGCATCGCCGTCGAGTTGTACCAGAGGAAGAACGGCTTGTCCGCCTTGGCCTGCTTCTCCATCCAGCCGAGCGCGGCCGACGTGATCTCCTCGTCGATGGTTTCCATGCGCTTCTTGGTCAGCGGGCCGGTGTCCTTGATCGTCTGCCCGCCCTTGCCGTCGGCGACGCAGTGGAGCACGCCGCGCGGTCCGAACTTCTTCTTGAACGCCGGATCCTTGGGATAGTCGGGCAGCTCCGGTTCTTCCTCGGCGTTCAGGTGATAGAGGTTGCCGAAGAACTCGTCGAAGCCGTGCACGGTCGGCAGGTATTCGTCCCGATCGCCGAGATGGTTCTTGCCGAACTGGCCGGTGGCGTAGCCGAGCGGCTTCAGCAGTTCGGCGATGGTCGGATCTTCCTTCTGAAGTCCGACCGTGGCGCCGGGCATGCCGACCTTGGTCAGGCCGGTGCGGATCGGATTCTGCCCGGTGATGAAGCAGGCGCGTCCGGCGGTGCAGCTCTGCTGGCCGTACCAGTCGGTGAACGTCGCGCCTTCGTTGGCGACGCGGTCGATGTTGGGCGTCTGGTAGCCCATCATGCCCTTGCTGTAGTGGCTGATGTTCCACATGCCGATGTCGTCGCCCCAGAGAATCAGGATGTTCGGTTTCTTTGTTGGCATAGTCGCGCTTGTCCTCCAATGCGTCAGACGCGGCGTGTGTGCTCAGTGACCGACTGAGCGCGGGCAGGGAAGTTCTTCGCCGCGCGTCGGCGGGCAGCAAGCGGTGAGCCAGTCGACGCGGAGGCGATCGCGGATCTGTCGGAAACGAGCGTGAATCAGGCGATCTGAAACGAGGCCTTCGGGAGCGCAGCCAGCGGATCACAAGATCCGGTGAGCGACGGTGCGGTCAGGAGTTGCGACGTGTCCGAGGTCAGGCGTGCTTCGTGTCAGCGGCGTACGCGGTGATGGACCCATCCGGCCACTCGCGCACCACCAGAAGCGCATCGTGTTCCTGTACGTGCACAAGTGGCCATTCCTTGGTCGGTGTCTGATGCTGGAGCGTCACCATCTCGCGAATGGTCGCCAACGCCTGCACGATCTGCGGATCGAATCCAGGCCACATCTTGTGGGTCCCCTTGTCTCTGGATTGGAGACCCCTAGTATGGCACGCACGAGCTTGGCTCACAACGGCCGGTGATGACAGTGGCGAAATGCGGTGACGTCGAAGACCTGACGGTCGGGTCAGCCACGCACGCGATTCGTTCGAGCCAGACGCGTGACCAGCCCGCGCAGAACCAGGTACGGCACGATCGCCAGAATGAACGCGACGGTGATCGCTTCGCATCGGATACACGAAGCGCAACACGTACAGCTGGTAGACGACATCGAGCACCACGGCGAGAATGAACACCCTGCCGACGCTCTTCCAGCCGTTCTTGAGCATGGCCTCGCGCGGGGCGCTACCCGAGACGAGGGCCCAGAAATACGGCGGCCTGCCAGCTCTGGCATCAGCCAGGCCCGACCGAATCGCGAAAAACGCCGCCATGGCCGGCTGAAGCACCAGCCTGAACGTCATCGGCCCGCTGACCCTGGCCACCATGTCGCTCGTGAACCGAGCCAACATGTCGTCCATCACCAACTCCTCCAGCTGGCCCGACCGTTTTCAAGCCGCGCGCGTGCCCGGGCCTTCGCCCGGCGCCGCGAACGGCACGATCTGCGGCCAGTGATCCCGGACGGCGAACACGCGGAAGAGGAACGCCACCAGCACCGCGATCAGCGTGGCGGACGAGAACACGATGCCTTTCGCGTACACCGCGATCACGCGTGTAGATCGAGCTCGCCAGCACCGCCGTCGTGACGAGGTGCTCCGACGGCCTCACGATCTCCGGCGTGACGCCGGAGAAGAGGTCGATGAGCACTCCGCCCGCGGTGGTCGCGAGGAGCGCCGACGACGATCGCGGCGAAGATCCCAAGGTCGTGATCGAGCGCCTTGTGCGCGCCCAGGATCGCAAACCACGGCAGCGTGAAGGACTTGAAGAAGGCCAGCGTCCTCGTGCGGAACTGCTCTTCCTTTGAGTCGGCGTACCGATAGATCGCCAGCCCCAGCAGACCCATCAGCACGCAGACGACGAGATAGGTCGGGTCTTTGAGCGGCGAGGGGATGTCGTTGAGCAGCACGTCGCGCGACACGCCGCCGCCGATGCCGCCGAAGAAGGCCATGATCAAGCAGCCCCATCAGCGTGTAGCCGCGATTGTGCGACGGATTGCGGGCGACGAGCACGCCGTTCAAGGCGTTGATGCCGGCGGAGAACAAATCGACGTTCGGAAAGCTTGGCAGGTTCATCGCGTGCCTCTATTCGGCACCATTGCAAGTCCGATGCTCCGCGTGGCGCACCTGATAAATGTCGTTGGCCGTCACAACTGGCTCACCAGGTCCGTGAACACGAACATGCCGAGCAGGCTCAGGAGAACCGCGATGACGAAGGCCAGGCTGGGCCGGCGTTTCAAGCCACGCGGGCACAAGGCTGCCACCTCGACTCTGTACTGGACAGCGGCCAGGATGAGCGCGAGCGTCCCGAGGCTCACGAGGTAGTAGGCCACGCCGGCGATGTCCGTCGTGCGGCCGAACATCACGTTCACCTTGGCGGAAGCCAGGGCGTCCCCGAGTTTCCCGATCGTGAAGCCGAAGCTGATCATGGCGAGACACGTCCGGATCCACGCCATCAGCGTGCGCTCGGCGGCCATCGCGTTTCGCGTGAGCGCGAGATTGGTGCGTGTGCCGGCGAGTCGCGTGCGATCGACCGCGAGCCGGGTTGTTCCTTCATCCACCAGGCTTCTCAGACGTCATTTCAGCAAGTCGCTGGCCGTCCTCCTTGCTTACTTCACTGTTGGAGTCGGAATCCGTCGCGAGGAGACGGCAAGAATCGCAGCCGGCAGAGTAGCGACTGGCGGTGAACGATTCCACAGATTATCGGGAGGTGAGAGGCCTACTGTGCGTTGTTTGGCGGGCATCCGACTTGCACCGGCACCGGCTTCCGTGTGCGGGCGGACGAGATTCCGAGCAGGCCGGCTTTTGACGCTCGAGCGACCGGACGCACCGAGGAGAAGAACATGTTTGGACAGTGCGATTCATTACGCTGGTTTCGCGCGGGCGCCTGCCGCCATTTCGGTGTTCTGTCAACCTCACTGCTGTTGAGCGGAGCGGCAGCGGCGCAAGACACGCCATCTCCGACATCGCCAACAACGCCATCGAGCCCGGCTGCGACTGGAACCCCGCTGCGAATTGCGTACAGCACGCCCGTCACCCCGAACGATGCGCTGACCAGCGTCTTCGAGACAGGTGTCGATACCGGACGCGTGCGTCGCATCACGCTGCCGCAGGCACAGCAGCTCGCGGTAGCGGCCAGCCCTCTCCAGCGTCTCGGACAGCTCCAGGTGGAGGCTGCGGAACAGCACCGGCTCGGCGTGAAGGCGCAGTATTTTCCAAGCGTCAGCGGGCAGTTTGAAACCCTTCACCTCAGCCAGCAGCCGGGTGAGATCCTGTCGGTGCGGCGTCCGCTCGCCGGAACGACGCTGAGCGTGCCCGTGGCCGTCATCGCCCAGGATCAGTACGCGGTGAATTTCACCGTGGTGCAGCCGATCACGCCGCTGTTTCAGGTCCGTCAACTGGTGAAGATCGCGCGCGCGGACGAGAATATCGCCCGGGCCAAGGCGGGGATGCCCGTGACGGAACGGGCGGGCCTCGTCGAGAAGAACTACTTCGACCTGCTCGTCGCCGAGCGGGAACTGGTGAGCGCTGGAGCTGCAGCGAGGAAGGTCGCCAGATGGCTGACCGTGAGCGATTCGTCGGCGCCGGGCGTATCGACGGAACAGCAAAAAGGTACGCTCGACGCTGCGAAATCGTGGTCGCTGGCGGCCAGCAGGGTGAAGGCGCTGACCGCGTCACTCGCCGGGATGCTGGGCCTGCCTCTGAGCACACGATTCGAGCTCGTTCCGCCAGAGCCTCTTGTCGAGCACCTGTCGCTCGACGACGCCGCTGTCGACGCGACGGCGGCGAACGCGGAGATCATCGAGGCGGAGCAGACGGCTGCAAAAGCGCGCGCCGGTTCGACGCTTGCGAAGTCGGCATACATCCCGAGCGTCGCCGTCCTTGGCGGCTACCTGAATCAAACGGCCCTCGCCGATTCCGTCCTGCCGCGCGATTTCGCCTACGTCGGCGTCATTGCCACCTACACACTGTTTGATTCAGGCAAACGTGAACACACCGTGAAGGAGCTCAGCGCGCAGGTTCAAGCGGCCGAGCTCGGTGTGGAATTGACCAAAGCGAAAGTGGCCGCCGCCGTGAAGACCAGCTACCTCGAGCTCGAGCGCTCACGCGAGCTCGTTCGCATTGTGCGCCGCATGGCGGCGGCGCCACGCGTCGTCGACGCGAGCTATCTGTCCAACAACCAGCAGGAGGACGCCGCGCGAGCGGACATGGAAGCCGACCTGTTTCGTGCCGAGCTTGAACATCGTCAGGCCTACGCCAAGGTGAAGACTCTCATCGGCAACAAGTGATCGAGAGGCGCCAGTTCATCTCGAGTCCCCGCCGATGCGAGATCACATTGGAGATGCATGGCATGAGCCGTCGATGAGAAAGCCCAGATTCAAGCGCTGGACCGCACGCAACCGCTCCTGCCCATGCGGCCGGGACAGGTCGAACGCCGGACGCATGACTACAGACGCCACGGCACCACCACGTTGATTCGCCCCGCTCAACGTCGCGAGCAGTACCGGTGATTAGTCAGTTTCATCGGCGTCATCGGTCGATCGAATTCCGGCACTTCCTGACGCCGTCGACGCAGCCGTGCCGAAGTCGCTGGACGTCCACCTCATCATGGACAGCTACGGCACGCACAAAACGGCGCTGCCAGGCAAAGGCTGGTTCACCCTCTTCCGTCTTTACGGTCCGAAGCAGCCGCGGAACCGGACGCGGGCACCGACCTCGCCAAAAAACTCTCGAATCCGATTTCCGATCTGGTCAGCGTGCCGTTGCAGTTCAACTGGGAACAGAAGGTCGGCCCGCTGGAGCTCAGTCAATTCGTCCTGAATGTTCAGCCGGTCATGCCGTTCGAGCTGAACAAGAACTGGAACCTGATCGCCGAGTCATCATGCCGTTCATCGGTCAGCCGCCGTTCGTCGTCAATGGCGTCGGGGAGAACGGCATCGGAGACATCGAGGCCTCTTTTTTCCTCTCACGGAAAACAACAAAAAGCGGGTTCACATGGGGCGTTGGACCGATATTCGCCCTGCCGGCCAGCTATCAGCCGACAATCGGAAGCGGACAGTGGAGCATCGGTCCGACGGCCGTCGCGCTGCAACAAACGGGAAAGCTGACGATTGGCGCACTGTTGAACCAGGTGTGGTCGGTTGCCGGCGATGACCGACGCGAAGACGTCAACCAGATGTTTCTCGAGCCATTCGTGGCGTATCAGGCGACGAAAACCGTGACGTTGACCATCCAGTCGGAATCAACCGCTGACTGGGAAGCCGACACACATACGTGGACCATTCCGATCAACTTCGTGGTCGCGAAGTTGTCGACGTTCGGACACTTTCCGGCCAGCTATCAATTCGGCGTGGGCGGCTTTCCCGCCCATCCCGAAAACGGACCTTCTTGGAAGATTCGGGCGGCCATCATCATCCTGCTGCCCGTAGAACATAAGCCGTGAACAGGTGGGTTCACGATCGGTGGAGCAGACAGTGGAGCGTCGGTCCGACTGCTATGCCCTTGCTGAAAACCGGCACGCCTTCTGCCAGCGGCTGACGCGAGATGGAATCGGTGGACGGCCGACGATTCGTTGCGGCACGCTGGTGCGCCTCCATGGTGGCTGCGTGCCTGTTGGCCGTGCCGGCGCCTGCGCACGCCGCGCCCCAAGAGAGAAAGCCGACTGTAACGGCACCGGCGGAACCGCCAACCACATCTGATGACCAGGGGACCGTGGAGATCTACGGGTTCACCGAGGCCGACGCCATCGCCGACTTCATGCAGAACGATCCGGAGTGGTTCGACACCAACCGACCCTCGAGGTTGCCGGTCTTCGCCAACGAGTTTGGTCAGGACGGGCGCTTCTACCTCAGCCCGCGTCACAGCCGCTTCGGCGTGAAATCGATCCTTCCGACGTCAGCTGGCGAGGTCCAGGCGACGTTGGAATTCGACCTGGTTGGCGTCGGCCGCAACGCCGGACAGACCGCGTTCCGCCTTCGCCACGCGTGGGGCCAGTGGAAGCAGCTCGGCGCGGGACACACCTTCAGCCAGTTCATGGACCCGGATGTGTATCCGAACCGACTGGACTTCTGGGGGCCGAACGGCATGACGACCACGCGCACGCCACAGATCTTCTGGCAGCCGTATCAGGACGGCGACTCCAACGTGCGGATCGCCGCCGAGAACCCGGGAGCGACCGCTGACGGAGAGGCGTTTGCCGACCATATCGCACTAAGTAACGTCGAAGTGCATTTGCCGATGCCGGACATCACGGGGCATTACCGGCAAGCCGCGTCGTGGGGATATGTTCAACTTGGCGGGACAGTCCGCTACATCGGCTACGACGACCTCCCCAACGACCCGTTCGATCTGAGTGGGCACGTGTGGGGTTGGGGAGTGAGCGTCAGCTCGAATGTGAGACGCGAGCCCGACGATGTGCTCCGGCTGCAAGTGGTGTACGGCCATGGCATCGAGAACGACATCAACGACGCCCCCATCGACGTGGGTCCAAAGTTCAATCCGGGTAATGCGGTGACCCCGCTCGTGGGCGAAGCACTACCGGTGCTTGGTATCGTGGCCTACCTCGATCACAGCTGGACGAAAACCTGGTCAACCACCGCGGGCTACTCGCGGGTGGACGTGACCAACAGCAACGCTCAGGCGCCGATCGCCTTCAGCGTCGGGCAGTACGCCACCGCCAATTTGCGCTACACGCCGCTGCAGAACGTCCTTGTCGGCGGCGAGCTCCAGTGGGCCCGCCGTACAAACTTCGACGGCTTCTCGGTCAACGATTTCCGTCTCGAATTCACGTTCAGGTACAGCTTCTCGTACACACTCCGAAGCCGGAACTGAACCACAGCCTCACGGTCCCGCACTGACAGCATGTTGAGACCGAATGCCGGCGTGCGAGCGAGGTGGCGGCCGCTCGGTCTCGTTGTCAAAAGCCCTACCCTTAACAGCTTCTACAGGCTGAGACACCTCTGCTGAAAAACGGCACGCGTTCTGCCGGTGACGGACACCATGAAAGACGCTCCAGCACATCCGGCATTCGGTCGCCGGCGTTTTCTCGCCACAGCGTTCGGCGCGTGCGTCGCTCTCGCCTGCGGCGTCCTTGACTGCGCAGATTGGATCCGACGCAACCGGTGCCTTGACGAAGGAAGAACGCGACCGCATGACGCCGGGCCAGGTGATCGAGTCGTTGAAAGAGGGCAATGAGCGGTTTCGAACAGGAACGACGTCTTCTCGAGACTACCGGGATCAGCGTCGCTCCACTGCGGCCGGCCAATTCCCGGCGGCGGTGACGCTCGGATGCGTCGACTCGCGTGCGCCTGCCGAAATCATTTTCGACGTCGGCATCGGCGACATGTTCAGTGCCCGCATCGCCGGCAACGTCGTCAACGACGACCTGCTCGGCAGCCTGGAGTTTGCGTGTGCCGTGGCTGGCGCCAAAGTGATCCTGCTGTTCGGACACACAGCCTGTGGCGCCATCAAGGGCGCAATCGATGATGTCGAGATGGGCAATCTCACCGGACTGCTCGCGCGCATCAAGCCGGCTATCTCGGCGACGGCGTTCACCGCTGAGAAATCGAGCAAGAACGCGGCCTATGTCGATGCCGTCGCGCGAACCAATGTTCTGCTCGGGCTGGAGGGCATCCGCCGGCGCAGTCCAATCCTGGCAGATCTGGAGAACAAGGGAACAGTTCAGCTCGTCGGAGGCATGTACGACTTGGCCACCGGCGCAGTGGAGTTTCTCAGGTAGCGCACTGCACGAGCGACGCGCTGGAGGACTGACATGAAACAGATGCTGCTGGCGATCGTGTTGGTGAGTTGCGTGACGCCTGCGGCCTTTGCCCAAACGGAAGGTCGCATCGGCGTCGGTGGCTCACTGAATAACAACTCCACGACGGACGACGAGGTGAGCGTCGGGACGGGATTCGGGGTGCTCGTATTGCTGAACCCGGAAACGGGGTGGGGCGTTACGGGCGCGTTCAACTGGTTCAAGGCTGATCTCTTGAATCCCTCGGGATTGTCAGACGACTTTGCCACGCTGCGCGTCCGGCCATTGATGGGCGGCGTGAGCTATACCATCGGACAGGGGCGGATTCTCGACCAGCCTCTCCCTCGTAGGCGGCCCGTCGTTCAACAGCGCCAAATTCGATGACGCGTTCATCCGGTCAGACGCCGCCGCGATCGACGCGGACACCAGCTTTGCCGTGAGGCCAGGGGTCGCCGTCAGATATGTGCTTGGTCCGCGTGTCGCCCTGGTTGGCTTCGGCGGTTACATGTTCAATCGTCCGGGCATCGTCTATCGCGACACCATCGGCAACGAGTTTCGCGATCGATGGCGCGCCGATGCCGTCGTCATCACCGTCGGCGCGATTTACTCCATCTTGTAACTACAAGCCGACAGCTATCCCGATGCACGTCTGGTTCAACCGCGTGCTGACCTGGCTGGTCCTGATGATCCTTTCATCCTGGGGGTGCTCAGGCACGACCGCCAATCAGGACGGCGGATCCACGGCAGCGCCCGCCCCGGCTGCGGTCTCACAGGAAGAAAAGCCGTTGCCGCCGCTCGAGTACGAGTCGGCTCTCCCCGAGTCGGTCCGATTGTCGATCGATCGCCCCTTCACCGGCGATCTCGACGAGATGGTGAAGCGTCGGATGATCCGCGTTGGCGTCACCTTCAACCGCACGCAGTACTTCGTCGACCACGGCGTCCAGCGGGGTGCCGCCTACGAACACCTCAAGATGTTCGAGGACACCTTGAACAAGAAACTCAAGACGGGCAACCTCAAGGTCCACGTCGTCTTCGTCCCGCTGCGGCGCGACCTCCTGCTGCCGGCGCTCGTCGACGGCAAGGTCGACGTCGTCTCGGCGTTACTCACCGTCACGCCCGAGCGCCGAGCCCTTGTCGATTTTTCCAATCCGACCGCACGCAACGTGAATGAGGTCGTCGTGACGGGTCCCGGAGCACCGACGATTGCGACGATCGACGACCTGTCCGGCCAGGTAGTCTTCGCGCGGAAGTCGAGCAGCTACTACCAGAGCCTGCTCGCCCTGAATTCACGATTCCAGTCGCGGGGACTGGAGCCGGTGGCGATCCACGACACCCCCGAGAGCCTCGAGGACGAGGACCTGCTCGAGATGGTCAATGCCGGCCTGATCAAGATCGTGGTGGTCGATGACTATATGGCCGCCTTCTGGGCCAAGGTGTTCCCGCATCTCATCGTTCACGACGACGTGGCGCTTCGCACTGGCGGCGACCTGGCGGTGGCGTTCAGAAAGAACAGCCCGAAGCTGGCGGCCGAAGCCAACGACTTCATCGCGAAGTTTGGACTGAATTCTGCGTTTGGCAACGTGATCAAGAAACGCTACTTGCAGAGCACGATCATACGTGAAGAGCGCGACGGCAGCGGCCGAGCGCCGCAAGTTCGAGTCGCTCGTCGCGTTGTTCCGGAAATACGGTACGCAGTACGACGTCGACTACCTGCTCATGGTCGCGAAGGGTTATCAGGAATCAGCGTTGAACCAGAACAGGAGAAGCCCGGTCGGTGCGATTGGCGTGATGCAGGTGATGCCGGCGACCGGCCGGGAATTGAACGTCGGCGACATCAGACAGGTGGAGCCCAACATCCATGCCGGGGTGAAGTACTTCCGGTTCATGATGGACCAATACTTCAAGTCCGATCCGATGGACGACCTCAACAAAGCGCTGCTCACCCATGCGTCGTACAACGCCGGCCCCGGACGAATCCGGCAGTTGCGGCGCGAAGCGGCTCGCCGGAATCTCGATCCAAACGTGTGGTTCGACAACGTCGAAGCAGATCGTCTCCGAACGCATCGGACTCGAAACCGTGAGTTATGTGAGCAACATCTACAAGTACTACATCGCCTATCGTCTGGTCGTCGAAGAAGACGAGCGGCGGGCCGCCGCCCGGTCGCGGATTCGCTCCAGAGGCAGAGAATAGACGCCCGTGATTCGCTGGACGATTTCGTCCCCGGCCGGGAATCACCGCGGTACGGATTGTGCTCCACAGCTGCAGCCTGCTGATTGCCAGCTACCGACAGGAGTTCGTATGTCGCTGTGTTGCCGCGCGATGCGTGCATTGGTCCTGACTCGCACTGGTGATGGCAGCGGCCTGTCGCTCACAGCCGGTTGCTGAATCCCAACGACCCGGAGATCGTGGCCACTGTCGAAGCGATTCTCGACAAGGCCGTGGCCGCAGCGGTGGCAACCGACGCCGAGGGAGTGCTCGCCGCAGCGACCAAGGACGACACCTTTACGTTCATCACCGGCGACACGATGCTGACGGGGTACGACGAAGCTCTTGCGGCGTTCCGCACGACGTATGCGCTGCTGCAAAAGCAAAGCAACCAGATCATCGAGAGGCGCATCCGCGTGCTGTCCCCGGATGTGGTGCTGGTATCGGCGGTGTCGGAGGGCACGTACACCGACAAGGCCGGTTTCACGTCCACGCCCGTGGGACTCGGATCGACGGTCGTGTTCGTACGACGCGACGGGGACTGGAAGGTCATTCACTACCATCAATCCGTTGCCCAGTAGCTGCGGCGTTGCTGAGGGAGGTCTGTATGGTGTGTCGAGTCGCAGTGCTAGCCGGATTGCTGGCGGCCGGTCCGGCGTTCGCACAAGTAGCCGTGCCGACAACGGCCCCGCAACCCAAGCTCACGTTTGCGCAGATCGGTCTCTTCATCTATCCCGCCAAAGGCCAGTCGCCGGGCCAACAGAAGAAGGATGAGGACGCCTGTTACGGGTGGGCCGAGACGAATACCGGCTTGACTCTGGTCGCTGGCAGCGTGGACGTCGAGGCTGCCGGCAAGGCTGGTGCCCAGGGCGCGGGTAAGGGCAAGGTGGGCAGAGGCGCGGCCCGCGGGGCCGGAACCGGGCTGATGATCGGAGCCATCACCGGCAACCCTGGCAGGGGCGTAGCGGTTGGCGCAGTGGCGGGCTCAGTCCGCGGCCTGCGCGGCCGTGCCAACGCCCAAAAGGCGGCGGGCCAGAGCGCCGCGCAGCAGGCCGTCCAGGCGAATCAACAGGCCGTGGATCAGTTCAAGAGAGCTGCTGCTGCCTGTCTCCAGGCACGGGGCTACTCCGTCAAGTGACCTCATCGCGCACGACGCTGACCGGGTACGAGGAAGCCCATGCTAAACAGGCAATGGGCCGCCGACTGATTCGAGAGCCGCTGCTCCACTTCGCCGTGCTTGGAGCCGCGCTGTTTGCGGCGTATACCCTCTTCAGGCCCGCCTCGTCCGATTCTTCCGCCATTGTCGTGTCGGGCGATCGGATTGCGGCGATCGTCGCGCAGTTTCGCGGCACGTGGCAGCGTCCGCCCTCGCGCGAGGAACTCGACGCGACTGATCGACTCGTACGTGCGGGAAGAAGTGTTCTATCGAGAGGGGCTGGCGCTCGGCCTCGACCGCGACGATCTCGTCGTGCGGAACCGCGTGAAGCAGAAGATGGAAGTCCTCGGCGAGGACGCAATGGCGGCCGAGCCTTCCGAGGCCGACCTGCAGAAGTACCTGGACGAACATCGAGAGGTGTTCGCAATTCCCGCCGCGCTGTCGTTCGAACAGGTGTACTTCGATCCAGACCGCCACGGTGACCAGCTCGAGCGGGATGTTCGCCAGTCGCTCGCCGCCCTGCGTGCAGGCCGCGACGCGGTCACGTACGGCGACCGCACGCTGTTGCCGCCGCGCATGGAGCGTGCTCTTCCGCCCGACATCAAGGGCGTGTTCGGCGACGCGTTCGAGAAGGCTGTCCGAGACATGCCCCCCGGTACGTGGTCGGGTCCGATGCGTTCATCGTTCGGCTACCACCTGGTGCGCGTCACCTGGAAGGGCGAGTCGGTTGTTCCCACGCTCGCGGATGCGCACGACGTGGTCCTTCGCGAGTGGACGCGCGCACATACTGTCGATGCCAGAGAGCAGCTGTATCGATCGCTTCGCAAGCGCTACACGGTCGCCATCGCGCCCGCACAGGTCGCGGCGATTGCCGGAGGTCGTCCGTGAGGCGTGTGATACGGCGCGTGGTCCTGGTCGCCTTGGCGTGTGTCTGCGTGCCGGGTTCGGCCGGCGCCGATGTCTTTCGACCCGCCTACCTCGAATTGCGGCAGCGCGACGCCGATACCTTCGACGTGATGTGGAAGGTGCCGGCGATTGGCGACTCCATGCGCCTGAGCATCCGCGTTCGGTTTCCCCCGGGCACGACCAATGTCACCGAGCCTCGCGGCACATTTGTCCCCGGCGCCTTCGTCGAACGCTGGACGATTCGACGAGCCGGGGGACTGGCCGGCTCGGAGGTGTCGATCGACGGCCTTGCCCGGCAGCATCACCGACGTGCTCGGCCGCGTCGAGCGGCTGGACGGCACCACGCAAGTGGCCCGCCTGCTGCCCGAGCGCCCGCGCTTCATGGTCGAGGCTCCGCAGAATAGCGCTGGCGTCGCGTGGACCTACACGACGCTCGGCGTTCACCACATCCTGTCTGGTATCGACCACCTGCTCTACATTCTGGCCATGCTCTTCCTCGTCACGGGCTGGCGCCGCATCCTGGCGACCATGACGGCGTTTACCGCCACGCACAGCCTGACGTTGACGGCGGCGGCGCTCGGCTGGGTGCACGTTCCGCAGCCGCCCGTTGAAGCGTGCATCGCCTTGAGCATCGTGTTCGTCGCGCGCGAGATCATCGAAGCGCGGCACGGGCGGCCGGGGCTCACCGCGCGCTGGCCCTGGGTGGTGTCGTTCACGTTCGGCTCTGATGCACGGGTTCGGCTTTGCCGGCGCGCTGGCGGAAGTCGGGCTGCCCACGAAAGCAATTCCCATCGCCCTGCTGTTCTTCAATGTCGGCGTGGAGATCGGTCAGATCGTGTTCGTGACGTCGGTGATGACCGTGGTGGCCGTCGTCGGGCGGATTCGAGTGGCACCACCTGTTTGGACCCGCGCGATCCCGCCGTATGCGATCGGCGCTGTGGCGATGTTCTGGGTGATCGAGCGCGTGGTCGCTTTTGGACGGTAGAGAACTGCCAGGAAGGTTGCTATGCGTCAGCTCAGTCTGGTCGGGGCACTTGTGGTGATAACGGCGTGTTCGTCGTCCGGGCCCGGTTTGCCCGGGACGCCTGCCGCCGCTGCGCAAGCATCCCCAGCGACGCCGCAAACCGCGGCGGCGGACGAGCCGCCGCCGCCGTCGAAACAGGTCAACTACTCCCCGTACCCGAGCAAGACCTTCCCGGACCGTGTGTACTGGGGCGACACCCACCTGCACACGTCGTATTCGACCGACGCCGGCATGACCGGCACCGTGCTGGGCCCGGAGGAGGCGTACCGACTTCGCGCGCGGCGAAGCTGTGAAGTCGAACCATGGCGCGCCGGTGCAGCTGCAGCGTGCCGTACGACTTTCTCGTCGTGTCCGACCACGCCGAAAACCTCGGCCTTGCGCCGCTGATCGCGGAGTCCAATCCCGAGCTGCTGAAGTCGGAATGGGGCAAGAAAGTTCACGACCTCGTCAAGGCTGGCAAGGGGTTTGAGGCCTACAACGTGTGGGGTGCGGCGATGTTGGCACGGCAGGATCCCCTCAAGGCGCAAGCCCAGACGATCGCCCGGCCGGCGTGGCAACGGATCACCGCCGCGGCCGAGAAGTACAACGAGCCGGGTCGATTCACGGCCATCATCGGCTTCGAATGGTCGGCAGGCCCGAACGGCAACAACCTGCACCGCAACATCCTGTTCCGCGATGGCAAAGACAAAGCGGACCAGATCATTCCGTTGTCGTACTACGACACCGACGATCCGGAACAACTGTGGAACTGGATGGCCGACTACGAGAACAAGACCGGTGGCCGGCTGCTGGCGATTCCGCACAACGGCAACCTGTCGAACGGCTTGATGTTCGACGACGTCACGCTGACGACAAAGAAGCCGCTCGACCGGGCCTATGCCGAGCGGCGTCAGCGCTGGGAGCCACTCTATGAGACGACACAGATGAAGGGCGACGGCGAGACGCATCCGTCGCTCTCGCCGAACGACGAGTTCGCCAACTTCGAACGATGGGACAAAGGCAGCTTCGGTCCCGAGCTCAAGACGCCCGCCATGTTGCCGCGCGAGTACACGCGCGAGGCGCTCAAGCGCGGCCTGGCCTACGAGCAGCAGCTCGGCGTCAACCCGTTCAAGTTCGGGTTGATCGGTTCGACCGATTCACACACCGGCTTGTCGACGGCGCAGGAGAACAACTTCTTCGGCAAGGTGGCGTTCCTCGAGCCGTCCGCCGATCCGATTCGCTTCGATGAGGTAATGATCGGCCGTTTTCCCGCGGGACGAGACCGCAAGAACCAGCACCTCGCGCGGGAGACCAGCGTATCTGGCCTGGCTGCGGTCTGGTCGCGCGGGAATACTCGTGAGGCGCTGTGGGAGGCGATGGCACGCAAGGAGGTGTACGCGACGACGGGGACCCGGATCCTCGTGCGCGTGTTCGGCGGCTATGACTTTGCGGCCACCGATCTCGAGGTCAGCAATTTCGCGGAAAACGGGTACGCGAAGGGCGTCCCCATGGGCGGCGACCTCAAGGGCGCGCCCGCGGGGAAGGCGCCGGTGTTCCTGGTGCGCGCGCTGCGCGATGCAGATGGCGCCAACCTCGATCGCATCCAGATGATCAAAGGGTGGCTCGACTCTGCTGGTCAGACACACGAACAAATCTACGACCTCGCATGGTCCGGGCACCGAAAGTCGGGGCGTGACGGAACACTTCCGCCGGTTGGGAACACCGTCAACGTGACGGAGGCGAGCTATACCAATGCCATCGGCGCACCGTACCTGACGGCCTATTGGAAGGACCCGAAGTTCGATCCCAGGGAGCGGGCCTTCTACTACGTGCGCGTGATTGAGATCCCCACGCCGCGCTGGACGACGTACGACGCGAAGTTCTTCGGGGTGCCGCTGCCGACCGACCTACCCGCGACGATTCAGGAACGCGCCTACACGACGCCCATCTGGTACACGCCACGCTGATGCCCTGCCGGAAGGAGCTCCGAAAAGCCGTGATGGCCCGGTGTCTTCTACTTCTTCCGCACGTCGCTCAACCTGACGACCACTGCGCCATATTCCCGCGTTTCGATCTGCCCGTTCGAGTTGACCTCGATCTTGACGGCCGGGTTGATCTCACCCGATCCGAATCCCGGCAGCGACAGATCCATTTTCACGAGCGTGAATTCGAACCCGCTCGTCGACTTGTCTCGATCCGCGCCGGGGTCGAGGAACGCCAGCGGTTCATTCGCCAGCAGCGCAATCCGGCTCGGGCTCTGCGGACGCCTGTACGCGTATTTCAGCGGCGTCGTCTTTTCGACGCCGATAATCCGGCCGATGTCGGGAGACTTCGCCAGCAGCGTGTGAAGGGCGTCCGGTCCTTCCTGCAGGGCGGCGACGACCGCCGCGTGCTCCGCGTCGGTCATGTAGCGGTCGATGACAAAGACCACCGGCACCGATCGGAGCGCGACACCGTCGCCTTGCACCGCGGTCGCGGTGAAGATCTCCTGAGCCTGAGCCAGTGGGGTGGCCAGTGTTCCAAGGACACTGAACAGGATGAGGCACTGCAAGCTGATAGTCGACATACGCGCTCTCCGTTTGACTCGTCACGGGTGAGCGCACGAGCCGTGCCATGGAATGTGTGTTGCTCGATCCCGAAGAGAGTATTCGGAGGAGGGTGATATGAAGACCCATCGAGGTTATTGGCTCGGCTCACTGCTGTGCGGAGCGCTGACGCTGCCGGCGTCGGCTCTCGCGGGGCAGGGCCTGGTCCAGGTTCCCATTCCCGGCGTCACGGGCATCATTGGCCTGCCATGGAACATCGAGCAGTTCTACAACGGCGTGAACAAGACGCTGGAGGAGACGGGGGAGGGCATCGACCATCTCCGCGGCGCGACGAAGGCCAAGGCTGACGGCGAGGCTGCGTCGCTGGACGGTCTGCGGCCCGGCACGGCGGTCGTCGTGCACTACAGCGTCAAGGGAATCCAGACCTCCGCCGATGCAAATGAGAATACCTCGAGCGTGAACGAGGGCGTCGTCACCAACGTCGACCGGTCCAGCAAGCGCATCACGATCAGGTTTGCCGGAGGCTCGACCGAGACGCTTCGGCTCACCCGGAGTACCTCAGGCGGCGGACGCGTGATCGTGTATTACCCGGATCGGTCGGGGCAGCAAGTGGCCCACTACTTCAAACCAGCCTCATAGATCACCACATCCTGAGACCGGGAGTGCGCGCGTTTCACAGACGCCGCGCACTCTGCGCCGCCGTCTCTGCGCGATGGCCTGGCACAGCTCCTGCTGAAGCGACGTCCCTGTTGGTTGACGACAGTCTCGGCGATCGCACTTCCGCATCTCGCCGGCAGGGAGACCCATGCACACTCACTCTTTCGCGGACAGCCGCCGACCACGCGTCGCCAGGCTGTGGCTCGTACTTCTACTGGTCGTCGTCGCGCGATCCGCGTCGGCACAATCGGTAACCGCGCCGCCGGAGTCTGAGGCGGCAGGCACACAGCCACCAGCCACGACGACGGCACAGCCCGCCACGGCAACCACGGCCACCCAGGCCGCCGAACTCAAGACCCGGTTGGAGATCTCCGGCTTCGCGATGCTCGACATGGGCTACGACTTCGAGAAGAACGACCCGCAATGGTTCGACGTGATGCGGCCGGTGAAGCTGCCAGCCTTCGAGGACGAATTCGGCAGGGACCGCCGTTTCTACTGCCGGCGTCCGGCAAAGCCGCCTCTCGGTGAGGAGCTACACGCCCACGGACCTTGGAGAGCTGAAGACCATCTTCGAGTTCGAGTTATTCGGCACCGGCGTCGACGCCGGGCAGACGACATTCCGGCTGCGCCATGCGTGGGGCGAGCTCGGACAGATCGGCGCGGGCCAGACGTGGAGCGTCTTCATGGATCCCGATGTCTTCCCGAACTCGATCGAGTACTGGGGACCGAACGGGATGGTGTTCTTCCGCAACGTGCAGCTGCGGTGGACGCCGTGGTCCGACGCCGCCGGCTCCCGCTTCGCGGTGGCGCTCGAACGGCCGGGCGCGAGCGCCGATCAGGGCGAGTTCGCGAGCCGCATCGAGCTGCAGGACGTCGTCGGCCGTTTCCCGGCGCCCGACATCACGGCGCACTACCGGCACGCGCGCGACTGGGGCCACGTCCAGGTGGCCGGCATCGTCCGCTGGATGCGATGGGATGACCTCCTCGAAGACGCGTTCGATCTGCACGGCGGCGCCACCGGCTGGGGCATCAACGTCAGCTCGAACGTGAAGCTCGCCAAACACGTGGCGCGTCTGCAGGTCGTCTACGGAGAGGGCGTCGAGAACTACTTCAACGACGCGCCCGTGGACGTCGGCATCCGCAGAAACCCGTCCAACCGCCGGACGCCGATCGTCGGCGAAGCGCTTCCCGACCTCGGCATCGTCGCCTTCATCGATCTCAATTGGAGCGACCGATGGACGAGCACCGCGGGCTACTCGATGGTGGACATCACGAACACCGACGGCCAGAGCGCCGACGCGTTCCACAAGGGTCACTACGCGCTGGGGAACATCCTCTATTACCCGTTGAAGAACGTGTTCCTCGGCCCGGAGCTCCAGTGGGGCAAGCGGGAAAACTTTGCGGACGGGTTCACCTCGGACGACTGGCGGATCCAGTTCTCGGTCAAGTGGAACTTCAGCCTCTCAATCGGGGGCCAGTGACGCCGCTCGCGCGGCACGGCTGATGCTCAAGTGGGACGGGTACTCGTAAACATCAACGATTCAGGCCGTTGCGAGCCACTCTCCCCCGGCGACTGACAACACTCGGTGACCGGTCGCGGCATGTGGTGAGTTCGGCCAAAGGAGCGAAGCGATGAAGGACAAGAAGGGCGATACGCCTCCGGATCCGCTCGGCCATCCCGAGAACGTGCTTTCGGCGGAGGTCCCGCCCGGCGTCGATCGTCGCACGTTCCTCATGCGCAGCGCCGTGATCGGTGCGACCGGGGTGATCACCGGCATTCCGATCTCCGCACAGGAGCGAAAACAACGAGCCACCGCGGCGCCGCCGCCGCTCTCCCCGGATCTGGACGTCGTCAAGAAAGCAAAAGGTCCGGTGATGACGACCGTGGACGAGTTCTACAAAGTCGGGCCGGGTCCCTCCAGCTCGCACACCATCGGGCCGATGCGCATCACCTACGATTTCTACCAGCGCTGCACCAAGCTGCCGGCGGATCAACTCGCGCAGGCCACCGCCCTCAAAGTGCATCTGTACGGCAGCCTCAGCTCCACCGGCAAGGGCCACGGCACCGAGCGCGCCGCGCTTGCAGGGTTGGTCGGCAAGGAGCCGGCCACCGTGGATCCCGCGTTCCTCGACAGCCTGCGGGACAAACCCGACCAGTCATTCCCCGTGAAGCTCGGCGCGAAGACGGTGAACGTCACGCTCAAGGACATCGTCTACGACGCGCCGAAGGGCGACTTCAAGCATCCCAACACGATGACGGCGAAGCTGATGGCGGGCGACAAGGTGCTCCTCGAGCAGGAGTACTACTCGGTTGGCGGCGGTTTCATCGAGTGGAAGGGGTACACGCCTCCCAAGAAGGGCGCGCCGAAGTACCCGTTCAGCACGATGAAGGAGCTGCGTCAGCACGCGGAGAAGAACAAGCTGTCGATCGCCCAAGTCATCATGGCGAACGAGATGTCGATCTCCGGGAAGAGCGAGCAGGAGATCAACGCGTTCGTCGACAAGATCACCAACGCGATGGTGGCGATCGTGAAGTCGGGGCTCGAGCAGCCGGAAGGCGTGCTGCCCGGTCCGATCAAGCTGAAGACCAAGGCCGGGACCGTGTTCAAGCGCGCGCAGGACGAGAAGTTCCAGGCAGACCGCGCGATCGGTTCGATCGCCGCATACGCGCTGGCGGGATCCGAGGAAAACGGACGCGGCCATCTCGTCGTCACCGCGCCGACCGGCGGGTCCGCCGGAGTCCTGCCGGCCATCGTCTACGGCCTGGGTGAAGGCGGCCGCAAGCTGTCGCCGGAGAAGATCCGCGAGGGCATGCTCGCGGCGGCGGCCATCGGATACTTGTGCAAGCACAACGCAACGCTGTCGGCAGCCGAGGGCGGCTGTCAGGCCGAAATCGGCGTGGCGTCGGCCATGGCTGCGGCGCTCGTGGCGACGGCGCACGACGCCGAGCCGCGGGTGGTCGAGAACGCCGCGGAGTCGGCACTCGAGCATCACCTCGGCATGACCTGCGATCCGGTCGCCGGGTTCGTGCAGATCCCGTGCATCGAGCGCTGCGCGTTCGGCGCGGTCAAGGGCTGGACGGCCTACGCGATCGCCAGCAACGAGATCGCATCGAGCCATCGCGTCAGCCTCGACGAGACCATCACCGCCATGGCGCAAACCGCCAAGGACATGAACAGCAAGTACAAGGAAACCAGCGAAGCCGGGCTTGCTCTTTCGGTCACGCTCTGCTGACGTCACGGCGAGGAAGTAGGGCGATGCCTGCGACACTCGAAGTCATTCCGGCGTTCCCGACGCTCGTCGGCCGGTTGCGCGTGCCGGACGCCGGCGCGATGAATGAGGAACTCCGCGCACTCATCCTGGCGGAGGAAGCCAGGTACGCGAGCCTGGGCCGCAGCAACATCGGCGGCTGGCACTCGCGCACCGACTTCTTCAACCGCCCGGAGCCGGTCGTGGCGGCGCTGACCACCTGGGTTACCTGGGGGGTGAGCCAGATGGTCGACGCCACGGCCGGCGAGGACACGTTCAAGGGCACGCTGTCGCTGTCGGGGTGGGCGACGATCTGCCGCGCGGACGCATACCACGCCCCACACTGTCACCCCGACAGCGCGTGGTCCGGCGTGTACTACGTGGATGCCGGCACGGAGCACCCCGATCGCCCGATCAGCGGCATGCTGGAATTCCTCGACCCGCGCTCCGGAGTCGAAGCCGTGACCGCGCCCGGCGATCCATACGGCGAGCCCGTTCGGATCCGGCCCGCGGCCGGGTTGCTCGTGATCTTTCCAAGCTGGCTGTATCACTGGGTGCATCCCTACGCGGGACGCACCCCCCGCATCGCAGTCTCGTTCAACGCGACGCTGGCGGCGCTCGCCCCGTTCACGGCCCGCACCGCAGACGTCGTCGCCAGCAACGAGATGGCAGCCAGCACCGCAGCGATGTCTGCCATCCGGCAGTAGCGCTGCCCGCCCTGAGCAACGTCGAAGGGCCGCGGCCACGAAGGAGCCGAACACCGTGTTGATACGCCACGCACTCCGCACGGTCGCGGCCGCGGTGGCCGCGACCACGATCACGTTGGGTGCGCCGGCGGCATACGGCCAGTCGCAGGACTCTCCGCGCGAGAGCGACATCGCGGCGATGATCGCCGACAATGCCGCGCTGCGCGAGCAGCTTCGCAAGCTCGAAGAGCAGCAGAAGACGCTCCTTGAACAGGTCGAAAATCTGCAGTCCGTGCAGCCGGCACCCGTTTCGGCGCAACCGACAAAAATCGAGCGTTACAACAATGGAATCATCATCTGGCAAACACCCGACGACGTTGAAGTGCCGTTCCTGCTGAGGCTCAACAACAACACCCAGATTAGATTTCTCAATACCCTCAATTCCGACCCTACCTACACTGATCATCTGGGCACTGTCCGCGAGGTCAATAGACGCAATGACATTACGGTCAACCGCTCGATGTTCATTCTGGGCGGCTACATCTTCGACCCGAGGGTGATATATAGCCTCACCGTCTGGACGTCCGCCGGGGCCGCCTCGATCGTCGTCGCCGGGAACATTGGCTGGCAATTCAACAAGCGGTTCACGCTCATCGGAGGTTACACGGGTGTTCCGGGGAGCCGATCGCTTGTGAACACGTTCCCATACTGGACGGCAATGGATAGGAGTATGGGGGACAACTTTTTCCGCCCGGCCTTCACCCAGGGCGTGTGGGCGACCGGAGAACTACCGACGAGACTGAACTACCTGGCGTTCGTCGGCAACGGTCTCAACACCCTCAGTATCTCGGCAACCCAGATCGATACCTCACTGCTTGTGGCGGGCAGTCTTTGGTGGGAACCGCTGGGCAACTACGGCGAACCCGGCAAAGCCGTAAACAGTTACGACGATTATTTCGCACAGAGGAAGGTGCGCATCCGGATTGGCACGGCCTATACCCGATCGCCGGAGGACCGTTTCACGGATCTCGACCTAATCAAAGCCTGATAACACGTCTCAGTACAATTCCGACGGCGTGCTGACGTTCTCAACCGGAGCGTTTGCGCCGGGTGTGACGCTAGAGAGAGATCTCTACAGGATGTGGTCCATCGACGGCGGCATCAAGTACAACGGGCTGGCGGTCAACGGGCAATACTACCAGCGTCGGCTAAGCGATTTCGAAGCTGACGGGCCGCTTCCGCTCACTTCGACGTTCGACCACGGCTATGAATTGTCGGCGAGCTATTTTGTCATGCCCAAGAAGGTGGCCCTGTATGGCCGCGGCTCGCAGGTCTTTGGACAATTTGGCAACCAGCACGAGTACGCTGCCGGCGTTAAATGGTTTTTCCTACCGACCGATCGCTTATGGCTCAGCGGCGAGCTGATGCGGGTCCAGAGATCACCCTATGGCGCGGCGTTTACTCCCTATACCGCGGGTATGAACGGTTGGGCGCCGATGGTGCAGTCGGTCATCGCGTTCTGACGATCGTCAGTCCGGCATTCGCTGTCGCATTCCGCATTTCACTCAGCCTCCCGATCAGAAGTCTCCGGGCCCAAACTCGACGTATGCTGCAGCAAATTTCGAGAGGGTGGCCTCCTTCCCAACGGAGAGTGCACCCGTCGCCAGGTCCCTGGCAGAAAACGTGACCCTGCTGACGGGTGAGGGCGATGTAAAGTTGCCCGAGAAATCTCTCTTGACGTAACCGCTATCCTGGACCTCGATGCTGAGGGAAGCGACCTGCCCAACGCCGACGTCGGCGAAGCCGTTTCCGTCGACCAAGACGCTGATTGGATTGCCATTGCGGTTTGCGACAACAATCGGAAAGTCCGAGTGACTGGCTCCGCATCCCGAGAACGCCATGAGTCCTGCAAGTCCGCCGACAACAAGAAGAGTTCGCATCATCTAAACCTCAAAGCAAACCGACGTTCAACAGTTGGCGGGTCGCCATCACAGCGTATTGAGACCGCGCCGGCCATTCGTTACGCGTTGGCCTGATACCTCGCCTGAATGACGCGGAACACGATCGAACGCACGACTCGCTTCAAGAAAGCTGCCAGCAGACCTGGTCAGCGAGTTCGTGTGGCGGTGGGTTGCAGATGTGGCCACATGTGGCTATATTAACGCATGGCCGCCGCGGGCATCCGAGAGCTGAAAGACAATCTGAGTCGGTACATTCGCCGCATTGAAGCGGGAGAGCGTATCGCGATCACCGCCCATGGCCGCGTCGTCGCCGAGCTTGTCCCGCCGGGAGGCGCAACGAGAGCCGTTTCAGGTCGCTTCGAGGAACTTGTCGCGGCCGGAGTGATTCGGCCGCCGCTCGAGTCAGGGGATCCGACGGAAGACTGGCCTGACATCAGGCTCGCGCCAGGCACCGCTGCGGCATTGATTGACGCGGATCGTGGCGAAGCGTAGCGCTCGAGCCTCGCGCCCGAGGCGCGGGGCGACAGCACTGATCGGAGCGAGGGAGAGCGCAGGCGTAGTCGCTCGCTATGTCGAGTCGAGTGCCCTCGTAGCCGCGCTTCTTGAACGTGACGCGGAGGCCCTGAAGTCCCTACGAGCCAAGTCTCGGCGGGTTACATCGGCGTTGACGTTCGCGGAAGCCGCGCGCGCTATCGTGCGTGCGGGTCTGAGCGGACGCTTGACGTCGGACCAGGAACGAGCCGCGGTTCGCGCGCTGCGTCGATTTGAGCGTCGGTGTTATGTCGTGGCGGTCACCGACGACGTACTGGAACGCGTCCGGCGGCCGTTTCCAGTTGAGCCTGTCCGCACACTCGACGCTGTGCACCTCGCGACAGCGGAATCGCTCGGCCAACCTCCACAGCTGATGACAGTCGTGACGCGGGACAAGCGGGTCCGCGAAAACGCAACAGCGCTGGGCTATTCCATCGAGTGACGATCACGCGGCGCTGTTCGCAGCACCGCCCGCACCGCGGCCGCCACATGCCGCAACGTGTCCGGATTGCGCACCACGTACAGCGCCCGAATCACGTCGCCGTCGATCTCGAACGCTGCAGTCTGGACCGGTCCCTCGGGGCTGTCCACGATGACACCGGGGAGGCCGTTGATGGTCGCAAAGCGCGGCGTGAAGTCCTCGCGCCACCACGCACCTGCGCGTGTGCGGGTGACGTCAACGAGGAACCGCGCCACTCGATCGGCGCCGTCGATCACGTTCAACGCAGACCGCACTTTTCCGCCGCCATCCGTCACGACGCGCACGTCGCTCGCGAGTAGCTGCGTCAGTGCATTGAGATCGCCCGACTGGGTTGCCGCTGCGAATGCGGAGAGGAGCTGCGAATGTTTCGCGTCGATCTCGCCCGAACGCACCGGCGGCGCGGTCGCGCCGCGTGGCCGCGCTGCGCGCACGTGCGCGCGTGCGCGGGCGGCGAGCTGTCGGCACGCCGCCGGGCTCCGCTCCAGCGCCGAGGCCACTTCAGTGAACGAGAAATCGAACACGTCGTGCAGCAGGGTGGAAGAGGGATGTCCGTCGCGAGGTCCGGTCCGAGTGTACGGCGAGATGGATGACTAACGCGGGGCGCAGGAGGTCTCGCGTTCAGACCACCGAGATCCGGCGATGTCGGCGTCGAGGCGTTACCCGGGGGTGACGAGCGGCTTGGCGGACTCAGGCTAAGAACCCGATGGCTACCTTCTCGGCTCATACCGCATAGCCACCGCCCCCGAGCCGAACTCCAGCCGGCTCACAAGCCTCAAGTCGACACGCTTCGAGAGCCCCGCGAACAACGTCGGCCCGTGGCCGGCCAGCCTGGGATGGACCACGAACTCGTACTCATCGATCAATCCCAGCTCCGCCAGCGCCAGCGGGAGCGTCACGCCGCCCGTGAACAGGCCCTTGCCCGGCTCCCGCTTCAGCTGCTGAACGGCCTGTCCCAGATCCCCGCGGATGAGTTCCGCGTTCCAATCGACCCGGTCCAGGGTGCTCGACACGACGTACTTCTTCGCCGCGTCGATCGCCCAAGCGAAGGGTTCCGTCCAGTCAGGCATCGCCACCGTCCGGGTCGCCAACCGCCACGCTGCCTCCATCATTTGGTACGTCACGCGGCCAAAGAGAAGGGCATCCGCTTGGACGATGTTCTCCATCGCGTGACGATGCAAGTCTTCGTCCGCGATTCCTTCCCGATGATCGCAGCACCCGTCCAATGTGACGTTGATGGAATATCGAAGGGGTCGCATCAGGTAAGCGTATCGCCGATCAAGCTTGGATTAGCCTTCGCGCTTCATGCGCTCTTGCCGCGCCGCTTCCGCTCCACGGCTGACGCCGGACGAAGCCGCTGCGCATCTGAACGTGCCGAAGTCAGATGTCGCCGCCCTGTTCCAAGGACGTCTCGCAACCTGTTCGGTAGATCAGCTGCTGCGGATGCTGACATGGCTTGGGGACGACGTCGAGATTCTGATAGCGAGTAAGCAAGCGGCCCCGCATTTTGACTGTTTGGTACATATTGGGCAAAATGGACGCATGAAGGCGAAGATCGGGAAAGCGGATTCGGAGTCAGGCTCGCCTGCTCGCCGACCACGACGCAGGGCGGGTCGCGTCGCGTCGTTCCGAAACAGCCGCGGTGAGACACTCGAGCCGTCTTCAGTGAGCGCGAGCGAGGCGAAGAGTGAGTTTGGGCGCGTCCTGGAGATGGCCATTCAAGGCGACGCCGTCGTGATCACGAAGCACGACTCGCCCAAGGCCGTCCTCATTTCCGTCGAGAACTTCAACGCCTTATCGGGCGCAGCCGAGACGAAGCTCGATACGCTCAGCCAGGAATTCGATGCGCTCCTTGCGCGAATGCAGACATCCAAAGCGCGTCGCGGAATGAAGGCGGCGTTCGCCGCGTCCGGAAAGCGTTTGGGGAAGGCTGCGGTCGCTGCGACGCGCTCGCGTGGCTAGTTCGAGGCGTCGTCCATGCATCTACGTGCTCGCTGGAACCAACGGTGCCGGCAAGAGCACCGTCGCAGGCTCGATGTTTCGGCAGGCCGGCGCAGACTACTTCAATCCTGACGAAGCGACCGCCCGAATTCTGGCCGCCAATCCTGATATTTCGACGGCAGAAGCGAACAGCGCTGCGTGGCACGAGGGGAAACGCCTCCTGGAACGAGCGATCGCCGAACGCCTGGACTTCGCGTTCGAAACGACGCTTGGTGGGCACACCATCAGCGCTCTTCTGCACGAAGCGTTGGCGGCTGGAATCGAAGTGCGCATGTGGTTCGTGGGATTGAGTAGTCCCGAACTGCACATGGCGCGGGTTCGATCCAGGGTGGCTCGAGGCGGACACGACATCCCAGAAGAAAAGATTCGGGAGCGCTACGATCGGAGTCGCATCCATCTGATTGAGTTGATGCCGCGACTCACAGAGATTCGAGTCTTCGACAACAGCTTTGATGCCGACCCGCATGCCGGACGGGCTCCCCAGCCGATACGCATTCTTCACCTTGCGAAAGGGAAGATTCTGGAGATGGTCGAGTTGTCCAAAACGCCTCAGTGGGCCAAGGCTTTGGTGGCCGCAGCGCTTAAGATCTCGAAGTGATCTGCCTTGAGTGACGTTTCGGCCATCGATCGACCTGCTGCCGCAGCCAGGCAGGCGCTGACGTTGTCCTCATGATCCGTCAACGCGTTCCGCTCGGAACATCGTCAGCTCCCAGGTGTTGGATCGCTCGTCGTGGCGGACCAGATACGTGTCGCCGTCTGCGCCTTTCAGCTTGAAGTACCGGTAGTCGGGTGCCAGCCACGCATCGAGTACTTCCGCAACGCCGATGCGCCGGTCACCGAGGATCAGCGTGCGTGGCGTCTGCTCGCCGCGATGGCCGGCATAGCACTCGACGCCAACGCTGAGGAGGCGTTCTTCACGCAACGTAGATCACCATACGACGTAGAGGCGCAGAACCGCAGCCGTCGTCGACAAATTGGAGCTGCAGCTCACGAGGGCTCCCGAGTCCGCATCGAGGCGTGAGATGGCGTCTGGGCTTTTACCGCGGCGGTCGAGCTGGTGAGTTCTAGATCTCATGACCCCGCGAACAAGCGGTATTCGTCGGGAGGCCGGGCGCCCTGCAAGCGCCTCCGAGATCGGAGGATCGGATTGTGACCTATATGTGACCTATGAACTCGAAAAGTGGTCGGGGCGACTGGATTCGAACCAGCGACCCCCTGCGCCCAAGGCAGGTGCGCTACCAGGCTGCGCTACGCCCCGACGCCCCATCTTACCGTGACCAAGACGTTTGCACGCTAGCGCGAATCTCAACCTCTCCATGGATGCGCACGTCCGCCGCCAAAACTCGGTGGACTTCTCCCCCCGGGTATTTGGAAGCCAAGTGTTCCAATCCGGAACGCCAATCCTCGCGTAGGTAGTCTGACGAGGTCGCCTGCATCAGCAGTCCGGCTGGACACATGACGACCATTTCAGGGAGGTGACAATGAGGAAACGTTGGTTGATTGGCGCATCAGCCGCGATGCTCGCGGTGATGACGTTCGCGCAACATCCCAATGCATCGAGCCATCGCGAGGCGCTGGCGATCCTCAACGAGCCGTGCGCCGACAACACCGACACCTACGCCTGGGTGTCGGACGGCGCGCACGACAAGCTCTATCTGATCATGGACTTCAACCCGCTCCACGAGCCGGGTCAGGGCAACCAGGGCCTGCGCGCGTGCAACGGCTACCGCTACGAGTTCCACATCGGCAAGGGCACGAGCCTCAAGGACCAGGTGGTCTACCGCGTCGAGTTCACGAACACGCTCACGCCCGAAGCGGCGCCGAGCGCCGACCGATCCGCTGGGCGGCGGCAACGAGCTGCTCTGGCAGCTCACCGGCGGCACCGAGACCATGAAGGTCACGCGCATCGACGTCGGACGACGACCGGCTGCGACGCATGGCGGCGATGACGACGACGCCGATCGTCCTGGGCAGGAATCTCCCGGTCCTCCCGAACAACCACGGCCCGCAGACCGATCGGCTCGTCTACGGTCTCGGGCCCGTTCGAGGGCTACGACTCCGGCGATCCGACGAGCCGTGAAGTCGGTCTCTACGATCAGCCGTTCGTCGACACGCTACATCCACCCGCTGTCGAACGGCGGGCGGATCATCGCCGGCCAGTTCGACGATCCCTATCAGCTCGACGAGAAGGGCATCTTCGACCTGGTCAACCTGGCCACGACGATCTCGGCGGCATCCCCGGCGCGCGCCGCCCGCCGGCCGAGGACGTGTTCACCGGCTTCAACGTCTTCTCGATCGCCCTCGAGGTCCCGATCGACCGACATCTTCCCGGACGGCATTCCGCACAACGGCGCGCTCAAGCCCAACTCGACCGACAGCCTGCTCCGCGTGTGGTCGAGCATCAGCCGGCAGCAGACGCAGACGGTCGATGCCGAGCAACATCATCACCGGCCTCAAGGGCGTCGGGCGACTGGGTGCAGGTCGGTCGCAATGCGCTGCCGCTCTTCAACGCCGGCCTCGTCGGCACGCAGCGTCAGACGCTCTACCTGCGCACCAGCCCGCTGCACGACGTGACCAACTTCGGCGCCGACATCCTGTTCCCGGTGCTGGTGCGCGACGCCGAGGCGCTCGGCATCTACGAGGCGCTGGGCGTTCCCGCCAGCCACCGTGGCGACGCTCAAGGGACCGCGCGCTGGACATCATCAACGCCATCAACCTGGGCCGGCCGATCCCGGTCGCCGACGGCTTCACCGGCGACGTCATCACGCTCGACGCGGCCATCGATTCGAGCTTCCCGAACGGCCGGCGCCTGGGCGGCGGGACGGCGCCGAACCGCAATCAGGTGAACGTGAACAGCGTGCTGATCAGCCTGATCGTCGCGGGCGACCCGGCGGCCGGCCTCGCCAAGGGCGTCGAAGTCAACGACAAGAACTATCTCGACCGGTTCCCGTTCCTGGCGCCCGCTCACCAGGGTCTGCTCCAGGGACACGGCGGCATCAACGTGCCGACGGTACCGAACATCCTCCGACGCCGTAGCGGCTCGCACTAGATCGCAACGATGGAACGGCACGGCCGCATCGCGTGGGCCGTTCCACGTTCCGTTCGGACACCGGTTTCTGATCGAGACGAGGACAATCATGATGTCGCACCCGTTCGGTTCATCGACGTTCCGTCGCCTGGGATCGCTGGCTGTGGTGGCGCATCGCCCTCGGTCCGCGCGACCGCTCTTCGCGCACGACATGTGGATCGAGCCGACGACCTTCTCTCCGGAAGCCGGCGCAGATCGTCGGCGTGCGGCTGCGTGTCGGGCAGGACCTCCTCGGCGATCCGCTGCCGCGCGATCCCGCGCTCATCAATCAGTTCGTCGTCGAGGATGCGGCGGGCCGCAAGCCGGTCGTCGGCCGGGATGGCGCCGATCCGGCGGGCTTCGTGCGCGTGGCCGCGCCCGGCCTGCTCGTCATCGGCTATCGCAGCAACCCGAGCGCCGTCGAGCTGACGGCGGAGAAGTTCAATCAGTACCTGAAGGAAGAAGGGCTCGATGCGGTCGCGGCGCTGAGAGCCCGCCGCAACGAGACGGGCGCCAGGCCCGCGAGCTCTTCTCGCGCTGCGCGAAGAGCCTGGTGCTTTCGGGATCGCCGAGCGACGACGCAGGGCGATCGGCCGCTCGGTTTCACGCTCGAGCTCGTGGCCGAGCGGAATCCGTACGCGATCCGCGCCGGTCAGGATCTGCCGGTTCGCTTGACCTACGAGAACCGTCCGCTCGCGGGCGCGCTCGTCGTCGCGATGAACCGTCTGAACCCGTCCGAGAAGCTGACGGCGCGCACCGACAGCGACGGCCGTGTGCGGTTCCGGCTGCCGCCGCGGCGGGATGTGGCTGATCAAGGCCGTCCACATGGTTCCGGCGCCGGCCGGCGCCAACGCCGAGTGGGCCAGCTTCTGGGCGTCGCTCACGTTCGAGCTCGAAGAGCCGACGGCTGCCGGAAGCATCTGATGCGTCCGCAAGACAAGCGCATCGACCGCACCGGCGCGGCCGGATCGAGCCGCTGGTTGTGGCTTCGTAGAGCCGCGGTGTGCGCTGTCGTCTGCGTGCTTGCCTGCGCCGCGCGCTCGTCCGCGCGCACGAGATCGGCACGACGCGCGTGTCGGTCCTCTTTCGATGAGGGCCGGACCTACGACATCGAAATCGTGACCGATGCCGCGGCGCTCGTCGAGAAGCTCGAGGCCGTCGGCGGGCCGCAGGCGCCGCCGTGCCGACGACTCGAGTCCGGCAGCGTCTCCAGTCGACTGGCTCGCCGCGCTTCGACGAGACGTTTCGCCGGCGAGTGAAGGTTGCGTTCGACGAGTCGGCGGTTCGTCCGGCGATCGCGTATGCGGTCGTCGCCCGCGGATCGACGCCTCGTCGGCGGCCGTGGCGACCATTCGCCTGACCGGCCAGATCCCGCGAGACGCGCGTCACTTCACCTGGACCTACGCGCTGGACGTTCGCGTCCTACGCCCTGACGGTCCGAAGCGCGGAATCCCTCGGACAACCCCGCCACCGAATGGCTGGAAGGCGGCCAGAGCAGCGCGCCGTTCGCGCTGACGGCGCCGGCGCCGCGCGGTCGACCGCCTCGGCACCGCCTGGCGCTATCTCACGCTCGGCTTTACGCACATCGTGCCGCACGGACTGGATCACATGCTGTTCGTGCTCGGCATCTACCTGCTGAGCGGCCGCGCTGCGCACCGTGCTGTGGCAGGTCAGCGCCTTCACGGTGGCTCACTCGATCACGCTGGGCCTGAGCATGTACGGCGCTGATCGCCGTGTCGCCGGCGGATCGTCGAGCCGTTGATCGCGCTCTCGATTGCGTACGTCGCCATCGAGAACATCTTCCTGTCGGAGCTGAAGTCGTGGCGGGTCGCGCTCGTCTTCGCGTTCGGGCTGCTGCACGGCATGGGCTTCGCGCGGCGCGCTCAAGGAGCTCGGGCTGCCGCGCTCGGAATTCGTGACCGCGCTGTTGACGTTCAACGTGGGCGTCGAGGCCGGGCAGCTGGCCGTGATCGCCGCGGCCTTCCTGCTCGTCGGGTGGTACTGCGGCAATCGCCCCTGGTACCGCCGTCGCGTTGTCGTTCCCGCCTCCATGATCGTTGCGTGCGCTATCTATTGGACAGTCGAAAGCGTGGCCTTCTGACCAGGCAATCAGCTGCCGAAATGACTCGGTCTGGTTGGGTTGCGGTGCGGGCCCCTCAGGCGCCGGATCGGGGCAGTGCGGCCTTCGCTCGCGCTAGCAGCTGTCTCGCGTTTTCGAACTCGATGCGGACGCGCGTTTCGTCGTAGGTGCCCCAGGCAAAGGGTCGACGCTCGCTCCACTCGGCGTCGCCGAGCAACTCGACGAGGAAATACTCGACGTGCAGCGGCCGGCCGCCGGACACGAATTCGAGCGCGCCAAGCGGGGCGAGGATGCGGCCGATCACGCCTGCTTCTTCCTGAGTTTCGCGGAGCGCGGTCTGCGCTGCGGTTTCGCCGTCTTCGACGTGGCCTTTGGGGAAAATCCAGACGCGCGGATCGCGCCGGGCTTTGACGAGAAGATATTGCGGCTCGGCGCCGTCAAGTCGTACGACGACGGCGCCGGCCTGCGCGATGCGGCGCAACCCTACTGTTGCGGTTGCTGCTTCTTGGCGAGCGAGCGATAGTACTCCTCGATCGCTTGCCGGAAGCCCTCGGGGACCTGATCGGATCCGGAGAGCGAGAGCGAGTCGTTGCCGGCTTCGGTCTTGCGCCGCAGCCCGAACTCGAACTTCTTGAGCCGATCGATGGCGGCTGCCTGCAGCTTTTCGAGTCCCTGCGGATCGGCGAAGAGCCGATCGTTGTCGAACATCCGCAGGTCGCGAATGATGTCTTCGAGCTCGCGCGGGTTCTGGCCAGCCGCCTGGAGCTGCCGGCGCAGCGCCTCGGCGTCGTTCGCCCACTGGCGGTATTCACCGCGCCACTGGCGGACGTCGTTGGGATCCCAGCGGCCGCCATAGCCGCCCCAGTTGCGGGCGTCGCCATAGCCGGCCGGGCCGTTCGGGCTGCCGCCGGCATTCGCCTGGCCGCCGCCCTGCTGACCGTCCGACCCCTGCTGACCCTGTTGACCGTTCTGACCCTGCTGACCGTTCTGGCCCTGCTGACCGTTCTGGCCCTGCTGACCGTTCTGGCCCTGCTGACCGTTTTGCTGCGAGCGCTGACCGTTCTGGCCGTTCTGCTGGCCCTGCTGATTGCGCCCGTTCTGCGCGCGGTCGCGCATCCGCTGATCCATCGACTCCATGCCGCGCACCAGGTCGCGCGCTTTTTCGGCAGCGCGCGCCACGGCGTCGCTTTTCGCGGACTTGCCCATCGCGCCCGCCGCCTCGTTCACTTTTTTCTCGAGCGCATCGAGCTTCGCGGAGATGTCTTCCTCCATCGCCCGCGCGTACTGACCCGCCGATCCGCGAAGCTGGCTCTTGGAGTAGCGAATCTCCTCGCGAATCCGCTTGTCGCGAATGCTGCCGGCGGCTTCGTCGAGCTTCCGCGCCGCGTCCTTCTCGTCGCGCCGCACCTGATTGGCCATCTTCTCGAGCTGCGATTGCAGGTCGGCGACCTTGGTGTCCATCGCGTCCTTGCGCTGGGCGAGGCCTTGCGCCTTCTCCTCGCGGCCGGCGCCCGCCTGATCGAGGCTGTTCACATCGGACGCGACCTGCTTTTGTTCCTGTGAAAGTTCCGCGGCCTGCCGCTGAAGCGACTGCATGTCGCGCTCACCACGGCCACTCTGATTGCGCTCCAGCTTCTGTTGCGCGTCGCGCAGCCGTGACAGCGCCTCGTTGGCTTGCGCACCGCCGTCGGCCGATCCGTTCGCCGCCGCGCGGCGCATCGCGTCCGCCGCTTCCTGCACGCGGCGCATCGCGTCGTTCAGATCCTGCCGCTGCTGATCGCGCGTGAGCTGCTGCAGTTGCCGCGCCGCCTTCTCGGCCTCTTCCGCCAGCGCGCGCTGGCTCGCGCTCGATCCGCCGCCGCCACCCTGCTGGCCGGCTTGCGCGAGTCGACGCTGCCGCTCCATCTCCTGCTGCTGGCGCCGCGCCAGTTCTTTCAGCTTCTCGACCATCTCGTCGACGGTGTGGTCGCTCTGCTTCTGCTCGGCGCGCTGCTGCATTTCGTACTGGTTCGCCAGCTTGTCGAGCTCGAGCTCGAACAGATCGGCGAGGTCCTCGGCCATCTGGCTCTGTCCACCGCCGCCGCCCCCGCCGCCGCCGTTCTGCATCGACACCTGCAGCTGGTACTGCTCCTCGGCCACCTGCAGCAGCTTCAGCGCGCGCTGCTCGGGGGACAACGCGGCGTCCGCCTTCAAGCCTTTCAGCTCGCCCTCCGCCGACTTCATTTCGACGACGGCTTTCGGCAGCACCTCGGCGATCTGCTTGAACCCTTCGTCGACGACGCCGATCCGCGCCGTGAGCTTGCCGACGAGCTCTTCCACCTGCTCGCGCAGCTTTGCCTGCGCAAGGTTCAGGAAGACGACGCTCTCGCGGAATTTCTCCGGCTTCAGCTTGGGTTTGTCGCGGACGACGTTGAACGTTGCGGCGACGATTTCACGCTGCTGGCGCGAGAGCTCGCCGACCTGCTGCCCGGCGCCGCCTCCACCTCCGCCGCCCATCGCTTGCGACTGCGCGGGCTTGTAGTCCTTCTTGAACGGGCGGATCTGGACGAAGTAGATGTCGCTCGTCGCGGTCTTCGCGCCCGCCACGCCGTCCGTGTCGGTGGCCTTCGCGTAGTAGGACACGAAGTCGCCGGGCCGCAGGCCCAACTCCTCGAGATAGACCGTGTGGCCGGCGCTGACTTCGGTGAGCGGCCTCGGTCCAGTGAAGAGCGGCACCATCTTCGGCGGCGCACCGTTGGCCGAGTAGAACAGCTGCAGGTTCTTCACGCCGTAGTCATCGTCGGCGCGCGCTTCGAGGAAGAGCTCCTCGACGGGACTCGCCTGCGTATCGCGGCCCGGCTTGCTGAAGCTCACGGAAGGCGGCTGATCGTCGATGACGTCGATGGTGTACTGCGGCGACGCGTCCACCTTCTCGCCGTGCGGACCGGTCAGCTCGATCTTGTAGAAACCCTGCGCGGTGATCTTGAAGCTGCCCGTCAACGTGCCGTCCTGCTGCGTCGTCAACGGCTGCGATGCGCCGTCGTTCAAGAGAATCCGTCCGCTCGGCGCGGCCATCGTCGGCACGATGTGGAGGAGGACGTCGGTGCCGCGAATCGCGGCCACGTCGCCGCCGCCTTCCTGCTTGCGCGGCGCCAGACCCGTGTAGGCGGGGAAGCGGTACTCGAGATCGAGCTGCGACACGGTCGGCAGGTTGACGACGGACAGCGAGAAGATCGGCGACCGGACGCCGTTCGACTCGACGAGGTATTCGGTCGATTTCTCGAGATGGAACAGCACGCCTTCGAAGGTGGCGGGATCCGCGGCGGCCACCAGCGGCAGCCGCTCGAACGCCGCTTTCGGATCGGTGCGCATCATCACGGCAGCGTCGGACGCGCTGAAGCCGACGAGGCGCGCGGTGATCGCCTGGTCCGCGCCCTTCGGCACTTTCGTGCTGCCCGGTTTGACTTCGATGCTGTACGGGCTCGACGCTTCGGCCGTCCGCCAGATGAGGAGCGCGGACATGCCCTGACGCAAATACGACGGGCCGAGCGCGACGATGAGCGCGGTGACGGCCGCGACGCCGCCAAGCGCGATGACGTGACGCTTCACCGCCGCGCGATCGATCGCCGTTCCGCGCTCGATCGCGCGGCACTGTGCGATGGCCTGTTCGACCAGCTTCTCGACCAACCGCGGCGAGTGCGCGGGATTCCCGGCGTTCGCGGTCGCTTCGACTGCGCTGATGATCGCCGCTTCAAGCGTCGGATCGCATTCCTCGAGGTACATCGCGACCTGCGAGTCGCTGACCTGCTTGCGAATCGGGCGCACGAACGCCCAGCCGACGAGCGACAGGAAGACGGCAATCGCGAGAATTCGGAACGCGATGATCGCGCCGGGCGCGAAGCGGAAGGATTCGAGGCCGCCCGCGGAAAGGAGCAGGGCGAGCAGCGTGCCCGCCACCACGACCACGGCGCCTCGCGCCGCGAGCCTCATTCGCCAGCGGTTCCGGACGCTTCGAATGACGTCAACGAGCTGCAGGCGTTGGTCCACGCTTCCCTCCAAGGTGAAAGAGTAGCAGCGATTCGGGGTTCGGGATTAGGGATTAGTCGGAGGTGATCGAATCCCATCCAAATCACCGATCCCGAATCCCAGATCCGGTCACAGGAATTTTTCCTTCCGCGACAGGTGATTCGCGATCATGGTCTCGGCAGCGAGTAGTGCGAGCCCCGCCAGGAGCAGATACCACCACAAACCCTGGCGGCGCTCCGACTCCTCGCGCGTCATTTCCTGCGGCTCGGCGGCCGACTGCGCCTGGGCCTGCGAGGCGTGACCGGTGACGGTGGCGACGAGCTCGCTCGCATCGAGCGCGGTCAGGTCGGACTCGGCGGGATCGAGGTTGACCGCGATCGCTTCGGGCCGGCCACCAGACGCCACGGCCGATCGCACCTCGTAAATGCCCTGCTCGTTCAGCTCGAGCAGACCTTCCGCGCCCTCGCCGGCCGAGATGCGGTTCTGACGCTCGCCCGCCGGCGTGACCACGATGCGATCGCTGCGCGACTTGGCTCGCGCGGTGAGGTCGAGGACCTGCCCGACCGTGTACCAGGACGTCGCCGCCTCGTAGTGCGCGACGTAGCGCGCGAGCTGATGCACGAGCGGCAGGAAGATCGGTTTGACCGCGATGTCGGTGAACGTATCGTCGAGGGGTGACGTCCACACGATGACACGGCCCGCCCCGACTTTCTTCTCCAACGCGGCCACCGCGCCGTCGTCGAAGCGGGCGATGACCCGATCGGTGGGGTTGGGCTGCAGCGCGCGATACCGGAAGATGTGCGCGGCCGAGAAGTCGCCGCTCCGCGGCGCCTTGAACACTTCGAAGACCGGATGGCTGTAGTCCAGGAAGCCGAGCGATCCGCTGCGGCCCGACGTGCGATCGACAGCAGCGCCGAGTTTTCCGGGGAGCAGGTCCGCTTCCGTGGACGGCCACGTCGTGCGATCCCCGGCCACCACCAGCAGTCCGCCACCGCGCTCGACGAACCGCTTCAGCACACCGCCTGACGCCGCGGGCGGAAAGATCGTGTCGTTGAGGATGACCACGGCGCGCTTGTCGAACGTGCCCGACGCGGCGCGCGACGTCGAGGTGACGTCCACCTTGAACGTCGGCGTCGTGCCGATCCCCAGCGCCTTCGAGAGGAAGAGGCTTTCGTCGCTGCGGTCGCTGCCGTTGACGACGACCACCGAGACAGCCTCGCCGGGTGTGAGCGCGAAATAGAACGAGTTGTCGGCGGGCAGCGGATCCGATCCGGCTTTTACGACGCCGCGCACGTTCGCGGACGCCAACGTGAACTGCGTGAAGCCGATCGACGACGAGGCGTGCGGCGCGACGGTGGCGCGGCCGGTCTCGATCTCGTGACCGTCTACGGTGAGCGTGACGGGTACGTCCTTGAGCGGCTGATCACCTTTGTTGCTGAGCCCCGCCGTCACCGTCACGCGCTCCTGGCCCGAAAACGTCGAGCGCGCGAAGCTGACCGACGGCACCGACAGGTTCGCGGTGTCCGGCGACGCCACCGATGCCGTGGTGAGCGTCATGCCCTCGGCGAAGCGCGCGTCGTCCGATCCGCTCCAGCCGCTCTTCTGGAAATCGCTGATGAGAACGGCTTCGCGCCGTTTGAGTGACGAGCGCGAGAGGATGCTTTCGCCGAGCTTGAGCGCGGGGCCGTATCGAGTGGCGCCGGAGCTGACGCGCGCCGCGTTGATCGCGGCTTCCAGCCTTGACCGATCGGCGGTCGCGCGCATGTTTTCTTCCGCGTTGCGCGCGAACAGCACGAGCGTCGCCTTGTCGTCGGGTCCGAGCCCGCGGACGACGGTGCGCGCCGCCTCCTGCGCTCGGCTCCAATGATCGCCGTAACCCATGCTGGCCGACTGATCGAGCAGGATCACGACCTCGCGCGCGCCGCCGGTGACGGCGTTGGCGACGGCGCTTTGCTGCAGGAACGGCCGCGCGAACGCCGCGACGATGAGCGCGATGGCCGCGGCGCGGAGCATCAGCAGCGCCCAGTGGCGAATCCGGCGGCGGCGAACCGACTGGTACGGGATGCGGCGCACGAACATCAGCGACGGGAACTCGATCACCCGTTTCCGCTCGCGCTGAATCAGGTGCACGAGCACCGGGACGGCGATTGCCGCCAGGCCCAGGAGGAAGAAAGGGGTTAGGAACGACATGGACCGTTCGTGGTTCGACGTTCGTGGTTCGTCGTATGCCCCTTAGCGTACACGCATTAGACGCTCGCGGCTCGACAGATAGCTGAACAGGGCGCGGTCGAGCGGCTCGGCAGTATTCAGCACGGTGTAGTCGATTCGGTGCTCCGAGAATTTCGTGGTCAGCGCCTCGATGTGCGCCTTGATCATCGCCCGGTATTCCGCCCGCAGCGACTCCGGGACGACCGGGACCTGCTCGCCGCTCTCGAGATCTTCGAAGCTCGACGCGTCCTCGAATCCGAAATCGATCTCGGCCTGATCGAGGACGTGAAAGACGATGAGATCGTTGCCGAGGAACTTGAGCGGCTTGATCGCCTCGAGGACCGCCTCCGGCTCCTCGTAGAAATCCGAGAGCAGGACGAGGATGCCGCGGCGCTTGAAATGCTCGGCCATCTTGTTGAGCGGCACCGCCAGGTTGCCCGGGCGCGCGGCTTTCGCGCGATCCAGCGTGTGCAGCACGATGTTGAAGTGCTTCGCCGACGGCGGCACGTGATCGACGAGATCGTTGTCGAACGTGATCATGCCGACACGGTCGCGCTGCCGCTGCGCCAGGTACGCCATGCACGCCCCGACGTAGGACGCGTATTCCAGCTTCGAAATACCGCGGCTCGCGAACGACATCGATCGCGACACGTCGAGCAGGACGGACAGATTGGTGTTGGTGTCGGCTTCGTACTGCTTGACGTAGTAGCGATCGGTGCGCGCGTACAGACGCCAGTCCACGCGCCGGATGTCGTCGCCGGCGACGTAGCCCCGGTGCTCGGCGAAGTCGATCGACGCGCCGAAGTAGGGCGCGCGGTGGTTGCCGTTGATGAAGCCCTCCACGACCGTCCGCGCCAGGATCTCGAGGTTGCCGATCCGCGAGAGGACTTTGGGGTCGACGAAGCGTGCGCCTGGGATCGCGTGTTGTTCCATCTGTGTCTACACGTAGGGGCCGACCCATGTGTCGGCCCGGGGCGGACACGTGGGTCCGCCCCTACACCGCGAGCGCTACATACCCGATCTCGGCACCGGCACCGCGCCCAGCAACTCGTCGATGATCGAGTCGGTCGTGATGCCTTCCGACTCGGCGCGGAAGTTGGTGAGCACGCGATGCCGCATCACTGGATGCGCCATGGCGCGGATGTCGTCGAAGCTCACGTGGTAGCGGCCGGTGGTGAGCGCGCGCGCCTTCGCGCCGAGCACGAGGTACTGCGCCGCGCGCACGCTGCAGCCGAACGCCACGAATTTCTTCACCGTCTCCGGCGCCTGCTTGGCCTTCGGGCGGCTCGTGCGCACCAGGCTCAGCGCGTAGCGCATCACCGGTTCGGCCACCGGCACCCGGCGCACGAGACGCTGGAACGCGATCAGATCGTCGCCGTTCACCGGCCGCTGGAAATGCGGATCGATGATCGCCGTCGTCGCGCGCACGACCTCGTATTCCTCGTCCTCCGGCGGGTGCTCGATCACGATGTGGAACATGAAGCGATCGAGCTGCGCTTCGGGCAGGGGATAGGTGCCTTCGAGCTCGATCGGGTTCTGCGTGGCGAACACGAAGAACGGCTCCGCGAGATCGTAGGTGCGCCCCTGGATCGTGACGCGGTGCTCCTGCATCGCCTCGAGCAGCGCCGACTGCGTTTTGGGCGGCGTGCGGTTGATTTCGTCCGCGAGCACGATGTTCGCGAAGATCGGCCCGGGCGCGAACACCATCTGGCGCCGGCCGGTCGCCGTGTCCTCGTTGATGATGTCCGTGCCGGTGATGTCGGAGGGCATCAGGTCGGGCGTGAACTGGATGCGGTTGAACTTCAGCTCGAGCACCTTCGCGAGCGTCGCAATCAACAGCGTCTTCGCCAGCCCGGGGACGCCGACGATCAAGCTGTTGCCGCCGACGAAGAGCGTCAGCAGCACGAGCTCGATCACGTCGGCCTGGCCGATGATGCGCTTCTGCAGCTCGGCGATGATCTGCTTGCGGCCGTTGTTCATCCTGTCCGCCAGCGCGACGTCGTCGGCGGAATCGAAATCTGCAACTCCTGTCAGCTCCACAAAGGCCCCCTGCGTTGAACGTTCGTCGTTCGAAGTTCGTCGTTCTGCGTTCCTCGTTCGTGGTTCTGGTTTTGGAACCTAGAACATCGAACGTCGAACCTAGAACGTCGCCTTCAGTGCGTCAGTCCGTACACGATGTAGTTGACGCCCAGTTTATAAGCTTCGTTGGATTCGTCGATCGGTTTCAGCCCGGTGTCCGACCATTCCCAGAATTCGGAGATGTCGGTGTTGTAGTTGATCATCACGGCGATCCGCTTCGTTGGATCGTTGTCCTCGTAGATCGCGCGAAAGATCGCCGGCGGCGGATCGTAGTATTGCGGCACGTCGAGCGTCTTGACTTCGAAAAACGCGTGAAAGATCGGGCTCGACAGGTCGAGGTCGTAGAATCGCGCGGCGGGAAGCACGCGCAGCATCTGCGCCTCGAAGTTGCCCCAGTCCCGGTAGTGGAAGTCGTCCACGATCAGAAAGCCGCCCTTTTGCAAGTACGCCCGAAGCCCCGCCGCCTCGGCGTCGGTCATCTCCCAGGAGCCCGGTTCGCACAGGTAGGCGATGGGGTATTTGAACAGATCGGGGCTGTCGAAGGGGAGAATACTCGTTTCGTCGGTGTGCGGGTTGAGATACGTCACCTCGTTCACGATCTTCATGAAGTGTTGTTCGCCCGCCGGGTAGTCGTGGGTCCATTCCATCCCCTGCGAGACGAACCCGTAGTCGGGGCCGTAGCGGATCCGGACGAACGCGAACCGTCCGTCGTACGCAGGGTTGGGCAACACCGCCTGCCGGCCGAAGCGCCCGCCGCGCCGTTGAGCAAGAGCCGCGCTTGCGCACAGAACCACGAGCGCGAAGACCAGAGCAAGTCTGAAGTGTGAAGTCAGAAGTCTGAAGGCACGAAGTTCTGGCGTTTCCGGCTTCTGACTTCTGACTTCGTACTTCTGACGTGCGAGCATCACTTCTTCTGACGCTCGCGCAGCGCTTTGGTCTTGATCGCGAGATCGGTGAGGAGCTTCTCCATCTGCGCGTCGTACTTCGCCTCGTCCATCGTCGCTTTCATCAGCTTCAGTGCGGCGATGTCGCGTTCGATGACGTCGCGCTGCTCGACCAGCGCGCGGACCTCGGGGTCGTTCGTGTCCACGTTGAGAGCGACGTCGCCGCGCCCGATGCCGAGAAACATCGTGGCAGCCAGCCGGCCCTCGCCGCCGTCGTCCATCGTCGCGTGCTCGGTGAGGAGGTTGCCTTTCTGCTGGTAGGCCTGCGTCACCTTGGCCTTCGCGTACTCGAACGCTTCGAGCACCGAGACGTGCCCGTTGCGATCGCGATCCGCGGCGTCGTCGGTGAACGCTTCCACGAAGAATTCGGGGAAGACCGTGTCCATCCGCTCGCCGCCGGTCTTTGTCGCCGTGATGACGAGGCGGCCGGGCGCGGCCATCGGCTGCAGGAAGGCGCCGCTCGAGCTGCTGGTGTTGATGAACGCGATCTTCTGCGACGCCAGTTTGCCGAGCAGCTTCGCCCAGTCCGGGGCGCTGAGGTCGGGCCCCATGATGTTGAACGCGGCCGTCTGCCCGTTGAAGCTGCCGTGGCCGATGAGCAGGACGATGACGTTGTCGTTCGGCTTCGCGCGCGCCGCGATCGCGGTCACGGCTTTGTCGATGCCGTCGCGCGTCGCCGTGGCGCCGGAAAGAGAGGTGATGTTGGCGTCGGGGAGCGCTTCTTTCTTCTTTGCCGCGTCGACGAAAGCCGTCGCCCACTTCTTGAATCTTTGTTCGTGGTCGTCGTCGCCGGGCACGCCGGTGACGACGAGGAGGTGGGTTTGCTGGGCCCACGCGTTCGCGGCGACAAGGACGAGCCACGAAAACACGAAAACACGAAAAACACTTTGTACAAGATTAGTTTCGTGCTTTCGTGATTTCGTGGCAGACCCGGGTGTCACGCGAGACCCTTCACGCGCCGGTAGCCCCACTCCGCGCCGACGAGGGTCATGAGCAGCAGGAACAACGCCGGCATGTCCCACAGCTCGCGCTCTTCGACGACGGTGACGCCGCGGCCGCTGTAGCTGATCGCTTCGGGCAGCGACGCGGTAGCATCCGTCGTGAAGAACCGGCCGCCCGTCTCTTCGGCAATCCGCTTGAGGAGCGGCGCGCGCATCGCGGCATCGTAGTACTCCGCGTCGCCGGCCGACACGCGCACCTGCATCGTCGCCGTGCCGAGCTCCTTGTCGGCGCGCTCCGCAACGACGTCGATGGTGTAGATGCCGGTCTCGTCGGGCACGAACGTCGCGCGGTAATCGCCGTCGCGGGTCACGGTCCAGTCCACCGGCACCTCGCTCGATTTGCCGGACGGGGACTTGATGTGCGCCACGACGCGGCTGTCGTTGACCTCGACGTACGCCGGGTCGAGGATCTCCGCCGAGAGCTTCACCGGTTCGCCCGGCTCGACGCGATCGGCAGTGGTCGACACGTTGACCTGGCCGGGGACGCCGTCCACGAGCCAGCGAATGAGCCGCCGCCAGAACATCGCATGCGTCGTATCGGTGACCGCCATCTTGGCGTCCATGCGCCAGATCCACGTGTCCTGCACCGGCATGGCGAAGGCCTTGCCGCGGCCGTAGCGCTGAAACGCGAGCACGACGTGATCCTGCCGCGCCTTGTCCGTGCCGGTGAGCAGAATGGTGGCGCCGGGTTTGACTTCGCGGATCAGGTTCACCGCGGACAGATCCGGCATCTCGGTCCACTTGCTGGCCGACGCCTCGTCGGTGGCGCCGACCTGCGTGACGGGCGTGAGCGCGCCGGCGCGCGTCGGCCGCACGGTCAGCTCCGTGAAGTACTTCGAGTTCGCGGCGCCCATGACGACGGGGAGCACCTCGCCGACCGGCGTGCCGCCCCAGCCGCCTTCGGCAAACGATCGCCGGCCGCCGAGCATCAGCAGCCCGCCGCCGCGCTTGCTCACGAAGTCGGCCAGCATGCGCAGCTGCTCCGGCGAGAACGATGCGGCCTCGACGCTGCCGAGAATGATCGCGCGGTACTGAAAGAGCTCTTCGCGCGTCTTCGGAAACCCGCCGACCAGTTCATCCGCCGAGCTGACGCTCTGGCGGTAATACTTGTTTTCCGCCGTGCGATCGAGTGAGACGACCTGCAGGTTCTGGTCGTCTTCCACCGCCCGGCGCAGGAACTTCAGCTCGACGCGCGGCTCGCCCTCGTAGTAGAGGACCTTCTCCTTGCGATTGCTCACCTGGATGAGCGCGTCGCGCGAGTTGTTCTGCGTCACCTGCTCGCCCGACTGGGTCGGGATCTTGAACGAGAAGACGCGCGGCCCGGCCTCGTTCGCGGTGAAGCGGACCTTCACGGTGGCCGATTCGCCGTCCGCCGGCAGCTTCACCTCCTGCGTGCTCACGATCCGGCCGTCGTTCTCGACGCTGAGCGGAACGGTCTGACCGCCGTAGCCGGTCTGCGACAGGACGACGTCGACGACGAGCGCGGTGCCCTTGAGCACCGAGCGCGGTGTTTCGACGCGCGTCACTTGCACGTCGTGCGCGAACCGCTCCTGGCCGACGCCGACGGTGAACACCGGGATCGATCGCGCCTTGAGGCTCGCGAGCGACTCGTCGATCGCGGCGTCGGACGTGTCGGCGCCGTCGGACAGCATCACGAGTCCGGCCAGCGGCAGCCCCGCCAGTTCGTCGCGCGCACGATCGAGCGCCTGACCGAGACGGGTGGAGGTGCCGGCGTATTTCAGATCACCGGCGGTGGCGACGCGATCCGACGAGGACGAAAAGCTGAAGAGACGGACGACGAATCGCTGCGACAGCGCGTCGAGGAGCGCCGCCTTGGGGTGACCCAACTGCTCCTTGACGAAGTCGGCGCGCGTCTGGCCGTCGCGATCGGCAATCGCCATGCTGCGCGAGTCGTCGATCAGGACACCGAGAAAGTTTTGCTGCGGGACGGCCGCTTTGAGAATGAGCGTCGGCCGCACCAGGCAGAAGAGAAGGACGGCGAGCGCCGCGAGACGGAGTCCCACGAGCACCACGCGGTCGCGCACGCTCTCGACGGTGGACAACCCGCGATACGTCAGCATCGCGGCAACGGCGACGGCGACCACCACGCCCACGACGAGCAGCAGGGGTTGCGACAGTCCCCAGGTGAAGTCCCCTTGACGAAACATCAACGGGGGATATTTGAAGAGAAAACGGAAGAGTTTTTCGATCACCTGAGGTCATTCTACCGGTGCGGACGCGCACCGTGTGTCGCATTTTTTTCGCCATCCGTGCAGTTACCCCAACGCGTCACACAATCGACATCTGCCAAGTTTCCCTACACAAGCCGTCCACAATGCAACGTACACCTGGGCATCCGCCTGATGCCGGTACGGCGCGCGCGGGGAGCAGTGCTCAAGATCAGGCGGAATTCGGCCGAAGACGCGCACGGCAGGCTCGAGCGTTTCGGTGGCATGTGCGTTGCTCAATAGATGGTGTCCCCGAGCCTCAGTTTCAGGAGATCGTGTCAATGGCTCCCGACCCTGTCCGCGCCGTAGACGAAGTCATTCGACGAGTGCAGGGAGAGTTTCTCGAAATGCCCGGGCTGCGGCTGACCGAGGCCCAGGCGCGGCGCCTGTGGGGACTCGACGCCAAATCGTGTGGCGAGCTCTTGGGGGTGTTAGTGGATGCCAAGTTTCTGTTTCGGACGCGCGATGGCGCCTTCATGCGGGTTGAGCACGCCATGCCTGTACGGGCGGCGTTGCAGCCCCGCAAGAAATCGGCAGCCGCGTAGCGTCCGATTCTCCTTCCTCTTACGAGGAATCCCGCCCGTCGGCTGGACGGTAAGTCACTCCTATTGAGCCATCAGCCAGCCGGCCGAAATCCCCTCCTTTCATCCCCGGGCGGCCGACCGAAATGGTCGCCGCCCGCGGCCAAACCTCCTGAACTAAATTAAAGGCGTGCGGCTGCTCGTCGCGACCACAAATCCGAACAAAGTCGCAGAGATTCGCCGTGTACTCGCCGGTCTGGCTGTCGACGTGGTCACGCTGGAGCAGTGGCCTGGCGTGGCGGCGCCGGAGGAAACGGGCCGCACTTTCGAGGAGAACGCGCGCCTGAAGGCGATCTATTACGCGCAGACGACCGGCGAGTTGACAGTGGCCGAGGACTCCGGGCTGGAGATCGACGCGCTCGGCGGGATTCCGGGCGTGGAGTCGGCACGGTACGCCGGCGAACACACTTCGTATCCTGAGAAATTCGCTCGACTCTATGCCGCGCTCGACCAGGCCGGGCAGCGGGACAGTCCGGCGCGGTTCGTCTGCGCGCTCGCGCTCGCGTCGCCGAACGACGTCGCGTTCGAAGCACGCGGTGTCGTGGAGGGCCGGGTGGCCGCCACGCCCTCAGGGCGCGGCGGATTCGGATACGACCCGTTCTTTTTCTACCCGCCATACGGCCGCACGCTTGCGGACGTGACGCCGGAAGAGAAGCTCGCGGTGAGCCATCGAGGACAGGCGTTCCGGAAGCTGCGCGAGTTTCTGGAGCAGGAACGCAAAGGCCGCCAAGACCGCAAAGCCATTAGCTCTTAGCGTGCTTCGCGTTCTTTGCGTTCAAAAGAGGGTGTCTTCTCTCCAACGGCGCTCGTGATCGATCAGCCATTGCTTGCGCTTCAACCCGCCGCCGTATCCGGTCAGCGATCCCGATGACCCGATGACGCGATGGCAGGGCACGATGATCGCGACGGGATTGGCGCCGTTGGCGGCGCCGACGGCGCGGGACGCGCCGGCATCGCCGAGCCCTTTCGCGATCGCGCCGTAGCTGGTGGTCTGGCCTGGCGGGATGGTGCGCAGCGCGGCCCACACGCGCTTCTCGAAGTCCGCGCCGCGCATGTCCAGCGCGATGTCGTTCGCGCTCGCCGACGTGCCATCGAAGTACGTCGAGAGCCACGAACGCGTGCGCGCGATCACCGGCGTGTCGCGCTCGACGATCTCGTGCGGCGGAAACCAGCGCGACAGCCTGGCATCGAGCCGCGTGAGGCGCGAGGCAGACGCCTGAAAGTCTGAAGTGCGAAGTCTGAAGTTTGTTCCGGCTTCTGACTTCTGACTTCGACCGTCTGACTTCCGATAGCGCGGCCTTGTGAATTCGAGCGCGCACAACCCCTGGTCCGACGCAAGCGCGAGCATGTCTCCCAACGGCGTTCCAATGTGCGCACGCGCTAACTGCATTTTGCGGCATCAGAACAAAGGCAACCACGAAAACACGAAGACACGAAAAAACCCCTTTAATTCTTCTTCGTGGCTTCGTGGTTGCATCTGTTCTAACGTCCCTTTACCAGATGTCCGACAATCGCGCGCTGTTTTTCGACCAGCTGCGCGATCCCGTAGTCGGCGAGATCGAGCAGCGTCAGCAGCGCCTCGCGGCCGAAGGGCAGCGCCTCGGCCGTGCCTTGCACCTCGATGAATCGTCCGTCGCCGGTCTTGACGACGTTCATGTCCACTTCGGCGCGGCTGTCATCTTCGTACGCCAGATCGAGCAGCGGTTCGGTGTCGACGATCCCGACGCTGGTCGCCGCGACGTAGTCGGCGAGCGGAATCGTTCGGATGACATCGCGTTCGCGCAGGCGCTCGAGCGCCAGCGCCAACGCGACGAACGCGCCGGTGATCGACGCCGTACGCGTGCCGCCGTCGGCCTGGATCACGTCGCAGTCGATCCAGATGGTTCGCTCGCCGAGCGCGGGCAGGTTGGTCACCGACCGCAGCGAGCGTCCGATCAGCCGCTGAATCTCCTGCGTGCGGCCGCCGACTTTGCCCTGCGACGCCTCGCGCTGCGTCCGCGTGCTCGTGGCGCGCGGCAGCATGCCGTACTCGGCGGTCACCCAGCCCTTGCCGGTATTCCGGAGAAAGCTGGCGGACGCGATCCTCGACGCTCGCCGCGCAGATCACTTTCGTGTTCCCGGCCTGGATCAGCACCGAGCCCTCTGCGTGCATCAGAAAATTCGGCGTGAGCGTGGTGTCGCGAAGCTGGTTGGACGTTCGTTGGTCGGATCGCATCTAGCGATCATTGTACCTAACGCCAGCATTCTTGCTGAGCGGGTTTCGCAGATCGACGTGGCCGGCGAGCGTGTCCACTTCCTTGCCGTCCACCAGCACCTGCACGCCGCGGACGGCCGGGAGATTCTCGGTGAGCGCGTTGACGATGGTGTAGATCGTCAGCAGTTCGCTTGCCGTTCCGCCGGTGTGCGCCGAGACAATCTCGGGGCTGAAGTCGACGTACGCCTCGCCGCCCTCCGACAGGAACAGCGCGCGCACCGTCGTGCCCGCCGGAATCGCGGACAGCAGCGGCGCCGAGGCCGGCGCCACCTGCGCCGCCACGATTTCGCGCGCCTGTTCGAGGGTGCCTTCGCCGTACGGGACGTCGCGCTCGACGTGCGTCAGGTGGATGCCGTCCTCTGCCACGTAGAAGAGGCGCGCCTTGATCTTGCGGCCCGACCCGGCCGGCGTCGTCGCCGCCGCAGTGGGCGCGGCCGGCGGCGCTGTGGACGAAGCGCGCTTCGGGTAATGCGACAAACAGCACCCAGGCGAGCGCGGCGGCCGCCACGGCCACGCCGCCGGCGATCGCCATGCGCATGGGCGTCATCGCGTCCCCCCGCCCGACAACGTGTCGCGGAACCGGACGATGGCCTCGACCAGAGACGAGACGACGGCGTTCTGGAACGCGTCGGTTGCGAGCAGCTTGGCCTGATCGGCGTTCGTCAGATAGCCGATCTCCACGAGCACCGCGGGCATGTTCGCCGACTCGAGCACGCGCAGCGGGGCGCGATCGATCGGCGGCGTCGCCAGCGGAATGCGGTCGTGCAGAAGCTGCTCGAAAATGTTGGCGAACGTGGTGGACTGCGCGACGTGCTGCGTCTGCGCGAGATCCCAGAACACGAGATCGATCTCGCGCGAACCGCCGCCGAACGTCGGCACGCGGCCGCCCACCGACGCCGCGGATCGTTCGGCATCCTTCTCGAACGCCGCCACGAACACCGCGGCGCCCGCCGTGGCCGCGCGAAGAGACGCGTTGGCGTGAAGGCTCACGAACAGATCGGCCTTGTTGTTGTTCGCGATCGCCGTGCGCTCGTCGATCGGCACCTGGCGATCGTCGTCTCGCGTCAGCAGCACGCGGACGCCGAGGCGCGCCTCGATAGCGGCCTTCGCGCGTCGCGACACCGCCAGCACGAGATCTTTTTCCTTGGCGCCGTTCGCAGCGTGGACGCCTTCGTCCGCGCCGCCGTGCCCGGGATCGATGGTGATCGTCCGGACGTGCGACGGCGGCGCGGTGAGCGCCGGCGGCAGTTCGGGCGTCGCCGTGGCGGCCGTCGCCGGTGCCGCCGCGGTCTGCGTGCTCAACACGTCGATTTCCAGCCGCATCGTCGTGTCCACCGGCTCGCTGTTGGCCTTGAATCCCGCGAAGCGCGGTCCCACCTGGACGACGAGCGTTGTCGGATCGGCGAGGCGAACGTTCTGTACGAGGCTCTGCGGCGCCTGCGCCGGCAGCGGCGGCGACGGCGCGTCGAGCGCGTCGGCGTCGAAGCGGATCGTCAGCGTTTCATTCTCCTGCGACACGGTGGCCGTCGCCCGCGGTGTCACGTCGATCGTCAGGCGCGCCGAGGCGCCGAGCGAATCGTATCGGAGCGTCACGCGGGGCACGCGCAGATCTCCCACGACGAGGAGATGCGATGCCTTGCGGAAATCCAGTTGCGTGTCGTAGATCGGTGCGAGCGCGCGGCTGATGAACTCGACCGGCACCAGCCACCGCTGTCCGTTCCGCGAAGGCGGTGCGGGAAGAGAAATCAGGCGTCCGGCGACCGAGGCAAGCGATTGCTCCGGCGTCAGGATGATGGTGCGTCCCTTGTAGGACACCGTGATCGCGCCGAACGATTCCTGGTGAACGGTGAGCTGAAACGTCGCCGCGAGATCGTCGAGCGCCACGAATTCCTGATCGCCCACGAGCGCGATCGCGAGTTGCCGCCGGCCGTCGCGCGACAGCAGCGTCAGCGACGGAGCCTGCGCCGGCTGGCTCGAAAGCGTAACGGCAACGACGACGAGGAGTCCGGCGGCGGAGAGGAAAAGCGGAAGCGAGCGGCCTTTCAACGACTCCATTTTAGCCCGGTCGTCCCTCGGGTGGTTTGGGTCGGCATGATCGCCCGAAAAAGACGACCGGGCTTTAGTCTGTCGTTGAGGCAGAATCGCACCATGGATGAGTTTCTGCGGGCAGCCACCGAGGAAGCCGAGCGCGGAAGGGTGGAAGGCGGAATTCCGATCGGCGCGGTGCTCGTCCACGGCAACCGAATCATCGGGCGCGGACACAATCGCCGCGTGCAGCAGGGCAGCGCCGTGCTCCACGGCGAGATGGACGCGCTCGAGCGCGCCGGGCGTCAGCCGGCGGCCGTCTACCGCACGTCCACGATGTACACGACGCTCTCTCCGTGTGCGATGTGCACCGGCGCGATCCTGCTTTACGGCATCCCGCGCGTCGTCGTCGGCGAGAACCAGACGTTCATGGGCGAAGAGGAGTTGCTGCGGTCACGCGGCGTTGAGGTGACGGTCGTGCAGGATGATCGATGCATCGCGATGATGAAAGCGTTCATCGCGACGCACCCGGATCTGTGGTTCGAGGACATAGGGAAGTGATGAGCATCGGGTAATCGGGTAATTTGTTAATCGGGTAGTTGGATTGGCTGAGTGGCCGTCAATTACTCAATCAATTACCCGATTACCCGATTATCCAATTACCCGATTCACCGCGCGTGATACGTATCACCGCGCGTGATACGTAATCGTCTGTCCCGGCGCGACGTTGACACTGAACATCGTCGGCGACAGGCCGGGCGCCCGAATTTCGACGCGGTGTGGTCCCGGCCGCAGGTTCGCGTGCTGGAACGCGCCATCGAAATCGTCGACGCGCCCCACGTAATTGCCGTCCACGTACACCTCCGCATCGTGCGGCGCGCCCGTGATCCGGACCCCGCCGTACGCGTAGCCCGGCACCGCCGTCACATACCCGGGCGGCAGCGCGTATCCGTACGACGTGTACGGGTAGCGGTACCCGTAGTTGCGGAAATAGGTGTAGTTGTACGGGTAGTCGTAGTCATACGGGTAGCCGTAGAAGCCGTATCGATAGGGTGCGCGCAAGCCCGAATAGTAGCCAGCGCGCAGGCCCGGGCGATATCCATAGCGATACGGACTGTACGACCGGTTATAGAACGACCGGTTATAGAACGACCGGTTGTAGTACGACCGATTCTGGTGCGACCGGAACGGCACGACGTCGACGCCGCGCGGCGCCACTCGCGTGGGGTAGGAGCCGCGGGTTATCGGCCGGCCGGTTCGCGGGACGGCGCGGCCTGCGGCCGCACCCATGGCTCCGCCGCCTGACGGCCGTCCCGAGCCGCGACGCGACTGCGCGCTGACGTCGGTGGCCGCCCATGCGGCGCACATGACAACGCCCATCACAACGGAAACGAATTTTTGGTTCGACATGACTCCACCCAAGAGTCCCAGGCGGGCAGGCTGGCTACATCTATTGTACGCGATCGTTACGTCGGGTAGTACCTCACGATCCACTCCGCGACGCAGCACGGCTTGTCCCCGCCCTCGCGCTCGACGGTGACGGCCCAGGTCACCTGCACGTGGTCGCCGGCGTCGGCGACCGCCGCCGGCGCGATGCGCGCGCGCACGCGTGCGCCGCACGGGACGGGAGCGACGAAGCGCACGCGGTTGAGCCCGTAATTGATGGCCATGCGCAGGCCGGTGAACGTCATCGCATCACGAACGAGCGAGCTCAGGAGCGACAATGTCAGGAAGCCGTGCGCGATCGTGGTCTTGAACGGCGACTCGGTGGCCGCGCGCGCAGCGTCGACGTGAATCCATTGCGAGTCGCCGGTGGCGGCCGCGAACTGATCGATCCGCTCTTGCGTGATTTCGAGCCAGTTACTGACGGCGATTTCCTCGCCCGTGCGCGAAGCGAGCGCCCGCACGTCGGATATTTCGATCACACAGCCGCCGGTTCGCTGTAAAACCCGCGGCCTTCCGCAACGAGGCGCTCGAGCAGCGGCGCGGGCTCCCAGTAATCGCCAAAGCGCGCGCGGTATTCGTTGACGCGCGACACGACCGTCGGCAGGCCGACCGTGTCCGCATAGAACATCGGTCCGCCCGTGTGCCGCGGGAACCCGAAGCCGTAGGCGTAGATGATGTCGATGTCGCCGGCGCGGGTGGCGAATTTGTCCTCCAGCACGCGGGCCCCTTCATTCGCCAGCGCCGTCGTGATTCGCGCGACGATCTCATCGTCGGCGATCGGCCGGCGCCTGATGCCGCGCTTCTTCGCTTCTTCCTCGGCCATCTGATCGATGAGGGGATCGGGCGTGCGGTTGCGGCTGCCGGGTGCGTCGTACTTGTACCAGCCCGCACCGGTCTTCTGGCCGTATCGACCCATCTCGAACAGCCGATCCGGAATCGCCGACTGCGGACCCTCCGCGCGGGTCTTGCCGATCGACTTCAAATACATGCGGATCCGCGCGCCGACGTCGATGCCGGCGATGTCCTGCATGCCGTACGGTCCCACCGGGAGGCCGAACGCGGTCAGGACACGATCGATCTGTTCCACGCTCGCGCCTTCCTCGAGCAGGAGATACGCTTCGCGCATGTAGTACGAGAGCATCCGATTTGCGACGAAGCCGAAACAGTTGCCGACGACGACGCCGACCTTGCCGAGTCGCTTGGCCAGCTTGAGCGACGTCGCGATCACCTCTTTGCTCGTCTCGCGGCCGCGCACGATTTCGAGGAGCCGCATCACGTTGGCCGGGCTGAAGAAATGGTGGCCAATCACCTGGGCCGGCCGGCCGCTGGCGCGGGCGAATTCGTCGATGTCGAGGGTCGAGGAATTCGACGCCAGCACGCAGTCCGGCCGCGTCACGCGTCCGAGCTCGACGAACGTGGCTTTCTTCAAATCCATGTTCTCGAACACGGCTTCGACGACGATGTCCACCTGATCGAACCCGTCGTAGCTCGTGGTCGGCGTGATGAGCGCCATGGTTCTTTCAACCTGCTCGGCGGTCATCTTGCCCTTCGACATCGTTACTTCGTAGTTCTTCCGAATCGTCGCGAGTCCGCGCTGCAGCGCCGTCTCGTCCACTTCCTTCAGCAGGACGGGAATGCCGGCGTTCGCGTACGTCATCGCGATGCCGCCGCCCATCGTCCCGGCGCCGACAACGGCCGCGCGCTTGATGTCGCGGGTGGGCGTGTCTTTGGGCACGTCGGGCACCTTGGCGACCTCGCGTTCCGCGAAGAACAGGTGCCGGAGCGCCTTCGATTCGGTCGAGACGACGCACTCCGCGAAGATCTCGCGCTCGCGCCGCGACCCTTCGTCGAACTCGTTGCGCAATCCGGCTTCGATCGCGTCGACGACGGCGAACGGCGCCTTGGCGCCTTTGGCAGTCTTGGCGAGCGACTGACGCATCGCCGCGCACGCCTCGAGGCCGGCGCTGGCGTCGGCCAGGCTCAGCGCGATTTCGCGAGTCCTGCGGATGTCGTGTCCGGCGACTTTTGATTTCGCGAAGACGATCGCGCCCTCCTGCAGTCCCTCCGACACGATGTGGTCGATGATCCCGGCGGCGAGCGCTTTGGGCGCGGACACAGGCTTGCCGTCGGTGCACATCTCGAGCGCCATCTTCGCGCCGCACAGCCGCGGCAGACGCTGTGTGCCGCCCGCGCCAGGGATGATGCCGAGCAGCACTTCCGGCTGTCCGACCTTCGCGTCTTTCGTTGCGATGCGGAAGTGGCACGCTTGCGCGACCTCGAGTCCGCCGCCGAGCGCGTTGCCGTGAATCGCGGCGACGAGCGGCTTGGCCGCGTCTTCCATACGCCGCAGCAAGGCGTGCGTGCCCGCCGATCGGTTGAACGAGTCCTCGCGCGTTTTCAGGAGGTCGAAGACCTTGATGTCGGCGCCGGCGATGAACGTGGTGCCTGCGCCGATCAGCACGATCGCGTCGGCAGCCTCGTCGTGCATCGCACGCGCGACCGCCTTGTCGATCCCGTCCCACACGGCAGGGCTGAGCGCGTTGACCGGCGGGTTGTCGATGGTCAAGACCGCCACGCGATCAGTGATCGCGTACCGAACTACGTCTGCCATGTGAGCTCCATATTTCAGGCTTCAGAATTCAGACTTCAGATTGATTCGAGGATTTCCAGAATCTGAAATAAATCTGAACTCTGAAATCACTCTTGTCCAAATTAGCCGTGAACAAAAGAGGGGTTGAGCGCACCGCGTATGATGCTGATGGAGTCTCCCAACTTCATCCGATCACCGTGGAGGTCAACCCCTATGTCGAGATTCTGCAGTATCTTCAATCAGTTGCTCCAGCTTTTTCCGCGCGCCGAGTTTCAGAAAGCGGTGATCGACACGCAGGCGGAGCGGCACGCGCGCGGCTTTTCGTGTTGGGACCAATTCGTCGCCATGCTGTTCGCGCAGCTCGGGCGCGCGCATTCGCTGCGCGAGATTTGCGGCGGCTTGGCGAGTTGCGAGGGCAAGCTGGCCCATCTCGGGGCGGTGGCGCCGCGCCGGTCGACGCTCGCCTACGCCAATGCGCATCGGCCGTGGCTGCTCTATCAGGCTGTGTTCTACCAGGTCCTGGCGCGCTGTCGCGAGGTGGCCGGCGCGAAGCCGTTCCGATTCAAAAACAAGTTGCTCAGCCTCGACGCCACCGTGATCGATCTGTGTGCGGAGATGTTTCCGTGGGCGGTGTTTCGCCGCACCAAAGGCGCGGTGAAGCTGCATTTCACGCTCGATCACGACGGCTACCTGCCGACCTTCCTGGTGATCACCGACGGCAAGCACCGCGAGGGGCCGCTGGCGCGCGAGCAGCGGTTTCTCCCGGGGACCATCGTGGTCGTCGACAAGGGGTACATCGACTTCGCCTGGTTCGCGGAGCTGACGGCCGCCCAGGTGTTCTTCGTGACGCGGATGAAGCGGAATGCCGACTACACGGTCGTCGAGCGCCACGTGCCGCCGCAACACCGCGGCGTCGTGTGCGATCAGCGCATTCGGTTCCGAGGGCCGGTGACACGGCGGAAATATCCCGACGTGCTCCGCCGCGTCGTCGTCCGCACCCCCGAGGGAACACGCCTGGAGTTCCTGACCAATCACCTGACGCTCGGGGCCTCGACCGTGGCGCGGATTTACAAGGACCGGTGGCAGATCGAACTGTTTTTCAAAGCCTTGAAACAAAACCTGCGGGTGAAGACGTTCGTCGGGACCTCCGCCAACGCCTTGCAGATTCAAATCTGGACCGCGCTGATTGCGTTGCTCGTCCTGAAGTACTTGCAGCTGAAAGCGCGCTTCGGCTGGTCGCTCTCGAATCTGGTCGCGCTGCTCCGGATGAACCTCTTGGTCTATCGCGACCTCTGGACCTGGCTCGACGAGCCGTTTACCAGTCCGCCGGCGCTCGCCGCCCCCGTCCAAGGTGCGCTGGCGTTCAGCTAATTCGGACAGCATCCTCGGAGGTGTCGATTGCGTCGTGACTCCAGACAGCGAGATTGCGGCCGAAACCGTGGCGCGCTCAACTCGGTTCACGGCTAATTTGGACAGCACTGCTCTGAAATCTGAATTCTGAAATGTCACGGTTCCAGGCTTCCTCGCGGTGGTTCGACGACGATGCAGGTCGTCGTGCCGTGGGCGTACAGTTTGCCGTTGCGATCGACGATGCGGCCTTCCGACGTGGCGGTGCGTCCGCCGACGTGGACCACCTTCGCCTCGCAGCGCAGCGGACCGACTTCTCGCGTGAGCGGCCGCGTCAAGTTGATCTTCAGCTCGAGTGTCGTGAAGCGCTTGCCGGCCGGCATCATCGAGTTGATCGCGCAGCCGAGCGCCGAGTCGAGCAGCGTCGCCGCGAAGCCGCCGTGCGCGACGCCGGTGCCGTTGTAGAACCGCTCCTCGGTTTCCGCGGCGAACACGACGCGTCCGGCGTCGACCTCGACGAGGCGGATGTTGAGCAGGTCCAGCATCGGTGGCGGGTCGACTTCGCCGGCGATCAGCTTGCGAAAGAATTCCAGGCCGCTGAGGGTTTGCCGTGCGTGCGAAATCGTCATGATGATGACGCGGCTGCGTGTTCGTCGCGCAGCACACGATACAGGATCTTCCCGACCGCGCTCATCGGCAGCGTATCGCGAATTTCGACGAGCCGCGGCACTTTGTACTCCGTCAGGCTGGTGCGGCAGTGAACGACGATCTCGTCGGCCGTCACCGTGGCGCCGGGCTTCAACGCGATGCAGGCTTTGACGATCTCGCCGTGATACGAGTCGGCGACACCGATCGCCGCCGCAAGCCGGACCGCCGGATGTGCGTAGAGCACCGCTTCGACTTCCGATGGATACACGTTGAAGCCGTCGACGATGATCAGATCCTTCTTGCGCTGCACGATGGCGGTGTAGCCATCCGCGTCCATGGACGCGATGTCGCCAGTATGGAACCAGACGCGGCCGTCGGCGTCCTCGCGGAGGACGCCCTGACTTTCGTCGGGCCGGTTCCAATAGCCCTTCATCACTTGCGGTCCGCAGATGCACAACTCGCCGGCCTCGCCGATCGGCAGCTCGCGGTCGCCGGTTTCGACGTCCACGATCTTCATGTCGGTGTCGGGGACCGCGAGACCGATGGTCCCGAACTTCCGCAGCGCGAGCTGCGGCGTGGAATGCGTCACCGGAGAGGTTTCCGAGAGTCCGTACCCTTCGTTGAGCGGCCGGCCGATCCGCCGCTCGAAGGTCTCGAGGACTTCGACCGGGCACGGCGCGCCGCCGCTGTTGAACGTGCGCACGTACTCGAGGCCCGACTCGCCGACCTTCGGATGGTTCAGCAGCGACACGAACACCGTCGGCACGGCCGGGAAGTAGGTCGGTCGGAATGCGCGGATCGCGTCGAGCACCTGATCGGGATCGTACTTGGGCAGGATGATCTGCGTCGCGCCGATCCGGATGCCCATCATCATGCAGACGGTGAACGCGTAGATATGGAAGTACGGAATCACGACGAGGTAGCGCTCGGAGCGGTTGAGCACGTAGGCCGGATTCGTCCACGTCTCGGTCTGGATGACGTTGGCGAAGATGTTCGCGTGCGTCAGCATCGCGCCCTTCGGCGTCCCCGTGGTTCCGCCGGTGTATTGGAGGACGGCGAGATCGTCCGGCGCGATGGAGGCGGGTCTCCAAGGGGTCTGACCCCCTCGCGCAGTTTGGTTGAGCAAATCTGTAAAGGCCAGAGCGCCGTCGATCCGCGGAGGCCCAACAGCTTGTGGTGTGTACTCCGCCAACGACGTCAGGATGAGGTGTTCGAGCGTATTCGGGGTCTGACCCCGGAGACTTGCGACGAGAGGCGCCAGGACGTCGAGCGTCACCAGGATCCGGATCCCCGAATCGGCGGCGACCACCGACACTTCGCGCGCGGTGTAGCTCGGGTTGATGTTCACGACTACCGCGCCGAGCCGCAGGATGCCGAACGCCGCGATGATGTACTGCGGGCAGTTGGGCAGCATGATGCCGACGCGATCGCCCTTGACGATCCCCAGCTCGGCGAGCGCCGCCGCACACGCGTCCGCCCGGCGCTTGAGATCGATGAACGTGAGCTCGGCGCCGAAAAACGACGTCGCGACGCGATCCGGCATGTCGACCGCCGTCGTCGCGAGAATATCCGTCAGCGGCTTGCCCGGTACGTGAGGTTCGGACGCACCCAGTAGTCGTAGTGCTTCAGCCACGGCCGCGCGGCGTACGAGGATTGTGTCGTCACGACCCGTTCTCACTTTCCGCGCGGAGATCGATGTGACGCATTGGGCGAGAGTGAGAACGGGTCACGCGATCGTGCGCCCGCCGTCGACGACAATCGTCTGGCCGGTGATGTAGTTGGACGCGTCGGCGGCGAGGAACACCGCGACGCCTTTGAGCTCGCCGGCCGCGCCGACGCGCGGAATTGGACTCGTCGCCTTGATCGCCGGCTCCGACATCGCGATCGCGCCGTCCGCGAGGCGCGAGTGAAAGAAGCCGGGCGCGATGGCGTTGACGCGGATGCCCCTGCGGCCCCAAGACGCCGCGAGCTCGCGCGTGAGGCCCATCAGCCCCGCCTTCGTCGCGGCGTACGGCGCGTAGTGCGGACCATGCACCGACGCGTGCAGCCCGGAAATCGACGCGACGTTGATGATGCGTCCCCACTCGCGCGAGAGCATGTCGCGGCCGGCGGCCTGCGAAAACAGAAACGCGCCCGTCAGGTTGATGTCCAGGACTTTCTGCCACTTGTCGAGCGGCATCACTTCGGGCTCGGCGGCCCAGGTCACGCCGGCGTTGTTCACGAGAATGTCGACCTTGTCGAAGACGGCGATCGTCTTGTCGACGACCGCCTGCACGTCGGCCGCTTTGGCGACATCGCACAGCATGCCCTCGACGCGAAACCCGCGCTCGCGCATCGCGGCGACGGTCGGCGTCAGCCATTCCTCGCGCCGCGCGCACAGCATCAGCGCTGAGCCGGCCTCGGCGAGACCTTCCGCCATCTCGAGTCCAATTCCGCGCGATCCGCCGGTGACGATGGCGACGCGATCCTTCAGCGAGAACAATTCGTTGAGAGTTGGCACGTTGTCAGGCTTATACTTCCCAGCCGCGAGGCTGTCAACACATGACCACATCAGCAGCGGCAATCATCGGCGGACAATTCCTCATGACCGCCGTGCAACCAGACGAAGTGTTCACGCGCGAAGAGCTGTCCGAAGAACAGCGGCTGTTCGGCCGGACCGCCCTCGAGTTCATGCAGAAGGAAGTATTGCCGATCGCGCCGCGCCTCTACGAACACGACTGGGTGTTGACGCGCCAGCTGCTCAAGAAGGCGAGCGAGCTGGATCTGCTGCGTCTCGAAATCCCGACGGCGCACGGCGGCCTCGGCCTCGACCTGATCAGCGCGTCGTACGTCGGCGAGCAGATCGCCATCAACCCGTCGTTCGGCGGATCGCTCGGCGCGCACACCTCGATTGGCACGCTGCCGCTCGTGTACTTCGGCACCGAGGAGCAGAAGGCGCGCTACTTGCCGCGGCTGGCGAGCGGCGATCTGATCGGCGCCTACGCCCTGACCGAGCCGCAATCCGGATCGGACGCGCTCGCCGCGCGCGCGACCGCCACGCTCACGCCCGACGGCCGTCACTACGTGCTCAACGGCCAGAAGATGTGGATCACGAACGGCGGGTTTGCCGATCTGTTCACGATCTTCGCGAAGGTGAACGGCGAGCAGTTCACCGCGTTCCTGGTCGAGCGCGGCATGGGCGTCGTGAGCGGCCGCGACGAGATCAAGCTGGGCCTCGACGGCTCGTCGACCACGGCGCTGATGCTCGACAATGTGAAGGTTCCGGTCGAGAACGTGCTCGGCATTATTGGTCAAGGGCATAGAGTTGCCTTTAACGTGCTGAACTTCGGCCGCGTCAAGCTCGGGGCGCGCAACATGTCGGGCGTCAAACAGGCGCTCAACCACGCCGTCAAGTACGCGAAGGAGCGGCGGCAATTCGGCCGCGCGATTGCCGAGTTCGGGTTGATCAAGCAGAAGATCGCCGGCATGACCGTTCTCGCCTTCGTCGGCGACGCGATGTCGTATCGCACGCTCGGCGACGTCGACCGCGTGCTCGACGCGGGCGACCGCACCGACGGCGCGCGCGTGATGAAGACGATCGAAAGCTTCTCGGTCGAATGCTCGATCAACAAGGTGTGGACCAGCGAAGCGCTCGCGTGGGCGGTCGACGAGGCGCTGCAGGTGTACGGCGGGAACGGCTACTCGCGCGAATTCCCGGCCGAGCGCGCCTACCGTGACGCGCGCATCACCCGCATCTACGAGGGCACCAACGAGATCAATCGCCTGCTCGTGCCCACGCGCCTGCTGAAGCAGTCGCCGGATCAGTTCACGCCCGAAGCCGCGCGCCGCGCGCTCGCCGACACGCCCGCGCCCGCGCCGGCCGGCGCGCTCGGCAGCGAGCGCGGGTACGTCGCGAAGGCGAAGCGGCTGGCGATTGGCCTGCTCGGCCAGGTTGCCACGACATACGGCGATCGGCTGAAAGACGCCCAGGAAGTCCAGGCACAGATCGCCGACATCGTGATCGAGGTGTACGCGATCGAGAGCGGTCTGGCGCGCGCGGAGAAGATGGCGTCGCGCGCGGACGCCAAGGCGCCGCTCGCGGCGGACGCGGTGCGCATCTATGCGAGCGACGCGTCCGACAAGATCGCGGCGGCGGCCCGGCAGGTGACGGCGGCGCTCGAGGCGGAAGGCGGCGATCCGTCGGTGACCGCCGCGGCCGGGCGCCTTGCGACGCATCCAGCGGTGGACGCGATCGCGGCGCGGCGGCGGGTCGCAGAGGCGGTGATCGAGGCAGCGCGGTACGTATTCTGACGTTCGACGTTCGACGTTCGCGTTCGTCGCGCGTCGTTCGACGTTCTGCGAACCACGGATAGAATGTCGAACCACGAACGTCGAACCACGAACGGACACCGACAGTGAACCAGACCACCTTTGCGCTCTTCGTTCTTTTCGCCATCAACCTGATGAACTTCTTCGACCGCCAGATCATTGGCGGCGTCGGCGAAGGGATCCGGCGCGAGTGGGGACTCAGCGACACGGCGCTCGGGCTCTTGGGGACCGTCTTCACGTTGTTGTACGCGGTGGTCGGCTTGCCGCTCGGGCGGTTGTCCGACCGCAAGCAGCGCCGCCTGATCCTGGCTGGCGGCGTGTTCGTGTGGAGTGTGCTGACGGCGCTATCGGGCGCGGCTCGCAGCTTTTCCCAGTTGATCGTCGCGCGCCTTGGCGTCGGCGTCGGCGAAGCGACGTGCTCGCCGGCGTCCACCTCGCTCATCGGCGATCTCGTGCCGACGAACCAGCGCGCGCGGGCGGTGGCGGTCTGGATGCTCGGCCTGCCGCTCGGCCTCGGGCTGGCGAACGGCGCCGGCGGCTGGATTCTGCAGAACTGGGGCTGGCGCAACGCGTTCTACGTGGCGGCGATTCCGGGCATCCTGTGCGCGATTCTCGCGCTGCAGATCGCCGAGCCGCCGCGCGGCAAGAAAGAGGAGCACGCGGTTGGCGAGCGGAGGCGCGAGGGCAATCCGTATCTGGCTCGTCCTCTCGATTCCGACCATGCTGTGGATCATCGTGTCGGGGGCGCTGCACAACTTCAACATGTACGCGCTGGGGTCGTTTGTCGCGCCGTTCCTGGTGCGCTTTCATCACATCACGTTCCAGCAGGCCGGCTGGATCGCGGCCGCCGTGCTACGGTTTCTCGGGCATCGTCGGTCTGACGGCCGGCGGTGCGCTCGCCGATCGGCTGTATCGCACGCCGGGTGGACGGCCGCCTGATCGTCGGATGCGGATCGATCGTGATCTGCACGCCGCTGATGTTCCTGGGATTGGGTCGGCCGGCGGGCGATATCGTCGGCTTCGCGCTGCTGATGGGCGCCGGCTGCGGCGTCATGTACGCCTACTACTCGACGGTCTACTCGACGATTCACGACGTGGTGGAGCCGTCGCTGCGCGGCACGGCGATGGCGCTGTACTTCTTCGCGATGTATGTGCTCGGCGCGTCGCTCGGCCCCGTCGGCACCGGTCTCGTGAGCGACTACTACACGTTCCAGGCGGCGAGCGCCGCGGGCGCCGTGCAGGCGTTGCCATTCTCGGAGCTGATTTCCGCCGAGTTCCGGAGCCTGGTCGGTGAAGCCAAGGGATTCGATCTCCGCGCGCTCGAGCCGTTCCGGGCGCAGGGGCTGCACACCGCGATGTACATCGTCCCGACACTGGCCGCGATCCTCTCGCTGGTCCTGTTCGCCGCGTCGCGAACCGTCAAGAACGACGTCGCGCGCCTCCAGGAGTGGATGCGATCGGGATCGGCTGACGCCAAGGCGAAGGCCTCTTAGTCCTTCGTCCCTGGGGCTTGGTGCTTGGTCCGTTCTTGGTCCGAGGCCCCTGATGCGCGGACCCAGGACCTACGGACGAAGGACGGACGAAGAACGAAGGCCTGAGAACCACGGACGTGGAGATCACTGACAAGGTAGTCGTCATAACCGGCGGCGGCAATGGAATCGGCCGCGCGCTGTCGCGCCGCTTCGCGGTGGAGCGCGCGCGGGCGATCGTGGTGGCGGACCTCGACCTGGACGCGGCGCAACGCGTCGCCGGCGAGATCGGCGGGACAGCGGTCGAAGCCGATGTCTCGAGTGAAGGCGATGTCCAGCGACTTGTCGCCCAGACGCTCGATCGTCACGGCGTCATCGATTTGTTCTGCTCGAACGCGGGGATCGCGAAAAACGGCGACGAGCAGGCGCCAGACGAGGAGTGGAACAGGTGCTGGGACGTGCACGTGATGGCGCACGTCTATGCGGCACGCGCGGTGCTGCCCGGGATGCTGGCGCGCGGGGCCGGATATCTGCTGCAGACGGTTTCAGCGGCCGGATTGCTGACGCACCCGCAGTCGGCGACCTATGCCGTGACGAAACATGCGTCGCTGGCGTTCGCGGAGTGGTTGTCGATCGCCTACGGCGATCGGGGCATCAAGGTGTCAGCGCTCTGCCCCCAGGGTGTGCGGACTGACATGCTGATGCGCGCGGAAGCGGAGGGCCGATCGTTTCTCATCGACGGCGCGGTCGAGCCGGAATACGTCGCCGATCTCGTCGTGGAAGCGATCGCCGAGGAACGCTTCCTGATCCTGCCGCATCCCGAGGTTGCCGAATACGTGCGGCGCAAGGCGACGGATCACGAACGCTGGCTGCGCGGGATGCGGAAGCTGCGCAAGTCTGAAGTCTGAAGTCAGAAGGCAGAAGGCAGAAGGCAGAGGCCGAGCGTTGAAAGGTACTGCCGGTTGCGTTGCGCGCTGGCGAAGGGCGTTCCCAGCGAGGGCAGGACGTCCTGTTCCACAACGATCCAGCCGTCGTACCCCACTGTCTGAAGCTCGCTGATAGCCGCCTTGAAATCGACCGCGCCGCGGCCCAGCTCGCAGAACAGCCCGTTGCGCACGGCGGTGAGGTAGTCCCATCGTTTGTGCCTGGCGGCGCTCGCCGTATCCGTCGAGCAATCCTTGAAGTGCACGTGCCAGACACGGCTGCCGTATTCGCGCAGCAGCGCGATCGGATCGCCTCCGCCGTAGGTTGCGTGGCCAGTGTCGACGCATAGACCGAGCAGTTCGGCGGATGTGCTCCGCATCAGGACGCCGATCTCGTCCGGCGTTTCGACATACGTGGCGCAGTGGTGGTGAAACGCCGTCCGCAGCCCGGTCGCCTCGCGCACCGCGCGTGCGATCCGTTCGGCTCCGGCGCCGACGATCCGCCATTCGAGAGGCGGCAGCCCGTCGGCTTGCGTCACGCGTCCGGCGACCGACGCGCGGGCCGGCACGGCAGCCGTGGCGTCCGACAACACCAGCATCGCGGACGAGTCGCCCGACGCGTCGTGCAGCAGCCGCGCGGTTTTCACCGCGATCGCCTCGCCGTCGGCATGGGCTGACGGATCGGAAAGCGCCACGGGGACGAATGCACCAACCACCGACAGGCGTCGGACGCAGAGTTCGCGGCGGAGCGCCGCGGCGTCGGTCGGCAGAAACCCCCAGTCGCCGAGTTCTGTCCCCTCGTAGCCGGTCGCCGCAATCTCGTCGAGCACGCGCAGGGGTTCGGGCGGGGGGACAGCTGATTCAAATTCCAGCGCGCCCCACGAGCAGGGCGCGTTCGCGATACGCATCAAGAACGCCTCATCGAGCACTCGGAGGTTTCGGAGGACACGGTTCTACACGGAGGCACGGAGACACGAGAAAGAAGGAGCAGGTTCGGCGGGCGTCGCGAAGCGACGCACAGTGACGATCGGATCGCGTACATGAACAAGCTCCTGATCCAACTTGCTCATGTACGCGATCCGATCCGTCACTGTATCGGCCCTGCTGCGCAGGGCCACCCGTCGAACCGCAGTCTTCTCCGTGCGTCTCCGTTGCTTCGTTTCTCCGTGTGTATCCCGTGTCCTCCGTAATCTCCGTTGAACTCACTTCAAAAGAACTGCCGTTGCTTCTTTCGATCGCGGTCGTAGGCGGCTCTCGCGTCGCGGACCGCGTCGAGCGTCGACGTCTCGGCGACGGGCACGTCCCACCAGGTGTCGTAGCCGCCGACCCGCGCGTTCCGGTCCACCGGCACCACGACGACGGACGTGACGCGGCTCTCGAGCGCCTCGCGCAACGCGCCGGGAAGCGAGGCGCGGTCGCGCGCTTCGATCACGTGCGCGCCGAGCGAAGCGGCATTGGCGGCAAAGTCGACCGCCACGGGCTCGCCATCCAGCCCGCGCTCGGTTCGATGACGGTATTCAGTGCCGAAGCCCGCGCAGCCGACCGATTGCGAGAGACCGCCGATGCTGGAGAACCCGTGGTTGTCGAGCAGGACGACCGTGATCTTGATGCCCTCCTGCACCGCCGTGACGAGCTCCTGCGCCATCATCAAGTACGAACCGTCGCCGACGAGGACGACGACCTCGCGATCCGGCGCCGCCATCTTCACGCCCAGGCCGCCGGCGATCTCATATCCCATGCACGAATAGCCATACTCGAGGTGATACCCCTTCGGATCCCGCGCGCGCCAGAGCTTGTGCAGATCGCCCGGGAGACTGCCGGCCGCGCAGACAATGACGTCGCGTGGACCCAGCGCCGCGTTCAAGGCCCCGATCACCTCGGCCTGGCTCAGCGTCGACGCGCCGGTGCCTGCGAACAATCGATCCGCCTCGCGCTCCCACTCGGCTTTGTGCTCGCCAAGCGTCCGCGCGTAGGCGTCCGGCACGCGGTAGCCTGCGATGCGCTGCTCGAGATCTTCGAGCACACTTCGCGCATCGCCGACCAGCGCCATCGCGCTCCGCTTGTGCGCATCCATCTCGGCGACGTTCACGGCGATGAACGTGACGTCCGGGTTCGCAAACGCCGAGTTCGACGCGGTCGTGAAATCGCTCAACCGCGAGCCGATGACCAGCACCATGTCGGCGTCGCGCGCGAGACGGTTCGCGGTCGAGGTACCCGTGACGCCGATCGCGCCCGCAGACTGCGGATGGTCGAATGCCAGCGCTCCTTTCCCGGCTTGCGTTTCGCAGACGCCGATGCCGGTTCGCTCGGCAAATCGGCGAAGCGCCTCGCAGGCGTCGCTGTAAATCACGCCGCCGCCCGCGACGATGAGAGGCTGCGTCGCGGATCTCAGCAACGCTGCCGCGGCGTCGAGGCGCGACACATCGGCCCGCGCGCGCGCGACGGACCACACACGCGGCGCAAACAGCTCGTCGGGAAAGTCGAAGGCTTCGGCCTGCACATCCTGCGGCAGGGCGATCGTCACCGCGCCCGTGTCGGCCGGCGACGTCAGCACGCGCATCGCCTCGAGCAGCGATTGCGCAAGTTGTTCCGGCCGGTTGATGCGGTCCCAGAATCGCGACACCGGCTTGAAGCAGTCGTTCACCGAGAGATCCAAAGACGAGGGCGATTCGAGCTGTTGCAGCACGGGCGATGCACGCCGGGTGGCGAAAATGTCGCCCGGCAGCAGCAGGACCGGCAGCCGGTTGATGGTCGCACCCGCAGCCGCGGTGACCATGTTCGTCGCGCCAGGACCGATCGATGTCGTGCAGGCGAGCGTCTGCAGCCGATTGGCCATCTTCGCGAACGCAGCCGCCGTGTGCACCATGGCCTGCTCGTTGCGCGGCACATAGAAGCGCAGGCGATCCCGGGCCGCCAGCAGCGCCTCGCCAACACCGGCGACGTTGCCGTGGCCGAAAATGCCGAACACGCCAGCGATGAACGGTTGTGTCCTGCCGTCGCGCTCCGACTGTTGCGCCAACAGGAACTCTATGATGGCTTGGGCAACTGTCAGGCTGCGGGTTCGCATTGCCAGCCTCCGTGTGCGGCTACGAACGCTTCGACCTCGGGCCAGGTCGGCATGAAGTTGGCGCAGCCGTGCCGAGTCACGACAATCGCGCCGGTGGCGTTGCCCAGCCGAACCGCGCGCGCCAGCGGCCAGCCTCGACGCAACCCGAACAGCAACCCGCTCGCGAACGCATCGCCCGCGCCCAACACGTTGAGCACGTCGACGCGGAACGGCGCGACGTCAACCGGTGCGGCATCGCGCGCGTACACGCGCGCTCCGGCGGCGCCACGCTTGAGGACGAACGCCTCGAGTCCACCCGCCAGCAGTCGGCTCGCTCCGATCGCCGCCTGACCGCCATCGTCGGTCGCCGCCGTCAATTCTTCTTCCGTGCCGACCGCCAGGTGCGCTTGCGGCACAAGACGATCCATCTGCGCCGCGTAGTGCTCGCGTCCAGCCCACTGGTCAGGGCGGTAGTCGAGATCGATGAGCACGCGGGATTCGGCCCGCCGTGCGGAGGCGGCGGCGTGGAGCGTCGCCGATCGGCCCGGCTCGTGGCTCAAGCCCGTGCCGGTGACGACGACCATGCCGGCATCCGCGATGGGTGCGGCATCGACGTCCTCGATCGTCAGCTCGCGGTCGGCGCATCCTTCGCGGTAAAACGTCAGCGGAAACCGGTCGGGAGGCTGGATCGACATGATGACGGCGCTCGTCCGGCGACCGGCTTTGCGCGGAACGAATCGGGTCTCGACACCTTCTCGTGCGAGAAAAGCCAGCACGAAGTCGCCGACTTCATCTTCGCCGACGGCCGTGAGCAGTGCGGTGCGCAGGCCAAGACGTCGCGCACCGACGCTGATGTTCGTGGGGCAGCCTCCGACATAGGCGTCGAACGAGGAGACGCCCGCGAGCGGCACACCGATCTGATGCGCGTAGAGATCGATTGAGCTGCGGCCGATCGTCAGGACGTCGAACGATCGGGCCACGTCACGCTCGAGCGGCGCGCGCCACGGCGCGCCGCTCGAAACCGCACGATTCGCGGATGCACAGCGTGGTCGCGAGCACGATGGTGCGGCCGCGGGTCGGCGGCCGCCGCGGTGTCGAGCTGCCGGCTCGATCGAGCAGGAGCCGCGCGCCTTCCTGTCCGAGCTCGTACTTGGGCAGGTTGACGGTGGTGAGGCGCGGCGTGAACGAGTCGAGCCACGGATGATCGTCGCAGGTGACGATGGCGATGTCTTCCGGGCAGCGCAGCTGGTATTGCTTCAGCGCGCGCATGAATCCGACTGCCATCAGGTAGTTGGCGATGAACACGGCGTGCGGCCGTTTCTTCAGGATCTCGATGCCTCCTCGATAGCCGGAGTCGATCCAGAAATCGCCGTGAACAACGAGGTCGGCATCGAGGGCGATCTTCGAGTCTTTGAGCGCGTCGCGATAGCCTTCGAACCGCCGCTTGGACGTGCTCACGTTGGGCAAGCCGTTGATCATCGCGATGCGCTGGTAGCCGAGCCGCGCGAGATGGGTGACGGCCTCGTACGATCCGCCCCGTTCGTCGACGAGCACCGTATCGCCGCCGATTCCCTGGCTCGATCGCATCATCTGCACGACGGGGGTGCGCGACGACTTGAGGTGCGCGAGCACGTCGCGCGACAGGGCGCCGGCTGCTTTGGTCAGCAGGATGCCATCCACGCCCTTGGCCACGAACATCATCAGGTAGCGGGCCTCTTTCTGGGGATCGTCGTCGCCGCTCGCGAGGAGCAGCGTGTAGCCGCGCCGGTGCGCTTCGTCTTCGATGCCGCGGACCACTTCGGGCCAGAAGGGATTGGCGATGTTGGGGACGATGACGCCCAGCGTGCGCGACTGCTGCGTCGCAAGTCCTCGTGCGACCAGATTCGGGCGGTACCCCAAACGTTTGACGGCCGCCTCGACGCGCGCTTTCAGCGGCGGGCTGACATAGGCTGTGTTGTTGACGACCGCCGAGACCGTCGCGACGGAGACGCGGGCGGTGCTGGCGACATCGTAGATGTTGGCCATAGTAACGAAGCTCTCGTTCACACCGAGGAGCACAAGAAGCCTCGCTGGCGGCGAAGCTTCGTTACTAGTTGCGCGGCCGCAATGCGGCCGCGCCTAACAGCCCGGGGTGAAAGTGACGGTGACGCAATCTGTGTCACCGTGGTCGGTGTACTACAATGCCGCGCATGTCGATGGGGACGCGAGAAACTGACCAATCGCCGTTGTGGATCGCCGCGTCGGACCTGCCGACGTCGCCGGCCCACCCGTTCTACGCTCGATTGAACGCGGTCCTGGACGCCCACGGCTTCGACCGGTTCGCCGAAGACCAGTGTCGCGAGTTCTACGCCACGGTCATGGGACGGCCGGGTTTGCCGCCGGGCCAATATTTCCGGCTGTTGTTGGTTGGCTACTTCGAAGGCATCGACGCGGAGCGTGGCATCGCGTGGCGGGCCGGCGACTCCTTGGCGGTCCGCAGTTTCGTGCGCCTGGCGCTCCATGAGGCGGCCCCCGATCACACGACGATTTCGCGGACGGCCGGGCTTGCACGGAAAGAATGTAGATTCGTTTCATTGGGCGGCGTGCAAGCACGGCTTTTGACGCGAGTGTAACCGATTCATGAAATCGGAGCAAAGCGCTTCGCTAGAGTCTTGACAACGTGTTCCCGGAATGCCATAAAACTGGCGTTCATCGAGACAACACCGTTTCCTAAGCGCTTAGCTGGGAGGACCGCCCATGACGTGGACGCCGCGACCGTGGTCGCGTGCTGGTGCCGGCTTCGTTCTCGTCGTCGCGATGGCCGCCGCAGCCGTCGACGCCCGCGCCGGGCAGGCGCCCGGCAGCGGATCGGGCGTCGTCGAAGGGCGCGTCGTCGATGCCGCCAATGGCAGCCCGCTCCCTGCCGCCGCCGTGATCGCGACCGGCACCGCCGCGCAAACCTCGACCGATCGCGACGGTCTCTTTCGCCTCACCGGTGCACCCGCGGGCGACCGGACCGTCGTGGTGGCGATGAACAGTTCCTCGAAGAACTTTCTATTCTTCCGATGGTCGGACATCGCGAGTCATGTGAGGTCCGGCTTTAGCCGGACCGCCGCGAGATCGTCTGCCGAAGGTCCGCCTGAAGGCGGACCCCACGAACACCCGTGAAAGCCGCTCCGTCGGTCAGCGTGTGCTCGGCGATATCGGTTGCAGTCGCGGCCATCCTGGTGGTGGCCGATCGCGCGGCAGTTGCCCAGCGCGCGACCGCAGACACCGGAACGCCGAAGCTGATCGTGCTGCTCGTCGTCGATCAGATGCGCGCCGACTACATCGACCGCTATCGGCATCAGTGGTCGCGCGGACTGGCGCGGTTGCTCACCCGAGGCGCGTGGTTCCGCCAAGCCGACTATTCATACTTCAACACCGTCACATGTCCTGGACACGCCACGATCAGCACCGGAGCGGTGCCCGAATTCCACGGGCTGATCCTGAACAACTGGTGGGATCGGGCATCCGGGAAACAGGTGACGTGCACCGAGGACGCGGCGTATCGCGCGATTTCGTACGGCCGACCTGTCGCCGGCGGCGACAGCGCATCGCGGCTGCTGTTGCCGACGCTCGCCGACGAGCTGCGCGTGCAGCGCGATCCACCCGGCCGGACGATCGCCTTTTCGTTCAAGGCCCGATCGTCAATCACCTTGAGCGGCCGCAAACCGGACGCCGTCGCCTGGTTCGACGACAGCGGCTCGTGGGCGACCTCGTCCGCGTTTGCAACCGGTCCGGTGCCCGCGGTTGCCGAGTTCATCCGCCGCAATCCGGTTGAGAACGATTTGGGCAAGACGTGGGATCTGGCGCTCGGACTCGACGCCTATCGCTACGACGAGCAGACGGAGGGTCTCCGGCCCGCCAAAGGCGGCATGTCCGCGTCGTTCCCGTACCTCGTCAAAGGCGAGACAGGAGCCGCCGATCGCGTGTTCTACGAACGCTGGCAGAGCAGTCCGTTCGCCGATCGCTATCTCGTGCGGATGGCGCTCAGCGTCGCGCGATCCTTTGGCTACGGAACGCTGCCCGGCCCCAACCTGATGGCGGTCAGTTTCTCGTCCCTCGATCGCGTGGGTCACGACTACGGCCCGAACAGCCATCAGGTGCAGGACTCGTTGATCCGGCTCGACGAAACCCTCGGCGAACTGTTCGACGGGCTCGATCGGCTTGCCGGGCCGGGGCAGTACACCGTTGCGTTCAGCGCGGACCACGGCGTCGGGCCGATCCCGGAGCAATCGATCCGGGAAGGCCTGGACGCCGGGCGGATCAACGTCGACCAGCTGAAGGCCGCCGCTGAAGCATCGATGGCGAAGGCGCTCGGCACTGCTGCAACCCGGGTCTCTGCCTTTCAGCACAACTATCTGTATCTCGAGCCGGGCGCGTACGAACAGCTGCGCGCGAGTCCGGATGCGATGCGCGCCGTCCTCGCCGATCTGACCCGCGTGCCGGGCGTGCTGCGCGCGTACTCGCGCGATCAGCTCGAAGAGGATCGGTTCACCGGCGACCAGATCGGGCATCAGGCCGCGTTGAGCTATGTCGCCGGACGCAGCGGCGATCTGATGCTGGTGTGGAAGCCGCAATGGGTCGAGGGCTCCAACTCGACGAATCACGGAACCGGCTATCGCTACGACACGCACGTGCCGCTGCTGCTGATGGGGAAGGGCATCGCGCGCGGCGAATACCTGCAACCGGCGTCGCCAGCCGACATCGCGCCGACGCTCGCGTTTCTGGCGGACGTGACGCTGCCCCACGTCTCCGGCCGTGTGTTGATCGAAGCGTTGACACCGCGAACACCGGCACCGGCGCGCCTTCCGGGAGGGGCCGCACGATGACGCCCGCGAAGCTGCTCTACCGATCCACGAAGCTGGCGCCGACGCGGTCGGGGATCGCGTGCAGCCTGACGCCCGCCGCCCTGGGCTGGGAGCGGATCCATTTCGGCGTGCGGCAACTGGCCGCCGGCGCCTCCTGGACGACATCGGATCGCGCGCGCGAACGCTGTCTGGTTCTGCTCAGCGGACGGCTGCGCATCGCCTGGGACGGCGAACGCCATCGGATTGGTCCGCGCGCGAGCGTTTTCGCCGCGTATCCGTGCGCGGTTTACCTCCCGGCCGGAACGGCCGCTTGCGTCGAAGCCCTCGAGCCGAGCGCGCTTGCGGACTGCCGGGCGCCGTCAACCAGACGCCTCGCGCCGCGCCTCATACGCCCCGAGGACTGTGGCTACGAGATCCGCGGCGGCGGGAACGCGACACGTCAGATTGTCGACATCCTGCCGCCGGCGTTTCCGGCCGACCGGTTGATGGTGTGCGAGGTCTTCACGCCCGGCGGGAACTGGTCCAGCTATCCGCCGCACAAGCACGATATTGACAATCCGCCGCGGGAGGTCGATCTCGAGGAAGTCTATTACTATCGTTTTCGCGATCCGAACGGTTATGGCTTCCAACGCGTCTATAACGGTCGCCGCGATGATACGCTTCGCGTCACCGACGGCGACGTCGTCGCGATCCGCGACGGCTATCACCCCTTTGTGACGGCTTACGGGTACGACGCCTATTACCTGAACGTGCTGGCCGGCGAGCGCCGGTCGATGGCAGCAAGCGACGATCCAGACTACGCGCACTTTCGACGGAGTTGGCCGGCGCCCGACAAGCGGCTGCCGCTGGTGGCGCCGCCGGCTGCTCGATCGGCAGCACTCTAGAGTGCTTTTCCGGTGAAGCACTCTAGGGTGCTTTTCGGTGAAGCACTCTAGGGTGCTTTTCTCACAAAGCACTCCAGGGTGCTTTGAGCAGAAAGCACCTTAGCGGTCAGATTCGAGGGAGATGATTTTGATGACTGACTCGTTGATCACTTCTTGGAGGAACTCGATGAAACGGATTTTGCAAGGCCTCGCGATCATCGCCGCCCTGCTCGTGCCGGCGGCGAACGCAGCGGCGCAAGTCGATCGCGCCACGCTGACGGGCATCATTAAAGATCCGTCGGACGCCGTGATTCCCGGTGCCCAGGTGACGATCACGAGCATCGCCACCGGCGTCGTCAACAAGTTGACGACGACCGAGCAGGGGATCTATCTCGTGTTGAACCTGATGCCCGGTGAGTACCTCGTGCAGGCCGAGGCGCCCGGGTTCCAGCGGTTCGAGCAGATGATCGCGCTCTCGCTCGGCGCGCGCTCGCGGCTCGACATCTCGCTGCCGGTCGGCTCGGTCGGCGAAATGGTCACGGTCACGGGCGTATCGCCGCTGCTCAGCACGGAATCGGCGGCGCTCGGCACTGTCGTGAACAGCAACGAGGTGTCGAAGCTGCCGTTGGCCATCCGCAACTGGGACGACCTGCTGGCGATGGTGCCGGGCGTGCAGAGCGATCGGTACACCGAGCAGGCCGGCGGGACGTCGGCGGGCCGCACCGGCGGGATCAGCGTGCACGGCAACCGCAGCCTCCAGAACAACTTCCTGCTCGACGGCGTCGCGAACAACAGCTTCTCCACGAACGTGCAGGAGCTGACCACGCAGATCTCGCGGCCCTCGGTCGACGCGATTCAGGAGTTCAAAGTCGTCACGAGCCCATATGCGGCGGAATACGGCTGGGCGCCTGGCGCCGCGATCATCGTGAACACCAAGGGGGGCACGAACACGATCCACGGCACCGCGTACGAGTTCTTCAGAAACGACAAGCTCGATACGATCAATTACTTCGCCAAGAAAGCCAACCAGCCGAAAGCCGCCAACAAGCAGAACCAGTTCGGCGGCAACGTCGGCGGGCCGGTGGCGAAGAATCGCGCGTTCTTCTTCGGCGATTTCGAGGCGACGCGCATCAAACAGGGTGTGCTCCGCACCGGCCGCGTGATGACGGCCAACGAGCGTGCCGGGGTTTTCAGCGGCGCCGTCAGGGATCCGCTGACGGGTCAGCCGTTCCCCAACAACACGATCCCGGCCGCCCGGATTGATCCGGTCGCGGCGAAGATCATGGCGCTGGTGCCGCTGCCCAATACGCCGGGAAGCAACAACTTCATCCGGCAGCCGAACGTGGAAGACGAGGCAGAGCGCTACCTCGGTCGCGTCGACCTCAACGTCAGCGGCACCGACACGCTGTTCGTGCGCTACATCTACAGCGATCGGTTCCGGTTCGTGCCCGGCTGGTTCGGCGGCGTCCTCGACGGGACGTCGACGTCCGCGTGGGGTCGCAACTATCTGAAGTCGCACGGCGCGGTGGTCGGCTGGAACAAGGTGTTCGGGCCGCACATGGTCAACGAGGCGCGCTTCTCGTTCGCGCGCGGCGTCAACGACGGGACGCAGGATCCGTTTGGCCAGAGCGGGATGGAGCAGATCGGCTTCAAAGGCATCCCGAACGATCCGAAAACCGCCGGCGGCATCGTGGGCGTCGACATCACGGGCCACATCCGTATCGGATCGCCGAACTTCATGCCGAAGTTCCAGCACACGAATCAGTTCCAGTACCTCGACACGCTGACGTGGCTCAAAGGACGCCACCAGCTGAAGGCCGGCGCGGACGTGATGTTTCCGATGAACAACGAGTACTTCGACGTCGCGCCGACGCGGGGCAACTTGCGGTTCCAGGCCACGTTCACGGGCAACGCATTCGCGGACTTCCTGCTTGGTTATGCGGACCGCGCCGAGCTCACCAATATCTTCGTCGTCGATCAAAAGCTCTGGTCGACGTCGTTCTTCGCGCAGGACGACTGGAAGGCCACCGACGCGCTCACCCTGAATCTCGGACTCCGCTACGACTTCATGACGCCGGCCTACGAATCGACCAACCAGCTCGCGAACTTCGATCCAACCGGCGCGGGCAGCCTCGTATTCGCCACGGACGGCTCGATCGGGAATCGCGCGCTCGTCAAGCCTGACAAGAACAACTTCGCGCCCCGCATTGGCGCCGTGTACAAGCTCGGTCAGAACTCGCTGATCCGCGGCGGCTACGGAGTCTTCTACAACCAGTTCGATCGGATCGGATCCGAGGATCAGCTCGCGCTCAACCCGCCGGGACTGCGCAACATCCAGGTCAATTCGGCAGCCGGCGCGACGACGCCGATCCTGCGCATGCAGGATGGCTTCCCGGCGAACTACCTCGATCCGTCGAATCTGGTCATTCGCAATCTGAAACTACGCGCCGCGTCGCTCGAGGCGCCGCGGACGATGGTCCAGCAGTTCGGCGCCGGGTTCGAGCAGCAGATCGGCCTGAACTTCGTGTTCTCGGTGGACGTGGTGGGATCGACGACCGATCATCTCGCGGTCCTGCGCAACCTCAATCAGCCGCTCGCAGGCACGCGCGACGCCAACGGGGCGGTGCCGTATCCGAACTTCGGCAACATCCAGCAGCGCGACATGAGCGGCACCGCCAACTACAAGGGAGCGGACTTCTCGTTCGAAAAGCGGTTGAGCAAGGGCTTCAGCTACCGCGCGTCGTACACGCTGGGCAGCGCGCGCGATCAGGCGCCGGAGCATCTCAATGCTTCCTCCGGCCGTGCGCAGAACACCCGGAATCTCGAAACCTGGGAAGGACCCAGCGACTTCGACGTTCGCCACCGCTTCGTCGGCAATTTCATCGTGGAACTGCCTTTCGGTGAAGGCAAACCGATGGCACAGAGCGGCGTGGCGAGCCAGATTCTGGGCGGCTGGCTCGTGAGCGGCATCTACAGCGCGCGGTCGGGCCGCGCGTTCACGGCGACTCAGGGGAACAACAACGTGGGCGCCGATCAGACCGGCATGCCGAATCTCACGGGCGATCCCGAGGGGCCCCGGACGGTTGAGCAGTGGTTCAACCCGCTGGCCTTCACGCAAGTGCCGACGGGCACGTTCGGCAACGCGGGGCGCAACATCCTGCGCGGACCGGGCTGGGTCACGTTCGACATGAGCGTGCAGCGGCGCATCAATTTCAGCGATCGGTTCAACGGCACGCTCCGCTGGGACATGTTCAACTTGTTCAATCGCGCCAACTTCGGATTGCCGGATGGCAACGTCGCCAGTGCGACCGTCGGTGTGATCTCGTCGCTGGCGGGCGATCCGCGTGTGATGCAGCTGTCGGTTAGGTTCGGTTTCTGAGGCGCTAGTCGAGCCGATCGCCAGTGCTCGCGTCGAACTCGAGCACCCGATCGGGTGGCAGATGGATCCACACCGGCCGGCCGGGCTCGACGGGCTGGTCGGCCGGGAGGCGCGCAACGAGCGGCTGCCCGCGGTACTCGAAGGTGACCAGACTTTCGCTGCCGAGGTGCTCGATGACCATCGGTCGCGCCTCGTCGGTGTCAGGCGCCGGCGACGACGTGACGGCAACGTCCTCGGGCCGTACGCCGATCATCACGCGTGAGCCGTTGCGTTGCGTGTCGATCAGGTTCATCGGCGGGCTGCCGAGAAATGTGGCGACGAACGTGTTGACGGGCCGGCGGTATAGATCCATCGGCGAGCCGGCCTGCACGATCGCGCCGTGGCGCAGGATCGCAATGCGCGTGCCGAGCGTCATCGCTTCGGCCTGATCGTGGGTCACGTACACCATCGTCGTGCGGAGTTCCTGGTGCAGACGCTTCAATTCACCGCGTGTCTGCAAGCGCAACTGGGCGTCGAGGTTCGACAGCGGTTCGTCCATCAGGTAGACAGTCGGCTGGCGCACGATCGCGCGGGCGAGGGCGACGCGCTGCTGCTGCCCGCCGGACAACTGCGCGGGACGCCGCGCCAGCACGTCCGCCAGGCCGACGCGAGACGCAGCTTCGCGCACGCGCCGATCGATCTCCTCGCGCACCACGCGGCGGCTGCGCAGCGGAAACGCGATGTTGTCGTAGACGGAGAAATGCGGGTAGAGCGCATAGTTCTGAAACACCATCGCGACGTCGCGGTCGGACGGCGGCACATCGTTGACGCGGCGATCGCCAATCCAGATGTCGCCGGCGTCGGCCGACTCCAGTCCGGCGAGCAGTCGCAGCAGCGTCGTCTTGCCGCAGCCCGACGGTCCGAGCAGCACGACGCATTCGCCGTCGGCGATGTCAAGATCGATCGCGCGCACGGCGTCGTGTGTGCCGAATCGCTTCGACACGCGCTCGAATTTCACTCGCACACCGGGTGTTATACTCCGACGCCATGATCGCCGGAAAGGCGCGTGACAACGCGACCTGGGACGTCGTCGGCATTGGCGCGAACTCGGTGGACTTCGTGCACCTGCTGCCCGGCTATCCGCAGCCGTTCGGCTCGTTCGCGAAGATGCGGATCGAAAAGCAGGAGATCCTCTGCGGCGGGCAGACGGCGACGGCGATGTGCGCGTGTGCGCGGCTCGGTCTGCGCGCGAAGTACGCGGGCGTCACCGGGACGGACGACAACGGCCGCCGCGTGCGCCGCGAGCTCGAACGGCGCGGCATCGATTTGTCCGACGTGATCATTCGCGACGCGCAGAACCAATTCGCCGTGATTCTGGTCGACGAAACCACGGGCGACCGCATCGTGCTGTGGGACCGCGACGAGAAACTGCTGCTGCGGGAACGCGACATTCCCGTCGAATCGATCGCGGCCTCACGAGTGCTCCACGTCGACGACGTGGACCAGGCGGCCGCGATCCGTGCCGCGCAGATCGCCCGCGAATCCGGTGTGCAGGTGACGAGCGACATCGATCGCATCACCGATCGCACCGGCGAGCTCATCGCTACCGTCACCATTCCCATCTTCGCCGAGCACGTGCCGCCGCAGGTCACCGGCGTCAACGATCCGGAGCGGGCTCTACGCAAGTTCAGGGAGACGCACGACGGGCTGCTGTGCGTGACTCTCGGGGACCGCGGCGCGATGGCGCTCGACGGCGACGTGGTCCACTACGTGCCGGCCTTCCAGGTGAACGCGCTCGACACCACCGGCGCCGGCGACGTGTTCCGCGCCGGCTTCATCCACGCCTTGCTCCGCGGTGTGGCCGCGGACGAGATTCTCCGCTTCGCCAACGCTGCCGCCGCTGTGAGCTGCACACGCCTGGGCGCGCTCGGCGGGATCCCCGAGCTCGTTGAGGTCAACGAATTGATGGCCTCGGGACAGGTACGCGTCTGACTCCATGGCGGTCGCTGCATATCGCTCGTCCTGAGCTTGTCGAAGGACGAGCGGCGGGCTCGTGGTTCGACAGGCTCACCACGAGCGGAAGTCGCACACATGCCGTCCGCTGAGATGAAGCAACCCGTCCTCGAAATGCGCGGAATCCGGAAGTCGTTTCCGGGCGTCGTCGCCCTCGACGGCGTCGATCTGACACTCGAACCCGGCGTCGTGCACATGCTGCTCGGCGAGAACGGTGCCGGCAAATCGACGCTGATGAAGGTCTTGAGCGGTGCGTATCGCAAGGACGCCGGCGAGATTCGTGTCAACGGGCACGCCGTGGAGATCACCGATCCGCGTCACGCGCTCGCCCTGGGCATCCGCGTGATCTACCAGGAGCTCAACCTCGTCGAGCAGTTGTCGGTGGCCGAGAACATCTTCCTCGGCGCCATGCCGACGCGCGCCGGCGGCTTCGTCGACTGGACCGCGCTGCATGCCGCCGCATCGCGCCTGCTGTCCGATCTGGGGATGGAACTCGATCCGCGTACCCGCGTGTCGCGGCTCGGGCTCGCGCACCGGCAGATGGTGGAGATTGCCAAGGCTCTGGCTTCTCCCGCCTTCGCCAAGGCTTCGGCGGGGCAAGCCACGACGATCCTGGTGATGGACGAACCCACGTCGGCCCTGACGAGTCGAGAAGTCGAGCAGTTGTTCGCCCTTATCGAGCGGCTCGTGTCGCGCGGCGTCGCGATCGTCTACATCACGCATAGGCTCGACGAGGTCTTCCGCATCGGCCGCCGCATCACGGTTCTTCGCGATGGACGGCACGTGACGACGCGTTCGATCGAGGAGGTGACGGTCGCCGAGCTCGTCCGCCTGATGGCGAATCGAGATCTCACCGAACACTTTCCAAAGGTGCGGGCGCCGATCGGCCCCGAGTTGCTGCGCGTCGAGCACCTGACCCGCCGCGGCGTACTGTCTGAAGTGAGTTTCTCAGTCCGAGCCGGCGAAGTCGTGGGGATTGCCGGCCTGCTCGGCGCTGGCCGCACGGAGGTTGCCCGCGCCGTGTTCGGCGCCGACGCGATCGATTCCGGCCGCGTCTTCGTCGACGGACAGGCGGTGCGATTCGACGGTCCCGCGGACGCGATCGCCCGGGGCATCGGACTGCTTCCCGAAGACCGGAAGGCCGACGGGCTCGTCGGGAGCCTGACGATGGCGCGGAACATCGCGCTGCCGCACGGCCGGCGGTTGTCCCGCCTCGGCCTGATCCCGCGAACGAGCGAACGGGATCTCGCCAAGCCGATCGCCGAGGAGCTGCGCGTGAAGGCGACGCCGACGCAGACCGTTCGACTCCTGAGCGGCGGCAATCAGCAGAAAGTCGTCCTGGGGAAGTGGCTCGCCGGCGACGTGCGGATGTTCATCTTCGACGAGCCGACGCGCGGCATCGACGTCGGCTCGAAGGTGGAGATCTACCACCTGATGAACCGCCTGACGGCCCGCGGCGCCGGCATTCTCATGATCTCGTCCGAGCTGCCCGAACTGCTCGGCATGAGCGATCGCATCCTCGTGATGCATCGCGGCCGGATTCAGGCGGAGATTGACGCCGCGGATGCGACCGAAGAGCGGGTGCTCACGGCCGCGCTGGGACTGGCAGGATGACGGTGACATCGGCAGCGGCGCCCGACAGTACCCGAAACCGGGAGCGCGCCGTCGCGGCCGCTGCGATCTCACGCCGTGCTGCTGTCCGCGCGTCAGTTCGGCACGGTCATCGGACTCGTGGCGCTGTGCGCCACTCTCTGGATCCTCACGCCGCACTTCCTGACGCTGTCGAATCTGCTCAACGTGGTCGAGCAGACGAGCATCAACGCGATCGTCGCCGTCGGCATGACGTTCGTCATCCTGTCGGCCGGGATCGATCTTTCGGTCGGATCAATTGTCGCCCTGTCGGGCGTCGTGCTGGGGACGGCGTTGCAGGCGGGGCAGCCGCTCGTTCTTGCGTTGCCGCTGTCGCTCGCGGCTGGTGCCGCATGCGGTCTGGCGAACGGCGCGCTCGTCAGCTGGGGACGCCTCCCGCCGTTCATCGTGACGCTGGGGACGATGAGCATCGCGCGCGGCGCGGCGCTGCTCGTGACCGAGGGCCGGCCGATCTCGGGGTTCGACGCATCATTCCGGTGGCTCGCTACCGGGCGAGTGGGATTCCTCCCAGCCCCGGTGATCGTGATGGTCGTCGTCTACGGGATCGCGCATGTGGTGCTGACGCGCACCACGTTCGGACGGTACGTGTATGCGATCGGCGGCAATGAGGAGGCGACTCGGCTCTCGGGCGTCGCCGTTCGATTTCACAAGACGATGATTTACGGCGTCTCGGGGTTGATGAGCGCCGTGGCGGCCGTCGTGCTGACCGCGCGGCTCAACTCGGCGCAGCCGATCGCCGGCATCATGTACGAGCTGGATGCCATCGCAGCTACGGTCATCGGCGGCACGAGCCTGATGGGCGGCGACGGCACGCTGGGCGGCACGCTGGTCGGCGCGCTGATCATGGGTGTGCTGCGCAACGGGCTGAACCTGCTCGGTGTATCGTCGTTCCTGCAGCAGATCGTCATCGGCGGCGTGATCGTCGTGGCGGTGCTGCTGGATACAGTCCTGAAACGCAGAAGGTAACGGAGAATACGGAGGGCACGGATTCAACACGGAGAAACGAAGAAACGGAGACGCACGGAGAAGACGAGCAGTGGTTCGACGGGTCGGCCGGCGCGGCCGGCCGACCAGCGTGGATCGATCGGATCGCGAAAATGAGCACGCCTCGATCTCACGCGTGTTCATTTTCACGATCCGATCGATCCGCGCGCGTCGCTTCGCGACGCCCGTCGAACCAGACCTCCGTGTTCCTCTGTTGCTCCGTGTCTCCGTGTTGAACCGCTGCCTCCGTCGTCTCCTGGCTCGAACGGTAGAATCACAATGAAAAAGACAAGCGCGCTCCTTCTTCTTGCCGTCGCGACAACCTCGCTCTCGTGCAACCGCGAGACGACGAGCACCAATACCGCCAAGCCGACGGTGGCACTGGTGCTCAAGACGCTGAACCACCCCTTCTTCGTCGACATGCGCCGCGGCGCGCAGGAGGCGGCGGATCGTCTCGGCGTCACGCTGCAGGTGCAGGCCGCCGAGCGCGAGATCGACGTCGAGAAGCAGATGCAGATCGTCGAGAACATGATTCAGACCGGCATCCAGGCCCTCTGCATCACGCCGAGCGGCTCGCGCGAGATCGTCTCGGCGCTGGTGAAAGCCAAAGACGCGAAGGTGCCGATCGTCGTCGTCGATACCCGCCTCGATGTGAAGGCGGCGTCCGACGCCGGCGTGCAGCCGGTGACGTTCGTGGGGTCGGACAACTACGAGGGCGGAAAACTGGCCGGCGAGTACATGATCAAAGCCTCGAATGGCAAGGCGCGCGTCGCCATCCTCGAAGGCATTCCGGGACACGAGACCGGCGACTCGCGACTTCGCGGTTTCACCGATGCCGTCAAGGCGGCGCCTGGTATCGCCATCGTGGCTTCGCAGCCGGCGAACTGGGAGCGCGATCAGGGATTCAATGTCTTTCAGAACATGCTGCAGGCGCATCCGGATATCGACAGCGTCTTCGCCTGCAGCGACCTGATGGCGCTCGGCGCCATCGAAGCCCTCGCCGCCGCGGGGAAAGCCGGCGCTGTCCGCGTCGTGGGTTTCGACGCGCTCGACGATGCAAAGAAAGCGATCGCGGCCGGCACGATGGCGGCATCGGTGGCGCAGTTCCCGTCCGAGATGGGGCGTGTGGCCGTGGAGAGCGCGGTCAAGATCATCCGCGGCGAAAAGCCGGAGCCGGACGTCAAGGTGAAGCTGGAACTCGTGACCAAGGACAACGTGAAATGACGAGCGCGCGAAAGGGACGACTCGCGGTAGGACTGATTGGCCTCGGCCGGCTGGGACGCGTCTACGCGCGCGATCTCGCGAGCCGCATTCCGGAAACACGGCTGGTCGCCGTCGCGGATCCCCTGGCGTCGCTGGCGGAGGAGGTCGCGGCGGAATTCGATGTGCCGCGGCACTATGCCGATCCGCTCGCGCTCATCGACGACTCCACGGTCGAGGCAATCGTGATCGTGTCGCCGACGCATACCCATCGGGATGTCGTGATCGCGGCGGCATCGCGCGGCAAGCCGACGTTTTGCGAGAAGCCGCCGGCGCTCTCGCTCGACGAAGTCTCGGCCATGCAGGACGCCATCGCGCGCGCGGGCATGTTCTTCCAGATGGGATTCATGCGGCGGTTCGACGCGGGCTACGCGGCGGCCAAAACCCAGATCGAGCAGGGACGAATCGGCACGCCGCTCGTCTTCAAATCGACATCGCGTGATCCATTTCGCCCGAGTCTCGAGTACGCCGACCCGAAGAGCAGCGGCGGCATGCTGCTGGATATGGGCATCCACGACTTCGATCTGGCGCGCTGGTTCATGGGCGACGTCGATCGCGTGTCGGTGATCAGCGCGACCATCGCCTACCCGGAACTCGCTACCGTAGGCGATATCGACAACGCCGTCACCAGCCTGATCTTCGCGAGCGGCAAGATCGGCGTCGTCGATCTGAGCCGAAGCGGGATCTACGGCTACGACATCTCGACAGAGATTCTCGGCTCGGAGGGGACGATTCGTATCGGGTATCTGCGGGAAACTCCGGTCATGATCATGACGAAGAACTCGGTGACCCACGACACGGTCCCGTATTTCATGGAGCGGTTCCGCGACGCCTACACAGTCCAGCTTCAGAACTTCGCGCAGAACGTCCAGCAGGGCCGGAAGCCGCCGATCACGATCGACGATGGGATGGAGGCGCTGCGGATTGGTGTCGCCGCGACGCGTGCGCAGCACTCGGGTGTGTCCGTGGCCGTCGGCGATGTCCGCGGAATCGCGGTATAGCCGATGATTCTCGCGCTCGTGTTGTGGCTTCAGGCGCTGCCTGGCTCGGTCCAGTTCAGCCACACGTTCGAGGTGGGACGACCGAGCGAAGTCGTGGCGACGGTGCGCGCGCGGTGCGCGGGCTGTTCGTGGGGAGAGCCGGGACGCGAGGCGGCGGCGGTGCGCGTCTCAGTCGACGGCACGTATTCCCAGCACATCCTGTTGGCGCGCGGAAGCGCGTCCGCCGACTACGCGATCACCCTCGGCTCGCTCGCGCCGGGCCGGCACCAGATCTTCGTCGAGCGCGATTCGACGCTCAGCGCGGCACAGGCAGGGCAGGCGACGATCGAACGCATCGACGTCAGAATCCTCGCCGACGGCGCGCGCGAGGATGCTCTGGCGCAGTCGATGGCGCCCATCCTTCACGCCAGGCCGAACACCGTCGGCCGGTTCACGGATCTGCCGGTGGTGATGTGGTACGAGATCGTGCCGACCGCTCGCGGCCGGCAGTTCCGGTACTCTGTGATTTTCACGAACGAAGACGGCGGTACGGCGACCGACCGCCTGATGGCCACGTGGGGCCGCACCACGGACATCGAGTTCGTCTACGGCGTCGAGCTCGACGCGGGAGGCGCCACGCTCGCGGAGGAATTCCAGGGACCGGGACACGAGGTTCCGGCATTCACAGGCCGGCACGAAGGCCGGCATCCGCTGCTCTGGGTGTCGACCGACAACAACATGGTCAGCGAGTCGGGGCCGACAAGCATCCGCTACGCGCCTGCGCCAGCCCTGTTTGACCTGCGCGACGTGTCGCGCGAGGTCGTCATGGACCGCCACGCCTGGACGTACACGATTGCGGCCGAGGAGCTGCTGCGCGAAGGGAAGATCGTCGACAGCGCACGTGCGGGCTCGGGGACCATCCCCGATCTGCGGCGGTTCGTGTTCGTCGAAGCCTGCACGGATCTGGAGAACGCCGCCGTCGCGTTCGCGGTCCGGGCAGTCGAGGGCGGTGCGGCGCGGTGGTACGAATCGGATCATGGGCTGCGCGAGTTCCGTGTCGCGCGCAGCGGCTGCTTCAGGGGCGCGGTCGCGCTTCCGGCGAGCGCAGGCGCGCCTGATGCCGTCCGGTTTCGCGCCTATTCGCTGCCGCCGAAGGATGGTCAGCCTGCGAAGCCGGCGTCCGTGCGCCTCACCCGCGTGAACCGGATGTTCACGCTCGGCGACGACTATCAGCCGCGGTCCTCCACGTATTCATGGACCGGCTCGCTGGTGCTAGCGATCGACGGCGATTGGCAACAACCGCGATAACGAACAAATGCCACGAAGACACGAAAACACGAAGAAAACCAACAACAACTTCTAGTAGTGCAGAAGCTCGATCGTTTGAATCTGGTGCGGCCCGAGGCGGACGCGCACCGTACCGGCCGCGACCTCGAGCTCCTGCTGCCGTTCTTCCAGAAAGTTCACCGCGAATGCGTGCGTGAGCTGTCTGTCGATGGCGATCGTCGCGTGCGCGTCCTCGTCTCCAGGATTGAATAGCCGCACGATGACGCTGTCGCGATCGTCGGCCTTCTTCAGCGCGCTCAGGACGACGTTTCCGGTCTGTCGATCGAGCGTCAGGAACGATCGCCGCGTGGGCGCACTCCCACTGGACATGCGCGCCACAACCACCCGAGGTGGCACGGTCAGCGCGCGGGCGCTCGAGAGTATCCGGGCAGCCGCGGGCTGGGCGCCTCGCGGCTCGAACGCGATCGTGAACTCATGTCGACCGGAACACTGCGCCCCCGGGGTCGCCACCGGCGGGCCGGCGTGTCCGGACGGCCGTGTCGCCAGATCGTTGCGCGACAGATCGCCAACCGCGCGAATCAGCGTCACTGCAATCGCGCCACCAGTCTCACTGACTTCTGACTTCTTACTTCTGACCTGCACGATCTCGTATTCGTTCAAGCCTTTCGCGATCACCATCGCGCCGGTGCCATCGTCGCCGGCATAGACGACCGACAGCATCGGCGCACTGTTGACGGGCGCTTCGTTGACCACGGTTGTGGGCACGTCGCGGCGAGCCGGCCGGGTCACGACGTCGAACGCGGTGTCTGCGCGCGCCGACGCGACCGTGACGGCGCCAGTCGGAAACAGCATCCGCAGTCGGTGATCGCGCGCCGTGTTGTCGACGGTGACGGTGAAGGTCACGCGTGGCGACCCGGCGTCGAGCGTCGCGTCGATTCGGATCGGCGTCGCCACCATGCTTGTGTCTCGTGCCCGACGATCGGCGCGCGCGCTCGCCGGCAGTGACAGTTCGAGCTCGATCCGAAAGGTGACGCGCAGAGGTCCCGCGCAGACACGCCTCGCAGCCCCGCGTTCGCCAAGGCTTCGGCGTGGCAAGGACCCGCCTTCGCCGAGGCTTCGGCGAGGCAAGCTTGTCACCACCGAATCGTCTGGCGGCGGGCAGTAGTTGTATTCGTCGCCGACGTCGCCCCCGTCTTCGATCGATCCCACGCCGCGAAAGACCGTGCCTGTCGATTTCTCGACGACGTCCAGACTCCCGGCGTCGTTGACGCTCATGCGAAGCCATTCGTTCTCCGCCGATCGATCGGCGGCGCTGACAACGGGCCCGGCCGCCGGCGCGGACCCCGGCGCGATCCCAAGATCGAAGGCCTGGTATCCGCACGGCGGCAATGAAGGCGCCCAGAAGACCAGACGAATGCGCCGCGCGTGCAGCGCCCAGGGGGTCTCGAACCGGCTCAGCTCGTGAACGATGACGTCCCGCTCGTCGAGAATTTGAAACGGCACCGCATCGCCGCCGGCGACGGTGACACTGGTGATGCACGCCGCGGCGGGCCAGAACGTCACCGGGCGATCCAGCGCCGCCGCATCGACGTGCCGCCATGGCTCCGCGTTCGAAACCGGCAGATCGATGGTGGCCTCGACCACCTGCGCGCGCTCGCCGGCGTCTGTATTGACAACGAGCACGCGCAACGTGTCGGTACCTGCCGCAGGTACTGCATCGGCAACGACGCCGAGCGCGGATTCGATCAGCGCATCGGCGACCTGACGCGCCCGCGCGAAGCGCGTCATGTTCTCGTCGTGCACGGCGTCGATGCTGCACCCGCAGATGCTGTCATGCGGATGGTTCTGCAGCAGCGTCTTCCACGCGTGCCGCAGTTCGCCCTCGGGATAACGCCAGGTATTGTTCCCGCACGCGAGTGAGGCGAACACGGCCAGCGGCTCGGCGTACGACTCCAGCAGCGTCTCCACGTCGGCGTTGTGCTGTTTGAGGTAGGTGCGCGCGGAGAGGACGCCGGGCAGCAGATTGGCGTAGTCCTCGCCGCCGCGCAGCTCGCCCGTGACGGTCTCGAGCGGCCGCTCTGTCGCACTCACCGCACGCCGCACGGCGTCCACGTAGCCGGGAAGCGTGGAATGAGATGCCCGCTGGCCGGGCACCGCCGACAGCGCGGCGATCAGATCGAGAATGGCCGGCTGCGGCTCGACGTGATCGACGCCGTTCATGAGCAATACCTGACCGGTCGACGTGCGCTCACGCTCGTGACCGACGGCCCGCGCGGCGCGCGCCATCATCGCAGGCGGATCGAACACCAGGCGCGTGGCATTGCAATACCCCTCTGGCGGCAGGTGCATCATCAGCACGCGGGAGCCGTCAGGCCCCTGCCACCAGTACTCGGCGTTCCGGCCGCCGAATCCCCGCCAGAGAATGGTGTTGTCGAAACCGAACTGCCGCCAGATCTGCGGCATCTGCGCGACGTGCCCGAACAAATCAGGCAGGTAGCCGACCGGCATCACCGGTCCGAATTGCCGGGCGATGCGATGGCCCTGTGCGAGATTGCGGACGATCGCCTCGCCGCTGACCAGAAACTCGTCGGGCATCACGTACCACGGGCCGATCAGAATTCGACCCGACTGAATCGCGCGCCGCAGCCGCTGCTCCTGCTCTGGCCGGATCTCGAGGTAGTCCTCGAGCACGATGGTCTGTCCATCGAGATGAAAGTGCGCGTACGCCGGCTCGGCGTCGAGCAAATCGAGCAGCCGATCAACCAGCCCCACGAGGCGGACGCGAAACTGCTCGTACGTGAGATACCACTCGCGATCCCAGTGGGTGTGGGAGACAACGTGGATAGTGACCATAAACCTCTTCGTAGGGGCGGACCAGCGTGTCCGCCCCTGGGCCGACACATGGGTCGGCCCCTACAACGACACATTCATCCCTTAACGGCACCGGCGGTAAGGCCCGCGACGAAGAAGCGCTGCAGGAACACGAAGGCGGCAATGACCGGCACAAGTCCGATGAAGGCCGCGGCCGCCAGCAATTGCCAGTCCGTTTCGTACGCGCTCTGAAAGCTGAAGAGGCCGAGCGGCATGGTGTAGCGCGCCTGCGAGTCGAGCAGCACCAGCGCGAGCGCGAACTCCGACCAGTACGCGGCGAGATTGAAGATCGCCGCGGCGCCGAGACCGGGCGCGACGATCGGCAGCGCGATCTGCCATAGCGTCCGCGCGCGAGACGCGCCATCGAGCCGCGCCGCCTCGAAGAGCGACGGCGGCACGCCATCGAAAAAGCCTTTGAGCACCCACACGGTGAAGGGCACCTGCATCGCCCCGTATACGAGCATCAGGCCGCCGTGCGTGTCGACCAGGCCCAGGCGCTCGATGACGCCGTAGATCGGCACGAGCAGGATGACGGGCGACAGCATCTGCAGCGCCAGCAACGCGGTCAGGAGCGTCCGCCGCCCGTGAAAGCGCTCGCGCGAGATCACGAAGGCAGCGGGAATCGACACCGCGAGCGTGATGATCGCCGCCACAACGGCCACGGCTGCGCTGTTCCAGAGGTACGAGGGCACCTGTGTCCGCGTGAGGGCGAACCAGAAATTCGCCAACGACGGATCGCTGGGAATCCATCGCGGCGGGTACTCGTAGACGCCGGCCTTGTTCTTCAGCGACAGCGAGAACAGCCACAGTTGCGGCAGCAGGAACACCGCGCTCGCGCCGCCCAGGGCGAACATCAACAGCAGTCGCCGGCGTCGGGACGCCGTCATCGCGCCCGCCTTCGCCACGGCTTCGGCGTGGCAAGCCTCGCGTCCGGCACGTCCGTCGCGCCGCGCAGGATCAGGCGGCCGGCCGCCCACGCGAGCGACAGGTTCACGCCGAGCATCGCCACCGCGACCGCCGCGGCACGGCCCGCATCGAGGTCGTAGAAGCCGAGCCGGTACATGAACAGCGAGATCACTTCGGTCTGCCGCGCGGGTCCGCCGCCGGTGAGCGGAATGATGAGATCGAAGGTGTTGAACGACGCGATCGTGATGAGCACCAGGTTGAGGACGATGATCGGCGCGAGTTGAGGAATGAGCAGCCAACGGACGCGTTGCCACGCCGAAAGGCCTTCGAGATCCGCGGCCTCGTGCAACTCCCGCGACACCCGCTGCAGGCCCGCGTACTGCAGGATCATGCTGAATGCGCACCCGCGCCAGACGTTCGCGACGATCACCGACACCAGGGCGAGCGCCGGGGACGAAATCAACGGCAGCGGTCCGAGGCCGAATCGCGACAGGTAGTAGTTGATGATCCCGGATCGATTCTCGATGAGCAGAATCTTCCACAGCACGCCGACCAGCACGCCCGGCATGACCCAGGCGCTGACGACGGCCACGCGCGTGAGCAGGGTGCCGGCCGCGCGGCGGCGGCGGGCCGCGTCGATCAGCCACGCCAGGACGAACCCAACGCTCAGCTGCAATGCGACCGAGGCTGCCACGAAGATCACCGTGACCATCGCCATGCGGTAGAACGCCGCGTCGCCAGCCAGGTCTCGATAGCTCGCGATCGTGTAGGTGTAGCGTGTACCGGCGACGGTGCTGTCGGTCGCCGACAGTCGAATGAGCTCGAGCATCGGATACAGCAGGATCAGCCCGACCAGTGCGACGGCGGGGAGTGTCCAGGAGAGGCCGCTTCCGCTGCGCCAGCCCTGCCAGATCAACAGCATGGGCAGCAGAATCGCCGCCGCGATCGGCAGCCACGCAATCAGATCGATGCCGGCGGTACGGTTGCCGGTGGCGCGCGCGGTTTGGCGCGCGTACTCGGCGTTGACCGACGTCCATGCCTCGTCGAGCGCCGCCTCGGGCGTTTTCGCGCCCGATACGACGTCGCCGATTGCGAGCTGCAAGTGTTGCGAGATGGAGGGATAGATTGCGACCGCCGGCCGCGCGTGGCCGTCGACGAGCATGTCGCCGAAGCGGCGATACCAGCGGTCCTGGCTGAAGATCGGAAAGTCGCGATAGACGCTGCGCCGCACGGGCAGGTGACCGGTCGCCTCGCTGATGCGCGCGGCGTTCGCGGGCGCCTCCACGCTCCGAATGAACTCGATCGCCGCGCGCTGCCGTACGGGATCGCGCGCGAAGACGACCCACACCCAGCCGCCGGTACCGGTCGATCGCGTCGCGGCGTCGGCTTGCGGGATCGGCGCGATATCCCACATGGCGAACTCCGCGGGCGGCAGACCGGTCTCGAGATCCTTCAGCTGCCAGTTGCCGCCGAGAAACATCGCCACGTCGCCGGCGATCGCGGCGCCGGTCAGCTGCTGGTAGTCGTTGTTGCCCAGAACCGATCGGGGCGCCGCGCCGCGCTCGATCGTGTCGCGCAGGAACGCGAGCAGTTTCAGCATCGCCGCGCGGTTCGCGCCTTCACCGAAAATCGGGCGGCCCATCTCGTCTACCAGCTCGCCGCCCTGCGCCCAGAACATCGCGAGGTGATCGAACACGGTCGCTTCCCACCGGCCTGCGTTGTACAGATAGCCGGCGACGCGCCGTTCCCGGGAAATGCGGCTCGCGGCCGTCAACAACTCGTCCCAGGTGCGCGGCGGCGTCGGGACCAGATCGGTGCGGTAGAAGAGCACTCGGCAGTCCGTCTCGTGCCACAAGCCGTACACGTGACCGGATCGGGACAGCGTCTGGATCGTGAAGGGGAGCAGATCCGCGCGATCGTCCTCCGGCCAATGCGCGTCGAGCGGCTGCACGTGGTCCGTGAGCAGAGGAAGCCAGAAGCTGTCGATCGACGCGATGTCGGGCAGCCGATTGGCGGCCGCGGCCAGCTGGAGCTTGGCCTTGTGGAGTTCCAGCCCGGGCATGACCGAGACGCGTAGTTGAACGTCGGGGTGCGCGCGCGCCCAGTCCTCGAAAACCGACGTGAACGTGGCGGCGATCGCTGGCCGGGCCGCGAGATGCGAGTAGTCCTGCTGCGCCCACACGCTCAGCGTCGTCGGCGCGTCCGGGTAGCCGACGCGGACGGGGGTGACGAGATCCTGTGCGGCACCGGGGCGTGTAGATATCGCCAGGGCTAACGCCACGAGCATGAGTTGCCGCGGCTTTTCGGATCGGCCACGAAAACACGAAAACACGAAACCAAACCGTACTGTTTTTCGTGCCTTCGTGCTTTCGTGGCTAGCTCGAACGCTTGACATATACGGGATTCGTGATCGCGATGGTCGACCCGTCGGCCGCAACGACGTGGACGCGCGCGTAGCCCGATCCGGTTGGCAGCGCGAAGGTCGCCGCGCCGACCGGCTTCGATGCGATCGTGTCGCCGTTCCACACCACGACCGATGCGCCCGCCGCCGTGTCGTAGCGGTACGCGATCGTCATCTCGGTAACGTTGCGTGGGACGTCGAACGGCACGTGCTGATATCGCCCGCGCTCACGATCGGCTGGTGTGAAATGACGCCGGATGCTCTGACGCGTCGTTTCAAGACCCGCGTCCGCTCGCGAGGACTGCGAGGCGACGACGAGTGCGAGCAACGCGCCGTACGAGACGAGGGCGCGCACAGCCGGCAGCATTCCAGGAGAGTATAATCGTCGTCGCCGACACCCACCGTGCGCATATCCAATCCAATTTTCATTCTCGCGGGCGATCAGCGCTGGCAATGGGAGGAATGGTGCGACGCGCAGCACGTCGATCGTTCTCGCATCACCGACGTCAAAGCGCTGATCGTCGACGCGTTCTTCGCTGCGCGCGAACGGAGTGACGAGGTCGGCCGCTCGGGCGCGCTGCTGCTCGACCCGCAGTACGCCTCAGCGCAGGTCGCGCGGGCGCTCGCCGCGGGTGTGCATTGCGGGACGCCGGTCGAGCGTGCGGGTGCGTTCCCGCTCGAGTGGGCGGCAGCGGACCCCTTCGCCTCCAGGCCGCCTGGCAGCTTCGTCAAGGTGCTGATCAAGGACCGCACGGACTATGCGAGCAGCGTGCGGGCGGATCAGTTCGACAAGCTGCTCGCGCTCCAGGCCTGGTGCCGTTCGCATACGACGCCGCTCATCATCGAGATCCTGGTACCGCGCCAGGGCGAACAGGAAGAGGAGTTCGACGACCGCCAGCGGCCGGAGATGCTGGCGCAGAGCATCCGCGACGCGTACGCCCGCGGCCTCGAGCCCGAGTACTGGAAAGTCGAAGCGACACCGAGCGCCGCCGGCGCCGCCCTGATCGATGATGCGATCGCGGAGCGGCCGAGCGGCCGTCAGATCATTCTGGGCAAAGGCGCCGAGCCGGCCGTCATCTCACGATGGTTCGCGGCCGCGGCCTCGTCGCGCACGTTGTGCGGGTTCGCGATCGGCCGGTCGGTGTTCTGGAAAGCAGGTACGGCGTTCCTGTCGGGCGCACTGCCCGCGGATCGCGCCGTCGACGCCATGGCCTCGACTTACCTCGCACTCGTCGATGCATATGCAGACGCAACGAAAGCCTGTAGGTCCGGCTAAAGCCGGCCCCCACGTGCCGCAGAGCACCCGGTACCGAATGACGTGGGGTCCGCCTTCAGGCGGACCTACATCACTCGACGCGCAAGGCCTCGAGCGGCGACACGCGCATGCCGCGCCTCGCGGGCAGGTAGGTCGCGAGCGCGGCCGCCGCGGCGAGGACTAGCGGCGCAATCGTCAGCACCAGCGGATCGTACGGGCCCACCTCGAACATCGCGACGCTGAGGAACCGGCCCAGCGCGACCGCCAGCGGGAACCCGACCGCCATGCCCACCAGCGTCATCCTCGCGCCGTCGCGCATGAGCATCCACACGATCTCGCGCGGGTTGGCTCCCAGGGCGAGACGGATGCCGATTTCGCGCGTGCGCTGCGCGACGACGTAGGACTTCACGCCGTACACGCCGATCGCGGCGAGCAGCAGGGCGAGCCCGCCGAGCCCCATCAACGTGCGGCCAGCCGCGCGAATGATCCACAGCACCAATCCTCGTTCGTGGAACTCACGCATCGTCCGCAGCTCGGTCACCGGCAGCCGGCTGTCCACGGCGCGGAGCTCCTGGCGAATCGCGGCGAGGATCTCGTTTTCAGCGCCCGCGGTCCGGACGTGGATGTGCATCGGCCCGCGGTAGGGAGTCGCCGCGGGCACATACAGATGCGCGATCGGCTTGGCTTCGGTCAGATCGTCGCGGATGCCGGGCACGATGCCGACGACGGTCATCGGATCGTTTGCGGCGGTCCGTGCGGCGTCGCTCCGCGGCGGAATCCAGAGCTGCTGGCCGAGCGGGTCCTCGCCGGGGAAGAGGCGGCGCGCGAGCGGTTCGTCGATGATGGCGACCCGACGGGTTGGATCGATCACTTCTTCGTGCGCGAAGTCCCGTCCGCGCAGAATCGGCAGGCCGACCGCCTTGAAGTAGTCCGTGGTGACGGTCGTGAACGTCGGCTCGCGACCGCCGATCGCTTTTTCACCGAGCCGCGCGATCCACGTGCTCTCGTGGAAGTCGCCGAACGGCACCTGCGAATTGGCGCCCGCCGCGATCACGCCTGGCAGGCTCCGAATGCGATCGAGCGCGGCCCGAAGACTCACGCGGGCTTTGAGGCCGTCGTACCCGGCGAGGCCAGGATCGATCGACGCGAGCAGCAGGCCGTCGTAGCTGTAGCCGGGATTCGCGTACGTTCGCGCGAAGGGCGCCGCGGACGAACAGCCCGCCGGCGGTCATCAGCATCAGCGACACCGCGATCTGTGACACCACGAGCCAGCCGCGCGTCCCCAAGCGGCCGGAGGTGCGAGCGGCGCCGAGGTCCTTGAGATCGTCCACGAGATCCGGGCGCGTGATCTTGAGCGCGGGCGCGAGCCCGAATGCCAGCGCGCCGAGGACGGCGAAGGCGGTGGCCGCCAGCACGATGTTCAGATCGGGCCGGGCCTCGAGCACCATCGGGACCGGCATGATCGGCGCGAGCGAACCGAGCAGGAGATCAGTGGTCCACCAGCCGAGCAGCAGGCCGCCAACGGCGCCTGGCGAGTGCGAGCACCAGGCTTTCGGTGAGCAGCTGACGGACGATCCGGCCCCGCCCCCCGCCGAGCGCGACGCGGATCGCGATCTCCTTCCTTCGCGCCGTGCCGCGCGCCAGCAGCATGTTGGCGATGTTCAGGCACGCGATCAGCAGCACCGCGCCCGACAGCGGCATCACGACCGCCGAAAACACGGCAGGCCCGGTGTCGCTTTGCGGCGCGGAGCTGATGTTCACGCGCGAGAGCGGATGCACGGTCAGCAGCCGGCCGCGGTTCTCGGCGGGGAACGCGCGCTCGAGGTCCGCCGACAGCACCGCCAGGCGCGCGTTGGCGCGCTCGATCGTCACGCCGGGCTTCAGCCGGCCGGCAACGCTGAACGCTGCATTCGATCGATCCATCAGGCCGCCGCCGTTGTTCTTGAAGAGATCGGTGACCACTGATTCGAACACGCCGAACGGCAGCCACAGCTCGGGCGCGACGAGGGCGGTTGTGCCCGCGAACCCTTTGGGCGCGACGCCGACGACGGTGAAGTCGCGCAGGTTGATGCGCAGGGTGCGGCCGACGAACGACGGATCGAACCCGGCCCGCTGCCACGCCGCGTGATCGGCGATCACCACCGGGATGTCGGCGCCCGGACGCTCCTCTTCGGGCGTAAAGCCGCGCCCGGCCGCCATGCCGACGCCGATGGCGCTGAAGAAGTTCGCCGACACGATCTCGACGAACGAGCGCTGCATCACGTCACCGGCGGGCCGGCCGGTGATGGAAAAGGTGTAGGCGATGATCTCCTCGAAGACGTCGTTGCGCGCGCGGATGTCGTCGAAATGCGGGTACGAGAAGTTCCGGTACGAGTTCGGCTTCGATGGGTCGTGGCTGTACAGACCGACGAGCTCCGACGCGCGCCCCGACAGCGGACGGAACAGCAGCGCGTTCACGAACGTGAACATGGCGCTGTTGGCGCCGATCCCGAGCGCCAGCACCAGAATCACGACGATGCTGAAGCCCGGCGCGCGCCTGGCCATGCGGATCGCGTAGCGTACGTCCTGCACCAGCGTTTCGATGAACACGAGCCCGCGCTGATCTCGATACGACTCCTTGGTGTGGGCGACACCGCCGAAATCGCGCAGCGCCGCCGCCCGCGCCTCGGCGGGCGACAGACCGCGCTTCTGGTGTTCGTCCGCGAGCAGATCGAGGTGCGCCCGAATCTCCTCGTCCAGCTCATCGTCCAGCTGTTTGGCCGCGAAGAGTGTGGAGATTCTGGACAGCAGCGTGCGGACGCGCTTCATGCCTCCTCCTCGAGCAGGCGGTTGACGAGCGACGTCATGCGCGCCCACTGGCGCACTTCGGCGGAGAGGTGCTTCTCGCCGGCGCGCGTGATCTCGTAGAACTTCGCGCGGCGGTTGTTGTCGCTCGTGCCCCAGGAGCTCTTGATCAGTCCCTGCTGTTCGAGGCGAAGGAGGGCCGGGTAGATGGTCCCCTGATTGAGCGACAGAATCCCGCGCGCCATCTGCTCGATGCGGCGGGCGACGCCGTAGCCATGGAGCGGGCCGAGCCCTGCGCAGGGTTTTGAGGACGAGCAGGTCAAGGGTGCCGTAGGGAACTTCGGACGCGGCTGTCATGTTGACAGACTACACGAGACTCCTGTTGAGAGTCAACAGGGAGGGGCGGAACGTGAAAAGTTAGAAGTCAGAAGTCAGAAGTCAGAAGTCAGAAGAGGAAGTTGGAAGTTGGGAGAAGTCAGAAGTTAGAAGCTAGAACCAGCGGACTCAGAGCTCCTGGCGATCTTTGCCTTCAGGTTGCGGACGATCACCACGTAGATCGAAACCCGGTTCGTTGGACTCTTGCAGAAGCCGGGAGGATGTCAGGAATTTCGTGTGTGGGGCATAGCATGAGGAGTATCTATGCGCCACAAACGGAAGTCGCTCACGCCTGACGCGCCCCTGGCGCCCGTCCCATCTGAGATTCTCGATCAGTTCGTCCGGCAAGGCCCGCTCTCGCACGAGGAGCTCGACGCGGCCGTCCGCCGTTTCAAGAAAGCCATTATTGAACGGGCGCTGGGTGGCGAGCTCACGCACCATCTGGGATATCCCGCCGGCGGGATCAAGCCGGAGGACACCACCAATCACCGCAACGGCACGGGCGGGAAAACGGTGCTGACCGACGACGGCGCGTTGTCGATTGAGGTGCCGCGCGATCGCGACGGCACGTTCGAGCCGCGCCTGATTGCGAAGCACGAGCGCCGCTTCACGGGGTTTGACGACAAGGTCCTCGCCCTCTACGCACGTGGGATGACCGTGCGGGAGATTCAAGGCTTCCTCGCCGACATGTATGCGGTGGAGGTGTCGCCCGATCTGATCAGCACGGTGACCGACGGGATCGTCGCCGAGGTGACCGCCTGGCAAAGCCGGCCGCTCGAGCGCCTGTATCCGGTCGTCTTCTTCGACGCGCTCCGGGTGAAGATTCGCGACGAAGCGACGGTCCGCAGCAAGGCGGTCTATCTGGCGCTCGCGGTGCTGCCCGACGGCACGCGCGACATCCTCGGCCTGTGGATCGAGCAGACCGAAGGTGCCAAGTTCTGGATGAAGGTCTTCAGCGATCTCAAGACGCGCGGCTGCCAGGACATCCTCATCGCGGTCACCGATGGGCTCAAGGGCATGAGCGAGGCGCTCGCTGCCGTCTTCCCCCAGACGACGCTTCAAACCTGCATCGTGCACCTGCTTCGCCACAGTCTCGAGTTCGGGAATTGGAAAGAACGCAAGCCGATGGCGATGGCGCTGCGGCCCATCTACGCTGCCGCGAGCGCCGAGGCCGCGAGCGCCGCGCTGGACGAATTCGAGCGCGGTCCGTGGGGCCGTAAGTTCCCGACGGTCGTCGCGTCCTGGCGCCGCGCCTGGACGCACGTCATTCCGTTCTTCGCGTTTCCACCCGACGTCCGGCGTCTGATGTACACGACCAATGCCCTCGAAAGTGTGCACGCGCAACTGCGGAAGATCATGAAGACGCGCGGGCAGTTTCCGACTGACGAAGCCGCGACGAAGTTGATGTGGCTCGCGCTGCGAAACATCACCGCGAAATGGGCGCGCACATCGCCCTATTGGCGGCCGGCCATGAATCAGTTCGCCATCCTGTACGAAGATCGCTTTTTACCCTCGACCGCGTAAAATGCAACGGCGCATGGACGCTGCCGGAGCCGTGGACGCACAGAACGCGCCCACCGCTCCTTGGAAAACCGCACAGAACGCGGTTTCCCACAGCGCCCACACGCATCATCGGCTTAAGAAGGGAACCCAGAAGAAACGAGATTCACACGTCAACTCGCCTTACACACGAAATTCCGGACACTTCCGAAGCCGGCGACGCATCTGGCCGCTACCCAGGCCCTTGGCTTCAGCCAGCCGCAACCAGAATCGCGCCTCGTTGGCCTCCTTCAAGCAGATCGTATTTTTTGAAAGGAATTCTCGATCGCTGTACGAGGATTTTGCCTCTGCGCGGTTGGCACCTTCGAACTGGCCGCGTCGAACAACTGGTATGCGACGCGGCACGGTAATCCTCTAAGTCGAACCAACTCTGCGCAATAGTCGTAGATGTCGCACGCAAATCGAAATGAACGTTCCGAAAGATCTTCCGGGTGTCTTGTCGGCATCGCCAGTGCGCCTTCAAGAAACGTTCCTTACTGACTTCCGTCCTGTTCTGACTTCTGACTTCTGACTTCTGACTTCTGACTTAACATTGACCCCGCCGCCCATGCGCATCGAAGCCGCGATCCTGTGGGAACAGGGAAAGCCTCTCTCGGTCGAGCCCGCCGAACTCGACGCGCCCGGCCCTGGCGAGATCCTGGTCGAGATAAAAGCGGCGGGCGTGTGTCACAGCGACCTGCACCCGGCTCGCGGCCATTGGCCGATCAGGACGCCGGTGGTCCTTGGTCATGAAGGCGCCGGCATCGTGCGTGAGGTGGGCCGCGGTGTCACGTCCGTCGCGCCAGGCGATCATGCCGTCTTGTGCTGGGCGCCTCCGTGCGGCGTTTGCCCACCGTGCCGGGAAGGCCGCGCGGTGCTCTGCGATCGACTCGACAAGATCACGTATCGCAACAAACTGCCGTCGGGCGCGGCGCGGCTGCACGCCCGTGGCAAGGATGTCGCGCCGTTTCTCGGTACCGCGTGCTTCTCGAGTTTTGTCGTCGTTCCCGAAGAGGCGGTGATCCCCGCACCGGCCGACGTGCCGTTCGACGCGCTGGCCACGCTGGGGTGCGCAGTCCTCACCGGCGTCGGCGCGGTCACCAATGCCGGCCGTGTGCCGCAGGGTGCGCGCGTCGCCGTCATCGGCGCCGGAGGCATCGGCCTCAACGTCATTCAAGGCGCCGCCATCGCCGGCTGCGAGCAGATTGTCGCGATCGACGTGCGGCCGGCGCCGCTCGCGCTGGCGCGCCAGTTCGGGGCGACGCAGACGATCGAGTCGCCTCCTGACACGGCCGCCGCGCTCCGCGAGCTGACCGGGGGGCGCGGCGTCGACTTCGCGTTCGATACGGTCGGCAGTCCCGCGACGCTGACGTCCGCGCTCGCTGCAACCCGTAAGGGCGGCACGGTCGTCCTCACCGGCCTCTCCCGCGCGGACAGTCAGGCCGCCTTTCCGATGTTTCCGTTCGTGATGCAGGAGAAGCGATTGCTGGGATCGGTCTACGGATCGGGCCACCCCGCGCGAGACATCCCGCAGCTGATTTCCCTCTATCGCGACGGCCGGTTGAAACTGCGCGAGCTGGTCGCGCGGACGTATACACTGAGCGGCATCAACGATGCGTTGGACGCACTGGCGGCAAGCGACGGCGCGCGGGGCGTGATCTGCTGGTGATCGTTCGATGTTCGTCGTTCGTGGTTCGTCGTTCGTCGTTCGTCGTTCGTCGTTCGTCGTTCGGGGTTCGTCGTTCGGGGTTCGTCGTTCGGGGTTCGTCGTGGGGTCCGGCTTTAGCCGGACCTTGGGGGTCGCATGCGACGTTGGATGATTGTTTTTGCAATCGCAGTCAGTTCGATCTCGACATCGGCCGCGCCGGACGTCGTGAAAGTGGACGGCGGTCAGATTTCCGGGACGTCCGCCAACGGCGTCCGCATCTTCAAAGGCATTCCGTTTGCCGCGCCTCCGGTCGGCGACCTGCGGTGGAAAGCGCCGCAGCCGATGGCGGCGTGGCAGGGGGTGCGCGCGGCGGGCAAGTTCGGCGCGTCGTGCATGCAGGAGCCGTATCTCGAACTGGGGGACGCGGTGCAGATCAAGAACCACCTGCTCAAGGCGCAGCTGGATTTCCTGGAAGGGTTCCAGCAGCGCCGGCAAACGTCGCAGTAGCGCCTCAGCGTGGCCTCGAACCGACGATCAACGCGGAGCCCGCAGAACTCGCAGAAGAACTTTTGTCTCTGCGTGTTCAGCGTGTTTTGCGATAAACGGGTCTTGCTCGTGGCCGCCTTGACGATGGTCGCGCCCCCGGCCCGCGCGCAGCGCGCGCCGTACGAGGCCGAAGCGCGGGCGCCAATCGAAGCCTTCTTCAAAGCGTTCAACGCGCGCGACAACGACGCGCTCAAAAAGACGTTGCACTATCCCCACGTACGCATCAACGAAACGGGCAACGTCGTCGTGTGGAAGGACGCCTCGGAGGCGGGCACGAATTTCGAGGGGTTGACGAGAAACGAAGGCTGGGCGCGCAGCTCGCTCGATTCCGTGACGATGCGCCAGCACGATCCGGTGAAGGTGCATTTCGAGGTTGTTTTCAGCCGCTACAAGGCCGACGGATCGAAGTACGCCACGTACCAATCACTGTGGATGGTCACGAACAAGGCCGGTGCGTGGGGTGTGCAGGCGCGATCGAGCTTCGCGCCGTAGGCGTCACTGAAGTCAGAAGTCAGAAGTCTGAAGTATGAATTGAGGAGGGACGATGAGGGCTCGCACATTGCTCGCATGTTCGGCCATCCTGCTTGCCGGGATCGTCACGACAACGGCCCAGCCCGATCTGCCGTTCGCGAAAGCCGAAACGGTCGGCATGTCGTCGAAGCGGCTCGAGCGCATCAACGTGTTCATCAAGGACTACATCGACACGAACCAGATTGCCGGCGCGGTCACGCTCGTCGCGCGCAAGGGCAAGATTGTCCACTTCGAGGCGCAGGGCTGGCGCTACAAGGAAGAGAAGCCAGCCGATGGAGAAGGACGCAATCTTCTCCCTCGCGTCGATGACCAAGCCGATCGTGTCCACGGCGCTGATGATGCTGTGGGAAGACGGCAAGTTCATGCTCGACGATCCGATCTCGAAGTGGCTGCCGTCGTACGCGAACAAGCAGGTGCTCGATCCGCTGACCGGCCGCCGCGACGCCGGCGCGTCCGGTGACCGTGCGTCACGTCCTGTCGCACACGTCAGGGTTGTCGCTCACGCCGGCCGCGGGTCCGAATCCGCTCACCGACGGTCCTGGGGCCGACCGGACGCGGACGGCGAACCGATCGCCGCGCAGCAGGACCGGCCGGCCGCGCGCAGCCGCGCGGCCGAAGACGCTCGCTCGAAGCGATCGAGCGCGCCGCCGGATCGCCGCTGGCGTTTCAGCCGGGCGAGCGGTGGCAGTACGGTTCGTCGACCGACTTCGTCGGCGATCCTCGTCGAGAAGATGTCGGGGATGACGATCGACGAGTTCTCCGCACGAAGATCTTCCAGCCGCTCGGCATGCGCGACACCTTCTACAACGTGCCGCGCGACAAGGTGAGCCAAGGTGGCGGCGATCTACCGTCCCGACAAGGACGGGAAGATCACGCTGCTTCCGCAAGCCCGAGTTCCGCGAGCCGACGACCTATTTCCCGGGCGTCGCCGGGCTGAACGGCACGGCCGCCGACTACTTCCGCTTCTCGCAGATGCTGCTGAACGGCGGCGAGTACAACGGCCAGCGGCTGCTCGGCCGCATGACCGTCAACGCGATGATCACGAACCAGATCGGCGCCGGCAAGCCGGTCTACATCCGAGGCGACGGCTACGGCTTCGGCCTCGGCTTCGCGCGTCCTGACGGATCCGGCGAAGTCGCCCGACGCGCTGTCGATCGGCACGCTTCACGTGGGGCGGCGCCAACGGCACGCTGTTCTGGATCGATCCGCAGGAGGATCTCATCGGCATCCTCATGATTCAGATCAACCCGTACACGCACTTCAACATCCGGCCGCTGTTCTCGGTGGCCGTGTCGCAGGCGATCACCGACAGCCTGGCGGATCAGAAGCCGCGCATCATGGGCTACGACACCCCGCGGTAGGAAGTTCGAAGTGAGAAGGTAGACCTTAGAAGGACAGCGATGATCGAGCATGCGAAGACGACGACGGCGTTTACGTTGGATGGGTATCGGATCGTCAAGACACTGGGTGTGGTGCGAGGTGTCACGGTCCGATCCCGTTCCGTGTTCGGGACCATTGGCGGCGCGCTGCAGACGCTCGTCGGCGGCGACATCACGCTGCTTCACCGACCTGTGCGAGAAGACGCGTGCCGACGCATTCGCACGAACCATGCAGCACGCTCAGGCGCTCGGCGCGAACGCCGTGATCGGCATCCGTTACGACGCGACCGAGGTGATGAACGGTGTGACCGAAGTGCTCTGCTACGGCACCGCGGTCACGGTGGCGCCCGACACGTCCGCGCAGATGTAGGTCCGGCTGAAGCCGGACCCCACGTACCGTGCCGCTGTCCGCAGAGCGCGTCTCCGAGTCGACGGCGCCGCACGATCTCGTGCGCGAGCTGGGGCTCTCCGATCTCGTCTTCACGCAGATCCTCTTCATCGTCGGGCTGCCGTGGGTGGGCGTCGCGGCGAAGCAGGGTCCTTCGCACATCGTCTTCTGGCTGATTGCGGCGGCGCTCTTCTACGTGCCGTCGGCCATCGTCGTCATCCATCTCAATCGACTGATGCCGCTCGAGGGCGGGCTGTATCAGTGGGCCAAGCTCGGATTCAACGAGCTCGTCGGTTTTCTGGTGGCGTGGAATCTGTGGCTCTTCGCGATCCTGAACACGTCGGAGACCGGCATCCAGGCGACGCAGTATCTCGCCTACGTCGATTGGTCCGTCGGCGGAGCTGGCTGACCGACAGCAAAGTCGCTCATCGCCGGCGTCAGCGCGGTCGATCTTCGCGGCGCTCGTGCTGGCTCGCGATCCGCGGACTGTCGCGTCGGCAAGTGGGTGCACAAGTCGGGCGGCGCGCTCATGCTCGTGACGTTTGCGCGCGCTGCTGGTGCGTGCCGTGGCTGAATGTCGCCAGCGGCTCGATCGCCGAGTTTCATCCGCTGACCACGGCGGCGCCGGTGGTGTCGCTGATGAGCCTCAACCTGCTCGGCAAGATGGGATTCGGCGCATTCGGCGGGTTCGAATATGTCGCCATCCACGCCGGTGAATGCCGCAACCCGGTGCGGACGATCGGCCTGTCGGTGATGATCGCGGCGCCGATCATCGCCATCATGTTCATCCTCGGCACCAGCTCGGTGCTGGGGCTGATTCCGCAGGATCAGATCGATCTCATCGCGCCGATTCCGCAGGTGCTGAGCGTCGGCTTCAGACCGCTCGGGCTCGCCGCGGCGATCGCGCCGCTCACCATCGCCGTGCTGCTGTGGGTGCGTCTCGCGCAGGCGAGCGTGATGTTCACCGGCAACACGCGCTGCCGATGGTGGCCGGATGGGACGGCCTGCTGCCGGAGTGGTTCACGCGCCTGCACCCGCGCTACCGGACGCCGGTGAACTCGATCCTCTTCGTCGGCGCGGTGACGTTCGCGTTCAGCCTCGCTCGGGCTGGTCGGCGTCGGCAAGCAGGAGGCGTTTCAGCTGCTCTGGAACGCGTCGGCGGTCTTCTACGCGCTGACCTACCTGGTGATGTTCGCGATTCCGACTGATCGGTCTGCGGGAAGTCAGCGCCGGCCGTCCGCGGTGGTGCGGCTCGCGGCGCTGTCGGGATTCCTGATGACGCTGCTGTTCGTCGCGCTGTCGATCGTTCCGATCGTGCAGGTCGAGAGCCGGCTGGTCTTCGCGCTGAAGCTGATGACGCTCGTGGTCGTGACGAACGCGATTGGGTTCGTGATCTACCGCCGATCGCGTTCGGTTGGAGTTTCGTCTCTGTAGCGGAGAATTTCAGATGGCGCCACGACGCAGGGGTGAAGGACAGATCGCGCTCGTCACCGGCGCGAGCATGGGAATCGGCGTGGATCTGGCGGAGTGTTTCGCGAAGGATGGCTACGATCTCATCCTGGCGGCGCGCTCCGAGGCGGCGCTGACGGCGGTGGCGGACCGCCTCGCCGCGAAGCACGGAGTCAGGGCGACGCCGATCCCGGCCGATCTGGCGGCGCGCGGCGGCGGCGAGAAGCTCGCCGGCGAGATCGAGGCGCGCGGGCTCAGCGTCGATGTGGTCGTGAACAACGCCGGCTACGGCGTCGCGCATGCGTTCGCCGGCTCCGAGCGCGCGGGTCAGCTCGGGATGATCGACGTGAACTGCCGCGCGCTGGTGGAACTGACGCACATCTACTGGCCGAGGATGCTCGCCCAGAAGCGTGGAGGGATCCTGAACGTCGCCTCCACCGCCGCGTTTCAGCCTGGTCCGCTGATGGCGATCTATTACGCGTCGAAGGCGTTCGTGCTCTCGTTCTCAGAGGCTCTGTGGAAGGAAGCGGAAGGCACGGGCGTGCTCGTGAGCTGCCTCTGTCCCGGGCCGACGGCCAGCAAGTTCCGCGAGCGCGCCGGCACCGGCCGAACGCGCCTGGCCCGGGCCAGTCCGGTGATGAGCTCGGCGATCGTGGCGGAGATGGGTTATCGCGCCTGGCAGCAGAACCGCCGCGTCATTGTCACCGGTATGCGCAACGCCGTGGGCGCCAGCCTGATCCGGTTCCTGCCGCGGCGCACGGTGCTGGCGATCATCCACAGGCTGCAGAGTCCAGCGTGACCAACGCCCCGCCGGTGCGTCAGAGGAACGCGAGGAGCGCGGCGAGCGTGGCGTCGGGGACTTCCTCCGGCAGAAAGTGGCCGGCGGGCAGCGCCGTGCCGCGCACGTCGGTGGCGTGCTCGCGCCAGATCTTCATCACGTCGTACAAGCGCCCGACGGTTCCGCGCTCGCCCCACAGCACCAGCAGCGGACACGTCACCTTCCGATCCTTCGTCTCGTTCGAGTGCGCGATGTCGATCGTCGCGCCAGCCCGATAGTCCTCGCACGTCGCGTGAATCGTCGCCGGATCCTTGAAGCAGCGCACGTACTCGGCAATTGCCTCGGGCGACATCGCGCTGGTGCCGGCGCCCGCCCGCAGAAACCGCGATCGGAGGTAGAACTCGGCGCTGTTTCCAATCAGCGTTTCGGGAAACGGCGCGGGCTGGATCAGGAAGAACCAGTGGAAATACTGCTCGGCGAATTCGCGCGTCACCGTCGAGTAGGGCAGCGGCACGATATCGAGGACGGCTGCGCGCGTCACGGCATCGGGGTGCTCGACGGCCAGGCGCCAGGTGACCCGCGCGCCGCGATCGTGGCCGACGACGGCGAAGCGTGGAAAGCCCAGCGCGCGCATCACCTCGACCTGGTCGAGCGCCATCGCGCGCTTCGAATAGCCCGCATGGTTCTCGCCGTCCGGCGGCTTGCTGCTATCGCCGTAGCCGCGCAAGTCGGTCATCACGACGGTGAAGCGCTCCGCGAGGCGCGGCGCGATTCGGTGCCACTCGGCGTGCGTCTGCGGGTAGCCGTGGATCAGCAGCAGCGGCGGACCGCTGCCGCCGCGCAGGACGTTGATCGTCGCACCGGACGTTTGAATTCTCCTGGTGTCGAAGCCGGGAAACAGGTTCCCGGCCGGCGGCTGACCATGCGCGGTCGCCGCCGTCAGCGCGCCGGCACCTGCTGCCACGGTCGCCTTCAAGAAATCACGACGGTCGAAGCTCACCGCAACGGTCCCGTCGTGCTTTTCGCCGGCGGCGCCGGCGGTGGTGCCGCGACGCAGGAAAAGTTCGCGGCCTCGTCGGTGCTGCCGGTGCCTTTGTGCCGCGCGACCAGCGGATACAGGCACAGCGGCCGCGTCCGATCGACCTTGCCGTTGGTCGAACGGGAGGCAATCACGCGGTCGGGCGCGACACCTTTCTCGACCCATTGCTCGAGCGCGCCGAGCATGTCGAACTGATTCGGTCCCGGTCCTCCGCTGCAGTGGCCCATGCCCGGCGCGAGGAAGAAGCGGAAGAACTCGCGCGTCTTCTCCAGGCCGCCCATCGTTTTGACGACGCTGTCGTAGTACGCGACCGTGTCGTGCGGCGGCACGACCGGATCCGCCCAGCCGGTATACATCAGGAGCTTCCCGCCGCTCTTTTGGTACGGCGAGAGGTCGCGCTCGACGGCGCTCATGAATCCCAGCTTCCGCTCGGCATACGCGAGATCGCGTTCCATGTCGAGCGTCCGATAGTCCCAGTTCGGATCGTGGAAGAGGAAATAGCGGAAGAAATCGACGCGCATCGGCTCGGTGGGGTTGATCACGTACTGGCCCCACCCTTCGATCGGCCGCTCGCCGAAGCTCTCGCTGCCGCGGGGCCAGCCGGCGTAGATCGTCTCGCCCGTGCGCGCGTTCCTGGTGCCGTCGTACATCTTGCGCGCGGCCTCGACCTGCGGCGCCGTCGAGGCACGTCGCCTCATCTTTCGATGCCTGCCCTGAGCCTGTCGAAGGGCACAGGAGCTTCGCCGGATCGAAGTGGCAGCGCCGCGGATCGTCGATCACGCCGTCCTTCAATCCGTCGATCGCGTCGCAGCTGTCGACGGCGGCCTTGGTCATCAACGACAGCTTGGCGGCCGGAATGATCGGCTTGCCGTCCGCGCCGTGCGTCGCGATCCACGCGTTGACGAAACCGAACGTCTGGCGGATGCGGTTGTGCGCAGGGTCGCCGGCGATGATGCCGTCGTAGTCGTCCGGATAGCGCTGCGCCTCCGAGAGCGCCTGATGGCCGCCGGTGGAGCAACCCACGAAGTACGAGCGATCGGCGAAGCGGCCCTGGGCATTGCGCACGATGAGCTTCGCGGCATCGGTCATGACATGGATCGCGCGATAGGCCCAGTCGATGATCTTTTCCGGATGTCCCTGACCGAATTTCATGTCGTCGCCGGGATGGCCGGTGTCGCTGCTCGCCAACGGCGTAGCCGCGCCGCAACCCGGCCGCCATTGCCGGTGTACCCGAGCGCGCCGGAGTATCCGCCGTTGCCGATGCCCTGGAACTTGCCGTTCCACGCGTCGACGGGGGGAATCCACACTTCGAATCTGATCTCGGAATCGTGCGTGGGCCGCGCCGTCGCTTCGATCCGGCAATGCGCCGGCAGCGTGAGCGCTGTCGGCTGCTGCCCTGCGGTGGCCGGCGGCGTAAACGGGCCCGCGGGAACCAGATTGGCGGACTTGACAGTGACGGTTGGAATCGTCAACGCCGCGAGGCTTGTGCACGTCGTACCTGCAGCGGGAGTCGTCCCTTGGCCCATGACGGGGACCGTTGCGATGCATAGGGCGATGAATGTGCGGCGAATCATGGAACGCCTCCGAAGGGGTGATTATAGGCGCCGGCCGTCAGCTTTCCGCTGTCAGCCATCAGCTGTCAGCTATTAGCCGTCAGCACCACCTTTCCCACCACTTTGCGCTCGGCCATCTGCGTGAGCGCATCGGCGGCGCGCTCGAGCGGGAACGTCGCCGAGATGTGCGGCTTGATCTTGCCGTCGCGGTGCCAGTCGCCCAGCTGGCGCATCGCCTCGGCGAAGCGCGCCGGCTCGCGGCGCGTGAACTCGCCCCAATACACGCCGACAATCGCGCAACCCTTCAGCAGCGTCAGGTTGAGCGGGATCTTCGGGAATATCTCCGGCCGCGAAGCCGACCACGAGCAGCCGCCCTCGCCATGCGATCGATCGCAGCGCCGGCTCCGTGTACGGCCCGCCGACCGGGTCGTAGATGACGTCGGCGCCTTTGCCGTCGGTCAGCGTCTTGATCCGATCGCGCAGATCCTCCGTGGCGTAGTTGATCGTCGCGTCGGCGCCGTGCTCGCGGCATACGGCGAGCTTCTCGCCGGTGGACGCGCACGCGATGACGCGCGCGCCGAACGCTTTGCCGATCTCAATCGCCGCCAGGCCGACGCCGCCCGCCGCGCCGAGAACGAGCAGCGTCTCGCCCGCTTTCAGTTCGCCGCGATCGCGGAGCGCGTGGTCGGAGGTCGCGTACGTCAGGCCGAACGCCGCGGCGGTGGGAAACGTCATGCCCGCCGGAATCGGCAGCAGACGTTTCGCGTCGGTCTTCACTTCCTCGGCGAAACCGCCGTAAACCGTGAAGGCAAACACCTCGTCACCGGGCTTCGCGTGTGTGACGTCCTCGCCAACCGCCTTCACCACGCCCGCCACCTCGCTGCCGGGCGAAAAGGGCAGCGGGGGCTTCACCTGATATTTGTTCTGGATGATCAGCACGTCGGGAAAGTTCACACCCGCCGCTTTCACCGAGATGACAACTTCGCCAGGCCCGGGCACGGGCGATGGCACGTCTTCGACGACGAGCGATTCGGGCGGACCGTAGGTCTTACAAAGAACAGCGCGCATCTTGTGAATCGGGTAATCGGGTAATTTGGTAATCGGGTAATTGATTGCGCGATTGGGCTGTCAATGCTCCAATAAATTACTCGATTACCCGATTATCCAATTACCAGAATTTCACGCGGGCTCGCCCGCCGTGACCGGGATGCATTGCCCGGAGATGTTCCGCGCGTGGTCGCTGCACAGGAAGACGGCGAGCGCCGCGATGTCGTCCGCGGTGGACATGCGCCGGAGCGGCGACCGGTCGACAAATGTCTGGCGCATCCGTTCGACGTCCACGCCTCGTACATCGGCCTGCCCCTGGATCACGCGGTCGATGCGATCGCCGGCGACCGCGCCCGGAGCAATCGCGTTGACGGTGATGTTGTGGCGGCCCAGTTCGAGCGCGAGCCCGTAGGTCATGCCGATCTGGCCCGCCTTGGCCGAGCAATACCCGACGCGGTAGGCGAGCCCGCGGCGTCCGGCCATTGACGCGATGTTGACGATGGCGCCGCGCCCGGCGGCAATCATGGCCGGCACGGCGAATCGCGAGCACATGTACGCACTCGTCAGGCACGAGTTGATGGTGTAGAACCAATCGTCGGTGGCGTACTCCTGCACCGGCTTGGTGGGTCCGCCGTCGCCGGCGTTGTTGACGAGTGCGTCGACGTGGCCGAAGGCTCGCACGCCGGCATCGACGATCGCTTTCGCGCCGTCCTCGGTGGAGGCATCGGCGACGACGGCGATGGCGTCTCCGCCTTTCGACGTGATCTCGGCGACGGCCTCGTCGACGAGCGCCTGCGACCGCGCCGCGCACACGACCTTCGCCCCTTCGCGTGCGAACACGCCGCACATGACCCGGCCGATGCCCTTGCTCGCGCCGGTGATTACGGCGACTCTGTCTGTTAAAAGGCCCACAGCTGCTCCTTGCCGTTCGTGGTTCGAGGTTCGTCGTGCTTTGTTCGGGTTCGTCGTTCGTCGAACCCCGGACCCCAAACCTCGAACGTCGAACGATGAACGTCGAACGCCGAACCTCGAACGACGAACGTCTCGTTACCGAATCACCTGATCCCGTCGCAGCCTGCCAATCTCATCGTCGCTGAGTCCGAGGCGCGTCCTCAGTACTTCATCCGTGTGCTGCCCGAGCAGCGGCGCCGGAGCGCGCACGGCTCCCGGCGTGTCCGACATCCGCACCGGCGGACCGACCATTCGAATGCGGCCGGCGACCGGGTGCTCGCACTCCACGAGCGTGCCTCGCGCCGCAAGCTGCGGATGTTCCACGACCGCGTCCATCGTGTTGATGGCGCCCATCGGAATCCCGGCCGGCAGGAGAATCGCTTCCCACTCTTCGTAGGTCTTTCGGAGAAAGGCTTCCTGCAGCGCCGCGATGAGTGACGGACGATTGGCGTTGCGCGCGGCATTGCTGACGTAGCGTGGATCGCCGGCAAGCTGGGGCAGGCCGAGCAGCGGACAGAACGTCCGCCACAGCTTGTCGCTGCCGATGCCAATCGCGATGTCGCGCGTCCTGGTCTGAAACGTCTGGTAGGGGAGCAACGCGCCGTACGCGGTGCCCATCGGCTTCGGCACGATGCCGTCCGCCACGTACGCGCCTACCACGCCCGAGAGGATCCCTAACTGTCCTTCGAGCATCGACACGTCGATGTACTGGCCGCGACCGGTACGTTCACGCGCGTGGAGTGCGGCGAGCACCGCGAACGCCGCGTACATCCCCGCCGTGATGTCCGCGATCGACACGCCCGCCCGCACGCCGTGACCGCCCGGCGCGCCGGTGACGCTGATCATCCCGCTCTCGGCCTGCACCACGAGATCGAGCGCCGCGCGATCGCGATACGGACCATCCTGGCCGAACCCCGAGATCGAACAGTAGACGATCCGCGGCTGGCGCTCGGACGCGCGCGCGTAGTCGATCCCGAGACGCGACCCGCTGCCGACGCGCAGGTTCTCCAGCACGACGTCCGCGCGCTCCAGCAGGCGGAAGAAGAGGGCGCGGCCCTCTGGATGCTTCAGGTCGAGCGCGACGCTCTTCTTGTTGCGATTCAGGTTGACGAAGTAGGCAGCCTCGTCGCCGTAGAACGGCGGCCCCCACGCGCGCGCGATTTCGCCTTCGAGCGGCTCGATCTTGATGATCTCGGCCCCGTAGTCGCCGAGCATGGTGGACGCGAACGGGCCGGCCAGCGCGTGCGACAGATCGAGCACGGTGACATCGTCGAGCGCAAACATGAAGGGCGATTGTAGAATGGAATAGAGTCGTTCGAGGTTCGAGGTTCATCGTTCGTCGTGATTGTGTTCGTTCGTCGTTCGAACCACGAACGTCGAACCACGAACGTCGAACGTCGCGTTTTTCGAGGTCCTTATGGCTGATGCTGTGATCGTTTCAACCGCGCGGACGCCGCTGTGCAAAAGCTGGCGGGGCGCGTTCAACATGACCCATGGGGCGACGATGGGCGGGCATGCGCTCCGTAGCGCCATCGATCGCGCGAAGCTCGATCCCGGCGAGATCGACGACGTCATCATGGGGTGCGCCAACCCGGAAGGCGCCACCGGACGGAATATTGCGCGGCAGATCGCGATCCGCGCCGGCTGTCCCGTGACCACGTCGGGCATGACCGTGAACCGGTTCTGTTCGTCCGGCCTGCAGACGATTGCGATCGCGTCGCAGCGCGTCATGACCGGCGAGGGCGAGGTCTACGCGGCCGGCGGTGTCGAGTCCATCTCGTGCGTCCAGAACGAGATGAACAAGCACATGCTGAACGAGGAGTGGATCCTGAAGTGCAAGCCGGAGCTGTACTGGCCGATGCTGCAGACGGCCGAATACGTGTCGAAGAAGTACAACATCTCGCGCGAGCAGCAGGATCGCTACGGCGTCCGCAGCCAGGAGCGCGCCGCGGCGGCCCGCGCGGCCGGCAAGTTCGACGACGAGATCGCGGCGATGACCACGGCGATGAAAGTCGTGGACAAGGCCACCGGAGCGGAATCGACGCAATCGGTCACCGTGGCCCAGGACGAAGGGATCCGCGCCGACACGACCTACGAGGGCGTGGCGAAGATCAAGCCCGCGGTCGAAGGCGGCGTCATTGCCGCCGGCAACGCCAGCCAGTTCTCGGACGGCGCGAGCGTGTGCGTGGTGATGAGCGACCGCGCTGCTGCGAGCAAGGGGCTGCAGCCGATGGGCGTGTTCCGGGGCTTCGCCGTGGCGGGCTGCGAGCCGAACGAGATGGGCATCGGCCCGGTGTTCGCGGTGCCGAAGCTGCTGAAGCAGGTGGGTCTCACCGTCGACGACATCGACCTCTGGGAGCTGAACGAAGCATTCGCCGTGCAGGTGATCTACTGCCGCGACCGGCTGGGGATTCCCGACGATCGGCTGAACGTCAACGGCGGCGCGATCGCCGTCGGCCATCCCTACGGCATGTCGGGCTCGCGCCTGGTCGGCCACGCCCTCATCGAAGGCAAACGCCGCGGCGCCAAACGCGTCGTGGTGACGATGTGTGTGGGGGGCGGCATGGGAGCCGCTGGACTATTCGAGATCGCGTAGTGCCCGGTGCCCGGTGCACAGTGCCCGGTGCACAGTGCCCGGTGCACAGTGCCCGGTGCACTGAGCACAAAGCACCGTGCACTGAGCACAAAGCACCGTGCACTGAGCACCGAGCACTGGGCACCGAGCACTGGGCACCACGCTATTTCACCACCGTCAACGTCACATCCACGCGTACGGTTTCCCCGCTGACCTTGTCCGTCGCCGTGGTGAACTGCGCGGTGGCGCCATCCTTCAGGAGCATGGCGTCGCTGGCGCGGAACGAGCGGAACGACGGGTTCCCTTTCACGAGGCCGGGCATCTCCTTTTCGTCGGGGTAGATCGACGAGTCGTCGATCGTGATTTCGACGCGGTAGCGCCCGTCGTCAATCGCCCAGACCTGGCAATCGATGTTGGTGCCGACGTCCTGATATTGAAACGACTGGATCGGCGAGGCTTTTTTGTCATCGGCCGCAGGCGCAAACGTCGTTGCCGCGATCGGGACCTTGGCGCCCATTCTCAGGTTGGCGCGGCCGACATACCCCACGCCGCCGACAGAACGCTCCACGCCGCCGCCTCCGCCCGTGACCGACAATGAGTAGGGCAGGCTGCTGATCTTTTTCTCGCCCTGATACCGCGAGATCAGCACCTGAATCTTGAGCGGCGTCACCTGCATGGCTGCCTTGGACGGCGCGGGCGCCGCGGGTTTGTCCTGGGCGCGCGCGCGCGTGGTCGGGGCCAGCGCGAAGGCGAACACGAGTCCGAGCGTCGGAAGCGTTTTGGTCACTAACGTACTCCTTGACCCGATCTCGCGCTCTCGCGCGCGATCGGGTCTTGCGCGCCGTCAATCGGCGCAAGCGGTTCGATGGCAAGTGGAGCGATGACGAGGTCGTCGACCGGCGGCAGCTCCATCGGCGCCGATGCACTGGGCCGGAGAAGCGGTGAGAGATCGAGGCGGCTGTCGCGGACGCCCGCGATCAGCGAACGGAGCGCGCGCGTCTCGCGCGGGTCGAGCAACACCTCTACCTGGGGTCCGGCTTTAGCCGGACCTACAGTGGGCGGTACGTGGGGTCCGGCTTCAGCCGGACCTACTGATCGAAGCGACGAGTGAACTACCTGAGCGTTGTAGGTCCGGCTGAAGCCGGACCCCACGTACGGAAGGGGCACAGACATAGCGCCGATCGCGCGTGCCGTGAGCGTCGGGGTGATCGTGGGCGCGGTGGAACGATCCGATCGAGTCACCACAACCGTGGCGACGACCGCCGCTGCCACCGCGACGGACGCGACGAGCCACGACGATCGCAGGGCCAAAACCCTTCGCCACATCCCGGGCTCTGGCTCGTTCGCGATGCGCGTCCGCACGCGCGCCGCAAACTCCGGCGACGGATCCACCGCGAGCGCCTGCGCGATGTCGCGGTCGAGCGCGTCGTCGGTCAACGCGTGAGCGTGTCGGAAATCGCTCATTGCAACTGCTCCTTCAACCGATGCCGCGCGAGAAACATTCGTGACTTGACGGTTCCTTCCGGGAGACCCAGCAGCCGCGCCACTTCGCGCAGGTCGTGTTCTTCGATGCCGGAGAGGACGACCACCACGCGCAGCTTCTCGGGTAAGGCGTCGATGGCCTGCCACAGCCTCGCGGCACGTTCGTTGGCGACGAGATCCGCCTCCGCCGCAGGGCTGAAGCCTTCCGCCACTTCTGATCTGATGTGGCGCAGCTTTTCAGGGCTGCGATCGCGCGCCTCGCGCCGCCGATCGCCGCGCCGGCGATCGATCGCCAGGCGCCACGTCAGGCGAACCAGCCACGCGCGGAACCGATCGCGGTCGCGCAGTTGCCGGAAGTTGCGATACGCCTTGACGAACGCTTCCTGGGCGACGTCTTCGGCGTCCTGGCGGTGGCGGAGGACGCCGTACGCCACGCGAAAGGCCAGAGTGGAGGATTCGGTCAGCCGCGCCTCGAACTCGCGGTCCAAGTCGTGATCCGCGCTCAAGAGGCCGCCGGTGAGGCTGTCCGCGAAACCATGCATCCCGTGTCCCTAAGCCAGACGCCGCCGCCCCGACGAGGGTTCAGTCGGCATCCGCGGGCTCGTCCTTCGACAGGCTCAGGACGAGCGAATCGGAGAAATCTCGCTCGTGGTGAGCCTGTCGAACCACGAGCTAGAATACGACGCGTATGGCCACGAAAATCACGCGCCGAGACGCGCTCGAGTTGCTCGCCGGCACAGCTGGCCTGGCGCTTGAGCCCGCGGGCCTCTCAGCCCAGAATGCCGCGCCCGCATTCGAGCGCGGCGCCGTCATCCGCACGCTCCTCCGCGACGTCGCGCCCGACACGATTACCGGACCGACCCTGTTCCACGAGCACCTCTCGATCCGCTACCCGCTGACCCGCGCCATGGCAACCGCGCAAGGCCGCGACGCTCCAGCGAGCTTCACCGACGACGTGGACCTGATGATCGAGGAGACCAAAGCAGCCGGACGCGACGGCGTGGCCTGCATTGTCGACGGCGGACACCCGGACATGGACCGGGACCTCGAGGCGGTGAAGCGGATCGCGACCGAGTCCGGCGTCCACATCGTGGCGAGCGGCGGGTTCTACATGCAGCGCAACTATCCGGCAGACATCGCGGCGAAGAGCGCGGATCAGATCGCGGACGATCTGGTCCGCGACGCCGCGGCGCAGCGCCTGGGCGCCTTCGGGGAAATCGGTCAGCAAGGCGGTGTTCTGACCGACGACGAGCGCAAGGTGTTCATGGCGGTGGCCAAAGCGCAGGCGCGCACGGGGATCCCGATTTTCACGCACAACGCGTACACCGGGACTCGTCCTGCTACGACGCCGATCCCCATGGACACCGCGCTCAAGCAACTCGACGTGCTCGAATCGGCCGGCGCGGATCCGCGCCATCTCGCGATCGGCCACGTGTGCTGCCTCGACGATGTGAAGGCCGAAATTCCCAAGCAGCTCGCCAGGCGCGGGGTCTTCGTCGGTTTCGATCGAGTGACGCTCCCGATCGTTCCGGACGCGCAGAAAGTGACGACGATTCTGGCGTTTCTCGAAGCCGGCCACGTCGATCACCTCTTGCTGTCGTCGGACTTCGCCACCGGCCGTGCATTGAAAAAGAACGGCGGCCCCGGCATTGCTCAGACAGCCACCGTCTTTGGTCCGATGCTGATCAAGGCGGGCGTGAGCGAAGCCACACTCCGCCACATCCTGGTCGACAACTCCCGCCGCTTCCTCGCGTTCGTCCCACGGGGCTGAAGGTCCGGCTAAAGCCGGACCCCACGTACGTTTCGCGAACGCGCAGAAACGCAATACGTGGGGTCCGCCTTTAGGCGGACCTACGGAATCCAAATTTCCGGTCGGTGACAAGCCGTGTGTCCGTCGCGGGCAAATTCCCTTGACCGTAGGAAACCGTAAGCGTAGTGTTTGTCACATTTCGTAAGCCTTCGTCTTCATTCGTCGCTTGATGTCATCGAGTAGCTTGCAATTCCATCATTCGTGACTCCAAGGAGGACGCGGTAATGAGCAGACGACTACTCGCATGTCCCTTCGCGGTGCTGCTGCTCGCGGTGTTGCCCGGCGTCGTGCACGCCCAAAGCGCCATCGTCGGCGTCGCCAAGGACACCTCGGGAGCAGTGCTGCCTGGCGTGAGCGTCGAAGCGTCCAGCGACGTGCTCATCGAGAAGAGCCGCGAAGTGATCACCGATGGGCAGGGCGCTTACCGGATCGTGGACCTGCGGCCCGGCACCTACGTGGTGACGTTCACGCTGGTCGGGTTCCAAAGTTTCAGGCGTGAGAACGTCGTACTGCCGTCTGAATTCACCGCCACGATCAACGCGGACATGAAAGTCGGTGCGATCGAGGAGTCGGTGACGGTCTCCGCTCAATCGCCCATCGTCGATGTGACGACCGCTGTCCACACGCAGGTGCTCAATCGCGAGCAGATCGATTCAATTCCGACCGGGCGCACCATCCAGGGGATCGGGCAGCTGATCGTGGGAGTCAGTCTGAGCCTTCCCGATACGGGCGGCGCGCGCGCGATGCAGCAGACCTACATGTCGACGCACGGCATGACGACGTCGAACACCACGGTCCTGGTGGACGGGATGATGGTGAACGGTCTGCAGTCTGACGGCGCGGTCCAGAGCTACTACAACGACGCGATGAATCAGGAAGTCAGCTACCAGACTTCCGGTATCGGAGCGGACACCCAGGCAGGCGGCGTGCGCCTGAACATGATTCCCCGCGAAGGCGGCAACCGCTTCAGCGGCGATTTCAAGCAGGCGTATCGCCCCGGCACGTGGCAGGGCAACAACCTGACGCAGCGGCACAAGGACAAGGGGCTGGCGACCGGGAACGCGACGGATCGCATTGTCGACTACACCTTTGCGCAGGGCGGACCTATCAAGAAGGACAAGTTGTGGTTCTTCACCTCGGCCCGCTACATCTCGGTGAACAACTTCATTCCCGACACGTTCTTCGACGACGGGAGCAAGGGCATCGACGATCAGTTCATCAAAAGCATCAACGGCCGCCTGACGTGGCAGGTCAGCCCCCGCAACAAGTTTTCGGCCTACTTCGACGAGGTCGACAAGTTCCGCGGCCACGACATGCAGGCCCTGTACGATCCCGAGACGGCCGCAACCGTCTGGTACTCGCCGGCGTACCACACGGCGTCGGCCAAGTGGCAGTCGCCAGTCACGAATCGCCTGCTGCTCGAAGCCGGCTGGTCGAACAACACCGAGAACTACACGAACAGCTACCTGCCCGGGATCGGACATTTGCGGGGTACGCCGGAGTGGTTCGCTGGCGCTCCGAGGGTCGAGCTCGACCTGGGCGGCCGCAAGGGCGCGGCGCCGACGCAGACCACGCAAAGTCCGATACGGTACGCCGTCAATGCGTCGGTCTCCTACATCACGGGATCGCACAGCTTCAAGGTAGGCGTACAGCGGACGTGGGGCACGTTCTACCACACCGTTGACGTGAACGCCGATCTCACGCAGCAGTATCGAAGCAACAGCACGGGGAAGGCCTTCACCGTCCCTGATACGGTCTACATACGCAACACGCCGCTCTCCACGTACGGTGAACGTCTGAACTACGATCTCGGCATCTACGCGCAGGACTCGTGGCGGATGAACCGGATGACGATCAACGCCGGGATCCGGTACGAGGCGCTCAACGCGCAGGTGGACCCCGCCGTCGCGGCGGCCGGCCGTTTCGTCCCCGAGCGGCGGTTCGAGGGGATCGAAAACCTGCCGAACTGGCGGAACTGGGCGCCTCGCTCGAGCCTTGTCTACGATCTGTTCGGCAACGCGAAGACCGCGCTCAAGTACTCGCTCAACAAATACAACCTCGCCCGGACGACCGGTATCGCAGAGGATTACAACGGGCTCCGGTCGCTCGGGGCCACGACGGCCACGTCGCCGGCTCTGGCCTGGCGCGACGTGAACGGCGACGACATCGCGCAGGGTACCCGCGGCTGCAATTTCGGAACGAACGGCCTGCCTGGATGCGAGATCAACTTCAGCGCGCTGCCGTCGAATTTCGGGTTCGTGGCACTGAACACGTACGGCGGCTATCCGCGGACCTGGAACGTGGAGCAGGGCCTCGAGCTCCAGCATGAAGTGATGCCGCAGCTTTCCGTAACAGGCAGCTGGTTCCACGGCGGCTTCCACAACCTGACGACGACCATCAACCGGAGCTGGGTGACCACCGGCGATCCGGTCCAGAACCCGAACTACACTCCCTTTGCCGTGTTCAACCCGCTGACCGGCGAGCCGATTACGGTGTACGGCCGGACGGCTGCGGCGGCCGCGGCTCCCACGTTGAACCTCGACACATTCGATCCGGACCGCAAGCGGATCTACAACGCGTACTCGATGGAGTTCCGCGCGCGGCCGGGGCGCGGCTCGAATCTGTTCGGCGGGTTCACCTTCGAGCGGCAGCAGGACGTCACCTGCACGGCGCCCGACAATCCCAACACCCTGCGTTTCTGTGATGACCGCGAGAACGGGCTTCCATTCCGGAGGCAGTTCAAGCTGGCGGGGTCGTATCCGCTGCCCTACGGCGTAACCATCAGCGCCTCGTTCCAGAACGTCCAGGGCAGCACGAGCAGCATGAACATGGCGATCACGCGGAACTCGACGCGGTATCCGGCCAACTGCCCGGCGCCCTGCCCGGCCGGCGCGTTCATCCTGCCGGCGACGTTCCAGCCGGCGACGCTGACCGTGCAACTCGTCGATCAGGACACGACGTACACGGAGCGGATCAATCAGCTCGACCTGAAGATCTCGAAGACGTTTAAAGCGGGTCGCGTGACGATTCTCCCGACGCTCGAGATCTTCAACCTGAACAACTCGGATGCGGTCGTGAGCTACGTGTCGACCAACGTCCTGGCGGCGACTTACCTGCGCCCCAACAGCATCGTGCAGGGGCGCATCATCGGGATCGGGACGGGGGTTCGCTGGTAGGACTTGGACCAGCACTCTAGAGTGCTCTTCTCGAACAGCACCTTAGGGTGCTTTGTTCGTGAAGCACTCTAGGGTGTTTTGCGTTTTCGTGCCTCGCCAGCCATTGTCAAATTCCTGCGCGCATCAGCGAAGTCCGGCTTGATGCTCAGCGCCTCCTGAAACTGCTCGATCGCCTCGTCCAGCTTCCCCAGCGATCCGAGCGCGATGCCCAGGTTGTTGTGCACCTCGGGTGCGCGGGGCATCGACTTCAGCGCGGCGCGGAATTCGGCCGCGGCGTCCTGCGGACGTCCCGCCTCGAGCAGCACGCTCCCGTAGTCGTAGTGGAACGAGCCCTCGTCTGGCGCCAGTTCGGTGGCGCGTTTGAAGTGGGTCAGCGCTTCCGGTCCGCGCCCGGCTGCCAGCAGCGCGTCGCCGAGGTTGCGATGCGCCTTCGCCGCCGCCGGATCGGCGCGTAGGGCAGCTTCGAATTCCGCGATCGCCTCGTCGCGTTTCCCGCTCGACGCGAGCGCGATGCCAAGGTTGTTGTGCACCTCGGCTGATCCGGGCACGGACCGCAACGCGATCTGAAAGTGCTGGATCGCCTCCGCGGATCGCCCGTCGTCCGTGAGCGCGTTGGCGAGGTTGTAGTGCGCGTCTGGATAATCAGGCTGCAGGCGCAGCGCCTGCTCGTACGAGGCGATGGAGTCAGCGCGCCGCCCGCGCGCGCGCTGCACGGTTCCGAGGTTGCTGTAGGCGGGCGCGTAGTCGGGACGAAAATCGACGGCGCGGCGATAGTGTGCTTCGGCCTCGTCGAGGCGGCCGGTGGCCTGCAACGCGGCGGCGAGATTGTTCTCGGTGACCGCGCGCATGTTGTTCGTCGACAGCAGCGGCCAATTGGTCAGGACCGCGGTCCCGACAATCGCCACGACCGTCCACACGGCTTCACCACGGAGGGCACTGTGGCGAACGGCGGGCACGGAATCCTTTGGTTTTCTGTGTCCTCCGTTTGTGGCCGTGTCCTCCGTGGTAGAGCCCTTCGTGAGCGATCGCGCGAATCGCGGTGATTCGACGAGCGCGACGGCCGCAAACACGATCAGCATCGGCACCAGCGGATATCGATACCGCGCGAAGACGTAGAACATCACCACGCTCGCGGCGTAGACGACCAGCAGGGCGAGCAGGACACCGAGCCGCGATCGCTGGGGCCACGTCGCGACGATGCCGAGCATCGCGAGTGGAACGAGCACGCCGAAATGCGCCACGGGCCCGAGCAGGCGGAGCGGCAGCGACCACTCGGCGTGGGTCGCCTGATCTTCGGTGTCCACCATTTCCGCCCGGTTTACCAGCAGCGCGGCCTTCCTCGCCATCAGCCGTGCCCACGCGCCCGGTTGTGAGGTGATGTACTGCAGCGCGCGATCGGTCCAGTAGCTCGACACCTCTCCAGGCGGGAGCCGGTGCCCCAACGAGAGCTCGGCGAGCTCGGTGGCGTCCTGCCGTTCGTATTCCGGCGCGCCTCGCCCGAAGCGCAGCGAGGCGTACGTCCCGTCTGCTTTCGAGTTGTTGCCGATGTAGAAGTTGGGGCCGAACTGCGACGTCGTGATGAAGAAGCCGCCGCCGACGAGCGTGTTGCGCGTCGCGACTGGAACGAGAACCAGCGCGAGGCCCAGGAGGAGCGCAGCAGGTGAACGCAAAGACCGCGGAGACCGCAAAGGCCATGAACGCATCAGCGCCCACGCGAGCAGAACGACGACGAAGACGAGCGCGTTTTCGCGCGTCAGGCTCAGCCCGCCGATCGCGAGGCCGAGCAAGAGCCAATGTAGGTCCGGCTGAAGCCGGACCCCACCTACCGGCCTTTTCTCGTACGTGGGGTCCGCCTTTAGGCGGACCGTCTCGATCCGGGCGATCAATAACAGCGCGAGGCTGACGAAGAACACGTCGAGCACCGACTTCTGCAGCAGACCGTCGAAGAAAATCGCGGGCGCGTACAACGCCAGGATCAGTCCGGCTGCAATGCCCGCGCGGCGCGAGATCAATCGCGCGGCGGCGAGGGCGACCAGCACGCACGACGCCGACCCGATCGCCGCCTGGACGAGCCGCACGAGCAGCAGCGACCGGCCCGCGACCGAGTACAGAACGCCGAGGAAGTACGGATACAGCGGCGCCTGATAGAAGACCTCCGTCCCCCACCAGTCGCCGGCCGCGATCCGCTGTGCCCACTCGTCGTACCCGCGGGAGTCGCCCATCAGGACGGAGAAGAACGGCGCGGATCGAATCTGCAACACGTGCACGAGCCGGATGCCGAACGCGATCGCGAAGATCGCGACCGCCGGCAGCAGCATCGGGCGATCGACGCGGGTTTCCAGCGCGAGCGGTCGAACGACTTTCTTGGGCGGCAACAGCGCTATGCTAAACCAGCGCGGAGGACACGGAGGAAGCAGAGCTCACGGAGTGATTCAGCCACGGAGACACAGAGACACAGAGAAGACAGCGTGGAAACAAGAGAGTTCGGGTGGCGCGGAACGCGAGGCGCGCTCGCAGTTCGGCGGGACGGCCTGCGGAGCAGGCCGGGCGCTGTGGTCGAACCGACCGGAAACGTGAACCTCTCGGATGTTCCAGGTTCACGTTTCCGATCGGTTCGGCCACAGTGCGCCGCATCGCGGCGCTCCCGCCGAATCTCCTGCGGCGCGCCCCTCTGTGTCTCCGTGTCTCTGTGGCTGTTTGTCTCCGTGTTCTCCGTCCCCTCTGTGTCGGCTCAACCGCGCCTCACGTTCACCAAAAACATCGCACCGATCATCTGGTCCCGCTGCGCGAACTGCCATCGCCCCGGCGAGATCGGTCCCTTCAGCCTGCTCACGTATGACGATGTGAAGAGGCGGCTGACGCAGATTGCGGCGGTGACCGCGCGGCGTGTGATGCCGCCGTGGAAGCCCGTGGCGGGAAAGGGTAACTTTCAAAACGAACGGCGACTCTCAGATGCCGAGCTCGACACATTGCAGCGCTGGATTGCCGCCGGCGCCGTCGAAGGCGATCACTCCGACCTCTCGCCGCCCCCGAGATTCGCCGATGGCTGGCAGCTCGGCACGCCCGACCTCGTCGTCCGCATGGCCGAGGCGTATACCGTGCGCGCGGATGGACCCGATGTGTTCCGCACGTTCGTGATTCCGATTCCACTCACCTCGCCCCGCTACGTGCGCGCGATTGAGTTCCAGCCGGGCAACGCCCGGGTCGTGCACCACGCGAACCTTGGGATCGATCGAACACAGTCGTCGCGCCAGCTCGATCGCCGCGACGCCGAGCCGGGATACACGGGAAGCATGGTGGTCGAGGCGCGCTATCCGGAAGGGCAACTCCTCGGCTGGACCCCGGGTCAGGCGCCGCACGCGTCGCCTGACGGCATGCAATGGCGGCTCGATCCGGGAAGCGACCTCGTCGTCCAGCTGCACCTGCAACCGACCGGGAAGCCCGAGCCGGTCCAGCCCACTATCGGGCTGTTCTTGACGGACGCGCCGCCTACACGCACGCCGGTCGGCCTTCGTCTCGGCAGCGAGACAATCGACGTTCCCGCCGGCGATCGCGCGCACGTCATCACCGATCGGTACGCGCTGCCCGTCGACGTCGACGTGCTGGCCGTGCAGCCGCACGCGCACAACCTGGCGCGCCGCATGGAGGCGAACGCGACCCTGCCCGACGGGTCCACGCGGCCGCTCATCGCCATCGACGACTGGGATTTCCGGTGGCAGGACGTCTACCGCTTCGCGTCGCCGATCGCCTTGCCCAAGGGGACCACGGTTGCAATGCGCTACACCTACGACAACTCCGCCGAGAACGTGCGCAATCCGCATCAGCCGCCGGTGCGCGTCGTGTGGGGGCAGAACACGACCGACGAAATGGGCGATCTGTGGCTGCAGGTGGCAGCGCGGACCGGCGCAGATCATCAGCGCCTGGCTACGGACGTTCGCAGTAAGGCGCGTGCCGACGATCTCGCCGCGTACTCCAAACTCCTGCGCAATGCGCCCGACGATCCGCTGCGCCACGACGCGGTCGCGAATCTGTACCTCGAGGGCGGGCAGTACGACGAGGCGATTGCCGAATACAGCGAGTCGCTCAGGCTCGATCCGCGCTCCGCGCAGACGCACTACAACCTCGGAATCGCGTTGTCGGTGCGCGGGTTGCGCGAACAAGCCGTGTTGGCATTCGACGCCGCGCTCGGCATCGACCCCGACTACGCGCAGGCGCACAACAATCTGGGGGCCGTGCTTCACATGCTCGGACGCACGGAGCCGGCTCTGGAGCACTATCGCCGAGCCATCGCCTTGCGTCCGGACAACGTCCAGGCGCGCGCGAATCTCGGCCTTCTGTTGTCGGCGCAGGGACGAACGGCCGAGGCCATGGGTGTGCTCAGGAGCGCGCTGACGCTGACACCCGATTTCGCGCCGGCGCTGGCCGGGCTGGCCTGGATCCGGGCGACCGCTGCCGATCCCGCCCTTCGCAACGCCGCCGAAGCGATCTCGCTGGGAGAACGGGCGGTGAGTGTCACCGAGGGACGCGATGTCGCATCGCTCGACGCGCTGGCGGCGGCGTATGCCGCTGCCGGACGCTTCACCGAAGCCGTGAAAACCGCCAGGGCTGGGGTAGACACGGCGGCGGCGGCGGGGGCGCACGAGGTGGCGGCCCGCTTCCGGGAGCGATTGCAGATGTATGAAGAGGGGCGACCCTACCGCATGCCCGGATCCAAGTTTCCGTAACGGCGGGCCAGACGTCTCCGTTTGTCAAATTCCCCGTAGATTCTCGCCACCCTTCGGTGTAGGTTTTTCCTCGGACCAAACTTTGGTTCTCGTGGACTCCGAGGAGGAAACAGCATGAGAAGACTACTGCTGTCGGTATTTGCGCTAGCGTGTCTGCTGGCGTGGCCGACGACCGCCCGCGCACAGAGCGCGTTCGCCGGCGTGGTCAAGGACACCACCGGCGCCGTGCTTCCGGGCGTGACCGTGGAAGCCGCTAGCGACGCGCTCATCGAAAGGGTGCGGTCGGTCACCACCGACTCGAACGGGGCGTACAGGATTGAAAACCTCCGGCCCGGCATTTACTCCCTTACCTTCTCGCTCCCCGGATTCTCCAGTGTGAAGAAAGACGCGATCGAATTGCCGTCGAACTTCACGTCCACGATCAACGGCGATTTGAAGGTCGGCACGGTCGAGGAAACCGTGACGGTGTCCGGCGAATCTCCGGTGGTCGACGTGCAGACCAACATCAAGGCACAGGTCCTGTCGCGCGACGTGCTCGACGCGGTCCCGTCGGCGCACACGATTCAATCGGTCGGCCAGCTCGTCGTGGGCGTGTCGTTGACCGCGCCCGACGTCGGCGGATCGCAGGCGATGCAGCAGACCTACTTCACGGTGCACGGCCTCGGCGCCGCGCAGACGACCGTGACGATCGACGGCATGATCATGAACGGGCTGCAGGGCGACGGCGCCATCCAGAGCTATCTGAACGAAGGCGCGAACCAGGAAATGGTCTACCAGACGGGTGGCGGCACGGTCGATTCGCCGACCGGGGGCGTCAAGATCAACCTGGTGCCGAAGGAAGGCGGCAACCGGTTCAGCGGATCGCTGTTCGAGGGCTACGAGAGCAGCAAGATGCAGAGCAACAACCTGACACCCAAGCTGGAGTCGCTAGGGGTCCGGACGGTCGACAAGATCGGAACCTACAACGACACCAACTTCACGCAGGGCGGACCGCTGAAGAAAGACAAGATGTGGTTCTTCGCGTCGTTCCGGCTCTTCACGGTGAACAAGCCAATCGCGAACACGCTCGTTTCCGACGGCACGCCGGCCGGCATTCAGCGGTGCCAGGCGGCTCTGGCCGGCCGCGGCGGCGCGCTCTGTCCGCAGGGCGTCGACCCGCAGCACCAGTACAGCTACCTCGGCCGCCTCACGTGGCAGATCTCGCCGCGGAACAAGCTGTCGGGGTACTACGACCGCGTCCTCAAAGATCGCGGCGCGGCGATGGCGCCCGGCGACGATCAGACGACGTCGTCGGTTCTCTGGAATTCGCCGTTGTATACGACGAACAGCGTCAAGTGGACGTCGACCGTCAGCAGCCGGCTGCTCATCGAGGGCGGGTATTCCGGCAACATCGAGCGCTACAACAACCTCTATCAACCGGGCATCGAGAAGCCGTATGGCTCGCCGGAATGGTTCTCGAACGCGCGCCACGTCGACGCCGGCGCGGGCCTCACCTGGAAGGCGTCGGCCCTCCAGAACAACGTCTATCCCGATCGCTACAACGCGCAGGCGTCGGCAACCTACGTCACCGGCACCCACAGCGTCAAAGTCGGATTCCAGGATTCGTGGGGTCCGTTCAACCGAGCGTCCTACGCGAACGGGGATCTGTATCAGAACTACGTGCAGGTCAACGGCGTCGAGACCCCGCAAACCGTGACCGTGTTCGCGACGCCGGCCCGGTGGCGGGATCGCCTGAACGCCAGCCTCGGCATCTTCGCGCAGGACATCTGGACGCTCAATCGCCTGACGTTGACGTACGGCGGCCGGTGGGAATATGTCAACGAACAAGTTGACGGACAGCCCGCGCAGTCGGGGCGCTTCGCCAACATTCCGGCCTACGGCGACAAGCAGATGCCGATCTGGAAGAGCTTCTCGCCGCGCACCGGAGTGGTCTACGACCTGCAGGGCAACGGCAAGACCGCGCTGAAGTTCGGCTTCAACAAGTTCATGGCGGCGGCCACGACGACGTTGGCCGAGCTCTACGATCCGGGCGCCGGCAACATCATCAATGCGACGCTTCCGTGGACCGACAAGAACCTCGACGACGTCGCGCAGGGCGCGCGGGGCTGCGCCTTCGCGACCGACCCGACCTGCGAGATCAACTTCGCCAGCCTCCCGTCGAACTTCGGGACGGTCTCGCTGGCGGAGCCCGATCCCGGCTTGACGCGCCCGTACGTGCTGCAGGGCAACACCGGCATCACGCGCGAGCTGTTCCAAGGCGTCTCAGTGTCGTTCGACTGGTTCCACAACGTGAGCAAGGGTTTCATGGAGCGGAACAACGTCAACCGGCCCGGCACCCTCAACGCCGACGGGACCGTGACCAACGCCAGCTATCGACCGGTCACGGTGTTCAGCCCCATCGACGGAACGCCGATCACGGTGTTCGACGTCGCCAGCGCGGCGGTCGGCACCCTCGCGGCGAAGAACATCGACACCAACGATCCGGGACTGAAGCAGACGTACAACTCGTTCGAGATGGGCTTCAACGCGCGGCTGCCGCGCGGCGCGCGCCTCTCGGGCGGATTCGGGACCGAGCGGACGATCGCCTACACCTGCACGGCGGCCGCCTCGAATCCGAACTTCCTGATCAGAATCGGCGGCGCCAATTACTGCGATCAGGAGAACAGCGGGATTCCATGGCGGACGGGCATCAAGCTCGTCGGGATGGTTCCGCTGCCCTGGTACGGGCTGGTCTTCGCCGGCGCGTATCAGGGGCTGCCGGGTTACGTCCTCGGGACCAGCGCGCTGACCGCGGGCGGCGCCGGCGCGCCGAACTTCGCGAACATCAGCGGGCTCGCCAGCCAGCTGACCGTGACGGCGGCGACGCGGTACACGGCGTGCCCGGGCAATTCGGCGTCGCAGGGCTGCGTCGTCGGCGCGCTCATCGCACCGGGTGCGCTGTCCACGCTGACCGTCCCGCTGGACGCGCCGAATACGTTGCTCACGCCGCGGCTGAATCAGCTCGACCTGTCGGTCTCGAAGCGCATTACCGTCGGCCGCTTCCGGATCGACCCGAAGGTCGACGTGTTCAACGCGTTGAACTCGAGCGACTTCTTCACCGCTCGGTCGACTACCTACACGTTGACGGGGGTCGGCGCGACGCCGACGGCGGTCAACGGGTCGAGCGGCAGCTACCTGCTGCCGGGCAGCATCATCCAGGGCCGTCTGCTTCGTTTGGCGGCGGTCGTCAACTGGTAAGGCGACGTTCGTAGGTCTTCGACCTTCGTTCGTCGTTCGTGGTTCGTCGAAGGGCTGGGGTGGAAACGCCTCAGCCCTTTTTTGTTCGTGCTATCTTGGCTTCGACCGTGATTCTCAGATGTACGCTGGTCTGCCTGCTGCTGTCGGCAACCGTCCACGGAGCCTCCGAGGTGCGCGTGCTGACGATCGACGGGGCAGCCGTCGACGCGCTCGCCGCGCCGGCCGGGACCAAGGCGATCGTGTTCCTGTTCACGAGCACCGATTGCCCCATCTCGAACCGCTACGCGCCGGAAGTGCGCCGCATCGTGTCCACGTTCGCGCGACAAGGCGTGGTGTTTCGCCTCGTCTATCCCAATCCGTCGGAGCAGGCCGCGGCGATTCGCGAGCACATGGCGGCGTTCGGCTACGACGGCTCGTTCGAGGCGCTGCGCGATCCGGCGCTCGCACTCGTCAAGTACGTCAAGGCGACCGTCACACCTGAAGCCGCCGTTGTTGCGGGCGGTCGCGTCGCGTACCTCGGCCGCATCGACGATCGCTACGTGGATCTCGGTCTCGAGAGGCCGGCGCCGACGACGCACGATCTGGCCGACGCGCTGACGGCGGTGCTGGCCGGCAAGCCGATTCCGCGACCCACCACACAGGCCGTGGGCTGTTTCATCGCCGATTTCGCGCGATGACGACCAAAGGCAACCACGAAAACACGAAAACACGAGGAAGACGTATTTTGGTGGGGTCTGGCTTTAGCCGGACCTGGCTGTACGTGGGGTCCGGCTTTAGCCGGACCTTGGTCCACGTGAAGGCGGACCCCACGTCGATTTTGAAACGTCTGCTTGCGGTCGCGTTTGTGCTAACTCATGTCGAGGTTTTTGCACAGCCGGTCACCTACTCGAAAGACATCGCGCCGCTCGTCGCCGATCGCTGTGCGATGTGCCATCACCCCGGCGGATCGGGGCCGTTCAATCTGCTTACCTACGACGACGTGAAGCGCCGTGCGGCGCTCGTCGCGGCGGTCACCGAACGACGCTACATGCCGCCGTGGAAGGCCGATCCGTCAAACGGTCCGTTCGTCGATCAGCGTCCGCTCTCGGATGAGGAAATCCGATTGATCCGCCGCTGGGTGGATGAGGGCAGCGCCGAAGGCAACCCGTCGCCGCGCCCGCCGGCGCGGACGTGGAACGAAGGCTGGCAGCTTGGTCAGCCGGACGTCATCATCACGCTCCCGCAGGCGTACACGCTGCCGCCGGACGGCACCGATGCGTTTCGAATCTTCGTGATCCCGATTCCGACATCGGCCATTCGATTCGTGCGGGCGCTCGAATTCCGTCCGGGAAATCCCAGGGTGGTGCATCACGCCAACATCCGCATCGACAAGACGCCCGCATCGCGCGGCCTCGACGAGGCGCAGCCTGGTCCGGGATACGACGGGTTGATCGCGCATTCGGCGCAGTACCCCGCCGGCCATTTTCTCGGCTGGACGCCCGGCCAGGTTGCGCCGCTGCTGCCGAAGGATCTGTCCTGGCGTCTCGACGTGCACTCCGATCTCGTCGTCGAGCTGCACATGCGGCCGAGCGGCAAGCCGGAATCGGTGGCGCCGTCGGTCGGCTTGTATTTCAGCGACGCGGCGCCGACGCGGACGCCGGCGATGCTGCGTCTCGGGCGGCAGAGCATCGACATTCCCGCGGGTCAGAAGGAGTACACGATTACCGACTCGTACGTGGTGCCGGTGGACGTGGACGTGCAGGCCGTGCAGCCGCACGCGCACTACCGCGCGCGCGACGTGCGGGGCGAGGCGGTGCTGCCGGATGGCACCGTCCGGCCGCTGATCGGGATCAAGGACTGGGATTTCCGGTGGCAGCACGTCTACCGGTTCGCCACGCCGCTGCATTTTCCGAAAGGAACGCGGCTGTCGATGCGCTACACCTACGACAACTCCGCGGAGAACCCGCGCAATCCGGATCAGCCGCCGAAACGGGCGAGGTGGGGACAGCGTTCATCGGACGAGATGGGCGATCTCTGGATCCAGGTGTTGACGAAGGACGCGAGCGAGCTCGATCGGCTGATCAGTGATTTTCGGCCGAAGGTCCTCGCCGAAGACGTGATCGGCTACGAGCGTGGAGATCGAGAAGCATCCCAGCGACGCCGGCTTGCACGACGATGCCGCCCTGCTGAATCTCGAACTGGGGCGCGCCAATGACGCAGTGAAGCACTTCAGCGCATCGCTCGCTCTGAAACCCGGGTCCGCCGCCGCACACTACAACCTGGGCACCGCGCTGACCGTCGCCCGCCGGCTGGATGAAGCCGCGACCGAGTATCGGCGCGCCCTGGAGATCGACCCGCAATACGCCAACGCGCACAACAACCTCGGCAGCGTGCTCATGCAGCAGCGCAAGTTCGGTGACGCGGTTCGAGAGTATCGAGAGGTCGTGCGGCTGCAGCCGGCCGTGGCCAACGGGTTCGCGAACCTCGCATCCGCGTACGCGGCCGACGGTCAATTCGAGCGCGCGATCGAGGCGATTGACGCCGCGCTTCTCCTGGCGCCCGCCGACCCGCTCGCGAGCGAGCTGCGGCGACAACGCACCCTGTATCTGAGCCAACGAAGGTAGCGGAGCGCACGGATCTCACACGGAGGAACGGAGACACGAAGACGCACGAAGAAGACAGAAGTTCGACCCGTCGAACTGCCCATCGCTGTCTCTGTCCGTTTTCCTCCGTGCCTTCGTGCCTCCGTCTAAAACCGTGCCCTCCGAAAACCTCCGTGTTCTCGTAACGCTATAATCAGCGCTCCAAGATGCCCCTCCTCAGCGAGAGCCCGACCGTCCTGCCGATCCACCGCAAGATCCTGGCGTTTTCGTTCATCGGCTGGATCTTCGACTTCTACGACCTGCTGCTCCTCAGTTTCCTCGTCGCATCGACGTCGCTGACGAAGGATCTCGCGCTGTCGCGCAGACGACGTGGCGGTGCTGCTGGGGACGGCGCTGGCCTTCACGGCAGTGGGCGGTCTTCTCGGCGGCGCGCTGGCGGATCGGTACGGCCGCAAGCCGCTGCTGATGATCACGATCCTCATCTACAGCATCGGCACGCTGCTGTCCGGCATGGCGACGGGGATTTGGACGCTGCTCATCGCGCGCGCCATCACCGGCATTGGCGTCGGCGGCGAGTGGGCCGTGGCGCACGCGATGGTCGGCGAAACGGTGCCGCCGCACGTGCGCGGCCGCTACGGTTCGTACCTGCAGAGCGGATCCGCGTTCGCGCGGTTCTTCGCGACGATGATGGGCAACCTGCTGGCGCCGTGGATCGGCTGGCGCGCGGCCTTCATGGTGTCGGCCGCTGCCGGCGCTGCATCGTCGTCCTCATCCGTCGGCAGATGCCCGAGTCCGACGTCTGGCTGCTCGAGAAGAGCAAGCGGGCGTCGGCCGCGGGTCACCACTACGGGCGCGTGTCGTCGGAGATGATCGGCCCGGCGCTGCGGAGGACGACCGCGCTCGCCATGACCGTGACGACGCTCAACATGGCGGCCTACTGGTTCAAGACGATCTGGCTGCCGACCTACTTTCACGCAGATCCGCGGACTCTCGCTCGGCGACTCGGCCTGGCTGCTCCTCATGGATCAGATCGGATCGCTCATCGGCTACATCGCCTTCGGTTTCTCGAGCGATCGCTTCGGCCGGCGCCCGAGCTTCACGGCGTTTTCCATTCATCAAGGCGATCGGGCTGCTCATGGTCACGCTCGGGTGGACGCTCGGCGGCGGCTACTCGCTGGCGATCTTCGCGTTCATGTTCATGGTCGGTTTCGGCGAGGGCAACTGGGGCTGCATCGGGCCGCTGTTGAACGAACTGTTCCCGACCTCGGTGCGCGCGGCCGCGCTGGGTATCATCTACAACGTGTCGAGCGGCGTGCAGTTCCTGGCGCCAGTCATCATCGCGTGGGTGGCCGCGCGTTCCACATTCGGAGCGGGCATTGCGCTTGCCGCGCCGTTCGCGCTGCTGGCGGGCATGGCTGTCTGGGCGCTGCCGGAAACGAAGGGTGTCCGGCTGGTTGAAAAAGCGCGAGCGATCGCGTGAAGCAAAAGAGGAGCGTATGCATCGTCGACTACTGATGATCGGGATCGTGGCGGGCTTCTGCTCGACGGGGGTGATCGCGGCCGAGAAGAACGACTACAGCGACGGTCGGGCATGGCTCTGTCGACCGGGACGGACCGATGCCTGCACGATCGACCTGAACACGACGATCGTGGCTGCGGACGGCGCGCTGATGCGCGAGGAGTTCAAGCCGCTGGCGAATCCACCGATCGACTGCTTCTACGTCTACCCGACGGTGTCGTCCGACCCGTCGGCGAACAGCGACATGAACATCGATCCCGCCGAGCGAGGCGTCGTGCGGTCGCAGTTCGCCCGGTTCGGCGCGGCGTGCCGGTTGTTCGCGCCGATGTACCGGCAGGTCACCCTCGCCGCGCTGCGCGCCCGCCTCTCCGGCGGGACTCCGATGACTCGCGACCGCGAGCTCGCCTACAACGACGTCCTCGACGCGTGGAATTACTACCTGCAGCACGACAACAACGGCCGCGGCGTCGTGCTGATCGGGCACTCCCAGGGATCCGGCGTCCTGACGCAGCTCATCCGCAGCGAGATCGACGGCAAGCCGGTGCAGGCGCGGCTGATCTCCGCGCTGCTCCTTGGGACCAGCCTGTCGGTGCCGAAAGGCAAGGACGTCGGCGGCGCGTTTCAGAAGATCCCGCTGTGCCATTCAGCGACCGACACCGGCTGCGCGATCGCGTACGCCTCGTTCCGCTCCACGATCCCGCCGCCTGGGAACTCGCTGTTTGGCCGGATCGCCGGGGACAACTCGATGCAGGCGGCGTGCTCCAATCCAGCGGCGCTGGGCGGCGGCAGCGGCGCGCTCCACGCGTACCTCTCGACCGGTGGCAGCAGCATTACGGGGTCGGCCGCCCAGCCGAAGCCGTGGGTGACTCCCGCCAAGACGATCGACACGCCGTTTGTGAGTGTCCCGGGTCTGCTGACCGCGCAATGTGTGTCGAACGAGAAGGGCTCGTATCTCGAGGTGACCGTGCACGGCAACCCGGCGGATCCGCGCACCGACGAGATCACCGGCGACGTCATGCAGAACGGCCAGCCCAACGCGAGCTGGGGCCTGCACTTGATCGACGTCAACCTGGCGATGGGCAACCTGCTCGACGTCGTGAAGTCGCAGTCGAAGGCCTACCTGGCGGCGGGAAAAAAGAGCCAGTAGTTCCGAATGCAACCACGAAGACACGAAAACACGAAGCCTCAATAGGTTTTCTTCGTGACTTCGTGACTTCATGGTTGCTTTTTTTCAGGGCTGTCGGCGGGTTGCGTGCGACACGATCATCTTCCACGCGCCGTCGCGTTTTATGTAGACGCGCGTGAAATGCAGCGCGCCGCCCTGCGCCTGGCCGTTCAGGGTGACGGTCGAATTGCTGGAGCCGGCGGCGACCGCGGTGTCTCCGTAGACGCGGATCGTCACATCGGATTCGGTGACCCCGCCAGAAAATTTCCGAGCGCCGGACTTCAGATCCGTCAGGTAACGCACCTTCGTGTCCGTCGTGCCGTCGCCGTGCGTCACGGTCCAGTCGTCCACCAGGATGCGCTCGAGCGTGGCCACGTCGGCTTTTGCCCGCGCCTCATTCCATTGATGCTCCATCGCATGAATGTCGCGCTCGACGTTCTTCGCGCCGGTTTGTCCGCCGGCGCCCAGCGCCAGGGCCGCGAGCCCGACGATCATCAGCCGCATCACGTGCGCCTCCTTGTTTTCAGCTCGATGATAGGATACGGCCCGTCGTTTCTCACAGGAGATTGCCATGGCTGTGTGCCGGCATCCGGCGTTCGTCATTGGCCTTGGCACGATGGCGGCGCTCGGGTTGGCGCCCTCGTCCGTCGTCGCGCAAATCGGCACCGATCTCGTCGAGAAGAATCGCGCCGAGTTCCACAAGCAGGCGACCGACGCCGACATGAAGCGTGAGGGCGGCACGCAGCCGCGAGACTGGGACTACACGCTCCCGGACGGCGTCACGACGAAACAGATCACGTTCTACGTGGACGGCGGCACGCCGCTCTACGGGAAGCTGTTTTTCCCGAAGGGATTCAAGGCCACCGATCGCCGGCCGGGCGTTGTCGTCGGCCACGGGATCAACGCGCTGTCGATCGGTATCGAGAAGTACGCCGCGCGGTTCGCTGAACGCGGGCTCGTCGCGATGGCCATCGACTACCAGAGCTACGGGTTCAGCGGCAGCGGCTCCGACGATCTGCGGCTGCTCGAACCGGATCCCACGAGCGACCGCCGCGTGTAGGTCCGGCTAAAGCCGGACCTACAGTTACCGACAGACGTCTGCGTGTCGTCGTCAAGCGTACAAATCTGAACAACGCGCACGAAGTGGACGACTATCGCGCGGCAATGTCGTATCTGCAGGGCGAGGCGGGCGTCGATCCGGATCGCATCGGCATCTGGGGATCGAGCAACGCCGGCAGCGTCGTCATCGCGGTCGCCGCACTCGACACGCGAGCGAAGGCGGTCGTGGCACAAGTCGCCGGCCCGCGTCCGGTGCCGCGCGGTCCCGCGCCGGCGCCGGCCGGTCCGCAGGCGGCGATGGTGGACGATGCGATCAAGCGCGCGAGGACGGGGCAGGGCGCCGAGGTGGACGGCGGGTTTTCCTTCCGCAGCAAGATCGATCTGTTCGGCAACTTCCGGAACCGCGACGTGCGGCCGGGCGCGACGCTCGATCAAATCGCCGAGTCGACCAGGGTGCTGTTCCTGCCGGCGGAGAAGGACGAGCTCACCAACGGCCCCGGCGGCGCGATCGAAGCCACGAAGTATCTGAACGAGCACGGCATCACCGCGCAAACCATTGTCTATCCCGAGCTCACGCATTTTCAGGCGTACTCGAACACGGGGTTCGAGGTCGGGTCCAATCTCGCGGCTGAGTGGTTCTTGAAATACCTGGGCTCCTCGACGCCGACAAAAACATCGACCGAGCAGGTGCGGCGATGACTTCGATGTGCCACCAAGGCACGAAGGCACGAAGGCTACAGGTTCTTCGTGTCTTTGTGTCTTCGTGGCTTATCTCGAGTACGGCGATTGCACAACCCGCGAAAGCCGGAAGCCCACCCGACGGCGTCAGCTCGAAAGAGGTGAAGTTCTTCAGCGAAGCCGTGCAGTGCTACGCGAAGATCTATACGCCGAAGGGATTCACCGCCGACAGCAAGGCCCCCGCTGTCGTCCTCGCGCCGGCAGCGGGCGAGACGGCCGCGTCGATCGACAAGTACGCGGCGCAGCTGGCCGCGCGCGGCATGGTCGCGATGGCCATCGACTATCGCGGCTGGGGCAAGAGCGGCGGCTTTCTCTATCTGGCCGAACCGCTTCGGTGGGACGACCGGCTGCGTTTCTCACAGCACACGGCGAAAATGCGAGTCCGCCGCGGGCGATCGATCCCTGACGCGCAGATCCTCGATATCCGCAACGCAATCTCGTACCTGCAGGGCGAACCGGGCGTGGATCGCGCGCGGATCGGTGTCTGGGGCGCCGGCCTCGCCGGCGGTCATGTTGTGGTGACCGCCGGAGTCGACTTTCGTGTCAAGGCGGCGGTTGCGCAGACGCCGATCATCGACGGCCAGGACACGCCGCGCAAGGCGATGAAGCCGACGTCGGCGCAGCAGGCGGCGATGGTGCGGCTGGCGCGAAGCGGACAGGCGCCCGCAACCGCGGCCGCAGGCGCGGTGATGAACGACGAGGAAGCGAAGCTCGCCCTGGCCGAGTACCATCCGTTCTGGTACGTCGATCAGATTCCGCAGACAACTGCCATCCTGTTCGTCGTCGCGGAGAAGGATGCGAAGGTGAACAACGCCACGAACGCGGTCGCTGCCTCGAAGCTGTTGAAGGGACCGAATGGCGTGACCACAATCCCCGGCGCGACGCATGGTCTCACGTCGCCGCAGGCTTTCGACGCCGCAGTCGAGGCAGCAGTGGCCTGGTTCCAGAAGTATCTCTAATGCAACCACGAAGTCACGAAACCACGAAGAAGAACAACATGTCTTTTTCGTGCCTTCGTGTCTTCGTGGTTGCATTTGTTCTGATGGTCGCTGCGGGATTCCCGGCTACTCAGGGGGTACCCTGACGGGGAGACGCTCTACCGCACGAAATGCGCCTCCTGCCACGATCGCCCCGCGCCGGATTGGTGCACATGAAACAGGGTCCACCCCAGGACTTTGCGCGATCGGATCCGCGCTTTCAGGCGCTGCTCCAACGCATGAATTTCCCGAGGTGAAAGAGTTCGACCAGAGCGTCATCGCCGCCGGCGGCCCACCCGCAGCTCGTCCAGCACGCGGGACGTGATGGCGCGTGCATCCTCGGTTTCGAATTTCGAATCCGCCGCCTGATCGTCGAGCGCCGCGAAGAACTCTGCCATCGCGGCGCTGTCCATTGGCCGTCCGGCGCGCAGCACCTCGAGGACGTGCTGCAGTTCGTGCGCGAGAACCGCAACGGCGTAATCCCGCCCCAGGTTCGTTTTGAGCAACACGCGGAACATCGGGATCTCCGGCGAGCCCGCGACGGCGTGGAGCAGCGCACCATCCATGCCACGCGAGAGCGCGACGGCCTGGACGATGTAGACGATGCCCGGGCGCGAGTCGAGTTCGTCGACGAGCGCCTTGAAGGTCGCGGAGCGCGCGTAGCCGCTGTCCAGCAGCGCGCGCACGTACGCGTCCTCCGAGCGAACGTGGTCGAAGCCTGCGGCAGCTGCCCGAGCCGGGGCCAGCATGAGTCCGATGAGGCACAGCGCCGCGGCTGCGCGGGATGTCGCTCGATTGTGGCCGTCGCGCTCCGTAGCCATATCGGCCTCCGGACCGTGACGCGAGAACCTCGGCGAAACCTCGTCATGCCCCGGAACTCACTCGGGCTGTTGACTTTGAACGGGCCAGGCCAGAGGATCTGATGCAATACCTTGAACAGCGAATCGAGCCCTGACGTCACCGGGCTGCTCCGTGCGTGGGGCCGGGGGGATCGGGAGGCTGGAGACCGTCTCGTGCCCCTGGTCTACAAGCAGCTGCGGCGGCGCGCTGCGGCGTACCTGCGACAGGAACGGCCGAATCACACGCTGCAGGCGACCGCAGTCGTTCACGAGGCCTACCTTCGGCTGGCCGGTCAGAAGCACGCCAGCTGGCAGAACCGCGCGCAGTTCTACGGCGTGGCGTCGCAGATGATGCGGCGCATCCTCGTCGATCACGCCCGCCGGCGGAAGATGGACAAACGCTCGGGACGGTGGGTGCGCGTGTCCCTGACCGATCTCGGCGCCGCTGCGCCCGATCCCGGATTCGACGTCTTGATGCTCGACACGCTGCTCGATCGGCTGGCGGCGTTCGATGCACGCAAGAGCCGCGTCGTCGAATTGCGATACTTCGGCGGGCTCTCGCTCGAAGAGACAGCCCGCTTCCTCGAGGTCTCGCCGGCAACCATCGATCGCGAGTGGCGGGCGGCCCGGGCCTGGCTGCACGCGCAGCTCACCCATGGATCCTGAACGCTGGAAGAAGATCACCGAGATCTTCCACGCGGCGCTGGCGCGCGAGTCGGGCGCACGCGCGGCGTTTCTCGCAGATGTGTGCAGCGACGACGCCGCGCTGCGCGGCGAAGTGGAGACGCTGCTGTCGGGCGACGCACGCGCGCGCGAAGGCGGCGATCCGTTCGCGCGGCCTGCGCCAAGCGTCGCGCCCGGCACGGCGCTCGGCCCCTATCGGATCGAAGCGGCGCTCGGCGCCGGCGGCATGGGTGAGGTGTACAAGGCGCGCGATACGCGATTGAATCGGTCCGTCGCGATCAAAGTGCTGCCCTCCGCATTCGCGAACGAGCCCGAACTGCGGCAGCGCTTCGAGCGCGAGGCGCAGGCGATCGCGGCGCTCAGGCATCCGCACATCTGCGTGCTGTACGACATCGGCCACGATCAGGGCGTCGAGTTCCTGGTCATGGAGCACCTCGAAGGCGAGACCCTGGAGCAGCGGTTGAAAAAGGGCCCGCTGCCGCTCGACCGGGCGCTGCAGTACGCCATCGAGATCGCCGAGGCGCTGCACAGCGCGCATCGTGCCAGCATCACGCATCGCGACTTGAAACCCGGCAACGTCATGCTGACGAAGGACGGCGCGAAGCTGCTGGATTTCGGCCTGGCGAAGTTCGGCGCTCGCACCGGTACGTTTGCCTCGGCCACGGCTCTGCCGACAACGCCGCACACGCTCACGGGCGAAGGAACCATCGTCGGCACGTTTCAGTACATGGCGCCCGAGCAGCTCGAAGGCAAGGATGCGGACGCCCGCACGGATCTCTTCGCATTCGGCGCCATCGTCTACGAGATGATCACCGGCCGAAGAGCGTTTACGGGCGACAGCCGCTCGAATCTGATCGCGTCGATTCTGCGCGACGAGCCGCCACCGCTGTCCACGATTCAGCCGGTCACGCCGCCGGCGCTCGATGTGCTCGTCCGCACGTGTCTCGCGAAGGATCCCGACGCGCGGCTGCAATCGGCGCACGACGCCGCGCTGCAGTTGCGCTGGATTCGCGACGGGGTGTTGAGGCCGTCGGAGGGGCAGTCGCACAGTCGCACGCGACCCGCAGGGGCGTGGCTGGCGTTGCTCGGTGTTCTCGCGGCGCTTGGCATGACAGGAACCTACATGGCGGGCCGCCGATTCGCACCGACCGTGTCTCCGACGCTCAAGAAGCTCACGTTCCGTCGCGGAACCATCGACAACGCCAGGTTCTCGCCTGACGGTCAGACGATCCTTTACACGGCGCAGTGGGAGGGCAAGCCGGCTCAGACCTTCTCGATGCGGCTGGATACAGGGCAGTCCGTTCCCATCCCCGTGCCGGACGCGAGGCTGTTGGCGGTTTCGCGTTCGGGGGAACTGGCGATCCTGACCAAATCGGGCACGCTCGCGCAGGTACCGCTCGGCGGCGAAGCCCCACGCGAACTGGTCGACAACGTCGTAGCGGCCGACTGGGCGCCCGATGGCACCTCCCTCGCCGTGCTGCGTGCAAAGGGTCGAGAACGTACGATTGAGTATCCGATCGGGAAAACGCTGTACACGACGAGCGCGCCGGTTGACGGCGTTCGCCTATCACCCGACGGCAGTCTCGTGGCGTTCATCGACCGCGACCCGCCGGGCGGTGGTCGGCTGACCGTCGTGGATCGATCGGGCGCCGTTACGCGGTTGTCCCAGCAGTATTCGTCAGCCTGTGGGTGCGCGGCCTGGAGCGGCAATGAGGTCTGGTTCAGTGCCTCGGAAGTCGGCCTCGATTATTCGCTGCGCGCCGTAACCCGGGACGGCCGTGAGCGCGTCGTCCAGCGGAGCCCGGAATCGCTGTGGATTGCGGATGTCGCGCCCGACGGTCGCGTGTTGGCGGCCTCGGAGGTCGCCCGAGCACAGATGATTGGTGTGGCCGACGGCTCGAGTCGCGAGCGCGATCTCTCGTGGCTGGACTGGTCAACGTCGAAGGACTTGTCGAGCGACGGCAAGACGCTGTTGTTCCAGGAGAGCGGTGTCGGCGCAGGTCCAACGCCAGTCGTGTTTCTGCGGAAGACCGATGGGTCGCCCGCCATCCGCCTGACGGAGGGCGTGAGCATGGCGCTCTCGCCGGACGGGCAATGGGTGCTCGTTCGCAAACAGGATGAGAGTTTTCCGACCATCATGCCGACCGGACCCGGTCAATCACGGGCGCTCGATCTCGGCCGACTGCAGTTGACCAACACGTTCGCGGCCTGGCTGCCGGACAATGCCCGGATTGTGTTCAATGCGGCCGAGCCTGGTCGTCCGCCGCGGGTCTACGTGCAGTCGACAACCACCGGATCCCCACGCCCGATCACGCCGGAGGGCGTGCGGCTGACGGTTCCGGTGGTCGTGTCGCCGGATTCCAGAGTCGTGACGACCGATTCGGCTGGACAATTCTTCCTGTACCATCCAGACCGCGAGCAGCCGGATCCACTCGAGGGTCTCGCACGAGGCGATAACCCGCTGCGCTGGAGCGTGGACGGGAAAGCCTTATGGCTTTCAAACAGTCGGAGCACACCGATCCAAATCCTGCGGTTCGATCTCGCGACGCGGACACGCACGGTGTGGCGCGAGATCGCCTTCGCGGATCCCGCGGGCCTCGTTCCGAACCGCGTGTTGATATCCGCTGACGGCCAGAGCTACGTGTACGGGTTCGCGAGAGGACTCGCGAGCCTGTATATGATTGACGGCCTGAGATGAACTACCGCGTGCGCATTCGAGCCGCTGCGATCGTTTGTGTCGGCGTGCTACTCCCTGGCATCCGTGCGGCGTCCGCCCAGAGCGCGGCGATTGAAGGCCGGGCCGTGGATCAACAGGCGCTAGCCGTCCCAGGTGTCGTCGTCACCGTGGCGAACCCGGCGACCGGCTTCGCGCGGCAGGGCATCAGCGACGGTCAGGGCGCATACCGAATTGCCGGTCTACCACCTGGCATGTACGACATTCAAGCGGCGCTCAACGGGTTTGCGACTGTCGAGCAGCGCGGAATGGCGATCGAAGTCGCGGCCATCGTGCGCGTCGATTTCCAGCTGCGTGTTGCCGCGGTGGCCGAGACGGTGGCCGTCGCCGCGTCCAGTCCGCTCATGCAGCCGGCTTCGCCGGAAGTCGGCGGCGTCGTCGACCAGCGCCGGATCGCGGAGCTGCCGCTCAACGGGCGGCAGTTCGCGAATCTGGCCGCGACGCTGCCGGGCGTCGGCCTCGGATTTCATCGCGACCCGACGAAAAGCACGCAGTACATGCCGCAGGTCAACGGCGGCAACGGCCGCAACGTGATGTACGTCGTCGACGGCGCCGACAACGTTGACGATACGGTCGGCGGGCCGCTGCAGCAATTTCCGCTCGACGCCATCGAAGAATTCCGTTTCTCGAATGCGAGCTACGGGGCCGAGCACGGCCGGGCCAGCGGCGGCGTGCTGAGCGTCGTCACGAAGAGCGGTGCGAACCAAGTAGCGGGGAGCGCATTCGATCTGATCCGCCACGAATCGCTCAATAGCCGGACGGCGACAGAGACGATCCTCGACGTGGAGAAGCCGGATTACCGGCGGTCGCAGTTCGGCGGATCGCTGGGCGGTCCCGTCATCGAAAACAGAGCGCATTTCTTCGGCGCCGCCGAACGCGTCCATCAGAACACATTCCAGGCCGTCAACACGCAAGGGTTGTTTCCGGCGAGGGACGGCGTCTCTCCGGTCCGCTACCGCGACACCCTGGCGACCGGCAAACTCACGGTGAACCTCGGCCTGCGCGATCGTTTCGCCATCCGCTACGGATGGGACGCGAACCGGCAGCCCGAAGGCGCGGCGCCGACTCGAACGGCGGAGGCCTGGGGCGATAGCCGCAACCGCTTTCATTCGATCAACGTCAACCACAGCCGCGTGATGGCGGCGTCGGCGTTCAACGAGCTCGTCGTGCAGTTTGCGACGTTCGAGAACGCGATCACGACCAACGACCAGCCCCTCGAGATATTCCCCAACGGCGTGACCGTCGGGCGTTCTCCGTTCGCACCGCAGTTCACGCGACAGCGTCAGCTCCAGATCCGCGACGATCTCACCTGGCATCGCGGCGGCAGATTCGGCGTCGCGCACGGCCTGAAGTTTGGGGGAAGTTTCGGCTATGTGCCTGTTCTCGGTGTCCCTGCGGTGACAGAGGCGTCAGGGTTCACCACGTACTTTCATCTGACGAACGATCGCACCGGCCCGCTCACGCAGGTCGTGGCCAGTCTCGCCACGGCGCCACGCGAATTCCCCGAGTTGAATACACCGCTGACCCATGTCGGCGGGTACGTTCAGGATGACTGGCGCGTGACCGATCGCCTGACCGTCAACCTCGGCCTGCGATACGACGTCGCCCTTGGCTACCAGATCGACCAGTCGCGCAATCCCAATTTCGTCATCTTGCAGCAGGCTGCGCAGTCGGGCCGCTTGCGCGGCGTGATCGGGTTCGAGGATTTCGGTGCGGCGCCGCGCGAGGACATCGACAACCTCCAGCCTCGCCTCGGATTTGCGCTCGATGTTCGCGGAGACGGCCGCGACGTTGTCCGCGGCGGCTGGGGCGTGTTCACCGACGCCGCCTTCACGAACGCCAATATCCTGATTGCGGCCGGCGATGCCAGAGGGCCAGTCGATACCGGAGGCTTCAACGCGATCGATCCGAACGGGCTGCGGAAACCCGACGGCACGTTCTTTCGCGTCGGCGATCCGATCGCTGCGATCGCCTCGCTCAATCAGGCATCGGGGCTCGGACTCAACAACGAGGTGCTGTCGCCGCTCCTCGAACAGCCCTTCACGCGCCAGCTGTCAGTGGGGTGGTCGCATCAGCTGGATCCGTCTACCGCGCTCGCGGCGGACTTCATTCATGCCGACGGACGCGATCTCAGCACGCGCCTGCCGCTGAATTCGGCGCCCAACCGCGGCCCGCGTCGATTCGCCGATCTTCGCATCACCGCCCCGTTGTTCCGCATCGCAACGAGTGCCGCATGGAGCCGGTACGACGCGCTGCTGTTCAGCATTCGGCGTCGGACAACGGCGGGCCTCGACGTTGCCGCCAGCTACACGCTGTCGAACGCGAAAGGCTACCTGGGATTGGCGGCCGATGAGACCGCCATCACCGGCGGCCGGAACCACAGCGTCCTCGATGCCGCCGATCCATTTGCGGCGGCTGAGTACGGTCCGGGCGTCACCGATGCGCGCCACCGTGTGTCGATTAGCGTCATCGCGCCGATCCGCTGGGGCGTGCAGCTGGCGCCGATTTTCTATTTCCGCTCGGCGCCGCCGGTCAACACGATTGAGGGCGTTGATCGGAACAACGATCTGAACAACAACGATCTTCCCGCCCGTGCGTATGCATTCGACGGCGTCGGCAGTCCCGCCAGGGAGATCGGCGCGTGCGCGACCGTCAACTGCGGCCGCGGCGCATCGTTCAGCCAGCTCAACTTGCGCGCCTCGAAGCGCTTTGCGCTGCCACGGGGATCGCGGCTCGAACTGATCGCGGAGATGTTCAACCTGTTGAACGCCGACAATCCTGGGGCGTTCAACAGGCAGCGGCTGCTCGGACTTGGCAATCCGAATCCGAGTTTCATGCAACCCACGTCATATGCCGGGGATTTTCAGCAGCCCGAGCAGCGCGTCGGCCAGATTGGCGTCCGGTGGTCGTTCGGACGCTAGACGCCCGTGCGATCGCACCCGCGACCACGGAGGCGATCGCTTCATCATGACCGGCACACTGTGCGGCACGGCGCTTGGTACTCAGGCTCCGAACTGGCGCAGGTGGTGGTCGAAATGACGATAGCAAAACACGCCCCACTGCCGGCCGTTCAGCCGGCCGAAATGGGAATGCTGCGGCCAGACGCCGCCCGGCCCACGCTCGGCGAAGCGCACGACCAGCGCCTCCAGCCTCGCGATATCGGCATCCCAGTCTGTCGGCGTCGTCACGAACGCTTCGGGCGGACCCTGGATGCCGCCTTTGGGCCATGGAAGCCAGTAGAGGGCAGCCTGTTTCATCCCCGGCCATCTCAAATGGGCAGGTGGCATCCGTGTCCAGCGCGCATTGCCAAGCGTCATCCGCATCTGGTCTGCGAGGTGCACTACCATTTCCGGCGCGGTCATCCGACCCCATAACGGTCGCACATCCTGTCGGACGTGTCTGAGGCGAGCGAGAACGTCCATGCGGCAGGCATCATCAAATAGTGTGCGCATGACCGCCCTCCGATCCCGATGCTCCGTTACGCCGCGCTGCGCTGTGCCGTCCTCGCGGCGGCGCCTCGAGACGCGACGACACCTGCGATCCGCGCGGCATCACGCCCGACGCCGTGAATCATTTCCGACGAGAACGCGTACAGGAAGTGGAGGCCGACGAAGTACAGGCCCGGTTCGCTCTCGACGACGCCGGCCACATGCCGCGGATCGCCGTCGGCATCGAACACCGGCAGATCGATCCACGAGAATCCCGGATCGTAGCCGGTGCACCAGATGACATTGGACACCTCGAGTACGCGGCCATCCTCGAGCAGCGGCAAGCCGTTCCTGACCCCGGCGACGCGAGGCACGCGAGCGACGCCCGCGGCAGCGAGGTCTCTCGGCTTCAGCCGGATGAGCGGTGCGGCGCCGTGCAGCACCGTTGGCCGCACCCTCCGCCCGAGCGGCGTGCCGATCGTCAGCACGCGGTGAAACACCACCCGGAGCACGAGCCGCGTAAACACCAGTCGCGCCGCGAGGCCGTCGATGCGATACGGGATATGGCCGGTATCGGGGCCGGCCAGCCACGTCGCATGGCTGCGCACGAGCTCGATGGCGATCTCGGCGCCCGAATTGCCCGCGCCGGCCACGAGCGCGTCACCCGTCTGCAACTGCGACGGGCGCCGGTACTCGAAGGAATGGAGCTGCACGATACCCGCGTCGAGATCGCGGGCGAACGCGGGCACGCGCGGCCGCTGATAGTTCGCCATCGCGACGATCACCTGATCGGCCTCGTAGCGCCTCGTGCCCGACACGGCCACGAAACCGTCACCGAGCCGCGAGAGCCGGTCGACGCGAACGCCCGAGCGCACCGGCAGCGCGAACGTCTGGGCGTACGACTCGAGATAGTCGGCCATCGCGTCCTTCGTCGGAAATGAGTCTGGTGGGGCAGGAAAACGCATGCCGTCCAGGCCGGCGAGCTTGGCCGGCGTGAAGAGGTGGAGCGAATCCCACCGCTGCCGCCATGCGTCGCCGACGCGCTCGCTGCCGTCCAGAATCAAGAACGGCACGCCGTGTCGGGCGAGGTGGTAGCCGACCGACAGGCCGGCTTGACCGCCGCCGATGACGAGCGTGTTCACGCGTTCTGTCGTATTCGTTCCGGCCATGTTCTCTCCTCCGTGCTTGTTCGAAGAATAGGGAGAACGCGGCCGCGCCGCATCGGGCGGATTGCGCAGACGTGCTGGAAATCCGAATGGGTAATTCTTCGCAGGCCGGCTACACGAGCTTGTGCTCGTAGGCGTAAGCGGTGGCTGCCGAGCGCGACGGCAAATCCAGCTTCGTGAAGATGTTGCTCAAATGCCGGGCGACGGTCTTTTCGCTGATGCCGAGGCGTGCGGCGATTGCGCGGTTGGTGGCGCCGGTGGCGATCAGCCGCAGCACTTCGATCTCGCGGCCGGTCAGGCCCGCCGCCGAAGGCGGCTCAGCCGTCGCGGCGATCGCGGAGGCGCGCCTCACATCCGGTCCGGCGCCGAGCCGCTCGAAGGCTTCGAGCGCGGCATCGAACTCGAGTTGCGCGCCATCCTCGTCGCCGAGGTGCCGATAGGCGAGACCGATCAGCATGCGGACTCGCGCCAGCTCGTACGGCACGTCAAGCTCCTGCCAGATGGTGCGAGCAGTGTCGAGCGCGGCGAGCGCAGCCTCGGCGTGTTCGTCGCAGACTTCCACCGCGCCGGCGGCCTGCGATGCGACCGCACGCGGGAACGGAGCCTCCAGATGTTCAGCACTCTGCGAGAGCTCGTCGGCCGCGGCGCGTGCGGCGGCACGGTCACCTTTCGCCAGCATGATCTCCACGGCGGCCGCCAACACGTGCACGCGCGCGCGGGGAGCGCGCGTCTCGCGAAGCGCGAGGCGGATCGCCGCATCGGCGGCGTCTATTTGTCCCTGTGCGAGCCGCAGCAGCGCCAGACCGGGTTGCGGTTTGCGTCCTGCCTGACTCGCCAGCCGATAGGCGTCCTCGGCCTCTTCGAAGTCGCCTTGCAGGCGATGCAGCTCGGCGAGCTGGTAGTGGGCCGCCCCGGGTTCGACCGGGCGGGCCTCAGCGTTGAGGTGCTCACATGCGCGCCGAGCCTCCTCCATGGCATCGCGCCACGCGCCGCGCAGCTGCATGACCTCCGATCGGCGCACGAGGCAGGGGCCGCGAAACGGCACCATGTCCGGATGCTCCGCACACCACCGATGCAAGGCCGCGGTCCACTCGTGCGCCCGGCGGAGATCGAACAGGTCGTGACAGGCGCTGATCACGCTGCAGTAGACGACGCCGGCAATCACCGGGCCGACTTCGCCGCCGGTGACGGCGATCATCACCTCGTCGAGCAGGGCGAGTCCCTCGGACTTGCGGTTCATGCCGACGAGCGCGCGCCCCTCTCCGTGCCGCGCATACGCGATCAGATCGCGATCGTTGAAGCGGGAGCCGGCTGCAGCCGCTTCCTCGAACATGGCTCGAGCCGCGTCGAGCTCGCCAGCAAACACCTGCTGCAGACCGGAGGCGCAGGCCAGCCAACCCTGATGGACGCACGGCACATTGACTTCGTCGATCAGCCGGTGCGCCCGCGCGAACCATCCCATGGCTTGTGCGTGCGAGTTCGGATCGGCGATCATGCCGAACGCGAGCCGGAGGGCGCTGGCGGCGGCGCCGAGACGGTCGCCTCGCTCCAGACAGCCCGCGTGGGCGCGCGTCCGCGCGGCGATGCTCTCGGAGTCCTTGCCAATCAACTCGGCAGCCGTCGCCAGCCGCTCCAGATCCTCGGGGTCGAGTGGAGTCTGCGCATCGGCCGCGGACAGCCGCGCGTACGCGGTGGCCCATGTGCCTCGATGGAAGGCAGCTCTGCCGCTGGCCAGAGCACTCATGAGTGAATCGAACGATACCACGGTCGGCAGATTGTCGAATTCGAACGCCTGCGAACGACTATCTCGTGTTCGAAGCAGTTCACACACGATTTGGAGGAAGTCATGAAGTACCTGTGCCTGATTTACGACGAAGAGAAGAAGCTCGGCGGGATGTCCAAGACTGAATCGGACGCGTTCATGGGCGAGTACTTCGCCTTTACGGAGGGGATTCGCAAGAGCGGGCACTATGTCGCCGGCGAAGCGCTCCAGCCCGTTCAGACGGCCACCACTGTGCGGGTGCGCAGCGGCAAGGTCTCGACGACCGACGGTCCGTTCGCCGAGACGAAGGAGCAGCTGGGCGGCTTCTACATGATCGAGGCTCGGGACCTGAACGACGCCATCCAGGTGGCGTCGAAGATTCCGTCGGCGAGGCTGGGCAGCGTCGAAGTGCGCCCGGTGGTCGTCTTCGAGCAGCCGACGTAGCAACAGCCGCGGAACACTGATGGCCGAGGACGCCAGCGTTCGCGAACGGGTGGATGCCGTCTACCGATCCGAATCGCGGCGCGTCCTCGCCACGTTGATCCGGCTTCTCGGCGATTTCGATCTCGCCGAGGAGGCGCTGCACGACGCCTTCATGGCCGCCCTGGTCCAGTGGGCCGCGGACGGCGTCCCCGCCAATCCACGCGCCTGGCTCGTCTCGACCGGCCGCTTCAAAGCGATCGACGGCATGCGCCGCCGCGCGCGGTTCGACGCGTCGCTCGGTGAGTTGGCGGAACGCATCGAAGCGGCGGCCGCCGGCTCGCCCGATCCGGACGAGGACGGTGTGGACGATGATCGGCTGCGGCTGATCTTCACGTGCTGCCATCCGGCGCTGCCGGCGGACGCGCAGGTGGCGCTCACGCTTCGCGAAGTCTGCGGTCTCACGACGGAAGAGATCGCCCATGCCTTCTTGACCGGCGCCCCCACGGTGGCGCAGCGCATCGTGCGGGCGAAGGCCAAGATCCGCGACGCGCGCATTCCGTATCAGCTGCCGTCGCGCGCGGATCTCCCCGATCGCCTCGACACGGTACTCCGCGTCGTTTATCTCGTGTTCAACGAAGGGTACTCGGCCTCTTCCGGCGCGTCTCTGACACGCCACGACATGTCGGCGGAGGCGATTCGTCTCGGACGGCTGCTCGTCGAGCTGCTTCCTGAGCCGGAAGCGGTGGGGCTGCTCGCGTTGATGCTCCTCCATGAGTCGCGACGCGCGGCCCGCACGACGGTAGATGGCGAGTTGATCCTGATGGACGAACAGGACCGATCGCTCTGGAACCACGATCAGATTGCCGAGGGAAGCACGTTGGTCGGGCGCGCGCTGGCGTCGCGCCGGATCGGCCCCTACACCTTGCAGGCGGCGATTGCGGCGCTGCACGCCGAAGCGCCGAGCGCGGAGCGGACGGACTGGGCGCAGATCGTCGGCTTGTACGACGTCCTGGCGCGCGCCGATCCGTCGCCGGTGGTCGATCTCAACCGCGCCGCCGCCGTCGCGATGCGCGATGGTCCGCAAGCCGGTCTCGCGCTGATCGACGCGATCCTCGCCCGAGGTGATCTCGCCGATTACCAGCTGGCGCACTCGGCCCGCGCCGATCTGTGCCGCCGCCTGGGGAAGACCGAGGACGCGCGCGCGTCGTATCAGCGTGCGCTGGAGCTGACGCGTCAGGAGCCGCAGCGGCGATTTCTCGAGCGCCGGCTCCGAGAGCTCGAGACCTGAGCTACACTCCGTCCGCCATGATTGTCGACACTGTTGCCGTCCGGGTGGCGGCGCCGACCGACGCCGAAGCGATTGCATCGCTGCTCGCCGACGCCTTCGTCGAATTCGAGCGTCTCTACACGCCCGACGGGTATCGTGCCACCACGCTGAGCCGGGACGAAATCGAGCGGCGATTCGCCGACGGCCCGATCTGGGTCGCCGAACACGACGGCGGGATCGCCGGAACTGTGTCCGCCGTGGTCCGACCGGATGGCGTGTACGTTCGCAGCATGGCGGTTGGGCCCGCGGCGCGCGGCTGCGGAATCGCGCGGAACCTGCTGCATCAGGTGGAGGAGTTCGCCGCCGCGCAGAACCGTCACCATTTCTATTTGAGCACAACACCGTTCCTGGCCTCCGCGATTCAGCTCTACGAGCGCGCCGGTTTCGTCCGCACGAGCGCGCCACCCTACGAGCTCTTCGGTACGCCGCTGTTTACGATGGAGAAATGGTCGAACGGCGTGGACGTGCGATAGACTTCCGGGGCGTGGAGCACGCAATGAGCCGAGGCGTTCGAAGCAGACACGAAATCACGAAAGCACGAAACCCAAGGAAGTCTTCTTCGTGTTTTCGTGTCTTCGTGGCAGATCTATTGTTGCCGGCACTGGGAGTAGTTCTGGCGGCTGGGGCGCTCGCTGCGCAGACTCCGCTCCCGAAGGGCCAGATGCCCGATCTTGGCCGGCCGACGAAATCCGAGGACGCGCTGCCGCCGTTCAACTTCGACGAGTACTTTCCCGGCAAGTGGACGTTCGAGTGGGACGTGCCCGAGGGGCCGCTCGGTCCGGCGGGCCGCATCACCGGCACAACGGTCTACAAGCCGGTCGACGGGCGATTCTACGAGGCGAACACGGACGCCGTCGGGCCCGGCGGCGCCTTCAAGCTTCGTGAGCTGATCGCGTACCACAAGGAGCAGAAAGCGCTCGCGCGGCAGGCGACCGACAGCCGCGGCTTCACCTACTTGCAGATCGGCACGATCGGCGGCGATCTGGGCGGCTACTACAACATCTACTTCGAGAGCTCGCCGTTCAACCACGCCGGCAAGACGCTTCGCATCAAGCACGCGCTGCGCCTGCTGTCGCCGCTCAACTACAAGGTGGCGACGACGCTGTCGGTGGATGGCGGGCCGTATCGCAATTACGGCAACCCCTGGTGGCGCAAGGACGTTGCGGCCCCGACGAGCCGATGAACACGCCGAATCGCTCGCTCCCCGTTGTCGGCGGCGTGATGCTGAACATCACCCTGGGTACGCTCTATGCGATGAGCGCGTTCATGCTGCCGCTCGAAAAAGAGTTCGGCTCGACGCGCGCGCAGACGTCGTGGGTGACGACGATTGGCATTGCGATGGTCGCCGGTTGGTACGTGTTCGCCGGGCGCATTCACGATCTGCGCGGCCCGCGCATCGTGGCGGCGATCGGCGGCACGCTGTTCAGCCTCGGCTTCTTCCTCGCGAGCTACACCCAGTCCCTGACCTGGTTCTTCGTGACCGCCGGGTTCATCTCGGGCATCGGCGGCGGCTTCGGCTACGTCGTGCCGACCTCGGTCGGCGCGAAATGGTTTCCGGACAAGCGCGGCCTGGTGGTGGGGATGATGGTCGGCGGCTATGGCGCGGGGTCCGGGATTTTCGGTCCGATCGCCTCGTCGTTGATCGAACAGGTCGGCTGGCGGAGCACGTTCCAGATTTTTGCGCTGCTGTTCTTCGCGATGACGCTGATCGCGACGTACTTGCTGCAGAACCCTCCACCGGGATACCGGCCGGAGGGCTGGGATCCGGCGATGGCTCGCGCGGCCGCTCGCGGCGGCGCGGACATGATGGCGTCGGATATGGTGCGCACGCAGACGTTCTGGGCGCTGTGGGTCGCCTACTGTCTGGGCACGACGGCGGGCACGATGGTGATCAGCCAGCTCGTGCCGTTCGCGCGCGCTGCGGGGCACGGTGCGACGGCTGCCGCCTATGCAATCACCGTCGGCGCCATCGGCAGCGTGTCGGCCGCGTGCTGTCGGGGTGGATGTCGGATCGCGTGGGCCGCTTGAATACGATCCGCCTTCTGCTCTTCGTGTCGACCGCCACGATGCCGCTGCTCTTCCTGCTGCGCGAGAATGTCGTCCTCTTCTACCTGCTGCTCGCGCTCGTCTACTACTGCTACGGCACGCAGTTGTCGGTGTACGCGTCCACGAGCGCGGACTTCTACGGAACGAAAAACGTCGGCTTCAACTACGGATTGCTGCTCACGGCGTGGGGCGTCGCCGGGATCCTCGGTCCGTATCTCGGCGGGCGCGTGTACGTCGCCACCGGCGAATACCGGTGGGCGTTCTTCATTGCCGCCGGCGTGTCGATTGTTGCGCTCGCGACGCTGTTCATGGCGAAGAACCCGCATGCGGAGCCCGCGCGTGCGGCAGTGCCCGCGAGAGTTTAGGATCTGCCACGAGAACACGAAAACACGAAACGTGATGTGTACAGGATGATTTTCGTGATTTCGTGCTTTCGTGGCTGATCGATCTGGAGGTTCTATGCGACGAGTTGTGTTCGCGCTCTTGGCGGTTGCAGCGTTGTTGCTGGTATCTACCGCGATGCAGGCCCAAGGCGACGGCGGCTACAGGCGCGTGCCGAACTGGCCGAAGCTGCCGCAGGGGATGTTCTTCGGATTGAAGGAGCCACCGCCGCCTCCGGCCGAGCGTGAGGCGCTGGCCGCGGCACGGCGCGCACGTGGTTCGACAAGCTCACCACGGGCGGGTGGTACCGGTGCCCCTTCGACAGGCTCAGGGCAGGGCGGCAATCAGATGTCCGGCGGCCCGACGAACCAGCCGGGGATTTCCGGCCTCGCCATCGACGCGCAGGATCACATCTACGTGTTCAACCGCGGCGCGAAGCCGGTCATGGTGTTCGACCGCGACGGCAACCTGATCCTCGCCGGCGGCGATCAGGAGATCAACGGCAAGACGATCAACCCGTCCTGGCAGCACTCGGGCGGCGTGGACTGGGAAGGCAACGTCTACGTCATCGAGCGCGACGCCCACCGCATCGTCAAACTTGGTCCAAAACTGGACAAGTTCCTGCTCCAGCTCGGGACGACGAACGAGAAGGGGAACGATCCGACGCACCTGGACCTGCCGTCAGGCATCGCGATTCTCCGCAACGGCAACATGATCGTCACCGACGGGTACGGCAACAACCGTGTGATCCTCTTCGACAAGAACGGCAAGTTCATCAAACAGGTGGCGAAGGGCGCGGGTGGTCCCGGCGACAAGGGGACGGGGCCCGGTGAATGGAATCTCCCGCACAAGCTCGCGGTGGACGCCGACGAGAACCTCTACATCATCGATCGCGAGGGTCACCGGATCGAGGTGTTCGACAAGAATTTGAACTACGTTCGCGAGATTCGAAATGACTGGAATCCGTGGGACGTGAACATCTCGCGGAAAGGCACCGACGGCGTTGGATTCATCGCCGATCACAAAGACGAGCGCGTGGTGAAGTTCTCGTTGAAGGACGGCAAGATTCTCGCGATCTGGGGCAAGCAGGGTTGGGGACCTGGCGAGTTCGACTGGGTCCACGGCATCGTCGTCGACTCGAAGGGTGCGGTGTACGCGGCCGACACCTACGGCCAGCGGCTACAGAAGTTCGTGCCGGCCGCGACGGGCTCGACGCAGCAATAGCGGCGCGCAGAACAAGCCAATCACGAGCACGACGACGCTCCGCTCGGAGAGCAGCGGCGCCTTGAACTGACCGCTCACGTCAATGGCGCCGCTCCACGCATCGCCCGCAATTTCTTCAACCACGACACGACCATCGGCCCGCCGAATCGCGAGCGGATACGGATCCACAACCATGCCGTAGTACCAGCGCAGCGTGCGCGCGTCGGTGGGGAAGCGGCCGCGCATGCGCTGTGTGGCCATCGCTTCGCCGGCGATGTATTCGATCGACGTGGGCCGGATCTCGTGGCCGTCCACGAACAGTACGACGCGATCGATGAAGTTTCCGTTGAACCGTTCCAGACGCAGCTTCAGCCAATTGGGATCGTTGGACACGTCGAGCGTGAACGATCCGTCGCGCTCGAACGCCAGCAGCACCTGCGTGCGCTCCACGTCGTGCGCCCCTGCTTGCGAGGCGACTAGCCCGATTGCGACCGTCACGAACGTAGCACGCAGAATTCGCAGAACGCGCAGAGAAAAACGGCTCTGCGTGTTCCGCGTGTTCTGCGTTGATCCGTATGTCACTGGCGGTATCATACGCGCCATGACCGCGATAGCTGTGCTGGCGGCTGCTGCGCTGGCGGCTCAGGCCGCGCCGGCGCCGAAGGTCGAGATCGTGAGCGTCACCGGCTGCCTCCGCGAGTCCGCGCCGAACACGTGGACCCTCGTCAGCGCCACCGACCCGGTGCCGAGCAGCGCGAACACGCCGGCGCCGAAGGATGTCCCTACGACGCCGCCGGCAGGGAAGAACGAGTTTCGGCTCATCGGCGTCTTCGAGTTCAACATGCCCGCCCACAAGGACCACACCGTCGTGATTAAAGGCCTCTTCATCAAGGCAACGCCGGTGAGCCGTGTCAACGTGACCTCGGTCACGACCGCGACGACGTCGTGCGCTCCGGGAGCCAGTAAATAGGCTAAACTACGCCGGATCTTCACCTTGGAGGGGTCATGAAGCGTGCCGCTGTAGTGCTCCTTGGAACCCTCGCAGTCGCGGCGACGACGATGCACGCGGCTGGCCTGCCCGCCCTGAGCGAAGGGGCACCCGCGGCCGTGCCGACGTTCACCAAAGACGTCGCGCCGATCATCTTCAACAACTGCGCGACCTGTCACCGCGCCGGCGAAGTGGCGCCGATGACCTTCCTCTCGTACGAGGATGTCCGGCCGTGGGCGAAGGTGATCAAGACGAAGGTTCAGGCGCGCGAGATGCCGCCGTGGGGCGCCGACCCCGACCACTCGCTGAAGATGCGGAACGACCGCAGCCTCTCCAAGCAGCAGATCGACACGATCGTCGCGTGGGTGGACGGCGGGGCGCCGAAAGGCAACGACGCGGATCTGCCGGCGCTGCCGAAGTTCGCGGACGGCTGGACCTACGGCCGCGAGCCGGACTACATCCTCGAGATGCCGATCGAGTTCACGATTCCGGCCGAGGGCGAGCTCGGCGTGCAGATGTTCTACTCGAAGGTGCCGTTCAAGGAGGATCGCTTCGCGGAGGTGCTGGAAATCCGGCCCGGCAACCGATCGCTCGTCCATCACGCGGGCGTCTTCGTCGTGGACATTCCTGAAGGGGCGACCATCGACGCGCAGGGCAGGTTGATCGCACCCGACGGCAAGCCGGCGACCGATCGCGGCGAAGGCCTCGCGGGCCGTGCTGACACGACGGCGTTGCCGGGCGCGAACAAGCTGTTGTCCTGGGTTCCGGGCCGTGGCGTGGATGCCCATCGCGCGGACATCGGCAAGCGCATTCCCGCCGGCAAGTACATCAACTGGCAGGTGCACTACAACCCGATCGGCAAGGAAGCCACCGACCGCACGCGCCTGGGGATCTGGTTCAACAAGGTGCCGGTGACGCACGAAGTGCTGATTCGCCAGGCCGGCGATCCGCTGGCGACGACCAAGGGCGGCCTCTCGCTGTATCGCGCCGAAGGGAAGGAAGTCGAGTACACCGCCGAAGAGGGCAGCACGCGCCGGCGCAGCAAGACGCCCAACATTCCGGCGTACGCCGAGAACTGGAAGCTCACGGGCATCACGCCGGTGACGGAAGACATCACGCTCTACGCGATGTCCCCGCACATGCATGTGCGCGGCAAGAGCCTGAAGTGGGTGATCGTCTATCCCGACGGCCGCGAGCAGACGATTCTCGACGTGCCGAAGTTCGACTTCAACTGGCAGATTCAGTACGAGCTCGCCGAGCCGCTGAAGATTCCGGCCGGCAGCAAGATTCTCGGCATCGGCGCCTACGACAACTCGCCGAAGAACCGCTGGAACCCGTCGCCGAATCTCGAAGTGTTCTGGTCGGAGCAGAGCTGGGACGAGATGTACCAGCCCTTCACCGAGTACTCCGTGGACAGCCAGGTGGTCACCGAGTTGACGGTCACCAAGCCGTCGCAAAAACAGTAGCGGCTCTGCTTATCCGGTCGCTCTTCGCATTCGCCATCACGATCGGCTGGGCCGCGCTCACGCCCGGCCAGCCGGTCGCGCGCACGATGGCGTTCACCTTCGACGATCTTCCCTACGTCGCCGCCGGTCAACGAGACACGCTGGAACGCGCGCAGCGAGTCACGAGGTACAGAGCGGGGCAGAGCCGGTGACAGCCCGCCGGTTGGCGATGGCCTTCGTCGTGTGCCTGGGCGTTGCCCTGCTGGCGCTCGTCGATTTTCGTCGCGGGTTCCTCTTCGCCGCATATCCCGTCCGCACGCTGTTCTACGTGTTCAACCCGTGGCAGGTGCCACTGTTCGCGGCGGGCGTCGTCGGCATGCTCGTGTCCTTTCGCGGCCTGCGGATGCGCGAGGCGCAGGACGCCCCCACGGCGCGATACCTCAAGCCGCTGACGTTTGCGATCCTGGCGCTGCTGGTGATCGATCTGTTCGCGTATCGCGGCGTGCCGGCGGCGCGCTCGATGGCGTCCGGCCGCATCAACATGGACTGGTTGCACGCGTTCGGCGTGACCGCATGGTGGCGGCCGTTCGCGCAGGCGACCAGCTACCTGTTCAACGTCTGGCACGCGACGATGCTGGGTATTCTGATTTCCGGGCTGGCGCTGACAATCCTGCCCGTGTACTTCAAGCCGTACTTCGTCCGCGACGGCTTCACCGGTTCGCTGTTCGGCGCGCTGTTTGCGCTGCCGCAGCCGTTCTGCTCCTGCTGCTCGTCGGTGATGGCGCCCTCGTTCGCCCGCCGCGGTGCCTCCACGAACTTCCTGCTCTCGTTCGTCGTCGGCGCCCCCATGCTGAACGTCACGACGCTGGTCCTGGCGTTCGCGCTCCTGCCGGTGCCGTTCGCGGTGACGCGCGTCGTCGCCGGCGTGGTCGTCACGGTGCTGGTCACGTATCTCATTTCTCGAGTGGCCGACCGATGGGACGCGGGGGTGAAGGTCCGGCTAAAGCCGGACCCCACGTACGCTATGGAGGCTGCGGACTCCACGTACGAGGTGAATCGAGCTCCGTACGTGGGGTCCACCATTAGGCGGACCTTCAGCCGCTTCTACCTGGGGCTGCTGGACTTTGACCGGATCGTGGCGGGCCGCAAGGTCGAGACGGCGTCGCAGCTGATTGGATCCTGGCTGTACGCGAGCGGCCGCATCGCTCTGGTCCTGGTGCCGACGTTGTGGGTGTGGAGCGTGCTTGCGTCCGCGGTGTTTCAGACGCTGCCATCGGCATTCGGCAACAACCTGCCCAGCGTGCTGGTGTCGGCCATCGCCGGCACGTTGTTCATGATCTCCACCTGGTCTGAGATCCCGATGGCGTTGGAGCTGATTCAGGCTGGCATCAACGGTCCGGCCGCGGCGCTGCTGGTCGTGCTGCCGGCGGTCAGCCTGCCGTGCATGATGCTGCTCGGCGGATCGCTACAGCGATTCCGGATGGTCGCGCTGTTATCCGTCGCCGTGATGATCGTGGGAGTCGTCGCCGGCGCGATCTTCCTGTAGGAAGTTAGAAGTTAGAATTCAGAAGTTAGACGGACAACGAGGCCGGCGTCGCAGCCCTTCTAAGTTCTTACACCAATTGCGCGCCGTCGGGCAGCCGCTCGATGACATACAGGCCCGCGTGATGCACGACGCCGGGCGTTCCGGGCCGCACTTCGAGCGCCTTCACGTAGACGTCCTCGGTGAACGGCGACTTCGCGAAGAAGTCGATCACCGGGACGAGGCCCTCGGCTGGAATGTCGAAGTCGATCGGCATCTCGATCACGACATCCGGCTCGCCGCGCGACCAGCCGGTGGCGAATGTCGGCACCGGCGGAAGGTCCGCGTCGCTGCCTTTCGGTGCGCCGCCATCGACCCACTTCGCGATCGTGTCGATCTGTTCCGCGGTGAGGCTCCGGTCGTCCTTGAAGGTGCCGAATCGCGGATCCGCGCCCCACGGCGGCATCTCCCGGTTGGCGACCTTGAGGCGGATCGACTTCGCCCACGGCCGCACATCCTCGTACGAGACGAGCGACATCGGCGCGACTTCACCGGGCGTGAACGTCGGTCCTTCGACTGCGCTCAGGGCAGGTCCGGCGGCGCGGGGGACTGCGGTGGCCAGAGCGAGGATGACCTGCGCGAAGCAGGCGGCACGCTTCATGGAACCCTGCCTTTCGAAACGGGACTATACGCCCTATCATTGTTGCGACCGTGGCCTCTGACCGGCGCACGATTCCATGGGTTCTTGTCCTTGTCGGCATCGCCGGGTTGTATGCCGCCTTCATCGCGCGCACCGTCTTCACCTACAAGGGCCAACTGGTCGGGACGCTGTTCGACGATGCGCTGATTTCGCTCCGGTACGCGCACAACCTGGCGAGCGGGTACGGGCTCGTGTGGAATCCCGGCGAGAATCCGCCGATTGAGGGGTACACGAACCTCGCCTGGACGCTCGTCATGAGCGCGGTGCTGCTCGTGTTCCCGAAGACCATCGCGCCAATCGTCGTGAGCGCGATCGGCGCGGCGACGCTGCTCGCGTGCGGGCTCGCCGTGCACAGTATCCTGCGCGGGCTTGGATCGCCCGCGGCGATTCAAATCGCTGGCGTCGCGATCGTGCTCACGTACTACCCGCTCGTGTTCTGGACGCTGCGGGGGATGGAGGTCGGTCTGGTCGCCTGCCTCCTGTTATGGGCTGTCGCGATCGCGCTTCGGCCGGCCCCGGAGGACTCAACGCGCGCTCGGCGCGAGCTGGTGATGCTGTCGACAATTGCCGGCGTCGCGTTCCTGACCCGCAACGACTCCATCATCCTGTTCGCGCTCGTGGGGGCGTCCGTGATTCAGCATCGCGGGATTCGGCAGCACGCGCTCGCCGCGGCCGCGCCGCTGGCGCTGTGCATCCTGGCGCAGTTCGCGTTCCGCTACGCCTACTACGGTGAGCTCGTGCCGAACACGTACGTGCTGAAGCTGACCGGCGTCGGAGTCGGCGAGCGGCTGGCGAGGGGCCTTGATGCGTTCGTGGAGACCCTGCCGCCGCTGGTCTGGCTCACAGCGATAGCCGGCGGCGGCGCGTTGTCCGCCGAAACGCCGCGGCCGGTGCGGAAGCTGATCGCGATTGGCCTGGCGCTCGTGGCCGTCCAGTCGATGTATCTGGTCTGGGTTGGCGGCGACGCGTGGGTGTTCGATCACTCGAACCGGTTTACGTCATTGGTCGTGCCCGTGCTGATGACCGGAGTGATCGCTGCGGCGCCGAGTTGCCTGCAGTTTTTCAATCGCCCGCGAACGGCGATGACGTTCATGCTGCTCAATGTCGCGTTTCTCCAGACGCTCTGGATCTTCCCCGCCCTCGATCCTCCGTCGAAGCGCACGATGCTCGCGGGCTGGATCGTCGGCGCCGCCATCGCCCTGACAGGGGTCGCTGCCGGAGGTGGGTCGCGGTCGCGGCGGCGGGAGCTCTGCGCGGCGGGCGCGCTGGCGGCGACGGTGCTCATCCCCTCCGCGCATGCGTGGATCCGATGGGCCGCCGACAATGGGCATTACGTGCCGAACGATCGGGGCGTGGCGCACTTCGGCCTGGCACTGCGGGATCGCGTTCCAGCCAGCGCGGTGCTGGCCGCCGGCTGGCTGGGAGGGCCCGCGTACTACAGCGGCCTCCCCGCGATCGATCTGTTCGGCAAGACGGACAAACACATTGCCCGCATCACGCCGACACGCGCGTTTCGCCCCGGGCACAACAAGGTCGACTACGGATACTCGATCGGGACGCTCCGGCCCGACGTCGTGCTCATTGGGCTCGACGAGCCGGAGGTCGAATCGTACGGCTACGCGCGCGTTCGCCCAGGGCTGTACGTGAGATGGGACTCGCGATTCATCGACGCGCACGATCCCAACCTCGCCCGCGACTGGTGATGCCTCGACGCCCTAGGTGTCGAACGTAAACAGGCGCGCGAGCGGATAGTGGAACCCGGGCAGAACGTCGCCGCCGTCCAGCGTGTCAGTTTCGACGAGGAGCTGTGGCGCTGCGTTTGGCCGGTAGACAGTGACGCACCGCTTGGACGGTTCCACGAACCTTAACTGCCGGACGCCGGTCGCCAGGTACTGGTCGATCTGCTCCTAGTGTCGGAGGCACTACAGCTCTTTCGGGCGCCAGATGCCCGCGAGCGTCCCGCGCGTCGAGACGTTGAGAGCGCGCCACCGGTCGATCGGCAGGACAATCTGCGCCAGCGCTGCTGTCGGGAGGTCCTCCGACTCGCCCGTCAACTCCGCAACCAGCTGTTCGAACCCGGGATTGTGCCCGACGATCAACACCGTCTCGTTCTCGTCGCGCGTCCCCTGGAGAACCGCGACGATGGCGGACGGGCCGGCGAGATAGAGACGCCGGTCCAGCACGATGTCTCCCTTGTAGCGGGCAGCTTTAGCCACGGCCTCCGCCGTCAGGCAGGCCCTGACCGCATCGGAGCTGATGATGATGTCAGGGGTGATTCGCTGCCGGCGCACCAGCCCACCCATCCGCGGGGCGTCGCGACGGCCGCGGGTGTTCAGCGGGCGCTCGTGGTCGTCGAGACCCGGCTCGCTCCAGCTGGACTTGGCGTGTCGCAGCACGAGCAAAGTCTTCATCCGGAGTCACTCTAAACCAGGGGAGCGCAGTCGGACCGGTTCGTATTCGATCGCGACCGGTCGATTCAGCCGTGTGTCGAGGGCTCGATAGACGTCGCCCATGCCGCCACGACCGAGGGGGGCGCCGACCTCATACGACCCGACGCGGACACCCGCCTCGAGGTCGTCCATACTCACGCCCCGTCAATGCGACGAGCTATTTTTCTTTTTCCTGGGACTTGGGCTGCTTCTCCTGATACCGCGCGCCTTTCAGGACCCCTTCGAGTGCGTAATTGCCTTCGTGGCAGGCGTACTCGAACATCAGTTCGTTCGAGAGCGCCATCGGCATCGACACCGTCCAGCTCTTCGTCCAGACCGACGGATCGTCCACGGTGAACTCGTAACGGAGCGTGTCGCGATCGACGCGCGTGAACTTCTCAACGAGGTGCATGTTGGCGCTCGCACCGCGGAAGGCCCGCTCCTTCGAGAAGTTCGTCGTGTCTACCACCAGCGTGTCGCCTTCCCACCGTCCGATCGAGTCGCCGGTCAGAAAGCGCATCGACTTGGGCATGTGCGGGCGGCCGCTCATGTCCACGACGCGGGCGCTGTGGATCATCTCGTTGAGAATCATCACGTGCCGCGGCGTTTGGACGAGCTGCATGTTGTTGTTGTACGCGCTCGGCACCATCGGCGGTCCGGAGTTGAAACCGAGGATGCAGCGTTCGGGCAGCGGCCGCTCTTCGGGGTTCTCGTAGAGCACGCGGCGCTGCGCGTTGCGCTCGCGCGCATCGTCGGTGAGCGGCGGGATGCGGCCGTCCGGGGGATCCACGACGAGCGATCGCTGCTTGGCGATGCGTGTCCCGAAGTCCCACCAGAAGTCGTTGTAGGCGCGTTCGACGTCGGCTGCGGCGCCACCGTCGCGGCGATCCTTATTGCTGGTCTCGATGCGCCGCTGCGCGAATTCTTCCGCCTCTTCTTCGGTGATCGAATCCTTGTCCTTGAACTCGGAGGGCCGTTCCAACGGGGTCAGCTGCGCGAAGTCCCAGGTGCCCTGGAGATCCGGACGGCCGTCGGTGGTGCGTGGGATCGGTTTCTTCGATTGGCTCGTCGGCGTAGCCGTGCCGATGGCGACGAGGGCGGCGACGAGCCAGGCGAGGTGGAAAGAGCGATGATGCATCGGCCCGCTCCTTAGTCGTAGGGCGGCCCTCTCAGGGCCGCCGACGCGGGCCTGAAAGGCCCGCGCTACGAGAGCCTTATTTTACGGCAGTCCGAACACGAACAGCGCATAGCCGGCGGCAATCGCAACATACTGTTTGCCGTCGACGGAAAACGACATCGGATTGGCCCGGACCGCGCCGCCGAGCTGCGTGTCCCACAGCGGCTTGCCGGTGTCCGCGTCGAGCGCGAAGAAGTTGCCTTCGTCAGTGCCGCTGAAGACCAGACCGCCGGCCGTGGACAGCACACCGGCCAGCGGCGGCGTCACGAGCTTGAATTCCCATTTCAGTTTGCCGGTGGTCGACTCCAGCGCCCGCACGGCGCCCCACGCATCGTCGCCGTTCACGGCGCGGCCGCCCCCCGCGACGAACGCTTCGCCGGGCTTGTAGACCGACTCGCCTTTGTAGAAGTAGGTCCCCATTTCGCGCGCAGCCTGGTAGAACAAGCGCGTCTGTGGGCTGTAGGACGGGCTCGGCCAGTTCGACGCGCCAACGATGTTCGGGAACACGAGCGTGCCTTCCACCGAGGGCGCCGTGCCGGGCCGGCGAACGGGTCGGCCTTTCGCATCGATTCGCTCGGCCCACGTCTGCTTCGCGTACGGCAAGGCTGAGAGGAATTCGCCTGTCTCGCGATCGAGCACGTAATAGAACGCGTTTCGGTTGGCCATCGCCACCAGCTTGCGCGGCCGACCTTCGACAGGAGCCTCGAACAGCACCGGAATCTCATTCGAGTCCCAGTCGTGGATGTCATGTGGCGTGAACTGGAAGTGCCACTTGATCTTTCCGTCCGTGGCGTTGATGGCGAGCAGCGAGCAGGTGAACAGGTTGTCGCCCGGCCGCACATCTCCGTTCCAATCGGGTCCAGGATTTCCGGTTCCCCAATAGATCAAGTTCAGCTCGGGATCGTACGAACCGGTCAGCCACATGGAACCGCCCCCGGTCTTCCACGCGTCGCCGCTCCAGGTCTCGGAGCCCGGCTCACCCGGGGCCGGAATCGTATGCGTGCGCCAGACCCGCTTCCCGGTTTTCGGGTCGTAGGCGTCGAGGAATCCGCGAATCCCGGCCTCAGCGCCGGATACGCCGATGAGGATCCGCCCGTCGACCGCCAGCGGCGCCGAGGTCACGTAGTAGCCGAACTTGTTGTCGTCGACCTGAGTGTCCCATCGCACCGCTCCGGACTTGGTATCGAGAGCGATCAGATGTCCATGCACCGTTCCCACGAACACGGAATCGTCCAGGATGGCGACGCCGCGGTTGACCGGCGGCGATCCGATCACGATGACGTCGGTCGGAATCTCGGGCGTGTAGGTCCAGAGCGGACGGCCCGTCCGCACGTCGAGCGCCGTCACCGTGCTCGGCGGTTCCGTGATGTACATGACGCCGTCGACCACAATCGGGCTCGTCTCGACGATCCCCGTGCGGCGCACCTGGTAGATCCACGCCGGTCTCAATTGCGAGACGTTCTGGCGGTTGATTTGTGTCAGCGACGAGAAGCGATGCGCCTGGTAGTTGCCCGAATAGGTGAGCCAGTCGGCCGGCGTGCGGTCGCCTGCCGCGATACGCGGATACGGAACCTGCGCCGAGACAGCGAACGGACAGAGCAAAAGCAGGACGATGAGGATTCGCCTCACTGGGCACCTCGCAGACTCGCAAGAAAGGCCACCAGATCTTCGGTTTCGGCGTCGGTCAGGCGGCCGCGGTAGCTGGGCATCAGGCTCTTGCCGAACTCTTTCTCGACTTCCTTCGTGTCGCTCTTTCGAAACGAGTGAAAACGGTTGGCCGAGTCGCGCATCTGAATCGTGAACGGATCCTCGTTGATGCGGACGCCGCGCACTTCGCGTCCGTCGTTGGTGATGACGCGAACGGGGAGGTATTCGGTGAATCCGCGACCTGGCACCGGAGACGTTCCACGGGGCAGCGTCTCCGAGGGTCCCAGAAACGACTGCCGCAGGTATGCCGCTCCCCGATTGATCCCGATGTGCGTGAGATCCGGACCGAAGCTGCCGCCCTGTCCTTTCACGATGTGGCAGGCGGCGCAGCCCAGCTTCTCGTACGTCGCGCGGCCTTTGTCCACATTGCCGGTGGTTGCCACTGATGCCGTCCGTCCGAGCGACCGGACATAAGCGACGAGCTGATCCAGCTCGTTGTCCGTCATCCGGCGCACGCGAGGCATGCCGCGATCGGGAATGCCGTCCCGTATCACCTCGCGCAAGGCATCGTCGCTGGTGGCGCGAGCCAGCACCGGCCGGTTCAGGCTCGGACCTTCGTCGCCGGTCCCGTCGATGCCGTGGCACCGTGCGCACATGCCGTTGAACAGCTGCTTGCCCTGTTCGACCTCCGCTGGACCTTGAGCGGTGAGCAGAGCCAAGAGCAATCCGGCGATCATCATCGGGCGCCTCCGTCCCTATCGAATCGTCCAGAGATGGATGGTGAGGCCGCTGACGTCTCGCGTCTGTTCGGGCGGCCAACTCGGACCCAGGTCGTATCCGTGCGAGACGATGCGGGCTCCGGGCCGGAGATCGCGCTTGAACTTCGGCAAGAGCTCGTCGATCATCCGCGGCAGCAGGAACATCGCGATCACCGTCGCCGGCCGGATGTCGGCTTCGAACAAGTCTCCATGAACGAACGAGACGAGGCCGGCCACGTGCGCCTTCGCCGCGTTGCTCGCGGCCTCGGCCACCAGCCGCCGTTCGATCTCGACGCCGACACCCCGCGCGCCGTAGCGCTGCGCCGCAGTGATCGGAATCCGGCCGTCTCCAGAGCCCAGGTCGTAGACGACGTCGGCTGAGGTGACGTGCGCCAACTCGAGCATCGCATCGACGACGCTCTGTGGAGACGGGACGTAGCGCACGCCCGGTTGCGGGAGCCGATGCGTCTGCGCCGTACCTACACCACCTGACACCAACCCAACCGCAACCACGAAAACACGAAGACACGAAAAAGACCGGTTCTTCTTCGTGGTTTCGTGGCTTCGTGGTTGCATTTCGCTCTGATTCTACACGTGCACGGTTATGATCGTTTTTCGATTCCGTGGTCCCTAGCCGTCTGGTCATCCCCTTTCTGGTCGTGCCCGCCGTGTGCCTTGCCGCCGCGCTGGCGCAGATACCGGCACCGGCACCGGCGCCCGTGGACGGCCAGGCGATTTTCGAGCGGGCCTGCCAGTCGTGTCACGACGGCGACGATCCGCGCGCGCCGACGCAGGACGCGATGAGCGGCCGTTCTCCGCAGGCGATCGTGGACGCGCTCACGTCCGGCTCCATGCGCTACCAGGGACTCGCGCTGAGTGGACCAGAACGCCGCGCCGTGGCCGAATTCATCACGGGCCGAACGCTGCGCGGAACGGTCAGCGGCGCCACCCTCGGCCGCTGCCCGCGCATCCCGCCGATGACGGATCCCGCGACAGGCCCGCACTGGAATGGCTGGGGGCCCGGTCCCGGCAACACACACTTTCAACCGGCCGCGCAGGCGGGCCTCACCGCCGATCAGGTGCCGCGCCTCCGTTTGAAATGGGCCTTCGGCTTTCCGGACACGACATCCGCATGGGCCCAGCCGACGGTTGCGGGCGGCCGTCTGTTCGTCGGCGGTCAGAACGGCATCGTCTACTCGCTCGACGCCCGAACGGGCTGCATCGCATGGACGTTCGAAGCGCACGCCGGTGTGCGCGCGTCGATTTCGGTTGGTATGGTGAGTCCGCCCGGCGTCGCCCGGAGCGCCCGCCGTTACGCGGCGTACTTCGCAGATCTACAAGGCTACGTTTACGCGGCTGACGCATCCGATGGCCGGCTCTTATGGAGCCGTAAGGTTGACGACCATCTGCTCGTCAGACTCACAGGATCGCCAACCCTGCATGAAGGCCGGCTGTACGTGCCCACTTCGTCCTACGAAGAAGGCGGCAGAGCGCCCGGCTACCCCTGCTGCACGTTTCGGGGAAGCGTCGTCGCGCTCGACGCCGTCACCGGAGAGGAAGTGTGGAAGACCCACACCATTGCCGATCCGCCGACACTGCTGCGTGTCTACGCGAACGGCACCGAGTTGTGGGGACCGTCTGGCGGCGCGATCTGGTCGGCGCCGACGATCGATGCCAAGCGCGGCGCGCTGTACGTCGGCGTCGGCAACTCCTACAGCGGACCGCCGCAGCCGACGACGGATGCGATCGTCGCGTTCGATCTGAAAACCGGGGCCATGCGATGGACGCATCAACTGACGCCGAACGATCTCTTCGGCTGCGTGCCCGGCGACGTCAACTGTGCCGAGCGGCCTGGACCCGACTTCGACATCGGGGCCGCGCCGGCGCTCGTTGCCGTCTCGCCGCGCCGCGACCTGATCGTTGTCGGGCAGAAATCCGGCGTGGCCTACGCGCTCGATCCGGATCGGAAAGGCGCTCTCGTCTGGCGCCATCGAGCCGGCGTCGGAACGGGACTGGGCGGAACGCAGTGGGGTGTCGCCGCGGACGGGCAGCACGCGTACGTTCCGATTGCCGACATCTACGCGCCGGAACCCGGTGGGCTGCACGCGCTCGATCTGGCAACCGGCCATCGCGCGTGGCTCGCGGCTCCCGCCGCGCCGGCCTGCGGCAAACCGAGCCGCGCGTGCAGCAGCGCGTTGTTCTCCGCCGTGACAGTGATTCGCGGCGTCGTCTTTTCCCCATCGAACGACGGCGTCGCGCGCGCCCACTCGACGGCGGACGGAGCGGTGGTGTGGTCGTTCGACAGCAACCGGGAGTTCACGACCGTCAACCGCGTGAAGGCCAGGGGCGGATCGATGTACGGGCCGGCGCCCGTTGTCGCCGGCGGGCGCGTTTATGTGAGCTCCGGCTACGGCGCCTTCGGCCTGCGGCCGGGCAACGTCCTGCTGGCTTTCGGCGTCGACTGAAATCAGTACTCGGCGAACGCGTCATCGGCGAAGCAGTAGAGCCACTGTTCGCCCGGTTCGGCCGACGCGACCACCGGATGGTCGCTTGCGCGCGCGTGCTTGCTGGCGTGGCGGTTGGGGGACGAGTCGCAGCAGAGCGTCGTGCCGCAGGTCTGACACGTGCGCAAGTGCATCCAGCGCGCGCCCGTCTTCACGCACTCCGCGCACTCGCGGCGCACGGGATGTTTGACGCTCGTGATCGCGTCGATATGCGCGCAGGTGTCCGACACGAGACTACAGTCCCGAGCGCCGCTGCAGCTCCATGAGCTTCGCCTGCGCGAGCTCCCTCACCGGCGGGCCGTCTTCGGTGAGCAGGCTCTCGGACGCGGCCGCGGCTCGATAGGCGGTTTCGGCGTCGGCCCGATTCCCCAGGCGGTCGGCGCACAGGCCAAGCAGGTACTGCACGGTGCCGTTGGCGACGCCCGCGCCATCCGGCAACTTGACGTTCTGCAGCTCCGTGCGCGCCTCGCTCCAGGCCTCGACGCGCGCGAGCGCAGCCGCCAGGTTGAGGCGTATCACCGCTTCCTCGGATGGCTCCGACGGCGTGAGCAGCCGCGATCGCAGCGCCACCAGGATCGCATTGACCAGCAGGCTCTGATCCGAGATGCCGATCAGCCGCGGCGTCATCGACACTTTCACCGCGACCTGCTTCACGGCGCCGGTGCGATCCTTGATTTCCATGTTCAGGTCGTCGTTCGCCTTGCGGGACGCCAGCGCGCCGGCGAGCGCCGCCGCGTCCGCGATCGGCTGGTTGTTCGCTTTCACCACCAGGTCGCCGACCTTGATGCCGGCTTTCGCGGCCGGCCCGTTCGCATCCACGCCGCCGACCACGACACCGGTCACGTCGGCCACATCGACAGAGACCATCCCAATCGAGGGCCGGAAGAAGGCCGGCAACCGATCGAGCTGGCCGATGGCGCGCCTCACGGAATCGGCGTTGTCGAGGCTCACCTCGAGCACGTCGGGGTCGTTGCTGCCGGCGGCCAGAATCGACAGCACCACGCGGTTTCGATCGATCACCGTGATTGCGGCAACGCCCTGCGACCCGAACGTCGACGCGAGCTTGAGCCCGAGGTCGCGGCGCATCGACTGCACCAGATCGGTGGAGTTGCCCATCGGCCGCTTGTTGGCATCGAACGCCAGCCACCCGGGTTGCAGCTGGTTCGCGCGAAGCGCTTGATCAACCTGGTCTCCAGGCGGGGCGAACAGCGTCACCGAGACGGCCGGATCGAACAGGCGCTCGACGGCCAGCCGCAAATCCGAGCCGCCAGGCTGCCCGCCGAACGCCGAGAGCAGGGCGAACGCCGGCTTCAGGACGCCGTCGACCGTCAGCTTGTCGCCGGTCCGGGCCTGCACGCGCTTGAAGAAGCGGCCCGATTGCGATCGCAGCTCCACCGTGTGCTCGCCTTCGCACAGATCGGTCGTGCTGAACGGCGCGGAGCCGCGATTCTGTCCATCGACCACCACTTGCGCGCGGGGATCGTTCGCGCGCACGTTCAAGCTGGCGACCGCATGCTCGAGTGGAATCGGTCCCACCGTGTAGTCGTCCGGCTTGTCGATCGGCAGACGCCTCTCGGCCTTGACGTAGCAGTCGCGCGTGAATTCGATCACGTGCGTGCCGGCCGGCATGTCGGGGACCACCATCACCGCCGACACCTGCGCCGGCGTCACCTTCGCGCGGGCGATTGCCTCCGCAAACGCCGGGGGCGGCGGACCGGCCGCGGTCTTTCCGCGCTTCACGCCGTTGATCGAGACGTCGACGTCCGACGGCGTCGTCAAGATGTTCAATACCGACGACACGCGCTCGAGGGTCAGGGTCACGGTCGCGGGCGCGCCCGCTTCGGCGGTGAACGCCTGCTGCACCTTGCGGTAACCGGGCTGCTCGGCGGTGATCGTATGCTCGCCGATGGTGACCGGCAGCGTGGCGCTGGCGGGCACGGGGGTGCCGTCGATCGCGATCTTCGCGCTCGGCGGCGTGACTGAGAGGTTCACGCTGGTGACCGAGTTCTTGACGGCCTCCTCGAACAGCGCCACCACGCGCGGCGACACCTGACCCGTCAAGGCGTGGCCGGCGTTGATCTTCAGGAGCGCGATGAAATCGGCGCGCGCGCCGTCCTGATCGCCGAGGCCGAACTTCGAGCGCGCCCGCATCTCGTACGCGCCCGGCAGCAGCTCGCGCCTGGCGGGATCCTGCAACGGTTTCGCTTCGAGGCCCGAGATCGCCAGGTCCAGCGCGCGCAGCGCGGCATCGTAGTCCAACGAATCGAACAGCCGCTTGGCTTCGGAGAACTGGGGATCCACCGCCTGCGCGTGTGCAGGACAGACCGGCGCAAAGGCCGCCAGCAGGACGAGTACAAGGACGAACTTTCGTCTGAGCATTACTGATACACCTGGATGCGCTGCGACCGATCATCGAACAAGTACACGCGGCCGGCGCCGTCGAGCCCGAACGCCTGCGGGCGGGGGAACGACCCCGGGTCCTTCTCCGGCATGCTGAAGCTCGCCAGCAGCTTGTTCTTCGGATTGAAGACATGCAGGGCCGGCTTGCCGCGCTCGAGGACGTAGATGTTGCCGAACGGATCGAACGCCACATCCACCGGGTTGTCGAGCTCGTAGCCGGTGCCCTTCGGCAGAATCTTGATCAGCTGCTTGCCTTCGCGATCGACGACCACCACCGACTTGGTGTCCTTGTCCAGTATCGCAACGTCTTCGAGCTGGTTCATGACCATGCGCTCGGCGTTGAGCGTTGCGAAGTTCTTGAGGTACTTGCCGTTGATCGCCACGCGGATCACGGCTTTGCCTTTGCGATCCGAGATGAGGCGGTCGCCGTTCGACAGCGGGAGCACCGACGGGATTTCGTCGGCCGGCCGCAGTTTGCCGTCCTTCTGCGGGATGCTGATCGCGGCGTAGTCGCCGCCCTCGGCCACCAGCGTGTCGCGCCGGACAGTAACGAGCCGACCTTTCTCGTCCGTGAAAAACGCCGACGGCTCCTCGGCGGTGACCGTCTTCACGAGCGCCGCCTTGGCATCGAAGACGGAGATGCCGGTTTTATGACCCAGGATGATCTGGCCGGCATCGTTGACGGTGACGCCGACGACATCGCGGAACTTCGCGGTTTCGGCCCCGATGTACTTGCCGCTGAACGCGTATGAGGGCTGCGGCGGACGCACGTAGAGGCGGTAGATGATCGTGTTGAAGTTGAGCGCGGTCGCCGCTTCCGGCGTGCCCGCGAACTGCAGGCGGACGCGCTGCAGTTCCTCGAGGGCGCGCATGGCGCGATCCGTCTGCACCAGCACCACGGCCGCGGCCAGGGTCGCGCGCGCCGACCAGATCGATCGCGGATACTCCATCGTCACGCGCCGGAACCGGTCGAGCGCTTCCTCATTGCGGCGGACCAGCCACAGCGCGATGCCGGCGTAGTGATTCGCGGCCGCGACCGCCTCCGAGCCCGGGAAGAGGCGCGACACGCGCTCGAAGCTGGCCATCGCCGCCTCGACATCCGCTGCGGCGCGGCCTTTGGTGATCGCCAGCCGCCCGGCCATGACGTAGGCCATTGGCGCGGCGGCACCGCTCGGATATTCCTTCAGCAACTTGTCAGTCGCAGCCTGCGCCGCCTCCGGGTTGCGGGCGACGTCGAGCTGGTACATCCCGATCTGGACCAGCGCGGCGTCGGCCACCGAGCTCTTCGGGAAGGAGTCGACGACGGCCTGGAAATCCTTGATCGCTTCCGCGTATCGCCGGCTCTGGAGAAAGTCGAGGCCGCTCTGGTACTGACTGCGCGCCAGTTCTTCTTCGCGCGGCGACTGGGCGCCTAGCGAGGCGGCCAGCAGGAGCGATGCAACAACCATGAACTGCAGCTTCATTGGATCCTCGCGACTGCGGTGCTGTTCGGCGCGATGGTGACGAACTGCCCGTTGGGACTCTGTCCGGCGGGGCACACGATATCGACCTTGTACTGCCCGACGACGAGCGGCATCTTGGTGATCGGCGGATAGCCCAGATCCTTCGCGCCAATCTTGACGTTGCACGTCTCGTATCGGGTGAGCACGCTCAGGTAGCCGAGCGCCGGCGCCTGATAGTCGGTCTTGCCGTCGACCCGGACGGAGGCGTCCAGCAGGTACTCCGGGTTCCTCACGCGGATCGTCGTGCCCGCTTGAAGCTTCAGCTGATGGCTGTCGCTCGGTTTCGAGATCGATTTCCCGCCCTCGAAGACCTCCACCGGGTAGGCGCTGGAGATGGCGATGGGGACGATCACGACCTTCGCTTCTTCGAGCGTGTAGTTGACCGCGCCGCTGCTCACGTCCTGCGCTTCGAGGTTGACGGTCTTGCTGACGAATCCGCGCTTCGTCAGCTGCAGCCGGTGCGGACCAGCGCCCTGGAGCGTGATCGACGCGGGCGTCGCCTGCTTCGTGTCGCGCCCGTCGAGAATGATGGACGCTCCGGTCGGTTCCGACGAGACCTTGAGGGTCGCGCCGTCCACACCGGCATTTGCCGGGGCGGGTGATTTCGGCGCCGGCGGCCGGAGTGGCCGCTGCCGTGGGCGTCGCCGAGGCCGCGGTCGTGTCCGAACCGCGTCCGAGCATCAGCATCGCGGCGAGCCCGCCGACGACGACCACTGCCGCTGCGGCTGCCGGGATCACCCACTTGGGCGTCGCGGTCGCCGGCGGCGCCACGCCGGCGGCCGCGCGCGATCCGGTGGCGGACTTCCTGTCGTGTTTGTCCAGCTCGGCCTGGAACGAACGGATCTCGGTCGGCGACGCGAACCGCGTTTCCTCGAGCGGCGCGCCTTCGCCGGCGGCGCCAAGCGCTCGCCGGATCCACTGCAGCTCTTTGCTCAGCTCGCCGGCCGTCGCGTAGCGCTCGGCGGGATCCTTCGCCAACGCACGGTTGACGGCGGCGACGAGCTGTGCGGGCAGATCCGGCGCGAGCGTCTCGATGGCCGGCGGCGGATCGTTGAGGATCTTCACGATCGTCGCCGTCGGCTGATCGGCCTCGAACGGCTTGCGGCCGGCGAGCAGCTCGTACATGACGACGCCGACCGAGAAGATGTCGGCCCGGCCGTCCACCATGTCGCTGCCGCGCACCTGCTCGGGCGACATGTACGACGCGCTGCCGAGGACGTCGCCCTGACGGGTCAGCGCCGGACGAGGTCATCTTCGCGATGCCGAAGTCGAGCAGCTTGACCGTCCCGTCGGTGAGGAGGAACACGTTCGCCGGCTTCACGTCGCGGTGCACGACGCCCTGTTCGTGCGCGTAATGGAGCGCGTCGCACAACTGCGCGATGATGTCGAGCTTGGCGTCGAGCGACAGCGGCAGCGGCGACACGATGCGCGCGGCCAGGCTCGTGCCGCGCAGGAACTCCATCACGATGTACGGCGTGTTGCCTTCTTCCGCGAACTCGAACACCGTGACGATGTTGCGATGCTGGAGCTTGGCGGCGGCGCGGGCCTCGACGTAGAAACGCGGGCGCAGCTGCTCCTCGTCCTCGGAGAAGTCGACCAGCATCAGCTTGATCGCCACCTCGCGATCGAGCACCGGATCCATGCCGCGGAAGAGCACACCCATCCCGCCTTTGCCGACGCGCTCGATGACCTGATACCGTCCGATCTGGGACGGGTCGTTCCTCGTGTTCACGAATCCCTCACTGAGTGCCGCCGGCGGTCACGGTGAACGAGGCCGCGACGTGGGCGAAAACCGGTTCGTACCGGGCGAACTGCGAGGCCGCCGCGACGCACGTCAGGCGAAACAGATCGGCGCCGGCGGCAAACGAATACTGGCGAACGCGCTCGGGACCACCGACGCCCTGGCGGGCGTAGGTCAGGATGACGAACCGCCGGCCGCCGGCCTCCACCAGCTTGGCCTTCACGTCGCTCGCCTGCGGCTGGCGCTCGCGCAGCGAATCCATCTCGAGCTGGCTGAGGAGATCGGTGATGTCGTCGAGCGCGAGCGGCTGATGCAGCTTCGTCTGCTCGACGACCACCGCCGCCTCGCGCTTGCGCTGGACCAGCGACACGATGGGGGAGGTGGCGCCGGGAATCATCGCGGCGCCGGCCCGCGGCACGATTTCCCAGTCCCGCTTCGGGTACTCGAACCGGATCTGTTTGTTCGCGCTTTCGAAGACCACGCTCTCGAGCTTTGCCGCGCGGCCGTACTCACCCGCCGCCGGCGGCACCGGCTCCTGCGCCGACAGGGGCGACGCCGCGGCCGCCGTCGCGCCGATCGCGAGTGCTGCGACGACCCAGGCGCGAAGGCGAGTCATCGCTGCCTCGCCTTCAGCTGATCGGCCCGGCCGCGCGCGATCTGCTGGTTCGGATCCTCGGGGGAGAGCCACTGCGCCGCCTTCTCGTACTCGGCCAGCGCATCGGCGAAACGGCCCAGCGCGTCGAACTGGCGCGCGCGTCTGAGGGCAGCGGTACCGGCCACGCGCATCTTGTCGCGCACGCGCCTGACCGCCTCGTCCAGCCCCGGCGCTCCGCGATCGATCTCGCGCGCCTGGTCGTACTTCTTGAGCGCGCCAATCGAATCGCCCGCTGCGTCGAGCTTGTTGCCCGCCTCAATCGTCTCCACGGCGGCTGCGCGCAGGCCCTCGCGCGCTCTGACCAGCAACTGCGGCGCATCGAGGAACCCGGGCTCCTCGAGCAGGATCGCGGCAAATCCGCCGGACGCTGCGGCGAAGTCGCCGCGCTCGAGTGCGACCTTCGCGAACGAGTAGCGCGCCTGCAGCGCCGAGCTGCGCGCCTGCCAATCCTGCAGCGACTCGCCAGGCTTCCGCGGAACGGGAAGATTCTCGGCGGCCGTGCGCACCGCGGAACCTGGTGTGACCGCACCAACTCGCCCTCGTGCGCTACCGGACGGCGCCGGCGGCGCGTTTCGGCTGCCCGCGGGCGCGCTCGGCGCCGGACTGGCCGGTCGTGGCGTTGGCGCGGCGGCGCGTCGTGGCGTCGGCTGCCGCGTCGCAGGTCGGGCGCGTCCCGGCCCGTCGGTCGGGGGCGCGGGCGGTGGAGCGGCGGCTGGCGTCGGGGCCGCGGCGGGACTTGGCGCGGCGGGTGGAGGCTGCGGCGCGGATGCGGGTGGCGCTGCGGGAACCTGGGCTGACGGGGCCTGCGCGGGCGCCTGAGGCCTGCCCAATGGTTTCTGCGGAAGGCTGAACAACGCGACGGCCAGCGCGATCATCGCGACGGCCCCGATGCCGACGTAGATGAACGGCAGCGATGAGCGTTTCGGCTTCGCCGCCGGAGCGACAACAGCCTGCGGCGCCGGTTGCGGGATCGTCGGTATCGGCACCGGGCTGGTCACGCCGTGCGCCGCCATCAACGGAAGATCGCTGACGGTCCCGCGGGGTGAGGGCATCGGCGGCGGGACTGGCTCCGCGACCGATGGCGGCCGCGGCGCGACGATCGTCGCCGGCTGTGGCCGTGGCGCCGGATGACCCGTCGCCGAAATATTCGTCGTCCCTCCGCTGACGCGAAGCCGGAACACGCCGATGGCAATCTCCGCGTCGGGTCGCACTTCCGCGCGCTGCACGCGCAGCGCGTTGACCCAGGTGCCGTTCTGGCTGTGCAAGTCGACGATCGTGCACCGGCCGTTCTCGACGTGCAGCTCGGCATGCGTGCGCGAGACACCTTTGCTCGCGTCGCCAATCACGATCTCGTTGCCCGCCGCCCGGCCGATCCGCATGACGCCGTCGCGCAGTTCGACCGTGCGCTCCGAGCCGTCCGCATCGCGAATCACCAGAAGAGGTGTCATGTGAGCTCGTTCGCGGCCGCGCTCACGCGCGCCGCCAGTCCGTTCAACGTGTCTACGAGATCAGCCGGAGGTGCCGCTGCCACGAGATCGCGCTCCAGCAGTCTGACCGCCTCCGCCGCACGCTCGCCATTCGGTAAGCGTCCAAGAAACGTGACGACCGCTGCAACCGTCGTCGCCAGTGCGTGAGCCCGGGAGTCAGATCCTACCTGTGTCTTGGGACGCGGCATCAAGATGACCGACGTCGGCTCGTCCATGTCTTCAACCGCCGGCGATGGCGGCGGCTGCACAGCCGTGTGAACGACCGCTGGCATGGGAGGCGGCTGCACGGCGGTGTGCATCGCGGGCGGCGCCGGCGGCGCGTGCACGGCCGTGTGCTCGACCAGAGGCGTCGGCGGTGGCACCGCCAGCGTGCGATCCGGTGCGGGCGGGGCTTGCACCGACGTTCGCGGACGCGGCGTCACGTACGACGTGAGCTCGTCTTCCCTCAGCGGCACGGGCGGCGGCAGCACCGACGTGCCGATGGGCGGCGCCGCCGGCGGCTTCACACCGGACTTCGCCAGCGGAGCGAGCGGCGGACGCAGACCGCTGCGTCCAGGCGCCGGAACGACACGGGTCGATTCGACTTCGTCGCCCGCGGGCGGCGCCGCGGCTGCTGCCGGCTGTGATTTCTTGATGGACGATCCCGAGACGCCTGACGGCGGTTTCCGGAAGGCAGACGGCGACACGTACGACGTCAAATCGACGTCAGCCTCAGTGGATGGAGGCGGTGACGGCATCGGGTTCGATTTCGACGCGAACGGAGCCGCGGGCTGCGGCCTCGCACCGAATGCGCCGGCAGACATGGGTGCTGCGGCCGGCGGTGGCTGGGGCGTTCCCGGTCGGGGTCCGGGAATCACCAGCCCCGTCGCGTCGTCGACGAGCTCGGGCACCGCAACCAGCGGCGCGCTGTCTTCGATGTAGCGCATGTGCAGGCGGCCGATGCGGACGACGTCACCCGATTGGAGCGTGCCTTCCGCCGTCCGGGCGCCGTTGATGTAGATGCCGTTCCGGCTGCCGAGATCGCGCACGACGACATCGTCGCCGGAAATCGCAAATTCGGCGTGTCGGCGGGACAGCAGGGGATCCGCTTCGCTCAGATCGCACGTCGGATCACGACCGACCACGATCTTGCTGACGATCAGCAACTCGCGTTGCCGGCGGCCGTCGGAAACGATCAGCTTTCGACTCACGTTCCCCCGAGCTTGCGCCACAGCGCGGCGGCGCGGTTCTTGAGCGACGAGGGCGCTTCAGGATCGGCCGACGGTTCGACGTTGATGCCCCCGCGGTGCAGCGTCAAATCGATCTGCTCGGCTGCCGCCCCGCGCGCGCGCGCGGCGCCGGCCTCCATTTTCAATGCTTCCAGCGATGCGAGCTCGGCGTTGTGACGCGTCTGCAGCGACGACAACGCTTCCTGAGCGACGGCGGAATCCAACGGCTCCATCAGCGCATGCGGATCGGTGTGCTTCGCGAACTCCGGAAACCGCGCCGCCAGCCGGGCGAGAGCGGTTGCGGCGGCACGATCGATGTCGGTCCGGCCCAGCGACTGGCCGAGTGCCCGGCGCTCCTCGATGGTTGCCACGACCTGCCGGTAGCGATCCAGCGCAGCCTGGGCGTAGCGGTGCGCGACACCGCCCTCCGAGCGACGGACCTTGGCGAGATCGGCCTGCATGTCGATGCATTGCTGATAGCGATCGGCCGGCGCCTTCGAGAGTCCCTTCATCAGCACGCGCCGGAGCGGTTCAGGCGCCTGGGCCTCGGTGAGCGGCGGCGGGTTGTCCTGAATCACCGCGCGCAGCATCTTCGGCAGATCGGGCGACGAGAACGGTCCATTGCCCGAGAGCATGAAATAGAACACGCCGGCCGCCGAGAACACGTCCGAGCGCGCGTCGACCGCCGCGCCCCGCGCCTGCTCGGGCGACATGAACTCCGGCGTGCCGACCAGAAATCCGTGCTTCGTCAAATTCGATGAGGCCAGCCGCGCGACGCCGAAGTCGAGGATCTTCACGCTGCCGTCGTGCTGCACGAACAGGTTGCTCGGCTTCACGTCGCGATGCACGACGCCCTTGCTGTGCGCGGCCTGGAGCCCCTCGCAGACCTGCATCATCAAGTCGATCTTGACGTCCAGCGACACCTTGGCGGACGCGGCGAGAAACTCCGGAAGCGCCAGACCCGAGAGCAGCTCCATCACGATGTACGGATGGTGATTCTCCTCGCCGAGATCGAACACGGTGACGATGTTGCGGTGGGCGAGTTGCCCCGTGATCTTCGCCTCGCGGAAGAATCGCCCACGCATTTCGGGCTCGTCCTCGAGGTCGCCCATCATCACTTTCACCGCCACCCGCCGTCCTAGCGTGTCGTCGTCGGCCGCGTACACCATGCCCATCGCACCGGTGCCGATCCGTTCGACGACGCGGTAGCGGCCGATGGTCGGCGGCAGCTTGTCGGCGGGGGTGCCGGTGCCCGCGGTCGTGCTCACGAGGCACCCTCGTAGCGCACGACGAGGGCCGTGACGTTGTCGCGGCCGCCGCCGTCGAGCGCGGCGTCGATCAGGCTGCGCGCCGTGGCTTCGACGTCCGAGCTTTTCTCCAGCAGGGCCTTGAGCGAATCGGCATCGAGCACGCCGTGCAGGCCGTCGGTGCACAGCAGCAGGATGTCGCCGTCGCTGACCGGACACTCCGTCAGATGCACGTCGACATGGTCGCGAGCGCCGAGCACGTTGGTGAGCACGTTGCGCATCGGGTGGCGCGCGATTTCCGCGGGATCCAGGCTCGGATCCTGCGCCAGGATCGTCGCCGCCCAGGTGTCGTCGAACGTCAACTGCGCGAGATGATCGTTGGAGAGCAGATAGACGCGGCTGTCGCCGACATGCGCGACCGAGATCCGTTCTTCGGCGATGAGCATGCCGACGATGGTGGTGCCCATGCCGCCGTAGTCGTCGCTGCTCTCGGCCGCCCGGAACACGCGGCGATTGGCGAGGTGCACCGCCGTCCGCAGGCGATTGCCGTCGAACGACAGAGTCTTGTCGAGGCCGTACGGCCAGGAGAAATCGGTGTCGTTCGACGAGCGATGGATGAAACCCTGGAGCGTTTCGATCGCCAGGCCCGACGCGACCTCGCCCGCGCTATGTCCGCCCATGCCGTCGGCGACGGCAAACAGGCGGAATTCCGGGTCCGAGACGAACTTGTCTTCGTTCGATTTACGAACCCTCCCTGTATCGGATATGCCACAGGCTCGTATCACAAGAGACCTCGCGTACGCTTCGACAGACGGCTCGAGTGGATCATAGGAGCGACTAAGAGTCTGGAGACCCAAAACAATACCACTTTAGTGGCAATTCCGGGGTCAGCAATTCGGGGAAACCCCCCGGAATTCGGGGTCGCTCGCAGGCCTTTCTGAAGGGGTTTATCGGCCGATCCGATACAGGATGCGAGGGGGAGTGCCGACATGGATTGGTCGTCTATTTGCGCACCGGCGGTATGATACTGTCGCTCGCCGCGCCGCTCGCAGGCGACAGGACTCCCTCGATGCTCACAGTGGAAACGCGGACCAACCCGGGACCGCGCGCGACAAACGAAGACTCGGTCCTCTGGGATCCCGACCTGTCGCTGCTGGCGATTGCCGACGGCATGGGCGGCCACAACGCGGGCGAAGTGGCCTCCCGCGTGGCGATCGACGCCGCCCAGGAGTTCTTGCGGAAGAGCGCGCAGTCTCCGGACGTGACCTTTGCCTACGGTCTGAATGCCGCGCTCTCGATGACGGAGAACCGGCTGCTCAACGCGGTCAAGGTCGCCAACCGGCAGATCTTCAGCGCCGGCCAGGAACGCGCTGAGTACAATGGCATGGGCACGACGGTCGTCATGGCGCTGGTCGAAGGCTGTCGTCTGACCTTCGCGAGCGTCGGCGACAGCCGGCTCTATTCGCTCGTCGGTTCGAGCATCCGACAACTCACACGCGACGATTCGTGGGTGACCATGCTGAGTGAGGAAACCGGCGTGGACGCCGCGACGCTGAAGAAGCATCCCATGCACCACGTCCTCACCAACGTGGTCGGCGCTCGCTTCGAGCTCGACGTCACCGTACACGAGCTCGACCTCGAGGACGGCCAGACCCTGATGATGTGCACGGACGGCCTGCACGGGGTGATTGGCGACGACGTGATACAGAAAACGCTGCAGGAAGAGCCTGATCTCGGAAAGGCCGCCGATCGGTTGATTCAATCGGCGCTCGATCTGAACGGGCGCGACAACGTCACGGTCCTTTTAGCTCGTTATACCAACGCTCGATGAGGTGCATCATGAGAAAGACGCTCCGATGTCTGGCGGCCAGCGTGGCCCTGGTCCTCGCGCTGCCGGTGTCCGGGTTCGCGCAGGCCAAGATCAAGATCGCAATCTGGGAGTTCGAGAACCACGCTGCGACCACGTGGTGGTTCCACAACGAGATGGGGCCGGCGGCGCGGAACACCATCGATACCGAGTTTTCCGAGAACAAGATGCTCTCGGACAAGTTCTCCGTCGTCGAGCGTGACAAGCTCGCGCTCGTGCTGAAGGAGCAGGGACTCGGCGCATCGGGCGCGGTGGACCCGGCTTCAGCAGCCAAGGTCGGCAAGATCCTCGGCGTCAAATACATCCTGCTCGGCGGGATCGACAAGTTCAACATCGACAAGACCGGCGGCGGCTTCCGCGGCATCGGCGGCGCCATGGTCCAGTCGAAGGCGACGATCAACATGCGGCTGATCGACTCGACGACCGCCGAGCGCGTGCTGTCGCTGTCGGCCGACGGCGAGGTCAAGAAGGGCGGCGGCTTCATGAAGGGCGCCAGCCTGAGCCGCGACTCCGAGTGGGGCATCGCCAGCGAGACGATTCAGAAGACGGCCAAGGATCTCGTCGCGAAATTCACGACCGGCGAGTACCTCGCGCGCCTCGGCACGGCCAACAACCCGTCCGGCAAGCTCGAAGGCCTGATCATCAAGGTCGAAGGGAACCGTGCGTGGATCAACCTCGGCTCCGAAGGCGGGATCAAGGTGGGCGACAAGTTCGCCGTCTTCAACATCGGCGAAGCGCTGGTCGACCCGGCCACCGGCGCGAAGCTGGGCGCCGACGAGAAGCGCACCGGCGACGGCGCGGTCGCTGAAGTGCAGCCCAAGTTCGCGATCATCAGCTTCACCGGCAAGGCGGCGGCGAAGGATACCGTTCGCCAGCAGTAGTTCAGACTGGCGCGGAAAAAGTCAGAAGTACGAAGTCAGAAGTCGGAACCGTTCTGACTTCTGACTTCTGACTTCTGACTTCTGACTTGTACGTTACTTGATAAACGTCCCGTTACGCAGTTCCGCGTACGCTTCCTGCAGTTGCTGGTCGGTGTTCATCACGATCGGCCCGTACCACGCGACGGGTTCCTCGATCGGTTTTCCTGAGACGAGCAGAAACCGGATCCCTTCGTCGCCCGCCTGCACGACGATTTCGTCGCCGGCGTCGAAGAGCACGAGCGATCGGTTGCCGGCTTCGCGGTCCACCGCCACGAGGCTGGGCGATTCCGCCAGCTCGTTGCGTACGGCGCGCGGCTCTGACGCGTCGCGGAACCGCCCCGACCCGGCGAACACGTACGCGAACGCATGGTTCGAGCGGTCCACGGCCAGCCGCTTCTGCTTGCCGGGCGGAACCGAGACATCCAGATAGCGCGGTTCGGCAGCGACGCCTTCGATCGGACCCTTCTTGCCCCAGAAGTCCCCGCAGATGATCCGCACGCGCGTGCCGTCGTCGTCCACGATCTCCGGGATGTCGTTCGCCGTGACGTCCTGGTAGCGCGGCGCGGTCATCTTGAGTGAAGCGGGGAGGTTGGCCCACAGCTGGAAGCCGTGCATGCGCCCGTTCGGGTCGCCCTTCGGCATTTCCTGGTGCAGGATGCCGCTGCCCGCCGTCATCCACTGCACGTCGCCCGAGCCGAGGCTGCCGCGGTTGCCGAGGCTGTCGCCGTGCTCGACAGTGCCGGCCAGGACGTACGTAATCGTTTCAATCCCCCGATGGGGATGCCAGGGAAACCCCGCCAGGAAGTCCTTCGGGTTGTCGTTGCGGAAGTCGTCGAACAGCAGGAACGGATCGAACTCGGTCGTGTTGCCGAAGCCAAAGGCGCGCTGGAGCTTGACGCCAGCGCCTTCGAGAGTCGGCTTGGTGCTGAGCAGCCGTTTGACAGGGCGGACGGACATCGGCGTTCTCCTGGCAGCCAGTATACTTTATATATAAACTATCTGCCAGCTCAGCCACAGGATCCGCCGGCCAAACCCTAATCTGTCCTTTCGTTTCCACCGATACAAGAAACGTCATGACCGACCTCGACCTCCAAGATCCCCCGTCGTCGTCTCCGTCGCGCGCGACCGATCTGATCGCCGACTTCCAGGCCCGCCATGACGCCTGGCGGCGACAGGGCGAAAACCTGGCGCGGCTCCGGGCTGATGCGCGTACGGCGGCAGGACGGGAAGCGTCCGCCATTCTGGCGGCCGCGCGATCCGATATCCACCGCATCGTCGTCGATGCGCGCCGTGCGCTGCTGGTTCTGACGGCGCAGCTTCAGGCAATCAACGAACAGACCGAGCACGGCGAGCAGGACGATGACGCGTCGGACAGCGTGGAGCAGGCGCGGCGCGATCTCCAGCGATTGCTTGCTGACATGCGCCCGGAACTCGACGAGATCGCCGTGCAGGTTCAGCAGTTCGCCGAGCAGCCGCCACCCCCGGCGCCGGTCGTCGAACCGGTTGTCGCAGTGCCCGAGGTGCCGGTCGTCGACGAGGTCGAACACGAAGCGGCGCTTGCCGCGATCGCGCCGCTCTTCGAACGTGAGGATTCGCTTGCGGTCGAGAGCACGGTCGCTGTTCCCGTTCCCGTGTTCACACCGGCTCGGGCTCCCGTTACCGCTCCCGCGCCAGCGCCCGCACCGATGCGTGCGGTTCCCGATCGTGAGACGCCACGGCTTGGCAAGGCCGGCGTCGTGGCGGTGCTTGCCGTCATTGCCGTGTCGATCGTCGGGGGAGGCGGTTGGTGGCTCTCCAGCTACCTCGAGGCCGCGGAGAACCTTGCTCCGCCGCTCGCCGCCGTTCCGCAGGTACCGCGCGTCACGCCGTCGTGGGCGGACGACCGGATGCCAACGCTGTCGGCCAGCCTCATTGCGCTGGTGCCGGGGACATCCAATCCGTTGTCGCTGGAGATCGAAATGCGTCGAGAGGCGTGGGTGGAGTCCGCGATCGACAGCGGCGCACCCACATCGCGAATCCTCCGCGCCGGAGAAACCGTCCGCCTGCTCGGCGCTCGCGGCATTTCCCTGAGCGTCCGCGACGCGGGTGCGGTGGTCGTGTCAGTGAACGGCGGCCCGCGCACGCCGCTCGGGCCCGATGGACAGTACGTGACGCGCCAGTTCAGCTCGAGCGAACGCGAGATCGCGTCACAGTAGGCTACGGCGTCGTCTCCGCGCTCGCGGATTCGGGATCATACTCTTCGCAGATCACATGCGCGTCGCGCTGCTCTCGACCTTCGCCGCCAGCAGAAAGGATCCGCTGGGCGCCGTGCTCGAGCGCATTCATCAAGCGTTTCACACCGAAGGGCTGGGCGAGCCGTCGATCTGGTTCCTGCTGGCGGATGGTGTCGTGCCGGGGTTCGTCTCGAGCGTCGAGCGCGTGCTCAAGCGATTCCCTGATCTGCAGCCATTCACAGCCGACGCGACGGTGCGGCACGGGATCCCGATCGGTCGTCGCATCACCAATGACACGTCGGGCGAAGCCGTGCCCTTCTCGACGCTGCACGCCGTCGCGGCCGGTGTGCCGCGGTCGTTTCCGTTTCACCAGGTCGTGTTCCAACTCGGGTCGCAGGCGTTCGGCGAGTCGGTCACGCTCTCGGCCGGCGGCATCACGACGCGGCCAGGCGTGATCGTGACCGACAGCTGGTGGGTGAATGGCCGCAACCGCGCGATGGCCGCGATGACCATCGTCGAGGGAGACGCGGGCAGCAGGAAGCTGCCGCCATTGCCGGCGGCGGTAGCCAACGTCCTCGCCGCGTGCGGAAAAGCGAAGAAGACCACGCAGGTGCCGTACTCGCTCGCGGACGGAGGCGCCGAGGCAGCAGAACCTCGCCAGGCCGTGGCGACGGTCGATCCCGAAACCGCCCGGGCCGCGCAAGAGATCCTTGCGCGTTACCGCGCGGCGATGAGCGAGGTCGTGACGCGCGCGGCGCTGCCGCACGACTTGCCTCCGACGGCCGAGGCGCTCAGACCAGGGCTGGGAACAGCCAGCGGACCACGAAAGCCCGCCCTCGAGCAGATCTTCAAACCGATGGGCTACTCGTGCCGCGGCGAATCCGGCACGTTCAGACTGCGCCGGCGGACGCCGTCGAATCTGACCGTGCAGCTCTCGCTGGACGTTGGCACCTGGAGCAACCTGGTGCTGGCGATGTTTCAGATGCTGCCGTTCGGGTTCAAGCTGACGCTGACGATTCCCGTCACCGCACGCGCCGCGCCGATGGGCCAATATCCGATCGGCGATGCCGAGCAGTGGAGGAAGATCGTCGAGAACCTGGGCGCGCTGGTTGCGGAGTTGGATCGAACCCTGGTTCCCGAGATCGAAGCACTGATCGGGCCGACGCCAGAGTGGTATCGGCCGGATGGCTGATGGCTAGTCAAGGCATCACCCGAAACATCGCCTGCATCCCGCGCTCGAAGTGATCGTTGACGTGGCAGTGAATGAGCCACGTCCCGATGCTGTCGGGCATCATGTCGGCCACGGCCATCGCCATCGGTCCAATCGACACGACGTCGGTCCGCATGTGCATCAGCGTCGCGGTCTGGCCGTGCCAGTGCACGGCGTGGACATCCTCCTCGTTGCTGTTCGACATCAGATACCAGCGCACGCGTTCGCCCGCCTTCATCGTCGGCTGCGGCAGGTTGCCCTCGATGAGCCCATTCACCGTGTAGACCAGATTCGCGAGACGGAATGCCGGGTCCGTGGCCTTCATCGTGAACGGGCGGCGGCCGTTGAGTCGCAGATTCGATTCGGCGTACGCGCTGGCCGTTTCGTCGAAGACGGCGAACGCGAGCACGAATTCGCGATCGACATCCGCGGGACGGAGGTTCGTCGGCGAGGCGCCTTTGCTGCTGACGATGATCGGACCGAAGAGGCCGGAGTTCATGTCCTTCGGCTCGACGAAATGCGAGTGATACATCCACAACATCGAGCTGCCGTCGCCGGGCCCCGGACCGGCGCGCGGCGGGACGCGCCAGGTGTAGGTATGCGAGCCGCCGGGCGCGATGAGGTCGTCGGCCTTGTCCGCCGCCGAAGTGCCGTCGTCGTAGACCGCGCCCTCGGATCGCTTGTCGTACGCGACGCCGTGTGGATGCATGCTGCTGAAGATGTTCGTGTGATTGCGGAAGACGATGGAGATGGTGTCGCCGACCTCGGCGCGAATCAGCGGTCCAAGGATGCCGAGGTGCTCCCATTCAGGCGGGCGCGGTTTGAGCGTCTTGAACGTGGCGTCGGTGTACTCGCGATAGATGGCTTTCGTGAAAACCGTTGGCGTCGCCGGCGTATCGTCCGGCTCCGCGATCGGTGCGCCCGTGAGGTGGCGTCCTCGCGGCGCGTAGTCCCAGCGCAGCTCGTCGGCCGCGATGAAATACGTGCGCGTGATGCTCGATGGCCGTCCGGCGTCCGCTTGTCGCGGTTCGCCTGAAGGCGGACCCCATGCCGCGGCCACGAGTGCCGACATCAAGACGATTCCGATCAGTGGAACCGACATCTACCGTGGCGACGATGGGCGCGTGCCTGGCGCGGCGGTTTCGATGTTTCCGCTGTCGTCGACGGCACGCGCGCGGATCGAGGGAGGAGCGTTCGACGCGGGCGTCCAGCGGTAGGTCCACCTCGTCGTCCCCTCCGCTGGATGCCAGGTGGTTCCGCCGTCGACCGACACTTCCACGCCGCCGACCACTCCGCCACCGGTGTCGACCGCGGTTCCCGACATTTCGAGCATCCCGCCGGCAACGGCGCGCGCTCCACCAGGATCCACACGCGAGATCGGTGCGGTCTTGTCGCTCGAGGCGGTCGTCTTGATCAACCCCGGTTGCAGCGTCGTCGGCTGGACGCCCATGTCGGCGAAGAGGTTGACGGTTGCCTGTTGAATGCCGCGAACGGCGCCTTTCAGATCGACGCCGATTCGGATGTTGCTGCCGTTCGCCCGCTCGGGCGGAATGCCGGTTTCGGTGTCGTGATTCGGATCGAGTCCCCAGGCCCACTGCACGGTGCCCGCGCTGAACACGAGCGCGCCGCTCGGGGCGCGGAACAGCGTCAGGTGATGCGTCGCGGTGCCGGCCGCGTACACCGTGCCGTAGTCCTGGATGTACGGCACGTTGTTCACCGTGGTCTTCGACATGCGAATCAGCCCGGCGGGCCGGAATCCGTTGTCGAGATCCTCGTTCCACTCGTGACCGAGGATGCCGTAGCCGAGCACGGCGCTGTCGCCGGCTCTGAGTTGCGCGACTTCCGTGTTCCGCCAGAAACGCAGCTTCGCGTATTCAGCCGGCACGATCAGCGGATCGTTGCGCCAGGCGTTGACCGTGAAGATCGTGCCCTTCAATGCGTTCTCCGGCTTCGGTCCCTCCGGGTTGATCGCGCGCGCATCGCGCCAGGTGCCGGTCCAGACGTTGGGGAGCGGATCGATCTTGGCGTTCGCGTGCGTCTCCTTGTAGGTGACCAGCGTGCGATACGGCGTCCGCGACGGGTCGGTGCTCGGTTCCCAGCGAATCTTCCAGAACACGTCGTTGCCGCTGAAGAACGCCAGATGGACGCCGGCGTCGCGCGCCGCTTCGACGTGGGCGCGCTGCGGGCCGGACCAGTATTCGTCGTGGCCCACCGAGAGAAATACTTTGTGATTCTTGATGAGCGCGCCGCGGCGGTCGCTGTCGACGCCGGTCGTGTAGCTGACGTCGTAGCCGTTCGACTCGAGCCACCGGACCATCGGGTACTCGGCGTTGAACACGAGGTTCACCGCCCGGTAGTCGCGCGTGACGTACGGCCGGTTCATGCTGACTTTGTACGCGCGCTCTTGCGGATCGGCGGGATCGAAGCTGCCGTAGGTGCTCGTGATCCCGGCGCGGTTGTACGCCTGCCACGTGGTGTCGGCTGTCTGGAAAAACAGATCCGATCGGCTCGCATCGTCCCGGACGATGAAGTAGATGTGGCTGGCGCGCGGTTCCTTCAGCGCATTGGCGAGACGGCCGAGGCCGAGCGCGCCGTAGGCGTGAGGACCTGGCTCGGGCGCGGGCGTGCCGCGTCCCCCGCGGCCGCGTCCGGCATCGTCGGGCCGCCAGCTGACCGTCGTATCGTCCTCGCGTACGAGGCGCGCGATGTAGATGCCCGACATCGCATCGTTGGGCACGGCCCACGCCGCCGACACGCTCCAGTTGCCGCAGTCGTACAGCCGTGCGCTTTCGTCGCGCAGGCACGGCGGCTGTGTTTGCGGGAGTGCGATCGAGGGGCGCACGGTGGCGACGAGGCGTGCGCCCGCGCCGCCGTAGTAGCCGAGACGATAAAGGTCAATACGGTACTTGGGCGAGTCGCTGCCGATCTTGAACGATACCGTCTCGCCCACGTTCACGCTGATGTCGGTCGCAAACCCCTGAATGCGCGGGTCGCCCGACCCGTTGATGTCCCACTCGGTCGACGGATGTCCTGGCTTGCAGTTTTCGGCGACGATTCTGTGGGCGGGATTCGCACAGCCCGGCGCACCCTGCGGTGCGCGCTGCGCAGTGCCGGGAGTCGATGAAAACGCCGCGACCAGTGCCGCGGCCGCCGCGGTGCACGCGGTGGTGACGAGCCGACTCCGGTGTCCAGTCATGGTCGGGAATCATAGGCGCCGGTGCGGCACGGTGCAACCTCGCGGCTCGCCGTCATCGATCGGGCAGCGCGAACGCGTACACCGTGTTGCCCGCCGCGATCGCGACGAACTGCCGTCCGCCGATCGCGTAGCTGATCGGTGAGGCGTTCAGGTTCGCGCCGGTCTGCACGTGCCACAGGTGCTTCCCGGTCGTCGCGTCGAGCGCGACGATGTTGCCGTCGATGATCGCGCCAAAGAGGACGTTGCCCGCAGTGGCCAGCACGCCGTTGGTCAGCGACGACCGCACGATCTTGAAGTCCCACATCGACTTGCCGGTCTCGGGATCGAGCGCCTTGATTCCCGCCGACGGGGCCGGCTCCCCGGGCTTCGGTGCGGGCGGATCGCCAGTCGCTGCGGCGCGGCCGATATACTGGCGTCCCGCCTCGAACGTCGCAGGAGCGCTGACGTAGCGCTGCCCGCGCTCCGAGTAGGCGAAGTACAGCCAGCCGGTGAGCGGGCTGTACGACGGCGCCTGAAAATTCGTCGCGCCGCCGAGCGTCGGATACACGAAGAACGAGCCGTCGGCGCTCGAATTCGATCCTGGCACGACGATCGGTCGACCGGTCGGCGTGAAGCCGGTGGTCCAGTTCACGTACACGAATGGCGTACCGGACAGGAATTCGCCGGTGACGCGATCGAGCACGTAGAAGATGCCGTTGCGGTCCGCGTGCAGCAGCAGCCTGCGCATCCGGCCGCGCCACATGCGGTCCACGAGCACGACGTCCTGGCACGAGTCCCAATCGTGCCCGTCGTTCGGTGTGAACTGGTAGTGCCATTTGCGCTGACCCGTGTCCGGATCGATGGCAACGACCGAGTCGCTGAAGAGATTGTCGAGATCGCCGCGCACGGAGCGATCGATTTGGGGACCGGGATTCCCAACCGTCCAGTAGACGAGATTGAGCTCGGGATCGTACGAGCCGGTGAGCCACATCGGGCTGCCACCGCGTTTCCAGCTTTCGCCCGCCCACGTGTCGTGACCGAACTCGCCTGGCGCCGGGATGGCATACCAGCGCCACAACCGCTGTCCCGTCGCCGCGTCGTAGGCATCGAGGAACCCGCGTGCGCCGAACTCGCCGCCGGTGATGCCGACGAGCACCTTGTCTTTCACCACCAGCGGCGCACTCGTGAGGCTGTAGCCGAGCATCGTGTCGGCCACCTGCGTTTCCCATAGCGCCGAGCCCGATCGCGCATCGATCGCCACGAGCGCCGCGTCGAGGGTGCCGACGAAGAGGCGCTGACCCGCAGTCGCCACGCCGCGGTTGAACGGGTTGATTTCGTACGGATTGAGCACTTTCTGCGCTCGCGTGTACTTCCAGATCTGCCGGCCCGTTCGCGCATCGAGCGCAACCACCGCGCCCGGCTGCGTGGTGTACATCACGCCATCGACGACGAGCGGCGTGGCTTCGAGCACCGAATCGCCGGGCATCGGAAATGCCCAGGCCATCTGCAATCGATGGACGTTCGCTGTGTCGATCTGCTTCAGCGCGGAGTAGTGCGTGCCTCGATAATCGCCCCAGTACATCAGCCAGTTGTGGGGTTCCGCGCCGGCGTTCACGAGCCGATCGGAGGTGACGCCGCCAGACATCGGACCGTATGCGACCGCGGTGGGTGCAGCCGCGTCGACGCGCAGCGAGGTCAGCGACAGCCTGTCGAGCAGATGCAGCTGACCCGAGGCGTCCACCAGCTGCAGCGAGAACGTGTCCTCGTTCAGCCGGACGCCCCGAATCTCGCGTCCCTCACGCGTGGTGGCGACGACGACCTGTGGTGGCGCGGCGCCGCGGCCCCCGCGCCCGCCAACAGCCGCGCCGGCCAGGCTGCGGATGTAGGACACCAGCTGCCAGACCTCGGCGTCGCTGAGGTTTCGGAACGGCGGCATCTGGGTCCCCGCCACGCCCTCGCGGATCGTGTGGAAGAGATCGCCATCGGCGCGCGCGTGGACGCGCGCGCCGGCATCGAGCGCCGGCCCCCGATCGCCGCGTCCTGCCGGGCCGTGACACGACTGGCACGCGGCGTCGTAGACGCGCCGGCCGTCGGCGATCACCGCCGCGCCCGTACCGAGCGGATTGCGCGTCGTGTCGGATTGCTGCGCGAGCGCCAGCTCAGTGCCAATCGCGAGGAGCGCGAGAATCGGCACAGCAGCGAGGCTCCCGTTTCTAAGAGGTCCTTCGCCCATGATGTCGGGCCGGATGATATCGTAAGCGCGCCGTGCGCATCGACCGTCGTCTCACTCTTGTTGCGCTGCTGTGGTGCCTCGCTGTTTCGAACGCGGCGGCGCAGCGATATTCGGCCCAGCGCGAGGGTGACACCGTTCGCCTGCGCGATAGCATGGCCGAGGTCGCGGTCACCGTTGTTCCGTCCGTAGGCAACATGGCAGTCGCGATGACGGTCAAGGGCCATGAAGTGCTGCGGTGGCCGTACGCCTCGGTGAGCGAGTTCAAGGCGCGGCCCGGGTTGAGCGGCATCCCGTTTCTGGCGCCATGGGCGAATCGGCTCGACGAGCCGGCGTTCTACGCGAACGGTACGCGCCACCCATTCGATATGGAACTCGGCAACATCCGCGGTAACCCAATTCCGATTCATGGGTTCGTGACGACGACCGATCGCTGGCAGGTGATCCAGATCGAGTCAGACGCATCAGGTGCGTGGGTGACCAGCCGTCTCGACTTCTATCGGTATCCGGAGTGGATGCGGCAATGGCCATTCGCGCACACGATCGACATCACGTATCGGGTACAGGATGGCGCGCTGGAAGTCGCGACGACCATTCGGAACATGAGCGCCGCACCGATGCCGGTTGCCATTGGCTTTCACCCCTACTTCAAGTTGACCGACTCACCGCGAGATGACTGGACTCTGTCGGTCGGCGCGCGCACGCATTGGACGCTCACGCCCGCGAAGGTGCCGACCGGCGACACGCAACCGATTGAACGACTGATGCCGGATCCGGCTAACGCGCGACTCTCCGAGTACAACCTCGACGATGTCTTCGCCGATCTCGTGCGCGATGTGAAAGGGCTGGCCGTGACGTCGGTCAAGGGCCGGTCACAGCGGCTCGACGTGATGCTCGGACCGAACTATCGCTCGGTCGTGATGTGGGCGCCGAATCCCGCGGGGACCGGTCGCGGCAGCCAGAACATTGCCACGACGGCCGGCGGCGGCGGGACGCAGCAGGATCGCAATTTCATCTGCATCGAGCCGATGGCGGGAATCACCAACGCGATCAACCTGGCCCATCGCGGCGTGTACAAGGAGCTGCAGGTTGTTCAGCCCTTGGGTGTGTGGCGGGAGAGTTTCTGGGTGAAGCCGAGCGGGTTCTGAGCCATCACTCAGGTGCGTTGCTGAAATGACGGCGTGGGCCTGATCCGATTCAGTGGACGGGTTCGCTGTGTTGATCGTTCTTCGAGGCGTTCCAGTTGGTCGGAACGGTTCGGGACGGTGGCGCATTGCTCGAGGCCGCGAAGACGCTGAAACCTGACGTGATCGTGGCTGACATCTCGATGCCAGGAACCGATGGATTGACCGCGATGAAGCAGATCCTGAAGCACCTGCCGCACGTGAGAGTGATCCTGCTGACCAATTATGGGGATGCCGAGGTGGTACGCCACGCACTTGACGCTGGCGCGTCTGGATTCGTTCTGAAGGTCAATGCGCCGACCGAGCTCGTGGAAGCGATTCGCACGGTCGTGGACGGCGGAACCTACGTATCGAGCGCGATCGCCGTGTAGCGGCGGAACCTGGTTCGAGGCTGCTGTTGGAGCCGACGATAAATGCTCGTGCGTGCTTGTCGGACGTTCGCGTTTCTCCTCGCATTGGCTGCGGGCGTTCCCTGCGGGGCATTCGCACAGGCGATTGCCGGCGCCGTGCATGATGCGTCTGGTGCCGCACTGTCCGACGTCACCGTCCAGGCCGAGAGCGCCGCGCTGATCGAAAAGGTCCGCACGTCGGTCACCGATGGCAGCGGCCAGTACCGCATCGAGAACCTTCGCCCGGGCGTGTACACCCTCACCTTCACACGTGAGGGCTTCCGTCCATACGTACGGGAGGGAGTCCAGATCACGACTGCGTTCACGGCCGGCGTCAATGCGCAACTCGCGCTCGGCCCGGTTGCGGAAACCATCACCGTGACGACGGCGACTCCTGCCGTCGATGTCCGTAGCGCCGGCGCGGCCACAACGTTACCGGCCGACATCGTGAAGGCACTTCCGACCGTTCGCAGCTACAACGCGCTCGTCGTGCTCATCCCCGGGGTGGTCACCACCACGAACGACGTCGTCACTGGCACAACGACCACGCAATTTCCCATCCATGGAGGCCGGAGCAATGAGGGGCGCCTGACGCTCGACGGCATCATCGTCGGAAGTCCATCCAATTCGCCGACCAGCTATGTGGTGGACGCCGGCGTCACCGAAGAGGTCACCTTCGCCGGCGCGGGTGGGTTGGGCGAGAGCGAGACGGGTGGGCTCGTCGTGAACCTCGTGCCGAAGACCGGCGGCAACTCCACGCACGGCTCGCTTTTTTTCAGCGGGACCGGCGAGAAGCTCCAGTCCGACAACCTGACACCGGCCCTGAAGAACCAGGGCGTCGTCGCGGCGAGCCCGCTCAGCAAGGTCTACGACATCTCCGGCACGATCGGAGGGCCGATTGCCCGGGATCGCTTGTGGTATTTCGCCACCGCGCACCGTGGCGGGAGCACGACGGAAAGCACGAACGTGTACTACAACCTCAACGCCGGGGACCCGGTGAAGTGGTCGTATGCGCCCGATTCGAGCCGGAGAGCGTACTCGGACCGCCTGTTCGAGAACGCCAGCGCGCGTGTCACGTGGCAGATGACCCGGCGCAACAAGGTCAGCGTCTTCTGGGATGAGCAGACGCTCTGCCGAACCTGCACGGGCGCTACTCCTGCCGGTGTCGATCCCCCGCGCGTGTCGCCTGAAGCGGTCGGCGTCTTCGGGCGCCCGCTGCGCGTCGCGCAGGCCACGTGGTCGGCCCCCCTGTCGAATCGCCTGCTCGTCGAAGCCGGCTTCGGAGCCACGTATTTCGGCTTCGCGAACTTCGAGCGCAACCCGAATCCAACCCGCGACCTGATTCGGGTCGTCGAGCAGTGCGCGAGCGGGTGCGCAGCCAACGGCAACATCCCGGGGCTGGCCTATCGTTCGCAGGACTTCAGCGACGCGTATAACGGCTCTTACCTGTGGACGGGGTCAGTGTCGTATGTGACCGGGTCACATAGCCTGAAGGTCGGCTATCAGCACACGTTGATGACGCAGGACATCGTCTGGATGACGAACACCCAGAACCTGACGTACCGGTTCAACAACGGCGTGCCGAATCAACTGACGCAATCGATCTCGCCGTGGATGAACCGCTCTCGCACAGGGTGGGATGCGGTCTTCGCGCAGGAACGCTGGACGCGCGGCCGCCTGACCATGCAGGCTGCCGTGCGGTTCGACCGCGCGCGGAGCTGGTTTCCTGCGCAGCAGGAAGGCCCGTCCAGATTCCTGCCGGTGCCCATCATCATTCCGGAAACGCGTGGCGTGGACAGTTACAAGGACATCACCCCCAGGCTGGGGGCGTCCTACGATGTGTTCGGCAATGGCAGCACGGCGCTCAAAGTACACCTTGGCCGATACCTGGAAGGGGCGGGCACAGGGGTGGGCATCTATACCAGTACGAATCCGACGCTGCGGATGCCGCAGACGACATCAACGCTCGGCACGGCAGGTGTGACGCGAGCATGGACCGATGCGAACGGCAACTTCGTGCCCGATTGCGACCTGCTGAACCCGAGCGCGCAGGACCTCCGGGTGACCGGAGGCGACCTGTGTGGCGTGCTGTCGAACACGAGCTTCGGACAGCACGTGCTGACCAACAACTTCGATCCAGGCGTCCTCAACGGCTGGGGCGTCCGGCCGTCGGACTGGACGCTCGACGTGTCGATTCAGCGTCAGATTCTTCCCCGCGCATCGGCGACGCTCGCCTACAGCCGTCGCTGGTTCCATGGCTTTACCGTTGCCGACAACCTGGCGCTGCAGCCGTCCGATCTGACGCCGTTCAGCGTGGTGGCGCCGGTGGATCCTCGCCTGCCGGGCGGCGGGGGCTACGTGGTGTCGGGTCTGTACGATGTCGCGCCTGACAAGGCCGGTCAGGTGAGCAATCTCATCGCGGATTCGAGCAAGTACGGACGCTGGTATCAGTACTTCAACGGCCTCGATGCGACGCTCAATCTGCGGGCCGGCGGTTTCACGTTCACGGGGGGGACGAGCACGGGACAGACCGTGGCAGACAACTGCGAGGTGCGGGCGCGCTCTGCCGGAGCTCGCGACGACCACAGCGGGCGCGAGCCCGCTTGGCCCCGGGCTCGGCAGCTCCATCGTGAGTCCCGTCAGCCCGTACTGCCATGTCGCCTTCGGCATCCAGACGCAGTTCAGGGGCCTGGCCTCATACGAGCTGCCGGGAATCGGCGCTCAGCTGTCCGCAACACTGCAAAGCAAGCCCGGGGCGATGCTGGCGGCGAACTACGCCGTGCCGAACGCCGTCGTGGCTTCGTCGCTCGGACGGAACCTGTCCGGGAACGAGCCCAACGTCACGGTGAATCTGGTGGCGCCCGGTACGCGCTATGGTGATCGAATCAATGAGTTGGACGTCCGCGTCGGCCAAAATCCTGCGGCACGGCCGGTCGCGAACGATGGTTGCGCTCGACATCTACAACGCGTTGAACTCGAGCGCGGGCCTTACCTACAACAATGCGTTCGTCCCGGGCGCACCGTGGCCGCGGCCCAATACCATCCTGACGCCGCGCTTCTTCAGGATTACCGTCGAAACAGAGTTCTGAGGTGGCGGGCATATGCTGACCTTGCGACGTGACGTTCGGCGTAGGGCGTTGGCGGCGATCGCGCTCACGGCGTGCGTCCTCGCCCCTCCTGCGAACGCGCAAGAAGCCGACCGCCCGAAGCAAGTACTCGTCCTGAACTCGACGAGGTCCGATGACCAGTTCTCGGTGGTCTGGGCACGAGAGCTGCCGAAGCTGCTCGCCGAAGGCCTCGGGGAGCGTGTGGACTTCTACGCTGAATACTTTGATTTTGTCAGGTTCCCGCGACCTGAATATGAGAGCGCGTATCTCGACTTCTTGCGTCTGAAATACGCGGAAAAGCGTATCGATCTGCTCATCTTGATAGGAGACGTCGTCATTGACTTCATGAGCCGCAACCGGAACGTCCTCTTCCGCGGCACGCCTGCGGTGTTTTATACGCTCATCCCCCCGGGCAGCCATTTCGCCAATTCGACCGGTCTGATTAACCCACTCCACTTCAGCGGTTCGCTCGACCTCGCGCTGGCGCTGCAGCCCGATCTCAAACGTGTGTACGTCGTGAGCGGAGCGGGTGCGTTGGACCGGAGGAACGAGAGCCAGGCGAGAGCGGAGTTCCGCCCCTTCGAGGGGCGTGTCGAATTCACGTATTTCTCGGGCCTGGTGATGCAGGATCTCGAAGAGCGACTCAGAACGGTGCCGCCACACTCGGCGGTGTTCTATGTAGTCGTGAGCCAGGACGGCGCGGGCGAGCACTTTCAGGTGATGGCCTCCCTCTCCCGCGTCGCGTCGGCGGCCAACGCGCCGACCTACAGCTGGGCGGATGCCGCCGTTGACTCGGGCATCGTCGGCGGCCGTCGCCGCGATCAAGTGGCCCAGGTAAAGGCCATTGCCACGCTCGCGCTTCGCGTGCTTCGCGGAGAGCGAGCCGACGACATACCGGTGTCCTCGCCCAACACGGATGTCGATCAGGTGGATTGGCGGCAGCTGCGCCGCTGGGGGCTCGACGAGTCGCGTCTGCCAGCCGGTACGCGCGTCCTGTTTCGACCGCCGAGCATGTGGGATCAATACCGGCGCTACATCATCGGCGCCGTCATGCTGATGCTGGCGCAGACGGCCCTCATCGCTGGCCTGCTCGTGCAACGGACCAAGCGGCAGCGTGTCGAGCGCGAGTTGCGTGGCAGCCAGGCCAAGCTGCGCGTGAGCTACGACCGAATCCGCCACCTGAGCCGACGGCTGCTCGGCGAACAGGAGGCGGAACGCGCCCGCATTGCGCGTGAATTGCACGACGACATCAATCAACAGCTCGCGATCCTGTCCATCGAGCTCGATCGGCTCCGTTCCGATCAGCTGCAGGTCCACAGCGCGAAGCGGCTCTCCCGAGCCCTGGAAACAGCGCAGGGCATCTCGACGAGTGTGCGCGAACTGTCGCACCGGTTGCACCCGTCGAAGTTGCAGCTGATCGGACTCGTCGCCGCCCTCGACAACCTCCGACGCGACTTGTCACCGCCGCACCTGTCCATTGCCTTCTCCCATCGCGACGTACCGGCGGAGATCGATCAGAACATCGCGCTGTGCGTGTTCCGAGTCGCGCAAGAGGCGTTGGGGAACGCCGTGAAGCATAGCGACGCAGGCCACGTCTGGGTCGACTTGACGGGCGGGCCGTCCAGCGTGGCACTCACGATCACTGACGACGGGAAGGGATTTGACGTCGATGGTCGTGCCGAACGCGGGGCTTGGCCTGATCAGCATGAGAGAACGCGTGGAATCAGTTGGGGGTGTTCTGGAGATTCACGCGACGCCGGCGTCGGGAACCCGTTTGAGGGTCACCGTACCGACTCAAGCGTCGGAGTCGGCACTCGCCGCGATCGCGTCGGCATGACCGCCACTCTCACGTTAGCCGTCAACGGAGCAGCCTGTCGTTGACGTCCCTCCATAGAGTTCTCGTCGTCGAGGACCACGAGCCGTTCCGCCGCGTTATCTGTGAGTTGCTGCGAGCAGCGGGCGGATCTGCTGATCGTTGGCGAAGCCGCGGACGGGTTGGACGCCATTCGTCAGGCTGAAGCGCTGCGGCCGGATGTGGTCATGCTCGACATCGGCCTGCCGATGCTGAACGGTATCGAAGTCGCAGGCCGAATACGTGCGGTGGTCCCGGACGCCAAGCTGATGTTCGTGACCATTGAATCGTCATTCGAGGTCGTGGAGCAGGCCTTCAGTAGAGGCGCCCACGGCTATGTGTACAAACCGCGCGCCCAGCGAGACGTACTCCCGGTGCTCGACGCGATCATTCGAGGCGGGCGATTCGTCAGCGGCGGCCTCGAGCGCATCGCCCAGGGAGACAGCCTCGCCTCCCATCGTCACGATGTGCTGTTCTGTTCGAGCGACGCGGTTCTTATCGGGGCGTTCAGCCGTTTCATTGCCGGCGCACTTGGCGAGGGGAACGCCGTCATCGTGTTGGTGACCGAGGCGCACGACCAGAGTCTCCGACGCAGTCTGCAGGCTTCGCACGTGGACCTCGCCCTTGCGATCCGACAGCAGCGGTACGTCCCGCGTGAACATCAGCGAGCTGCTCGCGAAGGTGATGGTCAATGGCCGCCCGGACCCGATACGGTTCCTGAACGCCGCCGAAGATCTCGTGACCGATGTCGCGCGACGCGCGACGAGTCAGCACGCCAAGGTCGCGGCCTGTGGTGAATGCTCCGCCACCGTCTGGGCGCACGGACACGTCGAAGCGGCCATTCAACTCGAACACCTGTGGGACGAGATCGCGATGAGTCGCCAGATGGATATCCTGTGCGCGTACCCGCTGGCCGCGCGCGACGAAAGCGTGCCGGCAGTGAGAAGGCTCTGTGCGGAGCACACGGCCGTCGAGATCAGCTGACGGCGGCGGAATGATGGTCGGGAAGGCGGGATTCCAACGCGGTCGAATTCGAGAGCTCACTGCGCCAGCGCTGCGTGCCGGGGCGGACCTGCCTGAAAGGACGCCTGTCGTGTCTATTACCCCCTACCCGCACAGTGGGATGTTGCCAACCGGGTGTGGCGGCCGTACTTCGTGCAGCCAAACATGATTGCACTGCCTGCCACATGCCGAAGATCGAACAGACCATCGCGAACATCAACGTTCGTAGCCATACGTTCGCGTTCATCACGCCGAAGATGACGGACGACTTCAAGATCCCCAACCCGTGCACGTCGTGTCATACCGACAAGTCAACCGCGTGGGCGCGGGAAGCACTTCGAAGCTGGTCGGGCATGTCGCCTTGGCGAGGAGGCGACGAGAAGTGAGGCGTCGCCTGGGTTTCGTCGCCGCAATTCTGACACTAGTCTCGGTTCCCGCGGCCGCGCAGCCGGCCAGTACCTGCCGGCTGATCTGCGAACTCGAATGGAAGATCGAGCCGACTTTCACGATCGACAATGTCGCGAAACGCCATCGTGTGGAAACAGACGGCATTGCCGAACGGGCGAGCCGTGAGCTTGTGTTCGAAACAGTTTTCGCTCTCGATATGTCCACACCGGTGTCGTGGCTTGGCTTCACGGCAGAAGCGATTACGGCGCCGTTCGCCGACGACAACGAAGTTCAACTGGAGTTTGAGACCAACTTTCACTGGCTGCCGGAGTCGAAGACAAAGGGTTGGGTAAGCTCTCACTTCGATGTTGTCGACAAATTCAGCCCTGCCGAACGTCCAGAGTCCACCAGGTCCTACACGCACAAGCTCGATCTGGAGCTCGACACGGCTGTGCACCTTTTCAATTGGCTGCCCGAGGGGCGCTGGCTGAGGGGCGTTGAGCTCGAAACGTCGCTGGATTACCTCGCCACCGGCCTCCCGCGAAAGGGTGACGTCTTTCCAGATGGTTCGCGGTACCTCGACGATGCCAGCCGATGGTCGATCTCGTTCGTGATCGTGATTCCGGTCGCGCCGTTCTAGCCTGCCTTGACTCGGCCCCACTCCCGGCAAAGAATGTGAGCGTTTCCGGCAGGGCGACTTCATTCAGGTCGCCATCAACAACGTGATCAACGCGTTGCTCGAAGGTGGCCTGCTCGTGATTGTCGTCGTCGTGCTGTTCCTCGCCAACTTCCGCGCCGCGGCGATCACCCTGACGGCGATGCCGCTGTCATTGGCAGCAGCGATCCTCGTGTTGCGAGCATTCGGCGCGACGATCAACACGATGACCCTCGGCGGGCTGGCGATCGCCATTGGCGGGCTGGTCGACGATGCGATCATCGATGTGGAGAACGTCGTTCGGCGGCTGCGCGAGAATGCCGCGCGACCGGATTCGGAACGCCTGCCGGCCGCCATCATCGTGCGGGACGCCACCATCGAGATCCGCACGTCGATCGTCTTCGCGACCGTCATCATCGTGATGGTATTCCTGCCAATCTTCGGCTACGGTGGGCGACCTTCGGCAATAAGGGCGTGCGAAGGTTGGAGGTATTTTGGAGGCGGCGGGAAAATCGAGCTGAATTGCTCGATTTCCTGAGGAAAAATGGTGGAGGCGGCGGGAGTCGAACCCGCGTCCGAGAGTACGTCCCCGTGGGACTCTACATGCGTGTCCGCTTCTATTGTCTCGGCCCGGCGTGAGGAAGCGGCGAAAACCGCCGGGCACCAGCCTCGGATAAGTCTCACGATCGGACGCCGAGGCGCCGCCCGACCGCCAGCCTGTTTAATGGCATCTGGCCCCCAACCACCAGGCGAGGTCGGGGCAGACGCTCACTGCTTATTAAGCAGCGAGAGCGTACTGAGTATCCGCAGTTAAACGGATTTCCATCGGATTAACGAGTCGATGGGGCTCGGCATGCATCCCGCGAGTCTTTACCCCCGTCGAAGCCGTATCGCCCCCACAGAGAGCGGTAACGCCATTCATTGTAGAAGAGCCAACCGTGACCGTCAAACCCTTCTGTACCTAGAAGTTGCCGCTGCTCCAGTGGCGAAGTTGGATATAATGCTTAGACCCCGCCCTGACATATGCGAAGGCGCCACGTTCTTGCGCTGACGATGATTGCCGCGGTGCTGTGGCCGGCGCCGCCGCATGCCCAGCAGACCGCCGCGTCGCTCGGACGCGAGATCATGCTGAAGCCGACGAACCATCCGCGGGTGCCGCCGGATCTCTCGCAGTTGTGGTTCGCGCCGTCCGCCTCCGACAAGACGCGCAGCGCCGCGGCCAACGATCTCGCAACGGCGATCAAGCTCGAAGTGGACGGCGAGTTCCCTAAGGCGTTGCCGATCCTGTCGCGGCCGGCGCTGCGGCAGGGGACGCTCGGTCCGTACGCGGTGTACTACCAGGGCTTTGCGGAGCTCCGGCTCGGACGCCCCGCCGATGCGCGCCTCACGTTTCAGTCGCTGCGCGGGATGGAGCCGCCGGGCTACCTGGCCGAGGCAGCGGCGCTGCGCGAAGCCGAATGCGACGAAGCGCTCGGCGACATGCAGGCGGCGGTCCGCGTGTACGAGCGGCTCGTGGCGATGAAGACCGTGACCCCGGACGACATCATGATCCGGCTGGGTCGCGCGGCGCGCGCCGCAGGCAACACCGACAAAGCCATCGACGCGTTCGCGCGTGTCGTCTATGAATTTCCGTTCAGCGATCTCGCGGCGCAGGCGAGCGGGGAGCTCGACACGCTGCCGTACGGACCGGTGGCACCCGGCAGCGTCCGCTACAAGCTGGAGCTCGGGCGCGCCGAGCGCCTGTTCGGCGCGAAGCGGTACACGCAGGCGCGACAGGCGTTCGAGAGCCTGCGCACGATCGCCGAGGGCGACGACCGCGAACTCGTCAACCTGCGCCTCGCCGAGAGCGACTACTTTCTGAAGCGCGCGCGCAACGCACGCGACGGCGTGAAGCCCTACATCGAAAAAGCGGCGCGGCAAGGCGAGGCCTTGTTCTTCTACGCCGTGTCCTCTCGCGAGCTCGGTGAGACCGAGGAGTATTTGCGGACCGTGCGTCGCCTCGCGCAGGACTTCAGCGATCAGACGTGGGCCGAAGAAGCACTCAACAATCTCGCCACGTACTACATCCTGCAGAACGACGATGAGCAGGCGGATGCGACGTTCAGGGAGATGTTCGAGAAGTTTCCATCCGGGCACTACGGCGAACGCGCGGCGTGGAAGATCGGCTGGTGGGCGTACAAGAACGGCCAGTACGCCGACACGGTGCGCGCTTTCGAGTTGGGCGCCGCGAACTTTCCGCGCTCGGATTACCGTCCGTCGTGGCTCTACTGGTCGGCGCGCGCGTATCAGGCGCTCGGCAACGCGGCGGCCGCGGACGCGCGTTTCGCGCTGGTCGCGACCGACTACCTGAACACCTATTACGGCCGCATCGCCGTGAAACATCTGGACCCCTCGACGGCGCTCGGGACGGGCCCCTCGACTTCGCTCGGGGCAGGGAACCGCGCGTCGGTTCACGCTGCGGCGGAGACCAGTGCCGGCGACGCGCCTGCGTTTCCGCCGTCGCCGCCAAACGCCGCCACTGTGCGCGCGCTGCTCGCGCTGGAGCTGTACGATCAGGCGCTCGACGAGCTCCGCTACGCGCAGCGCAACTGGGGCGATTCCTCGGCGATTCAGGCGACGCTCGGCTGGATCTACCATCAGCGCGGCGACCTGCGCGCGGGCATCAACGCGATCAAGCGCGCCTACCCGCAATACATGGCGGTTGGTGGCGAGCGTCTGCCCCCAGCCATTCTGAAGGTGCTGTTTCCGGTCGATTACTGGGCGCTGATCCGGAAGTACTCGGCGGAGCGGAATCTCGATCCATACATGATTGCCGCGCTCATCGCGCAGGAGTCCACGTTCACCGCCGACGTGCGCTCGTCGGCGAACGCGTACGGGTTGATGCAAATCCTGCCCTCGACCGGCCGCCAGTACGCCCGGATCCTGAAGCTGCCGAAACGGTTCTCGATCAGCATGCTCACGACCGCGGAAACCAACATCAAGATGGGCACCGCGTACTTTGCCGATCTGATCCGCCAGTTCGGCGGCGCCCATTACGCGCTGGCGACCTACAACGCGGGCCCGAACCGCGTCGCGCGCTGGATTTCCGAGCGGCCCGGCGTCGATCGCGAAGAGTTCATCGACGACATCCCGTTTCCCGAAACGCAGGGCTACGTGAAGAAGATTCTCGGCACCGCCGAGGATTACCGGCGTCTCTACTCGACCGGATCGACGGTGGCCGAGGATGTGGACGCGACGCCGGCGGTGTCGCGCGCGGCCAAGCCGGCGCCGGCGCAAAAGGCCAGCGCAGCGAAGCCCGCCGCCAAACGGCCCGCCGCGAAGAAAAAGCCCGCACCAAAAACGCCTGCTAAGAAGGGGGCCGCTGCGCGGGCTTCTAAAAATGGCTAATGGCTAATGGCTGATGGCATATGGTAGATGGGTTCATGAGCCCATTGACCCTAAGCCATTAGCGATTAACCATCAGCCATGTCGCGGATCTCTATGTCCAAGCTGACCGGATCGAAGAAAGCCACACAATTCACCGAATCAGTGATCCGCGAAATGACGCGGCTCAACGATCTGCATGGCGGCGTGAATTTGTCGCAGGGGTTCCCGGATTTTCCGGCGCCGTCGGCGATCAAGGACGCGGCGTGTGCGGCGATCAACGCGGACGTCAACCAGTACGCGGTCACCTGGGGCGCGCGGCCGCTGCGCGAAGCGGTGGCGCGCGAGTTCACACGCCGCTACGGGATGGAGGTCGTCGCCGACCAGCAGGTGACGGTGTGCTGCGGATCGACCGAAGCGATGATGTCGACGATGATGGCGATCATCGATCCGGGCGACGAAGTCGTAGTGTTCGAGCCCTTCTACGAGAACTACGGACCGGACGCGATTCTCTCGGGCGCGACCCCTCGATACGTCACCCTGCACGAACCGAATTGGAGCTTCGATCCCGACGAGCTCGCCGCCGCGTTCAACGACAAGACGAAAGCGATCATCATCAACACGCCCAACAACCCGACGGGCAAGGTGTTTTCGCGCGAGGAGCTGGAGACCATCGCGGCGCTCTGCCGCAAATGGGATGCGATCGCGATCTCGGACGAAATCTACGAGCACATCATCTACGACGGGCTGCAGCACATTCCGATCGCGACCATCGAAGGCATGGCCGATCGCACGGTCACGATCAACGGGTTGTCGAAAACCTACAGCGTGACGGGATGGCGCGTGGGCTGGACGATTTCTCCACCCACCCTGACGGGTGCGATACGCAAGGTGCACGATTTCCTCACCGTCGGCGCCGCCGCGCCGCTGCAGGAGGCCGGCGCCGTCGCGCTGGGATTGCCCGACGCGTACTACCTGAAGCTCGCGCGCGAGTATCAGCGCCGCCGCGACGTCCTCCTCGAGGTGCTCGAGCGGCACCACTTCACCTGCTACAAGCCGGACGGCGCGTACTACATCATGACCGACATCCGCTCGTTTGGTTTTCGAGACGATGTCGAATTCGCGCGGTATCTGGTGACGGACGTCGGCGTCGGGTCGGTGCCGGGCAGCAGCTTCTACAAGACGTCGAACGAGGGACGCACGAAGGTGCGCTTCTGTTTCTGCAAGCGGGATGAAACGCTCGCCGAGGCCGACCGCCGCCTCGCCAAGCTCGCGGCGGCGGTTCACTGAGAGGTTCGGCCCGCTTCGCCGATCGTTCGGGCAGCTTCGCTGATCGTTCGGGCGGCTTCGCTGATCGTTCGGGCGGCTTCGCTGATCGTTCGGGCGGCTTCGCTGATCGTTCGGGCGGCTTCGCTGATCGTTCTACGTTCTGCGAACCGCGAACCACGAACGAAGAGCGTCAGTACCCCGAACGAAGAGCGTCAGACCCCGAACGAAGAGCGTCAGAACCGCGAACGTCTCTGATCAGTACCTCGCCACGATCCCGATATAGTAGCCTTTGAGCGTGAACGCGCCCGCCTCCTCGTTGAACTTGTAGCTCATGTCGAGCGATCGGTAGCCGATCTTCACGCCCACGTTGTTGGTCGGGTTGATCGTCCCGTAAATGTCGACGTCGAAGTAGTGCGCGTCGTAGCGACCCTCGACCGTGTCGGGAATCGTGAACCCGGTGACCTCGGCGGTGATGTTCGCCCGCGGCACGACCCAGACGCGGGCAATCCCGCCCAGCGCCGGGATCGGCGCTCGAGCGCGCACGAATTGCGGCGGAAATTGCGGGAGCGGTGTCGCGATATCGACGCGAACGTCGGTCTGCTTGGCCTCGATGATGAACCCGCCAAACCCGCGGTTCTTGATGATGAAGTCGTACTCGTAGCCGAGCCGCAGTTGCTTCCAGTCGAGACTCGAGTTGACGGGGAGGCCCACGTTGTACCGCTGGCCGTTGAAGACAATTGAAGTGGGCAGGATGAACGATTGTTCGTACTTGATGGGGATGTACTGCACGCGGAACCGGTGTTTGCGCGCCGCCTTGAGCACGAGGTTGAACACGGGCAGGCGCTTGTCGACGAGCCCGAGATCCCGTTTGGCGTTGATGTCGGTGCCGGGGATGCCCTCGAGCGCTCCGCTCCCGCCGGCGTTCACCAGGAGCTCGGCGGTGGGGAACCACATGTCGACGCCGCCTTCGATGTGGAATTTGTCGCCGATCATCGTCTCCTCGACGATGCGCGGGCGGAACTGGGCCGATACCGACGAAGCTATTGCCAGGACTACAAGTGTCGCGAACCAAATTGAGACACGAGACCGTGTAGCAGGGGGCACGAGCATGGTCATACGCACCTGGAAGAGGGACCGAAATGGCCGGGTTCGAACACCGCGTGCCGTTTGCAAGTGTTTGTAACGCTTACACTTTCATTGACACACTCCGGGCCAGGGGATAAAATCCGCCCGATTGCCCTGTCAATACGTGTATCCCCGTGTATCTCCACAGTCTTGAGAACAGTCTTCTTGAGAGCAGTGTCGGGCAGTCCGTCAGTTTTCGGTAGTGCCCTTCGACATTGCTCAGGGCATCCTGAGCGAGAGTCGAAGGATGGTCTGTAGCTGAAGGAGGATCCCATGTCGGTGTCGCGCCGCGGTTTCCTTCAGGGTCTGAAAGCCGGTCGTTCCACGCCCGCGTCCGAATTCATGGCCGCGCGCGGCCACGAAGAGCACGTGGCACTCATGCAACAGGGCCGCCAGGGCGGCGCTGGCATGAATCGACCGCAGCTTCCGCCTGGAGTGCAGGCAATTCGCATCAGCAGCAACGAGAACCCGCTCGGCCCGGGCAAGGCCGCCATCGACGCGATTCTCGGGAAGTTTCCCGAAGCGAATCGCTACCCCTTCAACAGCACACCTCTTGATGCCGATCTAGAGATGTTGGTCGCGAAGATCTACAGCGCGAAGCGCGAGAACGTGGTGCTCGGCGTCGGCTCGCAGGAGCTGCTGAAGAACGCCGCGCGCGTGTTCCTGTCGCCGACCAAACACCTCGTCATCCCGCAGCCGACCTACGGCGACCCGGCGGGCTTTGCGGCGAACCAGCTCAAAATCACCGTCAAGACCGCGCCGGTCACCGAGAAGACGCTGAAGACGGATCTCAACTCGCTGCTGCCGCTCGTCGCGGGCGCGGGCCTCGTCTACATCTGCAATCCGAACAACCCGACGGCCACGACCAGCTCCGCGAAGGAAATCACCGACTTCATCGCGGCGGTCAAGAAGGCGTCGCCGACGACGGGAATTTTGATTGACGAGGCGTACATCGACTACGCCACCGACCCGGGCGTCCAGACGGCGATCCCGCAGGCGCTCACCACGCCTGGCGTCATCGTCGCGCGCACCTTCTCGAAGGCGTACGGCATGGCCGGCGTCCGCATCGGCTACGCGGTGGGCGATGCCGCGACGATCAAGAAGATGTCGGCGTGGCGGATGCCGTACAACGTGAACACGTTCGGCGTGGCCGCCGCGGTCGCGTCGCTCAAGGATCCGCAGCACATCAAGGACGAGAACGCGCGCAACAAGGCGGTGCGCGAGTTCACGGTCAAGGCGCTCGCCGATATGGGCTACACGGCGACCGATTCCCAGACCAACTTCATCTTCGTCGACATCGGCAAGACGATGACGGCCGCGGCGTTCCGCGACGGCTGCGCCGCGAAGGGCGTGATGGTCGGCCGCGACTTCCCGCCGCTCGAAAAACAGTGGGCGCGCATCTCCCTGGGCACGATGGAGGAGATGCAGAAGGCGACCGAAGTATTCCGCACCGTGCTCAAGTCCTCGACGACGACCTCGTCCGGGAAGGGAGTGTAGCCATGGCGCTTACGCGACGAAGTTTCGTTCAGACCGTCGGCATCGGAGCGGGCGCGGCGCTCACCAGCAGTGTGTGGGGCCGCGGCCGTGAGAATAGTGTCTGGTCGGCGCTCTCGCCGGATCTCCAGGCCGTGGAGCGGGGCGTCATCTGCATCGCGAGCAACGAAAACCCGGTCGGTCCGGGGAAGAAAGTGCTCGACACCGTGCGCGGGCTGCTCGAAGGCGGTACCCGGCCGGGACGCTACTCGCAGCAGTCGGGCGAGCTCACCGAAGCGATTGCCGCCCACTTCAAAGTCAAGACCGACAACGTCCTGGTGAGCGAGGGCTCGACGGAAATCCTCCGCGCCGCGACGCAGGTCTTCACCGCGAAGACCAAACCGCTCGTCGGCACGATTCCGACCTACGAGGAATGCGCCGGCTACGCCGAGCTGATGGGCAACCCGGTGAAGGGCGTGAAGCTCACCGCCGACTTCAAGATCGACCTCGACGCCTATCTGACCGCCTCCAAGGGCGCCGGCCTGGTCTTCTACTGCAACCCGAACAACCCGACGGCGACCTACGTCGGCGCGAAGGCGACGCGCGACTTCATCACCAAGCTGACGAGCGCATCGCCCGACACGACGATTCTGGTCGACGAGGCGTACTTCGACTACGTCACCGATCCGGATCACGCCACGCACGTGCCGCTCGCCATCGAGAACAAGAACGTGATCGTCGCGCGGACGTTCTCGAAGGCGTACGGGATCGCCGGGCTGCGTCAGGGCTACGCCATCGCGCACGCCGACACGATCCGGAAGATGCGTCCCTGGGTCGGGTCGGGCGGCACCGGGTCGCTCAACGTCTTCGGCATGGCTGCGGGCGTCGCCGCGATTCAGCAGGATGCGGACGGCTCGTTCAGCAAGAACGAGCGCGAACGCAACAAGGCGGTGCGCGACTTCTCGGTGAAGTGGTTCACCGACCGCAGCATGAAGCCGACCGACTGCCAGGCCAACTTCATGTTCGTCAACATCGGCACGCCGGCCAAGGCGTTCCGCGAGGCCTGCCGCGCCAAGGGCGTGATGGTCGCGCGCGACTTCCCGCCGTTCGAGAAGACGATGGCGCGCATCACGCTCGGCACGATGGAAGAAATGCAGAAGGCCGTGGCGGTGTTCGGCGACGTGCTCGCGAAGAAGTCGACCGCCGCGGCATAGTGCGCGGTGGAAGTTAGAAGTCAGAAGTCAGAAGTCAGAAAAGTTAGAAGTTAGAAGTCAAGACGGGCCGGTTCCTTCGCGGGACCGGCCCGGTTTTTTCAGGCCCCATCCACCACCCATCTACGGAGAAGAAGACGATGTCGCGAACACTCCGACGGTCCGCGCTCGCAGTGGCAGCGCTGGCGGCCGGCGTCACCTGGTTCACGGTGAAGCCGTCCAGTCAGGGGTACGTGCCCAGCACCAAGAACGGCGACTGGACGCACTACACCGCTGACATGCGAGGCACGAAGTACTCGCCGCTCGATCAGATCACCGCCGCGAACTTCAACAAGCTCGAGGTCGCGTGGAAGTTCAAGACCGACAACCTCGGCACGCGGCCCGAGTACAAGCTCGAAGGGACGCCGCTCGCGATCAAGGGCACCCTCTACGTGACGGCCGGCACCCGGCGATCAGTGATCGCGCTCGACGGCAAGAGCGGCGAGCTGATCTGGTCGCACAGCTATCGCGAAGGCACGCGCGCGGCGATCGCGCCGCGGCAGCTCTCGGGACGCGGCGTCTCGTACTGGACCGACGGCAAGGGCGACGAGCGTGTCCTCTACGTGACGACGGGCTACCGCCTGATCGCGCTCAACGCGAAGAACGGCGCGATGATTCCCTCCTTCGGCGAGGGCGGCGTCGTCGATCTGAAGAAGGGCGCCGTCGTCGGCAAGGGCACCCAGATCGATCTCGAACAGGGTGAGATCGGCCTGCACTCCACGCCGACCGTGGTCAAGGACGTCGTGATCATCGGGTCGTCGTTCAAGGAAGGCATGACGGTCCATACCCACAACAACACCAAGGGTCTGGTCCGCGCCTTCGACGTCAAGAGCGGGAAACTGCTGTGGACGTTCAACACGATTCCCCGTCCCGGGCGAGCTCGGGAACGACACGTGGGAAAACGAATCGTGGGCCATCAACGGCAACACCGGTGTCTGGACGCAGATCACCGTGGATGAGGAAGCTGGTCTCGTGTACCTGCCGGTCGAGACGCCGACGTCGGACTTCTACGGCGGCCACCGGCCCGGCAACAACCTGTTCGGCGAAAGCCTGGTCTGCGTCGATCTGAAGACCGGGCAGCGCAAGTGGCACTTCCAGTTCATCCATCACGGCATCTGGGATCACGACATGTCGTCGGCCGCGATGCTCATCGACATCAACAAGGACGGCAAGGTCATCAAGGCCATCGCGTCGCCGAGCAAGATGGGCTACGTCTACGTTTTCAACCGCATCACCGGCGAGCCGATCTGGCCGATCGTCGAGACGCCGGTCCCGGCGAGCGACGTGCCGGGCGAAAAGGCGGCGCCGACGCAGCCGATTCCGATGGACGCGCACGGCAAGCCCTTCGTCTACGGCCGGGCGTACATGCACGTGCCCGACGATGTCATCGACTTCACGCCGGAACTGCGCGCCGAAGCACTCGAGAACCTGAAACGCTATCGGCACGAGAACTCCCCGTACGTGCCGCTCGTGCTCGGCGACGTGAACGGCAAGTATCTCGGCACGCATCAACGTGGGGCAATACCGGCGGCGGGACGAACTGGCCCGGCGGCGGCATCGATCCCGAGACGCATGTCTTCTATTCGCAGGCGAACACGGCGCAGGTGACGACCGGATCGATCCGGGAGCCGCCTCCCGAGTTCAAGACCGACATCAAGTACGTCCTGGGCGTGAAGGGCCGTGAATTCCGCATCGCGGAAGGGCCAGGGTTCGGCAGCGCGGCGGACGCACCGCAGCGCGGCGGAGGCCCGGGCGCAGGCGGACGTGGCGCGGCGCCTCCGGCCGGCGCAGCTGGCGCACCAGGCGGCGCGGCTGCCGCGCCGGGCGGCGGGCGTGGAGCCGCCGCCGGACCGGGTCCGCAGGGGCTGTCGGCTGATCAAGCCGCCGTACGGCGTCTTGGCGGCGGTGAATCTCGACAAGGGCGAGCTGATGTGGAAAGTGCCGCACGGCGATACGCCCGACACCGTGCGCAACCATCCGTTGCTGAAAGGTCTGAACATCCCGAAGACCGGTCAGAACGGGAGCGTCGGCGTGCTCGTCACGAAGACCCTCGTGATCGCCGCCGATCCGCAGGTGACGACGACGCCGGATCACCCGCGCGGCGCGATGCTGCGGGCCTACAACAAGCAGACGGGCGAGCAGGTCGGCGCGGTGTGGATGCCGGCTCAGGTCAGCGGATCGCCGATGACCTTCAAAGGGCCGGACGGCCGGCAGTACATCACCATCGCGATCAGCGGCGGCAACTACTCGGGCGAATATCTGACGTTCGCGCTTCCGCAGAGCGAGACGCGAACGACGAGCCAGCAGTAGTGCTGGGGTGAGGGGTTAGGGAATAGTAAAGACACGAAGAGGGCCCGCACGCGCGCGGGCCCTTTGCCTATAATGGGGACCGAGGTTGATGTTGGTTTCGCCATCAACCTCCGTCCCCAAGGAGAGACATGAAGATTCATATCGCAGCACTCATCCTCGTCCCGATGGCCACCGTGTTCGTCCTGCGCTCCACCGTGCACGCGCAGCCGACCAAATCGGTATGGGACGGTATTTACACGGAGGAACAAGCCAAACGCGGTTCCCCGCTCTACTCGGAGCAGTGCGCCTCCTGCCACGGACCTGAACTGATGGGTGGCGAGATGGCGCCGCCGCTCGCGAGCGGCGATTTTCTGTCCGGATGGGACGGTCTGACCGTCGGCGATCTGTTCGAGCGGATCCGGATTTCGATGCCGCAGAACGCCCCTGGGTCGCTCAGTGGGGCGCAAAACGCGGACATCCTTGCGTTCATGCTCGAGGCCAACAAGTTCCCGGCCGGCACCACCGAGTTGGGGAATTCGGCGATGATGCTCAAGGCGATCAAGTTCGAGGTCAAGAAGCCCGGCGAATAGCATGTAGGGGCGGACCCGCGTGTCCGCCCCCTACGATCTCCTACGAAAAAATGGAGCGCCTCCCCGGCGCTCCATTTCTTTTCAAGTAATTGTTGTAAGCGCTACCCGACCACCCTAGAATCCCCCCCAAAGCACCGATTTCCCGCGCACTGAGCTGGCAGAGAACGCGGGAGTTTCCGAGTCCAGGTTCTCGCTTTTCGATTCCCCGGTCGCGTCCTCGCTCGCAGGTCGTTCAGTCTTCCGCAGGAGGGAACAATGAGAATCGGCGTCTCGCTCGCGGTCGGAGCGTTGCTAGTGGTGTCGTTCTCGGACGTCGTCATCGGCCCAGCAGTTCACGGGCGGCCTGCGGGGTGCGGTGCGCGACGCCAACGGGGTGATTCCGGGCGTGACCGTGATGCTCACGAACGAAGGCACCGCCATCGCGCGCGAGGCCGCGACCAACGAGCAAGGACAGTACAACTTCTCGGCGGTGACGCCGGGCACCTACACGGTGAAGGCGGCGCTCCAGGGATTCAAGACCTACGAGAACAAAGGCGTCCGCATCGGGACCCAGCAGTTCATCACGCTCGACGTCCTCCTCGAAGTCGGGCAGATCGAGGAGTCGATCACGGTGACGGGGCAGTCGCCGCTCATCGAGACGTCGAACGCCTCGGTCGGCGAGTCGCTCGGCCGCGAGGCCCTCGAGAGCCTGCCGGCCCCCGGCCGCGCCGCCTTCCTCATCGCCGTCACGGTCCCGACCGTCAATCCCGTCGGCGACCCGCAGTTCAACCGGCAGCAGGACCAGACCAACGCCTCGCGGATCTCGCTCGGCGGCGGCGGCGTCCGGGCCAACAACTACACGGTCGACGGCGTGCCGATCACCGAGCTGACCGGCCGCGCGGTCCTCAACCCGTCGATCGAAGCGATCGACGAAGTCAAAGTGCAGGTGCACACCTACGACGCCGACATGGGACGCACGGGCGGCGGCGTGTTCAACACGACGGCCAAGTCGGGCACCAACCAGTTCCACGGCACCGGCTTCTACCAGTCGCGGCCGGTGTGGGGCCAGTCGGAGAACTATTTCAACGCCGTGGCGGGCCTGACCAAGGAGCAGACGGGACTGGCCAACGCCCGCTTCCACACCTATGGCGGCGGCGTCGGCGGCCCGATCTGGAAGAACCGCACGTTCTTCTGGACCGCGACTGAAGGCTATCGCTCCACGACGACGCGGAACCTCCAGGAGATCTGGCCGAGCGCGAATCAGCGCAACGGCAACTTCTCGACCTCGACGATCGGCGGCCAGCCGGTCCGCATCTTCAACCCGTGGTGCCGCGGCGGCGTCGCGAGCGCGCAGTGTCCCGCGACGGGGACGGGATCGATCGAGACCGGCGGCGAATTCACCGGCGGCGATCATCCCGCGCACCCACCCGGCCGCCAGCCAGGTCGGCTTCAACCTCGCGCAACGCCTTTCCGAGGGTGGATACGCGCGGCAACCCGATCGGCCCGAACGAGGACAACCAGGTCAACGTGAGCACGACCGGCAGCATCCGCGACAAGGCCGACATGTGGAGCATCAAGGGCGAGCACAAGTTCACCGACCGATGGTCGCTGACCGGGCTTCTACGTCTACAACAAGACGACCGAGCCGGCCACCGAATCGATGCCGGCGACGCACGACTACATGGACGGCGCCTACGACCTTCTGCAGCGGCGGCCGCACCTGCTGGTGTTCAACAACACGAACATCCTGAACGACACGACGATCCTGTCGCTGCGCTACGGCTGGACGACGTGGCAGGACCAGACCGACAGGGTGCCGTTCACGGCCGGCCTCGCGTCGCTCGGGTTCAGCCCGAACTTCGTCAACGCGATCCATCCGGACGGCCGCGACCTGTTTCCGGACCTCAACTTCGACGAGGTCCGGGATGTCGGCCTCTCGGGCGGGTCGCGGCGCCGGTGGACGGGACCGTATTCGATCAACGGCGCGCTCTCGAAGCTGTCGGGCAGTCACACGTTCAAAGTGGGCGCCGACCTCCGCCGGCTGGGGATCGCGACGACGACCTTCAACGAGAACGCCGGGGACTTCTCGTTCACCCGCGCCTTCACGAGCCGGGCGGGCGTGACGAACAGCGGCCACGAGCTGGCGAGCCTGCTACTGGGCCTGCCCACGACGGGGCGAGTCGATTTCGACCGCGGCGAGTTCGAGTGGTACGCGAAGTACTGGGGCGGCTACTTCCAGGACGACTGGCGCGTCGGCTCGAACTTCACGCTGAACTACGGCGTGCGGCTCGAGCACGAGGACGGCCTCCGCGAGATCGAGAACCGGCAGACCGTCGCGTTCGACCAGAACGGCGGTCAGTCCGATCGACGCGCTGGTCAACAAGACCGGGACGCCGCTGCAGGGCCGCACGATCAGGGGCGGCCTGATCTACGCCGGCGTGAACGGCGCGCCCGAAGAGCAGGGCAACCTGCCGGCCGTCACCGTGTCGCCGCGCGTCGGGTTGGCCTGGACGCCTCGACTGGACAAGACGGTCGTCCGCGGCGGCTACGGCCTGTTCTCGGCGCCGTGGCAGTACTCGGCGACCGAGCACGGCCAGATCGGCTTCGCCCGGACGACCAACTTGAACCAGTCGTCCGACACGACAGAGGTCCCGCTCACGACGCTGGACAATCCGTTCCCGGCGGGCCTGCAACGGCCGCTTGGCAGCTCGCTCGGTCTGCTGACCGGCGTCGGCGGCAACATCACCGTCATCGATCAGGACAGGAGCTGGTCGAAGGTGCACCAGTACTCGGTCGACGTGCAGCGCGAGATGGGCGGCAACGTGGCCGTGACGGTCGGCTATACGGGCGCGACCGGGCGCGACCTCGGGTTCGGCGGAACCAACAACACCACGATCAACATCAACCAGGTCGACCCCGCCGTGGCGCGCGCGGCGTTCCCGGGACCCAACGGCACGTGGGACGCGGCGGCGCTGCGGCAGTCGATCCCGAACCCGTTCTTCGGCGTCGCGGGAGCGGGCGAGTTCGGCACACGCGCGACGATCCAGCGCGGCCAGCTCCTGCGGCCCTTCCCGCAGTTCGGCGACGTCCTCGTGTCGGAGACGACCGAAGGCGGCAAGCGGCAGTTCCACGCCGTCGACGTTCAAGCTGGACAAGCGGACGGGCAGTAGCTGGTGGGGCGGCCGCTTCAACTACACGTGGAGCAGCACCAAGGACAACCAGTTCGGCGAGACCAGCTTCTACTCCAGGAGTCTGAACCTCCGCAGAACAACTACGACCTGGACGCCGAGTACGGTGTGAGCAACTTCGACTCGCCGCACCGGATCATCCTGGCTCCCGATCATCCGGATTCCCGGGCCCGAGCGCCGGGATGGGGAAGACGCTGTTGGGCGACTGGACGATCTCGGCGATCGGCGAGTTCGTCAGCGGCGCGCCGCTCAACGCGACGATCAGCAGCGGCGTGTCGGACGCGAACCTCGGGCTCTTCGGCGGCCGGCAGCGGCCCAACCTCGTGGGCGATCCGAACATCGACGCGAGCGACGCGGACCGCGTGGCGTCGGCCGACCATCACGAGCGCCGTGTGGTTCAATCGCGCGGCGTTCACGAGCCCCGGCGCGGGCCAGTACGGCAACGCGCCGCGCACGATCGGCGACGCGCGGTGGCAGTTCCGCAAGACCATCGACCTGGTCGGTGGCCAAGAACGTCCGGTTCTCGGGCGCCAGGTCGGGTGAGGTCCGGTTCGAGATCCTCAACCTCACCAACACGGCGAAGTTCGCGGCCGGAGCCGCGAACACCGATTCGATCGACCTGACGAGCTTCAGCCGTATCACGGCGCAGGCCAGCTTCATGCGGATCTGGCAGCTGACGTTCCGGTACAGGTTCTAAAGCACCACCGAGAGCTCGCGACGCAGAGGGAGAGTTCCCTCTGCGTCTCCGAGCCCCGGAATCGGGAGGTCCTCTCGGATAGACAAACCTGCGCGTGAGCGGATCGACTCGGGCTTCAAAAAAATGGAGCGCCGAGGACGTGCTCCATTTCTTTTCATAAGAACTGTTGCAAGCGCCTGCTCCTCACCCTAGAATCCCCTCCAAATAGAGTTTTGTAGCGTTCGATTCTGGAACGGACTCGGCGCGGTAACTCGTTGAACGGACCTCGGTTCGTCCACACAACGTCGGAGGGGAAACTATGAGAATCCGGGCTGCGCTCATCTTGGAGCGTTCCTGGCGGTGGTCACCTCGGGCACGGTCTTCGGACAAGGCTTCCAGGGTGGCGTACGCGGGTCGATCAAAGACGCCGGCGGCGTGATTCCAGGCGTGGAAGTCACCCTGACGAACGAACGGACGAACATCAGCCGGAGCACGGTAACCAACGAACGTGGCGAGTACGTGTTCGCGAGCATCGACCCCGGCAGCTACCTGTTGAAGGCGACGCTGCACCGGGTACAAGACGATCGAGCGGCGCGAGATTCCGCTCGGCACGCAGCAGTTCATCACGATGGACCTGACGATGGAGGTCGGCGCCATCGAAGAGAACATCACGGTGACCGGGCAGTCGCCGATCATCGAGACGTCGAACGCGTCGCAGGGCACGGTGCTCGACAGTCAGGCGCTGAACACGCTGCCGTCGCCCGGCCGCGCGGCGTTCCTGATTGGCGCGTCGGTGCCGACGGTGGTTCCCTCGGGGGACGCGCAGTTCAACCGGCAGCAGGATCAGACCAACGCGTCGCTGTTGTCGCTCGGCGGCGGCACCCGGCGCGGGAACAACTACACGCTGGACGGCGTGCCGGTGACGGACCTGACCAATCGCGCGGTGGCGAACCCGACGATCGAGTCGCTCGACGACGTCAAGGTCCAGGTCCACACCTACGATGCGGAGATGGGGCGCACCGGCGGCGGCGTGTTCAACACGACGCTGAAGTCGGGGACGAACCGGTTCCGCGGCACGGCCTTCTTCCAGACGCGGCCGGTGTGGGGCGCGGCGAACAACTACTTCAGCCAGAAAGCCCTGGAGAGCTGCCGGGCGGGTGATACGGCCTGCGTCAACCTGAACAAGAAGCAGAGCACGAAGTGGTACACGCCTGGCGCTGGCTTCGGCGGGCCGATCAAGAAGGACCGGACGTTCTTCTGGTTCGCGACCGAGGACTACCACAACATCTCGACGCGCAATTCGCCCGCGATCGTGCTGCCGACGGCGGCCGAGCGGCGGGGCGACTTCTCGAGGACGACCGCGGGCACGGCGCCCGTCATCATCTACGATCCGCTGACGCGGCAGCCCTTCCCGGGCAACGTCATTCCGGCCGCGCGGATCAACCCGATCGCCGCGAAGATCCTGAGCTACGTCCCGCTGCCGCAGCTCGATATCGACAACGGCGCGTCCAACTTCAGCTCGCAGGCGGTGCTCAACGACAAGTTCCAGCAGTTGTACAGCGTCAAGCTCGAGCACAAGTTCACGGACAAGGTGTCGTTGACCGGCTTCTACCTGTACAACCGGACCGACGAGCCCTGCGCCAACTACATCGCCGGTCAGGATGACCCGAACCGGTTCATCGACACGGCCGACTACATCCTGAAGCGCCGGCCGCAGATTCTGGCGTTGAACAACACCTGGGTGTTGAACGACAGCTCGGTGCTGGCGCTGCGCTTCGGCTGGACGACTTTCCCGGACGATCCCTCGCTGTCGATTGACTACGATCCGGCGCAGCTCGGCTTCTCGTCGGCGTTCATCGGCCAGGTTGGCGAGACGGGCGTGCCGAAGTTCCCGACCATCACGCTGACCGGGTATCGAGGGTACGGCCATTCGGACCCGGTGAAGAGTCGCGTGTACAACTCGTGGGGGACCAACGGCGTGTTCTCCAAGTTCGTCGGGACGCACACCTTCAAGGTCGGCGCCGACTACCGGAAGATTGGCGCGCTCCTGGACAGCACGTCCTGCCCGAGCGGGTGCTTCACATTCGGCCGGGAGTTCACCTCGTCGACCGGCATCAATAACGCCAGCACGACGGACGGGAACGCGATCGCGACGTTCCTGCTTGGGTTCCCCAGCGGCGACTTCCAGGCGAGCGGCTCCGCGGATCCGACTCGTATGGGACTCACTACGCCGCTCGACATGTACACGAACTACTTCGGCGGCTACGTGCAGGACGACTGGCGCGTCAGCCCGAAGTTCACGGTGAATTACGGCCTGCGAATCGAGCACGAAGACGGCATGCGCGAGGTGAACAACAACTTCACCGTCGGGTTCGATCGCAAGTCGGCGAGTCCCGTCGGCATCACGATCCCGAACACCATCGATCCGACGGGCGGCACGGCGGCTCGCGCGGTGGTTGGTGGGTTGAAGTTCGCCGGCGTCAACGGCAACCCGACGCAGCAGGGCGATCCGCCGGCGGCGAAATTCTCGCCGCGCCTCGGCGCGGTCTACTCCATCACCACGAAGACCGTGCTCCGTGCCGGATACGGGATGTACTGGGCGCCGTGGAACTACCCGGCGCCGAGCCCGACCTCCTACGGTGCGGTCGGCTTCTCGAACAACACCTCGTCTCCGCAGTCGACGGTCACGCCGACCGTGTCGATGTCCAACCCGTTCCCGAACGGGCTCGTGAAACCGTCGGGCAGCAACCTCGGTCTGTTGGCCGGTGCGGGCACGAACATCAACTTCGTGGATGAGACCCGCAAGGCGCCGCGCGTGCAGCAGTACACCGTGGACCTCCAGCGGGAACTCGGCAACAACATGGCGATCACGTTCAGCTACGTCGGAGCGCGCGGCGACCATCTGCCGCTCGGCGGCACGGTGAACACCGCCGTCAATATCAACCAACTCGATCCGAAATACCTGGCCCTCGGATCGGCCGTGCTGAACCAGACCGTTCCGAACCCGTTCTTCGGCAATCCGGCATTCGCCGGAACGGCGCTGGGCAACAATGCGACCACCAATCGCGGACAGCTGCTGCGTCCGTACCCGCAGTTCGGGAACATCAGCATGTTCCAGGTGAGCGAAGGCGTGAACCGCTACAACGCGGGCGTCGTCGAGCTCTCCAAGCGCATGTCGCGCGGGTGGGGCGGGCGGTTCAGCTACACCTACAGCCGCTTGATGGACAACCAGGTCGGCGAGACGAACTTCTACACCAACAATGGCGCCGCCGGACCGATCAACAACTACAACTACGATGCCTCGCTGCCGGCCTGCACGGGCGGGGACCGAGTCGCGAAGTACCGCCAGATGTGCTTCGACCCGCTGGTCGACTACGACTACGGCATCCTCGACACGCCGCACCGCTTCGTCGTCGCGCCGATCGTGGCGCTGCCGTTCGGCAAGGATCACAAGATCGGCAAGAGCCGGATCGGCAATCTGTTCGTCGGCGGCTGGACCGCGGCGGCCGTGTTCACCTGGCAGGCCGGGTTCCCCATCGGCGTGAACCAGAGCAACGCGAACGCCAATCTGCTCGGCAACACGGTGCGGCCGAACGTCACGGGCGCCGGCACGTCGACGCCCGGCAATTGGCCAGAGCGAACGGCGTCGGCCGACCACAACACGGCGGAGTGGCTCAGCCCGGCTGCCTTCTCGTTGGCGCCTGCTGGGACATTTGGCAACGCGCCACGCTCGATCACCAGCACGCGGACGCCGGTTCAGACCGAGACGGACGTCTCCTTCGCGAAGAACGTCGCATTCAGCAGCGGCAAGACGATCCAGCTGAAGATCGAGATCGTCAACCTGTTCAATCGGGTCCAGCTGCGCGGCAATCAGATGGTCACGAACTTGAGCAACACCGGCTTTGGCAGGGTCGTCTCCCAGGGCGGGTTCATGCGGTTGACGCAAGTGATGCTGCGGTACTCCTGGTAGGAGTCGACTCGACACAGAGGTAAGAGAGAACACAGAGCAAGGATTAGCCACAGAGACACGGAGACACAGAGTAAGATTTTTCTGTGACTCCGGGTTTCTGTGGCGTTGTTGTTTCGATGCGCCGCCGGGATCGCCACGAAAACACGAAAACACGAAAAACAAGAGGTTTCGTGCTTTCGTGCTTTCGTGGCAGCTTGATGATCGCCGCGCTTCTTTCATCGCGCGCGATCCAAACCCAGAGTCAAACGCTTGGTCGGATCTCTTTCCCGACTTCTGGTTCGGCGCAGGCGCAGCCGTCTTTCATCCGCGGCGTTCTTCTCCTCCACAGCTTCGAGTACGACGACGCGATTGCTGCGTTCCGCGAGGCGCAGCGGCTCGACCCCGGCTTTGCGATGGCCTACTGGGGCGAGGCGATGTGTCACAACCAGACGCTCTGGTACAACGAAAGCGTCGAGAAGGCCCGCGCCGTGCTCGCGAAGCTGGCGCCCGCTCGCGCCGCGCGTCAGGCGAAGGCGCCGACCGCGCGTGAAAAGGGATATCTCGACGCGGTCGAGCGCCTGTTCGGTGACGGCGACGTGCAGCGCAATAAACTGCAGCGCAACCGCGCCTACGCCGATCGGATGGCGGAGCTGATGCGCCAGTTTCCGGACGATGATGAGGCCGCGGCGTTGTATGCGCTGTCGCTGCTCGGGACGATTCCGTCAGGCCAGCGCGATCCGGTCACGTCGCTCAAGGCGGGCAACATCGCAACGGCGATCCTGAAAAAGAACCCGGAACATCCGGGCGCGGCGCACTACGCGCTCCACGCCTTCGACGATGGCGAGCATGCGGCGATGGGCCTGCAGGCGGCGCGGATCTACGCGCGCATCGCGCCGGCGTCGAGCCACGCGCGTCACATGCCGTCGCACGTGTTCCTGCCACTCGGGATGTGGGACGAGGCCGTGGCGTCGGACGAAGCGTCCTTCGCCGCGTCCGTCGAGCGCGTGAAGCGCCTTGGTCTGTCGATGGCGCAGGCGGATTTCCACTCGCTGAGCTGGCTGCATTACGAGTATCTGCAGCAGGGCCGGTTCGCCAAGGCGCGCGAGCTGATGAAAACGGTAGAGCAGGCGATCACCGCTCCATCGCCTCCGGCCCGTCCCGCCTCTCCTGCACTTCCTGCCCATCCCGCCCATGTCGAGAGCGAGATCGGGCGCGGATTCTCCTCGATGTCGCTGAAGAGCGAACTGGGCTCCATGCGCGCGCGCCTGATCGTCGAGAGCGGCAGCTGGGGCGACATGCGCGGGCAGGGGAGCTTCGAGAACATCGACGAGCTGTTCGCGCTCGGCTACGCCGCGCTGAAGCTGGGCGATCAGGGACGGGCCGAGGCGGCGGTGGAGCATCTGATGAACGCGAGCAAGTCGGTTCCGGACGCCGATGCGCGTTCGATTGCCGGGATCATGGCCGCCGAGCTCGACGGTTCGTTGAGGACCGCGCGCGGCGATCGCGCCGGAGGACTGGCGGCGCTGGCGCGCGCGGCGGCGGCCGAGGCCGCGCGGCCCAGGCCGATCGCGCGCCCGTATCCGATCAAGCCGGCGGCGGAGCTGTACGGCGAGGCGCTGCTGGCGTCGGGTGACGCGGCCGGCGCGGTGAAACAGTTTCGCGCGTCGCTGACCCGGACACCGCGCCGAGCCGCGTCGCTGCTCGGGCTCGCGCGCGCCGCGGCGAAGGCGGGGATGAAAGCGGAGGCGGCGAAAGCGGCGACCGATTTTCTCGCTGCTTGGCGCCTGGCGGACGGCGCGCGGCCCGAACTCGCCGAGGCGCGCCAAATCCTCAAATCCTCAAATCCCTAAGGGCCCTAAGTCCTCAAATCCTTAGATTCGTCGATTCAGATCCTGTAGGATCCCCGGCATGTAAACAGTGCGAAGAAGAGGAGGTCCGCCATGCGTCGACCTGTGCTCATTCTCGTATTCGCGCTCGCGTGTGGGGTTGCTGCAGCAGCGGCCGAGGCCCAGCAGGGCGGTTCCGCGATTCGCGGCCGCGTCACCGACGAACAGAAGGGCGTGCTTCCGGGCTCCTCGATTCGTCGTCACGCACCAGGAGACCGGCACCATCCGCGAGACAACGACGGGACCGGACGGCTCGTACCTGGTGCAGGGTCTCGTGCCAGGGCCGTACAGGATCTCCGCACAGCTCCCCGGGTTCCGCCAGCTGACTCAGGAGGACATCGTCCTGAGAATCGGGGCGACCATCCTGGTAGACTTCGCGCTCCAGGTCGGCGGCGTCGAAGAAAAAGTGACCGTCACCGGCGAATCGCCGCAGGTCGACCTCACGTCCGCGCAAGTCGGCGGCATCATCACTTCAGGCGATCTGGCGAATCTCCCTTCGGGGTCGCGCAATTTCACCAGCATGGTCGGACTGCTGCCGGGAGTGATCTACAACGCCGCGGCCGATTCCTCATCCGACAGCGTGACGATCAACGGGCAGAACGGCAGCGGCGTCGTCTATCAGCTGGATGGCGGGAGCAACAACGACGACTTGCGCGGCGGGAGCTCCGGCGCACAGGCGCGGCCGCCGCTCGACGCCATTCAGGAATTCCAGGTCGTGACGAGTCAGTTCGACGCGGAGTACGGCGCCGCGATGGCCGGCGTGGTGAACGCCGTGACCAAGCAGGGCACGAATACGTGGCACGGAAGCGGGTTCGGGTACTTCACCGACGCCTCGATGACCGCGAAGGACCTCCTGGTCGTGCAGCAGAGTGCCGAGAAGCCCGAAGCGACGAAGAAACAGTGGGGCGGCACCTACGGCGGTCCGATCCTTCGCGACAAGATGCACTTTTTCGCGAGCTTCGAGCGGCAGGACCGAAACGAAGGCCGCAGCCGCGTCCTATTCGACGCGGCCGGATCGCAGCTTCACCGTGGCGCAGGAAACCAACTCGTGGAACTACATGGGCCGTCTCGATCAGCAGCTCAACGCCAACCACGCCTACAACATCCGGTTCTTGTGGGATCACCAGCCGAACTACAACCAGGTTCTCGGCAACGGCACCATCGACACGCTCAGCATCGAGAAGGACAACGACTGGACGTTCGCGGCGACGCACAACTGGGTGATGGGCGCAACCAGGTTGAACACGCTGCGTGCGTCGGCGGTGCACGAAAAGCCGAAGCGCGGACAGCCGCTCTATCAGGAAACAGGCGACTGGACGCTGGCGCCGCCGACGCTGCAGTATCTGAGCTTCATCGACCAGGCCGACACGAACTACGCCGATTTCCGCAACATGAACGTCTACGCCGTGGACGAGACGTTCAGCTGGTTCATCGCGCGCGGTGGCGGCACTCACGATCTCAAGTTCGGATCGCAATACCAGCTCGGCGAACACTATCGCGAAGACCAGCGCTTTATGAACGGTGCCTTTCAATTCACCTCGGACCGGCCGTTCAGCGCGGCCGATCCGTCGACCTATCCCGAGCGGCTGACCATCCGCGTGCCGCAGATGGTCAAACTGCTCTCGATCACGCATTCGGTCGGTCTCTTCGCGCAGGACAAGTGGCAGATCAATCCTCATTTCACGCTGAACGTGGGTCTGCGCTACGACGTCCATCTCTCGCCGATTCGTGAGAACTGGAATCCCTTCTTCTCGGACCCTGACGCGTATCCGGTCGACCGGAACAATTTCCAGCCGCGGGTCGGCTTCGCGTACAGCCCGACGCAGACGTCGGTCGTGCGCGGCGGTTTCGGCGTGTTCTACGAGAAGCAGTGGATCGATCGCTTCGAGAACTACTCGCTGAACCGGGTGTTCACGAATTCGTTCATGGCGCAGTTCCCGACGACGCAGCCCGATCCAGGTCCGAACCTTGGGCAGCTGCCCACCGATCCGCTCCTCGTCCGTGGACCGACGCTCAATCGGACGCTGGTCGACCAGCTGCGTGCCGCCGGGCACGCTGGCCCGCAACACGGCGGCGGTCTGGCTCGATACGCCGGATCGGATTCTTCCGTGGCAGCATCAAACCTCGATCGGCTACGAGCGCCAGATCGGACGTCAGCTGTCGGTCGCGGCCGACTACATGCACATCCAGAACCGGAACATGCCGCTTCGCTACAACCTGAATCCGGCGACCAAGCAGACGACCGGTCGCACGGCGCCGATTACGCGCGTCGACCTGCAAGGGATCGCGAACCAGCTGAGCCTGTCGCCGTTTGCGAGCGACCTCTGGATCGTCGAGTACATCGGCGAAACCAAGTACGATGGTCTCAACCTCGTGATCGAGAAGCGGTTCGCCGATTTCTGGGGCGCGCGCCTGTCGTACGCGCTCGGCAAGGGCTGGGGCAACACGAACGGCAGCCCGACGGCGACCAACGATTTCCAGGTGCTCGATCAGCGCAACCTCGATCAGAACGAGGGTCCGACGAACGTCGACCGCCGCCACGCGGTGACGCTGAGTGGACGGGTCGAGGTGCCGTGGGTGCGCGGCCTGACAGCGGGCGCGGTGGGCCGGTTCATGACCGGCCCGCCGTTCACGATCCACAACAGCAACGTCGACGTGAACCGAAACAACATCGCCGTCGATCCGATTGCCGCCGGCACCTACAGCGGCAACGGACCCAACGCGATCACCGTCGAGAACGCCGGCGGCAGAAACGGCGCCTACGGTCCGGGATCGGCGCAAGTCGACCTGCGCGCCGGCTACAAGCTTCGTCCGGCGCAGCGGCGCTCGCTCGAGATCTTCTTCGAGTTCTTCAATATCACCAACGAACCGAACTTCGCGAACCCGGGCGGCGATCAGCGTCTGGGAACGTTTCTCGTCCCGACGGCGCTTGCCGGCGGTGGATTCCCCCGGCAGGCTCAGATCGGCGCACGCTACGGATTCTGAACAAGGAGGCTCCGACAGCCATGATCTTCAAACTCACTCGCAGGGCTCGCCGATGGGTCGCAGCATGTGGCGTTGTAGCGTTGGCGGCGTGCCTCGTGCCGGCGCTCACGGCGCAAGCGGGCAAGGCATTCATCGTCCAGACCAACTCGGCGGGCGACAGCGTCATGCTCATCGACCCCGTGACCGACCGCATTGCGGCGGAAATCCCCGATGCCGAGGTCATTCACGGCGTCGCTGCTTCGCCTGATGGCAGCTACCTGTACCTGTCGGACGAGGCGCTCGCTACGGTCGACGTGGTCGAGACGCGAACGCTGCGGATCGTCAAGAGAATTCCTCTGACCGGCGGCCCGAACAACATCGCGATTCGCAAAGACGGCAAGCGCGCATATGTGGCTATCCAGGGCGCGCAGGGCGGGGTCGACGTCATCGACACGGTCACGCAGGAGAAGACCAAGTTCATCCGAATCCTCGGCGGGGTCCACAACACGTTCATCACGCCAGACAGCAAACATGTCGTGGCGGGATCGACGGGCGGGGCCGTGGCCACGGTGATCGACACCGAACTGGAGCGGCCGGTCTGGTCGATTCATTTCGAGGGCGGCGTGCGGCCGATCTGCTTCGAGACCAATCCGGACGGCTCGACCAAGCGGATGTTCGCGCAGATCACCAACCTGCACGGATTCGCCATCGTCGACTGGGCGGCGCGAAAGGAAACAGGGAGAATCACGTTGCCTGACATTCCGGTCGGTCAGCGGAACACCGAGGGCATTCAGGGAGCGCCGGCGCACGGAATCCTGATTACGCCCGACGGCAGGACTCTGTGGTCCACGAGCAAGATCAACAGCGCCGTCTACGCGTACTCAATGCCCGATCTCAAGTATCTCGGGGAAGTGAAAGTGGGAACAGTGCCGGACTGGCTGACCTTCACGCCCGACGGCAAGAAAATGTACGTCGCGAACGCGCACGACAACACAGTGTCGGTGATCGATGTCGCCGCACGGAAGGAAATCACCAGGCTCAAGGTCGGCCAGGTGCCGAAGCGCAACATCACGGCGGTCCTGCCATCGCTCCCGACGACACATCAGTAGGGCTCGCGAGGAGGAATCCATGGGTCACCCAACCTTGCGTGTCGTCGTCTTCGCGGCGCTGCTGCCGGTGAGCATCGTGGCTGCGGCCCTGCAGGGCGATTGCCGGCCAGACCGGCTTGCCTGCGGCAAGCGGAGCCGCACTGGACTACGAAGCGTTCAAGACCAAGGTACAGCCAATCCTGATCAGCGCGCGAAAGGGCAATGCGCGATGCTTGTCGTGCCACTCGCGCGGCGGCGGCAATGCGTTCCTGGAGCCGCTCGCGCCGGGGAGCGACGACCTACACGGAGGAGCAGTCGCGACGCAATTTCGAGCGTGTGTCGCGGCTGGTCGTGCCGGGCGAGCCGCTGAAGAGCATCCTGCTGACCAATCCGCTCGCGCAGGAAGCGGGCGGGAGCCACTGGCACGGCGGCGGCAAGCACTGGCACGTCGCCCGACAACCCCGAATGGCGGACGCTCGCCGCCTGGGTGCGGACGCACAACGTCCAGCGCCGTCGGCGGCGGAAGTCCGGCGCTGAACTATGACGTGTTCAAGACGAAGGTGCAGCCGATCCTCATCAGCCCGCGCAAGGGCAACGCGCGATGCCTGCCTGCCACTCGCGCGGCGGCGGCAACGCCTATCTGGAGCCGTTGGCGCCGGGAAGCACGACCTACACCGAGGAACAGTCGCAGCGCAATTTCGAGCGCGTGTCGCGGCTGGTCGTGCCGGGCGAGCCGCTGAAGAGCATCCTGCTGACCAATCCGCTCGCGCAGGAAGCGGGCGGGAGCCATTGGCACGGCGGCGGCAAACACTGGGCGTCGACAGACAACGGCGAGTGGCAGGCGCTCGCTGCCTGGGTGCGCGGCAGTTGATCCGGCGGCAGTTTCTGATTCGGAGCGCGTTGGTGGCGCTCGCCGGCTTCGGCCGGCGGGTCATCGCACAGAACGCCGTGCCTCGCTATCGACCGCTCGCGAGGCCCGTTGTCATCCCGCTGGAAGGGATGGCCACACCCTGGCGGCCGCAACAGTTCGTGGCCGATGGAGTGACACTCTCGAGCGCCGCGACGCCGAATCAGCCGATCCGAATCAGCGGCATGGTCGTCCGCACTGCCGCCGGCGCCAACTCGCCCGAACGATTTGCGGCGGTCTGCGTCCGATGTCCGCACGAGGACTGCGACGTGGACTTCCTGGCGGAGTCGAACAGCCTTCCTTCAGAGGTCAAGCAGGAGATCGGCACCGTGCACTCGGTGTACGTCTGCCCATGCCACAACAGCACGTTCGATGGCGGGGACGGTGCGAGGCTCGCAGGCCCCGCGCCGCGCGGGCTCTATCGCTTCAAGGTGACCAACGTCACCGGTGCGGCCGTAGAGATCGGGGAAGTCGAAGAAGACGTGCTGATCTTCGTATAGTGTTACCGTTCGTTCGTCGTTCGTCGTTCGTCGTTCGTCGTTCGTCGTTCGTCGTTCGTCGTTCGTGGTTCGCAGTGCTCCGAACGACGAACGTCGAACGAAGATGCATGCAGCCGAACCTCGAACCGCGCCGTCAGACCTCGTCGACGTCGATTTCTCGCACATAGAAGAAGATGTCGAGCCGTCGCGTTCTGATCGACGGGTCGTCGACCTTCAACACAATCTGATATCTCCCCGGCGCCTGCGGCCGCCAGGTGTGCGACCACAGGCTCCACGTCAGCGTCGAAGAGGGCAGCGGACAGTCTTCGACGCGGACCCACGACTCTCCCGATTTGAACCGGATCGACAGCGGCGTTGGTCGGCTTGGATCCGCCCCAGATGATGCCGACGACCCGGTAGAACACCCGTCCGCCGCCGGCCCACTTCTCGACCCGTACCGGCATGGCGGCCGTGTCGATGACAGCCGGCTCGAATTCGCGCGCGAGCAAGGGCCGGCCTGCCCTGAGCGAGCTCGCAACATCACGCGAGTCGAAGGGCTGATGAGTACGCGCCGCGAATTCCCGCATCTGCGTCGTCGCCGGCGCAGCGTCTGCCACGATCTCGATGCGGTCCACCCACTTGATGCATGCGCAGCCGTACCAGCCTGGAACGATGAGGCGGACGGGAGCGCCGTGATCCGCGGGCAGCGGCGCGCCGTTCATGCGCGTGGCCAGCAGCGCGCGGCCGAGATCGGCGCGCGCGAACGTCCAGCTCGCGCCCGGCACCGACGTGCGCGCGGCGCTAGCCTCGTGGTCGACGCCGGACACCAGCACGCGATGTGCCGCGTCGGCCGGACGCGCGCGCTCGAGCACGCGTTCGAGCGGCACGCCGTCCCAGTCGGCCGTGCTCATCAACCCGTAGTTCGACTGGTCCACGTTGCCCGAGCACTCCAGGAGATACCGGCCGCCGCGTTCCGTCATCGATTCGAGGGCGCGCGCGTCGAGGTCGAACGGCGACGCGGCCAGGCCGCCGACGCCAAGCCTCCAATCTGCAACCGGCAGCGCCGCCGGCGCGGCGGTGCGGACGAAGAATCGATCGGTCGGCGTGACGAGCGTGTCGGGCTTGTCGGCGGAGAGCGTCGACAGGTCCGTAAAGAGCCGGGCGTCGAGGCCGGGCCCGAGCAGTCGGCCGAATGGGGGCGTTCGCGCGCCGCCTGACAGGCCGAGCGGCACGGTGCCGATGAAGCGAGCGCCGCTCTGAAGCAGCGCGGCTGGTGAGATGAACGCCGCTTGAAGGAATGCGCGGCGGCTGATATCCGTCATGGCTAACGGCTAATGGCTAATGGCATAGGGTCAATGGGCCTGCCATCGTCCGTATGCCATCAGCCATCAGCCATTAGCCATGATACGTGGCCGAGCGAGTCAGCGCGTAACCGTCGAGCGAGGCCACACGGTGCCCTGATCCTCACCCTTGGTGACCGTCTGCATCCCCTTGTAGAGGAACCGCTGCAGGCGGCGGCCGTCGTAGGTCTCGGTCGTGTAGATGTTGCCCTTCGAGTCGGTGGCGATGCTGTGCACGGCGTAGAACTGGCCGGGCATCTTGCCGCCGTCGCCGAAGCTGGTGAGGATCTCGAGCGACTGGCGGTCCAGGATCCACACCTTCTCGTCCTTGCCGTCGGCGAGGTAGATGAACTTCTGCTGCGGATCGTTCGAGAAGGCGATGTCCCAGGTGGACCCGTCGCCGAGCGTGTTCTTCGAGACCCATGCTTCTTTCACGAACTTGCCCTCGGGCGTGAACACCTGGATCCGATCGTTCACGCGATCGCAGACGTAGACCAGGCGATCCTTCGACATCTCGGCGCAGTGCACCGGCGTGCGGAACTGCTGCGCCGGCGGCGCCTCGGGGTTGTAGCGGCCCAGGTTCGTGTCGTCGGGCTTGTTGCCGTAGGCGCCCCAGAACCGCTTGAACGTGCCGGTGTCGGCGTCGATGACGACGACGCGCTTGTTGCCGTAGCCGTCGGAGATGTACGCCTCGTTCTCTTTCGCGTCGACGAAGATCTTCGCCACCATGCCGAAGTGCTCGGTGCTGTTGCTGTCGATCGGCACGCCCTTCTTGCCGACCATCATCAGGAACTTGCCGTCCTGCGTGAACTTCAGCACCATGCCGTCGCCGCCGCCGTTGCCGCCGATCCAGACGTTGCCTTTGTGGTCGATGGTGACGCCGTGATTCGACCCCGGCCACTGATAGCCCTCGCCGTCGCTCCCGCCCCAGTGGCGCAGCAGCGTGCCCTGCTGATCGAACTCGAGGATCGGCGGCGCCTTCACGCAGCACGTCCCTGTTTTCGCGTCCGCCGCGGCTTCGTTGGCGTTCACGGTGTCCGGCCGATGGACGATCCACACGTGATCGTTGGCGTCCACGCCGACGCCGATCGACATGCCCTGGTACCACTGGTTGGGCAGCGGCTTCGGGAACGTCGGGTCCACCTCGAAGCGCGGCACCTGCACTTTGCCCTTCGCCTGTGCCTCCGCCTTCTTCTCGAGCAGTCCCTGCCCGATGCCGAGGACCACGACCAGCGAAGCCAGCAAGGAGCCAATTAACGCGTTACGTTTCATGAATCTCACCTTTTAGAACAAATGCAACACGAAGCCACGAAGCCACGAAGCCACGAAGAAGAAGATGTTTTCTTCGTGTTTTCGGAAAACCTAAAATGTCTTCTTCGTGTTTTCGTGTCTTCGTGGTTGCCTTTGTTCTAGCGCCGCTGGTTGACGAACTTCTGCACGCGCTTCCCCTCGTACGTTTCGCCGGTATAGACATTTCCCTTCGAATCGACGGCCACGCTGCCGACGCCGTAGAACTGGCCGGGGTAGCGCCCGCCGGCGCCGATGCTGCCGAGGACCTCGAGGGACGAGCGATCGAGGATCCAGACTTTTTTATCGTGGCCGTCCGCGACATAGAGCTGCCGCTGGTCCGGCGAGAACGCGATATCCCACACTGACCCATCGCCCGTCGTTGTCTTCGAGACGAAGGCTTCCTTCAGGAACTTGCCGTCCTTCTGGAACACCTGGATGCGATCATTCTGGCGATCGCACACGTAGACGAGGCCGTCTTTCGAGATCTTCACGCAGCTCACCGTCCGGAACTGCTTCGATGGCGGCGCGTTCGGATCGTACGGGCCCTGTTCGGCGTCGGTCGGCTTCTCGCCGTAGGCGCCCCAGCTGCGTTTGAACGTGCCCGTGTTCGCGTCGAAGACCGCGATCCGGTGGTTGCCGAAGCCGTCGGCCACGTAAAGCTCACCGCCGTCAATGGCCACGCCGCCTGGACGATTGAACCCGGTCGTGCTCTCGCTGCCCTCGGTTTTCCCGGCCTTGCCGAGCTGCAGCAGGAACTTGCCGTCCTTCGAGAACTTCAGCACCTGTGCATCGGCCGGCCTCGGCGCTGGCGCCTGCCCTGAGCCTGTCGAAGGGCCCCGACCGCGACCCGCGGCGGCAGCGGCGGGCGCTTCGGCGCCACGAGCGGCGCCGGCGGCAGGAGCACCACCGGCAGGAGCGCCACGAGCCCCGCCGCGTCCGGCGGGCACCAGCGAGGGCGTCGGCAGGCCGCTGCCAATCCAGACGTTTCCGTAGGGGTCGATCGCGATGCCCGACGGGTTGACCGGCCAGTCGTAGCCGGACCCGCCCTTCGCATCCCAGCTTCTCAGCAGGGTGCCGGCCGCGTCGAACTCGAGCACCTGCGGCGCCGCAAAGCAGCACGAGCTCGCCCACGGCTCGAGCGTCGGCCCCTTCTCGTTGGTCTGCAGCGAGTCAACGCCGCGATGCACCACCCAGATGTGATCCTGCGCATCGACGGTCACGCCGGTGACCGATCCCAGAATCCAATGCTTGGCGACGGGAAACGGCTTCGGCCAGAGCGCCTCGACCTCGAACTTGAGTGCTGGCGCCGCAGCGCCGCGCTGCGCGAGCAGCCGATCGGCACCGGCCGCGACGAACATGGTGGCGACGATGCCGCCAGTCAAAAGACAGCGTCTCATCTATGTCCTCTCAGGTTCGGGAGTATACGGACTGCGGGAAGGGGTGCGGACGGTTTTCGAATGCAACCACGAAGTCACGAAGCCACGAAGAAGAAAATCGTTTCTTCGTGTTTTCGTGTCTTCGTGGCTGCCTTTGTTCTAGGTGCCGGGGTTCACCGCGTCGCTGTCGTCGGCCAGACCGTACCTTGCATCTTCTTCGTGACCGGCGCGAGGCCTTTGTACACGAAGCGCTGGACGCGGCGGCCCTGGTAGGTTTCCGTCGTGTACAGGTTCCCCTTCGAGTCGACCGCGATGCTGTGCATCGAGTAGAACTGTCCGGGGTAGTGACCGCCCTCGCCGAAATTGGTGAGCTCGGTCATCGAGGCGCGATCGTAGATGTGCAGCTTCTGGTTCCTGCCGTCGGCCACGTAGAGATATTTCTGCGCCGCGTCCTTCGAGAACGCGATGTCCCACGTCGAGCCGTCGCCGAGCGACTCCGGTTCCACGAAGGCTTCCTTGACGAACTTGCCGTCGCGTGTGAATACCTGGATCCGATCGCTCGTGCGGTCGCACACGTAGACGAACCCGTCGTTCGACGGATCGGCGCAGTGCACGGGTCCGCGGAACTGCTGCGACGGCGTCGAACCCGGCGTATAGCGCGGCATCGCGGCGGCGGCCGCATCATCCGGCTTGTTGCCGTAGGCGCCCCAGAACCGCTTGAACTTGCCGGTGTCCATGTCGATGACGACGACGCGGCGGTTGCCGTAGCCGTCGGCGACGTACGCTTCGTTGTTCTTGTTGTCGAGCGAGACTTTCGCCACGAGGTAGAAGCGGTCGTTCGAGCTGCTGTCGGCGGCCAGCCCGGCTTTCTTGACGCCGATCTGCATGAGGAACTTGCCGTCCTGCGTGAACTTCAGCACGTGGCCGTCGTTGCCGGTGCCGTTCCCGCCGATCCAGAGGTTGCCCTTGCCGTCGATCTGGAGTCCGTGATTCGAGCCGGGCCACTGATAGCCCTCGCCGTCCTTGCCGCCCCAATGGCGCAGCAGGTTGCCCTGCTGATCGAACTCCATGATCGGCGGCGCCTTCTTGCAGCAGGTGCCCGTCTGCTCGATCCGCGGCCGCCTCGACGGCGTCGAGCGCGTCGGAGCGATGGATGATCCAGACGTGGTCCTGGGCGTCCACGCCGACGCCAATGACCTGACCGAGATACCAGCCGTTCGGCAGCGGCTTGGGCCACATCGGATCGACCTCGAAGCGCGGCGCCTGCACGGCGCCCTTGCTTTGCGCGTCCGCAGTCTTCTGCAGCACGCCGGCGGCGATCCCGAGGCCCATGACCAGCGCGACAAGCGAGGAACCGATGTAAAGATTCCGCTTCATTTCAGCACCTTTCTGAAATCTCAGCTTCAGAACGAATGCAACCACGAAAACACGAAAACACGAAAAAGAAATCGTTGTTTTTCTTCGTGGCTTCGTGGTTGCCTTTCACTCATCGCGCCGCCGCGGGACTCCACTTCTGCACGCGCTTCCCGTGATGCTGTTCGCCGGTGTACACGTTGCCGCGCGAGTCGACGGCGATGCTGCCGACCGCGAGGAACTGACCCGGCTGGCGGCCGCCTGCTCCGAAGCCGCCGACCTCCGCCATCGTGTCGCGCTGCAGGACGATCGACTTTCTTGTCGTGGCCGTCGGCGACGAAGATGATAGCGCTGCTGCGGATCGTTCGAGAACGCGATGTCCCATGCCGATCCCCAGCGACGACACGACGCCGAACTGCCCGCTGACCGTGGCGCCCATCGTGTTCTTCGAGACGATGCCTTCCTTGACGAACTTGCCGTCCTTCTGGAACACCTGGATGCGGTTGCTGGTGCGATCGCAGACGTAGACCATGCCGTCCTTGGCGATCTCGATGCAGGTCACGTCGCGGAACTGCCGCGCCGGCGCGGCGTTCGGATCGTACGGCCCGCCGCCCGCGGCGGTCGGCTTCTCGCCGTACGCGCCCCAGTGACGCTTGTAGGCGCCCGATCTCCGAATCGAACACGACGACGCGATGGTTGCCGCTGTCGGCGATGTAGACCTCGTTCGCGCCGGCGTCGACGGCAATCGCGGCCGGACGATTGAGCGACGTCTGGCTGTCGGGACCTTCCATCTTGCCCGGCGCGCCGATTTGCAGGAGGAACTTGCCGTCGCGCGCGAACTTCACCACGTGCGCATCGGGCGGGCCCGCGGGAACCGCCGGGCCGCCACGGCCACGCGCGGCCGGCGCCGCGGCGGGTGCGTCTGCTCCGCGTCCGCGAGCCGCCGGCTCGGGGCCATCAGGATTCGCGTTCGAGCCGGTCGCGCGTCCGCGTCCGCCGGCGGGCGCCGGCTCGAGGCCTGCGCCGGCTACCCAGACGTTGCCTTTGGCGTCGACCGTGAGGCTGCCGGGCGACTGCGGCCACTCATAGCCCTGACCCGGCCCGCCAAAGTTCGCTCAGGAGCTTGCCGGCGGCGTCGAACTCGAGGATGAACGGCGCGGCCGTGCAGCAGAGGACGGACGTTGGCGGCGTCGCCATCATCCCCTTTTCGTTGCCCTCGAGCGAAGTCGGCGCCGCGATGCGTGACCCAGATGTGATCCTGCGCGTCGACGGTGACGCCGGTCACCGATCCGAGGACCCAGTGATTGGGCAGGGGCTGCGGCCAGAGGGCGACGACGCGGTACGGCGGCGGTCCCTGTGCCGCGCCAGAAGAGATCAAAAGCACGCCAACGGTCAGCGCGGCGAAAAGAGTGCGCCTCATAACTTCTCCTGAAAATGGCTGATGGCTGATGGCTGATGGCGTAGGGTCAATGGCCTCTTTCCATCATCGATTGCCATTAGCCATCAGCGATCAGCCATGGCGCCGTTCCTATTGCGTGGGCGTGCGCGTCGGCCACACCGTGCCCTGGTTCTGCTTGGTCACCGGCGCGAGGCCCTTGTACACGAATTTCTGGATGCGCTGGCCGCGATACGTCTCGGTGGAGTAGAGGTTGCCCTTCGAGTCGGTCGCGATGCTGTGCACGGCGTAGAACTGGCCCGGCTGACGGCCGCCGTCGCCGAAGCTGGTGAGCTCGGTGAGCGACTCGCGATCGAAGATGCGGATCTTCTCGTTCGCGCCGTCGGCCATGTACAGATATTTCTGCTGCGGGTCCTTCGAGAACGCGATGTCCCACACCGAGCCGTCGCCGCGCGTGCTCTTGGCGACAAAGGCTTCCTTCACGAACTTGCCGGCCTTGGTGAAGACCTGGATGCGATCGTTCGGCCGATCGCACACGTAGACGTTGCCGTCAGTGGTCGGCTCGGCGCAGTGCACCGGGTTGCGGAACTGCTGCACGGGCGGCGCGCTCGGATTGTAGTTGCCGAGGCTGGTGTCGTCGGGCTTGTTCCCGTAGGCGCCCCAGTACCGTTTGATCTTGCCGGTCTCCATGTCGATCACCGCGACCCGCTTGTTGCCGTAGCCGTCGGAGACATACGCTTCGTTGGCAGCGTCGTCGATGGAAACCTTCGCCACGCGGCTGAACGCCCACGAGTCGTTGCTGCCCGAGTTCGCCCACGCGAATCCGAACTGCTTGACGAACTTGCCCTCGCGCGTGAACTTCAGGATGTGATTGTCCGGGCCGCCGTTGCCGCCGATCCAGAGATTGCCCTTGCCGTCCGGCGTGATGCCGTGGTTCGACGCCGGCCACTCGAAACCCTGGCCGGGACCCCCCCACGCTTTCACGAGATTGCCTTCGGCGTCGAACTCGAGCACGGGCGGCGCCGGAATGCAGCACTCGGACGCGGGCGGGTTCGCCGTGGCGTACACTTCCTTCTCTTCGAGCGAGCCGGCGCGGTGAATGATGTACACGTGATCGCGGCTGTCGACGCCGACGCCAATCGTGTTGCCCAGCAGCCAGTGGTTCGGCAACGGCTTGGGCCACATCGGATCGACTTCGAAGCGCGGCGCCTGCACGGCGGCCTTCGACTGCGCAGCCGCGGTTCTCTCCAGCTGTTGCTGCGCAATGCCGAGCGCAACCAGCAGCGCGACGATCGACCACCCTACCAGGACCTTTCGCGTGCGCATAAGTCTCATCCTCCAACCCGTTTGGGCGCGCTAAGTATACTACCGAGGTGCCGAAGCCGAACGATGGCTTATGGCTGATGGCTAACGGCTTATGGTCGATTTTCAACGGTCGAAGCCTTCGGTCTTTAGCCATCAGCCATCAGCCATTAGCCATGTCGGGCGCCGCCACGTTCGCGGGTCTCGTTTTTATTCTGAGCGTCAAGCTCGCGGCGCATGACATCCCCAACGACGTAACGGTTCAGGCGTTCGTCAAGCCGGAGGGGACAACCCTCCGCCTGCTGGTGCGCGTCCCGCTGATGGCAATGCGCGACGTGGACTACCCGAAACGGGCCGGTTCGGCGAATTTCGACCTCCTGGACCTGCCGCGTGCCGACCAGTCGCTCCGCGACGCAGCCACCCTCTGGGTGGCCGACGACGTCAGCGTGTACGAAGAGAACGTGAAGCTGGCGTATCCGCGCGTCACCGACGTGCGCGCGTCGCTGCCGTCGGATCGCTCGTTCGCCTCGTATGAGGAGGCCCTCGCGCACGTCACGGGACCGCGCCTCCCGGCCGATACCGATTTTTTATGGAGCCAGGGGATGCTCGACGTGCTGTTCGAGTATCCGATTCAGTCGGAACGGTCGCGGTTCTCGTTCGAGCCGCGCCTCGGACGGCTGGGCCTCCGCACGCTGACGATTGTCCGCTTCCTGTTTCCGGACGGCGGAATGCGCACCTTCGAGCTGCACGGCGATCCCGGCATCGTCCGGCTCGACCCGCGGTGGCATCAGGTGGTGGCGCAGTTCGTCCGGCTGGGGTTCCGCGACGTCCTCGGGCGGGTTGATGCCTTGCTGTTCCTGGCCTGTCTGGTCATGCCGTTCCGCCGGATCGGTCCGCTCGTGACGGTCGTTGCGGCGTTCACCGTGGCGCACTCGATCACGCTCGTCGCGTCGGCGTACAGCCTGGCGCCAGATGCGCTGTGGTTTCCGCCTCTCATCGAGACGCTGCTTGCGCTGTCGGTCGTCTACATGGCGATCGAGAACATCGTGTCGCCGCAGCGGCAGCGGTGGATGGTTGCGTTCGCGTTCGGGCTGGCCTACGGCTTCGGTTTTTCGGTTGCGGTGCGGGACGCGCTGCAATTCGCGGGCTCGCACCTGCCGACGTCGCTGCTCGCCTTCAACGTTGGCATCGAGTTGGCTCAGTTCCTTGTCCTGGTGCTGCTCGTTCCCGCGCTCGCCGCGTTGTTCCGCTTCGTGGTCCCCGAGCGTTTGGGGACAATCGTCCTGTCAGCGTTCGTGGCACACACGTCCTGGCACTGGCTCGCGGAACGCTACGGGGTGCTGCGGCAGTTCCGGTTTCAGTGGCCGGTGATCGACGCCGCCTTTCTTGCGATGGCCATGCGGTGGGCCATGTTGATCGTGGTGTTGATCGGGGCGTACTGGCTGCTCGGCAACCTGCGGCGTGCAGCACAACAGTCTGAGAGAGTGTGATATGTCGCATCTACGACGCGCCGTCCTGTTCGCGCTGCTCATGGCGCCCTTCCTCGCTCAGCGGACGATCGATGTCCGCAGCCAATCCCGCGTCACCAGCCCGAAAGAGGAATTCGGCCACGACTTCGGCGAGGACTACGTTCTCGCGAACTACCAGCAGATCTCGGCCTATTGGAACAAGCTGGCGAAGGAGTCGCCGCGCATCACGGTGCACGACATCGGGAAGACGGCCGACGGGCGTTCGCAGCTCATGGCGATCGTCACGTCGCCGGAGAACCACGCGAGCCTCGCCAAGTACAAGGACATCTCGCGGCGCCTGGCGCTCGCGGAAGGCCTCACCGATGCCCAGGCGCGCGCGCTCGCCAAGGAAGGGAAGGCGGTGGTCTGGATCGACGGTGGGCTGCACGCCAGCGAATCGCTGGGCGCACAGCAGCTCGGCGAGATGGTGTACCAGATGGTGAGCCGCACCGACGAAGAGACGATGCGTATTCTGAACGACGTGATCGTTCTCTTCGTCCATGCCAATCCCGACGGCAACGATCTCGTCGCGGACTGGTACATGCGCGCGGCGGATCCGAAGGAGCGCAGCCTGGCGAACCTGCCGAAGCTGTACCAGAAGTACATCGGCCACGACAACAACCGCGACTTCTTCGCCTCGACCCAGGCCGAGACCGAAAACATCAATCGCGTGCTCTACCACGAGTGGTTCCCGCAGATTCTCTACAACCACCACCAGAGCGGACCAGCCGGCACGGTGCTGTGGTCGCCGCCGCTGCGCGACCCGTTCAACTACAACCAGGATCCGCTGCTCGTGCTCGGACTGCAGACGGTTGGCATCGCGCTCCAGTCGCGGCTGGCGGCCGAAGGAAAGCCCGGCGCGACCTCGCGATCGGGCGGCGCGTACGACGGCTGGTGGAACGGCGGCATCCGCAACACGGCGGCGTTCCACAACATCATCGCGATCCTGACGGAGATGATCGGCAGCCCGACGCCGATGCGCGTGCCGCTGGTGATGCAGCGGCAGCTGCCCAACAGCGATCTGCCGTATCCGGTGCCGCCGCAGGAGTGGCACTTCCGGACCTCGATCGAGTACTCGATCGCCGCCAATCGCGGCGTCCTCGATCTTGCGTCGCGGACGAGAGAAAACCTCCTGTTCAACATCTACCGCATGGGGAAGAACTCGATCGAGCGTGGCAGCCGCGACACCTGGACGCCGGCGCCGCGCCGCTATCAGGCGCTCGCGGCGAAGATGGGATCGCAGCCGGGTACGGCGGAACGTGACCTGGCGTTCTGGGCCGAGCTGCACACACCCGAACTGCGCGATCCGCGTGGATACATCATCCCGTCGAATCAGCCGGATTTTCCGACCGCGACGAAGTTCATCAACGCGCTGCGCGAAACCGGCATTGCGGTCCAGCGCGCGGCCCGCGACTTTGACGTGGCGGGCAAGAAATACCCGGCAGGCTCCTATGTGGTGCTGAGCGCGCAGGCGTTTCGCCCGCACGTGATCGACATGTTCGAGCCCCAGGATCATCCCGACAACTTCCCCTACCCAGGCGCGCCGCCTACGCCGCCGTACGACAACGCCGGCTGGACGCTGGCGTTCCAGATGGGCGTCCAGTTCGATCGCATCCTCGAGCCGTTCACCGGACCGTTCGAGCCGATCACGGATTGGAACGTCAAGGCGCCGCCCGGCACAGTCGCAACGATCGCAAGCGCCAGCGGCTACGTGTTCAGCCATCAGGTGCTCGACTCGTTCGTGGCACTCAATCGGCTTCTGAGCGCGAACGAAGACGTGATGTGGTTACAGGCTCCGATGAGCGCCACGGGAAGGACCCATCCGGCCGGCGCGATGTACGTGACGGCGCGGCCGTCAACGCTTCCGCTGATCCAGCGGATCGCGTCGGACCGCGGCGTCAGCTTCGACGCGACGTCGGAGCGCGCCCCCGCGACAGCCTGGAGAATGAGGAAGCCGCGGATCGGCGTGTGGGATCAGTACGGGGGCTCAATCGACGCGGGCTGGACCCGTTGGATCCTCGAACAGTTCGAGTTCACCTTCGACCGCGTCTTTGCGCCGGCGCTCGACGCCGGCAACCTCAACGCGAAGTACGACGCGCTCGTGTTCGTCGAGGGCGCCATCCCGGCCGCGGCGCCCGCGCAAGGTGGCCGAGGTCGCGGCGGAGAGCCGCCGTCGAACGTCCCGCCGGAATACCAGGGACAGCTTGGCCGCGTCACGCGCGACAAGACGTTGCCCGAGATCAAGCGATTCCTCGACAACGGCGGGACCGTCGTAGCGCTGGGCGACTCGGCCGCGAATCTGGCGGGCTGGCTCGAGCTGCCGATCGAAAACCATCTGACCGAGGGCGGCGCGCCGCTGCCTCGAACGAAGTTCTACACGCCGGGATCCGTGCTGCAGGCGCGAGTCGACACGTCACACCCGATCGCGCACGGCATGGCCGAGCGGACCGACATGTTCTTCGAGAACAGCCCGGTGTTCAGGCTGGGGTCGTCCGCGGCGGCTCGCGGCGTGAAGGCGATTGCGTGGTTCGACACCAGGACGCCGCTACGGAGCGGATGGTCCTGGGGTCAACACTATCTGGAAGGCGGAGTGGCGGCCATTGAAGCGCCGGTTGGCAAAGGCAGGGTCTTGCTGTTCGGCGCTGAAATCCTGAAGCGGGCGCAGCCGCACGGCACGTTCAAGTTGCTGTTCAACAGCCTCTACGCGAGCAACGCTACGGCATCACGATCTTCGACACCGTAATCGATTGTGCGTTCAACTCGCCGGTAACAGTGACCATGTGGCCGGCGTGCGTTTTGAGATCCTCCAGCTCCTGGTTGGCGATCTGAAAGAGCTTGCCGTCCACCAGGAGCGCGAACTTCGATCCGCCGCGCACGCACGCGAGCGCGCAGTCTCGATCGGGCATCTTGCCCTGGCCCTCGGCGGCCTCCTCGTGCTTGGCGCCGCAGAGGCTGTCGGTGATCTGGCCCTTCCAGGTCTGTTGCACTGCGCGCTCGGCGGCGCGCGGCGCGCCGGCGAGAACGAGGAGAGCGGTCACGAGGGCGAACGGTCTGATCATGACTAAGCCTCGGAGAGTTCCATCGCCACCGTTTCCCGGCGGCCCCTGAGCACTTGCAATGAGCGGCGCGACGTCTCGATCAGGATGATGACCGCGCACGACATCATCAGGGCCGTTCCGATCGAGTTGACGTAGCCCTGGACGTGCAGTTCGGGTCTGGCGCCAATCGCCATCGGCCAGAACTGGTCGCGAATGATGAGAAAGCCCGCGGTCTGGGTCGTGGTCGCTACCCAGCACAACGGGAGCGAACGTTACCCACGCGTACTTCGCGCGCCCGAGGTTGATGATGAGCGTGGTGGCCACGGCCAGCGACACGCTGGCCAGCAGCTGGTTAGCGACGCCGAACATCGGCCAGATAGTGCTGATATTGCCGGTCCAGATGAAGTAGGCCCACCCGAGCACGATGACGACGGTGGCAAAGATGTTGCCCAGCAGCCAATCGGTGCGCGCGAGCGGCTTCCACACGCGGCCGCCGAACTCCTGGACGAGAAACCGCCCGACCCGCGTGCCGGAGTCGATCGTCGTGAGGATGAAGACGGCCTCGAACATGATGGCGAAGTGGTACCAGTACGCCATCAGGCCGCGCATCCCCGGCAGCGCGCTGAAGATCTGCGCCATGCCGACCGCCAGCGAGACGCGCGCCGCCCGGTCCGTCCGGCGACGGTCTCGCCGATCTGCGCTCTGCAGATCGGGCAGGTTCACGACAGGCATGCCGAGCGTCTCGAAGACAGCCGGCGGCGTGTTGATCGCGTAGTAATCGGCCGGATGCAGCGCGCTCGCCGTGATCAGCGCGACGACGCCGACGACGCATTCCATCAACATCCCGCCGTAGCCGATCGGCCGGATGTCACTCTCCCGATCGATCATCTTGGACGTAGTGCCGGTCGAGATCAGCACGTGGAAGCCGGAGATCGCGCCGCAGGCAATGGTGATGAAGACGAAGGGAAACAGCGGACCCGGAATGATCGGCCCGCCGCCGCCGATGAACTCCGAGAACGCCGGCGCCTCGAGCTTCGGGTTGATGATCATCACGCCGATCACGAGAAACGCGATGGTGCCGATCTTCAGGAACGTGCTGAGATACGCGCGCGGCGTGAGCAGCATCCAGACCGGCAGCACTGACGCGGCGATGGTATAGAGCGCCATCGCGATGACGACCTGGTGATGCGTCAGCTCGAACCAGTGGCCGATCGAAGATTCCGCGACGTTCTTGCCGAAAATGACGGAGAGTATCAGCACGGTGACGCCGATGAGCGTCGCTTCCCGGATGTGTCCGCGGCGCCAGCGGAACATGTAGAAGCCCATCACCACGCCAGCGGAATCGTGACGAAGATCGTGAAGGTCGCCCACGCGCTCTCGGCGAGGGCGTTGACCACGACGAGGCCGAGGCCGGCCATGGTCACGATGAGGATGAAGAGGATCGCGATGCGCGGCGGTGAGACCGGCGAGCGTGCTGACCTCCGTGCGGGCGATGTCGGCGAGCGAACGGCCGCCGCGGCGAGTGGAGGCCCATAGCCAGATGGAGTCCTGCACCGCGCCGGCCAGACAGACGCCGGCGACCAGCCACATCAGGCCGGGCGCGAAGCCGAACTGGGCCGCGAGGACCGGGCCGACCAGCGGGCCCGCGCCGGCGATGGCGGCGAAGTGGTGGCCGAACAGGACCCAGCGGGTCGTCGGGATAGTAGTTCGCGCCGTCGTACTTCTGGTGGCGCCGGCGTGACCCGTGCGTCGTTGAGCGCCATGACTTTGGCGGCGATGAACGCACTGTAGTAGCGGTACGCGATGACCAGGATGCACAGCACGGGCACGATGACGCACTAGTGCACGCATGAAGGTCGAATTCTAGCAGCGGCTTGGAGAAGCCGTAAATAAAGGATAAAGGCCTCGCTCCGTGCCGAACCACGAGCGTGTCCGGTCGACGGATATACTCGAATCGTGCCCGCGTATCGGCGTCTGCTCGGCTACGTCCTCCGCTATCGCCGCGATTTCATGTTCGGGCTGATCTGCGTCGGTCACCACCCCAGCAGTCACGCTCGCCTCGCCAAAGATCCTGCAGCTACGCCATCGACGATCTGACGCGAGGGGTCACGCGCGCCAAGCTCGCTCGGATACGGCGCGCTGCTGCTCGCGATCGGCCTCGTCGGCGGCGTGTTCCGCTTCCTGATGCGCCGGATCCTCATCGGCGCGTCGCGCGACATCGAGTACGACATGCGCAACGACTTCTTCGCGCATCTGCAGAAGCTGCCGCTGTCGTACTTCCAGGCGCACCGGACCGGCGACCTGATGTCGCGCGCGACCAACGATCTGAACGCGGTGCGCATGATGATCGGCCCGTCGATCATGTACTCGGCGAACACGCTGCTGACCTTCGTCGTCGCGCTCGTGCGTGATGGTGGCGATCGACGCGCGGCTCACGCTGCTGGTCGCTCATCCCGCTGCCGTTCGTGTCGATGTCGGTGAAGCTGTTCGGCAGCGCCATTCACAAGCGGTTCGAGCAGATTCAGGCGCAGCTCTCCGACGTCAGCGCGGTGGCGCAGGAGGCGCTGTCCGGCGTGCGGGTCGTGCGCGCGTACCGGCAGGAGCAGGCCGAGCTCGAACGGTTCCGACGATCGAATCGACGAGTATCTGCAGCGCAACCGCCGTCTGATCGCGCTGCAGGGGTTCTTCTTCCCGAGCATGTCGCTTCTTCCTCGGGCTCGGCGCGCTGCTCGTCGTGTGGCTCGGCAGCCGCGAGGTGATCCGCGGACGCATCACGCTCGGCAGTTCGTCGCGTTCAACTCCTACCTGACGATGCTGAGCTGGCCGATGATTGCGTTCGGCTGGGTGACGAACATGCTGCAGCGCGGCATGGCGTCGTGGAAGCGGATGCTGGAGGTGCTGGACGCGGAGCCGGCGATCGCGGATCGCGGACCGCGGAATGCGGACCCCACGTACCGCGAAGCAGCATCCAATCCCGTCAATCTGCGGTCCGGCTTCAGCCGGATCTACACGATCCGCGGCGAGATCGAATTTCGCGATCTCGTCTTCTCGTACGGCGACACGACCGGTCCTGAACCACGTCTCGGCGACGATCGAGGCCGGCCAGACGGTCGCGCTCGTCGGCGTCACCGGCTCGGGGAAGTCGACGCTGATCTCGCTGCTCGCGCGACTGCACGATCCGCCGCCGGGCACGGTGTTCATCGACGGCGTCGACGTGCGCGACATGCCGCTCGCGACGCTGCGCGGCGCCATCGGCTTCGTGCCGCAGGAGCCGTTTCTGTTCTCGGACACGCTGGCCGACAACGTCGCGTTCGGCTTGGACGCCGCAGCTCGCGCTTCGACAAGCTCAGGACGAGCGAACTCAGGAACACGCTCGTGGTGAGCCTGTCGAGCCGACGAGCCACCGAGATACGAACGCAGCGGATCATCGCCGCCGCCGCAGTCGCTCGCCTCGACAAGGACGTCGCCGACTTTCCGAAGGGCTACGACACGATGGTCGGGGAGCGCGGCATCACGCTGTCGGGCGGCCAGAAGCAGCGCACCGCGCATCGCGCGCGCCGTCGCTGATCGACCCGCGCATCCTCATCCTGGACGATGCGCTGTCGGCGGTGGACACCTATACCGAGGAGGAGATCCTGTCGCGCCTGCGCGGTGTCATGCGCGAGCGCACGTCGATCATCGTGTCGCACCGCATCTCCACCGTTCGCGAAGCCGATCAGATCTTCGTGCTGGACGAAGGGCGCATCGCCGAGCGCGGCACGCACGAGGAGCTGATCCGCCACAACGGCCTCTACGCCGAGCTGCACAAGAAGCAGCTGCTGGAGGAGGAACTCGCAGCGTCCTGATGGCATCGCGCTGCGATCGCGTCACGGAAACGCAACCACGAAGTCACGAAGGCACGAAAAAATCTCTTTGGTCTTCTTCGTGTTTTCGTGTTTCCGTGGTTGCCTTTGTTCTGATCCTCGAGTGCTACGAGAAACCCACTACTCGTCTCGGAGCGCGACGAGCGGATCGACGCGCATGGCGCGGAGCGCCGGCACGGCGCACGCCGCGGTGGCGATCGTGCCGAGCAGCATGATCGCTACGGTGTAGGTGATCGGGTCGATCGGCTCGACGCCGAACAGCAGCGACTGCATCACGCTGGTCACAGCCAGCGCGCCCGCAAGCCCGACCACCGCACCGACGACGACCGGGCGCAGTCCCTGCGCGACGACCTGCCGGAACAGTGCGCGCGGATGCGCTCCGAGCGCCAGCCGAATGCCGAGCTCGCGCGAGCGCTGCGACACGAAGTACGCCAGCACGCCGTAGATGCCGAGCGCCGCCAGGAACAGCGCGACGCCCGCAAACGCCGACAGCAGGACCGTGCGGAAACGATGATCGCCGATCGACTCGTCCACGACGTTCTCGAGCGTCGTGACTGAGGTCAACGCCAGATCCTTGTCGACCGCCCGACCCGCTGGCGTGCCGCGGCAACCGCTGCTTCGGCTCGACGGTCGTCCGCACGACGAACGTCAGCGGGTTCGGCATCGCCTGCCGGATGCCCTGATACGCGACCGGCTGCGCTTCCTTGTCCAGGCCGTCCTGCTTCTCGTCGGCGACGACGCCGACGACGGTGATCCACGGCGCGTTGTCCTGCGGCCGGCCGAACGTGATCCGGCGGCCGACCGCGTTCTCGCCGCGGAAGTACCGGCGCGCGCCAGCGCTTGGTTGACGATCGTCACGCGCGGCTGATCGATGGTGTCGCGTTCGTCGACCATCCGGCCCGCGACGAGACGGATGCCCATGGTCTTGAAATAGTCCGGCGTGACCGACTTGTGCCGGAGCTCGCGCTCGTAGTCGGTGGGCGCGCGACCTTCGACGGTGGAGTCGCCCGTCCAGGTGTAGCCCGCAGCGCGAGCGTACTCGCCGCGCCAACGGACTGGACTCCGGGCTGCTCCCGCAGCCGCTGCTCGATCGCTTCGCACCCGCGGAGCCGCTCCGGGCATTGGTGTACCGCGCGCTCGGCAAGGTCAGGGTGAACGCCACGACGTTCTGCTGGTTGAAGCCCGGGATCGACCTGCTTGCAGCCGGGCGAGGCTTCGCACCAGCAGCACCGCGCCGACGACGAGGACGATCGACAGCGCCACTTCGCCGGCAACCAGCATGCTCGCGCGCCCAGCGCGTGTCGCGCGACGTCGCCGTCGCGCGCTCGGTGAGACCGTCGGTCCGCGACGAGGTCAGCGCCGGCAGGACGCCAAACAGCAGCGGCGCACAGAGCGACAGCGCGATGTCGAACGCCACGACCGACCAGTCGAGCCGGAGATCCGCGAAGAGCGGGACGACCGACCCGGCAAAGCGCAGGAGCAGCGCGCGCGCGCCGGCCACGAGCGCGAAGCCGAGCGCGCCGCCGACGACCGACAGGACGAGCGATTCCGTGATCAACTGGCGGACGAGACGCCCGCGAGCCGCCGCCGAGCGCGCGGCGAATCGAAAGCTCGCGTGTGCGAACGGCAGCCCGCCCCAGCTGCAGGCTGGCCAGGTTGGCGCAGACGATCAGGAACAGCACCGCAACCGCGCCGCTCAGCATCAGCAGCGCCGGCCGCGGCTCGAACGCGAGGCTGGAGTGGAACGTCTCCAGCCGCACGCCCATCTTCGTGTTGGTGTCCGGGATACTGCTCCTCGAGACGACGAGCAATCGCGTCCATTTCCTGGCTGGCCTGCGCGAGCGAGACGTCGGCCTGGCGGCGCGCGATGACGCCGAGGTAGTGCGGGCGCCGGTTCCGCACGAAGACCGTGGGTGCGTAGCCGACCGGCAGCCAGATCTGAACGTCCCTGCCGGGGAAGAAGAAGTCGCGGGGCATGACGCCGACGACCGTCGGTCGTGCGTCCGCTGAGCACGATCGACCTGCCGATGACGGCCGGATCCCCGCGCGAACAGGCTCCGCCACGTGCCATAGCTCAGCACGGCCACGCGGGCTTTGCCGTCGAACGTTTCCTCGTCGGTGAAGGTTCGGCCCAGGAGCGGCGGCGTGCCCAACACGCGGAACAGATTGCCGGTGACGCCAAGCGACTTCAGCGCCTGCGGCTCGCCGAACCCGGTCAGGAAGATATCGGATGCGCCGCTGCCAATTGAATTGAACTGTTCGTAGGCCGCGATGTCGGTGAATGACTTCGCTTGCGCCTTCCAGTCGGCGTAGTTGGCCGGCGAGGCAATGTTCCGGGTCCAGTCTCTGAGCGGGTTCGTTTCGAAGATGCGGACCAGACGGTCCGGGTCGGCGTAGGGCAGCGGGCGCAGCAGCACGGCGCCGGCAAGGCTGTACACCGTCGTCCCGGCGCCGATGCCGATGGCGAGCGTTGCAATCGCCACCGCCGCGTACGCCGGGTTCTTGCGAAACGTCCGAACGGCGTACCGCAGATCCTGCGCCGTCGTCTCCAGGAACGGCAGGCCGCGTTCGTCGCGGTGACGCTCCTCGAGCTGGACGACGCCGCCGAGCCGGACCCGGGCCTGCCGGGCGGCTTCGGCGGGGGACAGCCCGCGGCGGACGTTCTCCTCGGTGAGCATGGCGAGATGCGACTGCAGCTCCTGGTCGAAATCCTGATCGAGCCGGCGTCGAGTGAAGAGGGCGCGGCACCGGGAGAGGAGGACGAGCACTCTGGTCCACATATCAGCGCTCCGTGATGTTTGTAGCGCGGCCCTTTCAGGGCCGCGTCCGCGGGGCTGACCAGCCTCCGCCAAGGCTTCGGCGGTCCGCCGTAGCTTTAGCGAAGGCGGAAAGCCCCGCGCCACTCGAGAGCCGCAGCAGGCGTCCGATGACGCCGGCGATGCGTTCCCAATTGTCGGTGGCGGCCGCAAGCTGCCGCCGGCCCGACTTGGTGATGGTGTAGAACTTGGCTTTGCGGTTGTTGTCGGACAGCCCCCAGCTCGCCGAGATCCACCGGCGCTGCTGCAACCGGAGCAGCGACGCGTAGATCGTCCCCTGATTGAGCTGCAGCACGTCGTCGCTGATCTGCTCGATGCGCCGCGCGATGCCGTAGCCGTGCGTCGGCCCCATCGCCACCAGCGTCTGCAGCACCATCAGATCCAGCGTGCCCTGAAGCACGTCCGATTTGTCGCCCATTTCGCGTGACTCCTGTGGAACAGCCACATGAGTCTAGCGACCGCTCGTGTGGGATGTCAACAGGTATAGACGGGCGGCGCAGCGATCTGGTTGATCGGCATCGGCGCAGACGCTCGTGGTCGAGCCTTTCGACTCAGGCTCAGGATCGAGCCGGTGTCCGGACACCGTTACACTGCAGAGACGTGGACGAGGACGTCCTCGGCAAAGCGTACGACGCCAGGCTGATGCGCCGGCTGCTGCAGTACCTGCGCCCCTATTGGCGCCAGGTGCTCCTCGCCCTGGCGGCGATCGTCGTCGGCGGCCTCGCCTCGCTGGCGCAACCCTATCTCATCAAGATTGCCATCGACCGCCACATCGCGGCGGGGGAGCTGGCCGGCCTCGATCGCCTCGCGTTCGTCTTCCTCGCGGTGCTGACGGTCGCTTTCGTGGCCGAGTACGTCCAGACCTGGACGATGCAGCTCACGGGGCAGCGGATCATGTTCGACCTGCGGATGGCGGTCTACGGCCACCTGCAGCGGCTGGATCTGCGCTACTACGACCGCAACCCGGTGGGACGTCTGATGACGCGCGTCACCTCCGACGTCGACGTGCTCAACGACCTCTTCACCTCGGGCGTCGTCACCGTCTTCGGCGACGTGTTCATGCTGGTCGGCATCATGGTGACGATGCTGTGGATGAACTGGCAGCTGGCGCTGGTGGCGTTCGCCGTCCTGCCGTTGATCGTGCTGGTCACCCAGTGGTTCCGCCGCAACGTGCGCGAGTCCTACCGCGTCGTTCGCGGCTGGATCGCGCGGATCAACGCGTTCCTGCAGGAAAACATCACCGGCATGGCCACCGTGCAGCTGTTCCGCCGCGAGCCGCTGAACTTCGCACGCTTCGACGAGATCGATCGCAAACATCGCGACGCGAACATCGACTCGATCTTCTATTACGCCGTCTTCTATCCGGCGATCGAGGCGATCGCCGCCCTGGCGGCGGCGCTGATCATCTGGTACGGCGGCGGCAGCGTCCTGCGGAACACGCTGACGCTCGGCGCGCTGGTCGCGTTCCTGCAGTACTCGCAGCGGTTCTTCCGGCCGATCAGCGACATGTCGGAGAAGTTCAACGTGCTGCAGTCGGCGATGGCCTCGTCCGAGCGCATCTTCAAGCTGCTCGACGAGCCTGTCGCGATCGCGTCGCCGGCCGTGCCGACGCGGCGGCCGGCCGACGCGCAGGGCCACATCCGGTTCGAGAACGTGTGGTTCGCCTATAACGAAACACATAAGTCAGAAGTCAGAAGTACGAAGTCAGAAAGCGATCCTGACTTCAGACTTCGACTTCAGACTTCGACCGTTCCGATCAGAACTGGGTCCTCCGCGACGTCAGCTTCGAGGTGCGCCCGGGCGAGCGTGTCGGCATCGTCGGCGCCACCGGGTCCGGCAAATCGACGCTGATCAACCTGCTGCTGCGCTTCTACGACGTCCAGCGCGGGCGCATCACGATCGACGGCGTGGACATCCGGGATCTCGATCTCGGCGAGGTGCGCGGCCTCGCCAGCCTCGTGCTGCAGGACGTTCACCTGTTTTCCGGGACGATTGCGGACAACATCCGCCTGGGCAACGCCGCCATCGACGACGATCGGATGCGGCGGGCGGCGCGTGCCGTCCATGCCGAGCCCTTCATCGAGCGCCTGCCGCAGGGCTATGCGAGCGCGGTCGCCGAACGCGGATCGACGCTGTCGGTGGGGCAGAAGCAGCTGTTGTCGTTCGCGCGGGCGCTCGCGTTCGATCCGCGCGTGCTGATCCTCGACGAAGCCACGTCGAGCGTCGACACGGAAACCGAGCTCCTCATTCGCGACGCGCTGCACGTCCTCATGGCCGGCCGGACGACGATCGCGATCGCGCACCGGCTCTCGACGATCCAGGACATGGACAAGATCCTCGTGCTGCACAAGGGCCGCGTGCGCGAGTCGGGCACGCATCAGGAGCTGCTCGCCGAGCGCGGGATCTACTTCAAGCTGTTCGAGCTTCAGTATCAAGCGAACTTGGAAGTGCAGAAGTGAGAAGGTAGAAGGACAGTTCAGTCATGCCGTCGCAGTCCTTCTAACTTCTAACTTCTCGCTTCTAGCTTCTTACCGCACGCCGGAGACGACGTATAGATCCGAGGACGACAGGTTGTAGCCGTAGGTGTAGGCGCTTCCGTCCGGCGTGATGAAGGGCACTGAGATCCGCATGCCCGTAAAGGCAGGCGCGGACGTCTGGCGCCACAGTGAGCGTTGCGCCGGTCCATGGGATTCAGCCGCTCGATCCGCAGGCTCGTTGGCGTTACGGCGGCGACGAAGATCTGACCATCGTTCGTCCACCGCCGCATGGTTTCACCCGGCTGTATTCCGCGAATAGGAGTCGGCGAGCCGCCGTCGAGCGGGACGAGCACAGGTCCCGACGGGCCGTTCGCGGCAACCCACCGTTCATCGTGTGACAGAAGCGCGCCGCCGAACCCTTCCTCTGTGAAAGGCTTGGGAGCGCTGCCGTCGAGCGCCTGCACGTAGAGCCGCGGCGGACGACCGCGCTCCCGGCCGGAAAAGACGATGCGCTTGCCGTCCGCGAAGAATTGCGCAGCCTGGCTCGGCAAGATGCTTGGCGGACTGAGCCGTCGCGCCTGCCCGGGGCCGACCGGCTCGAGCCACAGCTCCGACCCGGACTCGGGAAAACGCACCGACAACGCCCAGGCCTTGTCGTTCGACAGCGCGACGCCGTATCCGGAGCCGATCTCCACGGCCGGTGAGCCATCGACGTTGCGGACGAACGTGCGATAGCCGATCCCCTGCTCTTCAAACAGCACCATCTGTCCGTCCCGGCTGATGTCCCGGACGTAGGAGTAGTTGAGCCACGTCAGATCGCGCGTCTCGCCGTTGGTCGACACCACGATCATCCCGCGCTGCACCGTACCCTGCTCCATGAGCAGCTGGCCGTCCTGCCGCACGTCGCGGAGATGGAGCCGGCCCGGCACGTTGAGCAGCTCGCGGCGCCGACCGCGTAAATCGAGCGCCTCGACAATGCCGTTCATCAGCGGCGCGGTGGTCCACACTTCGTCGCCGGCGGGGCTCCAGGCGAGCCCCCGGTGGCTGTCCCGCATCGGTCCTGTCGCCACCTTGCCGCCATCCGTGCGCAGAATGACCACCGAGCCGCGATCGTCGGTCGCGTTCGGATGATCGATCAACGCGAGGTGCCGGCCGTCTCGCGAAAAGCGCAGATCTGTTTGCAAGACGCTGCGGAAGAGCACGGTTCCGATCGGGTATTCGAGCTGACACGTGCGCTCGGCGGCAAGGCAGCGGACGATTGCCAGCGACCCATCCGGCGCGTAGTCGGCCGCCAGAACGTTCTCGATCTCGGGTTTTGGCGCGCCGCCGGTCATCGATCCGCGAGCAAGAGTTCCCGGCGTGAGGATGGGTGTTGGCCTCGTCGGGCTCAACGCGACGGCCACTTCACCGTTTCGCGCCACCGCCAGGAGCATCGCGTTCTTCAGTTCCAGGGAGCGTCCGCCAGCCTCGGCCGACGGAACGATGAAGACTTCGGGCGCGGCAGCCTCCCACGCCGCCGTGTAGACAATGTTCTGACCGTCAGCGGTGAAACGGGCCGTGCCGAGCGTGCCATGCCGCAACGTGACCTGCCTGAACGACGGCGATTCGTGCGCCCCGGAGGCGAACCACCAGCCGGCAGCAGCGGCCACGGCGGCGAGCGCCACGGCGGCCGCAACCGCGGCGATCGCGCCCACACGCCGCCGCTTGGCGGGCGCCGGCGCAATCAGGCTGCTCGTCGCGGGCGATGTCGACAACGCTTCGAGGTTGAAGACAATGTCGCGCGCCGCCTGGAACCGAAGCTCGGGCGCCTTCTCGAGGCAATGGTGGACGATGCGTTCGAGCGTCGGCGGAACGGCGCCCTGCAGCCCGGTCAACTCAGGCGGGTCGCTCTTCAGAATCGCGGAGATCGTGTCGGCGGCCGTCTCGCCGCGGAACGCGCGAACGCCGGAAATCATCTCGTAGAGGACGGCGCCGAAGCTGAAGATGTCGGTCCGATGATCGACCGGCTGAGCGCGCACCTGCTCCGGCGACATGTAGCCGGCGGTGCCGAGGACGACGCCGACACCAGTCTCGAGGTTCCGCGTCGCCATCATCGTCGCGCCGCCCGCGTCGGCCGGTTCGGGCTCGCGCAGCTTGGCGAGCCCGAAGTCCAGAATCTTGATGCGGCCGTCGCGCGTCAGGAACAGATTCTCCGGCTTGAGGTCGCGGTGGACCACACCCTTCTCGTGCGCGGCCGCAAGACCGCTCGCGATCTGCGTCGCGTAGTCGACGACCTTGCGGATCGCCAGCGGTCCGCCTGACACGACGTCGCGCAGGGGCTGACCCTCGAGCAGCTCCGAGACGACGTACGGCGCGGCGGGCGAACCCGGATCGGCCGCGTAGGCGCCGACCTCGTGCACCGTCAGGATGTTGGGATGATTGAGGGCGGCCGCCGCGCGGGCTTCCTGCTCGAACCGGCGCAGCCGATCGGGATCGGTGCTGAACGCCGGCGGCAGCACCTTGATCGCCACGTCGCGGCCGAGGCGTGCATCATGCGCGCGATACACCTCGCCCATGCCGCCGCTGCCGATCAAGCCGGCCACTTCGTAGTTGCCGATCCGCGTGCCGGGAGCGATCGACAAGGTCTCGTTACTTTCGCGGTGTGCGAGTGTGGTGCATCATGTCATGAATCCGCCGCCGGCTCTGCACGAACGCGAGCGCCAGCGGGTAGGCGATGGCCGCGATTGCCAGCGCGCCGATCGTCGAGCCGACCATGTAGGGCCAGATCCAAGGTGTCAGCAGGGTGACGAGTTGACGCCAGAACTCGCTCTGATAGACCGACTGGTCGAAGAGCGCCCCCACCTGCGCTCTGAATCCCGGCGGAATCTTGTGGCGCGTGATCGAGGCGCCGACTACCATCGTCGCGAACGCGTAGTACGGACCGATGATCCACGGCAGGTTCGAATAGACGCCGAGCAGTACCGCGACGCGATTCAGGTTGAGCAGGAAGGCGAACACGATTCCGAGAATCGTGTGAAGGCCGAGAAACGGCGAGAAGCCGAAGAAGACGCCGAGCGCGAACGCGGCGGCCGTGCGCTCGGGCGTGTCCTTGATGTGCAGCAGCGTGCCCAGCCACCGCCGGGCGAATTCTCGAGTCAGCCGAATCATTCGTGGACTGGGGTCGCGGATTCTCTGGCAGCGAAATGGTCGTATCCGGCGAGTGGCAGCGGCATTTCGACGTCGCCGCGCCGAAGGACCACGCCGGGCCCGCCGGTGCAGACGCCGATGCGCGTCAGCGGCACGCCGGTCTGTTGCGCAGCCGCCATGACACTGCGCTTCATGCGACGCCGGACGGTGAACAGGCAGCTCGTAGTCGTCGCCGCCGGCGATGGCTTCCTGCACCGCATCGCCGCCGCGCGCTTCGAAGGCGCTGCGAGTGACGGCGTCGATCGGCAGCGCGCTCGCGTCCAGGGAAATGCCGACGCCGCTCGATTCGGCGATCCGGTGGACGCCATCGGCGAGCCCATCGCTGAGATCGATGCACGCGCTGGCCGCGCGGTTGCGGCCGAGCCAGAGTCCAAGGCGAACACGAGGCTCGGGCCGCCAGTACTGCGCTACCACGGTGGACACGGACACAAACGGAGGAAACGGTTCCTTTATAAGAGGGCTTTCTTTTGAAGATCCGTGTGCACCGTTCGTGTCCGTGACCTCCGTGGTAGTGCTTTTAAGCAGCGACAACCCGGCTCTTGCGCCGCCGATTGTGCCGCTCACGTAGACGTCATCGCCGGGCCGCGCGCCGCCGCGTGTCAGCACCTGCCGGCGTTTGACGGTGCCGGCGACCGTGACGTCGATCACGAGCGGGCCGGGCGAGCGCGTCAGGTTGCCTCCGGCCAGATGAAGGCGATGCCGTTCAGCGAGCGTGCAAAAACCGGAGACGATCGCGTCGAAATCCGCGAGCGGCAGGGCAGGCGGCAGCACCATGGCCAGCAGCGCCAGTCGAGGTGCTGCGCCCATGGCTGCCAAATCGCTCAAGTTGACTGCCAGCGCGCGATGGCCGATTGCGTCCGGCGGCACGAAGGCCCGATCGAAGTGGACGCCCTCCACGATGCTGTCTACGGTGAGCACTTCGAGCCGGTTCCGTTCCGGCTCCACAACAGCAGCGTCGTCGCCAATCCCGACGGGCATCCAGGGAGGTGCGGGCGGAAGCTGGGTTTGGATCCGCGCGATCAGCTCGCGTTCGCTCAGCTGTGAGACGCAGGGTGAACCTGCCGCCTCATTTGGCATAGTCGACTGCGCGGGTCTCGCGAATGACGGTGACCTTGATCTGGCCCGGGTATTCGAGCTCGTTCTCGATGCGGCGCGCGATGTCCTTCGAGAGCCACACCGCTTCCTCGTCGGAAATCTTCTCGCTTTCGACCATGATGCGGATCTCGCGGCCGGCCTGCAGCGCGAACGACTTCGACACCCCCTTGAACGAGTCGGCAATGCCCTCGAGCTTTTCCAGGCGCTTGACGTACGACTCGAGGATGTCGCGGCGGGCCCCCGGGCGCGCCGCCGAGATCGCGTCGGCCGCCTGCACGATCATCGCTTCGAGCGACGGCCAGTCGATGTCCATATGGTGCGCGGCCATGGCCATCACCACGGGCTCGCTCTCGCCGTGCTTGCGGAGAAAGTCGATGCCGATCTGCAGGTGCGTCCCTTCCATCTCGCGATCGATCGCCTTGCCGATGTCGTGCACGAACGCCGCGCGCACGGCCACGTGCGCGTCGAGGCCGATTTCCCTCGCCATGATGCCGGCGAGACGGGCGACTTCGGCCGAATGCGACAGCACGTTCTGTCCGTAGCTGGTGCGGAACTTGAGGCGGCCCATCAGCCGCAGAATCTCGGGGTGCAAATCGTGTAGCCCCAGATCGAAAGCAACGGCCGCGCCTTCCTTCCGCACTTCTTCGTCGGTCTCGTCCTTGACCTTCTGCACCACCTCTTCGATCCGTGCCGGGTGGATGCGTCCGTCGGCGATCAGACGCTCGATCGATTTCTTCGCAATCTCGCGGCGATAGGGATCGAAGCCGGACAAGATGATCGCGCCCGGCGTGTCGTCCACGATCAGGTCCACGCCCGTTGCGAGCTCGAGCGCGCGGATGTTCCGGCCTTCACGGCCGATGATGCGGCCCTTCAGATCGTCGCTGGGCAGGTCCACCACCGACACCGTGGTCTCGATGGCATGCTCCGCGCCGCACCGCTGGATGGCTTCCGTGATGTAGTGCTTGGCGCGATCCACGGCGGTCTCGCGCGCTTCGGCGTCGAGCCGCTTGAGCAGGTTCGCGGCGTCGTGCCGCGCCTCGCTCTCCATTTGCTTCACGAGCAGCTCTTTGGCTTCGTCGGCCGTGAGCCCGGCCACACGCTCCAGTTCACGCTGTTGCGTCGCGACGAGCTGCTGGTACTTGGCGGAAGCGGCCGCGGCGGTCTTTTCCCGCTCGCTCAACGCGCGGTCGCGCGCGTTCAGCTCTTTTTCGAGGCGTTCGATGGCGGTCTGCCGCTCGGTCACGGCGGCTTCGCGCTTGCCCAGGCTCTGTTCGAGCGCCGCCGCCTGCTGGCGCTCCTGGCGGGCCTGGCGCTCCGAGTCCACGAGGATCTCGTGAGACTTCTCCTTGGCTTCGAGGAGCGCCTCTTTCTTGCGGGCCTCGGCATCGCGTTCCGCATCCTTGACGATGCGGAGCGCCTGCTCTTCGGCGCGACCAACCGTCTCGGCGGCGATGCGCCGGCGGTTGGCGACCCACACGGCGAAGATGGCAACCGCCACCACGGCTGTGGCGACGGCGGAGACAATCACGTTAACCAATATGGGCGACACGCGCAGCGTCCTTTCTGGACCCGCGTGAACCACACCGTTCGGGACTAGAAACGAAAGACTTGGGGGACCGGGACCCTATGAAAAGGCCCCGCTTTGCCGTGTGGGGAGGTCGATGAACCTGCGTAAGCAGGTGGAACCGCTCAAAAAGCCACGCTTCAGGCTTCCTCGCTACAGAGGCATGCACACCACGCGGCGTCGCGACTCACTTGGGTAAAACGTTGGCTCAAACGAGCCTACCGCCATCACGAGCAAAGCAGGGAACTCAAAGTCTGTGGGCATCTTACGTCGACTCGGCGTCGCGGTTCAAGGCGAGCCGCCGGGCGAGACGGGCGGGTGCAAGCAGGAAGTCGACGAGCAGCCCGGGCAGGCCTCGCACATCCTGCCAGAACGGTCGCGCCGTCTCGCCGACGATGAAGGCGCCGCGCCGGACGGAGAACACGTTGAACAGCGCGGACATCACGGAAAACGCGACCGAGACGAGCACGCTCATGCGGAGTTGGGGCGTGGCCATGAGCCAGTGCACCAGGAGCTCGATCGTGTGGCTGGCTGCCGGCACCAGCCCGGCGATGACCACGAGCGCGGCCCAACGTGGCTGGGCGGGCGTGAGCGCCTGAGAAATCGTGGCGGAGATACCGGAGAGCGGGACGCGAAACGCCGCGTCAACGACCAGGGCGCGCACAGCGGATGGCCAGCCTTCCACGAGGTTGGCCGCGAAAAACACGCCGCCGCGCACCACTGCGGTGAACACGGCGTGCTTCCAGTTCCAGTTGTAGATGAGCTCGCGGAGAGGGTGGCGCGCCAGCCGGCCGCACGTCTCGAGTACCGTCATACTCGAGAATGCGCGGTGGCGCGGCTCGCTAGCTCACGAGAGTACGCTGGGGTCCGGCTTTCCGCCTCCGCTAAAGCTACGGCGGACGCGCCATAGCCTTGGCGACGGCGGGCAGCCGGACCTACCAACGCCGCTTGTGTAGGTCCGCCTAAAGGCGGACCCCACGTACGGGGACGACTGGGCCTACATCAGGACCCTTGCTGTCTTTGCGGTCCTTTGCGCCTACGCCATCAGGACGCGATCGAGGAGCCGCTCCAGCTCGCCCGCGCGCTCGGCCAATTCTCCGTCGCGAGCGTCGGTCACGTCGCGGCAGCGAAACAGCTCGTCGGCGATATTGAGGGCGGTGAGCACCGCCAGGCGCAGCGAGTCGTTGGAGGGCGTGGCGTCGGCGGCGGCGCGGAGCTTCTGGTCCACGTACGCCGCCAGGCGGGCAACGTACTCGGGATCGAGCGTGCTGCGGATCGGGTAGCGCTGCCCGTGGATTTCAACAGGAATGACCCGACCTTCCGACATGGGCCTACAGGCTCAGGGCTTCGAGCTGTTCGAGCATGTCCGTCACGCGAATGCGAATGACGTCGCGCTCCTCTTTGAGCGCGGACAGCTCGTTGACCAGCCCGTCGCTCGCCGCGAGGCGGCCGCGGAGGGCGTCGAGCTCGCGCGACAGCCGCGCGTTTTCTTCCGCGGCGCGCGCCTGCTCCGCCTTCATGCGATCGACCATGCCGACGAGCAGCTTGATCTTTTCTTCCAACCGATCGATAGGAACGAGCTCGATGCTGCGCGTCGCTGTCTTCGCCATACAAACCCTCGCGGTGTTCTATCTTTGAATTGCACTATCTTTGAATTGCGGCGTGCTCTCGAACGAGCGCGGCCAGAATCGTGTCGACGCTGCGCTGCACTTCGCTGTCGATCAAGGTACGGTTGGCCTGAAACGTCAAGCGCACCGACACGCTGACGCGGCCCTGCGGCACGCCCGAGCCCTGGTAGCGATCGAAGAAGGTCACGCTCACCAGCGGCGCCGGCGCGTCGCGTCCGGCCGCCTGAATGGTGCCACGAATGATCTCCGCAGGCAAGGAGTCGGCGACGACGATGGACAGATCGCGGACGACGAACGGATGACGCGGCAGCGGCCGCGTCGCGTCCGGCGACGTCACGCGAGCGCCGGCGAGCGCATCCAGGTTCAGCTCTGCCGCGAATACGCGGTCCTGACGCGGCAATCCTCGAGCTTCCGCAACGACCGGTGCCACTTGACCGAGGATGCCGACGCGCGTCCCGCCGGTCGATCCGTCGGCGGCCAGCACGGCGGCCGCCTGTCCCGGAACGAGAAACCCCTCGTCCGCAATCGCGAAGCGCACGGGAACGCCGAGCGCGCCGCACACTCCTTCGACGAGCCCTTTGGCATCGAAGAAGTCCACGTCGCGGCTGCCGCCCGACCAGTGATCGACTCCGGCATTTCCCGTCCATGCGAGACCGACGCCGCGGGTCTCGCCCTCGGCCGCGAACCGGGCGCCGATTTCGAACAACCCCACGTCCCGTCTGCCGTGCCGGCGGTTGTGCGCCACCGCGTCGACCAGTCCGGGCACGAGCGACGGACGCAGTGTGTCGAATTTCGCCGACAGCGGGTTGGCGACGGCGACCGGCGCCGGCGAGAACGGCTCGACCGCCTTGGCCTCGATGAACCCGAACGTGACCGCTTCCGTCAGGCCGGCCGCCGTGAGGATGCGGCGCACCAATTGATCGCGGGCAATCCGAGGGTCCGCGGCCGGCGCCGCGGTCGTCACCACGGGGAACGTGGGTTCCAGCTTGTCGAATCCGACGTGACGGCCGACCTCCTCGATGAGATCCGCCTCGCGCAACAGATCCACCCGGAAGGTCGGCGCGGTGACGTCCCATCCATCGGAAGCTGCCGCCACATCGAGGCCCAGACGCCGCAGGATGCGCTCGACTTCGGCGTCTGGAACCGGCGCGCCCAGAAGGCGCGCGAGCCGATCGCGGCGCAGATGCAGGCGCACCGGCCCGCGGGGACGCGGGTAGCAGTCGATGGCCGGCCCCACGGCGCGACCCGCGCCGGTCCTTTCCATCAGCGCGATCGCGCGTTCGATGGCGACCACCTGTACGTTGATGTCGGCGCCGCGCTCGAAGCGCGTGGACGCTTCCGTCTTCAGACCCAGGCGCTTGCTCGTGCGCCGCACCGAGGCCGGCTTGAAATAGGCGCTCTCGAGCGCGATCGTCGTGGTGGTGTCAGACACCTCGGAGGCCGCGCCACCCATGACGCCGGCGATCGCCTGCGCCCGATCGTGATCGGCGATCACGAGCATGTCGGGATCGAGGGTGCGCGCCACGCCGTCGAGCGTGGTGATCGTCTCGCCGGGCCGCGCGCGCCGGATCCGGATCTCGGGACCGGCGAGCCGCGCGAGATCGAACGCGTGCATCGGCTGACCGATCTCGAGATTGCACGTAGTTGGTGATGTCGACGATCGAGCTGATCGGCCGCACGCCGGCGGCTTGCAGCCGCGAGGCCAGCCAGTCGGGCGAAGGTCCGACCGTCACGGCCGCGACGGCCGCCGCGTATCGCGGACACAACTCTGCATCGTCGAGAGAGACCTTCACGTGCTCGGAATCGCCGACCGGCATCCGCCGGAGAGGGATGGCGGCCTCCGCGGCGGTCGACGGCAAGGTCACCGGGCGGTCGTACGCCGTCGCGACCTCCCGTGCCAGACCGAGGACGCTCAGGCAGTCGGGCCGATTGGCGGTGATCTCGAAATCGATGACGGCGTCGCCGCCAGGGAGTGATTCGAGCGACGCGACCTCGAATCCGCGCAGTCCGAGCGTCTCGGCGATTTCTGCCGCCGAAGCGTCCACCTCAACGAACTCGCGCAACCACGAAACGACTAGGCGCATGCCTGATTACGAAAAGCAAAACGCAACCACGAAGTCACGAAGCCACGAAGAAGAACAAGAGTAGGCGGTTTTCTTCGTGTTTTCGTGTCTTCGTGGTTGCCTTTGTTCTAATACGGAAACTGTTCCAGGAACCTCAAATCGTTTTCGTAGAACAATCGAATATCTTCGACGCGGTACCGCAGGATCGCGACGCGCTCGATGCCTATGCCCCACGCGAATCCGGTGTAGCGCTCGGGATCGTATCCGACCGCTTCGAATACGGCCGGATGCACCATCCCCGATCCCCCGACTTCGAGCCATCCCGTCTGTTTGCACATGCCGCACCCGGCGCCGTCGCATTGCCAGCAACTGACGTCGATTTCGGCGCTCGGTTCGGTGTAGGGGAAGAAGCTGGGACGAAACCGGACGCGTGAGCGCTCGCCGAACATGTCGCGCGCAAACGCGAGGAGCGTTCCCTTCAAGTCCGCGAGTGAAATGCCTTCGCCGACGACCAACCCTTCCATCTGCGAAAACATCGGCGAGTGCGTGAGATCCAGGTCGTCGCGCCGATAGACCCGGCCCGGCACGACGATCCGAACCGGCGGCTGGTGCGCCTGCATGTACCGAATCTGCATCGACGAGGTGTGCGTGCGCAGCAACGTTCGCACGTCGTCGGCGCGGCCGCTCTCGCCGCGAACTGGCGACGCAAGATAGAGCGTGTCCTGCATGTCGCGCGCGGGATGCTCCGCCGGCATGTTCAGCGCGTCGAAGCAGTGCCACTCGTCCTCGACCTCTGGCCCCTCGACGATCGTGAAGCCCATGCGCGTGAAGATCTCCTCCATCCGCTCGCGCACGATCGTGAGCGGATGGCGCCGGCCCAGCGGCCGTACCCGGCCGGGCAGCGTAATGTCGACCGCGCCCGCCGGACGCGCGGTCTCGGCCGCGCGCTCGCGGTATTCGGTCCACCGCGCTTCGATGGCTTGTTTGAGCTCGTTTGCGTAGCGGCCGATGAGTTTCTTCTCATCGGCCGGCGCGGCGGCAATCGCCTGCATCCACGAGGCGACGATGCTGTTCTTGCGGCCGAGAAAGCGGTCGCGCGCCGCCTGGGCGTCGCGCTCGGACGTGGCGCCGGCGAGCGCGCGCTCGAATTGGGCGACGAGTTCCGCGACGGATTCCGCGCTGGGAAGAAGATCAGGCACGGCGGCCGGCCTGCTCGTTACGCGCGAGCGGTGGATTTCGACGCGCTCTTGGCCTGAACCGCCAGCTTGGCGAACGCGGCGGGACTCGAAATGGCGAGTTCCGACAGGCTCTTGCGATCCAACGTGACGCCCGCCTGCTTCAGGCCGGCGATGAACTGCCCGTAGGTCAAACCGTGTTCACGGGCGGCGGCGTTGATGCGCACGACCCACAGCCGGCGGAAATCGCGCTTCTTGCGTCGGCGGCCGACGAACGCATACTTCAGCGCCGTGTCCACCGATTCTTTCGCGGCGCGGTACAGCTTGCTCTTGTTGGCGTAATACCCCTTCGCCAGGCCGAGCAGCTTCTTACGCTTGGCGCGGCGAACGGTTCCTCGTTTCACGCGTGGCATCGATCTCTCCTACTTGTACGGAAGCATCCGCGCCAGCTTGGTGGCGTCGACGTCGGCCACGGTCGTAGTGCCGCGGAGGCCGCGCTTCCGCTTCCTTGTCTTGCTGCTCAAGATGTGCTGCTTGAACGCCTTGCCGCGCAGAAACTTTCCGCGCTTCGTCCGCTTGAAGCGCTTCGCGGCGCCGCGATGGGTCTTCAGCTTGATCTTCTTGACCTTTTTCGCCATGTGTTCTTTTGCGCGCTTGGCGCGCCTTCGCGTCCTTTTGCGCTACGTCGTCGTCTGTCTCGCCGCCGCCGGCTTCGCCTTGCCGCTCTGCGGCCGCCGGCTCAGGATGGTGTGCATCTGGTTGCCTTCCATCCGCGGCATCGTTTCGGCAATCGCCAGGTCCGAGAGTTCCTGCACCAGCCGCTCGAGGATCCGGCGCCCGATCTCAGGGTGCGCCATCTCGCGTCCACGGAAGAAGATCGTCGCCTTCACCTTGTCGCCGTCTTCGAGGAAGCGTTCGATGTGCTTCTTCTTGAACTGGTAGTCGTGCTCGTCGACCTTCGGGCGAAACTTGATCTCTTTGACCTCGATCACCTTCTGGTGCCGCCGGGCCTCGCGCGCGCGCTTCTGTTCCTGGTATTGGTACTTCCCGAAATCCATGATCCGGCAAACCGGTGGCACGGCGGTGGGCGAGATTTCAACCAGGTCGAGCCCTTTTTGCTTGGCAATCGCGAGCGCCTGCGGCGGCGGCATGATGCCGAGCTGCGCGCCGGTGTCGTCAATCACCCGGATTTCCCGGACCCGAATCCGTTCGTTGACGCGCGTCCGGTCGTCGCGGCGTGGACTTCTATCGAATGCGATAAAGCCTCCTACGTAGAAACGATTGCCTTGCCCTTGTGCGCGATTTCTTCGCGCGCCGTTTCGATGAAGCGGTCGATCGCGACGGCGCCCTTGTCGCCGCCTGCCCGCTCGCGCACCGACACGGTCCCGTCGCTGCTCTCGCGATCCCCGACGACGAGCATATAGGGGATCTTCTGCAACTGGGCCTCACGAATCTTATATCCAATCTTTTCCTGGCGCTTGTCGAGGATCCCGCGGAGCCCGGCCGCCTCCAGGCGGTCGCGGACCGCGGCGGCGTACTCGAGGTGACGGTCCGAAATCGGCAACACGACCGCCTGCACCGGCGCCAGCCAGAGCGGAAACGCCCCGGCGTAGTGCTCGATCAGGATCGCGATGAAGCGCTCGAAGCTGCCGAAGATGGCCCGATGAATCACGACCGGGCGATGCTCGGCGTTGTCGGCGCCGATGTACTTGAGATCGAACCGCTCCGGCATCTGGTAGTCGAGCTGAATCGTCGCGCATTGCCACTTGCGCCCGATGGCGTCGGTCACGTCGAAATCGATCTTCGGGCCGTAGAAATTCCCGCCGCCCTCGTCGAGCGTGTAGGTTTCACCCGCTAGCGCCGCGCGCAGGTGTGCCTCAGCCTCGTCCCAGGTCGTCTTCTCGCCGAGGTATTCCTGCGGACGAGTCGCCAGCTTCGGCTGGTTCGTCATGCCCAGATCGTCGTAGACGCGGCGGACCAGCTTCAGCAGCCGCTCGACCTCGTCGCCGATCTGTTCCGGCATGACGAAGCAATGCCCATCGTCCTGCGAGAACTGGCGGACGCGCGTCAATCCCGAGAGGACGCCCGCGAGCTCGTTCCGGTGCAGCGGCGTCTGCTCGTGAAACCGGATCGGCAGCTCGCGATAGCTGTGCGTCTCGCTGGCGTAGAGCAGGTAGTGGCCGGGGCAGTTCATGGCCTTGAGCGCCATCTCCTCGCCCTCGGAGCCGTGCACCTGGAACATGTTCTCGCGATAGTGCGACCAGTGGCCGGACGTTTCCCAGAGCGCCTTGTTGTAGATGATCGGCGTCTTCACTTCGACGTAGCCGTTCGGCAGCAGGACGTCGCGCATGTAATTCGCGAGCGTGTTGTAGAGCGTCGTGCCCCTGTCCTGCCAGAACGTCGCGCCCGGCGCCCACTGGTGGAATGTGAACAGGCCGAGGTCCTTGCCCAGCTTGCGGTGATCGCGCTTCTTCGCTTCTTCGATCTGGGTCAGGTACGCCTTGAGCTCTTTGTCCGAGAGGAAGGCGGTCCCGTAGATCCGCTGCATCGGCTGATTGCGCGCGTCGCCCTTCCAGTAGGCGTTGGACGTGCTCAACAGCTTGAACGCCTTCAGCTTGCTAGTGGACGGCACGTGCGGACCGACGCAGAAGTCGATGAACGTGTCCTTGTCCTTGATCGTGTAGCAGGAGACTTCGGACTGTCCCTCGGTCTTCTCGTCGATCAGCTGCACCTTCAGCGGTTCGCCGCGTTTCGCGAAGAACGCCTTCGCCTCCTCGCGCGGCCACATCTGGCGTTCGTACACCAGGTCCTCGCCGGCGAGCTCGCGCATCTTGCGCTCGATCGCGTCGAGGTCGTCGGGCACGAACGGATGCTCGACCACGAAATCGTAGAAGAAGCCTTCGTCGGTGGCGGGGCCGATGCCGCACTGCGCGCCCGGGAACAGGTTGGTCACCGCGGCGGCCATCAGGTGCGCTGTGCTGTGCCGGCACAGGGCCAGCGCTTCCGGACTCCGATCCGTGACGATCTTGACGGCTGCGTTCTTGTCGAGCGGATAGGACAGGTCGACGAGCTTGCCGTCGACGATGCCGGCCAGCGCCGCGCGCGCGAGGCCCGGCGAGATCGCCGCGGCAACCTCCTGCACGCGCGAGCCGGGCTCCAAGCTGCGATTCGATCCGTCCGGAAGCGTGATCTCGATCTGACTCATTGAGGGGAAGAACTAGGCACGGGTGGACTCGAACCACCGACCTCCTGCGTGTCAAGCAGGCGCTCTAACCTCTGAGCTACGCGCCTATACCGCGAAACGCTCAGTATACATGACCAAGTCGACAGTTGACAGTCGACCGCCGGCAGTTCAATCACCTGTCGACCGTGACCTGTTGCTGTCGACTGTTGACTACGCGGCTTGCTTCTGTGTGAGCCGTTCCAGAGCCTTGTCCAGAATCGGATCCGTGGTTGGCGCCGGCTGGCCGAACTCGACATCCGGCTCGTCCACGACGACCGTCGGCGCGATGCCCTTTTCGTGCAGCGCGGCGCCCGACGGCGTGAGATAGCGCGTGGTGGAGAGCCACAAGCCGCTGCCGTCCGGGAGCTTCAGCAGCTTCTGCGTGGCAGCGCGCCCGATCGTGTGCTCGCCGATGAGATCCGCGCGCTGGTTGCCCGCGAGCGCGGACGCAAAAATCTCGGCGGCGGCGGACGTGCCCGTGTCGATCAGTACCGCGACGGGCTGCGTGACCGATCCATCGCCGGCGGCGGCGACGATCGGTTCGCGAGGCGTGTTCTTGCTTTCTCGAATCGCGAGCGTGCCGCTCGACACGAACAACCGCGCGAGCGCGAGGCCCTCGTCAATGGTTCCGGTGGACGTGCGGCGAACGTCGACGATCAGTTTCGCGGCGCCGTTCTTCGTCAGATCGGCAATCTGCGACTTCACCTGCGCGGCGGTCTTGGGTCCGACGCCGGCCACGCGCACGTAGCCGACGCCGGATGCGGCAATCCGGCCGCTGACGTCGGCAGTCTGGTCGGCCTCGCGCGTGAGCTCGACGACATGGGGATCGGCGGCGTTTCCGCGAATCACGGTCACCGAGACCTTCGTGCCTGCGGCGCCGCGCAACGCGCGCATGCCCTCCCATACCGACAGCTCGTGCGTCGGCGAATCGCCGATCGCGCGAATGTAGTCGCCCGTGCGCAGGCCCGCCTTCGCGGCGGGGCTGTTGTCCCGGGCGGCGATGACGCGCAAATAGTACTGGCGCGTCAGCTCGATGCCCACGCCGGCAGGCGGGAGCGCCGAGCCGCTTTCGACCTGCTTGACCTGCTGCGGCGTCAGATACGCGCTGTCGGGATCGAGCCCCTCGGCCAGGCCGCGCATGGCGCCGCGCATGACACGATCGATGTTCGCGTTTTCCACGTAGCTGCTCGAAATCAAGCCAACCACGTCGTCAAAAATCTTGAGGTGTTGATACGTGTCTTCGCGCGCCATCACCTTGCCGAGAAACCCGCCGACGATCGCAAACGCGATTACCGGCGCGGAGATGGACATCACGATCAGGCGGGTTCGAGATGACATAGGCACCTTAGTGTCTAGCGCTTCTTCAGCCATTGTAGCGGGTCGACCGCCCGTCCGTCGATGCGCAGCTCGAAATAGAGCCCGGCCGCGCCTGTCGAGGTCGCGCCGACCGTTCCGAGCCGGTGGCCGCGGTCGATGCGGTCGCCTTTCTTGACCGCCGGTTCGAGCAGGTCGCCGTACAAGCTGAACGTCTGAGATCCGTGATCCAGGATCACCAAATTCCCAAAACCGGAAAACGGGCCCGCGAATGCGACGGTGCCGTCATGAACGGCCTGCGCCGCGGCGCCCTCCGTGGCGGCGATCTCGATGCCGTTGTGTGGCGCGGCGCCCGAGGGGGAGAAGCGCACCCGAACCGGACCGTCCGCCGGCCAGTCGAGCTGACCCTGGAACGGCCGCATCGGCAGGGCCGTGCCCGCCGCGGCCGTTGCGGCGCCGCCGGCGTCGCGCAGCGCCTGCTGCAGTTTCTGCTGCGCCGACTGCAGCTCGCCGGACATCTGCGCGTTCAGATCGCGGCGGCGATCGATGTCGCGCACGAGCGTGTTGCGCGCCTCCGTCGCCTGCGCCGCGGCGAGCTCGGCGCGCTCGGCATCTGCGCGGAGCGCCGCGAGGCGCCGCTCGCGGTCCTCCAGCGCCGTTCGTGCCGCGGTCAGCTCGTCGAGCGTCTGCTGGAACGAGGCGACCCGCTCGCGATCCAAAACGGCAAGCGCCGCGACCGTGCGAGCGGCGTGCCCGAGACGCTGGACGTCGGAGGTCGACAGCAGGAGCCTGACGTAGCGCGCGCGACCGAGCTTGTAGATCTCGACCAGCCGCGCCTTGAGCAGTGGCCGCGCGACCCGCGCCGACTCGTCCAGCCCCGCGATGCGCGCGGCGGTCGCGTCGAGCTCCGCTCGCACCGTCGCGATAGAGGCGTCGATCTGCTTGATTTCCTCAGTCTTGAGCTGCCGCTGGATTTCCAGCTTCCGCACGTCGCCCAGGAGTGTCCGCTCCTCGGACGCGAGACGGTCGGCTTCGCGTTGCAGCGCCTGCAAGCGGTCGGTGGCCCGGCGCGCGAGCGACTCGGTGCGGGCACGGTCGGGCTGCTGGGACGCAAAGACCGCAAAGGACGCAAAGACCGCAAAGGTCGCGAACGAGCCACGCAAGAGCGCATTTCTTCGCGTTCTTTGCAGTCTTTGCGGTCTTTGCGCTTTCAAGGGAGGGCGAAATTATAACATTGGGTTGTGCGAGTGCTGGGCATCGACGTCGGCGATCGGCGGGTCGGTCTCGCCATCAGCGATCCGTCGCGGACGCTCGCGCGGCCGCTCACGACCCTGACGGTGCGCGGCGCGTCCGACGCGATCGATCGCGTGCTCGAGTCGGTGCACCGGCTGCGCGACGAGGACGATGGGCTCGACGCCATCGTCGTTGGCCTGCCGGCGCGGTTGGACGGAACGCCGACGGATGCGACGCCGCGCGTGCTCGCGTTCATCGATGCGCTGAAGGCCCGGACGGTGGTGCCCGTCTCGACGGAAGGCGAACGCCTCACGAGCCATGAGGCCGAGGAACGCCTCGCCGCGACCGAGCGCGACTGGCGGCGGCGTAAACCGTTGATCGATGCCGCCGCGGCGGCGATCATCTTGCAGGATTATCTCGACAGGAACCGAGGCTCCTAGTTGCTCAAGCGAATTCTCTGGCTCGTCGCGCTGATCGTCGTCGGGGCTGGGGTCGCCGCCGGTGTCCTGTACGTGCGCATCAACGAGCCGTATCGTGGATATGAGGTTGCCGGCCAGTTCGTCGAGATTCCGCAGGGTGCCGGCAGCCTCACGATAGGCGAGCGCCTGGTGTCCGCGGGCGTGATCCGAGACATGACCACGTTTCGCATCGCGCTGTACATGAGCGGCCAGGCGCGTCATCTGCAAGCGGGCGAGTATCGCTTCGAGCGTCAAATGACACCGTTCGAGGTCATCGACAAGATCGCGCGCGGCGACGTGATCGTGATCACGGTGACGTTCCCCGAGGGCCTGTCGATCGCCGACATGGCGAAGATCTTCGAGTCGCAGGGTCTGGGCAAGTCCGCGGACTTCGTCGCCGCGGCGCGCGATCCCGATCCGATCCGTGAGATCGATCCCGCCGCGACGGATCTCGAAGGGTATCTCTTCCCCGACACCTATCCGCTTTCGCGACGCCCCGATGCCGCGCAACTGGTGCGGTTGATGGTCGCCCGCTTTTTGCACGCGTTCCCCGCCGATCTTCGTCAAAAGGCCGCCGAGCGGAACCTGTCCGTCCGACAGACCGTCACGCTGGCGTCGATCGTCGAGAAGGAAACCGGCCGCGCGGACGAGCGTCCGCTGGTCGCCGCCGTCTACGCCAACCGGTTGCGCATCGGCATCCCGCTTCAATGCGATCCGACCGTGATCTACGCGCTCCAACGTGCCAGGAAGTACACCGGGAATCTGAAACGGGAGGATCTGGCGTTCGACTCCCCGTACAACACGTATCGTTATCCCGGCCTCCCTCCTGGTCCGATCGCGTCGCCCGGGCGCGCCGCGCTCGAAGCCGCCGTCAATCCGGCTGCCGTCGAATTCATCTATTTCGTCTCGCGCAACGACGGCTCACACGCCTTCGCCAGGACGCTGGACGAGCACAACCGGAACGTGCGCCGTTTTCAAGTGCAGTACTTCCGCGATCGACGGGCAGGCAGGACGGGTGAGGCAGGTGGGGCGGGTCAGGCAGGTCGGGCAGGTGGAGGTGGGGCGGAGGGGTCAGGCAGGACTGGTAAATAATGACAATCATGAGGCGGCTCTTCATCGTGTCAATCGCCGCGTTGATGCTGGCAGCGGGCGCGACGCCGCAGGAAACCGTGACCCGCGTGCGCGCCTGGCGTGTCGACCACGAGAAACAGATCCTGCTCGAGTTGTTCGACTTCCTGTCGATCCCGAACGTCGCGGCGAACGCTCGCGACATCCAGCGCAATGCCGAGGCGCTGACGCGCATGTTCGAGCATCGTCGGTTCGCGCCGGAGATCGTGCCGACGGGCGGCGCGCCGCTGGTGATCGCCGAGCGCCGGATACCGAACGTCCGCCGGACGCTGACCTTCTATTTCCACTACGACGGCCAGCCGGTCGATGCGTCCGAATGGACGTACGAAGCGCCGTTCAAGCCCGTCATTGTCGCGGAGCACGAGCCGGCCGGACGGACGATCACGCTCACGACATGGCGGGACCGGATCGACCCCGAGTGGCGTGTCTTCGGCCGATCCGCATCCGACGACAAGTCGCCGATTGTCGCGTTTCTGGCCGCCATCGAAGCGCTCGATGACGCCAACATCGCGCTGACGTCGAACATTCGCGTGATCATGGAAGGTGAAGAGGAAGCGGGCTCGCCGAATTTGGAAAAGGCGATGCGCGACCACGCCGATCGCATCAGGGCCGATGCGCTGCTGCTGGTCGACGGTCCCCGCCATGCAAGCGATCGGCCGACGCTCAACTTTGGCGCGCGCGGCATCATGAACGCGCTGGTCACGGTGTACGGACCAGCGCGCGACATGCACTCCGGCAATTACGGCAACTGGGCGCCGAATCCGGCGCTGGCGCTCGCACGCCTGCTCGCCTCGATGAAGGACGCTGACGGCCGGGTCACGATCGACGGGTTCTACGCCGACGCGGTGCCGCTGACGGCGGAGGAACGAAAGGCCATCGACGAGATTCCCGATGTCGCGCCGGTGTTGATGAAGACGTTCGGGTTCTCGCGGCCCGAATCCGCCGATCGCCTCGAGCTTCGACACAATCTGCCGACCCTGAACATCAATGCGATGCAAGCCGGCGGCGGGGTCGGCGGGCAGGGACGAACGATCATTCCCGCCTCGGCCCAGGCGCGGCTCGATCTTCGCTTCGTGAAAGGTGTCGACCCCACGAAGCAATTCGACCGGCTCGTGGCGCACATCAAGAAGCAGGGCTACTTCATCGTCGAAAAGGAACCTGACGCCGCGACGCGGGCCGCGCATCCCCTGATTGCGAGCGTCGCGCGGCTCGGCGGCTATCCCGCTGGGCGTACGGAGCTGGAGCTGCCGATCGCGCGCGCCATCAGCAAGGCTGTTGCCGACGCTGCCGGCGGTCCGATCGTCCGGCTACCGACGATCGGCGGCAGCGCGCCGTTCTATCTCTTCAGCGACGTGCTGAAGGTGCCCACCATCGGCCTGTCGATCGTGAACTTCGACAACAACCAGCACGGCGCGAACGAGAACGTGCGGGTCCAGAACATCTGGGATGGGATCGAAACGATGGCGGCCATTCTCACGATGCAGTAGTCGTTGGTCGTTGGTCGTTGGTCGTTGGTCGTTGGTCGTTGGTCGTTAGGTCGTTAGTCGTTAGTCGTTAGTCGTTAGTCGTTAGTCGTTAGTCGCTGGCATGGCACGTGCTAGGGCACGCCGCATGCGCGCGAAAACCCTAGAAGAATTGCAGGTTTATCAACATTCGATCGATGCGGCCGGTGCAATTTCTGCGATCCTTCAACGGCCGGCGCTTCGCCGCGACTTCGAGCTGCGCGATCAACTTGATCGGTGATCGAGCCGAGTCCCGCCCTTAATCAGCGAAGGGTTCGGTCAGCTTACGGATCGACACTTCGCGTCGTACCTCGGCCGCGCCAGAGGCTCCTGCAACGAGGTGCGGACTCACCTGGTGATCGCGAGGAACAAGAGCTACATCGACGCTGCGGAGTGTGCGATGCACTCGGACCGATACGTGGCAATTGGCAAAATGCTAACGCGCCTGATTCAGCACTTGCGTCGAGAGAACCGGAAATCGCGAGGGTAGTCGACGAACGACGAACGACGAACGACGAACGACCAACGACCAACGACTATCGTTCTCCCCATTTCAACTTCTCCCGCAACACTTCGAAGTAGCCGCGGGTCGAGGGCCGGATCAGTTTGAGCGTCCGGTCGGCGCGGCAGATGCGGAGGTCGTCGCCGGCCTTCAACTGAAAGCCGGCCTGGCCGTCGAACGTCACGAAGACTTCGTCGCGGTCCTCGATGTGCGGCTGCACGTGAACGGACGACGCCGCGGGAATGACGATGGGTCGGTTGGTGAGCGTGTGGGGCGCGATCGGCGTGAGGATCAGCGCGTCCATGTTCGGCTGCACGATCGGGCCGCCGGCGGCGAGGTTGTAGGCGGTCGACCCGGTCGGCGTGGCCACGATCAACCCATCGGCCTTGACGCGCGTGACGAACTCCTCGCCGACGCACACCGACAAGTCGATCATGCGCGAGTGGGCGCCTTTCGTGACCACGACGTCGTTGAGCGCGATGTGCGAGGCGAACTGCGCGCCGGCTCGCAGCGTGGTGGAGGCGAGCATCATCCGCTCTTCGACGCGCGCGCTCCCGCCGAGGGCGGTTTCAAGCGACGGATACAGCTCGGGCAGCGTCACTTCGGTCAGGAAGCCGAGGCTGCCGAAATTGACGCCGAGCATCGGGATACCCGAGCCGGCAGCGCCGATGGCGTCGGCGATCGACAACAACGTCCCGTCGCCGCCCAGCACGACAACCAATTCGACGGCCGTGACCAGGGCGGACTTCTCGGCGACCTGCCGGTTCGGCGCCGCCGGCATCAGCGCCGCCGTCGCCGTCTCGAAGACCGCGTCGATGCTGCGGGCCGCCAGCCAGCGTTCGATGTCGATGAGATGCGGCGTCGCCGCTCGCAGATGTGATTTTGCGACGATGCCGACGCGGGACACTCGAGCCGTCACGCTCTTATCCAATCACAGATCCCTGTTTTTCCAGAGCCTTGATGATGGCCACGAGCGCGCGGTTGACGGGGCAGTCGATGCCCAGGCGCTCGCCCAGCGCGACGACCGCGCCGTTCATGTGATCGATTTCGGTCGGCTTCCGTTTCAACAGATCCTGGCGCATCGAGGCGGTGTTGCGGGATGGTCCGAACACCGTTGCCAGCGCCTCGACGAAGTCGACGTCGAAGGTCACGCCCTCGGCGCGAGCGACATCAAGGCACTCGTCGATCACCAACCGTTTGACGGGGTTGAGACGCTCGTCGGCGATCGAACCGACCTCTCCGCCCGTAATCGACGTGATGGGGTTGATCACGCAGTTGAAGATCAGCTTGCGCCAGACTTCGACGGCAATCGCGTCGCAGACCCGGCCATCGAGGCCGCTCGCGGTCAGCAGGTCGGCGATGGCTGCGCTTCTCGGGCTGGCTTCGACGTACGTTTCGCCGCCGATCTTGAAGTCCACAATCCCCGGCTCCCGGAAAATCGCCCCGACCTGCGTAATGGCTCGAAGGACCAGGCATCGCGATCCCACGACCGCCTTCACGATCTCCTCTCCATGCAGGCCGTTCTGCACGCACAGAATGATGGTGTCCTCACGCAGCCTGCCGGCGATGCTTGTGGCCGCCGCCTGATTGCCGTTCACTTTCGTCGTGAGCAGCACGAGCGTTCGCGGCGCCAGCTCCGGTGGCGTGGCAGCGGCGTGCACGCGGCAGGTGAACGTCTCGCGGCCGATCACGCGCAAGCCGTCCTGCTCGATCGCCGCGACGTGATCCGGACGGGCGACCACCGTGACGTCGTTGCGCGCCGCGAGCTTGGCGGCGTACAAGCTTCCAATCGCGCCTGCACCCAAGACCACAATGTGTTCAATCACAATTCGCTCGTCCTGAGCCTGTCGAAGGACGAGCTCGTGGTTCGACAAGCTCACCACGAGCGGTTGAAAGCGTCGTTTCACGCATGGCGCAAATGCAGAAAGAACTCCTGATTGCCGGTTGCGCCGGTGATGGCCGACGGGGCCATCGCCGCACGGGTGAAGCCGACCGCTTCCGCGGTGGCCGTGACGGCGGCAATCACGGCCTCGTGAACGTCCGGGTCGCGGACGAGACCGCCGCTCCCGACCTGGTCGCGCCCCGCCTCGAACTGCGGCTTCACCAGGACGACGAGGTCGGCCGGATGCTCGAGGAATGGTGGCAGCGCCGGCAGGACGAGCCGCACCGAAATGAACGCGACGTCAATCGTCACGAGGCTCACGTCATGCGGCACGTCTTCTCGCGTCAGGCTTCGCGCGTTGACGCCTTCTTTCACAATCACGCGCGCGTCGCTGCGAAGTTTCCAATCGAGTTGGCCGTGGCCGACGTCGATCGCGATGACGCTCGCCGCGCCGCGCTGCAGCAGCACGTCGGTGAAGCCGCCAGTCGACGCGCCGATGTCGAGCGCGCGGCGATGTGCGGGATCGAGCCCAAACGTGTCCAGCGCGTGCGCGAGCTTCACGCCGCCGCGGCCGACGTACGGGTGGTCCGGCAGGACGAGCTCCACCTGCGCGTCTGCCGCGGTGGGGGCGCCGGCCTTGGAGACGACCTGACCGTCGACGCGTACCTGCCCGGCGAGGATGAGCGCCCGCGCCCGCTCGCGCGACGGGACGAGGCCGCGCTCGACAAGGACGATGTCAAGGCGTTGCTTGGACGGCACTTGCTATCACCGCTCGTGGTGAGCCTGTCGAACCACGAGCGCCAAGGCTCGTCCTTCGACAAGCTCAGGACGAGCGTGAACGAACGTCAATTGTTTCGTGAAATGACCCATTCGGCGATCGGGAGAAGATACCCATCCGTGAGGCCCGCTCCCGTCAACGTCTCGCGCGCTCGTTCCACGGACTCGGCAGCGAGCTCGCGCGACCGTGCCATCCCAAACAGCGCCGGGTAGGTCGGCTTGTTCGCCGCCGCATCCTTGCCGGCGGTCTTGCCCAGCACGGCGCCTTCTCCTTCGACGTCGAGAATGTCGTCGACGATCTGAAACGCGAGGCCGACCTCCTCCGCATAGCGGGTGACGGCCGCCACCGTTCGGTCGTCGCCGCCGGCCATGATCGCGCCGCTCACCGCCGCCGCGCGGATCAGCGCGCCCGTCTTGCGCGTGTGCATGTCACGGAGTCCCGCCGCGTCAAGAGCCGCGGCGCCTTGCCGTCCGTGTCCGGCCGCCTGCAGGTCGAGCGCTTGACCGCCGACCATGCCCATGGGGCCGGCCGCTTCTCCAACGACGCTCGCGACGCGCAGCTTTCGCGCTGCAATGGCCGGATCGTCGCCGCCCGGTTCGCGGGCCAGCAGCGTAAACGCCGCCGCCTGCAGTCCGTCTCCCGCCAGAATCGCGATCCCGTCGCCGTACAGCACGTGCAGCGTCGGACGGCCTCGCCGCATGGTGTCGTTGTCCATCGCCGGCAAGTCGTCATGGATCAGCGAATATGTGTGGATCATCTCGATGGCGCAGGCGGCGGGGAGGGTCATCAGGACCGCAGGGCTGTGGCGCAGCGCTTCAGGGCTGCAGGCGACGGCGTCAGCAGCTGCGAGGGTCAACACCGGCCGCAGTCTTTTGCCGCCGGCGAAGACGCTATAGCGCATCGCGTCCGCGACGATGGCGGGGCAGACGGGTGCAGTTGGAAGGTATCGTTCGAGCGCGTTCTCGATCTCGACCCGTGCTGCTTCGAGAAACGCCGCGAGGTCGGACGCGGGCGCCACGCTCCGTCAGCCGCGCGATGGAGGGTCGGTCGCAAACGAGGCGGGCGCCGGTTTCAGCTCCCCGCGCTCGTTCAAGATTTCGATGCGACGCTCAGCCTCCTCCAGCCTGGAATGGCAGAAACGCGAGAGCTGCACGCCGCGCTCGTACAGCGCGAGCGACTGTTCGAGCGGGAGGTCGCCTTCCTCGAGCTTCTTGACGATCGATTCGAGCTCGGCGATGGCGGCTTCGAAGTCCTTAATCGAAGTATCGGTCATCGAAAGGCACTACCACGGAGGACACGGACACGAACAGAGAACACTGTCCCATTCTATGTACTTATGTCGTCCGTGTACCTCCGTTCGTGTCCGTGACGTCCGTGGTGGTGCTTTTGGCGCGCACCTCGCACGCGAGCTCGCCCTTGAACAGCCGGACTTTCACCTGGTCACCCGTGGCGACATTCGCGGCGTCGCGCAGGACGCGGGTGCCATCCTCGTTCCAGCACACCGCATAGCCCCGGCCGAGCACCGCGAGCGGGCTCATGGACTCGAGTCTGCCGACGGCGTGCCTCACCTGCGCCTCCGCCCGGTCGCGTCGCCGCAGGGTGGCGCCCGTCAGGCGGCCTTCAGCCGCCACCAGCCGCGTCCGGATGCCTGCCAGCCGGCGTCCCGCGTCGAACGTCGTGAGCTGCAGATGGATCTGCTGAAGCGCACGCGCGCGCAGCGTGACGGTGGCGCGGCCGACCCGCGTGAGCGCGTGCGCCAGCTCGGACGCGTGACGCACACGCATCGCGAGACGACCGGGAAAACCCGCGAACGCCGGTCGTGCACTGACGACGTGCATGCGCCTGCCGAGCATCTGGACATGGCGATGCGCGGCGGTGCGCGCGCGGTCCCTGAGGCTGTCGATGCGGCCGTAGAATTCGTCTTTCCGCGACACGACCATTTCCGCGGCCGCCGACGGCGTCGGCGCGCGGACGTCGGCGACGAAGTCGGCGATCGTCACGTCAGTCTCGTGGCCCACCGCGGAGATGACCGGCATCGGCATCCGGGCGATGGCCCGCGCGACGGTTTCCTCGTTGAACGCCCAGAGATCCTCCATGGATCCGCCGCCGCGGCCGACGATGACGACGTCGACTCCCGGCACGCGGCCGATCAAGCGAAGGCCGCGCGTGATTTCGATGGCCGCGTCCTCTCCTTGTACTCTCGCAGGCTGAATCACCAGGTGCACGTTGGGATAGCGTCGCCGGAGCACTTTGATGATGTCGCGAATGGCGGCGCCGTCGAGCGAAGTCACGATGCCGATCTTGCGCGGCAGGGCGGGCAGGGGCCGCTTGCGCGCCGGGTCGAACAGCCCTTCCTCCTGCAGTCGCTTCTTCAACTGATCGAACGCCAGTTGCAGCGCGCCGAGCCCGTGCGGCTCGAGGTGCTCGCAGACGAGCTGATACTCGCCCTTGGGCTCGTACACCGTGATCTTTCCGCGTGCGATCACGCGCAGGCCGTCCGTCGGTTTGAACCGCAGATACCGCAATGCGGAGCGGAACATGAAGCCGCGGAGCTGGGTCGCCGGGTCTTTCAGCGTGAAGTACAGGTGACCGGTGTTCCAGACCTTGCAGTTCGACAGCTCGCCTTCGACCCACACCTCGAAGAGCTCGCCTTCGAGGAGGTCGCGGACGCGCACGGTGAGCTCGGTTACTGTGAGAACGGATCGAGCAGCCGTCTGTCGACTCGCTGTCGCCTGTTGACTGTCGACTGTCGACTGTGCGTTGTGCACTTCCGGCTCTTCTTCCTCGAACGGCAGATCGAACAGATCCGACATATCAGAGGTGTTGTAACTCTTCGGCGCTGTAGCTGAGTCGTTCGATGTCCGTGGCCCGCCCGGTCTTCTCGTCGGCCTCGATCACGACGGCGTTGAGGCGCGGGTTGCCCGTCGCGGTTTCGAACTTCTGCGGCAGAGCCGTGAGAAATCGGTTGAGCGCCGGCTCGATCTCGACGCCAATGATCGAATCGTGCGGGCCCGTCATGCCGACGTCCGTCAGGTACGCCGTTCCCTTCGGCAGGACGCGATCGTCGGCGGTCTGCACGTGCGTGTGGGTTCCGACAACGGCCGTCACCTTGCCGTCGAGGTGCCATCCCATGGCGACTTTTTCCGACGTCGCCTCCGCGTGGAAGTCCACGAAAATGACGCGCGCGCGCTGGCGCATGGCCTCGACTTCACGAGAGACGACGGCGAACGGGTCGTCGATGTTGAGCATGAACACGCGGCCCATCACGTTGATCACGCCCACCGATACGTCATCGCGCGTGCGAGCGAGGTAGGTGCCTTTTCCTGGCGCGGCGGACGGGTAGTTGGCCGGGCGAAGCAGCCGCGCCTCGGCTCCGATGTACTCGAGTGCTTCCTTTTTGTCCCAGATGTGGTTGCCGGAGGTCATCACGTCCACGCCCCAGTCGAGCAACTGGTCGCCGATCTCGCGCGTGATGCCAAAACCAGCGGCCGCGTTCTCGGCGTTCGCGATCACGAGGTCAACGTGATGATGCTCGACAAGCCCCCGCAGGCCGTGGCGAACGAGATCGCGGCCCGGCCGGCCGACGATGTCGCCGATGAACAACAGCCGCACGGCATACAGCTTACGTGATTGAGACGGGGATCCGCCGGCCGCGGCCCTCGTCGATCTTCGGGATGGAGATCCGCAGTTCGCCGTGTGCGATGGTGGCGCGCGCCAGCGCCGGATTGCACGGCCGGCTCAGACGAATCACGCGCGCGAACCGCCCGTAGCCGCGTTCAACCAGATGAAATGAGGATTCGCCGGCCGTGCGTCGCGCGGCCTTGTCGCCCGCGATCAGCAGCCCGTCGCCCTTGGCCACGACGTGAACCAACGCCGGGTCGACGCCCGGCAACTCGGCGACGACTTCCAGCGTGTCGTCGGTCTCGTAGACGTCAATCGGGGGCGAGCACTCGCCGGCGATCGACTCCGAACTGAAGGCCCGGCCAAGCTCCTGGAAGACGTGGCGGATCTCGTCCGCGAAATCCTCGAATTCGGAGGGGATAGCAATGGCGTGAACCCGATGGCGCACCGCCGGATGATCGCACAACTGAGGCGTTTCTGCTGGCTCATCCGTTCCACGGATCCGTCGCGACTAATATGAGTGTATATAACTAATAAAATATGCTTGACAGATACTAAGTAGCGCCCTATACTTCTCTTCGACTTCAAAACGAAGTGAGGGATGAACCAAATGCCAAGCAGAGTCATTGGAATCGACCTCGGCACGACCAACTCGGTGGTCGCCGTGATGGAAGGCGGCCAGCCAGCCGTCATCGTCAATCAGGAGGGCTCGCGACTCACGCCGTCGATCGTGGCCTTCGCCAAGGACGACGAGCGCCTCGTCGGCCAGGTCGCCAAGCGCCAGGCCGTCACCAACCCCGACAACACGGTGTTTTCGATCAAGCGGTTCATGGGCCGGAAGTTCGACGAAGTGTCGAGCGAAGGCTCGCGCGTCCCCTACAAGGTCGTGCGCGCCCAGAACGGCGACGCCTGGGTCGATGCGCGCGGAAAGAAATACTCGCCGCCGGAAATCTCGGCGATGGTCCTCCAGAAGCTGAAGCAGGCGGCGGAAGACTATCTCGGCGAGAAGGTGACCGACGCGGTCATCACCGTCCCGGCCTACTTCAACGACGCGCAGCGCCAGGCCACCAAGGACGCGGGCAAGATTGCCGGCCTCAACGTGCTGCGCATCATCAACGAACCGACGGCGGCCGCGCTCGCCTACGGCCTCGACAAGAAGAAGGACGAAACGATCGCGGTCTACGACTTCGGCGGCGGCACCTTCGACATCTCGGTGCTCGAGGTGGGCGACGGCGTTGTCGAGGTCAAGGCGACCAACGGCGACACGCACCTCGGCGGCGACGATCTCGACGATCGCATCATCGAGTGGATCGCGGCGGAGTTCAAGAAGACCGAGGGCATCGATCTCTCGAAGGATCGGATGGCGCTGCAGCGCCTGAAGGAAGGCGGCAGAGAAGGCCAAGATCGAGCTGTCGACCGCGATGGAAACGGACATCAACCTGCCGTTCATCACCGCGGACCAGAGCGGACCGAAGCACCTGCAGATCAAGCTGACGCGCGCCAAGCTCGAGCAGCTCGTCGACGATCTGCTGCAGCGGACGATGGCGCCGGTGCGGCAGGCGCTGAAGGACGCGGGCGTCGATCCCGAGGAAGATCGACGAAGTCGTCCTCGTCGGCGGCTCGACGCGCATGCCGAAAGTGCAGCAGCTCGTGCGCGAGTTCTTCGGCAAGGACCCGCACAAGGGCGTGAATCCCGACGAAGTGGTTGCGGTCGGCGCGGCGGTCCAGGGCGGCGTCCTCACCGGCGACGTCAAGGACATGGTGCTGCTCGACGTCACGCCGCTGTCGCTCGGGCATCGAAACGCTCGGCGGAGTGATGACCACGCTCATCACGCGGAACACGACGATTCCGACGCCGCAAGAGCGAAGTGTTCTCGACGGCCGCGGACAACCAGCCGAACGTCGAAGTGCACGTGCTGCAGGGCGAGCGTCCGCTGGCGCGCGACAACCGCACGCTCGGCCGGTTCCATCTGATCGGTCTTCCGCCGGCCCCGCGCGGCGTGCCGCAGATCGAGGTCACCTTCGACATCGACGCCAACGGCATCGTCAACGTCGCGGCCAAGGACATCGGCGACCGGCAAGGAGCAGAAGATCACGATCAGCGGTGCGAGCGGCCTCTCCAAGGACGAGGTCGATCGGATGGTCAAGGACGCGCAGGCGCATGCCTCCGAAGACCAGTCGCGCCGCGAGCTGATCGACGCGCGCAACCTGGCCGATTCGCTGGCCTATCAGGTCGAGAAGACGATCAACGAGAACCGCGAGAAGCTGCCCGTCGGCGAGCGGTCGCGAGCGGAGGAACTGATCGCGGAGGTCCGCACGGCGTCGCAGGGCGACGATGTGTCCGCCATCAAGCGCGCCGTCGACGAACTGCAGCGGGTCTCTCACGGGTTCGCGGAGCATCTCTACAAGTCGGCGCAGGGACAGGGTTCGTCAGGATCGCAAGGTTCGCGGGGTTCGAACGTGAAGGATGCGGAAGTGGTCGACGCGGAATACGCGGAGACTGCGTAATCACCTCATATCAAGGAGAAGAAGCCATGACATTGGTTCGCTGGGATCCATTTCGTGAGTTCGCGCACATCGAAGACCGGTTCAACGCCTGGGTGCCGCCGGTCGACGTCTACCAGAACGGCGAACAGGAGCTCGTGCTGAAAGCGGAACTGCCCGACATGACGCGCGAGGACATCGACGTGACCGTCGACAAGGGGACGCTCACCATCAAAGGCGAGAAGAAGTTCGCCGGCGAGCCGAAGGAAGAGCAGTTCCATCGCATCGAGCGTCGCTACGGCACGTTCAGCCGGTCGTTCTCGCTGCCGGAGACCGTTGACCAGAACAAGGTTGCGGCCGACTACAAGAACGGCGTCCTGACCGTCCGGCTCCCGCTTCGCGAGGAGGCCAAACCCCGGTCGATCAAGGTCGACGTCGCGGCGTAGCTGGGCAGGAAAGGCAGGATTGGCAGGAAGGGCAGGACCTTCCTGCCTTCCCATCCTGCCTCCCGCCCTTCCAGCCATTCCCGCCCGCGTCCTGCGTCAGCAGTGACAATTTGTTACCTGCTTGACCCGCCTAATCAGCCCTAAATAGCCTACCCGCTCTAGTGCTGCAGGAGGTCGCATGCTACGATCTATAGTCGACATGGATGAGACCACTACACCAGTTTCCGACCAGCCTGAATCAGACGGGCCGCTGATCCCGAGCGAGCCGATGCCGCCAATCGACAGCCGGTTCCTGTTCGTGGACGTCGCGGCGTTGCGGGCCAAGCAGTTGAAACGCGGCGCGCGCCCGCGGCTGGGTGAAGATGTGCCGCAGGTCCTGCACAAGCCCGAGCGTGTCGCCATGGAAGAAGTTCGGCGGGGCCTGGTCTATTACGCCGTGGTGCCGCCGCCGAAAGACGGCGATGCGGCGGGCGGCGGCGGCTCGCCGCGTTCCTGACCGACGCGCCTGATTCTAAGGAGAGACATGGGGGATGCGGTCCAAATCGGCCTCGGCGCATTGCAGGGGCTCGCGTCGACGACGGTCTTCGTCCTCGGTCTCTTCATCGGTTTCTGCGTCTTGCTGGGATTCACGAAGACCATGAAGACCGCTGGAGGAAGCGCGCGGGTGATCAAAAGCCTGGACGAGCGGATCTCACTGAAGCCCATGGTCTATCTGGCGCCGTCGGCGCCGCGGGGCCCGGCCGATCAACTCAAGGCACCGGAACTCATGGAGGCTGCCCAACGTAAATCCTGATGCTCAAGCCACGCTCTCAGGCTGCCATCGCAGTCCGAGATTGATGATCCGCTGCAGGACGGTCTCGTAGCCCAGTCCGGTCACACCAGCCGACGCCGCAAAATCCTCGCCCTTCGCAATCTGCGGATTCGGGTTCGCTTCGAGCACCCACACACGTCCCGACTCTTCGAGTCGCAGGTCGATGCGCGCGTACCCGCTCAGTTCGAGTGCGCGATAGGCACGCTTGCACACGTGCTGGATCTTCTCGGCGACGCCTGGATCCAGCGCCGCCTGACCGCTGTCGATGCCGTACTTCTTCTGGTACTTCACGCTCCATTTGACGCGGTCCGTCGCAATACGCCGTGAGCCTTCGGGCATGTTCGTGAACAGCAACTCCCAGACCGGCAGCGCCTGCAGCGCCTGGTTGCCGAGGATGCCGACATAGAGCTCCCGTCCCTCGACGTACTGCTCGACGATGGCGGCGGTGCCAATGCTCTCGTGGATGAAGGCGACGCGCTCCTTCAATTTCTCGTCGCTGTCGACGACGGATGCCTGCGAGATGCCAATCGAGGCCTCCTGCGTCAGCGACTTCACGATCAGCGGAAATGTGAGCCGCTTGGGCCGCCGCACCGGCCGTCCCATCCGGACCACGTCGAACTCCGGCACCGGAATCCGGTGGTACGCCAGCAGCTTCTTCGACAGCGACTTGTCGCGCGCCAGCACCAGGCCGCGCGGGTTGCAGCCGGTGTAGGCCAGCTTCAGCAGCTCGAGATGCGACACGACGTTCTGGTCGAAGATCACGATGTCGTCGAAGCCTTCGAGCAGGTTGAAGGCGATGTGCGGCTTCCACTCCTCCGACGCGCGGCGAATGTCGCCGAGGTCGTCGTGGACGCCGAGCACGCGCACTTCGTGTCCCATCGCCGTCAGCGTCGAGACGACGTCGTATTCGGTGCGCCAGGGCGCAGCCGTGATGTCGGTGCCCTCCTCGATCGTCTCGGGCGGGATGAGATGCCGATGCACGAGCGCAAGAACGCGCAGCTTGCTCACCCCTTTTCTCCTTTCACCCTACCGGGCTTGCGTGGGTTGACCCGTTTGTCCGCATCAGCGCAAGCACGGCTAGAGCGCCACGCGGTGCCGGCCGCTGTGCAAGTAGTTCATCGTCTGCACTGTAAGAAAGATCATGAAGTCGCTCTTGGTCGCCTCCTCGGAGTCCATGAGGCGGAGGTTCTGCTCCCGGCATGTCTCGACGATTTTCTCGAGGAGCTGGTCGATCGTGTACTGGTAGCTGTCGGTGAAGCTGGCCACGGTGCCGCGGACCTCGCGTCGAATGCGCCGCACGAAGCGGGCCGCGGACAGATTCTTGGCGAATTGTGGCTCGTCCGAGAAGAGCTTGCGCAGATCGCTGTCGTAAAAGTCCGGGTGATCGAGTCCGTAGTGTTCCCGCTTCCTGCGATAGTGGTCGCCGAGCGTCTTCTTCAGGCGCGGCAGCGGATCGACCGTGCGCTTCGACGTCACGGCGGGGCGCCGGCGCGAGAGCTCTCGCATCAGGCGATCCATGTATTCGAGCTTGCGCATCGCCGGCCACCCCGCGTAGCGCGTCTGCCACATCGATTGGGGGTCGAGCCACACGGCGAAGGTCTCCGCGAAATCTTCGTCAGGGTGGCTCTGCGCGTACCAGTGATCGAGGTGCTGCACGAAGCGCTTGCTGTAGGGCCGGGGCAGGTAGTACTCCGGGTATTCGAGCGACGGATTGCCGAACAGGCGGCGGCGGGTCGGACGCCGCTGCAACCGGTAGGCGTTGTCGATCGCGTGTCCGGCTTCGTGCCGGAGAATCCGCAGGCACGACTCGGCGTCGCCGCCCTCGACCTCGAGCATCTGCGCGAGCTCGAGCTTGGCCAGCCGTGGATGCGCGAGATAGAAGGGGATGGCGATGCCCGGGACGCCGTCGGGCGTGAACCACTCGTCCGACAACCAATATTGCGGCCGGAACACGAGACCGCGCGCCTCGAGCTCGGCATTCAACTGCGCAATCCGCGCGTCGAGCTCGGTGCCCTGAATGGTGAGTCCCAAATCGCACAGGCGGACTTCGAGCAGCGCCTCGTCGCCGAGCGTCGTCCAGGGCGCGGGTTTCAGCGCGTCGCGATCGGCGGCGTCTGTTTCGACCATTCGGTGTCGCGTTCGTAGGCGTCGGCGACGCGGAGGAGCGTTGGCTCGTTGAACTGCCGCCCGGTGAGCTGGAGCCCGATCGGCAGCCCGCCTTCGCTCACCGCATTGTCGCCGGGCTTCGGCGGTGCAGGCTGGCCCGTGAACCCGCACGGGACGCTGATCGCGGGCAACCCTGCGAGGTTGGCGCTGACTGTGAAGATGTCCGCGAGGTACATCTGCAGCGGATCGGCCGAGCGTTCGCCGATGGGGAAGGCAGGGGTCGGACTGGTCGGCATGGCGACGACGTCGACGGCTTCGAACGCGCGATCGTAGTCGCGCAGGATCAAGGTACGCACCTGCTGTGCCTTGAGATAGTACGCATCGTAGTAGCCGGCGCTCAGCACGTACGTGCCCAGCATGATCCGCCGCTTGACTTCCGCACCAAACCCTTCTGCGCGCGTGCGCACGTACATCGTCCGAAGATCGTCGCGGCCGCTGGCGCGGAACCCATACCGCACGCCGTCGTATCGCGCGAGATTCGAGCTCGCCTCGGCCGTGGCGACGAGGTAGTAGACCGCAATGGCGTGCTTCGCGTGGGGAAGGTCGACGTCCACGAGCGCCGCGCCGCGGCTGGCCAGCGTATCGAGTGCCGTGTGAATCGCGCGGCCGACATCGGGATCGAGCCCGTCGAGAAGCGCGCGCGGCACGCCGATCCGTGTCCCGCGGACGTCCCCGGAGAGCGCGGCCGCGTAGTCGGGCACCGGTTCCGCCGCGCAGGTCGCATCTGCGGCGTCGGCGCCGGCCATCACGCCGAGCGCGAGCGCCGCGTCGGCAACCGTCCGCGTCATCGGGCCGATCTGGTCGAGCGACGAACCGAACGCCAGCAAACCGTAGCGCGACACCCGACCGTATGTCGGCTTCAAGCCCACGACACCGCAGAGCGCGGCCGGCTGCCGGATCGATCCGCCGGTGTCCGAGCCGAGCGCGAGCGGCACGAGGCCGGCGGCGACAGCGGCGGCTGATCCGCCGCTCGAGCCACCCGGGATCCGATCGAGCGCCCAGGGGTTGCGCGCCGGCCCGTACGCCGAGTTCTCCGTGGAGGAGCCCATCGCGAACTCGTCGCAGTTGGTCTTGCCGACAACGATCGCGCCAGCGGCTTCGAGCCGCGCCACGGCCGTCGCGTCGTACGGCGGCACGTACGAGTCGAGGATGCGCGACGATGCCGTGGTCCGCACGCCTGCCGTGCACAGGTTGTCCTTGAGCCCCACGGGCACGCCGGCGAGAGGCGCGTCGCGCCAACGGTCTGGATGATCGTCGATGTCGCGGGCGCGAGCGAGCGCCCGGTCCGCCGTGACCGTGTTGAAGCTGTGTATCGCGGAATCGATCGCGTCGATGCGCTCGAGCGCGTCGCGACAGATCTCGGACGCCGATCGGCGTCGCGATCGCACGGCGTCGCGAAGGCCTCGAACTGTTGTGTCGGCGAGGCTCGACGTCATCCGATCACTCGCGGCACCTTGAAGAGTCCTGCGCTCATGGCGGGATCGGGCGCGTTGGCGAGGGCTGTCTCGGGATCGAGTGACGGCCCAACCTCGTCCGGGCGATCCGCCGCGTGTCGCGCGACGACGCTCGCAGTTGGCGGGACGCCGGCGGTGTCGACGCGCTGCACCTCCTCGGCGTAGGTGAGGATATCGCCCAGCTGTTTCGCGAACAGATCGAGCTCGGAGGGATCGAGCTCGAGGTTGGCGAGGGCTGCGATGGCCGCGACCTGCGCTCGAGTGAATTCCGCCGGCATGGCTGATGCTACCATGCTGAAAATTGGCCATGGCGGTCAGAAAGGCGGCCGTCGCGGGGAGCTGGTATCCGGGCTCCGCGCCAGCGCTCGCAACGGCGCTGGATCGGCATCTCGCCGAGACCAGCCGCGACGTCGACGGGGATCTCGTCGCGCTGATCGCGCCTCACGCCGGGCTGATGTACTCGGGGCCTGTGGCCGCGCATGCGTATCGGCTGCTGCGGGGCCGCGCGTTCGACGTCGCCGTCCTCGTCGGTCCGTCGCATTTCGTCGCCTTCGAAGGGGTCTCGATTTACATGGCAGGGGCATTCGAGACGCCGCTCGGCCAGGCGGCCATCGACGGCGCGTGTGCGCAGGCGCTCACGGAGTCCACGTCGCTGGTGCACGATTACGCGGCGGCGCACGCACGCGAACATTCGCTCGAAATGCAGCTGCCGTTCGTGCAGCACCTGGCGCCGGGCGTTCCGATCGTGCCGCTCCTGATGGGACATCAGACCGATGCCACGGCCCGCGCGCTCGCCGATGCGTTGACCTCCACGTTGCGCGGCCGCCGCGCGTTGATCGTCGCCAGCACGGATCTGTCGCACTACCACGATGCCGGGACGGCGGCGGCGCTCGATCGCGTCGTGATTGATTGTGTCGAGCGCTTCGACGCGGATGGGCTGCAGGCCGCGCTCGATCGACGGCCGGATCACGCGTGCGGAGGGGGACCGACGGTGGCCGTGATGCGTGCCGCGCGGGCGCTTGGCGCTCGCGACGCCGTCGCGCTCCACTACGCGGATTCCGGCGACGTGTCAGGTGACAAATCGGCCGTGGTCGGATACCTGGCGGCCGCGTTCGGCCGGTTCTCCACAGAGGGCTCATGACAGGCGACGCGGATCGGATGCTTCTGCTGGCCCTGGCGCGTAGCGCGATCGTCGCGCATGTGTGCGGCTTGCCCGCGCCTGCGCCGGAGATGGCGGGTGTGTGCCTCCGTCGTGCCGGCGGATTCGTTACGCTCCTCGGCCACGATGGGTCGTTGCGCGGCTGCATCGGCCACATTGACGACGATCAACCGCTCGGCCGGGTGGTGTCGCGCTGCGCCGTTGCCGCCGCGAGCGACGATCCGAGGTTTTCAATGGTCGGCGAACACGAGCTCTCGACGCTGCATATCGAACTCTCGCTGCTCGGTTCCCTGGAACCCATTTCCGGACCGTCGGAGATCGAGGTCGGCCGGCACGGCCTGGTTATCGAGCGCGACCGGTTCCGCGGCGTGCTGCTGCCGCAGGTAGCCACGGAACACGGCTGGGACGTCGAGACGTTTCTCGCGCACACCTGCCGCAAGGCCGGGCTGCCCGACGATGCGTGGAAGAACGGCGCCATGTTGTGGCGGTTCGAGGCGGAGGTGTTCAAAGAGGGGCAGGAAAGGCGGGAGGGGTAAGCCCTCCCGCCCGTCCAGCCCCTCCCGCGCCCACAAGCGAGCGCAGCGTCGCGAGGTTCCTGGCGTCGAAGCGATCCACCTCGATGCGCGTCGGCGATCGCTGGGCTTCCTTCGGCGTCTCGAGCAGCATCGGCAACCCCCGAAATCGCCGGTCGTTGACGATGCGGCGAAACGGTTCGAGGCCGAGGAAACCCTCGCCGATGTGCTCGTGACGATCGACCCGGCTCGCGAGCGGGCGCTTGGAATCGTTCAGGTGAAACATTCGCAGCCGGTCGAATCCGACCAGGCGGCCGAACGCGGTGAACGTCGCCGCGTAACCCTCCGGCGAGCACAGATTCGTAGCCGGACGCGAGCAAGTGACACGTGTCGAGGCAGACGCCCACGCGGCGGTGATCCTTCATCCGCGCGATGATCGTGGCCAGCTGCTCGAACGTCGCTCCCAGTGACGTGCCCTGACCCGCCGTGTGCTCGAGCAGCACCATCGTCTTGCCGCGGCGCCGCGCGCGCAGCAGATCGAGAAGCCCGTCGGCGATCAACGTCAGCCCGACGTCTTCGCTGCCGGCGGTGTAGCAGCCCGGGTGCAGCACTACGCCGAGGAGTCCCAGCGCTTCGGCGCGATCCAGTTCATCGCCCATCGCCACGAGCGACATCTCACGCAGCGCCGGGCTCGTCGTCGCGAGGTTGATGAGATAGCTGGCGTGCGACACGACGGGACCGATCCGCGCGTTGTTCACCTTCGATCGGAACTCGCGGATCTCCGCGCGGGGTACGACCCGACCGCGCCATTGGTTGGCGTTCTTGGCGAAGATCTGAAACGCGTCGCAGCCGTGCGCGACCGCGCGATCGACCGCCAGCGGCAACCCGCCCGCCACCGACATGTGCGCGCCGAAGCGCGGGCTCATGTCCGGCTAACGGCCAAGCCGCTCCTGGAGAATCCGCCCGTCGGCAGCGACGGTTACGGTCGCGGTGAAGAACCTCGGTCCCGGCCGCCGCTCCGACGACAGCGCACTCTGAGTGAAGCGCACGTCCGTCCAGCGCACCGTGGTGACGCCTTGCCCGTCGAGCGCCGATCGCGCGGCGGGGAAGCGCGAGAATCCCAGGAACAGTTGCGCGAGCGGCGTCTCCGCCGCGTGCATGACGGTTGGTGTCCACACGTTGGGATAACGAAGGTTCGTCCGCCACGGTGCCTCGGATTCCCCTTCAGCCCCGCGCCAGCCCGGCTCGAGGAGGTCGATGTCCCGCAGCTCGAACGCATTCGACACGTGGGCGATGATCTGCCAGCGAAACGGCGAGCCGAACGTCGGAATCGCCGCGACCTCGACGAGACAGCGCTTTCCTTCCGGCGCAGAGACAGGCTGCGATCGTGGCCACGCATCAATCGAGCGTCGCTCGGCTGACGTCGCCGGATCGCACAACGGCGGCAGCGTCGGGCCGAACAGCCGCGGCACCATCGCCAGCGCCTGCGAGTGTTCCACGGCGCGCAGGGCGTAGTTGGCCGCCATCAACGTGAGAACGATCGCCGCGTTCCGTTGCCGCGCCGCCACGGATTGCCGGCCGAACGCCAATCCCGCGACGATCGCCGCGAGCAGATACAGGTCGACGATCGGCATCAGATCCGCGGCGAACCAGCGCCAGCTGAACGGGCTGAGCAGTCGCGTGCCGTAGGACGTCGGCAGATCCATGGCGACGTGCAGGACGGTGCCGACGATCGACACCGCGACGAGCATGGCGAACGAGGCGTTGCGTCCCTCGATCGTCGAAGGCCTCGACTGGTCCGGCGAATGCCAGCGGTCGTAGATGCGGCGTCCGACCATGACCAGCGCGGCGACGACGACGCCCAACGCCACGACGCCGATCGGTCCGTGCGTCGGACCGCGGTGCCAGTGCAGGTAGCTGGCCGATCCGCCTGCGAGCGTGACGATGTCGATGTCGGGCGCGTTGGAAGCGAGCAGGAGCGCCGCCGTCGTGCCGCGGCCGACGCGCGCCAGCGGCGTGCGCGCGACGGTCAGCGCGAACAGCGAGTGAGTGACGTTGTCCAATCAAACTAATATAGCAGCATGCGAAAAGGCTTCTTCGTGGCGACGATCGCGGTGATCGCGGCGCTGGTGCCTGCACCGGTGTCGGCGTGGGGATTCACCGCGCACCGCCTGATCATGAGCCGCGCGATCGACTTGCTGCCGCCGGAGCTGAAAGGGTTTTTCACGCATCATCGCGCGGAGATCGTCATGCGCTCGATCGATCCCGATCTCTGGCGCAACGTCGGCTGGGAAGACGACCCGAACCACTTCATGGACTTCGGCGCGCGCGAGTACGGCGAGTATCCGTTCCAGGCGTTGCCGCGCGAGTATGGCGCGGCGCTCGAGAAGTTCGGAATCGCCGTGTTGAAACGAAACGGGACGCTGCCGTGGCGGGAAGCGGAGATCTTCGGATACCTGCGTCGCGGCTTCGAAGGCTTCACGCGACAGGCCGAGTACGCGCCAAGCGACGTCGTGCTGTACTCCGCGATCGCCTGTCACTACGTGCAGGACGCCCATCAGCCGTTTCATGCGTCGATCAACTACGACGGCCAGCTCACTGGTAACAGCGGCATTCATTCCCGTTTCGAGCGCGACCTCGTCGAACGCTTCGAATCGCGGCTGACGATCGTGCCCGCGCCACCGTCGGCCGTGCGCAACCCGCGCGACACGATGTTCGATGTCCTCCTGGCGAGTTATCAGTTCGTGGATCAGATTCTGAAGGCCGACACCGAAGCCGTAGAGGCGAAGGATATCTACGACGACGACTACTTCGAGAAGTTCTTCGTGAAGGTGAAGCCGATCCTCGAGAAACGGCTCGCCGAGTCGATCACCGCGAGCGCCAGCCTGATCATCGGCGCCTGGGAGGCGGCTGGCAAGCCGGCGTTGAAGCTCGAGGGCGCGCGGCCGCCGCAGAAGGTGCGAAAACCCTAGCCGGCCGCGTCATCGTGGCGCCGACGCAGATTCGCCTGGTCTGCGCGCCGTTCGAACGCCGCTGAGATCGGCTCCAGCACCGCGAGTACCACCAGCGTGATGCCGGTCGCGATGGCGGCCATCGCGTAGTAGCCCGCGCCGGCCGCCATGCCCACCGCCGCATTGACCCAAACCGTCGCCGCCGTCGTCATGCCATGAACGCTTCCACCACTGTGCAGGATGGCTCCCGCGCCCAGAAAGCCGACGCCGGTCACGATCTGCGCGGCAATCCGATCCGGGGTCCCGCCCGTCGTCGCGATCTGGGTGGACACGGTCGTGAACAGCGCGGAGCCGACCGCGATGAGGATGTTGGTACGCAACCCGGCGGGCTTCCCGCGGAGCTCGCGCTCGATCCCGATCGCGGCGCCGAGCCCGGCCGCGAGCAGCAGACGCAGAGTGAGATCAAAGGGGGCCATGGCGCAGTCTACAATCGAGTAACGAAGCTCCGCTTCGAAACTGCTCAGGAACGTGCCCTGGGCTCCGCTTCGTTACTAGCGCGCGGCCACCGTCGGGCGGCCGCGCCTAAGCCGGGCTTGCACGGACGCGGACACATTTTGTACCCATCTCTTGGCGTGCAAGCACGGCTATGGACGACGCGGTAGTTTATCTCGTGCCGCTCGGGCGGAACCGCTACGAGCTGTACTCGGAGCCGCCGGATGAAGACGTGTCGCAGCCTGCGCACACGGACGGCTTCTTTCGCAAGCGTATGGAGCGGCTGCGCGAAGGCTGGCACTCGATGGTGCAGGCCGCGCGCCGAAGCCGGAGCCACGACGGCCGGATGGCGCGCATCCGCGATTGGGCCGTGAGCCGCATCGCCGAAACGGTAGCCGAGCAGCGCACGCTGTGGTCGCTGCGGTCGATCGTCGCCGCCGATCTGCGGTATCCGTCGGATCTATCCGAATCGTCGGCAACCGCGCTGTGCCGCAATCTCCTGACGCACGCGCGGCGTCATCACGGCATCTGGCTGATCGTCGACGGCCTGCTGTTCGCGGCGTCGGGCGTGCTGGCGCTGGTACCGGGTCCCAACGTGCTGGCGTACTACTTCGGCCTGCGGCTTGTCGGCCACTTCCTGTCGTGGCGCGGCGCCCGTCAGGGGCTCGACCGGACGACGTGGCGGCCACAACCGGAACCGGCGCTCGCGGAGCTCGCCACGCTGGCCGGCGAGCCGCGCGAATCACGCGCGACGCGCGTCGAAGCCATCGCGAGTCACTTGAATCTCCCTCGGCTCGCGGCTTTTTTCGATCGCGCCGCCGTGCCGGGTTAGCAGCGCGCGATGGACTTGCACCACGGACTGCTCACGCGGACGCGCGTGCTATTCTTGCGGACTGCAAACCCTTGAAGCTGAGTGAGCTCGCGGCCCGGCTGGACTGCCGTCTCGAAGGCGACGGCAGCGTCGAGATCGTCCGCGTCGCCGGCATCCAGCGTGCCGAGCGCGGCGATCTCACATTTCTCACGAATGCACGATACGTCACAGGCCTCGCGACGACCCGCGCGTCAGCGGTCATCCTGAAGTCAACCGCGCCGGCGCCCTCGACATCGGCGGCGTTGCTGCGCTGCGACGATCCGTATTCAGCCTTTGCTCGCGCGGTGAGCCTGTTCGCGCACGCTGTCGCGCCGCCGAAAGGCGTCGATCGGTTGAGCGCGGTGGCGCCGGACGCCACGCTGGGCGCGGATGTATCGATCGGGCCCTTCGTGTCGATTGGCGCTGGCGCGTCGATCGGTGCGCGCACCGTCATCTATCCCAATGCGGTCATCGGCCCCGGGGCGCGCGTGGGCGATGACTGCGTACTGCACTCCCACGTGACGCTCCGCGAGCGCGTGACCGTTGGCCATCGCGTCGTGCTTCATGACGGCGTCGTTGTCGGCAGCGACGGTTTCGGCTTCGCGACGCAGAAAGACGGATCGCATCTGAAGATCAGGCAGCTCGCCGACGTGATCATCGAAGACGACGTTGAGATTGGCGCGAACTCGACGATCGATCGCCCGGCGGTTGGCGAAACGCGCATCGGCGCGGGTACGAAAATCGACAACCTGGTGCACATCGCGCACGGCGTCACGCTGGGGCGGCGAGTCCTGCTGGCGGCGCAGGTCGGCATTGCCGGCAGCACGGCCATCGAAGACGACGTGATGATGGCCGGCCAGAGCGGAGTCACGGGGCACGTGCGTGTCGGACGCGCCGCGAAAATCGGCGCGAAGAGCGCCGTCCTCCAGTCGGTTGACGCCGACGCGTTCGTCACGGGTCATCCCGCATTCGAGCATGCGGACTGGCGTCGGGCGTCCGTCGTGTTTCGACAGCTGCCCGCGCTGAAGAGGCGTCTTCACGAGCTCGAACGTCTGGTTGCCGAGCTCGAGGTGAAGCTCGCCGCATCCCGGCCGGAGACAAATCGCTGAATCCACGGGCGGTGCTCGTTCTCTTCGTGGCGTTGTGGGTGGTGAGCGCGCCGCGCGCCGCCGCGCAGCAGCCGCAGCCGGTGGTAGCGCCTGCTCCGGCACAGACGGAATTCTTTTCCCGCTCGGACTTTCATCTGAACGCGGCCTGGATCCGGAGCTCGTCCACCTCCTCCGTCGGCCAGCGCATCGCCGATGAACGATTCACCTGGGACACCTTCTGGGGCGGCTCGGTTGACCTGGTCGACTACGTCACCGGGCGCCTGGCCGTGCTGATCGACTACGAAGCGGTGCTCGGCAGCGAGTTCCAGGCCTTCGATCCCAATCAGGGGAACTACACGCTCGAGGCATCGGCGTCGGCGCGCCTCGGCCCATATACCGAGCTGGTGGGGATGCTGCACCACGTGTCGCGGCACCTGAGTGATCGGGCCAAGGTGCGACTTCCCGTGGCGTTCAACGAGCTCGGGGGGCGGCTGCTGCACCGCGTGGTGTTTGCACGCGGGACGCTCGACGTCAGCGCGGAAGCGGGGCGAGCGATCGCGCGGGCGTACGTCGATTACAGCTGGCTCGCGGACGTGGGCCTGCTGGCGCGCGTCCCGGTATCGAACCGGGTGGGAATTTTTGCGCAGGCGGCCGGCCACCTCGTCGGTGTGAACGGCACGGTGCCGAACCGCACGAGACAGAGCGGCGGGCTCGTCGAAACCGGCGTCCGCATCAACGGAGCCGGCGGCGCCATGGAGCTGTTCATCGGGTTCGAAAAGCGGCCGGACGCCGACCCGCTGGACCGGCAGGCCCAGCATTGGATGCTCGCGGGGTTTCGCCTACTCAGTAGATAATCGAGGGATGATGGTCAGAGCTGTTCGACCGGTTGCCGCCATCGCGCTCGCGATTGGCATCGTCTACGCGGCCACCCAGACGTCTTCGGCGGCCGTCCGGCCCCCGAAGCTGCAGTACGAAATCACCACGCTCCCCAACGGCCTCACGCTGATTCTGTCCGAGGATCATTCGACGCCGATCGTCCACCTGCAGCTCTGGTATCACGTCGGATCGAAGAACGAGAAGGCCGGGCCGCACCGGCTTCGCGCATCTGTTCGAGCATCTGATGTTCAAGGGCTCGAAGAACGTAGCAGCCCGAGGCGCACACGTCGATGATTTCGTCGATCGGCGGCCAGAGCAACGCCTACACGACCGACGATGAGACGGTGTTCTGGGAGACGGTGCCGTCGCAGTATCTGCCGCTCGTTCTCTGGCTCGAAGCGGATCGGATGGCGACGCTGCGGATCGACAAGGACACCTTCACCAACGAACGCGACGTCGTGAAGGAAGAACGGCGGATGCGTGTCGACAACCAGCCGTTCGGGCGGCTGAACGAAATCATCTACGACCAGGCGTTCACGGCGCACCCGTACAAGCACGCGACCATCGGCAGCATGGCCGATCTGGAGGCGGCGTCGGTCGACGACGTGCGCGACTTCTATCGGACCTACTACGTGCCGTCGAATGCGACGCTGGTGCTCGTCGGCGACTTCGACTCGACGCAGGCGACTGCAGCTGGTGGCGCAGTATCTCGGGCGCGTGCCGAAGGCCGAGCGCGAGGTGCCGCGCGACATTCCCAAGGAACCGCCGCAGACCCAGGAGAAGCGCGTCACGCTGCAGCGAGCCGTGGCCGCTGCCGGCCGTCGTCGTGGCGTATCACATCACCTACGACGGGCAATCCCGATTCCTATCCGCTGCACATCGCCGCCAAGGTGCTGTCCGACGGCCAGACGCTCGCGCATCTACCAGAAGCTGGTGTACGACAAGCAGATGGCGGTCGCCGCGTTCGGCAACGCGAACCTGATCGAGGATCCGAATCTGTTCTACGCGGTCGCGATCGTGCAGCCGGGGCACACGCCCGAAGAGGTGGCGAAGGCGCTGATCGCGGAGGTCGAGCGGCTGAAAGCGGAGCCGATCACGCGATCACGAGCTGCAGCGGGCGAAGAACCAGTTCGCGCGCGACTACATCCTGAGCCGCGAATCGAATCAGCAGAAGGCGCATGCACCTGGCGCACGCGGTCGTGATTCACAACGACATCAAGACCGCCGACGGCGAGTTCGACATCTTCCAGAACATTTCGGTCGCCGACGTGCAGCGCGTGGCGCGCACCTACTTCACGGCCCGAGAACCGGACTGGTGCTGACGCGTGCTGCCGTCGGGAAAGGCGAGGCGCGCAATGAGGACTGCGTTCGACGACGTTCGCGGTTCGTGGTTCGCGGTTCGTCGTTCTGTGCCTGATCGCCTCGTGCCTCGCAGGGTGCCAGCGAGGCGCAGACCCGCAACTGGCCGTCCGAGCGGCCGCCGCGGCCGCTGCCGGCGCGCGACGTCGAAGTTTCCGCCCTACGAGATTCAAACGCTGCCCAACGGCCTGCAGGTCGTCGCGGTGCTGCATCACGAACAGCCCGTGGTCAGCATGCGGCTGCTGGTCCGCGCCGGCAGCGCCGCCGATCCCAAGGAGAAGCTCGGGCTCGCGCGGCTGACGGCGTCGCTGCTCGACCAGGGCACCGACGACGAAGTCGGCGCAGGAGATGAACGACGCGATCGACTTCATCGGCGGCGCGATGGGCGCCGGCGCGGGCACCGATCTCACGCTTCGCGCAACATGGTCGTGATGAAGGACAGCTTCGAGACCGGCATGCGGATGCTGTCCGACATGGCGCGGCAGCCCGGCGTTCGCGCAGGCCGAAATCGAGCGCCAGCGGCAGCAGACTGCTGTCGAGTCTGCGCGTCAGCCTCGAGGACCCGGAGTACGTCGCGAACGCCGTGTTCGACCGGCTCGTCTACGGATTCCACCCGTACGGCCTGCCGGACAGTCGGGACGCCGGAGACGATCGCCGGCATCACCCGCAACGACCTCGTCGCGTTCCATCAGCGGTACTTCGCCCCGAACAACGCCATCCTCGCCATCGTCGGCGACGTCACCGCCGAGGAAGCGTTTTCGATGGTGAAGAAGGTCTTCGGCGACTGGGAGCGGCGCGACGTCGCCGCGCAGAAGTTCAGTCGATCCGCCCGAGCCGACGCGACGCGTGGTCGATCGTCAACAAGCCGGACGCCGTGCAGACCGAGGTGCGCGTCGGTCACATCGGCATCCCGCGCAATCATCCCGACTACATGGCGCTGAACCTGGCGATCCGCATTCTCGGCGGCGAGGGCAGCAATCGGCTGCACCAGGTGCTGCGAACGGAACGCGGGCTGACCTACGGCGCGCAGGCGAACATGGACGCGCTGAAGGAGAGCGGCGACTTCGAGGCGGAAACCAACACGCGCTCCGACGCGACCGGCGAGGTGCTGCGGCTGATCGTCGACGAGTTCTGGCGGCTGCAGCGCGATCGCGTCGGCGAACGCGGAGCTCGCCGACGCGAAGGCGTACCTGACGGGCAGTTTTCCGCTCACCATCGAGACGCCGGATTCGATCGCGATGCAGGTGCTGAACGTGCTCTTCTACGGGCTGCCGCTTGAGGAACTGCAGACGTTCCGCGAACGCGTCAACGCCGTCACCGTGGACGACATCCAGCGCGTGGCGCGGGCCTATCTGCGGCCGGATCGGCTGTCGGTGGTGCTCGTCGGCAACGCCTCGGCGTTCAGCGCTCAACTGCGAGGCGTCGGGTTCGGCACGTTCGAGACCGTCGATCTCGACGATCTGGATCTGATCGCCGCGAATTTCAAGCGCGCGCCGACACGGGCGGGTAGGGCTGGTGGGGCGATTCAGTACGTGGGGTCCGCCTTTAGGCGGACCATCCCAGGTCCGGCTGAAGCCGGACCCCACGTTCAATATCAGCAGGCCCCGGCCGCGGCCACTCAGGCCTCTCCGGTGACCGCCGAAGAAGGCGCGAAAGCCGTGGCGCTGCTCGACCGCGCGATTGCGGCGAAGGGCGGCCTCGACAAGCTGCGCGCGCTGAAGACCATTGTCGCGACGCAGACCGTGTCAACCCGGATCGCCGTCGGCGGAAACCCCGAAGGGATGTCGACGTTCGACACCACCAACTACATTCAGTATCCCGATCGGCTGCGCATCGAAACGCGAATCGCCGACGGCCTGAACGTCCAGGCGTGCGACGGCGCCGAGGTGTGGGTCAAGGATCAGCGCGGCGTGCGCCAGCAGCCGGAGTCGGTGGCGCGGCAGGTCCGCGCGAGCCTGCGCCGTGATGTCGTTGCGCTGCTGCTCGCGGCGAAAGCCGGTCCGCTCAAACCGCGGATTCTGCCCAGCGTCAAGAACGCCGCCGGCGTCACCGCCCAGGTGTTGGAGCTGTCGGCGCCCGATCTCAATCCGATTCTGCTGTACGTGAATGCGGAATCCGGCTTGATCGACAAGGTCGCGTTCGTCGACGACGCCCCCTCGAAGCCGATCGTCGAAGAATCGTTTTCGGACTATCGCGACGTCGACGGCATCAAGATTCCCTTTCAGGGCGCCCGTCAGATTGGTACTCAGAGCGTCGAGCGGCGATCGAGCAGCGTGAAGCTCAACGTGCCGGTCGATCCGTCGCTCTTCAAGCGTCCCACTTCTTGAGTGTTCGGCTCCTCCTGTCGTGTGGCGAAGCCTCCGGCGACTTGTACGCCGGTGCGCTGATCCGCGAGCTCCGGGCGCTCGATCCCGGCGTCGCCGTCGCCGGCCTCGGCGGTCCCCAGGTTGCGGCGGCCGGCGGCCGGCTGCTCGACGACTATCGGGAACTGGCGGTCACCGGGCTCACCGAGGCCGTCGCCAAGATTCCGCGCTCGTTGTCGGCGCTGCGGACGATCGTTCGCGCGGCCGCGAGCGATCGGCCGGACGCGCTGGTCGCCATCGATTTCCCCGATTTCAATTTCCGCCTCGCGCGCGCCATCAAGCGGCTCGGCGTCCCGGTGATCTACTACATCAGCCCGCAAATCTGGGCGTGGCGTCCTCGGCGGCTGGAGACGCTGAAACGGATCGCCGATCGGGTGCTGGTGATTTTTCCGTTCGAAGAGGCCATCTACCAGAAAGGCGACGTGCCGGTCGAGTTCGTCGGTCACCCGCTCGTCGATCTGGCCACCGCATCCGCGCCACGGAACGCGTTTCTGGCGGCGCGGGGCTTGTCGCCATCCGCGCCAACGGTGGCGATCCTGCCGGGGAGCCGCACCAACGAAGTGTCGCGGATTCTGCCGGACCTGCTGTCGGCCGCGCAGCTGATTCGAGCCGCCGTGCCGAACGCGCAGTTCGTCGTCGCACGCGCCCCGCACCTCGACGATGGGTTGTTTACCGGCGCAGCGTCTGTCGGCGTGATCGTGGAAGGGGACACCGATACGGTTCTGGCGTCAGCGGACCTCGCGCTGACGGCGTCCGGAACCGCGACCGTTCAGGCAGCGCTGCACGACACGCCGATGGTGATCGTGTACCGGCTGTCGCCGATGACGTACCGCCTCGGACGCCGTCTCGTGACGATCGGCATGATCGGCATGGTGAACCTGATCGCCGGCGAGAAGATCGTGCCGGAGTTTCTCCAGGACGCGTTCACTCCCGAGGCGGTAGCCGGCGAGGCGATCTCGCTGCTCACCGATCGCGCGCGCGCCGCGGAGGTCAGAGCCGGGCTTGCCCGCGTGCGCGAGCGCCTGGGCGGATCGGGCGCGAGCCGGCGGGCGGCACAAGCTATCCTGCGTGTGATACATGAAGAGGGCTCGACGGAGCAGCGTGCGTTGACTGAGCCGTCGGCTTCAACAAGGAGCTAAATGCGGACTCTGTTGGCTATTGGATGGGCGGTGATGGTCGCCGTCCCCGCAACCGCAACCGTGCTGGTCCCCGCGGACATCGGCGAATTGTCGCGTGAAGCCGTCGCGATTGTGCGCGGCCGCGTCGTCGCGACCGGCGCGCGATGGACGGACGACCATCGCAGTATCGACACCATTGTCACGCTCGAGGTGGAGCGCTATTTGAAAGGCAGCTTCGGCGCGACGCTCCAGTTTCGCGTGCCGGGCGGCGAGCTCGGACGATTCCGCAGCGTCGTCGTCGGTGCGCCCGAATTCGCCGTCGACGATCGCGTGGTCATTTTCCTCGGCGCGCGCGGACCGAGCGTGCCCTACATCCTCGGGTTCAGCCAGGGCGTCTTCCGCGTAGTGCGCGCGGCCGACGCGTCGGGTTGGATGGTTACGCCGCCGCCAGTGTTTCCAGCGGCGGCCGGCACCGCCCGCGTGGTCCGCGGTGACGCGAGCCGGCGGCCGTTAGCGCTGGTGGATTTCGAGGAGCGCGTGCGCGGGCTCGCCGGAGTCGCGCGATGAGCGCGCCGTCAGTCAGGCCTGTCCTGAGCGAGACGCTCATCCTTCGACCCTTCGACAAGCTCAGGGTCGCCCTGAGCCGCGTCGAAGGGCGACAGGCTCAGGACGAGCGGCGAGTCGAAGGGCTCAAGAGGAGCGGCAGGCGAGGGTTTTCGCTCATGGTGAGCTTGTCGAACCATGAGCGTCGCGCGCGAGTGGCGGTCGCCGTTGTCTTCTCGCTCGTGTTCCTGCACGCGCAGCCGGCGTTTGCCTACCTGAAATTCGGAGTGCGCGTGGGGGGGCGGCAGATGACGCTCAAGTGGGGGCAGACGCCGGTGCGCTACGCGATCTCGGATCGCTTGAGCGTGCCCGGCGTCAGCATCGGTGACTTGCAAGCCGCGCTCGGCCGCGCGTTCGAGACGTGGCAGGCAGTGCCTTCGGCAACGATCGCCTATCAGTTTGCTGGCTTGACCGACGCGGTCCCGGGCGACGAGGACAGCCTCTCCACGCTGGGCTTCCGCAACCGGCCCGATCTCGACCGCGTGCTGGCGTCCACCAGCTTCGTCATCGACATGGGCTCGGGCGCGCTGATCGAGTCCGACATCTTCTTCAACTCGGCGTTCGCCTGGTCGGTTGCCCCGGCCGGCGAGGCGAACAAGTTCGACCTCCAGAGCATCGCGGTTCACGAGATCGGCCATATGAGCGGACTCGGGCACTCCGCGCTCGGCGAAACAGAACTGCGCGAAGGCGGCGGCCGGCGGGTCCTGGCGGCGGAGGCGGTCATGTTCCCGATCGCGTTTGCGGCGGGTACCACGGCCGGACGTGCGTTGAAGGCCGACGACATTGCCGGCATCACCGACCTCTACCCCGAGAGCGGCGTGAGCGACACGCAAGGCGTCATCACCGGCCGCGTGACGAAAAACGGGCAGCCGATCTTCGGGGCGCATGTGGTCGCCTTCGATCCGCAGACGTCGGCGATGGTCGGGAGCTTCTCGCTCAGCGCCCAGGGCGAGTTCTCGATCGGAGGGCTGCCGGCGGGGCCCCGACTGTTGCGCGTCGAGCCGCTCGACGACGCAGATCTCGAGAGCTTTTTCAGCTCCGCGCAGGCGGTGGATCTGGATTTCCGCGTGATGTTTTTCGACCGGGTCATTGCCGTCCCTCGCGGCGGCGGCACCTCGTCGGTCGAGCTGAAAGTCGTGCCCAAATGAGCCGGCGTGCTTTCGTCTCGTTGTTCATGCTCGCCATGCTGGCTGCGGTTCCCGCGCCGGCAGCAGCGCAACCCGGCGCCTTCGAGGTCGCCATCGGCGGGTTGTGGATGAACAAGTCGCCGTTGACGTCGAGCAACGCGAACGAGACGACCCCGGGCGGCACGGCCTTTCCGTTGTTCGCCACGTCAACCGCGTTGAGCACGCTGACCGCCGCGGAACTGCAGATTGGCGTGCACCTCGGCCAGCATCTCGAGGTGTTCGGGGCCGGCAGCTTCGGGTCGAGGCAGCTCAGGATCGCCGTGACAGACGACAAGGAAAACGGAGCCTCGGTGACGGCGAGCGAGCGTCTCGAGCAGTATTTGTTCACGGGCGGCGCCTTGTGGGCCTTCTCGCAATCGCGGCTGGCGCCTTTCGTCAGCGCGGAAGCGGGGCAGCTCCGCCAGCTGCACGAGGAAAAAACGCTGGTCGAAAGCGGCCTCGTCTACATGGCGGGCGGCGGCGCGAATATCCAGTTTACGGACCCGCGCGGGGACGTCGGCGTCGGTGCGCGCGTCCATGCGCGCGCGATGCTGCGATCGAAGCAGTTTCTGATCAATACAGAGCGCGTGACGCCGGCGGTCACCGTGTTGCTATTCGTCCGGTTTTGATATCCTCGCTAGGAGCCCGTCCAAGTGATGACCGAACGGGCTCCTAGTAGGCGCGCTCCGCGCGCGTTCTTGTCGAAATCACTGGTGTTTCGCCGGCGAAGCCGGCCTACTAGGAGCGTGTTCCGGTTTCTCAAACACGCTCCTCGTGAAGGAGCTTGAGATGAAACGACTGAGCCTGGCGGCCTGCGTGTGTACGGTCCTCGCGGTGTCGGCGCCGGCGCGCGCCCAGGACGATCACTCGCAGCACCACAAGCCGGCCGGATCCGGCGTCGGCACCGTGAGCTTCGAGACGACGTGCAATCCCGCGGTCAAAGACGCGGTCAACCATGCCGTGGCAGAGCTCCACTCGTTCTGGTTTCCCGAGGCGCGCGCGGGGTTCGAGGGCGTCCTCAAAACCGATCCGAACTGTGCGATCGCGTACTGGGGAATTGCGCTGACGTATTGGGGCAATCCGTTCGGGGGATTGCGCCAGCCGCAAACCATTGCCAACGGGAGGGCCGCGATCGAGAAGGGCCAGTCCACCGGATCGCCGACTCCCCGTGAGCGCGCCTACATCGACGCGGTGGCCGGCCTGTTCTCGAGCGCCGACGCCGGCACGCAGCGGGCACGCGTCGTCGCGTACGAAGGCGCGACGGAATTGGTTACCGCGAACAACCCCGGCGACGTCGAAGCGCGGATCTTCTGGGCGCTGGCCATTGCCCAGACGGCGCTGCCGACCGACAAGAGCTACGCGCAGAACCTGAAGGCCGCCGAGATTCTCGAGCCGCTCTACAAGAAGATGCCCAACCATCCGGGGCTGGCGCACTACATCATCCACTCCTACGACGTGCCGGCGTTGGCTGAGCGCGCGCTCCCGGCCGCCCGCGCCTACGCGGACATCGCGCCGTCGGTGCCGCACGCGCTCCACATGCCGTCGCACACCTTCACCCGCACGGGCTTGTGGAAAGAGTCGGTCGCCACCAACATCAAGTCCGCGGCGGAAGCCGAAAAGACCGGCGGTGTCGGTGAAGCGCTGCACGCGATGGACTACCAGACGTACGCGTATCTGCAGATGGCGCACGACGCGCAGGCCAAGGCCGTGCTCGAGCACGCCATGACGGCGGCAGGTTCGGCTGCGCCGACGAATGCGACGGGCAACCCGGGCACAAACAGCTTTGCGCTGGCGGCGATCCCCGCGCGTTATGCAATGGAGCGCCAGCAATGGACCGATGCGATGGCGCTGACGGTGCGGCCCGCGCCGACCACGCCGTACACCGAAGCGATCACGCACTTTGCGAGGGCGGTTGGCGCAGCGCGCGCGGGCAAGCCGGCCGAGGCCGCGGCCGACGTCGCCCGCCTGGCCGCCATTCGGGATCGCGAGCTGGAGTTGAAGGACGCGTACTGGGCCGAACAAGTGGACATTCAGCGCCGCGCGGCCGAAGCGTGGGTCGCGTACGCGAGTGGTCAGAAGGACGAAGGACTCAAGCTGCTCAGCGCCGCGGCGGACGCCGAAGACCTCACCGACAAGTCCGCGGTGACACCGGGTCCGCTCGCCCCCGCGCGCGAGCTGTACGGCTACATGCTGCTCGAGGCCGGCCGCGCCAAGGATGCGTTGGCGGCGTTCGAGAAAGTGACGAAGAAGGAACCGAACCGCTTCCTGGCGCTGTACGGCGCCGGAAAAGCCGCCGAAGCGGCGAAACAGCCCGCGAAGGCGAAGCGGTACTACCGCCAGATCGTGGCCATCTGCAAGGACGCCGCGCCCGATCGTCTCGAGCTCGTCTACGCGCGGAAAATGGCGAAGTAGATACCGACGGCGATCATCAGCGCGCCCGCCACGCGGGCGACGAACAACCCGGCGGGTCCGACTTTCTCGACGAGGACGAAGACCGTCAGCGCCGCGACCCACACGAGGTTCATGACGCCGGTCACGAACAGGACGCACATCAGCAGCCAGCAGCACCCGAGGCAGTACATGCCGTGCCGCAGGCCCATCTGGAGCGCGCCGAGCGAGCCGTCGCGCCAGTTGGTCATCAGAAACCCCAGCGGACTCCGGCAGCGGATCAGGCACGCGCCTTTCACCGGCGTCAGTTGATACGCGCCGGCGGCGACGAGAATCCCGCCGGCCAGACGGCTGTTTGACGCGGCCATCGCCGGCGAGAGCATCGCGGCCTGATGCAGCATCCACTGCGCGAGCGCGGCGGCCGCGCTGAACCCCAGCCAGACGATGATGTAGCCGAGGCCGAACAGCGTCACGGCTGAAGCCCTGTTCTGCGTCCCGCGTCCGGCATGTGCTCCCGCGAAGAGCAGCAGCATCGGCGCGGCCGTGCCCGCCATCATGCCGACCATCATCACCGCCCACATCGTGAACGTGAAGAACACGTCGGCCGCCGTCCACGGCATGTCCATCGTCATGCCCATCTCGGCCATCATCGTCTCGTGCGCCATCGACGCAGACATCTGACGACCGAGATGGACCAGATACGCCCAGGCCAGGGCGGTGACGAGACCGATGCAGATCCAGATGACGAGACGGTCGCGGCGGATGGGATCCGCGATCGCCGAGGAGCTAAGCACTACGCCAGGAGAACGGGGCGTACTGTCCGTTGTTGATGCCGCTCACGTCATCCCAGTCCAGGCCGAGCGCGTGCACGTGGCTCTTCGAGGCGCGTGCGAGGGTGAAGCGATCCGCCGCCGGATGGCCGGTGTGGTCCAGTTGAAGCGGCTCGGTTGCGGCGGGATTGATCCCCATGGCGCCCGTCGCCGCCATATCGACGAGACTTCCGGCATTGACCGACCACGTGGCGCCGTTGCGAGTGAACTGGATCGGCGCTGGTTCGACGCCGAGGAACGTGCCGATGAGTCCCGATAAGGCGGCCATCGGGCCGCCCGCGGCGCCGCTCGCGATCGCGGTGATGGCCTCACGCTGCTCGCCGGTCGCGCGCTCGTCGGCCAGCAGGCCGACGGACCAGTTGCCCTTGCCCATCGCCTCCGGGGTCAGCCCGAGGACGATGAAGGCGAGACCGTCGAGCGAGACAGTTCCGAATTGCCCGCGCTCGATCTGGAACGCCATCGCAAAGGTGCACGACCCTTGGCTCGGCTTGACGGCCATCTGACCCGGCAGACACGGGCACACGAAATCGCAGCTGCATGTCTCGTAGTACTGCCCGCTGACCTGCCATGCGGTTGGCGTTGCCATCCGTGCACCTCGCTGGCCTCGATTGTAGCCGGAATCAGAATGCGAACCGCACCGTGACTTCGTGATGCTTCAGCTCGGGGATCGGTGCCGGCGTCACCAGCGGGCAGTTGCAGACGACACACGATTTCCAGTCCGGCAGCTGGTCCGTCTGGTAGTACCGCTCGACGTAGCGCCAATCGGTCTCGACAAAATCGCTGAACCACTGGTCGAGCGTCGTGACGCCGACCTGGTGCATCAGCTGCATCCCGAAGCCCGCCGCCTCGAGCTGGTACGCCCGCAGCACCTGCATGAAGTGTTGGCGATCCTCAGTGTGTTGCAGCGCCTCGAGCTTGTGCTGCAGCGAGGGCGCGATCCACTGAACGGAATGGCCGAACAGGTGGAGCAGCAGGAAACATTGCATCTCGAAGCCGACATCGGGATCGATGACGATCCGCAAGCCGTCGAAGATCCCCGTTCGGGGAGGTTCGAGGTCGCGGTACTCGATGGCAAACCCGTGCTTCACGATGCCCGAACACGCGCGTCCCCATATCCCGACGAGCTCGTCGGCCGGCCATTGGCCAACCTTCCGTGCGCCGTGGAGCTCGTGACCGGGAACACTGTCCATATTCGAGAAGGGGTATTATCACGGTGACTTCAGAGGTGTCTATGAAAGTCTCTCGACGCGATCTCCTGGCCGGCGCCGCTGGCGTCGTCGCGCTCGGCACGGCCGCGGCGGCGCAGGCGCCGTCCGACACGACGAAAAAGCGAGGCAGGCCGAGCAATGCCCTGGGGCAGCGCGCGCCCACCGAAAAACCGCAGCGCCAGCCGCGCAGCGCGACGTCGTCCGGCACGCCGCATCAGGATCTGTACGGAACGATCACGCCGTCCGATCTGCATTTCGAGCGGCATCACGGCGGCGTCCCCGAGGTCGATCCGAAAAGCTACTCGCTGTTGATTCACGGGATGGTCGAGCGGCCGATGGTGTTCAGCCTCGCCGACTTGAAGCGGTTCCCTGCGGTCAGCCGCACCCACTTCCTCGAATGCTCCGGGAACTTCGGCGGCAGGACCGCCAACGTCGAGCTCACGCCGCAGCAGATCGCGGGCCTGACGAGCACGAGCGAATGGACTGGCGTTCGGCTGGCCACACTCTTCAAAGAGGTGGGCGCCAGCCCCAAAGCAACCTGGTTCCTTGCCGAAGGCCAGGACGCGGCGGTGCTCACGCGCAGCGTACCGATGTCCAAGGCGTACGACGATGCGCTGATCGCGTATGGACAGAACGGCGAAGCGATCCGTCCGGAGCAGGGATATCCTGCGCGGTTGTTCCTGCCCGGGTGGGAAGGCAACGCCAGCGTGAAGTGGCTGCGGCGCATCGAGTTGTCGGATCGCCCGTTCATGACCCGAGAAGAGACCTCGAAGTACACCGATCCGATGGCCGACGGGACGGCGCGGCTGTTCAGCTTCCTGATGGATGCGCGCTCGCTGATTACATATCCCGCGTTCCCGGTGACGCTGACGCCCGGCTGGGTCGAGATCAACGGCATCGCGTGGACCGGCTCGGGAAAAATCGCGCGCGTCGACGTGAGCACCGACGGCGGCAAGACGTGGGCGGTGGCGAAACTGCAGGAGCCGGTGCTGTCGAAGGCGCACACGCGCTTCCGATATCTCTGGAATTGGCAAGGCGGAGAGGCGGTGATCAAGAGCCGCGCCGTTGACGAAACCGGCTACGTGCAGCCGACCAAGGAAGCCGTGATCGCCTTGCGCGGCATCAGCAGCGTTGGGTATCACACCAACCCGATCACGGGCTGGCGCATCAAGTCTGACGGCGCCGTTGTATACGCCGCGGAGCCGTGGTCATGAGGATACGACCGATCGTTCGCGCCGCCGCGCTCGGAGTCCTCGCCCTCGCCGTCGTGGCCGGCCATCGGGCGACGGTGGATCTCGCCGCCCAAACGAAAGCGGTTGCGCCGGCGAAGCCCGCGCCACCCAAACAGCCGGCGACGCTCGGGATCGGACGCCTTGCGACGGCCGCCGAGATCGCGGCGTGGGACATCGACGTCGGGCCCGATGGCGTGGGGCTTCCGCCGGGACGCGGCACATCGGCTGACGGCGCCCCGATCTACGCGGCGCGCTGCGCGTCCTGTCATGGCAAGACCGGGAAAGAAGGACCGAACGACGTGCTCGTCGGCCGCTTGCCGGGCGACGCGTTTCCGTTCGCGCGCGAAGCCCGCACGCCGAAAACAATCGGGAGCTACTGGCCGTACGCCACCACGGTCTTCGACTACATTCGCCGCGCGATGCCGCCCGACGCGCCGGGCACGTTGAAAGACGACGACGTGTACGCGCTCGTGGCGTACCTGCTGACGCTGAACGACCTGGTGCCCGCGGACGCCGTGATCGACGCCGCGTCGTTGCCGAAGGTGAAGATGCCGGCGCGCGAACACTTCGTTCCTGACACGCGGGGAACGCCGCGAAAGGGCAAATCGGGCGGGTAGGGCAGGTAGGGCAGGTAGGTTAGAGAGACACGGAGGGATCAAGGCGTCGGTGCGCCAGGCGCAATAGCTGACTGCTGGCGAGCGCGAGCACGACGAGCACGAGCAGGACACCGAACACACTCGCGGCGTCGAAACGCGCACCGTACCGCCGCAGCAGTGCGCCCAATCCCGCCGTGCCCATCAGCATTTCCACGTTGATCAACCCGCGGATGGCTCGGCCGACTCCGAGCTCGAGGCCGGCCATCACCGAAGGCAACGCGCCCGGCAGAAGCACCCGCTTCATGATCTGGGCCTCGGTGGCGCCGAACGAGCGCGCCATTTCCACCAGCGCGGGATCGAGCGTGGCCAGGCCGCTTCTCGTCATCACGGCAATCACCACGAACGTGTAGACGAAGACGACCGAGACGTGCGTGGCGCGCCCGAGCCCGAAGATCCCGAAGAACACCGGGACCAACAGGAGACTCGGCACGCTCAGCAGCGCGTCGAGATACGGGTCGAGCACGTCGGCGACGCGGTTGTAACGGCCCGCCATCAACCCGACCGGCACACCGAGCACGACGGCCAATCCGAATCCAATCGACAAGACCAGCAGGCTGTCGCGGAGGCTCGCGGGAATTTCGCCGCTCACCATCATCCGCCAGAAGGCGTCCGCGATCGCGCCGGTTCGCGGAACGAACGGGAGCTTCACCGTCCGGCTCGCCAGCTCCCAGAGCGCCGCTCCGATGACGAGCGCCGACAGCGCGGGGCCGGTTCGCCACGAGAGCAGCGACAGGTGGGCCGGCGGTGTGTATGGCGACGCGTCCGGCGCGCGGGACGTCTTCACCACGACTGGAGTCGTCGCCATAGATGCGCCTTCAACGGCGCCGCCACCTCCGACTCGAGATCGCCGGAGCGTGGGCGCGGGACAGGTACCGGCACCGCTTCGAGAATGGTTCCCGGACGAGGGCTCATCACCAGCACGCGATCGCCCATGCGGACGGCTTCGTCGATGTCATGCGTCACGAACACAATCGTTTTTTGGGTATCGAGGTGAAGACGCAGCAGCTGATCCTGCAGCTGCCGCCGCGTCTGCGCGTCCACGGCGGCGAACGGCTCGTCCATGAGCAGAATGCTCGGATCGACCGCGAGCGCACGCGCAAGCCCAACGCGCTGCTGCATCCCTCCCGAAAGCTGGCGAGGGAAGTGGTGCTCGAATCCTTCGAGGCCAACGGTCTTGATGAGGCTTCGGGCAACGGTCTCGCGCTCGTCTTTCGCGACGCCGCGCAGCTCGAGTCCGAACGCGACGCTCGTGAGCACGTCGGCCCAGGGCAGCAGCGTCGGCTGTTGAAACACGATCGCGCGTTCGGGTCCCGGCCCGGTCACCGGGGCGCCGTTCACGCGCACCTCGCCCGCATCGGCTGCGATCAATCCCGCCAGAATCCGCAGCATGGTCGTCTTGCCGCAGCCGCTTGGACCGACGATGCACACGAACTCGTGCGCCGCGACGGCAAACTCGACGCCGTCGAGAGCCATGGTTGGCACCGCGCCGTTCTCGGTGGCGAACGCCTTGCGGATGCCGCGAACGGTGATCATTCGGTGGCTACGAGACCGGCCCACGGCGCCAGGCGCCGTTCGAAATATCGCAACAGCCGCAGCAGGGCGACCGCTTCAACAACCAGGAACAGGATGACGGCGTACACCGCGCCGGATTCGAACGCGCCCTGATACTCGAGAATCAGCCGGCCGACGCCGACCGCGACGAGCAGGAGTTCGACGGCGATCATCCCGGTGAACGCGCGACCGAGGCCCAGGCGCAGACCGGTCATGATGGCGGGCAATGCGCCGGGCAGCACTATCGTCCACCACAGCCGCCGCTCGCTCGCGCCGAAGCTGCGCGCCATCTCCAGCCAGCCGGCCTGCAGCGTTCGTACGCCGGTTCGCGTGTTCACGGCGACAACGGCGACGGCGAAGAGCACCACGACCACGGCGCGCGCCAGGAGCTTCAAGCCCAGCGCCAGGATGACGATGGGAATCAGCGCCGACATCGGCGTGACGAGCAGAATCGCGAGGTACGGATCGATGAAGGCATCGGCGGCCGGCCAGCGGCCCATGATGAGGCCGGCGGCTATGCCGGCCGCTCCAGCCACGGCAAACCCGATCGCCAGCGCCTGGTGACTCACCCAGAGCGCGCTCCAGAATTGCGGCGAAGGCAGGATTCGCGCGGCGGCCGCGACCGTTTCAGTGAAGGTCGGAAACAGCAGGCCGTGCACCCATCGGGCCAGGAGCTCCCATGCGGCAATCAGCGCGAGAACCGACACCGCGCGGGGCAGCCAGCGCCCGGATCTCACGCGCGTCAACGGTGGTCCTTCGGTACGATGGGCACGCGCGGCATCCGTCCTATCTCGCTCAGCACCGCGTTCAAGTACGACAAGTCGAGCACCTGCGCCGGCTGCATGCCGGCGGGAAGCGCGTTGGCTGTGACGAGGAAATCAATCGTGGACTGCATGTTGTCTGTGGTGAGCAGCCCATTGTCGTCCCAGATGCGCATGCCCAGATGGAATCTGCCGACGGCCTGCGCCGTGTCGGCGTCGAGCGACAGCCGTTTCACGGACTCGTCGAACAGGATCTGGGGATTCTGGTTCACCTTCCTGTACGCGAGCAGTTGCGCGCGAAGAAAGTCCCTGATCGCGTCCGCATGCTGCGACGCCCACTCGCGCCGCACGTGCAATCCTTCGATCTGGACGTCAGGAAATTCGGTCGCGTAGTCGTACAACGCATGCAGCGAGGCGGGCGATTGACGCTGGAGCTTCAGCAATTCCTCGCCGGGCAGGAACGCGGCGTCGAGCCGGCGCGACAGGAGCGCCGCCGCTCGCGCGCCGGCCTCGGGAATGACGATCACCTGCGGCGCGGCCTGCGGACAGTAGCGCGCCAGATACGTGCGAAAGAGCAGCGGAGTGAGTCCCGTTGTTCCCGGTGCGCCCACTGTCTTGCCATCCAGATCCGCGCACGACCGAATCGCTGCATGCGCGCCGAGCGTGCCGGTGGTGGCCGTGAAGGGTCCGATGGTTCGCAGGTCGGCGCCCTTGGAGATCGCCGTCCAGACGGTCTGGTTGTTGATCATCGCGATGTCGACTTCGCCGCGGATCAACAGGTCGGTTTCGACAGCGGAGCTCGAGAGGTAGACCTTTTCGATGGTGTAGCCCCTGGCCGCGAGATCGTCGAACGCCATCAGCAGCGGCACGTCGCGCACGTCGACGTTGATCAGGTCGGCGAACCGGATGCGGATGCCGCCAGACGAGGGCGCGGCACAAGCCGCGGCGGCCGCCAGAACGATTGCCGCCAACAGGCGCAGCGCGGATTGCCCGCGCGTCACGAGGCGGACCGCTCGCGGTGGAGTGGGAGTTGCTTGCCACGCGCCGTCATGGCGGGCTCCTGACGAAGGACGCGAAGCGTGCCCGCGTGTTGCCAGATGCTCCCGGCCGAGTCGCCGCGCGCGCCGGACGCGCGAAACGCCTCGAGCAGCACGCGCGCCGGCTCTTGGTCGTCGGCCAGCGGGACCTTCGGGCTGACAATGAGGAACACGCGGGTCAGTCCCTGCGCGTCCTCCCGCTCCAGCAGTTGATAGTCCATGACGCTTCCACCAAAGCGGCGGGGTAGGACGTCTTCGAGCACGCGCTGCACCTCGTTGCCCATCAGCGTGACGCTCTCGCCGAGGAACTTGCTGTAGCTGCGGACGCTGTGCATAGACGAAGTGAAGCCGGCGGCGTGCAGCGGACAGCCGCAGTCGCGTGGCTCGATCGATCCGAAGTCGTCGATCTGGTAGTTGAGCATGACCTTGGGGCTCGCGTCCACGAGCGCCGTCAGATTGAACGCGTCGACCGTCAGATCGGCGCTCTCGACGCGAACCGGCTTCGTGATGACGGCGACCGACTCGGTGGCCACGTGCATGTGGTCGCTCTCGATCGGGTTCGGGCAGCCGAGACCGATCGCGCCGGTTTCGACCGCGCCGTAGGTCGGCAGCACCCGGGCGCCGGTCCGGCGCATGAGCGCCGCTTTGGCGCTCGACACCGGCTCGCCTCCCACGCGGATCGTGGCGCCCGTCAGGCTGACGCCGGCGTCGCCCGCCGCCGCCGCCAGCCGCGCGCCGGCGCTGGTCCCGCAGGAGACGAGGCACACGCCGAACTCGTCGATGAGCCGTCGAACGTGCGTGGCCACGATGAGCGCCTGATCCGGCCGGACCACGGTCGGCAGCGGCGGCTTCGCGCCGAACGCGCGCATCCAGAACAGCGTGTACAGCGTGGCCGCGTCGAACTTCAGCCAGGATCGGGAATCGAACCAGCCACGGCTCGAGTACCAGCCGGCCGCCGGCGATCCAAATCGCGCCCGCTGGAGCAGGAACCGGAGTCCCGGACCCGGCAGAATGTGATGCCACAACACGATCGGCGCGCCGAGCACCCCCCACGCATCGAACATCAGCATGGTCAGCGCCGCGGTCGACGCGATGTGGTCGAGGTCGTGGTTCACGGCCGTCGCTACGCCGGTGGAGCCGCCGGTCGTCAGCGTCAGGTCGCGCCGCGCGCACGGATTGTCGAAATCACGGGCGGACGCGGCGATCGTCGTCGTGCCTCGTACGATTGGTGCGCGCCCCTTGAATTCCTCGAAGGTGACATAGACGCCGGCGTCGCGCAGCGTGTGGAGTGCTCGATCGAGTCCATCTCGCCGGACCAGCGCCTCGAGGTCGCCATGCTCGCAGCCGGCGTGGCGCAGGAGCGCCAGATACGGACTGGGCGGGTGGCGGTAGATCGAGTGATCCACGATGCGCAGAAAGTTCTGCTCTCGACGCGCGAAACGATCGGCGACGATCGCCCGGGCGCGCTGGAGCGTCAGCGGTTCGCGGAGGTACGCTCGCAGGGCGCGGGGGAATCCGGCGAAGGACTGAATGTACGCAAACGTCTCACGCATGCGGCGCGTGACGGACAGACTAACATTATGCGCGTCGAATGACTCAGTCGTGGTACCTGGATCCACTCGTCGCTCGGCAGAAACGCGACCAGCACCTCGCGTTGCTGCGTACCTGGTGCGATGGCTGTCGCGGCGTGATGCTGAAGACGGATCTCTTCGAAGAGGCGCACGGCGCCGATGAGCTCCTGTCGGCGTTTCCATCAGACGCAACGGTCATCGGCATGGATCTGGCGCCGGCGACCGCGAGGCGTGCGCGCGCGCGAATGACGCCGCCCGCGCGATGCCTGGCTACGGACGTTCGCCACGTGGCGCTGGCAAGCGGATCCGTGAACGTCGTGTTCTCGAACTCGACGCTCGACCATTTCGAGATCGCTACCGATCTCGATGCCGCAATCCGCGAGCTCGCGCGCGTGCTGCGTCCCGGAGGCGTGGTGATCGTGACGCTCGACAATCCGCGCAATCCCCTCTACCGGCTGCTCCGGTGGGTGACGCGCCGTGGCTGGGCGCCGATTACGTTGGGACTCACCGTCTCGCGGCAGCAGCTGGCCGATCTGATGCGCGGCGCCGGCCTGGAAGTCGTCGGATCGCAAGTGCTGATTCACAATCCCCGCCTGGTGTCGACGGCGCTGTTCCTTGCGCTCCGGCGTGGGCTCGGGCGCTACGCGGACAGCCCGATCCGGCTCCTGCTCGCTGCCTTCGAGGGCCTCGGACGGCTGCCCACGCGCGAGCAGACCGCGTGTTTCGTGGCGGTCTGCGCCCGCAAGCCGGAGAGCCGGTGATGGTGGGACGCCCACATTCCCGGCGACTCGACGAAGTCGTGCGCTCGACCACGGCGAGAACGGCCCTCGCGTTCCTCCTCCAGGCCATCGCCGCCGACGTGGTCTCCGCCCAGGAGATCGATCCGCGGCCGACTGTCACGGCCATCCGGCTGGCCGAGGGCGAGCGTCTCGCAGTCGACGGCGTGCTGGAGGAGGCCGCCTGGCAGCGCGCCGTTCCCGCAACCGATTTCGCGCAGATCGATCCGGAGAATGGCGCACCGGCCACCGAACGGACCGAGGTGCGGGTCGTGTTCGATCGCGATCGGCTCTACGTCGGCGTGCACTGCTTCGATTCGTCGCCGGCGCGGCTCCTTGGCAACCAGATGGTGCGCGACGGTCCGCTCAGTTCCGACGACCGCTTCATGTGGGTGCTCGATCCGTACTTCAATCAGCGTGGCGGGTACTTTTTCGAGATCAACCCGTCCGGTGCGATGGGCGATGGGCTGCTCGTGGCCTCTGGTGGCAGCGGCGGTGGCGGCGGATCGACCGGCTTGGGTTTCGGCCTCACGCAAAGCCGGGCATGGGACGGCATCTGGCTTGCGCGCGTGCGCCGAAACGACCGCGGCTGGTCGGCCGAAATCGAGATCCCGTTCCGCACCCTGAACTTCGATCCGAACGCGGCGGCCTGGGGTGCGAACTTCCAGCGGACCGTCCGGCGCAAGAATGAAGAGAGCCTGTGGACCGGCCATGGCCGCAATCAGGGCTTGTACAACCTGACGAGCGCCGGCCGTCTGATCGGCATCGCGGACGCCACCCAGGGCGTCGGCGTGGACATCAAGCCGTACATCATCGGCACCCACACCGACCCGCAAGGCGGCAGCCGGTCGGTCTTCAAAGGCACATTCGGTGGCGACCTCTTCTACAACCTGACGCCGCAGCTCAAATCGAACCTGACCCTCAACACCGATTTCGCGCAGACCGAGGTCGACGATCGTCAGGTGAACCTCACGCGGTTTCCGCTCTTCTTTCCCGAGAAGCGCGATTTCTTTCTCGAAGGCTCCGGCAGCTTCGATTTCTCCCGCGAGCCGAGCGGAGATTTCGTGGCGTTCTTCAGCCGGCGGATCGGACTCGACACCCGCGGGCGGCCGCAGAAGATCGACTACGGCGTCAAGCTCACAGGGCAGGCCGGACGCTACGACCTGGGCGTGTTGCAGTTGCGCACGGCCGATCAGGGCGGCGCGCTCGGCGAAGACTTCATTGTGGCCAGGCCCCGGCGCCGTCTCATGCGGCAGTCGTACGTCGGGCTGATCTACACACGCCGGAGTACCCGCGGCTCGACGCTGCCGACCAGGCAAACGATCGGCGGCGACTTCGAGCTCGCGACGACACGCTTCCGCGGATCGCAGAACCTGCAGTTCAGCGGCTTCTACGCGAGGACGCCGGGCGCCGCCACGGACGACAACGCGATCTACGGATTGCGCTTCAATTATCCGAACGACCGCTGGAACGCCCGCATGTCCTACCGCGTCGTCGAGAAGAATGCCGATCCTGCGGTCGGCTTCATCGAGCGCGCCGACTATCGCCGCTGGAATCCGGTGGTGCGCTTCGGTCCGCGCCCGAAGAGCCACCCCTACATCCGCCAGGTGTCGATGGAAACGTGGGCCGAGTGGCTGACGGACACGTCCAATGCGCTGCTCGGCCGCGCGTTTCGCTTCACGCTTGCCGAGGTCAGTCTTCACTCCGGCGACAGCGCGAGCGTGTTCGTCAACCCGATCTACGAACGGCTGGAACGCAACTTCACGATCGGGGGGATCACGTTGCCCGTCGGCAGCACGTATCAGTACACGCGCTACAACGCGAACGTGACCACTGCGAACCGGCGGGCGCTGTCAGGCAGCGCGACCGCTCAGGCGGGCACCTTCTATTCGGGTCACCGGCGCGATGTGACGGCGAGCGTCAACGTGCGGCCGCGTCCCGGCGTTCTCGCGACGCTGACAGCGCAGGTGAATCGAGTGGAACTGCCAGGGGCGGCTTTCACGACGAAGATCGTGCGGGCGATCGTCAACACGCAGTTCGGCCCGTTCGTGTCGCTCGCGAACAATCTCCAGTACGACTCGGACAGCCGCGTGCTGGGCTGGCAGGTTCGATTCCGGTGGATTCTGAGGCCGGGCAACGACGTCTATTTCGTGACCCTCAACAACTGGCTGGACGATGTGGGAACCCTACGCGTGCTCGATCGCAACACGTCGACGAAGATCGTGCTGACGCGCCGGTTCTAGCACTGCGTAGACATCGCTCGTGGTGAGCTTGTCGAACCACGAGCTCGTCCTTCGACAGGCTCAGGACGAGCGCGCCATGGTTCTAGCGCACCTGCTGCCCCCGACCGAGCCACTTCCATCCGTCGGCCGGACGCTCGAGCCGCTTGAGATGGATCTTGTACTCGGTGGGATGCCGCGACGGGCTGCCGGTGACGATGAGGCGGTCGCCCGGCTTGAGAGTGTCCTTGTCGATGCCCGCTTGTCTGAGGCGATTGGGATTGGCCCACTCCCCGCTGACGCGCTGCACCTGGCCGGAGTTGTCCACGGCCGCGATGTGGATCCACGCGTGGGGGTTCGTGGTACTCGAACTGCTCGAGAGCCCCCTCGATCGAGATCGATTGATCCTCGAGATAGTACCGACGCGAAGGCGTGATGGCCGGAAGTGGTGGCCGCACCCGCGCCGACCACGAGGAGCAGGATCGTCCAGAGGCGCGTCATGGAAGCCCTCCTTGCGCGAGGCAACGCTCTCGACCCATCTTACCGCGCGGCGCCGGCTCACGCGCGCGTGCTTTCCTGGGCTGGCGCTTCAGTGCTACCGTCGCACCATCGATGCCCGCTCCTGCGATCGAGTTTCGCGACGTGACGTTCCGGCGTCCGGGCCGATCGCCGATCCTCGACCGGTTCAGCCTGACCGTCGAGGCGGGCGAAGTGCTCGCGCTGGTCGGCCGCAGCGGCGCGGGAAAGACGACGATCCTGAAGCTGGTCAACCGTCTGTTGGCGCCGGACTCTGGATCGGTGTTGGTCGAAGGTCGCGACACGCAGGAATGGGAGCCCATTCGCCTGCGGCGGCGCGTGGGCTACGTGCTCCAGGACGTGGGTCTCTTTCCGCACATGACCGTCGCCGGGAACGTTGGCGTCGTGCCGCGGCTGGAGCAGTGGGCGCCCGAACGTGCAGCGGCTCGTGTCGACGAACTGCTCGACCTCGTGGGCCTGCCGGCGCTGGAGTTCGCCACACGCTGGCCGGATGAATTGTCTGGTGGCCAGCGCCAGCGCGTCGGCGTCGCCCGTGCGCTCGCGGTCGATCCTCCGGTGTTGCTGATGGACGAGCCGTTCGGCGCGCTCGATCCGTTGACGCGCGCGGAGCTGCACGCCGAGTTCCGCCGGATCCAGGATCGCCTGCGCAAGAGCGTGATCATCGTGTCGCACGACATGGGCGAAGCGTTCGCGTTGGCGGACCGGCTGGGGGTTGTCGAAAGCGGTCAGCTCGTCGCGTGCGATCGACCGGCCGCCATCGCCGCGTCGCAGGACCCGCGCGTCCGCCGGCTGCTGGACGCGATGCCCGCGGTGCCCCGTGCGTAGCTCGCTCATGGTGAGCTTGTCGAACCATGAGCGCTCAGCTCGTCCTTCGACAAGCTCAGGACGAGCGTTGTCTCGACCATGAGGAACCTGCTCGCGTTCTGGCTGTCACATCGGACCGAGCTCACGGGGTTGCTCGGGCAACACGTGCTGCTCGTCGTGGTGGCGACGACGGTCGCGGCCGCGCTTGGCGTGCCGCTCGGCGTCTTTGCCGCGCGGCGTCCACGACTGGCCGCGCCCCTCATGGCCACAGCCAGCGTCGTACAGACCGTGCCGAGCCTGGCCATGTTCGGGTTTTTGCTGCCGGTGCCGTTCGTCGGAGGCGTCGGTGCACGTGCCGCGCTGGTGGTCCTGATCCTCTACGGTGTGCTGCCAATCGTTCGCACGACGATCTCCGGGCTCCGGGCGATCGATCCGTCGATCCGTGAAGCCGGCGTCGCAATGGGCATGACGCCGCGCGAGCTGCTGCGGCAGGTGGAACTGCCGCTCGCGTTGCCGTCGATCGTCGCCGGCGTGCGCGTAGCCGCCGTGGTCGGCGTCGGGTCGGCGACCATTGCCGCGGCGATCGGCGCCGGCGGACTCGGCGAGTACATCTACCGGGGTCTCTCGATGGTCGACACGACCGTGATCCTCGCCGGCGCCATTCCGGCTGCCGCGCTCGCGCTCGTGGTCGATGGGCTGCTGCTCTGGCTCGAACGTCAGCTGTCCGCGCGCCGCCGATCGCGATCGCGTCGCGCGGCGCTGACCGCTGCCGCCGTGTTCGTGGCCGTCGCCCTTCTCTCGAGCGGACTCGCCGCACGCCGAACCGGCGGCACCATCGTCGTCGGCTCGAAGAACTTCACGGAGCAGATCGTGCTCGGCGAACTGCTCGCGCAGATTATCGAGCGCGACAGCGGTCTGCCCGTCGATCGCCGCCTGAACCTCGGCGGCACCATCATCTGCGACCGCGCGCTGCTGACGGGCGACGTCGATGTCTACGTGGAGTACACCGGCACGGCGCTGACCGCCGTATTTCATCAGCCGATCAACAGCGACCCCGGCGCCGTGTTCAACGCCGTCCGCGACTTGTACGCGCGGACCGGGCGCACGCTCCTGCCGCCGCTTGGCTTCAACAACACGTTCGCCATCCTGGTGCGTGGCGCGGACGCGCGCGCGGGCGGCTGGAAGACCATCGACGACGTGGCCGGTGAAACGCCGCGATGGCGCGCGGGATTCGGCTACGAGTTCGTGGGACGGCCGGATGGGTATCCGGGCCTGGCCAAAGCGTACGGGTTGCGTTTTCCGGCACCGCCGCGAGTGATGGATCTCACGTTGAGCTATCGCGCCCTTGCGGCGGATCAAGTTGACCTCATCGCTGGTGACGCGACCGCCGGGTTGATCAAGGGGCTGGATTTGTTTCAGCTCGAAGACAACCGGCACTATTTCCCGCCCTACGATGCCGCCGCCGTCGCGCGCGCCGACACGCTGCTTCGCTACCCGACGGTTCGCGCGGCGATCGAACGGCTGTCGGGTCGCATTACCGCCGCCGACATGCGCGCGATGAACTACGCGGCGGACGTCGAACATCGCGATCCCCGAGAGATCGCGCGACAGTTTCTCGACACGCTGCGGTGAAGCGGTCTAGTACAGATGTGAAAACAGACGGGCGTCGAACTCGGGCAATTCCGCGGGATCGACATCATCGGTATCTACACACAGCGCGTGGTGGACGACGTCCAGTCGGGCGGGCAGCGGAATGAGGCAGCGATTGGGCCGGAACCGGCCGCGGTCAACGACGAGATAACGCGCGCGATTCTCCTCGGGATCGACGACCACTCCGTCGAGCGACCCGATTCGGCGGCCTTCAGACGTCCACACGTCGATCGGATCGAGGAAGGGGGCCTCGAGTTGTCGGCTCTCGACGAAGCAGAGCGGGCGGCTTGAGGTTTCGCGTGGCATCTCTAATCTCCGCACTCCGAGAGAGCAATCGCCGAGCCAGGCGGTTTGTCGTGGATGTTGGCGAGTTTTCGCGAGATCTTCGGCAAGCTCAGGCGGCCGACACCCGCGAGTGGTCAAAAGTTACACAGTGACGTGGCGGAACGCTACGGGTCAGCAATGCGTGGCGAGTGGATCGTGGCGCGCTCTCGAAACACGGCCGATGTTCAGCACTGTCGCCTGGTCCTCGTCCACGTCCATGTCGTCGTCGGGTTCTGCCGGCGGTCCGGGTAGGGCCCACAACCTTCCGGCGATGTGAAACAACAGTGCGAAGGTTGCCGCGACCGCCAGCAGTTCAGGTTCCGCGCCGCCGAGCGAACGCAACTCGACTCGCACCGGCCAGACGGCGACGGCGAACATCCCCATCAAGTACAGCGGCCAGCGTGTCCGCAGTTTCGCGTGACCGGGACGGTACATCGCGGTGAAGGGCACGTGCCGAATCGTCAGCATCATGGCGTTGACCATCGCCAGGAGCACGAGGGTCACGAAAGCGGAGTGCCACGCCGCAACGTGCCAGCCAACGAGCGGCGCAATCACCGCCCAGATCAGGAACAGCGCCGGCGGGAGCACGATGCTCAGGGCCGCTGCTCGTACACCCGACCTGAACGCAAGCGCCCGCTCCGCACCCGCCGATCGAAAAATCCACGCGGCGGCCGGCTCGCTCGGTACGAATGTCGCCGCGCGCATGCCGACGGCGATCCAATAACCGACGAGCAACGGGATCCACAGCACGATCGTCCGCGGGTTGGCCAGATCGGCAAACGTCTTGGCACGTGTGAGCGCCGCGAGCGCGAACGCGACGCCCAGGGCCGCGTTCATGGCAATCGGCGTATGCACCGCGCGATTGCGCGCGATCGTCAAGAGCACGAAATCCGCCGTCGCCCTCGCGATGGCATGGCGGCCGGCGAGCGACCGGGCCGCGGCGCGCAGTGCGCGGGCCGGTAGCCGGCCAGTCGTCCCCGGCCGGCTCACCGCGTGCTGCATCACGCGGCCGAAGCTGATGACCGACACGAGGACGGCCGCCCCCATGGCGAGAGGCACCGCGATCAGCGCACGCGTGCCGAGCGGGACGAAGTACTGACGTGTCGACCCCCGAACCCGCTCGAAGAGTCCCAGGAACCATGATGTGGGAAACCAGCCAATCGCCTCGGGGTTGTTCAGCGCCGCGCTCGGGATCTTCCACACAGCGGGCGAGAGAAATACGCACGACAGCAGGCCGACGACGAAGGCGAATTGCAGGAACGATCCTGCTGCGGCCGCAAGTTGCTGGCCGGCGACAATCGACACAAGTCCGCGGACAGTCACGACTGTGGCAAAGACGAACACAGCCGCCAGGACTGTGGAAACGAGAAATGCGGCGAAGTGCACGACGAAACCGCGCGCGCCCACCGAATCAGCCGTTTCGGCCGCGAAGAAGAACGCGTTGATCAGGTTGATCGGCAGGGTCGCAATCGCGAGCAGTGCTCCCAGCGCCATGAGCTTGGCGGTGACGATGGTCCGGCCGCGGACGGGGATCGGGCCGAGCACCATCGCATCGCGGCGGTCGAAATCGAGCGCGTCCCACACGAAGACGGCGATGAGGCCGACGGTGACCATCGAATAGGTCACGAAGACGAACACGATCCACTCGAGCCAGTCGTCCACCAGCCCGGGCGTACCAAAACGCTTCGCGCGAAGGACGACCGCCTGAAACGCGGGAAACAGCTCGATCAACAGAATGAATCCCGGCGTCACCAGGAACGCCAGCACCCAGATCATCGTCTGGCGCAGCCGGACGTCCGACGTCACCGTTTCGCTCGCGAAGAAGCGCGCGAAGAACGTGCGGAAGAGGATCAGCAGCGGAGGGTGGAGCGCCTGGCTCACGTCAGTTGGTCATCGCGGAGACGAGGCCGACGGTCCGCTCCTCGACATTCTCTTCAGCGACGAGCGCGGCGAACACCGCATCGAGCGACGGGAGTTGCAGCGTCGCGCGGAGGTTTCCCACCGAATCGTTGCCGACGACGACGCCGTCCTTGAGAATGACCACGCGCGAGCAGACGTGCTCGACGACTTCCAGCGCGTGCGAGCTGAAGACGACGAGCTTCCCTTCGTCGGCGAGCGCGCGCACGAACGCCTTCAAGACCCGCGCAGCGGTGACGTCGAGACCGGAAAACGGTTCGTCGAGGATGACGACGCGGGGATTGTGAAGGACGGCTGCGGCAATCAGGATCTTCTGCCGCATGCCTTTGGAGTACGACGAGAGCGTCTGGTAGCGGTCGTCCCACAGTCCGAGCAAATCGAGGAAGCGTTCGAGCTTGGCGTCCAGGCGGTCGTCCGGAATTCGCCGCAGCCGGCCGACGAGCTGCAGATATTCAGGGCCGGTGAGATACGTGTAGAGGTGAGGTTCTTCCGGGACGTACCCGAGGCCCGACTTGTAGGCGAGCAGATCTCCGAGCACATCGCGTCCGTCGAGAAGCACGCGGCCATCCGATGGCGACAGCAATCCCGCCAGGATTTTGACCGTCGTGCTCTTGCCGGATCCGTTTGGGCCCAGCAGCCCGAAGACTTCGCCCGGACGCACGTCGAAGGTCAGGTCGCGGACGGCGGTGACCCCGCCATAGCGCTTCGCCAGGTGCCGGACTTCGAGCATCGAATTGGCTGCTTAGACCCCGCCCTTATCGAGTTGGATGCTCCGCGTAGTCGGGAACCTGCTGGCCGCGAACCTACGGTTGTGTTAGCCTTCGATGGGGGTAGGCCATCGTGACCGACGCCGCCGACACCACTCGCCTGTGTTTCCTGGCAAGCCGAAATTTGCAAGCGCCGCTGGTTGATCGGTTCGACGTCTGGACGCGTGCCGGACAGCGGCTTGGTACATTTGAGGGCGTCGTGATCGACGCTACCTGCGAGCGCGCGCGCTACATCGTGTTCGACGGCGGCCGTCTGGTGCCTGACTGGCGCCTCATTCCCCTTCCCGCACGAATCGACGTCGTCCATCAGGCTCTTCGGGTCGAGGTCGAGGATGGCGACACGTCGCATTGGTTGAAGTTCAACCCGTCCCGCTTCCGGCAATTCAATCCCGACGACGAGAGCACCGCGATGGTGGCGTCGGGCTGAACGAGCGGTCACCCACCAGAAAAACGGTTCCGTCGAATCCAGACAACTTACGGCTGGGGTCTTCCGTCTAAGCGGGACACGAGGAGTCCTCATGAAACGAGCGACCGCTCTATCCCTGCTTACATTTGCCCTGCTGCTCACGCCCTCCGTGGCCTCGGCGTCGGATCACTGGCGTCACTATCGCGGTCACCTTCGGTCGGAGATTCGCCGTGAAATCCGCCAGGCGGTGCGCGAGGCTCAGCGCGCGCGTTACCTGGCCAGGCGGGATGTCCGGAGGGCGATAGTTCGAGACCGCTTGGAGATGCGCCGGTCGATTCGCGAGGCGCAGCGGGATACGCGCCGGGCGGCCCGCGACGAGCGTCGAGCCGCCCGAGACGCACGACGTTCCTGGTGGTATTAGTAGCGCGGGCCTTTCAGGCCCGCGGCAGACGGACGCGGCTCTCCATGCCCCGCGCACACTCCGCGCGGTGGGGGCCCCGGCCTGAAAGGGCCGCGCTACAACAGCTCAGCGGTACACCGGCGGACAGCCGCCAACATCCGATCGACGTCCTCGCGCCGGCTGCGATAGTTGACGATGCAGGCGCGGAGGACGAAGTGTCCACCCAGCTCGGTTCCCGTGAGAAAGGCTTCGCCGCCAAGCTGCAGGCGGGTCGAGGATCGTGCGGTTGAACGTGTCCAGCGCTTCGCCGCTCACATCTCGGTCCTTCACGCGAAAGCACACCACGCTGAGGCTGGGCGGCGCCATCAGCTCGAGGTCCGGCGCGCTCGCCACGCGATCCGCGAGGTAGCGAGCGAGCGCGAGGTTGTCCTCGATCGCACCCCTCAAGCCCGACAACCCCGCCTGCTTCAGCGTCATCCAGACTTTCAGCGCGCGGAAGCCGCGCGTCTGCTGAAAACCGTACTCGCTGAACCATGGCAGACCGCCGACGCCGTGCGCCGTTCGCAGATAGGGCGGGACAAGGCTGAACGCCTCGCGCATTTCGTCCGCCGACCGCACGAACACGAGCCCGGCCTCGACCGGCACGAACAGCCACTTGTGCGGGTCGACGGCGACGCTGTCGGCGCGCGCGATGCTTCGTAATGACCCAGCGTATTCGGCGGTCAGGACGGCCGGCCCGCCGTACGCCGCGTCCACGTGCAGCCAGACGTCCTTCCGGCGACAAACGTCCGCGATCGCATCGAGGTTGTCGATCGCGCCGGTGTTGGTCGTGCCAGCCGTGGCGATCACCGCGATCGGCTGGACGCCGCGGTCTCGATCTTCGGAGAGAGCGGCTTCGAGAGCTGGAACGTCCATCCGATAGTGGTTGTCGATGGGGATCGTGCGAATCGTTCCACTGCCGAATCCAAGCAGCTCGATCGCTTTCCGCACACATCCGTGCGCTTCCGACGTGAAGTAGAACGCGAACGGACGCGGCGCACCGCGCAGGCCGTCGACACGAACGTCGATCGCACTCTTGACGTGGCGCGCCACCGCCAGCGCGGTGAGCGTTGCCATCGATCCACCGCTGACCAGGAGTCCCATCGACTCGGAAGGGAAGCCGAGAATGGATCGAAACCAGTTGATAACCTGGCGCTCGACGTAGATGGCTGCGTGGTTGCCGCCGGCGCAACTGGGGTTCATCGCGGCGGCGAGCGCCTCGGCGAAGACGCCCATCACCGACGGCGGCGAGTTGACCCAGCCCCAGAATCGCGGATGACCGTTCCCGAATGGATACGGCTCGATCGTCTCGCGAAACTCGGCGAGCACGGCCTCGGCCGGCGCTCCAGCCTCCGGAGCGGGCGCCGTCAGGAACTGGTGCGCGAGGTCGGTCGGGAACGGGCCGGAAGACCGGGCGGTTTTCGATGCCGCTCAGGTGATCCGCGATGAGGTCAACGACCTCGTACCCGATGCGCCGGATGTCGTCGCGTGTCCACGCATGCATCAGGAGCCGTCCTCGCTCGCGCAAGGGTCTGCCACGTCGAATCTCTCCCCGGCTTGACACACACGAGTTCCTGGCGGCTTCGGAGCAGCGAGAACGGCTCAGGCCGTTTTCGCAAGGGCTGGCGCGTCCATCGAGACGATGACGCTGTCCTGCATCATCTCGCCGTGCTGGCTGAGATCGAGCCCCATGTCTTCCTGGTCGTCGGACACGCGCAGCGGGATGATCACGTTGGTGAGTCGATAGAGCATCCAGGAGCCGACAAACGAAAACGCCGCGACGAAAACGAGCGCGCCGCAATGGACCAGGAACGTCCACGCATGGCCGGACGTCAGCCCGACATCCTTCGCGAACAGCCCGGTCATGAGCATGCCGACCATGCCGCCGACGCCGTGGCAGGGGAACACGTCGAGCGTGTCGTCGAGCGTCGAGGCGTTCTTCCAGTGCACCATCAGGTTCGAGACGACGCTGGCGCAGGTGCCGATGAACATGCTCTCGCCGATGCTGACGTAGCCGGCCGCCGGCGTGATCGCGACGAGGCCGACGACGGCGCCGACGCAGGCGCCGAGCGCCGACGGTTTCTGGCCGCGCATGCGGTCGAAGAAGATCCAGGCCAGCGCCGCAGCCGCCGACGCCGTGTTCGTCGTCGCGAACGCCATTGCCGCCTGCCCCGATGCCGACAGCGCCGATCCCGCGTTGAACCCGAACCAGCCGAACCACAGCATCCCGGTCCCGAGAATGACGAACGGAATATTCGCCGGCGTGTGCGCCTCGCCCGCCTGGTGCGTCTTGCGCCGGCCGAGCATCATCGCGCCTGCGAGCGCGGCGAAGCCGGCGGACATGTGGACGACCGTGCCACCCGCGAAATCGAGGACGCCGAGCTTGTGCAGAAAGCCGTCAGGGTGCCACGTCCAGTGCGCGAGCGGCGAGTAGACGAAGACGCTGAACAGGCACATGAACAGCAGATAGCTCGAGAAACGGACACGCTCGGCGAACGACCCGGTGATCAACGCCGGCGTGATGATGGCGAACTTCAGCTGAAAGAGCGCGAACAGGATCAGCGGAATGGTCGGCGCGAGATCGGGATGCGTCGCAGCGCCGACGCGCGTGAACATGAAGAACGTCGATGGGTTGCCGATCAGGCCGTGCCAGCTGTCGCCGAACGACAGGCTGAACCCGATCGCGATCCAGAGCATGCTGATCACGCCCATCGCCACGAAGCTCTGCAGCATCGTCGACACGACGTTCTTCGTGCGGACCATGCCGCCGTAGAAGAACGAGAGGCCCGGTGTCATCAAGAGGACGAGACCGGTCGCCGTGAGCATCCACGCGACGTCGCCCGTGTTGAGGGGACCGCCGGTCACCGCCTGGGGCGCCGCCCGGAAGATCGCGCCCGCGAGGCTGACCGCCGGCGACGAGCAGGAAGGGCACTGCCGAGAATTCCCGAATCCGTTCCGTTTTGCGTCTGACTTGTGTCAACGTCATCCCGCGGCCCCTCCGATGAGCTGCGATGTTACCAGAATCGTGCCAGTTGTGCACAAAACTCATTGCGAAATGCCGTCATGAGGCCGAATTTCGTAGCTTTGGCTGGCCTTTCGTGCTGAATCTGCAGCATTCATGCCTTGGGACGGAAGCTGTCCAGCGGGGACGGAGGTGCGTAGTACGATTCGCTGATGGCGACCGTCAACAGCTTCGGCACGCGCACCCCGCTGCCGGGGGGCCCGAAATCCGTTCAGATGTTCAGTCTCCCCGCGCTCGAAGCTGCCGGCTTCCCGGGCGTCGGCCGGCTGCCGTTCTCGATGAAAATCCTCCTCGAGAATCTGCTGCGGCAGGAGGACGGCCGATTCGTCAAGGCGGCTGACATCGAGGCCTTCGCGAACTGGGACCCGGCGCATCCGATCAAGCGCGAGATCTCGTTCTCGCCGGCCCGCGTCCTGCTCCAGGATTTCACCGGCGTGCCGGCGATTGTCGATCTCGCAGCGATGCGCGACGGCATCGTGCGTCTGGGCGGCAACCCCGCACGCGTCAATCCGCTTCAGCCCGTCGAGCTCGTCATCGACCATTCCGTGCAGGTGGACTACTTCGGTCTGTCGAATGCGTTTCAGCTGAACGCGGAGCTCGAGTTCTCGCGGAACAAGGAGCGGTACGCATTCCTGCGCTGGGGCCAGAACGCGTTTCAGAACTTCCGCGTCGTGCCTCCCGATACCGGCATCGTTCACCAGGTCAACCTCGAATACCTCGCCCGCGTCGTCATGACCGCCGACGGTCCGGACGGAACCGTCTGCTTCCCCGACACGCTCGTCGGCACCGACTCGCACACGACGATGGTGAACGGGCTGGGTGTGGTGGGGTGGGGCGTGGGCGGCATCGAAGCCGAAGCCGCGATGCTCGGTCAGCCGATCTCGATGCTGATTCCCGACGTGCTGGGCTTCCGGCTCACGGGAGCCCGATGCCCGAGGGCGCCACGGCGACCGATCTGGTGCTGACGATCACCGAACGGCTGCGCAAGCACGGCGTCGTCGGAAAGTTCGTCGAGTTCTTCGGGACCGGGCTCGGCCAACCTGACCATTGCCGATCGCGCCACGCTCGGCAACATGTGTCCCGAGTACGGGGCGACGATTGCGATCTTCCCGATCGACGCGATGACGCTCGACTACCTGCGCCTCTCCGGTCGCGAGGCGTCGCAGGTGGCGCTGGTCGAGGCGTACGCGCGCGCGCAGGGGTTGTTCAGGAATGCCGGGGATCCGGATCCGGCCTATACGGAGGTGATCGAGCTCGACCTCGCCTCGGTCGAACCGTGCCTCGCCGGCCCGAAGCGGCCGCAGGATCGTGTGTCGCTCAAGCAGGCGAAGAGCGGATTTCTGTCCGCGCTCGGCGGCATGCAGGCTCGGCATCAAGCAGACCTGCCGAAACACCGTCGACGATCCGGCGCCAAGTCGACGATGACCGCCGAGGGCGGCGTCGCCGTTGCCGACCCGCCGGCGGCGCCACCCGCGCAGCGTCTTGTCGACGACGGCGACGTGGTGATCGCCGCGATTACGAGCTGCACGAATACCTCGAATCCGAGCGTGATGATCGGCGCCGGCCTGCTGGCGAAGAAGGCGGTCGAGCGCGGCCTGACGCAGCAAGCCGTGGGTGAAGACGAGCCTCGCGCCGGGATCGAAAGTGGTCACGGAGTACCTGGTGAAAGCCGGCCTGATGCCGTACCTCGAGCAACTGGGGTTTCACCTCGTCGGCTACGGCTGCACGACGTGCATCGGGAACAGCGGCCCGCTGCCCGACGAAGTGTCGGCCGAAATCGACGCGCGAGATCTCGTGGTGGCGTCGGTGCTGAGCGGGAATCGCAATTTCGAGGGCCGCATCCAGCAGCAGGTGCGCGCCAACTACCTGGCCTCGCCGCCGCTGGTCGTTGCCTACGCGCTCGCCGGGCGCATGACCATCGATCTGACGACGGAGCCGATTGGCGTCGACCGCGACGGGTGTGCCGGTGTTCCTGCGCGAGCTGTGGCCGACCGAGCGCGAGATTCAGGACACGATGCTCTCCGCCGTCACGTCGGAGATGTTTCGTGAGCAGTACGCCGACGTGTTCGGCGGCGACGAGCGCTGGAAGAGTCTGCAGGTGCCGACCGGCGATCGCTTCGTGTGGGATCCGCAGTCGACCTACATTCGCAACCCGCCGTTCTTTGCCGACATCACCATGGAGACCACGCCGCTGGCCGACATCGCCGGCGCGCGAGTCCTGGCGCTGCTCGGCGACAGCATCACCACCGATCACATTTCGCCGGCGGGGTCGATCAAGAAGGACAGCCCGGCAGGGAAGTATCTGATCGCGCACGGCGTCGATCCACACGACTTCAATTCCTACGGCGCGCGCCGCGGCAATCACGAGGTGATGATGCGCGGAACGTTCGCGAACGTCCGGCTCCGCAACCAGATGGCGCCGGGGACCGAAGGCGGATGGACCTCGTATCAACCTGACCGGCGAAGTCCTGACGATCTACGACGCGGCGATGAAATACAAGGAGGCCGGCGTTCCGCTGATCGTCGTCGCCGGAAAAGAGTACGGATCCGGGTCGTCGCGCGACTGGGCGGCGAAGGGGACGTTGCTCCTGGGTGTCAAGGTGGTGATCGCGGAGAGCTTCGAGCGCATCCACCGCAGCAACCTCGTGAACATGGGCGTGCTGCCGCTGCAGTTCGAAGGCGGCCAGAACGCCGCATCGCTCGGTCTGACCGGCCGGGAGCGCTACGACGTGATCGGCCTGGCATCCAACCTCCAACCCGGCAGCTTCGTCACCGTTCGCGCGCAGAGCGGCGAGGGCACGATCGCATTTCGCGGCGTGGCGCGCATCGATACGCCGGAGGAGCTCGTCGCGTTCAAGCACGGCGGCATTCTGCCGTACGTGCTGCGTCAGCTCTGTAGGTCCGCCTAAAGGCGGACCCACGGACTGACTAGGAACTTGCGTCCTTCTAGCTACTTCCGCCGATCCTCTCGTACGTGGGGTCCGGCTTTAGCCGGACCTACATAAAGGCGGACGCCGCGGACAGATGGGATCACTGACCTCGCATCTGATCAAAGAGAAGGCCCGCGGGCTCGGTTTCGATGCCTGCGGGATCGCCGCCGCCACAGATCACGCCGAGCTCGGCTTCTTGCGCGAGTGGCTCGATCGCGGCTACGCCGGCGACATGGCGTACCTGCGAGCGATCCTCCGAGCGCCGCGCCGACGTGCGCGCGGTGATGCCCACCGCGCGCACGGTGATTGCAACCGCGACCGTCTACAACACCGACCGCCCGTACTCAACCGAATGCGCGGATCGTGGACGCGCGCAGATCGCGCGCTACGCCTGGGGCGACGACTATCACGACGTGATCGGCGCGCGCCTCGACCGCTCCTGGCATGGATGCGAGACGCCTCGCCGGAGCCGTTCGAGGCGCAGGGCGTACGTGGACACCGGTCCGGTGCAGGAGCGCGTGTACGCGCGGCACGCCGGCATCGGCTGGATCGGCAAGAACACCTGCGTCATCAACCCGCAGCTGGGATCGTGGATCTTCCTCGGCGAGATCATCTGCAGCCTGCCGCTCGAGGTCGACGCGCCGTCGCTCGATCAATGCGGCACGTGCACGCTGTGCCTCGAGGCGTGTCCGACTGCGGCGATCGTCGCGCCTGGCGTCCTCGACTCGACGCGCTGCATTTCGTATCTTACGATCGAACATCGCGGCGATCTGCCGCCGGCGCTCCACGAGCGCATCGGCACGCACGTCTACGGCTGCGATATCTGTCAGGAAGTCTGTCCGTGGAACATGACGGCGCCACGCTCGGCCGATCGCGCCTGGCAGCCGCGCGCCGCGTGGGACGGCGTGAACATCGCGGCGCTGGCCGCACGTGGAGACGACGAGCTGGCCGGCGCACTGCGCGGCAGCGCGATGCAGCGCGCGAAGACACAGGGCCTGCGACGGAACATCCAGATCGCGCTGTCGAATTGTGGCGCAGGGCTTCAGCCCTGCGATCCGGGAAAAACCTCTTCACCGTTGCCCGGCTTAGGTGTCAAATAGGGCTTATGGGTTCGTTGGCGCCGTCCCTCCTTCTGGCCATGCCCCAGCTCATCGACGAGAACTTCATACGGACCGTCGTCCTCCTCTGCAAACACAGCGATGAGGGCGCATTGGGTCTCGTCGTGAATCGGCCGCTGATGACGACAGGGCGCGTCACGGTGAATCTGGATCCGCCGGTGTCGACCGATCGAGAGCTGCAGGTGTGGGTTGGCGGTCCGGTGGAGCAGGAGCGAACCTGGATTCTCGTCGGTCAGGAACCGGACGAACATGAGGCGCGGAGCGGCGTGCGGCTTGGCGACAAGCTGTACCTCTCCACGTCGCCGGACTTGTTGCTGCGTCTGCTCGAACCCACGCCGCCGCCGCTCGCGCGTCTGATCGTCGGTTATGCGGGCTGGGGGCCGGGCCAACTCGAAGCGGAGCTTCACGCTTCGGCGTGGCTGATGAGCGACGTCGATCGCGACCTCGTCTTCAACACACCCGCGGACCTCATGTGGGAAGCCGCCATTCGCCGCCTCGGCGCGGATCCCGCGTCGCTGCAGATGTCACGCGGCGTGCATTAGGCTGCAACCGACACGCTCATCCTGAGCTTGTCGAAGGATGAGCTCGTGGTTCGACGAGTTCACCACGAGCGTTGTAAGGAGCAGTATGGCCTGGCTGATCGCGCTGATACTCGGTCTCGTCGCGGCGGATCCGCCGCTGGCGCTGAAGGCGGTCTCCGGTCCACCGAGCCAGGTCGAGCTTCGAAACACGGGGACGCAACCGATCAACGCCTGGGCGTTCGCCATCTCGTCGCCCAACGCCAGCGGCGGCATCCGCCGCGTGTTTCACTCCGCCGATGTGTACATGAGCGAGGTGACGAGCGGGTTGCAAGGAGCAGAGCCGCATCTGCGCGTGCTCCAACCGGGCGAGGCGCGCATGGTGCCCGTGGACCCGCTCCCCAAAGACGCCACCGTGCAGGTGATTGCCGTCGTGCTCGACGACAACACGGCGTTTGGCGACGATGAAACGATTGCCGGGTTCTTTCAGAAGCGCGGCGCGGAACGCGACCAGCTGAAACAGGTTGTGGACCTCTTCACCGCGTCGCTGAAATCGTCGCAAGGCGCGGCCGCGCTCCAGGAGATGAAGCGGCGGTTCGCAGAGGGCGCCGGCCCCGACGAATCGGTCGTCCACCGCTCCGCCCGCCAGGCAGTCGATGCATGGCTGCAGCAGGCGGCAACGGCGGGCGACCTCGTGGAGCCTTCGATACGGACGTATGTCGCCTTCGTGTCGCAGCAATACTTGACTGCCGCGACGCACGCCCCGCGGCGTCGCTGACACCTTCCACCTGCTCGAAGTGTCAAACCGTGGACGTTCGATTTTGCAGGTGGCTGAACCCAGCGCGCCGGGGTGTATCACTTGTCGCTGACGCCAGAGACGGCGATACGAGACCTGTCCAGCGACGCGCAAGGTCCGCCGGCATCATCGCCTGCGCGGCGCTCACGTGCGTCGCGTGCGTCGCTCCCAAGCGGGTCGCCCTCAAGTCCCCCTTCCCGCTGACGTACGGCGGCACGACGATTCCGGCCAACGGCGTCGCCGTGGGTGTGGAATACGGAGACGGCCTGGCCGGTCAGGAACGCGAACGCGCGGGGATCCTCAATCTCAACCTGAGGATCGGCGTTCTCGATCGCGTCAGCGTGTCAGCGGCGGCGTACGGCGGCACCGAAGGCGGTGACCCGGCGGGGGTGCTGTGGCGCGCGAACGTGCGCCTCGGCGAGTTGTTCGGGCCGCGCAGCAGCGTCGCCGTGCACGCAGGGTTTGCGACGACTCACCGTCAAGACCTCCCGGCGCAGCACGAAAATCTCCGCGCCATCGATGTCGCGGTGCCGGCCGAGTTCCTGCTCACCGACCCTGCGGAGCGGCGCAAGGGCAGTGTGTATGTCGGGCCACGTGTAACGCGCGAGTCCTATCACGACGAACTGGATCGGCTTCAGGACCTGGAGGCGACCTACGTCGGCGTGCTCGGCGGCGCGCACCTTCGCTACGGTGTCCTCCACCTGTTCGCTGAAGCCACGCTGTTGTATGTGCCGAAGAGCTCATTGCACGGCGTGACGTACGGCGGCGGGCTCACCCTCCTTCCAACCGTCGGCGCGCTCCTGCGCATCGGCACCGACCACAAGTGGGAAGGTCGCTGACGCATCCGGCGTTACGCCCGGTACGTGATTCGATAGATGACGTTCGCCGTGTCGTCCGAGACGAGCAGAGAGCCGTCCGGCAACACGAGCACATCGGCCGGTCGTCCCCACGCCCGGAAGCCCTGAAGCCAGCCCTCGGCAAACGTCTCGTACTGCACGGCGTTCCCGTTCTCGAGGTGCACGACCGACAGGCGATAGCCGATCGGCGTCGACCGATTCCAGGAACCGTGTTCGGCGACGAAAATCTGATTGCGATACTGCGGCGGGAACATCTCGCCGGTGTAGAACTTCATGCCGAGCGGCGCCACGTGCGCGCCAAGCTTTTGCGCGGGCGGCGTGTAGAATGCGCACGAACGTGCCGGTCGGCCGAACTGCGGATCCGGGATCGTGCCCGCGTGGCAGTACGGATATCCAAAGTGGTCGCCGTTCCTCGTCAAGCGATTCAGTTCGTCCGCCGGCGCATCGTCGCCGAGAAAGTCCCGTCCGTTGTCGGTGAACCAGAGGTCGTTCGTCATCGGATCCCAATCGAAGCCCACGCTGTTGCGAACGCCGCGAGCGATGACCTCGAGGCCCTTGCCATCGGTCTCCATTCGCACCATGGCGGCGTACGGATCGGCGCGCTCACAGATGTCGCACGGCGCCCCGATGCCCAGTTACAGCAGTCCATCTGGACCGACCGCGAGGTATCGCGCCCCGTGGTGGAACTCCCTCGGGAGACTGCTGGTGATGACGGTTGGGGGCGGTTTCGTCGTTCGAGCCGCCGCTGGCTGGTTGACGAACTCGAGGACCTCGTCGTACCTGATCAGGCGGTTCACGTCTGCCACGAACAGCGATCCGTTCGTGAACGCGACGCCGGTGGCCATTTGCAGCCTGTCGGCCACGACGATGACTTCGTCTGCCTGCCCATCCTGATTGCGGTCCACAACGGCGTGCACGGTGTCGCCCCATGTGCCGACGAAGACCGTGCCGTCTGGCGCGAGGGTCATCGAGCGCGCCGCGGGTATGTCGGCGTACACCGCAATTGAAAATCCGGACGGAAGGGTCAGCGTGTCGAGCCGAACATCCGCCCTCGTCCCGCGTTGCGCCTGGAGCACGACGGCAACGATGGGCAGACTCAGACAGACGACCACGCGTATCACGTGCCGGCTCACAGTTGTAGACTAGCCTGAATGATGACACGAAGCCTGCGGCTGGCGGTTGGCGTCGCGCTCCTGCTCAGCAGTGCGTCCGCCATTCGAATCCTGCGAGGGCAAGCGCAGCAGATGCCTGATCCCACGACACTTCACACCATGGCCGCGCGATTCGCGCCGACCGAGATCAGCGCCGATCTGTCGAAGCTGTCGGCCGCCGATCGGCGCGTGCTCGCCAAGCTCGTCGAGGCGTCGAAGATCATCGACGCGCTGTTCCTGCGGCAGGTCTGGGCGGGCAACGAGGCGATGCTGCTCGACCTGGCGCGCGACGAGACGCCGAACGGCCGCGCGCGGCTGCACTACTTCCTGATCAACAAGGGCCCGTGGTCGCGGCTCGATCACAACGAGCCGTTCGTCCCGGGCGCGCCGGCCAAGCCGGCGGCGGCCAACTTCTATCCCGAGGGCGCGTCGAAGGCCGACATCGAGCGCTGGATCCAGTCGCTGCCCGGAAGCCGAACGGAGCCCGCGCGACCGGGTTCTTCACGATGATTCGCCGCGCCGGCAACAGCTTCGCGCTCGTGCCCTACAACGTCGAGTATCAGCCGGAGCTGGCGCGCGCCGCCGCGCTGCTGCGCGAGGCGGCCGGCGCTCGCGACGGAGCCGACGCTGAAGACGTTCCTGACGAAGCGCGCCGACGCGTTTCTCTCGAACGACTACTACGACAGCGACGTCGCCTGGATGGAGCTGAAGGGCGCGATCGAGCCGACCATCGGCCCGTACGAGGTCTACGAAGACGAGCTGTTCAACTACAAGGCGGCGTTCGAGGCGTTCATCACGGTGCGGACGAAGCCGAGTCCGCGAAGCTGCAGAAGTTCGCCGGCGAGCTGCAGGACATCGAGAATCACCTGCCGATCGATCCGAAGTACCGCAACCCGAAGCTCGGCGCGCTCGCGCCGATCGTCGTCGTCAACGAAATCTTCGCGGCCGGCGACGCGCAACCGCGGCGTGCAGACGGCGGCGTTCAACCTGCCGAACGACGAGCGCGTCGTGCGCGAAAAGGGCGCGAAGCGCGTGATGCTGAAGAACGTGCAGGACGCGAAGTTCGCGAAGACGCTGCGTGCCGATCTCGAAGGTCGTGCTGTCGCCGGCGGATCAGAAGGACCTGTCGTTCGACGCGTTCTTCACGCACATCGTCGTCCACGAGCTGATGCACGGGCTCGGGCCGCACAACATCACGGTCGGCGGACGGCAGACGACGGTGCGGCAGGAGCTGAAGGAAACGTACAGCTTCCTCGAGGAAGCCAAGGCCGACATCTCGGGCCTGTTCGCCATCCAGTACATGATCGACAAGGGCGTGCTGCCGAAGTCGCTCGAGCGATCGCTCTACACGACGTTTCTCGCGTCGGCGTTCCGGTCGATCCGGTTCGGCGTCAACGAAGCGCACGGCACGGGGCATCGCCGTCCAGCTGAACTACCTGCTCGATCAGGGCGGCTTCGTCGCGCGGCCGCGACGGCACGTTCGCGGTCGATCGCGGCCAAGGTCAAGGACGGCGTTCGCGGCCTGACGCGCGACGATCATGACGATTCAGGCCGAAGGCGACTACGCGAAGGCCAAGGCGCTCCGCGATCGGCTCGGCGTCGTGCGGCCGCCGGTCGTGAAGCGGCGCTCGACAAGCTGACCGCCGTGCCGGTCGACATCGAACCGCGGTTCACGACGGCCGACGAGCTCGTCGCCGACACCTGTGCGGTGCCGTCGCTGAGCACGCTGAACGCCTTCGACAGTGGCCGAGCGCGTCCTCGATCCCGTCTGCGGGATGACGGTCGATCCCGACCGCGCCGCGGGGCACGTCGACCACGACGGCACGACCTACTACTTCTGCTCGAAAGGCTGCGTCGCGAAGTTCGCGGCCGATCCCGAGAAGTATCTGTCCGGCGCGCGCGAGCCGATGCAGCGCCTGCGCCGGCTGTCATCACGATCGGCGGGCTGAAGAAGCCGCCCGCACCGAGCACCCAGCACCGAGCACTGCGCACCAGGCACCGAGCCCCGAGCACCGCGCACCGAGCACCCGAGCACCGAGCACCGAGCCCGAGCTGTCGAATACACCTGCCCGATGGACCCGGAGGTCGTCAGCGACGGACCGGGCGCGTGTCCGAAGTGCGGCATGGCGCTCGAGCCGACGCGTCGCCCGACGCTGATGCCGACGCGCCGAATCCCGAGCTCGTCGACATGACGCGCCGGTTCTGGATCGGCGTCGTGCTCGGCGCGCCGGTGTTTCTCGCTGACGATGGGCGACATGGTCAGCGGGCGGCGCGCTGATGCATCGCCTCGGCGCGGCGCGGTGAACTGGATCGAGCTCGCGCTCGCGACGCCGGTCGTGCTCTGGTGCGGCTGGCCGTTCTTCGAGCGCATGTGGGCAGTCGTTCGTCAACGCCAGCCCGAACATGTTCACGCTGATCGGCATCGGCGTCGGCGCGGCGTACGTCTACAGCGCGGTGGCGACGCGTCGCGCCGGCGCTCTTTCCCGACGGCTTCCGGATGCACGGCGGGGTCGAGACGTACTTCGACACGACGCGTCGTCATCACCGTGCTCGTGCTGCTCGGCCAGGTGCTCGAGCTGCGCGCGCGGCATCGCACCGGCGCGGCGATTCGGCAGCTGCTCGGGCCTCGCGCCGAAGACGGCGCGCATCGTGCGCGGCGGCCGCGAAGAGGACGTGCCGCTCGACGCGGTGCAGCGCCGGCGACGTGCTGCGCGTGCGCCCCGGCGAGAAGGTGCCCGTCGACGGCGTCGTCGTCGACGGCGAGGCGGCGGTCGACGAATCGATGGTCACCGGCGAGTCGATGCCGGTGGACAAGCGCGCCGGCGACCGCGTCATCGGCGCGACGATCGCGGTCAACGGCACGCTCACGATGCGGGCCGAGCGCGTCGGCGGCGAGACGCTGCTCGCGCAGATCGTGCGGATGGTCGGCGAGGCGCAGCGCACGCGCGCGCCGATTCAGCGGCTCGCCGATCGCGTCGCCGCGTACTTCGTGCCGGCCGTCGTCGCTGGTCGCGGTCGCTGACGTTCGTCGCGTGGGGCGTGTGGGGACCGGAGCCGCGCTTCGCGCACGCGCTCGTCAGCGCCGTCGCGGTGCTGATCATCGCGTGTCCGTGCGCGCTCGGCCTGGCGACGCCGATGGCGATCATGGTCGGCACCGGGCGGGGCGCGCAGGCCGGCGTGCTGATCAGGAACGCCGAAGCGCTCGAACTGCTCGCGCAGCGTCGACACGCTGGTCGTCGACAAGACCGGCACGCTGACCGAGGGCAGGCCGCGCGTGACGGCCGATCGAGCCGGCGCCCGGCTGGACCGAGGACGAGGTGCTGCGGCTGGCGGCGGCCGTCGAGCGCGGCAGCGAGCATCCGCTGGCGGCCGCGATCGTCGGCGCGGCCGAGGCGCGCAGGCATCGCGATTCCGCGCGCGTCTCGGGTTCGTGTCGACCACCGGCAAGGGCGTCAGCGGGCGCGTCGACGGACGCGCCGGTCGATGTCGGCAACGCCGAGTTGATGCGCGCGCTCGGCGTCGACACGCAGCCGATGGCGCGCGCGCGAGGCGCATCGCGACAGCGGCCAGACGGTGCTGCTCGTCGCGGTCGACGGTCGTGCCGGCCGGGTGCATCGCCGTCGCCGATCGCGATTCGCGCGTCGACGCCGAGACGCGATCCGGCAGCTGCAGGCCGAAGGGCTCTGTCGATCGTGATGCTGACCGGCGACAACCGCGTCACGGCCGAGGCGATCGCGCGCGCAGCTCGGGCATCGACGACGTGCGGGCGGAGGTGCTGCCCGGCGACAAGCGCGACGTCGTCGCCGACGCTGCAGCGAGCGGGCGCATCGGGTGGCGATGGCCGGCGACGGCATCAACGACGCGCCGGCGCTGGCGCAGGCGACGGTCGGCATCGCGATGGGCACCGGCACCGACGTCGCGATGGAGAGCGCGGGCATCACGCTCGTCAGAGGCGACCTGCGCGGCATCGTCCGCGCGCGCCGGCTGTCGCGCGCGACGCTGCGCAACATCCGACAGAACCTGTTTCTCGCGTTCGTCTACAACACGCTCGGCGTGCCGATCGCGGCCGGCGTGCTGTATCCGGTTGTCGGGCTGTCCTGATCAGCCCGATCTGGGCGAGCGCGGCGATGACGCTGAGCTCGCTGTCGGTCATCGCCAACGCGCTGCGTTTGCGACGAGTGCATTTGTAGGTCCGCCTGAAGGCGGACCCCACGAGCGCCACCGATGACGACGAACGTGGGGTCCGGCTTTAGCCGGACCTACCCAAACGCCATCGATACAATCCGTGACAACGATCGAGGGCCTCGGGCCGAGACGTATACTTTTCAGGTTTCCGCTGACCGGGGGCCCTGCTGTCATGATCTCATCTGTTGCACTAAGACCTCGTCTCTTGGCCACTATCGTGGCGGTCGCTGCGGTGGCGACCGCGGCGTGTTCGAAAAGCGAGACGGCGCAGGCGCGCGGCCGCGAAACGGCCGCCAAGCGTGTCAGCGTCGAGACGGTGAAGAAGGAATCGACGCGGCGCAGCGTCGAGGTCGTCGGCACGCTGGCCGCCGTCGATCAGGTGACGATTTCATCGGAGGCGGATGGCAAGGTCAGCCGGATTCTCGCCGATCTCGGCGATCGCGTGATCCGCCGGCGCAGACGCTCATCCGTCTCGACAACGAGAAACAGCAATACAGCTCCGACCAGCAGAAGGCCGCGCTCGCCCGCGCGCTGGCGCAGTACGGCGCGCCGGATCCGCAGCATCTTCCCGACATCGAGAAAACGCCTGACGTGCAGAAGGCGGCCGCCGAACTTGCAACAGGCGAAGCAGGCCTACGAACGCGCGCAGGAACTGCAACGCCGCGCGCTGATTCCGCAAGCAGACAACTCGACGACGCGGAGGCGACGCTGCGAGTCGAAGCAGGCCGAGCTACGAGTCGTCGCTGCAGATCGGCGAAGAACCTGCGCGCCAGCATTCAGGCGTCTGAAGCCAGCGCGAAGCTGGCCGATCGCCAGCTGCGCGACACCGATATCCGCTCGCCGTTCGACGGCTACGTCGAGAAGCGGCTCGTCAACCTCGGCGAGCTGGTGAAGACGCAGATGCCGGTGATGGCCGTCGTGCGCATCGAATCCGTTGAAAGTGATGGCCGAGATTCCCGAAAGGATGGCGCCGTGGATCAGCGCGGGGCAACCCGTCGAGCTGCGCGTCGACGCGTACCCGGACAAGACGTTCACCGGCAAGCTGTCGCGCATCAGCCCCGCGGTCAACACCGCAACGCGCGCGTTTCCGTTCGAGGCGCTCGTGCCGAATCAGGACGCCACGCTGAAGCCCGGCACCTTCGCGCGCGTCCACATCGAGAGCGGCAGGCTGGACGAGACCGTCTACCGCTGCCGTACGCAGCGCTGCAGTACCGATACGGCGTGAACCGCGTGTTCGTGGTCGACGGCGACAAGCTCGTCGTCCGCGAGCTGAAGGTCGGCGAGCGCCTGGGCGATCGGATCGAGATCCTGAGCGGCGTCGACGCCGGCGAACAGGTCGCGGTCACCGACGTCGAAAAGCTCGCGGATGGCATGAAGGTGACAACGGGAGCAAAAGCCGCCGAATAACAGAGGAGCGCTCGTCCTGAGCCAGTCGAAGGACGAGCTCGTGGTTCGACAAGCTCACCACGAGCGTGGAAAGAGAAACCTGATGCTTTCTGAACTCTGCGTCCGCCGGCCGGTGTTCGCCACGATGCTCGTGATGTCGTTCGTGGTGCTCGGCATCTTCTCGTTCCGCGATCTCGGCGTCGATCTGTTTCCCGCGCGCCGATCCGGCGACGGTCAACGTCAGGCTGTCGCTGCCGGGCGCGAGCCCCGACGAGATCTCGTCGTCGGTGGTCGAGCCGATGGAGCAGGCGATCAGCGGCGTCTCCGGCATCGACGAGATCTCGGCGCGCATCAGCGAAGGCAGCGGGCAACATCACCGTCCGGTTCGTGCTCGAGCGCGACCTCAACGAAGCGGTCAACGACGTCCGCGAGAAGGTCGCCGGCGCGATCAAGAGCGTGCCGCCCGAACTGCTGCCGCCGGTGATCACCAAGGTCGATCCGGATGCCGATCCGGTGATGTCGGTGATGGTGTCGTCGGACTCGATGAGCCTGCGGACGCTGACCGAGATTGCCGACAAGCAGGTATCCCGTGTCATCCAGACCGTCAACGGCGTCGGCCAGGTCACCATCGCCGGCAGCCGCGCGCGCGAGATCCACATCGTCGTCGACATCGAGAAGCTGAACTCGTACGGGCTGTCGATGGCGCAGGTGCGCGACGCCGTGGTCGCGGAGAACGTCGAGATTCCCGGCGGCGCCGTCGAGCAGGGCAAGGGACAGCTGCTGCTCCGGACGATGGGCCGCATCGACGCCGCCGAGGAATTCAACAACATCGTCGTCGCCACCAAGAACGGCACGCCGATTCGGGTGTCGGACATCGGCTACGCCGAAGACGGCGTCGAGCGTCCGACCTCGTCGGTCTGGTTCGGCGACAAGCCGGCCGTGCTGCTCGACATCCGGCGGGCGATGGGCGAGAACACGGTCGCGGTCATCGAAGGCGTCCGGGCGAGGCTGCAGACGATCGAGCGCTCGCTGCCGAAGTCGGTGCAGGCTGACGATCGTCCGCGACGACTCCAAGTTCATCTACGCCTCGGTGGCGTCGCTCGAGGAGCATCTCATCTTCGGCAGCCTCTTCGCCGCGGTCGTCGTGCTGTTCTTCATCCGGAACATTCGCGCGGTCATCATCGCGGCGCTCGCGATTCCCGCGTCGATCATCGCGTCGTTCACGCTGATGCGGCTCATGGGGTTCACCCTGAACAACATGACGCTGCTCGGCATCACGCTCGCCGTCGGCATCGTCATCGACGATGCGATCGTGGTGCTCGAGAACATCTTCCGCTACATCGAAGAAAAGAACGTGTCGCCGCTCGAAGCGGCGATTCAGGGCACCCGCGAGGTGGCGCTGGCGGTGATGGCCACGACGCTGTCGCTCGTCGTCATCTTCCTGCCGATTGCCTTCATGACCGGCTACGCGCGCCGCTTCATCAACCCGTTCGGGCTGACGATGGCGTTTTCGATTCTGGTGTCGATGCTCGTCAGCTTCACGCTGACGCCGATGCTGAGCTCGCGCTTCCTGAGGCTCGCCGACGCCCAGCGCGATCACCGGACCAAGGAAGCCGGCTTCTTTCACTGGCTCGACACGTGGTACACGCGTCAGGTCAAGTGGGCGCTCGCGCATCCAGGCGTGATCTTCGGCGTCTCGGCCGTCATCTTTCTGTTGACGATTCCGCTCAATCGCATGTTGGGCCGGGAGTTCGTGCCGAACGAGGACATGGGCGAGTGGACGGTCCACATGGACGCGCCCGAAGGGACGTCGCTCGCGGGGAGCGAGGAGCTCGCGTTCCGCGTGCTGAAGGATCTCGAGGGTATGGAGGGTGTCGCCGACATCCAACCGATGGTGAATCCAGGCGGGAGCGGAGCGGCCGGCGGCGGTGGCGGCGGCGCGGCGACGCATGTGCATTTCAACTTTCACGCGCTTCCGCCCGATCAACGCTCGCGGACGCAGGGCGAGATCATTGAGGAGTTGCGGCAGCGACTGGCCAAGTACCCGGGCACCAAGCCGAGCGTGTCCGCACGCAATGCGCTGGGCGGCGGCGAAGGCCAGGGTGGTTTCGCCATTTCGGCCAACATGCTTGGCCCGGACCTGAAGCAGCTCAGCGAGTATTCGATGCAGGCGCTCGCCGCCGCGGAGCGGCTGCCGAGCATCGCCGAGCCGAAGCTGAGTCTCAGCGTCTCGAATCCGGAAATTCACGTGGCGGTCGACCGCCGCCGCGCCGCCGATCTCGGCGTGCGAATGGCCACCGTCGGCAACACGCTGCGGCTCGCCGTTTCCGGCGACGATCGCATTTCGTTCTACAAGGAAGGGCAGGAGCAGTATCCGGTCAAGATCCGTGTCCTGGAAAACCAGCGGCGCGACGCGCAGGAAGTCGGCCGGCTGACGGTGCCCTCGCTGAACGGGCCGGTGCGCATCGACAACATCGCGCGCGTGGAGCGCGGGGTCGGGCCGAGCACGCTCCAGCGATCGAACCGCCAGTTCACGGTGCAGCTCACCGCGGCTCTCGCGCCGGGTCACGCGCTCGACGAAGCGGCGAACGACGTGCGGAAGATGTTTGCGGGCCTGAACCTGCCGCCCGAGATGACGTTCCGCCTGCAAGGGCAGTCGAAGATCCTCGACGAGACGACGGCGAACCTGATCATGGCGATTGGGCTGGCGATGATCTTCGTCTACATGGTGCTCGCGTCGCAGTTCGAGAGCTTCATGCAGCCGATCGTCATCATGCTGGTGCTGCCGATCGCCGTGCCGTTCGCGATGTTCACGCTGTGGGCGACGGGGCGGACGCTGAATCTCTGGAGCGCTCTCGGCATGCTCCTGCTGCTCGGGATCGTGAAGAAGAACTCGATCCTGCAGGTCGACTACGCCAACACGCTGCGCGCGACCGGCATGCCGCTCCGCGAGGCGATCGTCGAGGCCTGCCGCACGCGCCTGCGGCCGATCCTGATGACGACGTTCGCGATCATCGCGGGCCTGATTCCCACCGCGCTCGGCATCGGCATCGGCGGCACGGGCCGCGCGGCGATTGCGGTGACGGTGATCGGCGGCCAGTCACTGTGCCTGTTCCTGACGCTGCTGCTGACCCCCGTCGCCTACGAACAGTTCGTCGCGCTCGAAGAGGCGGTCGTCGGCGCCCGGGCGAAGGCCTGGCTCGGCAGGGTGTCGGCCGCGACGTTCGGGCGGCTGCGGCCTTCCACCGCGCGTCATGGCTAGATGATCACGGCCATGGCTAATGGCTAATGGCTAATGGCTGATGGCTGATGGTTCATGGCTGATGGTCTGGCCCGCCCCGCCAGCTTGAGCTTTGACCAGTCTTCACGGCCTGCGTAATCATCGCTTTCAGTTGTTGTGCTTCATCGAGCTCCCATGCGACTTCCTCCTTGGTCGCGACTGACGGTAGGACTCTATCGGGAGTGACCCGGCGCGCGGACGCACGCCTCAAGCGGGATGCTGACCACCGGGTCACTTTCGATAGAGCCGTTTGGACCAAGCCGCTGGCGTGTGCGGCGGACGCGGGGGATGACTATGGGCGTTGAATCGTGAGAGCCCCTGGCGTCGGCGCGTGCGTCGTAACGACGGAGGTCCGATCGAGGCGGTCAAGACGTCGCGGGCGGGTGGCGACAGGATGTTCATGGACGCCGTGGCCGCCGAGCTGACACAGCTCCGGCGCCCGCGCGTACGAGCGCGACGGAGTGCGGAGGGCGAAGCGCAGGCGCCGCTCACGAGCTGTCATGGACAGTGACTGCGAGGAGGGCTTCGAGGAAGAGCTGACGCGCGGTCAGCCGTTCGATGATGCGCATGGGCGCCCCACAGCGCGGGCACGGCCACGAGCACGGGAGCGTGGGTCCGACAGACGGTATGGTGACTGGTGGTGGCGGCGCGACGGCCAAGACCGTGCGAGACGTCGCGAGATCGTGGGTGCGGCACCGAGGTGCCAGCAGGCCGAAGTAGCGGATGCGGACGAAGCGCTTCGGCAGGACGTGCAGGAGGAAGCGGCGGAGGAATTCGTTGACGTCAAGCGTCAGCGTGCGCATCTGACTCCCGTGCCGATAGTCCTTCCACCGAAAGGAGACGGTGTCGTCCGTGACGGCGACGAGTCGGTGATTGGAGATGGCGACGCGGTGGGTGTACCGCGCGAGGTAGTGCAGCACGTGGGCGGGGCTGCCAAAGGGCGGCTTGGCATAGACGACCCACGGCTGATGATGGAGCGATCGGAGCCACACGCGAAAGGCGGATTCAGGGGCCAGCGTTTGTAAGGCGCCGGGAAACGAGAGCCGTCCCTCGCGAAACGCGGCGCGGAGGCCGGCGACGAGTTTCCCGCGAAAGACCTGTCGCAGCACCTGCACCGGGAGAAAGAAGGTCGGGCGTGCGTGGATCCACCGCGTCCGATCTGGCGACAATCCCCCCGCGGGCACGACACAGTGGACGTGCGGATGATGCTGGAGACGTTGCCCCCACGTGTGGAGGACCATGAGGCCGCCAATCGCCGCGCCCAAGCGTTTGGGGTTGGCCGCGACCTGTAGCAGCGTCGCCGCCGCGGCCCGAAGCAGGAGGTCGTACACAATGCGCTTATTGGCCAACGCGAGGCGGGCGACCGGCTCCGGCACCGTGAAGACGAGGTGCACGTAGCCGACCGGTAGGAGTTCCTGTTCTCGCGCAGCGACCCACACGTTACGAGCGGCCGTCAGGCACTTGGGACAATGGCGATCCCGGCAGCTGTTGTACGAGAGGGCCGACTGCGCACACCGATCGCAGCGATCGCGGTGCCCGCCGAGTGCCGCCGTTCGACACTGGGCGATGGCGCGGAGGACGCGTCGATGCTGCCCGGTCATCCAGGTGCGGTGCGTCTCCAGGAAACGATCGCCGTGTTGGCGCACGATGTCGGCCACCTCGAAAGGTGGCCGCGTCACCGCCGGTGCTTCAGCCGCGTGCGCCGCGCGGTGTCGGGCGTCGAGAGGGTCAGCGCGTCCAGGGGACTCGCGACGGCCTGCAGATGCGTGCGCGAGAGATGGAGATACAGCACCGTGTGCCGAATCTCCACGTGGCCGAGGAGCAGCTGAATGGTCCGGAGGTCCGCGCCACTCTCGAGCAGGTGTGTCGCATAGGAATGCCGCAAGAGATGCGGCGAGCAGCGCTTGCGGAGCCCGGCGCGCTGGGCGGCGACGACACAAGCCTCCCAGAGAATCTTGGGCGTGATGGGCTTGTCGGCTCGCCAGCCGTCGACCGTCCCGGGAAACAGCCACGTCTTCGGCCGCATCCACCGGTAGTACATCCGCAGCGTCGTGAGCAGCGTGGGGCTGAGCGGCACATACCGATCGCGCCCGCCCTTGCCGCGTTGGATGTGAATCACCATCCGCCGGCTGTCGATGTCGGCGACCTGCAGATGCCGAAGCTCCGCGTTCCGCATGCCGGTCGAGTACAGGACCATCAGCATCGTGCGGTGCGACAGACTGTCGGCGGCGTCGATCACCCGCGCCACTTCCTCGACGCTGAGGATCTGCGGCAACCGCCGCGGGGCTTTGGGGTACGGCGTGTCGTCGAGCAGGTACCGCCGCTTCAGCGTCTTCACGAAGAAGAAGCGCAGCGCCGCGACGTGGAGGCGGACCGTCAGCGGTCGCAGCTTTCGCTCGCGCAGCAGATACGCTTGGTACGATCGCAAATGCGTCTGATTCAGCCGGTCAGGCCGGCACTTGAAGTGTCGAGCGAATTGCTCGACGGCGTGGAGATAGGACGAGATCGTGGTGGACGCGAAGTTACGGCGCTGGAGCTCCTCCAGCATCACCTGCCGACAATGGGTCACAAGACACCTCCTGTGACCCCCACCCTACTCGGCCGATCGAGCGAGGCTTACGCGTAGCGTCCGCCGCGCCAGCGGCTTGGTCCTAACGTCGCGATTGCGAGCTTCAACCAGAAGATGGTTTCCCAGCTCTCTTTCCTTGCAATGGCCAGTTTGGCCACGAAGTCGGGCTTTGTTTGCCCGCCTTGCGATTCGGCCGTATTGGCTCCTATCGATGTTCCCGAGTCGGACAGTTGGTCCGCAATCTTTCGCGCCGCAAATCCCTTCTGCCACAGCAACTCGCACAGTTTCACGGTGCGACAGGCAAACCTGAAGGCGCGCTCAGAGATGATTCTGGATTCCATAGCGTGCGCCCTTCTCAAGAACCGAGCCGCCTGTAACTCGTTGATGTTCGCTGAATGTGCCAAAAAACGTGGCAGAATCTGCGCGGCGGAATTGCCTGCATGTTGAATTTCTGCAAGATGCTTAACCATCCAGCTATCGACCATAAGCCATCAGCCATTAGCGATCAGCCATGACGAGGATCACCGTCACCGCGCTATCCGTCCTCGCGGTCACTGTCACTGCGCAGCCCCCTTCTGACCGCGATGTGCTCGAGCGCATTCGGGCAGAAGGCACCGAACGCTCCCAGGTCCAGCGCGTGTTCGACACGCTCACCATCGACATCGGTCCGCGGCTGACGGCGTCGCCGGCGCACACGAAGGCCGCGGAGTTCGTGCGCTCTGAGCTGGCGGCGTACGGGCTCGCCAATCCGCGGCTCGAGCCGTGGAAGTTCGGCCGCGGCTGGACGCTCGAGAAGCTCGTGGTCGAGATGATCGAGCCCCGGTACCTGGCGCTCATCGGCTACGCCGACGGCTGGTCGGCGCCGACGAGCGGCGAGCTCGTGGCGGCGCCGCTGTTCATCGGCGGCAAATCGCCGGAAGACGTCGACGGCATGCGCGCGCCGCTCAAAGGCGCGATCGTCATGACACAGCCGATGCTGACGAACTTCGTCCGGAAGGATCGCCCGCAGCCGAGCGACCCGAGCTACGAGCCGAACTCCGCCGCGTACGCGACCAGCGTAGGGCGAGCAGGCGGACCGGGCCGCGGGGGACAAGCGACGCCCACGCCCGCGCAGCGGATTGCGCAGACACTCCGCGACGCCGGCGCAGGCGCGATCCTCAAGCCGAGCACCGGCGAGCATGGGACGGTGTTCGTAACGGGGCGCGACGGCGGGCCCGGCGCGGTGCCGTCGGTGACGCTGTCCGCCGAGCACTACAACATGATCGTCCGCCTGCTCGAGCGGCCGACACCCGTGAAGCTGCGCGTGAAGGTCGAATCGCGCTTCTACGATGCGGACGGCGGCAACGCCTACAACGTGATCGCCGAGTTGCCCGGAACCGATCCGGCGCTTCGCGACGAAGTCGTCATGGTCGGCGCCCACCTCGATTCGTGGCATACCGGCGTCGGCGCGACCGACAACGCCGACGGATCCGCGACCGTCATCGAAGCGATGCGCATCCTCAAAGCTGTCGGGGCGCGGCCGCGGCGGACCATCCGCGTCGCGCTGTGGGGCGGCGAGGAGCAGGGCCTGCTCGGCGCGCGCGCCTGGGTCGCACAGCACCTGGCCGGCGACGCCAACGCCGCGGCGCGCGACAAGTTCGACGTCTACTTCAACATCGACAACGGGTCGGGCCCGATCTACGGCTGGTACCTGCAGAACAACGAAGAGGTGCGGCCGATCTTCGACGGCTGGCTGGATCCGCTGAAGGCGGTCGGCGCGCGCAAGAACGTGATCGAGCCGATCGGCTCGACCGACCATCTGGCCTTCACCGATATCGGCTTGCCGGGCTTCAATCCGATTCAGGACTACGTGAACTACGACATCCGCACGCACCACACGAACATGGACACGGTCGATCGCGTCGACATCAAAGACATCCGTCAGGCGGCGATCGTCATGGCCACCTACGTCTACAACGCCGCGAATCTCGATCGGAAACTGCCGCGTCCGCCCGGATCGTCGGCGCGATAAGGAACCACAACGGCCTAACTCAACGGTACCTGCGGCACTGGGTTTTACTGCGGCAGGTATGCTGTACACTCGGTCGACCGACCGGACCCGACGGGTTGATGTGTTCGCCGCCTCATCGGTTTTCGGAATGTCATGATCTGTCCAGCCTGCGGAACGAAAACGCCGGCGCCGCTTGACCGCTGTTTTCGCTGTTCCACGCCTTTTCCGGTCACGCCAGCCACGATCACGGACTCAGAGGCGACCGTAGCCGTGCTCGCGCAGCGATCCGACCGCTCAGACTCGGCCCGAATCGTCACCCCCGACGATCGCGTCCGTCCGTGACGGCGAGCTCACCACGCCGAGGTCGGCCAGCCGGAAGCCCGGGATCTCCACACCCGGTGCGAGCACGCTTCAGCTCGGCGAGACCTTCGGCCGTTACCGGATCATCAAGCTGCTGGGATCAGGCGGCATGGGGCACGTGTACCACGCGTGGGATCAGGAGCTCGGCGAGGCCGTCGCGCTGAAAGTGATCCGGCCGGAGTACGCGAGCAACGCCGATGCCGACGCCCGATTCAAGCGCGAGCTATCGGTCGCGCGGCAGGTCACGCACAAGAACGTGGTGCGCATCCACGACCTGGGGCAGGTCGGCGACGTCAAGTTCATCTCGATGTCGTTCATCGAAGGCGTCGATCTGGCGACGATGATCAGACACGAGCGACTGCCGCTCGATCTCGCGCTGGCGATCGTCCGGCAGGTCTGCGAGGGGCTTGCGGCCGCCCACCAGGCCGGCGTCGCGCATCGGGACCTGAAGCCGGCCAACATCATGATCGACCGTGCGGGCCAGGCCTACCTGATGGACTTCGGCCTCGCGCGATCGATCGAAGCCACGCAGTACACGATGGCCGGCACCGTGCTGGGCACGGTCGAGTACATGTCGCCGGAACAGGCGATGGGCGAACCGGCCGATTTCCGGTCCGACATCTTCACGCTCGGGATCATCCTGTTCGAGCTGTTCACCGGGACAGCGTCCGTTCACGGGCGAGACGCCGATGAGCCGGCTCTCGGCGCGCGTGCAACAAGCAGGCGCCCGACATCCGCACGTTGCACGGCGACGTGCCCGCACTACCTGGCGCGCATCGTCGGTCGCTGTCTCGAGCGCGATCCGGCGCTCCGCTACCAGCGCGTCGAAGAGCTTCTGGCCGATCTCGACGCGCATCGCGCCAGCCACGACCTCCGCGCTGGGCGGTGCTGCGGCGTCCGCGGGTCTGGAAAACGGCCGCCGCCGCCGTCGCGATCCTGGCGGTCGTGGCCGGCGGCGTGGCGCTGCGTCACGGCGCACGCCCGCGGCGACGCCGGCGGTGACTGCGAGCGGACCGTCGGTCTCGCTGGCGATTCTGCCGTTCCGCAACGCGTCGGGCGACCCGGCCCTGGCCTGGCTGGGCACCAGCCTGGCGGAAATGCTGAGGACCGACGTCGGTCAATCGGCGTACCTGCGGACGGTTTCGTCGGATCGGCTCGATCAGACGCTGCGCGATCTGCGCATCGCGCCCGACACGGCCTTCGATGCCGAGTCGCTTCGGCGCTTGGCCGAATTCACCAACGCGGACACGGTCCTGTGGGGCCAGTATCTGCGCGTCGGCGGACAGATCCGGATCGACGCGACATTCCAGGATTACAAGCGCCAGCGCACCATTCCACTGAAGGTCGAGGCGCCGAGCGAGTCGGAACTGCTGAAGGCGATCGACGAGCTGGCGCGGTCCATTCAAGCGAACGTGGCCTGCGTCGCCCGACGTCATCAAGGAGCTGCAGGCGAACGTCGTTCAAACCGTCGTCGACGTCCCTGCAGGCGCTTCGCGACTACAACGAAGGCCTGCAGATGGCGCGGCAAGGGAAGAATCTCGAGGCGCTCAAGCGCTTCGAGTCTGCGACGAGCGAAGATCCCGAGTTTGCGCTCGCCCACTCGCGGCTGGCCCAGACCCATGCCAATCTCGGACATGACACGGAAGCGGAGCAATCCTCCCGACGCGCGATCGACCTGAGTCAGAAACTGCCGCCGCGCGAACGGTACCTGATCGAGGCGGCTCACGCCCGCGATCCTGAACGACAATCAAAAGGCCATCGCATCGTACGAAAACCTGGTCAAGGTGTCGCCTGAGGACACCGACGTCAGGTTCACGGTGGGCCGGCTCTACGAGGACACCGGGCGTACTCGACAAGGCGCGAGCCGAGTACGCGGAAGTCCTGGCGCGCGATCCGAAGTTCGTGAACGGCCTGTTTGCGATGGGCCGCGTCGAGATACGGCGCGGCAACGCCCAGCCGGCGCTCGAATACTTGAACAACGCGCTCACGTTGGCCATCCAGCTGGAGAACGACGAGCAGCGAGGTGACGTGCTCAACGCGATCGGCGTCGCCTACAAGCGGCTCAACAAACCGGACGAGGCGCTGCGTAACTACCAGGAATCGCTGACCATCAAACGGCGGATTGGCAACAAGCGCGGGATCGCCGTCACGCTCGGCGAGGTCGCGCAGGTGCAGAACCGGCTGGGTCAGGCCGATGCAGGCGCTGGCGAGCTACAAAGAGGCCGAGCAGTTGCAGCGCGAACTCGGCGACCAGCGAGGGCTCGGCACGACGCTCATCAACCTCGGAACGTTCCACAACGACCGCGGCCAATACGATCAGGGACTGGCGCTGTTCAAGGAGTCGCTGCAGATTCAGCGCGACATCGGCAACCAGAATTTCGAGGCGCTGTGTCTGAACAACATCGGCAGCGCGTATCTTTCCAGAGGTCAGTACGAAGACGCGCAGACCTATTTCGAGCGGTCGCTGCAGCTGCGCGAAAAGCTGAAAGTGAGCGGCGACATCGCGGACGTCCTTCACAATCTTGGCGAGACGTCGTCGAAAATGGGCGAATACGACCGGGCGTTGGGCCACTATCTTCGCGCCCTCGAGCTTCGGCGCGGCGGCGGCGACAAACGTGGTGCGGCCATCGAGTCGTACAGCATGGGGACGCTGTTCGAGTACCAGGGGCGATACGGCGCGGCCGTCAATGCGAAGGAGGAGGCGCTCAAGACCTTCCGCGTGTTGCAGGAGCGCAGCTTCTGGCTTGGCGAGGTGCTGAGCGGTTACGGCAGCGCGCTCAGCCAAATCGGTAGAGGCGACGAAGCCAAGCAGAGCCTGGACGAGGCGCTCGACGTGGCGCGTGAGGTGAAAAACCCTGTTCTCGTCGCGCAGACCCTGAACTTTCAAGGTGAGCGGTTGTTCTATCGGGGCGACTTCAAGAACGCCCGATCGCTCTTCGAGCAGGCGCAGCAGGCGGCTGCGCGGGTCACCGATCGCCAGGTCCTGCTGCGGATGCGGCTGAATCTGGCGAAAGTGGTCGTCAAGGACGGACGTGCGGCGACGGTTATCAGGAGCTTGCGAGACCTGGCCGACGAGTCGAATAAGCTCGGGTTGAAATATCTGGCCGTGGAATCGTCCGTCTACCTCGCGCAGGGTCTGCTGGAGGCAAAGGACTACGCCGGCGCGAAGCGGGAGCTCGAGAGCGCCGTGGCACTGAGCGAGAAGCTGGGGCTTCGAACCCTGCTCGCGCAAAGCCACTATCTGCTGTCAACCGTCCTGCGGAAGACCAACCGCGCGGCCGACGCCGATCGGCACGCCGCAGATGCGCGGCGAATCCTCGACGACATCCGCAAAGAAGCCAACAGCGACCAACTCACCAACCGGATCGATCTGAAGCCGGTGTTCGACGCGCCTTCCTCATAGCCGCTCGGCGTTGGCACGCCGGGGCGGACAAAGCGGTCCGCCCACGGCCTGTTTGAAACAGACTGCTACTGGAGCGTCACGAGAATCGTCGTCGGCGCGAACAGATCGCCGGAGTTCGTGCCGGGCGAAATCGTCAGCTGATACACGCCGGGTATGGCCGGGGTCTTCCAGTTGAAATGGAAGCTGTTTCCAGTCCGGCGGAACATGTTGTCGACGTTCGAGTTGCCCGCCGACGTCGCCAGATTGAACGTGCCGTCAGGACCGGTGTACGTCAGCCGAAGGTCCGCCGATTTCTCGATCGGATTCAACACCACCTTCACCGGAACCGTCTGGCCGGCATTGAACACGTTGGCGTTCGGGTTCAGCGGGTCAGCTGCAGTTGAGAGGGGATTGGCAGCCCGCCAGACGATTCTCGTGCGGCTGGTGCACGACGATGTACTGCGAGAAGCCGTCCGCGGCCGAGTCGACAGCAGGATCCTGGCCGGATTGCAGCGTGGGAAAGACCCCGTCGGTGATGTCGAAGAAAGGACTGAGGCTGTCTTCAGCGCGCAGTCCGCGCGGGTTGTCGAAGGCGGCGCCGTGCGTGGTGAACGTGGGGAAGTCCCATGCAATCCGGTAGTGTATCTTGCCGTCGAAGTACTGATCGGCGTCCTGTTGGGGAATCTCGTTGCCGTTTTCATCGAAGGCCGTCACGTTGTACAGCGCGCAGTCTCCCAAAGTCGTGGACGTGGCACCCGCGTACGGAATGCACGCTTCGGTCGGATCTGGATAGCGTAATGTCGGACCTGGTGGCGCAAGTAAGAAGCGCTCCACCTCGAGAAAGAACGGCGTCGTGACGTCAACGATGATCTTGAACGAATGACCCTCTCCGGGGAAGTCGATGCGGTGCTCCTGGTGCCCCGGCTGGAACTCCACGCACGCGCCGACGCCACTGCCAAAGCCGCCGCTGCCGAAGCAAGCCGATCCGAAGGTGGGCTGAGCGGACGCTGCGCGAACCGTCGACAGCGAAACAAGCGCCACTCCACAAACGACCATCTTCACTGAGGTGCTCGTCGTCATGATGTGCCTCCCTGGAATGAACAAGAGCGTCGTTCAAAGGACTGTGCATCGTTGGTCACGCGCGTGTACGTGTCAACGACAATAAATGCTGAGGTTGAAAAACCTTGCTTGCTGAGGTGGAACTGTCGAGGTCGGAAAACGAAGTCGACGCGCGACGATCGTTAGTCGAACAGATGGCCGCCGCGATCGAGCGACGAGAAGTAATCGAGATACCGCTGCCGCAACACTGGCTCGCCATACAGTCGTGCGGCGGTCTCTCGCGCGCGCTGCGATTCCTCTCGATATCGCGCCGTATCGTCCCAGAGCTCGCACACGGCGCTGAACCACGGTTCGACATCGTCGATGCTCGGCAGCTCCCGTGACGACACAGTCATCGCGGCGGGCAGTGGAAGCACACGGCCGGCGTCGGCCACCGTCTCGGGCAGCGCGCCGCGATCGCTCACGAGCGGCGGAATCCCGTTCACGAGCGCCTCGGCCGCCACGCGCCCGAACGATTCGGGATACACCGATGGCACGAGCAAAATCTTGGTCAGCGCGAAGAAGTCGGCCGGTCGCGGCAGCGGCGGCGCCGCCATGATGTGAGGGTACTTCGCGAAATCCAACCCCGGAATCGCGTTCAGGCTGCCGGCGTCGGTGGCCGATTGCACCACCACGATCGGGATGTCCGGCCGGCGGGATCCGAGCATATCGGCGAGGCGCGCGAACACGAGCGAGCCCTTGTGCGGCGACGGGTTCACGAACGTCACGAAGCTGTGCGCGCCGTCCACAGCGAGCACTTCCGACCAATCGATCGGTGATGGTATGCCGGTGCTGATCAGCCCGATTTTCTCCCGATAGACCTCGCTCAAATATGGACTCGTGGTGAATACGTGATCGACATCATCGTACAGATGACGTTCGTCATAACCACGGTTGCGAAGGGTGAAGACAGTGACGACGCCCCGTCGTCGGGCGCGACGCATTGCTTCGAACACGACAGGATGCGATCCGTAGCTGAGAAGCAGATCGGGCGCGAAGGTCGACAGCAGGTCGTCGAGCAGGAAGAGATACTGCTCTGACTCCAGACGATCCGGCTGCCGGTTGTGCCGCGTCATGAGCATCGAGACCGGCACCCGGCCGACAGTGACGTGCACCGTGGGCCGGCCGACCGCCACATTGGCAGGCTTGCGAACCGAACGGACGAACGATCGGGGTGGGTTCTCTCGTCGCAGGGGGACCCCGAGGTGTGCGAGATGCGCCTCGATATCGGCATGCGGTGTGGCATCGAAGCGCGCGGTCGAGAGCACTCGACACTCATGTCCCGCATCGCTCAACCAGTTCATCAGGATGCGGATGCTGTGCGCCGCGCCGCTCGTGGCATCGGTGTACGCATTGTGGATGGCGAGCAGCACGCGCACGAGGCGAGAATAGCCGGCAATCCACGGCGAATCCAGCGCCGATCGGGCACGAGCCGTAGGGCCCGCGCTACAATCCCTCGCACCATGTCCCTGCCAATCGGCGCGCGCCTCGGACCCTACGAAATCCTCGGATCGATCGGCGCCGGCGGCATGGGCGAGGTGTTTCGCGCGCGCGACACGCGGCTCGATCGCGAGGTCGCGCTCAAAGTGCTGCCGACATCGGTGTCGGCTGACGCCGACCGCCTGCAGCGCTTCGAGCAGGAGGCGCGCGCGACCGCCGCGCTCAATCACCCCAACATCCTCGTCGTCCACGACATCGGCGCCGAGGCCGGCATTTCTTATGTCGTGTCGGAACTGCTCGACGGTCAGACCTTGCGGCAGATCCTCGACGCCGGCAGCCTGCCGTCGCGGAAGGCGACCGACTACGCGGCGCAGATCGCCAATGGCCTGGCAGCGGCGCACGAGCGCGGCATCGTCCACCGGGACTTGAAGCCCGACAACGTCATCGTCACGAAGGACGGCCGCGCGAAGATTCTCGACTTCGGCCTGGCGAAGCTGGTGGCGCCGACGTCGCCGGGCGCGTCACAGGCGACGCAGGCCACGGCGCTGCGGACGGATCCCGGGACGGTGCTCGGCACTGCCGGCTACATGTCGCCGGAGCAGCTGCGCGGCGAAGACGTCGACGGCCGGTCGGACATCTTCAGCCTCGGCGCGATGCTCTACGAGATGTACGCCGGCCGGCGCGCGTTCACTGGCCGCTCCGCCGTCGAGACGATGAGCGCGATCCTGAAAGAGGATCCGCCGGAGCTGGCCGGATCGGTGAAGGGTCTGTCGCCGGCCGTCGAACGCGTGATTCGGCGCTGCCTCGAGAAGAATCCGCTCGAGCGGTTCCAGTCGGCCCGCGATGTCGCCTTCGCGCTCGACGCCGTGTCGAACGTCACCAGCGCCGCACACGATCTTCCGCCCACGCCGGTGACGGGGCGGCGTGTGGGAGTGCCTGCGGCGATCGCTGCAGCCGCGTTCGCGTCGATGCTCGTCGCTGGCGCGACGTATCTCGCGCTCGGCGGCATGCGGGCTGCTCCCGCGCAGCCAGCCATCAAACAGCTCACGTTTCGATCCGGAACGGTGCGCGGCGCGCGTTTCGCACCTGACGGCAAGAGCGTGATTTACGGGGCCGCCTGGGAAGGCAGGCCGATCGAGCTGTATGCCGTACGCGAGCAGAGTCCGGAATCGAGCTCCGTGTCGCTGCCGCCCGCCGACCTCCTGGCCATCGCGACGACGGGAGAGCTTGCCGTCTCGCTCAAAGCGGCCAGCAACGGCCCGTTCATAGTCGCCGGCACGCTCGCGCGCGCGCCCATGGCCGGCGGCGGGGCGCGGGAACTGCTCGAGAACGTGGTCGCGGCCGACTGGAGTCCCGACGGATCGCAGCTCGCCGTGGTCCGGTCGTTCGCCAACCCCCCGAGCACGCGGGTCGAGTATCCACTCGGAACGGTTCTCTATACGGCGCCGTTCTGGATCTCGGACGTGCGGATTTCGCCCGCCGCGAAACAGATCGCGTTTGTGACGCACGCGGTCGGCGGTGACGAGGGCGACGTCGAGATCATCGACCTCGGATCGAAGGAACGACGGACGCTGTCGAAAGGGTGGATCAGCATCCAGGGACTGGCGTGGGGTCCCGGTGGTCGCGAGATCTGGTTCACGGCGACGCGTTCCGGTGGCATGCGGGCGCTGTGGGCGGTGTCGACCACCGGCCGCGAGCGGCTCGTGTTCCGGGCGCCGCAGCGCATGCTGTTGGCGGACGTGACCGCCGCCGGCCGCGTGCTGATGATTGGCCAGACGATGCGGTCCGAGACGCAGTTCGGCTCGGTACGCGAGCAGTACCAACGCAAGCTGGCGTGGTTCGACTGGGCCACAGCGGTGTCGCTGTCGGCGGATGCGCGCCTGATGGCGTTTACGGAGAGCGGCGAAGGCGCCGGCGAGAAATATGGCGTGTATGTGCGGCCGACCGACGGGTCGCCGGCGATCCGCGTCGGCGACGGCGCCTCGCGCAGCATCTCGCCCGACGGGAAGTGGGTGGCCGCCCAATTCGTTGACGGCCGGCAGGAGATTCAGATGCTGCCGATCGGTGCAGGCGACGCGCGAGTCCTCGACGTTGCACCGCTCGAACGTATCACCGGCGTGCGGTGGTTCTCCGACAGTCGTCGCCTCGTCATCATTGGCAATGAGAAAGATCGAAAGCCGCGCACCTACGAGCTCTCGGTCGCCGGCGGACCGCCGAAAGCGATCACTCCGGAAGGCGTCACGGGTCTCTTCGTCTCGCCCGACGCCCGGTGGCTCGCGGTTCTCAACACCGATGGAGCGCCGGCCTTGTTCGCGATGGACAGCGGCTCCATCACGCCGATGCCACCATTGCCGCGGAACGGCTTTGCCGGCTGGCTGGCGGACTCCAAGGCTTTTCTCGTGCGCTCAGCGGACTCGCCCGTGCGGATTACCCGCGTCGACGTCGCGACAGCAGCGCAAACACCGGTCGCCACCATCGCGGTGAGCGACCCGGCCGGCGTTGTCTCGCTCGGCGGCACGGCGTTCGCGCCGGACGGCGATCACTACCTCTTCAACTACTTCCGCGTGTTGTCCGAGCTGTACATCATCGATGGATTGAAATGAGCATGACCAGGCGATTGCCGTTCGTCCTTGCCACTTGTGGAATGCATCCACGGCAGCAGCTTCTCGGGCTGCCGCGCGGCTCCAGGAGCCGGTGGCGGAGGCGGGCATCATCAGGCTCGTGCGCCTACCTTGACGAACACCTTATAACTGGTCATAATCATGACCATGAAGATGGTCAACATAAACGAGGCCAAGGCGAAGCTCTCGGAATGCCTGGAGGCGGTCGCCAACGGAGATACCGTGATCATCTGCAATCGGAATCAGCCGGTCGCCGAGTTACGGGCCGTTCTCAAGAAGCGGACCGAGCCGCGGCCCATCGGCGGCGAGACCGGCGTCATTATTCCGCCGTCGTTTTACGAACCAATGAGTGACGCGGAGTTGGACGAGTTTTACAACGGCCCCATTTTCCCGGAAGCGCCGAAGGCGAACCGCGTCGCCGAAGCCACGCCGACCTACAAAGCGCGTCCCCGCAAGCGCCGGCGCCGATGAGGGTGCTGCTCGATACGTGCACGTTCCTGTGGGCGTTGACCGGCGATACGAGGCTGACGCCGCGCGTGGCGGCACTCTTTCGCGATCCTGACAACGACGTGTTCCTCAGCGCCGCCTCAGCTTGGGAGATTGCGCAGAAACATGCTCGTGGCAGGCTGACGCTACCCGAACCGCCGGATACCTACGTTCCGTCGAGGCGGGAGGCGCGAGCGATCGCGCCTCTCGCGATCGATGAGGAATCCGCCCTGCATGCGTCGCGCCTGCCGTTTCTCCACCGAGATCCGTTCGACAGACTGCTCGTGGCACAGTCGATCGTGCACGGCATGGCCATCGCGACGCCGGATCCACTCATCCGGCAGTACCCTGCGCGGGTGATCTGGTGACCACGCTTATCGAACGTCTTGCCGCTGCTCGAGTGTTCGATCTCGAGCAGCCGCGCTTCGCGGGCATGCCGGTGCATCCCGCGCACAAACCCGGCTACTTCTACGGCCTGCATCGACGCCATCGCGACTCGTACAAACCGGAGCGATTCGGTCCGCGCTCCGGCGCGTCAGGTGTGTTGACGATGATGGAGCACAGCGGCACGCATATCGACGCGCTGTGTCACCAGGCCTGCGATCTGAAATTCTTTGGCGGTGTGGCCGTGGACGATGTGGAGCGCACCGATGGATATCGTGCGCACGGCGCTGAAACGATCAAGCCATTGCTCACGCGCGGCGTGCTGCTCGACGTGGCCGGCTGGAAGGGTGTCGACATCCTTCCGCAGAACTACGCCATCACGGCCGACGATCTCGACGGCTGCGCGCGCGCGGCCGGCGTGCAGGTCAATCCCGGCGAGGTGTTGCTCGTCCGGACCGGCTTCGGCCGCACGTGGAACGACGAGGCGACCTATTTGAATGCGGCGGGTGTATCGAAGTCGGGAAACGTATGGGCCGCGGATCGCAAGGTCGCCGCCGTCGGCGCCGACAACATGGCCTGGGATTCGATGGAGGAGCGCGATCCTGAGACCAACATGATGCTGTACGGCCACGTGCATCTGCTCGTGACCCACGGCATTCACATCATCGAAAACCTGAACCTGGAGGAGCTGGCCGCGGCCGGACACCACGAGTTCTGTTTCGTCGGTGTGCCGCTGAAGTTCCGCGGCGCCACGGGATCGCCGATTCGCCCGCTCGCGCTGATCGAACGCTAGTGGCCCGTACACGCTGAGCAAGGATCACCTCGCGGGCGGGGCATCCCGGCCGGCTGCGTTGCTCCTCCCTCAAATACTCCCGGTATTCTCAGTCGTCACGCCTTGCCCGCCGGGCGCCGCGCTCCGCGATCTGGTCCTTGTTCAGCGTGTACGGGCCACTAGTTCATCGAGCAGGAGCCCGGGCCGCGCGGGTCGCCGCACGAACCGCACGGTTCCGGCGGCAGCGACGAGAACGATTTCGCCGGGCTGTCCGAGTGCGCCGCGAACACCGACAGCAGTTTCTGCAGGTTTTCGCCCCGGCACGACGGGCAGGTCGGCGACTGCTCCGCGCGCGTCAGGTATTCGAAGTGGTGCCCGCACCCCCGGCATTCGTATTCGAAAAGAGGCATGGGCTATTCTAACGTGCTTCAACAGCCATGTCTGTGATGGCCGCGATCATGCCGGCGCCGCGTGTGCCCGTCGAGCTGCGGGAGTTTCCCGAGCCGTCGCTGCAGCCGGGATCGGTGCTGCTCGAAACCCTGTACTCGGAAATCTGCGGCACCGACGTGCATCTGTGGCACGGCCGCCTCGCCGGCGTGCCCTATCCGATCATTCCCGGTCATGTGTCGGTCGGCGTGGCCAGGAAAATCCACGGCCCCGTGCGGGGTGTGGACGGCCGTGCGATCGCCGAGGGCGATCGGCTCGTGTTTTTCGACGTGCATCGCACCTGCGGCCGCTGCCGCGCCTGCACGGTGACGCGGACGCCGACCCGCTGCGAGGCGCGCCGGGTGTACGGCATCACCGATCCCGCGAGTGAAGGCTTGTTCGGTGGCTGGGCCGAAGCCATCTATCTCGAGCCAGGCGTGTCGATCGCCACGCTGCCGGCGTCCGTGCCGGCCGAAACCTACATCAGCGGCGGCTGCGGGCTGATCACCGCCGTGCACATCATCGATCGCGCCGCGCTCTCGCTCGGCGACACGGTGCTGGTGCAGGGCGTGGGCGCCGTCGGGCTCAGCGCCATCGCGCTCGCGCGTCTGGCCGGCGCCGCGCAGGTGATCGCCTTCGGCGCTCCTGTCGACCGTCTGTCCCTCGCCGAGCGGATGGGCGCGGACCGCGTCGCCGACATCACGACCACGACAGCTGAGGAGCGGCGGGCGCTCGTGCACGACGCGACCGTCGGGCTCGGCGTCGATGTGGCGATCGAGGCCGCCGGTTCGGCCCGGGCCGTCGAAGAGGCCTTGCCACTCATACGCGACGGCGGCCGCTATGTGATCGCGGGACACTACACGGATGCGGGGTCGAGTGCGATCAACGCGCACCAGCACATCAACCGCAAGCACCTGGAGATTCGCGGGTGTTGGGGGAGCGAGGTCGGACACTTCGTGCGGGCGCTCCGCGTGTTGGAGCGCCATCACGCAGCCATCCCCTGGCATGCCATCGGCTCGCGGACTTACGGCCTCGCCGAACTGAACCAGGCGCTCGCCGATGCGGAAGCGATGCGGATCCCCAAGGCGTTGGTGCGGCCGAGGTCCGCCTAAAGGCGGACCCCACGTACAACTCTCGTCGCGGAGGTGGCGTCGCGCAACTCGCTTCCTCAGTACGTGGGGTCCGGCTTTAGCCGGACCTACATCACTCGTACGTGGCGTCCGGCAGCCGGACGGATTCTCGTGTACCGGTGTCTAACCGCCTGATGCGTCGCTGCCTGCTGCTCATCGTCCTCGTCTCGGCCTGCGCGCACCCAAAGCCGGCCGCCCTGCCGCCACCCGACCTGCACTCCGCGCGTCTGGCCGCCGCAGCCGCGCAGGTACGCGCCGGCTGCCTGGACTGTCTCGTCACCGCGTTCCGCGAATACGACGCGCTGCGGGCGATTCCGGCCGCCGCCGCCGAAGCGACGGCGGGAACGGTGCGCGCCGCCGCGCTCATCGCGCTGCGCCAGCGGGAGCTCGGCATGGTCGACGAGGGCTATCTCCAGCGCGCGCGCGACGCTGCGGCTGGACAGACCAGCCTCCCGGCGGCACTCGTCGGCGTGCTCGACGTGGTCGATGCCACCTCACCGGCGAGCGTCGGCGCGGGCCGCGCGACCAGCGATCTCGATCTCGAGCGGATGCGCATCGTCCGGACCAATCGCGAGGCGTGGACGACGCTGCTGCGCGAGGGCGCCGGGTCGGAAATCGCCGCGGCGTATACCTGGCTGTCGTTCACCTGCGGGACGAGCGACTTCCGCGCGCTGTCGCGCGAGGATCTGATCGCGCCGACGTCGCCGTTCGCCGAAACGGCGCTGCTGCAGTATCGCAAGGCGACGTGCCGCACGTTCGAGGCGGAACGCCTGCAATCGCTGATCGCGAAGGAGCCGCGGTTCCACGAGATCGAATTCGCGCAGGGCCAGGCGTTCGTCGCGCGGCAGAAGCTCGACGATGCCGATACGACGTTCGAGCGGGCCTATCAGTGGCACCAGGCGTGGCCCACGCTCACGCTGGCGATCGCCAACGTTGGTATGACGGCCGAAGAGTTCGAGCGCGCGCTGAAGATGTACAACGAGACCTTGAAGTACGAGCCGAAGGCCGTTGACGCGCTTCTCGGCAAAGTGCGCGCGCTCACGTTCGTCGCCCGCCACGAAGAGGCCATTGCCACGGTCGACGAGCTGCTGTCGGAGCGGTGGTACGTCGGCGACGGCCGCTACTGGCGCGCCGTCAACGAGACCCAGCTCGAACGCTTCGACGAAGCCTGGGCCGACATCGAGCTGGCGGCCAAGCTCCTGGTCAACGCCGAGGTGCCGAAGCTTGCCGGCATCATCGCGTATCGCCGGCACGAGCTCGAGGTGTCGCGCGCGAAGTTCGACCAATCGCTGCAGCGCCATGCGCGCGACTGCGAAACCGGCTACTACCTCGGCCTCGTCCTGGCCGAACTGCGCCAATGGCCGCGCGCGGCCGAGATCATTCCGAGTGCGGCCCGCTGCCTGCAGGAGGCCGAGGAACGGATGACGACGGAGATCGACGAGATCCGCGCCGGCGAGGATCCACCCGCGCGCAAAGCGCGCAAGATCGCCAAACGCGAGCAGAGCATCGCGACCGGCCGCCGCTGGATGGCCACGTCGTGGTTCAACACCGCCGTGGCCTTCTACAACCTTTCACGCCCCACCGACGCGCGCGAGTATGCCGAAAAGGTCGCCGGCGACGAGCAGTTCGGGGACCGCGCCCGCGAGCTCATCTCGCGGCTGAAGTGACGGTCGCACGCAGAGCTCGCGGAACCCGCAGAAAACGGGTCAGCTCTGCGCGTTCAGCGAGTTTTGCGTTGAATGTCGTACACTCGATCCAGAGTGATTGCCAACCCGCTGCGCCGAAACGTTGCCATCATCGCCCACGTCGATCACGGTAAGACCACGCTCGTTGACGCGCTGCTCCACCAGAGCGGCACCTTCCGCGCCAACGAACGGGTCGCCGAGCGCGCGATGGACAGCAACGAGCTCGAGCGCGAGCGCGGCATCACGATTCTCGCCAAGAACACCGCCGTTCACTACCACGACATCCTGATCAACATCGTCGACACCCCGGGCCACGCCGATTTCGGCGGTGAAGTCGAGCGCACGCTGTCGATGGTCGATGGCGTGATGCTGCTGGTCGATGCATCGGAAGGCCCGCTGCCGCAGACGCGGTTCGTGCTGCGGAAAGCGCTCGAACGCCGGCTGACCCCGATTGTCGTGATCAACAAGATCGATCGTTCAGATGCACGCGTGCAGGAGGTGTTGAACGAGGTTTACGATCTGTTCATCGACCTCGACGCCGCCGACGATCAGCTGGACTTTCACGTGCTGTACACGAACGCGCGCGCGGGCACGGCGACGACCGATACCGCGCTGCCGGGTCAGGACCTACGTCCGCTGTTCGACGCGATCGTGACGCACGTGCCGGCGCCCAAGGGCGATCCTGATGCGCCGCTGCAGCTGCTCGTCGCGAACCTCGATTCGAGCGACTATCTGGGCCGCATCGCGATTGGACGCATTTTCAACGGGCGCGTCCGCGTCGGCGACCCGGTGGCGGTGTGCAAATTGGATCGACAGGTTCAGGAGACGAAGGTCACGAAGCTCTACGCCTTCGACGGCCTCAAACGCATTGACATCGTCGAGGCGGCGGCGGGCGACATCGTCTGCCTGGCCGGCATCGAGGACATCACGATCGGCGAGACGATCGCCGACGTCGAGAAGCGCGTGCCGATTCCGCCGATCGCGATCGACGAGCCAACCGTCTCGATGATCTTCGGCGTCAACACGTCGCCGGTGGCCGGACGGGAAGGGAGTTACGTCACGTCGCGGCAGCTTCGTGAACGGCTGGACCGTGAGCTGCTCGGCAACGTGTCGATCCGCCTCGAGCCGACCGACGCGCCGGAGCAGATCAAAGTCGTCGGACGGGGCGAGCTGCAGCTGTCGATTCTCCTCGAGATGATGCGGCGGGAAGGGTTCGAGCTGCAGGTGTCGCGGCCCGAGATCGTGACCAAGCAGCTGAACGGCTCGATCGTCGAGCCGGTCGAGGAGCTGATCATCGACGTCCCCGAAGATCATCAGGGCATCGTCATCGCGCAGGTGGGAGAGCGCAAAGGCGTGATGACGAAGATGGTCAATCACGGCAGCGGACGGGTGCGGCTCGAATTCCGGATTCCGGCGCGCGGGCTGATCGGCTTTCGATCGCAGTTCATGACCGACACCAAGGGCACCGGCATCATGAACCATCTGTTCGCGAGCTGGGAGCCGTGGCACGGGGCGATTCCGGCGCGGGTCAACGGCGCGCTGGTCGCCGATCGTCCCGGAGGGGCGACGTCGTTCGCGATCTTCAACTTGCAGGAGCGGGGCGAGATTTTCATCGAGCCCGGCACGCAGGTGTACGAAGGAATGGTCATCGGCGAGAACGCGCGGCCCAACGACATGGACGTGAACGCGACCAAAGAAAAAAAGCAGACGAACATGCGCGCGTCCTCGGCGGACGAGGCGATCCGCCTCATCCCGCCGCGGCGGCTCGGCCTCGAGCAGGCGATCGAGTTCATCAACGACGACGAGCTCGTCGAGGTGACGCCGTCGAGCATCCGCCTGCGCAAGCGGATTCTCGCAGCGAACATGCGGCCGAAGCCCGCGAGGGACTAGGGCGGCCGGCGGCGTCAGTATCGAAACGTTTCAGCGGCGCCGCGGGCGGAGAAATCGATGGCCCGATCGCCGACCGTGCCCGTGACGCGGTAGGTCCCGCCAAGCTGGATGAAATTCATGGTCTGACCGGTCGTGAGACGCGTCAGCCCCATACGCGTTCGCACCGATTCGTCCACGGTCAGCGCCAGCTGCAGGGCGATGCTTCGCCCTTTCGCGATGATGGTGACCTGGTTCGGTCCGGCGCTGGCGGCGGCCGATTCCGCAATCGTCACGTCGGTCGCAAATCCAATCGGCCCGCTCGGGCCGAGGACGGCGAGCACGCCGGGGATGCGTCGCGGGTCGGCCACCGTCGCGGGCGGAAACACACGACCGAACACGATCGAGAGATCGCCGCTCGTCACCTGTCCCCATTGCCAGCGAACGCCTTCCCAGAATCCCCAGTTGTGATCGTGATAGCCGGTCGCGCCATCGAGCGAGATGGTCTCGCCGCCGACGCGAAGCGTGCCGTGGAGATTGCCTGAGAGCACCGGCACGACGTAGCCGGACACCCAGCCGCGCGCGCCGTGGATGGCGGTGGGCGGCAAGGACCGCCCGGGTGGCGCGTCGAGGACGAGGTCGCCCTCGAGCCGCGCAGGCGGCCCCGCGCCTTCTCTTGTGAGCGCGAGGGTCAGGCGGTACTGTGATCCGTCGAGACGCACGCGATTGGCGGCGACGTCGAGATCCGGCGCCCGTGCGAGCATGTCGGCGGCATCCACGAGCGCGCCGGCGGAGTAGCTGGTTGAGTGGCCGTCGCGCTCGAGTTGCAGCCGCACGAATGCGGGCCGCTGTTGAGGGGTCTGACCCCCAGTTCTCGCGGCGCCCGGGGAATCGCGAGCCGAGGGTCTGACCCCGTCATTCGCAGCGGAGGGCGCACCAGCGAGGAACGTCAGGTAGAAACGCAGACGGCCGTCTGGGGTCCGACCATTGAAATACAGCCATTCTGCCCAGGAATCTCGAAAACTGTCCGAATCTGGGACGACTGGGGTCAGACCCCGGTCGGTCGCGGAAGCCCGGGGAGCGAGACCGTTGGGGTCAGACCCCGTTGTTGTTGCAGTTTTTGCCACCTCGGGAACGGGGTGAAAGCGGTCCATGGCGCGGAGGATCTCTTCAGCGCGCGGATTGGACCAGCTCGCGTCGGCGGGCGTGTCGGCCCACACGTCGATGCCGGCGACCTCTGGGTCGCCGACGGCCTTCTCCAGACTCGGAATGCCGCCGCGCGCGGCGATTTGAACGGACATACCGGGCTTGACGAGATAGAGCGCCGCGCGCCGCGTCGGCGACACGGCCCGCTGCTCGGCGCGAAGCGGCGGGGCGCCAAGCACGTGCGCCAACACATAGCGCGCGTTCTCGACGGGGCCGAACGCGCTGCTGACCACGAGGTCGCCGCCGCCGCGCAGTGCGGGCGCATGCGCTTGCTCGAGGATCACTTCGCCGACGCCGAGCAGCGCCACCATCACGGCGATCCCGAGGCCGAATCCCGCGGCCAGCACGGCGGTGCGCCACGGCCGAATCGCCAGCGACCGGAGCGCGACCCGCATGATCATGGCGCCAGCGTCCCGTTCTTCATCGCAAAGCGCCGCGACGCCCGGGCCGCCAGCGCAGCGTTGTGCGTGACCAGCAGGATGGCGGTGCCGTCGGCGTGCACGCGATCGAACAGGTCGGCGACGTGTACCCCGGTGTCCTCGTCGAGCTCGCCCGTGGGCTCGTCGGCGACGAGCAGGGCGGGTCGGTTCGCGAGCGCGCGTGCGATCGCGGCGCGCTGCATCTCGCCGCCGGACAGCTGCGACGGCAGATGGTCTGCGCGAGCCTCGAGCCCGACATACGCGAGCAGCTCGGCGGTCCGTGCCCGCCGCGTGGACGCGGCCACGCCGGCCTCGGCCTGCGGCAGCTCGACGTTCTCGCGCGCCGTCAGCATCGGCAGCAGGAAGAAACGCTGAAACACGAACCCGATCCGCGTCAGCCGAATCCGGCTGCGTTCCGCTTCCGTCAGCGCGCGCACGTCGCGATCCTCGAACACGATCGATCCGCTGGTCGGCGCGTCCACGCAGCCGACAAGATGCAACAGTGTGGATTTGCCGCAGCCGGACGGTCCGGTGATCGCGACGTAGTCCGCCGCGTCGATCCGCAGCGACACATCTCGCAGCGCGGTGACCGGACCAGCAGGCATTGGAAACACGCGTCCGGCGCCGCGCACGTCCACGACCGGTCGCGCGGCCGTCATCCGACCACCTCGCGGCGCAGCGTCGACGCGATCGGCAGGCGCGCCGTCAGCCAGATCGGGTAGAGCGCGGCGACGAGCGCGGTCGCCGACAACAGCAGCACATGCAGGCCGACCGCGCGCGGCTCGAAGACGAAGAAATGCAGCGCATCGGGCACGCCCGGCATCTGTTTCAGAATCCGATCGAGCCCTGCTGCGACCAATCCGCCGAGCGGCAGCGCGGCGAGACCGCCTACGCCCACGATGAGCACCGACTCCCACAACAGCATCGTCGCGATGCGCTGTCGGCCGATCCCGAGGGCGCGCAGCGCCGCGATCTCCCCCAGCCGCTGATTCGTCGATACGGTGAGGATGGTTGCGACCAGCAGGAACGTGAACACCACCGTGATGCTCGACAGCACGACCGAGATCTGGCGAAAGTAGGCGAAGCCGTTCCGATTGAATTGATCGACCACGTCCTCGTTGGAATACACGTGCAGGTCCGGTCGCAGGCCGGTGATCGCGCGCACGGTCGCGGCGGAATCGATCCCGGACGCCGACGCCACCAGCACCAGATCCGCAGCGTCGTCTTCCGTTCCCCCTCGCACCTCCTGGAGTCCCCGGATCGTGGTCAACACCTCGTATTCGTTCCCCGAGGCGAACAACGAGCTCGCTACGCCGGCCACCCGACAGGGGACAGCGGGGAGCGCCGATTGTTGTCCGGCGACGTCGATGCGGAGTTGGAGCGTCGCGCCGGGCCGTAGATTCAAGGCGGTGGCAAGGTTGCGGCCGACGAGTGACCGGACAGCGCTCGGTGGAGGCGGAACCGTCGGTCAGGTCCGAGCCCTCGATGACCGTCCAGGCGAGGCGCGCGCCGCTCTGCGTGCTGCCGACGATCGTGACGTCGGTTTCCGATCCGTCACCAGCCACGACCGCGGCCGGCTCGAAGCGGATGCGCGCCACTGCTGCCACATCCGGCAGGCGCTCGATCGCGGCGCTGACACTCGACGCGCGCGGAATGGGCGCGCGCGCCAGCGACAGGCCCTCCGAGTTGAGGACGCGGATGTCGTAGCCGCTGTGGTCGAGCAGATCGGCAAACGAGGTGACCAGGCCGCGCGACAGCAGGAGCATGTCGAACAGCAGCGCGCCGATGATGGCGACGCCGATCGTGGCGAGCGCGGTCCGCGCGCGATAGCGCTGCACCGTGCGGAACGCGAGCCAGGCGGACGTCATCGGCCGACCAGCGACAGGATGTCGCGGCGGAGTAGCGTCCACGACGCGGCGATGCCCGCGGCCACGCCCAGCGGCACCGCCAGCATGAACGAACGGAGCGCGATCGATCGGGTCACACGAATGAAGACGAGCGTCGTGTCATAGCGCGACTGGAAGATCCGATTGACGAGGCTCTCGGCCCCGAACGCGATCAGCGCGCCGAACACGGCGCCGGCGGCGGCGATCAGGAGTCCCTCGATGGCCACTTCGATGAGAAGCGATCGGCGCGAGATGCCCAGCAGACGCATCGCACCGACGGTTTCCCGCCGCTCCTCGGCCCGGATGATCATCAGCGCCAGGAGGAACGCAGTGCTGCCGGCGACGGTCACCAGCGAAATGGCGAGATGGAACCGATCGAGCACGGCGAACGGATCGTTCTCGCGCGGACGCGACGTCGATCCGATGTCGAGTCCCGGCATGCGGGCGCCCAGTTCCTTGCCGAATCGTTCGGACTCGCCCGGGCTGACGAGGCGCACGTTGATCGCATCGACCGTGTCGGTTGAGCCGGCATCGTTCGGGTCCGCCGTGAGATCGAGCAGGTCTGGAAGATGCAGCCGCGCTTCCAGCCGCTGCGCCGTGAACCGCATGGGATCCGGCGTCGGCTCGTAGATGCCGACGACGCGGAACGAACGCCTTGATCTACCCGACGGATCCGTCGCGAGCGTGATGACGTCGCCGACCGCGACGTGCGCGCGCGCTGCCAGTTGCCGCGAAAGGAGAACCGGCGCCGGGGATGCCTGAGCGTCCAGCGGTTGTGCACGGGTCGGCGTTGCAGCGGCACCGAAGGCGGAAATCATCAGGACCAGCACGGTCCTGCGTAGTGTCAGCGCGGCGATCGTCACGCGAAGAGAGCGGGCCTCACGTCATCGATTGTACTGCCCTGGTTCCGGTCTTGCATCAGCTTGGGCCACCTGATGCGTTCTGCGAGCTACCTACCGATCGAGGACTACGCGGTGATCGGCGATGGCCGGACGGCCGCGCTCGTCGCGCGCGACGGATCGATCGATTGGCTGTGCCTGCCCAACCTGGATTCTCCCAGCGTCTGCGCCGCAATTCTCGACGCCGATCGCGGCGGCGTGTTCGAGCTCTGTCCCGACGCGCCGTTCACGAGCTCACGCCGCTACATTCCACAGACCAACGTGCTGGAAACGACGTTCGAAACCGACCAGGGATCGGTCCGCATCGTCGACGCGATGACCATACCCAATGGCGGTCTCGCGCCGATGCGTGAGCTGGCGCGATCGATCGAAGGACTGTCTGGAAGGGTGCCGATGCGGTGGCGGTTCGCGCCGCGGTTCGACTACGGACGCCGCTCGCCGCGATGCGAATGGCGACACGGGGTGCCGGTTGCGGCGCTCGACGGCGAAGCGGTCGCCGTTCCCAGCTGGAACGCCGGCTCGCCATCGTGGCGCGACGATGCCGTGGAGTCCCGCTTCGAGATCGCCGGCGGCGGTCGTGCGCTGATTGCGTTGTCGAGCGTGTACGCCGAGCCGTTGATCCTGCCGGGACTGCGGACGGTTGCCTCGCGACTCGACGACACGATTCGATTCTGGGAGCGATGGTCGCGCGAGCGGCGGAGGGGTGGCCCGTGGGCCGACGCCGTCGTGCGCAGCGCGCTCGTGCTCAAGTTGTTGATCTTCGCTCCGTCCGGCGCCTCCGTTGCGGCGCCGACGACATCGCTGCCGGAAGATATCGGTGGCGAACGAAACTGGGACTACCGCTTCTGCTGGATTCGCGATTCCAACTTCCTGATCGATGCGCTGCTGCAGCTCGGCTGTGTCGAGGAGGCCCGGTCGTTGTTCTGGTGGTTCCTCCAGGCCACCGCGCTCACCAAGCCCCAGGTTCACGTCCTGTATCGCCTCGACGGCGGCATTGGCCCCCCCGAGCGCGCGATTGACCTCGCGGGATATCGGGGATCGCGACCCGTCCGCGTCGGCAATGGCGCCGTCGGACAGGCGCAGCACGACGTCTACGGCCATTTGCTCGAGACGGCGTGGCTGTTCAGCAAGGGACATCGAAATCTGGATCGCGACACCGGGGCGGTGCTGGGCAAAATTGCCGATCACGTGTGCGACATCTGGCGCCGGCCGGACGCGGGCATTTGGGAAGTGCGCAATGGATCGTTTCATTTCACTCACTCGAAGGTGATGTGCTGGGTTGCGCTCGATCGGGCCCTGCGTCTCGCGGAGCGCGGCGAGATGCCCGCGAGGCACGCGGATCGATGGCGGCGCGAAGCCGGCGCGATCCGCGATCTTGTCGAGCGCGATTGCTGGTCCGATCGTGCAGGCAGCTATTCGCGATTGGCCGGCTCCGACGATGTCGATGCCAGCCTGCTCATGCTGCCCATGGTCGGGTACGGCGACCCGCGCGGCGCCCGGATTCAGGGCACGATTGATGCGGTGAATCGGCTGCTGCGTGAGGGCGACTTCGTCTACCGCTATCGAGCCGACGACGGCGTCGGGGGCGGGGAAGGGTGTTTTCTGAACTGCTCGTTCTGGCTGGTGAGCGCGCTCGCGCGCGCCGGGCGCGTGGACGAAGCGGCAACGTTGATGGATCGACTGGTGGCGCGTGCCAACGACGTCGGCCTGTTCGCGGAGGAAATCGATCCGCGGAGCGGCGCCTTTCTGGGCAACTTTCCCCAGGCGCTGGTGCACCTCGCGCTCATCGATGCGGCGCTCGCCTGCGAGGCGGCAGGGAACCGATGAACGTGATGGCCTCGACCCTCGTCGCCGGGGCAGTCGCGACCGTCGTGCTGACGACGATGGTTCGCGCCGGAAGCGAGCTCGGATTGACGCGCATGGACCTGGCCTTTCTGCTCGGCACCGCGTTCACCGAAGATCGGCGGCGGGCGAAAGCGCTCGGGTACGCGTGTCATTTCGTGCTCGGTCTCGTCTTCGCGTTCGGCTATGTGGCCATCTTCATGGTCGCCGGCCGGAGTACGTGGTGGCTGGGCGCGATCGTCGGCGCGCTTCACGCGCTTTTCGCCTCGACCGTGCTGGTCAACGTCCTGCTTCCCGTGGTCCACCCTCGAATGGGAACGTCGGCGACCGCCGCCAACGAGATCGCATTGATCGAGGCGCCGGGATTTCTGATGGTGAACTACGGTCGCAGTACCTTCCTGGTCAGTCTCGTCGCGCACATCGCATACGGGGCCATCGTCGGCGCGCTGGTTCGACTCTGACCTTTCTCTGCGGTCTTCGCGGCCTTGGCGTTCCTTCGACGTGGGATATGATCACCGGATGCTCGGACGAAGAACGAGCGGGTCTGTTGTCTGTCCGTCCTGCGGATCGCTCGTCGGCGTGCGCGACGATCGGTGCTATACGTGCGGCCGCGCGAACCCGGGCCTGTGGGGATTCGGGCCGGCGCTGCGCAACATCGGCGTCAACTTCGGTTTCTCGCAGCTGGTGATCGGCGCGTGCGTCACGATCTGGGTCGTGATGCTGCTGTTGTCCGGGGGCGACATCAGGTCCGGAAGCCTCCTGTCGGCGCTGTCGCCCAGCCAGGGCGTGCTGCTGCTCTTTGGTGAGAGCGGCACGCTTCCGGTGTTTTACGGCGGACGCTGGTGGACTCTCCTCAGCGCGGGGTGGTTGCACGCCGGTCTCCTGCACATCGGTCTGAACATGTACTGGGTCTACATGATGGGTCCCGCCATCACGGACCTGTTCGGTTCGGCGCGAACGGTGATCATCTACACCATCGGTGGCGTCACCGGGTTTCTCCTCAGCTCCGTCGCGGGGCTCCTTCTCGGCAATTACCAGCTGCCGTTCCTGAACGCGGGTTTCTATACCGTCGGCGCGTCAGCACCGGTGTTCGGTCTGATCGGCGCGTTGTATCACTACGGCCGGACGATGAGCAGCGCCGTCAAGCAGCAGGCGACGTTCATCATTGTTCAGTCGCTCGTCTTCGGCCTGCTCGTGCCGAACATCGACAACTTCGCACACCTCGGCGGGTTCCTCGGCGGGTATCTCGCGTCCGCCGTGCTGAATCCGATGACCCGCGAGCGCGGTGATCACACGTTGATTGCCTTCATCTGTCTCGCCGCGTCGTTCCTCTCAGTGGTGTTCTCCATCATCTACGGCCTGTTCCTCATCCAGTAGATCTGGCATCACGCTTGCGACCCTCCGAGGGACTTTTCCAAGGAGGTTCGAATGAAGAAGGCGTCGATGACGTTGGTTGTGCTGGCTCTCGCCGCTGGTCCGGCATTCGCGCAAGCGGGGCAGCCGCCGGCCGCAACCTCGACCGATCAGTCATTCGTCATGAACACGGCGAAAGCGAACATGGCCGAGGTCGAGCTTGGGAAGCTGGCCACGCTCAACGCCTCGAGTGCCGACGTCAAGAAGTTCGCGCAGCGGATGGTCGACGATCACTCGAAGTCGCTCGCCGACCTCAGGGCTCTCGCCGGCTCCAAGAACATCGTCCCGCCGAGCGAGCTCGACGCGCAGGACAAGGCGATGCGCGACAAGATGGCGGCGATGAAGGGCGACGCCTTCGATCGCGAATATATGACGATGATGGTGGCCGGCCATCGCAAGGTGGCCGACTCGTTCCGCGACGAACTGGCGTCGGGCAAGGATGCCGACGTGAAGGCCTGGGCCACCAAGACGCTGCCGACAGTCGAAGAGCATCTGAAGCTGGCGCAGGAAACGAACCGCGCGGTCGGAACCGCGGGCGCCAAGAAGTCGCCGTCTACGTCTTGAACCTGAGGAACGCGCCGACGCCGCCGATCGAGGCGGCGATCGCCGCGTCCTCGATGAACCGGATCGCCGCCGACGTGTTGCGAGCGCCTGCGATCAACGCGTCGGCGACCTGTTCCTGTGGCGTTCGATCGCGGTCCACGCTCTTCTTCTTCACTCCACCGATCGCGTCCGGCGATCCGGCGATGACCAGCTCGTCGACCTGACCGAGCGCTAGAGCACCGCGTGTCGGCTCGAGCCCGACACAGGCCAGCCCGTTTGCCCGGTACTCGTCCAACAGCTCTTCCACGTGTTCGCGGTCGGTCTGCGCGTCCCGTTCCCGCAGCGCGTCGACCGTGGCTTCGACGATGGCGCGCTCGGACGCGTGGACGTTGAGGCGCAGCACGTCGACGATGCGTTCTTCCACGTCTTTTGGCAGCTGCTCCCGCAGCAACGCCACCATCGTCTGGTCGCCGGAGAGGACGACGTGAGCGATCTTTTCGTCCCGGACGGTGCGCGACATCAGCTCGGCGATTTCGGCAGCGTGGTGCAGGTGGTAGTTCTCAATGTGGCGTCGGTATCGCGCCTGAGACATGCCGCCCTTCTGGTGGCGCTTCGTTTTCGGGCTCTCGATCTGCTCCCGGCGCTCGGCCGTGTTCGCCGCGAAAACGAAGATGCGTGCCTGGTTGGTATCAGCAAGTAGCACGAGGTACCGCCGGGTACTCATCGAGCAGCAGCGCCAGCGGGTACAGATGGGGCTCGCTGGACACGCACAGCCGATTCGACGCGATCGGCGCGGCGAGCTGGAACGCCTCGAACACGCCGGCGCCGTCGCAGGCAAACAGCGCCAGTCCGTTCGCGGATCGGTCGATGGTCTCGAGATAGGCGGTGATCCGCTCGGCGTCACGCTGCAGGCTCTCGTGCGCCGGCGCGGCGCCGTAGGTATCGACGCGACCGCCGAGTTCCTTGCGCAGGAACGGTCCGAACGAATCTCGCCCTCGAGCATTGGGCTGAAGGTTCAGGTACAAGCTGATGACGGGGTACGGCCCGGCTTCGAGCGCGGCGAGCCGGTCCAGTTGAGCGGAAAGTTCATCGAGTTGTGGCATGCGGAACGATCCCGCAAGGCGCGTACCGCCTGCTTGTCACTCCTGCCGTGGACAGGTACAGTATCAGCCTGTTCCAGACCCATCCACGTCGCGCATGAAAAGGTCGAGACAGGTTCTCGCGCCGCTGCTGTTTGCTGCAGCGGCCGCCGTGCTATACGCACGTCAGCTCGACGTCTCGCCCTCGGCAATGCACGCGCATGAAATCGCCATCGGCCGTCAGGCCTCATCCCTCGCTCAGACCGGTCGCGACCTCGACGGCCGTCGCCTGCCACTCTACTTTCACGTGCGCGGCAACGTGTGGACTCCGCCGCTGCCGGTCTACTTCACCCTGCTCGTGATGACGATGATCGGGATGCCGGAATGGGGCGCTCGACTTCCGTCCGTCGTCGTGGCGGCGATCGATGTCGCGCTGATCTATCTGATTGCCGCACGCTTGTTCAAGCGCGAGAGTCTGGCGCTGCTGGCGGCTGCACTCCTTGCGCTGACGCCGTCGCACTTCATCCATGGCCGGCTCGCGCTGGCGAGCGTCTATCCGGTGCCGTTCATCCTTGTGTGGCTGTATTGCCTGATGTTGTTCGTCGAGCGCCGGCAGCTGTCGCTGCTGGTCGCGTCGACCGTGAGCCTCGGAGTGGGCTTCTATTCACACCCCACGGCAGTCCTCACGATGCCGGTCTATTTCGGGCTCACGGTGATCGTGGTGCTGGCGGTTCGTGGTTCTGTGCCGATGCACGCCGCCGCGTTGGCGGGATTCATTGCGCCGCTACTGCTGGTGATCCCGTGGTTCTACGTGCACAGGGAAATCTTTCCGTTCACGCTGGGTGACTGGGGCCTTCAGACGCTGGCGAATCCATCGGTCGGGCTGCGGTATTCGCTCCTGAGCTGGCCGGCGCTCACCACGCGCTCGACGGTCTACTGGGGATTTTTCAGTCCTTCGTATCTGTTTTTTACCGGCGGCGCTGACCTCGTGAGCTCGACGCGCCAGGCCGGCGTCTTTCTCGGCGTGATGGCGATTCCGCTCGTCTACGGCATCGTTGAGATCATCAAATCTCGCTGGCCTGATCCGCTCTGGCGGGTGATTCTCCTCGCCTTCGCTCTGTCTCCATTCGCCGCAGCTACATTCACCGATGCCAAAGCCGCCAGCCGCGCCGTGGGCATGCTGCCGCTCGGCGTCCTCGTCGCCGTAGCGGGTCTCGAGAGTCTGATCGGTCATCGGCAGCGCGCGCTGCGGGTCGCGGGATTCGCTGTCCTCCTGCTGCTGCCGATCCAGTTCTATCGGTTCTACGACGACTACCTCACGGACTACCCCGAGCGCTCGTACGCCGTCTTCGCAGAGAGCCTCGCGCGCGAATGACGGACCTGACGCGCGGGTCGGGCCGCTACCGGCCGATCGTGACGGCGATTCTCCTCGGGTGCCTGGCGTTGCTGGTCGGCGGGCGCGAGCTGGACCGGGCGCCCGTGTACCTGTATCACGACGAGGCGATCTACGCGCTCAATGCCCATTCGATTCTGACGACCGGCCGCGACCTGCTCGGTCTGCGGATGCCGCTGTTCTTCCACACGTTTGCGTGGGTCCCGCCGGTTGCCATCTACGCGCGGGTCGTGACCTTCATGTTCGCGCCGGTCACCGAGGTCACTACGCGTTTTCCCGGCGTCGTGTTCTTTGCCATCGACGTGACCCTGACCTATCTCGTCGGGCGGCGACTGTTCCGCCGCGAATGGCTCGCACTCGTCGCCGGCGTCCTGGTGATGCTCACGCCCGCACATCTGATTCACGCGCGCCTCGCCACCGACCATATTTGCGGGCTTCCGTTTTTCATCGGGTTCGTGCTGTTGACGATCGATTTCGTGGAGCGGCGATCGCTGCTGTCACTGGGCGCCGCGACCGCATCGTTGGGGTTGGGCGTGTACGGCTACAACGGCGCGATGACGATTGTCCCGGTGTTCCTGGCGTTCACCGGGGCGCTGCTGTTCTTCATCCTCGGCATCCGGACGCTGCGGCCGTATGTGGCGGCGGCCGCAGGCTTCGCCCTGTCGATGGTGCCGATGATGATCTGGCTGCTGGTGCACCCGGAGCATCTGACCGATCAATTGCGGTCCTACGATGTCGCCAAGAGCGGCGCCCCGGCGGCGGGAAACGCCGTCGCCGGCCTGACCTCGGCGCTCGCCGTGCGGCTCGACTCGTACTACAATTACTTCGATCCGTCGCTGCTGTTTTTTCAGGGCGACCAGAGTCTCCTCGATTCGACGCGCGAGGTCGGCGTGTTCCTGCTGCCGATTCTCGTGTTGCTTCCCCTCGGGGCGTATTACATTCTCAGCCAGCGGCGAACCGTGTCCGACCGGTTCGTGCTGATCGGCGTCTTCGTCGCGCCAATCGGAGCGGCGCTGCTCGGCGAGGTCAAGGCGTCGCGCGTCCTCGTGATGGTGCCGCTCGCGGCGCTGGTGGCGGCGCGAGGCTTCGAGGCGCTGGTCAGCGCGCGATCGATGCTGTTGAAAGGCGTGGCGGTCGTGTTGGCGGCCGCGCTGCTGCTGCAGTTTCAGTGGTTCTATGGTGACTACGTTGGCGAGTATCGCGAACGATCCAGCCCCTGGTTCGAGGGCAACCGCGACGCGGCGTTTGCCAGCCTCGTCGGCCGCGCCGACGCGAATCGCGCGCCGGCGCTGTACGTGAGCAACGACATCGTGCTGGTGAACTACTCGTGGCAGTTCTTTGTCCTCAAGCATCAGAGAGCTGATTTGAAGGATCGGGTCAGATTCTTCGGCAGCGAGTTCGATTTCGCGGCCGCGCCGAAGGGCAGTCTCTTCCTGGCGGCTGCCGACGTGAATCACCCGGACCTGCTCAATCGATCGCCGGGCCTGACACGTGTGGCCTTGATCGAGAACGCGGACCGTCATCCCGCGTTCGCGGTGTATGAGAAGTAACACCCTGGCATTCGATCGAACCGTCGAGCCTCGCGACTCGACGGGGCCGGAGCCGAGCGTCGAAGTGTCGTTCGTGATGCCGTGTCTCAACGAAGCGACGACACTTCCGCGCTGCATCGAAAAGGCCAGGCGCGCCATCGAAAGCCACGGCTTGCGTGCCGAGATCATCGTCGCCGACAACGGCAGCACCGACGGCTCCATCCAGATCGCGGAAGAACACGGCGCCCGCGTCGTGCCGGTCGGCGAACGCGGCTACGGCGCCGCGCTCATGGGCGGCATCCAGGCGGCGCGCGGCGAGTTCGTGATCATGGGCGACTCCGACGACAGCTACGACTGGTCCGCGGTTTATCCCTTCGTCGAACGCCTGCGCGCCAACGACGACTTCGTGATGGGTTGCCGCCTGCCGAGCGGCGGTGGGACGATTCTCAAGGGCGCGATGCCATGGCAGAACCGATGGATCGGCAATCCCGTGCTCACCGCGATCGGCCGTCTGTTCTTCGGCTCGCCGGTGTCGGATTTCCATTGCGGTCTCCGCGCGTTCCGCAAGTCCGCGTTCGAGGCGCTGAACCTGCGGACGACCGGGATGGAATTCGCGTCCGAGATGATCGTCAAGGCCACGCTGCAGGGCCGGCGTATCAGCGAGGTCCCGATCACCCTGTATCCCCACGGCCGGTCGCGGCCCCCGCATCTGCGGCGCTGGCGCGATGGCTGGCGGCACCTGCGCTTCATGCTGTTGTTCTGTCCGCGCTGGCTTTTCCTGGTGCCCGGCGTGGCGCTGTGTCTGATCGGCGGCGTGTTCGGCAGCTGGCTGGTGTTCGCGCCGATCTACATCGGCGCCGCGAAGTTGACGCTCAATACGCAGCTGGCGTGCAGCATGAGTGTGCTCGCCGGGTTCCAGCTGATTACGTTCGCCGCGTTCACCAAGGTCTTCGCCATCGCCGAGGGCCTGCTCCCGGAGGATCCGCGGATTACGCGACTGACCGAACACAATCGCATGCTCGAGATCGGGTTGTTGTCCGGTGCGCTCCTCGTGGTCACCGGGCTCGGTCTCTTCGTCCTCGCCGTCAACCGTTGGCGGCGCCTGGATTTCGGCGAGTTGCCGTACTCCGAAGGCCTGCGGTTCGTCATCCCTGCCGTCACCGTGATCACGCTCGGCGTGCAGATCATCTTCTCCAGTTTCTTTCTGAGCGTGCTCGGCCTGCGCCGCAAATGAGAGGCGCCGGGTGATCGTCGTTGTCGGATCGGGACCGGCCGGCGTCGCGTGCGCGCACGCGCTCGTCAGCCGAGGGATCCCGGTCACGATGCTCGATGCGGGCGTCGAGATGGAACCCGACCTCCGGCAGGTGCTGACGACGATGAGCGGGCAGGCGCCGACGGAGTGGACCGCGGCAGCGCTCGAACGAATCAAGCGGCCGACCGAAGCCAGCGATCGCGCCATTCCGCTCAAGGCCGCCTATGGATCGCTGTTTCCCTATCGACACGCCGCGAAACGTTTGTTTTTCGAAGGGCACGGTGTGGACGCGGTGCCGTCGTACGCGGCCGGAGGCTTCAGCAACGTCTGGGGCGCGACGGTGCTGCCATATCACGCGCGGGACATCGCCGATTGGCCGATTCGCGCCGAGGACCTGGCGCCTCACTACGCGGCCGTCGCTCGATTGATGCAGGTCGCTGAACGATCGGACAGGCTGGCCGCCGATTTTCCGCTGTATACCGACGGCTCGCGTGCGCTCACGCCGAGCCGCCAGGCCGAGGCGTTGATGCGTGATCTCGAGTCGTCCGCCGGCGAGCTGGAAAAAGATGGCTGGCGCTTCGGTTACTCACGCCTCGCGGTGGCGGCCCAGGGCGCGGAGTCGCGCGGCTGCGTGTACTGCGGGCTGTGCCTCTACGGTTGCCCGTACGGGCTCATCTACAACGCCGGCGCCACTCTCGATCAGCTTCGGCGCTCCGCCGCCTTCACCTATCGCCCCGACGTCATCGTCACGCGCGTGTCCGAGTCCGCGAGCGGCGTGCGAATCCACGGCGAGAGTCGATCGACCGGCGAACCGCTCTCGTTCGAGGGCGACCGCGTGTGTCTTGCCGCGGGCGTCTTCAACACCACCGCCATCCTGCTCGCCTCGCTGGAGGCGTACGACACGCCGGTGACGGTGCTGGACAGCCAGCTGTTCCTGGTGCCCACGCTGCGCTATCGCGGGGTGCCGGCGGTTTCGCAGGAGAGCCTGTTCACGTTGTCACAGGTCTTCGTCGAGCTGGCGGACCCGGCGATTTCGTCCGGGACGATTCATCTGCAGATCTACAGCTACAACGATTGGTACGTCGAGGCCATGAAACGCCGGATGGGCGCGCTGTACCCGCTCGCCAAACCCGGGCTGTCGATGCTGCTCGCGCGGCTCATGGCGGTGCAGGGCTATCTGCCGTCAGACTTGTCGCCACAGATCAGCGCGACGCTCCGCCGGGATGGCGATCGGACGACGCTGCGGCTCGAAGCGGCGGAGAACGCCGCCGCGAAGCCGGCCGTCGGGCGGGTGCTGGACACCTTGCGCCGGCACCGCCGCCACATACGTGCGGTCGTTCTGACGCCGCTCCTCGAGATCGGCGGTCCCGGCCGCGGCTACCATACGGGCGGGAGCTTTCCGATGCGAGCGCAGCCGGGGCGCTTCGAGAGCGATCGGTGGGGAAGGCCGCACGGGTTCGAACGCGTGCACGTGGTGGACTCGACGGTGTTCCCGAGCATTCCAGCCGGGCCCATCACCTTCAGCGTGATGGCGAACGCGCACCGCATCGCGTCGGAGTGTCTGCGTGGGTGAGGAGGCCTGGCGTTTCGGCGTGTCTCGTCGGAGCGTTCTGCGAATCGTCACGGTCCTCGTGTCGTTCGTCGCGGCGCTCGAGATCGGTCTGCGCATCTACAATCCGTTTCCGTTCCGCGTGCGCGGCGATCGGATCGTGCTGCCGGTCCACCAGTCGTATACGTTCACCCACGAAGGCGCGACGAAGCTCGACCCGGTCAACACCGTCAACAAGAACTCCCTCGGCTTTCGCGGGCCGGAGCCGCCGCGCGACTGGTCGCGCTGGTTCACGATTCTGACCATCGGCGGCAGCACGACCGAGTGCCTGTTTCTCTCGGACGGCAGGACGTGGACCGATCAGCTCGCGCGACGCGTGGCCGCGATCCGGCCGGACGTCTGGATCAACAACGCGGGCCTGGAGGGCCACTCGACCTTCGGGCACCTCGTGCTGCTTCGGGACTACGTCGTGCAGATGCGTCCGCGCCTCGCGCTGTTCCTGATCGGCGTCAACGACGTGGCGGTCGCGAGCGCCCGCACGTTCGATCGGGCGCTCGATCCGCAGGATTTCAGTACCGCGCATAGTGCCCTGACGTTCGCGGCCGACCATTCGGAAATCGCTGCCCTCGGCGAAAACTTCGTGCGCATGGCGCGGACGCACCGCGCGCATCTCGGGGATGGCGAACTGCATCTGCCCGCGTCGAAGCACCGCGAGATAGACGAGGCGACCACCGCGCGCGTGCTCGCCGAGCATCGGTCCTTTCTCGAGGCCTACGAGCGGCGGGTTCAGCAGATCCTCGAGCTGTGCCGCACGAACGGGATCGAGCCGGTGCTGGTAACACAGCCCGCGCTGAACGGCGACGCCGTCGACCCGACAACCGGGATTTCGCTGGCGACGCCGGCGATCGAGCCCCACATCAACGGTCGCGTGGCGTGGCTGGCAATGGAGCAATACAACGACGTGACGCGAAAGGCCGCTGCCGGCGCCGGCGCGCAGCTCATCGATCTCGCGAAGGAAATGCCGAAAGACTCGCGCTACTACTCCGACTGGATCCACTTCACCAATGAAGGCGCGGTCGTCGTCGGCGACATCGTCTTTCGCCTCCTCGAGGCAAAGCTCAAAGCAGAGCCCCGGCCCTAGGAAGCGGAGGTGGCGGAGGCACGGTTTCACACGGAGACACGGAGATACGAAGACGCACGGAGTAATAAGGCTGTCGGTTCGACGGGCGTCGCGAAGCGACGCTGCGCAGGCGGATCGGATGGCGAAAATGAACACCGGTTTCCACGGCGGATGTGTTCATTTTCACCATCCGATCCGTCTGCGCTAGTCGGCCGGCTGCGCCGGCCGGCCCGTCGAACCGGTGTCTTCTCTGCGCGTTTCCGTGTCTTCGTCTCTCCGTGTGACATCCGTGCTCTTCGTAGTCTCCCCGACGTCGACTCGAGGGCGATTGTTGAGCAACCGACGGACGCCATCCATCAGTCGCGGTACATTGAAGTTGATCAGAAGAGCGGCTGGACAATCGGTCAGCCGCAGATACGTGAGTACCTGCGCCTCGTGGACCGACAGCAGCCTGTCGATAGATTTCACTTCGACGATAACCATGTCTTCGACGATGAGATCGACGCGGTAGCACGCGTCGAGAAGAGTGCCCTTATACGTGATCGCAACAGTCTTTTGCTCGATGAATCTGAGGCCGTGTAATTCGAGCTCGTACTTCAGGCACTGTAAGTAGATGGACTCGAGCAAGCCCGGTCCGAGGATCCTATGGACCTCGATCGCGCACCCAATAATCTGACGAGTGATGTTGTTGATCCTCGAATCATCTATGAGCATGCGAAAGGTTGTGCAATTGCCGCGCCGAACGAATTGCTTCCAAAAATCAAAGGAAGCCGCGCAAAACACTTCAGATTTCTCAACCGTCACGAAGGGCAGTACGCAGATTCATCTACGGCCATGGAAGTGGAAATTGCGAAGGGCACGGTTGAACACGGCGTCACGAAGCTACGAGACAGTTGGAGATGACAGCGTGGCGTGAGTTCGACGGGTGTCGCGAAGCGACGCTGCGCAGGCGGATCGGATGGCGAAAATGAACACCGGTTTCCACGGCGGATGTGTTCATTTTCACCATCCGATCCGTCTGCGCTAGTCGGCCAGCTACGCCGGCCGACCCGTCGAACCCGTGTCTTCTTCGTGCGTCTCCGTTTCTCCGTTGCTCCGTGTGAGAACCGTGCTCTCCGGCCTCTTCGTGCCCTACTTGGGTGATTTCAGCCGAAAGACGACATACGGTGGGAAGCGGCCGGCCAGTTCGTAGTTCGAAGTGAGCGCCGGCGCGAATTTGTCGCCGTACAGGCCGGGCATCCCGCCGACATCCGTCATCAGCACGACGGCGCCGAAGTATCGCTCCTCGAGCTTGGTCTGCAGCGCCGCGTCGTAGCGGGGATCGGTCCTTCGCAGCATCTGGTACATCCAATTGTCGAGCATGTAGCTCCGCTCGCCCTGCGACGCAGGGATGAATCCGTCAGACGAGAGAATCGGCTTGCCGTTGTCCCGTACCTGCGCCACGAGCGCGCGCGCCGCGGGACGATTGCTCATTTCGCCGTCCAGCATCGAATGGCGCACATCGAGATAGGCGGCGAACATCGTGAACACCACGCCGACCGCCATCGCACGCGTCGCGAGCGCGGGGACGAGCCGGCCGCGGACGATTTGATAGCCGATGAACAGCGCCGTGATCGCGTAGAAGTCCAGCAGGTGGTTGATGTCCACGCCGGGCGACGCAAAGAGAAACACCGTCATCGCGAGGGCCGCGAGCGCCAGCCACGTCAACGGTTCCTTCCACCCCTCCAACGGAAGCGTGGTCAGCGAGACGAAGAAGAAAATGAGCAGGAGGCTGCACAGCGGATCCTGCCGGATCAACACGTAGACCGTCGACATCGGCGCGCGCAGGGTGTTCGAGAGCCCACCTCCAAACATGCAGGCGCGCATCGATTCCAGCATCCGGCCGTCGCTCGCGATGTTCGCCAGCACCAGCAGGGCGGCGGTCGCGACCGCGGTCCCGACGGCGAGCGTGACGGCTGAACGCGTCCTGCCGTTCAGGATCAGCGTGACCGCCATCGCCGCCGCCGCGTACGCCGCTGTGCCTTTTGCGAGCATCGCCAGCACGAAGAAGGCGGCGGCCGCCCCGACATCCAGCCCCCTGTTGCGCGTGAGCGCTCTGATCGAAAAGAACACGCCCCACAGAACCAGCGTGACCGGCAACAGGTCGCCGCGAATCGTGTTCAGCGCGAACACACCCGGGCTCGAACACAGCGTGAGCGGGCCGAGCGCGCGCGCCCAGGGTCGTGGCACGTCGAGCGCTTCGAGCACGCGCACGGCGGCCCACACCAGGGCGATGGCCCCGAGCACCGCGATGGTGCGTCCGGCCACGACCGGACTCAACCCGGCGCGGATCAGCCCTGCGTTGAGGACGAAGACCAGCGGGAAGTAGCGCGTCCCGCCCAAGCCGGTGTCGTCGAGGAGCGGTCGGTAGAAGATGCCGTGCGTGAGATCGACGGCCAGCGTCAGAAACGCGCCGGCGCCCGAGCCGAGCATGGCGCCCGTGGACCACGTCATGATCACCGTCGCGACGCAGAAGATCAGGAACGCGCCGGACGCGATCGCCAGGGGTCGCCGGTCCATCGAGGGAGATGATACGCGCTCACGCTCGTGGTGAGCGTGTCGAACCACGAGCCAGGCTCGTCCTTCGACAGGCTCAGGACGAGCGGGTGCTGGCCTATTGCGTCTTCTTCAGCGCGAGCTCTTCGTCGATGATGCGCTTGAACGCTTCGAACGGCTGCGCGCCGCTCAGCGAGCGACCGTTGATGAAAAACGCCGGGGTGCCGTTGACGCCGGCTTCCTCGGCGGCGCGAATGTCCTCGTCCACCTTGCTCTTCTTGGTGTGGCCGTCGAGGCAGGCGTTGAACTTCGCGGCGTCAAGGCCGATCTCGACGGCGTGCTGCTTGAGGTCCGCGTTGTCCAGCTTCGGCCGGTTGGTGAACAACCGGTCGTGATAGGCCCAGAATTTTCCCTGGTCGGCCGCGCACGCCGACGCTTCAGCCGCCGGCCGCGCGTTGGGATGGTTCGGCAGGGGATAGTGGCGATACACGAGGCGGACTTTGTCGCCGTAGGTGGCCATCACCTGCCGCACGGTCGGATCCGCGCGCAGGCAGTACGGGCACTCGAAATCGGAGAACTCGATCATCTCGATCGGCGCGTTCGCGGGGCCTCGCGCGGGGCTGTCGCTGGTGGCGATGCGCTGGCGCGGCGGCTCGAGGTTGATGCGGACTGGCGTCTTTGCCTTGAGCGCCTCGAGATACTGGGTACGGATGTCCTGCATCCGCTCCTGCGTCAGGTAGTTGCGGATCGGCGCCCGCACCTGCTCGAGCGCCGCGCCCTGGACGCGCGCCTGGTTCGCGCGATACCACTCCTCCACCTGCGCCTCAGTGACCGTTGGAATCTTGGCGGTGATTTCTTTTTCCACGAGCGCCGGCCGATCGAGGCCCGCCGCCTTGGCAGCTTCGTCGAACAGCTTCGTCGCGACGATCTCGTCGAGCGCGGCGCGGCGGGCGCTGTAGAGCGCCTGCGACAGCTTCGCCGATCCGAACTCCGAGGCCGACTGCTGCAGCGCGCGCTCGTCGACTTCGGCCAGGGTGATCTGCGTCGAACCGACAGTCGCAATGACATCGGAGGGCGCCGGCTGTTTCGCCGACTGCGCCGCCGACGAACACGCCGCGAACAGGACCAGGCCACTCGCGACGAACTTCGCGTGTCTCATGATCAAATTATAAACCGGCCCTACTCGCCGAGCCGGCGGGGAAGGTCGGCGACGACATAGGCCATCACCGCCACCGTCGCGGCGCATTTCGCCATCTCGACGGGGTCGATCTTGTCGATCGTGTCGGCCTGGGTGTGATGGATGAGGAAGTATTTCGATCCGTCGACATCCAGCGACATGCCGGGGATATGGCCTTCCTGCAGGCTGGGTCCGATGTCGGCGCCGCCGCCACCGGTGCTGACCTGGCTGGCGCCGATACCGGCGAGCAGCGACGCGATGGCTTTCACTGTTTCGCGGGCGCGATCCGACCCGCTGAAGCCGAAGCCGAGCGGCCGGAACACGCCGCCGTCGGACTCCAGCATCATCACGTGCTTGCTCAGTTCGGCACGGTGTTGATCGCGGTAGGCGACGCCGCCGCGTCCGCCGTTCTCTTCGTTCGTGAACAGCACCACGCGCACCGTCCGGCGCGGCCGCAGGTTGAGCGCCTTCATCAGACGCAGTGCCTCCCACGTCACGATGCACCCGCCGCCATCGTCGGTCGCGCCGGCGCCGACGTCCCAGGAGTCGAGATGGCCGCCAACCACGACGACCTCGTCCGGCCGCTCACGGCCGCGGATTTCTCCGATGACGTTCGCGGACTCGGCGTCCGGATCGAAGTGCGCCTCCATGCGCAGGTGCACGACGGCGCGCTCGCCGCGGTCGCTCATGCGCTGCAGCCGATCGGCGTCTTCGGAGGCGATCGCGGCCGCCGGAATTTTCGGCGCGTCGTTCGAGTATTGCAGCGCCCCGGTGTGCGGCAGCCGCAGTCCGTCCGGGCCGATCGATCGCACCAGCGTCGCGACCGCGCCGTAGCTGGCGGCGCGTGACGGCCCGGCCGATCGAAAGCGGACCGTTTCGCCGTAGTTCGTGAAGGGCACGTTGAAGAGGACGATTCGGCCGCGCACCAATGCCGCTTTGGCGTCGAGCTCCTCGAAGCTGTGGACGACGACGATTTCGGCGCGCACGCCCTCGCGCGGCGTCCCGACGCTGTTGCCGAGCCCGAGCATCGCCATCGGATGCCGCACCGGTTCGACCACTTCCGCGCTCTCGGCGCCGCGCACCCACTTGGGCACCATCACGCGCTCGGTGTGCACGTTCTCGAGACCGTCGCGTTTCATTTCAGCCACGGCCCATTCGATGGCTCGCTCGAGTGCCGGCGAACCGCTCAGACGGTGACCGATGGTGTCGGTCAGCACCGCGAGGCGCTGCCAGGCGAAGGTGTTCGAGACGGCTTCGCCGATCAGACGGCCCGCCGGTTCGCGATAGGCGTCGAGCCAGGTTGTCCGCGCCCCGCCGTTGGCGTGGGGGGGTTGCGCTGCCACATGTGTAAGAGCAAGGGCCAGAAGCGGAACTGCCAGGGTCACGCCCGCACGCTGCATCATTCGCCGAGCCTCCACGAGCCCACAGCGTACCTCAAATTTGTGCGCGACCGAGCCGGCCCATGGCCCGCCGCTCATGGACCGCCGCTTGCACAAGGCGAATCGCAGAACCGCACGGGGGTGGTTCGAATTTGCGTTTTGGCGGTGAGGACGATGAGACTGCGAACCTGTTTTCTTGGAATCCTGATCGTGACCGCGACACTGCGGGCCGGCGCCGGTGAAATGATGACCGTCACTGTCTCGCCCGCTGTGGCGTTTGCTCCAGCGACGTTGATCGTGCGCGCGAAGATCGAAGCGGATGCACGCAACCGGACGGTGGAGATCGTCGCGGAATCGCCGAACTTCTATCGCTCGAGCGAAATCCAACTCGAAGGCGACCGGACGCCGCGCACCAACACCATCGAATTCCGCAGCGTACCCTCGGGGACCTACGAGGTGAAGGCGACGCTCCGCGATTCGACCGGCGAAGTGCGCGCGTCGGCGCGATCGCAGGTCAACATCATCGCGTCGAGCGGCGAGCGCCAGTAGGTGTCAGAGGTACCTCTTCGATCCGGTGTTAACATCGCGGCATTCCTGATACCGATCCCCTAATCGATCGCCGCATCGGGCACTACCGCATCGTCGAGCGCGTTGGCGCGGGCGGGATGGGAGTCGTGTACCGCGCCCGCGACGAGCGGCTCGATCGCGATATCGCGCTGAAGCTCCTGCCGCAGGGGAGCCTCGCCGACGAGAAGGGGCGCACTCGTTTCAAGCAGGAAGCGCTCGCTCTGTCCCGCCTCAATCACCCCAACATCGCGACCATTCACGACTTCGACGTGGACGGTGGCGTCGATTTCCTCGTGATGGAATATGTGGGCGGAACACCCGTCGATACGTTGATACGCGCGGGCGGTCTCAGCCAGGAGGCCGTCCCCCTGGCTGAAGAAGTGCGGCAACTCGTCGGCGATTCCTCGTTCAATTTCATTCTGGGGCAGGCGTATTTCTACACGGGTCAGGCAGCACGAGCCGAGGAGGTGCTGCGCGCGGCCTCAGGAACCTCCACCGGCGATCGGCGCGCGCGCGCATTACTGGCCAGCATCATGGCGGCGCAGCATCGCGAGCGCGAGGCAAAAACACTCCTCGACGCTGTCCGCGCGGCGCCGATTGATCACCACATCGCAGACAATCTCGCGACCGCATATGCACAGCTTCGGGAGCCGGGGGAGGCGATGAAATGGTTGGCCGAAGCCGCCCGGACCGGCTTGCCGTGCTATCCGTGGTACGCACGCGATCCGCTGCTCGACCCCTTGAGGGGCGACCCGAGTTTCAAAAGTTTCTGGCGGACCAGCGGAATACATGGCGCGCCCATGCGGCGCGGTACGGATCGAAGATCGCAGACTGATTGTAGGTCCGGCTAAAGCCGGACCCCACGTACTTTGCGAACGGCGAACCTCGAACGAACGAACCTCGAACGACGAACGTCGAACGACGAACGTCGAACGACGAACGTCGAACGACGAACGTCGAACGACGAACGTCGAACCTCGCGATCTCTACAACGTATTCGACACGCGCGCGGGTGCGGCCACCGCCTCGGGTTCCGGCGTGAAATCCTCGCCCGGGTTGATGAAGCGGTCGCGTTCGAAGCGGTACTGCTTGTCGTACAGGTGTCGATAGCGCCCGCCTCGCGCCAGCAACTCGTCGTGCGTTCCCCGTTCGACGATCTCGCCGTGCTCCAGCACCAGGATCTGATCGGCGCTTTGGATGGTCGAGAGCCGATGGGCAATGACGAACGTGGTGCGGCCGCGCCGGAGAGACCGCAGGCCGTCCTGGATGAACGCCTCGCTCTCGCTGTCGAGGCTCGACGTCGCCTCGTCGAGGATCAGCACGCGCGGGTCCGCGAGAATCGCGCGCGCAATCGCCACCCGCTGACGCTGGCCGCCTGAGAGGCGAACGCCGCGTTCGCCGACAATGGTGTCGTACTGCTGCTCGAACGACTCGATGAACTCGTCGCAGTGGGCGATCTTGCTCACCGCCTTGATTTCCTCACGCGTGGCGTGCGGATTCCCGTAGGCGATGTTCGCCGCAATCGTGCCGTCGAACAGGAAGTTGTCCTGCAGCACGACGCCGAGCCGCGATCGGTAGTCGCGGAGCTTGACCTCCATCAGGTCGTGCCCATCGACCAGCACGCGGCCCGTCGTCGGCCGGTTGAACGTCATGACCAGGCTGATCAGCGTGCTCTTGCCCGACCCGCTCGATCCGACCAGGGCCGTCGTCGATCCGGCCGGCGCGTGGAAATTGACGTGCTTCAGCACCGGCACGCCTTCGTTGTATTCGAAGTTGACGTCGTCGAAGGTCACCTCGCCGCGCATGTCCGGGTGCGCGGCCTTGTCGGCGTCTTCCTGGTCTTCGGTCGTCATCCGCCGAACCTCGCGGATGCGGTCGAGACCCGCGAAGGCTTCGCTGAGCTGCGTGCCGATCGACGCCAGCTGAATCACCGGCATCGTCATCAGCGCCGTGAACGAGAGGTACATCACGAGGTCGCCGATGGTCATCTGCCCGCTCTTGATCGAGGCGCCGCCGATCAGCATCATCGCGATTCCCGTCGTGCCGATGACCACCGACGAGAACGCGGTGATGGCAGACACGCCGGTCAACGATTTCGCGATGTTCCGGAACAGGCGATGGACGCCCTTGGCGAAGACGAGCTCTTCTCGCTTTTCAGCCGTGTAGGCCTTCACGATGCGGACGCCGCCGAGCGATTCCGTCAGCCGGCCGGTTACTTCCGCCTGAATCTGGCCGCGCTCGCGGAACAGCGGGCGCAGGCGCTTGAAGGCAGTGGCCATGCCGCCGCCGAACGCGCCCAGGATCAGGATGGTGACCAGCGTGAGCTGCCAGTTCAGATAGAGCAGCACACCCATGGCGATCGTCGGCGGTGAGCACGGAGCCCGTGAGCTGCACGAGGCCGGTGCCGACGAGGTTTCGGATCCCTTCGGCGTCGTTCATGATGCGCGAAATGAGGATGCCGCTCTTCGTCGAATCGAAATAGCGAATCGGGAGGCGCAGGATATGCGCCTCGACGTCCTTGCGCATTTCGGTAATCGCGCGCTGCGCGGCGACGCCGAGCACCTGCGAATTCGCGAACGCCGTGGTCGCGTCCACCACGGTCGCCGCCCCGGCCGCCATCGCGAGCGTCGGGAGGAGATCCCAGTTGCCCTGCGTGATGACGTCGTCCATGAGGAATTTCGTGGTCGTCGGAAGCACGAGGCCCGACAGGCGATTGACGAGCATCAACGCCAGCCCGAGGGCGAGCCGTTTGCGGTGCTCCCAGATGAGGCGACGCGCCTCTTCCCATGCGCCTGCGGTGAATGCCGGCTTCTTGGCTTTGGGTTCGCCCTTCTGGCCCGTTACCGCCGGTTCAGCTGTTCGGGTTCTTCGAGGGAGGCGCTCAGCGTTTCGCACGTCCTAAATCATACGCCGGACTCGAAACCTGACGACCTACACGAATGGGTGGTTCAGCGGCGCGATGCGGCGGCCGCGACGTGCTTGTACACCTTGCCGCCCTTCATGACGAAGGCGACGCGGGTCACCGCCGTGATGTCGGTCAGCGGATCGCCGTCGAGGGCGACGAGGTCGGCTTCGTATCCGGCGGCGAGCGTGCCGATGGTCTTGTCGAGGTTCATCGACTTCGCCGCGAGCGACGTCGCTGACGCGATTGCGTCCATCGGCTTCTGATTCCCCTGGCGGACGCGCTCGACGATCTCGTCGGCGTTGTGGCCGTGCGCGCCGGCGACCGCATCGGTGCCGAGCACCATCATCAGGTTCGGCGTGGCGACGGCCTTCTTGATCATCGCCGCGTTCAGACCCAGACCTTTCTCCATGTAGGCGAAGCCTTCCTCGTTGTAGTTGCCGATGCCGAGAAACTTCGCCTTGTTGCGCAGATAGTTCTGGAGCACGACGCCGATGTTGGGGTCGAAATAGACGCCCTTGTCGGCCATCAGCTTCAGCACGGCTTCGTCGGCGAAGACGCCGTGCTCGATTTGATTGCACCCGGCGTCCACCGACGCCTTGATTGATTCCGGGCTGTGCGCATGCACCATGGTCCGCAGGCCCTGCGCCTTCGACTCGCCACACGCCGCTTCCAACTGCGCGGCGGTCATCGTTTGCTTGCCGCCATCGCGAATGCTGGCTGACGCGAAGATCTTGATGACGTCCGCGCCCTCTTTTTTCAATTGCCGCACCTTGTCGCGGATCTCGTCGGGCGTGCCGCTGCCTTCGTTGAGCGAGCGGATCGACGTGAGGATGCGCGGGCCCGGGAACATGCCGCGGGCGATGGCGTCGCGCAGTTCGATGTCGTTCGCCTGGCCCGGGCTCTGGATCGTGGTGAAGCCGGCCATCAGCGTGACGAAGGCGTTTTCGGCGCTGTAGAGAATCTCCTCGCCGGGTGCGCCGCGGCGCGCCGCGTAGCGGCCGTCCTTGTCGAAGTGCCACCCGACGTGGGCGTGGACGTCGATCATGCCCGGGATCACGGTCAGCGGCCCCAGGTCGTACGTCGCGCTGCCCGTGCTCGCGGTTTCGATCGACGTGATTTTGGATCCGCGCACGACGATGGTCGCGTTCCGCATCGTTTTGCCGCTTCCGTCGATGACGGTGGCGGCGCGAATTCGTACAGTCTGGTCTTGTGAGAGGAGCGTGGCGGGAACGATCAGCAGCGCGAGCACAGCAGCCGGTAATCGCATGGCGCGGATTATAATCCTCTCTCTCGGCACATGTTGAAATCGGCAGCCCTTCTGTTTGCGGCGGGCCTCGCGCTATGGGGAGCGCAGAACGGCGAATCGCGGACCGACTGGCCGCACTATGGCGGCGATCAGGCCGGGACGAAATTCTCGCCGCTCGCCGACATCAACACGGCAAACGTGGCCCGGCTGGCGGTGGCGTGGGAGTGGACGACCGGAGAAAAAGCGCTCGAGGAGCTCGGGACCCGGCCGGGCAACTTCCAGACGACGCCGCTGATGATCGACAACGTGCTGTACTTCAGCACGCCCTATAACCGTGTCGTGGCGCTCAACGCGCACACCGGCGCGCAGCTGTGGTCCTTCGATCCCAAGGCGTACGCCGACGGCCAGCCGCCCAACGGGACAGGATTCGTCCATCGCGGCGTCGCCGCGTGGCGCGACAGCGCAAACGGGAATGCGCTGCGCATCTTCATCAACAGCCGCTACCGGCTGTTTGCGATCGACGCGCAGACGGGACGGCCGGTCGACTCGTTCGGCTCGCATGGTGCGATCGATCTGAGCGAGGGCCTGGTCTGGGCGATCAACAAGAAGCACTACACCAACACGTCGCCGCCGGTCGTCTACAAGGACTTGATCATCCTCGGCAACGGTGTCGGCGATCGGCTCGTGTATCGCAACGATCCACCCGGCGACATTCGCGCGTTCAACGCGCGGACCGGCCGCCAGATGTGGTCGTTCCACACGATTCCGCAGCCCGGCGAACACGGCAACGACACCTGGGGCGCGGATTCGTGGAGCTTTACCGGCCACACCAACGCCTGGCCGCCGATGACGCTCGACGCGGAACGCGGTCTGCTCTACGTGCCGCTCGGCACGCCGAGCAACGATTTCTACGGAGGGCGCCGGCCTGGCGCGAATCTCTTCGCCGAGTCGCTCGTGTGCCTCGACGCGAACACCGGCGCGCGCAAGTGGCACTACCAGCTCATTCATCACGGCCTCTGGGACTACGACAACCCGTCGCCGCCGAACCTCGTCACGATCACGGTCGACGGGCGCCGGATCGACGCGGTCGTGCAGCTCACCAAACAGGGCCTGGCCTTCGTCTTCAATCGCGTCACCGGTCAACCCGTGTGGCCGATCGAAGAGCGTCCGGTGCCGCCGAGCGACGTCGAGGGCGAACAGGCGTGGCCAACCCAGCCGTTTCCGACCAGGCCGCCGGCATTCTCGGAGCAGGGTGTTACACTCGACGATGCGTTCGATCTCACGCCGGAGTTGAAAGCCGCGGCGCAAGCCGAACTGAAGAAGTATCGGATTGGGCCGCTCTTTACGCCGCCGAGCCTGCAGGGAACCGTGCAGCGCCCCGGCCTCATCGGCGGAGCGAACTGGGGCGGCGCGGCGTTCGATACCAGCGCAGGCGTCCTCTTTTTCAAGACGACGAACCAGGCGAACGTCGCGCGCGTCGGCAAGCCTGACCGGTCGAGCGCGAACCCGCGCGCGTCCGAGGTCGACGCCGAGTTCACCCGCGTCGGCGACACGAACGCCGAGTTCATGAACGGTATTCCGCTGCTCAAACCGCCGTACGGCCATCTGGTGGCGCTGGATCTCAATCGGGGCGCCATCAAGTGGCGCGTGCCGTTTGGCGACATGCCGGCGCTGCGCCGCCATCCCGCCCTGGCGGGCGTCGCGCTGCCGCCTGTGCTGGGCGCGCCCGGCGCCCCGGGTGTGCTGGCAACGGCCGGCGGGCTGGTGTTTGCCGGCGGCGGCGACGTGGCGTTTCATGCGGTCAACGCCGCGTCGGGCGCCGAATTGTGGAAGTTCGCGCTGCCGCGCCGCGCGAATGCCACGCCCATGACGTATCGTTCAGACAGCGGACAGCAGTTCGTGGTGATTGCGACTGGTGGCGGGGAGGACGCGGCGCTTGTCGCGTTCGCGTTGCCGGATGTAGGTCCGGCTAAAGCCGGACCCCACTTACGATAATCGGGCTTGGCGATCTTTACATGGCAGTCGCGGGGCAGGGCTTTTCATAACAGTCGTGGGGTCCGGCTTTAGCCGGACCTTCAGGAGGACCAGCGTGATCGCAGCACTCGTGCTGACTTTGGCAGCGGCGTCGTTGACCGGTGTGGTGCACGATTCGACGGGGGCCGTGGTCGTGGGCGCCTCCGTGATCGTGCGTCCGGCAGCAGGTCCCGAACGAAAGACCCAGACCGGACCCGACGGACGATTCACCGTCGAATCGCCTGAAGACGGCGATGTGACGCTGATTGTCCGGGCCGGTGGCTTTGCCGAGAACGTGCGTCGGCTGACCGGCGCCGATCGGAACGCTGATCTCGACATTCAGGTCGTTCCCGCAGGTCTGCTCGAGACGGTGACCGTGACGCCGACGCGGACGGCTCAACGTCTGGGAGACGTGCCGGCGAGCGTCAACGTCCTGACCAGCGAGGCGATCGAGACGTCTCCGGCGCTTCTCGCCGACGACGTGCTGCGCCAGGTTCCGACCTTCAGCATCTTTCGCCGCACCAGCGGCCTCGCCGCGCATCCGACGTTTCAAGGGGTGTCGCTTCGCGGGATCGGACCGAGCGGCCAGAGCCGCACGCTCGTCCTGCTCGACGGCATTCCCTTCAACGATCCCTTCGGCGGCTGGGTCTACTGGACCCGCGTGCCGCTCGTGAGCGTTGATCGGGTCGAGATCACCGAGGGCCCGACGTCGAGCCTGTACGGCAATTACGCCATGGGCGGCGTCATCAACATCATCACGAGCCGGCCGACGCGCCGGACGCTCGAGCTCAAGCCGCAATACGGAAGCCACAAGAGCCCGAAGGTCGACTTTTTCGCCAGCGACCAGTGGAACAAGGTGGCCGCGGCCGTCGAAGGCAGCTACCTGGACACCGACGGATTCCCCATCGTGGCGCCGATCGAGCGCGGTCTGATCGACAACAACGCCAAGGTCGAATACAAGAACGTCACCGGCAAGCTCGAATTCACGCCATCCGATCGACTGCACACGTTTTTCCGCGCCGGGTATTTCACCGAGAACCGGGTGAACGCGAAGGTCGGCGAAGTCAACGACACGCGATGGACGACGGCCAGCGGCGGCATTCAGGCGCGGCTGCGGGACGAGAGCGATCTGCAGGCGCGGCTGTTCGTGGACGCGCAGAAGGCGCATTTCAACTTCCTGGCCGTGACCAACCCGGCCACGACCCGCAACGTCGTGCGATTGGCGACCGACCAGACCGTGCCGACCGACGGTGTGGGCGGCATGGTGCAATGGAGCAAGGCGCTTCGCCGCGCGCACGTGCTGAGTGCCGGCTTCGACTTTCGCCGGGTGGATGGCGACAGCCAGGAGGACGCCTACGTCGCCGCCGTGCCGACGTCGATCGTCGGCGTGACGCAGGCGGCGACGCTGACGGTCAAACGCATCTCGGGCGGGAGCCAGCGGAGTTTCGGCTGGTTCGCGCAGGACATCTTCACGCCCACGGACAAGCTCGTGCTCACGCTCAGCGGGCGCGTCGATGGCTGGCGCAACTACGACGGCCACAACCTCGAGACGACCGTGGCGACCGGGCTGCCGACGGCCAACAACCGGCCATCCCTCATTGACAAGCGCGACACGGTCTTCAGCCCCCGCGTCGGCGCGCTGTATCACGTGTCGAATCGCGTGAGCGTGTGGGGCGCGGCGAATTCGGCCTTCCGTGCGCCGACGCTCACCGAGCTCTATCGCCAGTTCTCCGTCGGCGCCATCACGACGCGACCCAACGATCAGCTTGGTCCCGAGCGCCTGGTCGGCGGGGAACTGGGCTTCAACGTCGCCCCTGCGCGGAACGTGTCGGCCCGGGTCACCTGGTTCGACAATCGCGTCCGCAATCCGATCTCGAACGTCACGCTCAACGCGACGACGGCTCAGAAACAGAATCTCGGCAAGACGCGCGTCCGCGGAATCCAGACCGACCTCGAATACCGGATCGGTACGGCCTGGCGCGTGGCGGGCGCCTACATGCGCGATGACGCGAAGGTGACCGACGGCGGCGTCGTGCCGGCGCTGGTCGGCAAGTTCCTCCAGCAGGTGCCGAAGCACCGGGGCTCGTTCCAGCTGTCGTATTCGAACGCGAAGGTCGTGACGGTTGCGCTCAGCGTGCTCATGGCTGGGCTGCAGTTCAACGACGACCTCAACGTTCAGTTTATTCCGGCGGCGACGCTGGCCAGCGTCGGCTACGACGATCCGGTTCCTGCTGGCCTGCCGCGATACGCGGTCGTCGATTTCACGGTTGCGCGCGATTTAGGACACGGAATTCAGGCGTTCCTGGGCGTGCAGAATCTGTTCGACAAGGTGTATTTCGTACAGACCAATCCATCCACGATCGGGACGCCCCGGTTAATCAACGGCGGCGTACGCGTGCGTCTGGTGGGCCGATAACCGTAGCTCATCCGTAGTCGACTGGCCAGGATGTTGCTGGGTAATCGCTGAAGGCAGCGGAATCGTACGCCGAACCGTACCGCCGCTGACCATTACTGTATGAAACTGATCGTCCAGCCCGACGCCGGCATGGCCCCGATCGTCACCGCGATCAAGCAGGCCAAGAAGAGCATCGACGTTCTGATCTTCCGGTTCGATCGCATCGAGATCGCGAGGGCTCTCGAGGCCGCGGTCGCGCGCGGCGTGCACGTACGCGCCCTGACCGCACACACCAATCGTGGCGGCGACAAGACGCTCCGCAAGCTCGAAATGCAACTGCTCGAGGCCGGCGTCACCGTGTCGCGAACGGCTGACGATCTGATCCGCTATCACGGCAAGATGACGATCGTGGACGACACGCATCCTGCACGTGTACGGCTTCAACTTCACGGCCTTCGACATGGAAAAGAGCCGCAGCTTCGGCATCATCACCAAGAACGTCAAGCTGGTGAACGAAGCGATGAAACTCTTCAGCGCCGACTTCGATCGGCAGCCGTACGTGCCGGCCCAGGATCGCCTCGTCGTGAGCCCGGAGAACTCGCGCGAGCGGCTCGCGAGTTTCATCAAAGGGGCGCGCAAGCAGCTGCTGATCTACGACCCCAGGGTAAGCGACGATGCGATGCTCCGGCTCCTCGTCGAGCGGCTCAAGGCCGGCGTCGACGTGCGGATCATCGGCAAGGTCGAACCGAAGTGGAACCTGCCCAGCGAGAAGTATCCCGGCAAGCGGCTGCACGTGCGCGCGATCGTTCGCGACGGCCGCCGGGCCTTCGTCGGCAGCCAGAGCCTCCGCCGCATCGAGATCGACAAACGCCGCGAGATCGGGTTGATCGTCAACGACGCCGCCGTCGTCAACCAGATGCACGCGGTGTTCGAGAGCGATTGGGCGCAGACCGACGCCGGAAAAAAGGAAGCGAAGAAGGCGGAAAAAGCGGCCAAGAGGGAAGAGAAACTGGCCGCCGCGTCCTGACCCGCCGGACTTCTCAGGCTGCCGGCTCCTCGGCCGGGCGGAAGCGTCTGACGCGCTCGCCGACCTTGATCGACTTGTCGAAGATGCGGCCAATCGGGATCAGCCCGAACAGTTGATGACGCGCGACGGCGGCCAGGCCGGCTGACGCCATGCAGCCGCAGTTGCTGCAGTCGGGCGCGCCGCCGAACTGGCACGGCGTGATGCGCGTCGTGAGATCCGCGGATATGGTGGTGGTGGTGCGGGCGAATATGCACTCCTCCGGCGACTGCGGAGGATCCGCGTAGACGTCGATGAGCGCGTCGGGCAACGCGAGCTTTCGATACTTCAACCGCAAGGCGCGGAGGTCGCTGACTGCGCGTTCGCGATCAGCCGGGCGAAGCCGCTCGTCGGACACTTCGCCGATCTGCGGCGTATAGAGGCTGACAAAGATTCTCTCGACCTCGGATCGCGCGGACCAGAATCGCAGGAACTCCTCGAGGTAGCCGGCCCGGTTCACTTGCTGGCGCGTGACGGTACAGTGGACGGTGATGCGGTGTTCGGCGATGTGTTTCAGGATGCGATCGTAGGTCGCGGGCGCGCGCCTGAGGTCGTGTTCGGGTTGCAGCCCGTCGATCGAGACGACAATCGACAGACGAGGGAGGCCGCGCCACTCGGCCGGTATTTCGCGAACCGCGCTCGTGACGAGTTGCACGTGCATGCCGCGCGCGGCGAGGATGGGCAGCAGCGTCCCCAGCTCGCGAAATCGCACGAGCGGTTCTCCGCCGACGATCGAGAGATGCATCGGCTTGAAGCGATCGACGATGCCCAACACGCCGTCGACGAGCGCCTGACCCTTGAAGTCGCGGACTTCGCGTAGCGTCACGCCGCCGCCGAGGTGATCGTCGTTGTAGGCGTAACAGCCGGGGCACCGGAGTGGACATTCGCGCGTGATCTCGATCGAGACCGCAGGAGTGTATCCGGCGAGGATGCGGCCCCACGCGCTGAACAGCCACTCCATCGATCAACTATAACGTAGATGCGTTAGGATCCCGGGGACATGAACCGACGCACGCTCTTGAGGTGGATCGCGTCCGCGACGGCGGTGCTGCCATTCGAGCGGATTCGTTTGCTGGCACAGCCGCGCGATCTGTCGCCCGATGCGATTGCCGTGCTTCGCGAGATCGCGCCGACCGTGCTGCCGTCGGCGCTTGGCACTGCACGCACCGCGGCGACGGTGGACAGGTTCGTCGCGTGGACGCGCGGCTACCGAGAGGGCGTCGCGATGACGCACGGCTACGGCCACCCGCGTCTGCAGAAGACCGGCGCGTCGCCGGTGCCAACTTATGGCCTGCAGCTCGCGGCCCTCGAGCGGGCGGCGCGGGCGAAAGGGGCGCGGTGGTCGGCGCTGGATCAGGACACGCGCCGCGCGCTGCTCGACGAAGCGTTCACCGCGGCGGGCGTCCGCAATCTGCCGCCCCGGCCGATGGGTCAACACGTCGTGGCGGATTTGATGGCGTTCTACTTCCGGAGCAGCGAAGCGAACGACGAGTGCTACAACGCGCTGATCAATCGCGAGGTCTGCCGGCCGATCGAAGTCACCCTCAGGAGACCGAGTCCAATCGGCCGGTAGAGGCCACGAAAACACGAAAACACGAAACCAAAATGTTCTTTTTCGTGCTTTCGTGGTTTCGTGGCGATCAAGAAAGCTCGCGCCATGCCAGTACATGAGAGTGATGTGTGCATCATCGGCGGCGGCATCACGTCAGCCATGCTGGCCGAGAAGCTCTCCGAGCTTCGTCCTGGCCTGTCGATCGCCGTCGTCGAGGCCGGACGTTCGATCTTCGACGCCCATAATCGCGGCCGCTACCGCGAGCGCGCGATGGCGTACGGCGAACATCCCTGGCCCGACGACTACATCGAAGATCAACAGGCCGACGGCATCATCTCGATGACGATGGCGGTGGGCGGGCTGGCGCTGCACTGGGGCGGCGCGTGTAATCGCTTTTCGGAAGAGGACCTTCGCCTCAAGTCGCTGTACGGACTCGCGGTCGACTGGCCGATCGAGTGGGCGGAGCTCGAGCGCAACTACTGCGAGGCCGAGCGGCGGCTCAACGTGGCCGGAGAACCGAGTCCGCACCCGGAAGATCGCCGGTCGGAACCGTATCCGCAGCGTCCGATCCCGTTGTCCTACAACCTGCAGCTGCTCAAGACGTGGGCCGAGAAGAGCGGCCTGCCGTTCGTCGGGTTGCCGATGGCGCGCAATCTGGAGCCGTTCGGCGGCCGCGGCGGCTGCTGCGTCTACGACACCTGCGGCGAAGTGTGTCCGTCGGGCGCGCGCTATTCGCCCGACTTCACGTTCCGTCAGCTGATGGCGCCCGCCTCCGCCGAAGCGACGGCGGGTAAGCCCAAGATCGTGCTGCACGACCGCACGCTCGTGCGGCGGCTCGTGCTCGCCGATCGGCAGCCGACCGTTGTCGCGGCGCAGGGATTCCACCAGGACCGGCCAGGCGATCCGGTCGAGTATCGAGCGAGAACGTTTGTCGTCGCGTCGGGGTACTGCTGGAGCTCGCATCTGTTGCTGCTCTCGGCCAACTCGAGATTTCCAGACGGGATCGCGAACAGTTCCGGTCTCGTTGGCCGCTACATGAACGGGCACCCGTTCATCTCGGCAACCGCGAACATCGACGATCAGACGTTTCCCGGTCAGAACATGACCCACAGTCTGATCTCGCGGGAGTACTTCCGCTGTCGAGCGGACAAGCCGTTCGTGCGGCACGACACACGGGTGTGGGAGAGCTCGGCCGGCCGCGATCCGCGGCTGCGCGACCCGAACGGCCGGCTCCTGCTCGGCGACGAGGTCATGGCGGACTGGCGGTCGCGGACGAAAGGCAGTTCAGTGCGGCTGCGCGCGTACGTGGACGTGCACCCGTCGGCCGACAGCCGCCTCACCCTGGATTCGTCGAAGAAGAATCGCTACGGCGATCCGATGCCGAAGATCGTGCATCGCGTCGATGCCGCCACCGAGGCCCGCCAGGCAGCGACGAAGGCGCACGTGCTGGGCGTGTTTCAGAACCTGGCCAGGGCGAGCAACGGTCGCATCGTCAACTCCGGCGAAGGTGATTATCTCGATCACCCCGGCGGCGGCTGCCGCATGGGGTCAGACCCCGCGACGAGCGTATGTGACAGCTACGGCCGCACGCACGACCATCCCAATCTGTTCGTGGTCGGTGCGCCGACCACGCCGACCGGCGGTTGCACCAACGGGACGCTGACGTTCGTGGCGCTGACGTTGCGGTCCGCCACCCAAATCGCTCGCTTGTGAAATGAGAGGACCAATGAATCGCTGGCGTGTGGTGGTTGGCGGTGTGTCCATGAATCTCGCGCTCGGATCCCTGTACGCGTGGAGTGTCTTCGTCCTGCCGCTCGAGCAGGAGTACGGCTGGACACGGGCGCAGACCTCGCTCGTCTACACGATCGCCGTCGTCACGTTCGCCACGACGTTCATCCTGGCGGGACGAATCCAGGACCTGTATGGTCCGCGGCCCTGCGCGTTTCTCGGTGCGACGCTCGTCTCGCTGGGGTTCTTCCTCGTCAGCCTGACGAGCTCCCTCTGGTTTTTGTACGTGGTCTTCGGGGTTCTCGTCGGCGCCGGCAACGGGTTCGGCTACGCAACGCCCACTCCCGTCGCATCCAAATGGTTTCCCGACAAGCGGGGGCTCGTGATCGGCCTGATGGTCGGCGGGTACGGCGCGGGTTCAGCCGTCGTTGGCCCGATCGCGACGAGCTTGATCCAATCGGTGGGCTGGCGGCCGACGTTCCGTCTGCTGGGCGCGGCCTTCTTCGTCATGGGCATGCTGGGAACGTGGCTGTTGACCAACCCTCCGGCCGGCTACCGGCCGGCCGGGTGGACACCGCCGGCGGCCGCGATGGCGCGTCAGGACTATTCGACCGCGGAGATGCTCCGCACTCCGCAGTTCTATCAGCTCTGGCTGGCATACTGCCTTGGCACGACCGCGGGCCAGATGGCGATCAGCCAGCTCGTCCCGTTCGCACGCAGCGCGGGTCTGGGCGCCTTGGTGGCCAGCCTCGCCCTGCCGGTGACGGCGGCTGGCAACGCGGGCGGCCGCATTCTCTCCGGCTGGTTGTCGGACAGCCTCGGCCGGCTGCGGACGTTGCGGATCATGGTGCTGGCATCGGCGGCCGCGATGCCGGCGCTGTTCGCCTGGCGCGAGCACGCGGTCCTCTTCTTCATTCTTGCGGCTGCGGTGTACTGGTGCTACGGCACGCAGCTCTCGGTGTTCGCGTCCACGACGGCCGACTTCTACGGGACGCGCAACCTCGGGATGAACTACGGCGTGCTCTTCTCCGCCTGGGGGGCGGCCGGCATCCTTGGCCCCGGCATTGGCGGCCGCGTGTTCGACGCGTTCGGCGACTACCGCTACGCGTTCTATGCGGCCAGCGCCCTGGCGGTCGTCGCATTCGCGTCGCTGTCGCTGGTCCGCCCCCTGGCGAGCTCACCGGCGCAGACGACCTGAATTCACAGCTCGCTCCGTTCGCCGGTGCGGATGCGATAGCTCTGCTCGACCGGAATCACGAACACGCGGCCGTCGCCGATCTCGCCGGTCCGCGCGGCCGTGATGATCGCGGTCACCGCGTCGTCGACGAGGTTGTCCGGCACGACGACTTCGATTTCCATCTTCGGCAGCAGGCTGACGTCGTATTCCTTGCCGCGGTAAATCGTCGGTGTGGCCCTTCTGCTTGCCGTGGCCGCGGACCTCGGTCACCGTCATGCCCGGGAGGCTGACACGGCCCAAGGGCTTCCTTCACATCGTCGACCTTGTTGGGTCGCACGATGGCCTTGATCAACTTCATGTCATGCCTCCAGCATCCGGTGGAAATCGGCAGTCAGCGCTCGGCGATCGCCGCGTCGGTCAACTTGGCGCCCGCCTTCGTGATGTGGAACACGTCGATCGCCTTCTGGCCCTCGGTCGAAATCAGCACCAGATCGACGTCGCAGCCGTGCCGCGAGATGACGCGGCTGACGCGGTGCAGCAGCCCGAGCACGTTGTCGGCGACGATGATCGAGAATCGTGTAGCGACGCGACGAATGGTTGTCGGCGTGAATGACCGGCGGCGTCGCCGTGACGCCGGCGCGGCGCCGGTACAGCACGCTCTGCTCCCGCGCCGCAATCGCTCGGTGACGTCGATGCGGCCGGACATGACGCCGCCGAGGACCGTCAGGAACTGATCTCTTCCCGCCGCATTGAGCTCGAGGAAGCCGCTCCTGGTCGGCGAACTGAAACACGTCGAGCACGAGACCGTTGGGGTTCGTCATCGCGTGGCCGCGGGCGATGTCCATGCCGAACGACGACAACGTGCCGCAGATGTTCGAGAACAGGAACGGCTTGTCGAGCGTGACGACGGTCAGCTCCCAGAGCGAGCCCTTCCGCTCGAGATCGGCGTGCACGTCGTCAGGGCAGGATGTCGCGCGACAGGCGCACGTGGCGATAGATCGCGTCGGGCGGGAAGAGCTGCAGGTAGCGGCGCGGCAGCCCTTCGACGAACCGCGTGATCTCGGCGTCGGTCACGTCGTGCGGGCCGGCCGGCGACGAGCGCGTGCAGCCCGGTCTCCTGGTGCTCGATGCGTTCGTCGGCGTACTCGAGCGTCAGGTGGTTGTAGGTGTCCACGTAGAGGCGCCAGAGCAGCTCCTCGCGCCACGGCGTCAGCGTGTCCGGACTGACGGCCTCGACGTCGACCAGCGTGAGCAGGCACAGCATCTTCAGCCGCTCTTCGATGCCGACCAGATCCGCCAGCTGGCGGACGATCTCCGGATCCTCGGTGTCGCGGCGGAACGCGATCAGCGACATCTTCGTGTGATGGCGAATCAGGAACTCGACCAGCGCGACCGACTCCAGCCGGGAGCTGCAGGCGCTGCATCATCGCCAGCGCCATGCGCACGCTTTCCTCGGCGTGGTCGTCGTCGCGCCATTTGCCGACGTCGTGGAAGAGCAGCGACAGCACCAGCAGTTCCGGGTGCGCCAGATCGGCGACGCAGCGCGCTGAAGCGCTCGCGGCCCTTCGCCGCACCCGTCGCGAGGCGTTCGAGGTTTCGAATCGTCAGCAGCGTGTGCTCGTCGACGGTGTACTTGTGATAGAAGTCGCGCACGACGCGGCAGAAGATCGCCTGGAACTCGGGGAACATCCGTCCGAGCAGTCCGCAGTCGTGCATCTCCGACAGTCGCGCGTAGAGTCCCGCGCGCGGCTTCAGAAACGCGAGCAGCGCCGTCGCCGCTCCGCGGCGCCCGGAAAGAACGCCTCCGGCGCGACAGCGCTCGACGCCGCTGCTGAATCCACGTCAGCGTTTCGTCTGCGACCGGCGTGCCGGTCTCGATCGCGGCCTGAAACAGCGACAGCCAGCTCTCGGGATGGGCGTCGGCGCCATTCGGCGTCGACGAATCGAATGCCGTCGCGCGACCGCACGACGTTGGCGCGCGACCGGCACCGGCGCGGTCTGGCGGACCCACTCGAGCGATCGGCTGACGACGCGCGCGTGACGGAAGTAGTCGCCCATCAGGCGCTCGACCTGCTGGCGCGGCGCGCCGGCGTAGCCCATCGGTGTCGCGGCCTGCTCCTGCATCTCGTGATTCAGCACGTTCCTGTTGCGTTTGTGCTCGACGTGCAGCATCGAGCGCAGGCGCAGCAGGAATTCTTCGGCGTCGTCGAGACGGGCGCGATCGGCGGGGCCGCGATCGATCAGCGCCGGATCGGTCAGCGTCGGCGATGGTGCGCGCAGCCCACAGATCGCGAAGGGCGCCGGGCGCGTCCTTGACGTCGGGTTCGAGCTGGTAGAACGTGTCGTTGAAGCGCGCATGCCGCTCGTCGATCAGGCGCGTCAGGGCGTCGAGGATCCGCGCGTGCGCCGCCGGCGTGCGGACGCGCGCGGCGATGCGATCGAGCAGCGTCGCGTCGCCGGCGACGGCGCGCGCGTCGAGCAGCGCGAGCAGGAATTCGGGGTTGTCGATCTCGAGCTCGACGAAGTCGTCCAGTCTGGCGGATCTGATGGCCGACCGAGAAGCGCAGATCCCACAGCGGATGCAGGATGGCGCGCACACGATCCTTCCTCGGCGGGTCCGATCGGGCCGTCGAACAGCAGCAGGACGTCGACGTCCGACTGCAGGCACAGCTGCCGCCGACCGTAGCCGCCGAGCGCGACGATGAGGCTGGCGTCGCGGCGCCGGGCGCGTCGGCGAAGAGGCGCCGCAGGAGATCGTCGACGCAGTCCGAGAAGCGCCGCAGCGCGGCCCGGCCGCCGTGGCCGCGCGCGCTGCCGCGCACAACTCCGCGCGCGCGGTTTCCACGCTGGACGGCGACGTCGGCATGGCAGCTACGCGACGGGCGCCGGCAGCGACGAGCTGCCCATCAGATAGGTGTCGACGCCGCGCGCGCAGCTCCGGCCGTCGGCGATCGCCCAGACGATCAGCGACTGGCCGCGCTGCATGTCGCCGGCGGCGAAGACGCCGGGGACGTTCGTCATCCAGTCCGCGTCGCGGGCGACGGTGCCGCGCTCCGTCAGTGCGATCCCCAGCCCGCTCGATCAGCCCGCCGCGTTCGGGTCCGACGAACCCCATCGCGAGCAGCACGAGGTCGGCGTCGAGCTCGACCGGTTGCTTCGTTTCGATCTCAGTGGCGTGCAGCCGTGCGACGCGGCCGTCGGCGGTGCCGGCGAATCGCTCGGTCGCGATCGCGTAGAGGCGCTCGCCGCCTTCTTCGTGCGCCGACGACACGCGGAAGATGTTCGGCCAGGTCGGCCAGGGATTCTGCGGCGCGCGCGTGTCGGGTGGGCGCTGGAGCACCTCGAGCTGCCGCACGCTGCGCGCGCCTTGACGATGCGCGGTGCCGAGGCAGTCGGCGCCGGTGTCGCCGCCGCCGATGATGATCACATGCTTGCCGCGGGCGCTGATCGGGTCGACCTGATCGCCTTCGCCCGCGCGGTTCTGGCTCGTCAGATACTCCATCGCGAAGTGAATGCCCGCGAGGTCGCGCCCTGGCACGCGCAGGTCGCGCGGCACTGTCGATCCGCCGGCCAGGACGATCGCGTCGAAGTCGCGCCTCAGGTCGTCCGGATCCTTGTTGACGCCGACGTGGCAGCCGGCTCTGGAAGATCACGCCTTCATCGCGCATCAGCGCCAGCCGGCGCTCGAGCCAGCGCTTTTCGAGCTTGAATTCCGGAATGCCGTAGCGGAGCAGCCCGCCGATGCGATCGGCGCGCTCGAACACGGTGACCGCAGTGGCCCGCGCGGTTCAACTGGTCGGCGGCCGCGAGCCCGGCCGGTCCCGACCCGACGACCGCGACGCGTCTTGCCGGTTCGCGCCGCCGGCGGCTGCGCGACGATCCATCCTTCAGCGAACGCGCGCTCGACGATCGCGGCTTCCGCCGACTTGATCGTCACCGGTTCGTTGTTGATCCCGAGCACGCACGATCCTTCGCACGGCGCGGGACACAGCCGCCCGGTGAACTCGGGGAAGTTGTTGGTCGCGTGCAGCCGATCGATGGCCGCGCGCCATCGATCGTGATAGACGAGATCGTTCCAGTCGGGAATCAGGTTGCCGAGCGGACAGCCCTGATGGCAGAACGGAATGCCGCAGTCCATGCAGCGCGCCGTCTGGTCCCGCAGCGCCGCTGCGCTCGTAGGGCAGTGGAACCTCACGCCAGTCGCGCACCCGCTCGGCAATCGGCCGTGACGGCGGTTTCTGCCGCTGGATGTCGAGAAAGCCCGTGGGCTTACCCATGGGCGACCTTCAGGCTCGGCGCGGCCGACCCGGTGGTGTCCGACGTGTCAGACACCCGCGTCGCCGCCAGCGCCTCCGCCAGCGCCCGCTTGTAGTCGCGCGGCATCACTTTCGTGAACTGCAGCGACGTCGAGCGTCCATTGCGGAGAGGAGGCGCGCGCCGAGCGTGCTGCCGGTCAGCTCCGCGTGACGGGCGATCAGGTGCTGGACCGACTGCGAGGTCCTCGCGGTCGAGGGGCTCGAGGTCGACCAGCTCGGGATTGCAGCGCCGCTCGAACTCGTGCAGCGCGTTCGAGCACGTAGGCGATACCGCCGCTCATGCCCGCGGCGAAATTGCGGCCCGTCCGGCCGAGCACGACGACGCGACCGCCCGTCATGTACTCGCAGCCGTGATCGCCGACACCCTCGACGACGGCGGTCGCGCCGGAATTCCTGACCGCAAAGCGCTCGCCGGCGATGCCGCGGATGAACGCCTCTCCGCTCGTCGCGCCGTAGAGCGCCACGTTGCCGGCGATGACGTTGTCCTCGGCCGCGAACGTCGCGGCGCGCGGCGGCGCCACGATGATCCGGCCGCCGGACAGTCCTTTGCCGACGTAATCGTTGGCGTCACCTTCGAGCGTGAGCGTGATGCCGCGCGGCACGAACGCGCCGAAGCTCTGCCCGGCCGAGCCGGTGAACCGCACGCGTGATCGTGTCGTCGGGCAGGCCGGCGCCGCCCCAGCGCCGCGTGACCTCGTACCCGAGCATCGTGCCGACGGCGCGATGCACGTTGCGGATCGGCCGGCTCAGCGGCCACCGGCCGCCGGTGCTCCAGCGCGTCGGCGCACGCCGCGATCAACTCGTTGTCCAGCGCCTGCTCGAGTCCGTGATCCTGCGCCTGCGTCTTCCGCCGGGCGGCGCCTGGCGCGATCGCCGGCTGCGTGCAGGATCGCCGAGTAGTCGAGGCCCTTGGCCTTCCAGTGGTCGATGGCGCCGCGGACCTTCAGGCGATCCACGCGGCCGATCATCTCGTCCATCGTGCGGAACCCGAGCTCGGCCATGTACTCGCGCACTTCTTCGGCGATGAAGCGGAAGAAGTTGATCACGAACTCGGGCTTGCCCGAGAACTGCGCGCGCAGCGCCGGATCCTGGGTCGCGATGCCGACCGGGCAGGTGTTGAGGTGGCAGACGCGCATCATGACGCAGCCCGAGACGACGAGCGGCGCCGTCGCGAAGCCGAATTCCTCCGCACCCATCAGCGCCGCGACCACCACGTCGCGGCCGGTTTTGATCTGGCCGTCGACCTGCACGATGACGCGGTCGCGCAGCTTGTTCAGCACGAGCACCTGCTGCGTCTCGGCGAGGCCGAGCTCCCACGGCACGCCGCCGTGCTTGATGCTGGTCAGCGGCGACGCGCCGGTGCCGCCGTCGTGGCCGGAAATCAGGATCACGTCGGCGTGCGCCTTCGCGACGCCCGCCGCGATCGTGCCGACGCCCGACACCGCGACGAGCTTGACCGAGATGCGCGCCGCGGGTTCGCGTTCTTCAGGTCGTAGATCAGCTCGGCGAGATCCTCGATCGAGTAGATGTCGTGATGCGGCGGCGGCGAGATCAATCCCACGCCGGGCGTCGCATAGCGCACCTTTGCAATCCACGGATAGACCTTGTGACCCGGCAGCTGGCCGCCCTCGCCCGGCTTGGCGCCCTGCGCCATCTTGATCTGGAGATCCTCGGCGTTGACGAGGTATTCGCTCGTCACGCCGAAGCGCGCCGACGCCACCTGCTTGATCGCGCTCCGCCGCCAGTCGCCGTTCGCGTCGTGCGTCTGGCGCGCCGGATCCTCGCCGCCTTCGCCGGTGTTCGACTTGCCGCCGATCCGGTTCATGGCGATCGCCAGAGTCTCGTGCGCCTCCTGGCTGATCGATCCGTAGGACATCGCGCCGGTCGCAAAGCGCTTCACGATGCTCTCGACCGGCTCGACCTCCTCGATCGGGATCGCCGGTCCGTTCGCCGCGAACTCGAGCAGGCCGCGCAGCGTCGCCTGACGCGTGTTCTGATCGTCGACGAGCCGCGTGTATTCCTTGAACACCGCGTACTGGCCGCTGCGGGTGGCGTGCTGCAGCTTGAACACCGTGTCCGGGTTGAACAGGTGGTACTCGCCGTCGCGCCGCCACTGGTACTCGCCGCCGGTCTCGAGATCCGGCGAGCCGCCGCTGCGCGGCGGAAACGCCGCGACGTGGCGCCGGAGGACCTCGTCGGCGACGACGTCGATGCCGACGCCGCCGATCCGCGAAGCCGTCCCCGTGAAGTACTGATCGACGAACGCGCGATCGAGGCCGACGGCTTCGAAGATCTGCGCGCCGCAGTAGCCCTGCAGCGTCGAGATGCCCATCTTGGACATCACCTTCAGAATCCCCTTGTTCAGCGCGTGGATGTAGTTGATGACCGCGTTCGTCGTGCGCCGACGCCGACGAGCTGGCGCTGCCGGATCATGTCGTCGAGCGTCTCGAACGCCAGGTACGGATTGACGACGCCGGCGCCGTAGCCGAGCAGCAGCGCGCAGTGATGGACCTCGCGCGCGTCGCCCGATTCCACCACCAGGCCGCACTGCGTCCGCGTCCCCTGGCGCACGAGATGGTGGTGCACGCCGGCCGTCGCCAGCAGGCTCGGAATCGGCGCCCGATCGCGATCCGCGCCGCGATCGGAGAGGATGACGATGGTGTAGCCCGCGGCGACCGCGTCGCTCGCGCTCTTCTTCAGCCGATCCATCGCGGCGGCAGAGTCCGCGGCCGCCCTTGCGCGCGTCGTACAGCATCGGCAGCGTGATCGACTTGAACGCCGGCTCGTAGACGTAGCGCAGCTTCGCGAGCTGATCGTTGTCGATGATCGGGTACTTGATCTTGATCTGCCGGCACGATTCGGGCCGCGGCTCGAGCAGGTTGCCCTCCGGCCCCACCGTCGACTCCATCGTCGTCACCAGCTCCTCGCGGATCGCGTCGAGCGGCGGGTTGGTGACCTGCGCGAAGAGCTGCTTGAAGTAGTCGTAGAGCAGTCGCGGGCGATCCGACAGCACCGCCAGCGCCGTGTCGGTGCCCATCGAGCCGATCGGCTCTTCGCCCTTCAGCGCCATCGGCGCGAGCAGGATCGCCAGATCCTCCTGCGTGTAGCCGAACAGCTGCTGCCGCTGCACGATCCGCTCGTGGCTGGGCGGCGGCAGGTGCGGCGCCGCCGGCAGATCCTCGATGTCGATCAGATGCTCGCCGAGCCAGCGGCCGTAGGGATGCGCCGCGGCGAGCTCGCGCTTGACCTCCTCGTCGGACACGATGCGGCCCTGGACCGTGTCCACGAGGAACAGGCGGCCGGGATGCAGGCGCTCCTTCAGCAGGATGTCTTCGGGCGGGATGTCGAGCACGCCGACCTCGGACGCCAGGATCACGAGATCGTCCGTGGTGACGTAGTAGCGCGACGGACGCAGGCCGTTGCGATCGAGCACGGCGCCGATCACGCGGCCGTCGGTGAACGCGATCGACGCCGGTCCGTCCCACGGCTCCATCAGCGAGGCAGTGGAACTCGTAGAACGCCTTGACCTCGGGCGTCATCGTCTCGTGGCTCGACCACGGCTCGGGGATCATCATCAGGATGGCGTGGGGCAGCGATCGGCCGGACATCACGAGCAGCTCGAGGACGTTGTCGAACGTCGCCGTGTCGCTCCCGCCGTCGCGGATCACCGGCAGGATCTTCTTCAGATCGTCGCCGAGCAGCGACGAGCGCAGCAGGCCTTCGCGCGCGCGCATCCAGTTGATGTTGCCGCGCAGCGTGTTGATCTCGCCGTTGTGCGCGACGTAGCGATAGGGGTGGGCGAGCGGCCACGACGGAAAGGTATTCGTGCTGAAGCGCTGGTGGACCAGCGCGAGCGCCGACTCCATGTCCGGGTCGGTCAGGTCGGGGAACGTCGGCGCGATCTGGTCGGCCGTCAGCATGCCCTTGTAGATGAGCGTGTTCGCCGACAGGCTGACGATGTAGAAGGCGCTGGGGTCGGCGAAGCGGCAGCGCGATCGGCGGCGTGCTCGACCTGCTTGCGAATGACGAAGAGCGAGCGCTCGAAGCGTGTCCGAGCCGCCGTCGTCCTCGTCACCGTCTGCGCGCCGGCGATCCGCGACGAACACCTGTTCGATGACCGGCTTGGCGGCGCGCGCCGACGAGCCGAGACTGGCATCGTCGCCCGGGACCGCGCGCCAGCCGAGGACGGCGTGTCCTTCCGCCTCGACCGTCTCGATGATGAGCGCGCGGAGCCGATCGCGTTCAGTTCGATCCGTGGGCAGGAAGACGAGCCCGGCGCCGTACTGGCCGGCGGGCGGCAGCGCGAACCCGAGGTCGGCTGTCGCCTTTCGCAGGAAGCGGTCGGGCATCTGGACGAGCACGCCCGCGCCGTCGCCCGTGTTCGCCTCGCAGCCGCAGGCGCCGCGGTGGAGCAGGTTGCGCAGGATCTGCAGCCCCTTGTCGATGACGCCGTGCGACTTGCGCCCCTTGATGTCGACGACGAAGCCGACGCCGCAGGCGTCGTGCTCGTCACGTGGATCGTAGAGTGCGATCGGCCCGGCCATGACCCGGTTGTTTTCGCAGACTCCGAGTCAGAAGTAAAATACAATGATCCGATTGGATCCATTCGTAATGCGAATGGATCAGAAGGCCGGCGCCGCCCACCGTCTGCGATCGCGGCTCAGCGTGAGAGAATCCCGGTCGATGACGCTTCGCTTTCTCGATCGGGCGCACACCGTAGCGCCGCCCGGGTACAGCCGCTGGCTCGTGCCGCCGGCTGCTCTCGCCATCCACATGTGCATCGGTCAGGCGTACGCCCTGTCGGTCTTCAACCTGCCGATGAGCCGTCTCCTCGGCGTCACCGTGACGACGCCTGACGACTGGCCGCTGACCACGACGGTCTGGATCTTCAACATCGCGATCGTGTTTCTGGGGCTGTCGGCGGCGGTGTTCGGCAAGTGGGTGGAGCGGGGCGGTCCGCGCCGCGCGATGTTCGCGTCGGCGTGCTGTTTCGCAGCCGGCTTTCAGGTCGCCGCGCTCGGAGTCGTGCTGCACCAGATCACACTGGTTTATCTCGGCTACGGCATCCTCGGCGGCATCGGCCTCGGACTGGGCTACATCTCACCGGTCTCGACGCTGATCAAATGGTTTCCGGATCGTCCCGGCATGGCGACGGGGATGGCGATCATGGGGTTCGGTGGCGGCGCGATGATTGGAGCGCCGCTGGCGGAGTCGCTGATGCGATGGTACCAGTCGCCGCAGTCGGTCGGCGTGTGGCAGACCTTCGTCACGATGGGCGCGCTGTACTTCGCGATGATGATGTTCGGCGTCTTCACCGTGCGGGTGCCTCGCGACGGCTGGACGCCCGCTGGGGATCGGGCCTCGACCGCGATGCGCCGCTTCGCGACGCCCGCCGGCGTCACCGCGGACACTGCGGTGACGACGCCGCAGTTCTGGTTCCTGTGGGGCGTCCTCTGCATGAACGTGACGGCGGGAATCGGGATCCTGGCGCAGGCGTCGCCGCTGATACAGGAATCGTTTCCGGACCGCGTGACGCCGGCGGCCGCCGCTGGATTCGTCGGGCTGCTCAGCCTCTTCAACCTGTCCGGCCGCTTCTTCTGGTCATCGCTATCGGATTCGATCGGCCGCAAGAACACCTACGCGATCTACCTCGGCATCGGCCTGCTCCTGTACGCGCTCGTGCCGTCGCTGGCGCGGGCCGGGAGCCTCGTGCCGTTCGTCGGCACGTTCTGCGTGATCCTCAGCATGTACGGCGGAGGATTCGCGACCATCCCGGCGTACCTCCGCGACAAGTTCGGCTCGCTGCAGGTGGGCGCGATTCACGGGCGGCTGCTGACCGCCTGGTCGGTCGCCGGCGTTGCCGGCCCCACCATCGTCACCTACATTCGCGACTACCAGATCGGGCGAGGCGTGGCCAAGGCCGACGCCTATTCGGTGGCGATCTACATCATGGTGGGCGTACTGGCCGCCGGCTTCCTGTGCAATCTGGCCGTTCATCCCGTCAATCCTCGCTATCACGTGCCGTCCATCGACGTGACGCTGGAGGGGCCGGCCGCGGCATCGAGTGACAAGACGATCGACGTCACTGACACCACCGACGCACCCGGCACGTCTCGTGCGAGGATCGCGGTCGCGTGGATCACCGCGGCCATTCCACTGTTGTGGGGGGTCTACCAGACGCTGATCAAGTCGCTGGCGTTGTTCACCTGACGAGCGCGAAGAGCGCTTGCGACCGGTTCTCGCTGACGCTCAGACGTCTAGGGTCGCGCCGGTGGCACGCGCTGGACGTCGACCCTGTCGCCGATCGTGATCGCCATCAGGTCCTCTCCCACTTCCAGCGGACCTTTGTAGGTCTGGCGCGTCATGTCGATCAGTTCCGGGACGGTCACACCGCTCGCGGCCGGCCCGAGCATGATGACGTGCGTGTACACGGCGAGCTTTGGCTTGACGCGTTCGAACAGCCTGCCGGCATCCTGCGGGCTGGTGTGGTTGGCCAGGATGCGCCGCGACGCTTCGTCCTGCCGCAGGAGCTCGTCCTTTGCCGCCGTGACCTCATGGATGACCACGTCGGCGCCGTTGGCGAACTTGATGAGATTTTCGCTGAACCGCGTGTCGCCGGAGATCACCGCCGATCGCCCCGCGTAGTCGATCCGGAATCCCAACGCCGGCTGGATCGCCTCGGCGTGTTCGACGTTGAACGCCGTAATCTTCAGACCGTCCTTTTCGAAGACCGGGCCTTCGGCGATGTCCTTGGCGATCACCATGCCGCCCCGGGGCGGGAGCTTCTCGTCCTCGATGCGGCTGCGAATGTCCACCTGGAACGCCTTCTCGAAGTGCGACATCGCCTCTCGCGTGCCCGCCGGTCCGTAGACCTCCAGCGGCTCGACGCGCCGGCCGAACGGCGTCGCGAGCCATCCGCTGAGCCACAGGTCCGGCACGCCGATGATGTGATCGGAGTGCAGGTGCGTGATGAAGATCGACGTGATCTGGCTGAGCGGGATGTTGAGCTGCTGAAACAGCCGCTGGGTCGCGCCGCGCCCGCAGTCGATCAGAATTTTCTGGGAGCCGGCTTCCACGAGCGTGGACGGACCGAACCGCGTGAGCAGCGGGCGGGGACTGCCGGTGCCCAGCAGCGTCACCTTGAGCGTTTGGCTCTGCGCGCCGACTTGCGTCGACGCAAGGCAGCCGATCGCGAGCGCCAGAACCGCCGTGCTGCGCTTCAGACTCATGGCTTCTCGATCTTGCCCGGCGTCGCCCGGACCGGTGAGCCTTCCTGCTGCGGCTGCGCGTCGATCGGCCGGCGAACGCCCGGCTCTTTCGCGCCGAGCTTCTTGAGCATGGCGTCGGCCTCGGGGTAGTGCTCGTACAAGTTGGGGTAGTAGACGCCTCCGGCGATCGTCAGCGGCGTCCACCCCATCTTGTTCGTCAGGTCGAGATTCGCGCCCCGTTCGAACAGGTACTCGATCAGTTCGGGCGCGCCCCGGTGCGCCGCGCCGTGCACGGCGGTCTCGCCATTGAGATCGATGGTCTTCACGTCTCCGCCGAGCGACACGAGATACTTGACCGCCTCCAGCGCTTCCTCGTTCGACCCCGGCGACTCGCCGATTCGCCAAATGCCGACGCCGGCGGCCGCCATCAGCGGCGTCGTGTGCTCGTCGGTCGGCTTCAGGGGATCGGCGCCGCGGCTGACCAGCAAACGCATGGCCTCGAGATCGGCCCCTTTGGCGGCGAAGAAGAATGGCGTCGCGCCGATCTTCTTGCCGACCGAACGAATCCCGTCGCGCGGAGCTTTCGTCGTGACGGCGTTGACGTTCGCGCCATGCTCGATGAGCGCGGTCATCAGCGCCAGATCCGAGATCGTTCCATGCGGCACTGGAAACGGGTACGGACGAAACAGGCTCGGGCGACGGGTCAGCACCAACTGGTGCAGCGCGGTCCATCCCTGCGCGGCAGCGTTGGGGTTCGCGCCTTTGTCCAGCAACAGTCTGGCCAGATCGTAGTGGCCGTTGACGATGGCCACGTTGAGCGCGGACGTGCCGTCGCTCAACGTGTCGTTGACGTCGACGCCGCTCTCGAGCAGCGCCAGCGCGGCGCCGGCGTGCCCGGCCCGCACGGCGAAGAGGAACGGGCTCAGCCCTGGACCGGCGGGCATCGCGGGCCGCTCGGTCTGCGCGTCCGCCGAGGCGTTCGGCGTGTGGTCGGCCGCGGCTGGTCTGGGCGCGGGCGCCTGCGCTCTGCGATCGCCGGGCGCGCCGAAACCCGTGCTGTCATAGGCCTGGGGCGCCGCGCCGCCGAGGCGGCCGGTCACCGGCGGCGACTGCTTCGCTCGCGCACGCGTATCGGCGCCGGCCCGAATCAGCAACTGCACGACGTCGGTGTGCCCCTGCGCGGCGGCCCACATCAAGGCGTTCTGCTCGCGCACTTTTTCTCTCGCGTTCACGTTCGCGCCGTTCTCGAGCAGCACATTCACCGCATCGACGCGGCCGCTCCGAGCGGCCGTCATCAACGCCGATTCACCTTCGAGGAGCGCGGCGTTCGGATCGGCGCCCGCCTTGATCAGCAGGCCGATGATCGCGGCGTTGCCTTTCAGGCGGCGAGCGCGAGCGGCGTCACGCCGTGCCGGTTCGACGGCTTGACCTTCGCTCCGGCGCGGATCAGTGCCTCGACCATCGGGACATCCTCGCGGTTGGCCGCCCAGTGCAGCGCGGTCGCCCCGTCGATTCCCGGCTGGTTGACGTCAGCCTTCTGGCGCAGCAGTGCCTGCACCGCCGTCACATCGCCGCTCTTCGCGGCATCGACGAGCGAGGCGGGCTGGGCCGCCGCGATCGAGGCCGCCGCCAGCAGCATGACCAACAGACGCATCGGTGTCTCCTTGGTCCGGCTACAGCCGGACCCCACGCACTGACATCAAATGCCGCTCAACGCGTCGAGCTCGATCCGGCCGGTGCTGTCGCCGTACTTCTCCATCGGCACGCCCGCCTTCTCGAGCAGGCTGATCCACAAATTGTTCTGCGGCGTGTAGGCCGGGTATCGGAGATGGCGCCCGCCCTTGAGCCGGCCGCCGCCGCTGCCGACGACGACCGTCGGCAGATCGACGTGCGAATGCTGATCGCCGTCGCTCAGGCCGCTGCCGTACACGATCATCGAGTTGTCGAGGACGTTGCTGTCGCCTTCGGGCGCCGCGCGCAGCTTCTCGAGGAAGCGCGCGAACAGCGACACGTGATACAGGTTGATCTTCGACAGCGAGGCGAGTTTCTGCGGGTCGAGACCGTGATGCGACACCGGGTGATGCGGCTCGTTGGTCCCGCTCGCCGGGTACACCGTGTTCGACTGCTCGCGCCCGATCATGAAGGTGAACACGCGGGCGACGTCCGCCTGCAGCGCGAGCGCCTGCAGATCGAACATCAGCGTGGCATGCTCGTCCACGGTTTCCGGGATGCCGACCGGCCGCGTCAACAGCGGCAGCGCCGACGATTCGACGCGGGTTTCCGCGCGCTGAATCCGCCGCTCGATTTCCCGCACGGCCTCGAGATACTGATCGATGCGCCGCCGGTCCACGGCGCCCAGCGTCGATTGCAGTCGCGCGATTTCCGAGTTGACCGAGTCCAGGATGCTGCGGTTGGCCCGCAGGTGCCCCTTGAGATCGCCGGTCCCGCCTCCGCCGAACATCCGCTCGAAGAGCACGCGCGGGTTGGCCTCGCCCGGCAGCGGCGTGGTGTCGGTCCGCCACGAGATGGCGTTCGAGTAGGCGCAGCTGTAGCCGTTGTCGCAGTTGCCGATCATGAAGGTGTCTTCGAGGCTCAGCTCGAGCGACGGGAGCGGCGTGTCCCTGCCCAGCGCCTGCGCGGCAATCTGATCGACCGTCATCGCGGCCTGGACGTCGGCGCCCTCGGTCCGCTTGGCGCGCACGCCGTTCAGCCACACGGCGCTCGCGCGCGCGTGATCGCCGCTGCCGTCGCCCATCGCCTCCGCCTGGCGATGGGCGAGGCCGCTGACGACGAGCATCTGGTCGCGATAGGGAGCGAGCGGCGCCAGGCTCGGCGTGAGCGCGTAGGTCGCGCCGGTCGCCGCCGGCGTCCAGTCGGACACCGTCACGCCGTTGGGGAAATAGATCCACCCCAGTCGCAGCGGCGCCCTGGCCGGCGCCTGCGCGGACGCCGTCAGCGCCGGGACCATCGCGTCGAGGAACGGCAGGGCGAGCGCCGCACCCGCTCCGCGCAGGAACGTGCGCCTGGGCAGCGCGGTTTTTCGAATGATCATCGGTCGGCTCTCCTGGTGTGAGGCGGGTCCGATCGCCTCAGCTGAAACGGCGCGCTCTTCGCGATCGCCACGACCAGCGACGACAGACGATTGCCGTGGCGCGCCGCGTCGGCGGCGATGCCGCGAATCGCCGGCGCATCGTAGTACTCGAGCCCGCGCCCCAGCGCGTAGATCAGCAGCTTCTCGGTCAGGGTCGTCACGAACAGATCGCCGCGCCCGACGAGGGCCCGCCGCAGCCCGATCGGCCCGGCGAACTGCGTCGCGCCGTCGGGAAGCGCGCCGGACGCGTCGATCGGCTGATTCGTCTCGCCGCGTTCGCGCCACCGCCCGACCGCATCGAAGTTCTCGAGCGGCAGCCCCATCGGATCCATCGTGTTGTGGCAGACGGCGCACTCCGGTTTCGCGCGATGCTGCGCCATCCGTTCCCGCATCGACAGCACCGTGCCGGCCTCGTTCTTCTCTTTGAGGTCGGGCACGTTCGCCGGCGGCGGCGGCGGCGGCGCTCCGAGGAGGTTGTCGAGCACCCACTTGCCGCGGAGCACGGGCGACGTCCGTGTCGCGTACGACGTGACCGTGAGGATGCTGCCCTGTCCGAGCAGACCGCCGCGCGGGCTGTCGGCGTCGAAGGTCACGCGCCGGAAGTCGCTGCCATAGAGGTTGGGGATCCCGTAGTGGCGCGCGAGACGCTCGTTCAGGAAGGTGTAATTCGCGCCCACGAGATCCAGAACGCTCCGGTCCTCGCGCAGCACGCTGCCGACGAAGAGCTCGGTCTCCTTGCGCATCGCCTGGCGCAGGTTCTCGTCAAAATCCGGAAACGCGTCCTGCTGCGGCGTGACGCGCTCCAGCTTCCGGAGCCCCAGCCACTGCGCGACGAAATTGGTCAAGAGCGCATTCGAGCGCGAGTCGGCCAGCATCCGGCGCACCTGGCGCTCGAGGACCGCGGGACGCGCGAGCTCGCCGCGCTCCGCCGCATCGAGCAGCTCGCCGTCGGGAATGCTGCTCCACAGGAAGAACGACAGCCGCGACGCCAGCTCGATGTCGCTGATCCGATAGGCGGCATTCGGCGCGACGCCGGACGGATCGCGTTCGATGCGGAACAGGAATTCGGGGCTCACGAGCAGGCGGCGCAGCGCCGCCTCGATCCCCGCGTCGAAGCCCTTGGCGCGGCCATCGGCGTAGAACTTCAACAGCTCCTGGATGTCGGCGGCGGCAACCGGACGGCGATACGCCCGCCGCGCGAGCTGCATGAGGATGGTGCGGGCGCACGCTGCTTCGTCCGACGCGCGCTGCGGCCGGCACACGAAAATCGCCCGGCGGCTCGGCGTGTCGTCCGGCGCCGTGCCGGCCTTGTTCATCGGGCCGCTGATCGTCACGAAGTTGACGACCGGCTGCGAGAGCTGGTTGTTGTAGGGCCGCAGGAACGGCTGGCGGACGCCGTCCGCCACGATCGAGCTCTTCTTGACGAAGGTCACGCCGACGTCGTGCGCGCCGCCGTTGACGGTGATGCGAACGGGCGGAGCGTCGCTCATCAGCTCGCCGTCGACGTTGGGCACGACCGCGGCCGGCTCGAGAGGAAGCAGCGCGACCTGGGCGTCGTCGAGGCTGACCTCCATTCGATGCGACTCGGTGCGCGGCCCCTGCAACGCGACATCAATCGCGTACTCACCGGCAACCGGGAACGTGTAGCGGATGATCGTGCCGCCGCGCGTGCCGAACGGCAGTCCCTCGAGGTGCTCGTCCTGCTGGAAGTCGCCGCGCATCCGGAACGTCTCCGCCGTCGGATTCGCCTCGCCGCCGACCGCGAGCCGCGCAATGCTCCAGGCGGCCGACACGTAGCGTTCGAGCAGCGTCGGCGACACGCCGAGCACGCCGGCGATGTTGTCGAACCCGAAGCTTTGATCGTCGGCCGGCAGCAGCTCGGCGACGCGAATCTCGAGACCCAGCAGATCGCGGATCGCGTTCTGGTATTCGGTGCGATTCAGCCGGTGCAACGCCTCGGTGCGGCCAGGGTTCGGGTGCGACGCCGCGGCGCGATCGAGCTCGGTTTCGAGCCAGGACGTCAAGCCGTCGTACGTCGCTTTGTCGGGCCGCGGCACGCCGACCGGCGGCATCATGCCCGCGCGGAGCTTGCGCACCACTTTCTCGAGGGTGGCGGCGTCCTTCCCGGCGTCGCTCAGATCGATCGTGTCGAGGCGCAGCTCGCCGCGGCGGACGTTGGCGTTGTGGCAGCTGACACAGTACCGGTTGAGGAGCGCACGCTGCGGCGTGGCCGGCGCTTGGACAGTCGCGGCCTGGGCGGACGTGGCGTGCGTCGGCGCGGGTGGAACCTGTCGCGCCGCGCCCGACGGCGCGAGGACGACCATGGCGCTGCCCAGCACGCCGGCACACACAGCTGTCTTCGACAACCTAGTCATCGCGTTATTGCGCTCCGCGCCGCGGTTCGATGATACCGCCAAACATCGCGCCAAACCCTGCGCCTGACAAGATCTGATGAGATCTGATGACCGCGGCCGCGTGCTACCGTATGCCCATGCAGCGGCGCACATTTCTCCAACTCGTCGGGGCTGCATCTATCGCCCCCGCGGCGCTCGCGCAGGACTCATCCGAGCCCTCCGCGACCGTGCTCTTCGCCGACCGAGCGACGGCGGTCGCACCCGTCCGCCACGATCCGACCGATCCCGCGACGCTTTGGGTCCGCCAGCAGGATCTCCCGCGCATCAACGACTTCGAAATCAAGCCTGAAGGCGCGTGCCGCGCGGACATCTGTATTCCGATCGCACGCGACATGCTGCGCGGCGGCTACTTCAACCTCTCGGCCTTTGCGGGCAAGATTCGCCAGGCAGTGGTTGCGGATCCGCCCGCCCGTGTCTGGAGCTTCGGCGAGATGCAGTTCCTCGGCGGAAGCTATCTCAGCGACCGCATCGCACCCGACGTCTCCGTTCCCGATCGCAAGGGCCGCACGGTTCGGCTCGCTGATTTTCGCGGGAAGAAGGTGTTGCTGGTCACCTGGGCTTCCTGGTGAGGCTGCCGGCTCGATCTGCCAGGCTGGCAGAAGGTGTACGAGGAACTGAAAGGCCGCAACTTCGAAATCGTCGCCGCCGCGCAGGATGTCGGCGGCGAGGCAGCCGCCGGCAGGTGGTACGACGCGGCGAACGCGACGTTTACGACGCTGGTTGACGCGAGCCACGCCGTGAGCTCCGCGTTTCACTTCGTCAACGTCCCGACCGGCGTCTGGATCGATGAACGCGGACGAGTGGTCCGTCCCGCCGAGCCGGCATGGTCGACGAGCCGGACCGATGTCTTCGGAGGCAAGCCCCTCGTGATCGAAGGCGACCTCTACGCAGCGGCGCTGCGCGACTGGGTCGCGCTCGGCGATCGCAGTCAGTACGTGCTGTCGGACGAAGAGTTTGTCCGCCGTGTCACGCCCCGATCCCAGGCGGAGATGGAAGCCGAGGCCGCGTTCAAGCTGGCCGTGTGGTTCCAGCAGGCGGGCGACAGCGAACGCGCGGCGACGCACTTTGCGCGCGCCCAGGCGCTGAACCCGAACGACTGGAACTACTACCGGCAGGAGTGGAGCTTCGGACCGAACGCCGGCCGCAAGTGGCTCGAGAAGTTTCAGAAGCTGGACACGCCGTACTATCCGACGCTGCAGATCAAGCCCCCGCCTAAACCACAGGGGTGAGATCCAGAGCCTTTCGAAAACTCCTCTATTGCGAGCGGCAGCTGCGCAACGCCATGACGGCGTACGCAGTTCCCATGTTCGACAGATAGTTCTGAAACATGTCGGAGTAGAGCGACCGTGTGTACCAGCGGCCGGACTCACGTTGATGGGTTTCGAGCCAGCGCAGCCCGCGCTCGATCGACGGCCGCCGCGTCGTCCCCGGCTGGCAGAGCGCAAACGTCACGAACCCAGTTGCATACCCGTCGCTTGGATCGTTGACGGGATCGTTCACCGGACCATCGTGGCGCTTCCAGCGTCCGAGCGAGGGCAAACTCCAGCCGCCGTCCGGGCGCTGCAACTTCACGAGCGCGTCGACGACCCGGCTTTTCTGCTGTGCATTCATAAGCCCCGCCGTTCGCGCCGACGCCCACAAGAGCATCACGTCGTCGTGCAGATCCGCCGCCGACGTTGAGGTCAAGTAGCGCCGGAGGTTCTGCAGCCCGGTCGATGCGGCGGGTGTTTCGAGATAACTCGCCGGAAGGTAGCCGGCGCCCAACGCGACCAGCATGGCCACGTAGTAGTTGTCGCGCTCGATGAACGGCAGCATCCGGCCGCCTGTCGGCCAGTCCCACGATCCGTCAGCCTTCTGCATCGTCCACACGCGATCGAATTCCGCGAGCGTCCGCGGATCGATGCTCCCGGACTCGCCGTCGTTGACCGCGAGCATGCTGACCGTCGGGATCCGCCAGTGCACCGGAGCGCGCGGCGCCGCCGGCGCCGCGGGAGCCTGGCCGGGTGGTGGCGCTGCCGCGGCCCTGCTCGTAATCTCGTCAAGGTAGGTGTACAGCGATTCCCGAACCTCCGCGGCGGGTTCCTCCTGCATCGATCCTAGAAAAGGACGTGCAGCCAGGTAGGCGAGATTGGTGTGACAGGTTCCACATTTGTTTTGGCGGGCCCATGCCACGTTGACCGAGTCGAGAAACTCTTTGGCTCGTGGCAGCGACACCGACCGGCGAAGCGGTTCGTCGGCCGCCGCTTTGAACCCCGGCAGAACCAACGGCGCATAGCGGTTCATGTCCAGCGGGGCATCGTCGTATTGGCTCGAATCTCGCTGAGTCGTTTGCACCTGATGAAGGGATCGAGCTGCGTCCGGGCGGGGCATGAGACGGCACGCCGCAAGCCCACACGCGAGGAGCAGAACGATTGGGTTCGTCCTGATTCGAGATCGATTCAATTCATCTCCCTTGCTCTCGAGATTCCGGGTCGGACCCGCGCCAGACGCGCGCACCCTCTCGGCGGAACGGCCCGTTGAACACAGCGCCCGCGACTCCCATGGCATTCAGCGCTTCGCGAACATTGTCCGCGAGGCGCCGGCCGGCGTCCGTCCCCTCGACGATCCCGAACGCGGTGGGCCCCCACGAACTCTGGCCCACACCCGATGCGCCCCACTCGCGCATGCGCCGAATCAGTTCTTCCGTCGGGCCGGGTGCAAATGTCCCGCCCTGCACTTCTGCAAACCAGCGACCGGTCATGGTTTGAATCGCGGTCAAGGCCTCACCGAACGTGGCGAGTTCGCCTTCCACGAGCGCCGGCAGAAGGGCCATCAGCACGAGGTGGGCAACACGCGCGACCTCCGCCTCGGGCGGCGCCGGCAGCTGCGCGAACGCCGCCGCCTCGGCGCTGCCGCTGATGGCCGGCGCCGCATCGGGCACGGCCACTACGCAATACCACGAGGTTGGAAATGGCAAGCGGGCCAGCAGCGGTCCGACCGATCCGTTGGTCTCGCGCCGGCCGCCCTCCACGACGAGACCGCCGCCGGCAAATGTCCATGTGCCGATCGCCGATCGTCGTGCGCGCCTGACCGCCCGGACGAGATCGAGCGTACTGGAGGGAAGGCCGTGATGTTCCGCCAGCGCCCGCGCTACGGCGAGCGCGAGCTGTGTCCCCGAGCCGAGCCCCGCATGCGGCGGGAGTGCTCGGTGGATGTGCACCTGAGCCCCGCGCGCCAAGCCGCCATGATGATCCAGGAATTGGCGCGCATAGTCGGTTGCTCGTTCGCAGTCCTCGCCCTTCACCGTCAGCGCCTCGGCTGCGCTCGCAGACACGAGCAGCGTTGGCGCTGGCGCGGCCGCGCCGATGCCTCCGAACCGGCGGCCGAGGGAGCCCCGCAGATCCAGCAGCCCGAAATGGAGACGCGCGGCCGTTTCGACGAACACCGTGCGCTCGTCCGCCACAGTCTGCAACAGGGTTTCCTTTGGGGCTGGGTCTTGGGTCATGAACCGTCGGGACCCGCTGGCGTCGCGCGCACGTGCTCGGTGAGCAGGGCCATGGCCTCGAATTCTGCGGGACCGGCGGTCTTGTCGACAATCGTCTGCAGCCGCGCAAATTCGTCGTCGACGAACGATCGCGGCAGCAGGTGCAGACGCGTGGCGTAGATCGCCGCCTCGAGGACGGCATGGCGCGCCCGATTGAATCCGATGAACTCGCGCCGCGTGCCGCGGTGAACTTCGGTCATGTCGATGCGCGATCGCGGTGACGAACCGTCGATCGAGCGCGCCCGGAATTCGCGCCACGAGCAACAATCGGCGAGCACGACACCGCGAACGGCAACGGCGGGCACCGTCGGATACGCCGGGTTCCCAATCGCCGCACGCGCGAAGACGCGAACATCGTCGGTGAGGTTGACGACGGCGGTGCCCGTGGCCACGACATTGCGGTAGGTCGTGGTTTCGAGAAACGGCTTCAGCACAATCACGCCCTCGCCCCACTCGACACCCATCGGCGCGCAGTTGACGGTGTCGTCAGCGGCCATGGTCGTGACAATGGCTTCGACAATCACGTGGTGGATGTCAGCGGTCCGCCTCTGGGACAGTCGGGCCGCATTCCCTTGCGACGAGCGCAGTGTAGGCAACCGTCAACTTGCGGGTCAAGGCGCCGGGCGTCCCGCGCCAGAGGCGGCGCGGCCCGATGCGTACGAGCGGCGCAAGGCCCCGCAGAGAGCTGGTCAGGAGCGCTTCGTCCGCACCGGCGAGCTCGTCCACGTCGAACGCACGCTCAGCCGTCGGCATGTCGAGACCTCTCGCCAGGTCGAGGACCGCCGCACGAGTCATCCCCGGCAGCGCACCGCACGAGAGCGGCGGTGTGACGAGGACCCCAGCTGTCTGGAGGAAGAGGTTGCTTGCCGTCGCCTCCGAACCGAACGAATCGAAGTTGTCGACGAGAAGGATCACGGCCTGGGTACTGCGAGGGCGTCAATCAGGCGCGCCTTGTCGAGCGTTTCGCGGTACTCCTGCTCGGCATCCGAGTCAGCGACGATCCCTCCACCTGCGTTGAAGTATAGCTGTTGGCCGCGCGCGAATCGCGGTTCGAATGGCGATGCTGCTGTCGAGGTGTCCGGTGACGCTCCAGCAGCCGATCGTGCCGCAATAGACGCTTCGCTCCGACGGTTCGAGCTCGGCGAGGATCTCCATCGCGCGCACTTTGGGGGCGCCGGTGATCGAGCCGCGGAAACGACATGCGCAGCAGATCGAGCGCGTTCCGGTCGGCCATGAGGTCGCCGACCACCGTAGAGTTCAGATTTCAGAGTTCAGATTTCAGGGTAGGCCGGCGCCTCGACTACCGCGGTTTCCGATCCGCGCGTCTGGGTGTCTTCGTGGCGGATCGGCGTCGCCGCTGGTGGGTCAGCCGCGCGTGCTCCGATTTCACGTCGTCGGGCGGCGTCAGGTAGCCCCAGGCCAGCGCCCCTTCCTGGCGATACGTCTTGCCGAGCGCGACCGCCAGACTGGCGCGCGCCAACTCCTTGCCCAGATAGAACGCGTGGGTCGGATCGTCGACTGCGAGTCGATCGAAGATTGCGGCGATATTGGCGACCTCGGTACTGCGAACGAACCGCTCGTGGTTCAACACGGTAATCGCGGTCTCGTCGGTGAAAATGCGAAACCCGGGATCGGTGATGGCCGCTTGAAGGGCGCGGAGCTCCGCTTCGCTGAACGCGAGCACGGCCGGATCCTTGACGGTCACCAGTCGATCGTCCACGCCCTTGGGCGCCGTGTGCCCCGTAACGGCGTAGTGCATCAACCGGCGCGCGATATCCACCTCGCGCACCGCGCCGCGGGCCCATGGGATCACCTCGGTCGTCAGCACGGTCCGGACGCCCAGTTCCTGGCAGACCGCGATCAGGAGCGCGTTGATGCCCGTGGAGTCGGCCGCGGTCAGCTCGGTCACGTTGCCGATCCCCATCAGCATCTCAGCCCCGGGATACCGGCGGCGGACCTCGGCGTAGCGCTCGAGCGAGGCGAACAGGCCGTAGCCAATCGGCTCGAGGATCGGGTCGATCAGATAGCGGACGCCCCACGCCTCCAGCTGCTCGATGCTCGGATCGACGGTCTCGAGCGGTCCTCCGAGGTCGGGCACGACCACCACCCGCGCCGCGCTGCCGGCGAGGCCACGGGCGGCCTCGAGGTTGGATCGGTTGACGCTCAGGACGAGCTCGGCGCCGGCGGCAACGGCCGTGCGGATCTCGTCGGGGTCGAAGGTGTCGATGCTGACCCGGAGGCCGGAGCCCACGAGGTCGCGGACGACATCGGCGAGGGCGGGGAAGGGGACGCCCGGCGTGCAGCCGATGTCGATGAGATCCGCGCCCGAGGAATGGAAATAGTCGGCCGCGCGGCGCACACCGTCGCCCGTGAGCTTCGGCGCGTTGTTGATCTCCGCGACGATCTCGATGTCCCAGGCGCCGTATGCCCGGGCGGCCGCGCTCCGCCCGAAGTGCTGGGGAATGGCCCGGAGATCGTTCGGTCCCTTTTCGACGGGGACGCCAACCGCGTCGGCGATCGTCCGCGGATCCCCCTCGCACAGGCCGGGAATCAGCACCAGGTCGGTGGCATCCGGCACCTCGAGGAATCGGGCGATCCAGGCGGTCGTCATCAAGGACGCGACCGTGATGCCGAGCACCGCCACGTTGTAGTCGAAGGGCGGCGCCATGTCCTGCAGCACGCGTCGCAGCGCCGGCTCGGCGAGCCGGCCGGTCACGAACAGCACGCGCCGAGGCGGTCGGTCGGATGTGGTCATCAGGTCACCAGATGACCAAGATGATCAGATTCGCGATCTCACCGGGGATCGCCGCTGCGGACGAACTTGTTCGGCGTGCCGGTGAGGGCGTCTCCCTCCGCGGGACGCCAGAGCGCTACGTCCTCGATCCTGCGGGCGAGCGAAAAATCCTTGTCGGTGATGCCGCCCGCGCTGTGCGTCGATAGTTTGACCGTCACGCGGCCCCACGTGACCGAGAGATCGGGATGGTGATACGCCGCTTCGGCACAGTAGCCGATTGCGTTGACGAGCATCAGCGTCGTCGGCCAGCCATCCGTCTTGTACACGCGCCGGATCCAGCCGTCCTCGTAGTACCAGCCGGGGAGCGCCTTCAAACGCTCGGCGATCTGCGCTTCGTCGTAGGTCGGTTCCTTCTGCGCCATCGGATCCTCCAGACACTCGTTACATCACGGTGCCGCCACCCACGAGCAACGTCTGGCCCGTCAGGAACGACGCCGCAGGCGAGGCGAGAAATACGGCTGCGCCGGCCACGTCCTCGGCGGTTCCCCAGCGTTTGAGCGGCGTGGCATCGGCGACTTGACGGTGACGGTCGGCGTCCAGGCTCGCGCCGAACGAGGTCTCGATCCAGCCCGGGGCCAGCACATTCACGCGAACGCGCGGCGCGACCGAGCGGGCGAGCGACTTGCTGAAGGCGAGGACGCCGCCCTTGACGGCCGAGTACATCTGCGGGTTCGTGCCGGCCATGCCGGTGAGCACATGATCCCAGCTCATGTTGATGATGACCCCGCCGGTCTCCTGGGCGGCCAGCGTATGCGCTGCCTCCCAGGACGCGAGCATCGTCCCACGCAGGTCGACGGCGAGCAGCAGGTCCAGTTTTTCACGATCGGACATCGAGGCGCCGGGGTCCGTGAGGATGTCGGCGCCCGCGTTGTTGACCCAGACGTCGAGGCGGCCGAACGATCCGACGGCGGCGGCGCCGACAGCGCCAACGGACCGCTCATCGGTGAGATCGAGCTGCAAGACGGCTGCGCGGCGGCCGATCGTGTGCAGCTCGCGCTCGACGTCCAGCGCGCCGGCCCGGTTGGCGCGATACGTGATCGCCACGTCGGCACCGGCACGTGCCGCCGCCAGAGCGATCGCGCGCCCGATGCCGCTCGACGCCCCGGTCACGAGCATGGCGCGGCCCGCAAGCGCTCCTTCGCTCGATGTGCTCATTCGCGGTTACGCCATGCGCCCACACGCATAGAGAGTTGACCACACAATTCCGCTCGTGGTGAGCTTGTCGGACCACGAGCACTCGGCTCGTCCTACGACGGGCTCAGGACGAGCGGTACGCCAATTCAACCTCGCCAGGACCAGACGACAACATGGCCAAATGACCAGATGATACAGTAGCCCGATGCGACTGCTGGTGAGCGTTGCGAGCGCTCGCGACGCGTCGGCGGCGCTCGACGGCGGCGCCGCGTTCATCGACGCCAAGAACCCGGCGGACGGCCCGCTCGGCGCGGTGTCGGCGAACACGTTCAGACGGATTTGCCGCGCGGTTGCCGGCCGTCGCCCGGTCACCGCGGCGTTGGGCGACGGCGCCGACGAGGGTGACATCGAGGCCGCCGCTCGCAGATTCGCACATGCCGGGGCGTCGTTGGTCAAGGTCGGCTTTGCCGGAGTTGCCAGTGCGAGCCGCGTGCACGTGCTTCTCGCAGCGGCGGTGCGCGGCGTCAGCCAGGGGGGGGCCGGGCGGTGCGGCGTCATCGCCGTCGCCTACGCGGACGCCGCCGCGGTCGCGAGCCTGACACCTGGGGTGCTGCCCACGATCGCGCTGCGCTGCTGCGTGACGGGCGTGCTGCTCGACACGGCCGACAAGACCGGTCCCGGGCTCCGAGGCGTGATGACGCCGCGGGCCATCGAAACGTGGGTCGCCGAGGCGCACGCCAATGGGTTGATCGTGGCGCTCGCCGGACAACTGTGCATCACCGATCTGTCGTTCGCGCGCGACTGCGGCGCTGACGTCGTGGGCGTGCGCGGCGCCGCGTGCGACCACGGACGCCACGGCCTCGTATCGGCCGACCGCGTGCGCCTCCTGCGGGCCGCCTGCGAATCCTCGGGCCGTCAGACGGGCGGCCGTAGCGCCGATTCGAGCGCGGCGATGTCGTCGGCAGCGATCACGACCGATCTCACCTGCGCCGGCAGCACGCGCCGGAAATAGGCGTCAACCAAGTCGTGACCGGCGCCGTCGGGCTGGACACCGGGCGGTTTGACGAGCACCACAGCCGTGGCACCGAGTTCGCCCGCGAACCAGCCGGCGATCGTGTCGCTCGTCACGTCCCACGAGTGGGGCAGCGGGTCGGCTTCCTGCAGCCACCGGGACGGCGCGAGCACGGGGACGCGCCCCGCTTCGAGCGCCGCGTCGATCTCGCACGCGCGGGTCACCAGGGTGGAACCTGCCAATCTGGACGCGAGGAGGTGCGCGTACTGATCCATGGCGAGCGTCGCCATCCAGTGCGCCGCGGTGTCGCACAATCCGACTCGCGTATCGGCGTGACGCACGGCGTCCGCGAACGGCCCGCCCCCTGGGACCACGACGAGTCGCCGGGCGCGGGCGCACTTCGCGATCAGGTCGAGCGCGCGGTCGAGCGCCGGGAGGTGTGCGAGCACTCCGCCGCCGAGTTTGACGACGGTTTCGACCATCGCTGCATACTGTAACAACTCGGGTCCGCGTTGACGATGATCGCCAGCTGAGGTCGGTGTGCAGATTCTTGGCGTCATCGATCTGCTTCGAGGCCGCGCGGTGCACGCGCGCGCGGGCGTGCGCGATCGTTACGCGCCGGTGACCGCCGTCGGATCAGTGCCGATCGATCCGGGCGACGCCCTGGCCGTTGCCAGGGCCTACGTCGACCGCCTTGGATTGCGGCAACTGTACGTCGCCGATCTGGATGCGATCCTGCGGAGTCCCGTTGACGCCGGCCGTCCGCCGAATGGTTCGCCCGTTGCGGCGTTGGCAGCACTGGGCGCGCCGCTGTGGCTGGACGCCGGCGTCTCGACGGTCGCCGAGGCGAGTCAGGCGCTCGCAGCCGGTGCGAGTCAGATCATCGTCGGCCTCGAAACGCTGTCATCGTTCGCCGCCCTCGAGGAGATGTGCGCCGCTGCAGGCGGCGACCGCATCGCATTCAGCCTCGATCTCCGCGAGGGCGAGCCGGTTCCGATGGCTGGCGGCCGCGTATCGCGCGAGCCGGTGAATCGGATCGCCGCGCGGGCGGCCGCCGCCGGCGTTGGCAGCCTGATCGTGCTCGATCTCGCGCGCGTCGGCACGGCTCGGTCGATCGACGTCGAGCTGATCCGCGGCATACGGGCAGCGGTACCGGACGTCGCGCTCCTAGCCGGAGGGGGCGTGCGCGGGCTCGACGACATCACGCGACTTGCCGACGTCGGGTGTGACGGCGTGCTGGTGGCGACCTCGCTGCACGATGGTCGGCTCGGCCGGGCGGGTGTGGCCGCCGCGCATGGGATGGGGCGTCGCCCTCAGGGCAGCGAGAGGCGGTAGACGGCGGACTGGCCGAAGTTTTCCTCGACTTCCATCTCGATCGCGGTGACGCCGCCCGCGCCCTGCTTCTCGATTTCCGCGCGGAAGCGCTCAGTCAGGAGCTCGGCCAGCATCTCGACCGTCGTATTCGGGATGGGAAGCAGCGCGCAGTCGACGCGGGGGAAGACGTAGCGCGGATTTCCCTCGTAAGCGACCGTGACCGAGTCGCCCTGTTCCGCGACCTGCAGCTTCGGATTGTCCGTCGCGAGCAGCACCTTGTGGTCGATCTCGTCGCACAGCCGTTTCATGATGTGCTTGATCGCGACGAAATCGAAAACGAACCAGACTTCTTGGTCGAGCGCGCCCTCAACCGTGACGCGCACCCGGTAGTTGTGCCCGTGCAGCCCCTCGCACCGGTGCCCGGCAAAGGTGATGAAATGCGCCGACGCGAAGACGAGATGGTCCTTGGTGACCGATACGCTGAACGCCCCGCGCCGCGGCATGACCCCTCCTGCTTCGAGTGTCTCACGACTGTGACCAGGCGCCGGTGAGCAGCGCCACGAAAATCGCCGCCGCCGTGAGGTCCGCCGTCGTACCAGGATTGGCAGCATGACGGTCGTCGCGGAGCTCGCGGTCCATGGCGTCGAGCGCCGTTCGGCCCGCGGCTGTGCGGACGCCGCCCGCACCAATCACGGCGCGGGCCTGCTCAGAGATTCCCGCCGCCCTCGCGGGTCCGCGCCTGCGGACCACATGCGTATCCGGCGTGTGCGCGAGCAGCGTCAGGAACGTCTCGACGACCGCGTCGCCCCAGGACAAGCCATCGCCGCGCGCGCGCAGGAGCGACGGCGCGCCGATCTCGAACGTCACCTCGAAGCCGGTGGTGTACTCCCGCGCGATGCCGTCGCGGGCGGCGGCGAGACGCATCGCTTCGAGGAGTGTCACGCTCGGCTCCGCGCCAATGTCCTGCTCGTCCACGCGGCCGAGTCCGCTCGGGGAAGCGCACCGGATCGCGTGGTACACGTCGCGCGCATCCGCAACCGTCGAGTGTTCCAGAACGCGCCGTACGCCGTCGCGCCAGGCCGAGACGCCGCGGTCGACGATGGCGGCGCGCGCGAGCGGCGCCAGCAGCAGCACGATCCCGAGGTTCGTGTTCGACCGCGTCCAGTGGCGGGTGGCTTCTATTGCCAGCCGCACAGTGGCGCCGAGCGATCGGGTGCCCGCATCCGCGAACGGTGCGCCGATCGCGACCGCGCTGGCGAGAAAATCCTCGTACTCCGCGTCCTCGAAGTGGTGGTGGGGCGTGACGTTCCCCGGCTTGGCCGCCGACACCTCCAGCAGGCACGCGAGCTGGGCGGCAGCCGCGACCTGTGTCGCTGAAAGCCGATCGAGCTGGCTCATGACGCCGATCCAGCCGAGGGCCTTGGGGCGCGCACGAGGACGTCCAAGTGATCCACGATCGCGCCGGCAACGTCGGCGCCGGTGGCCTGGCTGAGACCCTGCCATCCCGGGATGCCGTTCACTTCCAGCACGAACACCTCGCCGTCGCGGGCCGGCAGCAGATCCACGCCCGCGTATTCGGCGTTCACGATTTCGGCCGCTCGCAGCGCCAGCCGCTCCCATGCGGGCGGCAGCTCGAAGGGAACCGCCGCGCCGCCAAGCGTGACGTTGGTGCGCCACTGGTCGGCACGCGCCCTGCGCTCGATGGCGCCGACGACGCGGCCGCCGATCACGAACGCGCGAACGTCGCGCCCGCCATGGTCCACGGCGCGTTGCACATAGAAGACCGCGCGAAGAGACTCGAGCGTCGTGATGACCCGGAACGCCAGGTCCGGATCGCTGACGCGCACGATGCCGTGTCCCATGGAGCCGAACAGCGGTTTGATGACCACGTCACCCAGGCGCAGCACCGCCGGCATCGCGTCCGCGGCGCGTTCGCAGACGACGGTCTCCGGCGTTGGCAGCCCGGCCTCGTGCAGCAGCGCCGTCGTGTAGAACTTGTCGACCGTGCGCTCGATGGCGCGCGGCGAGTTCATCACCGTCACGCCACGGGCTTCGATCCAGTGGAGCGCGTCGACGCGGTAGATGATCTGCTCGAGCGATCCCGTCGGAATCATCCGCGGGAGCACGGCGTCGGCGTCGAGGACGTTCACCGCGCCGGCGGCCAGGCCGGCAGCGCCCGCGCCGAAGCGCGCGACCAGCGCTTCGTAGGGAACCAGCTGCCAGGCATGCCCGCGGTCGGTCAGGGCGCGGCACAGATCATCGGTATGCCACCCGCGAGCTCCCAGGATGACGATCCGCACCTGGCGTCGGCCGATCAGGCCTGCTCCGCGAGCGACATCCGCAGCACGTCGGGGTTCACGGCGCCGCCGTGAAACGTGCGCCCGCTGGTCGCGCTCGTCAACCACACCTCCGCCGGACTGAAGAGCAGCGGATCGATCTTGTAGAAGTCCTTGTCGTAGCGCTTGAAGATTTCGAGGAACGGCGTGCCATAGTCGCGCGATGCGCAGGCGGGAAGGCGCTCCGCCAGCTGTGCGAGCTCATCGTCGGTACCCCGCACCGAATAGCGGACCTGGCCGCCGTACAGAATGCAGTCGTTCGTCCGGCCGATCGCGCGCATGTCGCTCGATGCCGTCGGCGGAAGTGGCGCCGTACCCATCGCGCTGACAACCCGGGTGACGTCGAACCCGAGCGTGTCCATCTTATGCAGGCCTGTTTCGAGCACCCGCGCCGCAATCTGCACGCCGCCGGCCAGGCTGGCCGTCGGAGCGACGGCCACGGTCAGCTGGTCCGGAGTGATGCCGGCTCTAGCGGCGACCCACGCGGTCACGGCATCGGTCGGCAGCGTCCGCGTTTCCAGCACCAGCACGCCGCGTGGTCCCGTCTCCGCGTAGTGGAGCTTTGCGAAAAGCTCTCGCTCCACGCACGCGCGCGCCCGAAGCGGGCCCGACCCCATGGCGAAAAAGCCCTCGGGGTTGATCGACCAGCCCGCGTACTGCGACGCCATGCAGGCTGCGGCCGGATGATCGGTCCACACATGCACGCCGGACCACGAATCCGGGCCGATGGTCAACGGGACGAAGTCGATGCGGCCGAGTCCGCCCATGCAGAGCTCGGCCAGGACGCGGCCCGCGCCGAACCCCCCGACGGCCGCGATCCCCGCGTCGATGATTCGCGTGCCGTTCGCGAGCGTGTTCACGGCCAGCCGCAATTCCGCCGCGCGATCGACCGAGCGATCGGCGAGCGCCCACGCCAGTTCGTTCATGCCAAGCGTCATGTGACTGTTCACCCGGGCAGGGCGCTCGTCGCGGCGAGTCGCGTCGGCGACATGCGCGCATTCTAGATCACGCCGGCAACGGTGCCTGGGAACTGCTGACCGCGCACAGACGTGATGCGCGGCTCGAACTGCGACGTGAAGCGCTTGTGATATACATTTCCGAGTTGGAGCCTGCTGAGGAGCGTCGGATGACCCGCCAGAAGCGTCGACTCAACACGAAGACCCGTCCGTCCGCGTCGGCCAAACGTCGCGCGACGCCTCGCCGGGCGAAGCGCGGTCGAGCCGCGTCGGCCGAGACCAAGCGTGCGGTGGCGAGGACGCGGCGAACAGTCGCGCAGACAGCTGCGGATAGGCGCGCCGCCGAGCTCTTCGAGCAGCAGATTCACGACGTCTGGAACCGCTTCGGCCAGGAATGCCTGCAGTTTGCCGAGGGATTCAACAACGAAATCGGTGCGCACCATCTGCACGTCGAGCTCGGTGCCACGGCGATCGTCGCGAAGCTCGCCATGGGCGGCGAATTGCTGGTGCAGCTCGACCGCGAGCACAGGCACGTCGGCTGCTTCATCACTTCTCAATGCGGCGACCTCGGCAGCTGCGTCGTCGAGCAGCCGCCGATCGGCCTGATGGTCGACGGCGATCGCCTGCGTTGGGTGTTTGGCGCCACGGCGGTGGCGGAGGACGACCTCGCCGTGAAGCTCATGACCGACCTGGTGCAGGCAGACACGATTCCAACATCGGCCGCCTCGCGGTGAACTGAGGCACGAGGAGACAGAGCATGCGATTCGCCGTCCGCTCCTTCGGCGTCCTTGGCTGGTTCACACTCGCTGTCGTGGTGGTCGCGGTTCCTGGCGCACGAGCGCAGTCGAAGAACGCCGCTGTCGAGCAGGAGTTGCGCGAAGCCGTCCAGAAGTACATGGCCGGCTACGCCTCGAACACGGTCGAAGGCTACTTCCAGAACTACGCGACCGACATCACGATGTGGTGGCCGAACGGGGTCCGCATGGCCCGCGAAGCCTATCATCAGAATTGGACCGAGACGCTGGCGGGTGGCAACACCGTCGTCTCGGCGGTTGCCGATGATGTCCGGGTGCAGGCCGCCCCATCGGGCGACGCGGGCGTCGCGTCGTTCGCGTGGAAGATCAGCCGCAAGAACGGCAATCCCTACGATCTCGCCACCTCGGCGACCTTCTTCAAGCGCGGCGGGACGTGGCAGATCGTCCACATGCACTTCAACAGGATCGGCCCGCCCACCGGGCGTGGAGGCGGTCAGGGACAGGGCGCCGGTCGGGGCGCGGGGCAGGGACAGGGCGCGGGACGCGGCGGCCAGGCCCCGCCCGCTCCGGCAGCGCAGCCCGCCTCCGCGGCGCCGCAGCCGGCCTTGACCGGCGCGGCACTCGAGGTTCAGAAGACGATTGCGGATCTCAACCGAGCGTACGGCGCGAACGATCTCGCCACATACTTTTCGATCTACGCGCCGGATCTGACCGCATGGGTTCCCAGCGGCCGTCTCGATCGTGAGTCATACAGAAAGGCGTGGACGGAGTCGGTCCAGAAGACGGGCGGACTGGCCTCAGCGGAGTCATCCGACGTGCGGATTCAGGTCTCCCCCGGCGGCGACCTGGCGGTCGCGTCGCATCTGCTGAAGGTGAAACGGAAGACTCCCGGTCCGGATTGGCCTGAGAACGTGACCTACGAAATCTCGCCGACGTTGATCAAGCGAAACGGTGCGTGGACGATCGTCCACACCCACATACAGATCGTTCCGGAGCCGAGATCAGGCGGCTAGGACTCGCCCGGCCAATCCTGAAGCCGGAGCCTCCATGCGGTGACGAGGCCAGAACGGAGACGGGCAATACCCCAGTCCACCGCGCGGCTGTGACCGCCACTTGGCAATTCTTGGCGAGTGTGCTGCGGTACTGGCGCGTGACGCCCACCGACGCCGTCCTCTGCTTCGGAAAGCTCGTGCCGTCGGAGATGAAATTCCGCGACGCTCCGGCAGCACTGCGTCGAGGCGGCGCCATACGCGCTCTGCATGGCACGATCGAACACTAACAACCTCCAGCCAGTGATTCTCTATTCGTCGCCCCAAAGCTGAGACGGGCGTTGACGTGTCATACCTGTTTACATACTATCTGTCCATGACAGATATCAACACGCGCGCCCTCGACCGCGAGCTGAAGAGAGGATCCGCGGAACTGCTCATCCTCTCGCTGCTCGATGCGCGGCCCCGGCACGGCTACGACCTCAGCAAGTTGATTCACGCACGGTCTGATGGCCAGCTCGCGTTCCACATTGATTCCCTCTATCCGTTGCTCTATCGCCTTGAGGAGCGTGGATGGATCAAGGGCACGTGGGTCGAAAAGCCCGACGAGCGGCGCCGCCGCTTCTACAAAGTGACTGCTGAAGGACGACGCGTTCTTGCACAGCAGAAGAAGACATGGGCGGCCTTCGTGGAAGCCGTTCGGCGCGTGACGGGAGACGAACATGCCTGACCCTTCGACAACCTCAGGGTCACCCCGAGGAGAGTCGAGGGGTGACTGGGCAACAGAAGTCCGCACTCGATTGTCGAATTTGCAGCTCTCGCCGACGCGTGAGAGCGAGATCGTCGAGGAACTCTCGCACCACCTGGATGATCGCTGGCGCGAGTTGGTCGCGGGAGGTGCGTCGCCTGAACAGGCCCGTCGCTTGGCGCTGGCGGAATTCAGGGGCGGGGACGTCCTGGCGAAAGGCATGGCCCCGCTGCGGCAGGCGCATCCACTCTCCCCCATCGCACCCGGAGCGCCCACAGGACGCGCGCTCGGAGGTTTTCCTCAGAGTTTGCGGTACGCCGCCCGCATTTTTCTGAAGCAGCCTGGCCTCACGGGCGTGGCGGTCCTCACGCTGGCGCTGGGAATCGGCGCGACGACGGCCATCTTCAGCGTGGTCTACGGTGTGCTGTTGAAACCGCTTGCCTTCCACGAGCCGGACCGGCTGGTTGCGCTTTACCATCTGGCGCCCGGGTTCGGCACCAACGAGCTCCCGCAGAGTGCCGCCACCTACTTCACCTACCGCGACAACACCCGCGTCTTCGAGGACATCGGCGTATGGAACACCGGGGAGGTGTCCGTCAATCGAAGCGGTGAGCCGGAACGAATACGAGCGCTGAGAGTCACCGATGGGATGCTCCCGCTGCTCGGCGTTCATCCTCAGCTCGGGCGGCTCATCCGCAAGGATGATGATGTTCCCGGCGCGCCGGACCGCGTGATCCTGACCCACGGCTACTGGCAGCGTGCGTTCGGCGCCGCACAGGACGTCGTCGGTCAGTCGCTGGTCATTGACGCGAGGGCGTACGAGATCATCGGCATCCTGCCGGCCTCGTTCAAGATGCTCGAGACGGATCCCCAAGTCATCCTGCCATTGCGACTCAACCGCGCCAACGCCGAAGCGGGCGGGGGCATCGGTCCCCGGGGCGTAGCCCGGCTGAAGGCCGGAGTGACGCTGTCGCAGGCCAGCGATGACATCGCCCGAATGATTCCGCTCATCGTCGAGCAGTTTCCCCCGCGAGGGCCGCTGTCCGGAGTAGCACGAAAGGTGTGGCAAGAGGTCGGCCTGGCACCGAACCTGCGCCCTCTCTCGGAAGTCGTGATCGGCGAAATGAATCGGCCGTTGTGGATTCTCCTGGGCACCGTGGGCGTCGTGCTGCTGATGGCGTGGGCCAACGTGGCGAATCTCCTGCTGGTGCGCGCCGAGGGACGTCAGCAGGAGCTTGCCGTTCGTACGGCGCTCGGCGCGAGCCGCGGCCGAATGGCCCTCGAACTGCTGTCGGAGAGTTTGATGCTGGGGCTGGCAGGCGGAGGGCTCGGCGTCGTCTTCGCCCAGGCCGGCATTGGTCTATTGCGAAAGGATGGCGCCTGCCGCGCTACCGCGCGTCGACGAAATCGGCCTCGACGCCGTGGTGCTGGCCGTGACGCTGATCACCTCAGTAGTGACCAGCCTTCTCTTCGGACTCATTCCTGTGTGGAGACTTCGAGCCATCAACCTCTCGCTGCTGAAGGACGCGGGCCGATCGGCGAGCGCTGCTCCCGGGCGTCACCGCACGCGAAATACGCTCGTTGTGGCGCAAGTCGCGCTGGCCCTGGTGCTGTTGGTCGTCTCGGGGCTGATGGCGCGGACGTTTGTCGCCCTGCGACACGTTGAGCCGGGTTTTGTACGGCCCGAGGAGGTGCAGACCTTCCGCATCGCTCTACCGGCAGCAGTCCTGCGCGATCCGAAACAGGTAGCCTCGACGTACGAACAGATCGCCGAGCGGCTGAAGCAGGTGCCGGGCGTCGCGGCCGTCGGCCTTGCAAACATCCTCCCGATGGACGGCTCGGGAGCGGGTTCTCCGATCTTTGTCGAGGACCGACCCTCCGCCGGATCGCCCTTCCGCTGGAGCAAGGCGATCGGACCCGGGTATTTCGAAACCTTAGGCACCCCTCTCGTCGCCGGACGAGCGATCACGTGGACCGATATTCACCAGCTCCCACCCGTCGGCAGTGGTCCCAGCTTGCCACCCGTCCTCTGGATTTCTGAAAATTTCGCCCGTGAATACTGGGAAGAACCATCGAAGGCGCTCGGCAAGCGCATCGGGGCGCCCGGACACTGGTCCGAGGTTGTGGGTGTCTTCGGGAACATCCGTGAAAACGGCTTGAGTCATCCCGCACCGACCTTCTTTTTCACGCCGATGAGGAACAGCAACCGCGACATGGCGTACGTCGTGCGATCGGACCGTGTGGGTGCGGCCGGGTTCTTACGGGAGCTGCAGCAAGCCGTGTGGTCGATCAATCCCAATTTGCCGCTCGGCAGAGTGCAGACGCTGCACGAGATTCAGGCCCATTCGATGGCACAGACGTCGTTCGCGATGGTGATGCTGGCCATCGCGGCGAGCGTCGCACTGCTGCTCGCGTTGGTGGGAGTCTTCGGCGTGGTGTCGTACGTTGCCGCAGAACGGACCTACGAAGTCGGGATCCGGATGGCGCTAGGTGCACAAAGCGGCGACATACGCGCGCTGTTCCTCCGACACGGGCTCGCGCTGACCCTCGCCGGTCTCGTGCTGGGTATAGGCGCGGCCATGTTCGTGACGCCGATCATGTCGGCGCTCCTGTATGGTGTCGCGCCGACAGATCCGGTCACATACGCCGGCGGGGTGATCGTTCTGGGTGCGGTGACCCTGCTCGCGACATATCTTCCGGCCCGCCGTGCGTCACGCGTGGAACCGATTATCGCCTTGCGGTCGCAGTGAGTTCCGTCCATCTTCGACTCAAAGGAAATGGGTCGGCGGAGGCTTTCTTCTGACACGGAGATGCGCGATTGTCAGTCGATTTCGCCAACCTCCCGAAGCAGCTTGTTGTAGAGCAGCGGACTGAGGAAGAACGACGTGCGAACAAGTGCGTCGAGTTCTGGCCGAATCGACGGTAGCAAGTCGGCCTGCTTGGCCGTGAGCAACGTACCAAGAGTGCCGATCACATTCACGCCGGTTGCCTCCGCCGAGCGCCTCGCCGGAAGATCATCGAGAATGATCCAGTCAGCCTTGAGTTCGATCGCGAGCGCCAGCGCCTCTCGCTCACCGGTGCCCAATCGCGGGCGCCACAACGGTGCTGGTCGCACCACACTGGGCGACCGCATGCTCAACCAGTCCGGCAGAACTGGAATCGACGGTTCGATCTCTCGAGCCACGGCTGGAGGGATCAGGATCGATTGAAAAAGAGCTGGCAGAAGGGTCGAGTCGGTGAATCCTGGCAAGCGCGATGAGCGGACTGGAATTTGAGACGACGACCACTCAGAGCTTCTTGCTGGCGTCAAGCTCTCGCTGCAGTTCCTCACCTTCGAGTTGGAAGTACGGGATGCCCCGTTCAGAGGCCTGCCGAATGAACTGTTCGCGGCCCAAGCCGAGCAGCTCGGCGGCCTTGCCGCTCGATATTTCGCCCTGACGATAGAGTTCGAGCACGATAAGCTCGCGCGCCGCCTGTTTGACGGGGCGGTGCAATTCTTCGAGGATGTCGATCAAATCCTGATCGAGTTCGACTTGAACCGATCCCATGGCATCAACCTCGGCTTCTACTTTACACCCGCAGGCGGCCCTAGCCGCTCGTGTCGTGGGTCCATCGGTTCAGTACACACGCCCGTCCTGAGCCTGTCGAAGGACGAGCCATGTGCTCGCGGTTCGTCAAGCTCACCGCGAGCGAGACAACGTATCGAAACGTAGCGCGGACCAAACCGTGGTTCGTTACGCTCTGAAGAACCAGGCCGACACGATCACGACCAGCGCGCCGCCCGCCAGCGCGAGGTAGGGGAGCATGCCGGCACGGCGCTCACCAAGGTGGCCGTCGACGCTGCCGAGATCCTCGAGCATGCGCGCCGGGAACTTGCCGCCGTCCTGCACGTAGTGCCGGACCCAGAAGACGGGCACGATCAGCGCCGCGGCCGCGAACCCCGCCCACAGCGCATGTGGATTCCAGACCCGCGCGCCGGCGCCCAGCAGCATGGCGTTGACGAAGGCCAACACGGTGCCGGCCGCCAGCACGACGGTCGGCGCCTTCCACGGCCGCGCGATGTGCCCGTTGTCGATGCGGTGGATCCAGCCCGCATTCAGGTTGAGAAAGTTGAAGATGATGTACCCGCAATTGGAGAGGGCGAGCACGAAGTAGAAGCTCGCCGTGTCCGATGTCGTCAGCGTCAGTAGCATCAGGTTGAACGTCAGATCGGTCCACATCGCACGCGTGGGGGCGCCGTGGCTGTTGACGTACGACAGGTACCGCGGCAGCCAGCCGTCGACCGATCCCTGGTACAACGTTCGCGACGAGCCCGCCATGGCCGTCATCGTCGAGAGCAGCAGCGCCAGCACCATGACGAGCACGAGCAGCTGCTTGATCGCCGATCCTCCGCCGACCATGTCGGCCATCACTTCGGCCACCCCGGTTCCATCGACGACGCCGGGCGCAATCATGCCCTTCACGCCCAGAAACCCCTGAAACGTGAACGGCACCAGCGTGAAGACGACGATGCACAGCACGCCGGACGAAAAAATGGCTTTGAACGTGTCCCGGCCCGGATCCTTGAATTCGCTGGTGTAGCAGATCGCGGTCTCGAAGGCGTAGGTCGACCAGGCCGCGATGAACAGGCCACCGAGCACGAGCGTCCACCCGGCGCGGTCCCACGCGCCTGGGGTCGCCGTGCTGGGAGCGGCCAATGGAACCAGCGGCGAGAAATTGGCGCTGTCCACGTGGCCGTTGAAAAACGGCACGATGCCGAAGACCAGCATCGGCACGATGACCATCAGGCCGACGACGAGCTGCACGCGGGCGGTCCCGAGAATGCCGCGGTGTTGAATCGCAAACACGATCAGGGTGAGCGCCGCGCCGATGAAAAACGTCGCACCGAGCGACAGGTGCACGCCCAGCACCGTCGCGTCCACGAGCGACCACGAGCGAATGGCTGGGGTCAACGCCGCCACCGCGTCCGCGGCCGTCCCGCCGGCGTGCGAGGCGAGCCACTGCTGAACGACGGGTGACTCCACCGCGGGAATCGGTGCGAGCGCGTTGAGGATGTAACCAGCGGCGATGGTGCAGCCCAGCGAGAGCACCGGGGTCCACGCCAGCCAGTTACACCACACCGAGAGCGGCGCAATCAGCTTGCTGTATTTCAACCACGCGGCAGCGCCGTACACCGACGCGCCGCCCGACTTGTTGGGGAACAGGCCGGCGATCTCCGCGTAGGTGAACGACTGCACGAACCCGAACAGCATCGAGACCGCCCATACGGCGAAGGCCGGATTGCCAACGGTTCCGGCGATGCCCCCGATCGAAAACAGCACGAGGGCGGGCACGCCGCTCGCCACCCAGAAGGCGTCCTTCCAGTCGATCGTCCGGTGCAGGTCCTGGGGCTGTGCGGTCGCGTGCGTGACGCCGGTGTCCATGAGACCTCGAAGATGTCGCGCTGTCAGACGGCGGGCTCGCCGCCGATGCGGTCGAGGATTCGCATGAAGCGCGGGTGTTGACGGATTGGGTCGAACACGGGGTCGACGTTCAGGAAGATCATCCAGTTCGAGCGCTCATCCGCGGCACGCTGCAGCCAGTCGATCGCCTCCTCGGTCCGACCGAGACCGACATACACGGTCGCGATGCTGTGCGGTGAGACATAGCGGCGCGTCGACAGACGTTGGAGGGCGTCGAGCGTCGCGACCGCTTCATCACCCTGGCCCGATCGACCCAGCACGTGGCCGAGCGACGCCAGCGCGAACGGGATGTCCTCCGACAGCGAGACGGCCTTGCGGAACTCCGCCGTCGCCTCGTCGAGCAGACCTTGTTGCTCCTTGTTCAAACCGAGCAGCCAGTAGGCGAGCGCGAAGTTCGGATCCATGTCGATGGTCTTGCGGAGTTGATCGATGGCGCGGTCGTGCTGCCGGGCGAAGAAGGAGAGCCACCCCAGGTCGGCGTTGATCATCAGCGACAGGGGGTCGAGCTGGAGCGCATGCTCGATCTCGGCGATCGACTCCTCGAAGCGGCCGCGCGCGGCGAGACACGCGCCGTACCACTGGTGGGCGGTGGGGTAGTTGGCGTTCAAGCTGAGGGCGCGCTGGAATTCACGATCGGCGGCCGGCCAGTCCCAGTAGAAATTGAGCGTCGCGTAGGCCAGCGAGGTATGCGCCTCGGCGAGACGCTCGTCGAGTTCCAGCGCGCGCTCGGCCGCTTGACGCGCCCGCGGATAGCCTTCCCGCGGCGGCAGGGCGCCGTAGGCGCAGAGCAGGTCGTAGGCGTCCGCGAGGCCGACGTAGGCGAGCGCGTAGTCCGGGTCGTGCGCGATCGCTTCATCGAACTGCGCGATGCTCTTGCGCAGGCCCGCCTCCGTCCGCTTGTTCCAGAAGAATCGTCCCTTGAGATAGGCGTGATATGCCTGCGTGTTTTCCGTGCTGCGCCGGGCGAGCCGTTGCCGCTCTTCTTCGGTCAGCGTGAGCGTCAGGGCGCGCGCGACCTGGTCGGCGATCGAGTCCTCGACGGCGAACAGGTCGGTGAGCTTTTCGTCGAAGTTGCCCGCCCACAGCGTGGCGCCGTCGTAGGCGCTGATGACATGGACGGCGACGCGAATGCGATCGGCTGATCGTTGAATCGTGCCGTTGAGGACGACGTCGACGGCGAGCTCGCTGGCCGCGACGAGCGGATCGGTGCGGCGCTCGTGGTACTTCAGCACGGCCGTCGTCGGGCGGACGGTGGCACCGCGCACGCTCCCCAGTTTGGTGATCAACGCGTCGGTGATGCCGAGCTCGATGTATTCCTCGCCGGCGGTCCCGCCGAGGCTGGTGAACGGCAGCACTGCCAGCGACAGCAAGCCGCTTCGCGATCCGCCGCCGCGTTCGTCACGGGCCGGCCGGGACGCGTCGTCGGCGTCCGCTGCGCGATCCCAGGTGACGGCTGACACGAAGCGATACCCGATGCCCGGGATCGTCACCACGTAGCGATGCTCGTTCGGGCGTTCACCGAGCGCTTTTCGCAGCACGAACACCGTCTGCGACAGATTGCCTTCTTCGACGCGCGCATCGGGCCAGACCATCTCCAGCAGTTCGGCTTTGTGCAGGGCCGCGCCGCCGTGTTGCAGCAGGACGAGCAGCAGATCGAACGCTTTCGACGGCAGCGAGACGGGCTCGACGCCCTTCGTCAGCAGGCGCCTCACCGGATCAAGGCGGAACGGTCCAAAGCGATACACGGGCATCGTCAGCGGGCTACCTGAGGGATTTTAATAATTCTTGATAAGATTTGGCGTGATTCACCTTCGGGCCAGACGAACAATACGCTAGGCTACGGCTGTCACATCGCGCGTTCGCTCGACGCACGATGATCGACGTTCCGCGCGGCTCAGCACGATCATCTGAGAGGTGACGGTGTCTTTTCTGCTCGCGTGCCCGAACTGTGGGCCCAGAGACGTCTACGAGTTTCGGTTCGGTGGTGAGTTCGGCACGCGTCCCAGGCCGGACGCGACCGCGCACGCCTGGAGCAGCTATCTGTACACGCGGACCAACGAGGCCGGCGTGCAGAAGGAATGGTGGTATCACCGCGGTGGTTGTCATGCGTGGTTCCTCGCGCTGCGCGATACGCGAACCAATGTCGTCGTCGACATCGTGCGGCCGGGGGTGGCGTCCTGATGAGCGATCGCCGGCTTCCCGTTCATCCCGCGCAGCGCGTCGATCGATCCCGTCCGCTCTCGTTCACCGTTGATGGACGACGTGTCGCAGCGTATCACGGCGAGACGATCGGCGCTGCGTTGTGCGCCGACGGCGTGCAGACCCTCTCGCGGAGTTTCAAGTACCACCGCCGCCGCGGGCTGTTGTGCGCGGCGGGCCGCTGTCCGAACTGTCTGATGACCGTGGATGGCGTGCCGAACGTACGCACCTGCGTCGAGCCGGTGCGCGACGGCGCCGTTGTGCGCAGTCAGCACGCGTGGCCGTCGCTCGAAAACGACGTGCAGGGCATCCTCGACTCGTTCGATACGCTCCTGCCCGTCGGCTTCTACTACAAGACATTCATGCAGCCGCGGTGGCTGTGGCCGACCTACGAGAAGGTCCTGCGCCATCTGGCGGGGTTGGGACGCCTCGATCCGACGTTCGAACCGGAGGGCGAGACCGACCTGCTGCATGCGCATTCAGACGTCGCCGTCGTCGGCGGAGGTCCCGCCGGATTGAGCGCCGCGCTCGAAGCGGCGCGGCTCGGCGCCGACGTCGTGCTGATCGACGATCAGCCGCGCCTGGGCGGACATCTGCAGTGGCATCTGCTGGCCTCGGATGGGACGACGGCGGATTACCAGGTCGCCGAGCGGCTCGCGCAGCGGGTGCAGGCCGCGCCCGGGATCCGCGTGATGAGCGGCGCGACGGCCTTCGGTCTCTACGAGGGTCGTCTGCTGGCGGTGATCCAGCGCGAGCGGATGACCAAACTCCGCGCCGATCGCATCGTGGTGGCGAGCGGCGGCTTCGAGCATCCGCTCGTGTTCCAGAACAACGATCTGCCTGGCGTGTTTCTGGGCGAGGGCATTCAGCGGGTCATCGCGCTGTACGGCGTCACGCCCGGCACACGCGCAGTCGTCGTTGCGAACGACGAGCGGGGACTGAGGGTCGCGCGGGAGCTCAAGGCGGCCGGCATCGAACTGGCGGCGGTCGCCGATGCCCGCGTGGATTCGGAGGCGGCGTTGAAAGCCATCGGCGCCTCGGTCGCGGTCAGCGGGCATACAGTGATCGAAGCGCACGGCTCCAAACGCGTCGAGCGTGTCACGCTCGCGCAGCTCGACGCCTCGGGGACACCGGTGAAGGGATCGGAGCGGACGATTGCAGCCGACCTGCTCGTGCTCGCGAGCGGATGGGAGCCCAACACCACGATGCTGGGGCAGGAGACGTGCACGCTTGAATACCGCAGCGCGCTCGGCGCCCGGTTTCCAACCGGTCTGCCGACGTGGCTCCAGGCCGCCGGTGAGGTCGCGGGAGCGAGCACGCTCGAGGGGATCATCCGGAACGGCACGCAGGCCGGGCTCAAGGCTGCGGTCTCGATCGGCCTGGGCGATGCCGCGGACCGCGCGGCCGCCGACGCGCCGCCCGCGGGCCTCGAGCCGGCCGGGTCGGTGCGACCGGTGATGGCCGTGCACTCGAATACCAAACAGTTCGTGTGTCTGTGCGAGGACGTCTCCACCAAGGACATCAAGAACGCGCTGCACGAAGGATTCGACCACATCCAGACGCTCAAGCGGTACACGACGGTGACGATGGGCCCCTGCCAGGGCAAGATGTGCCATCACACCTCGGTCGAGCTGTGCGCGTCGATGACCGGTCAGACGGTCGCGGCCACCGGCACGACGACGACCCGGCCGCCCGCCACGCCGGTGCCGCTCGGTCTGCTCGCCGGCCCGGCTCATGGCCTGACGCGCCGGACGCCCTGTCACCATCGGCACGACGAAGGCGGCGTGACGTGGATGGACATGGGCGCCTGGAAGCGGCCGCTCGTCTATACGTCGGTCGAGGCTGAATGCCGCGCCGTTCACGAGCGCGTGGGCATCATCGACGTGAGCACGCTCGGGAAGCTCGACGTGAAGGGAAAGGACGCCGCCGCGTACCTCGAGTGGATCCATCCCAATCGCGTCGCCAATCTGAAGCCGGGACGCATTCGTTATCGCGTGATGCTCGACGATGCCGGCATCATTCTGGACGATGGGACGATCGCGCGTCTCGCCGACGATCACTTCTTCGTGACGACCGGCACCGGCGCGCTGGAGTCGGTCGAACAGTGGTTGGAGTGGTGGCTGGCCGACGGCGCGCGGTGCGTCCACGTGACGAACATCACCGCGGCGCTCGGTGCGGTCAACGTCGCCGGCCCGAAATCCCGCGAACTGCTGTCCCGCCTGACCGACCTCGACCTGTCCTCGGCGGCGGTGCCGTACCTGGGCTCGGCCGAGGGGTCGGTTGCCGGCGTGCCAACGCTGCTGATGCGAATCGGTTTCGTCGGCGAGCTCGGGTACGAGCTGCACTTTCCGGCCGAGTACGGCGAGTATCTCTGGAGCACGTTGCTCGAGACGGGCAAGGACCTCGGCATTGCGCCGTTCGGCGTCGAGGCCCAGCGCATTCTGCGTCTGGAAAAGCTCCACATCATCCCCGGACACGACACCGATGCGCTGAGCAACCCCTACGAAGCCGATCTCGGTTGGGCGGTGAAGCTCGAGAAACCCGATTTCATCGGCCGGGCCGCCCTGGCGCGGCTCGACGGGCAGCCGGCGCGGCAGCGCCTGGTCGGGTTCGAGATGGTCGACGGCGTGCTCCCGGCCGAAGGCGATGCGGTCGTCGCCGGGAACGCCCCGATCGGACGCGTGACCAGCGCGAAGCGGAGTCCCCTGCTCGGGCGCACGATCGGCCTGGCGTGGGTGCCCCCGGACCTGGCGGTCGCAGGGACGGTCTTCCATGTGAAGAGCAACGACCGGATCGCCGAAGGCCGCGTCGTGCTGAAGCCGTTCTACGATCCCGACGGCGAACGCCTGAAGAGTTGACATGCCACGACATCAGATCCAGCCATACAAAGTGAGCGGGGCGTATCGCGCGCAGGTCGCCCAGAAGGCGACCTGGGTGGACGTCGACGGGTGGCGCATGCCGGAAGCGTTCGGCAGTCCGGAGGATGAGGCGGCGCGTGTCCGGCAAGGCGTCGGGCTGCAGGACGTCAGCGCGCTGGGCAAGCTGGACGTCAAAGGCACCGCTCTCGAGGGGCGCGAGACCGAGTGCGAGCGTGTCGAAGGCGTCCGAGCCGTGCTGCGCGTGAAGCCGGGTCATGCCGTGATTCTGAGCGAGCACCAGGACGACCGCGTGCGTGACGCGATCGATCGCGTGTTCGCGCAAGCGCCCGGATGCGTGCACATCACCGACGTCACGTCGGGTCTGGCGGTGTTCGCGCTGGTTGGGCCCCGCGCGGCCGATGTGCTGGCAGCCCTCACCTCGATCGATGTGCGGCCGCGCGCGTTCGCCGACCACGCGGTCGCGTCGTGCGCGCTCGCGCATGTGCACGGCACGCTCTATCGGAGCGACTGGGGCGAGTTGCCTGCCTACCTGCTGCTCGTGGGCCGCGACGCGGCCGAGTACGTCTGGACCACCATTCATCATGCTGGCCACCACGCCGGCCTGACGCCTTTCGGCACGGCGGCGCAGCGGCTGCTGTGGGATTCGCGGCCCTCGATCACGGACGGCGCGGCGCACGTGGTGGGCGTCACCGCCCGATGAGCGGCGTGACGACCGAGCGCCTTTCCTAGGAACCAGATCATGTGGTGGATGCGTCACGATCGGATGTGGACGACCCGCGAGTTGAAAGGTCAGTACGACGTCGTCATCATTGGCGCCGGCGTGCACGGCCTGGCGACCGCGTACTACCTGGCCAAGCACGGCATCAAGAACGTCGCCGTGCTGGACAAGGGGTATTTGGGCGGCGGCGCGAGCGGCCGCAACACCGCCATCATCCGTTCGAACTATCGAACACCCGAGGGCGTCGCGTTCTACGACGAGTCGGTCAAGCTCTACGAGCGGATGTCGGTCGAGCTCGGCTACAACGTGTTCTTCTCGCAGCAGGGCCATCTGAGCATCTCGCACACCGAAAGCGGGATCGCCGGGCTGCGCGTGCGAGCCGAAGTCAACCAGCTGATGGGCGTCGACAGCCGGGTCATCGATGCCGCCGAGATCAAGGCCCTGGTCCCGAGCATCGACATTTCCAAGCGGCAGCGCTATCCGATCCTCGCCGCGCTCTACCATCCGCCCGGCGGCATCATCCGGCATGACGCCGTCGTCTGGGGCTACGCGCGCGAAGTCGATCGGATGGGCATCTCGATCTTTCCGTTCACCGAAGCGGTCGGGATCGGCACGTCCAACGGGAGCGTCACGTCGGTGGAGACCAACCGCGGCACAATCAGGACCGGGACGGTCGTGAACGCCACGGCGGGCTTCTGCTCGACCGTCTCGAAACTGGTCGGACTCAAACTCCCGGTCATCACGCATCCGCTGCAGGCGTTCGTCACGGAGCCGCTCACGCCGTTCCTGGACCACGTGATCGTGTCGGCGACGCTGCACGTGTACGTCAGCCAGACCGATCGCGGCGAGCTGGTGATCGGATCGGAAATCGATCCCTACAGCTCGTACAGCACCCGTTCGACGCTGCCGTTTCTCGAGTCGACGGCGTCGCACACGCTGGAGCTGTTCCCCTGCCTGCGGCACGTCCGGGTGCTGCGCCAGTGGGCCGGCAGCTGCGACATGACCCCCGACTACAGCCCGATCATGGGATTCGTGCCGGAGCTGAAGGGATTCATCCTCGACGTCGGGTGGGGGACGTACGGCTTCAAGGCCGGCCCCGTCGCCGGCAAGCGCATCGCCGAGCTGATTGCCACGGGCAAGACGCCGAAGGTGCTGGAGCCGTTTTCGATCACGCGGTTCGCGGAGGATCGGCTGGTGGGCGAGAAAGCAGCGGCGGCGGTCTCGCACTAGTGGGCAAGAGCGATATCGACATCGCGCGCGCGGCGACGCTTCGGCCCATCGATCAGGTCGCCGCCGACCTCGGGCTGACCGCGGCCGAGGTCGAGCCCTTCGGATCGCACAAAGCCAAGATCAAGCTCGAGGCGCTCCAGCGGCGGCACGCCGATCCCGACGGCGCGCTGGTGCTGGTCACCGCCATCACGCCCACGCCGGCGGGCGAAGGCAAGACGACGACGACGGTCGGCCTCGGCGACGCGTTCCGTCGGCTGGGGAAGAAGTCGGTCGTGGCGATCCGCGAACCGTCGCTCGGCCCCTGCTTCGGCGTCAAGGGCGGCGCGGCGGGCGGCGGCCACGCGCAGGTTGTGCCGATGGAGGACATCAACCTCCACTTCACGGGCGACCTGCACGCGGTGACAGCCGCGCACAACCTGCTCGCCGCCGTGCTCGACAATCACCTGTTCCACGGAAACGGCCACGGGCTCGATCCGCGCCGCATTCTCTGGAAGCGTGTGCTCGATATGAACGATCGCGCGCTGCGGTCGGCCGTGATCGGCCTGGGCGGCCCGTCCAGCGGCGTGCCGCGGGAGTCGGGCTTCGAGATCACCGTCGCCTCCGAGATCATGGCCATCTTGTGTCTCGCCACCGACCTGCACGATCTGCGGTCGCGGCTGGCGCGCATCGTCGTGGGTGAGACGTCGGACCGCCGCTACGTCACCGCCGGCGACTTGAAGGCGGCGGGAGCGCTGACGGTTCTCCTGAAGGACGCCATCAAACCGAATCTCGTCCAGACGCTGGCGGGGACGCCCGCGTTCGTCCACGGCGGCCCGTTTGGCAACATCGCGCACGGATGCAACAGCCTGATCGCCACGCGCATGGCGTTGAAGTACGCCGACGTGGTGGTCACCGAGGCGGGATTCGGCAGCGATCTGGGCGCGGAAAAATTCTTCGACATCAAGTGCCGCATCGGCAAGCTCGCGCCCGCGGCGGCCGTGATCGTGGCGACGGTGCGCGCCCTCAAGATGCACGGCGGGGTCGAGAAGAGCGATCTGGGCACCGAAAACGTCTGGGCGGTGCGGCGGGGTCTCGAGAACCTCGACAAGCACATCGAGAACATCAAGCAGTTCGGTCTGCCCGCGGTCGTCGCGCTCAATCATTTCTGCCGCGACAGCGACGCCGAAGTCGCGGCCGTCCTCGATCATTGTCAGGCGTGTCATGTGCCGGCGCGCGTCTCGCGGGTGTGGGAGCTCGGCGGCGCGGGCGGTGTCGATGTGGCGCAGGCCGTGCTCGACCTGGTGAAGGACCATCCGTCCGCGCATCTCCAATACCTGTACCCCGACGACATGAGCCTCGAGCTGAAACTGGATGTGATCGCGCGCGCGATGTACGGCGCCGACGGCGTCAACCTGCTGCCGAGCGCGGCCGCAAAGCTCGAGCGGTTCGAGGCGCTCGGCTACCGCAATCTGCCGGTCTGCGTCGCGAAGACCCAGAGCTCGCTGTCCGACGATCCGAAGCGGATCGGCAAACCCCGCGGCTTCCACATCGTCGTCCGCGATACCAAACTCGCCGCCGGCGCCGGGTTCGTCGTCGCCTACGCGGGCGACATCATGACGATGCCGGGCCTGCCCAAGGAACCCAGCGCCGAATCGATCGATATCGACGCCGACGGCCAGACGATCGGTTTGTTCTAAGGACGGGCCCTGACCCGATCGAAACAGGTAGGCATCCGTGCCGACCCGTCGCGGTGGCATAATGCGACCCGCTCCCGTCGCGCGCGAGAGGATCGCTGCCATGACTTCGACATCCATCCGGTCGGTCGCGCTGGTGGTCGGAATTGCGCTCCCGATGATCTGCGGACACCGTGCGAGCACGAGCGCGGCGTCCCGAGCTGATGATCGGTATTCGAAGATCCTCGTCGAGAAAAACGTCGAAGCGCGGATGCGCGACGGCGTAGTGCTGCGCGCCGACGTGTACCGACCGGACACGCAGGAACGCCTGCCCGCGCTTGCTTCAGCGCACGCCGTATTCGAAGAATCCGCGGCGCGAAGACAGCCAGTTCCACCGGCTGGCGGCGCACGGCTACGTCGTCGTGGTCCAGGACACGCGCGGACGCTACACGTCCGACGGCGTAGCGCGCCCGCACGACGAAGCCGAGGACGGCTACGACACGATCGAGTGGGTGGCGGCGCTGCCGTCGGTCAACGGCCGCGTCGGCACGTTCGGCGGAAGCTACCGCGCGACCACGCAGCTGATGGCGGCGCCGCTCCGGCCGCCGCACCTCGTGGCGATGTTCCCGTCGTCGTCGTACAACAGCCGCTACGACATGGTCTTTCAGGGCGGCGCGTTCTATCTGGCCGACGGGTTGTCGTGGAATCTGGGCCAAGGCGCCGATGTGCGCCGCCGGATGCTCACGCCGCACGCGGATCGCGACGGCGCGATCGGCATGAGCGCGGCGGAGCGACAGGACGTTCGCGGACAGCTGGCTGTGGCACGTGCCGCTCAAGACGATCGAGGCGATGGAGCTGCGGCGCTTCGCTCCAGCCTACTTCGAGATGCTCAGCCATCCGTCATACGACGACTACTGGAAGACGTTCGACATCGAGTCGCGTCACGGCGACATCGACGCTGCCGGCGTTTCATGTGACCGGGTGGTACGACACGCTGGTGAACGGCACGATTCGCAATTTCGCCGGGATTGCGGCGGCACGCGCGGTCCGAGCGGCGCGATCGGGGCAGCGCCTGCTCGTCGGTCCCTGGACGCATTCACGGCCGACGCCAGAGTCGACGAAGATTGGCGACGTCGACTTCGGACCGAACGCCGGGCTTCGCATTCGAATCGCTGATGGTCGATTGGTTCGACCACTGGTTGAAGGGCCGATCGACCGACGTGCTGTCGCGCGCGCCGGTGCGGCTGTTCGTCATGGGCGACAACGCCTGGCGCGACGAACAGGAGTGGCCGCTCGCGCGCGCGGTGCAGACGTCGTTCTATCTGCACAGCGGCGGCCGCGCGAACACGCTCGACGGTGACGGCGCGCTGAGCGACGGCGCGCCGGCGGCTGAGGAGACGTCTGATCGGTTCGGCTACGATCCGGCGAATCCGGTTCCCACCGGCCAGCGCGGCGGCTATTCGCGGCTGCCGACCGATCAGCGTCGAGTCGAGCGCCGTCCTGATGTCCTCGTGTACTCGACCGCGCCGCTGCCCGCACCGATCGAAGTAACCGGTCCGATCGAGATGCGGTTGTGGGCATCGTCGTCCGCGACCGACACCGATTTCACGGCGAAGCTCGTCGACGTGTTTCCGGACGGCACGGCGCGCGCGCTGACCGACGGCATCCTGCGCGCGCGCTACCGCAGCGGCAAGACGGCGCCGGCGCCGCTGACGCCCGGCCAGCCGATCGAGATGACGATCGACGTCGGCGCGACGAGCAACGTGTTCGCGGCCGGCCATCGCATCCGCCTCGAGATCTCGAGCAGCAACTTCCCGCGGTTCGATCGCAACCCGAACACGGGCGCGCCATTCGGCGAGAGCGGCGAGCTGCGGCGCGCGCAACAAACCGTCTTTCACGACGCGAGGCGACCGTCCCGGCTGATTCTACCGGTCGTGCCGCGCTGAGAAGGTTGCGCGAACCGCGTCCTCACGCGATATATCATGGAAGGTCCGCTGCGCCCCCGGAGTCAGGGCGGCGCGAGCGCTTCCGGTTGAGGACTCTTGATAAGGCTTGAGAAAATTTTGCGTGCGCCGTGTGCGCCGGCACATAATAATCGGGCCGGCCGCGTGCCAATTTCCCAACATTTCAGGTCCGATAGATGAGTACAGTCAACACCGCCACCGCGCTGGAGGCGCACGTCGAAGCACCCGGACGCAAAGAACTTGTCGCCCAGGGACGGGCGCTGATCGACCGTCTCGGCATCCAATACATCTACTACCAGTTCGTCTCCGTTACCGGCCGCATTGTCGGCAAGGGCGTACCCGCCGATCACTGGGAATCGATCTGCGCGCGCGGCTTCCAGTTGGTGTATGGAGCGACGGCGAACCTGTTCGTGGATCGGCACAAGAACTACATCGGCTACGGTCCTGAGGCCTCCGAGCTCGTCGGCATTCCCGATCCCGAGACGCTGGTCCAGCTGCCCTGGGACAAGCGCGTCGCCCGCGTCTTCTGCACCTGCTTTCGCAATCGCGAAGAGCGCGTCAATCCGGGCGGCCACCTGACGTCGGACTGCCGCGGCAACCTGCGCCTCATCCACGACGAGTTCCAGACAGCGCACGGCCTTCATCTGCGACACGGGACCGAACCGGAGATGATGTGGTTGAAGAAGGGGCCCACCGGGGCGCCCGACGGCGGCGCCACCAAGCCGTTCTGCTACCACATCGATCAGTTCGAGGCGCTGCGGCCGGTCGTCCTCCGCGTGCTCGAGTACTCGCGCGCGATGGGGCTCGACATCATCCAGGGCGATCACGAGGATTCACCCGGTCAGCTCGAGCTGAATTTCACCTACGACGACGCGCTGCGGACATGCGATCGGCTCACCACCTACCGGCAGATCTGCGCACAGGTCGCGCGCGAGTTCAACCTGCTCGCGTGCTTCATGACCAAGCCCTTCATGGGCGTATCGGCGAACGGATGCCACCACAACCTGTCGCTGTGGAATGGCGGCGACGACAAGCTGAACGCCCTCGGGCAGGACCCGCTGCCCGGGCTGTCCGGCAGCTTCCCGTACCGGAAGGGTGGCGAGAACACGTTCATGCCACTGCCGGGCCAGGAGAAGCCTGGGCCGATCGGCCTGCACTGCATCGGCGGCGTCATCGAGCACGTGGCCGCGCTGACGGCGATCGGATCGCCGACCGTCAACTCCTACCGCCGTCTCTGGGACACTGGCTTCTGGGCGCCGGTCTTCGCCGACTGGGGCTATCAGAATCGTACCTGCGCGCTGCGCATCTCGGCGCCGGGGCGCTTCGAGTACCGGTCGGTGGACGCGACGGTCAACCCCTACTTGATGGCGGCGGCGCTGTTGCGGGCATTCGACGACGGGATTCGCCGCAAGCTCGATCCGGGCGAACCCGAAGAGCGCAACATCTATCAGGCGATGGAGCAGGGCAAGCAGGTCAAGAAGCTGCCGATGTCGCTGGGCGACGCGCTGTCGGCTCTGGAAGGCAACGAAGTCGTCAAGAGCGCGATGCCCGACGAGATGTACCGTGTGTTCATGCACTACAAGCGCGACGAGTGGGAGCGCTTCATGGCGACGGTCACCGATTGGGACACCGAAAACTATCTGGACTATCTGCCGTAGGTTGGGTGGCTGGAATGAGGAATCGGGTAATCGGGTAACTGAATGAAGATGGCCTGCCAATCAAGCAATCAATTACCCGATTACCAGATTCCCCAATTACCCGATTCAGTGAGGCGCTTATGTGCGGGATCGCTGGACTGATTCATCGCGGCAAGAGCGGCGCGATCGGTGAGGAAATGACGGCGATGCTGGAAGCGCTGAAGCATCGCGGGCCCGATTCCACCGGCTTCGCGCTGTACGGCGCGCCGCAAAAGGGCGAGCTGATCATGCGGCTCAAGCTCGCCGAGCAGGAAGAAACGCGCAAGGGCTTCGACATTCACAAGAAGCTTCCTGAGCGGCGCAAAGAAGTCGATCGGCGGCTCGAAGAGCTCGGCGCGCAAGATCGTCGATTCGGTGCCGGCGACCGAGTACGCCTACCGCTATCGCCTCAATTTCAAGGGCGACAACCGCAAGCTGGCCGACTACATCGAGGACGTGGAAGGCGTCGAGATCCTCTCGCTCGGCTCGGGCCTGGAGCTGATCAAGGACCTCGGCATCGCGCCGCAGGTGGCCGATCAGTACCAGTTGAACGGGTTCAAAGGCACGCACGCGATCGGACACACGCGCATGGCGACCGAGTCGGACGTCGACATCAAGTCGGCCCACCCGTTCTGGGCGTATCCGTTTTCCGACGTCTCGGTCGTGCACAACGGGCAGCTGACGAACTACTGGGGCGGCCGCCGCGCGCTCGAGCGCCGCGGTCACCGCTTCATGTCCAACTGCGACTCCGAGCTGATTGCCGTGTATCTGGCCGACCGGGTGACGAGCGGGGCGACGCTCGAAGAGGCGATGCGCGAGTCGGTCGAGGAGCTCGACGGCGTCTTCACCTACGTCGTGGCCACCTCCGACAGCCTGGGCATGGCGAAGGACGTGATGGCCGCCAAACCGATGGTGCTGTACGAAAGCGACAGTCTGGTGGCGCTGGCCTCGGAGGAAGTCGCCATCCGGAGCATCTTCCCGAAAGAAATCGACACCTTCGATCCCTACGAAGGTGAAGTCCGCGTGTGGAAAACTCATTAGCCATGGCTTCAATCACACACACGTTGCCGAAATCGTCCCACTTGATGGGACTCCACACCGAACAGCTCGGTGGCCGCACGCAGCAGCGGTTCTTCTCGGCCGAAGAAGGCGAGAACTTCGTCTATCCGTGGTCGATGCTCGTCGACTTCGACAAGAAAGCGGAGATCGACGCCGCAGAACTCGGGACGCAGGCGATCAACCTGAAGATCCGCGAGCTGATGAAGCAGGGCTACGGCAGCATCGTGCTGAAGAATCCGGGCGCGAAGCCAGGCCTCGCAGTCGGGATTCTGAACCGTCTGAATCTCACGATCGAAGGCAGTCTCGGGTACTTCGGCTGCGGGCTGATCGACGGTCCCAACATCCGCATCACCGGCCGCGTCGGCTGGTCGTGCGCCGAGAACATGATGTCGGGCACGATTGTCATCGAGAAGAACGCGGGCTCGACGTTCGGTGCAGCAATTCGCGGCGGCGACCTCGTCTGCCGCGGCGACGTCGGCGCCCGCACCGGCATCGACATGAAGGGTGGGACCATCATCGTCGGCGGCCGCACCGGCGCGTTCTCCGGGTTCATGATGCAGCGCGGCCGCATGGTCATTCTCGGCGATGCCGGGAAGAACCTCGGCGACTCGATGTACGACGGAACGATTTACGTCGGCGGAAAAATCGCGAGCCTCGGCGTGGACGCGGTGCCGGCCGAGATGGCCGAGCACGAAATCGCGTGGCTTCAGCGCAAGCTCGATCTCTACGGCCTCAAGGCGCCGAACGGCGTCAAGAACATACAGAAAATCGCCGCAGGCAAGCAGTTGTGGAACTACGACAACCTCGAACCTGCTGAAAAGAAACTGGTGCTCTGATGGAACCCAAGAAAGCCCCGGCGTGGGTCGCCGAGCCGACCAAGCCGAAGCGCAATACCCACGTGCTCGGGCACAGCAAGCTGTTCACGCCCGAGGTGATGGACGACATTCACATCAAGGCGGAGCTCGGCCGCTATCGCATGCGCGGGTTCTCGCTCTTCAAGAAGATCCCGTCGTGGGACGACCTCACGTTCCTGCCGGGCACGCTGACGCGCTTCGTCATCGAAGGCTACCGCGAGAAGTGCCTCACCAAGACCGTGATCGGTCCGAAGGCCAAGCGTCCGCTCGAGCTCGACATTCCGATCTACATCACCGGCATGAGCTTCGGCGCGCTGTCCTTCGAGGCCAAGATCGCGCTCGCGCGCGGCGCGACGATGGCGGGCACGGCCACCTGTTCCGGCGAGGGCGGCATGATTCCCGACGAGCGCCGCTACTCGTCGAAGTGGCTGTATCAGTGCATCCAGTCGCGGTACGGGTTCAATCCGCATCACCTCCAGCTCGCCGACTGCTGCGAGTTCTTCATCGGGCAGGGATGCAAGGTCGGTCTGGGCGGGCATCTGATGGGGCAGAAGGTCACCGACCAGGTGGCCGAGATGCGGTCGCTGCCCGCCGGCATCGATCAGCGGTCGCCCGCGCGTCATCCGGACTGGCTCGGCCCCGATGACCTCGCTCTCAAGATTCAGGAAATCCGCGAGGCGACCAACTGGGAGATTCCGATTCAGTTGAAGCTGGGCGCCGCGCGCGTCTACGACGACGTGCGCATGGCCGCCAAGACCGGACCCGACAGCATCTACATCGACGGGATGGAAGGCGGTACCGGGCGCGGGCCCGCACATCGCAACCGAAGAAACCGGCGTGCCCGGAATCGCCGCGATTCGGCAGGCGCGCAAAGCCCTGGACGACGTCGGCAAGACCGGCGAGATCTCGCTCATCTACGCCGGCGGCATTCGAAACGGGGCGGACGTGGCCAAAGCGCTGGCGCTCGGCGCCGACGGCGTGGCGATCGGCCACGCGGCGCTGATGGCCCTCAACTGCAACAAGGACATCCCCGAGGCCGACTACCCGGCAGAGATCGGCGTCGAGGCCGGCTACTGCTATCACTGCCACACCGGGCGCTGCCCGGTGGGCATTACGACGCAGGATCCGCAGCTGCGCAAGCGCTTGGATCCCGATGAGGCCGCCGAGCGCGTCTACAACTTCCTGCACTGCCTCGCCATCGAGTGCCAGATGATGGCGCGCGCGTGCGGCAAGACGAACGTCCATTCGCTCGAGCCGGAGGACCTGGCGGCGTTGACGATGGAGGCCTCGGCGCTGGCGATGGTGCCGCTGGCCGGATCGCAGTTCACGGTGGGCCGGCCGGATATGACGCGGTACTGACCCGGGAGGAATCTGGTGATTGGGTGATCTCGTGATCTGGTGACTGGATTGTTCGATCGATCGAATCGATTGCGCAATCGTCCAATCAATCACCACATCACCAAATCACTAGATCACCCGATGCGGAGGACAGGATGATGAGCAAGCCGGGCGAGGTGGCGGACATCGGCAAGGCCGAGCGTGAAAAGGAAATCGGACAGCACATCGGGTATCGGTACAACGTCAACCTGGTGCCTGATTACAGCCGCCTGACGCCCTTTCTCGAGAAATACATGGAGACGATGGGCTGGAAGGACCTGAACTGGCTCGAGGACGTGCACCTGGGCTACGAGGAGGGTCGCGCCGCGGTTTTCGACCGGAATATCAACGGCTGGGTCACCGTTCCGGAGGACCTGCGGTTGCCGGACGGCCAGCAGGACCGCGACATGATCGCGCGCGAGCTGCTGATCAAGTTTCAGATGTCGCAGCGCCATCCGATGGTCGATCTGCGCACGGCCTACAGGAAGTTCTGAGGAGAGCACCGATGACGGTACCTGCGCATGCGAAGTACCTGGTGATCGGCGCCGGCATTCATGGGCTGAGCACCGCCTACCATCTCGCGCTCGAGTTGAAGGCGCGCGGCCGCGGGAACGGCTCCGACATCCTGATCGTCGACAAGACCGGCGTGGCCGCCGGCGCCTCCGGCATCGCCTGCGGCGTCGTCAGGAACAACTACTTCCAGCCGGCCATGCGGCAGCTGATGGCCCATTCGGTCGAAGTGTGGGAGAGCGATCCCGAAGCCTACAGCTATCATCCAGTGGGCTACATGCAAATCAGCCCCGAGGTCATGCACGCAGACGTCGCGAGCATTGCCAAGAGCCAGAAGGAAATCGGCTATCCCTCGGAGTTCATCGAAGGCGAAGCCGACTCGATGAAGTACATGAAGAGGCTCTTCGGTGACTGGCAGGCGAAGGGCATCACCTCGGTGCTGCACGAGAAGAAGGGCGGCTACGCGAACAACCAGGCGTCGATGAAAGGTCTGGCTGCGAAGGCCGAAGGCGAAGGCGTGACGATCCTGCCCGGCGTCGCGGTCACGGGATTCCAGTATTCCGGCAAGTCGGTCTCCGCCGTCGTGACCAACAAGGGCGTCATCAAGACCGATTTCGTCGTGGTCGGCGCTGGTCCGTGGGTGAAGTCCGTGTGGGACATGCTCGATCTGCCGAAGACCGTCAGCATCAAGGGGCGCGACGGGAAGATGCACGACGGCATCAACATGTGGACCTTCTGGTGCCTGCAGGAGGGCACGCTCGGCGTCGATCCGGATCTCGGCAAGCTGGACAACGGCCAGATGCCGCCGGTCATTCACGTCGACACCGACGAGCCGCTCTACTCCGACATTGACGGGTCGCTGGTGACCGATAAGATCTGGGGCCTGTACTACAAGCCCGATTTCTCCTTCGGTGGAGTCCAGGGCGGCGCGATGCCGTACAAGGTCCAGACGAACCCTGACGAGGTGCGTGTCGATCCGTACGGCCCCGAGTCGCCGGAATTCGTCGTCGGCGAGGACTTCGAGCGGATGTGGTGCTCGGCGCTGGCGTTCTGTCAGAAGCGGTTCGAGAAGAAATACCCGCTCTACCGGAAAGAGCCGAGCGGCGGCATCGGCGCGTTCTCGCCCGACAGCTTCCCGGTGTTCGACGTGTTCCGCGAGAACTGCTACATCGTCGGCGACTCGAACCACGGCTACAAGATGCTCGGGGTGGGCAAGCTGGTGGCGCAGGAAATCGTGGGGGAGCGCAGCAGCATCCTCGAGCCGTTCCGGTTCTCCCGCTACGCCGAGGGCAAGCTGCACCCCGTGTCGAACAGCCCCTTCCCCTGGAGCTAGGGTTCAGCAGCCCGGTGATGGGCGAGTCGAACGTCGTCAACCTGGGAAGCGCGGCCGACGCGCTTCGCGACGAGTTCATCGCCTGGCAATGCCGCCTCCGCCGCCACGCGATGCGCGAAGCCGGCGGGCGGCCGTCCGAAGGGATGCGCCCCGCGGCGCTCGATGCCGGCGGTCAGCCGATCGCCGATGCCATCACCGTTCTTCTGGCGCGCCACGATCCGCTGAGTGTCGCGCGCAATCTCGAATTCCAGTTCAAGCGCACACAGGATCCGCTCGATCGGTACGAAAAAGCGGTGACGGCGTTTTCGGCTGACTTCTACCAGCATCCGGACAAGTTCAGCGGCGTGATGTCGGGGCTGTTCAACGAGCAGTCGCCGACGCTGCGCAAGCTGCTCGAGTCGCCGGGCCAACTACTCTCGCCGGCGCCGGCGCGGTGCGTGCTGCTGTTCCACGAGCGGAGCCGCAGCTACCGGGTGCCGTGCGACGTCGAGCGCCTCGCGCCGGAGGCGGCGCTGTACCGGTCGACCTACTGGCACAACGCGCTCTTCAATCCCGATCTGCCGCCCGATATCGTCGTCGTGGCCTTCGTACCGGACTGGCTTCACGCCTCGAGAGAGTAGTCATTTCAGCGCGTCGCGCATGGCTTCAGCCAAAGTCCGACTTGCATCGAACGCGTGAAACTCCTTGCAACGGCTCTGTGACGGAAAGAGGGGTTTCGCCGTCCAGCGGTCGAAACCCCTCTTTCCGTCACGTCAGCAACCTGAACGCTGCTGGCCAGAGGACCCTAGGTGTTGTACGGATAGTCGTCAGGTTCGCCGGCGGTATCACGTTCGGACCAGTGGAAATCGAACACCGGCCGGACGATGTTGGTGATGATCTCGCTTACGCAACGGTGGCTTTGCTGCCACGCCGCGTTGGTGAGCGAAACGCCGGCCGCGTCCGAGTTCGAGATCGTAATCCGGCCAAATTGTTTACGCGCGATGATCCATGGTGCGTCCATGCGATGTGAATAGTCGGGGTCGTACAGTTCATTCGAACCGCTGGCGTATCCGTGGCTCCAGCGGTTGACGATGATGCCCGCAACGTCACGGCTCGCGTCGAAGCCGCCAGGTCCGAGCACGCGATCGAGCTGTGAGCGGATGTTGCTTTCGAAGGTCGCGAAGGAAATCTTCTGGAGCTCGGCGCGGGCGGCCTTCCACTGTTCGCGCGGCGGCAGGCCGGAACCGTGCTTCTCCACAATCCGATTGGCGAGTCCCATCGAGACGACAATCGGTTCGTCCGGGTTGGTGGGGTTCCGATATCCACCGATGGCCGGAACGATCGAAAGCCCGATGGACGTAAAGAACATGCCCGGGCAGTTGATATTCGAGACGCCCAGCTTCTGGAACGCCCGCCAGTTCCGGATCGCCACATTGGTCGACACCAGCGGCATCCGCACCGCCATATGCAGCGCCGCCTTCTGCGCTTCCGGCAGTTCCGGCACTAGATACGGGACGATGGCGTTGAAGCACGCCATCACGACGGCGCGACCGCGGACGTTGTACGCCTTGCCATCGCGCACATACGTCACCTCGACTTCCTTCGCGGCCCCCGGATCGCCCAGGTGCTTGGCGCGGATCACGGTGCTGGACAGGCGGATGCGCACCTCGTTTGTCGGCAGATCCAACGCCGAGTAATTGATCTTCTGCAGAATCGAATCGTCCATCGACTTGCCCGGCAGGGCGTCGGGGATCAGCCACCGGACCAGGAGCCGTGCCCCGTTGGCGGCGTTGTCGGGGAAGCGGATGTTCTCGCCCGGGTCCTTGACCATGTTCGAGATCTGCGAAGCCTCCGGCAGCCCCATTCCCGCGAACCCGGGCTGGCCGCGCCGCCAGGCATACCAGGCGCTGTAGGTGTCCGCACCGGCGCCCTGATTGGACGACCCGCCACTGCCCAGACCGAGCACATAGGCGACCGCCTCCGGATGGATCTTGGCGGTCTTGCTCAGGAAATCGGTGTAGCTCATTTTCTTGAGCTGCCGGACTTTCTCCTGGACCGGGACGCCGGGCATGTAGTCGCTCTTGTCCGTGAGCAGCTTCAACAAGCCCTGTTTCGTGCCCTCCGAAAACGGCGCCTGGGCAAAGAACTTCGTGAGCTCGGCGGCCGGCGTCGACCCGCCACCCCGGATGCCAATTTCGGGCGGCGGGTTCGGAATGAGACGGTCCGCCCCATAGGACTCCTTGGAGAAGAATATCGCCGGCTTGAGGCCCAGGTCTCGCACCGGGTTCGGGGTGTTGGTCGCCTGCTTGTAAAAATGCTCGCGATCGATCCCGATGTCGCGCAACAGTTCCTGCGCCTCTGGCGGAAACGTGTTCGGGCGCCAGAGCGCGGCAGTGCCGCCGCCTGCAATCAGGCGCTTGCCGTCCACGATGAATTCGTTGCGTCGGGCGTGGCCGCCGAAATCGTCGCACCCGTCGATGACCAAGACCCTCTGACGCGGGATCTGCTTGCGATAGAAGTAGGCGGCGCCAAGTCCGGCCATGCCGGCACCCACCACCACGAGGTCGTAGACTTCGCCCGTATCCGCCGGGTCGGCAAACGCTCTACCGTCGCGGACGGCATGGCCCGCGGCGTTTGCGGCGTCCTCTTGTCCACGCATCCCCGTCCGCAAGGGTGGGTACGTGGCGGCGTCCGAGGCGGCCATTGCCGGCCCCTGGAAGGACACTGGCGGTGGGGATGTGGCGCCGCCCGGCACCACCGTCTCCGCGTCCGCATGAGCCGACCCTACGACCGTCGAGGCCACCGTGCCCCCGATGGCCAATGCCACACCGTCCAGGAAGTCCCGCCGCGTGATTTCTCCGTCCCGCCCGGGTTCGTCATTGCGCTTGGTCATGACACACACCTCATCTCGTTGAGAACGTGGGGCTTTGAGTCGAAGGTTCGCGACCTCCTGCAGTGTAAAGACGATCGCGCCCGTCACCGATGTTTTTGTGACGAACCGCGCTCGACATCACGCCGAGGCACAGACGATAACAGCAGCCGTGGCCCTCGGCAACATCGATCCGTCCTTCAAGAAATTGTGCGGTCGAGGTACGCGGGCCAACCGCCGCCATCTCGCGCTTTTCAACTCGATCGCCCAGGGCTTTTGCACGAACGACGTCGCCTTCGATCGGCCGTCGAGTAGAATCTGAAACCCGGGCGGGAAATGATGGTCGGACCCATGCACCGCGTCGCCGTGCGTGCCCTTGCGAGTATGGTCCTACTCGCGTGCCTGACTGCCCTTCTGCACGCGCGCGCCGGCCGGACGGTCAGGGACGGCGTGTACTCACAGGAGCAGGCGAAGAGCGGCCGCGCCGCATACTCGACCGCCTGCGCCTCGTGCCACCAGGAAAGCCTCGCAGGGGACACGATGTCCCCCGCGCTCGCCGGCGATGAGTTCCGCGCAACCTGGGACGCCAAGAAACTGAGAGCGCTGTACAGCCGGATCATCAGCACGATGCCGTCGGACAATCCAGGCACCCTCTCCGAGAGAACGGTGATCGACGTGGTTGCGTACCTGCTCGAGGCGAACGGGTTTCCGTCCGGACCCGCCGCGCTCGAGCGCCCAGACGATCTCAATGACATCGACGTCGTCAAGTAGCAGTGACGCGGGAGAGCGGCTGATGCACATCCGTCGAACGATTGGCGCTGGAATGTTCGTCTCCCTGGTCGTCCTCGCCACCGGCATCGTGGGGACCCAGAGCCAGCCTCACGGCGAGTGGCGCTACTACGGCGGCGACAAAGGGTACACGCGCTACTCGCCGGTCGATCAGATCAACAAGGACAACGTCGCGCGGCTGCAGGTCGTCTGGCGCCGGCCGGCGCTCGACGCGCAGTTCGCGCAGGGGTTTCCGGATCTCAGTCCGTCGCCGTATCTGCGATCCACGCCGATCATGGTCGACGGCGTCCTCTACACGCCGAACGCTGTCGGGCTGATCGAGGCGTTCGATGCCGGCAACGGCAAGACCGTCTGGGTACAGGAGCCGACTGAGAAGACGCTGCAGGCGGTGGCTGGACAGAGCACCCGCGGCGTGGACTATTGGGAGAAAGGTGGCGAGCAGCGGCTCGCCGTGATCCGCGGCACCAACCTCTACGTGCTGGACGCGAAGACCGGACGAACGCTCCCGGGCTTCGGCGATCGCGGCATGACGAACCTCAAACGGGAAGAGCTCTACGCGTCACCGGGGTTTCGCGACACGCAGGGGCCGATCGTAGTCGGCGACGTTATCGTGGTTGCAGGAAACGGTGGCGGCGGCGGCGATCTCGGCAACCGGAAGGAAGCGGCGCCCGAGGACGTGCGCGGTTACGACATCCGGACCGGCAAGTTGCTGTGGACGTTCCACGTGCGGCCGCGGCCCGGCGAATTCGGTGCCGACACCTGGGGCGAGGCACTGGACTGGTCCGGCGACATGGGCGCGTGGGGCGCGCTGACCGCGGACGAAGAGCTCGGCTACGTCTACGTGCCGCTGTCGGCGCCCACCAACGCGTTGTACGGCGGCCACCGGCCTGGCCAGAATCTGTATTCGAACGCGCTTGTCTGCCTCGACGCCAAGACGGGTAAGCGCGTGTGGCACTACCAGATGGTCCACCACGATCTCTGGGACTACGACAACGTGGGCGCGCCGGTGCTCGGCGACATCACCGTCAACGGCCGGCGGATCAAGGCCGTGATGCAGGTGAACAAGACGGCGTTCCTCTACGTGTTCAACCGCGTCACCGGCGAGCCCGTCTGGCCGATCGAAGAACGCCCGGTGCCGCAATCCACCGTGCCGGGCGAGCGTTCCTGGCCGACGCAGCCGTTTCCGACCAAACCGCCGGCGTTCGACCGGCAGGGGCTGACCGAGGACGACCTGATCGACTTCACGCCGGAGCTGCGCGCCGAAGCGTTGAAGATCGCGCGTCGCTACGTGCTCGGCCCGATCTTCACGCCGCCGTCGCTCGTCAGCTCGGAGCCCGGCGGCAAGCAAGGCACCGTCGTCGTGCCGGGCACGTGGGGGGCGGCGAACTGGAACACGCCGGCGTTCGATCCCGAGACAGGCGTCTTCTACGCGGCGTCCAACACGATTCCGTACATCAACGATCTCGTGGCGCCGGAGGATCCGAAGGCGACCATCAAGTACGTGCTTCGGCCAGTGCCCGGTCCGCCGCCGCCACCAGCCGGCGCGACGGCGCCAGGCGCCATCCAGGGGCCGTTCGGCGCGACAACGCCGGCCGCGCAGAACAGGAGCGATCGGCTGCAGCGCATGCACGAGCCGATGCTCGAAAACGGTCTCCCGATCTACAAGCCGCCGTACGGCCGGCTGACCGCGATCGATCTCAACAAAGGCGACATCTTGTGGCAGGTCGTGAACGGCGATGGACCGCGCAATCACCCGGCGCTCAAAACGCTGAACCTGCCGCCCCTGGGCACGGCCGGCCGGCCGGCGCCGCTCGTTACCAAGACGTTGCTCTTCATCGGCGAAGGCACCGACGCCAGTCCGGGCGTCCCGAGGGATGCCTTCGGCAACAAGTTCCGCGCCTACGACAAGGCCACCGGGAACGTGTTGTGGGAGACGGAGTTGCCCGCGGGAACCACCGGCGCGCCGATGACATACCTGTTCAAGGGCCGCCAGTACATCATCGTGCCGATCGGCGGAAAGAACCATCCGCCGGAGTTCATCGCGCTGGGTTTGCCCGAGGGGCCGTCGACGAAGTAGTCGAACCTCGCGAACGGGTCCAGAGATGCGGCCAGACCTCTTCTTTCTCCTTCGCCATTCGGAGACGGAATACCGCATCGGACGGTCTCGGCCTGGGAGCTCGAGAACTAGATCACGGTCTACTGAGTCGGCGAGCTAGCCGGCGGTCGAGGGCGAGGCGAGATCGCTTATGCGAATCGGCAGGCGGCGGATGCGCTTGCCGGTCGCGGCGAAAATCGCATTGGCTACGGCGGGCGCCACCGGACCCACAGGCGGCTCGCCCACGCCGCTGATCGGCTCGTGGCTCGGCACGATGTGCACCTCGACCCGAGGCATCTCGCCAATCCGCAGCATTTGATAGTTGTTGAAGTTGCTCTGCTCGACGCGGCCGCCCTTGAACGTGATCTCGTCCTTCAGCGCGGCCGACAGCGCAAACACGATCGCGCTTTCGACCTGCGCCTTCACGCCGCCGGGATTGACCACGGTTCCGCAGTCGATGGCTGTGACGATCCGGTGCACGCGCACCGCTCCCGTCGGGGCGACCGAGACCTCGGCGACGTGTGCCACGAAGGACGCAAACGACATGTATGCCGCAATGCCGCGGCCCTGTCCGGCCGGCGAAGCCTGGCCCCATCCGGCCTTCTCGGCCGCCAGCTCGATCACGGTCCGAAGCCGCCCCGTATCCATGTAGTTGGTGCCGTAGTACGAGTCGTTCTCGTTGAACGGCAGCTTGCGAGGCTGGCCGAGCACGCTCAACCGGAACTGCACCGGGTCGACGCCGGCCGCGGCCGCCAGCTCGTCGACGAAGCTCTCGATGACGAACGCATTCGCGGACGCCTCGACCGAGCGGTAGTAGGCCAGGCGGATCGGCGCGAACGTCGGCGAGTAGCCCCGGCGCATGTTCGGAATCATGTTCGCAGGGTAGTCGTTCGGCTTGATGTCGTAGGTCTGCGGGTTCGGCCACTGCGGCCCATCGAAGCAGTACAGCAGCGGCGTCGACGCGAGGTTATGGACCCACGCCGTCAGCTTGCCCGAGGCGTCCAGCCCGGCGGCGAACTTGTGGCAGCTGGACGGCCGGTAGTAGTCGTGCTGCAGATCGTCCTCGCGCGACCAGACGACCTTGACAGGCGCGCCCGCCGCCTTCGACAGGAGCGCCGCTTCGGAGGCGTAGTCGTTGTTCAGCCGCCGGCCGAACCCGCCGCCGAGGAGCGGCACGTGGATGTGCACCTTCTCGACCGGAATTCCGAGCGCGAGGGCGACGTTGCCGACCGCCGCGATGGGGTACTGCGTCGGCGCCCACAGCTCGCATCCGTGGCTCGTGACGTGCGCGGTGCAGTTGACCGGCTCCATCGGCGCGTGCGCCTGGAAGGGAACCTCGTAGGTCGCCTCCACGCGTTTGGCCGCCGCCGCCAGCGCCGCGTCGACGTCGCCGTCATTGCGCAGGACGCGCTGCGGCGTCTCCGCGCCCGCCCGCAGGCGCTCCCGGATCGCCTCGGAGCTGAAGCCCCCGTTCGGTCCTTCCTTCCAGGTGAGGACCAGCGCGCGCCGCCCCTTCATGGCTGCCCACGTCGAGTCGGCCAGCACAGCGACGCCGGCCGGCAGGTAATTGGTGTTCCCGACGCCGCCGCGCGACGAGTTGCCCAAGCCGCGGCCCAGCTCCGTCCGCGGCATCTCGACGATCTGGCGCACGCCCGGCAGGGCTTTCGCCTTGCTCGCATCGACCGTTCCCAGCTCGCCGTCGACGTACGGACACCGCGCGACAACGGCGTACAGCATTCCCGGCACGCGGAGGTCCATGCCGTAGACCGCCGTCCCGTTGACCTTTGACGGCGTGTCGACCCGCGGCACCGTCTTCCCGATGAGACGGAAGGCGTCCGGGTTCTTGAGGGGCGGGTCGTTCGGCGGACGGAGCCGCGCGGCCTCGACCACCAGATCCGCATACGGCAGGCGCCGGCCCGTCGGCTCGTGCACGACGACGCTCGGCTCGGTACGGCAGGCTGCGGGCTCCACGCCCCACTGCTGCGCGGCCGCAGCGACGAGCATCGCCCGCGCGGCGGCGCCCGCTTTCCGCATCTTCTCGAAGAAGTGGCGGTGGCTCTGGCTGCCGCCGGCGATCTGCATCCCGTAGCGGCTGTCGAGACCGGCCTGCTCCACGCGCACCCGCTGCCAGTCGACGTCGAGCTCCTCGGCCAGCGCCATGGGCAGCGACGTCATGACGCCCTGCCCCATCTCCGACATCGGCAGCATGATCGTCGCCGCGCCAGTCGAGTCGAGGCGGACGAACAGGTTCGGGATGAAGGCGTCCGGCGCCGCGGCGGCAAAGACCGCACGCGGCAGCCCCGCTACGTAGACGCCAAGCGCGAAGCCGGCGGTGGCGCCTGGCCAGAGCGCGACGAATTGCCGACGCGTGAGTTTGACCACCTCGCTCATACGACCTCGCTCGCGGGTGCCGCGCCCTGAGGCCCACGCAGATCGGCCGGCCTCGAACCGGCCGCTGCTCGATGAATCGCCGACCGGATGCGAAGGTAGGTGCCGCATCGGCAGATGTGGCCGGACAGCGCGCGATCGATGTCGGCATCGGTCGGCGCCGGCGTCCTCGTCAGCAGCGCGGAGGACGACATCAGCATGCCGGACTGGCAGTAGCCGCACTGCGGCACGTCTTCAGCCACCCACGCTGCTTGCAGGGGATGGCGGCTGTCAGGCGAGAGCCCTTCGATCGTCGTGATGCTCTTGCCAGCGACGCCGGACACCGGCGTGACGCAGGACCGAATCGCCACTCCATCCAGCAGGACGGTGCAGGCGCCGCACTGCGCGATGCCGCAGCCGAACTTCGTTCCCGTCATGCCGAGCGTGTCGCGCAGGACCCACAGGAGCGGCGTATCGGCGTCCACGTCGACCGACCGCGGCGTTTCATTGACCATCAGCATGAAGGGCATGGGCTCTCCACTCTGGACGTAGCCTACCGGCGGTTCCAGGCCGGAGCGCGACCTGGTCGTCCGCCCGATCGATATCCCGCGTCGAAGGACACCGTCGTCAAGGGCGACTGACGTCGTTCCATCGCTCTCAGAAATTCACCCGCGTCCCGACGTACAGCATCCTCGGCTGCACTCAGGTATTGGGCAGGCCGAAGTTCGGGCTGAACGCATTGAACGTGATGTAGTTCGCCGTCCCGGTACCGGTTGGCGCCTCGCTCTGGAGGGCGTTGACGACGTTCGCGATCAGCTCGATCCTGCGGCGCTGCGGCAGTTGGAAGATCTTGTTGAACCGCAGGTACAGGAGCGAGATCCGATCGGACCGGAACGACCCGGGCACGTCGATGTTGATATTGCGGCGGCCCTGCGGCAGCGCGACCGATGCGACCGGCGCGAACGGCACGTTCGACAGGTTCTGATAGTTCGCCGACACCCGCACGTCGACCTTGGGAACGTCGTAGGCGGCGTTCGCGGTGAACATCACCGGGCGATCGGTCGGGTTGAGGCGCCCGAAGGCATTGGTCAGGTCGTTCGGATCGCGTCCCTGTGTTCCCGTCAGCCGCATTCCCTCCGACCGGCCCAGCGTCACGTTCACCTGCCCCTGCCAGCGATGGGACAGGCGCTTGACGAGGCTGCCCACGAACGCGTCGTAAGTATCCTCGTAATCCGGCCGGTTCGTGCGCAGGAAGATCCGCGCGCTCGGTGAATTGAGTCTGCGGTCCGCTCGGCAGGACCGGCGATGTGAGCGTCACCGTCACCCCCGGCAGAACCGCTCTGGACTGGTCGGTGACGGTTCCGAGAATCGTTCCGGTGACGATTTGCGCGAGTAGTGCGGCCGGCAGGCAGAGGGAGGCAACGGTGGATGCCATGACGCGCGTCCGAAAACTCATGATGGTCCCCTTGGAGAGCGAAACGTCACGAGCGGCCCGTCTGATCGATGCCAGTAACGCGCGGAGGATACCTCAAAAAACGCGATTGGAACATTCGTGCGTGCGCCGTTTTGATATCCTCCGTCGAAACGCAACGGAGCTTCTCGATGACCACACAGCTCAGCTTGGCCCGGAGACGTGTCGTTCCCATCCTGATCGGCGCGCTCGTCATCGCCGGCGGCTGGCTGATTCGCGCGCAGGACGAAACCCGCTCCGGCGAATGGCGCTCTTCAGGCGGCGACTCGGCGTACCGACGGTATTCGCCGCTCGCCCAGATCACGCGCGACAACGTCAAGAACCTGCGGATCGTGTGGCGCCGTCCCGCGCTCGATCCGCGCGTCAAGGAGCCGTTTCCCAAGCTTCGAACGAACAACTACCTTCGAGCGACGCCGACCATGATCGGCGGCGTGCTGTATACCCCGGACGCCTCGGGCCTGATCACCGCCCTCGACGCGGCGACGGGCGACGTCCTCTGGCGGCAGGAACCCACACCGGAGATGGCGAACGAAGCCAGCGCCACAAGCACCCGAGGCGTCGACTTCTGGAAGGGGGGGGCGGACCACCGGTTGTTCACGGTCCGGAACGGTTATCTGTACGCGCTCGACCTGCGTGGCACAGTCGTTTCCCGATTCGGAACCGGCGGACGTGTGAGCCTGTTGCCGGAGGGCGCGCGGACCTTCGGCTGGAGCTCCGGCCCGATTGTGGTCGGCGACGTCGTCGTGATTGCCGGCAACCTGGACGGCGCCGGCGACGGCGGCCAGAAGTGGAAAGGGAGTCCACCCGAGGACGTGCGCGGCTTCGACGCGCGGACCGGCAAGCTGCTCTGGACCTTCCATGTCGTTCCACGCGACGGTGAGTTCGGTGCCGACACGTGGGGGAGCGGATCCGGCAAGTTGTCGGGCGATCTCGGATCGTGGTGTTGTGTGTCGGCCGACGAGGCGCTCGGCTACGTCTACATCCCGCTCACCGCGCCCACCGCCGCCTACTTCGGCGGATTCCGCCCGGGCGACAACCTGTTTTCCAATGCACTCGTCGCCCTCGACGCGAAGACCGGAAAGCGCGTGTGGCATTTCCAGATGGTCCACCACGACCTGTGGGAGTACGACACCGTCGGGCCGCCGACTCTTGGCGACATCACGGTCGAGGGAAGACGGATCAAGGCGGTGATGCAGCCGAGCAAGACCGGCTTTCTCTACGTGTTCGACCGCGCGACCGGGAAGCCGGTGTGGCCGATCGAGGAACGGCCCGTGCCTCAGTCCACAGTGCCCGGCGAAATGACGGCGCGGACGCAACCGTTTCCGACCAAGCCTCCTCCCTTTGCCGCCCGCATCGGCGTGTCCGAGGACGATCTGATCGACTTCACGCCGGAGCTGCGCGCGCAGGCGCGCGAGCTCGCGAAGCAGTTCGTGCTCGGGCCGATCTTCACGCCGCCCTCGCTCGTCAGCGACGCAGCCCGGCGGCAAACAGGGCACCCTCGAGCTGCCCGGATCGTGGGGCTCCGGGCAACTGGAACAGCGGCGCCTTCGATCCCGACACCGGGTATTACTACGCGTTCTCGCATGAGATTCCGCGTGTCTACCGCATCGCCAAGGCGACCGACGCCGATGCGGAGATGGAGTACTGGAGTCCGAATCGAGACGCGCCGTACATCGACGGCCTGCCATTGATCAAGCCGCCGTACGGGCGGATCGTGGCCATCGATCTCAATCGCGGCGAGCATGCGTGGGCCGCGGTCAACGGCGATGGCCCGCGGGATCATCCGCTGCTCAAGGATCTCAAGCTGCCGCCGCTCGGGATCGCCAGCCGCCCGACGGCGCTCGTCACCAAGACGCTGCTGTTCATCGGCGAAGGCAGTAATTTGTTCGGCGGCGTGCACCCGTCGATGTTCGGCAAGAAATTCCGCGCCTACGACAAGGCGACCGGGCAGGTAATCTGGGAAACCGAGCTGCCCGCCGGCACTACCGGCGGGCCGATGACCTATCTCGTAAAGGGCAAGCAATACATCGTGATCCCGATCGGCGGACGCGACGAGCCGGCCGAATGGGTCGCGCTGGCGCTGCCATGACATTCAGTCGGCTCGCCGCGCTCGCGGCCGCCGCTCTGATCGCATCGGCGCTGGCGTCCGCACAGACGCCGAGCGCTCCCGCAACGACCCCGCCTGATGGCGTCTACAGCGCGGAGCAATCGCGGCGCGGGCGAACACTCTACGACGCCAAGTGCGCGTCGTGCCACGACGGCGGCACGATGGGGCCTGAGCTGTGGGGCGATGCGTTCTTGAAGCAGTGGGAACGCAAAGGGCTCGGCGAGTTCTACACGCGCATTCAAACGACCATGCCCGAAGACGCGCCCGGGAGCATGAGCGAGGCGGAGATTCTGGATGCGATCGCCTACGTGCTCGAGATGAACGGCTTCAAACCGGGCGACCACGCGATTCCCCGCGCGATCGCGCTCGCTGCTCTCGCCTTCGCTCCGAAGAAGTAGCGCGGACCCAGTTTTTTTCAGCGACCGGCTATTGGCCGGGCGGTGCTGCCGGCCGCGGCGGCCGGTTCCCTCGCACCTCGGACCGGCTGATGCCCACCCACTGCCCGCCGCGATTCACGAACACGGCCGACAAGAGCCATGGCCAGTCCGCCTTGGGCGGCGCCGCGCCGGGGCGGCCGAACCCGACCTTCACGTCGTAGACGAGCACCGCCGTGTCCGCCGTGGGCTTACGCAGGAATGCGCGCGGGCCGATCTCGAATTCCAAGCCGCCTTCTTCGACGGCCTTGATGAATCCCTCCGTCGAAAACACATTCAGTGGATCCACCCAGATACCGTCGGTGCCCATGTGCTTCCGCACCGTGGCCCAGTCCTTCGCCTTCCAGGCGTTCCAGTATCTCCTTCTCGCCGGCCAGCAGCTTGTCGAGCAGCGCCTTGTCGGGCTTTTCCGTCGCCGGATCGATCGCGTTGGGGCTCGGATTCTGCGCAAACGCGACGCGAGGCGATGCCGTCGCTGTTAGCGCGATCATGAGGATGGTGATCGAGATGGATGAGAACACTCTCGGCATTGGATCGTCTCCTGTTTACTCAGGTCCGAACGCGAGCAGCACGTTCCCGGTTGCCCCCGACAGGATGTCGTAACCCGATCCGATGTACAGCATGCCGCCGACGATCGTCGGTCCGGGTCCGCCGAGCCCGCCGCCCTTGCCGGCCACACCGTTCACCGTCTCGTACGGACGGTTGGTTTTGACCTCCCAAATGATCTTTCCGTCCTTCGATGCGAACGCGCGCAGCGTGCCGTCTCGCGAGCCGGTGAACACCGCGCCCGCGATGGCCGTGGCGCCGGCCCAGTTGCCGGAGTGACAGCCCAGGGCCTGCGCGTTCCCGCCGCCGCCGCCGCCGCCGCGGCCAGCCGGCGGATCCGGACAACCGGCCGGCTTCGGAATCTTCGTCTGCCACACGCGCTCGCCGGTCGCGGCGCGGATGGCCGCGACCGATCCCGTTTGATCCGAGAAGGGCATCGGCTTGAAGTACAGCTCGCCGTCGAAGGCGCCGCCGAAACCGTTGTTCGACGCCGCGAGCTCGTCGCCGGCCTGCGCCACCCACACGACGTCGCCGCGCTTGTCGGGATCGACGGCGGTGACGCGTCCGCTTTCCTGGCCTTCGATCACGAGCGTGCGTCCATTGGGGAGCGTCACCAGAACCGGCGCGCCCGACGCGTCGTCGTCGCGGCCGTTGATGTAGCCCGGGCAATTCATTCGGCGCTCTTCCGGCGTTCGGCCGCAGCCGCCCGGATGAGGATCGGCCGGTCCCATGTGCGTGAACCAGAGTCGCTTCCCGGTTTGATAATCGAACGCCATGATGGAATTGTCGGCCGTGGCGTTGGGGGCGACGATGTAGGGATTGCCGGTGCCGACGTAAATGGCCCGGCGCTTCAGGTCGATGGTCGGCGGATTCCAGATCGCCGCGCCCGCGGGTCCGAACAGCTGCGTGCCGGCGGAATTCTTCTTCAACGGCTGCGGCCGCTCGGGATAGGTGTAGGTCTTCCAGAGCTGCTTTCCGGTCTTGATGTCGAGCGCGACGAGACTGCCTTGGAACTTACAGCAGACGTAGGTGATCTCCGGCGCCGGAATCTCCTCCCAGGAGGCGACCGGCACGAACAGCCGTCCGCCGTTCGGGTCGAGCACCAGGGCGCTCGTGATCTTTGCGCCTTCGTGCGGGTCGGACTTCGTCACCCAGAGTTCCGCGCCTGTCTCGGCGTTTACCGCGTACACGTTGCCGCGGTAATCGCCGAAGTACGCGGCATAGCGCACGCCGGGGCGGTCCTTGTGATCGCCGATCGTGACGCCCGATCGCACCTGCCCTTTCGCTTCGTACGACCAGTGCACGCACCCTGTCTTGGCATCGAGCGCGTAGACGAACCCGTTGTCGCTGCTCACGAACACGGCGCCGCCGACCACGGTCGGCTGACTCCACGCCGCCGCTCCGGCGCCGGGCATGGCGAAGGCCCACTTCACCTTCAATGACGGCACCTGCTCGGCGGTGATCCCGGCGGCGGCGGCCGGCTGGAAGCGCCAGTGCTTTTCGGGATCGGGATCCCATCCATTCCAACGGGGCTGTGTCCACGGGTTGGCGAGCGCCAGCGGCGCCGCGCACCGGTTCTTCATCGCGGCGGCGGCTCGCGGCGCGTTCCCCCCGAACGATTTGCCGGTCACGAGCTCGGCCATCGTTCGCTTCTGCGGTTCCGTCATGTTCTCCGCCTGGCTCACCATCGACCCCGTGGTGAGCGCCGCGAGCACTCGCTCCGGCGCCATCTGGCGAAGCGCTTCACGGCTGGGCGCGCGGCTGGTGGGTCCCGGGTTGTCGTGGCACGTCGCACAGCGCCGTTCGAAGCCCATCACCTGCGTCGCGGTTGACGCCGGCACGGCGGGCGAGTCGGCGGATGGAGGCTGCGACGGCTGCGGAGTCTGCGGCGGCTGGGTCCGGACTGCCGCGGAACCGACGAGGAGGAGGGTGAGCAGCGTGAATGCGACGTTCTTCGTCATGGATGAATGTCTCGCTGATGAAAAGAGCCGGTTACACCAAGTTCCACCCGCGACCTGAATCCGTTCACAGTTACGAGCGGGACGTACTTCGACCGGCAGAGGGTGATGCGTGCGCATTTTCACACGCGATGTGAGGGTGTTCAATAGCTATTGCTGCGAGCTCCTGTCTTGATGAATTTTGAGAATTCCTGAGCCGGATGGGGCTGGAGATTCCCCTTGAATCGCCCCAGTGATGTCGGCGACAATCCGGCAATTCTTCTCTCGACCCGAGACTATTTGCGAGGCCTTCATGAGACTCGCGAACCCGCTGCACCCGTACTCAGTCACTGTGCGATCGTTTTGGAGGACAGCATGAGCAAGAAAGTCAGTCGCCGCGACTTTGCTCGGACGTCGGCTGCCAGCGCCGCGGCCGTAGTCGCGATCCCCAAGGCGTTGTTCGGCGAGGTGTCGACGAGCGCATCGTCGACCGCGGCGATCGGAGCCGCCGTGGCCAAGGACGCGATCCAGCGTGGACGCTTTGCGCCGCCACCCCCTGCCTTTTCGTACGGCGGTGACGCGAACCTGGGCGCCGAGTTTCGCGAGACCATCGCGCTGGCGCACCACCCCGCGTTTGCGCAGAGCGGCGCCGCCGCACAGCCGCAGCAGGCGGGTCAGTCTCCCATCGTCGTCCCGGCCCTGGCGCCCGTGGTCATCCGAGGGTGGCACGAAGGGATGACGATTCCGGCGGAGTACTACATCGACGAGGATCAGTACCTCGAAGATGAGCGCTTCCTCGCCCGGAACCTGTGGTTCCTGGCGGATCACGAGGCGCGAATTCCCAAGCCAGGCGATTACTTCCTCTTTCAGTTCGGACGCGGCGACAGCGTCATCGTGTTGCGCGACAGAGCGAACGCGGTGACGCGCCTTCCACAACGTCTGCCGTCACCGCGGGTCGGCGCTGTGCCGGTCCGAGGAGCACCCGACGCCCAACGATGCGCGTCTGTCGGTCAAGCAGCTCGGCGCCAGCGGCAATTCGCCGGTGTTCCGCTGCCCGTATCACGCGTGGACCTACGATCTCGAAGGCAAGCTGATTTCGGCGCCCAACGGCATGCCGGCCGATTTCAAGATGGCCGACTGGGGCATGCGCCCCTGTCACGTGCGGACCACCGAGGGGTTCATCTTCCTGAACTTCTCGCAGACGCGACCCCCCGGAGTTCGACACCTTCGCGCGGGGGTTCACCGCCATGGCGAAAGACTACGGGACGAAGGATCTGAAGATCATGGCCCGCATCGCGGCGCCGACCAAGGCCAACTGGAAGCTCGTGCTCGAGAACTTCCAGGAGTGCTACCACTGCGGTCCGGCGCACCGGAACCTGGTGACCACCCATCCGGGATGGGACGGCGTGATGCCGCCCGAACAGCGGGCACGGCTCACCGAACAACTCAAGCAGTACATCGAAGCAGGGCGCGAGGAACAGCGGCGTCAGCAGGCAGGGCAGCCCTCGCAAGTCCAGCAGATCCAGCAGCAGATTCAGCAGCTGCAGCAGCAGCTGCAGGCGGCGCAGGCCGGCGGACCCGGCACAGCGGCGCAGGGCGCCGGCATGGGCATGGGCGGCGGTCAGCAGGGCGGCGGCATCGGTGGCAACATCCTCGGCGTGAACATGGTGTCGGGCACCCTCGACGGGAGCCAGGCGGCACCGTTGCTGCCGGCACGCAAGGAGTGGACGCACCGGTCCCGCGCGGTCAGCACCGGCTGGTCCACGGGATATCTGCAGTGCTACGACGACCACGTCGCCGTCGCGCGCTTCACGCCACGCGGCGTCAAGAGCACCGACGCCGAGCTGTTCTGGCTGGTCCACCCGGATGCCAAAGAGGGCAAGGACTACCAGCCGAAGAAGATCACCGATCTGTGGGACATCACGTATCGCGAGGATCGGTGGATCACCGAGAACAACCACCAGGGCATCGAGTCCGGGTTCTACGCCTCGGGCAAGTACGCGGCCTCGGAAACCGGACCGTCGCGCTTCGTCAAGTGGTACATGCAGGAGGTGGTCGCGTTCGCCGACCGACAGACGAACAACAACAACGACGCATAGCCGCCGCGCGCCAGGGGCGCGCCATTCGTGTCGCAATCATCCGCGGAGCGAAAGGGACTGGAGTATGAGACTTCGGACGCTTTTGGTCGCCGTCGGTCTTATCTGCGTCGCGCTGCCGGTGGGAGCGCAGATCCTCACCGGCAATATCATCGGTGTCGTTCGTGACGAATCCAACGCCGTTCTACCCGGAGTTACGGTCACCGTGACGTCGCCGGCGCTGCCTGGCGGTCCCTCGACAACAGTCACCAACGAGCAGGGCGCGTACCGGTTCGCCGGCCTTCCGCCCGGCGTCTACGAGCTCTCAGTGGCCCTTGGGGGCTTCTCGTCCTACAAGGAGACCGACCTGCGCACCAGCGCGGGCGGCACCATCGAGCGGCAGGTCTCGCTGAAGGTCGCGGCGGTCGAGGAAACCGTTACGGTAAGCGGTCAGTCGCCGGTTGTCGATCCGCGGCAGGTGGGCGTGGTCAAGAGCATGTCGGCTGACGTAGTCGAATCGCTCCCCCACAACCGCCAAGGCGGCCCCGCCGCCTACATGGCCACGCTGCCAGGCGTGACGGCGTCGAATTACAACCAGATCGGCGGCGTCACGGTGATGGGATCGAACAACAACGAAACGTCGTACATGACCGACGGGATTCTCAGCAACAACGTCATCTCAGGCGGCGCATACGCGTACCTTGATTTCGATAACATCGAGGACCTCGCGATGGTGACGCTCGGCGCCTCGTCCGAGTACCAACAGGCGCAGGGCGGCGTGATGAACATGGTGACCAAAGCCGGAACGAACCGGTTCCGAGCCGACGCGCTGCAGGACCGGGCGCCCGCGCGGTTGACGAGCGCGCCGATCGTGCTGCCGTGCACCACCGGCTGTGCCCCCGGGACGTCGACGGGATTCAAGCTGTACAAATACCGCGACTTCGGGTACCACGCGGGCGGCCCGCTCTGGAAGGATCACATCTGGTACTACGGGGGTCTCAACAACGCCGGCCCGTCGTACCGGAACCCCGGGCAGCCCGACACCCCGGAGGACTTTCGACGGCCGCAAGACGATTACCACTCGAATCAGAAGTTCACGGGGAAGATCGGCAACAAGATCAATCTGAGCCAGGTCGTGTACTACGAATGGTGGCACTGGACGAGTCCTCAATATCCGACAGCCACCAACCCGCTCGAAACGATCTTCTGGTACACCGGAGACATTCGCGGCTTTGCATCGGAGATGACGTCGACGCTCACGCCGACCACGTTGCTCACCGCGCGTTTTACGCTGAACAGCATGCCGTATGGGTACATCCCGTACGGGCCGAAGCTCGATCACAGCAGCAACGCTCTGAACGCGTCCGCCCACGTCGACCTGCTGACGGGCGTCAGCAGCGTCAGCTCTGCACCCGCTTACGTGTACCAGGCGCGGCGCGACGATGTGTCGATCAAGCTGAATAAGTACATTTCGCGGCCCAGAGTCACTCAAAACGTCCGCGTCGGTGCCCAGATCGCGCGCAACAAGCTCGGCTACCAGGCGGTGACGCCGGGGGGCATGGTATTCCAGGATCAGGGTGGCGCGCCGTTTCAGGCCCAGTTCCAGGCGCCGCAGACCGAGGCGCTGAAGTACAACGCCTCCGGTCTCTGGGGCGAGAACGAGATCACGATCGGTGACCGTCTGACGATCACGCCAGGGTTCCGGTGGGACTACATGAAGGCTGTCAGCCCGGCGGCGGATGTGATCGACCCGACTGTGTCGATTGGTGACGGCGGTCTGTGCCAGTGCGTCCAGTCGTTCCCGTTCACGGGCGCCACGGTCCAGGGGCTCGGCGACCTGTTCGCGTGGAACAAAGTGGCGCCGCGCGTCGGCATGAACTACAAGCTGACGGAAGACGGCAAGACCATTCTCCGGGCGACGGCCGGCCGCTATTATCGGCCGATCATTCTGAGCGAGCTCCAAGGGCTGCATCCCGGACTGGGTACGAGTACGCTGGCCGCGTACAATCCGGCGACTGGCCAATACTCGACGATCCTGTCGATTACCGATCCGAAGGCGAACTTAGCGATCGATCCGAACATTGAAGCACCGCACACGGATCAGTACTCGGTCGGTGTCGACCGGGAGCTGGCCAGGAACCTCGGCGCGAGCGTGACGTTCGTTCACAAGGAAGGGCGCGATCAGATCGGCTGGACCGACATCGGCGGGCAGTACGGGATGCAGGACGTCCCGGCGCCGGACGGCCAGAACATCACCGTCCGTCCTCGGTTGACGCCGGCGGGATCCTCGAAGTTCCTGCGGACCAATGGCATCGGCTACTTCACCAAATACAACGGGATCATGTTCGGCCTCTCCAAGCGGAACGCGAACCGATGGCTGGCAAACGTCAGCTACACGTACTCGAAGGCCGAAGGGCTGCAACCCGGCGGGAACACCGGACGCGATCCGAACAGCCTGATCAATCTGGAGGGTCGAATCGACGCCGATCGGCCGCACACGTTTGCCCTCAGCGGCTCTTACGAGATACCGAAAATCGAAGTGCAGGTGTCGGCAAACTACACTGGTACGCAGGGCCGGGCCTACGGCGCGCAGTTCCAGTTCCGGCTGCCGCAGGGACAGCAGAACATCTACTTCCTGTCGCCGGGCGAGTTCCGTCGCGAGAACGAGCACTGGCTGCACCTGCGGTTCCACAAGGTGCTTCGCAAGGGCGTCCACCGGCTCGAGCTCGGCGCCGAGCTGCGGAACGCGCTGCAGGAGACCAGCATCGGCAGCCTGATCAGCTCGGTTTTCACCAGCCCGAACTTCGGCAAGCAGAGTCAGTGGGCGCTTCCGCGCCAGCTGATGTTCCGCGTGCGGGCTTTCTATTAAAGAGTTCGCAGGATAGAAGCTGAAACCATCGGCAGCGGTTCGTAGTAAAGCGCGCGCCGCCTCGACACCGCCAGACGCCGCTCCGCGGCGTCTGGCGTTTTCATTAGCGCGCGCGCTTGGTTTCCCTCTCGCTTTCACTCTCGCCCTGGCCGCGCTCGCGTTCACGCCGGCCGTACAGAAAAATCCTCGGCTCTTCTGGTCCTTCATCGCCGCCGTCGGTGTCCTTCTGGCGTGGAACGCCGCTCTGTTGCTCTGGAAGCGTGGGCGGACGCTGACGATCGACGTGGTGCTCCGCAAGCAGCATTACCTGCAGGCCTGCGCCCAGGGATCGGTCCTGCTCTACTGGGGCTGGTACTGGCAGCCGGTCTACGACGCCGCGCACCTTCTCGTGGCGCAGCTGCTGTTCGCGTACGCGTTCGACATGCTGCTCGCCTGGTCGCACCGCGACGGCTACACGCTCGGCTTCGGCCAGTTCCCGGTCATCTTCAGCACCAACCTCTTTCTCTGGTTCAAGGAGGACTGGTTCTATCTGCAGTTCCTGATGATTGCCGTCGGCTTCGCGGCCAAGGATCTGATCCGGTGGGACAAAGAGGGGCGGCGGACGCACATCTTCAATCCGTCCTCGTTTCCGCTCAGCGTGTTCTCGGTCGTCCTCATCATCGCGGGCGCGAGCCGAATCACCTGGGGCGAGGAGATTGCGAGGACGCAGTTCTTCCCGCCGCACATGTACGTGTTTCTCTTCCTGATCGGATTGCCCGGGCAGCTGCTGTTCGGCGTGACGACGATGACGATGTCGGCGGTCGTGACGACGTATCTGGCCGGACTGCTGTACTACTGGATCGCTGGAACCTATCTCTTCATCGACTCCTACATTCCGATAGCCGTGTTCCTCGGCATGCACCTGCTCTTCACCGATCCCTCGACGTCGCCGCGCACCGACCTCGGGCGGATCATCTTCGGCATGCTGTACGGGCTGAGCGTGATCGTGGCCTATGTGCTGCTCGACAGGGCAGGGCTGCCCACCTTCTACGACAAGCTGCTGCCGGTCCCGATCCTCAACCTGAGCATCCGGGCCATCGATCGTGTGGCGCGGTCGACGTTGGCGGCGCGACTCGACCCGTCGCAACTGGTCCCGACGCTGAAACCGATGCGCCGGCACCTCGCCTACGTGACGATCTGGGCGGCGACCTTCGCGACGCTCCACGCCGCCGGCGGCGTCGGCGACCGCCATCCGGGCCACTGGCTGCCGTTCTGGCAGCAGGCCTGCGACGACAACCGTGCCCGCGGGTGCGAGAACCTCGGCGTCATCGAGCTGGCGCATTGTGGCGACGGCTCAGGCTGGGCGTGCAACGAGCTCGGCACGCTGGTGGCGTTGCGCCGCCTGGGTGCGGATTCGCCGCTGTCAGGTGTGCTGCACAGGGTGAGCCCCGATCCCGCCGCCGGCTTTTTCAGACGCGCGTGCACGTTGGGGTTCTCCGCGGGCTGCGAGAACCAGGCGATGCATGCGGCGCGACAGAGCAGCTTCCGCCACGTTCCACCCCGCCCGGCCGACTATCCAATTGTGTTGCGGGAAGGCAAGGGCCCTCTGCCGGATCGCACGCTAGGTGAGCTCCTGGCTCGCGCCTGCGGTCAGGGCTGGACCCACGCCTGTCAGCAGCTAGAGACGGCGCGCCCCTGAATGCCCGAATGGGACTGACGCGCCGCGGAAGATCGGGCCGAGCGGTGGCGTTGCCGCGATCCGCGAACATCGCGGAAAATCGCTCGCGGCGCTGCGAGTCATGGCGTCCTCCGGTTGCGTCTCATTGGACGATCTTTCGCGTCTTGACCGTCACGTACGTGATCGATTCGCCGGGTTCGATGATGAACTGATGCGGCACGCCGGCGGGCACGATCAGCAGGTCGTTCGGACCGATCGTCCGCAGCTCGCCTTCGACGATGTCGCCGCCGAGCGTTTCGCCTGGTCCTGTCTGCTTGCCGCCGGCCAGCCGCCCACCGTACAGCACGGTCGCCGATCCCTGCTGCACGATGAAGATGTCGTTCCAGCCGTCATGCTGTTCGGCCTTCCCGGTTCCGTCGCGAAGGAGAATCCAGCACGAATCGTCGCCGCGCGAGCCCAGCCGCTTGTATCGAATCGTGGGATCGTCGGGCCACGGTGTGGCCTCCGCAATCGCCTGCTTCAGCTGCGCGGCGGGGATGTGCTCGGGACCGGTGACTCGCGGGCGTGGGCGCGGCTGTTGCCCCGGCGCAACCTCGGCGAACATCGCAAGCACACTGCCCATGAGAATGCACGACGCATGGAACGTCCTCCGGTTGCGAGCTGCCCGGCGCTGCTGGAACTGCGCGTAGCATAGCCAGTCGAGTCGTGCCTGACAATGGAGGCTCGATGGCCGGGCGGTATAATGACCGCCGAACGTTCAGGGGAGCATGATGATCAGCCTGATACGCCTCGTCTCGGGGCTCGCGCTTGCGGCCGCGCTGGTCTCAGACGCGACGCCGCGCGTCTCGGCGTCGGCCGCGGCGGCGGACGGCCCCGTGACCTTCACCAAGGACGTCGCCCCGATCTTCCAGCGAGCGTGCCAGACCTGCCATCGACCGGGTTCGATCGCGCCGATGGCGCTCCTCTCGTACGAGGACGCACGGCCGTGGGCCCGCTCCATCAAGCAGAAAGTTGCCGCCCGCGACATGCCACCGTGGTTCATCGACCGGAACGTCGGCGTGCGCAAGTTCAAGGACGATCCCTCGCTGACCGACGAGGAGGTCGCGACCATCACGCGTTGGGTGGATGGAGGCGCCGTCAAGGGCAACGATGCCGACATGCCGCCGCCCCGCACCTTCGCCAATCCCGACAACTGGCAGATCGGTGAGCCTGACCTGATCGTCACGCTGCCTCAGGATCACGTCGTGCCCGCGGTGGCGCCCGACTGGTGGGGCGTCTACTTCGCCGACTCGGGCCTCAAGGAAGACCGCTACATCAAAGCGGTCGAGACCAAGCCCGGAAACCGTTCCGTCGTTCACCATGCGATCACCTACTTGCTGGAGAACGAGAACGGCGTCGAGCGGTCGGTGTTCCTCAACGAGTACGCGCTCGGCAAGAACGCCGACATCTTCAGCGAGGGCGCCGGGCGGCTGTTCAAGGCCGGAACGACGATTCGCTTCCAGATGCACTACCACTCGAACGGGACGGCGACGCCCGACCGGACGAGAGTCGGGATCAAGTTCTATCCGAAGGGCTACGTGCCCAAGTACGTCCAGATCTCATCGACGATAGGTGACTCACCGGAGGATCTCGACATCCCGGCCGGCGAGAGCGACGTGCGGCATGACGGGTACTACAAGCTGGAAAGACCCACGCTGTTGACATCCTTCCAGCCGCACCTGCACACGAGAGGCAAAGCGATGTGCGTCGAGGCGATCCTGCCGACGATGCGCGTGCAGCAAATCAGCTGCGCGAAATTCAATTTTGGCTGGAGCCTCGTCTACAACTACGCCGATGATGCGGCGCCGCTCCTGCCGGCGGGAACCATCCTGCACGTGATCGGCTGGCACGATAACTCCACCGCCAACCGGATCAATCCCGATCCGCGAAACTGGGCGGGCTACGGCGGGCGGACGCTCGACGAGATGAGCTTCGCCTGGATGAACTACTACTACTTGAGCGAAGAAGACTACGCCCAAGAGTTGGCGCGCCGCACGAAGCAGACGAACTCACCCTGAGCAGTCGACGTGAGGTTGCCACTCCCGCTCGTCCTGCGCCTGTCGAAGGACGAGCCCGACGCTCGTGGTTCGGCAGGCTCACCACGAGCGGGGGGATCTTGACGGTCGTGGTGGCGAGCCTGTGCGTGTCGGCCGTGGAGGCCGGCGCGGCGCCCTCCTCCCCGACGTTTTCCAGAGACGTCGCGCCGATCTTCCAGCGCTCGTGCCAGCAGTGCCATCAGCCCGGGTCATCCGGGCCGATGCCGCTCCTCACCTACGCGCACGCGCGCCCGTGGGCCAGAACCATCAAGCGCAAGGTGCTCGCGCGGGAGATGCCTCCCTGGTTCGTCGACCGCCGGGTCGGCGTCAGGGAGTTCAAGAACGACTGGTCGCTCAGCGACGAGGAGATCGACACGATCGTCCGCTGGGTGGACGCCGGATCGCCGCAGGGCAACCCGGCGGATCTGCCGCCGGCGCGACGTTTCCCTGCGCCCAACCGCTGGACGATTGGCACGCCCGATCTGGTGGTCGCCGCGCCGAACGCCGTGGAAGCTTCGGCAGCTGGCGCTGAAGGGTGGACCGATTTCATCGTCGACGCCGGCCTGACCGAGGATCGGTATCTGAAGGCTGTCGAAACGTTGCCCGGAAGCGATTCGGTCGAGCTCGTTCACCACGTCCTCACCTACGTCGTCGCCCCTGACGGAGCCGAGAAGTTCTTGAACAGCTATGTCGTCGGCGGCAGCGGAGACGTGTTCGCGCCGGATGCCGGCCGCCTGCTTGCCGCCGGTTCGAGGATCCGCTTCAACGTGCACTTCCACGTGGCCGGCAGGAAGGCGACCCAGGGGCCACGCGTCGCGTTTCGTTTCCATCCGCAAGGCATCGCGCCCCGTCACGTGATCACGACGGCGCGGGTGGGCGAGCCGTCCGAGCCACTCGACATCCCCGCGGGCGCGGCGAACGTGCGCCACGACGGCTATTTCAAGCTCGAGAAACCGACGCGCCTGACGTCGTTCCAGCCGCACATGCACGCGCGCGGCACGGCGCTGTGCATCGAGGCGATCCTGCCGACCATGCGGGTGCAGCCGATCAACTGCGTCAACCGGTTCGATCCCGCGTGGCAGCTGGTCTACGCGTACGAAGACGACAGCGCGCCGCTCCTGCCGGCGGGCACGGTGCTCCACGTGATCGGATGGCACGACAACTCGAGCCGGAACCCGAACAACCCCGACCCGAGGAACTGGGCCGGCAGCGGCGGCAGGACGATCGACGAAATGAGCTTCGCGTGGGTCAGCTACTACACGACGTCGGACGAGGAGTTCGATCGTCAGACGCGGGCGAAGAAGGCGCGGAGAGTCCCCTGACCGCCGGAGCTGCAGACATGACCACGATCACCTTTCGACGGCTCGTGACGGCACTGCTCGCCGCGGCGGCGCTCGGCGCGGGCGGCGCGTTCGCCGACACGCAAATCCAGTACGCCACGGGTCAGAATGTCGTGCCGGTCTACGAAGGCTGGAAGAAGAATCCGGACGGCAGTACGACGATGGTCTTCGGCTACATGAATCGGAACCACGAGGAGGAGCTGGACGTCCCGGTCGGCGACGCCAATCGCTTCGAGCCTGGCGACGGCGACCGCGGACAGCCGACGCATTTCTTCACCAGGCGGCAGCAGTTCGTGTTCGAAGTCGTCCTGCCTCCGGATTGGGGAAAGCAGGACCTGGTCTGGACGCTGACGGCGAACGGACGGACCGACAAGGCGTACGGATCCCTGCTGCCGGGCTACGAGTTGAGCGACGTTGTCATTCGCGAAAACCGGATTCAGGACATGGGCCGCGGCGGCGGCGAGCCGAACAGGGCGCCGGCGATCGCACTCGATGGCGCCGCACGCCGGACCGTTGCGGTCGGCGAAGCCATCAACCTCGTCGTGTCGGTCAGCGACGACGGCTTTCCGACGCCGCGTCCGAGGCGGACCGGCAGCGGCGCGGCCGCGCGGGAGCCGAAGCCGAATCCGGTCACTCAGGCCGTCGTGAAGCCGCAACCGGAAGCGGGACTGAGCGTGACCTGGGTTCACTATCGAGGCGCCGGTAAGGTTACGTTCGAGAGGCCATCGCCTTCCATCAGCGGCGGCCGCGCGACGACCACGGCCACGTTCAGCCGTCCCGGGACGTATGTGCTGCGGGCGTACGCGGACGATTCGGTGCTGACGGCAGCGACCGACGTGACCGTCGTCGTGAACGATCGGCCGCGCTGAGCGGGTCTCAGAACCTGAACAGCCGATTGATCTTCAACATGAGCGCCCGGTTGCTGATCGCCGGGAATCGCGGCGTCAACGTATCGCGCTGTTCGTTGTAGACCACGAACAGTTCGCTGCCCGGCCGGTATTCCCAGCGCAGGCGCACGTTGGCGGCCAGCGTGTTGTTGCTGGTGTTGTACTGCAGCAGCGCGCTGGCGAACATCCGCGGCGTCATCGTATGGGTGACGCGGGAGCCCACGAGCTTCGTCGTGAACTGGCCCTCGAGCAGATCCACCCAGTTGATCGACACGCTCGGCTCGATCGACAACTGAGGCGACACGCTCATGCGGCCGGAGCCGATTCCCACGGCCGTCCGGTTGCCGCTGTAGAAGCTGCCCGACTCCACGGACACGTTCCCGGACACCCGCCGCTGCCGGCCGAAGTTGAACTGACCGCGCACGAAGTCGAAGTCGTAGCCGGCGATGGGCAGCGTCACGCCGGGGGCGATGCGGAAGGGCTGCGCGAGGAACTCGTACGCGCGCGTGTAGTGCACCGTGAGCTGATCGCTGTTCTGGAACTGGACGGCGAACTCGCCGTCGAGGCTGCGCGTGTCCAGCCGTCCGTCGCCGTTCTCGATGTGCGCAAATGCCGCGCTCGAGACCAACTTGCGTATCCGCTTGCTCGCTTTCGGCCGCGGGCTGAATCGGAACTGCCCGAAGTGCTTGAGGATGTCGTCGCGGCGGACGAACCCGACTTCCGGGGTGAAGTTGTCGCCGACGAGCAGGCGCTCCATCTGGACGCCGTAGCGGTCGCCGGCGTAATCCATCTGCAGGCGGTAGCTGGTGTCGTCGCCCGTGAGTCCAGGCGTTTTGGTTTGCGCCCAGTAGGTGTTGAACGCCAGGTTGTCGAAGAACGCGAACGTTCCGTCGATGCCGTAGGCGTCGTTGCGTCCGAGCCCGCTCGGGCCGATCGACCGTCCCGTGTAGAGCAGGCCGATGCTGCTGCGGCGCAGGAGATCGCGCTTGAGCCGCAGCGTCGAGAAATTCGTCGGCCGCGATCCCGACAGCGGCTCGTCGTCGGCCTGCATGTTCAGGAGGCCGACTTCGAAGCGGCCCAGGCGGCCGGTCAAGCGGCCGCCCGCCTCGATCGGTACGACCGCCACGCGTCCGCCGCTCGTGACCTGATTCAGTCCGATCCGCCGGCTGTAGAACAGAATCGGCGTGTCGCTGGTCGTGCCGCCCCCGCCGAACGACGTGGCCGTGCCGCCGAACGCGAACGTCCCCTGGTTCTCCAGGAAGAACTCGCGCTTTTCCGGGAAGAACAGGCTGAACCGCGTCAGGTTGACCTGCTGCTCGTCGGCTTCGACCTGGGCGAAGTCCGTGTTGTAGCTGAATTCGGCGGACAGGTTCTGCGTGACGCCGTATCGCAGATCGAACCCGGCGTCGCCGCCGAGATCGTTGGCGATGCGGGGCGTTGCCGTCACGTCCGTGGTGAGGTTCGAGGTGACGTACGGCTTGAGTTCCAGGTTCCTCGACCGCGGCGCCTCGAGCCCCACCATGGTTGCTGCCGCCGAGATCTGGAAGAACGCCCGTTGACCCATCGCGATCGGCAGGCGCGTGAGAAACGACAACTCGTTCTTCCATTTCGTCATGCGCTCGACGTTGAAGCCCCAGATCTGCGAGCGGCCCGGCCGGTAGCGGAGGGATTTGAACGGAATCGCGAATTCCGCCGTCCACCCGCCCTCGAAGCGGCCGACGTGCACGTCCCAGATCGGATTCAAGTCCCCGTTGTACTGCTTCTCGTTGGTAATCTGGCCGTCCCCTCGGCCCCCGAGCGGCGTGGCGGCAAAGTAGTAGGCGTTGCGGCGATCGTAGAACGTATCGAGCAGGACGCCGATGTACTCGTTCGAGTAGATGTTGTTGCTGTCGCGGCGCATCTCGTTGGCAACCATCCGCTCGGGCTGCGAGTCTCGGCAGCGGATCGCCACGTACACGTGATCGTCGTCGAACATCACCCAGGCGTCGGTCTGCTCGGTCGCCGGCGACCCTCCTTGCGGTTCCACCTGGATGAAATCCGACATCGGCTGGACGGTCGTGTAGACGGCTTCGTCGAGCTGGCCGTCGAGCCGGAGCGGCGCCTCGAGGCGAACCGCGCGAACCGTGACCCTGCCCGACTCGTCGCGCGCGATCGCAGTGGGAAGCGCCGGGGGTGGAGGCCCGTCGTAGGTGAAGGGGAGATCGGAGCGGGATCCGGACGGTGCCGAGGTCTGTGCGGACACCGCCGCCGCCGCGAGAGTCATGACGATGAGGGCCAGCCAGCGCACGCCAGATTGTGCATCGAGCGCGGGGGCAACGCGAGCTTGAAACCCATCGAATCGCAGGCGCTGAACTTGATAGACTCTGCGCAGGTCGTGTGAGCCTGCACGTCAGATCCCGGCGCGGGGAGGGCGAATGGGTAAGAAAGTCAGTCGCCGCGATTTTGCGAAGACCTCCTTGGTCGCGGGTGCGGCCGCGGCATTACCTGGCGGGCTGCTTCCAGCCTCGGCGAAGGGGGCGAACGGCAAGGGGACGCCATCGAAGCAGAGTCAAGCGGGAGCGGCCGCCGGTCGCGCCGCCCCAGCCGACAACGCCGCGTGGCGCGAGGGCTATACCATTCCCGCCGAGTACTACATCGACGAGCAGCGCTACATCGAGGACGAGCGGTACCTTGCCGATCATTTCTGGCTGCTGGCCGACCACGAGAGCCGCATTCCAAATCCCGGCGACTACTTCACGTTTGCGTTCGGGCGCGGGGAAAGCGTCATAGTGCTCCGCGACAAGGCGTCGGCCGTGAAGGCGTACTACAACGTCTGCCGCCATCGCGGGTCGCGCCTCTCGCGCCACGGCGACAACCCGCCGCCGAAGGATTCGCGCCTCTCGGTGAAACAGCTCGGCGCCAGCGGCAACACGCCGGTTTTCCGCTGCCCGTATCATGCGTGGAGCTACGATCTCGACGGGAAGCTCATCGCCGCGTACGGCATGCCGGCCGACTTCGCGTTCACGGACAACGGATTGCTGCCGTGTCACGTGCGAACGGCGGAAGGCTTCATCTTCCTGAACTTTGCGCGCGACAAGCAGCCGCCGGACTTCGATACGGAAGCCAACGGCATTCGCAGCATCGGCCAGCGCTACGGCACGGCGGGGCTCAAGATCGGCGCCCGGATCCAGTACCCGACCAACGCCAACTGGAAGCTGGCGCTCGAAAACTTCCTCGAGTGCTATCACTGCGGCCCCGCGCATCGATCGCTCGTGACGACCCACGACTGGGACTACTCGATCTCCGCCGATCAGAAAACGCGCCGCGAGCAGGAGATCGCGAAGTGGGTTCCGCCGGAGGTCCGGCCGGGGCGGGCACCGTCGCCGCAAGGCGCCACTCCGCAGGGCGCCGCACCTCAGGCCCCACCGCAGGGTGGCGGCATGGGGCAGAGCGGCAGCCCGAGCCTGGCGAACCGCGGCTGGCTGATGCCCGGCTATGTGACCGGATCCCTCGACGGCAAGCCGGTGGCGCCGCTACTCCCGAATTTCAAGGCGTACACGCACGGTTTCCGCGAAGCGACAACGTCGTGGTCGACCGGGTATTGGGCCGCGTACGACGACCACGTCGCGGTCGCGCGCTTCACGCCGCGCGGAGTTGCGAGCACGGACGCCGAAATCATCTGGCTCGTGAATCCGTCGGCTAAGGCGGGCAGAGACTACCAGGTCGATCGCCTGGTCGCGCTCTGGGACATCACGATGCGCGAGGACAAGTGGATCGTGGAGAACAACCACCTGGGCATCACGTGCGGCGGCTACCGGTCGGGCCGCTATGCCACCCATGAAGTCGGCCGCGTGACGCCGGGAGCGTTCATCGCGTGGTACATGAAAGAAGTGGCGCGCGCGGTTTGAGACGGAGACACGCGATGCGAGCGGCGTTCTTCGTTCTGGCGGCGATTATCATGCTGCCGGCTGCGGCCGGTGCCCAGCAGAAAACCGTGGCGTCAGTGCTCGACGCACAGTTCTCGCAGGCCGAAAAGGATTTTCTGTCTGCGGCGGAAGCGATGCCGGAAGACAAGTTCTCGTTCGTGCCGACCAGCGGCGAGTTCAAGGGCGTCCGCACCTTCGCCCAGCAGGTCAAGCATGTCGCCGTGTACAACTACCGATCGTTCCAGGCGATGCTCGGCCAGGAGGTCACCAAGGACGGTGAGAACGGATCGGACGCGGCGAAGACGAAGGCCGAGGTCCTCAAGTACGTGCGCGACTCGTTCGCGCTCGGACACAAGGCGATCGCCGCGATCCGTCCGGAGACGCTGCTGGGCGAGGTGAGGAACTCGCCCGAGGCGGGATACGACACGCCGCTCGCGCTCGTGACGTTCGCATGCTGGCACGCGTACGACCATTACGGGCAGATGGTCGCGTACCTGAGGATGAACGGGATCGTCCCGCCCGCGAGCCGCGGCACCCCGCCGGCGAACCGGAGCCAGTGACGAAATCCGATCGCGACCTGGGGATGGATCGCACCATCACCAGGCGCGATTTTCTGAACGGCGTGAGCCTCACCGTTGGCGGGGCGCTGCTGTCGCCCGTCCAGGTCGAGGCGCTGGCGCCCGCCGTTTCCACCCAGGCGTCGGAGGACTACCCGCCGGCGAAAACCGGTCTGCGTGGAAGTCATCCAGGCTCGTTCGAGGTTGCCCACGGGCTGCGCAACGGAAACCCATGGGGGGCCGGCGAGGACACGCGCGAAGTCTACGACCTCGTCGTCGTGGGCGGCGGCATGGCGGGGCTGTCGGCGGCCTTCTATTTCAAGAAGGCGGTAGGACGAAACGCCAAGGTGCTCATCCTCGACAACCACGACGACTTCGGCGGCCACGCCAGGCGCAACGAGTTCACCGTGGGCGGCCGGACGATGATCGGCTACGGAGGCACGCAGTCGATCGAGGGGCCGAACACGTACACCGTCGAAGGAAAAGCGCTGCTCGAAGAGATTGGCGTCGACGGCGACAGGTTCCTGAAGGCCACGGAGCCGGACCGGGGCTTGTACGCGTCGATGGGACTTCGGCGCGGAATCTTCTTCGACAAGGAGACGTTCGGCGCCGATCGGCTTGTTGTGGGTGTGCCGCGGTTCAGTGGCTCCGCGCAACCGGGCACGTGGGCGCCGTTCCTCGCGAAGACACCGCTCTCGACCGCGGCGCAACGAGACATGGTCAGGCTCTACGAAGAGCCGCGCGACTACATGCCCGGCCTCACGACCGATCAGAAGATCGAACGGCTGCAGAAGATCAGCTACAAGGATTACCTCCTCACGATCGCGAAAGTCACTGCGGACGTGTTGCCGTTCTTTCAGCAGTCAGCGCTCGGATGGGCGAACGGAGCCGGCGGCATCGATTCGTACAGCGCATGGGGCTGCTACCGGCTCGGCCGCTTCCCGGGCTTCGACGGTCTCGGTCTCGGCGAGCGGCCGGCGGACTCGTACGTCGAGCGCGTGAGCACGAACATCCATTTCCCGGACGGCGGAGGCAGTGTCGCAAGGCTGCTGGTGCGGTGGCTCATCCCTGACACGCTGCCGGGACAGACCATGGAGGACTCGGTCACGAGCCGGCTGAACTACGCCAGGCTCGACGATCCGGGTTCGTCCGCGCGGATTCGGCTCAACAGCACGGTCGTCCGGGTCCGGCACGATGGAGCGCTCGGGCGCGCCAAGTTCGTCGAGGTCACCTACGTGCGAGATGGCCGGGCGTATCGCGTGCGCGGGCAGGCGGTCGTGATGGCGTGCTACAACGCGATCGTTCCGTATCTCTGCCCGGAGATGCCCGAGGCGCAGAAAACGGCGCTGCACATGGCCGTGCGGCAGCCGAACGTCTACACCAACGTCGCGATCCGGAATTGGACGGCCTTCACGAAAGTCGGGGCATCGAGCATTTTCTGCCCCGGCGGGTACCACCACGCGATTCAACTGGACTTTCCGATCAGCGTCGGCGGCTACACCTGTCCCAAGACGCCTGAAGAACCGATGGTGCTGCACCTGGAGCGCGAGCCGCTCTCGCCGGGGCTTCCCGTACGCGATCAGTTCCGCGCGGGGCGCGCCGATCTGCTGTCGACGGGCTTCGAGACGTTCGAGCGGAAGATCCGGGATCAGCTGGGCCGCGCGCTCGCCGTCGGCGGGTTCGATCCCGCACGCGACATCGAGGCGATCACCGTCAACCGGTGGCCCCACGGGTACGCGGCGGGCCAGAACACGCTCTACGATCCGGACTGGTCCGACGAGGAGTTGCCGTGGATCGTCGGACGGCGGCGCTTCGGGCGGATCGCCATCTCCAACTCCGACGCCGCCGCCATCTGCCTGACGCAGGCGGCCTTCGATCAGTCCTTCCGCGCCGTCCGCGAGATCGTCACCGACGTGATGCGGCGGCAGTTCTTGTATCCGTACTCCGAGAAGGTGTGACGGCAGTGCGTGAGCCCACGGCGTGCGTCACGGGAGCAGGCGCTCGGTATATGCGACGCCCTGCTGCATTCGGTGTGGAGTAGTTCAGGCAAGGGAGGGAAGTCATGCCACGAGTGACGTCGCTGACATCGGTGTTGTTCGCCGTCCTGCTGGTCATGCTCAGCGGCTCGAGCCTTCTCGCTCAGAGCAGCGCAGCTGTCGAACAGGAAGTGCGAAACGTCATTGCTCAGTTCGCCACCGCCTACGGTGCCAACGATCTCGACAAGTATTTCTCGTACTATGCGGACGACATGACTTGGTGGGGGCCGAACGGCAACCGCAATGAAGCCGACGGGAACAAGCCAAAAGCCAACTACCAGAAGACCTATCCCGAGAGCGTCGCGCGAAGCGGTGGGCTTGCCGGCGGTAAAGTGACGGATCTGCGTGTGCAGGTTTCTCCTCAGGGAGATGCCGCGATCGCATCCTACCGGCTCGACGTCGTCCGGAAGAATCCTGCTCCCGATGCGACGCCACCGCGTCCAGCGAACATCGCCTACGAGATGACAGCGGCGCTCTTCAAACGGGGGAACGACTGGAAGATCGTTCACTTTCACTATCAAACGATTCCACCGCCGCGACCCGGTACTCAGAATTGACGGCGGCGGGACTGTTCCGGCAGGGGCGGCAAGGGAGGACCTCTCGAGCGCTTGATCCACCGTGCCGCCGTGGTCTGTACGGGATCGTTGCTGGCTGCGACAGCGATGACGAACCGCTGCCCGGCAACAAAATGCGCCGCCACAGCAACAACATCTACTCGAGAAGGTCAAGAGGTGGCGGGCCGGAGCGTGCGTTGCAAGATTCGTGGCGGCCGGCTTCAGCCGGCCCTTAGGTCCGCCTGAAGGCGGACACCACGTCAATCTTGCAACACGCCCTTACGTCAGAAGCTGAACTTTCCGCTCAGCATGAAGCGACGCGGGAACGACGAAGGTCGCTCGGGAACTGATAGGAGCTCGAGGTCACGTTGGCCTGCACGACCCCCTGATGGGCGTTCTCGTTGCTCAGGTTCAACACGTCCATGAACAGCGCCGAGACGCAGCGCCGTCGCCGAGCGCGAAGTCCTTCTGCACGCGCGCATCGATGATGGTGACCGACGGCAGTCGTCCGAGCTCGCCGCGCGGCTGCAGAAGGATCGTGGTGCCAGTCTGGCCGGCGACCGACGACGGGAATGCTCCTCGTCCGGATCTTGTGCGCGCCCTCGCGCGCAGTCGAGGCTCGCCGACGCCTGGAAGCCGCCACGGGAGCTTCACGACGCCCTGCAGCTTGCCCTGCCAGCCGACGTCGCCGACGAGCCGCCCATCGAGATTGACGAAGTCGTTGGGGTTGCGGCCGAACGATGCTGAACTCCAGGCGCGCTCCGCTGCTGGATGCTCGTCGTGCGCAGGCTGCCGCCGAGCGCTCCGGTCGATCGCAGATACGTGACGCCTGCGTTGGCATACCAGCGCGTCATGCGCTTGGTCAGGTTGACGGTGAACGCGTGGATGTCCGTGAACAGCTCGTCCGAGTTCCCCAGCTCGAACTTTCGCGCGCTCGCGGGTCGCTCGTCAAGCGGAAGATGTTGATCGTGTTGCCGGTCGGATCCTGCCCGGTGTTGTCGACGACCGGTCACCGGCACGTAGGTGCCGACGGTGTCGCGCCAGCGCGGCGAAGTCGCGCCCCCATTTGTCGCACGTAGTTCACCTGCAGCGCCCATCTTCGAGTTCAGCTCGCGCTCGAAGCCGACGATGAACTGATCGGTGCGCGGGCGGATCGTAGCCGGACGCGACGCTCAGGTTCTCGCTGCTGCTCGTCAGGAACAGATCCTCGATCTGGCCGGTCGCGGCGTTGTAGGTCCCCTGGTAGTACGGCTTGACGTTGGGACCGATGATGTTGGCGAACTCGCCGGTGGTGATCTGCGGATGGTAGCGGCCCCAATGCGTCTTGAAGACGGTCTTGCCGTCGGCCGGTGAGCTTCAAGTTCAGGCCGAGGCGCGGCGAGATGCTGTCCCACGTGAAGAAGTCGGCGCGCGGGAACGTCTTGCCGGTCGGCTGCGCGTTGTCGTCGAGCTCGTCCTGCTCGCGGCGCAAACGCGTTGCTGTGGTCGACGCGCACGCCCAGGTTCAACGTCACGCGATTGCCGAGCCGGACGCTGTCGTCGACGAACGCGCCGAAGTTGCGGAGCTGTCGCCGCGTAGCTGAACGTGCTGGCGCACGTTGCCGTAACCGTACAGCTTCGCCGCCGTCGAGATACGTGTAGATGAAATCGTTGTAGCCGTACACGCCCGACACGCCCGCCTGGTTGTACTGCACGCCGAAGTGGAAGTCCTGCTCGGCGCCCAGGAACCGGTCGGCATGGTGCGACAGCTTCGCGGTCGCGGTGGTCCGGCTGGCGTCGTAGAGGTACCAGTAGTAGTTGCCGCCGCTGATCGTGCCGGTCGTCACCGTCGTAGATGCGGGGCTGGCCGAGCGGCGCGACTCGGATCGGACGGATACCCGGTCACGCTGCCGTAGAAGCCGGAGTAGCGAACGTCCAGCAGCGTTTTGTTCGAGAGCGTCGCCGTGTACGCCACGCCCGGCGTCGGCGCCTTCTGCGTCCGCGTCCACGCCGTCGACGGCGTCTCGTTGAAGCTGTAGCCGGTGTCGCTCGGGCGACTTGTCGAGATGGAAGTTGCCGACGAGCCGCTGGGTCGGCGTACATCTGCCACGTGCCTTTCGCGAGAATCCGATCCTTCGTGGTGTCGATCGCGCTGCCCGGAAGCTCCGAGTTCACGCCGACGCGCGTGAACTGGTCCTTCTGGTGCCCGTACGACCCGAAGAACCACAGCCTGTCTCGCACGATCGGACCGCCGAGCTGCGCCGTGACCTCGTAGTATTCGCCGCGCGTCCACGGGCAGCGGGCGTCCGGATCGTCGGCGCAGGCATCGGCGAACTTGTCGTTCGGGAACTTCACGTCCTTCGTGTTGTTGGACGTGAGCCCGTTCGACTGGAAGAAATCGCTGGCGTCGCCGTGGAACTGGTTGGTGCCCTGCTTGGTGACGATGTTGTAGACGGCGCCCATCAGGTTGCCGTACTCGGCCGGGCGCGCCGAGCGACAGCACCTCGACTTCGTCGATCGCGTCGGGATTCGGCTCCGAGAATCCCTCGCTGAAGTAGTTGTCGGTGACGTTGACGCCATCGAGCTGGAAGGCGTTCTCGTCGAACGAGCTGCCGAAGCTCATCGTCCGGCGCTCGCGCGGCGCCGTCGCCGTCGCCGCCTTTGACCGATGCCCGGCGCCTGCGCCAGCAGATCGTAGAAGCCGAAGCGGCGCGAGGGCGCGTTCGTCGACCCAGTCCTGGTCGAACGTCGTGCCGACCTCGCTCGACGTCGTGTCGACGACCGGCGATCTCGGCGACGACGTTGACGCTTTCGGCCAGCTGCGCCGATCTCGAGCCCGACGTTCTGCTCGAGCGCGCCGCCGACGGCTGACGCGCAGCCCCTGCAGCACGACGGTCCTGAAACCCGGACAGCTCGAACGTGACCGTGTAGGTGCCCGGCGGCAGATTGGCGATGCGGTAGCTGCCGTTCTCCGTCGTGATCGTGGTCTGCGCGCCGGCGATGTTCGGGCCGGTCACGCGTGACGGTCACGCCCGGCAGGACCGCGCCCGAGGCATCCCTCACGACTCCGAGCAGATCGCCGGTCGTCCGCTGCGCGTGACACGTGCGCGGTCAGCAGCACGAGCACGCAGAGGAGTGACGGCTCGAACGCGAGGATTCACCTTGGGCATGGCTGTCGGATCCTCTCTTCGTTTGTCGCTGACGTCGATCTTGCCGACGGTCGCACAGCGCACGGAATGCGCCGCGGCTGTATAACACGACGGCTCGGCCGACGCTGTCAAGGTTGTTTTGAGCAGAACTGCCATCGACGGAGTCGTGAACGAGCCGTTGCCTTGCACGGATCCAATCCGCGAATACGATGCCGCGAATGACGGATGGTCTCATCACAGAGGACACGAGGGCACGAAGGTTGCAGCCCGCGGGGCGATGCCTGCGTTCGGCCTGGTGTCCGTTGCGGCCTGTCGGTCGCGCTGTTCGCCCTGCTAACGGCTCGCTCGCCTGTTCCGAGGCGCGGCGCCGCCGACGGCTCGCCACTTCGTGCTCGTCACCATCGACACGCTGCGGGCGGACCGCGTCGGCGTCTACAGCGGCGTGCGACCTGACGCCCCGGCTCGATCGGATCGCGCGCGAGGGGGCGTATGCGGCCGAACGCGATGACCCACGTCCCGCTGACGCGCCCGTCGCACGCCACGATCTTGTCGGGCCTGCTGCCGTGGGAGCTGGGCGTCCGCGACAACCTGGCGCCGGTCGAGCTTCCGCCGTCGCCGCTCCTCGCCGAAATCCTGAAGGGCGCCGGCTTTCGGACCGGCGCGTTCGTGTCGTCGCATCGTGCTGGAGCGGCGCGGTGGATTCGGGCGCGGATTCGATCGCTACGACGACGAGCTTTCCGAAGACCCAGGGCGCCGACCTCCTGAGCACGCTGCAGAAGCCGGGCGCCGACACGCTGCGCGCGGCGATCGCCTGGCTCGAGAGCCAGCGCGCGGCCGATCGCATCTTCCTGTGGCTCCACCTGTTCGAGCCGCACGATCCGTACGAGCCGCCCGAACCCTACGCGTCGCGATATCGCGATCGACCGTACGACGGCGAGGTGGCCTACACCGACGCGCTCGTCGGCCAGCTCGACGACGCGCTCGAGCGTCTCGGCCTCGAAGTCGGAGACGCTGCTCGCCGTGGCGTCGGATCACGGCGAGGGGCTCGGCGAGCATGAAGAGACGCTCCACGGCTTCTTCGTCTACCAGACGACGCTCGCGGTGCCGCTCATCGTGCGCGGCCCGGGAATCGTCCGGCGGGCGGCCGGATCGCCGCAAACGTCGGGCTCGTCGATCTGCTGCCGACGGCGCTCGATCTGCTCGGCGTCGCCGTTCCACGCGGCTTGCAGCCCTCCGGCAACAGCCTCGCGCCGGCGCTGCGGGGCGGGACGCGGCCGACGACCGATACGCCCGCAGTACGCCGAGTCGCTCGTGCCGCTGCTGCATTTCGGATGGAGCGACCTGCGCGTGCTCCGGCGCGGATCGTGGAAGTACGTGCTGGCGCCGAGGCCCGAGCTCTACGACCTGGCGTCGGATCCGCACGAGCAGCGCAACCTCGCCGACCGAGCAGCCGGCGCGGGCCGCGGCCTTCGCGGCGACGCTCGCGAAGATGCTCGAGCAGGAACGCCGCATCGCCGACGGCCGCGCCGCACAGCCGCTGCCGGCCGATCTGCTCGAACGGCTCGGCGCCCTCGGTTATGTCGAGCGGCAGCCGCGTCGGCGACGTCAGACGCCGGGCGCCGATCCGAAGGACAAGATCCTCGAGTTCCGGCGCGCCAACGAAGGCGATGCGGAACGGCCTTCTGGCGCTGAATCGAGCGCGACTACGCCGCCGCGGCGCGCGCGTTCGAGGAGCTGATCGGCCAGCGGGATCGAGAGCTTCGAGGCGCACCTGTATCTCGCGCGGTCGCTGGCTGGGCATGAAGCGCCCCGATCGCGCCGCCCCGCATTTCGAGCAGGCGGCGCGGCGTGCGCCGCTGCTCGAAGAGGCGTGGACGGGGTGGGCCGACGCGCGTCTGGCGACCGGTGGACCGCGAGGCGGCGCTCGCGATCGTTCGCGAGGGCCGGAAACAGAATCCGCGCGGCGCGCCGCTGGCGGTGCTCGAAGCAGACCTGTGCCTTCGGCTGCGCCGGCCCGGCGAAGCGATCGCGGCCTTACAAGTCCGCCCTCCCGCTGCTGCCGAACGACGCCATCGATCCGCCAGCGGCTCGGCGAGCTGCAGCGCGATCTCGGCCAGATCGACGCGGCGCTCGCCAGCCTTCGTGACGCGGTCGCCGTCGACCCGACGAATGCGTCCGCCTGGAATGCCCTCGGGCATGACGCTCGGCGGCAGCGGCAGTCTGCGACGAAGCCGAAGAGGCCTTCCGCGCGGCGATCGCGCGCGACGGCGACCGATCATCGCTACCTCTTCAATCTCGGGCTCGCCCTCGTGCGCCAGGGCCGCGGCCGCGAGGCGCGGCCGTACTTCGAAAAGACGCTGCAGCTCGCGCCCGGCTTCGGCGCCGGCGCGCGAGGAGCTTCAGAAGCTTCCCGCCGATCGCGACAGGGCAATGAGCTCGCCATCGTCGCGGCAAGCGCCGCGGGACCGCACAGACTCGAAGCGGCACCGCGCCAACGGCCGTGGGCGCGCCGGGTGTGATGCGCCGCGGTCGCTCGTTGCTCGCGCTGCGGCGCGGCGCTGCTGGTCGCCGGCTGGATCATCCTCGTCGGGCCGATCGCCGGCGTGCGACTGTCGGGCCCGAGCGCCCGCGGAATCTCCTGCTCGTGTCGCTCGACACGGTGCGCGCGGATCGTCTCGGCTGCTATCACTACGCGGCGGCGCAGACGCCGCAGATCGACGCGCTGGCCGCGGCCGGCCTGCGCTTCGAGCAGGCGACGACGGTGGTGCCGCTGACGCTGCCGGCGCACTCGTCGCTGATGACCGGGACGTTTCCCGGCTGGCACGGCGTGCGGGACAACGGCGGCTTCTACCTGGACGACGATCAGCTGACGCTCGCCGAGATCCTGCGCGACAAGGGCTTTCGGACCGGCGGCTTCGTCGGCGCATTCGTGCTCGATCGGCGCTGGGGCATCGCGCAGGGCTTCGACCGCTACTTCGACGACTTCGATCTCGACCGGTTCGCGAACGCCGTCGGCGATGGACATGATTCAGCGGCCGGGATCCGAAGTCGTCGATCGCGCGCTCGAGTGGCTCCAGGCGGAGCCGAAGCGGCCGTTCTTCGCCTGGGTCCACCTGTACGACGCGCACACGCCGTACGAAGCGCCGGAACCGTTCCAGTCGCGCTTCCCGCGCACGCAGAGACGGCGCCTACGACGCCGAAATCGCGAACGCCGACGCGCAGGTCGGCCGCCTGGTCGACGCCCTTCGCGCCGACGGCCGCCTCGACGACACGCTCGTCGTCGTCGTCGCCGATCACGGCGAGATGCTCGGCGAACACGGCGAGCTGACGCACGGCTTCTTCATCTACGAAGCCGCGACGCACATTCCGCTCATCATCAGCGGGCCGGGCGTGCCCGCCGCGGGTCGTCGCCGACCAGGTGCGAATCGTCGACGTCATGCCGACCGCGCTGTCGCTGCTTGGCGTGCCCGTCCCGAAGGAGGTGCAGGGCACGAACCTGATGCCGCTCGCCCGCGGCGAGCATCTCGATCTCGTCGCGCACTCCGAGAGCTGGTATCCGCGATATCACTACGGCTGGAGCGAGCTGCGCTCGATTCAGGACGGGCGCTTCAAGCTGATTCGCGCGCCGCGGCCGGAGCTCTACGACCTGGCGACCGATCCGCGACGAGGAGCGCGACCGATCGACGGAGCCGAGGTCGCGCGGCTCGACGGTGTTCGGCCGCGCGCTCGACGAGTTCGAGTCGCGCACCGCGAGAGCCGGCGCGCCGCAGGGCCCGCGGCCGATCGATTCGGAAACCGAAGAACGCCTGGCCGCGCTGGGCTACGTCGTCGGGCAGCGTCAACCTGAAGACGACTCGACGAACCGGCGCGCGGCGATCCCAAGGACAAGATCGAGCTCTACAACCTGCTGAAGCAGGCCGGCAGCCTGTCGGTCGAGGGGAACGTCGACGACGCGATCGCGACGGTCAAGCAGGCGCTCGCCGAGGATCCGGAGATCGTCGAGGGCTACATGCTCCTCGGCAATTTCTACAAGAAGATGAAGCGTCCGCAGGAGGCAATCGCCGCGTATCGCGACGCGCTCGCGCGCGACAGCGAGCACCAGAACGCGCTCTTCAGCCTCGCGCTCGCCTACAAGGACGAAGGCCGGCTCGACGAAGCACGCGTCGGCTTCGAGCGCGCGCGCGACGCTCGATCCCGAGGAATGGCAAGGTGCTCTGGCAGCTCGCCGACCTCTGGATGCGCAAGGGCGACTCGGCGCGCGCCGAGGCCATCCTCACCGACGCGCTCGAGCGGAAAGTCGACGAGCACCGGCTGCTGCTGAAGCTCGGCGAGAGCCGCATCGAGGCGAAGCGGTTCGACGAGGCCGAGCGCGCGCTCAAGGCGGCGCTCGAGAAGAAACCGGGGCTGGCGCTCGCGCACTTCGACCTCGGCCTCGTCTACGAAGGGCAGGGACAGATCGACAAGGCGATCGAATCCTACGAAGCGGAGCTCGCGACGAACCCCAAGGCCTATCGCGCGGCGTTCAACGCCGCGAAGCTGCTGCAGAAGACGGGCCGCGACCGGCGACGCGGTCGCGCACTTCCGCAAGGTGGTCGAGATCGAGCCGACCTTCGGAACCGGCCAGCTGTATCTCGCCAAGGCGCTGCTCGACGCCGGCGATCTCGGCGGCGCCGAGCAATGGGCGCGCGCCGGCCTGAAGAACAAGCCCGAGCCGCGGATGGCGCCGCTCGGCCACTACGTGCTCGCGGACGTCTACGAGCGACAGGGGCGCGCCGCCGATGCGCGGCGGGAGGTCGAGGCGGCGAAACGACTCGAGCACGAATCGAGAGAGGCGCCGCGATGACTCGTCGAGGAATCCCGATCGCGCGGGGCGCGGATGCGACGCACGCAGGGCGAGGACCCTTACTGGCGCGACGTGCCGCGCTCGAACTGGCGGGCGAGCATGAGCTGCCGGTTGGCGTCCCCCAGTCGAAGTTGGTCAACCCGACCGCGCCGCCGATGTAGTGCGCGTCGTCGGTGAACCGGTTATCGGTGGGCGCATGCTGATTCACGGCACAGACTCGGGGTCGCGCTCCGCGGCAGGGCGGTTCTGCACGAACTGCCAGCCGAACCGGCCTTTGATGCAGAGGTGACCGCTGGTCACGTCGTGATCGAGCGGCGACGTCACGCGAACGATCGAATTGTCCTGCACGTGCAACTGGAGCGTGCAGCCCACGCCGCAGTACGGGCAAATCGTATCGGTGACGGTCTGCTTCGACTCGTCCCACGTGCCCGCCTGCCGCATTTCGAACTCGGACCTGAACATGAGCGCCCCGGTCGGGCAGACGCCGATGCAGTTGCCGCAATACACGCACGCGGACTCGGGCAGCGGCCGATTCGACTCGGTCGAGATGCGCGTGTCGAACCCCCGTCCGGCCACGCCGATCGCGTACGTGTTCTGGGCATCGACGCCGCACGCCTCGACGCATTTGTAGCAGAGAATGCAGCGCGAGTAGTCGCGCACGTAGAGGTCGTTGTCGATCTTGACCGGCTGCGCCACGGTGGCCGCGCCGTCGAGCGGTGGCGGCGCGTGATGGCCGGCGTGCGCGTGGTCGCGCTCGCCGAGGGCCGCGGGCCGCGCGGCGGCGCCGAATCGATCCGGGCGGGCCTCATAGCGCTCCATGTGGCCGCGAATTTCCGCCGACGCCAGCGACAGATCGACAGACGACCCGAGCAGCTCCAGGACCAGGCGCCGGCTGTGCTGCACGCGCGGCGTGTCGGTCTTGACCACCATCCCGGGTTCGACGGGCCGCGAGCAGGCGGGCACCAGTACGCGCGACCCCTCGACCTCCACGACGCACACGCGGCAGACGTTGACCGGGGCCAGTGTTTCCAGGTAGCAGAGCGTCGGTGTGTCGATGTCGAGGCTCCGGCAGGCCTGCAGGATCGTCGTGCCCTCCGGCACGTGGACCTCCCGGCCATCGATCACGAGCTGCACCTCTCGAAGCGGCATGCGGGTATCGGTCATGAGGCGAATACTCGAAGCTTGCGCAGCGCCGTCTGCACAGCGCCAGACGCGGTCTGCCCGAGCCCGCAGATCGACGCATCGCGCATCACCTGGGCGAGCTCGTCGATCAAGGCGCTGCTCGGCGGCGTTGGACCCCATCGGCCGTCCCGCGGCGATGCGGTGCAGCGCTTCCTCCTGCCGAACGGTGCCGACGCGGCAGGGGACGCACTGGCCGCACGATTCGTCGCGGAAGAATGCGGCGATCCGCAGCACGATCCCGCGCAGATCGACGCGGTCGTCGAAGACCATGACGACCCCGGATCCGAGCGTCGCGCCGGCGGCGCGCGATCCCTCGAAGGTGAGCGGCATGTCGATCTCGTCGGGACCCACGAACACGCCGGCCGCGCCGCCGAGCAGGACCGCGTGCAGCGGGCGTGCGTCCCGGACGCCTCCGGCCAGGTCGATGAGCTCCCTGAGCGTCACGCCGAACGGCACCTCGAACACGCCCGGCGCCTGCGACGCAGCCGGACACGCAAAACAGTTTGGTGCCTGACGATGCCGGGGTGCCGATCGCCGCGAACGCCGCGCCGCCACCGATCACGATGTCCAGGACGTTGACCAGGGTTTCGACGTTGTTGACGACCGTCGGCTTCCCGAAGAGTCCGACCTGGACCGGAAAGGGCGGCTTGTTCCGCGGTTCGCCGCGCCGTCCTTCGATCGAGTTGAACAGCGCCGTTTCCTCGCCGCAGATGTAGGCGCCGCCGCCGCGCCGCATCTCGAGATCGAAGCGCAGGCCGGCGCCGAACACATTGTCGCCGAGCAGGCCGCGATCGCGAGCCCGGTCGATGGCGCCTTGCACGCGTTCGGTCGCCAGCGGGTATTCGCCGCGGATGTAGACGAAGCCGCGCTCGCAGCCGGTCGCGTACCCGCAGATGGTCATCGCCTCGACGAGCGCGAACGGATCCTCCTCCATCAGCACGCGGTCCTTGAACGTGCCGGGCTCCGACTCGTCGGCGTTGCACACCAGGTAGTGCGGCCGCACCGGCGCGCGCGCCACGGCCTCCCACTTTCGACCGGTCGGGAACGCCGCTCCGCCGCGGCCGACGAGCTTCGAATCCAGGACCTCCCGGATGACGCCTTCCGGCCCCAGTGCCAGGGCGCAGCGCAGCGCCGCATAGCCGCCGTGGGCCCGATACTCGTCGAGGCTCGTCGGATTGGCGACGCCCACGCGACGAAGTAGACGGCGCCCTGTCTCACGTGCCGCATGATCCGGCGCGCCTTCCGCTCGTGGTGAGCTTGTCGAACCACGAGGCGCTCTCTTCATTCGCCTTCTCGAGGCCCGCGCGAATGCCGTCCGCCGTCGCCGGCGCAAGCGTCCACTCCCGCGGCTGTGCGCCCGCCAGCTGAAAGAATGCCGCCGGTCCCCGTTCACACTGCCCCAGGCACGGACTGCGCAGCCACATCGACCGGCCGTCGCCCGCCGGCGTCCCGGCGCGGCCGATGCCGTGCTCCAGTTCGCCGCACAGCCGGTCCGCGCCGTTGGCGAGGCACGCGATGTCGTCGCAGACGTGGACGATGCGCGCGGGGCGGGGAGTAGTCGCGAGCAGCGCGTAGAACGACGCCACGCCGTAGGCTTCGGCCGGCGGGACGTCGAGCGTCTCGCAGATGTAGTTCAGCGCGCCCTCGCTGACCCAGCCGGCGCGGGCGTGGGCCGCCTGCAGCGCGGGCAGCAGCAGATGCCGATCGCCGCCGCCGTACCCGGCATGGCGGCGACCCGCAAGGGCCGCATCGACGGCAGCGATCTCTTCCTCGGTGGCGGTCGCGCCTGGGATGAGGTGAACGTCCATTAGTGTCAGGCCCGCCCAGCGGCTTCGACGACGGTCAGGCCCGCTTCGTCCTCGCCCGTCGCGGGCGCCAGCTTCTCGACGCGCACGGCAGACGCTTTGAATTCGGCCGTGCCGGATTTGGGATCGATCGCGTCAATCGTGAGCAGGTTGGTCGTCACCTCGTCAGGGAAATGCAGCGTCATGAACGCGAGCCCGGCGGTCAGCCCGGTGTCGATGCGCACGGGGGCTTCGACCGCGCCGCGGCGCGACACGATCCGGACCCGTTCGCCGCCGCGCACGCCGAGGCTGGCGGCGTCGCGCGGGGACAGGTCGATTGTCTCGCCGAGGCGGAGCGGCGACGCGTAGCCTTCGGTCTGCACGCCCGTGTTGAACGAATCCAGACGCCGGCCCGTGGTCAGCCGCAGCGGGAACTCGTCGGTCGAGCTCGTCGACCGGCGGCTCGAACCCGACCGGTGTGAACGGCGCGCGCATGCCCTCGACCGGGTCCTGCCACAGACGTCCGTGCAGAAACGGGTGGCCCGGATGGGTCTCGTCGGGGCAGGGCCAGTGCAGGCCGTTCAGATCCTCGAGCCGGCGATAGCTCATCCCGGCGTGCCAGGACGACAGGCTGCGCACCTCGTCCCACACCTGTTCCGCTGACGGCGTGCCCCAGTCGCGGCCCAAGCGGGCGGCCATCGCGCACAGGATGCCGATGTCGTCGCGCGCCTGGCCCGGCGGATCCAGCGCCTTGCGGACGCGTTGCACGCGCCGCTCGCTGCTGGTCACCGTGCCTTCCGACTCGCACCACGACGCCGCGGCCGGCAGCACCACATCGGCGAGCTGCGCGGTCTTCGTCAGGAACATGTCCTGGACGACCATGTGATCCAGACCCTCGAGCAGCTTGACCGTGCGGGCGCAGTCGGCCTCCGATTGTGCAGGGTTCTCGCCAATGACATAGATCGCTCGCAGCTCGCCGTGCTCCATCGCCTCGAACATCTGGCTCAAATGCCAGCCCCGGACGGGCGGAATGCTGCGGCCGTAGGCGCGCTCGAATTTCCCGCGCAGCGCCGCATCTTCGACGTCCTGGCCACCCGGAAACTTGTTCGGGATCGCGCCCATGTCGCCGCCGCCCTGGACGTTGTTCTGTCCGCGCAGCGGATTCAGGCCGGATCCGTAGCGGCCGACGTGGCCGGTGAGCAGCGACAGATTGATGATCGCCAGGACGTTGTCGACGGCGTTGTGATGCTCAGTAATGCCAAGCGTCCAGCAGACCTCGGCGCGATCGGCACGCGCGTACGCATGCGCCAGCTCGCGGATGACCTCGGGGCCGACCCCGGTCACCTCCGAGGCGTAGTCGAGCGTGTACGCCTCGACCGAGGCGCGGTACTCCTCGAATCCGCTCGTCGCCCGATCGACGAACGCGCGATTCGACCAGCCCGGCCGAGATGATCTCCCGTCCCATCGCGTTCGCCAGGGCGATGTCCGACCCGACCGCGAGCCCGAGCCACGAATGGGCCCACGCAGCGGAACTCGTTCGCCGCGGATCGATCACGTACAACCGCGCGCCGTTCCGCACGCCTTTCAGCACATGGTGAAAGTAGATCGGATGCGTCTCGCGGGCGTTCGATCCCCACAACACGATTAGATCGGTCTCCTCAACCTCCCGATACGAGCTCGTTCCGCCTCCCGCTCCAAACACCGTCGTCAGACCGACGACGCTGGGAGCGTGTCAGGTACGGTTGCAGCTGTCGATGTTGTTGCTGCCGATCACGCCGCGCGCGAACTTCTGGGCGAGGTAGTTCACTTCGTTGGTCGCTTTCGAGCAGCTGAACAGGCCGAAGCTGCGCGCGCCGTGCCGTTCGACGACTGTCCGAAAGCCCTCCGCCGCGCGATCGAGTGCCTCGTCCCAGCTGGCCTCGCGCAGATCACCGCCGCGGCGCACCAAAGGCCGAACGAGCCTCGTGTATTTCGCCCTCATGCATTTCTCCCTGTGATATTGCGGATCGAATTCGTGTGCCCACCTTACCATGACTCAATCGTCAGCTATCAGCTATCAGCTGTCAGCTGTCGGCAATGATGACCTCTGAGAATTCCTGAGAACATCAATAGCGGAACAGGCGATTGATCTTGCAGGATGAGCGCGCGGTTGGCGAGTTCGGGAAAACTCGGCGCTCGCGTGTCCCGCTGCTCGTTGTAGACGACGAAGAGCTCGCTGCCCGGGTGGTATTCCCACCGCAGGCGCACGTTGGCGGACACGGCGTTGGTCGCCCGAATTGTACTGCACAGCGCGCTGACGAACATGCGCGGCGTCAGCGTATAGGTGACGCGCGAGCCGACGATCGTCGTCGTGAACGCGCCCTCGTCCAGGTCGACCCAGTTGACGGAGATGGTGGGCTCGAAGGAGAAGCTGCGGCTGAGGTTGAACCGGCCGCGCCGCACCGCCAGCGTCGTCTTGTGCCCGTTGTAGAACGTGCCGTGCTCGACCGAGACGTTGCCCGAGACACGCGCGCTGCTGGCCCGAAGTTGTAGCCCGCTGACGTCGTGCCGAAATCGTAGCCGCCGACGGGCAGCGATGACGCCCGGGCGCGATCCGAAAGGGCGCGGGAAGAAACTCGTAGGTCCGTCGATGCGCGACGCGAAACGTGATCGCTGTTGTGGAGACTCGATGCGCGAACTCGCTCACGCCAGTCGCGCGTCTCGAGCCGCCCGGCGCCGTTCTCGATGTGTGCGATCGACGCGGTCCAGAAGCACTTGCGCACCGTCTTGCTCGCCCGCGGCCGCGGGCTGAACCGGGCCTGGCCGAACTGACGGCGCATGTCGGCGCGGCGCACGAACCCGATCTCCGGATTGAACTGCGTCGCCGACGGCCAGGCGCTCGACCTGCACGCCGTAGCGGTCGCCGGCGTAGTCGATCTGCGCGCGGTGGCTGGCGTCGTCGCCGCCCGCGACACCGTCGGTGCGGGTGCGCGCCCAGTAGGTGTTGAACGTGAGGTTGTTGAAGAACGCGAACGTCCCGTCCACGCCGTACGCGTCGTTGCGCCCGAGCCGCGTCTGCGCCACCGACGCGGCCGGTGTAGATGACGCCGACGCTGCTGCGGCGCAGCATGTCGCGCTTCAAGCGCAGCACGGAGAAGTTGGTCGGCACGGCGTTCCGCTGACCGGCTCGTCGTCGCCCTGAATGTCGAGCGCGCCGAGGGTGAACCGGCCGACGCGGCCCGTGGCGCGTCCGCCGCCCAGAATCGGCATGGCGCGCCCCTGGTCGAGGCCGATGCGGCGGCTGTAGAAGAGCACCGGCGTGTCGCTGGCGTTGGCCTGCGCGCCGCTGGTCGCGGCGCCGCCGAATCCGAAGGTGCCCTGGTTCTCGAGGAAGAAGTCCCGTTTCTCAGGAAAGAACAGGCTGAACCGCGTGAGGTTGACCTGCTGTTCGTCGGCCTCGACCTGTGCGAAGTCGGTGTTGTAGGTGAGATCCGCCGTCAGGTTCTGCGTGATCCCGTACTTCAGATCGAACCCGAACTCGGCGTCGGGATCCCGGTTGATTCGCGGTGTCGACGGTGCGGTCGGTGGTCAGGCTCGAGACGGCGTACGGCTTGACATCCAGCTTCCTCGAGCCCGGCGGCGCTTCGAGGCCGACCAGCGTCGGCGCGATGGACATCTGCATGACGCCTCGCGTTCCGAGCGAGGGCGGCGCCGCGATCAGCGTGGAGACTTCGTTCTTCCACAGATTCTCGCGCTGCACGTTGAATCCCCAGATCTGGGAGCGGCCCGGCCGGTAGCGAATCGACTGGAACGGGATCGCGAATTCCGCCGTCCAGCCGCCGTCGAACCGTCCCGTCTCGACCTGGTAGACGGGATTCCAATCGGTCTGGAACTGGCGTTCGTTCGTGATCTGCGCGTCGACGCGGCCGCCGATCGGCGTCGTCGACACGAAGATGCCGTTGCGGCGGTCGTAAAAGGTGTCGAAGACGATGTCGATGTGGTCGTTCCGGTAGAGCGCCGTGTTGTCGCGCCGCATCTCGTTGAGAATCATGCGATCGAGGTGCGCTTCCCAGCAGCGGACGCTGACGTAGACGTTCTCGCTGTCGAACATCACCCAGACGTCGGTGTCCTGGGTCGAGGGCTCGCCGGCGTGCGGCTCGGTCTGGATCATCCCGTTGACCGGCGGCACCGTCGCAGTAGATCTCGTCGTCGAGCCGCCCGTCGAGCCGCAGGGGAGACGTGAGCCGGATCGCGCGGATCGTGGCGCGACCAGACTGATCCCGGGTGATGACCTCCGGATGCACCGGCGCGGGTGGGCCGTCGTACGCAAATGGACGCTCCACTGCCTCCGCGGCCGGTGGCGCCTGCTGCGCCGCCTCCGCGACGCCGCGCATGTGTGGTATACAACTGAAGAGACCTATGACCAGTACACTCCGCAGCACGCACCTCGTTACGGCGGCCGCCGCCCTCTTCGCGGGCGCCGCCATGGTGGTGACCGGTTCGAGCGTTCGCGCGGAGGTGCCGCAGGCGGCGGCCGCCAAGGAGCGATCGGTCTGGGAGGGCGTGTACTCGGAAGCGCAGAGCACGCGCGGCGAGAAGGTGTACGGCGATGGGTGCGCCAGCTGCCACGCCGCAGACCTCACCGGAAGCCAGATCGTCCCGACGTTGGTGGGTGAGGACTTCCTGACGAAATGGAACGGCGCGATGGCCGGCGACCTGTTCGAGTTGATCCGGACCACGATGCCGCAGGACAAGCCTGAATCGATACCGCCCGCGCAGGTTGCCGACGTGATCGCGTTCATCTTCAAGGGGAACAAGATGCCCGCCGGGAAAGCCGAGTTGGCGGGAGACTTCGACGGGCTCAAGGCCATTCGCATAGAGCCGAAGAAGAAGTAGGCCGAAGAAGAAGTAGGAAGAAGACGCGCAGACAACGAGGGCCGGCTATCCCTTCGGGAGTAGCCGGCCCTTCGTGTATTTCGGAGCGACCCCCTTACAGCGGCGCGTTAGTCGACTTCTCGGGGACACCCGACGCGACTTCACGCATGTACCACTGAACGAACGACGCCGGTCCGCCTTCCTGCTGCGCGTACGGTTGCGCGGAGCGGTAGTTGTACCGGTTCGACTTGATCCCGAACTGCTGGTTCTCGAACGATCCAGCGGTCCTCGCGGTAAGTGTTGACCCACAATGCCTGCATCCGCTTGACGTCGTAATCCTTGCCTTCCTTGGCGTCCGGATGGACGAGGAAGAAGACCTCGGCGTCGGTCATCGCCGCATCGCGCGGCGCGAACCGGACGACGACAACGTGATCGTCGTAGGCCATCATCCACGAGGTCGAGAAGCCGCTGACCGATCGCAGCGAGTGGTGGCCGTATTCCTTCTGCGTCGGCAGCAGCGGAGCGACCGGCTTCCCGTCGAGTGTGCCCGTCATGTAACCGAGCTTCAAGTGAATCGGGTTGAGGTTGACGGCGCGCGCGCCGGCGTCCGGCTGCCCGACCGGGCTGTCGCCGCCGCCGCGCATGGACGTTGCGCCGCCGGTCGGTCCCGCAGCAGCCTGGCCGCGTCCCCCGCCGCCTCCGCCCGCCATGCCCTGGCCACCGCCGCGGCGTGGAGGGTGACCGTGAGCCGTGAGCTCCGCGTCGATCCGGGAGCGGATCGCGTCCGTCTCGGCGTTCGGGTCACCGTAGATCTGGTGTACGGCCGAGTAGGTCTTCGTGTGCGCCGGGTAGCAGTGGTAGCACTCCCGGAAGTTCTCGATGACGAGCTTCCAGTTGGCGCGGGTCGGCGCCTTCACGCGCGTCGCGATCTTGAGGTTCTGCATCTGGTAGCGATCGGCTGCCGCCCGCCAGCTGTTGACCCACGGCTCGAACTCCGGCGGTTCGCCCTGCGCGAAGCTCAGCCAGATGAACCCGCCGACGACCTGGATCGGGGCCGGGTGCAGACCGTACTGGGCCGGATCGAAACCTTCCGGCATCCCCTTCGGGAAGTACGTCAGCTTGCCGTCCAGGTCGTACGTCCAAGCGTGATACGGACACCGGAACAGCGGAGTGTTGCCTTCGTTCGCCAGTTGGACGACCGAGATCGCCGGGTCGACCGGCTTGGCGTCCTTGGTGGCTTCCGTCGGCCGCTCGTTCTCGCTCTGGCACAGACGCGATCCGCGGTGGCGGCAGACGTTGTGGAACGCCTTGACCTCGCCGGCTTTGTTGCGCAGGACGATGACGCTCTCACCGCGGCCGAACTCGGCCAAGAAGAAGTCGCCGGGCTTCGGGATGCGGCTGACGTGGTCGTACATGAACCAGAAGTTGTCGGCGAGGAAGCGCTCGTCGTGAGAGTAGATCTTCTCGTCGGCGTAGTACTCGACGGGAATCGTCGTGCCCTCTTTCCAGCCGGCGGCATACTTCGGTGGAGTCTGGCCGGCCGGGGTCAGCGCGTGTTGAAGCATCAGGTCGCGGCCGTCGCCCCAGTCGTTCACGCCCCCGTAACCGACTTCGGGCGGCATGGAGATCTTCCGCCGTTTGGCCACGGCCATGCCGGCCGCCTTGGCCACTCCGGCGACAGGCGGAACCACCGCTGCTGCTGCCGCTCCCTCGCCAAGGAGAACTCCCGGCAGCGAGGCGGCTGCTGCGCCGGCGGCCCCTATGGCTACCGATGCCCTTGCGAAGTCACGTCTGCTGACCTTCTTGCCCATTCGGTCCTCCTTGTCGACCCGAGCTTCGTAAATTGTCCACGCTCGTGTGGCTGTACTGCAACGAAAATCCGGTTCCACGCCCGCCAAACCGGGCCGTTTTACGCAGGTTGCGCCTCGCTCATCGCGGCCCGAAGGCCAGCACGACGTTCCCCGGCGCGCCGCCGAGGATGGCATAGCCCGACGTCACGTACACCAGCCCATCGGCGACCGACACGCCGCCGGGTCCGCCAATCGCTCCGCCCTTGCCCGGCACGCCGTTCACGGTCGTGGGGAAGTCCCGGGCGGTATCGAACTCCCACAGGATCCTGCCGTCGGTCGTCGAGTACGCGCGCATGACGCCGTCTCGCGAGCCGGTGAACACCACGCCCGGGATGACGATGGCGCCCGACCGGTTCGCCGGCGCGCACGTGGCCGAGTTCGCCTCCCGGCAATTCTTGTCCTTGGTCAACGCCGCGTGCCACGAACGCTCGCCGGTGTTGACGCTGATCGCGGTGAGTGCGCCGGTGCCGTCGGGGTACGGAATGCCTCGAAAGAACTGCCGACCGTCGCTGGCGCCGCCCCAGGGCGCGTGGATCTCGGCGCGATTCGCCGGGATCTCATTGGTCTGCGACCACCACAATTTGGCGCCGCGCTTGTCGGGATCCACGGCGGTCACGCGTCCGCTCTCTTCGGCGGCGAGCAGCATGCTCTTGCCGTTGGGGAGATCGAGCAGCGTGATTTGATCCGTGTCGTATCCCGGTCCCTGAATGAAGCCCGGACAGTTCTTGCGGCGCTCCTCCGCCCCGCGGCCGCATCCGCCTTCGTCGTTGTCGCCGGGGAGCACCTGCGCCGCCCACAAACGACGGCCGGTATCCATGTTGAACGCGATCACCGCGTTGCAGGAGTGGCCCGTGACCGAATCGAAGTCGGGCGTGTCGAACCATTCCGACGTGTAGCAGTTGCCGGAGCCGACGTAGACCGCCTTGCGCTTGACGTCGAGCGTCGGCGTGTTCCAGACGCCGGCGCCGGCCGGTCCGAACATTTCCTTGCCGGCCGAATTCTTCTTGTTCAGCTGATGCGGACGCTCAGCGAAGGAAAACGACTGCCAGAGCTTCTTGCCGTTCTTGACGTCCACGGCCACGACGCTGCCCTGGAACTTGCAGCACTCGTAGCGCGCCATCGCGCCGGTCTGCTCCTCCCACGACGCCACCGGGACATACAGTTTGGTGCCGGACGGATCGAGCACCGCGGCCGACGTGATCTTCGCACCGGGATGATCGTCGACCTGGATGGTCCAGAGCGGCGCGCCGGTTTCCGCGTTGACCGCGATCATCCGGCCCATGTAGTCGCCGATGTAGGCGCCGTATTTCACACCGGGCACGCCGGTCACCGGCGCGACGATCACCGATCCCCGCATCAGGTTCTTGGCGTCGTAGGACCAGTACACGCAGCCGCTCTTCGCGTCGAGGGCGTACATGTAATTGTTGTCGGTTGCGGTGAAGACCGCGCCGCCGACGATCGTCGGTTGCGTCTGGCCGGTGGAGGTGGAGCCCGGGATCGCGAACGCCCACTTCAACGTCAACGTCGACACTTGTTCGGGCGTGAGCTTCGCGGCCTCCGCGGGCTGGAAGCGCTTGTTCTCCACGTCCGGACTGAAGCCGTTCCATTTCGGCTTGGTCATGTCCAGCGTCAACGGCGCCGCGCACTTGTTGCTCATCGCTGCCGCGGACCGATCGGGACCGCCGGCGAACGCACGGCCGGTGATCAATTCAGCCACGGCGCGCTTCTGCGCGTCGTTGATGATCTCGGTCTGCACGCTGATGTGGCTCGCCTTCGGACCGGTGGTGATCGCCTCGTACAGTTTTTCCGGCGTCATGTTCCACAGCGCCTGGCGATTCGGTCCGTTGGGCACGTTGGACGCGATGTCGTGGCAGCTGAAGCAACCGCGCTCGGCTTGACCCACCAGGTTCGCCGGCGACGTCCGCTGCTCCGCGCCAGGCGCGGGCGGCTGCGCCCACACCGTCGTGGACGCTGCCGTCACGAGGACGGCAAAAGCCGCCGATCGCGCGTGCATCAGCATGGTCGCGTTCCTGCTGAGAAGAGTCAATTTCACTCGCTCGCATTGTGCAATGCCAGCACGGTGGAGGCAAGCGGAAAGCGCAGATTTTACGACTGGTTACGTCGTTTGAGAACTCTTGATAACCCTTCAGAAGACGTGACAAAAAAGTACAAGGAACGACTAACGGCTCGGCTGATCGCCGACCGTGATCGTGATGGCGTTTCCCGTCCGCAGCATGCCGTCGCTCGCGACGACGCGCAGCACGTAGGTACCGGGTTGCGTGAAGAACGCGGTGACGTCCAGCTCTTCACCGCTCTTGACGCGCGTGAACCCGTCGGGCACGAACGTCACCGGCGCGGGGCCGCGATACACGATCACCGTCGCCGACATCCCGGCAGGCGGACGGCGCGGCCGGAAGATCGGCACGTTGGTCGGCACGCGGGAGGCGCGATCGGGAGCCGCCGCTCGGCCGGCTGCTGCGGTGGTCGCGGTCGAGCCGGCAGGCCGTCCGCGCCGCGCGGCGAGCAGGCGGTCGGACTCGGCGTTGGTGATCGTGTAGTAGTTGACCCACGAGAAGCTCATCTCGTCGATCGTCCGATTGCCGTTACCCACCCAGTTCACGGGTTCGGGATTGGTTTTTCCCACGGTGTTGTCGTGCCAGTTGATCACGTGCAGGATCGTGCCGGCGGGGAAGATCGGCGCAACGTCGTCGGCCCAGTTGTACACCATCACCTTTCCGAACTCGTAGCGCGCGCACCCAATCTGCTCGACCCGCTCGTCGGCGCCGCCGGTTGGATAGATCAGCTCGAGGCATTCGCGCCTTGCCGCGCGTGTGCATGTGCGGCTGGAATCCGGTGATCACGCCAGGCGTGTCGAAGCGCGTGTAGCCGTCGCTGCGGATGTAGGGTGCGCCTGGTGGCAGATCGAGATCGCCGCCGTGGCCGAGCCCGCGCGTGTCGCTGCACCCGCTTCGGCACGTAGCCTCGCGGATGGAACACGAACGCGACTTGCGAGGCGTCCGTCATGTCCTCGCCGGTGGAGTGGTAGTGCACCTCGAACCGGATTTTGCTGCCGGCCTTGATCAGCCGGCCCGATCCCTCCGGGAACTGCTCGCCGCCTTTGCCGACGGAATACTCGACGAGGAACTCGCCGCGCTGGAAAAAGTTGTCGTCGCCAAAGCTGGTCGTCGTGGACGCCGGCGGCGTCGTGCTGTCCTCGGCGTAGGCGAGGATGTGGTGGACCGCTCTCGCGGTCGCCGGGCTGCCCGGTTTGGCCTCGATGGCTTTGATGTACCGATCCTCGGTGAGGTTCGACGGCACCGTGTAGACGGCCCACCAGTCGGCGCCGGCGGCTTTGACTGCGTACGGCGTCGCCGTCACGACGAGATCGGGTTTCCCGATGTGCCACACGCCTTCCTCGGGAAAGTGGCGCGGCGGCGGCAGGTCGGCGGGGTTGCCCTGCAGCGCACCGCCGTCGGCCCACGTGACGATCGTCGCGATCTCCTCGTCGCTCAGCGACGGATCGTCCTTGAACTTCGTGATGCCGACGTTGCGGACGACGTGCCACGGCGGCATCTCGCGCGAGGCGACCTTCGCCTTGATCGCGGCCGCCCATGGCCGCGCCTCCTCGTACGTGAGGAGCGACATCGGCGCGACCGTGCCGGGCCGATGGCAGCTCTGGCAGGCGCGCTGAACGATCGGCGCGACGTCCTTGGCGAACGTGACCGGACGTGACGCGAGGTCGGAAGGCTTCGCCGGCGCGAGTCGGTACTCGGGATTGATGCTGACGCGAGGGGGCGGACCCTTCGACGTTTCGTCGACGCCGCCGCCACCGGCGTTCTGGATCTCGACAACCGAATCGATCTCCCAGATGGGCGCGAGTTTCCCGATCGCCTTCTCGGTCGTGCCGTGCGCGGTCAGAGTCCACACGACTTCCTTCGACGATCCCCAGTCCGGGGGCACGTTGACGCGAAACGCGTAGCGTTGCAGGCGGGGGTAGAAGTAGGCGGGCTGGCCGACGTCGGGTCCTTCGGGTTCGAAGTGGTTGGCCGGACCGACCGGCAGGATGACTTCCTCGACGTAGTTGCGATTGAAGTACCCGAAGACCATGTCGAACGATCCGTCGGCCTTGCGGATCCATCCCTCGAAGATCGGCACGACCGCCTGACCCGAGTTGTAGCGGATGCGGAGGTCGTCGGGAGGCTGCGCGCGGGCGCTGCCGGACATCAACAGCAACACTGAGATGGCCCAGACCGCCGCGCCGTTCGATCGGAAACGGATCATGCTGCTCGTCGTGTCGACGTAATATGCTAACGTAATTATTCTCATGAAAATTGCCGCGTTGCTGGCACTCACGCTCGCTGTCTCCGTCGCCCAGGAGGCGACTCGAAGCGCGAAACAACAGGGCGCCTACACGCGCGCGCAGGCCGAGCGGGGGCGCGCGGAGTACGGCAAGAACTGCGGCAGCTGCCACAAGGACGACATGAGCGGCACGACCGAGGCGCCGCCGCTCGTCGGTGAAAAATTCATGACGGCCTGGCAGGACAGCAGCGTGAACGACCTCTACGAGGTCGTCCGCGGCACGATGCCGTACGATCAGCCGAACTCGCTCCCGCCCCAGGCCTACGCCGACATCGTGGCCAGCATGCTGCAACGCAACAACTTCCCGGCTGGCACCGACGAACTCCTCCCCGACGCCGGGGCGATGAAAACCCTCAGCCTGAAATAAAACGGGCCGGCTTACCGCGTGCGCGGCGGGCCGGCCCGGCGGACACCACGTTATTTCTTTACTGCGGCGTGAACGCCAGCAGCACGTTGCCCGGCGTTCCGCCGAGGATTGCGTAGCCGGTGGCCATGTAGACCATGCCGTCGAGGATCGTCGGCGAGGACGCGCCGATGCCGCCGCCGATGCCCTTCACGCCGTTGATCGTCTCGAACGGCTTGTTGGTGTTGAACTCCCAGATGATCTTGCCGTCCTTCGACGAGTAGGCGCGCAGCACGCCGTCGCGCGAGCCGGTGAACACCGCGCCCGGCATCGCCGTCGCGGCCGCCCAGTTGCCCGAGTTGCAGGTGAGCCGCGAGTTCGGGTCCTGACAGTTCTCCGGCTTCGGCACCTTCGTGTACCAGATACGCTCGCCGTTGGTCACGTTGATCGCGGCGAGCGCGCCGGTCTGATCGGTGAACGGCAGCGGCCGGTAGTAGCACCGTACCGTCGAACGCGCCGCCGAATGCCGCGCCGTTGGGCGCGAGCTGATCGCCGGCCTGGCTGACCCACACCTTGGCGCCCTTGTTGTCCGGATCCATGGCCGTGACACGTCCGCTTTCCTGCGTGCCGAGCACGAGGCGGCGGCCGTTCGGCAGCTTCACCATCATCGTTTGGCTCACGTCGTCGCCGGGGCCCTGGATGTAGCCGGGGCAGTTGACGCGGCGCTCCGGTCCGCGGCCGCATCCGCCCTCGTCCGCGATCCGACAAGGTCGCGAGCAGCTGCGTCGTCCAGATCTTCTTGCCGCTGTCGAGGTCGACCGCCTGGACCGCGTCGCAGGCGCCCCAGTCGAAGTCCGGACGCGTGAAGTGCTCGGTGATGACGCAATTGCCCAGACCTTGATACACGACGCGCTTGGTCGTGTCGATTACCATCGAGCTCCAGTTGCCGGCGCCCGCCGGTCCATACAGGTCCTTGCCGGCTGAATTCTTCTTGCCGAGCGAGTAGGGCCGCTCGCCAAACGCGTACGCCTTCCACGCCTGCTTCCCGGTATTGGCGTTCACGCCGACGACGCTGCCCTGGAACCTGCAGCACTCGTAATCGACCGTGGCGCCGGTTTGTTCCTCCCACGAAGCGACAGGCACGATCACCTTGCCGTCCTTCGGATCGATCATGACGGCCGACGTGATCTTCGAGCCGGGATGATCGTCCGCGCGCATCGTCCACAGCCCCGCACCGGTTTCCGCGTTGACCGCATGCACCATGCCGGTCATGTCGCCGAAGTACGCCGCGTACTTCGCGTTCGGATTGTTCCGGAGCTCCTGCACGCTGACAGCGGCGCGGACCTGCGCCTTGGCGTTGTAGGCCCAGTGCGCGCAGCCGGTCTTCGCGTCGAGCGCGTAGACGTAGTTGTTGTCGGTGCCCATGAAGATCGCGCCGCCGACGACGACCGGCTGCGACCACGCAATCGACGCCGCGTCGGGAAACGCGAAGGCCCACTTGACCTTGAGGTTGGGAATCTGCTCCGCCGTGATGCCGGCCTGCTGCGCGGTCACGAACCGGTTGTTCGTCGCTCCGTCAGGACTCCAGCCGTTCCAGTGCGGCTTGGCGTTGATGTTTTCCAGCTTCAACGGCGCGGGGCACTTGTTCGACATCACAGAAAGGTCGCGCGCCGGCGTGCCGGCAAACTGTTTTCCCGTGACCAGCTCGGCGAGCGCCTTCCGCTGGTTGTCGGACATCTGAACCTTGCCGTCGTGCGCGGGAATCGGTTTCTGCAGGATTTCGACGATCTGTTCCGGCGTCATCGCGCGCATCTGATCGCGCGTCGGCGCCTTGGTGTTGCCCGGAAAGTTGTGGCAGCTGCCACAGCCGCCCTCGACGCGGCTGGTCATCTGCGCGGGATACACGGGCTCGTTCGGGTTCGCCTGGCCGCGGCCGCCGCCACGTCCCTGGCCGCCGCCCTGCGCAAAAGCGCTGACGGGGGCGAGCATGCACAATGTGACCAGCGTGATCAGCGTCACAGGCACTCGCTTACGCATCGGTGTCTTCTCCTTGAGTGCGAACTCTACCTGACGACCGGTATGAAACCGCCCGCAACGACGAGCAGCCGGGTCATCCAGGCCAACGATAAGCGCAGGGTGCATCACAGTCAATCGGTAAACTCGACGAAGAAACGCCTTCAGGACTTCTTTGCTTCTCTCAGGGGTTCTTGTCTCTGCTTGTCTTGAGGTTTCCCGAGCGGGTCGTCCATTCGCGGTCGAATGCGTGCCGATTCACGAACGATTTCTGCGTTCCCACCGACATCGTGGAGAGCGCCGCGTACAGATTCGCGCGCTCGACCGCGTCGCGCTCGTCGAACCCCTGCGCGAGGAACACGGCGAAGCTGCCGATGAACGCGTCGCCGGCGCCCGTCGTGTCTTTCGTCGGTACCGGCACGCCCGGGACGAGCGTCGTCGAATCCCTCGTGGCGAGCAGCGCGCCCGCTTCGCCGAGCGTGATGATCACGCGCGGAACTCCGCGGCCGATCAGATGGCGCGCGCAGGCCTCGGCATCGGCCACGCTGCGCACAGGCATCCCGCTGATCGCCTCGGCTTCCGACTCGTTCGGGATCACGTAGTCCGCGTCGGCGACGCTGGACATGTCCAGCGGCTGGCCGGGCGCGGGATTCAGCAGGCAGCGGATGCCGATCCGTTTCGCCACGCGTATCGTGTGATAGACCGTGTCGATCGGAATCTCGAGCTGCAACACGATGCAGTCGGCGCGCTCGAGCACCGGCAGGGCGGCGTCCACGTCGGCCGGCATGAGCCGATCGTTTGCGCCCTTGACGACGATGATGCGGTTCTGTCCACTGGGCTCGACGAAGATCGGCGCGACGCCGCTCGACGTGCCGGGGACGATCTTCACGTGCGCCGTGCCGATGCCCTGGGCGTTGAAATTCTCGATTGTGGCGGGACCGAACAGATCCTCGCCGACGCGGGCGACCATGTCCACATCGGCGCCGCACAGCCGCGCGGCCACTGCCTGATTCGCACCCTTGCCACCCCAGCCGATGTCGACGTGGGTGCCGAAGATCGTCTCGCCGGCGCTGGGGAATCGATCCGCGAAGGTGGTCAGATCGACGTTGGCGCTGCCGACGACGGCGATGCGTGGGGCTCGTGAAGGCATGAGGATTTCAGGGTTCAGATTTCAGAGTTCAGATTGATTTCAGAGTGTTCGATTTCAGATTGTCGATCACATGCGGTGCGTGTACACGAATTTCGTGACGCCCTTCTGATCGAGCGTCGAGCGCGTGCCCGGGGTGGACTCGAACCAGTTGTGCGCGTAGACGATGTAGAAATCGTTGCCCGGCCGGAGGATCCAGCGGAAGCGCGCCTGCCAGCCCAGAACCTTCGTGACGTTGTCGTACTGGAGATTGTTGCCGATGGAAATCCAGGGACTGAACTGCGCGTTCACGGCGGTTCGGAAGACGCGCGTCGAGAACGCGCCTTCCGCCAGCTGTCAGCCGGTTCCATTCGCTCTCGATCGACGCCAGCATGCCCGGGCGCGGCCGCGCGGTCAGATTCACGATGAATCCGCGGCGCCGGCCGGAGTAGAAACCGCCGTTCTCGTAGTCACTGCGGACCGCCAGCACGCGCTGGCTGGCCGTCGTCGCCACCACGCGATGGCGCGTGAACGTGTACTCGCCGCCGACCGGGAGGACGATGCCCTGGTAGATCTGGAAGGGCGTTTCGAGACGCTCGCGCTGCGGCGTGATTTGCACCTGCACCTCGTCGCCGGCGTGCATGCGGACCTGCAGCACGTTGAGGTTGAAGCGCCGCAGCAGCAGGTCGTTCTGCATGTCGGTGAGCACTTCGGTCTGCGCTTCCCACGCGAAGCGGCGGATGTAGCGATGCGTGATCGGCCGTGGCGAGAAACGGAAGACGGGGAAGATACGCCGGTACCCCGATCGCTGGTTGAAGCCGACCGCGGGGTTGTAGAACGGCTGCACGGTGCGCCACGACACGCGCCAGCTCCACACGTCGTTGGGGTAGTTGAGCCGGATGCCGTACGTCAGGTTCTGTCCTGTCCCCAGCGGGTTCGTGTTCCAGAGCCAGAACCCGCTCGCCTCCAGGTTCTGCGCGCCGCGGAACCGCGACGTGCCGACGTTGAAGTCGAACCCGACGGTCTGCAAGGGGGTCGAGCCGGCCGCGCGCGCGTCGCGGCGCGTGTAGAGCGCCCCGACGTACGACTGCGTGAGCACGCGCCGGCGGGCGCGGAAGACGGTGAAGTCTTCGCCCGCGATGCTGTCTTCCTCGCCCGTGCGGACCTGCAGCAGGCCCACGTCCTGGCGGCCGATCTGTCCGGTCATCTTGAGGCCGACGTCGATCTTCTGCGGGTTGCCGTTGGCGTCGAGCCCGATGCGCCGGCTGAAGAACGGCTCGACCTGATTGCCGGGCTCGCGTCCGAAGTCGAAGAAGCCGGATCCCTCGAGGAAGAATTCGCGCTTCTCGGGGAAGAACAGCGGAAATCTCGTGAGGTTGACCTGCCGCTGATCGACCTCCGTTTCGGCGAAGTCGGTGTTGACGGTGAGGTTCGCGCGCAGTCCGGGCGTGATGCTGTAGAAGAGATCGATGCCCGCGTCGCGCGTCGCCGAGTCGTGGCCGGCCGGCCGCGGCCCGGCGCCGACACCGCCGACGCGACCGCATGCGGCTTGAGATCGAGGCCGGCGCCCTGGCTGATCCCCCTCAGGCCCGTCACGCGGCCGGCGTTGGTCATCCGCAGGAGTCCCTGATTCCGGGCGTAGCCCGTCCAGATGGTCTCTTCGTTCGTGCGGCGCACCGTGCGCTGAAAGTTGATGCCCCACGCGCTGGCGTTGGGATCGAAGTTCAACGTGCGGAACGGGAGCTCGATCTCGGCCGTCCAGCCGGTCTCGTGCTGCACGACGCGCGCGATCCAGATGCCGTCCCACTGCCGGTTCACGGTGCCGCCGGCGGCGGTCGGACCGCTGTCGCCCTGCGCGATCAGGCCGTCGCCCAACGCGCCGACTGGGTTGGTCTCGAAGTAATAGCCGGTCCGGCCGTTCAGATAGGTGTCGATCGACCACATGAACCGGTCGTCGCTGCCGAGATCCGCGTCGCGCAGCAGCTGCTTCCCGCGAATGCCCGCCGGGTTCGAGTCCTGACAGGTGACGCCGATGTACAGCCGTTCGCGGCTGAAGGCGATGCGCACCTCGGTTTGCTCGGTGGCCGGCGCGCCGTTGTCGGGATCCAGCTGCACGAAACCGGCCGCGGGCTCGATGCGGCTCCAGACCGCCTCGTCCAACCGGCCGTCCACGTCGATTTTCTCGTCGGGTCCGAGCGGCACGGCCGTCACGACGTGCGCGTCCGCGGGCGGGGCCGTCTGCGCTGAAGTCCTCGCGGGAAGCAGCGCTCCCGTCATGAGACAGAGAGAGATGACCGCAAGCGGAACCGCTCGTGGTGAGCTTGTCGAACCACGAGCCCTGCGCTCGCCCTTCGACAGGCTCAGGACGAGCGATGAGTCTTTACACAGCGGTACCACGAAAGGCCCTGAAGGATGCGGCATCGCTTCGGAAACCTACGATGCCTGGGTATATGCTCGCGCGATGATGACCAGCGCCAGCAGGTAGAAGACGAAGGTCGCGGCGAGATAGCCCCTGGCGGTGCTGTTCGCTCCGCGGAATTCCTTCCAGACGAACACGCCCCAGAGCGCGGCCACCATCGGCGCCGCCTGGCCGATCGCATACGAAATCGCCACGCCGACGAGCCCGGCCGCCACGAAATTGAAGACCATCCCGGTGCCCCAGATCATCCCGCCGGCCAGGCCGAGCAGATGATCCGCCGCCCGCTGTTCGAAGTAGCCGCGAAACGCCACCGGCGCGCCGACGAGCGGCTTCCGCATGAAGTACACGTTGGCGACGAAGCAGCAGAGCAGGGCACCCAGCGTGAAGAACACGCCGATGCTGTACGAGGTGAGCGGATGACCCGCTGTGAGCGCGCGGGTGACGAACGGCGCGAACGCCCCCATCAGCAGGCCCGACACGATGCAGACGATGATGCTCCTGCGCGACACCGCGGACCGGCCCGCCTGGAGATTGGCATACGCCTTCCCGTCGGCGATGACGGCGAGAATCGCCAGTCCCACGCCGAGCGCCAGCATCACCGCATCGCCTTTGGGCTGGAGCGCGTAGCTGAGCACGACGCCCTCGACGAGCGCGATGCCGATCGCCACCGGAAATGCCACCGCCAGGCCGGCCATGTCGATCGCGGCCACCAGCAGCAGGTTCGCCACGTTGAAGATCATGCCGCCGGCCAGCGCGTAGACGATGTTGCTGGTGTCGGCGGTGCGCACGTTGTTCAGGAAGCTGTCCGGCCCGCCCTGCGATCCCATCGTCAGCGCCAGGATCAGCGCAATGAGCACGATGCCGATGGCGTAGTCCCAGTAGAACAGCTCGAAGCGGTAGCGTTTCGTCAGCTTGAACGTGTTGGCCCACGATCCCCAGCACACCGTGCTGGTGATCATCATCAGCATCGCAACGGCGAAGGTATCGGGCGTAAACATGCGGGGTGGCTCCGAGCGGCACGATTATATCGCCCGCAGGCGGTACGCCGATGTATAACGGTTCCACATCGGGAGGGACGCAGGAATGTTGAAGCACACGATCATCGCGACGATCGCCGTCGTGACGTGGTCCACGAGCGCCGTCGCCGCCGGTCCGGAGAAGGTCATTCTCGACAGCGACTACACGACGATCGGCGACGATGGGAAAGTCGGCGTCATGGCCGCGCAGCTGCATGCGGCGAAGGTCATCGAGCTCCTGGGGATCACGGTCGTGGCCGGCAACGGGTGGCTCGACCAGGAGGTGGCCGACGCGTTGAAGGCGGTCGAGCGGATGGGCATCGCCGACACCGTGGGCGTGTACGCCGGGGCGCGGTATCCGCTCGTGCACGACTACAAGACCATGGCGCAAGAGAAAGCCATGTGGGGCGTGGGCGGCTCCTGGTACCGGCGGCCGGAGCCGGCCGCCGGCGAGCTGGTGGCGCCGCTCGACGGCTTCGCGACCAGGACCAAACTGCGGCAGCAGCACGCGGTGAACTTCATCATCGAGACAGTCAAGAAATACCCGAAGGAAGTGACGCTCCTGGTCATCGGTCCGGTGACGAACATCGCGCTGGCCATTCGCATGAACCCCGAGATCATTCCGCTGATCAAGCGGATCGTCTACATGGGAGGCGCGTTCGAAGTGCCCGGCAACACCACGCCCTCGGCCGAAATGAATGTCTGGTACGACGCCGAGGCCGCCCGCGCCGTCATCCGCCAGCCGATCGATCAGGCGTTCATCCCGCTCGACGTGACCAACACCGTGCCGATGGACAAGGCCGTCTTCGACCAGGTCACACGCAATCCCGATTCGATCGTGACGAAGCTGCTGATGAACTCCGGTTTCGCCCGGACGGTTCAGCAAAATCCCAAGGCCACGTCCTACATCTACGACACCCTCGCGCTGGCGTATCTGGTCGATCCGTCGTACGCGACCGACGTCGCCGAGATGTGGGTCGATGTCGACATCACCTGGGGCCCCAGCTACGGCCGGACGCTCGGTTATCGCCAGAACCAGACCCCGGCCGCCGGCTACCTGCAGAAGTGCAAAGTGGTCCGGCGGTTCGACAACAATCGCTTCTTCAAGCTCTACATCGATCTGCTGACGAGACCGGTGCCCGTCCGTCCAACCAGCTAAACAAAAAAAGCACCCCAGGGTGCTTTTCAGTGAAAAGCACCCTGGAGTGCTTCACGGGAAAAGCACCCTGGAGTGCTTCACGGGAAGAGCACCCTGGAGTGCTTCATCCGAAAAGCACTCTAGGGGCTTCCTTCAGTTTAGAACATTACCCGGGCGAAGAACCGCAGCTGCCGCGGCTCGGGGAAAGTGTTCGTCACGAGGAAGTTCGTGGCATTGAACACCTGGCTCTGAAGCGACGGCGTGCCCTGCTCATTCAACATGTTCTTCAGTTCGCCGGTCAACTCCAGCCGGCGTGGACCGCTCCGGAACATGATCTTCGTGAACCGCGCGTGCATGTACTTCTCGCGCGGCGATCGGTACTGCGTTCCGGGCGCCTGCAGATTGACCGTCCGCGTGCCCTGCGGCAGGCCGGTGATATTCGCCGTAGAGGAGATCGCCGTGCCGGACACAGAGGTGAGGTTGCCCGAGACCTGCACGGCGATCCTGGGGATCTCGTACGAGCCCATCAGCGAGACCATGTGCGGGCGATCACGGGCGCCGAGGTAGCCATCGAGGTTGATCAGGTCGTTGATGTCGCGGCCGTTCGTGCCGGTCGGCTCGAGCCCGCGCGATCGCTGCCGCGTGTAGCCGGCGGTGAACTGCCACCGGTTGGCCAGCCGCTTGGTGCCGGTCAGGATGAGCGCGTCGTACTCGGTGTAGAAGCCCGGACCGTTGGTGCGCAGGAACAGCGACGACGTCGCGGGGCTCGTGCGCCGCTGCACCGTGAGCGTCTGGTTCACCTGCTCGCCGTAGATCGTCGAGCCGGTCACCTGCACGGTCTGCGGCGCCCAGGTCGCGCCCGTGTCCACCCAGCCGAGCACGTTGCCGGCGCGCTTGTGCACGTAATTTACGCCGATGCCCAGGTTGTTCGCGAGCTGGTGATCGACGCCGATCGCGAACTGATCGGTGAACGGCGCCTTTGTGTTCGGGTCGAAACGCACGTTCGTGTTTGGAATGGTCTGGCTCAGAAGGGTCGTGTAGCAGCTCGGCGTGACTGTTGTGATGGTCGCCCCAGGGCAAACGGCCGCGTTGAAGCCCATTGTCCGCGAGACGGCCCGCCCCGGGTGCAGATCCTCGAATTCGCCGAGGAAGAGCGGCAGGTAGTAACGGCCGGCCACGGCGCGCATGACGGTCTTGCCGCTTTCGTTCAGCTTGATGTTGAGCCCGGCGCGTGGGGATACCTGATTCCACGTGACGAGGCGGCCGGAGCCTTTCAACGTGCCGACTTCGTTGAACTGCAGATCGAACTCGGGAACGTCGATGCTGGTTCCCACCATGCGATCGAACCGCATGCCGGGCCGCAGGGTGACGCGGTCGCCGAAGGTTATTTCGTCTTCGATCCAGAACCCCTGCGCGGCGCTGGTCGCGCCGCGCGCATCGGGCCCGATCAGAATTGCCTGGTTGGGCTGGCCGCTGAGGTCGCGATACTGGATGCCGCCCGGCTCGATCTGGACGAACACGTCCTTGTTCTTGGAGATTTGCACGCCGTAGGCGAGGTTGTGGTTGACCCGGTTGCCGGTGAGGTAGGAGTTCATCTTCACCGCCACCTCGTCGCGCCGCGGCCAGAAGCGATGCGCGTTGGTGTTGCCGGACTGGATGCTGGTCGCCGTGTCCTGGCGGTTCGGCTTCGTCAGATCCTCGAAGAACCCGATGCGCTTGGACGCGCCCATCGTCAGGTTGTAGCGCGCCGTCATCACCGTGTTGTTGCGCATCGTCCACGTCAGCGACGAGCCGGGGTTCGGGTCGTCTCCGATGCCCGCGCGCGAATGCTGGAGTGTCTCGATTGGACGCGTGGGGCTGGTGAAGTTCGGGTTCACCGTGCCCCAAATCTCGCCGTAGTAGGTCTGCTGGAACTGCATCCGGTCGTTGATCTTGATCGTGACCTTCGTGTTGGTGTCGGTGATCCAGTCCAGGAAGCGCTCTTCCTGGGGGGGCGGCGCCTGTCCCGGCGGCGTGCCGAACCGGCCGCGGAAGATCAACCCGGTGAAGAACCACACGCGGTCCTTCTTGATGGGACCGCCGAGGTGGGCCGACGTGTCGTAATAGTCGTACCAGTGGAACCCGATCTGGGGCACTCCGTTGATGATCGAGTCTTCGGTGCCGCTCGGGCACCGCGGGCAGGGCCGCAGATTCGGCCGGCTGGTGAGCTTGTCGGGCGACCAGAATCCGGACGCGTCGCCGCGGAAGCTGTTGGTGCCGACCTTGCCGACGACGTTGAGGACGCCGCCGCCCGCCGCTTGGTACTCGGACGAGGCGCCCAGGGTCGTCGCGCTCACTTCCTGGGCACCGTCGAAATCGCTCAGCAGCCACGAGCCGCCCGATCGGACGTTGTTGATCGACACGCCGTCGGTGAGGATCGTCGTCTCGTTGCTGTTGGAGCCCATTACCGTCACGTTGAACACGCGGTTGTAGTTGCCGGTCGTGACGCCCGGCAGCATCGCCATGTAGGCCTGCACGCCGTAGCGCTCGCTGGCCGACGCCTCGAGCTGCTCGGCGCCGATGTTGTTGGTGATGCCGGCGCGCCGCGTGTCGACCACCGGCGACTCGCCGCTCACCGTGATCGTTTCCGCCAGCGTCGCCACTTTCAGGCCGATGCGCCGCTCGGTCGTGCCGCCGACCGACACGCGCAAATCGGTTTCCTCGTACGTGCTGAACCCGCTGAGCACGACCGACAGCGCATAGGCGCCCGGCGTGAGCCGCTCGAAGCGGTACTCGCCCCGCTCGTTGGTCACGCTCGTGGCAGGGCCACCGGGCATCAACGGCGAGGTCAGCGTCGCCGTGGCGCCGGGGAGCACCGCCCCCGATTCATCGTGCACGACGCCGATGATGGTGCCGGTAGAGACTTGCGCGTGCGCCGAGTGCGCCAGCAATGCTGACAGCACGACGAACATGAACGTCCGAACTCTCATGTGGTTCCCTCCCTGGGCGTCCTGCGACGCCGGACCCACCGCGGACTGAAAAGACCGTTGCTGACTGCGAAATAGATGTCGTTCAGATGCGGGTTTCGACCCGCTGGAATTAACGCTCACGGTCTCGCGCAGGTCAAGCGATTTGTTGATGCATCTTGACCTTCGGTGGCGGTAATCCAAGACCGTGGAGCGGGGCGAACGGCGTGAGCGCGCTTGAGAAGAACGAATCACTCTTGAGACGCGGGATCGCGTGAAAAGCACCCTAGAGTGCTTCACACGAAAAGCACCCTAGAGTGCTTTAGACGAAGAGCACCCTAGGGTGCGGGGATCGCGGGTTCGCGCACGGCTCGGCTGTCGGACCGTGCGGTATCATCCGTGATCTTCCGCTCGGCGGTGCGCCCAGCTCCGGCCGGCTTCGACCGCATCATGAGTAGAGCGATCGGCATCGATCTCGGAACCACCTACAGCCTCGTGGCCTCGGTTACGGACGGCAGGGCTCGCGTGATTCCCGATCCGACCGGCGACGTGCTGATGCCCTCGATCGTGTCGTTTCCGGAGGTCGGGCCGATTGCCATCGGTCGCGACGCGGAGCGCCGGCTGCTCGTCGATCCCAGCCGCACCGTGTATTCGGTGAAGCGGTTCATGGGGAAGGGCATCGGCGACGTCGGCGACGAGGCGCGGCTGTTCCCGTATCGGATCGGCGGCGAGCCGGGCGGCGCGCTGAAAATCGGCGTCGGGGCCGGGCCGCCCGAGCTGACGCCGCCGCAGATTTCCGCGTTCGTGCTGCGCGCCCTGCGTTATCGCGCCGAGATCTTCTTCGCCGCCGCGGGCGATTTCGATCTGGAGGATTTCCGCGCCGTCATCACCGTGCCCGCCTACTTCAACGATGCGCAGCGCACCGCGACACGCGATGCCGCCCGCCTCGCCGGTCTCGAGGTGCTTCGCATCATCAACGAGCCGACCGCGGCGGCGCTCGCCTACGGGCTGGACACGATGCGCGAAGGCCTGATCGCCGTGTACGACCTGGGCGGCGGCACGTTCGACATCTCGATTCTGCGCGTGGCCGGCGGGATCTTTCAGGTGCTGGCCACCAACGGCGACACGCATCTGGGCGGCGACGACATCGATCACCTGCTGATGCGGCAGGTGCTCGCGGATCTCGATTCGAAACCGAAGTGGTCGGGCCTCGAGCGAACGCCGGTGTGGGTCCAGGCCATCCGCCAGGCGGTCATACAGGCGAAGCGGGAGCTCTCGAAACACCGGGAAACCGCCATCGTTGTCCGCGGCTTCGGACCGGTGTACCGACGGCGGCTGATGCGCAGCGACTTCGAGGCGGCGATTCGGCCGCTCGTCGATCGCACGCTCGAGCCGTGCCGCCGCGCGTTGGCGGACGCCGGACTCGAGCCGCGGCAGATCGACGAAGTCGTGCTGGTCGGCGGATCGACGCGGATTCCACTCGTGCGCCGGCTGGTGGGGAAGCTGTTCGGGCGTAAGCCGCACAGCGAGCTCAACCCCGACGAGGTCGTCGCCCTCGGCGCGGCGGTGCAGGCGCACAATCTCGTGACCGGGAATCGCGACATGCTGCTGCTCGACGTGACGCCGCTGTCGCTCGGCATCGAGACGATCGGCGGCGTCGTGTCGAAGATCATCCCCCGCAACTCGACGATCCCCGCCAGCGGAACGGAGACGTTCACGACGTTCGTCGACAATCAGACCGCGGTGGATATCCATGTGCTGCAGGGTGAACGCGAGCTCGTCGCCGACAACCGGTCGCTGGCGCGCTTCACGCTGCGGGGCATCCCCCCGTTGCCCGCCGGCGTCGCGCGCCTCGAAGTGCAGTTTCAGATCGACGCAAACGGCATCCTCAACGTCACGGCGCGGGAACTGCGGACCGCCGTCGAACAAGCCGTCGACGTCAAGCCCACGTACGGCCTGACGCAGGAAGAGGTCGATCGGATGGTGGCCGACTCGATGGTGAACGCCGAGGCGGACCAGGAGACCCGGCTGCTCGTCGACGCGCGCAACGAAGCCGAGACCGTCGTGCGGGCGACCGAGAAATCGCTCCGGACGCTCGACAGTGATGCGGGCGCGGCGCAGGAGCTGGCCGGCGGCGAGCGGTTGCGGATTGAGTCGGTTCTTCAGGAGCTGAAGGCCGCGCTGGCCGCGTCCGAACTCGAGGCGATTCAACGGGGAATGATCGCGCTCAATCAGATCACCGAGCACCTGGCGGAAGTGATCCTGGATCGATCGCTGCACGCCGCGCTGGCGGGAAAACGCCTGGACGATCTGTAGGGGCCGACCCATGTGTCGGCCCGGGGCGGACCGGTTGGTCCGCCCCTACCGGAACGCTGCGTCGTTAGAGCGGTGAGTCGGGCCGTGCCAGCGTGCGCCACATGTGCGCACTCGGGCTGTTGTCGTACCCCAGCCCTTCCTTCGGCTGCTTGAAGTGCCGGCCGATGATGTCGATGAACGGCTCGAGCGTCACCTTCGCGTTCGGATCGAACGCGTAGAGATCGTTCACCGTCACCAGGCGCGGCTCCATGTACCACTTGTGGTTCTTCAGCATCTTGTACGTGTCCTGGATGTACTGCGGGGGCACGTAGTCGACGCCGAACATGTTGTAGTAGCTCTCGGGGTACTCGTAGCCGGCGTCTTCGTCGGGGAAGAACCGCAGCGTCTGGTGGTACTTGATCGCGAACGCGCTCTTCTCGGGGATGTACGCCTCGTAGAGCTGCGCGCCCCACCAGCCATGGTCGGGCTTCATCAACGTCTGCACGGTGTCGTGAATCAGGCAGGCGAGAATGATTTCCTCGGACATCCCGGTTTTCATCGCGCGCGTGGCGCTCTGCAGGCCGTGGTTGTTCGCGCCGAAGCGCAAGCGGAGGAAGTCGAGGAACGTTGGCTTCTCGGGCATCGGTTCGAGCCGCTTGACGTTCGCTCCACCGCGGCCGCCCGTGAAGATGCCGCCGGCGCCACGGCGGACGTTCCGCGTTTCAATCTGCGCCTCGAGCTCGGCGACCGTCGGGTACTTCTCGGGCGGCTGCTGGCCCTGAGCGGCGACCGCCTGATCGAGTTGCTCTTCCAGGTAGTGCTCGAGGGCGTCGGCCCTCGCCTCATGGCTCATGCCGGCGACGACGGCCGATCCTCCGAGGCTGGCGATAAAGGCTCTGCGATCGATCTCCATGCGCTCCTCCAGAATCCGAACTCACATCGAGAACGTGCCGGCGTTGACCCGAATCTCGCGAGCAGCTTAACATGCCGCGCGGCGATCCGAATCATCGCCGCCACGGCACGTATAGAAAGCGAGGCACGGATGTCTGTATCCAAGCGCCAGCCGCCGCTCGCGCGGCGGTCATTTCTCTCCCGGTTGAGCGCCGGCGCCGCGGCGCTGGGTGCCGTGGTCGTGGGCCGGGCGGCGCCGGCGGAAGCACAGCCGGCGGCCGACAACCCGTTTCGCCCTGTCAGGCACGCCCAGGACAATTGGCTCGACGCAGTCCCTGGCCAGCACCGCCTGGTCTTCGACACGACGACGGCCGAGGGTCTCGCGAGCGCGATGGGCTACGCGCGCAACTACCTGCAGGCGAGCGAGCGCGCGTATGGCCTGAAGAGCAGCGATCTTGCGGTCGTCATCATCACACGACACCTCGCGACGGTGTTCGCGTACACCGACGCGATGTGGGCCAAGTACCCGTTGGCGCAGCTGATCTCCTTCACCGATCGTCGGACCAAGGAGTCGCCGACGGCCAACCTGTACACGACGGGGCGCGACAACTCGCTCGACACGCTCGCGAAGGCCGGCGTGCAGTTCGCCGTGTGCGAGATGGCCACCCGCGTGTTCGCCGAAGGCCTCGCTCGACGAACGAGTGGCGACGCCGACGCGATTCACAAAGACCTGATGTCGAATCTGATCGCCAATTCACATCCCGTGACCGCCGGCATCGTCACCGTCAATCGCGCGCAGGAGCGGGGCTACACGTTGGCGCATGGGGGCTGATCGGAGTAGCGCGGGCAGCCCCGCGCTACACCGGAAGCGTCTTCGCGAGCAGGTACGCCACCGCGGTCGCGGCTGCCGCGCGCGCGGCCGCGGGGCCGACTTCGCTGCCCAGGTCGCGGGCGTGGAGGCCAGCCTCGGCCGCGGCCTCTCGAGCGAGAAAGGCGCCCTGGCCCGCGAGCACGGCGAGGCAGGGGACGCGGCTCGCGAGAGCCGGTTTCAAAACTGTGGCGCAGGGCTTCTTGACCGCCGAAGCCTCGGCGAAGGCGGTTAGCCCTGCGTTCGCAGCCCTAAAGGGCTGCGCCACATCCGGTTTTGAAACCAGCTCCAGACCTTCCAACACCTGCCGAATCCCCGCGGCAATCGACCGCACCTGTTCGGTCGCGACGTAGTCGGCGATCGCGTCCAGATCGGCGCGTGCGATCGTGTCGAGGTCGGCGCACACCATCCGCGCGAGACGGGCACCGGCGTCCATTCGAGTCCGGCCCCGTCCATCGGGCGTCTCGCAGGTGTATTCACGCTCGTCGATTCGTCCGAGCCACAGGTAGACGTCCGCCGCAACGGCGAAATGTTCGGCGGCCACTCGGCACCGCTCGCCACCGAGCGGCACCTCGTGCACGATGGCGCACACCGGTGTCCGCAGGAGGCCGGTGTACACGAGCTCGCCGCTCTGCAGGCGCTCGGGATCCGATCGCCCGCGCGCAGCAACGCGCCCGCCAACGATCGGGATGATGTCGGTCGTCGTGCTCCCGACGTCGATGAAGAGCGCCTCGGGAAACGTGTCGGCCACGATCGTCGCGCTCGCCATCCAGTTGGCGGCCGCGACGTCGAGCGGCGCCGCCCGAGCCGCGTGCGTCGTGCGGAACGCGCCGTCCACGCCGTAAATCCAGAGCTCGACTCCGGGAAACGCCCGCTCGAGCGCGTCGAGCACGAACGCCACGCCTTCGCGCTTCGTGGCAAAGCAGTCGGCGAGCTCGGCGGTCATCGTCACGGCCATCGCGCGCGCCGCTGGCATGCGATGCGCGATGTCGACCAGCACGTCGCGGAGGCGCGAAGGGTCGCGCCACAGCGCGAACGGCTGCTCGCACACGATCGGCGCCGCGCCGCCGGCGGGTTCGATTGCGGCCGCCTTGATGTTGGCGCCGCCGATGTCCCAGCCGACGATCGGGCCTTTCATCGAACGAAGGCGATCCGGCCAGCAGCCGTGAATCGGACAGGCCGGAGAAGAGGAGACGCCGCGGGCAGTTCGCCGTCGCACGCGTCGATGACCATGCCGGCGATGTTGGCGCCGTTCGCTCCTCTCAACGCCGCCCGCACGCCCAGGTACGACGTCGTCAACCTCGGGTTCACTTCGATGACGATCGCCTCGGAGTCGGTGAGCACGAGGTCGACGCCGATGTAGCCGCGCAGTCCTGGCAGGGCGCCGCACGTGCGCAGCGCTCGGTCAATCGCGCGGGCGGCGAGCGGGTGAGCGAGGGGCGTCTGTCCGCCCCGGTACGAGAAGCGGCGCGCCGCCCGCACCGCTTGCGTATTCACCGACAACGCAACGGCGCGCCGGCCGTCACCGACAAGCGACACGCTTGCCGCAACCCCGGAGATGTACTGCTGGAGCAGCAGCGGACCGCGCGCGCATGCGTCGCGCGCCGTCTCGACGGCTGCCGGGAGTTCGCGTGCGTCCCGAGCCAGCGACACGCCGATGCATCCAGCGCCGCGCGCCGGCTTGACGACCACCGGATAGCCGATCGATCGGGCAACACGGGTCGCGTCGGCGTCGGGACGAAGCACGCGCGTGACAGGATGCGGCACACCGCAGCGTGACAGACGACGCGACAGGCTGGCTTTGTCCGACGCGCGCGCGACGGCGGCGGCGCCAGGCCCCAGCAGGCGCGTTCGCCGCTGTTCGATCCGCGCGGCGAGGCGCTCCAGGCAGCGATCGGTTTCGGGCGCGATCAGCCACACCGCATCGACAGATGCCATCAGCGCATCGGACAGCGCGGGCCGTCCGTTCGCTGCGCGAACAACTTCGACGCCCGCTCTCGGCAGGATCGGAAAGCGCGGATCGGCCGTCGCCACGATCTCATGACGGCCCAGCGCCGCCAGGTCGGCGATCAAGCCGGCGCGCATGGCCGCGCCTTCGCGCGCGAGCGAAGCCGGGACGGGACGACCCGCGAACCCGCCGCCGGTCGCGAACTCGTGGACGAGGATTCTCATGATCGTGCAAGTCAGAAGTCAGAAGTCAGAAGGAAAGGCGCCGACCTCAGACTTCAAACTTCAGACTTCTGACTTTACTAGAGCATGCAGATGAAAGTGATGCTTCCCCAGTTTGCCGCCGTAGTTCCCGGCGGTGATCGCGACCACGCCGGGACGGCACGCCGCGTCGATGCCCGCGGCGAGTGCCTGCTCGATTGCGGTTCGATCCAGGCCGTCCACGACGATCTCGAGTGCGGCGTTGACGGCGTCGGGCAGCTCGCTCACGACGCCGGTCCGGCCGCGCAGCGTCGGGCAGTACGCGTCGTTGGTGGACGCGACCATGTTCTTGTAGTTCTTCGCGCCGACCTTGCTGCCCGACCGCACGACCCCGCCGGGAAACGGCAGGATGACCCCGCGACGTCGGCCGCATTGCGGTCGACGGCGGCTTCCGCGGCCGCGAGCGCCGCGCGCTGATCCTCGGCGAGAACCAGCATGTTGCCGCCGCCGATCGCGCGCTGCACGCCGAACGCTTCCTGGACGAGGAATTCACCGTCCATCACGGGAATGCGCCAGTAGCGGCGGCCGTCGAGGAACTTGCTCGATTGATAGCGATCGCCGAAGTGGCGCAGCATGCCGCCGACCACCACACGCTCGGCCGCATCCGGGAGGCCGTCGAAACACGCGGTCGTCGGACAGGTGAGCACCGATCTGTCCGACGCGTTCGATCAGCCGCTTGCCGAGGCCGTCCGCATCGAAGCCGAAGAGCAGGACGCTCACGCCCGGCCGGCCGTCAGGCGTGTCGCCGGCCGACAGCTCGGCCTCGATGCCCGCTTCGACCTTGCAGCCGATGACCGACGTCGCGAAGCCGGTCATCGACTGCGCCGCCGTGCGCGCCCACTCCCGGGTGCTGGCCGTGATCAGCACGCGGGCGGCGCGCATATCGAACGCTTCGGCGAACGTGTCGACGATCGTGACGCCGCGGTGGAGCACAGGAGATCGGGTAATCGGGTAATCGGGTAATTGGGTAATTGGATTGATCGGATCGCTCAATTGAAATTCACCAATGAACCAATGAATTACCAGATTACCCGATTGCCCAATTACCCGATTCCCGCTTCATGGGGCTTCCAGACGAGAATCTCGCCTTTTCCTGGAACCGCGGCGTCCCCTGTGTAGCGTTCGTAGACGCCGTCCTGGTCGGCGAACGGCAGCGTGACGCCGAGTGCGGCGAGATGCCGCGCGTACAACCGAAGGAACGTCGGGTTGCCCGTGGACGCGTAGGCAAATGTCGGGAGCAGTGGAATCGGCGTGAGCGTGACGATCGTCCCGCGGTTCATCCAGGCGCCCGTCCGCAGCTCGGCCCCGCCGCTGAGCACGATCGTCCCGCCCTTCATCTGGAGGCCGGCGAAGTCGCGGACCAGACCGCCGACCGTGATGATGCCGCGCTTCATCCGCATCCCGACTTCCAGGCCAGCTGACCCGTCGATGAGGATTTCGCCGTCGGTCATGCCGGACAAGCTGCCGCGATACGCAGCGCCGGCCTGGCCGCCCGCGTTCCCGTGCACATGGATGCGTCCGCCCGACATCTCGGCGCCGATCCAATCCCCGGCGTCGCCAAACACCTCGATGACGCCGCCTTTCATCTGCGATCCGAGATGCATGCCGGCATTGCCGCGGATCGTGACGCGCCCACGCGTCATCCCGTGGCCGATCCATTTAATCCTGCGGCCATCGCCCTCGATGTGGATGTCGTCGCTCTTCTCCCCCTCGACCGTGAAGAAATCCTCGAGACGGCGCTGCCGCTTGCCGAGGTTGACGGGCAGCGCGCGGATTTCATCGTTCGTCAGCTGCGCGGTGGCGTCCGGCGTCAGCGTGTCCGCCTCGAGGGGGACCGATGGCGGCTCTTTGAGAATCAGCGTGATCCCGTGCATGGCTGGATCTCGGCGTGGCGCATACGGGACATTTCCACGGGGTAGTTCTCGAACGAAATCGTGTACACCTTGGGAAACAGCGGTCGCAGGTACTCCGCGATCTGCTCGTCGCATTCCGGGTGCACGATGAACTCGCGACCGTCCACGACGGCTTTCACGTCTCCGTCTTCCACCACGATCGTGCCGCCCTTGATCACGTACCGCGGATACGTGAACAACCGGCCGTCGTCAGGCTTCTCATGATAAATCGTCACGTCGGCGTCGGCCCCGACACCGAGATGTCCCTTCTGGGGCAGACCCAGCGCGCGCGCCGGGCCGGCGGAGCTGATGATCGCGATCTCGTAGAGCGTGTACTCGCGATCGAGCTCGGCGAGGATCACCCGCTGCTGGGCCACCGCGGGCAACTGCCTGACCTGCGCCTTCCGGAACTCGGCGTCCATCAACAGCTGGATGATTTCCGGGTAGCGCCAGAAGCACGCGCCGTTCGGATGATCCGTCGTCAGGAACACCCGCCAGGGATCCTTGATCAGCAGCAGCAGTTCCAGGCCCACTGCCCACTGCACCGCGTTGACGAGATTTCGATCCTTGTAGACGTAGGGCACAATCCCGCACCCGGTCTCGTTCTCGACGTCGAGGTTGCCCCACTTGCGTCCGGTGAGCTGATAGAGCAGGTGCTGCCACGGACCGTCGGCCGTGATCGTTACCGCATCGCCGAACAGCACGGCGCCTGCGTCGGTCGTGAGGTTGGGAGACGCGTTGAACGCGTCGGCCACCCGCGCCGACTCCGACCGCATCGTCCCCCAGTCCTCTCCGCCGTACGCGTGGAACTGCAGGTGCGCCAGATGCCCGCGGTGCCCCTGGAGCACGTTGATGGTCTCGATCGTGGTCGCGAAGTTGCCCGGGACGCCGAGGTTGTTGCAGTGCAGATGAATCGGATGCGGGAAGCTGCAGGTCGTCGACGATCGTCGCCAGGCTCGCGATGATCTTGGCCGGCGTGACGGTCTTGTAGCCCTCGACCGGCGCATGCAGGGTGTTCGCGTTCTTGCCCCACTTCCAGGCCGCGACGCCGCCGGGGTTGACTGCCTTGACGCCGTACGCTTTCGCCGCCCAGATCAGCCACGCGACGACGTGCTTGGCGCGCTCGGCCTCGCCGGCCTCGAGGAGATCCATCACGATCTCGTTGTTCGCCATCAGCACGAGCGTCGTCTTGTCCACGAGCGGGATGTCGTGCAGTTCCTCGTGCGTGTGTCGGGCCGACAGCACGGGCACGGCCGCTTCGTTGACCGTCGTCCATCCCATCCCGGCATAGAGATAGCCCGTGGCGAACGTCGTCGGCGTCATGCCGCCGAGGCCGGCGCGGCGATCGGGGCCGTGCAGGAACTTGCGCGCGGCGCGCTGATTTTCGGGAACGAGGCCTCGCGCGAAGTTGAGGGCCCCGCCGGCCACGTGGGTGTGGACGTCGACGCCGCCGGGAAACACGATCATCCCGCTCGCGTCGAGCGTTCGCGCGCCCTCGGCGTCGGCGACGATCTTGCCGTCAGCGATGCAGATGTCGCGAACGACGCCGTCGATCCCGTTGGCCGGGTCGTAAATTTTCCCGCCGGTGATGCGGATCATGAAATCGGGTAATTGGGTAATCTGGTAATCGGGTAATTTATTGGGCCATTGACAGGGCAATCCACCAATTCAATTACCCGATTACCAGATTATCCAATTACCCGATTCAAGCGATCGCCATCATGGCGCTGGGAGCAGGGGTCCAGGCCGGCTTGGCCGCCGCCGCGAGACGGATGCGGCGGATCACCTCTTCGTCGGTCGGATACGGCGACGTCAGCGCCGGACGAAGCGGCAGCGGGATCTCATCCATGCGATACGAGGTGCCGGGCGCGCTGACGCCTGTCACCGCGGTCGTGATGTGCACGCGGGCCAGACGGCTCGTGTGCGTGACCTTGGGATCGAGCACGATGGTCGGAATCCGCGCGAGATGATCGATGCCGGGTTGCGGCATCGTGGCGCCGGGGTCGGCGCCGAGAATCAGCGCGGCGTCGTTGTCGCCTCGCACCAGCAGGTCGACGGTCGAGAACTCGCCGGGGTTGAAGCGCGGATAGCCGCGCGACAGATCGATTCCGAACGGATAGCCCGTGGTCCAGCGCAGCACCACGTCGGCGCCGGTGACGTTGCCGTGGCCGCGCATCGGCATGCAGACGAACTTGGTGAACGCGTTCAACTCGGCGGTGAGGTTCAGGATCGCGCCCGAGTTCATGTGCTTGCCGCGGGTCATCGAGAGACCCATGCCGAAAAAGATCACGCCGAATCGCGCGCGCTTCATCCGGTCGGCGATGTCCTGCAACCGCTCGACCGTGAGACCGGTTTCCTCGACGCGCGCGCGATCGACCGGCTGGCCCTTGACCAGCGCCCGCAGCGTCGTCGCGACCTCGAAATCCTTGCCCGGCCGGATCTGCAGAAAGATGTCCGCCGCCTTGGCGCTCATCGTTTCGCGGATGTCCACCAGGACCATCGTCCGGCCCTTGCGGCCCTCGGGAATGAACTTGCCCTTCTGCATCAAGGTGTACTTCGTGAAATGGCGCGGGTGGCATTCCGCCGGATTGCCACCCCAGTACACGATGAAGTCCGCCCGATTCTTGACTTCCCCAAGGGTGCACGTAACCTTGCCGCCCAACTGGGCAGCTATCTCAGTGGGGCCGTGTCAAAGCGAGGTGTGGCTGTCGACCACACCTCCGATCAGTTCGGCGAGCGCGACCGCCTCACGCTGCGCCTCGCACGTGATGTTGCTCAGCCCGTAGACGAGGGGCATGTTGGCGTCGTAGAGGTAATCGGCCGCTGCCTCGATCGCGGCGTCGAGCGACGCCGGCTGACCGTCTATGAGCGCGTCCGGATAGAGGCGTTCCGCGGTGTGATGCTTGAACCAGGACTCACCGAGGCTGCACGCGTTCTTGGCTTTGACGATGCGATCGCCCTCGGCGTGGAGCTCGATGTCGTCGCAGACGCAGCCGCAAAACGTGCAGGTCGCATGTTGGACGATGTTCAGCGCCATCGGTTTCGTCGTCAGCTCTTGTCGCCGCCCGAACCGGGCGGCACGACAAACGTTCACCCAAGCTCGCGGCCGGGAAAGCTGCCGCGGGTCCGGCGCGGCATGTAGCGCCCGGTCTCGATCTGTTCCCATGCCGGCGCGACATGCTCATCCTTCGACCCTTCGGCGAGCTCAGGGTCGCCCTGAGCCACGTCGAAGGGCGACAAGCTCAGGATGAGCGGTAACGGGTTGCGACCAGCGGCAAGGGTCGCTCGTGAGCCTGTCGAACCACGAGCCCGCCGCCGCGAACCGGATTTGCGCGGGTCAGTTTCCAATGGCTTCGACCTCGACTTCCCACCCCTTCGACGTGGGCATGCCCGTTCCGTCGGTATAGCGGCCCATGAGATGACAGGTGGGTGGTCCGTACGGAACGAACAGCATCCCCTGCGGCACTCTGCCTTCAACGCACTTGAACGTCACCTCGCCGTATTCGGATCGCACGCGCACGTCGCCGCCGGATTTTACGCCGACCTCCCGCATGTCGTCCGCATGCATCGTCACGGTGCCGACGATGGCTTGATACTCCGCGGAGTCCTTGCCGGCGTTGATCTGCTGGCCCTGCTTCGTCGTGCGGCCCGCATTCATGATGAATCGTCGCGCTTGCATCGGGAGGCCATCATAGCATGCGCATTTCCGTGCTCCAGCCGGCGAGCTGAGCATAGACGCGCTCGGCGCGCTCGACGAGCGCGTCGCGGCACGCGCGCGCATCGTGGCCGGCCGCAAAAATGGTGCAGACGGGAAAGCCAGCGGCGATCCGCTCGCCGGGACGCGGAATGTCGCGGATGATCGCGCGGCCCTCCGCGTCGCGGCCGTCGAGCCAGGTCCGCGTGTCACCGATCGTCACGTCGCGCCGCGCGAAGATGACGGCCTTGCCGACGGCCTCACGAGCAGCCCGCCGAGCCGCCGCGAGATCGAAGGCCGGCAGCGTTCCCGAATCGCACGCCGCTGCATGCAGCGCGAACGCTGACCGGCCGTACGCGCGCTCCACCAGTTCACAGGAGGCGCACCAGCGCGGGTTGATTTCGACGACGTACGGGTCGGCTGTCGCGCTCGACGAAATCGATCCCGTTGAGACCAACCAGGCCGAACTCCTCGGTAACGGCACAGGCGAGCGCACGCGCGGCGTCCGCAAGATTGGCGTCCTGCGCGCCGCCTGCGGGTGCGAGGATGTTGCCGCAGTACCGGAATCCGGCCGCCCCGAACGCCGTCTCGCCGATCAGCTGTGTGAGGACGCCCAGCGGGATTGCGCGCCCGCCGGCCGCCACGAACACCACCGAGCCGGGCGTTCCGTCGACGAACTCCTGGAGGTAGTGGCCGTCCGGCACGTCGTCGCCCTCGCGCCAGAAACGCACGCCGTGACCACCGCCTGATTTCAGCGGCTTCAGCAGACACGCAGAATCATTTTCTGAACCCCGCAGGGGCCGACCCATGTGTCCGCCCTCGGCCGGCAGGGGCCGACACGTGGGTCGGCCCCTGCGTGAGACCGCCGGCGCTTCGAATCCACGCGCCCGCAGCGTGTTGGCGACAACGATCGGATCGCGCACGCGCGCGAGCACCTCAGGCGGGTTGCCCCAGAGCGCGCGCCCGGACGCCAGCGTCGCCACCGCGCGCGGATGGTTCTCGAATGCCGAGAGGTAGGCGACCGCGTCGCACGCGATGTCTCGCACCGCTCGAGCCATCGCGGCCGGCGCCGCGCGTCGAATCGGAGGGAGCGTGTGGACCGACGGATGCTGATCGAGATCGCCAAATGCGTCGATGGCCGTCACGTCGAAACCCGCGCCGACTGCGGATTCGGCTGCCGCTCGAACCGACACGCCGGCGATCACGACTCGCCGGCGATTCGCGCCCGCACCGCTCACGGGTCGATTCCCAGGCGCGCCCGTGCAGCACTCGGCGAAATCACGTACAGGTGATCGAGCACCGTGCCGGCCGCCTGGCGAAGGCCGAGCGTCTCGACGAGCGCAGCCGACTCGCCGCCGGCAAGACCATCCGCAATCAGCGCTGCGCCCTGGGCAGCCTGCTTCGCTACGGATGCGAAGCCAGTCAGGCGTCGTACGGCCGCGTTGGGAACGATGCGTCCCAGCCTGTCACATAACTCGTCGCGCACGGCGTCGATTCGCGCCAGGCGTCCCGACAGCACGACTTCGGGCGGGTTCGGCACCGACACGGCAAGCGCCGCGACCGCCTTCACGACGCTCTCGAGGTACGCGGTCCAGGCGAGACGGCCGCGTCGCGTGCGTCGGAGCGGCGAGCGATTCCGGCGTCGCGTCCGGCGTGCCCGCGATCGTCGCGACACCTCCGCCAAACAGAAGGCGCTTGGTGACGGCGCCCGCCAGCACCGCGACCTCGCCGTCGAGCGCCCCGCAGGCGGCGAGGCCGAGCGGTCCAGCGCTGCCGCCGGCGCCGTCCACGACGCGGCCGCCCTGGACGGCAATCGCCGCCGTGAAGGCGCCGCCGAGCTCGACGAGGATCAGCGAAACGTCGCGTTCGCTGCAGCCTCGCCGCTTCGCCTGCTCGTGGATCGCAAGCGCCGCGGCGCACACTTTGTCCGCCGTCCCCATGTCCACCCGATTCACTTTGCGGTGCGCTGGCACGGATGCGAGGTGGACGACACCGGGCGTGAGCACGACCGGGACTGAGGACTGCGCCAGCGCTCGCGTCAGCGTCCGCAAACCCTTGATGCCGCCGTCGCGTCCGTGGTCGGGGAGATAGGCGAGGCGCAGATCCGCTTCGGTGAGGTCGCGCGCCGCGATGAGCGGCAGTCCGTAGCCCGACGGTCCGGCCACCAGATCGAGCGGTGCGGCTTCCTCGAGCACGCCGACGAGGAGCGACGGATCGGCCAGCGCGGTTGCGGTCGGCCACGAACGGTCGAGGAACACCCGCCCGTTGTCCAGTCCACACACGTCAATGCTGATCGTGCCGGGATCGATTCCAACGACGCGAGTCATCTGGTGATCTGGTGATTTAGTGATTGGATTGCTCTATGGATCGAATTGACTGTGCAATCTGGCAATCAATCACCAGATCACCAGTCACGTCACCAGATATCTACAGCTTGTCGCAGATCTCAGCGATGGCTTCCACGTCCAGGACGAGGTCGTTCTGCTCGAACAGCCGGGCGATACAGGCCTTGTGAATCTTCATCTTCAGGCCGCCGACGCCCAGCGCGCCGAACGTTGTCGTCCCGCTCCGATCGGCGCCGTTGTCGTGGACTTCGATGCCTTCGATGCCGAGCGGCGGGACCGCGTTGAGATCGGCCGCCGCGCGCAGGCCCTCGCGTCCGAGCCACGCGCCGCGCGGGAACAGGCAGGCGCCCGCCACGCCGGCACTCAGCAGGAGTTCCGCGCCCTCCATCGCCAAAGCAGCCTGCGCGGGGTCCGACATCGTCGTCTCGCGCACCTCGGCGCCGAACCGCTCCCGGATCCGTTCCGTCAGGGCGCCCTGTTGCGGCCGGCGTGAGGTGGCGGAGACGATGGCGCCGGCGCGCGCCAGCAGTCCGGCGGCGCGCAATCCCACAGGTCCGGTCGCCGCGGCGACCACCGCCCGGCGGCCACGAACGTCGCCGACGGCCTTGGTGAGTTTCGTCACGGCCGCCACCGCAGTCGTATTCGAGCCGTTCGAGTCGAGCATCACCGAGACGCGCATCGGGCCGAAGAACGCGTCGCGCACGGCGGCGAGAATTTTCTCGCCGGCCGCCATGTCGGTGCCGCCGATGAAGATCGCGGTGTGCTTGAGGTCCTTGGGACCGCGCGTGAAGATCGCCCCGTGCACGAGATCGCGGACGGCACTTGCGGTCACCCCGCCGTAGCTCATGACCTCGTCCGCGCCGGCGTCGAACGCGACGACGCGGTCGAAGACGCTCGGGTGCGGCGACGTGTCGAGTTGAAGAAGGAGTTTTTTCACAAGTCGGCTTGCCAAGCCGAAGCGGGCGCAGCGCGCGAAGGCTGGCTGGAGAGGCTGGACGGGCGGTTCTGCCGCCCCTCCTGCCTATCCTGCCAGGCCGATCCCTTAGACCCCGACGCCGTGCTTCTTTTCGGCGTTGGACGCGAAGGGGTGCGTGGCCGTTTTCGAGGCGGCGATCACCTCGTCCACGCTCGGCTTGCTGGCGAGGGCGCGCTGAATGGATTCTTTGGTGGCCTGGTAGTTGTAGTCGTAGATCTTCTGATCGTCCTTGGCTTCCCAGTGGATGAACACGCCCACCAGGATGCAGTAGTCGTCGGCCTTGGCTTTCGGAATGATGCCGCTCGACACGCTATCGACCACGGCGCGCGCGACCGCCGCCTGCGCCGGCCCGAACATCTGCACCGCTTGCGCCGCCCCCTTGATCGTGACCTTGTTGAAGAGCAACGTGTCGGGCTTCGCAGGGAGGTTCGGCGCCACGACCGCGAGCAGCGTCGAGAACCCGTCTTTCTGATTGGACAGCGCGGCCGTAAACGCCGCACCCGCGGGCCCGGATTTCGATCCGATGATCAGATCGATGTGCGCCACCTCGTTGCCTTCGCCTACCAGCGACTCACCAATGAAAAAGTCCGCCATGTGGAACTACTCCTCTCTCAGAGACGTCGATAATCGGACCAGCCAGAAACGACGGATTATAGCGCTACTTCACCGCAGTGAACATGATCTCGACCAGCCCGTCCGCGCCCATGAGCCCGGTCCCGACCGTAGCCCGGGCGGGGAAGTCCTTGGTGAAGACCTCGCGATACGCGGCGTTCATCTCGGGGAACTTCGTCATGTCCGTCAGATAGACGACCCCGTCCACCACGTGCGGCCAGTCAAAGCCGGCGGCCTTGAGCGTGCGGCCGATGCGCGCGAGCAGTTCGGTGGTCTGCGCTTTCACATCGCCCTTGTTGGTCGCCGTGTTGCCGAGGATCCCCGCGACGTAGAGGCGATTGCCGACCTGGATGGCGGAGCTGAGGTTCGGGTTCGCGTTGCCGGGCGTGCCATCCGCGTTCGGCGTGGTAACCGCCTTTCGGCCGGGATCCTTCACGGCGACCATCGTGATCTCTACGAGGTAGTCTGGAGTCGTGAGGCCGGCCTTCACCGTCGCCCGCGCCGGCGGCATCGTCGGGAAGTAGGTGCGGTAGGCGGCGTTCATCGCCTGAAACGTCGTGTCGTCGGTCAGATAAATTCGTGACGACACGACATCCGCGAAGCTCATGCCGGCTTCCTTGAGGATCGCGGCGCCGTTGTCGAGCACGGTCTTGGTTTGCGCCGTGATGTCGCCTTTGACCGCCGTGTTGTCCTTGCCGTTCCGGCTGACCAGGCCCGCGAGGAACAGCGTGTTCCCGCTCTTGATGCCGTAGCTGTACGGGTTCGGCGCCTTGATCCAGTCGCTCGGATGCACGACGACGCGCTCGCCGCCGGTGGGTATGGCGACCACCGAGATCTCAATGAACCCATCCGCCAGCGCCAGCGGCTGCGTCACCATCACGGTCGTCCGCGTCGGTGGATCCTTCGTCCAGTAAGTCGAGTAGACCTCGTTCATGGCCGCGAAGTCGCTGGCGTTGCGCAGATACACCGTGACGCTGGCAGCGTTCGCGAGGCTCGATCCCGCGGTCCTCAGCGTAGCCGCGATGTTGTCGAGCGTCTGCCTGGTCTGTGCCTTGATGTCGCCTTTGGCGATCTCGCCGGACGCAGGGCCAATCGCGCCGGCGACGTAAATCAGACCGCCGGCCTTGACGGCGCCACTGAACGGGAGGTTGGGGTTCGCGCCGAACGTTTGCTTCGATGATTGTGCGTAGGTCATGACAGATCCGGCGAGAAGCAGGGAGAGGATGGCGATGGTACGCATGTGTTGCTCCTTGAAAAGTCAGCGTCATTCTACCCGGACCTTGGGCGTCAGGCTCCAGTCAAACTCGTGCAGCCGGTCCTTCCCGAGGCGGTTCACTTCCTCGAGCGCGGCGGCGGCCGCGTCGAGCAGCGCCTGGACATCCACGCGCTGGCAGCGCGGCGCGAACGGCGCGAGATAGCCCTGGCCGCGTGTCAGCATGTACACGGCGCCGTGGTGATTGAGCTTGCGCAGGTGATGGAATGCGACGCCAATCTGCAGGATGCCTTGGTACAAGTAGCGGATGTCACGGGTTTCGGCGCGCCACAGCAGCTCGAGCGTCTCGTGCTGCTCGAAGAACTCGCCGCGATTGAACTGGGCGATGCCCTCGAGCAGGAGCGCGGGAGGCGGCTCGTCGCAGGACATGCGCTAATCTTAACGGGCTGGTGATCGGACCGGTCTACTACCTTCATGGATTTGCTTCGTCGGCGAAATCGACGAAGGCCGGCTATTTCGCCGAGCGCCTGCGTGAGCACGGTGTGTCGTTGCGCTGTCCGGATTTCAACGAGCCGGATTTCGCGACCATGACGATCACGCGGATGCTCGAACAGCTTGCGCAGGAGCTCGAAGACGGGAACGCCAGTTCCGTCACTCTCATCGGCTCGAGTCTCGGCGGCGCGATCGCCGTCCTGGCCGCGGCGGGTTGGCCCGATCGGATCGGTCAGCTTGTGCTGTTGGCGCCGGCGGTGATGCTGGCCAGGCCGGGGCATCATCTGTTGCCTCCCGGGAGGCTCGAGGAATGGCAGCGCCGCGGATCGCTGCCGTTCTTTCACTACGCGTACGGCGCCGAGCGGCCGCTCGACTACACCTTTCATCTGGACAGCCTGCGCCACGATCCATTCGGCGCATCTTTCTCGCAGCCGACCCTGATCTTCCAGGGCGTGCGCGATCAGTCCGTGGATCCAAAGGCCGTTGAGGCATTCGCGCGGGCGCGCCCCAACGTGACGCTATCCCTCCTGGACGACGACCACCAGCTGACGGCCAGCATGCCGGTGTTGTGGGACGGCGTCGCGCGATGTCTGGGGCTGATCGCGTGAGGCGTGTGGCGGTCGTCATCCTTTGCGTCGGAAATCTGTGCGCGTGTGTGGGGCTCGGCGCTCAAGACCCGGAGCCGCGTACGCTGCGCGTGGGCTTTGCCAAGCCGGGCGGCGGCTACACGGTCACGACGCTGCCGCTCGAGACCTACGTGGGGCGCGTGCTCGCCGGTGAGGCCGCGCGCGATAGTCGGCCGGCCGCGCTCGAGGCGCTGGCGATCGCGATTCGGACGTTCGCGCTCGCAAATCCGAATCGGCATCGTGCCGATGGATTCGACATGTGCGACCAGACGCACTGCCAGGTCGTGCGCACGGCCACCGCCGCCACGGAGCGCGCCGCGCAGGCCACGAGCGGGCGTTTGCTCACGCGGAACGGCGCGCCCGCGTCGGTGTACTACACGGCATCCTGCGGCGGACGCACGGAGATCCCGTCGCGCGTGTGGCCCGGGGCCGACGATCCGCCGTTTCTGCCGTCGCAGGAGGACGATGCGTGTGAGGGAGCGCCGGCGTGGACGGCCGAGATCGACGCCGCCGAGCTCGAGCGGTCGCTGCGCGCGGCGGGGTTCACGGGCGATCGTCTGCGCGCGATGCGCGTTGCCACGCGCAATCGGTCGGGCCGCGTTGCGCGGTTGAAGCTCGAGGGGCTGCGGCCGGACGAGATCTCAGGTCAGGATCTGCGCGTCGCGGTGGGGCGGACGCTCGGCTGGCAGCACATCAAGAGCACGTCGTTCGAGCTGGAGCGGCGCGGGGACGCGTATCGCTTCAGCGGTCGCGGATCGGGCCACGGCGTCGGGATGTGTGTCATCGGGTCCGCGCGGCTGGCGGAGCGGACAGGGGTCACCGCGGAGAGCATCCTCGCGCGGTATTTCCCGGGGCTGGCGATCTCCGCGCGGTCCGTGGGGTCTGACCCCACCCCCCTCAAAAACGGCCAAAAAACCAATCCCCGGGGTCAGAGCTCGAGCTCGGTCCCGGGGCGCCCCGCGGCCGGCAATCGGGGTCTGACCCCATCGACGCCCGCCGGGGGTCTGACCCCCAGCCGCCCCGCTGCCGAGGGGAGGGGCGGGGGGCGGGGTCTGACCCCACGTCCGGATGCCGCGGCGGTGCTCCTCACCCTCCCCGATGAAGACGAGGGTGAGCGCGACACCATCGTCAGGCAGACGCTCCGCGCGCGCGACGAGCTGGCCACGGCGCTCGCCGTGCCGCCGCCCGCGCCGGTTACGCTGCGCTTTCACCCCACCACCGACGACTACGAGCGCGCGACCGACCGCGCCTGGTTCACCGCGGGCGCGCTGATCGACGGCGAGCTGCATCTGCTGCCGCTTGCAGTGCTGCGCGAGCGCGGCGTGCTCGAGCGGACGATTCGCCACGAGCTCGTCCACCTGATGACCGATGCCGCCCTCGAGCGGCGCCCCCAGTGGGTCCGCGAAGGCGCGGCGATCTATTTCGCCGGCGCGAAACCGATCCCCGGCGAGCTGCGCCAGCGTCCCGGGTTCCGTCCGGAACCGGGCGGATCGTGTCCATCGGATTCCGAGCTGCTGCGTCCGGTCTCGATCGGCGCGCTCGCCAACGCGTACACGCGCGCGCGCGAGTGCTTCGCGAAGCAGATTCAGACGGGGAAGTCGTGGCGGGAGGTGAGATAGCGCGGCGCGGATTTCAGATTTCAGAATTCAGATCAATTCAGATTTCAGATTGATTTGTGAATTCGCGATTTGAGAACGTCGAGACAATCACCCAATGAACCAATCTGAAATCAATCTGAACTCTGAAATCTGAACTCTGAACTCTGAAATCCCCTACCAGCAGATACCTCGATAGTCGGCCTTCAGCAGCGATCCGCAGATCGGCAGCCGCACGAGATCGATCACGATCTGATCCGGACGGCAGCTGGTGAGCGCCTCGGCGAACTCCGGCGACTGATTGCCGACGACGATCACGTCAGACGAAGCGATCACGTCCTGGATGTCGGTCGAGAGCAGCGAGGACAGATGCGGGATCTGGTTCTCGATGTACTCCTTGTTGGCGCCGACCAGTTTCGCCAGCGACACGTTGCGATCGAAAATCCTGAGCGTCACTCCCTTGCCGAGGAGCGCCTCGGCGAGGATCACCATCGGGCTCTCCCGCAAATCGTCGGTGCCGCCCTTGAAGCTGAAGCCGAGCAGCCCGACGCGCTTCTTCCCCGTGTCGAGCACCTGGTCGAGCGCATGCTGAATCTGCAGAGTGTTGCTCGGCAAGATGTGCGAGATCACCGGCAGGTCGACGTCTACCTGTTTCGCGCGATATTGCAGGGCGCGTACGTCTTTGGGCAGGCACGATCCACCGAACGCAAACCCGGGCTTCAAGTAGTACGACGAGAGGTTGAGCTTCTCATCGCGGCAGAAGATGTCCATGACCTCGTGGCTGTCGAGCCCGATGTGCTTGCACAGGGTGCCGATCTCGTTGGCGAAGCACACCTTCAGCGCGTGCCACGCGTTGCTCGTGTACTTCAACATTTCGGCGACGCGAATGCTCGTGCTCACGAGCGGTGCGTCGATCGCCTGGTAGAGCGCAATGGTGCCGCTGGCGTCGGCCGCGTGGTTGTGGCCGACGAGCGTCAGCGGCGGCTTGCGGAAGTCCTTGAGCGCGGTGCCTTCCCTCAGGAACTCGGGGTTGACGGAAACGCCGAACCCGTCGCCGTATTTCTTCCCCGATTCGCGCTCCAGCGCCGGAATGATCATCTCGTGTGTCGTGCCCGGCAGCACCGTGCTGCGCACGACGACGACGTGATAGGTGGAGGTGTCGCGAAGCGCCCGGCCGATCTGCTCGGAGACGCGCTCGAGGTAGGCGAGGTCGAGGCTCCCGTTGCGCCGGCTCGGCGTGCCGACGCAGAGCAGCGACGCCTCGCTGGCGTGGACCGCTTCAGCGGCATCGGTGGTCGCGCGCAGGCGGCCGTCCGCAACGCCCGACGCGAGCAATTCGTCGAGGCCCGGCTCGACGATCGGACTGCGTCCGGCGTTCACCGCCGCCACCTTGTCCGGGTTCACGTCAACGCCGACCACCGTGTGCCCGTCGGCGGCCAACGATGCCGCGGACACCGTGCCGACGTACCCCAAGCCGAAGACAGACACCTTCATATGGTCCCCATGTCAGTTCTGATCGCTGTCCGGGCGGTCGCCGCCCCGCCAGTTGACGAGCGGCCGCGTCATCGCCTCGCGGCGCAGCGCGCCCGCGTCGGACGCGTGCGTCGGATAGCAGGCTGCGCCGACCGCAATGCGCAGCGCCGTTGGAAACTCGTAATGCTCGATGTGCGACACGACGCGGTCGATGACGCCGGCGGAATGTTCGAAGTCGGCGTCGAGCAGCGCGAGCGCGACCGCGCCCTGGTCGGTGTGCCCGATGAGATCGGTGTCGCGCACCTCGCGCCCGATGATCTCGGCCACCTCGTGGACGGTGCCTTCGTCGGCCGTCACCAGCACGCCGTCCCATTCGCGCGCCGCTTCGACCATGACGAGCGTGACGAAGCTCTGCGCCCGCCTGGCCCGTTTCAGCTCGGTGTCGAGCACGAAGTCGAACGCGCCCGGCGTGAGCAGCTTCGACCCTTCTTCGTAGAACTCGCTGGGTGCCATGTCAGGCTTTGTCCAGACCGTTTTCTTTGATCTTGTAGAGCAGGGCCTTGTAGCTGATGCCGAGCATGGCCGCGGTCTCCTTGCGGTTCCACCGGGTCTGTTGCAGCATTTTCAAAATCAGCTCGCGCTCGGCCCCGCGCGCCGCGCTGCGCGAAATGTCTTTGAGCGAGTAGGAGCCAGGTTCGTCGGGCTCAGGGGCAGGTTCAGCCGCCGGTGGCGGCGGAGGCGCGGCGGCCGGCGCGTGCCGCTTGCCGGCCGGCGCCGGCTGACCGACGAGTGTCATCTGCCGGCTGGCGACGGTCTGCGCTCGCGCAATTTCTTTGCTGATCGCCGCGTCGCTCCCCAGCACCACCGCCCGCTTGATCAGGTTCTCGAGCTCACGCACGTTCCCCGGCCAGTCGTACTCCGCGAGCAGACGCCGGGTCTCCGGCGACAGCTCGATGCACCGCTTGCGGTACAGCACCGAGTACTTCTTGAGAAAGTGATCGACGAGGAGTGGAATTTCGTCCCGCCGCTCCCGCAGCGGCGGCATCGTGATGCAGACGACGTTGAGGCGGAAGTAGAGATCGTCGCGAAACTGCCACTCGGCGACGGCGCGATCGAGGTCCCGGTTCGTGGCGGCGATGACCCGCACGTCCACGCGCACGTCGCGCTTGCCGCCCAGCCGCGCGAACTCGCCGTCCTGCAGTACCTGCAGCAGCTTGGATTGCAGGACCAGCGGCAGATCGCCGATTTCGTCGAGGAACAGCGTCCCGGAGTTGGCGAATTCGAATTTTCCCGGCTTGTGCTGGATCGCGCCGGTGAACGCCCCGCGCTCGAACCCGAACAGTTCCGACTCGAGCAGTTCGGTCGGCAGCGCCGCGCAATTGACTTTGACAAAGGGCTTGTCGCGCCGGGGCGACGAGGCCGCGAGCGCCCTCGCGACCAGCTCTTTACCGGTGCCGCTTTCGCCGCGAATCAGCACCGTCACGTCGGTATCGGCGACCCGGTCGATCAACTCCTGCACTTCGGCCATGCGCTCGCTCTGGCCGACGAGCGGGGTCTCGCGCACCTGCAGTTCGAGCTCATGCCTCAGCGTTTCGACGTCCTGTTGCAGCCGGCGGTGTTTGAGCGCGTGCGCCAGCGGCGCGTCGAGCTCCGTCTGCTCGAACGGCTTGCTCACGAAGTCCGCCGCGCCAAGCTTCATGGCCTGCACGACGGTCGCGGTGCTGCCCTGGCCCGAGAGGACGATCACCGGGATATCGCGATCGATCTTCTTGAATGCCGCCAGCGCGTCGAGGCCGTCCATCGCTCCCGGAAAGGCCATATCGAGAATCACCGCCGCCGGCCGATCCGACCGATACCGTTCTACGGCGTCCCCGGGCCTGGTGAAGGTAATCGCCTGGTAGCCGCGCTCGTTGAGAAACGTGCGCAGGAACTCGCACATCGCGGCATCGTCTTCGACGACCATCACGGTGGCGTCGCCGATGTCGGAAGAGTCTGTCGCGGACGCCAGTTCGTTCGGTAGAGTCGTCACGGTCTCACAGGCCCAGTTGAGCAAGGCGGGTGCCAGCGAGGAAAATCTGTCGTTCGAAAGGGAATTCTAAACGCGCTGAAGGGAAGAGGCTTTCAGCGCACGTGCCGGATGGCACGTGTCGGAAGAAAAGTTCTCAGAGTAAGCCGGACGGGAGCTCAGCGGGCGATACGGCTTAGCTGCTGCGGCTGATGCCGCACTCCTTGATCTTGTTGAGCAGCGTCTTGTAACTCACGCCGAGTTGCTCGGCCGCGCGCCTGCGGTTCCAGTGCACCTGCCGAAGCGTGTCCTCGATGACCGTGCGCTCCGCCTTCAGGGCGGCCGCTTTCGACACGTCGGCGAGTCGTCCAGACGCGGCTGCCGTCGAGTCTTCGTCCGCCTCGTCCTCGTCAGCGACGGCGACGGCGTCGCCTGCGTCGGTGTCGACCGCCGGTGATCCGCCGCCTGCGGCCGCATAGGCCGGCGTCGGCCGCGGCGCCCGCGTCATCTCGCGAATCACGAGGTGCTCGTCCTGCAGAATGACGATCCGCTTCATCATGTTTTCCAGCTCACGGATGTTGCCGGGCCATTCGTAGGACTGGAACAGCTCGGTGAGCTCGGCCGACAGCTCGCGCACCGGCCGGTTGTAGCGGCGCGCGTAGCGGTCCATGAAGAAGTGGGTGAGGTGGCTGATTTCGCTGCGCCGTTCGCGCAGCGGCGGCACCGTCACCTCGATCACTTTCAGGCGGTAGTAGAGATCTTCGCGGAACTCGTTCCGCAGCATCATGGCCTCGAGGTCGCGGTTGGTCGCCGCCACGATCCGCACGTCCACGTTGATCGGCTTGTTGCTGCCAAGCTTGGTGAACTGGGCGTCCTGCAGGACGTGCAGCAGCTTGGCCTGCAGGGCCGCCTTCATCTCCCCTATCTCGTCGAGGAAGATGGTGCCGGTGTCGGCCTGCTCGAACTTGCCGATGCGGGTCATCGCCGCGCCGGTGAACGCGCCCTTTTCGTGACCGAACAGCTCGCTCTCCAGGAGCTCGGACGGCAGCGCCGCGCAGTTGACCTTCACGAACGGGCGGTCCTTGCGGGGCGACCGCTGGTGAATCGCGCGCGCGACCAGCTCCTTGCCGACGCCGCTCTCACCCAGAATCAGCACGGTCACATCGTTGTCGGACACCTGCTCGATGACCTGCGCGATCGACTTCATCTCGGGGCTGTCGCCCCAGAACAGAAACGCGCGGTCCTCGTCGTCGCTCAGCTGCCGGCGCAGCTGGCTGATCTCCGACACCAGACGGGTCTTTTCAATCGCGCTCTTGATCGCTGCGTCGAGCTGGATTTCGCCGAGACCCTCCGGATCGTCCGGCTTCACCACGTAGTCGGCCGCGCCCAGGCGCACCGCTTCGACGATGGTCGAGGCGTGCTCGCGGCCGGAGAGCATGATGGCCTGCAAGTCGGGCTTGGCGCTCTTGAGCGCGCGGAGCGTTTCGATCCCGTTCATGCCGGGCATCATGACGTCGAGCAGCACGATGTCGGGCGGATCGCCTTGCTTGACCGCCGCGATCAGCTCGTCGCCGCGCGAATAGGATCGCGTGTCGTAGCCGCGCAGCGACAGGAACGTCCGAAGGTAGTTCGCGAACGCCGAATCGTCGTCGACGATCGCCACGAAAGGTTTCTTCAACGCTTCGACTCCGTGATCGGCACTGTGATGACGGCCGATCCTCTGGCGCGGTCTTCACCCGCGCCGGGCGCCGGTGCCCAGATCTGGCCGCCGTGACCTTCGATGACACGCCGCGCGATGGGCAACGCCAGGCCGAGGCCGCCTCGCTTGACGTCGAAGAGCTCCCGGCGAACTGTCGTACACGGTCTGTACATCCGGTTCGTCGGCGACGACGACCACCGCTGACAGCTGGCCGTCGCGCTCCACACAGCGCCGCTCGGCCACCACCGTCACCGGACCGGCCTTTTCGCGGAGAACCGCGCGGAAAATCGCGTGGAACGCGGTGCGGAGCCGTTCGGCATCCCCCGTCACCGAGCCGCCCGTGTCGGCTCCCCGCACGTCCAATCGTACCTCGCGATCTCTCGCCTCATGCACATGCTCGGCCACATCGGCGACGAGTGCAAACACGTCGAGCGGCTGGCGCGCCAAGGTGAAGAATCCGCTGTCGAGTTTCGAGATGTCGCTCAACTCTCCAACGATCGCGATGAACCGCGCGCAGGATTTTTCCGCTTCCGTCAGCATCTTCCGCTGCTGATCCGTGAGCGGGTCGCCGCCCTCGCGCAGGACGAGCCGCAGGTACCCGGCCACGACGCTGGAAGGCGTCCGAAACTCATGAACGGCCAGCGACATGAGGTCCGTGTAGCTCTCGCCCGTCGGCGAGCTGGTCGAGGTTGGCGCGGACATGCGGCAAACCGAGCGTAGCACATCGTCACGATCGCGCAGCCGGGCGGAGCGGCGTAACCTCGCGCAGAGAAAAACAACCTGTGCGGACTGGCGTTCTTGGCGTCCTGGCACCAGATGTCACCGGCCCATCCGTCGGCCGGACGCGCCCGTATAATGAACATATGCTGATCAAACCTCCGGCGGACATTCCGAGCTCGGAGATCACCGACCGGAAGCTCTACGTGAACCGGCGGCAGTTCATTCAGGCGGCGGCCGGCACGGCCGCGGCGGCGGCCACCGGCGTCATCGGCGCCGAGGCGATCCTCGACGCGGCGCAGCCCGCGCCGCACGGGCGCAAGCTGCAAAACGTGAAGCCAAGCCCCTCGAGCCTCGACCCGAAGGTCGAGAAAGCCAACACGTGGGAAGAAATCACGACCTACAACAACTACTACGAGTTCGGCGTGGACAAAGACGCGCCCGCCCAGTACGCGCGGAGTCTCAAGCCCGAGCCCTGGACGGTGACCGTCGACGGTGAGTGCAACAAGAAAGCGGCCTGGCAGCTCGAAGACATCCTGAAGGGCCAGACGCTCGAAGATCGCATCTACCGGCACCGCTGCGTCGAGGCGTGGTCGATGGTCATTCCGTGGGTCGGCTTTCCGCTTGCCGACTTCATCAAGAAGTGCGAGCCGACGTCGAAGGCGAAGTACGTCGAGTTCACCACGCTCTTCGACGCCAAGCAGATGCCCGGCACCCGATCGCCCGTCCTCCGATGGCCCTACGTCGAAGGGCTGCGCATGGACGAGGCGATGCACCCGCTGACGATTCTCGTCGTTGGGCTGTACGGCGAAGTCGTCCCGAACCAGAACGGCGCTCCGCTGCGGCTGGCCGTGCCCTGGAAGTACGGCTTCAAGCACATCAAGTCGATCGTGAAGATCCGGTTCGTCGAAAAGCAGCCGGTCAACACCTGGCAGGAACAGGCGCCGAGCGAGTACGGCTTCTACGCGAACGTGAACCCCGCGGTCGATCATCCGCGCTGGACGCAGGCCACCGAGCGGCGGATCGGCGAGTTCTTCCGTCGCAAGACGCTGATGTTCAACGGCTACGCCGACCAGGTCGCATCGCTGTATTCGGGGATGGACCTTCGCAAGAACTACTGACGCCGCATTTCAGAATTCAGATTTCAGAGTTCAGATTGATTGCTTGAATTCCGAAATCTGAAATCAATCTGAAGTCTGAAATCTGAACTCTGAAATGTCTGACCGCACCCTGCGTTTCGTACTCAAGCCAGCGGTCTTTTTAGCCTCGCTCGGACCCTTCGTCTGGCTGGTCTGGGCGGCGCTCACCGGGAATCTCAGCGCCAACCCGCTCGCCGATCTCACCACGCACACCGGCACCTGGACGCTGCGGTTCATCTGCATCACGCTGGCGATGACCCCGCTGCGCCGGCTCACCGGCTGGAACGCGGCGATCCGGTTCCGGCGGATGGTGGGGTTGTTCGCGTTTTTCTACGGCAGTCTTCATTTTTTGACCTACGCGATCGTGGATCGGTTCGCCGGCCTCGATTTTCCCGACGGGATCGTCGCGTTCTCGACGCTGCGGAACCTCGTCGCATCGGTCGGCGAGGACATCTACAAGCGGCCCTTCATCACCGTCGGCTTCACGACGTGGTTCACGATGCTTCCGCTCGCGCTGACATCGACCGCGGCGTCGATTCGGTGGCTGGGCGGCAAGCGCTGGAACCGGCTCCATCGCCTCGTCTACGCGACCGGCGTGCTCGGCGTCCTTCACTACTGGTGGCTGGTCAAAGCGGACGTGCGGCGACCGCTGACCTACGGCGCGGTCGTGCTGGTGCTGCTTGGGTTCCGCGTCTACTGGTCGCGCATGAACGCGTCTCGGCGTGATCGGAAAGTGGCGCAGCCCTTCAGGGCTGCGGAACCGCAGGGCTGACCAGCCTCCGCCGCGTCGGGTCGCGAAGCGACCCGACGAAAGCAGCACTGTTTGGGCGATTCGCTCCGCGAATCGCCGGCGGCGGTCCGCCGTAGCTTTAGCGAAGGCGGAAGCCCCGCGCCACAATCAACGGATCTGAATCCGTCCCTCGACCTTCGGCGACACTTGCTTGGCGGCCGCGAGATAGTTTTCTAGGGCTGTAACGATCAAGTCGGCGGCCTCGGAGCCGACCAGCATGCGCTGATTGCCGAACATCGTGTACCCGTCGCCACCGCCGATCTGGTAGTCCGAGGTCGCCAGCGAGTAGCGGCGATCCAGCGCGATCGGTGTGCCGCCGACGCGTACGTCACCCACGCGATCGCCCGCCGGCCGAGTGCGATCGAGCGTAAAGGTCAACCCTGACACCTGCGGAAAGCGCCCGGCGGCGGCCGGCCACGATTCGGTGGCCGACTTGAGCGCGTCCACGATCGTCCGGCCGGTCACCTCGATCTTGCACACTTTGTTGCCGAACGGCTGCATCGTCAGCAGCTCGCGACGGGACAGCTGCCCCGCGGCGAACGTCCGATCGCCGCGAATCGACCCGGAGTTGATGATCGCCACGTCGGCCCCGACATGGGCGCGCATGGCGTCCGCGAGCAGGTTGCCGAGGTTCGTTTCGCTGCTGCGGAGCTGGCGGGATTCTCCGTCGAGCGGCGTCAGGCTCGTCGCAACGACCGCTTCCAGCGCGGTCCCCAACCGGGTCTCGTAGTCCGCCACGACACGCGCGGTCTGCGGGTCGTCGGGGATCTCGGCGTCGATTGGAATCAAGGCGATGTGGCGATCGACGCCGGTCGCGTTCTTGCGCAAATCAATCCGGGCCACCGATCTCGCGTCGGATCCCGCCTTGCTGATCAATGTCCGGCCCACGACCGCGGTGATTTGATAGTGCTCGTGGCCGCCGAGAATCACGCCGATGTCCGGATAGCGCAGCGCGAGCTGTCGATCCTCCTCGTAACTCAAATGGGTCACGGCGACGATGATGTCGACGCGCTCGGCTCGCAGAGATGCGACTGCCGTACCGGCTGCGTCGAGGGGCGGCAGGAACCGGAGTCCGCGCCGTCTGTCGGGGCTGACTTCCTCGCTGTTGAGACACAACCCGAAGAACCCGACCTTCAAACCATCCACTGTTCGAATCGAAAAGGGCGCGGCGTTGCCGATGGGCTTGCCGGTCGACTCGTCGAGCACATTCGTGACGACGTACTGGAACTTCGATTCCGCCATCCGCTGCAGGAGGACGTCCTTGCCGAAGTCGAACTCATGATTGCCGAGCGTCGCGATGTCGAGACCCATCGCGTTGAAGCCGTCGATCATCTGCTTGCCCATGAAGACGGTCGAGGCGACAGACGACGAAAGGAAATCACCGCCGAGCGTGACCAGCGGCGTCTGCCCCGACGCGGCGAGGCGCCGTTTCAGCGTGGCGATGCGCGCGAGGCCGCCCCGGCCGTCGATCGGCATCGTTTCGTAGACGTCGTTGATGTGGAGCAGCGTGACCTGCGCGCTGCGGGTTGGCGGACTCGGCTCCTGCGCCACGGCGCGGCCGGCGACCAGGAGCCCGAGGGCGACGATCCACGCGGCGAACCGTGTCACTGCAGGGCGAGCCATGATGCGATCTGCGTCAGGTCCACGTTCCCGCCGCTCAGGATCACGCCGACACGCGCGCCGCGAATCGGCGTCGTGCCCTCGAGCGCCGCCGCGGCGCCCAGCGCGCCTGTCGGTTCGACGACGAGCTTGAGCCGCTCCCACAGATAGAACATCACACGCAGCAGCACGTCATCGTCCACGGTGACGACGTCGGAGACGTGGTCGAGGACGAGCGGAAACGTGAGGGCGCCGAGCGACGGCGTCCGCGCGCCGTCGGCCACCGTTTTCGGATTGTGCACTGTCTGGAGGGTTTTCGTTCGAAACGATCGCGCGGCGTCATCGCCGGCGGCCGGCTCGACGCCGATGACCTTGCAGTCCGGGGCCATCGCCCGCGCCGCAATCGCCGATCCCGACAGCAACCCGCCGCCGCCGCACGGAACGAAGAGGTAATCGAGCGCGCCGGTCTCTTCGAAGAGCTCGCGAGCAGCGGTTCCCTGGCCGGCAATGATGTGCGGGTGATCGTACGGCGGGATCAGCGTCAGCCCGCGTTCTCCCGCGAGCCGGCGTCCGATGGCCTCGCGATCCTCGCGGTCGCGGTCGTAGAGCACGACTTCGCCGCCGTAGCCCTCGGTGGCGCGGCGCTTGACGGCCGGCGCGTCGGACGGCATCACGATGACGCGCGGGATGTCGAGCACCTGTCCCGCGAGGGCAATCGCCTGCGCGTGGTTGCCCGACGAAAACGTGACCACGCCGCGCGCGCGGGCGGCGGCGTCGAACCGCGACAGCGCGTTGTAGGCGCCGCGAAACTTGAAGGCGCCGCCTCGCTGCAGGTTCTCGCACTTGAAATGCACGTCGGCGCCGGTTCGGGCGTTGATGGTGCGCGATGTCGCGACCGGAGTGCGGTGCGCGACACCGGTGATCTGCCGCGCTGCGGATTCGACGTCGTCGAAGGTCGGCAGGATGGGTGGGGCGGCGTTCTGCGGCATGAGCGCGACAGTGTACAGTACCCGGCCGTGCCTGTCCGAGCGGCGCGCCTTTCTCGTGCGCGTGCAGTCCTATCTTTGTTTCTCGTCGTCGCGCTGGCGGTTCGCGCAGCCGCGAGTGATGCTCAGCAGCCCGCCACAACGGGGCGCGTCGTCGTGACTGTCACGACGCTCGACGGAACCGTCAACCTGTCTGGGGTGCAGGTTACGCTGCGCCGGGCATCCGAGGCGATGGTGCTGGCGAGCACGATGACCGACGGTTCCGGGATGGTCACGTTTCCGGACGTGCCGCCCGGCCGCTATGTCGTCACGGCCACGCGGGACGGTTTTCTGCCGGCCGACTCCGCGCCGTTCGACGTTCGGGCGAACGAAGTGGCCCAGGTGCTGGCCGACATTCACCTGACGTTCGTCATGCCCACGATCGACGTCCGATCGCCGATGCCGTCGCCCACCAACAGTGTGCAGCCCGTCTCGATGAGCGACATGCTCTCGGGCGCGGTGCTCGACGTGGCGCCGCTCCTGGGCGACGACTTCCAGAACCTCATGCTGCTGTTGCCCGGCGTCGTGCGAGGTCCCGACGGCCGCCTGCGCGTGAAGGGCGGGCTGCCGACGCAGAGCGCGCTGCAGATCAGCAGCGCGAGCCTGATCGATCCGTCGACCGGCGATGCCGATCTCGAAGTACCGGGGCAGAGCATCGAATCGGTCGAAGTGCTCGCGAATCCGTTCGCCGCGGAGTACGGACGCTTTACGTCGAGCATCACCCGCATTCGGACCCGTCGCGGCACGAACGAGTGGGAGCTCAAACCCGGAAATCTTTTCCCGCGCGTGCGCCGATCCTTGACGCAGTTGCGTGCGTTCGAGCCGCGCTTCTCGGCTCGAGGTCCGATCAAACGTGACCGCGCGTTCCTGGCTCAGGACGTGCAGTTCCGGTATGTGACAACGCCGGTGCGAAGCCTGCCCGATGAGCCCGAGATGGAGCTGAGAAGCTTCGACTCGTTCACCCGCGTGGACAGCGTCGTGTCGGCGCGGCACACGCTCGGCGGCGGGCTGATTGTGTTCCCACGGCGGATCAAAGGCGCGACGATGAACACGTTTCGCCCCCTCGAGGTGACGCCCGACGTCAATCAAAGCGGCGCATCGCTCGGCGCCGTGGATCGGCTCGCGATTGCAAGGGACGCCGTCCTCGAAACGACGCTCTCCGGCCGGTGGTTTGAGGTCAACGTCAACACCGAGAATCCAGGTCCGATTGTGTACGCGCCACAGACCCAGAGTGGACGGTTCTTCAACGACCAGGAGCGCGAAGTCGCCAGCCACCAATGGGTCGAAGCGCTCAGCTTTTCGCATCATCTGTTTCGGGGGGACCACGTCTCGAAAGTCGGCATCGATCTGCAGCAGTCCGATTTCAAGGGCTTCAGCGCCAGCCGGCCGGTGGAGATCCGGCGACTCGACGGCTCGCTCGCGGAGCGGACGGTGTTCGGCGGGCGGACAGAGCAAAACGTCAGCGGAGCGGAATTCGCCGTGTTCGCCCAGGATCGTTGGCGCGTCGGCTCACGCGTGACCTTCGAATTCGGCATGCGTCTGGATCGCGATCAGATCGTCGAGCGCATCAACTACTCACCCCGGGCCGGCGTGGGCATCAGCATCCTGCCCGAGGGCCGCGGCATTCTGCGCGGCGGGTATGGCAACTTCGTGCAGCGGACACCGTTGAACGTCGGCGCCTTCACGCACTACGAATCGCGAACGGTCGCTCGATTTCTTCCGGACGGGTCGTCGTTGGGTCCGGCCATCGCGTTCCGCAATGTCATCGACGGCGTTCTGCGAACACCCGAAGCGAATGTCGCCAACGTCGAATGGAACCAGCGGTTTGGGCGCCGGTTGCTGCTGAAGGCCGCGTTTCTGAGGCGTCAGGGCTCCCACGAGTTCATTCTGTCGCCCGATCCCGGCCGGGGAGAACTGCGGCTGTCGAGCACGGGCGCGTCGCGGTATCGGGAGCTCGAGGCGACGGCGCGGTATCTGGGAGGCGAGCGGCGGGACCTCACCGTCTCGTACGTATCAGCCAACGGCATCGCGGATCTCAACGGCTACGATCAGTTCTTCGGCAACCTGCGCAACCCGGTCGTTCGCGTGAACGAGCGCAATCTGATCCCGACCGACGTCCGGCACCGGCTGCTCGTGCGCGGCACGCTGGGTTTGCCGGGGCGCTGGGATCTGGCGCCCGTGCTGGAGGTGCGATCCGGGTTCCCGTGGTCGGCGGTCAATGAGTTTCAGGACTTCGTCGGCCCGCGAAACCGTGCCGGCCGGCTGCCTCGCGTCCAGACGCTGGATTTCTCACTGTCGCGGCCCTGGAAGGTCGGCTCGCGCCGCTTCAGAGCCGGCCTGAAGATGTACAACGTCTTCGGAGCGGCGGGGGAGCGCGATGTGCAGCACAACCTGACGTCTCCCGATTTCGGCAGGTTCTACAACCCCATCGAACGCTCGATCGGTTTTGTCTTCGGCTCCGCGCGGTAAGGGTTATAGCGGTGTCCAGTTCGGTGTAGCGGATCGTCCCTGGTTCTTGGGCCTTAGTGCTTGGTCCGTCCCAGGTCCGGTGTCCTTCGTGCGTTCGCACAAGCGGGACCAAGGACCCAGAACAGAGGACGGACCCAGGGACCCAGGGACGAAGGACGGACCAAGAACGAAGAACAAAGGCCCCAGGACGCGCGTCCTGCTACAGCGCAAACCGACCAACACGCAGCAGCCGCGCCGACAGGAACGCCAGCGGCGCGCCGGCCAGCGTCAGCAGGACGCCCATGCGCGACTCCGCGAGCAACTGGCCCGGAGGCAGCAGCGCGGCGCAGGCGAACAAGCCGACGCTGAAGCCGATCGCCACCGTGAATCCCACGACGACGAGCTCGCGCCAGCCAAACCGTTCCGGCAGATGCAGACCCGCGGCGAACGCGAGGCCGGCGCCAATCAAGATGCCGATCGGCCGGCCAACGATGACTGCGGCCGGCAATCCCCATGTACCCGGCTCGAGCTCGCTGAACGACACGCCCGCGTTGACGAGCCCGAAGAAAAAGAGCGCGATCTGCGCAGGATGCCGCCACCACAGCTCGAACCGGTTCAACGTGTCGCGCGCGTCGGGGCTGGCGTCGACGAAGAACCCCGGATCGCGCGCGGCGTGCGGCAGGAACGGCATGATCGGGACGAGCGCGAGCGCTGGATGAAGCCCGCTCGTGAAGAACGCGTACCACGACGCGCTGCCAGCCCCCAGCAAATACGGCCAGAAGCTCTTCACGCGCGCCCGCCGCAGCGCGGCTGCGAGCGCGAGAGCCACGGCAAACAGCAGCGCGCCCCGGCCCGGCCTGAGATCCTCTGTCGGATGAAACAACGCGATCGCCAGAAAGGCGAGCGCGTCGCTCGCGATGCCGATCAGGATCACGAACGGAATCACCGACTGCTTCCCGAAAATGATCCGGGCGACGAAATAGCTGACGGCGAGGTCGACCGTGAGCGCGATCGGCCAGGCAACCCTCAGCGCGGGCTCGTCCAGTCCATCGACGATGAAGACGTGCAGCACGGCGGGAACGGCCGCTCCGCCGATAGCGGCGACCACCGGCAGCAACGCCCGTCGGAACGGATGGAGCATGCCTCCGGGGGCGGTCGCCTCGACCACTTCTTTCATCATCAGCGCGAAGAAGAACGCCATGCCGACGTCGTTGACGGCGAACGCGATCGAGTAGGTGAAGCTGAAATAGCTCTCCGGACGCACGTTGGCCCAGACCAGCGCGATCGCGGCGCCAACCGGGAGCGCGAGCAGGTGCTCGAGCGCGAAGTGCCACAGTTGCGGCAGCGTGGCGCTCGAGACGCGGATGCGCTGGGCCACGTTAGTTCGTCGGCCCCCGCTGCCGGTTGATCACACCAGTATCGACGACCCGTCCGGTGCGGCTCACGGCCTCGAAGAACATGTCGTTGCCGGCAACCTCGATCAGCATGAAGCTCTGGTCCTGGTCGAAGGAGGCGGCCGTCTGCTCCGAGGACCGCATGTTGCCCCTCCGCAACATGCCCGCGGCGCCGGAGACGAAGTAGTGGATGCCTTTCTGCGGCCTGAGCCTTTCGTACACGTGATCGTGACCGGAGAAGACCACGTTCACCCCATATTTGAGGAAGATCGGCTCCAGCAGCAGGCGCAGGTCGACCGACGATCCGTGGCGGCTGGCGTTCGAGTACAGCGGATGGTGGAAATAGGGAATCTTCCAGTCCTCACGAGCGTCCCTCAGCGCGGCGTCGAGCCACTCGAGCTGCCGGCGGTCCATCAGCGTGCTGTCGAGCGCGAAGAAGCGGACGTTCCTGCGGACGTAGGTGTAGTACCGCTGCCCGGCCATGTTGAACAGTTCGTACCCCACGTTCTCGGGTCGATCGTGGTTGCCGAGCGCGGCCTGGAACTTCACGTTCCGCCGGAGCAGTGCCGCGTACGGCTGTTCGAATTTCTTGACGAAGTCCGCGGGTCGCTGACTGCCGTACATGTTGTCGCCCAGCATGATGACGAGGTCGAACGGGAAGGTCGCCTGGAGCCTGGTCATCTGGTCGGCGACTTCGTACTGCTCCCGTTCGCCGTTGCCGTTGTCGCCAATCGCCGCGAACTTCACGGAGTCCGGCCGGTTCGGCAGCCGGACGGTCTGACCGAAGAGCGCCGGATAGGCTGCCGCCGCGAACAGGAGAACGATGGGGACGAGTCTTCGCGCCGGTGACGTCACAGGGTCCACTCACAAGATACAACGTTGCCGCTCGATCGCCACCGGGATCGAGTTCTCGAGTCCGCGAGCCCCCGTGCGGCGTCTGAATCTCGGTTGGGGCCTCGTTCCCACATCGAGCGCGGCGCGACACGAAGCGAAGTGGCCGCTTGCCCATCGGATGGCTGATGTCGGAGTTCCACCCGGTTGGCTTTCGCCCGGAAGCGACGAACGTGCGCATTGAAGACGTCCGGCTGCTTCATACCGACGCTGCCCAGCTTGCGGTTGGATATCGAAGCACGCATGCATTTGTGCCGTAAGAATCCGGGTGGAATCTCTACATCCAGAGGCGATGACGAGGCGTGCTGCGAGGGAATTGAATGTTCTGAGGTCGACGGCTTCTGATAGCGGCCTTCTCTGTGCCCCGGCCCGACGCGGTCGCAACAGCATGCGCGTTCTCGACCCAGGTCCCCTCTCAGCGACAGCGCCGCTGCATTCGCCTTTGCAAAGCCCATCCGTTCACCGATAATCACCCGCGCGGATGCCCCTCGACAGCGGAATGCGCCTCGGCGCGTACGAGATCGTCTCGCCCCTCGGGGCGGGCGGTATGGGCGAAGTCTACAAAGCCCGCGACACGCGCCTCGATCGCATCGTCGCGATCAAGGTCCTCCCCGACGCGCTGGCCGTCGATCCCGAATTTCGAGAGCGCTTCGATCGCGAAGCGCGCGTCATCTCGTCGCTCAGCCATCCGCACATCTGCCCGCTCTTCGACGTCGGCCGCCAGGATGGCATCGAGTTCCTGGTCATGGAGTTTTTGGATGGCGTCACGCTGGCCGACGAAGTCGCGCGCTTCAAGGATCAGGGCCTGCCCATCGAAGACGTGCTGCGGCTCGGGATCGAGATCGGCAGCGCGCTCGACGCCGCGCACCGCGCGGGCATCGTCCATCGCGACCTGAAGCCCGGCAACGTGCTGATCACGAAGACCGGCGCGAAGCTGCTCGACTTCGGCCTCGCCAAGGGCGGTCACACGGGCTGGGCCAGTGCGGTTGCTGCAGCCGGTGCGTCGGGCGCCTCTCGCGGCACGAACCTCACCGCGCCGCCGACGATGACGACGCCGCCGAACATCACGGCGCGGGGCACGATCCTCGGAACGTTTCAGTACATGGCGCCGGAGCAGCTCGAGGGCGCGGAAGCTGATCCGCGCACCGACATCTTCGCGTTCGGCTGCGTGCTCTACGAGATGCTCACTGGCCGAAAGGCGTTCCACGGCAAGACGCAGGTGAGCCTCATCGGCGCGATTCTGAAGGACACGCCGCTTCCGGTGAATACGCATCGAGCCGCCGCGCCGCCGGCGCTCGCGTGGGTCGTCGGCCGATGTCTCGCGAAAGATCCGGATCGCCGCTGGCAGACGGCGAGCGATCTCGTCAGCCAGCTCGAATGGATCGCCGAAGGCGGCGGCGAAGTGCCGCGCGTTGAGGCGAAGGCGCCACCGAAGTCGACACGCACTCAGTGGCTGCTGGCGGCGGCCGCGAGTGTGATCCTCGCCGGGCTTGCCGCGGCTGGCGCATGGCTGCTGAAGCCGCAGCCGGCCGCCGAGCAGCCGCTGCGCTTCAGCATCTCGACGATCGACGCGCCGAGGACACTGAGCACAGGCAGTCCGTTTCGCGACATCGCGATTGCGCCAGATGGCGCGCACATCGTGTACACCGTCGGGACCGGCACTGGCACGGCACAGTTGATGGTTCGTGCGGTCGATCAGCTCGACGCGGTCCCGCTGGGCGGCATTACCGGCGCGAGCCCGTTCGTCTCGCCCGACGGTCGCTGGATCGGATTCTTCGCTGGTGGGGGAGCCGTCGGCGGAGTCAATGAACTCCACAAGGTCTCGATGTCCGGCGGACCGTCGATCACCGTCTGCCGTCTTCCGGGGCAGTTGCGCGGCGCGAGCTGGGGATCGGACAACACGATAGTGTTCGCCACAGCTGCACGTTCCACGGGCCTCTTCAGCGTGCCGGCAGGCGGTGGCGAGCCGAAGCCGATCACGACGCTTGATGCCAAACGAGGCGAGGTGAATCACTGGTTCCCGTCGATTCTGCCGGGCGGACGCGCCGCGCTGTTCACGATTGTGAGCGCCCAGAGCGGCACGCTCGACGCGGCGCAGGTTGGCGTCGTCGACCTGAAGACCCGCGAGGTCAGGACACTCCTGCGCGGCGGCGGGCACGCCGAGTACGTCGCGCCTCGTGCCGGCTCCGGCCCAGGGTACCTCGTCTACGCCGCTGCGGGCGCGCTGCGCGCGGTCCGCTTCGATCCGGTGAAGCTCGATGTGTTGAGCGATCCGGTACCGATCGTCGAACAGGTCATGACCAAGCAGAGCGGCGCCGCGGAATTCTCGGTTTCGAGCACCGGAACGCTCGTTTATGTCCAGGGCACGCTGACGTCTGCCCTCGCACCGCAACGCGCGCTCGTGCTGGTCGACAGGCAGGGACGGGAGGAGCCGATTGCGGCCGCGCCGCCTCGAGCCTACTCGATGCCACGCCTCTCTCCCGATGATTCCAGAATCGCGCTCGACATCCGCGATCAGGAAAACGATATCTGGATCTGGGATCGCGCCCGCCAGACCCTGACGAGGTTGACGTTCGATGCCGCCAACGATAATAACCCTGCGTGGACCCCGGACGGTCGGCGCATACTCTTCGCGTCAAACCGTGAGGGCCACGAGAAGGTGTTCTGGCAGGCCGCGGACGGCACCGGCACCGCCGAGCGCCTGACGAACGCAGAAAACGCCGAGGCCCCGTATTCAATCTCTCCCGACGGCAAGCTCGTGATCCTCCGGCAATCCGCGGGCTCAGGCTTCGCTGGGTTGGGTACCGGCCTGGGGCTGCTGTCGCTGGACGCCAAGCCTCGCACGGAACCGCTGCTTCGCTCGAATGCGGTGCAGGTCAACGGCGACATCTCGCCCGACGGCCATTGGCTCGCGTACCAGTCGACCGAGTCGGGCCAGCAGCAGATCTACGTCCGTCCGTTTCCGAAGGTCGACAATGGGCGCTGGCAGATTTCGACGACCGGTGGCACGCACCCGTTGTGGGCGCGGACCGGTCGGGAATTGTTTTATCTCGATGCGACAGGTCGGCTGACGACGGTGCCGGTGAAGACGACTCCGACGTTCAGCGCCGGCAATCCGACCAGGCTGTTCGAGACGCGATATTTCACGGGAGTGGGCCGCCCCTACGACGCGACGCGCGACGGCAAACAGTTCCTCATGATCAAAGCCGCGGCAAGCGCCGAGCCAGCATCGACAGGCACGCCGTCGCCGCCCATCATCGTCGTGCACAACTGGACTGAAGAGTTGAGGCAGCGCCTGCCGGCGCGTTGATTATTCGACCAACGTCGTCCCCTTCAGTTTCGACTGGGATCGGGATTGCTGTGTGCCGGGGACGCGACTGCCGCGTACGTCCCCGGCCCACGACGGTCGCTCAGTTGGTGGCCGCGCCGCGCATGTACGGGCCCACGAGCGTCGATCGATCCGCGCCCGGCCTGGGCCGGAACTTCTGCGGGCGGCCGACATGCACGTCGGCCGTGTACAGACTGCCTTCGCTGTCTACATGGAACTGGTGAACGCCCCAGAATCCGCCTGGAAACGCCCCGAAGGTTCCCCACGAGTAGAGCAGCTTGCCGGTCAGATCGTATTTCAGGAACTTCTGCGTGATGCCGTCGGCCACCCAGAGGTGCTGATCCTCCGACAGCAGGAACGAGTACGGCCGGCGGACGTTCGGCCAGACATCCATAAATTTCCCGTTTTCGTCGAACACCTGAATGCGGGAGTTCGCCCGATCGCTGACGTAGAGGCGCCGGTTCTTGTCGATCGCGATGGCGTGCACCGTGTTCATGAAGCCGGGGCGTGTTTCGTTCGGCGCGTTGCCTTTCTCCCCCCACGTCATGACGAACTTGCCATCCTTGTCGAACTTCACGACGCGCGTGTTCACGTATCCGTCGCTGACGAAGAACGTGCCGTCCGGGAGCCAGGCGATGTCGGTCGGCCGCGCGAAGTGCGTCGCGTCATTGCCAGGCACCTTGAACTCGCCCAGCTGCGTCACCAGCTTTCCGTCGCGCGTGAACTTGTAGATGGAATGCGCGCCGTCGTCCACCAGCCACACGTGCCGCTGCTGATCGTAGGGATTCACGAGGATGCGATGAGGCCGGACGAACAGCTTGTTGTGCTGCTCCCACGACTCGATCAGCTTGCCGTTGCGATCGACGACGTTGAAGACGTGGTCCCAGCGCGGGTGTCGCTGAGCATCTCTCTGGGACATGTCGTAGCCGGACGCGTTGCGGCTCGGGATGAAATCGCCCTGATTGCCGACGTCTTTCACTTCGGGCAGGCAGCCGCGACTGAAGATGTAGACGCGGTCGGGGCTCTCCGCCCAGATGCCCGCCGTGGACCCGATCATGTGGCCCGCGCCGCAGTAGTTCTGCGGCCACCCGGCCACGACCTGGTACGGACCCGTCTCGTTCCCGCCGCCCTTGTCCTGCGGCGCTTGCGCGATCCCTCCCGCGGTCAAGAGCACCAGCACAGCGGCGGCGACGCCTGATTTGATCGACACCTGCCACCTCCCTTTCCAGACGGCTCGGAACCGGACCGTTGCTGTCTGTGACCCGGAGAGTGTAAGGCAGATTGCGCCATCTCTCCCGGTGAGTCCACACCGGCGATCAAGCTCAGCCACGCAGCGATCGCGTCTAGAACGCCTTCTAATCTGGTATCCGCTCGAGTCCAACTAATTTCCAGGTCGAACCCGTCCGCGAGAAGTACGCGTGCACTGGCTCCGTCCATGACGGATGCGGTCCGTCCATGGCCGCGACCTCTATCCGAAGATACGTCCCGGCCGCCGACGGCAGACCGGGCGGCGCGGACAGCCGCGTCATCGAACCCGATGTCTCGCCGATGGGCTTCGACTCGCGCGTGACGTTATCGAACGTGGACCACGCGGCGCGATAGCCACTCGCGGGCTTCGCCACGCCCGCGTCGACGGCGGCGTTGACGAACGTGAGCTCACCGCTGTCGCTCATCGCGATATCCGCGATCGGGTTGACGCCGGCCAGCCAGGTGCTCAGCACCTTGTCGCGGCGCTTGATCAGCGTCGCGGTGATGTACTCCGTCGCGCGCGCGTCCGTGTACCGCGCCTTCTCGACAATCGCGCGGATCGCCTGGTCGCTGAACCGCGACACGATCCGCGCCGCCCAGAACGCATCGTCGGCGCGCATGTTGGCAAAGGCGGGATTCGGGTACTCGGGCTTCCACTGCGCCGCATCGAAATAGTCGCCTTCGAATCGGCCGACGGACGGAGGGCACGTCGGGATAGTCGATAGTGGAGCCACGGTCTGCGTGTACAGCCCGAGCGTCGCGAGCGTCCTCCACCCGGGACTCCACTCGAGGATGTACTCGTTGCCGGCGCGGTGCCGCTGGGCGAACACGGTGCCGCTGCCCATGATCGATCCGAAATCGAACATGTAGTGCTTGACGTACTTGCGGCTGCCTTCGGTGGTCAGAAAGTCCAGGCTGTTCACGCCGCGCGAGTCGTCGTGGTTCAGCCAGGCGCCGAACACGCGCGCGCCGCGCAGCTCCCGCCGGTGCTCGTGCGCGACGATGTCGTTCGGATCGTCGGGACGGGTGCCGTAATAGCGGAAGTTGCCCAGCGGCTTCCCGGTCGGCGAACCGGCTCGCGAGCACACGGTAATTTTCCGTTCGGGCTGCCGCGCGCCGCGACTGTAGACCTTGTCGAGATCGAGTCGGGTCAGCGCGCGTTTCTCGCCGATCAGCGGATCGAACGACCTTCGCGCCTTCAGCGCGATCCTGATCTTCGCCGGATCCAGCTCCGCCAGGTAAACCTCGACGGTGTGATAGCCGAAGGCGTAGTAGAAGGCCGTGCCGATGATCTCGGCGCCGGTCGCCATCTCCGGATTCGACGGCGGATCGAATTCGATCTGATAGAGCTGGCCGGCCGGGTCCTTGGGATCCTTCATGCGGAACCCGGGCTGGACGCCGGTCGACTTGCCGCGCGGACACGACCCAGCCGTCGAGCGAGATCGACGGCAAGCGAGTCGGGACCGCGCACGATCTCGTCGAGCGAAAGCTCGCGACGCCCGATGCGATTCGTGAACCAGCTCGAATCGGGCACCTCGTCGACCGTGTTCACGTTGAGCGCCCGGACGTCGCGCTGCTCGCCTGGTTGCACGAACGTGTTCGACGACGAAGTCGTAGCCGTTCGAGTCCTCGACGGCGCGAGCCTTCGACGCATCCAGCGTCCTGTCGTCGTCTGTCCAGATCGGATCGTCGGGGATAAAAGCGGGGCTGAGCGGTCGTGACCAGCACGGTCGTGCGGCGACAGCCGCCGCCACCACCAGAACAGCGCTCGTCCTGAGCCTGTCGACCAGCCTCCGCACTTCGCGCTTCGGCGGTCCGCCATAGCCTTGGCGAAGGCGGAAGGACGAGCCGCCGTGCTCGTGGTTCGACAAGCTCACCACGAGCGGAAGACGCGTCTAGAAAATGCCGCCAAAGACCACATGAAGATGTTTCCCATCGCGGCTGCCGAAGGCCGCGTCAACTCGCATGATGACGCCGTTGTCCGTGTTGAAGCGAAAGCCGAAGCCGTAGTCACGCTCGAGCGATCTTGAAATTCAGGTCGTCGCGGTTCTGCGTCACCTTGCCGGCATCGTAGAAAAAGGCGGCCTCGAGGCCGGACCAGATCTCCCAGCGATATTCCCCCTGGAGGAGGATCGAGTTCGGCCCGCGAAAGCGGTAGGCGCGGAAGCCGCGCAGCGTGTCGTTGCCGCCGAGAAACGGCAGCAGGAAGAACGGGATCATGCCCTCCTGGTCGGCATCCGTGGTCGAGACCCGGATGCGGCCGGCGAGCACGCGCCGCTCCGCGAGAAAGCTCGCGTACTGCCGCAGCTCGAGGTCCGCGCGCGTAAAGTTGGTGGCGTTGCCTTCGCGGTCGTCGTAGCGGCTGAAATCGAACCGGTACCAGCCGCCTCTGCGCGCGTTGAGCGGCTGCCGGTAGTCGAACGTGGCGTTCGCCTGCGACCGCACGTACTGGAGATCCCGCCCCAGGCCTGGCGCCGTGCTCAGGTTGAAGACTTTCTCGATGGAGGGGAGTCTGTTGCTCTGCCACGTCGCTCACGCTCGGGCGGAGATATTCGACGCCGGTCGCCAAACGAGAGCATGTGAGTCGCCTGCACGGCGAGTTGTCCGCCGGCCTGCGGCCCGTGCAGGTCGTACAGCGCCTGATCGACGCGGCGCGAATCCGGCCCGAGGCCGAAGAACTCTTCTTCGGGGTAGCTGGACATGCGCGCGTAGCCTTCGACGGCGACACGATAGCCGTCGATCAGCGGATAGCGGGCACGGGCCTCGAGGGCCCAGTACTTCTTGAGCGAGGCTGCGGCCCACAGATCGAGACTGCCGCGCCCCTTCACGAGCGATCGATCGCGGAAGCCCGCGCCGTAGGCGAAGCCGCTGCCGGTGGTCAGGCTCCCAAGCTTGGCGTACACCCCGTCGCGCTGGAGCAGCGGAAGGATGCGTGCTTCGCCGAGGTGCATCGCACGTTCGAGGCCGTTGGGCTCGTACGGCTTGGTGGCGCGCTCTTTTTCCTCCCGCTCGCGCTGCAGCGCCTCGGCTGCGGGTCTGCGGTTCGTCGGGAGCCTGGGCAAGCGCCGGCATGGCGAATGCCATGGCCGACCAGAACACGGAGAATCGCAGGAAACGCGCCATCCGGGAAACGTGGAGCATCGTATCTGTAATTTTATGCGTATGATCGACCCGGATGCTCACCCACATGCCTGTCGACGCGACCCCGCTCTCCGGTGCGGGCGCGCCGGGGCGCACGGGACTTCCCCCGAAGCTAATCGAGGACGCAGCGGCCCGGCTCTCGATCCTCGCCGTGTTCCTCGCCGGCGTCGTGGTCATCGTCCAGGTGTTTCAGCGCCTCGCCCAGCCGCAGCTCGCGGCGATCCTCGACGACCCGATCAATCGGCTCGCGACGCTGGCGTCCGTGCTGATGGCGGCCGGCGCTCGTCGCGCTGCAACAGCTACCGCATCGTCCCGGCGCTCACGATGCTCCGTCTCGGCATGGTGTTCGAGATCGTCGTGGCGATTCTCGATTTCGATGATCGAAACGACGAGACCGTTCGATCCCGCGCGTTCCGCTGCTGGGCCTGTCGGCGCTCGGCCCCTGGATCGTCGTTCGTCGGCGCGTTGATCCCGAACCGCCCGATCGTGACGCTCGTCGTCGCGTCTCGTCGCGGCCACGACCTGGCCGCTCGCATACATCATCAATTCCGCTCGACTGGATTTCGTCACCGCGTCGTGGCGCCAGACCGTCATGTGGCCGGCGAATCAACTATCTGCTGGCCTTGCTCGCGTACGTCGTCGGACGCGCCACCTACGGCACGGCCTGTCGAGGCGCAAACCGCGCAGGAACTCGGGCAGCTACACGCTCGTGTCGCCGATCGGCGAAGGCGGGATGGGCGAAGTGTGGAAGGCGAGTCACCAGATGCTGGCCCGCGCCGCCGCGATCAAGCTCGTGAAGCCGATGACACGGCGTCGGCCAGGCAGGCCGACATGGTCATCAAGCGGTTCCGCCGCGAGGCCAACGTGATTGCCGGGCTGCAGTCGCCGCACACGGTATACCTCTACGATTTCGGCACCGCGCAGGACGGGCGCTTCTACTACGTGATGGAGCTGCTCGACGGCATCAGCCTGCAGACGCTGGTCGACGACCTTCGGTCCGCAGCCGGCGTCACGCGTCGTCTGCATCCTCCGTCAGATCTGCAGCTCGCTCGAGGAAGCGCACGAGCAGAGATCTGGTGCACCGCGACCTGAAGCCGTCGAACGTCATGATCTGCAAGGTGGCGCAGGAGCATGACTTCGTCAAGGTGCTCGACTTCGGTCTCGCGAAGTCGTCTGGCGCGCGACGAAGCGTCGCACCTGACCGTCGAGGGCGTCACCGCCGGCACGCCCGGCTACATGGCGCCGGAAGTGGCGCTGGGCAGCCGGACGTGGACGCGCGAGCCGACCTCTACGCGCTCGGCTGCGTCGGCTACGTGCTGCTCACCGGCACGCTCGTGTTTCCCGACTCGAATCCGATGAGCATGGCGCTCAAGCATGTGCAGGCCGCCGCCGGATCCGCCGTCGCAGCGCACGGAGCTGCCGATTCCCGCCGGATCTCGAGCGCATCATCCTGCAATGCCTCGAGAAGAACCCGGCAGACCGTCCCGTCGAGCGCGAGTGACCTCGACGAGCGGCTGATGAACTGCGGCGCGCCGGAGTGGACCGAGCGCGACGCCGCCAACTGGTGGCAGCACCATCTGCCGCAGACGTCGTCGCTGCGGTCGTTCGCGCAAACGCCGATGCGCACGCCGCCCGTCGTCCAGAAGGTATAGCCGCCCATGAACACGTCCGACAGCCGCACTTTGAGCTCGTCCGAGCCGCGCACGCTGATCACGCATCCGGAACTGCGCTCGCACCAGTCGCTTCCGTTCTTCAAGACGCTCGGCGAGCGTCCGAAGAGCCTGCTCGAGCGGCTTCCTGTCGTTGTTTGCCGACGTGCGCGCCGGCGAGGGCGTCGGCGCCCTGCTGCTGACTTTGAACATCTTCCTGCTGCTGGCGGGCTATTCGCTGATGAAGCCCGCCGGGACGGGCTCATCCTGACGGAGGGCGGTGCGGAGGTCGCCTCGTATTCCGCCGCCGCGCAGGCGCTGCTGCTGATCGGCGTCGTCCCGCTCTATGGTTGGCTCGGCATCGCGGGTGCGGAGAGCACGGCTGATCGCGATCATGATGCCGTTCTTCGCGTCGAACCTCATCGCTCTTCTACGTCGCGGGGCAGACGGGGGCCCGCGAAGGCGTGGCGTTCTACATCTGGCTCGGGCATCATCAACGTCTTCATCGTGTCGCAGTTCTGGGCATTTGCGAACGACCTCTACACGGAAGGCGCAGGGGCGCCGGCTGTTTCCGCTGATCGGCGTCGGACAGTCGCTCGGCGCCTGGGTCGGCGCTGCCGCTGTCGCACCGCTCGTCACCGGCCTGAACTACACGCCGTACACGCTGATGCTGCTCGGTGCCGGCGTGCTGATGATCGCGCTCTTCGTCACGCTCGTCGTCAACCGCCGCGAGACGGCACGGGCCCGAGCCGGAGGTTGCGCTCGATCGCGAGCCGCTCGGGACCGGAAGGCGGCTTCGAACTGATCTGGAAGGATCGCTACCTCTTCTGGATCGCGGTCCTGATCGTCCTGCTGAACGTCGTCAACACGACCGGCGGCTACGTGCTCAACAAACTCATCGTTGCGGAGGCCGCGAGCCGGTTCGGCACGGCGCCCGACAGCGTGGCTGCCAGCCGTCAGTTCATCGACCGCGTTCTCAGGCTCGATCATCGCCACCGTGAACCTCGTGGGGTTTCTGCTCCAGCTGTTCGTCACGTCGCGAGTCATTCGGTTCACGTCGGCGTGCGCGGAGCGCTGTTCGTGCTGCCGGTGCTGGCATTGATCAACTACTCAATCATCGCGGTCGCGCCGATCCTTGCCGTCGTTCGCATCGGCAAGATCCTCGAGAACAGCACCGACTACTCGATCCAGAACACGCTGCGTCAGGCCCTGTTCCTGCCGACCTCGCGCGAAGCCAAGTACAAGGCGAAGGCCGCCATCGATACGTTCTTCACGCGAGCGGGCGACGTCGTGTCGGCTGGCTTTGTCGCGCTGGGCCAGATCCTCGGCCTCGCGGTGCCGGTCTTCGCGGCGATCAACGTCGTGCTGACGGCCGTCTGGTTGTGGGTAGCCGGCCAAATCTCGAGAGAGCACCGGCGCAAAACGGTGTAGAGCGGCGGACCTACAACAGATCTAGTCGCTGGTTGTCTTCACGGCCGGCAGCTCGGCCGAAGCGCGCAGTTCCTCGAGCGCGCGCTCCGGCGTCGTGCGCGTCGGCCGTTCCCGAGGCGTCGCGTCCACGACCTGCCAGAGCTTCGACAGAATCGCCGCCGGCAGCACGCTTTCCAGATACTCGAGGGCCAGACCCCGCAGACCGGGATTGGGCGAGCTGATGCCGCGCAGCGCGACGTGCAGCGGCTCGCGCGGCAGCACGGCCGCCAGCAGCGAGAACACGTGCTCGAGATTCCGCTGGCTGAGATCGGACGTCTCGCCGAGTCCCGTGGGCTCGTCGCTTTCGGGCTGATCGATCAGCCGGTGTCCCTGCCAGATCTGCTGTGGAACGGAGAGCTCGCGCTCGACGACGCTCATCATGCGCGCCGCGTCGACGGCGAGGTTCTGATTCCTCACCAGAATCCGATCGATCGCGCGCCCGCACTGATAGCGCACCTCGAACCGCGTATCGTCGAGCCCGCGGACGAGGCCGTCGAGCACTCGGTCGGACTCCACCGTGGACAGCACTCGCGGTACGCGCCGGCGAACCGCGAAGTCCGTGTTCGCGTCGAGCAGCACGTCGATCAGGAGGCCGACGTGCGCCGGCGCCGCGCGCTCGAGCACGCGGCGTGCGCTCGCGACCAGATCGTCCCACGCCAGGAGCTCGATCACCTGAGCCACATGGATCCGCTCCGGATCCGTGAGTCGGTCGAGCGCCGCCTCGACGGTCCGCCGGTCGCCGGACCACAGATCGTGCAGGATCCGCAGCCGCGGATCGTCGCGGCGGGTCGGCGCGGCGGCAGCCGGCTTCGCGGCCCTGAGCTCGGTGATCACGAGCGGCGACGGCTCGACCACCGTCCATCCGGCTTCGGAGCCGACTATCACCGGCGTCGCGTCGCCGTGTTTCACCAATTGCTGCATGACGACGTCGAGATACAAACGGTCGAGCCGGCGTCCGAGCCCCAACGCGGTCGTTGACAGCACGATGACGACCGCAAGCAGCTCGCCGCCGAAGAACGCGAGGCTCGTCAGCAGCAGCAGCTGGACGATGATCGCGCCAAGCGCTTCGCCGGCGCGGTCGCAGGTGACGTCGAGGAACGTCTTCATGTGCCGCCGCTCGGCGACGTCCATCGGCACGAACAGCAGCTCGTACCCGCTCCGGAACAGCGAGCCCCGCAGCACCGACTCGATGCCGCGCACCGCCGCAATCACCGGCCACACCGGGAACAGCAGCGCGATGGCGCTCGTGAGCGCGACGCCGGCCGGCAGCGTGGAGATCGTTTTGCCGATGCCGAATTGCTGAATGGAGTGGCTGGTCGCGGCCTGCGCGACGAACGTGACGATCTGCGTGACGGTGTAGAAGATGGCGAAGAAGCGCAGCAGATACGGCCCCGTGTCCATCACCTGCGTGACGTGCCACTTCAGCAGGAAGTCGAGCACGCCGGCCGCGGCAGTCGTGAGCAGCACCATCAGCGCGATCGTGCGGAGATGCGGCGACTCGTGGAGCGACTTGAACGCGAATACGCGATCCGACGGCACCGCGTCGGTCGCCGGCAGCAGAATGGGTGCCCGTCCCAGCAGGAGCGTGCCTCCCGCGCACACGATGTGCAGGATCGCCAGCAGCAGCAACACGGAATTGGCGTTCATATCCATGCCAATCCGTTCGGCCGCGAGTCCGCCCAGAGCGCCACCGAAGGTGCCCGCCGCCGCAATGCGTCCAAAGCTTGCGCGGGCGCCGCGTGGCTCGAACCGCTCGCTGACGAGCGACCAGTAGCCCGAGAGCAGGAGCGCACCCAGCCCGGCCACGTGCAGATAGATGAGGACCGCCACCCAGGGGCGTCCGCTCGTGAGCTGATACTCGACCAGGTGCCCGGTCGCGCTGAACACGAATCCCGCGGACACGACGAACCGCGGGCCGAAGCGGTTGAGCAGCCGGGCGAACAGCGGGACGGTCGCGACCACGATGATGGCCGCGGTGATGACCATGAGCGGCAGCGTCGAGGTCGGCCAGACCGTCAGAAACGCCGCGTCGCGGAAGGCCTTCGACGCGACCTGATGCGCGAGCATGAAGCCCGCGGTGATCATGGCGAGGAGGGTGAAGTTCCTGGGGCTCACGCGCCGCCGCCTGTCCTATCCACCGGTCTTGACGATCAGCGGCTTGCCAAAGCCTCGTTCGAACCGCTGCCCCAGGTCTTTGACCCGCCACGACAGGAGAAGCGGCACTGACAGCTTCACGGTGCGGCCGACCTCGCACCGGACGGCGATTGGCCGTCCACGGGGACAGCGCGCCTCGATTTCGTCCGCCAGCGCGAGGATGACGGCTGCGCGATCGAGGCGGGCGCGGTCGGCGGCGGTGATGAGCGGCTCGAAGCCCTTCGCGCTCGCGTGCCGATCGCCGGCCCGGCGCACCAGCGCCGAGACGAACGCGAGCTCTTCATGCGTAAACCCCGTGAGCTCCGTTGCCAGGAGGATTTCCGCCACGAGCTCATGACGCTGGACGAAATCGAGGCTGCGTCCGATGTCCAGCACGCGGGCGCCATGGTCGAGGGCTTCCGCGATCCTGGGGTCCGGTTTCGTCTCGAGCGCGCGGAGCAGCGCCGCCGCTACGGTGCGGCGGCGGGCCGCCGTATCCGGATTCCAGCCATCGAACCGCGACACGAGCGACGACAGCGACGCCTCCTTGACGGTTTTCGTGGCGGTGACTTCCATCTTCAGCAGATGGAGCGCGAGGCCTTCACGGACCCCCTGTCCGGACACGACGATGTCCTTGGCGCCGACGAATTCCATGAACGTTTCAATCCCGATCGCGCCGCCGACGATGGAGTCTGCGCGCTCGGCGCTCAGGCCGGAGATCTCGTCCCGGTTTTTCTGGCGCATCGCCACGATCTGCCCGACGATGTCGTGCAGTCGATTCAGGGAGAGCACGTAGCCGTGGAGCCGGCTGATCGGGTAGTCGCGCGCGTTGCGGTCGATCTTGGCGAGGTTGCGAAGCGTCCCGCCGGTTCCGATCAGATGCTCACCACGACCCAGCGAGCCCACCCTGGCTTTGGCCAGGTGCTTCGAAACGTGCTTGCGCAGACGACGAATTTCCTTCGACCGGGGCGGATCGGTCTCGAGGAACTGCTCGCTCAAGCGGAGCGCACCGAGCGGCATGCTGGCCACGCGATCCAGCCGCCGTTGGCTGAAGTGTGAGACCTGCATGCTGCCGCCGCCCATATCGAACAGCATTCCGTTCGCCACCGGCAGCCCGCGCACGGCGCCGGCAAAGCCGTATCGCGCTTCCTGCTGTCCGTCGATGATCTCGACGCGTATCCGAAGCTCGCGGCGGATCCGATCCAGAAAGAGGCTCCCGTTTCGCGCATCTCTCATCGCCGCCGTGGCGACGGCGACAATGCGCTTCGCGCCAGCGCCGGCCGCGATGGCATGGAAGTCCCGGATGGCGTCCATCGTGCGCGCCATCGACGTTTCGCTGAGGTTCTCCTGCTCGTCGACATCGCGGACCAATCGGAGCGGCGCCCGCGATCCGGTCAGGAGGCGCAAGTGTCCGGCCTTGTCCCGTTCGAGGACCACGACGCGGCCGGAGTTCGAGCCGATGTCGATGACTGCAACAGGGAACGCGTAGGGAGGCGTGCGGCCCGACGGCATGAACGCCCCACTATACTAGGAGCGTGTCTGAGAACCGGAACACGCTCCTAGCAGGCCGGCTTCGCCGGCACGATCACCATTGATGTCGAACCGATACGCGCGCGGAGCGCGCCTACTAGGAGCCCGTCTCGTCAGTACTCGGGCGGGTTCCTAGGATGGACCAGCTTCACCCCTTCACGCCTGGTTCGCTCGCGACGATGAGCGCAAGCCGCCAGTCGCGGACGACGTCCAGCGTGCAGAAGGGCCGGTCATCGCAACTCCTGCGTCTCGTGCTCCCCGTCGCCGCGCTCGTGGTTCTGGTCGTGTCGTTCCAGCAGGTCGTGCAGCCGGACCTCGCGGCCGTCTATCGTGATCCGCTCGTCCGTCTGATCACGTTGGCGGCGGTCCTGCTCGCGCTCGGCCTCCTCGCTCTGCACTACTACGGGCAGGCGCTGCCGTCCACATGGCTCCCGGTGTGGATGGGCCTCGCCGTGCTGGTCGCGTTCGCGATTGCGATCGTGGAAACGGCGGTCCCGTTGACGGCGGACCGGCCGGTGCTGGGGATCTCCGCGGTCGGTCCCTGGATCATCCTGGTCTGCGTGCTCGTGCGGAATCAGCCATCGTGGACGCTGGCGACGGCCCTCGCGGCGGCGTCGATGTGGCCGCTCGCCTACGCGATCAACGTGCAGCGCCTCGGCTTCGCGCCCGCACCGTGGGGCCGTCTCATGGTCTGGCCGGTCATCAACTATCTGCTCGCGGTGCTCGGTTTCCTGATCGGCCGGCAGCTGTACGCAGTCGCCGCGACGGCTTCAGGCGGCGAGCTCGGCAGGTATCGGCTGCTCGCGCCGATCGGCGCGGGCGGCATGGGCGAGGTGTGGAAGGCGAGTCACGAGATGCTGGCGCGTCAGGCGGCGATCAAGCTCGTTCGGCCGAGGACGACCGCGCCATCGGCACGCCAGGCGGACCTCTGGGTGGAGCGCTTCCGCCGCGAAGCCAACGTGATCGCGGGATTGCAGTCGCCGCACACGATCTACCTGTACGACTTCGGCGTCTCGAACGACGGGCAGTTCTATTACGCGATGGAATTGCTCGACGGCGTCAGCCTCGAGACGCTGGTGAACACGTTCGGTCCGCAGCCGGTTGGACGCGTGCGGTCCATCATGGTGCAGATCTGCGCCTCGCTCGAGGAGGCGCACCAGCGAAACCTCGTCCATCGCGATCTCAAGCCGTCGAACGTGATGCTGTGCAAGCTGGCGCTCACCTATGACTTCGTCAAAGTGCTCGACTTCGGCCTGGCCAAGTGCGCGGCCTGCGAGGATGTCACCCAGCTCACAATGGAAGGCACGGCGGCAGGGACGCCCGGCTACATCGCGCCGGAAGTGGCGCTCGGCGAGGAACGCGTCGACGGCCGCGCCGACGTCTACGCGCTGGGCTGCATGGCCTACTTTCTCCTCACCGGCAAGCTCGTGTTCTCGGAATCGAACCCGATGACGATGGCGCTGAAGCATGTCCAGACGAAACCGGAGCTGCCGTCATCACGCACCGAGCTGCCGATTCCCGGCGATCTCGAGCAAGTCGTGATGCAGTGTCTCGAGAAGAAATGCGCCGATCGGCCCTCGAGCGCGCGTGAGCTGGCGCAGATGCTCGAAGGGTGCTGCTTCGAGTCGTGGACGCAGGAGGACGCGGTCACCTGGTGGCAGCGCCATCTGCCCGAAACGTCGTCGCTGCGCGCGGCGCGGGATGATTCCAAAAGCGTGCTGCCGCCGCTCGAGAAGGTGCCGCAAGTCTAGGGCGCTGCGGCGGCGCACGCACGCAGCGCGGCCAGCAGGTCTGGCGTCTTGGCCCGATCGTGCAAGCTCCGCATGCGGTTGACGAAGGCGAGCCGGTTGACGCAGTTCACCACGAAATCGCCGCCGAGCTGGTGCACGCCAGGTGCGGTGCCGAGCGACCTCTCGCGCCCGCGCATGACGTTGGCGATGATCGGCATCATCTTCCAGTAGAGCGCCGGAAACACCATGCTCTGCCAGCCCATCGGGCCGAGCCCATAGCGCAGGTACGCCTCCCGCGCCGGGTCCAGCAGCAGCGTGTAGGGGACGTCGAGGTCGTGCAGCATCTTGGCCGTCATCATCTCGGGGTCGTGATACGTGACGAAAATCACATTCGCGCCCATGCTGTCGATTTCGTCGCGGGCTTGAATCAGCCGAATGACGTGGGCGCGGCAGAACAGGCAATGCGCCGGCCCCAGAAACGAAATCAGCGTCGGCTTATCGTTGAGGTCGGCCAGCGTGCGCCGCACGCCATCGGCGGATGGGAGGTCGAGAGGTGGCGCCTGCCCGCCAAGGCCGCCTGAGCCGATTAGGGAAGCCATTCAGTCAACGACTACTGTAATACGATCCCAGCAAGCTCATGGATTGGAAGCGAGTTCTGTCGGCAGTGATACTGGGCGGCGTCCTGGCAGCGCCCCTGCGTGCGGCCGACCTGACCCCGCGGACCATCGCGGCCTTCGAGCGATACGAGCGCCTCACCGAGGCGCGAATGGCGGCCGAAATCGACCGATTCCTCAGAGTCGACCGGTTGGATCCGGCGGCCCGGCGCACGGTCCTGGACAAGCTTCGGGCCGGCGAAGTGACGATCGACCGGCTGGAAACGAAGGATGGCGGCCGCGCGATCGATGTGCCTGACGGGATGATTCATCATTGGTCCGGAACCGTGTTCGTACCGGGCGCGCACCTCGACCAGGCCGTGGCGCTCATGCAGGACTACGACCGGCACGCAGACGTCTATCGGCCCGCCGTGGCCCGGTCGAAGACGCTGGAGCGAAACGGCGATCGCTTCCGCGTGTTCCTCCGGTTCTACATGAAAAAGGTGATTGCCGTGACCGTCGACACCGAATCGGTCGCCGAGTTTTCGCGGCCCGGCGCCGATCGCGCGGCGAGCCGCATTCAGAGCACGCGCATCGCGGAAGTCGAAGGCGCGGGCACGCCGAAGGAACGCGAGCTGCCGGTGGGCCGGGACGGCGGGTATCTGTGGCGCCTGAACACCTACTGGCGATTTCTGGAGCGCGACGGCGGCACCTACATCGAATGCGAATCGATCACGCTGACACGGGACATTCCGTTCGGATTCGGGTGGCTGATCGGGCCGTTCGTCACCAGCCTCCCGCGCGAGTCGCTGACGTTTACACTCGGGACGACGCGAAAAACCCTGCTCGGATCTGTGTCGCGGTAATTCATTCCCCGTACGTGGGGTCCGGCTTTAGCCGGACCTACTTCGGCTTCAGCCGGACCTACTGCAACTTGCCGTCCAGCTCCTCGTACACCTTCCGAATCGCGATCGGCCCCTGCGACTTCGAGAGCGTCCACGACGCGTACTCGCCGAAATTCGCCTGCTTGATCGCATCGTCGACCGGCACGCCTGCTTTGTGAAGGCGCGTGGCCTCGGCGACGACCGCCTCCATCGCCTTGTGGTAGGCGCGCAGTTCTTCTTTCGATACCGGACCCGTCTCGGTGAATCCATGCCCCGCGATGTAGATGTTCACGTCCATCCGTTCGGCTTTCGACAGCGCGCCCAGCCATTCGGACGGATACGCGGAGCGCATCGCCGGAAAGACGCGGTTCAGGAAAATCTCGCTGAGGAACAGGATCTTCTGGCGCGGCAGGTAGACGGCCAGGTCGCCGCCGGTGTGTGCGCGGCCGATGAACATCACCTGCACGGGCTCACCGCCGACCGTCAGGCTCTTGGTGTCTGACACCAGCTCCGCGTCCGCCGGCGCGTTGCGGCCCATCGCCGCCTTCCCGGTCGGATGGATGAGGTAGCGGACGCCGGCCGGGAACGACGCGTTGCCGGCCGTATGGTCCCCGTGGTCGGAGCAGATCACGACGTACTTGATTGGCTTGGGTGTGACTTTGGCGATTGCGTCGACGAGGCCCTTGGTCGCCGCCGGGTTGCCCTGGCCGTCGGCGACGAGCACGCCTTCGTCGGTCACGACGAACATGTTCGTCGTGGTGAACTTCTCGTCCCCGGCGTGAAAGTCCTCGTACGAATACACCGTGTCCGTGACTTTGATCGTGCGCGGGAAGTCGCTTTCCTTCAGCCCGCGCTTGATCGGGTCCGCGGTGCGGACGACGGATTGGGCGAGGAGCAGCGACGAGCCGACGGCAACGGCGACGCAGGCCGTGAGCAGCATTCGCACGGGTAGCATGGGGCAATGCAATGCTACACCGCCACGGCGAGGTGGCTTGCCAGGACGAAGCGCGGTCGGCTATTGGGCGCCTGGAGTCTGGCGCCGCCGATCGGAACGGGGGCTGGAGACGAGGCGAAACATTTCGCCGACGGCGAGGCGCGAGAGCCCGACGCTCAACGCGACACCGGAGACGATCAGGAGCAGGACGAGCAGTTCCGACATAACCTGAGCCCTCGCAAAGTGTGTACCTGTTGTGTATCGGCCGTTCAGCGGATTCGTACAGATCGGGCTTAGCAGATTTGGGCGGAAATCTCATCGGCGCGGATTCGAGCGGCAACGATCGGGTCGATCAACGATCGGAGCGTGCCAATCGGGCGTGTAACTCGTGCTACACTAGGCATTACCTTACACATACCGCGGGGTGGAGCAGTCCGGTAGCTCGTTGGGCTCATAACCCAAAGGTCGCGGGTTCAAATCCCGCCCCCGCAACCAACTTTCGAGCCTCCGAACGACCGCGTTGTGACAAATTTGGGACCAGACGCGTCGGGCCGATCGTTCTTCCTCGACAGCGGTCGAGCATTTCAGGCTCCCGATGCGAGTCGAAGCGGTCGGCCTTTGTTGTTCCAGCTCACCTCCAGTCCTCTCCTGAGTTCCTCGTCCGTCACGTTCAAGTAGCGCTGCGTCTGCTGAATGCTCGCGTGTCCGAGCATCAGCTGGATGATGCGGATGTCGACGCCGTCGGCCAGGAGCCGGCAGGCGCCTTCGTGCCGCAGGTCGTGCCAGCGGAGATCGATCCGCTGGAGCTGCTCCCGGTTCCACGCCGCGCCCTTTCGCGTCGGCCGCGGCTCGATGCCGTGCGCGAGCAGTCGAAGCGTTTCCCAGGCCGTTTGAAGTTCCGGCTGGTACGCGCCCGTTGCCGATCCGAACACGTAGGCATCGGGTCCGAGCTTCGCTCGGCGCTCGAGGATCGCGGCGAGCCGTCCCTCCGGGTTGAACGGGATTCGCCGGTTCTCCTTGTCCTTGGCGGTCGCGCCGGGGATGCCGATCTGGTACGTCTCCCAGTTCACCCGCTTGTTCTGGATCAGCAGCATCTCGCCGCGCCGGCAACACAGCTCCAGCGCGCCGATGATGCGGTCGTGGAGCAGCGGTCCGACGAACTGATGCTCCGGCGTGTTCATCTTCTGCAGCGCGGCGTCGAGCAGCAGCTTCTCCTCGTCGCGTTGATAGTCGCCGATCGCGCATCGTCTCCGCCTTCTTGTTCATCCGCACACCGAATCGGTGGAACGGCGACTTCTTGAAGAACGGCGGTGTCTGCGCCATGCCCCAATTCATCGCGGCTCGAAGCGTTTCGAGCGTGCGATGAATCGTCGCGAGCTCGACCTCGCTCGGCGTAGTCCGAGTCGGTCTTGAAGCGATTGATCGTCGTCGGGCTCTTCGAGCGCGTCGAGCGGCAGCTCGCCGAGATGCTTCTTCAGCACGTCGATGCGGCTGCAGCATCGACTTCACGCTCTTCAGTGCCGCCGGCTTGACGCACCGCTCGACGTACGCGTCGAGGAAGCCCGCGACGTCCTTCGGTGCGACGTCTGATGACTTCCGTGCGGGCCTCGGCCGACGAGGATCACGACCGGCCTTGATCTCGCCGATGAAGAGCCGCTCCCAATCGCGTGCTTCCTCCATCGACTGGATCGGCCGCTGTTTGCTCGGCTCCATGCGCGGCATCGCGAACTCGTTCGCCGGCATGCGATATCGCGTCCCGCGATGCATCACGTCGAACCACAGATGTTCGAGGCACCGCCGCGGGTTCGTGCACGTTCGTCCACTGCATCTTCGTCTGATCGCCATCGACCTCCTTCATGCGTGTGACTCCTTGGGTTGAGTGGTTTACGAGACTCTCGTCGGTGCGCCGCGCCTAATCCAGTCGAGCACGTCGGCTGGATGGAACCTCCTTCCTCTGACGCCGAACCGCTGCGAGGTGAGCAGCCCGCGCAGGTACGCGCGGCGCACCGTCTCTTCGTGGCAGCCGACGAACTCGGCGACCTCGAACGCGGTCATCAGCCGATTCGGCAGTCCGCTGTTCGCCGACGACGCTGTCGACCGACGGCTGCGCGTCGTCGACAGTATGCGCCGATTCCGTGTACGTGGTCTTCCTCATCGGTCCTCCGCAGCTGTGGCGTCGATTCGTGGTCGACGCCGAATGTTGGTTGAACGAACCGAGCCTTGAGAAGTGCCGGTCAGCTCGATTCGACCTAGAGTCGGTCGCGCGGCCGGCGGGCTCGGTGGGCGGTGTTAGGAACGGAGCCGCTAGGCATTCCGTCCGATCAGCCGCCGTGCGGAGGAGGTGGTCGCGGCACCGCCGTATCGGCCGCGCTGCGAGTCTCCGGCGAGTGCCTCGGCGAAGATCGACCTGTCGTAACGACGAAGTCGCGCCCTGAGGCGTCTATGCGGGTTTACCCGGCCATCGGCGGTGCGCTCGGCGCCGTCGGCTTTTGCCGAACTGCGGTGACGAGCGCGACGTCGGTCGCCTGCAGTTGCCTCGAGTGGCCTAAGGTCAGCTCTGGAGGCCTGCAGCTGACTGCGACCGCGATCCGCCGATTCGGTTTCTGATGCTTGTTGCCGTTGCCCTAAGGGCACTGACTCGAAGCGCTCCATCGTGGCCTGAGGCCAGCGCGGAGGGGTGGCGATCGATCGCCACGGGAGATGAATTCAAACTACCTGCGTTTGGGCGGCAAGTCAATCTGAATCACTGTGCGAGGGCCGCCACGGTTCAGCCGGATTCGTTCGGGAATTTTGATTCGTTCTCAGACGTTTCGGCATCACGGATTCTCGCAAATAGTAGATCATCAGGCCCTCGGCGACTCGCCATCATCGGGTGGCGGTTCGTGATGCGCCGACGCATTCTTCTCGTAGGTCACTCTTACGTCCGTAACGTCGAACATGTGCTGCGAACCCTCCACGAATTGCAGCCCCGCAGACTCGATGTCCGTTGTGTCAAATTCAGCAGTCGTCATCGCCGCGGTTCCAAAAAGAGCGACGTTACGGTTCTTCGAGGCGGGACCCGTCGCTAGAATCTCAGCGGGTGTCTGAGCAGACTTGTAGGCAATTCCGTCCAACCCGATCACATTGGCGAGGTACTCAGATATCACCTGAGTCGGAAGGTCCTCCAGTTCTTCGTCGTAGGGCTGGATCGGACGGCTGATTTCGTCTTGCAACGTGCTCAGGAAGACGAGCTTCTTCGAGAGTGCGTCGAATCCTGCACTGAAGATGTCGGCGTATTCTCGGGGCCATCGAAGAGCAACAAGGTCAAGGACGCGCAGGGTCCGTCTTGGCGTGAAGGTACCCACAACGACACGGCTTCCGACTGGAGGTCTGACCTCGGCCATCGCGATCTCTTCCCGGAGGGCGCCGTAGAAGACGCGGATCCCCGAGGCATTCATTCGTTTCGCTCTGGCACGATCGTGTGGCGGTGCCCGCAGTTCGGCGGCAGGCGACTTAAACACGACGTCGGCTTCGTCAGTCGTGTTCTCGCGTCTCGCGCGGAAAAGACGATCCACGGCAGTTAATTGCCGAATCGCTGCTCCTCCTACTAGGGTCGTGACGTCACCGAGCAGGTCGTCCAACACTGACCTCACTTTGCTGAAGTACCTTGCGCGAGACTTGACGATCTCAACAACCTCTGACCATACGCGCCCGTGTTCCATGGGCCACGGCGCCGCTTCAGACAGCCGGAAATCGTAGAAAGACGGATGTCCTTCCCGACTCCGAGCGATCGCCACGACACTGTGCGCCAAAGGCGTCCCGATGCCGGCAACTCTGACGATCACCTTTTCAGGATCTTCGTCGTCGATGCTGACGTCGTCACCGTCGTTGAATGAAAAGTTTCCACGAATGACGTTGTCGACATGCTGAGCGAACGAAACGAGATCGACGGAGACCTCATGGATGGCACAGCCGAACGTACAGTGCTCGACACCGTTGCCATTGACGGCAATCCAATCCTTTAGATGCGGATTGTTTGTGCACGAGCGACACACTCGCGCTGACTTCATATCGAACGCGTCCTCTTGCTCGTTCTGGTCTGGACGACTGGCGATCGACGGTCGTTCCGATTCACCGAGCGTTCCTGATCAGGACTTGCCAAGCGTCCGGCGGAGATCTTTCAGCAGCTTCTCCGTCTCCTCCAGCGTGCGAATGAGGTCCGGATCGCCCTTCAGATCTGCGAGCGTCGTCCAAGGGTATCCTTTGATCACATCAGCCAGCGCCTGAATATCGCCGGTCAGTCCTTCTCGTTGCTTGGTTGGTACCGGCCCCAACTTGAGCAACGCAGAATCGATGGAACCACCATCGGCTAGGAACTCGTCTCGGGCAACAGGATCTCGGAGAACCTGTCGGAGTTTCCTCAAGTCCTTCGAGTTTGTGATCTCCTGGTCATTGACTCGTTTGATGATCGCTTCCAACACTTGCGGTGTAACCAGTTTCCGATTGAGGTTCCTGATCTCACGTGCCCAGGTGATTGACGTAGCTGGATCTGGAAGATTCGTCAGCTTTTCTGACAACTCGTAGATCTCGACCAACTTGTCCAGTTCCCGGACTGTAGTCCCCAAGATGTTCGCCGCGCTTGCCCGGCCGACGAGGTCAACAAGCCGGTAAGCGACCATCTCCTTCTCTTTGGCGTCCCATTCCTTCCGCTGGCGGTGAATGTAGATCCACACACGCAGCCGTTCATCCTCGGAAAGTGTACGGTCCGTAATCTCCGCCGGGAGCTTCCTGTACTGCTCCTTCTTTTGGACTTCAACAAGGATTTTCGAGTTCGACCAACGACGGTCGCCGTCGATAATTCTGAGCTTTCCAGAGTGGTCGGGGTGCGGCTCCAGCAACAGCGGTTCAAAGATGCCCTCGTTGGCTTCGATCTGTCGCTGCAGTTCGAGGTCCTCTTTCGGGCCTAGCCGCGGTTGATTTGGGTGAGGGAGAACATCATCAAGGTCCACCGTGGTGCGATAGGTCCTCAAGATGGTCCGCCCCAAGCGTCTTTCCTGCCATTGCGCGCTGGGTGGCACGATGGAGGCAACCTGTGCGCTCATCTCAACCTCGCTGCTCAGGAACGCGTACCCTCGAGGATCGCGTTGACCTCCGTGTCAATCTCTCTGATGACGTTGCGCAACCGCGTTGTCATCTTTCCGCGTTTCTCCCAGACTTTGTCATGAGTACGTTTTTCTTCAACGTCCAGATCCGCCATCTCGGTTGTGAGACGCCCGGCCTCGATCAAATGTTGTCGATAGTCTTCGGATGTGACGTACGTGTACAGAAGTTCGCGCTTTTCGGAGCGCTCGGTCTGACTCAATTCAAGTGACTGCATTCGTTGCTGTAGTCGCCGGATCAATCCTACGATTTCAACGACGCGCGCCCGATTGACGACAATGACTCGCGTCTCCGCGTCAACGTAGAGTTCCTTCTTTCCACTCGGGAACACTGTCGTTGCGAGAATCGCGTAATCGGCCTTCGCGGCCATCTGGTCTTCGCGAAGCTTTGTGACGTACGCATTCTGCCAACCCTGCCTGTTCTTCGAGTCGAGCAGGATGGTACCGCATGGCGTCCCCTTCTGAAGAACCTGATGGCGAATGTCGGCACCGGGTTGGCCTCTCTTGATCCGAGCGATGTCATCGCGAGGGAACGCCGCGCGCAGCGCGTCGTACACGTCGATCTCGGCACCGTCACCAAGGTCATCGGAGGTCTTGCGCTGCAGTTGGCGAGTCAGCGCGTCAATTGTCTGCTGTAGTTGCTCGCGCTCTCTGTTGTACTGAACCTGAGCCTTGAGCAGTCTTCCATCTCGATCTTTTTCGAGGGAAGCGCGCTGCTGCTGAAGCTCTCTCTGTTTGGCAGCGTCCACCAGCTTGATCTTGGCTGCCGCCTCGTCCCGTTGCGTTGTCAACGCCTCCAACTTTTTCTCGAATTCGGATGTGACACGAATCTCCGTCTGCTTCTCGGCTTCCTTCCGTACCGGACGCCAGTCGGGCCTCGTACTGTTTGACCTTCGTCGTGGCCGCGTCCCGCTCCGCGATCAACGCGCTAGTCCTCTTGTCGGCCTCCTGCTTGAGTCGCGCCTCAGATTTGTTTAATGCGGTTACTGAATTCTTCTTGCATCCGAGCACGTTCCAACGCGAGCTTCCTCCGCTCCTGTTCAGCTATTCGCGTTTGGATCTCAAGGAATCTCGCTCGCGATATGGCGGTTCCACACCAGGGGCACTGATCGGCGGCTGGCTGATGTTGAAGTGCGACGGCTGTGGTGGCCATTGGGCTATCCTCCCAAGTCACTGGGACGCAGAAGGAATTATAAGGACCTTCTAGGTCCCTGTCAATACCGAACGAGAATTCCGGAGGTCGAGTGGCCCTCGCCTCCGACAACCTATTGGGCGTTCCTCGGCCAGAATGGTATAATTTCTATACCGAATGGGTTTCGACTTTGAGTTCGATTCAGAGAAGTCGGCCGCGAACAAGGCAAAGCACGGAGTCGATTTCGCAGAGGCACAAGAGATTTGGACCGACAACGATCGCTTGGAGATTCCGGCGCGGAACCTGGATGAATTCCGTTATCAAATGATCGGCCGTATCGGTGAGAAAACATGGTCAGCTTTCATCACTTACCGCAATGAGAAAATTCGCATCATCTCGGTCCGCCGTGCGCGCGCAGACGAAGAAGCGCGCTACCTCGCAGAGTAGGACACTGAGCGCCGCCCGGCTCGATGAAATGCACGACGCGGGCGAGGACCTCAGCGCGCATCTTGACTTGGCAAGAGCCACGCGCCCGGGCCGTGAGGTTCAGCGCGTGAATGTCGACTTCCCGGTCGATTTGCTTCGTTCAATTGACCGCGAGGCGAAGCGAATCGGTGTGACCCGGCAGGCGTTCATCAAGCTGCGCATCGCCGATACACTCACCAGCTCAAGCTGACAAAAGCCGCGGGCGCAGTCCCTCTCGCAAGGGCTGTCCAAAGAATTCGTGGGGCGCGAGACTGTACCGGCCAATGACGGGATCGCGATCGCTTGCCGGCGACCTGTCTCTTACGCCGATCCCACCCCTCAAATTGTCCCGGCAGACCTCGAATTGGTTAAGGTTTCTTGCGGTCGAACGCTTCCTGCCAGAGTCGAGCACGTTCTTGCGCGTCGGCGAGCTGTTCAGGTGTCATTTGCTTTGTGAGGTAGTCACGTAACTCCGCATACTTTTTTTGGTCGTCGCCAGACGAGTGTGCGGCCGCCAGGTTGAACCATTTATGCGCTTCAGCATAAACCTGCGGGACACCCTGTCCAAGTTCATACATTGCACCGAGCCTTGCCTGCGCGTCGGTATTTCCTTGATCCGCCGCTTTACGAAACCAGCCGGCGGCTTGGGCGAGATCTTGTTGAACACCTCTTCCCGCAGCATGCGCCACGCCGACGTTGTACTGCGCGAGCGCTAGGCCCTGGTCCGCCGCCTTTCGGAACCAGGTCACGGCAAGGGTTGCATTCTGCGGAATACCTTTGCCGTCGGCATAAAGTGAGCCCAGCGACAGCTGCGCCAGGACATGGCCTTGATCCGCTGCTTTGCGAAACCAGATAGCAGCTTGGTTGTAGTTCTGCGGGACGCCCCAGCCGTTTTCGTAGGCTACGGCGAGTCCTGCCTGCGCCGCGGCTTCACCCTTCTCTGCACGCGCTCGAATCCCCATAAACGCCGACGAAACAGGTGAATTCTGCGCGACCGCTGTCTTTGCGTGGATCAGGGCCACAACACCAGTTAGAACGGCTATCGCACGCAAGGATCTCGTAGGCATCATAGACCTCGGGCCGTTTCAACGGAGCAACCTGAACAACTGCGAGCGCGAGAAAACGACATCCCACCAATGCGGAGCGATACAGAGCAACATGATACGCGTCCGATGCAGCCGTGCTTATGGATATTTAGATTCTGCAACGGCAGATTCGTCTCCCCTCCGCTGAACCTGCCGCGTAACCACAGACGGATCTGGATCCCTTCATATCGGCCGATTGTCGACTTCGAAGAAGCGACAACATCCCAGAACTCTGCGATGTCGGTCCAGCCGCCCATACTCGGATCGAACTTCGCGTGGCTTGCTAGCGCGAAAGAGCAACTTCCAACGGCGCAGACTGCACGGCGCTCACCTTCAGGATCGAGAAACCAATGACGCGGCCATGGTCATCGATTTTTTCCATGACCTGCTCGTTGGTCGTTTCGCGGAAATACCCGGCTCTCTCCTCGAACATCACTTCGAGGAAATCGCCGTCCCGGTCGTACCAGATTTTCACGCGCCGATCGGCCATTGCGCCGGCCCTTTCTTCACCTCGTGTCACCGTCAGGAACGACGAACCGAACGGGGCCGGCGCGGCTTTGCTCGTACGCGGCGGCTCATTTCGACGAACGTTACGGCCTCCGGCTCGGTCAGCGACTTTCCGCGGTTTTCGCGGTGCGCGCGTGCGAGCGCCGGCGACAGCCGGAACCGGACCACCTTTCCGTTCACGATAGCTGTCGCGTACATGCAGCCAGAGTACCGCGAAGAAGACCAGACCAACAAGGACCTGATCGCAGGCGGGATCAGGCTGGAAACCATGGTTTATCTCGTGCGAATCGTTCCCGCCGGCGGCTGTAAATCGTCACGCCGTGCTCGGCGCGACGTCCAGGCGCTTCGCCCCGCTCCGCGGGCGCCTTCGGCGGCCTGGACCCGGCCTGCGCGCGGCGCGTGGTTGGCCATTGCCGCCGGCGGTTTCTTACGTCGCCGGTCGGGGCTACTCGCCCACGTGTTGGACGGTGCCTGGTCGGGCGCGCGCCAAGGCACCCTGCATCTCGCCGACCAACGGCCGGAGATCCTGCATGCGATTCGAGTGCGCGCGAACGACGATCAACCCGAAGGGCAGCGCGCCGATATCGTGCTGGTGTTCCAGTTTGCGATCCATGGTCAGGAGCGCGTCGATCTGTCCGGCGGCGCGGCGGAGCAGTTCGCCGTTCTTGACGCCGGCCCACTCCAAGCCCTGAACGGTGGCGACCTGGTGTCCGGCGAGCTCGGCGATCAGATCGTGAGGGAGGTTCTCGTCAAGAAGGACGCGCACTGGTCAGGAGCTGGTCGCGCGCGAGCTCGAGCGCCGCGACGGCTTGGTCGCGTGTAACGGACGGAAACTGGCGCAGGAACTCGTCCAGCGTGTCGCCGGCTTCGAGGTAGTCGAACATCGACTGCACCGGCACCCGCGTGCCGACAAACACCGGCGTGCCGCTCAGGATGTCCGGGTCGCTGTGCACGACGTCCGTCTTGCTGGTCATCTCGACGTTCCTCGTGTTCGAGTATAGCGCCCTCGGCTGCGACAGGCGCACTGCGCCGACGCTCCGATAATTGCGGCCAGTCGGAAGCGTTGGCGCGCGTCAAGCCCGCGCAGCGCCGACGGAACGGAGGGGAGGCTGGTACGCGCGCCAGCGGCTCCGAAACAATCGGCATCGGAGCGTCGGCGGATTACCGATCCACAGCTCGCGCGCGTACTTCGCCGCGATCTTGCGCGGCGATTTGACTGCGACATGTGCCACGGGAACCGAGGTGTGAACGACCCCCAGGGCGGCCCCTGGGGCAGGGGTGGGGGCAGAGGGCGGGGTCGTTCACACCTCGGTTCCCTCTCTGTCGCTGGTGGAACCGCTGCGCGGGCGGCACAGAGCGCCGCCCGCTGTTCGCGCGCGTGTCCGGTCATCGCGACGACCACAACGCAGTGAGCCGCTTGCGTTTGATATCGTCTTCGACCAACAGGCGCCAGTCGCGCGCGCATCGTTCTGCGACCGACAACTCCTCTGTCGGAGGGGTTGAGCGAGGGGGTTGAGGGCGGGTCCTGGTCTCTTCACCCCTCTCTTCCGCCTTCTCAACGGACTCCGCCGCTGTTTGAATCGGCGGAACGACCGGTGCGAGATGGCGGTACCAGTGAGGCAGCACGACGCTGTCGACGCGGCCGGCGCCGGTGGTCAGAGCATCGGCGACGACGGACGACGTGAGTCCTTCGAAGACCCGATCGCCGTGCTTTAGCCATCGGTGATACAGCGCCTCGAACCGTGGTGCGCCGAACACCTCGGCACCCTTCGCCAGGAACTTGCGAGTCAGACTGTCGGGGGACGTAGCACCCGCCTTGGGGCGATGCTCGAAGTACCACTTCAGCTCAGAGACCGTCGCCGCATGCATCGACGTCTCGAGCTTCTCGCGGATGACCCGCTGATGCCCGTCGTACGTCCGGTCGAGCGGCCGCGGAAAGACCAGCCGGATCGTCCAGTGGCGCATCCGCTGGAGCCATGCCCTCTGGCCCAGGAGCCAGCTTCTGAATCCATCCGTCCACGGCTGCAGCACGAGGTAGAGCAGCACGGCTCGACCCTCTGCGTCGATGCCGATTGGAAACGCGCCAGGCAGGCGATCGACGGCAGGAGCGGGCGGTGCTGGCGCGGCCGTCGTCACACTCAGAGCGGTATTCGGGTCATCCGGTTTCGACTTCGCGACGTGCGCCAGCTTCTCGACCTCGGTCGTCAGCCAATCCAGTTCGGGGGTCATGATGACGGCATCGAGCAGCATCAACCGCTCGATCGCTTGACGAGCGGGGACCGGTCGTCGGTAGCGGCTCTTGCCCTCGCCAATGGCCTCGTAGAGACGTCGGTGATGGACGTGGTACAGCCTGGCGCGGTTGTGGACGCAGTCGATGCGGACGCCCCGGCGGCGGAACACGAGCTTCTGGAAAAACTCGTTGCACTTCTCGCCGCCGTTCGCGACGCCGGCGAACCGCGCATACTGCCTCGGGACGCACACCCCGCCCACGCGCATCACCAAGTCGAGGAAACGCGCCTGGCGCTCGGTGAAGCGGAAGCCGGTAATGGCCTCGATGCGTTGCTCTCGGGTTAATCCCATAGCTCCTCAGCCAATCCGCCAGAGTGTCCGCCGCCGCGTCCGCGACCACCGCCACGTCCGCCAACCCGGGCGCTTGACCCACGGTGACACGTGAAGCCGGACCGCGCGACGGCCGCGCCGTGCGCGCCTCGGTAATGCATCGTGACAACCTCGACGTCCTCATGGTCGTGGCGGCCCTCGATGTCCCGGTACTCGATCCGCAGGTCAGGGAAATGCACCTGCTCATCGAGGTACGGCAAGTCGTGCTCGTGCGCCCAATCTTCAATCTCCCGGTCGGTTCGGTCGGGGTGCCCGTCGTAGTCGTCCCGCTCCCGGTCCCGAGCGTGCAGCCATTCCTGGTACTCGCGCTTCAGTTCATAGTCGAGGACCACGCGCTCGATCTCGGCACCGCGTTCCGCGAGCCGGTCGGCCGCCTGCAGGTAGGCGTCGTAGATTTGCGCGTCATGCTCGAGCTTCCCGCTCGCGCTTCACGCCGGCGTAATATTCCTGGCGCGGGTCGTGACCGTCCCGTTGACGCGACTCCAGGAGATCGCGACCGCGGTCTGTCAGCGTGACCGCGACGTCGCGCTGACCGTGGACGCGAACCGTCTCAACCAGTCCCTGTTCGCGGAGGTGGCGGAGGTCGCCTCGGCGCGAGTCGGCGGGCCGTCCGTCATGGTCGCGAAGCTCTCGCGACGGAACGACACGGAAAGCACCGGCGGTCGACAGCGTGCGACTCTCGGAGCCGCGCAGCGTGTATCCGCGGCCGCGCGAATCGCGGACGATTTCGCGCTCCTGGCCGCGCGGCAGATCGAGATCGCGCATGAACACGTCGCGCGGATCACGCCCACGTTCGTCGCGATCGCGCGAGCGTTCATCAGCCCGATCGCGCGACCTGGACTCGTCGTACGGATCGCGGCTGTCGGAACTCGCGCCGCGGCTCAGTTGCTTCGAGTCGTCGTCGCGATCGCGATGTCGGTCACCGAGATCGTTGCGCTGGCCAGGCTGATCCCATTCCTCACCGCGATCGCCGCGATCACGCTCTCGCGGATCGTCGTCGCGATCCCGTGGGTCGTCGCCCCATCGCGGATCGTCAAACATCGCGACCTCCTTCGGCCTTTGAGATCCGTCGTCGTGCATCGCAAAAGAACAGCGCGAGGCACGACGACGGACGTCAGTTCATGTCGATTGTTCGTGTGACAAATATGGGACAACCGTGCGCGGTTTCGGGTGGGCGGCAGTTGCCACCCACGGCGAAAAGATCAATGAAACCGGGCTCGTGCGTTGTCGAGTTGCCGCAGGTAGGTCCGCTCGGAGCGCCTCATAACCCAAAGGTCGCGGGTTCAAATCCCGCCCCCGCAACCAAATTCTTCCATTTTCCCAGCGATTTTTGATGGTGGCGGGAGCGTCTCCAGGATGTCTCCACGATCTTGCCCTGTCCACGCGCCCGTTCAGAGAGAAGCGCGAGCGTCTAGTCGTGTGATTGTCCCGCCACTTCATGTCTTCCGAGCGTTCAGGCGCACACTCGATTCCTCAATGCATGACCGCAGGCCGTGCCGTTCTAGGGTTGGTCACTCGTCGATTCGGCGGGCCGCCCATGGAGAGAGTCGGGCGGGAATGAGCGATCACGGCCGGATTCGATGACATCGACTTGGGCGCGGGCCAGGGCTCGTCGCCGACCGTCTGCGCCGATCAACGACGCCGGGAACGCAGTTACGGCGCCGCCTCGGGCGACGGCAGGGCGGCGAGCGCGGCGGCCTGCGGTTCGGCGTGGGCGCGCTTCATCTCGAAGTGCCATTTCCAAATTTCGTAGATGGCGGGATAGACGACGAGCTCGAGTACGAACGATGTGAAGATGCCGCCAACCATCGGCGCTGCGATCCGCTTCCACACGTCGGACCCGGTGCCGGTGGCCCACATGATCGGGATCAGCCCGATGAACGTCGTCGCCATCGTCATGAACTTCGGGCGCAGCCGCTTCGCGGCGCCTTCCACGATCGTCTCCTGGAGATCGGCGAGCGTTCGCAGGCGTCCGTCGCGCGAGGCCTTTTCGTATGCGAGGTCGAGATACAGCAGCATGAAGACGCCGGTCTGGGCGTCGACGCCGAGGAGCGCGATCAGACCGACCCACACGGCGATGCTCATGTTGTAGCCGAGCAGGTATAGGTACCAGACGGCGCCGACGGCCGAGAAGGGCACGGCCAGCAACACAATCGTCGTTTTCACGAGCGACCGAGTGTTCAGGTAGAGAAGCACGCACACGAGGAGCAGCGTGAGCGGAATGATGTAGGCGAGACGCGCGCGCACGCGGGCCATCGCTTGGTACTGCCCGCCCCAGAGCAGCGCGTAGCCGGGCGGCAGCTTCACCTGCTCGCGTACCACGCGGCTCGCCTCGTCCACGTAGCTGCTGATGTCGCGGCCCGCGACGTCGACGAAGACGTATCCGGTGAGGAGCCCGTCCTCGTTGCGGATCATCGCAGGTCCTGTCGCGACCTTCACGCGCGCCAGCTCGCCGAGCGGGATCTGCCGCTGCCCATCCGAGGCCGGTACGAGCACGCGCGCGATCGCGTCGGTGTCGGACCGGAAATCGCGCATGTAGCGGACGTTTACCGGATACCGCTCGCGCCCCTCGATCGTGGTGGTCACGTTCTCGCCGCCGATGGCGTTCTGCACGACGCTCTGGGCCGCCTCGACGCTCAAGCCGTGGCGCGCGAGCGCGTCACGGTTCCACTCGATGTCGAGGAAGAACCCGCCGCCGGTGCGCTCCGCGAACACATTGCGCGTGCCGCTCACGGAGGGGAGCGCCGCCTCGATCGCCGTACCGATCTTCTCGATCTCCACGAAATCGGCGCCCGAGATCTTCAGCCCGACCGGCGTCCGGATCCCGGTCGTCAGCATGTCGATCCGCCCCTTGATCGGCATCGTCCAGGCGTTTGAAACCCCGGGAAATGTCAGCGCCGCGTTCATTTCCTCGACCAGCTGCTCCTCGGAGATGTGATCGGGCGTGACGTGCCGGAGCACGCGCTTCATCCATTCCGGCGCCCAGCCGGAATACCACGTCTCGACCCGGCGCCACTCGGATGTCGGCTTGAGGGTGATCACCGTCTCGAGCATCGAGAGCGGCGCGGGATCGGTGCTCGTGTCCGCGCGCCCTGCCTTGCCGAGCACGCGATCGACCTCGGGGAACTGCTTGATAGCCCGGTCGCTCAGCTGCACCAGCTTCTGCGCCTCGCCGATCGAGATGCCGGGCATCGTCGTCGGCATGTATAAGAGCGATCCCTCGTAGAGCGGTGGCATGAACTCCGATCCGAGTCGCGTGAACACCGGCACCGTGACGACGACGAGGGCTGCGGCGCCGCCGATGACCGACCACTTCCACCGCAACGACCAGCGGACGACCGGCTCGTACATCCTCGTGAGGAAGCGACTGATGGGATGCGACTCCTCGGAGCGGATGCGGCCGACGAGCACCGCGTTGGTCAGCCGGCAGAGCCACGCGGGCCGGAACTCGAAGCGCCGCACGCGCGTGAAGAGCACACGAAGCGCGGGGTCGAGCGTGATCACGAGGCCCGCCGCCACGAGCATCGTGAGCGTCTTGGTGTAGGCCAGCGGCTTGAACAGCCTCCCTTCCTGTGACTCGAGTACCAGCACCGGGAGGAACGACACCGCAATCACGAGCAGCGCGAAGAAGCTCGCCGGCGCTACTTCCCTGACCGCCTCGAGGACGACCTTCTGATAGTCGAGGGCCGATCCTTCGCGCTGCGCCTGCTCGAGCTTCTTATGCGTCTGTTCCACGACGACGATCGCCGCGTCTATCAGCTCGCCCATCGCGATCGCGATGCCGCCGAGCGACATGATGTTCGCCGTGATTCCCATCGCGCGGAACGGGATGAACGCCACGAGCACGGCAACCGGAATGGTGATGAGCGGGATCATCGCGCTCGGCACGTGCCACAGGAACAGCAGCACGATGAAGACGACAGCGAGCACCACCTCCACGAGTGTTTCGCTCACGTTGTCGATCGCGCGGCGGATGAGCGCTGAGCGGTCGTAGATGGGGACGATCTCCATCCCGGACGGCAGGCCCGGCTCGATCTGGCGGATGCGCTCCTTGACGCGATCGATCACGTCGACTGCGTTCTGTCCCTGGCGCATCACGACGATCCCCGACACCACTTCGCCGGTGCCGTCCAGATCTGCCACGCCCCGCCGCAGATCCGGGCCGACCGTCACGTGGCCGATGTCGCGGATCCGGATCGGCGTGCCGCTGTCGCTGGCGGACACGACGATGCTCTCGAAGTCGGCGACCGACTTCGCGTACCCGCGGCCGCGCACCATGTACTCGGTGCCGCCCAGCTCGATGAGCCGACCGGCAGTCTCGGCGTTGCCGCCACGCACCGCCTCGACGACGCGCTGGATCGCGAGGCCGTAATTGCGCAGACGGTTCGGGTCCACGTTCACCTGGTACTGCTTGCCGAACCCGCCCAGTGAGGCCACCTCCGACACACCGGGCACCGCCTTGAGGTAGTAGCGCAGGTACCAGTCCTGATACGACCGCAGATCCGCCAGGCTGTGTCTGCCGGATCGGTCCACGAGCGCGTACTGGAACACCCAGCCGAGACCGGTTGCGTCGGGCCCGAGCTCGGTCCGGGCATCGGGCGGCAGCCGCGACAGCACGCCCGAGAGGTACTCCATCGTCCGGGTGCGCGCCCAGTAGGTGTCGGTGCCCTCCTCAAAGATCACGTAGACGAACGAGTAGCCAAAATCGGAGACGCCGCGGACCGCTTGCACGCGCGGCGCGCCAAGCATCGCGGTCACGATCGGATACGTGACCTGCGCCTCGATGACGTCGGGACTCCGATCCCACCGCGAGTAGACGATCACCTGCGTGTCGCCGAGGTCGGGAAGCGCGTCGAGTGGCACGTTCCGCAGCGCGCGCGCGCCGGCGAGCGCGGCGGCGCCGACGAGCAGCAGGACAAGGAACTTGTTCCGGACCGACCAGTCGATGATGCGGTCGATCATGGCTTTGCTCTCATGCGGCTCTCGGAGTCGACGAAGAAGGTGCCCGAGATCACGATCCGCTCGCCAGGCGTCAGGCCTTTGGTCACCTCGACGTCGTCGCCGATCCGCGACCCCGTCTCGACCAGCCGCGGCTCGAAGTTCCCGTTGCCGCAGTCGACGAACACGGTCTTCCGCAGCCCGGAGTCGACGATCGCATCCGCGGGCACGACCAGCCTTGACGGGAGATCCAGCGGGAACTCGACGTCGACGAACATGCCGGGCTTGAGCGCCCGACGCGGGTTCGCCGCCTCGAGCCGGACCTTCAGCGTCAGCGACGCCTCGTCGAAGGTCGGCTCCGACGGGCTCACGGTCGCCGACAGCGCATGGCCCGCTTCGGCTGTCGTGATCCGCGCGGACGCGCCGCGGCGGATGGATCGCAGCTGCTCGCGGTACACGTCGGCAAGAATCCAGACGCGGTTCAGATCCGCAATCTGGTAGAACTCGAAGCCGCGATCGAACCGGAGGCCGGACGCGACACTGCGCTTCAGCACGACGCCGTCAACCGGGGACGCCACACGGATGTCGTGCACGACCTCGCGGCGCTTGGCCATCTCCCTGATCTGCGAGTTGGCGACGCCCAGATTTCGCAGCCCGTCGGCGACCCGCTCGATCAACTCGAGCGCACGTGCCGAGTCGTGCGACTGCCGTTGCGGGCCAGCCTCGCGATACAGCATCTCGAGGCCGGTGTAGTACGACTGCTGCGCCATCTCGAACTGCGGATCAGGCGTGAAGAACGACGCGAGCACTTGGTCCCTCTTCACGACGTCGCCGGTCGCGACGCTCTCCACGGTGCGGATCCAGCCGCTCACCGCGGCGACGATCGGATACGTCCGGTTTTCGTCGGCCACCACGCGTCCGGTCGTCCGCAGCATCCGGGTGCCGGCCGATCGGCTGACCATGCCGATCCGGATGCCGATCGCCTGCTGCCGCTCGGGGCTTACTTGCACTTCCCCGTGCGGCCGCGTGTGCGCCGCGGCGTCGCCACCCGTTGCCCTATCCGCACGAACCGCCTCGAGGCGCATGCCGCACATCGGGCAGTCGCCGGGATGGTCGCTGCGATAGTCCGGGTGCATCGGGCAGGTGTAGACGGTCGCGGCGTGCGCGCTCGCGCGCGCAGCGCCGGACCGGTCCACCCACCACGTGCCGCCGGCGAACGAGCCCGCGCCGAGCGCGACGGCGACAGCCGCCACGACGATGATGCGTTTCATCATCGTGGCCTCCGCGTGAAGTGGCCGTGCGCGCGGTGTCCAGTCATCGGTCGTCCTCCCATGTCATGCCGCCATTGAACGGTACAGTTACGCCATCACCACGAGCAGCGTGAGCGCGGGCAGGGCGATATGACTCGCCCCCTCGCGGTGACTGATCAGGGTTCCCAATGCGCCGAGCAGCAACAGAGCGAGCCCGGCAGCACCAACGAGTTCGAGTCCTGGCCACCAGAACACGGCCAGGGCCAGGACTTCAGCGATGCCGGTTGCATACATGAACCGCCGCGAATAGTGCCAGCGGTCCCAATTCGGCGCCACCTTGCCGGTGAATTTCTGCATGGCGGCGCCGGCGAAGATCAGGGTGATCAAGAGTTTCAGGATCATTGCTGTTTCCCTTTCGACCCGGCCGTTGCATGCGGACCACCGGGCGAACCCCCGAGGGCACGCTCGTGCAGCTTGTGGTACGTGCGATCTCTCTCGGCGGCCTCGTCGGATGAGAGAGTCACCGGCTTGGGCGGTTTCTCATAGCTGTCGTATTCGTAGCCGAGCGCCGCGCTACGGTCAGCCGCGCTGACCGGCAGATCCACTCGCTTGCCGCTTCTGTCCCCGTACGCGAACTGGCGATTCAGGTAATCGGGATCAGTGGGATTCGTGTTGCCGAGCTGATTCCAGCTTTCCCACAGCCGATCGATGTTGGCGTGATGGAGATAGAAGATCGGGTCGCCGCCGACGGTCGAGAATTCGGCCATGTCGCCCCCGAGGGCGAAATGCGTGAAGAAGTGCGGGTTCTGATCGAGCCGTGGATTGAACCCGAGGTTGCCGGTCGGCGAGTCGATGTAGAACTTCTCGTTGAGGGCGTCCAGGTTGATCCACTCCCTGTAGAGGGTGTCGATCCGTTCGCCCGCCATTGACCCAGAACCAGCGCGTTCCGTTGTACAAGGCCGTGCCCGGCAGACGGAACGCGGCGGGGACGACGAGATCGTCGGGATTTCCGGTCACCGGGTTCCAGTACGGCAGCGTGAAATCCTCGTCGTGTAGCACGTCACGAATGACGCCCTCGAACTGAGCAAGCATCAGTCGATGCCACGGTAGGAAATACCACTGCTGGTACTGCTCAGGGTTCGAGGGGTTGTAGGGGTGGGCCTGGCAGCCGTTCCACACGGCCTCGGCGTCGGCTTGATACTCCTTCGGAAGTGTGGCGATGACCTCCGCTTTCTTTTTCTCCGACAAGTCCCACAACGCCGCCGGGTAGCCTTTCACCCAATGGGTATTCCACCACCAGGTCCAGGAATGCTGGTCGTAGTCCGGCAAGGTCCTCATGATCTCGACCGCCCGGCGCGTATTTCGCGAGCATCACCTGGCCTTCCGGGCTGTTGACGTTGTAGCGCGTGTAGACCTTCTTGGCCCCTTCGGATGACGCCGGGCTGTTCGCAGCAGCCGTCGGAGGAGTCGGAATGGACTGCAGTTCCAGAATGTCGTGCGCCACCGTGTGGGTTGCGAGCTGGGGGTCGAGGAAGACCAGCGCCCCGGCGGACTGGATCATCCCGCTCACCAGGTACAGGCGATTGCCGATCACCGCGCCCGCGGCGCCGTGACGCGGCATCGGCATCGAGGGCAGCGTGCTCCACGAATTCGTGATCGGGTCGTACGCCTCGATCGCGCGAAACGCGCCGACGAGCTCCTGGGTGGTGACTTCACCGCCGGCCACGTAGATTCTGCGGCCGTCGGTGCCGGAGACGCCTCCGCTGCGAGCGGTAGGCATCCGCTCTTTGGGAACATTCCACGAGTCGGAGATCGGGTCGTACTCCTCCACCACGTCCGTGTTGGTGGCGGTCAGGATGAAGCCCTGGCCGGTGCGGCCGCCGATGACGTAAATCTTGCCGTTGACGGCACCGGAGAACGCGTGATTGCGCGGCACCGCCATCGGCTGGCGGGTCTCCCACTTGTTCGTGGCCGGGTCGTACACTTCGTTGACGCTGAGAACACGGGATGGTCCGAAGGCCGTGAAGAACGGGTCCTTTGAATCGCCAAGACGGCCGTTCGAATCATTGAGTACGCGGCCTTCCACGGTTGTCGCGCCACCGATCGTGTAGATCTTGCCGCCGACTTCGACCGCCGCCGCGGACCCGCGCTTCGTCGGCAACGGCGGCAGCGACTTCCAGGCATCGGTGGCCGGATCGTATTGCCACGCGTTGTCGATGGGCTGCCAGGCGGCGCCGAGCGGGAGAGCCGTTTCCGTCGGCGCCACGAAGCCACCCATCACGTAAATCTTGCCGTTCGCAGCGGCCAGCGCCGCATGGTGCGCCGGCCTCGGCATCGGCTGCTTCTTCGTCCATTTGTCGGTGGCGGGGTCGTACTCGTAGGTGACGCCCCCAGCCTTGCCGTCGGCCCAGCCGCCAATGACGTACAGTTTGCCGTTCGCGGCAACACCGTAGAGCTCTTCATCGGGCTCCGGAAATGGTGCGCCCTTCTTCCAGGGCGATGCTGGCATCTGCGCTGACGCGGTCGCGACGACAACCAGGCTCGCCATCATCACGGCAAGCACTGCGGTTGCCCGTTGTAAGACTTTTGACATGAACTTCTCCTTCTGAGTAATTGACAATTGACGACTACGTGTTGGTTCACCGGTTTTGGGAAGACGGCGGTGCCACGCTCTTCGTAGCCGTCGTAGGAACAGAACCGAACTGCAACTCGAGGATGTCGTGCATCGCGGTGTGGGTGGACAGCGTCGGGTCGAGGAACGTCAGCGCCCCGGCCGACTGGATCATCCCGCTCACCAGGTGGAAGCGATTCCCGATCACCGCGCCGGCGAGGCCGTGACGCGGCATCGGCATGGACAGCAGCGTGGTCCACGAATTCGTCGCCGGGTCGTACGCCTCGACGGCTCGATACGCGCCGACGAGTGCCGTGGTCGTCACCTCGCCACCGGCGACATAAATTCGGCGGCCGTCGCTACCCGAGGCCCCACCGCTGCGAGCAGTCGGCATCCGCTCCTTGGGGATACTCCACATGTTGGAGACGGGGTCGTACTCTTCGACCACATTCGTGTTGGTGGCCGACAGGATGAAGCCCTGGCCGGTGCGGCCGCCGATGACGTAAATCTTGCCGTTGACGACACCGCTGAAGGCGTGATTGCGCGGCACCGACATCGGGTTGCGGCTCTCCCACTTGTTCGTAGCGGGGTCGTACACGTCGTTCGTGCCGAGCACGCGGGCGGGCCCGAATGCCGTGAAGAACGGGTCCTTCGACCCTTCCATCGTGGTGGCGCCGCCGATCACGTAGATCTTGCCGCCGACTTCCGCGGCGATCGCAGAACCGCGCCTGCCGGGCAGCGGTGGCAGCGGCTTCCATGAATCGGTGGCCGGATTGAACTCGTACGCGTCGGCGATCGGTTCCCATGCGGCGCCGAGCGGGATAGCGGTGTTCGCGGGGGCGACGAAGCCACCAAACGCGTAAATCTTGCCGTTCACCGCGGCCAGCGCCGCGTGGTGAGCCGGCCGCGGCATCGGCTGCTTCTTCGTCCACCGGTCAGTCGCCGGGTCGTACTCGTAGTTGACGCCGCGAGCTTTGCCGTCGCCCCAGCCGCCAATCACGTAGAGTTTGCCGTTCACGGCAACGCCGTAGAGCTCTTCATCGGGCTCCGGAAATGGTGCGCCCTTCTTGTAGGGCGAGGTGGGCATCTGCGCGTGCGCGGTCGTGACGAAGGCCACGCTGGCGATCATCAGTGCGAGCATCGCGGTTCCTCGTTGAAACACGTTCGACATGCAAGTCTCCTTTTCACGCTGGTTGACGACGAAGGACGTTTCATTTCGTGTTGACGATCAGGCCGAACAGCACATAGTTGACATTGCGATTGCCCTGACTCGTTTCCCACATGTAGGACGGCTGAAACATCACGTGCTTGGTGACGGGGAGCGTGACCCCGGACCAGATTCGATCTCGGTTCCATCCGCCTTTGCGTTCGTAAAAGCTTTCGTATGAGGCGAACGGTTTCACGACGCGGCCGCGGACCGCGACGGGCCGCGCGATCCCGACGCGGCCGCGATAGCGGTTGATATCGGCTGCGGGATTTGGACGAAACCTTCTGACGTACATGTTGCGAGCGGAAATCTCGAACTTGCCGATGGGGACCATGAAGGTCCCATCGATTCGAAATTGGTTTTCTTCGTAGCTCTCGGTGGCTCCCAGAGGCTGCGGCGTCATCTTGTTGAGCCCGCTGGCCGGGACCCAGTTGTAGAGATAGCTGGGAGTAATCGTCAGAAATCTCGTCGCCCGAATAGGCACATCGACTTGCGTGACGGGGACGTTGAATTCGCCGATGTAAAACGTGGAGAGTTTGAGGTCCACGCCTCGTCGGATAGGCGTGCTCACCAGGAGCCAGGGCGACGGCGCAACCACCGAGCCGCGTCCCTCGTGTGCGTCGGGTGCATCCGGTGCACCGACTTCTTGAGCAGCGCACGGCGCGCCTAGCGCCATCAAACCGACCACTAAAACACTTGGCACCAGATACCGCGCACATCGTGTGAACGTTCGCATATCGCCTCCAGGAACCTCGCGCATCGAGAAGCGAACCTTCTGTAGGTCCGCATGTGACGCGCTGGGAGATGGCAACGGCGATGCCGGCCCGCGTTTCGTCGCAGACATGGGGGAAATGCGTGTGTTTGTTCCTGGTTCCCACCCGAATAAGCGTCTGTTTTCGGACGGTGCGTCTGAAAACAGGCGGCGATGCCACCGCCACATCGCATGTCAATGGAAGGATCCCGTTCCCGAGCGCAGGCATCACCTTTGCCCTCACGCACAGGCAAGGAAGGTGGAGATGACACGGCAGAAGCTCACAACGATTCTCGGCGTCGCTCTCGCAGTCGCGTGCGCGGCCAGGCCAGCGCTGGCGCAAACGCAGGCGACAACGACACACGCCACGCAGCCGTCAGGGGGTCAGGACCAGTCGACCGCGGCAATGGCGCAAGAGGCGAGTAATCCGTTCGGCAGCAGTTGGGCGCTGCAGCTACTGCAGAACAACAATTGGACGGAGATGCCCGGCGGCGACGATCGGGTGCAGAGCAATCTGCAGTTCCAGCCGTTACTGAGTGTGAGGCTGACCGAGAAGCAGGGGCTGATTATCCGCCCCATTGTGACAATCGTGAATTCCGTCCCCCATCCCGATCAAAGCGGGCAGAACGAACGGACCGCCGGGTTCGGCGACACCGTTCTCGCATTTGCTCTCCCGCATTCGCTCCTCGGCGGCCGGCTCATGGTCGGCGCAGGCCCGACGTTCATTCTTCCGACGGCATCGAAGGATCTGCTCAGCCAGCACACCTGGCAGCTGGGGCCTGATGCGGGAGCCGTGTTGCTCGGCAATCACTTCATCTCCTATGGCTTCGTACAGCAATGGTTCAAGGTCGGCGGAGACGGCCGGGACACCAACCAGATGAGCGGCACCTTCAACTTCACGTACTTGTTCGAAAACGGGTGGACCATCGGGACGCAACCGACGCTTTTGGTGGATTGGAAGGCGCGCGGAGGTGAGCAAGGGACGTTTGGGATCGGGCCACAGGTGGGCAAGATGTGCAAATGCGGAGGCCTGCCGACGCTGTTCCAGCTGCAGGTTCAGCACTACCCGATTCGTCCAAGCGTCGCCGGTCCGAAGTGGAATATTCAACTGCAAGCGACGCCGACGATCCCGGCGCTCATCAAGAAAACGCTCTTCTGACGGTCGGAGCCTCCGCACCGATCCTGGTTCAAACAGCGAGTGCGTAGGCAAGGGTCGATCGTCGTGGCTGGGCGCGTCGCAGCATGTCGACGCGTCCGTTCGAGTGCTCTGCGGCGTGCCGTGGAGGACGTCGCGGATGCACCCACCGCCAGCCTCGCTCCGTAGCCCGAGTCTCTTCGGTAACGCGAAACTCATCCCTCTCGACCACCTGCATTTGTCCTCATTCGAAACCGTCGCTGACTCATCGTGTTTGCCGCGATTCCGTTCGGCGTGATGGGCGCGCTGAGCTGCCTGTGGATCACGGGCCAGCCGGTGATCTGCGCGACGTTCGTTCTCGATCTCAAGCTGGTGAAGTGGGAGAAGGGGTAAGCATCGACAACTTGCGTATCCCCAGACAGTCTGCGTTCTTATGTGAACGGCGCCCGCGTTGAGCGCCGTCGCCGTCTTCGCCGCCTTCCCATCTAACTCCTTCACGTTCAACCGCTAGACGGCCGCTGGCATCGCGCCGCGCGAGATGGCGCTGCAGTTGCCTTGCAATGGCGACGGGAGGACTCATGAGACTTGTCAAGCTGTTTGGACTCATTGCCCTGCTGATCGCCGCCGCCGGACGCGTGCACGCCGCCGACGGAACGGCCGCGATCACGGGCGTCGCGCTCGACGCGCAGGAGCTGGCCTTGCCCGGCGTCACCGTCACGTTGAAAGCCGTCGGCGGTGAAGGCGATCCACAGGAACAGATCACCGACGGCGTGGGTCGCTTCACCTTCACCGACCTCGCGCCTGGCACGTACACCGTCGTCCTCTCGCTGTCCGGATTCGAAGAGAAGACATTCGACGCCGTCGTCGTCCCCGCGAGCGCCGAGCTGAAAGCAATCCTCCAGCTCGCGGGCTTCAGCGAGACGGTCGTCGTCAAGCCGGAAACGCGCCAAGAACTGATTCCCGCCGCGCCGATCGGCGAAGCGGTGATTGAGCAGCAGGTCCTCGCCGACGTCCCGCTCGCGACGGAGCGATTCGAGGACGCACTGCCGCTGCTGCCCGGCGTCGTCCGCGGACCCGACGGGCTGTTGAACATGAAGGGCGCGCGCGCCGATCAGAGCTCCCTGCTGATGAACGGCGTCAACATGACCGACCCGGTTACCGGCCACTTCGCCGTGCGGCTGCCGCTCGAAGCGATCGAGACGATGACCGTCCACGCCGGCGTGTACTCCGCGGCGTACGGCAACGCGACCGGCGGCGTCACCAACATCGTGATTCGCCCCGGGCAGGACAAGCACGATGTCCAGGTGCAGAACTTCATGCCGCGCTTCCGGTTCCACAACGGCATCGAGGGATTCGACTCGTTCACGCCGCGCGTGCGCATCTCCGGTCCGATCGAGCGGGGGCACATGTGGTTCTCCCAGGCGATGAGCTACCGCTGGGTCCGCACACAGGTCGAGGAGCTCTCACCGCGCGGCAACGACGAACAGAAGGTGCGGAGCTTCGACTCGGTGACGCAGATCGACCGGATGATCAACACCTCGAATCACCTCACCGCGACTCTCGTCATTTTCCCGAGCAACATCGACAACGCCGGGATCGACACGCTCCATCCGTTCGACGCGTCGCCCGACTTGCAGCAGCGCGGCTGGACCGGCGCCGTGTCGGCGCGCACCGTGCTCAGCGACACCACGACGCTGTCGACGAACGCGGCGGTGAAGCAGTACGACATGAACGTCGCGCCGAAGCACGACACCGCGTCGTTCGCCACCGTCTCCGGCTACCGCGGCAACTACTTCAACCGCTTCGACCGCGACAGCCGCCGCTACGACGCGAGCGCGATGCTCGCCATCGCCATCCCCGAAGGCTGGGGCCAGCACCTGATGCGCGCGGGCGGGCAGCTCGCTCAGACGAGGTACGACGGCATCGACGCCAGCCAGTCGGTCATCGTGACGGGTGCGGCCGGATCGGTGATCACACGCATCGATTACCTCGGCGACACGCACGTCGGCGCGGACAATACCGAGATCGCCGGCTTCCTGGAAGACGAGTGGGCGCCGGCGTCGAACCTGACGATTCGCGGCGGCGCTCGGTACGGGTACGAGCGGATCGCCGGCGAGCAGACGCTGGCGCCGCGTGTCGACGCGTTGTTCCGTCCGTTCGAGCACGGCCACACCGTCATCAAGGGCGGCGCGGGCATCTTCTACGACAAGCTCCCGCTCAACGCCGCCTATTTCGCGAGCCACCAGTCGCGGCAGATCACCGAATACGACGGCGCCGGCCTCCCGACGAGCATCGCGTTCGTGTCGAACCGCATCGCGGCGGACGGCCTTCGCACGCCGAGCAGCACCGTCTGGAACGTCGAGCTGGGCCAGATGATCGCGAACAACCTGGTGGCTCGCGTCGGCTATCGCCGCTCCACTGGATCCGATCAGCTCATCATCAACCCGAACCGCGAGGACGGAACGTTGACGCTGTCCAGCGACGGCCGCTCGCGCTCGTACGAGATCGAGGGGACGCTGCGGCGGACGTTCAAGAACCAGAATCACATCACCGCCTCGTACGTGCGCTCGAGCACGAAGGGCAATCTGAACGACTTCGTCTCGCTCTTCGGCGACCTGCGCGATCCGATCATCCTCAGCGACGAGTACGCGCGGCAGTCGTTCGACACGCCGAACCGGTTCCTCGTGTGGGGTGTGATGAACGTCCGCAGCTTCACCGTCGCGCCGACGATGGAGTACCGCACTGGGTTCCCCTACACAGTGATCGACGCGCAGCAGAACGTCGTCGGCGTGCGGAACTCGGAGCGCTTCCCGAATCTGTTCACGCTCGACCTCGGGGTCACCAAGGACGTGCAGCTGAGCAAGTCGCGCCGCGCGCGCGTCGGCATCCAGCTGTTCAACCTGACGAACCACTTCAATCCGCAGGACGTGCAGAACAACACGAGCAGCCCGACGTATCGCGAGTTCGCGAACAGCGTCGACCGTCAGATTCGGACGAAGTTCACCTTTCTCTTCTGAGCGGAGATTCAGATGTCACTCACACATCGAGCGCTCCGACTCGCGGTCCTTGGCGCCGTCATCGCGGCGGCGCCGCTCTCGGGTCTCGCGGCGGAGAAGACGCCAGGCACGCCGAGCACGCTGCCGGTGGTCGCCGAACACAACTACCGGATGCTCGCGAAGATGCGGCCGCTGCTCTTCTGGATCACCACAGACGACATCGGCGGCGCGCGAATCAGCTGGCGCGGCGACGACAGCGGCGGCTTCGGACTGGATCTGTTGATCGGATCGGATCCGCTGCGCGCGCCCCGGAAGATCAATCGCTGGGGCTACATCGCCGAGCAGGTGCGCGGATCGGACGCGCGCGTCATCGGCGTGATGAAGCAGTCGAACGAGCAATCGGTGAAAGAGGCCGAAGCACTTCTCGACAGAGATGGCCAGGGGGGATTCGTCTATCGCGCGATTCAGGGCACGGCGAGCGCGCACCAGGCGAGCGCCGGCGTGACGACCGTGCGCGTCGAGCGCGATCTCACGTTCCGCGACATCGAGCCGCTGCTCACGCTCGTGAACGCGGCGGCGCCCAACGGCGAGCGGCGATCGGTGGCGCTGCCGAACGGCACGCGCCCGGGATTCCTCGTCGCGCTGCACGATCTCGTGAAGCAGAGCGTTGATTCGTACCGAGGCGACACGCACTCCGGCGGCAGTGTCAAACCGTCGCGCACGCCAGTTCCGTACGTTTACTACGGCGTGTTCTACGAGCTCACCATGAAGTCGTCCTCGCTGCTGAAGAGCGCGACGATCGACGGCAGGGCCTACAGCAACGTCGCGCGGGGCGATTTTGAAATCCGGAGCCGCGACACCGGCGAAACGACGCGCTTTCAACTGACCTATGGCACCAGCGGCCCGCTCGCGGCCGTTCCGGTGCACGCCGTCTATCAACCGCGCTGGTGGTTAGAAGTTCAGTTGTTCCTCGACGAACGGACGAAGTTCTAGTCATGACGCGCATCGCCGCCCTCATCGTTCGCGACACGACGCCTCTCCGCTTCGCCGGCCTCGACCTGGCCGAGCGCGCAGCGCGGCTCGTTCGCCGCGCAGGAATCGAGCAGGTGCAGATCGTGGACGACGAGTATCCCTTCGCGAACGTGCCGGTCGTCGATCTGCTGCTCGTGCTGCCCGAGCGCGTGATTGTCGAGTGCAGCGTCATCACCAGCCTCGTGCGGCGCGACGTCCACCTGCCCGAAGACGCGGCGATGGCCGTCGACGCCGCTGGCGAGAGCACCGGATTGATGCTGCTGTCGCTGCGCGCGACCGAACGGATTCGCGCGGTCCCGCGCCTCCGCTCGGGCCTGCGCCGGCTCGCGGTCGGAGCGAACGTGCGCAGCATCCGCGTCGCGCCGCGCTACGTCGCGCGAATTCGTGACGTGCGCGATGTCGCGCGCGTCGAGACCGAATACCTGCGCCACACCAACGGCGGCGGACGCGAGGGCTGCTTCACGCGAAACATCCGACGGTTCTCGATTCCGTTGAGCCGCGTCCTGCTTCGCTGGTCGATCAGCGCGAACGAGGTGACGCTCGCGGGCTTCGCTCTCGCCGTCCTCGCCGGCCTGTCGTTCTCGATCGGGAGCTACTGGGCCGGCCTCGCCGGTGCGCTCTTCTACTGGGCGAGCATGGTGCTCGACTGCAGCGACGGCGAGGTGGCGCGCGGCGCGCTCGCCGACTCGAAGTTCGGCGCGTGGCTCGAAACGGTCACCGATTACCTGTCCTACTTCGTCGTGCTCGGCGGAATCATCTGGGGCGACTTCCGCGTCGAAGGCTTCGACCACCACACGATCGCCGCGCTCGTCGCCGCGCCGACCACTCTCCTGATCGTCTCGATCGTCGGCTACCTCCGCGCGCGCGTCGCGAGCGTCAATCCCGGCGCGTTCGACGATGCGCTGGCGGCTGAATTTCGACAGGGCACCGCGACGCAGCGCTTCGCCGTGTGGGGACGGCAACTGATCAAGCGATCGTTTGTCGCGCATCTCATCGTCTTTCAGGCACTGATTGGCTTCATCCCGGCGCTCACGGAAATCTGGGCCTACGGCGCCCTCGGCGCGCTCGTGATCGTCGTTGCCGTGCACACGCACATCATCCGCAGCGTCCGCGTACAGCCGCTCCCGCCGGCCGTGACGATGTGACCTAGCGCAGCCCTGCAGGGCTGCCGAGGAGAGAGCAGATATGTCTTCTAAGCGCGCCGTCATCCTCGCCGCCGGCAACGGCAAACGCATGGGGACGCTCACCGCCGATCGGCCGAAGGCGATGCTCGAGGTCGACGGCGTGCCGCTCATCGACCGTCATCTCGATGCGCTCGCGTCCTGCGGCATCCGCGACGTCACGCTTGTCGTCGGGTACCGGCAGCAGCGGCTTCGCGATCATCTGCGCAACCGCGTGCGCTACATCGAGAACCCGCGTTATCGCGACACGAACAGCCTCTATTCGCTGTGGCTGGCGCGCCACGAACTGATGGCGGGCGCGGTGATCATGAATTCCGACCTGTTGGTCTCGCGTGAACTGATGCAGCGGCTCGTCCCTATGCCTGTCGAGGACGCGGTCCTCGTCGATCAACACAGCACGCTCGCCGACGAAGAGATGAAGGTGAGGATCTGGAACGGCTTCGCGATCGATTTCAGCAAAGAGCTCGCGCCGTCGGAGGCCGATGCGGAAAACGTCGGCATCCTGAAGTTCGGCGTGCACGGCGCGAAGCGCCTCGTCGCGCACATCGACGCGCTCATCGCGGCGGGCGAGTTCAACGCGTGGGCGCCGATGGCGTTTCGCGCGTTCGCGCAGGAGTCGCCGCTGCGGGCAGTCGCGACCGACGGCATTCCGTGGACCGAGATCGATTTCCCCGAAGACCTCGCCCGCGCGGAACAGCTCGCGGCGCCGGTAAGGCGGGTGCCGTGAGCGCTCGGCTGAAGAGCACCCTAACGCGCACCAACCGCGCCTTGGGCCCCCCGGCGCCTCGCGCTCCATTCGGTTGGTTCGCGCGCCGTCCGCAGCTCGAGCGCGAGGCTTCAGCCGAGCGCCGTGGAAAGCGTTGGTTCCTTCCGCTCTCCGCGATCGCGGGTATCGCGCTATTCGCCTGGACGATCTGGTCGGTTGGCCCGCAGGAGCTGGCTGCGCAGCTTCGCGCGCTGGCGCCGATGCTGCCGCTGATCCTCGTCCTCGCCGCTGCGCGCTTCCTGTTCCAGGCGGCCGGGTGGCGGCTCGCGATGGCGCCTGCCCTGCGGCCGCCATGGCACGAGGCGTTTGCTGCCGTCGTCGCCGGCGAGGCGGCGGGATATTTCGCGTGGGGCACGGTGTCGCGCGAGCCGATGAAGGCGCTGCTCCTCGAGCACCGCATGCCGCGGCGGGACGCGCTCGCGGCGGCCGTGGTCGAGCGTGTCGCGTACAGTGCCGCGGCAGCGGTACTGATCGTCGGAGGCATCGCGATCGCCGCTGTGCGATTTCATTTCGTGGGATGGCTGATCGCCGGCCTGACGATTACTGCGGCCGTGCTCTTCGCGCTGAACCGATCGTGGCGCCGGCGCGCCGGCGCCATGCGCCGCGACACGGCGACGTGGATTGCGATCGCGGCCTGTGCGGCGGCGCAGGAGATCAGCAACGTGGTCGAGGCGTACCTGGTGCTGGCGTGGCTCGGCGGGGCGCCCGCGGTCGCGCCGGTGATCGTGCTCGAAGGCGTGAGCCGGTTGATGAACGGCGCGGGGCAATTCATTCCGGGCAAGCTCGGCATCACCGAAGCGGCAACGACCGCTCTGGCGGAAGGACTGCAACTCGGCGGCGCGCACGGCCTCAGCCTCGCGCTCGCCCGCCGCGCGCGATCGCTCGCCTGGGGCGCGCTCGGCATTGCATTCATCACCTTCCGCGCAGTGAACTGGCAGGTATTGATTGATGATGCGATCCGCTATCTTCGCAGTCGTGGCGCTTCTGGCCCTGTTCCGGTTCGTGGGGTATTTCACTGAACCGCGCCTGACCGACGCCGAGATCCACGCGGTCGCTGGCGAACCCACCGGCGTCGCGCCGCCGGGTGGCGATCGGCGCGCGCTGACCGTCGTGACGTGGAACATCGAGCGCGGCGTCCAGTTCCAGAAGATCGCGTCGACGCTCCGCGCACTGGCGCCGGACATCGTGCTGTTGCAGGAGGTGGACCGCTACTGCCAGCGCAGCGGCAACCGCGACGTCGCGCGCGAGCTCGCGCAGACGCTCGGCATGAACTGGGTGACCGCCGGCGAGTTTCAGGAAGTCGGCGAGGCCGGCGGCACGCCGGCGGCGATCACCAGCCAGGCGATCCTGAGCCGCGATCCGATCGCCGACGCTGCGACGATCGTCTTTGCCGATCAGTCGTCGATGCGCTGGCGGTTCAACCCGATGCAGCCGCGCCGCGGCGGCCGCCTCGCCCTGCGCGCGCGCACAGCGGGCCTGCTCGTCTACAGCATTCACCTCGAGAGCGGGGGAGACGACGTGCAGCGGGCAAGTCAGTTGAAAGAAGTAATCCAGGATCGCGAGCGCCGCGCGATCGAGCCGGCGATCATCGCCGGCGACTTCAACAACGCGTCGGCGTTTCAGTCCTTCATGTTCGCCGGCCTCGAGCCCGCCGGCTTCGCCGACGCGCTCGGCAGCACGCGCGGCGACGAGCGCCGAACCACCATCAATCATCGCCATCCGATTGACTGGCTGTTCGTGAAAGGTGCCGCACGGGTCATTGGACGAGTAGAGCGTGTGGAACAGGCATCAGATCACTATCCCGTTGTCGCCACAATCACGCCCCGTCGGTGATGACTGAACGTGTTCTGCGACGCGTCGATCTCGCCCGCGACGAGGTCGATCGCTTCTGTCGGACGGATCCCGATCCGTGGCTCACGCGCAGCGTCATAGCGAGCCAGCCGCACCACTGACGTCCGCCAGGTTCCTCTTCGCCGCGCGCGTTCGAAAACGCACGTACCGTCTGCCACCACGCACAATCCGCGACGCACGAGGAGTTGCCGCTCGACCCGAGCGTAGAGGCGAACCTGGTCGATCTGGGCCGAGTTCCTCGAAAAGTCGCATGCGAAGGACTAGACAGCGTCACGAGGCATTGCTCTTGCCGTAGCGTGCAGCGACCGCGGCGCGGTGAGGCGCTGACGGCCACTAACTCTCTTATGGAGAAAGTCATGTCAAGCACAGTCGCCGAGTTCGACTTCGGACACGCACTTACAGAAGGCAACATGCCACGAAACATCGCGTACTGGGGAGCCACGGGGCTGGTGACGATCGTGCCGCTGTTCGCCGCGTTCGCGTATCTGACCGCCGCGCCCCAGGCGGTCGAGAACTTTCGGCACGTGGGATATCCCCAGCAGCTGCGGGTCCTGCTTGGCATCGCGAAGCTGGCCGGTGCCATGGTGCTGCTCCTGCCGCGTCTGCCGAGGCTGAAGGAATGGGCTTACGCTGGCTTTACGTTCATGTGGATCGCCGCAACCGTGGCGCACTACCTGGCCGGCGACAAGCCCTTGTTCTTGCTGCCCGTCGCATTGATCGGGGCGCTGGCGGTTTCGTACGTCACGCGCCCGGCGAATCGGCGCATTTCCGCGGACGCAACGTGACGCCGTTGGCATTCACGTGCGGGCGCTCGCGATGCGCTGAGCCGACGGTCGTATCGGGCCGGATTGGTGAGCCCGCCCTTGCTTCCACGCGGCGTGTCTGTTTTCACGCAGGGTGCACGGTGGCGCCCGCTTCGGCTGCTCGGGATCATCCGGTCACGCGCGCTCACGAGGTGGAACGGCACCTGCTTAAGCGACCCGTGTGAGTGGGAAGAGAGATGGAATATGAAGATACGAGCCGCGTTGCCGTCAATCGTGCTGCTGGTTTTTCTGGGCGTGTCGCCGATCCTGCATGCACAGAGGACATCGTATGACTTCGACCGGACGACGGATTTCTCGAAGTTCAGGACGTTCGCGTGGGAAAGCGTCACGCCTGCCGTCGAACCGTTCATCGACAAGCGGATCGTCGGGGCGATCGAGTCGCAGCTCGTCGCACGAGGGTTGACGAAAAACGAGGCGAATCCAGATCTCAACGTCCTCTATCTCGTCGCCCTGGGCGCGCAGAAGACGGTGACGGGTTCCGGCAGCAGCTTGGGACCGTTGGTGTGGCAGGGCGGTCTCGACACCTTCAACGCGCGTCTCAACGACATCCCGGTAGGCGCGCTCATCATCGACGTGACGGATGCCGCGAAGCGTGAGCTCGTGTGGCGGGGGGTCAGCGTGAGTGAGATCGATGTTCACGCGAAGCCCGAAAAGCGAGATGCGGCCATCGTCAAAGCCGTCAAGAAGATCCTGAAGAATTACCCGCCCATCCCCCGCTGATCCGACCGCGATGCAAACGCTGCAGCTGCGCCTCAACCGCCGCCGACGGCGCCAGAGCCGGCCAGGACGGCGCGTTCGAAACCGTTGGGTGAACCCAGAACCTCTCACGAGTGAATCGCTTCTCAAGGCTGGTGAGCCACCTTGCCCGGTCCTGCGTCGCGCCCATCGTAGTGATCCGCATCCTCCTCCACGTGTACGACGAGAGATACGCCGTTTTCGTCTTTGCGCGCCATGCAGCTCCGCCGGGGGTCCTGGCCATCCAGGAGGGCATCCAATTGGCGCAGGTTGCGCCGCGAAAGCCTGACGTATACCCAGTTGCCGTCGATGGTGACAAACATGTCTTCTCTCCCTTCCACGTCTGCCGTTCTCAGCGCGTGCGCGGCTGGCGGCGACGCGCAGTCCGACCGCAATTGCGGTTCCACCCGATTGGATCTGCGATCTTGTTGACTGTCCGCGGGTTGCGGTCCCTGAGGCCGAGGCGACCGCTGCCATGGTGGCGAAATGAAGGCGTCTGCCGGGCGGACGTCGCAGCGTGACGGGAACCTGTTAGAAGGGTGGAGGCAGGTCCGCCGCCAGCACCTCGCGAATCCATCGCGCCAACGCCTCCCCGGGACATGGCTTCTGGATGAAGGCCAATCCGGGTTCGATGATCCCGTGTTGAACGATCGCGTCGTCGGTGTACCCAGACATGTACAGCACGCGCAGCGATGGGCGTGTCGCAACCAACTGCTTGGCGGTCTCACGACCGCTCGCCCCACCGCACGCAGGCTTGCGCAGGCGTCGGGGCGATGAAGTGCTCAATGACGTGACGAAATCGAGGCACCCGACCTGTGGCCGTCAGCAGGACTCAGCGCACGTGCGCGAACGAGCAACGTAATCGGCCCGAGACAGGCAAGTCAGGTTGTGGCCGCGCCGTTGCACTACGCACGGACATGTCCCGCCTCTTGATCCTGGGCGCGACCGGGTCTCTCGGTCGCCACGTGCTGCGACAGGCGCTCGCCGCCGGCCACGACGTCACGGTGTTCGTCCGCACGCCGTCCAAGCTGGCGGCCGAACACCGGGAACAAGTGTCCGTCCACACGGGCGACCTCAGTGCCACCGTGCCCCGCGATCTCGTCGGAGGACAGGACGCGTTGATCAATTGCGCCGGCCACGTCGCCGACGGCGAAACGTTCGTCAGCCTGATCGACCGGCTCGTCACAGGCATGGAGCGCCTTCCCATGGCGGAGCAGCCGGTCTGCTGGCTGCTCGCGGGCGCGGCGATCCTCGACATCGACTCGTCCGGGCGTCGCGGCGTCGATCTGCCCGAGGTGCAGTCCACCTATTGGCCCCACCGAGTCAACTTCGAGCGATTGAGCCGCTCGCGCGTGGACTGGCGACTTCTCTGTCCTGGCCCGATGGTCGATGAGCCGGCGCTCGGGCTGGACCGGCTGCGCATCTCGCTCGACGCCCTGCCCGTTGAGATCCCCGCCGTCGCGCGGACCCTGCCGGACTCGTCCCTCCTGCCGGTTTTCGCGTCGCTGATTCCCCAGATGATCGTGCCGTACGCAGATGCGGCTGCCCTGATGCTCGCAAACCTCGATCGCGGTAACGCCATGTCCCGCCATCGCGTCGGGCTGGCGCTGCCTCTCGGCATTCGCGGGCGCAAACCGCAATAGGTGCGGCGGTCCGGGAGCGAGGGGCGCCGAATGGCGGCGCTATGCGCGAGAGACTGCTTCGATGTTCATTACACCGCCGCACGCACGAGGAAGAAGCGGGGCGACCACCGCCTGCAGCAACCAGACGCCCATCAGCGCGGCTGCGGCATACGGCAGCCAGCTGGGAATCTGGCTCTTGTGAGACGGTTGATCGTCCGAACCAGTGGGTCCTGCGCTGGTCGCGCGACCATGCGGCGGTTGACGCAATCGTGAAGCAGGCATCGGCGCTCATGCGGCTACGGCGCGTGAAATCGCCGGCTCGGTCGGCGACTCCGCGCGCGTGCGTTCCAGCCAGTCGAACAGGCGTGAGACACGCGGCCGCAACCGAGGCGACACGTCCCTGAACCACGCCAGGATGAAGAGACCCAGGCCCCACCAGAAGGGCGTGAGTAACACGATGGCGATCCAGGTTGCGGTAGTCATCTCAGTTCCAATCAGTTCCAAGTTCGGGCCGATCCCGGAGTTACTTCTTCTCCGATGGCGTCGTGAACTTGCGCCTGAAGTCCTCGAGCGACCCCTGGAATGCCACGATCGCCGCATCGATGTCGGTCTTGGCGCGTGCAACCTGCGCGTCTCGCGTCGTCTTGAGGTCGACCAGCATCCGTTCGATGTTTTGCCTGGCGGCCTTCAAGCCATTGATCGCGGCGATTTCCGCCTGGGCCCGCGCTGGCTTGGTCTTCGCCTCGAACTCGTCGATGCGGGCGTTCGCCGCATGAATCTGCGCGGCGATCTTCTCCTCGTAGGCTTGGAGTGTGGACCCGGTTCCCGGTTGTGTCTTTGGTGTCTCCATGTTCCCTCTCCTTGTTCACTCAGCGGTGCGCGCACGGTCTGCCCAGAACGTCTGGCTTCGCCGTTGAACGCGCAAGTGTCGTACCTGAGAGCGCGCGTGAAGGAGATGATGTATCCCGTTCTCGTCCACAAGGTTGCGACTCATGGCGATTGGTGAAACGATGCGACCGTGACGAAATAGAGGCACGAGACCTATCCGCGTCACGGGGAGCGGGGTTCGCGACCGGGGCGAACCTGTACGGATGACTGTTGAATTCCGGGAGAACGACTCCCGTCAGCGGGCGCGAACGTCGCGATTCTCGCCCGCGTGTGGCTTTGGTCGGACAATGCCGAGCCGCCGCATGGTCGAGACGAGTGACGTACGCTTGAGGCCGAGTCGCGCGGCGGCACCGCCGGCGCCACCAATCACCCAGTCGGTCTGCTCGAGTGCGCGCAGGATGTGGTCGCGTTCGGCGTCCTCCAGCGTCACGGGCGAGGACGTCGAAGGCAAGGGCGACTCGAACTCCGAGCGGGGGACGGTCAGCACCGTGCCCTGCGACAGGATGACCGCGCGCTCGATCACGTTCTGCAGCTCGCGCACGTTGCCGGGCCACGGCCACCGGCACAGCATTTCCATGCTCTCGCGCGACACCGATTCGATGGGCCGCCGCAGCGCCTTGGCGAACCGCTGCGCAAAGTAGCGGACGAGCATCGGAATGTCCTCCCTGCGTTCCCGCAGCGGCGGAATCCGGATTGGAAAGACGTTCAGCCGGTAGTACAGGTCCGAACGGAATTCCCGCTTGGCGACCATCTCCTCGAGATCGCGGTTGGTGGCGGCGATCAGCCGAAAGTCGACGCGAATGGTTCGCGTGCTTCCTAATCGCTCGATTTCACGCTCTTGAAGCGCGCGCAGCAGCTTCGACTGCAGTTCGAGTGGCACGTCGCCGATTTCATCGAGGAACAAGGTGCCCTGATGCGCCAGCTCGAACCGGCCGATCTTCTGCGCCAGTGCCCCGGTGAACGCTCCACGCTCGTGGCCGAACCATTCGCTCTCGAGCAGCCCCGCGGGCGAGGTGGCGCAGTTCACCGTGACGAGAGACCGTCCCCGGCGCTCGCCCTCCGAGTGAACAGCCCGCGCGATCAGCTCCTTGCCCGTTCCCGTTTCGCCGAGCAGCAACACAGTGGCATCGGTTGCGGCCACCGTTGCGACCTGGCTCAGGATGCGTTTCAGCGCCCGGCTTTCTCCGACGATCTCTCCGAAATGCTGGGCGCCGCGGATCTCTTCTTCGAGATAGATATTTTCTCGCGCGAGGCGATCTTTGAGCGCGGCTATCTCGCGAAACGCGAGCGCATTCTCGAGCGCAATGGCGATCTGTGCAGCCGCCCGAGAGCTCCAGTTCATCTCGTCACGCGTGAACGGCGCAGCTGAGCGACGATTCAACAGCAGAAAGCCCAACGTCTCGCGCGGCGTCGCGAGTGGGACGAAGCCCGTGTGCTTCAAGCCGGCGGCGGTGACATTGCGATGAATCCCCTCGCGTCCCGTCCAGTCGAACTGTTCCAGATCGATGTCTACGGTGCGGCGCTCCGCCAGCCACGTGGCGAACGGTTCGGCGTCAGGGCGCAACTCCGCCGTGAGCTCGTCGGTCCAGCCCACGCCAATGGCGGTGAATGCGTAGCGGCCCATCTGCTCGCTTGCTGGATGCAAGAGGAACAGGGATACGTCATCATGCGCGACGATGCGCTGCAGGTTCGGCGCGATCGCTGCGGCGAGTGACGCGACGTCGCGCGTCGTCACGGCATTCGTCAATTCGAGCAACGCGTGCAGGTGTTCGCGTTCTGTCTGCAGCTGGCTGTCTTGCACCGCCGCCTCCTGGGGACCGGCGCCACCGGCAATCAAGGCCAACATCGTAGCCCATCGCCGGACGCCCACATGTCCGATCTTTCGGGTCGCCATTCGCGCTGTGTTCAGCGTGACGTCCCGGAAACTTCTGACTTCATTTCGCCACGGCGGAGCCGCTCGGTGCCGCCGACGGCTGGCGTCAACCTCAATGACGGACAAGCGGATACCGCTGCGGTCCCGCATTCGCGGGCGGGTATCGATCTTGCCGCCAGCGTCGCTGGAACGACGCGAGGACGACGACGCGCCGCAGTTCGCAGCGAACGTCGTCGCCTGTGGGCGAGAGCGCATAAATGTTACGGGTGATTACCGAGAGGCAGGGAGACCGCTACAGGCTCGACCTGCATGGGAGACTCGGCGGCGAATGGGTGGCGGTGCTCGAACAGCACTGGCGCTCCATCATGGACGACAAGCCGTCCGCGAAGCTGACAATGGTGCTGTCGAACGTCGACTTCATCGATCCAGACGGTGAACAGTTACTCCACCGAATGGCTGACAACGACGTCGAGTTCGTCGTGGCCGGGTGCATGAATCGATATGTCATTGAGAGCTTGAAGCCGGGTGACCCCGCGGCGGAAGGAGGACGGCGATGACGGCCGGCGCTGAGCTCTCGTTCCGACAGCAGCCGACGCCTGTGAGGCTCGTGCCTTGATTTCGTCACCACGCTACCGCGTTACAGCCGCGCTACCCGCGCAAGCCTGTGAACGATAGCGGGATCGAGGATCTCCATCCGGCTGGCTCATTGGAACGACGCTTGCCCTGGTGATGATGACGCTCGAGGCGATGCGACATTCGCAGGGCTGGAAAGGCGGCATGAGCTGCTCACGAGCGGCGGTAACACGCCAGGAAAGGAAGGGACTTATGGACAAAGTAGTCGCAGTCGTATTCAACGAGGAGAAACAGGCGTACGAAGGATTGCGTGCGTTTCGCGACCTGCACGCAGACGGCAGCATCACGTTGTATTCGGATGCGGTCGTTGCCAAGGACGCGAGCGGAAAGCTCTCAGTGCGAGAAGGCGGTGAGGTTCCGGAGGGGACGTTCTTCGGTCTGCTCACCGGAAGCCTCATCGGGATCCTCGGAGGGCCACTCGGCGTAGCGGTCGGCGCGAGCACCGGGACGATGATCGGCGCAACGTTCGATCTGGCTCGGGCCGGCATCAGCGACGACTTTCTGCAGGAGATGTCGGAGTATCTGCTCCCCGGAAAGACCGCGGTCATCACGGAGGTCGATGAGGACTGGCAGGCGCCGATCGACACCCGGATGGAGGCGCTGGGCGGACACGTATTCCGGCGCAATCGGATTGAGATCGAGGACGCCTACTACGAAAAGCAAATCGCCGCGGACCGCGAGGAGTTGGCCGCGCTGGAGGCGGAACTCAAGAAAGCCTCCGCGGAGCGGAAGGCCAGGCTCGAGGCGAGAATCGAGGACACACGCCACAAGCTTCAGGACAAACGGGATGAGCTCAAAGCCCGCATCGAATCGGTGAAGCGGGAGGGCGAAGCCAAGATCGAGTCTTTGCAGCAACAGTTGAAAACCGCGCGGGATGAGCGGAAGCAACGCCTCGAGAAGCGGCTGGCCGAGATCCGAGCCGAGTACCGCGAGCGATCGGACAAGCTCCATCAGGCGTGGGAGCTCACGAAATCCGCGCTCCGCTGAGCGCATGCTGAGTCCTCGCACGGCGGACGAAGCGCCGTGCGGGGACCGTTGAAACGTTCTCACAACCCTCACTGCGTGAAAGGAGCATCTTATGGCGAACTCGATGGCGAACTCGATGACGAACCGATCGCCGGCGATATCCACAAGGCGACGACGTGGTCGATCGTGCTCAGTGTGCTGATGATCGCCGCTGGTGTGCTGGCGATCTTCTCGCCCGCGATCGCCGGCGTGGCCGTCACGGTCTTTTTCGGATGGCTGCTGATCTTCAGCGGCATCCTGCACCTGGCGTATGCCTGGCAGGCGGGCCGCCCCGGCGCCGTCGTCTGGGAGATTCTGCTCGGGATTCTCTACGGCGGGATCGGCTTCTACCTGCTCGCACGGCCAGTCGCCGGCCTGGAGTCGCTGACGCTGGCGCTGGTGTTCTACCTGGTGCTCGAGGGCGTGCTGGAGTTCGTGCTGTCGTTTCAGCTGCGGCCGCTCCCGGGCAGCGGGTGGTTGCTGTTCGACGGCATCGTGACGCTGGTGCTGGCCGCGATGATCGGGAGCGCCTGGCCGATCAGCTCGGTCTGGGCGATCGGCACGCTCGTCGGCGTCAGCATGTTCTTCAGCGGCATCACGCGGCTGATGCTCTCGGTCGCCGTGCGCCGGATCGTGGCGTAACGGCAGGCGACGCCATTGCCGGTCGCTCTGCTGAAGCCGTAACGCATTGGAGGTCCCATGCACCGTCGCACGCTGCTGCTCGCGCTCAGCCTGATTTCAAGCGCCATCGTTCAGGCGGCGGTTGCGCGCGTTCCGCTGAAAATCTTCACGGACCTCGGGCTGACGTCGCAACAGATCGCGGCCATCGACGCCGGCCGTCCGGTCGCGAAGGTCCTCTCGTGGGGCGGTCCGTCCGAGGTGTACGTGTTCGGCGCGGTGCACGTGGAGGGGTCACCCGACACGTATCTCGAGGCCGCGCGTGACGTCGGACGGCTGAGCGGCACGCCGGGATACCAGGGTATCGGCGAGATCCGCGAAGACGCGACGGTCGCGGATCTCAGCGCACTCGCGTTCGACCCGGACGATGTGAAGGCGCTCAAGAACTGCCGCGAAGGCTCGTGCGACGTGCAGCTGCCGACGACCGCGATTCAGGCGTTTCACGACGGCGTGAACTGGTCGCGACCCGATGCGGCGGATCAAGCCAACGCCCTCGCCCGTCCGAGGGTTCTGCAGCTGATACAGGCGTATCAGCGTGGCGGCAACGAGGCGCTCGGAGAATATCGGGACAAAGACCATCCCGCGCGCATCGCCGATCAGTTCGAGACGATGATCGGCCGTGCCTCGGCGTTGCCCGACGTGCTGCCGGAGCTGCGCCGCTACCTCCTCGAATACCCGAACGCCGAGCTCGCCGGCGCCGACAGCTTCTTCTACTGGGAGAAGGTGTCGTTCGGGCTGAAGCCCACGATTCGGGTGAACCACGGCGTCATCTATCGCGGCCGCGCGCAGGGCCGCGACTTCGGCGTCGTCGCGATCAAGCAGCTGTACGCGACGCACTACTTCCATACCGCGCTGGACATGTCGGTGTGCGTCGACGACGGAGCGACGGTCGCCCCGCACGGTTTCTATCTGCTGACGCTCAAAGGCTCAGAGCAGGAAGGGTTGACCGGCGTCAAAGGCTCGATCCTCCGGAAGGTCGTCGTCGACAAGACGCGCTCGTCGCTCGAAAGCGCGCTCGCCTCGATCAAGCGCTCCGTCGAACAGTCCGCGCCCCGTCGCTGACGTGGATGCCCGCATGTCTGACGCCTCACAACATCCCTCGACGTTCACACAGCGTGCGCTCAAGTGGACAGTGTTCCTCGCCGCGACCGCGCTGGTCGTCTACTTCTGTCTGTTGATCGTGAGACCGTTTCTGAACGTGATTGCCTGGTCGTCGGTTTTGGTGATCACGTTTCATCCCGTGTACCAGCGGCTCGTGCGGAAGACGGGACGCGTGTCGTTGAGCGCGTTCGTCTGCAGCGTGATGGTGGTGGTGGCCTTCGTCATTCCCCTCCTGTTCATCACGGCTGTGGCCATCGATCAGTTCCTGGCGCTGGGCGCCAGCCTGCAGCAGGTGTTCACGGACGAAACCGGCCTCAAGGCCGGGGCGCCGCTGCGGCAGGCCTACGAGTGGCTCAGTGACCGTCTGGGACTCGATGCCGCCGCCATCGTGGCGTGGGTCCGACAGAACGCGAGCGAGCTGACGCGCGTGGTTGCTGGATACACGCTGGCGGCCGCGCAAAACGTGGCCGGAGCCGTCGTCTCGTTCGTGTTCATCCTCTTCGCGATGTTTCTGCTGTTCCGCGACGGAGACCGGATCGTCGCGAGGATTCCCGATCTGCTTCCCTTCGAACGGGCACGAAGCGAAGCGTTGCTCGCTCGGGTACGCGACGTCATCTACGGCAGCGTGTATGGCGTCGTCGTCATCGCGGTCGTCCAGGGTGCGCTCTGCGGCGGGATCTTCTGGATCCTCGGGATTCCATCCGCCGCGCTGTGGGGCATGGTCACCGTGGTGACGAGTGTGCTTCCAGTGGTCGGTGCGGCTGGAGTCTGGGCGCCCGGCGCCGTGTACCTGGCCGCGACCGGGCATTGGACGCGCGCGATCATCCTCGCCGTGTTTGGAACGGCCGTGATCAGCACCGTCGATAATTTCCTGAGGCCCAGACTCGTCGGCAGCCGCGTCGGGCTGAGCGAGCTCGTGATGTTTTTCTCGGTGCTCGGCGGGCTGCAGGTGTTTGGAGTGCTAGGCATCGTGCTCGGACCTGTCCTCTTTGCGATCGCTGCGGGGATCCTGGACGTCTTGAGCGACGAAACAGACCCGTCGGGCGGTGCCAATAACCAGTCGATCGATGCACGCTCCTGAACAGGCAGATGGCTCTCGACCGATGGCGTCAGTATGGCTCGCATCGCTACGCGACGGCGGCGATGTGTTCCTCTTCCAGGCCGTATTTCCGCAGGCGGCCATAGAGCTGGGTGCGGGTCAAGCCAAGCCGCTTCGCAGCGCGCGCCTTGTTGCCGCGGCACTCGCGCAGGACCTGGACGATGGTCGCGCGTTCGACGCTGCGGAGATCGGTGGTGACGGCGGCCGTCGGTTTCGCTGTAGCGTGCAGCGGAAGATGCGCCGCTCCGATCAGCCCGCCGTCCGACAAAATCACTGCGCGTTCGAGCGCGTTGCGGAGCTCGCGGACGTTGCCAGGCCAGTCATGTTCGAGCAGGACCTGGCGAGCGCTCTGCGTCAGGGACACAGGCGCCTGGCCGAACGACTTGCCGATCTCCTGGAGCATCGCTTCGCTGAGCGGCAGGATGTCGGCGCGGCGCTCTCGCAGCGGCGGGATCGTGATGTCGAACACCTGCAATCGGTAGAACAGGTCCTCGCGGAACGTGCCGCGTTCGACGGCTTTCCGGAGGTCGCGATTGCTCGCGGCGATGACGCGGATATTCGCCTTCTGGACGCGCGTGCCTCCTAGGCGCTGGAACTCCCGTTCCTGCAGTACGCGCAGGAACTTGGCCTGCGCGGCGAGGCTCATCTCACTGACCTCGTCGAGGAACAGCACGCCGCCGGCGGCCAGCTCGATCTGACCTGGTTTGGCTTGCTGGGCGCTCGTAAACGCGCCGCGCTCGTAGCCGAACAGCTCCGACTCGAGCAGCTGCTCGGGGAGCGCGGCGCAGTTCAAGGCGACGAACGGCCCCTGGCCTCGCGCCGACACGCGGTGGATGAACTTCGCGACCACTTCCTTCCCTGTCCCCGACTCGCCGGTCACCAGCACCGTCGTGTCTGTCTTCGCGACGTGTGCCGCCTTGTTCAACACGTCGCTCCATTCGGCAGACTCTCCGACGATGCGCTTGTCGCCGGTCCTGAGGCCCCGTCCTGCCGCCGCCAACTGCGTGTGGCTCTCGCGCTGGTTACGTGAGCGGTCGTACGAAGTCATCGACACCGTCTTCGCGAGGCGTTCATGAGAAACGCCGACGGCGAGATGATCGACGATCCTGCGGGCCAGAGGCACGTGCCGGACGTCATAAGCATTCGCCTGCTTCGACCAGAACGCGACACCCACCAGCCGATCGCGTGCGTGCATCGCCACTCGGAGGAGCGAGCGATAGCCGCTTTGGTCAACCCGCTCGCGCCAATACGGCCGCTCACCGAGCGGACACGTCTCTTTGCTCAGATCCCCGATGAGGAGTTCGGGCGCGATCGGGATGCCGGCCAGGTCCGACATCAACCCGCGGAAGTCATCGCTCGACGTCGCCTCGACGTGAACGTTCAGATCCTCGTCCTGACAACTCATCGTCAGCGCGTCGTGAGGGAGCATTCGCTTCGCGATCTCCGACACGCGTGGGAACACGCTGCGGATGTCGAGCACGCCGGCAATCGTGTGCAGCAGTTCGTGTGATGCGTCGAAGTAGACGCTCAGCGATCCGGGGTCGCTCGCGAGTTGTTCTGTAACGGTGAACATAGGCACCTCTCAACTACTCCCGGCATTGTGGGAGACGCGTCGCGAATCGACAACCTCGATCGGGCGTCTTGATGACCCCTGTCGAGCGCGAGAGCTGTGCCTTGTAAGGTGAAGACTCGAGCGGGTGTGATCCGAGCCTCGAACGGTGCTTCGATCAGCCTCGTTCGAGTGTGAGAGCGTTGCGTGACGGCTTAGACGTCTGCTGCAGGTTGATTAGTACCTCGGGTTCGACGCCACATCCGACTCGAGCGACGTAACCAGCGCGTCGATTGCCCGCAGCGTCGCCACTGACAGGCTGCTCACCACGCCTGAAACATCGCGTTTCATCACCGGCTCGCTTGCGATTTCGGAGTGTCGCCACACCGTCTTCTGCGCACGCGTGTCGACGAGCTGCGCCGAGAGCTCGACCACGGCCTGAACGTCGCGGCCGTCGTCAACCTCCTCGAGCCGCTCGATGCGGCCAGTCAGCACGTACGTAGCACTCCGCCGCATTCTGCGACGATTCGACAGCCGTGAACACGCCACGAGCGCGAATGCGGCCGGCGATCGAATCGGTGATCATCCGGCGTGGCGCCATCGCCCAACGGTGGTACTCGTAGTACCCGACTTCAGTCCTCGTCGGTCGATACATGATTCGGCCGTCGCACAGGTAATCGGGACACTGAAGTCACGAACGGCGAGCGCGCCCAAGGGCCGCCGGTCGCGCCGCGCCCGAGGGGCCCTCCGCCCAGATCCAGAATGTAGCTCCGTGGATACCGGACGCTGCCGCAGCCGACCGCGAACACGGCGAGCAGTATCAGTCGACGGGGGTCAGAATCTCATCGCGGCACCTTTCGCTCGTTTGCCTGCGTCGTCCGAATCAGGTTCCACGGGCGCTGTTTCAGTTGGTCGCTCATCGTCCGAAGGTTCTCTGCCGTGGTCCGGAGCGCGCGCATCGTCTCGGCGAAATCGTCCTCGTTGGTTCGCACCACCCGTTGGACACTGCCGATCGCACCGCGGGCATCCTCGAGCGTGTCGTGAAGCGCTTTGAGATCGTCGACGAGCGGTTCGCGGGCCGAGTCGACCGTTCCCGCACCGAGTCGAACGTGCGATTCACATTGCTCACCGTCTGGTCGATGTTGGCCATGAGCGGCTTCGCCGACACGATGACCGCGTCGGTGTCGTTCACCAGCGTCCGGACGCCGGCAAGCACAGTGCGAATCTGCTGCTGGTTCTCGGCGCCGGTCAGTGTGTCGACGTTGTCCAGCACGGTGCGCACCTGGGCGGCGATCGCCGGGATTTCGCGATGGAGATCGAGCAGCACGTTGTTGGCGTTGTCGACAACGGTTCCCACGCGACGAATCAGGTCGCTGACGTTGACGCCTTCCTCAGATGACACGACGTCGCCCGGAGCCAGCCGCGGCGCCTCGTTGCTCCCCGTGGTAATCAGAAGTGCCGGGCTTCCCATGAGACTGACTGTTGCGACCCTGGCCGTCGATTGGCGGTTCATCGGGGTGACGGCCTTCACCTCGAATGCGATCTCGATCCGCGTGGGATCGTCGGTGTCGGGACGCACGGTCGTGATCCGCCCCACTTTGATGCCGCCGAACAGCACGCTCGTGTCTGCGTCGAGTCCGCCGGCATCGCGAAGGTACGTCTTGAACGGCACCTGGCCGCGCACGGTCTGCGTGGCATGCACCCCGTAAATGGTCACGGCCAGCAGCACCAGCGCGGTGACGACAAATACTCCGACCTTTGTCTCGGTAGTCACGCCTGAAACTCCTTGAGGAACGAAGCGGCGAATCCCTCGGACGCGTCCGACAGACGCTCGGGCTGACCCTGGACGAACTGGCGCACGCGCGGGTGCGTGCTCGCCTTGAACTCCTCCGGCGTGCCCACGGCAATCAGCGACCCCTGGTAGAGCATCGCCACGCGATCCGCAATGCGAAAAGCGCTGTCGAGCGCATGCGTGACGACCAGCACGGTCATGCCGAACCCACGTTTCAGGAAGAGAATCAGCTCGTCGAGGCCCGCGGCGATGATGGGATCGAGGCCGGCCGACGGCTCGTCGAGCACGACGATGTCGGGATCCAGGGCGATGGCCCTTGCGATTGCCGCCCGCTTTTTCATTCCGCCGGACAGCTCACGCGGATACAGCTGCCTGGCATCGGCCAGCCCGACGGCCTTCAGCTTCATCCAGACCATCCGCGCCACAATCGGATCGGCGAGCTCGGTCAGCTCGTGGACCGGCAGCGCGGCGTTCTCCTCGACGGTCAGCGAGCTGAAGAGTGCCGACTCCTGGAACGCCACGCCAATCTTCCGGTGGACCACGGCCAGTTCGGCTTCAGAACACGACGTCAGGTCGACGCCGCCGATCATGATGCTGCCGCTGTCGGGCCGCGCCAGACCGACAGCGTGTCTGAGCAGCGTGGTCTTGCCCGATCCGCTGCCGCCGACCAGCGCCACGATTTCGCCGCGGTAGACGTCGAGACTGACGCGATCGAGCACAGGTCTCCGGCCGTAGGCGACCGACACCTCGCGGATCGAAATGATCGCCTCCCGCGCGGTGAGGACGGCGTTCGTCGTCATCGGGCAGCACTCCATCCCATGACGTAGAACAGTGCCGTCGCCACGAGATCGGCGACGATCACGAAGAACGTCGCGTTCACCACGGCGGCGGTCGTACCCCGGCCGACGGCTTCGGGTCCACCACTCACGCGGAGCCCTTCCATGTAGCCGACTTGCACGATGATCGTGGCGAACACCAGGCTCTTCACCAGCGTGAGGACGACGTCACGGAGCATGATCGACGCCATGGCCTCGCGAACGAAGACCCGCGCCGTCACGTCGATGCTCGCCGCAAGGAAGCAGTAGCCGGCCGTAATCCCGAAAAACGTGCTCAAGATCGTGAGGCACGGTACCGTAATGAGCGCTCCCAGATATTTCGGGGCCAGTGTGAATTCGACGGGATCGAGTCCCATCACCCGCAGCGCATCCATTTCCTGGCTCACCACCATCGTGGAGACTTCGGCGGCAATCGCCGACGCCGAGCGTCCGCTCACGGCAATGGCGGTGATGAGCGCGGCGAGCTCGCGCGTGAACGCAATCGCCGTGAATTCCGCGACGTAGCGGGTGGCACCGTACCGGCGGAGCTCCGCCGCGACCTGGAGCGCAGCGACGAAACCAAGGCAGAACGACATCAGGGCGACGACCGGCAATGCGCTGACGCCGATGGCCATCATCTGCCGCACCGCCGTACGCCACCGGCGACGGTTTCCGACAATCGGGAGCGCGGCCGGCAGCCGCAGCAGCGATCCCCACAGCTGAATCGTCAGCGTCCCGACGTCGGCCGCCGAGGAGGTCACCGCGCGCCCGATGCCGGCAAGCATCACGTGAGCTCTACTTCGGACCCGTAGGCCCGGAAGACGCGATCGATTTCCGCAATCTGCGCCAGCATCCTTGGTTCACCGCTGAGACCAAGGATGCGGAGGCGCACCCCTTGCGCGGAGGCAATGTGTGCCGCCTCGAGGAGCGTCGCCACTCCTGACGTATCGAGATAACTGAGACCCGACATGTCGATGACCAGCAGGGCGCTGGTCCCCTTTCGGATGGCTTTGATGAGTAACGCCCGCATGTGCGGTGACGACTCGATCACCAGCCGGCCGTTCACGCTGATGCGCGATTCAGCAGACGCCTGCGACGTTTCGATTGCCAGATCTCCAGTCACCATTGTGCGTTCCACCCGCTCTCCGGCGGCGGGCCAGTCGGCCGCCGTGCCGTGGCATGCGCAACATCCATACCTGCGGCGCGCCAGTCGCGTCGGTCGTAACGCGTTGCGGATCGGAAACTTCTGGTGTCGACGCGAAGGTTGGCTAGGATGCGGTGCGTGACGGCGTGCACACAATGCGTCTTTTCGCGCCCGGCCTGGCTGCGCAGCTGGACGGCAGGATGCGAGATACGGGCTCGATCTCAGCGAGACCGCGTCAGCGGGGTAGCGCGGCGTGCGTCAGCCGCGACCACCACGCAGTGCGGGCGGCCGCGCCGTAGGCAATCGCGCATCGCCCGCGACCTCCACGACACGCTGCTCCAGAGCCTGCAGCGAAGAGTCGCCAGGTCTCCGGCCGTCGATTGACCTGGCCGTCGACGGCGAGTCGCGCGACCTGAATCCCGTCGTCCGCGAGGAAGCATCCGCATCGCGGGCGAGGCGTTGCGCAACGCGATCAAGCACGCGCACGCCCAGCGTATCGTCGTGACGATCCACTACGAAGCACGGCAGCGTCGTCTGGTGATTCGCGACGATGGGAAGGGGATCGACGCGGAGACGATGGCGCGGCAGCAGGTTGCGAGCCATTTCGGGCTGCCGGGCATGCGCGAGCGCGCGGTCAATTGTGAACGGACAACTCGACGTGCGGAGCGGGCGCGGCGCGGGCACCGAGATCGAGCTGCGAGTACCGGGGAGAACCGTGTACCTCGCGCGGGGTGCCTCGTCGCCGGTTTAGCTCGACCGAGGTGCCAAGCTCTTACGCGACCGCGGTGATCGGTTCTTCTTCCAATCCGTATTTCCGCAGCCGGCCATAGAGCTGCGTGCGGGTCAATCCCAGCCGCTTGGCAGCGCGCGCCTTGTTGCCGCGGCACTCGCGGAGCACCTGGACGATCGTCGCGCGCTCGACCGTGCGCAGATTGGTGGTGGGGGCACCGGCCGGCGGTTTCGCTGCGATGTGGCGCGGCAAATCCGCCGCGCTGATCGGCGCGCCGTCAGCCAGAATCACGGCACGTTCGAGCGCATTGCGAAGCTCGCGGACGTTCCCCGGCCAGTCGTGTTCGAGCAACGCCTGGCGGGCGTCCTGCGTCAGAGACGCCGGCGCCTGGCCGAACGACTTGCCGATCGCCTGCAGCATCGCTTCGCTGAGCGGAAGGATGTCAGCCCGGCGCTCCCGCAGCGGCGCGATATTGATGTCGAATACATGCAGCCGGTAGAACAGGTCCTCGCGAAACGTGCCGCGCTCGACGGCCTGGCGCAGGTCGCGGTTGCTCGCGGCGATCACGCGAATGTTCGCCTTCAGCATCCGGGTCCCGCCGAGCCGCTGGAACTCACGCTCCTGCAGGACGCGCAGAAACTTCGCCTGCGCCGCGAGGCTCATCTCGGTGACCTCGTCGAGGAACAGCACGCCGCCGGAAGCCAGCTCGATCTGGCCCGGCTTGGCCTGCTGCGCGCTCGTGAAGGCGCCGCGCTCGTAGCCGAACAGCTCCGACTCGAGCAACTGCTCCGGCAGTGCGGCGCAGTTCAGGGCGACGAACGGTCCCTGGCCCCTCGCGGACACGCGATGGATGAACCTCGCGATCACCTCCTTCCCTGTGCCGGACTCGCCGGTCACGAGCACGGTCGTATCGGTCTTGGCGACTTGTGCCGCCTTGTTCAGCACCTCGAGCCATTCGGCAGACTCTCCGACCACGTGCCTGTCGTTCGTCCTGAGGCCCGATCGCGCCAAGATTCGCGTCGGGCTGTCGACCGGCTCCTCGCGTGAACTCGTGAGTTGTTCTGCAGCAGTGAACATATGCACCTCTCAACTACTCCCGGCATTGTGCGAGACTCGCCGCAGAGCGACAAGCTCAGTCGAGGGTTTCAATCACCTCGGTCGAGCGGGCGGGTGGCGAGATCGCCGAAATGTGGTGATCGGGCCTCGAACGGTGGGTTCACCAGCCTCGTTCGAGTCGGTCGGAGGGTTGCGCAGATCCAAAACGGGGAGGAGATCGGAGAGCTCGCTGTCAGCTGGCCACGGTTACCCTGGTGTCATATCGCTCCTCATCGTCGTGTGAGCGATGTGTGGCGTCGCCGGCGGGACCGGTTGCGCATGCTACGACGCTCACGCCGCGCAGGCCATGATCCATGTGCAGGATCGAGAGCAGCCGGCACGCATCCACGTCGTCGATGTTCATGAAGAGGACGACGACCGCGGGTTGCACCAGCCGGATCCTGGAATATGCTCGTTCGATCGACTCCACCACAATGACGTTGTAGTCATTGTCGTCGACGAGCAGCCGGTCGAGCAGCTCCGGCCGAAGCGCATCGTTGCTGACGGCGACGACGCTGAGCGGTGATGTGCTCATGACGTCGCCGCGCAACATGCTGTCGTGGCAGTCGTGGAATGGCGGCAAAGCGACCGGACCACAGATGTGACGATGACCATATCCCCGTCGTAAAAATTCATGCGCAGGCCGATCTCGATGGTGTGCCGTTCGATTGCGCCACTGGGTCGCGTCGAGCCGACAAACAACACCGGGCAGAACGTCGTGAAATGCCTACCGCCGCGGACCCACACCTTTCCGCGTTCGCCCCGGAGCACGACCACCTCGTACACACTCGAGCCGGTTGTAGCGACGATCCTCTCGAACGCTGCGCAGGAAATAAGGTCAATCGACGCCGCTGACGGCTTTAGTGAAGACATCACTCGCGCTCCTTCCCCTCTGCCACCAGCCACCGCAACATCTACGCCACCCTGTGCGGCCAGTACGAAGGCGGGTTTTCGTTGTTCGCGGAGAACGGCGCGATCCCAACGTGCGCGTAATCACGCGCCATGTACGCTCACACGCACGTCCGTCCAGCGACCGTGGGCCGCAACAGGTCAGCGCCGAACGGTTGAAGCCGTTGAACAGTTCTCAGGCGTGATAGGGGAGTGGGCGCCGCTGCAGTTCTGACGCATGCGAGCTGTGGTGACATGGCAGGCGGACGGCTTCGCAGCGCGATCGAAGCCGTCCCTAGCGGTGCGAACCGAGAGGCGGGTTGTTGGAGAGGGGTGCAGTGCGCTTATCGTGGAATCATCGCGCAGCGCCGGATTCGAGCACCTTGACGTGCTGGCGTGCGATCGCGCGTGGTCGGCCATCCGCACCAATCAGTGTCGCCGTGACTTGGTATTCACCGGGCGGCAGACTGCGAAACTCGAATCTGCTCGTCTTGGGAGCGCGCTGGCCTTCGAGCGCAATGGCGCTCGAGCGGTAGAATTCTGCCGAATCCGCGATGACTTCCATCGAGCGGTTGTCGGCGTCTGGGTCGACGTTCGCCTGGATGACGAGGTTCGCCGGCGCGAACGAAAATGCGGGCGACACGCGAAGCGCGAGCGGTTCGTTCGCGCCCGCGGTGACGGTCGCGGCGAGCAGCATTCCCAACACCAGACATCGGCCGTTCATCACACCCTCCATTCGCGCCACTCGACGGCGTTACCGTGCTGCACGTGAGTGCAAGCGCCGATCCAGTGCGCACGATTGGTCGTTGAGGAAGACGGCGTGGGAGGGTTGGCGGCGTTTCGGAGGAAACGCTTCGAATCAGATGGTGGGGGGGTGGTGATCGAAAGCCGCCGCACGCGAGGGGCTGCGGATTGCGAGGTGCGCGTCGGCACGCAACGTGTCTGTATGCGCAGTCGCGAACACCCAGCGTGCGGTGGCGGGCAAATTGGTGCCGAATTCGGCCGACCAGGTGGAAAAGATCTTGAAGAACGATCCGCCGAAGAACGGGCGGTGATTCAGGTGATGATGCCGCGTTTCATCGCGAGGACCGCCGCGTGCGTGCGGTCCCTGGCTCCGAGCTTGGAGAGGATGTTGCGCACCTGACCTTTCACTGCTTCCTCTGTGATCCCGAGCTGGGCTGCGACGTCCTTGTTCGAATTGCCGTCCGCGATCATCCGGAGCACGCGCACTTCTGTCGGCGAGAGCGGCTCGTTGCCAACATGCTCTACCACGTCGTACGTCACTTCGGGTGAGAGCGCCTTTTTCCCGGCGTGAACCGACCTGATCGTCGACAGCAGCTCCTTCCGGAGCGTGCTCTTCAACAAGTAACCACAGGCCCCGGCTTTGATTGCGCGCAGCACCTGCGCATCACCCGGGTACGTCGTCAGGACCACGATTCGCGCATCGGGATGCCGTTGGCGGATCGTCTCGAGAGCGTCAAGGCCGTCCATCTCCGGCATCTGGAGGTCCATGAGCGTCACGTCGGGGCGATGGCGGTCGAATAGCTCGATGGCGTGACGGCCGTTTTCGGCTTCGGCGACGAGCCGCATGTCTGGTTCATCCGCGATGAGGCCTGCGATCCCGGCGCGGAGCAGAGGGTGATCGTCGACCGTGAGTATCCGGATGTGACCGGTGTCGCGGGACATATTTGCTTGATCCGAAACCACTACATCGCTGCCTTCCCGCAGCCGGACACCCGACCGCTTGGCACACCCAGCGCCCGGGTTACCCGGCTGGCTATAAGGGTCGCACGTTTCGACAGGGTGAGACCCCCCAACCGGGGGCTCAAACGGCCTCGTACGAGGAGGTTGTTTCGCCCGATCGGGGACTCGAGACCGGCGCCAAGGGGTTGGAGACGTGACATCCCGGCGACGGCGCTGGGCTAGAATCCTGCTTCCGACCATGCCGCATTGCCGACTCCGATGAGTCACGATCCCGCCACGATTCGCGTTCTCGCGGTTGACGACCATCCGCTGCTGCGTGAAGGCATTGCCGGCCTGATCGCTGACGAATCGGACATGACGCTCGTGGCCCAGGCCGCCAACGGGCGAGAGGCCATCGAGCAGTTTCGCAGCCACCGTCCGGACGTGACGCTGATGGATCTCCAGATGCCGGAAATGAATGGGGTCGAGGCGACGAGCGCGATTTGCGCGGAATTTCCGGACGCGCGGATTGTCGTGCTGACCACGTATCCCGCCGATGTGCAGGTTGCGCACGCCATCAAGGCGGGAGCCAGCGGGTACCTGCTGAAGAACTCGATCCGAACGGAGCTCCTGACCACCATTCGCGCGGTGCATGCAGGCAGAAAAGCCATTTCACGGGAAATCGCCTTGGCCGCCGCCGGCAATGTGCTTTCTCCTTCAGAAACGCGAATCCTGCGATTGATCGCCGACGGACTCTCGAACAAGGAGATCGGCGTGAAGCTCTCCTTGACCGAGGAGGCGGTCAAAGGGCAGGTCAAGAGCATTCTGTCGAAACTCGATGCTCGCGATCGGACGCACGCGGCTGTCATTGGGATCAGGAGCGGAATTATCGAGCCCTGAGTTTCCCTCGATCGAGGCGGCAAGAAGATCCCGAACGGGGACGCCGTCGAGGGCCCCGATTCGGGATGCTGTTGTGATCAATCGTTTCTCGTTCAGGTGAATCCGGCTGCAAGAGATGAAGAGAGCGGATCGGAGACGAAGCGCTGTGATGGCCGCCTGCATGCTCCTCGTGTGCCGGGCTGATGGCTTCGCGCTGAACCCCAGTCTCGACGTGAGTCAGTACGCGCACGCCTCATGGAAGATCAGCGAAGGCTTTTCCGAGGGCATCATTCGGTCGATTGCGCAGACGGCCGATGGGTATCTCTGGCTGGGTACCGAATTTGGCTTGCGGCGGTTCGATGGCGTGAGGGCCGTGCCGTGGGAGCCACCGCTGGGACAGCATCTCCCCAGCAGCGATATCAGAAGCTTGCAGGGCGCGCGCGACGGACGTCTTTGGATTGGCACCTTCAACGGGCTTGCCAGCTGGAAGGACCGCGAGCTGACTCGCTACCCGGAACTGGATGGGCAGACTATTGAAGCGCTGCTCGAGGATCGGGAAGGCACGATCTGGGTCGCCGGGTGGGCGCCTTCCACGGGGAGACTTTGTAGCATTCAGAACGGCAACATCCAATGCTATGGAGAGGACGGCCGTTTCGGGTCTGGAGTGACCCCGCTCTATGAGGATAGCCGAGGCAATCTCTGGGCGGGAGGGATGACTGGCGTGTGGCGATGGAAGCCTGGTTCACCCAAGCTCTATCCCATGCCCAACCCGGCGCAGCGAATCCAGGCGCTGCTCGAAAGCGATGACGGCGCACTGCTGATTGCCCAGCACACCGGAATCACCAAGCTGAGGAACGAGAACTTCGAGGCGTATCCGCTTCCTGCCGGGTTCCAGCCCCACAGGCTGCTTCGGGATCACGATGGTGGCCTGTGGATCGGCGCCCTGGTGCAGAGGGGGCTGTTGCATATCCACAAGGGGAGAACGGATCGGTTTACCCAGGCCGAAGGCCTGTCAGGCAGGTCCGTTACCTCTTTCTTTGAGGATCGGGAAGGCAGTATTTGGGTGGCGACCGGGGAAGGCCTGGATCTGTTTCGCGACTTCGCCATCCCCACGTTTTCTGACCAGCAAGGTTTCTCGAGCCGAGGGATGTTTTCCATTGTCGCCGCGACGGATGGAAGTCTTTGGCTTGGCACATCTGATGGGCTGAATCGATGGAGTAAAGGCCAGATCACGGTTTATCGCTATCGAGGCCTGGCTGCCGTGCGCGATGGCTCCCCGATCAGCGGACTCGCCGCAGGAACGGCCGACTCGGGGGGCACGGTTCGTGAGATCACCGACAGTGGGTTGCCGGATAAGGCGCACTCCCTCTTTCAGGACACTCGCGGACGAATGTGGGTCGGAACGCCAAGCGGAGTTGCCTTTCTCAAGTCTGACCGGTTTGTTCCCGTCGCATCCGTACCGTACGGCATCGTCTATTCCTTCACCGACGACAGTGCAGGGAACGTCTGGGTGAGTCATCAGGAGGGGCTTTTCCATTTGTTCCAGGAGCGTGTGGTCGAACGCATCCCCTGGGCCAGGCTCGGGCGCCGAGAACCGGCGAGTGCTCTCCTGCACGATGCTGTGCAGGGTGGTTTATGGCTTGGATTTCGAGACGGTGGCGTCGCGTATTTCAAGCACGGGCAACTTCGCACCTCGTACTCAGGCATCGAAGGGCTGGGAGAGGGAATGGTCAGCGGTTTCTACATCGATGGCCACGGCGCACTCTGGGCCCCCACTGCGGGTGGGCTGAGCCGGATCAAAGACGGCCACATTCTCACGCTCACCAGCCAGAACGGACTGCCCTGCAATACGGTTCACTGGATGATGGAGGATGACGCCCATTCGGTCTGGCTGTATCTGGCCTGTGGCCTCGTACGTATTGGCTGGTCTGAGCTGGACGCCTGGGCCTCCCATCCAAAGCAGACGATCCATGCGACCGTTTTCGACAGGTCCGACGGAGTGACCAGCCATCGGCTCCCGGCCGGCTACAACGCGGTCGTCGCAAAATCCTCGGATGGCAAGCTGTGGTTTGTGCGTAATGTCGGCGTCAGCGTCATCGATCCGCATCATCTGGCGTTCAACGAACGTCCGCCACAAGTGCACATTGAGCGAGTCACTGCCGACGACAAGATCTACGACGCGACGAACGGGCTGCGGCTCCCAGCGCGTCTGCGCGACCTCTCGATCGACTACACGGCGCTCAGCCTGGCCGCCCCTGAGAAGGTGCGGTTCCGTTACATGCTCGAAGGACAGGACGCCGACTGGAAGGAGGTCGTCAACGATAGACAGGTGCAGTATTCGAACCTGCCACCGCGCGCCTACCGCTTCCGCGTCGTGGCAAGCAACAACAGCGGCGTGTGGAACGACACGGGCGCGACGCTGGAGTTCTCCATTGCGCCGGCGTATTACCAGACGCGCTGGTTCGCCGCGCTTCTCGTCATCGCCGCGGCGGCCCTCCTGTGGGAGGCCTACCGACTGCGCGTCGCACACATCGCGCGGCAGTTCAATCGCACGCTCGACGCGCGGGTGAGCGAGCGCACGCGCATCGCGCGCGACCTGCACGACACGCTGTTGCAGAGCCTTCAGGGGCTGTTACTGCGATTCCAGTCAGCGATGAACCTGCTGCCGTCGCGTCCCGAGGAAGCGAAAGACCGGCTGGAGAAGGCGCTCGATCAGGCAGAAGCAGCGATCACCGAGGGGCGCAATGCCGTGCAGGGACTGCGTGCCTCGGCGACGACGATCAACGACCTCGCGAACGGCATCGCCGCCATCGGCGTCGAGCTCACCACCGCTTCGTCGGTCGTCGACCCTCCGACGGTTGATATCGCGGTAGAGGGCGTTTCGCGCGATCTCAATCCCATGGTGCGCGAGGAAGCCTACCGCATCACCGGCGAGGCGCTGCGCAATGCCGTCAAGCACGCGCACGCGCGGCGCGTCACCGTCACGATCCATTACGAGCCGCGGCAGCTGCGCCTGGTGATTCGCGACGACGGGAAGGGGATCGACGCCCAGACGATTCACAGGCAGCAGCCGACAGGTCATTTCGGCCTGCCCGGGATGCGCGAGCGGGCCGCGATCGTGCGAGGGCAACTCGAGGTCCGCAGCAGCCTCGGTTCCGGCACGGAGATCGAGCTGCGGGTGCCGGGCGCCACGGCGTACCAGCTGGCCCGGCAGTCCCGGTGGTCGCGGCTGTTTGGCGCCGCAGCGCGAGTGGACTCGGACGGAGGCGAGGTGTGATCGCCAGCGGCACGTTTGTTGGGCTCAGTCAAGGATTCGGCACGATGAACGCGATGTGGCGTCGGTAGAGATCGAGACGCGCGCGGACGTCCTCGGCCGATGCGTTTGCCGACGCCTGTTCCAGCAGCCGCACGGCCTCGGAACCAGTACGTACGGCGGCGTCGAAGCGATCGACCGACGCGTAGGCTTTGGCAAGCACGTCCAAAGCGTCTACATCGGCGCGAGCGGTGAGCGCCACCGCGCGTTCGGCGTGTTGCACGGCTTCGGTGGGTCGCCGGATCGCGGGATCGCGATGCGCGCTCAAGAGCCAGGCCAAGTTGATGAGACAGGGCGTTGAATCCGGCGACACGGCCAGCGCGGATCGGTACTGGCCGATCGCGTCTGCCGGCCGATTCGTCTCGGCCAGCTTCCGACGGTCCTCGTCCGTGCGCGCCAACACCTGAATCCAGACGTCTCCCATTTCGTCCGACGATCGCCACCCCACGCTGAGCGCTCGGATGGTTGGCTCGGCTGGCGCGGATTGTGCGGCGAATTGTCGAACGAGTAGGCCATCGCCAGCGTGGCGCCCGCCGGAAGGCAGACCGGCTGCGCGAGGCGACCCCGGTCGAGCGGGCGCAACGGAGAGCGAAGTCCCATCCTGGCTACGCCTAGCACGATGCCCTTGCTGCCGAGCATGCTCATGAGCACCGCAAGCGGCGGAACGCCGGGGGCCTGAAGGAAAAGGGAAGGTACCCGCCGCCTCAGGACCAGGACGCGCTACGGCGGCGCGATGGCGAGAGCCTTGGTGAAGAGGATCAACCGGCTGGGCACATCGGTCACCTGAATCGTGGCGACTGTCGTGCTTGCGACGGGCGCCGTGATGACGTCGAATGAGAAGGTTGTCTCGCCGGCTGGAACGGACACTCGTGAAGGCACGGCCCCCGCCAGCGAATCATCGTTCGTCGCGATGGCTAATTGCCACCCCTCGGCGGGCGCAGCCGCGATCAGCAATCCACTGCAGGTTGTGGAGGAACCGCCGGCGACGGTAGCGGGAGAGCAACTCAGCCCGGACACGACGGGGTAGGCGATGACCGTGAGGTTAGCCGTCTGCGAACTGGTCGCGTAGCTGGCTGTTATCGCCACCACCGTCGTCGGCGGCGTGTTGGTGGTGATGACGTCGAAGGTCGTAGACGTCCCGCCTTCCGGAATCGTCACAGTTGGCGGCACGCTCGCGGCCTGGCTGCTGCTCGCTAAGGTCACGGAAACGCCGCCAGTCGGCGCGGCGACTGTCAACGTCACGGTGCCGGCGAGCGGCACGCCGCCCGGTATTTCGCCAATTCCAAATGAAATGGCGCTGATGGCCAAGCGGGCCACGGTGAACGTGGCCGTCCTCGCTGAACCCGAGTAAGGCAGCGTCGCCGTGAGGAGTGCGGTCGCCAGTTGCGGGACGTCCACGGTCTGGATGTCGAACACCTGAGTGGTATCGCCAGGTGGAACGGTCACGCTGGCCGGAACTCGCGCGACGGGGTTGTCGCTTGCCAGCAGCACCTGTGCGCCGTCGGGTGGCGCAGGGCCACTCAATGTGACGGTGCCGAGGGAGGACGAGCCGGCCACAACCGAACTGGAGGACAAGGACAGAGCCAGCAGCGCCAGTCGCCCAATCGTGAACGTGGCGGTCGCCGACGTTCCGGCATACGTCGCCGTTATAGTCGCTGTCGCCGTCACAGCCAACTGTGTGGTTTGAATCTCGAACGTCTGACTCAAGGCGCCGCCCTGGACCGTGACCATGTCCGGCACGATCGCCGCGGCAGTGCTGCTCGCAATCGTCACGACCGCGCCCTGGCTTGGCGCCGGTGAGATCAACGTGACGGTTGCGGTGACCGGCGTTCCACCGGCGACCGAGCTTGCCGACATCGACACGCTGAGGAGGCCCTCGGAAGCCGCCGTCGGTTCAGTGGACGACCGCTTGCACGCGTAGCTACCCAACGCGGCGACGAGCGGAACGATAACAACGACGCGAAACGCTGACGCCACGGATATGAAGCGCTCCAATATTCAGCCGTACGGCCGGCGGCGGCCGCCGGCGCATTCATCCAGTGGAGAACACGTAAAGCACCGCGATCTTCAACAGGAGCGTTACGAACTCGCCGAACGCTGGCCACACGACGATCACCGCGAACACCCAGGCGACCGGCAACGCGAAAGCTAATACCGTCCAGTTCCTTTGGTGCGCTTCGATGCCGAAGCCGACGGGGTAGCCGCGTCCAGCAGCATCGACGGCCATTAGAACTTTCACCGTGAAGAACGCGTTCAGGGTCAGGCTCATGAGATTGATATTGTTCTCGACGATCTCACCCTCAACGACCGTGAACTCCTTGTACCAGACGTTCTGCCGGTTGTAAGCGTTGAACACGCTCACGCCAATCGTCCCTTTGCGCCGTCCGTCGCCCAGCGGCCAGGTGTAGTTTGCCGCCGCATCCAGCCGGTGATAATTCGGCAGACGTGCTGCGTTCTTTTCGCCAACATCGATTCGCTCCACGGTTAGTGTGCCGAATGGCGATTCGATGGGAGTCGCGGTCGTGCCGACTGGCTCGGTATAGGGCGTTCCTGTGGAGACGATCCACGTCCCTGACAATGTCCAGCGATCGAATTGCACGGTGTCGACGAGTTTCAGCTCGTGCGTCCGATCGTGGTCTGCTACGAACCGCGCCCCGAGATCGGGGAAGTCGTAGGTCACGCGGCTCAACGTGTAACTGGCCCAGCCTGTGTGCCGTCCCGCCTTGCGTTGCGCGAGCACCTCGAGTCCGCGCGCCTTGCCGGTGCCGCGATAGAAGAACTGAGACAAGTCGATGCCGGCCGTCGATCCCGTTACGCGCGGCGCCAGCTGTGAAATGTCGCGCATGTCGCGCGAAAACACCTCCACGTCGGCAAGGAACCGGTTGGTTTCGTACGTGGCGCCGGCAGATGTGTTGATCGATGACGAGACCGGAATAGTCGAACCATCAGCCAGCGCCCAAAAGTCGCGGTTACCCTGAAGAACGTCTTCGCGCACCAGCCGATTGACATACTGGTGATAAATGCCCCACGCACCCTTGAACCGCAACGCCGGTGTGGCGAGAAACGTGCCGGACAGCCGTGGCTCCACCGCCGTCTCGCCTGTTTCCGAAAAGCGGGTGACTCGCACACCGGGCGTCGCAATCAGACGGGTGCCGGCAATGAGCCGGTGCTGCGCATAGAGTGATGTCAGGTCGCCTGACGTATCCCGATTGAGCCTGCTCGACAAAGGCACTGCGGGCTGTCCGGCGAACGAGCCCGTCGGAGCGCCTTGCGCATTCTGCAGTCCGTACCGAACCTGGTTTGTGGTTCGCTGAAGACCGAGTGTCAATTCCTGCGACGGGCTGAACCGGATCGGCGTGTCGATGCGAAGCGTCCAATCCTCGATGTTGTTGAACTCCCCCGTCGAGCCCTGCCGCCCACCGATGTTCGAACTGCGGTCGGTGAGTGTGTCGTATGTCGAGCGCGACAGAGTCGCCGTCGTCTTGATCCGTTCATTCCAGTTGTGATTCCAGTTGGCGCTCGCGCCAAGATTTCCGTAATCGCGAACGTCCGTGATCTTGAAACCGCCATCAAACGTTATGCCGCGGCTGGCGAGCCGCTCGAGAAATGCCGTAGGCAGTTGCAGCTCGCGCGAGTTGTCGACGCCGTCGTCGCCGTTATAGAGGCTGAACGCGAATTGATCGCGGCTGCTCGGCCGCGCGTCGAAACGGACATTCAGATCGTTGAAATTCGACTTTGGCTCTGAATTGAGCGTTGATGCGAACCTGCCTCCGAAATTCCCCGCCGGGGCACGGGGCGTATTGCGGTTCCTGTTGACCAGACCCAGGATGCGGTCGTAGAGCGGCGTCTGGTACGATTGGCGCGCGCCGACAAGGAGCGACGCCGCCGACCCAAGCGGAAACTCGATGGCACCGTCGGCGTTCAACAGGGTAGCGCCCACCATGCCTTTCACATCGCGCGCATTGGACTTGCCCCGGATCTCCGTCAGGCTCGACAGCCGGCCGCCATAGCGCGCGTCGTAGCTGCCTTTGCTCAGATCGACCGCCTCGACAGCGTCCATATTGAAGGCGCTGAAATACCCGAACAGGTGGTCAACGCTATAAATCGTGAAGCCGTCATACGAGACAAGGTTCTGATCGGGCGTCCCGCCGCGCACCGACAGCCCAGAGGACGTTTCGTTGGCGCTCACTCCAGGCAACAGCTGCAGCGCGCGGAAGATGTCCCGCGTCCCGAGGCTCGGCAGCACCTCGACTTGCTCCGGCGACAATGTCATCTTCCCCGCCTCAGTCGATGTGCTCAGCATCGGCATCGACGCCGTGACGACCACTTCCTCGTGAATGGTAGGCAGGCCGTCGCGGGAAACTCCGGCCGATTGTGCTCCGGCAGGCGCCGGTTCACCTCCGCCCGTTTCAGTCGACGACTGTTGCGCCTGAGGCTGTGGCGAGGTCTGGACGATGACGGTCTGGACGGGCGGTGGCGGTGCCAGTCTTTGCGGCGCACCTGATGCATCGGACACGAACCCGGCGAGCTCGATGTCGATCTTTTCAACCGCGAGAGTCAGCAAGCTGTAGGCGTGTCCGATGACGGTCTTGCCGAGCGTGACATCGAGTGCTTCCCACGCGCCCGGCCGAACGTTATCGAACCGATAATGCCCGTTCTCGTCGGTGACAGTCTGCGCCTTCATGTCGCGCAGCGTCACCGTCACGCCGACCGCGGGATTCCTGTCAGCCCACCGCACCGTCCCCTCGACGCGGATTTGCCCGGCGGCTGACGCACCACACGAGAAGCAGAAACATCGTGACCAGCGTCGTATTTGCCACCCCTCGCACAGTCTGGAGACATGCGTTCACGCGTGGTGATTTCCTTTCGTCACACACAAAGACTCCGCGAGAGCACGAAATCTTCCCGCGCTCTCGTCTGCTCCGGCGGGAATAAACCGCTACTTCCGGTAGTCTTTAGAACCATGCCGCGCTGCCGAGACGATGGGTAATCGTTGAGTGGATTCCGACCGTCCGCTTGTCGACGCCGCGGCGGCGGGCGACCGTAGTGCTTTTGATGAGTTGGTGCGGCGGTATCGTGTCCAGATCCTGAGCTTGGCCCGCGCCCTGCTGGCTGGTTCCCTGGACGCCGACGATATCGCCCAGGAGGTATTCGTGCGGGCGTGGCGCAGCATTCGCGGGTTCAGAGGGGAGACGAGTTTCAAGGGGTGGCTCCACCGCGTCGCTGTGAATCTGATCTACTCGCAGAGGCGGCGGCTCTTACGTGAGCGCCGCGTGTTCAGAACCGCTCAAAACGACGAGGAAATCAGTCAAGCCGAACGCGTGGCGTCTGGAGAAAACGTCGAGGCCGACGTCGTGCTGCGGCTGGCTATCGATCGCGCGCTCGCCCAGATCCCGCTGGATCTCCGGACTGCGGTTGTGCTCCGCGACGTTCAGGGTTTTGATTACAAGGAAATCGCGGTGTTGCTCGGCGTGCCCATCGGCACCGTCGAATCGCGCATCTTCCGCGGGCGCCAGCGCCTGCGGCCACTGCTGAAGACCTTGTACGTCCGACGCCCTGGTTCCCCGGACGCGCGGCGCCCTTCAGGATGAGAACATCTATGTTGAGTTGCAAAGACGTCGCCCGTTGTCTGTTGTACGCGGCCGACGACGGCGCCTTGCTCGATGATGCGTCGAGAGGCGCGCTGAACGACCACATCCTCCTGTGCCCCGAGTGCCGCCGGGAATTGGACGATCAAGCCGCCGTCGCGGCTCTGCTCCGGACACGTCCTCCCGACGTGCCGTCGCCCGAATTTTCGGAGGCGCTTGGTGCTCGTCTCGATCGCGCACGGGGCTGGCTGGGTTTGGCGGACTGGCGCCGCTGGACGTTCAGGCTTCTGCCAGGCGCCTGCATTCTGGTCGTGGCTGCGTTTCTCTGGCCATCACACACCAATACCACGCTGAAGGGCACCCCGTCGTTCGGTGCGCCTATCACCTCGAGTTCGCCGTTGCCCGACGCGATTCTCGGGCAATTCGGGGCACCAGCCGACACGGTCGTCGAAGCCATGCTGACGGGACGTGAGCCTCGAGGTGGACACTGAAATGACGCCCGATAGTCGACAGCGGATCTGGTTTGCCGTTTTCGTGTTGACCGTGTTTTGCACTGGGCTCGCATCAGGCGTGTTCATTGGCCGCCGAATGACGCCCGCGCTCCCGTTTCCGCCGTTCTTCGGTGCCTTCGCTCCCGGCATGGTGCCTCCCGGCAGCTTGATGCTCGATCGTCTTACGGAGGAGCTGCAGCTCACTCCCGATCAACGTCGGCAGCTCGACGCGGTACTGAAAGCAAGCCGCGACCACGTGATGGCCCAACAGCAGGACGTGCGATCGCGCTTCGAGGCCGACCAGCGCCGCCTGCGTGATGAGATTCGCGCGATTCTGACACCCGACCAACAAGTTCGCTTCGAACGATGGCTCGAGCAGGCGCCGCGCGGGCGAGGGTTCGGACGCGGACGCGGCGGGCCGGAATAATCGGCGGAGGTTGATCCGTGAACACAACACGGTCGCAATTGTTTACGCTCGCAACTACGATCATCGCGCTTTCGCTTCCAGCGTGGCTCGCAGGTGTCGAGCCAGTTACAAGCCACTGGAAGGACCAGCCGATCGAGATCGATGGCAGCAGTGCCGAATGGCCGGTTCTCACGCCGCTCGACGACAACATGGCGGTTGCCGCCGTCAACGATACGCGCGATCTGTACCTGGCGGTTGCCACCAGCGATGTACAGCGCCGGCGCCAACTCGCGATGCTGGGTGTGATCGTGTGGATTGATGTCGCCGGCGGCAAGAAGGAGACGTACGGCATTCGAATTCCGGGCTCAGGGTTCCAGATGCCGGCTGGACGTTTCGGCGGAGCGGCCGGAGATGCACCGCGTGCCCCAGAGCCGCCGGCGCCGACAATTACCTACATCGAGCTACTTGGTCCGAAGAAGGATGATCGCCGCCGGCTCGAACTTCGAGGCGAATCCGCGATTGCCGTAGCGTCCGGCGTCAGCGAAGGCACGCTGGTTTATGAAGTACGTCTCCCGCTCGCGGCCTCTACGCCCGCTGAGCCGTATGGAATCGGCGCCAAGACCGATCGAACCCTTGGCCTCGGATTGCAAATACCCAAGCCGGAACGGCCGGAGGGCGGTGCGCCACGCGGCGGCGGTTTTGGGGGCTTGGGAGGGCGTGGTGGTCGCGGTGGCCCCGGGGGTTTTGGCGGAGGGCGTGGTGGCGGCGGCATGCGGGGTCGTGGCCCGATGGAGCTGAAGGAGCTGAAGCTCTGGACGACGCTCACGCTCGCAACGCGAATCCCCGCTGAGCCCAGTAACGCCTTACACTAGGAACTCTCATAACCCAAAGGTCGCGGGTTCAAATCCCGCCCGCGAGTTGAACCCGTGGAAACTTGCGCAACTTGCTCGCGATCTAACCTCGGCCGTGCGTGCGATTACTCAGTCAAGGATTCGGCACGATGAACGCGAGGTGGCGTCGGTAGAGATCGACACGCGCGCGGACGTCCTCGGCCGCTGCGTGTGCCTGCGCCTGTTCCAGCAGCCGCACGGCCTCGGAACCAGTACGTACGGCGGCGTCGAAGCGATCAGCCGCCGCGTAGGCCGCGGCAAGCACGTCCAACGCGTCTGCGTCGGCGCGAGCGGTGAGCGCCACCGCGCGTTCGGCGAGTTGCACGGCTTCGGTGGGTCGCCGGATCGCGGGATCGCGATGTGCGCTCAAGAGCCAGGCGAGATTGATGAGACAGGCCGTTGAATCCGGCGACACCGCCAGCGCCGATCGGTACTGGGCGATCGCGTCGGCCGGCCGATTCGTCTCGGTCAGCGCGCGCGCGAGGCTGCAGTGCGTGGTGGCGAGCGTCGGGTTCGCCTGCAGCGCCGTGCGGTACTCGGCGATGGCCTCGTCGAGGCGTCGAGCGCGATACCACATGTTGCCGAGCGCGTTGTGTGCCAGCGCGTACGACGGATCCAGCCGAATCGCCTCAGCGTAGTGAGTGGCGGCGTCAGTCACTCTGCCGAGCGTCTCGAGCGTCACGCCTTCGTTGTAGTGCGCGGCCGGCGACCGCGGGTCGAGTCGCGTGACGGCCGCGAAGTGCGCGAGCGCACGTGCCGGCTGACCCAGTTCCTGATAGATCAGCGCTGCGTCATTGCGGAGGCTCACGTGGTTCGGCTCGCGCGCGACGAGGACCTCGGCGCCGATCGCGTCCTCTTCGGTCATCTTTCGTTGCGCCGACACGGCCAGCTTCCGCCGGTCGTCGTCCGTACGAGCCAGCACCTGAATCCAGACGTCGCCCATCTCATCCGACGATCGCCACCCCCACGCCGCGCGCTCGGGTGGCTGGCTCGGGTTGCGCGGATTACGTGCGGAATTGTCGAACGAGTAGGCCATCGCCAGCGTCGTCCCCGCCGGCAGCCAAACCGGCCGAGCGAGGCGATAGACATCCTGCCAGTTGAAGTCCCAGTCGGCGATGTGAATCAAGGGGCGCCGCGAACTGTCGGGCAACGACGCCCATGCCGCCACGTCACGCGCACGGTAATGCGCGTGCGGTTGAATCGCCACGACCTGTGCGTCGACCGGCAAGCGGAACGAGTCGGTCACGCGGTGGTCGGACGCGCCGGCGGGGATGTCCAGATTCTGTCGACCGAGACGCACGATCGCCGGCGTCTGCGCCGGCGGCTGGCTCGTGAAGTACAGACCGATGAGCGGCGCCACTGCTTCGACGCGCCCGGTCGGACGCATGTGTAGCTGCACGACAAAGTCGGCGCCGCCCTCGAGGCGCCAGGCCAGATCGGGCGATGGCGGCGGCGCCTGTCCGGGAGTCCACCCGAGGAAATGGCCGTCGGGATAAGCCGCGGAACGCAGAATCATGCCCTCGTACCCGGGTGACGGGTCAGCTCCGTCGAGCGTCCATGCATGGATGGCCGGGAGGTTATCGAAAATCCTGAGAAACCGTGACTTCGCCGTTGAGGACCGCGATCCCGCAGCCCATCTCGCGATACTTGCCGCGCATGTTGACGTAGTGATGGCCGCCCGGACCCTCTTCCCACATCATCGTGAGGCCTTTGCGGACGACGGTCTGGACGGAGCCGTAGTCGGACACCTTCCACCACGGAATTAGGTTTTCGGCGAGCGCCGTACCGTGGCCGCCATTGGTGGCGAGGAAGTGCTTATGGGCCTGGTGCGCCTCGCCATCGACGTTGGCCGCTTCGGTCGAAAACGCATCTATGCGGTCCGACCGGGTGAGCGGTGGATCGCCCACTGACGCCCGCAGCGCGTTGACCTGGTCGACGCACGCGGTGACGGCAGAGGCAACCACCGCCGGATCGGCGGACACCGAATCGGGTTCGAGGGGCGTGCCGGCCATCGCGCAGCCGGCGGCGCCGAATGAGAGAAGCGTCAAGGTGACGCCGAGGGTCGTTTGAAGGAATCGTGGTGTAGTCATCCGGTCGCGCTCAGCGGCCGGCGGTCGCGGCGCGGATACCGGTCGACGACTGCGTCGTTTCCGTGCGCGCGTTGTCGCTCTTCGGCGGATTGCCGTCGGGCACGCGCTCGAAGCCGACGAGATTCCAGCCGCCGTTCCGGCGGACGAAGTAGGCGTGGGCCGGCACCCTCCAGCTTTCGGGTCCACCCAATGCGGCGATCTCCGCACGGATATACGTCCCTTCCGCCGACGGCAGGTCCGCCGGCGCCGGCACACTCGGACGAGTTCCCGCCGACATCGTGAGACCGATTGACGTTATCCCACCAGTCGTATTGTCAAAGCGCCGCCAGCTCACGATGTACTCGAATGGTGCGTTGGCCAGGTCGGCATCCACTGCGGCGTTCGTGAACGTCAAGGGACCGTTGTCGGCAAGCTTGACGTCGACGACCGGATTCACCGCTGGCAGATAGCGCCGGACAATGGCATCGCGGCGATCGATCAAGAACTTCGCCAGCGCCGCCTCGGAGGCCGAGTCGTTGAACTGCCCGACGCTCGTTACCGCCTTCAGCATCTCGTCGGTGAACAGCTGCAGCCGCCGGGCGGCCCAGAACTTGTCGTCCAACCGAGCCGACCGGAAGGCCGAGTTTGCATAGCGCGGTTTCCAGGTCTCCGGATCCCAGTTGGAGTTGTCGATGGGGAAGCTGCCCACTGTGCGGGAGCGATACTGGGGAGTCGTTCGCCAGTCCTTGAGATAGAAACCGAACGTGGGAATGCCGGCCAGCGTCTTCTTGCCCTCGACCAGGTATTCCGATCCTTCGAACGCCTCGCGCGGGTAGACGCCGGCGCTGCCGATCGTCGAGCCGAAGTCCAGCAGATGATGATGAACAGTCTTTCGGCCACCTTCATCGACCAGTGTGTCGAGCGTGTTGATCGACTTGGAGTCGACGTGATTCAGCCATGCGGCGAACGTGCCGTACGCCCGCAGCTCGCGGCGATGCTCGTGCGCGACCAGGTCGTTGGGGTCGTCAGTGCGCCTGCCGAAAAACTGGAACCCGCCGATCGGCCGCCCTTCGAGAGATTTGCTGGCGATGACGCGGAACGAGCCGTCTGGACCGCGATCCGCTCTGCGCAGCAACGCGTTGATGTCCGACTGTTTGAGCCGCCGTTTCTGACCGTTGATTGGCCTAATGGTTGCCGTTTCGCCGATCGTCAACTGGTCGGGAAGGAGCGTGGCCAGGTAGACCTCGGGGACGTGATAGCCGAGTGCCCACATCAGTTTCGTCACGACGACTTCGGTCCCAGTGGCCATCGCTCGATAGCCGGGCGGATCTAGTTTGATGAACCAGAGCTGTCCGTTGCTGTCGCGCACGGTGAAGCCAGGTGTGACGCCGTCACTCTTTGCGGCCACGATGGTCCACGGACCAGCCGCAGGTCCTGTGCCCGTGTCCGGTCCCTTCAGTAATTCGTCGACCGTGATGGGCCGCGTGCCGAGACGGTTCGTGAACCAGCTCGAGTCCGGTACCTCGTCGATCGTGTTGAGGTTCTGCGCTCGGACGTTGAGTGTCCGGTCACCGGGCCACGAGAACAGGTTCTCCAGCGTGTCGGTATACAGATCGATCTCCACTCGGGCGACACCAGAGGCATCCCCTGCGTCGACGATGACGGACATCGGATCGTCCGGATAGAACTTCTGACTCGCCGCACCGGCGCCGACGACGCCGAGGCCTGCCAGGAGCACGAGACCTGCGGCGGCCGACCACCGCGCTCGCGTGATAATTCTTGTTGTTTGAGACATGGCTAGAATGCGCCTCCCACGCTGAAGATGAGACGAACGTTGTGTTCCTGACTGTGAGCGGCTTCGATTCGAACTGCGTAGCCGTTGAGACCAATCAATCGCATGCCGATGCCGTATGAGCTTTCGAGATGGTCGAAATCGAGATCCTCATGCCGAGCCTCCACCTTGCCGGCATCGTAGAAAAGCGCCATGTCGAGGAAGCGCGCGGGGGTCCACCGCAGTTCGGCGTTCATCACCAGACGATTGCGATCCTGGAAGCGGAAATCCTGGTAGCCTCGCACCGTCGTTCCGCCGCCGATTGACGGCAGCAGGAAGTAGGGCACCTGACTCGAATCGTCGATGTCGGTGACCGTGGCGAGCCCCCGCAGCGCGATCACCCAGTTGGCGCGAAGCACGGGAATGAGCTGCAGCGCTTCGGCCTCGATCGCCTTAAACGAATACAGGCTGTTGTCGCGCTCGCGGTAGTCATCGAACTGCGCCCGATACATGCCGCCTTTCCCGGAGTACCCGAGCGGACGCCGGTAGTCGAACACCGCGCGTGCCGTGCTATCGATGTAGGTGAACCGCGAGAGCTCGAGGCCGGGTGTGTTCGCCGGTGAGAATCGTTCCTCGATCGACGGCCCGGTGAGGCTGGCCGACGTCTCGACGTGACGGTACGCCACGCCGCCTCCGAGTTTGAGCTGCTTGCTGACATCGACGTCGAGGCGCGCACCGGCGCTCGACGGCGAATAACCGAACCGCGTGCGGTCATCGCGTCGCGACGTGTTGCCCCTCCCGAAGTACTGGACATCTGGCGCGTCGATGTACTGCCCTGACATCGTGATCCGCGCGCGATTGCCCACGAACGTGGGCAATGCCAGATTCGCCTCTGCGCGGGTGTACGTGGCAATGGAATACCCGCCGAACATGTTCAGCGCGCCATCATCGCCAAACGGCTTGCGATACCCGCCGCCGGCCGCATAGCCGCCACCGGGATAGACGGAACCGATCCACGGATACACGCCCACGGGCGCGCCCGCGAAAAGCCCCAAGCGCTCGAGGCGGGCAACGACCTTTTCGAACGTCGTCGGCTGCGGCGGCTCGAGCTGCTGCTGCCGATCGGCCTGCTGCTGACGGATAACGTCGGCTCTCGTCTCTTGCGGGGCCGCCGACGCGACAAAAGAGACGATCGATGCGAGACCTACCATCATCGTGACTCTCACTCGTGCTTTCATGAACCACTCCGTGCGTCGGTTAACGCGTGCTCCGTTTCGTCGGAGGGAAGGGCAATATTGGGGCCAGCGTTCTGCGCTAAGTGGCCGAGCGTTCGTCACGATTTGATGTCTGCGGTTGAACAAGGTGCGTGATCACACACACATCGCAGCCGCACACGCGGCGGGCAGTTCCTGCGCATCCGCCGGCAAGGCAGGCTGGTGGGCGCCGGCACTCGAAGAAGAGGGTGTGTCCGAGGCTGCCGGAACCTATTCGGTACTCGGCGCTTTGTCCAGAAGGACTTGCACTACGAAGTCAACCGCGACGATGCGCTCGACAAGCTCCGCGCGACCCTACGCCCACCTCTCGGTTCAGAAAATGCCGGCGCTGCGAGCGCGCCGGAGGAAGGGGCCTGGACGACGAGGAACCCGAGCAGACGATGGAGAGACTGTCTCGGCGATCGGCATTCGCTCGTTTCAAGTAATCGTGTGGGGACGTCTCCAAAACGTCTCCAAGACCCGGGTCGATTCCCTCTCTCAAGAGAACGTGAGAGCAGTTCCCGAGGCGTCGCAACTGGCGTGGGATCAAACGCTTGTACCAAAAGTCGTGCGCCATCACCAGTTAGAAAAACGCGTTAAATAGATTTCAAATCCCGCCCCCGCAACCAAATTCCTCCATTCTCCTAGAGTCGAAAATCGATCGAACATTCTGGTTGTACACGACGAACATGTCGGCGACCGGCGGAACGTCCATCGTAGGCGCGTGTTGGTGCCAATCGATTCGCTGTTCGTGTCGTACTGAACAGGGATGCGGTAGAGTTCGCAGGCCTAGCAGTACATTCCGAGACCTTCGGCCAGGAGGATGATCTCCAGCGGACACCGGCTTCTGCAACAGGTCCCAGCGCATATGGCCTGATCATGTCGGCGGGGTGGGCTCCGGTTGCTTCTCGACAATGCGGTCGTAGGCCAGGCCGCTCGATCCTTCGCCACGGCCCGCTTGCTTGCGGGCACCGAGCCAGACGAACACACGGCCGTCGAGCCATCGCGCGCGTTGGAACGTCTGCGTCACGCGGGCGCCGCTACGCGGCACCTCCTCCTCGGGGATGAAGTAGGACGCCAGCTCTCCCGCGTCGAGCCCCGAACGTAGGAGCGTGGTGCGCGGTTTCACCAGCGCGGGAGCGAGCGGATCGCGCTCGATGATCCGAGGTAACGACGCGCGCTGCAGCTGGATGGCGCGCTGGGTACCGGGGACGCGCGTGGCGATGAACGGGATCCAGTGCTCCGGCACCGCGGTCATGAGGTCGTAGCGGATCTTCGCGTCATTGGGAAGCGCCGGGGGCAGAGCGGCCTGGCCGCCGGAAGCCACCAGCCGCTCGTGGTACGCGCGTGTCTCCCGGCCCGCCGTGATGCCCGATCGTCCGCGACCATCGGGCGCGGGAATAGTCTTCTCGACGCCCCACACCATGTTGGCCATCTCGTCGCGGATGAGCAGCACTTCCTCGAGCGGCGCGCTCTCAAGCACCTTGGGCACGGTCGGCAGGAGGACCAGGCTCGCCTCGGCGGGCTGCGACGGGGCTCCCTTGACGTCGAGCGCGAACAGGCTCCAGCGCTGCCAGGCATCGTTCGGGCCCTGTCCGGCCGCCTCGATCCAGAAGCGCTCCCCGAACACGTTGCTGACCGCGAGGCCCCGCACCGAAGCGATCGATCCCCCCGCCAGCGTGAAGGGCACGCTGAACCAGTCGTTCGAGTAGACGAGCCCGAACTCGATGAAGAGCAGCTTGGCGAGGTCGGTGGTATCCGGGCGCGACCTGGCCGAAGTTCGTCCGGCCGTCCTCGAAGGTCCACCAGCGCGGATGGGGCATGCCGGCGTAGGCCACCGGCACCGGGATCATCGTCCTCGTCACCCCCGCGCGCGGGTCGGTCCCCGTCGCGGGCCCGAGCGTCGCGCCCGGCTCGACGTCGAGGCTGTGCCAATCGAGGGTGCCGTTGTCGTACTCGTCGGCGGTGTAGGCGGTTTCCCCGGTTGCCGACGGCGCCGAGCACGCGAAGCGATATTCGAGGCGCGAGGGCTGCCACGCCGGATTGTGGGGCGTCTCGGGCTGCGCGAAGAGCCTCTGCACCCACTCGACGAACTTCGTGGCGGCGTCGTCGATCGCGGGCTTGTCGCCGTCGAGCACGCCGATACCGTCGTAGGCGTGCCGGTCCGTGTCGCCCGTCAGGTATTCGTAGAGCAGCACGCCGTCCATCGCACGCTCCGCGGCGGCCGCGAAGCCCTGCCACACCTCAGCGTGCGCGCACACCGGGGCGTCCTCGCGCTTTCCGGGATCCGGCAGATCGAAGGTGTACTTGGCGATAAACAGTCCCGCATACCCGCCGATGGGCGCGATCTGCTTCAGCCAGCGACGACCGAGGGTGAGCCGCAGATCGAGAGCTACCTTGTCGCGGCCGATCGTGAAGCGCAGCGGCTGCTGCTCGACCTGCGTCTCCAGCGGCATGGCATCGTCGAAGTCCTGCGGTTCCGCAGAGCCGGGGCGAAATCGCGTCAGGCGGGTGGTCGCCACATGCACCTTGGCGAAGACCGGTGAGCCGGCGTCCTCGCCGCGGAACTCGCCGCCCTGCCACTGGCGCGTGAGCATCCACAAGCCGTCGCGCACCTCGGCGCGCAGCGCGCGCACGAAATCGACCGTACGCGGCCGCCCTTCCAGGCGATTCCACGAGATGACGGTCGGGTGCAGCTTCTCCGCGAGCGCGGCTTCGATGTCGACGATTTCGAAACGGCTAGCCATCGGTCCGCTCGATGATTGCGTTCACGTCGTTCACCCAGGAGAAGTTGGCTGCGATCGACAAGCCACGGAGCGTCACCGCGCTGGCGGTGGCGGGCAGGAAGCGCGCGTACGCCGTCGAGTCGACGTGCGTGGGCTCCACCGCGCGCAACTTGGCCAGCTCCAGGGTCTCCTCCAGCGCGCCGAGCAGGTCGGTCCATTGCCACTCGCCGTCGATCCGCGGCGGGGTCACCAGCAGCCAGGCCTGCGGCGGCTCGCGAGCCGGGCCGGTCGTACTGGAACGCGAGCCCAGCGGTCTCATCGCGTGTCGGCAGGACTTCGGTCCATTCGTCGATGAGGAGACCGCAGGTGGCCGCCGCGGCATCCGGCTCGACGGCGTGATGGGCCGTGTAGAGCAGTCGCTCGGCATCGAGCTTCTGCCGTGGATCGAACTCGAGCGCCAACCATCCCTCGCCGGCGCGGAAAGGCAATTGGATGGGTGACAGATCGGGTTCAGTACCGCCGAGAGTCGGCGCGAGCACGGCAGCCTGCTCCCACGCGAACAGCTTCTCGCGCACCCGCGCGACGACCGTGCAGCCAGTCGTCGACGGGGAACTCGATCTTCTTGACGGTCTGCAGGTAGTCCGTCAGCGTGTCGCTCGCCGCGTACGCGTTCGCGAGCTCGGCCGCCTGCGCGGCGGCGAACGTGAACTCCGGAACGAGCGTCACGTCCTCGCCGAGGAGCGCGGTGCCTGCCCTCTGCAGGCTGCCGACGCGCACGGCCGCCGAGGCGGACGCGTCGTGCGCGTCCAGCTCGTCCTGCGAGCGCTGCAGGCGCTTCTGGACCTCGGCCTCCAGCGTCGTCACGCGCGCCTGGACGTCGTTCTTGAAAGACACGACGTCTTGCACCACGTCGTCGACCGAGAACGGGATGAGGTCGAAGGCCGTCAACGGCAGCTCGGCTTGCACGTCGCTCACCAGCGTGGCCAGCTCCCGGTCGGTCGTCTCCAGGATCTCCTGCAGGTCCGACAGCTTGCCGGCGAACCGTCGTCGCCGTGACTGCGGGTTGCCGGGTCCGTCAAGCGCGAACTCGTAGTCGGCAGGCGATGCCGGCCGCGGCGAGATCGGCAGCGCAGCGAGCAGGCCATCGAGCCGGATCAGCGCGTCGAAGCGCTCGTCCGAGGTCATCGATCCCGATTCCTGCTTGTAGGCGGCGAAGCGGGCGACGAAATCGTCAAGGCGCTGCTGCCAACGCGTGACGACATCCTGGATCCGGCTCAGCACGCCGCTGAAGGCCCTTCGCCGCCACTCGTACAGGAAACCCCAGCCGACCTGCTGCAGGCCGAAGCGGGACGCGCGCTCGAACAGCGCGACCACCTGGTCGATCGCCGCATCGACGGTGAGCGCGTCGGCGTCGAACGCGCCCAGCGCGGCGCTGAGCGTGTTCAGCGCCTCCCTGACCTTCGTCACGCGGTCCTTGTCGATCGTCTGCGTGGCGTCCTGCGCCCGCTCCGCCTCCCCGGGCAACGCGACGTCGGTCGGCGCCAGCGGCCGCGAGCGCAGCAGGACCGCGCGCAGGTGACGCACCAGCGGCGCGACCTCGAAGAACGTCTTCATCGGCGCCGGCAGCCGCACCGTGTGCAGGACGCTCAGCACGGCGTCGGAGCGTGGCGTCCGCTTGTCCAAGACATGGCGCACGATCCGGTCGTCCAGCTCGCCCATCGCAGCTTCGCCGTCGAGCGAGGCGATGTACAGCAGGTCGATCGGCTGCAGGGCGAGCTCCCGCTGCGTGACGGTCTCGTGCTGCGGCGTCTTCGTGACCGGATCGAGCCACTCCACGCGGCACGCGATCTCGTCCCGGTCCGGCAGGATGGTGGCGAGCCACTTGTTCACCATGGCCTGCGCGTGCGCGCGCGGGCTGACTGCAGGCCGCCACCGGCGAGCGTCGCCCCCGCCTCGAAATGGATGCCGACGCGATGCGTGAGCGCGATGCCGCTGCGGGGCGTGCGGATCGACTTCGGGCTCCGGCGGAAACGTGCCCCTGGCGTAGGCATCCATCGTCGCGGCCGCACGATCGTAGTTGCCGAGCACCGACTGGTGCACGCCCTCGGCGAGGGCCAGGTCGGCGAGCGCATCGTGCGCGTCCCGCAGCCGCTCCACCTCCGCGTCGATCGCAGCCGCTTCCGCCGGGGCCGCTCCCGGCAGCGGCAGGTTGAACGGATACGAGCGCGTTGCCCGGCTGGCGCACGTGCTCGAGGAGCTTCAGCCCGTCGACGACGTTGTTGGCCTCGATCGTCTCGACGGCCGCCGACGCATCCCGGGTCGAGGCCAGCTGGTTGGCCACGAGCGGGAACTGCTGACGCAGCGCGTGGATGAAGCGGTCGAGCTCGAGAGGCGCATGGCTCTCGTGAAGTCCGCGTTGGAGTCGATAGCCCAGCAGCGCGCCCAGGGGCTGGCCGTTGCGTATGCCGTCGATCAGGCCGAGCGCGGTGCGCACGCGCGAGGACGACAGGTTCACGGCCAGCGCCTCGGGCGCCTCGGGCGACGCGTTGGCGAGATAGCCGGCGCGCAGGATCGCGGCCGTGGTCGCCTGGGTGATCGACGGCGCGAGCACGTAGCCCCCGTTGGCCGGATCGCGCTGCAGCGGGTGCACCGGACCCGAAGATCGTCCCGAGGTCCTCGCTCAGCTGCACGGGTGGCAGCGGTGCCTTGCGCTGCAGGTCCTCCAGCCAACCATAGGCCCCGAGATGGATGCCGAGACGCGTCTCGATGGGTGGATCGCCGTCTGCGCCCGTAGGGTCCCGACGCTCGCGGTAGCGCATGGCGGCGAGCTTCAAGTGGACGAGCCCCAGCAACCAGGCGTCGAGACGGTAGCTCGCCGTGTCGACGTGCTCCGCGAGGCAGCGTTCGAGTCGCGCGGTCGGCGTGTCCTTCAGGAGATCGAGGGCCGACAACTGGTCGGCGAGCGCGCTCGCGGCCCGGTCTGCGCCGATCAGCTGGCCGACGCGTTCGACGACCGTCAGGTTGGGATCGCCCGTGACGCGCACGTCCCTGCTGTAGAGGGGCACGAACCGGCTCTCGGAGACGTCGTGCGCCTGCTGAACGTGGATCGCCGCGGGCTCGCGACGCGCCAGGCTCACCGCAGCCGGCTCCATCGCACCTCTGGCCAGATGAAGCCGCAGGCCGCTGTCCCAATACCCCAGCAGCAGAGCATGACGGAGCATCACGTAGAGCAGCGCGTCCGGCGCGCGATCGTCCTTGAAGCCGCGTTCCAGCCGCAGGTCTTCGAACGACTGCCGCGCGCTGTCCGCCAGCCATTCGAGGTAGTTGCGATCGTCGGTCGTGTACGCGCGGATCGGGTCACTTTCGGAGAGCGGCCGGTCGTCGATGACCGGGCCGTTGAGACGCTGCCCCTGGGTGAAGAAGAACCGTTGCAGGGCGTCCGGCTCCACCTCGCCCTGGTAGCCGAGCCGGCGCAGGAGCTCCATCGCCGGATCCTGCAGGCCAAGCACCTGGATCGATTGCAGCAGCTGCGCGCCCAGTCCCTGGAACTTCGCGCGGTTGAAGATGTGGTGCAGGCTCTCCGCGTAGCGTTGATGGAACTCCACCGACGCGGGATGCAGGCCGATGACGTCCAGCAGCAGCTGGTGCGCGTCTCCTGGCTTGCCGACGAAGCTCACGGCTTGCGCCAGCGTGGCCCAGTCGCCGCGCATCGTCGCGAGCACGGTCTGCAGTCCCGGCAGGAAGGCGTTGACGCCCTCCGGAGTCTCGATCCCGCCGACGACCGGGGCGGGATCGCCCGTCGCGAGCGCCCACTGGGAGAGCGCGCCCACGGGCAGGACGCCGTAGGGCTGGTCGCCGACGCGCAGGCCGGGCAGGAACCCGCGGCCGGCGACGAAGTGCGTGTAGAACCACCGCGTCGCATCGACCTGGGTCGCACCCAGAACGGGGTGCAGCATCGTCTCCAGCGTGTAGCCCAGGCTCGCCGGCCAGAGCGCCCTGTTCATCGCGCGGGCTTCCGCGAAGTCCCTGCCGCTCGCGTTGAGGCACGCCGTCGAACGCGTGCAGGTCGATGCCGAGCGCGTCGGCCAGCCACTGGCCGTCCTGGCGCTGCCACCAGTCCGGCGAAGACGTGAGTTTCGTCGGACCGAACAGCGCGTCGTAGGCCGCGTCCGCGTCCTCGTCACGACGGTATCCGGCGTCGTCGCCTTCGGTGTTGTTGGTCGGCGTGCCCTGCGGCACGACGGCGAAGCCCGCCTGGCCGTAGCGGTGGCTCCTCAGCAGCGACTCCAGACGCGTCCGCCCCCCGTCTGCATCGTCGCTGAGCCGCAAGCCGATGGCGATCACGCGCGTGATGGGCCTCGAGCGGTCCACGCGTGCGGGATCGAGCGGCACCCTGATGCCCATGCCGACCGCAACTGCGCGGTCGAAGTCGACCATCCAGCGCATGGCGTCCGGAACGGAGAGCTCACCGTCCGGGCCATGCTTCAACTGCTCGTCCGGTGGCGCGGAGGGATCGGGTCCCGCGACGAGCGGCGAAGGAATGAGAGCGCCCTGTGCTTCGAAGACGATCGTGTCGTCCTGGTAGCCGAGAACGACGAAGCGATCGGGCAGCACCTGAACCTGCGCGGGCGCGGTCCACGAGCGCGTCTTGAGGTCTGGCGCGGCGGGAAGGACCAGCCAAGCGACCTCGACCAGGACGTCGCTCTTCGGACGCGGGGGGACGGGTCGCGCCGCGAGATTGGCCGGCGTGAAACGCGCGATCAGGGCGGAGGCCCGGGTGGGGGAGATTCCCAGCGATTGCGCGAGCGCAGCGGCCGCCTCCTCCGTTGCTTCCCTGGCGCGTCGCCGCCCGCCACGCGCCCTCCCAGTAGATCGCCAAGGCATCCCGCTCGGCCTGCGCCGGGAGCTGTTCGACGGCGATCACGAGCAGGACATCCGACTCGCCGGCCTTGACCGGCTCGGTGCCTTGCGGCGCGTACTGCTTGACGATCCAGGCCGCGCGCCCCGAGCCGTGAGCGGCGACGAGGTCGCGCCAGGCGGCGCGCCGCTGGCTCTCGATGCCGCCAGCCGCCCAGGCGGCGATCCAGAAGCGGGTGCCGCTCGCGACTTCGTCTTCCGACAGCGTCTCTTCGAAGGTGTCGACCGCGCAATCGTCGGGGAAGATCCGCACCCACAACTCGTCACTGGTCCGGCCTTCGGCGCTTTCGATCGTGCGGAACCGCGTTTCGAGACGCACGGGCAGCAGGAGGATCGGCGTTTCGGCGCTCCACGCGGCGAGTGCGTCGATGCGGGTTCGCGAGGCTCGCAAAGGCTCCTTCGAGCTCCGCGACGCTGCTCTCGTGCGCGCGCACTTGCTCGCGCTGTCGCGCCTCCTCGGCTCGTGCCTGCTCTAGCTCGTCGCTCAGGCGCCGCTCCTCGTCGGAACGGCGTGGCCGTTCCCTCTGCGCTCGCGCCAGCTGCGCTTCGAGGCGCGCCTCGTCCCGCTGCGTCCGATGGATCTCCGCCCGCCGGGCCGCGAGATCGCTGCGACGCCCTGTTCAACGCGAGGCGCGTGCCTTCGAAGTCGCTCACCGCAGCTCGCTCATTTCCGGGGCAGCATCTCGGCCGCGTGGATCGCGACCATCACCGGCGCCTGGTACAGGATGTACGCGAGCTCCGCCGCGCTCACGTCGTCGCCCCAGCGCACGTTCGCGTCCTCGACCCGCTGCTCCTCCTTCTCCTCCTCGCCCGGCGGCGACGCAGGTGGGATCTGGACGGCGGGGAAGATGCCCGGAACCGGACTGATCCTCTGGCCCGACATCGGCACGCGATCCCATCCGAGATCGTTCCAGACGACGATCGCCGCGGCGCTGCTCTCGTCGAACCCGAAGCGCGGCTCGCCCGGTCGCTCCTTGATGACGAAGAACCAGCCCGGCGGATCGGTGTCCCGCGTGCCGTCGCCGCCCCGCGCCTCCGGAATCGTGAGGTCGAAGCCGAGGAAATAGAGGTCCGGCTCGATCTTCGCCATGTACAGCGGCGTGCGCAGCTTCGTGCGCGGCGGGTTGTCCTCCTCGCCGGGCGCGATGGTCACCAGCGACCGTTCCTTCGAAGGATCGATCTCGCCGTTCGTCATCGGCCCACTCGGCCGCGTGCGCGTAGATCACCGCTTCGGGTAGCGCTTGAGCAGCTCGCCGCGGATGACGAGCACGAGCTCCTCCTCGTTCTCGCCGGGACGCTCGCGCGCGTCGTGTGTCGCCGAGCCCGGAATCGCGCCGGCCACTCGTGGAGCGGAGGGATGTCGCGCAGCGCCTCGCGCAAGGCGTCGTCGTCGGCGTTGGGCCCTGCGAAGAAGCTCGACACGTCCCAGAACTGGCGGAAGCAGCTCCCGCGCTGGTCGGTCGGGTACTCGCGCCACAGCAGCTCGCGCGCGAACTCGTGGTTGAGGCCGACCATGTAGGCCTCGACGAACTTCTGGTTGGTCTCGAGCAGCGTGATGCTGTTGTTCTCGATCAGGTTGACGTTGGGGATCATCAGCTCCGCCGACAGCTCGGCGAGCGGCCTGTACATCGGGATGTCGAACACGGGGTAGGCCATCGCCTCGACGAAGGCGTCCGGCAGCTCCGCGCGGATGCGCGGCGGCACCTTCACCGACGCCGCGGCCCGGCGCGGGATCGTGAAGGCCGGGTCGAGCGCCCGCACCGCGATCTCGGAGTCGCGCGCGAGATCGAGTGGCGATCGTTCCGGTCCATTTTCACCGACGGCATCCGCGGCGGCGCTGGCTTGAAGGACCGCATTCAGGTCCTTCAGCGCCGTCTTGAAGCGCACGCCTTCTGCGCTCTCATTGCCGTCCCGGGTCAGCGTCGCGGTGGCGGTCGCGGGCAGGGGATCGGTGAAGACGAAGTCGGGGCTGGACGGCATCTGGTCGACCGACTCCGGAGTCTGGGCGTCTTCCCGCAAGGTGTCGGCGTCGCGGACCGCGCGCCGGACCGCGATCAACGCCACCGTGAGCGCGAGGCCGAGTCCCACGACGACACCAGCGACGACCGCACCCGCGGACCGCAGGAGCCAGGCGACGAGCAAGGCGAGGATGCAACGGGACGTAGACGACCCACCCCGCTTCCCGCAGCAGCCGCACGAGCCAGCCCGGAACTCCGCGCGGGAGTCCGCCCGCCGCCACGTCATTGACGGTGACGACACCGGGCGGCCGCGTCTTGGGGGGCGCCGTCAGGACGTCGCCTTCGTTCACGCGCGCCAGCAGGTTCCCGGGGCGAACTTGCGAGTCGAACGTCAGCGTGCGCATCACGCGCCCGCGCGGCCTGGCCAGGCGGCGCGTCGTGGGCGCGACCAGCGCGGGCGGTACCGCGCTCGCCGCGACCCGCGCTTTCATCGTCACGCTCTCCGCGCCGCGGGCCGCCATCACGCGCGAGTGGACGGGTGCGGTCATGGTGAGGGCCTTCGCGGGGTCGCGCGCGAGCAACGGCTGGAAGTCCGCCTGATGCCAGACGAGAGCGACCTGCTGCGCGAACTGGAACCGGCGCACGCGTTGGTTCGCCTCGAGCACGTCTCCGACCTGGTCCCACGCGGCGGCCATCAGCTCTTCCTGCTTGGACTGCACCACCCGCGTCCCGAATCCGGCGGGCACCCGGAAGACGCGGATCGAGGTTGAGCTGGTGCACCCAGTTCTCCGGATTCGGCACGGGCGTGCCGCCGTCTTCCTCGAGAAGACGCGGCGTCAGCGCGTGCCAGCGCCCGTACAGCGGGGGCGTGATCAGCGGGATCCGGATCGCCCGCGACGCCGGGAAGACCGGTGGCGGCGTTGGCCGCCGGCGCCTCCTGCGCGGTGTAGGCGTCGGCGCAGGTTGATGAGCGCCGCGAGGTTGCGCTGGAACACGTGCGGATACGGCTGCGCCCAGTTCTCCCGGCGCTCGACCTCGGCGCAGCTCCTCGGCGGTGAAGCTGCTGCGCGGGACGCGCAGGGCCCCGCCCAGGGGCAGCGCGCCGTGATGGCGCGGGATCGGTGATGCCCGGCACCATGCCCGGTCGCTGCACGTCCAGGTCGCGGACGCCCACGCGCTTGTCGACCGGCTTCGGCTCCAGCAGCCGGACGAGGTACTCGAAGTCGCCGATCGTTCCGGTGCGGAACCGCCAGCGGAAGTAGACGGGAAAGCTGTCGGCGTCGGCGCCGTTGCTGTTCCAGGCGGAGGCCATCGCGTTGGGCGCCTGGGACGGATCGAGGCCGAGCCCTGCGAGGCGGCCGCTCTCGAACGACGGCAACAGGAACGCGCAGTAGGCCGTGTTCGACTCCAGCCGGCGTGGACAGACGATGCGGGAGTACGCGAGGTCGGCGTTCTCGGCGAACGCCGCCTGGAGCCGCGCGGCGACGGCGTCGCGATCCTCGGACACGATCTCCGCGTCACTCGCGGTCAGGCCGCGGTTCACGTGTACGTGCGCCCAGGCCCACAGCGTCGCGGGGTCGGGAAACGCGGTCTCACGGGCGTTGTTCTTTACCGTGATGAACGGCAGCGGCCGATCCCGGGCCACGCCTTCGTCGAACTCCACCGTGTCCTTCAGGACCACCAGCATGATCCACGGCGAGAGGCGCCGGCCCGCGGCATCAGGCGGCGTCGGCGTGTAGCGCCAGGGCAGGTCCTCGTCGTAGAACTCGACGGCGGCGAGGTAGTTCGGCTCGAAGTTGGTGATCCAGTCGCGAGGCTCCGTGCGGATGATGGCGCGCGCCTCGATTCCGACCACGTCGCCCGGGCCGTACAGCTGCACGTCGCGGGACGGGAGGGGGATCGTGACGACCGTGCCGTCGAGCTGCTGCGCGTTCACCTCGAGCTGCAGCGGCACCGATCCGCGCAAGGGACCAGGCGCGCTCGATCTGGTTGCCGAGTCCTTGTCGTGTCCAGGGCAGGAACGTGTAGGCGGCGCTCATGCCGCGTTCCTTTCCGTGTCCGGGACGACGTGCAGCTGTCCTCGTTTGCTCGGATCGTTGCCGGTCTCCTGCCGCAGCCACTCCCGTGCTTCGGCTTCGCTCGCGAAGTCCGTGCTTCCCGCGGCGCGGTTGTTGTTGACGAAGACCACCGCGTACCGCTCACCCGTGACCTCGACGCGGTCCACGAAGGGTTGCGCCTGCCTTTGGCGCGCTCGCGAGAGACTGCTCTTCGCCACCGCGGCGTTGCCGATGAAGTGCGCGAACAACGCGGTGCCGAGGCCCGCGAAGCGGCGCACGAAGCGGCGGAACAACGTATCGATCGTCGTGATCTCGTAGCGCAGGGAGCGCTTGACCGCGTGACCCGTGCGCCATTCGCTCCCCGCCGCACCCAGCTCCACGCCGCTCGGCTGGTCCTGGAAAGCCGGGGCGGACAGCTTCTGCGCGTCGGTCATGTCGCGGAACTGCGCGGGCGCGAAGCCGCGGAGCGCGTCGCGGCGCTTGACGAGGGGGCCGCCGACCACGTCGAGCGCGAGACGGTTGGCGTCCGAGGGCACCTGCTCGCCGACCCGCTCGAGCGTGATGCCCAGCGGCAGGGCGTTCTGGCTGACTTCGAGCGTGCCGAGCGGATGCAGGACGAGCGTGTCGCCCGGCAGGTCGAGCTTCCTCAGGGAGACGAGGAGGTTGTGCGCGGGTGGCGCGAGGGCCCGCCAGTTGGAGGCCTTGCCGAGCTCCTCGACCAGCAACGGCACCACGGCGATCGGCGGCAAGGTCGTGGTGATCGTCTCGCCCCAGGTCTCGTCGAAGCTCTTGCTGATGCTGACGAAGAGCAGGCTGACCGATCCGCGTCCCTTGGCGCGCCACGGCCCGGGACCCGACGAGGGTGAAGGCGAGACCGATGCTGAAGACGCCGAAGCCGCCCACCTTGAGCGAGGCTTGCGCCGTCACCTCCACCAGGAGGTAGAGGCGGCTTGAAGCGCATGAGCGCGTCGAACTGCAGGTGGCCATCGACGCTGAAGCCACTGAACCCGAAGAAGAGCTCCGCCCGCGCGCCGAACTGCACGGTGTTGGTGGTGACGGCGAAGTAGCCTTCGACGCGGATGCGTGCGTGGTCGGTGTCGATGATGTTGAAGCCGATGCGGCGCGGCGTCGGGAACGGCAGCGCCGGCAGGGGGAACTGAGGATGGAAGCCCCCGACCGACACGAGGAGGTTCGCGTCCTCGCCGACGGCGACCAGCATCCCCATCTCGCCGTCGATGGTGATCGTGAGCAGCCGCGAGTCGAAGAGCGCGGCGAAGAACCAGCCGCGCTTCTTGTCGAACTCGAGGGCGCCGACGAAGTTGACCTGCAGCCGGAGCACCGACGTGCCGTCGTCGCCCGCGACGGCCAGGCGGAGCACGCCCAGGATGGCGACGTTGCCCGGGATCTCGATGATGAGCGCCGAGATCGACCGTGATGATCGTGGGCGTGCCCCAGCCCAGCTTCGCCATCGGCCCGATGAGGAACCGTCCGGCGCTCGGCGGGAAGATCGTGCGCAGGTCGCTGAGGATGCGCGGCGCGTTGGCGATCACGTCGACGGGGAACAGGATGCCGTTGACCGCACCGGTGCGGACGCCGAGCGCCAGCGCCTCCAGGACGACGGTACGGTTCAGCCCCAGCAGCCCGCCGACGCCGAGCAGCGTGAAACCGAAGCCGAGCTGCAGGCCCGGACTGAACTCCGCGGTGATGATGACGAGGAGCGAGAAGCCCTTGCTGCCGTCGGGCATTCGCGTGGTGACGAGCCCGATCGCCTTGAGGCTCAGGAAGTCGTTGAAGGTGAGCTCGAGCGCGCCGGCGTACTCCTGGCGATCGGTGTCGAAGGACAGGAAGCCGCCGCCCTTGACCGGACCGGCGTCGATCGACAGGCCGACACCGGTCGGCGGCTTGAAGCCGAATCCGAGGTCGAGCGGGCCGAGGTTGCCGTCAGGCGGATCGGGGAACCGCCCGGTGAGCTTGAAGCCCGCGCCCTCGACCACGACCCCCAGCGGCCCCAGCTTTCCCACGACCGTCGCGCCGACCTCGACGTCCACGTCCTGGCCGCGGGGCTTCAGGCCCAGCGTGATGGCCTGGAACTCGATGGGTCCGAGCGCCACGTGCACCGGGAAGCTCGCCTCCAGCCCACCCGAGCCGGTGAAGCCGAACCCGGAGCGGCTGGAGAGGCGCACGCCGAAGGAGAACTCAGCGGAAATGCCTTCGGGGCCGAGGAGGCTCGCCAGGAAGGAGTCCGGCTCATCGGGTGCCGGCTTGACGACGATGCGTCCGCCGTCGACCTGGACTTCGACGAACGCATCGAGCTCGCTCGGTGACACGAGCCGTGCCCCGATCGCAAGGCCCAGCGTGTTGATGGCAAGCCGGCTCGCATCAGCCGCACCGAGCAGCCTGCGCTCGGGCTCGCCGGCCGTCGGTATGAGCTTCAACCCCAGCCGAACCTCGGGCGGGATGGCGGTCACGCCGCCGAGGAAACCGGCGTGCACTTCCGGTGGCTGTCCCGGCGCGAGGAGGATGGCGATCCCGCGAGTGAAGTCCGCGGTGCCGCCGATCGTCAGCGCGAGCGTGTCGCTGAGATCGACCTTGGTCGCGGCGCCGAGGTGCGCGTATGGGAGCAGTCCGATCGCCGTGCTCCGCACGGCCGTCGGTGGAAACGCCACCAGCTGAAAGCCTGCCAGCGCTGAAGCCCCGTCCGGCGCCACACCGTCGAAAGCCAGGTCGAGCGCAAACCGATTGTCGACTGGAGCAGTGGCGCCCGCGTTGAGGAACGCGAGCAGCTCCGTGGAGGCCTGGAAGACGTCCAGGCGCAGGTGATAGCTCTCCAGCAAGCCGCCCACCTCGAGAACAGCCGAGGGGCTCCGGGGCGTCGTCGATTCCCAGTCGAAGGCTTCGCGAAAACCCTTCGCCGGATCCGTCAGCAGCGTCCCCAGACGGTTCCAGGCGACTTCGTACTTCAAGTAGCGTTGGCGTGCGCCGGCAGCGGGGGTATCCGTCACTCGCAGGATACCGGCCAGCTTCAGTACGTCACCGAGCCTGGTCCGGTGGTGCAACAGGTGCGCGGCCAACGCGTAGTCCAGCAGATCCCGCGCGATCGTCGCCTTGAACGAGGCCACGTCGATACCGCCGGGGAAGGCGTTGTCGGGGCTGTTGGCGATCGCGTTGACGGCTGCGGCCAGGCGCGTGACCCGCGCGACCGCCTCCGGCGACTCGATGGTGTCTGCTCCGGATCCGATCACGTCCAACAGGCTGGCGCCGGAGGCCAGGGCTTCCCGTACCGGTTGCGGCACCGAGTTGGGCGTCCAGCCGAGCTCGGCGAGCAGACCCTGGAGCTTCTCCGGATCCCGTGCGGCATCGATCAGCGGCGCCAGCGCCGCAATGAGCTCGTCGGTGATCCGGCGGAGGGCATCCATGCGTTGTCAGGGGGCGATCAAAGCCGCATGGATGGCCTTCGCGAGATCCTCGCCTTGAACCTCCGGTTTGAACAAGGGTGGTCCATCTTTGGGGAACGGCACCAGGCCCTGGGCAACGATCGCGAACTTCTTGCCGGCGCTGCCGGTGGTCTCGATATACGCCACATCGCACCGCAATGGGCGCTCCGCCTTGGTTGGCGCCTGCTCGAGCGCGCCGCCTTTCCCAAAGGAGTCCTGGGCTATCGTTACCCCGGGAATGCCTTTCACTCCATCAAAGAGCGAGCCAGGAAGGGTGGGGTCCGTTCCGTCGGTCAGGCGGCGCCGCCCGTCGGCTAGGAACCTCTTGATCTCGACGCATCCGGCTGCGTTGACCAGTTTGTCCTGGATCAGCGCAATCATGTAGGCCGTCAGTGCTGCGACTGAACCAGGCTGCGTCGAACGTTGTGGTTCGTTGCTGTCAAAGTATTTGTCTGTCACCCGGTTTTTCTCATAGTCGCGGCCACGCAAGTATCGATACGTCGAAACAGGCGTCTTCGGCTCCGCGAAATAGCCCCCGCCGAGGAGCATGTGCATGTCCTTCGTCGGGTTGAAGAGCCCGTAGGCCCGCTGCACTTCCTTCATATACGCCAGACCGATCTCACTGATGCACGACTGTGCGGAGGCGTTGTCGGATTGCGCGCCCATGAGCCAGAGACGGTCCTGGAAGTCGATTTTCGCTATTTCCTTCCACGGGTCCTTCGGGGTCTTCCCGTCCGGCTCGAGGGCATAGTCCACCCTGTCAAGTGACTTGTCGATGATGTCGCCCGCCGCCCCCCAGAAGTCGGGTTCGGGCAGACTCAGGTCGAAGATGGCCGACACCCGGGGTGAACCGTCCTTTCCGCCGATATTCCGGACGGCCTGCTCCTTGTGCCTCGACCAGATGGTCGAAAAGAGCTCGTCGAATTCGGCCGACGACAAGGCGAGACTGGCGTCGTCGAGCATCTTCTTGACGTTCTGCACGTCGTCGCGCAACTGCGCGGCGGCCAGCAGGGCCGCGATCTTGCCCGTGCTGCCCATGCGCCACGGGATGTCTGCCTTGTGAAGGAAGATGCGGGGATTCATGCGGTCCGCCGTGAAGTCGACGACACCGAAGCTGATGTTCTCGAACCTCGATTGGGCCGCCACATCCTTCATGCGTGTCGCGAAGGGGGTGGGGGGCGGCCCATCGTCGGTGTTGGCCGGTACGGGCAGACGTGGCGGAGGATCCTTGAAGAGGAAGAGCGTCGCCGCGATCGTCTTGAGCTGAGCGTCCGTGAGAGGGGCCATCGCGGGTCTGGGTCGACTCCAGTGCCACCGTGGCAAATTGGTGGGGCGTACCTGCTGGCGCCCCGTTCGGTGCTCGATCGGCGACGTCACTGCGCTGCGCAGATCTGGCTCAGGACCCGAAGACAAGCGCCGCCAGGGCGCAACTCTCGTCTTGCTCGTCTGCCGGGAATATAGCCGATTCGACGAAGGGACAGGACATTCAGCCTGGATGCGCTTGCACCGCGCGGCTGATCACGTCCCATCTCCTTGACCGCGGCATTGATCTCGAGCTGGATGGCGCCGTCTTCTCCACGCCCTTGCGAGCAATGTGCTCGCGAGCCGATCACGTGAGCTACGCCCAGATCTGGTGCGCGTTGTCACGATGGCTGAGTGGATCACCGTACGCCGACTGGGCATCGAGCAACTGCGCGAGTTCTTCTTGTTCACGGACGGCCCACTCCTGTGCGTACGGCCCAAAGAAACTCACGACATCCACGCCGTCCAGTCGAACACGCCAGCCATCCTCCTCACCGATGATGACCAAGACTCGATGTTTCATCAGTCCCCCCACTATCGAAAACATCAGGCCCACGATTCATTGCCACGCGCGACCAGTGCATATGCCCGACCGGCCGCTCATGCGAATCGTCTTCCGTAACACCGAGCCATTCGCAGGGCTCAAATGCCAAAGAAAAACCACATGAGCTGCCGTAGCCAGTATGTAAATAAGTCCATACGTGACAAGCCTGCCGACATTTGATTCGTCCCCGATCGCACTGCTGCAACGTTACCCAGGACCTATGCGCCAGGGGAATTCGTTCAGGCCGCCGGGGCTCGCGTCCAGCAGTTCAGAACGTTGAGCGCCGAACGCGATGCGCGGACAGGTTGGTCGTCACCTCAGCCTAGTTTGGACTTGGCGTCTTTCACCATCGAGATCAGAGCGGCGCGCGCCTCCTCCGGCGTGCTGACCGGCTTGGCGAACGCCAGGCGGACGGCGCGTGATCCCTGCGGAGTCATCGCCGACATGTCGAAGCCGTACCTGTCGACGCCCGTCATGCTGGCGGAGGTGACCTCGGTCGCTTTTGAGAAGGCCTTGCAGTAAAGCACTATGGCGTCGGTGTGGTCGCCATTCATATGAGCAATGATGCCGGCGGCCGATGGACCAAGGGGATCCGGTTCGGCCGCCTGCCAGTCAGCCTTGCTGATCCACGACATCCGGCCATAGCCCCCAATGTAGCGGACATACTCAACGTGCAGCTTCCAGAATGCGAAATCGCGGAAGTCGGCGTAGTAGGTGGAGTTCGGATGGGCGGCGAAGAATGCGGCGCGCGCGCTGCCGCCATCCCCTTCTACGCGCGTGCACGGTCCGAGCATTGTGACGCGGCCGTTGGCGAGCGGATCTGCAGAGCCGCCCTCGGCCACCAGTAACGACGCGCGAGGATTCCGCTCCAAGTTCTTGGTGTGCTCGGCGAGTCCGCTGATGAGGAAGATTGGGTCTCCGCTGTCAAAGGCGACGGTCACGAATGAACCGTAGGGATAGCCCTGCGGCTCAAGGGCAAGGGTGCACAGGGTCCCGGTCGAGATCTGAGCGACCAATGTTCGCGCGCGCTCCGCGTGCGTGGGTGTCGGGACATCTACGTCGTACAGCGGCTCCGGAGCGTCGCCTGTTGGCCTTGCGTGTGCATCTTCGCGCATGGTTCTCCGTGACGGGGGCGAACCAGCCGCCCCATAGCAGTTGTGTTGTCGAATTCGGCCGGCGGGCTGAATTTACTCGCCGGTCTGCTTAGACGATCGCGGGGCAACATCAGTGGATTATCGCCGCAAATCAAGAGTCAACGAACACATCAGACCTGCTCACTGTTGCCGGACAGCGGCGTGCTGTCGCCGGGCGATTGAAGATGGTCCTGAGGAGGAGCCAATGTCATAGGCCGCCTCCGACACTTCTGCCGATCGCGCATTCCCATCGCTGACTTCTGGCGGGCGGCCCGGTGCCTCTGCGCCAGTTCGGGGCTGGCTTGACAACCAATATAGAGTCCTCTATAAATTAGAGCGTGTGAGGTCTGCTCATGGATCAACTCGAACATCTCGAAGGCGACCTTCGTTTCGTTCGTGGGGCTCTCGACGCCAGCACCCGAGGCGCGTCGCCTTCAATGCTGTACTTCCTCTGGGCTGCCATCGTTCTGAGTGGATTCGCGCTCGTCGATTTCCAGAGTGATTGGGTGCCCAGGTACTGGGCGGTTGCCGGCCCCGCTGGCTTCGTCGCGAGCGCGTACCTGGGGTGGCGCCATGCTCGCCGGCTTGGGCAAGCGTCGGCCTCAGATGGCAGACGGCACCTACTTCATTGGGGAGCTGTGGTGTGTGCAGTCGCTCTAGCCGTTTTGCTCCGCGCGCGAGGCGGAATGCCGTCGGAACAGCTCCACGCCGTGATCCTTCTGGTGCTCGCTCTCGGCTATGTCACCGCCGGACTGCATCTTGATCGACCGCTCTTGTGGGTCGGCCTTCTCATGGGAGGTGGATTCGTCCTGGTGACGCTGGTGTCCTCGTACGCGTGGACGGCGGTTGGCATCGCCCTGGCTGTAAGCCTGACGGTCGCTGGCATCAGGGAAGGACGTCCGCGTGAAGCGACGACTTGAGGCGACCTCTGCCCAACTCCCGTTCGGCGAGTTGGACGACCTGCTGCAACATCGCGCCCGACTCGGGGCCGCCGTCTTGCTGGCTCGGCACGAACAGTTGTCGTTCAGTCGACTGAAGGCACTGCTCGACGAGACTGATGGCAACCTCGGGGCTCAGATGCGAAAGCTCGAAGACGCCGGCTACGTGGTTGCCCGCAAGGAGTTCCAGGATCGCCGGCCGGTGACGTGGTACGCGCTGACCGCCAAAGGGGATCGTGTTCTATCGCAGCACCTCGCGAACCTAGAGCGCCTAATCCAACACGCACGCCGCACACGCGGATAGCTCCCCTGTCGGCAGAGCGAAGGAGGATGCGATGCTCGAACTGGATCTCTCTCTGGTCGGCTGGGTACACACGATCGTGTGCGTTGTGGCCATGCTGGCCTTCGTCCCCGTCATGCTCACGCGCAAGGGCGGTCGGCGGCACCGCACATTCGGACGTCTCTACTCGCTGGCCTACGTGGCCGTGTGCGCCACCTCTCTCGGCATTTACAGCCTGCAGCGATTTTGGTTTCCGCACTGGCTGGCAATTGGAGGACTGGTCGTCCTGGTCATCGGCTATCTGGCGGCGCGTCTCAAGCCGCGCGGGTGGCGGTACATTCATCTCAGCGCGATGTTGCTGAGCGCCTACAACCTGTTCGGTGGGGCGGTGAATGAAACGTATCTTCGCGTCCCTCACCTGCGCAGACTGGCCGGTGACAACATCATGACGTCCCCGCTGGTGGGTATGACGCACGCGCTCGTCATGCTCGTATTCGTGTTCCTGATTGGAGGCTACGTGGCTGCCTCGATTGTCAACCATGCTCGACGCGGGCAGACTGTCTCAGTGAGTCCTTCATAACCCGTTCGCTCCATCCGAAATCCGCACCGGTGGGTCGGAAGTCCCTTCGGCGTCACTCGAGACGTCATGTGTGGAGTGCAAGCGATGGTGTGTGTGCGTCCATGAATTCAAGCGGGCTGTCCAATAAGAGACACGGACAGGATCGGAGGTGTGACAGCATGAACGCGAATGCAACGACGCGGCTGGCCGATCGCGCTGACGGCAACGCTGACGTTGACGTTCGTTGTGCTCTTGCCGCGACTGGCGCCCACGCAGGATGTCGACGCGAACGCCGCGCTTTTCGAACGCTACGTCGAGGCGCTGCGCCGCATTGCGCATGTGCCGGGAATCTCCGGCGTCATCCTTCACAACGGCCGCCCTGTCTGGCAGCGTGGGTTCGGCTTCGCGAACGTGGACGCGCGCGTGCCGGCGACGCCCGATACCCTCTATGACATCGCCTCCCTGACGAAGACGTTCACGTCTACGCTGCTCCTGCAATGCGTCGAGCGCGGCACGCTCGCGCTCGATGACCGGATCGCACGCTACTCGGCGGCGATCCCCGAGCCGACGGCCACCGTCCGACACGTGCTCACCCATACATCGCAGGGCACGCCAGGAGCGGCATATCGTTACGATGGCAGCCGCTTCGCCGCGCTGACGTCGGTCGTGGACGCCTGCCATGCGAGACCGTTTCGCCAGGCGCTCGCGATGTCGATTCTGGATCGCGCGGCCATGACGAATTCCGTACCTGGACATGATCTCGAGCAGCCCACGCCTGGCCTGGCGGCGCTCTTCGATGCACCCGCGCTCGAACGCTATGAGAGTTCGGTAAGGCGCCTCGCGTTGCCGTACCGGACAGCCGCAAATGGTTTCGCGCCGGATGGCTATCCGCCGCGCGACATCAGCGCATCCGCCGGCCTGCTCTCGAATGTCGTCGATCTCGCCAAATACGACGTCGCGATCGATGCGAACGTCTTCATCGTTCGCGACTCGCAGGAATTAGCCTGGACGAACGCCGTATCCACGACCGGAGAGGTGTTGCGGTACGGATTGGGCTGGTTCATCCAACGCGAGCGCGGTGTGCGGCTGATCTGGCACTATGGTCAATGGCCGCAGTACTCGGCGCTCTACCTGAAGGTGCCTGATCGTCACCTGACGCTCATCCTGCTTGGCAACAGCGGTGGGTTGAGTGAGGCGTTCCCAATGGCTGACGGCGATGTGATGGCATCGCCGTTCGCAAAGGCGTTCGTGAGGATCTTTGTCCCATGAACCGCTCCCGTGCATGCGCGTTCGCGCTTCTCGGCCTGCTGGGCGGCGCGCACCTGGTTGAAGCGGATTGGCTGCTCACGCCGTTCGCGGGCGCCACGGTCCGGACGGCTACGGCCTTTCTCGACTTGGATGACGTCGCCGGACGACCGCACGCGACGTTCGGCGTCGCGCTGACACGCGTTCCCGAACGAGTATTCGGCATGGACGTCGAAGTATCGGGAACGCCTTCCGTGTTCACCGGACACGACCTCGTCCAATCGAGTCGCGTGCTGACCGCGACCGGAAGCGTCGTCATCGCCTTGCCAAGAACGTGGTCACGCGTTGTGCGTCCGTACGCCAGCGTTGGCCCCGGCCTCATCCACGTCAGGAGCGCAGACATCGCTGGCGTCTTCCCGATCGATTCGACGCACGCTGCTGCGAGCGTTGGCGTCGGCACCTGGGTGCGAATGACGGGACGCCTGGGCGTGCGGGCCGAGGCGCGCTTCATACGATCCGTATCGAGAGCCTCCTCGAGCCGGTTCGAGACGTGGCGGACGACAGCGGGAGTTGCGGTTCGGTTCTAGCCGTGTGCTGTCGTCAACAATTCATCCCGCGCCGACGCATGATTTTCCAGAAGCATGAATACCCGGCCGGAGATCGGTGGCTGCGGAAGCACCACCATCAAAGCCATGAGCACAAGCGCGGCGCGCGCGAACATCAGCCGAGAGTATTCACCGCTCACATGACGATTTGTAGTAGGAGCTGCTCGAGCGGCTGCCGCGGCTCGCCGCGAAGCTACGCGATCGCCGGCGCACCTTCTCGCACGTGTTCGGCGCCGGCGTGGTGGCGGCACGCAGGGATCCCGTGCGCACCGGATACCTGCACGTGCGATGCAGAGTGGTCTGACCGGCGGCGGCGATTTCTTCTGATTGTCGTCGCCCACGGCCAGCGAAAAGTTCGATGACTTCTGGACGGCCGGGCCTGGCCGAAAAGATAGCCGACGCGGCTAGATTCTTGGCCGCTATCTGTGCCTGACGAACGAGAGGGTGACGCCTGTTCGCTTTCAGGAGCCGCGCCGTTAAAGAGGGCACGGAAAGTTTGAAAGTCGATGACGTTTCGAGGCGTGGTCCTAACGGTTAATGTGTTCCTCTTCGGCGAAGCTGGGCTGTTCCTGGGGAGCGAACGCCCTGCAGCTGGTGCAGGTCAGTTCTTAGCGTTCGCGTGTGTCCTCGCGCAAGTGTTAAGCATCGCCGCCCTTGTCCGTAGTCGACGAGTTCGAAGAGCCGCGTCTCACTCAACATCGGTCCAACATTCTCCGCAGCGTATCGGTCGTCCAGCAATTCCTCCCGGAAAACAGGCTCGTAACTAACGCCGGTCCCTCGTTGGGGACGTGCCGCCTCGGGGAACTCTCACGCGACCCCCGGTGACCGATGAATTCAAGCGGGAGAATCGGCCGGCCTTGTTGGACGAGCTTCGTCCGGTCACCCTGGCCAACTGCTCGTTCAAACGCCTCGGCAGCAAGAACGACGGACGGAGGGATATTTGCTCCGTGTCTTGCAGCGAGTCCGCAGAACCTGGAGGGCCGTCATGTCGGAAGCTGAACGGAACAAGGGAATCGAACAGAAATCAGGTGGGAGCTCGAACAAGGTCGTCGGGCCGGCGATTGAAAGGGCAAAGGCGAAGAATGCAAGGTTGCGGCTGATGAAGGAGCGGAACGAAAACTATCTAGCTGAGCAGAGAGAGGAACACCATGGGGCTGAGGAGCTCACCGGGGACCTTGGAGCGTTCAGTGCCGTAGAAGACGATGCCTAGCCGAAGGCTACGAGGGAAGTTTCGGGCCCCGCGTCGGACGAGGCCCGGTCTGCGCTTCTGCGACTGTGCCTACTGCTTGTCGTACACCGCGACGTTGCTCACAGCCTGACCCGCGGCGTTCATGCCTGTGGTTGTGACTGTTCGCGTCTTTCCATCGCTCGACACCTCCGATGTCTGGCTGGTCGTGACCTTGCCATTCTTTTTCGATACCGTCTTCACCGTGTTCGCGTTGACGCGCGTACGAGCAACGATGTCGGCGTCCGGGTTGTTCCCAGTGATAGGGCTGTCCTTGCCGTCATAGTTGGCAGTGAATTCCCAGTGACGCACGGTGCCGTCGGATTGCACCTGGTCGACGATGACCTTCGCTCCCGCGCCTGCCGCCTCGATCTTTGTCGTGGCGCTCTTGGGTGGAGGGCCGGGGCTGTACTTCGATTTCGCGAGATTGAGCTTCCAGGTCCCCACCTGCGGATCGGCTCCCTGTGCGACCACCGTACCTGCGAGCACACCTACGATCGCCGCCGAGAGACACGCACGCGTCATTCTTGTCTGCATTTTTCCTCCTGAGTTTGCAAGAGATGGGAGACCAGTGCGCATTCTAGACCTCGCCCATCCCGCCGGCCCCAGCGCGGAGACGATCGTACGGCCCGAGACGACTGCCGCCATCAGTTTCGGCGATGCGTGATTATAGCGGGGGCGAGGTACGGTAAGCCGCATGGGCTGCCTTTCGATCCCATCGCCGACCGTGGCCACGGTCGGCCGGTCTTAGCGAGTCCATTGAGCATCCGATCCTTCCCGATGAACTGCCCGACGTGCGGCGCGGCGCTCGCCCACGTCCGCACAGACGGCGAGACGCCCAAGCTTTAGGCTCGTCGGCTCGCTAACGTAAAGACATTTCTGTGAAAAGACCCTGATTTCTGTTGATTCCAGCCGCAGCGCCTAGTAGAACTACTAGCCGCCGTGAGTCAGCCGAATGCCGCCGATCTGTCCACGCTTCTCGATGACATCCGGCGGTTGCTTGCCCAACAGGCTGTTCGTCCCGATGGTCCATTGGCCGCTGACTCCGAGAACCGCACCGAGACTGCCGATCCAGAACCACCAGCCGGGACGGTTGACTCCTCGTCGTAGCTAGTCGCGACTTGGACGAAGCTCGGTTGAAACGATGATCGACGATCCGCTCGACAAGCCGAACCAAGCGCCCCCGCCGCCAGAACCGACCACTCCCGAGCGGCTGTTCGAGTTCGTCGTCGGCCACGACCGGTATGTCTTCGAGTTACTCGATCACGGTGAGCACTATGGCGTCGAGTGCCGGATTTTCGTCAACGAGCAGCTCGTGGCGCGGCGTCGATTCGACCCACGGCTGGACGCGTCGCGGCCCCCGCGCGAGCTGGCGATCGCGTGGGCCCATGAGGAGCGGACCTCGATTCGGACTTCAACGTGACCGCGGGCGCCGCTTCGACCTATCTCGTCGAGTGTGTCGGTATTCCTGCGCATCACCGTGTTCAATACCTTCGACAATTCGCGCCCACTTGCGCCGCTGCCCGGTGTAGTGGTCGGATCGAGCGTTCTCAGAGACTCGAGCATAGCCTCAAGGAGGCAGAGAACCGGGTGGAGACGAAAGCCGTCGGCGGTTTCCGCGCCGCGTCCGGAATATGGTGACCGCTGGATGGATGAATGTCGCCGCGACCATGCTGAACACCACCGCCGCAACCACGACTCCGGCCACGACATCGCGTTGCCGGATCACCTGCAGCAAGCCGTAGAGCGCGAGCGCCGCGGCACCAAACACGGCGCCCAGCGTGAATCCCATTCCAGACCGCGTCCGTGAATCGATCCCGTGTCTGATGATGCTGCCGACGCGCTTCGCGAACGTCGGTGGGCACACGACGCAGATCTGTCCCTCGAAGCAGTGCTGGAGCTCGTCCAGCATCTCACGGACCGACTGGTAGCGGCGACCCGAATTCTTCGCCAGACCGCGCATGACAAAGACCGACAGCTCTCGTGGTACGACGGGCTGTACTCCGGTGAGTGGCAGATGGCCCGGCTCGATCGGTTCTTCGAGCACGACGGCGCGCAGCAACTCCGCGGCGGTCCGCTTCAGCGGAAGGTACGGCTCCAGCGAGAGGAACCGATAGAACACGGCGGCGAGGCTGTACACATCGCTGCGTTCGTCGACCTCGTCGTTGTGCCCCATGGCCTGCTCGGGTGACATGTAGGCGGGTGTGCCGACGATGGAACCCTGCTCCGTGGCGAGCAGCCGTGATCCGAAGCCGGAGCTGTCGGCGACTGGTCGCGATGTATTCAACTCGATTGTCTCGAGCTGTTGACGCAGCTCCTCCGACGGCGGCTCGTCCGGCCCGGTCGCCTCGCGAATCTTCCTCGCCAGCCCCCAATCGGCGACGGTGGCCTCGCCGTGCGGACCGACCATGATGTTCGCGGGCTTGAGGTCGCGATGAATGATGCCGCGCGAGTGCGCGTACTCGACCGCGCGAAGCACGTCCCGGAAAAAGAGGGCCCGGTACTCGAACGTGAACCGCTCGTGGTACGACCGGTCGCCCGCACGCAGCTTCTCGAGCACCGATTCGAGCGTCTCGCCCTCGATGTACTTCATTACGAAGTAGTACCGCCCGCGGTCGTCGACGCCGACATCATGGAGCGGCGCAATGCCTGGATGTTCGAGCTGACCGACGATTCGCACCTCCTCGACGAACCGGGCCAGGGTCGCCGCGTCGTGGCGTTCCGCCTTGAGCGCCTTGAGCGCGACGAGCCGCCCGACATCGTTGTCCCGCGCCAGCACGACTTCCCCCAGTGCGCCCTCTCCGAGCTTCGAGACCACGTCGAACCGATCCGCGGGCTGGTGTTGCGTCTCGACAGTTTGGCCGCGCAGCAGGACGTGCGGCAGGATCGTCCTCTTGCCGCCACGGACTTCCGCTGCGCGCCCCCGCGTGCCGCCGACTCCTGACGCTGCCACATTGGTATCGTCAACGCCCGTCTGCTCCGATCGTGGCGTCCTATCGGTAGGCATATGCGGCCCTCCTACGGCCGCGCGCGACCGATGGATGTTACGGACAGCTGCGGCGTCACACTCAGCCGCTTCCTCGAGCATGCGGTCGCGCACGGCGACCGCCTGCCTGGCCTGGCGCAGCAGCGCTTGAAGGTGCTGGCAGGAACACTCGGTCGCGAAGGCGCGGGTGGGGCGCTCTGGCGGTGGAGGCCACCGCGAGGATGACCGCCGTCAGGGCTCCGAGTGTCGCCTGGGGGTCGCAGCATCAGCGACGCCGACTTGCACGTCAGGACGATTGGGCAGGGACGATAGCATAGACCGGCGCACGCGTTCGAACCGTCTCTTGACGGCCTCAGCGAACGTCATGCTGGAAGCCTTCGCGTGCGTCCGGCGTCGTCTCCCACGTCTCGGCGGAACCAATGCAGCTCGACCACTTGAATGTACTGGCGGCCGGTGATTCCTCAACGCCGGCACTCGTTTCAATGCCCCGCAAGTACAATCCGGCTCATGAGAGAACCAGCGATCTCCCCGGCGGCGCTGCTGGACCAGATCGGCCGGGGCGAGGCCCCTGCGGTTCTCGACGTACGATCGCCTGGCGAGTTCGCCGGGGGGCACGTACCTGGGGCGGCGAACGTTCCGTTCACGAGCGTGCTCGCTGGATCGGACGGTGTGCGTGCACAGAAATTTCAAACCCTCGTCGTCTATTGCGGCCACGGTCCTCGAGCGTGGCTCGCCGGCGAGGCGCTGCGCTGGCGGGGATACACGCGCGTGATGTACCTCCGAGGACACATGGCGGCCTGGCGACAGGCCGGATTGCCTGAGGAGCGATGAAGATCGGTGTCGGCATTCTTGGCGTGGCGCTCGTCGCCACGCTCGGCGATTACACCTGGTACACGCTGAACGTCCGTCACAGCATCACGACAGGCATCATCCACGGCGCGGTGCTCCTGACGGCTGTCGGAGCCGTCCTCGGCCTTGATGCGGGCCGAGCACTCAGGGGGCTGCCGATCGGCGTGCTGTCGGGCGTCGGCGGCGCGCTCATGTATTACCTGCTCGTCGCGCTCGTGGACCGGCGGACCTATGGGATGGCGATTCCGGCGTCCTGGGTGGCGATGTGGCTGCTCGTCGCTCTGCTTGATGGCCGCTGGTTGCGCGCACCTCAGCGGCGGCCGTGGGGCGAGATTGCCACGCGCGGGGCGCTCGCCGCGGTACTGAGCGGGATCGCGTTCTTCTTCGTGCTGAATACGCTCTGGGGCCGGCCGCCCGCAACCGGCAAGAACTATTTCCTGCAGTTCGGCGCGTGGGTGGTTGCCTGGGCGCCGGGTCTGCTGGCGTTGACGTTGGGTCGTTCACCTCGCACGGATCGTCGCGTCTGACTGTCGCGGCTCACACAGTCGAAGCGGTTATGCTGGCGCCATGATGGCGCTGCGCCAGGCGATCCGCGCGGTGTGGACACGGCCCCATCTGTCGCTCGTCGCCGTCGCGCTCCTCGCGCTCGGCATGGGCGCGAACACGACCCTGTTCGCGCTGGCCGATGCGGTTATGTTCCGGCGGTTTCCCTTTGCCGACCAGGACCGGCTGTTAACCGGAGGGTTGCTGGTTCGAGTCCAGCCTGAGGAGCCAATCTTTTCAAGGAGTTGGCGTCGTCGTCCCATCCGGGATCTGGACAACTCTGAACAATTCCGATCCGACTCGATCCGCGGCTAAACGAGCCGCGCCGTCGAGTACTTGCGTGTAGACGTTCATCGTCGTGTCGACTTTGGTGTGTCCCATGATCTGCGCGACCACTTTGGCCGGCACCCCCTTGTCGTGCGCCCAGGACGAATACGTTCGCCGGAACGTGAGCCACGTCGCGCGTTGCAGCCCCGCTGCCTGACAGGCCGGCCACACCCACCGACGTAAGACATTGTTGGGTGCGATCGGCTTGCCGGACACCGTTGAAAAGATCAGATCCTGTGCAGCGGTTCGTCGCGCCCGCGCCTTCCACGCCGCCAGCAATTGCAGCGCCGCTTCTGGCAAGGGGATGGTCCGCAGACTGGCCATCGTCTTCGGATCGTCGAACACCCCTTCATAGACGGCGGCGCGCACCTGCAGGCTGCGATTCGGCTCATCGATGTCCAACCAGCGCAACGCGAACAACTCGCCACGCCGCAACCCGGTGAGCAGCGCGAGGCCCACCAACGTTCGTGGCAGTAGCCACGGCAACTGAGCGGCCAACGCCGTGGCCTGATCCACCGTGAGCGCCCATTTGGGCCGGATCGTCTTTAGACGCGGCATCTCGACCCCACGCGCGGGATTCGCGTGCAGATGCCCCCATTTCACCGCCGATCGGAGAATCGCGCTCAACACGTCATGAATGTGATCGGTCGTTTTCGGTGCATACCCGGCCTTGGTCAGATGCGTCACGTACGACTGGATCGTCTGGGTTGTGACGTCTGACAGGGCGAGGTCGCCAAATCGCGGGATCAAGTGCTTGTCCATGATGTGTTGATGATTCTTCTGCGTCGAATGCTTGTACTTCGTCGGCAGCACATCAACTTTCCATTGCTGCGCCAGCGTCCGAAACGTGACGCGGGATCGCGTCGGGAGGTCGCTGCTGCCGGCCTCGGCCACTTTCCGTCGGAGGGTTTCAACCGCCTCCGCGCGGGAAACGTTGCCGAGCGCTTCGTAACACAATCGCTTCTTGTTCGTGCCGTCTGGAGCAATCTCCAGCTCCCGCCAACGGATTGCCCAGCCCCTCCCTTCCTTGAATAGAGAACCGCTGCCGTACTGTCGTTTCCTGTGAGCCATACGAGAACAATCCTTTCCTCTCGTTGGCTCTTCGTGCCGTGGTAGCTCGCCGTCCATTTTAGTCACGTCGAGCAAAACGGTTCACGCAATCTTCGATCGCCGCAGGAGGAAGTCGCGAACGGCCCGCGGATCGAAGCGCTTGTATTTCCCAATCTTGATGTATGGCAGCCGTTCGGCTCGAGCCTTGCCGCGTGAGCGCGTGTGCTCGTACACCCAGCTGCGGGGCACCTTGAGCAGCGCGGCGACCTCGTCGACGGTTAGGAGTTCGTGCAGGTCGACGTCGTTTGTTGATCCAAGACCATCGGTTGTTCTGGCGGCGCCGTGAAGGTCGACAGTCATTCATCACCTCGTCAAGCGGATCGTGGCCTAGAGGATCCCCGGACACCACCACGCTGGTGGCATCCGGGAAACCGTCGTTCGAATCTACGACGTGGCAACCGCCGCACGCTCCTCGTACTCGGCGAATGCCTCGAGCACGAGCTGACGGACACGCTCCTGGGCGCTCGTGTCGCTGATGGGACGCAGCAGCGCGAAGCTGCGGCGCTCACCGTTGACGGCGTACTGGCGCGCCGGGAACGTGACGTTGCGGCCATTGCCGCCGCGGCGCTCCCACACCGCGAACCCGATCAGCTTCAAGCCGTCGAGCTCGCCGCTTGTGAAATGCAGCTCGGCTTCCGCGAGTTTGCCGGGGGGGTTCCCCTTGTCGTTGGGGGTGATCTTGACGACGATGCTGCTGTTGGTCATACACGAACCTCCTGAGAAGCTCGCCAGTCTGGCGAGCAGTGGACGCGAACGAACGCCGGCGAGTCATGCGTGCACCTCGGTGGGAATTGGTGCTTGGAGGCGCGCCCACAGCCATTGCTGGAGCGTCGTCACGCTGACGAGCACCGGATCGGCAGGCGCGCAGATCGCGTGATCCGCGCGGTACTTCTCGCGCTGCCACGCGAGCTCTCTCGTCTCGATGAGTACGAGGCGCGCAGGCATGCGCCCACGCGTGGCCTCGAAGACGAGCGGGTCGGCGGCGAACCCCGCCACGTCGGCGAGGGTCGACGTGTAGAGCGTGAGCGTCGACGGCGCATCGACGGCCGGCGAGGCCGTGGTCACGAACGCGTGATAGATGCGGATCTGGCCGGCGATCGTCACGGTGATGGTGGGTGTGAGATACAGGTGCGACATCGGTGTTCTCCTCGCTTCGAGTTCCCCGCGCCGATCCGATAACCGCCTGACGCGGACGCGCGCAGGACGTGTCAAGGCCGCGACGCTCTCGCCTGGGAGCGGTGAGCGACGCGAACGGAGCCTTGACACGGCTGAGCACGTCCGTAGCCTCACGGGATCGGAGCGGCGCTCGGTTGTGCCGCCGGGAGTGGGTGGGAGCCGTCCGCCGACGGGTGGTGGACGACTGTGGGTCGCGGCGCGGCTGCGGGAGCTTTTCCGAGCAGACCGGCTTCGCGAAAGCTGAAATACCGCGTCTCCTCGCCCACGATGAGGTGATCGAGGAGCGCGATCTCGAGAACGTCGCCCGCGACGCGCAACCGCGCCGTGAGCATGACGTCGTCCTGGCTCGGGGCGGGATCGCCGGACGGGTGGTTGTGCACCACGATCACGGCAGTCGTCCCCGGTGTAACGCACGCCGGCACGAAGACATCCGGAATGGAAATCGGCGTGGCGTCCCGAGTGCCGCGTGAAGCGATGTGCCACGCGAGCAGACGGTGGCGTGTGGAGAGGCAGGCGACACCGACCAGTTCCACCGGCTGATCAGCGATGAACGGACTGAGAATGCGAACGGCCTCGCGCGGGGTACTGAGCGCGAGCGACGGCACGCGGACGATGCGGCCTTCGCCGTCGCGGGCGGGACGGTAGGTGCACACGAGCTCGCGCACCTGGTAGCGGCTGCGGGCCGGAACGTAGGAGTCGACGCGCATGTGCATCTCCGGTCTCCTTGCTGGGTGATGGCCCTCCGGCACCAGTGCGCGGAGGAAGGCGCTCGCCGGCGGTGTGCCGGCGAGCTGTGAGGCGGGTGACGCGCAGTTCCAGCGGAACGCACGCGTGACCGATCGCGGCGGGGACGAGGGGCGGGTGGCCTGGACCGACCCGCTAAGACTTACGAAGGGTCCGCGCGAGGATGTGCTCGCGCGGCAGGGACACGGTCAGTGGACCGTAGTGAGGAGGCGACTGGCGGCGCGATCGAGCGCGAACCGTCCATCCTGCCAGGGCGTGCGTTGACTGAGTCGGGTCAGCCCCTGCACATACCCCCAGATCGACCGAGGACTCGTTTCGAACTGCTCGGCCAACGAGTACGCCTCGGCGGCCTGCTTCTGCGACACATCGAGTCGCTGCACGGCCAGGTCAAGCACCGCCTCGCGGGTCGGACCGACCTCCCGCGTCATTGCACGCTGGAGCCGTGTCCGATCGTCGGCGGTGTCGGCATCGAGCGCCGCGCGGACGTCATTGAGCGACGTCGTCCACGCGTCCTGAATCGATGCCCCAATGTGGCGGCGCCGGAAGCCGGCCACATGCTGGAACCCCCAGATGATGTGATTGCCGCAGACCATGCGGAACAAGAACACATCCAGGGTGAGGGCGGCGGCACCCACATCACTGTTCCGGAGAATGAATCCGCGGAACAGGCCGGACTGGGTGCGATCGGTCGGGTCGTCGAGATCGCGGTTACCGTCCACGAGGAACAGGAACATGTCTCGGTCTCCCAAGTAGGCGCCCGAGGGAACTTTCTCGGCGCCGAACTCGCCGTCCTTGTACCCGAGCGGGAGGTGCCAGGCCGGATGCGCGACCATGAGGTCGAGCACCTGGCTGGCCAGCTCGTCGTGGTGGACGCGTGCATAGCGCGGTGATGTGATCGCGTGCACGGTCCACGGCGCGGTGTCTTCGGCGAAGAGCTGATGCTCGTCGCGTGAGACCCGTTGCAGCCCGTAGTTGATCGCGTCGGACGCGATCGCGGCGGGCAGCGAGCGGAGGTACTGGGGCGGTGCCGCGGCGATGGTCGCGAGCTGCCCGAAGCTCCAGTGGGTCAGTGTGGCGATGCGACCCGACGTCTCGCAGATGGCAAGGTCGTCGGTGTCGAACGCCTCGGTCCTGAACGTGCCGGTTTCGATCGTGCGCTCGTCGAGGCGCTGGCGTCTGGCGCGAGCGGCCTCGTAGAGCGCGTGCACGCTGGCGAACCGTTCATCGGGTGGGCGGCTGGCCCATTCCCGGTGCGCGGTGGTCGCCGTGACAGCGGACACACCTGTTCCGATCATGATGAGCTCCTTTCGACGTGCCCTGGGGCGACGGATTGGAAGTAGCTCCACGTCGGGCGACGTGGAGGGGTGGCCAGGACGGCCACAGCGAACGATGCTTCGAATCTAGGACGGCCGATTCAGGTTGTCAAGAGGAACTCGATAGCCTACGAAAAGGAGTGTGCAATCGACGCCGAGAGCCATCGCGCGGGCAACATCGGCTTCGGTCAGCGGCGGGCGGCACAAGTTCGCCATCACCGCCCCCCCAACAACTCGCGAGTCTCGGCGAACGTCGAGTGCGCTTTGCACGACCGAACCAGTCGGAAGAGTTCGTGTCGACGCAGGCCTCCGTGAGGCGCACCTGCGTGCGTCGGCTGCCCACCTCCTGTTTGGTCACCGTCCTCGCCAGAGAATTGTTTCGCACACGTCAACCGGATGAAGCGCCACGACGCCTTTCTCCGGCAGGAGCCTCGCAGGCGTCACAACTGGGCTTTGACGGGTGCGCTCGAGCGAGGTGTTAAGCGGCACTGTCACTGCTGCGCGGAATCATGCACTACGACGTCACGTCTTCGCGTTTCACGATCCGATCCGCAACTAGCCAGACCTGCCCCTCACTATCGACTTTGATATGACCCTCAACAACTACGGGAAGCCAGCCTTTGGCGGCCTTATCGGGATCGGGATCCGGGCTGTTCGCGACAGGCACGAGGGCTCGTGCAGCCCGCTTTCGAGCCACCACCAAGTCAACATGATTCTGCCATCGCGTGTGACCACGTCGCGGACTGCGCCTGGACTGCGCGAGGTTGTAATGCTGCCCGTTGGTCCGCAACGGATATCTGACAAGTTTGCCCTCTGCGTCGCGCTCCCAAAGATGTTCCCAAGCATCGAACGCGATTGAATCGCCCAAGTCATGCGACCAGGAAGAACGTGCTGCCAACGCCTCGAGCCCGAGCTCATTCAGGAGTTGCTTCCGCCGCACGAGGGGGAGTCTTGCCACAGTGCCGCCTAACAATAGCCTTTATGGCACGAGGTGGACAACGCCGCGGGCGCGAACTCCTACGCCGCCGGGCGCACGATGCCGCACACCCTTACCGCAAGTACCGAATCGGGTTGGGGATTCGAACCCATGTCAGATATCGGCCCCGCCCAGGGCTAATTGGGGCTTCACCACCTACCTTTTGACGAATCGAGCCGCTATTAATCCTGATAAACGCAGTAACTAATTAAGAATCTTTGGTGTCAATCTGGTATTCGCGTCGCAATACAAAGGGACCGAGCCTCCGCGTCATGAGCAAACCGTACACGGTGAGCGTCGGGGCGTGGCGATCGCGGACGTGAGCCAGGCGATGCATGCGCAGCGTGACCGTCCCACCCGGGAAGAGTGTCTGCGCCTCCTGCATTCGCGCCCACTGCGTCGGTGATGCCTTCACTGCGTCCGTGCTGGAGATGAGCAAATCACGGTCGGTTAGGCTGACGTCGGCACAATCTGGAAGCGATCGCAGGAATGTCTGGTATTGGGCCGCACCGCCGCGTTGGTAACGCGGCCAGTCGGCAAGCGGCGTGAACGCTTCATCCGTGATCGCCTCGATCACTTCCTCCATGGGCAGCATCCCGGCCGCTTGACGCGCGTGTTGTTCCGGTGACCCGTGCGCGGTGACCCAGTCGGCGATGAACCGCTTCTTCTCTTCGTGCAGCGCGACTTGGTCGGCATGCTGCTGACGTCCACGCTCCTCCCGTGCTCGGAGATCTGCTCGAAACCGACGGTGAGCCTCTGGCGGCACATCTCGCGCGGCGCCGTCATCAGCTCTAACATCGAATCGCACGAGACCTCCGTTGACGGACAGGTAGCAGCGTCTCGACGTCGGCGCCGGATGGACAACGGCGCGCCGGTCGAGATCTTTGAGAAACGCGCGGGCCAGTTCGTTGCGGCGGTCGCGATCGGCGTCGCGACGTCTGGCGCGCTCGGCACGGCGGTGCGTCTCGTACGCGCGTTCGAGCTGATAGTTGCGAGCGGCGTGCTGGAACAGCGTATCGAGGTCTGGTGGCACGTCGTAGGTCGGCGGCGCATCGACGCGGACGATTTGCTGGTTGGCTTCGCGCGTGTATTGCGGCCGCAGCCGTAGGCGCGCGACGCCCTCGGCATCGACCGTGATGAGGTGCAGTCGGTTCGACGGCACGTGTACCGTGAGTTGCTGGACGGCGCGACCGTCGCCGCCGTTTAGGAGCGCCAGTTTCCGCCCTTCCTCTGAGAGACAATAAGTCGCGGTCACCGGCAAGAGACGGTCCTTCGACGCAGCTGGCGGCGACGACTCTGCTCGAAGCTGTATTCGTTCGCGCGGCAACAGGATTTCAGTAGGCGCATCCATCCGAGATTCCTTTCGCTCGATTTAGCACGCGTCACGAACATTCGACTCGGCGCGGCAGATGCGACGGCCCAGGCGACTGGACCATGTGTCCGGCCGCCTCTCCTTGCAAAGAGCCGTCATGGAGCAAACTCTCGCAGCGGGTGTTCGCGGCGAGAGCGCTCCCTCCGGATCGCAGCGATGCTGCAGCGCCACACAGGCGCGACGACACGCCGCCACGTTAGGCGCCGAGCTGCTCGTCCTGAGACGGTCAGTGTTGGCGCCGGTTGTTCGCTTCCCATCGTTGACGATAGGGGCGAACGGGTTGACACGCACAGCCGTGGGGCGCATGCGGGTCGACGAAAACTGTGCGGGGCAGAGTCCACAAACTCGCCCGAAGCGAACATCCGGCGGCGGCGGTCGTCGGGCTCATCCCGCCACTCCCTGTCCGACGGGTTCGCGGTCGATGACACGTCGCTCGAGCAGAAAGTGATCGCGGCGTCCGTCGTAGCCGCGGACGCGCGCCACCTCCGTCACCCGTCGCTGCCCGTGCTCCCGAGTGATGTGAACGACGAGATGAATCGCCAGCGCGATCGCCTCGCGGATGCTTCGGTGCGGCAGGCCGACATTCGCCGTGAGGACACAGTGCGCGAGTCGCGTCAGCGCCTGCTCGGCGGCGTTCGCGTGAATCGTACTCAGCGTGCCAAGGTGGCCCGTGTTGAGCGCCTGCAGCAGGTCGAAGGCCTCGGCCCCACGCACTTCGCCCAGCAGAATGCGATCGGGGCGGTGGCGTAAGGTTGCGCGCAAGAGATCGGTAATGGTGACGGCCGGCAGTGCGAGTTCCTGTCCGAATGGCACCTGCGCGCGGCGGGCCTCGAACCTCAGAAGGTTCGGCTTGGTGAGGTGAATCTCCGCCGTGTCCTCGATGACGATGATCCGGTCGTCGTCGGGAATGTACGCGGCCAGCGCGTTGAGCAATGTCGTCTTGCCGGTGCCGGTGCCACCGGAGATTAGGATGTTCTGCTGGCTCGAAAGAGCCGCGGTCAATTCGTCGGCGAGGCTCCGGTGTTACGGTGCCGACACGAACGAGGTCATCGAGGCTGTACCGCTGCGTGAACTTCCGGATCGTCAGCGCCGGACCGGCAACTGCGCAGGGTGGAAACATGGCAGCCACTCGTGATCCGTCTTCGAGCCGCGCGTCGAGGAGCGGCTGCACATCCGAGATTTCATCGCCGCACGCGCGGGCGATGTTTTTGATCGCGGCCGTCAGATTTCTGGACTCCAGCCGGCGGTCCGGGACGCCCTCGAGCACCCCGTGTCGTTCGACAAACACACGGCGTCCGCCCTCGTTCACCATCACTTCCGTGACGTTCGGATCACGGAGCAAATCCTCGATGGCCCTGAGAAACGGCAGGATGCGATCCAGGCTGCTCATAGCGCGCCTCGTGCCTCGTGATCGAAGTAGCTCGCCTGAACGTCCAGGTAGTACGGTTTGAGGTAGCAGTACTGCGCCGGCAGCGGATTGAGGCCGTCGTACGGGAGCGCGACGGCCTGCGCGTGCGGCAGCTCCGTAAACACACGCGGCTGAAACACGAAGTCAGATTCGATCATGTAGGTCTTGCTGGCGCTGAGGCTGTGACTGGCCGCGGTCGCTCGGCCCGTCAAGAGCGAGACGTGCGCGCCTTGGCCGGATTCGGACAGTCCGTACCGAGCTTTCACCCGGTCGGCACGCCCGCACAGTTCAGCCGCAATCCGAGCCGTAAATTCGTCGCTGGTCGCCAGGAAAATCTTCGTGCGGAAGCACTGGAGCAACGTCCGCCAGGCGTCGTCGCCCGCTAGCGCGGAGCGCAATGAGCTGATGCTCTGGGTCGCCACGATTGGAATCAGCCGCGCCTGGCGTGAGAGCGCAAAGGCGCGCTCGTCACCGGTCGGGTCGGTCTCACCCACGGTGGCAAACGCGTGGTACTCGTCGGCGACGAAGACGAGGTCTCGCCACACACGTCCCGGATGTTTCGTCATCTTGCCGATGCGGTTCAGGACCGCGCGCTGAAAATCCAGCTTGAGCATCACGGCGAGGCCGCGGGACAGTGCCGGATTGAGCGCGACGGGGAAATTCAGCCCGAGGACATGGCCGGTTTCGAGCAGGTCTTCGAGCGGCGGCAGTGGTCGCGGCGCGCCAGGTGGCTGTGGGCCGATGTACGTCTGGCGCGACGGACAGAAGGCGCGGTGCACCTGTGGGTTTTCATCAAACAGGGACAGGAAGACCACGATGCCCTCGACGATTGACGCCTTGAGGCGGTGGTCGAGGCGTTTCCACGTTTTGTTGAACCAGCGGTCGATCGCGTCCAGCCGGTGGCGGCGATCCGCCACCATCGCGGTCGATCCCGTGCGCAGCTCGAACGGGACACATTTGGCCTGGAGAAACCGTTCGAGTTCCGCCTCGTGGGGATGTGCGATGTGGTTCTCGTCGAATGGCGCCCAGAGCGTCCACGGCGCCCCACGAATTTCTGCAATCTCGTAGTCGTGGTACGCGATGGCCAGCACGTCGCGCGGGTGTTTGAATTCCTCTTTCAGGTCCAGGATGTCCTGATCAATCAGGTCCTCATTGATGATGTACTGGTACACCTCGGCGAGGGTTGTGTAGCCAGTGGTGATGCGTCTCAAGGAGATGACGAACTTCAGGAGATCGGTGTAGGCCTGCTGCCAGAAGGGCTCTTTGGACTTGCCGTACAGGTTGTTCAGGAGGCTCGCGATCGCGTACGCGACCGCATACGGGTCGAGATCGTTATGCAGCGGGTTGTAGCAGAACCCGGTGTCCAACCCGAGCTCCAGGTAGTCGGCTTCGCGGCCTGCGGCCGCCAGCATCGCGCGCACTTTGTGGCAGAAATCCCCCTTGACCTCCAGGACCAGCCCGCCAATCTTGCGGTCCGCATCGTCAGGTCGCCAGCGCAGGAGTTGATCGACGTACGGGTACATACAGCCGGACGTTTTTCCGGTGCCGACCGCGCCGAGTACAAGGACGCCCGTGTAGAGTCCGCGCTGCGGAATCGTCAACCAGCTCGGCTCCGGCGCGCGACCGCGTCGTCGCGGAAAGTGGCTCTCGCCGAGAATCAACGTCGGACTCAGGCGCGTTTCGGGCGGCGGGTACGCCGGCAGCGGCCGCATGGGTCCCGTGCCGCGCTGGCGGTACGCCATCATCGCCAGCAGTGACGTGACCACTGACGTTCCGATCCACGGCGTCGTGAACCACAGCATGGCGTAGCCGTACACCAGCAGCCAGAAGATCGCCGGCTTCTGCAGGTGAATGAACGCCAGAAACGGGTCATCGGCGTCGAGCGGGTACACCCGCAGTCCCCAGGTGCAGATCAGGGCTGCGGCGGCCAGTCCGAGCGGTGCACGCGCGTGGACAATCGTACGCAGCATCGATGTTTACGCCTCAATGTCGAGGGCGAGCGGCGCGCCTGTCACGCGTCCGACGCCGCGCCGAACCGGGGTCGCCGGACGGGTTACCGCGGCGGCGCCGGCCGCGACCGACCGCGGCGCATAGGAACCGGGATGTGTGGCACGCCACGCGAGAAAGTCCTTGTCTCGCAGCAGCACGCGCTCGATGATCTCGTTCAGGATGTAGTCGGTCGGCTCGCCCAGAAACTCGGCGTACGCGTACAGGACTTCCAGGTTTTCGCGGTCCAGGCGCGCGATGTGTCGCAGGATTTCCTTGCCTCGCGTCCGCGGTTTGATGACCGGCATCGTTCGCCTCCGTCCGTGAGAACCGCTTCAGATTTCCGACTGGTTGCCACTCCCAATGCGCCGAGAACTTTTGCGAAACCCGCCGTCGAATATGCGCGCAACCGCGGCACGTTCTCCCCGAGTGGCCGCCCGGTTCGCACGGACTTCTTCGTGGAAACCTGACGGGCAGCCGGGACGTGAGCGACCCCCTGGGACAAGCCCAGGGTCAGAATCCGGGGCGGCGGTGGGGGTCGCTCACGTCCCGGCTGCTGTCTTGACCGGGTCTGCCGGGCGGCACAGAGCGCCGCCCGAATATCGCCTGCCGCGAACGCGCCCCCACCGCAACTCGTTCACGGACCGCGTGTTTCACGCGAGACGCACCACGGTGGTCGTGATCGTGGCGCGCCGCGAGTCCCCGTTGCACCCCCATGTGTCTGGAAGAACACGCTGGGGGGACTCTTCACCGTGTCCTTCCGGTCACACCCCTTCATGCCGTTCCCACCAGCGATAGCAGATACCCGTACCGGTACGGCAACGGCACGGCTTCGAATCGGCCGGTCCCGCGTTCGATGGCCTCGGCGAGCGTGGCTGAGATCGTGGCCTCGACGACGCGATCGCCGCGCTCGAGCCAGGCGCGATAGAGCGCCCGAAACCGCGGCGCCCGAAAAGCGCGGCCCGCCAGGTCGAAGCGTTGGTCCCGTCCAGCCGGCGGCGTGCGTCGCGCCTCGAAGTACCACTGCAGCTCGTCGACCACTTGTCGGCGAAGCGGCGACGCGAGGTGCTCGCGGAACGCAGCCTGATAGGTTCCCGGCGCGTCGGCCATGTGACGGGGGACGATCAGGCGGACCGTCCACGCGGGGAGCCGGCGCAACAGATCGGCATGCCGCTCGAGGAACACGCGGAAGTCGATCGGCACGTTCTGCGTGGCCAGAAACAAGAACACCGTCGACCGGTTGTTCGCGTCCACGCCAATCGGCAGCTTGTCGGGAAAGTACCGGACCGTCTCCTCGTCGTCGCCGTGGAACGTCAGGGCTGGCAGGTCGCGCCGCAGTGCACGATGCGCGAGTGTGAAGTGGGCCAGCTTCTCGTGCTCGGTCCCCAGCCATGTCAGCGTGCGGTCGGCGAGCACCCCATCAAGCAGCATCAGGCGCTCGATGGCCCGCGGCAGAGCCATGGGCCGACGGTGGCGATTGTCGGTCTCGCCAATCGTCCGGTACAGCGGCTTGGAGTGCAGGTGGTACATCCGCGCGTTGTGAATCCCGCATCGCCGCTCGGTCGCGTATCGCCGATGGAGCAGCGTGTGGAAGAAGTCGTATGTCTTGCGACCGTACGGCAGGCCGGCGAAGGTGCAGTAATGCCGCCCGACGCAGACGCCGGCGTGCAGCATGACCGTCACCAAAAACGCGGCTTGCGTGTCGGTGAATCCCATGTCGCGGACGCGGGCCAGGCGAACCTCAGGGCTCATTCGAGGAACTCCTCTGCCAGGTGCGGGTCCAGCGACGAACCGCGGCCGCGCGCCTGCCCACCCGCCCGGCTCGTCGATCCGCGGAACCGTGTGAAGCCCGCCGAGACCTTGCCGGCAGCGTGCATCCCTCGATAGTGGAGCGTCGTGACCTCGATGTCTTCGAGGTCACGCCGACCGTCTGGGCGTTCGAACTCGATGCGGACATCAGGGAACTGCACCCGGTCGCGATCCATCGGCAGGTCGTGCTCGTGCGCCCATCGCCGAATCTCGGACGGACTGCGATCGGGACGTCCATCGCTGTCAGATCGCCCGCGGTTCCGCTCCTGGAGAAACCGCTGGTACTCGCGCTTGAGCTCGACGTCGAGCATGATGCGCTCAATGCGCGCGCCCTCGGCGCGCAGGCGCTCCGCCGCGCGGAGATAGGCGCGGTACACCTGGGCATCGTGCGAGAGGTCTCGGCTCCGACCGGTGCCGGCGTAGAACGTCTGCGGCCGCTCGCGATCGGGCCGCCGATGCGTTTCGAGGACATCGCGACCGCGCTCGGTCAGCGTGACGACGGTGGTTCGCTCGTCGCCGCGATCGAACGGCGCGACGGTCTGGATCAAGCCGGCGCTCCGCAGATGTTCGAGATCGCCGTGCCGTAGGTCGCCGGGTCGGTCCCGTTCGTCCCGCAGGTCGTCGATCGGCACGGCTCGGAACGCGCCGACGGTGGCCAACGTCCGTACCTCCGAGCCGCGCAGGTCGTACTCGTCGTCACGCACATGGACCCGCTCGCGTTCCAGGCCGTCCGGCAGGTCCAGGTCCCGCGTGAACACATCGCGGGGATCGACGGGCTCAAGATCCCGCGGGTCTGCGGGATCCCGGTCGCGGGCGTCATCGAACGATCGGGGATCGAGGATGTCGAACATGCCTATCGCTCCTCGACCAAATCGACGCCCCGCAGGTCCTGGTCGAGCGACTCTGGCGTAATGAGCTGGCCGTCCAGATGCGTGAGCTTGCGGCCGGTGTCGCGGAGAAAGAGCCATCGGGCGACCACGTAGAACGCCGCATGCAGATTGAAAAAGACCAGGAACGCGGTCACGACGATGGCCGTGCCGTGCAGCCGGAAGAGCGAGACCTTGTACGGCGCGAGCGCGACGAACTCGCCGGCCAGCCAGGCGACCAGCAGGAACAGCGTCAAGGCGGCAAGCAGGGCGGTGTTGGCAATCATCGACGGGTCTCCTCGAACGCCTGGTCGACGCGGAAGTAGGTGACCTGCACGCCCAGCGGATTGACGCGAATGAACGCGTTCGGTACCGCGTCGCGCACGAGGAATGCTCGCGTCGTCGAACACCCGCACCGCCGGCGGTTCGAGGACCGGCGCCCGCAGCAGCACGTCGTCGAGCGGGTACTCGGCGTGCTGCGCGCCGCCGAGCCGCCCGTGAAGAAGGACTGAGCGTCTGGGCGGCGAGCTGCACGACCGTGTCCCTCTTGATCCGCCCGGGCCAGCCGCGCTCGAACTCCGACCCGCCGGGGCGAACATGCAGAGCCGCATGCCGCTGAGCCGCAGCCAGAGCTGGCCCGCCTCGCGACGGGCCTTTCGGGTCGAAATCCTTTCAATCGAGCGTCGTGCCGATGCAGTTACGCGTCGGCGATGTCGCCGTTGAACTCTTCGTTCAGCATCGTCCCGGCGCCCTTACCCTTGTCCTGCCAGTGGCGGCAGAGCTCGTGCTTCGGGGCGACGTAGTCGAAGTTGAACTTGAGCTCGACCAGTTCGTGTTGCACGAGAACTGCGCGTTCTCGGGCCCAAGAACGTCTTCAGGAAGACGTCGGTGAAGCCACAGTCGTCGCCGGTGCAGGTCGCGTTCTTGTCAAACGTCCCGCCGGTGACGGTGCCGCGGATGTAGCCGACGAGGAAGCCGTGGACTCCGGCCCAGATCGTCTGGCCATGGTCGCCCGTCGTGTCGCACGCGCCGGGGCTCTGGCCGGCGAGCGTCACGAAACGGCCGCGGTCGAGGCGGGCGAGCGTGTACGACCCGTCACGGTTCTTCTTCACGAGGAACGTGCGCTTGACGGTGTCCGTCGCCCACGCGGCCCCGCACGAGCCGTTGTCCGTCGTCGTCACCGTGAACGTGCGCTTGGCGATGTGGCCGTGCTTATGACCCTTCTTGTGGCCGTCGTTGTCGCCTGGGCCGCCGTGCGCGAACGCTGTCGCGCTCAGCGCAAGCACTCCGAGCATGAGAGTGAGCATGGTGTATCAGTTTTCGCATTCAGGAATCCCCTGTAGTGGTTACAAGAGGTGTCTCCGGTGGGTCCGGCCACACACGCCGAAACACCAAGCCATACAAATTCAAAACAGTAAAAGTGCGTAAACCTATGGTTCTGTGTGCACGATCACGTCGGCGACGTCGGGTCTTGCGCGGCGCAGCCGCTCTTCGACCTCGCTCGCCCACGAGTGCGCATCGGCGAGCGTCGTGGCCGGGTCGAGGCCGAGCGTGATGAACGCGACGACGCCTTTCTCCGTCCGCAGGAGCCGCAATCCGCACAGGACCACTGGCGGCCCGCTCGGCCGCGGCTTCGATCTCGGCCGCCTCGACGAAGTCCGCCCGCTCCCACCTCGGCGAGCGGCTCGAGGTGGGTCTGCACCGAGGCGATTGAGGTACGCAGTTCGTCACCGCGCTCGATCCTCCGCGATTCCTCGTGGGCCTGGTCGAGTGGCAGGTCGCCGGGCAGCTTCAGATGGAGAGAGAGCTCGATCGCACCCCCGAGCGAGACGATGCTGAGGTTGTGGATCTCGCGGACTCGCGGGACTGACATCGCGGCTGCAAGCGCGCGGTCGCGGAGCGCCACCTCATCTGCTCCAGGCTCGACGTGGACGACGACGTCGTTCTCCGGGCAGGGCCTCTTCGAGCTTCGCCTCCACCCGGTCTGCGACTCCGTGCCCCGACCGACCACTGCGCCCGGCGGCACGGAGATGACCACGCCGGCGAACGTTCGTCCGGCGGCCTGGCGGGTGGCGAAGCCGAAGAAGCCAGATCGGCGGCTCGATCGCCGCGATCGCAGCGCGGGCCGTCGCTTCGGCTTCCGCGGGCGCCCGGTCCATCAAGACGTCGACGTTCCGCCGGATCAGCCGGCCGGCGGCGAGGAGCACGAGGGCGGCGATGAGAGGCGCTGCGATCGAGTCGCCCCCCGGATAGCCGGCCGCCGCGGTCGGCGAGGCCGGCGAGTACCGCGAGCGTGCCCGCGAAGTCGCTCCCGAAGTGGATCGCGTTCGAGCGCAGGGCCTCGCTGCCGTACTGGCGCGCCGTGCGAAGCGAGATCACCGGTGCGCGAGAGGTCGATCGCGAGCACGATCGCCATGACGACGAACAGCCACCACGCCGTGTCGACCGACTGGCTCGTCCTTCCTGTAAGCCGTGTAACCGCGAGTGCCGCGACGGCAACGCTGACGAGCGCGAGCACGGTCGCCTCCGCCAGCGCGGCAAGGTGCTCAGCCTTCCCGTGCCCGTACTGATGCCCTTCGTCGGCGGGCCGGCCGGAGACGCCGATCGCGAAGAATGTGAGCAGCGCGGCAACGAGATCGTTTGCAACTCAATGCAGCGCCTCGGAGATGAGCCCGAGGCTGCCGCTGACGAGACCTGCTCCGAGCTTGAGTGCTGCGAGCACCGCCGCCGCGCCGATCGAGACGAGCGCGGTTCGGCGCTGGGGACTCATGCGCGTAAGGCTATGCGACCGGCTCGAGCGATCTTGCTCTTCTGCTTCAGGGGGGAGGGGTCGCGGAGCCGCAGGCTTCGCGACGTAGGGAACCGGAGGTTCCGGCGGCTGCGGAAGCTGGGCTTCCGCAGCCGCCAGCTAAAGGTTGCCGCGAAGGGCTTGTTCGCGCTCGATCGACTCGAGATAGGCCCAGTTGCCCTCGCCGAAGGTCGTCGCGCCGTGCCGCTCTATCACCTCGAAGAAGAGCGTCGGCCTGGTCCTGCGCCGTCTTAGTGAAGATCTGCAGGAGATAGCCGTCCTCGTCGCGGTCGGCAAGAATCCTCAGCCGCTTCAGGTCGGCGTAGTCCTCGGCGATCTCGCCGACACGGCCCTCGACCTCGTCGTAGTACGTCTCCGGGGTGTCCAGGAAGAGCACGCCGCGGTCCTTCAGAGCTTCGATCGTCTGCACGATGCTCTGTGACTGAACGGCGATGTGCTGAACGCCGGGACCTTCGTTGAACTCGAGGTACTCGTCGATCTGGCTCTTGCGCTTCCCCTCGGCCGGCTCGTTGATCGGAAACTTGATCTTGCCCGACCCGTCCGCCATCACCTTGCTCATCAGCGCCGAGTACTCGGTCTGGATCTGGTCGTCGCCGAAGCTGACGATGTTCGTCATCCCGAACACGCTCCTCGTAGAACTCCACCCGAGCGGTTCATCTGCCCGAGCTCGACGTTGCCGACGACGTGGTCGACAGCGATCAGCCCGGCGCCCTGGCCGCGGTGCCCGTTCGGCGAGAGCGAGACGTAGCCGGGGAGGCAGGGGCTGTTCGGTTGCCCCGGTCGACGAGCGTGTGCACGTTCTCGCCGTAGGTCCCGATCGTGGCCAGCTGGACGCGACCGTGCTCGTCCTCGAACCACTCGGGCTCGGCGATCCCGCGCGCTCCCCGCTGAACGGCCTCGCGGTAGGCGTGAGCAGCGTCCGGAACCTGCAGGGCGACGTCCTTCGCTGCGTCGCCATGCTTGGCTGCGAAGCCAGCGACGTCGCTGTCGGCGCGGACCGCGCTCGTGAGCACGGAGTAGGATCTCTCCTTGCTCGAAGACGTACGACGCCCGATCCCGGACACCCGTCTCGGGACCTGCATACGCAACCCGTTCGAAGCCGAGGGCGTGCTCGTACCAGTAGGCCGCCTGCTTGGCGTTGCGCACCCACAGCTCGAGGTGGTCCCACCCGTCGAGGGGCATGAAGTCGCGCTCAGACACGGGGCGGATCTTACTCGGAGGCCGGGACGGTCGGACGTCGCCGGGCGACGAGAAGAACGCCGCCGCCGATCACCGACCGATGACTTGCAGCAGCGTCATCTCCTCGGACAGAGGACGAGCGCGAAGACCGCGGCCACGAAGGGCTGGAGGTTCGCAACGAGCGTCGCGCGCGATGCGCCGATCTTGCGCACGACCGGAACCAGAGGACGTTCGTCACCACGAGCGGGCCAGCGGTCGCAAACGCGAGCAGCACCCACACCTTCCAGCCCACGCTGTAGTCCTGGTGCACCGCCTGGGGGAAGCCGACGAGAGCGATCAGCACCGAGCGAGCCACAGGACGGACTGATCCGTGACGCCGTGTAGCGCTCCATCAGGCGTGATCGCGACCGAATAGCCGGCCCACGTCGCCGCCGTCGCGATTCCGAGCAGGTTGCCGCGCAAGTCGCCTGAGAAGCCGGCGGGGGCGCCGGCCGCGACGAGCCCGACGCCGGCGAACGAGATCGCAGCCGCGAGCCAGCAGTCCGTGGCGACAGCTTCTCCAGCCCGAACGCGATCCCGATCAGCGCCGCGAAGATCGGCGTCGCGCCGAGGATCAGCGCGTTATCGTCGAGGCGCTCGTCTTCTCGAGCGCGTAGACGAAGGACAGCTGGTTCAGCCAGACACAGCGCCGCCAGAACGAGATCAGCATGGATGTCCGGCTTGCTCGCTGCAAGCGAAGCGATCGCTCGGCGACGAGGGCGATGCCGACGAAGATCAGCGCCGCAGTGCCGTAGCGCACGGTGGCATACGCGAGTGGCTGGAACCCGTGCGTGAGGATGTAGCGCGTGACCGTGAGGTTGAGCGACCACAGGACGATCGTCGTCAGCAGCATCCATTCGACCGTGAGCGGACGACGCATTCGCCCGACACTATCTTTGGCTGCGCAAGGACACGGGGAAAGCCCGTGCCCGCGCGAAGACCCCTAAAGGGTCGCTTCGCTCCCGGCCAAAGTCGTTACGCTTCAGCCGCTATGGCCAGCTTTCCATCCGCATTGACGCCCTCGTCGGGCCCGCGACACCCGACTTCGCCTACCAGCTGCGCGCCCGCGTCCGCGAGCTGATCGAGGACCTGCCGCCCGACCATCCGGTCCGCCGCTACGGCGAGGAGAAGATGCAGCTGCTCGACGCCCTCGGGCATGCCTCTTCGAAGGCCGAGGGCGGCGAGAAGGAATCGCGCACGCGGCTCGGTTGGGAGAAGTTGCCGAAGCGCCGCGCCGGCGTACGAGCCGCTGCCTGCCGCGGTCATGACGTTCACGGGTGCCTCGGTCTTTGTGACTGGGGGATCACGTGGAATCGGCAAGGCGATTGCGCTTCGCTTCGCAGGTCTTGGAGCCACACGGGTCGCGATCGGCTACATGCGGTCCGATGCAGCAGCGAAGAAGACCGCCGAGGAACTGGAGGCACCGGGGCCAAGCCGATCTTGATCCGCGGGAACATCTCTTCGGATTGCGTGCTGGAGGAGGTCGCGCTGCTGGGGGCGCTCGACGTGCTCGTCCACAACGCCGCGACCGGAGTGATCAAGCCCCTGCTCGAGACCGAGGACAAGCACTGGGACTGGACGCTCAACGCAACACGCGCGCCCTGCTCGCCCTGACCCGCGTCGTCGCGCCGCAGATGCTCCCCGGCGCGTCGATCATCGGCATCTCGAGCCTGGGTGCGCACCGAGCGCTCGAGAACTACACGCTGGTCGGCACATCGAAGGCCGCGCTCGAGGCACTCGATCCGCTACCTCGCCGTGGAGCTCGGGCCGCTCGGGATTCGCGCGAACGCCGTCTCGGGTGGGGTCGTCGACAACGGCCGTGCTCGACTACTTCCCGAACCGCAAGGAGATGCTCCGCATGGGCAGAATGGCGGGGCGCCTGGTCAAGCCTGAAGACATCGCGGAGGCGGTCACGTTCCTTTGCTCAGACGAGGCGGAGATGATTCGCGGCCAGACTCTGATCGTCGACGGCGGCTTTTCATTGAGAGCGTGATGGAGCCCACCTACTACAACCGCGCGTTTGACGACGCTCACCGAACTGCGGAGAACGTGCTCGCCACGCCCGGGATGCCCGATCGCATCCGGGAGCGGCTGCACGGTGCGAAAGGCAGCCGTGTTCTCCACCTCTTCTGTGGCAGCGGGCGCGAGTCGCTCGACCTGACCGAGCTCGGCGCCCTCGTCACGGGTGTCGACGACGACGAGGGCGCGATCGAGGCCGCACGGCGCCGACTGCCTGGACCTGCTGGTGCACGCGGATGTGCACGCGCTGCCGCCGGAGCTTCTGCTCGGCCGCTGGGATGTCGTGTACGCCGGTTACGGCTCGCTCGCACGCCGCCGGACGTCAACGCCTGGGCCGCGGGCGTCGCGGCCGCGCTGAGGAGCGGCGGCGTGCTGCTGTCCACCACGAGCACCCTGCGGGAGCATGCCTCGACGCGTTCGGGCGCTGGCGCGACGACTACTTCGCGCGGCCCGTGCTCGGCGAGGTCGTGACCGCGGGTCCGCTGGTGCTGGGCTTGCGTTGCGCGGGCTCGAGGAGCGGCCGGGCAAGGACACCAAGGTCCCTGGGCCACCTAGTGCTGGCGGCCGAGAAGCCCGACGCTTAGGAAAGCGTGCGCGCGGAGAAAAACGGTGCGCATGGGAATCTCAGTCAGCATCCTGTTGATCGCCGTCGGCGCTGATCTTGACCTGGGGGTCACGGCGGAAGCCGAGGGCCTCGACGTCAACGCGATCGGCGTCATCCTCCTGATCGTTGGGCTGCTCTGGGCCTTGTCATCTCGATGATCTTCTGGTCGAGCTGGGGCGGGTTCCAGCGCCGCACGACCTACGTCGAGGGCGGGCCGCGCCGCCGCGCGACGACCGTGGTCGAGCAGGACGAAGTTGCTCCAGGGCCGCCACCTCCGGCGCCCTAACCCCTGCGAAACAGCGAACGTCCCAGATCGCCGGCGACGTAGCCGGCGATCTTCGGGTTCTCCTGCAGCCGCCGGAGGGAGAGTCCGTACCACTGGCGGCCGTAGGGCACGTAAATCCGAAGGCGGTGGCCGTCGGCGACGGATCCGGTCGCCGAGCTCCGGACCGGACTCCGAGCAGCATCTGGAACTCGTACGCATCGGGTTGGAGGCCTCGTTCGCGAACGGGCCTCCTCGGCGCGGGGCTGACGAGCCACTCGTCGTGCGTCGCGATACCGACGTAGCAGCCTCCGTCGAGGAGGACGTCGAGCGTGGCGCACGAAGCTGGCCCGGACCTCGTCGAAGTCGCCATAAACGCGACCTTGGCAGGCTCGATGTAGATCCCCTTGCAGAGCCGGACGCTCGCTCCCACTGAGTGAGGCTGCGTCCGCGACCCGTTCGCTTGGAGCGCAGCCTGGAGGACGGGGCCGACCCCGCGAGGCCCGTGGCCCGCGTCGCGCAGCTCGCGGAAGAGCCGGAGGGTGTCGTCGGTCGTGGACGAGTCCTCCATGTCGATCCGCCGGAGTTTCGTCGGTCCGCGGCCGCGATCACTGCCTCGACGTTACCTGCAGAGGTCGTAGCCGAGCTTCAATCCCAGCCCGGTCGGCTTGATGCTGACGTTCGCGTCGAGGTGGTCCGTGCTCGAAGGCATCGAGCGCCGCGACGTACTCGCTGCGATCTCCGCGGCCTCGGCCTCCTTCGTGACCTCCGCCCAGGACGTCGACGGTCGCCCAGCCCGACCGGCTGCGTCAGCTCCGCGGACGAATGCTGCGCGTCCTCCACGCTCCGGAACCGGCGATATAACCGCGACGAGAGGGTGCGCACGACCCGCTTCGGGACAGCCGGGAGCAGCGTGACGAAGAGGCGTGGTCGAACAGGGACACGGCGCAGGAGCCTATTTGTTTGCGCGCGATGAGCACCCGCGGAAGCGGATGCTCATCGCGCGAATACCCCAGGGGCTGCTTCGCGGCCCACCAGCTCCCGCATCGAGCGTGGTTAGCGTGATTCGCGCATGAAGCCTTGCCGCGCTGCACTTACGAGCGCGACGGCCTCGGGGAACAGCACGCGCATGGCGTCGCGCAGCGCGACGGCCTGCTCGTCGATGCTGCCGCTTGGCTGCACCTGCTTCAGTGCGGCCGAGGTGAGCTCGACTGCGGTGTTCAGCGTCAGCGTCGCGAACTGCTCGCGCTGCGCCTCCCTGCACCGACTCGGCCTGCTGAGCGGCGAACTCCTGGATACCCCGGAGGAGATCCTCGGGGTCACCGCCGAACGGGAAGCCCAAAGCTGCCGCCTTCCATGTTCCAAGGCTACCGGAGGGTCGATCCTGTAGGAGCGCTCCACCTCGCCGAAGAGGGCCTCGGGATCATCGTCCTCCGTCCTTCATCGCCTCGGCGAAAGGGCGAAACCGTGCACTGCGCTCCCGAGCGTGACCTCGAGCTTCCGAGTCGCAGCTGCCGATCTCGTCGAGCCGGGCCGGTGTCGGGCAAGCGTGGCGGGGCGCCGAGCACGTGCTGAAGCTCGAGCGAGTCTTCCTCGGCTTTCTGGATCCCGCCCGGATCCTCAGTGACGCGCAGCGCGGCCAGTTGCGAGCGCAACTCATCGAGGTCGCCGCCGGCCGCGGTCTCGGCCGCGAGCTCGCAGAGCGTGATGATCGAAACCGCGTCGAGGACACGCAGGCCGTTCCGCCGAGCAGGCTCGCTGCCGCCGTCGTAGGCGAGCCACGTACGTCCTCCGTCCGCTTCCTCGAAGGAGCAGACGTAGATCCGGTCGCCGGGATGCGCCTCGGCGGCGATGTACCGCACTCGCACCCGACAGAACGCCGCGATCCGCTCGAGCTCGTCGGCGAGCGCCATCGCGTCATCGTAGGGCCGGACTACGATGCGAATCGTGGTCGAACGGGTCGGCACTTCTCGCACTGGCTGGTGCTCGCCGTTCGGGCTGGCGCTGGTTCGCGACCCGTGCAAGCCCGCGCGCGCCGCCGCTACTCCCTACCGGATGAGGCGCTCGAGCAGCTCGCAAGCGCTCGTCGCCGAAGAGACCGCATCGGCCGCGGAGGAGCTGAAGTCGCGCCTGGCCAGGATGCGTGCCGACGCACTGGTCCTCGCCTCGTCGAGGAGGAACGGAAGATCGCAGACGAGCGTTGGCGCGACCTGCTCGAGCGCGAACGCGCTGCGGGTGTGGAGCTCGCGGAGGCACTGTTGGTCGGCCGCCGCGCCGGGCTGACTAGCGGCTGAGTGGACCTGGGGAGACGATCTCGACCGTGCACAACAGAGCCCTCGACACAGGGCCGCGGCGGCTCGAGCAGCGCCAGAAGCAGCTGATCGCAGGACGCGGAGGCTCGGATCGAGGCAGAAGCATCGGCGCTCATCGCGACCTCGGACGAGCAGCGCGCTTCGGGCTCCCGGCTGGCGCGAGGAGCTCGAGCGCTCGGCGACAGCCGCCGTCTCCGAAGCTCTGGAGGAGCTCGAGGCCCACACCGCTGAGCGGCGACGGGTGATCCAGGAGATTGCCGACCGGCTGCGGCGGCGCGAGCAAGCGCTGATGGAACAGGTCGAGCGAGGCGAGACCGAGGCCTCGAGCCGAATCGAAATGTCGTACGCAGACATCGAGCGCCGCCAGGTCGAGCATCTCCAGCGGGTGATCGCACGCGAGGCCGAGCGCTACGCCGGTGCCGCGGGCGTGCAGTTCGAGTCGACCATGCGTTCCGCACGCGAGGTAGTGCGTGCTGTTCGCACTCTCACGCGAGCTCGACCGCGCGGTCGAGATGTTCGTGCGCCAGGCCGACACGGTCTTCGCCGAGCGCCTCTCGCAGACCGGCGAGGCCGGCCAGCAGCGGCTCGAGCAGCGGCAGCGCCAGGCGCAGGCGGCGTTCGAGCGGCAGCGCGAGGAGCTGGTGGCGTCGTTCCAGGAGCGTGTCACCTCGGCGGACGCCGATCTCCGCCGCATGCTCGGCGCCTTCGCCGCCGAAGCCGAGGCCGAGCGCGCGGCGATCGCGGAGCGGCTCGCAGAGCTCCACCGCCGCGTCGACGAGGCCACCGCGCTACGCCGGGCCTAGACATTCCCTCGCTAACAAGCGAACGCAGGGAACGTCTCTTGCAGCACGAACACGCGCACATGGCTGACACAACAGAGCTGATCGAGAGGGGAAGCGAGCGGGCGAAGGTCGAGTCCTGGCGCCTGCACGTCCTGATCGAGGCGGGCTATCCGCTCCCGCTGGCCGAGAAGATCGCGGCCGCGCTCGATGCCGACCTGCACGAGGCGGTCGAGCTGGTGCATCAGGGCTGCGACCCCCGCACCGCAGCTGAAATCCTGCTCTGAGTTAGCCAATTCGTCATCCAGGCCCGGGCCGAGCGCGACGAGCACGGCGCCGGCGGTTGCGGCCGCAACCGCGAGCCGAACGACGCCTTGGTGCCATAGGCGTCGATCAGGATCCCGCCGAGCGCCATCCCGACCGAGAAGCCGGCGAAGACCGCGGTCGTGATCCACGAGAAGGCCTCGGTTGAGGTCCCGCGCGCGGCGACCGCGTCGACGAGGCCGTACGCGGACATCACCACGGGTGCGATCGCCAGCCCGGCGAGGAAAGCGAGCACTGACATGCTCGGCAGCGACCAGCCGAGCAGCGGCAGGGCGAGGCCGAATGCGAGCAGGACCGCGGAGACCCGCAGCAGCCGCAAGGGCGGCATCGTCACCCGTGCCCCGACCACGAGCCCGCCGACGAGGCTGCCGCCCGCGAAGAGCGACAGGGGGATGCTCCCGAGCTCCGCCCCGCCGTGCTGCTCGGCAAAGGCGGGAAAGCCCACCTCGGTGCCGCCGAAGCCGAGTCCGAGGCAGGCGGAGAGGCCGACGAGCGTGAGGACCCCGCGCGACGCGAGCGCCCCGAGGATCGACGCATGCCTCTCGGCCTCCGGTCGCCAGGCGCGCACGGGCGCGGCGAGCGCGATCGAGAGAGTGCCGACGCATCCCGCTGCCGCGGCCACGCCGAGCGCAAGCGCCGGTGAGCCGGCCGCGGTCAGCAGCGCGACGAGCAGTGGACCGACGATGAACGTGATCTCCTGCAGCGATGCCTCGAGCGCGTAGGCAGCGGCACGCAGCTCGGCGTCGGCGAACATCCGAGGCCAGAGCGAGCGCAGCGACGCGCCGACCGGAGGCATCAGGACGCCCGCGGCGGCAGCGGCGGCGCCGATCAGTGCCATCGACGCATCCGACAGCGCGAGCGCGCACACGGTCGCGAGCAGCGCGGGGAAGATCAGCGCCCGTGCGAAGAGGATCCGTGCCTGACCGTGGCGGTCGACGCGGCGGCCAGCGATCGGAGCGCCGATCGCCGTCGCGACGAAGTAGGCGCCGGACACGACACCGGCCGCCGCATAGCTCCCGCCGTTCTCGCGGACGAGCAGCAGCAGCGCCAGCCCGATCATCCCCATCGGAAGCCGCGCAGTAAGTCCGCTCAGGTACGAGGCGCCTGACGTGCGGGAACGTGGAAGAGAGCGCGATAGCGTGCGAGACCGAGCGGCGGGACGACTTCCGTCACGAGATCCATCATCTAGGCTCGCCCGCAATGAAGGTCGAACCACTGCTCTACGGCGACCGGAAGGTCTACACCGTCGCAAGCTTCAACCGCGGCGTCGCCGACTGGCTCCAGCGGCTGCCGACGCTGTGGATCGAGGGCGAGGTGACCGAGCTTCGGCGGTCAGACCGCTGGGGCAGCGTCTTCTTCACGCTCAAGGACCCGGCCGACGGCGCGAGCCTGCCCGCGTCGATTCCGCGGCGGGCAGAACGTCGACGCGCTGAAGCTCGACCTCGCGGACGGCGAGCGGATCCATGTGCTCGGGCGCCCGGAGCTCTTCGCCGCGAAGGGTGAGTTCAGGTTGCGCGCACTCTCGCTCGAGCGCTTCGGGCTCGGGGTGCCCACCTGGCGGCGATCGAGCGGCTGAAGCAAGCCCTCGCCGACGAAGGGCTCTTCGACGCCGCGCGCAAGCGCCCGTTGCCACGCTTCCCGCGTCGGATCGGGCTCGTCACCGGCACCGACGCAGCTGCGAGGCAGGACGTGATCACGACGATCAACACTCGCTTTCCGCCTGCGCGCATCCTCGTCGCGGGAGACCTGGGTCGAGGGGCCGCGAGCGGCAATCGGCATCGTCGAGGCGCTCCAGGCGATCAGCCGTGAGCCGGGCATCGACGTCG